>NZ_JAAZQK010000029.1 GCF_012275445.1 Rhizobacter sp. SG703 | reverse complement strand
ACGGGCTGCGAGTGGGAGTACGGAAACGTCTACGCCGAAGACGGCACGGAGCTGGGGTGGTGGGAGGGTGGCACCTGAAGGTCGCTCTTCGGCCAACAGCAGACGGTCGTGACTGACGGCTTTCGGGTAGTCTCCCGCAAGCCCGAACACCGTAGACTGCTCCATGAAATGCTTGTCATGCGGCGCTGCCGACTTTGCCGGACCTGAGGTCACCCGGCAAGCCGGGCGCCGCCTCTCATCTCAAAGGGTAGGCCACTGACTTTGGAAGCGTTGCTGCGTCATCCGAGTGAAGTTCTCTTTGCCGGCGTCTATGCCGCATCGGCGCTTGCGCTCTTCATCTTCAATCGCCATGAGTTCAATCGTTCGCAGGAGAAGGGCGCTCGATATAAGAAGTTGCCAGCCCCCTACAAGCTTGGCTGCTGGTTCGTAGTTTTGCCGTTGTTCGCCGGCACGATTCTCGTGGGTTGGCTGCTCATCCCCGCGGTCATTGGGTACGCGCTGCTTGAGGCCGCATGCGTTCGTTGGTACCGGAGTGCAGGGCTGCTTTGATGCAAGGCAGGCCTAACCATTCCATCGAGCCGACGCCTCACGGCGCGGCTCACGTCAAACGTTAGACGCCATGGATCGCGTAGTCCTTGTATGTCATGGAGTTCCCGCTGCTTCAGGGGCGGAGGCCGCCCTGGACATCACCGCTGAGTTCGCTGAGCATCGACCATGGCAGAAGCAGGTGAGCTGCACTTGGGATGGAAAGCGACTGACACTTCAAGCAGATACGGAGAATGACCCGAAGGGCCTCGGCTTGATGGATGAGTTCTCGGACTGTATTTCTGCATACATCGTGGAAGGATTCGACGGTGGCATTGCCGTGCAATCCATTTCACCGGTGGTCGACGATGGCGTCTAACCCCGCGCTCCAGCCGACGCGCGTCGGCCTGCGGCCTCCGCACGCGGCTGAGCTTCAACGTTGAACGGCCGCTTTCCGGAGGCTTGCTAAGCCCGTGCCAACTTCCGCTTTGGGTCGAGGCTGTGTGCAAAACGCGCAGAGCGCCGCACGGGATGCGCCGACCCGTCAACGTGCAGCACGCGCTCAGCGACGAGTTCGAGGTTGAGGGCT
>NZ_JAAZQK010000028.1 GCF_012275445.1 Rhizobacter sp. SG703 | reverse complement strand
CGAGGCTGTGTGAAAACAGCTTGATTGCCTGAGGTGATCGCCTAAGTTGTGGCAACGCGGCTGAACGGGTCACGGCATGAAGCGATTCATCGAAGGAGAGGAGCGAAGCCAGGTCACGTTGCTCCCTGAGTGCCTGGACGACTACATCGCAGAAGACAACCCCATCCGCGTCGTCGATGTCTTCGTTGACGAACTGTCGATGAAGAAACTGGGCTTCGAAGGCGCCGAGCCTGCGGCAACCGGGCGCCCCTCTTACCACCCGGCGGTGCTGCTGAAGATCTACATCTATGGCTACCTCAATCGCGTCCAGTCGAGTCGACGCCTGGAGCGCGAAGCGCAGCGTAATGTCGAGTTGATGTGGCTGACCGGACGCTTGGCGCCGGACTTCAAGACCATCGCCGACTTCCGCAGGGACCACGGCGACGCGATCCACAAGGTCTGCCGCGAGTTCGTGCTGCTGTGCCGTCGGCTGAAGTTGTTCACGGACGGCATCGTGGCCATCGACGGCAGCAAGTTCAAGGCGGTCAACAATCGCGACAAGAACTTCACCGATCGCAAGCTGAAGGCAAGGCTGGAGCAGCTCGAGGACAGCATCAAGCGCTACCTGGTCGAGCTCGATCGAGCAGACCGCGACGCGACAGCCGTGCTGCCCAACCGAGTCGCGCACCTGCAGGAGAAGATCGCCAGGGTGAAGCAGCAGATGCAAGGTCTGGCCGCGATCGGCGAACAGATGAATGCCTCAGAGGACGGGCAGATCTCGTTGACCGATCCCGACGCCCGCTCCATGGCCACCAGCGGCCGAGGAACGGGCATTGTTGGCTACAACGTGCAGACCGCAGTGGACGCCAAACACCACATGATCGTGGCCCACGAGGTCACCAACGTTGGCCATGACAGGGGCCAGCTGGCAAGCATGGCCAAGCTCGCCAAGGCAGCGACCGGCGAAGGCGACCTGATCGCACTGGCAGATCGCGGCTATTACGAAGGCTATGAAATCCTCAAGTGCGAGCAAGCTGGGGTGGCTGCCGTCGTTCCCAAGCCGATGACCTCGAACAACTTGGCCGACGGCTTGTTCGACAAGCGCGACTTCGTTTACGACAGCAAGAAGGACGAGTATCGGTGCCCGGCTGGGAAGATCGCCATCTATCGCTGCACAGCAGAAGAGAACGGCAAGACCTTGCACAAGTACTGGTCCTCTGAGTGCCCGCAGTGTCCAATGAAGCCACGATGCACCACGAGCAAGAATCGGCGCATTGCGCGCTGGGAGCACGAGGATGTGATGGACATCGTTCAAGAGCGGTTGGACGGCGCTCCCGAGGCCATGCGGCTACGCAGACAGACCGTCGAGCATGTGTTCGGCACGCTGAAGGCCTGGATGGGGTCGAGTCACTTCCTGACCAGAACGCTACCTCGGGTACGAACCGAGATGAGCTTGCAGGTACTGGCCTACAACCTGAAGCGAGCCATCAAGGTCATCGGCGCGGAGCCACTGATCGCAGCGATGCGGGCGTGAGCCCTCAACCTCGAACTCGTCGCTGAGCGCGTGCTGCACGTTGACGGGTCGGCGCATCCCGTGCGGCGCTCTGCGCGTTTTGCACACAGCCTCG
>NZ_JAAZQK010000027.1 GCF_012275445.1 Rhizobacter sp. SG703 | reverse complement strand
CTCGCGCCGCCTTCCTTGAAGTAGCGCTGGCCCCACTGCATCGTCTTCGCGTAGTCCTTGGCCCGGTAGGCCGTGCCCGCCAACGACTCCAGCATGCGCAGCTTGTCGGCCTGCGCCAGCTTGCCGCTGGCCGCCAGCGCCTCGAACGACTTGCCCGCGGTGTCCGCATCGCCCGCGCCCGAGGCCGCCGCGATGCGCATGCGCTCGATCGTGTAGCTCTCGCTCGCGTTCTTGTTCGGCACCGCGTCGGCGTCGCGCACCTTGGCCAGCGCTTCCTTGTACTTGCCCGCCTTGATCAGCTCGCCCGCGGCCTGCAGCGGCTTGCCGATGTCCGGGCGCACCGCTTCCTGTGCCTGCCCGCTTGTCAGCGCCGCCGCCAGCAGCGTGGCCGCCACCAGGGGTTTCAGCTTGCTTGAGTTCAGCCTGCTTGCCATGGTGCTCACTTGATGAACTGCTCGTTGCCCACCATGCCCAGCTTGGACACGCCCAGGCGCTGGGCGCTCGCCAGCACCATCGCCACCGACTTGTACTCCACCAGCTTGTTCGGCCTGATGTGCACCTCGGGCTGGTCCGCGATCGCCGCGGTCGCCGCGAGCCGGGTCTCCAGCACCGTGCGGTCGGGCACGACCTCGCCGTTCCACAGGATCGTGCCGTCGAAGTCGATGTCGATCGTCACCACCACCGGGTCGCGCAGCGGCGGCGGCGGGCTGCCCGTGGGCATGTTCAGGTTCACCGAGTGCAGCTGGATCGGGATCGTGATGATCAGCATGATCAGCAGCACCAGCATCACGTCGATCAGCGGCGTCGTGTTCATCTCCACCATCACGTCGGGGTCGCCACCGCCGCCGCCGGAGCCTACGTTCATTCCCATGTTCGGGTCCTTTGCTGCTTAGCCGCGCGGCGGGGGTTCCGTCACGAAGCTGATCTTCTGGATGCCCGCGCGCTGGCACGCGAACACCACCCGACCCACCGATTCATAACGGCTCTTCTCGTCGCCTCGGATGTGGATCTCCGGCTGCGGCACCAGCACCGACACCTTCTTCAGCCGCTCCACCAGCGCGTTGTTGTCCGCCACCGCCTGCGCGTTCCAGTACACGTCGCCGTCCTTCGTCACCGAGATCTCGATGTTCTCCGGCTTCGTCACCCGCGCGATGTTGGTCTCCTTCGGCAGGCTCACCGGCGCCGTCTGCGTCACCACCGGCACCGTGATCAGGAAGATGATCAGCAGCACCAGCATCACGTCCACCAGCGGCGTCGTGTTGATGCTGGAGACGACCTCGTCGTCGTCCCCGTCGCCACTACCCACGTTCATCGCCATTGCGTTCTCCTTCGCTCAGGAGTCAATGCGCGATCAGCGGCTGCCGCCACGCAGCGTCGAGCGGCTGCCCAGCAGCACGCCGTGCAGGTCCGCGCCGAAGCTGCGCACCGACTCCATCGTCACCTTGTTGCGACGCACCAGCCAGTTGTAGCCCAGCACCGCCGGCACCGCGACCGCCAGACCGATGGCCGTCATGATCAGCGCCTCGCCCACCGGGCCGGCCACCTTGTCGATCGACGCCTGCCCCGCAATGCCGATCGCCGTCAGCGCGTGGTAGATGCCCCACACCGTGCCGAACAGCCCCACGAACGGCGCCGTCGAGCCCACCGTGGCCAGGAACGCCAGCCCGTCCTGCAGGCGGCTTTGCACGTTGTCGATCGCGCGCTGCACGCTCACGCCCACCCAGGTGTTGCGGTCGATGTTGGCCGTCAGCTCCCCCTCGTGGTGGTCGCCCGCCTCGATCGCCGTCTCGGCAATGAAGCGGAACGCGCTGCCGTCCTTCAGCGTCGCCACGCCGTCGTTCAGGCTCGCCGACTTGAAGAAGCTCTTGCGCGCCGCGCGCGCCTCGCCGCTGATCTTGAAGCTCTCGAACAGCTTGGTCACCAGGATGTACCAGCTGCCCATGCTCATGATCACCAGGATGATCAGCGTGCCGCGCGCGACGAAGTCGCCCTGCGCCCACAGCGCGCTCAAGCCGTACGGGTTGTCCACCGACTCCTTGGTCACCGCACCCGGCAC
>NZ_JAAZQK010000026.1 GCF_012275445.1 Rhizobacter sp. SG703 | reverse complement strand
CCGGCCGTGAGCCCCGAGATCATCCACTTCTGCGCCAGGATGAACACGATGGTGATCGGCAGCCCGGAGAGGATGGCGGCCGCCGCGAAGTCTCCCCACAGGTATTTCTGGTCGTACAGGAACAGCTTGGAGCCGACCGCCAGCGTCAGCTTGGCCTCTTCGTGCAGCAGGATCGACGCGACCGGGTACTCGATGATCGCGCCGATGAACGCGAGCAGCGCCACCACCATCAGGATCGGCACCGCCATCGGCAGCAGCACCAGCCGGAAGGCCTGCCACGGCGTCGCGCCGTCGACCTTGGCCGCCTCCTCGATCTCCACCGGGATCGTGTCGTAGTAGCCCTTGATCGTCCACACGTGCAGCGCGATGCCGCCGGAGTACGCCAGCAGCAACGAGGCATGGCTGTCGATGCCGAAGAACGGGAACACGCTGCCGATGCGGTCGAAGATCGCGAAGATCGCCACCAGCGCGAGCACCGCCGGGAACATCTGCATCAGCATCAGCGCGCTGAGCGCGGCGCGCTTGCCGTGGAACTTCATGCGCGCGAAGGCGTAGGCGGCGGTGGTCGACAGCGTCAGCGTGACGAGGGCGGTCAGGCTCGCGACCTTCACCGAGTTCCACAGCCACAGCAGCACCGGGAAATCCGGTTTCACCAGCCGCCCGTCCGGCGCGGTGTACGACATCCCGAGCGCGAGCTTCCAGTGCTCGAAGCTGAGGGTCTCGGGGATCAGGCTGCCGGCGGCGAAGTTGCCCGGGCGCAGCGAGATCGACAGGATCATCAGGAACGGGAAGATCACCAGCGCGACCAGCGCGATCAGGAACGCGTGCGCGGCGAGCACGCGCCAGCGGTGGCTCTTGTCGAGGACGATGGCCATGTCAGTCCTTTGCGACCTTCGCGAAGCGCATCTGCAGCAGCGAGATGGCCGCCACCATCGCGAAGATCACCGTCGAGATCGCCGCGGCCAGCCCGAACTGCTGGCCCGAGTCCTGGAACGCGATGCGGTAGGTGTAGCTGACCAGCAGGTCGGTGGTGCCGGCCGGCACGCTGGTGTCCAGGAAATCGGGCCGTCCGCCGGTCAGCAGGCTGATCAGCACGAAGTTGTTGAAGTTGAACGCGAAGGCCGAGATCAGCAGCGGCGTCAGCGGCTTGAGGATCAGCGGCAGCGTGATGCGCCAGAAATTGGTGAGCGGCCCCGCGCCGGCCACCGCCGAGGCCTCGTACAGGTCGGCGGGAATCGCCTTGATGAGCCCCGAGCAGATCACCATCATGTACGGGTAGCCGAGCCACACGTTGACGATCAGCAGCATCAGCTTGGCCAGCGTCGGGTCCGAGAACCACGCCGGCTTGATGCCGAAGAGGGCATCGAGGATCAGGTTGATCTCGCCGAAGTTGTTGTTGAACAGCCCCTTGAAGACCAGGATCGAGATGAAACCCGGCACCGCGTACGGCAGGAACAAGAGCGTGCGGTACAGCCCCTTGAAGCGCAGCGCATCCCAGTTGAACAGGACGGCCAGGAACATGCCGAGCGCGGCGGCGAAGAACACGGTGAGCGCCGAGAACACCACGGTCCACACGAAGATGCGGATGAACGGTTCGCGGAAGGCGCGGTCGGTGAAGATGCGCTGGTAGTTCGCGAAGCCCACGCCGACCTGGAAGCCCGGCTGCAGCCGCTCGCCGGTCTCGGTCTCGTAGAAGCCGCTGCTCATGTTCGGGCGCAGCACCGCGTTCGTCTGCTGGTTCACCAGCGAGCCGTCGGGGTTCTGGCGGTACAGCGGCTGCACGGCGCCGAACTGGCGCAGGCCGGTCATCACGAGCTTGTTGTCGTTGTCGGGCAGGCGCAGCGTCAAGGCCTGCAGGTTCTTCTGCCTGGCGATCACGGTCTTGAGCTGCGCCGCTTCGGCCAGCGGGGCTTGCGCCGGGTCCTGCGGCGCGAGCTGGACCTCCAGCGGCGCGGTGCTCGCGAGCGCGAGCCGCCCGCTGACCCAGGCCTTGCCGCTGTCGGCGTCTTCGAGGCGGAGGCGGAACTCGCGGCCGTCCTCGTGCAGCGTGAACGCGTAGCTCGCGCCATCGCCACCATGAAACGTCTCGTCCAGGAAGTACTGCGTGGCCCTTGGAAACTCCAGCAGGTTGCGCGAGCTGTAGTTCGTGAACCCGATGGCCATCGTGTAGACCATCGGGAAGACGACGAAGACGAGCGCGGCGGCGATGCCGGGGAACAGGTAGCGCCACGCGTAGGTCCTGGCCGAGCTGTAGACCCACAGCGCGAGCGCGGTGATCGCGAGCATCGTCGCGGCCAGCAGCGTCTGGCCGGCCGCGTAGACCATCGCGACCACGTAGAGCGCCCCCACCAACAGGGACCCCCACGCGAGCGCCAGCAGGGCCGGGCCGGGGCGCAGCCGCAGGTTCATCACAGCCGGGTGCCCTTGCGGCTTACTTGGCCGTGATCCGCTTGGCCGCGGCGTCCAGCGCCTCCTTCGGCTGCTGGCGGCCTTCGGTCATGTTCTTCAGCGCCGACTCCATCGACGACCAGAAGCGCCCCATCTCCGGGTTGTTGGGCATCGGCGCGCCGTCCTGGGCGCTGGCCATCGTCGCCTGGATGTTCGGGTTGGCCTTCAGCTCGGCAAACAGCGCCTTGCTCGCGGGCGTCCCCAGCGGCACGTCGTCGTT
Organism: Rhizobacter sp. SG703; assembly: GCF_012275445.1. Lineage (GTDB taxonomy): Bacteria > Pseudomonadota > Gammaproteobacteria > Burkholderiales > Burkholderiaceae_C > Rhizobacter. The sequence continues at coordinate 756 of NZ_JAAZQK010000026.1, read as the reverse complement.
GATCGTCTTCAGGCCCTTCGGGGCGAGCATGAAGTTCTCGATGAACTCCACCGCGACGTCCCGGTTCGGCGACGCCTTCGAGATCATCGCGCCGAGCACGCCGACGAAGGGCGCGGCCTTCTTGCCGTTGACGCTCGGGATCTTGGCCACGCCGAAGTCGATGTTGGCCTTCTTCAGGTTGTCCCACGACCACGGGCCGTTGATCATCATCGCGACCTTGCCTTGGGCCATGCCGGCTTCCATCTCGGCGTAGCCGGCGCCCTTGGTCATCACGCCGTCCTTCACGAGCTTGTTCAACAGCTCCGCGCCCTTCAGCGCCCCGGCGTTGTTGACGCCGGTGTCGCCCGCATCGAAGTTGCCGTCGGCCTTCAGCTTGAACGGATACCCGCCGCCGGCGGCCAGCAGCGGCCACGTGAAGTACGTGTTGTTGTAGTCCCACAGGATCGCCTTCTTGCCCGACGCGGACAGCTTCTTGTCCAGCGCGATCACCTCGTCGAAGGTCTTCGGCGGCGTGGGCACCAGCGCCTTGTTGTAGACCAGCGAGACCGCCTCGATCGACAGCGGGTAGCCCCATTGCTTGCCGCCGACCGCGAACGCCTTGACCGCCAGCGGGTCCAGGTCGGCCAGCACCTTCTTGCCCGGGGTCACCGGCTGCAGCAGCCCGCCGGCGATCCATTCGCCGATGCGGTCGTGCGGCCAGATCCAGATGTCGGGGCCCTTGCCGGCGGCGGCCGCCTGCTGGAACTTGTTGGGCGC
>NZ_JAAZQK010000025.1:2500-5632 GCF_012275445.1 Rhizobacter sp. SG703 | reverse complement strand
CGCAATTCGAATCCCCCAAAAGCGAAACCCCCGTCACCTTGGGAGGAGACGGGGGTTGGCCTTATTAATAGCCTGACGATGTCCTACTTTCACACGGGAACCCGCACTATCATCGGCGCTGAGGCGTTTCACTGTCCTGTTCGGGATGGGAAGGAGTGGGACCACCTCGCTATGGTCATCAGGCTTAACTTGTTGCCGCCGAGCACTGTGGGGTGCTTTGCGACCAATTGGTAGAGTCGACGCTTGGTGGGGTGAGCCACGCAAGCGGAATCAGCTTGGTTTGACCGACGAATCGATCTGGAACTTGATTGCGTGCAGGTATTCTGATTTGAAGAACTGCACAACGCTTGCCCTCAAGCAGTCTTTGATCGCTGATCAAAGTTATAGGGTCAAGCCTCACGAGCAATTAGTACTGGTTAGCTTAACGCATTACTGCGCTTCCACACCCAGCCTATCAACGTCCTGGTCTCGAACGACTCTTCAGGGGGCTCAAGGCCCCGGCAAGACTCATCTTGAGACGAGTTTCCCGCTTAGATGCTTTCAGCGGTTATCTCTTCCGCACATAGCTACTCGGCGATGCCACTGGCGTGACAACCGATACACCAGAGGTGCGTCCACTCCGGTCCTCTCGTACTAGGAGCAGGCTCTCTCAATCTTGCAGCGCCCACGGAAGATAGGGACCAAACTGTCTCACGACGTTTTAAACCCAGCTCACGTACCTCTTTAAATGGCGAACAGCCATACCCTTGGGACCGGCTACAGCCCCAGGATGAGATGAGCCGACATCGAGGTGCCAAACACCGCCGTCGATATGAACTCTTGGGCGGTATCAGCCTGTTATCCCCAGAGTACCTTTTATCCGTTGAGCGATGGCCCTTCCATACAGAACCACCGGATCACTTTGTCCTACTTTCGTACCTGCTCGACTTGTCAGTCTCGCAGTCAAGCACGCTTATGCCAATGCACTATCAGCACGATTTCCGACCGTGCCTAGCGTACCTTCGAACTCCTCCGTTACGCTTTGGGAGGAGACCGCCCCAGTCAAACTGCCCACCATACACTGTCCCCAACCCGGATCACGGGCCAAGGTTAGAACCTCAAACACACCAGGGTGGTATTTCAACGTTGGCTCCACGACACCTAGCGGCACCGCTTCAAAGCCTCCCACCTATCCTACACAGATCTGTTCAAAGTCCAATGTAAAGCTACAGTAAAGGTTCATGGGGTCTTTCCGTCTTTCCGCGGGGAGATTGCATCATCACAAACATTTCAACTTCGCTGAGTCTCTGGAGGAGACAGTGTGGCCATCGTTACGCCATTCGTGCAGGTCGGAACTTACCCGACAAGGAATTTCGCTACCTTAGGACCGTTATAGTTACGGCCGCCGTTTACTGGGACTTCAGTCAAGAGCTTGCACCCCATCATTTAATCTTCCAGCACCGGGCAGGCGTCACACCCTATACGTCGACTTTCGTCTTTGCAGAGTGCTGTGTTTTTAATAAACAGTCGCAGCCACCGATTCTCTGCGGCCTCATTGGGCTCCCCAAGTAAATGGTTCACCTACTAAAGGCACACCTTCTTCCGAAGTTACGGTGTCAATTTGCCGAGTTCCTTCTCCAGAGTTCTCTCAAGCGCCTTAGAATACTCATCTCGCGCACCAGTGTCGGTTTGCGGTACGGTCGTATGCAGCTGAAGCTTAGTGGCTTTTCCTGGAAGCAGGGTATCACTCACTTCGGAGGCAAGCCTCCTCGTTATCACGCCTCATCTAAACCCTCCGGATTTGCCTAAAGGGTATGACTACACGCTTGAACCGGGACATCCAACACCCGGCTGAGCTAACCTTCTCCGTCCCCACATCGCACTGCATATCGGTACAGGAATATTGACCTGTTTCCCATCAGCTACGCATCTCTGCCTCGCCTTAGGGGCCGACTCACCCTACGCCGATGAACGTTGCGTAGGAAACCTTGCGCTTTCGGCGAGGGGGCTTTTCACCCCCTTTAACGCTACTCATGTCAGCATTCGCACTTCTGATACCTCCAGCAGCCTTCACAAGCCACCTTCACAGGCTTACAGAACGCTCTCCTACCACGTACGCTTGCGCGCACATCCGCAGCTTCGGTAACTGGCTTAGCCCCGTTACATCTTCCGCGCAGGACGACTCGATCAGTGAGCTATTACGCTTTCTTTAAATGATGGCTGCTTCTAAGCCAACATCCTGACTGTTTTAGCCTTCCCACTTCGTTTCCCACTTAGCCAATTTTGGGGACCTTAGCTGGCGGTCTGGGTTGTTTCCCTCTTGTGTCCGGACGTTAGCACCCGGTGCACTGTCTCCCAAGCTGTACTCATCGGTATTCGGAGTTTGCAATGGTTTGGTAAGTCGCCATGACCCCCTAGCCATAACAGTGCTCTACCCCCGACGGTAATACTTGAGGCACTACCTAAATAGTTTTCGGAGAGAACCAGCTATTTCCAAGTTTGTTTAGCCTTTCACCCCTATCCACAGCTCATCCGCTAGTTTTGCAACACTAGTCGGTTCGGACCTCCAGTAAGTGTTACCTCACCTTCATCCTGGCCATGGATAGATCACTTGGTTTCGGGTCTACACCCAGCGACTGAACGCCCTATTCGGACTCGATTTCTCTACGGCTTCCCTATTCGGTTAACCTTGCCACTGAATGTAAGTCGCTGACCCATTATACAAAAGGTACGCCGTCACCCTTCCGGGCTCCGACTGTTTGTATGCATGCGGTTTCAGGATCTATTTCACTCCCCTCCCGGGGTTCTTTTCGCCTTTCCCTCACGGTACTAGTTCACTATCGGTCGATTACGAGTATTTAGCCTTGGAGGATGGTCCCCCCATATTCAGACAGGATTACACGTGTCCCGCCCTACTTGTCGCACGCCTAGTTCCACACCCTACATTTTTCATACGGGGCTATCACCCGCTATGGCCGGACTTTCCATTCCGTTCTGATATGCAAGATGCTAAAACGTGCAGGCTCTTCCGATTTCGCTCGCCACTACTTTCGGAATCTCGGTTGATGTCTTTTCCTCGAGCTACTGAGATGTTTCAGTTCACCCGGTTCGCCTCGCATACCTATGTATTCAGTATGCGATGACCTTACGGTC
>NZ_JAAZQK010000024.1 GCF_012275445.1 Rhizobacter sp. SG703 | reverse complement strand
CTCGCAAAAGGATGTGCATAGGGACAGAGGTTAGCAAACCACATCTGAGCGCCCCGAAAGCAGTCGACCGCAGCCGTCCGGAAGTGGCCGGCTACAGCCGTTTTCTCTGATGCCGCCTTATTCGAGCGTGCCAGGGCGAGACGCCGGTCTATGCAACCACCACCAGCCTAGAGCAGCGATGGGAAGGGCGAGGATCGTGCCGGTCCCGAGTAGCGTGAGCCGCCAATCAAGCGATGGAGCGGTGCCGCTTGGCGTACCAGGGGCAGACAGAGCGAGCGCGACTCCCGGCGCAACCGCTACAAGGACGTACGGCCACAGACGCGGACGCGCAGCCAGCAGAAGCGCGAGCACTGTCGGAACGACGATTCCCATCCAGCCCATTGATCCCATGCTACTCGAATGCCGTCGTTCGCGATCGGCAGCTCATGGCCGAACTCAGACGAGAGGCATGGTTCAGACCGGCACAAACAATCAGTCATCGCGCAACTTTCGAACGTCCGCGCCGCAGGCTCTCCAAGTTCCGAATCGCGTCAAGTACGGACCAGCATCTTCGTAGAGCGTTATGTCGGTACATCGCGGCTCTGTACTGACATCGTCACTGCGCCATGTCACAACTCGCCCGGCTTTTCTCGCGGACGCGCTCCACGATTTCACCTCGGGCAGCTCCATCACCGATCGTTCAGCGTCGGACAAGCGGTATTGCTCCCCGCGACCAACGGCCGCACCACTGGCAGGTGATGCTGCAGCTGAGTTCGGGGGCACAGCTTCGGCGAAGCCGAACGCCGCGAGAAGTGCGACGGTAATCCCAAAACGAAACATATCGGATGCGCTGAGTTCAGCGAGTCTACGTGTCAACGGGCTGCACTGCTCCCACAGTGCTCAACATCCCGAAAGCGGTCGGTCGTGACCGACCGCAAATGGCCGACCACAGACTTTCGAGCGCTGCACCCGACAGGCCCTGGTCGACTCGGCAACAACGCGCGAAATCTCGGCGCCTACCTCACCACGGGGGACATAAAGGAGAGCCGAATAGTCGCCCCGAACTCATGTGCCGCTTGGACAACATCCGCTGGTACGTAGAAGTTCGACCAATTGCGGGGCGTATGGATGCCGATTCCGAGTTCGACTACCCGGAATCGGCCTGCGATCTCTGAAGCAATCCAAGAGAGGCTCCCATACACCTGCCCTACTTCACAGTCGACTACCTGATAGATTTCACGAGGATGCGGCCCGGGCGTTGCGCCGCCCCGGTGCTCGGTAAACCTTCTCCAAAACGGCTCGTAGGCGGCCTCGTGAAGCCCTCGTACAACGATCGAATACGAAACAACGTCGGGGTCCGATGAAATCATGGGGGAAGGCTACCCGAAAGTCGCCCCTGATCGAGGACCGCTCCTGGCCGACAGCGGCGATGCAACAGGCGGGGGTGTCAGCGACAGGTGTTGAAGCCTGCACCCATTTCAGGGACGGGTTTGCCCGTGCGTCTACCGTTCCGCCACGCTGACGGATTGCATCGTATCCGCTGACTGGACAACCCGGAAGCAGCTGTTGGTGAACGACAGCGCTTGGCCGATTCTCGCCGATCAGCTGCCGCACCTGATTGCGGGCAGGCGACACTGCGACGCAGGTCGGACACGATATTGGCCGCGTCGGCAGACGGCGCGATCTACTTGGGAGAACCATCGATGCGTGGATCAGTTTTCGTAGCGCTTGACGTGGAATCGGCGCAGGAGGCTCTTTCTCTTGTGGCGGCTCTCGGCGACGAATGTATGGCCTACAAGGTCGGATTGCAGACTCTGGTTGAAGCAGGGCCAGACATCGTTCGACAGCTGATCGCTCGAAGAAAGAAGGTGTTTTTGGACCTCAAGTCTCACGAGATCCCAAGCTCCGTGGCCGGAGCGGTTCGTGCTGCGGGTAAGCTCGGGGCAAGCATGGTCACAGTCCATGCTTCAGGAGGATCAGCGGTGCTGAAAAGCGCCGTCGAAACTTCGCTGCCGTTCCCCGGCCTGCAGGTACTGGCGCTCACGGTCATCACCAGCCTTGGTGACGCCGACCTGCCGGAGATTGGCCTGAAACCCGATGTCAAAGAACAGGTACTGCGCCTCGCCAAACTCGCTGTCTCATGCGGATGCCACGGAGTGGTTGCGTCTCCACATGAGGCCGCGATGCTCGCCGGCGAACTGCCGCGGGGAACTCGCATCGTGGTTCCTGGCATTCAACTGAACACGCCCACCGGCGGTGATCAAGCGCGCTTCGCCTCACCCGAGTACGCGAAGGCGGCAGGAGCAACTGACATAGTTGTGGGCCGTGCGGTTGCGAAAGCGGTCAATCCGCAAAGCGCATATCGCATGGTTGCCTCCGCGTTCGAACGGTAGCCAACTCGAAACCGGTCGCTGGCGAAGGTCACCTCCTGGCCGACTGTGCGCCTTCGCCCGTCGCCCCGAAAGCTGTCACACGTGGCGGCCGACCAAGCAGCGACTGTCTGCTTGCAGGCGAAAGCACGAACATACACTGTCGGCCACAAGCGGTCGTGCGCATGTGTCCGCTATGCTGATGATCGAAATTTGGAGACGGGCTCGATGAAGTGTGGAATCTGCGGTCGCAAGCTCGATCAACCCGACGATCCCTTGTCTACTGACTGCGACGGCGATTGCTGGGGCTGCATTGGAGAGATCGAGGCTGACATGGGCGACCTCGAATCCTTGAGGAGGGTGCGCAAGGAGTTCGAGCATGGTCTGCGACCCGATTGGGTCGATCCGGCGACCAGCGGTTAACGGCCAGGAGCCGTCCTCGGACGACGTCAGCTTTCCGGCTTCATAGAATTCGCCCCGTGCCACTCTTCACCTACATCGTCACCTACGCCGGCGCCGACCACGTCGCGCAGGGCAGTCACAGCAACTTCACCGGATTTGCCATGACCTGGGCTTCAAACATCCCAACGACCGCGTTGCCCTCGCTCACCCCAGTCTTGCGCAAGGAGCTCCTTCAGAAGGCGTACCGAGGTGCGTTCTTGGAGGTATCTGGCGTAAAGCACGTCTGGCGAAATTCTCTCGAGCTGGGCGGGCGCGAGTTGACAGTCCTCGCCGTGCAGACTGAACGGTAGGCTGGCCGCTCGATTGACAACAGTCGGCCATGAGGCGTCCTTCGCGACCGGCGGCTTTCGGGAGTCGAGAAAGCGCTGGAGAATGCGGCCTCAAGCTTTGAGTCAGGCCCAAAAATGATGCATGCGTGGGTGCGTGGTGTTGGCTATCTGCTCGTGCTCGTCGGGCTGGCGCTACTGTCACCAGCAGCTGACCTGTTGCCGATAGATGTCCTGCTTTTCTCTCAACCGTCCGGTACCGGTGAACATCAACAGTACTTGCGACTCGTACCTGGATCAGCCGAGACGCTCGCTCCGATGACAATGTGCGGAATCGGTGCTGTAGCGATCGGCGCCTTGACGATCGCAGTTGGTTGGTTCATCAAATCTCGCAAGGCACGCTGAGGGGCGACGCGCAGGCATGATGAAGGTAGGCTTCTTTGGCTCTTAGCGGCCAGTTGCGGTCTCTCGCGAGCGACTGCTTTTCGGTAGGCTACCCGTCGTCCAAATCTGCCGCGCTGGAAGGACCGTTTCCCTTGTTTCAAGCTCCGGATGACTATCGGCCGCCAGCGAACCGGGCCGAACTCGAGGCCCGATATGCCGCGGGGGAAAGATTGTTTCCGGAGACGGAGCTGAGCGACGCCGACCTCTCGGGAATCATGCTGGATGGTGCAGACTTCGGGAAGTACTCCTGGTTCGCTGACGCGAATTTCACCGGTGCAAGTCTGCGGGGGACGAGCTTCCGTGAATGCAACGTCAAGTGTGCCGACTTCTCCAATGCAGATCTCACGGGCGCGACGTTCGAGCTCGCCGCGATAGAGTCCATCAAGGCAACTGGTGCTCTGCGAGAGGGAGTCAAAGTCAAGGGCGCGACGTTCTACGGGTCCGAACTGGGCGATGATGACGAGCTGCCATCCTGGGAGTGGTAGTGGGGTCACGCAAGTTCGCATAGTTGGCCACGAGCAGCCGGTCACGAGTGTCCGGTTTCGGGTAGGCTTTAAGCATGCGAATCGATCTGCCAAAAGACTACATCGCCTACTTCAAGGAAGCAGGCGTAATTGAAGGCTTCACCGAAGGCATGCCCGGCTACGTTGCGCTCTGGAACCCAGACGAGATCGAGGCAGGTAACAGAGACCTGCAGGTCGCGACTTACGCCCCCGGCTTCCTTGGCTTCGGAACCGACGGCGGTGGAGAACTTCTAGCGTTTGACGAATCCGGTGCAGTCTTCATGTTGCCAATGATCGGCATGGAACCACAGTACGCGAGCAAGATCGCCGACTCTTGGCGCGAAATTGCACGGCGAATCACCCCGCAAGCCTGAGCATGCGGCCTAGTTTGTGTCCCAGTTCGGCCACAACCGGTCGCTCGCGACTGTCGGCTCTTGGCCATCTTGGACAATGTGAGAACACCATGGTTTCCATGACCACGATCGCGACGGCCGGCAATGTGATGCCAGGAGCGCTTGCCTGTCTGAAGAAGCAAGGCTTCGCCGTATCGATCATTGAAGGTTTGTGGCGGGCCGAGTCGGAGTCTCGAATCTTCTTGGCTGAGGATCCGCTGATCCTCCTCGGACTCGTGATGTTCCACGACATGCGAGGTGACGAGTGGCAGCCTTCCGACGCGGAGGTGGATCAGTTCGTCGCCCTCGACCAAAGTCGTCCATAGGCGGCTCGGTGTGGCGGGAGTCGGCCAGAAGCTGCCGGTGGAGAACGTCCGCTGCCAGACTTTCAAACCGGGGTTTCGAGATCCTCGGTGATACTCTTTGGGCATGCAACCAGCAGTAGAAGAATTCGTCGCGCTCGGCAGGCTTCCTGACAGCGCGGGTGCTTCCATCGAGGTGCTCCAGCACCTTGAGGACCTCTTGGGACGGATCCGAACTCCGCTGACCGACGACGAGGCTCGTGCCCTGACGGGATGCTTCGGCACGGACGACTGCTTAGGCTTGGCCTGGAGCCTGCTGCACGCTGTCGAGAATGCGCCTGGCTGGCCACTGGTGGACGTCCTTAGCAATGCCGACAATGGGTGGATCGAACGCTTGCGAGAGCGCTCGTCCGTGTAGTCGGCTCACTACGGATGGCTCATTCCGGCCACAAGCTGCCCGTCGGGATCGCCCGCTTTCAGTCCGAGCGATCTTCGAATTCGCTCGGATAGAGTTGCGCACATGCGCCCTGATCCCCTTGCCTGGTGGCAGTCTCAGTTCGGTGAGATCGCGCCTCGTGGTCACCTTCTTCGTCGCGCCTTCGGTGTGAATTGGGTGCGATTCCACTCGCTCCCTGATTCAAAGCGGTACGCCGAGTCTCTGGACGAATACGCCGAACTTCACAGTCGACACTTTCTCGTCGCCTCGGCGCTCTTCAGCGCTGGCGAGCCACTGTACGTCTTCCGCGCGCATATTGGCGAAACCAAGCTGCGCGGAAAGGCCAGGCATCAGCTTGCTGGGCGGCAATTCAGAGAGGACGTTGCTGTTCTACCGACCGAAAGTCTCGGGCAAGACGGCGAAGATCGAATGCATGTTCGAGCGCTCGTTTCCAAATGGAAGCCTGACTTCTTCGAAGCTGCGATTCGTCTGCTCGCGGACTGGCAAGAGGTGGGCATCTCGTTTGTCTCGCCGTCTACGAAGAACATCTTCTGCCCCTACGACGGGGGAATGGATGTCTTCACGTTCTCCATAGCGCCGGAAGACCTTCGCGCCCGCTTCGCACTCTGGCGATCGGCTCGTCCTGACGGCCTGTGAACGTCTGCTTCGAGGCAACGAGTTTGCGCACAGTGATTTCGGCTCTGGGTCGAGGCTGTGTGAAAACAGCTTGATTGCCTGAGGTGATCGCCTAAGTTGTGGCAACGCGGCTGAACGGGTCACGGCATGAAGCGATTCATCGAAG
>NZ_JAAZQK010000023.1 GCF_012275445.1 Rhizobacter sp. SG703 | reverse complement strand
CAGCGAGCGCAACGACGAGGATGAATGCCTCGCGTGCCCAGAGCATCAGCAGGCTCAGAAAATCCGGGCGCTTACCACTTGGGTATGGGTAGTAGTACGACACCGCCATGCATGCGACGAGTAAGAGCAATCCAACGAAGCCGATGACGCCATCCTTGGTGCCGCCTTCCTTCGGTTGAGAGGATTTATCTTCGGTCATCTCGTAGCGCCTCCAGGCAGCCTGCGGACAGGGTCGTGTCGTCTACCGGTGAACATGGCAGTGTTCGGTGCCTCCGAATCATTCTGTCTCATGCGGAGAGCATTGGCGGTGGGCGGCCCGAGAGCGGTCACTGGCGACGGACAACTCGTGGCCGACAGTGTATGTTCGCCGCGCCGCCCACGAGCGGCCATCAGCCTGCGTGGTGCTGCTGCTCGACGACCGCTTGCCGACCATGACGCGAACGGGCACAGTCGGCCACAAGCTGTCCGTCGCGGCTGACCGCTTTCGGGAGCCGAGAAAGCGCGGGAGAATGCGGTCCAAGCTTTGAGGCGGGTCCGAAAATGATGAGTGCGTGGGTGCGTGGTGTTGGCTATCTGCTCGTGCTCGTTGGACTGGCGCTGCTATCGCCAGCAGCTGACCTGCTGCCTGTAGATGTCTTGCTCATCTCTCGACCGTCCAGTACCGGTGAACATCAACAATTCCTGCGCCTCGTACCGGGAGCAACCGCGAAGCTCGCTCCTCTGACAATGTGCGGGATCGGTGCCGTAGCGATCGGCGTCTTCACGATCGCGGTTGGTTGGTTCATCAACTCGCGCAAGGCACGTTGAGGTGCGATGTGCAGGCAGTCCTCTTCACGGCTCTGCGATAGTGAGCGCCATGCCAAGATCAATAGGTGCCATCTTGCGGTCGTACTCCCAGGGCTTGAGAAGGTCGAGTGATCTGTCGTGACTTCCAGTGACGAGCTGCCCACCAAATTGCATCGCGGCGCAGCCGGGTTCTTGTTGCTTGGTTTTGCGCTCCTCTTTGCCTCTGTTCCCCTTGAACATGGCATCTTGCGAAAGGTTGCCGTGGTCACGTTACTGGCGTCAAGCTGCGCTGTGCTGGCGGCAGATCTCTATCAAATGTTCGCCACTGGCGCAGGTTTCGGAAGGATTGGTCGCGGTGTTAGCCGAAGGTCCACTCCAGCAAGTTTCTGGCTTCACATCGTCATCCGCGTGATCCTGCTCTTACTCTTTGTCAGGCCGTTCCTTGTCTACGCGATGACATAGGGTCCAGTGCCAGACCATTGCCCGGGCGTTCAATCGACAGAACAACCCGAACGGCCTGTGTCGGCCACAAGCTGCCGATCGCGAACGACTGCATTCGAGTAGCATTGATCGATGGGCTGGATGGGAATCGTCGTTCCGACTGTGCTCGCGCTTCTGCTGGTTGCGCGACCGCGTCTGTGGCCGTACGTCCTTGTAGCGGTTGCGCCGGGAGTCGCACTCGCTCTGTCTGCCCCTGGTACGCCAATCGACACCGCTCCAAGGCTTGATTGGCGGCTCACGCTTCTCGCAACTGGCACGATCCTCGGCCTTCCCATCGCTGCTCTGGGCTGGTGGTGGTTGCATAGGCCGGCGTCTCGACCTGGCACGCTCGAATGAGGCGTCAACAGTGCAAGCGGCTGTAGGCGGCCAGGTGCAGCCTGTCGCCGGCGACTGCTATCGGGTGGGCTTGCCTTGATCTGCCGGGCGGGCAATCACCCGGCGCCGTTACTCGTTTACATGGATATCCCATGACAGAACTGCCGGAAGAAATTCGTGGGGAGATTGGTCCTGGAGAGCACGCCCTCTGGTGGGGTCGACCGCGTCAAGGAGTTGTTTTGCGCGGCTCCGACGTCTTTACGATTCCATTCAGCCTCATGTGGTGTGGCTTTGCCATCTTCTGGGAGATGAGCGTCGCAAGTTCCGGCACGGCCCCAGGATTCTTCGTGCTCTGGGGCATTCCGTTCGTAGCGGTTGGCCTCTACATGGTGATCGGAAGATTCTTCGTCGAAGCCATGCAGAGGTCGAAGACCTACTACGCACTGACTTCGGATCGAGTCCTGATCGTCTCTGGAGTCATTTCGCGCACCATCAAATCTCTGTCGCTGAACACCTTGTCCGACGTCACCTTGACCGAGGGGCGCGGTGGCAATGGATCGATCACGTTCGGCCCGCAAAGCCCGTTCGGATCGATGTTCGGTGGGGCGCCTTCTTGGCCTGGAGCGCGACAGCAGTCCCCGCGCTTTGATCTGATCGACAACGCCAAGATTGTTTATGAAAAGATCAGAGGCGCACAGCGAACGCCAAAGTGAGCCTTTCGTGCTAAACACAAGGACTGGCGTGGAGAACGATTCACCTTCTGCCGCTCTCCGACTTGGCGCATGCCTGCTGGCGGCGCTCGTTGGACTTGCTCTAGGCTTCGTGCCAGCAATCGCATTCGCTGCTGCTTCAGTATTCCCCTCCGTTCCTTTCGCAGTTTGGGTGTTTGGAACATCCGTCATTCTCGGAGCCGTCTCATACCTCGCCCCTTCCTTTGCGTTCGCACTCTTCCCTGCCGTGGCGCACATGTTCGCTGGCGCGGCGAAACAGGCGGCTTGGCCAGGCGACAACGATCTCCCTGGCCCAGAGCCCTCCGCGCCGAGCTATCTCAAGGTAGCGTTCTATGCAGGCGCGGTCGCGCTGGTCGTCATCGTTCTGATCGTCAAACGTTCCTCGTAGGGATGGAGTGCAGCTCACTCCTCCATCGACTGGACGCTCTCCGACTTTGGGCTCAGGACGCGTGCCATGCCAGACGCCGAGTGACCGCTATACACCCATGAGAATGGCGATGAGAAGGTCCGCAACGGGTCGACAGTTCCGATTCACGGCTCGCAAGAGCAGACATTCGACTACGTCAGCCCCTGCCGCTGTGGCCACCTCCCACTCGGCCGACACTGAGCTGATCCATTCGCCACGCGACGAAGGTCTGCTTTTGGCCTGAGCAGTCGTTCACCGCCTGAACCTTACCGACCGCAACCAGCCTGAAGCGGTCTGTTCGATCGAGGTTGCGGACCTCTTCTGCTCAATGCTGCAGCCAGAGCTTGGTCTCAGCTCAGGCGACGCTGCCAATCAGAGGCGCACAGAACAGCCTCTGGCGCTCGCTTCCCCGCTGCCGCATACTCACCGCCACCGAAGCAGCGAGGGAACGCAGCGTGACGGAGCCGGCGAAAAGTCCCAGCAGTGGAACCATCCGCCGGGCGCTCGTGCTTCGCATCTCGCTCCTCGCGGGCGCCATTCTGCTGGCCTTCGCGCTGAGCGTGGTGCTTCTGATCCTGCGACCGACGATCGACCGCCTGGCGCATGCGCAGATGGGCCAGGCCGCCACCGAGCTGTACGGCCGCGTGCAGCAGCTGCTCGGCACCGTGGAGACCACCCTTCACACCTCGCTCGACTGGGGTCGCCAGGGCAAGGTCAGCCTCGACGACCTGCTCGGCTTCAACGAGATCTTCTTCTCGGTGATCGCCAATCACGCCGAGATCAGCTCGGTACTGATGGCCGGCGAGAACGGCCGCGAGATCCTGCTGCTGCGCAATGCCGACGGCACCTGGGTCAACCGCCTCACGCATCCTGCGCAATGGGGGCACCAGGCCTACTGGCTGCACTGGAACGCCGCGCGGGAGTTGGTGCGCGTCGAGATGCGCGAGCTCGACTACGACGCGCGCACTCGGCCGTGGTTCGCAGCCGCCATGGCAGCCCCGTCCGATGGCATCGCCGAGTGGACCGACCCCTATGTCTTCTTCACCTCGCACGAACCCGGCATCACCGCCGCGGCACGCTGGCGCGGCGCAGACGGATCCGTCTACGTCATCAGCCACGATGTGAAGCTGCTCGACCTGTCGCACTTCACGACCAAGGCCGTGGCCGGCCGCAACGGCATGGTGGCAATCCTGCATCCCGATGGGCGTGTGTTGGGCCTGCCCCGCTCGGAGCGCTTCACGTCCGACGACGCCATCAAGGCCCACGTGCTCAAGCCGGTCGACGCGATCGGACTGCCCGCGCTGGCGGAAGGCATCCAGCGCTGGCACCGTGATGCAGAGCCGGCCGGCGAGCTGCGCTACACCACCGCAGGCCAGCCGTGGTATGCGCTGGTCCACAGCACGTCGCTGGGCGCGAAGAAGGTGCTGCTCGCCGTCGCGGCGCCCGCCAGCGACTTCATCCCGGGCACCCGGACGGATCTCGCGCTGCTGCTCCTGCTGGGCCTGCTGTCGGTCGCCAGCGCCGCGGGCCTGGCCACCTGGATCGCCCGGCAGTTCGCAGAGCCGCTGGAGCAACTGTCGGTGGAAAGCGAGCGCATCGGCCACATGCAGCTCACCGAGCCGGTTCGGGTCCAGGCGCGCTGGCGCGAGATCGGCACGCTGGCCGAAGCGCAGGAATCGATGCGGCGCATGCTGCTGGCCGCCACCGACGATCTCTCACGCGCCAATGCCACGCTGGAGGCCGAGGTGGCCAAGCGCACCGAAGAGCTCGAGCGCAAGCGTGCCGAACTCGCCAACCGCGAACGGTATTTCCACGCGATCTTCGATCACGCCCCCGTGGGCATCGTCAACATCGGTGCCGATCTGTCGCGCCAGCAGATCAACGCCGCCTCGGCCGCGCTCTTCGGCTACAGCGAGCAGGAACTCGCGGCCGTGCCAGTGGGCGACCTGATCGCCGAAGAAGACCGCGAGCAGATGCGCGCGATGGTGGCCGACGCCTTCGCCGGCCGCGCACAGGCGCGTGCCATGCTGCGCTACCTCCATCGCGACGGGCACACCGGCTGGATCGACCTGAGCCTCTCGCCGCTGCGCAACGAAGCCGGCGAGATCGATTCGATCATCGCGATCGCGCTCGACGTCACCGACCGCAAGCAGGCCCTGCGCGACCTGCACCAGGAGCGCGAGCGGCTGCTGCGCATCCTCGAGACCGCGCCTGTCGGCGTCGCGATCTCGACGGAGGGGCGCGTTCGCTTCGCCAACCCGCGCACGCACGAGCTGATCCGGCTGACCGGCACCGCCGAGCCCGACACCTACGTCGACCTTGACGACCGCCGGCGCATGCTGGAGATCCTGGAACGCGACGGCATCGTGCGCGACTACGAGCTGCGCATGCACGCACCGGACGGCTCGCAGCGCGACATCCTGGCCACCTACCTGCCCGACGAGTACGAGGGAAAGCGCGGCCTGCTGGCCTGGCTGATCGACATCAGCGCGCAGAAGGCCAACGCACGCTCGCTGGTGGCCGCCAAGGCGGTGGCCGAAGAGGCGACGCAGGCCAAGTCGATGTTCCTGGCCAACATGAGCCACGAGATCCGCACGCCGATGAACGCCATCATCGGCATGTCGCACCTGGCGCTGCGCACCGAGCTCACGCCCAAGCAGCGCGACTACCTGCAAAAGATCCACGGCGCCGGCACGGCGTTGCTCGGGATCATCAACGACATCCTCGACTTCTCGAAGATCGAGGCCGGCCGGCTCGACATGGAGCGGATCGACTTCAACCTCGACGACGTGCTGGCCAACCTGGCCACCGTGACGGTTGCACGTGCACAGGACCAGAACCTCGAATACCTCTTCGACGTGCCGGCCGAGGTTCCCCGCGGCCTGCGTGGCGACCCGTTGCGGTTGGGCCAGGTCCTGATCAACCTCGTCAACAACGCGATCAAGTTCACGCCGCAGGGCGAGATCCACCTGTCGGCCCGCCTCATGGCGGAGCAGTCGGGGCGCGTGCAACTCGCGTTCTGCGTGCGCGACACCGGCATCGGCATGGAACCCGATCAGACGGCACGCCTCTTCCAGCCCTTCACGCAGGCCGACGGGTCGACGACCCGACGCTTCGGTGGCACCGGCCTGGGACTGAGCATCTCTCGGCGCCTGGTGGAGATGATGGACGGCCGCATCTGGGTCGACAGTGAGCCGGGCAAGGGCAGCCGCTTCCAGTTCACCTGCTGGCTCGAACGCAGCGAAGCCCAGGCCCGGCTGCCGCGCGTCGTGCCGCAGGCGCTGAACGGGCTGCGCGTGCTGGTGGTGGATGACAACCCTGTCGCACGAGAGATCCTGCTGGACGCCTTCAAGGGCCTGCCGATGCGGGTGGAGGCAGCGTCCGGCGGTCGCGAGGCGATGGCGGCGCTGTCGGCCGGGCCCGTGGCGTTCCAGCTGCTGCTCACCGACTGGCAGATGCCGGGCATGAACGGCATCGAACTCGCGACCCAGGCCAAGGCGGCGGCCACGGAGGCGCTCAAGGTGGTGCTCGTCACCGCCTTCGGCCGCGAAGAGGTACGCAGTGCCGCCGAGGCGGCCGGGGTCGACGCCTTCCTGCTCAAGCCGCTGAGCCGCTCGGCGCTGATCGACACGCTGGTCGAACTCTTTGCTCCGCAAGAGGCGGGCGCGGCGCCGGTCGATGCGGGCAGCGTGCCGCGCTTCGAATCGGCCCGCGTGCTGTTGACCGAAGACAACGACACCAACCAGCAGATCGCCACCGAGCTGCTCGAATCCGCCGGCATTGCCGTCGAGGTGGCCCACAACGGCCAGCAGGCGCTGGAGCAGCTGCGCGCCGCCCCGCCGGGCCACCACGACCTCGTCTTCATGGACCTGCAGATGCCGGTGATGGACGGTTACGAGGCGACCCGGCTGCTGCGCGAGGACGAGCGCTTCGCGCGGCTGCCCATCGTCGCGATGACCGCCCATGCGATGCGCGAGGAGCGCGACCGCTGCCTGGCCGTGGGCATGAACGACCACATGGCCAAGCCGATCGAGCCGCAGCTGCTGTATGCGCTGCTGCGGCGGTGGCTTGCGCCCAAGCTCGTCGGCGACGCATCGGTGGCCGGAACCGCCGACTCGCGCGACGCCATCGCGCTGCCGGCGATCGACGGCTTCGACCTCGTCGCGGCCCGCCGGCGCGTGAGCGGCAATGAAGCGTTGCTGCACAAGCTGCTGCACCGCTTCCGCCACGAGCAGCCCGCTGTTCCGGCCGAGATGCGTGTGGCGTTGCGGCAAGGCGACCGCGGCCGGGCGGAACGCCTGGCCCACACGCTGAAGGGGTTGTGCGGCACCCTCGGCTTCGCGCAAGGTCAGCAGCTGGCGGGGGACGCCGAAGCGGCCATCCGCCATGGTGGCGAGGATGCAGCGTTGGAAGGCGTACTCCAGTCATTGCAGGCGGTGCTCGACACCGCGGCCGGCGACCTTGAGGGTGTCTCGCAGGCACCGGCCGCCGCGCCGCCCACGGCGCCCGCGCGACCGATCGCCGCATGGATCGACGACCTGCGCGAGCTGCTGTCGCTGATGGAGGAATGCAGCGGCGATGCGGCCCCTAAGTTCGCCCAGCTGGCGTACGATTTCGCAGGCACGTTCGGCGCGGAATCCGCGCGGACCACGCAGCGCGCCCTGGACAGCTACGACTTCGATCTCGCGCTCGACGCCGTGCGTTCCGCGGCCCGTTCGCAGTCGGTCGGCCTGTGAGACGTGGACGATATGGGGGAGAGGACAACATGACAACAACCAGCGCCAACGGCGCCCCGCGACGCACCATCCTCGTGGTGGACGACACGCCGGACAACCTGACGCTGTTGGCCGACCTGCTGAAGGACGACTACAAGGTCAAGCTCGCCAACGGCGGCGCCAAGGCACTGAAGCTGGCAGCCGCAGCGCCACAGCCCGACTTGATCCTGCTCGACCTGATGATGCCGGACATGGACGGCTATGAGGTCATCCGTCAGCTGAAGACCGAGCCAGCCACTGCCGACATCCCGGTGATATTCCTCACCGCCAAGGCCGAGGTCGAAGACGAGCAGAAGGGTTTGTCGCTCGGCGCTGCCGACTACATCCACAAACCCATCTCGCCGCCCATCGTGCTGGTGCGTGTGAGCAACCAGCTCGCCGTGAGCCAGGCCCGGCGCATGCTGGGCGACCAGAACGCGGTGCTGGAGTCGCTGGTGAAGGAGCGCACCGCCGAAGTCGTGAAGATGCGCGACGCCACCATCCATGCGATGGCGAGCCTGGCCGAGACGCGCGACAACGAAACGGGCAACCACATCCGGCGCACGCAGAACTACGTGGCCGCCCTCGCTCATGCGCTGAAGCAGCATCCGCGCTTTTCCGAGGTGCTGACCGACGACGACATCGAACTGCTGCACAAGTCGGCACCGCTGCACGACATCGGCAAGACCGGCGTGCCCGATCGCATCCTGCTCAAGCCCGGCAAGCTCGACCCCGACGAGTGGGAGATCATGAAGTTGCACACCGTCTACGGGCGCGACGTGATCCAGGAGGTCGAGCGCTACGTCGGCCACACCAGCAGCTTCCTGCGCTTCGCGCGCGAGATCGCGTATTCGCACCAGGAAAAGTGGGACGGCTCGGGCTACCCCGAAGGCCTGGCCGGCGACGAGATCCCGGTGTCGGCGCGCCTGATGGCGGTGGCCGATGTGTACGACGCACTGATCACGCGGCGCATCTACAAGCCGGCCTTCTCGCACCAGGAGGCGATGGACATCTTGCGCAAGGGGCGAGGCAATCATTTCGATCCCGACGTGCTCGATGCCTTCCTGGGCATCGAAGCCGAAGTGCTGGCCATTGCGTCCCGCTTCGAAGACCACGAGTGAACGACAGGCACCAGCCGGAGGAACACGCCATGCCCGAAGCGCCCGATTCGAAGCCCACCGTGCTCGTCGTCGACGACACGCCGGAGAACCTGGACGTGCTGTCCAACCTGCTGCGCGACAGCTACCGCGTGCGCCTCGCGACGAGCGGTGCGAAGGCCTTGCAGCTGGCCTTCGACGCGCCGCCCGACCTGGTGCTGCTCGACATCATGATGCCCGGCATGGACGGCTACGAGGTGCTGGAGCGGCTGAAAGCCGACCCGCGCACGCAGACCACGCCGGTGATCTTTCTGACCGCGATGTCGCGACCCGAGGACGAGGAGCGTGGACTGCTGCTTGGCGCGGTCGACTACATCACCAAGCCGATCAGCCCGCCGATCGCACTCGCCCGCGTGGCCACGCACCTGCACCTGAAGGTGGTGGCCGACGTGCTGCGCGACAAGGCGGCCTACCTCGAAGCCGAGGTCGCGCGCCGCACGCGCGACATGCGCTCCATCCAGGAAGT
Organism: Rhizobacter sp. SG703; assembly: GCF_012275445.1. Lineage (GTDB taxonomy): Bacteria > Pseudomonadota > Gammaproteobacteria > Burkholderiales > Burkholderiaceae_C > Rhizobacter. The sequence goes on along the minus strand of NZ_JAAZQK010000023.1, from coordinate 1,056 downwards.
GACCCTGGTCGCCCTGGCCTCGCTGGCCGAGACGCGCGATGGCACGACCAGCACGCACATCCTGCGGACGCAAAACTACGTGCGCTCGCTGTGCATGGAGCTGCGCCAGGCGAGCGGCCCCGCCGGCGCGCTGGACGAGCGCACCGTCGACCTGATCGTGCAGTCGGTCCCTTTGCACGACATCGGCATGGTCACTGTGCCCGAAGCGATCCTGCGCAAGCCCGGTCGGCTGACGGAAGACGAATTCGCCCAAGTGAAACGGCATACCCGTCTTGGACACGATGCCCTCGATGCGTCGCAGCAACGACTGGCCGTCGATGCAGCCTTCCTGCGCTGTGCCAAGGAGATCGTGCTGTCGCACCACGAGCGCTTCGACGGGTCGGGCTATCCCGATGGGCTGCGCGGCAGCGACATTCCGCTGCCGGCACGGCTGATGGGGTTGGCCGATGTGTACGACGCGCTGGTGACGCCGCGTATCTACAAAGAGGCCGTGTCGCACGACGAGGCCGTGGCCACGATCTTCGCCGCCAGCGGCTCGCTGTTCGATCCGGACGTCGTGGCTGCTTTCGAGCGTCGACGCGACGACTTCCGGGCTATCGCCGAACGATACGTCGACGGCGAGGCGGATTGACACTTGCGTCGTCCGACCGGCGAGGTGACAACCAACACGCATTCTGTTCGGCTGGAAATGCAGGGAGCCGTGCCTACGACTCAGCACACATATCGACGTGTACATCGTCCTGCTTGCATGTGCTCATGCTGAGCGACAGCAATGCAGCGATTGCCGTCGGTCGATCGCGAAATTTGAGCGTCTGCTTGCTGCGGCAAAGCAGACGGTGCTCTGCGCCGGCGCCAACGCGGCAAACTGCGAGACGGGCATAGCTCAGGCGAGGCCCGCGGTCGTCCCGGTCGAACTCCGTTGAACGTCCGCTCTCACTAGCTACGAAGCGGAGCTTTCGACCGAGGCTGTGTGCAAAACGCGCAGAGCGCCGCACGGGATGCGCCGACCCGTCAACGTGCAGCACGCGCTCAGCGACGAGTTCGAGGTTGAGGGCT
>NZ_JAAZQK010000022.1 GCF_012275445.1 Rhizobacter sp. SG703 | reverse complement strand
CTGATCGCCCCGATCGCGATGGAAGAAGGCCTGCGCTTCGCCATCCGTGAAGGCGGTCGCACCGTCGGCGCCGGCGTCGTCGCCAAGATCCTCGAGTAATTGCGTTTGAAGGCCACAGGGGTATAGCTCAACTGGCAGAGCGCTGGTCTCCAAAACCAGAGGTTGGGGGTTCGATTCCCTCTGCCCCTGCCAATCGATGAGGTTGGTGGCCCAAGCAGCCCGCACGGCGACGAAAAGTCCCGGCGGGCTTTGCTGCTGTAAAGCGGCACATGTTTTTTGAAGAGCGAAATGTCGAATCCACAAGTCGAAACCGTCTCCACGGGTGCTGACAAGGCCAAGCTCGCCGCTTCCGGCGTGCTGGTGATCGCGGCCGTGGCGGCGTTCTATGCGCTCGGCAAACAGGATCTGTGGCTGCGCGTCGGCGCGCTGGTCCTGCTGCTGGTGGCCGCGGTCGCGCTGTTCTTCACGTCGGAAAGCGGCAAGCAGTTGATCGCCTTCGGGCAGGATTCGGCGCGCGAAGTCCGCAAGGTCGTCTGGCCGAGCCGCAAGGAGGCGACGCAGATGACGATGTACGTCTTCGCCTTCGTGGTCGTGATGGCGCTCTTCCTGTGGTTCACCGACAAGACGCTCGAATGGGTGCTGTACGACCTGATCCTGGGCTGGAAGCGTTGAGGACATCCTGATGAGCGAACAACAGCCCAACGAACAAACCGCCGCCGACGCCGCGCCCGCGACCATGGCGCCGGCCGGCAACAAGCGCTGGTACGTGGTGCATGCCTATTCGGGCATGGAGAAGGCCGTCGAACGCAACCTGCGCGAGCGCATCGACCGCGCCGGCATGCAGGACAAGTTCGGCCGCATCCTGGTGCCGATGGAAGAAGTCGTCGAGCTGAAGAACGGCAAGAAGGCCGTCACCGAGCGCCGCTTCTTCCCGGGCTATGTGCTGGTCGAGATGGAAATGGCCGACGACACCTGGCACCTGGTGAAGCACACCAGCAAGGTCACCGGCTTCGTCGGCGGCGCGAAGAACCGCCCGGCGCCGATCTCCGAGGCCGAGGTGATGAAGATCGTCACCCAGATGCAGGAAGGTGTCGAGAAGCCGCGCCCGAAGGTCGAGTGGGAAGTGGGCGAACTGGTGCGCGTCAAGGAAGGCCCGTTCACCGACTTCAACGGCGCGATCGAGGACGTCAACTACGACAAGTCGAAGGTGCGCGTCTCGGTCACGATCTTCGGCCGCGCGACGCCGGTCGAGCTCGACTTCTCGCAAGTGGAAAAGGTCTGACGGCCTGAAGCATTCGGGCCCGGATGGCGGCCCGGCAAGGCAACTTGCCAGAGGCCATCCCGTTGATGCCGGTGACGAGACACCGGTACGAGGAGCAAGGGTAACCAGCCCCTTGCGTTGGTACTCAAGGCCCGTCTGCCAAGGCGGGCCTCATTGGAGAAATCATGGCAAAGAAAATTGTCGGCTTCATCAAGCTGCAAGTCCCGGCCGGCAAGGCCAACCCGTCGCCCCCGATCGGCCCGGCCCTCGGCCAGCGCGGCCTGAACATCATGGAGTTCTGCAAGGCGTTCAACGCGCAGACCCAGGGTGTCGAACCCGGCCTGATGCTGCCGGTCGTGATCACCGCGTTCGCGGACAAGTCCTTCACGTTCATCATGAAGTCGCCCCCGGCGACCGTGCTGATCAAGAAGGCGATCAAGCTCGACAAGGGCTCGGCCAAGCCGCACACCGACAAGGTCGGCAAGATCACTCGCGCCCAGCTCGAAGAGATCGCGAAGACCAAGGTCAAGGACCTGACGGCGGCCAACATGGATGCCGCCGTTCGCACCATCGCCGGCACCGCCCGCTCGATGGGCGTGACCACTGAAGGAGTCTGAGCATGGCCAAGCTGACCAAACGCCAAAAGGCCCTCGCCGGCAAGGTCGAGAGCACCAAGCTGTACGCCCTCGACAACGCGCTGGCGATCGTCAAGGAATGCGCGACCGCCAAGTTCGATGAATCCATCGACGTGGCCGTGCAACTCGGCATCGACGCGAAGAAGTCCGACCAGGTCGTGCGTGGCGCCGTCGTGCTGCCCAACGGCACCGGCAAGACCAAGCGCGTCGCCGTGTTCGCCCAGGGTGCCAAGGCCGAAGAAGCCCGCGCCGCCGGCGCCGACGTCGTCGGCATGGAAGACCTGGCCGAGCAAGTGAAGGCCGGCAACCTGAATTTCGACGTCGTGATCGCCTCGCCGGACACGATGCGCATCGTCGGTACGCTGGGCCAGATCCTCGGCCCGCGCGGCCTGATGCCGAACCCGAAGGTCGGCACCGTGACGCCCGACGTGGCCACCGCGGTGAAGAACGCCAAGGCCGGCCAAGTGCAGTTCCGCGTCGACAAGGCCGGTATCGTCCACAGCACCATCGGCCGTCGTTCGTTCGACTCCGACAAGCTGGTCGGCAACCTGCGCGCGCTGATCGAGGCCCTGAACAAGGCCAAGCCGGCGTCGAGCAAGGGCATCTACCTGCGCAAGGTCGCGGTGTCGTCGACGATGGGCGTCGGTGCCCGCGTGGACGTCGCTTCGATCAACGCGTCGGCAACGGCCGCCTGATCTGACAGATCAAGGACTGGCACGAGTCTGGTGCCGGTCCGATGAATTGGTGGGCCGCTGCGGCGCAAGTCGTAGCGGGCCATCCAAGACCGCAGGCGCGGCTTCGGCCGCTTAATCGACGAGACGGTGGAAACACCCGATCCGACGCCCGCGCAGATGGCGATCCCACTGGCAAGGAATTCCGGTTCCAAGGCAGAGGTCGCTGAATCGTGGTGTGTCCGGAGGCTGCCGTTTCAAACGACGGCGCTGAAAGACACGATGTGTGAGGAGCAGACCTTGAGTCTCAATCGCAACGAGAAAGCAGCCGTGGTGACGGATGTGGCCGCGCAAGTCGCGCGTTCGCAGACGTTGGCGCTGGCCGAGTACCGTGGCCTCACCGTGGCTCACCTTGACACCCTGCGCAAGCAGGCGCGCGACAAGGGCGTGTACCTTCACGTGCTGAAGAACACCCTGGCTCGCCGTGCCGTTGCCGGTACGTCGTTCGAGGTGGCCGCGGAAAGCTTCGTCGGCCCGCTGATCTACGGTTTTTCCGAGGACCCCGTTGCCGCGGCCAAAGTCATCGCCGACTTTGCCAAGGGCAACGACAAGCTCGTCATCAAGGCTGGCGCGTACGCCGGCAAGGTCCTGAACGCCGACGGCGTGAAGGCCCTGGCCAGCATCCCCAGCAAGGAAGTGCTGCTGTCGCAACTGGCCGGCCTGCTGATGGCACCGGTGCAGCGCACCGCCGCCGTCCTGGCTGCACTGGCCAAGAAGCGCGGGGAAGGTGCAGCAGAAGCTGCGCCGGCCGCCGAAGCTGCCGCCGCCTGAAGACGACCCTCTCAACCTTTACCTGATCTCTAGGAACCCAAAATGGCATTCGATAAAGACGCATTCCTGACCTCGCTGGACAGCATGTCGGTGATGGAACTCAACGACCTGGTCAAGGCCATCGAAGAGAAGTTCGGCGTGACCGCCGCTTCCATGGCCACCGGCGGTGGCGGCGGCGGCGGCGGCGCTGCTGCAGCCGTCGTTGAAGAAAAGACCGAATTCAACGTCATGCTGCTGGAAGCTGGCGCGAACAAGGTGTCGGTCATCAAGGCCGTGCGCGAACTGACGGGCCTGGGCCTGAAGGAAGCCAAGGACCTGGTCGACGGCGCTCCGAAGCCCGTCAAGGAAGCCATCCCCAAGGCCGACGCAGAAGCCGCTGTCAAGAAGCTGGTGGAAGCCGGCGCGAAGGCCGAAATCAAGTAATTCGGCTGGTCAGCAGCGGGCTGGGTGCCGGTTTTCGGCCCCAGCCTTTTGCGCTTCAGGGGTTTGTCTCCCTGAGGGCACCTGAAAAGGCGGGAACAACGACAATGTCGAACTTCCCCTCCTTTTCAAGTGTTCTCTGATCCGACTGCAGAGAACGGGTTTGGTCGGACTCCGGTGCAATGCCGGGGTTGTCCGCCAGCGGTTGGTAGTGGCCAACCACCAAGCGTCGAACGCAATGTTCGAAAGACAGTCGCCGACGGGAGCAGGCCTGGGCCCGGCTCTGTTCCCCGATACGGAGTGAGAAATCACATATGGCGCAGCACGCAACCCCCTACAGCTACACCGAGCGCAAGCGGATTCGCAAGAGCTTCGGCAAGCGCGAGAGTGTCCTCAACGTTCCCTATCTGCTGACGATGCAGAAGGAGTCGTACGTCGCCTTCCTCCAGAAGGACGTCGCTCCGCAGAAACGCAAGCCGGAAGGCTTGCAGGCCGCTTTCCTCTCCGCTTTCCCGATCGTGTCGCACAACGGGTTCGTCGAGATGAAGTTCATCGAGTTCAACATGGCCAAGCCTGCGTTCGACACGCGGGAGTGCCAGCAGCGTGGCCTGACCTACGCCGCTGCGGTGCGCGCCAAGCTGCAGATGATCATCTATGACCGCGAGTCGCCGCAGGCGAAGACGGTCAAGGAAATCAAGGAACAAGAGGTCTACATGGGCGAAGTGCCGCTCATGACCGACTACGGTTCGTTCATCGTGAACGGCACCGAGCGCGTGATCGTCTCGCAGCTGCACCGCTCGCCGGGCGTGTTCTTCGAACACGACAAGGGCAAGACGCACAGCTCGGGCAAGCTGCTGTTCAGCGCCCGCATCATTCCGTACCGCGGCTCCTGGCTCGACTTCGAGTTCGACCCGAAGGACATCCTGTACTTCCGCGTCGACCGCCGCCGCAAGATGCCGGTGACGATCCTGCTGAAGGCCATCGGCCTGAACCCGGAATCGATCCTCGCGAACTTCTTCGTGTTCGACAACTTCCGCCTGATGGACTCCGGTGCCCAGATGGAGTTCGTCGCCGACCGCCTGCGCGGCGAAGTGGCGCGCTTCGACATCACCGACAAGAACGGCAATGTCGTCGTCGAGAAGGACAAGCGCATCACGGCGCGCCACACGCGCCAGATCGAGCAGAGCGAGACGCAGTTCATCAGCGTCCCGGAAGACTTCCTGCTCGGCCGCTTCCTGGCCCGCAACATGGTCGACCCGGACACCGGCGAGATCATCGCGAAGGCGAACGACGAGCTGACCGATTCGCTGCTGAAGAAGCTGCGCGCCGCCGGTGTGAAGGAGATGCAGTGCATCTACACCAACGAGCTGGACGAAGGCGCCTACATCTCGCAGACGCTGGCCGCCGATGAAACGGCCGACCAGCTGGCCGCGCGCGTCGCCATCTACCGCATGATGCGCCCCGGCGAGCCGCCGACCGAAGACGCCGTCGAGGCACTCTTCAACCGGCTGTTCTACAACGCCGACACGTACGACCTGTCGCGCGTGGGCCGCATGAAGTTCAACGCCCGGGTCGGCCGCGACGTGCCGGAAGGCCCGATGACGCTGAGCAACGACGACATCCTCGACGTCGTGAAGATCCTCGTCGAGCTGCGCAACGGCCGCGGCGAGGTCGACGACATCGACCACCTGGGCAACCGCCGCGTGCGCTGCGTCGGCGAACTGGCCGAGAACCAGTACCGCTCGGGCCTGGCCCGGATCGAGAAGGCCGTCAAGGAACGCCTCGGCCAGGCCGAGACCGAAGCGCTGATGCCGCACGACCTGATCAACTCCAAGCCGATCTCCGCGGCGTTGAAGGAGTTCTTCGGTGCGTCGCAGCTGTCGCAGTTCATGGACCAGACCAACCCGCTGTCCGAGATCACGCACAAGCGTCGCGTCTCGGCCCTGGGCCCGGGCGGCCTGACCCGCGAACGCGCCGGCTTCGAAGTCCGCGACGTGCACCCGACCCACTACGGCCGCGTGTGCCCGATCGAGACGCCGGAAGGCCCGAACATCGGCCTGATCAACTCGCTCGCCCTGTACGCGCAGCTCAACGAATACGGCTTCCTCGAGACGCCGTACCGTCGCGTGGCCGACGGCAAGGTGACGAACCAGATCGACTACCTGTCGGCCATCGAGGAAGGCAAGTACGTGATCGCCCAGGCGAACGCGACGCTGGACGCCGACGGCAAGCTGATCGACGAACTGGTCTCCGCGCGCGACAACGGCGAATCGATCCTGACCTCGCCGGAACGCATCCAGTACATGGACGTGGCGCCGACGCAGATCGTGTCGGTGGCCGCTTCGCTGGTGCCGTTCCTCGAGCACGACGATGCGAACCGCGCACTGATGGGCGCCAACATGCAGCGCCAGGCCGTGCCGACGCTGCGCCCCGAGAAGGCGTTGGTCGGTACCGGCGTCGAACGCGTCGCCGCGAAGGACTCGGGCACGGTCGTGGCCGCGCGCCGCGGCGGTGTCGTGGACTATGTCGACACCAACCGCATCGTGATCCGCGTCAACGACAACGAGACGGTGGCCGGTGAAGTCGGCGTCGACATCTACAACCTGATCAAGTACCAGCGTTCGAACCAGAACACGAACATCCACCAGCGTCCGATCGTCAAGCGCGGCGACGCCGTCTCGGCCGAGGACATCATCGCCGACGGCGCCTCGACCGACATCGGCGAGCTGGCGCTCGGCCAGAACATGCTGGTCGCGTTCATGCCCTGGAACGGCTACAACTTCGAAGACTCGATCCTGATCAGCGAACGCGTGATCGCCGACGACCGCTACACCTCGATCCACATCGAGGAGCTGGTGGTGATGGCGCGCGACACCAAGCTGGGCTCGGAAGAAATCACGCGCGACATCCCGAACCTGAGCGAGCAGCAACTGGCTCGCCTGGACGAATCGGGCATCGTGTACGTGGGCGCCGAAGTCAACCCGGGCGACACGCTGGTGGGCAAGGTCACGCCGAAGGGCGAGACCACGCTGACGCCGGAAGAGAAGCTGCTGCGCGCGATCTTCGGCGAGAAGGCGTCCGACGTGAAGGACACCTCGCTGCGCGTCGACCAGGGCACGAGCGGCACCGTCATCGACGTGCAGGTCTTCACCCGCGAAGGCATCCAGCGCGACAAGCGCGCGCAACAGATCATCGACGATGAGCTGAAGCGCTACCGCCTCGACCTGAACGACCAGCTGCGCATCGTCGAGGCCGACGCGTTCGACCGGATCGAGAAGCTGCTGGCGGGCAAGGTCGCCAACGGCGGCCCGCAGAAGATCGCCAAGGGCACGACGATCGACAAGGCGTACCTCGCCAGCGTCGAGAAGTACCACTGGTTCGACATCCGCCCGTCCGACGACGAAGTGGCCAACCAGCTCGAGTCGATCAAGAACTCGCTCGAGCAGACCCGCCACAGCTTCGACCTCGCGTTCGAAGAGAAGCGCAAGAAGCTGACGCAGGGCGACGAACTGCCGGCCGGCGTGCTGAAGATGGTGAAGGTGTACCTGGCCGTCAAGCGCCGCCTGCAACCGGGCGACAAGATGGCCGGCCGCCACGGCAACAAGGGCGTCGTGTCGAAGATCAACCCGATCGAAGACATGCCGCACATGGCCGACGGCACGCCGTGCGACATCGTGCTGAACCCGCTGGGCGTGCCGTCGCGGATGAACGTCGGGCAGGTGCTCGAGGTTCACCTGGGCTGGGCCGGCAAGGGCATCGGCCAGCGCATCGGCGACATGCTGCAGGCGCAGGCCAAGGTGGCCGAGCTGCGCAAGTTCCTCGACGAGCTGTACAACAAGTCGGGCGGCAAGACCGAGCGCCTCGATCACCTGAGCGACGACGAGATCCTCGAGATGGCCGGCAACCTGAGCAAGGGCGTGCCGTTCGCGACGCCGGTGTTCGACGGCGCCGCCGAAGAGGAAATCCGCGGCATGCTGAAGCTGGCCTACCCGGACGAGATTGCCAAGCTGAAGGGCCTGACGGCCACGCGCACCCAGGCCACGCTGTACGACGGCCGCACCGGCGATGCTTTCGAGCGTCCGGTCACGGTCGGCTACATGCACGTGCTGAAGCTGCACCATCTGGTCGACGACAAGATGCATGCCCGTTCCACCGGCCCGTATTCGCTGGTCACGCAGCAACCGCTGGGCGGCAAGGCCCAGTTCGGCGGCCAGCGCTTCGGCGAAATGGAAGTGTGGGCACTGGAAGCCTACGGCGCGTCGTACGTGCTGCAGGAGATGCTGACCGTCAAGTCGGACGACGTGAACGGCCGCACCAAGGTGTACGAGTCCATCGTCAAGGGCGAGCACGCGATCGAGGCCGGCATGCCGGAATCGTTCAACGTGCTGGTGAAGGAAATCCGTTCGCTCGGTATCGACATCGAGCTCGAGCGCAACTGATGACCCACCCCCGTAGCGGCTTCTCCGCACCCCCTCGAGGGGGCGCCGCCAGCGGCCCGGCAAAGCCGGTTCCGCGGCGGCTGCTTGGCAATGCGATTAACAGCGTTTTGAGATTTAGGAGCGTGCAATGAAGGGACTACTCGACCTGTTCCGCCAGTTCACCCCTGATGAGCATTTCGATGCCATCAAGATCGGACTGGCCTCTCCCGAGAAAATTCGGTCCTGGTCCTTCGGCGAGGTGAAGAAGCCGGAGACCATCAACTACCGCACTTTCAAGCCGGAGCGCGACGGGCTCTTCTGCGCGAAGATCTTCGGCCCGATCAAGGACTACGAGTGCCTGTGCGGCAAGTACAAGCGCCTGAAGCACCGTGGCGTGATCTGCGAGAAGTGCGGCGTCGAAGTGACGCAGACCAAGGTCCGCCGCGACCGCATGGGTCACATCGACCTGGCGGCGCCGTGCGCGCACATCTGGTTCCTGAAGTCGCTGCCGTCGCGCCTGGGCCTGGTGCTCGACATGACGCTGCGCGACATCGAGCGCGTGCTGTACTTCGAAGCGTACGTGGTGGTCGACCCCGGCATGACCCCGCTGAAGAAGTTCAGCATCATGTCGGAAGACGACTATGACGCGAAGCGCACCGAATTCGGCGACGAGTTCATCGCGCTGATGGGCGCCGAGGGCGTGCAGAAGCTGCTCGCCGAGATGGACCTCGACGTCGAGATCGAGCGCCTGCGCGGCGACATGACCGGCTCCGAGCTGAAGGTCAAGAAGAACTCCAAGCGCCTGAAGGTGATGGAAGCCTTCAAGAAGTCGGGCATCAAGCCGCAGTGGATGGTGATGAACGTGCTGCCGGTGCTGCCGCCGGACCTGCGTCCGCTGGTGCCGCTGGACGGCGGCCGCTTCGCCACGTCGGACCTGAACGACCTCTACCGCCGCGTCATCAACCGCAACAACCGCCTGGCCCGCCTGCTCGAACTGAAGGCGCCGGAGATCATCGTGCGCAACGAGAAGCGCATGCTGCAGGAAGCGGTCGATTCGCTGCTGGACAACGGCCGTCGCGGCAAGGCGATGACCGGTGCCAACAAGCGCGCGCTGAAGTCGCTGGCCGACATGATCAAGGGCAAGAGCGGCCGCTTCCGCCAGAACCTGCTGGGCAAGCGCGTCGACTACTCGGGCCGTTCGGTCATCGTGGTCGGCCCGACGCTGAAGCTGCACCAGTGCGGCCTGCCGAAGCTGATGGCGCTCGAGCTGTTCAAGCCGTTCATTTTCTCGCGCCTCGAAGCCATGGGCATCGCCACCACCATCAAGGCGGCGAAGAAGGAAGTGGAATCGGGCACGCCGGTGGTGTGGGACATCCTTGAAGAAGTCATCAAGGAACACCCGGTCATGCTGAACCGCGCGCCGACGCTGCACCGCCTGGGCATCCAGGCGTTCGAGCCGGTGCTGATCGAAGGCAAGGCGATCCAGCTGCACCCGCTGGTGTGCGCTGCGTTCAACGCCGACTTCGACGGCGACCAGATGGCCGTCCACGTGCCGCTGTCGATCGAAGCGCAGATGGAAGCCCGCACGCTGATGCTGGCCTCCAACAACGTGCTGTTCCCGGCCAACGGCGAACCGTCGATCGTGCCGTCGCAGGACGTGGTGCTCGGCCTGTACTACGCCACCCGCGAGCGCATCAACGGCAAGGGCGAAGGCATCATCTTCTCCGACGTCGTCGAAGTGCAGCGCGCGCTGGACAACGCGCAGGTCGAGATCACCGCGCGCATCAGCGTGCGCCTGACCGAGTGGACGAAGAACAAGGCGACCGGCGAATTCGTGTCGGAGACCAAGCTCGTCGACACCACCGTCGGCCGTGCGCTGCTGTCCGAGATCCTGCCGAAGGGCCTGCCGTTCTCGAACATCAACAAGGCGCTGAAGAAGAAAGAAATCTCGCGCCTGATCAACACCTCGTTCCGCAAATGCGGTCTGAAGGAAACGGTCGTGTTCGCCGACAAGCTGCTGCAGGCGGGCTTCCGCCTGGCCACGCGCGCCGGCATCTCGATCGCGATCGACGACATGCTCGTGCCGAAGGAAAAGCCGGGCCTGATCGACCGCGCCGAGAAGGAAGTGAAGGAGATCGAGCAGCAGTATGTCTCGGGTCTCGTCACCGCCGGCGAGCGCTACAACAAGGTCGTGGACATCTGGGGCAAGACCGGCGACGAAGTCGGCAAGGTCATGATGAGCCAGCTGGCCAAGCAGCGCGTGCTGGACCGCAACGGCAAGGAAGTCGACCAGGAGTCGTTCAACTCCATCTACATGATGGCCGACTCGGGTGCGCGCGGCTCCGCGGCGCAGATCCGCCAGCTGGCCGGCATGCGCGGCCTGATGGCCAAGCCGGACGGCTCGATCATCGAGACGCCCATCACGGCGAACTTCCGTGAAGGTCTGAACGTGCTGCAGTACTTCATCTCCACCCACGGCGCCCGCAAGGGCCTGGCGGACACGGCGCTGAAGACGGCGAACTCCGGCTACCTGACGCGTCGCCTGGTCGACGTGACGCAGGACCTGGTGGTCACCGAAGACGACTGCGGCACGCAGAACGGCATGAACATGCGCGCGCTGGTCGAAGGCGGCGAAGTGATCGAATCGCTGCGCGACCGCATCCTCGGCCGCGTCACGGCGATCGAAGTGCAGCACCCGGAAACGGGCGAGCTGCTGCTGACCGGCGGCACCATGCTCGACGAAGACGCACTCGACGGCCTCGAAGCCGCCGGCGTCGACGAAGTGAAGGTGCGCACCGCGCTGACCTGCGGCACGCGCTTCGGCCTGTGCGGCAAGTGCTACGGCCGCGACCTCGGCCGCGGCGGCCTGGTGAACCGCGGCGAAGCGGTCGGCGTGATCGCGGCGCAGTCGATCGGCGAACCGGGCACGCAGCTGACGATGCGCACGTTCCACATCGGCGGCGCGGCTTCGCGCGCGGCGGTGGCGTCGAGCGTCGATGCGAAGTCCGATGGCCACATCGGCTTCAACGCGACGATGCGCTACGTGACCAACGGCAAGGGCGACCTGGTCGTGATCTCGCGTTCGGGTGAAATCATCATCGCCGACCAGCACGGTCGCGAGCGTGAGCGCCACAAGGTGCCGTACGGCGCGATCCTGAACATCAAGCCCGACCAGCAGATCAAGGCCGGCACGGTGCTGGCGAACTGGGATCCGCTGACCCGCCCGATCATCACGGAATTCGCCGGCAAGGCGAAGTTCGAGAACGTCGAGGAAGGTGTCACGGTCGCCAAGCAGCTCGACGAAGTGACCGGCCTGTCGACGCTGGTGGTGATCGACCCGAAGCGCCGCGGCGCGGCGAAGGTCGTTCGCCCGCAGGTCAAGCTGCTGGACGCCAACGGCAACGAAGTGAAGATCCCCGGCACCGACCACTCGGTGACGATCGGCTTCCAGGTCGGCTCGCTGATCCAGATCCGCGACGGCCAGGACCTGGCCCCGGGCGAGGTGCTGGCGCGCATTCCGGTCGAAGGCCAGAAGACCCGCGACATCACCGGCGGTCTGCCGCGCGTGGCCGAACTCTTCGAGGCGCGCAGCCCGAAGGACAAGGGCACGCTGGCCGAGATGACCGGCACGGTCTCGTTCGGCAAGGAGACCAAGGGCAAGGTTCGCCTGCAGATCACCGACCCGGAAGGCAAGGTCTACGAAGAGCTCGTCCCGAAGGAAAAGAACATCGTGGTCCACGAAGGCCAGGTGGTCAACAAGGGCGAGTCGATCGTCGACGGTCCGGCCGATCCGCAGGACATCCTGCGCCTGCTGGGCATCGAGGAACTGGCGCGCTACATCGTCGACGAGGTGCAGGACGTCTACCGTCTGCAGGGCGTGAAGATCAACGACAAGCACATCGAGGTGATCGTTCGCCAGATGCTGCGCCGCGTGCAGATCGTCAACCCGGGCGACACGGCGTACATCCTCGGCGAGCAGGTCGAGCGTTCGGAGCTGCTGGACACCAACGACCGGATGATCGCCGAAGGCAAGATGACGGCGACGCACGCCGACGTGCTGCTGGGCATCACGAAGGCGTCGCTGTCGACCGACAGCTTCATCTCGGCCGCGTCCTTCCAGGAAACCACCCGCGTGCTCACCGAGGCTGCCATCATGGGCAAGCGCGACGAGCTGCGTGGCCTGAAGGAAAACGTGATCGTCGGTCGCCTGATCCCGGCCGGTACCGGCATGGCCTTCCACGATGCACGCCGCGTCAAGGAAGAGATGGACGACGCGGAGCGCCGCGCGATCGCGATGCAGGAGGCGGAGGAATTCGCTTCCGTGCAGGAAGCGCCGGCGGAAGCCGGTGGCGATGCGACCGAGTGAGTGATTGCTCCTTGAGCATGAGGGCGGCTTCGGCCGCCCTTTTTCATGGCGGTGGCGGGATCCAGGCCTCGGGTGTCAGGATCGCGAGGCCGCGCGGAAGCGCGCGGCGCGCGAGCCGCAGCACCGCGCGGTCGCGGGTGAGCAGCCAGTCGGCGCGGTGCAGCGCGAAGTCGATGAATTTCTGATCGTCGGGATCGGTGCAGCGCAGCGGCGCGGCCAACGGGGCCGGCGGCGGATTGTCCTCTATGTGAGCGCATGCACTCCATGCCGACCAGATGCGGTCGACGTCCATCGATGGGTTCCTGGGCAGCCCGCGGCGCAACACCTCGGCCAGTTCAGCCCGCATCTCGGCGGTGGCGACCCAGCGCAAGCGGCCGCTCTCGACCGCCCGGGCGATCGGATCGACGGCCGGATTGGCGAACACCAGCCAATCGAGGACGACGTTGGTGTCCAGCACGGCGCGGGGCGGATCGAAGCGGAAGGTGGGTGGGGTCATCGGGGTCGGGTGGCAAGCCGACAAGCCCTTGCTTGCGGCAGTACGGCGCTACGAATATAATCGCGGGCTTTTCAGCAGATTCTGCTTCGCTCTTTTGTCGGTCCTGCGCTTCACGAAGCCAGGGTCGATCGGGCGGTCGAACGATCCCGCAGCCTCGCGGTTCAATCGTCGGCCACACGCCCGGGGAGGGCGCGACGCTTCTTCCGAAAGTGCTCTGGTGTCAGAAGTGATTTCAGGGCAGTGACTTCAAACGGGAACAAGTTACCAACATGCCAACCATCAATCAACTCGTTCGTCTCGGCCGTGAGGTCGAGAAGACGAAGTCCAAATCCCCGGCGCTGCAGGGTGGACCCCAGCGCCGCGGTGTGTGCACCCGCGTGTACACCACCACCCCGAAGAAGCCGAACTCGGCGCTGCGTAAAGTGGCCAAGATTCGCCTGACCAACGGGTTCGAAATCATTTCCTACATCGGCGGCGAAGGCCACAACCTGCAAGAGCACAGCGTCGTGCTCGTGCGCGGCGGCCGCGTGAAGGACCTGCCGGGTGTTCGCTACCACATCGTGCGCGGCTCGCTCGACCTGCAAGGCGTGAAAGACCGCAAGCAGGCGCGTTCCAAGTACGGCGCGAAGCGTCCGAAGGCCGGCAAGTAAGCTGGTTTCGTGGAGTCGTCATCGCAGGAGTTCAAGCTCCGGCATGGCGTGTTGCGGTTGCGGCGGGTACGGATCCCGCCGGGCCGAGTAAGTGGAAGCCCGGGTGCAGAAAGCGCCTTCGTGGTGACCGCGGTGCTGGCAGCGATGCCCGCGCCAACTGAAGATCAAAGGAAGAGAAATGCCTCGTCGTCGCGAAGTACCCAAGCGTGAGATCCTCCCCGATCCGAAATTCGGTTCGGTCGACCTCTCCAAGTTCATGAACGTGATCATGGAGTCCGGCAAGAAGGCTGTCGCCGAACGCATCATCTACGGTGCGCTGGAGCAGGTCGAAAAGAAGTCGGGCAAGGACCCGCTGGAGATCTTCACGGTCGCGCTGAACAACATCAAGCCGATGGTCGAAGTGAAGTCACGCCGCGTCGGCGGTGCGAACTACCAAGTTCCCGTGGAAGTTCGCCCCGTCCGCCGCGTGGCCTTGGCCATGCGCTGGTTGAAGGAATCGGCCCGCAAGCGCGGCGAGAAGTCGATGGCCCAGCGCCTCGCGAACGAACTGCTGGAGGCCGTCGAAGGCCGCGGCGGCGCGATGAAGAAGCGCGATGAAGTGCACCGCATGGCGGACGCCAACAAGGCGTTCTCGCACTTCCGCTTCTAAGAACGAAGTCCCCGGATCCCAATCCCCCCGGCCGCTCTTCGGGTTTCCACGAACCCGCGAGCGGCCCCTGCTTTTGGAGTGCCATCATGGCCCGCAAGACCCCCATCGAGCGCTATCGCAACATCGGCATCTCGGCCCACATCGACGCCGGCAAGACCACGACCACCGAACGCATCCTGTTCTACACGGGTGTGAACCACAAGATCGGTGAAGTGCACGATGGCGCCGCCACGATGGACTGGATGGAGCAGGAGCAGGAGCGCGGCATCACGATCACGTCGGCCGCGACGACCTGTTTCTGGAAGGGCATGGAGCTCAACCACCCCGAGCACCGCATCAACATCATCGACACCCCCGGGCACGTCGACTTCACGATTGAAGTCGAGCGCTCGATGCGCGTGCTCGACGGCGCCTGCATGGTGTATTGCGCCGTCGGCGGCGTGCAGCCGCAGTCGGAAACCGTCTGGCGCCAGGCCAACAAGTACAAGGTGCCTCGCCTCGCGTTCGTCAACAAGATGGACCGCACCGGCGCGAACTTCTACAAGGTCTACGACCAGATGAAGGCGCGCCTGAAGGCGAACCCGGTGCCCATCGTGATCCCGATCGGCGCCGAAGACGGCTTCAGCGGCGTGGTCGACCTGATCAAGATGAAGGCGATCATCTGGGACGAAGCGTCGCAGGGCATGAAGTTCGACTACCAGGACATCCCGGCCGACCTGCAGGCCGACGCCAAGAAGTGGCGCGAGAACATGATCGAGGCCGCCGCTGAATCCAGCGAAGACCTGATGAACAAGTACCTCGAGTCGGGCGACCTGAGCGAAGCCGAGATCAAGCAGGGCATCCGCACCCGCACGATCGCGTCGGAGATCCAGCCGATGCTGTGCGGCACCGCATTCAAGAACAAGGGCGTGCAGCGCATGCTCGACGCCGTGATCGACTTCATGCCGTCGCCGATCGACATCCCGCCGGTGCCGGGCACCGACGAGGACGAGAAAGTCATCACCCGCAAGGCCGACGACAGCGAGAAGTTCGCGGCGCTGGCCTTCAAGCTGATGACCGACCCGTACGTGGGCCAGCTGACCTTCGTGCGCGTCTACTCGGGCGTGCTGAAGTCCGGCGACTCGGTCTTCAATCCGATCCGCGGCAAGAAGGAGCGCATCGGCCGGATCCTGCAGATGCACGCGAACCAGCGTGAAGAAATCAAGGAAATCCTGGCCGGCGACATCGCCGCCTGCGTGGGCCTGAAGGACGTGACCACCGGCGAGACGCTGTGCGATCCGGACAACGTCATCACCCTCGAGAAGATGATCTTCCCGGAGCCGGTGATCTCGCAGGCCGTCGAGCCGAAGACCAAGGCCGACCAGGAAAAGATGGGCATCGCGCTGGGTCGCCTTGCCGCGGAAGATCCGTCGTTCCGCCTGCGCACCGACGAAGAATCGGGCCAGACCATCATTTCCGGCATGGGCGAGCTGCACCTGGAAATCATCGTCGACCGCATGAAGCGCGAGTTCGGCGTCGAAGCCAACGTCGGCAAGCCGCAGGTGGCCTACCGTGAAACCATCCGCAAGGCCGCGACCGATGTCGAAGGCAAGTTCGTGCGCCAGTCGGGCGGCAAGGGCCAGTACGGCCACGTCGTGCTGACCGTCGAGCCGCAGGAGCCGGGCAAGGGCTTCGAGTTCGTCGACGCGATCAAGGGCGGCGTCGTGCCGCGCGAGTTCATCCCCGCGGTGAAGAAGGGCGTCGAAGACTCGCTGCCGAACGGCGTGCTGGCCGGCTTCCCGGTGGTCGACGTGAAGGTCACGCTGACCTTCGGTTCGTACCACGAAGTCGACTCGAACGAAAACGCGTTCAAGATGGCCGCGTCGCTGGGCTTCAAGGACGGCTGCCGCAAGGCCAGCCCGGTGATCCTCGAGCCGATGATGGCGGTCGAGGTCGAGACCCCGGAAGACTACGCCGGCAACGTGATGGGTGACCTGTCATCCCGCCGTGGCATGGTGCAGGGCATGGACGACATGCCCGGCGGCGGCAAGGTCATCAAGGCCGAGGTTCCGCTGTCGGAAATGTTCGGCTACTCGACCACGCTGCGCTCGATGTCGCAAGGCCGTGCCACGTACACGATGGAGTTCAAGCACTACAGCGAAGCTCCGAAGAACGTGGCCGACGCGATCATCACCGCACGCGGCAAGTGATTCAGCCAGTTAGTTAGACGAAGCCGGTCTTCGTCGTCTGCTTCGCGCGATGCCAGTGGCGTGCGAAACCAGTGGGCGGCGGAGACCTTAAACCCAGCACTGGAAGTGCTCTTTGATACGGAGAATCTGAAATGGCAAAAGGCAAATTCGAGCGGACCAAGCCGCACGTGAACGTTGGCACGATTGGTCACGTGGACCATGGGAAGACGACGCTGACGGCGGCG
>NZ_JAAZQK010000021.1 GCF_012275445.1 Rhizobacter sp. SG703 | reverse complement strand
GGCCAGCCCGGTCAGCAGCGCATAAACAATCGCCGCGTGAAACAAAATGACAAAGCCGATCCCGACGACATGCCGCCGGGGATCGCGTTGTCGCTGCGAAAAATTCATCGGACGCGAACTCCTGTGCAGATAAAGGGCCTGAGCGGCTTAGGCAAGCAGCGTGCCTGCACAAGTACATGGCACAAAACGACCCGTTAGGTACCAGTTTAGTACCAGTAATACCACCCGTCAATGCGGGCCAAACCCGAGGATAAACCCGGAAAATTGCTTTCCTGACAACAGGTTACGTTTTCAGGTTGCTGGCTTGCATGGCGCTCCGAACAGGCTTCGATGCTGGCCTGGCGTCACGATCCAGCGCGAAAAATACCACCGTCAGGCCAGAAGAATTCACGGGGTTTTCGATTGTTTCCCCGAACAAAGCACCGTGTTGGGTCGCGACGCCCGATTCAGGCGGCCCGCAGTTCGCGGCGCATCGCATCGATGACGGCCTGGTAGTCCGGGTGGCCGAAGATCGCGCTGCCGGCGACGAAGGTGTCGGCACCGGCGTCGGCGACGCGGCGGATGTTGTCGATCTTGATGCCGCCGTCGACCTCCAGCCGGATGTCACGCCCGCTCGCGTCGATCAGGCGGCGCGCCTGCTCGATCTTCTTCAGCGCCATCGGGATGAAGCTCTGGCCACCGAAGCCGGGGTTCACGCTCATGATCAGCACCTGGTCGATCTTGTCGATCACGTACTCGAGCACCGACAGCGGCATCGCCGGGTTGAACACCAGCCCGGCCTTGCAGCCCTCGGCCTGGATCAGCTGGATCGTGCGGTCGACATGCGTGCTGGCGTCGGGGTGGAAGGTGACGGTGGTCGCGCCGGCCTTGCAGAACGCGAGCGCGAGCGGGTCGACCGGCTGCACCATCAGGTGCACGTCGAGCGGCACCGGGCTGCCGTCGGGCCGCACCGCATGCTTGCGGACGGCCTCGCAGATCATCGGACCGAAGGTCAGGTTGGGCACGTAATGGTTGTCCATCACGTCGAAGTGGATCCAGTCGGCGCCGGCGGCGATGACGTTGCGCACCTCGTCGCCGAGGCGGGCCAGGTCGGCCGACAGGATGCTGGGGGCGATGCGGTAGGTGGTCATGGCGGACGGCCGGCGAAAGGGCAGGATTTTAGACGGCTCCAGCCGCGCCTCCCTGAGCACAGCGCAGCGAGCGACCGAGCAAGCAACTCCCGCGGAACCGGCTTTGCCGGGCCGCCGGGACGCGCCCCCTGGCGAGGGGCTGGGCCTCTGGCCGAGCGCGGCCTGCAAGGCAGGAGCACAGCGACTGGGGAGCCATAATCCTTCATGGCCCATCCTGAATTCACCTGCTCGGTCGCCGTGCGTCACCTGCCCGAGCAATCGAACCCCGCCACCGGCCACTACGCCTTCGCCTACACGATCACGGTCCGCAACAGCGGCGACGTCGCGGCGCAACTGATCGCACGGCACTGGGTCATCACCGACGGCCAGGGGCGCGTCGAACAGGTGCGCGGCCTGGGCGTCGTCGGCCAGCAACCGCTGCTGCAGCCGGGCGACAGCCACGAGTACACCAGCTGGACGCGGCTGGCCACGCCGCAGGGCAGCATGCGCGGCACCTTCTTCTGCATGACCGAAGACGCGACGCCGTTCGACGCGCCGGTGCCGGAGTTCGGCCTGTCGCTCGCGTCGACACTGCACTGACGGCCGCACGATGTTCGGGCGGAAGAAGGCGTCGATCAAGACGCAAGGCAAGGCCCGGCCGGGCCCGTGGGACTTGAGCGCGCTGCTGAACGCGGCCGATGCGTCGGCCGGCCTGCCCGAACGCCACCTGTGGTTGATCCGCCTGCTCGAATGGCTGCGCCATGCGACGCTGCCGGCCGACGGCGCGCTCTCCAGCGGGCCGACCGCCACGCCGATGCCGCTGCTGCGCCTGCGCCACCTGCTGAACGTGCTGGAGCGCCACCCCGAACACCAGGCCGAGGTGGCGGCGCTGCTGGCGCGCTTCTGGCGCGAAGTCGACGTGGCAGCGCTGCTGGCCGACTTCGGCTTCTCGCCGCGCCGCGACCTGTCCGGCGAACTCGGCCAGCGCCTGCGCCTGCGGCTGCTGCCCGGCACGCCGGCCACCACCGACCTGGCCGAGTTGTTCGGCCTGCTGTTCCCGCAGTCGAGCGACGCGCTGTGGATGGACGCGCTCGACGACCCGACGCTCGAGCGCCTGACCGCGCTGCTCGCGCCGGCCGCCGCCACGAGTGCCGGCGGGCCGAACTGGCGCGCGCCGTTCCTCGACGCGATCACCTTCCTCGCGAGCGCGATCCGCGCGACCGGCTTCTCGCCCACGGTGCGCCAGCGCATGAGCCCCGAGCTGCTGGTGTCGCAGCCGTTCCGCCAGCTGGCGCTGGTGGCCGAGCGGATCCGCACGCACGCCGAGGGCGGCGACCTGCCGGCGCTGC
Source organism: Rhizobacter sp. SG703 (assembly GCF_012275445.1). GTDB lineage: Bacteria > Pseudomonadota > Gammaproteobacteria > Burkholderiales > Burkholderiaceae_C > Rhizobacter. Next base: position 25,124 of record NZ_JAAZQK010000021.1, on the reverse strand, counting down.
TGCGCGAGGCGCAGTACCTGCGCGCGCTGCTCGACACCTGCCGGCGCTGCGCCGACAGCGTTCACCTGCACCTGGAGGCGCACGGCGTCTCGGTCGACGTGGTGTTCGCCGTCGAGCAGCTGCGCGAACGCACGCAGCGCATCGAAGACCTGCTGATCTGCGTGCTGAGCCCCGAGCCCGGGCGCGACATCACCCGGCTGATCGCCGCGCTGGTGCGCACCGCCGACGAGCGGCGCAGCATCCGCGCGCTGTTCGCGCGGCACTACTCGCTGCTCGCGCGCAAGGTGGCCGAGCGCAGCGCCGAGACCGGCGAACACTACATCACCCGCGACCGCAGCGAGTACCGCCAGATGCTGCGCGCCGCGGCCGGCGGCGGCGCGGTGCTGGCCGGCACCACCTTCATGAAGTTCTTCGTGCTGGCGCTCGGGCTGTCGACCTTCTGGGCCGGCTTCTTCGCGGGCGTCAACTACGCCGGCAGCTTCGTGCTGATCCACCTGATGCACTGGACGGTGGCGACCAAGCAGCCGGCGATGACCGCACCGGCGATGGCGGCCAAGCTCGGCGACGTGTCGAACGATGCCGCGGTCGAGGGCTTCGTCGACGAGGTCGCGCACCTGATCCGTTCGCAGGCGGCCGGCATCCTGGGCAACCTGGCGCTGGTGACGCCGCTGGTGCTGACCGCGCAGTTCGCGTGGACGGCCGCGTTCGGCGCGCCGCTGATCGGCGCGAAGGACGCGCAGCACGTGCTGGACACGCTGTCGCTGCTCGGGCCGACGCCGTTCTACGCGGCCTTCACCGGCGTGCTGCTGTTCGCGAGTTCCATCATCGCCGGCTGGGTCGAGAACTGGTTCGTCTGGCACCGGCTCGACAGTGCGATCGCATGGAACCCGCGCATCGTCGCGCGGCTCGGTGCGGCGCGTGCGCAGCGCTGGTCGCTCTACTGGCGCAACAACATCTCGGGGCTGACGGCCAACATCTCGCTCGGGCTGATGCTCGGCCTGGTGCCGGCGGTCGCCAGCTTCTTCGCGCTGCCGATCGAGGTGCGGCACGTGACGCTGTCGACCGGGCAGCTGGCGGCGGCGGTCGGTGCGCTCGGCCCGGACATCCTGCACCAGGCACCGTTCTGGTGGTGCCTGGCCGGCATCGCGGTGACCGGCGGGCTGAACCTCGCGGCCAGTTTCTTCCTGGCGTTCAAGGTGGCGCTGCGCTCGCGCGGCATCCGCCTCACCGACCGCAGCCGCATCTACAGCGCGATCCGGCGGCGGCTGTGGCAGCGGCCGGGATCGTTCATCGTGCCGCCGAAGGGGTGAAGCGGCTCAGTGCGGCGTCACGACGAGGATGGCGTTCTCGTCGGTCACCACCAGTCGCCGCGGCAGGCCGGGCAGCACGGCCAGGCCCTGCGGCTCGTTCAAGCGTCCATCGGCGCCCGTCACGACGGCGCGCGAGGCGACACGACCCGCTACCGTGCTGACGACGCCGTCCGGCGCCAGCCGGCGCAGCACGCTGTTGGCCTCGTCCGAGATGAACAAGTTGCCGTCAGCATCGAAGGCCAGCGCGTTCGGCCGGAAGAGGCGCGACGCGGCTGCGGCGCCATCCACCCGCCCCGCCTCGCCGGCCTTGCCGGCCACCGTTGTCACGACACCGGCCGGCGTGATCCTGCGGACCGTGTGATTGCCTTGCTCGGCAACGAACACATTGCCCGGACCATCCACGGCCAGCGCGACCGGGAAGTAAAAGCGCGCCGCATCGCCCGTGCCGTCGTCGCGCCCCGGGTGGTCGGCCAGCCCGGCCAGGGTGGTCGTCGCGCCCGCCGGCGAGATGCGCCGGATCGCGTGGCTGCCCGCATCGGCCACGTAGACGAAGCCGGCTGCGTCGACCGCCACGCTGCGCGGCACGTAAAAGCGCGCCGTGCCGCCGGGCCCGTCGACGCTGCCGCGCTGGCCGGGCGCCCCGGCCAGCGTCGACACCGCACCAGCCGGCGTGACCTTGCGGATCACCGCATCCTGCTCGTCGGCGACGTAGAGATTGCCGGCTGCATCGATGGCGAGCGACACCGGCATCGCGAAACTCGCGTCGCTGCCCTGTCCGTTGATCGTGCGCGAGTCGTTCGGCTTGCCGGCGAACGTCGTCACCACGCCGGCGGGCGTGATCTTGCGGATGCAGTGGTTGCCATAGTCCGCGACGAAGAGGTTGCCATCGCGGTCGGAGACCACGCCGCGCGGCAGACGCAGGCGCGCCGCCGCGCCGGTGCCGTCGGCATGCCCTCGCCTCGGCGGCGAGCCGAGCACGGTACTCGCACTGCCGTCGACCGCCACGCGACGCAGCACCGCGTTGTCGGAATCGGCCACCAGCGTGTCGCCGTTGCGCAGCGTCAGCAGCGCCCGCGGGTAGGCGAAGCGCGCCTGATCGGCCGGGCCGTCGGCCCAGTCCCAGATGCCCAGGCCGCCGCTCAACCAGCCGATGCTGCCATCCGCGGCCACCCGGTCGATGATGCTGAAGCCTCCCTGGCTGACGAGCAGCGAGCCTGCGGCATCGAAGGCGAGGCCGCCCAGGTCGCCATTCGACGAGTTCGGGGAATCCGAGGGCAGCGGTCCGTGCCCGACCGTCGACACCACCCCGCCCGACAGCTTGCGGATCGAGAACCAGTCGCTGATGTAGAGCGCACCGGCGGCATCCGTCGTCAGCGCGCGCGGCGCACCGTTGAAGCGCGCGTCAGGCGCCGGGCCGTCGGTCGCGCCCATCTCGCCGGGAAGGCCCGCGATGGTGCTGACGATCCCTTGCGGGGACAGCTGGCGGATCGCATGGCGATCGCCGATGAGCAGGTTGCCGGCGGTGTCGAACACCAGCGAGTAGGGTTCGAGGAAGCGGGCCTCGGCCGCCTTGCCGTCGACGGCCCGCGCGTCCCCGGGCGAACCGGCCACGGTGCTCACGGTCCCGTCGGCCGCGATGCGGCGCAGGGTCTTGCTGTCCGGATCGGCCCCATAGATGGTGCCGGAGGCATCGACCGCCAGTCCCATCACCGCATTGAAGCGCGCGCTGGCGGCAGGACCATCGCGCTCGCCGATCTCGGAGACGCGCGACCCGGCGACCGTGCTCACCACCCCGTTCGGCGACCAGGCGCGTATTGCGCCGCAGTCCACGAAGTAGACCGTGCCATCGGCGCCCTGGGCCATCGCGCCGGGAAAGCAAAGCCGCGCATCGCGGGTCGCTCCGTCGACGGCACCGCGGCCGCCCAGCCCGCCGGCCAGCAGGCTGATGCCGGCCGTGACCTCGGTCGGCGGGTTCGGCGGTGTCGCCGTACCCGCATCGCCGCCCCCGCCCGCCCCTCCGCTGCCGCCGCAGGCGGCCAGGGCCCACGCCATGAAGCCGCCCGCAATGGCGCGGCGAGCACGAATGACTTGCATGCTTCCTCCTCCGTTCGTTCCTGCCGCGTCCACCGGCACCACGCCGGCTGGATCGCGTCCTCTTGCTGCGGGAGATCGCGCACGGTGTGAACCCGTGATCCTCGCGTCCCCGTCATTCGTCGTCGTGGCGCCGCTCGCCCTTCTTGCGCCCCGCGAACATCGTCCACCACACGATCAGCAGCAGCACCGCGAGCGCGCCCAGCGCTTCGACGAGAATCAGACCCATGACGATGTTCCCTGGCCGCGGCCGCTGGTGGATGGCGGCGGCGATTCTAGGCGCGCTGGTCGGCTGCGCGAGCCTGCAATACCCCCCCGTGGCACCGGTGCCGCCCGAGCCGGCCGCGAATGCGCCGGCCGCCACACCGGTCCCTTCCTCTGCTTCATCGCCCGGCGACAAGCCGGTGCTGACGCGCGCGCGCAGCCGCTGGGTCGGCGCCGCGTGGACCGACCTGCCCGGCTGGGAGTTCGACAGCACCGCCGAGCTGTGGCCCGCGCTGCTGCGCAGCTGCGAGAAGCCCGGCCCCGACTGGACGAAGTTGTGCGCCGACGCGCAGAAGCTGACGACCATCACCGACGGCAGCGTGCGGGTGTTCCTGCAGAACCGCGTGCAGCCGTGGCGCGTCGAGACGCTCGACGGCGCGACCGACGGCCTGATGACCGGCTACTACGAGCCGCTGGTCGAAGCGAGCCGCGTGCCGCGCGGCGCGTTCCGCATCCCGCTGTACGCACCGCCGGCCGACCTGGCCACGCGCAAGCCCTACTGGACGCGCCAGCAGCTCGACACCGTGCGTGCCGCGCAGGCCGCGCTGCGCGGCCGCGAGATCGCCTACATCGCCGACCCGCTCGATGCGCTGGTGCTGCAGATCCAGGGCTCGGGCCGGCTGCAGCTCACCGAGGCCGACGGCACGCGCAAGCTGCTGCGCGTCGCGTTCGCAGCGCACAACGACCAGCCATACAAGTCGGTCGGCCGCTGGCTGATCGACCAGGGCGAGATGACGCTGGAGCAGGCCTCGTGGCCGTCGATCAAGGCCTGGGCGCGCAAGAATCCGAAGCGCCTGAACGAGATGCTGTGGGCCAACCCGCGGGTGATCTTCTTCCGCGAAGAGCCGCTGCCCGACCCGCAGCTTGGGCCCAAGGGCGGCCAGGGCGTGCCGCTGACGCCGGGCCGGTCCATCGCGGTCGACACGCAGAGCATTCCGTACGGCACGCCGGTGTGGGTCGATGCGACCGAGCCGCTGAGCGCCACGCCGCTGCGCCGCGCGGTGATGGCGCAGGACACCGGCACCGCGATCACCGGCGCGGTGCGGGCCGACTACTTCTGGGGCTGGGGCGAAACGGCCGAGCAGCAGGCGGGGCGCATGAAGCAGCCGCTGCGGCTGTGGGTGCTGTGGCCGCGGTCGTGAGCTGACGGAACCACAAGCACACGGCCGGGCAGCGCATATCCATCCGCGAAATGCTGCGTTGGCAACACGGAACAGGGCACCTACTGTGCAGATCCCGCCACCGTGCCCGTCTTCCACCACCGCATGTCCGCTGATCACCTGATCACCCTGCCCGAGTCCGCCGGCCTGGCCCTCTCGATCCGGGCCAAGGCCTTGTTGTTCCACGACCCCCGCTCGCTCGCCGTGCTGGAGCAGGTCGAGCGCGTGGCCGGCAGCGATGCCACCGTGCTGGTGGTCGGCGAGACCGGCACCGGCAAGGAGCTGATTGCCCGCCACCTCCATCAGCGCAGCGGGCGCACCGGCCCGTTCATCGCGGTGAACTGCGGCGCCTTCAGCGAATCGCTGATCGATGCCGAGCTGTTCGGCCACGAGTCCGGCGCGTTCACCGGCGCCCACCAGGCGCGCGCCGGCTGGTTCGAGGCGGCCAACGGCGGCACGCTGTTCCTCGACGAGATCGGCGACCTGCCGCTCGCGCTGCAGGTGAAGCTGCTGCGCGTGCTGCAGGAGCGCCAGGTGGTGCGGCTCGGCTCGCGGCGCGCGATCCCGCTCGACGTGCGGCTGGTGGCGGCGACCAATGTCGAGCTGCACCGCGCGGTCGAGGCGCAGCACTTTCGCGCCGACCTGTACTTTCGCCTGAGCGTCGCGACGATCGAGCTGCCGCCGCTGCGCGACCGCCCGGGCGACATCCTGCCGCTCGCGCGCCACTTCATCGGGGTGTTCGGCGGCAAGCTGTCGCTGCACGGCACCCAGCTGTCGCCCGAGGCGCGCAGTGCGCTGCTGGCCTACGCCTGGCCGGGCAACATCCGCGAGCTGGAGAACGTCATCCACTACGCGCTGATCGTCTGCCGCGACGGCATCGTGCGCGCGGGCGACTGCCGCTTCTCGCCGCTCGGTTTCCTGGGTGCGGTCGCTTCGCCCGCCGCACCGACCGCGCCGCAGCCCGCGGGGCAGTCGCCCACGCCAGATCCGCTGGTCGCGCTGGAGCGCGCCGTCGATGTGCTGATGGACAGCCGGCACCCGCAGCTGCTGTCGGCCATCGAGGCGCTGGTGGTGCGGCGCGGATTCGCACGCTGCCACGACAACCAGGTGCAGAGCGCGCGACTGCTCGGCGTCACGCGAAACACGCTGCGCACGCTGCTGAAGCGGCATGGGTTGCTGGCGCTGTCTACGCGTGGGGAGGTGGATGAGGAGCTGGATGTCGAGACGGCCTGAAGCTCCGGCCTTCGCTGCAGTTCAGCGACAGGCGAGGTACACCTGCCGTTGCTGGCGAGGTGGAATGCCGATGGCGCAGTTCTGCTGCACATCCCGACCGAGGGAGCCTTCGTAGACGATGCCGGCCGCGACACCTGCCTCTTCGCGGCTCCGGATGCGGACGGATGCGATCACGGCGGACCCGATGCGAAGCGGCTGCGCCTGCAACGACTGCTGGCGGACGGATCGAGCTCCCGTCGCCGACAGCGTTGCGGACGAGCCGGCCATCGATGCGCCTTCCAGATAACGCCTGGCGAACTGCGTGTAGGGCCGACCGGTGTCGATGTCGACAAGCACTCCGGCGCGATCGCCCCCGGCGCCACGGACCAGCATCGCACCGATCGATTCGCCGACGCGCTGCAGGCGCAAGCCGGACCGCCCGGGATAGAGCTTGCGGAAGTCGTCGAACGGCTCGCCACTTGCACGCAACGCGAACAGCCGCATCGAGGGAAAGTCAATCACCACGAGATCGTTCGGCGCCAGTTGCTGCGGACTCAGCATGCCCGCGAGCTTTGCCGCAGCGAACTCGGGAATGGTCGGGATGACCTCGCACGGAACAGGCACGGTCACGTCCTTGCCAAGCTGGATCTGCAAGGGACGCCGGCAGGTCGGACCGCCCGCGCGAGCACGCAAGCGCGGTGCGGCTTCCGAGACGACGAGGCTCGGCGATGAACCGGTGTCGAGAACGAAGCTTTCGGTCCGGCCGCGAACATGCACGTCGACGACCGGACCGAAGCCTTGGTGGGCGACCTGCTGCGAGAACGGTTGATCGAAGCGCAGCGTCTGGGCGTGGGCCGGGGCCGCGAGAGCGGCCATCAAAAGGACCGGCGTGCAGGCGACCGAGCTCTCAACCCGGCCGGACGAACGCATCGACATTCCGTGCCTGGATTGCGCCTCTGACCTTGTCTGCCAGCGCGAGAACTTGCAGGAATCTGTCGGGAGAGGCGCCCGGGGATTGGAGGTACTGCGTTCGCATCTTGAGCATCAGTGCATCGCCCGACGCATCGAAAACGTCATAGCTCTTCCCGTCGAACCAGTACGACCTCTCGTTCGGGTTCTTCGGCTGGAACGACATGGCCAGCATCAGCAGGTCATCCGCCGACAACAACAGCGAATCGCCGGTGGCCAACATCCGCCGCACCGATTCCCGCACCTCGGTCGCGTCGGACCTTTTCTTCGCGTCCAGCAGCGTCTGCCTCGCGACCAACAGCGGATCTGCCCCATCCTTGGCCAGCGCCCTCAGTGAATCGACCAGTTCCCCGGCTTCCGCCGGAACGAATGCACCGCAACGTGTCACCCAAGAATCCGTCAATGCCAAGCGCTCGTTGGAAACCGTGCCGGTGGCGGTCAACTGTTTGGCCTGGCCTGCTTGAGCAATTTGTTGAATGCTCAGGTTGTCTCGCGCGCACAGATTGGCGGCATGAATCGCATAGAACCGTCCTCCCGACTCGGGATGATTTTTTGCCGCCAGTGCGAAAGCTCGCCAGTCTCTTGCCGTGGCGAACGTTCGCTGCCAATCGTTGTCGGCGGGAACGGCAGACGCCGCAGGCGACGACAGCGCCGCCGGGGCAGCAAGAATTGAACGATCGACGCCAGCAGGGGTGCTCGCAGGCGGTTCGTTCATGCGCATCGACGGTGTCAGCGTCGCCTCGATGTGCGAGGTCGATCGAGTGTCGGACATGAGTTGAACCCCAATGACCACGGCCACTGCAGCCAACCCGACGGCAAGAACCATCTGTTTGTGGGATTTCATCGCCGTCACCCGAGGCCGCTGGGGCATGTTTGAATTTCAAGCGAACTCAGTTCCACGATGGAGAAGAGTTCCGTGAAGGGGCGGCGCTGGTGGCCGCCCGATGCCTGGGCGATGCGACTTGTGGAGTGGCGCTACTCTGCAGGCGTACCCGGCCACCCGCAACGCTCCATCACTCCCATCGACAGATCGCGTTCAAGTGATCTCCCCGAGCCCGAGACACGCCTCCCGGCGCATCCACGCGGCCATCACCCCTCCGCCGTCTCCTGCCGCCCCTCCGGCAGTCGTATCACCCCGGTTCGATAGTCGTACTCGAACACCTCGCCGTGCCGCCCCCATTCGATCGCGGTGCGCAGCACGCGCTCGGCTTCGGCGGCATCGAGGCTGTCGCTGAGCAGGCGCAGGAACGGCTCCTGCGGCAGCTCGCCCGAGTCCTCCTGCTCCAGGCTGTGCCGGATGTGCGCGGCCAGCGGCACGCTGGCCAGCAGCTGCTGGCCGAACAGCTGCTGTCGCAGCGTGTGGTCGCCGTCCACATAGCGCCGCCCGAGCGGCGTCAGGTGCAGGTCGCCGTCGGCCAGCTGCGCCAGCCCGAGCAGCGACAGCCCCTGCGTCAGCGGCAGCAGCTCGTGGTCGGCCAGCTCGGTCTCCTCGGCCAGCTTCGGCAGGTCGGCGTGGCCGGCGAACAGGTCGTCGGCCAGCAGCTCCAGCAGCCCGTCCATGCGGCTCACGTCGGCCTGCGGCAGGCGGTGCGCCAGCGGCAGCGCGGTCGGCTCGCCGGCCGGGCGGCGGCCGGTGCCGGCCGTCATCAGCGCATACACCTCGTCGACCAGCTGCCGCACCTCGGCACTGTCCGGGTCGCGCGGACGCGGCAGCTGCACCGACAGCTGGCAGCGCACCCGCCCCGGGTCGCTCGCGAAGATCAGCACGCGGTCGGCCATCAGCACCGCTTCCTGGATGTTGTGCGAGACCACCAGCATCGCCTTGGTCGGCATGCGGCGCGAGGTCCACAGCGCGAGGATCTCCTCGCGCAGCCGCTCGCCGGTCAGCACATCGAGCGCCGAGAAGGCCTCGTCCATCAGCAGGATCTCTGGCTCCACCACCAGCGCCCGCGCGATGCCCACGCGCTGGCGCATGCCGCCCGACAGCTCGCGCGGCAGCGCGCCCTCGAAGCCCGCCAGCCCGATCAGCTGGATCGCCGCCAGGGCCCGCGCCGCCCGCTCGTCGGGCGCCATGCCGCGCGCCTCCAGACCGAGCTCGACGTTCTGCTGCACCGTGAGCCACGGGAACAGCGCGAACGACTGGAACACCATCGCGATGCCGCGCGCCGGACCGTGCAGCGGCTGCCCGCGGTAAGCGACGTCGCCGGCATCGGCCGGGATCAGCCCGGCCAGGATGCGCAGCAGCGTCGACTTGCCCGAGCCCGACTGCCCGAGCAGCGAGACGATCTCGCCCTCGGCCAGCCGGAAGTCCACGCCTTCGAGCACCGCGCGCGCGCTGCCGTCGGCCGAGCGGAACGACTTGCCGACACCCTTCAGTTCGATCAAGGTCTTCATGCCGGTTCCCGGTTCCTAGAAATGCATGCGGTCTTCGGCCAGCCGGTAGAGCCGGCGCCAGACCAGGTGGTTCATGCCCATCACGAACAGGCACATCACGCCGATGCCGAGCGCGATACGCGGAAAGTCGCCGACCGCCGTCATGTGCGCGATGTAGCTGCCCAGCCCCTTGGCCTGCAGCGTGGTGTCGCCCCAGGTCACGTACTCGGCGACGATGCTGGCGTTCCACGAGCCGCCGCTGGCGGTGATGGCGCCGGTGACGAAGCTCGGGAACACCGCCGGCAGCAGGTAACGGCGCCAGCGCAGCCAGCCCGACAGGCCCAGGTTCTGCGCCGCATAGCGCAGTTCGGTCGGGATGCCGCTCGCGCCGGCGATCACGTTGAACAGCAGGTACCACTGCGTGCCCAGCACCATCAGCGGCGACAGCCACACGTCGGGGTTCAGCTTCCAGCGCACGATGAACAGCACCGCCACCGGGAACATCAGGTTGGCCGGGAACGCCGCGAGGAACTGCGCCACCCCCTGCAGCCGCCCCGACCAGCGCGGGTTCAGGCCGATCCAGATGCCCACCGGCACCCACACCAGCGCGGCCAGCGCCGTCAGCACCAGCACGCGCAGCAGCGTGATCGAGCCCAGCACCAGCACGTGCCCGGCCTCGGCCCAGCCGACCTCGGCGTGGATGAAGCGCAGCAGGTGCCACAGCGCGATCAGCACCGCCGCGGCCAGCAACGCGTCCCACGCACGCTGCAGCGCCGCACCGGCCGGGCGCGCGCGGGCACGGATCGACGTGCCGTCGTGGCGGCGGCGGAACAGCGTCAGCGAGCGGCCGAACAGCGCCACGATGCGCAGCGCGAATGGCTGCAGCCGTTCGGTGCGGCGCAGCCAGGTCAGCAGCCATGACGACGGCGCGGCATCGCTGCTGCCCTCTTCGAAGCGGAACTTGTCGGCCCACGCCAGCAGCGGTCGGAAGAACAGCTGGTCGTACAGCACGATGCCGACCAGCATCGCGCCGATGGCCCAGCCGATCGCGTGCAGGTCGCGCAGCTCGATGGCCAGCGCGATGTACGAGCCGATGCCGGGCAGCTTGATGCTCTGCTGCGACACCGCGATGGCCTCCGACGCGACGACGAAGAACCAGCCGCCCGACATCGACATCATCATGTTCCACAGCAGCGACGGCATCGCGAACGGCAGCTCGAGCCGCCAGAAGCGCTGCCAGCCTGAAAGTTGGAACACGCGGGAGGCCTCCTGCAGCTCCGGCGGCACCGTGCGCAGCGACTGGTAGAGGCTGAAGGCCATGTTCCAGGCCTGCGACGTGAAGATCGCGAAGATCGCCGCGCACTCGACGCCGAACAGGTTGCCCGGGAACAGCGCGATGAAGCCGGTGACGGTGATCGACAGGAAGCCGAGGATCGGGATCGACTGCAGGATGTCGAGCAGCGGCACCAGCACCCGCTCGGCAGCGCGGTACTTGGCCGCCAGCGCCGCGAACGCGCAGGCAAACAGCAGCGAGGCGCCGAGCGCGAGGAACATGCGCAGCGTGGTGCGCAGCAGGTAGTACGGCAGCGCCGTCGGGTCGAGCGTCAGCGGCAGCACCTCGCCCAGCTGGTAGGGCCGCGCCATCTGCGTGCCGCCCCAGGCCAGCAGCACCAGCAGCGCGAGCACCAGCGGCAGCAGCGCCCAATCCCAGCGGTTGCCGCCGGACTCGACCACCTGGCGCGGAAAGAAGCGTTTGTCGGTCATCGGTGCGTGGAAGGACGGGGTGGTGCGGGCGCCGGGCGATTGTCGTCGCTGCGGGTGTCGGCCCGCGGCCCGGTGCGGGCGCGCATGCCCGGCCGTGTGTTGCGCCGTGTGTCGCATCGGCCGGACCACCCCCGATTCGCGCCCCCCGGCCTCCGGGGGTGGATCCGGGGTGACGGCCGGTGCCGCATTCCTACAATCCCGCGGATGCCCTGTCCTGCCCTCCCGTGAGCGCGATGCCCGCCCCCGTCGGCGACCTGCTGTGGGGTCCGTCCGGGCGCCGGCGCGGCCACGCCCGGCTGACGCTGCTGGCGCTGGCGGTCTACCTGCTGTTCTCGGCGGTGTGCTGGCTCGAGGTGCACCTGGGCATGATGCAGGCCGCGCCGGCCGCGTGGCTGTGCGCGACCAGCCTGGCCGGCATCTCGGTCTTCTATGGCCTGGTGCGCAGCGGCCTCAGCGAGCGGCTGTCGAGCGACCCGTCGCTGACGATGCCGCAATCGGTGTTCGGCATCGCGATCACCGCCTGGGGCTATGCGATCAACCCGCAGCTGCGCGGCGCGGTGATGGCGATCATGCTGCTGAACCTGGTGTGGGGCATGTTCGTGATGTCGCCGCGCGAAGCCCGGTTGCTGGGTGCGCAGGCGCTGGCGCTGCTGGGCGGCGTCATGCTGTGGAAATCGCGCACCGACCCGGCGCAGTTCCCGCCGCACGTCGAAGCGATCCAGTTCCTGTTCTGCGTGATCCTGATGACGGCGATGTCGGCGCTGGCGGTCAGCATGGGCCGGCTGCGCGCGAAGCTGCGGCAGCGCCAGGCCGAGCTGCAGGCGGCACTTGCGAAGATCCACCACCTGGCCACCCGCGACGACCTGACCGGCCTGGTGAACCGCCGCCACCTGACCGAGCTGCTCGATGCCGAGCGGGGGCGCCAGAAGCACCATGGTCAGCCGCTGAGCCTGGTGCTGATGGACCTCGACCACTTCAAGCCGATCAACGACGAGCACGGCCATGCGGCCGGCGACCGGGTGCTGAAGATCTTCGCCGACGCGGCGCAGGCCGCGCTGCGCGACACCGACGTGCTCGGCCGCTGGGGCGGCGAAGAATTCCTGCTGATGCTGCCGTCGACGCCGCAGGCGCAGGCGCTGCAATGCGTCGACCGGCTGCGCGCCGGCCTCGCCGCGGCGCCGTTCGACGAGGTGGTGCCGGGGTTGCGGCTGACCTTCTCGGCCGGCCTGAGCACCTGCGGCGACGGCGAGGCGCTGCAGGCCGCGATCGAACGCGCCGACAAGGCGATGTACCGCGCGAAGCTGCGCGGCCGCGACGGCACGGTGGTCGGCTGACTGGCAGACCGGCTGCTGAACTCTGCTGACAAAGGGTGTCAGGATCCCGGGCGCAGCATCCCTCTCCCAAGAGACGAGGAGATGCCCCGATGACCGTGATGACGCTGGAACGCCCGGCCCGTGCCGTGGCTGCTGACACCATTCCGTCCCCTTGTGCCATCGTCGAGTTGCGGCGCTATGCGCTGCACCCCGGCCGGCGCGAGACGCTGATCGAGCTGTTCGACCGCGAGTTCGTGCACACGCAGGAAGACTGCGGCATGCGCGTGCTGGGCCAGTTCCGCGACCTCGACGCACCGGACGATTTCGTCTGGCTGCGCGGCTTCTCGAACATGGCCGAGCGGCGCGAGGCGCTGGCCGCGTTCTATGGCGGCCCGGTGTGGCGCCGCCACCGCGACGCCGCCAACGCGACGATGCAGGATTCGTCGAACGTGCTGCTGCTGCGCAACGTGCAGACCGCGGCGACCCATGCGGCGCGGCCCGGCATGCTGCTCGCGGTGGTGTGCCAGCTCGACGCGCCGGCCACGCCGCTGCTGGTGCACCGCTTCGAGCACGAGGTGCGGCCCTGCCTGCAGGCGGCCGGCATGGAGGTGCAGGCTGTGCTGATGACCGAGCACGCGCCGAACGATTTCCCGGCGCTGCCGGTGCGCACCGACACCGAGGCGCTGGTCTGGATCTGCCGCTTCGACAGCGCCGCCCACCAGCTCGACTGCGCCGACCGCCTGTTCGCATCGGCCATCTGGCGCGATGCGGTGTGGCCGCGCTGGCTGTCGCAGCTGAGCGCGGCGCCGCAGATGTTCCGCCTGCAGCCCACCGCCGGCTCGGCCTGGCGCTGAAGCGCGACCGCATACAACCCGTTGGAGACCCCGATGAGCTACACACTCGACCGCACCGGCCAGCCGGACGACTTCGACTTCCTGCATGGCCGCTGGCAGGTCAGCAACCGCAGCCTCGCGACACGCGAGCCGGGCAGCGACGACTGGAAGGAATTCCCCGCGACGATGGCCTGCGAGCCGCGCCTGGGCGGCATCGCGAACGTCGACCAGATCGACTTCACGACGCAGGGCTGGTCCGGGCTGACGCTGCGGACGTTCGACATCGCGAAGCGCCAGTGGTCGATCTACTGGGTCAGCAGCCGCACCGGCCTGCTGTACCCGCCGGTGCACGGCGGCTTCAGCGGCGACCGCGGCGAGTTCTACGGCGAGGACGAGGACAACGGCCGCAAGGTGTTCGTGCGTTTCGTCTGGCAGCGCCTCGGACCGGATGCAGCGCAGTGGGACCAGGCCTTCTCGTCCGACGGCGAGGCGTGGGTGCCGAACTGGACGATGCGGATGGCGCGGGTGACCGGCTAGGCGCGGCCCGGCGGTCAGGATGGATCGACCAGGGCGTCGATGCAGCGATCGCACACGCTGGCGTTGCCGGCGTGGACGCCAAGTTCCGGTGCGAACGGCGACACGAGTGCCAGGCGGCCTTGCTGCAGGCCGCTGCGGTTCAGCCTGCCGACACTGGCCTTCAGCAGATCGCCGGCCAGCACGCTGACGGCCCGGCCGCCGACATCGAGCAGCGCCTGCCGACCGGCGCCGTACAGCAACGGCGGTGCGTCGTGCTTCAAGCGGCGCTTCAAGGCCGCCGGGTACGCCGCATCGGCGCGCGACAGCACCCACAGGCCCGCACGGCTCCAGCGCTCCAGCGACAGCGCCATCGCGGTGCCGCGTCCCAGCAGGAACACGATGCGTTCGACCGCGACCCCGGCCTCCTGCAGCAGGCCCGGCGCGGCCGGCCCGTCGGCCGCCAGCAGGTCGGCCGGCCGCAAGCCGCGCTGGTTCAGCGCGCGGGCCAGCGCGGCGTATTCGGGCGTCGACAGCGGCTCGAACGGCGCCTGCCGTTCGCCGCCGAAGCGGCCGCACAGCAGCAGGATCGCTTCGGTGTCGCCGCTCAGGCCTTCAGCGCTCATGTCGTCTCTTCGCGAGGAAGCTCATTTCGCCGACACGGCGGCCAGTGCGAACGGGTGCACGGCGCCCGCGCCGGCCTGCCGCAGCAGCGCGGTCGCGAGCGTCAGCGTCCAGGCCGAATCGACCAGATCGTCGACCAGCAGCACCGGCCCGGCGATGCCGTGCTGGTCGTCGACGGCATACGCGCCGTCCAGGTTCAGGCACTGGTGGAAGCGGTTGTCCATCTCGCGCTGCGGCGGCGTCTCGCGGGTCTTCACGAGGGCCGGCCGGAACGGCACGCCCAGCGCGTCGGCCAGGCGCTTGGCGAAGTCCGGCACCAGCACCGGCTGCCGCATCGACGGAATGCAGGTCACCCAGCCCACCTGCGCCGCGTCCGGCCACCGGTGGCGGACCAGGTCGGCCGCCGCATCGACCAGCTCGTCATCGAAGCGCCCCTGCGCCCGGCCGCGCGCCACCAGCTGACCCCACACCGGCTCGCCCCAGCGCGACAGCACCCGCCCTGTTTCGCCGCGCAGCCGCTGCGCGATGTTCTGCTTGCTCCAGCCATGCTCGGCTACGTACTGCGGCAGCGCCTCGATGTCCCACTGCTTCTTCAGCTCCAGCGGCATCTCGCTGTGCCGGGTGAAACGCTGCGCGTCGATCAGCCGCGCGCGATCGATCTCCACCGGCAGCAGCGGCCGGCCGAGGCACACCGCACAGCGGCCGCAGGGCTGCGTGCCGGCGTCGTCGAGTGCGTCGGCCAGGAACTGCATCAGGCAGAGCGCGCCGGCCTGGTATTGCTTCATCTGCGCCCATTCCTGCTCGCGCTGCCGCGTCAGGTGCGCGATGCGTTCCTGGTCGAGCCGGAACGGATGCGCGGTGCGGTGCCACGCGCCGTCGAGCCGCAGCACCGGCGAATCCGGCTCGACCACCAGCAGCTTCAGCACCTTCTCGATCTGCGACTGCCGCAGGTTGACCGCGCGCTCCAGCGCCCGCACGCTCAAGCCGTCGTCCGCCGCCTCCAGCGCGCCGAGGATGCGGTCGACCTGCCCTTCCGGCGGGAACGCGGCATCGCGGAAGTACGCGTTGATGTCCTCTTCCTCGTCGCCCGACAGCAGCACGCCGACCGCCGCTGGAATCGCGCGGCCGGCCCGCCCGACCTGCTGGTAGTAGGCGACCACGTTGCCCGGCGTCTGGTAGTGGATGACGAAGTGCAGGTCCGGCTTGTCGTAGCCCATGCCGAGCGCGGTCGTCGCGACCAGGCACTTCAGGTCGTTGCCGAGCAGCGCCTGTTCGAGCGCCTGCCGCTCGTCGTCCAGCTTGCCGGCGTGGTACGCGCGGGCGTCGATGCCCTGCAGCTGCAACCAGTCGGCCACCCGGTCGGCATCGCGCGTGGTCAGCGTGTAGACGATGCCGCTGCCCGGCAGCTGCGGGATGCGGTCCGCCAGCCACGCCAGCCGGTCGGCCACGCCCGGCAGGCGCAGGTTCTGCAGCGCGAGGCTCTCGCGCAGCAGCGGCCCACGCTGCACCACCACGCCGGTGCCGAGCTGCGCGGCCACGTCCGCCGCCACGCGCCGGTTCGCGGTGGCGGTGGTGGCCAGCACCGCGATGTTGGCCGGCAGGCGCGCCAGCACCTGGCCGACCCGCCGGTAGTCGGGCCTGAAATCGTGGCCCCAGTCGGAGATGCAATGCGCCTCGTCGATCACCAGCAGACCGATGCGGTCGGCGATGGCCTGCAGCGTGCCGGCGACGAACTCGTCGTTGGCCAGCCGTTCGGGCGAGATCAGCAGCAGGTCGACGCCGCCGGCCAGCAGCTCGTCGCGCACGCCGGCCCATTCGTCGCGGTTGGTCGAGTTGACGGTGAGCGCCCGCAGGCCGAGCCGCTGCGCCGCGTCGACCTGGTTGCGCATCAGCGACAGCAGCGGCGAGACGATCAGCGTGACGCCGGCACCCTGCGCCCGCATCAGTCGGGCCGCGACGAAATACACCATGCTCTTGCCCCAGCCGGTGCGCTGCACGCACAACACCTTGCCGCGGCGGTTCGCGATGTGGTCGATGGCGTCCCACTGGCCGGCGCGAAAGTCGGCATCGTCGCGGCCCATCGCGATCCGCAAGCAGCGCAATGCCTCGGCTTCGACGACCATGTCAGCCCCAGGTCTTCTGCAGCAGTCGGCGCGCCACGTCGGCCGCGCCGGCGTCGCCGGTCATGTGGGCGCGCACGATCGCGCCTTCGACGATCAGCAGCGCCTCTTCGGCGGCCTGCACCGGCTGCGGGTGGCCGCTGCGCCGCGCCAACGCGAGCAGGCAATCCTGCAGCTCGTCCTTGTGGCTTTGCACGACGCTGATCGCCTCGCCCTGCGCCGAGCCTTCGGCCAGCGTGTTGATGAAGGCGCAGCCGCGGAAATCGGGTTCCTCGAACCATTCGCGCAGCACCTCGGCGGCACGCTCCATCGCCGGCCCGGCCGCGTCGCAGCGCGCCTCCAGCCTGCGGGCGAACCAGGTCATCCAGCGCTCGTGCCGCAGGCGCAGGAAGGCCAGCACCAGGTCGTCCTTCGACGGAAAGTGCCGGTAGAACGACGCCTTCGCCACCTGCGATTCGGCGATCAGCCGGTCGATGCCGACCGCTCGGATGCCGTCGGCATAGAACAGCCGCATCGCCGTCTCGAGGATGCGCTGGCGGGGTTCGAGCGGGGGCGTTGCATCGGTCATGGCCCCGCAGTTTGACAGACAGATCTGTCTGCCTCAAGATGTACCCACGTAGACAGATCTGTCTACCTGCATTGGAGCCCCCATGGAAACACCCCGCCCGCCGCTGCCCCCGTTCACCGAAGAATCCGCCACGCAGAAGGTGCGCCTGGCCGAAGACGCCTGGAACAGCCGCGACCCCGACCGCGTGGCCGCCGTCTACACCGAGGACACCCGCTGGCGCAACCGCGCCGAGTTCCCGGTCGGCCGCCAACAGGTCAGGCTGTTCCTGCAGCGCAAGTGGGCGCGCGAGCTCGACTACCGGCTGATCAAGGAGCTGTGGGCCTTCGGCGGCGCGCGCATCGGCGTGCGTTTCGCCTACGAGTTCCGCGACGATTCCGGCCAGTGGTTCCGCAGCTACGGCAACGAGAACTGGGAGTTCAACGCGCAGGGGCTGATGGAACGCCGCTACGCGAGCATCAACGACCTGCCGATCACGCCGGAGCAGCGCCTGTTCCACTGGCCGCTCGGCCGCCGGCCCGACGACCACGCCGGGCTCAGCGCGCTGGGGCTGTGAGCACGGCGGCCGCCGGTGCCGCCTTCGGCTTGCGGAACACGATCACGTTGCCGGCCATCACCAGCACCAGCCCGAGCAGCGCCGGCGCGGTCCACTGGTAGCCCTCGACCCAGGCCGACACGTTCAGCGCGACCACCGGGAACAGCACGGTGCTGTAGGCGGCGCGCTCCGGCCCGAGCCGGCCGACCAGCGTCAGGTACGCGGTGAAGCCGATCACCGAACCGGGAATCGCGAGGTACAGCAGCGCGCCGACGTAGGTGGGCGACGGGTCGAACGCCCAGCCGACGCCGGCCGCGCCGCAGCCGGCCGCGAGCACCGCCGCGCCGACCAGCATGCCCCAGGCATTGGTGACGACCGGCGCGTGGCCGAGCGCCTGCAGGCGGGCCGACAGCATGTTGCCGGCCGAGAAGCACAGCGTGCCGGCCAGCCCGAGCGCGAGGCCGGCGAGCGTGCCGGGCGAGGCGCCGTGGCGCGTCAGTTCCGGCCAGAACAGCGCGGCCAGGCCCAGCATGCCGAGCGCGCTGCCGGCCAGCACGCGCGGCGCGAGCGGCCGGCCCAGGAAGACCCGTGCGTTGAACGCGTTCCACACCGTCGCGGTGGAGAACAGCACCGCAACCAGGCCGCTCGGGATGAAGCGGCTCGCATTCAGGAAGCAGATGAAGTTCAGGCAGAACAGGCACAGCCCCTGCGCCGCGATCAGGCGCATCGCCCGCGCGTCGGGCCGCTTCAGCCGCCCGGTGGCGGCCAGCCACAGGAACAGCACCGCCGCGGCCAGCGCGAAGCGGTAGGCGATGGACCACGGGATCGGCACCGGGCCGAGCTGCAGCTTCAGCGCGATCCAGGTGGTACCCCAGATCAGCACGGTGAGCACGTAGAGGAAGAGGTTCATCGCGGCGAGTGTCGGTCGCACCGCCCGGCCGCGGTTGCACAAAACTGCGGTTTCCTGGCGGCTGGCGCGTGCGTGCGTGCGAGGCGGCCGCTACAGTGGAGGGGCCATGGTGACTGCCCTCGCAACCGCGCCCGACCTGTCCCGCCACGAGGTGTTCGACGTGCTCGCGCACTCGCGCGCGCAGTTGCTGCGCAGCGCCTCGCTGGGCGACGGGCTGGCCGTCGCGGTGTGGCGCAACGCGGCCGACGCGACGCGCTACAGCCGGCCGTCGCACCACACGCTGTCGCTGTACCTGAGCGGCGGCCACGGCACCTGGCGGCGCGAGGCGCCGGACCTGCGCGGCGAGCCGGGCCGCCTGTGCGTGATGCCGGCCGGCCACGAATCGCGCTGGGTGGTCGGCGGCGAGCAGAGCTTCGTGCACCTGTACTTCGACGAGGCGCAGCTCGCCCCGCTGGCGGTGCGGCTGCTCGACCGCGAGCCGCGCGAGGTGCAGGTGCCCGACCTGACCTTCGTCGGTGACGGCCGCGTGGCCGGCCCGCTGCACGCGCTGTCGATGCTCGACTGGCAGGATCCGCAGGCGCGGCTGCAGGCGAATGCGCTCGGCCACGAGGCGCTGGCCGCGCTGCTGGTCGTGCATGCCACGCGCGGCCACCGCACGCCACCGCGCGGCGGGTTGTCGGCGCCGGTGCGACGGCGGCTGGTCGACTGGACCGAGGCGCGGCTCGACCAGCCGCTGACGATCGGCGAGATGGCGGCCGAGGCGGCGTTGTCCGAGCACCATTTCGCGCGGATGTTCCGCACCTCGTTCGGCATCGCGCCGCATGCGTGGGTGCTGTGGCTGCGCCTCGAGCGGGCCAAGCAGCTGCTGCGGCACACCGATGCGCCGCTCGACGAGGTGGCCCGGCAATGCGGGCTCGCGAGTGCGAGCCACCTGGTGAACCGGTTCCGCGCGCGGACGGGGGTCACGCCGGGGCAGTTCCGGCGGCTTCGACAAGCTCAGCCCGAACGGGGTGTCTTCCGTTCGCCCTGAGCCTGTCGAGCACCCTCACCCCTGCTGCTTCTGGATCTCCGCCGCCACCGCATTCAACGGCAGCGTCCGCTGCGCGCCACCGCGCTTGATCGCTTCCTTCGGCATCCCGAACACGACGCAGCTCTCCTCGTCCTGCGCGACGGTCTGCGCGCCGACCTTGCGCATCTCCAGCAGGCCGGCCGCGCCGTCGTCGCCCATGCCGGTCATGATCACGCCGAGCGCGTTCGCACCGGCGCTGCGCGCGACCGAGCGGAACAGCACGTCGACCGACGGCCGGTGGCGGTTCACCAGCGGCCCGTCGATCACCTCGACGAAATACTGCGCGCCGCTGCGCTTGAGCAGCATGTGACGGCCGCCCGGCGCGATCAGCGCGCGGCCCGGCAGCACGCGGTCGTTGTGCTCGGCCTCCTTCACCTCGATGCGGCACAGGCCGTCGAGCCGCGCCGCGAAGGCCGCGGTGAACTTCTCCGGCATGTGCTGCACGATCACGATGCCCGGCGTGACCCGGGGCAGCGCCGTCAGCACCTCTTCGAGCGCCTGCGTGCCGCCGGTCGAGGTGCCCAGCGCCACCACGCGCTCGGTGGTCTGCGTCATCGCCCGCGTGGCCGCCGGCAGGATCACGTCGGCGGTGTTCTTCGCGGCCGGCGTCGGCGCCACCGCCGGCCCCGCCGCCAGCCGCCGCACGTTGGCCTTGGCCGCCGCGCGCACGGTGCCGATCAGCTCTTCGCCGCTGGCCGTCAGGAACTGCTTCAGCCCGAGCTTCGGCTTGGTGACGATCGCCACCGCGCCGGCGGCCATCGCTTCCAGCGTGGTCTTCGCGCCGCGCTCGGTCAGCGTCGAGCAGATCACCACCGGCGTCGGCTTCTGCTGCATCACCATGCGCAGGAAGGTGATGCCGTCCATGCGCGGCATCTCGACGTCGAGCACGATCACGTCCGGCCAATCGTGCTTCAACCGCTCGATCGCGAGCACCGGGTCGGCCACCGCGGCCATCACCTCGATGCCCGGCGCGTCGTCCAGCAGCGCGGTCACCACCTGCCGCACCACCGCCGAGTCGTCGATCACCATCACCCTGATATTGCTCATGACAGCCCCTCGTCCGACGGGTACATCGGACGATCCCCCGCGGGGATGCGGGCCGGCTTGGGAACGGCCCGGCGCTCGGCCCGCCTCATGCCGTGCCATCCAACGGCATCGACGCCGATTCCGGGTTGACCTGACGCACCCACACGTCGCCGGTCGCCAGGTCGAAGATCATCTGGCGGTGCCCGTTGCCGAACAGGCTCTCGGAATGCACGCGGATGCCGTGCGCCATCAGCAGGTCGCGCGCCGCCTCGCCGTTGCGGCGGCCGATGTTCGGCACGACCGCCGCCGCCTGCTCGGGGAACATGTTGCCGCCGCCGAAGATCTTGGCCTCGCATTCGGCCGGCACGATGCCGCGCTTGTGCAACTGGCGCAGCATCAGCGCCAGCGCCTCTTCGCCGTAGCGCGCATCGGGCACGCCGCGTTGGCTCGGCGAACGCGCGGCGAGCAGGAAATGCGACATCGCGCCGATGCGCCGCGCCGGGTGCCACAGCGTGATCGACACGCACGAGCCGAGCAGCGTGCGCATGCGCAGCGGCGCCTCGCCCACCGCGTACTCGCCGGGTCGCAGCACGCGGTCGCCGGGATCGGCGCTGTCGAATCGGATCGTGCCGGCCGCCATCGCTTGCTCACGGTTTGCGGTAGATCGACGGCGCCACCTGCTGCAGCGCCGTGCTGATGTCGTTCAGGCTCTCGGAATGCCCGATGCAGAAGAAGCCGCCCGGCTTCAGCTGCTCGATGAGGCGCGCCACCACCTGCCGCTTGGTGTCGCCGTTGAAATAGATCATCACGTTGCGCAGGAAGATCACGTCGAACGCCGCGAGGCGGGGCAGCGCGGTGTTCAGGTTGACCTGCATGAACTGCACGCGGCCGCGCAACGAGCGGTCGACCAGCAGCGTGCCCTGCTGCTCGTCGATGCCGCGCAGGCAGAAGCGCTTCAGGTAGTGCTGCGGGATCTGCCGGCAGCGCTCCATCGGGTAGTGCGCCTGGCGCGCACGCTGCAGCACGCGCGTGCTGATGTCGGAGCCGGTCACCTCCCAGGCTGCGTCGCCCAGCGTGTCGGCCAGCACCATCGCGATGCTGTAGGCCTCTTCGCCGGTCGAGCTCGCGGCACTCCAGACGCGGAACGGCTGCGCGCGCTGCGGCGACGACGCGAGCGCCGCCTCGCGCAGCAACTCGAAGTGCTTCGGTTCGCGGAAGAAGTAGGTCTCGTTGGTGGTCAGCAGGTCGACCGCGGTCTGCACCTCGGCGCCATGCTGGCCGCTGCTCAGCAGCTTGAAGTACTCGGTGTAGCTGCCCAGGTTGCAGGCCTGCAGCCGCTTCGCGAGCCGGCCGCACACCAGCGCCTTCTTCGCCGACGACAGCGTGATGCCCGCCGCGTCGTAGATGAAGCGCTGGAACAGGCCGAACTCGTTGTCGGTGATGGTGTGCATCGCGCAGGTCCCGCCGGTCGGTCAGAAACGGGCGAACTGCGATTCGTCGAGCGCGCCCGCGCCGTTCGCGTGCAGCGCGAAACCGTTGTGCCCGGCCGCCGGTGCCGGCTTGCGGGCGCTCGCCTTGGCCCCCTTCGCGGCGCTGCCGGTCGCCTTCGGCGCCGGTTTGCGCGCCGCCGCCGGGCGCTGCCGTGCGGTGTCGGCCTGCGTCGCCAGCTTGAAGAACGACATCGTCTGCTGCAGCTGCTCGGCCTGGCTGCTCATCTCTTCGGAGGTGGCCGCCAGCTCTTCCGAGCTCGACGCATTCTGCTGCGTCGTCTGGCTCAGCTGGCTCACCGCCGCGTTGATCTGGCTGACGCCCGACGACTGCTCTTCCGATGCCGCGGTGATCTCCTGCACCAGGTCCGAGGTCTTCTTGATGTTCGGCACCATCTGGTCCAGCAGCCGGCCCGCCTTCTCGGCCAGCTCCACGCTGGAGCCCGCTACCGTGCCGATCTCCTGCGCCGCCACCTGGCTGCGCTCGGCCAGCTTGCGCACCTCGGCGGCCACCACCGCGAAGCCCTTGCCGTGCTCGCCGGCTCGCGCCGCCTCGATCGCCGCGTTCAGCGCCAGCAGGTTCGTCTGGTACGCGATGTCGTCGATGATCCCGATCTTCTGCGCGATCTGCTTCATCGCCGCCACCGTCGCACGCACCGCCTCGCCGCCTTCGGCCGCCTCGCTCGCCGCCTTCGTCGCCATCCCGTCGGTCACCTTCGCGTTCTCGGTGTTCTGCGAGATCGATGCCGTCATCTGCTCGATCGACGCGCTCGTCTCCTCCACCCCCGCGGCCTGCTCGCTCGACGCCTGCGACAGCGACTGCGCCGTCGCGCTCACCTCTTCCGATGCCCCCGCCAGCGCCTCGGCACCGCTGTTCACCTCGGTCACCACCTGCGACAGCTTGTCGACGGTGGCGTTGACGTATTCCTTCATCTCGGCAAAGGCGCCTTCGTAGTCGCGGTCGATGGTGCGGGTCAGGTCGCCTTCGGAGACCGCGCCCATCACCTGCACCACGTCGCCGATGCTGTCGCCGGTGGTCGACACCAGCGTGTTCAGGCCCTCGCCCATTTCCTTCTGGAAGCCCTGCAGCCCGTCGAGCTCGACGCGCGCGCTGAAATCGCCGCGGTTCGCCGCAGCCACAACGTGGCGTTGGCCGTCGATCACCTGCTTCAGCCGCTCGACCATCTGCTTCACCGCGAACAGCATGCTGCGGTCGTCGCCGGCACGCAGCACGATCTGCGCCGACAGGTCGCCGGCCGCCACCTGGTGCAGCAGCGCCGCGGCATGGTCGGGCTCGCCGCCGAGCTGCCCGCCGATCACGCGGGTGACCAGCAGGCCCAACCCGATCGCCAGCACCACCGAAACGCCGATCACGCCCAGCATCAGCGTCCAGGTGTGGCGCACCGTCTGCTCGGCGCCGTCGTTGGTCGCCTTCGTCTGGCTCGCAAGCTCCTCGATCACCTTGGCCATCGTCGCCTCGACGTCCGAGACCGCCTTGCGCGCCGCGCCGTTGCTCTGGTCGGAGGCCTGGTCGAACTTGCCCTCCAGCACCAGCTGCGCCGTCTTCTCGTTCTGCGCCAGGTAGTTCGGCAGCTGCGCGTCCAGCTCCTTCATCAGCGCCTGCTCGGTCGCGCTGAGGTTGGTGGCGCGGTAGGCCTTCAACGCGACGTGGAACTTGTCGAGGTGCGTCGCTGCGCGGCGGATGGTGTCCTTCACCTCGGCCGGGTCCTTCATCGCCGGCAGGCGCACGTACGAACGCGAATGCGCGGTCAGGCGCGCCTCGGCTTCGGCGATGTCCTGCAGCGGCAGCACGTTGTCGACGTAGGTCGTGCGGATCATGCCGCCCAGCTCGCTCAGGCGAGACAGGCTGTAGCCGCCGACCAGCGCGGTCAGCACCGAGCACAACAGGAAGCTCGCCAGCAGCTTGTGCGCCAGCTTCATGCGATGGAACCAGTTCATGTCAATCAGTCCTTGGAGATCAGACGGCCAGCGCGTTGTGCGGGCGGTCGGTGGCTTCGGCCAGCGTGCCCAGGTCGTCGAGCGACAGCACGTGGTCGACGTTGAGCAGGATCACGAACTTGCCGCGCACCTTGCCCATGCCGTGGATGAAATCGGTGCGGATGCGGGCACCGAAGGCCGGCGCCGGTTCGATGTCGGCGAGATCGATGTCGAGCACCTCGTTGACCGCGTCGACGACGACGCCGATCACCTGGCGCTCGCCTTCGGCCTCGACCTCGACGATCACGATGCAGGTGCGCTTGGTGACCGGGCTCGGCGCGCGGCCGAAGCGCGCGAGCAGGTCCATCACCGGCACGACGGCGCCGCGCAGGTTGATCACGCCGCGCACGCAGTCCGGCATCATCGGCACCTCGGTGAGCGTGTGGTACTCGATGATCTCCTTGATCGCGAGGATGCCGATCGCGAACATCTCGCCCGCCAGCATGAAGGTGAGGTACTGCGCCGGCTCGGCGGCGACAGCGCGCGCGACGGCGGTGGCCGGTGCGCGATGGGTCTGGACCAGTGCGGTCATGGCAGGACTCCTTGGATCGATGACACGGGGTCAGAAGCGCGCGAACTGCGATTCGTCGGGCCCTTCACCTGCACCGGCACCGGCAAACGCCATGCCGCCAGCGAGGTTGAAGCCGCCCGAACCGGCACGCTTGCCGGCCTTCGCGGCGCGGGTCGCGGCCGGACGGCTCGGCGGCGGGTTCGAGGCCTTCGCGACCTGTGCCCCGCCGCTGCCGGCCAGCTTGAAGAACGACATGGTCTGCTGCAGCTGCTCGGCCTGGCTGCTCATCTCTTCGGAGGTGGCCGCCAGCTCTTCCGAGCTCGACGCGTTCTGCTGCGTCGTCTGGCTCAGCTGGCTCACTGCCGCATTGATCTGGCTGACCCCCGACGACTGCTCTTCCGATGCCGCGGTGATCTCCTGCACCAGGTCCGAGGTCTTCTTGATGTTCGGCACCATCTGGTCCAGCAGCCGGCCCGC
>NZ_JAAZQK010000020.1 GCF_012275445.1 Rhizobacter sp. SG703 | reverse complement strand
GCTGCGAGTGGGAGTACGGAAACGTCTACGCCGAAGACGGCACGGAGCTGGGGTGGTGGGAGGGTGGCACCTGAAGGTCGCTCTTCGGCCAGGAGCCGACGCTCGCGAAAGGCAGGTTTGAGGCTGCGTAACTCCGTCCTCCGCTATCCTTCAAAGGTGTCGATTCACGAGGCGGACATGAAGCTTGTCACAGAGGGTTTTGCCCTCGTTCCGAACTTGTTGAGCGAAGTAGAGTGCGATCAGGTCGCACAGGCCCTTGTGGCCACCGAGACCAATGGTGCCGGCTCAAGACGCCTGTTGCAGCAGGCATGGTGCACAGCACTGGCGCATAAGGTCATGTCCCATCCGGAAGTGCGCCGCGCCTTGCCTGCGCGGGCGCGGGCGATCCAGTGCACCTTCTTCGAAAAGTCCGCCGCCAAAAATTGGCTGGTACCGATTCACCAGGATCTGAGCATGCCTGTCGCTGGCCGGGTGGACCATCCGGTTCTCACGGGCTGGAGCGAAAAGGAAGGCGCCGTGTTCGTGCAACCACCAGACGCGGTTCTCGCGCAGCTACTTGCCGTTCGAGTACATGTCGATCCCTGCACCATGGAGGACGGTCCTCTGCGGGTCGTCCCTGCTTCGCACGAACTTGGGCGCATGGAACCTGATCGGGCAGTGCAGTTGGGGCGAACGAGAGGAGTCGCCGTGCCCGCGAATCGTGGCGATGCGCTGCTCATGCGCCCGTTGATCTTGCACGCCTCGTCAAAGTCTGCCGGCACAAGCCTACGAAGGGTCCTGCATTTTCTGTTCGGACCGGATACGCTACCGCACGGCCTCGCTTGGTAAATCCGCTGCCGGGGCGCGATCGGCCACAAGCGGCCAGCGACTGATGTCCGGTTTTTGGTCATACATAGTGCGGCAATCGCATGACGAACAAAATCACACCGGTCTCGAGACTTGCGGGTTGTGTCGTCACGTCGTGGCAAGGATGCGAAATGGCTCTTGCCGGAGACGAAGACCGTCTCCCAATCCGTTGGGAAGATCCGAGCATCCCATTCCTGCAGTTCACCTGGCTCGACCTGCAGCTTGACACGGGTCAGGTGCTGCGCCTGATCAGTCAGATGGAGGACGGTAGTGGCCACCATGGGTTCTACCTTGAGGAAACGGACGAACTGGCTGAACTTCGGGTGGTTGATGACCCGTCGTCAATCTTTAGGGATCGCACGCTGACCGAACTCCCGCTCGGCGAGATTGAGATAGTCGAACTTCGCATGGATGGCCCGAACGCTATCGTCGAAATGCGGCTTGCCCTGTCAGGCGCTAAGCTCAGACTCGTCGCGGCCGAGGTCTATGAAGAACATGACGGTAGTGTCCGGATCGTCGAACACGACGAATCCATCCTTATTCAACTGGACGGCAAGCGTCCATCACGGCCTGCTTGAGCGTCCGGTTTGCGGCAAGGAATTTGCCCGATTCGATGTCTGCAACGGGTCGATTCGAGGCCGCTGGCAGCTGAGCCCGAGCGTCTTCAACCGGCTACTAGCTGCAGTTCATCGACGTCGGCTTCAATGCTTACCCCCGACTGAGCAAGGCGTATTGACACATGATCAAGTCAGCTGAGGAATTCGTTCGCTTGAGAACGAGCGACGATCCCGAGGAATACAGCCAGGCGGCGAACGATGAGGCGACGGTTGATGTGTGAAAGACGTCATCCGAAGATTTCCGGACATGAAGCCATGGGTGATCCACAACAAGCAGATTCAACTCGAAATACTGGAGCTGATAGCTCGTGACCCATTGGCTTCGGTCCGAGCATGCGTTGCCGAAAAGCGCAAGCTTGGAGCGCAGCTTTTCGACGCACTGTCTCGAGACGAAGACGAAGGTGTGCGGGCCAGAATTGCTTGGAACCAGAAGGCTCCAGTCGAGATTCTGCAAAGGCTTGCAGGTGACCAAGCTGAGTTGGTTCGACAGGCTGCTGCCGCGCGCCTGGCTCGACTCACTAAGGAATGAGCGTCCGCTTTTCCGCAACGTGTTCGAGGGTGCCAATGTCGCCGGTGGATCGATCAGAGACAGTTGACCGCGGTTCCAACCGGTCGTTCATTCACCAACCGCGTACCTTGATGCTCAGTACATGCTATCGAAGGCGAGGCAGTTGTCCGAGATAGCGACCATCGAGTGACCGGTGTTCGACCAAGCTGTCGCTCGGCGCGGTTGCCCCGAGCGACTCAGTTCAGTCTGAAGCCGTCCTCGGAAGAAGACGCCCCCTTTGCAGCAGCTGCTGTCTTTCGAGGCGGCGGTGTCCGCTCCCGGTCTCAGACGGGTACCGCATACGCGGGCGCGACCTGCGCAGCATGGACAGTCGGCTCGCCATCCGGCTGTATGGCAAGCTGTGGCACGGACCCAAGCAGCTACTAGGGAGCCCGCGTTGACCACTGTTCAATTCCGCTGTGCAAAGACAGGATCTGCGCTCCCTCCAGAACGAGCCGGTCACTGTGCGCTCTGCGAGCGGCTGCTCGATCGCCGATTCTTGCGGGGGGGGGTCTATCCGCTACAGAAGAAGCCGATCTGCGTCGATTGCATCGAGGCCATTGCGGAAAAAGGTCGAGCAGCAGTCGACGACGAAATGGCATAGGCCAGCGAAGGCATGAGAACTACTGTCGAGTCACTCACCGCATTCCTGCTGTTGGCCGGCCCGGCTACGGCAAGTGGGTTCCTGGTGTGCACGATAAGCCCTCACGGAATGGCCGGCTTCATCTATTCCAGTGTTGTACTCGGCATTGTGGGCGGCATCGCCTTCCCCGCTTTGTGGAACCTCATGGGCCTCGATCTTGAGGTGAGATCAAGCATCTACATTGGCGGCGGGGTCGGGTTCGTGTTCGGAGCCCTTTCGTTTCCCATCAGCACAGTCAGTGCGGAGCGCGCCCTCCATTTCCCTCGCGATTCTTTTCAACTTGCTTTGCTCGCCTACCTGTGCGCCTTGGGCGCATCGCTCGGATGCTTGGCGATGGTGGTCAAGCGGAGAATGAAAAGGCTCAACCGCACCGAGGCGGTAACTAAAACCCCCGAACCTCCACCGCCGAGCTCTCCCCATACAACAACGCCCGCATCCCCTCCAGATCATCCTTGTGCATGATCGCGATCGGAAACGCCGCCTCATCCGCCAGCGACGCAAACCGCGCATCGACGATCCCGTCCTCGCTCAATTGCGCCAGCGTCGACGCCGCATCCACGCGGCATGACTTCACCACCACCAGCCGTTCCGCATTCAAGCGCCGCGCCAGGTCCAGCGCAATGCTGTCGGCCGTCACCTCCCAATTGGTGTGCGCATCCGCCTGTTCTCGCTGCAGCTCGAACCGCAGCCACAACGCGGTCTGCCCCTTGTGCAGCACGCGGCGGATGTCGCTGCGGCTCGCACCCAGCTGCAGCGCGGGGTTTCGCACATCCAGCTGACACGTCTGCATCAGCCTTGCGCATCCCACTTCCAAGGCTCAGCACTCAGACCGAAATATCCCCACACTTTTCAGACAGCAAGCCTTGCCGTTTGTCCGAAAAAAACATACAAATATCGGACAATCATCACCCCACATGTCCGATCTCAAAACCCGCATCTCCACGCTTGTCGATGCCGCCGGGCCCAGCCAGGTCTGGGTGCCGACCGACTTCGCGCAACTCGGCAGCCGCGACGCCGTCGACAAGGCGCTGCAGCGCCTGGTGCTGGCAGGTGAACTCCGTCGCATCGACCGCGGCCTGTACGACAAGCCGGGGCTCAACAAGCTGACGAAGCGTCCGACCTCGCCGGACTATCGCGCTGTGGTGGAAGCCGTCGCCCGCCGCGACCATCTGCGGCTGCTGGTAGACGGGATGACTGCGGCCAACGACCTCGGCCTCACCGATGCCGTGCCGGCCCACGTGACCATCCATACCGACGCCCGCCGACGTGCCATCCAGCTCGACCAGCTGAGCATCGAGTTCAAGCACACCGCGCCCAGTCGCCTCTACTGGGCTGGGCGCCCTGCGATGCGCGTCGTGCAGGCGCTGTACTGGCTGAAGGACACGCTGATTTCGGATCGAGATCGCATCCTGGCCCGGCTGTCCAAGGTGCTCGCAGACCCGGCCCACGGAAGCGAGATCGCCCGGGATCTGAGCGACGGCTTCAGCGTGATGCCCGCATGGATGCAAATCCTCGTTCGTGAACTGCCCGGCTGCAATCCGCAGGCGACATGGAACGATTCACCGCTGCCTGGTGACACAAGAAGGCCGCCGGTCGCCCGTCGCAGACCGGCAAAACACGCGGATGCTCCCGTTGAACCCAGCCTTCAAAGCCGTCATCGGCGCCAGCGACTCTGATCGGCGCGACCTGTTTCTCGGCACTGCAGCCCGCACGGGCACGGCGGTTCAGAACGTCGAGAAAGACTTCTGGGTCTGCTGGACCCTCGACGCGTTGTTCAACGGCCTGCCCGCCGGCGGGCCTCGACTGCTGTTCAAAGGCGGCACGTCACTCTCGAAGGCCTTCAGGCTGGTCACCCGATTCTCCGAAGACATCGACATCACGGTCTTCCGCGACGACTTGGGTCATGCCGTGGAAGCGGCCGAGCTGGACGCCTTGAGCAGCAAGAAGCGCCGTGCGCGGCTCGATGCCATCCGAACTGCGTGCCAGGCCTACATCCGCGGCCCGCTGAGGGAACAGTTCGCCGGCATCAGCACCTCCGTCATCCCGGATGGTCGCTTCCGACTCGACCTTGATCCGGAAGACAATCGCAATGGCAGGCCGACCGCATCCTGGCCGTCGACTGCGCGCACCACACTCGGCTGTTCTTCGGCAGTACGGATCTCGGACTCGATTCAGCCGTGCCAGGAACGTTCACACTGTCACCCGGCGAGGCCATGCGAGAGGCACTCGCACGGGACTACGACGCGATGGCCGGGATGGTCTTTGGCGAAGTCCCCTCCCTTGATGCAGTGCTTGCCAGCGTGCAACGGTTCGAGCAAATCGCCAACCAGGCCATCGCGCAAACCTAGAACCCCCGCCTCGCCCCCACGCCCTCCCCATTGCAGCCGCTACCCCTGGTCGGTACTCGCGCCCCACCGGCTTCGCGGCCGCCAACGCCGCTGGGCAATCCTCCGCTTCGCTTTTCCATCGCCGGCCGGAACCGGCCCGCTTTCACACTGGAGCAACGTCGGAACGGGCTGCCACCCGCCGTCGCCGCCCCCCTCCCAACACAGGAAGCCATTGCCATGAAAGTCAACCAGAACAACGGAGTTCGCGGCGCCCCTGCAAGCTCTGAAACGCAGCGCCCGGACAGTCCGCCGTCGAACGCCCCTGCCGGCGCGCGCTCGCGGTCGGCCGAGGGCACGCTGGGAGCGCTGCAGACGCGCACCTCGCGCTCGTCCAGCACATCGCGCAGCAACCGCGCTCCCGCCAACAGCAACTTCGAGCTCTCGAGCGCCGTGACCTACCAGCCCGGCAGCGGCCAGAAGCCGTCGCAGCCCAATGGCGAGCCGTATTCGACACCTCATTTCATCGATCCGAAAACGGGCGAGCACGTCCACCTGACGGGCGTCGAGCTGAACTCCGGTGTCTTCATCGTCACCAACCACGAGACGCACAAGCCCGTGGCGAGCCTGCGCATCATGGGCAGCGGCGACAACAAGACCGCCGTGCCGCCCGAGCAATACGGGCTGAAGGGCGGCACGCGCTACACGCTGCGCGACGGCACGCCGTGCGACAGCCGCGGCAACCCGCTGCGCAGCTACAGTTCATCCCCGCCGCGCCCGCGCACCACCCATCCAAGCTCCGGCCTGAGGCTCAGGGACGAGCCGGCGGGTTACGAAAGCGACGACTCCAACGGCTCGGCCTACTCGGGCAACGCCCTGACCGGCGCCGCACCGTCGCGCGCCGAGATCCAGCGGCGCACCGACGACCTGCGGCGGCGCGGCTTCCAGCCCGTGGGCTACCACGGCACCAACCAGGCGGGGATGAACTCGCTCGTCCAGCAGGGCCCACGCCGCGGCCATGGCGGCTCCAACAGCGGGCTCGAACGCGGCAATGGCTTCTACGTCTCGCGCCAACCCGGCTACGCCGAAGATTGGGCCGACAGCGCCACCCAATCGGGCGAGCCGGAGCCGCCGCGCTACGAGACGCCGCGCTATCCCGGCGAGCGTGGCATGGCTGCCGTCGGCACCGTCTACGCGCAGTATCCCCAACACTTCACCCCGGGACGCGACATTGCCTGGGGCCAGCAGTCCTCGCAGGGCGACCCCCATGGCGACCGCCGCCTGTCGCACCGCGACACCCACGGCGACATGGCCGACGGCCGCTACGCGACCGAGGCTGTCATCGCGCCGCGCCAGTACCGCAACACCCGCATCGTGCCGACGTACTCCTCCTCGTCGGGCCGGATGGGGCCGTATCCGTCGCACGAGGCGCCGGAGTACGGGCGGCCGTTCCACCCGGACGATGACGAATACTGAGAGAGGGATGCAAGCCGGAACCGCCTCGAGTCCGGCATCCGACAAATCCCCGGCCTGGCGGCCGGGGTGTCTCGCGCTAGAACGCCCGCCCCGCCCCCAGCCCCAACCCTTCCCCATACAACAACGCCCGCATCCCCTCCAGATCATCCTTGTGCATGATCGCGATCGGAAACGCCGCCCCATCCGCCAGCGACGCGAACCGCGCATCGACGATCCCGTCCTCGCTCAATTGCGCCAGCGTCGACGCCGCATCCACGCGGCACGACTTCACCACCACCAAGCGCTCCGCATTCAAGCGCCGCGCCAGGTCCAGCGCGATGCTGTCGGCCGTCACCTCCCAATTGGTGTGCGCATCCGCCTGTTCTCGCTGCAATTCGAATGGCAGCCACAGCGCCGTCTGCCCCTTGTGCAGCACCCGCCGGATGTCGCTGCGGCTGGTCGCCAATTGCAATGCCGGGTTCAGCGCATTCAACTGATAAGCCGTCTGCGCCATCGCCAGCACCGCCATGTTGTGCGCAGCCAGGTCATGAAACTGCCAGTGCGATTGCAGCCGCCGCACCTCGTCGGCAAAGGTGCCGCCGCCGCACACCAGCGTCACCCGCCCTCCGCCCAGTTGCGCCAGCAGATCGAGCCACTGCGGCAGCACCGGGTCGGCGCACAGGCTGCCGCCGATCTTGACGATCCACATCAGCGCAGCTCCATGTCGAGCAGCATCGCCACCGCCACGCTGGGCGCGCACACCTGCGCCCAGCGCGTCGCATCGGGCGCGGCACCGGCGCCCAGGCGCGCCAGGTCGGCGCCATACGACCGGCAGGCGCAGGCCGCGCCATGCGCCTGGGCCAGCACATCGGCCACCAGGAAGTCGCCACACCCGGCGCTG
Source organism: Rhizobacter sp. SG703 (assembly GCF_012275445.1). Classification (GTDB taxonomy): domain Bacteria; phylum Pseudomonadota; class Gammaproteobacteria; order Burkholderiales; family Burkholderiaceae_C; genus Rhizobacter. The sequence continues at coordinate 37,131 of NZ_JAAZQK010000020.1, read as the reverse complement.
ACGACGACCGCATCCGCCGACAGCGCATGCATCGCCATCACGCGCTGCAATTGCGTGCCCAGCTCGGCCACCTGCGCGGCGCGCCAGTCCTGCGCAAACAACAGCCATTCGGCATCGCTCGCATCGCGCGCGTCCATGCCGATCATGCGGGCCAGCCGCTTGCGCGTGGCGGCCGCATCCTTCGGCGCGTTGTCGGCACTCGGGTACAGGTCGTGGGCCGCGTCCAGCTCGCCGGTGAGCCGGTACACGTCGGCCACCGTCGCGAAGTACTCGTTCATCACGTTGAGCGGCTGGCCGCGCCACGGAATCTGCCGCGCCAGCCCGCACAGCGGCGTGCGCACCACACCCTGGTAGACCAGCTCGCCGGTGGCCAGCCGCTGCACGTCGCTGCGCGCCTGCGTGACGACCCGGCCGCCCTTGAACGCGATGATGTCGGTGGTGGTGCTGCCGATGTCGACCAGCACGCCCTCTCTTTGAAAACCATCCAGTTCGCGCGCCGCATGCAAAGCCGTCGCCAGCCAGTTGGCCGACGCGATGTGCGCCCACTCGCCGGCCACGCGCTCGCGGCCGCACCAGCCACGGTCGCCGGCAAAGAACTGCAGCGGCGGCGCTTCGGGCCACGCATCGCACAGCAGCGCGGCAATGCGCTGCACGCCTTCTTCGCGGTGCTCGAACAGGTCGACCATCTCGCCGGTCATCGTCACCGCATGCCGCGCCCGTGCGGCCGCGGGCCAGCGTTCGCGGGCCGACTGCAGCGCGCGCTCCAGGTGCTCGATGCCCTGCCACAGCGGGCAGGTCCATTGCGCCACGTCGATCACGCGGCCTCGCTGCAGCAGGCAGGCCTTGACGTGCGCGCCACCGATGTCCCAGCCGATCACGGTGGCCTCAGCCATCGCCGTCCTCCGCGTCGTGACCGGCGGCATGGTCCTGCAGCAGCTCGGCGGCCAGGTTGCGCCCCAGCGAGGCCGACAGCCCCACGTACGCGCAGGTCACGCGCGGGTTCACCTCGATCACCACCGGCCCGCAGCGCGGGTGCCACACCAGGTCGATGCCGACGAAACCGCGCAGGCCTGGGATGCCCTTGGCCACCTGCTTCGCCAGGCGCGACAGCACCGGCCCGCGCTCGCCACCCACCGCGATCGCGTTGACATCGACGCCGTCGAACGACAACGCGCCCGCGCCATCCACGGTGATGCGCTGCCGGTTGACGCTGAGCAGCTCGGTGCGCCCGGCGGTGCACAGCATCGACACGCTGAGCGGTTCGCCGTCGACCCACGGCTCGATCGCCATCGGGCTGCCGGCGGTCGAGCGCCGGTCCCAGTCGGCCAGCGCGTCTTCCTGCGAGCGGTGCACGCGGGTCGCGACACCGCCCGCGCCATCATCCGGCTTGACGACCCAGCGCTCCACCTCCGGCACATGCTCGAAGGCCAGCGGCGTCGCAAGCCCCTGCCCGGCCAGCCGCAGCAGCGTCGCGCGCTTGCCCGAGGCCACCGCGATGGCCGCCGCCGAGCACCCCAGCCAGCGCGCCGGCCCGACCACCTGCTGCATCTGCGCCAGCAGGCCGCCGGTCTCGGGCGCAACGACCCAGGCCACGTCGTGCAAGGCCGCCTGCCGTGCGACGAAATCGAAGGCCGATTCGCCGGCCCGCGGCCGCACCGGCTCGGCATTGCGCGGCACGCGCGGCGCACGCACGCTGGCGGCAACCGACAGCGACACGCCCTCGACCTGCAGCAGGTCCTGCGCCAGCGCATCGCGCATCGACAGGCCCAGCGGCAGCAGCGCGGCCGCAGCCGCTTCGTCATTGACCGCTGCGTCGCCGGCCGACGGAATGAGCCCGCCGCCGCTGAGATACTCGTACACGAAGACGCGTTTCATCGATGCTCCCGATCCGTTCAACATGACCGTCATTCCCGTGATCGACCTGCTGCAAGGCCAGGTGGTGCGAGCGCTGCGCGGCGACCGGCAGCACTACCGGCCGATCGTCTCGGCGCTGTGCGCCAGCAGCGATCCGTTGACCGTCGCGCGCATCCTGTGCGACCACGTGGCGGCACGGCAGCTGTACGTCGCCGATCTCGATGCCTTGCAAGGCGGGGTGGGCCACGTCGCCGTCGTGCGGCAATTGCTCGAAGCCTTGCCGGGCCTCGAGCTGTGGCTGGACGCCGGCTTCGCCGACGTGTCGGAAGCCCACGCGCTGGGTGCAGCGCTCGGGCCGTTGTCGCAACGCCTGGTGCCGGTGTTCGGCAGCGAATCGCTGCGCTCGCGCGCGGCACTCGAAGCCTGCTTCACGCCGTCCGGCCGCGGCATCCTGTCGCTCGACCGCCGCCACGGCGAGCGCCTCGACGCCGCCGGCTGCTGGGACTCGCCGGCGCTGTGGCCGTCGCGCGTGATCGTGATGACGCTGGAGCGCGTCGGTGCCGGCACCGGGCCCGACGTCGACACGCTGCGCGAGGTCGCGACCCGCTCGCCGCATGTGCAGCTGATCGGCGCCGGCGGCATCGGCAGCGAGGCCGACCTGGCGCTCGCGCAGGCCTCCGGCGCATCGGCCTGGCTGGTGGCCAGCGCGTTGCACGACAGGAAGCTGCCGCGGATGTCGACCTGAGGGGTTTTGTCAAGGACCGTCGCGGCCGTTGCAGATGAAGCAGTGGCGTTCATGACGAGACGACACATCACGTTTCGTGCCAACCGCCGTGGCAGCCCAAGGGGCGGCCTCGGTGCAGCCATCGGGCAGTCGCCGCCGATTCGATCGGCCAGAAACGCGACACAGTGTCTCGGTTCTGGCCGCGCCGGCAGTCGTCATCCGACGCGCTGCCGGGGCATGCCTCGTGGCACATCGCTTGCGTTGAAGCGGGCACATGACCGACACCTCCGTGAATCCGCGCGCCGGCGCCACGCGCTGGACCTGCCCGTTTTGCCTGCTGTTGTGCGACACCTCGACCGTGCAGGTCGACGCCTCGGGCCGGTTGACGCTGTCGGACAGCGGCTGCGCCTGCGCGCGCCGTGCGCTGGCGCGGTTCGTGGCACGGCCGTCGACGGCCTCGGCGCGGGTCGACGGCCGCGACTGCAGCCTCGACGACGCGGTGTCGGCGGCCGCCCGGCTGCTCGCGGCGAGCCGGCAACCGCTGTTCGGTGGCCTCGGCACCGATGTGTCGGGCGCCCGCGCGCTGTACCGCCTGGCCTGCCGCACCGGCGCGATCTGCGATGCGGCCGCAGGGGCAGCCCAGATGACCACGCTGCGCGCGACGCAGGACCGCGGCAGCTTCTTCACGACGCTGGCCGAAGTGCGCACGCGCGCCGACCTGCTGCTCTGCGTCGGCGGCACGCCGGTCGACCAGGCACCCGAGTTCTTCGAACGCTGCGGCGTCGGCGAGTCGCTGGTCGCGCAGCGGCAGGTGGTGGTGCTCGGCGGCACGCCGGCCGACGATGCGGTGCTGGTCGGCCTGCGCAGGCGGCCCGGCGTCACGGTGGAATCGATCCCGCTGCACGGCGACCTGTTCGGCACCGTGGCGCTGCTGTCCGCGCTGGTGGCCGGGCGTGCGGTGCGCGAGGCACCGGCCGCGCTGCAGTCGCTGGCCACGCGGCTGCAGCAGGCGCGCTATGCGGTGATCGTCGGCGAGACACGCCGGCTGCCGCCGCAGGGCGCGCTGGTCGTCGAAGGGCTGAACCGCCTGGTCGGCTCGCTGAACCAGACCACCCGCGCCGCGGCGCTGTGGCTGGGTGGCGGCAACGGCGCCGGCACGGTGAACCAGGTCTTCACGTGGTTGTCGGGGCTGCCGCTGCGCTCGCGCGCCGGGCCGCGCGGGCTGGAGCACGAGCCGCTGTGCTTCGACGCGCAACGCCTGCTGCACGAGCAGGCGGTCGACAGCCTGCTGTGGGTGTCGAGCTTCGATCCGGACGTGGCACCACCAGCGACATCGCTGCCCACCGTCGTGCTCGGCCACCCCGACCTGGCCCGGTCGCCGGCGTCGGTGTTCATCCCGGTGTCGACGCCGGGTATCGGCTCGCCGGGCCACCTGTTCCGCGCCGACGGCTCAGTGATGCTGCCGCTGTTCGCGGTGCACGACGACGGCCTGCCGACGCTCGCTGGCGTGCTCGATCGCATCGCGGGAGCGTTGGCATGAGCAGCCTGCGCCTGCGCGGCGGCCTGGTCATCGACCCGGCGAACGACCCATCGCCGGTCGTGCGCGATGTCGTCGTGCGCGACGGCCGCATCGCCGCGCTCGCACCGCACGACGCCGTCGACGACGAGGTCGATGCGAGCGGCTGCGTCGTGATGGCCGGCGGCATCGACATGCACACCCACATCGGCGGCGGCAAGGTCAACCTGTCTCGGCTGCTGCTGCCGGAGATGCAGCGCCGCGGTGCCGAGCCGTTCGCGTTGCCGACCAACCCGCTGGAGCTGGCCTCGTGCGGCGGCTGCACGCCGGGCACGCTGGCCACCGGCTACCGCTATGTCGAGATGGGTTACACCGCTGCCTTCGAGCCGGCGATGATGGCGTCGAACGCCCGCCACACGCACATGGAGATGGGCGACACGCCGATCCTCGACCACGGCGCCTACGTGATGCTCGGCAACGACGAGCTGTTCCTGCAGATGCTGGCCGAGGGCCAGGACTTCGAGCGCATCCGCGACTACACGGCATGGACGATCCACGCCACCAAGGCCTTGGGCGTGAAGGTGGTGAACCCGGCCGGCATCTCGGCCTTCAAGTTCAACCAGCGCAAGCTCGATGTCGACGAGGCGCACCTGCACTGGCAGGTCACGCCGCGGCAGGTGGTGCACACGCTGGCGCGCGCGCTGCGCGAACTCGGCGTGCCGCACCCGCTGCACATCCACGGCAGCAACCTCGGCGTGGCCGGCAACATCCAGTCGACGCTGGACACCATCGCCGCGCTCGAAGGCCTGCCGGCGCACCTGACGCACGTGCAGTTCCATGCCTACGGCACCGAGGGCGCGAAGAAGTTCTCGTCGGCCGCCGCGCGGCTGGCCGACGCGGTGAACGCGAACCCGAACGTCAGCATCGACGTCGGCCAGATCATGTTCGGCCAGACCGTCACCGCGTCGGGCGACACGATGCGCCAGCATGCGCAGTCGGGGCTCGCGAGCCCGCGCAAGTGGATCGGCGCCGACATCGAATGCGACGCCGGCTGCGGCGTCGTGCCGTTCCGCTACCGCGAGCAGAGCTATGTCAACGCGCTGCAATGGGCGATCGGGCTGGAGATCTTCCTGCTCGTCAACGACCCGTGGCGCGTCGCGCTGACCACCGACCATCCGAACGGCGGGCCGTTCACCAGCTACCCGCATTTGATCCGGCTGCTGATGGACAAGGGCTTCCGCAACGAACAGCTCGCAAAGCTCCACCCGGACGTAGCGGCGAACAGCGCGCTCGGCTCCATCACGCGCGAGCTGAGCCTGCACGAGATCGCGACCATGACGCGTGCCGGCCCGGCCCGGCTGCTGGGCTTGCGGGACCGCGGCCAGCTGGGCGTCGGCGCCGCGGCCGACATCGCGGTGTACCGCGACCATGCCGACCGCGAGGCGATGTTCAGCACGCCGGAGCGCGTCTACAAGGACGGGCTGCTCGTCGCGCACGCCGGACGCATCACCGCGGTGCCGGCGAGCGGCACGCACTTCGTCGAACCCGGCTACGACCGAGGCATCGAGCGGTACCTGCGGCAGCACCTGGCGTCGCACGGGTCGGTGAACTTCGATGCGGTCGCGATCGACCGCGACGAGTTGTGCACCTGCTGCAATGGGGGTCGCCTGCTGCCGGCGGCCTGCTTCGAGGCGGCCGTATGAAGCGAAGGGCGAGGGGCCCCCTTGGGGGATCGACCAGCGCAATACGGCCGAGCCACCGACGATTCGGCAGATCGAGTGGCCTCGTCCGTGCGGAGGTGGCCACATGATCGCGAACGGCGTCGCGATCGACGACAGCTTTGCCGAGGCCTTTCCGATGAAGGCCACGCGGCTGGTCATCACCGCGCACACGCTGACCTGGGCGATGAACGCCGCGGTGTCGGCCACCGGCTTCGCGACCTCGGTGATCGCCTGCGGCTGCGAGGCCGGCATCGAACGCGAACTCGCCCCCACCGACACACCCGATGGCCGGCCCGGCGTCAGCGTGCTGATCTTCTCGATGTCCGGCAAGGAACTCGCGAAGCAGGTGGAGCGGCGCGTGGGCCAGTGCGTGCTGACCTGCCCGACCACGGCAGTGTTCGCCGGCATTTCCGAAGGCGAGGCCATCGCGCTCGGCAAGAACCTGCGCTTCTTCGGCGACGGCTGGCAGATCTCGAAGGTGATCGATGGCGTGCGCTACTGGCGCGTGCCGGTGATGGATGGCGAGTTCGTCGCGCAGGAAACGACCGCGGTGGTCAAGTGCGTCGGCGGCGGCAACCTGCTGCTGATGTGCACCGACACCGACGCGGCGCTCGCGGTGGCCGAAGCCGCGGTGGCCGCGATGAAGGCGCTACCGAACGTGATCATGCCGTTCCCCGGCGGCGTGGTGCGCTCGGGCTCGAAGGTCGGCAGCAAGTACGCCACGCTCGGCGCGTCGACCAACGATGCGTTCTGCCCCGGGCTGCACGGGCTCGCGGCAAGCAGCGAGATCACGCCGCAGACGCGCTGCGTGATGGAGATCGTGATCGACGGGCTGGCCGAGGCCGACGTCGGTGCCGCGATGCGCGCCGGCATGCAGGCCGGCATCGCGATCGGCGCGGCCGGTGGGCTGATGCGCATCTCGGCCGGCAACTACGGCGGCAAGCTCGGGCCCTTCCACTTCCACCTGCGCCAGCTGCTCGCTGCGCCGGCCACGGCATGAGCGGGTTTCGCCTGAGCCTGAAGCACGCGCCCGCGGTGCGCGTGGACCTGCGCGGCGTGCTGCCGGCGGCGCTGGCGGGGTGGTCGGTGGCGCAGGTCGAGCAGCTGCAGGTCGGGCATGGGCGGGCGCTGGTGCCGCTGGCGGAGTTCTTCACGGTGGAGCCCGATGGCGACGACGGCATGCTGCGCTTCGTCGGCGACCTGTCGCGCTGCGACCGCATCGGCTGGCAGATGGGCGGCGGGCGCCTCACGGTCGACGGCCCGGCCGGTCACTACACCGGCGGCGGCATGAGCGGCGGCGCGCTGCGCGTGAACGGCGCGGTCGGCCTGCTGGCGGGCTGCGAGATGGCGGGCGGGCAGTTGACGGTCGACGGCGACGCCGGCGACTTCGCGGCGAGCACGCTGCCCGGCAGCATGGACGGCATGCGCGGCGGCACGCTGATCGTCACCGGCCACGCCGGCCAGCGATTCGGCGACCGCATGCGGCGCGGCATCGCGCTGGTGTTCGGCGACGCCGGCGACTTTCTCGCGTCGCGCATGGTGGCCGGCACCATCGGCATCGGCGGGCGGGCCGGCGCGCACGTCGGCTACGGCATGCGGCGCGGCAGCCTGGTGTTCGCGACGACCGCCCCGCAGATCGCGCCGACCTTCGTGCCGGCGGTCGCTGATGCGCTGGTGTTCTGGCAGCTGCTGGCCCGCGACCTCGCGCGCCACGGTGGACCCTTCGAGGCCTTGCCGTCGCGCGCGATCACGCGCCACCTGGGCGACCTCGCGAGCGACGGCCGCGGCGAACTGATCCTGGCAACCTGAGGCACTCCGATGAGCAAGACCTATCTCTTCCACGCCGGCGAGGCGACCGTGTTCGCCCGCGAAGGGCAGTTCACCGACGCGATGCCCGAGATCCTGATCGGCCGCACCGACGGCCCGGTCGGCCAAGCCTTCGCGAACCTGATGGCGCAGAGCAAGGGCCACACCGCGATGTTCGCGATCCGCGCCTGCAACCAGCTGGTGCGGCCGGCGACGATCCTCGTGCCGAAGGTCACGCTGAAGGACTTCGCCAACATCGACCTGTACGGCGGCGTCGTGCAGAGCGCCACCGCCGATGCGGTGGTCGATTGCCTGATCGACGGCACGATACCGAAGGAGCTGGCCAACGAGCTGTGCATCATCAGCCTGGTGTGGATCGACCCGCGCTGCGCGAAGGACCCGAACCTCGACAAGAAGGACATGTACCGCACCAACCACGAGGCGACGAAGCTCGCGCTGCGGCGGGCGCTGAACAACGAGCCGTCGGTCGACGAGCTGATCGCCAACCGCCACAAGATCAAGCACGACATGGACGACTGGAGCTGACTCGTGTGAACGACATCTTCGCGCTGCTCGACGACTGCCACGCGACGCGTGGCATGCCGCTCAGCCGGCTCTGCACCGGCTTCGAGCGCGAGCATCGCTGCGTCGATCCGTCGCGGCTCGACGCCGTGTGGGAAGCGGTCGACACCGACCTGCGTGCCGGGTTGCATGCGGTGCTGCTGGCCGACTACGAATGGGGCGCGAAGCTGCTGAAGGCCGGACATGCGACGCTGCGGCCGGACGATGCGTCGTCGCTGCGGGTGCTGATGTTCCGCGACCTCGCTCGCCTGTCGAGCGACGAGGTCGGCGCCTGGCTGGCTTACCGCGGCGACGACGGCGACTGCGGCGTGACGGCCCTGCGGCCGAGCGTCGACCGGCCGGGCTTCACGCGCGCCATCGCCCGCATCCACGAAGCCATTCGCCGCGGCGAGACCTACCAGGTCAACTACACGTACCGGCTGCATGGCGAGGCCCACGGCTCGCCGGTCGACCTGTACCGCCGCTTGCGCGCGCGGCAACCGGTGGCCTTCGGCGCGCTGATCGCGCTGCCCGACGACGGGCGCGGCACGACGCACGTGCTGTCGCGCTCGCCCGAACTGTTCCTGCGCCACGACGCCGGCCTGCTGACCGCGCGGCCGATGAAGGGCACCGCGCCGCGCATCGCCGCGCCGGAGAGCGACAGCGAGACCGCGCGGCTGCTGTCGCTGGACATCAAGAACCGGGCCGAGAACCTGATGATCGTCGACCTGCTGCGCAACGACCTGGGCCGCGTCGCGCAGACCGGCTCGGTGACGGTGCCGTCGCTGTTCGCGATCGAGCCGTATGCGACGCTGTTCCAGATGACCTCGACCATCCAGGCGCGCGTGCGGCCCGAGGTCGGCTTCCCCGAGCTGCTGCGCGCGGTGTTCCCGTGCGGCTCGATCACCGGTGCGCCGAAGCACCACACGATGGAATTGATCGCCAGCCTGGAGACCACGCCGCGCGGCCTGTACTGCGGCGCGATCGGCTGGCTCGGCGCGCCGCGGGGCGATGCGCGCCTCGGCGACTTCTGCCTCAGCGTCGCGATCCGCACGCTGACGCTCGGCACCGAAGCCGGCGGGCTGCGGCCGGCCCGGCTGGGTATCGGCGCCGGCATCGTGCTCGACAGCCGCGTCGACGACGAGTTCGAGGAATGCCTGCTGAAGGCGCGCTTCCTGACCGGGCTGCCGCAGCCGCTGCGGCCCCTGGAACACAGCGTGCGATGAAGCTCGCGCTGTTCGACCTCGACCACACGCTGATCCCGTTCGACAGCGGCATGGCATGGACGCGCTTCCTCGCGCAGCGCGGCGTGCTGCCGCCCGAGGCACCCGCGGCCTACCTCGCCTGCTGCCAGCAGTACGTCGCCGGCACGCTGGACATCCGCGCGATGCACCGGGCCACGGTGGCGCCGCTGTCGGCGTTTGCGCGTGCGCAGATCGACGCATGGAGCCGCGAGTTCGAGCGCGCGATGGCGCCGCAGGTGCCGCGCGACATGCAGGCGCTGGTGGCCCGCCATCGCGAGGCCGGCGACCTCTGCGCCGTCGTCACCGCGACCACGCGCTTCATCGCGGAGCCGTTCGCGCGGCTGTTCGGCATTCCGCAGGTGCTGGCGACCGAAGGCGAGTGGCGCGACGGCGTCCTGACCGGCGAGATCGACGGCGAGCCCTGCCACCGCGAGCACAAGCTGAGCCGCGTGCTGGCCTGGCTCGCGCGGCCCGGCGGCCTGGCGGCGTTCGAGCAATCCTGGTTCTATTCCGACGCCGCGAGCGACCTGCCGCTGCTGCAGGCGGTCTCGCACCCGGTGGCCGTCAGGCCGGAGCCGGTGTTGCGCGCGCATGCGCTGCGGGCCGGCTGGCCGGTGCTCGACCAGGGCCCCTGACGGCGGTCTTTCCCGACAACAACAAGGAGACACATCATGGAATGGATTCGCCAGGTCAGCCTGGTCAGGCGGGTGATGATCGGCTTCGTCGCGATGGGCGCGATCGTGCTGCTGCTGGGGGGCGCTGCCGCCTGGACGCTGCGGCAGGTCGCCGCCGGCAGCAAGGTCGACGTCGACGCGGCCGCGGGGTGGCTGCTGCTCGGCGCCGTGGCCGGCTGCGGTGTCGCGCTGCTGGCCGGCTGGCTGATCCGCGCCAGCATCAAGGAGTCGGTCGAGTCGACGGTGCAGTGCGTGATCCGCATCGCCGGCGGCGATCTCGAGACCAAGATCAGCTCGTCGGGCAAGGACGAGATCTCTTGGCTGCGCGCCGAGCTGAACGGCATGCGCAAGAAGCTGCGCACGATGGTGCTGGACGTGCGGCAGACGGTGGAGAGCGTGAACACCGCGTCGGACGAGATCGCCAGCGGCAACACCGACCTGTCGAACCGCACCGAGCAGCAGGCGAGCGCACTGCAGCAGACCGTCAACTCGATGGCGCAGCTGGCCGCCACGGTGAGCAGCAATTCGAACAGCACGCGCGATGCGCGCAGCGTGGTCACCGGGTCGAGCGAGATCGCGGCGCGCGGCGCGCAGACCATGCAGGACGTGATCCTGCGCATGGACGAGATCAACACCAGCGCCGGCAAGATCGCCGAGATCATCGGCGTGATCGACGGCATCGCGTACCAGACCAACATCCTCGCGCTGAATGCGGCGGTGGAGGCGGCGCGCGCCGGCGAGCAGGGCCGGGGCTTCGCGGTGGTGGCCGAGGAGGTGCGCAGCCTCGCGCAGCGCAGCTCGACCGCGGCGCGCGAGATCAAGGCGCTGATCGGCGATTCGAGCGCGAAGGTCACCGCCGGATCGCAGCTGGTGGCGGACGCCGGCCGCACGATGCGCGAGATCGTCGACAGCGTGGGCCAGGTGGCGGGCCTGATCGCCGGCATCGCGCAGGCCGGCGAATCGCAGGGCAGCGACATCGGCCGCATGCAGCAGGCGGTGTCGCAACTCGACATGATGACGCAGCAGAACGCCGCGCTGGTCGAGGAACTGGCGGCGTCGGCGCTGTCGCTGAAGGGCCAGTCGGGGCGGCTCACCGAGGCGATGAGCTCCTTCAGAGTGGAATGACACCCCCTCGTCCGGCGGGTTCGCCAGACATGGAACCTACTGGGCGCGCAATGCGGCCAGCCGCCGCTTCGTGCCGGGGTGGGTGGCGGTGTCCCGGCTCGCGCCCATGCGCATCAGGGCCGAGAACACCGCGTCGCGCGGCACCCCGAGGCCCTCCAGCGTGCGCAATGCAAACGCGTCGGCCTCGTACTCCTGCTGGTAGGCCAGCGCCGAGGCCTCGCGCCCGAGCCGCGCGGCAACCGGGTCGGTCCGGTCGGCCGTGACGCTGCCCGGTACCCATTTCTGGTACATCTCGCCCATCTGCGCCCAGTGCGCCAGCGCGACGTGACCCAATTCGTGCGCCAGCACGAACAAGCGCCCTTCTTCCGGCCAGTCGCCCATCGCCTCGTTGGCGATCACCACGCGGCCGCGCAGCGTCTCGGCCACGGTGTCGCCGCGCACCACGCGCAACTCGGCGGCGCCCTCCAGCCCCAGCGTGCGCACCAGACTGTCGAAGCTGTCGCGCACCTTCTGCGCCCGCTCGCTCTCGACCGGCGCCGGCGCGAGCCGCTCCAGTTGCGCGGTCTGCGAACGCGCCAGCACCTGCGCGATGTCTTCTTCGCCACGCGCGACGCTCCCCGCCAGTGCCATTCCGATCAACATCCACCACCGCATGCCGTGTCGCTCCTGCGCAGACCCCTGTGCCCGATTACGGCGCAAGAACCGGGCCCGATTCAAGGGTTTACCCGTGCATTCACCGCGAACCGGGGCGCGTCGTGCCGGAATGCACGGGCAAACGCGGTGCCTTCGGCGCCGGCGGGTGCCGGGCTCAGGCCTGGATCAGGCCCCAGTGCAACGCCACCAGCGTCAGCTCCGACTGGTTGCTCGCACCGAGCTTCTGCTTCACGTGGTACAGGTGCGTGCCGACGGTGCTGGGCGACAGGTTCAGGTTGGCGGCGATCTGCGCCACGCCGAGGCCGCGCGCCAGCTGGATGAAGACCGAAAACTCTCGCTCGCTCAGCATCTCGGCCGGGTTCGCATCCCCCTTCACCTGGGCCAGCGCCAGCACCTGGGCGGTCTGCGGATCGACATAGGGCCGGTGCGCCGCCACCGCGCTGACCGCCGCGATCAGCGCCTCGGGCGCACCGCGCTTGGTCAGGTAGCCGAGCGCGCCGGCCTGCATCACCCGCCGAGGGTGGGCCGTGTCCTCATGCGCCGACAGCGCCAGCACGCGCGCCTTCGGGTCCTGCGCGAGCAGGCGCCGCACCGCTTCCAGACCGCCCATGCCGGGCATCGACAGATCCATCACCACCACGTCCGGCTTCAGCTTCGGGTAGTCGGCGCAGGCCTGTTCGCCGGTGTCGGCCTCGGCCACCACCTCGATGCCGGCATCGGCCAGCAGCATGCGGAAGCCCATGCGCACCAGCGCGTGGTCGTCGACGAGCATCACTCGGATCATTCGGGGACCGCCTCGGTTCGGGGAACAGGCCCCGGCAGGCGCACGCTCAGGCGCACGCCGCGGGGGGAATGCGGCAGCAGCTCGAAGCTGCCGCCCAGGCCTTGCACGCGCTCGGCCAGCCAGCGCAGGCCGTGGTGGCCCTTCTTGTCGGCCCAGTCGGCGGCCAGCCCGGCGCCATCGTCGACCAGTTCGAGCACGACGCCGTCGGCCACCGCCTGCAGCCGCAGGTCGACCCGCTGCGCCTGGCCGTGGCGCAGCGCATTGGTCAGCCCCTCCTGCGCGGCCCGGTACAGCGCGAGCGCCGCTTCGCTGCCGAGCGGCACGCCGGCCAGGTCGGCCTGCAGTTCGATCCGTGCGCCGGGGTGGCTGCGGCGGGTGCGCTCGGCCAGGTCGGCCAGCGCGTCGGCCAGGCCGAAGGTGTCGAGCACCAGCGGCGTCAGCCGCGGGATGATGCCGTGCATCGCGTCGTACAGGCGCGAGGCCTCTTCGGCGATCAGGCGCGCCGCCTGCTCGGCCTGCGGGTCGAGCGCTCGCATGCGTTGCGCGATCGACAGCGCCATGCTGCGCATCGCCGTCACCGACTGGCCCAGCTCGTCGTGCAGCTCGCGCGCGATCAGGTGGCGCTCCTGCTCGATCTGGTGGTCGACCCAGCGCGTCAGTTCGCGGCTTTCGGACAGCTGCAGCTCGGCGCGCACCGCGCGGCGTTCGGTCTCGATGTGGCCCTGCAGCATGCCGACCATGCGGTTGAAGGCCTTGCCGATGGTGCCGGCCTCGGCGCCCGGCAGCGGCGGCAGCACGACGTCGAAGCGGCCGGCCTCCAGCTGGTTCAGCGCCGCGACGATGCGGCCGAACGGGCGCACCGTGTGGCCGACGAGCCAGTACACCAGCCCGTTCAGCACCACCAGCGTCACGACCGCGCCGAACACCAGCACGATGGCCTCGTCCCATGCGTCGAGCACCGCGCGCGACGCGTTCGCCTGCACCGTCAGCCGGCCGTCGGGCAGCTCCAGCGACTGCACTGCCGGCGGCGGCGCGACCAGCGCATCGAACCAGTCGGGCGCATCGCGGCCCGGCTTGTACGGCGAGCTCGGCGAGGTGTAGAGCACGGTGCCCTGCTTGTCGAGCAGCGTGATGTCGTTGGACCGCACGCGGCCCATGCCCTGCAGGAAGCCGAGCACCGCCGGCGTGCCCTGCGCCGCATAGCGCCACACCGTGCGGTTCATGAACTGCGACGCGACGCGGTTGGCCGCCACCACCTCCTCGTTGACCGATTCGCGCATGCTGCGCAGCTGCAGGCCGAGCATCACGACCAGGAACAGCAGCGTCAGCAGGCCGACGATCAGGTGGATCTTGAGTCGCAATGTCATGACGACCCCTCGTCCGACGGGTACGTCGGCCGGTCCCCCGAGGGGACGCGGGCCGGCTTGGGAGCGGCCCGGCGCTCGGCCCGCCTGGCGCAGAAATCGCCGTTGTTCGCGTAGCGGTCCAGTGTGCTGACGGTGGCGTGCACCATCGCCGGGTGGGTCGGGTCGTGGCCGGCGCCGTCGATCAGCTGGAGCCGGCTGTGCGGCAGGCGGTGGTGCAGCGCGATCGAGGCCTCGGGGCGACAGATGCGGTCTGCGCGGCCGTGCAGCAGCAGCGTCGGCACCGGCGGGATGCCGTCGCAGCGATCGAGCAGCGGCGGCGCGTCGAGCCAGCAGCGGTGCAGCAGGTAGTGGCTTTGCACGCGGTAGCGGTCGACCTGCGCGTCGAGCGCGGCGCCGCCGGGTTCGGTCGATGGGGCGGTGCCGGTGACGAGGGTCTGTTCCCAGCGCCACCACGCGAGCGCGATGCGGCGGGCGGTGTCGGCATCGCCGATCAGCCCCTGGGCGAGGAAGGGCAGCAGCGCGTGCCGTTGCGCCGCGGGGGCGACCGCGGCGAACTGCGCCCAGGCCGCGGCGTGCTCGCCGTCGGTGGGCTGGAAGAAGCCGGCGATGTCCTGCTCGCGCGCGAGGAAGGTCGCGCGCAGTTGCAGTGCGGCCACCGCGTGGGGATGTTCCGCGGCGTAGGCGAGTGCGAGCGTGGCGCCCCACGAGCCGCCGACCACCAGCCAGCGGGCGATGCCGAGCGTGTTGCGCAGCGTTTCCAGGTCGGCGACCAGGTGGGCGGTGGTGTTGTCGACGGTGCTGCCGCGCGGCTGGCTCTTGCCGGCACCGCGCTGGTCGGGGCTGACGATGCGGTAGCGCGCCGGGTCGAGGAAGCGGCGCAGCAGTGGCGAGCTGCCGGACCCGGGGCCGCCATGCAGCACGAGTGCGGCGATGCCGTCGGGGGCACCGCTCTCGTCGGCATGCAGCCGATGCCCGCCCGGCACGCGCAGTTCGTGCACGCGGTACGGTGCGAGGTCGGGATACAAGGCGGTGCGCATGGGCCCGGCCATCGTAGCCCGCGAGACGTTGCCGGGCGTCGGTGCTTTCCTTGCTGGGGGCAAGGCCCGATCGGCCTGGGCGGGGACTGAGTGGTGGTGCCCCAGCGCGACGGAGACTTCTGTGCTCCGCCACCAGGACTTCGACAGGCTCAGTCCGAACGGATTCTTTGCCACCGCGGGTTCGCCCTCGCCGATTCGCCACCACCAACCCGTTTGAACGGATTCCTTGCCACCGCACGCTCGCCCCTCGCCGATTCGCCACCACCAACCCGTTCGCCCTGAGCAGGGACTGAGCTTGTCGAAGGCCCGTCGTCGAAGGGTTGGTGCCGCAGCGTGACGGAGCCTCCCACGCTCCGCCACCAGGACTTCGACAAGCGCAGTCCGAACGGGCTCGCTCCCTCCGCCCGTTCGCCCTCACGCCGCCAGCAGGTTCTTCTGCTGCGCCACCAGCCGCAGGATCATCGGCGTGAAGATCAGCTGCATCGCCAGTTCCATCTTCCCGCCCGGCACCACCAGCGTGTTGGCGCGCGACATGAACGAGTCGTGCAGCATCGACAGCAGGTACGGAAAATCGATGCCGCGCGGGTTCGCGAAGCGGATCACCACCAGGCTTTCGTCGGCCGTCGGAATGGTGCGCGCGATGAACGGGTCCGAGGTGTCGACCACCGGCACGCGCTGGAAATTGATGTGCGTGCGCGTGAACTGCGGGCAGATGTACTCCACGTACTCGTGCATGCGCCGCAGGATCACGTCGGTCACCGCCTCGGTCGAGTAGCCGCGGGTGCTGCGGTCGCGGTGGATCTTCTGGATCCACTCCAGGTTGATCACCGGCACCACCCCGATCAGCAGGTCGGTGAAGCGCGCCACGTCGACGGTGCCGGTCGTCACGCCGCCATGCAGCCCTTCGTAGAACAGCAGGCTGCTCGGCGGCAACGGCGCCCACGCGGTGAAGGTGCCGGGCGGTTGCCGCCACGGCGCGGCCTCCTCGGCGTTGTGCAGGTACTTGCGGCTTCGCCCGCTGCCGGTCTCGGCATAGCTGCGGAACAGCTCCTGCAGTTCGGCGAACAGGTTCGCGTCGTCGCCGAAGTGACTGAAATGCGGCCGGTGGTTCTGCTCGGCCTCGGCCATCGCCGCCTTCATCGCCTCGCGGTCGTAGCGGTGGAAGCTGTCGCCCTCGACGATGGCCGCCGCCACGCCCTCACGGCGGAAGATGTTCTCGAAGGTGCGGGTGACCGAGGTGGTGCCGGCCCCCGACGAGCCGGTGATCGCGATGATGGGATGCAGCGCAGACATCGCAGTCCCTCAGGCGGTGGCGGCGAACAGGCCACGCTTGCCGAACAGCGGCGAGTCGTAGATCACCGCCGGTTCGTCGCGGTGGTAGGTCTCGATGCGGGCCACCTCATGGCGCGAACCGAACACGAAGCCGATGCGCTGCTGCAGCGACTCGGGCAGCACCTCCATCAGGCGCGTGCGACCGGTGCTCGCGCCGCCGCCGGCCTGCTCGACCAGGAACGCGATCGGGTTCGCGTCCTGCAGCAGGCGCAGCGGGCCGGCACGCGACGGGCCCTGGCCGTCGCGGGGGCAGCGCGGGTACAGGAAGACGCCGCCGCGCATCAGGATGCGGTGCGTCTCGGCCACCAGCGACGCGATCCAGCGCATGCTGAAGTCGGCCCCGCGCGTGCCGGCCTGACCGGCAAGGCATTCGTCGACGTAGCGCTTGACCGCCGGCTCCCAGAAGCGGCTGTTCGACGCGTTGATCGCGAACTCGCAGGTCTTCTCCGGAATGCGCAGCTCGGGATGGCTCAGCACCCATTCCCCGAGCAGCGGATCGAGCGTGAACGCGTGCGTGCCGCGGCCCAGCGTCAGCACCAGCATCGTCGACGGGCCGTAGATCGCGTAGCCGGCGCAGACCTGCCGCGTGCCGGGCTGCAGGAAGTCGTGCGGCTGCGCGTCCTGCTCCGGCGTCACGGCGCGCAGCACCGAGAAGATGCTGCCGACCGCGACGTTGACCTCGACGTTCGCCGCATCGTCGAGCGGCTCGAACAGCAGCAGGTAGCGGCCGCGCGGCGACGCCGGCGCGCCGCGGTTCAGCAGGCCGTCCAGCACGCCGCCGAGCGCGCCGTACGCCACCTTGCGCGCGATGGTCTTGCAGGCCAGCGACAGCTCGGTGACCAGTGCATTCAGCTCGCCGGTGGCGTCCGGATGGCGGCGTCGTTCCTCGATCAGGAACTGGGTCAGCGTCGATCGTCCCTTGCTGAGCATGGCGGTCTCCTGCGGCGTCAGCCGCGTGCGATGCGAACCAGTTCGTCGAAGCCGAGCCAGGCGCGCCGGCGCAGCACGCCGCCGGGCTCGCCGGGCAACGGCTGGTCGGGGCCGCCCAGGCGCGGCAGCACCAGGCCGGCGGCGCGGAAGTCTCCGCCCTGCGTCCAGAAGGTCGGCGTCACCAGCGTCCACAGGCCGGCGGCCGTCGCGGCGCGCAGGCCGTGCGCCGAGTCCTCGACCGCCAGCGCCTGCTCGGGCGGCAGCCCCAGCGTGTCGAGCGCGAGCCGGTAGATGTCGGGCGACGGCTTCTTGGCGCGCACCTGGTCGCCGCAGGCGATCACCGCGAACAGGTCGAGCCCGCGCGGGCCCAGCGTCGCGCCGAGCAGCGCGTGGATGTTGGCCGCGGTGGTGGTGCTCGCGATCGCGAGCCGGCAGCCTTCGGCCACCGCCTCGTTCAGCAGGCGCTCGACGCCGTCGCGCAGCGCCACGCCGCCGTCGCCGACCACCTCGCCGTAGCAGCGCGTCTTGTCGGCATGCAGCTCGGGCACGCGCCCCAGCAGGCGCTGCCGTTGGGCCGGGCCGACCGGCAGCGAATCGATGTAGGCGGCGAGGCGCTCCTTGCCGCCGGCGATCTCCAGCAGCTGCCGGTACTCGGCGCGGCTCCAGCACCAGCCGAGCCGGTGCTGCTCGAACACGCGGTTGAACGCGATGCGGTGCGCTTCTTCGGTGTCGGCCAGCGTGCCGTCGACATCGAGGATCAAGGCTTCGATGCTCATCTCAGTGCGCCTCGGCGGGGGTGGCGGCGAACACCCGGCTCGCGAGCACGTCTTCGGCCTGCAGCGTGCACAGCTGCTCGCGCGTCAGCCGGCGGTCGGCCGCGAACAGCCGCGTCGCCTGGCGCAGCCGGATGCGGTCGAGCGCATTGCGGATCGAGCGCGCGTTCGCGAAGTGCGGCTGCTGCCGGCGCAAGCTCAGGTAGCGGGCGAAGGCCGGTTCGGCACCGGCATCGAAGCGGTAGTTCAAGCGGGCCAGCATCAACTGCGCGATGCGCATCAGCTCGGCCTCGCCGTAGTCCGGGAAGTCGATGTGGTGAGCGATGCGCGAGGCCATGCCGGGGTTGCTGGCGAAAAAGCCGTCCATGCGGTCCTTGTAGCCGGCGAGGATCACCACCAGGTCGTCGCGGTGGTTCTCCATCACCTGCAGCAGGATCTCGATCGACTCCTGGCCGTAGTCGCGCTCGTTCTCCGGCTTGTAGAGGTAGTAGGCCTCGTCGATGAAGAGCACGCCGCCCATCGCCTTCTTCAGCACCTCGCGGGTCTTCGGGGCGGTGTGGCCGATGAACTGGCCGACCAGGTCGTCGCGCGTCACCGCCACCAGGTGGCCCTTGCGCACGCAGCCGAGCTGGCGCAGCAGCTCGGCCATGCGCAGCGCGACGGTGGTCTTGCCGGTGCCCGGGTTGCCGGTGAAGCACATGTGCAGCGACGGCGGCTGCGACTGCAGCCCCTGCTCGGCGCGCAGCTGGTCGATCAGCAGCAGCGCGGCGATGTCGCGCAGGCGGCCCTTCACCGGCGCGAGGCCGACCAGCTCGGCGTCGAGCTGGTCGAGCAGCGCGCGCACGGCCGATGCCTGCGGCATCTCGCCGGGCGGCTGGCACAGACTGTCGCGGTCTTCGTCCACGGCGCGGTCACTCCTGGCGCATTCCGTACCGCTCGCCTTCCGGCGCGCGCTGCACGGCATAGCTTTCGAGGCTGTACTGCAAGCTTCGTCCCGCGACTTCGGTGCGGACCAGCCGGAAGCCCGGCTCCAGCGCCGGCCGGTGGACGATGAACGACAGCACCACCGATTCGGTGCCGTGCGTCGAATCGAACGCGGTCAGCCGGATGTAGTGATCGGGGAAGGTCTTTCGGCACTGGCGCAGCTCCAGCATCACGCCGGCCGCATCGGACACGTCGAACATCGGGTTGCCGAACATCTCCCAGAAGGTGTTGCGCGGATGCGGGTCGTCGGTGGTCTCGATGCCGATGGCCCAGCCCCGGCCGAGCGCGTACTCGACCTGGGCGGCGATCTGCGCGTCGCTCAGGTCGGGCAGGAACGAGAAGCTGCCTTGGGTGATTCGCATGCGAGGTCTCCTGCGATCAGGCAACTGCCAGGGTCGGGACGTAGTCGGAACTGTCGGTCGGCGTGTAGTTGAAGCTGACCTCGCCCCAGGTATCGAGCGCGGCGCGCAGCGGGCCGCACCACCGGGCCGCATCGGCCAGGATGGACGGGCCTTCCTGGCCGATGTCGCGGCCCTCGTTGCGCGCCAGCACCATCGCCTCGAGCGCGACGCGGTTGGCGGTGGCGCCGGCCTGGATGCCCTGCGGGTGGCCGATGGTGCCGCCGCCGAACTGCAGCACGACGTCGTCGCCGAACAGGTCGAGCAGCTGGTGCATCTGCCCGGCGTGGATGCCGCCGGAGGCGACTGGCATCACCTTCTTCAGCGCGCCCCAGTCCTGCGCGAAGAAGATGCCGCGCGGCAGGTCGACCACCGTGTGCGTGTCGCGGCAGACGTTGTAGTAGCCCTGCACCGTCAGCGGATCGCCTTCGAGCTTGCCGACCGCGGTGCCGGCATGAATGTGGTCGACGCCCGCCAGCCGCATCCACTTCGCGATCACGCGGAAGCTGACGCCGTGGTTCTTCTGCCGGGTGTAGGTGCCGTGCCCCGCGCGGTGCAGGTGCAGGATCATGTCGTTCTGCCGGCACCAGTGGCTCATCGACTGGATCGCGGTGTAGCCCACCACCAGGTCGATCATCACGATCACCGAGCCGAGCGACTTCGCGAAGTCGGCGCGGCGGTACATCTCCTCCATCGTGCCGGCGGTCACGTTCAGGTAGCTGCCCTTGACTTCGCCGGTGGCGGCACTGGCCTTGTTGACCGCGTCCATCACGAACAGGAAGCGGTCGCGCCAGTGCATGAACGGCTGCGAGTTGATGTTCTCGTCGTCCTTCATGAAGTCGAGCCCGCCGCGCAGGCCTTCGTAGACCACGCGGCCGTAGTTGCGGCCGGACAGCCCGAGCTTGGGCTTGGTGGTGGCGCCCAGCAGCGGCCGGCCGAACTTGTCGAGCCGCTCGCGCTCGACCACGATGCCGGTCGGCGGACCGCTGAAGGTCTTCACGTAGGCGACCGGGAACTGCATGTCCTCGAGCCGCGCGGCCTTCAGCGGCTTGAAGCTGAACACGTTGCCGATGATCGATGCGGCGACGTTGGTGATCGAGCCTTCTTCGAACAGGCTCAGGTCGTAGGCCACGTGGCAGAAGTACTGGCCGGGCTGGTTCGGCACCGGCGCCACCCGGTAGGCCTTCGCGCGGTACATGTCGCAGGCGGTCAGCCGGTCGGTCCAGACCACCGTCCAGGTGGCGGTGCTCGACTCGCCGGCCACCGCGGCGGCGGCCTCGATCGGGTCGACCCCGTCTTGCGGCGTGATGCGGAACAGCGCCAGGATGTCGGTCGCCTTCGGCTCGTAGTCGGCGTTCCAGTAGCCCATCTGCGCGTACTTCAGCACGCCGGCCGAATAGCGCTTCTTCGCGTCGGTGATCTGCGTGGCGTCGGTCATGGCACCCATGGGCACTCTCCTTGCTGGTCTGCTTCCTTGTCGATGAGTCGACTGTAGAAACCGCCACGCATTGAAAAAAGTGAATTCTTTTCGCGAACCCATAAGCTTCGACTGATGCTGAAGAACGCCACCTTCCGACAGCTCGCCGCCTTTCATGCGGTGTCGCGCCTGGGCAGCGTGTCGCGGGCGGCGAGCGAGCTGCACCTGACGCAGCCGGCGGTGTCGATCCAGCTGAAGCTGCTGGAAGAGAGCGCCGGCGCGCCGCTGCTGGAGCGGGCCGGCCGCGGCGTGCGGCTGACGGCGGCGGGCGAGCTGATGGCCGGCTATGCGGCGCGCATCCTCGAGCTGTGGCGCGAGGCCGGCGACGAGATGGCGGCGCAGCAGGGCCTGTTCTCGGGCACGCTGCGGGTCGGCGCGGTCAGCACCGCGGAGTACCTGCTGCCGCCGCTGCTGGTGGCCTTCGCCGGGCAGCACCCGGACGTCAAGATGAAGCTGCAGGTCGGCAACCGCGACGAGATCGTGCGCATGCTGGCGGCGCAAGAGGTCGACCTCGCGATCATGGGCCGCCCGCCCGCCGAACTGAAGACGACGGCGGTGGCCTTCGCGAAGCACCCGATGGGCTTCCTCGCGTCGCCGACGCACCCGCTGATGGCACGGCGCAAGCCGGCCCTGGCCGATCTGGTCGACGCCAACCTGCTGGCCCGCGAGCGCGGCTCCGGCACGCGCACGACGCTGGAGCGGCTCTACAAGGAAGCCGGCGTTCCGCTGCGCATCGGCTCCGAGCTGTCGAGCAACGAGGCGCTGAAGCACATGTGCGCGGCCGGCCTCGGCGTGGCCTTCCTGTCGCTGCACACTTGCGCGCTGGAGCTCGAAGCCGGGCTGCTGCAACTGCTGCCGATGGCCGGCAACCCGCTGCAGCGCGACTGGTACGCGATGCACCTGGCGGCCCGCCGGCTGCCGCAGGTCAGCGCAGCCTTCAGGCAGTTCCTGGCCGACGAAGGCCAGGGCCTGATCGACGCGCAACTGCAGGCACTGTCCGCCGGCACACAAGCCCGCCGCTCTTCAGCGGCGGGCCTTCATCGCGCAAAGTCGATCAGGGGAAGTTGATCACGTTGACCGGGATCGTCGACACGCCCTGTGCCGCCGCGCCGGTGTTGTTGACCACGTGGTCGATCACGCCGACGCCGCCCAGCGAGACCGTCAGCACGCTGTGCAGCTTGACGCCCGGCGTGGCCGGCACTTCGAAGCCGCGACCGGCGTGGATCTGCGGGTTGATGTTGAAGAAGCAGTACGCGCCGCCGCCCCACAGCTCGTGCGTCGTCACCGAGTCGGCCACCTTGTAGGCGGCGTAGCCCAGCGCGTCGCTGCGCCAGGTGGCCTGGTTCGGCGGGTCGTACGGGAACTCGTTCTGGAAGAAGATCGTCTTGCCGTTCTGGCCGTTCCAGATCACTTCGTACTTCTGGTAGTGCTCGACGAACAGGCCGGTGGCCAGCACGTCGTTGCCGTTCACGACCACGCCGGTGTCGGCGGTGTTGATGCCCCAGCCGGTCGCGGCGATGCCGTGGTCGGCACGCCAGGCCCAGATGTGGTCGACGATCGCGTTGTGGCTGTTGACGACCAGGCTGTTGGTCGCCTTGCCCGACACCGCGCCGCCGATGCGGAAGAAGATGTCGTGGATGCTGATCGGGTTGGCCGCGTGGTTGTTCGCGGCGCCCGTCGGGCCGACCGTCAGCAGCGAGGGGCTGTTCACGGTGCCGGCATCGAACAGCAGGCCGGCGACCTTGACGCCGTCGACGTCGGCCACGCTCATCGGCACCACCCCGCCCACCGGCACCAGCGCCGGGAAGCCCAGGCCCAGCACCACGGTGTTGGCCCGCGTGATGCGGATCGTGTCGTTGAGCTGGTAGGTGCCCGGCGTGAAGAACAGGTTCAGGCCTTGTGCCAGTGCCTGGTTCAGCGTCGCGGCGCTGTCGGACGGCTTGGCGACGTAGAACTGGCTCATCGGGATCGAGGTGCCCGCGGTCGCGCCGTTGGCCCAGCTCGCGCCGGACGCATTGGTGCGCAGCGACGGCACGAACACGCGGTACTTGCCGGCGCCGTCGATGTACAGGTAGGGCTTGTCGCGCGAGAACGGCGTCGTGCCGAGCACGGTGTAGACCGGCTGCGGGAAGGTCGTCGCGGCCGGGCCGCCCGGCACGCCGGAGAACACCATGTTCCAGACACCGCCGGTCCAGCTGCCGAGGTTGCTGTCACGCGTGTACCACTGCTGCTGCGAGCCGGAGCTGATCTGGCCGTCGACCTTGCTGTCGGCGATGTAGCCGCCGCTGGCATAGCCCTGGCCGCCGTCCATGTTGGACGGGCCCAGCGTCATGTTGCCCAGCACGTGGATGCGGCGCATCGGTGCGGCCTGCGAGACGGCCCAGCGGTTGGTGCCGCCGTTCGGCACGATCGACAGGTTCTCGGCGGAGCGCCAGAAGTTCTGCGTCGCGTTCTTCTCGTCGCCGAGGTTCCAGCCGCTGTCGACGTTGAGCGCGCCGTTCTCGAAGCGCACGTCGTCCGGGTTCTGGCCGAGGCCGGCCACGGTCGTGTAGAAGCCCAGGTTGATCCACAGGTCGTTGTAGGTGCCCGGCTTGAAGAGGAACGTGAAGCGCTGGCCGCCGAACTGGGCGGTCGAGCTCTTGTTCATCGAGTCGAACGCGCTGTTGACCTTGTTGCGGATGGTGTCGATGGGCGTCGACGGCTCGAAGATCGAGACGTTCGGGCCGAAGTCCGGCGTGTCCGAGGTCGGCAGCGTGCTGCCGTTGGTCGTGATCTTGAACGACGAGGCCAGGTCGTTGAAGCCGACGGTGCCGAGGTTCGGCGTGTCGCCGGTCAGCGTGACCGAGCCGCCACCGTAGTTGATGTCGTTGAAGAGCTGCACCTTGTAGCCGGCACGCACCTTCACCGACGAGAAGCGGTCGTTCCACGTGCCGCCGACCCAGCTGCTGTCGGCATCGGCGCAGGTCACCGCGCCGGCGTAGTTGGCGTTCTCGTAGAAGCAGGCGATGCCGGTCGGCACCGGGTCGACCGGCGGCGTGCTGCCGCCGACGGTGTAGCTGAACGCCGGCGTGTCATAGGCCGGGTTGCCGTTGTTGTAGGTGAACGAATAGCCGAGCACGGTGCCCTGCGACGCGTTGCCGACGGCCTGCTCCCAGCGCGCGTTGGCGCTGGAGTAGGTCATGCGGACGTTCAGCTGGCCGCCACCGTTGACGGTGTAGTGCGCGTCGACCCAGGTGGTGCTGACGCTGGACTTGAACCAGATCGTCGCGGTGCTGCCCGAGACGGCGACGCCCTGGGTGTAGTCGGCCGCGCGGGCCGGAAGGGCGATGGCCGCGAGCACCGCGGCGCAGGCCCACAAGAAGAGCGTCACCCACGCTCCGGCGCGGGACGCGCGCGGGCGGGGGACGTGGTGCATCCCTGTTGAAGTCAACATGTCTATCTCCGTCAAAGGCCGGCCCGGCGGGGCTGGCGAAAGGCACGGGCGCAGAGGCTGCGCCCGCCGCATGAGGAACCGGTGCGGTGGATGTTTGCGGCGGGATTTGACGGCTGTAGTTGCTCTTCAGGCCACTTGGAACCGATTCCAAGGCACGAGATTAATGCAGATGGGACAGTTCGCGATAGAGGGAAACCCGAAACAACGGTGCGGGGATGTGGCGGGGTGTAAGCACGCCGTTCTCAACGGATGCAGAGCTTGTCGCGGGTGCGGACAACCTCGTCGCCCAGCTTCACGAATGGCGCGCCCGCTTGCGACCGTTCGCGAACTTCGACCCAGCACGCGGTCGGTGCCCGAGAGCCCGTCAGCATCTCCGGCGAGGAGATGAACTCGACCTCGTAGTCGCGGCCGGATTTTGGCGTGAAGGTCAGTTTCTCGCCGCACTCCCGAACGGGCTTGCTGTCGGCCCACCAACCCATCGTCACGGTGATGGGCACCGAATGCCTGACGCGGGTCGAACGCTCGAGGGGTTGGCTCAAGGCAAGGTGCACCTGCCCGACCGGTCCGACGAAGCCGGCATCGCTGGTGGTACTGCAGGCCTGCGGCGACGGGCGGATGTAGGTTCCTGCCGCCGGACCGCGGTTGATGAAGGTGAGCGCAACCGTCGTGGCAGGGTCCTGGGGCGGCTCGTACCTGCTCGCACACGCGGTCAGCATGAGCGCGCCCAAGGCAGGGATGATGGCTTTCATGTGTGTTCCCTCCGTAGAGATGTCTTCACAAAAGAGATGCCTTCAAAAAAAAGGGTGAGGCCGCAGCCTCACCCTTGATCCCCATCACCGGTCCCCTCGCAGGGCCGGTGCTGTTCTCGACGTCCCCTGCAATTACATCTTCAAGCGCAGCGACAGGTAGTACTGCCGG
Organism: Rhizobacter sp. SG703; assembly: GCF_012275445.1. Classification (GTDB taxonomy): domain Bacteria; phylum Pseudomonadota; class Gammaproteobacteria; order Burkholderiales; family Burkholderiaceae_C; genus Rhizobacter. Next base: position 11,819 of record NZ_JAAZQK010000020.1, on the reverse strand, counting down.
CCGTTGACGTAGAACGCGGTCGGCTGGTCCGGGTTGTTGGCGTAGTACTTCAGCTTCGGGTTGTTCAGGTTCATGCCATCGAGCGTGATCGTCAGGTTGTCGCTGACCTTGTAGCCGATCGATGCCGACACGTTGTCGGTGTCGTCCTGGTACTGCGCAGTGCTGCGGTCCAGGCCGTTGTAGAACTTCGAGCGGAAGCTGTAGTTCACCCGGGCGTTGAACGAGTCGTTCTCGAAGTAGCCGGAGACGTTGTAGGTGTTCTTCGACGCTCCCACCAACGGCCCGCCGCCACTTTCCTTGGCATCGGCGTACGTGTAGTTCGTGATGAAGCCGAAGCCCGCACCGACAGGCTGCTGATATGCCAGCTCGATGCCCTTCACGCTGCCGCTGCTGTTGAGCGGCGAGGTGACCCTGTAGATCTCCGAAGCGCCCGTCTTGATGTTCACGAACGCAGCGTCCGTCGTCCCGTAGCCCACATAGTTCGTGAGATCCATGTAGAACAGCCCGGCCGACAGCAGCGAGCGCGGTGCGAAGTACCACTCCAGGCTGGCGTCGACGTTGGTCGAGCGGATCGGCTCCAGGTTCGGGTTGCCACCGCTGCCGGTGTGGTTCAGGTCGTCCAGGCTCACTGAGCCGCCCAGTGCGCTGTAGTCCGGCCGAGCCATGGTCTTGGCGATGCCGAAACGGCTCACCAGGTCCTTCGACAGGTCGTAGCGCAGGTTCAGGCTGGGCAGGACATCGGTGTAGTCGTTGGCGATCTCCTTCTGGTAGAACGGACCGAACGCCGATGTCGTGATGGCACCCGGGACCGAGCAAGCATGCAGGACCTCGCAGTCTTCGCCCACGCCGCCGGCCTTGATCGCGAAGTTGTTGAGCACGCGTTCGCCGGTGCGAACGATGCGCACGCCGACGTTGCCGCCCCAACCCGTTCCTTCGAACGAGCTCATCACATAGGCCGCCGAATTCTTTTCCTTCAGCGAGAACTCGCCGGCCCAGTTGCGACGCAGCACCGGGTCACGGTTGGAGTACTTGTCGCTCCAGGCCTCGAGGATGGCCGGGTCGAGCTGCCACGGATTCCGCGGGAAGACACCGCCGCCCAGGCCCGAGCCGAAGTCGCCCGGATAGGTCGTGCCGTTCCAGGCGGGCTGGTTGGCGGCATCGAACGCGCCGGCGGCAGGGCCTTGTCCGGTCTGGTTGGATTCGCGCTTGTGTTCCGCAACCCGAACACCGAACTTCAGCGTCGTGAAGATGCCCGCGTCGAGCGCGTATTCGCCGTCGAGTTGACCCCAGTTCTCCTTGTCGAGCGTCGAGGCCGGGCTCGCGCCGAAGACCCAGTCCAATCCCGTGCCGGGCGCGTTGTAGTTCGACGGGTCGCCGCCGATCAAGGCTGCGTCGGCAGGCGAACCCAGGCCATGCAAGGTGTAGCTCGCACCGGTCCCCTTGACGTCTGCTTCGTAGACGGCCTGCTTCGGCGTTTCGCCTTTGCCCTTCGAGGTACCGAGCTTGCCCGAAACAGCGAACCTGTCATTGACCTGCAGCTTGCCGTCGAGGTTGTAGAACGTGCTGTCCGCATTGGCGCCCGGACGATAGATCTGGTCGACGATGCCCGCTTGCGCGCCCGGCGCGAAGCTCGCGGACACCAGCGTGTTGTTCTGGACGACATATCCCGGCAACGGCGCCTGGCCCGCACCGGCGTTGAGGATGTTCTTCGGCCAGACCAAGAAATTCCGGTTGAAGTTGGTCGCTTCCATGTGCGACTTGAACGCGCTGAGGTCCAGCGTCAGGTCGTTCGTCGGCTTGATCTGGACATCGATCAGTCCGCCGGTGCGCTTGCGCTCCTGCTCGAACAGCGCGGAACCGATGGCGTTCGGGTACCAGACACCGGCCAGGTCGGGATTCGATTGCGCGATCGTGCTGTTGGGCGCGATCTGCGTATAGCCCAGCATTTCCTGTCCGTCACGGCGCAGGTGGCGCTTCTCGGAGAAGCCCTGCACCAGCACGCCGAAAGTCTTGGCATCGTTCTGCCAGTTGAACATCGCACTCAGCTGCGGATCGGTCTTCTCGGGCAGGTCGGCATACACCGCACCCACCGTGGCCTCCAGTGTCACCTGTTTCTTGAAGTCCAACGGCTTGCGGGTCTGGATGTCGACCGTGCCGGCCACGCCGCCTTCGACCAGGTCGGCACGCGAGCTCTTGTTGATGACGACGGTGTCGACCAGTTCGGAAGGCAGCAGCGAGTAGCTGACGCTGCGACCCACCGTGCCGACCTGGTTCAGCACGAACCAGTCGCCGGAACCGACCATGTGGCCGTTGATCATCGTCTGCGTCAGGCTGGGGTTGGTGCCCCGCAGGCTCACGCGGTCGGCCTCGTCGAAGCCACCTTCACCGGCGCCGGCCGAGCTGATGTTGACGCCCGGCACGCGCTGCAGAGAATCGGCCACGTTCTTGTCGGGCATCTTGCCGATGTCCTCGGACGTGATGACGTCCACCACCGAGTCGGCATTGCGCTTCTTGTTCAGCGATTGCTGCAGCGAGCCGCGAATGCCGGTGACGATCACCGCCTCCAGGTTCTGGGCCCCCTTCGCCGGGGTTGCCGCCTCGGCCGGCTTCTCGGTCGCTGCCGGTGCCGATGCAGCCTGCGCGGGCTGCGGTGCCGATGCAGCCGCCGCGGGCGCGGCCGCATCCTGCGCATGGGCCGCGGTGAACGCGCTCATCAATGCAAGCGCGACCGCCGATGCGATGGGAGTCCTTTTAGCTTTCATGTCTGCCTCTGTTGCCTGGGTTAATGGGCCGCCGAAACTGATTCGGCCTGTTAGGAAACCTGGGACCTCATCTGCAGACCACCTGGGAAGTGGACTGCAGCTCCTTCCCCCGAGAACCGTGACGCTTTTGATGCCAGTTCTAGTACCAGTAAGCTACCACTAGAGGCCACTATGCTACCAATTTCACGCGATTGCAATAGCGTCCGAGGCCTGCAACAGCGGGGTAACCACTGATGTAAAGTGCGGTCTGGCGGCCACCCAAACTGTCATTCGTGCGGTCCTTTCGGACCTCTTGTATTGAATTGGTATGGTCGATCCCCATCTGCCCTTGAGAGATCGCCGCAACCCGGCCTGTCGGCTGGACAAAACAAAAGGGGTTTGCATGACCACATTGGCCCAGGTGCTGAAGCCGCTGGACCCGAATCACAGCCTGCCGCTGTACCAGCAGCTGCAGCGTGCGGTGCGCGAAGCCATCGAGCGCCGCGTGCTGGGGCCCGACGACGCACTGCCCTCCGAGCGCCAGCTCGCCGAGGATTTCGCGGTCTCGCGCATCACGGTGCGCCGCGCGATCGAGGGGCTGGCCGAAGAAGGCTGGCTGGTGCGCCGGCAGGGGTCGGGCAACTTCGTGTCGTCGCGCGTCGAGAAGAACTTCGCGAAGCTGACCTCGTTCTCCGAGGACATGCGCGCCCGCGGCAGCCGGCCGCACAGCGTGTGGCTGAAGCGCTCGCAGGGCACGGTGACGCCCGAAGAAGCGCTGAAGCTCGCGCTGAGCCCCGGCGCGCAGGTCTACCGCTTCAACCGGCTGCGCTATGCCGACGACGCGCCGATGGCGCTCGAGATCGCGACGGTGGTGGCGAGCTGCCTGCCGTCGCTCGAAGCGGTCGGCGATTCGCTGTACGCGGCGCTCGAGCAGCAGGGCAACCGGCCGGTGCGCGCGCTGCAGCGGCTGCGGGCGCTGCTGCTGAATGCCGAGCAGGCGCGGCTGCTGGAAGCGAACGTCGGCGATGCCGGCTTGCTGGTCGAGCGCCTGGGCTACCTGCGCGACGGCCGGGCGATCGAGCTCTCGCAGAGCTTCTACCGAGGCGACATGTACGACTTCGTCGCCGAGCTGAACGCCGGCTGAAGCCGGAAGCAGATCCGTGCGGCGTGCGTTCATGGGAATGGGCGCGGGCTGCACGGTGTGACCTCAGAAGTCGCAGGTCGACGCGAGCGGCGGCTCGGCCGCCGGCACGGTGTCGACGGCGGTCTGCCCGCTGCGGCGCAACGCCTGCACCGCCTGTTCCACTTCGGCCGGTGTCATCACGCGGCTGCGCGCGTGGTAGACCCAGTCGACATCTTCTTCATAGGCGCGCGGCACCGACACGCCGGCCAGTTGCCCCGCCGGTACGAACCACTGGCTGAAGGCGATCGCCATCGGCACCACCGGGTAATTGCGGCCACCATGCTCGTCGAGCTGCCGGCCGTCGAGGAAGAAGCGGCTCCTGCCCTGCGCCACCTGCATCACCAGCACATGCCAGCCGCCACCAGCAGGGCCGAGCGCCGCCACGTGCTGCAGCGGCTGGTTGTAGGCATCCCACGGATCGAGGCGCACCGTCTGCCAGGTCACGCCGTAGAGCCGCGTGCGGGCGTCGCCCCAGCCGCCGTTGGGCAGGTATTCCCAGTCGATCTCGCTGTACTGCGGGTCGTACGCGAAGCGCAGCGGGCTCACGGTGTAGAAGGTCTGCACCAGCACGTCGCCGTCGGGGCCCTGCACCGGCGTATCGCTGAAGCGCACGCGCGCGGCGTAGGTGCCCTCGAGGTACTTGCGCGCGTGGCACAGCTGGGCCTGCGTGGTGCCGGCCGGCGTGCCGTCGGTGCGCGCCGTCAGCCGCAGCAGGCGGTTGCCGCGCTGCGCCGGGTCGTCGACCAGCGACAGCGCACCTGCGCCCCAGCCTGCGCCGTCGATGCCGGGGTGGCCACGCTGGTCGCGCACCGTCCAGCCGCCGGCGACGAGGGCCGACACGCTCGGTTGGCTGAAGTCGTCGAAGAAAACGCCGGCATCGGGCGCCGACATGGGCGCAGGAACGGCCGCACAGCCCGCCACCGCCAGCAAGGTGCCGGCGACGACGCATGCTGCCAGTGACAAGCGTTGGATCTTCATCGCGGGCTCAGACCTCGGCCACCTGCGGCGGCGCGACCGGTGCCGCGGCCGGTGTCGACTCCAGCGGCACGAAGCGCGCGAGGACCAGCACCGGCACCGCGCACGCGAGGCCCCACAGGAAGAAGTTCTGGTAGCCGAGCGCCACCTGGATGTCGCCGCTGATGGTGCGGAACAGGCTCATGCCCAGCCCCATCACGCCCGAGCCGATCGCGTAGTGCGCCGTCTGGTAGCGGCCGACCGACACCACCTGCATCAGGTACAGGATCACGCCGACGAAGCCGAAGCCGTAGCCGAACATCTCCAGGCTGAGCGCGGCAGCGATCACGCCGAAGTTCGTCGGCATCGCGGTGCTCAGGAACACGAACGCGACGCTCGGCAGGTTCATCGCGAGGATCAGCCACACCATCGCGCGCTTCAGCCCCAGCCACGCGGCGAAGTAGCCGCCGACGATGCTGCCTGCGATGAAGGCGATGGTGCCGGCCGTGCCGTAGGCCCAGCCGACCTGGTCGGTGGTCAGCCCGAGCCCGCCCAGGTCGCGCGCGGCGCGCAGGAAGATCGGCCCGATGGTCTGGATCTGCCCCTCGCTGGCGCGGAACAGGATGATGAACAGGATCGCGAGCCAGATGCCCGGCTTGCGCAGGAAATCCTGGATCACGTGCCACAGCGTGCGGCTCACGTCGGCGGCCGTTCCGGCATCGGCCGGCACATTGCGCGTGCCTGGCAGCGACCAGGCGTTGTAGAGCCCGAGCAGCACCATCGCCGCGGCCAGCATCAGGAAGATCGCGGTCCACGCCGCCGGCACGCCGATCGATTTCTCGAGCGAGCCGGCCAGGATCAGCAGCCCGCCGGCCGACACGAAGCGCGCGACGTTGAAGAACGCGCCCTGCCAGCCGGCGTACTCGGCCTGCGCCTTGTGGTCGAGGCTCGCGATGTACAGCCCGTCGGAGGCCACGTCGTGCGTGGCCGACGCGAGCGACACCAGCGACAGCGCGGCGATGCAGACCACGAAGAACACTGGCAGGTGCAGCGCGATCGCGGTCAGCGCGAGCCCGGCCGCGCCGAGCAGCTGGAACACGATCACCACCGATTTCTTGCTCGGTGCCAGTTCGAGGAACGGGCTCCACAGCCACTTGATGCCCCAGGCCAGGCTCAACACGCCGAGCCAGCGCGTGATCTGCTCGTTGGGCACCTGCATGCTGATCAGCATCTGCTGCGCGATCACGTTGACCGCGAAGAACGGCAGCCCCTGCGCGAGGTAGAGGCTCGGCACCCAGCGGATCGGCGAACCCTTCGTGGCGGTGGACATGCGGTGGACTCCAGGAACGAAAGCGTTGAATCAGCGACGGGTGTCCAGCCGCACCGGCGAGCGACCGGGTGCGGTGGTGCGGCGTTCGAGCCAGTCGCGCAGCGCGACCAGCGCCCCGGTGGCATAGCCCCAGGTGATGACGGCCGGCGCCGGGATGTCCAGCGCCTGGTAGGGGTTCCACAGCACGACGTGCAGGTCGGCGCGCCATGCTTTCGCGCGTGCGTCGTAGCGGTCGCGGTGGTTCGAGACGATCACGTTCAACCGCCCGTCGCGCGGGATCGTCGACCAGTCGAGCTCGGCCAGCGATGCGAGTTCGACCATGTCGACGCTCGCGAAACCGCCGAACAGCTCGGCCACCTGCGCGCCGGCGAGGCCGGCTTCGGAAACCCCATCGCTCGGCACCGCGCGCTGCGTGAACACGCGCAGCCGGTGGTCGCGCCGCAGCACCGGCGGCGTGCCGCGCGTCGTCAGGCCGGCGGCCCACGCACGGTGCATCAGGTCGTCGTCGCGCTCGTGTTGCGCCGGGGTGTAGCCGGCGTGCCGCACCGGGTAGCGGGCCGCGAGCTTGTCGAGCCGCGCGTTCGCCTTGGCGAGTGCCGCGGCCCCCAGGTCGCCGTTCGCCTGCGCGCGCTGGATCGCGCGGATCGCGGCCAGCTGCTCGTCCTGCGAGCCGAGCGCCATCACCATGTCGGCCCCGGCCTGCAGCGCCAGCACCGCGGCGCGGTCGTGGCCGTAGCGGTCGTGGATCGCCTTCATCACCAGCGAGTCGGTGATCACGACGCCGTCGTAGCCCCAGCTCTCGCGCAGCAGCGTGCCCAGCACGCGGCGCGACAGCGTCGCCGGGTGCTCCGGGTCGAGCTGCGGGTAGACGATGTGCGCCGTCATCATCGCCGGCGCCTGGCCGCGCAGCGCGCGGAACGGCACGAACTCCAGCGCCTCCAGCTGGGCCAGCGACTTGTTCACCTCGGGCAGGTCGCGGTGCGAGTCGACGTGCGTGTCGCCATGCCCGGGGAAGTGCTTCACGCAACAGGCCACGCCTTCGCGCAGCGAGCCGCGCATCCAGGCGCCGGCCAGCTTCGTCACCGCCAGCGGGTCTTCCGAGAAGCTGCGCTCGGCGATCACCGGGTTGGCCGGGTTGTTGTTGACGTCCAGCACCGGCGCGAAATTCCAGTTGATGCCCAGGCTCGCGAGGCCGCGCGCGACTGCGGCGCCGACCTCCTCGGCCATCGCCTCGTCGGCCGCGGCGCCCAGCGCCATCGCGGCCGGCGCCTGCGGCAGGAAGGTCGAGCGCACCACCGAGCCGCCCTCCTGGTCGATGCCGATCAGCGCATGCTCGCCCATCACCTCGCGCAGGTCGGCGGTGAGTTGGCGCACCTCGGCCTCGGTGCCGAGGTTCCAGCGGAACAGGCAGATCGCGCGGACGTGGTGCTCGCGCAGGAACGCCGCAGTCGATCCATCCAGGTTCTTGCCCGGGATGTTGACCATCACCAACTGCCCTGGATGGAACACCATGCTCATTGCGTCCTCGTCACCTTGGCCAGGAACTTCGGTTTGTCGGGATCGAAGCCACGCGCGCGCGCCAGCGCCTCGACCATCGGATAGAAGCTCTGCACGACCGAGATCGGATCGAGTTCGATCGATGCGGTCTCGACGATCGGCAGGTTCGCGTGCGGCGTGCCGCCGGGTGCCGCCAGCAGCACCTTGGCGCCGCGCGCGCGCATCTCGTCGGCGAGCGCCAGCAGGCCGGCCTGGGCCGGGCCGCGCGGCGCGAAGATCAGCAGCGGGTAGCCTTCGTCGATCAGCGCCATCGGGCCGTGCTTGACCTCGGCGCCGGAGAACGCCTCGGCCTGGATCGCGCAGGTCTCCTTGAACTTCAGTGCCGCCTCCAGCGCGACCGGCAGGCCGGTGCCGCGGCCGATCACGAACAGCTTGTCGGCGTTGACCAGCGCATCGACCGCCGGCGTCCAGTCGGCATGCGCCGCGCGCGACAGCACGCCAGGCAAGGCCGACAGTGCGGCCTGCAGCACCAGGTCGTCCTGCCAGGCGGCCACCGTGCGCGCGCCGGCCACCATCTGCGTGATGAAGCTCTTGGTCGCCGCGACGCTGGTCTCGGCACCGGCATGCAGCGGGAACACCCACTGTGCAGCCTTCGCGAGCGGCGACTCCGGGTCGTTGACGAAGGCCGCGGTGCAGGCGCCGCCGTCGGTGAAGTAGCGCATCGGCGCGACCAGGTCGGGGCTCTGTCCCGACTGCGAGAACGCCATCGCGGCCAGTCCGTCGCACTGGATCTGCGACTGGTACAGCGTGATCAGCGACATCGGCAGCGAGGTCACCAGCCGGCCCATGCGCGCCATGATCAGGTAGGCCATGAAATGCGCCGCATGGTCGGAGCTGCCGCGCGCGACGGTCAGCACCGAGCTCGGCGGCTTGCTGCGCAGCAGCGCACCGAAGTCGCTGTACGCCTGGTCGTTCTCGGCCAGTTGCCGTGCGACCGCAGAGGGGGCTTCGCGGGCCTCAGCCAGCATGCGCGAGTTCAATCGAGCTTCCTTCAACATAGACGTCCGAAACAGTGAGGTCGCGGTCGAGCACGACGGCATCGGCCCACGCGCCGGCAGACAGCCGGCCGCGGTCCGCGGCACCGAGGTAGTCGGCCGCATGGGTGGAGACGCGGCGCGAGGCGTCGATCAGGTCCATGTCCAGCTCGTTGACCAGGTTGCGCAGCGCCTGGTCCATGGTGAGGGTCGATCCGGCCAGCGTGCCGTCGGCCAGCCGCACGCCGCCGAGGCACTTGGTGACCTTGTGGCGGCCGAGCCGGTAGTCGCCGTCGGGCATGCCGGCGGCGGCGGTCGAATCGGTGACGCAGTACAGGTGCGGGATCGCGCGCAGCGCGACGCGGATCGCGCCCTTGTGCGCATGCAGCAGGTCCGGAATGATCTCGGAGTACTTGGCATGCGCCAGCGCCGCGCCGACCATGCCGGGCTCGCGGTGGTGCAGCCCGCTCATCGCGTTGAACAGGTGGGTGAAGCCGCCGGCGCCGCGCTTCAGCGCCTCGACGCCGTCTTCGTAGCTTCCCAGCGTGTGGCCGAGCTGCACGCGGAAACCCGCCGCGCACAGCGACTCGATCAGGTCCATGTTGCCGGCGATCTCGGGCGCGAGCGTGATCAGCCGGATCGGCGCCAGCTCGTTCAGCCGCGCCAGCTCGGCGGTCTGCACCGGCCGCGCGAAGTTCGGCTGCGCGCCGAGCTTGCCGCCATTGATGTACGGGCCTTCGAGGTGCACGCCCAGCACGCGCGCGCCCTTCGGGCTGCGGCTCGCGCACACCGACTTCAGGCCGGCGAACGCGATCTCCAGGTCGGACATCGGCGCGGTCATCGTGGTCGCGAGCAACGCGGTGGTGCCGTGCCGCGCATGCAGCTCCGACACGCGGGCGGCCGAATCGCCGCCTTCCATGATGTCGTGCCCGCCGCCGCCGTGCACGTGCAGGTCGATGAAGCCGGGCAGCACGATCGGGCCGGCCTTGTCGCGCACCTTGCGCACGTCGATCGGCGTGCCCTCGATGCGCGCGATGCGGCCGTCGGCGCCGAACTCGATGCGGCCGTTCACGAAACCCTGCGGGGTGAGGACCTTGCCTTCAAGGTGGGTGCTCATGCGTCTCTTCTCATTTCGGCGACGAAGTCGTAGTAGTCGCTTCGGCAATAGGAATGGGTCAGCTCGACCGCCTGGCCGGATTCCAGGTAGCCGATCCGGGTGATGAACAGCACCGCCTGCCCGACCGGCACGCCGAGCTGCTCGGCCAGCCGCGGCTGCGCATTCAGCGCGCGGATGTGCTGCAGCGCGCGCACCGGCGCCTGGCGCGTGCTGGTCAGGTATTCGTACAGCGAGCCGTTGACCAGCTCGGGTTGCGGCAGCACGCTCTGCGGCAGCACGCTGACCTCGTAGGCCATCACGACCTCGTCGGCCAGCCGCAGCCGTTCGAGCCGCGCGACACGCGCGCCGGGCGACAGGCCGAGGCTCAGCTGCTCGTCGGGCACCGCCGCGGTGATGCTGCGTTCGAGCCACTGCGAGCTCGGCGTGTAGCCGCGCTGGTGCAGCTCTTCGGAGAAGCTCGTCAGCCGCGACAGCGGCTGCTCGATGCGTGGCGCGATGTAGTTGCCCGAGCCGCGGCGGCGCACGATCAACCCTTGCTCGACCAGCTGGTCGATGGCCTTGCGCGCGGTCACGCGCGACACGTCGAGCGACTCCGACAGGACGCGCTCCGACGGCAGCGCTTCATCGGCCTGGTAGCGGCCGTCGCGGATGGCCTGCCCCAGCTTGCGGGCCAGCTGCACGTACAGCGGCGAGCTGTCGCGCGCGTCGGGCTTGAAATCGAACAGGGGTTTTCTCATCGGTCGGTCTCGACCTCTCGTCGGATCAGGGTCAGGGCGCCGGCGGCCGGGCCGTCGGCGACGGCGACGCAGCGCGCGAGCAGCGCAGGTGACAGGCGGGGCGACAGGCGCTGGCCGACGCTGCCGAGCACCGCCAGCGGCAGCGCACCGGCCGGGTCGAGCGCGTGGGCAATGGCTTCGAGTTCGACCACCGCGCGTGCGAGCAATTGCGCCGAAGCCGGGTCGCTGTCTTCGGTGTCGAACACCGCCGGTGCGAGCTGGGCATACGCGAACTGGCCGGCGCGGCCGCACCAGGCCTGCAGCGTCTCGGCGTCTTCGCCGCACTGGGCCCAGACGCGGCGCGACAGCGTGCCGACCGGCAGCCGGCCGTCCATCGCGCATTGCGCGATGCGCATCGCGCGCAGGCCGAGCCAGGCGCCGCTGCCTTCGTCGCCCACAGGGAAGCCCCAGCCGCCGACGCTGGCGCGCGTGCCGTCGGCGCGCCACACCTCGCCGATGCTGCCGGTGCCGGCCGCGAGCAGCGCGCCGGGGCGGCCGTCATGGGCACCGACCAGCATCGTGAAGCCGTCGGTCTCGGCGAGCAGCTTCGCGTAGCCGGGGTTCTGCGCCAGGAAGGCATCGCGCCACGGCGCATTGCTGATGCCTGACAGGCCGGCGCCGAGGGCGCAGTGCGCGAAGGCCGGTCGCACGACGGCGGCGGCATCGAAAGCGCGGGCAATCGCCAGCTCGATCTGCTGCCACGCGGACTCGATGCCCTGGCCCAGCGCCGACGGACCCGCCTCGCCCTGCCCCAGCACCGGCCCGCCACGGCGCGCGACGAGGGCCCGGGTGCCGGTGCCTCCTCCATCCACGCCGATCAGGTATTCGATCATCGACTGCTCTCTGGCACGTTGTTCATGGACGGGCATCGATGCCCGCGATGAAACCAGTTTAGTACCAGCAATACCAATAAGTCAATTGGTATTAGAGTTGTCTTAGGGAAGGAATTTTTCTTTTGAATTCAATCGCTTACATGCGATTGTCAGACAGCGCGATGGATGCGCCGTGTTGTGGGAACCGCCCCGTTGCGGGGCGGTTCGGAGTGACGATACCAGTCCAAGCCGGTGCACGCCACTCGCGGATGGGCCTTCGGCTACTTCTTTCTGGCGTACAGCGCCCACAGCCGCGCCAGGTCGGCGGTGCCGTCGTTGCCCTGCACGGTCCGGAAGGTCGCGGCCGACTTCGCA
>NZ_JAAZQK010000019.1 GCF_012275445.1 Rhizobacter sp. SG703 | reverse complement strand
CACTGCGATCTGATCAGCGTCGCCGACCTTGGCCACACAGATCATCGAATCAATGTTCATTCCGGCAAGGGTGCGTGGTGAACGTCAGGCGAGCCTACCCGAAAGCAGTCAGTCGCGATCGACCGGTTGTGGCCGATTGTTGCCGGTCGGCTGCTTCGCCTCGTCGGCGGTATGCGGCCCCATTCCAGGCCTGGCCACGGCAGATCTCGCGGCTGGGAAGCGGTCGTTCAATCTTCAGCACGAGTGGCCGCTCGCAGACGGAAAAGCCGGCTGGAAGGGGCGCTCCATGGAGGGGCTAGGAACTGCCCCAAAGATGATCGAGATCTTCTGGTTTTCCATCGAATTCAATGATGCGGTCGAAATCGTTGAGGGTCGATGGCGGCTCGCCAGCCATCACGCTTTGATGCATGTGCAGAAGATGCTCCAAGCATTCCGCTCCATATGAATTCGCGGGCCACATCGCCCTCGGTCCATGGCGCTTGATGACCGCCTCGAATGCACGCTCGGCTGAAGCCCAAAACTCGGCTCGATGGCCTTCAGTTAGGCCTCTCAGATCGAACTCGCCAAACGGAGCTGGGCGCTCTGCCATATCCGCAAGCCAAACGCGCAATCTCGAATGAGCATCGGAGATCTCACGCGAAATGAGTTCCAGCATGACACAGTAGCCAAGATTCGATCGAAGCAATGCACGACCGTCCTCGAGAAGAAGCGAGCAAGACATGGCTCCTAGCCTATCCGAAAGCAGACGTTCGCCAAGGACGGCTCGTGGCCGACTGTTCCCCTTCGCCAGGCGCCCCGAAAGCAGTCGCACGTGGCAACCGACAAGGCAGCGATCGACTGTTTGCAGGCGATTCCGCGAACATACACTGTCGGCCAGGAGCCGACGGTCGCCAACGTCGGCTTTCGGGTAGGCTAAGCCATGCTTAGCAATGACTCCTCGATCCAGTTGCCGTTCACTGTCGAGTCGGTGGCTAAGGTGCTTGCGTGGGGCGCTGCGCCAGACATGGCGCCACATTCGCATAGGCAAATTGCAGAGTGGTGTGACCGCTTTTGGTGCCGACACCTGGACGTCGACGCGCCCGAAGAGATTGAGCGTCTGTTGCCGATCCTCGCCGACGTAGAAACGCAGTGGGATCTCTATCTCGCCAACACCTACTCATTGGACGAGCTTCGGACTCGTTCCTTCGAGAACGAGCGAATGCCGACCGCATGGTTTGAGGAATGGCTCAAGGCGGCTTGCCGATGACAAGAATGCTCTCCAATGGGCGATGCTATGGCGCTTGGCGGCCAGAAGCGGTCCTTTCATGACGTCCGCTCTGCGGCAGCGCTTCTCGCGACGCTACGATGCCACCCCGGCACCTCCTCGATGTCGAGAGGTCGGCATCCAAGATCAGGCACTGCAAACGTGAAACTCTTCTACCTTTTCTGGTTCTTCATTTGCGCAGGATGGGGCTACCTCTCTGCCACATTTCCTTCGCAGCATTCACCGTCTTGGACGAGCGTAGCCATCACGCTTCCCGCCGCCCTGGTGACCTCGATCGGCCTCCTTTGGATGGAACTTCAGAAGCTCCCCCCTGGCACGTTCGCGTTGCCGCCGTCGCTTCTATTGAAGCCGTGGAATCGTCCTGCGGGGGCTGCTCTGTTCATCGGGTTGACTTTTTCGTTCGCCGGGCTATGGGGAGTAGCCATGTGTATGGCTCTCGCCCTGCCCAGTCCACTCGTTGCACTACATTTTTTTGCCATAGGCTCTGGTGGCGTAGCAGGCTGCTTTGCCGCTCATCGGCTGTTTCCCCAGAAGTTCAGTGCCTGACCATTCGTGCTGACGGATCCGGTCGGCACAATCCTCAACGGTCCGACCAGTGGCCGTCAGCTCCCGCGGACGAGCGGCTGGAGCCGGCCATGAGTAGTCGTTCGCCAATGACCGGTGTCGGGCTGGTCTGCAGACGACGTCGACATAGGGCTGCTTTGGTAAGCTGCCGACCGGCGTGGCGGAATGGTAGACGCACGGTAACAACCGTCCCCGCGAGGGGTGCAGGCTTCGATACCTGCCGCCAGGAATTTCGGCATGCGGCCAGAAGCGGTCCATGGCGACGGACTGCTTTGAATCGTGCCCGTAGTGATGGATAGCTGCGGCGCTTCTGCGAACAAGGGCGGTGAACGATGCGACAGGCGCCAAGGGTCTTGCTCCGTGACGTGTATTGGTCATTCTCGGAACCCGTTCCGCAATCCTCAGCGGCGTTGATCGAAGCTGCGAGTGCCTATGCCGCCGGCATCGAAGCGAAGGATCCACGTGATGCCCTCATGGAAGGCCTCTCGTTCTCTGACGTGCATCTCAAGTACGACTACTGCGAGCGAGACTCTGACGGAGAGTGGAAGGACATCGAGGCCTCAGTCCGGGTGGTTGGCGAGGCGCGCTCACGGCTCACGGGTGCCGATGTGCTGTGGGAGCTGCATGTTGCATGTGCTGCCACTGTTGGAAAGGACGATCACCACTTCTTCGAGGGCCTTGAGCTGGAGGACACTGGGACTCCCCATGAGCCGCCGACATATCGAGTTCTCCTCGGAAGTTAGGCCTCTTCGGAGTGACGAGCGCTCAAGTGAAAGACGGTCGTCGGCCAGGAGGTGCCGCTGGCGCGCGTCCGCTTCAGGGCGTTCGGGCAGCGTAGCGCGTGGGCTGGCGCATGCTCAAATGTTGATCAGCAATCGTTAGCGATCCCCATACAACAGGGCAGGCTTCACATGGCCATCATCCAGCTCGGCTCAGAGTCCGAATACATAAGAATCACCCTGCGCAGTCCGTACAACACAGAGGGCTGGTGCCGGGCGAAAGTGGACATCGCATTGCCCTGCTTCAGTGGGCATATTGAGCCATGGCTGGAGGCTGGAGACATAGAACGCTTCGCCGCTGAACTGCAACAGGTACACGAGTTGCTCAAGGGGGAGGCCAAGTTGCTGCCGCGAGAAGAGCAGTTCACGCTCCATGTGCAGGCAGGAATCGGCGGTCACATAACCATTTGCGGAGTCGCTTGGTCTGGAGCAACCTACGGCGATAAGTTGCAGTTCTCGCTGGAGCTTGATCAGTCCTACCTTCGGACTACTCTCTCGCAACTTGCCAGTGCTGCGAGCCCGAAGTAAAGCCTAGACCTTTGCTCGAGCGAACGGCTATCCATGCGTCTTTTCAGAGCGTCCGAGCCACCTTCCTCTCCAACAGTTCGCGCACCAAGCGATGGACTGCTTTGAGGCGGTCCACCGGAAGGGGCCGACCGGCTGCTAAGGGTCGGGTGTTCCCATTCGCCGAAGCGAACAGCAGCCGTTCGAGTGGCCTCAACGCGCATCGGCTTCGGCAGCGTCAGCTGCACATCCATGAGCGGCCATTGAGCAAGAGCGATCGCTGTTGGATCGATGACCGCTACCTGGCCGAGACAGCGAACTGACCCCACCGCTTTGAAAGACAGCAACCGCTGCATTGCCGTCCCTCAAATGCTCCACGCAAACGACCTCAGCCGGTCGATGCGGCGTGAACGCACTCAGCCGCGAACGCAGCCGTTCAGTGTTGTGCCGCCGGAACCTGTCGCAGCAAGCCCGCCAACCGGCGTACCTTTTGCTCATCGAGCGCCGAAGCCCGATCACCTGAGCAGACCGCGCTGCGAAACCCCGCAAAGTCCGGCGCAAGCTCTTGCAGCGCCGGCAAGTCCGGCAGTCGCAGTGCCCCAGCCAGGCCGACCAGCTTGCCGGCTCGGCGCGCCGTCGCCACGAAGCGCTGCAACTCGACCGTGTCCACGCACGCGAAGATGCTGCCCGCCCGCTTGTCCGCTGTGTCGGCCATCACGGCAGGGAAGCCTAGCCTGCAGGCCTGTGAAACCAACGTCTCATCAAGCCCGTGATCAGCGATGAACACCGGCACCACCGCATGCCGGCTGCCGGCCAGCATGTCGAGCACCGCCCCAGCGTGCGGCGAGCGCTCGATGCCCACCTTCACATAGTCGACCCCACACGCCCCCACCGCCTCGACCCGCGCGGCGATCAACGCCGCCTCGTGCATCGGCACATCGCCGATGGTCGCGCTGATCGGCAACGCAATGCCCCGCTCGCGCAGTGCCTGCACGATGGCGCGGATCGTTGCCACCGGCAGCCCACCCAACGCCCCCTCACGCGGCTCTTTCAGGTCGATGAAGTCGACCCCTCCCTCAGCCGCAAGCATCGCCTCGTCCGAGCTTCGAACGCTGACCAGCAACCGCATCACCGCGCCTCCTTCAGGCCCGCGCGATGCCGCGCCACCGCGTCGCGCAACCATCCCCAGGCTTCGCGCTCCGCCTCCCCCGCCGTCTTGTCGATCGCAATCTGCAGATACGCCATCTCGCCCTCGACCTTCTCCGCCGCCAGCATGTGCAGCCGGCTCACCAGCACCGCCCCTTCGATCACCGCCGCCTGCGCGCGGTTGAACCCGATGAACGGCGCATGCGTCACCTCATGCACCCGCGCCATCCGCAGCACCGGCCGCTGCGCGTCATCGCGCCGCTCGGCCAGCCTCAGCTCCACGTGCCCCAGCGCCGCCGCCAGCCGCTGACCCGGCACCCGGTCCGCCGCCACCAGCGGCCACACCTTGCGCCCCGTCACGCAGCCCGCAAACACCCGCGTGTCGGTCAACAGGTTCAACACCGCACACCCGGTCGCGACGATGTTGTCGTGCGTTGCCGACGGCTTGAACGGCATCAGCACCACCTGCCCGTCCTGGTAGCGCACGCCCATCGGCGCCACGTGCGGCACGCCGTCGGCCGACACCGTCGTCACCACCGTCTCGTAGATCACTTCGTTCATCATCTGGCGCTCTCGTCGTTGCGGGCCTTGCCGGTGGCCATCGTCGTCCCCGGCGCGCACCAGCTGCTCAGGTCCTGCGCCCGCGTCTCCACCGCCGCGCCCCAGTCCAGCGGCTGGTCCTGCACATAGCGCTTGCCCAGCTTCCACGCGATCTCGGCATGCGCCAGCTCCACGCCCATGTAGAACGCATGCGCCGCATCGTGCTCCAGTTTCAGCTGCGGCCACAACTCGAACGCGCCTTGCCCCAGCCGCAGCCCGTCGCGGTTGTACACATGCAGCCCCAGCGGCGACACCTGCACCCGAAAGTTCGGGTCGCGCACCTGCGCCGCGGTCTCGGCAATCTCCTGCGGCGTATCAGGGAACGGGTGCTTCGCATGCACCGTCATCAGCGCGTCGCTGATGCCCTTCGGCAAGCTCCCGTGGCTCGCCGCCGCATGCATGATGCGGCGCGCCCAGTCGGCCTCGCGTACCGCGCGGCGCGCATGCTGGCTCACCTGCGTGGTCAGCACCGCGGCCACATTCAGTTCAGCCGCGATGCCGAACAGCAGCGCATTGATGCCGCTGGTGTCGGCCTCGGTCAGCTCGGTCACGTTGCCGATGCCCATCATGATCGGCGCGTCCGCAAAACGCTCGCGCAGCCGGTGGTAGCGCACGATCGATGCCGTCAGCCCGAACGGGATCGGGTCGAGGATCGCATCGGCAAAATACGGCCGGCCGCTCGCCTGCATCCGCTCCACGGCCGCATACAGCGAAGCCTCGTCGGTCGGCGTGCGCGGTATCAGCACCGGCACCGCATCCACCTCGTCGGACACCCACAGCGTGTCCAGCGTCAGGCTCAGCAGGTAGTCGGCGCCGGCCCGGCCGCCGCGCAACAACTCCTGCGCATCGTTCGAATCGACGCTCACCGAGAAGCCTTCGGCCTTCAGCGCCTGCACGCTGTCGGCCAGGTGGTCGAAGCGCGTCGCCGGCAGGCTGCCGAGGTCGATCACGTCGGCACCATCGGCCCGCAACCCGCGCGCGCGCTCGACGATCGCGTCGACCGACAACTTCGGCGCGTCGACGATCTCGGCAAAGATCGCGACCTCGTACTCGCGCAGGTCCATCGGTTTCGCGGCCCGGTTGAAGAAGCGCGGCAGGTCCTTCAGTTCCTCCGGCCCGCGCTGCACCGGGATGCCGTAGTGCTGCGTCAGCGCCTCCAGGTCGCCGCGGCAGCGCCCCGGCACGAGGATGCGGTCGGCCTGCACCGGGCCCGGCACGCGGCGCGCGATCATCTCGGCCGTCATCAGCGCGGCCACCTGCAGCCCGAGGTCGCGCACCTCCCAGGTGAAGGGCGCCGCGTCGATGCCGCCCAGCACCCGCTCCAGCGCGGGCCGGGCCAGGTGGCCGGTCAAGAAGACGATGCGCTCTAGCGGCTTGTCCATGCGAGCGTGAGCTCCTTCAACCGCGCATCGAGCGCGGCCTCCAGTTCGGCAGGGGAGCACACCACATGGCAGAAGTCGATGTTGCGAAGACGGTCCACGTTGTCCAGTTCGATGCGCCGCGGCCGCAGCGTCACCCAGTCGTGCGGCGACTTCGTCACCACCACCGGTTCGGTGTCGCATGCAAACACGATGCCCGGTATCCCGAGCTTGCCGGCCTGCGCGAACATGTTGGTCGGCAGCGTGTCGCTGAAGCCGAACGCGCACTTCGCCACGGTGTTGCTGGTGGCCGGCGCCAGCACCACCGTGTGGTACACGTCGTCGTACAGCATGCCCACCGGCACGCCGCTCGCGGTCTTGTCCCTGAAGATCCTGAAGCGCTGTTTCAGCTCGTCCAGCGGCATCTTGTAGATCGACAGCACCTCTTCGCCGGCGGCCGACAGGAACAGGTCGCAGCCCGGCAGCCGCGCGGCCAGCGCGATCGATTCGTCCAGGCCGTGGCCCGAGCCGGTGATGCACCACGCAAATCGCGAGCGCGGTGGCGCGTCGACAGGCGCCGCATCGTCGTCGTCGTGCGGCAGCGCATCACTCGGGGTGCGAGATCTCGATATGGAGCTTGTGGAGCTTGCGATAAAGGGTGTTGCGGCTGACATCGAGCACCTTGGCGACATTGCTCACGTTCCAGCGGTGCTGCTCCAGCATCTGCAGCAGCACCTGCCGTTCGTTCGCCTGGATCGGGTTCAGTTTGAAAGGCGGTGGCGGGTGGTCGGCGGCCGCATGCGTGGCCGGTCCCGCCGGCGGCACGGCCGGCATCGTTGCCACGTGCGACGTCAATGCGAGCGGCGCGGTGCTCACGGCCGCATGCATGGTGGGTGCCACCGCGGCGCTGTCCTGCAGCGACGGCAGGTGCACGCTGGCGATGGTGTCGCCGTCGGCCAGCGCCGCCGCGGTGCGCAGCACATGGCGCAGCTGGCGGATGTTGCCGGGCCAGGCGTAGTCCATCAGCATGCGTTCGGCCTCGGCGCTCAGCGTGCTGCCGCGGCCGCCTTCGGCTTCGAGCACGCCGCGGATCAGCTCACGCCGGTCGCTGCGTTCGCGCAGCGCCGGCAGCAGCAGCTCGATGCCCGACAGCCGGTAGTACAGGTCTTCGCGGAAGCGGCCTTCGCGCACCAGCTCCGGCAGGCGCTGGTGGCTGGCGCTGATCAGCTGGAAGTCCACCGCATGCGTCTCCTCGGTGCCCAGCGGCGTCACCTGGCGCTCGTCGAGCACGCGCAGCAAGCGGGCTTGCAGGTCGAGCGGCATGTCGGCGATCTCGTCGAGGAACAGCGTGCCGCCGTCGGCCTGCAGGATCTTGCCGCGCCGACCGGTGCGCTGCGCGCCGGTGAACGCGCCAGCGCGGTAGCCGAACAGTTCGGACTCGATCAGCGTCTCCGGAAGGCTCGCGCAGTTGATCGCGACGAACGCGCCGCCGGCATGCGGGCTGGCGTCGTGCACCGCGCGTGCGAACACCTCCTTGCCGGCACCGGTCTCGCCGCACAGCAGCACCGGCGTCTGCCGCGCGATCACGCGGCGCGCGGTCTCGAAGTGGGCCGCCAGCCGCGCGTCCTTGAAGGTCGGCACTTGCGTGGCAGGTCGCGGCAGCGGCGTGCGCGGCGCAAGGCGCGGCACGGTCGTCGTCGGCAGCGTGGCGACAGCCGATGACGGCGTCGGCGAAGGCAGGTCCGATTCGGTTGCCGGCCGCCGCGCGACCGCGAAGAAGCGCAGCGCCGCATTCGCGCGGAAGGTCACGATCGGGTGGAACGACGACTGCGTGCTGCGCCTCAGCATGTCTTCGAGCGAGGTCTGGAACAGGTCCTCGATGTGGCGCGAGCGGATCTCGTCGACCGACTGCAGCCCGAGCTGGAACAGCGCGCTGCGGTTGGCCGCGAGGATGCGTCCGTCGTCGCCGACCGCGAGCTTGCCCTCGTGCAGCGTGTAGACGAACTCCGGCCGGCTGTGGAAGTGCAGCGGGTGCGCGTTGCGGAAGCGCCGGTCGATCAGCCGGTTCTCGATCATCCGCGCCGTCATGCCCAGCAGCACCAGCAGGTGCTGCTGCATCATGCTGGAGCGGCTGCTGACGTCGAGCACCGCGGCGATGTGGCCCGACGGGTCGAACACCGGCACCGCCGAGCAGGTGAGCTGCGTGAAGTGCGTGAAGAAGTGGTCTTCGCGGCGCACCGAGATTGGCGCCGCGGCCGCCAGGCAAGTGCCCATGCCGTTGGTGCCGGCCTCGGTCTCGCTCCACATGCCGCCGGGGCGCAGCCCGAGGGGCCCCATCTCGGCGGCGAACTCGGTGGAGCTGACCATGTGCACGATCACGCCGTCGATGTCGGTCAGCACCACCGCCGAATCCGCATCGGCGAGTTGCTGGTACAGCGTGGTCATCTCGTAGCGCGCGCAGTCGATCACGTCAGCCTGGCGCTCGCGCCGCTCCTCGAGCGCGGCGCGGCTGATCACCGCCGGCTCGCGCGCCTTGTCGGGGTGGAGCCGGTATTCGTTGAGGCAGCGGCTCCACGACTGCGTCACCACGTCGCTCGCCGATTCGTGCACGCCGCTGCGCACCACGTCCATCACATGTTCGGCGTGGCGATCGTCGCCTGTTCGCAAGACCAGCGTCATGTGTTTCCCCCTGGGACCGCAGGATCCTGATTCTGGTGCGATGCCGGGTCCTGCCTACCCGGTGAAACGAGCAGTCTCTCGCGTGGCCTGGTTATTGCGACCAGCCCGTTCGGCCGGCCACGCAAGAGCCTGCTGTCCCATTCTTGAACACTCCTGGAGACACGATGACCCACGCCAGCCGCAGCCCGAACCCCGCGCAAGACGCGCCGCTCCCGCTCGACCTGATCTTCATCGAAGGCCTCACCGGCGAAACGGTCATCGGCATCCACGAATCGGAATTCCATGCGCCGCAGCCGCTGGTGATCGACGTGCATGCCGGCGTGCCGCGGGCCCGTGCCTGCGACACCGACCGCATCGGCGACACCATCGACTACAGCGTCGTGCGCGAACGCCTGCTGCGGCTGCTGGCCGAGCACCGGCTGAAGCTGCTGGAGGCATTGGCCGAGACCATCGCCGACATCCTGCTCGGCGAGTTCGGCGCGAGCTGGGTCCGCGTGAAGGTCGTCAAGCCGCACAAGTTCGCCGATGTGGCCGCGGTCGGCGTGCAGATCGAACGCGTCGCGGGCCCGTCGACGACGATCGGCCGCTCGGCCACCGTCGTGCAGTTGCTTGGGTCGGGGCTGGTGCCGGGTGAGACCTCTCGCTGAGCACTCCTGCAACCCGTTCGCACGGAGCTGACCTCATCGCCTCACTGCCCCGTTCGCCATGAGCCTGTCGAAGGGCCTGTTCGCATTGCACCAAGGCTTCGGCAGGCTCAGCCCGAACGGGGATGACCTCAGCCCGAACGGGTCTTGTCCGGGCAAAGGCTCGTTCAAGCCGCCGCGAACGGGTGCGCGCTCGACCCCTTCTTCGCGACAACTTCCGACGCCGTCGGCGAGCCGGCCACCGCGCGCTTGATCGACTCCTTGACCGCGCGGTAGTTGTAGTCCTGGATCTTCTTGTCGTCTTCGGCCAGCCAGTGGATGAAGACGCCGACGCAGACGAACAGGTTGTCCGCTTCCGCCATCGGGATGGTGCCGTCCTCGACACAGTCCGCCACCGCCATCGCGACGCCGCGCTGCGCCGGCCCGAACATCTGCACCGCCTGCTTCGCGCCCTTGATGGTGACCTTGTTGAACATCACCGTCGCCGGCTTGGTCAGCAGGTTCGGCGCCACCACGGCGAGCAGCGACGTGAAACCGTCCTTGTTGTTGGTCAGTGCGTTGGCGAACGCGCTCTCCGCGGGGCTGCCACGCGGTCCGATGAGCAGGTCGATGTGGGCAACTTCATTGCCGTCACCGACGAGCGACTCACCGACCATCATGCGATCGATCTTGGCCATGGCTGTGTCATCTCCTGTTTGCGTTTTCCGGGGACGTTCCCGACACTGGCGACGCGCCAATGTTCCACCGCTGTTATCACGTTCCGTGCCATCGCGGCGCGAGGCCGGCGATCATCAGCGTGACCACCGTCAAATCGGCGCTGGTACCGGGGTTGATGCCCCGCGCCTTCAGCGATTCGTCCCACGCCGCCCAGGCCGGCTCGTCGTCCACGCCCTCGGCCCCGCGCCACGCATGCGCCGCGGCCATGACAGTCTGTGCCACCGCGTCGCCGTGTTTGCGAACAATGTGTGAATCGGCAAAGCTGCCCAGCAGCGCGATGTAGAGGCGCTGCACCGCGGCCGTGGTGCCGGCATCCGGAGAGCCGCAACCGGCCCCCGACGGACATGCAAAGCCCGGACCCAGCGCCGGCAGCGCGACGCCGAACACATCGGCATAGCCATCGCGGTACTGCCGCGCGATCAGGTCGTGCCCGGCCGACAAGGCCATCGCGGCGCGCAGGTCGATGCTCGGGGCCGCGCGCACGTCTTCGGCCGGTGCGTCGCCGAGGCCGCCCGGGTTCGCGCGCGCGATCGCGCGGTAGGCGTGCTCGGCATCGGCGAGGCTCAGGCCACTCAGCACCTCGCCGATGGCCTGCTGCAACGCCGCGGGCGTCGCCGCGTCGGGCCGCTGCTCCACCGCCACCGCGACCGGCGCGCACAGCAGCAGGATGCCGAGGTTGGTGTTGCAGTGCGCCACCGACCAGCTGGCCGCGACCGCGGCTTCGATGCGCTCGCCGACGCCTGCGCCCGGCGCGAACAGCGGCCCGGCCGCGGCCGCCGCGCTGTCGGTGAACATCGCCGCCCGCATGCGGTGGCCGCCGGACTGCAGGCTGACGTTGCCCGGCTTGCGCACGGCGACGTCGAGCGTGCAGGCGCACAGGAACGCGGCCTTCGCCCGCGCCACCGCTGCTGGCAGCTCGCGGTTCACGCCGCGTCGCCGAGCGTGCGCTGCACCGCGCACCGGCGGTCGAGCAGGTCGTCGACGATGGCCCGCGCGATGTTGAAGCCGGTCACGCGCTGCAGCCCCTGCCAGGCCGCGACGCCGTTGACCTCGATCACCTGCGTGCCCTGTGCCGACGGGATCAGGTCGACGCCGGCGTAGTCCATGTCGAGCGCCGTCGCCGCCTGCTCGGCCAGTTGCGCGAGGGCCGGCGTCAGCTCGGCCGCTTCGCAGCGCGCGCCCTGCGCGACGTTGTGGATCCAGTGCATGCTGACGCGGCGCATCGCGGCGATCGCGTGGCCGCCGATCACCAGCACGCGCCAGTCGAAGCCCGGCACGGCGGTCGCCGGCACGAAGCGCTGCAGGTAGGCGAGCGAGCCGAAGCCGCGGTCGAGCGCCGGCAGCGCATGGTGCACGCCGTCGACCTCGCCGACCAGCTGCAGCCCCTTGCCCTGCGAGCCGAACAGCGGCTTCAGCACCAGCGCATGCCCGGTCGCGCCTTCGCGCACCGCGATGCGCCGGGCCTGCGCCTGCGATTCGGTGGCCCAGGTGGGCGGCGTCGGCACGCCGGCCGCGTGCAGCAGCAGGCTGGTCATCGACTTGTCGACGCTGCGCTCGATCGCCCGCGCATCGTTGTAGACCGGCACGCCGAGCTCTCGCAGCGCATGCAGCACGCCGAGCCGCTTCGTGACCTGCTCGAAGCTGCCGCCGGCCAGCCCGCGCACCAGCACCGCATCGGGCAGCGCGCGGCCGTACCCCGGCAGCGCGAGGCCGTGCCAGGCGAGCGTGGTGTCGATGTGGCAATCGGCCAGGTCGATGCAGCGCCCGACCGCGCCGCGCGCGCGCAATGCGGCCTGCAGCTGCCGGGTGTGCCAGCCGACCTCGTCGGTCATGATCGCGACCCGCATCACGGCACCTGCAGCCACAGCTGCCGCAGCAGCGCCATGTTCAGCGATCCGCTGTGCCAGGTGTTGCCGCTGTCGAGGTTGCTGACCCACACCTCCGCCGGCGCGAAGAGCCCGGGGTCGATCTTGTAGAAGTCGTAGCCGGCCTCCTTGAAGAGGTCGGCGAACGAGCGGCCGTGGTCGCGCGAGCGGGTCGACGGCAGCTGCTCCGCGAGCGCGCGCGCGGCCGCGTCGTCGCCGCGCACCGTCAGGTGCACCTGGCCGCCGTACAGGATCGCGTCGTTGGTGCGGCCCATCGCCTGCGCGCCATCGGGTGTCGGCGACGGCAGCGGCGCGCTGGCCACGCCTTCGACGACGTGCTCGAGCGCAAAGCCCAGCGTGTGCGCCTTGTGCAGGGCCGTCTCCAGCACGCGCGCGACGATCTGCGTCGTGCCGGCGAGGCTGGTGGTCGGCGTCAGCACGATCGTCAGTCCGTCGGGCTGCAGCGCGCAGTCGTGCAGCAGCTTGTCGACGATCACGGCCGGCGGCGGGCGATCGACCTCCATCACCAGCACGCCGCAGTCGGCGCGGTCGCGGTAGCCGAGTTCGGCGAACAGGTCTTCCTTGCCGGCCAGCGCGCGCGCCGGGCCCGAGCCCAGCGAGAAGAATTTCTTGCCGCCGGTCTCTTCCTTCGTCGCCGACAGGCTCCAGCCGGCGTACTGGCTGCCCAGGCAGGCCAGCACCGGCTGCGAGCTGCGCACCTCGACCCAGGTCGGCCAGCCATGCCGCTCGCCGGCCTGCAGGCGGACGCGGCCCAGCCCGCCCATGCAGATCTCGCCGATCAGCAGGCCGGCGGCGATGCTGCCGCGCGCCTCGATGCCGGCGTCGACGATGCAGGTGCCGCGGTCGTCGCGGCGCACCGCGAGCTGCAGCGCGCCGGCGTCGGCGATCAGGCGCTCGACCAGCGGACGCGCGCGCGTGTTGACGCTGAGCTCGGTCATGACGGTGTCTCCAGGGTGTCGAGCAAGGCCTCGCGGGCCTGGTGCAATGCGGCGCGCACGGCGTCGGCGGTGGTGCCGCTCGCGGCCAGGCTGCACAGCGGGTCGCCGGCCGCGAAGCGCGTGCCGGCGCGGGGGTGGTCGTGCGTGTCGGCCCGGGCCGCGAGGCGCCGTGCCAGCGCGGCATCGACCTGCCCGTCGTGGCGCGCGAACACGATCTCGGTGCCGTCGACCCGCTCGCGCTTCGCCGGCGGCGCCGGCAGCACGCCGTGCAGGCAGGCCTGCACATGCGCCGCCATCACGCCATCGCCGTACAGCGCCAGGCTGGCGGGCGGGCGCGGGTTGACCTCGAGCACCGCGATCTCGTCGCCGTCGCGCACGAAGTCGAGGCTGCACAGCCCGCGCAGCTCGAAGGCGCTGGTCAGCGCGCGCACGGCGGCCTGCACGCGCGACGCGGCCGGTGCGTCCAGCGGCACCGGCCCGACGACGCCGCAGAACACGAACGGGCGCGTTCCGAAGCGGCGCACCGTCTGCTCGTTGAAGCCGAGGATCACCGCCTGCCGGCCGTTCGCGACGAAGGTGGCCGACATCGGCACGCCCGGCGCCTGCTGCTGCAGGTAGTGGTGCGCCGGCAGCTCGGCCAGCTGCTCCGGCGTCGCCGGGCGCACCTGCCAGCCGCCGCAGCCGAGCGCGTCCTTCACCAGCCAGCGCGTGCCGTCGTCGGGCAGCGTGCGGGCGAGGGCGCCGAGCCGCACCGGCGGATGGTGGATGCCGTGCGACGCGAGGACGTCGAAGAAAAGCGCCGGGTCGCGCACGCGGCACACCGCCGACACCGCGGTGCCGACCAGCGGCAGCAGCTGCGCGCCTTCGGCCAGCAGGCGCGGCCGGCCTTCGAAGCCGCTGCCGGCGATCCAGCCGCGCACGTCGCCGCGGTGCGCGAGGTCGCGCAGTGCCGCAAGCGTCAGCGCGTCGTCGATCTCGAGCGACGCGGGTTCGCCGAGGCCGATCCACTGCGACGCGGCGGCGCGGGTGTCGGCATCGCCGAACAGGTCGAGCGCGACCACGTCGAAGCCGTCGCGCACCGCGGCTTCGGCCATCAGGCGGGCGGACAGCGCGGCCACGGCGATCACGCCCTTCACGTCGATCGCGCCGCTCACGCGGATGACGCGGCCGAGCCGGCCGCACGCTCCGCGAGGAACGCCCGCGCGGTCGCGAACGCCTCCGGAAAGCCGAGCACCAGCGCCTTCTTGTCGGACTCGCGCATCTGCACCAGCAGCCGGTGCTGGGTCTGGTACTTCACGTTGCCGATCGCGAGCGCGCCGATGCCGACCGCCGCGCTGCCGGCCAGCGGCTTGCCGTCGTCCATCACGCCGACACCGGCGATGCCTTCCGGCGGCACCGCGTTGACATCGGCGGCGACCTTGAGCCGCGGCGCGTGCGGCAGGTCGTCGGCCGACACCACCTGCACGCCGGCCGCGGCGCAGGCCAGCAGCACGTCGGCCTCGGCGAGCGATGCGCGCACCGCCGCGGTGTCGGCGCCCGACACGCCGTGCAGCGTGACGCCGAAGCGCGTCGCGGTGTCGTGCGCGGCCGATTCGGCGGCGGCCGCGCCGCTGCGGCTGGACAGCGACACCCGCGCGCCGGCCTGCGCCGCGAGCACGCCGGCGATGCGGCCCACCGGGCCGAGCCCGCCGAGCACCACCACGCGCAGGCCGGTGAGGCCGTGGCCCTGGTGCTTCTGCAGCGCGGCCTCGGTGCAGGCGACCATCGCCGCGGCTGTGGTGTAGGCGCCGCTCGGGTCGGCCATCACCGACACGACGAAGGGCTTGACCATCGACGCTTTCGCGCGCTCGAGCATGTCGGTCGCGAGCATCGCATTGCGTCCGCCGATGAACAGGCCGGTGCGTGCGACGCCCTTCGGGCCGCGCGAGAAGATCGCGTCCTGCGTCAGCGCGGCGATGCCGTCCAGGTCGACCTCGCAATACGGCGCGATCACCTGGTAACCGGCGTCGGCGGCCATGTTGACGTCGAACGGGCTGGCCTGCCGGCCGGGGGTGAACAGGTGGAGGATGTAGGGTCGTTCCATCGCGGCTCCGGAGTCTGTGGCGACGAGGGTGTCAATGCGGTTCGCAGGCGTGCTCGCTGAGCAGCGCGCCGCGGTTGAGCCCGGCGACGATGCTGAGCGCCAGGCCGGGTTCGAGCGCGCGTGCTGAACGCAGCGCCTGCACCGCCGCGTCGGCACTCGCCTGCGACGGCAGGATCGCGAACCCGGTCGGCCCCCACGAGCTCTGGCCGATGGCCGCACCCTGCGTGCGCTCCACGGCCTGCACCACGCGGCCCACCGCTGCGCTGGTGTACGCGCCGCCCTGCGCCGGCGCGAAGTGCTCGCCGAGCAGCTGCTGCACGCGGTTGATGCCGGCCGCGAACAGTGCGAACTCGCCGCTCGCCGCGCCGGGCAGCACGCGCATCAGCACCTGGTGGCAGATGTCGGCGGACAGCGCCTGCGGCAACGGCGGCAGCGTCGCGATGGCCTGCTTCTCCTGCGGGCCCGACAGGCCGCGATGCCGATCGTCCTGGACCACGATCACGCGCCAGGCGGCCGGGAACGCGATGCGCGACAGCAGCGGTGCCGGCAGGCCGTCGGGGCCCGGCCCGCCGTCGAGCAGCAGGCCGCCCTGGTCGAAGCCGGCGATGCCGATGCCGGAGCGCAGCCCGCGCGCGAGCCAGTGGGCGAGCGTGGCGCTGCCGATCGCGAGGCCGTGCCAGTGCGCGAACACCCGGCCGATGGCCAGCGCGAGCTGCGTGCCCGAGCCGAAGCCGGCATGCGGCGGCAGCACGCGCGTGAGCTGCAGGCGCAGCGGCGTGCGCAGCCCGGTGTGCTCGCGCAGCAGGTGCAGGAAGCGCGCGGCGCGTTCGACCTCGGCCTGCGCGGCGGGGTCGACGACGGCGATGTCGTCGGTCGATGCGGCGCCCAATGCGACCTCGGTCGCGAGACCGTCGATCACCAGCCCGAGGCTGCCGAAGCGGCGGCCCAGCGTGCCGGCCGGATCGAGGAACCCGAGGTGCAATCGGCCCGGCGCGCGAAGCGTCAGCAGGCGGTGGGGATCGGCGGCGGAGACAGGCATCGGAGCCTGGGTAAGCAAACGCCGTTCCGCTGGGGTTTACCCAGGGAAATGGGGCTGCACCGGCGCGTGCGCGGTGTCCGGCATCCCGCGCCTGTCCCGGGCGGGTGACACAGTGTCCTGCGCGTTCAGTCGTACTTGATGTACTTGAAGCGCGGATCGTCCGGCGTGCCCGCCAGCGCCGAGCCTTCGACCGTGCCCGGTTGCCACATCACGACCTCTTCGATCTTCGCGGCGAGCGCGAAGTCCTTGTCGGTGATGCCCTTGGCCGCGTGGTTCATCAGCTTCACCGTGACGAAGGCGAACGAGACCGTCAGGTCCGGGTGGTGCCAGGCCGCTTCGGCGAGGTGGCCGACGGTGTTCACCACCATCAGCGTGCCTTTCCATCCGCCGGTCTTGTACTTGCGGCGGATCCAGCCGTCTTCGAGGAACCACTTCGGCAGCTCGGCCTTCAGCCGGGCCTCGACCTCGTCCACCGTGTAGGTTTCATCGGGGGTCTTCTTGCGCCATTGCGACATGTCGGTCTCCTCGGCAGGGTTGACGGCCTTGATCTTTTGCGCGCCACCGCACAGCATCATCGCTCCGCAGGAGCAAGCGCCATGCGCAGAAGGGTCTGGAACATCGGCATCGCGTCGGCCCTGCTCGGCCTGGGCCGCGCCCGGGCGGCCGGTGAGCGCCTGACGGCCGAGCAGGTGCGCGAGCGCCTGGCGGCGGCCGCGGCGCAGGGCCCGGCCGACCTGTCGGGCCACGACCTGTCCGACCTCGACCTGAGCCGCATCGATTTCCGCCGGGCGCGACTCGCCGGGGCCAACCTGTTCGCATCGAAGCTGGTGCTGAGCCGCTTCGACGGCGCCGACCTGACGCGCGTCAACCTGAACGGCGCGTGGCTGATGGGCACCGACTTCAGCGGCGCGACGCTGGTCGGCAGCAGCCTGCTCAGCGTCGTGGTGCTGGGCGGCGAGGTGAAGGCGCCGCCGAATTTCGCGGGCGCCGACCTGAGCGGGGCGCGCATCATCGCGGACTTTCCGGGGGCCAACCTGCGCCGTGCGAAGCTGGTGAAGGCGAACCTCGGCGTCAACATCAAGAACCAGGGCATGGGGCAGATGCGCACCGACCTCTCGGGCGCCGACCTGAGCGACGCCGACCTCGATGGGGCGGACCTGAACCGCTCGCTGATGTCGTTCGCGAAGCTGGTCAACGCCAACCTTCGCGGCGTGAACTTCTTCAACGCGAAGATGGCGGGAGCCGATCTGCGCGGGGCCGATGTCAGCGGAGCCGATTTCACCGATGCGGTGCTCGACGGCGTCGTGCTCACCGGTGCGAAGGGACTCGACAGCGCGAAAGGGCTGGGGCACCTGGTGCGGTGAGGGCCCGCGTCCAGCCGGTTCGCATCAAACCCGTTCGGACTGAGCCTGTCGAAGGCCTTTCGCGCGTCAGCCCTTGCGCTTCGCCACCGCGGGCTTCGACCCCGCGGCCACCCGCGTCGCCTCTTCATCCGCCGGCAACAGCGAGGTCAGCGTGCCGGGCGGCAGCTGGCGCAGCTGCGCCGCATCGAGCTTGCCGATGAACTTCCAGCCGGTCGGCAGCTTGATGAACGCGAACGCGGTCGGCGGATCGACGAAGACGTCGTAGTCGTTCACGACGACGGCCTCGACGGCCTGGGCCTCGGCGGGCGAGCCGATCAGGGCGCCCAGCAGCAGCGCGAGGCAGGACAGGGGAAGGGCAAAGGGACGGGACATCGAGAACTCCAGGGGCATGTCGGGTGGAAAGGCAGTGTGGGCGCCGCATGCTTCAAACCGACTTCATGGAACACTGCGTGCGTTTCATTCGTTGCCGTCAACAGCCCATGTCCCACTACCTCTTCATTGTCGCCTCCACCCGCGAGCCGGGTCACACCGGCAACACCGAATGGCTCGCCCGACGCGCCGCCGACGGTCTGCCCGCCGACACCACGCAAACCTGGCTGCCCCTCGCGCAGATGCCGATCGAGCCGTTCACCGACCAGCGCCACACCGTCGGCACCTACCCTTGGCCGGACGGCCACCTGCGCACGCTGCTCGACGCGACGATGGCCTGCACCGACCTGGTCCTCGTCGCTCCCGTCTACTGGTACAGCTTCCCGAGCTCGTTGAAGACCTACCTCGACCACTGGAGCGCCTGGATGCGCATCGACGGCCTGCCGTTCAAGGCGGAGATGGCGAAGAAGCGTCTGCACCTCGTCACCACCAGCGGCAACCGCGCAAAGGCGCAGCCGATGATCGATTCCACCCGGCTCTGTGCCGAGTTCCTCGCGATGCCGCTGGCCGGCGTGCTGTGGGGCAAGGGCGGCCCGCCCGACGCGGTTCAGTCCGATGCCGAGGCCATCGCCGCGGCCGAAGCCTTCTTCCGCAGCGCCTGACGCATGCGATACAGCGCCGGCCACGCGCTGCGTGCCAGCATGGGGGCCAACATCAGCACGAACGCCAGCGCCGCCAGCGCGACCCGCCCGTCGGCCCGCGCGACCACCGGCTTCGCGAACGCCGGCGACGTCAGCGCCTGCGACAGGCCCTGCGCCGTCTGCAGCCGGTGGAAGACCAGGCCGCGCTCGCTCGCGAGCAGCCGCAGGTAGCCCTCGCGCAAGGCCGACAGGTGCTCGGTGCCCGGCGTGGCCCCCAGCCCCGCCGCCGCCGGGCCCGCGCCGTCGTCAGCCAGCGCCTCGCCGCTGACGCTCGCGCCGCGCCCCTGGCGGCGCAGGTCGGTCTGCATCACCTCGTCAGCCCGCCAGACGCCGAGCGGCCGCCCGAGCGGATCGGTCTTCGGGATCGGCGACGGCGACAGCTCGCCGACCCCGACGAGCAGCCCCGGCACCTCGCCCGGCTTGTCGTCGAACGCCGGCCGGTACTGCGGGTTCAGCGGCGGCGCCTCCTGCCCGTCGGTGATGAACACCAGCGACGGCTTGCCGGGCAGTTCGCGTGCGATGCCGAGGCCGCTGTGCAGGCCTTTCGAGACCTCGCTGTTGCCCGACCAGGCCATGCGGCCGTCGATGCGCGCCAGCGTCGCGCGCAACTCGCCCAGGTTCGCGCACACCTCGACCGGCGCCAGCAGCAGGAACGAGCGGTATTCGGTGAACACCGCCCAGCCGACCTTCGAGCCGCAGGGCAGGTCCAGCAGGCCCTGGCGCAGCGCGTCCTTCGCGAACGCGAGGCGCGACACCGGCTTGCCGGCCAGCACCTGGTCGGTCACGTTCATGCTCTGCGTGATGTCGAGCACGACCACGTGCTCGAACAGCCGGCGCTCGATGCGCAGGCCCGGGTTCAGGAAGGTGGCGGCGAGTGCGACGGCGGCCAGCGCCAGCACCCAGCCGTCGCGGCGGCCGCGCCACGGCGCGCGCAGCCAGTCGACGGCCTTCATGGCAGGCCCGGCGAGTAGCCGCGCATCGTCGTGACGGCACGCTCGGCATCGCGCCGGCCGTCGGCCGGTTCGACCAGCGAGTCGTCCGGATCGGGCAGCAGGCGCTGCGCGCGCTCGAGGTTGTAGCGGGCATCCCACTGCCCGGGGTCGTTGCGCAGCACCTCGCGGTAGCCCTCCTTGGCCAGCTCCAGCAGCGGGATCGCCAGCCCGGGCTGCGGCGTGGCGCGTACCGCGATCGCCTGGCGCATCAGCAGGTTCGCGCTGTTGTAGCGCGCCGCCTGGCCGAGCGGCGTGTCGCCTTGCAGCACGCGGTAGCGTTTCAACGCCTCCTCGCCCGCGCCGCTGGCAGCCTGCGCGTGGGCGAGCGCGAACTGCAGTTCGGCGGGCGGGTGGTCGAGCGCCAGCGGTGGGTCGGCGGCGATCGCGTCGTTCCAGCGCTGCAGCCGCCACAGGTGCAGGCTGTCGGCCAGCATCGCGACCGCCGCGACGACGAGCACCCCCAGCACGATCCGCGTGCGCCGTCGCGTGATCACGCCCATCGCCGGATCTCCAGCCGCTGCGCGCCCCACAGCAGCAGCACGCACAGCAGCGCGATCGCATGGCCCCAGGGCGACAGGTCGCGCCGCGGCACGGTGTCGAGGTAGGTGATCGGCAGGTTCTCCAGCCGGTTCACGTCGTCGATGGCGGCCTGCAAGGCCTGGTCGTTGTCGGCCTCGTAGGCGCGGTACGGCGTGCCGAGCGACTGGAAGAAGCGGTGCAGCTGGTGCTCCGGCACGGTGTCGGCCGCGCCGAGCGGATCGTCGGCACCGGCCGTCAGCCCGGGGCTGTTGGCCGAGCGCAGGTAGAACCAGTTGATGGCAGTGCGCTGCTTGCGCGCGGCGAGCGCGATGCGCTCCTGCGTCGCCGGGTCGAGGTGGTCGCCGCCGTCGGACACCAGCATCACGATGCGCGAGCCGGTGTAGGGCCGGTCGTCGAAGAACGACAGTGCCTCCAGCAGCGCGAGGCCGATGTTGGTCTCCGACAGCCCGCGGCCGATCTCGCCGGCGTCGATCGCGGCCTGCACCACGTCGTTCTTCTGCGTGAACTCGAGCACCCGCATCGGCAGCGTGCTGAACACCACCATGCCGAAGCGGTCGTCGGGCCGGCTGGCCGCGAACGCCGACAGCAGGCGGCGCGCGACCTTGCCCTTCGCATCGCGCGAGCGGCCGGGCGACAGGCTCATGTAGTAGTCGAGCGCCTCGGGGCCGGTGCCGCGCGGGCGGGCGACGCCGGCCGCCAGGCGCGCGCCGGAGAAGCCCTGGTCCATGCTGCGGCTGCGGTCGAGCACGACGACGATCTCGGCGCCCTGGCCGACGCGCTCCACCGTGTACTCCGGCCGGTACGGCCCGGCCATCGCGAGCACCAGCAGCGCGAGCGCGAGCACCGCGGCGCCCTTCAGCAGGCGTTGCAGGGCGTCGGACGCGCGGTCGCGCGGCATCAGCGCGGCCCAGGCGTTGCGCACCGGCTGCCCGGCGCGCGCCCACCACGGCCACAGCGCCAGCGGCAGCAGGGCCAGCAGCCACGGCGTGTCGAAATGGATCATGCGGCACCTCGCTCGGCATCGCGGCACTTGCGGCAGAACTCGCGCAGCCAGCGGCCGTCGTTCGCCGCGGCTGGCGCATCGGCGAAGAACTCGCGGCGCGATTGCTGGAAGAACGCCAGCAGCTCGTCGCGCAGACCGGCGTAGCGCGGCTGCGCGGCAACGAAGCGGTCGACGCCGTGCGCGAACACCACCTCGCCGGCCGTGCGGTTGAGCGCCTCGTGCACGCGCTGGAAGGCGGCGCGCCGGGCCGCTGCCGGGCTGTCCGCCGGCAGGTGGTCCAACTGCCGCCAGGCGCTCGCGAACGGCCGCTGGCGCCGCGACCGCCACGGCAGCGCGAGGTACACCTGCGCGAGCCAGCCGAGGCACAGCAGCAGCACGACGCCATACGCCACCAGGCGGCGCTGCGCGGGGCGGGTGTCGATCGGCGGCGGCGGCAGGTCGGGCCGCAGCTCGCCCAGGCCGTCGCGCGGCGAGACCTCCAGCGGCACCAGCGGCGACACCGTCACCGGCCAGGCGTCGACGCGCAACGACTGCTCGCGTCCGTCGCCGTGCAAGCCGAGCGAGAACGGCGCGATCTCCAGCGTGCGGACCTCCGTCGGAGCGAGGAACACCTGGTACCGGAGTCGCAGCGTGAGGCGGCTGCCGCCGGGTTCGGAGTCGCGCTGCTGCGTCACCTGTTGCAGCTCCAATGCCTTGCCGCGTGCGCCGGGGCGCGGCAGCGAGGCTTCATCGAGCACGACGCCGTCCGGGATGTGGACGATGAGCTCGCGCTCGACGAGATCGCCGACGTGGTAGCCGAACGCGCGCGGCTCGACGGTGCTGGCGCGCAGCGTGTCGGCTGCGGCTGCCTGGGCACAGCAGCCGATCAACGCGAGCGCGGCCAGGCGGTCACGCATGGAAGTGCCGCGTCACCGCGTCGGCATCGAAGGCGCCTTCGATGAACAAGGGGCTCAGGCGCTGCCCGCGGAACGCCTGCAGCAGCGCCGCATGGCGCCGGGCCTGCTGCACGCGCCACTGCTCGCGCAGCGCGGCGCGCCACCACACGAGGCGCTGGCGGCCGGTCTCGGGGTCGAGCACCTGGGCCAGGCCGCGCGCGGCGCCGAGGCTGAACTCCTGCGGGTCCCACAGCACGACCGGCACCAGGTCATGGTGGGCCAGGCTCGCGAGCACGGCCGGCACCTCGTCAATGGGCCAATGGAAATCCGACAGCAGGAACACCAGCGAGCGGCGTTGCGGCAGGTGGCGGTGGGCCAGCTGCAGGCCGTGCGCCGAGCGGCCCGTGGGCTGCAGGTCGCGCAGCGTGCGGGTCAGCTCGCCGGCCGCGGCGCGCGAGCGGCCCTGCGGCAGCAGCAGGTCGGTGCGCACCTGCTCGTCGCAGGCGACGAAGCCGAAGCTGTCGCCGGTGCGCCAGGCCGACCACGCGAGGCTGTCGACGAAATCGGCCAGCACCTGCAGCCGGGCCTGGGCACCGGCGAAGCCCATCGACGCCGACAGGTCGGCGACCACCGCGACGGGGATCGATTTGCGCTGGCTGTAGACGCGCACCGACCACTGGCCGAACGGATCGCGCAGGCTCGCATGCAGGTCGAGCCGGCGCGGGTCGGGCGCGTCGAGCAGCGAGGCATGGCCGCGGAACTCGAAGCCGCTGTCGCCGCGGCGGCTGCGGTGGTGGCCCGGGAAATGGCCGAGGGCGGCACGGCCGATGCGGTAGTGGATCTCGGGGAGGGGGGTGGGCCGGGCCATGGCGAGGGTCACTTGCGCAGCGTGTGTTCTGCAGGGCCTTCGACAGGCTCAGTCCGAACGGAGCACTGGGTTCTGCGCACGGCCGCCGGGACTTCGGCAGGCTCAGTCCGAACGGGTGTGATGCGAACGGGCTTTGCGCTCGGACACCCACCCCATGGGGGCGCATCCCCGAACCGTTCGCGCACACCCCCCGACCGTTCGCCCTGAGCAGGGACTGAGCTTGTCGAAGGCCCGTGTCGAAGGGTGGGTGCCGCAGCGCGCCGGATGCGCCTGCGCAAGACCAGCAGGACTTCGACAGGCTCAGTCCGAACGGAGCATCGGGTTCTTCGCACGGCCACTGCGGCTTCGAACAACTCAGTCCGAACGGGTCTTGAGGGCACACGGCTGTCCATCAGCATGACACTACGGCGCCACCACGCTCGCGAGGATCCCGCCCATCAACGGCCCCGAGATCTCCTGCCGCCGCATCTCGTACACCGGCTGGTAGCACAGCCGGTGCGCGATGGTCTCGACGAACACCGACTGCACGTCCTCCGGCGTGACGAAGCCGCGCCCGTCCAACCAGGCCGCGACACGCGCCGCCCGCAGCAGGTAGCTCATGCCGCGCGGGCTCGCCCCGGCCAGCATCAGCTGCGCGGTGTCCAGCCCCGACACCCTGACGCCGTACTCCGCCGGCACCGCCGTCGCGCGCCACAGCCCGAGCGCGTAGTCCTGCAGCGCCTGCGACGCCTGCACGCTGCGCTGGATCGCCTCGGCCACCTCGTTCAGCGCCCGGTGGTTCAGCATCGCCGCCGGCAGCTCCTCCATCAACCGGTCGGTGTCGTGGTAGCGCGGGTTGAACATCAACTCGCGCCGGTCCGCATCGCTGGCCGGCGCGTCGATCGTGACCTCCATCATGAAGCGGTCGCGCGCGGCCGACGAGATCTCGAAGGTCTCCTCGCGCTCGACGCGGTTGCGGTCGGCGAACACCGTCAGGTGCGGAAAGCGGAACTCCCGGTTGAAGGCCGACACGCTGCGCTCGGCCATCACGCGCAGCAGCAGCGAATGCACCTGCGGCCGCGCGCGGTTGATCTCGTTGAAGAAGAAGATCGCCAGGTCGTCGCCATGGCGGATCAGCGGGCCGGGCTCGACCGCCGGCCGCCCGTCGGCGCTGATGTAGGTGTAGTACACCAGGTCGTTGGGCATCAGGTCGATGGTGCCTTCGGTGCGCGCGAACGGACCGCCCAGCACCTGCGCGAACGCGCGCAGCAGCGTCGTCTTGCCGACCCCCACGTCGCCCTGCAGCAGCACGTGGCCGCGCGCGAACACCGCCAGGTTGACGAGCCGGATCACGCGGGCCTGCCCGATCACCGCCTTGCCGACTTCGGCCTCCAGCGCCAGCGCGCGTTCGCGCCAATCCGTCAGCAGCGCATCGTTGCGGTCCATGCCGTTCCTCTCCAGGGGGTTCGACGCGGGACACTCTGCGTCAGCCCTGCAACGGACTGGGCTGAAGGCCTGCGCCGGGGGCTGGGAAGCAAGAGGCAAGCCCGCATGCGTGTCGGACAAGAAACCCCGCCGAGGCGATTCATGAAAATCGCCAGATCGCATTCATGATCGCCCGGCTGGAGCGGCGACCCGCATCGCGCCACGATGCAGGACGGGACCCAGAGGCCCCCGCAGTGCCGACCGGCGCTGTGAGACCGTCACAGGAGATGCTTCATGCTTTGGCAAACACCCACCGCGACCGACTTCCGCTTCGGCTTCGAAATCACGATGTACGTCACGGCGCGCTGACCGCGGCGTCTCGTCATCGCCGGCACGCCGGGCCTGCCCGGGGTGCCGGCCTCCCCAACGCTTCCTCCAACGCTCCGTCGTTTTCACGATGCGCATCACCGTGCTGGGTTCGGCCGCCGGCGGCGGCTTTCCGCAATGGAACTGCAACTGCGCCAACTGCGCCGGCGTGCGCTCGGGCCGTGTGCGCGCGAAGGCCCGCACGCAGTCGTCGATCTTCGTGCGGCCGGACGACGCGGCCGATGGCGTGCTCTTCAACGCGTCGCCCGACATCCTCGAACAGATCCGCAGCCACCCGGCGTTGCAGCCGGCGCGCGCGCTGCGCGACACCGCGATCGCCGGCGTCGTGCTGATGGACGGCCAGGTCGACCATGCGACCGGCCTGTTCATGCTGCGCGAACGCAGCTCGCCGCTGCCGCTGTGGTGCACCGACCCGGTCGAAGACGACCTGATGCAGGGCAACCCGGTGCTGCGCGTGCTGTCGCACTTCTGCGGCGTGCGGCGCCAGCGCATCGCGCTCGACGGCACGCCGTTCGGCGTGCCCGGCGTCGCGGGCCTCGCGTTCAAGGCGATGCCGCTGAGCAGCAAGGCCGCGCCGTATTCGCCGCACCGCGAGGCGCCGGTGCCGGGCGACAACATCGGCATGACGCTCGTCGACAGCGGCCGCCGAACGTCGGTGTTCTATGCGCCGGGACTGGGCGCGATCACGCCGCCGGTATTCGACGCGATGGCGAGCGCCGACGTCGTGATGGTCGACGGCACCTTCTGGACCGACGACGAAATGAAATCGCTCGGCCTCGGCAACAAGTCGGCGCGCGACATCGGCCACCTGCCGCAGTCGGGCGCCGGCGGCATGCTGGAGTGGCTGGCCCGCCTGCCGGCGCGCACGCGGCGGCTGCTGATCCACATCAACAACACCAACCCGATCCTCGACGAGGACTCGCCCCAGCGCGCCGAACTGCAGCGTGCCGGTGTCGAGGTCTGCGAGGACGGCATGAGCATCGAGGTCTAGAAATGACAACCCCCACGTCGCTTCGCTCCTGCCCTCCGAGGGGGCGCTCAGCCGGCTTGAGGCGGCTCGGCGCCGGCTGACCATGCGCGCCGACATCCTGAAGGACCACCGCCATCCCGCCGACGCCGGCCCGCCGGCCTGGAGCCGCACCGAGTTCGAGGCGCAGCTGCGCGAGCGCGGCAAGTCGTACCACATCCACCATCCGTTCAACGTGATGCTGAACACCGGCAAGGCGACGCCCGAGCAGGTGCGCGGCTGGGTCGCCAACCGCTTCTACTACCAGATCGCGATCCCGATCAAGGACGCGGCGGTGCTGTCGAACTGCCCCGATGCCGCGGTACGCCGCGGCTGGGTGCAGCGCATCCTCGACCACGACGGCTTCGAGCTCGGCGGCGTGCAGGACGCCGGCGGCATCGAGGCCTGGCTGCGGCTTGCGCAGGCCGTGGGGCTCGGCCGCGACGAAGTGCAGGACCTGCGCCACGTGACGCCGGCGGTGCGCTTCGCGGTCGATGCGTACGTCGATTTCGCGCGCCGCGCGCCGTGGCAGGAGGCGGTGTGCTCGTCGCTCACCGAACTGTTCGCGCCCGAGATCCACAAGCAGCGCCTCGCGACCTGGCCGCAGCACTACGGCTGGATCGAACCCGAAGGCCTCAGCTACTTCCGCAACCGCCTGAGCCAGGCGCGGCGCGATGTCGAGCAGGGCCTGTCGATCACGCTGGACCACTTCACGACGCGGCCGCTGCAGGAGCGTGCGCTGGAGGTGCTGCAGTTCAAGCTCGACATCCTGTGGGCGATGAACGATGCGATGGCCGTTCGCTACGGTGTCTCGGCATGACCGAACTGACGACCGCAACCCGGCCCCGTGTCGGCCCCGGCTTCCGGCTGCAGTGGGAGCCGGTGCAGGACTGCCATGTGCTGCTGTACCCCGAGGGCATGGTCAAGCTGAACGGCAGTGCCGGCGAGATCATGAAGCGCTGCGACGGCGAGCGCAGCGTGGCGGCCATCGTCGAAGACCTGGAGAAGGCGTTCTCTGCGCAGGGCCTGGAGCCGGATGTGCGGGCCTTCATCGAACTGGCCGCGAAGCAGCGCTGGCTGGCCTGGGACTGAGCGATGACGCCGACCGTGGGACCGCCGCTGTGGCTGTTGGCCGAGCTGACCTACCGCTGCCCGCTGCACTGCGTGTTCTGCTACAACCCGGTCGATTTCGCGCGCCAGGAAGACGAGCTCGGTACCGACGACTGGCTGCGCGTGCTGCGCCAGGGCCGCGAGCTCGGCGCGGTGCAATGCGGGCTGTCGGGCGGCGAGCCGCTGCTGCGCGACGACCTGGAGGTGATCGTCGCCGAGGCGCACCGCCTGGGCTACTACACCAACCTGCTGACCTCCGGCGTCGGCCTCACCGAGGCGCGCGCCGCGGCGCTGAAGCAGGCCGGGCTCGACCATGTGCAACTGTCGTTCCAGGACTCGACCCGCGAGATGAACGACTTCCTGTCGCACACCAAGACCTTCGGGCTGAAGAACAAGGTGGCGCAGGTCATCAAGGCCAACGGCTGGCCGATGGTGATGAACGTCGTGATCCACCGCATGAACATCGACCAC
Source organism: Rhizobacter sp. SG703 (assembly GCF_012275445.1). Taxonomy (GTDB): domain Bacteria; phylum Pseudomonadota; class Gammaproteobacteria; order Burkholderiales; family Burkholderiaceae_C; genus Rhizobacter. The sequence goes on along the minus strand of NZ_JAAZQK010000019.1, from coordinate 41,004 downwards.
ATCGACCGCATCATCGGCATGGCGGCCGAGCTCGGCGCCGAGTACCTGGAGCTGGCCAACACGCAGTACTACTCGTGGGCCTTCCTGAACCGCGACCAGCTGCTGCCGACGCACGAGCAGCTGCGCCGTGCCGAGGCGGTGACCGACGAATGGCGCCGGCGCCTGGGCGACACGATGCGGCTGTTCTTCGTCGCGCCCGACTACCACGAGGGCAAGGCGAAGAAATGCGTCAACGGCTGGGGCAGCATGTTCCTGACCGTCGCGCCCGACGGCACCGCGCTGCCCTGCCACACCGCGAAGATGCTGCCTGGCTTGCGCTTTCCGAACGTGCGCGAGCACAGCCTGCGCGACATCTGGTTCGACTCCGAAGGCTTCAACCGCTACCGCGGCACCGGCTGGATGAAGGAGCCGTGCGCCAGCTGCGACCAGCGCGAGGTCGACCTCGGCGGCTGCCGCTGCCAGGCGTACCTGCTGGCGCAGGACCCGGCGATGGCCGACCCGGTGTGCAGCAAGAGCCCGCACCACGCCCTGGTGCAGGCGGCGGTCGAGCGCGCGGCCTCGGCACCCGTCGGCCCGGCGGTGGTCGAGCACCCGCTGGTGTTCCGCGACCCTGCGAACTCGCGGCGCCTCAGCGCCAAGCCGGCCTGAGCACGCGCCTCTGTCGCGTCGGGCCGTGGCCTTCACCGGCCAGCGGCATGACACCGATCGCGACAGCGCCCAGCGGCGCGAGCCAGCCGGACCATTTCATGGGCATGGCATCCTCCTTCAGGGGTGGCGCGCCGCCAGGCATGCGGCGAGGCGCAGGGCCGCGGCTACTTGCTGTCGTTGATGAAGCACGCCTTGTGGACCTTGGTCTCCAGCTCGCGGTAGCGCTTGATCTGCGGCTTGACGGATTCGTTGTCGCGCAGCGCGCCGCCGCGCTCGCCGCCGATCGACATCGCATTGACCACCGTGGTCATGCCGACGTAGTCGTCGAACGGCACCTCGCTGGCCATCGCGTCCACCGCGCAGGAGCACTTGTTGATCATCTCGTAGTGCGGGCCGGGGTGCGTGCGCATGCACTCCTGCACGTAGATCACACGCTCGGCGGTCGGGAAGTCGTTCGCCGCCGCGGCGGCCGGGATCAGCAGCCACGGCAGCGCGAGCGCGCACAGCAATCGATGCAAGGGGTTCATGGTGGTGTTCTCGGGAGGGGGGCGGCGCCGTCGATCAGCAGGTCTTCGGTCAGCAGCGGTGGCGCGTCGGCACCGGCAGCCGCGATGTGCGTGCGGATGCCGAGCACGCCGCCCGGCACCGCGTCCGACAGCAGGAAGCGATATTCCTTGCCGGCCAGCTTCTCGTAGCGGTAGCGGTTCGGGTCGTCGAGGTAGGGCTTGAACGACACCTCGCGGCCGGCGACCGGCTTGCCCTGGTAGACGAACGAGGCCGGTGCCACCGTCGCGCCCTGGTACACCGCCATCCGGATGCGCTTGCGGAAGTAGTTCTCCGGGCCCTGCGTCAGCCGGCGCATCTCGCGGATGTCGTGCTCCAGGAAGTACAGGATCACCGGGTTGGCTTTCGCGTTGTCGATGTCGGGCAGCGGCAGCCGGCGCGGGCCGGTCAGGAACTCGCCGCTCGAGGTGCAGCAGCTGCCGTCGGGCTGCGGACGGAACGCCAGCACCACGGTGTCGTCGAAGCCGGCCTCCAGGCTGCCGGCCTTGTGGAAGCTGTAGCGCAGCGTCGACGGCGGCCGCAGGTTCGCGAGCTGGTCGGCCATGAAGATCGCCTGCTCGGCGGGCGAGAAGTCCTGCGCCGCGAAGGTGCACGCCGGCAGCGCGAACACCATCGCGGCCAGCCAGGGGATCGGGATGCCGCGCGTCACGGGGATCCCATCATCGCGTCGGCTTGTCCTTGGACGCGAACGACTCGTCGACCAATGGCACGCCGTAGTCCTTCAGGATGGCCTGGATCGCCGCCTGTTGCGAATCGATCAGGCCTTCGATCTCCTGCTTCCATTCGCGCTCGCCGTAGCGCACGCCCATCGCCATCTCGTAGTCGAAGCGCACGCCGGGTTCCGACTTCAGCGGCACCACCGTCAGCCGCGGCGACTTGACGCGCTGCGCGAAGTAGCCGGCGATCGGGCCCCACACGATGGCCGCATCGATCTTGCCGGCCGCGAGGTCCTTCTCGATGATCTCGCCGGGGTACTGCTGCGGGTCGGCGTTCATGATCGGGTACGGCACGCCGCGCTCGACCAGCCGGTGCACGTTCAGCCAGTCCGACGCCGGCGAGCGGTCGTAGACACCGATGCGCAGCTTGCCGAGCCGCGCCGGGTCGAGCTTCAGGAAGTCGTCGCCCGACTTCACCTGGTCGAGCCCCTGGCCCTGCGGGAACACCAGCGCATAGGTCGAACGGTAGTACGGCTTGGTCACCGACACCTGGTCGTAGCCGACCGGCACGCCCATCACGATGTCGCACGGGTAGTCCTGCCCCGGCAGCTTGTAGCGCAGCGTGTTGCGGATGAACGCGAGGCGCTGCGGGAACGAGTAGTACTGCACCGGCAGCCCGAGCGCCTTGCCGAACACCTCGGCGATGCGGTTCTCGATGCCGGCGCCCTCGACGTTCGAGAACGGCAGGTTGTTCGGGTCCTGGCACACCCGCAGCGCCTGGCGCGCCGGCGGCTTGCCAGCGTCCTGCGCGGCAGCCGGCAGGCACGCCGAAGCGGCCCAGGCGCAGGCCAGCGCCAGCGAGGCGGTGCGCAGCGTGTTCATTTGTTGGGTTCGACCTTGGCGCGCGTGATCGCGCCGTCCGAACGGCCTTTCAGGTAGGCGTACAGGTCGTTGATGTGTTCCTTGACCTGCGGGCTCTCGGCGAAGCTCGGCATGCCCTTGGGCAGCCGGCCTTCGGTGACGGTCTTGACGAACTCGTCCTGGGTCAGCGTCTTCAGGCTGTTGATCAGCGAGGGCCCGACCAGGCCTTCCTGGTTGGCGCCGTGGCAGCGGTCGCAGGCGGCCGCGCGCCAGGTGCGAAAGCCGTCCATCGTCTTCGCGTCGACCTTGTAGCCGTCGACCACGGTGTAGGGCTTGTCGTCGGCCAGCGCGCTCGCGGTGAGGCACGCCAGCACGGCGACCGAAGCCTGGAAGAAAGACCGGATCAATGTCATTGAACATCCGCCATCAAGGATCGGGATGGCATCCCCCAGATGCCATCCCGGTGGGTCCCCGGGCCTGCTCGCAACGAACCGGCAGGCCCTGTCTTTGTGATCCGCCGCCGCCGCGTCAGTTCGGCAGGGCAAACACCGTCAACGAACCGCCGAGCTCGGTGTACTGGGCCAGTTCCTTGTAGCCACCGACGGCGCCCAGGCCGTCCTGGTCCTTCTCGAGGCCCGCGGCCATGCCGATGCCGGCCCAGCCGCCGATGCCCGAGAACACGCCGATGTACTGCTTGCCCTTGTGCTCGTAGCTGAACACGTTGCCGATGATCCCGGACGGCGTCTTGAACTTGAAGAGCTCCTTGTTGATGTCCTTCTTGTCGACGCACTTCAGATAGCCTTCGAGCGTGCCGTAGCAGCTGAGTCCGCCGGCGGTGTTCAGCGCACCGCTCCAGACCGAGAACTTCTCGGCATGGCTCTGCACGATCTTGCCGGTGCCGGCGTTCCAGGTGATGTAGTTGCCCATGCCGCCATGGCTGCCCGGGGCCGGGAACATCGACAGCGTCGCGCCGACGTACGGCTGGCCGGCGGTGTACTCCACCTTGAACGGCTCGTAGTCCATGCACACGTGGTTGGTCGGCACGTAGAACAGCTTGGTCTCCGGGTCGTACGCGGCCGGCTGCTGGTCCTTGCTGCCCAGCGCCGCCGGGCAGATGCCCTTGGTGTTGACGTCCGCGCCGTTCTGCGCCGTCGAGTACTTCGAAACCACCTGCGGGCGCCCGGTCTTCATGTCGACGTGGGTGGCCCAGTTGACCTGCGGGTCGTACTTCTCGGCGACCAGCAGCGCGCCGGTCACGCGGTCCATCGTGTAGCCGAAGCCGTTGCGGTCGAAGTGCACCAGCGCCTTGGTCGGCTTGCCCTTGACGTCGATGTCGGCCAGGATCATCTCGTTGATGCCGTCGAAATCCCATTCGTCGTACGGCGTCATCTGGTAGACCCACTTCGCCATGCCGGTGTCGACGTCGCGCGCGAAGATCGTCATCGACCACTTGTTGTCGCCCGGCCGCTGCGACGGGTTCCAGGTCGACGGGTTGCCGGTGCCGTAGTACATCAGGTTCAGCGCCTTGTCGTAGCTGTACCAGCCCCAGGTGGTGCCGCCGCCGGTCTTCCACTGGTCGCCCTTCCAGGTCTTGGTCGACGAGTCCTTGCCGACCGGCGCCATCGCGCCGTTGGTCCAGGTCATCGTCTTGTCGGGGTCGATCAGCATGTCGGCGTCGGGGCCGACGCTGTAGCCCTTCCAGGCGAGCTTGCCGTCCTTCAGGTTGTAGGCCGCGATGAAGCCGCGCACGCCCCATTCGCCACCGCTGATGCCGGTGAAGACCTTGTCCTTGAAGATGTGCGGCGCATTGGTGTTGACGGCACCGAGCTTCGGGTCGCCGTTCTTCACGCTCCAGACGACCTTGCCGGTCTTCGCGTCGAGCGCGACCAGCACGCTGTCGGCCTGCTGCAGCACGATCTTGCCTTCGGCATACGCCAGGCCGCGGTTCACCGTGTCGCAGCACATCTGCGGGATCACCGCCGGGTCCTGCTTGGGCTCGTACTTCCAGAGGATCTTCTGGCTGTCGAGGTCGATCGCGAACACCTTGTTCGGGAACGGCGAGTGCAGGTACATCGTGCCGTCGATCACCAGCGGCGAGCCTTCATGGCCGCGCAGCACGCCGGTGGAGAACGTCCACGCGACCTGCAGCTTGCCGACGTTGCCGGTGTTGATCTGGTTGAGCTTGGTGTAGCGCTGGTTGTACATGTCGCCAGCCTGCATCGCCCAGTTCTTGGAGTTGGCGATGTTCTTCTCGACGTCCGCATTGGCCATCGCCAATGGCGGCAGCGCCAGCAACACCATGCCCAGATGGCGCCAGACGCGCCATGTCGACAGACCGGAATTTCGCATCGAAGTCTCCTGTTTTATGAAGTGACCAGAGTCCGGTCGCGAAGCACTGTTTCCAGATCCACCCGAGATCCACCCCGAGATCCACCACACCCAGCGACCCACAGAACTCGGCGGGTGCAGAACCGCAAGTTTTGCGCCCATGCGTGGCCGCGGGATTGCCCGAAGAGGGAAAACCCAGGTTTCGCTCCAGCCCCGTGACGCCGGTGTTCCGGAAATGAAATGCCGCTGACACCTTGCGCCGAATTCGTGGCAACCACGTTCGGCACAGAGTGTTTCAGCGCCGCGCAACGGGCGTGACGCGGAGGGGTCGGTGCCCGTGCGCGCCGTGGCGTGGCGCCGCATTGCGCGGCATTGCACTGCAGCATCGGCGCAGGCCCGTGTATTGCTGTGTTCGTGGTTCATGAGCTTCGCCACGCCCCCTTCGACGATGCTGCGGACCACCGGCCTGACCAAGCGCTATGGCGAGCACGCGGCGCTGCGCGGCTTGTCGCTGCAGCTGCCGGCGGGCCAGTTCGTCGCGCTGCTCGGCCCCAACGGCGCCGGCAAGTCGACCTTGTTCCAGCTGCTGACCGGGCTGTTCGCGGCCGACGAAGGCGAGGTCGAGGTGGCCGGCCATTCGCTGCGCCGCGCGGCCGTGTCGGCGCTGCGCCAGATCGGCGTGGTGTTCCAGCAGATCTCGCTCGACCTCGACCTCAGCATCCGGCGCAACCTGCTGTTCCAGGCCGACCTGCACGGCCTGCCGCGCCGGCTGGCGCGCGAGCGCATCGACGCCGGTTGCGCGCGGCTCGGGCTGGGCGGCGAGCTCGACCGCAAGGTGCGCGAGCTGTCGGGCGGCAATCGCCGCAAGGTCGAGCTGGTGCGCGCCGGGCTGCACCACCCGGCGGTGATGCTGATGGACGAAGCCACCGTCGGGCTGGACCCGAAATCGCGCCAGGACCTGCTGGCCGCGTTGCGCAGCGACGTGCAGGAGCGCGGCGTCTGCGTGCTGTGGGCAACCCACTGGGTCGAGGAGGCGCTGGCCGCCGACCGCGTGCTGGTGCTGCACCAGGGCGCGCTGCTGGCCGACGGCTCGCCGGCCGACGTGACCGCAGCGCTTGGCCGACCCACGCTGGAGGCGGGCTTCATCGCCCGCACCGCCTGATGACCTCCACGCACGCGCCCGTTCACCCTGAGCTTGTCGAAGGACCTGAGCAGGGACTGAGCCTGTCGAAGGCCCGTCCGTCGAAGGGTTGCGCCCGACGCGCGATGGCCGTCGCCTGCGCACTGATCACCTGCTGCACGCTCGCATCGGCGCAAGGCACCGCCTACGTGTCGAGCGAGAAGGACGATGCGCTGACGATGATCGACCTCGCGACGCTCGCGGTGAAGGGCACCGTGCCGACCTGCAAGCGCGGCCGGCACATCCAGGTCACGCCCGATCGCAAGATCATGGTGGCCTGCACCGATGCGAACGCGGCCGACGTGATCGACCCGGCCACCGGAAAATCGTTGCGCCGCGTGCCGCTGGGCGACGAGCCGGAGGCCTTCGACCTGTCGCCCGACGGCAAGACCATCTACGTGTCGAACGAAGACGCCGCCGAGGCCAGCTTCATCGATGCCGCGAGCGGCAAGACGCTGCAGTCGATCAAGGTCGGCCAGGAGCCCGAGGGCGTGAAGGTCGGCGCCGACGGCAAGACGCTGTACATCGCCTCCGAGGTCGCGAGCCTGATCCACGTGATCGACGTCGCGAGCGCGAAGATCACCCACAACGTGAAGGTCGGCAAGCGGCCGCGCCGCATGGCGCTGACACCCGACGGCCGCGAGCTGTGGGTGACCAACGAGCTCGGCGCCAGCATCAGCATCATCGCGACCGCGACGAACACCGTCATCGGCACGATCCCGCTCGAGGTGAAGGGCGCGCGCGCGACCGACATCACGCCGGTCGGCATCCTGATGTCGCGCGACGGCAAGCGGGCCTTCGTCGCGCTCGGGAAGGCCAACCACGTGGCTTTCATCGACGTGGCCAGCCGCAAGACGACGCAGCTGGTGCTGGTCGGCAAGCGGGCCTGGAACGTCGCGCTCGACAAGGCCGAGGCGCGGCTGTTCGTCGTCAACGGGCTGAGCGACGACGTGACGGTGGTCGACGTGGCCGGCGGCAAGGCGATCAAGAGCATCCCGGTCGGCCGCGTGCCGTACGGCGTGGCGATCCTCGAATGACACGCGGTGCCGCAGGCCGCTGGGTACGCTGGACGGTGATGTCGATGTGCTGTGCCGCCACTGCCTCGACCGCCGCCGCCGCGACGCTGAAGGCGACGCTGATCGTGCCGGCCGACGATGCCCGCCTGGAACGCACGCGGCTGGAGCGCGCCTACCTCGGCCACGCCGGTGGCCCGGCGACCGACGGGCTGCAGGTGGCGCTGGACGAAGGCCGGTTCGAGCTGGAAGCCGCCGGTGCGGCGGTCGCCTTGAGCGTCGTGACCGCGGCGACGCCCGATGCCGCGCGCGCCGCCGCGCAGGCCGCCGAGAAGGCCGGCGCAGCCGTCGTGCTGACCGACCTGGACAGCGACGCGACGCTGGCGGTGGCCGATGCGGTGAAGCTGCCGGTGCTGAACCTCGGCGACAGCGCCGACAGGCTGCGCCAGCAGGACTGCCGCGCGCGGCTGTTCCACCTGATCCCGAGCGAACGCATGCGCACCGACGCGCTGGCGCAGACGCTGGTGTCCCGCAAGTGGACCAAGCTGCTGCTGCTCGTCGGCAGCAGCCCGCAGGACCAGGGTCGCGCAGCCACTGCGCAGGCCTCGATCAAGCGCTACGGCCTGCAGGTGGTCGCCAGCAAGCCCTACAGGCTCTCGGCCGACCCGCGCGAGCGCGATCTCGCGAACCCGCTGCTGCTGACCGCCGGCACCGCGTACGACGCGGTGTGGGTGGTCGACAGCGATGGCGAGTTCGCGCGCAGCCTGCCGTACCGCACCGTGCTGCCGCGGCCGGTGGTCGGCGACGCCGGGCTGGTCGCGCTGGCCTGGCATGCGCAGTTCGAACGCTATGGCGCGCCGCAGGTGTCGCGCCGGTTCGCGAAGGCCGCGAAGCGGCCGATGACCGACCACGACTGGGCGGCGTGGATGGGCGGCAAGGCCTTGATCGCGATCGCGGCGGCCGAGCCGAAGGGGCCGAATGCCGCGTGGGCGAAGGCGCTGGCCTCGACGCCGGTCGATGGGTCCAAAGGAGGCAGCCTGAGCTTCCGTCCGTGGGACGGGCAGCTGCGGCAGTCGATGCTGCTGACCGATGGGCAGGGCGTGATCGCGCAGGCGCCGATCGAAGGGCTGCTGCACCCGACCGAGGTGCTCGATACGTTGGGCGCCGATGCACCGGAGAAGCTATGCAAAGCGACACGGTAGATGACGACCCCTCGCCCGACGGGTACGCCGGACGATCCCCCGAGGGGATGCCGGCCGGCTCGGGGCGGCCCGGCGCTCGGCCGGCTGCGCCTGACCAGGCCGTTGCGCGCCACGGCATCGCGCATGCACTGCAGGCGTTGCAGGCCATCGTCGTGCGCGAGCTGTTCAAGTTCTCGCAGCAGACCGGCCGGCTGGTCTCGGCGCTGGTGCGCCCGCTGCTGTGGCTCGCGGTGTTCGCCGCCGGCTTCCGCAACGTGTTCGGCGTCGCGATCGTCGAGCCGTACGACACCTACATCCCGTACGACGTCTACATCGCGCCCGGCCTGGTCGGCATGGTGCTGCTGTTCAACGGCATGCAGTCGTCGCTGGCGATGGTCTACGACCGCGAGATGGGGCTGATGCGGCTGCTGCTGACCGCGCCGCTGCCGCGCTCGTGGCTGCTGTTCAGCAAGCTGTGCGCGACCGCGCTGCTGTCGGTGCTGCAGGCGCTGGCCTTCGTGGCGGTCGCGACGCTGCTCGGCACCGAGCTGCCGCTGTTCTCGTGGGCCGGGCTGCATGCGCTGCTCGCGCTGGTGTGCGGCGCGCTGATGCTGGGCGCGCTCGGGCTGCTGCTGTCGGTGCACATCAAGCAGCTGGAGAACTTCGCCGGCACGATGAACTTCGTGATCTTCCCGATGTACTTCCTGTCGACCGCGCTCTACCCGTTGTGGAAGCTGCAGGAATCGGGTGCCGGATGGGTGTACCAGCTGGCGCGCTTCAACCCGTTCACGCACGCGGTCGAGTGGATCCGCTTCGCGCTGTACGGCAAGGACCCGGGTGTGGCGCCGTGGGTGGTGCTGGGCTGCTTGCTGGCGTTCTTCGTGGTGGCCTGTTGGGGCTATGACCCGCAGCGCGGCTTCGGAGGCTTGGCGAAACGAGGAGGCGGTCCGCCATGACCGTCACCCGCCGTGAATTCATCGGTGCTGCAGCGGCACTCGGCGCGCGGCCGCTGGCGCACGCGCAATCGCCTTACCCGTCGCGTCCCATCGTGATGTGGATCCCGTGGCCGGCCGGTGGCGCGACCGATCTCTCGCTGCGCCTGCTGGCCGAACTCGCCTCGCAGCACCTCGGGCAGCCGGTGGTCACGGAGAACCGCGGCGGCGCCGGCGGCACGCTGGCGATGCCGATCCTGCAGCAGGCCGAGCCCGACGGCTACACCATCGCGCAGCTGCCGCAGCCGATCTTCCGCGCGGTGCACACGCAGAAGGTGCTGTGGGACCCGATCCGCGACGTGACGCCGATCCTGCAGGTCTCCGGCGTCACCTTCGGCGTGCTGGTCGGCGCCGGCAGCAAGCTGCGCAAGCTCGACGACCTGTTCGCCTATGCACGCCAGAACCCCGGCCGCCTGACGATCGCGACCAACGGCGTCGGCACCACGCCGCACGTGGTGCTCGAAGAGCTGTTCACCGCGCGCGGGCTGAAGTACATCCACGTGCCGTACAAGGGCACGTCGGAGCAGATGATCGCGGTCGATTCCGGGCAGGTGATGGTCGGCGTCAATTCCACCGGCTTCGGGCCCTTCGTCGATTCGGGCCGGCTGCGGCTGCTCGCCACCTTCGCCGCGCAGCGCTCGCGCCGCTGGCCGCAGGTGCCGACGCTGCGCGAGCTCGGCTTCGACATCGTCGCGATGTCGCCCTACGGGCTGGGCGGGCCGCGCGGGTTGCCGGCCGACGTGGTCGCGGTGCTGCACGACGCGTTCCGGAAGGCGCTGTTCGACCCGCTGTTCGCGCAGGAGCTGACCAAGTACGACCAGCAGATCGACTACCTCGGCCCGGCCGAGTACGCCGAGGTCTGCCGCCAGCAGTTCATCAAGGAGGGGCTCATCGTTGAACGCATGGGCCTGTCGCGTGGCGGCATCTGAAGCCCGCCCGCGCTGGCGCTCGCGGCGCGATGCCGGTGCCGTGCTGCTGGCCGCGCTGGCCAGCTACGGCCTCGCGTCGTGGCTCGAACTCGGCGAACGGGTGCAGCGCTGGGTCGCACCTTACGAGCACTGGCAGGCCGACGAGCTGCCGTTCAGCCTGACGGTGCTGGCCGGCGGGCTCGCGTGGTATGCGCTGCGCCGCGCGCAGGAGGCCCGCGCGCAGCTCGCGCTGCGCGAGCAGGCCGAGGCGCAGGCGCGTGCGCTGCTGCTGCACAACCGCGAGCTGGCGCGCCAGCTGATCGCGGTGCAGGAGAGCGAGCGGCTGGCCTTGTCGCGCGAGCTGCACGACGAGCTGGGCCAGGGCTGCGCCGCGGTGCGCGCTGAAACCGCGTTCGTCCGCCTGTGCGGCGCGGCCGACCGCAACGCCACGCTGGCGGCGGTGGAGCGCGCCGACCGCGCGGCGCAGCAGCTGTACCAGGCGGTGCGCGGCATGCTGCGCCGCCTGCGGCCGGCCAACCTCGACGAGCTGGGGCTGGTCGCGGCGCTGCAGGAGCTGTGCGAAGCGTGGGAAGAGCGCAGCGGCGTCGCCTGCATCTTTCACCACGAGGCATTCGCGCAGGACTTCGGCGATGCGGTCGACATCGCGCTGTACCGCGTGGCGCAGGAAGGCCTGACCAACGTGCTGCGCCATGCCCGCGCCAGCGCGGTGCACGTGAGGCTGGGCCGCAGCGTGCAGGGCGAGCTGCAGCTGAGCATCGAGGACGACGGGCGGGGCATGGACCTGGCCGCCGCGACGCGCGGCCTCGGCCTGCTGGGGGCGGCCGAGCGGGCCGCGGCGCTGGGCGGCGAGCTGGACCTGCGCGCGGCGCCGGGCCGCGGTGTGCGGCTCGCGATGCGCGTGCCGATGCCGGCCGCCGCGCCGACCGGTGCGGCGCGGTCCGACGAGGCGCTCGCATGATTCGCGTGCTGCTGGCCGACGACCACCCGGTGGTGCGCAGCGGCTACCTGCGGCTGCTCGACCAGGCGGGCGACATCCAGGTGATCGCCGAAGCGGGCGATGCCGATGCGGCGCATGCAGCCTTCGTCGCGCACCGGCCCGACGTGCTGGTCACCGACCTCGCGATGCCCGGTGGCGGCGGATTGGCGCTGCTGCGCCGCGTGCTGCTGCGCGATGCGCAGGCGCGGCTGCTGGTGTTCAGCATGCACGACGCGCCGGTGCTGGTGCGGCGCGCGCTGCAGGCCGGCGCCAGGGGATTCCTGACGAAGGCGAGCGCGCCGGAGTGCCTGGTCGACGCGGTGCGCGAGCTGCATGCGGGGCGGCGTTACCTGGGCCGCGAGCTGTCGCCGGCGCTGTTCGAACGCGATCCGCATGACGAGGCGGCGCGCTTGGCCGAGCTGAGCGCGCGCGAGTTCGAAGTGTTCCGGTTGCTCGCGCAAGGCCATTCGGCCGGCGCGTGCGCCGAGGTGCTGAAGCTCAGCCCCAAGACCGTTGCCAACCTGCAAACGGCGATCAAGGACAAGCTCGGCGTGGTGACGTCCGCCGCGCTGGTGCACCTGGCGATACGGCATCAGGTGATCAGCACGGCGGGTGCCTAGGGCGGACGGGATCGGGTCACGGACCGTGCCGACAGTGACCGCAGTTGCCTCTCAGCTTCCACGCGCTTTGCGCCCGAAAATCACGAACTCAATGAGAACAGCGAGAAGCAATCCCCCGAGCCAATAGGGAAGGAGGATCAGGGCGAAACTCGCGATCTGGAAGAGCAGGAGTTGCGTGTAGACCTCATCGAAGGCTGCCCAGTACAGCGGAGTTCCTGCGTCATCCTTCAAATTGACGTCGGCACCGTTGGCGACGAGAAACTCCACGATGTCTTGCCTGCCGCTCCGAGCAGCCGCGATCAATGCAGTCTGACCGTCATCGAACGCACGCGCATTGACGCTCACGTTCTGCGACACCAATTCCTTCACGCGGGGGAGGTTGCCGCTCGACGCTGCCCATACCTGGTCGTTGGTGTTTTGCGGTGAACAGGCCGCGATGGTCAGTGACGACAAGAGAGCCGCGATGAGCAGAGTCGCAAGTAGCCGTGCCGACCCGGCGATGGCAGGTCGGTGATGACGTGGAACTGCTTGCAGCATTCGAATTCGGCTTTGTTGCGTTCGATGATCGTCTTCGTTGTCGACAGCGTGCGCTACCGATCGAACGATTCCTTCTGAGTCCGATAGGTCGTCTCCTCGAGCGCGTCCTCGGGGGCCAGGCTGCTCGCAAGCCGGCGTTTGAGGACGCGATCCCGATCGAACACGATGGTGGCAACAAATCCTTCCGCTCCGTCCCCTCCGCGAAGGACCAGGTGAAAGGACTTCCCCTTCGGAACCAGCTTGGCAGTTCGAACGTTGCCGAGACCACGGAACGACGATCGGGGCACGGCGAGTGGCCGACCATTCACGGTGATCTCGAGGCCCGTGACGAGACTGCATGGGCGGCCCTGCGCCGCACACTCTCGCTCGACCAACGCTGCAACGTCGGGCGATCCTTTCGCTCCCGACATCACCATCGTGGTCACCATCGCGCGTGCCGACTGCTTTGCGCGAACGCCCTCGACGACGGTCTGTCCGTCCGCCGGCAACTCCACGGGCCGGTCGTCAATCGCGAACGCGGCGTTTGCCAGAAACAACCCGAGAAACAAGCCGCAAAGTGAACGCATGGCTACGGAATGACTCGGAGCCTGCGATCCTGGCTGACGCCAATGAGATCTCGAATGCTCCTGGGTTGAATGATGCAGCCCTCTGATGCCGATCGATTCCCGGCGTTGTTGTCGCCATGGATGAGGAAACCGGATCGACCATGCATCCAGTTGTCGACGTCCGGCGTGAGACGCATTGAGCCAGGCAAACTCAAGCCGGCCCCTGTGAGGTTGTTCTGCTGCTGGCCGATTGTGTAGCCACCGGTTGGCAATGGGCCAACCGACGGAACGAAGTCGAGCGCAGGGTTGTTCACGCCTGCACCGTGGCCGGCGTACATGGGTCCGCCGATCGGCTGTGGTGGACCGCCACCAAGATTGGCTGTGGGTTGGTAATACATCTGGCCCGCTGATTGGACATAAACCCAATCAAGTCCCGCAGGATCGATTCGGGTGACCGGGTTTCCTTCGACGTATGCATATGGATTGACACCCCCAGCAAGGCCGATGGGATCTGGCTGTGTGTAATGCCCCGCCGCATCTTCGTACGTGAGGGCGAGAGCCAACAGGATCACCAAAGGCTTGAAATCAATTCGATTGAACATCTTCTTTTCTCCAGATCAATGTTGTCTACAAAGACTTCCTCGCATCCTCGACGCGCCTGAGATAGGCGGCCTCGGCTTCCGGACTGCTGGGTTGCCAGCCCAGCGACTGCGCGCGCTGATCCCATTCCATGGCCTGTCGATTCAGTTCCAGATACTTGAGCCTCTCCTTCAGCGGCATCCGTGGGTCGGGGCTGTTGTAGTCGAGCCGGTAGGAGACCTCGGCCATCCAGCCGTAGGTCGCTGCAAGGTGCAGCATGCCGGTGACGTGTCTCGGTGCGTGGCGCAGCGAGAGCAGTGCCAGGTCCACACGAGCTTGCAGCACGCCGTTCGCTTCATAGAACTCGAGCAGTGTGTCGACCATCACGATGGCCGCCTCCTTCTTCGACAATGGCCGCATGTAGATGCCGGTTCGCAAGGACAGGTCGGTCATCTCGTACAGCTGCCGCAACCAGGCGTCGCGAGCGAATCCGCCGCCGCTCGTTGTCTCGATGTTGTAAATCCAACCACCCTCGTCGCGGTACTTGACGAAGATGTGCCTGGGGACGGTCGCCAGCGTCACGTTGAGGCCGATCCTCTGGCCGAGGACGACGAACAAGCTCGGCATCGAAACGCAATTTCCTTTGTGGGTATCGAGATAGCTGGACAGAAGCTTGTTGTGAAGGTTCTTTCCGAGCGGGTCGTCGAGGTCGTACTGGAAAGGCCGGTTGCCGTTCCAGGGACCCGCCACGTACAGATACTTCTTCAAGGCTTCCACCTTCACCATGCCGGTTGCCATGACGGGGAACATGGCGTTGATCTCGTTGGCCATGTCGTCGAGCCGCCGGAGGTTGCCGGGAACGTCGATGCCCGGATCGATCATTCGTTGCAGCGTGAGAATGAATTCGCCGAGGTCGAGCGCCTCCTCTGGTTTCTCGAGTTCTGCCTTGATCGATTGCAGATGCGCCGTGAAGGCCACGGGCTTCGGAAGCGGCGTGTTCTGGGCAAATGCTGCTGCGCCGCTGAGCAGCAGCGCAGCGAGACTGTGCAAGAGGGTCTTCATGATCTTCCGGATGCTGGACGCGAGCACGCCACGCGGGCGTACGCAATGAATCTCGCCGTGCACTGATTCGAATCAGTGGCACCGCAAGCGCTGATACATCGTGGATGTCGAGCGCAAAGAACTTGCGCTGACGGGCGCTGCCGACCGTGTGGCGGGCATGCCGTTGAGACGGCGCCTTGTGAGGCACTGGAAGTGGTCGCAATCTACCCGGGGTGCGCAGGCAGCGTCAATCCCGGGCCCACCTGACGGATCGCCCTTGGTGGAAACGAGCAGTGCGGCCGGGAAGTTTTCCCTGTGCCGCACACGAGCCGCTGGTTAGCGTGGCACCACCACCACCACTACCACTACCACTACCACCACCACCCAGCCGACCCGCGCAACTCCGACAAGGAACCACGCACCCCCGGAGACTTCACATGCATCACCCCCGCCGGTCACCCTGGCGCATTCGCCCGCTCGCGAACGCATCGCTGCTCGCCCTGATGGCGCACGGTCCCGCCGCCCGCGCGCAGACGGCGCCTGTCGTCGTGCTGCCCGAGGTCGAGATCGTGCTGGCCACGCCGGTCCCCGGCACCGGCGTGCCGAAGGACCAGATCCCGTCCAACGTGCAGACCGCCACCGACCGGCGGCTGCGCCAGTTGCAGAGCCTGAACCTGCCGGAGTTCATGCGCACGCAATTGCCGAGCGTCAACGTCAACGAGCTGCAGGGCAACCCGTACCAGATGGACGTCAACTACCGCGGCTTCACCGCCAGCCCGCTGCTCGGCACGCCGCAGGGGCTGTCGGTGTTCCTCGACGGGGTGCGCGTCAACGAGCCCTTCGGCGACATCGTCAACTGGGACCTGCTGCCGCGGGCCGCGCTGGCCAGCATCACGCTGCTGCCGGGCTCGAACCCGTTGTTCGGGCTGAACACGCTGGGCGGCGCGTTGTCGCTGCAGACCAAGAGCGGCGACACCCACCCCGGCACCGAACTCGAAGTGGAGGGCGGCTCGTTCGGCCGCATCAGCACCGAGCTGACGCACGGCCGCCGGCTCGGCGAGACCGGCCACCTCTTCATGGCCTTCGGCGCGCTGAACGAAGACGGCTGGCGCGACGAATCGCCGTCGCGCGTGCGGCAGCTGTTCGTCAAGGGCGGGCAGCGCAGCCGCAGCTTCTCGTGGGACCTGAGCCTCGGCCATGCGGACAACCAACTGGTCGGCAACGGCGCACTGCCGGAATCGATGCTGGCGCAGCGCCGCGAGCAGGTCTACACGCGACCGGACCTGACCGACAACGAGGCGACGCTGCTGACCTTCAACACGACCGCGACGCTGGACCCGGCATGGGAGATGGCGGCCACCGCCTACGCGCGGCGCAGCCGCGCGTCGACGCTGAACGGCGACCTGAACGACGACTACGACCCGCCGGCCGTCGAGGAGACCGGCGTCGAGAACCGCACCCGCACGCGCACCGACAGCGAGGGGCTGGCGGTGCAGGCGACCTGGCATGCGCAGCCGCACCGCGTGACCGTCGGCGTGTCGCACGACCGCTCGCGCCACCGCTTCATGCAGAGCGAGGCCGAAGGCGGGCTCGATGCGAGCCGCGCGGTGATCCCGACCGAAGACGCCGAGGTCAATGCGCAGATCTCCGGCCGCAGCCGCACCAACAGCGTCTACGTCACCGACTTGTTCGCGCTGCAGTCGAACCTGCAGCTCACCGTCTCGGGCCGCTACAACGACACCCGCGTCAGCACCGTCGACGAAGGGCGTGCCGAGCTGGGCCTGCCGACCAACCTGGATGCCGCCGACCGCTACCGCAAGTTCAACCCGGCAGTCGGTGCGACCTGGCAGGTGACGCCAAGCTTCACCGCCTATGGCGGCTGGAGCCAGGGCAACCGCGCGCCGAGCCCGATCGAACTCGGCTGCTCGGACCCGGTCCATGCCTGCGTGCTGCCGAACGCGCTGCAGTCGGATCCTCCCCTGAAGCAGGTGGTGTCGCGCACGCTGGAAGCCGGCGTGCGCGGCACGCTGGAGTCAGTGGCACAAGGGCTGCGCTGGAATGCGTCGGTGTTCCGCACCGTCAACCAGGATGATTTGCTGTTCATCAGCAACGGGCTGTCGGCCGGCTACTTCAGCAACGTCGGCCGCACCGTGCGCCAGGGCGTGGAGCTCGGCCTGTCGCAGCAGAGCGGGGCGCTGAACTGGGCGTTGTCGTACAGCTACCTGCGCGCCACCTTCGACTCGCCGGCCTGCCTGGTGTCCGAAGCCAACAGCAGCGCCGAGACCCGTGCCGCCTGCAGCGGCGACGACGAGATCGAGGTGCGCAAAGGCGACCGCCTGCCCGGCCTGCCGAGCCACACGCTGAAGCTCGGCCTGGACCTGCAGGCCGCGCCGGGCTGGCGCGTCGGCGGGCAACTGCGGGCGCAATCGAAGCAGTACGTGCGCGGCAACGAGAACAATGCCCAGCAGCCGGACGGCGTCGACTTCTTCGGCAGCGGCCGCACCGCCGGGTTCGCGGTGCTCGACCTGACGACCGGCTGGACCTTCCGGCCGGGCTGGGAGCTGTTCGGCAAGCTGTCGAACGTGTTCGATCGCAAGTACTCGACGGGCGGGCTGCTCGGCAGCAATGCGTTCGATGCGAACGGCGCGGTGCAGGTGCCGGCGGACTGGAAGCATGAGCAGTTCGTTGCGCCGGGGGCGCCGCGGGCCGGCTGGATCGGGCTGCGGGTGTCGTTCGGGGCGGCCGAGATCTGAGCGGCCATCACACGCCCAGGCCGCCGTGAGGCATAGTCACGCGGGTCTGCTGCACGCACCACGGGACTTCAAATTGACACGCACCGCCAGTGAAACGGTCAGGGAACTCGTCGACCGCGTCACCCGACTGAGAAATGGTGACTCGAGCCAGGTCGATGCGCTGGCGAACCTGTACGCCGCAGACGCGCGCGTCACCCACCCGTTTCACCCGGAGCAGGCAAGCTCGGCGACCGTCGGTCGAGCGTCGCTGCGAGCGCATTTTGCAAAGCTGCCGCAAGCGGGCGTGCCGGTCTCGTCCAGCGTTGCGGACTGGAAGCTGCACACGACGGCCGATCCGGAAGTCGTCATTGCCGAGTTCCGCTACGAGGGCAGCATTGATCAACGGCCGTTGAACACGCGTTGCATCTTCGTCGTTCGCGTGGTCGACGGCCTGATCGTCGAGTCCCGGGACTACATCGACCACCTGGCCTCTGCGCGGGCGTACGGCGTGCTGCCCGAGGTTCTCGCACGAATGAGTACCGCGCAGGAGTGAAACGCTGGTGAACTCTCTCCACCCGAACCACCCCGCCTGGCGCGCCGCGCTCATCGACCTCGACGGCACGATGGTCGACACGCTCGGCGACTTCGCCGTCGCGCTGAACGCGATGCTCGGCGAACTGGCGCTGCCGCCGATCGGGCGCGACTTCATCGCGCACACGGTCGGCAAGGGTTCGGAGCACCTGATCCGCCGCACGCTGATGGAAGTGGACGGCGTGGACGACCGCTACGAAGAGGCCTGGGCCAGTTACCAGCGGCACTACCGGCGCGTCAACGGCGAGCAGGCCGAGGTGTTTCCCGGCGTGGTCGAGGGACTGCTGCGCCTGCAGCGTGCCGGCGTGCCGCTGGCCTGCCTGACGAACAAGCCGACGGCCTTTGCGCAGGCGCTGCTCGAGAAGAAGCAGCTGGCCGGCTTCTTCCGCCATGTGTTCGGCGGCGATGCGTTCGCGCAGAAGAAGCCGCACCCGCTGCCGTTGCTCGAATCGTGCAAGGCGCTCGGCGTGCCGCCGTCACAGGTGCTGATGGTCGGCGACTCCGCCAACGACGCGCAGGCGGCCCGCGCGGCGGGCTGCCCGGTGATCCTCGTGACCTACGGCTACAACCACGGCGAGCCGGTGCGAGAGGTCGATGCCGATGGGTTCATCGACCGGCTCGACCAGTTGGTGCCCGGCTAGTTGTTGCCGGCACCGGCGCCGTTGCCGGTGGCGGCTTTTCCGAGCAACGCGTCCTTCAGTGACGAATCGGCGGGCGAATGGCCCAGCCAGATCTTCAGCAGCGACGAATAGAACTCCGGTTCCTTGATCGGCTCGTTGGCCGGCTTGCCGTTGACGACGATCACCGTGCCCTGGCCGGGCAGCCAGTCGACGTAGAACGAATCACCGGCCACCAGCTTCTTCTTCGCCGAGAACACCTCGCTCAGCTTCAGCGTGCCGCCGATCGACTTCATGAAGTCGTCGCGCGTGGTGTTCTGTTCCATGCCGCGCGTGAAGAGCTTGCCGAGCTCGTTCGCGTCGATGTCGCGCAGCATCGTGATGTGCATGCGGCGCGGGCCCGGCGTCGCGAGCACCGCCTCGGGCGTCGTCGCTTTCGCGGTCAGGTACAGGCCGGCGGTGTAGACCTTGAAGATCGCCTTGTAGCGGATGCCGGCGCCGTTCAGCACCAGCTTCGTGTTGGCCACCTGCACGGTGGATTCGTAGCGCACGCCGGCCAGTTCGACGGCCGGAGGCTGGGTCTGGGCTTGCGCCGCAAGCGGTGCCGCGAAGGCGGTGGCCGTGGCGGCCAGCAGGAAGATTCGACGAATCACGGCAGTCTCCATCTCGTTGTCATCGTGAGCCCGACGCCCCAGTATGGAGCGCTCCAGGCAACGCAGGAGTGTCTGTCGGTGACAAGGGCGGGTCCATTCATGATTTCACGGACGACCGATCGCTTCCCCGGATGGAATGCCAAGCCTGCTACACTTTTTCGATGTTCATCGCACGCAAGCAAACCAAGGGGTCGCACGACCGGGGAGCCTGGCCCTGGCGGGCCTGATCCACGCAGGTTTGCTTGCCGTGGGCCGACGGGGCTGCTTTCAGCCCCCGCCCTCCGGCTCCATCGGCCGCCGCGCACACTGCGCCGCGTGCCATCCGCAGAATGCAGTCACCAGGCCGGCCCCCAGGCGCCGCGCCGGGCCGTGGAGGGCCCCAGCACGTGATCACCGAACTTGAATTCAAGAGCCTCGCCTCGCAAGGCTTCAACCGCATCCCGCTGATCGCCGAAGCGTTCGCCGATCTCGAAACCCCGCTGTCGCTCTACCTGAAGCTCGCGCATGGCAGCGGCAGCAGCAAGCACAGCTTCCTGCTCGAATCGGTGGTCGGTGGCGAACGCTTCGGCCGCTATTCGTTCATCGGCCTGCCGGCGCGCACGCAGTTGTGCGCCACCGGCTTTCGCACCGAGGTCGTCACCGACGGCCAGGTCGTCGAGACGCACGACGGCAATCCGCTCGATTTCATCGCCGGCTACCAGAAGCGCTTCAAGGTCGCGCTGCGCCCCGGGCTGCCGCGCTTCTGCGGCGGGCTGGCCGGCTACTTCGGCTACGACGCGGTGCGCTTCATCGAGCACAAGCTCGCGAAGACCGAGTTGCCCGGCGGGCTCGACACGCCCGACATCCTGCTGCTGCAGTGCGAGGAACTGGCGGTCATCGACAACCTGTCGGGCCGGCTCTACCTGATCGTCTACGCCGACCCGGGCCAGCCGGAGGCGTTCTTCAAGGCCAAGCGGCGCCTGGCCGAACTGGGCGACAAGCTGAAGTACAGCGTCACCGCGCCGCCGGTGCGCCGCGGCACCTCGCATGCGGTGGAACGGGAGTTCGCGAAAGAGGACTACCTCGCCGCGGTGCTGAAGGCCAAGGAGTACATCGCGGCCGGCGACATGATGCAGGTGCAGGTCGGCCAGCGGCT
This sequence comes from Rhizobacter sp. SG703, assembly GCF_012275445.1. Taxonomy (GTDB): domain Bacteria; phylum Pseudomonadota; class Gammaproteobacteria; order Burkholderiales; family Burkholderiaceae_C; genus Rhizobacter. Next base: position 20,626 of record NZ_JAAZQK010000019.1, on the reverse strand, counting down.
GAAGAAGCGCTACACCGAATCGCCGCTGAGCCTGTACCGCGCGCTGCGCTCGCTGAACCCGTCGCCGTACATGTACTTCTACGACATGGGCGATTTCCAGATCGTCGGCGCGTCACCCGAGATCCTGGTGCGCCAGGAGACCACGCCCGAGGGCGAGAAGGTCACGATCCGCCCGCTGGCCGGCACCCGCCCGCGCGGCGCGACGCCGGCACAGGACAAGGCGCTCGAGGCCGAGCTGAGCAGCGACCCGAAGGAACGCGCCGAGCACGTGATGCTGATCGACCTGGCGCGCAACGACATCGGCCGCATCGCGAAGACCGGCAGCGTGAAGGTGACCGAGGCCTTCACGGTCGAGCGCTATTCGCATGTGATGCACATCGTCAGCAACGTCGAGGGCCTGCTGAAGGACGGCATGACCAGCCTCGACGTGCTGCGCGCGACGTTCCCGGCCGGTACGCTGACCGGCGCGCCGAAGGTGCGGGCGATGGAGATCATCGACGAGCTCGAACCGGTGAAGCGCGGCATCTACGGCGGCGCCTGCGGCTACCTCAGCTTCGCCGGCGACATGGACGTCGCGATCGCGATCCGCACCGGCATCGTCAAGGACAACACGCTGTACGTGCAGGCCGCGGCCGGCGTGGTCGCCGATTCGGTGCCCGAGCTCGAATGGAAGGAGACCGAGGCCAAGGCCCGCGCGCTGATCCGCGCGGCCGAGCTGGTCGAGGAGGGCTTCTGATGGGCGCGCGTCGCATCGGCCTGGTCGGCGACCGCGACGACGACATCGCCGCGCACCGCGCGATCCCGATCGCACTGGGCCTGGCCGCCGAGCAGCTCCGGCAGCCGGTCGCATTCGACTGGCTGGCCAGCGATGCGTTGCCGGCGGACGACGCGCTTGCCGCGTACGACGGCCTGTGGTGCGTGCCGGGCAGCCCCTACCGCGACATGCGCGCGGTGCTGCGGGCGATCCGCGTTGCGCGCGAGCGCGGCATGCCCTTCCTCGGCACCTGCGGCGGCTTCCAGCATGCGGTGATCGAGTTTGCGCGAGACGTGCTGGGCTGGACCGATGCCGAGCATGCCGAGACCGCGCCGCAGGCGCAGCGTGCGGTGATCAGCGCGCTGGCCTGCTCGCTGGTCGAGGTGGGCCAGGACCTGCGCCTGGCGCCGGGCTCGCGCCTCGCGGCGGCCTATGGCGCCGCGACCGCGCACGAGGGCTACCGCTGCAACTACGGGCTCAACCCGGCGTTCGCCGCGCTGCTGACGCAGGGGCCGTTGCGCCCGACCGCGCACGACGAGAACGGCGAGGTCCGCGCGATCGAACTCGACGGCCATCCGTTCTTCGTCGGCACGCTGTTCCAGCCGGAGCGCGCCGCGCTGAAGGGCGTCGTGCCGCCGGTCGTCGCGGCCTTCGTGCGGGCGGTGGCGGTGCGCTGAATCAGCCGCCGGTCGGGCCCTGGTGGAACACCAGGTCCTCGACCGGTCGGCCGCCCACCAGGTGCTGCTCGATGATGCGGTCCATGTTGGCCGGCGTCACGTCGTAGTACCAGGTGCCGTCGGGCTGCACGCACATCACCGGGCCGCCCTTGCAGGCGGCGAAGCAGCTGACGCGGCTGCGCTTCACGCGCAGCTCGCCCTCGTGCAGGCCGGCGGCCTTGAACTTGTCGCCGAGGCTGTCGAACAGCGCCTGCGATTCGCCCTGCTGCGTGCAGCGCGGGCCGGTGCAGATCAGCAGGTGGCGGCGGTAGTCGCCGATCTTCGGCTTGGTCACTTCGTCGGTCATGGCGTGGCTCTCCTGGACTGTTGTGTTCTTCAGAACGTCGCGCGCATCGACACGCGGAAGGTGCGCGGCTCCATCGGATGCACCAGCCGGCCGTCGATGCCGGCGCCCCCGTTGCACGCGGGGCCGTCGGCCTTCGAGCACGCCGCCCCCCAGTACTCGATGTCGTATGCCTCGCGGTCGAACAGGTTCAGCACGTCGAGCGCGAACTGCAGCGACGGGTTCGCACGCCAGCCGGCCTTCAGGTTCGCGGTCCACAGCGACGACGAACGCTGCGTGCCGGTCTCCTCCAGCGCATAGCTGCCGATGTAGCGCCAGCGCAGCCCGCCGAACCACGCGCCGTGGTCGTCGGCGGCCAGCGCGAACGAGGCCGAGCGCGGGATCGCGTTCGGCACCTGCGTGCCGCTGCCCGGTTCTTCCTCCTGCTCGAAGCGCGCCCGCGACCAGGCCACGTCGGCGTCCAGCAGCAGCCAGCGGTTCAACTGCCAGTCGTTCGACCATTCGACACCGACCCGCTTCGACGCGCCCTTCGGCTCGGTCACGCCGGCATCGCCGACGAACACCAGCTCCGACGCCAGCTTCACCTGCCACAGCGACAGGCTGGTCGTCCAGCCCGGCAGCGGCACCGCGCGCAGGCCGATCTCGCGGCCGGTCGCGCGCACCAGCGCCGGCACCGGGTCGACGGCCGCCGTCACGCCGCGCACGTCGTTGCTGTGGAAGCCGCGGCCCCAGTTGGCATACAGCTCGGTGCGCGCGCCGTCGCCGAACGGGCCGAAGGCCAGCCCGAGCTTCGGGCTGAGCTGCGTCGCGCGGGCGCTGCCGCCATTCTGCAGGTTGTCGGCGCCGCCGGTCGGCATCACGTTCGCGCGCACGGTGTCGACGCGCAGGCCGAGGTCGCTGCGCAGCCACGGCTGCCACTGCGTGCGCGCCTCGGTATAGACGCCCAGCAGCGTCTCGCGCACCCGGTCTTCGCGCACGGTGGCCGTCCGCGCGCGGTTCACCGTGTCGTACAGGCCGAGCGTGCCGATGCGGTCGTGGCGCAGTTGCGCGCCCAGCGTCAGCTCGGTCTCGTGGCCGGCCGGCGCGATCAACCAGTGGCGCGCCAGCTGGCTGCCCCACACGGTGCGCTCGTCGGCCTGCTCATGCTGGTCGCCCTGCGGGCCGTTGAGGTAGCCCGATGGGTTGGAGAACAGGTTCAGCCCGTAGTCGATCACGTAGGCACTCGCCTGCGTGCGCGTGCTGCCGTCGCTGCCGGCCCAGTCGGCCGACAGGCTGTGGCGGTGCGTGCGGCCGCCGTCGCCCGGCACCAGTTCGCCGAAGCGGTCGATCTCGCCGCTCGAGATCGCGCGTGCGGGCACGTGCTCGGTGGCGGTCCATTCGGCGTGGTAGGCCATCGCGGTCAGCGCGTGGCCGTCGCGCGCCGTGCCTTCGGAGAGACGCAGCACGCCGTTGACCTTGCGCAGCCGCTCGGGCTGCTGCCACGGGCCGTCGTGGGTCGCGCCCTCGAAGGCGGCCAGCAGCGTCGGGCCGTCCTCACCCCACTGCCGGCTGCCCGCGGCCAGCAGGCGGCGGAAGTCGTGCGCGCCGACGCTCAGGTCGACCATCGGCGCCGGCAGCGCGCGCTGGTACTCGATGCGGGCTGAGCCGGTGGTCGCGAAGTCGCCGTCCTCGGCCGCGTAGACGCCCTTGCGGTAGCGCATCGCGCCGATCAGCTCGGGAATCAGGAAGTTCAGGTCCATGTACCCCTGGCCGTGCGCATGGCTGGCCATGTTGACCGGCATGCCGTTGACGAAGCTCGCGAAGTCGCTGCCGTGGTCCAGGTTGAAGCCGCGCAGGAAATACTGGTTGGCCTTGCCGTCGCCGCTGTGCTGCGTGACGGTCATGCCGGGCACCGTCTCCAGCACCTCGGCCGGGCGCAGCAGCGGCCGGTTCGCGAGCTGCTGCGCGCTGACCTTGCCTTCGGTGGCCGAATCGGCGACGCCGATCAGGTCCTGCCCGCGGCCGACGATGGTGACGCCGGGCAGCGCAGAGGCCAACTCCTCGGCCAAGGCCGGGGCAGGGGTGAAGAAGTTCATCGCCAGGGCCGTGGCGGCCAGGGCGGGGGGCAGCTTGCGCTGTTGCATCGTTGAAAGACCCGTCGCTGCATGGCATCCGCATTCCCGCAGATGCCGTGCGTGGTGTTCGCCGCCGCCCGCGGGCGGCGGCCCCTCACGCCAGGCCGGTATCCGGACTTGCGAGCCGGGACCTGTCGGTCTCGAACGCGTCGCCTTCCCGGGCCGATGGGCCCAGTGGCTGGCAGCCGTGAACCGCCTTGACGCATTTGCGCTCGCACACCGTTGCGGGTGCAGTCGGGGCATCGAACCCCGTTCCCGTTTGACCCGCGGCGCGGTGAACGCCGCAGGCACCTGGTCGTGTCTGCCGCGCGGGGGCCATCGGCTCGCCCCCGCGCGGGTCTCAGCCCTCCCCCTCGTCGGTCGTCGTTGTGGTGGTGGCGGCCGGCTCGACCGGCTCGGCCAGCGTGGCGGCCAGGTAGTCGGCCGGCAGCCCGTGCAGCCGCGCCAGGTCGGCGAGGGTGTGGCCTTCGGCGAGCTGCGCGTGCAAGGTGTCGAGCCAGCCCAGCAGCCCGGTGCTCAGCGAGCGGCCGGCGCGTTCGCCGTCGCGCGTCTCGTTGCCTTGCTCGATGTCGTACTTGTTCGCGTAGCCGCGCGGCGTGACCATCAGCCCGTCGCGAATGAAGGTGTGGCTGTTGCCGATCAGCACCGTGCTCAGCATGCCGATCTCGCTGTCGGCCATCGTGGCGAGCGTCGTGAACTCGATGCGCTCGCGGCGCCGGTACGCGCTCTTGACGACGGCCACCGGCGTGTCGGGCCGGCGGTGCCGCAGGAACAGCCGCTGCGCCTCGACGATCTGCCGCGTGCGGCGACCGCTCTTCGGGTTGTACAGCGCGACGACGAAGTCGGCCTGTGCGGCCGCATCGAGCCGGCGCGCGATCACCGGCCACGGCGTCAGCAAATCGCTCAGCGAGATCGAGCAGAAGTCGTGCGTCAGCGGTGCACCGACGCGGGCCGCGCAGGCGTTGATCGCCGACGCGCCGGGCACCACCTCGACCTGCACCTCGTCGGCCGGCGTCCACCCGGCCTGGAACAGCACCTCGTAGGTCGGCCCGGCCATGCCGTAGACACCGGCATCGCCCGACGAGATCAGCGCGACCTTCTTGCCGGCGCGGGCTGCATCGAGCGCGCTGACGGCGCGGTCGAGCTCTTCGGTCATGCCCTTGCGCACGACCTCCTTGCCTTCGAGCAGGTCGGCGACCAGCTTGATGTAGGTGACGTAGCCGACGACGACGTCGGCCTCGGCGATCGCATCGCGGGCGCGCTGCGTCATGTGCTCGACGCTGCCGGGGCCGATGCCGACCAAGGTGATTTTTCCACTCATGCCAGGCTCCCGGTGGATTGCGCCGCGGTGCCGGCCGATCGATCGAGCAAGGGCGCGAGCCAGCGCTTGAACACCGGCCCGGCCACGACGCCCATCGACAGCCAGAACAACGACGCTGACACGTGCGTCGCGAGCACGAAGTCGTGGCCGAGCTGCTGCAGGCGCTGATGGGCCTCGCCGCTGAACGCGCCGAGCGGGTCGCCGATCAGCTGCGGCGCGCCGATCACGAACGGCAGTGCGAGCCACGCCGCGGCCGCTGGCCAGCGCCAGGGCTTGCGGCCGAACGCGACCAGCGCGCAGGCCGACAGCGCGCTGCCTGCCGCCACGAGCCACCACAGCTGGCGCAGCCGCAGGTCGGCCGCCTCGGTGCCCGGCACTTCGGCCGGCAGCCCGAGCGACGGCCACAGGTGCAGGCTGAGCCAGCCGATCGCGGCGACCGCCGCGGCGAGCTGCCACGTGCCGGCCGACAGCCCGCGCTGCCAGGCCCAGGCGCCCATCGCGACGAACACCAGCAGCGCGAGCGCGAACGCATTCAGCAGGTTGGCGATCCAGGTCCAGGCGCTGCGCTCGACGCCGTCGGCCGGCGTCCAGTCGACCTCGTGGTGGTGCGCATGCGTGGCGTCTTCCGGCGTGTGCGCGTGGGCTGCCGGCACGGTCGCCTTCTGCACCTCGAATGCTTCGGCCGCGAGGATGATCGGCACCGCCTGCCAGCGTTGCACGGCCCACTGCAGGCTGCCCACCGCCACGGCGACGAGCAGCGCACACCACACCAGGCGTCGGAACAGCATCATCGGCTCCCGCTCAGTGGCACGGACGGCCAGTGGCATGGCGCACGTCGTGCGCCGCGTTGTGCGCGAGCGGGCTCTCGGCGAACGCGACGCCGTACAGCAGCACGACACCGAGCAGTGCGGCAGACGCCAGCTGGCGAATCACGCCGCGCGAGGCGGCGACGGGCAGGGCGATCGAAGCTTGCAGGGTTTGCGGGTTCATGGGTTCTCCTTGGGTTGACGTGATGACAGCGAAATGGGGAGTCAGCGGCAGCGGGCGACCGAGACGGTGGCGTGGCGACCGTCGTCGCCGCGCAGGATGTGTTTCTCGACCAGGAGCGAACTGGCCGGTGCCGCGCCGGCCGCCAGCAGTGCGGCGGCCTCGCTGACCGACGGCGTGCCGGTGTAGCGGCGCACCGTCTCCGACGGATTCGGCACCGGCACCTCGGCCAGCTCGCTGGCGTCGTAGAAGTGCAGCGACCAGCCGCGTTGCGACGCGAGGTCGAGCAGCCCGCGCTCGTCGGATTTCAGCGTGATGCTGGCCACCGCCGCGACATCGGCGAGCGCCGCGCCGGCCAGCGCCAGCGCCTCGCCGACGGCGCGCGACAGCGTCTCGACCGGCGTGCCGCGGTCGCAGCCGAGCCCGAGTGCGACCCTCATGCGGCGGCCTCGTCGGCCGGCGGGCGGTAGACGACCAGGCGCTCGTTCAGCTGCTGCCACAGCGCGTCGTCGACGGTGCGCCGCGTGACCCACAGCACCGCCTTGAAGCGCGCGAGGTCGACGTCTTCGAAGCGCTCGAAGCGGTGGATGCTGGCCGGCAGCGGCGTCGGCCGCGTCCACCAGTGCGGGCTGCCGGCCTCCTGCACGAAGGCGATCGGCTCGCCGTTGACGACATGGGCCGAGACCCGGGTGATGTTGAGCTTCGGCGCCTCGACCTGCCAGCCGAGGTGGCGCCCGAGGATGTCGACCGGGATGGTCTTGCCGACGTCGGACGCCGTGGTCAGCACCGGCGTCGCGCCGAGCAATGCCGCGACCTGTTCGGCGCAGGCGTTGGCGCCGCCGACGTGGCCCGACAGCACCGGGATGACGAATTGGCCGGCATCGTCGACGACGGTGATGCCGGGGTCCTCGTCCTTCGACTTCAGGTGCGGTGCGATCAGCCGCACGACGGCGCCGAGCGACACGAAGAAGATCAGCTGGTCGTAGGCGGCGAACAGCGGGCCGATCTCGTCGCGCAATGCGGCGGTGTAGGCGCGCTGCGGGTTCGCGAGGCCGGCGAAGGCGGCGGCGAATTTCTCGGCGCAGACGATGTGGGCGTGCGGCAGTTGCGCCGCCAGTTGCGCGGCCTGCGCGGCGCCGTGCTTCGTGATGGCAACGATGGCCATGCGGGGATCAGTCATCGGAAGTCTCCGGGCTCGTCTTCTTCAGGCATCCGCGGATGCGTTCGCCACGGATGCGCAGGTGGCTGTGCACCAGCATCAGCGACAGGTAGCTGACCTTCTGGCCGCGCAGCGACAGCATCTCGGCGCCGCGCAACACGCGTTCGTCGGGTGCGCCGCAGCGTTCGATGAAGGCGGCACCGTGCAGCAGCTCGCGTCGCTGCAGCCAGTCCAGCAGGTCCTCGATCAGCGGCTTCACCTTCATCAGCACGAGCGTGTCGAACTCCGGCAGCAAGCGGTCGAGCGCGCTGACGCCGTAGGCCGCAGGCACGACGGCGATGGTGTCGTCCTGCTCGCCGAGCGGCTGGCCGAGCGCGGCCGCGGCGGCGTTGAAGGCGTTCACGCCGGCCAGGGTGTCGACCGCGATGCGCTCGTCGCGCGCCTTCACGGTGCGCGCCAGGTGCCCGAAGGTCGCGTAGGTGCTCGCATCGCCCTCGACCAGGAACAGCACGTCGCGCCCGGCCTGCAGCATCGGCAGCACGGTGTCGGCCGCGCGGTGCCAGCTGCGCAGCAGCTTTTCCTCGTCGTGCGTCATCGGGAACAGCAGCGGCAGGTGCTCGGCCGGCGGCGAGAGTTCGGCGCGCGCGACGATGTTGAACGCGTAGCTCGGCGTCTTCGTGCTGCGGGTCGGGTAGGTCCACACGGTGTCGCGGCGTTCCAGCTGCGCCCACGCGGCGCGTGTGATCAGGCCCGGATCGCCCGGCCCGAGGCTGACGCCGATCAGTCGACCGACGATCATGTGGAAGCCCTTCGCGCGCACACCACCCACACCGGGTTCTCTGCGGCGAGCCGGTGCATGTGCAGGATCGGCTTGCTGCGCGAGGCCTGCAGCATCACGACGTCCCAGTCGGCGCCGAGTTCGGTCAGCGTGGCCGTCGCGGTGCCCAGGTTCTCGATCGTCACGAAGTTCATCACCAGTTGCCCGCCGAGGCGCAGCCGCCGCAGGCACAGCGCGACCAGCTCGGCCAGCTCGCCGCCGGAGCCGCCGATGAACACCGCGTCCGGGTCGGCCCAGCCGTCCAGCCCCTGCGGCGCCTTGCCCTGCACCAGCGTGTGGTTGCCGACGCCCATCGCGGCGCGGTTGCGGCCGGCGATCGCGACGTCGTCGTCGTTCTTCTCGATCGCGTACACATGGCCGGCCGGGCACAGCCGCGCCGCCTCCAGGCCGACCGCGCCGGAGCCGGCGCCGATGTCCCAGACGATGCTGTCGTCGCGCAATTGCATGCGCGCGAGCGACACCGCGCGCACCTCCAGCTTCGTGATCAGGCCCTTGTCGGGATGGCGCTGCTCGTAGCTCGCGTCCGGCAGCCCGAAGCGCACCGGCGCGGCCCGCGCCGACTGGCGCCACAGCAGCACGACGTTCGGGTCGGCGAAGCGGGCCTGTGCCGCGTCGGCGATCGACACCCCGGTGACGATGCGCTCGCCGGGCTGCAGCAGCCGCTCGGCGACCGCGATCTGGAAGTCGTCGGCCAAACCCTCGGCCAGCATCATCCGCGCGATGCGGTCGGGCGTGTTGTCGGGGCTGGTCAGCACCGCGAGCCGCGCGTGGCGGCGCAGCGACTGCGCCAGCGCGTACAGCCCGTGCGACGGCGCGGCGCCGGGGCCCGGCCATTCGCCGGCGTCCTTCGCATGGATGCTCTCGATCTTCAGGTCCTGCCACACCAGCCCGACGCGCGCACAGGCGAGCTGGATGGTCGACAGGTTGGGCAGCACCTCGATCGCGTCCAGGCACAACTGCATGCCGAGGTAGCCGGCAATGCCATGGCACAGCGGATCGCCGGTGGCCAGCACCACGCAGCGCTTGCCGGCCGCCTGCGCCTGGCGGATGTCTTCGGCCACCGCGGCCAGGCCGCCGATCGTGCGGCGCTCGGCCTCGGGTTGGATGCGCGCTTCGAGCAGCGCCAGCGTGCGCTTGCCGCCGATCACCAGGTCGGCATCGGCCAGTGCCTGCAGGGCCGCGGCGCCGAGGCTGGCGGCGCCGTCGTCGAGCACGCCGACGATGCGGCAGCGCGGCGGGCGCAGGTCGGAAACGGAGGTCGAATCATTCATGAGAGGTCGCCTCGGCGAGTTTCTTGCCGTCGAAGTCGCAGACCAGCACGTCGAGGCGGAAGCGGTTCGGGTAGCGGCCCATCACCGTACGGACGACCTGGCGGGCGAGCGCGGTGTGGAACGCATCGATCAGGCCCAGCACCGCCATGCGCTCGGCGGCGAAGCGCGCGGTCTCGGCCGCGGCGATGGCGGCGCATTCGTCGGGCGGTGCGCCGATGCTGGCGGCGATCGCGGCCAGCAGGTCGGTGTCGACCTCGGCACGGTTCGCATGCGTGATGGTCTCGCCCTGCGCGATCTTGGTCAGCTTGCCGACCATGCCGCCGATCACGACGCGGCGCAGCTTCGCCTTCACCGCGGCGTCGAGTGCATAGCGCAGGAAGTCGCCCATCTGCACGAAGCAGGGCTCGGGCAGGCCGGGCAGTTCGGCCATCGCGAACTTCTCGGTGCGCCCGCCGGTGGTCAGCACCACGGTGTCGCTGCCGGTGGTGGCCGCCACCTCGACGCCCTGCACCACGCTCGCGCGGTACGCCGCGGTGCTGTACGGCTTCACGATGCCGGTGGTGCCGAGGATCGAGATGCCGCCGAGGATGCCGAGCCGCGCGTTCAGCGTCTTCTTCGCCATCTCCAGGCCCTGCGGCACCGAGATCGTGACCTGCAGGCCGTCGCTCGCGAGCAGCGCGGTGCCGGCCTCGCGCACGTTGTCCTCGATGTTGCGGCGCGGCACCGGGTTGATCGCCGGCCCGCCGACCGCGAGGCCGAGCCCGGCCATCGTCACGGTGCCGACGCCGAAGCCGCCGAGCAGCACCACCTCGCCGGCCGCGCCGGGCAGGCGCAGCACGTCGGCGGTCAGGTGCGCCTTGTCGGTGCAGTCGGGGTCGTCGCCGGCGTCCTTGATCACCATCGCATGCGCGCTGCGGCCGTCGCACAGGCCGTCGTTGACGTCGAAGCGCACGCGCTGGCCGTTCGGCAGCAGCGCCTCGACCGTCGGCGGCACCATGCCGTCCAGCAGCCCCAGCACCGCCGCGCGCGCGGCCGCAGCCGAACACGCACCGGTCGTGAAACCGGTGCGGGTGCCGCGCTTGACGGTCTTTTCCATCATCGGGCGGGGACCCCCGGTGCATGCTCCGGCGTCGCCTCGGCGAGGCTGAGAAGCGCGTGGATCGCCGCGACGACCAGCGTCGAGCCGCCCTTGCGGCCGCGGATCACGATCCACGGCACGTCGTCGACCTGCGCCATCAGCGCCTTCGATTCGGCGGCCGAGACGAAACCGACCGGCATGCCGACGACCAGCGCCGGGCGCGCGCCTTCTTCATGGATCAGCCGCACCAGTTCGATCAGCGCGGTCGGTGCGTTGCCGATGCCGACGATCGCGTCGTCGAGCAGCCCGAGCCGGTGCGCCTTGCGCATCGCCTGTACCGCGCGCGTCGTGTCGTCGGCCTTGGCTTGCGCGATCACGTCGGCATCGGCGATGAACTGGTGCGCTTGCATGCCAAAGTGCGCCAGGCGCGGCGCCGACAGGCCGACGCAGATCATCTCGACATCGGCGACCACCCGCGAACGGCCGGACAGGATCGCGTGGATGCCGGCGGTCACCGCGCGCGGGTGGAAGGCGGTGAGCCCGTTGAAGTCGAAGTCGGCGTTCGCATGGATCATGCGGCGCACGATCGGCCACTGGTGCGGCGCGTAGTCGTGCGGGCCGACCTCGCGGTCGATCACCGCGAAGCTGTCGTGCTCGATCGCGCGGCCGGCGCGCGTCAGCTGTTCAGTGACCGTGTTCGGCGTGGGCATGGGCGTGGTCGTGGTCGTGGTCGTGCGGATGGGCGTGCCCGTGGGCGTGTTCATGTCCGTGATCGTGGTGATGCGCCTCCCAGTGCGCCGCCTCCGCGCTGACCGGCACCGCCGCCAGCGCGCCGTGCATCAGCGCGTCGACGCGCCCGGCCAGCAGCTGCGCGATCTCCGGCTCGAAGCCGAAGTGCGTGCCGCTCGCGAAGCGCACCTGCGGGTACTGCGTGCGTAGGTGCTCGACCTGCCGGCCGATGCGCTGGATCAGCGTGCCGGTGAAGAGGTAGTACGGCAGCACGATCACCTGCCGCATGCCCAGCTGCACCTGGCGCTGCACGACGCGTTCGAGCCGCGGCCACGCGATGCCGGTGAAGGCCAGGTCGACCAGCTCGTGGTCGCCGTCCTCGAACAGCCAGCGCGCCATCCGCGCCATTTCGCCATTGGCCTCGCGGTTCGACGATCCGCGGCCGAGCAGCACGACGCCGGTGCCGGTCGGGTCGGGCATGTCGAGCGCGTGCATGCACTGCTTCAGCTGGCGGCGCAGCACCGCGAGCACCGGCTCGCAGACGCCCAGGTGCGGCGCGTAGTCGAAGCGCACGCCGGCATGGCGCAGCCGGGCACGCGCGATGTGCGACGGGATCTCGACGTTGACGTGGCCAGCCGCGTTCAGGATCAGCGGCACGACGATCACGCGCTGCGAGCCGGCGGCCGCGCGGTCCAGGCCTTCCTCGACCTCGATCTCGGCGAACTCGATGAAGCACAGCTCGGTGCGCCACTGTGGATGGCGCGCGCGCCACAGGTGCGTGAAGCGCTCGATCTCGTCGTTGCCGCTCTTCTCGCGCGAGCCGTGGCCGACCAGCAGGATGGTGTCGTTCATGGGGGGGGCGTCCCTCGTCGGAAACGGTGGGTGAAGGCGGCGTCGTAGAGCTTCGATTTCGTCAGCTCGGCCCAGCCGCGCGCGCCGAGCGCCGGGCTCGCGATCACCATCGCCTGGCTGACGATGCCGGCTTCGCGGCACTGCTGCTTGATGGTCGCCAGCGTGCCGCGCACGATGCGTTCTTCGCCGGGCCAGCTGGCCTTGTGCACCACCAGCATCGGCGCGTCGTCCGGCCAGCCGGCGTCGCGCAGCCCGGCCTCGATCCTGTGGAGCAGCGTGATCGACAGGAAGATGCACAGCGTGCAGCGGTGCGCCGCCAGCTCGGCCAGCGACTCGCCGGGCGGCATCGGCGTGCGGCCTTCGACCCGGGTGAAGATCACCGTCTGCGTGACCTCGGGCAGCGTGAAGCTCTCGACCGCGGCCGCCGCCGACGCCATCGCCGACGACACGCCCGGCACCACCGCGATCGGGATGCCGGCGGCGTCGAGCGGCTGCACCAGTTCGATCAGCGTGCCGTACAGCGCCGGGTCGCCGGTCTGCAGGCGCACGACGGTGCCGCAACGCGCGGCCTGGTCCGTCAGCCACGCGACCATCTGCTCGTGCGTCATGTCCTTGCTGTCGGCGACCACGCAGCCGGGCGGCGCCCAGCGGGTGGCGGCCTCGTTGACCAGCGAGCCGGCGAACAGGATCGCGCCGGCGCGCTCGATCAGCCCGCGGCCCTTCACGGTGATCAGCTCGGGGTCGCCGGGGCCGGCGCCGACGAACCAGACGCGACCGGGCAGGGCGCTCATCGCGTGAACAGGCGTGCGACGGCCTGGGGGTTGGACGGGAAATAGGCGTGGAAGTACGAGGCCGTCAGCCGGCCGCTGCGGTACACCGCCTCGCCGCGCCGGCCGGCGCGCAGCGGCTGCGTGGTGCACAGCGGCGCCATCGGCGATTCGAGCCGCGAGTAGTGGAAGCTGTGGCCGCGCAGCGTGCCTTCGGGCAGCGCGGCCTCGTGCAGGCCGATGCTGGCCAGCCGCGTCTGCATCGCCGCATGGCCCGGCAGCAGCCCGGCCATCGCGGCGCGCCGGCCCTGCACGTCGGTCAGCGCCTGCAGCAGCAGCAACAGCCCGCCGCATTCAGCCAGCATCGGCGTGCCGGCGGCATGGTGGTCGCGCAACGCCTGGTGCATGAAGCGGTTGGCGGCCAGCGCGTCCAGGTGCAGCTCGGGGTAGCCGCCGGGCAGCCAGATCGCGTCGCACGGCGGCGGCGCGCTGTCGTGCAGCGGCGAGAAGAACACGAGGCTGGCGCCCATCGCCTGCAGCAGCGCGAGGTTGGCGGTGTAGAGGAACGAGAACGCGGTGTCGCGTGCGATGGCAATGCGCACGCCGTGCAGCAGCGGTTCGACGGGTTCCGCGCTGCCGGGTTCGAAGCTGACCGCGGGCGGCAGTTCGCCGGCATCGGGGCCGAGCGCATCGGCGGCGCGGTCGAGGCGGGCGTCGAGGTCGTCGAGTTCGCTCGCCTGCACCAGGCCGAGGTGGCGTTCGGGCAGCGCGATCTGCTCGTCGCGCGGCAACGCGCCCCACCAGCGCAGCGCGGCGGGCAGGCTGTCGCGCAACAGGCCGGCGTGGCTGTCGCCGGCGGCACGGTTGGCCAGCACGCCGGCCATCGACAGGCCGTCGCGGTAGCTCGCGAGGCCGAGCGCGATCGCGCCGAAGGTCTGCGCCATCGCGCTGCCGTCGATCACCGCCAGCACCGGCAGGCCGAAGCGCAGCGCGAGGTCGGCGGTCGACGGCGTGCCGTCGTGCAGGCCCATCACCCCTTCGACGAGGACCAGGTCGGCCTGCTGCGCGGCCTCGTGCAGCAGCGCGCGGCAATGCGCCTCGCCGCCCATCCACAGGTCGAGCTGGTGGACCGGGGCGCCTGACGCGCGGGCGAGCACCATCGGGTCGAGGAAATCGGGGCCGGCCTTGAAGATCCGCACGCGGCGGCCGCGCCGGGCGTGCAGTCGCGCGAGCGCCGCGGTGACGCTGGTCTTGCCCTGGCCCGAGGCCGGCGCGGACACCAGCAGGGCAGGGCAGCGCACGGGGCGCAGCTCAGGGACTTCCATGGAACGGACAACTCGCAACAGACCGGCCGTCGCCCTGCTTCCCCGCAGGGTTTCGTGAACAGGCGTGCGCCGCGTTGCCGCGAGCGCGCACCCACTGGGTTGGCCGGTCTCCGGGCTGGCGGACATCTTCCGTGCACCCTTCCCATCGGCACGGGGCCGACAGTGGGTGATTCGCACGGGAGCGCTCTCCGGGGAGGGCGTCCGCTTACCGTTGCGGGGGCAGCTCAGGTTGGATCCGCCCCGACTGGGCTCGTCTTCCTGATTCCCGTTTCACTGCCGCAGCCGGACGGCCGCGGCGAGCACCAACGTGGGCGGCATGATACCCGCGTGTCTTCCCTGATCCATGCCGCGCAGCCATAATGCGGCTCCATGGTCTCCACGCGTTCATTCACAGCGACGCTCCGCGGTTGGCGTTGGCGCAAGCCAACGACCTGAACCCACCTCATGGCGCCTGCGCGGGCGCCCCAGTCTTCCGCCGCGCCCCTGCCCGCCCACGCGATCCACCGCCGTCGGCCGGCACCCGCCCCGAACCCACTGAATCCAGAGGCCCGAGCACATGCTGCTGATGATCGACAACTACGACTCCTTCACCTTCAACCTGGTGCAGTACTTCGCCGAGCTCGGCGAGGACGTGCGCGTGTTCCGCAACGACGAGATCACGCTCGACGGCATCCGCGAACTGAAGCCCGACCAGCTGGTGCTGTCGCCCGGGCCGTGCTCGCCGGCCGAGGCCGGCATCTGCGTCGACGCGATCCGCGAGTTCACCGGCAAGATGCCGATCCTCGGCGTCTGCCTCGGGCACCAGGCGATCGGCGCCGCGCTGGGTGGCCACATCATCCGCGCGAAGACGCAGATGCACGGCAAGACCGACGTCATCACCACCGACAAGCGCGGCGTGTACACCGAGCTGCCGCAGCAGTTCACCGTGATCCGCTACCACTCGCTGGTGATCGAGCGAGAGACGCTGCCGGCCGAGCTGGAGGTCACGTCGACCTCGCAGGACGACGAGATCATGGGCGTGCGCCACACCGCGCTGGCCGGCACGAAGACGCCGCTGGAAGGCGTGCAGTTCCACCCCGAATCCATCCTCACCGAACACGGGCACGCGATGCTGAAGAACTTCCTGGAGTTGCGTGCATGAGGCGGGCCGAGCGCCGGGTCGTTCCCAAGCCGGCCCGCATCCCCTCGGGGGATCGGGCGATGTACTCATCGACCGAGGGGTTGTCATGAACGTTGTCGATCTTCGCAGCGACACGATCACGCGGCCGACACCGGCCATGCGGGAAGCCATGGCGAAGGCCGAGGTCGGCGACGACGTCTTCGGCGACGACCCGACCGTCAACGCGCTGCAGGAGCGCATCGCCGCGCTGCTGGGCAAGGAGGCCGCGCTGTTCGTGCCGACCGGCACGCAGAGCAACCTGGTCGGCATGATGACCCACTGCGGCCGCGGCGACGAGTACATCGTCGGCCAGATGGCCCACACCTACCGCTGGGAAGGCGGCGGGGCCGCGGTGCTCGGCAGCGTGCAGCCGCAGCCGCTCGAGCACCAGCCCGACGGCACGCTGGCGCTCGCCGACATCGAAGCCGCGATCAAGCCCGACGATGCGCACTTCGCGCGGTCGCGGCTGCTGTGCCTCGAGAACACGCTCGGCGGCAAGGTGCTGCCGCAGGCCTACCTGGCCGATGCGACCGGCCTCGCGCGCCGGCGTGGCCTCGCGACCCACCTCGACGGTGCGCGGCTCTTCAATGCCGCGGTGAAGCAGGGCATCGCCGCGCGCGAGATCGCGGCGCACTTCGACAGCGTGTCGGTCTGCTTCTCGAAGGGCCTGGGCGCGCCGGTCGGCTCGGCGCTGGTCGGCTCGAAGGCCTTCATCCACGGCGCGCACCGCTGGCGCAAGATGCTCGGCGGCGGCATGCGCCAGTCCGGCGTGCTGGCGGCCGCGGTGCTGCATGCGCTCGACCACCACGTCGAGCGCCTCGCCGACGACCACGCGCTCGCGCAGCGCCTGGCCGCCGGCCTGCGCGACGTGCCGGGCGTGGCGGTCGAGCCGCCGCAGACCAACATCGTGTTCGTCGACGTGCAGGGCCCGAAGGCCGCCGGCCTGATCGACCACCTGAAGTCGCGCGGCGTGCTCGCCACCGGGCTGTACCGGCTGCGCTTCGTCACGCACCTCGACGTCGATGCCGCCGGCGTCGACCGCGCGATCGCCGCGGTGCGCGAGCACATGAACGCCTGATTCATCGAGAGACGAACCATGTCCATCAGCAACACCGAAGCCCTGGCCCGCGTCATCGACCACCGCGAGATCTTCCACGACGAGATGCTGACGCTGATGCGCCGCATCATGAGCGGCGAGATGTCGCCGGTGATGATCGCCGCGCTGTCGATGGGGCTGCGCGTCAAGAAGGAAACCATCGGCGAGATCGCCGCCGCCGCGCAGGTGATGCGCGAGTTCGCGACGCCGGTGGTGGTGGCCGACACGACGCACCTGGTCGACCTGTGCGGCACCGGCGGCGATGCGGCGCACACCTTCAACATCTCGACCGCGGCGATGTTCGTCGCGGCGGCGGCCGGTGCGCGCATCGCGAAGCACGGCGGGCGCAGCGTCTCGTCGAGCTCCGGCAGCGCCGACGTGCTGGAAGCCTTTGGCGCCAACGTCGACCTGAATGCCACGCAGGTCGCGCAGTGCCTGCAGGAAAGCGGCATCGGCTTCATGTTCGCGCCGAACCACCATGCGTCGATGAAGCATGCCGGCCCGGTGCGCAAGGAGCTCGGCGTGCGCACGATCTTCAACATCCTCGGCCCGCTGACCAACCCGGCCGGCGCGCCGAACCAGCTGATGGGAGTGTTCCACGCCGACCTGGTCGGCATCCAGGTGCGGGTGCTGCAGCGCCTCGGCTCGGAGCACGTGATGGTGGTCTAC
The DNA here is from genome assembly GCF_012275445.1 of Rhizobacter sp. SG703. Classification (GTDB taxonomy): domain Bacteria; phylum Pseudomonadota; class Gammaproteobacteria; order Burkholderiales; family Burkholderiaceae_C; genus Rhizobacter. Next base: position 3,487 of record NZ_JAAZQK010000019.1, on the reverse strand, counting down.
GGCATGAACGGCATGGACGAGATCTCGCTGTCCGGCGAGACGCTGGTCGGCGAGCTGAAGAACGGCGAGGTGCGCGAGTACGTCGTGCACCCGAGCGACTTCGGCATGCCGGTCTACGACACCCGCGTGCTGAAGGTGGCCGACAGGGCCGAGTCGGTGCAGTGCATCCAGCGCGCGTTCGCGAACGAAGACGGGCCGGTGCGCGACATCGTGCTGCTGAACGCCGGCGCGGCGCTGTACTGCGCGAACGTTGCGTCGTCGGTCAGCGACGGCGTGCGGATGGCGCGCGAGGCGGTGGCCTCGGGCAAGGCGCTGGCCAAGCTGAGCCAGTTCGTCGCGGTGACCAACCGGTTCAAGACGGCATGAGCGACATCCTGGACAAGATCGTCGCGGTGAAACGCGACGAGATCGCGGCGGCACGCAAGCTGCACGACGAAGCCTCCTTGCGGCGCGAGGCCGAGTCGCTGGGCGGGCTGCGCGACTTCACGCAGGCGCTGCGCGACAAGATCGCCGCCGGCTCGGCCGCGGTGATCGCCGAGGTGAAGAAGGCGAGCCCCAGCAAGGGCGTGCTGCGCGAGCATTTCGTGCCGGCCGAGATTGCCGCGAGTTACGAGAAGCACGGCGCGGCCTGCCTCAGCGTGCTGACCGACCGACAGTTCTTCCAGGGTTCGGTCGACTACCTGAAGGCGGCCCGCGCGGCCTGCGCGCTGCCGGTGCTGCGCAAGGATTTCATGGTCGACGCCTACCAGGTGTTCGAGGCGCGCGCGATGGGGGCCGACTGCATCCTGCTGATCGCCGCCAGCCTCGACGATGCGCAGATGGCCGACCTCGAAGCCCAGGCGCAGGCGCTCGGCATGTCGGTGCTGGTCGAGGTGCACGACGGCGCCGAACTCGATCGCGCGCTGCGCCTGAAGACGCCGCTGGTCGGCATCAACAACCGCAACCTGCGGACCTTCGAGGTCACGCTCGACACCACGATCGGCCTGTTGAAGCGGGTGCCCGGCGACCGGCTGCTGGTGACCGAGAGCGGCATCCTCGCGCGCGCCGATGTGCAGCGCATGCGCGACGCGAACGTGCACGCCTTCCTGGTCGGCGAGGCCTTCATGCGGGCGCCTGATCCGGGCGCGGCGCTGGCCGAGCTGTTCCGGTGAATTCGGCGTCGCTGACGACGCCGCTGGCGCAGCTGCTCGACGCGGTGCCGGCCGGTTGGCGCGAGCTGCTGCAGCCGTGGCGCGAATCGGCCGCGGGGCGGGGCCTGGTCGATTTCGTCGACCGGCGCGTCGCCGACGGGGCGGTGGTCTACCCGCCCGAGCCGCTGCGCGCGCTCGAGCTGACCGCGCTGGCCGACGTGCGGGTGCTGGTCCTCGGCCAGGACCCGTACCACGGCCCGGGCCAGGCGCACGGACTCGCGTTCTCGGTGCCGGCGGGTATCGCGCTGCCGCCGAGCCTGCGCAACATCTTCAAGGAACTGGTGCGCGACCTGGGCACGGCGCCGGCGACCGGCGACCTGTCCGGCTGGGCCACGCAGGGCGTGCTGCTGCTGAACACGACGCTGACCGTCGAGCAGGCCGCGCCTGCCAGCCATGCGCGCCATGGCTGGGAGCCGCTGACCGAGCGCATCGTCGCGGCGGTCGCGGGTCGGCGCCGGCCCTGCGTCTACCTGCTGTGGGGGGCGCATGCGCAGCAGTTCGCCGCCTTGATCCGCGACACCGGTGGCCCCGACGCGCTGGTGCTGGCGTCGAACCATCCGTCGCCGCTGTCGGCGCGCCGCCCGCCGGTGCCCTTCATCGGCAACGGGCACTTCGGTGCCGCGCAGCGGCACCTGCAGGCGCACGGCGGCCCGATCGACTGGAGCCGGTGAGGCTCCAGCGGCTCGGCGTCAGTTGAAGTAGTAGCTGATGTAGAAGCCGACGTGGCTGCCATCGTATTCCGGCGCGGTCGAGTAGCCCTTGAGCGTGAACTTCTCGTGCACCGCGCGCAGCTTCAGCGCGATCGCGCGCGTCATGAAGTACTCGCCTTCGATCACGGCGCCGGTCGACGAGTCGAATTCGACGTTGCCGACGTCGAGTGCGCCGCTGGACGAGAACTTCGCGTTCTGCGACCAGCGCAGCCCGCCGCCGATCCGCCATTGGTCGTTCAGGTCCCAGTGGCCCAGCACCTCGACCGGGTAGCGGTCGAAGGTCTTGCGGCCGTCGTCGCCATGGCGCGTCTCGCCGCGAACCGTCTGGAAGTGGTAGCCGACGCTGATCTGGGCCGAGAACGGGCTGTCGAAATGCACGTCGACGCCGGCCTTCACGTCGACCAGGCCACCGGCGCGGATCGTCGTGCTGTAGCCGTCCTCGAACTCGACCGAATCGAGCTTGTCGCCGCCCCAGGTCAGGCCGAGGCCGACGAAGGGGCGCAGCCGCACGCCGGGGCCGCTGTTGTTGTTGAACGTGTTGTCGGATTGGGCCTGGGCAGCGGCCGACAGCGCGAGCAGCGCGGCGGCCAGAACAATCTTCTTCATGGGGTCTCTCCTCCGTGTCACCCGCGAAAATGCTGGGGCGGGCGCGATTATCCCGGCCCTGGACGACCGCCGCGAGGCCGTTTTTTGCGGCCTCGGTTTGTCAGGGGCCTCAACTCGATGTATAGTCCCGAGTTCGCCGCGGAGGGGTGCCCGAGTGGCTAAAGGGGGCAGACTGTAAATCTGTTGGCTTACGCCTACGCTGGTTCGAATCCAGCCTCCTCCACCACGGCGAAACATATTCGGTAAGTTGCTAGAAGCAGGTTGCTAGAGCTTCTTAGGACGTTGTTGCAAGACCGTTCCGGTGCGGGCCTCGATGGGGGGTCGGCTGGGGCGGGTGGGGCTCCCGGGCGGGAGTAGTTCAATGGTAGAACCCTAGCCTTCCAAGCTAATGACGCGGGTTCGATTCCCGTCTCCCGCTCCAGAACGTTGCAAGAGAAGCTTGTTGCAATGGAAGTGTCGTCAGAGGCTTGACTGCCAGAGGTTGTCAGCCCTGTGTCGACGAGGCACAAGAGACCTGCCCATGTGGCTCAGTGGTAGAGCACTCCCTTGGTAAGGGAGAGGTCGCGCGTTCGATCCGCGCCATGGGCACCAGTTTTCCCGGTACTGTTTTCAGCACTGTCAATCTCGACCGCTAGGAGCGCGAAAAATGGCAAAAGGCAAATTCGAGCGGACCAAGCCGCACGTGAACGTTGGCACGATTGGTCACGTGGACCATGGGAAGACGACGCTGACGGCGGCGATCACGACGGTGCTGTCGGCGAAGTTCGGCGGCGAGGCGAAGGCGTATGACCAGATCGATGCGGCGCCGGAAGAGAAGGCGCGCGGGATCACGATCAACACCGCGCACGTCGAGTACGAGACGGCGAACCGCCACTACGCGCACGTGGACTGCCCGGGGCACGCGGACTACGTGAAGAACATGATCACGGGTGCGGCGCAGATGGACGGCGCGATCCTGGTGGTGTCGGCGGCAGACGGCCC
>NZ_JAAZQK010000018.1 GCF_012275445.1 Rhizobacter sp. SG703 | reverse complement strand
ATGACGCGCCGGCTGGAGCCGGACCTGGACAGCCGCTGGGAGTACGACACCGCGACCCAGGGCACCGGCGAGCTGGCCGAGACCTTCACCTGGGCCGGCAACACGAAGGACTACCGGCGCGTGCACAGCTACGACGCGCTCGGCCGCCCGAGCACGACGGTGACGAGCCTGGACGCGGACTACGCCAGCACGGTGACCTACGACGCGTTCGGCCGACCGGACCGCACGACGCACAGCCGCTCGGCCAGGGGGGCCGGTGCCACCGGCGCGGTGGCCGCGTCGAACACCTTCCAGCAGCACTACAACTCAATTGGCTATGCGGACCGCATCGACCGCTACGAGGGCGCGAACACGGCGGCGATCACGCTGTGGACCGCGCAGGCGATGGACGCCGAGGGGCGGCTGACGCAGGAGCAGCTCGGCAACGGCGCGGTGACGCGCCGGGGCTACAACCCGTACACCGGGCGCCTGAACAGCATCCGCAGCGGGGTGTCGGCGGCCGATGCGCAGTTCCAGAACGACAGCTACGACTACGACGTGCTCGGGAACCTGGAGAGCCGCAGCCAGCTGATGAGCAACGGCGGCGCCGCGTTGAACGAGAGCTTCACCTACGACGCGCTGAACCGGCTGAACACCAGCACGATCGGCGGGGTCACGAAGACGACGACCTACGACGAGCTGGGCAACCTGACCAGCAAGACCGGCGTCGGGCTGTACCGCTACCCGCCGTCGGGCGCGGGCAGCACCGCGCCGAACGCGGTGGCGTCGGTGCTGGGCACGGTGGCCGGGCTGGCGAACCCGGGCTTCAGCTACGAGGTCAATGGCAACCTGAAGACCGGCATGGGCCGCCGCTATGCGTGGACGGCCTACGACATGCCGTCGAGCATCGACAAGCTGGACGGGACGAACGCGGTGCAGCGCACGGCGTTCCTGTACGGCCCAGATCACGCGAGAACCCGGCAGACCATCAGCCCGGTGAGCGGCGAGGTGGCGGGAAGCCCGACCACGACGATCTGGTACGGCGGCGCCATTGAAAAGGAGATCGACACCGCGGCCAACACGACGACGATTCGCACGGTGCTGCCGGCGCAGCTCGGTTTCATCGAGGAGAAGTTCAGCGGTACGGCAACCGCAGCGACGGCCGACGGCACGCGCAACCTGCGCTACTTCCTGACCGACCACCTCGGCTCCACGTTGGTGGAGATGGACCAGGCGCAGGCGGTGCTGCAGCGCATGAGCTACGACGCGTGGGGCCGCCGGCGCAACGCCGATGGCAGCGACGACACCGGCCCGCAATGGGGCAGCCTGAAGAACGCGCAGGACCACAGCGGCTACACCGGCCACGAGCACCTGGACCAGCTGGGGCTGGTGAACATGAACGCGCGGATGTACGACCCGCTGCTCGGGCGGCACACCAGTGCGGACCCGACGGTGCCGGATCCGGCGAATGCGCAGGCGTTCAATCGGTACAGCTATGTGTTGAACAACGCGTTGGTCTTCACGGATCCGACGGGGCTGTCGGCGTTCGGACGCAGCGACGATTGGCGCGTGTTGATCGACAACCCGACGATCGGCGGCTCGGATAAGACTCGGCCGAATGCGTACTTGAGGCAGGCGATCGAGGCGGCCGGCGGAGCGGAGAAACTGGCTGGGCTCGTCAGTCAAGGACTCTTCCCCGCGATGGAGAACACACCTGCGATGACGGGCAACGTCACGCAGATCATGAATCAGGCCGCAGCTGACGAGGCTGAGGCTCGAACTGTCTGTTCGGGTGCCTGCCAGATCCCGGGCTCCACTTCCACTGCGCAACAACCGGCTGCACCGCAGGGCGTGAGAGGCTGGATCGCGGACAACATTCTTGAGCCGATGGCCCAAGCGACCGAGCCGCTGACCGGCCTGCCAGGAGTGGCTGCCGTACCCGGGGTGTTGAAGGCCACGATGGCTATCATCCGCGTCGAGAAGGTGGTCGTCGAGGCCGGTTCCGCATTGAAGGCTGAGGCGTTGGCCTCAAAGGGCGCGGCGGAAGGCGAGAAGCTACTGTTCCGGCGTGGTCCCATGGACACCAAGAAGCTACTCGAGAGCCAAGCACAGGCGGCAGAGAATGTGCTTGGAGTTCACGGCGTCTCCGTGAGCACGAGTTCGGCGGCGAAAGCTGGGCAAGTTGTGCGATGCGCGACTTGCAGTTCAGTTGAGGCAGCGGGGTTCAAGGTTCAGCAGACCGGGAAAGATCTGAACCATCACACGGTTGAACTGCCGAAACCAATTACGCCCGATGTAGTGAGGATATGGAATGAGCTCTTCAAGTGAGTCGCTTCACGAATTCGCCCGGGGCTCCGGTTCGGCCAGTGACCCTGGATTCGCGGTGATCCTCGCGTTTGACTACTACGATGGCCCCGAGCGCGGTTTAGCGCTCTATCCCTCGGGCGAAGGAGTTCGGTTCTCGTCGTTGGGCGATTCAAAATCTCGCCTCTTCCGGGCGTTCGAATTGATTCCCATCGAAGGCAACTGGTGGCCGCAAATCAAAGCGCTGCAACAGGCCGAAGGGGTTGACCCGCCGCGTCGAATTCTGCTGCCCTCTGAGGGTGGCGAGACGCTGGCTGACCTTGAGAGCGGTGTTCTCCAAGCATCTGCGGTCGGGCAGTTCGTGGGTGTTGGATCACCGGACCTGGAGAGGATCTCGATATCTCCGGTGACTCAAGAGCAACTGGAAGACTTGCGAAAGCTGGGCTGCTCGCCGACTGGCTTCGAGCTTGCCCATCAGATGGTCAAAGGTCGGAGCGCCGAGGACTGACAGCGAAAGGCGCCCGCCCTGTGCGGGCGTCGCTGCATCGAGGTGCTGAAGTTCAGCCCTTGCTCTTCTTCTCGTCGGCCTGACGAACCCGATAGGCCGCTTGGGCGGATTGGGCGGCGTCATCAACTCGCGCAGCGCATCGAAGACCTGCTTGAGTTGATTGCGCGTGTTGCGGCTGAAGGTGTCGCCGCCTGCACCGGCACGGCCGTGCAGTGCGTGGCGCCGCGCCTGCTTCGGATGCGGTGCAAGCCGCCAGAGTCGCCTTGCACCGCACCCGGCCAGCGTGTTCAGTTCGGAGCGCGTCAAGGCCAAGCCCTTCGGGCGCTTCGCGGCCTTGACTCGATGCGGCGTTGTGCCCGCGCGTGAGGCTGCAAGGCAGCTACAGAAGGAAGCTCGGCCGCTTCCTCGCGCGTGCGTGTCCGGCCAAATCCGCCTCAGGGGGTCTCGGCTTTTACACTGCCGGCGATGTCGGGCTTGACCGGCTGCAAGTCCTTGATTGCACTGGGACTTCAGCCCAAAAGTACGACAGTGGACGGTGAGATTCGCTGTTGCCGCAAAGGGAACAGGCACCGTCAGGGATTCGATCAAGGTGGCCCAGGGGGTGTGGTCTGGAACTTCGATTCCTCGATCCTTTGAGCTGACTGCGGGTAACAGCCGCGTCTGGGTTCATGGCAATGCGATGGAGCATTTGGCCGAGCGCGCGAAATCCATGGCTAATCGCGGGGTCAGCATGGACTTGGTGCGGGTGGGCACTCAGCAGCAGTTGCGAAGCCTGCAGTGGCAAGCCTATTGACGACCTGGCGTGCTGTGACGATTCGGAAGGCAAATCCCTTCGTCTCAAGGGCATGCGAGACGTTCGCGAGGTCTGACGCGAGCCCTCAGCCTTGCCGAGGGGCGCCCCCACCGAACCGAGCCTCGCCCTGCTTGCGGAACTCCTTCGGCGTCATCCCCTTGATCTCCAGGAAACGCCGGTTGAAGTTCGCGACGTTGTTGAACCCCGCGTCGTAGCAGACGTTGGTGATGTACCGATCCGTCTCCATCAGCAGCTGGCAGGCCCGCGTCACGCGCAGCCGGTTCACGAAATCGGTGAAGGTGTTGCCGGTGGCGCGCCGGAAGTAGCGCGAGAACTGGCTCTCGCTCATGCCGACGCGCTTGCTCAGCTCGGCCATCGAGAACTGGCTGGCGCTGTTCTCGGTGATGTAGTCGACGATGGTGCTGATCTGCGCCAGCGAGGTGTCGTCGTCGAAGCTCTGCAGCGGCATGCTCGACAGCAGCCGGTAGTCGCTGCACTCCGACAGCTCGCCGAGGAACTCCAGGAACTCGGTGAAGCGCTTCAGCCCGTGCAGGCTGCGGATGCGCACCAGCCGCTCGCGCGCCCGGTCGCTCATGCCGAAGAACTCGATGCCGTGGCGCGCCCGCTCCAGCAGCGGCAGCACGTCGCGCAGGTCGGGGATCAGGTCGGTCGCGCGGCGCAGCGGCTCGTCGGAGAACTGCAGCACCACGTCGCGCAGCGGCACGCCTTCGGCCGGGATGTCGGTGGAGATCCAGTTGTGCGGCAGCCGCGGCCCGGTCAGCACCAGGTGGCCCGGCTCGAAATGCCCGATGTAGTCGCCGACGAACACCTTGCCGCGCGTCTCGATGATCAGGTGCAGCTCGTATTCCTCGTGGTAATGCCAGCGCACCAGCGGGTTCGGCACGCCGTGCTCCAGGCAGCGCACGTAGCCATAGGTGCCTTCGGGCTCGTAGCCGAGCTTGGTGTCGCGCACGAAGTCGTGCTCGAGTTCGGGGCTGCGGATCCGGTGGGTGTTCATCGTCATCAGCTCATCACGTTGCCGCCGTCGACGTTGAGTGTCTGTGCGGTGATGTAAGCCGATTCTCCACTGGCCAGGAAGACCGCGGCGCCGGCGATGTCGTCCGGCACGCCCATGCGGCCCAGCGGCACCGCCTTGCCGACCGCCGCCTTCTTCTCGCCCGGCTGCAGGTGCTCGTGGCGCGCGAACAGCGCATCGACCTGGCCCCACATCGGCGTGTCGACCACGCCCGGCGCGATGCCGTTGACGCGGATGCCGTTCGGCGCCATCGCGAGCGCGGCAGACTGCGTGTAGCTGATCACCGCCGCCTTGCTCGCGCAGTAGTGCGACACCAGCGCTTCGCCGCGGCGCCCGGCCTGCGACGCGAGGTTGATGATGCTGCCGCGCACGCCGCCGTCGACCATGCGGCGCAGCACCGCCTGCATCGTGAAGAACATGCCGCGCACGTTGACGTCGAACAAGCGCTGGTACATCGCTTCGTCCGACTCGAGCAGCGGCGCCAGGTCGAACACCGCGGCGTTGTTGAACAGCGTCGTGACGCTGCCCAGCCGCTCGTGCGCGCCGGCGACGAAGCGCGCGATGTCGTCGCTGCGCGCGACGTTGCCGCCCAGGTACTGGAAGCGGCCCGGGTGCTGTTCGGCCAGTGCCTGCAGCTCGGGCGGCGCGGCGGCCGGCAGGTCGACCGCGGTGCAGCGGGCGCCTTCGCGCAGGAAGGCCCGCGTCACTGCGAGGCCGATGCCGCCGCCGGCGCCGGTCAGCAGCGCGTGGCAGTCGGCCAGGCGGCCGGTGCGGCCGAGATCAGCCATGGCCGTTCTCCTTCAGGAAGGACTTCACCTCGGCGTGCGCCTGCTGCAGCGCGGCCACCAGCCGCGCATCGCCGGCCAGCGGGCCCCACAGCACCGGGTCGCGGCTGAACGCTGCCAGCGGGTCGGCGCTGTCGAAGATCGCATGCGCCGCCGCCACGTCCATGCCCTGGTCGTGGTAGGTGTAGCTCAGCTCGCCGCGGTGCCAGCGGCCGAGGAATTCGAAGAACAGCGCCGGCAGCTTCGCGACCGCCGCGATCGATGCACCGCGGGCGAGGCACTCGCGGAAGGTCGGCCACAGGAAGCCGGCGATCTTCGCGTAGCCGTCCATCGCGACGCGCTGGTTGGTGTCCAGCAGGTACGGGTTGCTGAAGCGGTCGATCACGACGTCGCGGTACGCAGCGAGGTCCAGCGGGTAAGGCTTCTGCGACGACTCCAGTGACGGGATCACGTCGTTCGTCACGTAGTCGAACGCCATCCGGCGGATCGCCGGGTGGGCCACGTCCTCGTGGATGTACTGGTAGCCGAGCAGCGTGCCGGCCCACGCGAAGCAGCTGTGGCTCGCGTTCAGGATGCGGATCTTCGCTTCCTCGTACGGCAGCACCGACGCCACCATCTCGGCACCAGCCTTCTCCCAGGCCGGGCGGCCGTTGATGAAGTGGTCTTCGATGACCCACTGGATGAAGCGTTCGCCCATCACCGGCGCGCCGTCGTCGACGCCGGTCGCGACCTTCACGCGCGGCGCGATGTCGGGCAGCGGGCGAGGCGTGATGCGGTCGACCATGTCGTTCGGCGAGCTGGTGTGCTGCTCGACCCAGGCGTGCAGCGCGGTTTCGCCGCGGCGCGCCAGGAAGTCGAGGAAGCCGGCGCGGAAGCGCTCGCCGTTGCCGCGCAGGTTGTCGCAGTTCAGCAGCGTCACCGGGCCGGCGTCGCGCCGGCGGCGCTCGGCGAGGATCGCGGCCATCGCGCCGTAGATCGTGCTGCGGGTGCTGCCGGCGAGGTCGCTGGCCAGGTCGGCGAAGCTGTCGTCGAGCCGGTTCTGGTCGTCGAGGTAGTAGCCGGCCTCGGTGACGGTGAACGAGATGATGCGGGTGGCCGCATCGGCGCCGATGTCGATCAGCCCGGCCAGGTCGGGCGTGTACGGCACGATGCGGCGGATCGCGGTGATGCGCTCGTAGAAGCGCTCGCCGGCCGGCGACACCGTCTCCAGCGTGTAGGCGCCGCCCTGCGCCTGCAGCGCGGCGATGGTATCGGCCATGTCGGGGCGCAGGTTGCCGCCGGCGATCTGCCAGGTGGTGTCGCCCTGGTCGATCAGCTTCTGCAGGTAGACGGCCTGGTGCGCGCGGTGGAACGAGCCGAGGCCGAGGTGGAGGATGATGAGGGGCATGGTCGTCATGGAGAGGCTCGCATCGCTAAGCGGCTTGCTGCAGCGCGCGCAGCGTCCGTCCCTGCGCGTCGAAGAGGTGGAGGGCGGTCGCGTCGAAGCTGATGCCGACCGTGTCGCCCGGTTTCAGCGTGGTGCGCTCGCTCTGCCGCGAGACGAGCGGCACGCCGTCGTGCGACTCGCCGATGCGGGTGTGGATCAGCGTGTCGGAGCCGAGCGATTCGATCAGCTCCACGCGGGCCGCGAGGCCGGTTCCGGCGGCACCGACGCGCACGTACTCGGGCCGCACGCCCACCGCGCCGTCGGTGGGCAACCGCGTGCCGGCCAGGCGCGACAGTTCGGGCACCGCGGCGGTCTTCACGACGTTCATCTGCGGCGTGCCGATGAACTGCGCGACGAACTGGTTGGCCGGGTGGTCGTACAGCTCCAGCGGCGTGCCGACCTGTTCGATCAGGCCGTCGCGCAGCACCACCACGCGGTCGGCCAGCGTCATCGCCTCGACCTGGTCGTGCGTCACGTAGATCGTGGTCGCGCCGAGGTCGCGGTGCAGGCTCGCGATCTCGACACGGGTCTGGCCGCGCAGCGCGGCGTCGAGGTTCGACAGCGGCTCGTCGAACAGGAACACCTTGGGCGCGCGCACGATCGCGCGGCCGATCGCGACCCGCTGGCGCTGCCCGCCGGACAGCTCCTTCGGCGTGCGCTGCAGGTACTGCGTCAGGTTCAGGATCTTCGCGGCGCGCTCGACCTTCTGCTGGCGCGTGGCCACGTCGACCTTGGCCAGCTTCAGCGCGAACGACATGTTGTCGAACACCGTCATGTGGGGGTACAGCGCGTACGACTGGAACACCATCGCGAGGTCGCGCTTGGCCGACGGCACGTGGGTGATGTCGCGGCCGTCCAGCTGCAGCGAGCCCTGCGTGGTGGCTTCGAGCCCGGCGATCAGCCGCAGCAGCGTCGACTTGCCGCAACCCGACGGTCCGACGAAGACGATGAACTCGCCCTTCTCGATCTGCAGGTCGATGCCCTTGATGGTGCGCACCGGGCCGAATTCCTTGACGATGCCCTTGAGTTCGAGAAACGACATGGAAGGTCTCCTTGTTTATTTGACGGCGCCGAAGGTCAGGCCCTGCACCAGCTGCTTCTGGCTGAACCAGCCGAACACGATGATCGGCGCGATGGCCAGCAGCGACGCGGCCGACAACTTGGCCCAGAACAGGCCTTCGGGGCTGGAGTACGACGCGATCAGCGCGGCCAGCGTGCCGGCATTGGCCGAGGTCAGGTTCAGCGACCAGAAGGCCTCGTTCCATGCCAGCACCAGGCACAGCAGCCCGGTGGACGCGATGCCGCCCATCGTCAGCGGCAGGATCACGTGGCGGAACTCGTCCCACACCGTCGCGCCGTCGAGACGCACCGCCTCGAGGATGTCGTTGGGCACCTCCTTGAAGGCGCTGTAGAGCATCCACACCATGATCGGCAGGTTGGACAGCGTGAACACGATGATCAGCGCCGGCAGCGAATCGAGCAGGCCGGTGGTCTGCGCCATCACGTACACCGGCACCAGCGCGCCGACCGCCGGCATCATCTTGGTCGACAGCATCCACATCAGGATGTCGCGGGTGCGCTTCGTGCGGAAGAACGCCATCGAATAGGCCGCGGGCGCCGCGATCATCAAGCCGAGGATCGTCGAGACGAGGCTGGTGATCAGCGAGTTCTTCGCGTACAGCAGGTAGTCGCTGCGCTGCTGCACCTCGACGAAGCTCGACAGCGTCGGCGTGAAGATCAGCTGCGGCGGCACCGCGATCGCCTGCATCTCGGTCTTGAACGCCGTCAGCCCGAGCCACAGCAGCGGGAAGAACAGCAGCAGCGCGATCGCCCACGCGAAGAAGGTGCGGACGTACGGGAAGCCGTTGGGGTAGGTGGTGCTCATGGCGTGCATCCGTTCAATCGAGGTTCTTGCCGACCATGCGGATCAGGAACACCGCGGCGATGTTGGCGAGAACGACGGCGAACAAGGCCCCCGCCGACGCCACGCCGACATCGAAGTTCATCAGCGCCTGCTTGAAGATCAGGAACGCGAGGTTGGTGCTTTCGTTGCCGGGCCCGCCGCCGGTGGTGGTGAAGATCTCGGCGAACACGCTCATCAGGAAGATCATCTCGATCATCACGACGACCGCGATCGAGCGGCCCAGGTGCGGCAGCGTCAGGTACCAGAACTGGTGCAGCGCGTTGGCGCCGTCCATGCGGGCGGCTTCCATCTGCTCGCGGTCGAGCGACTGCAGCGAGGTGATGAAGATCAGGCAGGCGAACGGCAGCCATTGCCACGACAGCATGAGGATCACCGACGCGAGCGGCAGGTCGGTCATCCAGTCGACCGGTGTCGCGCCGAAGAAATGCCACACGTGCGCGAGCACCCCGTAGATCGGGTTCATCATCATGTGCTTCCACAGCAGCGCATTCACCGTGGGCATCACGAAGAACGGCGAGATCAGCAGCACGCGCACGATGCCCTGGCCGGGGAAGGGCTCGTTGACCAGCAGCGCGAGGCCCACGCCCAGCACCACGGTGATCGCGATCACCGCGCCGAGCAGTTCGAGCGTCTGCAGCACCGCCGGCCAGAAGTCCGGATCGGTGATGAAGTAGTGGAAGTTCTCGATGCCGACGAAGGTCTTCTCGCCGGGCTGCATCAGGTTGTAGTGCACCAGCGAAAACCAGATGGTCATCGCGAGCGGCACGATCATCCACAGGAACAGCGTGGTGACCGCCGGCGCCATCAGCGCGCGGGGCAGGAGTCGGGTCATGGCGTGGAACCTCCGTCAGGCACTGACCCCCGGCCGGCACACGCCGGCGCGGGGCTGAAAAGGGCTGGGAGGAAAGCCTATTTCTTCAAGTAGCCGCCCTTGGTCATTTCACGCTCGGCGGCGGTCTGCGAGGTCTTCAAGGCCTGGTCGACGGTGACCTTGCCCGACAGCGCCGCGCTCATCTGCTGGCCCACCGCGATGCCGATCGCCTGGAACTCCGGGATGGCCGCGTACTGCACGCCCACGTACGGCGACTTCGGCAGCGTGCTGTCGTTCGGGTTCGCGCTGTTGATCGCCTTCTGTTCCTCGACCGCGAACTTCGCGACCTTCTGGAACTCGGGGTTCGCGTAGGTCGACTTGCGCGTGCCGGTCGGCACGGTGTGCCAGCCGGAGCTCTGCGCGATCAGGTTGATGTACTCCTTCGACGTCGCCCAGGTGATGAACTTCTGCGCTTCGGCCGACTTCTTCGAAGACGACGGGATCGCGAGGTTCCACGACCACAGCCAGTTCGCGCCCTTCGGCGTGACGGCCTGCGGCGCCTGCACGAACGCGACCTTGTCGGCCACCTTCGACTGCTTCGGGTCGCTGACGAACGACGCGGCGATGGTGGCGTCGATCCACACGCCGCACTTGCCTTCGTTGAACAGCGCCAGGTTCTCGTTGAAGCTGTTGGCCGACGCGCCGGGCGGGCCGTACTTCTTCATCAGGTCGACGTACTGGCCGATCGCGTCCTTCCACGGCTTGGTGTCGATCTGCGGCTTCCAGCTCATGTCGAACCACTGGCCGCCGTAGGTGTTGACCATCGTCGTCAGGAAGGCCATGTTGTCGCCCCAGCCCGGCTTGCCGCGCAGGCACAGGCCGTACACGCCCTTGGCCGGGTCGTGGATCTTCGAGACGATGTCGGCCATCTGCGCCCAGGTCGGGTTGGCCGGCATGGTCAGGCCCTTGGCCTTGACCAGGTCGTCGCGGTACATCGTCATCGAGCTCTCGCCGTAGAACGGCGCGGCGTACAGCTTGCCGTCCAGCGACAGGCCGCTGCGGATGGCCGGCAGCAGGTCGTCGACGTCGTAGGCGGCATCGGTGGCGATCTCCTTCAGCCAGCCTTTCTTGCTCCAGATCGGGGCCTCGTACAGGCCGATCGTCATCACGTCGAACTGGCCGCCCTTGGTGGCGATGTCGGTGGTGACGCGTTGGCGCAGCACGCCTTCTTCGAGCGTGACCCACTTCAGCGTGATGCCGGGGTTCGCCTTCTCGAAGTCCTTCGTGTGCTTCTGCATCTCGATCATGTGGCCGTTGTTGACGGTCGCGATCACGAGGTCGGTGGCGTGCGAAGACGTGGCGGCCACGGCGCCGAGCGCGCCCAGGGCCAGAACCAGCGCCGTCTTCACCGGGGTCTTGTTTGTCATTGGTGTCTCCATCGTTGTCGGATTGATGCTGTCGATGCGATGCGCCGTGGTGCGCCACGTCCGCAGCCGCAACGATAGACGTATGCCTTTGAACGATTTGGTACGGCTCGCGCCAAGACCTGTACTTTGTTGCGTCGAATGGCCCGGGTTTTCCTGGATTTCGGGGAGAGGGGTTCTGTTGAGATGGCTGCAGCCGGCCCCACCTGTGGGGCTTGCCCCTTCAGGACAGGTTCTGCCATGTCGTTTCCGTTGCTCCCGGTGGCCTTGCTGGCTGCCTTCCATGCCTACATCGGGTCGCGCCTGCTGGGGGTGCTGCCGGCGCCCTGGGGATGGGTCGGTGCCGGCCTGCTGGCCGCGCTGTTCCTGCTGGTGCTGTCGGCCGCGAGCCCGATCCTCGGGCGGCGCGCGGCCACCGGGGTGCTGGCCTGGGCCGGGCTGATCGCGATGGGCTTCTTCTCGACGCTGCTGGTGCTGACACTGGGGCGCGACGCGGTGCTGCTGGCCTGGGGTGGGTGGAACCTGGTCAGTGGGTCCGCGGCGATCCCGGCGTCGGTGCTGCAGGGGTCGGCCGTCGCGGTGCCGGCGCTGGCGCTGCTCGCGAGCCTGCTCGGCCTGCTGAACGCGCGGCGCCGGCCGGGCGTGCGGCGCGTCGACGTGCCGATCGCCGACCTGCCGCCGGCGCTCGAGGGCTTCACGCTGGTGCAGATCAGCGACCTGCACGTCGGGCCGACGATCCGCAAGGGTTTTGTCGACCGCGTGGTCGATGCGGCGAATGCGCTGGACGCCGATGTGATGGCGCTGACCGGCGACCTGGTCGACGGCCGGGTGCCGGAGTTGTCGGCGCACACCGCGCCGCTCGGGCGGCTGCAGGCGCGGCACGGCGTGTTCGCGGTCACCGGCAACCACGAGTACTACTCGGGTGCGCCGGCCTGGGTGGCCGAGCTGCGGCGGCTCGGCATCACGGTGCTGATGAACGAGCACCTGCTGCTGAAGCATGGTGCGGGGCGCCTGCTGCTGGCGGGCGTGACCGATTTTGGCGCCCACCATTTCGACGAGCAGCAGCGCAGCGATCCGGCGCGCGCGCTGCGGGGCGCGTCGGACGAGGCGCATGCGAAGGTGCTGCTGGCGCACCAGCCGCGCAGCGCGCCGGCGGCCGCCGCGGCCGGGTTCGACCTGCAGCTGTCAGGCCACACGCACGGCGGGCAGTTCCTGCCGTGGAACCTGTTCGTGCCGCTGCAGCAGCCGTTCGTCGCCGGGCTGCACAAGCTGGGCGCGCTGTGGGTGTACGTGAGCCGCGGAACGGGCTACTGGGGCCCGCCGAAACGCCTCGGCGCGCCGTCCGAGATCACGCGGCTGCGGCTGGTCCGCGCGTAACGTCAACCGGCACGATTTGCCGGCGTGCGCGACGAGTTTCTGTCAGATCCCGTGCTTTTCGGATGCGCCGCCGGGCGCTCCAGCCCGGCGTGATCGCGCGGATCGCGTGACGGACCTTCGACGCGGCGACGCCGGGCATCGGAATGGTCTGAGCGGTAAGACATGCCAACTCTCCTGCAGGCAATGCGCCTGTCCGGGAGAGGGGCAAACGGCGTGCCGCGTGGCTCAGCGTCTTTCCGACAAGCGCGCCAGCACCAGCCGTGCCGTCGAGAGGTTGGTGGCGCAGGGCACATCATGCACGTCGCAGGCCCGCACCAGTGCGTTGATGTCGGGCTCGTGCGGCTGCGGCGTCATCGGGTCGCGCAGGAACACCACCAGGTCGATCTCGCCCTGCGCCAGCTTTGCGCCGATCTGCAGGTCGCCGCCGAGCGGGCCGCTCAGCATGCGCTGCACCGTCAGTCCCAGCTGGTCCTGCAGCCGGCTGCCGGTGGTGCCGGTCGCGCACAGCGTGCACGTCTTCAGGAAGGCGAGGTATTCGCGCGCCAGTTCGACCATCGTGTCTTTCTTGTGGTCGTGGGCAATCAGCGCGATGCGAGGAGCGGGGGCGGCAGAACGGGTGTCGGTCATGGACATCAGTGCGGTTTGCGGGGCTTGCGGAAGGATCTGGGGCGGTACACGTTGCCGTCCCATTCTCCGCCGCGGGCGCGCTCGATCGCGTCGCGCGTCTCGCGGCTGGCCTGGCGGCGCGCGGCCGGCCAGCGCCACAGCCGCAGCCAGGTGCCGCACAGCGTGGCCCACCAGCGCTGCATCGCGAAATCGAATTGCATTCGTCGGCGCACGTTCAGCGTCAGGCGCACCAGCAGGATGGCGCAGACCAGGAGCACGGTGCCGGCGATGATGGTTTCAAACACGGGGATGGGCCTCAGTCCGGGCGCCCGCAGGAGCGAACGCACGGGACCGATGGTAGCCAGTGGCGGGCGGCCGTGCGCACGGCGCGACACCTTCGTTCGGGGGATGCGTGGATTGCTGCCGCCGGGTCCGGCCCGGCGCCGCGGCTCACCCGGCGTTCACTTCAGCTTCCAGCGTTCGGCGCTGAGCGGCTCCAGCGACCAGTCGACCGCGGAGCCCGGCAGGTGGGCCTTCCAGGCCGCGGTGACTTTGCGGGCGACCAGCACCGCGCAGTTGCGCAGGTTGTCGAGGTCGCGCTTGCGCAGCGCAGGGTTCGCGGCTGCGCTGTAGCAGCACAGCGTGCCGTAGACGCTGCCGTCGGGCATCATGATCGGCGTGCTGAGGTGGGCGCCGACCTGCACGTCGGTGTGCGGCAGGCCGATGTCCTTCGCGATCGCCGAGGCGTCGTGCACCAGCTCCGGCATGCGCCCGTCGACCACCTGCTTGCAGTAGCTTTCCTCGAGCGGATTGCCGTCGCCGGGGCGCATCGGCGCCTGGTCGCCGTCGACGAAGCGGAACACACGCTGGCCGTCGATGAACTCCGAGACGAACACCACGTCCATCTTCAGGCGGTCGCGCAGCGTGCGCAGCACCTCGGTGACGGCGTGGTCGATGCCGGGGTCGGTGCCGTCGGCGGTGGCCACCAGCAGCTCGGAGATCGTCACCGACAGCTCGTCGGGATCGAAAGCGCGGTCGTGCAGCGTCATGCGCCGACTGTAGCCATGTTTCAAAAATGACAACGCCGGCGGGGCCGCCGCTCACACTCGACATCTTGGCGGGGCCGGCGGCCGCTGTAATGCCGTTCCAAGAACCGGATGCGATCCGGCCCGACCACGGATGGAGACAGACGATGATGCAAAGACGCCCGATGCTGGCGCTGGCTGCGGCCGGCTTTTTGTTCGCGACGGCGGCAGCCAACGCGGCCACACTGAAGATCTCGTGCGGTGCCGTCGGCCAGGAGCTGGAGCTGTGCAAGAGCGCGGCCGAGGCCTGGGCGAAGAAGGCCGGCCACACCGTCGAGGTGGTCTCGACGCCGAACGATGCGAGCGAGCGGCTGGCGCTGTACCAGCAGGTGCTGGGGTCGCAGTCCGACAAGATCGACGTATTCCAGGTCGACGTGGTGTGGCCGGGCATCCTCGGTTCGCACTTCCTGGACCTGAAGCCGTTCAGCAAGGGGGTCGAGAAAACGCACTTCCCGTCGATGGTGGCCAATGGCAGCGTGCAGGGCCGGCTGGTCGCGATGCCGTGGTTCATCGACGCCGGGCTGCTGTACTACCGCAAGGACCTGCTCGAGAAGCACGGCCTGAAGGTGCCGGTGACCTGGGAGCAGCTGACCGACACCGCGCAGAAGATCCAGTCGGCCGAGCGCGCCGCCGGCAACGACAAGATGTGGGGCTACGTGTGGCAGGGCCGGGCCTACGAGGGCCTGACCTGCAATGCGCTGGAGTGGGTGTCGAGCTACGGCGGCGGCACCATCGTCGACAGCGCGGGCAAGGTGTCGGTGAAGAACCCGGCGACCACAAAGGCGCTGGCGATGGCCGCGTCGTGGGTCGGCACCATTTCGCCGACGGCGGTGCTGAACTATGCCGAGGAAGAATCGCGCGGCGTGTTCCAGGCCGGCAACGCGGTGTTCATGCGCAACTGGCCGTATGCCTGGTCGCTGGCGCAGCGCGACGACAGCCCGATCAAGAACAAGGTCGGCGTGGCCGTGCTGCCGAAGGGCGGCGATGCCGGCTCGAACGCCGCGGCGCTGGGCGGCCAGCAGCTGGCGGTGTCGAAGTACTCGAAGAATGCGGCGCTGGCGGCCGACCTGGTGATGTACATGACGAGTGCCGAGGTGCAGAAGGAGCGGGCGCTGAAGGGCTCGTTCAACCCGACGGTGGCGACGCTGTACCAGGACAAGGACGTGGTGGCCGCGAACCCGTTCATGAGCCAGCTGGCCGGCACGTTCGCGAGCGCGGTGCCGCGGCCGGCGACCGTGACGGCTTCTCGCTACAACCAGGTCAGCAACGAGTTCTGGAACGCGGCGCACGAGGTGTTGTCGCGCAGTGCGAAGCCGGAAGAGGCTGTGGCGAAGCTCGATCAGCGGCTCAATCAGATCGGCCGTGGAGGCCGTTGGAACTGAAGCGCCTCCCCCGTTCGCCCTGAGCAGGGACCGAGCCTGTCGAGGGCTCGTCCGTCGAAGGGTTGTGCCCGACGCGCACGGCCTTCGACAAGCTCAGTCCGGCCCTTCCAGGGCGAACGGGATTCCTCTGCGAACGCCGGGTTCCTCGCACCACCCGCCACGACGCACAAGAACCACGCAAGGAGACCCGACATGTCCGGCCTGACGAGGCAACGCGTGAAGTGGGCCTGGTGGATGCTCACGCCCATGCTGGTCGTGCTGCTCGCCGTCGCCGGCTGGCCGCTCGCCCGCACCTTGTGGTTCAGCCTGACCGATGCGTCGCTCGCCCACCTCGACGCATGGAAGTTCATCGGCCTCGAGAACTATGGCGGCGAGTACGGCGTGCTGCGCGATCCGGATTGGTGGCGGGCCGTCGGCGTCACCTTCGCGTTCGCGTTGCTGTCGGTCACGCTCGAGACGGTGCTCGGCCTCGGCGTCGCGCTGGTGATCAACCAGCCTTCCCGGCTGCGCACGCTGCTGCGCGCCGCGATGCTGGTGCCCTGGGCCATTCCCACCGTCGTGTCGGCGCGCATCTGGAGCTGGATGCTGCACGACCAGTTCGGCGTCGTGAACCACTACCTGCTGGCGTTCGGGCTCATCGCGGCGCCGCTCGCGTGGACGGCCGACCCGACGCTGTCGCTGTTCACCGTCGTGATGGTCGACGTCTGGAAGACCACGCCGTTCATGGCGCTGCTGATCCTCGCGGCGCTGCAGATGGTGCCGCTCGACTGCTACGAAGCGGCCAAGGTCGACGGCGTGCCGACCTGGCGGGTGTTCAGCCGCATCACGCTGCCGCTGATCGTGCCGGGCGTTGCCGTGGCCGTCGTGTTCCGCACGCTCGATGCGCTGCGCGTGTTCGACGTGATCTACGTGATGACGTCCAACAGCCGGGCGACCAAGAGCATGTCGATCTACGTGCGCGAACAGCTGATCGACTTCCAGCAGGTCGGCTTCGGCTCGGCGTCGGCGACGGTGCTGTTCTTCATGATCGCGCTCGTCACCATCGTGTACCTCGGCGCCACGCGCCGCCGCGTCGAGGAGGCTTCTGCATGAACGGCCCGAGCATCTATAAACGCACGCCGGCGATGTCGGCGCTGTACTACGCATCGGCCGCGCTGCTGCTGTTCGTCTCGCTGTTCCCGCTGCTGTATGCGGTGTCCACCTCGCTGAAGCAGGGCACCGCGCTGTTCTCGCCCGAGCTGTGGCCGGCCCATGCGACCCTCGTCAACTACGCCAGCCTGTTCCGCGACCAGCCGTTCGCCCGCAATCTGCTGAACTCGGCCGTCGTCGCCGGCGGTGTCGTCGCGCTGTCGCTCGCGTTGAGCCTGCCGGCCGCGTGGGCGCTGTCGCGCGTCAGCTTCCGCGGGCGCGGCACGCTGATGCTCACCGTGCTGTCGGCGTCGATGTTCCCGCAGGTGGCGGTGCTGTCGGGCATGTTCGAGCTGGTGCAGGCGTTCGGCCTGTACGACCACCTCGGCGCGCTGCTGCTTGCCGACCTCGTCATCACGCTGCCGTTCACCGTGTGGGTGCTGGTGACCTTCATGCGCCAGCTGCCGAAGGAAGTCGAAGAGGCCGCGATGATGGACGGCCTGGGCGTCTTCACGCTGATCTTCCGCATCTTCATGCCGCTGCTGTGGCCGGCGATGGTGGCCACCGGGCTGCTCGCGTTCATCGCGGCGTGGAACGAGTTCCTGTTCGCGCTGACCTTCACGATCAGCACCGAGCAGCGCACCGTGCCGGTCGCGATCGCGCTGGTCAGCGCCGGCAACGGCTACGAGGCGCCGTGGGGAGCCATCATGGCGGCGTCGGTGATCGTCACCTTGCCGCTGATCGGTCTGGTGGTTTACTTTCAACGGCAGATCGTCGCCGGCCTCACGGCCGGCTCGGTCAAGGGCTGATCCTCTCTCTTCAAGCAAACGACCATGACAACTCCATCCGACTGGTGGGCCGGCGCCTGCATCTACCAGGTCTACCCGCGCAGCTTCCAGGACAGCAACGGCGACGGCGTCGGCGACCTCGCCGGCATCACGCAGCGGCTCGACCACATCGCGTCGCTCGGCGCCGACGCGATCTGGATCTCGCCGTTCTTCCGCTCGCCGATGCGCGACTTCGGCTACGACGTCACCGACTACTGCGACGTCGACCCGATGTTCGGCACGCTGGCCGATTTCGACGCGCTGGTGGCCCGCGCCCATGCGCTGAAGATCCGCATCCTGATCGACCTGGTGATCAGCCACACATCGAAGGACCACCCGTGGTTCGTCGAGAGCCGCGCGAGCCGCGACAACCCGAAGGCCGACTGGTACGTCTGGGTCGACCCGCAGCCCGACGGCTCGCCGCCGAACAACTGGCTGTCGCTGTTCGGCGGCAGCGCGTGGCAATGGGAGACGAAGCGGCAGCAGTACTTCATGCACAACTTCCTGGCCTCGCAGCCGGACCTGAACTTCCACCATCCGCAGGTGCGGGACGCGGTGCTCGACGCCGCGCAGTTCTGGCTCGAGCGCGGCGTCGACGGCTTCCGGCTCGACACGGTGAACTTCTACTTCCACGACCGGCAACTGCGTTCGAACCCGCCGCAGCCGGCGGGGAAGTTCGCGGTCGGCGTGCCGCGCGCGAACCCGTATGCGCGGCAAAGCCACCTGTTCGACAAGACGCAGCCGGAGAACCTCGCGTTCCTGCAGCGCTTTCGCGCGCTGTGCGACCGCTACCCCGGCATCACGACCATCGGCGAGATCGGCGACGACAACGAATACGCCACGCTGCGCGCGTACACCACCGGTGCGCGGCTGCACATGGCCTACACCTTCAACCTGATGACCGAGCGCCACGAGCCGCGCTATGTGCATGCGGTGCTTGCGGAGATGCTGGCCGAGGCCGGCGATGCCTGGGTGTGCTGGGCGCTGAACAACCACGACGTGGTGCGCGTCGTCACACGCTGGGCAGGCCTCGGCCCGGCCGAACGCGTCGCGCCGCTGCTGGTGGGGCTGCTCGGTTCGCTGCGCGGCTCGATCTGCCTGTACCAGGGCGAGGAACTCGGGCTGGCCGAGGCGGTGATTCCGTTCGAGCAGATCCAGGACCCGTACGGCAAGGAGATGTGGCCGGAGTTCGTCGGCCGCGACGGCTGCCGCACGCCGATGCTGTGGGTGGCCGCGGCACCGAATGCCGGCTTCACGAGCGGCGCGCCATGGCTGCCGGTGCCCGACGCCCAGCGCCAACGCGCGGTCGATGTGCAGGCGCCGCAGCCGACGTCGGTGCTGAACCGCTACCGCAATTTCCTGACCTGGCGCGCAACGCAGCCGGCGCTGCGCCAGGGGTCGATGGCGCTGCTGCCGGCGCACGACCAGGTGGTCGCGTTCATGCGCGGCGATGGGGCGGAGCAGATGCTGTGCGCGTTCAATTTGTCCGACCGGCCGGCGCGCATGGCGCACGGGTTGCAGGGCGCGTGGCAGGCGGTCGGCGGGCATGGTTTCGGCGGCCGCATCGATGGGGGCGACATCGTGCTGGAGCCGCAGGAGGCGGTGTTCGCGCTGCGTTGAGTCGCCCGCTGCCTGGGCCCTTCGACAGGCTCAGGACGAACGGAATGCACCCATCGAACGGAATGCACCCCGTTCGCCCTGAGCCTGTCGAAGGGCCGGGCTGAGCTTGTCGAAGCCTCGTCGAACACTCACTGAAGGAACCGAGATGTCCCAGATCCAACTCCGCAAGGTCCGCAAGAGCTTCGCCAACGTCGCGATCCTCAACGACGTCGACCTGACGATCGCCCCCGGCGAGTTCTGCGTCTTCATCGGCCCGTCGGGCTGCGGCAAGTCGACGCTGCTGCGGCTGATCGCCGGCCTCGACGACGTCAGCGGCGGCGAGATCGTGATCGACGGCCAGGTCGTCAACGAGCTCCCGCCGGCGCAGCGCAACGTCGCGATGGTGTTCCAGAGCTACGCGCTGTACCCGCACATGTCGGTGCACGAGAACATGGCCTTCGGGCTGCGCCACCACAAGCTGCCCGAGGCCGAGATCGAGCGCCGCGTCGGCGAGGCCGCCGGCATGCTGAAGCTCGAAGCGCTGCTCGAGCGCAAGCCGCGCCAGCTGTCCGGCGGCCAGCGCCAGCGCGTCGCGATCGGTCGCGCGATCGTGCGCCAGCCGAAGGTCTTCCTGTTCGACGAGCCGCTGTCCAACCTCGACGCCGCGCTGCGCATCAACACCCGCGTCGAGATCGCGCGGCTTCACCGCAAGCTCGGCAACGTCAGCATGGTCTACGTGACGCACGACCAGGTCGAGGCAATGACGCTGGCCGACAAGATCGTGCTGCTGCGCCCCGATGCGGCGGCCAAGGGCCTGCTGAGCGTTGCGCAGATCGGCCGGCCGCTCGACCTGTACCACCGCCCGCAGAACCGCTTCGTCGCCGGCTTCATCGGCTCGCCGTCGATGAACTTCCTGCCGGCCGCGGCAGTCGCCGGCGATGCGACACGGCTCGACTGCCGCCTGCCCGGCGGGCTGGCCTGCCGCGCCGCGGTCGATGCATCGCGGGTCGCCGCCGGCACCGAGATCACGCTCGGCGTGCGGCCGGAACACGTGCAGCTCGGGCAGGGCGACGGCCGCGGCCACATCAGCCACCTGGAGCACCTGGGCGAATTCAGTTACGCCTACGTGACCTGGCGTGACGACGAGCCACCGCTGCTGGCGAAGGTGACCGACGAGTCGCTGAAGCTCGGCGACCCCGTCAGCTTCGAGCTGCCGGCGACGCAGCTGCATGCCTTCCTGCCGGATGGCGAGGCGCTGGCGCGGACGGCGGTGCATTGAAAAAAAGCGCGCGACGGAACCGGCGCCGGTTTCGGCACGCCCGCAACGACCGGCGGTATCCAAACGTGAACAGGGTGAAAGGAGGCTTGTACCGAGCCCGGCGCGGGCGCTTCGGTGATGTAATCGGTGGCCGTTCTGGCAGGACCCGGGTTTCATCGTCCATGCGCGTGGTAGCCGTCATCAATCGCAAGGGAGGCAGTGGCAAGAGCACGCTGGCGACCCACCTTGCCGGCTATTGCGCCCGCCAGGGGCTGAAGGTGATGCTCGGCGATGTCGACCGGCAGCAGTCGTCGCTCGCGTGGCTGAAGCGCCGCGCCGAGCAGCCGGTGGCCCAGGGCGCCCCGGTGGTCGGCTGGGCCGTCGACCCGCGCAGCGTGCTGCGCCCGCCCGCCGGCATCAGCCATGTCGTGATCGACACCCCTGGCGGCCTGCGCGACAGCGAACTGGCCCGCGTCGTGATGTATGCCGACGTGATCGTGATGCCGGTCTGCCATTCGGTCTTCGACCGCGAATCCGCCGCCGCCTGCTACGAAGAACTGCGGACGCTGCCGCGCGTGGCCAGCGGGCGCTGCAAGGTCGCGATGGTCGGCATGCGGCTCGACGCCCGCACCAAGGCCGCCGAGCAGATGGTCGAGTGGGCGGCGCAGGCGAATTTCCCGTACCTCGGCGCGCTGCGCGAGACGCAGGCCTATGTGCGCTGCGTCGAGCAGGGCGCGACGCTGTTCGACCTGCCGCCCGCGAAGGTCGAGGCCGACCTGGCGCAATGGAAGCCGATCCTCGCGTGGGTCGAGCAGGCCTGGGCGGCGGCCGCGAAGGCCGACGTGCTGGCCCGCGCGGCGGCACGCATGACGGTGCCGCCGAGTGCGGCGCCGGCGGCCGCCGCGGCGGCTGTGCCCCGGGCGGCCCCGGCGCGCGTGGGCACCGCCGCGACGCGCGGCGTGCAGACCGCCGACCCATTCGGCGCGCGGCCGACCAGCCCGCTGATCAAGGTGTCGTCCGGCGAGCGCGGCATCGCCGGCCGCATCGGGCGGCTGTTCGGGGTGTTCAAGTCGTCGGGCTGAGGGCAAGTGCAGCCCTTCGGGCTGAGATCTGACTCCGTTCGGGCTGAGCCTTGACTCCGTTCGGGCTGAGCCTGTCGAAGCCCCGGTTCGATGTGCGCAGGTCCCTCGACAGGCTCAGGGCGAACGGGTGGGCGGCTCAGGATGAACGGGCGGGAGGCCCGGTGCCATTGCGGCTACATTGCCAGCCCATGCCCGTCACCACCGACAAGCTGCTCGGCGAGCTGCTGAAGCGCGTCTCCCGTTCGTTCTACCTGAGCCTGCGCATGTTGCCGCCGGGCATGCGCGCGCCGGTCAGCCTGGCCTACCTGCTCGCCCGCGCGGCCGACACCGTCGCCGATACGCCCGGCCGCCCCGCGGCGCAGCGCCTCGCGCAGCTGCTGTCGTGGCGCGACCAGGTGACCGGCAGCCTGCCCTGGCAGCCGATCGATGCCGGCACACCCGCCGACGCCGGCGAGGCCGCGCTGATGGCCGCCTTGCCCGAGGCCCTGGACCTGCTGCGCCGGCAGCCGGCCGCCGACATCGCCGACATCCGCCGCGTCGTCACGACACTGACCGACGGCATGTGCTTCGACCTGCGGCATTTCGAGCAGGGCCGCGCCGGCGCGCCGGTGCCGCTGCAGACCCGCGCCGAGCTCGATCGCTACACGTATCTTGTCGCCGGCTGCGTCGGCGAGTTCTGGACCGACATCGCGATGCGCCATCGGCCCGAACTGCAGGTGTGGTCGCGCGATGAGATGGTCGCGAAGGGCGTCGCCTACGGCCAGGCGCTGCAGCTGACGAACGTGCTGCGCGATGCCGCCGAAGACCTCGCGAACGGCCGCTGCTACCTGCCGGTCGAGTTGCTCGTGTGGCATGGGCTGACGGTCGCCGACCTGTCCGATCCGGCTCGCCGCGCGGCCGCCCGGCCGCTGCTGGTCGAGCTGAGCACGCAAGCGCTGGCCGGCTACCGTGCCGGCGCCGACTACGTGCTGCGCATCCCCGCCGGCAGCCTGCGCCTGCGGCTCGCATCGCTGTGGCCGCTGATGCTCGGGCTGGCCTCGCTCGAGCTGCTGCTCGCTGCGCCGGGCTGGCTGGACCCGTCGCGGCGCGTCAAGGTCACGCGCGGCGCGGTCTACCGGATGCTGCTGCGCTCGCTGCCGACCGCGTTGTCGACCACCGCGTTGCGGCGCTGGACCGATGCCGCGCTCGCGCGCACCGCTGCGGCCTGCCGTGCCTGAACTTCTCCCAACCTACCCGACGAGACCGCCGATGAACCGATCGCGATGGAGTGCCCCGCTGCTGGCCCTGACCCTGGCCGTGACGACGATGGCCGCACCGGCCGCCGAGCCGGTGCCGCCCTTCACCGGACAGCACCACCCCTTCACGCCGACCAGCGGCAAGGTCGTCGGCGTCTACGTGCCGAACTGGCAGCCGCCGGCGCTGCTCGACCGCGTGCCGGCCGGCAATGTCACGCACCTGCTCTACGCCTTCCTGCACCTGTGCGGCCCGGGCCAGTTGCCCAAGGATGCACAGGCCTGCGAAGGTAAAGCCGATTTCCAGCTCGCCACGTCGGCGCGCGACGACGAGTTCGATGCCGTCTTCGCCCGCTTCAAGCAGCGCGCGCCGCAGGCCAGGGTGCTCGCGTCGGTCGGCGGTTGGGGCGGCTCGGACCCGTTCTTCCACCTCGCGAACGACCCGGCGCGGCGCGCGGTGTTCACTGCGTCCGTCGCGCAGTTCCTGCAGGCGCATCCCGCGTTCGACGGCGTCGACATCGACTGGGAGCATCCGACGTCGAACGGCAGCGCCAACGGCGTCGCGCTCGGCACGCCGGCCGACGGGCAGGGCTATGCCGAGTTGATGGTCGACCTGCGCCGCGTGCTCGACGGCCTGGCCGCGCAGACCGGCCGGCGCTACCTGCTGACGGCGGCGGTCAACACCACCGAATCGCTCGCGACGAAGGTCAACCACGCCGGCGCGGCCAAGGTGATGGACCTCGTCTTCATGATGACCTACGACTTCGCCGGCGGTTGGACGCCGCTGGCCGGCCACCACACGCCGCTGGCCAGCCCGACGCCCGGTTCGAACGACAGCCTCGAAGGCGCGGTGCGCGTGATGACGAAGGCCGGCGTGCCGGCGAGCAAGTTGGTGGCCGGCGTGGCGATGTACGGCCGTGGCTTCGCCGGCGTGAAGGGGCCGGGACCGAACGGCTTCAACGGCGTGCCGCGCACCGGCGTGTTCCCCGGCGCCGAAGGCGACATCACCTACCGCGAGCTGGCCGACGGCTGGCTCGGCGCCCAAGGCGCCGGCACGCAGGGCTGGAAGGCGGTGTTCGACCGCAGGACGCAGTCGTACACGCTGTGGAATGCGCGCACGCAGCAGATGATCGGCTACGACGACCCGCGCAGCGTGCGGCGCAAGGGCCGCTTCGCGGTCGCGCACGGGCTGGCGGGCGTCTTCGCGTGGGAGCTGTCGCAGGACAACGGCGACATCCTGAACGCGATGAACCTCGGGGTCGGGCAGACCCCGCAGCCCACCGCGAAAGCCGCCGTCAAACGGCCATGATCGACACGCTCTTCGTGACCAGGTAGGCCTCCATCGCCTCCGGGCCGCCTTCGGTGCCGTAGCCCGAATCCTTCACGCCGCCGAACGGCATCTCGGCCACCGGGGCGGCCGGCTGGTTGATCCACAGCATGCCGAGCTCCAGGCGCTGCGCCAGCTGGTGCGCGTTCTTGATCGAGCGGGTGAAGGCGTAGCCGGCCAGCCCGAACGGCAGGCGGTTGGCTTCGGTGATGGCTTCGTCGAGCGTCTCGAAGGTACGGATCGCGGCGACCGGGCCGAAGGGTTCGTTGTTGAACACGTCGGCGTCGAGCGGCACGTCGACCAGCACGGTCGGCGCGAAGAAGTTGCCGCTGCTGCCGACGCGCTCGCCGCCGGTCGCGACGGTGGCGCCGCGCTTGCGCGCGTCGTCGACCACCTTGGCCATCGCGCCCAGGCGGCGCGCGTTGGCCAGCGGGCCGAGCGTGGTGCCTTCGGCCAGGCCGTCGCCGAGCTTGAGCTTCTCGGCATGCTGCACCAGCGCCGTCGTGAACGCCTCCTTCAGGCTGCTGTGCACCAGGAAGCGCGTCGGCGAAATGCAGACCTGGCCGGCGTTGCGGAACTTCGCGCCGCCGGCGGCCTTCACCGCGAGCGCGACATCGGCGTCGTCGGCGACGATCACCGGCGCGTGGCCGCCCAGCTCCATCGTCACGCGCTTCATGTGGCGGCCCGCCAGCGCCGCGAGCTCCTTGCCGATTGGCGTCGAGCCGGTGAAGGTGACCTTGCGGATGACCGGGTGCGGGATCAGGTAGGCCGAGATCTCGGCCGGGTTGCCGAACACCAGCCCGAGCACGCCGGCCGGGATGCCGGCATCGACGAAGGCGGCCAGCAGCGCGGCCGGCGATGCCGGGGTTTCTTCCGGCGCCTTCACCAGGAACGAGCAGCCGCTTGCGAGCGCTGCACCGAGCTTGCGCACGATCTGGTTGATCGGGAAGTTCCACGGCGTGAAGGCGGCGACCGGGCCGACCGGCTCCTTCAGCACCAGCTGCTGCGCGGCCAGGTTGCGCGACGGCACGATGCGGCCGTAGACGCGGCGGCCTTCGTCGGCGAACCAGTCGATGATGTCGGCGCCGGCCAGCACCTCGACGCGGGCTTCGGCGAGCGGCTTGCCCTGCTCCTGCGTCATCAGGCGGGCGATGCCGTCGGCGCGTTCGCGCAGCAGCGCGGCGGCGCGGCGCATCACGTTGGCGCGCTCATGCGCCGGCGTGACGCGCCAGGTCTCGAAGCCGCGCTGCGTGGCGGCCAGCGCGCGGTCGAGGTCGGCGGTGGACGCATGCGCCACCTTGCCGATCGGCGCGCCGGTGGCGGGGTTCAGCACGTCCAGCGTCTTGCCGCCGGTGGCGTCGACCCATTGGTTGTCGATCAGCAGGCGGGTGTCGGGGTAGGAGGTGTCGCTCATGGGGGGCTTTCGCGGAGGCGTTGCAGCGGAGAAGGCCGTCATTGTCGGCCTTCCCCCAAGCCCTTGCAGCCTGCTCAGGGACGGTAGAAGTACGGGTCGAGCACCGACACCTCGGTGATCGTGCCGACCGGCAGGTCGGAGCGTTTCGCGGACTGGCGGATCGCCTCGGGCGACGGGCCGTCGTAGATGCAGAAGGTCTTGCTGCGGTCCGGGTTCACATAGGAGTGGACCCAGGTGACGCCGGATTCGGCATTGCCGTCGACGACGGCACGGCAGGCCTTGCTGCCGGCGGCGTCCATCGGGATCGAGAGGCCTTGGGGGAAGTCGCGTTCGACGAGGTAGCGGGGCATGGGGATCTCCTGGAATCGTTGGATCGGTCCGGACATCGGACCGTGGCGCAACGATAGGTTTCGCGGCCCTCGCGGCACAGGGCAGCCGTTGCCCATCTTGGGCGGGGCGCTTGCCTAATTTGCGGACGGGTCGTCGAGCAGGCCGAGCCGGCGGGCCGCGGCGGCCGCCTCGCCGCGCGACGGTGCACCGAGCTTCGCGAGGATCGCCTCGATGTGGTGGTCGATGGTGCGCGTCGAGCGCGACAGGCGCACGGCGATCTCGGCATTGCGGCAGCCTTCGGCGACCAGCGCGAGGATCTGCAGCTCGCGCGCGGTCAGGCCGGCCGCATTGCGCCGCGTCGCCGCCCGCGGACCGCGCGGCACCGCGGCGACGCCGGCCGCGCGCATCGTGGCGCGCACCTGATCGGCGAGCGGCCGCGCGCCGAGCCGGTCGAGCAAAGCCAGCGCGTCGCGCTGTGCCGCCTCGTCGCCGTCGGCAAGCGCCCGCGCTTCCTCATAGGGGCAACCGCGTTCGCGCCATGCGGCGGCCGCTTCGCGCCAGCGTCCTGCGATCTGCAGCGCATGCGGCGTGGCGCAGTGCGGTGGCACGACCGGTTCGCCGCCCGCGCGCCAGCGCCAGAACGCGAGTTCGCCGATGAACCACGGGTGGCGGTGTTCCGTCGCCAGTGCGAAGACGGCATCGACCTCCTGCCGCACTGCGGCCGGCTGCCTGGCCTGCCAGGCCGCCTCGGCGCGCGCGCAATGCACCGGCGCGAGGCGCTGCAGCGTGCCGCTCTGGCGGGCCAGCGCGAGCGCTTCGTCCAGCACCTCCATCGCGCCCGGGTCGCCGCGGCGATTGCGCAGGCGGGCCAGCGCGACCAGCGCCATCAGCCGGTTGGTGGACCCGGCGGCCTCGCGCGCGACCGCCGCATGCGCCCGCTCGCCGGCCAGCTCCCAGCGCCCCTGGTACATGTCGCAGAGCGAGCGCCAAGCCTCCATGTAGCCGGCGAGGCGGTCGAGGTCGCGCTCGTGGGCGAACGCGATGCCGTCGGCGATGGCACGGTCGGCGGCTTCGAATTCGTGCACCTCGCCCGATGCGGTGCCGAGCATCAACAGCGCATCGGCCACACCGGCGCCGCCGTCGTTCAGCGTGTGCGCGATGTCCAGGCTCTGCTGCAGCAACGCGCGGCCGCGCGCCGGGTCGACGAACAGCAGCGCGGCCCCGACCGTCTTCAGCGCACCGGCCAGGATGGCCGGCAGCTCGAAGCGGCGGGCCAGCGCGATCGCCTGCTCGCCCCATTCGACCGCGTCGTCGAGGTCGCGGTTCAGCATGCGCAGGTACGACTCGGTCGCGCAGGCCAGCGCGAGCGGCGGACCGGGCGGCAGCTGGCGGGCCAGCTCGATCGCGCGACGGCTCGCGGCATCGGCCTCGGCGTTGCGCAGTGCGCGCACCAGCGGCATCGTGTGCGCGGCCAGCGTCTCGACCTGGCGCGGCAGGTCGCCGGTCTTCTCGAACAGCGCGAGCGCGGCTTCGCGGGCCGGGATCGCGGCAGCGAGGTCGTTCAGCTCGAAGCAATGCGCTGCATAGGCGTCGAGCAGCGTCGCGTGCTCGGTGTCGCCGAGCCGGTCGGCCAGCGCGAGTGCGTGGCGGCAGTGCGCCGCGGCCTCACGGCGCGCGCCGCGCGCGGCGGCCTCTTGCGCGGCCTGCGGCGCGAGGCGCAATACCGCGCCGTCGTCACCGGCCAGCAACGCGTGGTGCATCAGCCGCGCCAGCGGTGCGGCCGCCGGGCCCTGTTGCAGCGCCGCGAGGGTGCGCGCGTGCAGCGACCGGGCGCGTGCCGGCAGCAGCGCCTGCTCGACGGCGACGCGGGCCAGTTCGTGGCGAAAGCGCAGCGTGCTGCCGTCGGCCACCAGCAGCCCCGCGAGCAGGCAGGCGTCGACATCGGCGTCGTTGCTGGACAGCACCGCGTCGACCAGCGCGAGCTCGATCGCGCGCGGCACGATGGCTGCAAGGTCCAGCACCTGCCGTGCCGCCGGCAGCAACTGCGCAGCGCGGGCGAGCACTGCGTCGCGCACCGTGGCCGGTACGCCGTCGCCTGCATCGGCGAGCACCTGCGTCACGAAGAACGGATTGCCGCCGGTGGTCGCGTGCACGCCGCAGCCGTCGCGCTGCGCAGCGGTGGCCATGTGCTGCACCGCCGCCGGTGTCAGGCCGGGCACCGCGATGCGGGTCACGCCGGCGGCCGGCAGGTCGGCGAAAACCGGGCGCAGCAGCGCCATCACGCCTTCGTCGTCGCGGTGGGTCAGCAGCATCAGCACCGGGCAGCGCACGAGCCGGCGGCCGAGGAACTTGACGAGGTCGAGCGTCGCGGCGTCGGCCCAGTGGATGTCCTCGATCACCAGCAGCACCGGGGCGGGCAGGCGGGTCAGTTCGTCGAGCAGCGCCGAGAACAGCGGGCCGCGGTCGGCCTGGCCGGCCAGCATCGCGCGCAGTGGCGGGCCGAGACCGCGTGCGAGGTCGTGCACCGGGCCGAACGGCCGCGGCGTCGACAGCGCTTCGCAGGCACCCCACAGCAGGCTGCGCGGTGCGGCGTCGCGCATGAAGCGCTCGGTGAGCGCGGTCTTGCCGATGCCGGGCTCGCCGGACACCAGCACGGTGCCGCCACGCCCCTGTGCCGCGAGCGCGAACCGGGCCGCGAGCGCGGCCAGCAGGCCTTCCCGTTCGAGCAGCATCGACATGGTGCGCGGCAGGCTAGCACGATCGTTGCTATCCGCATGGGTGCTGCAACACAGCCGCACCCCACCATCTGCAGGAGCATTGCCATGAGCCGCCTCGACGTCACCGAGAAAATCATCGCCACCAAGGTTGCCAAGGGCCTGAAGTGGTCCGACGTGGCCGCGAAGGTCGGCCTGAGCAAGGAATGGACGACGGCCGCCTGCCTCGGCCAGATGACGCTGACGCCGCAGCAGGCCGGTGTGCTCGGTGAGATCTTCGGGCTCAGCGATGCCGAGCAGAAGTGGCTGTGCGTGGTGCCGTACAAGGGGTCGCTGCCGACCGCGGTGCCGACCGATCCGCTGATCTATCGCTTCTACGAATTGGTCAGCGTGTACGGCACGACCTTCAAGGAATTGATCCACGAAGAGTTTGGCGACGGGATCATGAGCGCGATCGACTTCAAGATGGACCTGCAGCGCGAGCCGAACCCGGCGGGGGATCGGGTCAGCATCGTGATGAGCGGGAAGTTCCTGCCGTACAAGACGTATTGAGGCAGGCAGGAATCCGGTTGCCGCGTGGCTGATCGCGCCTCAGCCGGTCACGTGGAAATAGTGGATGGTCGGGTAGACGCCGTTCCATAGCTCGTAGCAGGTCGAGTAGTAGACGGAGACCACTTTGCCCGACGAGTAGGCCGCCAGGAACGATCCGTAGGCCAACTTGCCGGCAGGTGTGCTCGCGTCCCAACGAAACTCCAGCGTCGGCGCTGCGCAGGTGGTGCCGCTGGGTCCGGAAAAGGGCGCCCCGTCCAGCGCCATGAAACAGTTCACGCCCTCGCATCCGATGTCGACGATATGCCGAAAGCCGGTCGAGGCACCCTGGGCAAGCGAGTCGGCGGGAGTGAGGGCTGCTGCAAGTGCGAATGCGGATGCGACGCTGGTGGCCGATCGCACGACGGAATTGAGATGTGGAGCAAAACTCGGAGACACGAAGATCCTTTCCGATGGACGATGCCAACGACGGGGAGCATAGCTGCGCTCGACCTCGAATTGCGACGATGAGGAAAGTGTCTGCTGCGAACGGCGAGTTGATGACATCCACAAATCGAAGGACGAGAGATGTCTCTTTTTTTGCGAACGGGCTTGTGGGGGCGAGTCGCATTCAGTTAACGTGCGTCGACGCAGCAACACTCTGACTGCGGATTGAATCGACAGGCGCCCACGAGCGCCTTGATGCTGGAGGGATCGCGCGGAATGTTCCATCGCTCATGCGAGCGGGAGTGCTCGTGCGTCTGTTGAACGAGGAACGACATGGTGAAGACGATGCGAGCCTTGCTGGCCTGCTTGCTGGTGACGATGTCTGCACAGGCGTCGGCGATTTACTCATGCGCCGGACCGGTGGGCTACCTGGGCGTTGATCAGAGCGGAATCCTGGCGGTGGCCTTGGTCGGCGCACCGATCCACAAGGTGTGCACGGTCGGAGCACAAGGCGGATTCCAGATGGGGCCCGCGGGCTGCAAGCTGGTGTATGCCACGCTGCTGAGCGCACGTCTCGCGGGCAAGAGTGTGACGATCTACTACGACGACAACGGGTTCACCTGCGCCACGCTGCCGGCGTGGCAGAACGTGCCGACGATGTATTTCATTGAAGGACCGAATTGATGCTTCACTTGACATCGGCTGTTGCAAGCCGCGTTCTTCGCATGCTGCTTCTTGCGGGCTTCTGGTTCGCGGGCTCGACTGCCTGCGCCGCCGAAGGAAGCATCACCGGCGCCCTTCAATTCGTGGCGGTGATCCAGGCCAATGCCATCGGTCACCAGGCTGGCAATCTGGAGGTCCAGGTTGCGGGCGGCTTCACGGTTCCGACGGGCATGTCATGCGATCCGAACTACATCACCACGCTGAAGAGCGTCGATGCGGACAAGCGCATGTTCGGTCTGCTGTCGATGGCGTTGTTGGCGCAGAAGCCGGTGACCCTGTACATCACCGACAACCCGGCTGTGACTGCGTTCCCCGGGCGTTGCAGTCTGATTGCCGTGACGCTGCAGCGGTGATGCCGTGCGTCACGCCTTGCAACGCTGTACTCCTCGACATCTCGGAGTTGACATGAAGAACGGATCTGGAAATTGCCGCCGAATCGCAGCAGGGATACGCAAGTGGGTGATGGCCTCCTTGTTGGTCGCAGGCCTGCCTGCATGGGCCTGGGATGGCGCGCCGAGCGGAAAGATCACCTCGATCGATGTGACGGCGGGCACGAACTACGCATTCCGGGTCTACCTGAATGGCGGCGGCGTGGCGCTGTGCACGAATGGAACCTCGTTTGCCTACCTCAATGAAGCGGACAGCAACTACAAGGTTTATGTCGCATCGTTGTTGATGGCGAAGGCGCAGAACTCGACGGTCACGCTGTTCGTCAACACCGAGGGTGGCTTCTGCCACATCGGGTACATCGGGGTCGGGACGTGAGCATCCGGCGATTTCACGATGCGGGCGCATCGTCACTCCTTCGGGCCAGATCGTCTTCGATGCCCATGCCGTGCCGGCAGACCTGAACGCCAACGACCTGTGTCATCACGAGCTTCGGGCTCGATGCCAACTGAGCCCTGACAGGATCCCCATGAACTCGTTCTCCATCTCGCGGGCCGCTGTGTGGCTGGCCAGGTTTTCGAGCGCTGCGCCGCGCATGCTGGCGATGGCCTCTTTCTTCGCGGCCATCAGCGCCATGGCGCAGGGCCTCGTCGTCAGCGAAAGCGGCCAAGCCGTCTACAGCTACCCGATCGTCGTGCCGCCGGGTGTCGCGGGCATGGAGCCGAAGCTCAGCCTGGTCTACAACAGCGGCGGCAACAATGGGCCAATCGGCGTGGGCTGGACGGTGCAGGGCATCTCGCAGGTCACGCGTTGCCCGAAGATCGAGCCGGTGGCGCTCAATGGCGCGGTGAAGCCGCAGATCACGCCGGTGCGCTACACCGTCGACGACAACCTGTGCCTTGACGGCCAGCGCCTGATCAAGGTCGACACCACCCAGACCCTGGTCGGCAAGGCTGCCGCCAGCCAGGCGACGCCGGCGCTGGGCCTGGCGAGCGGCTTTGTCGAGTTCCGTACCGAGAACGACGGCTATTCGCGCATCCGCGCGAGCGGCATGGCCGGCAGCGGCGGTGCCGACAAGGGCCCCGCGACGTTCACGGTGCAGACCAAGGCCGGCCTCACCCAGGTGTATGGGCAGGCGAGCATTCGCGGCGCGGCCACCTCCGATGCCGTTGCCTTGTCCGTGGGCGGTCAGTTGCCCGGGGTGGCGACGGCCTGGATGCTGAAGAAGGTCGTCGACTCGGCCGGCAATGCGATCGAGTTCGAGTACGACAACACGACGCGCACCTGGGGCAGCAAGGGGCCGGACGGCTCGATCCTGCCAGGGCGGGAGTGGAACCTGAAGCGGGTCTACTACGGCTGCAAGGATGCCGCGGGAAGCGCGTGCCCTCAGAGGCACCAGGTCGAGTTGGTCTACGAAGAACGTCCCGACAAGGCCGAGGCCTACCACCTGGGTTCCAAGGTCGTCAGCACCCAGTTGTTGAAGCAGGTGACGGTCTCCACCGGAGCAAGCGCCGTGCGCAACTACCGGATGGCGCACGTCGCGTCGAAGGCGACGAACCGGCAGTTGCTGCAGGCCATCGCCGAATGCGCGGGCAGCGCGGCGGTCACCTGCCTGCCGGCGACGAAGTTCAACTACCCCGGGTGGGCCTCCGACGTGAACTACGTCGGCTCCACGACCTTCAACCTCGGCGGCTGGCCGCTGGTGAAGTTCGACGGATCGCGCGGCACGATCACCGGCGACTTCAATGGCGACGGCAAGACCGACCTGCTGCTGTGGACGAAGAACGCCGGCGTGAACGGCGAGGTCAATCAGTTGTGGCTGGCCGATGCCACGGTGCCGGGCCAGTACGACAAGGTGCCTTCGCTGGGGGATCTGGCCACGGTCAAGCTGGGCGATTTGCCGCCGGGCTACGAGGTTTCGGTCGCCGACATCAACGGCGATGGGCGGATGGACCTGATTCGCCAGTGCAGGCAGCAGGCGACGCCATCGTGCACCGGTGGCAACCGGCTCCGCATGTGGCTGTCGATCTCGGACAACGATGCGGCCAACTCCAGCAACTACGGGCAGTTCGTCGAGATCCCGAACCCGGCTGCAACGGTCGCAGGCCCGCTGTCGAGCGCGACATACAACACGACGAATTTCGTCTGCAAGGCCTGGAACGGGCAGCCGGATGCCGTTGCGCCGCAGGTGGAATCCCGCGCACAAGAAGCGTTCTGGCAGGACTTCGACGGCGATGGCCGCCTCGACCTGGTGACCTTCGAATGGGTCACGCAGTCGCGGCTGCCGACCGGTTGCAACTTCACGATCCCGCCGGAGCTGAGAGTCTTCCGCTATTACGTGGGCAACGGGGCGGGGCAGTTCGTGCTGAAGCAGCAGACGGCCATGACGGTACCGCTGCACACCCTCGACACCAGCGCGAACGCCGGCATGTCGTTCGTCGAAACGATGGATGTGAACGGCGACGGCCGGCTGGACGTGCTGGCCGTCAACAACCGATGGATGCAAGGCGACGACGGCCTCTTCCACGAGACCCTGGTCGGAATCGATCCGGCGCCGCTGGCGGGAACGGCGGCACGCATGCTCGTCGTCGATGCCAATGGCGACGGCAAGAGCGACGTGATCCTGATGGACCCCACCACCACGCGCACCGTGCCAAGCCCGATCCCGCCCGGCCAGAGCGGCACGCCGAACAGCGTGCCCGCGAACCCGCATGAAGCACGCCTGTTCATCAACCAGGGTGGAACCTTCGTCAGAGACGATCGCCCGCTGGACTGGCTGAAGGCGTGGGGCAAGACCTCGTGGAATGTTCCGATTGGCGATGACAGCTACGTCGTGGCGGGGGGGCCTCGCTTCTTCGCGTTCGGCAGCGGAGCCGCCGGGTCGATGCCGTTGGACATCAACGGCGACGGCCTGATCGACTTCATGGCCTGGACCGGCGAAGACGAGCGCCACGACCTGCGTTTCTTCACCAGCCTGGCCGGCACCGACGGCGGCAAGCCGGATGGCAGCTTTGCCGCCTTGTCGAGCACCGACCGCGGGCGCTATGGCCTGCCGGAGATGGCCACGGGCGGCGTCACGTTCCTGTCCGGCGACTTCATGGGCCTCGGCAGCGTCGGCTTCATCCGGATGCAGGACGGGGGCAACAACAACCTGTGGTACCGAAACGGGCCGCCACCTGACGTGATGAACGTGGTGACGAACCTGTCCGGCGTGTCCACCTGGATCAGCTATTCGTCGACCGGCATGGCCAGCGCCGGGCTCCTGGTCGGCAACAAGTCGCCGATCGGTGCGGGGGTGTATGCAAACACGCGCCCGCCGATCGACCTGAGCGGCATCACCGATCCGCAGGCGCGTGCCGACAAGGCCGGCAAGCACAGCTGGCCGACGCACCACGCCCACCCTGCGCAATGGCTGGTGGCGAGCACGATGCAGCCCAGCCTCAACGGCGTGGGCGAGGCGAGCAACCTCGGTGTCACGACGGCGTTTGCCTACGTCGGCATGAAGTCCGACCTGTCGGGCGGCGGGGACCTCGGGCTCGAGTCGGTGACGAAGTACTTCCCGTATGCCAACGGCGGGATGATGGCGTCGACCACCGAGTACCTTCAGCCGCTGAACAGCGAAACCGGGCAGGAGGGCACGCAGCGCAAGCAGTTCGTCGGCATGCCCAAGTGCACGTACACGCGCCACATCGCAGACTGGGTGCCGAACGCACCGCCGTCGAACGTGGTCCAAAAGGATGTCGACAACAGCCGCAACGTGCGGCCTGGTTCGCCGCGGCAGTTGCCTAAGGCCCTGGGTGCCGGCACGCAGTCGACCGCCGGCACCGGCGTCAACAGCGAATGCTTCGATGTCGACGGTGACGTGCCCGACAAACCCGACAAGGCCGCCGGCGGGTGGGGCTCACAGATCATCAACATGACGACCTACGTGTACTGCGATGTCCAGTCGCAGGCCAGCGGTTCGTCGGCCACCTGGCTGACACCGTGCGGCACCACCGAGGCGGTCAAGCGCCCGTACCAGATGCGCTCTGTCGAGCGAACCTGGGACCTGGGCAACCCTGCGCTGAAGGTCAGCAAGGTCGACACCGTCAATTCGACGATGACGCCGTATGGCGATGTCGGCACGGCGACGATCACGACCACGGGTTATGCCGTGGGCGGCAAGGCGGATCAGGTCATGAGCAAATCGACGACCAACACCTACCTGAGCGGCGATGGCGGCACGAGCCGGTTCGTCGACGGCAGCAGGTGGTTCCTGGGTCGCCTGGGCAGCAGCACCGTGGTGTCCTCCACCAATGCCACACAGCCGATCGATCGGGACAGCGGCCGCCTGAGCGATGCCGCGAAGGCCACGCAGGATCCTGCGTTGAATGGCACGCCGACGAAATTGATCCGACCTGAAGTGCTGATGACCATCCTGCAGTTGCTGCTGGAAGACTGAGCCACGCCATGTCTGAATCTCACAAGATCCTTCCCCGCCTGCTGGGCTCCTTGGTCGCGCTGGCGTTGGTTGGCGCGAATGCGCTGGCTCAGACTCTTCCAGCGCCCACCTTCACCGAGACGCGCTCGAGCAAATTCGACTACGACGACACGACCGGGCTGCTGATCGAAGAGCAGATCGAGCCGGACAATGCCGCGTTGTGCGTCAAGACGCGCTACCAGCTGGATTCGTACGGCAACCGGAAGCAGACGACGACCTCGAACTGCGCCAGTTCCCCGCCGCAGGGCGCCGCATTTGCCGACCGCACCGCGACTGCGTCGTACAGCAATTCGGCGCAGCCGCTCGGCACGCTCGACGGCAGCTACGCCACCAGCGTCTCGAATGCGCTGAACCATACCGAAGCCAGGTACGTGGATCCGCGGTTCGGACAGGCGACGTCAACGACCGGCCCGAACGGGCTGACGACGACCTGGGAGTTCGACGCGCTGGGCCGCAAGGTGAAGGAGACGCGGGCGGACGGCGGCTTCAGCCGGATGTGGTACTGCTACGTCCAGTTCGTGACGGACAGGACCAGCAACACACCAGGGTGCCCTGGAACGAACGATTCGTCGATGCCGAACCTGCCGGCGACCGACCCGAAGCCGGCCCTCGCACTGAGCTTCGTGCACACCCAGTCGTATGGCGCGAACGGGGCGGTCAGCGGGCCGTGGACGCGCGTCTACCAGGACATGCGCGGCCGCACGATGCGCAGCGTGACGCAGGCGTTCGACGGCGACAGCAGCACCGCCGGCAAGCTGATCGTCGCCGACACGTTCTACAACCAGAACGGCGCAGCGGTGCTGACGACGCAGCCGTACTTCCTGGACACGCTGAGTTCGGGGATCAACGGCAGCGCGCACGGCTTCACGTACACGCAGTTCGACGTGATCGGCCGGCCGGTGGCGGTGTACACGGCCGACAACGGCGAAGGCAGCGAGTCGATCGCCGACGCAGCGCTGGTGACCGAGTTGACGGCCTACGGCCATGCACCGGGTGCGGTGCGGTTCACGGTGGTGCGCTATGCCTACGAAGGCGCGAAGACGACGGTGACGCGCCGCAACCGAGACGGCGGCACGCAGACCGACATCCAGTGGCGCGACCCGCAGGGCCATGTGGTGCTGGCCGAAGACGCACAGCATGCGCAGACCGCGTTCCTCTACGACGCGCAGGGCAACCTGGTGACGACGGTGGATCCGCTGGGCAACCGCGTCGAGGTGCGTTACGACGGACGCGGTCGCAAGACGGCGATGCTGGACCCGAACAAGGGCCGCTGGACCTATGGCTACAACGCGCTGGGCGAGCTGACCTCGCAGCAGAGCCCGAACCAGCGTGCGGCGGGCACGAGCAGCACGCTCGCCTATGACGCGCTAGGCCGCCTGGTCGAGAAGCTGACGCCGGAGTTCAAGAGCAGCTTTTTCTTCGACACGGTCACCGGTGCTGCGAATGGTGCGGCCTGCCTGTCCGGCGCCGGAGGCGCGAACGCCACGAAGGGCAAGCTGTGCGGCAGCAGCACGACGCACGGCGTGGTGCGCTCGACGGTGTACGACCGCTACCTGCGGCCGCTCAACGAAACCACGGCGATCAGCCCCGACCCGCGCTACGTGCAGAAGACCTTCACGCAGAGCATGGAGTACGACGCGGTCTTCGGCCGGCTGGTGAAGCAGACCTGGCCCACCGGTGTCAGCGTGCAGTACGGCTACACCGCGCTGGGCGCGATGCAGACGGTGCACAACGGCAGCGGCTACGCCTACTGGACGGCGCAGCGGGTGAATGCCTGGGGCAAGGTGGAAGACGCGCTGCTCGGCCACGGCGTGAGCAGCCACACTCGCTTCGATCCGGTGAGCGGGCGGGTCACCGACGCGGCCGCGGGGACGGGCACCGACATCGCCAACGCCGCGGCGATGAACGTCTTCAAGCATCGCTACGTGTGGGATGCGCTGGGCAACCTGAGCACGCGCACCGATGTGAACGGCGCGGGCAGTGGCGATGCGAGCGAGGTGTTCGTCTATGACGAACTGAACCGGCTGACGCAATACCAGACGACGAACCCGGGTGGCCAGACACAGAACGTGACGCTGGCTTACAACGCGATCGGCAACATCCTGTCGAAGAGCGATGTCGGCTCGTACGTGTATCCCGCGAGCGGCCAGCCGTTGCCGCATGCGGTCAGCTCGATCCGCGCGCGCGCCGGCGGGCCGGTCTACAACGCCGACTACGACTACGACGCGCAAGGCAACCTGACGCGGGCCTTCGGCGACGCCCGCTACCGCACCATCCGCTACAACAGCTTCAACCTGCCGCAGGGCGACGGCTACACGCCGGGCGTCGTCGGCGTGAGCAGCAACGGCGGTGTCGCGCCCAGTTACGACTGGGTGTATGGCGAAGCCGAGCAACGCCTGATCGAGTTGCGCAAGACGAGCCGCGGAACGCGCACCACGTGGAGCCTGCATCCCGATGGCGCGAACGGCCTGAGCTACGAGCAGGAGATCGACGAAAGCGGGGTGGCGACGAACCGGCACTACATCAGTGCAGGCAATGCGACCGTGCTGCTGACGACGACCGCTGCGGTGCCGACGACGGTGAGCAAGCTGGAGTACTGGCACAAGGACCACCTGGGCTCGACGGTGGCGGTGACGGTGGCCGGTGGCGGCGATTGGCGCAGCCTGGTGAAGACGATCCGCTATGCGTACGACCCGTGGGGCAAGCGCCGGTACGCGAGCGGTGCAACGGATGCGGCGAACGCGCTGGTCGGCGACTACCACGATGGAGCGCCGGATGCGGCCAACGGCACGGACCGCGGCTTCACCGGGCACGAGCACCTGGACGACCTTGGCGTGATCCACATGAACGCGCGTCTGTACGACCCGATGATCGGGCGCTTCATGCAAGGCGATCCG
Organism: Rhizobacter sp. SG703; assembly: GCF_012275445.1. Taxonomy (GTDB): domain Bacteria; phylum Pseudomonadota; class Gammaproteobacteria; order Burkholderiales; family Burkholderiaceae_C; genus Rhizobacter. The sequence goes on along the minus strand of NZ_JAAZQK010000018.1, from coordinate 34,627 downwards.
GTGGTGGGCGATCCGTTCGACATCCAGACCTACAACGGCTACAGCTACGTTTACAACCGACCGCTGAACACGGTGGATGCGGATGGGAAGTGTCCGGTCTGCGCGGCGTTCATCGTGGGCGCGCTGATTGCACGAGCAGCAGGCATCATCGATCAGCAGCAGATGCGGATGGTGATCGGCATTGCCGTGGCAGTGTGGCTCGGGCCCAAGGCGGGCGAGGTGTGGTGGGTGGCCGCGGGTCAATCGGCGGCGGCCGGCTTCGTTTCGGGCGCAATTGCCACCGGCAACATGAAAGGTGCGTTGCAGGGCGGTCTCACATCGCTTGCCTTCTATGGCGTGGGAAGTCTGGGCGACGCCATGAGCAAGGCTGCATCGGCAGCGGGTGAACAGGGAGTGGCGGCCTTCTGGAGCGACAACGGCCTAGGCCGCGCGGTTCTCCATGCCGGGGTGGGCTGCGCTTCCAGTGTGGCTGGAGGCGGGAAATGCGGAAATGGCGCCTTGTCGGCCGGGGCCGCGCAGTTCTTGGGTGGTCGCTTGAATGTCGGCAATCCGGTCGCTGATACCTTCATTCACGCAATGATCGGTGGAACTACATCGGTGTTGGGTGGTGGGAAGTTCGCCAGCGGAGCTCAGTCGGGGGCGTTCGGCTATATCTTTAATTGTTTGAGTCACGAAGGTGCCTGCACAAAGATGGATCAGCTCGAGATTCGAAAAGCAGCCGCTGCCTGTGGTGGAGACATGGCCTGCATTCGAAGAGTTGCTGTCTATGCGCGAGAGTCGGGAATTCCCCTCCCTCCCGATATTGGTGATGTTGTCGGTGACTTCTTGAAGAAAACAATCGTTACTGGTTCTTTCGCTGGGGCCGTTCGCATTGCGGCGTCGGGAGAGGCTTTCTCGGTTATGAGCACTGATGCGCTGAAGAAGGTAATTGGTGACGAGGGTGTATTGGCATTGCGTGAGCTTTTCGGCAGTGGCATTCCTGCTGCGCAGGCAAGGCTGGCGGGGCCAATAGTTCTTCCTGCGGGGATGACTATCTCCGCGCTTGGTGCGTATAGGGAGGTCGCTTTGCGCAATATTTCTGTTCCTATTCAGCAATTGCGATTGCAGATTATTGATAGAGTCCTTCCTCTTCTGCAGGCGAAATATAATGGCTGGTAAATCCATGTCGATCGTTGTATTGTCGTGCAAGGGATTTCAGCGACTTATTGATGTTGCTCAGGGTGCTTGTGGCTTTGATTTTGAGGGGGAGTTTTTTGCTTTGCAGTCTTGTGGATCGCCAAGTTGGTTCGGTTTCTATGATTGGCTGAGGACTAGTCAATATGAGATTGTTGGCGTAAGAATCAAGGCGGACTCGCCGGAACTTCCAGCAATGCTTTCCAAATTCATTGGCAATGGCGTTGATGTGGCAGGTAGGGTGATCACCATCAGAACCTCTAAGGCGGGCGTGGTGGATGAATCATTGTCGGATGATGCTGATTTTGGTGGAAACTATATATTTATTGGTGAAAATGGTTCTATCGGAATTGCATTTTTTTCTCCGGATTTTCATGTGAATCCATTTTCGGGCTGAGTCTGACTGATAGGGAAACGCTGATCAAAGCCCCGCGCCCGGCACGTGGTATGCATGCCGGAGTGCATCGAGCTGAGAGGCAAAGACGATGAGCCAACGCAGCTTTGCGAGCGCCGAGTAGGCGATGAAGAAGAAGTAGACGAGGCACGAGAAGTTTTTGGGCGAGATGGAGCGGATCGTGCCGTGGGCGCGGTTGATAACGGTGATCGATTCGCTGTACCCGACGAGCGGTCGGGTCGGGCGGCAGCCCACGGGCTTGGCCAAGACGCTGCGCACGTACTGGCTGCAGCAGTTGTACGGGCTGGCGGACGAGGCGCTGGAAGACGCGCTGTACGACAGCCAAGCGTTGCAGGACTTCGTCGGGATCGACCTGTCGCACGAGTCGGTGCCGGACGGGACGACGCTGCTGAAGTTCAGGCGGCTGCTCAACGACAACAACCTGACGCGGGCGTTGTTCGACGAGATCAACGCGCACCTGGGCGAGAAGGGTCTGTTGATGCATGCAGGCACCATCGTTGACGTGACCATCATCGCGGCGCCCAGTCGACGAAGAACGAGGACAAGGCACGAGATCCCGAGATGTACCAAGCGAAGAAGGGCAACCACTGGCACTTCGGATGAAGGTGCACATTGGGGTGGATGCCGAATGGGTCTGGTGCACTCGCTGGTGGGAACGGCGGCGAACGTCAACGACGTGACGCAGGTCGATGCATTGCTGCTTGGCAGGGAAGGCGTTGCGTTCGGCGACGCAGGCTACGGCGGCGTGGGCAGACGCACCGAAGCGCAAGGGTTGAGCATGTTCAATCGCGCGTTTGTCGCATTTCGCGTACAGCGCCCGGCCAACACGGACTTGCCGTTTATGCAACCGAAGGCCCACGCATTGTTTGTAGGCAGAGATGACGCAACCCGCGCCCGTGCCTCCGATGGGCTGACCGAAGAACACCATCCCTCTTCCGTCGGAATCGGCGTGCACCCAGAGAACCTTAACGTTCGTGCTGAAACGGTGGCGTTCATGTTGACGATGGCTGTGAAAAGAAGGCTTGCGAAGATCAGGCGGAACATGGCAGGGCTCGGAAGGGCATGTACGACCGAGTTCAGTCGACGACAGAAGACTAGTGTGACGTCGCATGCCCATCATGATTTTTCCCCACATTTATGCGCGACACTCCTGCCTCACCGGGCGCCACCCGGTTGCGCGCACCAGCCCACGGCTCCACAAGACCTCGCGGTGCGCTTCACGGGAGGACCCCATGCAGCTGACCCACTTCATCGCCATCGATCCACTGCCGCGCCGCATCGTTGCCGCTGGTTGAGCGGCCGCTGTCCCCGTACGTGTGCTTGAAACGCGATGATGTCGTCCCTCAGGAATCGGTCATGGCACTGGGCGTTGTCCCGGCAGTGGCACCAGGCCCGGCTGCCGTGGCTGGCCTGGGCGCTGAGTGTCTTCGCGGGACTCGCTGCCGTCGCTGCGTCCAGCGCCTGGATCTACCTGCAGCAGCGGCAACTGGCCGATGCCCGGCGCGGCCTCGTCGCCCTCCAGGCCCGCCCCGCACCGCCCGCCCCCAGCGCCCCCACCGAGCCCGAAGCCGACTTCGCCCGCCGCCTCCCGCCTGAAACCAACACCGCCACCTGGGTCAACGACCTGCAGCGCGCTGCCGCGCAACTCGGCGTCACCGTCGTCAGCGTCACCGATGCGCCCCGCACCGCCACCCCCACGCTGCTCGGCCGCCACGACCTGCAGCTCACGCTGCGCGGTGCCTATCCGCAGATCAAGCTGGTGCTGAAAGAGCTGCTCGACCGCCACGCCGGCAGCAGCGTCAACCGCCTCAACTTTCGCACGATGACCAACCCGGGCGACGTCGAGGCCTCGGTCTCCGTCACCCGCTGGAGCCGGCCGTTGCCGTCCCCCGCCCCAGCCGCGTCGGGAGTCGCACGCTGATGGCCCTCGGACGCGGTCTCTCGTGGGCACTCGGCAGCACGCTGGTGTTGACCGCGCTGTCGCTGTGGAGCTCGAAAGAGGCGCCCACGCTGGTCGCCGCCGCGGTGCGCGACGATGGCAGCTTGCCGCCCGGCACCGCCACGCCCGCGCCGCACCCGATGCCCCGCGACGCCTGGACCGGCGCCGCCGACGCCACGACCCCGCTGCCCACGCAATGGCCTGCGCAAGCGCTCGAGCCCGCCAAGCGCGACATCTTCCAGCCCGTGCTTCCCCCCGCGCCGCCCCCACCGCCCGTCGCCAAGGCCCCGCCGCCGGCACCACCCCCGCCGCCTCCGCCCCCGATGGCCCCGCCGATGAACTACCGCTTCTACGGCCAGATGGTGACGCCGGAAGGCGGCCACATCGTCTTCCTCGTGAAGGGCAACGCCGCCCCGATCGAAGTCACCGCCCAGCAGACGCTGGACGACGGCTACGTCGTCGAGTCGATCACCGACGACGCGGTGAAGCTGGTCTACCCGTCCCTCGGGCAGCGTGCCGTCGTCGGCATCTCGCCACCGCCGCCATGAACGCCTGCCGCTCCATGAGTCCGATGACCCGCCTCAACCGCTTTTCCCCGTCGCGCCGCATCGTGCTGGCCGTGGCCGCCGTGCTGGTGCTCGCCGGCTGCGCCGAGCAACGCTTTCGCGACCAGGCCCAGCAGCAGCTGCGCGCCGGTAACTACGAGCAGGCGCTGAGCCAGTTCGAAGCCGGCCTGAAGGAATACCCCGGCAGCACCACGCTGCGCAGCGGCCAGGTGCAGGCGCGTACCGAAGCGCTGGCCCGGTTGATCGCCGAATCGGCGGCTGCGCGCGCCGCCGGCCGCTACGCCGACGCCGAACGCCTGCTGCGCCGTGCCAAGGGCCTGGAGCCCACCAGCAGCCGCATCGACGACCTGCTGGCCGACCTCGCGACCGAACAGCGCCAGCGCGCCGCGCTGGTGGAGGCCGAGCGCCTGCATGCCGACCAGCAGACAGCGGCCGCACTCAAGATCGTCGAGCAGGCGCTGAAGGACAACCCGCGCAACCCCGACCTGCTGGCCTTCCAGCGCCGCATCGAGGTCGGCGTGCGCCAGGCCCAGCTTCTGGCCTCGCAGAAGGGCCTGGCCGAGAACCGGCCGATCTCGCTCGATTTCCGCGACGCCGGGCTGCGCACCGTGCTCGACGTGGTGTCGCGCAACAGCGGCATCAACTTCATCCTCGACAAGGACGTGCGGCCCGACAGCCGCGTCACCGTGCTGCTGCGCTCGGCCCGCGTCGAAGACGCGATCGACCTGATCGTCAGCACCAACCAGCTGGCCAAGAAGGTGATCGACAGCCAGACGCTGCTGATCTACCCGAACACGCCCGAGAAGCAGCGGGAACACCAGGAGCAGGTCGTCAAGGTGTTCTACCTCGCGAGCGGTGAAGCCAAGGGCGCGGCCGCCTTCCTGCGCTCGATGCTGCGCATCCGCGACCCCTATGTCGACGAGCGCACCAACATGCTGGCGCTGCGCGACTCGGCCGAGAACATCCAGCTCGCCGAACGGCTGATGGCGCTGTACGACACGCACGAGCCCGAGGTCATGATGGACGTCGAGGTCATCGAGATCCGCAGCACCCGCCTGACCGAGCTCGGCATCAAGTTCCCCGACACCTTCGCGCTGACGCCGTTGCCGCCGGCAGGCGCCAGCGGCCTGACGCTCGGCAACGTGCGCAACCTCACGCGCGACAACATCGGGCTGACCGTCGGCGGGCTGCTGGTCAACCTGCGCCGCGAGGTCGGCGACTTCAACACGCTGGCCAACCCGCGCATCCGGGCGCGCAACAAGGAGAAGGCGAAGATCCTGATCGGCGACAAGCTGCCGGTGATCACGGTGACCACCGGCACCGGCAACTTCGTCTCCGACAGCGTCAACTACATCGAGGTCGGCCTGAAGCTGGAGGTCGAGCCGACCATCTATGCCGACGACGACGTGGCCATCCGCATCGCGCTCGAGGTCAGCTCGCTGGCCGGCCAGGTCAAGACCAACTCCGGCACGCTGGCCTACCAGATCGGCACCCGCAACGCGTCGACGCTGCTGCGCCTGCGCGATGGCGAAACGCAGATCCTCGCCGGCCTGATCAGCAGCGAAGACCGCTCGAACGCGAGCCGCGTGCCGGGCCTGGGCGACCTGCCGGTGCTGGGCCGCGTGTTCTCCAGCCAGCTCGACGATTCGTCGCGCACCGAGCTGGTGTTGGCGATCACGCCGCACATCGTGCGCAACCTGCGCCGGCCCGATGCGAACGAGACCGAGATGTGGGTCGGCACCGAAGCCTCGCCGCGCCTGCGCGCGGCCGGCGGGCGCCTGGGGGGTGCGGCACCGGCCGCCGCTGGCGGCGCCAGCGCGCCGGCGGCAGGCCGCGCGGCGTTGCCGGCCGGGCCCGGCGCGACCGACGCGCAGCGCCCCGACGCGGCGCCGGCAGCGCCCGCCACGTCGGCCCTGAGCTGGAGCGCGCCGCGCGAGGTCAAGGTCGGCGACACCTTCGTCGCCACGTTGAACCTGAACACGCCGGTGCCGTTGCGCGGCATGCCGGTGCAGGTCTCGTTCAGCAAGGACACGCTGTCGCTGGTCGACGTCGACGAAGGCGACCTGTTCCGCCAGGGCGGCGCCACCACCAGCTTCAGCCGCAGTGCCGAGGCCGAGCAGGGGCGCTTCAATGCCGGCGCGATCCGCAACCAGGCGACCGGTGCTTCGGGGCAGGGCAGCCTGCTGAGCGTGCGCATGAAGGCCACGGCCGCCGGCACCGCCGAACTGAACGTCACCGGTGCGCAGCCGCTGGGCATCGTTGCGCCGGCGACGGCGCCCGGCCTGCCGCCGCCGCTGCGGGTGATCGTCAAATGACGCTGCAGCGCCGGCGCGGCTACACGCTGATCGAACTGGTGGTGGTGCTCGCGGTGCTCGGCCTGCTGGCCGCCGCGGTGTTCCCGCTGGCCGAGATCACGCTGCAGCGCGAACGCGAGCGCGAGCTGAAGCAGGCGCTGTGGCAGATCCGCGAGGCGATCGACGCCTACAAGCGCGCCAACGACAAGGGCCAGCTCGCGCACCCGCCCGGCAGCAGCGGCTATCCGGCGAGCCTGCAGGTGCTGGCGGCCGGCGACAGCAGTGCGGCCGTGCCGGGGCAGCGGCTGGTGTTCCTGCGCCGCGTGCCGCGCGATCCGTTCGCCAGCCCCGAGCTGCCGGCGGAGCAGACCTGGGGCCTGCGCAGCTTCCAGTCGTCGGCCGAGCAGCCGCGGGCCGGCGACGATGTCTACGACGTGTTCTCGCGCTCGACGCGGGTCGGCTTGAACGGCGTGCCGCTGAAGGACTGGTGATGAACAGGCCACGCGGTTTCACGCTGATCGAGCTGATGGTGGTGATGGCCGCCATCGGCCTGCTGCTGGCGGTGACGGTGCCGCGCTACACCGAGCACGTCGACCGCGCGCGCGAGGTCGTGCTGCGCCAGAACCTGGCGGCCACGCGCGACGCGATCGACAAGTTCTACAGCGACCGCGGCCGCTACCCGGCGGCCTTGCAGGAGCTGGTGCAGGCGCGCTACCTGCGCCAGCTGCCGCTGGACCCGGTGACCGACCGCGTCGACACCTGGGTGCTGGTGGCGCCCGACGGGAATGGCGGCAGCGGCGGCGGAGCAGGCACCAGCGTGTCCGACCTGCACAGCGGCGCCGCCGGCGTGTCGCGCGACGGGAGCCCGTATGCGAGCTGGTAGCCGCTGCTCCACTCGCGCCGCGGCCGGCGGCTTCACCTACGTGCTGGTGCTGCTGCTGGTCGCGCTGATGGGCCTCGGCCTTGCGGTGGCCGGCCCGAGGTGGTCGGACGCGGCGCAGCGCGAGCGCGAAGACGAGCTGCTGCGCATCGGCAGCCTCTATGCGCAGGCCATCACCCGCTACCACGAGGCCTCGCCAGGCTCGTTGAAGCAGTACCCGCCGTCGCTCGACAGCCTGCTGCAGGACACACGCTACGTCGGCACGCGCCGCCACCTGCGCAAGCTCTACACCGACCCGATGCAGCCGGGCCAGCCATTCGCGCTGGTGCGCGGTGCCGATGGCGGCATCCGCGGCGTGCACAGCACCAGCGAAGCGCAGCCGCTGCACAGCAGCCTGCCCCCGATGGACGGCGTGGCCGACATGCCCCCCGCCTCAAAATACAGCCAATGGATCTTTCTCGCGAAGCCGCAGCCATGACCCCATGCGCCCTGTCCCATCCCGGCCGTCGCCGGCCGTTCCGGTCGAGCGGCTTCACGCTGCTGGAGCTGCTGGTGGTGATCCTGATCATCGGGCTGCTGACCGGCATCGTCGGCCCGCGCTTCCTCGGCCAGATCAGCCGCTCGGAGGTCACTGCCGCGAAGGCGCAGATGGACGCCTTCGACAAGGCGCTGCAGGCCTACCGCATCGACACCGGCCGCTACCCAAGCACCTCGCAAGGCCTGCAGGCGCTGCTGACGGCACCGTCGGACGAGCCGCGCTGGCACGGCCCCTACCTGCGCGACCAGCTGCCGCAGGATCCGTGGGGCATGCCCTACCAGTACCGCTCGCCGGCCACCACGCCGGGCAAGGACTTCGACCTGCTGAGCCTCGGCAAGGACCGCGCGCCCGGCGGCACCGGCGACGACGCCGACCTGCAGCGCTGACATCGGCACCGACGCTGGCGATTCGCATGCACTACAAGGTCCGCTACTACGACCCGACCCAGGCCGCGGTGCTGGAGCGGTCGGCGCACGCCGATTCGCTGCAGGCCTTGCAGGCCGGGATCGCGCAGGAGGGGCTGGTGTTTGTCGGCGCCGACCTGCAGGCCGAGGCGCGCCAGCGCACGCCGGCCTTGTTCGCCGGGGCCCAGGCCTTCAACGTGGCGTGGTGGTGCCGCGAACTGCGCACGCTGCTGCAGGCCGGCATGACGGTGGTCGAAGCGCTCGAGACGCTGCAGGCGCAGTCGTCGCAGGGCGCGCGCGGCGACATCCAGTCGCGCCTGCTGCAGTCGCTGCGCGAAGGCCGGCCGCTGTCGAAGGCGATGCAGGAGGCGCAGGCCTTCCCGGCGGTGCTGGTGGCCAGCGTGAAGGCGAGCGAGCGCACCAGCACGCTGGCCACCGCGCTCAGCGACTTCATGGCGCACGACGAGATGATGACCACGCTGCGCAAGCAGGTGGTGAGCGCCGCGATCTACCCGGCGGTGGTGGTCACGCTGGGCCTGCTGATCACGCTGTTCCTGCTGCTGTTCGTGATCCCGCGCTTCTCGGGCATGTACGTCGATTTCCACGGCACGCTGAGCGTTCCGACGCGGCTGCTGCTGCTGTTCAGCCATGCGGTCGCGGCCCACACCACGGCGGTGATGACCGGCCTCGCGGTGCTGGTCGCGGCGGCGGTCGCGTGGGTGCGCTCAGGGGCCGCCGCGCGCAACCTGGCGGCGCTCGCCGGCGCCATCGGCCCGCTGCAGCGGCAGTGGGATCACTTCCGGCTCGCCAAGCTCTACCAGTCGCTCGCGCTGATGTTCCGCGGCGGCTACACGCTCGACGAGGCGATGGGCATCTGCGAGACGCTCGGCCTTGGCCCGGGCATGACCGGCGCGATCGCGCAGGCGCGTGTCGACCTGGCGCGCGGCAAGCGGGTGTCGGCCACGCTGTCGCAGGCCGGTCTGACCGACACCGTGGCCGAGCGCCTGCTGGCCGTCGGCGAACGCACCGGCAGCTTCGACGTGGTGCTGCAGACCATCTCGCAGCGCCATGCCGCCGCGTTCACCACCTTCGTCGAGCGGGCGACGCGCCTGGTCGAGCCGATCCTGCTGCTGCTGGTCGCGCTGCTGGTCGGCGGCATCGTCGTGATGATGTACATGCCGATCTTCGACATCGCCAATGGAGTGCGTTGAGTCATGAGCGAACCCTTGTCCGCCACCATCGCCGCGGCGCGCCGGCAGCACAAGGCCGGTGCCGGCAGCGTGCTCGACGTGCTGCTGCGGGCCGCGCCGGCCGGCGACCTGGGCCGCCGGCTGCGCGAGGAGGCCGGTGTCGAGGTCGTGACGCGGGCCGAGCAAGCCACCGCCGACTGGTCGGTGCTGACGATGGAGATGGCCACGCAGGCCCGTTGCGTGGTGGTGGGCGCATCGGTCGACGGCGCGGTGCAGCGCTGGCTGGCGATGGAGGATCCGTGGGACGACGCGAAGCTGCGCCGCATCTGCGTCCGCATCGGCGAGCCGCTGCAGCCGGCGGCGGCCAGCGGCGAGGCGATCCGCTCCTGGCTCGGCGAGTCGCCGGGGCAGGGCCAGGCCGCCGTGCGCGATGAAGCGAGCAAGCCGACCGCCGTGGCCGACGGCCCGATCGTCGGCTTCGTCGACGGCGCGATCCGCGCCGGCTTCCAGGTCGGCGCCAGCGACATCCACTTCGAATGCGACCGCGCCGGCGTCACGGTGAAGCACCGGCTCGACGGCGTGATGGTGCGCTTCGCCCGGCTCGACGGTGCGGTGCAGGCCGAAGAAGTCATCTCGCGCATCAAGGTGCTGGCGCAGCTCGACATCACCGAGCGCCGGCTGCCGCAGGACGGCCGCTTCCGCATCGACATCCAGGGCGGCCGCGTCGACCTGCGCGTGTCGATCATGCCCAGCGTGTTCGGCGAAGACGCGGTGCTGCGGCTGCTCGACAAGGCGCAGCTGCGCTCCACCGACGCGTCGGTGACGCTCGACCTGCTGGGCTTCGACGAGAGCGGCGCGGCGCTGATCCGCGAGCTGTCGATGGCGCCCAGCGGCATGATGCTGGTCACCGGCCCGACCGGCAGCGGCAAGACGACGACCGTGTATGCCGCGCTGTCGGAGATCAACACCGGCCTCGAGAAGATCATCACGATCGAGGACCCGGTCGAGTACGAACTGGCCGGCGTGCTGCAGATCCCGGTGAACGAGCGCAAGGGGCTGACCTTCGCGAAGGGGCTGCGCTCGATCCTGCGGCACGACCCGGACCGCATCCTGGTCGGTGAGATCCGCGATGCCGAGACGGCCGAGATCGCGGTGCAGTCGGCGCTGACCGGCCACTCGGTCTTCACGACGGTGCATGCGAACAGCCTGACCGACATCATCGGCCGCTTCCGCCACTTCGGGCTCGACATGTTCGGCTTCATGTCGTCGCTGAACGGCGTGGTGGTGCAGCGGCTGATGCGCAAGCTGTGCGCCGACTGCGGGGCCTCGCGCCCGGCCACCGAGCGCGAGGCGCGCTGGCTCGGCGTGGCGCCCGACACCGAGGTGCCGGCGGCGGTGGGCTGCGCCGCGTGCCACGGTTCGGGCTACCGCGGCCGCTTCGTGATCTCGGAGGTGCATGTGATCGACGACGCGTTCCGCGACCACGTCACCGAGGGTTCGCCGCTGTCGGTGCTGAAGGGCCATGCCTATGCGGGCGGCACGCTGACGCTGGACCAGCAATCGGTGCGACGCGTGAAGCGCCGCGAGACCACGATCGAGGAGGTGCGGCGTGTCGTCGGTGCGATCTGAAGGCGCGCAGGCTTATCTCGGCCGGCGCTGTGTGGCGTGGCAGCTCGGGGACCGGCCGTGGCAATGGCAGCAGGTCGACGGGATCGAAGCCGGTGTGGAGGCCGTCGCGGTGGCGCTGAAGGCCGATGCGGCGGTACGCAAGCCGACGCTGGCCCTGTGGCTGGCCGGCAGCCTCGCGCGGCCCTTCATCGTGCCGCCGGCGCCCGGTTTGCGTCGCTGGACCGAAGCCCGGAGGCTGGCCGAGGCGCTGGCGCCAGACGAGACCGGCCTGGCCGGGCCGTGCGAGGTATGGCTGGATGCCGCGCCACCAGGTCACACGGTGCTGGGCGTCGCGCTCGAGACTGCGACGCGCGACACCATCGAGCGCGTGCTGGCAGTGCACGGTGTGCGGTCGACCTCGATGCGGCCGTGGTGGACGACGGTGGTCGCGCGGGCGCTGGACAAGCAGGCGGCGGTGTCGCGCATCGTCGTCGCGGAACCGGAGAGCCTGGTGGTGCTGGCTGGTCGTGATGCGGTGTTCGGCGCCGCGGCCACCTGCGCGCCGCTGCCATCGCCGGAGCGTGCGGTGGCCTGGCTGCAGCGCACGGTATTGAGCCTGGGCATCGCCGATGGCGAGGGCGTGCGGGTGGATTTGTCGTCGGGCGCAAGCTTGGCGGACGCCGTGATGGAGACGTGGGCATGAAGCGGATCGAGGTCGACTTCGTCCGGCGCCGGCCGCCGGGACCGGCGCACTGGGGGCTGGCGGTGCTGCTGCTGGTCGTCGCACTCGCGCTGGTGGCGTGGGGCGGGGTGCTGAGGGTGGATGCAGCCGACCTGCGCTCGCAGATCCGGGCGTCGAACGAGCGCGCCGATGCCCGCGTGCAGCAGGCCTCGCGCCGTGCCGAGCCGCCGGCCCAGCCGCCGCCGGCGTACGCCGCCGATGCGAATGCGGCACTGCGGCTGCAGCGCATGCCGCTCGACGCGGCGCTGGCCTCGCTCGAAGCGGTCGGCACGGTCGGCGTGCTGCCGGTGTCGGTGGACATCAACGCCGCCGATGCGATGGTGCGTGTGCAGGTCGAGTTCTCGACCTACGAGGCGCTGCTGAAGTACCTGGAAGACCTCAATGCCGGCGAGCCGAGCGAGCGCTGGAGCCTGGCGACGGCGCAAGGGACGGCGCAGGGAGCGAGTGGGCGACCGATCGCGTTGATCGTGTCGCGATGGAGGACTTCAGAGTGAATCAACAAGGAAGAAATGCAATGCTGAAGAAACTGGGAATGCGAAACCTGCTGTCGTGTGCGCTGCTGTTCGGCGCCACGAATGCCATGGCGACAAGCATCGTCAAAGGCCAGGTCGAATTCATCCGAACCCATGACGCCATGGCGCACCCGATGTGGGCGCCGCCTCGGTTCTGGTTCACGCTGAAGGGTGTCACTCAGGCGGGTACGTGCCCGAAGTGGGTGTCGGGCACGGTCATGTTCGTCGCCAACGACAAGCAGGCCTTGATCACCGTGATGACCGCGCAGGCGACAGGACAGGAAATTGCCGTTGCCTTCGATGACACGGTACTCACGAACGCAAACTGTACGGTGCAGTACCTGACGATCGGCAATCCGGCTCCGGTCAATTGATTCCGAACCGCGATGGCCGTCAGAACTGGTAGCGCCCCGAGAACCCCGCCATCCAGTTGCGCCCCGGCGCCGGCTCGAAATAGCGCGCATTGCCCTCATTGACGATCACCGACCCCGCATAGGTGCGATCGAAGACGTTGTCGACGCGTGCGAAGCTGCTGAATTGCCAGTCGCCGAGCGGCATCACATGCCCGACGCTCGCGCCGACCGTCGCCTGGCCCGACGCCGCATCCGAGTTCAGGTCGTTGACGAACACCTTGCTCAGCGCGCGCACGTCGACGCTCGCGCGCCAGCCCTGCGGCGGCGCCCACGCCAGGCTTGCCTGCAGGCTGCTGCGGGCGATGCCCGGGATGCGCCGGCCCGACAGGATCTCGACGTTCGGCGCAGCACACGGCGTCGCGGTGCAGGTCATGAACGCATCGCGGTAGCGCGCGTCGAGCCAAGTCGCCGCGGCCTGTGCCTTCCACGGTTCGGGCAGCGCCGCGACGGCGCTGAGCTCCAGCCCGGTGCGCCGCGTGCTGCCGGCGTTCTGGAAGGTCGAGCGGCCGCCGGTGTTGGTCAGCGTGACGATCTCGTCCGACGTGCGGGTCTGGAACACCGCCGCATTGAATTCGCCGAGGCCGTCGACGCGACTCTTCACGCCCAGCTCCAGGCTGCGGCTCGTTGCCGGCTGCAACGCGAAGTTCAACCCCGTCGCGCCGTTCGGCCGGTAGCCCAGCTCGTTCAGCGTCGGCGTCTCGAAGCCCTTGCCGAGCGTCGCGTACAGGTGCAGCGACGGGCTCGCCGCCCACAGCACGCCCAGCATCGGCAGCGTCGCGCTGTAGTCGGCGCGGCCGCTGTCGTCGGGGTTGGCGCCGACGATGTAGTTGTCGTGCGATTCGAAACGCACGCGGCTGTGCCGCACCCCGGCATTCACCGTCCAGTCGGTGACCGGTTGCCACGAGGCCTGCACGTAGGGATCGAGGTTGCTCGCGAAGTTGGTCTCGTCGCGCCGCAAGCTGCCGCGCTCGCCGCGCTGCGGCGTGGCGGGGGTGCCGGTGAAATTGAGGTAGCCCTGGCGCAGTTCGCGCAGCCGGTCGTAGGCCACGCCGCCGATCAGCGTCAGCGGCTGGTCTGCCAGGCGCGTCTTCGTGGTCCAGCGCCAGTCGGTGCCGCTGTAGTCGCGCCGCAGGTCGATCACGCCGCCGGGGTGCAGCGCATTGGCTTGCGTCGCGACCGGGATCGACTGGAACTGCTCGGTGCGGCGATGCCCGCCGTAGACCATCACGCGCAGCGCATGGTCCGCCGAGACCCGCCGGTCGAGCACGATGCCGGCCTGCGTCTGCGAGACCGTCTTGCGCGTGTCGAAATCGGTCGTGGCCGCATCGGCGCTGCGCGGGTTCGCATCGAACGCGGCCCGCGTCAAGCCGAGCGGATCCTGCGCGAACGGCAGCGCGACGCTGTTCAGCACCACGCTCCAGCGCGTGTCCTCGTCCGCCCGCCACACCAGCTTCGCGTTGCCGATGTCGCGCCGCGCGGCACTGTGCTCGCGGTAGCCATCGGTCTCGAAATGGCTCGCGCTCAACAGGTAGCTCAGGCGGCCTTCAGAACCCGCCAGCTTGCTGCTGGTGCGCAGCGCGCCGTCGCTGCCGCCGGCCATGCCGAAGCTCAGCGTCGGCCGGCCTTCGCCCTCTTCGGTGAAGACCTGCAGCACGCCGCCCGACGAGTTGCCGTACAGCGCCGAGAACGGCCCGCGCAGCACCTCGATGCGCTCGACCGAGTTCAGGTCGGCGTTGCTGATCTGGCCCTGCCCGTCGGGCAGCGTCGCCGGGATGCCGTCGACATACAGCCGCACGCCGCGGATCCCGAAGGTCGACCGGGCACCGAAGCCACGCACCGAGATCTGCACGTCCTGTGCGTAGTTCTGGCGGTCGCGCGCCTGCAGGCCGGGCACGCCGGCGAGGCCGTCAGACAGGTTGACCTGCAGCCGGCTGTCGCGCAGCCGGTCGCCGTCGACCACGTCGATCGATGCGGGGATGTCGAAGCGCGGCGTCTCGGTGCGGGTGGCCGTCACGGTGACGGTGGGCAGCACCTGCTGCGCGAGCGCCGGGGAGGCGAGGGCTGCCAACGCCAACGCATGGAAGGGAATCCGATGATTCATGCGCGCAGGGTTGGCAAATGGTGTGCCGACGCTGCGCCGGGCCGAGCGCCGGGCCGCCCCAAGCCGGCCCGGATCCCCCCGGGGGATCGATTGATGTACCCATCAACCGAGGGGTCGTCCATCCTTCAGCCGAACACGATGGCCAGGCTGGTGAACAGCGCGGCCGCCAGCGTTGCCGCCAGCAGCCACGGTCCCCTGCGCCAGCGCTTGCGCGGCGGCGGCGGTGGCGCGAGCGGGTCGTCGCCCATCAGCAGTCGCAGCGCCGCGCTCGAATCGAAGCGCCGCGACACCGACAGCAGTGCCATGTCGGGCGCGAACGACGCGCGGGTCATCGACTGCGTCGTCGCGAAGCTCTGCGCGAGCGGCGTGAACGAGGTCATCGACACGCCCGCGCTCAGCGGTGCGTCGGCATCGGCCTCGTCGTCCGCCGCGCCGGCCAGCCCGCTGCGCGCGGCCAGCAGGTCGGCGGCCAGCGCCTCGGCGGTCTGGTAGCGGTCGGCCGGCTGCTTGGCCAGCGTCTTCGCGACGATCAGGTCGAGCACCACCGGCACGTCCGGGTTCAGCCGGCTCGGGATCGCCGGCTCGGCATGGCCGATCGCATACATCAGCTGGTTCACGTCGGCGCCGTTGAACGGCGTCGTGCCGGTCAGCATCTCGTGCAGCACGACGCCGAGCGAGAAGATGTCGGCCCGGTGGTCGATGTCGTTGCCGGCGATCTGCTCGGGCGACATGTACTTCGGCGAGCCGAGGATGGTGCCGGTCTGCGTGATCACGTCCGACGTGGGGATGCGC
The DNA here is from genome assembly GCF_012275445.1 of Rhizobacter sp. SG703. Lineage (GTDB taxonomy): Bacteria > Pseudomonadota > Gammaproteobacteria > Burkholderiales > Burkholderiaceae_C > Rhizobacter. Next base: position 19,060 of record NZ_JAAZQK010000018.1, on the reverse strand, counting down.
GCGATGCCGAAATCCATCAGCTTCGCGTGCCGCCCGTGCACCAGCATGATGTTGGCCGGCTTGATGTCGCGGTGCACCACGCCCTTCGCATGCGCGACGCCGGCGCCCAGCGCCACCTGGCGCACGATGTCGACCGCCATCGCGAGCGACACCCGGCTGCTGGCGAGCCGGTCGCGCAGCTCGACGCCTTCGAGCAGCTCCATCGCCAGGTAGGCCCAGTCGCCGTCGCGGCCGACGTCGTACACCGTCACCAGGTTCGGGTGGTTCAGTCCGCCGGCGGCACGGGCTTCCTGCTGGAAGCGCACCGCATGCTCGGCCGCGGCGTCCTCGCCCATGTACAGCGTCTTCAGCGCGACCGGGCGGCCCAGCTGCTCATCGTGGGCTCGGTACACCACGCCCATCGCGCCGCGGCCGAGCTCCGACTGGATGCGGTAGCGGCCCAGCTGCGTCGGGATGCGCGGGTCGACGTGGGTGTGGATGATGGTGTCCGGAGAATTCATGGCTCAATTTCCGAGCCGGCGGCGCAAGTCCTGCCAGAACCCCGACTTGCCCTGCTTGCCGGGCTTGGCCGGTTTTGCGGCGGCGACGAAGCGGTGCTGGATCGTGATGCGTTCGCCCGGCGCTACCTGAACCTCGGTACTGTACGGCGGGAAGCCGACCGCGGTCAGCTCCAGCGTGTGCGGGCCGCTCGCGAGCTCGATCTGCGCCAGCGGCGGCGTGCGGCCCTTGTGCTCGCCGTCGACCGACACCTCGGCCGGCGGCTTCACGTCGAACACGATCGTCGCACCCTGGGTGGCTTCGCGCCATTCGTCCAGCCCGTAGCGCACCGCGATGCCGCCGCCGATCAGCAGCGCGCTGCCGATGATGCCGCCCAGCAGCAGGCGGCGCTGGTACTGCAGGCTCGCCTGCGGGTTGATCGCGAACAGCTCGTGCGTGCGCACCTGGTCGTCGATCGAGGTGCCGGCCAGCTCGAGCCGGCGCGCGGCGCCCGGCGAGTTGACGTCGAGCGCATCGCGGAAGCTGCGGGTGGCCAGCATGCGGCCGGGCTTCGCGAAGGTGGCGATGGCCGCCGCGGTGCTCAGGCCGTCGCCCATCAGCGCCGGCCCGCCCTGAGCGTCGCTCACCAGCTTGACGGCGCCGTGGTTCAGCCCGACCACGCAGCGCCGGCTGCGGCTCTTGCGCGCGAGGCGCTGCGCGACATCGAAGGCCACCAGCGGATCGGCGGTGATCACGATCGCGATGCCGTCGCGGGCGTCCAGCACGATGCGCTCGCTGGCTGGAACCGCGTCCAGCGCCGCGGCGGCCCGCGCTTCCAGCCGGGCCTTCAGCGTCGCCTGCTCGGCCACCGGCGCGCTGCCGAACTCCCGGATGCGGGCGAACACGACGCTCGCAGGCTTCGCGGTCGGGACTCGGTTCTCTTCGGGCATCGGGGAGGCGCGTGGGGCGGATGGGGAAACGCGATTGGAAACGCATTTGAGCCTACCACCGCGCACAGTCCGGTGGCGGGATGCAACCGGTTGTGCCATACGTCACGCCGATGGCTGCGACGGCCTCAGGGCTCGGCGACGACCTGCACCAGCGCGCTGTTGAACCGCGAGATGCCGTACTCGATCGGCCGGCCCGCCGCGTCGACGTAGACGCTCTCGACATACAGGATCGGCGTCGCCGGCGCCTGTTTCAACTGGCGCGCGACCGCCCGCTCCGGCAGCTTCGCGGTGACCCGGCCGAGGCGCCGCTCGAAGCTGTCGACCCCCAGCTGCGCAAGCGCCAAGTGGGTCTTGCCGAGCTCGCGGTAGACCTGCGCGATGCCGGCGAAGCGCGGCAGCGGGAAGTACTGCGTGCAGACGCCGACCACATTGTCGTCGACGACGTCGAGCGAATCGACCTGCACCACGCGGCTGCCGGCCGGCAGCTCCAGCAGCGCCAGCACCTCGGCGTCGGGCACGCGCTCGGCGTCATGCGTCAGCCGGCTGCTGCCGACCCGGCGCGCCTTCGCGAGGCTGTGGGCGAAGCGGCTGCGCCGGCCGAGCGCGTAGTCGATCGCCTCCTCGCGCACGAAGGTGCCGCGGCCGTGCAGCACCTCGACCAGTCCACGCTCGGCCAGCGCCTTCACCGCTTGGCGCACCGTGTGGCGGTTGACGCCGAAGCGGCCGGCCAATTCCAATTCGTTGGCGAGCCGGCCGGTCACCCGTCCGCCGAGAATGTCGTCGGCCAGTGCCTTCTCGATCTGCAGCCAGATCGACACGCCCTGATGGCGCGACAGCGGCAGCGCGGCGCTCATGACCCGATCACCTGTTCCGCCAGCGCCGGCGCGATGCTCATGCCGACGCCCGCGGTGATCGCGACCGCCTGCACGCCCGGCGCCGGCTGCAGCCACTCGAACGGCCGTGGGCCGCTCGCGTACACGCCCTGCCAGCGTTGCAGCACGCGCAGCGGGTGGCCGAGCAGGTCGCTCGCGAGCGCCAGCAACAGCGCGTCGACACGCTCGTCGTGGAACGGGTCGACGCTGCCGCCGTATCGGTGCGAATCGCCGACCACCAGCTCGCCGCGCTCGCCCAGCTGCTGGACGATCAGGTGGATGCCATGCTCGATCAGCGCCGGCGTGTCTTGCTGCACCTTGAGCCGCAACGCATCCAGGCCGTCGAGGCTGGCGAACGACGGGTAGTGCAGGCATGACAGCCCGGTCAGCAGCGTCGGCCCGTAGCGCGGCCCCGGGTTCGCGAGCCGCAGCATCTGCAGCGCGCAGCGTTGCAGGCCGAGCGGCGCGAAGGCGGCGGGGAACAGCGTCTGGAAATCCGACCCGCTGCAGACGATGGCACGGTCGGCCGCGAAGCGGCCGTGGCTGGTGTCGAGGTGCGGCAATGCGATCGCGTGGACCTGCGTTCCGTAGCGGAACTCGACACGGTGTTGTACTGCCAGCCAGTGCGCCAGCGCCGGGATCGCGTCGCGCGCCTCGAACGCGATCTCGCCCGGGCTCCACAGCCCGCCGATGCCGTTCAGCTGCGCGTCCGCGAGTTGCGCCGCCGTCCGCAATTGCGTCGCATGCTCGCTGCCGTGCACGGCGTGGAAGGCCTGCAGCAGCGCCCATTCCTCCGCGTTGCGGGCGACGGTCAGGCTGCCCTCGGCCTGGTGCCAGGCGCCGATCGCCGGCAGCAATTCCAGCCACAGCGCCCGGCTGCGCCGCGCCAGGTCGAACATCTCGCCGGGCGGCTGTCCGACGAGCAGCCCGAGCCCGAAGTTGCGCACCGACGCACCGACGGCCCGCGCATCGCGTTCGAACACCGTCACCTGCCAGCCGCGCCGCACGGCGGCCCAGGCGTGCGCCAGCCCGACGACGCCCGCGCCGACGATCGCCAGACGCCCCGCGCTCACGGCCGCTCGCCGCGCGCGAGCCGCGCCTCGATCTGGTCGAGCACCGCCGGCAGTTCGGCCACGCTGTCGATCACGACATGCGCGCCGGCCCGCGCCAGCGTCATCGCCGCCCGGCGCCGGTGCGCCTGCACCGCATCGGGCGCCAGCGCCTGCAGTTCCGGCAGCGTCAGCCCGGTCTCGTTGCCCGACAGCGCGAGCCCGACCGTCCACATGCCGGCCGCGAGGCCTTCCTCGATGCCGGGGACGGTGTCGTCGACCTTCACGCAGGCGGCCAGTTCGCCGACGCCGAGCTCGATCACGTTGGCCAGTGCCATCCACGGCCCGGGCCGGCCGCCCGGCTTCAGGTCGTCGGTCGCGACCGCATGGTCCAGCCGCAGCCCCTGCGCGGCGGCATGCGGCAGCAGCCGGTCCATCACGACGCGCGGGTAGCCGGAGCACGAGCCGAGCTTCAGGCCGCGGGCGCGCAGGCCGTCGACCACTTCCCGCGCGCCGGGGATCAGCGTCGAATACTGCGCGACGCGCTCCACCTGCAGCGGCATGAACGCGGCGTACAGCGCATCGACGTCGTCGCGGCCCATCGGGCGGTCGAAGCGCGCCTGCCAGCGGGCCGCGACGCCGGGCTGCCGGCCGAGCGCCTGGATGTGGTCCCACTTCGCGAGGCCCATCGGCACGCGGGCCTCGGCCAGCGTGATCGCTATGCCGAAGCCGGCGAAGGCGTCGATCAGCACCTGGGTCGGCGCGAACGAGCCGTGGTCGACCAGCGTGCCGGCCCAGTCGAAGACGACGGCCTGCAGCGGGCCCTGGTAGTGGCGGGTGTGGCGGTACGGGGCGCAGTGGTGTGGGTCAGGGCGGTGCATGGTCAGTCGGTCGGAAGTTGCAGGCCCATCTCGTCGAGCGCATGGCCGATCGCGTCGACCGCCTGCCCGATCTCGGCGCGGCCGATGGCGCCGATGCAGCCGACGCGGAAGGTCTCGACCGCCGTCAGCTTGCCGGGGTACAGCACGACGCCGCGCGCTTTCACGCGCTGGTAGAAGTCGGCGAAGGTCCAGTGCGGCCCGGGCGGCGCGTGCATCGTGACGATGATCGGCGCCTGGATCGCGGCCGGCAGGAAGCTGCGCAGCCCAAGCCGTGCCAGCCCGGCCAGCAGCGCGTCGCAGTTGTCGCGGTAGCGGGCCAGGCGCGCCGGCTGGCCGCCCTCGGCATCGAACTGGTCGAGCGCCGCGGCCAGCGCGGCCAGCACATGCGTCGGCGGCGTGTAGCGCCACTGACCGGTCTTCTGCAGGTAGCGCCACTGGTCGTGCAGGTCGAGCGACAGCGAATGCGCACGCCCCTCGGCCTGGGCCAGCGCGCTCTCGCGGGCGAGCACGTAGGCCATGCCGGGCACGCCCTCCAGGCACTTGTTGCTGCTGGCGATCACCGCATCGAAGCGCAGCGTGCGGGCCGACAGCGGCAGCGCGCCGAAGCCGCTCATCGCGTCGATCACCAGGCGCCGGCCGGCCCGCTCGACCACGTCGGCGACCGCCGGCAGCGGGTTCAGGATGCCGGTGCTGGTCTCGCACTGGATCACGCCGACGTGGGTGATCGCCGCATCGGCGGCGAGCGCGTCGGCCACGCGGGCCGGGTCGATCGCGGCCGTCTCGCCGAAGTCCAGCACCTGCACCGCGCGGCCCATCACCGCGGTCAGCCGGGCCATGCGCTGCCCGTAGGCCCCGTTCGCCAGCACCAGCAGCCTGCCGTCGCGCGGCAGCAGCGTGCCGATTGCGGCCTCGACGGCAAAGGTGCCGGAGCCCTGCAGCGGCACGCAGACGAAATCGTCGCCCCCGTCGCCACTGTCAATCAACGCGAGCAGCCGGCGGCACACATCGGCCGTCAGCGCGTTGAAGCGGGCGTCCCACGAGCCCCAGTCGGTCAACATCGCCATCTTGGTGGCCAGGCTGGTGGTCAGCGGGCCGGGGGTCAGCAGCAAGGGTTCACGCATCATCGGACATCAGGGTTGGAAGTGCATCAGGCGCGCCAGGCCTGCGAGCGCCGCCCGAACCAGGCGGCCAGTGCGTTGACGAGCAGCGTCGCGGCGAGCGAGCTGGCGACGATCAGCGTCGCCATCGCGGCGGCGGCCGCGGTGTCGCCGGCATCGTCCATGCCCAGCACCGCGATCGACGCCAGCGTGGTGTCGGGCGTGTACAGGAACACCACCGCGCTGACCGTCGTCATGCTGGAGACGAACAGGTAGCGCGCGACGTCGAGCAGCGCCGGCAGGCTGATCGGCAGCGTCACGCGCAGGCAGGCGGTCCACCACGGCCGCTTCAGGCTGCGCGCGACCGCCTCGATCTCGCCATCGATCTGGCGCAGCGCGGTCACCATCGTCAGGTGAGCCGTCGTGTAGAAGTGCATGACACCGGCCGCGACCAGGATCGCGAGGCTGCCGTACAGCGGGTGCAGCGGGTTGCCCGGCGGGTTGAAGAAGAAGATGTAGCCGAGGCCCAGCACCAGGCCCGGAACCGCCATCGGCAGCAGCACCAGCGCGCGGATCAGCGCGGCGGGTGCGCGCGGCGCCGGCGTCTTCAGCGTCAGGTAGGCGGTCGTGAAGACCAGCAGCGTGCCAGCGAGCGCGGTCAGCGTGGCCACCGCGAGGCTGTTGCGGAACGCGTCCCAGCCGCCGCCATCGACATGGTCGAAGTCGAAGTGGGCGAGCGTCGGCGCGAGCTTGTACGGCCACAGCTGGATCAGCGACGCGGCGATCGCGGTGCCCAACAGCGCCAGCAGGAACAGCGACACCGCCGCGCACACCGCGCCGAGCGCACCGTCGCGCAGGCGGTTGCGGCCCGGCCGGTAGGCGACCGAGCGGCCGCTCATCGACGCGCCGTGGCGGCGCGCGAGCCGTCGCTCGACCGCGAAGCTCAGCAGCGCCGGCAGCAGCAGGACCAGCCCGATCACCGCGCCCTTGTTGAAGTCCTGCTGGCCGATCACCTGCTTGTAGGCTTCGAGCGCGAGCACCTGGGTCTGGCCGCCGATCACCTTCGGCACGCCGAAATCGGTGACCACCAGCGTGAACACCACCATGCCGGCCGACGCCAGGCCGTAGCGCGCGTTCGGCAGCGTGATCGTCAGAAAGCGCCGCAGCCTGGTGGCGCCCAGCGATTCGGCCGCTTCGTACAGCCGCGCGTCGGCCACCGCGAGCGCGGTCGCCAGCACCAGCAGCGCATGCGGGAAGGTGTAGAAGACCTCGCCCATCACGATGCCGACCGGGCCGTAGATCGACGCGCCGAACAGCCACGACTTCAGCAGCCCCTGGTTGCCGAACAGGTAGACCAGCGAGATCGCCGGCATCAGCGACGGCGCGAGCAGCGGGCTCAGCGCGACCAGCCGCCACGCCGGCCGGCCCCACAGCCGCGAGCGCGTCAGCGCGAACGCGAAGGCCAGCGCGAGCGGCAGCACGATCGCGGTGGTGGCGAGCGCGATCAGCACGCTGTTCGTCAACGCGCTGCGCAGCCGCGCCTCGCCGAGCAGTGCGCGCAAAGGCGCCAGGCCGGTGAAGCTGCCGTCCGGCGCCTGCACCGCCTTCACGAGGATCGCGGCCAGCGGTGCGGCCAGGAACAGCAGCAGCACGCCGGCCAGCAGCCACACCAGCGCGGCGGCGGCATGCTCGTCGGCGCTGCGCTGCAGGCGCGGCCCGGTCCAGGGCAGGGCGATCACGGTGCCGGGGTCTCGGATGAACGCTCGAACGAACTCTCGAACAGGCGCAGCCGCTCGGCCCGCAAGGTCACCGGCACGCGCTGGCCGGGCACCAGCGCGTCGAAGCCGGCATCGTTCGGACCGACGTCGGCCAAGATCTCGATCTCGCGTGCGGCGCACAGCGACAGGCTGGCGCGCCGCAGCCCGCCCATGAAGTCGACCCGGTCGACGCTGGCCATCAGCGTGTTCGCACCGGGCACCCAGTGCGGCTGCACGCGCACGTCTTCCGGCCGGCAGAACAGCGTCGCGGCGGACAGGCCTGGTGCGATCGTGTCGTCGCAGGCGATGCGCACGCCGCCGAGCTGGAACAGGCCCTGCGCATCGCGCTGCACCGGCAGCCAGTTGGCGCGGCCGACGAAATCGGCGACGAAGCGGCTGGCCGGCTGGCGGTAGACCTGCTCGGGCGTGCCGACCTGCTCGATGCGGCCCTGGTGCATCACCGCGATGGTGTCGGCGAGCGTCAGCGCTTCTTCCTGGTCGTGCGTGACCATCACGGTGGTGATGCCGAGCTTGCGCTGCAGGCTGCGCAGTTCGCGGCGCAGGTGCTCGCGCACCTGGGCGTCGAGCGCCGACAGCGGTTCGTCGAGCAGCAGCAGGCTGGGCGAGGTGGCGAGCGCGCGGGCCAGCGCGACGCGCTGCTGCTGCCCGCCCGACAACTGCGCCGGGTAGCGCGCCGCGACGCCGGCCAGCCCGACCAGGTCGAGCAGCTCCTGCACGCGGCGCGCGCGGGCCGCGCGGTCGGTGCGGAGGCCATAGCCGATGTTGGCCGCGACGTCGAGGTTCGGGAACAGCGCGTACGACTGGAACACGATGCCGTAGTGGCGCGCGGCCGGCGGCAAGCGGCCGATGTCGCGTCCGTCGAGCCACAGCGTGCCGGCGTCCTGCGCTTCGAGGCCGGCCAGGATGCGCAGCAGCGTCGTCTTGCCGCAGCCCGACGGGCCGAGCAGGCAGACGAACTCGCCGCGGCGCACCGCGAGGTCGATCTGCCGCAGCACGGTGAAGGAGCCGAAGCGCTTGCCGATGCCGTCCACGCGCAGCCAGCCGGCCTCGGCGGGCGCCGCGGCCGGCGCATCGACCAGCGCCGGCCCGACGTGGAAGGCCTGCGGCTTCATGCGCGAACCCGCAGCAGTGCCGCGACGCGCGGCAGGAAATGCGAGATCGGCGGCGTCGCCAGCCCGACCACCTTGGCGGCGTCGTCATGGCGGCGCAGCCGGATCGCGCGTTCCGCCTGGCGGTGGCTTTCGAAGGCGGCGACCTGCCGCGGGTTCATCGTGCCGCCCTGCAGCGCCAGGCTGTGGCGCGACGCGTCGGACAGCGCATCCTCGTAGTCCGGGTCCACCGCGCACAGGTAGCGCTTGGCCTCCACATGCAGCCCGATCGGCTCGACCACGTCGGCCGGCAGCCACGGCCGCAGGAACGGCAGCACGCGGTGCTGGTGCAGGTCGTCGATGCCGCGCGCCAGCGCGTCGTCGCGCTGCGCACTCAGCAGGTGGCCGAGGTCGTGCAGCAGGCAGGCGACGACGAGCGCATCGTCGTCGCCCTGCTGCTCGGCGGCCCAGGCGCACTGCAGCGCATGCTCGGCCTGGCTGATGGCCTCGCCGCCATACAGCGACGAGCCTTCGCGGGCGAACAGCGATTCGATCGCGGCGGGGGTCAGCACGACCGGGCCCGGCTCACTTCTTCGGTTCGGACTTGCCGTCGTAGCGGCGCGTCCATTCGGCGAGGATGCGCTCGCGGTTCGCGGCCGACCACTTCAGGTCCTGCTGGATCAGCAGCTGCTCGTAGTTGGCCGGGATCAGCGGGTTCGGCTTCGCGACGCCGGGGTAGGCGACGATCGCGAAGTTCTTCTCGTACAGCTCGTTGGCGCCCTTCGACGCCGACCAGTCGGCCAGCCGGCGCGCGGCCTCGAGGTTCTTCGTGCCCAGCATCAGCGCGGTGGCCTCGACGTCCCAGCCCAGGCCGTCCTTCGGGAACACCAGGTCGATCGGCGCGCCTTCTTCCTTCAGCTTCGCGGCGCGGTATTCGAACGCGATGCCGATCGGGAACTCGCCGGCCGCGGCCTGCTTGCACGGTTTGGAGCCGGAGTGGGTGTACTGCGCGATGTTGTCGTGCAGCCGGTCCATGTAGGCCCAGCCGTCCTTCTCGCCGTACATCTTCAGCCAGGCCGTCACGTCGAAATAGCCGGTGCCGCTGGAGGCCGGATTGGGCATCACGACCTTGCCGCGGTACTCCGGCTTCAGCAGGTCCTTCCAGGTCTCGGGCTTCTTCAGTCCGATCTTCGCGGCCTCGACGGTGTTGAAGCAGATCGCGGCGCCCCACACGTCCATGCCGACCCAGCTCGGCACCTTGGCATCGTCGACGTACACCTTGCTCAGCTTGTCGACGCCCTTCGGCGCATAGGGCTGCAGCATGCCTTCCTTCTCCAGCACCAGCAGCGAGCTGGCGGCGACGCCCATCACCACATCGGCCTGCGGCGCGGCCTTCTCGGCCAGCAGCCGGGCGGTGATGATGCCGGTGGAGTCGCGCACCCACTTGATCTTGACGCCGGGGGTCTCGGCTTCGAACTGCGCCTGGTAGGCCTTGATCTGGTCGGCCTCGAGCGCGGTGTAGACGGTCAGCGTGGTGTCGGCATGGGCCAGGCCTGCGGCGAGCAGGGCCAGCGCGGCCAGCGGGTGGGCGAAGCGGCGAGCGTGCATGGGAACTCCGGGGTGGACAACGCAGCCCACTGTAGGAATCGCCCGTGACGTCGTCGTGACGTCTAGATGACTGGATCAGTTTTCCGTCAGCGCGGACAGGATCGCGACGGTGCAGCGGCTCGCGACGTCGTCGATGAAGCGCTGGAAGTCGACGTGCGCGCTGTCGTCGGCGCGGTCCGAGATGCAGCGCAGCACCGCGAACGGCACGCCGAAGTCGCGGCAGGCCTGGGCCACCGCGGCGCCTTCCATCTCGACCGCGAGCGCGGCCGGGAAGGCCTGCTGGAGTGCCGCCGCCTCGGACGCGCTGGCGACGAAGCGGTCGCCGCTGAGGACCAGGCCGGTGCGCAGTTGCGGATCGACGACGCCGAATGCCGCGAGGTGATCGAGGTGCAGCCCGGCCAGCGCCGACGCCGCGGCCGCCCTCAGCGCGGCCGACAACCCGGCATCGGCGTCGAAGCGGGCCTGGCCGTACAGCGGCACCTCGTAGCGCGGGAACAGCGGCGAGGCATCCATGTCGTGCTGCACCAGCCCGTCGGCGACGACGATGTCGCCGACGCGCGCCGGCCCGAGCCCGCCGGCCACGCCGGTGAAGACGATGCGGTCGACCTCGAAGCCGCCGGCCAGCAGCAGCGTCGCGGTGGTGGCTGCCGCCACTTTGCCGATGCCCGACAGCACCAGCACCACGTCGTGCGCGCCGAGCCGGCCGAGCCAGAACTCGCGGCCGGCGCGCCGCTGGCAATGGGCGTCGGACAAGCGATGCTGCAAGCCGTGCAGCTCCTGCGCCATGGCGCTGACAATCGCGATTCGTGACATGTTGTGATGATGCCTGCACAGCCCGGGCACACTACGCACCGAACATGGCGTACCCTGCGTCGCCATGCGCTCACTGGGCAGAGCAGTACAACCACTCATGAGCTTGGCACACGAATTGACGTCTTCATCCTCCACCGGCGGCCGATGCCGTCTCGTTGCGCGGCGCCTGCTGGCGCCCTGGCTGTGCGCCGCCGGCCTCGGCGGGGCGACGGCGGCGCTGGCCCAGTCGCCGGCCTGCGACCAGTTCAAGGACACGGTCGCCACGCGCATTCCGGCCGACGCGCTCGGCACGCTGGAAACAGTGCCGGCCTCGACGCCGCTGCCGCCGGGCGCCAAGGTGGTCGGCACCTGCGACGGCGGGGCCTTCAAGATCCTGCATTACCGGCGCGGGGTGACGCCGCCGGTGGCGGGCGCCGCCAGCGCGGCCACGGCAGCCAGTGCGGTGAGCGCCGCACCGCGGGTGGCAGTGCGGGCTTCCGCGCCGGCTGCGTCGACCCCGTCGCCGTCCAGGGCCGAGCCGGCGAAGCCGCCGGAGCCGGTGAAGCCGGTCGCCGTGAAGCCCGTGCCGGTGAAGCCGCCGGAGCCCGCGGCCAGCCCGGTGGCGATGCCCCCGGCCGTCGCGCCTGCGGTGCCGGCGGTCGCCGACACCCGCGACGAACCGCTGATGCGCGATCCGCCCCCGCTGCCGCCGGAAGGCCCCGGCCTCATCGCGACCACGACCGATGCGCTGGTCGAGCACTGGCCCTGGACCCTGGCCGCCCTCCTGCTGCCGCTGCTGGCCTGGGCGTGGTCCTGGTTCTCGCACCGGCAGGTCTACGACGCGGCCGGCCTGCCGCGCGGCCCGAAGCTCTGAAGCGCCGGGCCGGCGGTTGTCAGCTCAGCTGCGCCGGGTAGTCGGTGTAGCCCTTGGATCCCGGCGTGTAGAAGGTCGAGAAGTCCGGCGCGGTCAGCGCCACGTCCTTCTTCATGCGCTCGACCAGGTCCGGGTTCGAGATGAACGGCCTGCCGTAGGCGATCAGGTCGGCCTGTCCGGCCTGCAGGGCCTTCTCGCCGGTCGTGCGGTCGAAGCCGCCGGCCAGGATGAACGGGCCCTTGAAGGCCTCGCGCAGCGCGGCCTTGGTGGCGGCCGGCACCGGCGGCGCGCCCATCGCCGAATGGTCGAGCTCGTGCACGTACAGCAGGCCGATCGCCGACAGCTCCTTCACCAGCGCGATGTACTGTTCGTCGACGCCGTCGAACGGGCCGGTCGCGTTGAACACGCCGTGCGGCGACACCCGGATGCCGACCTTGCCGGCACCGATGCGGTTCGCCACCGCGCGCACCACCTCGAGCGCGAAGCGGTTGCGGCCGGCCGCGCTGCCGCCGTAGCCGTCGGTGCGCTGGTTGACGTTGCCGTTCAGGAACTGCTCGATCAGGTAGCCGTTCGCGCCGTGCAGCTCGACGCCGTCGAAGCCGGCCTCGATCGCGAGCTGGGCCGAGGCCGCGAACTCTGCGACCGCGTGGTCGATGTCGGCCTGCGTCATCGCGCGCGGCGCGCTGTGCGGCTGCATGCCCTTCGCATCGGTGTGGATCTCGCCGGGTAGCACGGTGGCGGTCGGGCTGATCACTTCAGCGCCGGCCGGCATGTTGATGAGGTTGCCGACCCGGCCGGTGTGCATCAGCTGGATCACGATCTTGCCGCCCTTGGCATGCACCGCATCGGTCACCAGCTTCCAGCCGGCGGCGTGGGCGGCGTTGTAGAGGCCCGGCGTGCGGACGTAGCCCAGGCCGTTCGGCGACGGCGAGGTGCCTTCGGTGATGATCAGCCCGGCGCCGGCGCGCTGCGCGTAGTAGTCGGCCATCAGCGCGTTCGGCGTGTTGGCCTCGATCGCGCGGTTGCGGGTCATCGGCGACATCACGACGCGGTTGCGCAGCGTCAGCGAACGGAGGGTGGTCGGGTCGAAAAGCATGGGGCTGTCCTTGGAGATCTGGCTGAACTGATCCGGAATTTGTCCGGAAAGGTCGGGCATCGTAGGACCGACGCCATCCGACTGTCGGCAGTTGTCAGGAGGCCTTTTCCAGATCGGGCCATTCGCGCGGCCGATGCATGTCCCTGCCATCTGGAGTAGACGGCGGGGCACGGCTGCCGGGAATCAGGCGTGGGTGGTGCGGGGCAGCTGGTACGCCACCGCCTGCCGCCGGCGCTGCTCGTAGAGCGCGATCAGGCCGGGCCGGTCGAGGGCGGCTTCCGCGGCCGGCCACACGCGTTGTGCCGCCAGCGCCGCGTGGTGCAGCCGCAGCGCGTCCAGCAGCCAGTCGGCGCGTGCCAGCGTCGTCGGCGTGCAGGTCTGGCCCGCCAGGTCGTCGGCCAGGTCGGTCGCATGCGAGCGCCAGGCTTCGCGCAGGTACAGGTCGGACAAGCTGCCGGCGAGCGCGGCGCGCCAGCCGGCGCAGATCCCGTCCAGCCACTGCAGCACCGTCGCCGTCGCGCCGTCGGCGGCCAGCAGGCTGCGCAGGCGCTGGTACGCCTCCAGCGCGATCGACTTTTCGAGGCGGAACGCGCGCAGCGCGGCGTCGGCCCCGTGCTCGAGTTCCAGCCGCAGCAGCCCGCCGAACACATGGCGCGATTCGATGCGCTCGGCCAGGTGGTGCTGCGGCGCGCTCAGCCCGGTGCCGGCGCTGTTGAAGTGCCGCCGCGGGTCGAAGCGATACAGGTAGCCGTAGTCGAACAGCCAGACCTGCCGCGCGTCCCGCAGCACGTTGCCCGGGCAGAAATCCCATTCGAAGAAGCCGGCGCGCAGCAGCGCCAGGCCGGTGTCGAACAGCTGGCGCAGGCTGGTCTCGTCCCAGTCGCTCACCGGTGCGCCGGCGATCCACGGCGACACGATCAGGCCCTGCTTCAGCGACGCGTAGACGGTCGGGCTCAGGCCGGCGCGCTGCAATGAGGGCAGCGCGGCCATCTCGGCGCGGCGCTGCACCTCGTTGAGGAACGAGGTCTGGCCGTCGACGCCCTGCACCTTGCAGGCGGCGCGGGCGCGCTTGACGGCCCAGTCGCGGCCGCCGGCCTGCACGCGGAACACCTCGGCGGTCAGGCCGCTGTCGTGCACCTCGCGCACCGCGGGGTGGCGGGCGTCGAGGCGCATCAGCTCGTCGGGAGGCAGCGGGCACGTGGCGGCATCGCCGACCACGAGGTCGCGGCCGGAAGCGACCCAGTCGAGCTGATGCTGGCGTCGCAGGTGTTCGATGTCGATGGGCGGGTGGGTCGTCATGGCGGGCCGGATTCTGCCGGGTGCGACGCTATAGTCAACGCGCCCTGTTCCCCACGACCCGATGCCGAAACCTGTGCCCGAACGTTCGCGACTCACGCTGGCCGATGTGGCCGCGAGCCTGGGCGTGAGCCGCACCACGGTGTCGAACGCGTTCAACCGGCCGGCGCAGTTGTCGAAGGACCTGCGCGACTCCATCCTCGCCCGCTCGCGCGAGCTCGGCTACTACGGGCCCGACATGATGGCCCGCGCGCTGCGGCGGCGCGAGCTGCGCGAGGTCGCGGTGGTGTTCCACCACGACCTGCGCTATGCCTTCGGCGACGAGCTGAGCCTCGATTTCCTGCGCGGCGTCACTCGCCAGCTCGACCTGCGCGGGCTGAGCCTGCAGCTGATCCCGAAGCTCGGCCGCCAGCTGCTGCTGCAGGCGGCGTTCCAGACCACCGCCGACGCGCTGATCGTGCATGCCGAGATCGGCCCCGAGGTGGTGCCGCAGGTGCAGGCGGCGCACAAGCCGATCGTGCTGGTCGACACGCAGGTGCCGGGCACGCCGTCGGTCTGCCTCGACGACCGCCAGGGTGCGGCGCTGGCGATGGGCCATGCGTTGGCGGCGCGGCCCGATGCGGTGCTGGTGATCGCGTTTCCGCTCGAGGACGACGAGCGCTCGCGGGCGTTGGGTGCGAACCCGGACCGCAGCCCGTTCGTCACGTCGGAACGCTTGAGTGGCTATGCGCAGGCGGTGCGCGCGCACGGCTTCGACGAGCGGCGCGTGGTCTGGGCGCCGGTCGACGACAGCGAGCCCGAGGCCGCGGCGGCCCAGGCGGCGCAGGCGATGCGCGAGCGGCTCGCGCCGTTCCGCCGCATTGCATTGGTCGCGATGAGCGACCGCATGGCGCTCGCGGCGCGCAGCGTGGTGGTCGACTGGCCGGGTACCACACTGGTGGCCGCGGTCGGCTTCGACGACATCGCGGCCGCGCGTGCGGCCGGGCTGACGACGATCCGCCAGAACGCGATCGCGAAGGGCGAGACCGCGGTGCGCATCGTACTGGACGGCGACGACTCGGTGCTGCTGCCGCTGGAGCTGATCGTTCGGGACACGTAGCCGCCAGGCACAGGTTCGCGACGCATTGGAACCATCGATCGGCCGGCGCCGCTCACCGTCGTCGTCAACGAGGCGGGAGGGGTCGATGAATCGAGTGGGGCCGAGATCGCAGATCGTGCGCGGCAGTCATGCGCCGCAAGCCGAGACCTTGTCGGACTGGCTGAAGAGTCTGGACATGTCGAAGGTCCCACGCAAGGTCCGCCAGGAGATCGAACACCTCGGTCCCGCCGCGCACGTGCCGTCGAAAGCAGCGCAGATGGGGTCGCGAGCCTGGCCTTTCGCAATTGTGTGATGTCGGATGGTGCGCTGTGCGCTGTGCGCCGTGGCAGCCGGGCTTCCAGATATGCAGCACCTGCAAACCTTGCGCATCGAAGCGCACAGCGGAAGATGGTTGGATCAGCCGGGGCCCGGCATTGCTGCGCACGCGACATCGACGTCGCTCGTACTCCAGATCCTGGACATGGGCGCAGACAGGGCGTTGACTCTCGGCAAGGGTCTGCGAGGCAACCGCACGCTGACGACGCTGGAGGTCCACGTGGCGTCTCCCCGGGCGCTCACCTCCCTGCTGAAAGGGCTGGCGTTGACGGAAGGATCCGGCATCGGCGGAGGGCCGCTTCGGGTGGTCGGACAAGCGGGTGCACTGCCTCGTCCGGCCCGCATCGATCAGCGTTCCAACGGGACCTTGGACGGCCCGTTCTGCGATGCGTTGAGTGAATGCATTGAAACCCGCAAGGCGCTTGCAGGCATCCGCATTCGGCCCGGCGTGCAGGCACGTTCCGCCCCTGTCAGCAACTGATCCTCTCGGCAGACGGAGTGGTCAAGGTTGCGGGCAAGCTGTTGACGGGCCTGCCAAGCTGGGGCACCTTGCCCTCGGAGTCGAAGGCGAAGATCGAAGCCGATCTGTTCGGCAAACGCGTGCCGCGCGACCTGCGGCCCTTGCGCGGTTTGATGGGCCTCGACGCGCCCGACCTCGACGCCTTCGTGCAGTTCTGGCGCTTTCAACTGTCCGGAATCGAGCTTGGCAAGTCTGGTCGCCGGAGTCGGTCGAGGCGGCGAAGAGCCGGCGCGGAACCGGCCTTGGCCTGGCGATCGGCACCCTCGTGATGCTCTACCTGTTGTTCCGGATCGCTGATCAGCGGGCGGCGCACAGTCGAAATCCGGTTCAGCCGGCTGCGGTTTGAGTGAGGGTTTTGCCTGTTCAAAACAAGGGTAAACCCTCTCTTTCTCGATTCAGATCGCTCGCTACAGTAGCGCCCAACCTGCAGAAGTACCCGTATTTGTAGTCAAACTACAACGCTGATGCGGCCGTCCTGAATCGATCCGCATGACCGACCTCGCCACCGCACCGCGCCGCGCGCCCGCCGCAACTTCGTCTTCCAGCCACCGCCCGGCCGCCGACCCCGCCGCCTGGTGGCGCGGCGCCGTGATCTACCAGGTCTACCCGCGCAGCTTCGCCGACCACAACGGTGACGGCGTCGGCGACATCGCCGGCATCGTCGACCGCTTGCCGTACATCGCGAGCCTGGGCGTCGACGCGATCTGGGTCTCGCCGTTCTTCCGCTCGCCGATGAAGGACTTCGGCTACGACATCGCCGACTACCGCGACGTCGATCCGCTGTTCGGCACGCTGGCCGATTTCGACCGGCTGATCGCCCGCACCCACGAGCTCGGCCTGAAACTGATGATCGACCAGGTGCTGTCGCACACCTCCGACCAGCACGACTGGTTCCGCGAGAGCCGCGCGAGCCGCAGCAACCCGAAGGCCGACTGGTATGTGTGGGCCGACCCGCGGCCCGACGGCACGCCGCCGAACAACTGGCTCAGCGTGTTCGGCGGTTCGGCCTGGCAGTGGGATTCGCGCCGGCGCCAGTACTACCTGCACAACTTCCTCGCGAGCCAGCCCGACCTGAACTTCCACTGCCCCGAGGTGCAGGACCAGGTGCTGGCCGACATCCGCTTCTGGCTGGAGCGCGGCGTCGACGGCTTCCGCTTCGACGCCTGCATCTTCCACTTCCACGACCGGCTGCTGCGCGACAACCCGCCGGCCGAATCGCGCGACACGCGCAGCGTCGGCGAGAGCAACCCGTACGGCATGCAGCGCCACCTGCACGACAAGACGCAGCCGGAGAACCTCGCGTTCCTGCAGCGTGTGCGGCGGCTGCTCGACGAGCACGGTGCCGCCAGCGTCGGCGAGATCGGCGACGACGATTCGCTGAAGACGATGGCCGACTACACCCGCGGCGGCGACAAGCTGCACATGGCCTACAGCTTCAACCTGCTGACCTCCGAGCGCAGTGCCGCCTACATCCGCCAGCAGGTCGAGGACCTCGAGGCGCAGATGCACGACGGCTGGGCCAGCTGGTCGTTCGGCAACCACGACGTGCCGCGCGTGCTGACGCGCTGGGGCGGCCCGGGCGCCGACCTGGCGTACGCCAAGGTCGCGACCGCGATGCTGGTGAGCCTGCGTGGCAGCGTCTGCTGGTGGCAGGGCGACGAGCTCGGGCTGATCGAGGCCGAGATCCCGTTCGAGCAGGTGCAGGACCCATACGGCCTCGCGTTCTGGCCGGAGTTCAAGGGCCGCGACGGCTGCCGCACGCCGATGCCGTGGGTGCACTCGCAGCCGCATGCCGGCTTCAGCCAGGGACGCGCGGTGCAGCCGTGGCTGCCGGTGCCGGCCGAGCACGCGGCGCGCGCGGTCGACGTCAACGAGCGCGATGCCGCCTCGCCGCTGAACTTCATGCGCCGGCTGCTGGCCTGGCGGCGGCAGCAGCCGGCGATGGTCAGCGGCGACATCCGCTTCATCGATGCGCCGGAGCCGGTGCTGGCGTTCGTTCGCTCGCCGGAGGTGGGTGTCGAGGGGGCGTCGCTGCTGTGCGTGTTCAACCTCGGGAGCGAGCCGCTCAGCGTCGATCTCGAGGCGCCTGCCACCACGGTCGTCGCGGCGCAACTCGACGCGGCGCTGCAAGGCTCGCGCAGCGGGCGGCGTTTCACGCTGCCGGCGCACGGTTTGTACTTCGGCGAGCTTGTCTGATCTGATCGCACACGCAGCATGGCCCACCTGCAACTGAAGTCGCTGCGCAAGGCGTTCGACGACGTCGTCATCCTGCACGGCGTGGACCTGGAGATCCGCGACGGCGAGTTCCTGGTGTTCGTGGGCCCGTCGGGCTGCGGCAAGTCGACGCTGCTGCGCTGCATCGCGGGGCTGGAGGACATCACGTCGGGCGAACTGTACATCGGCGGCGAGCGGGTGAACGACGTGCCGCCCGCGAAGCGCGGCATCGCGATGGTGTTCCAGAGCTATGCGCTCTACCCCCACATGACGGTCGCCGAGAACATGGCGTTCGGGTTGCGGCTGGCGGGGTATTCGAAGGACGAGATGCGCGCGGCGGTGCAGCGCGCCGCGCAGGTGCTGCAGATCGAGCACCTGCTGGAGCGCAAGCCCAAGGCCTTGTCCGGCGGGCAGCGCCAGCGCGTGGCCATCGGCCGCGCGATCGTGCGCAAGCCGGGCGTGTTCCTGTTCGACGAGCCGCTGTCGAACCTGGACGCGGCGCTGCGGGTGCAGATGCGCGTGGAGCTGTCGCGGCTGCACCAGGAGCTGAAGACCACGATGGTCTACGTGACGCACGACCAGGTGGAGGCGATGACGCTGGCCCATCGCATCGTCGTGCTCAACGCGGGTCGCATCGAGCAGGTGGGCACGCCGATGGAGCTGTACCACCGGCCGGTGAACCGCTTCGTCGCCGGCTTCATCGGCTCGCCGAAGATGAACTTCATCGAAGGCAAGTTGCTGGGCGCGGACGACGGCCTGGCCCGCATCGCGCTGGCCGACGGCTCGGCCGCGACGGTGCAGGCCGACACCGCGTCGCTGGCCGCCGGTGCCAAGGTCACCGTGGGCCTGCGCCCGGAGCACGTCGACGCTGCCGGCACGCCCACACCGCAGGCGATGCGCGCGCACGTGCAACTGGCCGAGCACCTGGGCGACACCACCTACCTGCACGTGACCTTGACCGGCGCCACCGACGCGATGACGATCCGCACCGCGCCGGAGAACCCGCTGAAGACCGGCGACACCGCGTACCTGAGTTTCCCGCCGCAGCGCGGCT
>NZ_JAAZQK010000017.1 GCF_012275445.1 Rhizobacter sp. SG703 | reverse complement strand
GAGACGCAGCAGGCGCTGCCGGTCGAGGCCTACGAGTCGAACCGCGTCGGCGGCTCGCTGATCATCGTCGACCCGGCGACCAACCGCACCAGCGGGGCATTGCTGGTCAATGAACGTTCGCCTTCCTGAGAGGCTTGCTCGCGCCATGACTCCTTCCACGCATTCCCTTGTCCGGTCGCGTCCGTTCCATGCCGACGCCGATGCCCCTGCGGCGGCACGCGTCGCGACATGTCTCAACGTGGTGAAGCACCCGAGCCTGGTCTCGGCGGCTGAGCGGCGCACCTTGCTGCGCCAGCAGCCGGCGACGATCTGGCTGACAGGCCTCAGCGGCGCGGGCAAATCCACGCTGGCCTATGCGGTGGAGCGCCGGCTGCACGCCCAGGGGCACCTGGGATTCGTGCTGGACGGCGACAACATCCGCCACCATCTCAGCAGCGATCTCGGCTTCTCGCCCGAGGAACGGCGCGAGAACATCCGGCGTGTCGCGGAAGTTGCCGCCCTGATGAACGACGCGGGGCTGATCGTGTTCACGGCGCTCATTTCGCCGCGTCAGGAAGACAGGGAACAAGCCCGGTCCATCATCGGCGACGCGAGGTTCATCGAAGTCCATGTCAGCACGGCGCTGGCCGTCTGCGAAGCACGGGACCCGAAAGGTCTCTACGAAAAGGCTCGCACGGGCGCCATCCCCCATTTCACCGGCGTGTCGTCACCTTACGAGACCCCGCAGTCTCCCGCGCTGCGCATCGACACCGACCTGCACAGCCCCGATCAATCGGCGGAGAAGCTGATGGACTTTCTTGTCGGTCGCTGTGCCATCGCGTCATGACGTCGATCCAGCCATTCGCATCGCAGGACCGCCCGGTCTACCTGCCGGCGGTGGACCTGTTCAATGGCGATGCCGACGGCATCTGCAGCCTGCACCAATTGCGCATGGCCGAGCCGCGTGAAGCGCAGCTCGTCAGTGGCGTCAAGCGCGACATCGATCTGCTGGGTCGGTGGGGCGACTCGAACCCGCCCAGCGACCTGACCGTGCTGGACGTGTCGTTCGACAGGAACGAAGCCGGCGTGCGCCGCGCACTGGAGGCCGGCGGGCGCGTGCGCTATTTCGATCACCATTCGGCACGCAGCCTGTTCTGCCACCCGCGGCTGGAAAGCCACATCGATCCCTCCGCGGCCGTCTGCACGGCCTTGCTGGCAGACCGCCACCTGGGCGGCCGCTTTCGCGAGTGGGCCATCGTGGGTGCCTTCGGCGACGGCTTGTTCGAGGTGGCGCGCCGTCTTGCCTCGCAACGCGGTCTCGGCACGAACGAGACGGCCAGCCTCGAGCAGCTGGGGCAGCTTCTCAACTACAACGCCTACGGCGAAGCCGTGGAAGACCTGCACTTCCCGCCAATCGACCTCTACCGGGCGGTGCACCACTTCGAGAGCCCCTTCGGTTTCATCGCCGATGCGGACGAATACCGCCGCCTGGCCGCCGGCCGCGCCGACGATCAGCATCACCTCGAGACGCTTGCGCCCCATTGGCGAAGCACCGATGGCGACGTCTACCTGCTGCCGGGCACGGCATGGGCCCGGCGGCTTTCCGGAACGCTGGCGAACCGCCTCTCGCGCGACGAACCGCACCGGTCGTTCGCGGTGCTCACGCGCCGTTCGGACGGTCACTTCCTGGTCAGCGTCCGCTCGCCTGCGCAGTGCAGGCCGGCGGAAGCGTTGTGCCGACTCTATCCAGGTGGCGGTGGACGGCATGCGGCCGCCGGCATCGATCGGCTGCCGGCGAACGAACTGGAGCAGTTCATCGCCGACTTTTCAAACCACATCACAGGGAAACCATCATGACCCGTCAGCCAGCCACCTCCACGTCCAATCCGGGCCGTCCCCGCCCGCTCCTGATGGTGCCGTTGCGTCGCTGCGGCAGCCACGCGCTGAGACTCCGGCTGAATTTCAGTGACGGGTTCTATTCGCCGTATCCGCTGCACATCGTCGATTTCATGCCGCTGGTTCCCCTGTACGGCGACCTGGCCGAGGACCGCAACTACTTCCAGCTCGTCGTCGACGTCGTCGGCTTGCAGGCCGCCAGCATGGTGAAGTGGCCCGACGTGGCGTTCGATCCGGGCGAGATCTTCGACGCCATCAAGGACGAGAAGCGCAGCGTGCATCGCGTGGTGTGGGAGCTGCTGCTGCGCAGCGGCGAACAGCAGCACGCCCGCGTCGTGATGGACAAGTCGCTCGACAGCATCCACTACGCCACCGAGTTGATGGAGCTCTTCCCGGACATGCTGTTCCTGAACGTGGTGCGGGACCCGCGCGCCCAGGTGGCGTCGATGAACCGCGCGATCATCCACGACTTCGACAGCACGCTCAATGCGATGACGTGGGTCGCCGCGCACGATGCAGCCCAGCGCCTCGTCCACACGCATCCAGAGCGCGTGCTCACCATCCGGTACGAGGATTTCCTCGCCGACCAGGAGCTTGTGCTGCGCGGCATCTGCGACTTCATCGGCCTGGACTTCCTGCCGCAGATGCTGGACGTGGCGGCTTCCACCGAAGCACGGCAGATGTCGAAGCTGTCGGATCTGTGGTCATCCAACTGCTTCGGCCCCATCCCGGCAAACCGGGACAAGTTCAAGAGCCAGCTGAGCGTCGACGAGATCGAGATCATCGAAACGGTGGCGAAGGAGCACATGCGCTCCTACGGTTATGAATTCATGACCGACGCGAACGCTCCGGTTCCGGACGAAGCGGTTCTCGCATCGCGCGCGCAACGGTCCGCCGTGGGCCGGGCACAGGCCTGGAGCCAACTCAGCAGCACCAACTACCGCGACTTCGTTCTGCGGCGCGTCAGGGCCGACCACCTTGCCGCCGTGCGCGAGCGCTTGAACGTCGCACACCAATCCCGGTTGCATGCCGCAGCTGCAGCCACATGACGTGATGGCCATTGCAATTCATGCCAGGTCGGGCGACGCTCGCGGCGCCCGTTTTCGATCGCGAGAGAGGGGGCGGCGGGACGCGTCGAATCGCTGCGAATCGGTTGGTGTAGCCCACCGACTTGGCACAGACCGGGCAGTTCGAAGGTCCGGCAACGGACACCGTCCAGCAGCGACCGATTGCGATGGGATCGCATGGCCGCAGGCTCTTTCGGGATGATCAAATGGTCGGGAAGACTGGCATCATTCAGTCTCCAGCGCAGCGCGCACCTTGCATTTCCACCAGTTGATCCCCGATGCGAACCTTCACGAAACTCAAACTTCTCGCGCTCAGCGGATTGACGCTCACCTTGTTCATTTGCGCGAATGAGTCCAACGCCGCCTATGTCTGCGCAGGCAAGATCGATGCAATCAGTCAACCCTACGAGGGGTCAGTGCAGCTACTGTCTGCTCAGCTGTATGGCGACAGCACGCCGCGCACGATATGCAATTTGAAGTCGGCATGGAATGGTGTAGACCCAGCCACGTGCAAAGGTTGGCTCGCCGCGCTCCTGTCAGCGAAAGCGATGAGTTCTGTCGTCAATATTCAATACAACGACACAACGACGGCTTGTCCTCAACAGGCGGCGTACGGCAATGCCAGCGCACCATGGGCGATTTGGTGACGCTGAAACCTGACCTCTCGTCGAATGTTGAATGCCTGCTTGCTGGCGCCGAGTTCGACGGTCGTCATGTCTGCTACGCCTCGACCGATTTCGCCTGAGGCCGCTGGCGGGCCGCAACCCCCGCGACGAAGAGGCCGAATGCGTCGAGCAGTGGCGCGGCGTCGAAGGATCGGCCCTCCAGCGTCGCCAGCGCCTGCACGGTCGCCTCCAGTGTCGAGACCTGGTCGGCTCGCCGCGCCGCGCGAATCGCGCGGTAACGGGTCGGCGCCGGTGCGTCCAGCGACAGCCGCGGCAGCGCTGCCAGGGCCGGATGCTCCAGAAGCATGCGCAGGCTCTTGCGCCACGTCGCATCGATGACCACCAGACGCACCGACGCACCCGCCGCCGTCCCGGCGGCCAGCGACGCCGGGGCCATGGGCACGTCCGGGTAGAGCAGCCGCGTGTCCATCCCGGGCCTCTGCAACAGCGCCGCCAACGCCCCCGGCTCGAAACGCTCGCCAACGACCACTTCGCAATGCGCCAGGGACAGACGCAGCAGCGCGACGCTGTTCTTGGCCTGCCGCTGTTCCCGCGGATGCTGCAGGACCAGCACTTCGGTGCGATGGGCGGTCGCCCGTGTCAGCGCACACAAGCAGGTTGCCTGCGGCCGCAGGCAACGCGCGCAAGCCACGCGGCAGAGGGTTGACGTACCGTTCACGCCGGCATGGTCGCACGCCGGCTGATCGGCCAGGTCGACACGAAGGCGTGGAAGGCTTTGGCGACGCTGTGGCTATGTCGGAAGATCGAGGCTCCTGGCCAACAGCGCCAAGTCCTCGATCGCATTGGTAGGCCGTGTTGGACTTGAACCAACGACCAAAGGATTATGAGTCCTCTGCTCTGACCAACTGAGCTAACGGCCCCCGGGGAGAGCGCCGATTGTAGGTGCGGGGTCCAGCGCAGGCAGCGGTGCAGATGACCCGAGCCCCGTGCGCCTCGCAAGTCGATGCGCGAACTATTTCTGGCTCAGCGCATTCGACACCAGCCGCGACGTGATGTCGACGATCTGGATCATCCGGTCGTAGGCCATCCGCGTCGGCCCGATCACCCCCAGCGTGCCGACCACCTGACCGTTCACCTCGTACGGCGCCGACACCACCGACAGCTCCTCGAACGGCACCACCATGCTCTCGCCGCCGATGTAGATGCGCACGCCCTCGGCGCGGCTGCTCACGTCGAGCAGGCGCATCAGCTGCGTCTTCTGCTCGAACAGGTCGAACAGCTTGCGCAGCGAACCCATGTCGCTGCTGAAGTCCTGCACCGTCAGCAGGTTGCGCTCGCCGGAGATCACCACCTGCTCCTGGCTGTCGGCCATCGCCTCGCTGCCGGCCTGCACCGCCGCCTGCATCAGCGCCGCGATCTCGCCGCGCAATGCATCGACCTCGCTCTTCAGACGCTCGCGCACTTCTTCGATCGTCAGGCCGGCGTACTGCGCGGTCAGGTAGTTGCTCGCTTCGATCAGCTGGCTCTGCGTGTAGTCCTGCGCGGTGAAGATCACCCGGTTCTGCACGTCGCCATCGGGCGCCACCAGGATCACCAGCACCCGCTTCTCCGACAGCCGCAGGAACTCGATGTGGTGGAACACGCTCGCCTTGCGCGGCGCGGTGACCACGCCGACGAAGCTCGACAGGCTGGACAGCAGCTGCGCCGCGTTCGCGATCACCCGCTGCGGCTGGTCGGGGTGCAGTTGCGGCTGCTCGATCGCGGGCGTCGCTCGCGCCAGGTCGAGCGGCTGCGCGGTCAGCATCGTGTCGACGAACAGGCGGTAACCACGCGCCGTCGGGATGCGCCCCGCACTGGTGTGGGGGCTCGCGATCAGCCCCAGCTCCTCCAGGTCGGCCATCACGTTGCGGATGGTGGCCGGCGACAGGTCGAGCCCGGAAGCCCGCGACAGGGTGCGCGACCCCACCGGTTGTCCGTCGGCGATATAGCGTTCGACCAGCGCTTTCAGCAGTGTTTTGGCTCGCTCGTCCAGCATGGTTTCATTGTAGGCGCGAGGCCGGTTTGCGCCCCGGTTCCCAGGGGGCGCTGTGGTGTAATCCCGCGCATGCCGACCCGTTTTCGACACGCAGCGCTGGTGGGAAAGTACCAGGCCCTCGGCATGCGCGGGGTGCTGCAGGACATCGCGCAATTCCTGGGCCGGCAAGGCCTCGAGGTCTCGCTCGAAGCCGAAACGGCACTCAACACCGGCATGACCGACTACCCGGCGCTGACGCCCGACCAGCTTGGCCAGCACTGCGACCTCGCGGTGGTTGTCGGCGGCGACGGCACGATGCTCGGCATCGCCCGCCAGCTCGCCCGCTTCAACCTGCCGCTGGTCGGCATCAACCAGGGCCGCCTGGGCTTCATCACCGACCTGCCGATCGACCAGTTCGAGGAAGCCCTCGCGCCGATGATCGCCGGCGACTATGAAGAAGAACGCCGCACCATGCTCGAAGGCGGCGTCTGGCGCGACGGCCGGGTGATCTTCGAAGGCATCGCGATGAACGACGTGGTCGTCAGCCGCGGCGCCACCGCCAGCATGGTGCAGCTGAAGATCGACATCGGCGACGAATTCGTCGCCAACCACCGGGCCGACGGCCTGATCGTCGGCTCGCCGACCGGCTCCACCGCCTATGCGCTGTCGGCCGGCGGCCCGATCCTGCACCCGGGCATCGCCGGCTGGGTGCTGGTGCCGATCGCGCCGCACGACCTCTCCAACCGCCCGATCGTGCTGCCCGACATCGGCGAGATCTGCATCGAGATCCTCGCCGGCCGCGATGCGAGCGTCAGCTTCGACATGCAAAGCCTCGCGAGCCTGCTGCACGGCGACCGCATCGTCGTGCGCCGCTCGGCGCACCAGGTGCGCTTCCTGCACCCGCGCGGCTGGAGCTACTACGCCACGCTGCGCGGCAAACTGCACTGGAACGCCGGACTGTGACCCCATCATGCTGAAACGACTCGCGCTGCGCGACTTCGTCATCGTGACCTCGCTCGAGGTCGAACTGGCCGGCGGCTTCTCGGTGCTGACCGGCGAGACCGGGGCCGGCAAATCGATCCTGATCGACGCGCTGCAGCTCGCGCTCGGCAGCCGCGGCGACGCCGGCGTGGTGCGCGAAGGCGCGGCCCGCGCCGACATCACGGCCGAGTTCGACGCGCCCGCCAGCCTCGCGGCCTGGCTCGACGACGCCGGCTTCGACAGCGCCGACACGCTGCTGCTGCGCCGCGTCATCGATGCGCAGGGCAAGAGCCGCGCCTGGGTCAACGGCAGCCCGGCCACCGTCGCGCAGCTGCGCGAGGCGGCCGATCACCTGGTCGACATCCACGGCCAGCACGCCTGGCAGAGCCTGACCCGCAGCGCGTCGGTGCGCGCATTGCTCGACGCCTATGCCGGTGTCGACGTCGCGCCGCTCGGCGCGGTCTGGTCGCGCTGGAAGGCCGCCGGCGATGCGCTCGACAAGGCGCGCAGCCAGCAGGCCGACCTCGAACGCGAGCGCGAGCGCCTGGCCTGGCAGATCGGCGAGCTCGACAAGCTGGGCCCCGAAGCCGACGAGTGGGAGACGCTGAATGCCGATCACCAGCGGCTGTCGAACTCGCAGGCGCTGATGGACGCCGCCCGCCACGCGCTCGACGCGCTGAGCGAGGCCGAGGTCAACGCCGAATCGCTGACCAGCGCCGCCGCCGAGGCGCTCGGCAACGTGGCCGAGTTCGACGCCCGCCTCGCCGGCGTGGCCGAGGTGCTGCAGAGCGCGCAGGCGCAGCTGCAGGACGCGGCACACACGCTCAGCGGCTACCTGCACCACACCGAGCTGGAGCCGGAGCGGTTGCAGGAACTCGACGAGCGCCTGTCTGCCTGGGTCAGCCTGGCGCGCCGCTACCGCCGCGCGCCGGCCGAGCTGCCCGCGCTGCTCGACCAGTGGAAGGGCGAGCTGCGCGCGCTCGACGCCGCCACCGACCTCGACGCGCTCGACGCGGTGCTCGCGCAGGCGCATGCCGCGTTCAGCGCCGAGGCGAAGCGCGTGTCTGCGGCGCGCAAGGCGGCGGCGCCGAAGCTGGCGGCCGCCGTCACGCAGGCGATGCAGCAGCTCGGCATGGCCGGCGGCCGCTTCGAGGTCGCCCTCGCCGCACAGGAAGCGCCGCAATCCTTCGGCCTCGAATCGGCCGAGTTCCTGGTCGCCGGCCACGCCGGCAGCACGCCGCGGCCGATGGGCAAGGTGGCGTCGGGCGGCGAGCTGTCGCGCATCGCGCTGGCGATCGCGGTGACGACCAGCCAGCTGTCGCAAGGCGGCGATGCCGCCGGCACGCTGATCTTCGACGAGATCGATTCCGGCGTCGGCGGCGCGGTGGCCGACACCGTCGGCCGGCTGATGAAGCAGCTCGGCCGCGACCGCCAGGTGCTGGCCGTCACCCACCTGCCGCAGGTCGCCGCCTGTGCCGACCACCATTACGTCGTCTCGAAGCGCACCGAATCCGGCAGCACGCACAGCGACATCGATGCCGTCGCCGGCGAGGTGCGCGTCGCCGAGATCGCGCGCATGCTGGGCGGCGAGCGCCTGTCGGACACCAGCCTCGCGCATGCGCAGGAGATGCTGTCGGTGGCCGCCGACACGATCGCGCCCGCCCCGCGCGGCCGCAAGAAGCCATGAGCGCGCTCCCGCCCGACGCCGCGCCCGACATCGCACCGGCCGCCGAGCCGACGCCGCCCGCCGTCGCGCCGCACGAGGTCGTGCTCGTCACCGGCATCTCCGGCTCGGGCAAGTCGGTCGCGCTGCATGCGCTCGAAGACGCCGGCTTCTTCTGCGTCGACAACCTGCCGCCCGAGCTGCTGCGCGACTTCCTGCGGCTCGAGCACGAGCGCTCGATGCGCCGCGTCGCGATCGCGGTCGACGTGCGCAGCGCCGGCTCGCTGCCCCACCTGCTGCCGCTGATCGCCGAACTGCGTGCCGAAGGCACCGCGATCCGCTCGGTGTTCCTCGATTCGAACACCGACACGCTGGTGCGCCGCTTCTCCGAATCGCGTCGCCCGCACCCGCTGTCGCAAGAGGCGTCGGCGCTGTCGCCCGGCCGCCGCAAGGACGACCGCGCGACCGACGGCCACCGCGCGCTCACTGAAGCGATCGAACTCGAACGCGAACTGCTGGCCGAACTGCGCGAGGTCTCCACCGTCGTCGACACCAGCCAGCTGCGCCCGGCCCAGCTGCGGCTGTGGATGCGCGACCTGGTGAAGGCGATGGCCCACCGGCTGACGCTGGTGTTCGAGTCGTTCGCGTTCAAGCACGGCGTGCCGCTCGATGCCGATTTCGTCTTCGACGTGCGCATCCTGCCGAACCCGCACTACATCCGCGAGCTGCGCCCGCAGACCGGCCGCGATCCCGAGGTCGCGGCCTACCTCGAAGCCCAACCCGAAGTGGCCGAGATGCTGGCCCAGATCGAATCCTTCATCGCCCGCTGGCTGCCGTCGTTCGAACGCGACCAGCGCAGTTATCTGACGGTGGCCATCGGTTGCACCGGTGGCCAGCACCGCTCGGTCTACCTGACCGAATCCCTGGCGAAGCGATTTGCCGCGCGCAGCGGTACATTGATTCGCCACCGCGAGCTCGACGCCCGCGATTGAGAACGCGGCCCACCCGGCCGCGCTGTTGAATGACTGCTGACATCCCCACCACCGACATTCCGTTGTTCCCGCTTCAGGCGGTGCTGTTTCCTGGCGGGCTGCTCAGCCTGAAGGTGTTCGAAGCGCGCTACCTCGACCTGATGAGCGCCTGCCTGCGCGAGAACAAGCCGTTCGGCGTCGTCGCGCTGCGCCAGGGCGGCGAGGTGCGCAAGCCGGGCGAGCCGGTCGCGCTCGAAGGGACCGGCACGCTGGCCGAGCTGATCGACGTCGACAGCGCGCAGCCCGGCATCCTGCAGGTGCGCTGTCGCGGCACGCGGCGCTTCGGCGTGAACCGGATGCACCAGCAGGCCGACGGCCTGTGGCTGGCCGCGGTCGAGATGCTGGCCGACGACGAGGTCTCGCTGCCGGTGGACGCGATGATCGAGACGGTGCGCGGGCTGGCCAACGCGATCGCGACGCTGAAGCAGCAGGGCGCCGAACCGTTCCTGAAGCCGTTCCTGTTCGACAACGCCGGCTGGGTCGCGAACCGCTGGTGCGAGATCCTGCCGATCTCGCTGGCCGCCAAGCAGAAGCTGATGGAGCTGCCCGACGCCGCCGTGCGGCTTCAGCTGGTCGACGAATTCCTGCGCAGCAAGGGCGTCGTCAAGTAGGCGCCGTCAATCAGGCGACATCAAGCAGGCGGCGTGCTCGTCAGCAGCTTGCGCAGCGGGGCCGGCAGGCCCATCGCAAGTGCCTCGGGCAGCGTGACCCAGTCGCCGCGTTGCTCGCCGTCCGCCAGCGTCGCGGTGATCGCGGCCACGTCGGCCGCCTCGGCATCGGCGGGCAAGGTCCAGCGCACCGGCTGCAAGGTCCAGTCGAGGTGCGTCAGCACATGCGTGAACATCGGCAGCCCCTGCGGCGTGCCGGGCCAGTCGGCCGACGCCGCGTCGAGCGCCTCGGGCGTGTCGAACTCCGGCAGGCTCCACAGACCGGCCCACACGCCGCTGCCGGGCCGCTGCAGCAGCCACAGCCGTTCGCCCCATTGCAGCCACAGCCAGGCGTTGCTGCGCCGGCCGCGCTTCAGCTTGCGCGTCTTCACCGGGTAGCGCTCGGGCGCGCCTTCGCGCAAGGCCTGGCAGCCGGCCTGCACCGGGCACAGCAGGCAGCTCGGCGAGCGCGTGACGCAGATGGTGGCGCCGAGGTCCATCAACCCTTGCGTGTAGGCCTCGATGCCCTCATCGGGCAACTGGCGCGTGGCCTCGTCCCACAGTGCGCGCTCCTGGCGCGCCTCGGCCAGGTCGCCGTCGAAGCCGAGGAAGCGCGTCAGCACGCGCTTGACGTTGCCGTCGAGGATCGCGACCCGCTCGCCGAAGCAGAACGCCGCGATCGCCGCCGCGGTCGAGCGGCCGATGCCCGGCAGCTGCTGCAGCACCGCGCTGCTGCGCGGGAACGCGCCGCCGTGCTCGGCCACCACCGCCTTCGCGCAGGCGTGCAGGTTGCGCGCGCGGCTGTAGTAGCCCAGGCCGCTCCACAGTGCGAGCACGTCGTCCTGCGACGCGGCAGCCAGCGCCCGCACATCGGGAAAGCGTTCGAGGAAGCGCGCGTAGTAGCCCAGCACCGTGCTGACCTGGGTCTGCTGCAGCATGATCTCGGACAGCCACACGCGGTACGGGTCGCGCGTCTGCTGCCACGGCAACGCGTGGCGGCCGTGCGTCCGCTGCCAGGCGATCAGCGGCTTCGCGAAACGGTCTTGAAGAGACAACTCAGGCTTGAGCCGCGTACAGCGGCATCGCGCCGCTCGGCGATGTGCTCGCGACGCCGGTCAGCTCGCGCTGCGCCTGCTGCTTGAGGCGGTTGCCGAGCTCGGTGCTGCGCGCCTGCAATTGCTGCAATTGCGCGTCCTGCGCTTCCAGCTCGGCCAGGCGCTGCTCCAGGTCGCCGGCGGCCGACTGGATGCGCTCCAGCGCTTCGCGGCGGCGGCGGAACCCGCGGCGACGTTCGCGCAGCTGCGAATCGACCTGGGCCGATGCGGTCTTGTTCCACAGCTCGAACTCGCCGCTGGCGTTCTCGAACACCACGCGCAGCTTCGACACCAGCATGCGGCGGAACTGCTCCATGAACTTCGGCTGCGACAAGCGCAGCGCCTGCGTCAGCCCGAGGTACTGCACGTAGTTGCGCTGGATCAGCGTCAGGTCGTTGACGAAGCGCCCCATGTCGGGCATCGGCGTGATCGCCAGGCTGAAGCCGAATTCGGCGTTCAGCTTCGCGAACGACGCGCCGAGCATGTCGTGGATCTCGGTGCCGCGCACCTGCGCCGCTTCGAGCAGCTCGCGCAGGCGGCCGCACAGCGCGATGAAGGCCTTCTTCGCGCCCAGATGCAGCAGCGACGCGGTCATCGCGTTCTGCATCTCGATCACTTCCTGGCGCAGGCGGTCGCTGGTCAGGTCGAGCAGCGCGTTCTTCAGCATGCGGCTGTGCACCATGCGCATCGCCTGCAAGCGTGCGGTGCACTGCTCGAACTCGGCGGTCTCGGCCTGTACGCGCTCGAGCATCATGCGCACCTTGGCGCCGCTCTTGCCGCGCAGCCCGCGCAACTCGAGCACCTGCTCGGCCATCTGCCGGCGGCGGTCGCCCAGGCGCCGGTTGACCTGCGCCTCCATGCGCTGCGCGGATTCCATCACCGTCTGCTGGAAGGCCTCGCGGCGCTGCGGCAGCAGCTGCGCGCCGAGCGCTTCCTCGAGGAAGGGCAGGCGGCTCTGCGCGAGGCCGGCAGCATCGCCGTCGATGCGCGCGGCCAGCGCCTGGCGCGCCGACAGCGGGAACACCCGCTCGCTCGCGACATCGAGCGTGCGCGCGGTCGACTGGCGTTGCTGCTCGATCTGCGCCTGCACATGCTCGACGGTGGCCAGCGGGTCCAGCAGCGCGTCGATCTTGTTCAGCACGACGAAGGCCGAGCTGGACGGCGAGCCGAGGTGGTCGCGCCAGATCGTCATGTCGGATTTGGTGACGCCGGTGTCGGCGCCGAGGATGAAGACGATCGCGTGCGCCGCCGGCAGCAGGCTCAGCGTCAGCTCGGGTTCGGCGCCGATCGCGTTCAGGCCCGGCGTGTCCAGCACCACCAGGCCGCGCTGCAGCAGCGGGTGCGGGTAGTTGATCATCGCGTGGCGCCAGGCCGGCACCTCGACCTCGCCGGCGTCGTTGGTCGGCGGGTTGTCCTCGCCGTTGTCGTCGCTCCAGAAGCCGAGCGCGCGCGCATCGTCGACCGACACCCACTGCGTGCGCATCACCTCGCGCAGCGCCTCGGTCAGCTGGTCGGGCGACTGGATGTCGAGCGGGATGTGGCCCCAGGCCTTCGGCTGCCCGCGCAGTTCGGCCAGCGACAGTCCTTCGAGGCGGGTCGCGATCGGCAGCAGCGCGAGCGCCGGTGCCTCGCCGGCTTCGTAGCCCAGCTCCACCGGGCACATCGTCGTGCGGCCCGGCGTGGCCGGCAGCACGCGCCGGCCGGTGTCGGAGAAGAAGATCGCATTGATCAGCTCGGACTTGCCGCGCGAGAACTCCGCGACGAAGGCCACCACGAGCTTCTCGCCCACCAGGTTGCGGCGCAGTGCATCCAGCGCCTCGCTGGCCGCGGGATCGGCCAGGTCGTTGTCGGTCAGGAAACGGCTGTATTCGTCGAGCCGACGTCCGATCGACTGTCGCCACTGGCCCAGCTCATCGACACTGCTAGCAAAGGAAGTTGACATGGGGTGGGCGGGCGCGCAAGAAAGTGGCGCGCCGCGCTTTCATGGTAGCGCATGGTCGTCTGACGACCTCCCCTCGAAACAACTGGACACCCGCGACCCGCGGGAAGTGTCGATTCCTTGGGGATTGAACCGCTCGCTCAGCGTTGACAGTGCGGGCAGAAGAAGGTCGAGCGCTGCCCTTGCACGATGCGGCGGATGGTCGTCGCGCACACGCCGCAGGGCTCGCCCTCGCGGCCGTAGACGCCGGCCTGCAGCTGGAACGCGCCGGCCATGCCGTGCGCGTCGCGAAAGTCGCGCAGCGTCGAGCCGCCGAGCGCGAGCGCCCGCGCCAGCGTGTCGCGCACCGCGGCAGCCAGCCGCTCGGCGCGCGGGCGGCTCAGCCGGTCGCTGCGCAGCCGCGGGTTGATGCCGGCGGCGAACAGCGCCTCGCAGGCGTAGATGTTGCCGGCGCCGACGACGATGTCGCCGCCGAGCAGCGCCAGCTTGACCGCGACGCGCCGCCGCTGCAGCGCCGCATGCAGATAGGCGCCGGTGAAGGCCGGATCGAACGGCTCCAGCCCGAGGCCGGCCAGCAGCTTGCCCGCCGCGCCGCCGTCGAGCCCCTCGGACCAGACCACCGCGCCGAAGCGCCGCGGATCGGTCAGGCGCAGCGTGCCCCGAGTGGTTTCGAGGTCGAAGTGGTCGTGCGCGCCCGGCGGGCCGGGTTGGTCGCTGAACGCGAGCGAGCCCGACATGCCCAGGTGCATCAGCAGCCCGGCCCGGCCGTCGACATCGGCCGACAGCGGCAGCCACAAATATTTACCTCGGCGGCTCGCATCGCCGACGCGCTGTCCGACAAGCGCCTGCGGCTCGTGGCCGAGCGGCCAGCGCAGCGGTTTGCCCAGGCGCACGGCGGTCACGCGGGCACCGGCGATGCGCTCGGCAAAGCTCTGTCGGGTGACCTCGACTTCCGGAAGTTCTGGCATGCAGGGAATTATCGCGACGCGCCCGGGTCGGACCGGCTTCGGGGGCTTGTGCCGCTTGTCCGGGCTCGCCCGGGGTCTTCACGGGCGGCGGTCACCAGACCCTAGAATCATTCACGGTTTCAGGAGCATTGCATGCCGGCCCTTTCCCTCGTTCCCCACGCAGCGCGCACGGCGCTCGCGGCGGCCTGTGCGCTGGCACTGATGACCGGTGCGCAAGCCCAGGTGCCGGCCCAGGGCGACAACGCCTTGCCCGCGCCGGCCGCCGAAGCCGCCAGCGGCGTCGCCCCCGAGCCGTTCGAGAACTCGACGATCGACGCGCCGCTGTTCTACCAGTTGCTGATCGGCGAGATGGAGCTGCGCTCCGGCGAGGTCGGCACCGCCTACCAGGTGCTGCTCGATGCCGCCCGCAAGACGCGCGACCCCGAGCTGTTCCGCCGTGCCACCGAGATCGCGCTGCAGGCGCGCGCTGGCGACCAGGCGCTGGCGGCCGCGCAAGCCTGGCGCAGCGCGATCCCCGAGTCGGTCGAGGCGATGGGCTACCAGGTGCGGCTGCTGATCGCTCTGAACCGGCAGGCCGAGGCCGACGAACCGCTGCGCGCGATGCTCGCCGCGACGCCGCTCGCCGAGCGTGCCGCGGTGATCGCGTCGCTGCCGCGGTTGTTCGCCCGCGCCACCGACAAGACGCAGACAGCGACCCAGCTGCAGGCCTGGCTCGAACCGTCGCTCGACGTGCCCGAGACGCGCGCCGCGGCCCGCGTCGCGATCGGCCGGGCCTGGCTCGCGGCCGGCGACGCGAAGCGCGCGTTCGAGCTGGCGCAGCAGGCACACACGCTGGACCGCACAGCCGAAGGCCCGGCGCTGCTCGCGCTGGAGCTGCTGACGGCCGGGCAACCGGTCGAGCCGCTGATCGCCGACTACCTCGAAGCCCAGCCGAAAAGCAGCTCGTTCCGCCTGCTCTACGCGCGGGTGCTCAATTCCGCGCAACGCTATGCCGATGCGGTGCCGCAGCTCGAAGCGGTGACCCGCGCCGAGCCGCAGCTGCCCACGCCGTGGTTGACGCTCGGCGCGCTGCACCTCGAACTGCGCCACCCGAAGGAAGCCCAGGCCGCGCTGATGCAGTACGTGCAGCGGGCCGGGAACGGCAGCTTCGCGCCGGCGCCGGCTGCGCCCGTGGCGCCCGGCGGCGACGACGATGACGACGAGGCGCCGCCGACCGCCGACCAGGGCCTGGTGCAGGCCTACCTGCTGCTGTCGCAGGCGGCCGAGCAGCAGCGCGATTACGCCGGCGCGGAGGCCTGGCTGAAGAAGGTCGACAGCCCGCAGCGTGCGCTCGAGGTGCAGACCCGGCGCGCGTCGCTGCTGGCCCGCCAGGGCAAGGTCAAGGAAGCGCGCGACCTGATCCGCAAGGCGCCCGAGAAGACGACCGAAGACGCGCGTGCCAAGCTGCTCGCCGAAGCGCAGATCCTGCGCGACGTGAAGCAGTGGGGCGAGGCCAACACGGTGCTCGCGAAGGCGAACCAGCGCTTCCCGAACGATCCCGACCTGCTGTACGAGCAGTCGATGATGGCCGAGAAGCTGAACCGCATGGACGAGATGGAGCGCCTGCTGCGCCGCGTCATCGAGCTGAAGCCCGACCACCACCATGCGTACAACGCACTGGGCTACTCGCTCGCCGAGCGCAACCAGCGCCTGCCCGAAGCCCGCGACCTGATCCGCAAGGCGCTCGACCTCGCGCCGGGCGAGCCCTTCATCACCGACAGCCTCGGGTGGGTCGAGTACCGGCTGGGCAACCGCAGCGAAGCCTTGAAGCTGCTGCAGCAGGCCTACCGCTCGCGGCCGGACGTCGAGATCGCCGCCCACCTCGGCGAGGTGCTGTGGATCAGCGGCCAGCGCGACGAGGCCCGCAAGGTGCTGCGCGACGCCCGCACCCGCGACAACGCGAACGACGTGCTGAAAGAAACGCTCGCGCGGCTGCGGGTCGACCTGTGAGCTTGAGGGGCATCGCGACGCTGCTGGCCGGCGCGCTGCTGAGCGCCTGCACGACGCTGCAGCCGATGGCGCCGACCGCGTCGTCGGAGTCGCTGTCGGGGCGGATGTCGGTGAAGGTCGACGCGACGCCGTCGACCCCGGCGCGTTCGGTCAGCGCGAGCTTCGAGCTGCAAGGCACGCCGCAGGACGGCCGGCTGGACCTGTCGACGCCGCTCGGCACGACGATCGCGCAGGCGCGCTGGTCCGGCCGCAAGGCGCTGCTGACGACCGGCGGCGAGCAACGCAGCTACCCCGATCTCGATGCATTGACGCAGGAGATGCTCGGCGAGAGCCTGCCGATCGTCGCGCTGTTCGACTGGTTGCGCGGCCGCGCCTGGGCCGGGGCGCCGAGCCGCGCGGCCGTGCCGCCGGCCGACGCGGGCTTCCAGCAACTGGGCTGGGACGTCAACCTCGCCCGCTTCGACGAAGGCTGGGTGGTTGCACAACGCGCGCAGGCACCGGCCGTGGTCGTGCGCGCGCGCATCGATCGCCCCTGACATACCTGCTGCCCGATGAGCCTGACCGCCTTGTACGACGTGGCCGCACCGGCCAAGCTGAACCTGTTCCTGCACATCGTCGGCCGGCGTGCCGACGGCTACCACCTGCTGCAGTCGGTGTTCGTGCTGATCGATTGGGCCGACACGCTGCACTTCGAACTGCGCCGCGACGGGCGGCTCGCGCGCCATGACCTGAGCGCCGCGTTGCCGGCCGACGACCTGTGCCTGCGTGCCGCGAGGGCCCTGCAGGCGGCGTCGGGCACCTCGCTCGGCGCCGACATCTCGATCGACAAGCAGGTGCCGTGGGGCGCCGGCATGGGCGGCGGCAGCTCCGACGCGGCCAGCACGCTGCTCGCGCTGAACAAGCTGTGGCGGCTGGACTGGCCACGCGACAAGCTGATGGCGCTCGGCCTGACGCTGGGCGCCGACGTGCCGTTTTTCCTCGGCCAAGGGAGCGCGTGGGTCGAAGGCATCGGCGAAAAACTGACCCCGCTCGACCTGCCGGCCCAATGGCTGGCGGTCGTGAAACCGGCCGCGAGCATCGAAACCCGTGGCATCTTTCTCAGCCCGCTGCTCGTTCGCGACACAGATCCTGTTATAGTCGCAGGCTTCCTTGAGGACGGCGGCATACAAAGCCTTCTCGACGGGTTCGGTCGCAACGATTTGCAGCCCCCGGCCGAGAGCCAGTGTTCCGATGTGGCGCAAGCCGCCCGTCTGCTTGAAGCTCGCTTCGGCAACAGCCGCATGACGGGCTCCGGCAGTGCGGTGTTTTCCAGGGCTGGCATCAATGACTCGCCCACGGCGACAATGCCGACGGATCTGCCGTCGGGTTGGGCGGGTCGGATGTGCCGCAGTCTGGTGCAGCATCCCTTGCAGGGCTGGTGCACCGACTGAGACAGGTTGAAGGTGGATCGCGGTCCGATGGCTGCGGTCAACCGGTGTAGGGGAGTCGCCAAGTTGGTTAAGGCATCGGATTTTGATTCCGACATGCGAGGGTTCGAGTCCTTCCTCCCCTGCCAAATTCTTTGATGTGCCTTGTTTCCCGGTGCTCACACCAGCGCACGCGGGGCTGAAACGGAAGGGTGGGTGCGCTGGACCATGAATGCGCCCTTGCTCGCACCCCGCAACGCACCCCGCCAGAGCGTCGACGGAGGAAACGTGCTTTTCAACACCGTGCTGTTCACCGGCAATGCCAATCCCGCCCTCGCGCAGGAAATCGCATCGCACCTCGGCATCGAACTCGGCAAGGCTTCGGTCGGCCGCTTCTCCGACGGTGAAGTCGCCATCGAGATCCAGCAGAACGTCCGCGCCCGCGACATCTTCGTCGTCCAGCCCACCTGCGCGCCGACGAACGAGAACCTGATGGAGCTGTGCATCATGGTCGATGCACTGAAGCGCGCGTCGGCCCGCCGCGTGACGGCCGTGATCCCCTACTTCGGCTATGCGCGCCAGGACCGCCGCCCGCGTTCGACGCGCGTGCCGATCAGCGCCAAGGTGGTCGCCAACATGCTCGAGGCCGTCGGCGTCGAGCGCCTGCTGACGATGGACCTGCACGCCGACCAGATCCAGGGCTTCTTCAACATCCCGGTCGACAACATCTATGCGTCGCCGGTGCTGCTGTCCGATCTGCAGAGCAAGCGCTATCAAGACCTCGTGGTCGTGTCGCCCGACGTCGGCGGCGTGGTGCGCGCCCGCGCGCTGGCCAAGCAGCTCGGCTGCGACCTGGCCATCATCGACAAGCGCCGCCCGAAGGCCAACGTCTCCGAAGTCATGCACGTGATCGGCGACATCGACGGCCGCAACTGCGTGATCATGGACGACATGATCGACACCGCCGGCACGCTGGTGAAGGCCGCCGAGGTGCTGAAGGAACGCGGCGCGAAGAACGTCTATGCGTATTGCACGCACGCGGTGTTCTCCGGTCCGGCGATCGAGCGCATCAAGGGCTCGCAGCTCGACGAAGTCGTCATCACCAACACCATCCCGCTCAGCGACGAGGGCAAGACCTGCTCGAAGGTGCGTCCGCTGTCGGTGGCATTCCTGTTCGCCGAAACCATCCGCCGGATCTCCGACGGTGAATCGGTGACTTCCTTGTTCGCGGAGCAGAACAGCAACTTCTGATCCGCTGGCAAAGGCCGGGGCCCGTGGGCGCCGGCCACGATCGCCAGGGTCGCAAGACCCTGTTTTCGACACCTGGTCGCGGGTGTCTTCCAATGTTTGGAGTCCACATGAAATTCGTCGCATTCGAGCGCAAGCTGCAGGGGACCGGAGCGAGCCGCCGCCTGCGCTTGGCTGAAAAAGTTCCCGGCATCGTCTACGGCGCCGGCACCCCTTCGATGATCGAACTCGATCACAACGCGCTGTTCCATGCGCTGAAGAAGGAAGCCTTCCACTCGTCGATCCTCGAGATGGAACTGGCCGGCAAGGTCGAGAAGGTGCTGCTGCGTGACTACCAGATGCACCCTTTCCGCCAGATCGTGCTGCACATCGACTTCCAGCGCGTCGATGCCACCACCAAGATCGCGAAGAAGGTGCCGCTGCACTTCATCAACGAAGAAAACTCGCCGGCCGTCAAGACCGACGGCTGCCTGGTGAACCACGTCGTCACCGAGCTGAAGATCCAGTGCCTGGCCTCGCAGCTGCCCGAGTTCCTGACCGTCGACCTGGCCAACCTGGCCAAGGGCCAGTCGCTGCACGTCAGCGACCTGAAGCTGGCCGACGGCATCAAGGTCGTCACGCAAGGCAAGCCGAACCCGGTGATCGTCTCGACTTCGGTGCCGGCTGAAGAAGAAGCCGCTCCGGTGGTGGTGGCTCCGGTGGCCGCGGCCCCGACCAAGGCCAAGAAGAGCGAGAAGCAGAACCGCGGGTAAGACCTCCGGCCTGCTGCTTGCACGAAGCCCCGCTTTGGCGGGGCTTTTTTTTTGCTTTCAGCCGCAATTGAAAGCGGTTTCAGTCGTCACGTTTGAGACACGATTTGCGGCCGCCGATGGACTTACCGTGCAGCCCCATCACCACCCGGGGAGCAAGCATGCCGAGTTCGATCACCCATTCATTGCAGCGCGCCGGCTGGGCCGCGCTGCTGGCGCTGGGGGCCGCGTTCGCCCCCGCCGCGCAGGCGGCCGACGCCGACGCGGTGTGCCTGTACGAGCACGTCGACTACCAGGGCGCATCGACCTGCAGCGGCAGCAGCAGCGGCTGGATCGGCAGCGCGTGGAACGACCGCGCATCGTCGATCAAGGTGCGCAGCGGCTACCAGGTCGAGCTGTTCGAGCATGCGAACTACGGCGGCCGCTCGCTGAAGCTGGCGGCCGACAACGCCAACCTGGTGCCGCTGGGCTTCAACGACTTCGTCTCGTCGTACAAGGTCACGCAGACCGCCGGCTGCGGCGCCGTCGACTGGGTCGAGGGCACCGTCTACCGCACCGTGGGCACCATCGTGCGCTACGTGCCGAACGGCAACTACTACAAGCTGGTCAACGTCACCGCGAACGGCAGCGACGCGACCAACCCGACGATCAGCACCTGGTACTGGCAGCCGACCTCCTGCGGCGGCGGGGGTGACACCGGCGGCCTGCCGACCAAGGTCGCTGGCGGCTACTACCCCGACTGGAAGCCGTCGCCGCTGCGCATCCGCGACCTGCCGGCGAACTACAACCTGGTGTACCTGTTCGCCGCGCGCCCGGTCGGCGGTGCGCCCGGCACGACCGGCGCGGTCACCTGGAGCGCGCCCGGCGA
The DNA here is from genome assembly GCF_012275445.1 of Rhizobacter sp. SG703. Lineage (GTDB taxonomy): Bacteria > Pseudomonadota > Gammaproteobacteria > Burkholderiales > Burkholderiaceae_C > Rhizobacter. The sequence continues at coordinate 54,649 of NZ_JAAZQK010000017.1, read as the reverse complement.
CGGCCGCGGTGCCGCGACCAACCTGAAGGCGGACATCCAGTACGCCCGCACGACGCAGGGCCGCAAGATCATCCTGTCGGTCGGCGGCGCCGGCAACGGCATGAGCTTCCCGAACCGCGCGAAGTCGCAGACCTTCGTCGACAGCATCGTCGGCATCGCGAACCAGCTCGGCGGCCTCGACGGCATGGACTGGAACACCTTCGAAGGCAGCCAGGCGCCGGACACCAACGAGATGATCTGGATCAGCCTCGAGCTGAAGCGCCGCTTCCCCGGCTTCGCGATCAGCGCGCCACCGGCGCCGTGGAACTCGGTCGACAAGGTGTTCTGCAAGTCGATGGTGGACGCCGGCGCGATCGACTACTGCGCGCCGCAGTACTACGACGGCCCGAACCTGGCCGACGCAGCCTACGTCGTCAGCAGCATCAAGGAATGGGTCGGGCTGCTCGGCGCCGAGCACGTGGTCGTCGGCTTCGGCATCAATGCCGGCGTCACGAACTACATGACGCGCCAGCAGGCAATCGACACCTGGAACCAGGTCAAGGCCAACCACCCGACGATCCGCGGCGCGTTCGACTGGGAGATCGGCACCGACGAGACGCAGGGCTGGCCGTTCGCGAACGGCGTCGCTCCGCTACTGAAGTAAACCTGTACCGGTCCGGCGCGCCGGGCCCCAGTCGATAATCCGCGGATGATTCGACTGATGGTGGGCCTCGGCAACCCCGGGCCGGAATACGAAGCGACCAACCACAACGCCGGTTTCTGGTGGATCGATGCGGTCGCGCGCGAATGGAAGGCCTCGCTCGTGCCCGAGCGCAGCTACTTCGGGCTCGTCGCGCGGGTCAACCGCCCCGACGGGCCGGTCTGGCTGCTGGAGCCGCAGACCTACATGAACCTGTCGGGCAAGTCGGTCGCGGCGCTGGCGCGCTTCTTCAAGATCGCCCCCGACGAGATCCTGGTCGCCCACGACGAGCTCGACCTGATGCCTGGCCAGGCCAAGTTCAAGCGCGGCGGCGGCCACGCCGGCCACAACGGGCTGCGCGACATCCATGCGCAGCTCGGCACCGCCGACTACTGGCGGCTGCGGCTCGGCATCGGCCACCCCGGCGTGAAGGCCGAGGTCATCGACTACGTGCTGCGCAAGCCCAAGCCGGAGGCGCGTGACGCGATCCAGGAGACGATCGCGAAGACGATGACCGTGCTCGACCTGATCGCCGCCGGCGAGATGGAGCGCGCAACGATGAAGCTGAACGCGAAACCCCCGCGCCCGAAGCCGCCGCGGCCCGCGGCGCCGGATGCCCCTGGCGTCCCCACGGAGAAAGCCGAATGAAGCGCGCGCTGGTCGCGACGCTGTGGGCCGTGTCGGTGGCGATGACGGGCACCAGCGCGCTGGCCGGGCCGACCGTCTACCGCTGCGGCCCGGATCGCAATGTCTACTCGCAACTGCCCTGCACCGATGGCGAGGCGGTCGACGCGCGCGACGGCCGCACGGCGAAGCAGCGCGCCGACGCCGAGGCGGCGGCCCACCGACAGGCCGAGGTCGGCTCGAAGATGGAACAGGACCGGCTCGCGCGCGAAGCGGCCATCCGGCCGTCGAGCGCGATGAACCTCGCGCCGGTCGCGCACGCGGCGTCGGCACCGAAGGCCAGCCCCGCGAAGGGCAAAACGAAGAAGGCCAAGGGCCACAAGGCCACCGACGACGACCTGCGGATCATCGTGCCGGCCGCCAAGGGCAAGCCGGCGAAGTGACCCGGCCGGCGCTCAGCCTCCGGACGACGCCTGCAGACGCCGGTACTTGGCCCACAGGCTGTCCTGCGTCTCGACGTGCTCCGGGTTGACCGGGATGCAGCTGACCGGGCAGACCTGAACGCACTGCGGCTCGCCGAAGTGGCCGACGCATTCGGTGCACTTGCCCGGGTCGATCACGTAGTACTCCGGCCCCATCGAGATCGCCTGGTTCGGGCACTCGGGCTCGCACACATCGCAGTTGATGCAGTCGTCGGTGATCATCAGGGCCATGGCACGGGTCCCGCTGGAAGCTGGTTCAGGCGTCCGGCTTCACGCGCTGCTGAAGCCGTCGAAGCACCGAGGGTGACACGAACTTCGAGACATCACCGCCCAAGGTGGCAATCTCGCGCACGAACGTGCCGGAAACGAACTGGTAGTGGTCGCTGGGCGTCAGGAACACCGTCTCCACGTCGGGCATCAGCTGGCGGTTCATGCCGGCCATCTGGAACTCGTACTCGAAGTCGCTGACGGCGCGCAGCCCGCGCACCACCACCTTGCCGCCATGCGAGACCACGAAGTCGCGCAGCAGGCCTCGGAATGCGATCACCTCGATGTTCGGGTGCTTGGCGGCCAATTCCTGGGCGATCTCCAGCCGCTCGTCGAGCGTGAACATCGTGCGCTTGTGGTGGCCGGCGGCCACTGCGACGATCAGCCGCTCGAACAGGCGCGCGGCGCGCCGCATCAGGTCTTCGTGCCCGAGCGTCATCGGGTCGAAGGTGCCGGGGTACACGGCGGTGAGGCGGGTCACAGAGGTCAAGACAGGCTCCTTCGGATCGGGCTCACGCAGTTCACACCGCTTCGGCTGGCATTTGCGGCGCAGTGTAGCTGCGCCGCAGCAAATGGAAATGCACCGCGCCGGCGCGGCCATGGCGTTGCAGCACGAGGCCGAGCGGCGCCAGGTCCGCATCGCCGAAGGCCCGGTCGGCCTCCAGGTAGACGAAGCCGCCATCGACCACCAGCGGGGCCGCGGCCTTCAGCGCCGGCAGGAACGCATCGGCATCGAATGGCGGATCGATGAAGACCAGCTCGAAGCGGCCCGGCGCGCTGCGCGCCATCCAGGCCAACGCATCGGCAGCCTCGACGCGCACCTGCTCCGCCTTCAGCCGCGCCTGCACCTCGCGCAGGCCGCGGGCCAGCCGGCTGTCGCGCTCGATCATCGTCACCTCGGCCGCGCCCCGCGAGGCGGCCTCGAAACCGAGCGCCCCGCTGCCGGCGTAGGCATCCAGGCAGCGCCAGCCGTCCAGCGACTGGCCCAGCCAGTTGAACAGCGTCTCGCGCACCCGGTCGGGCGTCGGCCGCAGGCCCGGGGCATCGGCCACCGGCAGCTTGCTGCGCTTCCACACGCCACCGATCACGCGCACTTCGCGCGGCAGGCTCGCCCTGGGAGCCGCGGCCTTGCGGGGCCGGCCGGCGCCGTCGACGTTCGCGGCGGTCGTCGCGCCCTTCTTCGAGGCCCTCACAGGCGAACCGGGATCCCGCGGGCGGCCATCAAGGCCTTCGCTTCACCGACCGTGTGCTGCCCATAGTGGAAGATGCTGGCCGCCAGCACCGCATCGGCGCCGCCTTGCTGGATGCCCTCGACCAGGTGCTCGAGCGTGCCGACACCGCCCGATGCGATCACCGGCACGTCGACCGCATCGCTGACCGCGCGCGTCAGCGGCAGGTTGAAGCCGATCCGCGTGCCGTCGCGGTCCATGCTGGTCAGCAGGATCTCGCCGGCGCCGTGCTCGGCCATCGTGCGCGCCCAGTCGACCGCATCGATGCCGGTGTTGCGGCGCCCGCCGTGGGTGTAGACCTGCCAGCCGGGCTGGCCGTCGTCGCGCGACTTGGCGTCGATCGCGACCACGATGCACTGCGCGCCGTACTTGGCCGATGCATCGCGGATGACCTGCGGGTTGGCCACCGCGGCCGAATTGAAGCTGACCTTGTCGGCGCCGGCGTTCAGCAGCGTGCGGACGTCGTCCACCGTGCGCACGCCGCCGCCGACCGTCAGCGGGATGAAGACCTGCGAGGCCACCGCCTCGATCATGTGCAACAGCAGCCCGCGGCCGTCGCTGGTGGCGGTGATGTCGAGGAAGGTGATCTCGTCGGCGCCCTGTTCGTTGTAGCGGGCGGCGATCTCGACCGGATCGCCGGCGTCGCGCAGCTCGACGAAGTTGACGCCCTTGACGACCCGCCCGCCGGTCACGTCGAGGCAGGGAATGATTCGCTTGGCCAGCATCGGGTGCCGTTTCAGTTGTCGTTCAGTTCGTCGGCGCGCTTCTGCGCCAGCGCGAAGTCGAGGTTGCCGGTGTAGATCGCCCGGCCGCAGATCACGCCTTCGACACCCTGGTCTTCGATCGCGCACAGCCGCTCGATGTCGGCCAGGTTCGACAGCCCGCCCGACGCGATCACCGGGATCGACAGCGCCTGCGCCAGCTTGACGGTCGCGTCGATGTTGATGCCGTTGAGCATGCCGTCGCGGCCGATGTCGGTGTAGATCACGCCTTCGACGCCGTAGTCCTCGAACTTCTTCGCGAGGTCGACCACCTCGTGGCCGGTCAGCTTGCTCCAGCCGTCGGTCGCGACCTTGCCGTCCTTCGCGTCCAGCCCGACGATGATGTGCCCGCCGAACGCGCTGCAGGCGTCCTTCAGGAAGCCGGGGCTCTTGACCGCGGCGGTGCCGATGATCACGAAGCTGAGGCCGTCGTCGAGGTAGCGCTCGATGGTGTCGAGGTCGCGGATGCCGCCGCCGAGCTGTACCGGGATGTCGTCGCCGACCTCGGCCAGGATGGCCTTGATCGCCGCCTCGTTGACCGGCTTGCCGGCGAACGCGCCATTCAGGTCGACCAGGTGCAGGCGCCGCGCCCCGGCGTCGACCCATCGTCGCGCCATCGCGGCCGGGTCCTCGCTGAAGATGGTGGAGTCGTTCATGTCGCCCTGCTTCAGGCGGACACAGTGACCGTCTTTCAGGTCGATGGCAGGGATCAGCAGCATGGCCGAATCAAGGAGGTGGGTGGATGATCGGTCGGACCGAGAAGGACTCGAGCAAAGCGCTGGGGTGACGCCGGCAGGTGTTCAGGGAGTCCAATGCAGGAAGTTGCGGTACAGGGCAAGCCCGTGCTCGGCACTTTTCTCGGGATGGAACTGCGTGGCGAAAATGTTATCCCGAGCGAGCGCGCAGGTAAAGCGAACGCCGTAATCGGTTTCACCGGCGCTGTCGGCCGCGTCGGCCGGCTGCGCGTAGAAGCTGTGGACGAAGTAGTAGTACGCGCCGTCCGGCACGCCCGCCCAGATCGGGTGCACCCGGGGGTTCGAGCGCTGCCAGACCTCGTTCCAGCCCATCTGCGGCACCTTGAAGCGGCTGCCGTCGGGTTGCAGCCGGCCGGCGAGCTGGAAGCGCCGCACCGTGCCGGGGATCAACCCGAGTCCGTCGGTCGGGCCTTCTTCGCTGGTCGACAGCAGCATCTGCATGCCGACGCACACGCCCATCAGCGGCTTATTCGCGGCGGCGTGCAGCACGGCCTCCTGCAGGCCCGAGTCGCGCAGCTCGCGCATGCAGTCGGGCATCGCGCCCTGGCCGGGCAGCACGATGCGTTCGGCGGCGTACACCTCGTCCGGCTTCGACGTGACGATCACGTCGACGCCCTCCCCGCGGGCCACGTGCATCACCGCCTGCGACACCGAGCGCAGGTTGCCCATGCCGTAGTCGACGACCGCGACGGTGCGGGTCATGCCCGACCTCCCGCCGGGCCGCCCCAAGGGAGGTCACGCCCCCTCGGGGGGCAGGAGCGAAGCGACGTGGGGGCCGTCATCAGAGACTCCCCTTGGTCGACGGGATCACGCCCGACGCCCGCGGGTCGATCTCCAGCGCCATGCGCAGCGCGCGCGCGAACGCCTTGAAGATCGTCTCGCACTGGTGGTGCGCGTTCTCGCCGTGCAGGTTGTCGATGTGCAGCGTGACGCCGGCGTGGTTCGCGAAACCCTGGAAGAACTCGTAGACCAGCTGGGTGTCGAGCGCGCCGATCATGCCGCTCTTGAAGTCGACCCGCATGTGCAGCCCCGGCCGGCCGGAGAAGTCGATCACGACGCGCGACAGCGCCTCGTCGAGCGGCACGTAGGCGTGTCCGTAGCGCCGCAGCCCCTTCTTGTCGCCGACCGCCTTCGCCATCGCCTGGCCGAGCGTGATGCCGACGTCTTCCACCGTGTGGTGCCCGTCGATGTGCAGGTCGCCCTTGGCGTCGATGTCGAGATCGATCAGCCCGTGGCGGGCGATCTGGTCGAGCATGTGGTCGAAGAAGCCGATGCCGGTGTGGAACTTCGCGGCACCGCTGCCGTCGAGGTTCAGCGCGACCCGGATCTGCGTCTCGCTGGTGTGGCGGACCACCTCCGCCTTGCGTTCCACGGTGCTCATCAGAGGCTTTCCTTCAGGGCTTGCAGCATCAACACGTTCTCGTCGGGCGTGCCTACCGTCAGGCGCAGGCAGTTGGCCAGCAGCGGGTGCAGTCCGGCGACGTTCTTCACCAGCACGCCGCGCGCCTTCATGCCGGCGAACGCGGCCGCCGAATCGGCCACCCGCGCAAGGATCATGTTGGCCTCGCTCGGGAACGGCGTCACGCCGGGCAGCGCGCGCAGCGCCGCCAGCAACCGGTCGCGCTCACTGCGGATGATCGCCGCCTGGCGCGCGTACTCGTCGACATGCTCCAGCGCGAACAGCGCCGCTTCGCAGTTCAGCACGCTGATGTTGAACGGCGGGCGCAGCTTGTCGACCTCGGCGACCAGCGGCTTGCGCCCGATCAGGTAGCCGATGCGCACGCCGGCCAGCCCGAACTTGCTCATCGTGCGCATCAGCAGCACATGCTCGTGGCGCTTCAGCCGTTCCATCGAATCGCGCGCGGCGAACGGCTGGTAGGCCTCGTCGATCACGACCAGGCCCGGTGCGGCCTCGATGATCGCGTCGATCGCCACGTCATCCCACAGGTTCGCGGTCGGGTTGTTCGGGTAGGCCAGGTAGACCAGCGCCGGCTTGTGCTCGCGCACCGCGCCCAGCATCGCCGGCAGGTCGAGCTCGAAGTCGGCGGTGGTCGGCACGCCGATGAACGGCAGGCCCTGCAGCTTGGCCGACATCGCATACATCACGAAGCCCGGCAGCGGCGCGAGCACGCTGTTGCCCGGCACGGCGCAGGCCAGCGCCAGCAGCGAGATCAGTTCGTCGGAGCCGTTGCCCAGCATGATGTCGCAGTCGTCCGGCATGCCGGCGTGCTCGGCCAGCTTCGCGCGCAGCAGGTCGCCGCGCTCGGCCGGGTAGCGGTTCAGCGCGACGTCGGCCAGCCGCCGGCCCAGCGCCTCGCGCAGCGAGGGCGGCAGCGGGAACGGGTTCTCCATCGTGTCGAGCTTGACCAGACCGGCCGACGGCTGCACGGCGTAGCCGTGCATCGACTGGATGTCCTGGCGGATCACGCGCTTCATGCGTTGCTCCAGTGCGGCGCTCATCAGGTGTTTCCTTTCAGTCGAAGTTCGGCGGCCCGGGCGTGCGCCTGCAGGCCCTCGCCATAGGCCAGCTCGGCGGCGATCGGCCCCAGCACCTGCGCGCCGGCCTCGCTGACCTCGATCAGGCTGGAGCGCTTCTGGAAGTCGTAGACGCCGAGCGGCGACGAGAAGCGCGCGGTGCCCGAGGTCGGCAGCACGTGGTTCGGGCCGGCGCAGTAGTCGCCCAGGCTTTCGCTGGCGAACGCGCCGAGGAAGATCGCGCCGGCATGGCGCAGCAGCGGCTCCCAGCGCGCCGGCTCGGCCGAGCTGACTTCGAGGTGCTCCGGCGCGATGCGGTTGCTGATCTCGCAGGCCTCTTCCATGCTGCGGGTGTGGATCAGCGCGCCGCGCCCTTCGAGCGACGCGCGGATCACGTCGCGGCGCGGCATGTCGGGCAGCAGGCGCTCGATGGCTTCGGCGACGCGCGCGATGTAGGCCGCGTCGGGGCACAGCAGGATGCTCTGCGCGAGTTCGTCGTGCTCGGCCTGGCTGAACAGGTCCATCGCGACCCAGTCGGGCGGCGTGCTGCCGTCGGCCAGCACCAGGATCTCGCTCGGCCCGGCGATCATGTCGATGCCGACCTGGCCGAACACCCGGCGCTTCGCGCTCGCGACGTAGGCGTTGCCCGGGCCGGTGATCTTGTCGACCGCCGGCACGGTGGCCGTGCCGTAGGCCAGCGCGCCGACCGCCTGCGCGCCGCCGAGCGTGAACGCCCGGTCGACGCCGGCAATCGCCGCCGCGGCCAGCACCATCGCGTTGCGCTCGCCCTTCGGAGTGGGCACCACCATCACGATCTCGCCGACGCCGGCCACCCTGGCCGGCAGCGCGTTCATCAGCACGCTGGAGGGATAGGCCGCCTTGCCGCCCGGCACGTAGATGCCGACGCGGTCCAGCGGCGTCACCTTCTGGCCGAGCAGCGTGCCGTCTTCGTCGCGGTACTGCCATGAGCGGCCGCAGGCGTCGAGCTGGCGTTCGTGGTAGCTGCGCACGCGCCGCGCGGCCGCTTCGAGCGCGCTGCGCTGCGCCGGCGTGATCGCCTGCAGCGCCGCCTGCAATTCGTCGCGCGTGATCTCGAGCGCGGCGACCGAGGCGGCCGCCAGCCCGTCGAAGCGCTGCGTGTACTCCAGCAGCGCCGCGTCGCCGCGCGCCTGCACGTCGGCCAGGATCGCGGCGACGCGCTCCTCGATCGCATGATCCGTTTCCGCCGACCAATGCAGCACGCGCTGGAAATCGGCGTCGAAGCCTTGCGCGGTGGTAGCGAGCTGGCGGATCTTCACGGTCATGGTCGGGACTCGATGGCTGCGGAAAAGGCGTCGATGATGCGGCGCAAGGGCTCGCGCTTGAGCTTCAGCGCCGCCTGGTTGACGACCAGGCGCGACGAGATCTGCATGATCTCCTCGACCTCGACCAGGTGGTTGGCCTTCAGCGTGCTGCCGGTCGAGACCAGGTCGACGATCGCATCGGCCAGGCCGGTCAGCGGCGCGAGCTCCATCGAGCCGTACAGCTTGATCAGGTCGACGTGCACGCCCTTCACCGCGAAGTGGTCGCGCGCGACGCCGACGTACTTCGTTGCGACGCGGATGCGCGAGCCCTGCTTCACCGCCGCGGCGTAGTCGAAATCGGCTCGCACCGCGACGCTCATGCGGCATTTCGCGATGCGCAGGTCGAGCGGCTGGTACAGGCCCTGGCCGCCGTGTTCCAGCAGGATGTCCTTGCCGGCGACGCCGAGGTCGGCACCGCCGTACTGCACGTAGGTCGGCACGTCGGTCGCGCGCACCAGCACCACGCGCACCTCGGGCTGGTTGGTGCCCAGGATCAGCTTGCGCGACTTCTCCGGGTCTTCGGTCACCTCGATGCCGGCCGCCTTCAGCAGCGGCAGCGTCTCGTCGAAGATCCGGCCTTTCGAGAGGGCGAGGGTCAGCATCACTTGACCCGTTCGATGTCGGCGCCGATGCCGCGCAGCTTGGCTTCCATCTGGTCGTAGCCACGGTCCAGGTGGTAGATGCGGTCGACCACCGTCTCGCCGTCGGCCACCAGGCCGGCGATCACCAGGCTGGCCGACGCGCGCAGGTCGGTCGCCATCACGGTCGCACCCGACAGGCGCTCGACGCCGCTCATCACCGCGGTGTGGCCGTCGACCTCGATCTTCGCGCCCAGCCGCACCAGCTCGTTGACGTGCATGAAGCGGTTCTCGAAGATCGTCTCGGTGACCTTGGCGGTGCCGTCGGCGATGCAGTTCAGCGCCATGAACTGCGCCTGCATGTCGGTCGGGAAGGCCGGGTACTCGCTGGTGCGGAAGCCGACCGCACGCGGGCGCGCCGCGTTCTTCACGCGGATCCAGTCGGCGCCGGATTCGATCGTGACGCCGGCCTCGCGCAGCTTGTCGATCACCGCATCGAGGTGGTCGGCGCGCGCGCCGCGCAGCACCACGTCGCCGCCGGTGGCGGCCACCGCGCACAGGAAGGTGCCGGTCTCGATGCGATCGGGGACGATCCGGTGGCTCACCGTGTGCAGCCGCTCGACGCCCTGGATGCGGACCTTGCTGCTGCCATGGCCCTCGATCTTCGCGCCCATCGCGATCAGCATCTCGGCCAGGTCGCGGATCTCCGGCTCCTGCGCGGCGTTCTCGAGCACCGTCTCGCCGTCGGCCAGCGTCGCGGCCATCAGCAGGTTCTCGGTGCCGGTCACGGTGACCATGTCGGTCGTGATGCGAGCCCCACGAAGACGTTTCGTCTTGGCGATGATGTAGCCGTGCTCGACCACGATGTCGGCACCCATCGCCTGCAGGCCCTTGATGTGCTGGTCGACCGGGCGCGAGCCGATCGCGCAGCCGCCGGGCAGCGAGACGGTGGCCTCGCCGAAGCGCGCCAGCAGCGGGCCCAGCACCAGGATCGACGCGCGCATCGTCTTGACCAGGTCGTACGGCGCCTCTGGCGACGTGACGGAGGCGGCATTCAGCGCGACGGTGTCGGGGGCCGATTCGCTGCGCTCCGCGCTGACGCCCATGTTGCGCAGCAGCTTCAGCGTGGTGCTGACGTCCTGCAGGCGCGGCACGTTGGTCAGCGTGACCGGCTCTGCCGTCAGCAGTGCGGCGCACAGCTCGGGCAGCGCGGCGTTCTTGGCCCCGGAGATCGTGACGTCGCCGTTCAGCTGGCGGCCACCGCGGATGAGGAGTTTGTCCATGGCTCAGGAATCGCCCAGGCCCGGCACGGCTGAAGGACCTGCACCCGCAGGCCCGCCAGCCGCAGCGGACACTGCGGCTGGGTTCAGTGGTGGTGGTGGGCCGAGGCGGGCTCGGCGGCTTGGGCCCACTCGGCGGGCGTGAGGGTCTTCATCGACAGCGCGTGGATTTGCTCGCGCATTCTATCGCCGAGGGCCTTGTACACACGCTGGTGGCGCGCGACGCGGCTGGCACCTTCGAACTCCGCCGAAACGATGGTGGCGAAGAAATGGCGGCCATCGCCCTCGACCTGCAGGTGCTCGCAGGCGAGTCCTTGCGCGATGAAGCGCTGGACGTCGGAGGGGGTGGGGTCGGCCATAAGGACGGCGATTATCACCCAGGCCGGTAGCCCGGATGCCAATCCGGGTTGTTCAGTTCCGGATCTTGTAGCCGATGCGCAAGAGATGCAGGCACAGCCCGCACACCACCGCCAGGCTGCCCGCAACCACCGCCAGGCTGGTCCACGGCGACACGTCGCTGACGCCGAAGAAGCCGCGCCGGAAGCCGTCGATCATGTAGAAGAACGGATTCAGGTGGCTGACCGCCAGCCACACCGGCGGCAGCGAATGCACCGAGTAGAAGACGCCCGACAGGAAGGTCATCGGCATCACGATGAAGTTCTGGAACGCGGCGATCTGGTCGAACTTCTCGGCCCACAGCCCGGCCACCAGCCCGAGCGCGCCCATCAGCGCCGCCCCGGCGATCGCGAACACCAGGATCCACAGCGGCTGCGCGACCGTCAGCGGCGCGAACCACAGCGTGACCAGCAGCACGCCGAGCCCGACCGCCAGCCCGCGCACGATGGCCGCACCGACATAGGCCAGGAACCAGGCCCAGTGGCTGAGCGGCGTGACCAGCAGGAACACCAGGTTGCCGGTGATCTTGCTCTGGATCAGCGACGAGCTGCTGTTGGCGAACGCGTTCTGCAACACGCTCATCATCACCAGGCCGGGGATCAGGAACGCGGTGTAGCTGACGGTGCCGTAGACCTTCACATGGTCTTCCAGCGCGTGGCCGAAGATCAGCAGGTACAGCACCGCGGTCAGCACCGGCGCGGCGACGGTCTGGAAGCTGACTTTCCAGAAGCGCAGCACCTCCTTGTAGAGCAGCGTGCGCGTGCCGGAGAGGAGACCCGGAACGGCGCTCATGCCTTCACCGCTCATGCCTTCACCTCCGCCGGCCCGTTCATGATGTCGAGGAACACGTCTTCCAGGTCGGCGCGGCCGATCTCCAGGTCCTCGGGCTGGCAGCCGGCGGCGCGCAGCACGCCCAGCACCGTCTCGACCTCGTGCGCGTCGTGCGCCTTGATCTGCACGATGCGCCCGGTCACGCGCGACTGCGCTGCCAGCGACGCCGGCAGCGGCGCATCCATCTTGAAGCGCAGCATCGTGCTCGCGGTGCCGGCCAGCAGCGCCGACGTGCGGTCGAGCGCGACCACCCGGCCCTGCTTCAGCATCGCGATGCGGTTGCACAGCGCCTCGGCCTCTTCGAGGTAGTGGGTGGTCAGCAGCACCGTGTGGCCTTCCTTGTTGAGCCGCGCGATGAAGTGCCACAGCGTCTGGCGCAGCTCGACGTCGACGCCGGCGGTCGGCTCGTCGAGCACGATCACCGGCGGGCGGTGCACCAATGCCTGCGCGACCAGCACGCGGCGCTTCATGCCGCCCGACAGCTGGCGCATGTTGGCATTCGCCTTGTCGGCCAGCCCCAGGTGGTGCAGCAGTTCGTCGATCCACGCGTCGTTGCCGCGCACGCCGAAGTAGCCGCTCTGGATCACCAGCGCCTCGCGCACCGTGAAGAACGGGTCGAACACCAGCTCCTGCGGCACGATGCCGAGGCTGCGGCGCGCGGCGGCGTAGTCGTCGACGACGTCGTGGCCGTGCACCTTGACATGCCCGCTGGTGGCCTGCGACAGGCCGGCGAGGATGCTGATCAGCGTGGTCTTGCCGGCGCCGTTGGGCCCGAGCAGCCCGAAGAACTCGCCGGGCTCGATGTCCATGCTGACTTCGGACAGCGCGCGCACTTCGTTGTGCCCGCCCTTGGAACGATAGGTCTTGCTGACCTGCTGGAACGAGATGGCTGCCATGTTCTTCCGGGAGAAGGCGGCGATTGTAGGCAGCGCCCGCCAATCCTGCTGGCGCGGGCAAATACCGGCCGGATCGCGCGCGAGTTGGTGCTAGATTGCCCGCGCAAGGGACCTGTCACGCCCAGAACGACAACGACGATGGCCACCGCCTCGAAAGACCCGAAGCCCCCGCGCCGCACCGCCGAGCGCATCCTCGAAGTGGCCCTCGACCTGTTCAACCGCTTCGGCGAGCCGAACGTCTCGACCACGCTGATCTCGGCCGAGCTGAAGATCAGCCCGGGGAACCTGTACTACCACTACCCGGCGAAGGACGAGCTGATCAACTCGCTGTTCGGCCGCTACGAGCAGTCGCTGGTCGAGCTGCTGCGCGCAGCCGACGACGTGCGCCACGTCGAGGACGCCTGGCTGTTCTTCCACATGCTGTTCGAGCTGATCTGGCGGTACCGCTTCCTGTACCGCGACCTGAACGACCTGCTGTCGAAGAACCGCCGGCTGGAGACGCAGTTCCAGAAGATCCTCGACGAGAAGTCGCATGCGGTGCGCGCGGTGCTCGATGGCCTGGCGCGCGGCGGTGCGATCACCCAGCCCGGCAAGTCGGCCATCGACGGCCGCGAGGCCGAGCCGGTGGCGACCGCGATGGTGGTGGTGCTGACCTACTGGCTGAGCTTCGAATACGTGCGCGACCCGCGCCGCGCGCTCGAACCCGAAGCGGCCGGTGCCGCGCTGCTGCGCGGCGCCTTCCATGTGCTGAGCCTGCTGATGCCCTACCTCGATGCCGCCGCGCGCGAACACCTGCTCGCGCTGGTCGGCAATTACCAGAATGCGCTGCCGAAGCGCTGACACCAGGAGACACCGATGGCCAAGTGGACCGCTTTCCCGTACGACGCCGACGAGTACCGCTTCGACGCGGCGAGCCTGAAGAAGAAATGGGCGCGGCTGCATGCCGGCGATGCCGAGCCGCTGCCGAAGGACGACCAGGTGCTGGCCGCCTGGGCGCTGTTCCATGCCGGCGAGTTCCAGAAGGCGACCGAGGCCGGCCTGAAGGCGGGCGGCGCCGGCATCACGGTGGCCAACAAGGCGCAGGCCATCTACGCCAATTACCTGGAGAAGAACGAGAAGACGAAGCTCGCGCTGTTCCAGGAGGTCGCCGAGCGCGCCGAGGCGCAGGCCGCCGCCGACCCGAAGAACGCGAATGCCTGGTACCTGTCGGCCTATGCGCTGGGCCGCTACAGCCAGGGCATCAGCGTCGCGAAGGCGTTGACGCAGGGACTGGGCAGCAAGGTCAAGGGGGCGCTCGAGATGGCGATCCAGCTGCAGCCGAAGCATGCCGACGCGCACATCGGGCTCGGCACCTTCCATGCCGAAGTGATCGACAAGGTCGGCTCGCTGCTCGGGCGCACGCAGGGGGCGAGCAAGGATGCCGGCCTCGCGGCCTTCAAGACCGCGCTGAAGCTGAACCCGAACTCGGCGATCGCGATGGTGGAGTACGCGAACGGGCTGGTGATGCTCGAGGGCGACAAGAAGATGAAGGAAGCGGAAAAGCTGTATGCCGATGCGGCAGCCTTCAATGCGGCCGACGCGATGGAGCGGCTGGATGTGGAGATGGCGCGGGCGGAGCTGGAAGACTAGGCCAGCGGACGCGCGTCCCCGATCGGCATCCGGGCTACGGACCTGGTGGCCCGGATGCCGATCCGGGATCGCCATGGCGCTGCAGCCGCCGCCTCAGGCCTTCCAGGTCGAGCACCCGCAGGCCGCCGTACTCGATGCGGATCAGGCCCTCGCGCTGCAGCGCATGCAGCGCCTCGTTGACCCGCTGCCGCGACAGCCCGACCAGGTAGCCCAGCTCCTGCTGCGTGATCCGCAGCAGCGTGCCGACCCCGGGGTACAGCACCGGATGGAACAGCGACGCCAGACTGCGTGCGACCCGGGCATCGGGATCGTTGAGCCGGTCGATCTCGCGCGCCCCGATGAACTGCCCGAGCCGCTCGTTCAGCTGCTGCATCACGAAGCGGTTGAACGGAATGCTGCGGTCCACCAGCCAGTGGAAGGTCTCGACCGTGATGCCGGCCACCACGCTCTTGCGCAGCGCCTGGATGTTGTAGCGGTAGACCTCGCGCTTCAGCACCGTGCCCTCGCCGAACCAGCCGCCCGGCGGCACGCCGGTGAAGGTGATCGGCATGCCGAGCGCCGAGTCGTTGCTCATCTTCAAGAGCCCGTCGACCACGCCGAACCAGAAGGTGGCCGGCTTGCCGACGCGGCACAGCAGCTCGCCGGCCTCCACCTGCACCACCTTCAGGTCGTCGACCGCGCGCTCGCGTTCATCGGCCTGCAGCGACTGCAGCCACGGGATGTCGCGCAACTCGTCGGCGCTGGCCTGGCGCGCGCGTGCCCGCAGCGGCGCCGGCCCCGCGTTCTGCACCACCGGGGGAATCGCTGCATCCATCGACACCGTCCTCGCCATCGTGCACGGATTGTCGGCAGGTCCACGGCGGATCGTCAAACCGATCCGGCCGCAATGCCTCGTCGCGCAGAATCCGCCGATCCCCCGCCGAGGCCGTGCCAATGCCCCATTGCCAGATCGATCACCTCACCGTCACCGCGCCGACGCTGGCGCAGGGCGCCGCCTTCGTCCGCGACGCGCTCGGCGTCGAGTTGCAGCCCGGCGGCGAGCACCCGCGCATGGGCACGCACAACCTGCTGCTGCGCCTGGGCGACAGCCTCTTCCTCGAAGTCATCGCGGTGAATCCCGACGCGCCCCGGCCGACGCGGCCGCGCTGGTTCGCGCTCGACGCGCTTCATGCGAACGCCCCGCCTCGCCTGACCACCTGGGTCGCCCGCACCGACGACATTCGACGCGCCGGCGCGTCCGCACCCGAAGCGCTCGGCCCCATCGAACCGATCACGCGTGGCAGGTTGCAATGGCTGATCACGATCCCGGCCGATGGCAGCCTGCCGCTGGGCGGCGCCGCGCCGGCGCTGATCGAGTGGCAGACGCCGGTCCATCCGGCCTCCGGCCTGCAGGACGTCGGCTGCTCGCTGCAGCGCTTCGAGGTGTTCCACCCGGAGCCCGATCGCATCGGCGCGCTGCTCGCGGCGCTCGGCCTGGCCCAGGCCGTTGTCGTCTCGCCGCTGCCCGCCGGTGCCGCCCCGCGCCTCGTCGCGCAGATCCGCACGCCGAGCGGCCTGCGCACGATCGGCGCGTAGCCGCGGGTAAGACCGAAGGGGGAAGTCCCGAGGATTGTCGTCAGAACGACAACACGGCGTCAAACTTGTTCGTACAGTCGCCGCAAACGGACGGAAGAACAGAAGGAGACCCGCGGTGCTGACGACGTTTCCCCGTCTGATGCGAGACCATGCCACACAGCGCCCGGACGCCCCGGCGCTGCGCGAGAAGGACTTCGGCATCTGGCAGACGCTCAGCTGGTCGCAGCTGGCCGTGCTGGTGCGCGAGCTGGCCGGCGGCCTGGCGCACGCCGGGCTGCAGCGCGGCCAGCATCTGATCGTCGTCGGCGAGAACCGGCCCCGGCTGTACGCGACGATGCTCGCCGCGCAATCGCTCGGTGCCATTCCGGTGCCGCTGTACCAGGATGCGGTCGCCGGCGAGTTCGTGTTCCCGATCGTCAACGCCGGCGTCGCGTTCGCGGTGGTCGAGGACCAGGAGCAGGTCGACAAGCTGCTCGAGATCCGCCCGCAGTGCCCCGCCCTCGCCCACATCTGGTTCGACGACCCGCGCGGGCTGCGCCACTGCGACGAGCCCGGCGTGGCCTCGCTGGATGCGCTGGTCGCCGCCGGCCGGCACTTCAATGCCGCGCACCCTGCCCACGTCGACACCGAGGTGCAGCGCAGCCGGCCGGAGGACGTCGCCGCGATGTTCTTCACCTCCGGCACCACCGGCCACCCGAAGGGCGTGGTGCACACGCATGCGAGCCTGATCGACCGGGCGCGCGCCGGTGCGCGCTTCGACAAGCTGACCGAACGCGAAGAGGTGCTCGCCTACCTGCCGCTGGCCTGGATCGGCCAGAACGTGTTCTCGTATGCGCAGTGGCTGACCTGCGGCTACGTCGTCAACTGCCCGGAATCGTCCGCCACCGTCGGCATCGACCTGAAGGAGGTCGGCCCGACCTACTACTTCGCGCCGCCGCGCGTGTTCGAGGCCCTGCTCACCAGCGTGATGATCCGCATGGAAGACGCCAGCGCGCCCAAGCGCTGGCTGTTCCGGCGCTGCATGGCGTTGGCGCGTCGCGTCGGCCCGGCGGGCATGGACGGGCAGCGCCTCGGCCTGCCCGACCGCCTCGCCTACGGGCTCGGCAACCTGCTGGTCTACGGCCCGCTGCGCAACACGCTGGGCCTGTCGCGGGTGCGCGTGGCCTACACCGCCGGCGAGGCGATCGGGCCGGACCTGTTCACCTTCTACCGCTCGATCGGCATCAACCTGAAGCAGCTCTACGGCTCCACCGAAACCGCGGTGTTCGTCTGCCTGCAGCCCGACCACCAGGCGCGCGCCGACACGGTCGGCGTGCCGATCGACGGCGTCGAGCTGAAGGTCGGTGCCGACGGCGAGGTGCTGGTGCGCTCGGCCGGGCTGCTGAAGGGCTACTACCGCAACGAGGCGGCGACCGCCGAGGTGCTGTCGCCCGACGGCTGGTACCGCACCGGCGATGCCGGCTTCCTCGACGCGCAGGGCCACCTGAAGATCATCGACCGCGCGAAGGACGTCGGCCGGCTGGTGGGCGGCGCCAACGACGGCGCGATGTTCGCGCCCAAGTACGTCGAGAACAAGCTGAAGTTCTTTCCGTACATCAAGGAAGCGGTGGCCTTCGGCGACCGGCGCGAGAAGGTCTGCGCCTTCATCAACATCGACATGGAAGCGGTCGGCCACTGGGCCGAGCGCCGCAACCTGCCGTACGCCGGCTACACCGACCTCGCGCAGAAGCCGGAGGTGGTCGAGCTGGTGCGCGACTGCGTCGAGCAGGTCAACGCCGACCTCGCGGCCGATGCGACGCTGGCCGGCAGCCAGGTCACCCGCTTCCTGGTGCTGCACAAGGAACTCGATGCCGACGACGGCGAGCTGACGCGCACGCGCAAGGTGCGGCGCGGCTTCATCGGCGATCGCTACCAGGTGCTGGTCGACGCGTTGTACGGCGGGCGGGCCTCGCAGTACATCGAAACGGCGGTGAAGTTCGAGGACGGCCGCAGCGGCATGGTCTCGGCCGACCTGCGCATCGCCGACGCGAAGACCTTCGCCGCGGTGAGGAGCGCCGCATGACGCATTGCTCCGTTCGGGCTGAGCCTGTCGAAGCCTGGCGCCACGAAAGGATGCCAGCGTGACCCGGGCCATCGGCGACGTGATCCTCGACGTGCAGAACATCAGCCTGTCGTTCGGCGGCGTGAAGGCGCTGACCGACATCAGCTTCGACCTGCGCGAGCACGAGATCCGCGCCATCATCGGCCCGAACGGCGCCGGCAAGAGCTCGATGCTGAACTGCATCAACGGCGTCTACCAGCCGCAGCAGGGCTCGATCGCGCTGCGCGGGCGCACCTTCCGCCACATGAACTCGCGCCAGGTGGCCGAGATGGGCGTCGCGCGCACCTTCCAGAACCTGGCGCTGTTCAAGGGCATGAGCGTGCTCGACAACATCATGACCGGCCGCAACCTGCGCATGAAGAGCAACCTGCTGCTGCAGGCGCTGCGCCTCGGGCCGGCCGAGCGCGAGGAGATCGCGCACCGGCAGGTGGTCGAACGCATCATCGATTTCCTCGAGATCCAGCCGTACCGCAAGACGCCGGTCGGCAAGATGCCGTACGGGCTGCAGAAGCGCGTCGACCTCGGCCGCGCGCTCGCGATGGAGCCGCAGGTGCTGTTGCTCGACGAACCGATGGCCGGCATGAACGTCGAGGAGAAGCAGGACATGAGCCGCTTCATCCTCGACGTGAACGACGAGTTCGGCACCACCATCGTGCTGATCGAGCACGACATGGGGGTGGTGATGGACATCAGCGACCGCGTGGTGGTGCTCGACTACGGCAAGAAGATCGGCGACGGCACGCCGGGCGAGGTGCGCGGCAATCCCGACGTGATCCGCGCCTACCTGGGGGTTCAGCACTGATGGGATTCTTCCTCGAAACCCTGTTCGGCGGCCTGATGGCCGGCATGCTGTATGCGCTGATCGCGCTCGGCTTCGTGCTGATCTACAAGGCCTCGGGCGTGTTCAATTTCGCGCAGGGGGCGATGGTGCTGTTCGCCGCACTGGCGATGGCGCGCTTCTCCGGCTGGTACCCGCTGTGGTTCCACTTCGAGAGCCGGCTGCTGGCCAACCTGCTGGGCTTCGTGACGGCCGCGGCCCTGATGGTGGCGGTCGCGTGGCTGGTCGAGCGGCTGTGCCTGTCGCGGCTCGTGAACCAGGACGGCATCACGCTGCTGATGGCCACGCTGGGCATCGCGTACTTCCTCGACGGGCTGGGCCAGACGCTGTTCGGCAACGACATCTACAAGATCGACGTCGGCATGCCGAAGGAGCCGCTGCTGGTGCTGCAGGGCACGTTCGACGGCGGCGTGCTGATCAGCCAGGAGGACCTGGTGGCCGCGCTGGTCGCGGCGACGCTGGTCGCGCTGCTCGCGCTGTTCTTCCAGAAGACCGCCACCGGCCGCGCACTGCGCGCGGTGGCCGACGACCACCAGGCGGCGCAGTCGATCGGCATCCCGCTCGACCGCATCTGGGTCATCGTGTGGTCGGTGGCCGGCATCGTCGCGCTGGTGGCCGGGATCATCTGGGGCAGCAAGCTCGGCGTGCAGTTCTCGCTGTCGCTGGTGGCACTGAAGGCGCTGCCGGTGGTGATCCTCGGCGGGCTCACGTCGATCCCGGGCGCGATCCTCGGCGGGCTGATCATCGGCGTCGGCGAGAAGCTGTCGGAGATCTACCTCGGGCCGATGCTCGGCGGCGGGATCGAGATCTGGTTCGCCTATGTGCTGGCCTTGGTGTTCCTGCTGGTGCGGCCGCAGGGGTTGTTCGGCGAGAAGATCATTGATCGGGTCTGACCCATGCTGTACCGAGAAAACGGCCAGTTCAAGACCAGCTACCGCGCCGACCAGCAGCTCTTCCCGGTGCTGCAGGACCGCGTCGCGATGCTCGCGCTGCTGGCCGTCGCCTTCGTGGTGCTGCCGCTCACCGCGCCCGAGTACCTGTTCCGCGCGATCCTGATCCCGTTCCTGATCCTGTCGCTGGCGGCCCTCGGGCTGAACATCCTGGTCGGCTACTGCGGCCAGATCTCGCTCGGCACCGGCGCCTTCATGGCGGTCGGCGCCTATGCGGCCTACAACCTCCAGGTGCGCATTCCCGGCATGCCGCTGATCGCGTCGCTGCTGCTCGGCGGGCTGTGCGCGACCGGCGTCGGCGTGCTGTTCGGCATCCCGTCGCTGCGCATCAAGGGGCTGTACCTCGCGGTCGCGACGCTCGCGGCGCAGTTCTTCACCGACTGGGCCTTCCTTCGCATCTCCTGGTTCACCAACAACTCGTCGTCCGGCTCGGTCAGCGTGTCGGGCCTGGACGTGTTCGGGTTGCCGATCGAATCGCCGGTGTCGAAGTACCTGCTGTGCCTGGCCTTCGTCAGCGTGTTCGCGCTGCTCGCGAAGAACCTGGTGCGAGCGAGCATCGGCCGCGAATGGATGGCGATGCGCGACATGGACGTCGCCGCCGCGGTGATCGGCATCCGCCCGATGTACGCCAAGCTCACCGCGTTCGCGGTCAGCTCGTTCATCGTCGGCGTGGCCGGCGCGCTGTGGGGCTTCGTCCACCTCGGCGCGTGGGAGCCGGCCGCCTTCAACATCGACCGCTCGTTCCAGCTGCTGTTCATGGTGATCATCGGCGGGCTCGGCTCGATCAGCGGCAGCTTCATCGGCGCGGCCTTCATCATCCTGCTGCCGCTGCTGCTGAACCAGGTGCCGCGCTGGTTCGACATGCCGCTGTCGACCGCGCTCGCGTCGCATCTCGAGTCGATGATCTTCGGCGCGCTGATCGTGTTCTTCCTGATCGTCGAGCCGCACGGGCTCGCACGGCTGTGGTCCACCGCGCGCGAGAAGCTGCGGCTGTGGCCGTTCCCGCACTGAGACTGCATTCGACAACACCACCACAACGGAGACAGACATGGAGTTCAAGTCGTTCGCACGGGTTGCCGCGATCGCCGCGGTGGGTTGGGCCGGCCTGCTCGCCACGCCGGCGGCGCTGGCCCAGGCCAGGGAGCAGTTCTTCCCGCTGCTCGTCTACCGCACCGGCGCCTACGCGCCGAACGGCACGCCGTGGGCCAACGGCAAGCAGGACTACCTGAAGATGATCAATGCCCGCGACGGCGGCATCAACGGCGTCAAGCTGACGTTCGAGGAATGCGAGACCGGCTACGCGACCGACCGCGGCGTCGAATGCTACGAACGCCTGAAGGGCCGTCCCGGCGTGACGCTGTTCGACCCGCAGGCCACCGGCATCACCTTCGCGCTGACCGACAAGGTGCCGGCCGACAAGATCCCGCTGATCACGCTCGGCTACGGCCTTGCGGCCTCGCAGGACGGCGGCGTGTTCAAGTGGAACTTCCCGCTGATGGGCTCGTACTGGACGGCGGCCGACATCCTGATCCAGCACATCGGCAAGAAGGAAGGCGGGCTCGACAAGCTGAAGGGCAAGAAGATCGCGCTCGTCTACCACGACTCGCCGTTCGGCAAGGAGCCGATGCCGCTGCTGGAAGAGCGCGCGAAGACGCACGGCTTCGAGCTGGTGAAGATCCCGGTGACGGCCCCCGGCGTCGAGCAGAAGTCGGCCTGGCTGCAGGTGCGCCAGCAGCGGCCCGACTACGTGCTGCTGTGGGGCTGGGGCGTGATGAACTCGACCGCTCTGAAGGAGGCGATCGCCACCGGCTACCCGCGCGAGAAGATGTACGGCGTCTGGTGGGCCGGCGCCGAACCGGACGTGAAGGACGTCGGCGATGCGGCCAAGGGCTACAACGCGCTGGCGCTGAACACCTCGGGCCAGCAGCCGAAGGTGATCCAGGACATCCTGAAGTACGTGCACGACAAGGGCCAGGGCGCCGGCCCGAAGGACGAGGTCGGCTCGGTGCTGTACACCCGCGGCATCATCATCCAGATGCTCGGCGTCGAGGCGGTGCGGCGCGCACAGGAACGCTACGGCCGCGGCAAGGTGATGACCGGCGAGCAGGTGCGCTGGGGGCTGGAGAACCTGGCGCTCGACCAGAAGAAGCTCGATGCGCTCGGCTTCGCCGGCGTGATGCGGCCGGTCAGCACCTCGTGCCTGGACCACATGGGCACCAGCTGGACGCGGGTGCACACCTGGGACGGCAGCAAGTGGAACTTCTCGTCCGACTGGTACCAGGCCGACGAGCAGATCCTGAAGCCGATGGTGAAGGCGGCGGCGGACAAGTACGCGGGAGAGAAGAAGCTGACGCGCCGCACGCCCGAGGATTGCCAATCGTGAGCGAGCCTGGATCGAAGCCGAGCCCGCCGCACGGCCGGCCGAAGGCGGGCGAGCCCCCCCCGGGGGGTGGTCTGGCGTACTCGACGGACCGGGGGTCGACACTCCTCAACGTCAACGGGATCGAGGTGATCTACCACCACGTGATCCTGGTGCTGAAAGGGGTCTCGCTGCAGGTGCCCGAAGGCGGCATCGTCGCGCTGCTCGGCGGCAATGGCGCTGGCAAGACGACGACGCTGCGCGCCGTCAGCAACCTGCTGGCGGGCGAGCGCGGCGCGGTCACCAAGGGCAGCATCGAACTGCGCGGCGACCGCATCGAGGCGCTGTCCACCGCCGAGATGGTCAACCGCGGCGTGGTGCAGGTGATGGAAGGCCGGCATTGCTTCGCGCACCTGACGATCGAGGAGAACCTGATGACCGGCGCGTACACCCGGCGCGATGGCAAGGCCGCGGTCGCGCAGACGCTGGAGAAGGTCTACGGCTACTTCCCGCGGCTGAAGACGCGGCGCGGCTCGCAGGCGGCCTACACCTCGGGCGGCGAGCAGCAGATGTGCGCGATCGGCCGCGCGCTGATGGCGAACCCGAAGATGGTGCTGCTCGACGAGCCGTCGATGGGCCTCGCACCGCAGATCGTCGAAGAGGTGTTCGAGATCGTGCGCGACCTGAACCAGCGCGAGCGCGTGACCTTCCTGCTGGCCGAGCAGAACACCGCGATGGCGCTGCGCTATGCCGACCACGGCTACATCCTCGAGAACGGCCGCGTCGTGATGGACGGCGCGGCGCAGGCGCTGGCCGACAACGAGGACGTGAAGGAGTTCTACCTCGGCACCGGCGGCGCGAAGGACGACGCGGTGCGCAAGAGCTTCCGCGACGTGAAAAGCTACAAGCGCCGCAAGCGTTGGCTGAGCTGAAGGGAGAGACGAGCATGTCCGACGATTTCTTTGCGCTGCCCGCGTTCAAACCTGACGAGACGCTGGTCACGCTGAAGCGCCAGCTGCGCGAGCTGAAGCCGCTGGCCGAGCGAGGTGCGGGGTTCGACTGGAAGGGCAAGCCGGTGCTGCAGCTCGCGAACGATGCCGCGACGATCACCGCCCGCATCGCGCGCCGGCCGGTCACGACGCCGGAATGGGACACGCAGGTGCTGAAGAGCGGCGCCGACGTGCGCAAGCTGGTCGACGAGCTGCGCAAGCGCCTGGCCCGCTGGGCGGATGACGAATGATGGGTGCGCCTTTTGCCGCGCCTTTCGATGCGCTCGAAACCCGCGCGCCGGCCGAGCGCGAGCGCGCGCTGTTCGCCGCGCTGCCGGCGCTGCTGGCGCATGCGCAGGCCCATGCGCCGGCGTTCGCCGCGCTGCCGGCCGGCGCCGCGGCCGGCAGCGTCACCGATCGCGCGGCGCTCGCGGCGCTGCCGGTCACGCGCAAGAGCGAACTGCTGGCGCGCCAGCAGGCCGCGCGCGAGGGCGGTGTCGCCGCCGATGTCTTCGGCGGCTTCTCGACCATCGGCTGGCGCGGCCAGCGCCGCCCGAACGGCGCGCGCAAGGTCTTCCAGTCGCCCGGCCCGATCTACGAGCCGGAGGGCGAGGCCACCGACCCCTGGCGCGTGGCCCGCGCGCTGCATGCGGCCGGCTTTCGCGCCGGCGACCTGGTGCACAACAGCTTCAGCTACCACCTGACGCCGGCCGGCTCGATGATGGAAGGCGGTGCGCTCGCGCTCGGCTGCACCGTGTTCCCCGGCGGCGTCGGCAACACCGAGCTGCAGCTGCAGGCGATGCGCGAGCTGCGGCCGCACGGCTACGTCGGCACGCCGAGCTTCCTGAAGATCCTGGTCGACAAGGCGCTCGACGCCGGCGGCTCGCTCGGCCCGGTGCAACGCGCGCTGGTCAGCGGCGAGGCCTTTCCGCCGGCGCTGCGCGACTGGCTGCGCGGCCACGGCATCGAGGGCTACCAGTGCTATGCGACGGCGGACCTGGGGCTGATCGCGTACGAGACCGAGGCCCGCGAAGGGCTGGTGCTCGACGAAGGCGTGATCGTCGAGATCGTGCGGCCCGGCACCGGCGACCCGGTGCCCGACGGCGAGGTCGGCGAGCTGGTCGTCACGACGCTGAACCCCGACTACCCGCTGGTGCGCTTCGGCACCGGCGACCTGTCGGCGGTGCTGCCCGGCCGCTGCCCGAGCGGGCGCACCAACACGCGGATCAAGGGCTGGATGGGCCGGGCGGACCAGACGGCCAAGGTGCGCGGCATGTTCGTGCACCCGTCGCAGGTGGCCGAGGTGGCGAGGCGCTTTCCGGAGGTTGCGCGGGCCCGGCTGGTGGTCAGCGGCGAGATGGCGAACGACCGGATGACGCTGCGGGTGGAGGTGGCACAAGCCGCCGACGGTCTCGCGGCCCGCATCGCCGACGCGATCCGCGACGTGACCAAGCTGCGCGGCGAGGTCGAGCTGTGCGCACCGGGCAGCCTGCCGAACGACGGGCGCGTGATCGAGGACGCGCGCCAGTACGATTGAGGCAGTTGATCAAGCAACGCCCGCGGAACCGGCTTTGCCGGGCCGCTGGGTGGCGCCCCTTGGGGGCAGGAGCGAAGCGACTGGGGGGCTCAGGTATCTGCCTTGACGTGGCCTTCCTTGACCACCTTCGCCCACTTCGCGATCTCGGTGTGGATGAACGCGGTGAATTTCTCCGACGACCCGCCGCCGTCCTCGGCGCCATAGCTGTCGAGCCGCTCCTGCACGTCGGGCATCGCCATCACCTTGTTGGCGTCCTCGTTGATCTTCTGCGCGAGGCCCTTCGGAAGCTTGCCCGGCCCGACCAGGCCGTACCAGGTCGTGGCCTCGAAATCGGGAAAGCCCGACTCGGCCATCGTCGGCACCGTCGGGTGACCCTTCGCCCGCTTGGTGCGCGTCTGCGCGATCGCGACCACCTTGCCGCCCTTCACATGCGGCGTGGCCGCCGTCATCGTCTCGAAGCAGTAGTTGATCTGCCCGCCGATCAGGTCGGTGATCGCCGGCGCGCTGCCCTTGTACGGGATGTGCAGCGCATCGACCTTGGCGCTCAGCTTGAACATCTCCAGCGCCAGGTGCTGCGCCGAGCCCGAACCGGCCGACCCGAAGCTGATCTGCCCCGGCTTCGCCTTGCACAGCGCGACCACGTCTTTCAGCGTGACGGCCGGCTGCATCGTGCCGGCAATCAGCAGGTTCGGCGTGACGCCGACCAGCATGATCGGCACGAAATCGCGCTCGACGTTGTAGTTCAGCTTCGGCTGCAGGCTCGGCGCGAGCGCATGGCTGTTGATGTGGGCCATCAGCAGCGTGCTGCCGTCGCTCGGCTGCTGCGCCACGTAGTCGGCCGCCAGCACGCCGGCCACGCCGGCCTTGTTCTCGATGATCACCTGCTGGCCCCACATCACGCCCAGCTTCTGGCCCAGCACGCGGGCCAGCGCGTCGGTGCCGCCACCGGGCGGGAAGCCGACGATGATGCGGATCGGGCCCGAAGGCAGTCCCTGCGCGAACAGCCTGGGCGCGCCCAGGCTGGCGACCGTGCCGGCCGCGGCCTGCAATAGGGAACGACGTTGCATGGTGATCTCTCCTGAATGTCTTGAACGGCGAACATGAGAGGAGCCTGCGAACGCCGTCGCCTCGCCCCCCGGAGAACAGGTCCGCTGAGCGACGGACCGCAAAAACCTGGCGGTCAGCGGCTCAAGCCGCCGCCTTCAGCACCGGCGCCTGCGGATGGGCCGAGAAGTAGTCCATTGCCGCCTGCACGCCGCTGCCGGCGGTCACGATGCCCGACAGCTTCAGCCCCATCTCGACGCCGGACAGCGCCGCCATCAGCGTCAGGTCGTTGCAGTCGCCCAGGTGGCCGATGCGGAACATGCGGCCCTTGACGCGGCCGAGGCCGGTGCCGAGCGACAGGTCGAAGCGCTGGTGGATCAGCTTGCGCAGCGCATCGGCGTCGACGCCGTCGGGCGTGATCACGCCGGTCAGCACCGGCGAATACACCGCCGGGTCGGCGCACTGGATCGGCAGGCCCCAGGCCCGCACCGCGCGGCGCACCGCCTCGCCCCAGCGCTGGTGGCGGGCGAACACGCTGTCGAGCCCCTGCTCGAGCAGCAGGTCGAGCGCCTCGCTCAGGCCGTACAGCAGGTTGGTGTTCGGCGTGTAGGGCCAGTAGCCGGTCTTGTTGATCTCGATGATCTCGTCCCAGGCCCAGAAGGCCTTCGGCAGCTGCGCCTTCTTGCTCGCGTCGATCGCCTTCGGCGAGACCGCGTTGAAGCTGATGCCCGGCGGCAGCATCAGGCCCTTCTGCGAGCCGCTGACGGTGACGTCGACGCCCCACTCGTCATGCCGGTAGTCGGCACTGGCCAGCCCCGAAATCGTGTCGACCAGCAACAGCGCCGGGTGCTTCGCGGCATCGATCGCGCGGCGCACCGCGGCGATGTCGGAGGTGACGCCGGTCGAGGTTTCGTTGTGCACCACGCAGACGGCCTTGATCTGGTGGCCGGCGTCGGCGCGCAGGCGCTGCTCGATCAGGTCGGCCTGCACGCCGTGGCGCCAGCTGTTCGGCAGGCCGGTCTGCGCATCGGTGCCGGGCAGCGCGAGGAACTCCGGCTTCAGGCCGAGGCGCAGCGCCATCTTCTGCCACAGGCTCGCGAAGTGGCCGGTCTCGTACATCAGCACCGCGTCGCCGGGGCTCAGCACGTTGGCCAGCGCCGCCTCCCACGCGCCGGTGCCGGAGGCCGGATAGATCACGACCGGGTGGCGGGTGCGGAACACCTGCTGGATGCCGGACAGCACCTTCAACCCCAGCACGCCGAACTCCGGCCCGCGGTGGTCGATGGTGGGCAGGCTCATCGCCCGCAGGATGCGATCCGGCACCGGGCTGGGCCCGGGGATCTGCAGGAAATGACGGCCGCTGGGATGCTGGTCTAGCGCGATCATGACGACTCCTGACGAGGTCCGAATGCGCCTGAGTTTTGCATACAAAATTCATTTGTCAATCGTTGTGATTTGCCACGGCATCCGTATGATCACAAGCGACCTGCTCAAAAAATGAATACAAATCCAGAAAGTCCGTCATGGCCGACATCATTTCCATCCCCCGCCAGGTGCTGCACCAGCAGGTGTGCACGCGGCTGCGCCAGCTGATCGTCGAGAACCACATCCCGCCCGGCAGCAAGCTCAACGAGCGGGCGCTGTGCGAGGAGCTGAAGGTGTCGCGCACGCCGCTGCGCGAGGCGATCAAGATGCTGGCCGCCGAAGGCCTGGTGGAGCTGCTGCCGAACCGCGGCGCCGTCGCGATGGAGTTGTCGGCGCAAGACATCGCCGACACCTTCGAGGTGATCGCCGGGCTCGAAGGGCTGTCGGGCGAGCTGGCGGCGCAGCGCATCACCGACGCCGAGCTGGCCGAGATCCGCGCGCTGCACTTCGAGATGCTGGCCGCCTACACCCGGCGCGACCTGCCGACCTACTACAGCATCAACGCGACCATCCACCGGCACATCAACGCCGCGGCGCGCAACCCGGTGCTGACGCAGACCTACGGCACGGTGAACGCGCGGCTGCAGGCGCTGCGCTTCCGCTCGAACTGCGACGAGGCCAAGTGGGCGCGCGCGATGAGCGAGCACGAGCGCATGATCGAGCTGCTGTCGGCACGCGATGGCGACGGGCTTCGCCAGCTGCTGGTGCAGCACCTGCTGAACAAGCGCGACGTGGTGCTCGACCTGATGAAGCACGGCGAGTTGGATGCTTCACCGAAGGTGTCTGCATGACTGCCTTGATCGATGCCGGTGTCGCCAGAGAGGCCGGGCGCTCGCTGCGCGCGTTCGGCACGCCTGAGGCCGCCGAACTGGCGAAACGCCTGTCCGCTCACACACAGGGCCAGACGCTGTTCGACATCGCATCGCGCGGCCGCTATGCGACCGATGCGTCGATCTACCAGATCATGCCGGTGGGCGTCTTCGTGCCGCGCACCGCGCAAGACATTGCCACCGCGATCGACGTCGCGCGCGACCTGAAGATCCCGCTGCTGCCGCGTGGCGGCGGCACCTCGCAGTGCGGCCAGACCACCGGCGCGGCGCTGGTGATCGACACCAGCAAGCACTACCGCAGGGTCCTCGCGTTCGACCGCGATGCGATGACGGTGCAGGTCGAACCCGGCATCGTGCTCGACCACCTGAACGCGTACCTGAAGCCGCACGGCCTGTGGTACCCGGTCGACGTGTCGACCAGCGCGCAGGCCACGCTGGGCGGCATGGCCGGCAACAACTCCTGCGGCTCGCGCAGCATCGCCTACGGCAACATGGTGCACAACGTGCATGCCGCCGAGGCCTGGCTGAGCAACGGCACCACCGTGAAGTTCGGCCGCGTCGACCAGCTCGGCGCGCGCGAAACCGCGATCGCCGATTTCGTCCGCGACCTCGCGGCCTCGCAGCGCGACGAGATCGAGTTGCGCTGGCCGAGGGTGATGCGCCGCGTCGGCGGCTACAACCTCGACATCTTCCGGCCGCAGAGCGAGCGGCCGTACACCACCGACGGCAGCGTCAACCTGGCGCACCTGCTGATCGGCGCCGAGGGCACGCTCGGCTTCACGCGCACGCTGACGCTGAAGCTCGCGCCGCTGCCGGGCCACAAGGTGCTCGGCGTCGTCAACTACCCGAGCTTCCATGCGGCGATGGATTCG
Organism: Rhizobacter sp. SG703; assembly: GCF_012275445.1. Taxonomy (GTDB): domain Bacteria; phylum Pseudomonadota; class Gammaproteobacteria; order Burkholderiales; family Burkholderiaceae_C; genus Rhizobacter. The sequence goes on along the minus strand of NZ_JAAZQK010000017.1, from coordinate 25,904 downwards.
GCGCAGCACATCGTGAAGCTCGGCCCGAGCGCGGTCGAGCTGGTCGACCGCACGATGATCGAGCTGTCGCGCGCGAACCCGGCCTTCCGCCCGACCATCGACGCGGCGCTGATCGGCGAGCCGCAGGCGATCCTGCTGGTGGAGTTCAGCGGCGACGACAAGGCGGTGCTGCTCGCGCAGCTGAAGCAGCTGGTCGAGCTGATGGGCGAGCTGAAGCTGCCGGGCAGCGTGGTCGAGATGCGCGACGACGCGCCGCAGAAGGCCTTGTGGGAGGTGCGCAAGGCCGGGCTGAACATCATGATGAGCCTGAAGGGCGACGGCAAGCCGGTCAGCTTCATCGAGGACTGCGCGGTGCCTCTGGAGCACCTGGCCGAGTACACCGACGCACTCACCGAGGTGTTCCGCCGCCACGGCAGCAAGGGCACCTGGTACGCGCATGCGTCGGTCGGTACGCTGCACGTGCGGCCGATCCTCGACATGCGCCAGGCCGGCCCGGGCGGCGGCGCGCACAAGATGCGCTCGATCGCCAACGAGGCGAGCGAGCTGGTGCGCAAGTTCAAGGGCGCCTACAGCGGCGAGCACGGCGACGGGCTGTGCCGCGGCGAGTGGATCGCGTGGCAGTTCGGACCCCGCCTCAACGAGGCCTTCCGGGCGATCAAGCAGCACCTCGACCCGATCAACCTGATGAACCCGGGCAAGATCATCGACCCGCCGAAGATGGACGATGCGAGCCTGTTCCGCTATGCGCCGGGCTACAAGACGATCGCGTTGAAGCCGGTGTTCGACTGGTCGGCCTGGAACGTGCAGAACGATCCGGCGACCGAGACCACGACCGCACCCGGCACCGGCGGCGATGCATCCGGCGGCTTCGCGAAGGCCGTCGAGATGTGCAACAACAACGGGCACTGCCGCAAGTTCGACGCCGGCACGATGTGCCCGAGCTACCGCGTCACCCGCGACGAACAGCACCTGACGCGAGGCCGCGCGAACACGCTGCGGCTCGCGCTGTCGAACCAGCTCGGCGAGCAGGGCTTCACCAGCGACGCGGTGCGCGACGCGATGGACCTGTGCGTCGGCTGCAAGGGCTGCAAGCGCGACTGCCCGACCGGCATCGACATGGCGAAGATGAAGCTCGAGTTCACCGCGCACGACAAGGCGCGGCACGGCCACACGCTGAAGGACCGGCTGGTCGCGCACCTGCCGGCCTATGCGCGGCTCGCGAGCGCCGCGCCGTGGCTGTTCAACCTGCGCGAGACGCTGCCCGGCGCGAAGGGCCTGGCCGAGCGCTGGCTCGGGCTGTCGGCGAAACGCAGCCTGCCGCGCTTCCGGCGCGACACCTTCCGGCGCGTCGCGCCGCACCTCGGCCTGGCCACGCGCGCCGAGGTGCTGAAGGCCGACAAGCCGGTCGTGCTGTTCGTCGACACCTTCAACGGCAGCTTCGAGAGCGAGAACGCGAGCGCCGCGGTGCGCGTGCTGCAGGCCGCCGGCTACACGGTGCATGCCGCGAGCCGCCCCGGTGCCGCGCTGTGCTGCGGCCGCACCTACCTGGCCGCCGGCATGCCGGAGCAGGCCAAGGCGAAGGCGCGCGAACTGCTGGCGACGCTGCTGCCGTTCGCGCAACGCGGCATCGCGATCGTCGGGCTGGAGCCGTCGTGCCTGCTGACGATGCGCGACGAGATGCTGGTGATGGGCCTGGGCGACGACGCGCAGGTGCTGGCCGGCCAGGCGCTGCTGCTCGAGGAGTTCCTCGCGCGCGAAGCGAAGGCGGGCCGCTTCGCGCCGCGCTTCAAGCCGGCGGCGCAGGCGATGCGGGTGCACGGCCACTGCCACCAGAAGGCGTTCGGCGCGATCCAGCCGGTGCTCGAGGTGCTGAAGCTGGTCCCCGGCGCGCAGCCCACGCTGATCGACAGCTCGTGCTGCGGCATGGCCGGCAGCTTCGGCTACGAGTCAAGCCACCACGAGGTGTCGATGCAGATGGCCGAGCTCAGCCTGCTGCCGGCGGTGCGCGAGGCGCCCGACGCGATCATCGTCGCCGACGGCACCAGCTGCAGGCACCAGATCGCCGACGGCGCGCAGCGCGAGGCCTTGCACGTCGCCCGGGTGCTGGCCGACCACCTGCTGTGAAATGGAGCCCCCCGGCGAAAGAGTACTTTCGCCGATCCCCCGAGGGGATGCCGTCCGGCTTGGGGCGGCCCGGCGCTCGGCCTTGCACCACCGCACATCGCCAATGGCCTTGCGAGGCCCTCGGGTTACGTAGTTTCCGCCATGGCAGTGCCTCGGCGCCTCCTTAAGCTCGGGGCTTCCGACTCTCCGACACGCTTGCTCGAAAGGAACACGACCATGAAGAAACTCCTGCTGGCCGGCGCCGCGATGCTGACGGCGACCGCGGCCCTGGCCGAGTACCCCGAGAAGCCGGTGACCATCGTCGTCCCGTTCTCCGCCGGCGGGCCGACCGACAAGGTCGCGCGCGACCTGGCCGAGGCGCTGCGCAAGCCGCTGGGCGGCCAGGCCATCATCATCGACAACGTCGGCGGTGCCGGCGGCACGCTGGGCGCGACCAAGGTCGCGAAGGCGTCGAACGACGGCTACACGCTGCTGCTGCACCACATCGGCATGAGCACCTCGCCCGCGCTGTACCGCAACATGCAGTACAAGACGCTGGAGGACTTCGAGTACCTCGGCATGATCAACGAGGTGCCGATGACGCTGATCGGCAAGCCGTCGCTGCCGGCCACGAACTACGCCGAGCTGACCAAGTGGCTCGATGCCAACAAGGGCAAGGTGAACCTCGCGAACGCCGGCCTCGGATCGGCCTCGCACCTGTGCGGGCTGTTGTTCATGAGCACCACCAAGGTCGAGATGACGACCGTGCCGTACAAGGGCACCGGCCCGGCGATGACGGACCTGCTGGGCGGCCAGGTCGACCTGATGTGCGACCAGACGACCAACACCACCAGCCAGATCGCCGGCGGCAAGATCAAGGCCTTCGCGGTCACCAGCACGAAGCGCCTGACCACGCCGGCGCTGGCCAAGCTGCCGACGCTCGACGAATCGGGGCTGAAGGGCTTCAACGTCAGCATCTGGCATGCGCTGTACGCGCCGAAGGGCACGCCGAAGGCCGTCACCGACAAGATCAACGCGGCGCTGAAGGTCGCGTTGAAGGACCCGGATTTCATCAAGCGCGAAGAAGGCCTGGGCGCGGTCGTGATGACCGACGCGCGCGTCAACGGCCCGGAGCACAAGAAGTTCGTCGAGGCCGAGATCAACAAGTGGGGCCCGATCATCAAGGCTGCCGGTCAATACGCAGACTGATTGTTGGCCCCCCTGTCGCTTCGCTCCTGCCCCCAAGGGGCGCCTCCCAGCGGCCCGGCAAAGCCGGTTCCGCGGGAGTTGCTTGAGGGTGCTTCGCCACGCTCGCACGCGTCCCGTTCGCCCTGAGCTTGTCGAAGGGCCCGATCATCCTGAGCCAGTCGAAGGACCTGAGCTTGTCGAAGGGCCCGATCATCCTGAGCCCGTCGAAGGACCTGAGCTTGTCGAAGGGCCGGGCTGAGCTTGTCGAAGCCAGCGCGTTGCGCGGACTTCAGCTTCGCAGCGTGATCGGGATGGTCACGGGGCCGTCGTTGACCAGATGCACCTTCATGTCGGCCCCGAACTCGCCGCTGGCGACGTTCGGGTGCTGCGACCTCGCGCTGGCGAGCACGCGCTCGTAGAGCTCGCGGCCCAGCGCCGGCGGCGCGGCGGCCGTGAAGCTCGGCCGGTTTCCACCAGAGGTTTCGGCCGCCAGCGTGAACTGGCTGACGATCAGCAGCCCGCCGCCGATGTCGGCGACGCTGCGGTTCATCTTGCCCTGCTCGTCGCTGAAGATGCGCAGCTTCAGCAGCTTCGCGACCAGCTTGTCGGCGATCGCCGGCGTGTCCTGCGGTTCGGCACAGACCAGCACCAGCAGGCCGGCGTCGATCGCGCCGACGACCTGCCCACCCACCTCGACACGCGCCTGCGACACCCGCTGCGTGATCGAGATCATGGCGCGCTCGCCTGCGTGGACTGCGCCTCGACATGGGTCGGCAGCAGCTGGATCGACGCCCGCAGGCCCGGCACGTCCTGCATCAGCGCTTGCTCGACGTCGGCGCGCAGCGCGGCCGCCCGGCCGAGCGTCCAGTCGGCCGGCACATGCATGTGCAGGTCGATGAAGCGCCGCTGCCCGGCGCGCCGCGTGACGACGTGATCGAAGCGGATCGACGCGTGGTCGAAGCGCGCGAGCGTGGCGTCGATCTGCGCGCGGATCTCGGGCTCGACCGCGCTGTCCATCAGCCCTTCGACCGAGCGCCATGCAAGCTGCCCGCCCTCGCGCAGGATGTTCAGCGCAACGCCGATCGCGAGCAGCGGATCGAGCCACAGCCAGCCGGTCAGCGGCACCAGCAGCAGGCCGGCGACGACCCCGACGGAGGTCCACACGTCGGTCATCAGGTGGCGCGCATCGGCTTCGAGCACGATCGAGCGGTGCTGCCGCGCGCCGGCCATCATCCGCCACGCCAGCAGGCCGTTGATCGCCGAACTGGCGACCGACAGCGTCACGCCCCAGCCCAGCGATTCGAGCGGCTGCGGGTGCGCGAAACGCAGCACCGCGGCCCAGATGATGCTCACTGCGGCCGCGGCGATCAGCATGCCTTCGAAGCCGCTCGAGAAATACTCCGCCTTGGTGTGGCCCGACGGATGGTCTTCATCGGCCGGCCGGCGCGCGATGGCCACCATCAGCAGCGCGAACAGCGCAGACGCCAGGTTGACCAGCGACTCCATCGCATCGGACAGCAGCCCGACCGAGCCGGTGACGCCCCAGGCCCAGGTCTTCAGCCCGATGGTCGCGAGCGCCGCGACCACCGACAGGCGCAGCAGGGCCTCGACTCCCATCGGCGCACTCATCAGCGGTCCATGCGCTTCAGTTCGTCGCCGAGGAACTGCGCCGCGGTCATGCTGCGGCCGTCGGCGAAACGGATCTGGTAGGCCTGGCCGGTCGTGCTGGAGCGGCTGCCGATCTCGTCGATGAACTGCTGCGCGGTGTTGACGTGCTCGCCCATCTTGTCGAACTTGCCGCGCAGGAAGCGGGCTGCGTCGGCCGGCGAATAGGCGCTGCCGTTGCGGACGAACTTCAGGCCGGTCTGGCCGCCCACGAACGCGATCAGCCGCTCGATGCGCGCCCGTTCGGCCTCGCTCGGCGCAGCCCGCGCGACCTGCCCCACGCAGGCGAGCGCACCCGCCAGCAGGCCGACGAGGACGATCCGCCGCCGCACCGCGATCAACCCAGCGTGACCCGCGCGAACTTGCGCTTGCCGACCTGCACGACGTAGGTGCCGGCCGCCAGCTTCAGGCCCTTGTCGCTGACCGGGTCGCCATCGACGCGCACACCGCCGCCATCGACCAGCCGGCCCGCTTCGCTGGTGGACGGCGCGAGGCCGGCCTGCTTCAGCAGCGCGGCGATGCCCAGCGGCGCGCCGGACAGCGCGACCTCGTCGATCACGTCGGGGATGCCACCCTTCGCGCGGTTGTTGAAGTCGGCCTCGGCCGCGTCGGCCGCCGCCGCGCTGTGGAAACGCGTGGTGATCTCCTTGGCGAGCAGCACCTTCGCGTCCTTCGGGTTGCGCCCACCGTCGACCTCGGCCTTCAGCGCCGCGATCTCTGCCTCGGGGCGGAAGCTCAGCAGCGTGAAGTACTTCCACATCATCGTGTCGCTGATCGACAGGATCTTCGCGAACATGTCGTTCGGCGCGTCGGTGATGCCGATGTAGTTGTTCTTGCTCTTCGACATCTTGTCGACGCCATCCAGCCCCTCGAGCAGCGGCATCGTCAGGATGCACTGCGGCTCCTGGCCGTACTCGCTCTGCAGCGCGCGGCCCACCAGCAGGTTGAACTTCTGGTCGGTGCCGCCGAGCTCGAGATCGCTCTTCAGCGCCACCGAGTCGTAGCCTTGCATCAACGGGTACAGGAACTCGTGCACGCTGATCGGCGTGCCGGCCTTGAAACGCTTCGTGAAGTCGTCGCGCTCCATCATGCGGGCCACCGTGTAGCGCGACGCGAGCTGGATCATGCCGCGCGCCCCCAGCGGATCGCTCCACTCGGAGTTGTAGCGGATCTCGGTGCGGCTCTCGTCGAGCACCAATGCCGCCTGGCGGTAGTAGGTCTGCGCGTTGGCCTCGATCTGCTCGCGTGTCAGCGGCGGGCGGGTGCTGTTGCGGCCGGACGGGTCGCCGATCATCGACGTGAAGTCGCCGATCAGGAAGATCACCGTGTGCCCCAGGTCCTGCAGCTGGCGCATCTTGTTCAGCACCACCGTGTGGCCGATGTGGATGTCGGGCGCGGTCGGGTCGAGGCCGAGCTTGATTCGCAGTGGCACGCCGGTTGCTTCAGAGCGTGCGAGCTTGTTCAGCCATTCGGCCTCGGGTAACAGCTCGTCACAGCCCCGCAATGACACCGCCAGCGCCTCGCGCGTGCGGTCGGTGATCGGAAAGGGCGGCTGGGCGGACATGGTTTTCGAGGCCGGTTGCAGAACGATCTTGTGGGGTTATTCCGGGAATTGCGCCGGAAACATTGGCGCGGAAGTCGGTGGCTATACTGCGCCGCTTCCGAGGTGCCGGCCCCGCCAACACAGGGGCCCGCAAAGCGTCCGCGATTCTAGTGGACGCCTGCAGGCAGCAAGACAGACCAGAGCGCGGCGTCCGATGGCGGTGTGCTTGCAGACAGGGCTTCACCGCCCTTCACAGCAGTGAACTCGTTGGATTCTCTCGATCAAGCGCTGGCCTCGGCCGGCTCCCGCACCCACCGCTTCGTCCACCGCCATCCGCGCACGCTCGCCGGCACGGTGGTCGCGTTGCTGATGGGCGCCGGCGTCACCGCCTTCGCCATCGCGCCGATGGCGCCCGATGCATCCGACCTGCCGCGCCGCGTGGTGACGGAAAGCGTCACCCCGGAAGACGTCGGATCGCAGCTCGAGGTGCTGGCCAGCCACGAGGTGTCGCTCTACCGCAGCGACCTGACCCGCAACGCCGACACCGCCGACAGCCTGCTGCGCCGTGTGAACGTGACCGATGTCGCGGCCGCCACCTTCCTGCGCACCGACAAGACCGCCCGCCTGCTGCTCGAAGGCCGCGCCGGCAAGATGGTGCAGGTGCGCAGCGACGAATCGGGCCAGCTCGAGGAGCTGGTCGCGCGCTTCCCGGCGGCCGATCCGACGCAGTGGTCGACCCATTTCTCGCGCCTCAGCGTGAAACGCGTCGACGGCCGCTTCGAGGCCAAGGTCGAGCTGGCACCGCTGGCCGCCCAGGTGCGGCTGGGCAGCGGCACGATCCACAGCTCGCTGTTCGCGGCCACCGACGAGTCGCGCATCCCCGACCCGGTGGCGGTGCAGGTCGCCGAGATCTTCTCGACCGACATCGACTTCCGCCGCGAGCTGCGCAAGAACGACACCTTCAGCGTCGTCTACGAAGCGCTGACCGCCGACGGCGAGGTGATCACCTGGAACCAGGCCGCCGGCCGCGTGCTGGCCGCCGAGTTCGTCAACAACGGCCGCAGCTACTCGGCCGTGTGGTTCAAGGATCCGTCCGGCAAGGGCGGCTACTTCGGCTTCGACGGCCAGAGCAAGCGCCGCGCGTTCCTCGCGAGCCCGCTGGAGTTCTCGCGCGTGACCTCCGGCTTCTCGATGCGCTTCCACCCGATCCTGCAGAACTGGCGCGCCCACCTCGGTGTGGACTACGGCGCACCCACCGGCACCTCGGTGCGCAGCGTCGGCGACGGCGTGGTCGAGTTCGCCGGCTGGCAGAACGGCTACGGCAACGTCGTCAAGCTGCGCCACAGCAACGACCGCGAGACGGTCTATGCCCACCTGAGCCGCATCGACGTACGGGTCGGCCAGCGCGTCGAGCAAGGCATGCACATCGCCAACGTCGGCATGACCGGCTGGGCAACCGGGCCGCACCTGCATTTCGAATTCAAGGTGAAGGGCCAGCAGCAGGATCCGCTGGTGGTCGCGAAGACCTCCGAAGCGATCGTGCTGACCGCATCGGCGCAGCAGGAGCTGTCGAAGGTCACCGGCACCTGGCGCGAGCAGCTGAAGAGCGCCGGATCGCTCGCGAACTACACCGGCGACGCCGAGTAAACCCGGCGGGCCCGGCAAGGCTGCGCCGCGCGGCTACCATCGCGCGATGGCACCACACGACACCGCGGAACGCTACATCGGCCTGATGTCCGGCACCTCGCTGGATGGCGTGGACGGCGTGATCGCCGATTTCAGTGCCGCGCGCATGTCGGTGCTGGCACATGCCCACCTGCCGTTCGCCGCGCACGTCCGCGAGGCCTTCATGGCGCTGCAGCGCAGCGGCAACGATGAACTGAACCGCGCGGCGCAGGCCGGGCATGCGCTGGTGCAGGTCTATGGCGGCGTCGTCAGCCTGCTGCTGGCGCAGGCCGGCCTGGCCGCGTCGGACATCCGGGCCATCGGCGCACACGGGCAGACCGTGCGGCACCGGCCGGGCGACGAACTGCCGTACACCGTGCAGGTGAATGCGCCGGCCGCGCTGGCCGAACTGGCGGGCATCGACGTGGTCGCGGATTTCCGCAGCCGCGACATCGCGGCCGGCGGGCAAGGCGCGCCGCTGGTGCCGGCCTTCCATCGCGCGGTGTTCGGCCAGGTCGACCGCGCCGGCGCGGTGCTCAACATCGGCGGCATCAGCAACCTGACGGCCTGGTCCGCGCACGGCGGGCAGACGATCGGCTTCGACTGCGGGCCCGGCAACGCGCTGATGGACCACTGGTGCCAGCGCCATTGCCACCATCCGTTCGATGCCGGCGGCGCCTGGGGCGCCTCGGGCCGCGTCGAGGCGGGCCTGCTGACGCAGCTGCACGCCGACCCCTATTTCACGCTGACACCGCCGAAGAGCACCGGCCGCGACCTGTTCAATCCGGAATGGCTGGACGACCAGCTGTCGCGCGTCGGCCATGCGCTGCGGCCGGAGGACGTGCAGGCCACGCTGTGCGAGCTGACGGCCCAGGCCTGCGCCGACGCGGTCGACCGCCACGCGGCCACGGCGCCGGAGGTGGTGGTGTGCGGCGGCGGCGCCTTCAACGACCTGTTGATGGGCCGCCTGGCCGCGCTGCTGCCGCGCCGCCGGGTGGTCCGCAGCGATGAGCGCGGCCTGCCGGCCAGCGAGGTCGAAGCGGCCGCGTTTGCCTGGCTGGCCCGGGCGCATGTGCGGCGCGAGCCGGGCAACCTGGTGTCGGTCACCGGCGCGCGCGGTCCGCGTGTGCTGGGCGCTCTCTATCCGGCCTAGCTCGCCGGCCGACAGGCCGCTCCAGAATGACGAAGGCCGCTCGAAAGCGGCCTTGCGGGGACAGCAAGCGAATCAGACCGAGAAGCTGGACCCGCAACCGCAGGTCGTCGTCGCGTTCGGATTCTTGATCACGAACTGCGCGCCTTCGAGGTCGTCCTTGTAGTCGATCTCGGCACCGGCCAGGTACTGCAGGCTCATCGCGTCGATCAGCAGCGTGACGCCGTTCTTGCTCATCTGCGTGTCGTCGTCGTTGACGATTTCATCGAAGGTGAAGCCGTACTGGAAGCCGGAGCAACCACCGCCCTGCACGAAGACCCGCAGCTTCAGCTCGGGGTTGCCCTCTTCGTCGACCAGCTCCTTGACCTTGCTCGCGGCGCTGTCGGTGAACACCAGTGGCACCGGCGGCTCGCTGGAATCAAGGCTCTGGAGGTTTTCTGCAACTGCGCTCATGGGGTATTCCTTGGGAGACGAACGGACCGATTATCCGCCGAGCTCACGCCGCTTGTGCCGTTGTGGGATTGATCGCCGGCCCCGCGTTCGCGGTGGCCAGTTTCAAAGGGGCTTTTTCGTCGGCCTTCAACGGGTGCAGTTCGCCGTCGATCCGGGCGCCCTGGTGCATTTCAAGCGATTCGTAGCGCACGTCGCCGACGATGCTGGCCTTGGGCTGCAGCTCGAGCAGCTGGTCTGACAGAACCGGGCCGATCACCGTGCCGTTGATGATCACGTGGCCGGCCTTGACCTTGCCGACCACCTTGGCTTTCTCGCTGATCACGAGGATGCTGTAGGCCTCGCTGCTGGCGATCACGTCGCCCTGCACTTCGCCGTCGATGCGCAGGCCGTCGGCAAAGCGCAATTCGCCGGTGATCACGGTGCCTTCGCCGATCAGGGTGCGGATGGGAGGCTGCTTGGTTTTGCCGAACATGGTGGTTGCTCCAACGTGATCCAACGAGGGGTGCCGTCTTGGTGGCTCTTGCCGGGGTCTTGCGGCTGTTGCCAGGGTCTTCGGAGGTTGGCGTCAGAGCTTGAGCATCTGCGTCGCCCTGACAGCGCCGCGGCTGTCGATGACCTTGACCTGCACGGTTTTTACCACGGCCTGTAGCGGGTGATCGATCATTCCTTCGAGACGGAGGTACTGCTTCACGGCAAGCGGCAGCCCTCCGTTCGGCATCGACAGCGACCAGGGTTTTCCGTCGAGCAGCCCGGTGAGCACGATGTCGTAACGGCCGGTGAACTCCGGGGCCGACTTGCCCATCTGCATCACCAGCAATTGGTAACGAAGTTGGCCTGGCGCCTTGGCCTCGGCCTGCAGTGCGCGCACCGTCAAGGCCTCGGCGCTGCCGGCCGGCAGCAGGCGCTCGAAGAAGCCGAGGTCGGCCTTCAGCGCCATGTTCTCGGACTCGAGCTGCTTCAGCTGTTGGGCCAGCTTGTCCTGCGCCACCTTCTCGGTGCGCAACAGGCTGCCGGCGGTGTTGGCGATCGACTGGGCGCCTTCGCGTTCGGCGCGCAACTGCGCGACCTCGACCCGCAACTGACCCAGCTCGGCCTTGGCGTCGCGGTCGAGGCCGGCGATGTCCTTGCCGAACTCGAAGGCCCACAGCGCGAGCGCCGCGGAGAAGCCGAACACCAGGGCGACGATCGCCCAACGCAACGGCCACGGCAGGTGGCTTCTGACGATCATGCGCGGTGCGCTGATGGACATGCGACGACGAAGCAGTTTCCAGCGCATGAGGTCAGTACGGCATGAGGTCGGGACAGAGGGAGTGGGGAGCTCGTGATGCGGAGCCCGGCGCCCTGTGGGAGCTAGGGATTGTAGAAGCCACCATCGGCGTGCTTGTTTCCAAACCTTGCCGGAATGGCGACACGAAAACAAAAAGGGCCGCTCGAAAGCGACCCTTTTTCTGCAACGCGTGAGCGTCGATCAGCGCTTGCTGAACTGCTTCCTGCGGCGAGCGCCGTGCAGGCCGACCTTCTTGCGTTCGACCTCGCGCGCATCGCGGGTCACGAAACCGGCGCGGCTCAGGTCCGGCTTCAGTGCGGCGTCGTAGTCGATCAGTGCGCGGGTGATGCCGTGGCGCACCGCGCCGGCCTGGCCGGATTCACCGCCGCCGTGCACGTTCACCTTGACGTCGAAGGCGGCATCGTTCGCTGTCAGCACCAGCGGCTGGCGGACGACCATGATGGACGTCTGGCGACCGAAGTACTGGTCGACGGGCTTGCCGTTGACGATGATCTGGCCGGTGCCCTTCTTGATGAAGACGCGAGCCACCGACGACTTGCGGCGGCCGGTTCCGTAGTTCCAATTTCCGATCATGGCCGCTCCTTAGATTTCCAGCACTTTGGGCTGCTGGGCGGCGTGCGGGTGGGAGTCACCGGCATACACCTTCAGCTTCTTCACCATCGCAAAGCCCAGCGGACCCTTGGGCAGCATGCCCTTGACGGCCTTTTCCAGCGCGCGGCCGGGGTGCTTGGCTTGCATGTCCTTGAACTTGGTGCCGTAGATACCGCCCGGGAAGCCCGAGTGACGGTAGTACACCTTGTCGTTGGCCTTGTTGCCCGTGACGCGGATCTTGTCTGCGTTGACGATGACGATGAAATCGCCGGTGTCGACGTGAGGCGTGTAAATGGCCTTGTGCTTGCCGCGCAAACGGAGTGCCACTTCGCTGGCAACACGTCCGAGCACCTTGTCGGTGGCGTCAATCACAAACCACTCGTGCGTCACTTCGGCCGGCTTGGCGCTGAAGGTCTTCATGAGGTTCTTTCAATGAGCCGGTCGCGACATGCGACCAGCGGATTACGGCCTGACTTCCTTCGCTGCGATCGGTGCTGCTTGTTCAGGCAGCCTCTCAGGCAGGACGACGTCGCGGCGGGTCTGGTGGACTCGCCATCCCGTGGTTTGCGGGGCGTTCCCTGGGGGTTCGCCCTTCGCAAGTCCGCGGTTCTCTCCGGGCCATGACGGAAAAGCCTTCTAGTGTAGCGGATCAGGGCCAGGGCTGGCTAGAGGCGCCGCCTGCCTGCGCGCGCTCGCAAGAGAATGCCTGAACTGGTACATTAGGGTTTCCACCAACGCCTCGCCATGAGCATCATCGCCACCGCCCCCGAACGTTCGTCGCCTCTCGCGTCGAGCCCTGGCGGCGCACCCGAAGCCTCGCGCTTCAACTGGGTGCCGATCCGGTCGATGTCAGAGCGCCACCGCAAGCGCATATCATCGCATCTGCTTGGCCTCGAAGAAAGTGATCGCTATCTTCGATTCGGCTATCCAGCCACCGACGCCCAGATCGAGCGCTACGTCGCGTCGCTGAACTTCGAACGCGACGAGCTGTTCGGCATCTTCAACCGGCGCCTGCAGCTGATCGCGCTGGCCCATCTGGCCTACGCGCCGGTCGTGCGGCCTGAAGATGCCGCGATGGCCGAGTTCGGCGTCTCGGTCGCGGGCCATGCACGGGGACGCGGCTATGGCGCCCGGCTGTTCGAACGCGCCGTGTTGCAGGCGCGCAACCGCGGCTGCGATCGGCTGTTCATCCATGCGCTCAGCGAGAACGTCGCGATGCTGAAGATCGCCCGCCGCGCCGGCGCGTTGGTTCAGCGCGACGGGTCCGAGTCGGAGGCCTGGTTGAAGCTGCCGCCCGACAGCCTCGCGTCGCAGATGGGCCAGCTGGTGGAACGCCACGCCGCCGAGTTGAACTACCAGCTCAAGCGGCACGCACATCGCGTGGGCGACCTGCTCGACACCGTCACCGAAGTGAAGGCCCACGTGAGTGGCACGCGCCGCATCGCGTCACAATGAGCGACGAAATCAGTTTTCAGACACCATTCTGACAACTGTACGGCCCCGATGTGGGGGATGCGGCCTCGGGGGCCGACCGCTAGGATGCCTTCGGTTCGTCGCTCGACGGGTGCCTTCGGCCCCGGTCCGATGGACCCTCTTCGAGTCTGTGCCCTGATCATGCAAGTCCTGCCCTGGATCGCCGCATTGGCAGTCACCGTGCTGCTGGCCCTCGCGCTCCTCGTGCTGTTGTGGCGCGGGCGCAAGCCGCCGCAACCCAAGCCGCTGCCGACCGAATGGGCGCTGACAGCCCGCCCCGTGTTCAGCACCGACGAGCGCCGCATCTACCGGCTGCTGCGCGAAGCGTTGCCGCATCACATCGTGTTGTCCAAGCTGCCGCTGGTGCGCTTCTGCCAGCCCAACGATCCGTCCGAGGTTCGCTTCTGGTTCGACCTGCTCGGCTCCAACCACGTGACCTTCGCGGTCTGCAGCGCCAACGGCCGCGTGCTGGCCGCCATCGACCTCGATGTCGAACGCGGCGGCTCGCGCCGGCTGCAGCAGATCAAGCAGTCGGTGCTGGCCGCCTGCCGCGTGCGCTACCTGCGCTGCTCCACCGACCACCTGCCGTCGATCGCCGAATTGCAGTTGCTGGTGCCGCACAGCGGCGCCGCGTCGCGCGCACCGCAACCCGCGCCGACGCACACGCTGCACGAGGCGCGCGACACGCTGGCGACCACGGTCGCGACGAAGCGCGCCGAGCGCACCGCACTGTGGAGCGATTCGACGCTGTTCCAGGATTCGTTCTTCTCCCCCGACAGCCGGCTCGATGCCTTCTCGAGCAGCGAGTTCTCCGGGCTCACCGAGCGCAGCGGAAAGTCCACCTCGCGCCAGGGCCCGGCGTTCGCGACGACCAACCCCGGCGACAGCACGCTGGGCGACGACGTCGGCGGGGTCGTCGTCGATCCGCCGCACTACGCGTCGAGCACGCGGCATTGAATCTCGGCGGCAGCACGGCTGCCGCTTACGATGCGGGCATGTCATCCGCCTCGCCGATTGAAACTCCCTACGCCGGCCTCACGCCGGAAGTCGTCCTCGACGCCCTCGATTCGGTCGGCCTGCGCGGCGACGGCCGGCTGATCCAGCTGAACTCCTACGAGAACCGCGTCTTCCAGGTGTTCCTCGAAGACAAGCGCGTCGTGGTCGCGAAGTTCTACCGCCCCGGTCGCTGGAGCGACGCGCAGATCCTCGAGGAGCACGCGTTCGCGAACGAACTCGCCGCCGCCGAGATCCCCGTCGTCAGCCCGTGGTCGCTGACCAGCGAGCAGAGAGGCACCACCTCGACGCTGTGCCACTACACCGGTGGCGCCGACCCGCACCGCTTCGCGATCACCGAGCGCCGCTCCGGCCGCGCGCCCGAGCTGGAGGACGAGGCCACGATGGAGTGGATCGGCCGCTTCATCGGCCGCATGCACCTGGTCGGCGCGAAGTCGGCGTTCTCGCACCGGCTGACGCTCGACCTCGCGACCTACGGCCAGGGCCCGCTCGACTGGCTGCTCGCCGGCGACATCATCCCGCCCGATGCGAAGCCCGGCTGGGAGCGCGCGGCGCGCGATGCGCTGGCCGAGATCGCCGCCTGCTTCGATGCCGTCGGCAGCACGCGCACGATCCGGCTGCATGGCGACTGCCACGCCGGCAACGTGCTGTGGACCGAAGCCGGCCCGCATTTCGTCGACCTCGACGACACCTTGTCCGGCCCGGCCGTGCAGGACCTGTGGATGCTGCTGTCGGGCGAACGCAGCGTCGCGACCCGCCAGCTGCATGCACTGCTGAGCGGCTACGAAGACTTCATGGAATTCGACTGGCGCGAGCTGCGCCTGGTGGAGGCCTTCCGCACGCTGCGGATGATCCACTACAGCGCCTGGCTCGCCCGGCGCTGGGACGACCCGGCGTTCCCGATCGCGTTCCCGTGGTTCGGCGCGCCGGTCTACTGGACCGACCAGGCGGTGCGCCTGCGCGAGCAGATCGCGACGCTGCGGGAGCCGCCGGCCTTCGGCGGCCCCGCCTTCTGAGCGCTCAGGCCGTCAGCAGCGCCGTGACGCGGCGCACGTAGGCCGCCGGGTCCTCGAGCTGCCCGCCTTCGGCCAGCACGGCCTGGTCGAACAGGATGTTCGCCAGCTCGTCGAACTGCGGGCTGCTCTCGAGCCGCTTCACCAGCGCATGCTCGGCGTTCACCTCGAGCACCGGGTTCGTCTTCGGCGCACTCTGGCCCGACTGCTTCAGCAGGCGCGCGAGGTGCCCGCTGATGTCGCCCTCCTCGACGACCAGGCAGGCCGGCGAATCGACCAGCCGCGAGGTCGCGCGCACGTCCTTCGCGCGGTCCTTCAGCGCCTCCTTCAGGCGGTCGAGCACCGGCTGGAACGCGGTCGCGACCGCTTCGGCCTGCTTCTTCTCGGCCTCGTCCTGCAGCTTGCCGAGGTCGACCGAACCCTTCGCGACGCTCTGCAGCGGCTTGCCCTCGACCTCGTACAGGTGGCTGAGCAGCCATTCGTCGACGCGGTCGACCAGCAGCAGCACCTCGATGCCCTTCTTGCGGAAGATCTCGAGCTGCGGGCTGCTCTTCGCGCCGGCCAGGTTGTCGGCGGTGATGTAGTAGATCGCGTCCTGGCCTTCCTTCATGCGACCGAGGTAGTCGGCGAACGACACGCCTTCATCGGCATGCGTCGACGCGAAACGCAGCAGCTTGGTCAGCCGCTCCTGGTTCGCATGGTCTTCGCCGACGCCTTCCTTCAGCACCGCCCCGAAGTCCTTCCAGAACGCCGCGTACTTGGCCTTCTCGGCAGCGTCCTCGCTGTCGGCCAGCGACTCCAGCATGCCGAGCACGCGCTTGGTCGAGCCCTCGCGGATCGCCTTCACGTCGCGACTTTCCTGCAGCAGTTCGCGCGAGACGTTCAGCGGCAGGTCGGCGCTGTCGATCACGCCCTTCACGAAGCGCAGATAGACCGGCATCAGCGCCTCGGCGTCGTCCATGATGAAGACGCGCTTCACGTAGAGCTTCACACCGCCGCGCTTGTCGCGGTTCCACAGGTCGAAGGGCGCCTTCGCCGGCACGTACAGCAGCTGCGTGTACTCGCTGCGGCCCTCGACGCGGTTGTGCGTGAACGCGAGCGGCGCTTCGGTGTCGTAGCTGATCTGCTTGTAGAACTCGGTGTACTGCTCCGGCGTGATGTCGCTCTTGCTGCGCGTCCACAGGGCCGCGGCCTTGTTGACCGGCGCCCATTCCTCCTGGACCACCTGCTCCTGCTTGTCGGCGTCCCACTCTTCCTTCTGCATCAGGATCGGCAGCGAGATGTGGTCGGAGTACTTGCCGATGATGGAGCGCAGCTTCCAGGCCGTCAGGAACTCCTCCTCGCCGTCGCGCAGGTGCAGGATCACCGACGTGCCGCGCTGCGCCCGCGTGATCGTCTCGACCTCGAAGTCGCCGCTGCCTTCCGAGCTCCAGCGCACGCCCTGCTCGGCCGGCAGGCCGGCGCGGCGCGATTCGACGGTGATGCGGTCGGCCACGATGAAGCCGCTGTAGAAGCCGACACCGAACTGGCCGATCAGCTGTGCGTCTTTCTTCTGGTCGCCTTCGAGCTTGCTCATGAACTCGCGCGTGCCGCTCTTCGCGATGGTGCCGAGGTTGGCCACCGCTTCGTCGGCCGACAGACCGATGCCGTTGTCGGTGATCGTCAGCGTCTTCGCGGCCTTGTCGAACGCGATGCGCACTTCGAGGTTCGGCGCGTCTTCGTACAGCGCCGCGTTGTTCAGCGCCTCGAAGCGCAGCTTGTCGCAGGCGTCCGACGCGTTCGAGACCAGCTCGCGGAGAAAGATCTCCTTGTTGGAGTAGAGCGAATGCGTAACGAGGTGCAGGATCTGCTTGACCTCGGCCTGGAAGGAAAGTGTTTGCTTGTCCATGGTCTTGCCGCAGCTGAAATGAGGTTGAGGAGGAACGTCGAAGCGAATGTTGGCGAGCGAACCTGTAGGCGCTGTCTGACACGAAGTCGCGCCGCGGAGGCACTGCACCTGAGGTCGGATACGGTTACCTTCAAGGCCCCGAAGTTTCCCCGATCCTTGCCGGGGATCCGGGCGGCCGTCTCATCTTTCGCTTTGCTGCCGACGCATGTCCCTGTCTTCCACGTTCGAGAACTGGTTCGCCCCCTCCGCCGCCACCGCCTCCTGGACCCTCGACCGCCTGCGCGGGATCGACCCTGTGCTGGGTTTTGCGATCGTGATGGTCGTGGCGGTGGTGCTCGGCGAGATCCTGAGGCGGCGCTTCCGCTTGCCGCGCTTGTGCGGCCACATGCTGACCGGGGCGCTGGCCAGCCCGCTGGCGCTGCGGCTGCTGGAGCGCACCGACCTCGACCCGGTCAAGCCGCTGATCGACCTGGCCATCGGCGTGCTGGTGTTCGAGCTCGGCAGCCGGATCCGGCCGCGCTGGCTGATCGACAACCCCTGGCTCGCGCTGACCTGTGTGCTCGAAGGCGTGCTGTCCGGCCTCGCGGTGTATGTCGGCCTGCTGGCCTTCGATGCGCCGTCGATCTCGGCCGCGCTGGCCGGCGCGGTCGCGATGTCGACGTCGCCGGTCATCGTGCTGGCGCTGGTGCACCAGATGCGCCCGCGCGGGCAGGTCACCGAACGGCTGCTGATGATGTCGGCCATCAACAGCGTGCTCGCGGTGGTCGCGCTGAAGGCCTGGGGCGTGCTCGCCGCCAGCGGTGGCGTCGGCGTGGAGCCCGTCGGGCTCGAACCGGCCATCACCAGCGCGCTGCTGGTGGTCAGCGGCTCGTTCCTGCTCGGCGTCGCGGCCGGCTGGGTGCTGACGCAGCTGACCAAGCAGGTGCGCGGCCTCACCACCGCGCCGGTGCTGCAGATCGCGCTGGTCATCATCGCGGCGATGCTGGCGGCGCAGTGGCGGCTGTCGCCGTTGCTGGCGCTGCTGGTGGCCGGCATGGTGGCGCGCTCGCGGATGGCGCACGGCCTGACCGTCGAGCCGCAGCTCGGCACGGCCGGCGCCACGCTCAGCGTGCTGCTGTTCATCTGCCTGGGCATGCTGTTCACGCTCGACGGCTTCACGACGCTGTGGCCGTGGGTGCTGGTGATCGTCGTCGCGCGGCTGGTCGGCAAGGGCATCGCGATCGCCGTGCTGACGCGGCCGAGCGGCCTCGGCTGGCGCCAGGCGGGCGCGCTGACGATCGCGCTGCAGCCGATGAGCAGCCTCGCGGTGCTGCTGACCGCCGACACCTTCGGCTGGCCATCGCAGCTGCCCGGCGCCAATGGCGGCGTGCTGCAGGCGCTGCTGATCTCGACCACGCTGCTGCAATTCATCGGCCCGCTGCTGGCCGAGCGCGCGGTGCGCGACCTGGCGCAGGAGTGCGCGCCCGTCCCGAAGACAAAGGCTTCCTGACATGGCACTCGCCGAATTCACCACCTCCGAGCCGCTGACGCTGGGCGTCGAACTCGAACTCCAACTCGTCAGCACGCACGACTTCGACCTGGCACCGCAGGCCGAAGACCTGCTGCGCGTGCTCGCGAAGCACTCCGGCGCCTGGGACGTGAAGCCCGAGATCACGCGCAGCATGATCGAGATCGGCACCTCGATCCAGCGCGAGCACAGCGGGCTGGTCGCCGAGCTGCACGACCTGCGCGGGCAGCTCTCGCAGGCGGCCCGCAAGCTGAACATCGGTATCGCCGGCGGCGGCACGCATGCCTATCAGCACTGGAGCGACCAGCAGATCTTCCCGACCGAGCGCTTCCACTACATCAGCGAGCTGTACGGCTACCTGGCCAAGCAGTTCACCGTGTTCGGCCAGCACGTGCACGTCGGCTGCGAAGACGGCGACACCGCACTGTGGCTGCTGCACGCGCTGTCGCGCTACGTGCCGCACTTCATCGCGCTGAGCGCGTCGTCGCCGTTCGTTCAGGGCGTCGACACCGGCTTCGATTCGGCGCGGCTGAACTCGGTGTTCGCGTTCCCGCTGTCCGGGCGCGCGCCGTTCGTGACCACCTGGGACGACTTCGGGCTGTACTTCGACAAGATGACCAGCACCGGCGTCGTGCAGTCGATGAAGGATTTCTACTGGGACATCCGCCCGAAGCCCGAGTTCGGCACCATCGAGCTGCGGGTATGCGACACGCCGCTCGACGTCGACAAGGCCGCGGCGCTCGCCTGCTACCTGCAGGCGATCTGCCGCTACCTGCGCGAGGAGCGGCCGTTCGAGCCGTCGGAAGACGACTACCTCGTCTACACCTTCAACCGCTTCCAGGCCTGCCGCTTCGGGCTCGACGGCGAAATCGTCGACCCGCAGACCAAGCAACGCGAGAAGCTGCGCGACAACATCGTGCGCACGCTCGCACGGGTCGACGAACATGCGCTGGACCTGCGCTCGCTCGACGCCAGCAACCTGATCCGCGACAGCCTGCGGCACGGCAATGATGCGCAGTGGCTGCGCGGACTGCGGGCGTCCGGAGAACCGCTGTCCTCCGTCGTCCACAGCGCCACCGAGCGCTGGATGGGCTGAATCAGCCCTTGGCTTGGGTGAGCATCGTCTCGGCGTTGCTGACCTCGAACTTGCCCGGCGCTTCGATGTTCAGCGTCTTGACGATGCCGTTGTCGACCAGCATCGAGTAGCGCTGCGAGCGCACGCCCATGCCGCGCGCGACCAGGTCCAGCGTCAGGCCGGTGGCCTGCGTGAACGTGCCGCTGCCGTCGGCCATCATCCGAACCTTGCCCTGCGTGTGCTGGTCGCGGCCCCAGGCGCCCATCACGAACGCGTCGTTGACCGACACGCACCAGATCTCGTCGACGCCGGCGGCCTTCAGCGCGTCGGCGTTCTTCACGTAGCCCGGCACGTGCTGGGCCGAACAGGTCGGCGTGAAGGCACCGGGCAGCGCGAAGATCGCGATCTTCTTGCCGGCGGTTTCCTTCTCGACGTCGAAGGTGTTCGGCCCCAGGCTGCAGCCATTGCCTTCGACCTCGATGAATTCCTGCAGCGAACCTGCGGGCAGCTTGTCCCCAACTTTGAGCATTTCGATCTCCAAATGAAAAAACGGCCGGACGCCAGTATCCCAGCGTTCCGACCGTCCTGTGCGGCGCCCGAAGGCTCCGTTGTCTTACTGCTTGCTCAGACCTCGCGGGCCTTCTCGACCAGGCGCGTCACGATCCAGGACTTGGTCTTGGAAATCGGGCGGCTCTCGGCGATCTCGACCACGTCGCCCAGCTTGTATTCGCCCTTTTCGTCGTGGGCGTGGTACTTGCTCGACTTCGCGACGATCTTGCCGTAGAGCTCGTGCTTGGTACGGCGCTCGACCAGCACGGTGATGGTCTTGGCGCGCTTGTCGCTGACGACCTTGCCCACCAGGGTGCGGGTGTTCTTCAGCGGCGCTTCGGTCGTGGTTTGCGTGGTGCTCATTTGGCAGCCCTCTTCTTCTCGGCCAGGATGGTCTTCGCACGCGCGATGTCGCGGCGCGTGTTGCCCAGCGTCGAATGATTGGTCAGTTGCTGAGTCGCCTTCTGCATGCGCAGGCCGAAATGGGCCTTCAGCAGGTCAGCCACTTCCTTTTCAAGGCCGGCGACGTCCTTGGTGCGGAGTTCAGATGCTTTCATGTGTTTCTCCAGTCAGGCCTCAAGAGCCGACCTGACGCGACACGAAGGTGGTGCTCAGCGGCAGCTTGGCCGAAGCCAGCTTGAACGCTTCGCGGGCCAGCTCTTCGGGCACACCGTTGAGTTCGTAGAGCACCTTGCCGGGCTGGATTTCAGCGACGTAGTACTCCGGATTGCCCTTGCCGTTGCCCATGCGGACTTCGGCAGGCTTTTGCGAGATCGGCTTGTCCGGGAAGATGCGGATGAAGATCCGGCCGCCACGCTTGATGTGACGCGAGATCGCACGACGTGCGGCCTCGATCTGGCGCGCGGTCAGGCGACCACGCTCCGTGGCCTTCAGGCCGAAATCACCGAACGACACGTTCGCACCACGGGTGGCGACGCCGGTGTTGCGGCCCTTCTGCTCTTTGCGGTATTTCCGCCGAGACGGTTGCATCATGCTTGTTCTCCTTAGGCCTTGCCCGAGCCGGTGGCGTCGGGGGCCTTGCGCACGCGCTTGGCGGCGCTGGTCGGCGTGTCGGTGGCGGGCGCGCCCGTCGCCTCGGCCGGCTTGTCGCTGCCTTCGACCGGGGCACCACCTTGGCGGGGTGCACGGTCTCCGCCGCGATCGCCACCGCGGTCGCCACGGTCACCGGCACCGCCGCCCGGACGGCCACGGCCAGCCGGGGCGCCGGGACGCGTGTTGCGACGCGGACGGCGATCGTCTTCAGGCACCTCGGCCTTCAGTTGCGGCACTTCGCCATTGGCGAGGCGGTCGCCACGGTAGACCCAGCACTTCACGCCGATGATGCCGTAGGTCGTCTTGGCTTCGGAGAAGCCATAGTCGATGTCGGCCTTCAGGGTGTGAAGCGGCACGCGGCCTTCGCGGTACCACTCGCAGCGGGCGATTTCGATGCCGTTCAGGCGACCCGACGACATGATCTTGATGCCCTGTGCGCCCAGGCGCATCGCGTTCTGCATCGCGCGCTTCATCGCACGGCGGAACATGATGCGCTTCTCGAGCTGCTGGGTGATGCTGTCGGCGATCAGCTGTGCATCGATTTCGGGCTTGCGCACTTCCTCGATGTTGACCGCGACCGGCACGCCCATGCGGCGCGTCAGTTCAGCCTTCAGCTTCTCGATGTCCTCGCCCTTCTTGCCGATCACCACGCCCGGACGAGCCGAGAAGATGGTGACACGGGCGCTCTTGGCGGGGCGCTCGATCAGGATGCGCGACACGGCGGCGCTCTTCAGGCGAGCCTTCAGGAAGTCGCGGACGCGCAGGTCTTCGGCCAGCATCGTCGCGAAGTTCGCGTTCGATGCGTACCAGCGCGAAGCCCAGTTGCGGGTGACCGGCAGCCGGAAACCGGTCGGATGGATTTTCTGTCCCATGGTTTTCCTTCTGCGCTCAGTTGCCCACGGTCACGAAGATGTGACACGTCGGCTTGCTGATGCGGTTGCCGCGGCCCTTGGCCCGTGCGGAAAAGCGCTTGAGGGTGGCGGCTTGCTCGACGAAGATCGTCTTGACCTTGAGCTCGTCGATGTCGGCGCCGTCGTTGTGCTCTGCGTTGGCGATCGCCGACTCCAGAGCCTTCTTGATGATGCCGGCTGCCTTCTTGGGCGTGAAGGTCAGGATGTTCAGCGCCTGGTCGACCTTCTTGCCGCGGACCATGTCGGCCACCAGCCGACCCTTGTCGGCAGAGAGGCGGACGCCGCGAACGATTGAACGGGTTTCCATCGTCGTCATCCTTACTTCTTGTTGGCCTTCTTGTCGGCCGGGTGGCCCTTGAACGTGCGGGTCAGCGCAAATTCACCGAGCTTGTGGCCGACCATCTGGTCGGTGATGTACACGGGCACGTGCTGCTTGCCGTTGTGCACCGCGATCGTCAACCCGATGAAGTCGGGAAGAATCGTCGAGCGACGCGACCAGGTCTTGATCGGCTTCTTGTCCTTGATGGCCGCGGCCTTCTCGGCCTTGGCCATCAGGTGATGGTCAACGAACGGACCTTTTTTGAGCGAACGGGTCATGGCAGCCCCTTACTTCTTGCGACGCGAGACGATGAACGTCTGCGTGCGCTTGTTGTTGCGAGTGCGGTAGCCCTTGGTCATCGTGTTCCACGGCGACACAGGCACCTGGCCCTCGCCGGTACGACCTTCACCACCACCGTGCGGGTGATCCACCGGGTTCATCGCGACACCGCGAACCGTCGGACGGATGCCCTTCCAGCGACGCGCACCGGCCTTGCCGTACTGGCGCAGGTTGTGCTCTTCGTTGGAGACTTCGCCGATCGTCGCGCGGCAGTCGATGTGGATGCGGCGCACTTCACCGGAGCGCAGGCGCAGCTGGGCGTAGGTGCCTTCGCGTGCCAGCAGCGTCACCGAGGTGCCGGCCGAGCGTGCGATCTGTGCCCCCTTGCCCGGCAGCAGTTCGACGCAATGAACCGTCGAGCCCACCGGGATGTTGCGGATCGGCAGCGTGTTGCCGGCCTTGATCGGCGCTTCGGCGCCGCTCAGCACGGTGGCACCGACATCCAGGCCACGCGGGGCGATGATGTAGCGGCGCTCGCCGTCGGCGTAGCACACCAGCGCGATGTGCGCCGTGCGGTTCGGGTCGTACTCGATGCGCTCGACCTTCGCCGGGATGCCGTCCTTGTTGCGCACGAAGTCGACCACGCGGTAGTGGTGCTTGTGACCACCGCCCTTGTGGCGCATCGTGATGTGGCCGTTGTTGTTGCGACCCGCGTTCTGCATTTGCGGTTCGAGCAACGACGCTTCCGGACGGCCCTTGTAGAGGTGGCTGTGAACCACCTTCACGACGGCACGGCGGCCGGGCGATGTCGGTTTGACTTTGATGACGGCCATTACGCGGCCTCCCCGGAGAAGTTGAGCTCCTGGCCAGCCTTCAGCGACACATACGCCTTCTTGACGTGGTCGCGGCGGCCGATGGAACGGCCAAAGCGCTTGACCTTGCCCTTTTGAATCACGGTCTGCACCGACTCGACCTCGACCTTGAACAGCAGTTCGACTGCAGCCTTGATCTCGGGCTTGGTGGCATCGCGCAGCACCTTGAACAGAACCTGGTTGTGCTTTTCGGCGGCGGACGTGGCTTTTTCGCTCACGATCGGCGCCACCAGCACCTGGGCCAGGCGGCCCTCGTCATGCTTGGTCGTGCTCATCCCAGCATCTCCTTGAGTTGCTCGATCGCGCCCTTGGTCACCAGGATCTTCTTGAAGAAGACCAGCGACAGCGGATCGGCGTAACGCGGCTCGACCACCATCACGTTGGCGAGGTTGCGCGCGGCGAGCAGCAGGTTGTCGTCGACCTGGTCGGCGATCACCAGCACCGAGTCGAGGCCCATGGCCTTGAACTTGGCGGCGAGCTGCTTGGTCTTCGGCGAGTCGACGCTGATCGAATCGACCACCGCGACACGGCCTTCACGGGCCAGCTGCGAGAAGATGGCGGCCATGCCGGCGCGGTACATCTTCTTGTTGACCTTGTGGGTGAAGTTCTCGTCCGGGCTGTTCGGGAAGATCCGGCCGCCCCCGCGCCACAGCGGCGACGAGGTCATGCCGGCACGGGCGCGGCCCGTACCCTTTTGACGCCACGGCTTCTTCGTCGAGTGCTTCACGACGGCGCGGTCCTTCTGGGCGCGCGTGCCTTGGCGGGCGTTGGCCTGGAACGCAACGACGACCTGGTGGACCAGGGCTTCGTTGTAGTCGCGGGCGAACACGGTGTCGGGCGCGTCGACCTTGGAGGTCGCCTGGCCTTGGTCGTTGAGGAGCTCGAGTTGCATCAGTTGGCTCCCTTCTTGGCTTTCACCTTGACGCCGGGGCGCACGACCACATGGCCGTTCTTCGCACCGGGCACCGCGCCACGGACCAGCAGCAGCTGGCGGGCTTCGTCGATGCGGACGACGTCGAGGTTCTGGACGGTCTTGGTGACGTCGCCCATCTGACCGGACATCTTCTTGCCCGGGAACACGCGACCCGGATCCTGTGCCATCGAGATCGAGCCCGGCACGTTGTGCGAACGGCTGTTGCCGTGCGACGCGCGCTGCGAGCTGAAGTTGTGGCGCTTGATGGTGCCCGTGAAGCCCTTGCCGATGGAGGTGCCCTGCACGTCCACGAGCTGGCCCACGGCAAACGTCGTCACCGGCACCTGGGCGCCGGGCTTGAAGCCTGCGACGACGTCGGCGGTGACGCGGAATTCCTTCAGGACTTCACCGGCTTCGACCCCTGCTTTCGCAAAGTGTCCGGCTGCCGGCTTGATGACGCGCGATGCTTTGCGCGCGCCGAACGCCACTTGAATGGCGTTGTAGCCGTCGGTGGCTTCGGTCTTGACCTGGACGACACGGTTGTTCGACACATCGAGCACCGTCACGGGAACGGCGTCGCCGTCGTCCGTGAAGATGCGCATCATGCCCACCTTGCGGCCCAGCAAACCGAGATGTTCGCTAAGACTCATGAATATTCTCCAGCCCCCGCGCCACCCCCAACAACTGGGAGCGCTTGGAAGCCTTTGTTTGACATGCCCGACATCGATTGGCCGGGCTGACTTGGTGGCCTCTTGCCCCGAGAGACAAGGACCAAACCGGCCCGCAAGGGCCGGCTACTTCGGAAAGCCTGCGATTCTAGCCAGCTGCGGCCAAAGCCGCAACCACTTCCTCGCAGGCAGTCCCTTTACTGCAGCTTGATCTCGACGTCGACGCCGGCCGGCAGGTCGAGCTTCATCAGCGCGTCCACGGTCTTGTCGGTCGGATCGACGATGTCCATCAGGCGCTGATGGGTGCGGATTTCGAACTGGTCGCGCGAGGTCTTGTTGACGTGCGGCGAACGCAGGATGTCGAAACGCTGCATGCGGGTCGGCAGGGGCACCGGGCCCTTGACGATCGCGCCGGTGCGCTTCGCGGTGTCGACGATCTCGAGCGCCGACTGGTCGATCAGCTTGTAGTCAAACGCCTTCAGGCGAATGCGGATCTTTTGCTTGGTGGCCATGACTGTTCCTGAAAAAGAGCGTGCGGTCCTTGCGGATCGCGAAATCGATGGAGGGTGAGTGGCCGGCAGGCGTGGCGCCGAAGCACCCTGCCCGACCGACCGATGACTCCACCTTATTCGAGGATCTTGGCGACGACGCCGGCGCCGACGGTGCGACCGCCTTCACGGATGGCGAAGCGCAGGCCTTCTTCCATCGCGATCGGGGCGATCAG
>NZ_JAAZQK010000016.1 GCF_012275445.1 Rhizobacter sp. SG703 | reverse complement strand
AAGCTCAGCCCGAACGGCAGAGCCCCGTTCGCCCTGAGCTTGCCGAAGGGCCTGCGCGCATTGAACCAGGGCTTCGACAAGCTCAGTCCGAACGGCAGTGCCCCGTTCGCCCTGAGCCTGTCGAAGGGCCTGCGCGCATTGAACCAGGGCTTCGACAAGCTCAGCCCGAACGGCAGTGCCCCGTTCGCCCTGAGCTTGTCGAAGGGCCTGCGCGCATCGAACCAGGGCTTCGACAAGCTCAGCCCGAACGGGGCCATTGCAGACGATCCGGAGACCTGACATGACCGACCTGATCCTGCATCACTACGACGGCTCGCCGTTCTCGGAAAAGGTGCGGCTGATCCTCGGCTTCAAGGGCCTGGCGTGGAAATCGGTGAAGGTGCCGGTGATGTTGCCGAAGCCCGACGTCGTCGCGCTGACCGGCGGCTACCGCCGCACGCCGTTCCTGCAGATCGGCGCCGACATCTGGTGCGACACCGCATTGATGGCCCGCGTGATCGACGCGCTGGCGCCGAAGCCGCCGCTGTACCCGCATGCCGCCGGCGAGCTGCAGCACCTGGTGGCGCAATGGGCCGATTCGACACTGTTCTGGACCGCGATCCCGTACACGATGCAGCCGGCCGGCGTGGCCCACATCTTCGAAGGCGCGCCGCCCGAGTTCCTGAAGGCCTTCGGCGCCGACCGCGCCGCGATGACCGCCGGCATGCGCCGCATCACCACCGCCGATGCCTCGGTGCAGCTGCAGGGCTACTTCGGCTGGCTCGAATCGCAGGTGGCCGACGGCCGGCCGTTCCTGATGGGCGCGCAGCCGTGCATCGCGGATTTCTCGGTCGCGCAGTCGCTGTGGTACATCCGCCGCGCACCGCCGGTGGCCACCATCCTTGCGCCGTTCCAGAAGCTGATCGGCTGGTATGAGCGCGTCGCCGCCTTCGGCCACGGCAGCGTCGAGAAGATGACCAGCGCCGAGGCGCTCGACATCGCATCGCGTGCCACGACCCACGTGCCGGTGAAAGTCGAGCCGGGGCTCGGCTTCGACGCCGGCGCGGCCGTCACCGTGATGCCGACCGACTATGCGCCCGACCCGGTGGCCGGCACGCTGGTCGGCCTGACCGCGCACGAGGTGGTCATCGAGCGGCTCGACGAGCGCGGCGGCTTGCTGCATGTGCACTTTCCGCGCATCGGCTACCAGGTCAAGAAGGTTTCAACGGAGACAGCATGAAGAATTTCAACGGGGGCACCGCCGTCATCACTGGCGCCGGTTCGGGTTTCGGGCTCGAAGCGTCGCGCATCGCCGCGCGGCTGGGCATGAACGTCGTGATGGCCGACGTGCAGCAGGATGCGCTGGACAGCGCCGCCGCCGAGATCCGCGCGCTCGGCGTGCCGGTGCTGGCGCAGCGGCTCGACGTCGCGAAGGCGGCCGAGGTCGAGGCGCTCGGCGCCGCGGCCTTCGAGCGCTTCGGCGCGCCGAACGTCGTGTTCAACAACGCCGGCGTCGGCGCCGGCGGCCTGATCTGGGAACACACGCTGAAGGACTGGGAGTGGGTCGTCGGCGTCAACCTGATGGGCGTCGCGCACGGCGTGCGGGTCTTCACGCCGATGATGCTCGACGCCGCGAAGCGGGACCCGGCCTGGCGCGGCCACATCGTCAACACCGCGTCGATGGCCGGCATGGTGTGCGCGCCCAACATGGGCGTCTACAACGTCACCAAGCATGCGGTCGTCGCGCTGAGCGAGACGCTGTACCAGGACCTGCGCCTCGTCACCGACCAGGTCGGCGCGTCGGTGCTGTGCCCGTTCTTCGTGCCCACCGGCATCCACCAGAGCCACCGCAACCGGCCGGCCGACCTGCGCGACGGCGCGGCGAAGCCGACGAAGAGCCAGCTGATCGCGCAGGCGATGAGCAACAAGGCGGTCACCAGCGGCAAGCTGACCGCGGCCGAGGTCGCGCAGATGGTGTTCGATGCGATCGCCGACGACCGCTTCTACATCTTCAGCCACCCGAAGAGCCTGGCCAGCGTGCAGACGCGGCTCGAGGACATCATGACGCCGCGCAACCCGACCGATCCGTTCGCGCAGAAGCCGGAGCTGGGCGAAGAGCTGAAGGCGGCGCTGCGCATGGCGTAGCCGCGACGACATAACTCGTCATACAACCAATCCATCGCGATTCCGGATACTGAGGGCTTACCCGCATGGCAGCGGGGAAACGGCCCTCCTCATAATGCGGCCCGTTTCCAAGTTGTACGATGACGTACGACATCCCGGTCCTGGTCCGCATGAAGTACTCGCTCCAATTCAGCAGCCTGCTTCCCTACTGGGATGTGTTCCTGCGCGGGGCGTGGCTGACGCTCAAGATGACGACGGTGGCGGTGCTGGTGGGCGTGTGCGTCGGCGTGCTGGTGGCCTTCGCGAAGCGCGGCAGCCGGCGCTGGGTGTCGCGGCTGTGCAGCATCTACATCGAGGCGGTGCGCAACACGCCGTTCCTGGTGCAGATCTTCCTGCTGTACTTCGGCCTCGCGAGCTTCGGGCTGCGCATGCCGACCTTCACCGCGGCGGTGCTGGCGATGATCGTCAACATCGGCGCCTACGTCGCCGAGATCGTGCGCGCCGGGCTCGATTCGGTGCCCAGGGGCCAGCTCGAGGCGGCCGAATGCCTGGGCCTGTCGACCTGGCGCATCCGCTGGCACGTGATGCTGCAGCCGTCGATCGAGAAGGTCTACCCGGCGCTGACCAGCCAGTTCCTGCTGATGATGCAGGCCTCGGCGATGGCCTCGCAGATCTCGGCCGAAGAGCTGACCGCGGTCGCGAACACGGTGCAGTCCGACACCTTCCGTTCGCTCGAGACCTACATCGTCGTCGCGCTGCTGTACCTCGCGCTGTCGCTGGTGATCAAGGCGGCCGCCGCGCTGCTCGGCCACTGGCTGTTCCGCCGCAAGCGGGTGATCGCCGCCGCGCGCCGCGCCGCGCTGGCCTTGCCGGTGCGTGCACGCGATGCAGGTGCATTGGTGCCGAAGGGCATCGCATGAACGGCTTCAGCGCAACGCATGCGGTCTACCTCGTCAGCTCGATCGGCTGGACGCTCGCGCTGTCGGCGCTGGCCTTCGTGCTCGGCGGCATCGGCGGCTTCGGCGTGATGCTGGCGCGCATCTCCACCCACCGCTGGCTGCGCCGCGCCGCCGCCGTCTACATCGAGTGCGTGCAGGGCATCCCGCTGCTGATCTGGCTCTTCCTCGTGTACTTCGGGCTGTCGGTCTACGGCTTCACGCTGCCGGCGATCGTGGCCGCCGGGCTCGCGATGATGATCTACGCCAGCGCCTACCTGGGCGACATCTGGCGCGGCTGCGTCGAGGCGATGCCGGCACCGCAGTGGGAGGCCGCCGAATGCCTGGCCTTCACGCGCTGGCAGACGCTGTCGCTGGTGATCATCCCGCAGGCGGTGCGGCTGTCGCTGCCGCCGACCATCGGCTTCCTGGTGCAGATCATCAAGATGACCTCGCTCGCGTCGGTGATCGGCTTCGTCGAGCTCACGCGCGCCGGCCAGATCATCAACAACTCGATCTTCCAGCCCTTCCTGGTGTTCAGCCTGGTCGGGGCCCTGTATTTCTGCCTGTGCTACCCGCTGTCGCGCTGGAGCGAGGCCATGGAGAACCGACTGAATGTCCGCCGAAGCATCGACCATCGTTAGCCTGCAGGACGTCCACAAGAGCTTCGGCTCGAACCACGTGCTGCGCGGCGTGTCCTTCGACGTCGGGCCCGGCGAGATGGTGGCGCTGATCGGCGCCAGCGGCTCGGGCAAGAGCACCGCGCTGCGCTGCCTCGACCGGCTGGAGGCGATCGACAGCGGCCGCATCGACGTCTGCGGCATCCGCGTCGATGCGCCCGACGTCGACCTGAAGCAGCTGCGCCTGGACGTCGGCATCGTGTTCCAGAGCTACAACCTGTTCCCGCACCTGACGGCGCGCGAGAACATCATGCTGGCGCTGCGCCACGTGAAGAAGCTGGCCCCGGCCGAGGCGCACGACACCGCGCTGCGCGTGCTCGACCAGGTCGGGCTGAAGGACAAGGGCGACGCCTATCCGGAGCAGCTGTCGGGCGGCCAGCAGCAGCGCGTCGCGATCGCGCGCTCGCTCGCAATGTCGCCGCGCGTGATGCTGTTCGACGAGGTCACGTCGGCGCTCGACCCGAAGCTCACCGGCGAGGTGCTGCGGGTGATGGAAGACCTGGCGGCCGCCGGCATGACGATGCTGCTGGTCACGCACGAGATGGCGTTCGCGAAGCGCCTGGCCGACCGGATCATCTACATGCACGAAGGCCAGGTCTGGGAGACCGGCCCCGGCGAGATGCTCGACGCGCCGCGCACGCCGGAGTTGCAGGCCTTCATCGGCAACGGACTGTGAGGCCGCCGCCTTTCCTTCCGCTTTCCTTCACCAGATCAACCACAGGAGACGACATGATTTCCCCGACGAAGACGCTGGCGCTGCTGGCGCTGGCCGCCTGCACCCAGGTGGCACTGGCCGACCAGTTCGACGACATCAGGAAGGAAGGCAAGATCCGCATCGCCGTCGCGATGGGCACGCCGCTGTTCAGCTACGCCGACGCCAACATGCAGCCCACCGGCTCCGACGTCGACACCGCGACGCTGCTGGCCAAGGACCTGGGCGTCAAGTTCGAGATGGTCGCGGTGACGAACGCGGCGCGCATCCCGACGCTGCAGGCCAACAAGGCCGACATCGTCGTCGCCGACCTGTCGATCACGCCGGAGCGCGAGAAGGTGATCGATTTCTCGCGCCCGTATGCCGCGCTGACGCTGATCGTCGCAGCACCGAAGGCCACCGTCGTGAAGGACTACCCGGACCTGAACGGCAAGCGCATCGGCCTGACGCGCGCGACCGTCAACGACACCCTCACGACGCAGAACGCGAAGGGCGCCGAGATCATGCGCTACGAAGACGACGCGACGCTGATCACGTCGGCGGTGACCGGCCAGATCGATGCGTTCTCGAGCACGCCGTCGAACCTGGGCGAGATCGTCAAGCGCGCGCCGCAGCTGAACTGGGAGCGCAAGTTCGACCAGAAGGATTTCCTGCTGGGCATCGCGCTGAACAAGGACCAGCCGAAGCTGAAGGCCTGGGTCGACAACTGGGTCGCGACCAACCTGAAGAACGGCAACCTGAACGCGATCTACAAGAAGTACCACGGCAAGGACCTGCCGGCCACGGTTCACCCCTGAAGTTCATTCGTGAAGGAGACGACGATGATGAAGATCAAGACCATGCTCGGCCTGCTCGCCGGCAGCCTGGCGCTGTGCGCCTGTACGGTGATGCCGGCCGGCAGCGCTGGCGCCGGCGATTCGGCGGTGGCGTCGGCCGAGAAGCTGCGCGTCGCGATGGTCGACCCGGACCAGGCGGTGCTGAGCTCGCTGGTGGCTGAAGAACTGAGCTACGGCCACTCCGGCGGCAAGGTCGACACGAAGGCGAGCTTCATCGGCGACCTGATGGCCGGCAACTCCGACTTCGTGAGCATCGACATCACCGACCAGACCGCGAAGGTGGTGGGCGACATCACGATCATCCGCCACACGCTGGTCGCGAAGACCAACGACCGCGGCGTGGCCGGCAACGTCAAGCTGCACGTGCTGCAGGTGTGGCAGCGCCAGGGTGGGGCATGGAAGCTGGTGGCGCGGCAGGCGGTGCGGCCGCCGGCCTGAGGAGGCCGAGCGCCGGGCTGAACGCTTGAGATCGCAGTTCGCGATCTCAAGTGGAGCGGTGCCGGCGCGCCGATCGGTTCAGGATGGCGTGTCGACCCGCGCGTCGACCCACTTCAGGCCGGCCTGCCTCGCGTGCTGAGCGGCCTGTGGTGCTTCTGCGAACACCATCGAGCCGACATCGACGCTGAACTGGTCGCGGTGCGCGCCGAAGCTGTGGACCACCTGCAGCCGCGCGACGAACCCGCCGCCGGCCGATGCGCGCGGCGTGAAGTCGAGGTCGTGGCCGCGGTAGTTTTCATGGAAGGAGTCGGGCACCGACGACGTCATGCCGACCCGCCTTCCCGCCCCGCCAGCTCCTTCGCGACCCGCCGCTGCGACAGCATCTTCGTGCCGCCGAGCCAGAACTCGCTGGCCGCGCCGCGGGCGTCGTGCCGCTGCCGCACCGTCTCGCCGTGGTTGCCGAAGGCGCCGGCCAGCGTGATGCGGCCGCGCTCGCGGCTGTCGGGCGTGAACTCGGTGGCGTCCAGCACCGGGTTGGCCAGCGCGGGGTTGGCGACCAGCACCTTGCCCTGCATCGGCAGCAGGTCGCTCGCGCCCCACAGCGTCCACCAGCGGCCCGACCACGCGGCCGCGCGCTTCGACGGCGCGCCGTGCAGCGCATGCACGCGCAGCACCTGCAGCGCGCCGTCGACCCACGCGTTCGACAGGCCGTCGGCTGCATTGGTCAGCACCGTCACCGTCAAGCCCTGCGCCGGCACGCAGGCGGTGCGCGTCAGCGTGCCCTGGAAACCGCCGGTGTGGCCGAACCAGTCCCAGTCGGCCACCGAGCCGCACATCGTGCCCAGCCCGTACCAGCGGTTCAGGCTGGAGTACGGATCGGGCCATTGCCGGTGCCACATCATCCGGCGGCTCGCCTTGTCGATCACGCCGCGCCCGGCGGCCGGCGACAGGCGGCCGAAGAAGCGCGCCAGGTCGCCCGCGGTGCTGACGAAGCCGGTGGCCGAGGCCAGCGCATTCGTCGGGTTGTCGCCGGCGATCACCACGCGCCGGCCCAGCGGCCACTTGGCGCTGTGGCCGTTGGCGAAGGGCAGGGCGGCGTCGATCGGCGCATCGGGCGAGGTCGCGTGCAGGCCGGCCGGCGCGATGACCTCGCGCCGCATCCAGTCGCCGTACCGCTCGCCGGTGATGGCCTCGATCGCGAGGCCCAGCAGCCCGTAGCCGTGGTTCGAATACTTCAGCCGCGCATGGGCATCGATGACCAGCCCGTCGGCCAGGTCGGCGCGCAGCGCGGCTTCGTCGAGGAAGGGGCGCCGGTCGTGCCACTGGCCGGCATCGGTGCCGTCGCGCACCAGGCCCGCGGTGTGCGACAGCAGCTGGGCCAGCGTGCCGGCGGCCACGTCGCGGTGCAGGCCGCCGACGTAGCGGCCGATGCGGTCGTCGAGCTGCAGCCGGCCGGCTTCGCGCAGTTTCATGATCGCGACGGCGGTGAAGGTCTTCGAATGCGAGGCCACGCGAAAGCGGTGCTGCGGCGTCAGCGGCGTGCGCTGCGCCAGGTTCGCCTGCCCGAAGGCCTGTTCGAGCACCAGCTTGCCGTCGAGCGCGACCGCGATCGCGCAGCCGGGCTGCTCGCTGATGCGCATCTGGTGTTCCAGCCAGCGCGGCAGGTAGTCCAGCGCGGCACCCAACCATCGTTTCATCGGATTCCCTCTTTTCGTGATTCTTCTTCTGGCCTACGACGCGCAGCCCGCGTCCTTCAGCATCTTCGACGTCGCCGCATCCGGCACGCCGGCCGCATCGATGCGCGGTCCCCACGCCGGCGGCGCCGACGGCTGCTGCGCATCCATCGGCTCGATCGCGATCTGCTCCGGCGTCAGCGCCAGGCCGAGCGGCTGCGCCAGCGAGATCAGCAGCGATTTCAGTTCCTTGTCGGCCGCCTGCTTCATCGGGGCCAGCGTGGCCGGCGTGCGCAGCCGCTCGTGCGCCTGCGCCAGCGCGAGCGCGGTGGCATAGACGAGCACCTCGTTCTGCCGCGCGTACTCGTCGATGAAGATGCCCTTCTCGACGGTCTCGAAGCGAAAGCTCTGCGTCTGCACCGACGGACAGCCCACCAGCTGCACCGGCGGCGCCTTGAACAGCAGCCCGCCCTGCGCCGTCTTCGCGAGCGACCAGCTGCCGCGTTTCGCCAGGTCGTAGCCGTAGGCGTAGCGCGCCTCGTAGCTGAGCGTGCCGGTCGAGTCCTTGTTGATGTTGTTGAAGCTGAGGAAGTGCAGCAGCTCGGCCATGCGCGGCCAGCCGGTCTTCAGTGTCCAGGCGACGCGCTGCTGGCTGCTGGCCTCCACCAGCACCAGCTTCTGCGCCGGCACGATCAGCTCGGACAGCACCTGCGTGCGGTCGATCTCGGCGCAGGCCGGGCAGGTGTGCTGGCCCTGGCGGTAGCCGAGCCAGGCGACCAGCAGGAAACTCAGTCCGCCCAGCAGGGCCCACTTGATGCGTTGCATCGGCTGTCCGGTGGTGGCGACCGGCGGAGTATGCCCGGCCGGCCGGACGCCCGACACCGGACTCAGCGCTGGAACATCGGCTGGCCGGTCTCCATCGCCACCGGCACCGAGGTGTGCTGGTGAAACACCTTCCACGCGCTGCCGTGCCGCCGCAGCGTCGCGCTGAAGCGGTTCTCGAGCGAGCGCAGCACCGTGCCGTCGGGCCCGATCCCCTTGAACCGGGCGAACGCATGGACGGTGGCCAGGTCGGCACCGACGGTGTCGTGCACCTCGCTGAACTCGACGACGAAGCGATCGCCCGGGTGCGAGCCGAACCAGCCTTCGGCCATCGCGCGCCAGGCCGCAAGGCCGTCGTGGCACCAGCGGCCCCACAGGTCGAAGACCTGGAGGTCGTCGGCATACAGCGCGACGAAGGCGTCGACGTCCCGTGCGAGGACGGCGGCCCGGTAGGCGGCGAGGAACTGGTGGATCGGGTTGTCGGTCGGCATGCGTTGCACTCCTGAAGGTGGATGATTCTCTGACGACGATCGACGAGGCGCCGGATCGACAGGGTTGGTGTTCGCCAGGGCCTGTGGCAAGCTGCGTCGCCATCGCAGCCCGATCAGGACCCGTTCCCATGGCCAAGATCCCCCCGGGCGTCGGCCCGCGCTTTCCGCAGGTCGTCGTGCTGTTCGGCGCCACCGGCGACCTTGCGCGGCGCAAGCTGCTGCCGGGGCTGTACCACCTGTCGGCGGCCGGCTTCATCCCGGGCTGCCGCATCATCGGCGTCTCGCTCGACGACCTCGATGCCGACGGCTTCCGGGCCGCGGCGCGCGGCGCGCTCGGCGAGTTCTCGAGCCGCCCGGTCACCGAGGCCGACTGGGCCCACTTCGCGCAAGGCCTCGACTACGTGCCGCTGGCGGCCGGCCCCGCGGCGCTGAAGGCCGCGGTCGACGCCGCCGAGCGCAGCCTGGGGGGCGAGACGCGGCGCCTGCACTACCTGAGCGTGCCGCCAAGCGCCGCGCTGTCGGCGGTGCAGATGCTCGGCGAGGCCGGCCTGGTCGAGCGTTCGCGCATCGTGATGGAGA
Organism: Rhizobacter sp. SG703; assembly: GCF_012275445.1. Classification (GTDB taxonomy): domain Bacteria; phylum Pseudomonadota; class Gammaproteobacteria; order Burkholderiales; family Burkholderiaceae_C; genus Rhizobacter. The sequence goes on along the minus strand of NZ_JAAZQK010000016.1, from coordinate 121,645 downwards.
AGCCCTTCGGCACCGACCTCGCGAGCGCCGTCACGCTGAACGCGCGGCTGCACCAGACCTTCGCCGAGGAGCAGATCTTCCGCATCGACCACTTCCTCGGCAAGGAGCCGGCGCAGAACATCCTCGCGTTCCGCTTCGCCAACGGGCTGTTCGAGCCGATCTGGAACCGCAACTTCATCGACCACGTGCAGATCGACGTGCCCGAGACGCTGGGCCTGGGCACGCGTGCCGGCTTCTACGAACAGACCGGCGCCTACCGCGACATGGTGGTCACGCACCTGTTCCAGATCCTCGCGTTCATGGCGATGGAGCCGCCGACCGCGCTCGAGCCGGCGCCGATCAGCGAGGAGAAGAACAAGGTCTTCCGCAGCATGCTGCCGATCCAGCCGGCCGACGTGGTGCGCGGCCAGTACGCCGGCTACCGTGCCGAGCCCGGCGTCGATCCCGAATCCGAGACCGAAACCTTCATCGCGCTGAAGTGTTACATCGACAACTGGCGCTGGGCCGGCGTGCCGTTCTTCCTGCGCACCGGCAAGCGCATGGCCGAGGGCCAGCGCATCATCTCGATCGCGTTCCGCGAGCCGCCGAAGAGCATGTTCCCGCCCGGCTCCGGCGTCGGCGCGCAGGGGCCCGACCACCTCACGTTCGACCTGGCCGATGCGTCGAAGATGTCGCTGTCGTTCTACGGCAAGCGCCCGGGGCCGGGCATGCGGCTCGACAAGCTGAGCCTGCAGTTCGCGATGCACGACACCGGGCTGATCGGCGAGGTGCTCGAAGCCTACGAGCGGCTGATCCTCGACGCGATGCGCGGCGACCGCACGCTGTTCACCACCGCCGAAGGCATCGAGCGGCTGTGGCAAGTGTCGACGCAGTTGCTCGAATCGCCGCCGCCGGTGCGGCTGTATCCGCCGGGTTCCTGGGGGCCGAAGTCGATCCACCAGCTGATCGCGCCGCATGCGTGGCGGCTGCCGTTCGAGCGCGCGTGGCGGGACCCGAACAAGACGGGCGGCTGATCTGCAGGCCGGCGCTCAGAACGTCGACGGGTACTCGACCGCCGGATCGAGGAAGTACTGCGCCGCGGCCGACGGCGGCAGGTGGCCCCAGGCTTGCCACAGGTCGGCCGCGAACCCGGCGGCCATGCCCGGGCTCATCAGCTTGGAGGCGGTGATCAGTTCCGCGGCGACCTGGTCGATCCAGGCCTGGCGGTCCAGCAGGGGAGAGAGCGTTTGCATGGGGTGGATTCTTCGATCGGCCGGGACCGCTGCCAATCCACAGGAAGCGGGCCCCCGGAAGAGGGGACTGTCGCCGTGGAACACGACCGCCGCATCCATTCATTTGAGGATGGACGAACGCGCCACAATCGGCCGATGACGACCCGAATCGCCTCGACCGCCGACGCCGCCCGCCTCGCGCTGCGCTGCCTCGACCTGACCTCGCTGAAAGACGACGACACGCCCACGTCGATCGAGGCGCTGGCCGACCAGGCCCGCACGCCGCACGGTGCACCAGCCGCGTTGTGCGTGTACCCGGCCTTCGTGCCGGCTGCGCGGCGCCGGCTCCAGGCGCACGGGCTCGATGCGGTGCGCGTCGCGACGGTCGTCAACTTCCCGCGCGGCGAGGCCCCGCCCGACGACGTGGCGGCGCAGATCGCCGCGGCCCGCGACGCCGGTGCCGACGAGATCGACACGGTGTTCCCGTGGCGCGCGCTGCAGGCTGGCGATGCGCAGGCCGGCGCCGCGCTGGTGGCGGCCTGTCGCCGCGCCTGCGGGGCGCTGCCGCTGAAGGTGATCCTCGAGACCGGCGAGCTGCAGCAGCCCAAGCTGATCCGCCAGGCCAGCGAGATCGCGTTGCGCGAAGGCGCCGATTTCCTGAAGACCTCCACCGGCAAGGTGGCCGTCAATGCGACGCCGCAGGCGGTCGAGCTGATGGGCGAGGCGATCCGCGCCGATGGCGCGCGCGCCGGGCTGAAGGTGGCCGGCGGCGTGTCGACGATCGCCGACGTGCAGCGCTACCTCGCGCTGGCGAGCGCGGTGTACGGCGCCGACCGCCTCGGCCCCGGCACGCTGCGCTTCGGCGCGTCCAGCCTGCTGAAGGTGCTGCTGGCCACGATCGACGGCGGCCCGGCCGCACCGGCGGCGAGCGGCTACTGATGGCCGCGCTGCTGCCGCAGGAAATCATCCGCCGCAAGCGCGACGGCCTGGTGCTGACCGATGCCGAGCTGCGCGCGTTCGCGCAAGGCATCGCCGACGAGCGCATCGGCGAGGCGCAGATCGCCGCGTTCGCGATGGCGGTCTGCTGGCGCGGCATGGCCACCGCCGAAGCGGTGTCGCTGACGCTCGCGATGCGCGACAGCGGCAGCGTGCTGCACTGGGCCGATGACCGGCTGCCCGGCCCGGTGCTCGACAAGCACTCGACCGGCGGCATCGGCGACACCGTGTCGCTGATGCTCGGCCCGATGCTGGCGGCCTGCGGCGGCTTCGTGCCGATGATCTCCGGACGAGGGTTGGGCCACACCGGCGGCACGCTCGACAAGCTGGAGGCGATCCCCGGCTACCACGCGAGCGTGCCGGTCGACCGGCTGCGCCGCGTCGTGCGCGAGGCCGGCGTCGCGATCGTCGGCGCGGGCGACGCGCTGGCGCCGGCCGACCGCCGCCTCTACGCGGTGCGCGACGTGACGGCCACCGTCGAATCGGTGCCGCTGATCACCGCGTCGATCCTGTCGAAGAAGCTGGCCGCCGGCCTCGGCGCGCTGGTGCTCGACGTGAAGTTCGGCAACGGCGCCTTCATGCAGGACCTCGACCGCGCGCGCGAACTGGCACGCAGCCTGGTCGAGGTCGGCTGCGGCGCCGGGCTGCCGACGCAGGCGTTGCTGACCGACATGAACCAGGCGCTGGCGCCGGCTGCCGGCAATGCGCTGGAGGTGCAGGTGGCGCTGGACTACCTGCGCGGCGTCGCGCGCCCGGCACGGCTGCACGGCGTGGCGATGGCGCTCGGCGCCGCGGTGCTGGTGCAGGCCGGGCTCGCGACCGACGACGCCGAGGCGCGCACCCGGCTGCAGCGCGCGCTCGACAGCGGCAGTGCCGCCGAGCGCTTCGCGCGCATGGTAGCCGGGCTCGGCGGGCCGGCCGACGTGCTGGCGAAGCCCGGCCTGCCGGCGGCGGCGGTCGTGCGCGACGTGGCCAGCGGTGCGGAAGGCTTCATCGCTGCCGTCGACACCCGGGCGCTCGGCCTGGCCGTCGTCGCGCTGGGAGGCGGCCGGCGCGACAGCGGCGATGCGATCGACCCGTCGGTCGGCCTGTCGGACCTGCTGCCGATCGGCACGCGCGTCGACGCCGGCATGCCGCTCGCCCGCGTGCATGCGCGCACTGCAGCCGATGCCGACGACGCGATGGCCGCGGTGCGCCGCGCGATCGCGGTGTCGGACCACGCGGCCGAGCCGACACCGTTGATCGCCGACCACATCACCAGGAACCTGCCATGACCGACGACGCCCTGATCGCCGAAGCCCGCGCCGCGCGCGACGGCGCCTACGCCCCGTACTCGAAGTTCTTCGTCGGTGCCGCGCTGCTGGCCGCCGACGGCCGCGTGTTCCGCGGCTGCAATGTCGAGAACGCGTCCTACGGCCTGTGCAACTGCGCCGAGCGCACCGCGTTCTTCACCGCGATCGCGGCCGGCGTGCCGGTCGACGGCTTCGCGCGGCTCGCGGTGATCGGCGACACCCCCGGCCCGATCTCGCCGTGCGGCGCCTGCCGGCAGGTGATGTTCGAGCTCGGCGGGCCGCAGCTGCCGGTGCTGCTCGCGAACCTGGCCGGTGCGCGCCGCGCAACGACCGCCGGCGAGCTGCTGCCGGATGGCTTCCGTTTGTAGCCGGGCTACGGGTTTCCCCGGCGCGCGGCGCCCGTCGATGTGCACGCTTCTTGCGAGAATGTCCCGCACCAATCTCTCTCCAGGGACACCCCGAATGAAGCGCATCGCCTTCACCCTCGCCGTCGCGGCCACCGCCGTCGCGGCCCATGCCGAGCCGGCCATCGTCTACGACGCCGGCGGCAAGTTCGACAAGTCCTTCAACGAAGCCGCCTACAACGGCATCGAGCGCTTCAAGAAGGAGACCGGCACCGGCTACCTCGACTTCGAGATATCGAACGACACCCAGCGCGAGCAGGCGCTGCGCCGCATGGCGCAGAAGGGGGCCGATCCTGTCATCGCGGTCGGCTTCGGCCATGCGTCGGCGCTGGAGAAGGTGGCCAAGGAGTTTCCGAAGGCGCACTTCGCGATCATCGATTCCGAGGTCAAGCAGCCCAATGTGCAGTCGGTGCTGTTCAAGGACCAGGAAGGCTCGTTCCTCGCCGGCTGGCTGGCCGCGACGACCAGCAAGTCGGGCAAGGTCGGCTTCGTCGGCGGCATGGACGTGCCGCTGATCCGCCGCTTCCAGTGCGGCTACGAACAGGGCGCGAAGGTCGCGAACCCGAAGGTCGAGGTCGTCAGCAACATGACCGGCACGACCCCGTCGGCCTGGAGCGACCCGACGCGCGGCGGCGAACTCGCGAAGGCGCAGTTCTCGCGCGGCGTCGACGTGGTCTTCGCGGCGGCCGGCGGCACCGGCATCGGCGTCTACCAGGCGGCGAAGGACCAGGGCAAGCTCGCGATCGGCGTCGACAGCAACCAGAACCACCTGCAGCCGGGCACGATGCTGTCGTCGATGCTGAAGCGGGTCGACAACGCGGTCTACGGCCTCGTGATGTCGGCGAAGAACGGCAGCTGGAAGCCCGGCCTCGTCGTGCTGGGGCTGAAGGAGCAGGGCGTCGGCCTCGCGATGGACCAGCACAACGCGAAGCTGGTCAGCGACGACACGAAGAAGAAGCTCGCGGCGGTGGAAGCCGACATCGTGTCGGGCAAGCAGCCGGTGGCGAACTACACGCCCGAAGGCGGCTGCAAATACTGACCCGCCTTGAGCCCCGACTTTGCCGTTGAACTGAGCGGCATCCACAAGCGCTTCGGCGCCGTCCACGCCAACCGCGGCGTGAACCTCGCGGTGCGGCGCGGCAGCGTGCACGGCATCGTCGGCGAGAACGGCGCCGGCAAGTCGACGCTGATGAGCATCCTCTACGGCTTCTACCCGGCCGACGAGGGCCGCATCGCGATCGACGGCGAGGCGGTCGCGCTGCGCGGCACGCACGACGCCATCGCGCACGGCATCGGCATGGTGCACCAGCACTTCATGCTGGTCGACCGCTTCACCGTGCTGGAGAACGTGGTGCTCGGCGCCGAGCAGGGCTTCGCGCTGTCGAAGAGCCTGGCCGCGGCGCGGCGCGAGTTGCAGCGGCTCGAGCAGGAGTTCGGGCTGATGGTCGACCCGGACGCCCGGGTGTCGGAGCTGCCGGTCGGCGTGCTGCAACGCGTCGAGATCCTGAAGGCCTTGTTCCGCGGCGCGCGCATCCTGATCCTCGACGAACCCACCGGCGTGCTGACGCCGCAGGAAACCGAGGCGCTGTTCCGCGTGCTGGCCACGCTGAAGGCGCGCGGCGTCACGGTGCTGCTGATCACGCACAAGCTGAAGGAGATCCTCGCGGTGACCGACCGCGTCACCGTGATGCGTGGCGGCAGCGTGGTCGCCGACCGCGAGACCGCGCAGACCACCGAGGCCGAGCTGGCCGAGCTGATGGTGGGCCGCCAGGTGCAGCGTTCCGGCGCGCGCGCCGCGCGCGGGCGGGGCGAATTGCGGTTGCAGGCGCAAGGCCTCGCCTGGCGCGATGCCGGCGGCGTGCTGCGGCTGCAGGACGTGTCGCTCGACCTGCATGCCGGCGAGATCGTCGGGGTGGCCGGCGTCTCGGGCAACGGGCAGAGCGAGCTGCTGGCGCTGCTCAGCACGCTGCAGCCGCTGCAGCAGGGCCGGCTGCGAATCGTGGGCGACGACGGCACGGCGATCGAGATCGATGCCACCCACCCCGGCAACCCGCACCGGCTGCGCGAGCTCGGCATCGCCCACGTGCCGGAAGACCGTCACCGGCTCGGGCTGGTGCTCGGCTTCGAGGCCTGGGAGTCGTCGCTGCTCGGCTATGTGGACGATGCGGCGTTGCGGCGGGGACCCTTCGTCGACGGCGGCACCGCGCGGGCGCAATGCCGGCAGATGATGGAGGAATTCGACGTGCGGCCGCGCAACGAGCGGCTCGCGTCGTCGAAGTTCTCCGGAGGCAACCAGCAGAAGCTGATCCTCGCGCGCGAGTTCCGGCGCGCGCCGCGCGTGCTGCTGATAGGCCAGCCGACGCGCGGCGTCGACATCGGCGCGATCGAGTTCATCCACCGCCGCATCGCGCTGTTGCGCGACGCCGGCTGCGCGGTGCTGCTGGTGTCGACCGAGCTGGACGAGATCCTCGCGCTGTCGGACCGCATCGTCGTGATGAGCGGCGGGCGCATCACCGGCGAGCTGGCGCACGACGAGGCGGACGAGACGCGGCTCGGCTGCCTGATGGGCGATGCCCGGGTGCTGTCATGAACCGAGCCCGAGCGCTCGGCCGCCCGCAGCCGGGCTCGACCCTCCAGGAGGGTCGGGCGATGTACTCATCGACCTGGGTGCTGCCATGAAACACGTGCCGGCCGCGTTGCCGCGCTGGATCGACGTGCTGCTGCTGCCGGTGCTGAACGTCGCGATGGCGCTGTTCGCCGCCGGCCTGGTGGTCTGGGCGATCGGCCAGAACCCGTTCACCGCGGTGCAGTTGCTGGTGCAGGGCGCGTTCGGCAGCGAGCTCGCCTGGAGCTACACGCTGTACTACACGACCAACTTCATCTGCACCGGGCTGGCCGTGGCGGTGGCCTTCCACTGCGGGCACTTCAACATCGGGGCCGAAGGGCAGGGCACGGTCGGCGGGCTGGGGGTGGGGCTGGTGCTGCTGGCCGGCGACGCCTGGCTGGCGCCGGCGCTGGTGGTGCCGCTGGCGGTGATCGGCGGGCTGCTTGCGGGGGCGGCGTGGGCGTTCGTGCCGGCCTGGCTGCAGGCGCGGCGCGGCAGCCACATCGTGATCACGACGATCATGTTCAATTTCCTCGCGTCGACGTTGATGGTGTGGCTGCTGGTCAACGTCGTGAAGGTGCCGGGCAACCAGGCGGTGGAGTCGCGGCTGTTCGCGCCGGGCGCGGTGCTGCCGAGTGCGCAGGCGATGTTCGGCGCGCTCGGCATCGAGTGGCCCGACACGCCGCTGAACCTCGCGTTCGGGCTGGCCCTGGTGGCCTGCGTCGCGGTGTGGGCGCTGCTGTGGCACACCCGGCTCGGCTACGCGTTGCGCGCGGTGGGGCTGGCGAGCGATGCGGCGCGCTACGCCGGCATCGACCCGCGGCGGCTCACGGTGATCGCGATGTGCCTGTCGGGCGCGCTCGCGGCGCTGGTGGGCGTCAACGAGATCGCCGGCGTGCACCACAAGCTGCTGCTCGATTTCGTCGCCGGCGCCGGCTTCACCGGCATCGCGGTGGCGCTGATGGGCCGCAATCACCCGGTCGGCATCGTGCTGTCGGCGCTGCTGTTCGGCGCGCTGGCGCAGGGCGGCTCGGAACTGGTGTTCGAGATGCCGGCCTTCACGCGCGACATGTCGGTCGCGGTGCAGGGCTTCGTCGTGCTGTTCTGCGGTGCGCTGTCGCTGATGCTGCGGCCGCCGGTGGCGTGGCTGTTCGGTCGGTTCGTGGGGCGTGCGCCATGACGCGGGCCGGGCGCCGGGACGCTCCCAAGCCGGCCCGCGTCCCCTCGGGGGACCGGTCGACGTACTCGTCGGACGAGGGGTTCACATGACGGATGACTGGCTGATCGTCGCGTCCGTGCTCGGCGCCACCTTGCGCATCGCGGTGCCGCTGGTGCTGTGCGCGCTGGCCGGCGTGTTCAGCGAACGGGCCGGCGTGATCGACATCGGGCTCGAAGGCAAGATGCTCGCGGCCGCGTTCGCCGCGGCCTGCCTCGGCGCGATCGGCTGGCCGGCGTGGCCGGCCATGGCGGGCGCGATCGCGGTGTCGGCGCTGCTCGCGCTGGTGCACGCCTGGGCCTGCATCACGCACCGCGGCGACCAGATCGTCTCCAGCGTCGCACTGAACGTGATCGCTGCCGGCCTCACCGTGGTGCTCGGCCTGGTGTGGTTCCACCAGGGCGGGCGCACGCCGAACATCGCCGAGGTCGCCCGCTTCACCGCGCTGTTCCCCGATGCCGCGAACGCGGTGCAGCGCTGGCCGGTCGTCGGCCCGCTGCTGGCCGAAGGCGTGCTGCGCCACAACCTGCTGGTCTGGGTCACGGCGGCGCTGGTGCCGGCGTCGTGGTGGCTGCTGTACCGCACCCGCTTCGGGCTGCGGCTGCGCGCGGTCGGCGAGAACCCGGCGATGGTCGACGCGGCCGGCATCTCGGTCGGTGCGCTGCGCTACCGCGCGGTGTTGCTGGCCGGCGTGCTGTGCGGCGCGGCCGGCGGCTACCTTGCGCTGGCGCAGAACGCGTCGTTCACGCCCGGCATGACGGCCGGGCGCGGTTTCATGGCGCTGGCCGCGATGGTGTTCGGCAAATGGCACCCGCTGCGCGCGGCCATCGCCTGCCTGCTGTTCGGCTTTCTCGACGCGGTCGCGATCCGGCTGCAGGGCGTCGAGCTGCCGGGGCTCGGCAGCGTGCCGGTCGAGCTGATCCAGGCGCTGCCCTACCTGCTGACGGTGGTGCTGCTGGCCGGCTTCTTCGGCCGCGCCGAAGCGCCGCGGGCGCTCGGGCGGGCCTACGTGAAGGAACGCTGAGCCGGCCGGGCCGAGGCCTCACAGCATCATGCCGCCCGACACCTCGATGCGCTGGCCGGTGATCCAGCCGCTGCCTTCCGACAGCAGCGCGGCCACCGCGCCGCCGATGTCGTCCGGCAGCCCGACGCGGCCGAGCGCGGTGACGCTCGCGACATGCGCATTGACCTGCTTGTCGTCGCGCACCTGGCCGCCGCGGAAGTCGGTCTCGATCGCGCCGGGGGCGAGCGTGTTCACGCTGATGCCACGCGGGCCGAGTTCCATCGCCATGTAGCGCGTCAGCACCTCCACGCCGCCCTTCATCGCGGCATAGGCGGCGTAGCCGGGGAACGAGAAGCGCGCGAGGCCGGTCGAGATGTTGACGATGCGCCCACCGTCGGCGATCAGCGGCAGCAGCTTCTGCGTCAGGAAGAAGGTGCCCTTCAGGTGGATGTTGCTGAGCTCGTCGAACTGCGCCTCGGTGGTGTCGGCGATCGACGCATGGATGCCGATGCCGGCGTTGTTGACCAGGTGGTCGAAGCGCTCGCGCTGCCAGGTGGCGGCCAGCACGGCCTTCACCTTGTCGGCGAACGCGGCGAAGCCCGTGCTGTCGCCGACGTCGAGCTGCAGCGCGACCGCGCGGCGGCCCAGCGCTTCGGCCTGCCGCACCACCGCATGGGCCTCGGCCTCGCTGCCCTTGTAGGTGACGATCAGGTCGCTGCCTTGTTCGGCCAGCTTCAGTGCGGCGCTGCGGCCCAGCCCGCGGCTGCCGCCGGTGATCAGCGCGATGCGGGTGTTCGATGCAGTCATGTCGGTCTCCTTCAGGAATCGGTTGCGGTGAAGGGACTTTAGGAGTTCACTCCAGTCGAATAAAGTCGCCGTTGAAGGCCAGACTGTTCTCCATGGAAGGACAATTGAACGATGAATCTCGACGAACTCCGCATCTTCGCCCGTGTCGCGGAACTGGGCAGCTTCACGCAGGCCGCCGAGCAGCTGGGGCTGGTGAAGAGCAGGGTCTCGACCGTGGTCCTGCAGCTGGAGGCGCGCCTGGGCACGCGGCTGCTGCAGCGCACGACGCGGCGCGTGCAGCTGACGCCCGACGGCGAGGCCTTTCTCGTGCGCGGCAAGGAGTTGCTGGCCGATGCCGAGCAGCTGCAGGCGATGTTCCAGCCGGCGGCGGCCGGCTTGAAAGGGCGCTTGCGCATCGACCTGCCGAACAAGCTGGCGAGCGAGCTGGTGATCCCGCGCTTGCCGGAGTTCCTCGCGGCGCATCCGTTGCTCGAGGTCGGCATCAGCACGACGGACCGGCGTGTCGACCTGGTGCGTGAAGGTTTCGACTGCGTGCTGCGCGTCGGGCCGCTGGACGACACCGAGCTGGTCGCCCGGCCGCTCGGCGTGCTGGCGATGTGCAACCTGGCGAGCCCGGCCTACCTGCACGAACACGGCACGCCGACGACGCTGGCCGAGCTGGCGCAGCACCGCGTCGTCCACTACGCGGCCAAGCTCGGCACGCAGGGCGCCGGCTTCGAGTACCAGGAGGGCGGCGCGACCCGCGTGCATCCGATGCGCAGCACGGTGGTCGTCAACGGCACCGAGGCCTACACGGCCGCCTGCCTGGCCGGGCTCGGGCTCATCCAGGCGCCGCGCTTCGGCGCGCAGCCGTTCATCGAGCAGGGCCGGCTGGTGGAGGTGCTGCCGCAGTTCGCGGCGGCGCCGATGCCGGTGTCTCTGCTGTATCCGCACCGTCGCCAGGTCGCGCCGCGGGTGCAGGCGGTGCTGAACTGGATTGCGCGGGTGGTCGAGCCGCAGCTCGCGCCTTCTCAGGCCGTCGCGAGCAGGCCTGCCACCAGCCCGAGCGTGGCCAGCAGCAGCACGGCGCCGTAGACCACCGTGATGAAGCCGGCCCGCAACAGCGTCGCCCACCAGCGGCCGCGGTAGACCTCGCGCAGCGCCAGCACGCCATAGGCCAGCACCACGAGCAGCACCGCGTCGCTCGCCGCGCGCGGCAGCAGCACGATCGGCAGCAGCGCGAGGAACCAGAAGGCATGCAGGTGCAGGCTGAAGACGACATGCTCGCCGTAGGTCATGTGCCGGCGGCGGTAGGCCAGCGCGACGATGCCGGCGAACACCGGCAGCAGCAGGAACACCGCGTACGGGGCCGCGCCGAACAGCCGCGTGCGCATCTGCCCGACGAAGGCCTTCGGATCGCTGCTGAAGCGCTGGCCGATGCCGTTGACGAAGCGTTCGAGCGCGTTGCAGGCCGGCTCGCCGGTGCCGCCGCAATCGGACAGGCGAAAGGCCATCACCATCGGCGTGTGCAATCGGCTGGCCGGCATCGGGGCCGATGCGGCGGCGGCACGGATGTCGTCGACCGTCGCGCCGGGGCGGGCTGCGGCATCGACCACGACCGACGGCTCGATCGCCGGCAGCAGCTTCAGCGTCAGGAAGAAGACGAAGCTCGCGGTGAGGAAGATGCGCAGCGGCAGCACGTAGCGCCGGCGGCGGCCCGCGAGGTACTCGGTGGTCAACCGCCCGGGACGCAGCAGCAGCCGGTGCAGCGTGCACCACAGCGCGCCTTCGAGCGCGATGTAATGGCCGACGAACTCGTGCACGAATTCGCCAAGGGTCGGCGGGTGCAGCGCCGTCTCCTGCCCGCAGGCCGCGCAGAAGCTCAGCGGGGCCTCGGTGCCGCAGTTGCGGCAGGCGATGTCGGTGCGGGCGGGCGGATGTGACACGGGCGAAAGCATAACGGAGGGAGGGGCACGCTATGCTCGGTCGATGGCACAAGACCTCCTGATCGACTGCGACCCCGGCATCGACGATGCGCTGGCGCTGCTGCTGGCGTGCGGCGCGCCGGAGCTGAACCTGATCGGCGTGACCACCGTGGCCGGCAACCGTTCGGTCGAGATGACCGCCGACAACGCCTGCCGCGTGCTCGACCTGGCCGGACGCCACGACGTGCCCGTCCACGCCGGCTGCAGCCATGCGATCACGATGCCGCAGGCGCGCACCAACACCGTCCACGGCGAGGACGGCCTCGGCGGCGTCGAGCTGCCGCGCGGCCGCGGCGCCACCGGGCAGCACGCGGTCGACGTGATCGAGCAGGCGCTCCTGAACGGGCCCGCCGGCCGCCTGACGCTGGTCGCGATCGGACCCCTGACCAACCTCGCGCTGGCCGAGATCAAGCGCCCCGGGCTGCTGAAGCGCGCGCAGCGCGTGCTGGTGATGGGCGGTGCAGCGTTCTGCGACGGCAACATCACGCCGAGCGCCGAATTCAACTTCCATGCCGATGCGCTGGCCGCGCAGGTCGTGCTGGGCAGCGGTGCCGACCTGCTGCTGTTCGGGCTGGACGTCACCCGCCAGGCGGGGATGCCGGCCGACTGGGTCGATGCGCTGGGCGATCTCGGCAACCGCTGCGGCCCGGTCGCCCGCGACCTGATCCGCGGGTTCCGCCGCGACAAGCCGCTGCTGCACGACACCTGCCCGGTCGCGTGGCTGATCGCGCCGCAGCTGTTCGGCGCCGAGCGCTGCCGGGTCGAGGTCGACTGGCGGCCCGGCCTGACCGAAGGGCACCTGGCGGCCAAGCGCGTCGCGCTGGCCCGGGCCGATTTCGGCTCGCCGGTCGAGGTGTTCACGTCGGTGCAGTCCGACGCGCTGCGCGAGCTGCTCAGGCAGCGCCTGGCGCGCCTGCCGTGACCGGGTCGGGGCCGGGCTCCGCAAGGATGCGCGCCACCAGCGCGCCCAGTTCCTCGAAGGTGTTCTCCTTCTCCAGCAGCCCGCGCACGCCGACCTCGCGGGCTTCGCCCCGCAATTCGTCGGTGATGTAGCCCGAACTCAGCACCACCGGCAGGCCGGGCCGGATGCGTGCCAGCTCGCGTGCGAGCTCGATGCCCGAGCTGCCCGGCATGTTGTAGTCGGTGACGAGCAGGTCGACGTCCTGCGGGTGCTCGCGCACGTGGGCGATCGCCAGCGCCGCCTCGTTGAAGGTGCGCACCTGGTAGCCCTCGCGGGCCAGCAGGCGCTCGACCATGATCACCATGGTCTCGTCGTCGTCGACGTAGAACACGCGCTGGCCGTGCCCGGCCGGCGCGACGCGCTGCGCGGCCGGTGCGCGGGCCGCCGTTCCGGCCGTGTCGGCCACCGGCAGGTACAGGTGCAGCGTGGTGCCGGCCCCCGGCGCGCTCTCGACCGCGATCGCGCCGTGGTGCGCGACGACGATGCCGTGCGCCACCGACAGGCCGAGCCCGGTGCCCTGGCCGACTGGCTTGGTCGTGAAGAAGGGCTCGAAGATGCGCTCGCGGGTCGCGTCGTCCATGCCGACGCCGTTGTCGCTGACCCACAGGTGCGCATGGCGCCCCGGACGCAGGCCGCCCAGGCGCTGGCAGGTGGCCGGGTCGAGCACCACGCCGTCGAGCCCGATGCAGATGCGGCCGACGCCGCCGTCCAGCGCATGCCAGGCGTTCGTGCACAGGTTCATCAACACCTGCTGCACCTGCGTGGCATCGGCCTGCACCTGCGGCACGTCGTCGGCAATGCGCGTCTGCAGGTCGATGCCGGCCGGCAGCGTCGCGCGCAGCAGCTGGTGCGTCTCGTCGACCACCGGCTGCAGCGACTGCGTCTGCAGCTCCTGCGGCTCGCGCCGGCTGAAGGTCAGGATCTGCCGCACCAGCATGCGGGCGCGCATGCTGGCCTTGTGAACCTCGCGCAGCAGCGCGCCGGCCGGGTGGTCGGCACCGACGGCCTCCAGCGCCAGCGCCGAGTTGCCGAGGATCGCGCCGACGATGTTGTTGAAGTCGTGCGCGATGCCGCCGGCCAGCGTGCCGATCGATTCCATCTTCTGCGAATGGCGCAGCTGGGCCTCGTAGCGGATCAGCTCCGACTCGGCTTCCTTGCGTTCGTGGATGTCGGTGATCGCGACCCGCACGCCGGCCGCGTCCGACCCGGAGCCGGCCTCGCGCATGCAGTCGAGCTGCACGTGCAGCGGCTCGGTGCCGGGGCGCTGCAGCGCGAGCTCCAGGCGCTGGCGCGTGCCGTCGAGCAGCACGCGCTCGAAATGCGCGGCCCAGCGTTCGCGCTCCACCGGGCCGATGAAGCTGGAGAACTGCAGGCCGATCGACGCATCGCGCCGCACGCCCAGCATGTCGGCACCGTTCAGGTTCAGCTGCTCGATGCGGCCGTCGGCCGCGAGCGTCAGGTAGCCGACCGGTGCCAGCTCGTAGAGGTCCATGTAGCGGTCGCGGCTGAGCTCCAGCTCGCGCTGCGCCTTGCGGTGCTCGGCGCGGATCACCGCCTGCGCCAGCTCGCGCTTGAGCACCGGCGCGAGCCGCGCCAGGTTCTGCTTCATCACGTAGTCGCTCGCGCCGGCCTTCATCGCCTCGACCGCGATCTCCTCGCCGATCGTCCCCGAGACGAAGATGAACGGGATGTCGAGGTCGCGCGCTCGGAAGGCGTTCAGCGCGTCGATGCCGCTGAACTGCGGCATCCTGAAGTCCGACAGCACCGCATCCCAGCGCTCCTGCTCGAAAGCCTGCTGCAGCGCGGCCAGGCTCTGCACGCGCCGGCAGGTGGGCGTGAAGCCGCCGCGGCTCAGCACGCGGGTCACCAGCCGTGCGTCGTCCTCGGAATCCTCGACCACCAGGATGTTGACCGCCATGTTCATCGGTACAGCCTCGACGGGAACGCAATGGCGTGCGGGCGGGTCATGCGTGCGAGGGGGGCAGCTCGTTGATCATCAGCCAGTAGAAACCGAGCACCTTGGCCGCCTCGATGAACTCGGCGAAGTCGACCGGCTTGCGCACATAGCTGTTGGCGCCCAGCGCATAGCCGGAGATCAGGTCCTGTTCTTCCTTCGACGAGGTCAGGATCACCACCGGCAGGAAGCGCGTGCGCTCGTCGGCGCGGATCGCCTTCAGCACGCCCAGCCCGTCGAGCCGCGGCAGTTTCAGGTCGAGGATGACCAGCGTGGGCAGCGAATGCGACGCGCGGTGCGCGTGCGCGTTGCGGGCGAACAGGTAGTCGAGCGCGTCGACGCCGTCGCGCGCCACGTCGATCGGGTTCATCAAGTGGCTGCGCTTGAACGCGCGCAGCGTCAACGCCACGTCGTCGTCGTTGTCCTCGACCAGCAGAATCGCCTTCTGTTCGCTCATGGTGAAGTTCCTCCTGGCAGATGGAAATGGAAGGTGGCACCCTGGCCGGGCCGGGCCTCGGCCCAGATGAGGCCGTCGTGGCGACGGATGATGCGGTGCACGATCGCCAGCCCGATGCCGGTGCCCGGGAAATCGGTTTCGTGGTGCAGGCGCTGGAAGGCGCCGAACAGCCGGTCGGCGTAGGTCATGTCGAAGCCTACGCCGTTGTCGGCCACGAAGCACACCTGCCGGCCGTCCGACACGGTGCTGCCGACGCGGATCAGCGCATCGGGCGATTTCGACGTGAACTTCCAGGCGTTCTCGAGCAGGTTCTGCATCGCGATCTGCATCAGCGACTTGTCGGCCCGCACGATGAGCGGCTCGGCGATCTCCCAGCGCAGGTCGCGCTCGGGGTGCAGTTTCTGCATCGAGATCGCGATGTCGCGCGCCATCGCACCGAGGTCGATGTCGCGCAACACCAGTTCGGTTCGCGTGACGCGCGACAGCCCGAGCAGCTCGTCGATCAGCCGGCCCATGCGCTGGCTCGCGGCGCGGATGCGCGACAGGTGTTCGCGGCCTTCGTCGTCGAGCCGGTCGCCGTAATCCTCCAGCAGCGCGAGCGAGAAGCCGTCCATGCTGCGCAGCGGCGCGCGCAGGTCGTGCGACACCGAGTAGCTGAAGGCCTCGATCTCGCGGTTGAGCGCCGCCAGCTCCTGGTTGCTGCGCTCGATCTGCGCGAACGAGTTGCGCAGCGTGGTGGTCATCGCGTCGAAGTTGCGCGACATCTCGCCGATCTCGTCGCTGCCGGCGATGTCGAGCCGGAAGCTCCAGTTGCCCGATGCCACCTCGCGCGTGGCCTGCTGCAGCCGCTGGATCGGCGCCAGCACGCCGCGGTGGATCAGCCAGCCGGCCGCGGCGGTCGCCAGCGAGATCAGCGCGAGCCCGGCCAGGATCACGCCGACCACGCGCTGCTGCGCCTGCGCGATGCGGGCGGTGGAATAGTCGGTCAGCCGGAACGCGTCGACCAGGCTTTCCTGGTGCAGCACCAGCAGCTTGCGCGAGATCAGCTCTTCGTAGAGCTTCTGCGCGCTGTCGTCGGCCGCGCGGCTGTTGGTGTTGGCCTGCAGCTCCTCGAACAGCTGGCGCGTCTCGACGCTGCGCCGGCGCAGGTCGGCCAGCGTCTCGGACGGCTCGGGGTCGCTGAAGATCGGTTCCTCGAGCTGGCGCTCGAGGCGCGCGGAGACCTGGCGCTCCTGCTGGTAGGCGCGCTGGTTGCGGTACAGCACGTACTCGAAGGTGACGAGCCGCAGGTCGTTCAGCACGCGCGCGACGTCCGACATGCGCCGGCGCTGTCGGTCTGCCGATTCGACTTCGCCGTTCGCCCACCAGATCATCACGGCGAGCAGGGCGATCGTGCCGAGGCCCGTGGTCGTGGCGAGCCAGCCCTTCGCACTGATCTTCATTCGGTGTCGGTCATCGTGTTGACGGGTTCGAGGGGCCCTAATGCGCCACGGTGACGCGGTCGGGTTGCTCGTCGAGCAAGGCGTCGAGGTAGAGGTGCGGCAGGAAGTTGGGCGTCGGTGCCGAGGCGCCCGGGCTGCCCGAGACGGCCCAGTCGGCCTCGTCCTCCATCGTCACCAGCTGCGACTGCAGCAGGTTCACGCGGAAGGCGAGCGATTTCCAGCTGGGTTGCAGCGCGGCGGCGTCGACCTTGAGCCGGCGCGCGACGATGGCCAGCGATTCGTCGGCATGCAGCCGGTTGAAGCGCTCGGCCTTCAGCAACGCACGCACGAAGCGGCGCGACATCTCGGCCTGCTGGTGCAGGTAGTCGGTGCGGCCGACCACGACGTGGCTCACGGTGTAGGCGGCCGGCGCGGTGAACGAGACGCCCTGCGCGCCGAGCGCCGTTTCGGCGTCCTGGCGCACCGGCTGCCAGGTCGACGCGGCGTCGATGCGGCCGCGCGCCAGCTCGTCGGCCAGCCGGCCGGGCGGCAGGTCGACCAGCGTCACGCCGTCGCGTGCCAGCCGGTGGCGGATCAGCAGGGCCCACAGGAAGTACTCGGCGCTGGTGCCGCGCGGCACGCCGATGCGCTTGCCGAGCAGGTCGGCCGGCGCCGCGATGCCGCGGTCGCGGCGGGCCACCACCGCCATCTCGTCGGAGACGCTCAGCATGCTCGCGAGGATGCTGAGCGGCTGGTGGTCGAGCACCGCGGTGACGAAGGGCACTTCGGCCGCGGTGGCCAGGTCGACCTCGCCGCGCGCCAGCAGGTCGAGCGCGAACTTGCCGTGGCTGACCGGCACGATGGTGACGTCGAGCCCTTCGTCGCGCAGGAAATCCTTCTCGGCGGCCAGCATCAGCAGCGCGGCATGCGGCGTGGTCGAGAGCGCGAGGCGCACCGCCATTGCGGCAGGGCGCTGCGGGTGCGTCGCACGGTAGCGCCAGGTCATGGCCAGCGTCGACAGACCCACGGCCAGCGCCACCGCGGCGATCAGCAACGGAAGGCGGCCGCTTCTCTTCGACGGCGCTGCAACTTCTGACGAGTTCATCAGCCCCCCTCACACTGGTCTTGCAGTGCGGTTCGAGCCAAGCGTACGATTGAAGAACAATACTTGCAATAGGGAGTCGATCGCGCGCATGTCGGTACTGCTTCTCGAACGACGCCCACCGTTCCTCGTGATGGCGCACCACCGTTCAGGCTCGAACTTCCTGAACGATGTCCTTCAGTCCTGTGCCGGCATCGAATGCCTGAACGAACCGCTGTCGATGCACACGCGGTTCTTTCGCGACCACGACCTGGTGCCGTGGGACGCCGACGACCACGACCCGGCGCTGTTGCATGCAAGCCTGGGCGGCGACGAGACGGTGCGCGAGTTCCTGCTGGAACTGAAGGCCTACCTCGGGCAATCGCGGCGCGGCCGGGTGATCGGCTTCAAGGACACCTGCCTGTTCGGCAAGCTCGGCTGGCTGAAGGCCTTCCTGCCGGAGTTGCGGGTGATCTTCCTGCGGCGCGATCCGCGCGCCATCGTCTCGTCGGTGCTGCGCAGCAAGCTGACGACGCTGTGGAGCTATTCCGAGCTGGTGAGCCGCGCGTTCATGCGCGAGTTTCCCGCCTACCGCAGCGGCGTGCCGCGCACCGATGCGGCGCTGCGCACGACCGAGGTGGTCGCGATGAGCGTGGCGCTGCGCTACGAGCTGGCGCGGCGCTGCCTGCACCACTTCGCGCACGTCAGCCTCGAGCTGGCCGACATCTCGCGCGAGCCGGCGCAGGCGGTGGCGAACCTGGTGGCGTTCCTCGGCGCCGAGGCGTCGGGCGATGCCGAGGCCTTCATCCGCTTGCGCCAGGCCGAGACCCGCGGCGGGCTGTTCTCGTCGTACCGCTCGCTGGACGACGTGGAGAACCGCTGGCGCCATCACCTGAGCGAAGCGCAGTTGGCACTGATCGACGAGGTGCAATCCGCGGTCCGATCCACCACCCCCCTGGCCTGACACCGATGATCGAGCAGTACCTCCATGACGCGATCGGCTTCAGGGTGGCGTCCGGTGCACTCGCGGGCCGGCGCCTGCGGGTGGCCCGCACGCTGCTGACCTGCCGCGTCGCCGCCGAGATCCTCAACGAGATGCAGATGCCGCCCGAGACCGGCGGCGGCTACCGTTTCGTCAATGTCTGCAACCCGCGCAACCCGCTGGCCTTCGACCCGGCCGGCGGCGGCTGGCATTGCCGCGCCGCACTGGCCGAGCACCCGGTGTGGGGGCTGAACTGGGCGGCGGCCGGGCTGATCTGCGCCCACCTCGGGGGCCGCCTGCCGTGGGCGCAGGAGTGGGAAGCGTTGGCGTCGAACAACGATCCGGCGCGGCTCTACCCGTGGGGCGATGCGCCGCCGACCCCGGTGCACGCGAACTTCGACGAACATTTCGGCGGCACCAGCGTGGTCGGCAGCTTCCCGCCGTCGGAGCTGGGGCTGTTCGACCTGGCGGGCAACCTGGGCGAGTGGTGCCAGGACCTGCACGACCACGATGCCGAGACGCCGATGGAGCGCACGGTGAAGGGCGGGGCCTGGAGCAAGGATGCCGGCCACCTGCGCATCCAGGCCAGCCGCGGCAAGTGGGGCCGGCTGGGCACGACGACGATCGGGCTGCGGCCGGTGTGGGACGAGTGAAGGACGATTGAAAAAGGACCGCGATGACGAAGCTGGTGATCTTCGACCTGGACGACACGCTGATCGACTTCGCGTCGACGCGGCTGGTCGCGCACGACCTGATCGCCGAGGTGCTGGCCGACGAAGGCATTGCGGTGGCGCCGTTCCTGCAGGCCTGCGTCGAGGTCGACCGGCCGTTGTTCGTGCAGTTCGAGCAGGGCCGGCTGACGCGCCAGGAGTACCGGATGCGGCGTTTCGCCGACCCGTTCGACCGGCTCGGGCTGACGCCGCGCGAAGGCCTGGTCGCGCAGCTGAACCGGGTGTTCATGGACTGCGTGAACGACAGCCCGAGGCTGTACGACGATGCCCGGCCGACGCTGGCGCGCCTGCGCGGCGATGGCCTGCAGCTCGCGATCCTGACCAACGGTCCGGCCGACGGGCAGCGCCGCAAGCTGGTCGCGACCGGGCTCGATGATGCGGTGGATCACGTCGCGATCGGCGAGGAGGCGGGCGTCAGCAAGCCGCATCCGCAGGCTTACCTGCGTGTCTGCGAGCGGCTGGGCGTTGCGCCGGCGCAGTGCCTGATGGTCGGCGATTCGCTGGCGCTCGACTACCAGGGCGCGCTCGCTGCGGGGCTGCAGGCGGTGCTGCTGGACCGGGCGGGGGCGCATGTCGGGACGGCCCATCGCATGGTGCGCGACCTGCACGGCGTGCGGGTCGGAAGCGACGGGTGAACCCCGGACCCGTCCCCCCATGGCCACTTTCGAATGGATCATCCTGCTGCTGCTCGGTGCGGCGCTGCTCGCAACGCTGGCACGCCGCGTCGGCGCGCCGTACCCGACCTTCCTCGCGATCGGCGGCGCACTGCTTGCGTTCCTGCCCGACGGGCCGCGCTGGACGCTCGATCCGCAACTCGCGCTGACCCTGTTCGTCGCGCCGGTGCTGGTCGATGCGGCGTACGACACCTCGCTGCGCGACCTGCGCACCAACTGGCGACCGATCGCCGGGCTGGTGATTGCGGCGGTCGGCGTCACGGTGCTCGCGGTGGCGCTGACCGCCCGCTGGCTGGTGCCGCAGATGCCGTGGGCGATCGCGCTCGCGCTCGGGGCCGTCGTCGCACCGCCCGACGCCGCGGCGGCCACGGCCGTGATGCGCCAGGTCAAGCTGCCGCACAAGCTGCTGACCATCGTCGAAGGCGAGAGCCTGCTCAACGATGCCAGTGCATTGCTGATCTACCGGCTCGCGATCATGGCGGCGCTGGCCGGGCACCTGGGCTTCGCGACCTTTGCGCCGGTGCTGCTGCTGACGGTGTTCGGCAGCCTGGCCGCCGGCGTGGCCTGCGTCTACCTGACGCAGCCGCTGATGTCGCGCGTGCAGGACGTGCCGACCTCGCTGATCCTGCAGTTCGTGACGACCTTCGGCGTCTGGATGGCGGCCGAGGCGATCGGGTTGTCGGGCATCCTGACGCTGGTGGCGTATGCGATGACGATCGCGCGGCGGCGCGGCCCGGCGATGCCGGCGCGCATGCGGGTGCCGATCTTCGCGGTGTGGGAGGCCGTCGTGTTCGTGCTGAATGCGTTCGCGTTCGTGCTGATCGGCCTGCAGCTGCGCCCGATCTGGGAACGGCTCGCGGCCGGCGGCGTGCGCACCGAATCGCTGCTGGTGGCGTTGGCCGTGCTGGCGGTGACGATCGCGGCGCGCTTCGCGTGGGTGCTGAGCTACAAGTTCGTGCGCCTGCCGGATCGGCATCGCGCCGCGGGGGCCCAGCCGCTGCTCGGCGGCGCGCTGGTGCTGTCGTGGGCCGGCATGCGCGGCATCGTGACGCTGGCCGCCGCGTTCGCGATCCCCGAGACGCTGCCCGGCGGCGCGCCGTTTCCGTTCCGCGACCTGATCCTGCTGTGCGCCTTCACCGTCGTGCTCGGCACGCTGGTGCTGCAGGGGCTGACGATGAAGCCGCTGATCCGGCTCATGAAGCTGCGCGACGACGATCCGGTGGGACGCGAGGTCAAGCATGCGCGGGCGCAGGCCTATGGTGCGCTGCTGGCGTCGATCGACGGCGATGAATCGATGCCCGCGAAGCTGCTGCGCAAGGAGTACGCCGCGGTGATCGAGCTGAACCAGGAGAGCCGCGCCGACGAGGAGGCGATCGACCAGCGCTCCGGCGGGCCGCTGCGGCGGCGGGCCTTGTCGGCGGCGCGCGGGCGGCTGGACGAGCTGCGGCAGGACGGATCGATCGGCGATGCGGCGTTCCGCGTCGTCGTGCAGGAACTGGACTGGGCGGAGCTCAGCGCCGGCGGCGCGCGCCACCCGTGAGCGCAGCCGGCCTCAGCGCGAGGCCGGTGCGACGACCGCGCCGTGGATGCGGTGCCGTGCCAGCGACTGCGCGACGAAGCCGCCGGCCTTGGCCTGTTCGACGAAGCCGGCGAGCAGCGCCGTGGCGGCGGCGCCGCGCGTCAGCGGCAGGCCCATCGCCTGTTCGATGACCATGAAGCGCCCCGGCAGCAGGCGCAGGCCGGGCAGCCGGGCGGCATCGGATTCGAGCTGCTGGCGCACGCCGGCCGCCACGTCGGCACCCTCGGCCAAGAATCGTTCGACGACCGCCTGCGAGGTCGGCGTGCGCATCAGCTGCGCGGCCTTCAGTTCGCGCGACAGGTACAGGTCGTAGGCGCTGCCGCGGCCGACCATCACGCGCGTGCCGCTGCGGTCGACCTGCGCGTTGTCGGTCAGCGGCGACTCGTTGCGCACAAGGTACGCGCCTTCGATCAGCACATAGGGTGCGCTGAAGCCGATGCCGTCGCTGCGGCGCGGGTCGATCGCGAAGAAGCCGATGTCGGCCCGGTCGGTTTTCACGGTGTCGACGGATTGCAGCGCGGCCTCGACGACGATCAGCTCCAGCGGCACGCCCAGGCGCTGCGCGAGCAGCGTTGCCAGGTCGACCGACACGCCGCCGACGACGCCGGCCGCATCGCGGTTCGCGAGGATCGGGTTGCCCAGGTTGATGCAGGCGCGCAGCCGGCCATGCGGTGCCAGCGCCTGCGCCGCACCGGCGGGCAGCAGCGGGACCGGGCCGGGGCCGGTGCTGCAGGCGGTGAAGGCCGCCAACCCGATCACGGCTGCGACGGGCGCGAGGGTGCAGGACAGGACTGCGCTGCGGCGGGTCATCGAAGAAGGCATGGCACGGGCTCCTGGGCGGAGCCTGCAGTATGGCTAAGCCCGCCCGCCTTCGATGAGCCGAAGCGCCACCTGGACGTTGTTGCGGCCCGCGCCCTTGGCCTGGTAGAGCATCACGTCCGCCTGCCGGACGAGCGCCTCGACGGTCGTGGCGTCGCCCTGGTAGAACGCCAGGCCGATGCTCGTGGTGATGCTGATCGCCTGCTGCTCGACGACGAACGGCGAGCTCATGGCCTGGACGATCTTGCCGGCGACCGTCGACGCCACCTCGGGTCTCGGCAGGCCTTCCATGATCACCGTGAACTCGTCTCCCCCCAGGCGGGCGACGGTGTCGGTGGAGCGCACGGCCTGCGACAACCTGCCCGCGAACCCGCGAAGCAGGGCGTCCCCGGTGTGGTGCCCGTAGCGGTCGTTGATCTGCTTGAAGTGGTCGATGTCGAGGTACATCAGCGCGATCAGCGCACCGCTGGTCCTGCTGCGCTGCATGGCCTCTGCCATGCGCAACTCGAAGCCGGCGCGATTGATCAGGCCGCTGAGCGCGTCCACCCGGGCGAGCTCGGTCAGCCGTTTTTCCTCGAGCTTCTGGCGGGTGATGTCGGTGACCACCGCGTGGAAGCCGAGCACCGTGCTGCCGTCGGCCGCGCGCTGGGGGATGTACTGGGCCTCGTAGCAGACGTAGCTGCCGTTGCTGTCCATCTCGCTCTGGAACGTGACCGGCTCGCCTCGCAAGGCGCTGCGGATGTGCGGCTCCACCGCCTGGTAGGCCGTCTCGCCCAGC
Organism: Rhizobacter sp. SG703; assembly: GCF_012275445.1. Taxonomy (GTDB): domain Bacteria; phylum Pseudomonadota; class Gammaproteobacteria; order Burkholderiales; family Burkholderiaceae_C; genus Rhizobacter. The sequence continues at coordinate 98,710 of NZ_JAAZQK010000016.1, read as the reverse complement.
ACCGCACGCACGGTCTGGCCATGGAGTTCGTGGCGCGGCCGCCCGAAGCCGCGCTCGTAAGCCAGGTTGTTGAAGCGGTAGCGCTCGCCGGCGTCGATGTACGCCACGCGCATCGGCAGTGCGTCGGCCACGGTGCGCAGGCGCGCCTCGCTCTCCTGGAGCGCTCGTTGCGACTCGCGGTACGACGTGACGTCGTTGATGAGCGTGTACAGGCCGAAGACGCTGCCCTGCTCGTCGCGATCCGGGACGACCGTGACCTGCACATGGCGACGGCCTTCGGGGCGCATCATTTCCCGGTCGACGGCGACGTCCTGTCCGTCCAGGGCGGCTCGCAGCCAGGGGCCGATCTCCAGCCGGGCCTGCTCGCCGAAGAAGTCCTCAGCGCTCATCCCGGCCTGGGGCGCCGCTTCGCTGCCGAACCATTGCTGGTACGTCCGGTTGACGAAGCGAAAACGCAGGTCGCGGTCGAGGTAGGAAATCAGGGCCGGCATGTTGTCGGTCACCAGGCGCAGGCGATGTTCGCTGTCGCGCACGGCCTGCTCGGCCGCCTTGGCCGCGGAGATGTCGCGCATCAGCGCGGAGAAGTATTCGACCTTGCCCTGTGCGTCGCGGTGGCAGATGACGATGTGGCTGACCGGAAATTCACGCCGCTCGGCGTCCCAGACCAGCGACTCGCCGACCCAGACGCCGGTGGCCGCCGCGCTGGGCCCGACCTCCGCATTGAACTTCGCGAGCGTCTGCGGAGGATTGAAATGCGCCAGCGTCAACTGCTCGATCGGCGCATCTGGCGCCAATCCGACGCGGCGTCGTGCGGCAGGGTTCATGTAGATCAGCCGACCCTGTGCGTCGTTCTGTATGACGTAGTCGGTCGTCGCGTCGAAGATCGCGGCCAGTGTGCGCAGTGCGCGCTCGGCCAGCACGCGCTCGGTCACGTCGCGGCCGACGGAATGAAGCGTCGGCCGACCCGAAGGATCGCTCAGCAAGCGGTTGGTCCAGGCGACCCAGCGCTGGGCGCCCTGGGCGGACGTCACCCGGTTCTCGTTGGTGGCGGTGGTGCCGGTCGACAGGACGTCCGCAACCACTTTCCTGACGGCGGTGTGATCCGCAGGCTCGATGTAGTCGTACATGCTGTCGCCCAGCATGTCCGCGGGGGTTCGTCCGAAGTGCCTGGCATACGCCGGATTGACGTAGGTCAGTTCGCCGTCCGGCGTCGCGAGCGACACGAGCTCGGACTGGTTTTCGACGATGGCTTTCACCATCTGTTCGCTGGCGACCAATTGCTTCAGAACCGGCCTCACCTGGTGCTGCTGGGCATAGATGGCCAGCGCGACGATGGCGACGAGCGCCACGGCCAGGATGTTCAGGCGCGACTTCATCGGCGCATAGAGCGTGTCGACATTGGTCCGCACGGCCAGCCCGAGTCCGAAATCCTTGATCGGCGTGAAGGCCGAGAGGACGTTGGTGCCCCGCCGGTCCTTGAGGAACTGCACGCCGTGTTCGCCGAGCAGTGCCCGCGCCACGGGAAGCGCGGCAGCGCCGGTCGCGTCGAACATCGGCAGTTCGAGTCCGGACGGCCGGTACCGGTTGGGCGCACAGACCATCTTGTCGTTGTCGCGACCGCAGATCGCCGCGTCGGACGTGTCGCTGGAGGCGCGGATCTCGGCGAGCAGGCGATCGAACAGCGGCATGCGCTGCTCGGTGAACACCCGCCCGACGATGCGCCCGTCGATCCGGACCTCGGCTTCTGCCAGGAGCAGGTAGCCGTCCTTCCAAGCCAGGAAGGTCGTCTGCTCCGTATTCGCCAGGCGCTGAATGACCTGCGACTTCGGAGGCACGGGACCCGCCTGTGCCACGCGTGCGCCGTTCGCGGCGTAGATCTCCACGCGCGTCAGGTCGGCGGTGAGGGCACTCTCGGCGACCCTTTGCAGGAAGTCCATCGCATCCGTGTCGGCGGGGGTCTTGCTCAGCTTGTCCAGCGCCTGCCGCGCGGCGGGTCGCGTGGCAACGTTTTTCGGGAACAGCAGGCTCACCTCGATGGTGTGGGCCAGCGAGGTCGCGTTCGTCGTGGCGATCAGCAGCATGTCTTTCGACACCGATCGCTCGAAGGTGCCGCGCATCACCGAGAAGCCCGCGACGCCGCCCGCCAGCGCGACCAGCGTGATGACCGCGATCGAGCGGCGCTTGATGCGCTGCTCGGTCGTTTGCAACCTCTTGGGATCGAAGACGTGGGCTGCTTCGTGCAGCATCCACAGGCCCGCCCCGACGACGGAGAGTCCGAACGCGGTCGTCGGCAGCAGCGGGTTGTAGCTCGCCACCTGGTACAGCGCCTCGAGGCCCACGAAGTGTCCGACGATTCCGCCGATGCCGATGGCGGAAACCGCCAGGGCCAACAGCGAGAAGACGAGCGGGCCGAGCCGGGTGGAGCGTCGTTCGTTCAGCCACAACGCGATGCCGGCGAGCAGGAACGCCAGGCTCGCGTTCGGCGACAGTCGGCCGGGATAAGGATGGGTCGCCGTGGGAACCGCACCGGCGTGGGCGATGTCGATGCCCAGGCCGATGCCCGACGCGTTCTCGAACAGGTAGGCCAATGGCAGCGCGACCAGCGCGCCGACGCAGAGGGCCGCGAGCCGGGTGAGCCAGGTGGCCGACGTCGACGGGCGCGAGGCGTTGAAGAGGCACAGGCCTGCCGCAACGAAGAGCAGTGGACCGACGATGCCCGCGTGCTCGAGGCCGGGGACGAGGTGGGCGACGGCGTCGACGGGAAACACCCAGTGCGTGGCCATGGCCGCGCCGAACAGGCCGACGACGACGCCTCCCACGCGCGCGGTTGAAAGGGCCGATTCCCTCATGGCTGTATCCAGTTTCGGTGGTGTCGCGGCGTCGAGTCTGCGTGGCAAGCCTTCGATGGGCTGGCGATACTGAGCCAGAACGCCAGCGCAGCGTACGCGCTGACGACGGTGATGTACACCGGAAATGGGCCCGTGCGAGTGTCATTTTCGGTGAATCGGCTGGCGTCGTGCGTTGGGTGTGTGGGCCGGTCCTGGGGCGCACTGGTCGCTCATCGGCGCCCAAACGACAAAGGGCCCGCATCGCTGCGGGCCCCGTCAATACTGGCTCCTCGACCCGGGCTCGAACCAGGGACCTACGGATTGACAGTCGGTTCGCGCAACTGATGGATTGGCCGCGCCAGCATTGACGCGGGCATCTTTCGGCGTCTCATTGATGCTGTCCGGCCAGCAGGCCCGCCCCCAGGCCTGCACGAGACGAAGTGCCGTATATGTGACGGGGGTTGGGCCCGGCCCATGGAGGTCTTGCAGCAATAGCGGTCGTTGAAGAGCCGAGCAGGACTGACTCAGTTCAGTCTTCAGTAGCCAGGCCCTCAAAAAATCTGATCTGGTGGTAGTGCTGAAACGCGCCTGACTCGCGCGCCGGCCGCTGCACAGCGGCTCCGTCAAGGACATCCTCAGGTCAAAGTCTTCGATCGCGCACGGGGATCGTGACGACGAAGCGGCTGCCGAGCCCGAGTCCGCCGCTGCTCGCCTCGACGCTGCCGCCGTGGGCTTCGGCGAGTTCGCGCACGACCGCCAGGCCGAGCCCCAAGCCGACTCCGTTGAACTTCAGCGCATGCTGCTCCTGCACGAACGGGTCGAAGACCTCGAGCAAGGCCTGCGGCGTGATGCCGATGCCGTTGTCGCTGACGGTGAACGCCACGGCGTCCGGCGTGCGCTGCACGACGAGGGCGATGTCGCCCCCGGCTGGTGTGTACTTGGACGCGTTGCCCAACAGGTTGCTCAGGATCTGGGTGAGGCGGACTGCGTCACCGCGCATGCCGCCCGGTGAGGACGGCATGTCGAGTCGGAGCGATTGCGTGCGCAGTGCCATCGCATGACGGCAACTGACAAGCGAGTCCTCGATCACGTCTGCGATGTCGACATCGCAGAGTTCCAGCCGCAGCTTGCCGGTGTTGATACGCGACACATCCAGCAGGTCGCTGATCACGCGCGACATGCGTCCGGCCTGCCGCTCGATGATTTCCTGCAGGCGAGGCACATTGTCGGCGGCCACGCGCGGCAGCAGCGTGGCCGTGGTGCACAAGGTCATCAGCGGGTTGCGCAATTCGTGGGCCACGACAGCCAACATTTGGGTCTGGCGGCTCAGCATCAGCTCTGCCTGGCGTTGGCCGCGTTGCGACAACAGCGTCGCCTGCAACAGCTGCTCGTTGACCTTGCGCAGTCGCGCCAACGTTGTCCGGGCTCTCCGGCCGTTTGCGGCTGCCCGGGTAGCGGCATGATGACCGAACATGGGGACACGTGACGCCGCGCGGCCGAGAGCAGCTGCCGCGCTGTAGCTTGGCGTGGAGAGCTTCTTCGTGAAAGGCAGCCCAACGGGCACGTCGCACGGGTGAAGGGTGACAGGCATTGCAGCGTCCTTCCGATACGGAGCGCATGTGGATCAGGCGGGAAGTCCTGTCGCCCCTTCGAGGAGACGAATCGCCACCCTCGGAATGCGAAGGCTTCCGTTTTTGAGATGGGGAGCGCTCCGTCAGCGATTCTGCCGGGCCGTCCCGGCCCGGTCTGTTCGCTGGCGAACACAGGGGCCTTGCTGGACTGTCGCAACGTTGCTTACCGCACAGACGCTCTGTCGACCCGTGGCTAACGTGCCGCTGTACTCCGAACGCGGAAGGGCACACCATGGTCAGGAAGCACCGATTGCAGCCGGTCGAGACCGAGCCGCCAGTGGTCGCCGCACCCCCCAGGGCGGACGATCTGCCGTTGATGGCCTCGCTGGGCATACGCTTCGAGGACGGCGCGTATCGTTTCGCTTGCATCCTGTACGACAACCTGCACGATGCGGCCAATTTTGCACGTCTTGTCGGGGCCGGTCGCAACAAAGGCATGCGACAGGCCGCGGCGACTCGGGCTACACGAACGTAGCCAAGCGAGAAGAGATCGTCCAGGCGCAAGCCGACGGGCTCATCCGCGATGACATCGCCGCGATGGCCGACGGCGTGCACAAGCGAACCTTGCGATCGCCAAGAGGCCCCTGTTGATGCCGAAGGTCAAGACGGGCTCGCCAATCGTTCGAAGCCGGCGCAAACGCACGCTCGTCGCGATGCACTGCGATCGCAGAGAAACTGTCGGCTCCAGACATTCAATTGATCAACTCATCCCTGGCGAGCAGGGCTTCGGGTCTGGGTAAAGAGACCTCAGCGCCGCCACTTGCCCGCAGAAGGTGCGGCTTCAGGCAGCTGAGTCAACCTGTCAATTGCCGTCTTGAATTGCGTCAGAGTTGTTTCGTTTCGCCAACCTTGCCACTCAGGTACGCGTTCGTGCACAGGGGCCATTGCCAGATCGACAAAGTCCGACGCCAACGCGTAAGCACCGATCTCAGCTGCGTCAATTGCGGCACAGACATGCACAGCCTCCCAGGCATCAGGTTCTCTTCGCTCGCTATCCACAATCGTCCACAGCCCGTGGAGATAGTTCTCAAAGTGTTTGCGCGCGGATGAAGATCGGCTGTCAATTGTCTTGACGGCTTGCCGCATGTCACGCCGAAGTTCGAGCGGTGTCATGTACCTCAGATCGGAGAAGCCATCGTCAATGGTGGCCCCCGAACTTGGCCCAGCTTTGCGCACCGGGATTCGAAGGCCGAGAGGCCGGGGCCGCCATCGGAGTTCAAGGTTGCACCTTCCAGCGAAAGTAATCTGTGCGGTAGCAGACGCAACAGCGAAGTCTGCGTCCTACACAACGGCGGTCCAAGGGACGACTCTCCGAACTGACTGGACTCGCCGCCCTGATCGATGTGTGCGGTCATTTCGAGAGGCGGACCACCCCAATGTCAGCCTGACGGCGAGGGCCGGGCTGTCAATCCGCAGGCCCTTCACCGAATGTTCGCTAGCGAACATACTGGCCGCCGCCGAGAGTCTATAGTTGCCATCATCGATGGCTTGGGAAGGCACGCGTTCCTTGCCGGCTCCGACAATTTGACGGAGCTTTGCTACATGGTTCTTTCCCCCGATCCGAAGCAGAACCAGCTGCTCGCTGCGCTGCCCGACGGAGAGTGGCAGCGCTGGCTTCCCCAGCTTGAGTGGGTGGAGTTGCCGCTGGGGCAGGTGCTCTACGAGCCCGGGCGCACCCTCAGTCACGTCTACTTCCCGACCACCGCCATCGTCTCCCTGCTGTACGTGATGGAGAACGGCTCGTCGGCCGAGATCGCCGTGGTAGGCAACGAGGGCATCGTCGGGATCTCGCTGTTCATGGGCGGTGAATCGACGCCGAGCCGCGCCGTGGTGCAAAGCGCCGGTTCCGGCTTTCGGCTCAAGGCGTCGACGATCAAGGACGAGTTCAACCGCGCGCCGGTGCTGCACCTGCTGCTGCGCTACACGCAGGCGCTGATCACCCAGATGGCGCAGACGGCGGTGTGCAACCGCCACCACTCGCTCGATCAACAGTTGTGCCGTTGGCTGCTGCTGAGCCTGGATCGCTTGAGCAGCGCCGAGCTGGTGATGACGCAGGAACTGATCGCCAACATGCTGGGCGTGCGCCGCGAAGGCGTTACCGAGGCTGCGCTGAAGCTGCAAAAGGCCGGACTGATCAGTTATGCACGCGGGCGCATCACGGTGCTCGATCGGCCGGGCCTGGAGCAGCGCACCTGCGAATGCTATGCGGTCGTGAAGAAGGAATACGACCGGCTGCTGCCCGAACGGATGGCCCGCTGAGCAATCTTGTGTGCGCTGGCAGACGGTGACGCGGCCGCGCAGGCCCCAGACTGCTTGCGCCATGAAAAACATCGAGAACGGCCTGATCGAACTGCTTCCGCGCACAGACCGCCAACGCCTGCTCGCTGCGGGAGGGGCGGTCGACGTGACGCTCGCCGAGGTTCTCAGCCAGGCGGGCGAGCCAACGCGTCACGTCTATTTCCCGATGGATGGTTTCGTATCGCTGATCTCTCGGGTAGACGACCACCCCGGGCTGGAGGTCGGCATGGTAGGCCGCGAGGGCATGCTGGGGGTGCATGTGGCGCTGGGCGTGCCGGTCGCTCCGCTGCACGCGGTGGTCCAAGGACCGGGCACGGCCTTTCGTATCGCCGTCTCGCCGTTCCGACGCGAGTTGGCACGCAGCGCCGCGCTTCAGCGCAGTCTGGCCCGCTACGTCAACGTGCTGATGGCGCAACTGGCCGGCTCGGCCGCTTGCCTGCGATTCCACCAGATCGGCCCGCGCCTGGCGCGTTGGCTGCTGATGAGCCAGGATCGTGCGCAGTGCGACCACTTCCACATGACCCACGAGTTCCTGGCCTACATGCTGGGCGTGCGACGCGTCGGCGTGACGGCCGCGGCGGGCGTTCTGCAGGCCGGAGGCCTGATTGAATACCACCGTGGCGAGTTGCGGGTGGTGAACCGGGCCGGCCTGGAGGCAGCAGCCTGCAGCTGCTACCTCGCAGACCGGCGCATCTACGGCCTGTCGATCGGCCGTGCACCGGGGCCGGCGATCGACGCGGCCTGATCACCGCTTGCGCTGGCGATCCGGTGTCGCCGGCGCAATCGCCGGAATCGCCTGCGCTGGCGTTCCCGGCTTCGCCACCGGTGCCTGCGCCTGCTTGGGCTTCTTCACTTCCTTGTTGCCGTGCTTGCGTTCTTTGGACATGGTGGCCTCCTGGTCTCAGCGCGGCTTGGACACGCCGTTCTCATCCGAAAGAATGATCTCGACGCGGCGGTTCATCTGCCGGCCAGCGGCGCTGTCGTTGCTGGCGACTGGGTGGAGTTCGCCGTAGCCGCGCGTGCGCAGCCGGTCGGCCATGACGCCCTGGTCGATCAAGGCCATGCGCAAGGTTTCAGCACGGCGCGTCGACAGGTCGGCGTTGCCACGTTCGGTCCCCTGGCTGTCAGTGAACCCCTCGATCATCGCGGTGCGCTTCGGGTGGTTCTTCATGAACTCGACCAGCTTGCCCATGTCGCGGACGCCACCAGCGCGCAACTGCGCGCGGTTGGAATCGAACAGCACGTCGCCCAGTGTGATCACGTCGCCGCGGTCGGTCTGCTTGGAGCCCAGGGCCTTCAGCTGCACCTCCAACTCGGCTGCACGCTCCTTGTCCTGCTGCGCGCCAGCGGTGGCGACAGCCAGTTCCGCGCCCTTTGCCTGGGTCGCTGTGCGGGCCGCGGCGACATCGCGCGCCGCTTTGTCGCTGACGCTGCCTGCCTTCGCATCGGCGGCAGCCTTGTCCCAGGTCTTGGCGTTCGCGGCCTCGCGCGCGATGGCCACGCGCTGCTGGGCCAAGTAAGCGAAATGGTCGACGCTGCGCAGGGTGTCGCCGCGCGCGCGGGCCGCGTCGCCAGCTGCGAGAGCTTCGCGCGCCTGTGTCATCTCCGGCCCTGCGTACTCAACGGCCTTCGGATCGCCTTGCAGCATCTCGTAGCTGGCGTGGGCGCGGTCGAGGCCGGCGTTGGGCTGAGGCACGGTGCCGCAGGCCATCAGCGCGGCAGACAGTGCGGTGACGGTGAAGATCGAAAGCGTGTTCATTGGGTACCTCCGGTGGTTGCGGCCTTGCGAGCCTCATCGGCTGCCTTGCTGGACTTGGCGGTCTGCATCTTGCGCACCGAGAGCTGGGCATCGAGCTGGCTCTCTTCTGCCAGTTGCCTCGCGAGCACGTAGTCCTTCGTCGCCGCGGCCTTCTGCGCAGCGGCAAGCTTGTCGGTGGCCAGGCGCGTCTCCGTGGGCGCATATGCCGGCGCGCCGTCGACGGCCGCGCTGTCGACAGCGGCCTTGGCGCTGGCCAGTTGCTCGGTCGGAGGCGGTGCGGTGGCGCAGCCGCCGACAACGAGGACCATCAGCCCGGCCAGGACGATGGAACGGGGGGCCTGCGGAAACGACAGGCGATGCACATGCATGAGTCTCATGAAGGGACTCCTTTTCGATGGGAGGGAAACAGGGGAGGACGGTGGGGTGGTCTGCGGCTGCACCCCTTGACGCATACGTAGCTCGGCGTGCGATGTCACATTGGCGCCGCCGATACCCGACCATGGCAGCTATCGGCGCTGCAGTCTGTTTGCTAACGCACACAGGGTTTGCGGAGAGACGACGGACTCGGCGGCTTCCGGGCGGCCCGTCGCTCCCGAGGGAGCGGGCCTGTCCGGATTTCTGTGTGCGAGGCGGTTGAGATGGAATGGATTGTTGGCTGACCCGCCTATCGACTGCCGTGCGCCGGCAGAGTGAATCGCTCCTCGCAGACCACGGCGAACTGGTTCATCGCGGGGCGCCACTCCTTGGCTGCGCGGCCCCAGTCGGCCGTGATGTTGCGCAACGCCAGCCAGATCAACTTGGTGGCCGCGTCGTCGCTGGGGAAGTGCCCGCGCGTCTTGATGATCTTGCGCAGCTGGCTGTTGACGCTCGCCGGCGGAGGCGGAGCAGTTGATTCGTCAGTGGCCTGCTGAGCAGATCAGGGCGACGCCGATGCCGAAGGTCGAGTGAGCGTCCCGACCCAAGGCACCTCCGGCTGCAACGCCTGATCCGCAGGCAGACCTGTTCTAGGCGTCTCCGTTCTCACGGCGCGTGTGCATCGCCAGGTCAACCACTGGTGGAGCGTGCGATCCACAGGCGCCAGGAAAACGTCGACCAGCGATGAGGCGTTGGCGGGCCGCTCCGACCCAAAGACGGACTCGATGACGCAGTCGGGAATGCCCAACCACAACTGCGCGGCGTCGAACTCCACATTGGAGGGCATCTGCTCTGGAGGAAATCCCGCGCGGTCCCAGCTCTCCAGTTTGTGCGCGGACCGGGCCGCGAAAGCAGGTGAGACCTCGGCGGCCTCGAACATCGCGTGAACGGCAGCGTGCGCCCGTTCGATCTGCTGGGGCGACGCGCCCGCCACGCTGATCACCACGTTCTCGCGAGGAAGCACGGGAGTCTCGTCGTTTCCATCAGTCACCCGCGACAGCGCCCAAGCGCATGAAGGTGGCACGAACGACTGAGGCGCCGGACTACTGGATATGAGACGCCGTCTCATAAACGTCTCATATCGGCGCCCAATGGCAAAGGGCCCGCATCGCTGCGGGCCCCGTCAATACTGGCTCCTCGACCTGGGCTCGAACCAGGGACCTACGGATTAACAGTCGGCGGTCGAAAGTGGCCGCCAAGCGTGTGTTCTCGGGCGTCTCGCTCCCCTCGCTCCAAATACTTCTGAGCGCTCATTGCCCAACGATGGCCCGGAAAGCCGCCAAAAAACCACTGGATATTAGGTGTGGGCCGGTCGGTCAATTCCGGCGGCCGAACGACAGCTCGGACTGAACGGAGACCGTCGTCGCGCACCTGGCTGGATCTGCTCAGTCACGGCCGAGCGGACACCGGCGCGACACCAGTGCTGACCTTCGAATGGCTGGTGCCGTGAGCAGCGATGCGGAGCAATCGACCGTTGCTGCCGCTGGACCACGTAAAGAGCGGTCTCTTTCCCCTGGAGCCAGTCCGGCAGCGTTTGGGACCCGACCGCGGTCAGGTGTCAGCCTTCTTCCAGTTCGGATCGAAATCGAAGTTGTACTTTCTCGGGTCGAGGTTCTCTTTGCCCCAGATGCGAAACGCTTGGACGAGGTCCTTCTGGAAGCCCTCGATGTGGACGTAGTTGGCTACTGCTTTAAGGATTGCACCAAGGGCGGCCTCTTCAACGTTGTCCAGCTCAACATAGCCATCTTCATCATCGTCCATGTGTTTGCAGTGGTTGATGTACAAGATGTCGTTGACCTTCTTGCCGTGCGTTTCCCGCGTCTCAACCTCACCGCCTTCAGCAATGTGCTTCGCTAGCAACTCAGCGGTGAAAGGCTCGTTGCCCGCTTTGATGGAGAGCTGAGTCAGGATTACATCGGCAGCACCTGCAAGCGTGATCACAGAGAATCGATCTCGACCGGTCATGAACAAGCCCATCGCAGCCCGTAGCTGGTTCTCCGCAATCTGAAGGCGCGTGTACGTCTTCATGTTTTCGGCTTCAATCGATTCGGCTGCGCGTTGTACGTCTCCATCATCTTCTCGCCATCCGAGTGGGTCCACGCGTATTGAAGGAATGCCTTAACGAAGGGTTCTTCTTGTCCATTCAGTGAGACGTAGTCCTGGATCGCTCGAGAGACAGCGTCGATAGCCATCCTCTCAAGATCGAGGTCTATGGTTTCAGGGTCGTCTTGCGCAAGATGTTTGTGGGCAATTACGCCCAACTTTTTGTCGATGTGATGCGCATACGACTTGCGCTTCGGTGTGAATCCGACCTGTGCTTCGTGCACCCGCCTCGCATAGTCGACAAAGGTCTCCCTTCCGGCTCGCTTGACAAGCGTATCAAGGATCCCACTCGCTGCGCCAGCAAGCGTGATCGCGGAAGACCTGTCCTGCCCATTCAGAATGATCGACACGGCGGTTTCAAGCTGTGCCTTCGCGATGTCGTGCTTGTGGTACCGCATGTGGTGTGACGAGTGGTGGATCATCAGAATAGCGGCCATCGTAGTGCGGTCTCGCTCGATGATGCGCTCAAACGGACGTGATTCAGGAACCAAATCGAATCCGCGTCTTGATCACCGTGCATGGCAACTATGGGACTGCCGAAAGCCCGAACGATCACCCAGTGAGGTACGCTCGAATTGGAGGTCCGGCGTTCGGCACAAGATCGACTGGCTGCTCCTGGCTGGCAGTGTTTGTTCAGCGCATCGCCTGCGAGCAGCCGGTCGCCGATCAGGCCGGCTGCGTCGTTTGACCGCTTGCAGGGCGACTGCCGAAAAGGCACAGTCGGCAATAACCGGTCGTACACGAACGGCCACTTCCACGTAGGCTTCTGACGCTGCGGCTCGCAAGTTTTTCGCCTTGGCTCAGCAGCAGTAGGAGACACAACATGTCGTACTTGGGCATTAAATAGAAGGTCCCGCCTGGTGGCGCCTTGCTCTGATGCGCGTACGCCAATCGTCTTACAATACGCCAGGTTTCCAGAATGCAGAACGCCGCTCAATACCTCGACAAAACAAGAAGTGCAGCCCAACGGCTTTTTGAAGGAATTGACGCCTACCTCGCGTTGTTGCGCGATCACTCCACAACCTTTGTCACTTCGCACACCAGCGAGGAAGACTTTCAGAGGCAGTACGACGCTTGGTATGCAGAAAGACGATCGGCGATTCAAGCTGCGCTTGATGCACAGAAGCAATATATCGGCGAGAGTTTTGCACAAGCCACGCTATGTGGTGCGGTTCTCCAGCTCGCAGCCAAGGCCATCGAGTGCTATTCGAAGAATAGCCATATCCCTCAAGACTGGGTATCTTTCGTAAAACCTCACTCCAAACCAGTTCCGTTTTGCACCGGTAGGCTGGTACGCGGGATTCCACTTGGTCTCGTAGTCTATGCTGCACGCAACCAACATACACACTTCGAAGATCAAAACCTTAGAGAGCCAAATGTAGAGGTGTTCCGCCGCTTGGCTGTCAACCACGGCTACGGAAAGGGAAGTACGGGACCTGTCGTAGATCCAGCATTTCATCTCGGCACTAAAAGCATAGTCAGCTTTGCGAACAATGTCACGGCACTTCTCGAATGGCGATCTTTGGAAGCGTATGAGGCCGATATGCGAATGTTGCTGGAAATATAACCCTTCATTTCAACTCAACGCAATCGCTGGCAGGGAATCCAGCGATTGCGTTGTGTTTGATAGGGAAACACGCACCGGGAAATATAGTAAGATGCCGCTGATCCTTGCTTCTCCTCCTTCTTGGCCAACTGCCGCGCGGTGGACGGTGGTTGCGCCACGGCTCATAAGGTTTCATCGACTATGACAACTGCGGAAACTATTGCTTCTATTGCAGCGGTCTTGAGTTTGGTGATCGCCGCACTCGCGACGCTCGCGGCATTTCGCTCTGCGGTCTCAGCCCGTACGGCACAGCGATTTGCGGAAGACTCAGCCCATACCGCAGCGACCCTTAGCGCTTCGCGTACTGCCATAGGGATCCTGGTGGAGATTCAGCGAATCAAATCACTTTCCGAGCAAGCCACGTTGTCATACCGGACTTTGGAGGGGTTTTCTGGCTCCCAGGACAACTCGGGCGTTCAAGAGGCTCTTGCGATACTCAGAGATCGTACAAGCAAAGCCATTGAACTCGGTACGGACGCGCGTCAATTCACGAACAGCTCCACGACACTCAAGGCAGCACCTATGCAAGAGGTGGCGCGGGTTGAACTCCGACTTTCTTCTAGTCAAGTGCAATTGGCTGCCATACGTGATGAGCTTGAGCGAGTCATCGCCGCGGTAGAAGGGCAGAATGCGCTATACCGCGAGAAAGCACTGGCGCGGTGAGTAGCACCGATCCCCCACGGAGCGGACGCTGTACAGAAAGCCGATTCGCGTCCATCTTGTTACGTTGGAGTCCAAATAATGCCAACCAGTCGCACAAAGTACAAGCTGGAGGAGGCAAAGTTCTTTCTTCTGCTTCTTGAGCAGAACTGGCGTAACTTCCCACACGTAGATTTTTTCCTAAGTGCGTTCGTGTCAGCGGCCCGGAGCGTTACGTGGGTTATGCGCGCAGAGTACGGCAATTCTGCCGGTTGGGCAGAATGGTTTGACGCCAGGAAGCCGTCAAGTCAAACGAGAGATCTGCTTAAGCGCATGAATGATGTCCGAGTAAGAGCAACCAAATCTGAGCCATTGCGCACGCAGACCTCCGCAACCGTCAATATCCCACCTGACGAAGTAACGCCAGAATTACTAGAATTACTCCGCAGCGGGGCGAAGCAAAGACTGAGGCTAGAACCGACTGATCCTACTAATACTGAGGCCCTTCTCATGCTCGGGGACCGGATTCTTAGCAAAGTTAGAATAGAAACCGCCACCCATGAGCTTCCGGAGTTTGAAGGGATGGATGCAAGGGTCATCTGTCGCCGGTACCTAGAAGAACTCGATGCCTTGCTTTTGGAATGCGAGGTTAGGTTTGAAATCTAGCCTATCATACTGCTGGGCTTGCCGAGCAATTCGAATGCCGTTTCTCATCTATAAAGTTGAATGACGCGTTTGGGAGGTTCATTCGGACGTCGCCAACTCCGCGTTTGGTCGATTGTGTGAATTCACGGAGGGCGCGAAGCCGACGTCCAGCCGAGCCAGTTCGAGGCGAGGTCGAACGCGGCTCATCCAGCGTTTCCGAGTGCGCCTCTCAGGGTCAGTATTGCCGCGGTGAATGGACCTTTGAAGGCCCCCGACCGCCCGGAAGTAACTGCTGCAAAGCGGTCCTTCGATCGCCCGCAGAGAATGCCGCAACGGTTCGGCAACTGCCCCCCGCTCTCACCATCGATCATTCGCCAAATCAACTCGGGCGCCATACGCCGGCAACCTTGCTTGTAGAGGCCTATGGCGAGTCGACGCTGACTCGCGATTGCCTTCGGCGATCGACGTCATACCGATAGATTCGCCGCGAAGGGATCACGCGATCTGCGTCTGGTTTGGCTGGGCAGTCTGTTGCCAGCGAGCCTTGATGTAAATCTCGGTCGTTGCCTTGTTGGCGTGGCCACACAACGCCTGTATGACCTCGATTGGCTGCTTCTCAAGGAAGTACATGTCCGTGGCGCCCTTGCCCTTCAGGTCCCGGAAGCCAAAGCTCGGCATTGGCGGCATTTTGCGCGCCTTGCGCCGCACGTTCGCAGCCATGATCGCCTCCTTCAACATGCTGCTCAGGCCGCTGTACGTGTACGGGTGACCGTCGAGGCGCGCGACCAGCGGAACATTGACCTCGCGTACGTTGCCGGCAAGCGCCTTCGGAAGCACGTCCGCCAGTTCACCGGTGACGGCAATGCGGTGCTGGCGCTTCGTCTTGTTTTGTCGGAACACCAGCTCTCGGCCGGTTTGGCCGGTCTGTAGTACGGCTGTTGTCCACTTGACAATATCGCTGTCCGGGCGTTGCAACGTGCGGTAGGTCAGAAGCATCATCAGCCGTACGGAGCGCGGCGCCAACGAGAGGACCTCTCGCAACTCCTCGTGGCTGACGTAGCGCTCGCGCGGGCGCTCCTCGTTTCGCACAATGCCACTGGAGCGCATGCATGGATTCATGACCAGGCCCTGTACCTTGCCGGTACGAATAAGCCAGCTGATGCAGCTTGAGAGCAACGCCTTCTCTCGGTTTGACTGGGTCAGTCTTGGCGGATCCAGTTGCGCATTGAAGTCGAGATATCCCTGCACTTCATGCGGCTTGATCGTCGCGGGTAGGCGCTTGCCGAATGCTGCGACCAGTGGGCCGTCTTCTGCCGCGTACTGGGTGTAGTCGTCGAGTGTGCGCTGCGACCGCGCCTTCGCAGCCACGAGGCGTTTCAGGTCCGCCAGGAACTCCCCAAGCCAATAGGCTGTGGTGCCGAAGGCCTCGGAAGGGTTCTTGTAACGCGCGGCTGCCTGCTTCGCAGCCGCCAGATCCGTGCCGACGTTCTCCCAGCGCTGGGGCGGCCCACGATGAACGTAGTAGAACCTGCCTCCATCGAATACAAGGCGAGTGCCTGCCAAGCCCATAGGGTCACCATCCTTGCGTCTGCGGCCCATGCCGTCCCTTCCTTTTTGCAGCCCAGGTCTCCAGGCCTGTCGTCACGCTAGCGCCGCCCGTATCGCGGTCGGGTGCCGTCCCTGTCGCAGGGCTGGCTCGCCACGCCAGGGGTCGACCATTCGGCTTCCGGTCGACCCTCAACCCCAGGCGCCTGAGGTAGCGGATCTTCGCCGCGTCCTGCACGAGGCCGTCCGTCATCTCGTCGACCTCAGCATCCGTAAAGTATGCGGAGAGCGTTGTGGCATTCATTCGGTAATCCACCAGCCCTTCCAGTGGGGGTTTTGACACTGCGCCGTTGGGTTGGGTGCCATCCCGCGGAATGCCTTGCGGAGAGTGCTTGCTGTCTGCATCACGCGCGTTCCTCAGCGGAATCCTGGACGGATGCATGGAGGACACGATAGTGCACTGCGGCGGCCAGCAACTGCTCCGGCTTGCGGTCGAGCGCATAGGACTCGACGCGCACGTTCTGGACCAGCGCGCAGTCGAGGATGAACAGCGTCAACGCGTCGAGGGGCAGGGTGGAGATGTGCGACTCGAGCGCGCTGCGTTCGACCCCGTACAGCTCGGCCAGCGTTTCTTTGTCCTTCCACCCGACGCCCGCGCATGCGACCTGGGCGACCATCTGCAGGTCGAAGGCACTGCGCGGCGCGGCTGCGGCCGCCGCGCGAACGCGCGTCAGGAGGTCAATCCTGCCTTCGATTTCGGCTCGCGCCTTCTCCACTGCCTTCGCGTGCGCGGCCTCGCGCTTCTTCCGGTCCTCTTCGCTCTCGCCGTAGCCGCGCGCGGGCTTCGGCTCGGTGACCTTCACGCCGGCCGCCTTCAACTCGTCGACCTTCACCACTTGGTGCGTCTTGCCGTCGCGCGGATCCTGCAACGTGACGACCGTGGGCCTGGCGCCCTTCGCCTTCTTCAGGGCATCGCGCACGTCGGCCAGCTTGACGAAGCCGGCCTTGACGTTCCCGCTTGCGTCGATCGCCTGGCGCGCCTTGTTCCCCTGCATCACCGTCTTGCCGGCCGCTTCGAGCTTTTCGGCCTCGCGCTTGAGGTGCGCCTTCTTCTTCTCGGCGAAGCAATCGGGGTCCGTACAGACGTCTGGACCGTGCACCGGTGCCCGGTCGGGATAGCGGCCGTACTTGTCCTTCTTGTCGGTCGGCGCGGCGATGTCCTCGAACTCCGGCGCGTTGCCGGTGCGCTTCGGACAGCGAACGCAGTGCCCGGCCGACGGCACCAACATCTCGTCCTCGATGTCGAAGATCGCCTTGGACAGGCTGAGCGTGAACTTCTCGCTGAGGATCGCCTTGATGCGGCGATAGCTGCGCTTGCCGCCATCGTCCAGCTTGGCGTGGTAGTCCCGGCTGACGTAGCTGAGCGCCTTCTCCTGGAGGGCCGGCTCGCGCAGCCGGGCAAAGAGGACCACGACCTCAGTGCCGACCTCGCCGTCAAGGCAGGCTTTGCGAATGGACGGGATGGCCTTGAGCAGCGTCACCCGGCTGTGGATGTAGCTCCTGCTCTTGCCGAACTTCTGCGCCAGGTCGTTCAGCGTCAGGTTGTCGCTGTCGATCAGCGCCTGGAATCCTTCGGCCTCCTCGAGCGGATGCACGTCGGCGCGCTGCAGGTTCTCAGCGATCTGCGCGCTACGGGCCTCCGCGTCGGTCATCGTGCGGATCATGCAGGGGGCGGTCTCAAGCTCCGCAACGGCTGCCGCGCGGAATCGGCGGTGGCCGAAGACGATCTCGAATGCGTCCCTCCCGTCGACGCCGGCCTCGATCAGCCGCACGAGCAGCGGCTCGTGGATGCGACCTTCGCCGACGATGCTGGCGGCCAGCTCGTCGATGCCGGTGAAAGTGCGGCGCGGGTTGAACGGGCTCTCGCGCAGCTGGGCGAGCGGAATGCTGGTGATGATTTCCATGGTGGTCCTCGTCGGTGATCAGCGGCCGAGCACTCGGGCGCGCTGCTGGCGTTGGAAGTCGAGCGCGTCTGCGCGGGCGGTGAAGGCGGCGCGCCAGCCCGACCAGGTCGTCGTCACGCGCTCGGCCGACATCAGGTCGACCCAGCCGGCCGGCCGCACGCCGTCGAGCAGTGCCCATGGCGTGCCGCCGTTCGGTAGCAGCTGGGCGCGCTCGGTCGCCAGGGCGATGAGGTCGGCCTGCTTCAGCTCGCGGGCATGCGCGGCGGACGGCACGTGGATCGCGAAGGCGGTGCGCACCAGGCGCTCGAATCGGTACTCGAAGGCAGCCCAGGGCACGCCGAGCTCGTCCTTCGCGGGCGTGCTGATGTCGTTCGTGAAGGCCTCGTGGGCGTCGTGCATCAGCGCGGCGAACTGGCCGTGCACGTCGAGGTGGAACTCGCGCTCGGCGATCTCGCAGACGAGCAGCGAATGCTCGGCGACGCTGTACGGGCGGCAGGTGGCGCCCGTGAAGCGATTGATGAGGCTGAGGTGGTGGGCGATCGTGCGCAGGGTGATCGCGGAAGGCTCGGGGTCGCGTAGCGACACCTCGGAGCCGGTGGCAGTGGTGATCCAGGTCATGTGCAGGCGTGTTGAAGCACTCCGCTGGCCCGGAAGCCGACGGACGGGCATGGGTTGAAGGGAGACGACGGCCGGGCCGTCAGGCGTCGAAGCTGGGGAAGTGCAGGTGTCGCGCGTCGGGACCACAGGTGCCCTGTCGATCGCGGGTGATCACGACGGACTGCCAGGGCAGCGGCGCGACCGCGGAGGGACAGACGCAAGCCAGGCCATCGGGGCTGCGCTGGCTGTGAATGCACAGCTCGCAGCCGCGGTAGCTGGTGGCGTCCCACGGATGGACGGCAAGCGAAGGCGAAGCGGCGGCGGCAATCACAGGCACCTCGCGCTGCAGCAGCGAAGGGTGGCGAAGCGATGCACGAGCAGGTCGATGACATCGAAACTGTGCGCGGCGACGACCTGCAGCGCGCCGCGCGTGCCATCGCTCAGTGTGTAGCGAGCGATGTACCGGCGGCTCACGATTCGACCTCCGACAACGGATGAACGGCGAACAGCTTCAGCCAGGTCGCGCCGGAGGAAACCAACGCAGCGAGCTGACCCTCGGAGAGGTACACCTCGTCCTGATTGGGGACGCAGATCTGGAAGACGAGAGGGCTGCCGCCCTCGCGCTCACCGAGAACGATCTGCGGCCAGTAGCCGGGGTGGGCGACCAGCTTGATCGAGACCGGCGGCAAGGCTTCCGTCGAGCCTGGCCTGGCGGCGGCGCTCATGCGTAGCTCCCGGCGGACTGGTCGAGGCGTTGGATGTCGCTAATCGCGCAACCAGTGATGTGATGTGCGAGGCGCTGAGCCTCCTCTGCGTTCTTCGCTTGGACCTGTACGAAGGGGAGGACGCCCGATTCGCACAAGGCGGCAAACGCGCCTTCAAGAGGGTGGTAGCTGCAGCGGTAGCTGCGAGTCGATGCTTTCTGCACTTTCGCTCCAGTAGCCGGGAACCGGCGAGTACAGGAAGTGTAGAAAGTCTAACCAAGCAAGTCAAGAGAATGTGTACTTGGCATCATCGCGAGGCCTTCCGGCGACATGCAGCCGGTGTCTTTCACCTCATTGATTAGATGCGCTCGCTCTGCTTGTGCACGACTTCGCCAATGATGTGCACGCCCTCGTGGCAGCGCTTGCGGGGATGCCGATTCTGGTCGGTGTTGTCGCTGTGCAGCCACCAGGAACCTTCGTCCCGGATCAACCGCTTGACGACCAGTTCGCCTTCGTAATTGACGGCGTACACGACCCCATCCTTGGGAGTCGTGCGGTCGGTAGCAATGACGACGGTATCGCCGTCCCACATGCCTGGTTCCATGCTCGGACCCGACACGACGATCGCATAGCACTTCTTCGGATCGAGGCGACGCGACCGGAACCACTCGCGCCGGAAAACTATGGGGTCAGCTTCTTCTTGCAGGTACTCAATAGCAAAGCCGGACACGCCGGCCGAGAGCTTGAATTTCACGCGAGGGATCGAAGGGTAGTCAGGGTTGTCATCGAGGGGAATTGGCCCCGACTCCATACCGTCCTGGCGCTCGTCTAGTGCGCCGTGGTCTGTCGGCCGCGTGTTGCCGACATCGTTCGTTGGAAGGGGGACGCCGGTGAGCGCGGCGATGACCTTCAACTGGGCAAAACTTGGTTCATGCCGGCCGTTCTCCCATGCGGACACGTTGCTCTTCGTGACTCCAAGAGCTTCGCCGAGCTGTTCTTGCGTCAGCTTGCGGTGGTTTCGTGCGGTGCGCACCCAGGCAGGTAGATCCATAGGCGAAATGGTATAGATCATCTTGACATGCGAGGCGAGAAGTTCTTGACTCACAAGTGCAGAAAATCTAGACTGATCGCATGGACCCGAATCCCATCGATCAAGCCGCAGCGATTGTCGGCAGCAAAGCAAGCCTCGCGCACCTTCTCGGCGTGACCCGAGCGGCCGTCGGCCAATGGTCTGATTCTGGCCGGCGCGTACCGGCGGAACACTGTCCCCGGATTGAGGCTGCGACCAAAGGCGCCGTGCGCTGCGAAGACTTGCGCCCTGATGTGCCCTGGCAAGTCCTCCGCTGTGGGCCTCGGGCTACTGGCGACGCTGTTCACGTGTTGGAAGGGGGCGTCAATGCTGTTCAAGCCGCATGACATGAGCCCGGCCGCGACGCTGCTGCCCGGTCCTTCAGTGCTGCGTCGAGCGCTGCCCATAGCTGCCGTGCCGCCGGCACGCCGAGGCACAACGTGGCAGGGGCCTGTGCTCCTGGCGCCCGCATCGTCACCTCCAGCGCTCCCAGCGGCCCGATAGGCGAGGGGATGTCGACGAACTCGACGCTCGCCTGCGCGAACACGGTGCCCCACCGCAACTCTCCTTCCATGCCTCTGCCTCCGATCGTCGCTGCGCCACAGCGCGATCGGGTTCCTTGTCCCACCTGCGCTCACTGGTGCGCAGTATCGGAAACAGGACAGGGCGCATCCATAGCAACCCCCACGGACCCATGCCATGAACGTCCAGACTGCTGCCTTCAACCTCGTACACGACTACCCCGGCGGCGCGACCGCACTCGCACCGCTGCTCGGCAAGAGCGCCTCGACGCTCAGCCATGAGGTCGACCCGAACTACCCGACCGCCAAGATCGGCCTGGCCGACGCGCTCAAACTCACGCTGCTGACGAAAGACCGCGGCATCCTGAACGCCTTTGCGCTCGCGAGCCACTGCATGGTGCTGCCGCTGCCGTCGTGCCCCGATGGCATCGACGACGACACTTTCGCGGGAGTCACGCGCATGGCGCGCGAGTTCGCCGAGGTCATCGGCCAGATCAGCGAGGTGACGGCCGACGGCGCGGTCACCGACAACGAGCTGCGCCGTGTCGAAGGCGAAGCCTCTGAGCTGATGTCTGCGGTGCAGGCCGTGCTCGTCGCCCTGCGCGTTCGCAACGAAGCGGCCAAGCCTCAATCGATGCGGGAGGCACGCTGATGCACACGCAGACCACCTCCGCGCCCAGCCTTGCCATCGACGTGCTGGCCCGCGACACGCTCGAGCGTCTGAGCGAGGGCGACCTCGCGACGGTTCGAGAGTCCGAGTTCATCTTCGCGGCGCTGGCGAAACATCGGGAGCGAACTTCACGCCTGACGTACCTGCCGCTGGGCATCTGCCGCAACTGCGAGGAGCGCTGCGCGCCGGGCGAGACCTACTGCGACGACGACTGCCGCATCGACCACCAGCAACGCGAATGCCGAGCGGCACGACTGCGCGCCTGACCGACCACTGACATGACCCACCGACAAGATGCATTGCGGCCCGCGCGGCTGCAAGGGAAGGGTGTTACCGAATGAGCACCCTTGTGATGGCCGCGTGCTGGCCGCTCGCGATGCCGCCGACGCCGAAAGCGGTCCTGATCAGCCTCGCCGACCAGGCGAACGACCAGGGCGTGTGCTGGCCGAGCATCGACACGATCACCGTGCGCACGTGCTTCGGCGAGCGTGCGGTGCGCAATGCCATTCGCTGGCTGGAGACCGCGGGGTTGGTGAAGGTGGAGATCGGCGCCATGAAGGCGAACCGTTACACCGTGACCCCGCGTGGCAACGGCCGCGAACAGGCGGCGCCTCGACGCACCCCGGCACCAGATGCCCCCGGCAGCAAATGCCCCCCGACTCACCTGACCACCCCGGCACCACGTGCCCCCCGGCACGAGATGCCCCCGGCACCAGATGCCGCCTACCCGGCACGAGGTGCCGCCCAACCGGCACCAGATGCCGGTCACCCCGGCACGTCGTGCCCCCTAACCGTAATAGAACCAATACAAGAAATACACCCCCAACCCCCTGAAGGGGCTGAAGACCCCCGGTCGGATGAAGACGCCGAGGAGAAGGCGTCGAAGCACAAGCCGCTGCTGAGCCTCGCGGCCTTCCTCGCCATCTGCAAAGCCGCCGGGGAGAAGCCCATTCCCGAGGGCGACAAGGTCTTCGAGTACTGCGAAGCCGCCGGCATCGACCGCGACATCCTGTTGCTGCACTGGATGGAGTTCAAGGCCCGGCGCAGCGCCCAGGGCAAGCGGCAGCGCGACTGGCGCCAGACCTTCCGCAACAGCGTCCGCGACAACTGGTACCGCCTCTGGTACCTGACCCCGAACGAGCCCGCCCGACTCACCACCCAAGGCCTGCAGGCGCAGGCCGTGATGAACCGCGAATCGAACCGCCACCAAGGAGCCACCCCATGAGCCGCCGACCCGACGTGATGACCGCCCCCCACAGTGACGAAGCCGAGCATGCCGTGCTGGGCGCGCTGCTGATCGACAACCAGGCCTTCGAGGCGGTCAGCACTGTGCTGAAGCCCGAGCACTTCTACCAGACCGACCACCGGGCGATCTACGAGACCATCACCGAGCTGCTGAAGGCCGGCAAGCTGGCCGATCTGGTGACCGTCCACGAGAAGGGGCACCACGACATGGTGTACCTGAACCAGCTGATGTCGTCGGTCGTCAGCAGCCGGGCGGCGCAGCGCCACGCCGAGCTGCTGGTCGAGCGCTGGCGCGAGCGCGAGGTGATGCGCCTGGGCTCCGTGATGGCCGACGAGGTGCTGCGCGGCGCGCACGGTGCCGATGGCAAGCCGCAACCCGTCGACCAGCTCATCGACCAGATGATCACGAAGCTGATGGCGCTGAACGCGGTGGCCGACCGCAACGAGCCGCGCGACATCAGCGAGCTAGTGGTGGGCTACCTCGACGACCTGCAGCAGCGCTACGACGGCAAAGAAACGACCATCCAGACCGGGCTGAAGGATCTGGACCACTGCACCGCGGGCGGTGGCCGGCCGGGTGAGCTGTGGGTGATCGGCGCCAGGCCGAGCATGGGGAAGACGGCCGCAAGCCTGACGCTCAGCCGCAACGTGGGCCGCAAGCACCAGGTGCTGATGCTGACCCAGGAAGACAGCCTGAACTCGCTGACGGCTCGCCAGGTCGCAGCGGCAGGCCGCGTGAACCTCGCGGACCTGCGCAACCCGCGCAAGGCGCCGCAGAGCATGTGGGAGGGCGTCAGCGAGGGCATCGACGCACTGGGGAAGCTGCACATCGCGATGGACGACCAGGCGGCGCTGAGCATCATGGACGTGCGCCGCAAGATCCAGCAGGTCAAGCGCAGGCGCAAGGCGCTGGACCTCGTGATCATCGACTACCTGCAGCTGATGGAGGGCGACGGCGACAACCGGAACCAGGAGCTGGGGAAGATCGCCAACGGCCTGAAGCGCGCGGCCAAGGAGTTCGGCGTGTGGATCGTGCTGCTGTCGCAGATGAACCGCGAGGCCGACAAGCGATCCGGTCCGCCGCAGATGAGCGACCTGCGCGACAGCGGGGACATCGAGGGCGCGGCCGACCTCATCGGGCTGCTGCACCGCGAGCACCGGCGCAACCCGACCGACGCGAACAAGTTCCACGCCGAGCTGCACGTGGTCAAGCACAAGAACGGCCCGACCGACACGCTGCACTTCACCTTCGACGGCGCCTTCCAGCGCTTCACCGACTGGGAAGGACCGCCGCCGACCAAGAGCCTGAAGGCGCAGCGCGGCGGTGGCCTGGACTGAGGGGAGAACCCATGCTGACGATGAACATCCGCTTCGATGCGGCGCAGATCGCGAAGGCGTTCGGCGAGCTGCAGCAGGAGCACCCGAACGTGATGGCGCAGGCCATCAACGACACGGCGCGCGAGATCAAGGATGCGCAGGTCGCTGAGATGCGCTCGACCTTCGACAACCCGACCGCATTCACGCTGCGGGCGCTGCGCACGACCTTCGCGAACCGGACGAAGCTGCAGGCGGTGGTGTGGCTGAAGGACGGCACGTCGCGGGCGCACTACCTGATCCCGCAGATCGAAGGAGGCAACCGGCCGCTGAAGCGCTTCGAGGAGATCCTGGTGCAGGCCGGGCTGATGCGCAAGAACGAGCGGGCGGTGCCGGGCGCGGCGGCCAAGCTCGATGCCTACGGCAACATGGGGCGCGGGCAGATCGTGCAGATCCTGAGCCAGCTGCAGGCCTTCAACCTCGCGGGGTCGGACGCCAACGCGACTAGCTCGAGGCGCTCGAAGGCAAAGCGCAGCAAGGTCGAGTACTTCGTTGCGCACGGCGGCGAGTCTAGGCAGGGCCGCGGATCGTGGAAGCACGGCGACAAGATGCAGCACCTGCGGCGCGGCGTGTGGGCGCGGTACCGCTTCAGCGCCGGCAGTGCGGTGAAGCCCGTGCTGCTCTTCGTCAACGGCACGCGGTATGGCAAGCGCTTCGACTTCGTGGGCACGGCGCAACGCGTGATCGATGCGCGCTTCAAGTCGCACTACGAGCAGCGCATGCAGAAGCAACTCGCGAAGCTCGGGCTCACGGCGGGAGGGAAGGGCGCATGACGTTCGCACCTCGGTCGGCGCAGGCCTGGACCCCACCCCCCACCCCCCTCATCGGGTCCTCCCGGGAGAGGTCGGTCAAGGGTAATTCGAACCCCGTTCGCACCGTAGTTGCGGGCGTTGCTTAAGGGGGTTATATCCATGGGGGATCTAGCCCTGACGCAATCTCAATCGCTCTCTGCGCCGATGACGCAAGAGCAGTTCGGCGACCTGGTCGGCGTCAGCCAGCCGGTCGTCAGCGAACTGCTCAGCCGCGGGATCCTCAAGGCGGGCCAGCCCGCTTCGGCCTGGCTGCGCGCGTACACCAAACACCTGCGCGAGCTGGCCGCAGGGCGCGGTGCCGACGGCGAGCTGGCGCGCGAGCGTGCACGGCTCGCCAGAGAACAGGCCGACCGCGTCGCGATGGACAACGCAGTGAACCGCCGCGAGCTGGCGCCGATCGCGGTGCTGGAACTGGTGCTCGCCAAGATGGCCGGCGACGTGGGCAGCTTGCTGCAGGGCCTGGTGCCGCGCGTGCGCCGCCGCGTCGAGCTGCCCACCGAGGCGCTGCGCATCTTCGAGGAGGAGGTCAGCAAGGCGCGCAACCGCGCGGCCGCGCTGAGCCTTGCAGATGCCGAAGACGAACCCGATGAGGAGGAAGACGTTTGACCCAACCACTTGAGGTGATCGAGATCAATCGCCCTGTCACCCTGGCCGACCTCGGCACCGAGCAGCGAGACGAGATCAACGCGGCACTGCGCCGCGGTCTGCGCCCGCTCGAAGCTCCGCCGCCGATGCGCTTGTCGCAGTGGATGGCCGAGCACTTCTACCTGTCGGAGGAAAGCAGCTACGAGCAGGGCCGCTGGGAGGCCTATCCGTACCAGATCGCGATCGCCGACTGCATCGGCCACGACGAGATCAACCACGTCACCTGGCGCAAGTCCGCGCGCACCGGCTACACGAAGATCTTCTTGGCGGCCGTCGGCTACTTCGCCGAGCACAAGCGCCGCAACCAGGCGGTGTACCAGCCGACCGACGAGGACCGTGACGACTTTGTCACCACCGAGCTGGAGCCGATGCTGCGCGACGTGCGGGTGATGCGTCGCGTGTTCCCGAAGTTCAACCGCAAGTCCAAAGAGAACACGATCAAGAAGAAGCGCTTCCTCGGCTGCTTGCTGCACCTGCGCGGCGGCAAGGCCGCGAAGAACTATCGCCGGATCACCGTTGACTGCGTCTACTACGACGAGACCGACGGCTTCGACCGCGACATCGAGAAGGAGGGCAGTCCTTTCCGTCTCGGCGACAAGCGCATCGAGGGCGCTACGTTCCCAAAGTCGGTCGCCGGCAGTACGCCGAAGCTGAAGGGTTTCAGCCTGATCGAGGACCGCGAGAGCCAGGCCGACGTGCGCTTCCAGTACTTCATTCGCTGCCCGCACTGCGACGATGAGCACACGCTCGACTGGGGCGGCAAGGAAGCGCGGCACGGCATGAAGTGGACCGACGGCGATCCGGAGACAGTCGGCCACGTCTGCCCGCACTGCGGCGTGTGCATCACCCAGGCCGAGTACCTGGCAGCTTGGAAGGGCCGCTGGAAATCCGCCGAGGGCCTTTGGATCGACGAGCGCGATCCGGTCCAGCTGCGCTTCCGCAACGCAGCGGACGAGGAGATCGCACCACCCCGGCATGTCGCGTTCTTCAGCTGGACCGCGTACAGCCCTCAGGCGACCTGGGTCAGCATCGTGCGCGACTGGCTGACGGCCGCGAAGAAGGCGCAGGCCGGCGACGACAGCGACCTGAAGACCTTCATCAACACCACCCGCGGCGAGACTTACGAGCAGGAGCTGGAGAAGACGGACGCCAGCCAGCTCGCGCTGCGCGGCAAACACGGCCATCCGCTGCGCATCGTGCCGCGCGGTGCCGTGAAGCTCGCGATCGGTGTGGACGTGCAGGGCGACCGCTGGGAACTGGTCGTGTGGGGCTTCGGTCGCGGGGAGGAGATGTGGGTGGTGGATGACCTGGTCATCTACGGCAACCCGGCCGACCAGCGCGAGTGGGATCTGAAGCTGGATCCGGCGATCAAGGCGACCTACCGGCACGTGTGCGGCGTCGAGATGTCGGCCGACGCGGTGGCGATAGACACGGGTGGCCACTACACGCACCAGTGCTATGTGTTCGTCCGCAACCGGCCGAACCAGAACCTCTACGCCGTGAAGGGCGAGACGCGGCTGGGCCGACCGATCAAGAGTGCGAGCGTCCTGGTCGACGTAAACGAACGCGGCAAGACGATCCGCAAGGGCGTGCGGCTGTGGCACGTCGGCACCGATACCGCGAAGGACTTGCTCTACGGCCGCCTGCAGGTGAGCCAGCCCGGACCGGGCTACGTTCACTTCGCGCGCGAGCTGACGGCCGAGTTCTACGACCAGCTCACGGCCGAGAGCCGGATGCTGGTGAAGAGCGGTCGCGGGGAGGAGCACCGGTGGCTGAAGCCGGCGGGCAAGCGCAACGAGAAGCTGGACTGCACGGTCTACGCGCTGTTCTGCGCGCAGATGCTGGGCCTGCACACGCTCAGCGACAAGCTGTGGGCGCGGCTCGAAGCCGGCCTGGAGCCCGACCTTTTCGCGCCGATGCCTTCGGCAATCGACACAGCGATGCCAACTGTGCAGGCGTCTGCACCGATCGAAACTCGGGCCCCACCGCCCCCAGCAGCACGGCCTCTCGTACCCCAACTCACGTCATCCCCCATCGCCAGCAACGCATGGAGCAGCCGCCTTTGAATCACACCCCTTCCCATTTGAAGTCTCCACAGAAACCCATTCACCGCGTTCCTCTTGTAGGGCAAATGTCGGACATCCTTCGCGATCGCCTCGCCGTGCAGGATCCGTGGGCGACTGCGATGGCGGAGGCGATCGTTCAAGGCTTGAGCGCAAAGTTCGGCGGTGCACTCGTCTACGTCCCTCGCCCGGATCGCAAATCGCGCGACGAGCGCATCCGCTTGATGTTCAATGGAGCGAACCTCCAGCAGGTATGTGACCAGTTCGGGCTGTCGCAAAGGCAGGTCTACAGGATCTGTCGACGCCGAAAGTGAAGGGGGCATAGGCGCTGAAGATTCGACGCCTGAAAATTTTGCCGCTTTGGTGTCTACAAATGGCACAAGGTTTCCAAGACGATGACGGCATGCACAAAGCACCCGTCATCGCATGAGCACCATTCCTTGGTACAGCATCCATCGCCGACCGGCAATCTCCGCACGTGCCGCCGCTGAAGTTCAGCACGCCGAGATCTGGATCTACGGCGACATCGGTGAATCCTGGTACGGCGACAGCATCGCCGCGAAAGATTTCGTCCAGACCGTCGCCGCGCTCGACGCCGAGACGATCACCGTCCGGCTGAACAGCTACGGCGGTTCCGTCAGCGATGGCATCGCGATCTACAACGCGCTGAAGCGCCACCCGGCCACGATCACTGTTTCCGTTGACGGCATCGCCGCGTCGATCGCGAGCCTGATTGCGATGGCGGGCGACCGCATCGAGATCGCCGAGAACGCGATGCTGATGATCCACGCCCCGTGGGGCAGCATGGCCGGCAACGCCGTCGAGCTGCGCGAGTACGCCGACATGCTCGACAAGTGGTCTCAGGCGATGGCCGCCAGCTACGCGAGCAAGACCGGCCGCAGCCTCGACGAGGTGATGGCCTGGCTGACCGACGGCAAGGACCACTGGTTCACCGCAGGCCAGGCCGTCGACGAGAAGCTCGCCGACGCCACCACCGCCGCGCTACCCATCAGCGCGAGCGCCAGCCGCTTCACCTGGGCGGCAGCCCGCGGCGCTTCTGTGCCTGCTCCATCCGCTGTTCGCCCCGCTGCTCACACCCCCTCGATTTCTTCGTCTCAGGAGACCGCTTTGCCGACTTCGACCGTTCCCACCCAAACCACCACCCCGATGCCGACCGATGCAGTCGCCCAGCAGGAAGCCGTGCAGGCTGCAGTGCGCGCCGAGAACCAGCGCCAGTCGTCGATCCGAGCGGCCTTCCAGCCGTACATGAACGACACCGACGCGCCGACCGTGCTCAATGCCGCGCTGGCCGACATGAATTGCACCGTGGTGCAGGCGAAGGCCCGGCTGCTCGATGCGATGGCACGCGGCGCCGAGCCTGTCACCGGCGGCTACCTGGTCACCGTCGAGGACGAGACCGACAAGCGCAGGGCGGGCATGGCGGCCGCGCTGGAGATCCGCGCCGGCCTCGTCAAGAACGACGGCAGCAATCCCTGGCGCGGCCACAGCCTGGTGGAGATGGCGCGTGCCTGCCTGCAGGCGAACGGAGTCAAGCACGCCGGCACCGACCGCATGAGCCTGATCGCGCTCGCCTTCACGCATGGCTCGGGCGACTTCCCGCTGCTGCTCGCCAACATTGCGCAGAAGGCGATGCTGAAGGGCTACGACGAGGCCGAGGAAACCTTCCAGCTGTGGACCACCAAGGGGACGCTGCCGGACTTCAAGCCGATGCAGATGGTGGACATCGGCAGCTTCCCGGCGCTGCGCCAGGTCGCCGAGGGCGGCGAGTACAAGTACATCACCATCGGTGAGCGCGCAGAGACGCGCGTGCTGGCGACGTACGGTGACATCTTCAAGATCACACGCCAGGCGGTGATCAATGACGACCTGGACGCCTTCACCCGCATCCCGCGCAAGATGGGCCGCGCCGCGGTCCGCACGGTGGGCAACCTGGCCTATGCGGTGCTGACCGGCAACGCGCCGATGGCGGATGGCAAGGCGCTCTTCCATGCGGACCACGGCAATGTCGCCGAAGGCACCGCGATCACCACGGCGGCCGTCGACGCGATGCGCGTTGCGATGGCGCGGCAAAAGGACATCGGTCAGACCAGCGGCTCGCTGAACATCCGCATGGCGAAGCTGCTGGTGCCGATCTCGCTGCAGGGCACGGCCAACGTGGTGCGCGACAGCGAGTTCGAGGTCGGCGCCGGCACCAAGAACAACACCGTGCCCAACAGCGTGCGTGGCACCTTCGAGGTGATCGCCGATGCCCGCCTCGACGACAACTCGACCAGCAAGTGGTACGGCGTCGCCGATCAGTCCATGCATGACGTGGTGACCGTCGACTACCTGGACGGCAACGAAGCCCCGACGATGGAACAGCAGCAAGGCTGGAACGTCGACGGCGTCGAGTTCAAGGTCCGGCTCGATGCCAGCGCCAAGGCGCTCGACTGGAAAACCATGCAGCGCAACGGCTGATCACCACGAGTCACCGAACTTGGGCGAAGGCTCCGCAGAGGGCCGCCCATCACGTCTCGACCCAGGCTCCTGCTCCTACCCATCCGAATTTTCATCACGCACCATGAAGAACTACGTCCAACACGGCAAGTCACTCACCCACACGCCCGTCGCCGCGGTGGCGTCTGGCGGCGTCGCCAAGATCGGCAGCCGCATCGGCATCGCAATCTCCAACGTTGCTGCCGGTGCACCTGGCACGTTCACCGTAGAAGGTGTCCACCGACTGCCGAAGCTCGTGGGCGATGCCATCGGCCAGGGCGACACCGTGCGATGGGACCACCTGCAAGGCGTCATCACGACAGCCACGGTCGGCGCGGGCAACGCGGCGATCGCTGCTGCTGGTTTCGCGGTCACAGCCGCCGCTGCTGCCGAGACCTTCATCGACATCAAGATCAACGCCTGACCCGGATGCCGCCGATGCTCGACAACATCTTCACGCGCAAGCTGGCAGTGCTGTACGCCCGCGTCGGCCGCGACGCGCAGTTCACGCCGGCCGGTGGCGACGCGCAACCGGTGCGGGTGCTGCTCGACGAGCCGGGCAGCACCGGCCTGGACGGCATGCAGGCGCGCGCCGAGCCGACTATCCGTATGCAGAGCGCGGACGCGCCGAACGGCGTCCACCGTGGCGACCGCTTCACCGTGGCCGGCAAGACCTGGGCGGCGCGCGAGGCCGGCGTGCCGGTGCTCGACGGCACCGAGTTGCAGGTCGAGCTGAAGGCGGTGCAGACATGAGCATCCAGGTCAACACCACCCACGAGCGCATCCTGCAGCGCATTGACCAGGCACTCCAGGCGCTCCAGGCCGCCGGCACCGATGCCGCCGTCCGCGTGCACCGCGGCCGCGTCGATGCCTTCGGCGCCGACGAGTTGCCCGCCATCAACATCCGCCGCTCCACCGGCCAGGCCGAAGCCTTCGCGGACATGGTCTCGCGCGGCCTGATGGAGTTTGAGCTGGACTTCCATGTGCGCGGCGACGACTGGGAGACGGCCGCTGATCGACTGCACCTGCAGGCGCACCGCGCCATCGCCGTCGACGCCGGCCTGAACACGCTCGGCCGGGGCCTGCGCTGCACGCGCACCGAGCCGCGCGCCGAGGGCGGCGACGAGACGATCGGCCGGCTTACCGCGACGTACCAGGTGCAGGCGCTGACGCGCGGCAGCGACCTCGCGCTCGTCTCCTGACGCAAAACCAACCCCACATCCAAAGACCTCACGGAACCCCATGATCAACTTCGGAACCGGCAAGATCATCGCGATCCCCACGTACGACTCGCTGGGCAGGCTGCTGCTGAACCCGACGCCCGTGCGGCTCGGCACGATGCAGGACATCTCCGTCGACATCGATGTCGACCTCAAGACGCTGTACGGCTCCAAGCGCTTCCCGATCTCGGTCGGGCAGGGCAAGGGCAAGATCGAGATCAAGGCGAAGTACGCCGAGATCAACGGCGCGATCCTGGGCAGCCTGCAGTTCGGCAAGACGGCGCAGGCCGGCGTGCGTGCCGCCGTCTTCGACTTCGTCGTCAAGGTGCCTGCCGCGGAGGGCGGCAGCCAGGCCGCCGTGCAGTTCACCGTCGAGCCGCCGCAGGGCGCCACCTTCGTGACCGACTTGGGCGTGCTCGATGCCGCCACGATGGAGTCACTGGAGCGCGCCGCGGTGACCGAAGGCCAGGCGCCGGCCGCCAGCCAGTACACCGTCGTGGACGGCACCTATCGCGTGGCCCCGTCGCCTCGTGAGCGCACGCTGCTGGTCAGCTACGAGTACCGCGCCGAGGGAGCCAACGCCAAGGGCCAGATCTTCCAGCTCACCAACGACGTGATGGGCCCCACGCCGGCCTTCTCTCTGCTGCTGCAGAACAGCTTCGACGGCAAGAACCTGGTGATGAAGTTCAACCGGGCGGTGAGCAGCAAGGTCAGCCTGCCGCTGAAGAACGACGACTACGCGGTCTACGACCTGAGCGCGCAGGCCTTCGCCGACGCGGCCGACGAGATCGGCTACCTCTGCCTGTTCTGACCCACCACGCGAAGGATCCCGAAACATGAACGACACCATCATCCTGGGCGAGCAGACGATCGAGGTCGCACCCATCCCGCTGGGCCGGCTGAAGAAGCTGCTGCCCGCCTTCAACCGCGCCGGCATGGCCTTCAAGAACGGCCGCCTGGATGAAGTCGTCTTCGACGACATCGTGCTGGTGCTGTCGGCCGGCACCGGCCTCACGGTCACCGAGGTCGAGGAGCTGCCGGCGACCATCGAGCAGCTGAGCGCGGCGCTCGAAGTCGTCGCCAAGGTTGCGGGCCTAGAGACCAAGGTCACCGGGCTGGGGGAAGCCGGGGCGTCTCTGGCAGCCATGCCGGGGACGCAGGCGCCGACCCTTGGAGCGAGCTCTACGCCTGGCTGATCACGGCAACCGGCTGGACCTGGGACCACATCGACGAACGCGTCACGCTCCCCCAGGTCACCGCGCTGGCCGCGTTCTGGCGGCACACACCGCCGGCCGCGTTGCAGTTGCGCCGCATCGCACTCGCGATCGGCATCAAGCCCGAGCGGTCCGCCGCGCCGGCCGCCGGGGATCCCGAACACGCAGCCGACCACGCGATGGAGCAGGCCCGAAGCATCGGCATGGCCGTCGCCCACGGTCGGCCCGATGACCCGATGTTGGCCTTCCTCGACCTCTGACCTGAACCATCTGAACCACGCATGACCGATCCCCGCGCCAAAGTCGTCGTCGACGGCGATGTCACTCCGCTCCGCCAGGCCCTGCGTGCCGGCCTGCAGAACGTCCAGCAGTTCGGCGACGACGCCTCGACCGGGCTCGGCAAGGTCAACGGACCGCTGGAGTCGATCCGAGGCAAGTTCGTCGCCCTCACTGCGGTGCTGGGCGGCGGCGCGCTCTTCAGCAAGGCGATCGAGCAGACCGCCAAGTTCCAGGAGGAGAGCATCCAGTTGGGCAAGGCGCTCGGCGTGTCGGCCACCGGTGCGAGCACCTGGATCGCCGCGCTGGAGGATGTCGGCGCGACCACCGAGCAAATGCAGACAGCCGGCAAGGGTCTGCTGAAGCACCTGAACGAAGACGAGGGTGCGCTCAACAAACTCGGCCTGGTCACGCGCGATACCCATGGCGCGCTGCGCCCGTTCAACGACCTGATGCTGGACGCCATCAAGCTGACTGGCGAGTACAAGGAAGGCACCGACCGCAACGTCGCAGCCTCACAGATCTTCGGCAAGGGGGTCGACGCCAGCTCCGCACTCCTCAAACTCAACGGCGACACGGTGCGCGAGAACGCCGAGCTGATGGAAGAGCTCGGCCTGCTGGTCGGCCAGGAACAGGTCGACGCGTACAACGCCTTCGACAGCGCGGGCGACAAGGCCGCGCTCGTCATGAAGGGCTTCGCCCACACGATCGGCAACGTGCTGATGCCGGTGGTGACCAAGCTCGCCGAGTGGTTCGTCGCGGTCGGGCCGACGGCCATCACCGTGACCCGCGGCGCGATCGGCGGGCTGACGGCGGTGTTCTGGGGCCTCAAGAACGCGGTGGTCATCGTGTGGGAGGTGCTCAACGGCCTGGTGGTGACGGTTGCCGAGCCGCTGCGTGCGCTCGGCGCCGGGCTGTACAAGCTGATGACCGGCGACCTGAAGGGCGCGCAGGACGAGCTGATGGGCTGGCCGGCGCGGATCGGCGAAGCCTGGAGCAAGGCATGGGACAACATCGTCGCGTCCAGTAGCGAGTCGCGCGACCGGCTGTCGGCGATCTTCAACCCCGACCAGACCGAGGCCGCACCGTCGGGCGGCGGCACGCGCAGCGCGACGCTCAAGGGCAAGGGCGATAAGGAGAAGGACGGTGCCGGGTCATACATGAGCTACTACGAGGCCATGCTCGCCGAGGAGAAGCGGGTGCAGTCGGTGCTGACCGAAGGGCGTGAGTACACGAAGGAAGAGGAACTCGCGTACTGGCGCTGGCTGACCGACAACCTCACGATGACCACGGCCGACCAGGTCGCGATCCAACGCAAGGCGGCGCAGCTCGAGGTGAGCATCGCCCGCGAGACCCGCCAGCAGCGCGACGCGATTGACCAGGACGGCATGCGCACGGCTGAGCAGCTCGCGCTCGGCGAGATCGAGCTCGAGCGCACGGCGGCGAAGGCGGCGCTCGACGCCGAGGAGATCACGAAGGCCCAGCTCGCGCAGCTGGAGGTCGAGTTCGAGGACCGCCGCTACGTCGTGCAGGCGTCTGCACTGCAGCAGCGCCTGCAGCTGCTGAGCGCGGATCCGACCGTCAACCCGGTCGAGCTGGCGCGGATCAAGAACGAGCTGCTGCTGGTCGAGCAGCAGCACGAACAGCAGCGGCTGCAGGTGCTGTCGGCCGCCAACACCGCGTTGCGGGAACAGGGCGCCAATGCCTTCGGTGGCTCGGGCTTCTTCAGCGGCATCGGCGACAGCTTCGGAACCGCGCTGGACGGCCTGCTGGAGAAGACCAGCACCTGGGGCCAGGCGCTGGGCACGATCTTCGGCGGCGTGAAGGAAGCGTTCCTGCGCAACGTCGTGACGGAACCCGCCTCGCAGTGGATCGCCAGCCAGGCACGCATGCTGGCGATGAAGCTTGGGTTCCTGACGCAGGAGAAGGGCATGCAGGCGGCGGCCTCGGCGACGAACGTCGCGGTGAAGTCGGCCGAGGCCACGGCCGTTGTCGGCGCGAATGCGGCCGAGGCGGGGTCGGGCGCCGCGGCGTCGCAGGCCTCCATCCCTGTCGTCGGGCCGGTGCTCGCGATTGCGGCGATGGCGGCCATCTTCGCGGCGGTGTCCGGGATGGGCAAGGGCATCAAGAGCGCCTCGGGCGGCTACGACATCCCCAGCGGCCTGAACCCGATCACGCAGCTCCACGAGGAAGAGATGGTGCTGCCGAAGCAGCACGCCAACGTGATCCGCCAGCTCGCCGGGCAGGGCGACAGCAGCGGCAGCGGCGAGCCTGGCCCCTCGTTCGAACTGCGCGGCGTGACGGCCGGCGAGTTCTTCATGGCCTCGAAGCGCGACCTGGCAGCGGTGCTGAAGGCACTGCGCCGTGACTTCTCGTTCAACTGAGGGAACAGGATGAGCCTCGACATCTTCCCGACGCTGCCCGGCCTGAAGTGGGGCAGCACTCGTGTGCCGATGCACCGCACCAGCGTTCGCGAGACGCCGAGTGGTCGCGAGTTCCGCACCCGCTACTTCAGCTTCCCGCGCTGGCGCTACAAGCTCGCCTACGAGGTGCTGCGCGAGACCGACGGCCTGGCCGAACTGAAGACGTTGGTGGGCTTCTTCAACGCGCGCGGCGGCGCGGCGCAGCGCTTCCTGTACCTCGATCCCGACGATTGCTCGGTCGTCGACCAGCGCCTGGGCACCGGCGACGGTGCCATCCGCAAGTTCCAGCTCGTGCGCACGTGGGGCGGCGTGGTCGAGCCGGTGTATGCCGCGGCGGATGACGCGCAGGTGCTTCTCGGCGGCGCGCTCGCCGACCCTAGCACCTACGACATCGGTCCGAGCGGCGTGCTGAGCTTCGGCGTACCGGTGGCGATGGGCCTGCCGGTGACGTGGACCGGGCACTTCTACTGGCGCGTGCGCTTCAAGCAGGACGAGACCGAGGTCTCGCAGTTCCTGCAGCAGCTGTGGGAAGCGCGCAGCGTCGAGCTGATCACGGTGAAGCCCTGAGGTCGCGCCGATGAGAACGCCGTCTTGGGAGATGTCACCTGGTGCGCTGGCCGAGCTGATGAACACCGAGCTCGAGCTCGGCTGCATCGACCTGTACACCTTCACGCTGCCGGGCGGCCTGGTGCTGCGCTGGACGAGCGCCGACCAGGCCATCACGGTCAACGGTACGACCTGGTCGCTCGGACCGGGCCTGCGTCGCAGCCGCACGCGGCTGAGCGTGGGCATCGAGGTCGACAGCGTGGAGGTGACGGTGTTCGAGCTGCCGGCGAACCTGGACAGCGAGGAGCGGGCGATGCAGCTCAACGGCACCCCGCTGCTGGCCTACATCGCCCGCGGCGGCTTCGAGCATGCGCGGCTGGAGCTGCAGCGCGCCTTCCTGCCCGCGGCGGACATGGCGAGCCTGAACCCGCCGATCGCCGGTACGCTGGTGTGGTTCACCGGCCGGGTCGCGACGACCCAGGGCGACCGCACGCAGCAGCAGCTCACCGTGAAGAGCGACACCGAGCAGCTCGACGTGATGGTGCCGGCCGAGGTCTACCAGCCCGGCTGCTCGAACACGCTCTACGACGCGGCCTGCGGCGTGAACCGCGATGCGAAGACCGTGAACGGCGTCGCCAACACCGGCAGCGACGCCACGCGCACGCGCTTCGGGCACGGACTCGGCCAGGCGGCCGGGTACTTCGACCTCGGCGTCGTGCGCTTCCTCACCGGCCTCAACGCGGGGCAGGCGCGCACGGTCAAGCGCCACACGTCCAGCGGGGGCTCCGCGGGCAACGAGATGACCGTGCTGCAGCCGTTCCCGTTCCCGATCGCGCCGGGCGACACCTTCGCGATCTACCCGGGCTGCGACAAGACGCAGGCTACCTGCAAAGCCAAGTTCAACAACGTGATCCGCTTCCGAGGCAAGCCGTACGTGCCGGCCGCTGAAACGGTCATGTGAGCCCCATGACCCACCACGAAGAAATGCAACGCGAAGCCGTGATCCAGGAGGCCCTGACCTGGCTGGGAACGCCGTACCACCACCACGGCCGCCTGAAGGGCGTGGGAGTCGACTGCGGGCAGAGCCTGTGCGCGATCTACGAAGCGGCCGGCGTGACGGCGCCGATCGACCCGGGCACCTACAGCACGGCTTGGCACCTGCACCGCAGCGAAGAGCTGTACGTGCAGTGGCTCGAGCGCGTCGGCGCCGTGCGCACCGAGACTCCATCGGCGGGCGACGTCGCCCTGTTCCGCTTCGGCCGCACGTTCAGCCATGGCGGCGTACTGGTCGACCGGCACACGGTGCTGCATGCCTACGTCGGCCAGGCGGTGATCCTGACGCGCCTCGACGAAGCGCCTCTCGCGGGCCGCCCGGTGCAGTTCTGGACGCTGTGGCCACAGGCAACTGCTGGCGTGCAGGCGCCTGCACACGTTGCGATGGAGGCCTGACATGGGCGGCCGCACCACCATCTCCAGCAGCGAAACCCGCATCGAGGCGCTGAAGCTGCAGAGCAGCGCCCAGGGCGTGACGATCCCCGTCGTCTACGGCGTGAACCAGATCAGCGGCAACCTGATCTGGTACGGCGACTTCAAGGCCGTGCCGCACACCACCAGCCAGTCGGCCGGCAAGGGCGGCGGCGGGGTCACGTCCGAGAGCACCACCTACACGTACTCGGCCTCCGTGATGATGGGCCTGTGCCATGGCCAGGTGAACGGCGTGCCGCGCATCTGGCGCGGCAAGAAGCTCTACAACGGCGGGATCCGTGGGGACCAGTTTGCGTCCGTGCGCAAGGTCTATGACGTGCCGGCCACCGGGCCGATGTTGACCACGCTCGATCCCGCCTTCGCGTCCATCCAGGCCGTGTACGTGAAGATCTTCCTCCTGAAGTCCCAGCTCGCCAACGGCGTGGACTATTCCATCGACACCGACGGCGAGCTCGCGACCGTCAAGATCCTGGACGACAAGTACCGCAGCCTCGCGGTCACGATCGACTACCTGGTCGTCACAAGCGGCACGAAGCAGAACGCGCTTGAAGAACTCGGCCTGAGCTTCAAGACTGGCGCGCTCGGGCAGGCACCGTGGTCGTACCTGCAGGGGGCGAACCCGGCGCAGTCGCTCGGGTACAGCGGCCTGGCCTACGTGTGCGCGAAGGACTACGACCTGGGCGGCTCGGCGCAGGTGGAGAACCACACCTTCGAGATTCAGGGCAGTCTCGCGTACAGCCTGGGCAGCGCGGTGCCCGACGTGGACCCGAGCCGCGCGCTGCTGGATTTGCTCGGCAACGGCCGCTACGGCGCCAACATCGCGAGCGACCGGCTCGACGGCATGCAGGACTGGTCGGACTACTGCGTTGCGGCGGGCCTGGTGATGTCACCCGCGCTGACCGAGCAGATCTCCGCGGCCGAGCTGGTGCAGCTGCTCGGGCGGCTCACGAACACCGCGCCGGTGTGGAGCGCCGGCAAGCTGAAGATGATCCCCTACGGCGACAGCACCGAGGCCGGGCTCGGCCGCACGTTCACGCCCAACACCACGCCGGTCTACGACCTGACCGACGACCACTTCATCCCGAGCCCGGGCGAGCCGCCGGTGAAGCAGGAGCGCAAGAGCCCGGCGGATGCCAAGAACCATTTCCGGGTGCAGTACCGCAACCGGGCCAACAGCTACAACGTCGACGTGGCCGAGGCGAAGGACCAGGCGGACATCGATGCGCACGGCCTGCGCTCGGAAGCCATCCTGAAGGCCGACTGGATCACCGACGGCGCTGTCGCGCGCCTGGTCGCGCAGCTGATGCTGCA
This sequence comes from Rhizobacter sp. SG703, assembly GCF_012275445.1. GTDB lineage: Bacteria > Pseudomonadota > Gammaproteobacteria > Burkholderiales > Burkholderiaceae_C > Rhizobacter. The sequence goes on along the minus strand of NZ_JAAZQK010000016.1, from coordinate 60,607 downwards.
GCGCTCGCTGTACGTGCGGGCCACCTACACGTTCAAGCTGCCGGTGAACTTCAGCTTGCTGGAGCCGATGGACCTGGTCACGATCAGCGACGTGGGTCTCGGACTGGATCGGCACCCGGTGCGGATCACGGCCACCGACGAGGAGAACGACGACGGCGACCTGACCATCACGGCCGAGGACTTCCCGGCCGGCGTGGCAAGCGCGGCGATGTACCCGAGCGAGGTCAACGCGGGCTACCTGCACGACTACAACGCGGCGCCAGGCAACGTGGACGCGCCGGTGTTGTTCGAGGCGCCGGTCGGGCTGACGCAGACCGGGCTCGAGGTCTACGCAGCCGTGAAGGGCAGCAGCGCGGCCTGGGGCGGCTGCAACGTGTGGGTCAGCGTCGACGGGCTCAACTACCAGAAGGCCAGCACGTTGCATGGGCCGGCGCGCTATGGGCGACTCGCCACCTTCATCTCGAACGACAGCGTCAGCGTCAACACCAGCGGCCAGCTGATCAGCACCAGCGCGGCCGATGCGGCGGCGCTGGGCACGCTCTGCTACATCGGCGGTGTCGCACCCGAGTACATCGCCTTCCAGAACGCGGCACTGCTGGCCCCGGGCTCCTACGCGCTGTCCGGACTGGTGCGCGGTGCCCACGGCACGCCCCGCACCGGCCACCAGGTCGGCGATGCCTTCGTGCGCGTGGACAGCGCGATCGGCAAGAGCGGTCCGCTCGAGCTGAGCTTCGTCGGCAAGACGATTCACTTCAAGTTCACCAGCTTCAACATCTTCGGCGCGGCCGAGCAGAGCCTGGCCGAGGTGCAGGCCTACGACTACCGCGTGACCGGCGTCATGGCCGCGCTGCCGCCGTCGGCACCGACGGACGTGTCTGCGTCGTTCGAGCCCTTCGGCGTGCGCCTGAAGTGCGCGAAGAACTCCGAGCCGGATGTCGTCGGCTACGAGTGGCGCGTGAGCACCGCGCCAGGCGCAATCTGGGAGAACGCCCAGGTGCTCGAGCAGCAGGGCGGCACCTCGCACCTGTGGGCGGTACAGGTGGCCGGATCCTTCGTGGCCTGGGTCGCCGCGGTCGACGCCTTCGGCAACCGCAGCACGCCGACCAGCGTCGTCGGCACCGTCGCGGCGCCGACGATCTCGGCGCTGAATGCGACCATCGTCGGCACCGACCTGCAGCTCGACTATGCCGGCGTGCCGGGCGCCTTCGCGATCGGCGGCTACGAGCTGCGCTTCGGCGACAGCTTCGCGACGGCCACGGTGGTGGGCGTCTTCCAGATCACCCGGCACCTGCATCGCATCAACTGGGGCGGCGCGCGGCGCTGGTGGGTGGCGGCCGTCGACGTGAAGGGCAACCGCGGCAATGCGGCCTCGGTGGACACCGTCGTGACCGTGCCGGGTGCGATCACCGGCTCGCGGGCCGAGGTCGTCGACAACAACGCGCTGCTGTACTGGGGCGCCCCGACCAGCGGCAGCCTGCCGATCGACCGCTACGAGGTCCGCAAGGGCGCGAACTGGGCGGTAGGCGCCGTCGTCGGCTCGAACGGGAACAGCACCTTCACGGCGATCTTCGAGCAGCAGGCGGGCGTCTTCACGTACTGGGTCGCAGCGTTCGACAGCGCCGGCAACACCGGCACGCCAGTCGGCATCGCGGCCACCATCAACCAGCCGCCCGACTACGTGCTGCGCACGCAGATCCGGTCGACCTTCTCGGGCACCGCGACGAACCTGTTCCTCGAGGACGGCGCGCTGCTCGGGCCGGTGGCGCCGGAGACCTGGGCGCAGCACTTCGAGTCGCACGGGTGGGCCAGCCCCCAGGCGCAGATCGACGCCGGCTTCCCGCTGTACGCAGAGCCCAGTACGACGACCGCGAGCTACGAGGAGACCTTCGACTACGGCACCGCGCTGCCGCCCACCATCGTCACCGTGACGCTGGGCGCCACTGTGATCGCCGGCCAGGTCGAGCGCTCGTGCCAGATCTACACCAAGCTGAACAGTGCAGACGCCTGGACACCCGCCGCCGCGGGCGCCACCAACGTGCTGGCGGGGAGCTTCCGGTACGTGCGCATCGTGTGGACCTTCAGCTGCAGCGCGGGCGCGAACCTGATCCGCATCGCGAGCCTGGACGTGAAGCTGTCCAACAAGCTCAAGACCGACTCGGGGCGCTTCGTGATCACCAACGCGTCCGCCGGTGTTGCGGTGCCGTTCGCGGTGGACTTCATCGACGCGGACACGCCGCTGTGCCAGGCCAACGGCACGACCGCGCTGCTGCCGATCGTCGACTTCCTCGACGTGCCCAAGCCCAGCGGCTTCACCGTCTACCTGCTGAACCCGCAGACCGGCCAGAAGGTCACCGGCTCGGGCAGCTGGACCGCGCGCGGATATTGACGACAGGACCACGGCCCCCTTTCTCTCTTCTTCGTTCATCCACGACAACAACCATTCGACGAACCGACCACCATGCCGATCGACTTCACCAAGCCTGTCACCACCGACCGCTACGACACCGGCGTGCTGCCGCAGATCAAGGCCAACTTCAGCGCGCTGTCGCAGTGGATGGACCCGGCCTACGCTGGCACCGTCACCAGCCCGCCGGCGGGCGCGAAGCGCTTCAGCGGCGGCGTGATCCAGGAGTTCAACGGCAGCAGCTGGGTAGAGAAGGCGACGGGGTACCTGAAGAGCACCGCTCCGGTCAGCTACGGATCCGTGTCGGTGCCGGGCTCGACCAACGGCTATGCCGGCATCCAATTCAGCGACACCGCGAAGCTGTACACGCTGATGGTGAACACGAGCGACGGAGCATCGGGGATCTTTGGAGCGAGTGATGGGCAGTGGAAGTGGTACTTCGACACCAACGGCCAGTTCGGCGGCGGCACGGTCCCGTGGGGCCGAATCACGGGCGCGCCTGCCATCACGGCGTGGGTGCCGGACTACTCGGCCAATGGCAACACCGTGGCGTTGCGCAGCCCCAATGGGTACTTGAATGCGACCTACCTGAACCAGAGTTCACCCAACAGCGAGAACGGACCGATCAGCCAGGTCTTCATCAACAACGGTGGCGACGGCTTCCTGCGCAAGGTGGACCTGAGCTACTTCGGCAACAGCGTGGTGGTGCCCTGGACCAACATTTCCAACCGGCCAGGCTCCGTGTCGCAGTTCTTCAACGACGTGGGCTTCGTGTCGTGGAACAGCGCTCCTGTCTTCGCCGGCCTGGTATATGGCCGCGGCGGTGGCGATGGGCTCGGGCGCATCACGATGACGAACGTGGCTGGCCAGCCGTCGGGCGGCGCGCCGGGCGACATCGTGTTCGTGTACTGACGGGAGGCACGGCCATGGCAGAGATGTGGCGCTACGACGCGGGCGGTGTGGCCCGCAAGGCCCGCGAGGTGTGGCGATACGACGCGGGCGGCGTGCCGCGCAAGGCGCGCGAGATCTGGCGGTACGGGCCTGACGGCGTCGCTAGAAAGGTCTTCAATGGGTCGTTCACGTTGACGGCGTCGGCGGCGACCGTCTTCGGATCGGGCTTCACGTCGACACGCGGGGCGACGGTGCCGGTGACGACCACTCCCGTCACCGTGACCGTACAGAATGGCAGTGGGGTCTACACCATCGCTTGGGCGACGCTGTCGGGGTCGTCGGCGACCCCAATGTCGCCGAACTTGGCGACGACCCAGTTTCGCCGCAACGCTGCTGCGCCGACTACTGTGGGCAAGGCCAACACGCTCAGCGGCGTGCAGCGGTGCACGGTGACGGAAGTGAACACAGGCGAGGTGAAGACCATCGACGTGACGGTCGTGACGGAGCACTGGTACGACTTTTGAAGCCAGCGTCGACAAACGGCCGACTTGCGTTCCCGATCTGAGCTACTCGCTGCCAACATACAGTCCCAATCCTCAGCGCGACTTGATGGCCGCTTCGATCCATGCGGTGAGGTTGTTGGCGATCGTCGAATAGGCAGCTTGGCTGGTTGCGCCTGCAGGCTCGTACAACCTGACCAATGTGCTCAATCTAGCACCGTTCTTTAGCGTCAACTTGTCAAATGGATTGTCCCCAGCGTAGCTCGCTTGGCCTTGCGAGTTCAACAGCTTATTTACGCGAACACCCATCACGGCGATGCCCTTGTTCCAAGACTGGGCAATCTCGTGCCGCACCCAAGGGCGCGACGCTGTCTCTGCGCCAACGAGTACGATCGTGCAAGTTCTGCCGACCAACTGCTGATCGATCCACTTTTCGATCGCCGCATTTCCGCCTTTTTTGACGTCCTCCCACTCGTTGTGCGAAACCGGAGCATTTCCCTCGACCGCGCCGATGTTTCGCACCTGTCCCGCGCGCCAGACATCGTTGAGGAAGTGGAAGCTGTAGAACACTCGACGCTTGATTGCGTTCGTCATTTGGGTCTCCGCGCCTTTCTTGGTGCTTGCTTCGGCGTTCGCTTTGGGCCAGTTATTTCGATGAACCCTGCCATGTACGACAGGTAGTCGATGAAATCGCCGCCAGGCGCGCTCAACTCTGGATACTTCTCGCCCAGCTCCTGTGCTGCACCGCCGGTGGACGTCAGAACTACGACGCCAGCCTTTGGATTCGCGGCACGGAACAGGTCGAATTCGTCGAGGACCCCATCCTTGCCGCCTATGAACACCCCGGCCTCGAAGTCGTTCTTGAACATTTCCTTGCGCATAGCCGAGAGGCTCGACGCTCGGCTTGGGCCGGCGTCCACGAACGTCACGTTGTTGAACAACGCGTTCTCTTCCGGAAACTCATCAGTGAAGAATCGCGACTGGTATAGGTGAACCGTCTTGGCGTAGTCGATGCCGAGGTTCTCGCAAGCAGCCCACATCATCGGTGTGATGGCCGGTTGGCCGCCCCACACGATGCGCCTGTGGCCGAAGACAAGGGCGCATAACGATCGCACCGCCGAATGTATCAACATGGGGTCGGCCGTGGCGCCCCATGGCAGGTCGGTTCTGCTGGGTATGCCAGCGGACAAAAAGACTTGCTTCATGTCAGGGCTCCAAAGCAGCAAGTTCCCAGGCCGCATTTCCCTTGCGCATGAGTCGAGCCGACTTCACTTGGCCGTCCAGCCAGTCCAGGTGGCCTTGAGTTCGTCTGCTCACCCCACTATCGTCGAACACCACTCTGCGCGACCCTTCACCGTCAAGCGACGAAGCCTCGTGAAGATGCTCCGCCGTTGGAACGCCGATCGAAGGATAAATCAGAACCTTGTGTTTGGAGTAGAGCTCAACGACGATCGTGCGCTTCGGCCCGAGCGCAAAGAACCGCCCATCGATCTTCTTTGCTGCAACGATGACCGCGTTGTTCAGCTCGGAGCTTCGCAATGCGATCCCCCGACTTCTCGCCTTCTCGATCGCCAGGCCGGCTGTTTCGAGCGTCGCGGCCTTCAGTCGTTTGCCGTCTGCTTCAAAGTCGGCGGCGCTGAACTGCACAGATTCGGCCGCGTGGCTCCGTGGAGATTGTTTTACACCCGGCCATCCCAAACGGAGGGGCACGAGCGACTTCGCCAGCGCGTGTCCGAACTCTAACTTCGTCCAGCGACTGTCGAAGTAGTTCTCCGTATCCAGCATCACAAGCACATCGGAGTCACTCAGTCGTTGCCACAAGACTTCCTGAAAGTCGTCGCCGGGCGGTACGCCATGGGTGTCCAAGAAAACGTCGAACTTTAAGCTCGACAGATACTCGAAAAGCTGCAGTGCGGCCTCCGTCGATTCGACGCGCTTGTAGCTCAAGAAAATTCGACGCTGACGCGGCATCAGGCCCAATACCTCGAGCGCGACGTTCGCCGCACGAATGAGCGTCTTGTCAGTTTCCGGCAGTTCCAGACCATTGATTGCTCGCAAGCACGCGGGAGTCATCTTGCTAAACTTCTTAAGGTCGGGAACGATGGGCACTATGGGAGTGCCCTCTCGCATCAGTTTGACCAGCGCCCCCTCATCCGGCTTCAAGCCTTCAGCACCGAAGTACAGCGCGACGGAGGCGTAGTCGTTCTTGGGGTCGTAGGCGGCTGGCGCGATGACTTCGATTTCGTTGGCAAGGCCCAGTGGAGCCAACAACTCCTGCAGCGTCGCTTTCATCTGCGCTACAAGCGCTGCGTCCACTGCCCCTAACAATCCGACTTGATAGAGGGCCATGTTCAAAGTCTCCCGGACGAAGTGGTTGACGCATTGCGCAGACATCGCGCGGCAGTGATTCCAGGCTCAGACAACATTCGCTCCCCCGCTTGAGCGTCCGTGATTTTTCGGCGCGGCCTAGGCCCTTGCCTTTACGGCATCCTTTATCCAGCCCTCAATGTTCTCCTTGATGTGGTCGTAGACGTAGGTGCTCGTGGAGTACGGCGGGTCATAGACCTTCCCGGCAACTGCCTCTCCGTCGACCGTCAAGCCTGTGAAGGGGTTGGTTCCCTTGGAGGACTGGTTGCCGGCCGAATCTTTCAAGTTGTGAATGTGAATGGCGAGTACGCCAAATCCGTCCTTCCAGGCCTTCTTGATTTCATGCTTTACCCAACGGCGACCTGCAGTTTTTTCCCCAACAAGGACGACAAGGCACTCTTTGCCCTTCATGTTGTCAGCGATCCATTTCTCAATGGCTGTATCACCCTTCTTCTTGATCTCTTCCCACTTGTTCGAATCGAGCAGCGGCTGCTCCTCGATCGATCCAATTTGCTTCACTTGCGAAACTCGCCAGCTGTCTGCCTTGTAGTGAAAGCTCAGAAAACATTTTTTTGCCATGCTCTAGCTCCTCGAAGGTGATCGGTCCAGGGTGCAGCGAACGGCAACAATCGCAAAACGGAGGGCGGCTGCATACAAGGCATTGTCCCTCCCAGTCTGGCCCCGTGGGGGGTACTGCATCGTCCTTCCTCAATCTTGATGAAGGGCGCGCGGCAGCTAATCGCGCCGGACTTGACCACGAATGTCTCAAGCAATCGCGAATCACTTGACGAGAACCTCGCCGAACGCCCGCGAAGGCGATGTGGCCGACCTAAGCTCTGCCGACTGGTAGTTCGCAATGAGATCAGTCAGTCAGTCGTTTGCTCGAATGAGTGCGGCCAGCATTAGGGCGACGTAGTGATCGCAGTGCGCTCCGGTCTTCTCTGCTCGACTATCGTCGCCGCTGACTGTGGGCTCGATGAATATTGTCATCTTGGGGACTACAAATGGCGCGCTGATCAAACGAGCATGGGCGCATGACCACCCCCGCCTCCACCATGCTGGCCGCCTACTTGCAGGCCGAAACCGATGTACTCCTCGGCAAGGAAGCGCGCCTTGGCGACCGTGTCTTCCGCAGCGAAGACCTGGCCGAGATTCGCGCCGGCCGACAGGAGTGGGAGCGCCGCGTCGCCGCTGAACGCGACCGCGCATCTGGCGCGCCGACCCTCGGAGGCCTGCGCTTCTCCGTCGCGCGTCTCGACTGATGGCCGCTCGCCTGAATCCAGTCGACCGACTCGTGGCCTGGCTCGACCCGCAGCGAGGCTTGGCTCGCCTGCGCAACCGCACGCTACTGTCCCACTACGAGGCTGCTCACCCGAGCACGCAGCGGAAGTTCCGTAAGGACGGCGGCTCACCCAATCACTTGGTCGAGCAGGGCGCCGTGCCGCTGCGCAACCAGATGCGCTACCTCGACCGCAATCACGACCTGGTCGTCGGTGCGCTCGACGTGCTGGTGCACAACACAGTCGGCGCGAACGGTATCGGTGTCGAGTTCCAGCCGAGGCGTCTCAACGGCGAGATCCACGCCGAGTACGCCGCCGCGCTGTCGGCCGCCTGGCGCGACTGGCAGCGCCGCCCCGAGGTGCGCTGGCAACACAGCTACGCGCGCTGCCAGCGCCTGCTCGCCCGCACGCTGTACCGCGATGGCGAGGCCTTCGCACAGCGCCTGCTTGGCAAAGTGCCGGGCCTGGACCATGGCACGGCGGTGCCGTACTCGCTGGAACTGATTGAGCCCGACTTCGTGCCGATGGATTTCAACGAGTCCGCGCGCGGGATCCGCCAGGGCATCCAGCACAACACCTGGATGCGGCCGACCGGGTACTGGGTCAGCAAGACCCACCCGGGCGAGGTCACGACCCTAAAGCCCGACCTCAAGGTCGTCGAGGCCCAGCGCATGCTGCACCTGGCCCACCTTTCTCGCATCGGCCAGCTTCGCGGCGTGACGCGTTTCGCCAGCGTCATCGGCCGCATCGAGGACATCAAGGACTACGAGGAGTCCGAACGCATTGCGGCGAAGGTTGCCGCGATGTTGACTGGCTACGTGAAGCGTCTGGCGCCCGACGGCGGCGGCTACGAGGGGCCGCTGAAGGACGACAACGGCAACGACCTGCCGCGCCAGGTGGGACTGTCGCCGGGCACCATCATCGATACGCTGGCGGTGGGCGAGGAGATCGGCCTCATCGACAGCAAGCGCCCGAACCCGAACCTGATCACCTTCCGCAACGGGCAGCTGCGCGCCTTCGCCGCGGGCATCAGCGCCAGCTACTCCAGCATCAGCCGCAACTACGACGGCACGTACAGCAGCCAGAGGCAGGAGCTCGTCGAGCAGTGGGTCCACTACGCCTGCCTGACCGACGACTTCGTCTCGATGGCTGTGCAGCCGATGGTCGAGGACTTCATCCGCGCGGCGGACCTCTCCAACGTGGTGCCGATGCCGGCGGACCTGAAGTCCGGTACGCACGACGACGTGCTCTACGTCGCGCCGTCAATGCCGTGGATCGACATGGCGAAGGAAGCCACGGCCTGGCTGACGCTGAGCCAGGCCGGCTTTATCAGCGAAGTCGAGGTGATCCGCAAGGCCGGGCGCAATCCCGACACCGTGCTCGAGCAGATCGCGAGCTGGCGCAAGAAGGTCGAGGAGAAAGAACTGCGCTTCAGCAGCGACGTGCGTCACCAGAACGCGAGCGGCCTGCCTAGCCAGCCGAAGCAGAGCGACGACCAGACCGACAACGAAGAGGAGGGCGCCGATGCCGCCGAAGCATGAGCAGCGCAGCCTGAGCGACGCCGACGCGCAGGCTATCGCCGAGCACCTGTCCGCGCAGCTGATGACTCAGCTCGGCGATGAGCGCACCGCGCAGCGCCTGGTCGGCGTGTGGGGCGGCTATGTCGATCGACAGCTCGGACGGGGACTGCGCCGGCTCGCGATGTACGCGGTGATGGCGCTGCTCGGCCTGGGCGCGGTGAAGTTCGACTGGTTCAGCCGCCTGCTCGGCAAGTGATCGAGGCCGCCTCCTCAATGCCCCAAACAATGACAACCACGACGAACACAGCGATGAACTTCGAGACCGCATTCGACCAGGTGCTCGGCAAGGAAGCCGGCTTCAGCGACGACCCGCGTGACAGCGGCGGCCAGACGAAGTACGGCATCACCGAAGCGGTGGCGCGCGCCTTCGGCTACACCGGCCCGATGAATCTGCTCGGTCTCGACCAGGCCAAGGCGATCTACCGCAGCCGCTACTGGGACGCGCTACTGCTCGACCAGGTCGCGAGCGCAGCGCCGGCCGTGGCCGGTGAGCTGTTCGATACCGCGGTGAACCTGGGCACCGAGCAGGCGGCCACCTTCCTACAGCGCGCGCTGAACGTGCTGAACAAGGAAGGAAGCTGGTATCCCGACGTGAAAGCGGACGGACGCATCGGCCCGATGACGATCGCGGCGCTGCGGGAGTACGTGCGCCGCCGCGGCGCCGAAGGGCAGGTGGTGCTGCTGCGCGCACTCAACGCGCTGCAGGGGGCCTTCTACGTCGAGCTGGCCGAGCGCCGCGCGAAGGATGAAGCCTTCGTCTACGGCTGGCTGCTGAACCGCGTGGAGATCTCGATTGCTGCAGGAGGCAAGGCCTGATGGACCCGATCAGCACCGCATTCGCGCTCGCGCAGTTCGTGCCGGGCATCCTGAAGTGGATCACCGGCAGTGATCAGGCCGAGCAGGCCGCCAGCAGCGTGATCGACATCGCCAAGCAGGTGACCGGCAAGGACAGCGGCCAGGCCGCGCTGAGCGCGATCCAGGCCGATCCTGTCGCGTTACTGGCCTTCCGCCAGGCGGTGATCGCCGCCGAGGCCGATCTCGACAAGGCCTTCCTCGCGGATCGACAGGACGCCCGCAATCGCGACGTGCAGCTCGCCCAGCTCGGCAGGACGACCAAGCGCGCGGACCTGATGATCGTTGGCGACGTGGTGGGCATGCTGGCCTGCCTGTCGGCGATGGTCTTCGTGACCTGGCTGGGCGTGACCAAGGGCGGGGACGTGAACCCGCTGATCATGGCGCTCAACGGCCCGCTAGGCATGCTGACCCAGCAGTTCGCCAACGGCCTACGCGACGCGCATCAGTTCGAGTTCGGATCAAGCCGAGGGTCGGCAGAGAAGACCGAACTCCTCGCGCGGGCGCCGGCAGTGAAGTAGGCGCCGGGCGCCATTCCCGGGCAGTGCAGGCGTCTGCACAGCCTCAAAAAAAAGACAGGGCGACCGCCGTTGTGTTGGAGCACTCCGGCGGCCACCGAACCCACAGACGATTCCTGTGAGCCCAGCCAAGGCCCTGCCACCTTCCGGAGGCGGGGCGCAGTGTACCCACACCCTTACTGGAGCCTCATGGCCAACCCCATCATTCCCTGGATCGGCGGCAAGCGACGCCTGGCCGATCTGCTGATCCCGCGCTTTCCCGCGCACAAGTGCTACGTCGAAGTCTTCGCGGGCGGCGCCGCGCTGTACTTCCTTCGCCCGCCGGCAGACGTGGAGGTCATCAACGACATCAACGGCGAGCTGGTGAACCTGTACCGCGTGGTGAAGCACCACCTCGAGGAGTTCGTGCGCCAGTTCAAATGGGCACTGTCCAGCCGCGAGGTGTTCAAGTGGATCCAGGACACGCCCGCGGAGACGCTGACCGACGTGCAGCGCGCCGCGCGCTTCTACTACCTGCAGCACCAGTGCTTCGGAGGCAAGTTGCAGGGGCAGACCTGGGGCACGGCGACGACGGCGCCGCCGGTGAACCTGCTGCGCATCGAGGAGCAGCTCAGTGCCGCGCACCTGCGCTTGGCCGGCACCTTCGTCGAGCGGCTGCACTGGAAGGCCTGCATCGAGCGCTACGACCGGCCGCACACGTTCTTCTACCTGGACCCGCCGTACTGGCAAACCGAGGGCTACGGCGTGCCGTTCCCGTTTGAGGAATACGAGGCGATCGCCCAGGCCTTCCGCACCTTGAAGGGCAAGGCGATGATGAGCATTAACGACCACCCGGACATCCGGCGGTGCTTCGAGGGCATGCACATGGAGTCGCTGGACATCGCCTACACGGTGGGCGGCGGAGGCAAGGCGGTCGACCGGCGCGAACTGGTGATCTGGAGCTGGGATCAAGCGGCCGAGCCAGCAGGGCTCTTCTAGCTCATTCGGCCGGTATGCCACCGTGGCCTACCGGCCGTACCCACCACGCCTGCGGTATGAGCGGGTCGATCGGCCCCCGACTCTTCATGTCGACGTAGGCGCCGACGATCATGATCCCGCCTTTGCGAATCGCCCGGATCTTCGCGTGGTGCAGCAAAGGCATCATCGCTCCGACGGTCGGAGGCGCTTCATCCAGCGCTCGAAGCGCCGCGAAGCCCGGCTCGTAGATGAGGTAACCGAACACTGGCTTCTCGGCGCGCACCTGGTCGCGCGGGCGCTTCCGCCCTTGGCCGTCCCTCATTTCGATTACTGCAACCTTCATACTGTACATTTATACAGTATTTGGCCCGGTACATTTTGGGGATGTGCACCCGCTATGTCTCTCCGGAGGATGCCGCCATCGAGCGGTTCTTCCACATCGGCAGGCGCGACGCCTGGCGCGGGCCGCGTCGTGAGATGTTCCCTGGCTACGTTGGACCCTTCATCCGTCCGGCGAAAGACATCACCGAGCCGGTGCGCGAGCTGGTGGCTGGCCAGTGGAACCTGATCCCATGGTTCGCCAAAGAGCCGAAGCTGAAGTTCGCCACCTGCAATGCGAGGTCCGAAGAGCTCGCGGGCAAGGCCAGCTACAAACTGCCGTGGGCCCGCGGGCAGCGCTGCATCATCCCTGCGGAGGCGTTCTACGAGCCGAACTGGGACACGGGCAAGCACATCCCTTGGCGGTTCAAGCGCGCCGACGGCGACATGTGGGCGCTGGCCGGCATCTGGAACGCGTGGGTCGACAGGGCCTCGGGCGAGATCCACGAGAGCTACACGATGCTCACGATCAATGCCGACGGGCACGCGCTGATGGGACGCATGCACAAGCCAGACCCGAAGCGGCCGCCGCACATGCAGGACAAGCGCAGCGTTGTGCCGATCGCCTTGGCCGACGTCGATCACTGGCTCTTCGCGTCCGTTGACGAGGCGAAGAAGCTGCTCGTGCTGCCGGCGGTGGAGCTGTTCGACGCCAGCCCGGCGACGGCGCCGTCGCCACCGTCTGCGCAGGTGGATCTCGCGGATGAATGACAGCCGGCGCCTGTTCATCGGCCTCATGGCTGACGAGAGCATGCGCGACGCGGTGGAGGATCTGCGGTCGACCTGGCTGTGGCCGGCCGGCGCGCGCATGGTTCCGCGGCACAACCTGCATCTCACGCTCAACTTCCTCGGCGATGTGGAGATGCTCGACGAGGCCAGCTTGGTCGAGGCGTTGAGCGAAGTGATCGTGCCCGAGCTGCAGCTGAAGTTCAGATCCACCGCGGTGTGGCACGACGGCGTCGTCGTACTGCTGGCGGAGGGAAGCGCCGAGCTGGACGCATTGCAGCAGTCGACGTCAGCCGCCGTGTCGGCCGCCGGGGTCGAGATCGATCCGCGATGGACCCCGCACGTCACGCTGGCCCGCCACGCGGCGGCTGTGCATGCGCCGGCGGAGATTGCGGCCCTCGTCTGGGCCCCGCAAGCGATGTCGCTGGTGTGGTCGCGGCGCGAGGCCTCTGGCTATGAGGTTGTGCGATCGTGGCCGGCGGTCACAGGTCCGGATCTCCATCGAGATTCACCAGACGGAAGTTGATCGAGGGCGTGTCCGTGGTCCTGCCGTAGCAGCCGGCGCGCAGGAGGTCCGGAACCTCGTCCCATAGCTCGGCCGCGTCGAGCTGCGCGTCGGTGAGTTGACCCTCATCCGGGAACCCATCGTCGTCCCAGCGCTCGCGCGCCTGCGCGGCGAGCGCGGCGGCGTAGGGCGACAGTCCAGCGTCCGCGAAGAACTTCAACACCGACGCCACTGCGCGTGCGATGCGCACCGGCGATGCCCCCGGCGCTTGGACCTCGAATGTGTACTGCACCTGACGATGGTATCGCTGGAGGCGTGGTCAACCCTGGCTACCACTTGTCCTCATCGAAAAGGTCTTCTGCGATCCACGGCCAGCGCTGGTGCCGCGGCAGGCCTTGGCCGCGCCGCAGAGGCGGGCTGAAGCGCGTGGTCGGTCGACGGTGTGGTGGCCTTCGGTCGGCGCCCCCGCCGTTCGGCCTCGCGTTGCTGTTGCGCAGTGTGTCCTCGGCTGTCGGCCCGGGACACGACGATCTTGATTCGTCCATGGGTGTCCTCCTGGTGATCAGGCACCGCCCGGCGATGTGCCGACCGGCTTGCTCGCGAAGATTGCGTCCGGAGCACCGACCTTCAAGAGGCTCGGGCGCATCTCAAGCATCCGCAGGCGGTCACGGAGCGCGCGAGCTGGTGGCCAAACCACTGGATATTAGGCAGCGCCCAATATCTCCCTAATATTCCAGCCCAACGACAAAGGGCCCGCATCGCTGCGGGCCCCGTCAATACTGGCTCCTCGACCTGGGCTCGAACCAGGGACCTACGGATTAACAGTCCGGCGCTCTACCAACTGAGCTATCGAGGAATTGAGCCTCAGATTATAGACAGAAAAAACAGGTGTTCTGGCGGGCGGCTCACAAATCTATCTGGACCGACGCACGCACCGTGCGCGGCGCGAGCGGGTAGAGGTACACGTGCCCGAACTGCAGCGGCGATTCCTTCCAGGCGCGGCGGTCGCTCAGGTTGTCGACGCCGACCCGCCAGGTCAGCGTGCCGACGCCGGCCAGCCGCTGCTCGTAGCGCGCCGCCGCGTCGAAGCGCGTCCAGCCGGGGATCGACAGGCTGTTGTCCTGCAGCACCATCCGCTCGCCCTCGTGCACCGCGCCGGCCGAGAGGTTCAGGCCGGTGAGCAGCGGCACGCGGTAGCTCACGTTGAGCTTCAGCGTGCGGTCCGGCACGTTGACCGGCCGCTTGCCGTTCAGCGTGGTATCGCTCGTGACGTCTTCGACCCGCGCGTGCAGCCACATCGCCGCCCCCTGCAGCGTCCAGTCGCCGACCGACCACGCGCTGTCGGCTTCGAGCCCGCGGTGGCGCTGTTCGCCGTCTTCCTGGTGCGTGCAGGTGTTGCCGACGGTGTCGCTGGCGCAGTCGGAGCCGACGTCCGCAAAGCGCGGGCGCACGATGTCGAACACCGTCAGGCCCCAGCTCAGGTCCGTCGCCGTGCCTTTCAGGCCCAGTTCCATCTGGCGGCTCTTCAATGGCGCCAGCGCCTGCCCGGCGTTCGTGTAGCGCGCGCGGTTCGGCGCCACTTCCGACTCGATGCCCTGGCCCCAGCTCGCATACGCCAGCAGGCCCGGCTGCAGCGCATGGCTCAGCGCGAGCCACGGCGTCGTGAACGAATCGGTGTACGAGACCGGCTCGCTGCCGTCGGTCGCGATGCTCTCGCGCTTCAGCTGCGTGTGGCGCAGGCCCAGCCACGCGCTCCAGGTCGGCGTCAGCGTGATCGCGTCGCGCACATACAGCTCGGTGTTGCGCTCGTCGCGGTTGGTGTTGGCGGCAGTCAGCTCCGGCGCCGCCGGCGTCACCAGGCTGCCGTCGATGTTGCCGACGCCGGCGTAGTTGTAGGCCTGGCCCTGCAGCCGGCTGCGAAAGCGCGACAGCAGCACGCCGGTCTGCAGCTCGTGCGCGATGCCGGCGGTGGACAAGCTGCCGCGCACGCCCAGGTCGAGCGCGTCGGTGGTGCGGCGCTCGTTGTCGCTGCGAAAGTCGTAGAGGTCGAAGGTGCCGTCGCTGCAGTAGCGGTCGTAGTTGCCTTCGGCGCCGCAGCCGTAGGGGAAGGCCAGGCGGTCGTCGCTGGTCAGGCGCTGCGTCGCCAGGTGCGCCACCGCACGCCAGTCGGCCGACAGGCGCTGCTGCCAGCGCAGCGAGGCGGTGTCGCCATCGAGCACCACCGGCTGCGACCACGGCTGGTTGTTCAGGTTGGTCCGCGGGTCGTAGGCCGATGCATCCGGCAGCCGGTTGCCCAGCAGGCTCATCGCCGGCACGCTGGGCTGGCTGCGGTGGCTGGTCTCGAACTCGGCCTCGAGCAGCGTGTCGGGCGTCACGCGCCAGTCGCCGGCCACCGCCAGCAGCTGGCTGTGGCCATGCAGGTCGTGCGTCTGCGGGTCCAGCTCGTCGGACTGCGCGTTGACGCGCAGTCCGAAGGCCTCGCCTTCGCCGAAGCGCTGGCCGATGTCGACGCCACCGCGCCAGGTGTGGCTCTGTCTCCACTCCAGTGCCGCCGAGCGCACCGTGCCCTCGGGGCGCTTGACGACCAGGTTGACCAGCCCGCCCGGCGCGCTGGTGCCGGCCTGCATGCCGCTGGCGCCTTTCAGGATCTCGATGCGCTCCTTGTTGGCGAGCGGCAACGAGGTCTCGGCGTTGATCGGCAGGCCGTCGCGGCGGAAGTTGAAGCGGTTGTCGGTCGCGAAGCCGCGCACCATCAGCGTGGTCCAGTAACCCTCTGAGTTGTAGGCATCGCCGAGGCTCGCATCGAAGCGCGTGATGTCGGCGAGGCTTTGCACGCCGGCATCCTTCATCGCGACGCCGGTGACCACGGTCGCCTGCAGCGGCAGTTTCGACAGCGGCAGCTCGCCGAAGCCGCCGATGGTGGCGATCGCGTCGGGCGCGCGGCCGGTCACGGTGACCGGCGGCAGCGTCTGCGGATCGATGGAGGCGGATTGCGCATGCGCACCGAATGCGGATGCAATGCCCAGGGCCAGCGGCGCCAGGGCAGGGGACTTGCAAGAACGGAATGCCATCGTACTTCCCGGGTTGGCGATGGCAGGTCGGCGCAGCCGCGACAGCGAGGAGTGATCCGCGGCACGACGCTTCCCTGCGCGAGGATTACCTCAGGCCGACAAGACAAATCTGTCAGCCCGTGGCGCGCCTGCGACAGCGCGCCACCGATCAGGTTCAAAGGGACTCTCTCAGCCGGTCACGCGAACGTGGCCAGCACCCCTAGCGAAGCCCGCCGGGTGAGCGGCGGGCGCACGGATTTTGCACCATTTGGGAAACGAGGCTGGGTAATTGGTTGCGGGATCGTTGAACGTTGAGCCGACGAGGTGACGCAGCGCTGCTTGTCTTTCGCTCGGCTGCCGATGAGATGGCGATCGCCAGCTGCGATCGCGTCGTGAGCCAATGTCTGCAACGCAGCAGTTGCTGCCGGTCGGCCGGGGGACTTCGGAATGTCCGCTCACCGCGGCAATGCTGACGCTGAGACACGCCGTCGGCAACGCTGGACTCAGCTCGTCAAGAAACAACCTCTTGACGCTTCACACCTAGATCGTGGAAGTCGAGATGACAGCGCGCCCTCAACTGGGTTTGCGGAAGCGGTAGATGATGCGGTCAGTCTTTCCGCGAATCGCGGGATCGAGCGACAGCTTCGAATGATCGTCGGCGGGGTTGCGCAGCAGATCGGACTCGGCTTCGAGCTTGAACCCCGCGCGCTCGAAATCCGCGCGGAGCACCGCCGGGTCGATGCGGTGGAGCTTTCTGACGACCGCGCGCGTGTCGCCGCCGGGCGCGGCGACATGATCGACGACGCCGACAATCCCGCCCGGCTTGGTCGCCGCGAAGATTTTGGCGAGGAACGCGTGCGGGTCCATCCGCGGAAACTGGAACTGTTCGTTCTCCCAATAGGTGTCGTGATAGACGAGGTGCATTAGCACAAAGTCGAAGCTCGCAGGGTCGAGCGTCAGATCGGCGGCGGTGCTCGAGATCAGACGGGCACTGGGAACGCGCGCGATCAGGCTGGCAAAGTTCTTCTTGCCTGCATCGTCGAGCAGATTGGCGGGCTCCCACGCGACCACCGCACCCTTGGGGCCAACCGCGCGGCCCATGATCTCGGCGTAATAGCCGACGCGCGTGAACGGGGCCGTGGTCCCGGTGAACAGGTCGAGCGCGCGGTCGCCCTGTTCAAGCCCGAGAAACTTCAGCACCTCGACGGGCTTGCGGCTTTCGTCGAGCGCGACCGCCTCGGCCGGCCTCCCGGGAGCGGCGACGGCCGCCCGCACATCGGCGGGAGCGGCTTGGACTGTCGCGATGGCCAGTGGCGCGGCGAGTATTAGCGAGAGCAGGAGCGGCTTCAGAATACGCATTTGGTTTTCTCCGATGGTGACGATCACTGGAAGACGAAAGCGTCCACCGGACTCAGTCCGGAATGATGACCTTGTAGATCTTCCCGGGCTTGAGCCCATTTGCCCAAGCCCGATGAATGCCACTTCCATGTCCATCTCCTTATGCGTCGACCAGATTGGCAACGTGCGCGACGAGGCCGGTTTGGCCCGGCGCAACATGGTCGGCCATGGTGTGGCGATCGGGGAAGTCGCCGCCGTTTTGCGAACGGAAGCGAATCGGCTTGTCAATGAATAGCCCGGCAAGACGCACACGCCATGCTGCCTTGATCGCGTCCATTTCCTCCGCCGTGGAAACGTGACCCGCGCCATAGACCGCGTGTGTCGGGAGCACGTCCATGCCGGGGTAGAACAGTGCGCCGTGGGTGAGCGGAAAGAGGAGTTGATCGATCGGGCCGTTGATGCCGCGCGGACCATAGTCGGCGGCCGGCCCGCCCGCGATGACATTTACCAGCGCCCGCTTGCCCTTCAGGATGCCGTCGCCAAAGCGATATTCATTGGTGCCGTTCTTGTACCCGTAGGCGAAGCCAAAGGCATAGACACGATCGATCCAGCCTTTCAGGATGGCCGGCAAGCCATACCACCAGAGCGGAAACTGCAGGATCACCGCATCGACAGCGAGCAGCTTCGCCTGCTCCGCGGCGACATCCGCTGTCTGCTGGCCGGTTGCATAGGCATGACCTGATTCCATGATGTACGAAAGCCGCTCAGGATTGGTCCTGCTCGGAAAGTCCTCTGCATCGAAGACGGCCTTCCAGCGCATGCCATAGAGGTCAGACTGAATGACTTCGTGCCCCTGAGCGGCAAGGGCTTCGATCGAGACGTCGACCAGTTGGCGCGTCAGCGAGGTCGGCTCCGGGTGGGCGTAGACGATGAGAACTTTTTTGGCCACGGTGCGGCTCTCCAAGCGGTTTGCAATGACTGCATCGTGGCCTTTGTCGCCGTATATGTGAAATCGATTGTGTTCTACCTTACTATCCAAGCCATGGATAATGGACGTCTCGATCTCAATTTGCTGCTGACTCTTGAAGCCCTCCTGGCCGAGCGGAATGTGACAAAGGCGGCCGCGCGACTTCACCTCAGTCAGCCAGCAGTGAGCGCACAGTTGAGCCGCCTTCGGGATGTGTTCGACGACCCCCTGCTTATCCCGGCCCACCGCGGGATGACGCCTACGGCCAAGGCGCTCGACCTACTCGGCCCGCTGCGAGAAGCGCTGGATCAACTGCGAATTACCTTCCATTCCCACAAAGACTTCTCGCCGACGCGAGGGAAGCTGACAGTCACGGTTGCGTGCACGGACTACGTGCAGGCTGCGGTCCTGATGCCGTTCGCGGTGGCGTTGAGGGAGCGCGCGCCTGGGGTGCGCCTCGCCATTCGCCATTGGGACCCTGCTTCGATGGAGCAACAGCTAAGTCGTGGCGAGATCGACTTGGCTATCACCACGCCCGACCCCAGTCACGTGCATCTGCGAACCTGCCACCTGTTCACGGAGACCTACGTCCTCATCGGTCGGCGAGGTCATCCAAGTCTCAGGTCCGGACTTACGGCCGAAGAGTTCGTGAAACTGGAACATGTGATCGTGTCACCGTCGGGCGGCGCCTTCACGACGCCGATCGACGAGGCGCTGGCAGCGCTTGGGCTCAGACGCCAAGTCGTTATGTCGGCAGCGTCCTTCCTCTTCGTCCCCGAGATCGTTTCGTCCAGCGATCTTGTCGCCCTTGTGCCGAGGCGGCAACTGCGAAGCCAGGCGGACCGACTCGTCTTGGTCGATATCCCTTGGCTTTCGGAGCAGTTCGACATCAGCTTGATTTGGCACGAACGCAGCCACGGACACGCTGGCCATCGCTGGATTCGGGATCTGGTTGTCGAGGTCGCTGCTGACGAAGGCAAAGGCGTGCGCATGCCGGATTTAGCCCGAGCAGGCGGGGCGACTAAGGCCGACAGAATGTCGGCTTAAGGCACGGCGACAACGCGTGGCCGTCACGTTTGTCGCCGCTGCAATGAAGGGTTGAGGCTTGACGCACAGGCCGTAGAGAGCCGAGCGTTCAGTGCCGGCAACCGCTCGACACCTTAAGACGGGCTGGCTGATGTGCAAGGACTACAGGGCCGACCTGGATGGCATCGGCTATCTCGTGGTCTTGTTTGCAATCTCGTCCAGCATGATCTGGTACAGGATGCGTGCGCTGAGCTGCAGGTCTTCGATCGGGGCGCCCTCGTTCAAGCCGTGGTAATTGATCGGTGGCCCGAACGCCAGGGTGAAGAGCGGGCCGGCCGCGACGAGATTGACCTGCCCTTTTGCGTCGGTGCCCCCGCCGATGGCCGCCAACGGCATCGGCGCGCCCACCGCCCGCTCATAGGCACCGCTGATCCGTTGGAACCGCGGACTCTGCGGGTCGCGCACGTCGGGTGACGCGGCGTTCACGGTCGTCACCGTGACGGCCTGACCCGGCCGGTCCTGCTGAAAGCGGTTGACCAGTTGTTCGAAGGCATCGGGGAAGACGCTGGTGCCTGGCAACTGCCCCTCGGACTTGCCGTCCCACGCCACGCCGTGATGGCCGAGGGCATAGCGGATGTCGAGTCTGAGGGCCACGTCTTGGGGGCTGGTCGTGACGCGCGTCAGCGCGTAGGTCGTCCCGTTGCCTTGCTCGAAGACCTGATCGTGGCGTTCGAGCAGGTCGGGATGCTTCTCGCCGAAGACTGTCGTGCCCCAACCCCAGGCCATGAACTGCAGCATCCGCCCGACGCCGTTCGGCGCGAGCGTCGCGTCGTCCACCAGGTGGGCGAGGAAGTTCGCGAGCGAGACGACCGGGCTCGCTCCGTTCGCGCGGTTCTCATCCGGCACCGACCCGTGTTGCGCGCCGAGGACCTTGGTGGTCAGGACCACCGCCTTTGCGTCGCGCGAAACCTCGAGCGGCGCGCGCCGATACAGCGGATCGTCGAAGCCGTATTGCTGGTAGAGATTGGCGACGTTGGCCGCCAGGCGGTCGAGCGCGGCCTCATCGTTGCCGTTGATGCGCGCGGTCACCGTGTCCGGGATCTGATTGGTGGCTCCGGGGGCGCTGTTGAATGCCTCGATGAAGATGCCGTTGCTCGGCGCCGGGCCGAGCGGGACGGTGAAGATCGGCCGCTCGATCCCCTTCTCCGCGCGGACCGTCCAGACCGCATCGAAGACAATGCCGAAATCGGGCACGCCGACCTCCTGGAAGTAGTACGCGGTCGAGAAGTCGGTCTCTTCGGAAGTGTCGAAGATCAGTTCGACCGTCAGCCCGTCGAGTGCGTTGGTTCCGTCGTAACGGTTCGCCAGTGCTCGCATCACGATGAGCGCGAGGACGGCTGGCCCCTTGTCGTCCGCCGCACCTCGGCCCACCAGGAAGGGCTGTGCCGCGCCGCGGTAGTCACGCGCCTCGACCCGCGGCTCGAAAGGCCGCCAATCCGCATTGCCGGGGGGCACGGTGTCCAGATGCGCAAGGATCGCGACCTTCTTCGGCCCGCTGCCGAGACGGAACCCGAACACCCATTGGGTCTGGGCCGGGCCCGCCCGGCGCCACTCGAACGGCTCGAGCTTCAGCGTGCTCTGCCCCCGGTTGAACTCCTGGGCCAGCCCCATGAGGTAGTCGCGCGAGCGCGTCAGGTTCTCGACCACCAACTGCTCGCTTTGCGGGTCTTCCGTGCGGTACGTCTGCAGCGTGACGAGCTGGCTCGTCTCGGAGACGAACTGCTGCGCCAGCGTCCGCTCCAGGTACGAGCGGGTATCGTCGCCATCCGAACTGCCGCAGCCAGCGAAGAGCACCAGGGCAGCGACGGCCAAGCGACCATGATGCACAAGGTCGCGTTTGATGCAGCTAAGCGTAGACATGGGAACCTCCGCCGTGTTCACGTATCGTGCCGATCAAACCCCGACGGCTCAGGGCGGTATGCATCGCCATCGCGATCTCCTCTCGTTGCTGTGGCAAAGGATCGTGGGCAATCCGTGTGCCACGACGGTGGAGGGCCATCCATCGCCTCTTGGCGATGACGATGTTGGCCAGCCCGTACAGCGCGAACAATTGCGCTTCGTTCTTCGCCGGCCCCTTGTAGCGAACCTTGCCAGTCACGCCCCCCTCGAGATCGACAAACAGGCATGCAGTCCCTGTTCATTCCCGTTGCAAGCGGCAGTGTTGAGCAAGCCCTGCTTGCCGCGACACACTTGCTTGGGATAATGTCCTCCCGCGCCCATGGGGGCCCTTCGTTCTGAAACCTGTCAACCTAGGGTCCCCGCTTTCCGCTCGTCGCCTGCCTTGCGGCAGGCGAACTTGTTGCGGGGAGGACAATGAACGAGATTTACCTGCGCCGGCGCCAGCGCGCGAGGTGCGGCACGGGCCCGAGAGCACCATGTGCGCATGCGGTTGATCGACTCCTCGCGATCCAAGGCGCCACGGAATGCGTATCAGGGACGCAAGCACTTCAAAAGCGAACCGATGAACTCTTCCGCCGGAGCGCTGCCGCTGTTGTTCGCCTGCGGACTGGCGATGGCGCAAAGCGACGAGCCGGATGCAGGCGGCTGGGCGTTTGCCGCCACGCTGGACGGCAGGCCGATCGGCACGCATCGCTTCATCGTCCGCGGGACGCCCTCGTCCCGCGAGGTCGAGAGCCGTGCACTGCTGCGCGTGAGCGTCCTCGGCATTCTCGTTTATCGCTACGCCGTCGCGCCGCCTGCACTGCCCGAGAAGGACCCGCCATGAACCCACGCGCTCGCACCTGCGCCGCCGCCTACCTGGCGGCCCTCGTCTGCTTCCTCGCGCTCGACGCCGCCTGGATCGGCACGATGACGCCGCGTCTCTATCGCCCGAACCTTGCGCCGTTGCTCGCGCGCGAGGTCGATTGGCTGGCTGCCGTGCTGTTCTATGCGATCTACATCGGCGGACTGGTGTACTTCGCCGTCGCGCCGGCGCTCGCGTCCGGCTCACCCGCCGTCGCGTTGCGCCGCGGTGCGCTGCTGGGCCTGCTGGCGTACGCCACCTACGACCTGACCAATCAGGCAACCCTGCGCGACTGGCCTTGGGCCGTCACGCTCGCCGATCTGGCGTGGGGCATGTTCGTCAGTGGCGCGGCGTCGTGGGCTGCCGCACGCATCACATGCCGACCAGGCCCCCGAAGAACCGCGCGATGACGGTGTCAAACTGCAGCTTGCCATCCACCGAGGCGAGGCAGATGCATTCGCTGCCCTCCTGCACGACGGGCTGGTGATGGATCTCGGCGTCCGCGGCGTCGAAATCGCCCGGGCCGAACAACGCGCGCCCGTCGTGGAAGCGACCGCACAGGATCTGCGTCAGCTCGCGCCCGGTGTGGGTGTGCCGCGGCAGGTATTTGCCGGGGGCGACGCGCAGCAGAAAGAGATTGGCTTCGCTGGCCTGCGGCACGCTGATGCGGCTCCAGCGCAATCCCGGGCCGATCCAGCGCCACGGGGTGGCGCGGCAATGCGCGAGCGCACGCGGCCAGGTCGCTCCCTGCGGAAGCGGTGGAGGAGCGCTGGCATCGATGCGCCGCGGGGTCGCGGCATCCTGCCGGGCGATGCGCGCCCATGTGCGTTCGAGCGCGTCCTCGGCGACCGTGGCGGGATCGAGCTCGCCCAGCATCGCGCCGCCGACGGCCTCCAGCACGCGCAGCCGCTCGCGGCAATGGCCGCACAGCTCGAGATGGCTCGCCAGCACCAGTCGCGTGCCGACGTCGTTGCGTCCCGTGGCCTGGGCCAGCAGCATCTCGTCGTCGGGGTGGTGTCGTATGTCCATCGTCATCGTTCCAGCAGGCGGCGCAACTGCGCGACCGCCAGACGCACCCGCGACTTGGCCGTGCCGAGCGGGATGCCCAGTTCAGCGGCGATGCGAACGTGCGGCTCGTCGTCGAAGTAGGAGAGCCGCAGCACCTGCAGCTGCTCCGGTGGCAACCGGGCCAGCGCGCCGTGCAGTCGCTGATTCAGCCGTTGGGTCTCCAGGTGGTCCTCGGGCGATGGTTGGTCCGATTCCAGCTGGTCGAAGTCGAAGGCGCCTACGTCGTCGTCGGCGCGGCTCTCCAGGCCCTGCCGACGGCGCAGTGCATCCACGCGCAGGTTCCGCGCAATGGCGAAAATCCAGGTCGACGCCGCGGCCCGGCCGGGATCGAACAGCGTCGCCTTGCGCCACACCGCCGCCATGGCGTCCTGGGTCAATTCCTCGGCCAGCACGTCCGGGCTGCCGCATTGCATCAGGTAGCGCTTCACCCGGGGCGCGAAGTGGGCGAACAGCCGCGCAAACGCAGCGCGATCCTGCCGGGTCGCGACGTCGGTCAGCACCGAGCCCCAGTCATCGTCGCGGGCCTGCTCCGGATTGCTGGGAACGAGGGTCAAGGAAGGCGCTCGGCTGCTGCCCGACGACGCAGTGCGCGCAGGCATGAGGTGGAAGGAGGGAGGGGCGGCCATGCGGGTTCTACGCAGCACCGCCCGGAACGGATCATCGCAGGCCGACGAGCGGTGCAAGGCCACGCCATGTCGTCCACCGGCAAACCGCCTGCACGGGGCGCGGCGGTAAGGAGCAGGTAAGTCCAACGCTTCGACCATGCAGGCATGAACCGAATCGCCCTGGTCGAAGACAACGACCGTCTCGCCGAACTCATTCAGGACGCGCTGCAGAAGGCCGGCATCCAGGCGGACGTGTTCCACGAGGTCCAGGCGGCCTGGGTCGCGCACCGCCAGTTCGGCTATGCGGCGATGGTCATCGACCGCGGGTTGCCGGATGGAGACGGCCTGACGCTGGTGAAGCGGCTGCGTTCGGCCGGCCAGGGCACGCCGTGCCTGATGCTCACCGCCCGCGACGCGCTGCATGACCGGGTCGACGGCCTGGAGTCGGGCGCCGACGACTACCTCACCAAACCGTTCCCGATGGAAGAACTGGTCGCGCGCGTGCGGGCGCTGATGCGCCGGCCGCCGGCGGTTCGACCCTTGCGTGCCGCCCATGGCGACCTGGAGGTCGTGGTGGAGGAGAGCCTGCTGCTGCGCGGGGATTCGACCGTGCTGCTTGCGCCGGCGGAACTGCAGATCGTGCTGACGCTGGTTCAGCACAAGGGGCGGACGGTGCGGCGCTCGGCACTCGAGGCGGCCGCCTGGGGCATGGCCGAGGCGGTCACGCCGAATGCCCTCGACGTGGCGCTGCACCGCCTGCGCAAGAAATTGGCCGCACTCCAGTCGGAGCTGCGGATCGTCAATGTCAGGACCCTCGGATATGCCCTCCATGATGCTTCGATGGCCGAATAGCCTGCGCAACCGCGTCCTCGCGGTGCTGGCGGCGAGCATGGTGGCGAGCGCCGTGCTGGTGGGCGGCGCCGCAATGCTGCTGTGGGAGCCGTTCACCCGGTGGACGCTGCGCGACGAGATCGAGGACAACGCCGCTGAGCTGGTCGAGCACCTGCAGTTCGATGCGCAAGGCCGCCCGGTGCGCCTGGACCCGGCAGAGGTCGAGCCCTGGCTGTTGGAGAGCCTGCGCACCGAAGTGCTGCTGCGCGTCGCCGACGCCGACGGCAAGGTGGTCCTCGCCAACGATGAGCGCGCCGAGACGCTGGCACCGGACGACACGGTGTTCACGGGTCGCAGGAACTCGTTCACGTTCCATCGGCAAGGCGTCGCGATGCATGCCGCGACGATCCCGTTCAAACGCGACGGCCGGCGGTGGTACCTGCAGTTCGCGGTGAGCGATCGCCTGTTCCTGCGCATGCGCGAATCGATCGGCTTCGATGTGCTGAAGCAGGGCACGCTGGCGCTGTGCGCGACCTTCCTGGTGGTCTTCCTGGCCACCATCCACCTGGCGTTGAAGCAGGCGTTGAATCCGGTCCGGCAGGCTTCCGATGCAGCGCGCCGGATCGCGCCCCGGACGCTGGGCGCCCGGCTGCCTGTTGCCGAGCAACCGTGGGAGCTGCGGCCGCTGGTCGACGCGTTCAACCAGGCGCTGGACCGCTTGCAGAGCGGATTCACGACGCAGCAGGCGTTCCTGTCGAACGCGGCGCATGAGCTGAAGACGCCGCTGGCGCTGATCCGCGCGCAGGTCGAGCTGGCCGACGAAGGCCGCTGGCGCGACCGCGTGCTCGACGACGTCGACCGCGTCGCCCGCCAGGTCCAGCAGTTGCTGCTGCTGGCCGAGGCCAGCGAACCGCACAACTACCGCGTCGACACCGTCGACCCGAAGCCGTCGATCCGCGAGGTGTTCGACTTCATGGAGCGGGTCGCCGCCCGGCACGGCGTGACGCTCGGGCTGCAGCTGGGCCAGGCGCTGCCGCACTGGCAAGCCGACCGGGGCGCGCTGTTCACGCTGCTGAAGAACCTGCTGGAGAACGCGATCCAGCACAGCCCGCCGGACGGCGTCGTGAAACTGCGGGTCTCGCCCACCGGCTTCGCGATCTCCGACCAGGGCCAGGGCGTGGCCGAGCAGGACCTGCCGCGCATCTTCGAGCGCTTCTGGCGCGGGCCGCAGCGGCGCGAACAGGGCGCGGGCCTGGGCCTGGCCATCTGCACCGAGATTGCCACCGCGCACGGCTGGCGGCTGACGGCCCATCGGCTGTCGCCGGGCTTCGAGGTCCGCTGCGACATGTCGGCGCAGGCTTGAGCCGGTCCCTTTCCACCCCCCTGTTTGACGCCTGACGGGCGCTTGACATCGGCGATGTCCCGCCTAGAGTTGAACGACTGTTTAAACCACTTGGTGGACCATGCCCTCGACTCCGGCCGTTCGCAGGCCCTCGCCGGCCGACGTGAGCCTGCATGACGGCGACGCGAGCCAGACCCGCGACCGCATCCTGGACGCGACCTTCCGGCGCCTGGTGGCCGAGGGCTATGCGGCGCTCAGCGTGCGCGAGATCGCGAAGGACGCCGGCGTCAACCACGCGCTGATCAACTACCACTTCCGCAGCAAGGACCAGCTGGTGATCGAGGTGCTCGACGCGGTGAACCAGCGGCTGCTGTCGCGCCAGGCGACGATGTACCAGGGCAGCGAGGGGTTCGCGCAGAAGTGGGCCAGCGCGCGGCGCTTCTACCAGGACGACCTGGCCTCGGGCTTCGTGCGCCTGCAGGCCGAGCTGTGGGCGGCCAGCCTGTCCAACGCCGGGTTGCGCGAGAAGTTCGTGCCGCGGCTGCTGGCGTGGAAACAGCTGGTGCTCGGCGGCGTGCGCGAGGCACTGGTGGCGTACGAAGCCACCGGCGCGAAGCTGCCGCCGCCGTTCACCGCCGAGGTGGTGGCCTGCTGGATCTCGGAGTTCTGGCTGGGCATGGAGTTCGCCGACCTGCTCGGCGTGAAGGAAGAATCGCTGGCGCACCACGCGGCGCTGGAGGCCGTGCAGTGGCTGCTGCAATCGCTGGACGACAAGCTCGCCGAACGAAGCGTGACCGCACGCCGCCCGCGGAGGCGCGCATGACCGCGCCGACGCGTCCGCTGCCCGAGCGCTTCGAGCGCATCGCCGGCCCGTTGCCAGCGCCGGGAGCGGTGCCGGGCGCCGAGGCTTCGCCGTACGAAACGGTGCAGCCGGCGCAGCAGGGCTTCGTCGACCGCGACGGCGTGAAGATCTGGTACGCGGTGTGGGGCGACGCCGGTCCGTGGATCGCCTTTGCGCCGTCGTTCCAGGTGGTGCACAGCCAGATGCTGAAGGGCACCGTGCCCTACCTGTCGCGGCACTTCCGCGTGGTCACCACCGACGGCCGCGGCAACGGCCGCTCCGACCGGCCGACCGACCCGGCGGCCTACAGCTTCGATCACTTCTACGACGATTTCGTGGCGGTGCTCGATGCCGTCGGCGTCGAGCGCAGCGCGCTGGTCGGCATCTCGGCCGCGGCGATGACGGTGCTGCGGCTGGCCGCCGAACAGCCGCAGCGCGTGACGCACGTCGTCACCGCCGGCGGTTTTGCCGATTCGCTGCCCAGCGACGAGAAGCTCGCCGAGCGGCTGAAGATGGAAGGCGAGCTGCTGCGCGGCGACTGGCCCGGCTACCTCGACTGGTTCATGGCCACCATCTTCAGCGAGCCGCATTCGACGAAGCCGTACGAAGACGGTGTGCGCTTCGGCTGGGCCACCAGTGCCGAGTGGCTCGGTGCGTGCCGCAACGCCTGGGTCGGCAACGACGTGCGCGAGCTGGCGCGCCGCGTCACGTGCCCGACGCTGGTGTTCCATGGCGACGACGACCGGCGCGTTCCGCATGCCAAGGGCCAGGAGATCCACGCGCTGGTGCCGGGCGCGAAGCTGCTGACGGTGGCCGGCGGCGGGCACGTCACCGCGGTGCGCGACGCGGCGCTCTTCAACCGCACGCTGCGCGAGTTCGTCGCCGGGCCGGCGCGCCAGCGCACCTGGGTGCGCGCGATGGCGCGCCCGCGCCGCGCGTTGTTCATCACCAGCGCCATCGGCCTCGGCCATGTGCAGCGCGACCTGGCGATCGCGCGCGAGCTGCGCAAGCTGCAACCCGACCTGGCGATCGACTGGTTCACCGTCGACCCGGCCGCCCGCTACCTGCAGCGCGAAGGCGAGCGCCTTCACCCGATCACGCAGCGGCTGGCCAACGAGAGCCGCCACTTCGAGCAGGTGGCCGGCGAACACGACCTGTCGGCCTTCTTCGCGCTGCGCACGATGGACGAGATCATGAGCCACAACTTCATGACCTTCGTCGACCTGATGGAGGCCGAGCACTACGACATCGTGATCGGCGACGAGGCCTGGGATGTCGACTACCACTACCACGAGAACCCGGAGCTGAAGCGCCAGCCCTATGTCTTCCTGACCGACTTCGTCGGCTGCCTGCCGATGGAGCCGGGCAACGAACGCGAGGCCGCGCTGTGCGCCGACCGCAATGCCGACGACATCGAGCACGTCGCGCGCTACCCCTACCTGCGCGACGCCGCGATCTTCGTCGGCAACCGCGACGACGTCAGCGAACGGACCTTCGGCCCCGGCCTGCCGGTCATCCGCGAATGGACCGATCGCAACTTCTGCTACTGCGGCTACTGCCTGCCCTTCGATCCGCGCACGCTGGCCGACACCGAGCGCCTGCGCGCGCAGCACGGCTACCGCAGCGACGAGAAGATCGCGATCGCCGCGGTGGGCGGCACCGCCACCGGCGAGCACTTGCTGCAGCGCATCGCGGCGGCCTTTCCGCGCATGAAGCGCGAGCTGCCCGAGCTGCGGCTGGTCCTGGTCACCGGCCCGCGCCTGTCGACCGCTGCGTTCGAGCCGCAACCGGGGCTCGACGTGCGGCCCTATGTGCACAACCTGTACGAGCACCTGGCCTGCTGCGACCTCGCGCTGGTGCAAGGCGGGCTGTCGACGACGATGGAGCTGGTGGCCACGCGCCGGCCTTTCCTGAGCTTTCCGCTGCAGCGCCACTTCGAGCAATGCGTGCACGTTCGCCAGCGCCTGGCCAACTACGCCGCCGACCGCTCGATGGACTACGCGGCGACGCTCGACCCCGATCGGCTGGCCGCGCGCGCGCTGGCCGCGATGCACGAACCCGTGCGCTACCGGCCGGTGGAGACCGACGGTGCCGCGCGGGCGGCCCTGCGCATTGCGCAGGTGTTGGACAACCGCGAGTGGGCCCGCTGACCCGCCGCACCCCTCTGCAATGGGAGACTGAAATGGCAATCCTCGCAGCCCTCTACGGCCTGGTGGCCTACGTCTTTTTCCTCGCCACCTTCCTCTACGCCATCGGCTTCGTCGGCAACCTGCCGCTGCTGCCGAAGACCATCGACAGCGGTGCCGCGGCGCCGCTCGCCGAGACGCTGCTCGTCGACCTGGCGCTGCTCGGGCTGTTCGCGGTGCAGCACAGCGTGATGGCGCGGCGCGGCTTCAAGCGCTGGTGGACGACGGTGATTCCCGAAGCGATGGAGCGCAGCAGCTTCGTGCTGGCGGCGACGGCCGTGCTGGCGCTGCTGCTGTGGCAATGGCGGCCGATCGCCGAGCCGGTGATCTGGTCGGTCGGCGATCCGGTCGGCCGCGGCCTGCTGCAGGGCGTGTTCTGGCTGGGCTGGGCGGTGCTGCTGATCAGCACCTTCCTGATCAACCACTTCGAGCTGTTCGGGTTGCGGCAGGTGTGGGCGAACCTGCGCGGCCAGGCGCTGCCGGCGCCGGTGTTCCACACGCCGCTGTTCTACCGCCACGTGCGGCACCCGATCTACCTCGGCTTCATCCTCGCGTTCTGGGCGACGCCGCAGATGTCGGCGGGCCACTTGCTGTTCGCCGCCGGCAGCACCGGCTACATCCTGGTCGGCATCTGGTTCGAAGAGCGCGACCTGGTCGCGCAATTCGGCCAGCGCTACCTGATGTACCGCAAGCAGGTCGGCATGCTGGTGCCGAAGTTCGGCGCGCGCGAGCGCAAGGGGCCGTCGCAGTCCTGAGGCGGTGTCACTCCAGCGGCGGCATCAGCACCTCGCCGTGCGGGCCCCATTCGACCTGGGTGATGCCCGGTTCGATCGCCTCGAGGCGCCGCCGCTCGGCCTCCGCGGCCGTCAGGCTGCCCTGGCGCAGGCGCGTCGCCTCCGCCAGCAGGTGTTCTTCGCGCAGCTCGCCGGCGCGGCGCAGCGCGGCATCGATGCTGGTCAGCAGTTCCTGGTCGTCCCACGGCTTCAGCAGGTAGCGGAACACCTGGGCATCGTTGACGGCCCGCACCAGCGTCGAGACGTCGGCCGACGCGCTGACGATCAACGGCACGGCGCGCGGCTGCACCGCCCGCACGGCGCCGAGGAACGAGATGCCGTCCTGGTGCGGCATCCGGAAGTCGGACACCACCACGTCGAACGCACGCTCCTTGACGCGGGCCAGCGCCAGGCGCGTGTCGGTGAACAGCTCGATGCGTGCCCGGTCGCGCAGCGGCAGCCGCAGCACGCGCTGCAGCGCGGCCAGCACGGACTCTTCGTCATCGACCAGCAGGATGGAGGCTTTCATCAGGTTTTCCTCATGGGTCGCACGCGCAGTTCGATGCGCAGGCCTTCGCGTTGTTCGTACTGGCGGATGCGGCGGATGGTGTCGGCGGTCAGCACGTGGTCGGTCGCGAGCAGCACCGCGCCCTCGCGCGAGATCAGGTCCGCGGCCAGCACCATGCCCGGTTGCAGGTGCTCGGTGGTCATCGAGATCGGTGCTGGCGGCGTCGGGGCGCTGGGCTGGTTGATGTGCAGGAAGACGTCCAGCACCTCGGGGTCGAATTGCGAGCCGCGGCCGTGCATCAGCAGCGTGCGCACTTGCGCCGTCTTCAGGCCGGCAGCACCCATGTGCCCGTTGAGCAGGTCGTCGTAGGCGTCGACGATCGCGAGGATGCGCGCGCCCAGCGGGATGTCGGCGCCGGCACGCCCGTCGGGGAAGCCTTTGCCGTCGAAGTGCTCGTGGTGGGCCCGGATCAGCGCGGCGACCGGCTGCATGTCGTCCAGCGCCATCAGCGACTGCTCGCCGAGGATCGGGTGCTTGCGGTACAGCCCCAGCTCTTCGGCGCTGAACTTCGGGACCGGCTTGGCCAGCATCTCGTCGGACAACCCGATCAGCCCGATGTCGTGCAGCAGGGCCGCGACGAACACCGCCTGGGTGTCTTCGCCGTTGCAGCCCATCGCCTTCGACAGCACGCGCGCCATCTCGGCCATGCGCCGGCCGTGGCCGACCAGCTGGGTGCCGCGCAGCTCGATCAGGTTGGCGAACACCTTGATCGAGGTCATGTAGTTGCGCTTGAGCTTGTCGTTGGCCTGCGTGACCTCGGCGGTGCGTGCCTCGACCCGTCGCTCGAGCTCGGCATTGAAGCGGCGCAGCTCCTCGTTCTGCGCGCGCGTCAGCGCCTCCAGCCGCTCCTTCTCGCGTTCGAGGTCGAGCCGCTCCAGCGCCTGCGCCACCGTGACCTGCAGCTCGCCGTCGTCCCAGGGCTTGTTGACGTAGCGGTAGATCTGGCCTTCGTTGATGGCGGCGACGGTCGAGTCGACGTCGGCATAGCCGGTCAGCAGGATGCGCATGGTGCGCGGCCAGCGGCGTCGGATCTGCCCGAGCAGCCGGGCGCCGTCCATGCCGGGCATGCGCATGTCCGAGATCACCAGGTCGACCGGGGCCGCTTCCATCAGGGCCAGCGCCTCCTCGCCGCCGGGCGCGGTCAGCACCCGGTAGCGCGGATTGCGCAGCGCCCGGCGCAGCGACGACAGGATGTTCGGCTCGTCGTCGACGCACAGGATCGTCCACGGCGACACCACCGCCGGCTCGGGCGCGGGCTGCGCCGACGGTGCGGGCGGGGTTGCGGACAAGACGGCTTCCTGCATGGGTCTCGCCTCAGGCCGCCGGCGCGTCGCTGCGCTTCACCGGCACGCTGACCCGGAACGCGGTGCCGCGGCCCGGCTCGCTGTTCACCTCGATGCGGCCACCGTGCTTCTTGACGATGCCGTACGACAGCGACAGCCCGAGGCCGGTGCCCTTGCCGACCGGCTTGGTCGTGAAGAACGGGTCGAAGATGCGCTTCAGGTTCTCGGGCGCGATGCCCGAGCCGTTGTCGGCGACCTCGACCCAGGCCATGTCGCCCGCGGTGCCGGTGCTGATCGTGATCGTCCCGCGCTCGGCGCTGATCGCATGGGCGGCGTTGACCAGCAGGTTCATGAACACCTGGTTCAACTCCGACGGCAGGCACTCGACGTCGGGCAGCTCGCCGTACCGCTTGACGACGTCGGCCTTGTACTTGATCTCGTTGTTGACGATGTTCAGCGTCGAATCGATGCCGGTGTGCAGGCTGACCCATTCCCACTCCTGGCGCGCATCGACGCGCGAGAAGTCCTTCAGGTCCTGCACGATCTTGCGCACGCGCTGGATGCCGTCCTTCGACTCGGTCATCAGCGCCGGGATGTCGTCCTTCAAGTAGTCGAGCTCGATCTCCTCGCGCATGCGCAGCAGCTGCGCCGCGGCCGGGGTGCCGGCAAGCCCGGGCTCGGCGGCTTCGTACGCGGCGAGCATGCCGAACAGCTGCGCCAGGTACTTTTCCAGCGTGCCGAAGTTCGAGAAGATGAAGCCGATCGGGTTGTTGATCTCGTGCGCGACGCCGGCCGCCAGCTGGCCGATCGACGCGAGCTTCTCCGACTGCACCAGCTTGTCCTGGGCTTCGGAGAGCTTGCGGTTGAGCTCGGTCAGCTCCTCGTTTGCGCGCAGCAGGGCTTCGATCTGCACCGGCGTGAGCTGGGTGGTCGCGGCGTCGCCGGCCGGCACGTCGGAGCGGGAAGTGGACAGGTCCATGGGGTCTCCTAGACGGTCAGCGAGTCGCGCACGCCCTGCGCCTGCCGTTCGGTTCGTTCGAAGATTCGCTGCACCTGCTGCGGCGACAGCGCGAGGCGCTCCCAGGCCGCGAGCGACAGCGGCGGCACCATGTCCTCGTCGAGCCCCGACAGGTCCAGCGCGTGGGTCATGTTGTCGGCCACGTGGGCCAGGTCGGCCAGCGTCGCGGTGGTGTGCGCGGGCAGCTCGTGGTGGCAGCGGATCGCCTCGGCGATGGCCGGCGCGAAGTTCCAGTGCTCGGCGATCAGGCCGCCGACGGCGGCATGGTCGGTGTTCAGCATCAGCCGCTCGGCCTCGATCGCATGCACGTCGTGCTCGGCGGCCCACGCGAGCGTCTGGCCCAGTTCGAGCGGGAAGTAGGTGGCCAGGGCCAGCCGCCCGATGTCGTGCAGCAGGCCGGCGGAAAAGGCCGCCTCGCCATCCATGTGGGTGACCGCCGCCAGCTCCTGCGCGCAGAACGCGGTGGCCAGCGCATGGCGCCAGAACCCGTCGAAGTCGAAACCGGTGCAGGCGGTGCGGTCGAAGCTGGAGATCACCACCGCCGTCGTCGCCACCGTGGCCACGGTGCGCAGCCCGAGGATGTTGATCGCGCCCCGGATCGACGACACGCGGCCGGCGACGCCGTAGAACGACGAGTTGGCCAGGCGCAGCGTCTTGGCCGTCAACGCCTGGTCGTGGGAGATGGTGGCGGCGAGCTCGTCGACGGCGACGTCCTCGCGCTTCAGTGCGGAACGCAGCTCGATGACCGCCTGCGGCAGCGCGGGCAGCGTGCGCACCTTGGCATGCACCGCATCGGGGTGGAGGGTGGCGTGCGTCACGGCTGGTCTCCGAGGCGGTACTGCTGGATCAGGTGGAAGAGCGGGTGCAGGCGGCCGTCCTGCAGCGACGCGCGAAACAGGTAGTTCAGGCGCTCGCGCACCTCGGCGCCGGTGCGCGTCGTCGACGACGCGGGCGGCGGTTCGGCGGCCGGCGCGGCAGGGCAGGTGAGCTCGGTCATGTCAGGAAACCTCCGTCTCGAATTCGGGTGTGATGACGAGCAGCTTTCCGCGCGAGGTGGCGTCGTCCATCGCGCGGCACACCGCGCGGTGCCAGCGGCCGCGCAGTTCGACGCGGTGGTGCGCGCCGTCGTCCAGCGTCAGCACCTCGCAGAGCCCGGCCGGCAGCACCTCGTCGGCGTCGCAGCCGATCAGCGCGCCGGCATCGGACAGCAGCATCTGCGCGTCGCGGTTGACGAAGGCGATCATCCCGTCCACATCGACGCCGACGATCGGCGTCGGCACGTTCTCGAGCACGCCGCGGGCGTTCGCGGCACGCGACTCTTCGAGGCTGGTCTGCTCCCGCTGGCGCGCCAGCAGGCCCTCGAGGCGCTCGTTGACCAGCGCCAGCTCGTGGTTCGCGCTGTGCACCTCGCGGGCGAGCCGCCGGTTCTCGTCGGCCAGGTCCTTCTGGCGGAAGGCCTCGGCGACGTGGGCGCGCAGGCGTTCGTCGTCCCACGGCTTGGTCAGGAACTTGTAGATGGCGCCTTCGTTGACGGCATCGGTGATCGACTGCAGTTCGGTGTAGCCGGACAGCACCATGCGCACCGTGTCGGGGTAGAGCTCCTTGGCGCGGCGCAGGAACTCGACGCCGGTCATGCCGGGCATGCGCTGGTCCGACACGATGACGTCGACGTTCACCTCGGCCAGGCGCTGCAGGCCTTCGGCGCCGCTGTGGGCGGTGACGATGTGGTAGCCGTCGCGCCGGAACAGGCGGCGCAGCGAGGACACGATGTTCTCCTCGTCGTCCACCAGCAGCAGCGTGCGCTTGCGCCGGTCGCGCGTCAGGAAGCGCTCGGGCAGGCGGCGGTTCTCGCGCAGCATCTGCTCGATGTCGGCGGCGGGGACCGGCGCGCTGAAGAAGAAGCCCTGGATCATGTCGCAGCCGTTGGCGATCAGCAGGTTCAGCTGGCCCTCGGTCTCGACCCCTTCGGCCAGCACCTTCATCTGCAGGCTGTGGGCCATGTTCAGCACGGCGCGGGTGATCGAGACGTCTTCGGGCGCGGAGGTCACGTCGTGCACGAACGAGCGGTCGATCTTCACGACGTCGATCGGCAAGGTGCGCAGCACCCCAAGGTTGGAGTAGCCGGTGCCGAAGTCGTCGAGCGAGATCTCCACGCCGATGGCCTTCAGCTCGCGCAGCGTGCGGGCCGCATGCTCCCCGTCCACCGTCAGCATGCTCTCGGTCACCTCGACCCCCAGGTGGGCCGGGTTGGCGCCGGTCTCCAGCAGGATGCCGTGCAGGCGGCGCGCGATGTCCGGCTGCTGCAACTGCAGCGGCGACAGGTTGACGTGCACGCGCACGTTGGGCAGCCCCGCGCGGGCCCACGATGCGGCCTGCGTGCAGGCGCTGCGCAGCACCCATTCGCCGATCGGGATGATGAGCCCGGTCTGCTCGGCCACCGGGATGAACTCGGTCGGCTCCACGTCGCCGAGCTCGGCGCAATGCCAGCGCACCAGCGCTTCGACGCCGAGCAGCCGGCCGTCGAGGAGGTCGACCTGCGGCTGGTAGTGCAGCGTCAGCTCGTGCTTGCCGATCGCGCGGCGCAGCGCCGATTCCAGCGTCATGCGGCGCACCGCATGCACGTTCGCCTGCGGCGTGAAGAAGGCGATGCGGCTGGCGCCGTTGTCGGTGTGCAGGCGCGCGGTCTGCGCGCATTCCAGCAGGCGCTGCGCGCCGTCGGCATCGGCCGGGTAGGTCGCGATGCCGATCGAGCAGCTGAGGTAGACCTCGGTCTGCCCGACGTTCTCGGGCAGCCGCAGGCCGTCGAGGATGGCGCGGGCGCGTTGCGAGACGGTGTCTTCGCCGTCGCCGAGGGCCGGGTCGAGCAGCACCGCGAATTCGCCGCCGCCCAGGTGGGCCAGCGTTTCTTCGGAGCGGCACAGCCCGGACAGGCGCGCCGCGATGGCCATCGCGAGCGTGTCGCCGGCACCGAAGCCCATCGTCTCTTCGACCTGGTCGACCTGGGCGATGCTGAGCGACAGCAGCGCGAAGCGGCCTTCGTCCCATTGCGCGGCATGGGCCGCGGCATCCACGCGGTCCAGCAGCAGCACGCGGTTCGGCAGGCCGGTCAGTTCGTCGTAGTTGGCGAGCTCCTGGATGCGTCCTTCGGCCTCGCGCTGGGCGGTGATGTCCTGCAGGATCACGACGCCGCGCAGCGACACGCCGTCGGCGCCGACGTCGACCACGCCGCGGTGCAGCACCACCAGCCGGCTGCCGTCGGCGCGCAGGATGCGGTGCTGGAATTCGAACGGATCGCCGCGCGCGGCGCCGCGCCAGATCGACAGCAGGAAGCGGCGCTCGTCGCGCGGGATCCAGCGCAGTGCGGCCAGGATCGACAAGGTCCCCGGTTCGTGGGTTTCGCCAAGCAGCGCGTAGGCGCCCGACGACAGCGTCGCGCGGCGGGCGCTGAGGTCGATCTCGACCGAGCCGCTGCGGCACAGCAGCTCGGTCTGCGCCAGCATGCGGGCCCGCCACTCGGCCAGTTCGCGCGCGAACTGGATCTCGCTGACGTCGCTCAGCGTGACCAGGTCGGCGGGTTCGCCTTCGAACACGATGGCCCGGCCGAACACGCGACCGACGAAGAGGCTCTGGTCGGCCCGCACGCAACGGATGTCGTAGGCCACGCCGGCGACGCCGGCCATGCGCTGGCGGATGTGTTCGGCCACCCGGGGCATGTCCTGCGGGTGCACGACCGCGGTGGCGGACATGCCCAGCAGCTGCGCTTCGGTGTAGCCGAGCAGTTCGACCACCTTCGGGTTGACGTACCTGAAGCAGCCTTGCTGGATCACGAAGACGCCGACCTGCGCCTGTTCGAGCAGGTCGCGGTAGGTGCGGTGGGACAGGGGGCTGCCGCTGCTCGACGCGGGCGCCGCAGGCAGGGCGCCTTGCTGAGGACTGTCGGCAACTGATGACATGGTGGTCTCCGTCGGGGGCGATTCACGTGCATCTCTCGTGGATGCTGCGGGAGTTATCGACCTGAACGGGGCCGGCTTGAAGCGAGCGCGGCCCGTGACGCGGCTTGCGTGCACAAGTCCACGAAGCGCCCCGCGCGGCGACCGCCAGCGCCAGCGCTAGCGCAGGACCTTCTTGATCACTTCGACCAGCTTGGCGGGATCGAAGGGCTTGACCAGCCAGCCGGAGGCCCCGGCGGCGCGGCCGGCCTGCTTCATGTTGTCGCCGGATTCGGTGGTCAGGATCAGGATCGGCGTGGCCTTGAACTTCGGGTTGTCCCGAAGTTTGCGGGTCAGGCCGATGCCGTCCAGGCGGGGCATGTTCTGGTCCGTCAGCACCAGGTCGAAGTCGGTCGAGGCCGTCTTCTCATAGGCGTCCTGGCCGTCCACGGCTTCCACGACGGTGTAGCCGGCGCTCTTCAGCGTGAACGACACCATCTGACGCATGGACGCCGAATCGTCGACGATGAGGATGGTTGGCATGCGGCGTTTCCAATCAGTGTTGAGTTTCGGCGAAGCCAGGCAAGCACATTCAAGAAGGACGCCGTCGCACTGTACTGACTTTCAGAACCATCGCGTCGCGGCGCGCGCGATCTCTTCCGCCGTCGGTGCGGTGTCGGATGCCCATGCGACGACGCCGTCCGGGCGCACCAGCAGCGCCGACAGGCCGAGTTCGTTCGTCGCACCGCAGGCGACGTGGACGATCCGTTCGCCCCACGGGGCGACGGCGTGCCGCAGCGGCGGCGACGCGTCGAGATCGACCAGCACGCCGGCCCCCGCGCGGAGGTGGAACGCCAGCCGGCTGCCATCGTGGAACTCGAAGTCCGGCGCGCTGCAGCCGGCCAGCGGGTGGCCGCCGCCGAGGTCGTAGCGCAGCGAGACGCCCCAGAGCTGCTCGGCGAACCAGGTGGCGCCATCGGGCGTGTCGACCAGGCCGCGGACGATGCGCTCCAGCGCCCGCCCATGCGCATCGGGCCGCATGACGGCGGCCTGCGCGCGGGTCCAGTCCAGCAGCCATTCGCCGACCGGATGCCGCTCGGCGTGGTAGGTGTCGAGCAGGCCGGCGGGCGCGCCGCCGCGCACGGTGGCGGCCAGCTTCCAGCCGAGGTTCATCGCGTCGCCCAGGCCGGCGTTCAGGCCCTGGCCACCGAGCGCGGAATGGATGTGCGCGGCGTCTCCGGCGAGGAGCACGCGGCCCCGGCGGTAGGTCGTCGCGAGCCGCGCACGGTCGGTGAAGCTGGTGGCGAGGTGGACCGCCGACAGCGTCACGCCGGTGCCCGACACGCGTCGAAGCACCGATTGCAGGTGCGCCGGCGTGATCGCCTGCGAGCGGTCGAAGGCGCCGCCGTCGAAGTCGGCGATGGCGATGCGGCCGGGCTCGTTCATGTAGAAGCCGGCGGGTGTCGCATGGCGACCCGGCGGCAGCGTCTGCGGGTCGGCCATCTCCACCAGGGCGGAGTACGCGGTGAACTCCGGCTCGGTGCCCGGGAACTCGAAGCCGGCCAGCTGGCGCACCGCGCTGCGGCCGCCGTCGCAACCGACCAGCCACGTCGCATGGAACGCGTGCCCGCCCGCATGGACGGTGACCGCGTCGCCGTGGTCGTCGAGGCCGGTGACCGCGTGCCCCCGCCGGAGGTCGACGCCCAGCGCGACGGCCCGTGCGCTCAGCACTGACTCCACCGACCGCATGTCGGCTGCGAAGTTGGCCGACGCCGGATTCGGCAGGCGGTATCTCCAGCCGGCCGGATCGATCTTCGCGGGGTCGATCGCGATGCCTGCGAAGTGGCCGGCCTGGGCCTTGCGAGAGGCGCCCGGGACTGCCGGGACGAGCTCGTCCAGCAGGCCGCGGCGGTACAGCGCCTCGGCCGTGGCGACGGACAGGCCGCGGGTGCCGAGCGGCGGCTGCTTCAGCGGCGTATCGGGGTGTTCGGCGCGTTCGAGCACCAGCACGTCGAGTTTCGCGAGCGCGAGTTCGCACGCGAGGAAGAGGCCGACCGGGCCGGCACCGGCGATGACGACGTCATGCAGGCGGGAGGAGGGGGAATTCATGAATGGATCCAACGAAAAGGGGCAGCAGCAAGCCCTGGTGCGGTCGCGGCTGCGCCTGTCCAGGCGAGGCAACACGCAGAATCCCAGGGCAACGACGTCAGGAAGCCGATCGCGCGCGTGAACCGGCTTGGCAGTTCAACGCGATTCGCGATTCGACAGGGCGAAAGAAGGGGTTCGCTGACGTATAGGCCGCACCGTTCGGTGGGGGTGTCGGAGGGCGTCCCGACACAGGACACGTCGGGATCGCTGGCGATTCTAGCGGCGGCGTTGCGAGCCGGACGGGTTTCGCGGGCATCATCCGCGTTGCCGCAGCCGCGTACCGCCGATGCTTACCCCGCTGACCACGATCCCCTGGGCGTATCCCGCACTCGAAGCGACGCACATCGTCGGCATCGCGCTGCTGCTCGGCAACCTGGTCGCGCTCGAAGTGCGCGTGTTCGGCGGGGCTGCCGCGTTGCCGATGCCGGCGCTCGCGCGGCTGTCGCTGACGCTCGCGCTGATCGGCTTCTCGCTTGCGGCGACGAGCGGCCTGCTGATGTTCGCGACCCAGCCGGCCGAGTTGCTCGCGAACCGCGCTTTCGTGGTCAAGATGGGCCTGCTGGCGGTCGCCGGCCTCAACGCGGCCTGGTTCCACCGCCGCGGGTCGCTGCGCAAACTCGACACGACGGCAAGGCGACAGATGCTGGTGTCCACTGGGCTCTGGATCGCCGTGGTGATCTGCGGTCGCTGGATCGCCTATTGAGGGATCGACCGTCCCCCGCCTTACAGGAGTCGCGCCATGCCGTTGAGTCGCCGCCGGTTCGCCGTTCTCGCCGCCATCGCACCGTGGACTGTGCGCCCCGCATCGGCCCACCACGGGTGGAGCGGCTTCGACCAGGAACGCCCGCTGTACCTCGAAGGCACGGTGGTCGGCAGCAAGTGGCAGAACCCGCATGCCGAACTGATGATCGAGCTGCCGGCCGGCCTGAAGCTGCCATCCGACCTGGCCAGGCGCCCACTGCCGGCGCAGACCGCCGCGGTCGACGGCCCCGGCCTGCTGGCCCGGGCCACGCTGCCGCGGCGCAGCGACCGGCGCTGGGAGCTGGAGCTGGCGCCGCTGACCCGTCTCGACGCCTGGAAGGTGGCCGAGATCCGCGTGGGGGCGCGGGTCTCGGCCATCGGCTACGCCAGCAGCGGCGAGCAGGGCGATGCGGTGATGCGCGTCGAGTACCTCTTCGTCGGCGACAAGGCCTACGGGCTGAGGTCCAGCCCGGCCTGACCTCCACGCCTCACTGCTTCGGCAGGCTCGGGATCGCCTGGTTGCAATCTCCCTTCAGCGGCAGGTTGCGGCAGACGTACTGGCCGGCCGTGTTCTCGGTGGCCGCGCCGGCCGGGGCCGGCATGTGCACGCGCTGCTTCCAGATCTGCCAGAGCATGAAGCCGTCGTTCGGGCGGCCCTTGTTCTTCACGTAGTTCACCAGCGTCTCGACGTTGTAGTAGGCCGTCGCCATGTTGTTGCTGCCGTTCAGCATCTCGGAGTCGTACTGCACGCCGTTCGCGGGGATCTTCAGCACCGCGCCGCCGGCGCCTTCGGGGGCGATCTCCATGCCCATGTGGATCGGGCCGTTGTAGATCGCGCGGTACGACTCGTAGCCTTCGCGCGGGTCGTAGTAGTCGCCGCCGTCGTAGGCCATCAGGTTGACGTGGCTGAGCTTGCTGCCGCGCGTCTTGACGGCGGTGTACATCACGCCGCCGAACGGCGAGCCCCACTGCACCTTGCCTTCCTCGAACGGCGAGCCCTTCACGTAGTACGCGCCGGTCGACCAGCCGGCCACCGAGATGCCGAGCTTCGCGCCGCGCGACTGGATCTCGCCGTAGGTCGCGTCGATGATGCCGACGATCTGCGCATCGGTGTTGCAGCTGAAGTTGGCGGCATCGAGCTTGTTGCACGACGCGCCGTTGACTTCCCAGTCCAGGTCGACGCCGGAGGCGCCCAGGTCGAGCGCGAGGTCGACCACGCCCTTCGCGTTGTAGTTGGCCCATTCGCTGCCCTGGCTGTAGGCCCAGCCGCCGAACGACAGCCAGACCTGCGTGCCGCGCGCCTTCAGTGCCGCGATGTTGTTGCGCAGGTCCTGTGCCTGCTGTGCGCTGAAGAAGCGCTGCCCGTTGTTGCCGGACGCGCCTTCGACGAACTCGAAGCCGGCCATCGACTGGTCGAACGCGTAGCTGCCCTTCACGTACTGCGTGTTGGGCTTCGCGAAGGCCAGGTTCACGTGGGTGAAGTAGTTCGGGATGTTGGCCGGCGTCAGGTCGTAGAGGCTGGTGTTCCAGGTGCCGGAGTAGCCGATGTAGGCGCGGGGCGCCGGCGCAGGGGCGGGTGCAGGCGCCGGCGCGGGGGCCGGTGCCGGTGCCGGTGCCGGAGCGGGCGAGGGTGCGGGGGCCGGCGCGGGCGCCGGGGCCGGGGCCCCGCAGTCGTTCACCTTGGTCCACGGTTGGCCGCTGCCGGTCGGGCCGTTGTTCGTGGCCGGGTTCTGGCCCTGGGTCCACCAGTTGGCCTTGTAGTTGACCGTGCCGACGCTGGCCTGCTGGCCGCCGTTGTACGCGGTCGCGGCGAGCCACGCGGGCTGGCAGCCGGGGGCGGGCGCCGGCGCGGGGGCCGGTGCCGGCGTGGGGGCGGGTGCTGGCGCCGGCGTCGGCGCGGGCGAGGGCGCCGGGGCGGGCGTCGGCGCGGGGGCCGGTGCAGGGGAAGGCGCGGGACCGTCCGCGGCACCGATGTCGGTCCACAGGCTCGCGGTGGTCGGATTCCAGCCGGTGCTCGCGTAGTCGGTCTGCGCCACCGTGGCGCGGTAGTTGCGGCCGTTGTAGGTCACCAGCGAGCCGGCGGCGTAGAAGGTGTCGGCCTTCCAGGCGGGATAGCTGGCCGCCTGGGTCGACGTGACCGTCACGACCGCGGCAAAGGCGGCAAGCAGGCGCAGCCGATCCGGATGCAGGCGGGGGAAGGGGATGGTGGCAGGCATGGAGGACTCTCCGAAGGGCGGGTCGGGGTGGGGCGTTCCGGCGCTACTGCTGTCGGTGCCGGAACTGTATGCCGGAGTAATACCATTTCAGTACCAATCGACGGTGAAAGTGGTAATGGTTTGTGCTGACGGCCCTCGCCAAAAAAAGCGCGCGTTTGGAGTCCGGCCGGAAACGCGATCCAATAGCGGCCTCTCCTCTGCCGCTCCTCGAACCGAACCGTGTCCGCGTCCTCCCTGGACTCCCTCACCCTTCCCAAATCTGCGCTGGCACGCTGGGGCGACCGGTGGCCGCGCTGGCGGCCCTGGTTGCTCGGCACGGTCGCGTTCGGCCTGGCGCTGGCAGTCGGCCTCGCGCTGCGCCAGCTGCTGGTGCAGGTGCACTACAGCGCGGTGATGGCCGCGGTGGCCGGCACGCCGGCATCGAGCATCGGCCTCGCGCTGATCGCCACCGTGCTCAGCTACCTCGCGCTCGCCGGCTACGACAGCTCGTCGCTGCAGTACGCCGGTGCGCGGGTCGCGCGGGCCACCGTGCTGCTGACCTCGTTCGTCGCCTACGCGCTGTCGAACACCATCGGGCTCGGGCCGCTGTCGGGCGGCGCTGTGCGCATGCGGCTGTACACCGCGGCCGGGCTGGAGCCGTCGCAGATCGGCCGCGTGATCGCGTTCAACGCGGCGGCCTTCGGACTCGGCATGGCGGCGTTCGGCGCGCTCGGCCTGCTGTGGGGCGCCGACGAGGTCGGCGGCCTGCTGCACATCTCGCCGCTGCTGCTGCGCCTGCTGTCGGCGGCCTTGCTGGTCGGGCTGGCCGGCTTCATCTGGCTGTGCACGAAGCGCCGCGGGCTGCGCATCGGCCGCTGGGGCATGCGCCTGCCGACGCCCGAGCTCGCGCTGCGCCAGCTGGTGATCTCGGCGCTGGAGCTGTGCGCCTCGGCCGCGGCGCTGTGGTTCCTGCTGCCCGGCCAGCACATCGCGCTGCCGATCTTCATCGCGTTCTACGCGATCGCCGTCACCGCCGGCATCGTCAGCCACGTGCCGGGCGGCGTCGGCGTGTTCGAGGCGGTGATGCTGCTGGCCAGCGGCGGCACCGTGCCGACCGACGTGATGCTGGGTGCGCTGCTGCTGAACCGCGGCATCTACTACGTGCTGCCGCTGGTGCTGGCCACCGGCATGCTGGTGGCCTACGAGCTGCGCTCCGGCGTGGCCGCGCCGGTCGGCCGCATGGCCGTGCACCTGAGCCCGCGGCTGATGGCCGCGCTGACGTTGGTCGCGGGGCTGTGGCTGATGGTCTCCGGCGTGACGCCGTTCACCGAAGACGCGCGCGAGATCCTGGCGCACCTGAACCTGCCGCTGCCGCTGATCGAGGCCTCGCACTTCCTCGGCAGCGTGGCCGGGCTCGGCCTGCTGCTGGTCGCGCGCGGGCTGCTGCACCAGCTCGACGCCGCGTGGTGGGCCGCGCTGGTGCTGTCGCTGATCGCCGCGGTGCTGGCGCTGCCCAAGGGCATCGCGGTCACCGAGGCCGCGATGCTGAGCACGCTGGCGCTGCTGCTGGTGATCTCGCGCAACCAGTTCGACCGGCGCTCGTCGCTGTTCTCGCAGCGCCTCGAACCCGAATGGCTGCTGGCGCTCGGCGGCGTGCTGCTCGCCTGCGTGTGGGTGCTGTTCTTCGCCTACCGCGAGGTCGGCTACAGCAACCGGCTGTGGTGGCAGTTCGAGCTCGACGGCCAGGCGCCGCGCTCGCTGCGCGCGCTGACCGGCGTCGCGCTGATCGCGCTGGCCTACGGGCTGTGGCAGCTGCTGCGGCCGCCCGCCGGCGACGTGGCCACGACGACGCCCGAAGAGATCCAGCGCGCCGCCGACATCGTGCGCGCCAACCCGTCGTCCGACGGCTGCCATGTGCTGGTCGGCGACAAGCACCTGATGTTCTCGCCGTCCGGCCGCAGCTTCCTGATGTTCGGCAAGCAGGGGCGCTCGTGGGTCTCGCTGTACGGCCCGTTCGGCGACGCGCGCGAATGGCCCGACCTGGTCTGGCAGTTCATCGAGCGCGCCAACGACCACGGCGGGCGTGCCGCGTTCTACCAGGTGCGGCCGGCCACGCTGCCGCTGTACCTCGACTGCGGCCTGCATGCGCTGAAGCTCGGCGAATACGCCACCGTGCCCTTGCCCGGCTTCAGCCTGAAGGGCGCCAAGCGCGCCAACCTGCGCTCCGGCGTGAACCGCGGCGAGCGCGAAGGGCTGCTGTTCGAGGTGGTGCCGGCCGACGGCGTGGCCGCGCTGCTGCCGCAGCTGAAGCAGGTGTCCGATGCCTGGCTGGCCGAGCAGCGCGGCCGCGAGAAGAGCTTCTCGGTTGGGCGTTTCGATGGCGACTACCTGCAGCGGCTGCCGGTGGCGGTCGTGCGGCGCGACGACCGCATCCTCGCCTTCGCGAACCTGCTGATCACCGACGTCCGCAAGGATGCGAGCCTCGACCTGATGCGCCACCTGCCCGACGCGCCGCCCGGCACGATGGATTTCCTGTTCGCGAAGATCATGCTGCACCTGCAGGCCGAGGGCTACGAGCGCTTCGGGCTCGGCATGTCGCCGATGGCCGGCATGGCCGAGCGCCGCCGCGCGCCGCGCTGGCAGCGGCTCGGGCGCTTGCTGTTCGAGCATGGCGACCGCTTCTACAACTTCCGCGGGCTGCACAGCTTCAAGGACAAGTTCGAGCCCGACTGGGAGGCCCGCTACCTGGCCGCGCCGCCCGGGCTGGCGCCGGTCTTCATCCTGGCCGACGTGGCCGCGCTGATCGGTGGCGGCCTCAAGG
Organism: Rhizobacter sp. SG703; assembly: GCF_012275445.1. Lineage (GTDB taxonomy): Bacteria > Pseudomonadota > Gammaproteobacteria > Burkholderiales > Burkholderiaceae_C > Rhizobacter. The sequence continues at coordinate 16,116 of NZ_JAAZQK010000016.1, read as the reverse complement.
GAGCGATCGGCCGATGAAACGGACGTTCGCGCTGCTCGCCGGTCTCGGCCTGGTGCTCGCGCAGGCGGCGGCGCCCTGCCGCGCCCAGGCGCGGCCGCAGCCGGCGAAACCGCCGCAGCCGATGCAGACCGCGCCCGGCACCGTGGCGCACGGGCTGTTCAACGACGTGCGGCTGTTCAAGCCGGCCGGACCCGTGCAGCAGTTCGTGCTGATGCTGTCGCCGAACGACGCGCCCGACGCCGCCGAGCGGCGCGCGATCGGCCGCATGGTCGACGACGGCGCGCTGGTGGCTGCCGTGCCGCTGACGCCGTTCTACAAGCGGCTCGAGAAGCAGGACGGCAAGTGCACCTATGCGGCCGGCGCGTTCGAGAACCTGTCGCGCCACCTGCAGGCCTACGAGCAGGTGCCGGGCTACCGGCTGCCGATGCTGGTCGGCACCGGCACGGCGGCGTCGTTCGCGTATGGCGTGCTGGCGCAGGCGCCGGCCGGCAGCTTCTCGTCGGCGCTGTCGGTCGGTTTCTGCCCGCGGCTGCTGCTGAAGACGCCGCTGTGCGCGACCAACGGCCTGCGCTGGGAGGTCACCAGCACGCTCGGCGCCGCGGCGTCCGGCGCGGCCGCGTCGCCTGCGACCGCATCGGCGGCCGACGGCTTCGACCTGCTGCCCGCGACCGCGCTGGCCACGCCGTGGGCGGCCGTGCCCGGCGCCGCCTGCGCGGCCGACAGCGCGCAGGCCTTCGTGCAGCAGGTGCCGAAGGCGCACTGGGTGCCCGACGGGCCCGATGCGTTCGCCGCGGCCTACGTGCAGCTCTCGGCAGCCCAGCGGGCCACGGCAGCACCGGCCGCACCGCCGGTGCCGCAGCAGCTGGCCGACCTGCCGATGGTCGAGGTGCCGGCGGCCGGCAGCGGCAAGCGCTTTGCGGTGCTGTTGTCGGGCGACGGCGGCTGGGCCGGCATCGACAAGGAACTGGCGGCCGCGCTCGCCGCGCAAGGCATTCCGGTGGCCGGCTTCGATTCGCTGCGCTATTTCTGGAAGGCCCGCACGCCTGACGGGCTGGCCGTCGACCTGGACCGCCTGATCCGCTATTACGCCGCGCGCTGGCAGCGCCCGGAGGCGATCCTGATCGGCTACTCGCAGGGCGCCGACGTGCTGCCGTTTGCCGTCAACCGCCTGCCGGCCGCGACGCGCGCGTCGGTCAGGCTCACCGCGCTGCTGGGGCTGGCCCAGCAGGCCTCGTTCGAATTCCACTTCAGCAACTGGCTGGGCCCGAGCGGCGACAAGCCGATCCTGCCGGAAGCGCGCCGGCTGTCGGCCGCCGACACCTTGTGCGTGCAGGGCGACCGCGAACGGGATTCGCTGTGCCCGAAGCTCGCGCCGGCACATGCGCGGGTGGTGGTGATGAAGGGCGACCACCACTTCGGCGGCGAGTACCAGAAGCTCGCGCGGCTGATCGTCGAGGCCGCGAGGTAGCCGCTGTCGCCGGCGCCGTTCACAGCGATTTCGCGAGCGATTCGATCAGGCCCCTGAGCCACCGCTGCGCCGGGTGGGTGTCGTTGCGCCGGTGCCAGATCAGGTCGAAGACCACCTCGGCCAGCACGACCGGCGGCGGAAACAGCGCCACGCTGCGGCGTGCCGACGAGTGAAGCGCCACGCGCTTCATCACCGTGGCCGCCATGTCGGTGCGGGCGACCACCGCCGGTGCCGCGAACATCTGCGGCAAGGTCAGCGCGAGCCGGCGCTGCTTGCCCAGCTGCGCCAGCGCTTCGTCGACCAGCCCGTGGCGGTCTCCTTCGGGGGACACGAGCACGTGCGACAGCGACAGGAAGGCCTTCATGCTCATGCCGCGCCGCGCGCTCGGGTGGTCGCGGCGGACGATCGTGACGAACTCGTCGCGCAGGATCGGACGGGTCAGGATCCTGCTTTCCGCCTTTGTGGGCGGAACGCCGACGGCCGCGTCGATCGTGCCGGCGTCGAGCAGGTCGACGGCGCTGTCGCGATCGCTGAAGCTGCGCACGCGCAGCGAGACCCCGGGCGCCTGCTGCTCCAGCGCTTTCACGAGCGCGGGCAGCAGCACGAACGCCGGGTAGTCCGACAGGCCGACGGTGAAATCCAGCGCCACGTCGGCGGGCTCGAATTCGGGCCGCTTGACGAGGACCAGTTCCAGCTGCCGCAAGGCCTGCGACACCGGACCGGCGAGGTCCCTGGCACGCGCTGTCGGCTGCAGGCCCTCGGCACTGCGCAGGAACAGCGGGTCGCCGAACAGCGTCCGCAGGCGCAACAGCGCGGCACTCATCGCCGGCTGGCTCACGCCGACGCGCACCGCTGCGCGGGTCACGTTGCGCTCGTCCATCAGCGCATCGAAGGCCGCGAGCAGGTTCAGGTCGATGCCATGAAAATCCATGAATCAAATACCGACTTATACAAGTCATTTGTTGGACAGATGGTAGCGCGGCGCCGAGACTGGGACGTCATCACTTCACAGCGCCCGCAGGGCACGTCAGCATGAGCCACTCGAACCTCCTCCGCCCCAGCGCCTCCGACCAGGCCCGGCGCCACGCCATCGAGCTGTTGTACCGGGCCTTCAGCGACCACGACCCCGACCTGATGGACCTCGCCGTCACGGCCGACTGGGACGACATCCCGCTCGCGCCCGGCCAGGGGCCCGGGCCGGACGGCCTCAAGCCCATCATCCGCAGCGTCGTCGAGGCGTTGCCCGACGTGCGGATCGTGATCCACGACGTCCTGATGGGCGAAGACCGCGCCGCGGTTCGTGCCGAGATCACCGGCACGCACCGCGGGCCGCTGTTCGGCATCGCCGCGACCGGCCGGAAGGTCAGCATCCGCATCCACGAGTTCCATGAATTCGACGGCGAGCGCATCAAGCGCACCTGGCACCTGGAGGACTGGTTCGGCGCGTTCCTGCAGCTCGGTGCATTCCCTGCACTCAACAACGACTGACGCACCGAGGGCATCACGATGAAATCTCTTCGCATCCACGCCTTCGGCAACCCGAGCCACGCCGAGCTCGAGCACACCACGCTGGCCAGCCCGGGCCAGGGGCAGGTGTCCGTTCGCATCGAGGCCGCCAGCGTGAACCCGCTGGACCTGAAGATGCTGGCCGGCCACATGCAGCAAGTCTTTCCGGTGACGCTGCCGTACACGCTCGGCACCGACCTGGCCGGCGTGGTCGAGCAGGTCGGCCCAGGGGTCGATCGATTCAAGCCGGGCGACCGCGTCGTCGGCCGCGTGGAGCCGACGGCCGGCGGCGCGTTCGCACAGGCGGCGCTCATTCCCGCGCAGGCGCTGAGCCCGATGCCGGCCGACATGAGCTTCGAGCAGGCCGCGGCATTGCCGACGGCCGCGGGCACGGCCTGGCTGGCCCTGTTCGGGGCAGGCCGCCTGCAGGTAGGGCAGCGCGTGCTCGTCCACGCCGCCGCGGGCGGCGTCGGCAGTTTCGCGGTGCAGTTCGCCAAACAGGCCGGCGCGCATGTCATCGCGACCGCGTCGGCGCGCAACCTCGGCCTGGCCCGCGAACTGGGTGCCGATGAAGCGATCGACTACCAGCGCCAGGACTTCTCGACCGTCGTGCGCGACGTGGACCTGGTCCTCGACACGGTCGGCGGCGACACGCTCGAACGCTCGTGGCAGGTGCTCGCGGCCAGCGGTGCCATCGTCAGCACCGTCGACTTCGCGATCGAGGCGCGCGGTGGCCGGCCGGGCTCGTTCGTGTTCTTCAACCACGACGCCGGCACGCTGGACCGGGTCCTGCAGCGCTTCAGCGAGAAGCAGCTGCAGATCGTCCTCGACACGATCCACCCGCTCGACGATGCGCGCGCGGCACTGGAGCAGGTCGCCGGCGGTCACGCCCGCGGCAAGGTGATCGTGCGGGCCGCGCGATGAGGAGGGCACCGATGAACCATCGCCGACTGTCCATCGCCGTCGCGCTCGTCGCGTTGCTGTCGTCGCTGGCCGGCATGCCGGCCCGTGCCGCCGAGCGGGACGTCTCGCCGGAAAAGCTGGTCGATCCGAGCCACCTCGTCGAGGTGAGCCCGGGGGTGCACGTGATCGAAGACAGGGACCAGATCGTCCTGGTTCCCAACATCACCCTCATCACCGGCAGCGATGCCGTGCTGGTCGTCGACACCGGCCTCGGGCCCGACAGTGCGCGCCGCGCGCTGCAGACCGCCCGGCGCCTGGCCGGTGCCCGGCGGCTGTACCTGACGACCACGCACTTCCATCCGGAACACGGGTTCGGCGCGCAGGTGTTCAAGGGCGAGGCCACCATCATCTACAACCGCGCGCAGCGCGACGAGTTGATGCAGAAGGGGGCCGCCTACCAGCGGCTGTTCAGCGAACGCCTGGGCGTGGCCGCGGCGCTGAAGGACGTTCGCTTCGTCGCGCCGGACATCGTCTACGAACGGGAAGCCGAGATCGATCTCGGTGGCCGCATCGTGCGCCTGAGCCACCACGGCCGCGCGCACACGCAGGGCGACCAAGTGGTGTCCGTGCCGGCGCAGGGCGTGGTGATCCTCGGCGACCTGCTGGAGACGAGATCCTTTCCGATCATGCCGTGGTTCCCGGAGATCGGGGACATGGACGTCGACCCGCTGAACTGGCGCGAGATCTTTCGTGCGGTAGCGCTCGGCCATCCGAAGGTCGTCATCCCCGGCCATGGCCGCGTGGGCACCGCGGCCGATCTGGCCGAAGCGGCCCGGCACCTGGATGTGGTTCGCGCCGAAGTCACGCGGCGCTGCGCTGCGGGGCAGGACCTGCCGACGATGCAGAAGGAACTCGTGCCGATCCTGCGCGCGCAGCATCCGGACTGGGACCTGCCGCAGTGGATCCCGGGCGAGATCCAGGTCCATCACGCGCGCCTGTGTGCCGTGGCCCCGGCGCCGGAAGCCGGCCGGTCCTGACGGCGTGGCTACATCGACCGTCCGTCGAAGTGGTCGACCGGGATCGCCGCCAGGTCGATGCCTTCGATGCAGCGCAGGTTGACGGCGGCCATCGCCGCGCCCGACGGCGACGTGCCTTCGCCATAGGGGTGGATGCCGCAATGCGGGCAGAAGCGGTGCTGGATCAGGTGCTTGTTGAACAGGTAGGTGCTGGCGTTGTCGTTCGGCGTCAGCAGGCGCAGCGCGCTGCGCGGCACGAACCACATCAACGAGCCCTTGCGCTGGCACATCGAGCAATTGCACGACAGCGCCGAGGCGATCTCGCCATCGACCTCGAACTTGACATGGCCGCAGTGGCAGCTTCCAAGGTGTGTCATGCCTGACCTTTCATGGGGGGCGTTGCAGGGCGGCGCCAGTCCGTCATTCAATGACGGCGCTTGGCGACGACCTCGAAATGTATTTCAGCGGCGCCTCTGACGAAGAAGGATTCGTCTACCGCTGCGAACCCGTGCTGCTCGTAGAAGCGCTGTGAGTTGCGCGTCTCGACCACGAGGAGCAGCCCCGCGCGGCCCCGCTCGGCACCCCGTCGCACTGCAGGCTGAGTGGGTACGTCGCTTGCCCCATCTGCGGGCCGAGTATTCTCTCAGCCCCCTTCCAAAGGAGACGACACATGCCCAGCAAGAACATCGCGAAGAACACGATCTGTCTCTGGTACGACGGCACGGCGCTGGACGCGGCGCGCTTCTATGCCGAGGTCTTTCCCGATAGTTCGGTCGGCAGGGTGACGCGCGCACCGGGCGACTTTCCGGACGGCAAGCAGGGCGACATCCTGACCGTCGAGTTCACGGTGCTGGGCATCCCGTGCCTGGGCCTGAACGGCGGGCCGGCCTTCAAGCACACCGAGGCGTTCTCGTTCCAGGTCGCGACCGACGACCAGGCCGAGACCGATCGCCTGTGGAATGCGATCGTCGGCAACGGCGGCCAGGAGAGCGCCTGCGGCTGGTGCAAGGACAAGTGGGGCCTGTCGTGGCAGATCACGCCGCGCGTGCTCACCGAAGCGTTCACCGGCTCGGATCCCGCGGCGTCGAAGCGGGTGTTCGACGCGATGATGAAGATGGGCAAGATCGACGTCGCCGCGATCGAGGCCGCGCGCCGCGGCTAGCCTTGTTCGTCGGTCGGTCGGCGTTCAGCGCGCCGGCGCCGCCAGCTCGGCCCACAGCGCCTCGAGCGCGGCCGAGCGGTAGCCGCGCCGCTGCACCAGCACGGTGTCGCAGTCCTGCAGCGGCACCAGCCGCAGCGCCGGCGGCGGCGCCATCAGCGCGAGCACTGAGCGCGGCACCACGCCCGCGCAGTGGCCGCCGGCCACGCACGCCAGGATCGCGTGGTACGAGGCCAGCTCCAGCACGCGCGGGCCGGTGCCGTCGCGCGTCATCCAGGCTTCACCGATCTGCCGGTAGGTGCAGCCGGCCGCGAACGCTGCCAGCGTCGCGACCTGCAGGTCGGCCGCGCTGCGCACCGGCGGATGCCCCGGCGGCAGCGCCAGCAGCAGCGATTCGGTGAAGACCGGCGCGGCCTCCAGCGCCGCGGGCAGCGCGTCGATGCCGGGCGATGGCAGCGCGACCAGCGCGCAGTCGATCGCATGGGCGGCCACCGCGTCGACCAGCGCACGGGTGGGCCCGGTGCGCAGTTCCAGCTGCACGCCGGGCCAGCGCGCATGGAGCCTCGCCAGCGGGCCGGGCAGGCGGCTCGCCGCAGTGCTCTCCATCGACCCCAGCCGCAACCGGCCGCCGGGCTGGCCCGGCCGCAGCGCCTGCCGTGCTTCGTCGGCCAGCGCCAGCAGCCGCATCGCGTAACCCTGCAGCGTCTCGCCCTCGGCGGTGAGCGCCATGCGCCGGCCTTCGCGCAGGAAGAGCGTCACGCCCAGGTCTTCTTCGAGCTGCTGCACGCGGGTGGTCACGCTCGACTGGGCGCGCTGCAGCAGCTCGGCCGCACGGGTCACGCTGCCCTCGCGGGCCACGGTGCAGAAGATCTCCAGCGCCACCAGGTCCATGAATTCTTGTTTAGAGATTGATTTTGAAAATAGAATCGCCAAACAAGATGATAAACCACCGCCCGACCCGGCGGCACGCATGGCCCACGAGCTGTCTTCTTCTTCCCCCGCCGCTGCCGCTGCGCTGCGCGATCGACCGATGGTGGTGGCGCTGGCCGGCATGGCGGCGTTGGCCTCGGCGATGGGCATCGGCCGCTTCGCCTTCACGCCGCTGCTGCCGATGATGTTGCATGACGGCGTGGTCGACCTGGCCGGCGGCAGCTGGCTGGCCACTGCCAACTACATCGGCTACCTGCTCGGTGCGCTGGCCTGCATGGCGCTGCCGTGGCTGGCCCGGCGCGGTGCCCGGGTGCCGGGCGCTGCGGCGCTGGCGCGCAGCGGGCTGGTCGCCACGGCGCTGCTGGCGCTCGGCATGGCGCTGCCGTTCAGCGCCACGTGGCCCGCGCTGCGGCTGGCGGCCGGTGTGGCGAGCGCGCTGGTGTTCGTCAACGTGTCAGGCTGGTGCATGGGGCGGCTGGTGGCGCTGGGCCGGCCGGCGATGGGCGGCCTGATCTTCTGCGGGCCGGGGCTGGGCATCACGCTGAGCGGGCTGTCGGCCAGTGCGATGGTGGCGCTGGACTGGCGGGCCGCCGCCGGCTGGGCGGTGTTCGGGCTGCTCGCCACCGTGCTGTGTGCGCTGGTGTGGCCGGTGGTGCAGGGCGCGGTCGCGCCGCGCAGCAGCACGGCGCCGGCGGGTGCGGCTCCGGCCGCGCCGCCGCGGGCCGAGCGGGCGCTGCTGACGGCTGCCTACGGCCTGGCGGGCCTGGGCTACATCGTCACCGCCACCTTCCTGCCGGTGATCGCGCGCGGCGTGCTGCCGGCCGGCTCCGCATGGCCCGACCTGTTCTGGCCGATGTTCGGGGCCGGCGTCACCGCCGGTGCCGTGCTGTCGACGCGCACGCCAGCGCACTGGGATCGCCGTTGGCTGCTGGGCGGCTGCTATGCGGTGCAGGCCTCGGCGATCGCGCTGGGGCTGTTCTGGCCGGGGGCCGCGGGGTTTGCGCTGGGCAGCGTGCTGCTCGGCGTGCCGTTCACCGCGATCACGTTCTATGCATTGCAGGAGGCGCGGCGGGTGTGGCCGGCCGCGGGCGACAGCTTCACCGGCCTGTTGACCGCGGCCTACGGCGTCGGCCAGATCGCCGGGCCGCCGATGGTCGCGCTGCTGCTGCACCGCAGCCCCACGCCGGCGCAGGGCTTCCAGCAGGCGCTGGCGGCCGCGGCAGCGGCGTTGGTGGTGGGCATCGCGTTGTATGCCGCGATGGCGCGGCGCTGGCCGCTGCGGAGGTGAGCTTGGCAGCCCTCCTGGGCGGCTGACGTTTGGTTGCACACGGGCGCATCTCCGTCATTTGCCGGTCAACCCTTTGCAGGGGGGGCATTTCAGAATCGCGCGGCCTTCCGGCATGACTCGAGACCGCGAAAGAACAGAATGAAAAAGGGCTCCCTCCGCTTGCACGGGATCAGCAGCTTGCTGATGTCCTTGTGCCTGACCGCCTGCGGCGGATCGTCGGGCGATGAAGCGTCTGCGCCGGTGGGGGCGGCGCCGACACCTGCGCCAGCTCCGTCTCCTGCGCCAGCTCCAGCGCCCGCGCCGAGTCCTGCGCCCGCGCCGGCTCCCGCTCCGGCCCCTGCACCCGCGCCGGCACCGACTCCCGCCCCCGCGCCGGCGCCAGCGCCGACACCTGCTCCGGCACCCGCTCCCACCCCAGCACCGGCTCCCGCGCCCACGCCCGCACCAGCTCCCGCGCCCGCGCCCGCACCGGCGCCGGGGGTGGTCGATCCAGGCAGCACGCTGACCACCTGGGCGGCGCCCGGCGCCACGCCGAAGCCCGCCGTCACGCCCGGCACCTGGCGCGCCGGCGGCCCGAACCCCGACCAAGCCAACTTCCGCCTCGTCAAGGAGTCGGCCCACTTCGCGTTCTATTCCGACGAAGCGGTCTCCGATGCCGACCTGACCCTCGCGGCCGACACGCTGGAGAACACCGTCTGGCAGAACCTGTTCAACACGAACCTGGTGATGCCCGAGCCGTTCTTCGACAAGGCGGACAAGATCAAGCCGGCGATCCACATCCATTCCGACTGGGGCCTGACCGGCGGCGCGTGGGTCGACAACCAGCGCGGGCTGCACCTGGGCATGTGGATCGCGCCGGCCGCGCTGAAGGACCACTGGGGCCTGACGCACGAGTTCACGCACGGCTGGCAGTCGTGGGCCGGCAACAACGGCGGGCTGGCCTGCAACCAGTCGAACACCTGCGGCTGGCTGTTCGAGAGCCACGCGAACTTCACGCCGCACCAGCTGCCCGAGTACCAGGGCAACGCGCACTGCTCGGAGATGCTGCCGAACGCGCCGCACCTGTACCTGGGCTCCACGCGCGACCGCTACTGCAACTGGCAGTTCATGGAGTTCCTGAAGGACAAGTACGGTCCTGGCGCGGTCACGCAGATCTGGACCACCAGCGGCGCCGACCCGCTGACCAACATCCAGAAGTCGCGCGGCTGGACGCTGCCGCAGCTCAACGACTTCATCGGCGAGTGGGCGATGCACAACGTGGTGTGGGACTACAAGGCCACGCCCGACACCTTCCGCAGCACCTACGGCAACATCACGCTGACCGACAAGGCCGAGCGGCTGCACCGGCTGATGCCGCTGGAGGCGCTGGACACCAGCTGGGCGAGCAACCGCCGCTTCGCGTCGCCGTTCTACGGTGCACCGCAGCGCTTCGGCTACAACGTCGTGCGGCTGTACCCGACCAACGGGGCGAGCACCGTGACGGTGAAGTTCCGCGGCATCAACCAGGCGGGCTCGGACGCCGACTTCCGCTGGGGGCTGGTGGCCACCAACACGCAGTTCACGTCGGCGCGCTACAGCGCGCTGCAGAAGGGGCTGGACGCCGACCTGACCTTCAAGGTGAACGCCGGCGAGCCGCTGTTCATGGTGGTGGCGGCGACGCCGTCGGCGTTCAAGACGGTGGTGTGGGACCAGGCCTACGAAACCATCTGGCGCTACCCGTACATGGTCGAGCTCGCGAACGCCTGGCCGCAGGGCTTCCAGAACGGGCAGCGCGATGCCTGCCCGTCGGGCACGGCCCGTCATTCGAATGGCGACGGCTGCGCCCCGACCAGCACGCCGGCGACGGTGTACGTCGGCCCCTACGCGACCATCCTGCCGGGCGGCAGCGCCAGCGGCAGCGCGCGCATCGAAGACCAGGCCATCGTCAGCCGGGGCACGGTCACCGGCGGCACCGTCGGCGGGCTCAGCGTGATCGGCTCGGGCGGCAACGCGTTCTCGGTGTCGGGCTCGGCGCAGGTGCGCACGACGTTCTATCCGCTCGGCTTCTTCGAGGCGAACCAAGGCGCCTCGGGCAGCCTCGATCTGCATGGCGACGTCGAGTACCGCGGGGCGGGTCTGAACCTGAGCGCGGGCAGCCGCTCGGGCTTCGTCGATGCGACGTCCGCCGTCGGGTCGGCCACCGACGTCAACACCAAGACGACGCTGACCTGGCGGCCGTGATGCGCCGCTGACTGGGCTCGGTCGGGCTCGGCGAGTTCGCTGACAATTTGAGGACGTCACGAACCTCACCGACCGTCCCATGAGTTCTCTGCAAGTTCCCTGGCTGCGAGCGTGGCTCCCTGCGCCCACGGCCGTCAGCACGCGCGAGCGATTCCGCGCGGTGGTCGGCGCGCTGCTCGGCATCGCCCTGACGGGGCTGATCAGCGCGCTGATGCTGCAGGGCTCGCCGGGCGCGATCGCCCTGATCGCGCCGATGGGCGCGTCGGCGGTGCTGCTGTTCGCGGTGCCCGCCAGCCCGCTGGCCCAGCCGTGGTCCCTCCTCGGCGGCAACATCGTGTCGGCGGTGATCGGCGTGGCCTGCGCGAGCTGGATCGATGCGCCGGCGCTGGCGGCGGCACTGGCGGTCTTCCTGGCCATTGCCGCGATGTTCGCGCTGCGCTGCCTGCACCCGCCAAGCGGCGCGGTCGCATTGACGGCCGTGCTCGGAGGCCCGGCGGTGCATGCCGCCGGCTACGGTTTCGTGCTGGTGCCGGTCGCCCTCAATTCGCTGCTGCTGCTCGGCGTCGCGCTGCTCTTCAACAACGCGACCGGCCGCCGCTATCCCCATTCGCAGCAGTCCGATACGGCGCACCTGCACCGCACGGCCGACGGCCCGCCAACCGAACGGCTCGGTTTCACGCCGGCCGACCTGCAGGCGGCGCTGAAGGACTACGACCAGGTGCTCGACATCGGTATCGACGACCTCGAATCGCTGTTCCACCAGACCGAGATGAAGGCGTTCCGGCGCCGCTTCGGTGAGGCGCGCTGCGAAGACGTGATGTCGAAGGACGTGCTGACCGTCGAGTTCGCGACCGAGCTCGACGTGGCCTGGGGCCTGATGCACGAGCACGCGGTGCAGGCGCTGCCGGTGGTCGACCGGACGCGGCGGGTGATCGGCATCGTCACGCGCTCGGACTTCCTGGCGCAGGTGGAACTGCAGGACCGGCGCGACATCGGCCGGCGGCTGCGCGCCTTGCTCGCGCGCAACACGAACTCGCATTCGGACCGGCATGAGGTGGTCGGGCAGATCATGACCGCGCCGGTGCGGACGGCCTTCGCATCGATGCCCGCGGTCGAACTGGTGCCGTTGATGGCGGACGCCGGGCTGCATCACATCCCGGTCGTCGACGAGCAGCGCAAGCTGGTCGGGATGGTCACGCAGACCGACCTGGTCGGCGCGCTCTACGAGATCTGCCTGTCGCGCCTGTCCGCCCCGCGCGGCGTTGCGGTGTGACCGTTGCTCACGTTTGTTGTCCCTTGCGCCTATACGCGTGACGGGGGCGTGAGGTGTACTGCGTTCCTGCTGTGGAGGGTGCGTTCCGGTCGCACCGATCAACGAGGAACCAACGATGAACAAGATGATGCTCGGCCTGGCCTGTTCCAGCGCCGTCCTGCTGGCCGCCTGCGGTGGCAGCGATGCGGACACGGCTTCCGATGACGCGGTGGCCGATGCCCAGGGGGCGCGCACGATCGAGGCCGCCGCGGCGACCGGTGCGAAGAAGCTGACGACCACGGTCGGCGCGCTGGTGGCCGACAAGCTCGGCGCCTGCACCGAGACGGTGACCTCCAGCTGGGACATCCGGCTCGCGGCCTGCAATGCCGGCACGGCGCAGAAGTTCCAGTTCATGCCGGTGTCGTCCGACAGCGCGAGCAACCTGGTGCTGATCAAGAACCCGGCCTCGGGGCTGTGCGTGACCGCGCGCGGCAGCAAGTCGGGCGCATTCGTCGACCTCGACACCTGCAACGGCCGCAAGGCGCAGCAGTTCCGCCTGGCCGCGCTCGGCACCAGCCTCGCGCAGGTGGCCAGCTACGACGGCAGGCTGTGCCTGACGGCACCGACCCGCATCGGCGTCACCGAGTTCTCGCTGGCGACCTGTGCCGCCGGGAATGCGCAGCAGGCGTTCCGCCTGGCGTTGGACAACACGCCGGCACCGGCTCCCGCCCCCGCGCCGGCGCCTGCTCCCGCGCCGGCTCCTGCGCCTGCCCCCGCACCGGCACCAGCGCCAGCGCCAGCGCCAGCGCCAGCGCCAGCGCCTGCCCCCGCACCCGCACCCGCACCCGCACCCGCACCGACCCCCGGCACGTGGTGGAAGCCGGCTGCGTCGTCGACGTGGCAATGGCAGCTCACCGGCACCCTGAACACCTCGTACAACGCGACCGTCTATGACATCGACCTGGTCGACGCGAGCGCGGTGACGATCTCGCAGCTGAAGGCCGCGGGCCGCAAGGTGGTCTGCTACTTCTCGGCTGGCAGCTCGGAAGACTGGCGCCCCGACTACTCGAAGTTCGCCGCCGCCGACAAGGGCAAGGCGCTCGACGGCTGGGCCGGCGAGAAGTGGCTGGACATCCGTTCGGCCAACGTGCGCGCGGTGATGGCCGCCCGCCTCGACCTCGCGCAATCGAAGGGCTGCGATGGCGTCGAGCCCGACAACGTCGACGGCTACACCAACTCGTCCGGCTTCCCGCTGACCGCGCAGGACCAGCTCGACTACAACCGCTACCTCGCGACCGCGGCGCACCTGCGCGGCCTGGCCATCGGGCTGAAGAACGACGTCGACCAGCTCGCCGCGCTGGAGCCGTCGTTCGACTTCGCGGTCAACGAGCAGTGCAACGAGTATTCGGAATGCGGTGGCTACTCGGCCTTCACGGCCAAGGGCAAGCCGGTGTTCAACGCCGAGTACAAGAGCAACTACGTGAACAACACCAGCGGTGCGCGCGACAAGCTGTGTGCTGCGTCGAAGGCAGCGGACATCCGCACGCTGGTGCTGCCGCTCGCCCTCGACGGGTCGTTCCGCTACAGCTGCGACTGAAACCGCGGCGACTGAAGCGATTCGGCCTCGCTCCCTTGCGGGGGCGAGGCCGAAGCCATCAGGCGTTTGCCGACGTCAGTCGAAGGTCGGCGTCTCGACGCCCAGCACCTTGTGCAGCTTCGGGCTGGTGGTCGTGTACTGCAGGTGGATGCGCTTGTCCGGGAAGATGTACGGCGCTGCCGCGAAGGCCGCCAGCGCGGCTTCGTGGAAGCCCGACAGGATCAGCTTCTTCTTGCCCGGGTAGGTGTTGACGTCGCCCACCGCGAAGATGCCCGGCGTGCTGGTCTCGAACTTCTCGGTGTCGACGACGATCTGCTTGCGCTCCAGGTTCAGGCCCCATTCGGCGATCGGGCCGAGCTTCGGGCTCAGGCCGAAGAACACCAGCAGCACGTCGACCGGCACGACGCGCGTGACGCCGTCGCCACCGGTCACCTTGACGCCCGACAGCCGGCCGTCGCGCTCGTCGTAGCCGGTCACCTGGCCGACGATGAACTGCATCTCGTAGGCGTCGCACAGCTCCTTCATCTTCGCGACGCTCGCCGGCGCCGCCTTGAAGCCGTCGCGGCGGTGCACCAGGATCACGCTCTCGGCCTTGTTCGGGCCGTCCTGCACGAAGTTCAGCGTCCAGTCGAGCGCCGAATCGCCGCCGCCGACGATCACCAGGTTCTTGCCGGCGAACTGCGCCGGGTTCTTCACGCGGTAGAACAGCTGCGATTCGTCGAACTTGTCGAGCCCGTCGACCTTCAGCAGGCGCGGCTGGAACGAGCCCACGCCGCCGGCGATGAAGATCGTCTTCGTCAGGAAGCGCGTGCCCTTGCTGGTCTCGACGTAGAAGCGGCCGTCGTCCTGTTTCTGCACCACCGTCACTTCCTGGCCCAGGTGGAAGGTGGCGCCGAACGGCTCGATCTGCTTGAGCAGGTTGTCGGTCAGCTCCTTGCCGGTGCACACCGGCACGGCCGGGATGTCGTAGATGGGCTTGTCGGGGTACAGCTCGATGCACTGGCCGCCAGGGTAGGCGAGCGAGTCGATGATGTGGGCCTTGATCTCGAGCAGGCCGAGCTCGAAGACCTGGAACAGGCCGACGGGACCGGCGCCGACAATGACGGCATCGGTCTCGATCGGGCCGTCGTGCGAGCCGGCAGTCTTTGAAATCTCCACGTTGGCGTTCGGTTCCATGGCAGGTCAGGTGATTGTTTTCTGGCGGGTTACTTGATCAGTTCGGACAGCTTGCCCGTCTTGTCTTTCCAGTCGTCGGCATCCGGCAGCGCGGCCTTGCGCTTGGTGATGCTGGGCCACTTCTTCGACAGGTCGGCGTTGATCTTGATCATGTGGACCTGGTCGCCGGGGACGTCTTCCTCCGGCAGGATCGCGTTGACCGGGCATTCGGGAATGCACACCGCGCAGTCGATGCATTCGTCCGGATCGATCGACAGGAAGTTCGGGCCTTCGCGGAAGCAGTCGACCGGACACACGTCGACGCAGTCGGTGTACTTGCAACGGATGCATGCTTCGGTGACGACGTGGGTCATGGTGCTGGCTCAGAAATTGGAAGAAAAGGGTGCCTGAACGGTGCCGGGCCGGAGGGCAAAACGAGCGATTTTAAGGGCTTGGGGTTTTCACCGGAAGCGAGACGGGTCGGGCAGGGGCTTTTGCTTGCGTTGCAGCAACTGGTTCTGCCGCCGCCACCGGCCGCGCGCCTGCGCCGACGGTGACGACCGTCGGGCGCCCGGCGTGCAGCAGGCTGGCGCGGGGCAAGCCGTCCAGCGCATGCTCGCTGTGCAACTGGTCCGGCCAGCCGGCGCGCGACACCACGCTGACCGGCGTGTCGGCCGGCCAGCCGCTGTCGAGCAGCCCGCGGGCGAGGGCGGCCAGCTGCTTGCCGGCCATGTAGAACACCTCGGTGTCGGCGCTGCGGGCCGCGCGCAGTTCGCGCGTCTGCGTCATCGCGGTCGTCAGGCTGACGCTGCGGCCGGCGCCGCGGCGGGTCAGCGGGCGCTGCGTGGCGGCCGCCGCCGCGATGGCCGCGGTGACGCCGGGGACCACCTCGCAGGCGATGCCGGCCTCGGCCAGTGCCGCCAGTTCTTCTTCGAGGCGGCCGAACACGCTCGGATCGCCGCCCTTCAGGCGCACGACGGTCGCGACCTCCTGCGCATGCTTCACCAGCAGCGCGTTGATGGTCTGCTGGCCGGTGCTGTCGCAGAAGCCGCGCTTGCCGACGTTGATCCAGCGGGCACCCGGCGCGTACTGGCGCAGCGCCGGGTCGGTCAGCGCATCGAACAGCACCACGTCGGCCAGCGCCAGCCGCTGCGCGCCGCGCACGGTGATCAGGTCGGCCGAGCCCGGGCCGGCACCGATGAAGATGACGCGACCCGCCTGGCTCACGCCACGCCCTTCACCAGCAGCGCGCCGCTGGTGCGGTTGGTCGCCGGGTCGACGATGATCAGCGAGCCGCCGACGCGGTTCGACTCGTAGGCCTCGACCGGCAGCGCCTGCTGCGTCTCGACGATCACGTGGCCGATCTCGTTGACGGCCAGCTGGTGCGCTTCGGTGGCTTCCAGCGTGTGGATGTCGAGCCGGCTCTCGATCGCGGTGATGCGCGCCTGCACCCAGCGGTTGCCGTGGCGCACCCAGTACTTGCGGCCGACGACGGCCGGCTCGGTGTCCAGCCAGGCGAGCGTCGCGCTGAAGCGCTGCGTCTCGTGGATGGTCGACGGCGTCGCGATCCAGTCGCCGCGCGAGACGTCGAGCTGCCGGTCGAGCACGACACCCGCCGACTG
>NZ_JAAZQK010000015.1 GCF_012275445.1 Rhizobacter sp. SG703 | reverse complement strand
GGCAACGGCGGCCCGGCCCGCGTCAACAACTCGGTCAAGTACGAGTCGCCGACCTTCGCCGGCTTCAAGGCCGGTGCGCTGTGGGGCTTCGGCGAAACCACCGGCTCGACCAACGAGCAGCGCGTGGCCGACGTCTACGCCCGCTACAGCGGCTACGGCTTCGATGCGATGGTCTCGTTCGTCGACGACAAGCAGGACCTGACCTCGCAGGACGTGCGCACCACCTCGGGCGCGGTCGGCTACACCTACGGCGACTGGCACGGCACCGCCGGCGTGATCGCCGTCAACGACCGCAGCGCGGTCGATGCCGACGGCCAGGGCTTCTGGGTCGGCGGCGACTACCGCTTCGGCCAGAACCTGGTGCGTGCGCAGTACGTGCAGAACAAGGCCAAGAACGTCAACGAAGGCAAGACCCAGGCCTTCGGCGTCGGCTACCAGTACGACCTGTCCAAGCGCACGGCCCTGTACAGCGCCGTCACCCGCTTCAAGAACGAAGGCGACGGCTACGCCAACCGCTGGGCCAGCGCCGTCCCGGCCGGCCTGACCACCGCCGACGACCGCGACATCACCGAGTTCACCGCAGGCATCCGCCACAGCTTCTGATTCGGCAGCTGAAAAGCAAAAGCCCGCTTGGCGACAAGCGGGCTTTTTTTCGTTGGCGAGCGTCCAGCGAAACAACCCCAACAGACGCCGCGGAACCGGCTTTGCCGGGCCGCTGGCGGCGCCCCCTTGAGGGGGAGGCGCGTCAGCGCCTCGGGGGGTGGGTCCGTTCTATCAGTTCTGAACAGGCTGCTGGTCTTCGACCGGCCAGTCGCGGATGTAGGCCTTCAGCATCCGGTTCTCGAAGTCCTGGCTGTCGACCACCGCCTTCGCGACGTCGTAGAACGAGATCACGCCCATCAGCGTGCGCTGCGTCATCACCGGCATGTAGCGGGCGTGGCGCTCGAGCATCATGCGGCGCACCTCGTCGATCTCGGTCTCGGGCGTGCAGGTCAGCGGGTGATCGTCCATCACGGTGCGCACGATGGTCGTGCCGACCGTGCCGCCGTTGCCGACGATGGCCAGGATGACCTCGCGGAAGGTCAGCATGCCGGCCAGGTCGCCGTGCTCCATCACCACCAGGGACCCGATGTCGCGCTCGGCCATGGTCCGCACGGCATGCGCCAGCGGCTGGTCCGGCGACACAGTGAACAGCGTGCCGCCCTTGACACGCAGGATGTCTGCGACTTTCATGGGGTCCTCCTTGGGGAATGTGTCGAGGCAATATAGCCCACAATGCCCCGCAACAACATCCCCGGCGACACCCATGAGGCGCCGCCCGGCCCCGAGGAGACTGCATGCCCGGCCCTTCCGACCCCGGCTTCGACACGCTCGCGCTGCATGCGGGCGCCGGCCCCGACCCCGCCACCGGTGCCCGCGCGGTGCCGATCCACCTGAGCACCAGCTTCGTCTTCGAGAGCAGCGACCATGCCGCGGCGCTGTTCAACATGGAGCGCTCCGGCCACGTCTACAGCCGCATCTCGAACCCGACCACCGCGGTGCTCGAGGAACGCGTCGCGGCGCTGGAAGGCGGCGCCGGCGCGATCGCGACCGCCAGCGGCCAGGCGGCGCTGCACCTGGCGATCTGCACGCTGGCCGGCGCGGGCTCGCACATCGTCGCGAGCAGCGCGCTGTACGGTGGCTCGCACAACCTGCTGCACTACACGCTGGCGCGCTTCGGCATCGAGACCACGTTCGTGCGCCCCGGCGACATCGACGGCTGGCGCGCCGCGATCCGCCCCGACACCCGGCTGCTGTTCGGCGAGACCGTCGGCAACCCCGGGCTGGACGTGCTCGACATTCCCACCGTCGGCGCGATCGCGCACGAGCACGGGCTGCCGCTGCTGGTCGACTCGACGCTGACTTCGCCGTGGCTGATCCGCCCGTTCGACCATGGCGCCGACCTCGTCTACCACTCGGCCACCAAGTTCCTCAGCGGCCACGGCACCGTGATCGGCGGCGTGCTGGTCGACAGCGGGCAGTTCGACTGGGAAGCCTCCGGCCGGTTTCCGGAGCTGACCCGCCCCTACGACGGCTTCCACGGGATGGTGTTCAGCGAGGAAAGCACCGTCGGCGCCTTCCTGCTGCGCGCCCGCCGCGAGGGGCTGCGCGACTTCGGCGCCTGCATGAGCCCGCACACCGCGTGGCTGATCCTGCAGGGCGTCGAGACCTTGTCGTTGCGGATGGAGCGGCACATCGCGAACGCCCGCAAGGTGGTGGCCTTCCTGGCCGCGCATCCAATGGTCGCGCGCGTCGGCCACCCCGACCTGCCGACCCACCCGGACCATGAACTCGCGCGGCGCCTGCTGCCGCGAGGCAGCAGCTCGGTGTTCAGCTTCGACCTGAAGGGCCAGCGCGCGCAGGGCCGTGCCTTCATCGAGGCGCTGAAGGTGTTCTCGCACCTGGCCAACGTCGGCGACTGCCGCTCGCTGGTGATCCACCCGGCGACCACCACGCACTTCCGGATGGACGATGCCGCGCTCGCGCAGGCCGGCATCACGCAGGGCACGATCCGGCTGTCGATCGGGCTGGAAGACGCCGACGACCTGATCGACGACCTGTCGCGCGCGCTGCGGGCCGCGCAGAAGGCAGGTTCGGCATGAAGTTCGACGTGCAGGGCCGCGCGGCCTTCGTCTACACCGGCGGCAAGCCGCTGGACACCACGCTGCCGGCGCTGGTGTTCGTGCACGGCGCGATGCACGACCACAGCGTGTGGGGGCTGCAGACGCGCTACCTGGCGCACCACCGCCGCGCGGTGCTGGCGCCCGACCTGCCGGGCCACGGCCGCAGCGATGGCCCGGCGCCGGCCAGCGTCGAGGCCTGCGCCGACTGGCTGCTCGCGGTGCTGGACGCGGCTGGCATCGAGCGCGCGGCGTTCATCGGCCACAGCATGGGCTCGCTGATTGCGCTCGAGGCCGCGGCCCGGCTCGGCGAGCGCGCGACCGGGCTGGTGCTGCTCGGCCCGGCCTACCCGATGAAGGTGTCCGACACGCTGCTGTCCACGTCGCAGGCCGAGCCGCTGAAGGCGATCGACATGGTCAACGCGTTCTCGCATGCCGGCCATGCCGCCAAGCCCTCGGCCCCGGCGCCGGGCTTCTCGCTGCATGGCATGAACCGGGCGTTGATGCGCCGGCTGCAGGCGTCGCACGCCGCCGCAGGGCACGGCAACCTGTTCCACCACGACTTCCAGGTGTGCAACCAGTACGCGGGGGGCCTCGAAGCGGCGGCGCGCGTGCGCTGCGCGAGCCTGATGATCGTCGGCGCGCACGACCAGATGACGCCGCCGAAGGCAAGCGCGGCGCTGGCACAGGCGCTGCATGCGAAGGTTCTGCAACTGTCTGCCGGGCATTCCCTGATGGGAGAGGTGCCCGACGGCGTGTTGAATGCCATCCAGACCTTCATTCCGGAGGAAGCCCCATGAACAGCAGTACCGTTCATCCCGATCCCGCGTCGGTCAGGTCGCTGAAAACCTTTGCAGCGTTCTACCCGTACTACCTCGGCGAGCATTCGAACCGCAGCTGCCGCCGCCTGCACTTCGTCGGCTCCACGCTGGCGCTCGCGTGCCTCGCGACCGGGTTGCTGCGCGGCCAGCCGCTGTACGTCGTGTATGCGCTGCTGTGCGGCTACGGCTTCGCGTGGGTCGGGCACTTCGTGTTCGAGAAGAACCGGCCGGCCTCGTTCAAGCGCCCGCTGTACAGCTTCATGGGCGACTGGGTCATGTACAAGGACATCTGGCTCGGCAAGATCCCCTTCTAGAGAAGTCGACACCAGGACTTCGCCGATGGACGCCAAAGACCTGCCGGTCCTCGAGCAGCTCGCACACATCGAGCGGCTGAT
This sequence comes from Rhizobacter sp. SG703, assembly GCF_012275445.1. Classification (GTDB taxonomy): domain Bacteria; phylum Pseudomonadota; class Gammaproteobacteria; order Burkholderiales; family Burkholderiaceae_C; genus Rhizobacter. Next base: position 174,411 of record NZ_JAAZQK010000015.1, on the reverse strand, counting down.
CGATGCGATCGACCTGCCGATCGGCCGCTGGGACCTGGAACACCGGCTGGTGTTCTGCAACCAACCCTACCTGAGCTGGGCGCAGCGCAGCCGCGAAGACCTGCTGGGCCGCACGCTGGCCGAGCTGTACGGCGACGAGGCCTGGGAGCGCGCGCGCGCGGCCTTCGCCGAGGCCGCGCAGGGGCGCACCGTCAACTACGAGCGGCGGCTGAAGCACGGCTGCCACAGCGGCCGCTGGGCACGCATCCAGGTGCTGCCGCACCTCGACCCGACCGGACGCGTCGACGGCATCTTCACGATCGCGATCGACATCCACCAGGACGTGCTGGAGCGCGAGGCGCTGGTCGCCGCGCGCCAGCGGCTGGACCGCTTCACCGAGAACATCCCGTTCCCGCTGACGTATGTCGACCGCGACTTCGTGCTGCGCTTCGTCAACAAGGCCTATGTGGAGGCGACCGGCCAGCAGCCGAAGCAGCTGCTCGGCCGGCCGATCGGCGACGTGCGCGGCTCCAAGCGCTGGGCCGAGCACCAGCCGTACTTCGCGAAGGCGCTGGCCGGGCACACGGTGCAGTACGCCCGCATGGTCGACCTGGCGACGCTCGGCCAGCGCTGGATGCGCACCAGCTACGTGCCCGATTTCGACGCCTGCGGCGAGGTGATCGGCGTCTACACCGTGACGGTCGACGTGCACGAGCTGACGATCACGCAGCAGCAGCTGAAACGCAGCGTCGAGCGCGACGCGCTGACCGACGTGCTGAGCCGGCGCACGATGATGGACCGCATCGAGGCGGCGCTGCTCGACGCGGCGCAGCTGCCGGTGGCGCTGTTCTTCGTCGACCTCGACGGCTTCAAGGCGGTCAACGACCGGCTCGGCCACCGCGTCGGCGACGAGCTGCTGGTGGCGGTGGCGCGCGCGCTGCAGATCTCGGTGCGTGCCGAGGATGCGGTGGGCCGCTTCGGCGGCGACGAATTCCTGGTGCTCGCGCCGGTGCGCGACACCGCCGGCGCGCATGCGCTCGCGCTGCACATGCTGGCGGCGGTGGCCGGCGTCGACCGGCACGGCATCAGTGCGAGCATCGGCTATGCGCTCGCGCCCGGCGATGCGCAGAACCCGCAACGGCTGCTGCAGCTGGCCGACGATGCGATGTACTGCGCGAAGCGCCGGGGCAAGAACTGCGTACGGCACGCGTCGCCGGATTGACGTCAGTCCGCCGCGATCACATCGTTCAGCATCATGTTGCCGAACTGCGCCCGGTGCCAGAACCCGCGCAGCGTCGGTGTCGGGTCGAGCAGCACCTGCGCGATCAGCGGCTGCGCCGACGTGGTCGCCGGGTCGCACAGCAGCACGTAGCGCGCGTTGCCGTCTTCATCGAGCCGGCCGACCCAGTCGATCGCGACCAGCGTGTCGAGCAGCGGCTCGATCTGCAGCGGGTCGGTGCGCAGCGTCTGCGACAGCTGCGCCGCGCTGATGCCGTGCGTGCTGAGCGCACGCGCCTGCGCCAGCTCGCGCAGCATGCCGACCGCCAGCTGGAACAGGTAGCCCGGCGTCGACGGCCGGCGGATCACGCGCATCTGCAGGCTCGGCGCATAGGCCGCGACCACCGCGCCCAGCAGCACGATCACCCAGCCGAGATAGATCCAGATCAGCAGGATCGGCACCGTCGCGAACGCGCCATACAGCGTGGTGTAGGTCGGCACTGAACTGAGGTACCAGGCCAGCCCCTTCTTCGCGACCTCGAAGCCGGCCGCGACGAACACCCCGCCGGCCGCCGCATGCCGCCAGCGCACCAGCGTGTTCGGCACGTAGTGGAACAGCCCGGCCATCGCCGCCGACAGCAACGCGAACTCGAGCACGTTCAGCAGGAAGCTGACGCCGCCCGGCATCACGCCGACCACCCCGCGCGACGCCGAGATCGCATACGACGTGAGCGACAGGCTGACGCCCAGCAGCAGCGGCCCGAGCGTGACGGCGGCCCAGTACACCAGCACGCGCTGCGCGATCGGCCGCGGCTTGGGCACGCGCCAGATCGCGTTCAGCGTGCGGTCGATCGTCAGCATCAGCGCGAGCGCGGTGAACACCAGCACCACCAGGCCGAACGTGCCGAGCCGGTTCGCCTTGCTCGCGAACTGCGTCAGCGCGCCCAGTACCGGCTTCGCGATCGCATCGGGCACCAGGCTCTGCAGGAAGTATTTCTGCAGCGCGTCCTGGAAGCTCGAGAACATCGGGAACGCGGTGAACACCGCCAGCATCACGGTGACCAGCGGCACCAGCGAGATCAGCGTCGTGAAGGTCAGGCTGCTGGCCGTCAGCCCCAGGCGGTCCTCGCGGAAGCGCTGGCGCAGCGTGATCAGCGTCTCGAGCCACGGCCAGGTCTGCAGTGTCTGCACCAGGCGCGACAACTGCTCCCGCCATGTCTGCTTCAAGGCATGGGCTTCGGCGGAGGTCGGAAGATTCATCGATGGCATCATAGCCAGCGATGACTGCGCCCCCTGCCCCTTCCGACACTTCTGCCGCCCCCGCCGCTGCGGCCGCCCTTCCCCCCGTCGTGCTGTGGACCCGAGCGCTCGCCGTCGGCAGCATCGCCGGCCTGATCGTGCTCGGCGTGGCCTGGGAGCTGTGGCTCGCGCCGTTGCGGCCGGGCGGCACCTGGCTCGCGCTGAAGGTGCTGCCGCTGGCCTTCGCGCTGGTCGGCCTGCTGCGCCACCGCCTGTACACCTACCGCTGGGTCAGCCTGCTGGTGTGGTTGTATTTCACCGAAGGCGTCGTGCGCGCCGGCAGCGACCGCGGCCTCGGCGCGAGCCTCGGGCTCGTCGAGGTGCTGCTGTGCGTGCTGCTGTTCGCCGCCTGCGGGCTGCAGGTGCGCTGGCGGCTCGGGCATGCGAGCCGCCCCGGGAAGGCCGCATGAAGCCGCTGCTGCTCGAATCGCTGCGCGCGATCGTCGGCCCGGCCAACGTGCTGACCGACGGCGACCTGGCCGGCTACGAACAGGACTGGCGCAAGCGCTACCGCGGCAAGGCGCTGGCCGTCGTGCGGCCGGGCTCGACCGACGAGGTCGCCCAGGTGGTGGCCGCGTGCGCGCGGCACGGCACCGCGATCGTGCCGCAGGGCGGCAACACCGGGCTGGTCGGTGGCGGCGTGCCGGACGACAGCGGCAGCCAGGTGCTGCTGACGCTGTCGCGCATGGACCGCGTGCGCAGCATCGACGCCGCCAACCTGACGATGACGGTCGAGGCCGGCTGCGTGCTGCAGTCGGTGCAGGAAGCGGCGGCGGCCGGTGGGCTGCTGTTCCCGCTGAGCCTCGCGGCCGAAGGCAGCTGCACGATCGGCGGCAACCTCGCGACCAATGCCGGCGGCACGCAGGTGCTGCGCTACGGCAATGCGCGCGAGCTGTGCCTGGGGCTGGAAGTCGTCACCGCGCAGGGCGAGGTGTGGCACGGGCTGTCGGGCCTGCGCAAGGACAACACCGGCTACGACCTGCGCGACCTGTTCATCGGCAGCGAGGGCACGCTGGGCATCATCACCGCGGCCACGCTGAAGCTGTACCCGCAGCCCGCTGCCACGCTGACGGCGCTGGCCGCGCTGCCTTCGCTGCCGGCGGCCGTCGCACTGCTGCAGCTGGCACAGGCGCGGTTGGGCGCGGGTCTCACCGGTTTCGAGGTGATGGGCGAGTTCGCGCTCGGCCTGGTGCGGCGGCACTACCCGCAGCTGCGCCAGCCGCTGCCGCCGTCGCCGTGGACGGTGCTGCTGGAGCAGTCCGACACCGAGAACGAAGCCCATGCGCGCACGCTGTTCGAAGGCTTGCTGGAAAGCGCGCTGGAGCAGGGCCTGATCACCGATGCCGCGGTGGCCGAGAGCATCGAGCAGTCGAACGCGCTGTGGCACTTGCGCGAATCGATTCCGCTGGCGCAGTCGGAGGAAGGGCTGAACATCAAGCACGACATCTCGCTGCCGGTGTCGCGCATCGTCGACTTCGTCGCCGCCACCGATGCGGCGCTGCGCGCGGCACTGCCGGGCGTGCGGCTGGTCAACTTCGGCCACCTGGGCGACGGCAACCTGCACTACAACGTGCAGGCGCCCGAGGGCGGCGATGCGAAGCAGTTCCTGCAGCGGCACGAGGCCGAGGTCAACACGATCGTCTACGACGCGGTCGGGGCGAGCGGTGGGTCGATCTCGGCCGAGCATGGGATCGGGGCCTTGAAGCGCGACGAGCTGGCGTTGCGCAAGTCGCCTGTCGCGTTGCAGCTGATGCGCAGCATCAAGCGGGCGCTGGATCCGGACGGCCTGATGAATCCCGGCAGGGTCGTGTAGGGTCGGCATACGCGGGGCTTGCGCGAAAGGCGTGTGCGGGGAGGCTGTAGCGCGCCGTCGGGGGCGGTCTTCGCCCCTCTCGGGGCGAAGACTTCCCTCCTGATTGGCGCGCCCCACACTCCCCGCCCGCGCCTTTGCTCGCGCAGAACCATGCAAGCTCTACTGGAGCCGACCCTTCGCGGCGGCAGGCAGCGGCAGCGGCATCACGTCGATGCCCTCATCGGCCAGCGCCTGCGCGTCTTCGCGGCTTGCGCGGCCCCGGATGGCGCGCTCCTCGGCTTCACCGTAGTGCATGCGGCGGGCCTCTTCGGCGAAGCGCTCGCCGACATCGTCGGTGTTCGCCATCACGTGCTGCACCGCCTTCAGCCACATCGCCTGCATCGTGATCGCCTCCGGCGTGGCCGGCAGCGCCGGCTCGGCCGGTGCGGGTGCCGCAGCCTTCGGCTCGCGCGCGCCCGACACGTTCAGGCGCGGTGCACTCGGCAGCCGGGCGACGGTCTTGTCACCGCACAACGGGCATTCGACCAGCCCGCCATCGAACTGCGACTGGAAATCGGCCTCCGAGCCGAACCAGCCTTCGAAGCGGTGGTCTTGCGCGCAGCACAGGTTGAGCACTTTCATGCGTGCATTATCAGCAGACGCCAGCCATGCAGGGATCGTTTGCAAGATGTCCCGTCGGACAGCACGCCAATTCCGCAACGATCCAGCGGCTCCGATGGAACCGGCTTTGCCGAGTCACCGGGGGCGCCCCCTTGAGAAGGAGGCGCGCAGCGCCTCCGGGGGTGGCTCATCCTAGGTCGACAGCGCCTTCAGGATCGCCTGCGAGCACAGCGCCATCAGGCCGCCCGGCAGGATGCCGAAGACCAGCACGGCCGCGCCGTTCAGCGACAGCACCAGGCGCACGTCGCTCGCGGCAACGATCGGCTGGGTGTCGACCGGGTCTTCGAAGTACATCACCTTCACCAGGCGCAGGTAGTAGAACGCGCCGACCAGCGACAGCAGCACCGCCAGCACCGCAACGACGATGTAGAACGTGACGTTGGTCGTGATCAGCGCCTGCAGCACCGCGAGCTTCGCGTAGAAACCCACCGTCGGCGGGATGCCCGCCAGCGAGAACATGAAGATCGCCATCACGCCGGCGTACCACGGGTTGCGCTTGGCCAGGCCCTTCAGGTCGTCGATGTTCTCCGACTCGAACCCCTGGCGCGACAGCAGCATCACGACGCCGAAGGTGCCGAGCGTCGTGAAGACGTAGGTCACCATGTAGAACAGCGCCGAGCTGTAGCCGTTCGATGCCGACAGCGTGTTGCCGGTGATCACGGTGGTCGTGAAGCCGAGCAGCATGAAGCCCATCTGCGCGATCGTCGAGTACGCCAGCATGCGTTTCAGGTTGCTTTGCGCGATGGCGGCCAGGTTGCCGAGGAACATCGACGCGATCGCCAGCACCATCATCATCTGCTGCCAGTCGCCGGCCACGCCCGACAGGCCCTCGACCAGCAGCCGGAAGGTCATCGCGAAGGCCGCGAGCTTCGGCGCGCCGGCGATCAGCAGCGTGACCGCCGTCGGCGCGCCGTGGTAGACGTCGGGCAGCCACATGTGGAACGGCACCGCGCCGAGCTTGAACGCCAGGCCCGCGACGATGAACACCAGGCCCAGCGCCAGCACGGTCGGGTTCAGCTGGCCGGTCGCGATCGCGTTGAACACCTTCGGGATGTCGAGCGAGCCGGTCGCGCCGTACATCATCGACAGGCCGTACAGCAGGAAGCCGCTGGCCAGCGCGCCGAGCACGAAGTACTTCATCGCGGCTTCGGTCGACTGCGCATGGTCGCGGCGCATCGCGGTCAGCGCGTACAGCGACAGCGACATCAGCTCCAGGCCGAGGTAGATCACCAGGAAGTTGTTGGCCGCCAGCATCACCGAGATGCCGAGCAGCGAGAACAGCGACAGCGTGAACAACTCGCCCTTCAGCATCTCGCGGCTCTCGGCATACGGCCGCGCGTAGACCAGCGTGATCATCACCGCCAGCGCCGCGAAGAAGCCCAGCAGGTGGCCGAGCGGGTCGGTCACCATCATGCGCTGCATGCCGTAGACGGTGAAGCCGGCGTCGAAGTACAGCAGGTGCATGCCGCCGACGACGGCGAGCGTCGCCTGCGTCAGCCAGTAGGTGGGCGTGCGCTTCGGGTCGGTGACCCACAGGTCGACCATCGCGACCACGCAAGCCATCGCGAGCAGCACCAGTTCCGGGTAGACGGCCAGCCAGTTCATGTCTTTGATCATCATTGCCGCCGCTTCAATTCAGTTTCGAGACGGCCACGTGCTTCAGCAGTTCGGTCACGCTGACGTGCATGGTGTCGGTAAAGGGCTTCGGGTACACGCCCATCCACAGCACGGCCACGGCCAGCAGCGCGAGCATCAGGAATTCGCGGGCGTTGATGTCGTCGAGCGCGCGCACGTCTTCGTTGGCCACCGGGCCGAAGTACACCCGCTTGACCATCCACAGCGTGTAGGCAGCGCCGAACACCAGCGTGGTCGACGCCAGCGCGCCGAGCCAGAAGTTGGCCTTCACGGTGCCGAGGATCACCATCCATTCGCCGACGAAGCCGCCGGTGCCCGGCAGGCCGCAGTTGGCCATCGCGAACAGCACCGCGAACGCGGCGAACTTCGGCATCGTGTTGACGACACCGCCGTAGCTGGAAATCTCGCGCGAATGCACCCGGTCGTACAGCACGCCGATGCACAGGAACATCGCGCCGGACACGAAGCCGTGCGAGATCATCTGCACCAGCGCGCCCGAGACGCCGAGCTCGCTGAAGATGAAGAAGCCGAGCGTCGCGAAGCCCATGTGGGCGATCGACGAATAGGCCACCAGCTTCTTCATGTCCTGCTGCACCAGCGCGACCAGGCCGATGTAGACCACCGCGATCAGCGACAGCGCGATGATGAACCAGTCGTACGCATGGCTCGCGTCGGGCGCGATCGGCATCGAGAAGCGCAGGAAGCCGTAGGCGCCGAGCTTCAGCATGATGGCCGCCAGCACCACGGAGCCGCCGGTTGGCGCCTCGACGTGGGCGTCGGGCAGCCAGGTGTGCACCGGCCACATCGGCACCTTGACCGCGAACGCCGCGAAGAACGCGAAGAACAGCAGCGTCTGCGCGTTCATGTTCAGCGGCAGCTTGTGCCACGTGAGGATCTCGAAGCTGCCGCCCGACTTGAAGTACAGGAAGATCAGCGCGATCAGCATCAGCAGCGAGCCGGCGAGCGTGTACAGGAAGAACTTGAACGCCGCATAGACCCGGCGCGGGCCGCCCCAGACGCCGATGATGATGTACATCGGGATCAGCGTGGCTTCGAAGAACACGTAGAACAGCAGGCCGTCGAGCGCGCTGAACACGCCGACCATGATCCCCGACAGGATCAGGAACGCGCCCATGTACTGGTTGACGCGCTCGGTGATGACCTGCCACGCGGCGATCACGACGATGATCGTGATGAAGGCCGTCAGCAGCACGAACCACACCGAGATGCCGTCGACCCCCAGGTGGTAGTGCACGTTCAGGCGCTCGATCCAGGCGAGGTTCTCCTGGAACTGCATCGCGGCGGTGCCGGCATCGAAGCCGGTGATCAGCGGAATCGTGACCGCGAAGCTCGCGATCGCGGCGACCAGCGCGATCCAGCGCACCGCATTGGCGTGCTCGTCGCGGCCGACCAGCAGCAGGACGATGCCCGCGATGATCGGCAGCCAGATGGCAAGGCTCAACAAACCCATGTTCTTGTTCTCCGGTGCCGCTTTTACTTGCCGAACAGGCTGCTGGCGGCGCTCATCAGCGGCCCCCACAGCTGCCAGGTCATCAGGAGGATCACGCCGAGGATCATCACCAGCGCGTACCAGTAGAGGTAGCCGGTCTGCACGACGCGCACCACCGACGCGAACGCACCGACCGCACGCGCCGAGCCGTCGATCAGCACGCCGTCGATGACGGCCTGGTCGCCGCCCTTCCACAGCCCGCGGCCCAGCAGGCGCGCGCCGGCCGACAACACGTTCTCGTTGAACCAGTCGAAGTAGTACTTGTTCTCGAGGATCGTGTAGACGAAGCCGAACTTCGACTTGAACCAGGCGGGAATCGCCGGCTTGACCATGTAGAACACGTAGGCGGTGACGACGCCGGCGAGCGCCAGCCAGAACGGCAGCGACGCGAGCCCGTGCAGCGCCATCGCGACGGCACCGTGGAACTCGTTCTTCATCTCTTCCATCGCCGGGTGCTTCTCCGGGTTGATGAAGATCGCGTCCTCGAAGAAGCCGCCGTACAGCATGCCCTGGATCGTCATGAAGCCGATCACGACCGACGGGATCGCCAGCAGCAGCAGCGGCGCGGTGACGACCCACGGCGATTCGTGCGGCACGTGGACGTGCGGCGCGTGTCCGTGAGCATCGTGGCCGTGCGCGTCATGCGCATCGTGCGCATGCTCGTCGTCGTGGTGGTCGTGCTCGCCGGGGAACGGCTTGTGGCGGAAGTTCTCCTTGCCGTGGAAGACGAGGAAATACATCCGGAACGAATAGAAGGCCGTCACGAACACGCCGACGATCACCGCGAAGTACGCGAAGCCGGAACCCGGCAGGTGGCTTGCATGCACCGCCTCGATGATGCTGTCCTTCGAGTAGAAGCCCGAGAACAGCGGCGTGCCGATCAGCGCCAGCGAACCCAGCAGCGACGTGATCCAGGTGATCGGCATGTACTTGCGCAGGCCGCCCATGTTGCGGATGTCCTGGTCGTGGTGCATGCCGATGATCACCGAGCCGGCCGCGAGGAACAGCAGCGCCTTGAAGAACGCGTGCGTCATCAGGTGGAACACCGCGACCGAGTAGGCCGACGCGCCGAGCGCCACCGTCATGTAGCCGAGCTGCGACAGCGTCGAGTACGCGACCACGCGCTTGATGTCGTTCTGGATGATGCCGAGGAAGCCCATGAACAGCGCAGTGATCGCGCCGATCACCAGCACGAAGCTCAGCGCGACGTCGGACAGCTCGAACAGCGGCGACATGCGCGCCACCATGAAGATGCCGGCGGTGACCATCGTCGCCGCGTGGATCAGCGCCGAGATCGGGGTCGGGCCTTCCATCGAGTCGGGCAGCCAGACGTGCAGCGGGAACTGCGCGCTCTTGCCCATTGCGCCGATGAACAGGCAGATGCAGGCCACCGTCAGCAGCATCCATTCGGTGCCGGGGAACACCGCCTTGGCCAGTTCGGGCGCCTTCGCGAAGATCTCGTTGTAGTTCAGCGTGCCGCCGAAGGCCAGCAGCAGGCCGATGCCGAGGATGAAGCCGAAGTCGCCGACCCGGTTCACCAGGAAGGCCTTCATGTTCGCGAACACCGCGGTCGGCCGCGTGAACCAGAAGCCGATCAGCAGGTACGACACCAGGCCCACCGCCTCCCAGCCGAAGAACAGCTGCAGCATGTTGTTGCTCATCACGAGCATCAGCATCGAGAAGGTGAACAGCGAGATGTACGAGAAGAAGCGCTGGTAGCCCGGGTCTTCTTCCATGTAGCCGATGGTGTAGATGTGCACCATCAGCGACACGAAGGTCACGACGCACATCATCATCGCGGTCAGGCCGTCGACCAGGAAGCCGATCTCCATCTTCAGCGAGCCGAGCGTCATCCACTCGTAGACGGTGGCGTTGAAGCGTGCGCCGTCGACGGCCACCGCCTTCAGCGTCATCGCCGAGATGATGAAGGCGATCAGCACGCCGAGGATGGTCACGGTGTGCGCGCCGCGGCGGCCCACCTGCTTGCCGAAGAGCCCGGCGACGACGGCACCGACCAGCGGCGCCAGCGGCACCGCGAGCAGCATGTTCTGGGAGAGTGTTGCCGACATGTGCGATCAGCCCTTGAGAGAGTCGAGCTCGTCGACGTTGATCGTCGCGCGATTGCGGAACAGCACGACCAGGATCGCGAGGCCGATCGCCGATTCGGCGGCGGCGACGGTCAGGATGAAGAACACGAACACCTGGCCCGCCATGTCGCCCAGGAAGTGCGAGAACGCGACGAAGTTCAGGTTGACCGCCAGCAGCATCAGCTCGATGGCCATCAGCAGCACGATCAGGTTCTTGCGGTTCAGGAAGATGCCGATCACCGACAGCGCGAACAGGATCGCGCCCAGCGTCAGGTAGTGGCCCAGCGTGACCGGGCCGAGGGCGAAGGTGCTCATGACTTGGCTTCTTTCTTGGCTTCTCCGGCGACCAGCGGTGCGCTGTCCAGCGACGCGGGCGGTGCCGGCGGGGCCTCGACCTCGGCCTTCATCTTGACGATGCGCACGCGGTCGGCCTTCTTCGCGCGGATCTGCAGCGACGGATCCATCGCCTTCGAATCCTTGCGCTGGCGCAGCGTCAGCGCGATCGCCGCGACGATCGCCACCAGCAGCAGCACGGCCGCGATCTGCAGCGGGTACAGGTAGTGCGTGTAGATCTGGATGCCGAGCAGCTTGGTGTTGCCCATCTGCAGCGCGGCGGCATCCGGAACCGGCGCGCTGCGCACGTCGAAGCCGGGGATCAGCACCGCGGCCATCTCCAGCGCGATGATCACGCCGACCAGCGCCGCGACCGGGAAGTGGGTCCAGAAGCCCTGGCGCAGCGCGTCGACGTTGATGTCGAGCATCATCACGACGAACAGGAACAGCACCATCACGGCGCCGACGTAGACGAGCACCAGCGAGATCGCGAGGAACTCGGCATGCAGCAGCATCCACACGCAAGAGGCCGAGAAGAAGGCCAGCACCAGGAACAGCGCGGCATGCACCGGGCTGCGCGCGGTGATGACGCGGAACGAAGCTCCCAGCAGCACGACTGAGAAGATGTAAAAGAGCGCGGTCGGGATGTCCATATTCTTGTCGAGCACCGTGCCGACCGTCCGAAGACGGTCAGCGATAGCGGGCGTCTGCCTCCTTGTTGGCGGCAATCTCGGCCTCGTAGCGATCGCCGACGGCCAGCAGCATGTCCTTCGTGAAGTACAGGTCGCCGCGCTTTTCGCCGTGGTATTCGAAGATGTGCGTCTCGACGATCGAGTCGACCGGGCAGCTCTCTTCGCAGAAACCGCAGAAGATGCACTTGGTCAGGTCGATGTCGTAGCGCGTCGTGCGGCGCGAGCCGTCCTCGCGGATGTCGGACTCGATCGTGATCGCCATCGCCGGGCACACCGCCTCGCACAGCTTGCAGGCGATGCAGCGCTCTTCGCCGTTGTCGTAGCGGCGCAGCGCATGCAGGCCGCGAAAGCGCGGCGACGCCGGCGTCTTTTCTTCCGGGAACTGCACGGTGATGTGCGGCGACAGGAAATGCCGGCCGGTCAGGGCCAGGCCCTTGAACAGCTCGGTGAGCATGAAGCTCGAGAACAGGTCCTTGATGGAGGCCACTGCAGACATGGTCTTCTCTCCTTACTTCCAGAGGCTGAGCGGGGACTGCAGCCACAGCCCGACGACCACCAGCCACACGAGCGTGACCGGGATGAAGATCTTCCAGCCCAGCCGCATGATCTGGTCGTAGCGGTAGCGCGGGAAGGTGGCGCGCACCCACAGGAACATGGTCACGACGACGAAGGTCTTCAGGCCCAGCCAGATCCAGCCCGGGATCCAGGTGAACGGCGCGAAATCGAGCGGCGACAGCCAGCCGCCGAGGAACAGCGTGACGCACAGGATCGACACCAGGATCATGTTCGCGTATTCGGCCAGGAAGAACATCGCGAACGACATGCCCGAGTACTCGACCATGTGGCCGGCGACGATCTCCGATTCGCCTTCGACGACGTCGAACGGGTGGCGGTTGGTTTCCGCGAGGCCCGAGATGAAGTAGACGACGAAGATCGGCAGCAGCGGCAGCCAGTTCCACGAGAACAGCGTGAAGCCGTGGGTCGCGGCGAAGCCCTTGCCCTGCCCCATCACGATGTCGGTCATGTTGAGGCTGCCGCTGACCATCAGCACGACGACCAGCGCGAAGCCCATCGCGATCTCGTAGCTGACCATCTGCGCCGATGCGCGCAGCGCACCGAGGAAGGCGTACTTCGAGTTCGACGCCCAGCCGGCGATGATCACGCCGTAGACCTCGAGCGAGGTGATCGCCATCAGGAACAGCAGGCCGGCGTTGATGTTGGCGAGCGCCACTTCGGGGCCGAACGGCACGACGGCCCAGGCGGCCAGCGCCGGCATGATCGTCATCACCGGGCCGATCAGGAACAGCGGCCGGTTCGCCGCGGTCGGCAGGATGATCTCCTTGAAGATCAGCTTGACCGCATCGGCGATCGGCGTCAGCAGGCCCCACGGGCCGACGCGGTTCGGGCCCGGGCGGATCTGCGTCCAGCCGATGGCCTTGCGCTCCCACAGCGTGAGGTAGGCGACGCAGCCCATCAGCGGCGCGACGACGACGATGATCTTGATCAGCGTCCAGACCACCGGCCAGGCCGCCCCCAGGTACTGGGTGCCGTAGAGGTTGAAGGTATCGATCATGGTGTGCTCAGGCCTTCTCGATCGACAGCGGGCCGAACATCGCGCCGAGCGCGGCGGTCAGCGCATGGCCGGCGGGAACGCGCACGGTGCCGGCCGCGAGGCTCGCATCGAGGCGCGCCGGCAGCGTGATCGCGGTGCCGCCTTGCGAGACGCGCACGGCGTCGCCGTGCTGCAGGCCGAGCTGTGCCCACTGCGCGCTGCCGATCGACGCGACCGGCGGGCGGGCATCGGCGGTCAGCTGCAGCGACGTGGCGCGGCGCACCAGGCTGTCGGTCGCGTAGATCGGCACGTCGGCGATGCGCTCGGTGCCGGTGCTCGCCGCTGCGGTCGCCGATGCGGTCTGCGTCGTCGCATTGCTCAGGCGCGCGGCCACCGTGGCGACGTCGCCCAGCGCTTCGGCCCGCACCTCTTCGGAGGTCTCCTGGTCGAATCCCTTCAGGCCCAGCAGGTTGCCCAGCACGCGCAACACCTTCCAGGCCGGGCGGGTGTCGCCCAGCGGTTTGACGACGCCGTGGAAGCTCTGCACGCGACCTTCGGCGTTGACGAAGGTGCCCGAGGTTTCGGTGAACGGCGCGATCGGCAGCAGCACGTCGGCGACGTCCAGCGCGGCGTCCTTGAACGAGGTCAGCGCGACGACCATGTCGGCCGATTGCAGCGCCGTCTTCGCGACCACCGGGTTGGCGGCATCGAATTCCGGCTCGACGTTCAGCAGCAGGCAGGCGCGCAGCGAACCGCTGAGCATCTGGCTGGCATTCAGGCCGCTGGCCCCCGGCAGCGCGTTGACGAGCTGCGCGCCGACGCTGTTGCCGGCTTCGGTCAGGTAGCCGACGCTGGCACCGGTCTGCGCGCCGATCCAGTTGGCCAGCGCCAGCAGTTCGGTGGCCTGCGGATGCTGCGCGGCGGCGTTGCCGAGCAGCACGGCCTTGCGTTCGCCGCTCAGCAGCGAGGCGGCAACCGCGTTGGCGGCATCGGTCGCCACGAACGACGACGGTGCAGCGACGCCCTTCGCGGCCGCCACGGCCGCGGCGATCGCGCCCAGCGCGCCGACCCAGCCACTCGGCGCCACCGCCTGCTGGCTGGCCATCGGCATCAGCCAGTCATCGGCCAGCGCGTGCAGGCTGTGCACCTTGGCGCCCTTGCGGGCCGCTTGGCGGATGCGCTGCGCGAACAGCGGATGGTCCTTGCGCAGGAACGAGCCGACGACCAGCACGCGCTGCAGCGCCGACAGCGATGCGATGCTGGTGCCGAGCCAGCGCACGCCGGCTTCGCCCGCGCTGCGGAAATCGGCATGGCGCGTGCGGTGGTCGATGTTCTCGCTGCCCAGGCCGCGCACCAGCTTCGCGAGCAGGTGCAGCTCTTCGACGGTGGCGTGCGCCGAGCCGACGGCACCGATGCTCTTCGCGCCGTGGTCGGCCTTGATCTGCGACAGGCCCTTGGCGACGTACTCGAGCGCGGTGGTCCAGTCGACGGTCTTCCATTCGCCGCCCTGCTTGATCATCGGCACGGTCAGGCGCTGCTCGCTGTTGACGGCTTCGTACGAGAAGCGGTCGCGGTCGGCCAGCCAGCATTCGTTGACGTCTTCGTTCTCCAGCGGAACGACGCGCAGCACCTTGTTGTTCTTGACCTGCACGATCAGGTTCGCGCCGGTGCCGTCGTGCGGGCTGACGCTCTTGCGGCGCGACAGCTCCCAGGTGCGGGCGCTGTAGCGGAACGGCTTGCTGGTGAGCGCGCCGACCGGGCAGATGTCGATCATGTTGCCCGACAGCTCGCTGTCGACGGTGTCGCCGGCGACGGTCGTGATCTCGGAGTGTTCGCCGCGGTGGATCATGCCGAGCTCCATCACGCCCGCCACTTCCTGGCCGAAGCGCACGCAGCGCGTGCAGTGGATGCAGCGGCTCATCTCTTCCATCGAGATCAGCGGGCCGACGTCCTTGTGGAAGACGACGCGCTTTTCTTCGGTGTAGCGCGACGACGACCCGCCGTAGCCGACCGCCAGGTCCTGCAGCTGGCATTCGCCGCCCTGGTCGCAGATCGGGCAGTCGAGAGGGTGGTTGATCAGCAGGAACTCCATCACGCCCTGCTGGGCCTTCAGCGCCTTGTCGCTCTTGGTGCGAACGACCATGCCCTGCGTCACCGGCGTCGCGCACGCGGGCATCGGCTTCGGCGCCTTCTCGACGTCGACCAGGCACATGCGGCAGTTGGCCGCGATGGACAGCTTCTTGTGATAGCAGAAGTGCGGGATGTAGGTGCCGGCCTTGTCCGCGGCATGCATCACCATGCTGCCTTCGGTGACCTGGACCTTCTGGCCGTCGAGTTCGATTTCAATCATGTGAGGAAGCCCAGCAGGTCAGGCGTGCACCTTGACCGCGCAGGTCTTGTGCTCGATGTGATGGATGAACTCATCACGGAAGTGTTTGATCATCGCGCGCACCGGCATCGCCGCCGCATCGCCGAGCGCGCAGATGGTGCGGCCCTGGATGTTGTCGGCCACCGAGTTCAGCAGCTCGATGTCTTCCATGCGGCCCTGGCCGTGCTCGATGCGGTCGACCATGCGGAACAGCCAGCCGGTGCCTTCGCGGCACGGCGTGCACTGGCCGCAGCTCTCGTGCATGTAGAAGTACGACAGGCGCAGCAGGCTCTTGACCATGCAGCGGGAGTCGTCCATCACGATGACGGCGCCGGAGCCGAGCATCGAGCCGGCCTTCGCGATGGCGTCGTAGTCCATCGTCGTGTCCATCATGATGGCCGCCGGCAGCACCGGGGCCGACGAGCCGCCGGGGATCACCGCCTTCAGCGTGCGGCCCTGGCGCACGCCGCCGGCGAGTTCGAGCAGCTTCGAGAACGGCGTGCCCAGCGGCACCTCGAAGTTGCCGGGACGTTCGACATCGCCGACCACCGAGAAGATCTTGGTGCCGCCGTTGTTCGGCTTGCCGATCTCCAGATACGGCTGGCCGCCGTTGCGGATGATCCACGGCACCGCGGCGAAGGTCTCGGTGTTGTTGATCGTGGTCGGCTTGCCGTACAGGCCGTAGCTGGCCGGGAACGGCGGCTTGAAGCGCGGCTGGCCCTTCTTGCCTTCGAGCGATTCGAGCAGCGCGGTTTCTTCGCCGCAGATGTAGGCGCCGAAGCCGTGCGCGCCGTGCAGCTGGAAGCTGAAGTTCGAGCCGAGGATCTTGTCGCCGAGGAAACCGGCCGCACGTGCTTCTTCCAGGGCGGCTTCGAAGCGCTCGTACACCTCGAAGATCTCGCCGTGGATGTAGTTGTAGCCGACCGAGATGCCCATCGCGAACGCGGCGATCGCCATGCCTTCGATGACGATGTGCGGGTTGAACATCAGGATGTCGCGGTCCTTGCAGGTGCCCGGCTCGCCTTCGTCCGAGTTGCAGACCAGGTACTTCTGCCCCGGGAACTGGCGCGGCATGAAGCTCCACTTCAGTCCGGTCGGGAAACCCGCGCCGCCGCGGCCGCGCAGGCCGGAGGTCTTCACTTCGGCGATGACCTGCTCGGGGGTCATCGGCTCGCCGGTGGCACCCTGGAATTCGCCAGTCAGGATCTTGCGCAGCGCCTGGTACCCGCCGCGTGCGACGTAGTCCTTCAGCGACCAGTTGCGGCCGTTCAGGTCGGCATAGATCTGCGCGCCGATGTGGCGGCCGTGGAAGCAGGTCTCGGCACCGGTGGCCTGGAACTTCGAGAGGTCCAACAGGGGTTGCGACATGGTGGGTTCCGTTTACTTCGCCGCGCGCAGCGTGTCGACGAGTTCGTCGAGGCGCTGCTCGTCCATGAAGCTGCACATCTGGCGGTCGTTGACGAGCATCACCGGCGCATCGGCGCAGGCGCCCAGGCATTCGCTCTTCTGCACGGTGAACAGGCCGTCGGCGGTGGTGCCGCCTTCGTCGACGCCGAGCCGGCTGCACAGGTGCTCGAGCGCGGTCTGGCCGCTGCGCAGCTGGCACGGCAGGTTGGTGCAGACGTTGAGCTTGAACCTGCCCCGCGGCTGCTGGTTGTACATGTTGTAGAAGGTCGTCACCTCGTGCACCGCGATCGGCGGCATGCCGAGGTACTCGGCGACCAGCTTCTCGCTGTCGGCCGAGACGAAGCCCTGCTCCTGCTGCACGATGGCCAGGCAGGCCATCACGGCGGACTGCTTCTGGTCGGCGGGGTACTTGGCCACTTCGCGGTCGAAGCGGACGCGGGTGCTGTCCGAAATCATCGGTCGATCTCTCCGAACACGATGTCCATCGTGCCGATGACCGCGACGGCGTCGGCGATCATGTGGCCGCGGGCCATCTCGTCAAGGGCTGCCAGGTGGGCGAAGCCGGGGGCGCGGATCTTCAGGCGGTACGGCTTGTTCGCACCGTCGCTGACGATGTAGATGCCGAACTCGCCCTTCGGGTGTTCCACCGCCGCGTAGGCTTCGCCTTCGGGCACGTGGAAGCCTTCGGTGAAGAGCTTGAAGTGGTGGATCAGCTCTTCCATGCTGGACTTCATCTCGACGCGTCCGGGCGGCGCCACCTTGTGGTTCGCGGTGATGACCGGGCCCACCGGGTTGGCGCGCAACCAGTCGACGCACTGCTGCACGATGCGGTTGGCCTGGCGCATCTCTTCGACGCGCACCAGGTAGCGGTCGTAGGTGTCGCCGTTGACGCCGACCGGCACGTCGAAGTCCATCCGGTCGTAGACGTCGTACGGCTGCTTCTTGCGCAGGTCCCAGGCGATGCCCGAGCCGCGCAGCATCGCGCCGCTGAAGCCGAGGTTCAGCGCCCGCTCGGGCGACACCACGCCGATGCCGACGGTGCGCTGCTTCCAGATGCGGTTGTCGGTCAGCAGCGTCTCGTAGTCGTCGACGTTCTTCGGGAAGCGCTTGCTGAAGTCTTCGATGAAGTCGAGCAGCGAGCCCTGGCGGTTCTCGTTCAGGCGACCGATGGTCTTCGCGTTGCGGACCTTCGAGGCCTTGTACTGCGGCATCGCGTCGGGCAGGTCGCGGTAGACGCCGCCCGGGCGGAAGTAGGCCGCATGCATGCGCGCGCCCGACACCGCCTCGTACATGTCGAAGATGTCCTCGCGCTCGCGGAAGCAGTAGATGAGGATGTTCATCGCGCCGCAGTCGAGCCCGTGCGCACCGAGCCACAGCAGGTGGTTCAGGATGCGGGTCAGCTCGGCGAACATCACGCGGATGTACTGCGCGCGCAGCGGCACGTCGACGCCCAGCAGGCGTTCGATGGCCAGGCAGTACGCATGCTCGTTGGCCATCATCGACACGTAGTCGAGGCGGTCCATGTAGGGCAGCGACTGGATGTACGTCTTGCTTTCGGCCAGCTTCTCGGTCGCGCGGTGCAGCAGGCCGATGTGCGGATCGGCGCGCTGGATCACTTCGCCGTCGAGTTCCAGCACGAGCCGCAGCACGCCGTGGGCTGCCGGGTGCTGGGGACCGAAGTTCAGCGTGTAGTTCTTGATTTCAGCCATTTATTGGGCCCCCCAGTCGCTTCGCTCCTGCCCCCAAGGGGCGCCACCCAGCGGCCCGGCAAAGCCGGTTCCGCGGGCGTTGCTTGAGGAGACCGCGCTACGCACGCCACGGACGGAAGCCAACATCAGTGCAGGCCTCCATAGTTGTCTTCGCGAATGATGCGCGGCGTGATCTCGCGCGGCTCGATCGTCACCGGCTGGTAGATCACCCGCTTCTGCTCGGGGTCGTAGCGCATCTCGACATGGCCGGAGGTCGGGAAATCCTTGCGGAACGGGTGGCCGATGAAGCCGTAGTCGGTCAGGATGCGGCGCAGGTCGACGTGGCCGTCGAACAGGATGCCGTAGAGGTCGAAGGCCTCGCGCTCGAACCAGTTGGCGGAGTTCCAGACCTCGTTGACCGATGCCACCATCGGCAGGTCGTCATCGGGTGCGAACACCTTCAGGCGCAGCCGCCAGTTGTGCGTGATCGACAGCAGGTGCGACGCGACGCAGTAGCGCAGGCCTTCGTTCGGCTGGTCCTTGTACGACGAGTAGTCGAGGCCGCACAGGTCGACCAGCTGCTCGAAGCGCAGCGTCGGGTCGTCGCGCAGCGCGAGCGCCACCGCGGCGTAGTGCTCGGCGGCGACGGTCAGCGTGAGTTCGCCGCGGTCGCGCACCAGGCGCTTGATCTTGCCGGCGAAGGCCGCTTCGAGCGCCGCCTGCAGGGTGTCCAATTTGCTCATGCGGGCTTTCAGCGGGCGATGGTGTTTTCGCGGCGGATCTTGGTCTGCAACTGCAGCACGCCGTACAGCAGCGCCTCGGCGGTCGGCGGGCAGCCGGGCACGTAGACGTCGACCGGCACGATGCGGTCGCAGCCGCGCACCACCGAGTAGCTGTAGTGGTAGTAGCCGCCGCCATTGGCGCACGAGCCCATCGACAGCACCCAGCGCGGCTCGGCCATCTGGTCGTAGACCTTGCGCAGCGCCGGCGCCATCTTGTTGCACAGCGTGCCGGCGACGATCATCAGGTCGCTCTGGCGCGGGCTGGGACGAAACAGCATGCCGAAGCGATCGATGTCGTAGCGGGCGGCGCCCGCATGCATCATTTCCACCGCGCAGCAGGCCAGACCGAAGGTCATCGGCCACAGCGAACCGGTCTTCGACCAGTTGATCAGCGTGTCGACGCTGGTGGTGACGAAGCCTTCCTTGAGAACGCCATCAATGCTCATAGCTCACTCCCAGTCAAGGGCGCCTTTTTTCCACTCGTAGGCAAAGCCGACGACGAGGATTCCCAGGAACACCATCATCGACCAGAAGCCCGCCGGACCGATTTCCTTGAGCGACACCGCCCACGGAAAGAGAAATGCAATCTCGAGGTCGAACAGGATGAAGAGAATCGCGACGAGGTAGTAGCGCACGTCGAACTTCATGCGCGCGTCTTCGAAGGCCTCGAAGCCGCATTCGTAGGGGGAATTCTTCGCGGTGTCCGGCTTGTGCGGACCTAGCAGGAAACCGAGCACCTGAGGCGCTACGCCTACCCCTGCGCCGACCAGGATGAACAGGATGACGGGCAGGTAGGGAGCGAGGTTCATGGTGTGGTTTGAGCGGTCTTGAAACAAACGAGGCACTGGGTAAGTGCCTCGTTCAAAGATCTGGTGCCGTCGGCGAGACTCGAACTCGCACAGCTTTCGCCACTACCCCCTCAAGATAGCGTGTCTACCAATTTCACCACGACGGCTTGCACTCAATTTTGCTGCTCGGTTGGCATGAGGACTGGCTTACCGGGCAGCCGCAAATTCTAACCTCAAAGACCTCGGGTTTACGCGCTGTGCGCCGCAGTGCAGCACGACAGTCGGATACCGCGGATCCCGAGGCCTCACCTCAGCGGCGAATCACTTGGTCGGGATCGCGCCCGCGCCCGACGCGGCCTGCACCGGCGCGGCCGGCACGACCACCGCCGAGGCGGCTTCCGCCGGGGTCGAGGCACCGGAAGCCGCACTCGACGCACCACCCACGGGAGCGCTTGCAGCGATGCCGGGCGCGCGGTCGAGGATGGTCGAGCTCGACGACGGCGAGGCGCTCGCGCGCTCGTGCGAGAAGTACGCGAGCGTCAGCGTGCAGACGAAGAAGACCGCAGCGCACACCGCCGTCGAACGCGACAGGAAGTTCGCGCTGCCGGTGGCGCCGAACAGGCTGCCGGACGAGCCGCTGCCGAACGAGGCGCCCATGTCGGCTCCCTTGCCGTGCTGCACCAGCACCAGGCCGATCATGATCAGGGCCGCCAGCATCTGGATGGCCACGACGAAATTCAACAGCACTTGCATTGTTCTTGCTCCAGAAAAATCATTCGCGCGGTCACGCCGCGGCTTTGCAAATGGCCGCGAAATCCGCGGCCTTCAGGGACGCCCCGCCGATCAGCCCGCCGTCGATGTCGGCTTGGGCAAACAGGCTGGCGGCGTTGTCGGCTTTGACACTCCCGCCGTACAACAACGACATCTCGTCGGACTTCTGCGTCGCCGCGTGCAGTTGCGCGCGCAGCAGCGCATGCACCGCCTGCGCCTGCTCGGGCGATGCGGTGCGGCCGGTGCCGATCGCCCACACCGGCTCGTAGGCCACGACGACCTGCGAGATGCAGTGCGCGAGCGTGTGGATCACCGCCGACAGCTGGCGCTTGACCACCGCATCGGTCTGGCCGGCTTCGCGCTCGGCCAGCGTCTCGCCGACACAGACGATCGGCGTCAGCTTGTGGGCCAACGCCGCCTTCGCCTTGTCGGCCACCAATTGATCGGATTCGGCATGCAGCGCGCGGCGTTCCGAGTGGCCGACGATCACGTAGCGGCAGCCGAACTCGGCCAGCATCGACGCCGACACCTCGCCGGTGAAGGCGCCGCTCTCGTGTTTCGAACAGTCTTGCGCACCCCAGCCGAGACGCTGACCTTGCAATGACAGCGCGACCTCGCCGAGGTACGGAAACGGCGCGCACACCGCGACGTCGGCATCGAACGGGCCGGCTTCGACCAGCCCGGCCAGCAGCTCGGCATTGGCCACGCGGCCGCCGTTCATCTTCCAGTTGCCGACGACGAGTTTGCGACGCATGCCCGAAGCTCCTTGTTGAGCGCTCACCATGTGAGCACCAGCTTGCCGATGTGCTGGTTCGATTCCATCAGCGTGTGCGCCTCGGCCGCCTGCGCGGCCGGGAACACCTGGTGGATCACCGGCTTCACGCGGCCGGCTTCGAGCCACGGCCATGCGTGCGTGCGCAACGCCTTCGCGATCGCGGTCTTGAACGCGACCGAACGCGGGCGCAGCGTCGAACCCGAAATGGTCAGGCGACGGCGCAGCACCGCGCCGGCATCGATCTGCGCGGCGGTGCCGCCCTGCACCGCGATCAGCGCGATGCGGCCGTCGTCGGCCAGGCATTGCAACTCGCGGGCGATGTAGTCGCCGGCCACCATGTCGAGGATCACGTCGACGCCACGACCATCAGTCACCCGCTTCGCTTCGGCGACGAAGTCGTGCGTGCGGTAGTTGATCGCGTGGTCGGCGCCGAGCGCCACGCACGCGGCGCACTTGTCGTCGCTGCCGGCGGTGGCGATCACGCGCGCGCCGAAGGCCTTGGCCAACTGGATCGCGGTGACGCCGATGCCGCTGGTCCCGCCCTGCACCAGCAGCGTCTCGCCGGGCTGCAGGTGCGCCCGCTCGAACACGTTCGACCAGACGGTGAAGAAGGTTTCCGGCAGGCTCGCGGCCTCGATGTCGCTGAGGCCGCGCGGCACCGGCAGGCACTGGCCGACCGGCGCGACGCACAGTTCGGCGTAGCCACCACCGGCCACCAGCGCGCACACGCGGTCGCCGACAGCGATGCTGGCCGCGGCCAGCGCCGCCGCATCGCCATCGACCACCTGGCCCGCGACCTCCAGCCCCGGCAGGTCGGACGCGCCCGGCGGCACCGGGTACAGCCCCTTGCGCTGCAGCACGTCGGGCCGGTTGATGCCCGATGCGGCGACGCGGATCAGCAACTCGCCGGCCGCGGGCACCGGTGCCGCGCGCTCGATGGCGCGCAGCACGTCGGGCGCGCCGGGAGAGGTGATCGCGATCGCCTTCATCGGGGTCGGTCAGTTTGGCAGGACGCCGCCGCACGGCCACCGCGTCGAGACGCAGCGGCCTGGCGGCTTCGGCATCATTCCTGCGAAGGCGCCTGGTCGCGGTCGATCAGCGCCTTCATCGACAGCTTGACGCGGCCCTTCTCGTCGGTCTCGAGCACCTTGACCTTGACGATCTGGCCTTCCTTCAGGAAGTCGGTGACCTTCTCGACGCGCTGGTGCGCGATCTGGCTGATGTGCAGCAGGCCGTCCTTGCCCGGCAGCAGGTTGACCAGCGCACCGAACTCCAGCAACTTGGTGATCGGGCCTTCGTAGACCTTGCCCACCTCGACTTCGGCGGTGATCTCTTCGATGCGCTTCTTCGCGTAGGCGGCCTTGTCGGAGTCGGCCGACGCGATGGTGATCGTGCCGTCTTCGCCGATGTCGATGGTCGTGCCGGTTTCTTCGGTCAGCGCACGGATGGTCGCGCCGCCCTTGCCGATCACGTCGCGGATCTTCTCCGGGTTGATCTTCATCGTGTACAGGCGCGGCGCGAACTGCGAGACCTCGGTCTTGGCTTCGCCCATCGCTTCGGTCATCTTGCCGAGGATGTGCAGGCGGGCTTCCTTGGCCTGCGCCAGCGCGACCTGCATGATTTCCTTCGTGATGCCCTGGATCTTGATGTCCATCTGCAGCGCGGTCACGCCGGCGGTCGTGCCGGCCACCTTGAAGTCCATGTCGCCCAGGTGATCTTCATCGCCGAGGATGTCGGTCAGCACCGCGAAGCGGTTGCCGTCCTTGATCAGGCCCATCGCGATGCCGGCGACGTGCGCCTTCAGCGGCACGCCGGCGTCCATCAGCGCGAGGCAGCCGCCGCACACCGAGGCCATCGACGACGAACCGTTCGATTCGGTGATCTCCGAGACCACGCGCATCGAGTACGGGAACTCGACGCGGTCCGGCAGCACCGCGACCAGCGCGCGCTTGGCCAGGCGGCCATGGCCGATCTCGCGGCGCTTCGGCGTGCCGACGCGGCCGGTTTCGCCGGTGGCGAACGGCGGCATGTTGTAGTGCAGCATGAAGTGCTCGCTGAACTCGCCGGCGAGCGCATCGATCTTCTGCGAATCGCGGTCGGTGCCGAGCGTCGCGGCGACCAGCGCCTGCGTCTCGCCACGCGTGAACAGCGCCGAGCCGTGGACGCGCGGCAGCACGCCGTTGCGGATCTCGATCGCGCGCACGGTGCGGGTGTCGCGGCCGTCGATGCGCGGCTCGCCCGACAGGATCTGGCTGCGCACGATGCGGGCTTCGATGTCGAACAGCACGTTGTCGACCTTGACCTTGTCGAACTCGACGCCGTCGGCGGTCAGCGCAGCGACCACGGAAGCGGTGGCTTCGCGAGTGGCCTGCGTGCGGGCCTGCTTCGAGCGGATCTGGTAGGCGGCGCGCAGCTTCTCTTCGGCCAGGGCGGTGACCTTGCCGATGAAGGCCTCGTCCTTGGCGGGCGCGGCCCAGTCCCAGGCTGGCTTGCCGGCGTCACGCACGAGTTCGTTGATCGCGGCGATGGCGATCTTGCTTTGGTCGTGGCCGTAGACCACGCCGCCAAGCATCACTTCCTCGCTCAGCTGCTGGGCTTCGGATTCGACCATCAGCACGGCCGCTTCGGTGCCGGCGACGACCAGGTCCATCTGCGAATCGAGCAACTGGGTCTTGCCCGGGTTCAGCACGTACTGGCCGTTGACGTAGCCGACGCGCGCGGCGCCGATCGGGCCGTTGAACGGAATGCCGGAGATCGCGAGCGCGGCGCTCGAGCCGATCAGCGCGGCGATGTCGGCCGAGACTTCCGGGTTCAGCGACAGCACGTGGATCACGACCTGGACTTCGTTGTAGAAGCCTTCGGGAAACAGCGGGCGCAGCGGGCGGTCGATCAGGCGCGAGGTCAGCGTCTCGAGTTCGCTCGGGCGGCCTTCACGCTTGAAGAAGCTGCCGGGGATCTTGCCGGCGGCATAGGTCTTCTCGATGTAGTCGACGGTCAGCGGGAAGAAATCCTGGCCCGGCTTCGCGTTCTTGGCACCGACCACGGTGGCGAGGATCACGGTGTCCTCGATGTCGACCAGCACGGCACCGCTCGACTGGCGGGCGATCTCGCCGGTTTCCATGCGAACCGTGTGCTGGCCCCATTGGAAGGTCTTGGTGACTTTGTTGAACATGCTCATGTCTTTTCTCCGGTTTGTTGTCAGCGCCAGGTGAGGGCGGCGCCTTTGCACCCGGAACTGCGGCAACCTGGCGCGATGCCATTCCAGCGGCGCTCGTGCGACGGAACGCGGGTGGAATGACACATCGTCATCTGTGGGTGCTCAGCTCCAAAAGCGCAAAGAGCCTGTGCTGGAGGATCCAGACAGGCTCTCGGCTTTCATTCGCGGATTACTTGCGCAGACCCAGCTTCTGGATCAGCGCGGTGTAGCGGTCGGCATCGGTCTTGCGCAGGTAGGCCAGCAGGCTCTTGCGGGTGTTGACCATCTTCAGCAGGCCGCGGCGACCGTGGTGGTCCTTCAGGTGCAGCTTGAAGTGGGGGGTCAGCTCGTTGATGCGGGCGGTCAGCAGGGCCACCTGCACTTCGGGCGAGCCGGTGTCGTTGGCGCTGCGGGCATTGGCCTTGACGATCTCGGCCTTGTTCAGATCTGCGACGGACATGTCAGTTTCCTGGTGTTCCCGCCACGGTTCATGGGCGGGAGGTTGCTACTTGCGGTCGCGGGTGAAACTGACCCGCGCCGTGCGACTTGCCTGGCGTTCTGGATACCCGTTCTGGACGGATCAGGACGCAAAGCCCGTCGATTATAGCCTCAACGCGCGTTTCAGCCGCTCCACCCCGTCGACCAGCCGCTCGGGGTCGCGCGATGCGAAGCACCAGCGCAGCCAGCCCTCGGCCTCGTCGCCGAAGGCCGCGCCGGGCGCCAGGCCCAGCCCGACGCCGGTGACCAGCCGCTTGGCCAGCGTCAGCGAATCGTCCTCGCCGTCGACGCGGAAGAAGGCATACATGCCGCCCGCCGGCAGCGCGAGCGTGACGCCCGGCAGCGCCTGCAGGCGCGGCACCAGCGTGTCGCGGCAGGCCTTCAGCCGGCCGATCAGCCCCGGCACGAAGTCGGCGGCACCCTGCAGCGCCGCGATGCCGGCGCGCTGCACGAAGACCGGCGCGCACGAGGTGTTGAACTCGATCAGCTTGCCGATGTCGGCCGTCAGCGCGGCCGGCACGACCAGCGAGCCGAGCCGCCAGCCGGTCATCAGGAAGCTCTTCGAGAAGCTGTGCGCAACCACCAGCCGGTCGCCGGGCTCGGCGATGTCGAGGAAGCTCGGCGCCGCAACCTGGCCCGCCTCGTAGTACAGCCGCTCGTAGACCTCGTCGGCGACGATCCAGGTGCCGGTGCGGCGGCAGTGGTCGAGCACCGCCTGCTGCTCGGCGCGGGTCATCGTCCAGCCGGTCGGGTTGTTCGGTGCATTGACGAGCAGCAGCCGCGTCTTGCCGGTGATCGCGGCCAGCAGCCGGTCGAGGTCGAGCTGCCACGCGCCGTCGCGCACCTGCAGCGACACCCGCTTCACGTCGGCCCCGAGGATCGCCGGCTGCGCGGTGATGTTCGGCCACACCGGCACCACCGCGACCACCTCGTCGCCGGCGCCGACCAGCGCCTGCGTCGCGATCATCAGCCCGTTGACGCCCGACGACGTGACCGCGATGCGGCCGGCATCGACCGGCCGGTGCAGCGCGCTCGCGTAGCCCGCCAACGCCTCGCGCAGCTCGGGCAGCCCGAGGTTGTGCGCATAGGCCGTCTCGCCACGGCGCAGCGACGCGACCGCCGCTTCGGTGACGAAGTCCGGCGTCGGCTCGTCGCTCTCGCCGAACCAGAACGGCAGCACGTCGGCACGACCGATCGCCGCGTTCGCGACCTCGCGGATCTTCGATGCCGGCAGTTGGGCAATGATGTCTCTCATGGGCGCTCCATCGCACAACGGTGCGGCATCTCGGTCTGGCGTTCGGTGAGCTGCAGCACGGTCTTGAAGCCGTAGCCGGAGCCCTCGTTGTCGAAGCGCACGCCGGGGCTGCCGGCGCGCTGCAGCACGCTGACGACCAGCGGCTGCTCGAACTGGTGGTCGGCGGCGCGGATCGTGCCATGGTGGAAGCCGCCGAGGTGGCTGGAGTCCAGCTTCAGGCCTTCGAGCGCACGCGCCACCGCCAGCGGGTCGGCACTGCCGGCCTTCTCGATCGCGGCCGCCAGCATCTCGACCATCGCCTGCATGCGCATGTGCACATAGTCGTCCTGCGGGTTCGGGAAGCGCTCGCGGAAGCTCGCATAGAACCTGTCGGACGCCGCACCGCCGAGGTTCGGATGCCATTCGGCCACCGCCAGCACGCGGTCGACGCCGGCCTCGCCGATCGCCGCCGGCGCGCCGAGCGCGTTGCCGTAGAAGGTGTAGAAGCGCGCGTCGAGCCCCGCCTCGCGCCCGGCGCGGATCAAGAGCGTCAGGTCGTTGCCCCAGTTGCCGGTCAGCACCGCCTGCGCGCCGCTCGCCTTGATCTTCGCGGCGTACGGCAGGAAGTCCTTGATGCGGCCGAGCGGGTGCAACTCGTCGCCGACGATCTCGATGTCAGGCCGCTTGGCCGCGATCATTGCGCGCGCCTGGCGCAGCACACTCTGGCCGAAGCTGTAGTCCTGGCCGATCAGGTAGACCTTCCTGACCTGCTTGTCGGCCGCCAGCACGTCGGTCAGCGCCTGCAGCCGCATGTCGGCATGGGCGTCGAAGCGGAAGTGCCAGAAGCTGCACTTCTCGTTCGTCAGCGCCGGATCGACGGCCGAGTAGTTCAGCAGGATCGCGCGGCGCGACGGCTCGCGCTGGTTCTGCTTGTTCAGCGCGTCGATCAGCACCGCCGCGGTGGCCGAGCTGTTGCCCTGCATCACGAAGCCGATCTTCTGGTCGATGGCCGCGCGCAGCAGCGACAGCGCCTCTTCGTTGCTGCCCTTGCTGTCGAAGCGCACCAGCTCGAGCGGATGGCGGCCGTCCGGCAGGCTCACGCCGCCGCGCTGGTTCACCCGCTCTACCGCCCACAGCAGGTTGCGCGAGACGGCCTCGCCGGCATTCGCGAACGAACCGGACAGGCCTTCGATCAGCGCGACGCGCACCGGCTCGGGTGCAGGTGCTGCGACGCCCTGCCCCGCCACCGCACACCACGCCAGCAGCGCGCCGCAGCGCTTCACCCAATCCGCGATCCGCATTTTTCAACCCACTTGAAAACAAAAATGCCGCTCCAAGTTTCAGCGGCATGGTTGCTGCGCTGTGCAGCGATTGAATGGATTGTAGGAGCCATCATGTTCGTTCTGACCCCCTCGCTGTCGTCGCGCCGTGCCACCTCGCTGGAGCGCGCTTTCGATCACCTGTTCGCCGACCGCCTGCCGCCGGCCCCGGCCCAGCCGCGCGTGCCGGCCCTCGACGTCGTCGAGAGCGACACCGCGTACACGCTGACGCTGGACCTGCCGGGCCTCGCGAAGGACCAGCTGAAGGTCTCGGTGGAAGGCCGCCGCGTGACGCTGGAAGCCGGCGATGCGAAGACGGCCGAGGTCAAGGACGGCGAGCGCGTGCTGTACCGCGAACGTGCCGCCGCGCACTACGCCCGCACCGTCGCGCTGCCGGCCGAAGTGGACCAGGCGAACTCGAGCGCGAAGTTCGAGAACGGCGTGCTGACGCTGACGCTCGCGAAGCGCGTGCCGACCGGCGCGACGCAGATCAGCATCAGCTGATCGCTCAGACGGCCGCCGCGGCCAGCGACGCCAGCGGCCAGCGTGGCCGCACGTCGAAGCCGTAGTCGTGGCCGGCCACCGTGCCGCGCTGCAGGCGCATCGCGGCGGCGAGCGCGATCATCGCGCCGTTGTCGGTGCACAGCGCCAGTTCGGGGTAATGCACCCTGACCTGGCGCTTCGCGCATTCGGCGTTCAACTGCGCGCGCAGGCGGCTGTTGGCACCGACCCCGCCGGCGACGACCAGCCGCTTGAGCCCGGTCTGCTTCAGCGCCGCGAGCGACTTCTTCAGCAGCACCTCGACGATCGCGGCCTGCGTCGACGCGGCCACGTCGGCGCGCTGCACGTCGGTCGGCGTGTCGCCCAGCTTGCGCAGCTGCGTCATCACCGCGGTCTTCAGCCCGGCGAACGAGAAATCGAGGTCGCCGCTGTGCAGCAGCGGCCGCGGCAGCGCATAGGCATCGGGCCGGCCCGACTCGGCCAGTCGCGCCAGCGCCGGCCCGCCCGGGTAGCCGAGCCCGAGCAGCTTGGCCGACTTGTCGAAGGCCTCGCCGGCCGCATCGTCGATGCTTTCACCGAGCAACTCGTAGCGCCCGACGTCGTCGACCCGCATCAGCTGCGTGTGGCCGCCGGACACCAGCAGCGCGACGAACGGGAATTCGGGCGGGTCGCTCGCGAGGAACGGCGACAGCAGGTGCCCTTCGAGGTGGTGCACGCCGAGCACCGGCTTGCCGAGCGCCGCCGCCAGCGCACAGGCGACGCCGGCACCGACCAGCAGCGCACCGGCCAGCCCCGGCCCGCGCGTGAACGCCACCACGTCGACATCGGCCAGCGACGCACCGGCCTCGCGCAGCACCTGCTCCGTCAGTGGCAGCACGCGCCGGATGTGGTCGCGCGACGCCAGCTCGGGCACCACGCCGCCATAGGCCTGGTGCATCGCGATCTGGCTGTGCAGCGCATGGGCCCGCAGCGTCGGAACCCCGGTCGGGCCAGCCTCCACCAGAGCCACACCCGTTTCGTCGCACGATGATTCCACGCCCAGGACCTTCATCCGGCGAGTGTAGCCAGCGCGCCCACCCACCCCGTCGGCGCCAAATCCGTCACGTCCGACACAAGGGTTTACCCTTGATTCCTATCCGGCCCCCTTCCGCGATCGGCCGCGGCCGACTACCCTCGGTGCCCGAGCAGTGCCACGAAGCAACTGCCAACTACAACAACAAATTCGTTAGGGAACCCCATGAAGGAATACCGCCTGTTGGCCTGGACGGAGCTACCCGCGCCGTTCCATCGCACCGCGTATCGCCGGATGCTGAGCGACATGTCGCACCGGCACATGACGCTGGAGCAGCTGGCCTCCATCGCCGGGCTGAAGCGCCAGGAGGTGCAACTCTTCATCGACGCGCTGGAGGCGCAAGGCCTGCTGGAAGAGCGCGAATTCGACGAGCCGCAGGCCGATTCGGTGTTCGACTCGCTGCGGCCGCTGGGGGGCTGGATCCGCCGCGCGCTGCACACGACGCCGCACGAACGCTGAACCGGCGCTGGTTCGCGGGCCTCGGGGTCCGGCCGCGCCAATGCGTGGCGCGGATGTTGCTGCGACCTTGCCCATGAAGCCGCCGCGCGCGCCGACCGCCCCGGTCCTGCGCATCGTCATCGTTGCCCCCGACTCGTTGGCCGCCGACGGCAGCGAAGGTGCGCCCGACCCGATCGAGGCCGAGCGCTCGCGGGCGCTGCGCATCGGGCTGCTGGAGAACGGCTACAACATCGTCGCGGTGCTGCCGGCCGACGTGTTCCTGCCGGAGCGGCTGGCGCAGATCCAGCCCGACATGATCATCATCGACGCCGAAAGCCAGGCGCGCGACACGCTCGAGCACGTCGTGATGGCCACGCGCGACGCGCGCCGCCCGATCGTGCTGTTCACCGATGACGACGACACCAGCCATGTGCCCGACGCGATCGCCGCTGGCGTCACCGCCTATGTGGTGGCCGGGCTCGCGCCGGAGCGGGTGAAGCCGGTGCTCGATGTCGCGATGGCGCGCTTCCGGCATGAAGAAGGCCTGCGCCGCGAGCTGGCCGATGCGCGCACCGAGCTCTCGGACCGCAAGCGGATCGACCGCGCGAAAGGCCTGCTGATGTCGCGCCAGGGGCTGAGCGAAGAAGCCGCCTATGCGCGGCTGCGCAAGGCCGCGATGGACAAGGGCCTGCGCCTGGCCGACGTGGCGCAGCGCATCCTCGACGTGTCCGACCTCCTGGGTTGAACGCACTCCGGCAGTGCGGCGGGCGACGCAGTTGGTGCGTCGCAGCATCGGCGCCCTGCCCGTCCCCAGGTGAAAGGCCGTGGCACGCCGCTTGCGTAAGCCCTTGCGGAAGGTCAACGGCGATCTTCCACAGACATCCGCACGCACCAAGGTTGGCGCGAGGCGGGTCGGACGATGGCGTCCCCACGTGACAGGCTGAGCCTGCACCGTGCGGACGCTTTTTTTTTGCTTTCCGAGAACCTGAGCCACGCCATGACAAGCCCACTCACGCGAAAGAACCTGATGAGCCGCCGAACCCTGATCAAGGCCGCTGCCGCCGGCAGTGCGACCGGCCTGGTGCCCGGGCTGCAAAGCGCCGTGCATGCACAAGGCTCCGACAAACCCGAGAAGGAAGAGGTGCGCATCGGCTTCATCCCGCTGACCGATTGCGCGTCGGTCGTGATGGCCTCGGTGCTCGGCTTCGACAAGAAGTACGGCGTCAAGATCATCCCGACCAAGGAAGCCTCGTGGGCCGGCGTGCGCGACAAGCTGGTGAACGGCGAGCTCGACATGGCGCACGTGCTGTACGGCCTGGTCTACGGCGTGCACCTGGGCGTCGGCGGGCCGAAGAAGGACATGGCCGTGCTGATGACGCTGAACAACAACGGCCAGGCGATCACGCTGTCGAAGAAGCTGGCCGACAAGGGCGCGGTCGACGGCGCATCGCTCGCGAAGGTGATGGCCGCCGACAAGCGCGAGTACACCTTCGCGCAGACCTTCCCGACCGGCACGCACGCGATGTGGCTGTACTACTGGCTCGCGAGCGTCGGCATCAATCCGATGAAGGATGCCAAGGTCATCACCGTGCCGCCGCCGCAGATGGTGGCCAACATGCGGGTCGGCAACATGGACGGCTACTGCGTCGGCGAGCCCTGGGGCCACCGCGCAATCGTGGACGGCATCGGCATCACCGCGGTGACCACGCAGGACATCTGGAAGGACCATCCCGAGAAGGTGCTCGGCACGACCGGCGAGTTCGTCAAGAAGTACCCCAACACCGCGCGCGCGGTGATGATGGCGGTGATAGAAGCCAGCCGCTGGATCGATGCGAGCCTGCAGAACAAGCTGAAGATGGCCGAGACGGTGGCCGACAAGTCGTACGTGAACACCGGGGTCGACGCGATCAACCAGCGCATCCTGGGCCGCTACCAGAACGGCCTGGGCAAGACCTGGGACGACCCCAACCACATGAAGTTCTTCAACGACGGCGCGGTGAACTACCCGTACCTGAGCGACGGCATGTGGTTCCTGACGCAGCACAAGCGCTGGGGCCTGCTGAAGGAGCATCCGGACTACCTGGGCGTCGCGAAGCAGATCAACCAGGTCGAGCTCTACAAGCAGGCCGCCGGCGCGATGAAGATCAGCGTGCCGAAGGAGCCGCTGCGCAGCGCGAAGCTGATCGACGGCATCGTCTGGGACGGCAAGGACCCGGTCAAGTACGCCGACAGCTTCAAGATCAAGGCCTGAGGGCCGCCAGGAGAACGCCATGGTCAGTGCCGTGTTTCACTCGCCGCTCGGGGGCCTCGACGACGAGGCGCCTGCCGCCTCGACATCCACCGCTGCGCCGGCAGCCGCGCCGGCTCCGGTCGCGCGTCGGCCACGCAAGCCCTACGACTGGAACGGACTGCTGCTGAAGGTGCTGCCGCCGCTGATCGGCGTCGGCTTGCTGGTCGGCATCTGGGCCTTGCTGACGATGAACGGCGGCAGCTTCCCGACCCCGGCGGCGACCTTCGCCGAAGCGGTCAAGCTGTTCGCCGATCCGTTCTACAGCAAGGGCCCGAACGACCAGGGCATCGGCTGGAACATCCTGTTCTCGCTGCAGCGCGTCGCGATCGGCTTCGGACTGGCGGCGCTGGTCGGCATCCCGGCGGGTTTCCTGATCGGGCGCTTCAGCTTCCTGAACCACATGGTGTCGCCGCTGATCAGCCTGCTGCGTCCGGTGTCGCCGCTCGCGTGGCTGCCGATCGGGCTGCTGGTGTTCAAGGCCGCGAACCCGGCGGCGATCTGGACGATCTTCATCTGCTCGATCTGGCCGATGGTCATCAACACCGCGGTCGGCGTGCAGCGCGTGCCGACCGACTACCTGAACGTGGCGCGCGTGCTGAACCTGTCGGAGTGGAAGGTGATGACGCGCATCCTGTTCCCGGCCGTGCTGCCGTACATGCTGACCGGCGTGCGGCTGAGCGTGGGCACGGCTTGGCTGGTGATCGTCGCGGCCGAGATGCTGACCGGCGGCGTCGGCATCGGCTTCTGGGTGTGGGACGAGTGGAACAACCTGAACGTCACGCACATCCTGATCGCGATCTTCGTGATCGGCATCGTCGGCCTGCTGCTCGAATGGGCGCTGGTCGCCATCGCCAAACGCTTCACCTACGACGAGGTCTGACCATGGCATCGAACTCCAGCTTCATCGAGGTGCACCAGGCCGAGATGGTCTTCAGCACGAAGAAGGGCCGCTTCCACGCGTTGCGCGACATCAACCTGTCCGTCGCGAAGGGCGAGTTCGTCACGTTGATCGGGCATTCGGGCTGCGGCAAGTCGACGCTGCTGAACCTGATCGCCGGGCTCACGCTGCCCACGGGCGGCTCGCTGATCTGCGACAGCCGCGAGATCGCCGCACCCGGGCCGGAGCGCGCGGTGGTGTTCCAGAACCATTCGCTGCTGCCGTGGCTGACCTGCTACGAGAACGTGCACCTGGCGGTCGAACGGGTGTTCGGCACAAGCGAATCCAAGGCGCAGTTGAAGGAACGCTCGCTCGCGGCGCTGGGCCTCGTCAACATGGCGCACGCCGCGGCGAAGCGACCGCACGAGATCTCCGGCGGCATGAAGCAGCGGGTCGGCATTGCGCGCGCGCTGGCGATGGAGCCCAAGGTGCTGTTGATGGACGAGCCCTTCGGTGCACTCGATGCGCTGACCCGTGCGCACCTGCAGGACGAACTGCTGAAGATCGTCGCCCGCACGCACAGCACGGTGGTGATGGTGACGCACGATGTCGACGAGGCGGTGCTGCTGTCGGACCGCATCGTGATGATGACCAACGGACCGGCCGCGACGATCGGCGAGATCCTGTCGATCGAACTGCCACGGCCGCGCAACCGGGTTGAGCTGGCAGAGGATTCCGGGTACGTGCACTACCGCAAGGAGGTGCTGGACTTCCTCTACACCCGCCACGGAGTCGTGGCTTCTGCGGCTTGAGTCTCGCGTCGCGTCGCGTCGCGGCGGGTGAGGGGATGGGGCGGGGGCTCATGCTGGGGCGGTCGGCCCGGGGGCCGACTCCACGAAGAAGCTCGGCTTCGGGGGTGCATCGGCAAACTCCCTCCACTCACTTCGTTCGTTGTGGTCAAACAGTGCCGATGAGTCAGTCCACGAAGCGTGCTGCGCACGCCACCCCCGAAGCCGATCTTCTTCGTCGCCCCAGAAATCGCCCCCACCCCATCCCCTCACCCGCCGCTAAGCACCAGCCGCTCTTGTTGGGGGGAAAAGATTGAAGTGACCGACGAGCATGCGAGCGCCGGCACGCTCGTCGGTCACTTCAGTCTTTTCCACCTCCCGCAAAAAGCTGCGGTGTCTGCAAAGGCGCGGGTGGGGAGGCTGTGGAGCGCCAATAAGGACGGGGCGCCGGAGCTGACTGGTTTCATGGCCCCGCGCGAAGCGCGATCGTGAACTGACTGTCGCCGACTGTTTGACCACAACGAACGAAGTGAGTGACGGGAGTTTCGGCGACGGGCCATGAAACCAATCAGCGGAGGGAAGTCTTCGCCCCGCGAGGGGCGAAGACCGCCTCGTCCGGCGCGCCACAGCCTCCCCACCCGCGCCTTTGCCGCGCAGCACAGACACGCTGGCACAACTCCTGCTAGAACTGAATCGGCAAGAGCGATGCGCTTGTCGTCTATCTCCTCAGTAGGGCCCAGCCCTTTCCGAACCGCCTGATCCGCATGGATCAGGCGGTTTTTTTACGCCCGGATCAGTGGTTTTCCTTCGCGTGGTTGATCGTGTACTTCGGGATCTCGATCGTCACGTCGGTCTGCGACAGGATCGCCTGGCACGACAGCCGCGATTGCGGCTCCAGCCCCCAGGCGCGGTCCAGCAGGTCTTCTTCGGATTCGTCCATCTCGCCGAGCGACGAGAAGCCCTCGCGCACCACGACGTGGCAGGTCGTGCAGGCACAGCTCAGTTCGCAGGCGTGCTCGATCTCGATGCCGTTCTCCAGCAGCGCTTCGCACACCGAGGTGCCCGGCGATGCGGTGATCTGCGTGCCGTTCGGGCAGTACTCGGGGTGGGGCAGGATCTTGATGACGGTCATGGGCTCAGACTTCCTCGACGCGCCGGCCGGCCAGCGCCTGCCGGATGCCGCGGTTCATGCGCTCGGCCGCAAAGGCTTCGGTGCCCTTGGCCAGCGCCTCGACGGCGGCGTCGATCTCGTGGTGATCTTCGGATTCGCGGCTCGTTTCGAGCGCCGCGAGCAATTGGGCGATCACGGCCTGCTCGTCCGTGCCCAGCAGGTCGCCGTCGGCGGCCAGCGCGGAACGCGTCGCGAGCAGCATGCGCTCGGCCTCGACGCGCGACTCGCGCAGGCTGCGCGCATGCATGTCGGCATCGGCGGTGCTGAAGCTCTCGGTCAGCATGCGCGCGACCTCGTCGTCGGACAGGCCATAGCTCGGCTTCACGGTGATGGCGGCCTCGACGCCCGACACTTCCTCGCGCGCACTGACGCTCAGCAGCCCGTCGGCATCGACCTGGAAGCTGACACGGATGCGCGCCGCGCCCGCCACCATCGGCGGCATGCCGCGCAGCTCGAAGCGCGCCAGCGAACGGCAGTCGCTGACCAGTTCGCGCTCGCCCTGCACCACATGCAGCGCCAGCGCGGTCTGGCCGTCCTTGAATGTCGTGAACTCCTGCGCCCGCGCCGTCGGGATCGTGCTGTTGCGCGGGATGATGCGTTCGACCAGGCCGCCCATCGTCTCGAGCCCGAGCGACAGCGGGATCACGTCGAGCAGCAGCAGTTCGTCGGCACCGGCATTGCCGGCCAGCGCATGGGCCTGTATCGCGGCGCCGAGCGCGACGACCTCGTCGGGGTTCAGGTTGGTCAGCGGCGCCTTGCCGAAGAACCCGGCCACCGCTGCCTGCACCATCGGCATGCGCGTCGAACCACCGACCATCACGACGCCCCGCACCTCGTCCTTCGTGGCCTGCGCATCGCGCAGCACCTTGCGCACCGCCGCCAGCGTGCGCGCAATCAGCGCGGCGCCGAGCGATTCGAACTGCTCGCGCGTCACGCGCACCGCCAGCTCGCCGGACGACAGCGGGCTCGCCAGCGTGGCATGGTCGGCCGACGACAGCTTCTCCTTCGCGGCGCGCGCGGCCACCAGCACCGCACGCTTGTCCTGCGGCGTGTCGGCACGCAGCCCGGCTTCGGCCAGCGCCCAGTCGGCCAGCGCGCGATCGAAATCGTCGCCGCCGAGCGCCGAATCGCCGCCGGTCGCGACGACCTCGAACACGCCCTTCGTCAGCTTCAGCAGCGAGATGTCGAAGGTGCCGCCGCCCAGGTCGTACACCGCGTACAGCCCTTCGGAGCCGTTCTCCAGGCCGTAGGCGATCGCCGCGGCGGTCGGCTCGTTGATCAGCCGCAGCACGTTCAGGCCGGCCAGCTGCGCGGCGTCCTTCGTGGCCTGGCGCTGTGCATCGTCGAAGTAGGCCGGCACCGTGATCACCGCGCCGAACAGGTCGTCGGCGAAGGTGTCCTCGGCGCGGTAGCGCAGCGTCGCGAGGATCTCAGCCGACACCTCGACCGGCGACTTCACGCCGTCGACCGTGCGCAGCTGCACCATGCCGGGCGCATCGACGAAATCGTAGGGCAGCTTGTCGGCATGCGCGATGTCGCGCAGCCCGCGTCCCATGAAGCGCTTGACCGACACGATGGTGTTGGCCGGGTCGACCGCAGCCTGCGCCAGCGCGCCGTGGCCGATCTCGCGCCGGCCTTCAGGCAGGTAGCGCACCGCCGACGGCAGGATCACGTGGCCGGCTTCGTCCGGCAGGCATTCGGACACGCCGTTGCGTACCGCCGCGACCAGCGAATGCGTGGTGCCGAGGTCGATGCCGACCGCGATGCGGCGCTGATGGGGATCGGGGGTGCCCCCGGGTTCGGAAATTTGCAGCAAGGCCATGGTTCTATTGTCCCAGCGCTTCCAGGCGCCGATCGACATCGTCGGCAAAGCGCTCTACGAACATGAGGGCTCTGACCTGTTGTGCCGCGGCCGCCCAGTCGTGGCGCTCGTCGAGCGTGGCCTGCAGCGCAGCGAGCGCCTGCCTGCGATGCGATGCCACGTCGTCGGCGAGGGCTTCGACGGCCGGCAGCGCGCCGGCATCGTCGAGCGCTTCGCGCCACTCCATCTGCTGCATCAGGAAGCTGCCCGGCATCGCGGTGTTGTTCTCGGCGTCGATCGCCGCGCCGTTCAGCTCGCACAGGTAGGCGGCGCGTTGCAGCGGGTTCTTGAGCCGCTGCCAGGCCTCGTTGACGCGCACCGCCCATTGCATCGCGATGCGCTGGGCCGACGCGCCTTCGCTGGCGAAGCGGTCGGGGTGCACCTCGGCCTGCAACGCGCGCCAGCGGGCATCGAGCTCGTCGCGGTCGAGCGCGAAACGCCGCGGCAGGCCGAACAGTTCGAAATCGTCGCTATCGAGCTTCATGCAGATTCGGTGGGGAAAGGCGCAGCGGGCCGAGCGCCGGGCCGCCCCAAGCCGGCCCGCATCCCCTCGGGGGATCGGCGGAAGTACCCTTCCGCCGAGGGGCCGTCGTCACTCAGACGCGGAAGGACTCACCGCAACCGCAGCGGTCTTTCTCGCGCGGGTTGCGGAACTTGAACCCCTCGTTCAAGCCCTCGCGCACGAAGTCGAGCTGCGTGCCGTCGATGTACGGCAGGCTCTTCGGGTCGACCAGCACCTTCACGCCGCGGTCTTCGAACACAGCGTCTTCGGGCGCCACGTCGTCGGCGTATTCCAGCTTGTAGGCCAGGCCCGAACAGCCGGTCGTCTTGACGCCCAGCCGGACGCCGACGCCCCTGCCGCGCTTGGTGATGTAGCGCGACACATGGCGTGCCGCGGCTTCGGTCAGCGTGACGGCCATGGCGTCAGTGCGTGGTGGCAGGCGCCGCGGCGCCGGTCTTGGCCTTGTAGTCGTTCACCGCCGCCTTGATCGCGTCTTCGGCCAGGATCGAGCAGTGGATCTTGACCGGCGGCAGCGCCAGTTCTTCGGCGATGTGGGTGTTCTTGATCGTCAGCGCCTCGTCGAGCGACTTGCCCTTGACCCATTCGGTCACCAGCGAGCTCGACGCGATCGCCGAACCGCAGCCGTAGGTCTTGAACTTCGCGTCTTCGATCAGGCCCGTCACCGGGTTGACCTTGATCTGCAGCTTCATCACGTCGCCGCAAGCGGGTGCGCCGACCATGCCGGTTCCCACGGTGTCGTCGCCCTTTTCGAACGAGCCGACGTTGCGCGGGTTCTCGTAGTGTTCAACCACTTTTTCGCTGTAAGCCATTTCAGTGCTCCGTACTTCCTGTCTGCAACTTCAGTGGGCAGCCCACTGAATCGTGCTGATGTCGATGCCGTCCTTGAACATCTCCCACAGCGGCGAGAGTTCACGCAATTTGGCGACGCGGTCTTTCAGCGTCGTGATCACGTAATCGATTTCTTCGGTGGTCGTGAAACGACCGATGGTCATGCGCAGGCTGGAGTGCGCCAGCTCGTCGCTGCGGCCCAGCGCGCGCAGCACATAGCTCGGCTCCAGGCTGGCCGACGTGCAGGCCGACCCCGACGACACCGCGATGCCCTTGATGCCCATGATCAACGATTCGCCTTCGACGAAGTTGAACGACATGTTCACGTTGTGCGGCACGCGCCGTTCGGCATGACCGTTCAGGAAGGTCTGCTCGATGTCCTTCAGGCCGTTGATCAAGCGCTGCTGCAGCATGCGGATGCGCTCGTTGTCGGCGCCCATCTCGGCGCGCGCGATGCGGTAGGCCTCGCCCATGCCGACGATCTGGTGCGTCGCGAGCGTGCCCGAGCGCATGCCGCGCTCGTGGCCGCCACCGTGCATCTGCGCTTCGATGCGCACGCGCGGCTTGCGGCGCACGTACAGCGCGCCGATGCCCTTCGGGCCGTAGGTCTTGTGCGATGCCAGGCTCATCAGGTCGACCGGCAGCGACGCCAGGTCGATCTCCACCTTGCCGGTGGCCTGGGCCGCATCGACGTGGAAGATGATGCCGCGCTCGCGGCACATCGCGCCGATCGCCGGGATGTCCTGGATGACGCCGATCTCGTTGTTGACGAACAGCACCGAGACCAGGATCGTGTCGGCGCGCATCGCCGCGCGCAGCTTGTCGAGGTCGAGCAGGCCGTCTTCCTGCACGTCGAGGTAGGTCACCTCGAAGCCCTGGCGCTCCAGTTCGCGCATCGTGTCGAGCACCGCCTTGTGCTCGGTCTTCAGCGTGATCAGGTGCTTGCCGCGCGTCTTGTAGAACTGCGCCGCGCCTTTCAGCGCCAGGTTGATGGACTCGGTCGCGCCCGAGGTCCAGACGATCTCGCGCGGATCGGCGCCGACCAGTGCCGCGACCTGCTCGCGCGCCTTCTCGACGGCCGCTTCCGCCTCCCACCCCCACGCGTGGCTGCGCGACGCCGGGTTGCCGAAATGCTCGCGCAACCACGGGATCATCGCGTCGACCACGCGCTGGTCCACCGGCGTCGTCGCGCCGTAGTCCATGTAGATCGGGAAATGGGGGGTCATGTCCATGGGAATCAGCTGCAGCGAATGAACGAGATTTGGATGGGCTTACTTCGAGAAGGCAGCGCCGCCGAGTGCGAAGACCGAATTCGGCGCGGTGATCTTGATCGGCTTCACGACCGGCTGCGTCGAGATCGCACGCTTGACCGGCTGTTCCTCGATCGAGATGCCCTTGGCCAGTTGCTCGTCGACCAGCTTGCGCAGCGAGATCGAGTCGAGGTATTCGATCATCTTGGAATTCAGGCTGGCCCACAGGTCGTGCGTCATGCAGCGGCCGGAGTCCTCGCCCATGCAGTTTTCCTTGCCGCCGCAACCGGTGGCATCGATCGGCTCGTCGACCGCGACGATGATGTCGGCGACGGTGATTTCCTCGGATTTGCGACCCAGCGAATAACCGCCGCCGGGGCCGCGGGTGCTTTCGACGAGTCCATGGCGGCGCAGCTTGCCGAACAGCTGCTCGAGATAGGACAGCGAAATCTGCTGACGG
Organism: Rhizobacter sp. SG703; assembly: GCF_012275445.1. Taxonomy (GTDB): domain Bacteria; phylum Pseudomonadota; class Gammaproteobacteria; order Burkholderiales; family Burkholderiaceae_C; genus Rhizobacter. The sequence goes on along the minus strand of NZ_JAAZQK010000015.1, from coordinate 134,748 downwards.
GCGCTGATCGCTGCCAGCGCGACCGGGCCCGAAAGCTCACGCAGAGCCAGATCGATCATCGCGGTCACTGCAAAACGGCCTTTGGTGGTCAGACGCATGAAATTCTCCTGAAGCCGATGGCGGCCAACTGTGTCAACGAAGCAGATGAGGGCGATTTCACGCTTGTCGAGTCCCCGCTTGCCTTCCCCGGGGTAACCCTCGGTTGATCCCGAGAGGATTACTCAAGTATAGATGAAACCTAGTTTTTTGGTCGGCATTGGTGCCGAAAGTTCCGTGGGGTTATTCCATCGTTGACGAGGACAGATGCTGGACAAGCCCGTCGCAGGCGTCCTCGACCAGGTCGAGCACATGATCGAAGCCGTCCGGTCCTCCCTGGTAGGGATCTGGCACGGCCGGGCTGGCGAAGCGCACGCCATGCTGCGTCAGCCGCCCCAACTTGGCGCGGTGCTGCGGCGGGCAGCGCTCCTCCAGTTCGGCAAGGTTGTCCCAGTCCATCGCCAAGATGAGGTCGAAACGCTCGAAATCAGCGGCCGTCACGACCCGCGCCCGCAGATTCGCCAGGTCGTAGCCGCGCCGGGCCGCGTGCTTGATCGAGCGCGGATCCGGCGGCTCGCCGCCATGCCACGAGTGCGTGCCGGCCGAGTCGACCGCGACGGCATCGCCCAGGCCGGCCGCGCGCAGCTTGTGGCGCAGCACCGCCTCAGCGGTCGGCGAGCGGCAGATGTTGCCCATGCAGACCATCAGCACCCGCAGCGGCTTCGCCGTCATGCCTTGCCGGCGCCGGCCGCCGGCAGCACCACCACGTTGTCGGTGCCGGGCGCGCCGAAGGCCTGTTCGCGCAGGTGGGCCAGCTGGTCGCGCACGCGGGCGGCCTTCTCGAACTCCAGGTTGCGGGCGTGCTCGAGCATCTGCTTCTCGAGCTGCTTGATGCGCTTGCCGAGGTCCTTCTCGCTCATCGCCTCGACCTCGGCGGTCTCGGCGGCGTTCTTCAGGTCGTCCTTCGCGCCCTTCTCGCTGTAGACGCCGTCGATCAGCTCGCGGATCTGCTTCTTCACGCTGCGCGGGGTGATGCCCTGCTCCAGGTTGTGCTGGATCTGCTTCGCGCGGCGCCGCTCGGTCTCGTCGAGCGCACGGCGCATCGAGTCGGTCATCTTGTCGGCGTACAGGATCGCCTTGCCGTTGATGTTGCGCGCCGCGCGGCCGATGGTCTGGATCAGCGACCGCTCCGCGCGCAGGAAGCCTTCCTTGTCGGCATCGAGGATTGCCACCAGCGACACCTCCGGAATGTCCAACCCTTCGCGCAGCAGGTTGATGCCGACCAGCACGTCGAAGGTGCCCAGGCGCAGATCGCGCAGGATCTCGACCCGCTCCACCGTGTCGATGTCGCTGTGCAGGTAGCGCACCTTGACGCCGTTGTCGCTGAGGTAGTCGGTCAGTTGCTCGGCCATGCGCTTGGTCAGCGTCGTGATCAGCACCCGCTCGTGGATCTCGACGCGGTCGCGGATCTCCTGCAGCACGTCGTCGACCTGGTGCGTGGCCGGCCGCACCTCGACGACCGGGTCGACCAGCCCGGTGGGCCGCACCACCTGCTCGACCACCTGGCCGGCGTTGCGCTTCTCGAAGTCGGCGGGCGTCGCCGAGACGAACACCACCTGGCGCATCTTGCGCTCGAACTCCTCGAACTTGAGCGGCCGGTTGTCGAGTGCCGACGGCAGCCGGAAGCCGTACTCGACCAGCGTGGTCTTGCGCGCGCGGTCGCCGTTGTACATGCCGCCCAGCTGGCCGATCAGCACGTGCGATTCGTCGAGGAACATCAGCGCATCGCGCGGCAGGTAGTCGACCAGCGTCGACGGCGGGTCGCCCGGCGCGGAACCCGACAGGTGGCGCGTGTAGTTCTCGATGCCCTTGCAGTGGCCGATCTCCTGCAGCATCTCCAGGTCGAAGCGGGTGCGCTGCTCCAGCCGCTGCGCCTCGACCAGCTTGCCGTCCTTCACCAGCTCGTCGAGCCGCGTGCGCAGTTCCGCCTTGATGGTGTCGATGGCCGCGACCACGCGGTCGCGCGGCGTCACGTAGTGGCTGGACGGGTAGACGGTGAAGCGCGGGATCTTCTGGCGGATGCGCCCGGTCAGCGGGTCGAACAGTTGCAGCGTCTCGACCTCGTCGTCGAACAGCTCGATGCGGATCGCCAGCTCGGAGTGCTCGGCCGGGAACACGTCGATGGTGTCGCCGCGCACGCGGAAGGTGCCGCGGCTGAAGTCCATCTCGTTGCGCTGGTACTGCATGCGGATCAACTGCGCGATCACGTCGCGCTGGCCCATCTTGTCGCCGGTGCGCAGCGTCATCACCATGCGGTGGTAGTCGCTCGGGTTGCCGATGCCGTAGATCGCACTGACGGTGGCGACGATCACCACGTCGCGCCGCTCCAGCAGGCTCTTGGTGGCACTCAGCCGCATCTGCTCGATGTGCTCGTTGATCGAGCTGTCCTTCTCGATGAACAGGTCGCGCTGCGGCACGTAGGCTTCGGGCTGGTAGTAGTCGTAGTAGCTGACGAAGTACTCGACCGCGTTCTTCGGGAAGAACTCGCGGAATTCGCTGTACAGCTGCGCCGCCAGCGTCTTGTTCGGCGCGAACACGATGGCCGGGCGCCCCATGCGGGCAATCACGTTGGCCATCGTGAAGGTCTTGCCAGAACCGGTGACGCCGAGCAGCGTCTGATAAGTCAGGCCGTCTTCGATGCCTTCGGCCAGCGCGGCGATCGCGGTCGGCTGGTCGCCGGCCGGCGCATAGGGCTGGAACAGCTGGAACGGCGAGTCGGGGAAGGCGACGAACTCGCCTTCGGCTGGCTCGATCACCGGCGTGTCGGCGAGCACGATGTCGGGGCCGCCCCGAGGCGCCTTCGGTGCAAGCTTCGGCGCGGGCTTCGCGACCTGTTTGGGGGCCTGTTGACGGGGCAGGTCTGCCATGGCGATTAAAATCCTCGGGTTTTCCTGTACCGGAAGTGCACAGGGAAATCGGCAAGCCTAGCCCAAATCCCGCATTCGCTCTACTGACAAGGACTGTCCATGACCTCGCTGTTCGCCGCTGTCGAAATGGCACCTCGCGACCCCATCCTCGGCCTGAACGAGCAGTTCAACGCCGACCCGAACCCCGCCAAGGTGAACCTGGGCGTCGGGGTCTACTACGACGACAACGGCAAACTCCCGCTGCTGAAGTGCGTGGCCGAGGCCGAGCGCCAGATGCAGGAATCGCCGAAACCGCGCGGCTACCTGCCGATCGACGGCATCGCCGCCTACGACAAGGCGGTGCAGGGCCTGGTGTTCGGCGCCGACAGCGCGGTGCTGGCGGCGGGCCGCGTCGCCACCGTGCAGGGCCTGGGCGGCACCGGCGGCCTGAAGATCGGTGCCGATTTCCTGAAGCGGGTGAATCCCGCCGCGAAGGTGCTGATCAGCGACCCGAGCTGGGAGAACCACCGCGCGCTGTTCACCAACGCCGGATTCACGGTCGAGACCTATCCGTACTACGACGCGGCCAAGCGCGGCGTCGACGTCGATGGCATGCTGGCCGCGTTGAACGCCGCGCCGGCCGGCACGGTCGTCGTGCTGCACGCCTGCTGCCACAACCCGACCGGCTACGACATCACGCCGGCCGACTGGGCGAAGGTGATCGACGCCGTCAAGGCGCGCGGCCTGGTGGCCTTCCTCGACATGGCCTACCAGGGCTTCGGCGAAGGCATCGCCGAAGACGGCGCGGTGATCGCGCAGTTCGTCGCCGCCGGCATCGACTTCTTCGTCGCGACCTCGTTCTCGAAGAGCTTCTCGCTGTACGGCGAACGCGTCGGCGCGCTCAGCGTGCTGTGCAGCTCGAAGGACGACGCGACCCGCGTGCTGAGCCAGCTGAAGATCGTGATCCGCACCAACTACTCGAACCCGCCGACGCATGGCGCCCAGGTCGTCGCCACCGTGCTGACGACGCCGGCGCTGCGCGCAATGTGGGAAGAAGAACTCGCCGGCATGCGGGTGCGCATCAAGCAGATGCGCACCGCGTTGCTGCAGAAGCTGCAGGCCGCCGGCATCCAGCAGGACATGAGCTTCATCACGCAACAGAAGGGCATGTTCAGCTATTCGGGCCTCGACAAGGACCAGATGCAGCGTTTGCGCAGCGAATTCGGCATCTACGGCGTCGATTCGGGCCGCATCTGCGTCGCGGCGCTGAACAGCAAGAACATCGACGCGGTCGTGTCGGCGATCGCCAAGGTCATCTGACAAAGCGGGTGCAGCTGTCGCCTTCGCGACAGCCGCACCATGTTGGAGGGTGATTCCGACGCTATTCCGGGTTTGCACCAAAGCAGTCCACGGGCACGATCCACATCGCCTGCCTAGAATGCTGCAACGCACAACTTGTGTGAAAGCGATTGCGCGAAGCGGTCGCAAAGGAAACCCGAATGTTGTACCAGTGGTATGAAGCCCAGCGCGCGCTGTTGAGCCCGTTCTCCGAGTTCGCCAGCGCCTCCTCGAAGCTGTACAGCCACCCGCTGTCGCCGTTCACGCACACGCCGATGGCGCAGCGCGTGTCGGCCGGGCTGGACCTGATGCACCGGCTGTCGAAGGAATACGAGAAACCGCAGTTCAACATCACCTCGGTGCGCGTCGGCGCGGTCGATGTCGCGGTGCAGGAGCAGGTGGCGCTCGAGAAACCCTTCTGCCGGCTGCTGCGCTTCAAGCGCTTCACCGACGATTCGCCGGTGCTGGCCGCGATGAAGGACCAGCCGACGGTTCTGGTCGTCGCACCGCTGTCGGGCCACCATTCGACGCTGCTGCGCGACACCGTGAAGGCGCTGCTGCAGGACCACAAGGTCTTCATCACCGACTGGACCGATGCCCGCATGGTCGACCCGGCCGCCGGCGCGTTCCACCTGGACGACTACGTCGCCTACGTGCAGGAGTTCATCCGCCACGTCGGTCCCGAGGTCAACGTGATCTCGGTGTGCCAGCCGACGGTGCCGGTGCTGGCCGCGATCTCGCTGATGGCCAGCCGCGGCGAGCCCACGCCGCGCACGATGACGATGATGGGCGGCCCGATCGACGCCCGCAAAAGCCCGACGGCCGTCAACAACCTGGCGATGAACAAGAGCTACGACTGGTTCGAGAACAACGTGATCTACCGCGTGCCGGTCAACTACCCCGGCGCCGGACGGCGCGTGTACCCGGGCTTCCTGCAGCACAGCGGCTTCATCGCGATGAACCCGGACCGCCACCTGAAGTCGCACTACGACTACTTCATGGACCTGATGCGCGGCGACGACGACAACGCCGACTTCCACCGCACCTTCTACGACGAGTACAACGCGGTTCTCGACATGCCGGCCGAGTACTACCTCGACACCATCAAGACGGTGTTCCAGGACTTCGCGCTGGTCAACGGCACCTGGGAGGTCGACGGCGAGCTGGTGCGCCCGCAGGACATCACGACCAGCGCGCTGCTGACCATCGAAGGCGAGCTCGACGACATCTCCGGCGCCGGGCAGACCAAGGCGGCGCACGAGCTGTGCACCGGCATCCCGAAGTCGCGCCAGTTCCACTACGACGTCGAAGGCGCCGGCCACTACGGCATCTTCTCGGGCCGCCGCTGGCGCGAGAAGGTCTACCCGCAGGTGCGCGACTTCATCGCGTCGCACCAGGCGGAAGTGAAGCAGGCGGCAAGATCCCCCCGGCCGGCCGCCCGCAAGGCCGCTGCGCGCAAGGCGGCCTGACGGCGCCGTGGACCGGGCCACGCTCGCCGACGCCCTCGACGCCGCACTGCCGCAGACGCAGTGCACGCGCTGCGGCTACCCCGACTGCCGACGCTACGCCGAGGCCATCGCCGATGGCGAGGCGGCGATCAACCAATGTCCGCCCGGCGGCGCCGAAGGCATCGCCCGCCTCGCGCGCCTGACCGGCCGGCCGGCGCTCGCACTGAACCCGCTGAACGGCAGCGAAGGCCCGCGCCGCCTCGCGGTGATCGACGAGGCCTGGTGCATCGGCTGCACCCTGTGCCTGAAGGCCTGTCCGGTCGACAGCATCGTCGGCGGGCCGAAGTCGATGCACACCGTGATCGATCCGCTGTGCACCGGCTGCGAACTCTGCATCCCGGTCTGCCCGGTCGACTGCATCTCGCTGGTCGACGCGAGTGCCGGCCGCACCGGCTGGGACGCCTGGAGCCCCGCGCAGGCCGACGAGGCGCGCGAGCGCTTCGATTTCCACCGCGAGCGGCTGGCGCGCGACGAGCAGGAGCGCCAGGCCCGCATGGCCGCCCGCAGCGCGCCTTCGGTGGCGGGCAGCGAGGTGACGACCGTCAAGGCGAGCGTCATCGAAGCCGCGCTGGCCCGCGCGCGCCAGCGCAAGCCCGGCTGACGCCGGCGGCGGCGTGTCGGCGAATTCCTACAGCTGAAATCAGCCGTGTCCTATCCGGACCTCGGGCTGGAACCGACGAGGGCGGCGGACCGGCCCGCCTACGCTTGCGCCACGGGTTGCCGAAGACGGCCGCCCGACACACCGCGCAAGGAGCTGCAATGCATCACGATCGCATCCGGGGCCAGTGGAAGGAGATCAAGGGCCACGCCCGCGAGAACTGGGGCCGCATGACCGGCAACAAGAACGACATCGAACAAGGCCAGCGCGAACGCCACGCCGGCAAGCTGCAGCGCCGCCACGGCGCCTACCAGGACGAGGCACAGGAACAGATCCGCGAGTTGCAGTCGCGCTACTGATCCCGCATCGACAAAGGAGTACCGCCATGCATCGCCTGCTGTTGGCGTTTCTGCTCGTGGCCAGCATGGGCGCCACGCTGTCGCTCACCGCCTGCGACAAGCTCGGTTCGGGCACGCCGAAGCCGACCACCGACCGCCCGCCGGCGGCCAGCGCACCGCCGTGAACGAGGGGCGCGCCGGGATTCCGCGCTGAGGTGCGGGGGTCGACACCGCGGTGCTGCACCGCGGTGCTGACACAATCCCCGGCGATGAACGCCGACCAGATCCCGCCCTTCTTCGCGACGCTCCAGGCTGCCAACCCGCAGCCCAACACCGAACTCGAATACACCAACGTCTTCGAACTGCTGGCAGCAGTGCTGCTGTCGGCCCAGGCCACCGATGTCGGCGTCAACAAGGCGACGCGCAAGCTGTTCGCGCTGGCGCCGACGCCGCAGAAGATGCGCGCGCTCGGGCTCGACGCCATCACCCAGCACATCAAGACCATCGGCCTGTACCGCAACAAGGCGAAGAACCTGTTCGAGACGTGCCGCATCCTGATCGAGGAACATGGCGGCGAGGTGCCCCGCTCGCGCGAGGCGCTGGAGGCGCTGCCGGGCGTCGGCCGCAAGACCGCCAACGTGGTGCTGAACGTCGCATTCGGCGAGCCGACGATGGCGGTCGACACGCACATCTTCCGCGTCAGCAACCGCACCGGGCTTGCGCCGGGCAAGAACCCGCTCGAGGTCGAGATGGGCCTGCTGAAGCGCGTGCCCGAGGCCTACCTCGTCGATGCGCACCACTGGCTGATCCTGCATGGCCGCTACGTGTGCCAGGCGCGCAAGCCGCTGTGCTTCGAATGCGGCGTGATGCCGTACTGCGATTCGCGGCCCGGCGGACCGAACCCGATCTACACCCGCGACGGCAAGGACACCCGCGCGCCGTAAGCCGGCGCCGCCGGCCAGTCGGCCGCGCGGGCCGGCGCGACGCCGTCGTGCACGCAACGCGCGGCGTTGAGCCACCCGGCATGCGCGACGATGCAGGCCTGCGCCGGCAGCTCGTGCAACAGCGCGCGGCAACGCGACAGCAGCTGCGCGACCGACTCGCCGCCGCCCGGCGCGCCGTGCAGGAAATCCGCGCACCACGCATCGACCGGCGCGGCGCCGATGTCGTCCCAGCGGCGGCCGTCCCAGTCGCCGAAATCGAGCTCGCACAGCCGCGCATCGATGCGATGCCGCCAGCCCCAGCGCGCGAGCCAGCGGCCGACATCGGCACAGCGGCGCAGCGGCGAGCTCCACACCACGTGCGCCCAGCCTTCGCGCCGGGCCGCCGCCCGGATGCGATGCGCCAGCCGCTTCGCCTTGCGCCGGTCGACCGCCACGTCGGTGCGCCCGATGCAACGCCCGGCCACGTGTTGCGGCCGCGGGTGGCGCCACGCGTGGAACGCCGTCACGCCCATCGCAAGGCCAGCACCCAGCCCAGCAGGCACAGCAGCTCGGTGATCTGCTGCGTGGCACCCAGCGTGTCGCCGGTGATGCCGCCGAGCCGCCTGTGGAACCAGCGCCCGCAGACCAGCGTGCCGAGCGCCACGCCGGCGAGCCCGATCGCCACGTACGGCCACCACGCCCAGCGCACCGCGAGCAAGCCGGCGCCCACCGCCAGCACCCACGCCAGCGCCACCACGAGCCCGGCGAACGACACCCGCTGCGCCAGCGGTTTCGCCTTGGCCAGCGACACCTCGCCGGCATACGGCAGCACGCGGATCAGCAGCACCGCGGCCGCGCGCGACGCGGTGTGCGCGAGCAGCAGCGCCGGCACCGCCAACGCCATCGGCAGCGCCGACAGCGTCGCCGCCTTCAGCCCGAGCACCAGCACCAGCGCGACCGCGCCATAGCTGCCGATGCGCGAGTCCTTCATGATCTCCAGCGCCCGCTCGCGGCTCACCGCGCCGCCGAGCGCATCGCAGGTGTCGGCCAGCCCGTCTTCATGGAAGGCGCCGGTCAGCCACACGGTCGCCGCGATCGACAGCCACACGCCGATCGCAATGCCGAGGACCTGGCTGCCGACGGCCAGCACCAGCGCCGCGATGACGCCGACGAAGAAACCGACCAACGGGAAATGCCGCGCGCTGGCGTTCAGCCATTCCGGTTCGAAGCCGATCCGCTGCGGCACCGGCACGCGCGTGAAGAACTGCAGCGCGATCGCGACCAGCCGCAATTCGTGCCACAGCGCGTTCAGCATGGCTCAGGCCTCGCTGCGGTCGGAGACGCCGGCCGATTCGAAGCTCGCCATCTCGGCCAGCACGCGCACCGCGCTGCCGAGCAGCGGCCATGCGAGCGCAGCGCCCGAGCCCTCGCCCAGGCGCAGCCCGAGGTCGAGCAGCGGCTCCGCGGCCCCCTGGTGCACCAGCTCGCGCACCATCAGCTGGTGGCCCGGCTCCGCCGAGCGGTGCGCGAGCACGCAGTAACCAGCCAGCGCCGGTGCGAGCCGCACGGCCACCAGCACCGCGGCGCTCGCGATGAACCCGTCGACGACGACGACGCGCCGCTCGGCCGCCGCCTGCAAGGCCGCGCCGGCCAGCATCGCGACCTCGAAGCCGCCGAAAGCCGCCAGCGCGTCCAGTGGCTGCTCTGCGCCGGCATGGCGTTCGAGCACCTGCGCCAGCACCGCGCGCTTGCGAGCCAACCCGGCATCGTCGAGCCCGGTGCCGCGGCCGACGCAGGCGTCGATCGGCTGGCCGGCGAGCCGCGCCAGCAGCAGCGCCGCGCTGGAGCTGTTGCCGATGCCCATCTCGCCCAGCAGCACCGCGTTGCCCGGCAGCTCGTGCACCACCGCCATGCCCGCCGCCAGCGCCTGCCGGCATTGGGCGTCGCTCATCGCCGGCCCGGCCAGCGCATCGGCCGTGCCGCGCGCGACCTTGCGGTCGACCAGCCCCGCGCGCGGCGCGAAGTCGTGCGCGACGCCGGCATCGACCACCGTCAGCGCGAGCCCGTGCTGGCGCGCGAGCACGCTGACCGCCGCGCCGCCGGCGAGGAAGTTCTCGACCATCTGCCAGGTGACGTCGCTCGGAAACGCCGAGACGCCGCGTGCCGCGAGGCCATGGTCGCCGGCGAACACCAGCATCTGCGGCAGCTCGAGCTTCGGCGCCTCGCTTCGCTGGATCAGCCCGAGCTGCAGCGCGAGCGATTCGAGGCGGCCGAGCGAGCCCTGCGGCTTGGTCTTGCGGTCCAGCCGTTGCTGCAGGCGCTGCGCGAGCGCGGTGTCGTGGATCGGTGCGATGGAGGGCAGTTCGAAGCGCATCGGTGAGGGCCTGTCAAGGTTGGAGGAGTTGCATCAGCGCGCCGGGCGCGAAGTGCGCGTCGGCGAAATCGGCGAGGCCGTCGAACACGTCGTCGAGCGTGCGCGCGCGCTGGCCGAACAGCGCGCGCAGCACCTCGTCGCATTCGAACACGCCGTGCGCGTAGAGGCCGAGCACGTTGCCGCGCTGCCAGCCGATCGGCTCGCCACCGGCATTGCGCAGCGCGACCGCGAGCGGCGCGGTGGCCTGCGTGCGGCCGTGGCGGATCTCGTAGCCGCGCAGCCTGGCTTGCGACAGTGGGGCCCACGGCCCGGCCAGCATCTCGAAGCGCGCGCTCACGGTGCTGAGCCGCTTGTCGCGCTCGAAGCGCGTGGCCAGCGGCAGCAGCCCGAGGCCGGCCGCGTCGCCGTCGATGCCGAACGGATCGCTCAGCGATTCGCCGAGCATCTGCAGCCCGCCGCACAGCCCGAGCACCGGGCGGCCGGCCGCGGCATGCCGGCACACCGCGTCGGCCAGGCCCTGCGCGCGCAGCCACGCGAGGTCGCTGCTGGTGTGCTTGGAGCCGGGCAGCACGATCCAGTCGGCATCGGCCAGCGCGGCCGGCGTGCGCGCCCAGCGCAGCCGCACGCCGGGCAGGTGGCGCAGCGGCTGGAATTCGTCGAGGTTGCTGATGCGCGGCGGCGCGAGCACGCTGATGCGCAGCCCGTCGGCATCGCCGCTCGGCGTGTCGTCGAACACGCCGTCTTCTTCCGGCAGGCCGTGGCCGCGCCACATCGGCAACACAGCGAGCGTCGGCACGCCGGTCAGCTGCTGCAGCTGCGACGGGCCGGGCTCGAGCAGCCGCGCATCGCCACGGAAGCGGTTCAGCACGAAGCCGCGCAGCAGCCGCTGCTCGTCGGGCGCGAGCAGCTGGTGGGTGCCGTACAGGTGGGCGAACGCGCCGCCGCGGTCGATGTCGGTGACCAGCAGGCAGGCGGCGTCGGCCGCCTGCGCGGTGCGCATGTTCACGTAGTCGCTGTGGCGCAGGTTGATCTCGGCCGGCGAGCCGGCGCCTTCGATGACGATCACGTCGTGCCCGGCCCGCAGTGATTGCAGCGCGTCGCGGGCGTGCGGCCACAGCAGCGCGCTGCGGTCGTGCCACGGGATGCCGGCCAGGTCGGCGCGCACCTCGCCCATCAGCACCACCTGGCTCGCGGTGTCGCGCTCGGGCTTCAGCAGCACCGGGTTCATGCGCACGTCGGGCGCGGCACGCGCGGCCAGCGCCTGGAAGTACTGCGCGCTGCCGATCTCGCCGAGGCGGCCTTCGAGCCCCGGCACGACGCGCGCGTTGTTGCTCATGTTCTGCGCCTTGAACGGCGCGACCTTCAGGCCCTGGCGCGCATACCAGCGGCACAGCGCGGTCGCGAGCCAGCTCTTGCCGGCCCCGCTGGTGGTGCCGAGGACCATCACCGCGCGGGCGCTCACCGGCTGGCCTCCGTCCATGCGCGGGCGAGTGCGTCCTGCGCGTCGGGCGGCTGCACGCTGACGCGCACCGCGCCGGGCAGGCCGAACGACGTGGCATCGCGCAGCTTGATGCCGTGCGCGCGCAGCGCCGGCAAGCGGTCGGCGATCGCGGGTGCGCGGGCGATGTAGAACGGCGTGTCGCTCGGTTCGCACTGCCAGCCGAGCGAGGCGCACAGCGCGAGCTGGCGGGTCTTCCAGCGGCGCAGCGTCGCGAGCGAGGCCTGCAGCCAGGCCTGCACCGCGGGCGAGGCCCAGGCCTGCAGCATCAGCACCGCATGCGCGCCGAGCGGCCACGACGGGGCGAGGGCGTCGAGCTGCGCGGCGATGTCGTCGTCATCGTGCGGGGCGATCGCGTAGGCGCCGCGGATGCCGGTCAGGCCGAGCGCCTTGTTCGGCGACCAGAGCTGCCAGGCGGCGTCGGGCGGCGCGGTATGGTCCCCTTGCAGGTTCAGCGGGGCGTACGCGCGGTCGACGACGTGGACCGCGCCGAGCGTCGGGTCAAGCGGCATCGAGCGGCCGAACGGGCTGCTCGGCGAGGCGTGCCAGACGAGCCGCGCCTCGCCGGCCACGACTTCGCGCAAGCCGCGCGCCAGGGCCGCGGCTTCGTAGTCGCCGTAGCTTGGCCGCGGCAGGTGCACGCCGGCGTTCGGCCAGCGCAGCGCGACGGCGGTGCTGATGCGCGCGATGAACTCGCTGGCGCTGGCGGCGAGCACGATGCGTCGCTCGTCCACGCCGTGGAACGCGGCCAGCCCGCGGCGCAATGCGGTGTACGACGGATCGGGGTAGCGGGTCGGGTCGGCGTCGCGCCAGTCGACCGGGGCGGGGCCGCAGGCGTTCGCGTTGGTCGAGAAGTCGTGGCGGGGCACGCCGTGGGCATCGGGGCCACCGTGGATCATGCGCATGAAAGCCCTTCGACACGGGCCGTCGACAAGCTCGGTCCCTGCTCAGGGTGAACGGGCGTGGGGTGACGGCTCCCGAAGGAAGAAACAACGACCGCTGCCGCCACGGCGGTCCATGCGGCAATGCCCGCCACCCGCAAGGCCGCGGCCACGTCCGCCGATTGCGGCGCCCGCGCCTGCGCGTTCAGCGCGTACACGCCCGGCTTGCCGAGGCGCACGCCCAGCCGCAGCGCGATCGCGCCCATCGGCCAGCCGCCGTTCGGTGACGGCGTCAGCCGCGACTGCGCCTGCAGCGCGCGCCACGCCGCGATGCGGACCGTCGGGCGCAGCAGCAGCGCCGTCAACCGTGCCGGCAGCCACGACAGCACATCGTCGGCCCGCGCTGCCCACTTGCCGGCCCATTCCCATTCGCCGCGGTAGCCCCACATCGCATCCGCGGTGTTCGCGAACCGGTAGACCACCGCACCGGACAGGCCGGCGACCGCGTACCAGAACAGCGGCGCGACCAGCGAATCGCCCAGGTTCTCGGCCAGCGTCTCGATCGCGGTCTCGCGGATCTGGTCCGCGCCGAGCCCCGAGGTGTCGCGGCTGACGACGCGCGACAAGCGCTGCCGCGCCGCCGGCAGGCCCTCGCCCAGCGCCGCCTCGATCGCGATGACCTCGTCGCGCAGCATGCGCCATGCGAAGGTCGGTTTCAGCAGCAACGCGAGCGCCGGCACGGCGGCCCACCATGGCCACGCTGCCAGCGCACGCTGCAGCCACCACGCGGCAGACGCCAGCCCGCCGGCGATGACGAGCCACGCCAGCGCACCGCCGATGAACGCGCGGCGCGGCGCGCACCGCCGCAGCCACCGCCCGACCGGCGCCATCAGCCGCCCCAGCCACGCCACCGGGTGCAGCGCATCGCGTGGCTCGCCGAAGCAGGCGTCCACGATCCACGCGAGCAGCAGCGCGGCGCCGAACATCAGTCCTCGATGCCGCGCTGCGCCGGCACGCCGGCCTGGTAGTGGTGCTTGACCAGCGTCATCTCGGTGACGGTGTCGGCCAGCGCGACCAGCTCGGCGGGCGCGCCGCGCCCGGTCAGCAGGACGTGCACCTGGGCCGGCCGCTCGCGCAGGCAGGCCAGCACCGCGTCGAGCGCCACCCAGCCGTAGCGCAGCGGGTACATCACCTCGTCGAGCACGACCAGGAAATGCTCGCCGGCGCGGATCGTCGCTTCGGCCCGCGCCCAGCCGTCCTTCGCGAGCTGCGCCGAATGCTCGAGGTCGCGGCTCTTCCAGCTGAAGCCGTCGCCCAGCCCCTCGATCGGCACCCCGAGCTGCTCGAACACCCGGTGCTCGCCGAAGCGGGCCGACGGCACCTTCATGAACTGGTAGACCTTCACCGCCTTGCCGCGGCCGTGGGCGCGCAGCGCGAGGCCGAAGGCCGCGGTGCTCTTGCCCTTGCCGTCGCCGGTGTGGACGATGACGAGGCCGCGGCGCTCGCCGTCGGGCTTGTCGCTGCGGCGTTCCGTCGGCGGCGTTTCGATCTGCATGTCAGTCGTCCAGGTTCGGAAGGGTCAGGAAGCGCTCGCCGACGCGCTGCACCCGCACCGCGTGGTCGAACACCGATTCGAGCGCGGCATGCACGCGCGGGTCGTCGTGTGCGCCTTCGGCGGCAATGCGGCCGTGCTGCATCACGACCAGCCGGTCCGCCTGCAACGCGAGCGACAAGTCGTGCAGCACGCTGACCACCGTCTGCGTGCGCGCGAGGCGCTGAAACAGCCGCACCAGCGCCACCTGGTGCGGCGGGTCGAGGTGGGTGGTCGGCTCGTCCAGCAGCAGCACCGCCGCCTGCACCGCCAGCGCGCGGGCGATCAGCGCGCGCTGCCGCTCGCCGCCCGACAGCCGCTGCAGCGGCCGGTGCTGCCACGCGCTGCATTCGGTCGACGCCATCGCGTCGTCGACGATCGCTTCGTCGTCCGGCCCCGGCGGCGTGAACAGGCCCAGGTGCGGCAAACGACCCAGGTGCACCACGTCGCGCACCGTCAGCTCGCCGCGCGCCTCGCCCTGCTGCGCGAGCCATGCGAGGCGCTGCGCCCGCTCGCGCGCCGGCCAGTCGGCAAGCGCCCTGCCCTGCAGCGTCACGCTGCCGGCCGCCGGCCGCAGCAGGCCGGCCAGCACGCGCAGCAGCGTCGACTTGCCGACGCCGTTCGGCCCGACGATCACCGTCCAGCCGGGCTGCAACGCGAGCGACACGTCGTTCAACACCGGCGTGCCGCCCAGCGACACCCGCACGCCGTCACACGAGAGCGCGCTCATTCAATCCCCCGCCGGTGCAGCAGCCACAGCAGGTAGCCGCCGCCGAGCAGCGCGGTCAGCACGCCGACCGGCAGCTCCTGCGGAGCGATCAGCAGCCGCGCCAGCACGTCGGCTGCCAGCAGCAGCGTGCCGCCCATCAGCGCGCTGACGACCAGCAGGTAGCCCTGGGCCGACGGCGCGAAGCGGCGCACCAGGTGCGGTGCGACGAGCCCGACGAACGCGATCAACCCCGACTGCGCGACCGCGAGCCCGGTGGCCAGCGCCAGCACGACCACCAGCACCAGTCGCAGCCGCGGCAGGTCGAGACCCAGGCTCAGCGCGCTGTCGATGCCGAGCGTCAGCGCATCCAGCGCGCGCGCCAGCCGCCACGCCAGCGGCACGCAGACCAATGCGCCGGCCGACAGCAGCAACACGCTGTCCCAGCCGAGGAACGAGGTGCTGCCGAGCATGAACCACTGCTTGCCGCGCAACGCATCCGGCGCGACGGTGGTGACGAGGTCGCTGGCCGCGCCGAGCACGACGCCGACGACCACGCCGGCCAGCAGCAGCCGCGTCGTGTGCTGCGCGCCACGCGACAGCAGCAGCGTCAGCAGCACGCCGCCGAGCGCGCCGAGGAAGGCGCCGAGCACCAACCCGGCACGCGACAGCAGGTCGGCGGCCGACAGGCTGATGTAGTGCCCGGCCAGCGCCTGCGCGGCCAGGCCGAGCACCACCGCGAGCGTCGCGCCCGACGCCGCTCCCAGCAGGTAGGGATCGGCCAGCGGATTGCGGAACAGCCCTTGCGCGACCGCGCCGGCCAGCCCCAGCAGCGCACCGACCAGCCACGCACCCAAGGTGCGCGGCGCGCGGATCTGGCCGACGATCAACGGGGCGTCCGGCCCCCACAGCGACGGCAGCGACCAGCCCTCGCTCCCGGACGCGAGGCCGGCGACGACCAGCAGCAGCGTCGACAGCAGCATCGCGGCGACCAGGCGTCGTCGCAGTCGAAGTGCAACGCCGTTCACGTCAGCGCGGCTCCGCGAGGCCGGCCACGCAGCCGGCCAGTTGCAAGGCCGCCTCGCCCATGCGCGGCCCCGGCCGGATCAGCACCTCGTACGACGCCGGATCGAAGCCG
Source organism: Rhizobacter sp. SG703 (assembly GCF_012275445.1). GTDB lineage: Bacteria > Pseudomonadota > Gammaproteobacteria > Burkholderiales > Burkholderiaceae_C > Rhizobacter. The sequence continues at coordinate 118,913 of NZ_JAAZQK010000015.1, read as the reverse complement.
CAGACGCGGCCGCGTTGCACCGCGCGCAATGCGCTCCAGCCTGGCCGCGCCGGCATCTCGCTGACGTTGCGCTGCGCGCCGATCAGGATGTCGGGCTGCGCCTTCAGCACGTACTCCGGGTTCAGCTTCGGGAACGGTCCGAGCTCGGGCGTGACGATGTTGCCGAGGCCGAGCCGCGTCAGCGTCTCGCCGATGAACGAACTGCTGCCGGCGGCATACGGCGATGCATCGACCTCGAAGTAGACCCGCTGCCCGCGCACCCGGGCCGGCACGCGCGCCGCGGCCTCGGCCATCTCGCGCTGGATGCGCGCCCACACCGGCGCGGCGCGCTCCGGCGTGCCGAGCAGCTGCGCGATCGTGCCCAGGCTGCGCTGCACGTCGGCATGCGTCTTCGATTCGACGACCACGACGCGCACGCCGAGCTGTTCGAGCCGCTCGATGATGCGCGCCGCGGTGGCGGCCAGCACCACGTCGGGCTTCAGCGCGACGATGCGCTCGACCTGTGCATCGTCGATGCCGCCCAGCTTCGGCAGCGCCAGCACCTCGGCCGGCGAATTGGAATAGCGGTCGGTGCCGACCAGCCGCGCGCAGCCGCCGAGCGCGCAGACGCTCTCGGTCAGCGACGGCAGCAGGCTGATCACCCGCTGCGGCGGCGCGGCCAGCGTCAGCGAACGGCCGCGGTCGTCGGTCAGCGTGATCGCAGCGACCGGTGCAGCCACCGCCGACAGGCCGGCCAACGCCAGCAGCAGCGCGGCAACTCCCCGTGCCAGCCATGCAGTCTTCGTCATCGTGCGTCCGGCTTCACCGTCATTTCCAGGCCTGCCACCATCAGCGTCACGCGCACGCAGCGCGTCGCCACCGCCTGGTGCAGGCGCCCCAGTTCGTCGACGAAGTGTCGCGCCTCGCGCGTCACCGGCGACAGGCCCAGCCCGATCTCGTTCGACACCAGCACCACCGGGCCGGGCGCGGCATCGAGCGCGCGCAGCAACGCCTGCGACGCGGCCTGCCAGCTCTCGGGCGCCGGGGCGACGCCGTGCATCGGCATCAGCCAGTTGGTGGTCCACAGCGTCAGGCAGTCGATCACCAGCAGGCGCTGCCGCCGGCTGTGCTCGGCGACGGCCAGCGCGAGATCGACCGGCACCTCGTGCGCCGGCATCCGCGGCACGCGCTCGGCGCGGTCGCGCCGGTGCTGCGCGATGCGCTCGCGCATCTCGCCATCGCCGGGCAACGCGGTGGCGAGCAGCGCCGCCTCGTGTCCCGGCACCGCGAGCCACGCGATCGCGCGCGACTCGGCGCAGCGCGACTTGCCGCTGCGCTGGCCGCCGAGGATCAGTTCATGGCTCGCCATCGAACGCGATCAGAACTGGATGCGGACCGAGCCGGTGAAGGCGCGGCCGTCTTCCGGGTAGATCGAACTGGTCGCACCGTTCACGCAGCGGAAGGCCTGCGTGTAGTACTTCCTGTCGGTCGCGTTGGTCACGCCGAGCGCGAACTCCAGCATCTGCCACTGGTAGGCATAGCGCAGGTCGAGCGTGGTGTGGGCCGGCATCGTGCAGGCGTTCGCGAAGTCCGGCGTCTGCGAGGACACGTAGTTCACGCCGGCGTCGACCCGGTGCCCGGCCGCGAACGACCAGTCGCCGCGCAGCGCGAGCGTGGTCTTCGCGGTCAGCGGCACGTCCTTGCCGTCGTTGCGGCCCGCCGTGAAGCGGGCCCGGCGCTGCGCCGCGATGACGCGCACATTGGCCGTGCTGCCCAGCGCCTGGGACAGCTCGGCCTCGACGCCCTGGCGACGCGTCGGCTCGAAGTTGATGTTGGAGCCGGTGAAGGTGCTGCCCGGCTGCGGCTCGTTCGGGTCGTAGCCGATCTCGTCGGTGAGCCTGCTGCGGTAGGCACGCACTTCGGCGCGCGTGCCGCCGGCCTGCCAGCGCAGGCCGAGTTCGATGTCGCGCGAAGTCTGCGGGCGCAGTTCGCGCACCGCGAAGCTGAACTCGTCGGCATTGGCGAGCCGGAAGCTGCGGCCGATGCGACCGTAGGCCGCGGTCGAGGCCGACAGCGGCTGCAGCAGGCCCAGCTCCCACGCGCGCTGCGTGTCGTCGATCGCGAGCGGGCTGAAGCCGTCGTCCAGCGTCTTCTCGATGTGCTCGCTGCGGCCGCCGACGCTGACGCGCGTGCCGCCCGCGAAGGTGTAGTCGTCCTTCGCGTACAGCGCGCGCGAGCGCTGCTCGGCGCGGCTGCCGAACGCGCCGTGCACGTCGCGCGCCCAGTCGGCATGGTCGATGCCGAACACCAGCGCGTTGCTGCCGCCGGCCAGCGCCGCCGTGTGGCGCGCCCGCAGCGCGTAGGTGTTCGCGTTGATGTCGTAGCTGTAGCTGGAGCTGCCGGTGGAGTCGAGCGACTTGTCGCGCCAGCCGGCGTCGAAGCCGAGCCGCCAGTTGCCCAGCGCCGCTTCCGCAAACAATCCCTGGCGGCGGTTGCGCAGGCTGCCGTGGTCGTTCGGCTTGGTGGTCTGGCGCGGGTCGGCGTCGTACTGGGCCGCCGTCAGCGAGCCCGGCAGGCCGGTCTCCAGCGAGTCCCAGCTCGTCGATGCACCGACGCGCAGCGCGTCGGTCGCCTGCCACTGCGCGCTGGCCGACGCACCTTCGTTCTCGGCGCGGAAGTTGTCGCGGTGGTTGTCGCTCTCGCGGTGGTTGCCGGCGACGTCGAGCGACACCGTACCGAGGGCCAGCGTCGCGCCGGCGCGGGTGTCGAGCAGCGCGTGGCTGCCCATCGCGGCATAGGCCTGGCCGCCGCTGCGGCGCTGCACGCCCTTGCCGGCCTTGGTCGTGATGACGATCGCGCCGGCGGTCGCGCCTTCGCCGTACAGCACCGCGGCGCTGCCGCGGATCACCTCGATGGTCTCGACCGAATCGATCGGGATGCCGGCCAGCCGCGTGCCGCCCAGGTCGGCCTCGCTGATCTTGATGCCGTCGACGATCACCGCCTGGTTGTTGTCGGAGGTGGTGCCGAAGTTGCGCAGGTCGAGCGAGTAGTCGCCGCCGCCGTAGAGGTCGAGCCGGCCCGGCACGCCGAGCAGCTTCATCACCGCCTCGTTGACCGTCGTGACGCCGGATTCGCGGATCTCGGCCGCGGTGATCACGCTGACGCCGAACGGCAGCTTCGCGGCATCTTCCGGAAAGCGCGTGGCGGTGACGATCACCGGCGCGAAGACGCGCGCACCGTCGGCCGCGACGGCGACCGTCTGCGTCTGCGTCTGCGACTGGGCATGCGCAGCGGGGGCGACCCACGCCGACGCAAAGAGGGCGGCGCAGGCGCCGGCGAGCAGGCTCGGCGCGACAGGCGCGCGCAGCTGCGGGGTACGAGAATTCATCAGAGGAACTGCCATCGATCAAGCCGTGCGCGCCAGCTTCCCCGCTGGTGCGCACCCATGGCGCCGCGCTTGCACGCGGCGCCGCCCTGTTGGCCGGTATCCGGGCTGGCGGAACGACCCCCGCGACCTTCCCGGAGCGGCGACGCTCCAGTGGCAAATGCGCAGGGATTGAAGCCGATCGGCTTCGTCCGCTTACCGTTGCGGGGGCAGCGCAGGTGGGCCGTGCGACCGGGGCGGTCGAGCAACCTCTGCTTCCCGTTTAACTGTGCCGGCGTGAACACCGGCACGGGCACCAACGGGCGCGATTGTAAGCAGGCCTCGGCGCCCCCTCTACAATCGCCCCACACATCCACCATTGGTGCGCCATGGCCAAGATCCACGAACTTGCAGAACGCGTCGAGCGGCTGCTGCTGCGGCACGATGAACTGAAGCGCACCAACGCCTTGCTGGAACAACAACTCGCGACCGTCACGCATGAGCGCGACAACCTGCGCTCGCGGCTGAACGCGGCGCGCGGCCGCATCGATGCGCTGCTCGAGCGCCTGCCGGCCGATCCGGCCGCGGTCGGTGCCGACACCGGAGCCCGCGCCAAATGAAGCAGATCGAAGTGACGATCATGGGGCAGAGCTACATCCTCGGCTGCCCGGAAGGCGGCGAATCGTCGCTGCTCGAAGCAGTCGGCAACGTCGACCGCGAGATGAGCGCGATCCGCGACGGCGGCCGCGTCAAGGCGCGCGAGCGCATCGCGGTGCTGGCGGCGCTGAACCTGGCCTATGCACTGGCCGAACGGCCCGCCGCGCCGAAGTCGCCGCCTGCTTCGGTCGCGGTGTCGCCGTCGGCGTCATCCGCACCGTCTTCAAGCGCCGACGACATCGACATAGACGCTTTGATCCACCGTGTCGACCAAGCCCTTGGCGCCGACGGGCAATTGCTTTGAACCGACACACTCGCAGCGAATGACGCGCGTAGAATTCTTCGGGTCCGTTGCGTTCGCGTGAGTTTTATATTTCCTTGAACCGATGCTCTTATGAGCAAGGGCTTGGAACATCGCCCGGTTGGTGTGATCGTCTCGCGTCAGATGAACCCGAAGCCCGGCTGACCTCGCCCACCTGAACTGCCTGGGTTCAGGAATGCGGCTCACGGTGCGTGACGGACACCTTATTTTTCTTCCTGCTGCAGCACCATGACCGAACAGTTCTGGCTCATGAAGAGCGAGCCCGACGAGTGTTCGATCGACGACCTGGCTACCGCGCCGCAGCAGCGCGTGCCGTGGGTCGGGGTGCGCAACTACCAGGCCCGCAACTTCATGCGCGACCAGATGCGCATCGGCGACGGCGTGCTGTTCTACCACTCGTCCTGTCCCGAGCCGGGCATCGCCGGGTTGGCGCGCGTGGCTGGAGAGCCCTCCCTCGACGCGACGCAGTTCGATCCGTCCAGCCCGTACGTCGACGCGAAGGCAACGGCCGACAAGCCGCGCTGGTGGCATGTCGACGTCGCGCTCGAGCGCAAGACGCGGCTGCTGTCGCTGCGCGAGATGCGCGAATCGCCGGCGCTCGCATCGATGCTGGTGCTGAAGCCGGGCAACCGGCTGTCGATCACGCCGGTCACGCCCGACGAATGGCGGGCCGTGCTGAAGCAATTGGCGCAGGCCGCCGGATGACGCGGGCCGAGCGCCGGGCCGCTCCCAAGCCGGCCCGCATCCCCCCGGGGGATCGCTCGATGTACTCATCGAGCGAGGGGCTGTCATGAGCTTCGGCCTGGGCTGGCAACTCATCCTCGAACTGCTGCTCCTGGGTTCATTCACCGGCTTCCTGGCCGGGCTGCTCGGCGTCGGCGGCGGCGCGATGCTGGTGCCGTTCATGACGCTGCTGCTGACGTTGAAGGGCTTCCCCGAGGCCTACATCGTGAAGATGGCGGTCGCGACCTCGCTGACGACGATCTGCTTCACGTCGATCTCGTCGGTGCGCGCCCACCACCAGCGCGGCGGCGTGCGCTGGGACATCGTCAAGCTGCTGGCGCCGGGCATCGTGCTCGGCTCGCTGCTCGGCGCGCAGATCGCGAAGGCGCTGCCGGCCCACTGGCTGCTGCTGCTGTTCGCGGCGTTCATCGGCTTCTCGGCCACGCAGATGTTCCTCGACAAGAAACCCAAGCCGACGCGCCAGCTGCCGCGGGGCGCCGGCATGTTCGGCGCGGGCGGCGTGATCGGTACGCTGTCGTCGCTGGTCGGTGCCGGCGGGGCCTTCGTGTCGGTGCCGTTCATGACCTGGTGCAACGTGCCGATCCGCACCGCGGTCGCGACCTCGGCGGCGCTGGGCTTTCCGATCGCGCTGGCCGGCACCGTCGGCTACGTCGTCGCCGGCTGGTCGCTGCACGACATGCCGCCGGGCACGCTGGGCTTCATCTACCTGCCGGCGCTGCTGGTGATCGCGGTCGCGAGCGTGACGACGGCACCGCTCGGCGCGCGCACCGCGCACCGGATCGACACCACGAAGCTGAAGCGGGTGTTCGCGATCCTGCTGTACAGCCTGGCGAGCTACATGCTCTACAAAGGCATCAAAGGATTGAGCTGAACCCGGATCGGCATCCGGGCCCCGAAGAACTCACGACATCTCGAAGCGGATGCTCGCGAGCGTCACATGGTTGCCGCCGCGGCGCCGTGCCTCGGCCAATGCCGCGTCGGCGGCGTTCAGCAGCTCTTCCTGCGTGTGCGCGGTGTGCGGGAAGCTCGCGACGCCCATCGACACCGTGAAGCCGAGGTCGCGGCCGTTCAGCATCACGATCTGCGTCGCGCACTGGCGGCGCAGGCCTTCCATGCGCGCATGGGCAGTCGCCAGGCCGACGCCCGACAGCAGCACCGCGAACAGGTCTTCCTCCAACCGGCACGACGCATCCATCGCCCGGGTGTTGCTGCGCAGCAGCCGGCCCAGCGCCTCCAGCACGCGCTGCCGCGCTTCGGGGCCCGCGGCCTTGACGTCGTCCGCGAGCGGATCGAGCGCCACCGACACCAGCGCGAACTCGCGGTGCTCGCGCGACGACAGGTCGACCTCGCGGCGCAGCTGGTCGTCGAAGTGCGCCCGCTGGTACAGCCCGGTCACGGTGTCGCGCAGCCCCTGGTCCTGCATCTCGCGGCGGAAGGCTTCGCTCGCCTGCTGCTGCTGCTCCAGCTGCTGCAGCGCGAGCTGCAGCTGGGTCTCGTGCTGGCGCTGCGTGGTCTGGTCGAGCCACAGGCAGCACAGGTAGCGCGGCGCGCCGCCGTCTTGCGCCGCGAGCGCCTGGCGGGTCACGCTGAATTCGCGCCGGCCGCCCTTGCGTTCGATGCGGTGCTCGCTGACCTGCGGCAGCGTCTGCACCATCGCCGACTGGTCGGCGGTGCGCAGCGTCGCGGCCTGGCCCGGGTCGAGCCAGTCTTCGTCGGTCAGGCCGTCGGCGGTGCGGCCGACCAGCGTGTCCATGCGGCTGTTGGCGTAGACGTAGCGGCCGGAGGCGATTTCCTTGATGGCCAGCGGGGCGTCCAGCCGGTCGGCCAGCGTGAACACCAGGGCCCCGAGCGCCTGGGGCGCGAGCCCGAGCGACGCAGTGAGCGCGCGCGCGTTGTCCACGCGGGCAGGCACGGCCAAGGGCTTGGTTTCAGTCATGCGATGGGTCGGGTGTGCTGCTTTGAAGCGGCCGGGCGTCCTCTTCACCCCCGTTCAGCCGCTTCCCATGTCTCTTCTGGTCATCATAGCGGCACGGAGTTGCACCGCCCCCCCGAGATCGGGGGTTTTCGAGCAGCTTTACCCCCCGCACTGTCCCATCGGGCCCTATCCCATCAGCACCTGCATGCTGCGCTCGTACTGGCTGGTCAGCTGCTCGAACACCGCGAGCAGCGTCTCGCTGGCCTCGCCGAGCGCGCGGCGCCCCGGCAGCGCAGCGACCTGGCCGCCGGCGCGCGTCAGCGCCAGCCAGGCGTCGCGGGCCGCGGCCAGCGATTCGCGGATGTCGTGCGTGCTCAGCGGGATGTCGTCGAGGTAGCGCATCGCGTCGTCGAATGCGCCGCCCGCCTCGTCGCCGATCGCCCGGGCCCGCGCCGCCGCGTCGCCGACGAGCAGTTCGCCCAGCAGCACCTGCTTGGCCCAGCGCTGCGACAGCATGCGCTGGCGCCCGCAGACGTTCAGCACATGCAGCGTCGCGACCAGCCCGGCGGTCTCGAGGTTGCTGGTGAGCTGGTCGGCCTGCTGCAGCACGCGTTCGGCCAGCACGTCGACGTCGGCCACCCGTGCGCGCTCGGGCGGGTCGGCGATCGCCGCCTTCAGCCGCTGCCACGGCACCTCGACCGCGCTCAGCAGGTCGCCGAATGTGGCCTGCGACACCGCCTTGCGCAAGGCCATCACATTCGCATCGACGCGAGCGCAGGATTCGTCCAGCAGCCCGGCGTGCGCGCCGCTGTCGACGCCGAGCGCGCTCAGCGCATACAGCTTGACGACGCGCTGCGACAGCATGCGCAGCTGCCCGGCCCGGTTCACCGCCTCGGCATAGCGCGCCGCCTCGATCACCTGCTGCGACACCTGGCCGACGCGCTGGTTGCTGTGCATCGAGGCCGTGCGCAGCACGCGGAAGGCTTCGTCCTCGGACACCTGGCGCGCCCGCATCAGGATGCCCTTCGCGCGGTCGACCAGCTTGCGCTCCTCGAAGCGGTGCGTCACGTCGTCGAGCGCCGCCTGCCGCTTCTGCTCGTGCTCGAAGCGCGCCTGCGCGAGCTGCAGCACCGGCCGCAGCCGCGCCGGCGCATAGCCGTTGACGACATAGGCGTGAATGCCGCTGGCGAGCGCGCGCTCGATCTTCTGCGCGTCGGGGTCCTGCGTGAACAGCACCACCGGCCGCGGCGCGGTCGCGGCCAGCAGCGCGCAGGCGTCGAACACCGCCGCATCGCCCGGCGCGTCGTGGCAGACCAGCACGTCCGGCCCGAGGCGGACGGCTTCCCGCACCAAGTTGCCGCAGGCCACCGCACCAAGCACGTGAATCCCGCTCGATTGCAGGTCGGCCTGCAACGCAGGCAGCCCCTGGGACGGACCGAGCAGGATCAGCGCAGAAGTCATTGGAAGGTCGATGTGGCGCAGCCGCCGTCAGAGGAAGAACAAGCAGAAATCGTGATGCATCGTGCAAGGACCGAACCATACCAGCGCGGCAGCGCATGCCGTTGGCACGGCGCTTGCAACGAAGGCGTCGGGTGTGACGCTGCACCCGACCTTGCCACCGCACCGCGGGTGATGCTCATGACGATGTGGGCATTCATGTGCCAACAGCTTCGGCGCTGCACATGTCAACCTCGTTCAAGAGCTTCCTGCGCGCGGGCCACGGCCCGACGCTGTTCTCGGCCTTCCTGTATTTCGCGTTCTCCTGCTGCATCTGGGTGCTGAACGGCGCGATGGCGCCGTTCATCAGCGAGACCTTCTCGCTGTCGCCGGCGCAGAAGGGCCTGATGCTGTCGGTGCCGATCATCGCCGGCGCGCTGATGCGCTTCCCGCTCGGCGTGCTGGCGCAGTACATCGGCCGCAAGTCGGCCACCCTCGTCGAGATGGGGCTGATCGCGGTCGCGATGCTGTTCGGCTTCTTCTTCGTGCACAGCTTCAACGACCTGCTCGCGATGGGCGTGCTGCTGGGCATCGCCGGTGCGAGCTTCGGCGTCGCGCTGTCGCTCGGCGCCGGCTGGTTCCCGCCGCAGCACAAAGGCCTCGCGATGGGGCTGGTCGGCGCCGGCAACGTCGGCACCGCGGTGTCGGTGCTGGTCGCGCCGCCGCTTGCGCAGTGGCTGGGCTGGCAGGCGGTGTACGGCGTCGCGGCCGCGGCGATCGCGATCCCGATGCTCGTGATGATCGTGTTCGCGAAGGAGCCGCCCGACGTCGACAGCCATGCGAGCCTGCGCGAGCACATCGCCTGCCTGTTCGAAGGCGACGGCTGGGCCTTCAGCCTGATCTACGCGGTGACCTTCGGCGGCTTCATCGGGCTGACCACCTTCCTGCCGTCGTACTACCACGACCAGTTCGGCGTCAGCAAGGTGCAGGCGGGCCAGCTGACGATGCTGGCGGCCTTCATGGGCGCCGCACTGCGCGTGGTCGGCGGCTGGCTGTCCGACCGCTGGGGCGGCGTCAACACGCTGACGGTGGTGCTGCTGGTGGTGGCCGTCTGCCTGGCACTGACGGGCCTGGCCACCGGCTCGCTGGCCGCCACCACGCTGCTGCTGATGCTGTGCTTCGCCGCGCTCGGCGCCGGCAACGGCGCGCTGTTCCAGCTGGTGCCGCTGCGCTGGCCGATGGCGACCGCGGTGGCCGGTTCGATGATCGGCGAGATCGGCGCGCTCGGCGGCGGACTGGTGCCGAACGCGATGGGCTTGTCGAAGCAGTACCTCGGCACCTACGCCTGGGGCTTCGCGCTGTTCGCTGCGTTGGCGCTGGTGATGCTGGCGGTGATGCGCGCGCTGCAGATCCGCTGGACCCGCACCTGGGCCGAGAAAGGCGGGCGCGCGCGGCCGGTGGCGCAAGCCGCCGACCTCGGATTGCGCACCACGCGCCTGCAGCCGCACAAGGCCGGCCGATGAACAACCCGTTCGGACCGAGCCTGTCGAAGGCCACGCACAACGCCGGTGCCCTGCCCAGGGCGAACGGGAAAAACTCACCGCGGCAGGAACAGCAGCCAGTAGACGAGCAGCAGGTTCAGCAGCACCGAGATGCCGAGCGCGATGCGCAGCATCAGCCGCGGGTCGCGCTGCGCGAGCGGCGTGGCGGGCGGCGCGGCGAGTTGGCGCGACGCGCCGCGCTGCAGCGCGAGCAGCAGTTCCTCGGCGGTCTCGAAACGCTGGCGGGCATCGAGCGCGACCGCCTTCAGCACCACGTGGTCGAGCCAGATCGGCACCTCGGGACGCAGCCGCGACGGCGGCTTCGGATCGCTGCGGAAGCGCCCGCGCTGGTAGGGCTGCACTTCGCCGTACGGCAGCCGGCCGGTCAGCCATTGGTACAGCGTGACGCCGAGCGCGAACAGGTCGCTGCGCGCGCTGGCCGCCTCGCCGGCCGCGTTGTCGTCGCTCGCCCACTGCTCGGGGTTCATGTAGCTCGGCGTGCCGGCATGCAGGCTGCGCAGCACGCGCGGCTCGCGGCCCGAGACGGCGACGCCCAGGTCGAGCAGGCGCCACTGGCCGTCGTCGCCGCGGTGCAGGTTGGCCGGTTTCACGTCGCGGTGCACGACGCCCAGCCGGTGCAGGCGCGCCAGTGCGGCGGTGATCGCGATCGCGCCATCGACCGCGTCGCCGACGCTGCCGCGCTCGCCCGCCTCGATCCACTGCGCCAGCGTGCGGCCGGCATGCCAGTCGTAGGCGACGTAGAAGGCGGTCGGGTCGCGCAGTTCGCGCAGCCGCACGAAGCCGTCGGCCGCACCGACGCGCGACGCCAGCCAGGCCTCGTGCGCCAGCATCGCGCGCTCCTGCGGATCGTTGGCCCGCGACAGGTGCAGCGTCTTCAGCGCGACCAGCGGCTCGCCGGCTTCATCGCCGCTGGTGTGTTCCCTTGCCTGGTACAGGCAGTGCACGCCGTTGTCGGCGACGCGGGCGGTGATCGTGAAGCCGTCGAGCCGGTCGCCGACCTTCAGGCGCGGCGGCACCGGCAGGTCGCGGCCGCGGCGCAGCGCATCGTTCAACTGGCCCTCGGCCAGCCCGCGCACGCGCAGCACCAGCGCGGTCGCGTTGTCGCGTCCGCCGGCGGCCAGCGCGGCGCGCACCAGCGCCTCGGCCGCGTCGCGGGCCGAGCCGTCGCGCGCCAGCGCGGCCAGGCGGCGCGGCGCGAGCTGGCCGTGCACGCCGTCGCTGGTCAGCACGAACAGGTCGCCGACCTGCAGCTCGGCCTGCAGGTAGTCGACGCGCACGCCGTCGTCCAGCCCGATCGCGCGCGTCAGGCGCCCGCGCTGGTCGGGGTGGTCGAAGCCGTGGTCCTGCGTCAGCTGCACCAGCTCGTCGCCGCGCAGCAGGTGGGCGCGGGTGTCGCCGACGTGGGCCAGCGTGAAGCCGTGGCCGCGCAGCACCAGCGCGGTCAGCGTCGTCATGCCCATCGCGTCGTGCGCACTGCGCTGGCGGCGCCGGTTGTGGTCGACCAGCCAGCGGTTCTGCGCGGCGATCACGCGGTCGAGGATCGCGGTGGTGTGCCAGGTGTCCGGCGCGGCGAAGTAGTCCTGCACGACGCTCATCGCGGTGGTCTGCGCCGCCTCCTGGCCCAGACCGCCGGACGACACGCCGTCGGCGATCGCCGCGATCAGGCCGCGCGCCGCATCGTCGCCGTCGGGCGCGAGGCAGGCGGCGAAATCCTCGTTGCGCGGCCGAGGGCCCGCGAGGCTGAAGTGGCCGATCTCGACATCGAAGCTCATGGGCCGCGAGCGTACCGCGTGTCCATCTGGCACCCCCTTTGCTTTTATCGCTGCGCACGCAGCTGGAACTGGAGCCTGGCATGAAGAAGATGAAACTCGTGATGATCGGCAACGGCATGGCCGGCGTGCGCACGTTGGAAGAGCTGCTGAAGATCGCGCCCGACCTGTACGACATCAGCGTCTTCGGGGCCGAGCCGCACCCGAACTACAACCGCATCCTGCTGAGCCCGGTGCTGGCCGGCGAACAGACGCTCGACGAGATCGTGCTGAACCCGCTGAGCTGGTACGAGGAGCACGGCATCCGGCTGCACCTGGGCAAGAAGGTGGTCGACGTCGACCGCCGCAAGCGCATCGTGCGCGCGGCCGACGGCACCGAGGAAGCCTATGACCGGCTGCTGGTCACGACCGGCTCGAACCCGTTCATCCTGCCGATCCCCGGCAAGGACCTGGAGGGCGTGATCGCCTACCGCGACATCGCCGACACCAACACCATGATCGAGGCGGCCACCCGCTACAAGCATGCGGTGGTGATCGGCGGCGGGCTGCTCGGGCTGGAGGCCGCCAACGGCCTGATGCTGCGCGGCATGCAGGTCAGCGTGGTGCACGTGGCGCCGTGGCTGATGGAGCGCCAGCTGGACGACACCGCCGGCAAGCTGCTGCAGAAATCGCTGGAGGCGCGCGGCCTGAAGTTCCTGATCGGCGCGAACACGCAGGCGCTGATCGGCGACCGCGACGGCGGCAAGGCCGGCCGCGTGATGGCGGTGCAGTTCAAGGACGGCACCGAGGTGCCGGCCGACCTGGTGGTGATGGCCGCCGGCATCCGCCCGAACACCGAACTCGCCGAGAAGATCGGTTTGCATTGCAATCGCGGCATCGTCGTCACCGACACGATGCAGACGGTGACCGACCCGCGCATCTACTCGGTCGGCGAATGCGCCGCGCACCGCGGCATCGCGTACGGCCTGGTGGCGCCGCTGTTCGAGCAGGGCAAGGTGTGCGCGACGCACCTGGCGGAGTTCGGCATCGGCCGCTACACCGGCTCGCAGACCTCGACCAAGCTGAAGGTGACCGGCATCGACCTGTTCTCGGCCGGCAACTTCATGGGGGGCGCCGATTGCGAGGAGATCGTGATGAGCGATCCCTTCGGCGGCGTCTACAAGAAGCTGGTGATCAAGGACGACAAGCTGGTCGGCGCCTGCATGTACGGCGACACGGTGGACGGCTCGTGGTATTTCAAGCTGCTTCGCGAAGGCCGCACCATCGCCGACATCCGCGACAAGCTGATGTTCGGCGAATCCAACATCGGCGACACCGGCCATGAGGGCCACAACAAGGCGGCCGCGATGGCCGACAGCGACGAGGTCTGCGGCTGCAACGGCGTCACCAAGGGCACCGTCTGCAAGGCCATCAAGGAGAAGGGCCTGTTCACGCTGGAAGAGGTGCGCAAGCACACGAAGGCCAGCGCATCGTGCGGCTCGTGCACCGGGCTGGTCGAGCAGCTGCTGATGTTCACCGCCGGCGGCGACTATTCGGCCACGCCGAAGAAGAAGGCGATGTGCGGCTGCACCGACCACAGCCACCAGGAGGTGCGCGACGCGATCCGCCACGAGAAGCTGCTGAGCATCGACAGCGTCTACAAGACCCTGGCCTGGCGCACGCCGAACGGCTGCTCGAGCTGCCGGCCGGCCGTCAACTACTACCTGATCAGCACCTGGCCGAAGCAGGCGCAGGACGACCCGCAGTCGCGCTACATCAACGAACGCAGCCACGCCAACATCCAGAAGGACGGCACCTACAGCGTGATCCCGCGCATGTGGGGCGGCGAGACGACGGCCGACGAGCTGCGGCGCATCGCCGACGCGGTCGACAAGTACAAGATCCCGACGGTGAAGGTGACCGGCGGCCAGCGCATCGACCTGCTGGGCGTGAAGAAGGAGGACCTGGTCAACGTCTGGAAGGACATCGGCATGCCGTCGGGCCATGCGTATGCGAAGGCGCTGCGCACGGTGAAGACCTGCGTCGGCTCGGAGTGGTGCCGTTTCGGCACGCAGGACAGCACGCAGATGGGCAAGGACCTGGAGCGCGCGCTGTGGCGGATGTATGCGCCGCACAAGGTGAAGCTGGCGGTGAGCGGTTGCCCGCGCAACTGCGCCGAATCGGGCATCAAGGACGTCGGCGTGATCGGCGTCGATTCGGGCTGGGAGATCTACGTCGGCGGCAACGGCGGCATCAAGACCGAGGTGGCGCACTTCTTCGTGAAGCTGAAGACGGCCGAGGAGGTGCTCGAATACAGCGGCGCCTTCCTGCAGCTGTACCGCGAGGAAGCCTGGTACCTGGAGCGCACGGTGCACTGGATCGGCCGCGTCGGGCTGGACTACGTGAAGAAGAAGATCCTCGACGACGCCGAAGGCCGCCGGGCCCTGTGGGACCGCCTCAAGTTCTCGCTCGACGGCGAGCCCGACCCGTGGTTCGATTTCGACCAGGCGCGCGTCGACACCCGCCAGTTCACGCCGGTGGCAGTTGCCCACCCGGCCGCCGAAGGAGCAGCGCGATGAACGCCACGACGAACCAATGGCAAGCCATCTGCCGCGTCGACGACATCCCGGTGCTGGGTTCGCGCCGCGTGGCACGCGATGCCGGCGTCGATGTCGCGATCTTCCGCAACGACCAGGACCAGGTGTTCGCGCTGCTCGACCGCTGCCCGCACAAGGGCGGCCCGCTGAGCCAGGGCATCGTCTTCGGCACCAGCGTCGCGTGCCCGCTGCACAACTGGACGATCGGGCTGGACGACGGGTGCGCGCGCGCGCCGGACGCCGGCTGCACGCCGAGGTTCGCGGTGCATGTCTCGAATGGCGTGGTGCATCTCGATGCGGTCGAGCTGGCGCAGCACGCGACCGACCTGGTGCGGCCCGTCGCGGGCCCCAAGGTCATTCCGGTGGTGGCGGGCTGATGCTTGTCGAAGCCTCCGTTCGCCCCGAGCAGGGACTGAGCCTGTCGAAGGCCCGTTCGTCGAAGGGTTGTGTCCGAAGCCACGATCCCGATCATCCTGAGCTTGTCGAAGGACAGGCTCAGTCCAACCCTTCGACAAGCTCAGGGCGAACGGTTTGTCTGCCATGACTGAAACCCGCTCCACCTGCCCCTACTGCGGCGTCGGCTGCGGCGTGATCATCGAGTCGAGCAACGACCAGATCACCGGCGTCCGGGGCGACCCGGACCATCCGGCGAACTTCGGCCGCCTGTGCACCAAGGGCAGCACGCTGCACCACACGGCGAGCGCTGCGATCACGATGCAATCGAGGCTGCTGCAGCCGATGCAACGGTTCGCCCGCGGCACCGCACCGCAGCCTGTCACCTGGGACACGGCGCTGGACCTGGCCACCGAACGCTTCGCCAGCACGATCGAACGGCACGGCCCCGATTCGGTCGCGTTCTACCTGTCGGGCCAGTTGCTGACCGAGGACTACTACGTCTTCAACAAGCTCGCGAAAGGCCTGGTCGGCACCAACAACGTCGACACCAACTCGCGGCTGTGCATGAGCAGCGCGGTCGCCGGCTACAAGCTGACGCTCGGGGCCGATGCGCCGCCTGCGTGCTATGACGACCTGGGGCTCGCCAGCACGCTGTTCATCGCCGGGGCCAACACCGCCTGGGCCCACCCGATCCTGTTTCGGCGGATCGAGGATGCGCGGCGCGCCAACCCGGCGATGAAGATCATCGTGGCCGATCCGCGGCGGACCGAGACCGCCGAGGCCGCGGACCTGCACCTGCCCTTGCTGCCCGGCTCCGATGTCGCGCTCTTCAACGGCATGTTGCACCTGATGCTGTGGGAAGGGCTGGTCGACCAGGCCTACATCGCGGCGCACACCGAAGGCTTCGGCGCGTTGCGCGACCGGGTCCGCGACTTCACGCCGAAAGAGACGGCGCGCCTGTGCGGCATCGACGAGGCCGCGCTGGTGCAGGCGGCGCGCTGGTTCGCGGACGCCGACGGGCGCACGCTGTCGCTGTACTGCCAGGGGCTCAACCAGAGCCGCGCAGGCACCCTCAAGAACGCGGCGCTGATCAACCTGCACCTGGCCACCGGGCAGATCGGCAAGCCGGGCGCCGGGCCGTTCTCGCTGACCGGGCAACCCAACGCGATGGGCGGCCGCGAAGTGGGCGGGCTCGCGAACCTGCTGAGCGGGCACCGCGACCTGGCGAATCCGGCGCACCGTGCGGAGGTCGCTTCGCTGTGGGGCGTGCCCGACGTGCCGGCGGTGCCGGGCAAGACGGCGGTCGAGATGTTCCAGGCGGCCGCCGATGGCGAGATCCGCGCGTTGTGGATCACCTGCACCAACCCGGCGCAGTCGATGCCGGACCAGGCCACCGTGCGGCGCGCGCTGGAGCGCGCCGAGTTCGTCGTCGTGCAGGAGGCGTTCTCCACGACCGCCACCTGCTCCTATGCCGACCTGCTGCTGCCCGCCACCAGCTGGGGCGAGAAGGACGGCACCGTCACCAACAGCGAACGCTGCATCAGCCGCGTGCGGCCGGCCATCGCGGCGCCCGGCGAGACGCGCCACGACTGGGCCGCCGCCACCGACTTCGCGCGCCGGCTCGAGGCACGGCTGCGGCCGTCGCAGCCCTCGCTGTTTCCGTATGCCACGCCCGAGTCGGTCTGGAACGAGCACCGCGAGACGACGCGCGGCCGCGACCTCGACATCACCGGGCTCAGCTACCAACGGCTGGACGCCGGCCCGGCGCAGTGGCCCTTCCCGGCCGGCGCCGCGACCGGCCAGGCCCGCCTGTACGAGGACGGCCGCTTCCCGACCGACTCCGGCCGCGCCCGCTTTGCCGACACGCCGTTCGAAGCGCTGGCCGAGCCGCGCGACGCCCGATTCCCGTTCTCGCTGACCACCGGCCGGCTGCGCGACCAGTGGCATGGCATGAGCCGCACCGGCACCATCGGCCGGCTGTTCGGCCACGTGCCCGAGCCGTCCATCGAGATGCATGCGCAGGACCTCGCGCGGTTGAAGCTCGCCGACGGCGACCTCGTCCACGTCAGCTCGCGCCGCGGCAGCATCGTGCTGCCGGTGCAGGCCAGCGACCAGGTGGCGCCCGCCCAGGCCTTCGTCGCGATGCACTGGGGCGACGAGTTCGTCAGCGGCCAGACCGGCGGCACGCCGATGCACGGCATCAACGCGCTGACGACCTCGGCCTTCTGCCCGCGCTCGAAGCAGCCCGAGCTGAAGCACGCGGCCGTCAAGGTGCTGAAGGCCGAGCTGCCGTGGCGGCTGCTCGGCGTCGCGTGGCTGCCGGACGATGAAGCGCTGCGCGTGCGCGAAGCGCTGAAGCCGCTGATGACCGGCTTCGCGTTCGCGAGCTGCGTGCCGTTCGGCCGCGAACGCAGCGGCGTGCTGTTCCGCGCTGCCGCCTACGAGCCGGTGCCCGACGCGGTGCTCGACCGCATCGAGGCGCTGCTCGGCCTGGCCGCGCCCGAGGTGCTGCATTACGCCGACAAGCGCCGCGGCCAGCGCCGCGCGATGCGGCTCGCCCGTCACGCCGGCGATGAAGCGCGCCTCGAAGGGTTCCTGCTGGCCGGCGACACCAGCGCCGAGGTGTGGATCCGCCCGCTACTTCAGGACGAGCTGCCGGCCCAGGCCTACGGGCGGCTGCTGCTGAGCCCGGGCGCGCGTGCGCCGGTCGCGGTGCCGGCCAGCGGCAAGCAGGTCTGCACCTGCTTCAACGTCGCCGAGCCGGCGATCGCCGCGCAGCTCGAACGCTGCCACGGCAGCGCCGACGAGCAGCTCGCGCAATTGCAGGGGGAGCTGAAATGCGGCACCAACTGCGGGTCGTGCATCCCGGCGTTGAAGCGCATGGTTCGGTCACGGTTGGCGGCGTCGGCCGCTGCCTAGAATCGCCATCGAACAACAACGATGGAGACAGCATGACGATCATGATGCGCGTCGCCGCCCTGGCTGCCGCCTGCGTTTGCGGTCTGCTCATGGCTTGCGCCACCACGCCCGCGAGCCTCGCCGACTATCCGCCGATGGCCGCCGGTTCCGCACCGGGCGCGTCGCCGCAGGCCCTCGAAACCGCCCAAGCGATGGGCCGCGGCGTGAACCTCGGCAACATCTTCGACGCGCCGACCGAAGGCGCCTGGGGCCTGCGCTACGACGACGCGCTGGTCGACAAGGTCGCCGAGGCCGGCTTCGCCCACGCGCGGCTGCCGGTGCGCTGGAGCAACCATGCGTCGGTCGACGGCGAAGCGCGCATCGACCCGGCGTTCTTCAAGCGCGTCGACACCGCGGTCGATGCGCTGCTCGACAAGGGCCTCGTCGTCGTGCTGAACATGCACCACTACCGCCAGCTCGACGGCGATGCGCTCGATGGCGACGAGGCGCCTGTCGCGGCCGGGCTGCATGCATTGCGCTTCCTGAACATGTGGAAACAGATCGCCCAGCACTACAGCACGCGGGGCCCCAAGCTGGTGTTCGAGCTGTACAACGAACCGCACGGCGCGCAGACGGCGAGCTGGAACGACCTCGCCGCGCGCGCGCTGCAGGTCGTGCGCGGCAGCAACCCGACCCGCATCGTCGTGATCGGCCCGACTCAGTGGAACAGCGCCAACGCGTTGTCGAGCCTGGTGCTGCCGGACGACGCCAACCTGATCGTCACGGTGCACCACTACGAGCCCTTCCACTTCACGCACCAGGGTGCCGAATGGGCCTCCGGCGCATCGGCCTGGCTCGGCACGACCTGCTGCGACGCGACCCAGGTCGCGCAGATGCGCGGCCCGCTCGACACCGCGCTCGCGTGGTCGCTGCGCCACCGCTACCCGGTCTACCTCGGCGAATTCGGCGCCTACGGCAAGGCCGACATGGGCTCGCGCGTGACCTACACCCGCCGCATGCGCGATGAAGTCGAGCGCCGCGGCTTCAGCTGGGCGTACTGGGAGCTCGCATCCGGCTTCGGCATCTACGACCCCGCGGCACGCGCTTGGCGCGAGCCGCTGAAGAACGCGCTGCTGGGCCCCTGAGTCCGGCTTAACGCATGCTTCATCAAATCGTTACCGCGTTGGCCCGGGTCTTGCGAAACCGGCTCAGGGAGAGCCCATGAGCATCACGAACTACATCAAGGAAATCGGTCGCGGCAAGGAAGGCGCCCGCTCGTTGTCGCGCGAGCAGGCGCAGGACCTGATGAGCCAGGTGCTGGACGGCCAGGTCAGCGACCTCGAACTCGGCGCCTTCGCGATGGCGATGCGCATCAAGGGCGAATCGGTCGACGAACTCGCCGGCTTCCTGCAGGCCACCGCCGCGCGCTGCCTGCCGATCGCCTGCGACCGCACCCTGGTGGTGCTGCCGTCGTACAACGGCGCGCGCAAGCTGCCCAACCTGACGCCGCTGCTCGCGCTGATGCTCGCGCAGGAAGGCGTGCCGGTGCTGGTGCACGGCATGCCGGAAGACCCGGGCCGCGTCACCACCGCCGACATCTTCCAGGTGCTCGGGCTTCCGCTCGCGCGCGACACCGACGACGTGGCCCAGGCGTGGCGCCGGCGCGAGCCGGTCTTCATCCGCACCGACACGCTGTGCCCGCCGCTGGCCCGGCTGCTCGACGCGCGCTGGACCATCGGCCTGCGCAACTCCGGCCACACCGTCGCGAAGCTGCTCGACCCCTGCGCGGCGGGCCAGGCGCTGCGCGTCGTCAACTACACGCACCCGGAGTACGGCACGATGCTGACCGACTTCCTGCAGCGCACCACCGCGAACGCTCTGCTGATGCGCGGCACCGAAGGCGAGCCGGTCGCCGACCCGCGCCGGCTGCCGCGCATGGACCTGTTCATCGACGGCCAGCCGCGCGCCGAGCTGTCGCTGTCGGCGCACGACGGCGTGCTGCGCGAGCTGCCGGTGCTGCCGCGCACCTGCGATGCCGCCACCACGGCGCTGTACATCCAGTCGGTCATCAGCGGCGAGAAGCCGGCGCCCGCGCCGCTGACACAGCAGGTGGCCTGCCTGCTCGACGGCCTGGCGGCGCTGGAGCGGGCCCATCCGAAGGAAAAGACAGCATGAACGAACCTGCACGCAGCAGCGGCGCGACCCTGGGCAGCGTGACCCTGGTCGGCGCCGGCCCGGGCGACCCGGAGCTGCTGACGCTGAAGGCGATCCGCGCGATCCGTGCCGCCAGCGTGCTGCTGGTCGACGACCTGGTCGGCGACGGCGTGCTGCACTATGCGCGGCGCTCGGCCCGCATCGTCCACGTCGGCAAGCGCGGCGGCTGCGCGAGCACGCCGCAGGCCTTCATCGAGAAGCTGATGGCCGCCGAGGCGCTGAAGGGCGAGCGCGTGGTGCGGCTGAAGGGCGGCGACCCGTTCGTGTTCGGCCGCGGCGGCGAAGAGATGCAGCACCTGCGCGCCCAGGGCATCGCGGTGTCGGTGGTCAACGGCATCACGTCGGGGCTGGCCGCGGCGAGTTCGCTCGACGTGCCGCTGACGCACCGCGACCATGCGCACGGCGTCATCCTGGTGACCGGCCATGCGAAGGAATCGGGAGCCTCGCCCGACTGGCCGACGCTGGCCGCCGCCGCCGCGCAGGGGCTGACGCTGGTGATCTACATGGGCGTGGCGCAGGCGGCCGCGCTGCAATCGGGGCTGCTGCAGGCGCTGCCGGCCCGCACGCCGGTCGCGGTGGTGCAGCACGCCAGCCAGCCGCAGCAGCGGCACGGCGTGGGCACGCTCGACGACCTGTGCGGGCTGATCGAGCGCGAGCAGCTCGGCAGCCCGGCGATCATCATCGTCGGCGAGGTGCTGCGCGGCCTGCAGGCACGCGACGAGTTGCCCGGCAACGTGCGCGAATCCCTCCAAATGGGGGTCCCGCGGGTCGCCTGAACCGGCGACGCGGCTCTCATAATCGCCGGCCTGGACGTGGGCGGAGTGAGGACCTGATGCTCGAGATCGACAAACTGAACCGCCTGACGGCGTCGCACGGCCCGCTGCAGCGCGGCCATGGCATGGTGACCGGCGTGATCTCGCTGGGGCTGGCCATCCTGTGCTTCCTCGGCGTGATCGCGTTCCACTTCCCGCAGTACCTGACCACGCCGCAGCTGCGCCAGTCGTACGACGTGAGCGTGATCCGGCAGGTGATGCTGGTCGCGCTGGTGATCGCCGGCTCGCTGTCGCTGTTCAACATCATCCGCGGGCGCTCGCGCTGGCTGGCCTTCGCATCGTTCGTGCTGGTGGCGGCCACGCTGGCCTGGGGCGGCCACAAGGTGCCGGTCAACGACTTCGCCGACAACACGCCGTACATCGGCCTCGACTGGTTCATCCTCGACCTGCTGGGTTCGACGCTGATCTTCGTGTTCATCGAGAAGCTGTTCGCGCTGCGCCGCGAGCAGCCGGTGTTCCGCGCCGAATGGCAGACCGATTTCCACCACTTCATCGTGAACCACATGGTGGTGGGTTTCGTGCTGCTGGCGACCAACCTGCTGGTGCACAAGTTCTTCGGCTGGGCCGCGAACGACGGCATCCGCGGCTGGGTCGCGAACCTGAACTTCTGGGTCGCGCTGTTCCTGATCGTGCTGGTGGCCGACCTGGTGCAGTACTGGACGCACCGCGGCTACCACGAGGTGCCGCTGCTGTGGCGCCTGCATGCGGTGCACCACAGCGTGAAGAGCATGGACTGGCTGGCCGGCTCGCGCCAGCACATCCTCGAGCTGCTGATCACTCGCACGCTGGTGCTGGCGCCGATCTACGTGCTGGGCTTCAGCAAGGAGGTGATCGATGCGTACATCGTGGTGGTCGGCTTCCAGGCGGTGTTCAACCACGCCAACGTCAGCGTGCGGCTCGGCCCGCTGCGCTACCTGATCGTGACGCCGAACTTCCACCACTGGCACCACTCGCAGGACGACGAGGCGATCGACAAGAACTACGCGGCGCATTTCGCGTTCATCGACTACCTGTTCGGCACCGCGGTGAAGTCGGACCGGAAGTGGCCGCAGCAGTACGGGGTGGTGGGGGACTACGTGCCGAACGGGTTCTTCAAGCAGCTCAGATTCCCGTTTGTCTGGAAGGGATGATGAGCGCTCCGGCACCCACCCTTCGACACGGGCCCTCGACAAGCTCGGTCCCTGCTCAGGGCGAACGGCTTTCCCCTGTTCGCGCTAAAGCGGCTTTTCACCGTTCGCCATGAAGCGGCCTCTTTACCGTTCGCCGTGAAGCGGCCTCTTTACCGTTCGCCCTGAGCTTGTCGAAGGGTCGGGCTGAGCTTGTCGAAGCCCTGGTTCGATGTGAACAGGCCCTTCGACAAGCTCAGGGCGAACGGTTTTCCGTCAAGCCGTCGCAGGCCGCAGCGCTCGCGGCGCGGCCGCGGCCAGAATCCCCGCGAACAGCGACACCGTCGCGAGACCGAGCGTCAGCGAGGCGTGCTCGGCAATGATGCCGATCAGCGGCGGGCCGGCCATCATCCCGAGGTAGCCGACCGACGCGACGACCGCGATGCCGTGCGCCGGGTTCGCGTCCACCTTCGCGGCCGCGCTGAACAGCACCGGCACCACGTTCGCGAACCCGAGCCCGACCAGCGCGAAGCCGACCAGCGCCACCACCGGGTGCCCGATCAGCAGCACCGCCGCCATCGACGCCGCCGCCAGCGCCGCGCTGCCGCTCATCAGCACGGCCGGCGACACCCGCTCGCGGATCCAGTCGCCGCCGAAGCGCGCCGCCGCCATCGCGGCACTGAAGCTCGCATACGCCAGCGCCGCGAAGCTCGCCTCGCTGGCCAGTTCCTGCTTCATGTACAGCACGCTCCAGTCGTACATCGCGCCCTCGGCGATCAGCCCCAGCGCGCCCAGCACGCCGAGCAGCGCCAGCAGCCCGCGCGGCAGTTCGAACCCGCCCTTGTCGTCGGACCCGGCGATCGTGCGCAGCATCGCCGCGCCCGCCCCGCCGATCGCCGCCGCGCCGAGCAGCGCCATTGCCACCAGGTGCGTCGCGCCGGAAACGTCGTGCGACAGCAGCAGGCTGCCCAAGCCCGCGCCGACCATGCCGCCCAGGCTGAACATGCCATGGAAGCCGCTCATCAGGCTGCGCCCGGCGCGCTGCTCCAGCTCGCCCGCCGCCGCGTTGATCGACACGTCGAACAGGCTGGTGCCGACACCGAACACCACCATCACCGCCAGCAGCCCCGCGTAGGCCTGCGACGACAGCAGCAGCGCCAGGCACAGCGCGGTCGCGCCGCCCGACAGCAGCGCCGCCCGCCGCGCGCCCAGCCGGCCGACCCAGCGGCCGGCCTGCGTCAGCGTCGCGACCGCACCGACGCCGGCGGCCAGCATCGCGATCGCCAGCGCCTGCTCGCCGATCGCGTAGTGCTGCTTGATCGTCGGCACGTGCACGCCGAAGCTCGCGAACAGCACGCCCGCCACGAAGAACTGCAGGCGCACGGCCCAGGTGGCGCGGCTGATGGTGGTCGGGTCAGGGGTCATGGCGGTTGGATGCGAGGAGCAAACGGTTGCGGGCACGGAAAGCGGCCGATTCTAGGAAGCGACGACGCCCTCACCTGTCACAGATTGCGCTGCCCGGATAATCCCGCGATGCATTCGTACGACGTGGTGGTGATCGGCGCCGGGGCCGCCGGGCTGTTCTGTGCGGGGATCGCCGGCCAACGGGGCGCCCGGGTGCTGCTGGTCGACCACGCCGCCAAGGTGGCCGAGAAGGTCCGCATCTCCGGCGGCGGGCGCTGCAATTTCACGAACCGCGATGCCGGACCGGCCAACTTCCTGTCGGAAAACCCGAACTTCTGCCGCTCCGCGCTGGCCCGCTACACGCCGCAGGACTTCATCGGCCTGGTGCAGCGCCACCGCATCGCTTGGCACGAGAAGCACAAGGGCCAGCTGTTCTGCGACGACTCGGCCGAAGACATCATCGCGATGCTGCTGCGCGAATGCGAGCAGGGCCGGGTCACGCGCTGGCAGCCCTGCGCGGTCGGCGCGGTGCGCGGCGAGGCCGGGCGCTTCGAGCTCGACACCGCGAACGGCACGGTGCGTTGCAAGCGGGTCGTGATCGCGACCGGCGGGCTGTCGATCCCGAAGATCGGCGCCAGCGATTTCGGCTACCGCGTCGCCAAGCAGTTCGGCCACAAGCTGGTCGACACCCGGCCCGCGCTGGTGCCGCTGACCTTCGCGACCGCCGATTGGGCGCCGTTCGTCGAGCTGGCGGGGCTATCGCTGCCGGTGGCGATCGGCACCGGCACCGGCCGCGCGCGGGCCCGCTTCGTCGAAGACCTGCTGTTCACGCACCGCGGGCTCAGCGGCCCGGGCGTGCTGCAGATCTCCAGCTTCTGGAAGCCCGGCACGCCGCTGCAGCTCGACCTGGCGCCCGACCGCGACCTGGCGGCGGAATTCCTGCACGCCAAGGCCGGTTCGCGCAAGCAACTGGGCAACGAACTGGCGACATTGCTGCCGGCTCGGCTGGCGGCCGCCTGGCTGCAGGCCCGCCCGGGCCTGTCGGATCGCCCGGTGGCCGACCTGAAGGACCGCGACCTGCAGCAGCTCGCCGCCGGCCTGCAAGGCTGGCAGCTGACGCCCGACGGCACCGAGGGCTACCGCAAGGCGGAGGTCACGGCCGGCGGCGTCGACACCCGCGAACTGAGCTCGCAAAGCCTGGAGAGCCGCCGCATGCCCGGCCTGCACTTCATCGGCGAGGTGGTCGACGTGACCGGCTGGCTCGGCGGCTACAACTTCCAGTGGGCCTGGGCCAGCGCCGCGGCCTGCGCCACGGCCATGACCGACAGCCGCGACAGCCTGCAGCCCGTTGAAAGCGGCCACTGACACCCCGCTTGCGCGACTGGGAACTATGGCTATAATCGCGGTCTTTGCTGGCAAACCCGCGCCGCGATCTCGTTCAATATTCGCACCTGCCATCTTCGTCCATGCCCCAGGCTGGATTCCGGAACCTCCTTCCTGAGAGCCCGGGCGAACGACCAAGGAAGCGACGAGCAAGACACCGAGCGCAAAAACTTCTGGATCTATGACTTCGATTCGCGTCAAAGAAAACGAGCCGTTCGACGTGGCTCTGCGCCGCTTCAAGCGCACCATTGAAAAGCTGGGCCTGCTGACCGACCTGCGCGCCCGCGAGTTCTACGAAAAGCCGACCGCCGAGCGCAAGCGCAAGAAGGCTGCGGCCGTCAAGCGCCACTTCAAGCGCATTCGCAGCATGCAGCTGCCGAAGCGCCTGTACTGATTCTTCGGCGCTGCCGGCCTGAACACCGGGCGCCCTGGAAGCCAGACTCCCCAAAGCCCGCCGCAAGCGGGCTTTGTCGTTTCTGCCCTCCCCTTCCTCACGAGACCCTGCGATGAGCCTGAAAGACCAGATCACCGAAGACATGAAGACCGCGATGCGTGCGAAGGACGCCGCCCGCCTGCTGACGATCCGCGGCCTGCTCGCGGCGCTGAAGCAGAAAGAGGTCGACGAGCGCATCGTGCTCGACGACGCCGCGGTCATCGCGATCGTCGACAAGCTGATCAAGCAGCGCAAGGATTCGATCACGCAGTTCGCCGCCGCGAACCGCACCGACCTGGTCGACAAGGAAACCGCCGAGCTGGCGGTGCTCGAAGGCTACCTGCCGCAGCGCCTGTCCGCCGACGAAGTGGCGGCCGAGGTCGGCAGGATCGTCGCCGAACTGGGCGCCAGCGGCCCCGGCGACATGGGCAAGGTGATGGGCGCGGCGAAGACCCGCCTGGCCGGCAAGGCCGACATGGGCCTGGTGTCCGCCGCGGTCAAGCAGGCGCTCAGCCGCTGACCTTGCATCACCTCCACACCGGGGCACGCCCATGACCGATCCCGTCGTCCAGCCGCTCAGCGCCGACGTCTGCGTCGCGCCCCAGCTCGAACCGGCCGCCATGGCCTGGGCCGCGCAGCAGGGCTTCAAGAGCATCATCAACAACCGCCCCGACTTCGAAGGCGGCCCGGACCAGCCGACCAGCGCGATGATCGAAGCGGCCGCGCGCGCGGCCGGCCTGCAGTATGCACACCTGCCGGTCTCGCCGGCGCTGCAGACGCCCGAGCAGATCGCCCGCTTCGGCGAGCTGCTGGCCACGCTGCCGAAGCCGATCCTCGCGTTCTGCCGCAGCGGCACCCGCTCCGGCAAGCTCTACCGCGCCGCCGTCGACGCGGCTTGACCCGCGAAGCGCGGCGGCCGTCCATGCGCCTGAGGCTGAAGGTCTTCCTGCTGGCGGTGATCCCGCTGATCGCATCGCTGCTGCTGATCGCGTTCGCGGTGCGCCAGAAGGAGAACGACCTCGCCGCCCGCGAGCGCGCCGTCGTCGAGGCCGCGACGATGGCCTCGAAGCAGAACGAGCTGCGCCACTACGTCGATCTCGCGCAGAGCACGATTGCGCCGCTGTACACCTCCGGCCGCGACGACGACGCGACCAAGGAGCAGGCGATCCGCCGCCTCGCGTCGCTCGACTACGGCAGCGACGGCTACTTCTTCCTCTACGACCTCGCCGGCAAGAACCTGATGCACCCGCGCCAGCCCGAGCTGGTCGGCCAGGACATGTGGGACATGCGCGACGCCAACGGCGAGCCGGTGATCCAGCGACTGATCGCGCAGGCGCGCGAAGGCGGCGGCTTCGTCGAATACCTGTGGCGCAAGCCGTCGACCGGGCAGATCACGCCGAAGCTCGGCTACGTGGTCGCGCTGCCGCGCTGGAACTGGATGTTCGGCACCGGGCTGTACCTCGACGACGTGCAGGCGACGATGAAGCAGCTCGACCAGCAGGTCACCGCCAACATCGCCGACACGATGTGGTGGATCGCCGGCATCGCGCTGCTGGGCATCGTGCTGATCGGCGGCTGCGGGCTCGCGCTCAACGTCAGCGAACAGCGCATCGCCGATGCCAAGCTGCGGCTGCTGGCGCGCCAGGTCGTGCGCTCGCAGGAAGACGAACGCGCCTACCTGTCGCGCGAGCTGCACGACAGCACCAGCCAGACGCTGGTGTCGATCAAGCTGCTGATGGAGTCGTCGGTCGCGCAGCTCGGGGCCGGCGCGCCGGCCACGCTGACCAAGGCGCTGGTGCGGCTGAACGGCGCGCTCGGCGAGGTGCGCGAGATCTCGCACCGGCTGCGCCCGGCCGAGCTCGACGTGCTGGGCCTGCCGGCCGCCCTCGCCCACCTCGGCGAAGAATTCGGCGAGCAGCGCCGGCTGCCGCTGCAGGTGCGGGTGCGCGGCGAGCCGCCCGAGGGCCTGCCCGACGAGATCAACACCGTGCTGTTCCGCGTGACGCAGGAAGCGCTGAACAACATCGACAAGCACGCGGCCGCATCGCGCGTCGCGCTGCGGCTGGCCTTCGGCGCCGGCGGCGTGCGGCTGCGCGTGATCGACGACGGCCGCGGCTTCGATGTCGGCGCGATGCAGCAACACCCGCGGCGCGGCATCGGGCTGCGCAACATGCGCGAGCGCCTGGCGTCGATCGGCGGCAACCTGAAGGTGCTGTCGCGCGCCGGCCGCACCGAGGTCGTCGCCGACGTACCTGCCGCGGCGTTGCGCCGCTTCGCGGCCACCGCCCCATGACCGCCGCCGCCATCGTCACCCGCCTGCTGATCGTCGACGACCACCCGCTGGTGCGCGAAGGGCTGAAGGCACGGCTGTGCACCGTGGCCGGCGTCGACGTGGTCGGCGAGGCCGGCGATGCGGCCGAGGCCTTCGCGCAGCTGGCCGCGCACGAGGTCGACCTGGTGCTGATGGACATCGGCATGAAGGACGTCAACGGCATCGAGCTGACGCGCCGCCTGCTCGCCGAACGGCCGGCGCTGCGCGTGCTGGTGCTCAGCATGTACGACAACCCCGAGTACGTGAACCGCGCGATGCAGGCCGGCGCGCGCGGCTACGTGCTGAAGGACGCGCCGTCGACCGACATCATCGACGCGATCGCCGCGGTGCAGGCCGGCGAGACCTTCCTCAGCGCGGCGATCTCGGGCCGGCTGATGCGGGCGCAGACACCGCGGCCGGTGATGTCGCTGCGCGAGAGCGAGATCCTCGCGTGCCTGGCCAAGGGCCGCTCCAGCAAGCAGATCGCGCAGGACCTGAACCTGAGCGTGCGCACCGTCGAATCGCACCGCCAGAACATCAAGCGCAAACTGAACCTGGAAGGCCAGGCCGAGCTCATCAAGTACGCGGTCGAGCACTGCCGCGATTTCGGCGAAGCCTCGCCCGCCGCGTAGTTTCACTTAGCTGTTTGACCCGTTGCCCGCGCCGCCGGGTTCGGGTCTGATTCCACCCTGCCAAAAGAACCCGTCCTGGAGACACCGTGCAACCCCTCTTGTCCTTTTCACGCCTGATCGACCGGCTGAACGAGTTCGTCGGAAAGTGGCTCGCATGGCTGGTGCTCGCCGCCGTTCTGATCAGCGCCGGCAATGCCATCGTCCGCAAGGCCTTCAACGTCAGCTCGAACGCCTACCTCGAGATCCAGTGGTACCTGTTCGCCGCGGTGTTCCTGCTGGCGGCCGGCTACACGCTGCTGCGCCAGGAGCATGTGCGCATCGACGTCGTCTCCAGCCGCTTCTCGAAGCGCACGCAGATATGGATCGACATCGTCGGCATCTGCGCCTTCCTGCTGCCCTTCGTGATCGTCGCGACCCGGCTGGTGTGGCCGGTGGTGATCGGCAAGTTCAACAGCGGCGAGGTGTCGGGCAATGCCGGCGGGCTGGTGCTGTGGCCCGCCTGGGCGCTGCTGCCGATCGGGTTGGCGCTGCTCGGCCTGCAGGGCGTGTCCGAACTGATCAAGCGCGTGGCCTTCCTGAAGGGCCTGGTACCCGACCCGATGAAGAAGGGCGGCGGCAAATCGGCCGAAGAGGAGCTCGCCGAGTTCCTGCGCCAGCAAGAAGTGGCCGTGCGCGAGAAGGCGGCCCTCGAGAACACCCGGAAGAGCGCGCAAGGGAGCACGAAATGATGGAGTTCATCTCCGCCAACATGGCGCCGATCATGTTCGGCAGCCTGATCGTGTTCCTGCTGTTCGGCTACTCGGTCGCGTTCTCGCTGGCGGCCTGCGGGCTGCTGTTCGGCTTCATCGGCATCGAGCTCGGGCTGCTGCCGTCGGCGCTGATGCAGGCGCTGCCGCTGCGCATGTTCGGCATCATGCAGAACGACACGCTGCTCGCGGTGCCGTTCTTCACCTTCATGGGGCTGCTGCTCGAACGCTCGGGCATGGCCGAGGACCTGCTCGACACCATCGGCCAGCTGTTCGGCCCGATCCGCGGCGGCCTCGCGTTCGCGGTGATCCTGGTCGGCGCGATGCTGGCCGCGACCACCGGCGTGGTGGCCGCGTCGGTGATCTCGATGGGCCTGATCTCGCTGCCGATCATGCTGCGCTACGGCTACGACCGGCGCGTCGCATCGGGCGTGATCGCGGCCTCGGGCACGCTCGCGCAGATCATCCCGCCGTCGCTGGTGCTGATCATCATGGCCGACCAGCTGGGCCAGAGCGTCGGCGACCTGTACAAGGGCGCCTTCATCCCCGGCTTCGTGCTGACCGGCCTGTACGTGCTCTACATCGTCGGCGTGACCGTGTTGCGCCCGCACTGGGCACCGGCATTGCCGAAGGAAGCGCGCACGATCCGCGAGCCCGACGGTTCGAGCGGGCTGCGCTCGCTGGGCGTGGTGGTCGCGCTGTCGGTCGCCTCGGCCTGGGTCTTCGCCCGCACGCGGCCCGACACCACGCCGACCGACGAGCTGATCGTCACGTCGATGTGCGTCGGCGTCGGCTTTGCGTTCCTGCTGGCGGTGATCAACCGCGTGACGAAGCTGAACCTGCTGTCGAAGATGGCCGAGCGCGTGACCTTCGTGCTGATTCCGCCGCTGGCGCTGATCTTCCTGGTGCTGGGTACCATCTTCCTCGGCGTGGCCACGCCGACCGAGGGCGGCGCGATGGGTGCGACTGGCGCGCTGGTGATGGCGCTCGCGCGCGGGCGCCTGAACCTGAGCCTGCTGCGCCAGGCGATGGACACCACGATGAAGCTGTCGTGCTTCGTGCTGTTCATCCTGGTCGGCTCCACCGTGTTCAGCCTGTCGTTCCAGGGCGTGGACGGCCCGAAGTGGGTCGAGCACCTGCTGACCAGCCTGCCTGGCGGCCAGCTCGGCTTCCTGATCGTCGTGAACATCCTGGTGTTCGTGCTGGCGTTCTTCCTCGACTTCTTCGAGCTGTCGTTCATCATCATCCCGCTGATCGGGCCGGTGGCGCACACGCTGGGCATCGACCTGGTGTGGTTCGGCGTGCTGCTGGCGGTGAACATGCAGACCTCGTTCATGCACCCGCCGTTCGGCTTCGCGCTGTTCTACCTGCGCAGCGTCGCGCCGGTCGACGACTACACCGACAAGGTGACGAAGGCGCCGGTCGCGAAGGTGACGACCGGGCAGATCTACCGCGGCGCGATCCCGTTCGTGCTGATCCAGATCGTGATGGTCGGGCTGGTGATCGCGTTCCCCGGCCTGGTGTCCAGCGGGCTCGGCAAGGAGAACAAGCTGAACAACGACGAGATCATGCAGCAGCTGCAGCAGGACCGCCAGGACAAGCCGGCGCCGTCGATGGACGGGCTGATGCCGCAGCCGGCCGAACAGGCGCCTGCTTCGTCGTCGTCCTCCAAGTCGAGTGCCGACGACGAGCAGATGAAGGCCGTCGAGCGCGCACTGCAGCAGGAGGCCGGCAAGAAGTAGCCGAGGAGGCGAGTCGGGCTACAGCTTCTGCGCCTGCATGAAGTCGTCGAACGCCGCCTCGGCGAAGCGGAACCACAGGTTCTGGTCGGCCCGCACCCTGGCGTAATCCTCGTAGACCTTCTTCCAGTTCGCGTTCTTGGAAGACAGCTCGGCATACATTTCCTGCGAGGCCTTGAAGGCGGCTTCCATCACCTCCTTCGGGAAGCGAAACAGCCGCGTGCCGCTGCCGACCAGCTGCTTCAGCGCGGCCGGGTTGCGGTAGTCGTACTTGGCCTGCATGTCGGTGTGGGCCACCGCGGCGGCGGCCTCGACCACCGCCTTGTACTCCGGCGTCAGCGCGTCATAGGCCTTGGTGTTGATGAAGAAGTCGAGCTGCGGGCCGCCTTCCCACCAGCCGGGATAGCAGTAGTTGGGAGCGACCTTGTTGAAGCCGAGCTTCTGGTCGTCGTACGGGCCGACCCATTCGGCGGCGTCGATCGTGCCCTTCTCGAGCGCGGGGTAGATGTCGCCGCCGGGGATGTTCTGCGGCACGGCGCCGATGCGTTCGAGCACCCGGCCGCCGAAGCCGCCGATGCGCATCTTCAGGCCCTTCATGTCGGCCAGCGACTTGATCTCCTTGCGGAACCAGCCGCCCATCTGCGCGCCGGTGTTGCCACCGGGGAAGTTGACGATGTTGTACTGGTGATAGAACTCGCGCATCAGCTTCAGGCCGTTGCCTTCGACCATCCACGCCGTCATCTGCCGCGAGTTCAACCCGAACGGGATCGCGCAGCCGAGCGCGAAGGTTTCGTCCTTGCCGAAGAAGTAGTACGGCGCGGTGTGCGCGATCTCGACGGTCGCGTTCTGCACCGCGTCGACGACGCCGAAGGCCGGCATGATCTCGCCGGCCGCGTGCACCGAGATCTGGAACTTGCCGCCCGACAGCTCGCCGACCTTCTTGGCGAACACCTCGGCGGCGCCGAAGATCGTGTCGAGGGATTTGGGGAAGCTGGAGGCAAGGCGCCAGCGCAGGGCCGTCTGCGCGTGGACGATGGCCGGAGCGCTGGTGGCGGCGAGCACGCCGGCCAGGCCGGTGCGGGTGATGAAGCTGCGGCGTTCCATGTCTCTCTCCTCGGGGTGATGGGGCGAGGAGATTTTTCACGGAACCGCGACGGAGGCAGGCACGGATTTTCCCCGTTGGGGAAAGCCCCGTATAACAAGGGCCCCGAATATGAAGCTCCGTCCCGCAGGCTTTCCCGTAACTCGGACCGCTTATGGCCAGCGTTGCGCCAACTCAGCCGATCAGAGAGCAATGGAATCCGAAGAATCCCTCCATAAACTCATGCTTCATGGCTTTAAAATCGACATCAGATGATTTTATTAACAGCAATTGCATGCTTTTGACACAAACTACTGAAGCCGGCGTGGTCACTCTTCAAAAGACACATGTTGGAAAACTCAAAGAACTGCTTGCGAAGTTCACCAACTTGGATTCTCCGTTGTCCATTCGAATTATCAAAAATTCGATCATACATCGTCAGAATATCCGATTTTCCACCCCTCGACACCGCCATCGAGAGCTCGTTTGAAATATATTTTCCACTCAGATTAATTCTACCATGCATTTCGTCTGCGATCACCTTAATTTCTTTTGCGAAATCCTTCTTCGTCACGTGACTACTAGCAAGAACACCACGCTTTCGATCAAGCACCCTCACAAATTCCCCGCCATAACCAAAATCATCCATCATTAACATGAGTTCTCGCCGGAATAGACTGGAGAACTCTGAGAATTTATTTTCCGCAAGAAGTGGCAAAGATCTTTCAATGAAAGCCTCCTTCATCCTTGTCAAAGATGATTTAGCCTCCTCCTTCTCCGTCAAGTTTATCCAGCAATCAAAGACGTTATCCATGGTTGCGAGATAGTTCAGCTGTGTATCCGGATAAAACCATGCATTCGGGTCTTTTTGCAGGGTCTTCAGCGAAGACGCAGCATGCTTGACCAATTCAGTCTTGGAGCCCGTGGTAAATTTTCTTGAAGCCGTCTGAGCCAACACACGCTTGTAATTTGACCTCGTCGCCTTGACTTTTGATTTCGTAGCTTTCGCCTCACGCAATGCCTGGTCCGCAAGCAGCTCTTGCAGATCTTTGGTCTTCGCGGATTCGCGAGTCGGAACTTTACTGTCCGGCGGTCCTGAGGGCTTGGCTTCTCTCTCGGTCGTGTGCGGGGACTTTGCCGCTTCACTTCTTTGAGTATCTCCATCACGCCTGCGGCGCGACTTCCCATCATTTTTCTTTTTGCCATTCCCATCTAGCAAACGAGATTTGCTCCGGCCGATATTTGGGCGAACATCGTGCTCCGTTGGATTCGCCTCAGTTTCATGAATTGAGTGCTGCGACTTTTTCACGGACTTAAGGCTATCAATTAATTCATCGATCGTCTCCAGATCCTCCTCGGAGGGTCCTTTCTTAGGAAAATCATAAATGCCCGCAGAGTTATTTTCTTCGCTTGGCGCAAGAGGCCATTTAAACTGCGCGGATCCTAAAATTTCATTTGGAATCGCCGCCTTGCGAGCAGCGCTCGGGTCATGAAATACCTCAGCCGGCGTCCCATAAGCAGGCCCGGCTTCTTGGAGAACCGACCCAGGGACCCCACCAGATTTGGCATTGTCAATTTCAGAAAGCAGGTCATCAATTTCAGTATCGCCATCGATATCGAAACGACTGCCTCCTGAATTCTCATGAGCCAAATATGCGTAGAGTCTATGCAATGCTTCTTCATAATCGGAAGGTTCTCCTTGCTCCATGGCCTTATTTGCACTCTTCTCAAACCGCAAGAATTCATCATTGAATTCCGATTTTCCTCTGCTGTCATTCGGCTTATATTTAATGGCGTGCATCTGCTCGGAAAGTGCGAGATAGCTACCCTCAATGACGAGTTTAAGAGCTGCCTCGTCATACATAGAAAAGTCAAGTGCACTCAATCCAACGATCGCTTGATCCACAAATTCGCTCGCCAATGTCAGCGCATCACTGCGATCTGAGGTGTGCCATCTTCGAACCGAAACTTTTCCCGATGATTCATCCATATATTTAAGCGGCCGTTCCACGTATCGGCCCGCACGTGTGCGCTGTTCGGCAATCTTTGTATTCACGGGTACCACGGACACTTGCGGCGCTGTTGCATCGTGAGTGTTCTCCGTCTGAACTGCCGGACGGGGGGATGTAGTGGTGCTGATTGTCATGAACTTGCTCCAGAGCGCAATAAAACGATGCCTCGCCATGCAGCAATCACACACAGACCACTCACAAGCAGGCGCTCCCCCTGTGTGACCGATCCGCTTTCCAAGTTCCAAGCCGGGACAAACAGCTTCACCCCGTCCGGCCGATTCGCACTCTCAGGTGCGTCGCTCGCGCCTCGGGTCCCGCCTCATCCCCCGCGCACCCCCAGCTTGAAACTGATCATCGCCCGCAACTTGTTCGGCACCACCGGCTTCACCAGCAGGTGGAAGTTGTGCAGCTGGGCCTCGACCTCATGGTTGGTCATCGTGCTGCCGCTCACCATGATGGCCGGCACGCCCGGCCCGAAGCGCTCGCGCAGCGCCTGGATCGCCTCCAGCCCGGTGTGGCCGTGCTCCAGCCGGTAGTCGACGATCAGCAGGTCCGGCACCTCATGGCCGGCGTCGTCGCTCTGCGCCCAGGCCCGGCAGGCCGCCACCGTCTCGAAGCTGCGCACGCTCGCGCCCCAGCCCTTCAGCAGCACCTCCAGCCCGTCGCGCACCGCCGGTTCGTCCTCGACGATCACGATGCGACGCCGGTCCAGCGTCAGCCCGATCGGCGCCTTGCTGCCGAATGAAGCCGCCGCCACGCGCGGCGCCTTGCCGGGCGGCAGCTCCAGCGAGAACACCGTGCCGTGCCCCGGCCGCGAGCGCAGCGACAGCGGCGCCTCCATCAGCCCCGCGAGCCGCTTGACGATCGCCAGCCCCAGTCCCAGCCCCTTGCGCTGGTGCGGCGCCAGCGCATCGCCCTGCGGCACCTGGTAGAACTCCTCGAAGATGCGCTCCTGCTCGCGCTCGCGGATGCCGACGCCGGTGTCCCACACCTGCAGCAGCAGCCGCCCGCCGCGCTTGCGGCAGCTCACCAGCACCGTGCCGTCCTGCGTGTAGCGGATCGCGTTCGACACCAGGTTGCGCAGGATGCGCTCGGCCAGCACCGGGTCGGCAAAAGCGTTGTGCGCGCCGCCGCGAAAGCGCAGCCCCAGCCCCTTCTCGAACGCCGTCGGCTCGAAGTGCAGCTTCAGCCGCCCGAACATCGCACCGACGTTGAAATGCTCGGCCTGCGTCTCGACGCCGCCGGTGTCGATCTTGGTGATGTCGAGCAGCTCCGAGAACAGCCCTTCCAGCGCGTCGACCGAGCCGTTGATGCTGTTGACGAGGTGGATCACCTCTTCGTCATGGCTGCGCTGGCGCAGCGCCTCGGCAAACAAGCCCATCGCATGCAGCGGCTGCCGCAGGTCGTGGCTCGCGGCCGCGAAGAACTGCGTCTTCGAGCGGTTGGCCACCTCGGCCTGCTGGCGCGCTGCATCGGCGGCCGCCTTCTCGGCCCGCAGCTGCGCGCTCAGTTCATCGGCGCGCAGCTTCAGCTTCAGCAGGTTCTCGTAGTTGAGCCGGTAGTCGCTCGCGAGCAGCGTCGTCATCGCGACGATGGTCAGCAGCACCCCCGCCAGCACCAGGTCGTCGAAGCCGCCCGGCAGCCCCACGCGCAGCACGGTGGGCGCAAAGCACAGCAGCGCGAAGGTGTTGTAGACCTTGCGCATCGGCGCGAGGATCGGCATGCCGGCCACGCAGAAGCTGTACACGGTGAGCAGCAGCCCGATGCGCTCGGTGGTGCCGCCGTGGCCGTAGAACAGCCATGCGGCCGAGCCCCAGACCACGCCCGAGCCCATCGTCGCGCCGACCCAGATGCGAAACCACGGCTGTGCGTCGGCCACCGTCTGCACGTTGCGGCCGCGGAAGGCGCCCAGCGCCCACAGCCGGAACAGCCACAGCCCCCAGAACATCAGCATCCAGCCGCCCAGCAGCCAGCGCGGCGCGTGGTCCCAGAACAGCAGCGCCATCACCGACGCGCCGGCCGCGTTGCCGGCCAGCGTGGTCGGCACGTACGAATACAGCCCGTGGATGCGCTCGACTTCGGTCAGCTCGCGCGGCGATGCCGGGGCCGACATGTCAGCTCTTGCGCCAAGCCGAGAACCCGCCGTGCGCCTGCGTCATCTGGCTCACCGCCAGCACCGCCTGCGTGCGCGAGCTGACGTTCAGCACCCGCAGCACCGCGGCCACGTGGTCCTTCACCGTCTCGACCGACAGCCCCAGCTCGCGGGCGATCAGCTTGTTCGGGTTGCCCTGCAGCAGCAGCGCCAGCACATCGGTCTGGCGCGGCGTGAGGCCGAGCGATGCGATCGACGGATGCTGCTGGAAGCCGCCGCCGCGCGCCGCCTCGCCGATCTGGTTGACCGCCGTCGGCACGCTGCCCCACGGCGAGTCTTGCGCGCGTTCGGACGGCCGGTCGTTGCCGATGCTGATCGACGGCACGTAGATGCCGCCGGACATCACCATGCGCAGCGCATCGAACAGCGTTTCGTTGGAGGCGCGCTTCGGCACGAACCCCATTGCGCCCAGGTCGATCGAGCGGATCACGTCGCTCGCGCGGTCGGAGGCCGACACCACCACCACCGGCAGCGCCGGGTAGGTGCTGCGGAACTCGACCAGCAGGTCGAAGCCGTCGGCGTCGCCAAGGTGCAGGTCGAGCAGCACCAGGTCGAAGTCGTTGTCGGCGGCCAGCGTCTCGCGCGCGGCGCGGGCACTGCCGGCGCCGACCACGCTGACGTGATCGCCCAGGCCCTGGATCACGGTCTGCAAGGCCGACAGGATCAACGGATGGTCATCGACCAGCAGCACTTTCATCGCGACATCCCTTTCGTGCAGTCTCGGCGTGAGACCTCGGCTCGAGACCGAGCGTCGGCCCGAGGCAAAGCGCCGATGCTAGCCGAGCGCCCGGGCCGCCCCGCCCCCCCTGAAGAGGGTGAAACGGCACCGCCGTGTCAGCGCTCGTGTCAAAGGTAGCGCCGTGTCAGCGATTCCGCCACGCACACCGGCTTGGCCGAGCCCTCGCGCTCCATCGTGACCTCGATCGTCAGCTGCGCGCCGCCCTCGAGCGCCTCGTAGGCCATCAATTTGAAGCTGCCGCGCAGCCGGCTGCCCACCGGCACCGGCGCCGGAAAGCGCACCCGGTTCAGCCCGTAGTTGACGCCCATGCGGGTGTCGCCGACCTCGAAGGCCGAGGCGAACATCTCCGGCAGCAGGCTCAGCGTGAGAAAGCCGTGCGCGATGGTGGTCCTGAACGGCCCGGCGGCCGCGCGCGCCGGGTCGACGTGGATCCACTGGTGGTCGCCGGTGGCCTCGGCAAACCGGTCGATGCGGCGCTGGTCGACCTCGATCCAGCCGCTCAGGCCGATGTCCTGGCCCACCAGGGCCTGCAGGTCGGCCAGCTTCTCGAAACGTTTCATCAGGCCTCCAGCCACTGCAGCAGCGGCTGCCATTGTTCGAGGTCGCGCTCGACGCGGCTTGGCGCCACGTCCCACAGCGTCAGGCCGCGCGCGGCCAGGTGCACGTAGTTCTGGGTGTCGCGCAGGAAGCCGAGCAGCGGCACCTGCAGCGTCTCGAGAAAGCTGCGCAGCTGGTCGGCCGAGATGGTGCCGTCGCGCACCCGCATGCCGACGATCGCGATCGACACCTTGTCGCCGCGCCGCCGCGCCAGCAGCTCGCGCACGAACGCGTGCGTCGCGTGGATGTCGAAGATGCTGGGCTGCAACGGCACGAGCACCTTGTCGGCCAGCTTCATCACCTCGTCGAGCCGCTTGCCGTGCAGGCCGGCGGGGGTGTCGAGCACCGCGTGGGTCGTGCCCTTCGGCGGGCGCACGATCTCGTCGTGGTTCAGTTCCCAGCCGGCGATCGTGGGCAGGTTCGCGGGCCGCAGCGACAGCCAGGTGCGGGCCGACTGCTGGCGGTCGACATCGCCCAGCATCACCGCATGGCCCGCCTGGGCCAGGTACCCTGCGATGTTGGTGGACAAGGTGCTTTTTCCGACCCCGCCCTTCGGATTGGCCACCACGATCACTGGCATGCAATGCTCCTGACGATCCTTGTTTGCGGTTATGTTAACGAACACTATCGTTGTTGGGCACCCAATACTTACCCCGCCATGAACCCATCGGAAGTCCTCGTCCTGACCGCCCATCCGCAGATGGAGCAGTCGCGCGTCAACCGCACGCTCTACAAGGCGGCCAAGAAATCCGGCCACGCCACGGTGCGCGACCTGTACCGCCTCTACCCCGACTACCTGATCGACATCGAGGCCGAACGCGCGCTGCTGGTGCAGGCGAAGCTCGTCGTCTGGCAGCACCCGATCCACTGGTACAGCATGCCGCCGCTGATGAAGCTGTGGGTCGACGAAGTGCTCGGCTTCGGCTGGGCCTACGGACCCGACGGCCATGCGCTGCGCGGCAAGGACCTGTGGCTGGTGTCGTCCACCGGCGGTCCCGACGACTCGTACCGCCCCGACAGCTACAACCGCTACCACTTCGACGCCTTCCTGCCGCCGTACGAGCAGACCGCGGCGCTGTGCGGCATGCGTTTCCTGCCGCCGCTGGTGCTGCACGGCGCGCACCGCGTCGGCGCGGCCGAGCTGCAGGCGCATGCCGACACCTTCGTGCACCGGCTGGGCAGCTACCCCGACTGGCCGGAGCTGGCCGGGCTGGACGATTGCATCGACTGCGAGGTGCCCGAATCGGCACGCCCGGCCGACGCGGTGGAAGCCGCCCTGGTGGAGAGCGCCTGATGGAGCACGGCAGCTGGTTGACGGGCGGGCTGGTGTACCTGGGCGCCGCGGTGATCGCGGTGCCCGTCGCGAAGAAGCTGGGGCTGGGATCGATCATCGGCTACCTGGCCGCGGGCATCCTGATCGGGCCCTGGGGATTGCGGCTGGTGACCGACCCGCAGGACATGCTGCATTTCGCCGAGTTCGGCGTGGTGCTGATGCTGTTCCTGGTCGGGCTGGAGCTGGAGCCGAAGCGGCTGTGGTCGCTGCGCAAGCCGATCTTCGGCTGGGGCAGCGCGCAGCTGTTCGGCTCGGCGGCGCTGCTGCTCGGCGCCGCGGTGGCGGCCGGCGTACCGTGGCAGCTGGCGGTGGTCGGCGGGCTGGGCCTCGCGATGTCGTCAACCGCGATCGGGCTGGGCGTGCTCGGCGAGCGCAACCTGATGGCGACGACCTCCGGACAGAGCCTGCTCAGCGTGGCGCTGCTGCAGGACATCGCGGCGATCCCGATCCTTGCGCTGGTGCCGCTGCTGGCCGCGGCGTCCGATGCGCCGGAGCACGGCAGCTTCTGGCTCGGCGCCGCCAAGGCGCTGGGGGTGATCGCGATCATCGTGCTCGGCGGGCGGCTGCTGTTGCGGCCCACGCTGCGCTGGATCGCCGGCAGCGCGACGCCCGAGATCTTCACCGCCGCATCGCTGCTGCTGGTGCTGGCCACCGCGGCGCTGATGCAGACGGTCGGGCTGTCGATGGCCCTCGGCGCCTTCCTGGCCGGCGTGCTGCTGGCCGAAAGCGAATACCGGCGCGAGCTCGAGACCGACATCGAGCCCTTCAAGGGGCTGCTGCTCGGGCTGTTCTTCATCGCGGTCGGCATGAGCATCGACTTCTCGGTCGTGATGCAGCGGCCGCTGCTGGTGGCGCTGATCGTCGGCGGCTTCCTCGCGGTGAAGGCCGCCGTGCTGTGGGCGATGGGCCGCGCGATGCCGCTGCCGAAGGCCGAGCGGCCGGTCTTCATCATCCTGCTGGCGCAGGGCGGCGAGTTCGGCTTCGTCGTGTTCCAGACCGCAGCGCAGGCCGGCGTGATCGATGCGCCGACGTCGTCGCTGCTGGTCGCGGCGGTGGCCCTGTCGATGCTGCTGACGCCGCTGCTGCTGGTGGCGGCCGACCGCTGGTGGACGCCGACGCTGGCGGGCCAGAAGCGCAACGACATTCCCGAGCTCAGCGAGCAGCAGAACGCGTCGGTGATCATCGCCGGCTTCGGTCGCTACGGGCAGATCGTCGGCCGGATGATGTTCGCCAACGGGCTGACGCCGACCGTGCTGGAGCATGACGCCGAAGCGCTGGAGGCGCTGCGCCGCTTCGGCTGGCCGGTGTTCTACGGCGACGCGACGCGGCTCGACCTGCTGCGCACCGCCGGCGCCGCGACCGCGAAGGTGCTGGTGCTGGCGATCGACGACGTGGAGCAGAGCGTGGAGGTGGCGACGCTGGTGCGCGAGAACTTCCCGCAGCTGACGATCGTGGCGCGGGCGCGCAACGTGCGGCACTACTACCGGCTGCGCGAACTGGGCGTCACGCTGATCGAACGCGAGACGCTCGATTCGGCGCTGATGACGGCGCGCAGCGCGCTGGAGCTGTTGGGCTGGCAACCGCACCAGGCGCGCAACCTGGCGCTGCGTTTCCGGCGCCACAGCATCGACCAGCTGGAGGCGATGCGCCCGCATGCACGCGACCAGGAGCGGCTGATCGCGGTCGCGAAGGAAGGGCGCCAGCAGTTGGAGACGCTGTTCGCGCAGGAGCGCGCCGCGGCGCTGGATCGCAAG
Source organism: Rhizobacter sp. SG703 (assembly GCF_012275445.1). Taxonomy (GTDB): domain Bacteria; phylum Pseudomonadota; class Gammaproteobacteria; order Burkholderiales; family Burkholderiaceae_C; genus Rhizobacter. The sequence goes on along the minus strand of NZ_JAAZQK010000015.1, from coordinate 78,825 downwards.
CAGCGCGCCGGGTGGGGCGGTGCTGCGGAGAAGCCGGAGGAAGAAACCACGTAAAAGTGGAGAACGATCCCCGGATTGGCATCACACCAACGCGTCGTACAGCAGCTTCGCCCCGGTCAGGAACATCCCCACATACACCAGCCGATAGAACAGCGTCGGCTGGATCCGCTTCGCGAGCCGGATGCCGATCCACACGCCGACCGGCGCGAACGGCATCAGCACCAGCGAGGTGCCGAGGTTGCGCAGGTCGATCAACCCGAGGAAGGCATACGGGATCCACTTCGACAAATTCACGACCGCGAAGAACGTGGCCATCGTCGCGGTGAAGATCATCGGCGGCAGCCGCAGCGGCAGCACGTAGGCGCTGACAGGCGGCGCGCCCGCGTGCGCGACGAAGCTGGTGAAGCCCGACGCGATGCCGAGCCCGAAGCCGAGCCAGCGCGGCGGCGGCGGCGCATCGGCGCGCGGCGGGAACAGCAGCCGCTGCGCCAGGAACAGCAGCGTCAGCGCGCCGACGATGCCGGCCACCGTCTTCGGCGGCAGCAGCCCGAACGACAACGTGCCCAGCAGCGTGCCGAGCAGCCCGGCCGGCAGCAGCAGCCGGATCAGCGCCTTGTCGCGCTGCTGGAACAGCGCCTTCACGCCCACGGCATCCATCACCAGCAGCAGCGGAAGCATGATGGCCGCGGCCTGCGGCACCGTGATCGACAAGGCCATCAGCGGCGTCGCGAGCGAGCCGAAGCCGGCGCCGAAGCCGCTCTTGGACAAGCCCATCAGCAGCACCGCGGGAATGGCGGCCGCGTAGAACCAGGGGTCGGTGATCATCGGCGAGAATTCTCGGATGTTTGCACCGACCCAGCACGACGTCCGGCGATTCTTTTGCGAGACCTTCCGCAAGCAGCGCGACGGCCTGCCGCTGACGCCGATGGAGGCGGTGGCCGGCGACTGGATCGCGAACCACCCGGAGTACCACGCCGAACTGGCCGACGAGGCCGCCGCGCTGGCCAAGGTCTACGAAGTCGAAGACGGCCGCACCAACCCCTTCCTGCACCTGTCGATGCACCTGTCGATCAGCGAGCAGGTCAGCATCGACCAGCCGACCGGCATCAAGCAGGCCTATGCGCTGCTCGCCGCGAAGCGGGGCTCGGCCCACGAGGCGCAGCACGAAATGATGGAGTGCCTCGGCGAAATGATCTGGGCGTCGCAGCGCAGCGGGTTGCCGCCCGACGGCCACAAGTACATCGACTGCGTGCGCCGCCGCGCCACGCGCTGATCGCCGGCCGGGGGCCGCCACGGCGTTACCAACGCTACGGTTTGCTGACAACTGTCGGCGCGGAGATGAGCCACCATCGGCTGATGAAAGCCCTTTCACACCTCCGCCCCCACCGCGCCGGCTTCGTCGCCGGGCTCGCCTGCGTCAGCTTCGCGTGCCTTGTCGCCACGTCGCAGGCCGACGCCGCGCCGTTCGTGCTGGCCTACACCGACGGCCAGATCGGCCAGTCGTACACCAACCTGCAGGCCTACCACGCGCAACTGAGCGCCGTCGGCCTCGGCTCGGCCTACAACCTGACTGCCGCGGGCACGGTCGGTACCGAGGGCATGACGAACACGACGCGCAGCATCATCAGCTTCGCGAAGTCGAAGGGGCTGCCGTTGTACCCGACGGTCTCCGACTACAGCAACGACACCGGGGGCTTCGACCCCGCGATCTCGAAGGCGGTGCTGGCCAGCGCCAGCAGCCGTACGAAGGCGGTGACGAACCTGGTGAACCTCGCGACCGCGAACGGCTTCGCCGGCATCGACATCGACCTGGAGGCGGTGCAGCCGGCAGACAAGGCGAACCACAGCGCGTTCATCGCATCGCTCGCCGCCGGCCTGCATGCGCAGGGGCTGAAGCTGGTGATCAGCGTGCCGCCGAAGACCAGCGACAAGGCACCGGACTACCTGACCGGCTACGACTACAGCGCGATCGGCGCCGCGGTCGACTACTTCCAGGTGATGACCTACGACGAGGTCGGTCCGGGCTGGGCGAGCAGCGGCTTCAACGGCGAGGTGTGGCCGGGTCCGGAATCGGGGCTGGACTGGCAGAAGGCCATCCTGTCGTACACCGTGTCGCGGGTGCCGGCGTCGAAGGTGCTGGCCGGCCTGCCGAGCTACGGCTACGACTACAGCACCAACCAGGTGGTGCACTGGTCGAGCTACCCGGCCGTGCTGGCCTCGCATGCCGGTGCGGTGCTGCAGCGCGATGCGGCGTCGGCCACGCCCTATGCCACCTGGGGCACGGTGCGCAAGCAGCCGGACGGCACCGAATGGAGCAATTCGACGAAACAGCCGACGCTCTGGTACGACGATGCGCAGAGCATCCAGGCCAAGACCGCGCTGGTGAATGCCTACGGGCTGGCCGGCACCAGCGTGTGGGCGATGGGTTATGAAGACGCGAGCTTCTGGTCGGCGGTGAAGGCTGGACTGGACAACGGCGCGACCGCGCCGCTGAGCATCGACGCGTCGGCCGGCACTGGCGGCACGATCGTGCCGAGCGGTGCGGTGCAGGTGCAACAAGGCCGCAGCCAGGGCTTCAGCATCGTGCCGAATGCCGGCTACGACATCGGCGCGGTGACGGTGGACGGCGCGGCGGTCGGTGCGGTGTCGAGCTACACCTTCGCCGACGTGCAGGCCGGCCATTCGATCCGCGCCGCGTTCACTGTGCGTGGCGGCAGCGGCGACACGCAGATCGAGGCGAGCGGCACCGGCCAGGTGTGGACCAAGGGCACGACGGCGCTGTCGAACGCGAACCGCCAGGCGCGCGCCGGCATCAACGACGGCAAGCTGGCCACCGGCGTCACGCTGAATGCCGCGGGCGAAGGCGAGACCGGCAAGTGGGAGGCGGCCGGCGTCACCTGGACCGCCGCGAAGACGGTCTCGAAGGTCGCGTTCGTCAATGGCGCGGTCGACAGCTACGGCAACGGCTATTTCGAATCGGGCGTGAGCCTGCAGTACACGACCGACGGCACGCGCTGGCTCGAATCGGGCTGGGCGATCGCGCCGGCGTATCCGAACAGCGCGGCCGCCGGCGGTGCGAGCTACGCGTTCAGCGGCACGCCGCTGGCGGGCGTGCTCGGCGTGCGTGTCTCGGGCAAGACGGGGCCGCAATCTTGGAGTGCGATCGTCAACGAGGTGCAGGTGACGGGGCGCTGAACGCTGGGCTGGGGGGCAGGTTTCGCCCTGCGTGGCATTGCCGGGTCTCGCTTCGGGTGGCATTGCCGGGTCTCGCCCCGGCGGGCGAGTCACTTTCATTTGCTGGCTCAAATGAAAGTAACCAAAGCAAAGCGCCTCAACACACACCATACGGTTCGTTCTGCACGCTGCGGACAACACGGCCACGCCGCTGCACATCGTGGCTTGGTTGGGATTGTTGCCCTTCCTTTTTCCTCACACGCCCCGCTTCGGGCTACGCAGCCCGAATGCCACTTCGGGCCCAGGCGATGCGCAGCGAGCTGGATGGGAAGAACGCACAACAATCCCAACCACGGTGGGGTTATAGCGGCGTGGCCGTGTTGTCCGCAGCGTGCAGAACGAACCGTATGGTGTTCGGGTTCAAGCGCCTTTGCTTTGGTTACTTTCATTTGGCAAGACAAATGAAAGTGACTCGCCCGCCGGGGCGAGACCCGGCGCAGCCTCACGCAGTGAAGAGAAGCCCCAACGCAGTGTTCACTTGATCGTGACCCACCTCCACTCCAGCCAGTTGTCCGCCCGGTGCACCACCTCGACATTCGAGCGCGCCGCCCACGGAATCACCTGCCGGTGCAGCGGAATATTGAGCACCTGCTCGTTGTGCTCCCGAAGCGCCGCCTTGATCAGCTGCTCGCGCTTCTTCGGGTCGGCTTCCTTGCTCGACGCAGCAGCCAGCTCGTCGAGCTTCGCGTCCTTCGTGCCGCCGAAGTTCCAGGCTCCCACCCCGCCCTCGCCCCGGCTGCGCAGCACCGGCGTCAGCGTGACCTCGGCGTCGGTGATCGAGCCGCCCCAGCCGAGCATGAACATCGAGGTGTCGAACTTCTGCACCTTCGGGAAATAGGTCGCACGCGGCATCGCGTTGACGCGGATCTTCACGTTCAGCTTCGCCCACATCGACGCCAGCGTCTGGCAGATCTCCTCGTCGTTGATGTAGCGGTTGTTCGGGCAGTCCAGCGTCACCTCGAAACCCTGCGCATAGCCGGCATCGGCCATCAGCTTCTTCGCGCCTTCCAGGTCGTACGGCAGCCGCTTCTCGATCTCGGGGTCGTTGTACGCGCCAAGCGGCGACGACGTGATGCCGCCGGTGGGCACCGCCTGGCCGCGCATCAGCTTGGTGCGGATCGTCTCGATGTCGACCGCCTGGTACAGCGCACGGCGCACGCGCTGGTCCTTGAACGGGTTCTTGCCCTTCACGCTGCCGTACAGCAGCTCGTCGCGGCTCTGGTCCATGCCGATGAACACGATGCGGTTCTCCGGCCCGTCGATCACCTTCACGCTGGGCGTGTTGCGCAGCCGCGCCACGTCCTGCGGCGCCGGGTCGAGCACGAAGTCGATCTCGCCCGACAGCAGCGCCGCGACACGCGTCGGGTCGCTCTTGATCGGCGTGTACACCACCTCCTGCACGTTGCCGTCGAACTTGCCCCACCACGCCGGGTTGCGCTTGAAGACGGTCTTCACGTCGGGCGCGCGCGAGACCAGCATGTACGGGCCGGTGCCGTTCGCGTTGAACGAGGCATAGCTCTCTTCCTTGTTCTTGAAGTCCAGCGGCTTCGTGACCTTGTTCTTCTCGCTCCAGGTCTTGCTCATGATCTGCACCAGCGTCGCGTGCTGCAGGAAGATCGGGTTCACCGCCGGCAGGTTGAACTCCACCGTCAACGCATCGATCTTCTTCGGCTCGCCGAGCGCGTTCGCATAAGCCTTGATGTCCGACGTGCCTTCGCGGGCGCGCTGCACCGAGAACACCACGTCGTCGGCGGTGAACGGCGTGCCGTCGTGGAACCTGACGTTCGGCCGCAGCTTCATGCGCCACTGCGTCGGCGCCGTCTGCTGCCATTCGGTGGCCAGCACCGGCTCGATGCCGAGCTGCTTGTCGCGGTTGACCAGCGTCTCGTAAACCTGGCCGTTGATCGCGTTCGTCAGCAGCTCGTTCTGCGAATGCGGGTCGAGGGTCTGCGCATCGCCTTGCGAAGCCCAGCGCAGCGTCTGGGCGTGGGCGCCGGCGGACAGCAGCGCGCCCAGGCACAACAGCGGAATCCAGCGTTTCATCATGAAGCGATCCTTCGTGGTCGGTGGCGTGGAAGGCCGCAGTCTACGGCGCGGGGTCCGGGCTCCCAAAGAAAAACGCCGCTGGGTGGCAGCGGCGTTTTGCAGGCGGGGGAGGTGGCTCAGCGGAAGCGCGATTGCGGCACCGTGTGCAGTTCGCTCGGCAGCGAGGCCAGGTACTGCGCCAGCGTCTTCAGCTCGGCATGCGAGAACTGCTTGACCTGGCCGACCATGATCGCGTTGCTGCGGCCGATCTGCGGGTTGCCGTTGGTCTGGTAGGCCTTCAGCGCGACGAACAGGTAGTCGGCATGCTGGCCGGCAAGCTTCGGGTAGCTGCCGTCGATCGGCTTGCTGAAGTTCTCGCCGTGGCACGACACGCAGTTGCCTTTCTTCAGCAGCTCGGCCACCTGCGGATCGGCATCGACCTTCTCGGCCAGCTTGGGTTGCTCTTTCGGGAGCTGTTCGTAGAAGGCGGCGAGGTCGGCCATGTCCTGGTCGGACAGCGGCGCCGCGATCGCGCGCATCGTCGGGTGCTTGCGCTCGCCCTTCTTGTACTCGCCGAGCGCGGCGACGATGTACTTGGCGCCCTGCCCCGCGATCATCGGCACCTTGTGCACTTCGGGGAAGCTCGCCTGGTAGCCGGGGATGCCGTGGCAGCCGATGCACATCGCGGCCTTCTTCTCGCCGGCCTTGACATCGCCGGCCTTGACATCGCCGGCCTTGGCATCGCCGGCCTTCGCGTCCTGCGCCGCGGCGGTGCCGGCCAGCACCAGGGAGGCAGCGATCGCCGGGATCAGTTTCGTCAGATTCTTCGTCAGACTCATCAGGGAAACCAGCTTTGTCATGGCAGCTTTTTTGAAGTTGGCGAGGGCTTGTCTTCGAACCGCGGGCGATTATAGGGCCCGCCTTATACTGGCCCGCACCCCTTCCAACCCTGCGCCGCATGAAGTTCAAAGGCTCTGACAACTACGTTGCGACCGACGACCTGATGCTCGCCGTCAACGCCGCCGCCACGCTGAAGCGGCCGCTGCTGATCAAGGGCGAGCCCGGCACCGGCAAGACGATGCTGGCCGAGGAGGTCGCGCAATCGCTGGGCATGCCGCTGCTGCAGTGGCACATCAAGAGCACGACGAAAGCGCAGCAGGGTTTGTACGAATACGACGCGGTGAGTCGCCTGCGCGACAGCCAGCTCGCCGACGTCGACGGTGGGGCGCGGGTGCACGACATCCACAACTACATCGTCAAGGGCGTGCTGTGGCAGGCCTTCACCGCCGAGCAGCCGGTGGTGCTGCTGATCGACGAGATCGACAAGGCCGACATCGAGTTCCCGAACGACCTGCTGCGCGAGATCGACCGGATGGAGTTCTACGTCTACGAGACGCGCGAGCTGATCCGGGCGAAGCACCGGCCGCTGGTGTTCATCACGTCGAACAACGAGAAGGAGCTGCCCGACGCGTTCCTGCGCCGCTGCTTCTTCCATTACATCCGCTTCCCCGACGCCGACACGATGAAGCGCATCGTCGAGGTGCATTTCCCGTCGCTGAAGAAAGAGCTGCTGGCCGCCGCGCTGCGCAACTTCTACGAGGTGCGCAACCTGCCGGGCCTGAAGAAGAAGCCGAGCACCAGCGAGCTGCTCGACTGGCTGAAGCTGCTGGTGGCCGAGGACATCCCGCTCGAGGTGCTGCAGAGCAAGGACGAGAAGGTCAGCCTGCCGCCGCTGGTGGGCGCGCTGCTGAAGAACGAGCAGGACGTGTCGCTGTTCGAGAAGCTCGTCTTCATGCAGAAGCACAACCGATGACGCTGGCCGAGGGACGCCTCCGGCCGGCCCGCGCGCGCTGAACGTCGATTCGCGCGATCCCGTTTTTCCACGAACGCCGCTCACGAGGCGGCCCCTGACATGGCCCGACACCGCACCCTGAGCATCGATGACCTGTGGGCGCTGCAGCGCGTCGGCGGACTCGCCTTGTCGCCCGACGGCGCGCAGGCGGTCTGTTCGGTCGGCAGCTACTCGATGGAGGACAACAAGGGCACCTCGGCGCTGTGGCTGCTGTCGACCTTCGGCGGCGAGCCGCGCCGGCTGACGCAGGCCGGCGAGAAGGACGGCCAGCCGGCGTGGTCGCCGACCGGCGAGCGCATCGCGTTCATCGCGCGCCGCGAGCAGCAGGGCAAGAAGGACGACACGCCGCAGCTGTACGTGATCGCGCCCGATGGCGGCGAGGCGCGCCGCGTCAGCGATTTCGCGCCGGGGGTCGACGCCTTCAAGTGGTTCCCCGATGGCAAGCGCATCGCGTTCGTCTCGTGGGTGTGGCCCGATGCTCGCGGCAGCGCGGCGCAGGCCAAGCGCCACCAGGCCTTCAAGGACCGCAAGGAAACCGCCTACGTGACGAGCGAGGCGCAGTACCGTTACTGGGACCGCAACCTGCCGATGGGCCGCGTGGCGCACGTGCTGGTGCTCGATGTCGAGAGCGGCCGGGTGCGCGACCTGTTCGAAGGCAGCGGCTATCAGCTGCAGCGCGACGACCCCGACGCGCATTCGTTCGACATCTCGCCCGACGGCCGCCACATCGCGTTCGCGTTCGACCCGGCGCCGGAGAAGCGGCTGGACAACTGCAAGTCGCTGGCCGAGGTGGCGGTGCGCAGCGGCCGCATCGAGGTGATCGCGCAGGACAAGGCGTGGGACTTCGAGGCCCCGCGCTACAGCCCCGACGGCAAGCGCATCGCATTCCTCGCGAGCCACCAGGGCAAGCGCCACACGATGCCCGACCATGCGGCGGTGCTGCAGCGCGGCGTCGACGCGCCGGTGAAGCAGCAGGTGCTGAGCGCGGCGTGGGACCACGCGGTGAACGCGCCGATCCGCTGGTCGGCCGACGGCGACGCCCTCTTCTTCACCGCCGAAGACCAGGGCCGCTGCCACCTGTGGCGCTTCGACGTCGCGACGCGCACTGCCGCGGTGGTGGCGCAAGGCGGCTGGGTGCAGGGCTTCGACGTGGCGGGCGACGTGGTCGTGACCGCCGCCGACGCGATGGACCATCCCGCGCGGGTGCATGTGCACCGTGCGGGCATCGACGGCACCACCGACGCGCCGCAGCGCCTGGAACGCTTCAACGACGACCTGCTGAAGCCGATCCGGCTGGGCAGGTACGAAGACGTGCGGCTGAAGGGTGCGCAGGGCGACGAGATCCAGGCGTGGGTGATCTACCCGCCGGGGTTCGACCCGAAGAAGAAGTACCCGCTGCTGCACAGCATCCATGGCGGCCCGCACGCGGCGGCCGGCGACACCTTCCACTACCGCTGGAACACGCATGTGTTCGCGGCGCAGGGCTACGTGGTCGCCTGCGTGAACTACCACGGCTCGAGCGGCTTCGGCTACGGCTTCCTCGACAGCATCACGCACCGCTGGGGCGAGCTGGAGCTGCAGGACGTGGAGGCGACGACCGACCTGATGCTGAAGGCGCCGTACATCGACCGCGGCCGCGTCTTCGCGACCGGCGGCAGCTATGGCGGCTACATGGTGGCGTGGATGAACGGCCACGTGAAGCCGGGCCGCTACCAGGCCTATGTGTGCCACGCCGGCTGCTTCGACTGGACCGCGATGTTCAGCGACGACGCCTACACCTGGCATGCGAAGGAACTGGGCGCCTGGTACTGGGACGACCCGGCCAAGGTCAACTCGCAGAGCCCGCATGCGTTCGCGAAGAACATGAAGACGCCGACGCTGGTGATCCACGGGGCGCTCGACTTCCGGGTGCCCGACCAGCAGGGGCTGGCGTACTACAACACGCTGAAGGCGCGGGGCGTCGACTCGCGGCTCGTGTGGTTCCCGGACGAGAACCACTGGATCCTGAAGCCGCGCAACAGCAAGCTCTGGTATTCGGAGTTCTTCGGGTGGCTCTCGTCTCACGACAAGAAGTAGCTTCAGCGCAGAAGATTCGAAATATCCCAGGTGACCGCAAACCGGGGATCCTCCCACCCCGGCACCCCCGGCCGCTGCGCGGTGCCGAGATCGAACGACAGCCGCCGCGGCACCAGCCACCACCGGGCCCCGACCCGGTTGACCTCGGTCTCGCTCGCCGACGGCCCGGTACCGACCCATTCGGCATAGAGCGTCCCGCTGCGCAGCGGCTGCCACACGCTCGACAACGTGGCGCGGTTGCGCGGCACGCCCGCCACGTCGCGCCCCAGGTTCATCTGCAAGGCCCAGCTGTCGGCCAGCCGCACCTGCGCGCCGGCCGCGACGATCGCCTGCTCGGTGCGCAGGCCCGGTTCGGTCTCGGTGCGCAGGCCGGCCCAGCTCATCCGCAACGAGGTCTTCAAGCCACTGCCCAGCGTTTCGGTGGTGCTGGTCTCGACCCGCGAGCGCAGCTGGCTCGGCCCGACGTCGGTCGGGTTCGCGCGCGGGGTCTCGATCTTCCAGTCGATGTTGTCGCCGCCGCACCGCTTCGCCAGCAAGGCCTCGCGGTCGGACACGCCGGCGTCGGCGAACGGCGCGACGCGGCACGGCACCGGCGGCGCGGCCCACGCGGCCGCGGTGCCGCCCGCCATCAGGATCGTCATCAGGATTCGCTTGCGCGCCGGAAACTTCATGTCACAAGGCCAGGCAAGGGGTGTCGGCCCGGACATGATGCGCGAAGCCTCCGTAGGACAACCGGAATGCCGCACCGCAACAATGGGGTATGCGCACGCGGACGGTGCGCGCGGACGAAGTCACAATACGAGGCACGCCGTTCCCAGCCCGCCATGCTGACCAACTTCTTCTTCACACTGCGCGCCGCCAAGCTGAAGGTCTCCGTCAAGGAATACCTGACCTTGCTCGAAGCCCTGCAGGCCGGTGTGATCGATGGCGACGACGCGGACGGCGGCGGCCCCACCATCGACAAGTTCTACCTGCTCGCCCGTACCACGCTCGTCAAGGACGAAGCCAACTTCGACAAGTTCGACCGCGCCTTCGCCGCCTACTTCAAGGGCGTCGAGCTGCTCACCGATTTCACGCAGGACATCCCGCTCGACTGGCTGCAGAAGAAGTTCGAACTCGAACTCAGCCCCGAGGACAAGGCCGCCATCGAGAAGATGGGCTGGGACGAGCTGATGGAAACGCTGAAGAAACGCTTCGAGGAACAGAAGGAGCGCCACGAAGGCGGCAACCGCATGATCGGCACCGGCGGCACCAGCCCGTTCGGCGCCTTCGGCTACAACCCGCAAGGCGTGCGCATCGGGCAGGACAAGACCCGCAACAAGAGCGCGGTGAAGGTCTGGGACCAGCGCCAGTTCAAGGACTACGACGACTCGCTCGAACTCGGCACCCGCAACATCAAGGTCGCGCTGCGCCGGCTGCGCCGCTTCGCTCGCGAAGGCTCCGACGAAGAGCTCGACCTCGACGACACCATCCGCTCGACCGCCGCCAACGCCGGCTACCTCGACATCAAGATGGTGCCCGAGCGGCACAACAAGGTGAAGGTGCTGCTGCTGATGGACGTCGGCGGCACGATGGACGAACACATCCACCGCGTCGAAGAGGTGTTCAGCGCCGCCAAGGCGGAGTTCAAACACCTGGAGTTCTACTACTTCCACAACTGCGTCTACGACTTCATGTGGAAGAACAACCGCCGCCGCTACAGCGAGAAGTTCCCGACCTGGGACCTGATCCGCAAGTACAACAAGGACTACAAGCTGATCTTCGTCGGCGACGCGACGATGAGCCCCTACGAGATCCTGCAGCCCGGCGGCAGCGTCGAATACAACAACGAGGAAGCCGGCGCCGAATGGCTGCAACGCCTCACGCATGCCTTCCCGAAATTCGCATGGATCAACCCCGAACCGCAAGGCGTCTGGGGCTATCGCCAGAGCATCTCGATCGTCGCCCAGCTGATGAACCAGCGCATGTTCCCGCTCACGCTGCAGGGCCTGGAAGGGGCCATGCGGCTGCTGAGCAAATGAGGTGGCTCGCGCTGTCCCTGTTGACGATCTCCTTGTCGGGCTGTGCGATCTTCAAGCCCGAAGGCGATGACGCGAAGACGCCCGAATCCGCGGCCGCACCGGCAGGCGCCGCGTCCGCGCCGGCCTTCGCCGCCTACCGGCTCGTGGTCGACGCCCCCGACGACCTGAAGACGCTGCTCGCCACCTACCTCGACCTCGGCCGCTTCCAGTCGTCGACACAGGAAGGCATCACCCGCGCCGAGCTCGACCGCCTCGCCGCCGCCGCACCGGCCCAGGCCAGGACGCTCGTCGAGACCGAGGGCTACTTCAACGCCGAGGCCACCGTCGAGCGCAGCGAGACCGCCGAAGGCCTGCCGGTCATCAAGCTGGTGCTGCAGGCCGGCCCGCGCACCCGCGTCGACCATTGGGACCTGCAGATCGAAGGCGAGCTGAAGAAGGGCCTCGATTCGAAGGACCCGGCCGCGCGCGAAACCCTCGACCGCCTCGAAGACCAGTGGCCGCTGAAGCTCGGCCGCCCGTTCCGCCAGGCCCTGTGGAGCGAGGCGAAGAACGAGACGGCGGCCCGGCTGCGCGCCGACGGCTACCCGGCCGCGCAATGGAAGAGCACCGAGGCGCGCGTCGACGCGTCGACGCAGAAGGCCAGCATCACCGCGGTGCTCGACAGCGGCCCGCTGTTCCACCTCGGCGAGATCCGCATCGAAGGCCTGCAGCGCTACGACGAAGGCGCGATCCGCAACCTCGCCGACTTCGGGCCCGGCACGCCCTACACCGAGAAGCGCATCCTCGATTTCCAGGAGCGCCTCGGCAAGCTCGGGCTGTTCGAAGGCGTCTCGGTCGAGATCGATCCCGACGAAAGCAAGGCCGCCGCGACGCCGGTCACCGTGCGGGTGCGCGAGCAACCGCTGCAGCAGGCCACCTTCGGCATCGGCTACAGCGACAACACCGGCGGGCGCTTCACCTTCGAGCACCGGCACCGCCGGCCGTTCGGCTTCAACGCGCAGCTGCACAACAAGCTCGAGCTCGGCCGCGACCTGCGCTCGTGGGACGCCGACCTGACGTCGAACCCCACCGACGGCCAGTACCGCAACCTGATCGCCACCAGCGTCTCGCGGCTCGATTCGGCCGGCGCGATCACGCTGAACTCACGCGTGCGGGTCGGCCGCTCGCTCGACACCGAGCACATCGAGCGGCTGATCTTCGTCGAGGTGCTGGACTCCAAGCTGACCAACGACACCGCCGAACAGGACAGCCGCGCGGTCTCGCAGAACTACAACTGGGTCTGGCGCGACGTCGACAGCATCCTGCTGCCCACCAAGGGCCTGACCGCGTCGATCCAGGCGGCCGGTGGCTATGCGGTGAACAACTTCGCCAGCAACGGCCCGTTCGGCCGCACCTACGGCCGCCTGACCGGCTACTGGCCGCTCGGCCAGCGCTGGTACGGACAGGCCCGCGTCGAGGCCGGCGGCGTGTTCGCGAAGCCCGACGTCGGCATCCCCGATGCGCTGCTGTTCCGCGCCGGCGGCGACGACTCGGTGCGCGGCTACGCCTACCGGTCGCTCGGGGTGACCAAGGACGGCGAGCTCTACGGCGGCCGCTTCCTGCTGACCAGCAGCGTCGAGATCGCGCGCCCGATCTCGCCGCGCATGCCCTCGCTGTGGTGGGCGGTGTTCGCCGACGGCGGCAACGCGTCCGACACCTGGGGCCATGTGAACTCGGTCTACGGCTACGGCGTCGGCCTGCGCTGGCGCAGCCCGGTCGGGCCGCTGCGCATCGACTATGCGCACGGCCAGGCCGTCGACGAAAACCGCCTCCATTTGAGCGTCGGCATTGCCTTCTGACGTCATGACACCCACCCCCGAAGACGCTGCGCGTCCTCCCCCTCCAGGGGGCGCCCCCAGTGGCCCGGCGGAGCCGGTTCCACGGGGTCCGCTCGGGCGGCGGCGGCGCTGGTGGACGGTGTTGCTGATCGCCGGCTTCGTGCTGCTGGTCGCGCTGCCGGCCGCGCTGGTCGGCACCGCGCTGTGGGCCGCCGGCAGCGAAAGCGGCACCGCCTGGCTGCTCGGCAACGTCGTGCGCGCGCTGCCGCTGCTGCAGGTCAGCGAGCCGCGCGGGTCGCTGGTCGGCGATTTCAGCGCGAAGCAGGTCGTCGTCGTGCTCGGCGAACACGACCGCATCGTGATCGACGCGCTGCGCTGGCGCGGGCTGTCGCTGTCGTTCACGCCCTACCCGCGCAGCTGGGCCGCGGTGCATGCCGATTCGATGTCGGCCGAGCGCGTCACGGTGCAGGTCGGCCCGGGCGACAGCAGCACGCCGACGCGCCTGCCGCGCTCGCTGCGCTCGCCGGTGGAGCTGTACGTCGACCAGCTGACGGTCGGGTCGCTGCTGGTGCCGGGCCTGGAAACGCATCCGCTGCGCGAGATCGCCGCGAAGATCGAACTCGGCGCCGAACGCGGCAGGCTGCACCGCGTCAGCGCTGCGACGCTGCGGCTCGATGCGATGAAGATCACCGGCCATGCGCAGATCGGCACCGACGGCGACCTGCCGCTCGAGCTGCAGCTCGACGGCGTGCAGGGCAGCGGCAGCGATGCCGCGCTGCCGCCGCTGCCGGCGTGGGCGAAGACGCTCAGCAACGACTGGCGCGCGAACCTGTCGGCCAAAGGCCCGCTCGCACGCTTCAGTGCCCAGGCCGTGCTGCGCGCGCAGGGTCAGTCGCTCGACGCCACCGCCATCGTCGCGCCGGCCGATCCGTGGCCGCTGCCGCAGGTCGATGCCAGCACGCAGGCGCTCGACCTGTCAGCGCTGCTGACGAACGCACCGGTCACCGCGCTGAGCGGCAACATCGCGATCGCACCGACCGATGCGCAAGGCGGCAAGGGCGGCCTGGCCGCGCGCGGCACGCTGCGCAACGACAAGCCCGGCCGCTGGGACGAACAACGGCTGCCGTTGCGCCAGCTCAGCATCGACCTGCGCGGTCGCGCCGACCAGCCGCGGCAGTTCGAGCTCGCCGCATTCGAGGCGCTGCTGGCCGGCAGCGTCAAACCGGCCGGCAGCATCAGCGGCACCGGCCGCATCGACGGCGGCAACTTCGAGCTGAACGCGACGCTCGACAAGGTCGCGCCGGCGGAGCTCGACCCGAACCTGCCGGCGATGACGATCGGCGGGCCGGTCAGCCTGTCCGGCCAGACCCACCCGCCGCTGCCCGACGGCAGCGCGCGGCCGCCGAGCTTCAAGGCGCTGGTCGACCTGAAGGGCCAGCTGCTGCAGCCGGCGCGCGCGGTGCAGCTGAAGGTCGATGCGCAAGGCGACGAGCAGCGCATCGAGCTGCGCGAACTGCGCGCCAGCGCCGGCGCCGCGCAGGCCACGCTGAGCGGCGGCGCCGAGCGCGGCACGGGGCAATGGCAGGGCAAGGCCAAGGGCGCGCTGGTCGACTTCGACCCGGCGGCCTGGTTCCCCGGCCCGCCCGAATCGAGCTGGCACCTCGGGCCGCACCGGTTGAACGTGAAGGGCGAGCTGGCGCTGACGGTGCCCGACAGCGTGACCGCGCCGGCCCCGCGCGGCGCCACGTTGCTCGACCGGCTGGCCGCGCTGCGCGGCGACCTGAGCGCGGTGATCGGCAACAGCGTGCTGGCCGGCGTGCCGCTCAGCGGCGACATTGCGCTGCACCACCCGAGCGCCGGAGCGCCGTTCGCCGCGACCGTGAAGCTCGATGCCAGCGGCAACGCGCTGAACGCCGAAGGCGCGCTCGCCACCGATGCACGGGGCGCCGCCGACCGCTGGCATGTCGACGCCCGCGCGCCGGTGCTGGCGCGCCTGCAGCCGCTGCTGAAGCTGCTGCCGGGCGCGCAGGCGTCGGGGCTGCTCGACGGGCTGAACGGCAGCTTCAACGGCGAGGCCGAGCTGACCGGCCGCTGGCCCGACGTGAAGACGCAGGGCAAGGCCACGGTCGCGAAGCTGCGCGCCGGCGCGCTGGCGGTCGGCCAGGCCGAGCTGCGCTGGCAGGCCGGCACCAGCGCCGACGCGCCGCTGGAACTCGCCGCCGACATCGCCCAGGGCGCCTGGCGCGGCCAGGGCCTCGACAGCAGCCGGCTGCAGTTGCAGGGCACGGCCCGCGCGCACACGCTGAACTGGCGCACCGAGCTGAAGGCCCTGCCGCCGGCCTGGGTCGACAACGTGCAGCCGCCGCCGGCCGCGCGGGCCGCCAGCGCGCCTCTCGCGGCCGCCTCGGCCGCCTCGGCTGCGTCCGCTGCGTCTGCCGCCTCCGCCCCGGCGGCCCCCACCGGCCGCACGCTGGTGCTGCTGGCCGCGCGCGGCAGCCTGAGCGGCGCGCCGTTCGACGGCTCGTCGCTGCGCCCTTCCATCGGCAGCACCGCCGGCAAGCCGTCGACCCCGCTGAACTGGAAGGGCACGCTGCAGCAGGCCGAGGTGCGCAGCAACCAGCCCGGCAGCGCGCCCTGGCTGCTGGCGCAGAACGTCGACGTCGAGGTGCAGGCCGGCGACGCGCCCTGGGCCAGCGTGTCGGCCGGGCGGGCCGACATCCTCGGCGCCGGGCTGCGCTGGGACGCCATCCGCTGGCAGGCCGGCCAAGGCGTGCAGACCCAGCAGCTCGACGTGCAGGCCGAGCTGCAACCGGTCGCGATCGCGCCGCTGCTGCGTCGGCTGCAGCCGGATTTCGGCTGGGGCGGCGACTTGCAGATCGGCGGCAGGATCGTCGTGCACCAGGCCGCCGAGTTCAGCGCCGACATCGTGCTCGAACGGGTGCGCGGCGACCTGTCGGTGACCGACGAGACCGGCACGCAGCCGCTCGGCCTGACCGACCTGCGGCTCGGCCTGAGCGCGCAGGACGGCGTCTGGAACTTCACGCAGGGCCTGGCCGGCAACCAGCTCGGCGTGGCGGCCGGCGCGATCGTCGTGCGCACCTCGCCGAAGCGCGCCTGGCCCGAGCCCGACGCGCCGGTGCAAGGCGTGCTCGAGGCCCAGGTCGCGAACCTCGGCACCTGGGGTGCATGGGTGCCCACCGGCTGGCGCCTGGGCGGCAAGCTCGGCACCACCGCCACCATCGGCGGGCGCTTCGGCGCGATCGAGTACACCGGCCACATGAAGGGCTCCGACCTGTCGGCGCGCAACATCCTGCAGGGCGTCAACGTGACCGACGGCGAGGTCGACATCGCGCTGCAGGGCGACAACGCGAAGATCAACACCTTCCAGGCGCGGGCCGGCAACGGCACCGTCAAGCTGACCGGCAACGCCGAGTTCGGCGAGAAGCCGCATGCGCAGATGACGCTGGTGGCCGAGCGCTTCCAGCTGCTGGGCCGGGTCGACCGGCGCATCGTCACCACCGGCCGCGCACAGGTGGATCTCGACCGCGACAACCTGAAGGTCGACGGCAGCTTCAAGGTCGACGAAGGTTTGTTCGATTTCAGCCTGGCGAACGCGCCCAGCCTGTCGGGCGACGTCGTGGTGGTCAACCGCACGGCCGCCCTCGAGGCCAGCGGGCCGGCCGCCGCGCCGAGCAACCGCAACGTCGCGGTCGACCTGACGGTGAACCTGGGCGACGCGCTGCGGCTGCGCGGGCGCGGCATCGACACCCGGCTCGAAGGCGAGCTGAAGCTGACGACGCCGGGCGGCAAGCTGGCGCTGAACGGCAGCGTGCGCGCGGTCGACGGCACCTACAACGCCTACGGCCAGAAGCTGACGATCGACCGCGGCATCATCACCTTCAGCGGCACGCCGGAGAACCCCCGGCTCGACATCGAGGCGACCCGGCCGAACCTGGACGTGCGGGTCGGCGTCGCGATCACCGGCACCGCATTGACGCCGCGCGTGCGGCTGTTCTCCGAGCCGGACCTGTCCGAGATCGACAAGTTGTCGTGGATGCTGCTCGGCCGCGCCAGCGACGGGCTGGGCAAGGCCGACACCGCGCTGCTGCAGCGCGCGGCGCTGGCGCTGCTGGCCGGCGAAGGCGGCGGCGCCGACCCGCTGAAGGTGCTGGGCATCGACGACCTGTCGGTGTCGCAGAACACGAACAGCGCAACCGACGTGCGCGAGACGGTGGTGTCGCTCGGCAAGCAGCTGTCGCGGCGCTGGTACGTCGGCTACGAACGCAGCCTGAACGCGACCACCGGCAACTGGCAGCTGATCTACCGCATCGCCCAGCGCTTCACGCTGCGCGCGCAGTCGGGGCTGGACAACTCGCTGGACTTCATCTGGACGCTGCGCTGGCAGTGACCCTGGCACTCGCGGTGGCAGTGCGCTTGGCAGCAAAAGCATGGACCTGAACTTGCAACGCCGGCCCGTGTCACGACGCTGACACGCCGGCGCGTCAACCTGCGCGGCTTTGCCGGACCGGCCCGTCGGCCGGATTGCTTGTCGAAATTTGCGGACGGAAGTTCCGTGAACAGGGAGAACTTGCATGTCGAATTCCAGGTGGCACGCTTCATGGACCTCCGGCGTGATCGTCGGCCTGCTGGCCGCGTTGTCGGCCTGCGGCGGCGGCGGTGGTGACGACTCGCCGGCCCCGGGCGGTGGCGGCGGCAATCCGCCGGTCACCACGCTGCCCGACTGCCCGGCCGCGCCGACCACGCTGCGCGACATCACCGCGGTGCAAGGCCCCGGCGCACTGAGCCCGTTCGACGGCCAGGCGGTCACGGTGCGCGGCGTCGTCACCGCCGACTTCCAGGGTGACGACCAGCTGAAGGGCTTCTTCATCCAGCAACCGGTCGCCGATGCCGACCCGAAGACCTCCGAAGGCCTGTTCGTCTACGCGCCCGGCGGCGCCGACGTGAAGGTCGGCGACTACGTGCAGGCGAGCGGCACCGTCAGCGAGTTCAAGAGCGGCAGCACCGATCCCGAACGGCTCACCGAACTCGCCACCGTCACCGCGATCAGCACCTGCGGCGCCGGCCCGGCCATCGCCGCGCGCGAGGTCACGCTGCCGCTGGCCAGCGCCACCGACCTCGAAGCGGTCGAAGGCATGCTGGTCGAATTCAAGCAGACGCTGACGGTGTCGGAGGTCTACAACCTCGGCCGCTACGGCGAGCTGGTGCTGTCCACCGGCGGCCGGCTGTTCCAGGCCAACAACCACCCGGGCAGCGCGACGCGCGATGAGGTGAACGCCGCCAATGCGCTCGCGAAGATCGTGCTGGACGACGGCGCCGGCATCCAGAACCCGACGCCGATCCCCTACCTGTCGGCCGCCGACAGCACCGGCACGCGCCGCGTCGGCGACACCGTGGCCGGCGTGCGCGGCGTGGTCACCTGGACCGCCGATGCCTTCCACATCCACCCGGTCGCCGCCCCCGCCTTCACCGCGGCCAACCCGCGCCCTGCCGCACCGGCGGCCGTCGGCGGCACGCTGCGCGCCGGCAGCCTGAACGTGCTGAACTACTTCACGACGCTCGGCCAGCGCGGTGCCAACACCGCGGAAGAACTGACCCGCCAGCGCGCGAAGCTGGTCGAGACCATCGTCGGGCTGAACGCCGATGCACTCGGGCTGATGGAGATCGAGAACAACGGCACCGCCGCGCTCGCCGACCTGGTCGGCGCGGTCAACGCGAAGCTCGGCGCCAACACCTACGCGTGGATCGACGCCGGCAAGCCGGGCACCGATGCGATCACCGTCGCGATGATCTACAAGCCGGCCCGCGTGACGCCGATCGGCAACGCGGTCGTTCCGACCGATCCGGACTTCGCGGTCGACGGCGGCCTGCGCCCGCCGGTCGCGCAGCGCTTCGCCGCGGTCGACAACCACGGCGGCTTCTGGCTGGTGGTCAACCACCTGAAGAGCAAGGGCTCGTGCCCGGCCTCGGTGGACGACCTGGATGCCGACAAGGGCCAGGGCTGCTGGAACGTCTCGCGCTTCCGCCAGGCGCTGGCGCTGCAGAAGTGGGTCAACGGGCTGATCGACGCCTCGGGCGAGTCCGACGTGCTGATGGTCGGCGACTTCAACTCGTACCTGAACGAGGACCCGGTCAAGAGCCTGGAGGGCGGCGGCTTCGAGGCGCTGCTGAAGCGGCTGCCGGAAGACGCCCGCTACAGCTATGTGTTCAACGGCGAATCGGGCGCGCTCGACCATGCCTTCGCGAGCGAGACGCTGGGTGCGCAGGTGAACGGCATCGCCGTGTGGCACGTCAACGCCGACGAGCCGACGGTGCTCGACTACAACACCGAGTTCAAGACCGACGACCGCTATGCCGCGACCCCGTACCGCTCGTCGGACCACGACCCGGTGCTGGTCGGCCTGACGCTGACCGCCGATGCGCCGGTGGTGGTGCCGGCACTCGCCGCGACGTTGCCCGGCAGCGCGGTGGCAGGCACCGCCGCCAGCATCACCGGCATCGCGGCGACCAACGGCAGCGCGCTGTCGGTCGACTGGGGCGACGGCACGACCGAGGCGCCGGCGGTCGGCGTCACGACGCTGGCCCACACCTATGCGGCGGCCGGCAGCTTCACGCTGAAGCTGGTGCTGAGCGACGCGGGCGGCCTGACCGCCGAGCGCAGCGGCACGGTGGTGGTCAGCGCCGCGCCGAGCAGCGGCGACACGCCGGAGCTGTTCTTCAGCGAGTACGTCGAAGGCAGCAGCAACAACAAGGCGCTGGAGATCTACAACCCGACCGCCGGCACGGTGGACCTGACCGCCTACACGGTGCGGCTCTATGCGAACGGCGCGGTCGCGCCGACCAGTTCGCTGGCGCTGACCGGCACGCTGGAGTCGGGCAAGACGCTGCTGCTGATCAACACCGCGTTCACGACCAGCGTCACGCTGCCGGGTGCGGTGAAGCATGGAGTCGCCAACTTCAACGGCGACGACGCGGTGACGCTCGAGAGATCGGGCACGGTGGTCGATGCATTCGGCCAGGTCGGCTTCGACCCGGGCACCGCGTGGACCGGCGGCACGCTGTCGACGCTCGACCGCACGCTGCGCCGCAAGCCGGGCATCGTTCACGGCAGCGTGCCGGCCGGCGCGCCGGCGGCGTGGGACCCGAGCGTCGAATGGGCCGGCTTCCCGATCGACACCTTCGACGGGCTCGGCAGCCACGTGGCGCAGTGATGCCGTGCAGCGCCTGGCAGTGAGGTCTGCAATCGAGGGTTCAGTAACGGCAGATGTGCTGCAACGATTGAAACGGCGCAGATACATCGCTGATACGGCGCGTCGGCATCCTTGCGGGCTTCATCAACAGGGAGCCCACCATGCAAACCTCCAACGACCTCACCCGCCGCTTCATCGCGATCGCCGCCGGATCCGGCGTGCTCGCCCTCGTGCTGTGCCTGACGCCGATGCTCGGGACCAACGCCCCCGACACCGGCGCCTTCGCCGCGTCGGGCGGCCTGGTCGCCGACACCGCGCCCGCGGCACCGGCGGACGATGCCGGCATCTACGCCGGCCCGACGGCCAACGAGTCCGCCGCGACGACGCAGTGATCCTCAGCTGATCATCACTTCGCGACCGGCGTGTACACCTTCGGCTGCGCCGGCTTGCCCATGCCGGCCCCGAGGAAGAAGCTGGGGTTCGGCGGCTGGTTGTAGGCCGAGTTCTGGTTCGCGATCGCCGATCGGTACTGGGTGTCGTGCATCAACGTGCGCAGCCGCTCGGTGCTCGGGATCGTCGTCGTGAAGATCATCAGTTCGGTGTTGTCGGCATTGCGCCAGATCACCTCTTCGCGCCAGTCGCCGAACAGGTCAGCCGACAGGTTGGGCGTCGCCTTCGTGGTGTTGTTCGACGCGGCGCCGTCGTTCGACGCCGTCAGCAGGCGGTCGAGCTTCTCGGTCGCCGGATTCCACTTGTCGATGGTCGTGCCGTCGAGCAGTTCGCGCAGCAGGTCGCCGTCCCACCAGACGCCGAAGTTGACGCGTGACGGGCGGCGCACCGAGATCGACTCGCCCTTCGCGCTGGTCAGGCCGCCCACCGTGGCCCAGCTTTCGGCGCCGGGATAGCGCGCATCGACGTCCATCGCGACGCCGCGTCCCACGTCGACACCGCCGCCCGGCAGGCTCCACAGGATCTTGCCGGTGGCCGCGTCGTGCATCTCGACGCCGTGCGCGCCGTAGTGGCCCGGCTCCTCGTGGACCATCATCACCTCCTTGCCCGGGCGCGCCGGGTCGAAGTCGCCGACGTGCAGCGCATCGCCGTGGCCGAGGCCGGTCGAGTACAGGCCCTTGCCGCTCGAATCGATCGCGGCGGCGCCGAACACGATGTCGTCCTTGCCGTCGCCGTTCACGTCGGCGATCACCAGGCTGTGCGCGCCCTGCCCCCGGTACGCCGAGTTGCCGGCGGTGTTGGAGTCGAAGATCCAGCGCGACGCGAGCTTGCCGTCGCGCCAGTCCCATGCAGCGATCACCGCGCGGGTGTAGTAGCCGCGGCTCATCACCAGGCTCGGCCGCTGGCCGTCCAGGTAGGCCACGCCGGCCAGGAAGCGGTCGACGCGGTTGCCGTAGCTGTCGCCCCAGCTCGACACCGCGCCGCGCGCCGGCAGGTAGGCGGTGCTCGCCATCGCCTTGCCGGTCAGGCCATTGAAGACCGTCAGGTATTCGGGGCCGCCCAGGATGTAGCCGGTGCTGTTGCGGTGGTCGGCGGTGGCGCTGCCGATCACGGCACCGGTGCCGTCGATGGTGCCGTCGCCGGTCTTCATCGCGAGCTCGGCGCGGCCGTCGCCATCGAGGTCGTAGACGATGAACTGCGTGTAGTGCGCACCGGCGCGGATGTTGCGGCCGAGGTCGATGCGCCACAGCCGTGTGCCGTCGAGCTTGTAGGCGTCGACGAACACGTTGCCGGTGTAGCCGGACTGGGAGTTGTCCTTCGAGTTGGACGGGTCCCACTTGACGATCAGCTCGTAGTCGCCGTCGCCATCGACATCGCCGACGCCGACGTCGTTCGGGCTGTAGTCGTAGGCGATGCCGTCGGGCGTGGTGCCGCCGGCCGGGCGCTGCAGCTTGACCGTCAGGTACTGCTGCGGCCAGGTCGCGGTGGCGCTGCTGCGCGCCTGCTCGACGCCGTTGACGATGGCGGCCACGCTGTACGTCGCGCTGGCACCGCCGCCGGCATCGACGTAATTGGTGCTGGTGGCGATCGGGCTCGCGTTCAGCTTGCTGCCATTGCGGTACAGGTTGTAGGCGACGCTGTCGGCCTCGGTGCCCAGCATGCGCCAGCTGACGAAGACGCCGTGGCCGGTGGCGACCGCGACGACGCCGCGGTCGAGCCGCTCGACCTGGCGTGAGCCGGCGACCGGGCCGGTGGGCGGCGCAGGTGCCGGTGCCGGTGCCGGTGCAGGTGCCGGTGCAGGTGCAGGTGCAGGTGCCGGTGCAGGTGCCGGCGCTGGGGCGGGAGCAGGCGCCGGGGCGGGAGCGGGTGTCGGCGCTGGCGCAGGGGCTGGGGTCGGCGCCGCCGCCGAGGTCGCGCAGAAACCGACCGACTCATTCGTCGCCTTGCCTGCCAGCGACTTGTTCCACTCGACCCCGCTCACGGCGAGGCTCGAGCCGGTCTGCTTCCACACGCCGTTCCAGAGGTTGCCGACCTGCCCCGGCACCGTCAGCGCGCCGCTCCACTGCACGGCCTCGCTGTTCGGGTTGGTGACCCGCAGCGTCGCGCAGTAACCCGAGCCCCACTGGTTGTTGACCACGTAGGTCAGCGTCACCGGGCTCGCGGCGTCGACAGCCGGCGCGCAGAGCCCGGCGATGGCCATGCAGATGGCCAGCTTCTCGAAACGGATCACGTCGTACTCCTTGTTCGGGCAGGGCCCCACTCCCGTTCGGGCTGAGCCCCACTCCGTTCGGGCTGAGCCCCACTCCGTTCGGGCTGAGCCTGTCGAAGCCCTGGCTCCCTGCGCGCAGGGCCTTCGACAAGCTCAGGGCGAACGGGGTTTGAGCTCATGCTTCTGGTCTGACGGGCTCGTGTTTGATTCACGGCCGCCAGGTCAGCGTCGTCTTCGTGTTGACGTCGGTGGCCGAGCCGACGGTGGACGTCGCATCGACGAACCCCGAGCGGTTGCCAGCGCCGAGGTTCAGCCCGGCGCCGCGGTACTCCACGTCGCCATGCAGGTTCAGGCTGCCCGACGCACCCTGGTTCGGCTCGAAGAAGCCGAGCGGGTAGAACGTGGTGCGCACCTGCGCCGAGCCCGACACCGAGAAGCTGTTGTTGCCCCACGGGCTGCCGGTCACGCCGATCACGCTGAGGCCGCCGACGGTGCCGCCGGTGACCGAGCCGTTCGCGACGATGGCTTGGTCTTCGATGCGTGCATTGCCGCTGGCGCTGCCGCCCGGCAGGATGGTGGCGTAGGGGCCGACGTACACGCTGGCCGCGGTGCTGGTGGGCGCGCAGCCGCCGCCGTTGGCGTGGCGCAGCGTGCCCGACGGGCAGGCATCGCGCTGCCCGTTCTGGAAGCCCTGCGGCCAGGCGTTCGCGAGCTCGACCATGTACGGGTAGCGCCAGATGGTTTCGTAGGCCTGGTCCCACACCACCGTCTTGAACGCCGACGGCGTCGCCGCCACCACCATGAACAGCGGCTCGCCGGCATTCACCTTGAAGGTCAGGTCGGCGTCCAGCCCCTTCTGCAGCGCGCTGTAGCGCGCCGACGTGAACTGCGTGTTGGTGGCCACCAGCCCCCAGCGGAAGTCGGCGTCCGAGCCCGCCTGGTTGATGCCGCGGAACTTCACCGTCACGGTGCTCGCCCCGTTGGTCGGGTACAGCCGCACGACGTTGTAGCCGAAGCGCTGCGGTGCACCGTAGAACGGCGACGCGAAGCGGCGGTTGCTCCCCCAGCTGGTGTCCAGCGCCTCCAGCGGCATCAGCCGGTGCAGCCGCTCGGCCTTGTCGGTCAGCGTGATGTTGCCGTAGGTGCTGCGGAAGGTGTCGGGCGTGGCCTTGTAGTCCCACACCACGTTGTGCATCGCCCACTCGCCGATGAAGTCGTTGAGCTGCGGCAGCGTCCAGCCGCGCGACTTCTGGATGTTGGTCAGCGGATCGGCGCCGCTGGTGGTCCAGATCTGCGTGACCGCGCCAGGACCGTACTTGCCCTTCAGGAACTCCATGAACTGCCAGTTGCAGTAGCGGTCGCGCGTGGAGCCCAGGTACAGGTGCGGCGCGTTCGGCAGCATCTCCGAGCAGTGCGCGTTGCCCTGGTACTCGGGCAGCTGGTGCGGCGTGAAGTTCGCGTGGCTCTCGAACAGCCAGCCGCAGGTGTTCGACTGGTTGCAGGCCAGCCCGCCGTTGTTGCCGGCCCACGACTGCCAGCCGTGCGTGAACTCGTGCGTCAGGCCCCAGTGGTCCTTCAGCGCGGCCGGGGCGATCCACATGCCCAGGTGCAGCCCGCGCTGGTTGTCGACCCACGCGCCGCCGGTCAGACCCCAGTCGGAATGGATGTGGATCGCCGGCTTGATCTTGTCCGCCTTGTCGAAGAACGGCTCGGGCATCACCAGGTTCGTGTTGAACAGGTTCTGCCAGACGGTGTTCTCCAGCGTGTCGGCCGCGAGGGTCAGGTCGGCATCGGAGACCGCTTCGTCGGAATAGAACGCGAAGTGGGCCGACTCCTTGACGAGGCGGAAGTTGGCTTGGTCCGGGTTCGGGCCGCCGGCGCGCCAGGTGCCGGGCGTGACGGCGGGCTTCGGCGTGGCGCCGGGCGCCGCCCAGGTGGTCAGCGTGCTGCCTGGATCGACCACCCCCGGCGCCGGCGCCGGTGCGGGCGCGGGAGCTGGTGCGGGCGTGGGCGCGGGAGCCGGTGCAGGCGTCGGCGCTGGCGCTGGCGCGGGCGTGGGCGCCGGAGCCGGAGCCGGCGCGGGGGCCGCCACCAGCGGGCCGAGGGCGCAGGCCTTCTTCTTGCCGACGATCGGGTCGCCGAAGGTCGCATTGGTGCAGGCGATCGTGCCCGACTTCGCCTTCACGACCCACTTGCCTTGCGCGCCGTACGACACCTGGCGCGGCTTGGAGCCCACCGCGCAGTTGGTGCGCTCGCTGGCGCAGAAGGTGTAGCCGCTCGGCCAGTCGGCCGCGAAGGCCGGTGCGGCCAGCGTGCTGCCCACCACCGTCGCCGCGGCGGCGACGATCGTCATGCGATTCATCTTCTTCATCCTCATCCCCTTGTGTGAATTCGGGTCCACCCGAAAGTGGCGCGATTCTGGGAGACGTCGGCAAGCCAGTGATGACCGCGGCATTCCGGAGATCTGCCCGTCTGTCATCAAACGTAAGGCCCAAAAACAAAAGCCCCCGGCTTGCGCCGGGGGCTCGTTTCGCGGACGAACGTCGGGTTACGGGAAGGTCGTCACCGTCGGCGTGAACGACGCATTGCAGCCGGTCTGCGAGCCGGTGTTGTTGATGACGTGGACGATGCCGCCGTTGCCGCCCAGGCAGACCGAGATCATGTCGTGGAAGCGCACCCCCGACGTGGTCGGCACCTCGATGGCGCGGTCGAGCAGGATGCCGCCATTCGTGAACACGCTGTAGATGCCCAGGCCCCAGGCCTCATGGCTGGTCACGTTGTTCGACACCTTGTACGACGCCCAGCCGCGGCCGGTCGTGCTGTTCCAGGCCGACTGGCTCGGCGGGTCGTACGGGATCTCCGACTGGTAGAAGTACACGCGCCCGCCGTTGCCGTTCCACACCACCTGGTGCTGCTGGAAGTGCTCGACGAACAGGCCGTAGATGGTCACGTCGT
Organism: Rhizobacter sp. SG703; assembly: GCF_012275445.1. Lineage (GTDB taxonomy): Bacteria > Pseudomonadota > Gammaproteobacteria > Burkholderiales > Burkholderiaceae_C > Rhizobacter. Next base: position 52,978 of record NZ_JAAZQK010000015.1, on the reverse strand, counting down.
TGCCGTTCACCCACAGGCCGTTGGCCGACGGGTTGTCGGTCCAGCTGACGCCGTCGCCATGGTCGGCACGCCACAGCCAGGTGTGGTCGACGATCGTGTTGCTGGCGTTGATGCTCAACGCGATGCCGACCCGGCCGGCCGCCGCGCCGCCGATGCGGAAGAACAGGTCGTGCAGCGCGATCGGGTTGGCCGCATGGCTGGCGCTTGCACCGTTCGGGCCGACCTCCATCAGCACGCCCGATTCGGCACGGCCCGCGTCCAGGAACAGGCCCGAGATCGTGAGGCCGTCCACGTCGGCCGTCTTGATCAGCGGCTGCCCGTTGTCGGACCGCAGCGTGGCAAAGCCCAGACCCAGGATCACCGTGTTGGGGTTGTTCACCTGCAGCGTCTGCGTCAGCACGTAGGTGCCGGGCGTGAACAGGATGTGCTTGCCCGCCGCCAGCTGCGCGTTGAGGGTGGCGGCGCTGTCGCTCGGCTTCGCGATGAAGAAGCTGCTGATCGGTAGCGTGGTGCCCGGCGTGGTGGCGCCGTTGCTCCAGCTGATGCCGGCGCTGTTGGTGCTCAGCGCAGGCAGGCGCACCGCATAGCTGCCGTTGGCATCGATGAACAGGTACGGCTTCTCGCGGATGACCGGCGTCTGCGCGATCTTGGTGTACCGCTGGCCCTGCGTCGGGAAGTTGCCGGCCGGTGCGTTCGGCACGCCGACGAACACCATGTTCCAGTTCGAGCCGCTCCAGCTGCCCCACTGGCTGTTGCGCGAGATCCATTGCTGCTGCGACGCCGAGTTGACGTTGCCGTCGACCAGCACGTCGGAGAACCAGCCGCCGCTCGACCAGCCGTTGTTCTGGTTCAGCTTGATGTTGCCGCGCACGTGCATGCGGCGGAACGGGATCGCCTGCGAGACGGCCCACTGCATCGTGTTGTTGCCGATGCCCTGGCTGGGCGTGACCGAGAAGTTCTCGGCGCCGCGCCAGAAGTTCTGCGTCGCGTTGTCGCCGTCGAGGAAGGCGTTGGAGCGCAGGTCGCCGTTGACGTGCACCTGGTCGGGGTGGCTGCCCAGGCCCAGCACCTGCGTGTAGAAGCCCACCGGGATCCGCAGGTTGTTGTAGGTGCCCGGCGTCAGCAGGATCGCATCGCGGCGCGGGCCGAAGTGGTTCGGCTGCTGCGCGTTGTAGATGTCGTTGATCTGCCCCTGCAGGTTCGGCGTCGACGGGTTGAAGACGTGCACGTTCGGGCCGAAGTCGGGCGTCGTGCCGGTCGGCGGGTTCGTCGGCGGATTGGTCGGCGGCGTGCTGGTGTCCGACAGCACGAACTGCTCCCAGGCCTGCACCGTGGGACGGTCGGCGACCAGGAAGCCGCCGCGGTTCAGGTCGGCGCTGACGTAGAGGCCGGTGGTCGCCGAGCGGATCGCGACCGTGCCGTTGGCCTGCGCCTCGAGCGTGAACTGCTCCCACGCGTTGATGGCCCCGCGGTTCGAGATCAGCCGGTTGGTGTTCGGCGCGCCCAGGCCCATGTCGGCGGACACGATGTTGCCGCTGATGGTGGCCCGGAACGAGACCGTGCCGTTGCCGTTGCGGATGACGTCGAAGTCTTCCCAGGTGCTGGCGACGGGCGCCGTCGCGTTCAGGAACGAGGTCCCTGTCGCGGTGGCGCTGACGAAGTTGTTGTTGGCGACGGCGCGAAGGGTCGCTGCGTCTGCCGTGGCGCCAAAGGCGCCCAGCATCGCGGCCATCGCGACGACCTGTCGGGTACTCCACTGCATGTGCTCTTCTCCTTGAAGGTGTTGTCTGCTTCCGCACGTGCACCGCAGCCCGTGGCGAGGCCGCACGCGTGGCAAGTCATCCCAATCTATGAGCCCGCCGGATCGATGCCTGTGTCCCTTTGCAAGACTCGTACTGCCGTAGGCCTCGAAAAGTGGAACCGATTCCAGTCAGGCGAGCGATTTGATCACTCCTGATGGGCGGGCGCCTGAGGGTAAGTCCGGACTTTCGTGTGTATCAGGGTGTTGTCTCCAACCGACTCGATGGGCGGCCCAAAAGAAAAAGGCCTGCCCCATGAGGGCAGGCCTTTCGACGAACGCGTCGCACACCCATGCGGGTGCGCGACGGCGGCGTGGCTTACTTCGCGGCCGCGGTGGCCTTCATCAGCTCGCCATTCAAGTCGCCGTCCAGCGACCAGCTGAAGATGCCGCCCAGACCCTTGGACTTCAGGTAGTTGATCTTGGTCTGGATGACTTCCGGCGTGTCGTAGCTCCAGAAGTTCGTGCCGTCGAACTTGTAGCTCTGCTTCGTCACCGGGTGCACATACACCGTGCCCGGGGCGCTCTTCAGGACCTTGTAGTCCTCGATGCCCGCCTCGTAGGTGCCGCGTGCCGGCGACGTGGCCTTCTGGTACAGCCCGTTGTTGACGTTCGGCACGCCCGTCCAACCGCGGCCGTAGAACGGAATGCCGAGGTTGATCTTGCCCGCCGGCATGCCGGACTGCAGCAGGATGCCCACCGCTTCGTCGATGTTGTAGTACGACGCGACGGAGCGCACGCCCGGCTTCAACGGATCGTAGTAGTTCGGGCCCGACGCATCCGGATAGAGGTTCGACTGGAAGTCGGTCGGACCTTGCGGCTCGAACCCGCCGTGGAAGTCGTAGCTCATCAGGTTGACCCAGTCCATGTACTGCCCGTACTGGCCCGGTTCGGTGGCGTCGATCTTGTCCTTGCCCGAGCCGAGCGCCGCAGTCAGCAGGTAGTGCTTGCCGTTGATCGCGTCGAGCTGGGTGCGGAACTCCTTCATCAGCAGCGTGAAGTTGTGGCGGTCCGCCGCGCTCACGGTGTTGTACGGCTGCCCGATCACGGCCGGGAATTCCCAGTCGATGTCGATGCCGTCGAACACGCCGGCCAGCACGCCGTCGCCACCCCGGCCGCTGTACGCCGGCAGGTTGCCCTTGATGTAGATGTTCAGGCAGGAACTCACCAGCTGCTTGCGCAGCGCGTCGGTCTGCGACGCGGCGGAGAACCACTTCGACCACGTCCAGCCGCCGAGCGAGATCAGCACCTTCAGGTTCGGGTACTTCGCCTTCAGGCCCTTCAGTTCGTTGAAGGAGCCGGCCAGCTTCGAATCCCACGTGGGTGCGGCACCCACCAGGCGCAGCGGCGTGCGGCCGTAGTCGGCCCAGGCGTCGCCACCGGTGCCGGCGCTCGGATCGTTCGGGTTCGTCGCACCCGGCTCGAGCTTGTCGATGCCTTGCGCGCACTCGTAGCCGCCATTCTTCTGGTAGATGTTCGCGAACGCGTAGTTCACGAAGGTCATCGAGCTGGCCGAGCCCGACGAGATCATGTCGGCGACTTCATAACCGCGGCCGTACACGCCCCACTGCGTGAAGTACGAGCCGACCTGGCGGCCGCCCGGCGCAGGTGCCGGGGCCGGCGCGGGCGCCGGTGCCGGTGCGGGCGCGGGAGCCGGCGACGGTGCGGGGGCTGGCGCGGGCGCCGGTGCGGGCGACGGAGCCGGCGCAGGCGCGGGCGCCGGGGCACTGGCGCAGTTGCCGACGGCCGTCCACGGTTGGCCGCTGCCGGCGGGGCCGCTGCTGGACGCCGGGTTGTTGTTCTGCGTCCAGTAGTTGGCCTTGTAGTTCACGCCGTTGTAGCTGACGGTCGCGCCGCTGGTGTAGGCGGTGCCGGACACCCACGCGAGGTAGCAGGTGCCGCCGGGGTTCGGCGCGGGAGCCGGTGCGGGCGCGGGGCTCGGTGCCGGTGCGGGTGCGGGTGCAGGCGACGGGGCGGGCGCCGGGGCCGGCGCGCTGCCGTTCGTCGGCGACCACAGCGACGGCGTGGTCGCCGGTGTCCAGTTGGTGCCGGCCCACGCGGTGTGCGTGACGAGTGCGACATAGTCGCGCCCGCCATAGCTCACCACCGTGCCGACGGTGTAGGTGACGCCTTCGCGCCAGGCGGGCGCGCTGGACTGCGCCAGCTGCACGTCGCTGCTCCACGCCCCCTGCACGTCGTGGGCCGACGCGGCCTGGACCTGTCCCCACAGGCTGCCGATCGCGACGGCAACCATGCTCATTCCCAGTGTTTTCTTCATCTCTCTGATCTCCGGTTGAGATGCATCACAAAAACCAGGGAGAGAGTGTGCTGGTACTGGATTGGTATTCCTACCTCGGTTTCTCAAAGATACCAATTCAAACCGGTTGCAAAAGCAGGAGTCACTGCGCACATCGCGGGCCGACGGCGCGCCCCCGGGCGTGGTCAGGTTGCGGGCATCGCGGCCGGGTCCATCCAGAGCGCGCCCCACAGGTGTCCGTCGGGATCCGCCAGGTCGCGGCCGTACATCGCGCCATGGTCCTGCACCGGGTTCACGTCGGCCTGGCCGCCGTGTTCGGCTGCGGCCTGGTTCATCCGGTCGACGGCCTCCCGACTGTCCAGCGACAGCGCGAGCATCACCTGGCTGGTGCCGGCCGGCGAGATCGGTCGATCGGTGAAGCTGCGCCACTTGGCCTGGGTGAGCAGCATCGCGTGGATCGTCTCGCTCCACACCAGGTAGGCGGCGGTGTCGTCGCTGAACTGCGGGTTCTGCGCAAATCCCAGCGCCTTGTAGAAGGCGACCGAAGCGCCCAGGTCGGTGACCGGCAGGCTCACGAGGATCATCTTTGTCACGGGGTTCTCCTTGGTGATGTCAAAAAGGGGCGAAGCCTCTGCGCTTCGCAGGCTCCACCCTCACGACGTTCGGCCGCTGTTCTAATCGACAACCCACACGAGGAGGACCCGATGACCGATCCCACCGCCACGCCCGCCGTGGCCTGCGCCCCTGCACCTGTCGCCACCGCTGTCGTGGCACCGACACCGCGTGCGCTGGCCGAATCGATGCCGCTCGTGCAGGCGGGCGCGCGCTGGTTCTGGTGGATCGCCGGGCTGTCGGCGGTGAATGTCGGGATGCAGCATTCGGGCAGCGACACCCATTTCGTCGTCGGCCTGGGCATCACCAACGTCATCGACGCGATGTTCTCCGGGCTGCCGGTCGCCGGCCTGGTGCTCGACGCACTGGTGCTGGCCTTCTTCTTCGCGATGGGCCTGGTGGCACAGCGCGGCAGCCTGCGGGCCTTCTACGTCGGCGGCACCGTGTACGCACTCGACGCGCTGCTGTACCTGGCCGCGGCCGACTGGCTGCCGGTCGGCTTCCACGTGCTGGTGCTCTACTTCGTCGGCAAGGGCGCGTTGGCCTTGCGCGAGGCGCTGCGGGTGCAGCCGCCCGCCCTGCCCGGCGCGGCCGCATGACGGGAAGGCCGATCGACGCCCTGCTCCCTGCGCCCGCGATCCTCACTCGCCGGGCGACGCGGACCGTGCCGGGTCGAGTTGCGCGGCGAGCCCGACGATGATGCCTTCGGGCCCGCGGATGTAGGCGAGCCGGTACGCGTTCCCGTACTGCATCCGGCCGATGAGTTCGGCGCCATGGGCCTGCATCTGCGCCACGACGGCGTCCAGGTCGTCGACGGAAAACATGATGCGCCGAAGACCCAGGGTGTTCACCGGCGCATCCACCGGCCCGAACCTGACGGCGTCCGGCGTGTGGAACTTGTCCAGTTCAATGCCCTGCCCGTCGGGAGTCCGCAGCATCGCGAGGGTGGCGCGGACGTCCCCCAGCCCGATGAGGCTGCCGACGGAAGGCCCTTCGACCGTGGTCTCGCCCTCGAGCTGGAGGCCCAGCGCCAGGAAGAACGCCTTCACCGCTTCGAGATCGTCGACAACGATCAAGACGTTGTCCATCCGCCTGACTGTCATGGCCTTCGGTCCTTCCCTCAATGGTCCGGTGGGCATTCAAGGTCACTTGCGGGCTTCGCGCAAGCCCTGTCCACGCCATCCAGAAGGTGATGCCCCCGCCGGGCAGCCCGGCTGCCCGCGGGAGCGAGCGATCCGCCCTCGACATTGACCGATCAGTCAAATATCGCTTAGAATCGGCCATGCCCCGCGAACGCCACTTCTCCGAACCCGAAGTCCTGGATCGCCTGACCGACGTCTTCAGCACGCACGGCTACACCGGCACCAGCCTGGCGCTGCTGCAGGAAGCCACCGGCCTGGGCAAGCAGAGCCTCTACAACACTTTCGGCGACAAGCAGGCCATGTACCTGCAGGCCATCGACTGCGCAGTGCAGCGCGGCGCGCATGTCGCCGCGGCGATGCAGGCCGCGAAGGACGGGCGCGCGGCGCTCGCGCTCCAGTTCGATGCCATGGTGCAGAGCTGCGCCAGCGACGACCCGGCGCAGAAGGCCTGCATCGTGACCGGCGGCCTGCTCGAAGGCCTGGACGAAGCACCGTTGACCTGGGCATTGACGAGCCGCTGGCAAGCGACCCACGAACTGCTGCGCTCGACGGTGGAGCGCGGGCAGCGCGACGGCTCGATCCGCAGCACGGCATCGTCGGCCGAGCTGGCCGAAGTGCTGATCGCGCTGGTCAGCGGCCTGCGCGTCGCCGCGCGCGCCGGACGCAGCCGCGCCCAGATGGAGCGCCTCGTCGCGCTCACGTTCGGGGTCCTCGACATGGCGTGAGCCCCCGCCCCATCCCCTGCGGCCGCAGAAGCGGCCTTTCTTTCCATCATTATTGACCAATTGGTCTATTTGGAGAACATCATGAGCAGATCCCTCGAAGGAAAAATCGCCCTGGTCACCGGGGCCTCGCGCGGCATCGGCGCCGCCATCGCACGACGGCTGGCCGCCGACGGTGCCGAGCTGGTGCTGCACTACGGCAGCGGCCGGGCTGAAGCCGAGGCGCTGGCCGCATCGTTGCGCGACGCCGGTCAAACCGCGCACCTGCTGCAGGCCGACTTGGCCTCGGTCGACGGCGGCCGGCAACTGGTCGAGCGCCTCGCGGCGCTGCAACTGCCGCGCATCGACATCCTGGTCAACAACGCCGGCGTCGCGCTGTTCGCAGGGCTGGCCGAAACGCGCGCGGAGGCGTTCGAGACGCTCGTCGGCGTGAACATGCGCAGCCTGTTCTTCGTCACGCAGGGCGTGGTGCCGCTGATGCCCGACGGCGGACGCATCGTCAACATCGGCACCGCGGCGACGCGCATCGCCTTCCCGGGCATCACCGCCTACTCGGCCAGCAAGGGCTTCGTCGATGCGCTGACCCTTCAACTGGCGGCCGAGCTGGCGCCGCGGGGCATCACCGTCAACGTGGTCGCCCCCGGTGCCATCGACACCCGCATGAGCGCCTGGATCCACGGCCCGGGCGGCAAGGAAACGCTGGCGCAGGTGCAGGCCCTGCCCGGCATCGGCCAGCCGGCGCACATCGCCGGCGTGGTGGCCTTCCTCGCCGGGCCGGACGGCGCATGGACCACCGGGCAGGTCGTCGACGCCAGCGGCGGCACCAAGCTGTAGGCCCGGCAGCGGCCCCTAGAACCAGTAGTCGGCGACACACTTGCCGTCGCGCGGCAGGTCGTCGAAGGAGTCGAGACCGTCGAAGTGATCGATCGGGATCCGCGCCACGGTCTCGGGCTCGGCCAGGCGCAGGTTGACGGCGATGCGGCGGCGGCCTTGCGGATCGGTCTGCAAGCCGCGCCAGAAGGCGATGCAGCCGCAGGACGGGCAGAAGTGGAACTCCAGCGCCCTCCCTCGCGCATAGGACTGGGTGGTGCCGGACACCGTGATGCCCTCGCCTTCGAAGTCGTACGCCCAGAGCACGCCGTAGCGACGGCAGGCGGTGCAGTTGCAGGCGGTCGCGCCGTCGGGCTGGCCTTCGAAGCGCCATCGGACTGCGCGGCAGAGACAGGAACCTTCAAGCATGGTGGTGTGGCCTCGGTGAATGAAGAAAGCGGGCGGCCGCCGGTGCGAGCCGAGCCGATCGGGCTATGCTGCCCCGCAGCTTCCACCACCTGCGGCATCCATGCAATTCCTGCCCCTTCGACTCCGTCCCGGCGCTGACCTTCGCGCTGAGCTGGAAGCGGCGCTGCACCAGGCCGGCACGGATTCCGCCTTCGTCGTTTGCGGCATCGGCAGCCTGATCGATGCCAGGCTCCGCTACGCCGGAAAGCCGGCGGAAGCCACGATCGCCGGCCCGCTGGAGATCGTGTCGCTGTCAGGCAGCCTGACGCGTTCGGGCGTGCACCTGCACATGTCGGTCTCGGATGCGTCGGGCCGCGTCTGCGGCGGCCACGTGGGCCAGGGCAACGTGGTCCGGACCACCGCGGAGATCCTGCTGGCGCTGCTGCCGCGGGGCACCTTGGCCCGCGAGCACGATGCGGCGACGGGGTTCAGTGAACTGACGGTGCGCCGGTCGACCGAGCGGTGATGGCGGCCGAAACCCAAACTTGAGCGATGCATCCGTACTCAAGCGAGCTCCGCGGCGGCCGATAGCACGGCATGGCGCCGTGCGATTCGGGCCACCCCGATGGAGCCGTCAATGAAGAGCTTTCTCAATCTCAAGATCGGCGTGCGCCTCGCGGTGGCCTTCGCCTTCGTGCTCGTGCTGCTCGCGGCCGTCGTCGGCGCCGGCCTGCAACGGCTGACCGACCTGCGCGACCAGCTGAACCTGGTCGTGGACAACCGCTACCCGAAGGTGCTGCTCGCGGTCGACATCAAGAACGATGTCAATGCCATCGTGCGCAACGTGCGCGCGATGCTGATCGACAAGGACCCGCAGAGCCTGCGCAAGACCGCCGCCGACATTGCCGCGGCACAGGCGCGTATCGCCGAGTCCGTCGACAAGCTCGATCGCACATTGCAGGCACCCGACACGCGGCGCGTCCTCGCCGACTTGAAGGAATATCGAACGGCCTTCGTCGCCGATCAACAGGCGTTCAAGGATCTGCTGGCCGCAGGCGACCACGACGCCGCCGTCGATCTGGCGCTCGGCAAGATGCGCAAGGACCAGCACGGCTACCAATCGGCGATCGATACGCTGCTTGCCGAGCTGGGCAACCAGTTCAAGGCGGCCGGCGAAGAAGGCAACCGGGCGTATCGCATGGGCCAGATGGTGATGCTGGCGCTCGGCGCCACGGCCATCGGTCTCGCCATGCTGATGGCCTGGATCGTCACGCGCTCGATCACGCGTCCGATCGGCCGTGCAGTGCAAGTGGCCCAGAGGGTCGCTTCCGGTGACCTGAGCTCCGACATCCACGTCGACACGACGGACGAGACCGGCCAGTTGCTGCAGGCGCTGAAGGCGATGAATGCCAGCCTGCTGCGCATCGTCGCCGAGGTGCGGCAGAGCAGCGACGGCATCGCGACCGGATCGGGCCAGATCGCGATGGGCAACCAGGACCTGAGCCAGCGCACCGAAGAACAGGCGTCGAACCTGCAGCAGACGGCGGCCTCGATGGAACAGCTGACCGGCACCGTCCGCAACAACGCCGACACCGCCCGCACCGCCAGCGAGGTGGCCGACGCGGCACGCCGCGTGGCCGCCGAGGGTGGCGAGGCGGTCGAGCGGGTCGTGCACACGATGGCCGAGATCGCCGAAGCCAGCCGCAAGATCGCCGACATCACCGGCGCGATCGACGGCATTGCGTTCCAGACCAACATCCTCGCGCTCAATGCCGCGGTGGAGGCGGCGCGGGCCGGCGAACAGGGCCGCGGCTTCGCAGTGGTGGCCGGCGAAGTGCGCACGCTCGCACAGCGCAGCGCGCAGGCGGCCCGCGAGATCAAGGCACTGATCGGTGACAGCTCGGGCAAGGTCGCGACCGGCGGCCAGTTGGTCGGCGACGCCGGCCGCACGATGACCGAGATCGTCGCGCAGGTGCGCCGCGTCAACGACATGCTGTCGGAGATCAGCAGCGCCACCGAGGAGCAGACTATCGGCATCGGCCAGGTCAACGACGCGGTGTTGCAGCTCGACCAGGTGACGCAGCAGAACGCGGCGCTGGTCGAGGAATCGGCCGCCGCCGCGGAGAGCCTGAAGCAGCAGGCCGCGCGGCTGGTCAGTGCGGTGTCGGTGTTCCGCCTGGACACCACCGAACGCGCGCTGCCGGCCTGACGCTCTCCGTCGGCTGTGCGATCTGCTGTCCGACGCAGCGGACGACCCTAGCGCTGCCGGATCGCCGCCAGCGCGTCGAGCATGTGCCGCGTCGCCGGCTCCGGCCTGCCGGCCCGGTGCGCGAGGCCCAGCGGGCGCCACAGGCGCGGCGTGAGCGGCGCGATCGCAATGCGCTCGTCCACCGCGGCCGCGCCCTCCTCGCGCGGCAACAGCGCGGCGCCATAGCCGGCCGCCACCAGGCTCTTGATCGCGTCGTTGTAGTTCAGCTCGATGCGCGCCTGCGGCTGCTCGCCCGCGGCGGCGAACCAGTCCATCGTCATGCGGTGCAGGCGGGTGGTGGCGTCGTTGAGGATCAGCGGGCGCGCCGCGAGCCAGATCGGCGTGATCGCGCGCGGCAGCGTCCAGGTGCGCGGCACGAAGGCCATCACCGGGTCGCGGCGCCACGGCACGATCTGCAGCCCGGGGACGGCCGCCTGCGGCAACGCCACCAGGCCGATGTCGAGCGTGCCGCCCTGCAGGCGCGACAAGGCCTCCTGCGACGTCAGCACCGCGACCTGCACGTCGATGCCGGGGTGGTCCCGGCCCATCGTCTCCAGCGCCTGCGGCAGCAGCCAGGCCAGCGCGCCGGTGGAGGCGCCCAGCCGCACGCGGCCGGCGCGGCCTTCGACCTGGTGGGCCACCTCGTCGAGCGCCGCGTCCACATCGACCAGCAGGCGGCGCGCGCGCTCGACCAGCCCCTCGCCGATGCCGGTGGCCACCACGCGCTGGCGCTGGCGCAGCAGCAGCGGCGCGCCGAGGCGCGACTCGAGTTCGGCCACATGCAGGCTGACGGTCGGCGCGGCCAGGTGCAGCGCGCGCGCCGCGGCGGCAAACGAGCCGAGCTCGGCGATGGTCACCAGCGTGCGCAGCTGGTCGAGCTTCAGCTCTCTCATGGTCCTTCAGGTTTTCTGAACTTCTGCTTCATGACATTCAACTTTACCAATCTTTAGCTCCGCCGCATGCTCCGCTCCTCACTCCAGGAGCACCCCATGCGCGCGAGCGTTTTCATCGACGGCGACCAAGGCACCACCGGCCTGCAGATCCTGGCGCGGCTGTCCGGGCGACGCGACATCGCGCTCGTCACGCTGCCGCACGCGCTGCGCAAGGACCCCGCCGCACGCGCAGCCGCCATCAACGACTGCGACGTCGCCGTGCTGTGCCTGCCCGACGACGCGGCGCGCCAGGCGGTGGCCAGCATCCGCAACCCACGCGTGCGGGTGATCGATGCGTCGTCGGCGCACCGCACCGACGCGGCCTGGGCCTACGGCTTTCCCGAGATGTCGCCGCCACAGGCCGGCCGCATCGCCGACGCGCGGTTCGTCAGCAACCCGGGCTGCTACCCGACCGGTGCCGTAGCGCTGCTGCGCCCGCTGGTCGAGGCCGGCGTGCTGCGCGCCGACGCGCCGCTGAGCATCCACGCCGTCTCCGGCTACTCGGGGCGCGGGCGCGCGGGCATCGACGCCCACGAAGGCCCGGGCGCCGCCGCCGCGCTGCCGTTCCAGACCTACGGCCTGGCGTTGCAGCACAAGCACCTGCCGGAGATCCGGCAGCATGCGGGCTTGCACGGCCGGCCGTTCTTCGTGCCGTCGTACGGCGCGTTCCGGCAGGGCATCGCGCTGACCATCCCGCTGCACGCGTCGATGCTGCAGCGGCCGCTCACGGCGCAGGCGGTGCGCGAGCTGCTGGCGCAGCGCTACCGCGATCACCGCCATGTGCAGGTGCTGGACGCCGAGCGCACGCAGGCGATGACCGGTCTGGACCCGCAAGCGCTCAACGGCAGCAACGACCTGCAGCTGGCGGTGTTCGGCAACGATGCCGAAGGCCAGCTGCTGCTCACCGCCGTGTTCGACAACCTCGGCAAGGGCGCTTCGGGCGCCGCGGTGCAGAACCTGTCGCTGATGCTGGGGCTGGACGAGACGCCGACGATCGACGCCGATGACCTTCTGGAGCAAGCCGCATGACCCACCTGATGGACATCACCGCCCGGCCCGCGCCGTCGTTCGTGCGCGGCGACGGCAGCTGGCTGTGGGACGACCGCGGCCGGCGCCACCTCGACTTCGTGCAGGGCTGGGCCGTCAACACGCTCGGCCATGCGCCGGCCTGCATCCGCGACGCGCTGGCGCGGCAGTCGGCGTTGCTGCTGACGCCGAGCCCCGCCTTCCACAACCAGCCCGCGAATGCGCTGGCCGACCTGCTGTGCGAGCACAGCGACTTCGACCAGGTGTTCTTCACGAACGGTGGTGCCGAGGCCAATGAGGGCGCGATCAAGCTGGCGCGCAAGTGGGGGCAACTGCACAAGGGCGGCGCCCACGAGATCATCACCTTCCGCGATGCCTTCCACGGCCGCACGCTGGCCACGATGTCGGCGTCGGGCAAGCCGGGCTGGGACCGCCTCTTCGCGCCGCAGGTGCCGGGCTTCCCGAAGGCGGTGCTCAACGACCTGGCGTCGGTGCAGGCGCTGGTCGGCACCGACACCGTGGCCATCCTGCTCGAGCCGGTGCAGGGCGAAAGCGGCGTCAACGCGGCCACGCCGGCCTTCCTGCAGGGCCTGCGCGCGCTGTGCGACCAACACGGGTTGCTGCTGATCTTCGACGAGGTGCAGACCGGCATCGGCCGCCTCGGCACGCTGTTCGGCTACCAGCACTTCGGCGTCGTGCCGGACATCGCCACGCTGGCCAAGGGCCTGGGCGGCGGCGTGCCGATCGGTGCACTGCTGGCCCGGCAACACGCCTGCGTGTTCGTCCATGGCGACCAGGGCGGCACCTTCAATGGCAACCCGCTGACCTGCGCGGTCGGCCTCGCGGTGCTGCAGGCGGTGCTGGCCGACGGCTTCCTGGCCGGCGTGCGCGCCAGCGGCGAGCACCTGGGCGCGCGGCTGCAGGCGCTGTCGGCGCAGCACGGGCTGGGCGAGGCCCGCGGCATCGGGCTGCTGCGCGCGCTGGACCTCGGCCGGCCCGTCGCCGCGGCCGTCGTCGCCCACGCGCGCGAGCAGCTGATGCTGGGCGGCACTGCCGCCAACACCGGGCTGCTGCTCAACGCGCCACGGCCGTCGGTGCTGCGCTTCATGCCGTCGCTCACCGTGACGCCGGCCGAGGTGGACCTGATGGTCGACGGGCTGGCGGCGAGCCTCGAAGCCGTCGACCCGACGCTCTCGCCAGAGGTCCGGCCCGCATCGACGACAACGCCCGGCTGAGCCCCGGGCGGGTGCCTCGCCCGCTCACCGCAGCGTGGCGATGCCGGCGAGGATCAGGTCGATGCCGACGAGGAACTGCTCGCGGTCGTCGTGCCCGGGCAGCTGAGCGGCCACCCGGTGCATGAACGGGTACTCGGCCGGATCCAGCGCGGCCCAGCGCTCGGCGACGCTGCCGAGGAACGCCGCCCGGTCGGTGCCGGGCGTGTGCGCGCGGGCGTTCGCGGCGTTCTGGCCGGCGACACCGAGGATGTAGTTCACCAGCACCGCGCCGGCGTCGAACTGCGCCCGCTCGGGCACGCCGAGCGCCTGCAGCTGGCCGCCGACGCCTTCGCAGATCTGCACCATCGCGGACTGCCACGGCTCGCGCGAAAGCTGGGTGCCGACCCACGGATGCGCGTCGATCGCATCGAACAGCCCGACGGCCAGCGCGCGGATCGCCTGCCGAGGGTCGGCGTGGTCGACCACGCCGGCCAGCGCACGGGCGATCACGTCGCCGGTGATCGCCGCGAGCAGTTCGCCCTTGTTCGCGACATGCCAGTAGATCGCGCCACTGCCGGTGGCCAGTCGCGCCGCGAGCGCGCGGAAGGTCAGCGCGTTCTCGCCGTCGCGGTCGAGGATCTCGATCGCGGCGTCGACGATCCGCTCCTTCGACAGTGCATCGGTGCGCCGTTCGGCACGGGGTGTCCTGGTGGCCATGGGCGCCATCTTGACATGATTGGAACAATGTTCCAACATGCGCGAATGGAACGACGTTCCAATTGATTCTCAAAGGAAAAAGCGATGACGACCTCCGTCACGATCATCGGTGCCGGCCTCGGCGGCCTCACCCTCGCACGCGTGCTGCACGTCCACGGCATCCATGCCACGGTCTGCGAAGCAGAGCCCTCGGCCGAGGCGCGCACGCAGGGCGGCCAGCTCGACATCCACGCGCACGACGGCCAGCGCGCGCTCGAAGCGGCCGGCCTGATGGCCGAGTTCCGCGCGATCATCCACCCGGGCGGCGAGGCAGCGCGCGTGCTCGACCCGCAGGGCGCGGTGCTGCTCGACGCCCCCGACGACGGCAGCGGCCAGCGCCCCGAGGTGCTGCGCGGCGACCTGCGCCGCATCCTGCTCGACTCGTTGCCCGCCGGCACGGTCCGGTGGGGCAGGAAACTCGCCGCCGTCTCGCCGCTCGGCGATGGCCGGCACCAGCTGCGCTTCGACGACGGCGCGACCGTGGTCACCGACCTGCTGGTCGGCGCCGACGGCGCCTGGTCGAAGGTGCGCCCGCTGCTGTCGGACGCCCGGCCCGAGTACGTCGGCGTGACCTTCGTCGAGACCTGGCTGCAGGACGCCGACACCCGGCACCCCGCCGCCGCCCGCGCGGTCGGTGGCGGCGCGATGTATGCGCTCGTTCCGGGCCGGGGGATCATCGCGCACCGCGAGGCGGGCGGCGTGCTGCACACCTACGCCGCGCTGCAGTGCAGCGCCGATTGGATCGCCGGCATCGACTTCGGCGACGCCGCCACCGCGACCGCCCGCATCGCGGCCGAGTTCGATGGCTGGGCGCCCGAACTCACCGCGTTGATCACCGGCGGCGAGACCGCGCCGGTGCCGCGCCGGATCCACGCGCTGCCGGACGGGCACCGCTGGCCGCGCGTGCCCGGCGTGACGCTGCTCGGCGACGCCGGGCACCTGATGGCGCCGTCCGGCGACGGCGCGAACCTGGCGATGTTCGACGGCGCCGAGCTCGGCCTGGCGATCGCCGCGCACCCCGGCCGCATCGAGGCCGCCCTCGCCGCGTACGAAGCCGCGCTGTTCCCGCGCAGCGCCTCGGCGGCCGCCGAGGCGCGCATCACGCTCGACCTGTGCCTCGGCGAGCGCGCCCCCGCCGGCCTGGTCGAGCTCCTCAGCGCAGTCGCGCCCACTCCTCGTCGGTGAAGAGGCGCGAGCGGGTCAGGAAGCGCACGCCCTCCGGCCCCTCGACCGAGAACATGCCGCCGCGCCCGGGCACCACGTCGATGATCAGCTGCGTGTGCTGCCAGTACTCGAACTGCGGCCCGCTGATGTAGAAGGGCATGCCGCCGATGTGCCCCAGCAGGCGGTCGTAGTCACCGACGATGAACTCCCCTTGCGGGTAGCACATCGGCGCGCTGCCATCGCAGCAACCGCCCGACTGGTGGAACATCAGCGGGCCGTGCTTGACCCGCAGCCGCTCGATCAGCGCGAGCGCCGCCTCGGTGGCGGTCACGCGCAAGACCTCGTGCTGCATCCCGGTGTCCATCTCGGGCTTCCCGCTCAGAAGAAGCCGAGCTTGTGCTCGCTGTAGTTCACCAGCAGGTTCTTGGTCTGCTGGTAGTGGTCGAGCATCATCTTGTGGTTCTCGCGACCGATGCCCGATTGCTTGTAGCCGCCGAAGGCCGCATGCGCCGGGTAATGGTGGTAGCAGTTGGTCCACACCCGCCCGGCCTGGATGCCGCGTCCCATGCGGAAGGCGGTGTTCATGTCGCGGCTCCAGACGCCGGCGCCCAGCCCGTACAGCGTGTCGTTGGCAATCGACAGCGCCTCTTCCTCGTCCTTGAAGCGCGTGACCGACACCACCGGCCCGAAGATTTCCTCCTGGAAGATGCGCATCTTGTTGTGGCCTTCGAAGATGGTCGGCTTCACGTAGTAGCCGCCTTCCAGCGGACCGGGCAGCATGTTGCGCTCGCCGCCGATCAGCACCTTGGCGCCTTCCTGCCGGCCGATGTCGAGGTACGAGAGGATCTTCTCCAGCTGCTCGCTCGACGCCTGCGCGCCGATCATCGTCGACGGGTCGAGCGGGCTGCCCTGCTTGATCGCGGCCACGCGCTTCACCGCGCGCTCCATGAAGCGGTCGTAGATCGAGTCCTGCACCAGCGCGCGCGACGGGCAGGTGCAGACCTCGCCCTGGTTCAGCGCGAACATCGCGAAGCCTTCGAGCGCCTTGTCGAAGAAGGCATCGTCCTTCTCCATCACGTCGGCGAAGAACACGTTGGGCGACTTGCCGCCCAGCTCCAGCGTCACCGGGATCAGGTTCTGGCTCGCGTACTGCGAGATCAGCCGGCCGGTGGTGGTCTCGCCGGTGAACGCGATCTTGCCGATGCGGTTGCTCGACGCGAGCGGCTTGCCCGCCTCCAGCCCGAAGCCGTTGACGACGTTCAGCACGCCGGCCGGCAGCAGGTCGGCCACCGTCTCCAGCAGCACCAGCATCGAGACCGGCGTCTGCTCGGCCGGCTTCAGCACCACGCAGTTGCCGGCCGCCAGCGCGGGCGCCAGCTTCCACACTGCCATCAGGATCGGGAAGTTCCACGGGATGATCTGGCCGACCACGCCGATCGGCTCGTGGAAGTGGTACGCCACCGTGTCGTTGTCGATCTGGCTGATGCCGCCTTCCTGCGCGCGGATCGCCGACGCGAAATAGCGGAAGTGATCGATCGCGAGCGGCAGGTCGGCCGCGGTGGTCTCGCGGATCGGTTTGCCGTTGTCCCAGGTCTCGGCCGCGGCCAGCATCGGCAGGTTGGCCTCCATGCGGTCGGCGATCTTGTTCAGCAGGTTGGCGCGCTCCGTCGTCGAGGTCTTGCCCCAGGCCGCCTTGGCCTTGTGCGCGGCGTCCAGCGCGCGCTCGATGTCTTCGGCGGTCGAGCGCGGGATCTCGCAGAACGCCTGGCCGGTCACCGGCGTGATGTTCTCGAAGTACTGCCGGCCGGACGGTGCCGTCCACTCGCCGCCGATGTAGTTGCCGTAGCGCTTCTTGAAGGCCACCGGGGTGCCGAATTTGCCAGGGTCGAGCTTGTCCATCTTGCGTCTCCGATCTTGGGGGGTCGGCACCGCCCACTGCAGTGCCGCAGCGCATGGCTTGCAACGCACGTACCCGATCGGCTCGGTGCTTACCCGAACCCGCCGCCGCACCGGGGGTGGCAGCCGCGGTGGCGCAGTCGCCGCCGCCGCGTCCACAACCGGACGCGCAGGTCGGGTTTCGCGATCTGCGACACATCCGTGCGACGATGTCGCGCGACATGTCGCGTGCTGCGACACGCCCACCCTACACGGAGACAGGCATGAAAGAAGCGCAGGCGCTTGCGTTGCGGGTCGAGCACGCCCGCGACCGGTTCTTCATGCAGGGACAGGCGCTGTCGGGCGACGAAGGCCTGGCGCCGCACATCTCGCGCTCGTGGCGGCGCTGCCAGGACGTCGGCCCCGCCGGTGCCGAGCCGCAACCGCTGGTGCTGCCGCAACTGCGCGAGCGCCGCGAGCAGGCGATGCAGGTGCTGGCCTGCGCCCAGCCCGAGCTCGACGGGCTGGCCGAGCAGGCGCTTGGCACCGGCTGCATCGTGATCCTGACCGACGCCGCGGGGCTGATCCTCGAAGAGATCGGCAGCCCCGAGTTCCTGCCGAAGGCCCAGCGCATCGCGCTCGCGCCCGGCGTCGACTGGTCGGAGACGAGCCGCGGCACCAACGCCATCGGCACCGCGCTGCTGGAGCGCCAGTCGCTGATGGTGCTGGGCGGCGAGCACTTCCTGCCGCAGAACGGCGCGATCGGTTGCGCGGCCTCGCCGATCTTCACCGGCCGCGGCGAGATCGCCGGCGTCATCGACATTTCCGGCGATGCCGCGCAGGTCAACGACCACGCCCTCGGCCTGGTCCGCATGGCGACGCAGCAGGTCGAGCACCGGCTGATGCTGGCACAGGCGCGCGGCCACCTGCTGCGCTTCCATCCCCGGCCCGGCCTGCTCGGTACGGCGCGCGAGGGGCTGGTCGTCATCGACGACGGCCGGATCGTCGCGGCCAACCGCGTCGCGCTCGGGCTGCTCGGTGCCGCATGGGATGGGCTGATCGACCGCTCGGTCGACGCGCTGATCGGCCGGCGCTGGCCGCAGCTCGAAGGCCGCGCGGGCCTGCTGACGCTGCCCGGTGGGCGGCAGATGGCGGCCACGGTGGAGCGCAGCGCCCGCGCGGGCATCCGGTACGCACCGGGTCGCCCGCCGGCCGCGTCGGGCGCCGAGCGGCCGCGCGTGGCGGACGACACCGCACCGCTGCTGGCGCGCGCCTGCAAGGTGCTCGACGACGGCCTGCCGGTGCTCGTCACCGGCGAGACCGGCAGCGGCAAGGAGGTGTTTGCGCGCGCGCTCCACCAGGCCTCGCGGCGCAGCAAGGGGCCGTTCGTCGCGGTCAACTGCGCGGCGCTTCCGGAGAGCCTGATCGAGGCCGAACTGTTCGGCTACGAAGCCGGCGCCTTCACCGGCGCGCGCCGCCGCGGCATGCCGGGGCGCATCCGCGAGGCATCGGGCGGCGTGCTGTTCCTCGACGAGATCGGCGACATGCCGCTGCTGCTGCAGACCCGGCTGCTGCGGGTCCTCGAAGAGCGCATCGTGATGCCGCTCGGCGGCGGCCCGGGCCAGCGCGTCGATTTCGACCTGGTCTGCGCGACCCACCGCGACCTGCAGCAGATGAGTGCGGCGGGCAGCTTCCGGGCCGACCTGCTCTACCGCGTCGACGGCTACCGCGTCGCAGTGCCGGCATTGCGCGATCGACACGATCGCCGCGCACTCATCGAGCGCCTCTTCGACGCCCTGGCGCGGACCAGGCACCTGGCGCTGGACCGCGAGGCCCTGGACCTGCTGGATGCGCAGGCATGGGCCGGCAACATCCGGGAGCTCAACAGCGTGCTGCGCGGCGTGGTCGCACTGGCCGATGACGGCGACACCATCGGCGTGGCCCAGCTGCCGGAGCGCTTCCTGTCGGCGGCCGCATCGACGCAGGAACTCCCGCACCGCGTCGTCCAGATCGAGGTGGAACCCGCACTGTCGGACGTCGTCGAGAACACCATCGACCAGACGCTGTCGGCCTGCGGCGGCAGCGTCGCGGCGGCGGCCAGGCGCCTGGGCGTCCACCGCAGCACGGTGTACCGGCACCTGGCGCAGCGTTCACCACCGCGCCAGCCCTGAGACCGGGCATGCGGATTGCCCCGAGCCGGGGCAAGCTCCGGAGGAGACGATGGAAAAGATCGAACTCGCGGACCACGGCGTCGAGATCGCAATGCGACTGGCCGGCATCGCGAGCCGTCCGGCGCTGTTGCTGCTGCACGGCTGGCCCCACTCGCACGCGTTGTACGAGCCGGTGATCGATGCGCTGGCCGAGCGCTTCTTCGTGCTCGCGCCCGACCTGCCCGCGATCGGCGAGTCGCGCGGTGCGCCGGGCTCGGCCGAGAAGACGGTGCTCGCCGACGTGCTGCTCGCCGCCGCCGAGCGCGCGGGTGCGCGCGACATCGTCGTCGCCGGCATCGACGTCGGCGGCATGATCGCGTTCGCCGCGGCGCGCGACCACGGCCGGCGCATCCGCGGCGCGGTCGTCACGAACACCGTCGTCCCCGGGCTCGACCCGTGGGAAAAGCTGCTGGCCGATCCGCGCATCTGGCACTTCGCCTTCCACGCGATTCCCGAGCTGCCCGAAACGATGGTGCAGGGACGGCAGCGGCCCTACTTCGATTACTTCTCCGACCTGCTGGCCGGCCACGCCAGCGCGGTGACCGACGCGTACCGCGAGCGCTTCGCCGCGGCCTATGCGCGCCCCGAAGCGTTGAAGGCCGGTTTCGACTGGTACCGCGCGCTCGCCGCCGATGCGAAGCACAACGCACGCCCGAAGGCCATCGAGACGCCGCTGCTCTACCTGCGCGGCGACGCCGACGGCCGCTCGCCCGACGACTACCTGCCCGGCCTGCGCCGGGCCGGCGTGCGCGAACTCACGGCCGCGGTGCTGGCCGATTGCGGCGAGCTCGCGCCGCTCGAAGCGCCGCGGGCGTTCATCGATGCGCTGATGCGTTTCGCGCCGTCACCGCACGCCTGAGGCCGTCGACCGGCTGCGCCACCCCAGCACGGCCAGGCCGACCAGCATCGCCAGCCAGGTGCTCGGTTCGGGGATGCCGGGCACCTCGATCGCCGACGCCAGCAGCGACACCTCGAAGCTGCCGAACATCGACTGGTTGGATCGGTTGAAGATCGTCAGCGAAAGATGTCCGTCCGGATCGGTGCTGTACGCGAAGTCGTCCGGCCCCGGCGCGCGGCCGAGGAAAGGCGCGTGGAAGTCCCTCGGGTCCTGGTTCAGGATGTTCGCGATGATGCCGATGCCGTTGATCCAGCCCAGGCTCGCGTTGTCGCGAAACGTGAGCCAGGCCGAGTTCGCGATGGTGTCCAGCGGGTTCGGCGAGGTGCTGTAGTTCACCGTCGGCGCGAGTGGTACCGACGAGTCGAGCGTCAGCAGTCCGGACAGCGTGATCGAGCTGTTCGGGTTGAGCGTGAAGGCCCGTTGCCAATTGACAGACGCCTCGGCCCAGTCAGAATTCTTCTGGCGCGACACGTCGGCATGCAGGTGCCCGGGCTCCACCGCCACATGGGCCGACGGTGCGTCGGCGGCCACCGGATCCACGCCCCGGCTGTAGTTGCCGAACGGCTGGGTGCCGACGACGCTGCCGACGAGGGCGCCCGACGAGAACGAGTTCTCGCGGAAGGAGGTCGACTGGTCGGCCCAGTAGTGGATGGCGGTCGCCGACCCGGAGAAGCGGTTCGGCGTGATCCAGTGCCCGACGGTGCCGGCCGGCGAACTGCTGTCGATGGACAGCCCGGTGATCGGGTCGAGCTGGAAGTCGGCGGCGACGTTCTGGGCCTGGGCCGCGCCGGCCAGCCCGACGGCGGCCAGCACGATGAGCAAGAGGCGGGTCTTCATGCGGCACCTCCGGCGACGGTGGCGATCGAAGCGTTGTGCGCGGCGGCCGAAGCCCTGCGGCGCCAGCCCAGCACGCCCAGTCCCAGCAGCATCGCCGACCAGGCGGCCGGCTCGGGAATCGGCGAGATGAACGGCGCCACCGCGAACACCCCGATCGACAGGCTGGTGAACATCAGCTCGTTGGAATGGTTGAAGAGGGTCAGCGACAGGTGGCCCTGCTCGTCGCTGCTGTACGCGAAGTCGTCCACCGAACCGACGCGCCCGAGCGACGGCGATCCGGCCGGCAGCCGCGGGTCGAAATTCATGATGCGGGCGATGAAGCTGATGCCGTTGATCGACCACCCGTCTTCGAGCGAGCTGCGGAACGACAGCACGCCGCGGTTCGCGTACTGCGGGTTCAGGTTGGGCTTGGCCTCGAAGGTGGTTTTCTTCGTGGTCGCCTGGTCGGCGTCGAGGGTCGCGGTGCCCGAGAAGGTGATGGACGTGTTGGGCAGCAGCGAGAACGTGCGCTCCCACGTGACGCTGGCGTTGGACTCGTCCCACGGGTGCTCTCGCGTCACGCCGGCCAGCATGTGGCCCGGTTCGACCAGCGAGTGGGCCGACGGCGAATCGGCGGCCAGCGCCGGCATGGTCTGGTCGCGCCGCGGGCCGAAGGGGTCGCCGCTCCTCGTCGCGAGCGGCAGCCCGGCCGCGGTGTAGCTGTCCTGGTTGGTCGATTTGCTGCCATCGGCCCAGGTGTAGTAGACGGTCGTGTAGCCGGTGTAGGCATTGGGCGTCAGCCACTCGCCGACGCTGCCCGGCGCCGGACTCCCGCTGCTCGACAGGCCGACCACCGGATCGAGCCGGAAGTCGGCGGAGGTCTCGTGGGCCTGTGCCGTGGCGGCCATGCCGGCCGACAGCAGCAGGGCCGACATCGTCGCTGTCTTCATCGCCTGTTTCATCGCCTCTCCCGGTGGTGGATCGAAGCTCGATTGAAGGCGAAAAGACCGGCGCGGCGCAAGCCGTGGCCCTGATGGCCACCCCGGGAAAACCTACCGTGGCGGGGCCTCGACGCCGCGCGGCGGGCAGGTCAGAAATTCAACGGCGGTGGCGAAGGCGGCCCGAACCAGGTGGTCAGCGCGCCGGCGAGCCCGTCGCTGGCGGCGTCGCTGGCGGCATCGCCAACCCAGGCCACATGGCCGTCGGGCCGGATCAACACCGCACCTGGCGCCGCGACGCGCCCGAGGACCGGAAGCTCCCACGGTCCGGCGCAGGTCGCGTCGACCCGTTGCACCCGCCCGGCCCACGCAGCGATGTCGAAACGACCCGGCTCGCCGAGGTTGAGCAACACGGGCCGGGCCCCGTGCAGCAGCGTGAAGACCCGCCGCGGGCCGGCCGCGGCGACCAGCTCGAGGTCGGGCATGCGGCGCCCGAGCAGCGGGTGGCCGCTGCCGAGGTCGTAGCGGATGTCCAGGCCGGACATCTCCGCGGCGATCCGCCGGCGCGGCTCGTCCATCGCGAGGAGCTCGCCGACGATCGCGCGCGCTGCCAGCGAGCGGGCGTCCTCGCGGTGCAGCGCCACCTGCGCCATCGTGGCCCGGAGCACGCGCGCGCCCACCGGGTGGC
The DNA here is from genome assembly GCF_012275445.1 of Rhizobacter sp. SG703. Taxonomy (GTDB): domain Bacteria; phylum Pseudomonadota; class Gammaproteobacteria; order Burkholderiales; family Burkholderiaceae_C; genus Rhizobacter. The sequence goes on along the minus strand of NZ_JAAZQK010000015.1, from coordinate 30,464 downwards.
GCTCGGCGTGGTAGGTGTCGAGCAGGCTGTCCGGCGACGTGCCCCGGACCACCTGCGCCAGCTTCCAGCCGAGGTTCACCGCATCCTGCAGGCCGGTGTTGAGGCCCAGCCCGCCGATCGGCGAGTGGATGTGCGCGGCGTCGCCGGCGAGCAGCACGCGCGCGCTGCGATAGGCCGCGGCCTGCCGCGTCATGTCGGTGAACCTGGAAATCCAGGTCGGGCTGTGCACGCCGTAGTCGGTGCCGCATGCCGCGACGAGCCGTTCCTTCAGGTCGCGCAGCGTCGGCTCGGTGCGGGCATTCGCGTCCGCTTCGGTGACCATGACCCCGATCGGGCCGACCTCCTTGTAGTGGATCTCGCCATCCTTGAGCTCGTACTCCGAGCGGCCGAAGGCGTACGTGCCCGCCGGCGACCGGTGCACACCGTACGGCGGCGTTTCCGTCATCTCGACTTCCGCGAGGAGGTTGCTGGTGGTCGCATCCCAGCCGGGGAAGTCGATGCCGGCGGTCTTGCGCACCAGGCTGCGCCCGCCGTCGCATCCGACGAGATACTGCGCCCGCAGCGACCGGCCGTCGGCCAGCGCGACGTCGACCGCGGCGTCGTGCTGCACGAACCCGGTGATGTCGCAGCCGTAAAGGATCGGCACCTCGAGCTCTGCGACCCAGTCGGCGAGCAGGCGCTCGATGTGCTTCTGGCGCAGCGCCAGCCCATAGGGGTGGCGGGTCGGGAAGTCGCTGATGTCCAGCCGGGTGACGGCGAAGCCGGTCAGCTGCGCGACCTGCCCCGCCGCGAGGAACCGGTCCGCGATGCCGCGCTGGTCGAGGACTTCGATCGTGCGCGCGGAGATGCCCAGCGCACGCGCGCCGGAGAGTTGCTGGTCGGGCCGGCGCTCGACGACGACGACGTCCACGCCGGCCAGCGCCAGCTCGCCTGCCAGCATCAGCCCGGTCGGGCCGCCGCCGGCGATCACCACCGCATGCTCGGTCATCGTTCGCGCGCTCCATCCACGGAGCCGGGATTGTGCCCGCGCTGCCCGCGGCAACGTCGACCGGTGCGCTGCGATCACTGCTGGACGACGGCCACCGCCTTCGCCAGCTCCAGCCGGTACTGCTCCCAGCCCGACGCCGGCACGATCTCGTCGGCGCGCGCGGTGACTTCGTCCAGCCGCTCGCACAGCCGCTCGGCCACGTCGTGCGCATCGTCCAGGTACACGCCCTGCGTCATCGTGATGTTCGCGCTCTCGAAGCTGCCGGCCCCTGCCAGCAGGATCATGCGCGACGGCGCCTCGTCGCCCACCAGCGCGAGCAGCGCCGGGCTGACGCGCTCGGCGGTCAGCCGGACCAGCGCGTCCGGCGGCAGCACGCCTTCGGTCATCGCCGTCGCGGCGGTCGGCGCGAGGCAATTGACCTGCACGCCGTACTTCGCGCCTTCCAGCGCCAGCGTCTGCATCAATCCCACCAGCGCCATCTTCGCGGCGCCGTAGTTCGACTGGCCGAAGTTGCCGTACAGGCCGCTCGACGAGGTCGTCATCACGATGCGGCCGTAGCGCTGCGCCTGCATCTGCGCCCACACCGCCTTGGTGGCATTGACGGCGCCCATCAGGTGCACGTCCAGCACCAGCCTGAAGTCGTCGAGCGACATCTTCGCGAAGCTCTTGTCGCGCAGGATGCCGGCGTTGTTCACCAGGATGTCGATGCGCCCCCACCGGGCCACCGCGGCGTCGGCCATCGCCTGCATGTCGGCGGGCTGCGTCACGTCGCCGAGCTGGACCAGCGCCTCGCCGCCGCGCCGCCGGATCTCGTCGGCCACCGCCTGGGCCGCGGCACCGTCGTCGCGCCCCGCGAGGTCGTTGACGACCACCCGCGCGCCATGGCGTGCCAGCTCCAGCGCATGGGTGCGCCCGAGCCCGCCGCCGGCGCCGGTCACGATGGCCACCTTGTCTTGCAAACGCTTCTTCATGGGTCCCTTCGGGGTTGGTTGCGGGTGAATCGGATCGACGTGGCGTCGCTGCCCTTCAGCGCCAGCATCGTGCGCACCTCGGCCGGCGTCGCGACGTCGAGCGACAGCTCTTCGAGAATCCGGCGGATCTTGCGCACCTGCTCGGCGCACGAGCGCGCCAACCGGCCGCGCTCCAGGTACAGGCTGTCTTCGAGGCCGACGCGCACGTTGCCGCCCATCACCGCGGCCATCGTCAGCAACGGCATCTGGTGGCGGCCGGCGCCCAGCACCGAGAAGCGGTAGTGCTTGCGGCCGAACAGCCGGTCGGCCGTCGCGCGCATCGTGAACAGGTTCTCCGGGTCGGCCCCCACGCCGCCGAGGATGCCGAAGATGCATTGGATGAACAGCGGCCCGTCGACCAGCCCTTCGTCGACGAAGTGCGCCAGCGTGTAGAGGTGGCCGACGTCGTAGCACTCGAACTCGAAGCGTGTTCCGGCGTCCTGCCCCAGCACCTTCAGGATGTGCTTGATGTCGGCGAAGGTGTTGCGGAAGATCAGGTCCTCCATGCCCTCGACGTGCGGCTTCTCCCAGTCGTGGCGCCACTCGCTGTATTTGCGCGCCATCGGGTGGATCGAGAAGTTCATCGAGCCCATGTTCAGCGAGCACATCTCCGGCCGGGCCTGCAACGGGTAGGCCAGGCGCTCCTGCAGCGTCATGCGCGTGCTGCCGCCGGTGGTGATGTTGATCACCGCATCGGTCGCGGCGCGGATGCGCGGCACGAACTGGTCGAACACCGCCGGGTCCGGCGTCGGCCGGCCATCGCGCGGGTCGCGCGCATGCAGGTGCAGGACGGCCGCGCCGGCCTCGGCCGCCTCGATCGCCTGCTCGGCGATCTGGTCCGGCGTCAGCGGCAGGTGCGGCGACATCGTCGGCGTGTGCACCGAGCCGGTCACGGCGCAGCTGATGATGACCTTGTCTGGGGGGATTGCCACGGGATCTCCTGGGGTGGGTTGAGTCAGACCGCGAGCCACTGCTGCTGCATCTCGCGGTCGGCCAGCAGTTGCGCCGGGCTGCCTTCGAAGACGATGTGGCCGTGGCCCATCACGCACACGCGGGTCGAGACCTTCAGCGCGATCGCGAGCTTCTGCTCCACCAGCACGACCGAGACGCCCTGCCGCCGCATGTCCTGGATGCACTCGGCGACCTGCGCGACGATCTTCGGCGCCAGGCCTTCGGTCGGCTCGTCGATCAGGATCGCGAGCGGATTGCCGAGCAGCGAGCGGCAGATCGTCAGCATCTGCTGTTCGCCACCCGACAGGCTGCCGGCCTTGGTGCCGCGGCGTTCCTTCAGGCGCGGGAACCAGTCGAACATCTGCGGGATGCTCCAGCGCACCGCGCCGGCCACCGGCGGCTGCTGGCCCATGCGCAGGTTCTCGTCGACGGTGAGGTTGGCGAACACCTCGCGTTCTTCCGGCACGTAGGCCAGCCCCGCGCGGCAGATGGCATGCGGCGGCGCACCGGCCAGCGCGCGGCCGCCGAGTTCGACCCGGCCGGCGCTCGGCGGCACCAGGCCCATCATCGCCTTCAGCGTCGTCGAGCGGCCCGAGCCGTTGCGGCCCAGCAGGCTGACCACCTCGCCGCGGCCGACCTGCAGCGTCACGCCGCGCAGCACGTGGCTCTTGCCGTAGTGCGCATGCAGGCCGTCCACGTGCAGCAAGGGTTGGATGGCTCCGCTCACTGGAGGACCTTCGTGCTGCCAGGGCTCTGCTTCAAACGGTGGGGGGTTGACACAGGGTGTCTCATGCGGCGTGCTCCTCGCCCAGGTAGGCTTCGCGCACGCCGTCGTGGCGGCGGATCTCGTCCGGCGTGCCGGTCGCGATGACCTGGCCGTAGACCAGCACGCTGACGCGCTCGCCGAGCGAGAACACCACGTCCATGTCGTGCTCCACCAGCAGCAGCGTGCGGCCGGCCGTCACCTCGCGGATCAGCTCGGCGGTGTACTGCGTCTCCTCGCTCGACATGCCGGCCATCGGCTCGTCGAGCAGCACCACCTGCGGGTTCGAGGCCAGCGTCATCGCGAGTTCGAGCGAGCGCTGCGCCGAGTAGGTCATCTCGCCGCCGAGCGTCGCGGCCTGGTGCTGCAGGCGCACCTGTTCGAGCAGCCGCTCGGTCTCTTCGCGAAGGGCGCCGATGCGCTCGATGCGGCGCCAGGCGTTGTACTGCAGCCGGTGGCGCTGCATCACCGCGATGCGCACGTTCTCGAACACGCTCAGCTTCGGGAAGATGTTGGTGATCTGGAACGAGCGGGCCAGCCCGTGGCGGTTCACGCGCTCCGGCGACCAGCCGCCGATGGACTGTCCGCCGAGCACGATCTCGCCGGCACTCGGCCGCAGGTTGCCGGAGATCAGGTGGAACAGTGTCGACTTGCCGGCGCCGTTCGGTCCGATCAGCGCGTGGCGTTCGCCGGCGCGCAGGTCGAGGTCGACGCCGCGGATGATCTCGGCCGCGCCGAAGGATTTGCGCAGGCCGCGAAGACTGAGGATCGGGATGACGGTGCGGTCGTTCGTCATGTCGCGCTCCCGACGCGGCGCCGTGCGACGACGGCCAGCACCGTGCCGCACGCGAGCAGTCCCGCCGGCAGCATCCACGTCGACAGCGCCGTCGGCGACCAGGGCCGCTCCAGCAGGCGGACCGCCGGCAGCTCCGCGGCCGCTTGCGCCAGCGCGCGGTAGTCCTGCGAGCACAGCCGCTGCAGCATCTCGACGATGAACACGCCGCCCGCCCCCAGCAGCACGGTCGCGCCGGCCGCCAGCAGCGCGACCGATGCCGCCGTCCGCCAGCCGCGCCGCTCGACCAGGCGCGCGCCCGCGGCGACCAGCCCGGCCAGGCCCGCTGGCGCGAACATCATCACCAGCACGAACAGCACGCCCTGGTACAGCAGCCACGATTGCGTCGCATCGGATGCCGCGTAGCCGAAGAAGGTCATCAGCGCGGCGCCGAGTGCCGGGCCGAGGAAGCTGCCGACCCCGCCGATGGTGCTGTTCAGCACCACGCCGGCCGACACGCCGGCATCGAACACCGCGTAGTTCGCGGCCTCGTTGCCGAGCGCCTGCAGCGCGCCGGCCACGCCGGAGAACATCGCCGAGATCGCGAAGGCCGACACCCCCAGGCCGTGCACGTCGTAGCCGAGGAAGCGCAGCCGATGCCCGTTCTCGCGCAGCGCCAGCATCAGGCGGCCGGCCGGCGTGCGGCTGTGGAAGTACAGCAGCCCGAGGCACAGCAGCACCCACGCGAGGGTCAGGTAGTAGACCTGCACCGTCGAGCCGAAGCCGAGGCCCCAGGCCGGCGCCCGCATCGTCGACAGGCCGGACTCGCCACCGAACAGGCCCTTCAGCTGCGGCGCCAGCGCGTGCAGCAGCTCGGCGATGGCCAGCGTGATCATCGCGAAGCTGGTGCCGCTGCGCTGCGTCGCGAACCAGCCGGCGACGATGCCGACGGCCAGGCCGGCCGCGGCGCCGACCAGCGGCATCAGCGGCGTCGGCAGCAGCCCGGTGCCGCCGAGCGCATTCATCGCATGCACCGTCGCGAACGCGCCGATGCCGAAGTAGGCGGCGTGCCCGAACGACAGCATGCCGGCGCGGCCGCTCAGCATGCCGTAGGCGCTGGCGAACAGCGCGGCGACGAGCATCTGGATCGACGCGATCAGCAGCCCGGCGGGCAGCAGCGCCGGCAGTGCCGCCAGCAGCGCGATGCCGGCCGCGAGGAGGGAGAAGGTCGTGCGCATCGCGTCAGGCCTTCTCGCCCATCAGCCCGCTCGGCCGGACCAGCAGGATCAGCAGCATCAATGCGAACGGCAGCGTCGCGGCGAGGCTCGACAGCTTCAGCGTCAGCAAGCCGCCGATGCCTTCGGCCCACGCGCCGGCGCCGACGACGGCCAGCAGGTCGGCGAGGCTGCGGTCCACGCCGACCGCCAGCGAGGTGACGATGCCGATCAGCAGCGATGCCAGCATCGCGCCGCCGAGCGAGCCGAGCCCGCCGACGACCACGACGACGAAGGCCATCACGCCCACTTCGAGCGCCATGTTCGGGTTGGTGGTGTAGAAGGCGCCGGCGATCGCACCGGCCAGCCCGGCCAGCGCCGCGCCGACACCGAACACGCCCATGAACACCAGCTGCACGTTGTGGCCCAACGCCTGCGCCATGCGCGGCTTGTGGATCGCCGCCCGCACGACGATGCCGATGCGCGTGCGCGTCAGCAGCAGCCACAGGACGCCGAACATCGCCAGCGCCACCGCCGCCATCAGCACGCGGTAGGCCGGGTACTGCTGGCGGCCGAGCGTGAACGCGGCGACGTCGAGCGCCGGCGGAATGCGGTAGTCCACCGGGTGGTTGCCGAAGAACAGCTTGATCGCCTCGGCGATGATGAACGACAGCCCGAAGGTCAGCAGCAGTTCGTGCGCATGGCCGTGGTGGTGCACGCGCCGCAGGAAACAGCGCTCGACCACCAAGCCGACCGCGCCCGACAACAGCGTGGCCGCCACCACCGCCGGGCCGAAGCCGACGAGGCCCTGCAGCGTGTACGCGAAATACGCGCCGAGCATGTAGAACGAGGCGTGGGCGAAGTTCAGCACGCCCATCATCCCGAACACCAGCGTCAGCCCGGCCGAGACCATGAACAGCAGCAGGCCGTAGACCGTGCCGTTCAACAATGAAAAGACGAGGGTGTCCACCGCGGATCCCATCGCCTCAGCCGGGGCGCTGCATCTTGCAGGCGGCCTGCGCCGGCACCGCGGCCTGCTCGGCAGTGAAGACCTTCACCGGCTTGAAGCCCAGCTCCGTGTCGTCGGCCTTGTACTTCGCGTCCTTCGCCACCACCGACACCACCAGCGGCAGCAGCACCTGGTGGTCGGCGGCGCGCATGCTGGCCTCGCCCATCGGCGTCTTCAGCCGCGTGGTCTCGAGCGCGCGAGCGAGCGCGTTGACGTCGAGCGCGTCGTTCACCGGCTTCGTGCGCTTCAGCGCGTCGGCCACCATCTCCAGCCCGAACACCGTCTGCGGCTCGGTCGCGACCGGCCAGTGGCCGCTCTTCGCCTTGTAGTCGGCCATGAAGCGGTCGCCGTCCGCGCCGGCGGCCTCGGCGTTGAAGGCCTGCACGACGAAGTGGCCGACCGCCTGCTCGCCGGCATTCGCGATGTTGCCCACCTGGTCGAGGTACACCGTGCCGAAGCGCACCTTGAGCCCGGCCGCCTTCGACGCCTTCATCATCAGCAGCAGGTCGTTCGACCAGTTGCCGGTGATCACCGTGTCGGCGCCCGACGCGCCGATCTTCGCGACGTAGGGCGCGAAGTCCTGGATCTTGTTGACGTCGTGCAGCGTCTTCTCGACGACCTGGTACCCGCCGGCACCAGCGTTGTCGACGATGGCGCGCTCCATGTCCTGGCCCCACGAGTAGTTCTGGTTGATCGCATAGACCTTGGTGCCCAGCGCCTGCCCCTGCTTCATCGCCTGCACCAGCGCCTTGGTGCGCACCTGCGCGTTGCCGGCGAAGCGGAAGTGGTGGAAGTTGCACTTCTCGCCGGTCAGCTCCAGCGCCTCGGCGCCGACGTTGATGTAGACGATCTCCTTGCCCGGGTTGCGCAGGTTGTGCTTGCGCACGTCTTCGGTGATCTGGCCGCCGATCGCCGACGAGCCGCCCTGCACGACGATCTGCACGCCGTCGGCGGCCGCGGCCTTCAGCTTGTCGGACGCGCCGGCCGGGCCGCCCTGGTTGTCGTACTCCAGCAGCTGCACCGGCTGGCCGTTCCAGCCGCCGGCCGCATTCAGCTTGTCGACCGCGTAGCGCACCGCGGCGCGGTAGGCCTGGCCGGTGGAGGCCTGCGGGCCGGACAGCGTCTCCAGCACGCCGATCTTGACCGGGGCGGCCTGCGCGGCGCCGGCCAGCAGCGCGAACATCGGAATAGCGAATCGAACAACGGTCATCTCTTGTCTCCTTGGGTTCTTTTGTCGACGGGAATTCGGGGTCTAGAGGTACTCGACGTTGCCGTCGATGCTGATGGCCTGACCGGTCAGGTTGCGGGCGGCCGGCGAACACAGGAACAGTGCGAGCGCGGCGACGTCGTCGGCGCTCACCATGCGGCGCAGCGAGATCTTGTTCAGGTACTGCTGGCGCATCTCGTCGACGCCGATGCCGACCGCGGCCGCCCGCGCCGCGATCACGCCGCTCATGCGCTCGCCCTCGACGGTGCCGGGCAGGATCGCGTTGACGCGGATGTCGTGCGGGCCGAGCTCGATCGCCAGCGACTTGGTCAGGCCGACGATGGCCCATTTGCTCGCGGCATACGGCGTGCGGTAGGGGTAGCCCAGTCGGCCCGCCACCGAGCCCATCGAGATCAGGCACGGCCCGGCCGACGAACGCTTCAGCATCGGCACCGCGCGCCGCGCGAAGTAGTACTGGCTGTTCAGGTTGACCGCCAGGGTTCGCTCCCAGCCGGCGCCGTCGATGTCTTCGACCGGTCCGGTCGGGCCGGCGATGCCGGCGTTGTTGACCAGCACGTCGAGCCCGCCGAACGCGCCCCGCACGTCGTCGAACACCAGGTCCACGTCGGCCGGCACCGACGCATCGGCCATGCTGCCGGTGACGCCCGGCAGCTCGGTCGACAGGCGGTCCAGCGCGCTGCGGTCGATGTCGCAGACATGCACCCGCGCCCCCGCCTCGTGGAAGGCCCGCGCGATGGCGGCACCGATGCCGTTGGCGCCGGCCGTCACCAGGACGCGCAGGTTCGGCGCGGGTCGAAGCGAATCGAGAAGGGGCATGCAGGTCCTCTGTGCGCTCTGTGCGCTCCGTGCGTGAATGGCGGCAGTCTCCCGGCGATGCGGCCCGCGGCCTATGTGCGGCGCGCACACCCGGCGGCCGGATTCAGTGTCTTTCGCGGCCCCCGGCCGCCCCGCTTCGGCGCACGCCCCTCTGGTAGCCTGTGGGCACACAGACGCCGACCACCGCGCACATGCAGTACCCAGGAGACAAGCCATGAGGAGCGTTGCCCCGCCCTTCGTTGACGGCGCCGGCCAGCGGGTCGCGGAGCTGATCCACCTGCTCCACCAGGGCGCGCCGGCCGACGATTTCGCACGCCGCCTGGCCGAGGTCGAGGCGCTGCCGGACGACATCGCGGCCAAGTCCATGCTGGCCGAGACGGTGCGCATGGCAATGGCGATCCGCAACCGGCTCGAACTGCAGCAGCAGCGCGAGCGCGGCATGCTGGCGGTGATCGACTCGGCGCAGGCCCTGTCGAGCCGGCTCGACCTGCAGAGCCTGCTGGCCGCGCTGGTGCAACGGGCGCGCAACCTGCTGGGCTCCGACATCGCGTGGCTGTCGATCTACGACACCGACCGCGGCGAGTTCCACGTGCTGGCCGCCGACGGCGCGATGCAGCAGGCCACCTCCGGCATGGTGGCGCGGCACGACCGCGGCGTGGCCAGCGTCGTGATGTCGACGCGCCTGCCCTTCATGACGCCCGACTACCTGCACGATGCGCGCTTCGAGCACGACGCCGCACTCGACGCCGCGTTCCAGGACGAAGGCATCGCCGCGCTGGTGGGCGTGCCGCTGGTCTGGGACGGCGAGGTGACCGGGCTGTTGTTCGTCGCCGACCGCTACCACCGGCTGCACACCGCGCAGAGCATCGCGATCCTGTGCACGCTGGCCACGCACGGCGCGGTGGCGCTGAAGAATGCCCGCGATTTCGAGCGCGCCAACGCGGCGCTGCGCGATGCGGACCAGGCCCGCGCCGAGCTGGAGCGGCATGTGCGCAGCATCCAGGCCGCGACCGACGCGCACGAGCAGCTGACCTCGCTGCTGGCGCGCGGCGCGTCGCTGTCGACGCTGTGCGAATCGGTCGCGCGCCTGCTGGGCGGCAGCGTGCTGGTGCTGGACGAGGCCTCGCAGGCGGTCAGCGCGGCCGCGGCGCCGGGGTATGCGGGCCCCGGCGCTTCAGGCCACGCGCCGCACGGCCCGCGCAGCGCCGAGGTGGCGCGCGCGCTGCGCCAGAGCCGCGAGACCGGGCGCTCGGTGCTGGCCTGGCAGCAGGACGACGAATCCTGCCGCGTGATGCCGGTGATCGGCGGCGACGACCTCCTCGGCGCTGCGCTGCTGTTCCACGGCGGTACGCTGGAAGAGATCGCAATCCGCACCTTCGAGCGCAGCGCCAGCGTGATCGGCGTGGTGCTGTTGTCGCGCCAGCGCCTCGAGGCGTCGAAGAGCCATGACGCGTCGGACCTGCTGCGCTCGCTGGTGTGGCCGCGCCAGGGCGAGCTGAGCGAGCTGATGGGCCGCGCCGACCACCACGGCGTGGACCTGTCGCGCCCGCTGGCGCTGATGCTGGTGGAGGTGGACGGCCCGAGCGCCGCGTATGCCGCGCGGCGCTTCAGGACGACGCGGCCGCTGGCCAATGCGCTGGTCGACGACCTCGACGGCACGCTGGTGATCCTGTGCGGCGCCACCGGCGCGCTCGACGCGCGGCAAGCCGTCTCGGCGTGGGCGCGCGGCGAGCTTCGCGCCGCGCACCGCGGCGTGCTGTCGCGCCCGATCGGCGGGCCGGCCGAGATCCCGGCGCTGTACGCGACGCTGGGCCGCGCGCTGCCGGTGCTGCGGCGCATCGGCGTGCAGGGCCAGATCGTCAACCAGAACGAACTGGCGCTGTACTCGACACTGTTCGAGACCCACGACCAGTCCAGCCTCGACAGCTTCCTGCAGGCCACCATCGGCCCGCTGATCTCGCTGGACCGCAAGCGCAACGCCGAACTGGCGCCGACCCTGCTGTGCTACTTCGACCACAACCAGAACGCGAAGACCACCGCGCAGCGGCTGGGCATCCACGTCAACACGGTGCGGCAGCGCCTGGCCACCATCGAGACGCTGCTCGGGCACTGGGGCCAGGCCTCGCGCGCACTGGAGATCCACATCGCGCTGCGGCTGTGGCACCTGAGCGCGCCCTCGGCCTGAGGGCGCCCCCGCCCGTCATTGCACGCTGATCTGCTTCGCGGCCGGCGAGGCGTCGAACACCAGCGTCGCCGGCCACTGCGGCCAGGCCATGCCCAGCGCGGTGTTGTTCGGATCGCCGTTGCGCGCGAAAGCGCCGATGCTGCGCATCATCGCGTCCGACAGCGCCAGCCGGCCCGGCGCGTTGGCGGTGGTGTTCGTGAAGTTGGCATACAGCGACGGCCCGAAGTTGCCGAACGCGAACGGCAGGTCGAACGCATGCGCGGCACCGTAGATCTCGTTGAACGGGGCCGGCATCTCGTCCCAGTCGAAGCGGTAGTACCAGATCGGGTTCTGCTGCGACTGCAGCGCGGCCAGCACGTTGTCGCGGCTGTTCAGGAAGAAGATCCTGTTCAACTGGTCGGCGCGCGCGGTGAAGCCGGTGACCGGCGCATCCACCGGCAGGTACGACGGCGGGATCCATTGCGCAAGCGTCGTCGTCGCCGGGCCGTTCGGCTGGTAGTTGAACGCGATCGAGAACACGGTGGCGTCGTCGAGCAGGCGCCCGCTTCCGGTGCCGCCGGCCAGCGGCAGCAGCGTCGGGAACAGCTTGCCTTCGTCGCGCGTGTTGCCGGCGAGCACCGGCACCTTCAGGTACTGGCCGGCCTGGATCGCCGCGATCGGGCTGGCCGGCAGCACGTTGCCGTCGGCGATCGGCCCGGAGCCCGAGGCGCCCACCGGTGCGAGCTTGCCGGTCACCGTGTCGATGATGGCGGCGGCGCTCTTGCCCCGCAGGTAGGTCGCGACCTGCTCCGGCGTGCGCGACGCGACGTAGCCGTAGGCCGCCGTGAGGTCGGCGGCGAGGCCGTCGGCCAGCACCAGGTTCGCGACCAGGAATTCGGCCTGGTTGCGGAAGTCCGTCGGCGACGCCAGCGTCGCGACGCTGCCGGCCGGCAGCTCGCTGGCCCGCGAGATGCCGCCGCTGATCGGCAGCACGCGGTGCACCAGCGCCGGATTCGCCTGCACGACGAGCGGCGAGGTCATCAGCGCATAGACGTTGACCGCGCCCGCCGACTGGCCCATCAGCGTGACGTTGCCCGGGTTGCCGCCGAAGGCCGCGACGTTGCGGTTGACGAACTTCAGCGCCTGCACGATGTCGAGCAGCGCGAAGTTGCCGGAGTCGTCGAGCGCGTCGCCGGTCTTCAGTTGCGCCAGGTTGATGAAGCCGAACAGGCCGAGGCGGTAGTTCACCGTGACGACCACCGCGTTGGCGGTGCGGGCCAGCGCCGCGCCGTCGTAGACCGGGTCGGCGGTGTAGCCGGTGACGTTGCTGCCGCCGTGCACGAACACGATCACCGGCAGGTTCGTCGCACCGGAGGTCGGGCGCCAGATGTTCAGGTAGAGGCAGTCTTCGGACCCGACCGGCTGGCCGAGGGTGGTGCCGATGGTCGCGTCGTACCTGTTGTTCGAGCCCGGGCCGTAGAGGCGGCCGAACGACGCGCAGGCGTTGCCGAACTGCTGCGTGGCCTTCGGCGAGGTCCAGGCGTCGAGATCGGCCGGCGCCTTCCAGCGCAGTTCGCCGACCGGCGGCTTCGCATACGGAATGCCCTTCCACGCGTAGGTGCCGCTGGTGGCCGAATGGTCGGTGCCGATCACGTCGCCGAGCGATGTGCTGCGCTGCGTCGGCGATGCGGCTTCGCGGTTGGCGCAGGTGAACGAGGCGGCCATGTTGACGTCTCCGGTGCCGTTGTAGCGCGGCCACGCAGGGTAGTCGCACAGCGGCCGGGTGCGGCCGGGCACGCCGGCGGTGTCGGCCACCACCGGGGCGCTCGGAGCGGTGCCGTCCTCGGCCCAGTGCTCGAGCGCGGTCAATGAATCCCACGCGGCATTGAAGGCCGTGCTGACCGCATGGCCGAGCCCGGGGATCTCGTAGTAGCGCACGAAGGTGTCGACCGCCGACGGGCCCATGCGGGCCTGCAGGCGCTGGTAGTACTCCTCGGTGGCGCGGGTGCTGACCAGGATGTCGGCCACGCCATGCGCCAGCAGCAGCTTGCCGCCCTTGGCCGCGAACGCATCGAGGTCGACGCGGGTGTCGAGCAGCGTGCTCAGCTGGCTGACGCGGCCGGCCCACGGGCCGGGGTTCTCCGGGTCGAACGACAACGAGTCGTAGCCGGCGTCGCGTGTCACCGAGTACTTGATCCACTGGTCGAGCAAGGTGCCGATGTACGGCGAGTTGCGCGGCATCGGCGTGGCCGGCGCCGCGGTGCCGAGCGCCAGGAAGGTGACCGTCGGCTGCAGCGGCGACGGGTTGGTGGCGATGCCGAGGTCGGCGCCCCAGACGTTGGAGCCGGGGTAGTGCGTCTCGCCGCTGGCCAGCGCGAAGTTGAAGTGCGAATCGGTGTTCATCACCTTCAGTGCGCTGATCTGCGCGTCGGACAGGCAGCTGTCGCCGGCCTCTGCGCCATCGGGGCAGCGCAGCGGGTTGCCGTTCACGCTGGCGGTTGCCGGATCGAACACCGCGTTGCAGCGCTGCTGGTTGCTGATGAGGCCGTCGACCACGCCGTCGAGGCCGTCGCAGGCCTGCATCGCCGCGGCGTAGACCAGCGCGCGCTTCGCGGGGTTCGGATACGCGCCGGGCCTGGAGAGTGCGCGGCTGACGCGCTGGCCGTGCAGCAGCGCGGCGGCGTCGTTCCACGCCGGGTACAGCGAGATCGCGCCGTCCCAGTCGGCGGGCCAGCGGGTGATGGCGGCCAGCGCCTCGCGTCCGCCGGTGGACCCGCCGGCGAAGTAGGCCTTGCTGATCGACGCGACCGCATAGCGCGCCTTGATCAGGAAGGCGGCGGCGTCGCGCGTCTTCTTGATCGCGTCGCCGCCGAAGTTGTCCGCCGCTTCGTCGTTGAGCGCGAACGAGCCGTCCTGCGAGCCGAAGGCATTGGCCTGGTGCCCGGAGTCGCTGGCAAAGGTGGCATAGCCGCGGCCCAGCGGGTTGGGCTGGTCGGTCGGGCCGACCGGCACATTGCCGGTCACCGCGGGGATGCTGCCGTCGAAGCCGCCGCCGCCGAACATCACCGCCTTGTGGTTCCAGGTGGTGGGCAGCGCGAGGTTGAAGCGGATGTCCGGCGCGGTGGGGTCGACCGGCGAGATCTTCGCGACGACGAGGCAATGCTCGGGAATCGCCTTCGGCGCGGTGCCGCTGGGAGCGACGACGGTGGCCGAGACGACGTTGGCGCCGGCGGTCGGCAGGCCGATCGCGCTGGCGGGAATGGCGGTGCCTTCGAGCTGCGCGCAGGCGAGCGGGGTGGACGTCGGTGGCGGGGGCGGCGCGTCGCCACCACCGCCGCTGTCGCCACCGCCGCATCCCGCCAGCAGCAGCGACAGGACGAACAGCGGCAGAAGTCGATGGCCGGACCGGGGCTGTCTCATGGGTGTCTCCTGTTTCTTGTCGCTCCAGTCTTGGCGGGCCTGCCCGGGGACTCAATGGCGGAAAGGCACATCCGGGAGGCCCCGCCGATGTGCGCACGGTCCATCGTGAAAACCCTGGGAGGTCGCCGTCGGGAGACGATCGGCGCAGCGGTTCGCAGCCGGACGACAGTCGCCGTTCAGCCGGTGCAAAAGGCGAGGGACTATCGTCGCGATGCCAGCAGCTCACGCGCCAGATCGATGAAGGCGCGCAGCTTGGGGGCCTGCGCCGCGCGGCGCGGGAAGTACAGGAACAGGCCGGGCTCTTCGATGGCCGTTCGCGGCAGAAGCTGCCGCAGCGACCCCGCCTGCAGTTCGGCACGGACCAGGGGTTCAAAGAGGTACGCGATTCCGACATCCGCCAGCGCGAGTTCCTTCGCGCAGAGCGCGTCGGTGACGCGCACCGTCCCATTCACCGAGACGGCCACGTCGCCCCCACGGCCGCGCAGGTCCCAGTCGTAGACGGCACCCGAGGTCACGAAGCGATAGCCGATGCAGTTGTGGTCGGCCAGGTCTTCCAACGCGCCGGGCTCGCCGCGTGCTGAAAGATAGCCGGGCGACGCCACCATGATGGCCTTGAAGGGCGGCGTCAGGCGGACCGCGACCATGTCCTGCGCGACGGTGTGGCCGAGCCGGATGCCGGCGTCGTATCCCCCGGCGACGATGTCGGCGAGGCCTTCGTCGCACGTGATCTCGACCGTCAGTCCGGGATGGCGGCGGCCCATCTCCTGAAGCAGCGGCGTGACGGCGATCGGCAGCGCGGTGCGCGGCGCATTGATCCGCAACGTCCCGCCGACCGTGCCGCGCGCCGCACCGATGCCATCGACGGCCGTCGAAATTTCAGCGAGCGCGGGCCCGAGCACGTCGACCAACGCGGTCCCGGCCTCGGTGAGGCGCACGCTGCGCGTCGTGCGTGCGAACACCGGCTGCCCGAGCCGCTCTTCGACGCTCTTCACCGCGTGGCTGACGGCCGACGTGCTCATGCCCAGCTCGTTGGCCGCCGCGGCGAATCCGCCTCGGCGGTGGACCGCCAGGACGATGGGCAGATGGGCGAGAAGCGTTCGATCCATTCATGCAGCATATCGAACAACCCATTCGATCTGTTCGCCTTGATCGGTCAATGCCGTGCGACGACAGTTGCTGCATGCGCCACAGGGCCGCATCAACCCCCAGCATCGAAAGGCATCGACATGACGCACCACCCCCAGACATGGTTCATCACCGGCACCTCCTCCGGCTTCGGCCGCGCTTTCGCCGAGCACGCGCTGGCAAGCGGTCATCGGGTCGTGGCCACCGCGCGCCGGACCGACAGCCTGGCCGACCTCGTCGCCAAGGCGCCCGACCGCGTGCTGGCCGTCGCGCTCGACGTCGACGTGCCCGGGGCCGCCGAGGCCGCGATCGAGGCCGCGGTGAAACGGTTCGAGCGCATCGACGTGCTGGTCAACAACGCGGGCTACGGCGCCGTCGGCGCACTCGAGGAAACGTCGGACGCCGAACTTCGCGCGCTGATGGACACCAACTTCTTCGGCGCGATGGCGGTCATGCGCGCCGCGCTGCCGGTGCTGCGCCGGCAACGGTCGGGTGCGATCGTCAACATCTCGAGCCTCGGCGGCCAGTTGTCGTTCGCCGGTTTCAGTGCCTACTCGGCATCGAAGTTCGCACTCGAAGGCGCGAGCGAAGCGCTGGCGCAGGAGATGGCCCCGTTCGGCGTGAAGGTGCTGATCGTCGAACCCGGGCAATTCCGCACGCAGCTCGCGGGCTCGGGCATGCGCCACCTGCCGGCGATGGAGGCGTACCAGTCGGTGGTCGGCGCCACGCGCGAATTCGCCCGCACCATGCACAACACGCAGGCAGGCGATCCGCGCAAGGCGGCCGCGGCGATCGAGCAGGCGCTGGCCGCCGAGCGAACGCCCTTGCGGCTGCAACTCGGCGGCGACGCTGTCGAGGCCGTGCGCGCGCATGCCGAGGCATTGCTGAAAGACATGAAGGACTGGGAGTCCGTCAGCCGGGCCACGGATTTCGACGTCGACTGAGGCAATTGGCGCAAAAGCCGTCAGTGGTCCTTCGCCGCCTCGGCGCACGCAAGCAGCGGCGCACGAAACACCGACGACGCGGCAGGCACCGCGAGCCCGATGCCCACGCCCAGTTCGTCCCCTTCCTTCAATGCCCGATAGCGCACGCCGGCCCTCTTCAGCGACATGAACGATTCGGGCAGCAGCGCCATCGCACGACCGCTCGCGACGCCCGACAACAGCACGTGGTGGTCGGTGGGCTCTTTCACGACGTTCGGCGTGTAGCCGTGGCGCGCGAACACGCGCTGGCAGTGATCGAAGAACGCCGGTTGCCGCGCGCGCTCGAACAGGAAGACCGGCTCGCGACCGAGTTCCACCAGGCCGATCGTGCGCCTGCGGGCCAGCGGATGCGATGCGGCGATGCCGAGCACCATGCGCTGGCGCTCCAGCGGGGTCACGTGCAAGCCCTGCGCTTCGGTGGGCAAGGCAATGAAGGCGGCGTCCAGCCGGTGGTTGCGAAGCGCGCGCACCAGCCGGGGCGAACTGTCGGAAACGCTCGCCACCGAGAGCCCCGGTCGGGCCGCGCCCAGGCGCGACGCCAGTGCCGTGAACCAGCCGGGCTCGACGGCCGACGTGAATCCGACACGAAGCTGCGAGGGTTCATCGGCCTGGGCCACGGCGGCCTCGGCTTCGTCCATCAGCCGAAGCATGCGGCTGGCCAGCGGCAGCAGGCGCTTGCCGGCTTCCGTGAGTGCAACGCCGCGGGTGTCGCGAACGAACAGACGCGCGCCCAGCCGCTCTTCCATCTCGCGGATGGCGCGGCTCAGGGGCGGCTGCGAGATGTGCAGCGACTCGGCAGCCTGCCGGAAGCTGAGCGAGGTCGCCACGGCAACGAATTGCTCGATCGAGCGCGAATCAAGACGTCTCTTCATACCGAAAAGGTATCACCAAACAAGTCTTTCACGATGAGCGACTGCGTTCCTACAGTGAGGCCTTCACATCAACCGGGGAAACGGCATGCAAGCGAAATCTGATCGGTACCTGCGCGGGGTGGCGCAACTCGGCGCCGTCGACGGCGAAGCGGGAATGGCGGTGGTCGACGGGCTCGCTCAATCGTTCCCGGACTTCGCCACGTATGTGCTGGAGTTTCCGTTCGGCGACATCTACTCGCGCCCCGGCCTCGGCCTGCGCGAGCGCGAGATCGCAACGGTGGCGGCGCTCTGCGCGATGGGCACCGCCGGCCCGCAGCTGCGCGTGCATCTGCACGCTGCGCTGCATGTGGGCTGCACGCCGCAGGAGCTGGTGGAAGTGCTGATGCAGATGTCGGTCTATGCCGGCTTTCCGGCGGCACTCAACGGACTGGCGGCCGCGAAGGAAGTCTTTGCGCAGCGAGGCATCGCGTTGCCGCTGGATTGACGGCGGGCCCGGCGCGCAGCGCCGCCATGCCCCGATCTCAGCGACTGCGTCCGGCCCAGGCTGTGCCGGCTGTCCGCTCTGACGCGAGTCCCGTGTCACGGGCTTCGGCGACGGATTGCATCTCCTCGACCAGTTCAGCGAAATGGGGATGGCTTGCGAGGAGCTTGCTGCGCCGCGCCGGGGACCACCGTCGCTGCCACTGCGACAGCCCGAGAGCGCAGCAGTCCAGGCCCCAACGCTCCTGGCTCCGCCGGGTCTGCCGTCGCACGACCCGCAATTTGCGCGTCAATGCCATCGCGATGTCGTCGACCAGGTCGCGGTTCTCGCCGTCAGGATCGTCCAGCGACCACAAGGCCCCGTGGTGGTACCAGCGACTCAGGTTTTCAAGGCCCGAAGCCGGTGTGCAATAGAAGCTGCCGATGCCAAGGTAGGACTCCAGGGTCACGACCCGATGCGAGAGCCGGCCGGGCAGGAACAGCGTCTCTCCGGGCGACACCGTCCACCAGCTGGCGCTCTTCAACGAGGCGAATGCGGCCAGGTCGAAGCGGGCATTCTGGTCGATCTCGTCGCGCGAGCAATCTTGCAGGCCCGCCCTTCGGCCTTCGAAGGTGTCCCAGGCCAGCCAGAGCTTGCGGCCGACAAAGCAATGATTGCTTCCGTCGGGGTCGTCGGAATGCGAGTCGGTGACGTTGCCGCGCGAGCTGACCACCAGCGTCATCATCTCCTGGCGCCGCATGCCGTCCGTGCCGAGCGGCAACAGGTTGAATCGTGAAAGTTCGGCGGTGTCGATGTCGCGCTCGAGCCTCGTGCCGCGGACATGCAAGTCGGTGATGCTGACGACATGCCGCCCGCTCGCCCAGCGGCGCAGGAGTTCGCGAACGGCCAGGGTGTCGCGCCTGCCGTTCCGCCCCACCTGGGCACTGGCGGTCTCGCGCGGTCTGAAGGCCCGGGACAGGCCATCCAGCAGGGCCGACTTCACCCCGAGCTCGGACTCGCGTGCGACAGGGACCCGGGTGGTCGTCGACAGGATGGGGCGGCCTTCGGCGACGGCGGCGAACAGTGCTCCGCGCGCCTGGTCCGGGGTTGCCCCCTGCGCAGCGGGCCGGATCCGCTTGCCGGCCAACGCAGCCCGGACCTTGTCGGTCCCTCGCAAGGCGCGATCGAATCTCGCACCCGTCAACAGCGGCTCCATGCTGGTACTTTTCAAGTCGCGTCCCCCCGACAAGGAAGCCCCTCGTTGCACTGCAGGCCAGGTCAGAGTTTCTCGGCCTTGCTTTTCGGAAGCATCCGCAACATTGACAATTGCTTTTCGATCGCCAGCAACGCGACCCCGCCATGTCCAGCAATGCGGCGGGATGCGCATGTGCACGTGACTGCGGCACCTCCGTCATCGCCCGCATGCGTTCAGTTGCTGTAGAACAAGCCTCGGCAGCCGCCGGCGGTGTAGACCCGCCCGTAGAGATTCTGATCGGCCGCCATCAGGTTGATGCCGCCGAACTGGTGCGCATCGTCGTTGAAGCGCTGCCAGCTGGCGCCGGCGTCGTCGGAGCGGTACACGCCCCACGCGCCGTTCATCGCACCCACCACGTAGACCGCGGCCGAGTACGCGGCGCCCGCCCTGGCCTTGCCCAATGCCAGCACGCTGGCGCCCTGCACCTCGGGCCACTGACCGGGGTCACGACTGCCCCAGACCGACGCGAAGGTGCTGAGCTTCGTCCAGTTCGCGCCCGAATCCACCGAGTGATACACGGCGTTGCCGTCAGCCAGCCAGAGGTCGCCCTCGGCGTTGGGGTTGACCGCCATCGACGTCGTCCCGAAGGGATTGGCGCGCAGGTTGGCCGACACCGAGCCCGGGCTCAGCGTGAAGTTGCGGCCGCCATCGGTCGAGACGTAGACCTTGCCCGGCGTGCCCCACCACGCACCGCCCGAGTCGTAGGCATAGACCTTGTTCGGGTTCCTGCGGTCCGCCGCCAGGCGGTAGCTGCGAGGGAATCCGCCGATGACGGTCAGCGCCGGCAGGTTGGTGGCCGTCCAGCTTGCGCCGTTGTCGGTGGTGTACGAGGGCACCGAATCGGCCGGCGCCCACACGGCCTTGTTGCGCGCGGTGACAGCGATGTTCGACGCTTCGCTCGTGTTGGCCACGCCGCCGGCAGCGAATGAGGCAAAGGTCGCCCAGGTCTTGCCACCGTCGCCCGACCAGAAGCCGGTTCCTCCGCTGCTGCTTCCGTTCAACACGCCGACGCCGGCGATGTAGAGCGGATCGGACCACGCCACGTCGGAGGAGTTGCCGTTGCTCCACGTGTTGTACGGGCCCTGCGTCGGCTTCTTCGTCAGGTCCGTGTAGACCCAGGTGCCGACGTCGCCCGAGCTGTAGGTCACCAGGTAGGGCGCTCCGGCCGGCGGCGTGGCCAGCGCCAGGGCACAGGTCTCCTCCAGGCCGTCCACCGCGGCGGCCCAGCTCGGCGTGGCAGAGGAAGCGTTGCGGGTCTCCACGATGCCGCCGCCGTGGACGTGCAGGACGTGGTCGCGGTTGGACGGGTCGATCTCGACATCGTCGACCCAGCCTGAAGCGGTCTGCCCGGGCATCCCCGCTTCGATCTCGCGCCAGGTCTTGCCGCCGTCGTCCGACAGCTGCACGATCTGCATGCCGCTGTAGTTGCCCCAGGTGCCGCTCACGCCCAGCGCAATGCGCGTGGTCGAGCCGGCGCCGAAGACCGACACACCGCCGTAGCCGGCCGAGCTGTTGCCGGCGAGCAGGGTCCAGGTGCTGCCGTCGAACTTGTACAGGCGAGCGGGTCCGCCGTCACCCGGCCCCGTGCCCTTGGTGAAGGCCACATAGAACACGCCATCGGCGGCGCGCACGATGTGCGGGATGTGGTAGCCCGATACCGGCGTCGGGACCGCGGTCCACGAGGTTCCGCCGTTGGTGGACTTGTACAGGTTCGAGCTCAGGCCTGCGACGCTGACGTAGTCCGGCGCGATGGCGGCATACACGGCCTGGGTCGCCGTGCCCGTGCCCTTGGTCCCGGTGTCGTAGGCGATCCCCTCGACGCCCATCGCGTGACCGCCGGCGGTGCTGATCTGGTCGGCCGTCATCTTGGTCGTCGACAGGCCGGTGACCTGGGCCCAGGTGGTGCCGGAGTCCGTGCTCTTCCAAAGGCCGGCCGTGCGCGAGCCGAAGAACAGCGTCGAGGGCTTGTTGGGGTCGACCGTCAGGCGTTCGCCGATGGCCCGGCCGGTGTTGTTGCCGCCGGCGGAGAACGGCAGGTCGACGTGGGCCCAATGGTCGCCGCGATCGCTGGAGCGGTACAGCCGGGCGGTGGCATCCGCCGAGTTGTACATGCCGGTGACCATGTAGACGAGCTGATCGTTGTTCGGATCCAGCGCCATGCTTTCGACGCCGTGGTGGAAGCCCTCGGCGCCACTGAAGCCGTCGGTGATCGGCACCCACGCCATCGTGGCCTGGTTCCAGCGGTAGGCGCCGCCGACGTCGGTCCGCGCATAGAGAACGTTCGCGGACGTGGGATGAAAGACGAGACCGGTGACGTAGCCGCCGCCGCCGAACTTTGCGTTGGTCCAGGCGGTGCCGTGGGTCACGGACGCCGCGGCGGAGGCCGCACCTTCCCCGGTGGCGTTCGAGGCCGTCACCACGAAGTAGTACGTCGTGCCGCTGACGACGGTGCTGTCGGCCAGGCTCGTCGAGGACGTCGAGCCGATCAGCGTGCCTCGCTGGCCCTGCGTCGTCGACCGGTAGACCCGGTACGCGGTGGCTCCGGACACGGCGGCCCAGCTGACGGTCACCTGGGCACCGGCGTCGGTCGCCTTCACGCTTCCCACTGCCGCCGGCACGGTGGCCGCGGGTGCAGGCGCTGGTGCTGGTGCAGGCGCTGGTGCTGGTGCTGGCGCTGGCGCTGGCGCTGGTGCAGGTGCAGGCGCGGGCGCTGGTGCAGGCGCAGGCGCAGGTGCAGGCGCAGGCGCAGGCGCAGGTGCAGGCGCAGGCGCAGGCGCAGGCGCAGGTGCAGGTGCAGGTGCAGGTGCAGGTGCAGGTGCAGGTGCAGGCGCAGGCGCGGGCGCAGGTGCGGCAGGCGGCGCAGACGTGGCCGAGGTGGTGTCGCCTCCGTTGCCTCCACCGCAGCCCACCAGCAGCGCCACGAGGCCAGCCGACAGGCAACGTGTCGCGGTTGGCACCACATCCGCAAGCTCTGCCTGCAGCATCCGGGTCACGAGGGGAAACGACTCGGGCAAGGGCGCGTCGACGCGCTGCCGCGAAGTGAAGTGTGAATGGTTCATGGCGCTGCAGTCTCGACACAGGTCGGCCCGCATTCCTGATCGAACCGTTACGGACCGGGCGCAGAAAAGAACTGTTACTGACGCAGCCGCCGAGGCCGACGACCTGCGTGTGCAACAAGCAACAATTCATGCCATCGGCTTCTGCCGGCAAGCAGGTCCGCGCCGCGGCCCGACGATGGCGGCACCGACGCCGCGCCGTGCCGCGGAGGCCTCAAAACCGGACGCCGACGATGCACAGCCTCTTCCTTCCTGGGTCCCGACCTGCCCCCCTGCGACCGATTGCAGCGCGACGCCCTCATGGGCGCGCACCGGCGCGATGAGCGAGGTGGTCATCACGCTGCCCGGCGGGTCGCTCGACCTGCTCGGAGGGCGCCTGCTTCGCGACGGGGAGGCGGTCAAGGTGGAGCCTCGGGCGTGGCGCGTGCTGGAGCGGCTGGCCCGTTTCCGCCACCGAGTGGTCACGAAGGAAGAGCTGGCGGCTGCGCTGCGTCCCGAGGGGGCGGTATCCGAAGGCGCACTTCGGCAGGCGATCCGCGCGGCCCGCCGGGCCATCGGCGACGACGGGCCGCAACCGATCATCCGCTCGATCCCGCGGGTCGGCTACATCTTCGACATCCCCTCGGCACCGGCATCGCAGCCCGCTGCGGTGGAGCTGCCGCGCGAGAGCGTCCCCTCGGTGATCATCGGCCCGCTGCGCAATCACACCGGGCGGCCGAGCCTGCACTGGGCAACACACGGCCTGGTCGCCTGCATCGCGCACGGCCTGTCGATCGACAGACGCATCCAGGTTCAGGACGCACTGTCGCTGGAAACGTCCTGGCCCGAGGGGCAGGTCCGCATGCTGCAGATGTTGCGCGCCGCTGGCGCGCACTGTGCCGTGGTCGGCTCACTGAGGCTCGCTGGCGGCGAACTCGCGCTCGAGCTGAACGTCCACAACCAGGACAAGAAGAGCGTCATTGCGATCCACGCTGCCGATCCGGCTGGGCTCGTGCTGCCCGCCATCGCGGCCTTGCGGCAGACGGTGCTGGGCGATGGCAAGCGCCGAGCCTCAGCCCATGGGATGAGCGGCTGCTCGCCGCTGTCGATCGAATTGTTCGCGCGTGCCAAGCACTACGCTGCGATGAGCCGACACCCTGCGGCGCTGCGGGCCCTAGCGCTGCTCCAGCAACTGGAGCCGGAATTTCCCGGGCTCGACCTGGAGTTGCTGCGTGCACAGGCCGTCTGCGGCAGCGATGACGGGCTTCGCACCGCGGCCCGGTTGCTGGAGACCGCGAGACGCGGCCAGGACCGGTGCCTCGAAGCGCAGGGGCAACAGCATCTCGGGACGCTGCTCCACGTGAAAGGCCGATTGCGGGAGGCGGCGCAGAGTCTGGAGCACGGCCTCGTGCTGGGCCGCGCCTGCATGCCGCCGCACTGGCAGGGGTACGCCTTGACGCTGCTGGCATCCGTCGAATGCCGCCTCGGCGAGCTGCATTCCGTTCAGGCACGGCTTGACGAGGCCCAGGCAATCTTCACGCGCATCGGCAGCCAGTGGGGATTGCTGACCGTGCTGTGGCTGCGGGCGATCATGACCTCGCTGTCCGGCCACGCCGAGCAGTCCATCCGCTGGAACAGAAAACTTGCGAACGCAGCCCGCAGGCTGAATGCCAACACCGCGCTGGTGAGCGTGTGCCTCAACCTTGCGGGCGAACTGGTGTACGCGGACCGCCTTGACGAGGCGCGCGAGTGTGCGGAGGAGGCCACCGCCACCGCGCTGGCGATCGAGGTCGATGTGGGCCTGTTGAGCACGGTGGTCAACATTCACTGCCTGCTCCATCGTCTGCAAGGCCGTCCGGATGCCGCGGCGGAGCTGCTGTCGCTTCTGCCGCAGCCGGACCGGATGCAGGACGCCGGCTATCTGTGGCAGGCCCACGGGCATGCCGCCACGGCAGCCGGTCGCGTCGACGAGGCGGCCGACTGTTTCCTGCGCGCGGCTGCCGAATGCCGCGAACAAGGCAATCGCGCCGGCGAGGCGCCCCTGCTGCCATGGCTCGTCGAGGCTCTCGTGCGCTGTGGGCGCCTGGCCGCCGCACAGGCTGAACTCGAGCGCGCAGACGCACAGGCCCACCTGCAGGACGAGACCACCACCGCGAACCTGCTCTACCCAAGAGCGTTGCTCGCACGCTGGCACCGGCAGGAACCTGAAGCCGAGACATTGCTTGCGCGGCTGGCAACTGCGCCAGCCGCGCTGCCTCTCTTCCGCCGGCTCGGACGGGAGCTGTCAGCGGTGCCCATCGATCCGCGGCGCGAACACCCGATGCCGATGGCGCCCCCCAACGGCGTGATGCGTCGGGAGTATCGATTCTCCCAGTGCGTGCTTGACGTGGAACGCCGGGAACTGTGGGTCGACGGACGGCGCCAGACACTCGAGCCAAGACCGTTCGACGTGCTCGTGCATCTGTACCGCAATCGTCATCGCGTGGTGACCCTGGACGAACTCCTCGACACGGTGTGGCGCAGGGCGATGGTGTCGCCAGAAGTGGTCGCGCAAGCAATCACCAAGATCCGGCAGGCGATGCGGCGCGGCAAGACGCACGCGGTACGGGTCCATACCGTCTATCGCAAAGGCTACCAACTGCGGGCCGATGCGCACGCGGAGGCCGATGACGACATCGCCGCGGCACTGCTGCCCGCCCTGTACGCAGCGCCGGAGCGCCTGCTGGCGATCGTGCCGCTGTCGGGGGGGAAGCCGGGCGCCGACGGCGATGATCGTGAACTCGGGTACTCACTGGACGTCCTCGGCTACGCCCTGGCCGTGCACTCACGGCTGAAGCGCATGTCCGACGCCGAGGCCAAGGCAGGCGCTGACGGCGCCCTCGCCGCATCGCCGGACGCGATAGCGGCTGCGATCGGCACCCGCAGTCCTGCAGCGCACATCCTGTTCGCCCGCCTGATGCGCCGGGACGCAAGCTTGACACTGACGTATGTGCTGATCACGCCCACAACCCGGATCGAAGGCAGCCTCCGCGACCGGTCGCCGGCGGAACTCGGCCGGCGGCTGGCCGCCAAGCTGTTGCTGTCGGACGCCGCCGCGGAGGCGCCCTGCCTTGCCGCCGACGAGAGCGTGTGGATGACGCAGATGCTCGACCTCGCGTCTCGTGCCATCGAAGATCGCCGCGCCGGCATTGCGATGCAAATCCTCGACGTGATCCTCGACCAGGACGCCGACCACGATCTGGCGGCGGACCTCAAGGCGCGCATCATCGACGCGGGCCACGGCACGCAGGACAGCACCGGTCGAACGAACAAGTCCGCCTCTGCGCCCTGACCGGAATCGCCGTGCGCTGAAATTCCGCTGCGTGCAAGCGACGCTCAGGTCAAGCCCGTCTCACGCAAGTGGGTCAGCACCGATGCAAGCTCGCCCTGCAGCTCGGAATGCACCAGGTCGACCTCTTTCAGGACGGCGAAGTGCGCCGACATGGTCGACCTGGAGACATCGAACTGTTGCGCAGCGTGGCGTACACCACGCCTGCCTGCCAACCGAGGCATGCGTTCCGCGCCCCTGTTGGCGCTGGCAATGCGAACTGCTTCGAGGTCGAGTTCAGCTTGTCGCGCACCTCCGGTATGCAGGCGCGGTGCGTAGCCAGACGGGGACGCCGTCCCTCAGGGCCGCACCGAGCGCAGCCGCGCCGTGCGGCCCGGCGCCACTCCTGCCATCGCATCGATCAGCCAGCGCGTTTCAGCCGGCCCGAACTCGCCGACATTGCGAGCATCGGCGGTGCGACTGAAGGCCCACAGCAGGGCCGTCAGCAAGGGCGCCGGCATCGCCGAGACCATGGCCACGATGCGCGGCACCAGCCGATGCCCGAGATCGCGCACCAGCGCGAAGCCCTCGCCCCAGGCGCCCACCAGCCGCCGCGCCTCGTGCCAGCTCAGGCCGTCAGCGCGCTTCCAGGTCCACAGCCCGGCGACGAGCAGCGGCACCACGAAGGCCACGTGGCTGCGCAGGAAGCCATCCATGTCGGCCTCCACGGCGGCCGGCAGGCCGGCCGCGCGGAACACCTCGGCGCAGGCCGGACTCGACACCGTCGTCACCAGGCCAGCCCCCACGACGCGACACCGCAGGCGCCCCTCGACCAGGAAGGCCGTCATGGTGGGGAATCCGAACGCGAAGCGCGCCGACCCGATCGCATCCCGATACGGCGCCGTGCCGCGGAAGGTGTTGAACATCAGCAGCACCGTTCGGGCCGCGCTGAGCGCGAGAGATGGCAGCAGCACGTCGACCTGCGACTCCATCACGGTGACGATGACCAGGTCATGAGGCACGGCAGGATCGAGCGCGTCGGCCACGCGCACCGGCGCGCGGCGGCCGTCGACCATGACGATGGCACCGTCATGCCGCAGCGTTTCGAGCCGCGCGCCGCGCGCGACGACGGTGACATGGTGGCCGGCGAGTGCCAGGTGGGAGGCAAAGGTGCTGCCGATGCGTCCGGCGCCAATGACGAGGATGTCCATGGACTCACTGTACGAAGCGGTTCGTGTTCTGAATACGGGCACCATCGGTAAACTGATGCCCGATCATGGAAAACCTGTCCTGGGACGATCTGCGCGTTCTGCTCGCCGTACACCGCGAGGGCAGCCTGCTGGCCGCGGGTCGGTCCCTGGGTTTGTCGACCTCGACGACAGGCCGACGACTCGACGCGCTGGAGGCCGCGCTCGGCGAGAGGCTCGTGCACCGCGCGCAGTCGGGCACCTTGCTGGAACCTGCTGCATTGCGATTGGTGCGGCTGGCGGAAGAGCTGGCGCACGGCCTGGATGCCCGGCAACGTGACCAGCGTTCGGCGAGCACGCTGCGCGTGTCGGTGCCGGACGGCATGGCCCGAACCGCCGCCCAGGCGCTGCTTCCGTTCCGACACTCGGATCCGCCAGTGCACATCGAGCTGGTGGGCGAGAACCGCATGGCCGACCTGGCCAAGCGCGAAGCGGACATCGGCGTGCGCCTCGTGCGCTCGACCTCGAACGTGCTGGTGGAGAAGCACCTGGCCACGCTGCGCTTCGCGCTGTATGCCGCGCCGGACTATGTGCGCCGCCGCCTGCCGACGCGCCGGCTCGTCCGCGAGGACGCGGCGACGCAGGACTTCATCGGGCTCGATGCGCGCTGGAAAGGCCTGCCGCACGAGCAGTGGATGCGGTCGCTCGGCGCGGTGCGCTTTCCGTTCCGATCCAGTTCGATGGAAGCGCTCGACGAAGCGGTGCGACAGGGCGTCGGCATCGCGGCGATGCTGGAGCGGGATCCGCGCCATGAAGGCCTGGTGCGCATCGAGGCCGAGACCGTCGGTCCGAGCCAGTCCTTCTACCTCGCCTACCACCGCGATCTGCGCAAGCTGCCGCACGTGCGCGCGGCCGTGCAGGCGATCGAGAGCACGTTCAAGCGCACGTGACGTCGCTTCGGCCAGGCGCAGCGCGTCAGAGTTGCGCCAGGCCGCCGTCGACGGCGAGCTCGCTGGCCGTCATGAAGCTGCTGTCCGGCGACGCCAGAAAGGCCGCCGCCGCTGCGATCTCCGCCGGATCGGCCATGCGCTGGAGCGGGGTCATCGCGCCGTAGGCCTTCTGCCCCTCCTCGCCCAGCGCTTGCTTCGCGAGTTCGGTCGCCGTCGCGCCGGGCGACAGCACGTTGACCCGGATGCCGGTGCCCTTCAGGTCCTCCGCCCAGGTGCGCGCGAGGTTGCGCACCGCTGCCTTGCTCGCGCTGTAGGCGCTGAAGGCCGGCGCGCCCGTGGTGCCGGCGCTCGATCCGGTCAGGATGATCGAGCCGCCCGGGCCCATCAGCGGCAGCGCCTTCTGCACCGTGAAGATCGAGCCCTTCACGTTGGTGTCGAAGGTGTCGTCGATGTGCTCGGCGGTGATCTGGCCGAGCGGCAGCGGGCTACCCGCACCGGCATTGGCGAAGACGATGTCGAGGGTTCCGCGCTCGGCCTTCACCGCCGCGTAGAGCCGGTCGAGGTCGGCCTCGTCGGAGACCGAGCCCGTCACTGCGCGGGCGTTGGGCCCCAGGTCGGCCACCGCGGCGGCCAGCGCTTCCTGCCGGCGGCCGAAGATGAAGACGAAGGCGCCCTCGTCGATGAAGCGCTTGGCCGCAGCGCGGCCGATGCCGGTGGCGCCGCCGGTGATCACGGCGGTCTTTCCATTCAGTCTGGTCATGTCATGAATCCGTAGTTGCGATGGCAGGGAAGCGAGGGAAATGCTTGCCTGAGGACAACTATGGAGTTCTGATAACCTAAGGACAAGTATGCACTTTTTGGTAAGTACCAAAGAATGACGACGCCCTCTGAAGACATCTGCGACACCGGCTGCGGGCTCAATGCGACGTTGCGCGTCATCTCGGGCAAGTGGAAGCCGCTGATCCTGTTCTTCCTGCGCGACGGCCCGAAGCGCTACGGCGAACTCAAGCGCCTGACCCAGGGCGTCAGCGACAAGGTGCTGATCCAGCAGTTGAAGGACCTGGAGGCCAACCGGGTGCTGGCGCGCAACGACTACAAAGAGGTGCCGCCGCGCGTGGACTACACGCTGACCCCGCTCGGTCGCAGCCTGGCCGAGGCGATCGTCCCGCTGTGCACCTGGGGAACCCGGAACGCGGCGGAAATGGCAAGCATCTTCGCGACGCGCGACGCGTTGCCCTAGCGGGCTGCTGAAGCGCGGCTGAGTCGCGCGGCCCCTGCATTGGTGGCGATGGCAAGGTGTGCGTCTGCCCGCCCTGCCGCAGTTCCCGACCACCGTGAATGCACCGCACGACAACCTGATGCCGCCACTCGACGCGGTAGAGAAGAATGTGGCCGATCTGTCGGCCCACACCCCAATGATGCATCGGGGTGTTCTCCTCTAAAGCGCTGCTTTCGGGCTCCGGAATCTACGCAGTTCGCTACGCTGACTGCTGAGGCGTTCGAGATACACAAGCTTGTCGTTCACTGAGGAGTTCCCACTGACGGCTGTGCAGCAGTTGCGGTCGGTCGCTTCGGACCATCCACCGGCCGCTCGCTGCTGCAATGCGGACACTGCTGCGCTCGGGAACGCGGCCGAACGTTCAGTCAAGCGATTGGGCATCGGCGACACCAATCGAGGTTCGGCCGCGAGCGAGAGCGAACCTCAGCTCAACTGACGCCCTGCTATGACGAAGTCAGATCCCATGGTTGCGTGCCCGAGAGCAGACGGCGAGTTCACAGCTGGGAGGTAAGGCGCTGGCGGTCTAAGCGGCGAAGTAGCCAAGACATCAGGTTAGCGCACCACCTCACCGTTGAGCCATGCCTGGGCTTGCCAGTGGTAGGCGGCATCGGCAGCGTCCGCGGACCACATTACGTCACTCACTTCAACACCTTGGCGCATCAGCCAAGCCTTCGCAGCCGCAACGCGAGAGAAGTCGTCTCCGAGCGAATAGGGATGCGCCCGGAAGGCCCTCGCCGCGCCGTCAAGGTCGCGCAGGGCCAGCCGCGCGGCCAGCGACCACGCACCGCCCACGCCGCTCTTCGGATACGCTGGAGAATCGGCGGCCCCGGCCAGCCCCTGCACGGTCAGGCGACGATCGAACAACGGCAACGCATATTCTCGGGCAATGGAGGCGAACGCCTCACCCAATACTGCCCCGGGGGTTCGCCGCCGCCGCTGCAGCCGACCATCTTCCCGCCAGCAAACGCCCTCGTGCAAGGGCGAACCTTGAGCCCCCATCTCGGACATCCGCACCATGCACGCCACATGGCTGGCATGGTCCGGCACCTGCCACGCGAGCTCGGGCCGGTATGCAAACTCCCGGACGCCATGCAGCAGCTCGATGAAGGCTGGCATCTTCACGGTAGCGTGCATCCAGCAGGTTCGAAAGTTGTATTCGAAGCGGAACGCCATCGCTTCCAGCCGAGGCACAAGGTCCGTGTCCGAGCGACGATGGAATACATGCCCCGTCCGGACGAACCCGAGGGGAAGTAGCACGGCTTCGATGGCTGGCCAAACCTCGTCGGATTGGCGAATTGCATTGAATCGACGGGACATGCAGTAGGACAGGAATGAGGACAGTGTTGTCCATTCTCGTACGGCAGCCCGAGACCGCACCAATGCCGGAGGGTGTCAGGCCGGGACGGTGCAAGACCGCGACGAATCGGCGAGTTCCGGCGCTTTCACTACGAGGGATTGCTTCTCGATGCGGAGAAGCCCTGTCCGGACGTATACAAGCGACAACCCGTGCTGCCAGTGCATCGCAGTCGGGTTGCGCGGTTGCGCGTCCGCTATGTCCTTGCGCGAACTGACGCGAACGACCGAGGCTGTGTGAAAACAGCTTGATTGCCTGAGGTGATCGCCTAAGTTGTGGCAACGCGGCTGAACGGGTCACGGCATGAAGCGATTCATCGAAG
>NZ_JAAZQK010000014.1 GCF_012275445.1 Rhizobacter sp. SG703 | reverse complement strand
GCGACAGCGACTGCGCCGTCGCGCTCACCTCTTCCGATGCCCCCGCCAGCGCCTCGGCACCGCTGTTCACCTCGGTCACCACCTGCGACA
Source organism: Rhizobacter sp. SG703 (assembly GCF_012275445.1). Taxonomy (GTDB): domain Bacteria; phylum Pseudomonadota; class Gammaproteobacteria; order Burkholderiales; family Burkholderiaceae_C; genus Rhizobacter. The sequence goes on along the minus strand of NZ_JAAZQK010000014.1, from coordinate 191,754 downwards.
GCTTGGCCACCATGTGCTTCATCGCCTGCAGCAGCTGGCCGGTCTCGTCGCGGCTGGTCGCGTCGATCTGCACCGTCAGGTCACCTTCGGCCAGCCGGTTCGCGGCATCGACCGCGCGCACCAGCGGCTTGCTGACGCTGCGGCTGATGAAGAAGCCGAGCAGCAGGCCCAGCACGACGCCGCCGGCGATCGCGCCGATCATCACGGTGCGGCTGCTGCGGTACAGGCTTTCGGTGTGCTCGGCGGCCGCCTTGGCGCGCGTCTCCTTCTGCTGGATCAGCTCGTCGAGCATCTCGTCGAGCTTGTTGGCCTTGTCGCGCACCAGGTCGAGCGACTGCGCCAGCACCTCGTCGCGGTCGGCCAGCTTCTTCGCCGACGCCAGCGTCAGCGCGCGCTGCATCTCGCGCTGGTAGTCCTCGGACATCGCGCCGAACGCGGTGAAGACTTCCTTCGCGCGGTCGCTGACGAACAGCGGCTTGGCCTTCTCGATGTAGTCCTTCATCGAGGCCAGGCTCTTCGTGATCGACGCCATGTGCTTGTCGCGCTCGGCCTGCGAGCTGGCCAGCAGGAAGTTCGAACGGGCCCGCCCGATGTAGATCAGGTTGATATTGGCTTCCTTGATGTACGACAGGCCCATCAGCTCCTTCGTGTACATGTTGTCGGCCAGCTCGTTCATCTGGCTGGTGTTCGAGATGCCGATGAAACCGATCACGACGCTGATCGACGCGACGAGCATGAAGCCCGCGATCAGCCGCACGCCGATCTTGAAGTTGCTGAACATGGTGTGGTTCTCCCTGGAATCTGGTGAAGCAAACGGATGGATTCAGGCGGCCGGGACCGGCGTGACGGCCGACTCCATCAAGGCCGGCACGTCGAGGATCAGCGCAACGTCGCCGCTGCCGAGGATGCTGGAGCCGCTGATGCCGCGGACCTGGCCGAACATCTTCGACAGCGGCTTGATGACGGTCTGCGCCTCGCCGAGCAGCGTGTCGACGACGAGGCCGAATTTCTGGCCGGCATGCTTGACGACGACGATGTTCGGTCGCGCACTCTGCGGTCCGTCGATGTCGAACAGCTCGCGCAGCCGGATGAACGGCAGCACCTCGCCGCGCAGGTCGGTGTAGTCGTGCTCGGTCTCGGCGCTGAACTCGACGCATTCGTCGACCATGTCCAGCGGCACGACGAACACCGCCTTGCCGACGCCGATCTGGAAGCCGTTGATGATGGCCAGCGTCAGCGGCAGCCGCACCGTGACGGTGGTGCCCTCGCCCGGCGTGCTGGCGATGCCGACGCTGCCGCGCAGCGCGACGATGTTGCGCTTGACGACGTCCATGCCGACGCCGCGGCCCGACAGGTTGGTCACCTTCTCGGCGGTCGAGAAGCCAGGCTCGAAGATCAGCGCGTAGATCTCGGCGTCGCTCAAGGTGCGACCGGCCTCGACCAGGCCGCGTTCGACGGCCTTCGCGAGGATCTTCTCGCGGTCCAGGCCGCCGCCGTCGTCGCTGACCTCGATCACGATGCTGCCGGAGTCGTGGAAGGCATTCAGCATCACGGTGCCGCGGGCCAGCTTGCCGCGCGCGGCGCGCTGCTCCGGCGAATCGATGCCGTGGTCGATCGCGTTGCGCACCAGGTGCGTCAGCGGATCGCCGATCTTCTCGACCACGGTCTTGTCCAGCTCGGTGTCTTCGCCGTTGACCACCAGGCCGATGTCCTTGCCGAGCTCGCGTGAGACGTCGTGCACCACGCGCTGGAAGCGGCTGAAGGTGCCGCCGATCTTGACCATGCGCAGCTGCAGCGCGCTGTCGCGCACTTCTTCGACCAGGCCGGACAGCACCGAATGGCATTCCTGCAGCTCGCTGTTGCGCGTCCTGCGCGCGACCAGGCTGGCGCCGGCCGACGCGATGATCAGCTCGCCGACCAGGTTGATCAGGTGGTCGAGCTTGTCGGCATCGACGCGGATCGACTGGCTCTCCTGCGTCTTCGCGTCCTTCACGCGCTTCTGCTTCTCGAGCGCGGCCTCGACCACCGGCGGCGAGACGCGGCCCTGCTCGACCAGCACCGCGCCGATCAGCGGCGTCGGCACGGCCCGCGCCTGCGTGTTCAGCGCCGCTTCGAGTTCGTGGGCGGTGACGGTGCCGCAGCGCACCAGCATCTCGCCGAGGCGAGACGCTTCTTCCGGCATCGCCTTGATCAGGTCGATGTAGTCGCCGATGCGGCTGTGCGGCGGCACGATGCGCAGCGTGCAGTCGTCGAGCACGAAGTCGAACACGCCTTCGATCGCGGCCTTGTCGGCCTGGCTGCGGAACGCGATCTCGAAGCCGAGGTAGCAGGACTCGGGGTCCATCTCGTCGGCGGCCGGCAGCGCGTCGGCCAGCGTCACGATGCCGACCACCTGGCCGAGCGTGCCGAGGAAGCGGATGAAGGACAGCGGGTCCATGCCGTTGCGCAGCACGTCGCGGCCGAAGCGCAGCGAGATGTGCCAGAGGTCGGCGTCGTCGGTTGCGCCGCCGATGCGCTCGAACGACGGTTCCGATGCCGCGGCGGCCACCACGGCCCCCGATGCCGGCACCAGGTGCGCACGCAGCCGCGCGAGCAGCGGCTCGCCGCGCTGCAGCAGCGCCGGGTCGACCTGGTCCGCATCGGATTCGACCGCGTCGACGAGCGCTCCGATGTGGTCGCCGCAGGCCAGCAGCAGCGCGACCATCGGCTCGTCGACCGCGAGGCGGCCCTCGCGCACCTCGTCGAGCACGCTTTCGACGACGTGCGTGAACGCCACCACGTCGTCGAGGCCGAACAGACCGGCCGAGCCCTTGATGGTGTGGGCGGCGCGGAAGATCGCGTTGATCGTCTCCGCCGGTTCGGCCTCCTCGCGCACGCGCAGCAGCGAGGCCTCCATGTCTTCCAGCAGCTCGCGGCTTTCCGCGTAGAAGGTCTGCAGGGCCTGGTCCATGTTCATCGGGATGCCTTCCGGGAGCGCGTCACGCGGCGCGCGAAGAGATCGAAGCCGATCCGACGACCAGCGGATCGCCGAAATGCGCGGCGAGGTCGAACAGCTCCAGCACCTCGACCACCGCGGGGCTGTGGTCGACCAGGCGCAGCGTGCGGCCGGCGGCCCCGGCTTCGCGCTTGGCGAGCAGCAGCAGCTGCAGCCCGGCGCTGTCGAACTCGCTGACCTGCGACAGGTCGACCTCGACCGCCGGGTTCGCGGCAACGGCGGCGAGCAGCGTCTGCTTCAGTTCGGCGGCGCGGTAGATCGTCAGCTCGCCTTCGATGCGCAACACGACTGCGTCAACGGTGGTCATGGCGCGGCTCCTCAGGGCAGCACGAGCTTCTGCACGACGCCGAGCAGCTGCTCGGGCTTGAACGGCTTGACCACCCAGGCCTTGGCGCCGGCTTCCTGGCCTTCCTTCTTCTTCGCCTCCTGCGACTCGGTGGTGAGCATCACGATCGGCGTGAACTTGTAGGCCGGCATCTGCTTGACGGCCTTCACCAGGCTGATGCCGTCCATGTTGGGCATGTTCACGTCGCTGATGATCAGGTGGACCTTCTGGCCGGTCAGCTTCTTCAGCGCGTCCTTGCCGTCGACGCCCTCGATCACGTCGTAGCCGGCTTGCTTGAGCGAAATGCCGACGACCTGCCGCACCGAAGCGGAGTCGTCGACGATCAGGATGTTCTTGGCCATGGTGTGTTTTTCTCCCGGTCTGTGTCTGTCGTTGTCGGAGGATCTGGTTCAGAAAAAGGTGATCTCTTCGCTGGCGTCGGCGCCGGCTGCGGCTCCCTGGCCGCCGTGCGTACTGTGCAACTGGCGCTCGTCGGCCATCGCGTAGGTCTTCTCGAGCTCGGCCAGCAGCCCGGCACTGTCGACCGGCCGCAGCAGGCCGTCGCGCTCGAAGCCTTCGCGGCTGCGCGTCAACTCGGCCGGCAGCTGCTCGATGTTCTGGCGCACATGCGACATCACCTGGCTGACGCGGTCCTGGAACTGCAGCTGCACCAGCGCTTCGCCGATCTCGCCCTGGATGCCGACGCTCTCGCGCTTGAGCACATCGGCCGACGCGACCAGCGCATCGGTGACGGTGTGGAAGCCGCCGAGCACGCTGTTGATCGTGGTCTCGCAGGCGACGATCGACGCCGCCTCGCGCTCGGCGGACGCATCGGCGCTGCGGCGCGCGGTGGCGATCGCCTCGCCGATCAGCGCGACCTTGTCGGCCATGCGGCGGCCGGTTTCGCCGGACGCGGCGGACAGCTTGCGCACCTCCTGCGCCAGCACCGAGAAGCCGCGGCCGGTCTCTCCGGCGTGGGCTGCCTCGATCGCGGCATTGATGGCCAGCAGGTTGGTCTGCGACGCGATGTTGGCGACCTCGGCGGCCATCTGCTGCAGCTCGCCGACGAAGCGGTTCAGGCTTTGCACCTCGGCATGCATCGCGCCGTTGCTGGCCATCGCGGCGCGCAGCGACTCGAGCACGCCGTTCAGTTCCTTGCTGCTGTGCGCGAAGACGGCGACCAGGCCCTGGTCGCTGCTCTCGACCGAACCGGCCGCGAGGCTGGAGGCGCGCATCGCCTGGTCGAGCTTGTCGACGATGCCGCCGAAGCGCAGCGCGAGCGCCGAGATCGCGGTCTCCATCTGCGCGCGCGAGCTTTCGATGTGGCCGCCCCAGACCGGCAGCAGTTCGCGGCCGAGCCGCTCGGTGCCGGCGACGAACGCGGCGGTGTTGTCATGGTGTTGCCGGCGCCGCGCCGCCTGGCGGCGGTCGAACAGCGCACCGGCGGCCGTCAGGCCGCAGCCGACCAGCAGCGCCCAGCCGTTCCAGCCGCTGGCGGCCCAGGTCGAGATTCCGCCCGCGAGCCCCATGGCCGTGCACGCGAATGCGCTCGGGGACAGGTCGGGCGACGTGGCGGCTCGAGACGGCGCAAGCGCCGCTTCACCGCCTGGAGGAAGGCTGTACGAGGACATGCGTACTCTTCGGCATGCCCACGGCGGAAATGAAGCGCGCGATCCTTCGGTGACGTCAAAAACTGCGGGGAAATTCCGGGCAGTTGTAAGCGCGAGTTACGAGAACCCAAGCGAGAACTTCGAGAGCTCTTTCAGAAAGTCCTGCATGTCCCCCTTCGCTGCGTGCAACTTCAGCACGGCAATGCCGTCAACAAACTGACGCCGCTTGATGAGCGACAGATGCGGAAGATGGAGATCACATGCCGTTTGCACTGTGTCAATCTTCCCATGCAGGAGCTCACGTCGCTTGTTGATGGGTATCGAGCCATTGACCTCTGGAAATTCGGCCATGAGCGACGAGATGTGTTTGCCGACTTCGGACGCTGCCGCTGTGGCTTGAGTCAACGTGTGAGTTTGCATGTGGCCGGCTATTCCTTGCGCAGCGGGATGCTCGAGGCCTTGCAATCGGCCAATCGCCTCGCGCCGATCTTGGATCTCCCGTCGACCTGCTTGCTCTTCTGCAGCCACTTGCTCGCCGCCCGGAGTGCCCGGGAACATGGCCGGCGTTTCGACCAACTCGCTTGAGACAAGCTGATCCAGCTGCGCCATGGTTTCGCAGCAACCTTGCCAGTCACTGCTTTCCAACGCCGTTCCGAAGCGGCTGATCAGATCGCCGATCGCTTCCGACACTTCCCTGGGGACGATGTCCTTGCCGACCTGGGTGAATGCCTCTTCCAAGATTTGATGCACGTCCGCCAGGATGACGTCCCACCCCTCATTCTCCGAACGCTTGTGCATCGACCGGGCATTGCCGAAGTGGGATGCGCCGTCGTCAATGTGCCGCTTCATTCTGCACAAGGCGGGCCCACACAGGTCTTGTGGCAACCCCATGTCGGCCGCCATCTGCCCGATGATTCCTTTGTCGCTGCCGACGAACCGCTGGTCTGCAACCCTCATCCACGGATAGATCAGCAACGCACAGGCATGCGGCTGCTTCGCCTCCTTGATCAGGATTGTCGTGACCATGCGTGCGTGGCGGCGCGATGCAAGCGTTCCGGCACGCACGCGCAGTCGCGTCGCCTGATGCGCGAAGCCAATCGGCTCCCAAGCTGGACCGGTCACGGGACGGGAAGCAGTTTTCTGAGGAGCAGGGTTCTGAGATTGCATTGACGGAGCTCATGCGATGAAGTGATGGAAGCCCCTGAGTGCGCTCGGCAACCGGTTCGGTTCCCTCCTCGGCACCAACCGCCAGTCAAATCGTCGGCAGCACCCATCCGATGGACAGCACAGAGCGGCTGCCGCCGATCACCCGCGTCACGCTGTGCTCGCAGGCGTCGGGGCGGAACAGCTTGATGCGGCGTGTCGCGAAGATCGGCGTCGTGCAGACGAACTCGCCGCCGGCCGGCGAGGCCTTCAGCACGATGTTCAGGCGGTAATGGCGGCGCGCCTGCACCGGGTCGGTGTGCGGCGGGATCTCGGAGCCTTCGGGATAGCGCAGCAGCCAACTGTCGAAGCCGAGCGGCCAGCGGGCCGTGAGCAGCAGCATCTTGTCGTAGCCGGTGCCCTGGCGGCCGCGCTGCCAGCGGAAGGCCTGGCGGGCGTAGCGAGTGAAGGAAGAGAAGATGTTCACGGCCGCAGCTTATGCTGCCCGCTCAATCAAGGCTCTTCAATGCCGCCGCTGGCGTCTTTCCTCGTGAATCAAATCCATCAGCAATTGCCGCAGGCCGTTGCGGTGAACGCCATACAAATCTGCATTCTTCGAAACCACAGCCGATTCCAGACCATTGATTTTTGCTGAGATCAACTTGCTCGTCGTCGCCGGCAGGGTCGTTGCGGACTTTGAGAACGAGAGCTGAAGCTTTGTGACCACATCCACCAGACGCGACGCTTCCTTGCCTGCTCCGGGCCACTCCTTCGTCATATCGAAAAAATAGATGTCGAAGCTTGCGGACGCTCGCAAATCGGCCAAGGCCTTTTCGACCGGCCGGCACGGTCGGACTTCCGGTCGCGGAGGAAGGCGCCAACTTGACAACGATGAGTCAGGCGATGCCACGAGCTGCCGGCAGATGAGTCGATCGAGCGCTGCCATGCTCTCGCAGCACCCTTGCCAGTCACATGCCTCCAGATCCGATTTGAACTCGTGAATCAAGTCATCGATCTGCTGGGAGAGCCACCTCGGCAGTTCGTAGGCCCCCTCTGTGGCTTTGGTCAGCGAGGTCGGAACACCGCAGAGCTCGACAGACCAGAGCAAGTTGAGCGGCGAGTACCCGCGTGCAGCATCTGCCTCCCTGAACGCGATCGCCGCGTCGTCTATGGATTGCTTCAGCAAGCACAAAGTCCGGGCCGCCGGGTCCGTCTTCAATCCGATGTCTGCACCAAGCTGCCGAACAACGCCATCGCTCTCGGGAGATTCTTGTTCCACGAACCTCAATTGCGACATCATGATCGCCACGAGTTCGGGAGGCAGTTCACTCGCCCTCCTCAGCATTGACGTCACGGCGCCCGTAAATTCCTTCGACGCGAAGCGACCCTCTCGAATACGTTTTGCAATGTTGCGGTGTGAATGAATGGGAACCCACATCGTGGAAGGGCGGGAGAAAACATCTTGGACGAACATCGGTGAATCTCCATGCGCGAAGGCGCGCACCGCTTCGTCGCAACGCGGATTGATCGGTTCCGTGTCTTCGCAGGCCAGATATGACCAGGGACCATACGCCCGTTCCGCGCCGTCAAGCCATCAGCGTCTGCCTGTCTGCGCTGCTTTTCGCCTCGATCGCCTGCAGCACCCGCCGCAGCGCCCCCACCGCCTCGTCGACCTGCGCCCGCTCGATCACCAGCGGCGGCGCGAGCCGCACCACCGTGTGGTGCGTGTCCTTGGTCAACACGCCTTCGTCCATCAGCCGCTCGCAGACCTCGCGCGCACTCGCGAACGCCGGGTCGATCTGCACGCCGACCAGCAGGCCACGGCCGCGGATGTCGACGATCGCCGGGTGCTGCAGCTGGCCCAGCTGGGCCATCAGGTAGTCGCCCTGCTCCTGCGCGCGGCGCGCCAGCTGCTCGCGCTCCAGCAGCTGCAGCGCGGCCAGCCCGACTGCCGCAGCCAGCGGGTTGCCGCCGAAGGTGCTGCCGTGGTCGCCGGGTGTGAACTGCGCCATCACGTCGTCGCGCGCGAGGAAGGCGCTGACCGGCAGCAGCCCGCCGCCCAAGGCCTTGCCGAGCACCAGCCCGTCGGGCCGCACGCCGTCGTGATCGCAGGCCAGCAGCCGGCCGGTGCGGCCGAGGCCGGTCTGCACCTCGTCGCAGACCATCAGCACGTTGTGGCGGGTGCAGATCTCGCGCACCGCCTTCAGGTAGCCGGCCGGCGGCACGATGATGCCGGCCTCGCCCTGGATCGGCTCGACGATGAAGGCCGCGGTGTGCGGCGTGATCGCGGCTTCCAGCGCCTGCGCGTCGCCGAACGGCACCGCGGCGAACCCCGGCGCGAACGGGCCGAAGCCGTCGCGGTACTGCGCCTCGGTCGAGAAGCCGACGATGGTGGTGGTGCGGCCGGCAAAGTTGCCTTCGGCGACCAGGATCTGCGCCCGGCCCTCGGGCACGCGCTTGACCTTGTAGGCCCACTTGCGGACGGCCTTGATCGCGGTCTCGACCGCCTCGGCGCCGCTGTTCATCGGCAGCGCGCGCGCCATGCCGGTCATGCGGCACAGCGTCTCGAGGAAGGGGCCGAGCCGGTCGGTGTGGAAGGCCCGGCTGGTGACGGCCAGCGTCTGCGCCTGCTCGGTCAGGGCCTGCACCAGCACCGGGTGGCTGTGGCCGAAGCTGACGGCCGAGTAAGCGGACATCATGTCGAGGTATCGCCGGCCCTGGTCGTCGAACAGGTGGACGCCTTCGCCACGCGTCAGCACGACCGGCAGCGGGTGGTAGTTGTGGGCGCCGTACCGCTGCTCCAGCGCGATCGGGGCGGTCGTCGACGGGCGGGCCGGCGAGGCGTGGCGGGCTTGCAGCGCGGCGGCGCGGGCGGCGGTGGTCATGTCGACTCCTGGTCTGGGGGCATAGCGAACGCTCACAGTCTAGAGACACGGCCGCGAAATTTGCTTTCCAATACTTGCATCAAAGTCTCTAGCGGCACACGATTCGTGCATTCAACGAGGTACAGCGATGAACGGTGGAGCGATTGACGGCCTGGACCGCAAGATTCTGGAAGCCCTGCAGGCCGATGGCCGCGCCAGCAACGTGGAACTGGCGGCGCAGGTGCACCTCTCGGCCCCGCAGTGCTTCCGACGCGTGCGCGCGCTGGAAGAGCGCGGCGTGATCCGCGGCTACCGCGCGCAGGTGGAGCCGCAGGCGCTCGGGCTGGGCGTGATGGCGTATGTCAGCCTGAACATCGACGGCGGTCAGTTCGGCCGCGTGCGCGAGGTCGAGGCCGACATCCGCGCGTTCCCGCAGATCCTCGAATGCCACACGGTGTCGGGCGACAGCGACTACCTGCTGAAGGTCGTCGCGCAAGACCTGAAGAGCCTGAGCCAGTTCCTGACCGACCGGCTGATGCAGGTGCCCGGCGTCGACGACGTGCGCTCGATGATCTGCATGGAAGAGGTGAAGGCGCCGTCGCCGTTGCCGGTGTCCACATGAGGCTGCTGGTGCTCGGCGGCGGGGTGTTCCTCGGTGCGGCCGTCGTCGACGCGGCGCGCGCGGCCGGGCATGCGGTGACGGTGTTCAACCGTGGCCGCTCGCGCGGCCGCTGGCCGGCGCAGGTCGAGCACATCGCCGGCGACCGGCAGCACGACCTCGACCGGCTCTCGGGCCGGCGCTTCGATGCGGTGGTCGACACCAGCGGCTACCTGCCGGTCGACGTGCGGCTCGGCGCCGAGGCCCTGGCCGATGCGGGGCAGTACCTGTTCGTCTCCAGCGTGTCGGCCTATGCCTCGCTCGCGCGGCCGGGCGAAGACGAGCGGGCGCCGCTGGCATCGTTCGACGGCGTGGCGCCGGACGATCGCAGCACCGCGCACTACGGCGCGCAGAAGGCGGCCTGCGAGGCGGCGTTGCGCCGCGTGTGGGGTGAGCGGGCGCTGGTGGTGCGGCCGGGCTTGATCGTCGGCCCGGGCGACCCGACCGGGCGCTTCAGTTACTGGCCGTGGCGGGCGGCGGCCGGGGGCACGATGCTGGTCCCCGATTCACCGTCGCCGCTGCAGATGATCGACGTGCGCGACCTCGCCGCGTGGATGCTGCGGCTGCTGGAGAGCGGCACCCGCGGAGACTTCAACGCGACCGGTCCGGTCGACGGCCCGACGACCTGGCCGCGGATGATCGACACCTGCATCGCCGCGGCCATGCAGGCGGGGCACGCGCCGGCGACACCGCGGCAGGTCAGCGAGGCCTTCCTGCAGGCCGAGGGCGTGCGCCTGTGGACCGGGTTGCCGCTGTGGATCCCGGCGAGCGAAGCGGATTCGCAGGGCTTTCTGGCGGTCAGCGTCGCACGGGCGCGGGCGGCCGGGTTGAACACGCGGCCGCTGCACGAGACGGCCGCCGACATCCTGGCCGAGCCGATCCCCCCAGCCGACGACGCTCGGCGCGACGGCAGGTTGACGCCGCAGCGAGAACAGGAATTGCTGGCACGATGGGCGCTGCTCGCACCCTCATCACCATGACCTCACCACCTCCCCTGCGCTGGGGACTGATCGGCGCGGCCCGCATCGCCGCGTCGGCGCTGATCCCGGCGTTCCGCAGCACCGGCAGCCCGATCGTCGCGCTCGGCTGCAGCGACCCGGTCCGCGGCGCGGCCTTCGCGGCGAAGCACGAGATCCCGCACGTCAGCGGCTACGCCGGGCTGCTCGCGCGCGACGACATCGACGCGGTCTACATCGCGCTGCCCAACCATGCGCACCTGCCGCTGACGCTCGCGGCGCTGGCGGCCGGCAAGCACGTGCTGTGCGAGAAGCCGCTCGCGCTGAGCGCCGACGAGGCGCGGCAGATGAAGGCCGCCGCGAGCACGGCGAAGCGCACCGTCATGGAGGCCTTCATGCACCGCTTCCACCCGCAGCTCGCGCGGGCGCAGGCGCTGGTGCACGGCGAGGCCTGGGGCCCGCTGAAGTGGATGCGCAGCCACTTCACGTACACGCTGCACGACCCGGCCGACGTGCGCTGGAGCCGCCGCATGGGCGGCGGCGCGCTGTACGACCTGGGCTGCTACCCGCTGAGCGTGATGCGGTGGCTGGCCGGCGTCGAGCCGGTGGTGACCGGTGTCGCGGCCGGCCTGACGCCGCCCGATGCCGAAGGCGGCCGCGTCGACCATGCGGCGCACGCGATGCTGCGCTTCGACACGGTGCACGGCGACGTCACCGGCCATTTCGATTGCGCGTTCTCGCTGCCGCCGCACGCGCAGTTCGAGGCCCTGCTGCGCGACGGCATCCTGCGGCTGGAGACGCCGTTCGGCTGGAAGGACGTCGAGGCGGTGCTGCGCATCGGCGACCACGTCGAGCGCTTCGCGCCCTGCGACCCGTATGCGCTGATGGTGCGGCACTTCGAAACGGCCGCGCAAGGCCACGAGGCTCTGCGCATCACGCTCGACGATTCGATCGCGCAGGCGGTCGCGATGGATGCGCTGCTGGCCGGCGCGCACGGCGCGGCAAACGTGTAGCCCGGATGCCAATCCGGGCTACGTGAAGTCGAGGAACACCGTCTCGCGCTCGCCTTGCAAATGGATGTCCCAGCGGTAGCTGCCATCGGCCTGTCGCTGCGCGATCAGCGTGTCGCGCCGCGCTGCCGGCACCTGGGCCAGCAGCTCCGAGTTCGCGAGGCCCGGCGCATCGGCGAGGAACACCGCGCAGAACTGGTGCTTCAGCAGGCCGCGCGCGAACAGCGCGATCCAGGCCACCGGCTCGCCGGGCCTCGGCGCGGCTGACAGTTCCAGCCGGAACTCGCCCTGCTCGCCGGTCGCACAACGGCGAAAGCCCGGCAGCGGGCGCTCGTGCTCGACCGGCGCGGCCGCCGGCGTCCAGGCCTCGACCCAGCCGTCGCTGACCGGCGCCCCTTGCCCGTCGTACAGCACACCGCTGATCGTGACCAGGCCCGCGCCCACCGCCCCCTGCTGCGACAGCTCGGCGGCCCAGCGCCAGCCCTCGTGCGGGAACGGCCCGATGGTCTGCGATGACGTGATGCCGTTCGTCATGGCGGCGGCGCTCACAGGCCCATCGGCGTGGCGTGGCGGCCGCGCAGCACGATGTCGAACCGATAGCCGAGGGCATTGCCGCCATCGGTGTGCGCCATGTCGAGGTGCGCGGCCAGGCGCGCCCGCGCCGCGTCGTCGGGAATGCTCTGGTAGATCGGGTCGAACGCGAACAGCGGGTCGTTCGCGAAATACATCTGCGTCACCAGCCGCTGCGCCATCACGTTGCCGAACAGCGAGAAGTGGATGTGCGCCGGCCGCCAGGCCTTGTCGTGGTTGCCCCACGGGTACGGCCCCGGCTTGATCGTGACGAAGCGGTAGCGGCCGTCGTCGTCGGTGAACATCCTGCCGACGCCGTGGAAGTTCGGGTCGAGCGGCGCGTCGTGCTGGTCCTTCGGGTGCCAGTAGCGGCCGGCCGCGTTGCACTGCCACACCTCCAGCAGCGAACGCCGCACCGGCCGGCCGTCTTCGTCGACCACGCGGCCGCTGACGATGATCTTCTCGCCCAGCGGCGCGCTGCGGCCGTGGCTCGTCAGGTCGAGGTCCTCCGGACCGACCAGCGCCGGCGAGAAGCGCACGCCGTCGCTCGCCGGCACCGGTGCCTTCACGCGCAACGGCGGTTGCGTCGGGCCGCGGCTGCGGGTGGACTGGTAAGGCGGATGGATCAGGCTCGGGTACACCCCCGGTGCCACCTCGTCGAACTGCATCGATGTCTCCTCGCTGAGGGGCCTGCGTACCCGGTCGCCCACCGACCGGTACGCCAATCGCCCACGCGTGCGCAAGCCGGCCGCAATTCGCGGAAGGTAGGCTACATTGATTCGGACCACAAGGGCCCGGACGCCGATCGCGTCGACACATCGCCCACCGTGGGCGATTGGCGCACATCGGAGCAGCAGTGGAGATGAACGCTCGCGAACCTCGGCATCCCGACGACCTGGCCGGCGACCCCGCGCCGGACGCGGCCCCCGACGCCTCACCGGCCCCGCACAAGCGCGACCTGATCGCCGGCCTCGAGAAGGGCCTCGCGGTGATCGAGGCCTTCGACCAGGACCGGCCACGGCTGACGATCAGCGAGGTCGCCGCCCGCTGCCAGCTGACCCGCGCCGCGGCGCGCCGCTACCTGATCACGCTGGAGCACCTCGGCTACGTCAACAGCGACCGCAAGATGTACGCGTTGACGCCGAAGGTGCTGCGCATGGGCCAGAGCTACATGCATTCGGCGCGGCTGCCGCGCATCGTGCAGCCCGAGCTGCACAAGCTGGCCTACGCACTGAAGGAAGCCTCATCGGCCGGCGTGCTCGACGGCAACGACGTGATCTGCATCGCCGCCACCAGCGCCGGCCGCGTCGTGTCGTCCACGCTGCAACCGGGCACCCGCGTGCCGGCGTACTGCACCGCGAACGGCCGCGTGCTGCTCAGCGCGCGGCCGCAGGCCGAGGTCGACGCCTGGATCGCGCGCCAGGCGCTGGAGCCGCTGACGCCGAACACCGTGACGCTGCCGGAACGGCTGCGCCTGGAGATCGCGCGCGCCCGCTCGCAGGGCTATGCGACGGTCGACCAGGAGTTGGAGCTCGGGCTGCGCACGCTCTCGGTGCCGCTGAAGAACCACCGCGGCGAGGTGCTGGCGGCGATGAACGTCAGCGTGCATGCGGCGCGCGTCACGATGGACCAGCTGGTCGAAGGCTCGCTGCCGGCGCTGCTGCACGCCCAGGCCAGCCTGCGGACGGTGCTGTGAGGCAGCGGGTCGAGCGCCGTGCCGTTCCCAAGCCGGCCCGCGCCCCCTCGGGGGGCAGGACACGGTACTCCGCGTCCTGGGGGTGGTCATGAAGCGGGTCCAGGTCGCGATCATCGGTGGCGGGCCCTCGGGCCTGCTGCTCGGCCAGCGCCTGCACCAGGCCGGCATCGACGCGGTGATCCTCGAACAGCGCAGCGCCGCCTACGTGCTGGGCCGCATCCGCGCCGGCGTGCTGGAACAGGGCACGGTCGACCTGATGGACCAGCTCGGCGTCGGCCAGCGCCTGCATGCGCAGGGGCTGGTGCATGGCGGCTTCGACCTCGGTTTCCGCAACACGCGCCAGCGCATCGACCTGCACCGGCTGACGCACGGCCGGCAGGTGATGGTCTACGGCCAGACCGAGCTGACGCGCGACCTGATGGACGCCCGCAGCGCCTGCGGCGCAGTCACGGTGTACGACGCCGACGAGGTGCAGTTGCACGACTTCGACGGCACGTCGCCGCGCGTCAGCTGGCGCCGGCACGGCGTCGCGCACGAGCTGCAGTGCGACTTCATCGCCGGTTGCGACGGCTTCCACGGCGTCAGCCGCGCCAGCGTGCCGCCCGGCGCGCTGAAGGTGTTCGAGCGCCACTACCCGTTCGGCTGGCTGGGCGTGCTGTCGGAAACGCCGCCGGTCTCCCACGAGCTGATCTATTCGAACCACGAGCGCGGCTTCGCGCTGTGCAGCATGCGCTCGCTGACGCGCAGCCGCTACTACATCCAGTGCCCGGCCGGCGACACGCCGGCGCGCTGGAGCGACCAGGCCTTCTGGGACGAACTGCGGCGCCGGCTCGACCCGGAATCGGCCGAGCGCATGGTCACCGGCCCGTCGATCGAGAAGAGCATCGCGCCGCTGCGCAGCGTCGTGGCCGAGCCGATGCGCTTCGGCCGGCTGTTCCTGGCCGGCGATGCGGCGCACATCGTGCCGCCGACCGGCGCGAAGGGGCTGAACCTTGCGGCCTCCGACGTGCAGTTCCTGTCGCAGGCGCTGGTCGAGCACTACCAGCAGCGCAGCGACGCCGGCATCGACCGGTATTCCGGGCGCTGCCTGCACCGGGTGTGGAATGCGGTGCGCTTCTCGTGGTGGTTCACGTCGCTGATGCACCGCTTTCCCGACGGCGGCGAGTTCGGCCAGAAACTGCAGGAGGCGGAGATCGGCTACCTGCTGCAGTCCGAGGCGGCGGCCACCGCGCTGGCCGAGAACTACGTCGGCCTGCCGCTCGAGCGCTGACCGGCGCGTCAGCGCACCGGGATGTGGATGTCGGTGATCAGCGCTTCGGCCGGCACCTGGCTGGCGTCGTTCACGTAATCCTCGAAGGGCGCTGCGTCGCGCAATTCGACCGGTGCCGACGGCACCCAGTCGCGGTAGATCGCGCGCCAGGTTTGCCACAGCGTGTCGTACGGACCGGTGTGGCGGAACACCGCCCAGCGGCCGGCGGGGATCGCTTGGCAGTCGATGCGGTCCACGCCCGACAGGTCGGGCACCGGGCCGCTGAATGCGACGGCAGCGATGAAGCGCGCGTCGGGGTCGTCGAAGCCCTTGATCTCGTCGGGACAGATCGCGAGGCACGCGGTCTGCCGGTCGCCGAGGCCGAGCGCCTGCACGGCCGGGAACAGGCGGCCGAAGGCGCGCTGCGCGGCAGCGCTCATGTCGTTGTCGATCGCGCCACGTTCGGTGGCGCACAGCAGCTGGCGTTCGGGCAGGTCGCGGAAGGTCGGTTCGAGCATCGTCTTTCTCCGGGAGGGTTGCGGGGATGCCACCACCGGCAGCGCCAGGCGCGGGTCCACCAGCGCCGCTCGCACGGCGCTCGGCGACAGGCCGAACTCGCGTCGCAGCGCGCGGGCCAGGCTCGTGCCGCCGTCGAAGCCGCAATCGAGCGCGATCTGCCCGACCGGCTCGCTGCCGCCGCGCAGTGCCTCGACCGCGGCCGCCAGACGCATGCGCAGCACGTACTGCGCCGGCGTCATGCCGGTCATGGCCGAAAACACGCGGTGGAAGTGGAAGCGCGACATTGCCGCGATGTCGGCCAGCGTGCCGCCTTCGAGATCGCAGGCCAGGTGGGCGTGCACGTGCGCGACGACGAGGTTGATGCGGCGGCGGTAGGAGAGTTCGGACTGGTGGCGCATGGGTGACGGTCAGGGGCCGCGCCACTGTAGGAGCCGTGCCCATGCGACGCGCGTCCGCGATTGCTGAGTTGCAGCCCTGTCCACGAATCCCAATGGACGTCCGGGCTACGGGGCCAGCCAGCGCTCCAGTTGCTGCGGATCGGCCAGCAGCGCCGCGCTGTCGCCGCGGTGCACCACCGCGCCGCGGTCGAGCACGATCGCCTGCTGCGTGATCGGCAGGATCATCCGCGGGTTCTGCTCGACGATGATGGCCGACAGCCCTTCGTCGCGCACGACGCGCGCGATCGAGCGCAGCAGCTCGTCGACGATGATCGGCGCGAGCCCTTCGAGCGGTTCGTCGAGCAGCAGCAGCTTCGGGTTCAGCACCAGCGCGCGCGCGACCGCGAGCATCTGCTGCTCGCCACCCGACAGCTGGTGGCCGAGGTTGGCGCGCCGCTCGGCCAGCCGCGGGAACATCTCGTAGGCACGCGCCAGCGTCCACGGCCCGGGCCGCGCGACCGCGCCCAGGTTCTCGTCGACCGTCAGCGACTTGAAGATGTTGCGCTCCTGCGGCACCCAGCCGATGCCGGCCGCCGCGCGCCGGTACGGCGGCATCGAACTGATGTCCTGCCCGGCCAGCACGATTCGGCCCGCATGGCGGCGCGTCACGCCGACCAGCGTGTTCAGCAGCGTGGTCTTGCCGGTGCCGTTGCGGCCCAGCAGCGCGAGCGAGCGGCCGGCGGCGAGCTCGACGTCGACGCCCTGCACCACCTCCGCCTCGCCGTAGCCCGAACGCAGCCCCTCGACGCGCAGCAGCTCAGCCATGCGCCGGCTCCGCGCGGGTGTCGCCGTGGCCGAGGTACACCGCCTTGACCCGCGGATCGTTCGAGATGCCCTGCACGTCGCCCTCGGCGAACAGCGCACCGCTGACCAGCACCGAGACCCGGCGCGCGAAGTTGAAGACCAGGTCCATGTCGTGCTCGATCAGCAGGATGGAGACATCGGCCGGCAGCGCGTTGATGGTGTCGAAGATCTCCTGCCGCTCGCCGGCAGGCACGCCGGCCACCGGCTCGTCGAGCAGCAGCACGCGCGGCCGGCAGGCGAGCGCGATCGCGATCTCCAGCAGCCGGCGCTTGCCGTAGGGCAGCACCGCGACCTTCCGGTCCATCACGTCGTCGAGCCGGAACTGCGCCAGCAGCGTCTCGCAGTCCTCGGCCACGCCATCGGCGCGGCCGAGCGGCTGCCACCAGCGCGCGGCGGCGCCGCGCTGCGTCGACACCGCGAGCGCCAGCGACTGCAGCGGCGTCAGCTCGTTCCACAGCTGGTTGATCTGGAAGGTGCGGACCAGCCCGCGGCGCACGCGCTGGTGCGGCGCGAGGCGGGTGATGTCCTGCCCGTCGAGCAGGATGCGGCCGGCGCTCGGCACGAGCACGCCGGTCAGCAGGTTGATCAGCGTCGTCTTGCCGGCGCCGTTCGGGCCGATCAGCGCGTGGCGCGCGCCGCGCTCGATCGTCAGCGACACGTCCTGCGTCGCGGCGATGCCGCCGAAGCGCTTCACCAGCCCTTGGGTCTGCAGCACGGCCGTCATGTCTTGCGCCCGAACCAGGTCCACGGGCGGATGAAGCGGTCGCGGCCGACCAGCATCAGCACGACGAGGAACAGGCCGAGCCAGAACAGCCAGTACTGCGGCGTCCAGGCCGAGATGAGGTCGTGCAGCAGCTTGAACGCGATCGCGCCGAAGATGCCGCCATACAGGTAGCCGGTGCCGCCGATCACCAGCACCAGCAGCACGTCGGCGCTGCGGTGGAAGTCGAGCACGTCCAGCGATGCGAAGCCGCTGGTCTGCGCGAGCAGCGCACCCGCCGCACCGGCGAGCGCTGCCGCGAAGGTGTAGACCGCGACGAGGCGTGCGTTCACCGACAGGCCGATGCTGGTGGCGCGCAGCCGGTTGTCGCGCAAGGCCTTCAGCGAGACGCCGAACGGCGAGTGGACCACGCGCCGCGCGAGCAGCAGCGCGATCGCCAGCACGGCCAAGCTGTAGGCGTATGCGGTGCGGCCGTACAGGTCGAACTCGAAGCGGCCGAGCAGCGGGCCCATCACGACGCCCTGCAGCCCGTCGGTGCCGCCGGTCAGCCCGTCGAGCTTGTTCGCAAGCTCGTACAGCACCGACGCGACGCCGAGCGTCACCATCAGCCGCGTCAGGTCGGAGCCGCGCAGGATCAGCAGGCTGCCGAGCGCACCGAGCAGCGCCGACGCGGCGACCGCCACCGCGAGGCCGGCCAGCGGGTCCGGCATCACGTGCTTCGCGAACAGTGCCGCCGCATAGGCCCCGAAGCCGAAGTACGCCGCATGGCCGAGCGACACGATGCCGGCATAGCCCAGCACCAGGTCGAGCGACATCGCGAACAGCCCGAGGATCGCGATCTCGTTCAGCAGCAGCGCGTGCTCGCCGGCCAGCACGCAGGAGCCGAGCGCCGCCGCGCCGAGCGCGAACTCCCACCAGCGCCATGCCCAGGCCGCCGCCAGCGAACCGCGCACCCCGTCGCGCGCGCTCATCGGGTCGCGCCCCGCCCGAACAGGCCTTGCGGGCGCAGCGTCAGGATCACGATCATCAGCGTGTAGACGATGAAGGCGCCGAGCTTGGGCACGTGATACTTCCCGAACACGTCGGCGATGCCCAGCAGCAGCGCGGCCAGCAGCGGGCCGGTGATGGTCGTCGTGCCGCCGACCGAGACGACGATCAGGAAATAGACCATGAACTTCAGCGGGAAGGCCGGGTCGAGCCCGACCACCTCGGCACCGAGCGCCCCGCCGAGGCCGGCCAGGCCGGAGCCGACCGCGAAGGTCAGCAGGAACACCCGGCCGGTGTCGATGCCCAGGCCCTGCGCGACGCGCGGGTCGTCGACCGCGGCGCGCAGCCGGCTGCCGAAGCGGGTGCGCGTCAGCACCGCCTGCAGCGCGATCGCGAGCAGCCCGCACAGCACGACGACGAACAGCCGGTACTTGCCGATGCCGACCGCGGCGAGATCGAAGCGGCCCTGCAGCCAGGGCGGCACCTGGATCATCATCTGCTGCGAACCGATCGCCCAGTCGACCGCGGTCACCGCCATGAAGACCAGCCCGATCGAGAACAGCACCTGGTCGAGGTGCGGCTTCGCGTACATCGGCCGGTACAGCGTGCGTTCGAGCAGCGCGCCGGCCAGCGCGGTCAGCAGGAATGCTGCCGGCAGCGTCGCGAGGAAGGGCATGCCGAGGCGGTTCATCAGCAGCACGGTGACGTAGCCGCCGGCCATCGCGAACGCGCCATGCGCCAGGTTGACGAAGTTCATCAGCCCGAGCGTGACCGCCAGCCCGACGGCCAGCACGAAGAGCAGCATCCCGTAGGCGATGCCGTCGAACAGCAGCGTCAGCATGCCTACTTCGTCTTGTTCGGATCCTTCACCGCCTTCTGCACCTCGAACTCCTCGTTGTACAGCTGGCCGTTCACGCGGGCGACGCGGCGGATGTAGACGTCCTGCACGATGTCGCGCGTCTGCGCGTCGATCAGCACCGGCCCGCGCGGGCTCTCGAACACCTGGCCCTTCATCGCGGCCAGCAGCGCATCGCCGCCGCCCGCGCCCTTGGTCGCCTCGAGCGCCTTCACGATCACGCGCATGCCGTCGTAGCCGGCCACCGCCATGAAGTTGGGGCGGAACTTGTTGGCCGCCTGGAAGGCTTCGACGAACTTCTTGTTGACCGCCGACGGGTGCGAGGCCGAGTAGTGGTGCGAGCTGACGATGTTCAGCGCGACGTCGCCCATGTCGTTCAGCTGGTCGTCATCGGTCACGTCGCCGGTGCAGATCAGCCGGATGCCGGATTTGTCGAGCCCGCGCTCGGCGAACTGCTTCATGAAGGCCGCACCCTGGCCGGACGGCAGGAACACGAACACCGCATCGGGATTCGCGTCGCGCACCTTCTGCAGGAAGGGCGCGAAGTCGGGGTTGCGCAGCGGCGAGCGGATCTCGGTGACGATCTCGCCGCCGTTCAGCTTGAAGCGGTCCTTGAAGGTCTTCTCGGCATCGATGCCGGGCGCGTAGTCGGCCACCATCGTGACCGCCCGCTTGATCTGGTTCTTGCTCGCCCATTCCGCGATGCCCAGCGTGACCTGCGGCAGCGTGAAGCTGGTGCGCACGATGTACGGCGACTGCTCGGTGACGATCGACGTCGCGGCGGCCGTCACGACCATCGGCGTCTTGCTCTGCGTCGCGATCGGTGCGGTCGCCAGCGCCAGCGGCGTCAGCCCGAAGCCGGCCAGCACGTCGACCTTGTCGCTGACGACCAGCTCCTGCGCGATGCGGCGGGTCGCGTCGGCCACGCCGCCGTCGTCCTTGACGATCAGCTCGATCTTGCGGCCCGCCACCGTCGCGCCGTTCTGCGCCAGGTACAGCTTCGCGGCGGCTTCGATCTGCCGGCCGGTGGAGGCCGACTGCCCCGTCATCGGGAGGATGAAGCCGATCTTGAACGGCCTGGCCTGGGCCACGGCGGCCGGCGTGAAAACCAGGGGCAGGCTCGAGGCCAGCCCCGCCGCAGCGAGGTGCCGCAGGACGGTGCGCTTGTGCATGCGTTTGTCTCCGGAGGGGAAGGCGGTGGATGATGCAGCGGATCCTGGGGCGGATGCTAGCATTCCGGTTCGCATACAGCACCCACGTTCTATATAAGAACATTGCAGCAGAAACAGGGGCGTCGCGCATCGCGGTGAACCCTCACAGGAGACCCACATGACCCAACGATCCGCAGCGCCTTTTCGGGCCGACCACGTCGGCAGTTTCCTGCGACCGAAGTACCTGCTCGACGCGCGCGAGCGCTTCCGGCTGAAGGAGATCAACGCGGCCGAACTGCGCGCGGTGGAAGACCGCGCGATCACCGAGATCGTCCGCTTCCAGGAGGACGTCGGGCTGCAGAGCATCACCGACGGCGAGTTCCGGCGCACCTACTTCCACATCGATTTCCTGGAGCAGCTCGGCGGCGTGAAGACCGACATCCCGGTGCTGGTGAAGAAGCCGGACGGCACGGAGGAACTCGCGCCGCCGGTGATGCGCGTGATCGACAAGGTGCGCCACGTGAAGGACATCCAGCGCGCCGACTTCGAGTACCTGAAGTCGCAGACGCGGCGCACGCCGAAGGTGACGATCCCGTCGCCGACGATGCTGCACTTCCGCGGCGGCCGGGCCGGCATCAGCCGCGAGCACTACCCGGACCTGGAGCCGTTCTACCAGGACGTCGCGAACGCCTATGGCGACGAGCTGCGCTCGCTGGCCGCGGCCGGCGCGACCTACGTGCAGATGGACGACACCAACCTCGCCTACCTGTGCGACGACAAGATGCGCGAGGCGGCCCGCCAGCGCCGCGACGACCCCGACGAGCTGCCGCACCGCTACGCCGGCTTCATCAACCGCGTGGTGGCGCAGAAGCCGCCCGGCATGACGCTCGCGGTGCACCTGTGCCGCGGCAACTTCAAGAGCACCTGGGCCGCGCAGGGCGGCTACGAGCCGGTGGCGCAGGCGCTGCTGTCGGAGATGGACGTCGATGCGTACTTCCTCGAGTACGACGACGCCCGCAGCGGCGACTTCCGGCCGCTGCGCTTCCTGCCGAAGGGCAAGACGGTGGTGCTCGGGCTGGTGACGACCAAGCTCGGCGAGCTGGAGTCGAAGGACGACCTGAAGCGCCGCATCGACGAGGCCGCGAAGTACGTGCCGCTGGAGCAGCTGTGCCTGTCGCCGCAATGCGGCTTCAGCAGCACGGTGCACGGCAACGACATCGCGGTGGAGGCGCAGCGGGCGAAGCTCAGGTTGGTGGTGGAGACGGCCGGGGAAGTGTGGGGAGGATGACGACCCCTCGGTCGACGGGTACGTCGGCCGATCCCCCGAGGGGATGCGGGCCGGCTTGGGGCGGCCCGGCGCTCGGCCCGCCTCAGCGCTTGCGCGCCAGCGTCAGCCCATCGCCGATCGGCAGCATCGACACATCGACCCGCTCGTCGCGGTGCAGCTTCTCGTTGAGCGCCTGCAGCGCCGCGGTGTCGGTGCCGGCCGCGGCCGGCTGCGCGACCTCGCCGCCCCACAGCACGTTGTCGATCGCGACCAGCCCGCCCGGGCGCAGCAGCTGCAGGCAGCGCTCGACATAGCCGTCGTAGCTGCGCTTGTCGGCATCGATGAACGCGAAGTCGTACTGCCCCGCCTCGCCCGCCGCGAGGCGCGCCTCCAGCGTCTGCAGCGCCGGCGCGATCTGCAGTTCGATCTTGTGCGCGACACCCGCCTGCTGCCAGAACGGCCGGCCGACGCGGGTGTAGTCGTCGCTGATGTCGCAGGCGAGCAGCCGGCCGTCGTCGGGCAGCGCCAGCGCCACCGTCAGCGCGCTGTAGCCGGTGAACACGCCGACTTCGATCGCGCGGCGCGCGCCGATCAGCCGCACCAGCAGCGACATGAACTGCCCCTGCTCGGGCGAGATCTGCATCGACCCGTGCGGGTGCCTGCGTGTCGCATCGCGCAGCGCGGCCTGCGCCGGGTGCTCGCGCACCGAATGCGCGATGAGGTAGTCGAGCAGGTGCTCGTCGAGCGGCAAGGTCCGGTTTGACATGGCGTCTCCTTCAGTCGAGATGTTCGTGGTGCGCGATCGCGCCGCGCTTCCAGTAGGCGGCCGCGCGGATCGCGTGGCGGTCGTGGCCCTTCTCGTCGACCAGCACGCGGCGCAGCCTGGCCATCGCCGCGGCTTCGCCGGCGCACCAGGCATAGCCGTCGCCGGGCGGCAGCGCCAGCGCACGCGCCGCGGCGATCAGCGCGTCGTCGCTGTCGACGTGCTGCACCTGCAGCTCGGCCGCGCTCGCCAGCGGCCGGCGGTCGACGGCGTCGAGCTGCAGCAGCACGATCGCGCGCGTGCCGGCCGGCAGTTCCTCGAGCCGGCGCTCGATCGCCGGCAACGCGCTCGCATCGCCGACCAGCAGGTGCCAGTCGTAGTCGAGCGGAATGATGAACGAGCCGCGCGGGCCGGCCACCGTCAGCGCATCGCCGGGCTTCGCACGCGCCGCCCAATCGGAGGCCGGGCCACCGTCGTGCAGCGCGAAATCCAGCGTCAGTTCGCCCGCCGCGGCATCGTGGCGGCGCGGCGTGTAGTCGCGGCGCACCGGCTCGCCGCCGCCGCTGTCGATGAAGAGCTTCACATGGTCGTCGAACGACGCGCTGACGAAGCCGGCCATCGGCGCGCCGGCCACCACGATGCGCCGGAAGCCGGGGCTGGTGGCCTCGACGCGCACCACGCGCAGCTCGCGCCGCCGGATCTCGTGCTGGACGCGCTGCACGCGCCGGGTGGATGCTTCTGCCGTCATGGGAATCCGCTTCCGAAATGGTTGACAATATCCCCCATCATGGGCAAACAAGATGACAATGTCAACCATCAGGGCAAAGCCCGCGTGGAAGACGACGTGCTGGAGCTGATCCACACGGTGATGCACCAGTACCGCGGCCAGCAGTACCAGGTGCTGCGCGACGGGCCGCACGACATCACGCACATGGAGAGCAAGGTGCTCGGCTACTTCGGCCGCCACCCGGGCGCGACGCAGAGCGAGCTGGCGCAGCACAGCGGACGCGACAAGGCGCAGCTGGCGCGGCTGATCAAGGGCCTGCGCGAACGCGGCCTGCTCGATGCGCAGGCCGACGCGGCCGACCGGCGCAGCGTCGTGCTGTCGCTGACGGCCGACGGCCAGGCGGTGCTGCGCACGCTGCAGCTGCAGGCGCGCAAGCTGACGGCGCGCGCGGTGTCGGGCTTCAGCGCGGCCGAGCAGCGGCAGTTGCAGGCGCTGCTGCAGCGGGTGACGGACAACCTGGCGTCGCCGGACTGACGCGCCGCGCGGTACCGGCCCGCGCGCCCGGCGGTAGCCGCAGCCGGCACTGCGGCCCCTGCGGCCCGCCGCACGGCACCGTGCATCGCTACCATCGCGCCCACCACCGGAGGAGCCATGGACCTGCACGACGAACCCCCCGCGCTCTCGCAGCGCCTGCCGCTGGGCATTGCGGTGCTGGCCGCGGCGCTCGGCGGCCTCGGGCTGATCTTCTGGATCGCCGCCAACTGGGACACGCTCGGCCGCGCCGGGCGTTTCGCGTTGCTGCAGGGCTGCGTGGCCGCGATGTGCACCGGCGCGCTGTGGCGGCCGGCATTGCGCGCACCGCTCGGGCTGCTGGCACTGCTGGCGATCGGCGGGCTGTTCGCGTTCTTCGGCCAGACCTACCAGACCGGTGCCGACCCGTGGCAGCTGTTCTCGCTGTGGGCCGCGCTCGCGCTGCCGCTGTGCCTGGGCGTGCGCAGCGACGTGCTGTGGGCCCCGTTCGCGCTGGTCGCGATGAGCGCGGTCTCGCTGTGGATCGTCGCGCACACCGGCCACCGCTGGCGCACCGATCCGCAGGACCTGCCGGCCCACCTGGTCGGCTGGAGCATGGCGCTCGCGCTGGTGGTCGCGCTGCATCCGGCGTGGCACCGCTTCACCGGCGGCGGCCTGTGGGGCGAACGCACCGCGGTCACGCTGGCCGTCGTGATGATCTGCGTCAGCGGCTCGACCGCAGTGTTCTCCGACCGCAGCGGTGCGCACTACGCGCTCGCGCTGGCGGTGCTGGGCCTTGCGGCGGTGGCGCTGGCCAACGCCCGCAGCTTCGACATCTACGGGCTGAGCGCGGTCGCACTCGGCTTGAACGCGCTGCTGCTCGCCGGGCTCGCGCACCTGCTGTTCGATCGCCACGGATCCGGCGACGAGATCGGCCGGTTGACGACGCTGGGCTTGTCGGCCGCCGGGCTGCTGGCCGCCAGCGTGTCGGGCGTGATGCGCCTGGCGCGCCGCCAGGCGCGCACCGGAGTCGCCGCATGAACGCCCCGTTGACGCCGCAGGACGTCCGCCCCTGGCCGGTGGTGCTGCTGACCGGCCTCGGCGCCTGGTTCGCCGCCGTGCCGCTGATCGTCGTCGTCGGCCTGCTGCTGGGCGACACGCTCACGCGCGGAGCCGGGCCGTATGCCGTCGGGCTGCTGGTGCTGGCCGGCTCGGTGGTGGTGCTGCATGCGCGCCAGGTGCCGCTGTTCGTCGAGCAACTGGCGGTGCCGGGGCTGATCGTCGGCGGCGGCGCGCTTGCGTTCGGGCTGTTCCGCGACCTGCCGGACGCGCTGGCCTTCGGCACGCTCGGCATGGTGGCGCTGGCCGTCGCGGTGCTGGTGCAGGCCGACTGGCTGCGCGCACTGCTCGGCGCGCTGGCGGCTGCGATGCTGGCGCTCGCGCTGGCCATCGACCCGTGGCGCGGTTCGCATGCGATGCGGCTCGGCGCGTTCTGGCTGGCGTGGCACGGCTGCGTCGCGGCCTGGCTGGTGGCCCACGGGCTGGTGCGGCGCATCGCGCCGGAGCATGCCGCCGTCGTCGAACCGGTCAGCGCCGGCTGGCTGCTCGCGACGCTGTGCGGCCTCGCGTGGTGGGCCGGCATGACTTTCCTGGTCGGCGCGAACTTCAACGGCGTCGCCGCCGACATCGCCCGCGAGATCGACGGCCACGGGCTGCGCTGGACGAGCGTGCTGCAACAGGCGGCTTCGCTCGCGCTGGCGGTCGCCGGCGCGCTGTGGGCCGCGCGGCGCTGGCCGGGCCTGCGTCAGCCGTGGCTGGCCGGCGTGGCCGCGGTGCTCGCGTTGCTGGCGGGGCTGATGCCGACGCTCGGCGCGGTGCTGCTGGCGCTCGCACTGTGCGTGACGACGCGGCGCTGGCGGCTGGCCGCCGCGGCCGGCCTCGCCGCGGCCTGGATCATCGGCGCGTTCTACTACCAGCTGGCCTGGCCGCTCGCACACAAGGCGCTGCTGCTGGTCGCCGCGGGCGCGGTGCTCGCGCTGCTGGCGCGCTGGGGCGCCCGCCGGCCGGCGCAGGCCGGTCACGCCGCACCGGCGGCCGTGCCGAACACGCTGCGCCAGCGGGCGGCCATCGCGGCCAGCGCAGCCGCGGTGCTGCTGGTCGCCAACCTCGGCATCTGGCAGAAGGAAGCGCTGATCGCGCACGGCCAGCCGGTGTTCGTCGAACTCGCGCCGGCCGACCCGCGCTCGCTGGTGCAGGGTGACTACATGCGGCTGAACTTCCGCATGCCGTCCGAGCTGCAGCGGCACTTCGACGGCGAACTGCTGCGTGCGCAACGCCCGCACGCTGTCGCCCGGCGCGACGCGCGCGGCGTGCTGACGCTGCTGCGGCTGGACGACGGCGCGCCGCTCGCGGCCGATGAACTGCGCATCGAGCTGACGCCGAAGAACAGCTTCTGGATCCTTGTCACCGACGCATGGTTCTTCCGCGAAGGCGAAGCGCAGCGCTGGTCGGGCGCGCGCTTCGGCGAGTTTCGCGTCGACGAGAACGGCCGGGCCTTGCTGGTCAACCTGCGCGGGCCGGATTTGCAGCCGCTCTAGCCGGTGCCGGCCGCGACGCGCATCAGCAGCCTGATCAGCGTCGCGCGTTCGCGCGGCGACAACGCGGCCAGCGCCTCGTCCTCCATCGTCGCGGCGATCTTCTCGGCGCGCGCCGCGAGCGTCCGGCCGGCCGGCGTCAGCGCGATGCGCTGCGAGCGCCGGTCGTCGCTGCAGCGCTCGCGCAGCACCCAGCCGCGCTCGACCATGCGGTCCAGCGTGACCGCCATGTTCGGCGGCGAGACGTCGAGCGCCTGGCCGAGCTGCTTCTGGTTCACCCGCTCGTTGGCCGCGACCAGCACCAGGATCGAGAACTCGACGGCCTTCAACGACAGCGGCCCCAGGTGGCGCACGAACGAGCGCTTCAGCTGCACCGATGCGCGGGTCGCGGCATAGCCGACCAGGTGCTCCAGGCGCGAGCTGTCGAGCGCGTCCACGGTCAGCCCGGCGCGGCGGAACGCGCCGCGCCGATGTAGGTGTCGATCACGCGGGCATCGCGCGCCAGCGCTGCCGCCGGGCCTTGCAGCACGATCTCGCCCATCTCCAGCACATAGGCGTGGTCGGCCACCTCCAGCGCCGCGCGCGCGTTCTGTTCGACCAGCAGGATCGTCACGCCGGTCGCGCGCAACGCAGCGATGGTGCGGAAGATCTCGCGCACCACCAGCGGCGCGAGGCCGAGGCTCGGCTCGTCGAGCATCAGCAGCGACGGCTCGCCCATCAGCGCGCGGCCGACCGCCAGCATCTGCCGCTCGCCGCCCGACAGCGTGCCGGCGAGCTGCGCACGCCGCTCGTGCAGGCGCGGGAACAGCGCGTAGACGCGCTCCATCGCCTGCAGCGCGGCCCGCGGCCCGCGCTGCCGCAGCCGCCAGGCGCCGAGCCGCAGGTTGTCTTCGACCGGCATGCTGCCGAACAGCGCGCGGGTTTCGGGGACCAGCGCGATGCCGGCGTCGACACGGGCTTCGAGCGGCAGCGCGTCGACCGCCCGGCCCTGCCAGCAGATCGCACCGCGCGACGGCAGCACGCCCATCAACGCGTTCAGCAGCGTCGACTTGCCGGCGCCGTTCGGGCCGATCACGGTGACGACGCTGCCGGCGGCGGCCTGCAGGTGGAGACCGCGCAGGACTTCGGCGCGGCCGTAGCCGGCGTGGAGCTCGCTGACGGCCAGGGCTTCGACAGGCTCAGCCCGAACGGGGTCGGGCGCGGCCTGAACAGGGGTGGGCTCGGCGCGACCCTTCGACAGGCCCAGGGCGAACGGAGGTGTGGGGGTCGGGCTGCCCATGCTCAGTGCTCCGTCCCGAGGTACGCAGCTCGCACCGCCGCGCTTGCCTGCACCTCGGCCGGCGTGCCCTGCATCAGCTGCGTGCCGAACTCCATCACGACGATGCGGTCGCTGACGTCCATCACCAGGTCCATGTCGTGCTCGACCAGCAGGATCGACAGCCCCTCGGCGCGCAGTTGCCGCAGCACCCCGGCCAGCGCCCGCTTCTCCTGGTGGCGCAGCCCGGCGGCCGGCTCGTCGAGCAGCAGCAGCGACGGATCGGCGCTCAGCGCGCGGGCGATCTCCATCAGGCGCTGCGGGCCGAGCGCCAGGTTGCCGGCCAGCTCGTCCAGGCGGTCGGCCATGCCGACGCGCTGCAGCTGCCGCTCGGCCTCGCGCAGCAGCCGGCGCTCCTCATCGCGCTCCAGCCGCAGCATTGCCGGCAGCACGCCGCGCCGCCCGCGCCGGTGCGCGCCGAGCGCGACGTTCTCGAGCACCGTCATCTCCGGCACCATCTTCACGTGCTGGAAGGTGCGCGATACCCCGCGCCGCGCGATGCCGCGCGACGGCAGCCCGTCGATGCGCTCGCCGCGCAGCCGCACCTCGCCGCGCGTCAGCGGCAGCACGCCGCTGACCAGGTTGAAGGTGGTCGACTTGCCGGCGCCGTTCGGCCCGATCAGCCCGACGATCTCGCCGGCCCGCACCTGGAAGCTGACGTCGTTCACCGCGACCAGCCCGCCGAATTCCTTGCGCACCGAGTGCACGTCGAGCACCAGCTCGCCGTGCGGCGGCCGGGCGGCCTCCGGCAGCGGCGCCGCATCGGCCCAGTCGCGACGCCGCGCGCGCCGCGGCAGGCGCGCGACGACCGCCGCCCACAGCCCGTCGCGCGCGTACTGCAGCACCCCCACCAGCAGCACGCCGAACACGATCACCTCGTAGCTGCCGCTGCCGCCGAGCAGCCGCGGCAGCAGCACCTGCAGCTGGTCTTCCAGCAGCTTGACGACCGCCGCACCGGCGAGCGCCCCCCACACCTGGCCGACCCCGCCGATCACCGCCATGAACAGGTACTCGATGCCCATCTTCAGCCCGAAGGGCGACGGGTTGACGCTGCGCTGGAAATGCGCGAACAACCAGCCCGACATGCCGGCCAGCAGCGCCGCCAGCACGAACACCGTGACCTTGGCCCGGAAGGTGTCGATGCCCATCGCCTCGGGCATCGTGCTGCCGCCCTTCAGCGCCCGCAGCGCGCGGCCGCTGCGGGAATCGAGCAGCTGCGTCGCGGCCAGCGCCGCCAGCATCACCAGCGCCCACAGCAGGTAGAAGAAGCTGCGGCCGGTGTTCAGCGGCAGGCCGAAGACGCTGAGCGGCGCGATGCCGAGCAGGCCGTCGTAGCGGCCGAGCGCCTCCAGGTTGCCGAACAGGTAGTACAGGCTCAGGCACCACGCGATGGTCGCGAGCGGCAGGTAGTGGCCCGACATGCGCAGCGTGATCCAGCCGAGCAGCAGCGCCGCGAGCGCCGTCAGCGCGAGACCGCCGAACACCGCGAGCCACGGCGACAGCCCGAGGTTCAGCGTCAGCCACGCGCTGCTGTAGGCGCCGATGCCGACGAACGCGGCCTGGCCGAACGAGGTCAGCCCGGCGATGCCGGTCAGCAGCACCAGGCCGATCACGACCAGCGCATACAGCCCGATGTAGTTCAGCTGCGTGACCCAGAACTCCGGCACCGGCAACTGCGGCAGCAGCGCCAGCGCGGCGGCGAACGCGAGCAGGAACCAGCGGCTACTCGTCATCGGTCTGGCCGTGCGTGACGCTGCGCCACAGCAGCACCGGCAGGATCATCGTGAAGACGATCACCTCCTTGTAGGCGCTGGCCCAGAACGAGCCGAAGGATTCGAGCCAGCCGACGAACAGCGCGCCGGCCGCGGCGCCCGGGTAGCTTGCGAGCCCGCCGAAGATCGCCGCGACGAAGCCCTTCAGCCCGATCAGGAAGCCGGTGTCGTAGAACATCGTCGTGGTCGGCCCGATCAGCAGGCCCGACAGCGCGCCGATGAAGGCAGCGAGCCCCATGCTCCAGCGGCCGGCGCCGTCGGTCGAGATGCCCATCAGCCGCGCGCCGAGCCGGTTCACCGCGGTCGCGCGCAAGGCCTTGCCGCGCAGCGTGCGGCCGAAGAACAGCCCCAGCCCGACGATCAGCGCGGCCGACACGAGGAAGATGATCAGCGCCTGCCCCGACAGCACCAGCGGCCCGGCGCGAAAGCGCTCGTCCCAGAAGCTCGGATTGCGAAAGCCTTCGGCGCCGAAGAACAACAGCCCGAGCCCGGTCAGCGCGAAATGCACGCCGACCGAGACGATCAGCAGCACCAGCACCGGCGCATCGGCCAGCGGCCGGTATGCGAGCCGGTACACCAGCGGCCCGAGCGGCGTGACGATCGCGAGCGCCAGCAGGCTTTGCAACACCAGCGGCAACTGGCGCGGCGCGGCCCACAGCGCGAGCAGCGCGACCACCGCCGGGCCGGCCAGCGACCGCGCGGCATCGCGCGCGATGCGGCCGGCGGGCTGGCCGGCGCGGACCGCCGCGAACGCATCGCGCAGCGTCGCCAGCATGGCCAGCACCGCGAGCAGCCACACCGTGCCGGGCAGCTTGCCCATCTGCAGCATCGCGAGCGTCAGCGCGCCGTAGGCGACGAACTCGCCCTGCGGAATGAAGATCACCCGCGTGACCGCGAACACCAGCACCAGCGCGAGCGCCAGCAGCGCGTAGACCGCGCCGCTGGTCGCGCCGTCGAGCAGCAGGATGCCCGCGATCGAGAGGTCCATGCGCGCGGCAGGTCAGCCGATCACTTGACCACTTCCCAGTCGCCGTTCGTCACTTTCAACAAGACGCCGGTGTCCGGCGTGAAGCCGAAGTGATCCGTGGCGGTGTAGTTCAGCACGCCCTGCGACACCGGGATGCGGCCGGCCGTCTCGAGCGCCTCTTTCAGCGCGGCGCGGAACTCCTTCGTGCCGGGCCGGGCCTTCTTCAGCGCCATCGGGATGATCTTCTCGAGCACGATCGCCGCATCGAACGCATGCGCGCCGAACTGGTTCGCGCTCTTCGGCCCGAACGCCTTCTCGTACTGCTCGATGAAGCGCACGCCGAGCGCCTTGCTCGGGTTGCTGTCGGGCAGCTTCGGCGCCACCAGCGCCGGCCCCGACGAGACGAACGAGCCTTCGACGTCCTTGCCGCCGACGCGGATCAGGTCGAGCGTCGCCGCGCCGTGCGTCTGGTAGATCTTCCCCTTCGGGTAGCCGCGCTCGACCAGGCCCTTGTGCGGCATCGCCGCGCCGCTGCCCGAGGCGGCGATCAGGATCGCATCCGGGTTCGCGCCGACCAGCTTCAGCGCCTGGCCGGTGATGCTGGTGTCGGCGCGTGCGAAGCGCTCGACACCGACACTCCTGATGCCGGCCGCGGTCGCGAGCGCGGTGATGTCCTTCAGCCAGGCCTCGCCGTACGCATCGGCATACCCGACGAAGCCGAAGGTCTTGACGCCGGTCTTCTTCCAGTGCTCGACGATCGGGATCGACATCACCGCGGTCGACTGCGGCAGCCGGAAGGTCCACGCGCCCTTGCCTTCGGGCAGCGGGATCGGCGAC
The DNA here is from genome assembly GCF_012275445.1 of Rhizobacter sp. SG703. GTDB lineage: Bacteria > Pseudomonadota > Gammaproteobacteria > Burkholderiales > Burkholderiaceae_C > Rhizobacter. Next base: position 160,451 of record NZ_JAAZQK010000014.1, on the reverse strand, counting down.
AGCGCCAGCTGCACCGTCTGCGCCTCGGCCGCGACGTCCGACATCGCGATCGCGATCGGCGTGGCCGCCGAGCCGACGATCAGGTCGACCTTGTCTTCGGTGACGAAGCGACGCGCGTTCTTGACGCCGACGGTCGGGTCGGTCGCGTCGTCGAGCACGATCACGTTCAGCTTCTCGCCGGCGATCGTGCTCGGCCACAGGCTGATGCCGTTCTTGCTCGGGATGCCGAGTGCCGAGGTCGGTCCGGTCAGCGGGACGCTGACGCCGATGGTCACGTCGGCATGTGCGCCGGTGGCCAGCGCGGCCAGGGCCGCCGCGGCCAGCCAGGTCTTCAGGTGCTTCATGGGGAGGTCTCCGTTCGGGGTCGCGAATTTGTCCGGCACAGCGCGCGGATGTCGTCCGGCACCGCGATGGATTTCAGTGTTCCGCTGGCGTCGCGGGTCACGAAGATGCGCGTCTCGCGGCCTTCGCAGACCAGTTCGCCGTCGCGCAGCACGCGGTGATGCTGCACGAAGACCTTGCCGCGCCATTCGTCGACGCAGGTCTCGATGGTGATCGTCTCGCCGTAGGTGACCGACTGCAGGAAGCGGGTGTGGATCTCCAGCAGCGGCGTGCCGACGATGCCGCGCGTGCGCTCCAGCTCGCGCCAGGGCGGCACGCCGCACTGCATGAAGAACGACAGCGAGGCCGCATCCATCCAGCGCGAGAAGTTCGGGAAGAAGACGATGCCGGCCGGGTCGCAGTCGCCGAAGTTCACGGCGACCGTGTGCGTGGTGGTGCGGGAGTCGCTCATGACGATCTGCGGCCCGGAAGGAACAGGCCGGGCGCGCTGCCGTCGTGCAGCTGCTCGACCAGCGCGGCCCGGCAGGCCAGCACCGCGCGCTGGTTGATCGAGCCCTTGTCGGTGACTTCACCGCGGTCGATCGCCGGCGGCTCGGCCAGCAGCAGCGCGCGCGCGACGCGTGTCGCACTGCCGGTGCCGGCGTCGTGCAGCAGGTCGATCCAGCGCTGGAAGAACGCGCGCACCGGCGCCGCGGCCAGCACCTCGGCCAGCGGCGCGTCGGCCGCGAGGCCGGCGAGCGCGCGGCAGCGGTCGGCGCGCGGGAACACCAGCAGGCCGATCTCGCTGCGGTTCAGCCCGGTGACGACCACGTCCTGCACGCAAGGGTCGCCGACCGTGATGGCCCGTGCGCGCAACGGCCCCACCGACACGAAGGTGCCGGTCGCGAGCTTGAAGTCCTCGGCGATGCGGCCGTCGAAGGCCAGGCCGCGCTGCGGATCGGCCGGGTCGACCAGCCGCACCGCATCGCCGCTGGCGTAGAAGCCGTCGGCGTCGAAGCTGCCGGTGCCCGCCTGCCTCCAGTACCCCGGCGTGACGTTCGGGCCGCGGTAGCGCAGCTCCATCTTGTCGCCGCTCGGCACCAGCTTCAGCTGCAGCCCGGGGGCCGGCAGGCCGATGTGGCCGGAGCGCACGTCGTCGCCATTGGCGCAGATCGCGAACGGCGCGGTCTCGGTCATGCCGAGCCCGGTCAGCATGCGGATGCGCTCGCCGCAGGTGGCTTCGGCCAGCCGGTCGAGCTGGTCCCACACCGGCTGCGACAGCCCCGCGCCGGCGAAGAAGAACATCTGCACGCGGCTGAACAGCCGGTCGCGCAGCACGGTGTCGTGCTCCAGCGCGTTGGCGATCTCCTCGAAGCCCTTCGGCACGTTGAAGTAGACGGTCGGCGCGATCTCGCGCAGGTTGCGCAGCGTGGTATCGATGAGTGCCGGCGTCGGCTTGCCATCGTCGATGTACAGCGTGCCGCCGTTCCAGATCGTCAGCCCGACGTTGTGGTTGCCGCCGAAGGTGTGGTTCCACGGCAGCCAGTCGACCAGCACCGGCGGCGTCTCGCCCAGGCACGGGAAGCACTGCAGGATCATCTGCTGGTTGCTGCACAGCATGCGCTGCGTGTTGATCACGCCTTTCGGCGCCTGCGTCGAGCCGGAGGTGAACAGGATCTTCGCGACTGTGTCGGGGCCGACCATGGCATGCGCCGCCTCGACCGCGTCGGTCGGCGTCGTCGCGAGCAGGTCGGCGAAGCGCAGCGCGTGCCGGCCTTCGACCGTGCCGCCGGCCAGCGCGAGCGGCGTGCCGGGCGGCAGGGCCGCACCGATCGCCCGCGCGTAGGCGGGGCCGTTCGCGGCGAACACCAACCCGGGCGCCAGCAGGCCGAGGATGTGGCGCAGCTTCGCGTGGTCCTGCGACAGCAGCGAGTACGCCGGCGAGACCGGCGCACACGGCACGCCGGCCCACATCGCGCCGAGCGTCAGCAGCAGGTGCTCCAGGTCGTTGTCGGACAGGATCGCGAGTGGCCGCTCGGGGCCGAGGCCGAGGTCGAGCAGCGCCTGCGCGATGCTGCGCGCGCCATGCACCGCGTCGCGGTAGCTCAGGTGGCGCCAGCTGCCGGTGGCGTCGCGCCGGGCGGCCAGCGTGCGTTCGGGAGCGCGTGCCGCCCAGTGCTGCAGGCGGTCGGTCAGCCGCAGCGGGTGAGCCTGCAGCGACTCGGTCGACTCGATCCACAGGCTGCCGTCGGGCTGCGGCGTGAAGCGTGCGTCGAGCGAGCCGCCCAGCGCCACTGGCCGATAGCGTGGCGCCGCTGCGCTCATGCCTTGCCGACCTTGCCGGCCTGGCCGTCGAGGAAGGCGCGCATGCGCTGCTTGGCCGCGTCGTCGGCCTGCGTGATCGCGGCCATCAGCGATTCGGTGAACAGCCCGGCGGCCTGGCCCTGCTCGGCGATGCGCGGCAGCGCATGCATCACCGCGAAGTTCGACAGCGGCGCGTTCGACGCGATCTTGCGCGCGAGCTCGAACGCGGTCGCGAGGCCCTGCCCGTCGTCGACCAGGTACTGCGACAGCCCGATGCGCTGGCCTTCCTCGGCGTCGTGCACGCGGCCGGTCAGCATCATGTCGCTCATGCGGGCGATTCCGATCAGCCGCGGGATGCGGGCCGAGCCGCCACCGCCGACGAACAGCCCGCGCTGGCCTTCGGGCAGGCCGTAGAAGGCGCTGCGCTCGGCGACGCGGATGTGGGCCGCGCTGGCGAGTTCGAGCCCGCCGCCAACCACCGCGCCGTGCAGCACCGCGACCACCGGCACGCGGCCGAACTGGACCTGTTCGAAGGCCGCATGCCAGGCGCGCGAATGCAGGATGCCGTCGGCGGCGCTGCGCTCGTCGAGTTCGGACAGGTCCAGGCCGGCGCAGAAATGCGGGCCCTCGCCGCTCAGCACGACGGCGCGCACGCTCGCGTCGAAGGCGGCGAAGCTGCGGTGCAGTTCGGCGATCAGCGCGTCGTTCAGCGCGTTGCGCTTGGCCGGGCGGGTCAGGCGCACATGGGTGACCGGGCCATCGCTCGTCACGGTCAACAAGGAGGTGCTCACGACAGGGGTGCTTGAAGCCTGGATGGTTATGAGTCTTAAGCAAATTCCGGCGACTCACAGCAGCAAATACCCGTAGCCCGGACGCCAATCCGGGGTCGTGCTTCCCTTGCACGGCCGCACCCCGGATCGGCATCCGGACTGCTAATAGGTTTCGACGTGGAAGCGGCCTTCGTCGACCAGGCGCCGGTGGAGCAGCGGCCACTCCAGCCCGGCCGCCGCGCACACGTCGGCCAGCGCCTGCAGCACACCGGTTTCCATCCCCTTCAGCCCGCACAGGTAGACGCAGGTGTCGCCGCGCAGCAGCTCGACGACGTCGGCCGCGCGCTCGCGCAGCAGGTCCTGCACATAGCGCCGCGGCTGCCCCGGCACGCGCGAGAACGCGAGCGAGGTGTCGATGAACGACGCCGGCAGCTTGGTCAACGGCCCGAAGTACGGCAGCTCCTCGGGCCGCCGCGCGCCGAAGAACAGCATCAGCCGCGCATAGACCGGCTTGCCCGCAACCATCAGGCGCCGCCGGTGCTCGGTCATCGCGCGCATCGGCGCCGCGCCGGTGCCGGTGCAGATCATCAGCAGGTTCGACCCGTCGTGGTTGGGCATCAGGAAGCGGTCGCCGAACGGCCCGCAGACCTGCACCGTGTCGCCCTTGCGCAGGTCGCACAGGTAGTTCGACGCGACGCCGCGCACCGGCTGCCCGTCGTGGTCGCTGGTCACGCGCTTCACCGTCAGCGAGACGTTGTTGTAGCCCTCGCGCTCGCCGCTTCGCGGGCTCGCGACCGAGTACATGCGCAAGTAGTGCGGCTTGCCGCCCGCATCGAGCCCCGGCGGCGCGATGCCGATGGCCTGGCCTTCGAGCAGCGGAAAGAACTGCGTGCCGAAATCGAGCACCAGGTGGTGGATGTCGCCTTCGGCATCGGGCGCGGTCAGCCGGAAGTTGCCGGCCACCGTCGCCTGCACCGGCTTCTTCAGCGTGTGCAGGTTCAGGTACGGGTGCGCGGCCGACCACGGCGGCCGCGCCGACGACGGCGACAGCGCCGCGTTCGCCTGCGGCGGCGCGTCGTCGACCGGCGCGGCACCCGCGTCGGCCAGCGGCTGCGCGAGCGCCGGCATCGGCTGCTTCGGCGGCAGCTCGTCCCAGCCGAACTGCGCCTCGATCGAATAGGCCGCCGCCTTCGGCACCGGGTGCCAGTGGTCGATGCTGCCGGTCGGGCATGGCGACACGCAGGCCTGGCAGCCGTTGCAGATCGATGCATCGACCACATAGTTGCGGTCGTCGTGCGTGATCGCGTCGACCGGGCAGGTCTCCTCGCAGGTGTTGCAGCGGATGCAGACCTCGGGGTCGATCAGGTGCTGCTGGATGAAGACGACGGGGTCCATCTCAATTGAAGCGAACGTATTCGAAGTCGACGGGCTGCTTGTTGATGCCGATCGGCGGCGGCGCGATCCAGTTCGCGTACCGGCCGGGCTCGACGACGCGGCCCATCAGCGACGCGACGTAGGCGCGGTCTTCCTCGCTCGCGAGCCACCGCGGCACGTTCGCCTGCCATTCGATCTCGCCGATCACCCGGCCGTCGGGGCTGACGCGCAGCCCGGCGAAGCTGCCGATGTGGCGGTTGAAGGCCTTGTGCGGCACGCTCAACCGGAACGGGAGGCCGGCCTTCTCGATCACCTTGTTCCAGCGGTTCACGCCGGCCGACGAATCGCGGATGTAGTCGTCGCGCAGCACCTCGTTCAGCGCGTTCAGCATCGGCACCTCTTTCTCGACCAGCACGCCGTCGCGCACGTCGAGGATCTTGTAGTGCGCGCCCTTCAGCACGTGGTCGTCCGCGCGCTTGCCTTCTTCGTAGCGGCCCTTCAGCCCCGAGCTGTAGAAGATCGCCGCATTGCTCGACTGGTCGGCACCGAACAGGTCGATGGTCACGCTGTAGTGGAAGTTCAGGTAGCGCTGGATCGTCGGCAGGTCGATCACGCCGTGGCGGCGCAGCTCGGCCGGGTCTTCGAGACCGGTCTGCTTCATCACCTCGCAGGTGCGCTGGATCACGCGCGACACGCCGGATTCGCCGACGAACATGTGGTGCGCCTCTTCGGTCAGCATGAAGCGCGTGGTGCGCGACAGCGGATCGAACGCGCTCTCGGCCAGCGCGCACAGCTGGAACTTGCCGTCGCGGTCGGTGAAGTAGGTGAACATGTAGAACGCCAGCCAGTCGGGCGTCTCTTCATTGAAGGCGCCGAGGATGCGCGGGTTGTCCTGGTCGCCGGAGCGGCGTTCGAGCAGCGCCTCGGCCTCTTCGCGGCCGTCGCGGCCGAAGTGCTTGTGCAGCAGGTAGACCATCGCCCACAGGTGGCGGCCTTCCTCGACGTTCACCTGGAACAGGTTGCGCAGGTCGTACTGGCTGGGCGCCGTCTTGCCGAGGTGGCGCTGCTGCTCGACCGAGGCCGGCTCGGTGTCGCCCTGCGTGACGATGATGCGGCGCAGGTTGGCGCGGTGCTCGCCGGGCACGTCCTGCCACGCGGCCTCGCCCCGGTGGTCGCCGAAGCCGATGCGGCGGTCGGCCTCGGGCTGCGCGAGGAAGATGCCCCAGCGGTAGTCGGGCATCTTCACGTGGCCGAACTGCGCCCAGCCGTCGGGCGTGGTGCTGGTGGCGGTGCGCAGGTAGACGTCGAAGCCGTGCGAGCCGTCGGGGCCCATGTCCTGCCACCAGTTCAGGTAGTTCGGCTGCCAGTGCTCCAGCGCGCGCTGCAGCGTCCTGTCTTCCGACAGGTTGACGTTGTTGGGGATCTTGTCGGTGTAGTCGATGGTGGACATGGTCAGACGCGCTTGCGGTCGAACTGCGGTTTGTGGCCGGTGCCGTACAGCTTCAGCGCGCCGGCCTCGCCGACGGCATTCGGGCGGTTGAAGATCCAGTTCTGCCAGGCGCTGAGGCGGCCGAAGATGCGGGTCTCCATGCTCTCGGTGCCGGCGAAGCGCAGGTTGGCTTCCATGCCGGTCAGCGCGTCGGGCGACAGGCTGGCCCGCTCTTCGAGCGCGATGCGGATCTCGTCGGGCCAGTCGATGTCGTCGGGCGCCGCGGTGACGAGCCCGAGCGCGAGCGCCTGGTCGGCATCCAGCGCCCGGCCCTGCGTGGCCTGCACCGCGGCGATCTCGCCGGCATCGCGGTGGAAGCGGCGCTGCAGCCGCGTCTCGCGGCTGACCATCGGCAGCGCGTCGAAGTTGAACGGCGACAGCGCGATCTTCGGCGCCGCGGCGGGCTCGTCGGGCAAGGCCAGCATGTAGATGCGGTCGGCCGCTAGCGCGATCTCCAGCAGCGAGCCGGCGAAGCACGAGCCGCGGTCGACCAGCGCGAACAGCGAGCGCGACGACACGTCGAGCCGCGCCAGCGTGCGGCGCAGCAGGCCGATGGTCTCGCGCACCAGCCAGTGCGCCTGCCGCGCATGCAGCGTCGCGTCCATCGCGAGCACCGCGTCGACACTGCCCTGCGTTTTCAGCAGCCAGGTGCCGATCTCCGGCTCGTTGGTGCGCAGGTGCAGGATCGCGTCGTCGAGCTCGCGTGCCATCTGCAGCGGGTACCAGGCGGCGCCGGCGGCTTCGATGCCGGCGACGTCCGTCGGCTGCGCGCCGGTCGGGGCACGCACCGTCAGCGTCGCATGGCGCGCGGCGCGGTCGATCTGCACCTCGACATGGCCATAGGCCAGCGCGTCGGCGGAGCGCTGCTTCGCGAGCCGCGGCAACGGCACGCCGCGCGCGCCGGACGGCCGGTCGCTCCGCCTGGCCAGTTCGCGCGCCCGCTCCTGCACGCGCTGGGCGAAACCCTGCGTCTTCACCGCCTCGTCGACCAGCCGCCAGTCCACCGCCTTCCTGCCGCGCACGCCTTCGCTGGTGGTGCAGAAGATGTCGGCATGGTCGTGGCGCACGCGGCGCTTGTCGGTCAGCCGCGTCAGCCCGCCGGTGCCGGGCAGCACGCCGAGCAGCGGCACCTCGGGCAGGCTGACGGCCGACGAGCGGTCGTCGACCAGGATGATCTCGTCGCAGGCGGCGGCCAGCTCGTAGCCGCCGCCGGCACAGGCACCGTTGACGGCCGCGAGGAACTTCAGGCCGCCGTGCCGGCTGCTGTCTTCCAGCCCGTTGCGCGTCTCGTTCGTGAACTTGCAGAAGTTGACCTTCCAGCCATGGCTCGAAAGGCCGAGCATGAAGATGTTGGCGCCCGAGCAGAACACCCGCTCGCGGCCGCTGGTGATGATCACCGTGCGCACCGCCGGGTGCTCGAAGCGGATGCGCTGCACCGCGTCGTGCAGCTCGATGTCGACGCCGAGGTCGTAGCTGTTGAGCTTCAGCTTGTAGCCCGGCCGCAGCCCGCCGTCCTCGCTGACGGCCAGCACCAGCGTCGCGACCTCGCCTTCGACGCCGAGGCGCCAGTGGCGGTAGCGGTCGGGATGGGTTTCGTAGTCGACCGGGCCGGCGGCGTCGACCGAGTCAATGGCAGCAGCAATCATGGGCATCTCCAGCCGGCGGCAGTATGCTGCACGCCCGGCAATAGAAATGCAATTTAGTGCATGTCGCGCCGAGCGTCAACCCGCCAACCGGATCGTGCCTCGCAATTGGTCCTGCAGCGACACGAACGCGGCCTCCAGGGTCTTGTCGCTGGTGTCGAACACCTCGTCGGCTTTCGAGTAGAAGGCCGCGCGGCTCTCGAGGATGCGCCGCAGGTCGTTCATCGCTTCGGCGTTGCCCGACATCGGGCGGGTGTCGCCCTGGGCCAGCACGCGGTTCATGTGCTCTTCGGGCGAGGCGCGCACCCACACGGTGTAGCAGTGCGCCAGCAGCATGTTGAACGTGGCCGGGTCGGAGACGATGCCGCCGGGCGTCGCGATCACCGCGCGCGGGCAGCGCTGGATGCATTCCTCGAGTGCGCGCCGCTCGTAGCGGCGGTAGGCCGCCGGCCCGTACAGCGAATGGATCTCGGAGACGCTGCAGCCGGCCACCGCCTCGATGTGGCGGTTCAGCTCGACGAAGGGCACGGCCCAGCTGTCGGCCAGCAGGCGCCCGAGCGTGCTCTTGCCGGCCCCGCGCAGGCCGACCAGCGCGACCCGCTGGCGCCGGGCCGCCTGGCTGGCCGGCGCGCCGAACACCGAAGCCAGTGTCGAGCGCGCCTGCGCCAGCTCGGATTCGCTGCGGCCTCGCAGGATCTCGCGGATCATCAGCCACTCCGGCGAGCTGGCGGTCTCGTCGCCGACCAGCTCGGCCAGCGTGCAGTTCAGCGCCTGCGCCAGCTGCCGCAGGAACTGGATCGACGCATTGCCGACCCCCATCTCGACATTCGCCAGGTGCCGCTCCGACACGTCGGCCACCTTGGCCAGGCTCTTGCGTGTCAGCCCCCGCCGCGAGCGCAGTGCGCGCGTTCGCTCGCCCAGCGACGAGAGGAACGGGTCTTTGTCGGCGTTCGGGTCGGGATCGCCCTCCGGCGTGGGTGGCAGGGATGGCGTGGGCGGCGAAGTCGGGAATCGGTCCAAGGGTATGTCCGTAACGAGGTCGATCAGGACTGCTGGCTATACTGGTTTCAGTGCAACATATTGCATTAATTGGTCATCGCACCGTCCGTGAATGCATTATGCGGAGATCGCCGTGAGACGCCAGTGCGAACCCACCCGGAGGTCCATTGGGACGAAGTTGCGGCGCGAATGGTTCGGCCCCGACGCGCTTGAGGTACAAACGCGGCCGGCCGTCCCGGCGGTCCGAGCTGTCGCGACGCGGGTGGCCCTTCAGGTCCGCCCCGGCATCCGGGCCGATTGACCGTCAGGAGAACAGCATGGCCCCGAACCTCGCCGTGGAGGCGCCGCCCGAACGATTCAACGTCGCCGCCCACCTGCTGCAGCGCAACGCTGGCCGCGCCGCGAAGACCGCCTACATCGACGACGACACCCGCCTCAGCTACGGCGAGCTGGCCGACCGGGTGAAACGCTGCGCCGCCGGCCTGCTGCGGCTCGGCCTGCGCCGCGAAGACCGCGTGCTGCTGCTGATGCTCGACACGGTGGACATGCCGGTCGCGTTCCTCGGCGCGCTGTATGCCGGCATCGTGCCGGTGCCGGTCAACACGCTGCTGCCGGCCGGCGACTACACCTACATGCTGGCGCACAGCCGGGCTCGCGCGCTGATCGTGTCGGGCGCGCTGTGGCCGGTGGCGCAGCAGGCGTTGGCAGGCCTCGACGAACCGCCGGCCGCCGTCATCGCCGGCGGATCCGCCGCACCGGGCGCGGACGGCACGACGGCGTTCGCCGCGCTGCTCGACACCCCGCCGCTCGCCGCGCCCGCCGACACGCAGGCCGACGACTTCGCGTTCTGGCTGTATTCGTCCGGCTCCACCGGCAAGCCCAAGGGCACGGTGCACAGCCATGCCAACCTGTACTGGACCGCCGCGCTGTACGGCCAGCCGGTGCTCGGCGTGCGCGAGGACGACACGGTGTTCTCGGCCGCCAAGCTGTTCTTCGCGTACGGGCTGGGCAATGCACTGAGCTTTCCGCTGAGCGTCGGCGCGACCGTCGTGCTGATGGCCGAGCGGCCGACGCCGGCCGCCGTCTTCAAGCGCTTGACCCGGCACCGCCCGACCGTGTTCTGCGGCGTGCCGACCCTGTACGTCGCGCTGCTCGCGAACGACGCGCTGCCGGCGCGCGATGCGGTCGCGCTGCGCATCTGCGCGTCGGCCGGCGAGGCGCTGCCGCGCGAGGTCGGCGAGCGCTTCAGCGCGCACTTCGGCTGCGACGTGCTCGACGGCATCGGCTCGACCGAGATGCTGCACATCTTCCTGTCCAACCGCGAGGGCGCGCTGCGCTACGGCAGCACCGGCAAGCCGGTGCCGGGCTACGAGCTCGAGCTGCGCAGCGACGACGGCGGCCCGGTCGCGCCCGGCGAGATCGGCGACCTGTTCATCCGCGGGCCGAGCGCCGCGCTGCTCTACTGGAACAACCGCGACAAGACGCGCGCCACCTTCCAGGGCGAGTGGGTGCGCAGCGGCGACAAGTACGCGGTCGACGCCGACGGCTGGTACACCTACGCCGGCCGCAGCGACGACATGCTGAAGGTCAGCGGCCAGTACGTGTCGCCGATCGAGGTCGAATCGGCGCTGATGGGCCACGCGGCGGTGATGGAGTGCGCGGTGATCGGCCTGGCCGATGCGACCGGGCTGACGAAGACGCGCGCCTACGTCGTGCCGAACCCCGGCCACGACGCCGGCCCTGCGCTCGAGGCCGCGCTGAAGGCCTTCGTGAAGACCCGGCTCGCGCCGCACAAGACGCCGCGCGACATCGTCTTCACGACCGAGCTGCCGAAGACAGCGACCGGCAAGATCCAGCGTTTCAAGCTGCGCGCGCTGGGCGACACGCCCGCCTGACGCATGGTCGGACGCCGTTACGCCGAACCGATCCAGTTCGCCGAACTCGACGGGCGCGGCCGGCCGCTGCGCCTCGAATACCAGTGGGTCGGCGATGCCGCATCGACACTGCCGGTCGTCGTGTTCCTGCACGAAGGGCTGGGCTCGGTCGCGATGTGGAAGAACTTCCCGCGCCAGCTGTGCCAGGCCCACGGCCTGCGCGGGCTGGTGTATTCGCGCTGCGGCTACGGCCAGTCGACGCCGAAGCCGCGCGACGAGCGTTGGCCGGTCGACTTCATGCACATCCAGGCGCGCGAGGTGCTGCCGGCCCTGCTGCAGCAGCTCGGCGTCGCGCAGCCCTGGCTGTTCGGCCACAGCGACGGCGGCAGCATCGCGTTGCTGCATGCGGCGTCGCACCCGACCGCCGGCGTGGTCGCGATGGCGCCGCACATCCGGGTCGAGGAGCTGAGCATCGCGAGCATCGAGCAGGCCCGCCGCACCTATGAAACCACCGATTTGCCGCAGCGCCTCGGGCGCTACCATGCGGACGCGGAGTCGGCCTTTCGCGGGTGGAACGACATCTGGCTGGCGCCGGAGTTCCGCGGCTGGACGATCGAGGACGAGCTGCCCGCGATCGCCTGCCCGGTGCTGGCGGTGCAGGGCGTCGACGACGAATACGGCACGCTGGAACAGATCCGCGGCATCGCTCGGCGCGCGCCGCAGACCCGGCTGCTGGAGCTGGCGCAGTGCGGCCATTCGCCGCACCGCGACCAGGCCGACCTCGTGATCCGCGAGACCGGCCGCTTCATCACCGGATCGGCTGGCACCCCCGAATCCTGAACCTCAAACGGAGATTGGCATGCACCTGATCAAACTGTCGGCCACGGCCGCCCTGGCGACGACGCTGGCCCTGTCGACGGCGATGTCGGGCGAGGCCCATGCGCAGGCCGCCGCCGGGCCGGTCAAGGTGGGCTTCATGCTGCCCTACACCGGCACCTACGCGAGCCTGGGCAACATGATCGAGGCGGGCTTCAAGCTCTACGTGCAGGAGCAGGGCGGCAAGCTCGGCGGCCGCGAGATCCAGTACTTCAAGGTCGACGACGAGTCCGAGCCGTCGAAGGCGACCGACAACGTCAACAAGCTGATCAAGCGCGACCAGGTCGACGTGCTGGTCGGCACGGTGCACTCCGGCGTCGCGCTCGGCATGGCGAAGGCCGCGAAGGAGAGCAACACGCTGCTGATCGTGCCGAACGCCGGCGCCGACGCGATCACCGGCCCGCTGTGCTCGCCGAACATCGTGCGCAGCTCGTTCTCGAACTGGCAGCCGGGCTATTCCACCGGCGTCGTGGTGGCGCAGAAGGGCCACAAGCGCGCGATGACGATCACCTGGAACTACGCGGCCGGCAGCGAGACGGTGAAGGGCTTCACCGAGGCCTTCGAGAAGGCCGGCGGCAAGGTCGTGAAAGACCTGAACCTGCCGTTCCCGAACGTCGAGTTCCAGGCCCTGCTGACCGAGATCGCGGCGCAGAAGCCCGACGCGGTGTTCGCGTTCTTCGCCGGCGGCGGTGCGGTGAAGTTCGTCAAGGACTATGCGGCCGCCGGGCTCGACAAGACGATCCCGCTGTACGGCTCGGGCTTCCTGACAGACGGCACGCTCGAGGCGCAGGGCGCCGCCGCGCAGGGCCTGCAGACCACACTGCATTACGCCGACAACCTCGACACGCCGCGCAACAACGCATTCCGCAAGAGCTTCGCGCTGGCCTACAAGGCGAACGCCGACGTCTATGCGGTGCAGGGCTACGACGCGGCGCAGATCCTCGCGGCCGGCCTCGCCGCGGTGAAGGGCGACCTGTCGAAGCGCGAGGCGCTGACCACCGCGATGCGCAAGACGACGGTCGACAGCCCGCGCGGCAGGTTCACGCTGTCGGCGGCCGGCAACCCGGTGCAGGACATGTACCTGCGCGAGGCGAAGGGCACGAACAACGAGTTCAAGGCAGTCGCGGTGAAGGCGCTCGCCGACCCGGCCCGCGGCTGCAAACTCTGAGGTGGATGCCACCACCTTCCTCGTCCAGTGCCTGAACGCCGTCCAGTACGGCCTGCTGCTGTTCCTGGTGGCCAGCGGGCTGACGCTGATCTTCGGGATCATGGGCGTGATCAACCTGGCGCACGGCAGCTTCTACATGATCGGCGCCTACCTGGCGTTCGCGCTGGCGCCGTACTTCGTCGGCCAGTTCCTGCCGATGCTGCTGGCCGGCACGCTGCTGGCCGCGCTGTTCGGCTTCGTGCTGGAGTGGGTGTTCTTCAGCTTCCTGTACCGGCGCGAACACCTGCAGCAGGTGCTGATGACGTATGCGCTGATCCTGGTGTTCGAGGAGTCGCGCAGCCTGCTGCTCGGCAACGACGTGCACGGCGTGCAGCCGCCGGCGTGGCTCGCGGGCAGCATCGCGCTCGGCGAGCTGATGTCGTACCCGGTGTACCGGCTGTTCGCGTCGGCGGCCTGCCTGGTGGTCGCTGCGCTGCTGTACCTGGTGGTCCACCGCACGCGGCTCGGCATGATGGTGCGCGCCGGCGCCAGCAACCGCGAGATGGTGCGCGGGCTCGGCATCGATGTCCGGCTGCTGTACCGCGGCGTGTTCGCCGCCGGCGTCGCGCTGGCCGCGCTGGCCGGCATGATCGCCGCGCCGATGTCGTCGGTGTACCCGGGCATGGGCGGCAGCGTGCTGATCGTCAGCTTCGTGATCGTCGTGATCGGCGGCATCGGCTCGATCACCGGCGCATTGATCGCGTCGCTGCTGGTCGGCGTGGTCGACACCTTCGGCAAGGTGTTCTTCCCGGCGTTGAGCGGCATCGGCATCTACCTGCTGATGGCCGTCGTGCTGGTGTGGCGGCCCGAAGGCCTGATGCGGCGGGGGCATTGATGCGCGCGTTCCGCCCGCTCTGGCTGCCGTTGGCCGTGCTGCTCGCATTGGCGCTGCTGCCGGCGGTGCTGTCGCCGTACCTGGTGGACCTGACGGTGAAGATCCTGATCTCGGCGATCTTCGCGCTGAGCCTGCAGCTGCTGGTCGGCGCGACCGGGCTGGTGAGCCTCGGTCATGCGGCCTTCCTCGGCATCGGCGCCTACGTGGCGGTGCTGGCGTCGCCTCAGGGCGAAGGCGCGTCGCTGTGGTGGCTGCTGCCGGCAGCGATGGCCGGCGCGGCGGCCTATGCGCTGTTCGTCGGCGCGCTCAGCCTGCGCACCCGCGGCGTCTACTTCATCATGGTCACGCTCGCGTTCGCGCAGATGGCGTACTTCGTGTTCCACGACACCAAGCTCGGCGGCGGCAGCGACGGCATCTACCTGTACGTGCGCCCGGTGCTGCGGCTCGGCGACACGCTGCTGCTCGACCTGGAGGACAAGCGCCAGGTCTACGGCCTGGTGGTGGCCTCGCTGGCGTTCACCTGGGGACTTCTGGCGCTGCTGCTGCGCTCGCGCTTCGGCCATGCGCTGCAGGGCATCCGCGTCAACGAGGCGCGCATGCGGGCGGTCGGCTTCCGCACCTACGGCTACAAGCTGGCCGCCTTCGTGATCGCCGGCGCGCTGGCCGGGCTGGCCGGTGCGCTGCTCGCGATCCAGGACGGCGTCGTCAACCCGGAGCTGCTGTCGTGGCACGAGTCGGGCGCGGTGCTGCTGATGATCATCCTCGGCGGCCTCGGCCCGCTGCGCGGGGCGATCGTCGGCGCGGTCGCGTTCACGCTGCTGAAGGAGCTGTTCGCGAGCGAAGGCCTGGTCGGCCCGCTGGCGGCGCACTGGCAGATGACGCTCGGCCTGACGATCATCGCGTTCGTCGCGCTGCTGCCGCGCGGCATCGTCGGGCTGCGGCTGCCGCTGCGCAGGGCGACCGCATGAGCGCGTTGATCGAGGCCACGGCGCTGTCGCGCAGTTTCGGCGGGCTGACGGCCGTCGACGCGGTGTCGCTCGACCTGCAGCTCGGCGAGGTGCATGCGGTGATCGGCACCAACGGTGCCGGCAAGTCGACGCTGGTCAACCTGCTGTCGGGCGAGCTGCCGGCCACGTCGGGGCGCATTCGTTTCGGCGACGACGACATCACCGGCTGGTCGCAGCCGCGCCGTGCCCACGCCGGCATCGGCCGCAGCTACCAGCGCACGACGATCTTCGACAGCTTCAGCGTGCACGAGAACTGCCGGCTCAGCGCGCAGGCCGTGCTGCAGCGGCCGTGGCAGGTGTGGCAATCGGCACAGCGCTGCGCCGCCAGCCGCGCGTTGGCGATGCAGGCGCTGCAGGCGACAGGGCTCGGCGACAGTGCCGAGCGCATCGCCGGCACGCTGAGCCATGGCGAGAAGCGCCAGCTCGAGATCGCGATGTGCCTGGCGACCCGGCCGCGCGTGCTGCTGCTCGACGAGCCGCTGGCCGGCATGGGCGCCGAAGAGACCGAGCGCATGCTGGCGCTGCTGCAATCGCTGAAGGCGGGCCACGCGATCCTGCTGGTCGAGCACGACATGGACGCGGTGTTCCGCATCGCCGACCGCATCACGGTGATGGTCAACGGCGCGGTGATCGCCTGCGACGTGCCGCAGCGCATCCGCGCGCATCCGCTGGTGGTGACGGCCTACCTGGGCGAGGCGCAGGCATGAGCACGCCCTTGGCGGAGATCGACGCGCTGCACGCCGGCTACGGCGACAGCCGCGTGCTGCACGGCGTGTCGTTCGCGTTGCCGCCCGGCTGCGCCCTCGGCCTGCTCGGGCGCAACGGCATGGGCAAGACGACGCTGATCCGCACGCTGATGGGCTACCTGCGGCCGAGCGCCGGCCGGCTGCGCTGGCAGGGCCGCGACGTGACCGGCTGGCCGCCGGAGCGCATCGCGCGGCTCGGCGTCGGCTACGTGCCGGAAGGACGCGGCATCTTCCCGAACCTCTCGGTGCGGGAGAACCTCGTGATGGCCGCGCGGGCCGCGGCCGACGGGCAGCGGCCGTGGCCGCTGGAGCGTGTTCTGGAAACGTTTCCACGCCTGGCCGAACGGCTGGCCCACGGCGGCCACCAGCTGTCGGGCGGCGAGCAGCAGATGCTGGCGATCGGTCGCGCGCTGATGACCAGCCCGCGGCTGCTGATCCTCGACGAAGCGACCGAAGGCCTCGCGCCGCTGGTGGTGGCCGAGATCTGGCGCGTGATCGCGCAGATCCGCGCCACCGGCATCGGCACGCTGATCGTCGACCGCAACGTGCGGCGCGTGCTGGCGCACACCGACCAGGCGGTGGTGCTGGAGAAGGGGCGGATCGTTTGCGCGGCGGCATCGGCGACACTCGCCGCCGACGATGCGGCGCTGACGCGCTGGCTCGGCGTCTGACATTTCGTCAGGCTTCGAACGCGTCGACACGCGGCGTTACCGGCTGTCGCGGGCCTGCCGTTTTTTGCCCGGCTTGACCCCGGCGCCGGCGCGGGCTTCCCATTTGTGTCAGCTGCGTCAGCATCCGTTTCATCGGCGGCGGCCGGGCGAGTGCTTCCCAACATCGCGCGCAACCCGCGCCGATTCAAGCTTCGTGCCGCCATGCACCACTTCGCGATCCGCTCGCGCACCGCCCTGGACGCGCGATCCGGCGGTGGCGTGTTTTTTGCGCTGGACAAGGCATTCCGGCCACGAGCCGGGCGGCTGTGCGTTGGGAGCGCCACCTCATGAACTTTCTGCCACGCCTGGTGCTGCTCGGTGCCACGATTTCGGGCTTGCTGTCGACCGGCGGCTGCACCACGACCGCGAGCGCGATCATGAGCGTCACCGGCGTCGCCACCGACACCAGCCCGACCTGGGAAATCATCAAGCACATCCACGCCAAGCTGACCGAAGGCGATCCGCAGTCGTGCGCGTCGCTGAATTCCGCACAGCGCGCACTGACCGCGCGCTGCCTGCCGTTCCAGCCGGGCAGCCTGCAGGTGGCCGACATCCGTGCCAGCGGCTTCCAGGAGTGCGTGCTGACGCTTGCGGCCCGCGACCCGCAGTTCTGGCCGGTGCTGCCGGAGCTGCTCGACAAGGGCGCGCAGCCCGAGACCTGCTACATGCCGCCGATGGTCGCGCTGGCGCGGTCGCCGAACCCGGTCGATTTCTCGAAGGCGACGCCGCAGGCGCTGCGTTCGCTGCGCTTCCTGGCCGAGGCCGATTCGCGCGCGGTCAACCACGACGTCGTCCGGCTGCTGAGCTCGCCGAGCGCACGCGCCGCCGGGCTCGACGAGGTGATCTCGCAGTGGGCCGACCAGGGCGGCCTGGCCGTCGGCCAGCTGGCCTTCAGCCCGCTGAGTGCGTTGCACCCGAGCGCGCTGCAGACGCCGCTGGCAAGCAAGCTCGAAGCGGCCGGCCACACCGCGAAGGCCGGCCTCGGCCCGTTCCAGGGCAAGCTGACCGCCGGTTTCGAAGAGGCGCTGCGCACCTCCGACTACGCGGCGCTCGAATGGTGGTTCAAGCGCGAACCGAAGCTGGTCGACAAGGTGCCGTCGACGCAAGGCCAGCAGCTGCCGTGGATTCCGCTGGCCCGTGTCGTCGTCCCGTCGTTCATGAACGACGAGCGCGCACAGGCCCAGATGGTGACGTTCCTGATGAGCCACGGCGCGAACCCATGGCAGGCGCTGCCGTACCAGCCGAACCAGACGGTGATCGGCTTCGCGAAGACCCTGAAGAGCCCGACGCTTGCGCTGCTGGAGGCGCCGAAGGTGGCGCCCGCATCGACGACCGTGGTCGCCAACAGCGCGCTGGCCGGCGGCCAAGCGGAATAGCCTGGTCGCGAAGGGACGGCTCAGTCGCCTGCGCTCGCCTGGCCGTCGTCAGGCTCGAGGAACGGCCAGCCGAGCAGTTCGGCGAGGCGATGCACCACCCACACCGCTTCGGCCGGCGTGACCACCGGACCCGCCTGCAAGCCGCGCAGGCAGTCGGCGAGCACCGATCCAGGCGAGGCACCGGTGCCGAAGTGCTGCGCAGCCGCGCGCTCGCTCAGGTGCTGGGCCAGGTCTTCGCACAGCTCGGAGCGCTGGCGCAATTCGGCGAGCGGCACCGTCAGGCGCTGGCGCGCGTCGGTGTACAGCGCGTAGAAAGACGGCGGAACGTGGATCTGGTACTCGTCGGACATCGCGTGGATGATGCCAGCGTTCGCGACGGCCGTTGCCGCTACAGGCCGTCGAACAGGCCCGGCTCGTTGCCGATGCGGGCGCGTTCGATGCCGAGCAGGCGGCGCTTCATGTCGAGCCCGCCCGGCGACGAGAAGCCGCCCGAACGCCCGCCGGCCGCCAGCACCCGGTGGCACGGCACGATCGGCGGGAACGGGTTGCTGCCCATCGCCTGGCCGACTGCGCGGGCGCTGCCGGGTTCGCCGAGCTGCTGCGCGATCTCGCCGTAGCTGCGCGTCTCGCCCGGCGGGATCGCGAGCGCGATCGCATACGCGCGGCGATGGAAATCGGGTAGCCCGTCCAGGTCCAACGGAGAGTGCGACAGGTCGACGCGCTCGCCGGTCATCAAGGCCTGCAGGCGGTGGATGACGGCCTGGATCGCCGCGGGCGCGGTGTCTTCGACCGATGCGGCCCACCGCCGCCGGATGCGCCGGCGCAGGGCCGCCTCGTCGGCATCGGGCAGCCACGCGCCGACGATGCCCTGCTCGCCCCACGCGATCGCGCACGGGCCGATGGCGGTGGCGAAGACGGCGTGGCGCGGGGTCATCGCATTGGCTCAGGTCACGCGATGCCGATGTACTTGTGCGTCTGCACGCTCAGGTGCCACAGCGGGTGCGCCAGGCAGTACGCGACCGCCTGCTCGGTGTGGCGCTTGCGCTCCAGACCATCCATCGGCTGCAGGAAGAAGTGGTCGAACTGCAGCGCGGTGAAGCGCTCGGGCATCGCCTTCGCCTGTGGGAAGACGAGTTTCAACTCGTGGCCCTTCGTCAGCACCAGCTCGGCGTCGGCCTTCGGGCTGACGCAGATCCAGTCGAGGCCCTTCGGCGCCGGCTGCGTGCCGTTGGTCTCGACGGCGACCTCGAAGCCCTGCGCGTGGAGGGCGTCGACCAGCGCGTCGTCGAGCTGCAGCAGCGGTTCGCCGCCGGTGCAGACGACGAACGGGCGGCCGGTGCGCGGCAGCGGCCAGAGCGACGCGACCGCCTGTGCCAGCGCGAGCGCGCTGTCGAACTTGCCGCCGCCGACGCCGTTGGTGCCGACGAAGTCGGTGTCGCAGAACTGGCAGACGGCGGCGGCGCGGTCCTGCTCGCGGCCGGACCACAGGTTGCAGCCGGCGAAGCGGCAGAACACCGCCGGGCGGCCGGCTTGCGCGCCCTCGCCTTGCAGCGTGTAGAACATTTCCTTGACCGCGTAGGTCATGCCGCTTCCTTCCGTGGGTTCAGATCGGGATCGCGAGTCCGGCTTGCGCCTCGGCCCGGTCGGCGATCACGATCGCGCCGCAGCCGCGCGTTTCATAGAGGTCGACGCGGTCGACCATCGGCAGCACGGCGCGGGCCTGCTTCAGGATCCATGCGGCAAGCGTTGCGGTGTCGCAGTCGGCCAGGCCTTCGATCTCGTGCAGCGGGCGGTGGTCGAGCGCCTTGAAGATCGGATCGAAGAGCGTCTTCACGTCGCCGAAATCGACCGTCCAGCCCATCAGCGTGTCGAGCGGCGCGGCGAGGTGCAGCCGCAGCGTGTAGGTGTGGCCATGGATGCGGCGCAGCGGGCTGCCGTCGGGCGCGTGCCTGAGCTGCAGCGCGCTGTCGAGCGTGAACTCTTTCCAGATGCGGTGGTGGCGGCCGTCGAAGTTGGCGCCGCACGACGCGGTCTCGTAGACGGTGATCCACGAGAGCTCGGGCAGCGTCGGCTTCAGGCGCTCCCAGATCCAGCTCGACATCAACTCGCTGGTCGGGTTCTGCAGGCCGGGCAGGTCGTTCAGGCAGCCGTAGTTCAGCTCATGGTGCAGCGGCGCCCAGCAATCGTCGAGGTGGTCGTAGTCGATGCTGAGGTCGCGCGCGCCGAGGTCCTGGTTGGCATGCACGATGACCTCGAAGCCGTGGCCGTGCATGCGGCCGCACTTGTGGCCGAGCGGCACGTTCGGCAGCCGGTGGGCGGCCTGGAAGAGGTAGCGCCGCCACACGTGCGCCTGGCCGGCGGCATCGAGGTCGACCCCACCGTGCGCGGTGCTCTGGATGCCGAGCTGCGTGATGCCGGGGGCATCGAGCTGCGAGCGGATCCAGCGGGCGAGGTTCTCGTCGGTCGGCTGCGCGACGATGTCGTTCAGCAGGCGGTAGTCGAGCTGGGCAGTGCGCGATTCGAGATCGGCGCGCAGGCGTTCGACCTCGCCGCCTTCGAACGCGGCCCAACCGGCCGGCAGCTCGGCGCGCAGCGTTGCGAGAAAGCTGTGGCCGTGCAGTCGCCGCGAGCGGTGGCCGGCCGGCAGCAGGCTCACCTCGCAGGCGGATTCGAAGCCGCTGGCGGCACAGTGAAGGGTCTTGATCGGCATGTTGTTCCTGCTCGGCCTGCGATTGTCGCCAACCCGCAGGAAAGCGCGCACGCAAAGCAAAACGCCCACATGGCGTGGGCGTTTTGGGGCGGCTTGGTCGTCGCTGCGTCTATGACCACATGCACAACGCATGCATGACGACCTGACCTGATTTTGGTTGCGGGGGCTGGATTTGAACCAACGACCTTTGGGTTATGAGCCCAACGAGCTACCAGACTGCTCCACCCCGCGACTGAGCCTGTGACTATAGCACAAGAGATGTGCGCATTGCGAGGTTTACAAGCCGGCCCGCTGCAATGTCACGAGAAACTCTTCGGCCTTCTGAAAGCCGATCACGCGGGTGCCTTGCAGTTCGCGCCCGTCGGTGCCGAAGAAGATCGTGCCGGGCGGGCCAAACAGGCTGAAGCGCTTCAGCAGCGCGCGATCGTCGTCGTTGTTCTTCGTCACGTCGGCCTTCAGCAGCAGCGCGTTCGACAGCTTCGCCTGCACCGCCGCGTCGGTGAACGTGAACCGCTCCATCTCCTTGCACGACACGCACCAGTCGGCATAGAAATCGAGCATCACCGGCCGACCCGCGCCGCGCAACGCCGCATCGAGCTCGGCCACGCTGCGCACCGAGCCGAACACCGGTCCGTGCGACGTGGCGACCGTGCCGCCGCCGCGCAGGTGCCCGAGCGGCTGCAGCGGATCCGTGCCACCCGAGGCCGCGCCGACCAGCTGCAAGGTGCCCAGCAACGCCAGCACCGCCGCGCCCGATTTGCGCAGCAGCATGCCGGGTGCCGTCGGAGCCGCATGTGCACCGCCGGCCAGCGCCACCACCGCGGCGCCGATCAGCAACGCACCCCACGACGCGAGTGCCAGCGTCGACGGCAGCACCGGCTGCACCGTGTACAGCGCTACCGCCAGCAGCATCAGCCCGAACAGGCGCTTCACGCCATCCATCCACGCGCCGGCCCGCGGCAGCAGCGTGCCCGCCGACGCTCCGACCAACAGCAGCGGGATGCTCATGCCGGCTGCCAGCGAGAACAGTGCGGTGCCGCCCAGCAGCACGTCGCGCGTCTGGCTCAGGTACACCAACGCACCGGCCAGCGGCGCTGCAACGCACGGGCTGACGATCAACGCCGACACGCCGCCCATCGCGAACACGCTGAGCAGGCGCCCGGCCGGCAACTGCTGCGAGGCCTCGGTGAGGCGGCCGGTCAACGCCGCCGGCAACTGCAGTTCGTAGACACCGAACATCGACACCGCGAGCGCCACCAGCCCGAGCGCGAACACGCCCAGCACCCACGGGTTCTGCAGCGCCGCGGCCAACCCGACACCCGCGAGCCCCGCCGCCACGCCGAACGCGGTGTAGACCAGCGCCATGCCGAGCGAGTAGCTCGCGGCCAGCGCCAGGCCTCTCGAGCGCGTCACGCTGTGCCCTTGCCCGACGATGATCGACGACAGGATCGGCAGCATCGGCAGCACGCACGGCGTCAGCGACAACAGCACGCCCGCCACGAAGAACACGCCGACGATGGTCCAGAACCGGCCGCCGCGCAAGGCGGCATCGATGCCGGCGCTGTCGGTGCCGGTCGATGCCGTCGGCACGGTGTCCGGCGACGCGTTGCCCGTCGATGCCACGGCGGCCGTCGCCGCGCTGGTCGACGACACTGCACTCGACGGCAGCGCGCCGCCACCACTGGCTGCCACCAGGCGGACCGAGCCGTCGCCGCCGAAGCCGCTCAACCCGACCTCCGCACGCGACTCGCGCGGCGGGTAGCACAGCCCCTTGTCGGCGCAGCCCTGGCTCGTCACCGCCAGCGTGAAGCGCGGCGACGCCTGCTGCACCGGCACGACGATGCGGATCACGCCGCGGTAGGTCTCGACGTTCTTCTGGAAGGTCTCGTCGAACTTCACCTTGCCGGCGGGGATCACCGGCTCGCCGAGCGTCGCGCCTTCGGCGGCGAACCTGAACTGCTCGCGGTAGAGGTAGTAGCCCGGCACGATCGCGAAGCTGACCTCGACACGCTTCGCATCGAGCGCCTTCGCATCGAAGCGGAACGCCACCTCCGGATCGAGGAAGTCGTCCGCGGCACGCGCCGGGCCGGACGCCGTCCAGAGCGCTGCGGCCACCATCAGCGCGGCCGCGAGTCGTTGCCAGGGGGTGAAGAGGTTCAATGCACGCATGGGGTGGTGAGTCGAAGGCACGCGACAGGTTCCGTGCCGCTACTTGAAGAATCGGCGGCGGGTGAGCACCAATGCCAGGTAATAGCCGCCGAGTGCATAGGCCGCCAGCACCAGCACCGGCAGCCACACCTGCTGCGGCCATTGCCCGAGGATCAGCGGCCGCACCAGGTCGACCGCCGCGGTCAGCGGCAGCACGTGCGCGATCACCTGCAGCCAGCCGGGCATCTGCTCGATCGGGAAGTACACGCCCGACAGGAAGGTCATCGGCGTCATCACCAGTGTGAAGTAGTAGGTGAAGAAGTCGTAACCCTGGGCCAGCGCGTTGAACACCAGCGCGATCGACGCGAAGGTCACACCGACGAAGCACAGCAGCGGCAGGGCCAGCAGCATCGTCGGCGCCCGGCTGATGCCCAGCACGAAGATCACCGCCATGATCGCCGCCACCGTGAACACCGACTTCATCGCGGCCCACAGCATCTCGGCGAACACGATGTCGTCGAGCGCGATCGGCGCGTTCATGATGCTGTCCCAGGTGCGCTGCACCTGCATGCGCGAGTACGCCGAATACAGCGCCTCGAAGGTCGCGGCCAGCGCGCCGCTGACCGCAATGCTGCCCGACGCGAGGTACTGGATGTACGGCAGCCCCTGCACCTGGCCGATCATCGAGCCGAGCCCGTAGCCGAAGGCGACCAGCGTGATCAGAGGCTCGGCGATGTTGCCGAGCACGCTCGGCACCGCCAGCTTGCGCCACACCAGCAGGTTGCGCAGCACCACCGGCCAGAAGCGCGCGGTGATGCGCGGCGCGGCATAGAACGAGATCAGCATGTCAAAGCTCCGGTGCCGAGAGGCGGCGGTCATCATTCATCGCGGATCTGCCGGCCAGTGAGCTTCAGGAACAGGTCCTCGAGGTTGGCCGGGCGGTGCAGCGTGCGGATGTCGTGGTGCTGCGCCAGCGCCTGCAGCAATGGCTGCGGCTGGCTCAGGTAGAAGAACACCGTCTCGCCGCTCGTCTCGACCCGTTCGGCCAGCGCGCCATGCCGTTGCGCCGTCGCGAGCGCCCCGTCACCGAACACCTCGACGACGTCACTCTCCAGGTGCTCGCCGATCAGCCCGCGCGGCGTGCCCTCGGCGATCTTCCGGCCGTGGTCGAGCACCAGCAGGCGGTCGCACAGTCGCTCGGCCTCGTCCATGAAGTGCGTCGTCAGCAGGATGGCCTTGCCCTGCTGCAGCAGGTTCTGCAGCCGCTCCCACATCAGGTGCCGCGCCTGCGGATCGAGCCCGGTGGTGGGCTCGTCGAGCAGCAGCAGGTCGGGGTCGTTGATCAGCGCGCGGCCGAGGCTCAGGCGCCGCCGCATGCCGCCGGACAGCTCGCCGGGCTTCGCATCGGCCTTGGCCTGCAATGCCGAGAACTCCAGCAGCTTCGGGATGCGCGCCTCGATGGTCGCCTTCGGCAGCCCGAAGTAGCGGCCGTACACGCGCAGGTTCTCGGCACAGCTGAAATCGGGGTCGAGACTGTCGAACTGCGTGACGACGCCGATGCGCTTCTTCGCCTCGCGCACCGCCTGCGGGATCGGCAGCCCGAAGGCCTCGACCTCGCCCGCATCGGGCCCGACCAGCCCGAGGCACATGCGGATCGTCGTGGTCTTGCCGGCGCCGTTGGGGCCGATCACGCCCAGGCATTCGCCCGGGCGGATCTCCAGCGACAGGTCATCGACGACCTGGTTGTCGCCGAACTTCTTGAACAGGTGGGAGATGCGGAAGATCGGCTCGGGCATGGACCGCAGTGTGCCAAAGCCCCGCCGTTCGCGGGCGGGCGCCGGCCGGTGGCCCCAATGAAAAAGGGCCGGCGATTCGCATCGCCAGCCCTTCTCGATTCAACCCGCGCAAGCTCAGGCTTCGGCGGTCGTCTCTTCAGCCACGTCCGGGCGGTCGACCAGCTCGACGAAGGCCATCGGTGCGTTGTCGCCGATGCGGAAACCCATCTTCAGGATGCGGGTGTAGCCGCCCGGGCGCGCCTTGTAGCGCGGGCCCAGTTCGTTGAAGAGCTTCGTGACGATGTCGCGGTCGCGCGTGCGATCGAAGGCGAGGCGGCGGTTCGCCAGCGTCGGCTCCTTGGCCAGCGTGATCAGCGGCTCGACGACGCGGCGCAGTTCCTTGGCCTTCGGGACCGTGGTCTTGATCGCTTCGTGTTGCAGCAGCGAGTTGCACATGTTGCGCAGCATCGCGGCGCGGTGCTCCGACGTGCGGTTGAGTTTTCGAAGTCCGTTGCGGTGACGCATGGTGCTGTTCCTTGTTGACTAACTTATGAACCCCAGCCGTATCAGGTACTGGGGGTTGCACGATCAAACGCGTTAGCGCTTGTCCAGGCCCTGGGGCGGCCAGTTCTCGAGGCGTGCACCCAGCGTCAGACCACGCGAGGCGAGCACTTCCTTGATTTCGTTCAGCGACTTGCGACCCAGGTTCGGGGTCTTCAGCAGCTCGGTCTCGGTGCGCTGGATCAGGTCGCCGATGTAGTAGATGTTCTCGGCCTTCAGGCAGTTGGCCGAACGCACCGTCAGCTCGAGCTCGTCGACCGGGCGCAGCAGGATCGGGTCGAACTGCGTGCTGCGCTGGGCCGGCTGGTCGAACGCGGCGATCTCGCTGCCTTCCAGCTGCGCGAACACCGCCAGCTGTTCCACCAGGATCTTCGCCGACGCGCGGATCGCTTCTTCGGGCGTGATCGCGCCGTTCGTGATGATCTCCATCACCAGCTTGTCCAGGTCGGTGCGCTGCTCGACGCGGGCGCTCTCGACCGTGTAGCTGACGCGGGCGACCGGCGAGAACGACGCGTCCAGCACGATGCGGCCGATCGACTTGGTCGGCTCGTCGCCGTAGCGGCGCAACGTGCCCGGCACGTAGCCGCGGCCCTTCTCGACCTTGATCTGCATGTCCAGCTTGCCGCCTTGCGACAGGTGGGCGATGACGTGATCCGGGTTGATGATTTCCACGTCGTGCGGCGTCTGGATGTCGCCGGCGGTGACGGGGCCTTCACCTTCCTTGCGCAGCACCAGCGTCACTTCGTCGCGGTTGTGCAGGCGGAACACGACGCCCTTCAGGTTCAGCATGATGTGAACCACGTCTTCCTGGACGCCGTCGACCGTCGAGTACTCGTGGAGCACGCCGGCGATCGTCACTTCGGTCGGCGCATACCCCACCATCGACGACAGCAGCACGCGACGCAGCGCATTGCCCAGCGTGTGGCCGTAGCCGCGCTCGAACGGTTCCAGCGTGACCTTGGCGCGGTTGCCGCCCAGCGGCTCCACATTGATGGCTTTGGGTTTGAGCAGATTTGTTTGCATGAGGTCTTTCTTTCAATACCCTCGGTTCGTTACACCGATAAGGCTGAGGGACCAACGGCCACGGCGGGTGCCACGGCCGCACCAGGGAAATCGAGAGACTCGCGAAACGCGGACGGGCCACCCCGCGCCGCCCACGGGGGCGGCGTCGGCGTGGCCGGTGCGGGCATCAACGCGAATACAGTTCAACGATCAGCGCTTCCTTGATGTCCGCGCCGAATTCGTCGCGGTCCGGCGCCTTCTTGAACACGCCTTCGAGCTTGCTCGCATCGACCTGCACCCAGTTCGGCATGCCTTGCGATTCGGCCAGCTTGACCGAGTCGGTGATGCGCAGCTGCTTCTTCGACTTCTCGCGCACGGCCACCGTGTCGCCGGCCTTGACCAGGTACGACGCGATGTTGACCGTGGCGCCGTTCACCGTGATCGCCTTGTGCGACACCAGCTGGCGCGCTTCGGCGCGGGTCGAGCCGAAGCCCATGCGGTAGACGACGTTGTCCAGGCGCGATTCCAGCAGCAGCAGCAGGTTGGCACCGGTGTTGCCCTTGCGGCGCTCGGCTTCGGCGAAATAGCGGCGGAACTGGCGCTCCAGCACGCCGTACATGCGCTTGACCTTCTGCTTCTCGCGCAGTTGCAGGCCGAAGTCGGAGGTGCGCGAGCCGGAGGTGCGGCCGTGCTGGCCGGGCTTGCTGTCGAACTTGACCTTGTCACCGATGGCGCGACGGGCGCTCTTCAGGAACAGGTCGGTGCCTTCACGGCGGGAAAGTTTGCCCTTCGGGCCAAGATAACGTGCCACGTTGCTTCCTTTGGTCAATCTGACATGGGCTTCTCGGGAAGCTCATGCGAGTCCGGCGAGTGTTGTTCTGGGCGCTCGGACGGTGGGCTTCAGGCCTGGCGGCCTAACGAATGCGCCGGCGCGGTGCTGGGCACCCGCCGGCGACGAGAAAAACTTCAGCGATCAGATGCGACGACGCTTCTGCGGACGGCAACCGTTGTGCGGCACCGGCGTCACGTCGGAAATCGAATTGATGCGGATGCCCAGCGAAGCCAGGGCGCGCACCGACGATTCACGACCGGGGCCAGGGCCCTTGATCCGCACGTCGAGGTTCTTGATGCCTTGTTCCTGGGCAGCACGGCCGGCGACTTCAGCCGCCACCTGGGCTGCGAAGGGGGTCGACTTGCGCGAGCCCTTGAAGCCTTGGCCGCCGCTCGAAGCCCAGGACAGCGCGCCGCCCTGACGATCGGTGATCGTGATGATCGTGTTGTTGAACGATGCGTGAACGTGGGCAATGCCGTCCGCAACATTCTTGCGGATCTTCTTGCGCACGCGCTGGGCAGCGGTATTCGGTGCTTTAGCCATATCGACCTTCTCTCAAATCACTTCTTGACCAGGGCGCCGGACTTGCGCGGGCCCTTGCGAGTGCGCGCATTCGTCTTCGTGCGCTGGCCGCGAACCGGCAGGCCACGGCGATGACGGAAGCCACGGTAGCAGCCGAGGTCCATCAGTCGCTTGATGTTGATGGACATCTCGCGGCGCAGGTCGCCTTCGATCGTCATGCGGCCGATTTCTTCCCGGATCTTCTCCAGGTCGGTGTCGGTCAGGTCCTTGATCTTGCGATCGAACGGAACATTGCAGACGGCGCAAATCTTCTGCGCGGTGCTGCGACCGATGCCGTAAATCGCCGTCAGGCCGATCTCCGCGTGTTTTTGCGGCGGAATGTTGATACCAGCAATACGTGCCATGTGCTTCCTCTATTCGCTTGTCGTCGAAGGCCAGGTTCAGCCTTGGCGCTGCTTGTGGCGCGGATCAGTGCAGATCACGCGCACAACGCCCTTGCGACGGATGACCTTGCAATTCCGGCACATCTTCTTGACCGATGCTGCAACTTTCATACTTTCTCCTAGGCCCTTTCAGAGCGCTTCCTGATTCAAACTCGTCGTGTTCCGAACTATCACTTGGCCCGGAACACGATGCGGGCCCGCGTCAAATCGTAGGGCGTCAACTCGACTGTCACCTTGTCGCCGGGCAGGATGCGGATGTAGTGCATCCGCATTTTTCCGGAGATGTGGCCCAGCACGATGTGCCCGTTCTCCAACTTCACACGAAACGTGGCATTCGGCAGATTCTCCAGAATCTCGCCTTGCATCTGAATGACGTCGTCTTTCGCCATGCGTGCCTGTTTCGTGTCTGTCTTCGTCGATCACCAGCTTCGTCAGCTGGCCTTGAAATTCGCCTTCTTGAGCAGCGACTCGTACTGCTGGCTCATCACATAAGACTGCACCTGCGCCCAGAAGTCCATCGTGACAACCACGATGATCAGCAGCGAGGTTCCACCGAAGTAGAACGGAACGTTGTACTTCAGCACCAGGAATTCGGGGAGCAGGCAGACCAGCGTGATGTAGATCGCACCGGCCAGCGTCAGGCGGGACAGGATGCGGTCGATGTGCTTCGCCGTCTGGTCCCCCGGACGGATGCCCGGGATGAACGCGCCGCTCTTCTTCAGGTTGTCTGCCGTCTCGCGGCTGTTGAACACCAGCGCCGTGTAGAAGAAGCAGAAGAACACGATCGCCGCGGCATACAGCATCACGTAGATCGGCTGGCCCGGGGACAGCAAGCCGGCCAGGTCCTTCAGCCAGCGCAGGCTTTCGCCCGTCGCGAACCAGCTCACCACGGTGGCCGGCAGCAGGATGATCGACGACGCGAAGATCGGCGGGATCACGCCCGACATGTTCAGCTTCAGCGGCAGGTGCGACGACTGCCCGCCGTAGACCTTGTTGCCGACCTGGCGCTTCGCGTAGTTCACGAGGATCTTGCGCTGACCCCGCTCGACGAACACGACGGCATAGGTCACCGCGGCGATCACGACCAGGATGAACAGCATCACCGGAACACCCATCGCACCGGTGCGCACCAGCTCGAGCAGGCCGCCGATCGCATTCGGCAGACCCGCCGCGATGCCGCCGAAGATCAGGATTGAGATGCCGTTGCCCAGGCCGCGCTCGGTGATCTGCTCACCCAGCCACATCAGGAACATCGTGCCGGCCACCAGGCTGACGACCGCCGTCATGCGGAAGCCGAAACCAGGCGACACCACCAGGCCCGGCGAGCCTTCCAGGGCGAGCGCGATGCTCAGCGACTGGAACACCGCGAGACCCAGCGTGCCGTAGCGCGTGTACTGCGTGATCTTGCGGCGGCCCGACTCGCCTTCCTTCTTCAGCGCTTCCAGGCTCGGCACCACGTAGGTCATCAGTTGCATGATGATCGACGCCGAGATGTACGGCATGATGCCGAGCGCGAAGACGGTGAAGCGGGACAAGGCTCCGCCCGAGAACATGTTGAACAGGCTCAGGATCCCGCCCTGCTGGCCCTTGAACAGGGCCTGCAATTGGTTCGGATCGATGCCCGGCACCGGGATGTGCGCGCCGATGCGGTACACGACGAGCGCCAACACCAGGAAGACCAGCCGACGACGGAGGTCGCCGAACTTGCCGCTCTTGGCCAGCTGATTCGCGTTGGTTGCCACTGAAGCGCGTCCCGAGTGAGTGGGTGGAGTCTGTTCGAAAAGGCTTACGCCACCGAGCCGCCAGCGGCTTCGATCACGGCCTTCGCACCGGCGGTCGCGCCAATCCCCTTGAGCACGACCTTCTTGGTCAGCTCGCCGGTCTTGATGACCTTGACCACCTTGGCCAGCTGGCCGACGAGGCCAGCCTGCTTCAGCGTCAGCATGTCGACTTCATTGGTGGCGAGCACCTCGAGGTCGGACAGCGTGATCTCGGCGTTGTACTTCAGCTGCGCCGACTTGAAGCCGCGCTTCGGCAGGCGACGCTGCAGCGGCATCTGGCCGCCTTCGAAGCCGACCTTGTGGTAGCCGCCCGAACGCGACTTCTGGCCCTTGTGGCCGCGACCGGCCGTCTTGCCCAGGCCGGAGCCGATGCCACGGCCGACACGGCGCTTGGCATGCTTGGCACCCGTGGCGGGCTTGATGTTGTTCAGTTCCATGATGGTTCCTCGGCTCAGAGCACTTTGACCAGGTACTGGACCTTGGTGATCATGCCGCGCACTGCCGGCGTGTCTTCCAGCGTCGATTCGCTGTTCAGCTTGCGCAGGCCCAGGCCGCGCACGGTCGCGCGGTGCGACTCGCGCGTGCCGGCGATGCTGCGGACCAGCTTGATCTTGACGGTTTTCTTGTCAGCCATGATGTTTCTCCGCGTGCCGTTCAGCCGAGGATCTGCTCGACGGACAGGCCACGCTTGGCGGCGATCTCAGCCGGCGTGCTGACATGCTTCAGGGCATTCAGCGTGGCGCGAACGAGGTTGTACGGGTTGGTCGAACCGAGGCTCTTGCAGACGATGTCGGTCACGCCCATCACTTCGAACACCGCGCGCATCGGGCCGCCGGCGATGATGCCGTCACCCGGCTTCGCCGGCGCCATCAGGACGCGCGAAGCACCGTGCTCGCCGATCACCTTGTGGTGGATCGAGCCGTTCTTCAGCGAGACCTTGACCATGTTGCGACGGGCGGATTCCATCGCCTTCTGCACGGCGACCGGAACTTCCTTCGCCTTGCCCTTGCCCATGCCGATGCGGCCGTCGCCGTCGCCGACCACGGTCAGTGCCGCGAAGCTCAGCGTGCGACCACCCTTGACGACCTTGGTGACGCGGTTGACCGCGATCATCTTTTCCTTCAGGCCGTCGTCGTTGCCTTCGGTTTGCGCGCGGGGTTGAAACTTTGCCATTTTCGAATTCCTCGTCAGAACTGCAGGCCGGCTTCACGAGCCGCGTCTGCCAGCGCCTTGATGCGGCCGTGGTATGCAAAACCGGCGCGGTCGAATGCGACCTTCTCGACACCGGCGGCCTTCGCCTTCTCGGCGATGCGCTTGCCGATGACGGTGGCCGCGGCCACGTTGCCGCCCTTGCCGGCAGCGCCAAGTTCCTTGCGGACCTCGGCTTCGGCGGTCGAGGCGCTGGCCAGCACCTTCTGGCCGTCGTCGGAGATGACGCTGGCGTAGATGTGCAGGTTGGTGCGGAAGACCGTCAGGCGCGCCACCCGTTGCACCGCAATGCGCGCACGGGTCTGGCGGGAGCGACGAATGCGCTGATCTTTTTTGTTCAACATGTCATTCGCTCCTTACTTCTTCTTGGTCTCTTTGAGGCTGACCTTTTCGTCGGCATACCGGATGCCCTTGCCCTTGTAGGGCTCGGGCGGCCGGATCGCGCGCACTTCGGCGGCGATCTGTCCGACGACCTGGCGGTCGGATCCCTTGATCAAGATCTCGGTCTGCGTCGGGCAGGTGACCGTGATGCCGGCCGGCATGTCCTTGGCGACCGGATGCGAGAAACCGATCTGCAGGTTCAACTTGGCACCGGCGGCCTGGGCACGGAAGCCCACGCCCACCAGCGTCAGCTTCTTCTCGAAGCCCTTGCTGACGCCGTTGACCATGTTGGCCACCAGCGCGCGCATCGTGCCCGACATCGCATCGGCTTCGACGCTGTCGTTGGCCGGCGTGAACAGCAGCTTGCCGCCTTCGTTCTTGACGGCCACCAGCCCGTTCACCGGACGCACCAGCGTGCCGAGCGAACCCTTGACGCTGATCTTCTCAGCGGTGATCGACACATCCACGCCTTGCGGGACGGCGATCGGCATTTTTCCTACGCGGGACATTCGCTTCTCCGTTCCTTAGGCGACGTAGCAAAGCACTTCGCCGCCGATACCGGCCTGGCGAGCCTTGCGATCCGTCATCACGCCCTTCGGCGTGGTCACGATGGCGACACCGAGGCCGTTCATCACGCTCGGAATGTCGTGGCGGCCCTTGTAGATCCGAAGACCCGGGCGGCTGACGCGCTCGATGTGCTCGATCACCGGGCGGCCGGCGTAGTACTTCAGCGTGATCTCGAGCTGCAGCTTGGACTTGTCGCCCACCACTGCAAAGCTCTCGATGTAGCCCTCGTCCTTCAGGACTTGCGTGATCGCCACTTTCAGCTTCGACGCCGGCATCGTCACGGAGGTCTTCTGGACCATCTGTGCGTTGCGGATTCGCGTCAGCAGATCGGCGATAGGATCACTCATGCTCATTCGAATATCTCCTGATCGTCCTGCCGATTACCAGCTGGCCTTGACGACACCGGGGATGTCGCCCTTGAACGCGAGTTCGCGGATCTTGTTGCGGCCCAGGCCGAACTTGCGGAAGGTGCCACGCGGGCGACCGGTCAACTCGCAACGGTTGCGTTGACGGGTCGGGTACGCGTTGCGCGGCAGCTTCTGCAGCTCCAGGCGCGCGGCGTAGCGCTCTTCGTCGGTCTTCTTCGCATCGTTCGCCGTGGCCTTCAGCTCGGCGTACTTCTTGGCGAACTTGGCAACCAGTTGCTCGCGCTTCAGTTCGCGCTGGATGAGGGATGTCTTAGCCACAGGCCACCTCAGTTCTTGAACGGGAATTTGAACGAAGCGAGGAGCGCCTTGGCTTCATCGTCGCTCTTGGCAGTCGTCGTGATGCTGATGTTCAGCCCACGCAGCGCATCGACCTTGTCGTACTCGATCTCGGGGAAGATGATCTGTTCCTTGACGCCGATGTTGTAGTTGCCACGGCCATCGAACGAACGACCCGAGATGCCGCGGAAGTCACGGACGCGCGGCAGCGCGATCGTCACGAAGCGGTCCAGGAATTCATACATCTGGATGCCGCGCAGCGTGACCATGCAGCCGATGGGCACGCCGTCACGGATCTTGAAGCCGGCAATCGCCTTCTTCGACTTGGTGACCACCGGCTTCTGGCCGGCGATCTTGGTCAGGTCGCCGACGGCGTGCTCCATGACCTTCTTGTCGGAGACGGCCTCGCTCACACCCATGTTGAGCGTGATCTTCGTGATGCGGGGAACCTGCATCGTCGAGGTGTAGCCGAACTTCTTCACGAGGTCGGGAACGACCTTTTCGCGGTAAAACGCTTGCAAACGAGCCATGGCTAACCTCTTATGCCTTGATTTCTTCGCCGCTGGACTTGAACACGCGGACCTTCTTGCCGTCAGACAGCAACTTGATGCCCACGCGATCACCCTTGCCGGTCGCCGCATTGAAGATGGCGATGTTCGACTGATGGATCGGCATGACCTTGTCGACGATGCCGCCGGTGGCGCCCTTCATCGGGTTCGGCTTGACATGCTTCTTGACGACGTTCACGCCGTCGACCGTCAGGTGGTCAGCATCGATGCGCGCGACGACCTTGCCGCGCTTGCCCTTGTCGCGACCGGTCAACACGATGACCTCGTCGCCTGTACGAATCTTGTTCATGGCTCGTCCTTTGACTTGTCTCAGCTCAGAGCACTTCAGGTGCGAGCGAAACGATCTTCATGAAGCGCTCGGTACGCAGTTCACGCGTGACCGGGCCGAAGATGCGGGTGCCGATGGGCTCGAGCTTGGCGTTCAGCAGCACGGCGGCATTGCCGTCGAACTTGACCAGCGAGCCGTCCTGGCGGCGAACGCCCTTGGCGGTGCGAACGACGACGGCGCTGTAGACCTCGCCCTTCTTCACGCGACCACGCGGCGCAGCTTCCTTGATGCTGACCTTGATCACGTCACCGATGCCGGCGTAACGACGCTTCGAGCCGCCGAGCACCTTGATGCACATGACGGATTTCGCGCCAGTGTTGTCCGCGACATCGAGCCGCGATTGCATTTGAATCATGTTCAGTCCCCAACTTGTACTGCGCAAGCGCAGTCAGTCTTGGGCCCGTGGTTTGGGCGGAGCCGCTGCCTGTTCGGTGTCCGGGCTGACCGGTAATCCGGTATGCCGGCGCATCAAGACTTTCTTCGAGATCTGATGCGAAACCGAACGGGCGTTTCGGCGAAGCTGCGGATTATGGGGGAGTTCCTGGAGCCCTGTCAACACAGCCCGCCAAAAGAAACCGGGTGCAGCGCCAGAACTTTGCCTGCGCGGCAGAACCTACAATCGCGGACTTTTCATTTTTTCTGCCCCGCGCCGTCTGGCGCGCCGGGGCGCCCACTGAGGATTCTCACGTGTTCATTTCCGAAGCTTTTGCCCAGGCCGCTCCCGCTGCAGGCGCCCAGTCGCCGTTTGGCGGCGGCATCACCGGCATGCTGCCGTTCGTGCTGCTGTTCGTGGTGATGTACTTCGTGATGATCCGCCCGCAGATGAAGCGGCAGAAGGAACACAAGGCGATGATCGAGGCCGTCGTCAAGGGCGACGAGGTCGTGATCGCCGGCGGGCTGCTCGGCAAGGTCGCCAAGCTGGGCGAGACCTTCATCCACGTCGAGATCGCCAACGGCGTCGAGGTGCAGGTGCAGCGCAGCTCCATCGTGCAGGTGCTGCCCAAGGGCACGGTCAAGTAAGCCGCGCGTGCCATGAATCGCTATCCGTTGTGGAAATACGCGATCCTCGCGATCGCCCTGGTGGTCGGCCTGCTGTACACGCTGCCCAATGTGTTCGGTGAAGCACCGGCGGTGCAGATCAGCAGCGGCAAGCCGACGCTGAAGCTGGATTCCTCGATGACGCAGCGCGTCTCGCAGGTGCTGGCCACCGCCGGCATCCAGCCCGACTTCGTCGAGTTCGACGGCAGCTCGGTGCGCGCACGCTTCGGCGACCTCGACACCCAGGCCAAGGCCAAGGATGCGATCAGCCGCGCGCTGAACCCGAACGAGAACGACCCGAGCTACATCGTCGCGCTGAACCTGCTGTCGCGCTCGCCGCACTGGCTGAGCGCGATCCATGCGCTGCCGATGTACCTCGGCCTGGACCTGCGCGGCGGCGTCCACTTCCTGATGCAGGTCGACATGAAGTCGGCGCTGACCAAGAAGGCCGAGGCGCTGACCGGCGACATCCGCACGCTGCTGCGCGACAAGAACCTGCGCCACGCCGGCATCTCGCGCGACGGCAACACCGTCGACGTGCGCTTTCGCGACCGCGAGACGGTGAACGCGGCGCGCGCGCTGCTGACCGACCAGTTGCCGGACCTGCAGTGGACCGAGACGCCCGACGGCACCGAGATCCGCCTGTCCGGCGCGCTGAAGCCCGAGGCCGCCCGCCGCGTGCAGGACGCCGCGATCAAGCAGAACATCACGACGCTGCACAACCGCGTCAACGAACTGGGCGTCGCCGAACCGGTGATCCAGCAACAAGGCATCGACCGCGTCGTCGTCGAGCTGCCGGGGGTGCAGGACACGGCGCGCGCGAAGCAGACGCTCGGCCGCACCGCGACGCTCGAACTGCGCATGGTCGACGACAGCGCCGAAGCGAACGCCGCGGCCAATGGCAGTGGGCCGGTGCCGTTCGGCACCGAGCGCTTCGTCGAACGCGGCGGCCGCTTGATCATCGTCAAGCGCAACGTGGTCCTGACCGGCGACAGCCTGACCGATGCGCAACCCGGCTTCGACAGCCAGACCCAGCAGCCGAAGGTCGACCTGACCGTCGACGCGAAGGGCGCGCGCATCATGCGCGACACCTCGCGCGACAACATCGGCAAGCGCATGGCGATCATCCTGTTCGAGAAGGGCAAGGGCGAGGTCGTGACCGCGCCGGTGATCCAGGGCGAGCTCGGCAACCGCTTCCAGATCTCCGGCTCGATGACGCCGTCCGAGGCCACCGACACCGCGCTGCTGCTGCGCGCCGGCTCGCTGGCCGCGCCGATGGACATCATCGAGGAGAGCACGATCGGCCCGACGCTCGGTGCCGACAACATCGCCAAGGGCTTCCACAGCGTGATGGGCGGCTTCGCGGCAATCGCGCTGTTCATGTGCTGCTACTACATGCTGTTCGGCGTGTTCTCGACACTGGCGCTCGCCTTCAACCTGCTGCTGCTGGTGGCGGTGCTGTCGATGCTGCAGGCCACGCTGACGCTGCCCGGCGTCGCCGCCATCGCGCTGACGCTGGGCATGGCGATCGACGCCAACGTGCTGATCAACGAGCGGGTGCGCGAAGAGCTGCGCAACGGCGCGGCTCCGCAGACGGCGATCAACGCCGGCTACGAGCGGGCGTTCGCGACCATCCTCGACTCGAACGTCACGACGCTGATCGCCGGCGTCGCGCTGCTGGCCTTCGGCTCCGGGCCGATCAAGGGCTTCGCGGTCGTGCACTGCCTGGGCATCCTGACCTCGATGTTCTCGGCGGTGATGTTCTCGCGCGGTCTCGTGAACCTCTGGTACGGCGGCAAGAAGAAGCTCAAGGGCGTGTCGATCGGCCAGGTCTGGCGTCCGCAAGCGGCACCGGCCGCGCCGGGCGACCAGGCGCCGCAAGGCTGATCCACGCAACACCAGAACAAGCAGGCATCTCCATGGAATTCTTCCGGATCAAGCGCGACATCCCGTTCATGCGGCACGCGCTGGTGTTCAACGTCGTGTCGCTGCTGACCTTCCTGGCCGCGGTATTCTTCCTCGTGACCCGCGGCCTGCACCTGTCGGTCGAGTTCACCGGCGGCACGCTGATCGAGACGGCCTATTCGCAGTCGGCCGACATCAATCGCGTGCGCGGCATCGTCGAGACGTTGCAGCTCGGCGAGGCCCAGGTGCAGAACTTCGGCAGCGCGCGCGACGTGCTGATCCGCCTGCCAGTGCGCCCGGACGTCAAGCAGGACGTGGTCGTCGAGCGGGTGTTCGGCGCGCTGTGCCAGGCCGAGAAGGGCACCGTGTCGGTCAAGCAGTTCGTCAGCGACAAGGGCGAGGCCGTCTCGCGGCCAGTCTGCACCGCCGGCGACGCCGAACCGCTGGCGCTGCGCCGCAACGAATTCGTCGGCCCGCAGGTCGGCCGCGAACTGGCCGAGGACGGCGCCAAGGCGCTGGTCTTCGTGATCGCCGGGATCATGCTGTACCTCGCGTTCCGCTTCGAATGGAAATTCTCGGTCGCCGCGATCGTCGCCAACCTGCACGACGTGATCATCATCCTGGGTTTCTTCGCGTTCTTCCAATGGGAGTTCAGCCTGTCGGTGCTGGCGGCCGTGCTCGCGGTGCTGGGGTATTCCGTCAACGAATCGGTCGTGGTGTTCGACCGGATCCGCGAGGCCTTCCGCAAGTACCGCAAGATGACGACGCCCGAGGTCATCGACCACGCGATCACCAGCACGATGAGCCGCACCATCATCACGCACGGCAGCACGCAGATGATGGTGCTGTCGATGCTGATCTTCGGCGGCCAGACGCTGCACTACTTCGCGGTGGCGCTGACGATCGGCATCCTGTTCGGCATCTACTCGTCGGTTTTCGTCGCCGCCGCGATCGCGATGTGGCTCGGCGTGAAGCGTGAAGACCTGATGAAAGCGACCGCCAAAGAGACCGATCCGGACGATCCGAACGCCGGGGCGGTGGTGTAGAGTAAGGACTTCCCCCACCAGAGCGCTATCCGACACCTTCATGGCGACCGCCGCCGATTCGTTGGCCCTGGCCGCCCAGGCGCGCCGCTCCTACGTCGAGCGACTGCTCTACGGCGTGCCCGGCATCGTCCAGGCCGTCGAGGAAGGCGCGCGCTTGCTGGCCGCCCAGACGGCCGAGCACGGCATCCAGTACAAGCGCCGCGACGCCGCGGCAGACCTGCGCCGCGCCGCGCCGTTGTGGGTCAGCGGCATGACGACGGCGCTGCGCGCATCGCTCGGCAGCGGCATGGTGTCGGCGTCCCGACCGGGCGACCTGCCGCCGCCGGGGCGTGCCGCCAGCATGACGCTGGTCGACGACGACACCATCGAGGTCGAGATCCTCAGCTCGCGGCTGGCGCTCGCGATGATGGACAAGTCGTCATGGGAGTTCACCGACCTGCGCTCGCGCATGTCGGCGATGGAGCGCCGCGACGAGCTCGACACCAACGACGTGCTGCGCCCGCATGTGCTCGCGCGCATCGTCACTGCCGCCTGGCGCGGCGCCTCGCTGAACCATGACCTGTGGCGCACGCTGCAAGGCGTGATCCACGAAGAATTCGCCCATTTCGCCGAAGAGGCCTACCACGAGACCAACCGCTGGCTCGTGCAGAAGGGCGTGCTGCCCGATGTCGACCTGCGCCCGTTCATCCGCCGTTCGCGCAATGCGCAGGGCACTGCGGGTGGCGGATCGGGCGGCGCACCGGCCACTGCCGCGCCACCGGCCACCGGCTTCGGTCGCACCGGGGTCGGCGAAGAAACCCGCATGATGACCCGGGCCGGCGGCTTCGCCCGCGGGTCCGACCACGCCGAGGCGGTGCTCGGGCGGCTGAACCGGCTGATTGGACGTCAGCTGCCGGACTTCAGCCGCACGGCGCCGATGAATTCGACCTCGCCCGAGCTGAAAGCCGCGATCTCGGATGCGCAGCAGGGCATCCAGCGCCGGCTGGGCGCGCAGGATTCCCCGCGCACCGCACCGGGCCAGGTCAGCACGCCGGCGCTGCTCGAAGAACTGCACCAGCGCAAACAGGCGCTGAAGAAGGCCGCATCGACGCCGGTCGAGCGCGCGACGATCGAGATCGTCGCATTGCTGTTCCAGAGCATCCTGACCGAAGAACGCATTCCGGCCGTCGTGCGAGTCTGGTTCGCCCGGCTGCAGATGCCGGTGCTGCGCGTGGCCGTCAGCGAGCCCGATTTCTTCGCGACCGTCGACCATCCGGCGCGCCGGCTCATCGACCGCATGGGCGCCTGCGTGATGGGCTTCGACTCGACCAGCCGCGCCGTCGGCGATGCACTCGAACGCGAGATCAAGCGCGTCGTGCAGGTCGTCGAGGCCTACCCCGATACCGGGCGCCGCGTGTTCCAGACGGTGCTGACCGAGTTCGAGAAGTTCCTCGAGAACTATTTCCAGAACGAGAACGAGGCAACGCGCAAGGGCGTCTCGCTGGCCCAGCAGGTCGAGCAACGCGAGACGCTCGCGATCCAGTACACGATCGAGCTGCGCAAGATGCTCAACGAGGTTCCGGTGCAGGAAGGCGTGCGCGACTTCCTGTTCCAGGTCTGGGCCGACGTGATGGCGATGACGGCCGTCAAGAGCGGCGCGCAGGGCCCCGAGACGAAGACGATGAAGCGCGCCGCGGCCGACCTGATCTGGTCGGCGAGCGCGAAGGTGTCGCGCGAGGAACGCGCCGAGGTGATCCGCCGCCTGCCGCCGCTGCTGAAGACGCTGCGCGAAGGCATGGACCATGCCGGCGTCTCGCCGGAGCGCCAGGACGAACACATCCAGCGGCTGAACAACTCGCTCGCCGCGGCCTTCACCGCCAAGACCGCCGCGATCCCGCAGGAGCGGCTCGAGGAACTGATGGTCCGGCTCGAGACGCTCGAGGAGATGCTGCCCGAATCGGCCGACGTCGACATCGACGAAGCAATGGTGCTCGACCTGTCCGGTCACGAGAGCGCCGAACTCGAGGTGGTCGGCGAAGGCGGCTCGATGCCGACGCCGGCGATGCTGACCTGGGCGCGCGAACTCCAGGTCGGCGGCTGGTACATGCTCGACTACCGCAACCGCAATGAAGCGGTGCAGCTTGCGTGGCAGGGGCTGCGGCGCCAGCTGGCGCTGTTCGTGTCGCCGCATGGGCGAGGCATCCTGTTCCAGCAGCACCGCCTGGCCGCCTTCCTGCAGGCCGGGCTGCTGGTGCCGGCGCAGGACGAATCGCTGACCGTGCGGGCCACGCGCAGCGCACTGGCGAAGCTCGACGTCGATCCGACCCGCCTGCTGAACTGAGCCGGCGACGCGTCTCGCACCAGCAAAAAGGCCACCGCATCCGGTGGCCTTTTTGCTGGTGCGAAAGCGGTGTTCAGTGGATCAAGCGGTCCGCTTCGTCGACGAACAGCTCATCGAGGATCAGCGCGTCGGGTTCCTCGCCCAGGCTCCAGAACACCATCAGCACGATGATCTTCAGGTCTTCGAGGTCGACCGGCCCGCCGGAAATGGCCGTCGCGCGGTCGATGACCATTTCGCGCATCGGCGGCGGCAGCACGCCGGCGGATTCGAGGAAGCTGACGAAACCGATCGATGCCTCGCCCAGGTGCTCCTGCTCGGCCGGCGAATAGACGCGCAGGCTGTCCGCGCTTTGCTCGCCGGCATACGACTGCGCTGCGGTGGCCAGGCCGTCGAGCCAGGACAAGGCTTCTTCGATTTCGTCCGACTCGAAACCCATCGCCGACAGCTTGCGCGTCAACTGGGCGTGGTCGGGACACGCGTCCGGCCGCCAGTAGTTTTCGTACAGGTAGACAAGCACGTCGAACATGAACCGACTATACCGCAGGGTCACTGCCGGATGAGCGGCAAAAAGCCCTGCGTTCGGGGTGGCTCAGCCGGTCGAAACCCTCTGGAACAGCTGGCCCGGGAGGCGGCTGACGCGCCCTTCCAGTTCCAGCTCCAGCAGGTGGATGTTGAGCTGCTGCGCCGACCACCCGGTGCGTGCGACCAGCGCATCCAGGTTGGCGGGTTCGAAGCCGAGAGCGGCCAGCACCGCGTCCTCGACGGCGGCGTCCGCGTGAGCACCCACCTCGGTATCGGCGACGGCGGCCGCCCGCTGCGGGAACTGGATTTCTTCCAGCACATCGGCCGCGCTCTCGACCAGCTTCGCGCCCTGCTTGATGAGCCCATGGCAGCCGCGCGACTGCGGCGAGTGGATCGATCCGGGAATCGCGAACACCTCGCGCCCGGCCTCGCTGGCCAGCCGGGCGCTGATCAGCGAACCCGATTGCAATGCCGCCTCGACGACCAGCGTGCCACGCGACAGCCCGGCGATGATGCGATTGCGCTGCGGAAAGTTGTGCGGCAGCGGCGGCATGCCGAGCGCGTATTCGCTGAGCACCAGCCCCTCGACGCCGATGCGCGCCGCCAGTGCGGCATGGCGCTTCGGGAACACCTGGTCGAGCCCGGTGCCGACCACCGCGATCGTGCTGGCCGGCCCTTGCAGCGCACCTTCGTGCGCCGCGCCGTCGATGCCCTGGGCGAGCCCGGACACCACCGTCATGCCGGCCTCGCTCAACGCGCGGGCAAAGGCCTTCGCGTTCGCCAGCCCCGCGGGCGTCGCCTGCCGGCTGCCGACGATGGCCACGCACGGCGCGGCCAGTTGCTCGATGCGCCCTTCGGCATAGAACATCAGCGGTGGATCGGCGGTCTGCAACAACGCCGCCGGATAGTGGGAATCGCCCAGCGTCACGATGTGACGCGGCACCTCGGCCGAGGCCGCCGCCAGCCAGCGGCGCGTGGTGACCAGCAGATCGGCCAGTTCGTCCGGCAACGCCTCCAGCGCCTCCGCGATGGACGGGGCGACGACCTGCCGGCGCGCGGCGGACCCCGCCTGCAGCACCGCGCGGGGCGAGCCGAACGCGGCCAGCAGCCTGCGCGCTGCTTCTCGCCCGACGCCGGGCGTTTCGGTCAGCCGAACCCAGTCCGCCCAGTCATCGATCGGGGCGGCACCATGGAACGCGGAAGAGGCACCCATGCCGGTCGTCCGAACAGCGACCGCCCGACAACGAACAACGAGGCAGTCGCGGTCGGCGCAGAGGCGTTCAGGGCTGCGTGAAGCGGTCGCCGCGGCGAACCGGTTCCTGCACCGACAGGATCAGCGCGTACGACATGCGGTCGAACACGCGGAAGACGAACAGGAAGCCATGACGCTCGTCCGGCAGCTTGATCGCCGGCGAACCGGCCACGGTCTTGTCGGTGGTGCGGGCGCCGTCTTTCCACAGCGCCAGCACGTTGCCCTTCTCGAGGCCGTCGCGCGCGCCCTTGTTCAGCGACACGATCTGGTTCTGGCCGGCGGCCACCGCCTCGCCGTACACCGACACGATCTGCCCGGCGATCGGCGATTGCGGCGCGCGCGGCACGTAATTCTGGAACTCGCGCGGAGGCACCGGCGACAGCTTGTCGCCGACGCGCACTTCCTGGCGGATGTTGTTCAGCATGAACGTGTCGGGGACGATGTCGTCGGCACGGGCGGTGCCGCTGGTGTCGCCCTGGCGGATCAGCTCGCCGGTGCCGAGGTAGAACGCTTCGTAGCCCAGCACCTCGTTGGTGGTCGGGTCGCGCAGCGGCTGCGGTTCGCGGAAGAAACGGAAGTTGCGCAGGCCGCCCAGGTCGCCCCGCACGTAGGCCTTGTCGCCACGGGCCAGCAGCACGCGGCCTTCGGGCGTCGCGACGACGCGCGGCGCCTTCGCGAGTTCGTTCTCGTCGAGGATCAGCGCCTCGTTCAGGAACGGCTCGATCAGGTTCAGCGCGATTGCCGGGATGCCGTCGCGCGACAGGTCGCCTTCACGCACGCGCGGCGACAGCTTGACGACGCCGCCCTGCTCGCCGCTGCCGACGCGCAGGCGGGCACGGCCGTTGGCCTTGTCGAGGAACAGCACCTGGCCCGGGTAGATCAGGTGGGGATTGCGGATCTGGTCGAGGTTCATGCCCCACAGCTCGGGCCAGCGCCACGGGCTGACGAGGAACATGCTGGAGATGCCCCACAGCGTGTCGCCGGTCTTCACGGTGTAGGAATCGGGGGCGTTCGGCGACAGCTCGGACAGTGCGACGCCGGCCTCGGCCACCTGCTTGGCGGTGCTGCGCTGCTTGGGCGTGATCGGGTAGTTGCCGGCTTCCGCGTTCGCGGTCGCGGAACCGAAGCAAACGCCCAGCGCAACGGTGATGGCAGCAGCCCGGGGGAACGACAGGGCGATACGGTGGCTTCGGGTCATGAAGGTAAGTCTCCGGGCGCTCAGGCAGCACAATGCTGCGTTGTGCGGTTAACTGAACCGGGCCGCGGCACGACGCCTGCGACTCGGCGAAAATCTTCATTCAGTTTCACAGATTCTGCCCCTAAACCCTTGATATCGCAACGAAATTGACTTCCGGACACACCTCGCGTGAGTCCTGTCACGCCCTCCGGCGTTGCGCGTTTCCCACATGGCCAAGCTCTCGATCCTTCGTTACCCCGATCCGCGCCTGCACACCGTTGCCAAGCCTGTCACGCAAGTGGACGCACGCATCCGACAGCTCGTCGACGACATGCTGGAGACCATGTACCAGGCCGATGGCGTCGGCCTGGCCGCGACGCAGGTCGATGTCCACGAACGCGTGATCGTGATCGACACGTCGGAACGCCGCGACGAACCGCACGTGCTGATCAACCCCGAACTGACGGCGCGCAGCGACGAGATGCTGACCGGCGACGAAGGCTGCCTGTCGGTACCGCAGGTCTACGACAAGGTGCCGCGCCACGCGCGCGTCAGCGTGCGCGCGTTGAATCGCGCCGGCGAAAGCTACGAGTTCGACGCCGAAGGGCTGCTGGCGGTGTGCGTGCAGCACGAGATGGACCACCTGCTCGGCAAGGTCTTCGTCGAATACCTGAGCCCGATGAAGCGCGACCGCATCAAGACCAAGATGCTGAAGCGGACCCGCGACGAGCAGCGCCCCTGATGCCGTCGATGCGCGTCGTCTTC
This sequence comes from Rhizobacter sp. SG703, assembly GCF_012275445.1. Taxonomy (GTDB): domain Bacteria; phylum Pseudomonadota; class Gammaproteobacteria; order Burkholderiales; family Burkholderiaceae_C; genus Rhizobacter. Next base: position 117,363 of record NZ_JAAZQK010000014.1, on the reverse strand, counting down.
GCCGGCACCCCCGAGTTCGCGCAGGTCGCGCTGGCCCGGCTGCAGGCCGCCGGTTTCGAGATTCCTCTGGTGCTGACGCAGCCGGATCGCCCCGCCGGGCGCGGCCTGAAGCTGCAGCCGTCGCCGGTGAAGGCCTTCGCCGACAGCCACGGCATCGCGGTGGCCCAGCCGCGCAGCCTGCGCCTCGACGGCAAGTACCCCGCCGACGCGGCCGCCGCCCAGGCCGCGTTGCAGGCGGCCCGCCCGGACGCGATGGTCGTGGCCGCCTACGGGCTGATCCTGCCGCAGTGGGTGCTCGACCTGCCGGCGCGCGGCTGCCTGAACATCCACGCGTCGCTGCTGCCGCGCTGGCGCGGCGCGGCGCCGATCCACCGCGCGATCGAGGCCGGCGACGCGCAGACCGGCATCACGATCATGCAGATGGATGCCGGGCTCGACACCGGCGACATGCTGCTGGTCGAGGCGCTGCCCATCCTGCCGACCGACACCACCGCCAGCCTGCACGACCGGCTGGCGCCGCTCGGCGGGCGCCTGATCGTCGAGGCACTCGAGCTGGCGGCCTGCGGCGGCATGCCCCGCACGCCGCAGCCGGCCGAGGGCATCACGTATGCGCACAAGATCGACAAGGCGGAGGCGGCAGTCGACTGGGCGCTGCCGGCCGAGCAGGTCGAGCGCCGGCTGCGCGCCTTCGACCCGTTCCCCGGCGCGACCGGCCTGCTCGACGGCGAGACCGTGAAGCTGTGGCGCGGCACCGTGCGCACCGGCAGCGGCCGGCCAGGCGCCGTGCTGTCGAGCGGCCCTGACGGGCTGGAGGTCGCCTGCGGCCGCGGCTCGCTGCTGCTGACCGAGCTGCAGCGCCCCGGCGGCAAGCGGCTGCCGGCCGCGGCCTGGCTGCAATCGCGGCCGGTCGCCCCGGGCAGCGCATTCAGCCACGCCGATTGAACTTGGGCGGCGGGACCTCATCTGAGGCCCTGTTGCAAGAGAAAGGGCTCCCCCATGTTCAACCTGTTGAAGACCGCGGTGCTGATGGCTGCCATCACGGCGCTGTTCATGGCCATCGGCGCGCTGATCGGCGGCCGCGCCGGCATGATGGTCGCGCTGGTCGTGGCCGTCGGCATGAACTTCTTCAGCTACTGGTTCTCCGACAAGATGGTGCTGCGCATGTACAACGCGCAGGAAGTCGACGAGCGCTCGGCGCCGCAGTTCTACCGGATGGTGCACGATCTCGCGCAACGTGCGCAGCTGCCGATGCCGCGCGTCTACCTGATCAACGAAGACGCCCCGAACGCGTTCGCGACCGGCCGCAACCCGGAGCATGCGGCGGTGGCCGCCACCACCGGCATCCTGCGCGTGCTGAGCGAGCGCGAGCTGCGCGGCGTGATGGCCCATGAACTGGCCCACGTGCGCCACCGCGACATCCTGATCAGCACGATCAGCGCGACGATGGCCGGCGCGATCTCGATGCTCGCGAACTTCGCGATGTTCTTCGGCGGCCGCGACAGCGAAGGCCGGCCGCAGAACCCGATCGTCGGGCTGCTGGTGATGCTGCTCGCGCCGCTGGCGGCCAGCCTGATCCAGATGGCGATCAGCCGGGCCCGCGAGTTCGAGGCCGACCGCGGCGGCGCCGAGATCTCCGGCGACCCGCAGGCGCTGGCCAGCGCGCTGCAGAAGATCCACCGCTACGCGCAGGGCATGCCGCTCGAGGCCGCCGAGCGCCACCCGGAGACGGCACAGATGATGATCATGAACCCGCTGTCCGGCGGAGGCTTGCGCGGGCTGTTCTCGACACACCCGTCGACCGAGGAGCGCGTCGCGCGGCTGCTCGCGATGCAGGCCGCCTGAGCCGCACCGCCAAAGCCTGGAACTGGCCCCTCTTCGAGGGGCTTTTTCGCATCTGGCCCGCGTGCGAACCAGTGGACACTGCAACAACGACCCGTCCCGACCACCGCCCGCCATGCCACGCCACCTGATCCCTGCGCTCCTGCTCTGCACCGCCGCCGTCGCCGGCTGCGACATGCTGGGCGTCGATTCGGCCGAGAAGCTGGCCGCGGCGCGCGAAGCCGACGGCCGCGCGATCGGCGGCGCCTGCCGCCACGCCAACCGGGCCATCGAGGATTGCTATGCACTGAACAAGAAGGCCGACAAGGCCTCGGTGTTCGCCGGCTGGCGCGACATGAACGACTACATGCGCGAGAACAAGATCGAGCCGGTGGCGCCGCAGATCGGCGGCGCCAAGTCGGCCGAATCGCGCAGCGAGGCCAAGTCCGAAGCCAGATCGGAAGGCAAGACCGAGATGCGCGCCGACGTGAAGCCCGAGAAGGCCGCCGACGGCGAGGCCCCGGCCGAAGCTGCCCCGGCACCCGAGAAGCGTCCCAAGGCATCGGGCGCGAAGCCCGCCAGGCACAGCGACACCTGACAGCGGGAATACCCGCATGCGGTGACAATGCCCGCATGAGTTCATCGCTGCGCGCCCTCCTCCGCCACCCCCAGTTCGCCGCCGGGGTGCGCGAGATGTCCGGCGTCAGCCTGGGCATCGCCGCCTGGGGCCTGGTGACCGGCGTCGCGATGGTGAAGGCCGGCCTGTCGATCCCGCTGTCGCTGCTGATGACCTTCGCGGTGTTCGCCGGCAGCGCGCAGCTGGCCGCGATCCCGTTGATGGGCGCCGGCTCGCCGGCCTGGGTGGTCTGGGCCACCGCGCTGTGCATCAACCTGCGCTTCGTGATCTTCAGCGCCCACTGGCGGCCCTTCTTCATGCGCTTCCCGCGCGGCCAGCGCATGCTGCTCGGCTACCTGACCGCCGACCTGAACTATGTGCTGTTCATGAAGAAGTTCAAGGAACCGCGCGACGACGAAGGCCAGATCGAGTACTTCCTCGGCAGCAGTGCGATGAGCTGGCTGGCCTGGCAGCTGCCGTCGGTGCTCGGCATCGTGCTGGCCGACGTGGTGCCGACCCATTGGGGGCTCGGTTTCGCCGGCGTGCTGGCGCTGCTCGGGCTGGGCTACGCGCTGATGTCCGACAAGGCGACCAGCTTTGCGGCCGTGGTGGCCGGCGCGGCCGCGGTGGCCGCGTTCGCGCTGCCGTACCGGCTGAACATGGTGGTCGCGATCGCTGCGGCGGTGTGCATCGGGCTGATGATCGACGGCGGCGGCGATGCCGGGCGGCGCGTGCTGGCATCGCTGATGCGCAGCAAGCCACGCGACGGGGTCGCGTCATGAGCGAACTCGAATCCCTCATCACGATCATCGGCCTGACCGCGATCACCGTGGTCACGCGCTGCTTCTTCCTGGTCTCCGACCGCGAACTGCGCCTGCCCGGCTGGGTGCAGCGCGGCTTGCGGTACGCGCCGCTGGCCGCACTGGCGGCCGTCGTCGCGCCCGAGGTCTTGATGAGCCAGGGCCAGCTGATCGCCACCTGGCAGGACGCGCGGCTGTGGTCCGTGCTGGCCGCGACGGTGTATTTCTTCTGGCGCCGCGGCATCCTCGGCACGATCCTCGTCGGCATGGCCGTGCTGGTGCCGCTGAAACTGCTGGCGGGCTGGTAGATGCGCTGGCGCGGGATGGCCCGGCTGGTGTCCAATGCCCGCTGGATCTGGAAACCGCTTCGTAACTTTTACGGCCGCGGCATCCCTAGAATTCCCCCTCTAAACTTTGCCCGCCCATGAACGTTCTCCGTTTTGAAGACCTTGCAGCCCAAGGCAAAGCTGCAGGCCAGCGCGTGTTCATCCGCGCCGACCTGAATGTGCCGCTGGACGACACCGGCCGCATCACCGAAGACACCCGCATCCGCGCCTCCGTCCCCTGCATCGAACTGGCCCTGAAAGCCGGCGCGGCGGTGATGGTGACCTCGCACCTGGGCCGCCCGACCGAGGGCGAGTTCAAGCCGGCGGACTCGCTGGCGCCGGTTGCGAAGCGGCTCTCCGAGCTGCTCGGCCGCGAGGTGCCGGTGATCGCGAACTGGACCGACGGCGTGCAGGTCGCGCCCGGCCAGGTGGTGCTGCTCGAGAACTGCCGAGTCAACAAGGGCGAGAAGAAGAACAGCGAAGAGCTCTCGCGCAAGATGGCCGCGCTGTGCGACATTTTCGTGCACGACGCCTTCGGCACCGCGCACCGCGCCGAGGCCTCGACCTACGGCATCGCCCAGTTCGCGAAGATCGCCTGCGCCGGCCCGCTGCTGGCCGCCGAGATCGACGCGATCACGAAGGCGCTGGCCAACCCGAAGCGGCCGCTGGTGGCGATCGTCGCCGGCAGCAAGGTCAGCACCAAGCTGACGATCCTGCAATCGCTCGCGAAGAACGTCGACCAGTTGATCGTCGGCGGCGGCATCGCCAACACCTTCCTGCTGGCCGCCGGCCTGCCGATCGGCAAGTCGCTGGTCGAGGCCGACCTGGTCGGCGAGGCCCGGGCCGTGATCGACGCGATGAAGGCGCGCGGCGCTGCGGTGCCGATCCCGACCGACGTCGTCACCGCGAAGGCCTTCGCGGCCGACGCGCCGGCCACCGTGAAGGCGGCAGCGGCCGTCGAACCCGACGACCTGATCCTCGACATCGGCCCGGAGACGTCGGCCAGGCTCGCCGCCCAGCTGAAGGCCGCCGGCACCATCGTCTGGAACGGCCCGGTCGGCGTGTTCGAGTTCGACGCGTTCGCGCATGGCACCGAAACGCTGGCACGCGCGATCGCTGCGTCGGACGCGTTCAGCATCGCCGGCGGCGGCGACACGCTGGCCGCGATCGCGAAATACGGCATCGAGAAGGATGTCGGCTACATCTCGACCGGCGGCGGCGCGTTCCTGGAAGTGCTGGAAGGCAAGACGCTGCCGGCCTTCGAAATTCTTCAGCGCCGTGCCCAAGGCTGACCGTTCCGGCCACGTGCCGGCCCACCGCGTGCCGGCACCGCTCTTTGCAGCACCGCTGATCGCAGCACCCACAACGACAAGACCGGAGACCCTCACCATGCCACGCGCCACCAAGATCGTCGCCACCCTCGGCCCCGCTTCGAGCTCGCCGGAGGTGCTGGCGCAGATGATCCGCGCCGGCGTCGACGTGGTGCGGCTCAACTTCTCGCACGGCAAGGCGCAGGACCACATCGACCGTGCCAACCTGGTGCGCGAGGTCGCCCGCGCCGTCGGCAAGGAAGTGGCCATCATGGCCGACCTGCAGGGCCCGAAGATCCGCGTCGGCAAGTTCGAAGGCGGCAAGACGATGCTCGAGCCGGGCCAGAAGTTCGTGCTCGACGCCAGCAGCACCGCGCTCGGCACCAACGAACTGGTGAGCCTCGACTACAAGGAGCTGCCGCGCGACGTGAAGCCGGGCGACACGCTGCTGCTGAACGACGGGCTGCTGAAGCTGACCGTCGACGCGGTGCGCGGCGACCAGGTGCACACCACCGTGGTGATCGGCGGCGAGCTGTCGAACAACAAGGGCATCAACAAGGCCGGTGGCGGCCTGACGGCCCCGGCGCTGACCGCCAAGGACATGGAGGACATCAAGACCGCGATGAGCTTCCAGTGCGAGTACCTGGCGGTGAGCTTCCCGAAGAACGCGACCGACATGGAGATGGCGCGCCAGCTGGCGAACGTGGCCGGCGAGCCGTGGCGCCACAAGCCGGCGCTGATCGCGAAGATCGAGCGCACCGAAGCGATTCCCGCGCTCGAGAGCATCCTGCGCGCGAGCGACGGCATCATGGTCGCGCGCGGCGACCTGGCGGTCGAGGTCGGCAATGCCGCGGTGCCGGCACTGCAGAAACGCATGATCAAGATGGCGCGCGAGATGGACCGCGTCGTCATCACCGCGACGCAGATGATGGAATCGATGATCGTCAACCCGGTGCCCACGCGCGCCGAGGTGAGCGACGTCGCCAATGCGGTGCTCGACGGCACCGATGCGGTGATGCTCAGCGCCGAGACGGCCGCCGGCCGGTACCCGGTCGAGACGGTCGAGATGATGTCGACCATCTGCATCGAGGCCGAGCGCGCCGAGGAGATCTCGCTCGATGCCGGCTTCACCAACAAGAAGTTCGGCCGCATCGACCAGTCGATCGCGATGGGCGCGCTGTTCACCGCGTACCACCTGGGCTGCAAGGCGATCCTCGCGTTGACCGAATCGGGTTCGACCTCGCTGTGGATGAGCCGCCACAAGATCCACGTGCCGATCTACGGCCTGACCTCGCAGGTCGTCACGCAGCGCAAGATGATGCTGTACCGCAACGTGCGCCCGCTGCTGATGCCGAACTTCAGCGACCGCGACGAGGCGCTGAAGCGCGCCGAGATGCTGCTGATCGAGAAGGGCGTGCTGAAGCCGGGCGACACCTACGCGATCACCTGCGGCGAGCCGATGGGCTACCCCGGCGGCACCAACATGCTGAAGGTATGCCGAGTCGGCTGAGCCCAAGCACAATGGCGGGATGACGCTCGCCCTCGCTGATATCCGTGCCGCCGCCGAGCGCCTGCACGGCCAGGTGCTCGACACCCCCTGCGTTCCCTCGCGAACCCTCTCGGCCATCGCCGGCTGCGAGGTGTTCCTGAAATTCGAGAACCTGCAGTTCACCGCCTCGTTCAAGGAGCGCGGCGCCCTCAACAAGATCGCCCAGCTGAGCGACATCGAGCGCGCGCGTGGGGTGCTCGCCGTGTCGGCCGGCAACCATGCCCAGGGCGTCGCGTACCACGCGCAGCGGTTGGGCATTCCCGCCACCATCGTGATGCCGCGCTTCGCGCCGGCGGTGAAGGTCGAACGCACGCGCGGCTTCGGCGCCACCGTGGTGCTCGAAGGCGATACCTTCGACGATGCGCGCGCGCACGGCCTGCGGCTGGCGCAGGAGCGCGCCCTGACGCTGGTGCACCCCTACGACGACCTGCAGGTGGCGGCCGGCCAGGGCACGCTCGGCCTGGAGATGCTCGCGCAGCAGCCGACGCTCGACACGCTGGTGGTCGCGATCGGCGGCGGCGGCTTGATCGGCGGCGTGGCCACCGCGGCCAAGGCGCTGAAGCCCGGCATCCAGGTGATCGGCGTGCAGACCGAGCGCTTCCCGGCCGTCTGGAATGCGGTGCACGGCCAGCAGCGCGAGAGCGCGCAGGCCACCATCGCCGACGGCATCGGCGTCAAGGTGCCCGGTGCCGCCACCGTGCCGCTGATCAAGCAGCATGTCGACGACGTGCTGCTGGTCGGCGAGGACGACATCGAGCAGGCGATCCTGATGCTGCTGGAGATCGAGAAGACGGTGGTCGAAGGCGCCGGCGCCGTCGGCCTCGCGGCCTTGATGAAGCATCGGGCACGCTTCGCCGGCCGCAAGGTCGGGCTGATCCTGTGCGGCGGCAACATCGAGCCGCTGGTGCTGGGCGAGATCATCCAGCGCGGCATGGTGAAGTCGGGCCGGCTCGCGCGCCTGCGCATGGACGTGCGCGACGTGCCGGGCGCGCTGGCCGACGTCGCGACGCTGCTCGGCAAGCTGGGCGCCAACATCGACGAGGTGCAGCACCAGCGGGCGTTCAGCTCGCTGTCGGTGGAACGCGCGGAGATCGAGGTGGTGGTGCACACGCGCGGCGTGGCCCACATCGAGGAGATCCTGGCGGCGATGCGGGCGCAGGGTTACCGCGCCGAAAGAATCGGGTGATGACGACCCCTCGGTCGGCGAGTACGCAGACCGATCCCCCGGAGGGATGCGGGCCGGCTTGGGGCGGCCCGGCGCTCGGCCCGCTGCGCCTCAGGCGGCGCTCCGAATGCTGCCGACCATCGCCGCCACCGCCGGCAGCATGTTGATCGGCACCAGCTCCAGCCCCTGCTGCTCCGTGGCGAGCACGCGGAACAGCTCGTCCGCAAAACTGTGCCCGACGCTGCTGATCCCGCTGAAATCCACCTCGGCGCGGCGGAACTGGTTCAGCCGGGCGCCGACACGGCGCGCCTGCGAGCGCGACTCCAACCCCGATTGCGTCGTCGTCAGCAGGCGCAGCGGCACCACGGTGCGCTCGAAGTCGTAGCCAGCGCCGTCGGCGCTGTGCGCCTGCAGCACCGCTTCCAGCGAGCGCGTGCTGTCGAGCGCGAACGCGGCGTAGACCGAGGTGCCGTGGCACTTCAGCGGCTTGCCTTCGCGCCAGCGGCCGGCTTCCCAGCCGCGGTGCTGGAAGGCCGATTCGTTCGCATGCAGGTCGAACACGTCGGCCAGCTTCGACGTGAAGAACAGCCCGCGGCCGCAGTGACGGTCCGGCGCGCTGGTCAGCTTGCCCTTGCTGAGCTCGAGCATCGCGAGGTGCGGCTCGTCGAGCGCGAAGGCTTCATTGATCTTGTCGAACACGCCGCGACCGTCGTCCGACACCAGCAGCTGCGCATGGCTCGCGGTCTGGCGCAGCGACACCGTGACCTGGCGGCCGGCGCTGTGGTCGATCGCGTTGTTCAGCAGCTCGGTGAACGCGTGGTGCACCATGCGACGCACCGCATCGGGGAAGGCGAAGAACGGTGCGAAGTCGCGCGCCCATGGCAGGTCTTCCGACAGGCCGTCGAGCGGGTAGCGCTGCACCACCTGGCGCATCACGCCCGGCCGGTAGCTCGGTCGCGAGACGGCGCCTTCGCGCACCAGCCAGCCCATCTCGGTCAGCCGCCGCAAGGCCTTGTTGGCAGTGGCGCGCGACACCCCGGCGCGCTGCATCAGCTGCGACGCGAGTTCGGTCGGCTGCTGCTGCGCGGCAGCGGTGATCCACAGGGTGAGTGCATTCAGGTCGAGTCGGGCCATGGCGGGTTCCCTCCAGCGGGGCGAGCGGTCGGATGTTGGCGTCCAGTGTCCGCCGCGTCCGCGCCGGCTTGAGCCGGAAAAGCAAGGCAAAGCCGGCCCAGTTCCGCAGCCGGCGGGCCGGCCCGTTTCCTGCAAAAGCCCGCGGCCCCCCCGGGCACCCCGCGGTCATGGGAGGTCCTCATGCCGGCGGGGTTTTCCCGCGGGGCCCGTCAGTACAATCGCCCGGAGTTACAGCGCGGTTTCATGCCGGCTGAAGGGTTTCTTCACTTCCTGGGTCATCGCCATGCCACTCGTTTCAATGCGCCAGCTGCTGGACCATGCCGCCGAGAACGGCTACGGAATTCCGGCCTTCAACGTCAACAACCTCGAACAGGTGCAGGCCGTGATGAGCGCCGCCGACGAGGTCGGCGCCCCGGTCATCCTGCAGGCCAGCGCCGGCGCCCGCAAGTACGCCGGCGAGCCGTTCATCAAGCACCTGATCCTTGCGGCGGTTGAAAGTTACCCCCGGGTTCCATTGGTGATGCACCAGGACCACGGCCAGAACCCGGACGTCTGCCAGGGCGCGATCGCCCTCGGCTTCAGCTCGGTGATGATGGACGGCTCGCTGCAGGCCGACGGCAAGACCATCGCCAGCTACGACTACAACGTCGACGTGACGCGCAAGGTGGTCGACATGGCGCACCGGGTCGGCGTCACCGTCGAAGGCGAGCTCGGCGTGCTCGGTTCGCTCGAGACGATGAAGGGCGACAAGGAAGACGGCCACGGTACCGACGCGACGATGACGCTGGACCAGCTGCTGACCGACCCGGAGCAGGCCGCCGACTTCGTCAAGCGCACCCAGCTCGACGCGCTGGCCATCGCGATCGGCACCAGCCACGGCGCCTACAAGTTCACCCGCAAGCCGACCGGCGACATCCTCGCGATCGGCCGCATCAAGGAAATCCACGCCCGCATCCCGAACACCCACCTGGTGATGCACGGCAGTTCGAGCGTGCCGCAGGAGCTGCTGGCCGCGATCCGCGAGTTCGGCGGCGACATGAAGGAAACCTACGGCGTGCCGGTCAGCGAGATCCAGGAAGCCATCAAGCACGGCGTGCGCAAGATCAACATCGACACCGACATCCGCCTCGCGATGACGGCGGCCATCCGCAAGTTCTTCGTGCAGCACCCCGAGAAGTTCGACCCGCGCGAATACCTGAAGCCGGCGCGCGAAGCCGCCAAGGCGATCTGCAGGCAGCGCTACCTGGAGTTCGGCTGCGAGGGGCAGGCGGGCAAGATCAAGGCGCAGAGTCTGCAACAGGTGGCGCAGCGCTATGCGAAGGGCGAGCTGGCGCAGATGGTGGTCTGAAACCCGCATCCTCACGGTTGATGAAGCCCGGCCGCGCCGGGCTTCGTCGGTCCCGGCTCACTACAATCCGGCGCTGTCCTGCCCCTGCGCCGAAAGAGCCCATGAACGCCGTGCTGAACTCCACCCTCACCTCCCTGCCCCTGCTCGCGCGCGGCAAGGTCCGCGACAACTACGCGGTGGGCGAAGACCGCATCCTGATGCTCGCGAGCGACCGCCTCAGCGCGTTCGACGTGATCATGGGCGAGCCGATCCCCGGCAAGGGCGAGCTGCTGACGCAGATGGCGCTGTTCTGGTTCGCCCACCTCGAAGGGATCGTTCCGAACCACCTGACCGGCGACGATCCCGAGAGCGTCGTGACCGCCGCCGAACGCCCGCAGGTGCGCGGCCGCTCGATGCTCGTGAAGCGCCTGAAGCCGCTGCCAGTCGAGGCCGTCGTGCGCGGCTACCTGGCCGGCAGCGGCTGGACCGAATACCAGCAGAGCCAGTCGGTGTGCGGCGTCGCGCTGCCGGCCGGGCTGAAGAACGCGAGCCCGCTGCCCGCGCCGATCTTCACGCCGGCCACCAAGGCCGAGATGGGCGACCACGACGAGAACATCTCGTTCGACCGCATGGCGCAGATCATCGGCGCCGAACTCGCCGCCCGCGTGCGCGACACCGCGATCCAGCTCTACACCCGCGCCGCCGGCATCGCGCTGAAGAAGGGCATCATCATCGCCGACACCAAGTTCGAGTTCGGCCTCGACCGCGACGGCACGCTGACGCTGATGGACGAGGTGCTGACGCCCGACTCGTCGCGCTTCTGGCCGGTCGAAGGCTACGACGCCGCATTCCGCGAGGGCCGCAACCCGCCGAGCTACGACAAGCAGTTCGTGCGCGACTGGCTGGAGCAGGCCCGCGTCGACGGCCAGCCCTGGGGCAAGCGCGCGCCGGCCCCGGCGCTGCCCGCCGAGGTGGTCGAGAAGACCGCCGCCAAGTACCGCGAAGCCCTGCAACGCCTGACCTCCTAAGCGTCATGCAGTCCCGCCTGCTGAAGCAGCTCGATGCCGCGATCGCTGCCGCAAGCAACCCGGTCAAGGCCGATTGCCTGCGCGCCGAGCGCGCCTGCCTGGTGGCGCGCCATGGCCACTTCGACGACGCGCGCAAGACGCTGACCGGCCTGCAGCAGCAGTACGCGCGGCAACCGAACATGGTGCTGAGCGCGTGGATCAGCCTGGCCGAAGGGCTGATCGCGCACTACGGCAAGCTCGGCGCGGCCGAGGCGGTCGACAAGATCCACCGCGCCTATGCGATGAGCGGCGCCGCGCGCGAGCCGGCGCTGCATGCGCTGTGCTGCGCCTGGCTGGCCCACCTCGATTACGTGAAGCACGATTTCGTGTCGATGGCGCGCCGCGTCGCCGAGACGCTGGAGCTGGCGGACGCGAAGCACCACGCGGCCCGTTCGCGCATCGGCCTGGTGATCGCGCAGACCTACCACTTCGCCGGCCGCTACGACCGCGCCCAGCCCTGGTACGCGCTGACCCGCCAGCACGGCACCGCCGAGGGCGACGAAGCGACGCTCGCGGCGCTGCTGGCCAACATGGCCTGGCTGAACACGAGCCAGGCGCGCCAGAACGTGCTGAGCGGCCCCGGCGAAGCGCAGGCCACGCGGCAGGCGATGCTCGGCGCCGAGTCGTCGCAGAACTTCGATGCGCTGGTCGGCACTGCGGCGCTGGAGGCGCTGGCGCCGATCCTGCGGGCGCAGCTGCTGTCGCTGCAGGGCCGGCATGCCGATGCGCTGCCGTTGTACGAGCAGCACCTCGACCCCGCATTGACGCAGGGCGCAGCCCACATGGCGAACTGGCTGCGGGCCGACCTGGCATGGTGCCGGGTCCAGCTGAAGCAGCACGAGCTGGCGCGCGAAGAAGCGCAGGCCGCCGAGGCCGCGAACCGCGACGACTGCGACCTCGACGACCGGGCCGCGACGCACAGCCGGCTCGCGCAGGTCTACGCGGCGCTCGGGCAGCCGGATGCCGCCAGGAAGCACTCGCAGCAGGCCGAGGCCGCCTGGCGCGCCTTTGCCGACGAGCAGGCCGAAGTGCTGCGCCTGATCGACGCCGCGCTCCGCGAACACCGTTCGCCCTGAGCCTGTCGAAGGGTCTGCGCGCGCAGCGCCAGGGCTTCGGCCAGCTCAGCCCGGCCCTTCGACAGGCTCAGGGCGAACGCCGGTCTGCTCAGAACGGCGGCTTGCTCAGAACAGCGCCATGCTCAGCTTGCGCCGGTACTGGTCGACCACCGGATCGGCCGGTGCGGTGTTGACCTTGCCGGCCACCTCGACCGCGCCCTTCGGGGCCGCCGCTTCGGCCTTGGCCGGTGCCGGCTTGCTCATCAGCTCGAGGATCGCGACGTAGGTCTTGCGCGCGAGCTCGCCGTTCCAGGCCTTGTCGCGCATCACGATCTCGAGCAGCTCGTCCATCGCCTGCGTGAACCGCTGCGCGGCGAAATGCGTCTGCGCCAGCTCGAAGCGCGCGTCGAAATCGCGCTTGCTGGCCGCGATCGCCGCCGCCAGCTGCTCGGGGCTGCGAGCCGAGGCGGCCTTCTCGCAGGCCGCCAGCCAGTGGCCGGCCGCGGCCAGCCGCGCATCCAGCATCACCTTGCTCGCCACCGGGTCGAACGCGCGCCGCGCATCGTCGACCCGCCCCATCGTCAGCAGCGCGCGCAGGTAGTCGTAGCGCGCGACGTCGTTGCCCGGGTCGATCGCCACCGCCTCCTGCAGCCGCTCCAGCGCGCTGTCGGCATCGCCCTCGGCGAGCAGTTCCTCGGCCGCGGCCAGGTCTTCCTCGGCCGCCGCTTCTTCGGCGCTCGGCACGTGCCGGTCGAGGAATTCGCGCACCTGCGCCTCGGGCAGCGCGCCGACGAAGCCGTCGACCGGCTGGCCGCCCTTGAAGAGCACGCAGAACGGGATGCTGCGCACGCCGAACATCTGCGACAGCTGGCTGGAGATCTCGGGCTGCTCGTCGGCATTCAGCTTGGCCAGCTTGAAGCGCCCGGCATAGGCGACCTCGATCTTCTCGAGCACCGGCGTCAGCGCCTTGCAGGGGCCGCACCACGGCGCCCAGATGTCCAGCAGCACCGGCTGCTCGACCGAGGCGTTGATCAGGTCGGCTTCGAAGTTCTGAATCGTGATGTCCATCGTGTTCCGGCAATGGCAGGCGGTGCTGCAGTGAGGTCGTTCAGTCAGATGGGCCGCGCCGCCTACAATTCAAGGTTGTTCAGCCCTTGGAGCGAGCCGTGAGCAGCGCCCCCGTGGTTGGCGTGGTGATGGGTTCCAGCAGCGACTGGGAGACCCTGCGCCTCGCAACCGAGATTCTCGCCGAGTTCGGTGTGCCCTACGAGGCGCGCGTGGTCTCTGCCCACCGCATGCCCGACGACATGTTCGCCTACGCCGAATCGGCCGCCCCGCGCGGGCTGCGGGCCATCATCGCCGGCGCCGGCGGCGCCGCCCACCTGCCCGGCATGCTGGCCGCGAAGACCACGGTGCCGGTGCTTGGCGTGCCGGTCGCGAGCCGCCACCTGCAGGGCGTCGATTCGCTGCATTCCATCGTGCAGATGCCCAAAGGCATCCCGGTCGCGACGTTTGCGATCGGCAGCGCCGGCGCGGCCAATGCCGCGTTGTTCGCGGTCGCGATGCTGGCCTGCGACCAGCCCGCGCTGCGCAGCCAGCTCGAGGCCTGGCGCGCCCGCCAGACCGAGGTCGCGCGCGCCATGAGTGCCGAGTTGAAATGACGCTGCGCTTCATTCCCCCCGGCCAGACGCTCGGCGTGATGGGCGGCGGCCAGCTCGGCCGCATGTTCGTGCATGCCGCGCAGCAGATGGGCTACGCCACCGCGGTGCTGGACCCCGATGCGGCGAGCCCGGCCGGCCTGGTCGCGCACCACCACGTGCAGGCCGACTACCTCGACGCGACCGGTCTCGCGCACCTGGGCGCCGTCAGCGCCGCCGTCACCACCGAATTCGAGAACGTGCCCGCCGCCGCGCTGCGCACGCTGGCCGCGATGCGGCCGGTGGCGCCATCGGGCGATGCGGTCGCGGTGTGCCAGGACCGGGCCGCCGAGAAGGCGCACTTCGGCCGCTGCCACGTGCCGTGCGCGCCGTTCGTGCTGATCGAGACCCGGGACCAGCTCGATGCCGTCGACGCCGCGCTGCTGCCCGGCATCCTGAAGACCGCGCGCCTCGGCTACGACGGCAAGGGCCAGGTGCGGGTGGCCGACCGCGCGGCGCTGGCCGCCGCATGGGACGCGCTGAAGCAGGTGCCGTGCGTGCTCGAGCAGATGCTGCCGCTGGCCTACGAGGTCAGCGTCATCGTCGCGCGCGGCGCCGACGGTGCGAGCGTGCACTTCCCGCTGCAGCAGAACCTGCACCGCGATGGCATCCTCGCGGTGACGCGCGTGCCCTCGCCCGACGTGACGCCCGACGTGCAGCAGCAGGCCATCGCGCATGCCGGCCGCATCGCCGCGACGCTCGGCTACGTCGGCGTGCTGTGCGTCGAGTTCTTCGTGCTGAAGGACGGCCGGCTGGTCGCCAACGAAATGGCGCCGCGCCCGCACAACTCCGGCCACTACACGCTGGACGCCTGCGACCAGTCGCAGTTCGACCTGCAGGTGCGCACGCTGACCGGCGCCCCGCTGGCCGCGCCGCGGCTGCATTCGCCGGCGGTGATGCTGAACCTGCTGGGTGACCTGTGGTTCCGCGACACGGCGACCGCAAACCCGGCCGAAACGGAGCCCGACTGGGCCGCCGTGCTCGCGCTGCCGGGCGTGCACCTGCACCTGTACGGCAAGGCCAGCGCCCGCCCGGGCCGCAAGATGGGCCACCTGACCGTCACCGCCGCGACGGCCGAGTTCGCCAACGCGGTCGCACTGCAGGCCGCGGAGCACCTGGGCCTCGCGGCTTGGTGAGCCTCGCGACCGACTGAGCCGAGGACCCGCCGTGCTGCTCGATGCCCGAGATCCTTCCGACGCCCGCACCGCGGCCGCGGTGCGGCAGGCCGCCCGCACGCTGGCCGACGGCGAGCTGGTCGGCATGCCGACCGAGACGGTCTACGGGCTGGCCGCGCGTGCCGACGACGATGCCGCGGTCGCGAAGATCTTCGCCGCCAAGGGCCGGCCGGCCGACCACCCGCTGATCGTGCACGTCGGCGACGTCGGGTCGGCGCAGGTGTTCGCCGCCGACTGGCCGGCCGTCGCGCAGCAGCTGGCGGCCCGCTTCTGGCCGGGGCCGCTGACGCTGATCGTGCCGCGCGCGCCCGGCATCGCCGCCGCGTCGGCCGGCGGGCAGGACAGCATCGGCCTGCGCTGCCCGTCGCACCCGGTGGCGCAGGCGCTGCTGCGCGAGGCCAAGGCGCTGGGCGTGCCGGGCCTCGCGGCGCCGAGCGCGAACCGCTTCGGGCGCATCAGCCCGACGCGCGCGGCGCACGTCGTCGAGGAATTCGGCGACGCGCTGCCGGTGCTCGACGGCGGCGATTGCCAGGTCGGCATCGAATCGAGCATCGTCGACTGCTCGCGCGGTCGGCCGGTGCTGCTGCGCCCCGGTGTGCTGACGCGCCAGCAGCTCGAAGCCGCCGCCGGCCAGCCGCTGGCCGACCGCGACGACGCGGCGCCGCGCGCGTCGGGCACGCTCGAGGCGCATTACGCGCCGCGCGCCAAGCTGCGGCTGATGCCCGGTCCGATGCTGAATACGGCGTTGCAGATGCTCGAAGGCTCGACATTGAAGCTGGCGGTATATTCGCGCACCGTGCCCGCCAAGGCGGTGCGCGGGCTGCGCCACCGCGCGATGCCGTCGCAGGCCTCGCAGGCAGCCCACGAACTTTTTTCCGCGCTGCGCGAACTCGATGCCGAGGGCGTGCATCTGATCTGGGTGGAAGAGCCGCCCGCCGAGCCCGAATGGGACGGCGTGCGCGACCGCCTGCAACGGGCTGCCGCCGCCTGAGGCGACGCCCCATCCCAACCCACCCTCACCGTTTCCCGTCTGGAGTGTTCATGATTTTCAAGGCTGATCCGAAGCAAAACGGCTGGGTGCGTCTCGGCGCGGCACTGCTGGCGGCCGCGCTGCTCGCCTCGTGCGGCGGCGGCACGCAGGTCGAGCGCTTCGTGCCGCGGCGGCTGCTCTCGTTCGGCGACGAGGCCAGCGTGATGACGAGCACCAGCAACAAGTACAGCATCAATGCGGTGGTCTACGACACCACCACCAACCCGGCCACGCCCACCACGCAGCTGGACTGCAGCACCAACCCGATCTGGATCCAGATGGTGGCCGGCACCTTCGGCCTGGTCTTCGGCGAATGCAGCGCGAGCGGCGCCGCCGTCACCGCGCGCACCTTCGCGACGGTCGGCGCCGGCGTCAACGACGTCGCGTCGCAGATCACGCAGTTCACCTCCGGGGATTCGCTGTCGTCCACCGACCTCGTCACGGTGATGGCCGGCGCCAACGACATCATCGCGCTGTACCAGCAGTACCCCGGGCAGGGCGCGAGCGAGCTGCAGGCCGCCGCCGCCGCGGCCGGCAATGCACTGGGTGCGCAGATCATCCGGCTGTCCGATCTCGGCGCGAAGGTGATCGTGTCGACCGCAGCCGACCAGGGCCTGACGCCCTATGCGGCGAAGGAAGACCTGACGAACCCCGGCCGCGCGGCCTTCCTGTCGGCGCTCAGCTTCCAGTTCAATGCCGCGCTGCGGCTGAAGCTCGAAGAGGTGAAGGACGGCGGCAAGTCCGTCGGCCTGGTGGTGTTCGACGAACGCCTGCAGGACATGGTGCGCAACTACCCGAACTACTCGCTGGTGAACACCAACACCGCTGCCTGCCTGACGACGGCCGCGCTGCCGAACTGCACCGTGACGACGCTGAAGAAGGTGCCGGAATCGGGCACCCTCGACGCGGCCGCCTACACCTGGCTGTGGGCCGACGACCTGCACTTCAGCCCGGCCGCGCACAGCCAGCTCGGCTCGATGGCCGCCAGCCGCGCCGTCAACAACCCGTTCTGAGGAATGACGGCCCCTCGGCCGACGAGCACGTCGACCGGATCCCCCGCGGGGACCGATGTCCGCGGCTCCAAGCCCGCCTGCGCGGGCTTGGACGGCCAGAGCGCAAGCCGCGTCTCGCGGCTTGCGGGGGCCGGCTCGAGGCGGCCCGCCGCTCTCCGCCACGCTTCTTTACACAACGGGCGGGGTTTCTCCGACGGGTCATCGCCGACGGGCCTCTCTATAGTCGGCCGCAGCTTTCCATCGCGACGGGCGGGTGCTTCAGCGCGCGCGCGCCGCTCAACCAAGGGGTCTGCATGAAGAACGTCCGTTCCTGGGGTGCGGTGACGCTGGCGTCGCTGCTGCTCGCCGCGTGTGGCGGCGGTGGCGATGGCGACCAGTCGCCGCGCGTGAAGTACAGCGCGATGGTGTCGTTCGGTGACAGCCTGAGCGACGTCGGGACGTACGCGACGCCGACGCTCGTGGCGGCTTCGGGCGGCGGCAAGTACACGGTCAATGGCCCGGCCGGCAAGAACTGGACCGAACTGCTGTCCGTGCAGGCCGGCACCGGCGCACCGTGCGCCGCGCAGACCGGGCTCGAATCGTCGGGTCCGCTGGCCGCGTTCGCGCAGGCCGCCGCGGCCCATGCCGGCTGCTATGGCTATGCCCAGGGCGGCGCGCGGGTGACCAACCCGGTCGGCCCCGGCAACAAGGCCCTCATTGCCGCCGGCGACACCAGCGGCTACGTCGGCCAGCTCACCGTGCCGGTCGTCACGCAGATCGGCAACCACCTGGCGGCCGTCGGCGGCAGCTTCAGCGGCACCGAGCTGGTCACCGTGATGGCCGGCGGCAACGACGTGTTCATCAACCTCGCGGCAGTGAGTGCGGCGCAGGCCACGCCGACGCAGGCTGTCACCGCGATGGCCACGGCCGGCGGCGAACTGGCCGCCTACATCAAGACGCTGATCCTCGCGAAGGGTGCGACGCACGTCGTCGTCGTGAACCTGCCCGACGTCAGCCAGACACCGCTTGCCTACGCACAGAGCGCGGACGTGCAGACGCTGATCAACACGATGGTGGTGCAGTTCAACGCCCAGTTGCACGCCGGCCTGGCCGGCACCGCCGGCGTGCTCGAGGTCGACGCCTACACGCAGGGCCGCGACCAGGTCGCCCAACCGCAGCTCTATGGCCTGACCAACGTGACGACGCCGGCCTGCGACCTCACGAAGCTGGCCGCGACGCTGTTCGCCAGCTCGCTGGTCTGCTCGGCCAACACGGTGATCGCCGGCGACATCTCGCACTACGAGTTCGCCGACACGGTGCACCCGACGCCGTTCGCCTACCAGCTGCTCGCGCGGTTCGTCGCCAAGCGCATGGTCGAAAGCGGCTGGCTGTGAGCCCGCGCCCATCGACCTGCCCATCAAAGGACATTCCCATGACCCATGGCATCAAGACCCTTGCGATCGCGGCGCTGGCCCTGTGCGGCAGCACCGCGGCGCTCGCGCAATCGGCCGGCACCTGGATGGTGAAGACCGGCGTCAACCAGATCGCGCCGCAGGTGAAGAGCGACGACCTGAGCGCCTCCAGCCTGCCCAACAGCAAGATCGACGTGAAGAGCGACACGCAGGCGATCTTCACGCTCGGCTACATGCTGACCGACAACGTCTCGCTGGAGTTCTTCGCCGGCCTGCCCTACAAGCACGAGGTGGTCGGCGACGGCGCGCTGTCGGGCGTCGGCAAGCTGGGCACGATCAAGCAGGTGTCGCCGACGCTGTTCGCGCAGTACCGCTTCCTGGAGGCGAACTCGCCATTTCGCCCCTTCGTCGGCGCCGGCCTGACCTATGCGCACTTCTACGGCGAGGAAGGCTCGGGCGCGCTGACCGCGCTGACCAACCCGGGCGGCCCGCCGACCTCGATGTCGGCGGATTCGGCCTTCGGACCGTCGTTCCAGCTCGGCGCGAGCTACCGGTTCGACGAGCACTGGTTCATCGACGGCTCGGTCATCAAGACCTACCTGAAGACGACGACCAAGCTGTCGACCGGGCAATCGATCGACACGAAGCTGGACCCGATCTCGACCAACCTGTCGATCGGCTACAGGTTCTAGGCCCCCCCAGTCGCTTTGCTCCAAGGGGCGCCACCCTGCGGCCCGGCAAAGCCGGTTCCGCGGGCGTTGCTTGATCTCAATTCATCGTGTCGTTGATGACCCATTGAGTCATCGCGTCGAGGGCCGGCCGGGCGGCGTTCGCATTCGGGTGGTTGATGATCGCCACCACGATGTAGCGCCGGCCGCTCTGGCCCAGCACGTAGCCGGCGATCCCGGCGACGTCCTTCAAAGACCCGGTCTTCAGGTGCGCCCGCCCGAGCGTCGCGCGCGAGCGCTTCATCGTGCCGTCGAGCCCGCTGACCGGCAGCGAGCTCATCAGCTCCGGCATCGCCGGCCCGGCCCAGTCGGCCTGCAGCACGCGGCCGAGCAGCTGCGCGGTGACGCGCGAATCGCGCGACAGCCCCGAACCGTTGTCGACGGCGACCGACGGCGCCGCATCGGGCCAGCGCTCGGCCACCCACTGGCGCAGCACCTCGCGCGCGAGTTCCGGAGAGCCGAGGCCGCGCTGCGTCAGCCCGAGCGTCAGGAACAGCTGCTGCGCCATCACGTTGTTGCTGAACTTGTTGATGTCGCGGATCACCTCGGCCAGCGGCGGCGATACCAGCTCGAAACTCGGCGGCGTGCTCGGCGCCGTGCCGTCGCGCACCTTGCCGCCCAGCTTGCCGCCCATCTCGCTCCACAGCCCGCGCAGCAGCCGCTCGCTGTAGCGCTGCGGCTCGGGCCACGCGATCGACCACGCCTTCTCGCCGCACAGCGTGCGGAAGCCGCCGACCACCTTCAGCCGGGCCGGGTCGGCGACGTCGAGCATCAGCGGAGCGCGCCAGTCGTCGCACGGGCCGGCGATCAGCGGCACGCTGTCGTCGAGCTGCAGCCCGGACAGCGGCACGTCGGCGGTGATGCGGGCGACGCCGGCCGGCGCGTCGGGCACGAAGCTGAGCGTCAGCGACTTGAAGTTCAGCATCAGCGCATCGGGCTGCACGTTGTACGGCCGCAGCGGATCGCCGTCGAAATCGGCCGGGTTCTGCAACGACGGGCGGAACGCGCTGCGGTCGAGCACGATGTCGCCGCGGATCTCGTGCACGCCGAACTGCTGCACGCGGCGCAGCATCATCCACAGCCGCTCGGGCACGAGCTTGGGGTCGCCGGTGCCGCGGATCACCAAGTCGCCGTCGAGCACGCCATGGGGGCCCGGCCGGCGCACGGTGCCCTGCAGCCAGACCGGTGTCGACCAGGTCCAGGCCGGTCCCAGCAGTTCGAGCGCGGCCGAGGTGGTCAGCAGCTTCATCAGCGAGGCCGGGTTGACCGGCTGGCGCGCCTGCCAGTCGAGCCGCGGCGCGCTGGCGCCGACCTCCTGCACCCAGGCGACCATCGCCTCGCGCGGCACCCTGGCGGCGTCGAGCGCGACCTCGGCCTCGATCGGCAGCGGTGCCGCTGCCGCCGGCAGCACGAGTGCGGCGGTCGCCAGGCCGGCCATGCGCGACAGGAGTCGCCTCCCTACATTCCCCATCCGTCGATGATCGCACGCAGCCCGGGCTTTAGACTGTCGCCCATGGGCACGCTGCTGGCTTTCGACACCTCCACCGACGCGATGGGCATCGCGCTGGTCGCGCCCGGGTGGCAGGCGGCGCACGACCGCGCCGGCGGCGCGCAGGCCTCGGCGACGCTGGTGCCCGAACTGATGGCCTTGCTGGCCGCGCACGGGCTGGCGCTGGCCGGCGTCGACGCGATCGCGTTCGGCTGCGGCCCCGGCGCCTTCACCGGGCTGCGCACCGCCTGCTCGGTGGCGCAGGGCCTGGCGTTCGGCGCGAGCAAGCCGGTGATCCCGGTCGACAGCTTGCTGCTGGTGGCCGACGATGCACGCGCGCAGACCGGTGCAACCGAGGTCTGCGTCGCGATGGACGCGCGCATGGACGAGATCTATGCCGGTGGCTACCGCTGGGCCGACGGCCGCTGGACGGCGACCGACGCGCCCGCGCTGCTGCGCCTCGACGCGTTCCAGGCACTGCAGCGGGCGCGCCCCGGCGCGGTGGTCGCCGGCTCGGCGCTCGATGCCTTCGGCGAGCGGCTCGCGCTGTCCGCCTCGGTGCAGCGCGTGCCGCAGCCACGCTCGCGCGCCGAGGCGCTGGCGCGCGTCGCCGCGCAGCTGTGGTCGCAAGGCGTTCGCGTCGATGCGGCGCACGCGCTGCCGGTGTACCTGCGCGACAAGGTGGCGCAGACGACCGTCGAGCGCGCACACGACAAGGCGATGAAAGCGAAGGCCGTCGCATGAGTGCCGTGCTGAGGGACAAGCGCCTGCTGCTGCCGCTCGGCGTCACGCAGCTCGACGCGGTGCTCGAGATCGAGCGCCAGGCCTACGAATTCCCGTGGACCCATGGCAATTTCATCGACTCGCTGGCCGCCGGCTACGTGGCCCGCGTGATCTACGGCGAGCGCGGCGAGATGCTGGGCTATTTCATCGCGATGCCCGGCGTCGACGAGATGCACCTGCTGAACCTGACCGTCGCGCCGGCCTTCCAGCGCCAGGGCCATGCGCGCTTCCTGCTCGACGAGCTGGTTGCGGTGTGCCGCGAGCGCCGCGCCGCGCAGCTGTGGCTGGAGGTGCGGCAGAGCAACGAACGCGCGCGGGCGCTGTACCTGCGCTACGGCTTCAAGTCGATCGGCACGCGCCGCGGCTACTACCCGGCGTCGCGCGCCACGCACCCGAGCGGGCGCGAGGATGCGGCGGTGATGAGCCTGCAGGTGGACCTGGCGGAGGGTGGCGATGCGCTGGAGTGAACGCCAGGTCGCGATGCTGCAGGAAATGGGCATCCGCGTGTGGAACACGCCGTCGCAGGGCGATGCGGTGGCGCTCGCCGAGGCGCAGCCCGAGGTCGAGACCGGCACGTCGCGGCCCGCGTCGGCGCCGGCCGCGCCCTCGCCCGCCTCCGTGGCCGAACCCGCTGGCGTCGCCGTGCGCGGCCCGCGCGCGACCGGCGTCGACGCGATGGACTGGCCCGCGCTGCGCGACGCCGTCGCGGGCTGCACGGCCTGCAAGCTGTGCAGCGGCCGCACGCAGACGGTGTTCGGCGTCGGCAACCCGCAGGCGCACTGGATGGTCGTCGGCGAAGCGCCCGGCGAACAGGAAGACCGGCAAGGCGAGCCCTTCGTCGGCAAATCGGGCCAGCTGCTCGACAGCATGTTGCGCGCGCTCGGGCTGACGCGCGGCGAGGCCGAGCCGGCGCGCCAGGTCTTCATCGCGAACACGCTGAAGTGCCGCCCGCCCGGCAACCGCAACCCCGAGCCCGACGAGCTGGCGCAGTGCGAGCCCTTCCTGATCCGCCAGATCGAGCTGGTGAAGCCGCGCATGATCCTCGCGATGGGCCGTTTCGCGGTGCAGAGCCTGCTGCGCAGCAACGAGCCGGTCGGCCGGCTGCGCGGCCGCGTCCACCAGTACCAGGGCGTGCCGCTGGTCGTGACCTACCACCCGGCCTACCTGCTGCGCAACCCGGAGGACAAGGCCCGGGCGTGGGACGACCTGTGCCTGGCGGTCGAACAGCTCGAGCGGACGACGACGGCGGCCGCCTGACGATGGACACCGCCCCGCACGCCTGGCCCGATCTCGAGGAGCTGCCGTGCATGGTGCTGCGGCTGACGCCCGAATGCGTCGTGCTGCAGGGCAACCGCGCCTTCGTCGACTTCAGCGGCGCCGGCTCGGCGCGCGACGCCGGGCTGCTGTGGCAGGCGCTGCTCGGCCCCGAATCGCGCGCCACGCTCGCGACGCGGCTGATCGGCCGCGAGGACTTCGCGCTGAACCTGCGCATGCAGTGCGCGCCGCAGTCGACCGGTGGCCCCTGCTGGCTCGACCTGGAGGCGCGCTGGCTGCCGGCGCCCGGCCACTACCTGTGCGTGCTGCACGACGTCACCGACAGCCGGCGTGCCGAGCTGTCGGCCCGCGCCCGCGCCGACCAGTTCCAGCTGCTGGCCGACAACGTGCCGGTGCTGATCGCCTACTACCAGGCCAGCACGCTGCGCTGCCTGTTCGCGAACAAGCGCTACGCGCAGACCTTCGGCTGGGACGAGCAGTCGATCGTCGGCCACACCGTGTCCGAGATCATCGGCGAGCCGGCCGCGCGGCTGATCCAGCCGCAGGTCGACCGGGTGCTGCGCGAACGGCGCGGCGCGTCGTACGAGCGCGAGCTGATCGGCCCCGACGGCGAGCGCCGCTGGATCGAGGTGAACCTGCTGCCGCACGTCGTCAACGAAGGCGACGCGACCGCCGCGTTCGTGCTGATCTCCGACATCACCAAGCACCGGTTGGCCGAGCAGTCGGTGCGCGAATCGGAGGAGCGGCTCGCGAAGTTCATGCAGGCCAGCGCCGAGGGCATCGTTTTCCACAAGGACGGCGTGATCACCGACGCCAATCCGCCGGCGCTCGCGCTGATCGGCTACACGCTCGACGAGCTGAAGGGCCGCAAGACGCTGGACTTCATCGCGCCCGACCAGCTCGCCCGCGCCGCCGCGACGCAGTCGGCCGGCGCCGAGATCACCTACGAGAGCGTCGCGCTGCACAAGGACGGCGGGCGCATCCCGGTCGAATTCACCGTGCGCACGATGCTGCGCAACGGCGAGCGCATGCGCATGACGCTGGTGCGCGACCTGCGCGACCGGCTGGCGGCGCAGGACCGCATCCACCACCTGGCCCACCACGACGCGCTGACGCAGCTGCCGAACCGGATGAGCTTCATGGAGACGCTGGAGCACCGCATCACCGGCGCACGCAGCAGCGACTCGCAGCTCGCGCTGCTGTTCATCGACCTCGACCACTTCAAGCGGGTCAACGACTCGCTCGGCCACCTGATCGGCGACACGCTGCTGCAGACGGTCGCGCAGCGCATCATCCAGAGCCTGCGCTCGACCGACCTGGTCGCGCGCTTCGGCGGCGACGAGTTCATCGTGCTGCTGCCCGGCGTGCTGCAGCGCGCCGACGTCGAGGAGGCCACGCAGAAGCTGCTGGCGGCGATCGAGGTGCCGGTGAACGCCGACGGGCGGCTGATCTCGGTGACGCCGTCGGTCGGCATCTCGATGTTCCCGCACGACGGCCAGACCGCCGACGAGCTGATCAAGAACGCCGACACCGCGATGTACCTCGCGAAGGCGCGCGGCCGTGCGAACTACCAGTTCTTCACGCCGGCGATGGCGCGTTCGGCCTATGCCGCGCTGGTGATGGAAAGCCAGATGACGCAGGCGCTGGAGCGCAGCGAGTTCGTGCTGCATTTCCAGCCGCAGGTGCGCTCGCACGACGGCGTGCTGGTCGGCGTCGAGGCGCTGATCCGCTGGAATCACCCGGAGCGCGGGCTGCTGATGCCCGACCACTTCATCCCGCTCGCCGAGCAGCAGCGGCTGATGCTGCCGATCGGCCAGTGGGTGCTGCGAGACGCACTGCGCTGCGCGCGCCGCTGGCACGAATCCGGCATCAGCAGCGTGCCGGTGGCGGTGAACTTGTCGAGCGTGCAGTTCCAGACCGTGGGCTTCATCCAGCTGATCGCCGACATGCTGCAGGAAGAAGGCGTGCCGGGCGACTGCCTCGAGCTGGAGCTGACCGAGCGCATGCTGATGGACGACCTCGGCGAAGTGAAGACCCGGCTCGGCGAGCTGAAGGCGATGGGCATCCGGATCTCGGTCGACGACTTCGGCACCGGCTACTCGTCGCTCGGCCACCTGAAGGAGCTGCCGATCGACAAGATGAAGATCGACCGCTCGTTCGTGAAGGACCTGCCGGACGAGCACGACTCGGCGGCGATCGCGCGCGCGATCGTGCAGCTGGCGCGCAGCCTGGACATCACGGTGATCGCCGAAGGCGTCGAGACGATCGCGCAGCAGGAGTTCCTGACCCGGCTCGGCTGCGACGAACTGCAGGGCGAGCTGGTCAGCGCGCCGCTGCCGGCCGCCGCCTTCGAGGCCTGGGCGATCGCGCTGGCGGGGCCGGCGCTGGTGTGACGCCCGCAGGTCACGGCTTTGCGACGATGTCGTCGTCGGCGAGCCCCATCGCGCCCACTTCAAAAGGGGAGGCACGTCGGTCCTTCGGGGCTGTGTGCATTGACCCGGCCTGAGTGGCCGTCGACGGCGATCGGTTCGCGGCGCGGCACGCAGCATTGGTAGACTGCGGCGCGGTGGCTGTCCCGCCATCACCAGCACCCTTGCCTCTCGAAGAAGATGAACGACACGACGAGCGGTCTTGCACGGACCGCCCTCGCCAACGCTCCCGCCGAGGCCCCAACTGCCCTTGCGCACACCTCTTACCGCCCGGACATCGACGGGCTGCGCGGCATCGCGGTGTCTTTCGTTGTCGCCTTCCATGCCTTCCCGGCGTTCATTCGCAGCGGATTCATCGGCGTCGATGTCTTCTTCGTCATCTCAGGCTTCCTGATTTCGGGCATCCTGTTCAACGACCTGGAACGCGGCAGCTTCAGCCTGGTCGATTTCTACGCCCGGCGCATGCGTCGCATCTTTCCGGCACTGCTGGCGATGCTGGTCGCCTGCCTGTGCTGGGGCATCTGGTTGCTGCTGAGCCACGAATTGCAGCAGATCGGCAAGCACGTCGCGGCAGGTGCCGGCTTCGTGTCGAACCTGGTGCTGTGGGGCGAAAGCGGCTACTTCGACAACGCGGGCGAGACCAAACCGCTGCTGCACCTGTGGAGCCTGGGCATCGAGGAACAGTTCTACCTGGTCTGGCCGCTGATGCTGGGTCTGGCGTGGCGGCTGCGCCTGGACGCGCGCCTGGTCATCGTGGTGGTGTTCACTGGCTCGTTCTGGCTCAACCTGCGGCAGTCGCACGTCGACGTGATCGCGGATTTCTATTCACCGCAGACGCGCTTCTGGGAGCTGCTGGCGGGGGCTTTGGTGGCGAGCCTGGCACGGCGTCCACCGCCCGCCCGACTGGAGCGGGTGCTCGCCGCGCCAGGTTTTCGCAACGCCGGCTCGGCCCTGGGCGTCGTGCTGCTCCTCGTCAGCTGCTGGACCACGAAGAAGGTTCACTTTCCCGGCCTCGTGGCGCTCGGGCCGGTGCTGGGGACGGTCCTGCTGATCGCGGCAGGGCCTCAGGCCTGGGTCAACCGCGTACTGCTGTCGAACCGAATCCTGGTGATGGTCGGGCTCATCAGCTTCCCGCTCTACCTGTGGCATTGGCCGCTGCTGAGCTTCGCCCGGGTCATCGTCGGCGAGACGCCGCCGGCGTGGGTGCGCGCCGTTGCGGTCGTGACCGCATTCGCGCTCGCGTGGGCAAGCTGGCGATGGGTGGAACGGCCGCTGCGCTTCGGTGGGCGACCCGGCCTCAAGGCCGTCGGGCTGGTCATCGCGATGGTGCTGGTGGGCGCCGCCGGGTGGGCGCTGTCCGCGAGCGGTGGGCGATGGTTCGGGCACCCGCCGCTGGCGACCCAGGTGCTGCGCGGCGACATCGGTCATCTCGAGTTCCATCGCTGGCCGCTCGAACGCTACACGGTCTGCACGCCGAAAGCCCTGGCGGACCAGGCGCCGCGTTGGGAGGGCTACGTGCGCTGCCTGCAATCGAAGCCGAGCGAGCCGGTCGACATCGTTCTGCTCGGCGACAGCCATGCCGAACACCTGTTCATCGGCCTCGCCGAACAACTGCCGACGCGCAACCTGGCCTTCTACATCCAGAGCGCCCCACCCTTCGTCGGCCGCAGCGACTTCGACGCGATCCATGCGCATGTGCTGGCCTCCCCCGGCATCCGCAGCGTCGTGCTGACCATGTTCTGGACCAACCGCGCATCACAGGTGCCGGCAGGCAGTTCGATGGAAGAGGAGACCTTGCGGGCCGCCTCGCGGCTGGCCGACGCAGGCAAGCAGGTGTACCTGACCGATGACGTACCGAGCCACGACTTCGACCTGCAGCGCTGCGCGGTCCAGCGTGGGCCTTTCCCCCGCTTGCCCTGCGAGACCGCGCGGGCGGCGGTGGATGCCCGGAACGCGGCGATGGATGCGGCGCTGGCGGACGTGGTCCGGCGCGACCCGCGGATCCGCCTGATCCACACGCGCCGGCACTTCTGCGACGCAATGCGTTGCAGCATGGTGCGCGGCGGCGACCTGCTCTACCGCGACAGCAACCACCTGAACATCCTGGGCAGCCGGTTCATCGGCGAGCGCATCGTCTCCGAGCATCCGGAGCTGCGCTGACGGAGTTCCGCTCGACGCGGTCGACGCCCCGCCGGCTTGTCGCCAGCGCCTACTTCTTCTTCACCGGCCGCGTCCAGCCTTCAAGCGACACCTGCTTCGCGCGCGACACCGTCAGCTGGCCGGCCGGCGCGTCCTTCGAGATCGTCGAGCCGCCGCCGATGGTCGCGCCGGCGCCGATCACGATCGGCGCGATCAGCACGCAGTTGCTGCCGACGTGCACGTCGTCGCCGATCACGGTGCGGTGCTTGTTCGCGCCGTCGTAGTTGGCGGTGATGCTGCCGGCGCCGTAGTTCACCCGCTCGCCGACCGTCGCATCGCCCAGGTAGGCCAGGTGGTTGGCCTTCGCGCCCTTCGCGAGCGTCGAGTTCTTCACCTCGACGAAATTGCCGATGTGCACCTCGTCGCCCAGCTGCGCGCCGGGGCGCAGCCGCGCGAACGGACCGATCAGCGCGCCGCGGCCGACCGTCACGCCCTGCGCCTCGCCGTCGATGTGGGTGAACGGGTGGATCACCGTGCCGGCCCCGATGCGCGCATTGCGGATCACGCAGTTCGCGCCGATGCGCACGCCGTCGCCGAGTTCGACCGCGCCGTCGAACACGCAGTTGACGTCGATCTCGACATCGCTGCCGCACTGCAGCGTGCCGCGCACGTCGAAGCGCGCCGGGTCGGCCAGCCGCACGCCGGCCTCCATCAGCGCCTCGGCGCGGCCGCGCTGGTAGCGGCGCTCCAGGTCGGCCAGCTGCATCGGGCTGTTGACGCCCAGCACCTCGGTCTCGCTCTTCGGCTGCGCGGTGACGACCGGCACGCCGTCGGCCACCGCCATCGCGATGATGTCGGTCAGGTAGTACTCGCCCTGGGCGTTCTGGTTGTCCAGCTTCGTCAGCCAGCCCTTCAGCCGCTTCGTCGGCACCGCCATCACGCCGGTGTTGACCTCGCGGATCTCGCGCTGCGCCGGGCTCGCGTCCTTGTGCTCGACGACCGCGCGCACCTGCTCGCCGTCGCGCACGATGCGGCCGTAGCCGGTGGCATCGGGCAGCGTGATCGTCAGCAGCGCGAAGCGCTCGCCGCCGCAGGCGTCGACCAGCGCGCGCACGGTGGACGCGTCGATCAGCGGCGTGTCGCCGTTCAGGATCAGCGTGGTGCCCTCGTCATGCAGCTGCGGCACCGCCTGCTGCACGGCATGGCCGGTGCCCAGCTGCGGCATCTGCCGCACGAAGAGCAATCCGGGTGCCTGCACCGCCGCCTCGACCTGCTCGGCGCCGTGGCCGGTGATCGTGATGATGCGGGTCGCCCCCAAGGATGCTGCGGTACCCAGAACATGCTGCAATAGGCTTTGCCCGGCCAGCTTGTGCAAGACCTTGGGCAGGCCGGATTTCATGCGGGTGCCTTTGCCCGCGGCCATGATCACGATGTCGAGAGCCATGCAACGTCCTTCTTTCAGGTCGGTGATTATCGGTGTCGCGCTGGCGTTGACCACCCTGCTTTCAGGGTGTGGCGCGATGCGGCTGGCCTACAACCAGGCCCCCGACCTGGGGTATTGGTGGCTGGACAAGTACATCGACTTCAACGACGAGCAGACGCCGCGGGTGCGCGATGCAATCGCGTCGTGGTTCCGCTGGAACCGCCGCACCCAGCTGCCCGACTACGCGCAGTGGCTGGACAAGCTGGCCGGCGACCTGCAGCAGCCGGTCGCCGCGGCCCAGGTGTGCCGCTGGACCGACGAGGTCGAGGCGCGCATGTTCACCGGCCTCGACCAGGCGTTGCCGGCACTGGCCGAAACGGCGCTGTCGCTGAAGCCGGAGCAGCTCAGGCACATCGAGAAGCGCTATGCGAAGGTCAACGACGACTATGCCGACGACTACCTGCAGCCCGATCCGCAGGACCGCCTGAAGGCCACGCTGAAGCGCACGATGGAGCGCGCCGAGATGCTGTACGGCGACCTCGACGATGCGCAGACCGAGCGGGTGAAGCGGGCGATGGCGGCGTCGCCGTTCGACCCGGAGCTGTGGCTGGCCGAGCGCAAGGCGCGCCAGCAGGACGTGCTGCAGACGCTGCGCAAACTGCTGGCCGAGCGGCCGCCGCAGGCCCAGGCGCAGGCCGCGCTGCGCGCGATCGCCGAGCGGGTGCAGCATTCGCCGCGCGAGAACTTTCGCAGCTACCAGGAAAAGCTGACGCGCTACAACTGCGAGTTCGGTGCGCAGCTGCACAACGCGACGACAGCGGCGCAGCGGAAGTTCGCTGCGAAGAAGCTGGCCGGCTGGGCAGACGATTTCCGCGCGCTGGCGGCGGACGGCCGGTAGCCCGGATGCCAATCCGGGTTACCTCGTCACGAATCCCGGAACGGCATCCGGACTACGAGGGCGGCAGCTGAATGGTGACCCGCCGCGGGTTGATGCCGGTCTGCGGGAAGTCCTTCAGCGCCGCTTCGAACATCGCGGCAATCAGCGCATCGCTGCCCATCGTCGTGCCGTCGTTGGAGGCTCGCGCCTCGTACACCACCTGCCCGGACTGCCGGTCCCGGATCAGCACCGCCACCTCGCGGTCGTAGTAGGTCGTGTCGTAGTAGCGTGGACCGAAGTATCCCGGCGGCCCCCAGAACGGCCCCCGGCCGTAGCCGAAGCGCGAACGGTACAGCCCACCATGCCACCAGAACGGATCGTCGTACGGCGAGACGTCGTAGCGATTGATCCGCGCACCGACCTGCACCGTGAAATCGGCGGACTTCGCGTCGGCCGCTTCGTTGAAACCGGCCACCTGCAGCGAGTGCCGGGCCATCGATTCCAGCTTTTCCTGCTCCATCGCCCGCGCCTGCTGCGACGGCAGGCGCTCGAAGGCGTAGGTCGATGCGCTGCGCCCGGCGGGCCACTGGCTGTAGGTGGAGACATTGCTGTCGACCGCGTTCATCGCGGCGCACCCGCCCAGCCCGAGCAAGGCGCCGGCCAGCAAGGTGGTGGTCAGGGCAGGTTTCCACATGGTCAGCCTCCGTCAGGTCAAACGTGCAGCTTGATGGGCACCGCGTCCCTGGCGGGTTCGGCCGGGGCGCAGCTCTCGTCGTCGTCGAAGGCCCGATCGCCACCGGCATCGGGCACGCCGGTGGTTTTGAGCGTCGTGAACGGGTAGAGGTTCCGATCCATCAGGTGCGACGGCACGATGTTGCCCATCGCGGTGAACATGTTCTCGATGCGGCCGGGGAAGCGCTTGTCCCAGTCGCGCAGCATCTGCTTCGTCTGCACCCGCTGCAGGTTCTCCTGGCTGCCGCACAGCGTGCACGGGATGATCGGGAACTGCCGGTGCGCCGCCCAGCGCTCCAGGTCGGTCTCGGCCACGTAGGCGAGCGGGCGGATCACGATGTTCCTGCCGTCGTCGCTGACCAGCTTCGGCGGCATGCCCTTCAGCCGGCTGCCGAAGAACATGTTCATGAACAGCGTCTGCAGCATGTCGTCGCGGTGGTGGCCGAGCGCCACCTTGGTCGCACCGAGCTCGCCGGCCACGCGGTACAGGATGCCGCGGCGCAGCCGCGAGCACAGGCTGCACATCGTCTTGCCCTCGGGGATCAGCCGCTTGACGATCGAGTAGGTGTCCTGGTTCTCGATGTGGAAGGGCACGCCGCGCGACTTCAGGTACTCCGGCAGCACATGGTCGGGAAAGCCCGGCTGCTTCTGGTCGAGGTTCACCGCGACCAGCGTGAAACGGATCGGCGCACGCTGCTGGAGGTTCAGCAGGATGTCGAGCAGCGCATAGCTGTCCTTGCCGCCGGACACGCAGACCATCACCTTGTCGCCGTCCTCGATCATGTTGAAGTCGGCGATCGCCTGGCCCACCTGCCGGTGCAGGCGCTTGCTCAGCTTGTTGACCTCGAAGGCCTGCTTCGCGTCGTCCTTGGTGTCTTGTTGCTTGTCCAGTACCGCACTCATCACAGGTCCTTCTTCATGCCGAACACTTCGCAGCCGACGGCTTCGCAGTCCGGGTATACATCAGGTTTCTCGGTCGACACGCGCGCCGCCCGCACGCGCGGGTGCGCGAGCATCATCGCCAGCACGTCGTCGCACAGCGTTTCCTGCAGGTGGATGTGGCCCTGCTTCACGCGCTGCGCAATGGTGCGGCGGATGAAGTCGTAGTCGACCACCTCGTCGAGCTCGTCGGCCTTCGGCGTCGACATCGCCAGCGGGATGTAGAGGTCGACGTTGATCAGCACCCGCTGCTCGCCCTTCTTCTCGAAGTCGTGCACGCCGATGTTGATCCACACCTCGTAGTCGCGCAGGAACAGCCGGCGGCAGTCCATCAGGGCGGGGTGGATGAGCAGGGAGTGCATGTCAGG
Source organism: Rhizobacter sp. SG703 (assembly GCF_012275445.1). GTDB lineage: Bacteria > Pseudomonadota > Gammaproteobacteria > Burkholderiales > Burkholderiaceae_C > Rhizobacter. The sequence goes on along the minus strand of NZ_JAAZQK010000014.1, from coordinate 85,708 downwards.
TCTTCTTCTCGGGATTGGCGATGAACATCACGTCGCGCGGCTGGCCCGCCAGGTGCTGGCCGCCGTCGACCAGCAGCGTGCTGCCGGTGACGGCCGGCGACTCGATCAGGAAACGCACCGCATTCGCGATGTCGGCGGGAGTCGATGAGCGCTGCAGCGGCGTCAGGCCGTGCGCCTGCGCGAATTCTGCCTCGGTCATCGCGCCCGACAGCAGCGTGACGCCCGGCGCGACGCCGCACACCCGCAGCCGCGGCGCCAGCGCCTGCGCCAGCAGCACGGTGGCCGACTGCAGCGCCGCCTTCGACAAGGTGTAGGACAGATAGTCGGGGTTCGGATTCCACAGCTTCTGGTCGAGCAGGTTGACGACGCAGCCGCGGCCGTCGCGGGCCGCCAGGTGCGCGTGCAGCGCCTGCGCCAGCAGCACCGCCGGGCCGGTGTTGGCGCGCCAGTGCGCCTCCATCGACGCGTAGCTGAAGCTCTCGGCATTGTCGTAGGCGAAGGTCGACGCGTTGTTGACGACCGCGTCGAGGCGGCCCAGCCGCTCGCAGACGGCCGGCACCAGCGCCCGGCAGGCCGGCTCGTCGGCGAGGTCGGCCGCGAACACCATGGCGCGGGCGCCGAGCCGCACGGCCTCGTCGGCGGTGGCCTGCGCGTCGTCGCGCGAGCCGCGGCAGTGGACCGCGAGGTCGTGGCCGTGCGCGGCGAGTTCGAGCGCGATCGCCCGGCCCAGGCGGCGGGCCGCGCCGGTGACCAGGGTGACGGGACGTGCGGACATGGCTTTCTACAATCGGGGCATGCAAACCCCACCAGCCGGCAGTGTATCGGCGCCGCTTTCGTCGCTGATCCGCCAGGCCATCGCCCGCCACGGCGATTGGCTGCCTTTCGACCGCTTCATGGCGCTCGCGTTGTACGCCCCCGGGCTCGGCTACTACGCGGCGGGCGACCGCCAGTTCGGCCTGCTGCCGTCGTCCGGCAGCGATTTCGTCACCGCGCCCGAACTGACGCCGCTGTTCGGCGCCGCGCTCGCGCGCCAGGTCGCGCAGGCGCTTCGGGCCTGCGACAGCCGCGAGCTGTGGGAATTCGGCGCCGGCTCCGGCGCGCTGGCCGAGCAGCTGCTCGACGCGCTGACCGCCGACGGGCTCGCGCCCGAGCGCTACACCATCGTCGACCTGTCGGGCGCGCTGCGGCAGCGCCAGCAGGCGCGGCTCGCGCGCTTCGGCGCGCAGGTGCGCTGGGTGTCGGAGCTGCCCGACACGATGCACGGCGTGATCGTCGGCAACGAGGTGCTCGACGCGATGCCGGTGCAACTGCTGCACTTCGACGGCACGCAGTGGCTGGAGCGCGGCGTCGTCGTGAACGATGAAGGCTTCGCGTGGAGCGACCGGCCGACCACGCTGCGGCCGCCGCTGGACGCCCCCTTCGTGCCCGGCACCGTCACCGAGATCCACCCGCAGGCGCGGGCCTTCATCGCGACGCTGGCCGACCGGCTGCAGCGCGGCGCGGCCTTCTTCATCGACTATGGCTTCCCCGAGGCCGAGTACTACCTGCCGCAGCGCCACGGCGGCACGCTGATGTGCCACCAGGGGCACCAGGCCGACGGCGATCCGCTGGTCGACATCGGCCGCAAGGACATCACCGCCCATGTCGACTTCACCGGCATCGCGCTGGCCGCGCAGGATGCCGGGCTGGAGGTCGTCGGTTACACCACGCAGGCCCATTTCCTGATCAACTGCGGGCTCGTCGAGCGGCTGGCCGACGCCGACCTGAAGACCCGCGCGAATGCGCAGAAGCTGTTGCTGGAGCACGAGATGGGCGAGTTGTTCAAGGTGATCGCGCTGGCGCGCGGCTGCGATGCGTCGTTCACCGACGCGCCGCTCGGCTTCGTGCACGGCGACCGCAGCCACACCCTCTGATCCGGGCCGACCATGGGCTTGCGCTGGCTGCTGGTGATCCTGATCGCGCTGCTGCTGTTCAGCGGGCTGCAACGCTGGCTGCTGAAACTCGGCCTCGGGCGGCTGCCCGGCGACTTCCGCTTTCGCCTGTTCGGGCGCGAGTTCTTCATCCCGATCACCAGCAGCGTGCTGCTGAGCCTGGTGGCGCTGCTGATCACGCGGCTGATCTGAAGGCAGGTCGGCAGCAGGGGCACGGACAAACCAGACTTGCGCCGCCTCCTACAACTGGTTACAACGGGCGCGCCCCCCTGTTCAGGGGGTCCAAGGAGGCCCGCATGACTGAAGCTCTGAAAACGCCAACGACGCAGCAGGACTATCAGGAATCCCGCATCGAGGAAGAGCCGATCCTCGGCCCGGTGCTCGCGATGCCCGATGGCCGCGTGCATCCGCTCAGCTGGCTCGACCGGGTGAAGCTGCGGCTGCACCTGACCGACGCCCGGGCGCTCGAATCGCGCTACTTCGCCACCTGAGGCGATGCGTCGCACAGGGTGCCCCGCCGGCGTACACAACCTGCCCGGCGTACTGCGCTTGGCGGTGCCTGTGTTCGTCGCGCATGAGCTGCGCGCGGTGCGCTGGCTGCTGATGCTCGACGACCGGGCGCGCCGCCGGATCGCGCTGCACGCCCGCAACCGCCAGCTGCCGGTCGAAGGCTGAAAGCCGGCGACGCTACGGGTCGAGTTGGGGTTGCGGCTGCGTCGCGAGGAACTCCGCCACCGCCACGTAGCGTGCATGCCGGATCGCCGCGCCGATCGCGGTGCCTTTCCAGCCACGGCCCAGCGCATCGGACGACACCTTCGCGGTGTCGACCGACAGGGCCGCGTCCAGCGCCCCCTGCAGCCGCGGCCGCTGCGGATAGGGCCGCTCCTCGAAGCCGGTGCGCCCGCGCGCATCGCATTCGCAGGCCAGCAGCAGTTCCGAAAACCGCGCCGGCCGCCGCCACACGTCGCAGCGGTCGAACAGGCGCATCACCGCCGACCCATCCAGCTGCAGGCTGCGGTGGATGTTGCCGTGCTCGCGCGCGACCGCTTCGGCCAGCTCGCGGCAGTCGGTCGGCACCTTCAGGCGTTGCGCCAGTTCCTGCACCAGCTGCACGCTGCGCGCCTCGTGCGCGATGTGGCGCGGCAGCTCGTCGACCGGCGTCGTGCCCTTGCCGAGGTCGTGCCCGAGGCAGGCGAAACGCACCTCGAGCGAGGTGTCGAGCCGCGCCGCCATGTCGAGCACCAGCATCAGGTGCAGCCCGGTGTCGACCTCGGGGTGGTGGGCCGGCGGCTGCGGCACGCCCCACAGCCGGTCGACCTCGGGCAGCAGCCGCGCCAGCGCGCCGCAGCGACGCAGCACCTCGAACATGCGCGACGGCCGCGCCTCCATCAGCCCGCGCGACAGCTCCTGCCAGACCCGCTCGGGCACCAGCGCATCGACCTCGCCGATCTCGACCATGTGGCGCATCAGCGCCTCGGTCTCCGGCGCGACGCTGAAATCGTCGAAGCGCGCCGCGAAGCGCGCGAGCCGCAGGATGCGCACCGGGTCTTCTGCGAAGGCCGGCGACACGTGGCGCAGCAGCTTGTCCTGCAGGTCGCGCCGGCCACCCCACGGGTCGACGATGCGACCGTCTTCGTCCTGCGCCATCGCGTTGATCGTCAGGTCGCGGCGCTGCAGGTCTTCTTCGAGCGTGACGCTCGGGTCCGCATGGAACGCGAAGCCGTGGTAGCCCGGCGCGGTCTTGCGCTCGGTGCGCGCGAGCGCCACCTCGTCGTGGGTTTCCGGGTGCAGGAACACCGGGAAGTCCTTGCCGACCGGCAGGTAGCCGGCCTCGAGCAACTGCAGCGGCGAGGCACCGACGACCACCCAGTCGCGGTCGTTGACCGGCCGCCCCAACAACGCATCGCGGACCGCGCCGCCCACCATCCACTTCTTCATCGCGCCAGTGTAGGGGCGCGAACGCGACCGAACGGCTCAGCGCGCAGTGCGGTACGGCTCCTCGAATGGAAGGAAGTCCTCCTCGGCCAGCGCATCGCGGCACCAGGCCTCCACACCGGGCAGTGCGCGCACCCGCTGCACATAGGCGGCGATCTGCGGCGGCAGCGGCGGCCGGTAGGTCAGCAGGCGCATCGCCACCGGCGCGAAATACGCATCGGCGATCGTGAACTCGCCGAACAGCAGCGGGCCGCCGTGCTGCTGCAGCAGCTCGCTCCACATCTGCACCAGGCGGTCGAGGTCGGCACGCACCGCCGGCTGCTCGCGCAGCACGCGTTCGCCGACCTCGGGCAATGCGGCCTCGATGTTCATCGGGAAATGGCTGCGCAGCGCGCCGAAGCCGGCATGCATCTCGGCGCAGATGCTGCGGGCGCGCGCCCGCGCCTTCACGTCAGCCGGCCACAGTGGCTTGGCGGGGAAGCGCTCGGCCAGGTACTCGGCGATCGCCAGCGTGTCCCAGACCGCGAAGCCGTCATCGACCAGCAGCGGCACGCGGCCGGTCGGCGCATGGCGCGCCAGCTCGGCCTTGAACTTCGAATCGGGCTCGAATGAATCGAAGCGCACCATCACCTCGTCGAACGGGATGCCGGCCTGCTTCAGCAGCACCCACGGGCGCATGGACCAGGAGGAGTAATTCTTGTTGCCGATGTAGAGCTGCATGGAGTCCTCGGGGGGCGAGTCGGTCGTGACAGGGCCGCCCATCGTAGGCGAGCTCGGCACCCCAGCCGATGAGAGTTGCGAATGACATCGATGACCGGCGCGCATCCGGCCGCGGCGCGCTCAGCCGCGCCCGGCCTGGCGCCGCCAGCCTTCGAGCCGCGCCGGCCCGGCGACGCCGCCGAGGTAGTCCGGCACCACCGCCTCAAGCCCGGTGCGGCGCACGCCGAGCGCATCGAGCCCTGGCAAGGCCTCGTTCGCGACGTTCGGCACCTTCATCGAATCGAGGTTGTCGCGCGACATCAGCGGCGTGCCCGGCAGCCATTCCATCAGCCCGGCCTGCAGCCGCGCCAGGCCATCGGGCAGCGCGACCACCGGCCGCGGGTGGCCCGACCAGCGCCCGGCCAGCCGCACCAGCTGCTCCAGCGTGAAGACCTTCGGCCCGGCGCATTCGTACGAACGCGCCGCGGCGGCGCCGCGCACCAGCGCCTGGGCCACCGCCGCCGCGACGTCCTGCACCCATACCGGCTGGAAGCGCGCGTCGGCACCGGCCAGCGGCAGCACCGGCAGCACCCGCTGCAGCCGGGCGAACAGGTTCATGAAGCGGTCGTCGGCGCCGAACATCACCGACGGCCGCAGCACCGTCACGTCGAGCCCCGAGGTTTGCAGCACCGCCTCGCCGGCCGCCTTCGATCGCAGGTACATGCTCGGCGCACCGGCCTGCGCGCCGAGCGCGCTGACGTGCACCAGCCGGCGCACGCCGGCCTGGCGGCACGCATGCGCGATGCGGTTCGGCAGCTCGGCATGGGCACGCTGGAACGCCGCCTCGCGGCCGTGCAGGATGCCGACCAGGTTGACCACCGCATCGCGCCCGGCGACCAGGCCCGCGAGCTGCACGTCGTCGTGCACGTCGGCGCCGAGCAGCTCGACGGTCGGCAGCATCTGCAGCGCCTTCGCGCGCTGCGGCTGCCGGCTCACGACGGTCAAGCGTCCGCCGGCCGCGCCGCTGCGCTCGACCAGTTCGGCACACACGGCGCGGCCGAGGAAACCGGTGCCACCGATGATCAGCAGGTTCATGGGATCAGGGCAGGTTGGTGTCGGGCGGCGGTGCGGTGACCTCGCGCGGGCCGACCGGCTTGCCGAGCCGGGCCTTCAGCGACGCGGTCTGCAGCGCCGTCGGGTCGTTCAGCAGCGTCGCGTAGAGCAAGGTATTCGACATCACCTTCTTCACGTAGTCGCGCGTCTCGTTGAACGGGATGTTCTCGATCCAGATCGCCGGCTCCAGCTTCGGGCCCTCGCGCCAGCGCCGCGGCCGCCCGGGGCCGGCGTTGTACGCGGTGGCGCTCAGCACCTGCGAGCCGCCGAAGTCGTCGAGCAGCAGCCGCAGGTAGCTCGACCCGAGCTGCACGTTGGTCGGCACGTCCATGATCTGCGCCGGGTCGTAGGCCATGCCGATGCGCCTGGCGACGTTCTTCGCGGTCGGCTGGATCACCTGCATCAGCCCGTAGGCGTTCGCGCTGGAGCGGATGTCGGGCTGGAAGCGCGACTCCTGGCGCATCACGCCGTAGATCAGCGCCGGGTCGACCGCGGTCGTCTTCGACGCGGCCATCACCTCGGCGCGGAACGGTGTCGGGTAGCGCTGCGCGATGTCGATCTCGCTGCGCGTGCGGTCGCTGGTGTTGACGCAGCGGTCCCAGACGTGCCGGTCGCAGGCCAGCTGCGCCGACGCGAGCAGCTCGCGCTCGTCCATGCCACGCAGCGTGAAGTTCCATTCGCGCACGCCTTCGCTGCGCAGCCCGATCGCCACCAGCGTCAGCGCCCGCCCGAGGCCCGGCTGGCGCGCAGCGGCGTCGCGCTCGTCCTGCGTCAGCGGCTGCGGCGCGACCGGCAGCGTGATCGGCCGGCCGAGTTCTTCGGCGGCGAGCATGCCGTAGAAGCTGAACTGCGACGCGATGCCTTCGAACAGCTCGGTCGCCTGCGCGCGCAGCCCGTCGCCCTCGGTCGAATCCTTGGCCAGCGCCCGCAGCGCGCGAGCCTTCCAGTAGACCCAGGTCGCATCGCGCTGCTCGACCGGGTTCATCGCATCGATCGCCTGCACCACCTGCTGCCAGCGTGGCGCGTTCTCGCCGGCGCGCAGCGCGGCCCGCGCCTTCCAGGCGAGCGTCTCGTCGGCCCAGTCGATCGTCACCCCCGACTTCGCCGACAGCAGCGCCGCCCGCGTGAAGTAGCCGGAGGCCTCCGGCAACAGCTTCAGCGCCGCCTGCTTGCCGACCGCGGCCCAGGCCCAGGCCGCCAGCTCGGGCGGCAGCGCGGCCTCCCACTTGCCATTCAGCAGGTTGGCGGCGAGTTCGGGGTCGGTCGACGCGAGGCGCATCAGCGCCAGCGTGTTCAGCTGGTTGGCCTGGCGCCCGCCGAGCGCGCGGGTCAGGTAGCGCGCCGGGTTGTCGGCCAGCTCGTCGACATCGCTGGCGGACCGGGTGTTGACCATCAGCGCCGCCTGGCGCGCCGCGCGCGGCTTGTTGCCGTCGATCGCGAGGCGCGCCTTGCGCCAGGCGTCGGCTTCGGTGAGCTGCTTCGCGTCGTACAGCGTCGCGGCCAGCAGCGCGCAGCCGTCGTCGGCCTCGCGCTGCGCGAACCAGGCGCTGCGCGCCGCGCTGCGCACGTCCTTGCCGGCGAGGTGGTCGGCCAGCAGCGCGTAGCACGAGACCTCGCGGTCGTCGTTCATCCGGAAGCTCGGGAAATCGGCGGCCAGGGTCCTGAAATCGCGCCGCCGGCCGAGCTCGAGCAGCCAGTCGTTGCGCAGCCGGTCTTCGACGTAGGTGCCGCGCCAGCGCTGGTAGAAGGCCGCGATCTCGTCGGCCTGCACGAACTGCAGGCGCTGGCCGATCTCCCAGTAGTCGATCCACATCGCGAGCGGGTTGCGCTCGGCGATCGCGCTGTCGCGCAACGCGGCGAGCCGGGCCCGGTCTTTCTTGCGCAGCGCCTCGCGGGCTTCGAGCACGGCGTCGTTGCCGGTCTGCGCGCAGGCGGGCATCGCGTTCAGCAGCACGGCGGCGGCCAGGCCCTTCAGCACCCACCTCGCCGATCGCACCACCATCACCGAGCCATATGATTTGTCTTTGTTCACGCTGTCCTTCATGGTGCCGACCTTGCCATCAGATTCCGACGTCCGCCATCCCCTGCGTCAGCGCCTGCTGGCCGCGCGCACAGCGTTTGTCTCTTCGCCCACCGGAAAAGTTGCAGCCACGTCGCTCGCGCGTCACCTCGGCCTTGTCCTCGATCAACTCGAACCCGAGTGCCTCGGGGTCTATTGGCCGATGCGATCCGAATTTAACGCAGCAGGCCTGTGGGATGGCGACGGATCGCATGCTTCCTTGCCGCGCGCATTGCCATTCACGCAGCGCGTGCCGCCGCAGATGCACTACCGGCTGTGGGATGGCAGCGCGCCGACGCAGAAGGACGAATGCGGCATTCCGGTCGCGAACGGCGCCGCGGTGGTGCCCGACGTGGTGCTGGTGCCCTGCGTCGGCTTCACCGGCAGCGGCTGGCGGCTCGGCTATGGCGGCGGCTTCTTCGACCGCTGGCTGGCGCTGCATCCGCACGTCACCGCCGTCGGCGTCGCGTGGGAGATCGGGCGCTTGAGCGAGGCGGAGCTCGCGCCGCAGGCCCATGACCTGCCGCTCGCGCTCATCGTGACCGAGAACGGGGTGGCGCAGGGCTGACCGGCTCGGGCACCGCCTGCGCCAGCTGCTGCACGCTGCGGGCGGACTGCGCGGTCAGCGTCGCGTTCGTGCGCTCGCCCTGCTCGATCAGCCAGTCGCGAAAGCGCTGCACCTCGGGCCGCGCGACCGACTGCGGCGAGACCACCATCCAGTAGGCATGCGGCGCATCGATGCGCCCGGCCGGCCCGAACGGCTCGACCAGGTCGCCGCGCTCGAGCGAATCGGCCACCAGGGCCATGCGGGCCAGCGCGATCGCCTGCCCGGCCAGCGCGGTCTGCACCTGCTGGTAGGTGAAGTTGAGGTACATCCACCGGCGCGGCTGCAGCCCGGCCTGCCCGTGCTGCGTCAGCCAGCGCCGCCAGCTGAGGAACTCGGCGGTCGGGCGGTTGTCGTCCTCTTCGGCCAGCGTGTGGCCGGCCAGGTCGGCCGGCGTCGACAGCGGCGGCGCCTGGCCGCGCGCGATCTGCTCGGCCAGCCACGGGCTGATGGCCGGCGTCAGCGTCTCGCCGAACAGCCGCGGCGTGCCCGCCGGCACCAGGTGGTCGCCGCCGTAGCGCAGCACGATGTCGATCTCCGGGTCGTCGAGGTCGACCACCATGTCGGTGGCGGAGACGCGGATGTCGATGTCGGGGTTCGCGCGCTGGAAGGCCTCGAGCCGCGGCAGCAGCCACAGCGACACGAACGACGCGAAGGTGTTGACCGTGACGCGGCGCCGCCCGCGCGAGGTGCGGATCTGGCGCACCGCGGTGTCGAGCCGGTCGAGCGACGGCGCGACCGCCCGCAGCAGCACCTGGCCGTCGCCGGTGAGTTCGACCGAGCGGGTGCCGCGGTTGAACAGCGGTGCGCCGAGTTCGTCTTCCAGCCCCTTGATCTGCCGGCTGACGGCCGACTGGGTCAGGTGCAGCTCCTCGGCGGCGGCACTGAAGCTGAGGTGGCGGGCCACCGCCTCGAAGGCCCGGATCGGCCCGATCGAGAGCGGTCGATGACGCGGTTGATTCATGCACTAATGGTATCAATCCGCGCCGCTTAAGTCATTGGACCACCGGCCTGCAGGCCCCTAAAGTTCACTCCATGCCCTGCAAGGAGAACGACATGGCAAACCCGATGGTGATGAGCAATTTTCAACAATCCCAGGCCGCGAGCTGGACCGTGGCGCCCGGCGAGGCCCGCCCGCTGGAGATCGGTCCGGGGTCGCGCTGGCTGCGCGTCACCGAAGGCCGGCTGTGGCTGACGGTGCCGGGCACGGCCGACGAGCCGGCGCAGGACGTGTGGCTGGAAAGCGGCGACAGCGTCGCGCTGCCGGCCGGCGCCCAGGCGGTGCTCGAAGCGTGGCCGAGCGCGCAGTTCCAGCTGCTGGTGCCGCCCGACGCCTGCCAGCGCGGCAAGTCGCTGGCGCAGCGGCTCAGCGAGCAGCTCGCTTCGCGGCTGGGCGCTTCTTCGCCGGCGCTGCACGCGGCTTGATCGCTTTCGCCGCTTTCGACGCTTTGGTGGGCTTGCGGGCCTTGGCCGCGGCGGCGCGCAGGCCTGCTTCCATCGCGAGCCGCGCCCACGGGCGCATCAGCGCCGGCGATTCCATCGCGTCATCGGGCGCGGTGTAGTAGCTGATCGACACCGACTTGCCGTCGCCGCCTTCGTAGACGAACGGCTGGCCGCCGGCCTCCTCGAAGCGCGCCCGCGTCGCGTCATCGGCCTTCAGGTACAGGCGCTCCTCGAAGATCAGTGCGACGAACACATCGTCGACATAGAAGCCGTGCCCGCCGAACATGCGCCGCGAGCGCGTCGGCCCGAGCGCGCCGAGCAGCTCGACGCAGTAGCGGGCGAATTCATCTTTCGGTGAGTTGATCGTGGCCATGGGCCGATGGTAGGCGCGCTGGCCACCCCGGCCATGCCTCGGTCACAATCGCCGGCATGGCCACTCCCGACACGTCCTCCACGATTGCGGTGCTGCGCAAGAAGCTGATCGCCGACCGCCAGGCCCTGCCCGACCGGCTGGAGCTCGCGGTGCAGCTGCAGAGCATGCTGCGCATCTGGCTGGTCAGCCGGCGCGAATCGCTGATCGGCGGCTACTGGCCGATCAAGGGCGAGTTCGATCCGCTGCCGGCGCTGTTCCGCTGGAGCGAAGGCGGTCCGGGCCGGCGCATCGGCCTGCCGGTGATGGACCGCACCGACGGCACCTTGCGCTTCCACGTCTGGTACCCCGGCTGCCCGACCGAGCTCGATGCGCACGACATCCCGAAGCCCAAGGGCACCGAGCAGTTCCAGCCGGAGTTGCTGCTGCTGCCGTGCGTCGGCTACGGCACCGAAGGCGCGCGCCTGGGTTATGGCGGCGGGTTCTACGACCGATCGGTGGCCGCGCTGACGCCGCGACCGGTCACCGTCGGGCTTTGCTATGCGCACGGCTTTCTGCCGATGCTGCGTCCGAAAGAAGGCGACAACCCGCTCGACGCCGTCATCACCGAAGAAGGCGTCATGTGGCAGCGCGACAGCTGATCAATCCAGCTTGAGGCGCCGGCAGATCTCGAGCGGCGCCGTCGCGGCATTCATCGTGTAGAGGTGCAGACCCGGCGCGCCGACGCGCAGCAGCCGCTCGCACAGCTCGCTCACCACATCGAGCCCGAAGGCCTTGATCGACGCGGTGTCGTCGCCGAAGCTCTGCAGCCGCAGCCGGATCCAGCGCGGGATCTCGGCGCCCGACGAATCGGCGAAGCGGATGATGCCGCTCGCATTGGTGATCGGCATGATGCCGGGCACCACCGGAATGTCGGCACCCAGCTTGCGCGTGTCGTTCACGAAGCGCTCGTACGCATCGGCATTGAAGAAGAACTGCGTGATCGCCGAATCGGCACCCGCCTTCACCTTCTCGACATACGCCTGCAGGTCGGCCTGCGGCGACTTCGCCTGCGGGTGCATCTCGGGGTACGCAGCGACCTCGATGTGGAACTGCCTGCCGGTGGCCTCGCGGATGAACGCGATCAGCTCGCTCGCATAGCGGAACTCGCCGAAGCCGCCGTAGCCGCTCGGCAGGTCGCCGCGCAGCGCCACCAGCCGGCGGATGCCGGCGGCCTTGAACTGCTCCAGCTTGGCCAGCACCGACGCGCGATCGGCACCGACGCAGGTGAAGTGCGAGGCTGCCTCGACACCCTCGGCCAGGATCGCCTGCACCGCGGCGAGCGTGCCGTCCTGCGTCGAGCCGCCAGCGCCATAGGTGACGGAGCAGAAGCTCGGCTTCAGCGCATACAACTGCTGGCGCACCGCCGCGAGCTTGGTGACGCCCTCGGGGGTCTTCGGCGGGAAGAACTCCAGGCTGATCGGTGTCATGAAGAAGACTCCTCGACAGGCACGGCCCACACGAAGAACTCGGTGTTGCCGTTGCCGCCCTTGATCGGGCTTTGGAAATAGGCGCGCACCTGCAGGAACTGCTCCCTGCAGGCCTTGCGGATGCGTGTCTCGACCTCGGCGAAATGCCGTTCGTCCTTGACGATGCCGCCCTTGCCGATCTGCGCCGGCTGCAGCTCGAACTGCGGCTTGATCAGCAGCAGCAGCTGCCCCTCGGGCGCCAGGTAGTGCGCCAGCGTCGGCAGCACGTGCGTCGACGTGATGAACGACAGGTCACCGGTGACGAAGCCGAAGCTGTGCGGCGTCGATGCGGCCTCGAAGGCCGAGCCGGTCACGTCGCGCGCATTGACGCCTTCGAAGCACTGCACCCGCGCATCGGCCTGCAGCTTCGGATGAAGCTGGCCATGGCCGACGTCGATGCCGACCACGCGCGACGCGCCGCCTTGCAGCAGCGCATCGGTGAAGCCGCCGGTGCTCTGGCCGGCGTCGAGGCAGGCAAGGCCGGTCACGTCGATCGCACAGTGCTTCAGCGCGCCTTCGAGCTTCAGCCCGCCGCGCGAGACGAAGCGCAGCTCGGCGTCGTCGGTGACCTCGAGCTCGCAGCCTTCGGGCACGTCTTCGCCGGCCTTCTTCGGCACCGCCCAGCCCTTGGGGCCGAGCCAGCGGACGGCGCCACGCTCGATCAGCCGCTGCGCGGCCGACCGTGTCGGTGCAAGACCTTCTTGAACTAGCAACTGGTCAATGCGCATCGGATGATCAAGCAACGCCCGCGGAACCGGCTTTGCCGGGCCGCAGGGTGGCGCCCCTTGGGGGCCGAGCCCGGACATGAACAGTCCTGAGGACTGTTCGTGCCTGGCGAGGAGTCGGGCCTCCGGCCCGGCGCGGCCTGCAAGGCAGGAGCGAAGCGACTGGGGGGCTCAATACCTGTAGGTGTCGGGCTTGTACGGGCCGTTCTTCGGCACGCCGATGTAGGCGGCCTGCTCGTCCGTCAGCTCGGTCAGCATCGCGCCGACCTTCTTCAGGTGCAGGCGGGCGACCTTCTCGTCGAGGTGCTTCGGCAGCACGTAGACCTGGCCCACCTCGTACTTCTCGGGCCGCGTGAACAGCTCGATCTGCGCGATCGTCTGGTTGGCGAAGCTCGAGCTCATCACGAAGCTCGGGTGGCCGGTGCCGCAGCCCAGGTTCACCAGGCGGCCCTTGGCCAGCAGGATGATGCGCTTGCCGTCCGGGAAGATCACGTGATCGACCTGCGGCTTGATTTCTTCCCATTCGTACTTCTCGATCGCCGCGATGTCGATCTCGTTGTCGAAGTGGCCGATGTTGCAGACGATCGCCTGGTCCTTCATCGCGAGCATGTGCTCGTGGCGGATCACGCCCTTGTTGCCGGTGGTCGTCACGAAGATGTCGGCCTTGTCGGCGGCGTACTCCATCGTCACGACCTTGTAGCCTTCCATCGCGGCCTGCAGCGCGTTGATCGGGTCGATCTCGGTCACCCACACCTGGGCGCTCAGCGCGCGCAGCGCCTGGGCCGAGCCCTTGCCCACGTCGCCGTAGCCGGCCACCAGGGCCACCTTGCCGGCGATCATCACGTCGGTCGCGCGCTTGATGCCGTCGACCAGCGATTCGCGGCAGCCGTACAGGTTGTCGAACTTGCTCTTCGTGACCGAGTCGTTCACGTTGATCGCGCGGAACAGCAGCGTGCCCTTCGCGCTCATTTCCTTCAGGCGGTGCACGCCGGTGGTGGTCTCTTCGGTCACGCCCTGGATCTGCGCGCTCTTGCGGGTGTACCAGGTCGGGTCCTGCGCCAGCTTGGCCTTGATGCTCGCGAACAGGCAGGTCTCTTCTTCGCTGCCGGGCTTGTCGAGCACGCTGATGTCTTTCTCGGCGCGCTGGCCCAGGTGCATCAGCAGCGTCGCGTCGCCGCCGTCGTCGAGGATCATGTTCGGGCCTTCGCCGTCCGAGCCCTTCGGGCCGAAGTCGAAGATGCGGTGGGTGTAGTCCCAGTAGTCGGTCAGGTTCTCGCCCTTGTAGGCGAACACCGGCGTGCCGCGCTCGACCAGCGCCGCGGCGGCATGGTCCTGCGTCGAGAAGATGTTGCACGAGGCCCACCGCACCTGGGCGCCGAGCGCCTGCAGCGTCTCGACCAGCACGGCGGTCTGGATCGTCATGTGCAGCGAGCCGGTGACGCGCGCGCCCTTCAGCGGCTGCGACTTCGCGAACTCTTCGCGGATGGCCATCAGGCCGGGCATCTCGGTCTCGGCGATCTTGATCTCCTTGCGGCCCCAGGCGGCAAGCGAGATGTCGGCGATGGCGTGGTCTTGGGAAGGCTTGAGAACAGCGTTCATGTCGGGCTCCGTTGAATGAAACCCGCACGCGCACCGCCGTTGGAAGCTCAGAGGCTCACCCACGAGGGACGATCGTGCGGGTGAGCGCGGTTGCAGTTGAAATCCCGAGCCTGGGGCGGCTGTCGTGGCGACAGGCGGCCTTGCAACGCTCCTCGGAAAGTGCAGGGATTGTAGTCGCGGGAACCGGCGGATTCCAGTGCGTTGCGTGCGTTATGGCCGCGGGTCGTGTGCGACGCTCGTGCAAGACTGCGCGGCATGCCTGACACCGCCCGCCGTCCCCGCCCCCTTTCTGACCTGAGCCCCGCACTGGCCCGCAGCGTGCGCGGCGTGCTGACCGACATCGACGACACGCTGACGCGCGACGGCGCGATCGAGCCCGAGGCACTGGCTGCGCTGCAGGCGCTGCGCGACGCCGCCATCCCGGTGATCGCGATCACCGGCCGGCCGATGGGCTGGAGCGAGCCGTTCGCGCGCGACTGGCCGATCGATGCCATCGTCGCCGAGAACGGCGCGGTCGCGCTGTTCCGCGATGCGCAGGGCCTGCGCATCGAGTACGCGCAGGACGAGGCGACCCGCGCGCGCAACACGCTGCGGCTGCGCCGCACCGCCGAGCGCGTGCTGGCCGAAGTGCCCGGGGCGACGCTCGCACAGGACAGCGCCGGCCGCGTCACCGACATCGCGATCGACCACGCCGAGTTCGCCCACCTGGCGCAGCCGCAGATCGACGCGGTGCTGGCGGTGATGCGCAGCGAAGGCATGACCGCGACCGTCAGCTCGATCCACATCAACGGCTGGTACGGCGAGCACGACAAGCTGAGCGGCGCGCGCTGGATCGTGCAGCGGCTGCTCGGGCGTTCGCTCGACGCCGAGACCGCCGCCTGGGCCTACGTCGGCGATTCGACGAACGACCAGGCGATGTTCGGGCACTTCCCGATCAGCGTGGGGGTCGCGAACCTGATGCAGTTCGCGGATCGGCTGCACACGTGGCCCGCGTATCTCAGCGCGGGCCAGCGCGGTCAAGGGTTCGCGGAATTCGTCGCGGCGCTGAGGCCCCGTCGCTGAAGCCGGTGCCGCGCTCTGCCGCGACTCAGCACCAGCACGCCGATCACGGCCAGGCAAAACGCCGCTTCGATCCAGTTCATCCACGCAGGTCCTGCAGGACCCACGTCCATCTGCCACCCGCTGGCAACGCCCCAACCGCCCAACGCGCTGGCGTCAGCAAATGGAAGCGATACGACGACGAGGTTCGAAACGATGTGGAACAGCGTGCCGGGCAACAGGCTGCGCGACGCGAGGCACAGGCTTCCCGCCAGCAGCAGGGTCAGGCTGTCGAAGGACCAATGAGAGGCCGTTCGCAGCGCCACGGGAGGTGCGAGGCAAGCCATTGACGCGACAACACAAGCCACGTAGCTGAGGCCAATGACACTTGCGGCGAGACCCCAGCGCACTGGGGCGCCCAAGCGAAGTCCGGCGATCCGATGCACAGCCGACTGCTTCAGGATCCATGCGTAGCCGAGCACAGCCATGAAGCCGACCGAGACATGCCGGATCGCGGGCAAGTCGATGCCTGCCCAGCGCACCAAGAGGTGAACGCCCCATCCCCAGAGGTAGCTCGCAACAAGAAAGCCGACGAGCCACCCCAGAGACGACACTGCGCAGAGCAGGTTGACACGAATCGGCCTGTCGCCCATCTTCGTTCAAGTCGTCCAACGGAAAGCCGGCGGAGCGCCCAAAACTGCGGACAACAGCAGGCTCTTGAATGTTGACGAAAGCCGGCTCAGGCTACCAATTGAAGCAGGCCTCGACGCTGCCGATCATGCACCCGAGAAGATTCTCGAAACTCGGCCTGTAGGAGTTCCCCCGCGTTTTGAGACCTGTACAGATGGACATTGCTCTGCCTCACCCCAGTCGCGCCGCTCTCTGCCCGCTCTGCCGCGCCAGCATCCACCCCGGGTACTCCGCCGGCAATGCGCTGACCTTGTCGAGCGCCGCCAATTCATCGGCGCCCAGCTTCAGCGACGTCGCCTCGATGTTGTCGTCCAGCTGTTCGACCCGCTTCGCGCCGATGATCACCGTGCTGACCGCCGGCTGGTGCAGCACCCAGGCGAGCGCCACCCGCGCGATCGATACCCCGTGCGCCTCGGCGATGCCGCGCATCGCGTCGATGCAGTCGTCGGCCCGTGCGCGGTTCACCGGCGGGAAGTCGAAGCCGGTGCGCCGCGCGCCCTGCTCGGCGCCCCGCCCGTCGCGCCCGTACTTGCCGCTCAGCAGGCCGCCGGCCAGCGGGCTCCACACCATCAGGCCGACCTGCTCGCTGCGAAGCATCGGCACGATCTCGCGCTCCAGGTCGCGCCCGGCGATCGTGTAGTAGGCCTGCAGCGATTCGAAACGCGCCTTGCCGTCGCGTTCGGCAATCCCCAGCGCCTTCGCGATCTGCCACGCCGCCCAGTTCGACACGCCGACATAGCGCACATACCCCTGCTGCACCAGCGTGTCCATCGCATGCACCGCCTCGTCGATCGGCGTCGACGGGTCGAAGCCGTGGATCTGGTACAGGTCGATGTGCTCCAGCTGCAGCCGCTTCAGGCTCGCCTTCACGCCGTCCATGATGTGGAAGCGCGACATGCCGGAGGAATTGACGCCCTTCGCGCCGGTCTCGCCGAACACCTTGGTCGCGACGACCACCTTGTCGCGCGGCACCTTCAGGTTCCGCAGCGCCTGGCCGGTGATCTGCTCCGACAGGCCTTCCGAATAGACATCGGCGGTGTCGATGAAGTTGATGCCGGCATCGAGCGCGCGGCCCACCAGCGCATCGGCCTCGTCCTGCTGCAGCCTGCCGATCTGGCTCCAGATGCCGCCCGAGCCGCCGAAGGTCATCGTGCCCAGGCACAGTTCCGAAACGAACAGGCCGGTGCGGCCCAGTTTGCGGTGTTGCATGTCCAGCTCCTTGTGACGATGCCCCGGGAAGCGGGGCCAGGCCGGCAGTGTCCGGCCGCAGCAGGCCGCCCCGCCAGCGCGTTCCTGCAGAGTTCTTGCCCATTTCTCCAGACCGCTGCGGCCGGCGATGCACGGGCGCACTGACGGCGCTAAGCTGCGACGCGCCCGATCCTCCACGCCCTGCCCGGCGCAACACCACCCATGGACGACCTCCTCGAACTCGACGACGCCCGCCGCTCGCTGGTCGGCATGCTGAACCGCGCGACCGACGGCGTCGAAGGCATCGTGCAGACGCCGGTGGCCGGGCTCAGCGTCTATCGCATTGCGAACCCCGGCGGACCCAAGCACCACGTCTACGAGCCGGCGCTCGCGCTGATCGCGCAGGGCGCCAAGCAGGTGATGGTCGGCGACGACATCCACACCTACGACGCGCTGCACTACCTGGTGACCTCGGTCGACCTGCCGGTGGTCGGGCAGGTGCGGGTCGCGAGCGACACGCTGCCCTACCTCGGGCTGCGGCTGTCGCTGGACATCGCCGAGGTCGGCGAGCTGATCCGCGACGAGCGCCTGCCGCCGGCCGCGCACACCGGCCCGGCACGCGGCATCTACGTGAACCGCATCGCGCTGCCGGTGCTCGAGCCGGTGCTGCGGCTGCTGCGGCTGCTCGATGCGCCGGCCGACATCGCGATCGTCGCGCCGCTGGTCAAGCGCGAGATCCTGTACCGGCTGCTGATGAACGGCGAAGGTGCGCGCCTGAGGCAGCTCGCGCTGCAGGACAGCCAGACGCAGCGCATCGCGAAGGCCATCGCGCTGCTGCGCACGAACTACGCGCAGGCGCTGCGCATCGACGAGATCGCCAGCGGCGTGCACATGAGCGTGTCGTCGTTCCAACACCACTTCAAGGCGGTCACCGCGATGAGCCCGCTGCAGTTCCAGAAGCAGCTGCGGCTGCAGGAGGCGCGGCGGCTGCTGCTGACCGGCGGCACCGATGCGTCGACCGCGGCGCACAGCGTCGGCTACGAGAGCGCGTCGCAGTTCGCCCGCGAGTACGCGCGCCTGTTCGGCACGCCGCCGGCGCGCGACCGGCGGCGCTGGCGGGCCGAGAACGAGGTCCGCGAGGTCGGCGAGGCCGCCTGATCAGCCCGCGGCCGGCACCGGCGACACGTCCGGCCGCATCGCCGTCATCGTCGCCGGGCCGAAGATGGTCGCGAAGGCCACGTCCTTCGCATCGCGGCCCATCGCGATGCGCACCAGGTCGTCCACCGGCGACATCCGGGTCGGGTCGAACATCATCCAGCGCCCGCCGAGGTAGGCCTCGAACACCGCGTGGAAATCGGGCGGCGGCTCGTCGAACACCGCATACCCGACCACCAGCCGCGCCGGGATGTTGAGCGCGCGGCAGAAGGTCACGCCGAGGTGCGCGAAATCGCGGCACACGCCGGCCCGGTTGCGGAACACGTCGCAGGCGGTCGTCGTCGCGGTGCTCGAACCGAGCTGGTAGTCGACGTTGTCGTGCAGCCAGTCGCAGATCGCCTGCACCCGCATCGCACCGCGCGGCAGCTCGCCGAACAGCTTGATCGCCGCATGCGACAGCAGGTCGGATTCGCAGTAGCGCGTCGGCATCAGGTTGTGCAGCACCTCGTCGGGCAGCTCGGTGATCGCCATCTCGGCCGCGCCCAGGTCCAGCGGCACCGGCCGGCGTTCCACCCGCGCACGGTACTGCAGCCGCAAGCTGCCTTCGCCGGCCGACAGCCGTGCAAAACGGTGGCCGACCGCCGGGTCCTCGTAGACATGCACCCGCACCGCCGGCTCGACCTCCAGCGATTCGCTCAGCACGCGCTGGTCCATGCCGTCCAGCGCATGCAGCTGGAACAGGAAATCCGCCGGGCCCGCCAGTTGGTAGCTCAGCTCGCAATCGACGTCGAAGTGCCTGGACATGCGGCATTGCAACCCGGCGCCGGCACGGCGCCCATCGGCAGGAGGGCCGCGGCGCTGTAGGACAAGCGCGCCCGATCGCGCGGGTGGGCACAATGCGCCGCGATGAGCTCCTCCACCCCATCGACGCTGCGCACCGCAGCCGCGCTCGCCCTCGCGGCCGCGGTGTCGCTCGGGCTGGCGCGCTTCTCCTATGCGCTGCTGTTGCCGGCGATGCGCACCGACCTCGGCTGGAGCTACCTGACCGCCGGCGCGATGAACACCGTCAACGCGGCCGGCTACCTGCTCGGCGCGCTGGCCACGCCGCTGGCGCTGGCGCGCGTCGGCGTGCGCCGCGTGCTGCTGGCGGGCAGCGTGTCGGCCGCGCTGATGCTGGCGGCGCACGGCCTCGTCGGCTCGGATGCGGCGCTGTACGCGCTGCGGCTCGCGACCGGCATCGCCAGCGCCGCCGTCTTCATCTCCGGCGGGCTGATGGCGGCGCGCCTGGTCGGCAGCGACGGCGCCGCCCGCGCCGGGCTGATCCTCGGGCTGTACTACGGCGGCACCGGGATCGGCATCGTCGCGTCGGCGCTGCTGGTGCCGCCGCTGGTGGCGCTGGCCCAGCCGCACGCCTGGCAGTGGGCGTGGATCGCGCTGGGCGCCGCGGCCCTGCTGGCCACCGCCATCACCGCGCGCGGCACGCGCAGCCTGGACGCCGCGCCGGCCCCCGCGTCGGCACGCACCGGCTTCCGGCCGCGCGACTTCGTGTTCGGCCTCGCGTCGTACACGCTGTTCGGCCTCGGCTACATCGGCTACATGACGTTCTCGGTGACGCTGCTGCGCGAGCAGCAACTCGGCAGCGGACTGATCACCGTGTTCTATGCGCTGCTCGGCGTCGGCGTGATCGCGTCGTCATGGTTGTGGGCCGGGCTGTTGCAGCGCTGGCGCGGCGGGCAGCCGATGGCACTGCTGAACGCGCTGCTCGCGGTGGCGACGCTGCTGCCGGTCGTCAGCGCGCACCCGCTGGCCGGCTTCGCCTCGGGCGCGCTGTTCGGCGGCGTGTTCCTGTCGGTCGTCGCATCGACCACCGCGCTGGTGCGGCACAACCTGCCGGCTGCCGCGTGGCCGGCCGGCATCGCGGCCTTCACGACGGTGTTCGCGGCCGGGCAGATCGTCGGCCCGAGCCTGGTCGGCTGGCTGGCAGACGGGCCGGGCGGCCTGCGCGCCGGGCTGGCCGCATCGGCCGGCGTGCTGGCGCTGGCGGCGTCGCTCGCGGCCCGGCAGCGGCCGCTACCGGCCGGTTGAATCGGCCCCGAGGAAGCTGCGCATCCGCGCGATCTCGTCGGCCAGCGCCGTCTTGAACGCCGGATCGCGCGGTGCCCGGCCGTCCACGTAGCCGAACTGCTGCTTCAGCTGCCCGCCCACCATCGACAGGTTGCCCCAGCCGATCACCCGGTCGTGCCACAGCAGCGGCAGCGCGTAGTAGCCGAACCTGCGCTTCGGTGCCGGCGTGTAGGCCTCGAAACGGTATGCCCAGTCCCACAGCAGCTCGAAGCGGATGCGGTCCCAGACGACCGGGTCGAACGGCGCGAGCAGGCGCACCGCGTCGTCGGGCGCGTGGCGGCGCGAGGCCGGGTTTTCATCGGCCGGCCAGTACCAGGTGACGCCGTCGAGTTGCAGGCTCGCGAGCTGCTCGCGCGCCAGCTTCATCGCCGCCTGCGTCTGCGTCTTCAGGTGCGGCGCGCCGTAGTTCAGCAACCCGGTCAGGTGGGTCAGGCTGCGCGCCGGCAACGGCGCGTACTTGCGCACGATCAACGCCAGCAGCGCGGCGGCGCGGCGCGCCCGCTCGGCCGGGCTCTCGTCGGCCGGCGCGTGCTCGACCGCCTCGTAGACGCGGATGCCGGCATCGCGCCGCACGACGCGCAGCATGCCGCGGTAGTGCATGCCGTCCAGCAGGTGCGTGCTGGCATTCGACGAGCCGCCCCAGTAGTTGGTGACGCGGCCGTGCGCGAAATGCTCGTCGACCTCGCGCGGGTGCACACGGCCGCGCTCGCGCACGAACGCCAGCACATCGGCGGCGCGACGCCGGGTCGCGCGGTCCCATTCGGTCTTCGCAATGCGCGGATGCATCAGCGCCAGGTGCTCGCGCGGCAGGAAGCCGTAGTTGACGAGGCAGTCCTCCTCGACCGGCAGCGTCGCATAGCGCCGCTCCAGGTCGCCGGCGCGGTAGTCCTTGACGCGGTGGCGCAGCGTCAGGTCCTGCGCCCGCGCCGGCGAGCGGATCGGGTCGGCCTGCACGAAGCCCAGCCGGCGGATCGCGCGCAGCAGCGTGGTTGGTTTGAAAAGCGTGCGGGCGACGGCGTAGCGCCGCAGGTGGTCGAGGGTGATCGGCATGGGACCAATGATGCGGCATCGGTGTGCCTGTTCATGTCACCAGATCAAGCCACGCCCCGCGGATTCCGGCAGGAGCAAAGCGACCGGAGGCCCTACCTTTCCAGTTGCTCCACCGTGTCGAGCTGCATCTCGAAGCTGAAGAAGCGGTCGCGCCCCTGCGCCTTCGCGGCGTACAAGGCCTGGTCGGCGCGCACCACCATGCCTTCGGCGGTGGTCTCGGCGTCGGGGACGCAGGTGGTGATGCCGCCGGTCAGCGTGACCAGCGCGCCGACCGGCGAGGCCGGGTGCGGCAACGCCACGCCGGCCAGCATGCGGCGGATCGCGCGCGCGAAGGTCATCGCGCCGGACTTCGGGGTGTTGGGCAGGATCAGCGCAAATTCCTCGCCGCCGTAGCGCGTCGCGCGGTCGCGCGGCCGGTGGCAGGCGTCGCGCAGCAGCGCGCCGATGCGGCGCAGGCAGTCGTCGCCCTGCACATGGCCGAGCGTGTCGTTGTAGGGCTTGAATGCATCGAGGTCGCAGAACACCAGCGTCAGCGGCTGTTGCTCGCGCCGCGCCGCGCCGATCTCGGCATGCAGCAGGCGGTCGAAGCCGCGGCGGTTGATCAGGCCGGTCAATTCGTCGAGTTCGCTCAGGTGCTGCAGCCGCTGGTTCGCGGTGCGCAGCTCGGCCGACACCTGCATCAGCTGCGCCTGCATCTGCTGCAGGCGGCTCATCGCGCGCAGCTTGGCCGCGAGCACCACGGTCGACACCGGCTTCACCAGGTAGTCGTCGCCGCCGCTCTCGATGCCCTTCCACAGGTCCTGCTCCTGGTCGCGGGCGGACAGGAAGATGATCGGGGTCCAGCGGCCGGATTCCACCTGGCGCATCTGGCGCGCCAGCCAGTAGCCGTCATGGCCGGGCATCACCACGTCGAGCAGCACCAGGTCGGGCTTGTGGCGCTGGAACTGGTCCAGCGCCCAGGTCGCGTCGCCGGCCTCGAGCACGCGGTGGCCCAGCGCATCGAGCTGCGCGACGAGCGCCACGCGCACGGCGGGCTGGTCGTCGACGACGAGGATGGTGAGGGGCGACTGGTGTGCTGCGGGCAGGCTGGACATGACGGGGCCATCGGCATCCATCGGGATGCCTTCGCCCGGTTTATCGACGGACGGCCCCCGCTTTGTAGCGCCGGCCCGCCGCCCACCGGATGCCGTTGCGGCCGCGGTGACTTACTGCACGCAAGCGGCGCGCCGCCGCGCGGGTCCTACAACCCGGCTGCTGCGCGCAGCGCCGCCGCCTTGTCCGTCTTTTCCCAGCTGAACTCCGGCTCTTCACGGCCGAAGTGACCGTAAGCCGCCGTCTTCTCGTAGATCGGGCGCAGCAGGTCGAGCATCTGGATGATGCCCTTCGGGCGCAGGTCGAAGTGCTCGTTGACCAGCGCGGCGATCTTGTCGTCGGAGATCACGCCGGTGCCTTCGGTGTAGACCGTCACGTTCATCGGACGGGCCACGCCGATCGCGTACGCCACCTGGATCTGGCACTGCCGCGCCAGGCCGGCCGCGACCACGTTCTTCGCGACGTAGCGCGCCGCATAGGCGGCCGAGCGGTCGACCTTGCTCGGGTCCTTGCCCGAGAACGCGCCGCCGCCGTGCGGGCAGGCACCGCCGTAGGTGTCGACGATGATCTTGCGGCCGGTCAGGCCGCAGTCGCCCTGCGGGCCGCCGATGACGAAGCGGCCGGTCGGGTTGATCAGGTACTTGGTGTCCTTCAGCCATTCCTTCGGCAGCACCGGCTTGATGATCTCCTCGATGATGGCTTCGTTGAACGAGGCCTTCATCTTCTTCGGCGTCTCGCTCTGGTCGGGGCTGTGCTGCGTCGACAGCACGACGGTGTCGATGCTGTGCGGCTTGCCGTCGACGTAGCGCATCGTCACCTGGCTCTTCGCGTCGGGGCGCAGGAACGGCAGGCGGCCGTCCTTGCGCAGCTGGGCCTGGCGCTCGACCAGGCGGTGCGCGTAATAGATGGGCGCGGGCATCAGCTCCGGCGTCTCGTCGCACGCGTAGCCGAACATCAGGCCCTGGTCGCCGGCACCGGTGTTCAGGTGGTCGTCGCTCGCCTGGTCGACGCCCTGGGCGATGTCGTTGGACTGCTTGTCGTAGCAGACCATCACTGCGCAGCCCTTGTAGTCGATGCCGTACTCGGTGTTGTCGTAGCCGATGCGCTTGATGGTGTCGCGCGCGACCTGGATGTAGTCGACGTGCGCGTTGGTGGTGATCTCGCCGGCCAGCACGACCAACCCGGTGTTCGTCAGCGTCTCGGCGGCCACGCGCGAACGGGGGTCCTGCTTGAAGATCGCATCGAGGATGGCGTCGGAGATCTGGTCAGCCACCTTGTCGGGGTGACCTTCGGAGACGGATTCGGATGTGAAAAGGAAGTCGTTCGACACTCTTAAACTCCAGCAAGGTTGCGGAACGCGTTGCCGGACTTGAATTTCATCGAGCGGCGAACGCTTTAGCGGAAATTTTTGAATCGCCCCGCAAGTAGTTCATAACTCGGCGATAGCGGGATTATAGGAACAGATGTCAACCCTACTGCGCTGGTTTGCCGGGCTTTCGCTGGGCTTTTTGCATCACCTGGGCAGCGTGCTCGGCTGGCTGGGCTACGGGCTCTCAAGCGGCTATCGGCGCCGCATGGTCGAAAACGCCGCGCAGGCGGGGCTCGCCCCGCCCGCGTGGCGGCCGGCGATCGCATCGGCCGGCCGCATGGTGATGGAACTGCCCAAGCTGTGGCTGCGACCGGTCGACCGGTCGGTGCTCGGCCTGATGCGCTTCGAGGGCGAGCCGCTGCTGGCACAGGCGCTCGAATCCGGCCGCGGCGTGCTGCTGCTGACGCCGCACATGGGGTGCTTCGAGATCACCGCCCAGGCCATCGCCGAGCGCTGGGGCGCGCGGCAGCCGATCACCGTGCTGTACCGCCCGGCGCGCCAGGCCTGGCTGCGCCACCTCGAAGAGACCGCGCGCGATCGCCCGCACCTGCAGGCGGTGCCGGCCACCTTGTCGGGTGTGCGCCAGATGATCCGGGCGCTGCGCCGCGGCGAGATCGTCGGCCTGCTGCCCGACCAGGTGCCGCCCGACGGCATGGGCGTGTGGGCACCCTTCTTCGGCAGGCCGGCCTACACGATGACGCTGGCCGCGCGGCTCGCGCAGCAGACCGGCGCCGTGCTGCTGCTGACCTGGGGCGAGCGCCTGCCGGCCGGTGCCGGCTACCTGCAGCGCTTCTTCGAATTCCCCGGCACGCTGCCCGACGACCCGACCGAGGCCGCCACCGCCGTCAACCGGGCGATGGAACAGCTGATACTGCAGTGCCCCGGCCAGTACCTGTGGGGCTACAACCGATACAAGGTGCCGCGCGAACATCCGGCGGATGCCGCTCAGAAGAACTGACGATGGGAACCCGACTCCTGCTGGGAACGATGTGGCTGCTGCACTGGCTGCCGCTGCCGGTGCTCGCCGCGCTGGGGCGCGGCCTCGGGCGGCTGCTGTTCGCGCTCGCGCGCTCGCGGCGGCGCGTCGCGCTGCGCAACCTCGAGCTGTGCTACCCCGACTGGAGCCCGGCGCAGCGGCTTGCGCTGGCCCGCGAGCACTTCCGCTGGCTCGGGCGCAGCATCCTCGAGCGCAGCCTGCTCTGGTACGCACCGATGGAGCAGCTGAAGCGGATCATCCACGTCGAGGGCGACGTCAAGCTCGCCGAGCACAGCCCGCGGCCGGTGATGTGGCTGGTGCCGCACTTCATGGGGCTGGACGTGGCGGGCGTGGCCACGCTGCTGTTCCAGCAGCACCCGGCCTGTTCGATGTACCAGCAGCAGAGCAACCCGGTGATGGATGCGGCGATCCGCAAGGGCCGCATGCGCTTCGGCGACCATGCCGAGATCTTTCCGCGCAGCGACAAGGCGCTGCCGCTGATTCGCGCGATCCGCAAGGGACACGCCTTCTTCAACCTGCCCGACATGGATTTCGGCGCCCGCGATGCCGCGTTCGTGCCGTTCTTCGGCGTGCCGGCCGCGACGCTGCTGGCGCCGTCGCGCATGGCGCGCGCGCTCGGCATGGTGGTGCAGCCGGTGATCGCCGAGATGCTGCCCGGCGGCCAGGGCTACCGGGTGCGCTTCGGCGAACCGTTCACGCACTTCCCGAGCGAGGACCCCGTCTCCGACACCGCGGCGATGAACCGCTGGATCGAGGACGAGATCCGCAAGAACCCGGCGCAGTACCTGTGGGTCCACAAGCGCTTCAAGACCCGGCCGGCGGGCGAACCGTCGCTGTACTGAGCGACAGCCGCGCCGGGGCCCGCCCGCCGGCACGCCGTCAGTCGCTGCGCGGCATCGTCAGCCGCAACCCGAGCGCGGAACCGAGCCGGATCGCGGCCTCGGCGTCGGCCGTGTTCGTCATCAGCATGCAATGCTCCTGGCGGCCGGTGTCCATCTGCAGCAGCGAGTAGCCGAAGCCGAGCAGCCAGGCGTGCAGCGCGAACAGCGCGGCACGCGTGCTGCGCCCGCGGCCCTCGTTCCAGTCCCAGCCGTAGATCGCCGCAATGGCGGCCGACCGCGCCAGTTCCCGTCCTTGCCGCTCGACGTCGTCGACCGCATCGACGCCCAGCAGCAGCAGCGCCCATTGCCCGTCCTGCTGGCCGCCTTCGTTCAGCATCGCGTGGACCATCGCCTTCGGCAGGGTGTCGCCGAAGCGCAGGTTGTTCAGCACGCGCTGCTGCAGCCGATGGCGCTCCTCGGTGCGCAGGTGGCCGAGCACGAGGCGCAGCCAGTCGACGACCGTCACGCCGTCCGGCTGCACGGCCGGCTCGGCCGGGCTTGGCGGGTGCACGGTCTCGGCAGGGGCCTGCACGCGCTGCGGTTGCGGGTCGTCGAAGCGGCAGCGAAGTCGTTTCAGGAAGGTCAGCATGGCACGCGCTCCCGGCGAAGGATCAAGCAGGGCGCGCCGCCGAGGCGCCAGCGCTTGTCGGCCCGCGACGGATGCGCCCAGGCACGGCCGCAGGTGCAGGTGCAGGCGCGCGGCGGTCGTCGCCGCGCGGGTTTCAGCCGCACGGCGGGCGCGCGCGTCAGCGGCCGGCGACAGGTGCCGGCATCGTCGGCTGCGGCACTGACTGCGAAGAGGGGGTTCATGTCCATCGTTTCTCCCAGGGGAAAGGCCGGCGCGACGATTCGCGCGCGGCATGGTCCGGCATGCTGTGCAGGCTTTGTGCAGGCCTTTTGCAGGCGGCCAGATGTTTTCCAGAAACCGGGATCTGCGATGCAGATGGCCGCGAGGGAACCCCGCCCCTGCCCGGACTGCTGTCACGGC
Organism: Rhizobacter sp. SG703; assembly: GCF_012275445.1. Classification (GTDB taxonomy): domain Bacteria; phylum Pseudomonadota; class Gammaproteobacteria; order Burkholderiales; family Burkholderiaceae_C; genus Rhizobacter. The sequence continues at coordinate 59,150 of NZ_JAAZQK010000014.1, read as the reverse complement.
GCGGCAGCGATAATCCCCGCCCATGAGAGTGCAGTTCACGAAGATGCAGGGGGCCGGCAACGACTTCGTCGTGCTCGATGCCACCACCGCGCCGCTGGCGCTGGATGCCGCGCAGCTGCGCGCGCTGGGCGACCGGCGCTTCGGCGTCGGCGCCGACCAGATCCTGGTGGTCGAGGCCAGCGACACGCCCGGCATCGACTTCCGCTACCGCATCTTCAACGGCGCCACCGGTGACGAAGTCGAACAGTGCGGCAACGGTGCGCGATGTTTCGTGCGCTTCGTGCACGACAAGAAACTGAGCGACAAGACGACGATCCGCGTCGAGACGATCCGGCAGGTGCTCGAGCTGCGGCTGCAGCACGACGGCCGCGTCACTGTCGACATGGGCGCCCCGGTGTTCGACCTGCCCGCGCTGCCCTTCGACGCCAGCGGCCTGGCGCCGCGCGAGCTCAACGGCTTCGCGGTGTGGCCGCTGCCGGTCGGCACCGAGACGGTCGAGGTGGCGGCGCTGTCGATGGGCAACCCGCATGCGGTGCAGGTGGTGGCCGATGTCGACGCCGCGCCGGTCGCGACGCAGGGCCCGCTGATCGAGCAGCACGCGCGCTTCCCGCGCAAGGTGAATGCCGGCTTCATGCAGGTGCTGTCGCGCACGCACATCCGGCTGCGGGTGCACGAGCGCGATGCCGGCGAGACGCTCGCCTGCGGCACCGGCGCCTGCGCCGCGGTGGTCGCGGGCATCCGCATGGGCCTGCTCGACGAGCGCGTCGACGTCGATGCGCGCGGCGGCCGGCTCACCATCGAATGGCGAGGCGCGGCAGGCAGGCTCCACGAGCCCGTGCTGATGACCGGCCCCGCCACGACCGTCTTCGACGGCGTGATCCATCTGTAAAGAAGTAGAAGGGCCCCCCGTGAGCATCCAAGGCATCACCGAGCAGGACATCGCCAACTACCTGGCCAACACGCCCGGTTTCTTCGAGCGCCATGCCGAACTGCTGGCGGCGATCCAGCTGACCAGCCCGCACGGGCAGCGCGCGGTGTCGCTGCAGGAGCGGCAGATGGAAATGCTGCGCGAGAAGCACAAGGGCCTCGAGCTGCGCATCATCGAGATGATCCGCCACGGCACCGAGAACGTCTCGATCGCCGACAAGCTGCACCGCTGGACGCGCGCGATCATGCTGACGCACAACCCGGGCGACCTGCCCGACGTGCTGGTGGCCGAGCTGAAGCACCAGTTCATGATCCCGCAGGCGGCGATCCGCATCTGGGGCGCGGCCGAGGTGTTCAACGTGCTGCCGTTCGCGAAGTCGGTCAGCGAAGACGCGCGCAGCTTCGCGGCCAGCCTCACGCAGCCGTACTGCGGCGTCAATTCCGGCTTCGAGGCCGCCCAGTGGCTGGCCGACGTGGCGACCGTGATGTCGCTCGCGCTGATCCCGCTGCGCGTGCGCCAGGACGACCCGGCGTTCGGCATGCTGGTGCTGGCCTCGCCGGACCCGACGCGCTACAGCGCCGACATGGGCACCGAGTTCCTGTCGCGCATCGGCGACATCGCCAGCGCCGGGCTGTCGCGGCTGCTGCCGGTCGCCTGAAGGCCGCTGCGATGGCCGCACCGTCCGCCGCCCTCGACGCGGACCTGCAGCGTCACCTCGTCCACCTCGAGTCCGAGCGCCGGCTCGCGCCGCGCAGCCTGGTGTTGTACCGCGATGCGTTCGCGCGCTTGCAGGCCTTTGCGCAGGCGCAACCGGTGGCGCTGCGCGCGACGCAGGTGCACCACGTGCGGCGCTGGGCGGCGCAGCTGCATTCGCAGGGTCTCGGCTCGCGCAGCATTGCGCTGGTGCTGTCGGCCTGGCGCGGCTTCTTCCGCTGGCTCGGCCGCGAAGGCGTGGTGGCGCTGAACCCGGTCGACGGCGTGCGTGCGCCGAAGGCCGCGAAACCATTGCCGAAGGCGCTGCCGGTCGACCAGGCGGTGGCGCTGGCCGAGCCGCGCGGGGACGACGACACCGACCCGGCACTCGCTGCCCGCGACCAGTGCATCGTCGAGCTGCTGTACGGCTGCGGGCTGCGCGTCGGCGAGCTGGTGGGGCTGGATGTGCGGGCCAGCGGCGAAGCGGCCGGCTGGATCGATGCCGCCGAGGCCGAGGCGCAGGTGCTCGGCAAGGGCCGCAAGCGCCGCAGCGTGCCGGTCGGCGGACCGGCGCTGCAGGCGCTCGGGCAATGGCTGGCGCTGCGCGGCACGCTGGCCGATCCGGGCGAGCCGGCGCTGTTCGTCAGCCGGCGCGGCACGCGGCTCACCGACAGCCAGGTGCGTTCGCGCCTGAAGCGGCGCGCGCTGCAGGCCGGGCTGCCGACGCATGTGCACCCGCACATGCTGCGGCATTCGTTCGCGTCGCACCTGCTGCAGTCCAGTGGCGACCTGCGCGCGGTGCAGGAACTGCTCGGCCACGCCAACATCTCGACGACGCAGGTCTACACCAAGCTCGACTTCCAGCACCTGGCAAAGGTGTACGACGCGGCGCACCCGCGCGCCAAGCGCAAGCCCTGATCAACGGAGCACCGCGCCGATCACCTCGTCGAGCCGGCGCAGCCCTTCGCGCGCATCGCCCAGGTAGCGCTGGATGCCCAGCCGCAGCGCCTTCGCCGCGGCCTCGTCGAACAGCCCGATCGCGTCCTTCACGTCGTCGCCTTTTTCCTGCAGCTGCAACGCGGTGTTGCCGCTCGCGAGCGTCAGCGCGCCGAGCGCGGCCAGGCCGGTGTCGCGCGACGACACCTCGCCGTAGCGGCCGTGGAAGCCGTCGAGCAGCTGGCGCGTGCGCGCATCCAGCATCTCGTCGAGCGCATCGTCGACCATCGCCGCCACCTCGCCGCGCGTGAAACGCCGCTGCAGCGCGTCTTCGACCTTCTCGCCCAGCGCATGCAGCGCCGGGCCGTCGAACTTCTCGACCGGCTCCAGGCGGATCTCCTCGAACAGCGGGTAGCGCACCAGCTCGCGGATCAGCACCGGGTAGCGCCAGCAGTGCCGCACGTGCTTCGGCATCAGCCAGGTCGCGAGGTTGCGGTAGTACTGGTGCACGTCGCTGAGGTTGCGGCCGGCCAGCCCGACCAGGTTGACGTTGACGAAGTGGTGCCAGGTCGAATCGGTGACGACGCGCCCGACCTCGGCCTGCTGCCCGTCGTAGGCGCAGACCGGGATGAACGAGCGCGGCGCGACCGCGGCCTTGCCGGGGAACGCATTGCCCTCGGACACCGTCAGCGCGATCGCCTCCGGCACGACGCGCTGCGTGCTGCCGGTGGCGAGCGGCCATTCGTCGGTGACGCCGTCGGGCAGCTTGCCGGTGAGCAGCGCCGGCACGCGGCACTCGCCTTCGTGCGGGTGGTCGGGGAACACCTCGATCGCGCGCGCCGGGGCCGCGCCCGGCACCTGCAGCACCGGGTGCGCGACGCCGACGCCGAAGCTGGTGCGGAAGTTGACGTACAGCCGCTGCGGCAGCGCATCGGACTGGTCGGCGAACTCGAACACGTCGTTGGCGCCCGGCCCGGTGGTGGTCAGCCGGTCGATGCCGCCGCCGCTCGGCGTGTCGGCCGCCGCCCAGCGGCGCATGCCCTGCACGCGCGGGATCGTCATGCACATCGCGGCGCCCAGGTCCTCGTGGTCGCCGGTGGCGAACAGCCCGCCGCCCTGCTGCATGAAGTTCACGATCGCCGCCTGCGCCCCCGGTTCCTGTGCGAGCCCGGGGCCGCCCTCGGTGGTGATCGCGAGCAGGAACACCACGTCGTAGCGCGACTTCAGCAGCCCGTGCGATGCGTCGGTGAACTGGAAGTTGCTGATGTGCTGGGTCGTGGCGTCGAGCGAGGCCGCGCTGCCGGAGCCCGGCGTGTACAGCGCGGTGCGCACGATCGGCGTCATCGCGTGGACCGTGCTGGTGCGCAGCGCGTCGACGAAGCGGGTCAGCCCGAAATCGTCGACGGCGCTGAAGTTCAGCCCGTCGGTGACGACCAGGATCTTCGGCGTGCATTCGCGAAACCATTTGAGGATGAACGAGTCGAGCACGGCCAGGTTCTTGAGCGTGGGCATGGCGGAGCCTCCTTGGCAGCCAGGTGGTGGAACGGTGCGCGATCGGCGCGCTGATCCAAGTTAGGCGGCGCCCGCGGCCATCGACATCCCTAGCCTGTCGATGCCACCCCCATCCCGGGGGTGGTCCATCAACTCGTCGACAATCGCCGCATGAAGACGATCACAGTGCGTGAAGGCAAGGAGCGCTCGCTGCAGCGCCGCCACCCCTGGGTGTTCGAGGGCAGCGTCGCCGGCGGCAAGGCGGACCTCGGCGAGACGGTGCGCGTGCAATCGCACGACGGCAAGTTCCTGGCCTGGGCCGCCTGCAGCCCGCATTCGCAGATCCGGCTGCGCGCCTGGAGCTTCGTCGAAACCGAGCGCATCGACAGCGCGTTCTTCCTGCGGCGCATCGAGCAGGCGATCGCGATCCGCGCACGGCTGCCGATCGCGAGCGACGGCGTGCGGCTGGTCCACGGCGAGGCCGACGGGCTGCCGGGGCTGATCGTCGACCGCTACGGCGACACGCTGAGCGCGCAGTTCCTGTCGGCCGGTGCCGAGCGCTGGAAGGCGACGATCGCCGACCACCTGCTGAAGGCCACCGGCCTCGCGCGGCTGTACGAGCGCAGCGATGCCAACTCGCGCGAGCTCGAAGGCCTGCCACCGGCGACCGGCTGGCTGCGCGGCGACGGCAGCACCGAGATCACGATCCGCGAGCACGGCTGGCAGCTGTCGCTCGACGTGGCCGAGGGCCACAAGACCGGCTACTACCTCGACCAGCGCGACAGCCGCAAGCTGTTCGCCGACACCGTGCGGCACTTCGGGCTGCAGCGCGTGCTGAACTGCTACAGCTACACCGGCGGCTTCAGCGTCGCCGCGTTCGCCGGCGGCGCAGCGCAGGTGACGAGCGTCGATTCGTCCGGCCCGGCGCTGGAGCGGGCGCGTGCGCACGTGCTGCGCAACGGCTTCGACGATGCGGCGCACGAGACGCTGGACGCCGACGTCAACCAGACGCTGCGCGCGATGCTGCAGCAAGGCCGGCGCTTCGACGCGATCGTGCTCGACCCGCCGAAGTTCGCGCCGACCGTGTCGCACGCCGAGCGCGCCGCGCGCGCCTACAAGGACATCAACCGGCTCGCGCTGATGCTGCTGGAGCCGGGCGGCGTGCTGTTCACCTTCTCGTGCTCGGGCGGCATCAGCCCCGACCTGTTCCACAAGATCGTCGCCGGCGCGGGGCTCGATGCGCAGGTCGACGGGCTGGTCTATGCGCGCACCGGCGCCGCGCCGGACCATCCGATGACGATCAACTTCCCCGAGGGGGACTACCTGAAGGGCCTCGCGATCATCAAGCGCTGAATGTCCGCCCGGCGCTCGTCCCGCTACGCGCCAAACCGCGCCTGCCAGCGCTCCAGCGGCACGCGTGCGGCATTGCAGACGTACGAGATCGCCCGGTACCAGCCGGCGAGCAGCAGCAGCTCCAGCAGCTGCGGCTCGCTCCAGACGGCGGCCAGCTGCGCCCACAGGTCGTCGTCGACGTCGGCCGTCTCGTGCAGCGAATCGACCAGGCGCACCAGCAGCGCATCGCGTTCGGTCAGCGCGTCGTCATCGGCGCGTCCGCGCTCGATCGCCACGACCTGCGCCGGCGTGAAGCCGGCCGCCTTCGCGAACGCCGCGACATGCACGCCCCATTCGTACTCGGCGCCGCAGCGCGCACAGACGCGGTCGATCACCACCTCGCGGTCGCGCAGCGACAGCGTTGCGTGGCGACCGAGCATGAAGCCGCCCCACGGCAGCAGCCGCTCGGCCAGCAGCGGGTGGCGGGCGAACACGCGGAACAGCTGCAGCACGTCGACGGCTTCGGGCGGCGTCATCTTGCGCAGCAAGGCGTCGAGCTCCGGTTCGTACGGCGGCGCGACGGGCGGAATGCGGGGGAGGGTCGGTGCCATGGCGATCTCCTGGTCTGCTACAAAATTGGTAGCAAAGACATCTTGGCACCGAAGCCGCCGTGGCATAGTCGCCGACGTGACGACGACCCCCTCCTCCCGCCCGAAGGCCCCGCTGCCCGGCACGCGCGTGCGCGGCTCGGCCAGCGGGCGGCCGATCATGGCCTTGCTGGACCTGCTGGGCCGGCGCGGCACGCTGCGCCTGCTGTGGGAGCTGCGCGACGGGCGGCCGCAGAACTTCCGCACGCTGCAGCAGAGCATGGGCGGCGCGTCGCCGACGCTGCTGAACAGCCGCGCGAAGGAACTGCGCCAGGCGCAGCTGCTGGAGCTGCGGCCCGACGGCTATGCGCTGACTGCGCGCGGCCTCGGGCTGCTCGACGAACTGGGCCCGCTCGACCGCTGGGCGCAGAACTGGGCGCGCGCGCTCAGCCGATGACCGGCAGTGCGATGCGCGGCTCGAACTTCGCGCGGTGCACGTTGAAGAAGGCCTTCACGTTGCGCACGTTGGCATCCTGCGTGAAGAGGCGCTGCACCAGCGCGTGGTAGCCGGCCATGTCGGGCGCCTGCATCACCAGCATGAAGTCCGGTCCGGGCGAGACGCGGTAGCACTGCTGCACCGCCGGCTCGGCCACCGCGCGCGCCTCGAAGGCGGCGAGGTGCTCGGCGCCCTGGCGATCCAGCGTGATCTCGGCCAGCACCGTGAGCCCGGCGCCGAGCTTCTCGGGCGACAGGATCGCCACGCGCCGCTCGATCACGCCGGCCTCGACCAGCCGCTTGACGCGGCGCAGGCAGGTGGCCGGCGAGGTGTGCGCGGCCGCCGCGAGGTCCTGGTTGGACAGCGACGCGTCGTTCTGCAGCAGCTCCAGCACCCTCAAGTCGGTGGGGTCGAGGCTCAGTTTTTTGTCCGATTCCGCCATTTCACGCAGTCATTTGAAATATTCGCTCCACTTTTCCAGTGAATGGCAGATTATTTCATTCATGCGTTTTTTGAGCAAACATTTGCCACACCAACCTCCCTACGATCCGCCCATCCCGTTTCACCAGAAAGACTCCCATGTGTGGCATCGTCGGCGCCGTCAGCACCCGCAACATCGTTCCGATCCTGATCGAAGGGCTGAAACGCCTGGAGTACCGCGGGTATGACTCCTGCGGCGTGGCCGTCCACCAGAACGGCCAGCTGCGCCGGGCGCGCAGCACCTCGCGCGTGGCCGAACTCGAAGCCAACGTGCGCAGCGACGAAGTGCAGTCCGGCACCGGCATCGCCCACACCCGCTGGGCGACGCACGGCGCGCCGGTGGTGCACAACGCGCACCCGCATTTCTCGGCCGGCCCGGGCGCGAAGGCGGCCTCCGCCGGGCGGATCGCGCTGGTGCACAACGGCATCATCGAGAACCACGACGAATTGCGCGCCGAGCTGAAGGCCAAGGGCTACGTGTTCGACAGCCAGACCGACACCGAGGTCATCGCGCACCTGGTCGACCACCTGTACGACGGCGACCTGCTCGACGCGGTGCAGCGCGCGACGCTGCAGCTGCGCGGCGCGTTCGCGATCGCGGTGTTCTGCCGCGACGAGCCGCACCGCGTGATCGGCGCGCGGGAAGGCTCGCCGCTCGTGCTGGGTATCGGCGACAGAGCGGGCAGCAAGAACAGCGGCGAGAACTTCCTCGCCTCGGACGCGATGGCACTGGCCGGCGTGACCGACCAGATCGTCTACCTCGAAGAGGGCGACGTGGTCGACCTGCAGCTCGGCAAGCTGTGGATCACCAGCCGCGCCGCCGACGGCGCCTACAAGGTGGTGCAGCGCGAGGTGCGCACGGTGCACGCGCACACCGGCGCGGCCGAGCTCGGCCCGTACCGGCACTACATGCAGAAGGAGATCTTCGAGCAGCCGCGCGCGATCGCCGACACGCTGGACGCGGTCGAAGGCATCACGCCGGAGCTGTTCGGCGACGGCGCGTACAAGGTCTTCAAGGACGTCGACCAGGTGCTGATCCTCGCCTGCGGCACCAGCTACTACAGCGGCTCGACCGCGAAGTACTGGCTGGAGAGCATCGCGAAGATCCCGACCAGCGTCGAGATCGCGAGCGAGTACCGCTACCGCGACAGCGTGCCGAACCCGCGCACGCTGGTCGTGACGATCACGCAGAGCGGCGAGACCGCCGACACGCTGGCCGCGCTGAAGCACGCGCGCAGCCTGGGCATGAAGCACACGCTGACGGTGTGCAACGTGGCAACCAGCGCGATGGTGCGCGAATGCGAGCTGGCCTACATCACGCGCGCCGGCGCCGAGATCGGCGTGGCGTCGACGAAGGCCTTCAGCACGCAGCTGGTCGGCTTGTTCCTGCTGACGCTGGCGCTGGCGCAGGTGCGCGGGCACCTGAGCGATGCACAGGAGCAGGAGCACCTGAAGGCGCTTCGCCACCTGCCGGTGGCGGTGCAGGCGGTGCTGGCGCTGGAGCCGCAGGTGATTGCGTGGAGCGAAGAGTTCGCACGCAAGGAGAACGCGCTGTTCCTGGGCCGCGGGCTGCACTACCCGATCGCGCTGGAAGGCGCGCTGAAGCTGAAGGAGATCAGCTACATCCATGCCGAGGCCTACCCGGCCGGCGAGCTGAAGCACGGGCCGCTCGCGCTGGTGACGGCGGAGATGCCGGTGGTCACCGTGGCGCCGAACGACGCGCTGCTCGAGAAGCTGAAGAGCAACCTGCAGGAAGTGCGCGCGCGCGGCGGCGAGCTGTTCGTGTTCGCCGATGCGGACACGCGCATCGAAAGCAGCGAAGGGCTGCACGTGATCCGGATGCCGGAGCACTACGGCGCGCTGTCGCCCATTCTTCACGTGGTGCCGCTGCAGCTGCTGGCGTACCACACGGCGTGTGCGCGGGGGACGGATGTGGACAAGCCGCGCAACCTGGCGAAGAGCGTGACGGTGGAGTGAGGCGCTGTCGAGCTTGCTTCCGTGATCGCCAACAAGCCTCGGCAGCGGCCTCTCGACCCTCGCGCTAGCATTGCCCATGCCCATCGTCCACCTCATCCACGGCTATCTCGGCGTCGGCAAGACCACTTTCGCACGCCGCCTCGAACGCGAGATTCGTGCCGTGCGCTTCTCGCCCGACGAATGGCTCACGCGGCTTTACGGTGATGACCCGCCGGCGGAGCGTTTCGACGACTTCATGACGCGAGTCTTCGACATCGCGAACGAACAGTGGCGGGCGGTCGTGCGCTGCGGCGCCGACGTGATCCTCGACTACGGTTTCTGGACTCGCTCGTGGCGCGACGCCGCCCGCGCCGGCGCAGCCGAATTGGGTGCCGATGTGCGGCTGTATGCGTTGTCGTGCCCCGAGGAATTGGCCCGCCACCGGATACAGGAGCGCAACCGAAACCTGCGAGGCAGCGTGTTCGTTGCCGATGCGACCTACGACGCGCTGAAGTCGCGCTTTCTGCCGCTCCAGGCCGACGAGCTGACAGGGGTCGTGCACGTCGACACCACGGGCGCGGCGGTGCGATGCCCCGAATGAAGAACGCAGGCGTTCTTCCAAGTACGGCGCTCACATTCCCGGGGCTTTTTCCAGCGGTGCCTGCCGTCGGTCGTTCTTGCAATGGTTCCAGTACGGCTATTGCGCTTGGCTTTTCACGGCGTCGGGAGAGGCCAAGTCAGACCTGACTGGCGTCGACAAAAGATGGATCCTCGCTGCCAGTCGCTGTGAGCGTCCATCGCGGATTTTCGAGCATCAGCGTTCTCGAGGCTTGTCTGGAGACGGCCACGCGGCCCCCTAACCTGAACCACGCTTGCGGGACGGCATCCTCCTACCATTGAGCGCCCCCGGCGATGGGGTTCAGACAAGGGAGCTCCAGACATGTCAGGTCTCTTTCCATGGCGCGCCTTGGCGGCCCTGGTTCTTTTCGGCTCGCTGATGCCCGCCGCCCACGCGGGCGATGGGTCCTCCGCCGAGCTCTACGACAAGGCCCACAGCGCCGAGACGCAGTCTGTCTTCGACTTCATCCGCACGCGCACGCTGGCAAGCCGGTCGAACATGATCGAGGGCCAGCACATGGGCGGCCCGGGCGACCTGTCGTCGGCACCGCAGGTGTTCGACATGAACACCTACCGCATCGCCAGCGCCTCCCCGCGCCGCGCCTACCCGCGCATGATCGGTGCGCGGTACGACGCCAACCTCGACGCCACGCACTATGTGCTGGAGCAGGCCTACGTGTCGCAGATCAACGCCCGCCTGCTCGATGCCTCGGCGATCTACCATCCGATCGTCAGCATCACGGCCACGCCGCCCAATCCGTGGGACCGCAACTCCGGCCGCTCGTCCAGCCCGAAGGACAAGGCGCTGTCCAAGCTGTTCCTGTCCAACCGCGCCCCCGATACGCCCGCGGGCCGCTTCTGGGACGACATCGACACCATTGCCGACGGCTTGCAGACGCTGAGCGACGCCGGCATACCGGTCGTCTTCCGGCCGTTCGCCGAAGTGAACACCGGCGAAAAATACTACGCGGACGGCAAGCTGCCGGCCGATTTCGTCACGCTGTGGAACCAGGTCGCTGATTACTACGTGAACCAGCGCCACCTGCACAACCTGATCTTCTGCTGGGAGGCCTGGGTCTTCCACCGCACGGCGGCGACGAGCGACCTCGACCCCTGGTACCCGCGCGATGCCGCAGGCAAGAGCAGCTGGGTGGATGTGGTGTCCGGAGCCTTCTATTTCCTGAAGGGCGACACCGGGTTCTTCAAGCTCGAATTCCCCGCCGGCGGCAACGACGAGCGCGTGTTCTATTCGCTGATGAAGCTCGCCGTGGACAACGACAAGCCCTTCGGCGCGGCGCAGTACGCGGTGAACTACAAGTACGCGCCGCCCGACGACCAGACGCCCTGCGGCTACGGCGACAACGCCAACACGCTGCAGTTCATGACGAGCATCGATGCGCAGCACAGCCAGCCGACCGCGCTCGGTCCGGTGCAGCACCTGGCATTCGCCTACTACTGGGGCGACAACAAGGCCTGCATGGATGTCCAGAGTCAGGCGCACGCCACGCAATTCGTCGATGACGTGCGAGTGGCCAGCATCACCGGCATCGACGCCGTGAACACGGAAAGCGGCACCGTGCGCGACTCTCCCGCCACGCCCGGCGCGGGCGCGCTGGCCACGCCGGGTTGGCCTGTGCGCACAGGCGACACCAATGGCGGCGCCGGCGGATGCAAGAACTGCCAATCCAAGGCGGTGCTGTCGTTCTACACGCAGCAGGCCCTGCCCGCCGACGCCGTGGTGGGGCCGAGCCAGCCGACGCTGCTGTTGACGCAGACGGCCACGGGGGCGGGCACCAACCCGTTCGCCGCCGGATTCGCGCCCTTGTCGATCGATGCGGCGAACCGCTGGTTCGGTGGCGCGTCGGGCCTGGCACCGGAAGATTTCAGCGGTGCCGACCGGCCAGGTGTCGGACAGATGAGCGACCCGGCGCAGGGTCCGACCCAAGTCCTGTCGCACGGCAGCGTGCCGGCCAACACGATCAACCTCACGCGCGGCAACGGGCGGACGCAGTACCGCGTGTCGTTCTTCAAGGCCACGGACGGCACGAACACCAACAACTACATCGACTGGAACGGGGCGCAAAGCCCGCCCGAACTGATCCTGACCTACACCTTGCCGTGACCTTCTTCCAGAACGCGGCTCGAAGCGAAGCGCCCTGCCGGAGAAAACCACACCCTCCTCGAAGGAATCGACGCACGCCTTGACCTTCCCATCGGGGCCGGCCTGAAAGTGCCCCCCTCCAGGAATCGAGGGGAGTCCGATGATCATTCAGCCCGTCGACTACTTTCTTGTCGCGTGGTTCGTGCTGGCAGGCTTGTCGACCGCGTATGTCGCGTGGGACCAGTTCCGCCACAACCCGGAGCCCGTGGTCATGAAGTGGGGCTTCGTGCTGGTCACCCTCTACATGGGGCCGATCGGGCTGCTGCTGTATGTGATGGCCGACAAGGAGCCGCATCCGGGCGAGCACGAGGCGTTCATCAAGCCCCTGTGGAAGCAAGGCGCCGGCTCGACGATCCACTGCGTTGCCGGTGACGCCACCGGCATCATCCTGGCCGCCGTCGTGACGGCTTCTCTCGGCCTGCCGATGTGGCTGGACCTCATCGTCGAATACACCGCCGGCTTCGCGTTCGGCCTGTTCATCTTCCAGTCGCTCTTCATGAAGAACATGATGGGCGGCAGCTACCTGGAGAACGTCCGCAAGTCGTTCGCGCCCGAGTTCATCAGCATGAACGCGATGATGGCCGGCATGGCGCCGGTCATGACGCTGTTGATGATGGGCCGCGACATGCGGGCGATGGAACCGACGGAATTGCTGTTCTGGGGCGCGATGTCGCTGGGCGTGATCGCCGGTTTCGCGGTGGCGTATCCGGTCAACGTCTGGATGGTCGCCCGGCGCCTGAAGCATGGGCTGATGACCGAACGTGCATCCGGGCACAAGCACAAGCACAAGCACCAGCACGCAGGCATGGGCTCGGGCATGGGTCCGGACGTGACGCGTCCGCAGTTGCTGGCGGTGACGATGACCACCACGCTGATGCTGCTGGGCGGCATGACGGTCCCGTCGCTCTTCGTCAACATGCGCCTGTCGGCACGGGACGTCGGCGGGGCCATCATGCCGCCGGGAATGATCATGGGCTGGGACACCCCGGGAGAGGCCATGCGCGACATGGCCGCCGTGCACCCGCGCAATGTCGCATCCACGTCGGCGCCGGATGCACGGGGCGACACCGAATTGCAACCCCGCATCGAGAACGGCGTGAAGGTGTTCGACCTGCAAGCCAGCGTCGTGCGCTGGAACATCCTGCCGAACGTGCAGGTCGAGGGCTACGCCTTCAACCGGCAGATTCCGGGCCCCCGCCTTCGCGTCACCGAAGGCGACCGCGTTCGCATCCGGGTCGGGAACCGCCTGCCTGAATCCACCACGGTGCATTGGCACGGCCTGATCCTGGCGAACGCGATGGACGGCCCGGCCAACATCACGCAGCAACCGATCCAGCCGGGCCAGGACTACACCTACGAGTTCACGACCGAGCAGGCGGGCACGTTTTTCTATCACACGCACGACCATGCCGATCGGCAACAGGCGCTGGGTCTGTACGGGGCGCTCATCATCGATCCCCGCAACCCGGCCGCCGGGGAACGTGCCGACAAGGAATACGTGATCCAGCTGCAGGAGTGGCTCGAGCGCGAAGGAAGAACCTTCCCGGCGATGCTGATGGAAGGCGGGTTGCCGAACTACTTCACCATCAACGGCAAGGCCTATCCCGAGACCGATACCGTCAGCATGAAGGTCGGCGAGACGATCAAGCTGCGCTTCATCGGCACCCACAACAACTTCGTGCACCCGATGCATGTCCATGGGGGGCCTTTCACCGTGGTGGCGCGCGACGGGTACGACCTGGCCCCCGCGGCCCGCTTCGACGCCGACACGGTGAATGTCGGCCCGGGCCAGCGCTACGACGTGATCTGGAAGGCCCGCCGACCCGGCAAGTGGCTCGTGCATTGCCACATCCCGCATCACACGACCAACAACAACGTGGAACACCAGGGCGGCGGCGGCCTCATGATGGTGCTGGACGTCGAGGCCTGACCCCGCGCATGCGGGCGAAGTCGGCCTGGGTGTGGGACCGAACACCTGCACGTGTCGCCTGCCTTCAGCTTGCGGCCCCGCCCGCGATCGTGGGGAAGTGCCGGGACCGTCAGAACCCCATCAGGGTCCCGTCAAGACGCCGCCGAGGGCGCTGCCTACGATCCCTCGCACGCTCCACCCGCTCTCGCAAGGCCCTCGCCATGTCCTCGTACCGCATCAGCAGCCTGCCTGCGCTGCCACCGTCGCTCGACCGAACCCGGTTCCGCAAGGCCTTGAGCGCGATGTCGGTGCACACCGTCAGCCGCCACTGGCTGCGCCGCGAGGCAGGGCTGGCCGACGCCGAGATCGACTCGCTGCTGGCGCTGCTCGACGGCGCCGGCGTGCTGCTCGGGCCATTTGCTGAAGCGTCTGCCGACGGCCCGCCGCGGCGGCGGCGCGACAGCACCTGGCGCCTGCTGCTGCAGCTGCTGCGCAGCCGCCTCGCGCCGCGTGCCGCGGTGCAGGTGCGCAGGCCGGCGCCCGAGTCGCCGCGCGCACCAGACGTGCCACGCGCCGCGATGCCGGGCTGGCTCGACGACATCGCGCCGTCGACGCTGGAGCGCATCGGCGACGACCTGCGCTCGCTGCTGGCGCAGCACCCCCGCGCGCGCCGCGTGCTTACCCACCTGGGCGTGCTGGAGCGCGCGCTGCGCCGCAAGGATGTCGACGCCGCGCACGCGTTGCCCCTCGGTGTGCTGCGACGGGCGCTCGACCAGCTGCGCGCCATCGGCATCCCCGACGGCAGCCCGGGCCTCGCGATCCTGCGTTCGCGCCTGATGCTGGTGGTGCTGCGCAGCGACGACGACGTCGCGCCGCTGACGCGGCCCGTCGAGGTCGACGAGGTGGGCTTGTCGCGCTTCGTCGAAGCGCAGCAGCAATGGGAGCTGCACGCCCCGCCCCTGCCGGTGCCGCGATGAAGGCACCAGCGCGACGTCAGCGCAGGCCGTCGCCGTCCAGCACGGCGACGAAGCGGTAGCCGACGCGCGGGTAGGTGCGGATGACCTGGCCGATGCCGGGGCTGCCATCGCACACCGCCTGGCGGATGCGCATCACCGCGGCGGCCAGCGAGCCGGGCTGGACGATCTCGTGGCGCCAGATCTGGTCGAGCAGTTCGTCCGTGGTGCGCACCCGGTCGCGGCTCTCGATCAGGTACACCAGCAGGTCGAACGGGCGCGGCTGCAAGGCCCGCGGCAGGCCGTCGACCAGCACCTCGCGCGAGGCGACACGGACCTCGCAGCGCCCGAACCGCAGCGGTGCCACGCACTCGGGCACCGCCACCGTCGCAGGCTCGTCGGCCCGCGACCCCGCAGGCGCGAGGCCCGGCATCGTGTTGTTGTCGAACGGGTGGCGGGGTGACGAAAAGCTGTACATGGGGCCTCGCGGTGTAGTGTTGCAACGAACGTTGTAGACATTAATCTACAACACAGCGGTAACAAGTCGACGGGGAAGTTGTCACGCTTCGGGCCGATTTGCGGGCTCCTCGTCGAAGGATGGGACACGTCATGGCGTCGTCATGTAGACTGATCACTACATCACGGCACCGTTCCGGTTGCGCCCATGAACCCCACGCCGCCCGCCGCGGGCCCGATCCGCGTCCTCATCGCCGACGACCACGCGCTGGTGCGCGAAGGCCTGCGCAAGATGCTCGATCTCGACGACCGGCTGGCGCTGGCCGGCCAGGCCGCGTCGGCCGCCGAGGTGCTGGCCGGGCTCCAGGCTGGCGGCGTCGACCTGCTGCTGCTGGACCTGCTGATGCCCGGCTGCACCGGCGTCGACCTGATCGAGCGGGTCGCCGCCGCGCACCCCGGGCTGCCGGTGCTGGTGCTGACGATGCACGCCGATCCGCACATCGCGCGGCGCGCGCTGAAAGCCGGCGCCCTCGGCTACCTCACGAAGGACGTCTCGCCCGAGCAACTGATCGACGCGATCCACCGCGTGGCCACCGGTCGCAGCTATGTCGATCCGTCGCTGAGCGCCGAACTGATCCGCGCCGAGCAGGCGCAGGAAGAACCGATGGCCCTGCTGTCGACGCGCGAACGCCAGGTGCTGATCGCGCTGGTGAAGGGCCGATCGCCGACCGACATCGCCGCGCAGTTGCAGCTCGCGCCCAACACCGTCAGCACCTACAAGGCGCGGCTGATGGAGAAGCTCGGCCAGGATTCGCTGAGCGACCTCGTCCGCTATGCGCTGCGACACGGCCTGGTGGATTGAGCGCGGCAAGGCGGCGCTCGCGGCGCTGCTGCTGGTGGGCCTGGCCGCGGCCGCGCACGCGCAGCATGCGGTGTTCGAGGGCTACCAGCAATCGGCCGGGCTGACCAACATGGCGGTCGGTTGCCTGACGCAGGCGACCGACGGCACGCTGTGGATCTGCACCGAGAACGGGCTGTTCCGCTTCGACGGTTTTCGCATCCGGCGCGAGGCGTTGCCGCCGGGCGCGGAACGGGCGGTGCTGCTGACGGCGCGGGCCGATGGCGGCGGCCGGCTGTGGATCGCGACCGACCTCGGCCTGTTCCTGCGCCGCGAGACCGACGGCAGGCCGGCCTGGACCGCGGTCACCCAGCCCAGCGGGGCGCTGATCGGTGTCGAAGGCGGGCAGCGCATCGACGTCGACGAGCGCGGCATCGTCTACGCCATCGACCGCAGCAGCCGGGTGTGGGCGATCGACGCCACGGCACCGGCAGGCCGGGCACCCGTCGTGCAGCGCGTGAAGCTGCCGGCCTTCGCGGTGCCGCCGGGGGCGATGGATGCCGATGCCGGGCCGCTGCGCGCAGGCCGCGGCGCCCTGTGGTTCGGCTGTGGCCTGGGCCTGTGCGAATGGCGCGACGGAACGCTGCGTTCGTGGGGCGTGGCCGACGGCCTGCCGGCCCGCATGTGGGGCAGCCTGGTGCTCGGCCGCGACGGCAGCGTCTGGGCGCGCAGCAGCGACCTGCTCGCGCAACTGCGGCCGGCGCAGCACCGCTTCGTCGCGGTCGAGGCCCCGGCGGCGCGGCGCTTTCCGGCCACCTCGGCCCTCGCCGAGGACCCGGCGGGGCGCATCGTGGTGGCCACCGATGCGGGCGTTGCACGCTGGGACGGACAGCGGTGGCAATCATGGACGCCGAAAGAGGGGCTGCCCGAGACCCTGGTCCGCTCGCTGCTGTTCGACGCCGAGGGCGCGCTGTGGCTGGGCACCTCGGGCCGTGGCCTGCACCACTGGGTCGGCTACCTGCAGGCCGATCACTGGACGCCGGCGCAAGGGCTGCCGGCCCCCGCCGTCTTCAGCTTCGCCCGCGACGGCCGCGGGCGCTTGTGGGCCGGCACCGCGCAGGGCATCGCCTGGCTCGACGGCACCGGCGACCGGGTGCGACCCTTGCCCTCGTCGCGTCCCAGGGGAGCGGCCAACGTGGTCGTCGTCGATGCCGACGGCGCGCTGTGGTGGGTCGAGGCGGGGCAGGTGCTGCGGCTCAAGGCCGGTGCCTCCGCTGCCGACGCGGTGTTCCACGATCCCTCGCTGACCGCGGCGATGCCGGGCAAGGAAGGCACCGTCTACCTTGCAGGACGCCATGGCGTCGACCGCATCGTCGCCTCTGCGACGGGACTGCGCCGCCAACCCGTCGCGCAGGGCCTGCCGGAAGGCGAGTGGGTGGGCAGCGTCGTCGTCGCCGGGACCGGGCCCGCCGCGGTCGACTGGTTCATCGGCGAGCGCCGCATCTTCCGCGTGGTCGACAACGCCTGGGTGCCGATGCGCGACGATCACGGCCAGGTGATCGACGCCGACGGGCACGCGAGCTTCGCCGGCGCGTCCGAGTTCTGGGTGATCGACTCGCGCAGCCTGGCCGTCTACACGCTGCAGGGCGACGCCACAGCCCGGCTGGTGCGCCGCTTCGACCTCACGCTGTTCGGCGACCCGGCCGTCTACTTCCTGCGCTGCGCGCCCGACGGGCGCATCTGGCTCGGCACCGACCATGGCGTCTTCATCCACGACGGCGGCCGCTGGTCGCACATCGATCGCACGAACGGGTTGCTGTGGGACGACATCGACGAGGATGCAGTCCTGCTGGAAGCCGACGGCACGGCGTGGATCGGCAGCAGCGCCGGGATCACGCGGCTGCGCCCGGCGCAGGCGAAAGCGCCCCCGACGCTGCGTGCCGACGCGCTGCGCTTCGGCGCGAAGACGGCGCAGCCGGCCTCGCTGCCGCAGATCGCCTGGGATGATCGCCACCTGGAACTCGCGCTCGCCACCCCCAGCATCGCCCGCGGCCGCACGCTGCGCGTCGAATACCGGCTGGACGACGACGCCGCATGGCGTGCGATCGACGGCAACGTGGTGACCATCGAGTCGCCCGAGGCGGGCGCGCACCTGCTCCAGGTGCGCGCCGGAGCCCGCGTGCCGATCGCCGAGGCCGGCCCGCCGCTGCGCATCGCCTTCGTGATCGCGCCGCCGTGGTGGCGGTCGGCACCGGCGAAGCTGGCCGCCGCGGCGGCGCTGGCGCTGCTGTGGTGGCTGTCGAACCTGGTCGCGAACCGGCGCCAGCACCGCGACCGCGAGCGCCTCGAGCACGCGGTGGCCGAGCGCACCGCCGAGCTCGAAACGTCGCGCCAGGCGCTGCGCCGGCTGGGCGAGCACAACACGCACGCGCTGGAAGACGAGCGCAGGCGCATCGCACGCGAACTGCATGACGAAATGGGCCAGCAGCTGGCGGCGCTGCGCATGGAGGCGTCGGTGCTGCGCGCGCGGGCGCGTGGCGAGCGGCCGCCGGCGCAGGAGCACTTCCAGCTGCTGCTCGATCGCATCGATCACCTGGCCGGCGGCGTGCGCGCCCTCGTCAAGCAGCTGCGACCACCGGCGCTCGACGGCGGCCTGGCCGCAGCGCTCGAGTGGCTGGCCGCTGAGTTCACCCACGCCACCGGTGCGCCGTGCCGGCTGCAGCTCGATGCGGCGGCGGACGGACTGGCGCCGGATGCAGCGACGCAGCTCTTTCGCCTCGCGCAGGAGTCGCTCACCAACGTGCGCCGCCATGCGCAGGCCAGCCAGGTGAGCGTGAGCCTGCAGCGCGACGCGCAGGCCTGGGTGCTGACCATCACCGATGACGGCGTCGGTTTCGACCCCGCCGGCGAGCGCAGCGGGCACGGCCTGCTCGGCATGGAAGAACGTGCACGCCTGCTGGGCGGCTCGTTCGGGATCGACAGCCGGCCCGGCGCCGGCACGACGGTGCGGGTGCGCTTCGAGGAGGCCGCGCGCAACACCACCGCGTGAAGCGTGCGGCCCGGAATACCGGCGCCCTGAGCGGCCCGGCGTGAGCCACGTCACGGCGCCGCGGCACGGGCCGCACCGGTCAGGCACCCGTCAAGCGTCGATCAGCTCGCGGTCATGCGCACCGGACGGGGACTCCCTACATTCGCGGCTCGTCCCGAAGCAGCAGTCCCCGAGGTGTCCCGATGAAGCATTCACCGCACTCGACAGTGGCCCCGATGAAGCGCGCCGCCGGCCTGGCCGCGGTGTGGGTCCTGACGGGCTGCGGCGGCGGCCTGCCGGTCGCCGGCGGCGACGTTGGCGAGGCGGCGCTGCCGGCCAGCGCGACCGCGAGCGGGCCGGTCGGCGCCGGTGCCGGTGTCACCGGCGGGGCCGGCGGCGCGACGGTGCGGGTCGGCACGCCGGCGCAGCTGAAGTACGAGCTGTGCCGCAACGCGTCGGCCGGCGCGTGCACCGACACCACGCCGCGCACCATCGAGATCGCGACCACCATCGACCTCGGCGACTACGCGGAGGGCCCGGCCGCGGCCGAGGGCTGCGACGGCAAGCAGCTCTTCGACGTGCGGTACAACGCGGCGGCCGCGCGCGGCATGACCGTCGGATCGAACAAGACGGTGCTCGGCATCGGCGCCAATGCAGCGGTGAAGGGCCAGGGCTTCCTGCTGCGGAACGGCGTCAGCAACGTCGTCATCCGCAACCTGTCGATCACCGACATCGACGAGGGACTGGCTTTCGGCGGCGATGCCGTGACGATCGCCGATGCGAGTGGCGTGTGGATCGACCACAACCGCTTCGCCCGCGTCGGGCGCCGGTTCATCGTGACCGGCACTGGAGATCACGGCGGCGCGGCGGCGGACGTGACCATCTCGTGGAACGAGTTCGACGGCCACAGCGCCTGGCCGGCCCGCTGCGACGACACGCACGACGGGCCCCTGCTGTTCCACGGCACGGGCCGGTTGACCTTCGCGAACAACTGGCTGCACGACTTTTCCGGCCGCGGCCCGCGCATCGAGGGCGACGCCCTGGTGCAGGTGGTCAACAACCACTTCCAGGACGGCTCCTGGCATGCAATCGACACCGCGGGCGGCGGCACCCGAGTGCTGGTCGAGGGCAACTACTTCGAGGACGTTCCGGTGCCGGTGCTGCACGGCCCGGCCGCCGGCTCGGTGCATGGCCTGCTCGCGCAGACCGACGCCGGCACGTCGGCCTGCAACGCTGCGCTGGGCCGCAACTGCGCCGTCAACATCGCGACGCCGGCGCCGGCCGCCGACGGCTTCACCGCGGATGCCGCGGTGCTGGCCGCCGCGAAGGCCGCCCCGCCGGGCAGCATCGTGCGGCCCTACCCGGCCCGCAAGGTGCCGGCGGTGCTGTCGGCCGGGGTGGGTGTCGGGCACCTGCGCTGATGCGCCGAGCGATCCCTCTCGTTGCAGTCCCCATGAATCCCCCCACCACCCTGCGCGAGCTCAAGCTGCTGACGCAGCACCTCACCGCGAACGACCTCGGGCGGATCGCGGCCTTCCTGCGCGTCGGCAGTGCCCGCTTCCAGTGCCGCTGGGTGCTGGTGTCCGACGGCCAGGCCGACCTGCTGCTGTCCGGCCGCGGCCTGCCCACCGGCACGCCGGGGTCGATGCCGAGCCTGTCGGTGACGGACCCGCAGCCGGACCGGACCGCCGGTCGCAACGCGCTGGTCCGCCCGCTGCAGTACGACGCCTTCGTCGATGCGCTGTGCGCGTTGGAGAGCCGGCTGCTCGACAGGCGGCCCGCGCCGCCGGCGGTGCTCACCTACGCCATCGCGCAACCCTTCGGCGAGGCCACGCCGATGCTGTTGCCGACCTTGCTGCCGGGCGCGCGCTGCCGCTTGCGCCGCTGGCCGCCGTCGGCCGTGCTGCAGGCACATCGCCACCACCGGACCCTGGCCAGCTTCCTGTCGTCGAGGCACCTGGACCTGGACGAGCTGGCGCACCTGAGCAACGTGGACCGGACGCTGTGCGATGAATTCGCCACCACGCTGATCGCGCTCGGCCTGCTCGACGTGCAGGCGGCCCGCGTGTTCGAGTCCGCCGCAGTGCCGGCATCGTGGCCCGAGCCTTCGCCGGTACCGCCGCACGGCGCCCCCGCGTCCACCGGCCTGATCACGCGCATCCGCCGCCGCCTGGGCCTCGCCTCATGACGATGAAGGACTTCAAGATCGTGTTCACCGGCACGCCCGGTGCCGGCAAGACCACCGCGATCGCGGCGCTGAGCGACACGCCACCGGTGAGCACCGAGGTGCAGAACACCGACGTCCGGCTGCACAAGGCCCGCACCACCGTCGGGCTGGACTTCGGGCAGGTCGATCTGGGCGACGGCCAGTGCGTGCGCCTGTTCGGCACGCCCGGCCAGGTGCGCTTCGAGTTCATGTGGCGCATCGTCGCCACCGATGCCCCATCTTCGAAGTTTCTTCCGCCGATGCCGCCGCGCAGGCATTGCGCGCGGTGCAGGCCCTCCTGGTCGACCTGGACGGCGCCGGCGCCATCGTGGTCGCCAGCGCCGACGGCTTCGAGCTCGCGCACGGCGGCCGCATGGCCGTGGCGCCGGCCCGCCTGGCGGCACTGGTCAGAGCGACTGGTGAACGACGCATGAACCTGCCGCTCGTGATCGCCGAGATGGGCCGCATGGCCGGTCAGCCGGGCATCCTGGGCTGCGCCCTGGTGGACGCGTCCACCGGGCTGGTGTGGCATGCCAGCGCCGGCACGCCGGGCTCCGAGCGTGTCTGGGAAGCGGCCGTCGACTACTGGCGGCTGCACGACCGGCAGAAGCTGCACTTTGCCGGGCTGGGCACGCTGGCGGCGGCCGTCATGTACCACGCGAACGGCGTGCTGGCGGTGTTCCCGTGCAGCAGCGAGCCCGACCTGTTGCTCGTCGCGCACGGCCGCCACCGCGGCGTCGACTGGCTGGCCTGGCAGTGCATGGTGCGCACGCTGGGCCGCTTGCTGAATCTCCCGAAACCCTCCCCCCTCTGACACTCAACGACGGACGAAGACATGGCCACCATTCGACAATCCCTGGACGACCTGCTGACCTCGACGGCGCCATGTGCGCCGCGGTCGTCGACTCCGCGAGCGGCATGATGCTCGGCTGCGCCGGCGCCGGCCTCGACCTCGAAGTGGCTGCCGCCGGCAACACCGAGGTCGTGCGCGCGAAGCTGAAGACCATGCGCCAGCTCGGCCTGAACGACGTGATCGACGACATCCTGATCACGCTCGGCAGGCAGTACCACGTCCTTCGCCCGGTCTCGCGCAAGGAAGGCGTGTTCGTGTACTTCGTGCTCGACAAGGGCAAATCGAACCTGGCACTGGCGCGGCGCAAGGCGCAGGACGTCGAGCGCGAGCTGACGATCTGACGAGCTGACGATCAGCGGCTCGTGCGCTCGCGGTACAGCAGCACCGCCCCCGAGATCAGGAAGTAGAGCGCCCCCACCGCCGCATACCCTGCGAGGTTCTGCAGCATCGGGTTGGGCTCGCTCGCCTGCTTCACGAAGAAGATGCCGGCGAGCGCCGACTGCGCGCCGCTGAGCGCCATCGCCCATTGCGCGCCGAAGTGCTTCCAGCGCCGCACGGCGGTTCCGAGCTGCAGCACGCCGGAGAGCACCGCCCAGGCGCCGAACACGACGAACACGGCCGGCATCCCGCGCCCCACCGCCACCGCCATCGCGATCGTGGCGATGGCACTGACCAGCGCGTTGATCATCTGCGTCGGATTCGCCGACATGCCGCCCGATTGCCGGGCATCGACGGCGTTCGCCAACGCGTCCCACGCGGGGTACACGACCAGCAGCACGCCCGCCACGACGGGCGACGTCCGCGCCACCGTGAAGGCGAGCACCACCCAGGCGATGGAAAAAGCGGCACGCGTGACATAGAGCGTTCTCAACCAGCGGGCGTTCGCCGGGACATGGGTCGGAGTGATCATGGCTTGAGGTCGTCGGGAAGTTGATCCCGGCAGTGTCCGGCCGGCCGCTCGCCCGCGGCATCGGACGATTGACCGATACCGTTGCACGCCGAATGGAACGTATCGTCGTTTCGTGGAGGTTCATCGCAGCCGCAGCGCCCGATCCTTGTCACCGCAAGCGCTGCAGTGCTGCGATGGCCGCCGCAAACTGTTGCCGCGGGTCCCGATGGGTCAGGCTTGTATCGAGTTGTTTCGAGCGTGAAAACGACCCTCTTTTGCGGACGGGCCGTGCCGCCTCGCGTGCGGCAGGACCGCACGGAGGAACCGGTTCCGCAGCACCGCGGCTGGCATCAAACCTGCGCATCACTTCTCGTATGCGCCATGTACTGAGGATTGCTGAAATTCTCGCGGCGCCCGATTCCAAGCAGACCCAGACGATCAAAGGACCTGTCAGCATGAAGCACACGATTCCCAGGGACCCGCGCCGGCCGCGCACAGCGCTGGTGGCACTGAGTTCCCTCTTCCTCGCAGCGGCCGTCCTCAGCGGGTGCGGCGGCAAGGATGCGGATTCAGCCTCGGGCTCGAGCCCGGTCGGCGCGCCGTCGCCGAATTCGCCGGCCGAGCCGCCCGCCCAGCCTCCGGCCAGCGATCCGAATCCGCCGAATCAGGAAAACCCGCCGGCTCCGACGCCCCCGTCGATTCCGTCCGGCGGCGCGCCCGCCGCGCCGGCGCCGACGCCCGCGCAGCAACTGCCGGCCGGCGTCGACATGAGCAAGCCCGGCGTCGCCGTCGCACCGGCCAAGGCCACCGCCTCGAGCGCCAACGGCGGCAACACCGCCGACAAGGCGATCGACGGCAAGGCCACGCAGGACAGCCGCTGGGAAAGCTCGCAGAGCGACGACAACTGGATCCAGTTCGACTTCGGCGCCAAGACCCAGCTCGGCTACCTGAAGCTGGTGTGGGAAGCCGCATACGCGAAGGAGTACGCCATCCTCGTCTCCGACGATGGCGCGACCTGGTACCAGCTGCGCTACGTCGCCGACGGCAAGGGCGGCACCGAAGAGTTCTACAACCTGAACGCCAACGTCCGCTACGTGCGCATCAGCGGCGTCAAGCGCGCCACCGGCTACGGCTACTCGATCATCGAGGCGAGCTTCAAGTCGCCGGGCAGCGACAACACGCTGGGCTCGGCGGTCACGGCCTCGGTGATCCCGCACCCGGCCGACGGCAGCAACCTGATCCCGCCGGCGGCCCAGCAGCCGCCGATCGACACCATCCAGTTCACGCTGCCCGACGGCACGCTGGTGACCCGCGTCGGCTTCGTCGGACGCTCGCGTCACGCACGCGAGCGCGGCGAGGACTGGAACGAAGCCGGCTTCGGCGCGAACGAGACCGTCGATGCGGCCGGCAACCCGGTCGACAAGGGGCCCGGCGCGCACCTGAACTTCGTGGCCAACTACTTCGCCTTCCGCACCTGGGGTGTCGAGTTCATCGACAACAGCAAGGTGAGCGGCGTCACCAAGCCGAAGATCATCGTCAACCAGTACTTCCAGCAGCCGCAGTTCGGCGGCGGCCACTCCTTCGTCCGCGGATTCGACAATCCCAACACCACCGGCTTCGGCTGGATGAGCCCGGGCGACCTGCTGGACGACACGAAATACACCGACGGCTTCGTCAACAAGGCCTCGTGCCCGGTGGTGCCGAAGCCGCCGCAGAACGCGCTCGCCAGCCCGACCAGCGGCTACAACGGCGTGATCGGCGCCAACGACGGCTGCAGCGTGGTGTTCGACACCTTCCCCGGCCATTCCGCGCTCTCGACCAACGCCAACGGCGTGCTGGTCCGCAGCGCCGACGTGCCCGGCGCCACGCAGTTCTACGACTACGCGGTGACCTTCGACCCGGCCACCGACAAGACGACGACCGCCACCCCGGTGGCCACCAAGACCGTCCCGGCGCGCTCGTTGAAGGCGGGTGACGTGGTGGAGTTCACGCCGTCGTTCTTCTCGACGACCGAGATCATGAAGGGCCTGGGCACCAGCGACGGCCATCGCTACTACACCAACGAGCTGAGCTACGTGGTCGGTGCCGGCCTGCGTCCGTACTACGGTGCGCAACCGCGCCTGAACAACACGCCGCTGCCTTCCGCGACCTTGCAGGGCGGCCTCGGTTCGGTCTCGTACGACTACGCCGACAACTCGAACTTCGTGTTCCAGCAGCCGCACAACAACATCGGCATGCAGAACATGCAGCGCTTCGTGGAAGGCCGCCGCTGGTTCCACACCAGCATGCAGACCGGCGACCACACCGAGAACGGCAACGACCGCAACCTGGCCGCGGTGGGCCTGCAAGGGCCGATGTTCAACCAGTCGACCTGCTTCGGCTGCCACGTCAACAACGGCCGCAGCCTGGCCCCGACCGTCGTCAACCAGAAGATCGACACGATGGCGGTGCGCACGGCCGCCGTCGATGCGAACGGCCAGCAGCTGCCGCACCCGATGTACGGCCTGGGCGCGCAGATGAACGCCAAGGCGTCGACCGACGGCGTGCGTCGCGACTGGGGCACGGCGGTGCACGTGTCCGGCTTCGAGCTGAAGACGGTGAAGCTGGCCGACGGCACCTCGGTGGAACTGAGCAAGCCGGTGGTGGCCTTCGACGGCCCGACGCCGGCGGTGTACTCGGTGCGCAGCGCGCAGCCGGTGATCGGCATGGGGCTGCTCGAGGCGATCCCGGATGCCGACATCATTGCGCGTGCCAAGTCCGCCCCGGATTCCGACGGCGTCAAGGGCGTCGCGAACTTCGCGTACGACCCGGAAACCGGCAAGGTGCGCCTGGGTCGCTACGGCTGGAAGGCCTCGAAGGTCAGTCTGCGCCACCAGGCTTCGGCGGCCGCGCTGCTCGACATGTCGGTCACCTCGCCGGTCTACCCGAACCGCGACTGCCTGTTCGGTCCGGCGAAGTGCACCACTGCGAACCGCACCGACACCGGCCTGACGGAAGACGCCCTGAAGCTGCTGGAACGCTACGTGGCCCTGCTGGCCGTGCCGGCGCAACGCAGCGTGGCGAGCGGCTACCCGAAGGGTGTGACGCCGCTGGCCGCGCTGAACCCGGACGTCAACAAGATCGCCGCCGGCGAGACGGTGTTCAACACGCTCAAGTGCCAGAGCTGCCACGTGCAGTCCATGACGACCGGCTCCACCAGCGAGTTCCAGGAAGTGCGCGACCAGAAGATCAAGCCCTACACCGACATGCTGTTGCATGACATGGGCGCCGACCTGGGCGACGGCCTGACCGAAGGCCTGGCCACCGGCAACATGTGGCGCACCTCGCCGCTGTGGGGCATCGGCTACACCGAGCTGGTGGCGGGCAAGACCATCAAGGTCGGCTACCTGCACGACAGCCGCGCCCGCAACCTGACCGAAGCCATCATGTGGCACGGTGGCGAAGGCGCGGCCAGCCGCGATCGCTTCGCGGCGCTGAGCAAGGCCGACCGCGACGCCGTCCTGGCCTTCCTCGGATCGCTGTAACGCCTGCACCGGGCCTTCCCGGCCCGGCACCGCAAGCAGACCGCCGCCCTTCGAGGCGGCGGTTTTCATTGCAGCGGCGGAAGATCGATGACGCTCA
Organism: Rhizobacter sp. SG703; assembly: GCF_012275445.1. Lineage (GTDB taxonomy): Bacteria > Pseudomonadota > Gammaproteobacteria > Burkholderiales > Burkholderiaceae_C > Rhizobacter. The sequence continues at coordinate 32,719 of NZ_JAAZQK010000014.1, read as the reverse complement.
GCGCCCGAGCTGCGCCAGCGCCGCCTGCAGCCCCGCCAGCCCGCCGACCCGCTGGTCGTTGATGAAGACCTGCGGCATCTGCCGCACCGACGGGCCGCATCTCTCGAAGAACGCCAGGCGCTCGGCCTCGTCGTCGATGCGGATCTCCTCGTAAGGGAGGGAGCGGGAGGTGAGCAGCATCTTGGCCGAGTCGCATTGCGGGCAGGCCGATTTCGAATAGACGACGATGTTCAGGTTCATGGAACGGGGCTCGTGCAAAAGGCCCGACAGCGTAGCCAATTTCAGCGATGGCTGCGCAGCCGGGGTGCTTCCCCGCGTCGCCTAGTGCTTCGTCGGCGCGGCCTCGGCCGGCGTCTCGGTGTGCATCACGCACTGCCAGCCCTTGCCGTTCTTCACCCAGGTCGAGCTGTCGTTCATCTCCTGCTGCGTGGCCTTGCTTTCGCCGCGCGGGGCGACGCTCTGCTTGACGTGGTAGGTCACGATCGCGGTCGCGTCGTTCGGGAACACCACCGCCACGTCGCTCAGCTCGAACGAGGTCACGATCATCTTTCCCTGCTCCGCCATCTTGCGGTAGGACGCATGGTCGAAACTCATCGCACCTTGCGCGCTGACCATCAACGACGGTTCGCTCAGCATCTCCAGTGCGGTGTCGGTGTCCTGGTTGACCATCGACTGCCAGAACTTCTTCTCCAGGTCGATGAGGGTCTTCTGCGGCGTCGGCATGGGAACTCCTTTCAGGCACGTCACGAACAGGCTTGCATCGTGCGACCTCGGCAGATCGAGGCCATCGGAGAACGGTGGCTTCGACCGTAGGGACGCGCCTACGCGCCGTCGGATCGGCGACTCGCCCGAAAGGGCCCTGACCCACCGCACGCGGCCCGCGCCGGGCCGGTTGTATGAGAATGCGCACCATGACCGACCCCAACGCCATCGTGGCCACGGCGCCCTCCTCGCCGTCGACACCGCAGTCGTCCTCGACGCTGAGCCTGCCGCAGAACTTCCCGCTGGCCTTGTCGCCGCAGCAGCAGGACAGCCTGCTGGCCCGGGTCGATGCCTTCCGGTTCGGCGACATCTCGCAGCACGACATCGCATCGCTCGGCCTCGAGCCCGAACTGGCGCTGAACCGCACGCTCGACGGGTTCCTGTCACGCATCGACAAGAGCAGCTCGCCGCAGCTGTTCACGCTGGTCGCGTCGCTGAACCAGCAGGTGCAGGATGAGAACCTGCCCGAGCTGGCGAACCGCATCCTGAACGCGCGCCCGTCGCTGCTGGCGCGCATTCTCGGCCTCTTCAACCCGAAGTCGCTGCGCCAGGCCGCCAATCGCGCCTATGAAGAAGCAGCGCGCGTCGCGTCGGGCCGCTCGAAGGCGCTGTCCGAACTGATCGGCGGCATGGAAACCAAGCTGCGCGCCGAGATGACGCGCCTGAACGAAGAGCTGCGCCACCTCGACACCGTGAAGGCCGAGTACCGCAAGAGCTTCGTCGCGTTCGCCGAGGACGCGGCCTTCCTGAACAGCGTGCTGGCGAAGGCGCGTGCCGAGGTTGCGGCGATGGAGCCCGAGCTGGCCGCCGACCCGCAGCGCCGCCACGACGTGCGCGACAAGCTGCAGTCGCTCGAATCGCGCGCGCTGGCCGTCGAAGGCACGCTGACCAAGCTGCCGGCCGACCAGCTGGTGATCCGCCAGCTGCAGAACGCCGGCGTCGCGACGCTGCAGGAACTGGCGACGACGATGGCCTCGCGCTTCGCGAGCATCAAGATGACGCTGCTGACCATCCACGGCGCGCGCATGGTGCAGGACCTGCAGCGCCTGGCCCAGCAGGGCGCCGACCTCGACAGCAACCTGAACAAGGTGCGCGGCATGCTGATGAAGGACGTCGTCGAGACCGCCGCCACCGCGCCGGGCGACAACCGCCTGGCGCAGGCGCAGCAACTGCAATCGGTGGTGGCCGACACGCAGAGCCTGGTCGCGCTGGTCGACGCCGCGCGCGACACCAACCAGCGCAAGTTCGACGAAGCCCGCGCGCTGATGGCGCAGGCCCGCGAAGACATGCTGACCCTCGGCAAGGGCCTGAACCCCGCCGCCACCGTCGCCGCCCAGTCCTACACCTCCACCCGCTGAGAGACACCCCGCCATGTCCACGCCTTCGCTCAAGCTGAACCTGACCAAGCCCGGCGATGCCGCCCCGAAGCTGTCGCTGTCGCTCGACAAGGGCGAGCGTTTCCGCGTGCGGCTGGCCTGGGACGGCGACACCGACATCGACCTGCACGCGCTGGTCGCGGTGAACACCGGCAGCGGCGCCAAGGTGTCCGACTTCGGCGACATCCTGTCGACCTACAACGTGCAGCGCACCATCCGCGGCCAGGCCACCGGCACGCTGCCGCTGCATGCCGACAAGACCTTCTCGGTGCATGGCGGCGCGCTGGTGCACAGCCCCGACGCGACCGACGGCCTGGCCGCCGGCGACGACGAATGGGTGTCGATCCAGCCCGACCGCCTGGCTCCGCCGGCGGCCGGCGTCATCGAGATCCCGCTGGTCGCGATGATCCATCCGCAAGGCTCCGGCCGCGCGTTCCGCAGCGTGAAGAACGCGCGCGTGATCGTCGAGAACGCGCTCGGCAAGGAGCTGCTGAACGTCAGCCTGTCGGACCAGTTCGGCGAGTTCGTCGGCGTGCAGATGGGCTCGATCATGGTCGAGGCGTCGGGCTCGTCCTTCGTCGGCGTCGGAGTCGGCTTCAACAGCGACTTCAACCAGGTGCTGGGCCACTTCTCCTGATGGCCCGCGCGAGGGTCCGCGGCCGGCGCAGCACATGAGCATCAAGGTCACCGTGATCGGCGGCGCCCGCCCGCCCACGCCGGAGACGGCGCCGGGGCCCGCGGCAGGCGCCAGGCCGACGGTGCTGCCGGGATCGACGCTGCCGGCCACCGCGATGCCGTCGACGCCGCCCGTCGTCGTCGCGCCAGCCCCGTCGTTCACCGCATCCGCGCTGCCCGGCGTGCGACGCAAGCCGGTCGAGGTGACGCTGCCCGAACTGGCACGCCGCTTCCCGCAGGCCGACGCCGCGGCGCTGCAGCGCACGCAAGGCGTGCTGGCCGGCGTGCACGTGGAAAGCCTCGACGCCGCCGGCTGGCTGCGCTTCGGCATGCCCGAGCAGGAAGAGCTTGCGGCGCTGATCCGCCAGCGCCTGCAGGTGGCGCAAGAGGCCACGACGCGCAGCGTGCCGCAGCACCTGCGCCGGCTGCAGGAGTTGTTGACGGACGTGCTGGAAGCGCTCGATGGCGGCTTCTTCCGCCGGCCGGCCGCCGCGGTGTGGGCCGGGCACGAGGCCGAGGTCGTGCAGCTCGAATCGCTGCTCGGCGCGTCGCAGGCCGCGCTGTCCGGTCAGCTGCAGGCGCTCGGCCAGCTGAAGCAGCCGGTGCAGGCCTGCGCGCAGCGGCTCGAAGCCAGCGCGCTGGCCGCCGAGTACCTGCTGGACCAGGTCGGCCCGGAAGCGGGCAGCCTGCTGCTCGCGCGGCTCACGTCGCTGACCGGATCGCAGGCGATGCTGCACGAGCACCGCCTGCACCTGGAGCAGGACGCCGGCCACCTGCAAGAACTGATGACCTGGGTGCAGGACGGCGTGCTGCTGAAGCTGCCCGCGGTCCACGCCCAACTGGCCCGCCTGGCCTCGCGCCCGAGCGAGACGCAGCGTTTCCTGGCGGCCGAGAAACTCACCGACATCCTGCAAACCCTGAAGCGAGCGCTCTGATGGCCCTGACCCTGAACCTCGAGAAGTCTGCCCGCACCCTGGTGCTGAGCCTGGAGAAGGCCGGCATCGCCAAGCCCCCGGCGCTGGAGGTCGGCTTCGGGCTGGACGTCTCCGGCTCGTTCGAGGACGAGCACCGCGCCGGCATCACCGACCGGCTGCTGACGCGGCTGGTGCCGTGGGGCCTGGCCTTCGACCCCGACAAGAAGGTCGAGGTCTTCACCTTCTCGTCCGGCGCGGCCGGCGTGCACGAGGTGGGCGCGGTCGATGCGGGCAACCATGACGGCTACGTCGCGAAGAACATCATCGCGAAGGTGCCCGGCTGGAACGGCGGCACCGACTACTCGCACCTGCTGGAGCGCATGCTGAAGCACTTCGGCTGGGCCGGCCCGATCGAGAAGAAGGCCGGCTTCTTCGGCCGGCTGATGGGGCAGAAGGACGAGGTGATCCCGGTGGCGAAGAAGCGCTCGCTGGTGATCGTCGCGACCGACGGCGACAACACCGACAAGGAGCGCACGCTGCGCGTGCTGCGCGAATCGGAGCAGCGCCAGGACCAGGTCTATTTCCTGTTCCTCGGCATCTCGAACCAGGGTTCGAGCTTTCCGTTCCTCGAGCGCATCGGCGACCAGTTCGGCAACACCGGCTTCAAGGCGATCCACAACCTGCGGCAGTTCGTCGGGCAGTCGGACGAGGAGCTGAATGCGCAGCTGATCGACGAGGAGCTGATCGCGTGGCTGAAGGGGTGAGGGGCTGAGGGGTTGATCCCGTTCAGCAGCCCACCGCCTGCCCGTCGCGCCGCGAATCGCTCGCCGCGACGTAGCCGTCCTCCAGGTCGTCGCTCAGCTTCCAGATGAACTGCCCGCTGCCGTAATCCATGTAGGTGTCGGGCGTCGGCTCGAAGCGGTGGCCGAGCGCCTTCAGCCCGTCGACCAGCGCCGGCGCCATCGTCGATTCGAAATCCACCGCCAGCCCGTTGCCCACTTTCCAGCGCGGCGCATCGCAGGCCGCCTGCGGCTGCTGGCGGTGCACCAGCATGCGCACGAGCGTCTGCAGGTGGCCTTGCGGCTGCATGTTGCCGCCCATCACGCCGAAGCTCATCTGCGGCTTGCCGTCGCGCGTCAGGAAGCCGGGGATGATGGTGTGGAACGGCCGCTTGCCCGGCGCCACCACGTTCGGGTGCGATTCGTCGAGCGTGAAGCCGTGGCCGCGGTTCTGCAGGCTGACGCCGGTGCCCGGCACCACGATGCCGCTGCCGAAGCCCATGTAGTTCGACTGGATGAAGCTGATCATCATGCCGCGCTCGTCGGCGGCGCTCAGGTAGATGGTGCCGCCCTTCGGTGGCGTGCCGTGCGCCGGGTCGGCGGCGCGCTTCGGATCGATCCGCTTCGCGCGCTCGCTCAGGTAGCCGTCGCTCAGCAGGTCGGCGGCTGTCACCTCGGTCATCGAGCGTTCGTCGGCGACCCAGCGGTAGGTGTCGGCGAACGCGAGCTTCATCGCCTCGATCTGCAGGTGCTGCGATTCGACGCTGTCTACGCCATGGCGCCCGAGGTCCAGCCGCTCGAGCATGCCCAGCGCCATCAGCGCGGCGATGCCCTGACCGTTCGGCGGGATCTCGTGCAGCGTGTGGCCGGCGAAGTCCTTCGCGATCGGCGTGACCCATTCGGGCCGGAAGTTCGCCAGGTCCGACAACGCCATCGCGCCGCCATGCGCCTTCGCATGCACGACCAGCTTCTCGGCGATCTCGCCGCGGTAGAAGGCCTCGCCCTTCGTCAGCGCGATCTGCCGCAGCGTCGCGCCGGCGGTCGCGAACACGAAGCGCTCGCCCGGTGCGGGGGCACGACCGCGCGGCATGAAGGCCTCGGCATAGCCGGGCTGGTCCTTCAGGCCCGGCACCTGGCGGCCCCACTTGTCGGCGACGATGCGGCCCACGCCGTGGCCGCGCTCGGCCAGTTCGATCGCCGGCTCCAGCAGGTCGGCGAACGGCAGCCTGCCGAAGCGCTCGGACAGCGCCACCCAGCCCGCCACCGCGCCCGGCGTGGTCACCGAATCCCAGCCGCGCATCGGCAGCTTGTGGCCGTTGGCTTCGCCGTACTTGCGGCGGAAGTAGCCGGGGTTCCACGCGGCCGGTGCCACGCCCGATGAATTGAGCCCGTGCAGCGCCTTGCCGTCCCACAGGATCGCGAAGTTGTCGCTGCCGAGGCCGTTCGACACCGGCTCGACGATGGTCAGCGCCGCCGCGGCGGCAATCGCCGCATCGACCGCGTTGCCGCCCTTCAGCAGCATGCGCAGCCCGGCCTGCGAGGCCAGCGCCTGCGAGGTCGCGACGACGTTGCGGGCCATCAGCGGGCTGCGGATGGTGGGATAAGGATTGGCCCAGTCGAAGTTCATGGTCTGTAGCCCGGACGCCAATCCGGGAGTTGTTCAGCGTTGTCGCGGATCCAGCGCATCGCGCAGCCCGTCGCCCAGCAGGTTGAAAGACAGCACCAGCAGGAAGATCGACACGCCCGGCCAGATCGCCATCCATGGTGCCGAGTCGACGTAGTTCTTCGCGGTGTTCAGCATGCTGCCCCAGCTCGGCGCCGGCGGCTGCTGGCCGAGCCCGAGGAACGACAGGCTCGCCTCGGCGATCACCGCCGACGCGATCGCCAGCGTCGCCTGGACGATCACCGGGGGCGTGATGTTCGGCAGCACGTGCCGCAGCGCGATGCGCAGAGGCGGGTTGCCGACCGCGCGCGCCGCCTCGATGTAGTCCTCGACCTTGACGTTCAGCACCTGCGCCCGCGCGAGCCGCACGAAGATCGGCGTGGCCGACACGCCGATCGCGATCATTGCGTTGGAGAGGCTCGGCCCGAGGAAGGCCGCCAGCGCGATCGCGAGGATCAGGAACGGGCAGGCCAGGAAGGCGTCGGTGATGCGCGAGATCAGCGCATCGGCGAACCCGCCGAGGAAGCCCGCCGCCAGCCCGATCGGCACGCCCAGCAGCAGCGAGATCGACACCGACACCAGCCCGGCCAGCAGCGACGCGCGCGTGCCCCACACCACGCGCGACAGCACGTCGCGGCCGATCTCGTCGGTGCCGAACCAGTGTCCGGCGCTCGGCGCCTTGCGGATCGCGCTCCAGCTGGTGGCCACCGGGTCCTGCAGCCCGAGCCATGGCGCCAGCAGCGCCATCGCGATGAAGAGCAGCACCACCGCGAGGCCGACCAGCGCGCCGCGACGGCGCTTCAGCCGGCGCCACGCACGACGCCACGGACCGGCCTCGGAACGAGGCGCAACAGGAAGAGGAAGCACGGCGGCCATCGTCAGCGCCTCAGTCGCGGGTTCACCGCGAAGTAGGCCAGGTCGGCCAGCAGGTTCAGCAGCATGTAGGCCGACGCGGTGACCAGCACCACGCCCTGCACCACCGCGTAGTCGCGGTTGAACACCGCATCGACCACCAGCTTGCCGAAGCCGGGGATCGTGAACACCTGCTCGGTCAGCACCGCGCCCGACAGCAGCGTGCCGAGCTCCAGCGCGCCCAGCGTGATGATCGGCGTCAGCGCATTGCGCAGCGCATGCTTCAGCACCACGGTGCGCTCGCCCAGCCCCTTGGCGCGCGCGGTGCGCACGTAGTCGGCCGACATCACCTGCAGCATCGCGCTGCGCGTGTGCCGCATCAGCACCGCGGCGATCGCGTTGCCGAGCACGAAGGCCGGCATGATCATCGCAGCCAGGTTGGCACCCAGGTCCTCGAACGGGCTCACGTAGCCCGAGGCCGGCAGCCAGCCGAGCTGCACCGAGAACAGCAGGATCATCAGGATGCCGAGCCAGAAGTTCGGCGTCGAGATGCCCCACAGCGCGAACGCGTTGGCCGCCCAGTCCCATGCGGTGCCGCGCCCCACCGCCGAGACGATGCCCGACGGGATGCCGATCGCCAGCGCGATCGCCATCGCCAGCAGCGCGAGCTCCACCGTCACCGGCAGCTTCTGCAGGATCAGGCCGGTCACCGGCTGCTGGTTGCGCACCGATTCGCCGAGGTCGCCCTGCAGCACGCCGCCCACCCAACGCGCATAGCGGATCGGCAGCGGCTCGTCCAGGTGCAGCCTGGCGCGCAGGTAGGCCACCACCTGCGGGTCCTGGTCTTCGCCGGCCAGGATCTTGGCCGGGTCGCCGGGCAGCAGCTGCTGCAAGCCGAAGATCAGCACCGAGACGAACAGCAGCGTCGGCAGCAGCGTCGCGACACGCTTGACGAGGTACTCGAACATCGGTCGATCACGGGGCCAGTTTCAGGCCCGTCACGCGCAGCAGCCCGTCGGGCACGTTGCGCACGCCGGAGAGCTTCGCGTTGTAGGCCCACAGCCAGTTGCGGTGGTACAGGTAGACGATCGGGCGCTCCTTCAGCACGCGGGCGGCGACCTGCTCGAACAGCTTCCTGCGCTCGGCCGGGTCCCGCAGCGCGCGCGACTGGTTCAGCAGCGCATCGGTCTCGGCATCGCAATACCCGGCGTAGTTCAGCGGCTGCTTGCAGGCATCGAAGCTGTACAGGTTGCCGTCTGGATCGGCGCGGCCGCTCCAGGCCAGCACCAGCGCCTCGAAGTCGCCCTTGTCGGCCATGTTCAGCGAGGTCGCGAACTCGGCGGCCTGGATCTTCACGTCGAAGCCGGCCTCGCGCGTCATCGCCTGCACCACCAGCGCCAGGCGCTGCGCGTCCGACGTGGTCGGCGTCACCAGCGTGAAGCTCGGGTTCGGCACGCCCGCTTCCTTCAGCAAGGCCTTGGCGCGCGCGACGTCGCGCTTGGGCACCGGCACGTTCTTCGCGTACCAGGCGTTGCCCGGGGCGACCCACTGGTTGCCGACCGTCGCCTCGTTGTCCATCACCACCTGCGCGATGCCCTGCCGGTCGAGCGACAGCTCGAAGGCCTCGCGCACGCGGGCGTCGCGGCCCAGCGGGTTCTGCTTCGCCTTGTCGCTCTTGGCCAGGTTGATCGTGATGCCCTGGTAGCCGATCTCGGTGATGCGGGAGGTCTTCAGCTTCTTGTCGGACTGCAGCTTCTCGATGTCGCTGGACGCCACGCGCTCGATGAAATCGAGCTGGCCCGATTTGAGGTTGGCCAGGCGCACCGTGGCATCGGGGATCGGCGTGTAGACGATCTTGTCGAAGTGGATCGCGTCCTTGTTCCAGTACTGCGGATAGCGCTCGAACACCATGCGGTCCTGCGCGACGCGCTCGACGAACCTGAACGGCCCGGAGCAGACCGGCTTCGTGCCGAACTTGTCGCCGGCCGCCTGCGCCGCCTTCGGCGAGACCATCATGCCGGCCCGGTCGGCCAGCTGCGCGAGCAGCGGCGAGAACGGCGCCGACAGGTTCAGCCGCACCGTCAGCGGGTCCACCACGTCGACGGTGGCCACCGGCGCGAGCTCGCCGCGGCGGTTCGAGCCGGGCAGCGTCTTGTGGCGCTCGATGTTGAACTTGACGGCGGCCGCGTCGAACTTCTCGCCGTCGTGGAAGGTCACGCCGGGACGCAGCTTCAGCGTCAGCGTCTTGCTGTCGGCCGACCATTCGTAGGCGCTGGCGAGCTGTGGCTGGATCGCGAGCTTTTCGTCGACGTCGAACAGCTTGTCGCACAGCGCGCTGAACACGACGCGACCGACGAAGCTGCGCGACAGCGACGGGTCGAGCACGTCGGGGTCTTCGGCCAGGCCGACGCGCAGCGTCTGCGCTGGCGTCAACACGGGCAGGGCCGCCAGCAGCAGCGCGGGGATCCATCGGCATCGGGTCATCGGGTGCGTCATCGTGAACTCCGGGAACAGCTCAGGGATTGGGTTCGAAAGCCGCCTGCAGGCGCGCGAGGCGGATGCGGGCGGGCGTGGTCTCGGTTGGCGGCTTCAACGGCGGCGGCGCCGGCAGCTCGCGCCAGAAATGGCAGGCCACCGCATGGCCGTCGTGCAGCTCCAGCCGCGGCGCCTGCTGCGCGCAGCGCTCGCGCGCATGCGCGCAGCGCGTGTGGAAATGGCAGCCGGTCGGCGGGTTGACGGGACTCGGCACGTCGCCGGCCAGCAGCATGCGCTCGCGCTGCAGGCCCGGTTCCCGAACTGGAAAAGGACGCGGGATCGCCGACAGCAGCGCCTGCGTGTACGGGTGGCGCGGCGCCGCGAACAGCGCGCGCTTGTCGGCCAGCTCGACCACGCGTCCGAGGTACATCACCGCGACCCGCGTCGCGATGTGCTTGACGACGGCCAGGTCGTGCGCAATGAAGAGGTAGGCGATGCCGAAGCGGCGCTGCAGGTCCTGCAGCAGGTTCACCACCTGGGCCTGCACCGACACGTCGAGCGCCGACACCGCCTCGTCGCAGACGATCAGCCGCGGCTCGACCGCCAGCGCCCGCGCGATGCCGATGCGCTGGCGCTGCCCGCCGGAGAACTCGTGCGGGAAGCGCTGCGCGTGCTCGGGCGCCAGGCCCACGGTGTGCAGCAGCTCGGCGACGCGCTCGCGGTGCCGGCCGGTGTGCAGGCCGTGCAGCATCAGCGGCTCGGCGAGCGCCTGGCCGACGGTCATCCGCGGGTTCAGCGACGAGAACGGGTCCTGGAAGATGATCTGCATCGCGCGCCTCCGGGCGCGCAGTGCGGCGGCGTCGAGCGTGCCCAGGTCCTGCCCGTCGAAGTGCACGCGGCCGGCGCTCGGCTCGATCAGCCGCAGCACCAGCCGGCCGAGCGTCGACTTGCCGCAGCCGGATTCGCCGACCACGCCCAGCGTCTCGCCGCGCTCGATCCGCAGGTCGACGCCATCGACCGCGCGCACCGCGCCGCTCGCGCGGCCGAACAGCCCGCGGCGCACCGGGAAGTGCTTGACCAGGCCTTCGACGCGCAACAAGGGATCGTCCAGCAAGCGGTCGGTCATGGCAGCGGCGCCCTCCAGCAGGCCGCTTCATGGCGCGGCGCCAGCTCGACCAGCTCCGGCGCGGCGTCGCGGCAGCGCGGCTCGACGAACGGGCAGCGGCCTGCGAAGCTGCAGCCCGGCGGCCGCCGCAGCGGGCTCGGCACCTGGCCGTCGATCGACGCGAGCCGCGTGCGTTCGCCGTCGAGCCGCGGCACCGCGCCGAGCAGGCCGATCGTGTACGGATGCTGCGGCGACTCGAACAAGGCCTGCACCGGCGCGCGCTCGACGATGCGCCCGGCATACATCACGACCACCTCGTCGGCCACCTCGGCCACCACGCCGAGGTCGTGCGTGATCAGGATGACGGCGGTGCCGGTTTCCTGCTGCAGCGTGCGCATCAGCGCGAGGATCTGTGCCTGGATCGTCACGTCGAGCGCGGTGGTCGGCTCGTCGGCGATCAACAGCCGCGGCTCGCAGGCCAGCGCCATCGCGATCATCGCGCGCTGGCGCATGCCGCCCGACAGCTGGTGCGGGTGCTCGTGGAAGCGCTGCTCGGGCGCCGGGATCCGCACCTTGCGCAGCATCGCGAGGGCCACGGCGTGCGCCTCGGCGCGGCCGATGCGGCGATGGCGCAGCAGGCCCTCGACGATCTGCTCGCCGATCGTGAACACCGGGTTCAGCGACGACATCGGCTCCTGGAAGATCATCGCCATGCCGTTGCCGCGCAGGTCCTGCATCTGCTGCGCCGGCGCGCCGACCAGCTCGCGGCCTTCGAAGCGGATCGAGCCGCCATCGATGCGTCCGGGCGGCGATGGCACCAGGCCCATCACCGACAGCGAGGTCACGCTCTTGCCGCAACCCGATTCGCCGACGATCGCGAGCGTGCGGCCGGCCTGCACCTCGAAGCTGACGCCGTCGACCGCCGGGAACTCGCCGTCGTCGGTCTTGAAGACGGTGCGCAGCCGGCGCACCTCGAGCAGGGCCGTCATGGGGCCTTGTCCTTCAGGGCCGACTGGTGGCGCTCCGGGCTCTTGCGCGACACGCGCTGCAGTTCGAGCAGCGGATTCATCAAGCCCGGCGAGTTCAGCGAAGCGCGCGCAAACATGATCTCAACGACATATTGGAGTTCTCTGGCAGAAGACCGACAGGATTGCAAGCCGTGTGCCACGCACCGCAGCGCGCCGTTCGCCGGCGCCCGATTTGAGCCCGGCCCCCTAGAATCGCGACCATGGTTTCCCCCTGGCGCCCCTACCTCTGGCAGCAAGCGCGCTGGCCCGCACTGAGCTTCGACCACCAGCGGGTGGGCCCGGCACTGGTGCGCGCCCGCCGCCTGCAGGGCGTGGTCGAAGCCAAGGCCCTGGCCATCGGCATCGAGCGCGACGGGCAGGTCGCGTGCGACCTGATGGCCGACGAAGCGATCTCCACCGCCGCGATCCAGGGCGAGCGCCTCGATCTCGCCGCGGTGCAGTCGGCGGTGATGCGCCAGCTCGGGCTGGATGCGAGCGGCCCGCGCGACCGCCGCGTCGACGGCCTGGTCGAGGTGCTCGACGATGCGATGAACGGCTTTGCCATGCCGCTCGACGGCGAGCGCCTGCAGCGCTGGCAGTCGGCCTTGTTCGCCGGCGGAGCGTGCGGCGGCCACCCGGTGGCCGTCGGCCGCTACCGCGACCACGCCGGGCCGATGCAGATCGTCACCGGCCTGCCCGGCCGCGAGGTGGTCAGCTACGACGCCCCGCCGTCGCGCCGCGTCGCGAAAGAGATGGACCGCTTTCTCGCATGGTTCGCGAAGACCACGCCGGTGCCAGGTCGCCTGCCGCCGCTCGACGGGCTGGCGCGGGCCGCGCTGGCCCACCTGTGGTTCGAGACCATCCACCCGTTCGAAGACGGCAACGGCCGCGTCGGCCGCGCCATCGTCGACATGGCGATCGCGCAGGACCACCGCATGCCGGTGCGGCTGTACAGCCTGTCGCGCCAGCTGCTCGAATCGCGCAAGGGCTACTACGACGCGCTGAACGCCGCGCAGCGCGGCAACGGCGACGCGACCGACTGGGTGCTGTGGTTCGCGCAGCAGTTCGCGCTGGCCTGCGAGCGCTCGAGCGACGTGATCGACCGCGCGATCGAGAAGGCCAGGTCCTGGTCGCAACGTTTCATCGCCGACACAGTCGTGTGATTTCGGTGCGGCGCGTAAGCGCTTGCCCGACTTCCCCTGCATTTCGTAAGTGCCTGCCGATGCGGCTTACGAAGCCGCGACAACGCGGGACCTCGCTCCTACATTGCGCTGCCCGGAAGCGGATCCGCGTCCGGCCCCCCACAGCGCACACAGAGGAGTTCGAACATGACATCGGGAACCATCCACGCCGCCAAGTGGACCGCACTGGCGGTCGCCTCCGCCCTGCTCTTCGGTTGCGGCGGTGCCGACAAGGACGCCGACAGCGGATCGGCGAACGCCGCGTCGGTCACCGTCAGCGAGTCGGCCGCCGGCCTGTCGGTGAAGACCACCACCGGTGAAGGCAGCCGCTTCAACGGCAGCCATGTCGAGGCCGCGCTGTACACCTTCGCGGCCAAGATCGCTGCCGGCACCGATGCCGGCCAGGCGCTCGACGGCACGCTGGTGCTGCAGAGCGTCGCACAGGACGACGGCACCACCGCCCTCACCGGCAAGCTGATCGCCGGCAAGCTGACCGCCACGCCGAGCGATGCGGTGGTCGCGCTGCAAGCCGAGTTCGCGACCGCGCTCGAAGCGCTGAAGACGGCGTACAAGACCGACGTCGACGCGCTGCAGGCGACGCTGAAGGCCGCGCTCGACGCCGCCGCGACGCCCGGCACCGGCCACCGCCTGAACGAGGCCCAGCGTGCCGCCATCAAGACCTTCATCGAGGCGGTGAAGACCCGCACCGAGCAGTTCAAGACCGACAGCACCGCGCTGGTCACCAGCTACCAGGAGAAGGTGGTGGCGGCCGGCGGCGATGCGAGCAGCATCGGGCTGTGGGGCAGCCATGGCGGCAAGCAGCATGGCCGCAAGACGGTCTACGACGTGACCGGCACGCAAGCCGCCGACGGCAGCCTGACGCTGAAGCTGACGGCCGGCGACACGGCGCTGACCGGCACCGGCACGCTGGCCGCCGACGGCAGCCTGGCGGGCACGCTGGCCGGCCCGGCCGCCGACGACACCGGCACCTGGCAGGCCACCGCGCTGGTCAAGCCGACGCCGATCCCGCCGTCGCCGCCGGCTTCGTCGGCAAGCGGCGTGATCCGCTGACCGGGCCCGTCGAACAGCCCGACGCGTCGGGCATCAGGCCTGCGGCAATGCCTGCCGCACGTGCGCGCCGAAGGCCGACACCAAGGCCGACGGCTGCTCGCGGTCGAACGCCAGCGCGATGCCGACCGTCGGCAGCGAAGGCAGGTCGGCACCGGCCGGCAGCACCTGCAGGTCGTCGGGCACGGCGGTCTGCGTCAGCACCGTGACCGCCTGCCCCGAGCGCGCCATCGCGACCAGGCCCGCCAGGCTGCTGCTCGCGCAGGCCAGCCGGTACGCGCGGCCGGCCGCTTCGAGCGCCTGCCGCGGCGCCTGGTGGTCGAACGCATCCGGCGCGCCGAGCGCGAGCGGCAGCGGGTCGAGCGCGGCCGCGCTGCCGCCGCGCTGGCCGACCCACACCAGCGGCTCGCGGCGGATCACGTCGCCGCCCTCCAGGGCGCCGGTCACCGACACCAGCGCCAGGTCGATGGAATGCCGCGCGAGCAGCTCGCGCAGCCGCGGCGTCGGCGCGCACACCACCTCCAGCTGCACGCGCGGGTTCAGGCTCGCGAAGCCGCGCAGCAGGTGCGGCAGGAACACCACCGCGTAGTCGTCCGGGCAGCCGAAGCGCAACACGCCCGACAGCTGCTCGCCGCGCAGCTCGGCCAGCGTCTCGTCGTGCAGCCCGAGCAGCTGCCGCGCATGCGCCAGCAGCCGCTCGCCGGCCGCGGTGAGCGTGACGCCGCGGCCGGTGCGGAACAGCAGCGGCTGCTCGACCACGCCTTCCAGCCGCTGCATCTGCATGCTCAGCGCCGACTGCGTGCGCCCGACGCGCGCGGCCGCCTGGCCGAGCACGCCGGTTTCGGCGATCGCGACGAAGCTGCGCAGCAGGTCGATGTCGAGTGACTGGCCCACGGTATGAATTCTCCTGATGGCTCGTTCCAAAACTATTCGCTTCACGAAGCGGGTGCCGGTGCGTAAGGTGCCACAACTCCATCACGAGGTACCGACATGAGCAGGAACGACGACCCGCAGTTCTGGCAACAGGCCCGCCGGCACCTGGTGCGCTACGGCGGCAGCTTCGAGCCGCTGATCATCGAGCGCGCCAAGGGCAGCTTCGTCTACGACGCCGACGGCCGCGCGATCCTCGACTTCACGTCCGGCCAGATGAGCGCGGTGCTCGGGCACTCGCATCCGGACATCGCGGCCGTCGTCACCGAGCAGATCCATTCGCTCGACCACCTGTTCAGCGGCATGCTGTCGCGCCCGGTGGTCGAGCTGGCGGCGCGGCTCGCGCGCCATGCGCCGGCCGGACTGGAGCGCTGCCTGCTGCTGAGCACCGGGGCCGAATCCAACGAGGCCGCGTTGCGCATGGCCAAGCTGGTGACCGGCGGGCACGAGGTGGTCGGCTTCACGCAGTCGTGGCACGGCATGACCGGCGCCGCGGCATCGGCCACCTACAGCGCCGGGCGCAAGGGCTACGGGCCGGCCTCGGTCGGCTCGATGGCGATCCCGGCACCGAATGCGTACCGGCCGCGCTTCGCCGGACCGGGCGGCGAGCTCGACTGGCGCCGCGAACTCGACGACGGCTTCGAGCAGGTCGACCGCCAGTCCACCGGCGCGCTGGCCGCGTTCATCGCCGAGCCGATCCTCAGCAGCGGCGGCATCCTCGAACTGCCGACCGGCTACATGGCGGCGTTGAAGCAGAAGTGCGTCGAGCGCGGCATGCTGCTGATCCTCGACGAGGCGCAGACCGGCATCGGCCGCACCGGGCTGATGTTCGCGTGCGAACGCGACGGCGTCGCGCCCGACATCCTGACGCTGTCGAAGACGCTGGGCGCCGGGCTGCCGCTGGCGGCCGTGGTGACCACCACGGCGATCGAGGAAGAAGCCCACGCGCGCGGCTTCCTGTTCTACACGACGCACGTGTCCGACCCACTGCCGGCGGCGGTCGGCCTGAAGGTGCTCGACGTGGTCGAGCGCGACGGGCTGGTCGAACGCGCCCGCGTCGCCGGCGACCGGTTGCTGCAAGGGCTGCGCCGCCTGCAAGCCAAGCACGAGTGCATCGGCGACGTGCGCGGGCGCGGCCTGCTGCTCGGGCTGGAGGTGGTCACGAACCGCGACACCAAGGAGCCCGCCTTCGCGCTCGGCGAGGCGATCACGCGCGAGTGCATGAAGCTCGGGCTCAGCATGAACATCGTCAAGCTGCCGGCGATGGGCGGGGTGTTCCGGGTCGCGCCGCCGCTGACGGTCAGCGACAGCGAGATCGACCTGGGGCTGGAGTTGCTGGACCGGGCGATCGAGGTGGCGGGCCACCGTTCGCCCTGAGCAGGGACTGAGCCCGTCGACGGCCCGTGTCGAGGGGTTGCCGCCAGGGCGCGCGGGCCTTCGACAAGCTCAGGCCGAACGGGTTCGGAAATACCCGTTGTCGCGCATGTCCTCCAGCAGCCCCGGCCCGGTCGGATGCCATCCCAGCGCGTGGCGGGTGATTTCGCTGGAGCACGGATTGTCCATCGCGACGAAGCCGGTCATCCACTCGAAATGCGCACGGGCTGCGTCCACATCGAGGCTGCGCACCGGCACGCCGAGGCCGCGGCCGATCTGCTCGGCGATCTCGCGCATCGGCACGCCTTGCTCGGCGACGCCATGCAGCCGCGAGCCTGGCGCCGCGCCCTCCAGCGCGAGCCGGTACAGCCGCGCGGCGTCCGAGCGGTGCACCGCCGGCCAGCGGTTCGCACCGTCGCCCACGTACGCGGCGACGCCCTTGCGGCGGGCGATGTCGATCAGCATCGGCACGAAGCCGTGGTCGCCGGCGCCGTGCACCGACGGTGCCAGCCGCACCTCGCTCGCGCGCACGCCGCGCGCCGCGGCCGCCAGCACCTTGGCCTCCGACGCGGCGCGCATGAAGCCCGCCGAGCCCGGCGTCGGTGCATCGGCCTCGGTGCCGGTGCGGCCGCCCCCCAGCACGGCTGTGCCGCAGGTCGAGATCAAGGGCTTGCCGCTGCCTTCCAGCGCCTGCACCAGCGCATCGACCGCGCGCAGGTCGGTCTCGACCGACGCCGCATAGGCCTTGAAGTCGTGGATGAAGGCCATGTGGATCACGCCGTCGCAGGCCCGTGCGCCGGCGACCAGGCTGGCGGTGTCCGACAGCTCGCCGCGGTGCGCCTCGACGCCCATCGATGCCAGCGTGGCGACCGCCGCGTCGTTGCGCGCCAGCCCGAGCACCTGGTGCCCCGCGGCCTGCAGTTCCCGCGCGATGGCGGCCCCGATGAAGCCGGTGGCTCCGGTCACGAATACACGCATACTGACTCCCGAAAAGTTGAAGGAGCGAACTGTCCTTCGTTGTCCGGGCCGCGAAAAGCCGAGAGCGTATACAGGTATGACAGTCAACACCCTCGGTGCCTTCCTGCGCGACCGCCGCGAACGCCTGCTGCCGCCGCCCGATGCGCCGGGCCGTCGCCGAACGCCGGGGCTGCGGCGCGAAGAGGTCGCGACCCGCGCGGCGGTGAGCATCACCTGGTACACCTGGTTGGAACAGGGGCGCGGCGGCCCGCCGTCGAACGAGGTGCTGGAGCGGCTCGCGCAGGCACTGGAGCTCGATGCCACCGGCCGCGAGATGCTGTTCCTGCTGGCGCAGCAGAGGCCGCCGCCGCTCACGCCCGGCGCGCCACCGCCGGTGTCGCCGACGCTGCAGCGCGTACTCGATGCGTTGGCCACCAGCCCCGCGGTCGTGAAAACGCCGCTGTGGGACATCGTCGCGTGGAACGCCGCGGCCGCCGCGGTGCTGACCGACTACGCGATGCTGCCGGTCGGCGAGCGCAACCTGCTGCGGCGCCTGTTCAGCGAGCTCAGCCCCATCGACCGCTGGCCCGACTGGGAATCGGATGCGCGCTTCGCACTGGCGGCGTTCCGGTTCGACATGGCGCGCGCCGGCGGCAGCCCGCAGGCCCAGGCACTCGCGGATGAACTGCAGGCCCGCAGCGACGACTTCCGCCGCATGTGGGCCGAGAACGAGGTGAGCCGGCAATGGGTCGGCCGCAAGCGCCTCGAGCACCCGGTCGCCGGGCCGATCTCGCTCGAGTACTCGACCTTCGCGGTCGACGGTGCCGACGGGCTCAGCCTGGTGGTCTTCACGCCGAGCACGCCCGACGTGGCGCGCGCGATCGCGGCACTGCTGTCGCCGTGACCCGGCGACTTCAGCCCTGCGCGACGCGCACCACCAGCTTGCCGAGGGTGCGCCCTTCGAGCAGCCCGCGCAGCGCGGCCGGTGCGTTCTCCAGCCCGTCGACGACGTCTTCGTGCAGCGCCACCTCGCCGTCGGCGACCCGCTGCGCCATCTCGCGGCGGAAGCGCGCGAAGCGCTCGCCCTGCTCGTCCCCGAAATGGTCGAGCACGATGAAGCCCTGCATGCGGATGCGCTTCTGCAGCAGCGCGGCATGCAGCTTCGGCAAACGGTCCGGGCCGGGCGACGGCTCGGCGTCGTTGTAGTGCGCGATGAAGCCGCAGACCGGCACGCGCGCGCCGATGTTCAGCAGCGGCAGCACCGCATCGAAGACCGCGCCGCCGACGTTCTCGAAGTACACGTCGATGCCGGCCGGGCAGGCCGCTGCCAGGCGCTCGGCGACCTTGGCGCCGTGGCGGTCGATGCACGCGTCGAAACCGAGCACCTCCACCGCGTGGCGGCACTTGTCGGCCCCGCCGGCGATGCCGACCACGCGCGCGCCTTTCAGCCTGGCGAGCTGGCCCACCACCGCACCGACACCGCCGGTGGCCGCCGCGACGACCACCGTCTCGCCGGCGCGCGGCTGGCCGATGTCTTCGAGGCCGACGTGCGCGGTGAAGCCCGTCATGCCGAGCCCGCCCAGCGCGAGCGACGGCTGCGCCATGTCGCCGAGCGCCAGCAGGTCGTCGCCATTCGACAGCGCATGCTCTTGCCAGCCGGCGTTGGCCAGCACCAGCTCGCCGACCGCAAAACGCGGGTGCCGCGATGCGGTCACGCGGCTGACGGTGCCGCCGACCATCGGCGCGCCGAGTGCCACCGGCGGCGCATAGCCCGGGCCGACCGGCTCCATCAGGTTGCGCATGTACGGATCGATCGACAGCACCAACGTGCGCAGCAGCACCTGGCCGTCGGTCGGCACCGGAATCGGCTGGGTCTCGATGCGGAAGTCGTGCGCCGCCGGCAGCCCGCGCGGGTGCGCGGCGAGCACGATGCGGCGGCTGGTGGTGGCGTTCATCGTCGCGGCCCCTGCCTCAGGCCCTCAGGCCCGCACCGGACGCGGGCCGTGGCGCAAGGTCAGTAGCGTGCCCAGCACCAGCGCGACCACCGCGAAGGCCGGCCCGCCGAGCGCGCCGATGTGGTCGACCAGCAGCCCGCCGCCGATGGCGCCGCTTGCGATCGCGATCTGGAAGGCGGCCACCAGCAGCCCGCCGGCGCCTTCGGCCTGGTCGGGCGCGGCCCGCACGATCCAGGTCTGGAAGCCGACCGGGA
Source organism: Rhizobacter sp. SG703 (assembly GCF_012275445.1). Lineage (GTDB taxonomy): Bacteria > Pseudomonadota > Gammaproteobacteria > Burkholderiales > Burkholderiaceae_C > Rhizobacter. The sequence goes on along the minus strand of NZ_JAAZQK010000014.1, from coordinate 13,392 downwards.
ACGCGCCGAACGCAAAGCCCCACAGCGGCACGGCAATGGCCGTCACCCACATCGAACTGCCGCCGACCAGCAGGCTGGTGGCCAGCAGCGCGATCAGCACGCCGCCCAGCACGATCGCGTGGCGCTCGCTGCGCTGGGCCACCCAGCCGCCGGCGAAGTTGCCGAAGAAGCCGCCGATGCCGTAGCCGAGCAGCACCGCCGAGACCGCGCTGACCGACAGGTGCGTGACGTGTTCCATCAGCGGGCGGATGTAGGTGAAGCCGGCGAAGTGCCCCGACACCACCAGCAGCACCGCCAGCAAGGCCACGCGCACCGGCGGACGCCGCAGCAGCTCGCCGAGCACGCGCAGGTTCGGGTTGTCGCGCGGCGGCAGCGCCGGCAGCGTGAACAGCTGCACCGCGAGCGTCACGACGCTGACCGCGCCGGCCGCAATGAACGCGCTGCGCCAGCCCCACACCGAGCCCATCCACGCGCCGATCGGCGCGGCGCCGACGGTGGCCACCGAGACGCCGGTCAGGATCACCGACATCGCCCGCGCGAATTGCGCTTCGGGCACCAGCCGCAACGCGAGTGCGGCCGACATCGACCAGAACCCGCCGAGCGCGATGCCCAGCATCACGCGCGCCACCAGCAGCACCGGCAAGCTGCTGGCGGTGGCCGCGATCAGGTTGGACAGCATCAGCAGCAGGGTCAGCGCCAGCATCACGATGCGGCGGTCGAGCCGGCGCGTCAGCAGCGGGATCGACGGCGCCGCCACCGCGCCGACCAGCGCCGTCGCGGTGACCGCCTGGCCGGCCGCGCCGTCGGTGACGCCGAGGTCGGCGGCCATCGCGGTCAGCAGGCTGGCCGGCAGGAACTCGGCCGTGACGAGGCCGAACACGCCCAGCGTCAACGAGGCAATGGCAGGCCAGTCGGCATGGCCGGCCTGGGTGGGGGGAAGCGCAGCAATCGGGGAGGAAGACACGGTGGGCAGGCCTGGAAGTGGCCTTGTGGTGGACTTGGGAAGGAGCTTAGGGCTAGTATTTCGGCGTTTGAATGCCGGAAGAGCCGAAATGCATGACTTTTTGTCCGAGCGCGATGAACTCACCGAGATCCTGCTGGGGCTGCGGCTCGACGGCGTGGAGTACGGCCGCTGCGTGATGCGCGCGCCGTGGGCAATCGCTTTTCCGGCGCAGCGCTCGGCGCGTTTTCACTTCGTCGGCAACGGCGGCTGCTGGCTGCGCACGCCGTCGACCGAGTGGAAGCGGCTGAACCCGGGCGATGCGGTGCTGCTGCCGCGCGGCAGCTTCCACATCATGGCGAGCGCGCCCGACGTGCCGACGGTCGACATCGATTCGCTGGCGCGGGTGGCGGTATCGGACAACATCTACTTGGTGGGCGCCGAGAACATCTCGCATGAACGATCGGCCGGCGACGCACGCGATGCCGCGGCCGATGCCATCCCACCCGACGTGATGTTCTGCGGCGCGCTGCGCTTCAACCTGGACCCGCTGCACCCGCTGCTGACGATGATGCCGGACGTGATGTTCGCCGGCGACCTCGCGAAGCGGGACGTCACCGTGCCGGCGCTGCTCGACGCGATGGAGCGCGAGGTGGCGCTCGACCGCATCGGCGCCTGCGGCATCCTCGCGCGGCTGGCCGACGTGCTGGCGGCCAGCATCATCCGCGCCTGGGTCGAATGCGGCTGCAGCGACGCCACCGGCTGGATCGCCGCGGTGCGCTGCCCGAAGATCGGCAAGGTGATCGCGGCCATCCATGCGGCGCCCGAGCGCGACTGGAGCGTGCCGATGCTGGCCGACGTGATGGGCTCGTCGCGCTCCAGCTTCGCCGAGGCCTTCACGAAAACGATGGGCGAGAGCCCGGCGAAGTACGTCGCCAAGGTGAAGATGTTCCAGGCGCGGCACTGGATCGCCAACGACGGCATGCGCATCGCGGTGGCCGCCGACCGGCTCGGCTACGACTCCGAAGCCTCGTTCAGCCGGGCGTTCAAGCGGGTGATCGGGCACCCGCCGAGCGCGTCGCGGGTGGCGGCTTGAGAACTACGGAACGTTCAGCCCGATGTCGTTGGCCAAGTGGTCTCGGTAATCCTCGAGGCGCGTGCGCAGATCTTGCCTCGTGACGTTGTTGCCGTGCATGTCGGAGTTGCTTCCATTGGTGGGCTTGTCCGGATCCCCACCGGTCTTCGTCGGCCAATAGAAAAGATTCTGCGGGTCGTTGGCGAGATTGAAGATCACGTCGTCCAATTCGGTTTCGACTTCGAACTCATCGTATTCCTCTGCCATGCCGGCACCGACATCGTTGATGTCGGCATCGGGAAGCGCGCCGAACTGGAACCCGAAACTCCCATTGTGGAAGTTCCGGGCGCCGCGGTGATTGGGGTTGTAATCCGTGCCGACCCAGCCGACCGCTTCGCTCAAGGTGTGGTTGGGCGTATTGACCGCGAATGCATCGCGGACGGCCCGCGCGATGGCCGTGTACGAGACATGGTGGTTGCAGATGTTGGCACCGCGTGTCGCGGCATGCACGCTGTTGACGTAGCCGCTGTGATACGCGGCGAGATCGCGCTGCGTGTTGTTGTGCAGGTTCCTGTTGTGCGAGGTGGCACCGATGACCGAGTTGCCGTCGCGATTGTTCGGTGGCGCGTAGTAGAGGCGGGTCTGCAACTGGTACACCGCACGCTGCGCCGCCGGCCCGGCCGGCGCGCCGCCGCCCATCGCGGCCCGCCCGAAGGACGCCTCCAGCTGCCGCCGCTGCGCCACCTGGCGCGGGCTGTTGTCCAGGTCATGGACGAGCTGGCGCGTCGGCGACGGGCGCTCAGCTTGTGCAGCCGGATGGTGCTGCAACGCTGCGGCTTGCAGGCGTGGTGCGTTGTTCATTCCGCCAAGGTAGCCGGCCGCCGCTGCGGCTGCCATCAGGCGGCGGCTGAGATCGGCATCGGGAAAAGGCTGAGTTGCCGCGGCCAGGCGACAGCGCCTGGCTCCTAGGCCCCGTCAACGCCGAGCACCGCCTGGTGGATCTGCACCGCCTTCCATCCCGACCACGCGCCGCCGCACGCCAGTGCCGCCGTCACCAGCATCGGGATCGAGCCGAAGAACGGTGACGAGAACCACTGCAGCACCAGCACGGAGGCCGCCAGGAAGATGACCATCGAGGCGAGCGACGCGCCGAGGCCGGCGTTGCCCATCGCACCGGTCGTGAGGTTGCGGTAGGCCAGCGCCTGCAGGATGCCGTCTCGCACCGGGCCGGCGACGGCCACGCGGTCGCCGTCGTCGATCATCGCCGGCACGCGCGAGCCGATCTGCACCGGCAGCGCGGCCACCTTCAGGACCGTGATGTGCTGCGTCACGATGCGCTGGTGGGGCTGGCGGGTGATGCTCTGGCTGTGGCGCACCGATGACGCGATGCCGTTCAGTCGTTCCATCGTCGCTCCCCTTCGAAGCTCAGTCCAGCCGCTTGCTCAGCACCACGCTGCGATACACCTTGCCGGTCCACTGCACCCAGTCGACGTGCTCGTAGCCGAGCCGGCCGTAGAGATCGATCAGGTGGGTCGCCTGCTCGGCGGTGTCCATCGCCAGCTCGCGGAACGAGCGCTCTTGCGCCCAGCGCTCCGACTGCGCGAGCAGTGCGCGGCCGATGCCGTGGCCCTGCAGCGTCGGCTCGACGCCGAACTGGTGCACCGCCGCCACGCCCGGCCGGGTGAAGTACGCGCATTCGTTCACCGCGTAGGTCGGCTTCACGACGATGGTGCCGGCCAGCGCGCCCGACCATTCGGCGATGTAGCACTGGCCGCCTTCGATGCGCCGCGCGGTGACCTCGGGCGCCTGGTCGACGGCGGTGTAGTTCAGGCCCATCGCGCCGAGGCGGGCATAGGCGCGGTGCAGCAGCCGGGTGAGGTCGTGGACGGAGTCGGCCGGGGCCATCGCGCGGATCTGGAGCATGCGCGGTCCGGGTCAGGCGGGCGGCAACTGGCGCGCGCCGATGTGCGCGCCCAGCAGCGCCGTCGGGATCACGGTGACGAGCGCGAACAGGTTGAACCACACCGGGTTCTCGGACCAGAACAGCAGCCCGAACAACGCGCCGAGCACGCCGACCGCGAGCCCGTTGAAGTAGGGGTAGCGCCTGGCCAGCCGCGCGGTGACGCAGCCGCCAGCCAGCGTGGTCAAGCTGCCGAGGAGGATGCTCGCCAGCAGGAAGCCGGTGCTGCCGGTGACGTTCGCCAGGTCTTGCGACACCTGCTCGGCCGACCGGCCCGCCACGGTGACCTCGTCGCCATGCAGGAACAGCAGCGCCATGCCGACCAGGATGTCGAGCCCGAGCGTCAGCAGGAAGCCGACGGCCACGGCCTTGAAGCTGATGCGGCTCATTGAAGATTCCTCAAAACGTACTCCACGGACTCAAGACGGGCTATTCTGCCCGCGCCGCCACTGCCTGGCCTCCGTCCATGACCGACCAGATCGCGCACGAACCTCAGCCCCCCTTCCCTCGCAAGCGCCTGGTCGTGCTGGTGCCCGGCATCGGTGGCGACTCGCGATGGTGGCAACCGCTGATCGAGCGGGTCGAGAAGGAACCGCCCTTCAGCCTGGCCCGGGTGACGTGGCTGCGCTTCGACCACCGAACCCGCTGGTACAGCATGGGCCGGCTCGACAGCCTGGGCAAGCGGCTCAACGCCCTGGTGGCGGCCGAATGGCTGCGCAGCGGCGGCTACGACGAGATCCTGCTGATCGGCCACAGCATGGGCGGGCTGGTCGTGCGGCACGCCTACCTGCTGGCCGCCGGCGGCGTGGCCGACGTGGCGGCTTCGGCTTGGTCGGCACGCGTTTCACGCATCGTGCTGATGGCGTCGCTGAACCGCGGCGTCGACCTGCGCACCGCCAGCGTGCCGCAGCGGCTGATGGCCTGGCTCGCCCGCGTCGTGCCGTTCTCGCCGCACTTCACCGCGATCGACATCCTGCGCGGCTCCGATTTCCTGACCAACCTGCGCATCGACTGGATCCGCCACTTCCGCGCACCGGCGCCTGCATCGAACATGCCGTCCGTCATCCAGGTGCTGGGCACGTCGGACGGGCTGGTCAGCGCCGACGACAGCAAGGACATCCTCGCGTTCCCCGATGGGCACTACCTCGAAGTGCCCGAGGCCAATCACAAGGGCGTGTACCGGCTCGACCTGACCGAAGACCCCGAACTGCGCTACTCGGTGCTACGGCATGCGCTGCTCGGCGATTTCGCCAGCAAGGCTGCCCCACCGCCGGACCCGGTGCGCCGCGTCGTCTTCCTGCTGCACGGCATCCGCGCGTCGAACGTCGACGGCTGGGTCGACGGGCTCGAGCAGCGGATCAAGGCCCGCGAAGGCGAGCGCGTGGTCGTGCGCAACCCGACCTACGGCTACTTCTCGGCCGCACGCTTCGCGCTGCCTTCGGTGCGGCGCAAGAACATCCGCGTGTTCCAGGATTGGTACACCGAGGAACTGGCCAGGCACCCGGCGGCCGAGTTCGACATCATTGCCCACAGCAACGGCACCTACATCCTGGGCCACAGCCTGCTGCGCACGCCCGGCATGCGCTTCACCAACGTGGCACTGGCCGGCAGCGTGCTGCCGCAGGATTTCCTGCAGCGCTTCCGGAACCTCGGCCGCCAGGTGGGCCGCATTCGCAACGACCGCGCCAACCGCGACTGGCCGGTGGCGCTGCTGTGCAATGCGCTCAACGGCATCCGCATGAAGGACGTCGGCACGGCGGGCTTCGCCGGCTTCCTGGGCGAGATGACGGACGAGGTGGCCTACCACGCAGGCGGGCACGGCGAGGCGCTGAAGGAAGAGCGGCTCGACATGCTGGCCGCGTTCGCGCTCGGCGACGACCCGGCCAAGCCCACCGGCCTGACGACGCCCGGCTACTACCGGCAGCTGTCGAACAGCATGCCGTACCTGGCCAAGCTGGTGGTGCTGGGGGTGGTCGCCGGGGCCGGCTGGTTCGTCTTCGCCGGCGGGCAGTTCCATGCCGAGAGGGCGCTGTGGTCGCTGCTCGGCTTTGCCGCGGTGTACACCGTGCTCGACATCATTTGACGACCAGCTTCAGCCCGATCACGCCGGCCAGGATCAGCGCGATGCACAGCAGGCGCATCGGCGCCGCCGAATCGCCCATCACCACGATGCCGACGATGGCCGTGCCGGCCGCGCCGATGCCGGTCCAGACCGCGTAGCCGGTGCCCATCGGCAGCGTGCGCATCGCGAGCGACAGCAGCACCACGCTCGTGAGTCCGGTCGTCACCGTCAACAGCGAGGGCATCAGCCGCGTGAAGCCTTCGGACGACTTCATGCCGTAGGCGAACGCGATCTCGAGCACGCCCGCGACCACCAGCAGCAGCCAGGCCACGTCAGGCCGCCTGGGCCGCGTGGACGGCCGCAGCGGGCGTCGCGCGGAACGACACGCCGAGGCGGTTGAACGCGTTCATCAGGCCGATGGCGTAGGTGAGGTCGGCCAGTTCCTTCTTGTTGAACTCGGCGCTGGCGGCGTCGTACTCCGCATCGGGCACGCCGGTGTCGGCCACGCGGGTCACGGTTTCGGCCCACGCGAGCGCAGCGCGTTCGCGGGCGCTGAACACGGCGCCGCCTTCACGCCAGGCCGGCACCAGCACCAGCTTGTCGACGGCGAGGCCCGCCTTGAGCAGGTCGCGCGAATGCATGTCGATGCAGAACGTGCAGCCGTTGATCTGCGAGACGCGCAGGTAGACGAGGTCGACCAGTTCCTTCGGCAGGCCGCTTTTCTGGACCGCAACGTAGACGGCGCCGAAGGCCTTGTAGCCCTCGGGGGCGGCCTTTGCGTAATCGAGGCGATGGCTCATGACAATCCTTGTGTGTCGTGTGATGGAAGGACGTCATCGTGCGCCGTCTTGGCCCACGGCAGAAGAGCCAAGATCGGCCTTGCGGACTGGGCCATGATCAGAGCAGTTCGAGCATGCGCTTCGCGAGGCCTTCGGCGCTGCGCCGGGAATCGACGTTCGTGAACGCGAGCATCAGCGCGGACGGGCCGTCGCGCTCGAACGACCAGTCGGTCAGCGCTTCGGCAAAGAGGCCGGCTTCGCGCAGGCGTGCCGCCAGCTTGCGGTCGGAGCGGCGGTGCTGCAGCCGCAGGATCAGGTGCATGCCGCCGGGTTGCGGGTCGATCCGCAGGTGCCGGCCCAGCACGCTTTCGAGGCCCGCCACGGTGGCTGCGCGGCGCTCGGCATAGAGCCGGCGCATGCGCTGGATGTGGCGCGCGAAGTGCCCTTCGGTGATGAACGCGGTGACGATGGCCTGCGTGAGCTGCGGGCTGCCGCCGGCGAAGGCCTGGCCGATCTGCTCGAAGCGCGGCACCAGCGCCGGAGGCACGACGAGGTACGCCAGACGCAGGCTCGGGAACAGCAGCTTGCTGAAGGTGCCTGCGTACAGCACGCGGCCGTGGCGGTCGAGGCTTTGCAGCGCCGGCAACGGGCGGCTGACGTAGCGGAACTCGCCGTCGTAGTCGTCCTCGACGATCCAGGCCTTGTTGCGCGACGCCCAGTCGAGCAGCGCGAGGCGGCGCGGCAGCGACAGCGACACGCACAGCGGGGCCTGGTGCGCCGGCGTGACGATCGCGCCCCGCGCGCGCGGCGCGGTTCGCAGCCCGTCGTCGACGACGAGGCCGTCGGCATCCACCGGCACCGGCGCGGCCACGACGCCCAGGTGCTGCAGCACCTCGCGCGTCGGCGGGTAGCCGGGGTTTTCGAGCCAGACGCGATCGCCCGCCTTGAACAGCGCCTGGCCGACCAGCTGCAGCGTGTGGCGGTAGCCGGTGGTCACGAACACCTGCGACGGCGAACAATCGACGCCGCGGGACAGATGCAAGTAGGCGGCGATCTCGGCCCGCAGCGCCTGCAGGCCGTGCACCGACGGATGCGCCATGTCGGCCGGCTGCATCGCGCGGATGCAGCGCGCGCCCAGGCGTGCCCAGATCTTGCGCGGGAAGACATCGAGCGCCGGCAGGCCCATCTGGAAGGGCAGCGTGGTGTCGGGGCGGAAGCTGGGCTCGGCGGTGGCGGGATCGGGCGGCGGCGCGACCGGCTGCGGCGCGCGCGGCTTCAGCTCGGGCGACACGACGGTGCCGGCCTGGCCGCGGGCCTGGATGTAGCCCTCGGCGGTGAGCAGCGCGTAGGCCGCTTCGATGGTGCCGCGGGCGAGACCGAGCTCCTTCATCAGCGCGCGCGCCGACGGGAGGCGGTCGCCCGGCTTCAACGCGCCGCTGGCGATGGCGCCGCGCACGCGGTCGTAGATCTGGCGGTAGTAGGGCTCGGCCGCTGCAGGATCCAGCGGCGGCAGGGAGGCGGATGGGGCGGCAGTCATGCCCCGATCATGGTCCGGTTCATGGCCCAGTCAAGCAGCCATGTCATGGCTCTTCTGCCTGGACCACGATCTTCCTAGACTGATCGCATGAACATTCTTCGCATCAGTTGCAGCCCTCGCGGGGCATCGTCAGAGAGTCAACGGCTTTCGCAGAAGATCGTCGATCGCCTGGTGGCACAAGCGCCGGCAGCGAACGTGGTCGAGCGGTCGATCGGCGACGGCAGCCTGGCGCATGTCGATGCGAACTACGCGCTGGCGCAGCACGCGGCCGCGGCCGAGGTGTCATCGCTGGGGAGCATGGCGACGTCCGACGTGCTGATCCGCGAGCTGGAGCGATCAGACGCGATCGTCATCGCGACGCCGATGCACAACCTCGGCGTGCCGTCCGTGCTGAAGGCGTGGCTCGACCATGTGGTGCGGGCGCGGCGGACGTTTCATGTGACGGCTGCCGGCAAGGTCGGCGCGCTGCGCGACCGGCCGGTGTACCTGGCCATCGCCTCGGGTGGCCGGTTCTCGGGCGAGCAGGCGCGGCAGCCGGATTTTCTGACGCCGCACTTGAAGGCGATCCTCGGCACGATCGGGCTGCACGACGTACGCCTCTTTTCGGTGGAAGGGACGGGTGCGGGAGCCGAGGCGGTGGAGGCGGCGCGGGCTCGGGCGGATCAGGCGCTGGCGGCGCACTTCGCAATTGCCCGCGTCGAGCGCGTTCCGGACGCGACTTGAACGACGCCACTTTGCCGATCACCGGTTGTCGACGATGATGCGCCTCCATGCACCTCAAGTCCGCTGTCACTGGCTTCTGCCTGTTGTTCGCCGTGTGGGCCGCTGACGCCCAGGCTCAAGAACTGGGTTGTCCCAACCTTCAGGTCGCCGTCGACTCTGTCGCTTTTCCGGAAGAGGCGATCAAGCTCGGGATCAGCGAGGGCAACGCGGTCGTCGCCTTCACCGTTGGCGCGGACGGCGAAGTGGTTGGCAAGGAAGTGAAGTCCGCCACGCAACCCATCTTCGGCGAGGCAGCGCTTGCCATCGTTTCGCGCCTTCGGTGCGACAAGCATTCCCTCAGCTGGCAGGCGCAACTGCCTGTCGACTTCCGCTTGCGCGATGCGCCATCCCCTGCGCTGGCGGAGAAACTGGTTTGCGAAGAGCCGGCCGCCGGCAAATTCGACTTCGTGAGGGACGCCGTGCGGTTGGGCGTGACCCGTGGTCGGGTGGTCGTCGAATTCAATTCCGATGCCGACGGACGCGCGACCGACGTCGTGATCCTGGAATCCACTCACGAGCTGTTTTCGAAGTACGCACTTCGTTTCGCCAAGCGGCTGAGCTGCACGCCCATCGGCCACAAGTTTCGAATCCCCCTGAGCTTCAGCATCACGTAGGGTGTTCGCCAGCATGATTCTTGTCTCCCGTCCGCCTCAATCTCTGTCCTGAGCACCCTTGAACGACGCCACGTCACCGATGACTTGCCGTCCTCTGAACCACACGAGCTTGGCCGGAAACTCATCGCCGAAATAGTCAATGATGTCCGGCCTCTGAGCGGATTCGAGCGAGTAGGGCCCGAACCATTCGCCAATGTTGCCGCGGCCGCGCTCTCAGCATCCATCACCATGCACCTCAAGTCCGAAATCGCTTGCTTCTGTCTGCTGTTCATCGTTTGGACAGTCGACGCCCAGGCTCAGGCACCGAACTGCCCCAATCTCCAGGCCGCTGTCGACTCCGTCGCCTTTCCAGAAGAGGCGATCCAGCTCGGGATCGGCGAAGGCAACGCGGTTGTCGCTTTCACTGTTCGTGCAGACGGCGAGGTGGTCGACAAGCAAGTGAAGTCCGCCACGCACCCGGTGTTCGGCGACGCGGCGCTCTCCGTCGTGTCGAGGCTTCGGTGCGACAGGCGGTCAACCAGCCTGCAGACTCAGTTGCCTGTCAACTTCAAGTTCGGTGACCCTCTGTCGCTTGCGTTGTTCGAGCAAACGGGTTGCAAGGGGGCAGCCCAGCAACTGCTTGGCTTTCCGCGGGAAGCCATTCAATTGGGATTGACTCGCGGTGAGACGGTCATCGAATTCCGGGTGGATGCCGACGGGCGCCCTACCGAGGTGGTGATCCTGGCGTCGACCCACGAGGTGTTTTCGAAGGTCGCACGTGGCTTCGTCGAACGGCTGAATTGCAAGCCCACCGTCAACCGGATGCGCATTCCCTTCGGCTTTCGCCTCGAGTAGACCCGGCCCACCCATCGAAGCGATAGAGGATCAGGCTCAGCCCATTTGCTTTGCGAGTTCGATGGAAAGGCTCCTCTTTCTCGACTCGAGCCACGTGGACGCTCCTGCGCCATCGGCCTGCTGTGGGCGGCGCTGGCGGGACGCCAAGCGCCGAAGGCGCCGTAACATGGCGCCCATTCCAACCGCCGGCACCTGCAAGCTCATGAGATTCTTCGCCACCGTGGCTCTTGTCGCAACGCAGTTGATGGCGTCGTCCGACGCGTTCGCGGCCGACCTGGTTCTGACGATGAACTCGTATGGGCCGGTGCAGATCGGGATGCCTGTCGCGCAAGCCCACAAGCTGCTGACCAAGCTGGGGCGCAAGAACCTGCCGAGCCCGCGCGGGGTGGCGAAGGTCGGTTGCGGCCGCTACCAGGCGTCGCCGGAGCTGACGTTCATGACCGAGGACCAGAAGATCGTTCGCATCGAGACGCACGAGCCGAATGTGGTGACGCCGTCGGGCCTGCGCATCGGCTCGAGCCTGGACAAGGTGCGGCGCTCGCTCGGGTCGCGCATCGAGGACGTGCAGCAGCACGGCTCCGACAACGCGGCGGATCGCAGCATCGTGCTGGTGTCGGGCGACAAGCAGTTCGCGATCCGCGTCGACGGGAACCAGGTGGCCGCCGGGTTGTTCGTCGGGGCGGAGCATGCGATCCGGTCGGCTGAAGGGTGCTCCTGAGTTCTGCCGTGCTTCGCACGCCGAAGCTCACCGGGTTCGCCGCCCTGTTGTTTGTCTCGGCCGTTGTCGCTGCTTCGTCCGTGAGGATTGAACGACGCGGCCCCGAGCTGGTGCAGTACAGCGACATGTGCGGCCCGTTGCACAACCAGCCTTGCATGAGGCCGACGCTCAAGGGCGGGTTTCCGCTGGCCTTTCTGGTGGACATGCCTGGCGTCTCGGTGGAGAACCAGCTGTCTGTGGGTGAAGACCAGGGCGACCCCTTGGCGTTCGTCGCGGATTGGGGCCTCTACGCGGCCTGCCTGTGGCTTCTGCATGGAGTTTGGCGCAGGCTGGGGTCATCCCGCCCGGCGCGGGCTGGGTGACCCGCCATCAATCCCACCACGCGACAAGGATCGGAGCGGTGTACTTGCGGGCCAGCGCATCGGGAATGCCGAAGTCTTTGGCGCTGCCCACTTCATCGGGCTCGAGCGCCGACAACTCCGCCGCGAGTTCGTCGGCGTGGATGGTGCCGACGACGAACACCGTGTCGGTGAAGGGCCAGCAATCGTCGTCGGGGTCGACTTCAGAGATCCGCGCGTAGATGGCCTGCACATCGCGCCTGCGCGCGATCCGTGCGAAGGTCTCGCGGAAGGCATCGATGCCGGGATGGTCCATCAGGTTGCAACCAATGGAGCCGAGGTCATCGTTGCCGTCGAAGAAGGTCGCGATGGGAATGAGCTGCGGCGCGGGTTGGGCGGAGAGCTGCTCGACCAGGTGCTTGAGTTTGGTGGTGTCCATGGGGTGAGGCGGAGGTGGAGGGGGTCAGGCGGGAACATCGCGGCTCATTGGAGGTGATCCATGTGACGGCCGCAGCAGGTGGCGTCAGCTCACGCGGTGCGCGATCTTCTGGCCCAGAACCGCCTTGAATGCCTCCAGATCGGCGGTCGACGCGAAGAAGCGCTTCGGATGATCTGGTACGCGCAATCGGCCATGTAAAGCAGCAGCACAGCGTCACCCTCTTTCCATTTGAGGTAGTCGCTCCACGGCTTCATGCTCGTGGTTCCTTCCGTCGAAAGGAGCAGGCCGGCGTCGCTGGCGGTGAGCGAGCATGGCCGCTGCAGATCTTTGCGCTGCTCGAAGGCGCGGCGCGACTCCAGCGGGAGAAGAACCCCGCCCACGAAGCCGAAGTAGAGCGCGGCGGCGGGAACCACCCATCGCATCCAGCCTCCTTGCTCGGCGCGAGGACCGAAGAACTCCATCCAGCCGCTCCACAGGGCGGGGAGGATGACAACCACGCCGATCACACGCACGAGGCGCTGCGGTCGCAAGGAGACCCACGTGGCAGACATGATGTCGCGCGGGGTGTAGGTGCCGGAGACGGTCGATGCTGGGTTGGACATTGGGCGGATGGGCAAGAGACCGGTCGTGTTCACCATTGTCGCCCCCATGTTGCCGGCAACTTGGGGCCGGCAATTGGCATTGAACGTGAGAATTGCCCGCCATTGCAACCACCTCTCTGGATTAACCCGCAGTGTCTTTCTGACGGGCGTCGCTTATGTTCGACGCACACACGGGAGACGCAGCATGAACCGTCGATTGTTTTCGCTGGGCGCCTTGGCTGCCTTCAGCGGATTTTCTGTTGGCAATGCAGAAGCACGCAAGCGCAGCTCAAGCGACAACAGCAGGCGTGGCGGAAGCGGCGGCTCGGGAGGCTCGCGCGGATGCGGGTCTCGCGGCGGAGCTGGGTTCAGGAAGGCGAACGGGAAGTGTGCGGATCGCAATGGGAAGTAGCGCGGGCGACTTCTTTCGAGTGCATTGGGAAGATGGTTTGACGTGCGGAGTCCTGGCCGGTGGCGTCCGCTTCAGACTGAACTGAGTCGCTCGGGGCAACCGCGCCGAGCGACAGCTTGGTCGAACACCGGTCACTCGATGGTCGCTACCTCGGACAACTGCCTCGCCTTCGATAGCATGTACTGAGCATCCAGGTACGCGGTTGGTGAATGAACGACCGGTTGGAACCGCGGTCAACTGTCTCTGATCGACCCGTTGCAGTCCTTCAGTGCACTGGATTGACTGCCGCAAAGCAGTCGTCTGGAAGTCAGGGCGCACCCTGCAAGTTGCGGGTCAAATCG
>NZ_JAAZQK010000013.1 GCF_012275445.1 Rhizobacter sp. SG703 | reverse complement strand
TCGGCCACGCCGTACAGCGTCACGTTGGTGGTGGATTGTTGTGCGTCTTGCGCGTTGGCAGCGGCCGATGCGGCCAATGCAACCGCGGTCACGGCAAAGGTGGTGAACTTCATTCGAATCTTCTCCGATCAGTAGACAGACCCCTTGTCCCACAGGCACGCGTCACGCACCGACCGCGTGGCAGGCACCGACCGGTGCTGCGTCTTGGGGTCGAATGCTAGGGTTGTCCCTGATCGGGAAAAACCTCTCCATCGGCAAGGCGGCATTGCCGAATCAGCAATGATTTACCTCTTGAAGCCCCGCCATGCGTTCCCAAGGGACGAACCCTTAAACTTCAAGGCCGCCTTCGCATCACGATGTGTCGGCAGTCCGTTTCCCGTTTCCCGTCCAGAAGGCCCTCATGTCCGGCAGCACCCTCGGCACCCTGTTCCGCGTCACCAACTTCGGCGAGTCGCACGGGCCGGCCATCGGGTGCGTGATCGACGGCTGCCCGCCAGGGATGGAGCTCAGCGAGGCCGACATCCAGCCGGAACTCGACCGCCGCCGCCCGGGCACCTCGCGCCACGTGACGCAGCGCAACGAGCCGGACGCGGTCGAGATCCTGTCCGGCGTCTACGAGGGCAAGACCACCGGCACGCCGATCTGCCTGCTGATCCGCAACACCGACCAGCGCAGCAAGGACTACGGCAACATCCTGCAGACCTTCCGCCCCGGCCACGCCGACTACACCTACTGGCACAAGTACGGCATCCGCGACCCGCGCGGCGGCGGGCGTTCGTCTGCCCGGCTGACCGCGCCGATGGTCGGCGCCGGCGCGGTGGCCCGCAAATGGCTGAAGGCGCAGTACGGCACCGCGTTCCGTGGCTACATGACGCAGCTCGGCGAGCTGGAGATTCCGTTCGAAGGCCACCAGCACATCCCCGACAACCCGTTCTTCGCGGCCAACGCGTCGAAGATCGCCGAACTCGAGGCCTACATGGACGCGCTGCGCAAGTCCGGCGATTCGGTCGGCGCGCGCATCCGCGTCGAAGCGACGCAGGTGCCGGTCGGCCTCGGCGAGCCGTTGTTCGACAAGCTCGATGCCGACATCGCCTACGCGATGATGGGCATCAACGCGGTCAAAGGCGTCGAGATCGGCGCCGGTTTCGCGAGCGTCGCGCAGCGCGGCACGCAGCATGGCGACGAGCTGACGCCGCAGGGCTTCCGCAGCAACAACGCCGGCGGCGTGCTGGGCGGCATCAGCACCGGGCAGGACATCAGCGTCAGCATCGCGATCAAGCCGACCAGCTCGATCCACAGCCCGCGCGATTCGATCGACCTGCAGGGGCAGCCGACGGTCGTGCAGACCCATGGGCGCCACGACCCCTGCGTCGGCATCCGCGCCACGCCGATCGCCGAGGCGATGCTGGCGCTGGTGCTGATGGACCACGCGCTGCGGCACCGCGCGCAGTGCGGCGACGTGCGGGTCGACACGCCGAAGATCTGAGGCGTCGCCGGCGGCGGCCATGAAGTTCCGCCGGTTCGTCGTACGGGTTCACGACTCAGGACCCTCAATCTGCAGTCTGTCGCACGCGGTGTCGGACCGGTGGGTGCCGAACCTACACTCCCGCCCATGAACACAGCACACAACGATCACGGCGCCGCCCCACACGGGCTGCAGCCGGTGGACGGAGGATCATCGCGGACCTCCCGGCGCAGACTCTGGGTGGGCGGCGCGATCGGCGCGGTGGCCATCGCCGGCCTCGCGCTCGCGGTGGTGCCCGGGCTCGGCAACAGCTCGAAGGCGGCTGCCGCGAAGAAGGACGCGGCGCCGGTCGCGCTCGAGTTCGTCGCCGCCGAGATCGTGCAACCGAAGCAGCTCGCGATGCCGCTGGTGGTGGAGTTCTCCGGCCCGCTGGTCGCGCCGCGCACCGCGGTGATCCGGGCCAAGGCGACCGGCACGCTGCTGGAGCTGAAGGTGGCCGAAGGCAGCCGCGTGAAGGCCGGCCAGCTGCTCGGCGACATCGACCTGGCCGACCTGCAGAGCCGCGTCGCCGACCGCTCCGCCGCGGTCGAGTCGGCCCAGGCCGCGCTGGTCGAGGCCGAACGCACGCATGCCGCCAACGTCGGCCTGTCGGCGCAGAACTTCATCTCGTCGACCGCGCTGCAGTCGTCGCAGGCCCGGCTCGACGCCGCGCGCGCGCAGCTCAAGTCGGCGCAGGCGCAGCTCGCGACCTCGCGCGTCGGCGTCAAGGAAGCCGCGCTGGTCGCGCCGATCTCCGGCATCGTCGGCAAGCGGCACGTGGTGCCCGGCGAGAAGGTCAGCGCCGAGCAGCAGCTGCTGACGGTGGTCGACCTGTCGACGCTCGAGCTGGCCGGCACCGTCGGCACGCACGAGGTGTCGCTGCTGAAGCCCGGCCAGCCGGTGCAGGTGCAGGTCGAAGGCCAGGGCAAGCCGGTGCCGGGCCGCATCGACCGCATCGCCCCGGCGGCCGAGGCCGGCACGCGTGCGATCGGCGTGGTGGTGGTGATGGACAACCGCCAGGAGCTGTTCCGCGCCGGCCAGTATGCGCAGGCCCATGTGGTGCTGCCGGACGACACGACGCGCCTGACGCTGCCCATCAGCGCGGTCGGCCAGGCCTCGGGCCAGGATTTCGTCTGGACGCTCGAGAAGGACGCGCTGGTGCGCCGCATCGTGATCACCGGCCGCAAGGACGCCGCGAGCGACCGCATCGAGGTCAGCAAGGGCCTCGCGGCCGACGCCCAGGTGCTCGGCGCGCGCTTCGACAACCTGCGCGAAGGCCAGCCGGCGAAGATCGTCACGCAGCGCACGGCGCCGAAGGCCGCCAGCGCCTCGGCCTCCGCCGCCCGTTCCTGAACCCCGGAGACCGCCATGTGGTTCACCCGCGTCTCCATCAACAACCCCGTCTTCGCGACGATGATCATGGCCGCGCTGTGCGTGCTCGGCCTGTTTTCGTACAGCCAGCTGCGCGTCGAGCGCCTGCCGGACATCTCGCCGCCGATCGTGTTCGTCAGCGTCGCCTACCCGGGGGCCTCGCCCGATGCGATCGAGACCGAGCTGACGCGCCCGATCGAGCTGGCGCTGAACGGCATCGCCGGCGTGAAGATGATCCGCTCGAACAGCTTCGAGGGCCGCAGCGAGACGGTCGTCGAGTTCCAGCTCAGCGCCGACATGACGCGCGCAGTGCAGGACGTGCGCGACAAGGTCGCGGCGGTGCAGCCGGCGTTTCCGCGCGACGCGAAGACGCCGTTCGTCTCGCGCTTCGACGGCGACAACGCGCAGCCCACCGTCTACCTGTCGCTGCTGGCGCCTGACCGCAGCGCGCGCGAGCTCTCGCTGCTGGCCGACAAGACCGTGCGCAAGCGGCTGGAGCGCTCGGCCGGCGTCGCGCGCGTCGACGTCGGCGGCATGACGGTGCGCCAGGTGCGCATCGACCTCGACCCGCAGCGCCTGCGCGCCTACCAACTGACGCCGGCCGATGTGTCGGCCGCACTGCAGCGCGCCAACGCCGACATGCCGGTCGGCCTGCTGAGCAGCTCGAAGGAGGACGCGATCGTGCGCGTCGAAGGCAAGGTGCGCGACGCCAAGGCCTTCGCCGAGGTGGTCATCGCGTCGCGCAACAACATGGTGGTGCGGCTGGCCGACCTCGGCGAACTGGTCGAGCGCGAGCGCGAGCCCGATTCGCTGTCGCGCGTCGACGGCGTGCCGGCGATCTCGTTCCAGGTCTACAAGCAGCAGGACGCCAACATCGTCGAGACCGGCGCCGCCATCAAGGAAGCTGCCGAGGAGCTGCGCAAGAGCCTGCCGCCCGGCGTCGAGCTGCGGCTGGTGTATGCCGACAGCGACTGGGTCGAGCGCAGCCTGAGCGGCGTCAAGCACACGCTGGTCGAAGGCGCGCTGCTGACCATCGCGATCGTGTTCCTGTTCCTGCACAGCTGGCGCAGCACGGTGATCACCGGGCTCACGCTGCCGATCGCGGTGATCTCGTCGTTCATCGCGGTGTACGCGTTCGGCTTCACGCTGAACTTCATGACGATGATGGCGCTGAGCCTGTGCATCGGGCTGCTGATCGACGATGCGATCGTGGTGCGCGAGAACATCGTGCGCCACGTGCACATGGGCAAGAGCCACGTGCAGGCTGCGCGCGACGGCACCGAGGAGATCGGCCTGGCGGTGATGGCCACCACCTTCGCGATCTGCGCGGTGTTCGTGCCGGTGGCCTTCATGAAGGGGATCATCGGCAAGTTCTTCTTCCCGTTCGGCGTCACGGTGGCGGTCGCGGTGCTGGTGTCGCTGTTCGTCAGCTTCACGCTCGACCCGATGCTGTCCAGCATCTGGCGCGACCCGCCGACCCATCGCCTCGCGCAGTTGCCGGTGCTCGGCCACCTGATGCGCTGGACCGACCGCGGCATGGACGTGCTGCACGTCGTCTACGAGCGCACGATCCGCTGGGTGTTCTCCGGGCGACGCTACCGCGTGCTCGTGCCGCCGATCCCGGCGTACGGGCGCCCGTTCGATGCGTCGGGCCGGCGCGACCGGTCGCAGCCGCGCCGCCTGCGCCTGGCGACGCTGACGCCGCGCGGCCTGGTCGCCTGGGGCGCGGTCGGCAGCTTCGTGCTGGCGATCGCGCTGTCGACGCAGATCGGCAGCGAGTTCATCCCCGATGCCGACAACAGCTACATCCAGCTGAACGTGACGCTGCCGGTGGGCACCAGCCTGCAGCGGGCGAGCGCGAAGCTGGCGCAGGTCGAGCAGGTGATCGGCGGCATGAGCGAGGTGCGCCTGACCTCGACGACGATCGGCGACACCGGCAACGGCAGCCGCAACTCGGCCACGCTGAGCATCCAGCTGGTGAAGCCGCACGAGCGCAAGCGCAAGCAGAGCGAGGTCGAGGCGGCGATGCGCGAGGCGCTGAAGCCGATCCCCGGCATCGAGATCACGGTCGGCCAGCAGCCGATCTACGTCGCGCTGCTCGGCCCCGATCCGCAGGTGCTGGAAACCGAGGTGCAGCGCCTGGCCGACAAGGTCGCCAAGGTGAAGGGCATCGCCGACCTGACGACCTCGGTGAAGCCCGGCCTGCCGGCCTATGCGGTGCGGCTGAAGCCCGATGCGGTGCGCGAGCTGGGCCTGACCACCAGCCAGCTGGCCGCCAGCCTGCGCAGCTACGTGAACGGCGATGTCGCGACCTGGTGGACCTCGCCCGACGGCGAGCAGGTCGACGTGGAGCTGCGGCTGCCGCAGGCTTCGCGCGAGAACATCGCGCAGCTCGACAACCTGCCGGTGGCGTACGCGAAGGACGGCACGCCGATCGCGCTGTCGCGCGTGGCCGACATCGTGCCGGTGGTGAACCCGCTGGTGATCAAGCGGCAGGACCTGCAGCGCCGCCAGGCCATCTACGCCGGCACGCAGGGCCGCCCGAGCGGCGACGTGGGCGCCGACGTGCAGAAGATCGTCAAGGAGACGCAGCTGCCGCCGGGTTACCGCTTCGACGTCGGCGGGCAGACCAAGGACCAGGCCGAGGCGCTGTCGGGCATCCTGATGGCGCTGGTGGCGGCGGTGATCTTCATCTACATCGTGCTGGCCTCGCAGTTCGGCAGCTTCCTGCAGCCGGTGGCGATCATGGTGTCGCTGCCGCTGGCGCTGCTGGGCGTGATGGTTGCGCTGTGGGTGACCCGCTCGACGCTGAACCTGTTCTCGATGATCGGGCTGGTGATGCTGATGGGGCTGGTGACGAAGAACGCGATCCTGCTGGTCGACTTCGCGAACCACGGCCGAAAGGCGGGGCTGGGCATGGCCGACGCGCTGCTGCAGGCCGGGCTGGTGCGGATGCGCCCGATCATCATGACGACGGCGGCGATGGTGTTCGGCATGCTGCCGCTCGCGCTCGCGCTCGACGAGGGCGGCGAGATCCAGGCCTCGATGGGGCGGGCGATCATCGGCGGCGTGATCACGTCGACGCTGCTGACGCTGATCGTCGTGCCGGTCGTCTACTCGTACCTGGTGCGCGAGCGCAAGCCGGCGGCGGTGCCCATCGCGTTCGCGCCTGGCTCGGTCGACCTGCCGCAGACATCGGCGCCAAGCTGAAATCGCCCGTCGCTTCTGCTTCCACAGGCCTGTAAGGTCCGCCGCGACGCCACGACCAACCCGTCGGCCGGAGTGGATGCTGTTCGTCCGACCCGACGCCACATCCCATCAACCGTCGAAGGAGACGTTCATGCTGAACCTGAAATCCGGCCTTGCACTGGCCACCACCGCCGCCGCCCTGTTCTCCATGGGCACCGTCGCCACCAGCGTCCAGGCCGCCGACGACGGCAGCGTCAAGTGCGCCGGCGTCAACAGCTGCAAGGGCACGTCCGAGTGCAAGACCGCCAAGAGCGAGTGCAAGGGCCACAACAGCTGCAAGGGTCAAGGCTGGGTCGGCAAGAAGACGGCGGCCGAGTGCACCGGCGCCGGCGGCACGGTGCTCAAGTAAAAAACGCGCTGCCGTCGGAGCGCTTGCGAATGCAGCCCCAGCGGCCCTGGAGCCGGCGAGCCGCGTTGCGATCCCTCGGGGCCTCGGCCGCGCTGCTCGGCGCGTCCGCTGTCGCGCAGGGGCAGGCCTCGTCTGCCGAAGAGGTCTACGAGGCGCTTCGCCTGCAGCGCGGCGAGACGCTCCGCGTGGCCGGCGGCGAGCTCAAGCTGGTCGTGCAGCCGAACGGCGCCGGCGCCGATTGGCTCCGGCAGGTCCATGCCTGGGTGGACCGCGCCATCGCGGTAGCCAGCATCTACTTCGGGCGCTTCCCGGTGGATCGTGCGGGGCTGCTGATACGCGGCGTGCCCGGGTCCGGCGTGCGCGGCGGTGTGACCTACGGCTTCGACACGTCTGCGGTGAAGGTCGACGTCGGCCGCGAATCGGGCCCGCGCGACATGCAGGACGACTGGATCCTCACGCACGAATTCATCCACCTCGGCTTTCCGAGCCTCAGGCGACGCCATGCGTGGATCGAGGAAGGCTCCGCGACCTATGTGGAGCCGATTGCCCGCATCCAGGCGGGTCAGCTGACGGCCGCGCGGATGTGGCGCGACCTGCTCAACGACCTTCCGAAGGGATTGCCCGCGCCGGGCGATGCGGGGCTGGACAACACCCACACCTGGGGCCGGACCTACTGGGGTGGCGCGCTGTACTGCCTGGTCGCGGACGTCGAACTGCAGCGCGTCACGGCCGGTCGCCATGGGCTGCAGACGGCATGGCGCGCGATCCGCGACGCGAGCGGCGGCAACGTCGCCTTCTGGACCATCGAGCAGGCCCTGACCGCCGGCGACCGCGCCACCGGCCGGTTCGTGCTGACGGACCTCTATCGCCAGATGGCGCCGGCGGCGTTCGCCGTCGACATCGACGCGCTGATGGCGCAACTCGGCGTGCGCGCGGCCGCGGACGGCACGGTGGTTCTTGACGATGCGGCGCCGCTTGCGAGCGTGCGACGCGCCATCACGCGAGCAGGCTGATCACATCGCGAGCGTCAGCACCCCCAGCACCGCGAAGATCACCGCCGCGATGCCGTGCACCAGCTTCACCGGCAGCCGGCTGGCCGCCTTGTGCCCCAGCAGCACGGCCGGCACGTTGGCGAGCATCATCCCGAGCGTCGTGCCGGCCACCACCGCGCCGAGGTCGGCATAGCGCGCCGCCAGCGCCACGGTCGCGATCTGCGTCTTGTCGCCCATCTCGGCGATGAAGAACGCGATCACCGTGGTGCCGAACACGCCGAAACGCTGCGGCGTGGCCTCGTCGTCGTCGATCTTGTCCGGGATCAGCATCCACGCAGCCATCGCGATGAACGACAGGCCGATGAGCCAGCGCAGCGTGCCCGGTCCGAGCCAGCCCGCGATCGCGGTGCCGACCGCACCGGCCAGCGCGTGGTTCACCAGCGTCGCGACCAGGATGCCGAGGATGATCGGCACCGGGCGCTGGAACTTTGCGGCCAGCAGCAGCGCGAGCAGTTGGGTCTTGTCGCCGATTTCGCCGAGTGCGACGGCGCCGGTCGAGACGAGGAAAGCTTCCATCGGGAGAGGTTGTCCGGGGCCGGAGGACGCAATGACCGCGCCGCGACCCCGGCCCTTCCGGAGGCAGCACGGTCATCGGTCTTGCCAGGCGCGCGACGTGTCGCTGCTGCCTGCGCCATGGCCGGTGGGCCAAGTGTGTTGACGCAAGCCCCTGCAGGTGCTGCAGGGCGGCTACTCCCCAATGACGGGTGGGGCGGATTGTAGCGGCGCGGCGTCAGCGCGACACGTGGATCACGTCGCGCACGATCGGGTAGATGTGGTTCTGCCAGCGCCGGCCGCTGAAGACGCCGTAGTGGCCGACGCCCGCCTGCACGCAGTGGGTGCGCATGTAGGGCCGCAGCCCGCTGCACAGGTCCTGCGCAGCGAGTGTCTGGCCGGGCGCGCAGATGTCGTCGCGCTCGCCCTCGACCGTCAGCAATGCGGTGCGGCGGATCGCGGCGGGCCTGACCGGCCGGCCCCGGAACGTCAGCTGGCCGAGCGGCAGCGCGTACTCCTGGAACACGAGGCGCACGGTCTCGAGGTAGAACTCGGCCGGCAGGTCGGCGACCGCGAAGTACTCCTCGTAGAAGTTGCGGGTCGCGGCCGCCTGCTTCAGCTGGTCTTCGTCCGGCTCGGGCTGCGCCAGGTTCTCGTAGTAAGCCTTGAAGGCGTTGATGTGCCGCTCCTTGTTCATGCTCATGAACGCGGTCAGCTGCACGAAGCCCGGGTAGACGCGCCGGCCGGCGCCGGGGTAGCGCCACGGCACGACGCCGATCAGGTGCTTCTCGAACCAGGCGATGTCCTGCGTCGTCGCGAGCTTGTTGACCTCGGTCGGGCTGATGCGGCAGTCGATCGGGCCGGCCATCAGCGTCAGGCTCAGCGGCGTGGCCGGGTGGCCGTCTTCCGACATCACCGCGACCGCGCTCAGCGCCGCCACGCACGGCTGGCAGATCGCCACCAGGTGCGCGCCCTCGCCGAGGGTCGCGAGGAAATCGATCAGGTGCTGCGTGTACTCGTCGAGCCCGAACGGCCCGGCCGCCAGCGGCATCTCGCGCCCGTTGTGCCAGTCGGTGATGTAGACGTCGTGGTCGGCAAGCATCGTGCGCGCGGTGTCGCGCAGCAGCGTCGCAAAGTGGCCCGACATCGGCGCGACGATCAGCACCCGCGGCTGCGGCACGGTCGTGTCCTTGCGGAAGTGCAGCAGCGTCGCGAACGGCGTGACCTGCGCGGCTTCCTCGGTGACGGCCACCGGTTCGCCGGCGACGAGCACGCTGTCGATGCCGAACGCAGGGCGGCGGTGCGTCACCTGCGCCAGGCCGAGCACCTCGCAGGCGGCGGCCAGCCGGCGGTTGGGGGCCCAGGCCGCCCAACCGAAGCTCGGATCCTGCAGCATCGGCAGCGCCGTTCGCGCCAGCGTCTGCAGCGGCCACATCATGTCGGCGTGGGCCTGGTAAGCCTGGTACATCATGGGTTCTCCTGCGCGCGGTGGCGCGCCCTGCCAGGCCAGCAACTTGCGCGCCAGCCGGCCCTGCGCACGCCGCGTGATGGCATGGCGCTTGCTGGACCCGTCCCGGACACGCCACCCCGCCGCGTGGTTTCGGAGACCCTGCATGTCGACCGTCGCCGCGAAGAAGACTGCCTCCAGACCCGCGGTCAAGCCCGCGGCCGCGAAGGCGACGCTGACGCTCAGCAGCCGCAATTACTCCTCGTGGTCGCTGCGCGGCTGGCTGCTGGCGCGCTTCGCGGGGCTGGACTTCGACGAGGTGATGGTGTCGCCCGACGACGCCGAGGCGCGCAAGGAGCTGCTGCTGCTCGCGCCGTCGATCCGCGTGCCATGCCTGACGCACGACGGCGCGAAGGTGTGGAACACGCTGGCGATCGCGCAGTACCTCGACGAGATCAAGCCGGATGCCGGGCTGATGCCGAAGGACCGCATCGCGCGGGCGCATTGCCGCTCGGTCAGCGGCGAGATGAACTCGGGCTTCGCGAACCTGCGCAGCTCGCTGCCGATGAACCTGAAGGCGCACCACCCGGGACACAAGATCTGGGCCGGTGCGCAGCCCGACATCGACCGCATCAGCGAGATCTGGACCGAATGCCTGGCGCTGTACGGCGGACCGTGGCTGTTCGGCGCGCAGCGCACGATGGCCGACGCGATGTACGCGCCGGTCGCCACGCGCTTCATCACCTACGGCGTCAAGCTGAACAAGCCATGCATCCTCTACTGCCAGGCCATCATGGCGATGCCGGAGATGCAGGAATGGATCGCTGCCGCGAAGGCCGAGCCCGACGACATCGAAGAGCTCGACATGGAGTTCTAGTCCCGGCGTTCTAAGGGCGCGTCCAGGGCGTGACCGGCGGCACCTCGCAAGGCGCCGGCATGTCGATCGACGTGAAGTCCGACGGCCCGACGATCTCGATGTACTCCATGTCGGGCGAGTAGTCGAACAGGTAGTGCACGATGCCGGGGCGCTGGTGCACGCAGTCGCCGGCCGAGACCAGCGTCTCGCGGTCCTCGTACATGAACTTCGCCCAGCCCTTGGTCATGATGACGATGTGGAATTCCGCTTCATGTCGGTGCCAGCCGGTGCCCTTTTCGGGTGCCAGGTTGGCCTTCACCAGCTGGGCGAGCACCCGGCCCTTCGTGGCGTCTTCGATGCCGAGGTCGCGGTACAGGAAGAAGTCCCGCAGTCCGTCGCTGCGCCAGGCGGTGTCGCCCGGCTTCACGTGCGAGAACTTCGTGGTGGTGCTGTCCAGCATCGCGAACCTCCAGCGTTCAGAACGGTGGGCTGCGGCATGCAGGAAGCGTTCCACGCCGGGCCGGGTAAAGTCGCGCGACCACCGGAGACCACGATGCGCCAATCCGCGATCGCGATGCTGGCGGCCTGCCTCGGCGGGCTGGCCGGCTGTGCCAACTACGAACCGCCCAAGGCCTGGGAGAAGGGCCACCTCGCGAAGCCCGAGATGACGATGGGCGGCGATGCGCTGGAGCAGCGCTTCGAGCAACACATCTACACCAGCAAGGAAAACGCGTCCGGCGGCTACGGCGTGGGTGGCGGAGGCTGCGGATGCAACTGAACGCGCCCCTCGGCACCCTCGTGCTGGCCGCGATGGCCTTGCCCGGCGTCGTGCACGCCGACAGCGCGCCCGAGCAGGGCCTGGTCGGCCTGCGCTTCCTGAACTACCAGGATTCGCAGCCCGGCTGGAAGCGCATCACGGTGAACTCGCCATCCTTCCTGCTCGTCGCACCGATCGGCCGTGACTGGGGGCTTGAGGCGACGGCCACGGTAGACCACGTCTCCGGCGCGACGCCGCGCTACCACAGCAACGTGTCGGGTGCGTCGACGATGGACGACGAGCGCAAGGCCGGCGACCTGAAGGTGACGCGCTACTTCCAGCGCGCTTCGCTGTCGCTCGGCGGCGCGTACTCGACCGAGCACGACTACCTGTCGCGTGCGTTCTCGCTGGCCGGCACCTGGTCGAGCGACGACAACAACACCACCTGGAATGCCGGCTTCGGCCATGCCGGCGACAAGATCGACCCGACCGGCGGCGGCTACGACGGCAACGTCGCGAACGAGCGCAAGC
This sequence comes from Rhizobacter sp. SG703, assembly GCF_012275445.1. Classification (GTDB taxonomy): domain Bacteria; phylum Pseudomonadota; class Gammaproteobacteria; order Burkholderiales; family Burkholderiaceae_C; genus Rhizobacter. The sequence continues at coordinate 185,714 of NZ_JAAZQK010000013.1, read as the reverse complement.
GCACCAACGACTTCATCGTCGGCGTCACGCAGGCCGTCACCGGCGACGACCTGGTGCAGGCCAACCTGACGCACAGCCGCAGCACCGGCTACCTGAACGATCCGTACAAGGCACTCGACCAGCGCCCCAGCGAGCGGCGCCAGACCGCGCTGCTGCTGCGCTGGAACCACCACTTCGCGGGCGACGGCTCGACGCTGCGCAGCAGCTGGCGCGCCTACAACGACAGCTGGCAGGTCAAGGCGAGCACGCTGCAGCTCGAGTGGGTCAAGCCGGTCGGTGGCGGTGTCAGCCTGACGCCGCTGCTGCGCTACTACACGCAGAGCGCGGCGTCGTTCTACGCCGACCCGGTGTACGACACGGCGCTCGGCGAGCCCTACCCGGCGGGCTGGGATGCCAACGCCTACAACTCGCTCGACCAGCGCTTGTCGGCCTTCGGGGCATTCACGCTCGGGCTGAAGCTGCAGTGGGCGGTCGACGACGTGTGGACGGTCGACCTGAAGGGCGAGGCCTACCAGCAGCGCGGCGAATGGCGCGCCGGCGGTGAAGGCTCGAAGGGGCTCGAACCGTTCAAGGCGCGCATGCTGCAGGTCGGCATCAGCCGCAAGTTCTGACCATGCAGATGCATCCGATGTCGGCGCGCGCCGAGGCGCAAGCCGACGACCTCGGCTTCGGCTTCAGCGCGATGGCCTGCGAGTGCGAGGTGCGCATCGCCGGCCTCGGCCGCCGCCAGGCCGAACCGCTGGCGCGCGAGGCGATCGCCGAGGTGCAGCGCATCGAATCGAAGTTCTCGCGCTACCGCGATGCGAGCGTGGTGTCGCGCATCAACGCGGCGGCCGGCAGCGGCCAGCCGGTCGAGGTCGACGTCGAAACGGCCGACCTGCTCGATTTCGCCGCGCAGCTGCATGCCGGCAGCGGTGGGCTGTTCGACATCACTTCGGGCATGCTGCGCCAGGCCTGGGATTTCAAGGCCGGCCGCCAGCCCGCCGACGGTCAGCTGGCGCAGCTGCTGCCGCGCGTCGGCTGGCAGCGGCTGCGCTGGCAGCGCCGCGGCCCGGGGCAGGTGGGCCGCATCGAGCTGCCGATGGCCGGCATGGAGCTCGACTTCGGCGGCTTCGGCAAGGAGTACGCCGCCGACCGCGCCGCCACGCTGCTGCAGTCGCGCGGCGTGCGCCACGGCATGGTCAACCTGGGCGGCGACATCCGCCTGGTCGGCCCGCGACCCGATGGCCGCCCGTGGGTGCTCGGCGTGCAGCACCCGCGGCACGAGCGCGCCTTGATCGCCCGCATCGACCTGGCCGACGGCGCGCTTGCTACCAGCGGCGACTACGAGCGCTTCTTCGAGCAGGACGGCGTGCGCTACTGCCACATCCTGGATCCGCGCGACGGCCGGCCGGTGTCGCACTGGCAATCGGTCAGCGTGGTCGCGCCGGCCTGCCTGGCGGCCGGCGCGCTGACGACGATCGCGATGCTGCTGCAGCGCGACGCGCTGCCGTTCCTGCAGTCGCAGAACGTCGGCTACCTGGCGGTCGATGCGCAGGGTGGCATCCACCGGCACGAGATCTGGCAGCGCGGCGAGAGCGCGAGCGTCCGGCCATGAGTCGCCTGCGTCGGCGGGCCCTGCTCGCGGGCTGGGCGGCGACGGCCGTGGGCCCGTCGTGGGCGGCGAGCCGCTGCTTCGGCAAGGTGGCGCAGGGCCGGCTCGAGGGCGGCGTGACGCTGCCGGCGGATGGTGCGAACTTCTCGGCCTACAGCCGGCTCGGCGTGACGGCCGGCCGCACGCACGTGCATGCGACGGTGCGCGACATCGTCGTCGACGCCTATGCGCAGCTCGCGACGGCGCTGCCCGGCACGGTGTTCGTCTACGGCGAGACCGGTTGGGCGGGCGGTGGCCGCATCCGCCCGCACCGCAGCCACCAGAACGGCCTGTCGGTCGACTTCTTCGTGCCGGTGCGCAATGCGGCCGGCGTGTCGGTGCCGCTGCCGACGGGGATCACGAACAAGCTCGGCTATTCGATCGAGTTCGATGCGGCAGGGTGTTTCGACGACCTGCGCATCGACTTCGCGGCGATCGCCGAGCACCTGTTCCAGCTCGCCGAATCGGCACGGCGCCACGGGTCCGGCCTCGCGATGGTGATCTTCGATCCGCCGTACCTGCCGATGCTGCTGGCCACGCCGCGTGGCGACTGGCTGCGCGAGCACGTCAACTTCATGAAGGGCCGCGCGTGGGTGCGGCACGACGAGCACTACCACGTCGATTTCCGCATGACTTGCGCGCCGCTCGCGTGAGCTGCCTCAGGGCTGCGCCGACAGGTGCAGGTGGCGCAGCTGCCAGCCTGACGGCGCACGCGTCCACAGTGCCGTGAACGCGAGCCGGCCCGATGCCGGGGCGGCATTCGGCGCACCGATACCGCCCAGCCGCGTGCCGGTCACGAGTGCGGTGTCGCCGAAGAGCTGCAGCGCCAGGTCGGCAACGCGCAGGTCGATCTGCCGGCCGGACTTGAACAGGCCGTCGAAGGCCTTCGCGTCGAGGTGCAGCAGCGCCTTCGATTCCGGCACGGTCTCGGTGAAGCCGTCAGCGGGCAGGTAGCGCGCGACGGCGTCGAGGTCTTTCGCGCTGATCTTCGCGAAGAAGTCGGTGGTGGCGGCGACCGGGTCGGTGGCCGCGTCGGCCGCGGCAGCGGCGAGCGGGGCATTCAGCAAGGTCATGGCAAGGGCGATCGAGGCGAGGGAGTGGAGGGGTTTCATGAGGTGGCGGCGCTCAGGCGGTCGCGACCTCGAAACCCAGCGTCTTCAACGCGATCTCGGCGGCCTGCTGGTCCTGCAGCGCATTGCCGCCGGAGATGCCGATGCCGCCGACCACGCGCCCTTCGTGGACGATCGGGCAGCCGCCGCCGACGGCCACCAGCCGCGGCCGGTGTGCAAGCTGCGCGACGGCCGGGTCTTGCACGATGTCGCGCCACACGTGGGTGCCGAGGCCGAACGACGCGGCGGTCCAGGCCTTGTCGACCGCGACGTCGACGGTCAGGAACGCAGCGCTGTCGCTGCGGTCCAGCGCCTTCAGGTGGCCGGCGGCATCGGTGACGGCGATCGTGGCGTGGATGCCGATGTCGTCGCAGGCGGCACGGGCGGCGTCGATCAGGCGGGCCGCGGCTTCGCGGGCGATCGACGAGGAGGCAACGGTGAGGGGCGCTTGGGGTCGGGTCATGGCGATGGGATTCTGGTGGATGAGGCCCGCACTCTAGAATCGCAAGCTTCGATTGATAAGGCTGCGCAGAAAGTATCAATTTCAAATGAAGGTTGACAATATCGCCGACTTCGAAGTGCTGCTGCAGACCGCGCGGGGCGGCTCGTTGACGGCGGCAGCCGGGGCCCTCGGCATCACGCCGGCGGCCGCCAGTGCGATGCTGAAGCGGCTGGAGACGCAACTCGGCACGCGGCTGTTCGAGCGCTCCACGCGCGCGATGCGGCTGACCGCGCAAGGGCAGACGCTGCTCGGCTACGCGACGCGGGCCTTCGAGCTGCTGGCCGAGGGCGAATCGCAGGTGACGGAAGAGCGCGGTGCGCTGGTCGGCAGCTTGCGCGTCGCGGCGCCGTCGGACCTGACGCGCACGACGCTGCTGCCGTGGTTCAGCGAGTTCCTGGCGGCGCATCCGGGGCTGCAGTTGTCGCTGTCGGTCGGGGACCGTCCGCTCGACGTGGTGCGCGACGATGTCGACGTCGCGCTGCGCTACGGCATGCCGGCCGATTCACGGCTCGTGGCCCGGCTGCTCGCACCGGCGCGCCCGGTGCTGTGCGCGTCGCCCGACTACCTGCGCCGGCACCCGGCGCCGCAGACGCCGCAAGACCTGCAGCAGCACAACTGCCTGACCTTCGACCGCAGCGGCCGCAACTTCCGCAGCTGGCGTTTCGGCCGCGACGGCCACTGGGTCGACGTGCGCGTCAAGGGCGACCGCAGCGCCGACGATGCGTCGCTGGTGCGCGAATGGGCGGTGGCCGGCGCCGGTGTGATGTTGAAGTCGCAGATCGACATCCGCGCCGAACTGCGCAGCGGGGCACTGGTGCCGCTGCTGCCGCAGTGGGAAACCGAACCCTACCCGCTGCACGCGCTGCTGCCCAGCAGCCGCTTCGTGCCGGGGCGGGTCAGGGCGTTGGTGGACTTTCTGGCGAGGAAGTTCGAAGCGCTGATGTGATGACGCGCCTCAGTCGAGGGCCATCCGCACGCTGACCCGCGGCGCACCCGCCAGCATGCGCCCGATCACCGCCGCCTGACCGAACCCTGCGGCGTGAAATCGCTCCAGCACCTTGGCCGCGGCCTCGGGCGCGCAGCTCACCAGCAGCCCGCCGCTGGTCTGCGGATCGGTGAGCAGCGCTTGCTGCCATGGCTGCACCTCGGGTGCGAGCGTCACGTCGGTGCCATAGCCGGCCCAGTTGCGGGCCGACGCGCCGGTCGCGATGCCGTGGCGCGCATGCGCCGCGGCCGATTCGATCAACGGCAGGGCCGGCAGGTCGAGCTGCGCGGCCAGGCCGGAGCCGCGGCACACCTCCAGCAGGTGGCCGGCCAGCCCGAAGCCGGTCACGTCGGTCATCGCGTGCACGCCGTCGAGCGCGCCCAGTTCGCTGCCAACGCGGTTCAGCTGCGTCGTGTGGCGCAGCATCTCGGCGTAGCCGTCGGCGTCGAGCAGGCCCTTCTTCAGCGCGGCCGACAGGATGCCGACGCCCAGCGGCTTGCCCAGCACCAGCACATCGCCGTCGCGGGCGTCGGCATTGCGGCGCACGCGGTCCGGGTGCACCAGGCCGAGCGCGACCAGCCCGTAGATCGGCTCCAGCACGTCGATCGAATGGCCGCCGGCGATCGGGATGCCGGCTTCGCGGCAGATGCTCGCGCCGCCTTCGAGGATCGCGCCGATGACGGCCGGCGGCAATTTGTCGAGCGGCATGCCGACCAGCGCGAGCGCCATGATCGGCGTGCCGCCCATCGCGTAGATGTCGGAGATCGCATTCGTCGCCGCGATGCGGCCGAAGTCGCGCGGGTCGTCGACAATCGGCGTGAAGAAGTCGGTGGTGGCCACCAGCGCCTGCCGGTCGTTCAGCCGGTAGACGGCCGCGTCGTCCGCGGTCTCGGTGCCCACCATCAGTTCGGGCGGCACCAGGCCCTGCGGGGCGCGCGCCAGGATGTCGGCCAGCACGCCGGGTGCAATCTTGCAGCCGCAGCCACCGCCGTGCGAGAAGGAAGTGAGTCGGATGGGTTCGGTCATCTCTGAAGTGTCGATCAAATCGTTGTCGAAGGTGAAACCGTCGGGGGCACGCCGATGAGCCACAAGCCCACCACGGTGGAAGACCTGTCGTCCTTCAGCGTGCTGATCGACGTGCGCACGCCGGCCGAGTACGCGCTCGACCACATTCCCGGCGCGATCAACTGGCCGGTGCTCAGCGACGACGAGCGCCGCATCGTCGGCACGACCTACGTGCAGGTGTCCGCCTTCGAGGCCCGCAAGATCGGCGGCGCGATGGTGGCCCGCAACATCGCCGACCACCTCGACCGGCTGATGCGCGACAAGCCGCGCGACTGGCGCCCGCTGCTGTACTGCTGGCGCGGCGGCATGCGCAGCGGCAGCTTCGTCAACTGGCTGCGGCTGGTCGGCTGGGACGCGCAGCAGCTGAAGGGCGGCTACAAGGCGTGGCGCGCGCATGTCATCAGTGAACTGGCCCGCCGCGCGCCGGCGCTGCCGCTGCGCGTGCTGTGCGGCCCGACCGGCAGCGCGAAGACGCGCGTGCTGCATGCGCTGGCGCAGCAGGGCGAGCAGGTGCTCGACCTGGAGGCGCTGGCCGCCCACCGCGGCTCGGTGCTCGGCGACCTGCCCGGCACCGAGCAGCCGTCGCAGAAGGGCTTCGAGACGCAGCTGCTGCACGCGCTCGATGCGCTCGATCCGTCGCGCCGCATCTGGGTCGAGGCCGAAAGCCGTCGCATCGGCCGGCTCACCGTGCCCGAGCCGCTGCTGCAGCGGCTGCGGGCCAGCCCCCTCGTCGAGATCGCAGCCACCCGCGAGGCACGGCTCGCCTACCTGCTGCGCGACTACGCCTGGCTTGGCGACGACCCGCAGCGACTGGCCGACAAGCTCGGCGGCCTGCGCGAGCTGCTGCCGAAGGAGACGCTGGCGGCCTGGCAGGCGTGGGCACTGCAGCGCGAGCTGCCACCCTTGTTCGAGGCGCTGATGGCCCAGCATTACGATCCGCTGTACGCCCGCTCGCAGGGGCGGCAGCTCGAACGCATCGGCCAGGCGCAGCGCGTCGAGGCCGACGACCTCTCGCCCGACGGCATCGCGGCGCTCGCACGGCGAGTCGCGTCGCTGCCCTGAGCGCTTCGCGCCGATTTTTTTCCTCTTTCCCCGAACCTCCAGGACCCGACATGACCTTTTCGATCCAACGCCTGATCGCCGCCCTCTCGCTGACCGTGCCGCTGGCGCTGGCCGCCGGCACCGCGATGGCACAGACCGCGACGCCCGGCGTGCTGCGCGTCACCGCGATCCCCGACGAATCGCCGACCGAGCTGGCGCGCAAGTTCGCGCCGCTCGGCAAGTACCTCGAAGCCAAGCTCGGCCTGAAGGTCGAGTGGACGCCGGTGACCGACTACGCGGCCGCCGTCGAGACGGTGGTCAACCGCAAGATCGACCTGGCCTGGTTCGGCGGCTTCACGTTCGTGCAGGCGAACGTGCGCTCGAACGGCAAGGTGATCCCGCTGGTGCAGCGCGAGGAAGACGAGCGTTTCCGCTCGGTCTTCATCACCGATGCAAAGAGCGGCATCGCGAAGCTGGAAGACCTGAAGGGCAGGACGCTGAGCTTCGGCTCGGCATCGAGCACCTCGGGCCACCTGATGCCGCGCAGCTTCCTGCTGGCCGCGAAGATCAACCCCGATGCCGACCTGAAGCGGGTCAGCTTCTCGGGCGCGCACGACGCGACGATCGCCGCGGTGGCGAGCGGCAAGGTCGATGCCGGCGCGCTGAACATCTCGGTGTGGGAGAAGTTCGTCGCCGACAAGAAGGTCGACACCAGCCAGGTGAAGGTGTTCTTCACGACGCCTGCCTACTACGACTACAACTGGACGGTGCATGCCGACATGCCGGCCGACCTGCGCAACAAGATCCAGCAGGCCTTCCTCGCGCTCGATCCGGCCACGCCGGAAGGCAAGGAGATCCTGGGCCTGCAGCGCGCGACCCGCTTCGTCGCGACCAAGCCCGAGAACTACGTCGGCATCAAGGCCGCGGCAGAGAACGCCGGCCTGCTGAAGTGAAGGACGTGGGCGCGGCCGCCCCCGCCGTCGAGCTGCGCGCGTTGTCGGCCCCGGCCGCGCCGGGCGTGCCCGGCCTCGCGCTGCGCGGGCTGGACCTGCGCATCGCGGCCGGCGAGCAGGTCGCGGTGATCGGCGCGTCGGGCGCCGGCAAGACCAGCTTGCTGATGGCGCTGGCCTGCGCGGTGCGGCCGGCGGGCGGCAGCGTGTCGCTGTTCGGACGCGACCCGTGGGCGATGCCGGCGCGCGACCTGCGCCGGCTGCGCGGCCGCCTGTTCCTCGCGCCGCAGGTGCCGCCGCTGCCGCCGCGCCAGCGCGTCGTCACGGCGGTGCTGGCCGGGCGGCTGCCGGCGATGGGGCTGCTGCAGAGCCTGCGCACGCTGTGGAGTCCGCGCGACGCCGGGCTCGCGCAGGCGGCGCTCGCGGAGCTCGGCCTGGCCGACAAGCTGTGGCTGCGCGTCGATCGCCTGTCGGGCGGCGAGCGGCAGCGCGTCGGGCTGGCGCGTGCGCTCGTCTCGCAGGCCGGCCTGTGGCTGGTCGACGAGCCCTTGTCGGCGCTCGACCCGACGCGGGCGCGCGGCGTGATCGATGCGCTGCTCGGCGCCGCGCGGCGCGACGGCCGCACGCTGGTCTGCAGCCTGCACCAGGTGGACGTGGCGCGCGAGCGCTTCGAGCGCATCGTCGCGCTGCGTGCCGGCGTCTGCGTATACGACGGCCCGGCTGCGGGGTTGGACGATGCCGCGCTGCGCGAGCTGTATGCCGGCGAGGTGCCGGCGGCGCCGGAGCCGGGCGACGCCTCCCCGGCGATCAACTTGCTGCCCGAAAGCATGTGCCGCTGATGGACTACGCCATGCGCACGACCGCTGCCGCGCAGCGCGACCCGGCAGTGCTGCGCCGGGTGTCGCTGCTGCTGGTGGCAGCGGTATTGGCCTGGCCGCTGCTGGTGTGGACCGAGTTCAATCCCGCCACGCTGGCTGACGCGCGCAGCCTGGGCGCGAGCTGGAAGTTCGTGTCCGATTTCGTGCCGCCGCGCCACGACGCGGACTTTCTCGCCGAACTGCTGCGCGAGACCTGGCGCACGGTGGCCATCGCGACGGCCGGACTCGCGCTGGCGTGGCTGGCGGCGGTGCCGCTGGCACTGCTCGCGACCTCGCGGCTGTCGCTGAGCGCGCTGGCCACCCCGATGGGTCGGTGGCCCGCGGCCTGCCGCCAGCTGGTGCGCTGGACGCTGGTGGTGTTGCGGTCGATCCCCGAGCTGGTGTGGGCGCTGCTGTTCGTGCGCGTGGTCGGACTCGGTCCGACCGCCGGGGTGCTGGCCATCGCGATCACCTACGGCGGCATGCTCGGCAAGGTGTATGCCGACATCCTCGAGAGCAGCGATGGCGCGTCGACGCACGCACTGCTGCGCAACGGCAGCGGGCGCCTGCAGGCGCTGTGCTTCGGCGCGCTGCCGGAGTGCGCCGGCGAGCTGGTCAGCTACACGGTGTACCGCTGGGAATGCGCGATCCGGTCGTCGGTGGTGCTCGGCTTCGTCGGTGCCGGCGGCCTGGGCCAGTTGCTCGACAGTGCCGCGAAGGTCTTTGCCGGCCGCGATGTGAGCGCGATCCTGCTGGTGTTCATCGCACTGGTGTGGTTGAGCGATCGCGTCAGCGCGGTGTTGCGGCGGGTGATGGGATGAGCGCGCTGTTACCGCCATGGCCGCCATCCCCGCCCTCGTCGACACGCCGCCGCGGCCTGCTGGTGCTGGCAGGCGTGTTCGCGCTGGTGGTCGCCAGCTTCGCGACGCTGGACCTGCGTTGGCGCGACTTCCTCGCACCGGCCGAACTGGCGAAGCTGGTGTCGTTCGGCGCGAGCTTCTTTCCACCGGAGACATCGCCCGCCTTCCTGCGCCGCACGCTCGGTGCCGCCGGCGAGACGCTCGCGATGTCGCTGCTGGGCACGGTGCTCGCCGCGCTGGCCGGGCTGGGCCTGGCCTTGCCCGCGAGCGCACGTGGCGGGCCCGCCGCGCGCGTGCTCCACGCCGGCGCGCGCCTGCTGCTGAATGCGCTGCGCTCGATCCCCGAGCTGGTGTGGGCCACCTTGCTGCTGATCGCCGCCGGCCTCGGCCCGTTCCCCGGCACGCTGGCGCTGGCGCTGCACACCACCGGCGTGCTGGGCCGCCTGTTCGCCGAGAGCATCGAGAACGCCGCCCCCGGTCCGGCCCTGGCGCTGCGGGTGCGCGGCACCGATCGCTTGCGCGTCTTCCTGTGGGCCACGTTGCCGCAGGTGCTGCCGCAACTGCTGTCGTACAGCCTGTACCGCTGGGAGAACAACATCCGCGCCGCGGCCGTGCTGGGCGTGGTCGGCGCCGGCGGCCTGGGCCAGATGCTGTACTTCCACCTGAGCCTGTTCCAGATGCACGAGACCTGCACGGTGCTGCTCGCGATGATCGCGCTGGTGGGGCTCGTCGACGCGCTGTCGTTCGCCGCGCGGCGAGCGTTGAATCGCTGAACTTCGTCTGCTCGCAAGCGGTTCATCTGGACCGGTTGACCCCAACGGGGCCGGATTTCTACACTGCGCCGCAGCCTGGAAAGGCGAGCGATGTACGGTGGCAGCCGGTACTGTCTCTAGCGATTTGGAGAGCTCATGCAAGAACTGACTGAAGAAGAAATCGAGCTGGTGTCTGGCTCAGGTGGTCTACGCGACGGCGTGGTTTCCGCAGCGATCTGGGCCGGCCTTGAGAAGGCCGCAGGCGCGCTGTCTCAATTTGCATCGAATGGTCAGCCGCCCAACTATGGGAACACGACCCCGATGGGCGACATGTTCTGATGAAGAAGGGGCCGGACGTGTTTCGTGCTTCCGGTCCCATTTCAGCGGGCGTCGTTCCCATTGAAATATCCGCTTCCTCTTTCGTTGCAAACCTGCTTGTTTGCTTGCTTCCGAGCCTGCTGATCGGAGAAGTTCTCAGCCTCGTCTTTTCCGCGTCACCCGCTCCTGAAAGCGTCGAGACATTCGCAACCGTTCACTGGCTGCGGGCGGTGTTCCTGCTCTGCGTCTTTGCGCCGTTGGTCGAGAACTGCTTCCTGCTGTACCCGGCGCATCTGATTTCGCTGGTCGTTCGTTCGCACTGGCTCGTTTGCCTGATTGCGGCGGCACCGGTGGTTCTTGCGCACGCCTACCCCGACCGCTGGGAGAAATCCATCGCAGTTGCCTGGCCGTTCGTCTGGTTCGTCCACTGCTTCTTCGTCCTGAAGGCGAAGGGCGTCCCGCTCCCGTCGCGGTTCTGGTTCATCTTCGCCCTGCACGCTGGTGTGAACGCCGTGCTGCTGGGTCTCGTCCGCGTCGCCGACCTGATTCTTTGATGCCCGGGACCGACCCAGCCCCCGCTCGTCGCCCCGTACGCGCGCGAAGCGAAATTCACCCCTCGACAGCGACCAGAACGTCGTAGCACGCCCCCATCGTGTCGGAATCCGTCTTCCCTGTCGGGCTCTTCCCGTCGCTGTACTTCCGGTTGTCGTGCGACAGAACGGTGTACCAGCCCCCATGCTGGTGGTCGACGAAGTGCGCCCAGCTGTAGTCCCAGACGCGGTCGTACCAATCCCAGTACCCGCCTTCGCCGGTGCGCACCGCCAGGCAGGCGGCGGCCGCCAGCGTCTGCGCGTGCGCCCAGGCGTATTTGTCGCTGTCGCACACCGTGTGGTTCGGTGCGAAGCCGCTGAACAGCCCGCCGTGCTTCGCATCCCAGCCGTGCTGCGTCGCCGCGGCAAACAGCTCCCGCGCGCGCGGCAGCAGCCAATCGCTCGGCCGGTGCCGGTCGAGCATCAGCAGCAGCCTGGCCCATTCGGCCAGGTGTCCTGGCTGGAAGCCCCACGGCCGGACGAGGCCCTGGTCGTCACGGTGCTGGTCCCGGTCGATCGACCAGTCGAGCCGGTAGTACTCCCACACCAGCCCCTGCGCCAACCCGGCCAGCCGCTGCGTCACCGAGTGCGCCAGCGTCTGCGCCCGGTCCAGGAACCGCCCCTCGCCGGTCGCCTCGAAGGCCGCCAGCATCGCCTCGCAAGCGTGCAGGTTCGCCTTCTGCCCGCGGTACGGCGCGAGCTTCCAGTCGGCGCTGGCTTCATCGGCATACAGCCCGTGCGCCGGCTCCCAGAAGTGCTGCTCCATCAGCCCGAAGGTCTCGTGCAGCCCGAGCCGCGCGTCGTCGATGCCGGCCATCAGCGCCTGGGCATGCGCCAGCAGCACGCAGGCCAGGCCATCGCAGTGGTTGGTCGCGTCGAGCACGTCGCGCTCGCCGTAGTTGCCGCCGGCGCCATGCCAGCGCACCACCCAGGCGTAGCCGCCGGTGTCGGCGTCGCGGTGCGCATCGCGCAGGAAGCGCAACCCGTGGCGCGTGGCCTCGCGCCATTCCGGCCGGCCGAAGTGCCGTGCCGCCATCGCGTGGTCGATCGCGAAGCGCGCGCTGCTGGCGAGGTGGCGCGTCTCGCGGTCGCAGACCGTGCCGTCGTCGTTGAAGAAATGGTAGAAGCCGCCACTCGGGTCGCGGCCGTGGCCCTCGTAGAAGGCCATCGTGTGCAGGATGTGCCGCCGCAGGAAGTCGGGTGAGCGGAAGTCGATGATCGGTGTCATGTCCTGCCTCCTCGCCGCGCCCTGCAGGCGCTCACGCTGTCACACCACGCGCCTCATCCCACCACGCGCTGCTCGCTTTTCGCGTCGAACAGGTGCGCATCTTCCGGCTGCCAGCGCAGGTGCACGTTGTCGCCCACATGCTGGTGCACCTTGCCGGCCACGCGCGCCGTCAGCTTGCCGACCGCGGTGTCGACCATCGCGTACGTTTCCGGCCCGGTCGGCTCCAGCATGCTGATGGTGCCCGGCAGGCCTTGTTCGGCGAACGACAGGCTCTCCGGCCGCAGCCCGTAGCTGATGCCGGCGGCGTTCGCCGCCTGCAGCGCGCCGCGCTGCGCATCGTTGAGCAGCAGCGCCACGCCCTGCGCGGCCAGCCCGTCGGACGCGCGCTGGCTGTCGATGATGTTCATCGCCGGCGAGCCGATGAACTCGGCGACGAAGCGGGTCGCGGGGCGCGAGTAGATGTCGTCGGGCGTGCCGAACTGCTGCACCAGGCCGTCGCGCATCACCGCGATGCGGTCGCCCAGCGTCATCGCCTCGACCTGGTCGTGCGTCACGTAGACGGTCGTGGTCTTGGTGCGCTGGTGCAGCAGCTTGATCTCGGCGCGCATCTCGACGCGCAGCTTCGCGTCCAGGTTCGACAGCGGCTCGTCGAACAGGAACAGCTTCGGGTTGCGGGCGAGCGCGCGGCCCATCGCGACGCGCTGGCGCTGGCCGCCCGACAGCTGGCCCGGCTTGCGGTCGAGCAGGTGACCGATCTGCAGCATCTTCGAGACGCGCTGGATGGCCTCCTCGCGCTGCGCCTTCGGCACGTTGCGCATCTCCAGACCGAACGCGATGTTCTGCCCGACGTTCATGTTCGGGTACAGCGCGTAGCTCTGGAACACCATCGCGATGTCGCGGTCCTTCGGCAGCGCGTAGGTCACGTCGCGGTCGGCGATGTGGATGGTGCCGGTGGTGGGGGTGTCCAGCCCGGCGATCATCGACAGCAGCGTGCTCTTGCCGCAGCCGGACGGGCCGACCAGGATCAGGAACTCGCCGTTCTCGACCTCGATGTCGATGCCCTTGAGGATCTCCACCGGGCCGTAGCTCTTGCGGACGTTGCGAATTGAAAGTGCACCCATGACGTTTTCTCTGTGAAGCCCGGGCCGTTCAGCCCTTGACGGCGCCGGCCGTGAGGCCGCGCACGAAGTATTTGCCTGCGACGATGTAGACGAACAGCGTCGGCAGCGCGGCGATCATCGCGGCTGCCATGTCGACGTTGTATTCCTTCACCGCGCTCGAGGTGTTGGCCAGGTTGTTCAGGCCGACCGTGATCGGCTTGGACGCGCCGCCCGAGAACACCACGCCGAACAGGAAGTCGTTCCAGATGTTCGTGAACTGCCAGATCAGCGTGACCACCAGGATCGGCGTCGACAGCGGCAGCACGATGCGCCAGAAGATGCGCCAGAAGCCGGCGCCGTCCAGCATCGCCGCCTTGACCAGCTCGTCGGGCAGGCCGACGTAGTAGTTGCGGAAGAAGAGGGTCGTCGACGGCAGGCCGGCGATGATGTGCACCGCCACCAGCCCCCAGATCGAGCTTGCGATGCCGAACCAGCCCAGCACCTGCGACATCGGCAGCAGCACCACCTGCAGCGGCATGAACATGCCGAACAGCATCATCGCGAACATGAACTCGCTGCCGCGGAAGCGCCACTTGCTCAGCACGTAGCCGTTGATCGCGCCCAGCGAGGTCGAGACCATCACCGCCGGCACCACCATCAGCACCGAGTTGAAGAAGAACGGCTTCAGGCCGCCGCAGTCGATGCCGGTGCAGGCGCTAGCCCAGGCCTTGGCCCACGACGCGAAGCCGGGCGAGGAGGGCAGCGACAGCAGGTTGCCCTCGCGCACCTCGTTCATGTCCTTCAGCGACGTCGTGAGCATCACGTACATCGGCATCAGGAAGACCAGCGCGAACAGCAGCAGCACGGACCACAGCGCTGCGCGGTGCCAGTTGAATTTGTTTCCCATGTCTTGTTCTCTCAGCGGCCGCTCAGCGCTTGGCGCGCAGTTCCGAATACAGGTAGGGCACGACCAGCGCCGCCACCGTGGCCAGCATGACCGTGGCCGACGCCGCGCCCAGGCCGATCTGGCCGCGCGAGAACGCCATCGTGTACATGAAGGTGGCCGGCAGGTCGGTCGCGTAGCCGGGGCCGCCGGCGGTCAGCGCCATCACCAGGTCGAAGCTCTTGATCGCCAGGTGGCTCAGCACCATCAGCGTGCTGAAGAAGACCGGCCGCAGGCTCGGGATGATGATGCGCCAGTAGATGCGCGGCAGGCTCGCGCCGTCGATCTGTGCGGCCTTCAGGATCGAGTCGTCGATGCCGCGCAGCCCGGCGAGGAACAGCGCCATCACGAAGCCGGCGCTCTGCCAGACGCCGGCGATCACGACGGTGTAGATCGCCATGTCGGGGTCGATCAGCCAGCTGAAATGGAAGTTCTCGAAGCCCCAGCCCTGCATGACCTTCTCGAGGCCGAGGCCGGGGTTCAGGATCCACTTCCAGGCGGTGCCGGTGACGATGAAGCTCAGCGCCATCGGGTACAGGTAGATGGTGCGCAGCACCCCTTCGACGCGGATCTTCTGGTCGAGCAGGATGGCCAGCAGCAGGCCGATGGCCATGCCGAAGAAGATGAACAGGCCGCCGAAGATGCCGAGGTTCTTCAGCGCGACCCACCAGCGTTCGCTCTCGAACAGGTTGGTGTACTGCGCGAGCCCGACGAATTCGTAGTTGGGCAGCAGGCGCGAGGCCGACAGCGACAGGTAGCCGTTCCAGGCGATCAGGCCGTAGATGAAGAAGAAGGCCAGCAGGAACGACGGAGCGACGACCAGCTTGGGCATCCACTGGCTGAGGCGGACAGAGGGGGAGGATTTCATGGATGGGCAAACCGGGGTGAGACGCGAATGGTGCGCCATCCCCGTGCAACAGGAAGACGGCGCCCGAGTGGGCGCCGTCCGAGGCTTACAGCGGGATCAGCTGGCGCTGTTTACTTCGTCTTCGCCGCAGCGACCAGGCGGTCCTGAGCCTGGGCCGACGTGATCTTGTCGTCGTTCCAGAACTGCGACACCACGTCCTTGATCGCGCCTTCGGCGGCCGAAGGAACGGCCATGCCGTGGGCGATCGACGGGACCAGCGAGCCGGACTTCGAGGTCGACACGAAGTCGGCCGCCGAGGTCTTCGCGCAGTCGTCGAACTTCTTCAGGTCCATGTTCAGGCGAACCGGGATCGAGCCCTTGTTCAGGTTGAACACTTCCTGGAATTCCGGCGACATGATCGCGGCGGCCAGGTCCTGCTGGGCCTTCTGGTTCGCCGGGTCCTTCAGCTTGAACAGCGCGAAGCTGTCCACGTTGTAGGTGTAGGCCTTCGACGTGCCGGGGGCGGCGACGCAGGTGAAGTCCTTGCCCGGGACCTTGCCGGCAGCCAGGAACTCGCCCTTGGCCCAGTCGCCCATGATCTGCATGCCGGCTTCGCCCTTGATCACCATCGCGGTCGCCAGGTTCCAGTCGCGGCCCGGGGCGTTCTTGTCGGTGTAGCCCTTGACCTTGCGGAAGGTGGTCAGCACCTTGTCCATCGTCGCGCTCTTCAGCGAGCCGGCGTCGAGTTGCACCAGGGCCTTCTTGTAGAACTCGGTGCCGCCGACGCCCAGCGCGACGGCTTCGAAGGTGGTGAAGTCCTGCCAGTTCTGGCCGCCGTGGGCGATCGGGATGATGTTGGCCTTCTTCAGCGCTTCAGCGGCGACGAAGAACTCGTCCCAGGTGGTCGGCACCTTCGCGCCGGCCTTCTTGAAGGCTTCCGGGTTGACCCACAGCCAGTTCACGCGGTGCACGTTGACCGGCGCGGCGACGTAGTGGCCCTGGTACTTCAGGCCGTCGGCGATGGCCTTGGGCAGCAGGTCGTCCCACTTGTTGGCCTTGGCGACGTCGTCCATGTTGGCGAGCACGCCTTCCTTGGCCCATTCCTGGATCGACGGGCCCTTGATCTGGGCCGCGGCCGGGGCATTGCCCGACACGACACGCGACTTCAGCACCGTCATCGCCGAATCGCCACCACCGCCGGCAACCGCGAAGTCCTTCCAGGTGTGGCCCTTCGCCTGCATCGTGGCCTTCAGCTCGGCAGCCGCCTTGGCTTCGCCGCCCGAGGTCCACCAGTGCAGGACCTCGACCTCACCGGCTTGCGCCAGCGTGGCAGTCATCAGGCCGGCGGCCATCATCGCGAGGCTCAAGCCGCGCACGGTACGTTGGGAAATCGACATGCATGTCTCCTGGGGGATCAGATTTATGAAGCCTGACGAATCAAGCCGATCGGCAAGCGAGCGCGATGTTAATGTTTCATTAATGTTCTAACAATAGAACATGAACCTGGGACTTTCCCGGGGTCGGACATTCGGGCGCGCACCCGGCTCTTGCACAATCCCGAGCCCTATGAACCCGCTTTCCACGTCTGCGCCACCTGCGCCGCCTGCCCCGCCTTCCCGTTTCGACCGCCTCGATGCGCTGCGCGCGGTCGCCATCCTGTGGATGGCGGCGTTCCACTTCTGCTTCGACCTGAACTACTACCACTTCATCCGGCAGAGCTTCACCACCGATCCGTTCTGGCTGGTGCAGCGCACCTGCATCGTCACGCTGTTCCTGTTCTGCGCCGGCTTCGGGCAGGCGGTGGCGTGGGAGCAGGGCCAGCGCTGGCCGCGCTTCTGGCGCCGCTGGGCGCAGGTGGCGGGTTGCGCGCTGCTGGTCAGCGCCGGCTCATACCTGATGTTCCCGCGCAGCTTCATCTACTTCGGCGTGCTGCACGGCATCGCGCTGATGCTGATCGTCACGCGCGTGACCGCGAACGCCGGCCGCTGGCTGTGGCCGATGGGCGCCATCGCCATCGCCTTGCCCCGGCTGGTGCAGCTGCCGTTCTTCGACACCCGCCTGACCAACTGGGTCGGCCTGATCACGCACAAGCCGGTGACCGAGGACTACGTGCCGGTGCTGCCGTGGATCGGCGTGATGTGGTGGGGACTGGCCGCCGGCCAATGGGTGCTCGCGAACCGGCGCGAATGGGTCACCGGCGCGCTGCCGAAGGGCTTGCATCCGTTCGCGGTGCTCGGGCGCTGGTCGCTGAGCTTCTACATGGTCCACCAGCCGGTGCTGATCGGCCTGCTGCTGCTCGCGACGACTTTGCGCCGCTAACCTACACGCCGCCCAGGACGCGCCCGCAGGCGAAAGCGGTCGACCTGTGATACACAGGGCGCTCGCTCTTCGCCGCCTCCGTCGGCGCGCAAACGGAGAACGGATGACGCGTTTGTCGGTTCAGCAGCTCGCGACCGCGGGCTTCCTGGTGGCAGTGGCTGCCATCCTCGCCCTCGCCGGTATCGGATGGAACTTCGCACGCCAGACGCTCGAGGCCTCGAGCTTCGTCAGCCACACGCACCAGGTGATCAGCGTGACCTCCGACATCCAGTCGGACATCTACCGCAGCGAGGCGGCCCAGCGGGCGTTCATCGCGAGCCGCAACCCGGTGTACCTCGACGAGCGCGACGCCACGCTGGCCGTCATCGACACCGGCTTGCGCCAGTTCTCGTGGCTGACCGCCGACAACCCGCAGCAGCAGGCGAGGGTCGCGGAGCTGCGCGGCGAGATCGCGGCGCGCGTGCAGGTCTTCCACGAGAACGAAACGCTGCAGCCGAACGAGACGCCGCAGGCGCTCGACGAGCGGCTCTCGCGCGGCGTGCGGCGCCTCGAGCGCGTGCGCGCGCTGCTCGACCAGATCAACACCGAGGAACGCCGGCTGCTCGCCGAGCGTGAAGCCGTCGAAGACCAGCGCTCGCAATCCACCGTCACCACCTTCATCGTGTTCCTGGTCGCGCTGGTGCTGCTGCTGGGCGCGATCGCATGGCGGCTGCGGCTCGACTGGGCCGCGCGCCAGCGCGCCGAGCAGGCGGTCGGCGAAGAGCGCCGCTACGACGCGCTGCACGCCCGCGCGCTGACGCTCTACAACGCGCAGGCCACGCGCGAGGTGGTGCTGGCCGAGACGCTGGCGCTGATCGGCGAGAACCCGCTGTTCCCGGTGGCGGTGTTCTACGAGCACGAGGAATGGGGCGGCGTGCTGCGCACGGTGGCGCGGCACAACGCGCCGGCCGACCTGAAGAGCGTGCTGCGCATCGACGATGGCGTGGTCGGCGCAGTGGCGCGCAGCGGCAAGCCGGCATACCTGGAGCACTTCGATGCGGCCAGCGGACTGCGCATCGAGACCGGCCTCGCATCGCTGCACCCCGCCGCGCTGCTGGTCTGCCCGGTCAGCTACCAGGGGCGTCTGATCGGCGTGCTCGCGCTGGCGGCCGCGGCGCCGCTGTCGGCCCGCGACCGCGGCTTCGTCGAGCGGCTGTGCGCGCAGTTCGCGGTGGCTTTGCACAACCTCGGCCAGCTGCAGGAGCTGAACCTGCTGGCCGAGCAGCTGCGCGTTCGCGGCGAGGACATCCAGGTCAAGAACGCCGAGCTCGAGAAGGCCGACCGCATGAAGAGCGAGTTCCTCGCCAACATGTCGCACGAGCTGCGCACGCCGCTGAACGCGGTGATCGGCTTCTCGGGCCTGATGAAGGATGGCCTCGCCGGCGACCTGAACGCCGAGCAGCGGGAGTACGCGAACGACATCCACGTCAGCGGCAAGCACCTGCTGAGCCTGATCAACGACATCCTCGACCTGTCGAAGGTCGAGTCGGGGCACATGCCGCTGGAGCTGGGCGCGGCCGAGCCGTCGCACATCATGACCAGCGCGGTCTCGTTGATGCGCGAGAAGGCGGCCACGCGGCGCCTGCGGCTGAACGCGGTGTGCGCGCCGGACCTCGGCAGCCTGCAGCTGGACCTGCGCAAGTCCAAGCAGATCGTCTTCAACCTGCTGTCGAACGCGATCAAGTTCACGCCCGAAGGCGGCGTGGTCACGCTCGCGATGAAGCGGGTGGCGCGCGCCGAGGTCGACGGCGTGCTCGAGGCGCAGGACACGCGCGTCTTCCGGCCGGCCGAGCGCACGCTGGCGTCGTTCCTGGAGATCCGCGTCGAGGATTCCGGCATCGGCATCGCGCCCGGCGGCATCGGGCGGCTGTTCCAGCCGTTCGTGCAGATCGACTCGTCGCTGTCGCGCGAGTACGAGGGCACCGGCCTCGGGCTGACGATGGTCAAGCGGCTGGTCGAGCTGCATGGCGGCGGGCTGATGCTGCGCAGCACGCCGAACGTCGGCACCACCTTCGTGGTCTGGCTGCCGTGGCGGCCGGCTGCCGACGAGACGCAGCGCGAGCCGCCGCTGCCCGAGCCGGTGGCGCTGCCGGCGTCGCACGGCGGGTCGCGCGAGGCCGCTCCCGATGCGCCGCTGATCCTGATCGTCGAGGACGACCCGCGCACCGCGACCTTGATGCGCGCGCAGCTCGAATCCGACGGCTACCGCGTCGAGGTCGCGCGCAGCGCCGAAGACGGCCTGACGCGGGCCGCGGCGCTGATGCCGGCCGCGCTGGTGCTCGACATCATCCTGCCGGGCCGCGACGGCTGGGACCTGCTGTCGCAGCTGAAGGAGCAGCCGCAGACCGGGCACATCCCGGTCGTCATCGTGTCGATCACCGCCGAGGCGCGGCGCGGCTTCGCGCTCGGTGCGTCGCAGGTGCTGACCAAGCCGGTGTCGAAGGACGACCTGCTGGCCGCGCTGGCGGCGGTCGGGCTGGACGGGCAGTTGCCGGCGGCGCGGGTGCTGGTGGTCGACGACGACCCGAAGGCCGTCACGCTGGTCGGCAAGCACCTGAAGTCGGCCGGCCTCGTGCCGATGCTGGCCTACAGCGGCCGCGAGGCGCTGGAGGTGGTGCGCCAGCAGCGGCCGGCGCTGATCGTGCTCGACCTGATGATGCCGCAGCTGTCGGGCTTCGACGTGATCGAGGCGCTGCGCGGGCGCAGCGACACCGCCGACATCCCGATCATCGTGTTGACCGCCAAGCTGCTGACGGTGCAGGACCGGGCGCTGCTGAGCGGGCGCGTGCAGCAGGTGATGGAAAAATCCGATTTCCAGCCGGCCAGCCTGCTGGCCGAGGTGAGGCGGGCGCTGGCCAAGGGCCGGCCGCGACAGGCACGAACGGCCTGACAACGAACAAGGCGAGGACACTCCATGGCACGCATCCTGGTCGTCGAAGACAACGCACAGAACCGCAAGCTTGCGCAGCTGGTGCTGCAGAAGGGCGGGCACGAGGTGATCTGCGCCGAAGGCGGCGAGGAGGGCGTGCGGCTGGCCCGCGAGCAGCTGCCCGAGCTGGTGCTGATGGACATCCAGATGCCCGGCATGGACGGCCTGGAGGCGACGCGGCTGCTGCGAGCCAGCCCGGCGACGGCGGGCCTGAAGATCATCGCGCTGACGGCGCTGGCGATGAAGGGCGACGAGGAGCGCATCCTGCGGTCCGGCTTCGATGCCTACCTGGCCAAGCCCTTCGACTACGCCGAACTGGTCGGGATGGTGCAGCGGCATCTCGCGTAGGCCGGAGCCGGCCGACAGGCCGCGACCGATCGAGCAACGCCCCTCGCGGAACCGGCTTCGCCGGGCCGCCGGGTGGCGCCCTTCGGGGGCCGAGCCCGGACACGAACAGTCCTGAGGATTGTTCGTGCCTGGCGAGGAGCTGGGCCTCTGGCCCAGCGCGGCCTGCGAGGCAGGAGCGATGGCGACCGGGGGGCACAATACTTCCATGAGCAACAAGATCCTGTTCGGCTTCCACGCCGTCACCGTGCGGCTGAAGACCGCGCCGAAGTCCATCCTCGAGATCCACGTCGACGCGAGCCGCCGCGACCAGCGCATGCGGCAGTTCGTCGAGCGGGCGAACGAGGCCGGTGCCAAGCTGGTCGACAGCGACGACGACCGGCTGCAGAAGCTGTGCGGCACGCACCGCCACCAGGGCGTGGTCGCTCGGGTCGAGGCGATGGCGATGAGCCATTCGCTGGACGACACGCTCGACGCCGTCGAAGAGCAGCCGCTGCTGCTGGTGCTCGACGGCATCACAGACCCGCACAACCTCGGTGCCTGCCTGCGCGTGGCCGACGGCGCCGGCGCGCATGCGGTGATCGCGCCGAAGGACCATGCGGTGGGCATCAACGCCACCGTGTCCAAGGTGGCCAGCGGCGCGGCCGACACGGTGCCGTACTTCATGGTCACCAACCTGGCACGGACCTTGAATGAACTGAAGGAGCGCGACATCCTGATCGTCGGCACCTCGGACGACGCGCAGCAGTCGCTGTACGACATCGACCTGGCCCGGCCGGTCGCGCTGGTGCTCGGCGCCGAAGGCAGCGGCATGCGCCAGCTGACCGGCAAGACCTGCGACGTGCTGGTGCGGCTGCCGATGCGCGGCGCGGTCGAGAGCCTGAACGTCTCGGTGGCCAGCGGCATCTGCCTGTACGAGGCGCTGCGCCAGCGGATGAAGCAGCCCGACTGACATCGCCCACCGGAGCACGCCATGCCGACCATTGCCGTCAACCACCCGCTCGTCCGCCACAAGATCGGGCTGCTGCGCGAGGCCGACATCTCGACCAAGAAGTTCCGCGAGCTGACCCACGAGCTCGCGCGGCTGCTCGCCTACGAGGCCACGGCCGACTGGCCTTTGACCCGGACGACGATCGAATGCTGGAGCGGTCCGGTCGAGATCGACCAGATCAGCGGCCGCAAGGTCACGGTGGTGCCGATCCTGCGGGCCGGCCTCGGCATGCTCGATGGCGTGCTCGACATGATCCCGAGCGCGAAGGTCAGCGTGGTCGGGCTGTCGCGCAACCACGAGACGCTGCAGCCGGAGCATTACTTCGAGAAGTTCGTCGGCCACCTCGACGAGCGCACCGCGCTGATCGTCGACCCGATGCTCGCCACCGCCGGCTCGATGATCGCGACCATCGACCTGCTGAAGCGCCGCGGCTGCACCGACATCCGCGCGCTGGTGCTGGTGGCCGCGCCGGAAGGCGTTGCCGCACTGCAGCAAGCCCACCCCGACGTGCGCTGCTGGACGGCGTCGATCGACAGCCACCTGAACGAGCTGGGCTACATCATCCCGGGCCTCGGCGACGCCGGCGACAAGATCTTCGGAACCAAGTGAATTCGCGGCCTGCAGCGTGCTGCAGTGCCGCATGAATGTTCGTTGGATACCCCTATTGGCCCCGGGCCGTTCACCAAAGCGTCACCGCTTCGGATCACACTCTGCGTTCGTGCTGAGCACGGTGTGACGGTCGCGACACCGTCGTTAACTGTGGAGCGACGTTGAGTGACATTCAGACCCTTGAAGGACCGCTGTTCGAACCCTATCGTCTGTCGGTGACCCGAGGGAGACCCCCGATGAAGAGCCCGTTTCGTTTCTGGATGACCGGTGGCATCGCGATGATCGTCGCAGCCCTGGGTGGTACCCGCGCCTTCGGCGCTGAAGAGCGCCTGACGCGTGCCAGCGTCAGCCGGTTCGGCGTGACCGAGACCGTGCAGCGCATCGAAGCCTGCGCCGAGCGGCACGGCATGCCGGTGCTGGTGCGCCTGCAGCAGAGCGTCGGCGAAGACAACGAGCGCCAGCGCCTGGTGATCGTGTTCGAGTCGACGCAAGGCGGCACGCCGGTGTTGATGACCAGCTCCGACGCGTCGCCCGACCTGCTGTTGCGGGTGGTGGTGCAGCGCGGCGCGAACGGCAGCACCGAGGTGATGTGGCGCGGCGCGGCGCTCGACGAGTTGCCCGACGGGCTGTCGCCGGAACTGCTGCACGATCTCGCCGACCTGCCGGCATTGGTGGCCGAAGCGCTGACCTGATCGGGCCGGTCGCCCGGACGCCGATCCGGGGTTCGTCGTCCACTGCGAAGGCTGCTCCCGGATTCAGATCCACCCGAGGGCGCCGACGATGGCGCCGAGTGCGACCAGCCACAGCGGGCTCAGACGCGTCTTCAGCATCACCGCGACCGTGACGGCGATCAGCACGATCGCAGCGGGCCGGTCGCGCACCGGGTCCGCGAGGATCCAGCCGGTGGCCAGCAGCAGGCCGAGCGTCAGCGGCGCGAGGCCGGTCTTGAACGCCCGCACGCCCAGCGTGTCGCGGCGCGAATGGCTCCAGCGCGTCGCCCACAGCGCGAGCGTGGTCGACGGCAGCATGATGCCCAGCAGCGTGGCCGCGGCGCCTGCGAGGCCGGCCGCGTTGAAGCCGAGCACCGCGACGAAGAGCACGTTCGGTCCCGGCGCCGCCTGCGCCAGCGCGACCGACGCGGTGAACAGGTCGTCGCTGAGCCAGTGCCGCTCGCCGACCACGTAACGGTGCATGTCGGGCGCGGTGGTGATCGCGCCGCCGACGGCCAGCAGGCTCAGCATCAGGAAATGGCTGAACAGCGCGAACAGGTCGCCGGCGCTCAGCCCGTGCAGCCCAAGCTCGTTCAACCGACCCCCTTTGCCCTGCGGGCAGTCCCCCCGAGGGGGAGCGAGCACCTTCGGAACGACCGTGCGGTGCTCATCGGCGCAGCCTCCACCAGGCGGCCGCGATCCCCAGCGAACCCAGCCCGGCCAGCACCCAGACCAACGGCCAGCGCATCAGCGCGACCATCACGAAGGTGCAGGCGCCGATCGCCAGGCTGAGCGGCAAGCCCATCTCGTTGCGCTTCAGGCTGGTCGCCAGCTTCAGCCCGGTCGCGATGATCAGCCCGGCCGACACCGCGCCCATGCCGCGCAACGCGCCGCTGACCATCGGGTGCTGCGCGGCCCGTGCATACAGCGCGGCCAGCAGCAGCACGATGACGAGCGGCGCGAGCAGCATGCCGGCCAGCGCGGTGAACGCGCCGCGCAGCCCGAAGAAACGGTCGCCGATCATCAGCGACAGGTTCACGATGTTCGGCCCCGGCAGCACCTGGGCGACCGACAGGATCTCGACGAACTCGTCGCGGCCGAGCCAGCGCTCGCGCTCCACCAGTTCGCGCTGCGCAACCGCCAGCACGCCGCCGAAGCCTTGCAGCGCAAGGCGGTTGAAGACGCGGAACAGCTCGCGAAGCGAACCCGGCTGGCGCAGCGCAAGCTCGGTGTCAGGCATCGCGGAACACCGGTGGGCGGGGAGCGTCGGCGGCGGCCTGCGGGCTCAACGGATGACCCGCATCGCTTCGGGGTTCACCAACCGGGTCGGTGTGCCGTTGATGAAGTTGACGACGTTGTCGAAGGCGGCGCTGAAGTAGAGCTCGTAGCTGTCCTGCTCCACGTAGCCGATGTGCGGCGTGCAGACCGCGTTCTCGAGCCGCAGCAGCGGGTGGCCCTGCAGGATCGGCTCGCTCTCGAACACGTCGACCGCCGCCATGCCGGGGCGGCCGCGGTTCAGCGCCGACACCAGCGCGCCTTCCTCGACCAGCTCGGCGCGCGAGGTGTTGACCAGCAGCGCGGTCGGTTTCATGCGGGCCAGGTCGTCGGTGGTGACGATGCCGCGGGTCTCGTCGACCAGCCGCAGGTGCAGCGACAGTACGTCGCAGGTCTCGAAGAAGGCCTCGCGCGAATCGGCCGCGTGGTGCCCGTCGGCCCGCGCCTGCTCGCGCGAGCCTTCGCTGCCCCAGACGACGACATTCATGCCGAAGGCCCGGCCGTAGCCGGCCACCATCTGCCCGATCTTGCCGTAGCCCCACAGGCCGAGCGTCTTGCCCTTCAGCACCATGCCGAGCCCGAAGTTCGGCGGCATCGACGCCGATTTGAGGCCCGACTGCTGCCAGGCGCCGTGCTTCAGGTTGCCGATGTACTGCGGCAGCCGGCGCATCGCCGCCATGATCAGCGCCCAGGTCAGTTCGGCCGGCGCGACCGGCGAGCCGACGCCTTCGGCCACCGCGATGCCCAGCCGCGTGCAGGTCTCGAGGTCGATGTGCGAGCCGACGCGGCCGGTCTGCGAGATCAGCTTCAGCTTCGGCAGCTTTTCGAGCAGCTGGCGCGGGAACTGGGTGCGTTCGCGGATCAGCACCAGCACTTCGGCGTCGCGCAGGCGCACCGCCAGCTGGCCGATGCCCTTGACGGTGTTGGTGAACACCTTGGCATTCAGTTGCTCCAGGCGCTGGGCGCACTTGAGCTTGCGGACCGCATCTTGGTAGTCGTCGAGGATGATGATGTTCACGGCTTTGATTGTGCATGCTCGGCGGGGCGTCGCCACCCCACGCCGGCAGGATGTGGCCAGGAAGGCTAGCATCCGCCCCCACACCCCTTTTGTTGCCCTCATCCGGAGACCGCGATGTCCCTCACCATGTACTCGGCCAGCGTGCCGATCTTCCTGCGAACCCTCGGCCACATCGGCAAGTGGCTGGACAAGGCAGAAGCCCATGCGCAGGCGAAGAAGTTCGACATCGGCGTGCTGCTCGGCACGCGCCTGTCGCCCGACATGCTGCCGTTCACGCGGCAGGTGCAGATGACCAGCGATGCGGCGAAGTTCGGCGCGGCCCGGCTGGCCGGCATCGAGTCGCCGAAGTTCGACGACGTGGAGACGACGCTGCCCGAGCTGCGCGAGCGCATAGCGAAGACGGTGGCCTTCCTCGAGTCGATCCCCGCCGAGAAGATCGACGGCAGCGACGACAGGGATGTGACGATCCCGCGCCGCGACGGTCCGCTGACGCTGAAGGGCGAGGTCTACCTGCGCACCTTCGTGCTGCCCAACTTCTACTTCCACACGAACATGATCTACGCGCTGCTGCGCCACAACGGCGTCGAGCTGGGGAAAAGCGACTATCTGGGTCCCCTCGGCGCCTGAGGGGTGCGCATGTGTGGCGTATGACGCCGACGCACCAAGCGGCCGCCGCGGAACCGGCTTGGCCGGGCCGCTGGCGGCGCCCCCTTGAGGGGGAGAGAGCGTCAGCCCGAGGGGGCCCGCTGAAGGCGCTTCGGGGGTGGGTCTGTCAGAGCGGGACGAATTCGGTGTCGCGGCCAGCCATCGGGAACGCGGCGTCGAGCTGGCGGCGCACCGCCTTGCGGTCCTCGGGCGGCAGCACGGCGAGCAGCGTCTCGCTCAGTTCGAGCAGTTCGCCGATGTCGCCGGCGATGCGCAGCTGGCGCTTCAGCAGCGCCGCCGACGCCCCCTGCAGCCCGGCGGCCGATTGCATGAAGCACTGCTTCATCTCGACGAAGACACGGCGTGCCGCAACGCGGGCCAGGCGCTCCTGCGGCATCCCGGGGATGCTCTGGAGGGTGGCGAAGTCGAGGTCGAACGAGGAGCGTGCGGTTTTCATGTCGATGGCCTGGGGCTTCACGTGCATGGCTTTCGGCCGACGCACGCGCAGGTGTAGGTGCACCGGCATTCTGTACAGCGGTGGCTGACGCAGATCGCACGAAATGAGGTGCTTCTGCCTGCCGTTCATCGCGCCGGCTACGCTGTGCGGGAACTGACGAGGGGGAACGAGCGATGACATGGCTGAAACGTGGCGCCCTGGGCCTGGTGATCGTGTTGCTGCTGGCGGCAGCGCTGCTGTGGACGTATGCGCGGCGCACGTTGCCCCAGGTCGACGGCGAGCAGCGCGTCGAAGGCCTGCGGGCCGAGGTGCGCATCGAGCGTGACGCGCAAGGCGTGCCGACCATCCACGCGGCATCGCGCGAGGATGCGATGTTCGGTCTCGGCTTCGCCCATGCGCAGGACCGGCTGTGGCAGCTCGAGACGCACCGCCGCATCGGGGCCGGCCAGCTGGCCGAGGCCTTCGGCGAGCCGGCCCTGGACACCGACCGCTTCCTGCGCGCGCTCGGCGTGCGCCGGGCCGCGCAGGTGCAGTGGGAACGGGCCAGCCCGGCCACGCGGTATGCACTCGAGGCCTACAGCGCCGGCATCAATGCGTTCCTGGAGGGCTCGCTGAAGGCGCGGCCGCCGGAGTTCGTGCTGCTCGGGCTGCAGCCGCAGCGCTGGACGCCGGTCGACAGCCTCGCCTGGGCGACGATGATGGCCTGGGACCTCGGCGGCAACTGGTCGACCGAGCTGCTGCGCATGCGCTTGTCGCTGAAGATGCCGGTCGAGCGGATCAACGAGCTGCTGCCGCCATACCCCGGCGAGAAGGCGCTGCCGACCGCCGACTATGCGGCGCTGTTCCGCGGGCTGAAGGTGGACGGCA
The DNA here is from genome assembly GCF_012275445.1 of Rhizobacter sp. SG703. Taxonomy (GTDB): domain Bacteria; phylum Pseudomonadota; class Gammaproteobacteria; order Burkholderiales; family Burkholderiaceae_C; genus Rhizobacter. Next base: position 158,730 of record NZ_JAAZQK010000013.1, on the reverse strand, counting down.
CGCTCGGCCGCCAGGCGCTGCTGACGGCGCCCGAGTCCGGCGTCGAAGGCGTCGGCTCCAACAACTGGGTGGTCGCCGGCTCGCACACCGACAGCGGGTTGCCGCTGCTCGCGAACGATCCGCACCTGAAGCTCAGCGCGCCGTCGCTGTGGTACCTGGCGCGGCTCGACGCGCCCGGCTTCCAGGTGGCCGGCGCGACGATGCCGGGGTTGCCGATCGTCGTGCTCGGCCAGAACGACCGCGTCGCCTGGGGCTTCACCAATACCGCGCCCGATGTGCAGGACCTCTACCTGGAACGCATCCGCCCCGACGACGCCACCCAGTACCAGACGCCCGACGGCTGGGCGGCGTTCGAGCACAGCACCGAAGTGATCAAGGTGAAGGGCCATGCCGATGTGACGATGACGGTGCGCCGCACCCGCCACGGGCCGGTGATCTCCGATGCCGGCGGCCCGACCGAGGGCCTGACCGGCGCGCCGAACGCGCCCACCTATGCACTCGCGATGCGCTGGACGGCGCTCGACCCGGATGCCGATTCGGTCGATGCTGGCATCGGTTTCAATGCGGCCCGCTCGGTCGACGAGTTCATCGCGGCATCGGCGGAGTACGTCGCGCCGATGCAGAGCATGGTGGTGGCCGACGTGCAGGGCCGCATCGCGATGGTGGCGGCCGGGCGCGTGCCGGTGCGCGGGCCGGCCAATGACTTGAAGGGCCTGGTGCCGGCGCCGGGCTGGGATGCGCGCTACGACTGGGTCGGCAGCGTGCCGGCCGGCGAGACGCCGCGCGAGGTCGATCCTGCGCGCGGCTGGATCGCGACCGCGAACCAGCGCATCGTCGGGCCGGACTACCCGCATTTCCTGACCAGCGAGTGGGCCCCGCCGTACCGCCACCAGCGCATCGAACAGCTGCTGGCCGCGACGCCGAAGCATTCGATCGACAGCCTGCGGGCGATCCAGCGCGACCAGTTGTCGCTGGCGGCACTGAAGCTGCTGCCGGTGCTGAAGCGCGCGGTGTCGACCCACCCGCTGGCCGCGGCCGCGCAGCGCGAGCTGGCGTCGTTCGACGGCACGATGGCGGCCGACCGCGCCGTGCCGCTGATCCTGTCGGCCTGGACGCGGCAGCTGACGCAGGCGGTGTTCAGCGACGAACTCGGCAGCGCGCTGTACGAGCGGCAGCTCGGCAGCCGCAGCTTCCGCGAGGCGCTGGAAGGCGTGCTGGAGCGCCAGGACGGCTGGTGGTGCGACAACAAGACGACGCCGGCGGTCGAGACCTGCGCGCAGCAGGTGGACGCGGCGTTCACGCGGGCGCTCGACGAGTTGCAGCAGTCGCAAGGCGCCGATGTCTCGGCCTGGCAATGGGGCCGGGCGCACCAGGCGCGGGCCGAGCACCGGCCGTTCAGCAAGGTGAAGGCGCTGGCCCGCTGGTTCGAGCTGCGTGCGCCGGTCGGCGGCGACACCTACACGGTCAACGTGTCGCGGGTCGGGTTGCGGCCCGATGCGACGACCGGCGAGCTGTACCTGGACGAGCACGGCCCGTCGCTGCGTGCGTTGTACGACCTCGGCGACAAAGGCCGCTCGCGCTTCATGCAGTCGAGCGGGCAATCGGGCATCGTGTTCTCGCCGCTGTACCGGAACTGGGTCGACCGCTGGGCGCGCGTCGAGGATGTGGCGGTGTGGGGCGGCGTGGCGGAGCACACGCTGGTGCTGCAGCCGCAACCCTGAGGTCCTGGGCGCCGGGCCGGTTGGGCCGGCCGGAGCGCCGCATGGATCAGCGCGACAGCAGCGCCACGATTTCGCGCGTGCCTTGCAACTGCGCGCCCAGTGCTGCGAGCGCGGTGTTCTGGCGCGCGATGATCTCGTCGGCGCTCGACGTGGCATCGGGCCAGGTGCCGTGGGCGTCGCTCGCGAGCGTGACCTCGTAGCCGAGCGTGAGGGCGGCCTGCGAGGTGTGCGTGACGCAGACCTCGCTCTGCAGCCCGCATACCAGCAGCCGGCGGACGCCGGATTCGCGCAGCAGCGCATCGAGTGCGGTGTTCTCGAACGCGCTCCAGGCCTGCTTCTCGACGCAGGCCTCACCGGGCAGCGCTGCGACGGCGGGGTGCAGTTGCCATTGCGGCGTGCCCTTCACCAGCACGCCCTGCGGTTCACCGTGCTGCACATGCAGTACCGGCAGGCCGGCCGCGCGTGCCGCGTCCAGCAACTCGGCGGCGCGGTCGAGCAGGCGATCGCCTGCGTCGATCGGGTCGCACTTGACGCCGTCGAAGGCGCCGGTCTGCAGGTCGATCACCAGCAGCGCTTGTGTCTTGTCGACGGCCATCAGGTCTTCTCCCACGGCGTCAGGTCACACCTGGCCGAACAAGGCCTTGCGTTGCGCGGTGTAGGCCCACCACGGCGCGGCGGGGGCACCGCCCATGAAATCGGTGGCGGCCATGAAGGTGTCGAGCACGCAGGGGTCGTGGCGCTCGCCGGTGATCGCGCACAGCCGCTGGTACAGCACGAACGCATCCTTGCCGCGCAGGTCTTGCGGCGCCTCGATGCCGATCAGCCGCAGGTCGGCGGCCAGCGCCGGGCCGATGTTGGGCAGTTGTTCGAGCGACTTGCATTCGGCGGCACTGGCCGCCTTGGGAGCCTTGATCACCACGGCAGCCTCCGTCACACCAGCATGTTGTTGCGGATCAACCCGACCGCCAGCCCCTCGAGTTCGAAGTCGACGTCGCCGAACGGCACGACGATCGGCTCGAAATCGGGGTTCTCCGGCAGCAGCTCGATGCTGGTGCGGGTGCGCTTGAAGCGCTTCACGGTGACTTCGTCGCCGAGCCGCGCGACGACGATCTGGCCGTTCTTCGCGTCCTTGGCCTTCTGCACCGCGAGCAGGTCGCCGTCCATGATGCCGGCGTCGCGCATGCTCATGCCACGCACCTTCAGCAGGAAGTCGGGCCGGCGGGCGAACAGGCTGGCTTCCATCAGGTAGGTCTGGTCGATGTGCTCCTGCGCGAGGATCGGGCTGCCGGCCGCGACGCGCCCGACCAGCGGCAGCGTGAGTTGCGACAGGCTGGGCAGCGGCAGGCTGAACTGCTTGCCGCGGCTCTGGTTCAGCGCACGCAATGTGTCAGACTGCAGACGGATGCCCCGCGAGGTGCCCCCCACCAGTTCGATGACGCCCTTGCGGGCCAGCGCCTGCAGATGTTCCTCGGCGGCGTTGGCCGACTTGAAGCCGAGCTCGTTCGCGATTTCGGCGCGGGTCGGCGGTGCGCCGGTGCGCTCGATCGCGCTCTGCACCAGGTCGAGGATCTGCTGCTGGCGGTCGGTGAGCTTCGGGGTTTCGTTCATCGCGGGGCCTCGGGTTGCGGATTCGCGCGGCGCAGCGGCCGCGGACTGAACATCCATCCAGTGACTGTATTTTTATCCAGCTTCGTGAAAAATGCAAAGAACTGACCAGACCATCGTCGTGCTCGGCACCGGCGGCACCATCGCCGGCATCTCGACCGCGCCAGGCGACAACATCGGCTACACCGCGGCGCAGCTCGGCGTCGCGCAACTGGTGAAGGCGGTGCCGGCGCTCGCCGCGGTGCCGCTCGAGCCCGAGCAGGTCGCCCAGGTCGACAGCAAGGACATGAGCGACGACGTGTGGCGCGCACTGCTGCGCCGGCTGGCCCACCACCTGGCGCGGCCGGAGGTGGCCGGCGTCGTCGTCACGCATGGCACCGACACGCTGGAGGAGACCGCGTGGCTGCTGCAGCGGGTGCTTGCGCCCGGCAAGCCGGTGGTGCTGACCGCTGCGATGCGGCCGGCCACCTCGCTGCAGCCCGACGGACCGCAGAACCTGCTCGATGCGGTGACCGTCGCGCAGCATCCCGGCGCGCGCGGCGTGCTCGCGGTGCTCGGCGGCGTGGTGCATGGCGCGGCCGATGTGCGCAAGGTCCATACCTATCGGATCGAGGCCTTCGAGTCGGGCGATGCCGGCCCGGTCGGCCGCATCGAGGAAGGGCGGCTGCGGCTGTTCCGCCCGTGGCCGGCCGGCGAGCCGCTGGCCGCCGCGCTGGCGGGCCGGCTGGTCGACGGGCCGGCGTGGCCGCGCGTCGACATCGTGCTGAGCCACGCAGGCGTCGACGGCGTGCTGGTCGATGCGCTGGTCGAGCGGGGCACGCGTGGCATCGTGGTCGCCGGCACCGGCCACGGCACCGTTCACCACGCGCTGGAATCGGCGTTGCTGCGCGCCCGCTCGGCCGGCGTGCGGGTGCTGCGCTGCAGCCGCGTGGCCGGCGGCCCGGTGTTCGCGCAGCCGGACGATGTGCTGCCGGCCGGCGGCGAGCGCTCGCCGTACCAGGCGCGCATCGAGCTGCTGCTGCAGCTGCTGGCCGACTAGGAAGCGCGGTCCGGAGCCGGGCCGAACCAGCGCCGCAGCGCGTCGTCCAGGCCGTCGGAGACGTGCCCGTCGCCGGCCCAGGCCACGCAGGCATCGGGACGGACCAGCATCGACAGCCCGGTGTCGACCGCGACGCAGCGCACCCGCTGCGTCAGCGCTTCCGCGCGTCGAGACGCCTCGCGGCCGGGCGACGCATCGAGCAGCACGCCGCGGCCGTCCTGCATCAGCGCGACCAGCGACGCATCGCCGATCATCCGGCCGACCTCGTCGCGCGCCGACCCGAGCTCGTAGCGGGTCGACAGGCCGCTCATCATCTCGCCGATGACGCGATTGACGTTGTCGAAGTCCATCAGCTTCGCGACCAGGTCCCGCATCGCACCCGCCTGCGGATCGGGCCGCAGGATCGCGACCTGCGCCAGCGTGTTCGCCAGCACCGCTGCGGCCGCGGGGCGGCGCTCGGCGGTGTAGGTGTCGAGCAGGCGTTCGGGCATCTCGCCGCGGACGACGGCTGCGAGCTTCCAGCCGAGGTTCGCCGCATCGACGAGCCCGAGGCTCAGCCCCTGCCCGCCGAACGGCGAATGGACGTGCGCCGCATCGCCGGCCAGCAGCACCCGGCCGTGGCGATAGGTGTCGGCCAGCCGCGTGTTGTCGGCCCAGCGGCTGCCGCTGTCGAGCGCGTTGACGCGCACGTCCTGCCCGCTGATGCGGCGCAACACCGCTTCGATCTCGTCGCGCGTGACGGCGGCCTCGCGGTCTTCGGGCGGGCCGCTGAAGTCGAGCATGAACAGGCGGCCCGGCGCCGGCCCGTGCGAGAACACGCCGCCCGGGGTGCGATGCCAGCCGACGGGCAGCAGGCGGTCGGGGTGGTCGATCTCGGCGATCGCCTGGTAGAGCGTCGAGGTCGGCGCCGTGCCGGGGAATGCGAAGCCGGCCAATTTGCGGACGCGGCTGCGCCCGCCATCGCAGCCGACGAGCCAGCCGCAGCGCAGCGCGCCGGTGCCGGTTGCCGAAGCCCAGCGCACGTCGACGCCATCCGGTTGCTGCTCGACGCCGATGACCTCGCAGCCGCGGCGCACGTCGATGCCGAGTGCATCGGCACGGTCGGCCAGCATCGCCTCGACGCGCTGCTGGTCGACCGGCCGGGCACGGCGCTGCGGCTCCTTCTGCGCGTCCTTGCGGATCAGCGCCAGGCCGGCGAAGTGGCCGCTGAATTTCGACCCCGGCCCGCGCGCCGCCGCACCGGGCAGTGCGGCGAATGCCTGCATTGCCGCGACGCTGCGTGCCTCGGCCGCGTCGAGGGCTGCGCCCATCCCGCGGCGCGCCAGCGCTTCGCTGCCGAGCGGTCCGACCGACATCGCCTTGATCGCCGAGCTCGGGGCGGCCAGCCGCTCCAGCACCAGCACGCGCGCGCCGCCCACGCGCAGCTCGATGGCTGTCAGCAGCCCGACCGGCCCCGCTCCGACCACCACCACATCCACCGATTCGTCCATGGACTTCATCCAAAAATGTACTGAGTATAGTAAATGTACTCAGTACAATAAAGCCATGTCAATCCCGACCGACCTGCGATCCCGAAAGCGCCTGGCCACGCGGCAGGTCATCTCCAACGCCGCGACGCGCCTGTTCCTGGAGCGCGGCTTCGACCGGGTGACGGTGGACGAGATCGCCGCCGCCGCCGACGTCGGGCGGATGACGGTGTTCAACCACTTCCCGCGCAAGGAAGACATGTTCTTCGACCGCGACGAAGAGGTCCGCGAGGCGTTTCGCGACGCGTTGCGGCAGCGCGATCCGGGCGTCACGCCGGTCGAGGCGCTGCGCCGGCTGGCGCACCGGCTGGTCGAGGAATGCAGCCCGTACCTCGAGTTTTCGATGGACAGCCAGGGCTTCGTCGCGACCATCGAGGGCAGCGACACGCTGAAGGCCCGGGCACGGGCGATCCGCGACGAGATCGCGCAGGTCGTCACCGAAGCGCTGGCCGACTCCGCGGGGCGGGACGCCGCCGACCCGGCCGCGCACCTGGCCGGCGGCCTGCTGCTGGCAGTCTGGACCGCGGCGCTGATCCAGGCGCACCGGAGCTTCCGCGAGACACAGGATGCGGCGCAGGCGACGGCGCTCTTCCTCGCCCTCGTCGACAAGGGAACCCTGGGCCTGAACGCCGCGATGGCCGGCACGCCCTACGCCTGAAGCGCGCAAGAAAAACGGCCCGCGAGGGGCCGTTCTTTCCGAAGCGCAGGGCGCCGTGGCGACGGGGCTCAGGCCAGCGTCAGCGTCACTTCCACGTTGCCGCGCGTCGCGTTCGAGTACGGGCAGATCTGGTGCGCCGTGTCGACGATCTTCTGCGCGACCGAGCGCTCGACGCCCGGCACCGTGATGGTCATCGCGACCTCGATGCCGAAGCCTTGCGGGATCGGGCCGATGCCCACGCTCGCGGCGATCGACGTGTCGGCCGGCAGCGCCACCTTGTGCTGGCCGGCAGCGACCTTCATCGCGCCGATGAAGCAGGCCGAGTAGCCGGCCGCGAACAGCTGTTCCGGGTTGGTGCCGACGGCGCCGTTGCCGCCCAGTTCCTTCGGCGTGGTCAGGCGCAGGTCGAGCACGCCGTCGGATGATTTCGAGGTGCCTTCGCGGCCGCCGGTGGAGGTGGCGTGGGCGGTGTACAGGGTCTTTTCGAGCTTCATGGTGTCTTCCTCTTCAGGGGTGGGGGATGGGTGGGTGAGGGGTGGGAAAGCGAATCGGGATACAGCGTTCACGCATGCGCCGCATCGGGCGCGTCATCCAGCAGCTGCTGGCGCAGCTGCTGCAGGCGTTGGGTCAGGTCGGTCAGCTCGCCGACGCTGCAGCCGCTGGCCTGCGCCAGCTGCGACGGCACGCTGCGCGCCTTCTGGCGCAGCGCGCGGCCTTCGGGCGTCAGGCTGACGATCACGCGGCGCTCGTCGTCGGCGGCGCGCTGGCGCTGCAGCCAGCCGGCGGCTTCCATGCGCTTGAGCAGCGGCGTCAGCGTGCCGGAGTCGAGGAACAGCCGCTCGCCGAGCTCGCCCACCGTCAGCCCGTCGCGCTCCCACAGCACCAGGAACGCCAGGTACTGCGGGTAGGTCAGGCCGAGCGGCGCCAGCAGCGGCTTGTACAGCTTGGTCATCGCGAGCGAGGTGGAATACAGCGCGAAGCAGACTTGGTTATCGAGCTGCAGCCAGTCGATGTGGGCGGGCAGGGCCGGTGCGGGCACCGCGGCGGAACCGGTTCGACGAGGGCGGTGGGGCGTGACCATGGACGAGACTGTATCGTCGATCAAGCAATTAGATTGCGAGCAATATAATTGTCGAGCAGCCAACAGGGAGATCGTGGGCTAGACCGCACGCGTAGGGTGGAACCGGGCAGGGTCACCGGCTACGCAGCCAGCTGTGGAAAGGCCTTGTACAGGTCCAGCACCTTGCGGGCCGCCGACTGCGCGACCTTACTCATCACCGCCGGCGTCACGCTTTCGCGCATGCGCAACGCGCCGCTGTCGACCAGCTGGCAGACGTTCGACGCGATCTCCCGTGCGGTGTCGGTGCGCGACGAAGCGCCGGAGGTGGAGCGCGACTGCGCGCGCGTCGGCAGCGCATCGCGCGCGGCGTTGCTGCCGCGGGTGCGCGCGCCCTCCGGCGTGGCAGTCCGCGACGGCAGGCCCGGGCGGTTCAGCGTGGGGCCCGACAATCCTTGCGAGGGCGGGCGCTTGATCTCGTTGATGGACATCGCGGGCCTCAGACCTTCATGAACATGAGCGTGTGGTCGGATTCGGCCGGCTGGCCGAGCAGCGCCGAGGCCTTCTGCTGCTCCTCGCGCAGCAGGTAGCTCAGCGGGCTCTCGACGCCGTCGGCCGGTCCGTCGACTTCCTTCGTCGTCGCCATCAGCAGCGTGATCGCATCGGCGCGAAAGCTGTTGCGGTCGCCGCTGTGGCCCTGCATCAGCTCGTCGGTCACCTCGTCGATCAGCGCGCGAAAGCGCCCGAGCAAGGCCGGGTTCACCGTCGGCGGGGCGGTCGGCTCGGCGACGCGCGCACTGCCGTTGCGCTGCCCGGCGTTGCTGCCGGACCGGTCGCCTGTCTGCGCTTTCTGGAGGGCCATCATGGGAACGGACGATAGGCGGCGAGCCCCGTCGTTCGCGCCGGCGACCGGAAGCCGCGTGCGGCGGCGCGAAGCTCAGGCGCCCAGCGCGTCGAGTTCGCCGGTCACCTCGAGCCAGCGGCCTTCGGCGGCTTCGAGCTCGTCGCCCAGCTGCTTCAGCCGCTTGCCCTGCTCGACGCGCTGCGCCGGGCTCAGGTCGGCGCGGCCCGACGCCTCGGCGATGTTGGTCTTCTCCTGCGTCAGCGTCGCGATGCGCTTCTCGAGCGTCGCCAGCTCGGTGCGCAGCGGCTTGGTCTGCTCGGCCGCCTTCTGGCGCTGCTGCGCGCCGGCCTTGCGGTCGTCCTTGCCGGCCTTCGGTGGGTTGGCCACTGCGGCGGCCGCGGCGGCCTCCGCCTTCCTGGCCTTGGCCTTCGCCGAACCGGCCTCGCGCGCTTCCTTCGCCATCTCGCGCGAGGTCTCGAGCAGCCACTTCTGGTAGTCGTCCAGGTCGCCGTCGAAGGGTTTCACCGCGCCCCCGGTGACCAGCCAGAACTCGTCGCACACCTCGCGCAGCAGCGCGCGGTCGTGGCTCACCAGCATCACCGTGCCTTCGAATTCGTTCAGCGCCATCGACAGCGCCTCGCGGGTGGTCAGGTCCAGGTGGTTGGTGGGCTCGTCGAGCAGCAGCAGGTTGGGGCGCTGCCACACCAGCATCGCGAGCACCAGCCGCGCCTTCTCGCCGCCGCTCAGCGAGCCGACGGCCTGCGTCACCATCTCGCCGACGAAGCGGAACGAGCCGAGGAAGTCGCGCAGCTCCTGCTCGCGCGCCTGCGGGCCGACGTCGCGCGCGAGGCGGATCATGTGCATCAGCGGGCCGTCGTCGAGCGACAGCACGTCGAGTTCCTGCTGCGCGAAGTAGCCGATCGACAGCCCCTTGCCCTCGGTGACCTCGCCGGCCACCAGCGGGATCTCCTTCGCGATGGTCTTCACCAGCGTCGACTTGCCCTGGCCGTTGGCCCCGAGGATGCCGATGCGCTGGCCGGCCAGCACCGAGCGGTTCACGTTGCTGACGATCGGCACGCCGGCGTAGCCGCATGACATCACCGAGAACGCCAGCATCGGGTTCGGCAGCGAGACCGGCTCGCGGAACTCGAACTGGAAATCGCTGCTCGTCAGCACCGGCCCGAGCTTCTCCATGCGCGCCAGCGCCTTCACGCGGCTCTGCGCCTGCTTGGCCTTGCTGGCCTTGGCCTTGAAGCGGTCGATGAACTTCTGCAGGTGGGCCATGCGCTCCTGCTGCTTCGCGAAGTTGGCCTGCGCCTGCATCAACCGCTCGGCGCGCATTTCCTCGAACGCGGTGTAGTTGCCGGTGTAGCGGGTCAGCCGGGTCTCGTCGAGGTGCAGCGTCACCTTGGTGATCGCGTCGAGGAACTCGCGGTCGTGGCTGATCACGATCATCGTGCCCTCGTAGCGTTGCAGCCAGGCTTCCAGCCACACCAGCGCGTCGAGGTCCAGGTGGTTCGTGGGCTCGTCGAGCAGCATCAGGTCGGCCGGGCACATCAGCGCGCGCGCCAGCTGCAGCCGCATGCGCCAGCCGCCCGAGAAGCTGTTGACCGGGTCGTCGACCTGGTCGACGCGAAAGCCCAGGCCCATCAGCAGCGCCTGCGCGCGCGGGCGGGCCTCGAAGCCGCCGGCCTCGGCGATCAGCTGGTGCGCCTCGGCCATTGCATGGCCGTCGTCGGCCGCCTCGGCCGCGGCCAGCGCGGCATTCGCGGCATTCAGCCGGGTGTCGCCTTCGAGCACGTAGTCGGTGGCCGAATCGTCGGTTTCCGGCATCGACTGCGCGACCTCGCCGACCAGCCAGCGCGGCGGGATCGACACGTCGCCGGCATCGGACTGCAGCCGGTGCGTCAGCAGCGAGAACAGCGAGGACTTGCCGGCGCCGTTGCGCCCGACCAGGCCGACCTTCTCGCCGGGCTGCAGCGTGACGCTCGCGTCCTGCAGCACGATCTTGGTGCCGCGGCGCAGCGTGACGTTCTTGATGACAATCATGGGTAACTCACCAACGGGAAAAAAGCATGGAGAAGAAAGCCACCGAGGGCCTGACCACCCGGCTGCTGCACGCGGATCGCCGCGGCGGCGTCGAGCATGGTGCCACGCACAAGCCGCTGCATCCGTCGTCGGCCTTCGGCTACGACACGGCGCGTGAACTGGTGTCGGTTTTCAAGGGCGAACGCAGCGGGCATGTCTACGCGCGCCAGGGCAATCCGACCAACGTGGCGCTGGAGACCAAGCTGACGCTGCTGGAAGACGGCGTCGGCACGGTCAGCTTCGCGACCGGCATGGCGGCCATTGCGTCGTTGATGTTGGCGCTGCTGAAGCGCGACGACCACATCGTCGCGAGCCGCTTCCTGTTCGGCAACACCGCCAGCCTGCTGAACACGCTCGAAGGCCTGGGCTGCGGGCTGACGCTGGTCGACGCGACCGATGCGGCCGACGTCGAACGCGCGATCACGCCGCGCACGCGGCTGGTGTTCGTCGAGACCATCGCGAACCCCGGCACGCAGGTCGCCGACCTGGAAGCCATCGGCCGGCTGTGCAGCGAGCGCGGGCTGCTGTACGTGGTCGACAACACGATGACGACGCCCTACCTGTTCCGCCCGAAGACGGTGGGCGCGGGGCTGGTCGTCAATTCGCTGACCAAGTCGATCGGCGGCCACGGCAACGCGCTGGGCGGCGCGGTCACCGACACCGGCGTGTTCGACTGGAGCCGCTTCGCCAACATCGCCGAGCCGTACAAGAAGGGCGAACCGCGCGGCTGGGGCCTGCTGCAGATCCGCAAGCGCGGGCTGCGCGACATCGGCGCGACGCTCGCGGCCGATGCGGCGCACCGCATCGCCACCGGCGCCGAGACGCTCGCGCTGCGCATGGACCGCGCCTGCGACAACGCGCTGCGCCTGGCCACCTGGCTGGCCGCGCAGCCGGGCGTCAAGCGGGTCAACCACCCCGGGCTCGAGACGCACCCGCAGCACGCCAACGCGAAGCGCTGGTTCAAGGCGGGCGGCGCGCTGATGAGCTTCGAGCTCGACGATGCGCGCGACTGCCTGGCCTTCCTCGACGCGCTCGCCGTGGTCATCAAGTCCAGCCACCTGGGCGACAACCGCACGCTCGCGATCCCCGTCGCGCACACCATCTTCTGGGAGATGGGCGCGCAGCGGCGGCAGGCGATGGGCATCGCGGATTCGCTGATCCGCGTGTCGGTGGGGATTGAAGACCATGAGGATCTGCGCGCGGATTTCGAACGCGCGTTGCAGGCAACGTCCGTGGCCGCCTGAGGCGCTCAGCGTTTCCAGCGCTGGAGCGCTTCGCGGGTCACCAGCAGCACCTGGTCGTCGCCGGCGCTGGTGTCCAGCCACGCCACTTCGAGCTTGCGGAATGCATGCTCGAAGTGCGGCCGCTCGTTGCCGATCTCCAGCAGCAGCACCGCGTCGGCGGTCATCTTCGCCGGCGCGTCGTGCAGGATGCGGCGCACCAGGTCCATGCCGTCGTCGCCGCCGGCCAGCGCGAGCGCCGGCTCGTGGCGGTATTCCTCCGGCAGCGCGGCCATGCTGGTGCTGTTGACGTACGGCGGGTTGCACAGGATCAGGTCGTACGGCCCGCCGACGTTCGCCAGCAGGTCGGACTGCATCAGCGTGATGCGCCGGCCGAGCTTGTGCTTGTCGACGTTGATGCGGGCCACCGCCAGCGCGTCGTCGGAGATGTCGGCCGCGTCGACGACCACGTCGGGATAGGCCAGCGCAGCGATCACCGCGAGGCTGCCGTTGCCGGTGCACAGGTCGAGCACGGTGTGCGTCTGGTCGGACAGCCAGGCGTCCAGCGTGCCTTCGCCTTCGCCGTCGACCAGCAGCTCGGCGATGAACGAGCGCGGCACGATGCTGCGCTCGTCGACGTAGAACGGCACGTTCTGCAGCCAGGCTTCGCGGGTCAGGTAGGCGGCCGGGCGGCGCGAGCGGATGCGCTCGTCGACCAGCGCGAGCGCGGTCGCTTCTTCGTCGGCCGACAGCTCGCGCTGCGCCTGCTCTTCGAGCGCGTCGAGCGGCATGCCCAGCGCCCACAGCACCAGCCAGGCCGATTCGTCGAACGCGTTGGTGGTGCCGTGCCCAAACGAAACGCCCGCCGTCTTGAGGCGGGCGCTCTGCGCGGTGATGAGATCGATCAACTTCATAGCAGCAAGCCTTCCAACGTGCGCCGGTAGATGTTCTTCAACGGGTCGAGGCTCGCGACCTCGACGTTCTCGTCGATCTTGTGGATGCTGGCGTTCAGCGGCCCGAACTCGACCACCTGCGGGCAGATCTTCGCGATGAAGCGGCCGTCGGAGGTGCCGCCGGTGGTCGACAGCTCGGTGCGCACGCCGGTCTCGGCGAGGATCGCCGCGCCGATCGCGTCGCTCAGTTCGCCGATCGGCGTCAGGAACGGCTCGCCGCCGAGCGTCCAGGCCAGGTCGTAGCGCAGCCCGTGCGCGTCGAGCACCGCCTGCACGCGCGACTTCAGCGACTCGGGCGTCGATTCGGTCGAGAAGCGGAAATTGAAGTCGATCACCACCTCGCCGGGGATCACGTTGCCGGCACCGGTGCCGCCATGGATGTTCGACATCTGCCAGCTGGTGGCCGGGAAGTAGCGGTTGCCGCGGTCCCATTCGACCGCGCCGAGCGCCGCCAGCGCCGGCGCGGCGCGGTGGATCGGGTTGTCCGCCAGGTGCGGGTACGCGATGTGGCCCTGCACGCCATGCACCGTCAGCTTGCCCGACAGCGAACCGCGCCGGCCGTTCTTGATCATGTCGCCCAGCGTCGAGAGCGAGGTCGGCTCGCCGACGATGCAGTAGTCGATGCGCTCGCCTCGCTGCGCCAGGCGCTCTTTCAGCATGCTGCAGACCTTGACGGTGCCGTCGACCGCCGGGCCTTCTTCGTCGCTGGTGATCAGCAGCGCGATGCCGCCGCACCGGTCGCCGTGCGCCGCGACGAACTCCTCGATCGCGACCACCATCGCGGCGATCGAGGTCTTCATGTCGGCCGCGCCGCGCCCGTACAGCTTGCCGTCGCGGTGCGTCGGTACAAACGGGTCGCTCTGCCACTGCGCGAGCGGGCCGGTCGGCACCACGTCGGTGTGGCCGGCGAACATCAACCGCTTGCCGCCTTTGCCAGGTCGCAGCGCCCACAGGTTGGTCACGCGGAAATCGGCCGGGCCGCTCTCGATCGTCTCGCAGTCGAAGCCGAGCGGCGCGAGCCGTTCGATCAGCAGCGCCTGGCAGCCGCCGTCGTCGGGGGTGACGGAGCGGCGGCTGATCAGGGCTTCGGTCAGTTCAAGCGTGCGGGACATCAGAAGCGGGTCGAGAACCCGGTGTTGCGGTCGTCGTGCACGTCCAGCGTGATCTCGGTGAAGGTCGGCTGGTCGTCTGTCTCTTCCTTCTTCGGGACCTGGCGCGACACCGGCTCGGTGTCATTGGCCAGGCGCCACATCAGGTTGGTCGGCGAATCGGAGAACGCGAGGCCTTCGTCGCGGGTGATCACGCCTTCGGTGATCAGGCGGGCCAGGTCGGACTCGAAGCTCTGCGAGCCTTCGGCCATCGACTTCTCCATCGCTTCCTTGACGCCGTTGAAGTCGCCCTGCTCGATCAGCTCGGACACCAGCTTGGTGTTCAGCAGCACCTCGACCGCCGGGCGGCGCCCGCCGGCGGTGGCGCGCACCAGCCGCTGCGAGACCACCGCGCGCAGGCCGGCGGCCAAATCGGCCAGCAGTGCGGGGCGCGATTCGGGCGAGTAGAACGACAGGATCCGGCCGAGCGCGTGGTAGCTGTTGTTCGCATGCAGCGTCGACACCACCAGGTGGCCCGACAGCGCGTACGAGATCGCCATCGTCATCGTCTCGCGGTCGCGGATCTCGCCGATGTAGATGCAGTCGGGCGCCTGGCGCAGCGCGTTCTTCAGCGCCACCTGCAGCGACTGCGTGTCGCGGCCGACCTCGCGCTGGTTCACCACCGAGCGCTTGTTGCTGAACATGAACTCGATCGGGTCCTCGATGGTCAGGATGTGGCCGGCCATCTGCTGGTTGCGCTGCTCCAGCATCGACGCGAGCGTGGTGCTCTTGCCGGTGCCGGTGGCGCCCACCATCAGGATCAGGCCGCGCTTCTCCAGCACCAGCGTGTTCAGCACCTGCGGCAGGTTCAGGCTGCCGAGCGCCGGGATGTCGTGCGGGATGCAGCGGAACACCGCGGCGATCGAGCCGCGCTGGCGGAACGCGCTGAGCCGGAAGCTGCCGACGCCCGACAGCCCGATGCCGACGTTCAGCTCGCCGGTGTCTTCCAGGTCTTCGAGCTGGGTCGGCGTGAGCAGCTCGGCCAGCAACTGGCGGGGCTGCGTGGCGGTGAGCGGCTGGTCGCTCAGTTGCAGGATCTGGCCGTTGATCTTGATCAGGATCGGCGTGTTGGCCGACAGGTAGACGTCGGAGGCGCCCTTGTCGGCCATCATCCGCAGCACGCGTTCCATGTTGCCGCCGTTGGAGGCTGTCATCGCTGTGTCCTTTCGGGACATTGTTGAACGGAGGAAAGCATCATGGCACGCCGGCCGGCGGGTTCGCGGGTCAGGCGCGCAACAGTTCGTTGATGCTGGTTTTCGCGCGGGTTTGCGCATCCACGCGCTTGACGATGACGGCGCAGTACAGGCTGTACTTGCCGTCGGCGCTCGGCAGGTTGCCGCTGACCACCACCGAGCCGGCGGGGATGCGGCCGTAGCTGACCTCGCCGGTGGCGCGGTCGTAGATCTTGGTGCTCTGGCCGATGTAGACGCCCATCGAGATCACCGAGTTCTCCTCGACGATGACGCCTTCGACCACTTCGGAGCGGGCGCCGATGAAGCAGTTGTCCTCGATGATGGTCGGGTTGGCCTGCAGCGGTTCCAGCACGCCGCCGATGCCCACGCCGCCCGACAGGTGCACGTTCTTGCCGATCTGCGCGCACGAGCCGACGGTGGCCCAGGTGTCGACCATCGTGCCTTCGTCGACATAGGCGCCGATGTTGACGTACGACGGCATCAGGATGACGTTCTTCGCGAGGTAGCTGCCGTGGCGCGCGACGGCCGGCGGCACCACGCGCACGCCGGCGGCGCGCACTTCTTCGTCGCTGATGTGCGAGAACTTGGTCTTGACCTTGTCGAAGAAGGTGAGTTCGCCGGCATGCATCAGCTGGTTGTCGTTCAGGCGGAACGACAGCAGCACCGCCTTCTTGACCCACTGGTTGACCTTCCACTGGCCGACGGCCTCGCGCTCGGCGACGCGGATGCGGCCCTTGTTCAGGTCGGCGATCACCGATTCGACCGCCTCGCGCACTTCCGGCGAATTGACGGCGGTGATCTGGGCGCGGCCTTCCCAGGCGAGGTCGATGACGCTTTGCAGTTGCTGTTGGCTCATGGGGGTTCTCGGAATCACAAGGATTTGACGAAGGAAACGATGCGCCCGGCGGCTTCGAGGCATTCGGCGACCTCGGCCACCAGGGCCAGCCGGATGCGGCCCGCGCCCGGGTTCAGGCCCTGCGCTTCGCGTGCCAGCAGGCTGCCCGGCAGCACCGCGACATTGTATTGAGCCAGCAGCCCGCGGGCGAAGGCAACGTCGTCGCCGCCGGGCACGGCGGCCCACAGGTAGAAGCCGGCGTCGGGCAGGCGCACGTCGAGCACCTCGGCCAGCAGCGGCGTGACCTGCGCGAACTTGCGGCGGTACTGCTCGCGGTTGTCGACCACGTGGGCCTCATCGCGCCAGGCGGCGATGCTGGCCTGCTGCACCATCGGGCTCATCGCGCTGCCGTGGTAGGTGCGGTACAGCAGGAACTGCTTCAGCACGGCCGCGTCGCCGGCCACGAAGCCGGAGCGCATGCCCGGCACGTTGGAGCGCTTGGACAGGCTGGTGAACACGACGAGGTTGCGGAAGTCGTGCCGGCCGAGCTGCCGCGCGGCGTCGAGCGCGCCGAGCGGCGGGTCTTCGCGGAAGTAGATCTCGGAATAGCACTCGTCGGACGCGATCACGAAGCCGAAGCGCTCGCTCAGCGCGAACAGCCGCTTCCATTCGTCGAGCGGCATCACCGCGCCGGTCGGGTTGCCGGGCGAGCAGACGTAGAGCAGCTGCGTGCGCGCCCAGACCTCGTCGGGCACCTGGGCCCAGTCGGCCGCGAAATTGCGCGCCGGGTCGCTGTTGGCGAAGAAGGTCTGCGCGCCGGCCAGCAGCGCGGCGCCCTCGTAGATCTGATAGAACGGATTCGGGCAGACGACGGTGGCGCCGGGGCGGGTCGGGTCGACGAGGGTCTGCGCCAGCGCGAACAGCGCCTCGCGCGATCCGTTGACCGGCAGCACCTGCGTGGCGGCGTCGAGCGTGACGCCGTAGCGGCGAGCGACCCAGTCGGCGCAGGCCTGGCGCAGCGCGATGTCGCCGGCGGTGGCGGGGTAGCTGGCGAGGCCGTCGAAGTGGGCCGACAAGGCGTCGAGGACCAGCTGCGGGGTGGCGTGGCGCGGTTCGCCGATGCCGAGGCTGATGGGCTTGAAGGCCGGGTTGGGGGTGATGTCGCGGGTGAGGGCGCGCAGGCGCTCGAAAGGGTAGGGGTGGAGCTTGGCGAGCAGCGGATTCATGCGGCGATTATCGGTTCTTGCTTGCAAAGGCGCGGGTGGGGAGGGCGTGGCGCGCCGGACGGGACGGTCCTCGGCCCTCGGGGGCCGAGGACTTCCCTCCGCTGGCTGGCTTCATGGCCCGTCGCCGAAACTCCCTCCGCTCGCTTCGCTCGCTGTGGTCAAACAGTCGGCGGCAGTCAGTTCACGAACGCGCTGCGCGCGGGGCCATGAAACCAGCCAGCTCCGGCGCCCCGTCCCGATTGGCGCGCCACGCCCTCCCCACCCGCGCCTTTGCCGGCACCGCTGTCTTGGGGTGGAGGGGAAAGATTGAAGTGACCGACGCCGATCAAGCCAACCCAGTAGCCACACCATGCGCCGGCATCTGAACCACCGGCTGCGGCTTCCAGCCCTTCTTGCGGTGCTCGGCCACCACGTTCGTGTAGATCCCGCCGCGCACGTACCACTTCGCCGTGATGCGGATGAAGCGCGGGTCGGTGGCCTTCACGATGTCGTCGAGGATGTCGTTCGTGACCTTCTCGTGGAACGCGCCTTCGTTGCGGAAGCTCCACATGTACATCTTCAGGCTCTTCAGCTCGACGCACAGCTGGTCCGCGATCATGTCGATCGTGAAGTGCGCGAAATCCGGCTGGCCGGTCAGCGGGCAGTGGCAGGTGAACTCGGGCACCTGGAACTGGATCGCGTAGTCGCGCTTCGGGCTCGGGTTCGGGAACACGTCGAGCTGCTTGCTCGGCATCGACGGCGGCTTGGCCGGCGCCTCGCGCATGCGCAACGGCGTGCTCGGGAGCGGGACTTTCGAAGACAACTTGGTCGAGGGCGACTTGGACAACTTGGCCATGGGAGCGTCACGTTTTGAGAGGGTTTCGGCAGGCTGCCGCAACAGGGCGCGATGGTATCATCGCGCCTCGCCAGAAATCCGCGTACGCGTGGAATTCCCCAAATAAATCAATGACTTAGGCGCCTCGCGGCACCCCCGCCGCGACCCGCCGGGACTGCTCTCCATGCGTCTGAACTCCATCAAGCTGTCGGGCTTCAAGTCATTTGCCGAACCGACGCACTTCCAGCTGCCGGGCCAGCTGGTCGGCGTGGTCGGGCCCAACGGCTGCGGCAAGTCCAACATCATGGACGCGGTGCGCTGGGTGCTGGGCGAATCGAAAGCCAGCGAACTGCGCGGCGAATCGATGCAGGACGTGATCTTCAACGGCTCGGGCAACCGCAAGCCGGCCAGCCGCTCCAGCGTGGAGCTGGTGTTCAGCAACGAAGACGCCCGCGCCGGCGGCCAGTGGAACCAGTTCACCGAGATCGCCGTCAAGCGCGTGCTGACCCGCGACGGCACCAGCAGCTACTACATCAACAACCAGCCGGTGCGCCGCCGCGACGTGCAGGACGTGTTCCTCGGCACCGGCCTCGGCCCGCGGGCCTACGCGATCATCGGCCAGGGCACCATCAGCCGCATCATCGAAAGCAAGCCCGAGGAACTGCGCCTGTTCCTCGAAGAAGCCGCCGGCGTCTCGAAGTACAAGGAACGCCGCCGCGAAACCGAGAACCGGCTGAAGGACACGCGCGAGAACCTGACCCGCGTCGAAGACATCCTGCGCGAGCTGAACGCCAACCTCGACAAGCTCGAGAAGCAGGCCGAGGTCGCGACCCGCTACCGCGGCCTGCAGGAATCGGGCACGCTGAAGCTGCACCAGCTGTGGTTCCTGAAGCACCGCGATGCGGCGAGCGAACAGGAGCGCGTGAAGAAAGAGGTGCTCGAAGCCACCAACGGCCTCGAAGCCCGCATGGCCGAGCTGCGCCACGGCGAGGCCGAGCTCGAAACCATCCGCCAGGCCCACTATGCCGCCAGCGACGAGCTGCACACCGCGCAGGGTGCGCTGGCCGAGGCCTCGCTCGAAGTCAGCAGGCTCGAGGAACGCATCCGCTACGTCGTCGAAGGCCGCCAGCGCGTCGAGCAGCGCCTGACCGAGCTGAAGGTGCAGAGCGAGCAGTGGGCCGAACGCTCGCAGCAGGCGCAGGACGAGCTGGAGCAGATCGCCGAGCAGATCGCCGCCGCCGACGAACAGGCCGAGGTGCTGGCCGCGCAGGCGGAGGAACAGGCCGGCAACCTGCCGCAGGTCGAAGACGCGGTGCGCGCCGCGCAGAACCGCAGCAACGAACAGCGCGCCGCCGTCAGCAGCGTGCAGCAGCAGATCCAGGTGCTGGCCGCCGAGAGCCGCAACCTCGACGACCAGCGCCGCCAATTCAATGCGCGCCGCGACCGGCTCGACGGCGAGCGCCGCCAGCTCGCGTCGCCCGACATGGTGCGGCTGGCCGAGCTGAAGCAGCAGTCGGCTGCGGCCGACGAGCAGCAGGGCGTCGCCGATGCCCGGCTGCACGAGCTGCAGGAGCAGGTGCCGGCGCTCGACGAAGCGCGCCGCGACGCGCAGGAGCAGGTCAATGCGCAGGGCGGCCGCCAAGCCGACCTGAGCGCCCGCCTCGACGCGCTGCGCGCGCTGCAGGAAAAAGTGCAGACCGAAGGCAAGCTGAAGCCGTGGCTCGCGAAGCACGGCCTCGAAGGCCTGCAGGGGCTGTGGACGAAGATCCACATCGAGTCCGGCTGGGAAACCGCGCTCGAAGCCGCGCTGCGCGAACGCATCAACGCGCTCGAAGTGGGCCGCATCGAGACGGTGCGCGCCTTCGCGGGCGACGCGCCGCCGGCCAAGCTGGCCTTCTACACCCCACCGCAAGCGGCGATCTCGAACACGCACCAGACGCTGTCGAAGCTGAGCGACCTGCTGCGCCTGGGCGATTCGGGCCTGAAGGCCCTGCTGAACGACTGGCTCGAAGGCGTCTACACCGCGGCCAGCATCGACGAAGCGCTGGCCGAGCGCTCGAAGCTGACGCACGGCGAAGTCATCATGACCCGCGAAGGCCATGCGGTCAGCCAGTTCGCGGTCGCCTTCTACGCGCCCGATTCCGAGCAGGCCGGCATGCTGGCGCGCGCGCAGGAGATCGAGAACCTGGAGCGCCAGCTGAAGGCGCAGACGCTGATCGCCGAAGAGTCGCGCAGCGCGCTGGTGCGGGCCGAGGCGGCCTACACCGATGCATCGCAGCGGCTGGTCGGCGCGCGCCGCGAAGCCGCCGAGACGCAGACCCGCGCGCACCAGCTGCAGGTCGAGCTGCTGCGCCTGTCGCAGCAGGCCGAGCAGACCAGCGCGCGCCGCGAGCAGCTCGACGCCGAGCTCGCCGAGATCGACGCCCAGCTCGAAGAGCTCGACGAACGCCGCGCCACCGGCGAAGCACGCTTCGAAGAACTCGACATGCAGCTCGCGACCACGCAGGAGCGCCATGCCGAACTCGACGAAGCCGTGATCGCCGCCGAACGCAAGCTGGCCGATGCGCGCGAGCAGCTGCGCTCGCTGGAACGCCAGGCGCAGGAGGCGCAGTTCTCGTCGCGCGCGCTGGCGGCCCGCCGCGGCGAGCTGCAGCGCAGCATCGAGACCGCGCAGCAGCAGGTGGCGTCGAACGACGCGTCGCGCGAGCAGCTGCAGGAAGAATTGGTGAAGCTGACCGATGCGTCGGCCCACGTCGGGCTCGAGGACGCGTTGGCGGTGAAGCTCGACCGCGAAGCCGCGCTCGGCAGCAAGCGCAGCGAGTACGACGACCTGACGCTGCGGCTGCGCCGCGCCGACGAACAGCGCATGGCGCACGAGCAGAGCCTGCAGCCGCTGCGCGACCGTATCACCAAGCTGCAGCTGGAAGAGCAGGCGGCGCAGCTCGGCGGCGCGCAGTTCCTCGAGCAGCTCACCGCCGCCGAGGTCGACCTCGCGACGCTCGCGCAGAACATCGCCGACAACAACGTCAAGCTGTACGGGCTGCAAGGCGAGATCGACCGCATCAACCGCGACATCAACGCGCTCGGCGCGGTCAACCTGGCGGCGCTCGACGAGCTCACCGCGTCGCGCGAGCGCAAGACCTTCCTCGATTCGCAGAACGCCGACCTGAACGAGGCGATCGGCACGCTCGAAGGCGCGATCCACAAGATCGACCTCGAGACGCGCGACCTGCTCGCCAGCACCTTCAACCAGGTCAACGAGCACTTCGGGCGCATGTTCCCGAGCCTGTTCGGCGGCGGGCAGGCCAAGCTGATGATGACCGGCGACGAGATCCTCGACGCCGGCGTGCAGGTGATGGCGCAGCCGCCCGGCAAGAAGAACAGCACGATCCACCTGCTGTCGGGCGGCGAGAAGGCGCTGACCGCGATCGCGCTGGTGTTCGCGATCTTCCAGCTGAACCCGGCGCCGTTCTGCCTGCTCGACGAGGTCGACGCGCCGCTGGACGATGCCAACACCGAGCGCTACGCGAAGCTGGTGAAGCAGATGTCCGAAGGCACGCAGTTCCTCTTCATCAGCCACAACAAGATCGCGATGGAGATGGCCGAGCAGCTGATCGGCGTGACGATGCAGGAGCAGGGCGTGTCGCGCATCGTCGCGGTCGACATGGAAGCGGCGGTCAGCTTGGCCGAGGCGGCGTGATGGCTGACTCGTCGCCGGCCGAGCGCCGGGCCGCTCCCAAGCCGGCCGGCATCCCCTCGGCGGATCGGCGAATGTACCCATTCGACGAGGGGCTCCATTGAGCACCTTGACCGTCTCGCTGGCCGCGCTTGGCGGCATCGTGCTGGCCGGCGTGGTCGCGCATGGCGCGTGGCAGGCCCGCAAGGCCGGGCCGCGGCGGCCGATGGAGGCGCTGCCGCCGCCGGGCGGTCCCTCTGCTGCAGCGGCACCGGCCGAGCAGCGCGAGCCGGTGTTCGGCGAGCCGGCGTCGGGTCCGGTGGGCGACGATCCGTCGCCGCGCCTCGACCTCGGCAGCGCGCTGCAGCCGCCGCCGATGCGCCGCACCACGGTGCGCATCGATGCGCTGATCGACGCCATCGCGACGCTGACGCTCGACGCACCGGTCAGCGCCGAATCGGTGCTGCCGCACCTGCCGCCGACGCGCCGTGCCGGCAGCAAGCCGTTCCTGATCGAGGGCCTGAACGCCGACAGCGGCGAGTGGGAACCGCCGACCGCCGGCCAGCGCTACGGCGAGTTCCAGGCCGGGCTGCAACTGGCCAACCGGATGGGTGCGGTCAACGAGATCGAGTACTCCGAATTCGTGCAGAAGCTGCAGGCCTTTGCCGAATCGATCGGCGCGATGGCCGATTTCCCCGACATGCTCGATGCGGTGGCGCGGGCGCGCGAACTCGACGGCTTTGCCGGCGAGCACGATGCGCAGCTCGCGGTGCACCTGCAGGCGCGCTCGGCGGCGTGGAGCGTCGGCTACATCCACCAGCATGCATCGCGCCACGGCTTCGTGCCGGGTGTGGTGCCGGGTCGGCTGGTGCTGCCGGCGAGCGACGAAGGCGCGCCGCCGGTGCTGACGCTGAGCTTCGATTCGCAGGCGGCGCTGGCCGACGACCCGAACAAGTCGGTGGTGCGCGACGTGACGCTGAGCTTCGACGTGCCGCAGA
This sequence comes from Rhizobacter sp. SG703, assembly GCF_012275445.1. GTDB lineage: Bacteria > Pseudomonadota > Gammaproteobacteria > Burkholderiales > Burkholderiaceae_C > Rhizobacter. The sequence continues at coordinate 136,129 of NZ_JAAZQK010000013.1, read as the reverse complement.
CCGATGCACGCGCCGAGCCGTTCATCGCGTGGCAGGCGAGCGCGCAGGCCTTGTCGCTTGGCATGGACGCGGCGATCGTCGACGACAACGGGCAGCTGCTGCGGCCCGAAGGCTTCGCGGCCATCGGCGGCGAGCTCGGGCAGCTGTACCAGGCGCTGGAAACGCACGACCTGGCGGCCGGCACCGCCGCGGCCAGGCGCCTGTTCTCGTAGTCAGGATGCCAATCCGGGAGTCGTCCGGCACATCCCGGACTGGCATCCGGGCTACCGCATCGCCTTGACCGCCTGCCCCAGCTCGATCACCGCCAGCGCGTAGTAGCTCGACCAGTTGTAGCGCGTCACCGCATAGAAGTTCGGCGTGCCGGCCACATAGCTCGGCGCCGCATCGCCGTTCTGCAGCTCGATCAGCGCGAGCTTGTCACCGGACTCGCGCGCGGCGGCCGGCAGCGCGGCGCCATGCGCGATGAACTCCTGTGGCGTGAAGCTCGGCACGATGTCGGGCACCAGCAGCGCCGCGCGGTCGGCGACGTCCACCGGTGCGGCCACGTCGAAGTGCGTCGGCATGCCGCGCTGCCAGCCGAACTCGGCCAGGTAGTGGGCGATGCTGCCGACCACGTCGGCGCCACTCGCGTGCAGGTCGACGCGGCCGTCGCCGTCGAAGTCGACCGCATAGCGGTTCCAGCTGCTCGGCATGAACTGCCCCATGCCCATCGCGCCGGCATAGCTGCCCCTCAATGCGAGCGGGTCGACAGCCTCGCTGTGGCACAGCACGAAGTACTGCTCCAGCTCGTCGCGGAAGAAGCCGCTGCGATCGCGCCGGCCGGTCGGGAAATCGAAGGCCAGCGTGGCCAGCGCATCGATCACCCGGAAGCCGCCCATCTGCTGGCCGTAGATCGTCTCGACGCCGACGATGCCGACGACGATCTCGGCCGGCACGCCATAGAGCTCCTCGGCGCGCGCCAGCCACTTCTCGTTGTCGCGCCAGAACGCGAGGCCGGCGCGGATGCGCTTCGGCTCGACGAAGCGGCTGCGGTAGGCGGCCCAGTTCTTCGCGGTGCCGGCCGGCGGCGGCATGATGAACTTCGCGACGTTCGGGATGTAGCGCGATTCGGCCAGCTGCGACTGCACCCAGGCCGCATCCAGCCCCTGCCGCTCGGCGAGTTCGGCGCCGAAACGCATCACGTCGTCGCGGCCACCGTAGATCACCGCGTCGGGGGCGTCCTCGGCGCGCACCGGGGCAGGGTGTTTCTTCTTCGGCGTCGCATCGGCGACGCCGGCCAGCAGGCATGCCACAGCGAGCAGCGCGGGAAGCAATGGGCGGAAACGAGGGGGCATCGGCAAATTATCGGCGTCGGCGCAGCCCCGTCATCTCGGGGCATTCGCGAACGTGTCCTTCCCCGCGTCCTTTCCCATGTCCTTCAACACCGCCTGCAGCGCACGCACCTGCGCCTGCACCGCGCGCAGCCAGGGCGTCGACGGCCGCTCGATCGCACTGCGGCCGTAGCGCTGCGCATCGAGCCCCAGCAGCAGCGCCGCCAGCGGCGCGCCGCGCGGGCCGAAGCGCGCGTCGACCTGCGCCGCGAGCGCCCGCGGCGTGTCGTGCGGCAGCGCGGCCAGCCCCAGCCGCTGCAGCGCCGCGCGCAACTGCCGCGCCTGCCGTTGCCATGGATCCTGCCGGTGCCGGTCCCACCAGGCCCAGCCGGCGCCCAGCAGCGCCAGCGTGCTGAGGGTGCCGATCAACAGCAGCGCCAGGTCCTCCCAGCTCGGCGAGCTGAAGCCGAGGTTCTTCAGCAGGTCGAGCTGCTGGCCGCGCGAGTAGTTCAGCACCCACTGGTTCCAGCGGTTGTTGACCGATTCCCACGCGCCGCGCAGTTGCGCCAGCAGCGCCGGGCTGACGGAGCCGATCGCACCGGCCACCAGCCCCGGCTGCCGCGCGAGACGGGCGCTGCGCGAGATGCGGTCGGGCGCCACCGCGGCGGTCGGGTCCGCGCGCACCCAGCCGACTCCCTGCTGCCAGTACTCGGCCCAGGCATGCGCCGAGCTCTGGCGCACGAGGTAGTAGCCGTCGACCGGCACCGGGTCGGTGCCCTGGTAGCCGGTGACGACCCGCGCCGGCACGTCCATCGCCCGCATCACGATCACGAACGCGGCGGCGAAGTGCTCGCAGAAACCCAGCTTGCGGTCGAGCCAGAATTCGTCGACCGCGGTGCGCGGATCGGTCTCGCCGTACACGCCCGGCGCCAGCGTGTAGCCGAAGCCGGCGCTGGCGATGTGCTGCAGCACCGCGCGGGCGAGCGTGCCCGAGTCGGCCTTCGCGAACTCGGGCCGCTGCAGCAGCTGCGTGGCCCACGCGAGGGTGCGCGGGTTGTAGCCGGTGGGCAGCTGCACGAACTCGCGCAGCTCGGCGCTGCGCTGGGTCGGCCCGTGCTGGAAGCGCGTGTGCGCAAGCGCGTTGAAGCGCAGCCGCTCGGTGACCGGCCGCTGCGTGCGCCACGACAGGTCGTCGCGGCGCGACACCGGCAGGTTCTCGATCGGATCGACCTCGGAGGTGGCCTCCAGCAGCGGCAGCAGCGGCAGCCGCAGCGGTTCGAGCGTCACTTCGTAGCGGTATTCCGGGCCATCGGTGCGCAGCGCGGCGCGCAGCGGCGGTGCGAACTCGGAACGGAACACCGGCTGCCATTCCTCGCCGTCGTAGCGCCCGAGCACCGGGCCGCGGAAGTACATGGCCTGCGGCGGCGGCACCGGCCCGAGGAAGCGGATGCGCATCGCGACGCTGTCGTCGCTCGCGACCTCGGCGACCGAGCCCATGCGCATGCTGTTCGACAGGCCGGTCGTCGACAGGCCGTCCTGCGGCACGCCCCACAGCGGCCCGAGGCGCGGGAACATCACGAACAACAGCACCATCACCGGCGCGCCGAGCGCCGCGCTGCGCAGCGCGAGCCGTGCCGCCTTGCGCAGCTGCGGCTGCCCGACCGGCATGTGCGCGAGCACCAGCGCGGTCAGCAGCCCCCACACCGACAGCAGCATCGCGGCCGCTACCGGCAGCGACTGCGAATACAGGAAGTGCGTCAGCACCAGGAAGAAACCGAGGAAGAACACCACGAAGGCATCGCGCCGGGCGCGCAGCTCGAGCGTCTTCATCGACATCAGCACCACCGCGAGCGTGATGCCCGGCTCCTTGCCGAGCAGCGAGCGGAACGACAGCAGCGTCAGCCCGATCGCCAGCGCCAGCAGCCCGATGCGCACCCAGCGGCCGGGCAGCGCGCTGCCGGTCAGCGCCAGGCGGCCGCGCCACAGCAGCACGCCGCCGGTCAGCGCGGCGCACCACGGCGGCAGGTGCAGCAGGTGCGGCAGCACGGTCCAGGCGATCACCAGCAGCAGGAACAGCGTGTCGCGCGTCTCGCGCGGCAGGTGGCGCCAGCCGGGCCAGCGCGGCCACCAGCGGGTCGCGGTCATGCGCTCGCTCCGCGGGTGACGCCATGCAGTGCCAGCGCCTCCAGGCAACGCCGGCGCTGCAATTCGCCCTGCGCCGGATCGATCTGCAGCTCGGGCAGGCGCAGGCCGTAGTCGGCGCCGGCGCGCTCGGCGGCCAGCACCCACGCGGCCAGCCGCGACAACCGGTCTTCGGGCGCGAGGCCGGCGCAGCGTTGCCAGTCGAGCCACAGCTGCTGCTGCACGGTGGCGCTGGTGTCGCGGCTGACGAGTTCGCCGCCGGTCTCGAGGCTGCGCGCCGCCTTCTTCCAGACCACCAGCTTCAGCGGGTCGCCGCGCCGGTAGCCGCGCACGCCTTCGAGCTCGCTGCCGTCGGCGCGCCGGCCGGTGGCCGGGCCGCCGGGCGTCGGGTGGGCCGGTGGCAGCGGGGCCGGCGGGCGCTCGGCGCGCGGGTAGACCAGCACGTCGGACGCCGGCCGCCACACCGCCCATGCGCGGAACAGACCGAGCGGGAAGCGCGTCTCGATGCTGATCGCCGGCACCGGGTGCAGCCCGCGCGTGGCGGGCACGAAGCTGACGTGGGCCGGGGCCTGGCCGCCGGCCGGCACGTCGGCCCAGGTCAGGGTCGATGCATCGCCCGATTCGAGGCGCAAGCCGATGCCGAATCGCTCGGAGCCCGGGCTGGTCAGCGTGACCGCGAGCGGTGCCGCGTCGCCGGCGAACACCGCCGCCGGCGGGCGCAGGTGCAGCGTCATGCCGCGCAGCGTGTTGTGCGTCAGGTGCATCGAGACGATGCCGCTGCCGGCCAACAGGAAGGTCAGCACGTAGCCGAGGTTCAGCTGGTAGTTGATCGACGCGACCAGCAGCACCATCAGCGTCAGCGCGAACATCAGCCCCGCGCGGGTCGGCAGGATGTAGACGTTGCGCTGCGTCAGCAGCACGGTGTCGGTGCGCGGCAGCCGCGCCTGCCACCAAGCGCGAAAGCGCCGCCGCGCTGCGCCGGCGGCGAGCGTGAACGGGCGCAGCGGGAGCTTCAGCGCGTCGGCGGCCTGCATGGTGGCGGCAGGCTCCGGGTCAGGGCAGCGCGATCGACTCGATCATCGCGCGCACCTGCTCGCGCGCGCCGCGCCCGGCGCCGGCCACCGGCACCAGCCGGTGCGAGATCGACTGCGCGAGGATCGCCTGCACGTCGTCGGGGGCGACGTAGTCGCGCGCGTCGAGCAGCGCATGCGCCTTCGCGGCGCGCAGCACCGCGATGCCGGCGCGCGGGCTCAGCCCGTCGACGAACCAGGTGCCGCTGCGCGTCGCGCCGATCAGCGCCTGCAGGTAGTCGAGCAAGGCATCGGACGCATGCACCCGCAGCACGTCCTGCTGCGCCGCCAGCAGGTCCTGCGGCGTCATCACCGCCTGCAGCGCGCCGATCGCTTCGCGCCGGTCGATGCCGGCCAGCAGCGCGCGCTCGCTGGCGTGGTCGGGGTAGCCGAGCGTGATGCACATCAGGAAGCGGTCGAGCTGCGACTCGGGCAGCGGGTAGGTGCCGAGCTGGTCGGTCGGGTTCTGCGTCGCGATCACGAAGAACGGCTTCGGCAGCGCGCGGGTCTCGCCTTCGATGCTGACCTGGTGTTCTTCCATCGCCTCCAGCAGCGCGCTCTGCGTCTTCGGGCCGGCGCGGTTGATCTCGTCGGCCAGCAGCACCTGCGCGAACACCGGGCCCGGGTGGAACACGAAGGCTTCCTTGCTGCGCTCGTAGATGCTGACGCCGATCAGGTCGGACGGCAGCAGGTCGGCGGTGAACTGGCTGCGCGAGAACTTGAGCCCGAGCGACACCGCCAACGCATGCGCGAGCGTGGTCTTGCCGACGCCGGGAACGTCCTCGATCAGCAGGTGGCCGCCGGCCAGCAGGCAGGCCACGCAGTCACGGATCTGCGGGCGCTTGCCGACGATGATCGTGCTAATCTGGTCGATCAGGCGGTTCAGGTGGGGAAGGGCTTTCAACAGGTCCGTGCTCATGCTGCTCACGTTAACTCAAACCGCCTTGAATCCAGACCCCGAACACCGATGCCCACTGCGTTCTTCAGCCATCCCGAGTGCCGGCAGCACGACATGGGCCGCGGCCATCCCGAGTGCCCGCAGCGCCTGGACGCGATCAACGACCACCTGCTGGCCACCGGCCTCGACATGGCGCTGGAGCGCCGCGAGGCGCCGCTGGTCGGCCTGCACGACGTGGTGCTGGCACACGAGAGCCTGTACGTGACCGAACTGCAGGCCGTGCTCGAGGAACTGCAGGCGTCGGGCGAAAGCCGCGCGATGGACCCCGACACCGTCGCGAACGGCGGCACCTGGCGCGCCGCGCAGCGCGCCGCCGGCGCCGCGGTGGCCGCCACCGACGCGGTGCTCGACGGCCAGGTCGACAACGCGTTCTGCGCGGTGCGCCCGCCCGGCCACCACGCGACGCGCAACCAGACGATGGGCTTCTGCTTCTTCAACAACGTCGCGATCGCCGCGCGCCATGCGCTCGACGTGCGCGGCCTGCAGCGGGTCGCGGTGGTCGATTTCGACGTGCACCACGGCAACGGCACCGAGGACATCCTGGCCGGCGACGAACGCGTGCTGATGGTCGGCATCTTCCAGCACCCGCTGTATCCGTACTGCGGCGAGGTGCCGAAGGGCGACAACATGCTGAACCTGCCGCTGCCGCCGTACACCCGCGGCGGCGAGATGCGCGACATCGTCGAGGCGATGTGGATGCCGCGGCTCGAGGAATTCAAGCCGCAGATGGTCTTCATCTCGGCCGGCTTCGATGCGCACCGCGAAGACGACCTCGGCCAGCTCGGCCTGGTCGAGGCCGACTACGAATGGCTGACGCGCCGCATCAAGGCGGTGGCCGACCGCCATGCCGGCGGGCGCATCGTCTCGTGCCTGGAGGGCGGCTACGCGCTCGGCGCGCTGGCGCGCAGCGTCGCGGCGCACCTGCGGGTGCTGGCCGACCTCTGATTCCCCGGGCCGCGCGGCGGTCCGCCCCGATCCACGAAACCGATCCGCAAAATCATTTCACCGATGAATTCATCCCTGGGCGTCCAAGATTTCGACGAACTGCTGCGCGACCTGGCCACCGCCAGCGCGCTGACCGAAGCGGCGGTGCTGCTCGGCTGCCTCGGGCTGTCGTGGCTCGCGTGCATGCTGCTGCGGCGCGTGCTGAAGATCAACGGCGCGGTCGTGTTCGGCCGCAACGTCGTCGACGGCGTGCTGTTCCCGCTGGTCGCGCTGGTGCTGGCGGTCATTGCACGGCACCTGCTGATGGGCGTCGTGAAGGTCGCGGTGTTCCGGGTCGCGATCCCGATCCTGCTGTCGCTCGCATTGATCCGCTTCGCGGTGCGGGTGTTGTCGGCGGCATTCCCGAATTCGAGCTGGATGCGCACCATCGAGCGCACGATCTCGTGGATCGCCTGGATCGCCGTCGTGCTGTGGGTCACCGGCGTGATGCCGGCGGTGATGGAAGAACTCGACAGCGTGCGCTGGCAGATCGCCGGCGGCATGGTCTCGCTGCGCACGATGATCGAAGGCGCGCTGACGGCCGGCGTCGTGATGGTGATGGCGCTGTGGCTGTCGTCGGCGATCGAGCGCAAGATCATCCACGGCACCGGCGACGACCTGTCGATGCGCAAGATGGTGTCGAACATCGTGCGGGCGCTGCTGCTGTTCGTCGGGCTGCTGTTCGCGATGTCGGCGGTCGGCATCAACCTGACGGCGCTCAGCGTGCTGGGCGGTGCGGTGGGCGTCGGCCTCGGCTTCGGCCTGCAGAAGATCGCGGCCAACTACATCAGCGGCTTCGTGATCCTGGCCGAGCGTTCGCTGCGCATCGGCGACATGGTCAAGGTCGACAACTTCGAAGGCCGCGTCACCGACATCCGCACCCGCTACACGGTGATCCGCTCGCTCGGCGGGCGCGAGGCGGTGGTGCCGAACGAGATGCTGATCACGCAGCGCGTCGAGAACCTGTCGCTGGCCGACCCGCGGGTGCTGATCCAGACGATGGTGCAGGTGGCCTACGGCACCGACGTGCGGGCGCTGCAGCCGAAGCTGGTCGACGCGATCCTGAAGGTCGAGCGGGTGATCGCCGACCCGCCGCCGGGCGTGCAGCTGTCGAACTTCGCGGCCGACGGCATGGACCTGACGATCAACTTCTGGATCCGCGACCCGGAGAACGGGCAGGGGCAGGTCAAGTCGGACGTGCACCTGACGGTGCTGGACGTGCTGAATGCCGAGGACATCCAGATTCCGTTCCCGCAGCGGGTGGTGCATACCATCGTGCGCAATGAAAGTCAGGCTGCAGCGGACGCGAACTGAAACAGAGCAAGCGCAGCGGGCGATTCATCAAGCAACGCGCCGGGGAACCGGCTTTGCCGGCCCCCTGGCGTGGCGCCCCTTGGGGGCAGGAGGAGCGAAGCGACGACTGGGGGGCTGACTACTTTGCGATCAGCGCGTTGAGTGCGCGCAGGTCGTCCGGCTTCAACTGCCCGGCGGCCTGCCGCAGCTTCAGGCTGTTGACCAGCACGTCGTAGCGCGCCTTCGCCAGGTCGCGCCGCGCATTGAACAGCTGGGTCTGCGCGTTCAGCACGTCCAGGTTCACCCGCACGCCGACCTTGTAGCCGAGCTGCGTCGCCTCCAGCGCGAGCTGGCTCGACGACTCGGCGGCCTCCAGCGCCGTCACCTGCGCCTGGCCCGACTGCACGCCGAAGAACGCCTGGCGCGTCGCCTGCGCGGTGCCGCGGCGCGCCGAGTCGAGCAGGTTGCGCGACTGCTCTTCGAGCTGCAGCGTTTCCTTCACGCGGTTCTGGATCGAGAAGCCGGCGAACAGCGGGACCGTCATCGTCAGCGCGACGTCGGAACTGGTGACGCGGCCGGATGCATCCACCGGTTTCGTGATCGACGTGTGGCCGCGCCCGTAGCTGCCGGTCAGGCCGACTGTCGGCAGGTGGCCGGCGCGAGCCTTCTCGGTCTCGAGCTTCGCGATGTCGTAGCCGAGCTGCGCGCGGCGCACCGTCGGCGCGGTGTCGGTCTGCGACACCCAGGCCTCGACGTTGTTCGGCGTGGTCGCCGGCAGCGCGACCGGGGTCGCCAGCGGCTTCGGCGCGACGCCGTCGCGGCCGACCAGCTGGTCGAGCGCGATGCGCTTGGTGCGCAGGTCGTTGTCGGCCGCGATCTCCTGCGCGGTGGCCAGGTCGAAGCGGGCCTGCGCCTCGCGGGTGTCGGTGATGGTCGCGGTGCCGACCTCGAAGTTGCGTTTCGCCGACGCCAGCTGCTCGGCGATCGCGCTCCTGTTGGCCTGGGCGGTGGCCAGCGCGTCCTGCGCCGCCAGCACGTCGAAGTAGGCCTGCGCCATGCGGACGATCAGGTCCTGCTCGGCGGTTTCCAGGTCGGCACGCGAGATGTCGACGCCCAGGTCGGCTTGGTCGATGGTCTTGTCGTTCGCGCGGTTGAAGAGCGTCTGCGACGCGTTCAGGCCGGCGGTGCCGGAGCGGCTGGTCGATTCGCTGAGCGGCGATTCGCTGTCGCTGCGCGCCGCCTGCAGCTGGGCCCCCACCTGCGGACGGCGCAGCGCATGCGCCTGCTCGGCCTTGTACTGCACCGACTCGGCCAGCGCCTTGGCCGCCAGGTAGGTCGCGTCGTAGCCGCGCGCCGTGTCGTAGAGCTCGGCCAGGCTTTGCGCCTGCGCGAAGGGCGCGGCACCGAACAAGGCGGCGCAGGCCAGCACCAGGCGGCTCGGCTTCGGCAAACGGGTCGGGGACACAGCGGACATGGGACGTTCCTTGGGGGAGGGTGATCAGGAATCAGTAAAGCGGCACGGACGCGTCGACCTCGCGCGACCACGCGTCGATGCCGCCGGCGATGTTGTACACGTCGGCATGGCCCGCGCGCTCGAGGAATGCGACGACCTGCAGACTTCGCATGCCGTGGTGACACAAACCCAGGACGGGCTGCGTCGCATCCAGTTCGCCCAGCCGCTGCGGGATCTCGCGCATCGGGATGCAGACGGTGCGCACGCCCGGCACCGCCAGCGACGCGGTCTGCACCTCCCACGGCTCGCGCACGTCGAGGATCACCGGCCGGCGATCCGGGCCGAAGCTCGCCAGCAGGGCCTGCACGTCGGTGACTCGAAGCTGTTGCATGGGGCCGTGTGTCCGTGGATCAGTGGTCGGAGATCAGAAATGGAAGCGCGACGGCTCGTCGAAGCCCAGCAGCCGCGGCGCGACGGTGTCGAACAACTCGACGCTGCGGAAATCGGCCTCGCCGACGCGGGTGACCAGCGTCGCGCGCATCACCGGCTCCTGGCCGACGATCGCGGCGAGGCGCCCGCCGACCTTCAGTTCGTTGAGCAGCGACGGCGGCACCGCGGCGACCGAGCCCGACAGCAGGATCACGTCGAACGGGCCGGCGGTCGGCAGCTTCTTCGAGCCGTCGCCCTCGACCACGCTGACGTTCGCGACCGCGGCGCGGCGCAGGTTGTCGGCCGCCAGCCGGGCCAGCTCGGGCACGATCTCGAGCGTCACCACCTGGCGCGCCTTGTGCGACAGCAGCGCGGCCATGAAGCCGGAGCCGGCGCCGATCTCGAGCACGCGCTCGTGGCGGCGCACGTTCAGTTCCTGCAGCAGCCGGGCCTCGACGCGCGGCGCCAGCATCTGCTGGCCGCCCGGCAGCGGCACCTCGGTGTCCATGAAGGCCATCGCCCGGTACGCGGCCGGCACGAAGTCCTCGCGCTTGATCACGCCCAGCAATGCCAGCACGCCGGGGTCGAGCACGTCCCACGGGCGGATCTGCTGCTCGATCATGTTGAAGCGGGCTTGTTCGACGGTCATGGCGGCGTTCCTCCGGAGGCAGGGTGGGGTGAGGGCAAACCCGGCATTTTAGGGGGCGCCCACCTGCTTTTCGCCCAGGTGGCGAGGTCGTCGAGGTAGCAGTAGATGACCGGCACGACCACCAGCGTCAGCAGCGACGAGGTGATCACCCCGCCGATCACCGCCTGGCCCATCGGCGCGCGCTGCTCCGAGCCTTCGGACAGCGCGAACGCGAGCGGCACCATGCCGAAGATCATCGCCAGCGTCGTCATCAGGATCGGCCGCAGCCGCACCTCGGCCGCGTGCAGCAGCGCCTGCTCGCGGGTCATCGGGGCCTCGTCGTGGTCGAGCCCGTGCTCGCCCTTGTGTTCGCCGGCCCGCGAGCGGATCGCGAAGTCCACCAGCAGGATCGCGTTCTTCGTCACCAACCCCATCAGCATCACGATGCCGATGATGCTGAACATGTTCAGCGTCGAGCGGAACATCAGCAGCGCCAGCACCACGCCGATCAGCGTCAGCGGCAGCGAGCTCATCAGCGCGAGCGGCTGCAGGAAGCTGCGGAACTGGCTCGCGAGGATCATGTAGATGAACACCACTGCCAGCGCCAGCGCACCGACCGCGTACGCGAACGATTCGTTCATGTTCTTCGTCGAGCCGCCGAACACGTAGCGGTAGCCGGGCGGCCAGCTGATGCCGTCGAGCGCGCGGCGGATGTCGGCCGACACGTCGCCGGAACTGCGGCCGTAGGCATTGCCGTCGATGTTGATCTCGCGGTTCAGGTCGCGCCGGTTGATCTGGTTCGGGCCGGTCGACGGCGTCACGTCGGCCACCTGCGACAGCCGCACCGAGCGCGCCGAGCCGTCGGCCGCCGCGCCCACGTTGATCGGCAGGCGCTGCAGGTCTTCCAGCGTGTGGCGGCTGTCGGGCGTCAGGCGCACGTTGACGTCGTAGTTCTCGCCGTCCGGCGCGCGCCAGTTGCCCACCGTGGTGCCGGCCACCAGCGTGCGCAGGCTGTTCGCGAGCGCGTTGACGTTCAGCCCGACGTCGGAGGCGGCGTCGCGCTTCACGTCGATCGCGACGGTCGGCTTGTCGGGCTTCAGCGTGGTGTCGAGGTCGACCAGGCCCGGGATCGCGCGCAGCTTCAGGTCGAGCTGGGCCGACAGCCGCGCGAGCTCGGCCAGGTCGGCGCCCTGGATCGAGAACTGCAGGCTCTTGCCGCCGCCCAGGTCGGTCGGCCCGATGTTGGTGACGGTGATGCCGGGGATGCGCGACAGCCGCTCGCGCAGCGGCACGCTGAGCTCGTTCAGGTTGCGGCTGCGGTCCTGGCGATCGACCAGCCGGACGTAGGTGGAACCGTAGATCTTGCCCAGCGCATTGCCGCTGTTGATCGTGGTGACGGTGTAGCGCACCTCGGGCATCTCGCGCAGCGCCGCGTCGATCTGCTTTGCGCGCAGCTCGGTGACCTCGATCGACGAGCCGACCGGCGTGTAGAAGTTGACCTGCGTCTCGGAGAAATCGGCCTTCGGCACGAACTCAGCGCCGAGCACCGGGATCAGGAAGAAACTGCCGACGAAGGTCGCGAGCGCGATGCCCAGCGTCGCCAGCTTGTGGCCGAGCGCCCAGCCGAGGATCTCCTGATAGGCATGCGACAGCCAGAGCGTGAAGCGGTCGAACGCGCCGGTGACGCGGCCGACGGTCTTGTCATACAGCGTGACCGGCGGGCCGCGGTGCACGCCGTGCGCGGCCGGGTCGTTCCAGACGCTCGACAGCATCGGGTCGAGCGTGAAGCTGACGAACATCGAGATCAGCACCGCGGCGACGATGGTCAGCCCGAACTCGTGGAAGAACTTGCCGACGATGCCGCCCATGAAGCCGATCGGCAGGAACACCGCGACGATCGACAACGTGGTCGCCAACACCGCCAGCCCGATCTCGTTGGTGCCGTCGAGCGCCGCCTGGCGCGCGCTCTTGCCCATCTGCACATGGCGCACGATGTTCTCGCGCACGACGATCGCGTCGTCGATCAGCAGCCCGACGCACAGGCTCAGCGCCATCATCGTGATGGTGTTGATCGTGAAGCCGAACACGTACATGAACAGGAAGGTGCCGATCAGCGCGATCGGCAGCGTCAGGCCGGTGATGATGGTCGAGCGCCACGAATTCAGGAACAGGAAGACGATCAGCACGGTGAGCGCGGCGCCCTCGAACAGCGTGCGCTTGACGTTGGCCACCGAGACGCGGATGCCGCGCGAGCTGTCGCGGTTGACCTCGACGCGGATGCCGGGCGGCGTCAGCGCGGCGGAATCGGCCAGCGCCTTGTTCAGCCCGTCGACCACCTCGATGGTGTTCTCGCCCTGCGATTTCTGCACCGACAGCAGCACGGTGCGCTGGCCGTTGTAGAGCGCGAGGCTCTCGATCTCCTGCGGGCCGTCGACCACGTCGGCGACCTGCCACAGCTTGACCGCCGCGCCGCCGTTCGGGCCGCGCCGCGCGACGATGATCTCGCGGAAGTCTTCCGGCCGCTTCAGCCGCGCGTTGACCTGCACCACGCGCTCCTGCTCGCGGGTGCGGATCGAGCCCATCGGCAGTTCCTGGTTCTCGCTCTTCACCGCGGCGACGACCTGGTCGACGCTCAGGCCCAGCGCATCGAGCGCGGCCGGCCGCACGTAGACATTGATCTCGCGCTCGACGCCGCCGATCACGCTGACCGCGCCGACGCCGCGCACGTTCTCGAGCCGCTTCTGCAGCACCTGCGTGGCCCAGGTGGTCAGCTCCTGCGGCGAGCGCTGCCCGTCGGTGGACAGCACCGCGACGTTGAATATTGGCTGGCTGGCCGGGTCGAAGCGCGAGATGCGCGGCTCCTTGACCTCGTCGCGCAGGTTCGGCCTGATCAGCGCGACCTTCTCGCGCACGTCGTCGGCGGCCTTGCGCCCGTCGACATCGAGGTTGAACTCGACGATGACGACCGCGGTGCCCTCGTACGAGCGGGAGTACAGCGAGTTGATGCCGGCGACGGTGTTGACCGCCTCCTCGATCTTCTTCGTGACCTCGCTCTCGACGATCTCCGGCGACGCGCCGGGGTAGTCCATCTGCACGACGACGGTCGGGAAGTCGATGTTCGGGAACTGGTCGACGGCAAGGCGCTGGTAGCTGAACAGCCCGAGCACGACGAAGGCCAGCATGACCATCGTGGCCATCACCGGGTTGCCGATCGAGACGCGGGTGAACCACATGGCGTGTCAGCGCCCGGCGGCGGCCGAGGCCGGGTCGGCCGCCGAAGCGGGAGCGGCCAGGCGCACCGCGGTGCCGTCGCGCACCTGGCCGACGGTGCTTCGCAGCAGCGTCGCGCCGTCGGCGACGCCGGCGGCGAGCTCGACCTGGCTGTCGCGCTCCAGGCTGCCGGCGATGCTGCCGCGGCCGCCGAGCGTCACGCTGCGCTGTCGCACCACGCCGTCGACGACGGCCAGCACATAGGGCCGGGCCTGGTCGACGCGCACCGTGCCGGCCGGCACCGCGAGCGCCGTCTTGCGCTCCAGCTCGATCGCACCGCGGGCGAACAGCCCCTGGCGCAGCCCGGGTTGCGGCAGCAGTTCGAGGTAGACCATCACCGCGCGCGTGCCCGCCTGCGTGCTCGGGTTGATGCGCACCACCTTCGCCTGCGCCGGCGCCGCGAGGCCGTCGACCTGCAGCGTGGCCGCCTGCCCGACCTGCACCGCGCCGACGTCTTCCGGCGCGATCGCCGCTTCGAGCTCGATGCGCGACAGGTCGACCACCTCGACCAGCCTGGCATCGACCGCGACGCGCTCGCCCGGCTGCGCGGCGCGCACCGAGACGATGCCGGCGATCGGCGCGAGCAGCTGCGTGTCGGTGCGCGCCTTGCGTGCGAGTTCGACGGCGGCTGCCGCGGCGAGGTAGTTGGCGTTCGCGGTCGCTTCGTTCGACACCGAGGTCTCGAGCCCGGTCGACGAGATGAAGCCCTGGGCCACCAGCGCCTTGTTGTTTTCGAGCGTGCGGCGCGCGATGTCGAGCTGGCCGCGCGCCGATGCGGCGTTCTGCTCGGCCTGGCGCAGCCGCCAGTCGACCTCGGTGGTGTCGAGCTGGCCGATGACCTGGCCGGCCTTCACGCTGTCGCCTTCGCGCACCGTCAGCGACTTGACCTCGGCCGCGACCTTCGCGCGCACCACCGCGCTGTTGACGGCTTTCAGGCCGCCCGATACCGCGAGCGTGCGGGCGAACGGTTGCGGGTGCAGCACCAGCAGGTCGCCGGGCGCGAGCTCCAGCGCCGCCGGCGCCCGGGCGGTGCCGAGCGCGGCCTGCTGCTGCTTGCGGGCGCTCAGCGCCCGGGCGACGAAGCCGCCGACCAGCACGACGACGACGACCGGGACGGCCCACTTCACCCAGCGCTTCATGAGAGGTCGAGCTTCGGGTGGAGCTCGATGCCGCGGGTCACGGTGTCCATGTGCTGGAAGACGAAATCGTGCGGGGACATCAGCGACGGCACCGGCGAGCAGGCGCCCAGCGAGTGCTTGTGCATGCACAGCATGACCATCGGCAGGATCAGCGAGTGCACGGTGGACTCGACGTCGACCCGGCGGAATTCGCCGGCGTCGATGCCGCGCTGCACGACGCCGCCGACCAGCTGCGAGCCCGGCTCGACCACCTGCTCGCCGTAGTACTCGGCGATGTCGGGGAAGTTGCGCACCTCGGTGACGATCAGCTTGAAGACGGCCGACGCCGGGCTCTCGAAGATGCGCAGCCACCAGCGCGGCAGCACCTCGCGCAGCACCCGGGCGTTGCTGCCGCTGAAGGCGCGCACCTCGTCGACGCCGCTCTGGATCTCGGTCGACACCCGTTCGCGGATCACCGCCTTCAGCAGCTCTTCCTTGCTCGGGTAGTAGAGGTAGAGCGTGCCCTTGGACACCCCGGCCGCCGCCGCGACCTCTTCCGACCGGGTCGCGGAGAAACCCTTTTCAGAGAAAAGCGCCAATGCCGCATCCAGCAGCTCCTGCGGACGGGCCTCTTTGCGGCGTTGACGGGGGATCGGGTGGGGGGTACTCATGGACCGGTACTGACTGACTGGTCAGTAATGTAGGCGATGGGGGCCGCCAGGGTCAAGCCGAAGGCGGCCGCTATCATCGGCGCTCCATTTTTTGCCGGGGAACGCGATTGGACTTCGTACTGTTGTTGAAGGCGGCGGTGATGGGCGTCGTCGAGGGGCTGACGGAGTTCCTGCCGGTGTCGAGCACCGGGCACCTGATCCTGGCGGGGTCGTTGATGCATTTCAACGACGCGCGGGGCAAGCTGTTCGAGATCGTGATCCAGTCGGCGGCGATCCTGGCGGTGGTGTGGGAATTCCGCGGCCGCATCGGCGGCGTGCTGGGGGGGCTGGGGCACGACCCGAAGGCGCGCCGGCTGCTGCTGAACGTCGGCATCGCGTTCCTGCCGCTGGCGGTGCTGGGCCTGCTGTTCGGCAAGATGCTGAAGGCCAACCTGTTCAACGCGCCGACGGTGGCCACGACCTTCATCGTCGGCGGGCTGATCATCCTGTGGGCCGAGCGGCGCCAGCACAGCGTGCGGGTGCAGTCGGTCGACGAGATGACGCCGCTGGACGCGCTGAAGGTCGGGATCGCGCAGGCCTTCGCGCTGATCCCCGGCACCAGCCGTTCGGGCGCCACCATCATCGGCGGCATGCTGTTCGGGCTGTCGCGCCAGGTGGCGACCGAGTTCACCTTCTACCTGGCGATCCCGACGCTGGGTGTCGCGTCGGTCTACTCGCTGTACAAGGAGCGCGCGCTGCTGTCGGCCGACGACCTGGGCATGTGGGTGGTCGGCATGGTCGCCGCCTTCATTTCGGCGTTCTTCTGCGTGCGCTGGCTGCTGCGCTACATCTCGACGCACACCTTCGTGCCGTTCGCGTGGTACCGCATCGTGTTCGGCGTGGTGGTGCTGGTGACGGCCTGGAGCGGCGTGGTCACCTGGGCGGATTGAATGGGCGGCGCTACGGCGCGAACGGCGTGAACAGCGGCGCCATCCGCAGCTCGACCCGGTCCTGCTTGGCCCGCCGCGACAGGTCGGCCATCGTCGCGCCGAAATCGTCGAACAGCAGCGGCATCGCCTGCAGCGGCTGATCCAGCGGCAGCCAGAAGTCGTCCCAGTGGATCGGCACGACGCGTTTCGCGCCGGTCAGCTGCACCGTCTCGTGCCAGTAGGCGCTGCGGTAGGCGTCGTCCTTGCGGCCGAGCGTGCCGACGCCGAGGAACACCGTGTCGACCTTCCGGCCGGCCAGCGCGCCGGGGATGAAGCCGGCGCTGCCCTCGATCAGCCAGCGGCCGCCGGATGCATGCTCGACGACGATGCTCCACACCTGGCCTTCGCGCCAGGCCGGCGCCCGCGTCGGCGGCACCACCGGCGCCATGATGTTCTCCACCGACACCCCGTCGCTCCACGGCGTCGGGCTGTGGCGCGACGCGATGAACGTCAGCTTGAACCTGCCGAGCGCGACGGTGTCGCCGGGCCGCACCTCGCGCAACTGGGCCGGCGGCAACCCGGCGCCGAAGCCGATCTGCATCGTCGAGTTGGAGCCGACCAGCACCGCGCCGGTGCGCAGCGCGACGGTCGGCGAGTCCATCGCGTGGTCGTAGTGGGAGTGCACCGGCACCACGGCCGCGAGTCGGGTGACGCCGAGGCGTTTCAGTGCGCTGTCGATCGTGGCGGCGTCGGGGCCGATGCGCCCGAAGAAGGTCGTACCCATACCCGGGCGCGAGAAGAAGCCGTCGGTCATCCAGGCGGTTTCGCCGTCGTCGAACAGCAGCGTTGCCACGCCGGCGAAGCGCACCGTGACCGCCGCGCCGGCGGGCGCGGCCGGCAGGTTCAGGGCTTGAAAGTCATCCAGCGAGGGATGACGCCGGGCCTGGACGACCACGAACGCGATGGCCACTGCCAGCAGCGCCGCCAGCACCAGCGCGGCGCGCCGAACCTGGCGGACGGTCACGAAACAGCGGTCACGAAACAGCGGTCACGAAATCAGGCAGCCGGATGCGCCAGGTCGCGCAGCACGGTCGGGCCCACGCGCCGCTCGATCTCGGCCAGCAGCGGGCGGCCCCAGCCGAGCGCGAACAGGACTTCGGCGGTGACGAACATCGGCCCGACCAGCAGCCCGACGATGTCGTCGACGAAGGCCGGCTTGCGTCCTTCGTAGTAGTGGCCGATGAACTGGATGACCCAGCCGAGCACGAAGCTGCCGATGCCCCAGCCGAGCCAGCTGGCGAGGCTGCCGCCCGAGACTTGCTGTGCGAGCGCCATCAGCACCCCGTTGACGAGGCTGACCGCGAGCCCGAGCGCGAGGTTGCCCCGCGTCAGATACCAGACCGTCGCGAGCCCCCAGAGGATCCAGGCGGGGGTCAGCGCGAGGTTGCCGAGCGTGAAGGCGGGTTTGGCGAGCAGCACGCCGACCGCGAACACGATCAGCGGGATGCCGGCGAAATGGGTGGTGATGTTGCGGCGGTCGCGGTGGTAAGCCGCGTACTGCGACAGGAGGTCCAGGGCCGAACGTTGTCTCGTCATGGTGTTCTCCGTGGTCTGAGGCCAGGGCTGCGGTCGGATGGGGCCATCTTAGAGCGGTTGCTGGCGAGTGCAAGTCAGGGACTGTGAAGACCTGCACGGGGCAAAGGCGCGGGTGGGGAGGCTGTGGCTCGCCGGACAGATCGGCCCGTCCTGATTGGCGCTCCCAGCCCATCCCCTCACCCACCGCGACGCGCGGAACAATTCTTGCGACGATGATCCGAGCAAAGCAGTCCCCTTCCAACCTTGTCCTGAGCGATTGGAGCTTTCATGCAAACGGGTCAACAGACAGGTCATCTCAAAGCCACGCTGAACGCCTGGCACCTGTGGGGACTGGCCGTCGGGCTGGTCATCTCCGGCGAGTATTTCGGCTGGAGCTACGGCTGGGCCAGCGCCGGCACCCTCGGGTTCCTGGTCACCGCCACCGTCGTCGCGGCGATGTACACCACCTTCATCTTCAGCTTCACCGAACTCACCACCGCGATCCCGAATGCCGGCGGCCCGTTCGCCTACGCGAGCCGCGCCTTCGGCCCGGTCGGCGGCCTGATCGCCGGCTTCGCCACCTTGATCGAGTTCGTGTTCGCGCCGCCCGCCATCGCGATGGCCATCGGCGCCTACCTGCAGGTGCAGTTCCCGGCCGCCAGCCCGAAGCTGATGGCCTGCGGGACCTACGTCGTCTTCATGGCGCTCAACATCGTCGGCGTGCGCACCGCCGCCACCTTCGAGCTGATCGTCACCGTGCTCGCGATCTTCGAGCTGCTCGTCTTCATGGGCGTCGTCGCCCCGGGCTTCTCGGTGGCCAACTTCGCCGCCCACGGCTGGGCCGGGCAGGACAGCTTCAGCCCGCTCGCGCTGTCGGGCATGTTCGCGGCCATCCCGTTCGCGATCTGGTTCTTCCTCGCGATCGAAGGCGTCGCGATGGCCGCCGAAGAAGCGAAGGACCCGCGACGCACCATCCCGGTCGCCTACATCGCCGGCATCGTCACGCTGGTCCTGCTGGCGATCGGCGTGATGGTGTTCGCCGGCGGCGTCGGCGACTGGCGCAAGCTCTCCAACATCAACGACCCGCTGCCCCAGGCGATGAAGACCGTCGTCGGCGAGAACAGCGGCTGGCTGCACATGCTGGTGTGGATCGGGCTGTTCGGGCTGGTGGCCTCGTTCCACGGCATCATCCTCGGCTACTCGCGCCAGATGTTCGCGCTGGCCCGCGCCGGCTTCCTGCCGGCCTGGCTCGCCGCCATCCACCCGCGCTTCGGCACGCCGCACCGCGCGGTGCTGGCCGGCGGCGTGATCGGCATCGCGGCGATCTTCAGCGACGAGCTGTTCTCGTTCGGCGGCCAGACGCTCACCGCCAACATCGTCACGATGTCGGTGTTCGGCGCGATCGTGATGTACATCATGTCGATGCTCAGCCTGTTTGCGCTGCGCAAGAAGGAGCCCGGCCTCGCACGGCCGTTCCCCGCCATCGGCTACCCGGTGTTTCCGGCCATCGCGCTGGTGCTCGCGCTGCTGTGCCTGGTGGCGATGGTCTGGTACAACCTGTTGCTGTCGCTGATCTTCGCCGGGCTGATGGCCGCTGCCACCGTGCTCTTCCTGGTCAGCGGGCGCGAGCGGCGGGCCGCTGCTCGTGCCACCGCCCTCGCCACCGAGCACGCCGCGCACCCCTGAGGCTCCATGCGCTACCGCCACACCATCGGCTCGCAGACCTGGCAGTTCGCCGACCTGAAGGCGGTGATGGCGCGCGCGACGCCGGCGCGCTCCGGCGACCAGCTCGCCGGCATCGCGGCCGGCAGCGCCGCCGAGCGCATGGCCGCGCGCATGTGCCTGGCCGACCTGCCGCTGCAGCACTTCCTCGACGAGGCGCTGGTGCCCTACGAAGACGACGAAATCACGCGGCTGATCGTGGACACGCACGACCGCGCGGCCTTCGCGCCGCTGTCGCACCTGACGGTCGGCGGCTTCCGCGACTGGCTGCTCTGCGATGCGGCGGATGAAGCCACGCTGGCGCGCGTGCGCCCCGGCATCACGCCCGAGATCGCGGCGGCCGTCAGCAAGCTGATGCGCCACCAGGACCTGATCCTCGTCGCGCGCAAGTGCCGCGTCGTCACCCGGTTTCGCAACACCATCGGGCTGCCCGGGCGGCTCTCGGTGCGGCTGCAGCCGAACCACCCGACCGACAGCCCGCGCGGCATCGCGGTGTCGATGCTCGACGGCCTGCTCTACGGCGCCGGCGATGCGGTGATCGGCATCAACCCGGTCAGCGACAGCATGCCGGCGCTGGTCGACCTGCTGCACCTGCTCGACGAGCTGATCCGCCGCTTCGAGATCCCGACCCAGTCCTGCGTGCTGACCCACGTCACCAACACCGTGCAGGCGATCGAGGCCGGCGCGCCGGTCGACCTGGTGTTCCAGTCCGTCGCCGGTACGCAGAAGGCGAACGCGAGCTTCGGCATCGACCTGGCCTTGCTGCGCGAGGCGCAGGCCGCCGCGCTGTCGCTGAAGCGCGCGACGGTCGGCGACTCCGCCACCGCCAACGTGATGTATTTCGAGACCGGCCAGGGCTCGGCGCTGTCGGCCGACGCGCACCACGGCGTCGACCAGCAGACCTGCGAGGCCCGCGCCTACGCGGTCGCGCGGGCGTTCTCGCCGCTGCTGACCAACACGGTGGTCGGCTTCATCGGCCCGGAGTACCTGTACGACGGCAAGCAGATCATCCGCGCCGGGCTGGAGGACCACTTCTGCGGCAAGCTGATGGGCCTGCCGCTCGGCTGCGACGTCTGCTACACCAACCATGCCGAAGCCGATCCGGACGACATGGACACGCTGATGACGCTGCTCGGCGCGGCCGGGCTGAGCTTCATCATGGGCGTGCCGGGCGCCGACGACATCATGCTCAACTACCAGAGCACCTCGTTCCACGACGCGCTGTACCTGCGCGAGCTGCTCGGCCTGCAGCGCGCGCCGGAGTTCGAGGCCTGGCTGCACAAGATGCGCATCACCGACGAGGCCGGCCGCGTGCTGCCGATCGCGGCCGGCCACAGCCTGATCGAGCGCATGGACCTGCCGAGGCTCGCGGCATGACCGAAGACCCGATCACCCGCGATCCGTGGGACGGGCTGCGCCGGCACACCGCGGCGCGGGTGGCGCTCGGCCGCGCCGGGGTCAGCCTGCCGACCGGCGAGCTGCTGCGCTTCGGCGTGGCCCATGCGCAGGCGCGCGATGCGGTGCACCTGCCGCTCGATGCCGACGCGCTGTGCGCGACGCTGCAGCAGGCCGGCTGGCCGGCGCTGCAGGTGCACAGCGCGGCACCCGATCGCGCGACCTACCTGCTGCGGCCCGACCTCGGCCGCCGGCTCGACGAAGCCTCGATGGCGCGGCTGGCCGACCAGCCGGGCGGCTTCGACGTGCAACTGGTGGTCGGCGACGGCCTGTCGTCGCTGGCGGTGAGCCGCCATGCGGCGCCGCTGATCGCCGAGGTCCGCGCGCAGGCGCCACCCGCCTGGACCTTCGGCCCGGTCGTCGTCGCGCGGCAGGCCCGGGTCGCGCTCGGCGACCCGGTCGGCGAGCTGCTGAAGGCGCGGCTGGTCGTGATGCTGATCGGCGAGCGCCCGGGGCTCAGTTCGCCGGACAGCCTCGGCGCCTACCTGACCTGGGCGCCGCGGCGCGGGCGCAGCGACGCCGAGCGCAACTGCATCTCGAACGTGCGGCCCGAAGGCATGCCGTATGCGCAGGCCGCGCGCAAGCTGGTGTGGCTGGCCGGCGAATCGCTGCGCCTGCAGCTGAGCGGCGTGGGCCTGAAGGACCGCAGCGACGTGGCCGAGCTGCCGCCGGCGTGACGGACGAAGCCGCAGACCGACCGGCCCTAACATCGCGGTCATGCAAAACACCCCGCTGATCCACTGGCATTCGATGTTCATGGGCGTCGCGCTGCTCGCGGCGGCCCGCTCCAAGGACGGCCGCAAGCGCAACGGCGCCTGCATCGCGAGCGCCGACAACAAGATCCTGGGCGTCGGCTACAACGGCCTGCCGCGCGGCTGCGACGACGACGATCCGTCGTACTGGAGCGACATCGACGACGATCCGGTGCAGTCGCGCCACAGCTACATCGTGCATGCCGAGGTGAACGCGATCCTGAACTGCGTCGTGCTGCCGCTCACCGCCAGCACGATCTACACCACCCAGTTCCCGTGCCCGCGCTGCGTGCAGTCGATCATCCAGGTCGGCATCAAGCGGGTGGTGTTCCTCGAGAAGAAATCCCACCAGGTCGCGCTGAACCAGGCATCCGACAAGATGCTGGCCGACGCCGGCATCGACGTGCTGTCGCTGGAGCAACTCGAAGCGCCCGCGGCCGAGTGGTGCGACAAGCTCGACGACTTCATCCGCGACACCGGGCCGGTGGTGCATGGCGCGGTGGCTGCCGGCGAACCGCCGCCGCCGGCATCTCCGCCGCCGAAGTAGCCCCGCCGCGCCTGCCATATCGCCGGATTGCCGGCCGCGCCTGCTGGCTATCGTGTGCAGCACGGCGCAGGTCTCGCGCCGCGATGCATGGAGGTCTCATGCCGGCCCTGACAGATTCGTTCTCTCCGTCGCAGTTCTCCCCGTCGCAGCTGCCGCCGGCGCCTGACGCCCTGCGCCAGCGGCCGCTGATTGCCGACCTGCTCGCGCTGTCGGGCTTTCGCACGCTGATGGCCCGCGAGGGAACCCCGGTCAACATCGCCCGCATGATGTTCGACCGGCCCTACGCCTACGAGCGCATCGCGGTGGCCCATGGCAGCGCCGATGCGGCGCTGCAGCGCGCCGCACTGCAGCTGTTCGGCCTGTACCTCGCGAGCGACCCCGACATCCATTGAGCCCGCCGCGGGCCTTCTCGTTACCATGGCCCCTCCAGCCACCAGCCGGGGGAACAGGATGAAGTGGGAAGGCAATCGCGAGAGCGACAACGTCGAAGACGCCCGCAGCGGCGGTGGTGGCGGCGGCGGTTTCGGCGGTCGCAGCATCGGCATCGGCTCGGTGGCGATCGCGCTGGTCGCCGGCTGGGTCTTCGGCGTCAACCCGCTGACGGTGCTGAGCCTGCTGAGCGGCGGCGGTGGCGGGGCGGTGCCCACGCAGCAGCAGGCGCCCGCCGGCAAGCCGCCGGCCGACGACAAGATGGCCCGCTTCGTCTCGGTCGTGCTGGCCGACACCGAAGACGTCTGGCGCGCCAAGTTCCAGCAGATGCGCAGCACCTACCGCGAGCCGAAGCTGCGGCTGTTCCGCGGCAGCGAGCCGACCGCCTGCGGCCGCGGCCAGGCCGCGATGGGGCCGTTCTACTGCCCCGGCGACCAGAAGGTCTACATCGACCTGAGCTTCTACGAGACGATGCGCACGCGGCTCGGCGCGCCCGGCGATTTCGCGCAGGCGTATGTGATCGCGCACGAGGTCGGCCACCATGTGCAGAACCTGATGGGCATCAGCGGCAAGGTCGACGCGATGCGCGGGCGCGTCAGCGAGGCGCAGCAGAACGCGCTGAGCGTGCGGCTGGAGCTGCAGGCCGACTGCTTCGCCGGCATCTGGGCCCACGACGCGCAGAACGCGCGCCAGATCCTGGAGCAGGGCGACGTCGAAGAGGCGCTGAACGCCGCGACCCAGATCGGCGACGACACGCTGCAGCGCAAGTCGCAGGGCACGGTGGTGCCGGAAACCTTCACGCACGGCACCAGCGCGCAACGCGTCAGCTGGTTCAAGCGCGGCTTCCAGACCGGCAGCGTCGAGCAGTGCAACACCTTCGAGGCGCGGCAGCTTTGAGAAGCTGAGCGGAATACACCCGTTCGGGCTGAGCTTGTCGAAGCCCCGGCGATTGCGAGCAGGTCCTTCGACAGGCTCAGGACGACCGGGGGTGGTTGCCCGCCTCGAACGCCAGTTCGCAGGCCTCGCCGATCGCCAGCAGCTCGCCTTCGGCCTGCCATGCCGCCAGCTCGGCGGCATCGGGGTGCCGGGCCAGCAGCTCGGCCAGCCGCAACCGGTCGTTCTCCTCGTTCGGTTGCCGCACCAGCCGGCCGCGTTCGCGGTAGTTGCGAACCGACGCGCCGGCCAGCCGCGCCGCCGCATCGGGCCGACCCGACAGCGCATGCAGCCGGCCGAACAGGTCGAGCATCGACCACATGCAGCTGTCTTCCGGCAGGCGCCGCAACCGCCGCGCGCACTCGCCGACCACCGCCCGCGCGCGCACCGCATCGCCGTGGTCGAGCAGCGCGCCGACCAGGTTCGCGAACAGCGTGAATTCGTTGGCCGACGCCCGCCCCGGCGGCAGCCGCGGCAGCAGCGCCTCGCCGCGCCGGATCGCATCGGCGGTGCGGCCGGTGTGGCGGTCGATGTCGACCAGGTTCGCGCCGGTGCGCAACGTGCCTTCGAGGTAGCCGTCGCGCTCGCACAGCGCCACCAGCGACAGCAGCGTCTCGCGCGCCCGCTCGGCGTCGCCGCCGGTGAAGTCGAGCACCGCCTCGGTGGTGCGGCCGTGCGTCAGCACCGGCGCCGGCCAGCGCGGGTCCTCGATCGCCTTCGCGCGCGCCAGCGCCCGCCGCGCCTCGGGGTGGTCGATGCGCCAGTTCAGCGCGAACTCGGCCCAGGCCAGGTACTCGCCGCGCGCGTCTTCCAGCTCGGCATAGCGCTGCGCCGCCAGCTCGGCGGCGGCGCGGCAGCGCAGCGGGTATTCGGTGCTGTGCGCGCGGGCCACGGCCTCCCAGAAGCGCGCGAGCACCCGCTTCGGCAAGCCATCGGACAGCCGGCCGACCAGCGCCTCGCCGCGCTCGCGGGCCTCGGCCTGCAGCAGCAGCGCGCCCCACAGCGGCGACGACGACCCGTACAGCGCGACCGCGGTGTCCGGGTCGTTCGCAGTGGCTTCGTCGAGCGCGGCGCGCAGGTCGTCGAGCTCGGGCGCCCAGCGCTCGCGCCACGCCCCCGGCGCGCCCTGCGGGTTCGACCGCCAGTGGTCTTCATACGCCTCGTCGAACACCGCGCGCATGCCGCGCGCGAACGCGGCCCGCACCGCCGCCGCTTCGCCCGAGGCCTGCAGCTTGTCGAGCGCATGCAGCCGGACGCTCTCCGGCAGCCGGTAGCGCGGCGCGCTGGCGCGGTCGACGCTCAGCAGCGAGCGGTCGGCCAGGTCGAGCAAGGTCTCGATGACGCGCGGCGCCGGCAGGCGCTCGTCGGCCAGGCACAGCGCGGCGCGGTCGAGCTCGAACGCGCCGGGAAACACGCCGAGCCGGCGGAACACCTGCTGCTCGGTCGGCGAGAGCAGCCCGTGGCTCCAGTCGAGCGCCGCGGCGAGCGCGTTCTGCCGCGACGCCGGCACCTGCGGCAGCGGCGCCAGCAGCCCCAGGCGCTGCTGCAGCCGCTCGGCGAGCGCGTCCAGCCCGAGCGCCGGCAGCCGCGCCGCCGCCAGTTCGATCGCGAGCGCATTGCCGTCGAGGCGGCGGCAGATGTCGATGGCCGCATCGATGCTGCGGGCATCGCGCGGCAGCGGGCTGCCGGCCCCGGCCGCGCGTTCGGCCAGCAACTGCAGCGCGCCGCAGCGCTCGGCCTCGTCGATCGACGCGCCCGGCGCCGGCAGCCCGAGCGGCCCGAGGCGCAGCAGCCGCTGCGCCGGGTCGCGCAGCGGCACCTGGCTGGTCACCAGCACCGACACCCGCGGCGTCGCCTGCACCAATGCCGCGGCCAGCCGGGCCACCTCGGGCGCCAGGTGGTCGGCGTTGTCGAGCACCAGCAGCAGCGCGCGCGGCTTCAGGCGCCGCGCCAGCGCGGCCAGCGTGTCTTCGCCGGCCACCGGCTTCAGGCCCATCGCGCCGGCGATGGTCGGCGCGATCTGCGCGCCGTCGGTCAGCGGTGCCAGGTCGATCCACCAGGTGCCGTCGCGGTACCGGTCGCGCCGCCGGGCGGCGGCGGCCATCGCGAGCTGCGTCTTGCCGACGCCGGGACCGCCGCACACCGTCACCAGCGGGTGGGCGTCGAGCAGCGCGGTCAGCTCGGCCAGTTCGTGTGCGCGGCCGATCAGCGCCGGCGTGCGGGCCGGCAGGTTGCCGGGGAGGTCGTCGGACAGGGTGTCGCGGGCCGGCTCGGCGGGCTGCGCATCGCCGCGCGAGACCTCGAGCGCGAAGCGGTAGCCGCAGCCGGCGATGGTCGAGATCGCCGGCGCGCCGAGCAGCTTGCGCAGCTGCGCGACGTGGACCGCGATGTTGTTCTCCTCGACCACCAGGCCGGCCCAGACGCGCTGCATCAGCTCGTCTTTCGAGACCAGCTGCCCGGCGCGCTCGACCAGCGCGAGCAGCACGCCGAATGCGCGGGCGGTGAGCGTCAGCGGCTGGCCGTGGCGCAGCAGCAGGCGCTGCCCGGGCTGCAGTTCGAAATCGCCGAAACGGTACAGGGTGGGCATGGCGGTTCGCTCCTCGGGTGGCAGCGCATCCACGGTCGAATTCATGCGGAATTCAGACGCGCTTGATGACCGGGCGGGCCCCGTGCAGGAGCATCGGGCACCTCAACCCCCACAGGAGTGCGACATGCCCAAGTTCGTGATCGAGAGAGACATCCCCGGCGCCGGCCAGCTTACACCGCAAGACCTGAAGGCCATCTCCCGAAAGTCGTGCGGCGTGCTCAACAGCATGGGCCCGGCGATCCAGTGGGTGCACAGCTACGTGACCGACGACCGCGTCTATTGCATCTACCAGGCGCCCGACGCGGCCACGGTGCGACGGCATGCAGAACTGGGTGGCTTCCCGGCCAACCGGGTCTCGCAGGTGCGCTCGGTGATCGAGCCCGCGACAGCGGAGTGAGCCCCGTGTGAGCCGCCGGCGCGGCACCGTTCTTGCGTGACCGCGCCGATGGACATCGACTTCCGCGAGCTCGGCGCCTACGAGCGCTACAAGCTGATGGCCAGCCTGATCGTGCCGCGGCCGATCGCGCTGGTCACCTCGCTCGGTGCCGACGGCGTCGTCAACGCCGCGCCGTTCAGCATGTTCAACATGCTCGGCGAAGACCCGCCGCTGGTGTTCATCAGCGTCAACCGGCTGCACGACGGCCGGCTGAAGGACACCGCCGCCAACATCCTGCGCAGCGGCGAGTTCGTCGTGCACCTGACCGACGAGGCGATGAGCGCGCAGATGCACGCCTGCGGCACCGCGCTGCCGGCGCACCTGGGCGAGCTCGACCACGCCGGGCTCACCGCCGTGCCGTCGCGCTGCGTCGCGCCGCCGCGCATCGCGCAGGCGCCGGTGGCGTTCGAATGCGTGCTGCACGAGACGCTCGAGACCGACAGCCGCTACGTCTTCCTCGGCCGCATCCTGTGGCTCGCGGTGCGCGACGGGCTGGTCGACGCCGAGCGCTGGCGCGTGCGCCTGCAGGACTACCACCCGGTGGGCCGCTTCGGCGCGAGCTTCTACGTGACGACGAACGAGCGCTTCGCGATCGATGCGCAGCGCTCGAATGCGATCGACGAGCTGTGAGGTGTCGCGTCATGCGGGCGGCGTCGCCTTCAGCACCTCGACGACGAATTCGATGAAGGCCCGCACCTTGGCCGGCGGCCACTGGCGCGACGGGTAGAGCGCATACAGCGGGAAGCGCTCGTCGGGCCAGTCGGGGAACAGGTCGACCAGTTGCCCGCGGTCGAGCCGGTCCTGGATGCCGATCGCCTTGATCTGCGCGATGCCGGTGCCGGCCAGGCAGCTTTCGAGCAGCGTGCCGGGGTCGGTCAGCATCAGGCGGCCGGCGGTCGGCACCTTCAGGCGCTTGCGGCCGCGCAGGAACTCCCAGGCGAACGGCTGGCCGGTCGCCATGTCGCGCACCTGGATGCAGGCGTGCCGGGCCAGCTCGGCGGGCGCGGCCGGGCGGCCGTGCTGCTTCAGGTAAGCCGGCGACGCGACGGTGACGATGCGGCTCTCCAGCAGCTTGCGCGCCACCAGCGACGAACTCGGCGGTTCGCCGAAGCGCACTGCGAGGTCGAAGCCCTCGCCGACCAGGTCGCCGAGCTGCTCGCGGGCGATCAGCTCGAGCGTCAGGTCGGGATGCAGCGCGAGGAAACGCGGCAGGTGCGGCGCCAGCAGCAGCCGCGACGTGAACGCATCGGTGTTGACGCGCAGCCGGCCCTGCACGGCGCCCGACGAACGGGTGGCATGCGTCACCGCGTCTTCGATGCCGATCACCAGCGGGTTGATGTCGGCATAGAGCCGGCGGCCTTCGTCGGTCAGGTTCAGCGAGCGCGTCGTGCGGTCGAGCAGGCGCACGCCGATGCGCGCCTCGAGCCGCGCAACGGCCCGGCTGACGCCGGACGGCGTGATGCCCAGCGCGTCGGCCGCGCGCACGAAGCTGCCGCCTTCGATCACCGCGGCGAGCACGCCGACGTTGGAGAGCAATCGGCCATCGAGGGTCATCGTCGTTTCGATTCGTGATTCGGTGTCAGCAATGATATGCCGCTGGAGATATTTACTCAAAGCCACCCGATTCCTACGATTCGATCCCTCGAAACGACGAAAGGACATCTTCATGCATGCCATCACCGGAATCACCGGCCAGGTCGGGGGCGCGGTTGCGCGCGAATTGCTGGCGCGCGGCGAACGGGTGCGCGCCGTCGTGCGCGACGCCGGCAAGGGGCGCGCGTGGGCGGCGCTCGGCTGCGAGCTCGCGCTGGCGTCGATGGACGATGCTGCCGCGCTGGCGCGTGCGTTCGACGGCGCGACGAGCGTGTTCGTGCTGCCGCCGCCGGTGTTCGATCCGGCGCCGGGCTTTCCCGAGGCGCGCGCGGCGGCCGCGGCACTCGACCACGCGCTGCGCACCGCGCGGCCGGCGCGGGTGGTCTGCCTGTCCACGATCGGCGCGCAGGCGGCGCAGGCCAACCTGCTGAGCCAGCACACGCTGATGGAAGAGGTGTGGTCGGCGCTGCCTCTGGACGTGACGATCCTGCGGCCGTCGTGGTTCATCGAGAACCTGCGCTGGGATGTCGATGCGGCGCGCAACCAGGGCGCCATCCCGGCTTTCCTGCAGCCGACGGACCGGCGGGTGCCGATGGTGGCCACGGCCGACATCGGGCGCGTCGCGGCGCAGTTGCTGATGGAAGCGGGGCAGGGGCGGCGCATCGTCGAACTCGACGGTCCGGCGCCGGTCAGCCCGGATGACATCGCGGCAGCCTTGTCGCAGGCACTCGGCCGGCCCGTGCGGGCCGAAGCGGTGCCGCGTGCGGGATGGGACGCGCTGTTTCGCAGCCAGGGCATGCGCCACCCCGAGCCGCGCATCCGGATGCTGGACGGCTTCAACGAGGGCTGGATCCGCTTCGAGGGCGGCGCGGCGACGCCGGTCCGCGGCACGACCCCGCTGGCCGACGTGGTCGAGCAGCTCGTGGGGCTGATGCCCCCGCGTTGACCGGCGCGACGCAGAATCGGTGCATGCGCATCGATCCCTGCACCCGGCGCGACTGGCTCGGCGGGCTGGCCGCCAGCGCGCTGCTCGGCGCGGCGCCGGCCCGTGCCGCTGCGGCGCTCGAGCGGCGCGTCGCGTCGAGCGGCGAGCTGTTGCCCGTCATCGGGCTGGGCAGCTGGATCACGTTCAACGTCGGCCGCGACCTCGCCGCGCGCGATGCCTGCACCGAGGTGGTCCGCGCGTTCTTCGCCGAAGGCGGCCGGCTGATCGATTCGTCGCCGATGTACGGCTCGTCGCAGCCGACCATCGGCCACGCGCTGGCGCAGCTCGGGCGGCCGGCGGCACTGTTCTCGGCCGAGAAGGTGTGGATCGGCGACGCGCAGCGCGGCGCGGCGCAGATCGAGGCCTCGCGCGCCCTCTGGGGCGTGCCGCGCTTCGACCTGATGCAGGTGCACAACCTGCTGTCGTGGCAGGAGCACCTGCCGCGGCTGTTCGACATGAAAAAGGCAGGGCAGCTGCGCTATGTCGGCATCACCACCTCCGAAGGCCGGCGCCACGCCGAGCTGGAGCAGGTGATGCGCACGCAGCCGATCGATTTCGTGCAGCTCACCTGCAACCTGGTCGACCGCGAGGCGGAGCAGCGCCTGCTGCCGCTGGCACAGCAGCGCGGCATCGCGGTGCTGGTGAACCGGCCGCTGCGCGGCGGTGCGCTGATCGATGTGCTGGCGCGCCGGCGCCTGCCGGGCTGGGCGGCCGAGATCGACTGCACGACCTGGGCGCAGGTCGCGCTGAAGTTCGTCGTCTCGCACCCGGCGGTGACCTGCGCGATCCCGGCCACCAGCCAGGTGGCGCACCTGCGCGAGAACATGGC
Organism: Rhizobacter sp. SG703; assembly: GCF_012275445.1. Classification (GTDB taxonomy): domain Bacteria; phylum Pseudomonadota; class Gammaproteobacteria; order Burkholderiales; family Burkholderiaceae_C; genus Rhizobacter. Next base: position 106,052 of record NZ_JAAZQK010000013.1, on the reverse strand, counting down.
GGCGGCGCGCGGGCGCCTGCCCGATGCGGCGTTGCGCGAACGGATGGCGCGCGAGGTCGGCGCGCTGTGAGCGAGTGGTGGACCTACCGGCCGTCGAGCTTCCTGATGTTCTCGCCGCGCCTCTACGGGCGGCTGTTCGAATCGCTGAACGACGCGTGGTGGCCGATGCCGTGGGCCGTGATGGCGGTGGCCTTGGCCTGGTCGGCCTGGCTGGCGTGGCGCCCACGCGGCGGGCGCGACGAACGCATGCTGCGCGGGGCGCTCGCCTTCGTCGCGCTGTGCTGGGGGTTCACCGCCTGGGCCTTCCTGCTCGAACGCTTCGCGCCGATCTTCTGGCCGGCCACCTACGCCGTGGCGGCGTTCGGGCTGCAGGCGGTCGGGTTGCTGCTGGTGGCGCTGCGCGGCGGGGTCGCCCTGTCGACGCGGCGCTGGCGGGTGGGATCCGGGATGGTGCTGGCGGCGTGGGCGGTGCTCGGTCATCCGTGGATCGCGTCGGTGCTCGGGCGCCCGTGGCGGCAGGCCGAGTTCGTCGGCCTCGCACCCGACCCGACGGTGCTGGCGACGCTGGCGCTGCTGCTGCTCGCCGAGCCGTCGACCGCGGCGGCGCGCCGCGGGCTGCGCCTGCTGTGGGTCGTGCCGCTCGCGTGGTGCGCGGTCAGCGTCGCGCTGCACGCGACGATGGCGGCGTCGCGCCATGCCGCGGCGTCAGTCGAGCGGCTCGGTGTGCAGGCGCATCACCAGGTTCCATGCGCGCCCGGACCCGGGTAGCGCGGCGACGCGGCCCTGCTCGTCGAGCTCGACCGTGCTGCGCGACACCGCTTGCTGCACGTTGCCGCCGATCGCTTCGAGCCGGTGCGCGGCGAAGTCGACGCGCACGACGAGGTCGCAGTGCATCGGCGTCGGCGTCTCGCCGGCGGTGATGCGGTCGATCTCGGCCGGCGCGATGCGGGCACCTTCGCGCAGTGCGCAGACCAGGTCGCCGGGCAGCGCGACCGCGGGCGTCGGGACGACGTCATGCGCTGACGTCAGGTGGTCGCGCGCCGCGACGATGTAGTCCGCATGCGACTTGCCGAAGCGGAACTCCGACTCACCGAAACCGGCGCGCCGCAGCACCGCGCTGATGAAGGCCGCCGACCAGGCCGGTGTCCAGTGCGGCGGGCCCCATTCGGGCGGCCAGCGCGCCTCGCACTGGTCGGTCAGCGGGCAGGTGTGGCGCTCGATGCCGCCGGCGCCGCCGGGCCCGAGCGAGGCCCAGTAGCCGTTGACGACCGGGCACAGCGCCGCCGTCATCTCGCGGCCGCAGCCGTCGTCGACCTCGGCGCACTCGCCGGAGGCCAGCAGCGCGCACTGCGCGCCATCGGCCGTCGTGCCGACCCGCGGCGAGCCCCAGCGCTGCCACTCGGCCTCGGCGATCTGCAGCATCCGTGCGATGCGTTCCGGCCCGACGGTCGTGGGCACGACCGGGCCGCGCGTGACGCAGCCGGCGACGAGCAGCGTGGCCAGCAGCAAGCGCGCGGCGCGGAACAGGTGCGTGTCGCGAAGGGGGCGCATCGGGAGGATTGTCGGCGCAGGCGACCTGCCGTCGCGGCTACAGTCGCCCACCCTCGTTCAACCAGGTCCGGAGACCGCCATGGGCATGATTTCCTTCGATGCGGGTTCGCATCGCTTCCACCTGAGGGCCGCGGCGATCGTCGTCCGTGGCGACGACGTGCTGCTGCACCGGGCAGAAGGCGACGATTTCTGGGCCCTGCCCGGCGGGCGGGTGGAGTCGGGCGAAGAAGCAGCCATCGCCGTCGCGCGTGAACTGCACGAAGAGCTCGGCCTCGTCATCGAAGCCGGTCCGCTCGTGCTGCTGGTCGAGAACTTCTTCGTCTACGGTGGCGAACGGCAGCATGAAGTCGGCCTGTACTTCATGGCCGAGCCGCAGGCCGGAAGCCCGGTGCTCGCCGGCCCCGGCCCTTACAGGGGCGTCGAAGGCACGCGCGAACTCGTGTTTGCATGGTTTGCGCGTTCGGCCTTGGGCGAAGTCGACCTGCGGCCCTGTTTCCTGGTCGATGCGTTGGGAGCGCAGGAACTGTCCTTCCGGCACGTCGTGCAGCGCGACCAGCGTGCAGGCTGATGCCCGCTGCGGTTGCCGGTCGGACGGGACGCAGTACGTCGGCGCAGCAGGACTGATCGAACGGGGCTCAGGTCGATTGCAGCGACACGGCGCGGGTCGGGAACGCCTTCAACAGCTTCTTGTCCATGGTCACGAGGCGTGTGTCGAGCTTGGTCGCCAGCGCGATGAACTCGCAATCGTACGCAGAGCAGTCGCTGTCGCGCACAAGTTCCATCACGGCTTGGGAGTCGACTTCGAACTCGGATCCCGCAAGCAGATCTTCAGCCTCGCGTTGAAGGCCGCACGCCTGCTGGAAGCTGAGCGTCTTTCTGCGCAGGCAGCCCGCCAGGATGTTGCGGAATTCGCTGCGCCAAAGCAGCGGTGCCGCCCAATCGCCGTCTCGCTCGAGCAGGGCCTCAGCAGCGTCGGTGTGGTCGCCAGGCAGATACAGGTACGCCACGACATTCGAGTCGACCACGATCATGAACGACCCTCACGCTTCATCGCGTCGATGTCCCGAGCTCGGAACTTCTGTGTTGACAGAGCGTCCCGGAGCGACCGAGCTCGGGCCAGGCGCTCGGCCGTGGACGGCTTGTTGTGCAACAGCGCGGCTTCCAGGTGAACGATCGCCTCGCTGTTCATGCTTCGCCGATTGGCCTGGGCTGACAGTTTCAACCGCTCGTAGACGTCGTCGGGAATGTTCTTCAAGGTCAATGTCGTGGGCATCGAGGATCTCCACCAGAGTGGAACCATTATGGTTTCTTGCTGTGGGGCTGGTCAACCCGCATCGAATCGCGTCGACCGTGGCATCCCGCTACAGTCGCCGAACCCCCAGGAGATCCCGATGCCCATCGAAAACTGGCTTGCCTTCGTCGCCGCGTCCGCGGTGCTGCTGGTCATCCCCGGCCCGACCATCCTGACCGTCGTCAGCTACTCGATGGCGCATGGCCGGCGCGCCAACGTGCCGCTGATCGCGGCCGTCGCGCTGGGCGATTCGACCGCGCTGGTCGTCTCGCTGCTCGGCCTCGGCGCGCTGCTGGCGGCGTCGGCCTTCTGGTTCACGGTGGTCAAGTTCGCCGGCGGGCTGTACCTGCTGGTCCTCGGCATCAAGCTGCTGCGCGCCGGCATCTCGCCGGCACCGGCCGCCGCGGCGCCGGCGCCCGGCTCGTATTGGAAGCTGTTCGCCAACACCTACCTCGTGACGGCGCTGAACCCGAAGGGCATCGTGTTCTTCGTCGCCTTCCTGCCGCAGTTCATCCGCCCGGGTGTCGACGCCGCGCAGCAGCTGTGGATCCTCGCCGTCACCTTCGTTGCGATGGCCACGCTGAACTCGACGCTCTACGCGGTGTTCGCCGCGTCGGCCCGCCAGGCGCTCGCATCGCCGCGGGCGCAGCGGCGCTTCAACCTCGCTGGCGGGTCGCTGCTGTCGGCGGCCGGGGTGTGGGCGCTGCTCGCCAGGCGGCCGGTCTAGGCGGCAGGCCTCGACCGGATCAAAACCAGGGCAGCCAGAACCTTCGAACCGGCAGCCCGACTTCCTCGGGCGCGCCGGCTCTCACTGCGCGACCGTTTCGCCGAGGTGCCTGCCCGCCCGCGGCGGTCGCCATGGTTGACACCCCGACCGCTCCGCAAACCGACAGATTTCCCAGAAGACCTCCCGACGGTCGGGCAGCAGTCTTTGCGAGCGAGCGATCGATTCCAGGCATGCGAATCGAAGTTGCAGTTCTTCAGTACGAAGCAAATGGCAGATCTCGCGGGAGCACATGTGCGCCAGTTGGGTCGAATCTCGCTCGATCGGGCCCTCGAATTCGTAGAGAACGATCAGGGGCATGTCATGCCAGGTCAGGCAACACGAGATGACCATCGGCGGCGTGGTCGGCGTGACGCGCAGGCCGAGCGAGTCGGGCTTGAGCACCATGGTCTTGAGCTCGCCGCTCAGGTGGCCCGCCTCGAAAAGGCCTCGGTTTTCAACACTCGAAAGCGTGGGCTCGCCATGTCCCAGGAGCACTCGCAATGAGGTGCTGTCGTGGCCCTGGACGTAGATGGTGATGGCCCGGGCCAGAAGCGTGGGGCGCACCCGCTGCAAGTAGTTGAGCGTGGCCTCGGCCCGGTTCTCGGCACGCGCCTGGATCCGATCCGAATCGGCAAACAGGCGCGCCACGCGCTCCAGCGGACTGGGGTCGGACTCGTCGCCGAGCAGGGGAGGGAGCGTGTCCCGGAAACTGGGAGGGTGCTCGTTGCCGACCGGACGAATGCTGAACTTCATTCTGGGTCTCCCGCCAATCCCGCCGCGTGGCCGAATCAAACACCTGCAAGCCAGCCCGAGCCTGCCCCCTGGATTGTCCGCGTGCCGGAATCGTTGTGGGAGCGCTCGGTATCCGCAACATTGGGGACGCCGAGCCAAGTCGACGCGCCCGGCCGGACGCTCACGTTGCCAACCGTTTCTTGCACGCTGTTACCCGCATCCGATCGTCCGACCGGTCAAATGCGAGCGCTTTCACGATCGCGCAGTCCGTGGAGCCCAGGAGTCGTTCGCATCTCCTCTTCAACACCGGAAAGACAACCATGTTCCACAAGACAAGACGTTGGGTGGCTTGCATCGCAAGCCTGTTGATACCGCTGGCCGGCTACTGCGCCGCGCCGGCTCCCGCCGCCACCGTGATGAGCGCGGCTGCCGTCTCGGCGGCCGCCTGCACCTCGGTGACCTGGCAATACGGCGTGTACTACCGCCTCGGCGACGTGGTCCGCTACCCGAACAACGGCAACTACTACAAGCTGGTCAACGTCGGCGGCAACGGCAGCGATGCCACCGACCCGACGATCAGCACCTGGTACTGGCAGCAGACCACCTGCGACAGCGGGGGCGGTGGCGGCGGTGGCGGCGGCGGCGGTGCGGGCGCGACGGTGACCTGGCAGGCCGGCGTGTTCTACCGCCTCGGCGACGTGGTCCGCTACCCCAACAACGGCAGCTGCTACAAGCTGGTGAACGTCGGCGGCAACGGCAGCGACGGCACCGACCCGACGATCAGCACCTGGTACTGGCAGCCGACCGCGTGCGGCAGCACGGGCGGCGGTGGTGGTGGCGGAGGCGGCGGCGGTGGTGGCACCGGCTGCACCGCGGTCGACTGGCAGGCAGGCGTGTACTACCGCCAGGGCGACGTCGTGCGCTACCCGGGCAACGGCAGCTACTACAAGCTGGTGAACGTCGGCGGCAACGGCAGCGACGGCACCGACCCGACGATCAGCACCTGGTACTGGCAACCGACCACCTGCGGCGGCTCCGGTGGTGGTGGCGGCGGAGGCGGCGGTGGCGGATCGGGCGGCTCGTTCATCGTCAGCGAGGCGCAGTTCAACCAGATGTTCCCGAGCCGCAACGGCCTGTACACCTACGCCGGCCTCGTCAACGCGATGAGCGGCTGGCCGGCCTTCGCGACGACCGGCAGCGACACCATCAAGCGCCAGGAGGCGGCGGCCTTCCTCGCCAACGTGGCGCACGAGTCGGACAGCCTGCGTGCCACGCGCGAGTACAACCAGGCGAACTGGCCGCTGTACTGCGACTGGAACAGCGGTTGCGCCCCCGGCCAGCAGTACTACGGCCGCGGCCCGATCCAGCTGAGCTGGAACTACAACTACCGCGCAGCCGGCCAGGCCATCGGCGTCGACCTGTGGAGCAACCCGGACCTGGTGGCCACCGATTCGACGATCGCGTGGAAGACCGCCATCTGGTACTGGATGACGGGCACCGGCGCCGCCGGCGTGACGCCGCACAACGCGATGGTCAATTCGTGGGGCTTCGGCGTCACGATCAACGCCATCAACGGTTCGCTGGAATGCGGTGGCCGCCGTCCTGACGCGGTGCAGACGCGGATCAACTTCTACCGCAGCTTCACCGGCATCATCGGCGTCGACCCGGGTGGGAACCTGGGCTGCTGATCGCGAGACATCGCCACAGCAAGTGAACGGCCGGCGCGTGAGCGCCGGCCGTTTTCACATCACGCCAGCTTGAACGGCAGCTCGCGGATCGGCTTGCCGGTCAGCGAGGCCACCGCGTTCGCGAACGCCGGTGCGAGCGGCGGCAGGCCGGGCTCGCCCATGCCGGTCGGCGCATCGCCGCTCGGCACCGTGTGCACCTCGATCTGCGGCATGTCGGTGATGCGCGGCACCACGAAATCGCCGAAGTTGCTCTGCTCGACCACGCCGTCCTTCAGCGTGATCGCCGCCCCCGGCAGGCACATCGACAGGCCCATCAGCGCGCCGCCCTGCACCTGGGCCTCCAGCGTCTTCGGGTTGATCACGAGGTTGCAGTGCACGCCGGCCGTCGCGCGGTGCAGCGTCGGCGTGCCGTCCTTCACCGATGCCTCGACGACGTAGGCCACCACCGAATTGAACGACTCGTGCACCGCCACGCCCCAGGCACGGCCCGGCGCGAGCGTCTTCTTGCCGTAGCCCGAGCGGTCGACCGCCAGCTGCAGCGCCGCCTTGTGGCGCGGGTGCTCGTCGCCCATCAGCTTCATGCGATAGGCCACCGGATCCTGCTTCGTGGTGCGTGCGATCTCGTCGACCAGCGTCTCCATCGCGAACGCGGTGTGGGTCGAGCCCACGCTGCGCCACCACAGGATCGGCACGTTCTGCTTCGGGTGGTGCACCGTCAGGCGCATCGGCACCGCATACGGCTCCTTCATGCCCTCGACCGCGGTGCCGTCGATGCCGTCCTTCATCATCATCGGCTCGAACGGCGTGCCGGCCATGATCGACTGGCCGACGATCACGTGGTCCCACGCGAGCACGTTGCCCTGCGCATCGAAGCCGATCTTCGCGGTGTGCAGGTGCATCGGCCGGTAGTAGCCGCCCTTCACGTCGTCCTCGCGGCTCCACAGCGTGCGGATCGGCGCGGCGATGCCCGCTGCCTGCGCCGCCTTCACCACGTTGCAGGCCTCGACCACGTAGTCGCTGCTCGGGATCGCGCGGCGACCGAAGCCGCCGCCGGCCATCTGCACGTGGACCTGCACGTTCTGCGGCGGCACGCCCAGCACCTTCGAGGCCGCGAGGCCGTCGAAGCCCGGCATCTGCGAGCCCATCCACAGTTCGACCTTGCCGTCGGCCGCACGCACGGTGCAGTTCAGCGGCTCCATCGGCGCATGCGCGAGGTAGGGGAACACGTACTCGGCGCTGATCTTGTGCGGCGCGCCGTCGAACTTCGAGACATCGGCGTCGTACTTGCGCGCACCCGGCTTGCCTGCCAGCTCGCGGTACTGCACCAGCTGCGCCGCGGTGTCGACCTTCTCGACGCCGCTCGCATCCCATTCGAGCTTCAGCGCATCGCGGCCCTGCTTGGCGGCCCAGTAGCCGTCGGCCACCACCGCCACGCCTTCGCCGCCGCGGTCCACCGGGATCCGCAGCACGGCCTTCACGCCCTTGACGGCCTTCGCCGCACTGTCGTCCACCGCCTTCAGCTTCGCCGCGAACACCGGCGGGTGCGCGACCACCGCCGTCAGCATGCCGGGCAGGCGAACGTCGATGCCGTAGCCCTGCTTGCCGCTGGACTTGGCCTTGGCGTCGAGGCGGCCGGTGGCCTTGCCGATCAGCTTGAAGTTCTTCGGGTCCTTCAGCGTGACGGTCTCGGGCACCGGCAGCTTCATCGCGTCGTCGGCGAGTTCGCCGTAGCCGAGCTTCTTGCCGCCCGGGCCGATCACCACGCCGTTCTGCGTGCGCAGGCTGGCTGCATCGACCTTCCAGCGCGCCGCGGCGGCGCCCACCAGCATCGCGCGGGTGCGCGCGCCGAGCTCGCGGTACTGCGTGTACGAATGCGCGATCGAGCCGGAGCCGCCGGTGATGTGGATGCCGAACACCGGGTCGATGTAGGCCGGGTCGCTGCTGCCGTGCACGCTCTTGACCTTGGACCAGTCGGCGTCGAGTTCCTCGGCCAGGATCATCGGCAGCGCAGTCTGCACGCCCTGGCCGAAGTCGAGCCGGTTGATCGTGATGGTGGTCGTGCCGTCCTTGTCGATGTGCACGAAGGCCGACGGCTGCTGCGTCGGCTTCAGGCCTGTTTCAGATCTGGACCCCGGCTTGGCGGCGTCCTGCGCCATCGCGCCGAGCGGGAACGCGCCGAGCGCGAAGCCGCTGGCGGCGGTCAGCTTCAGGAAGTTGCGGCGCGGCAGGCCTTCCGCGGCGGCCGGGCCTTGCTGCGCGTCGAGCATCGCGCGCAGGTGCTTCGGCAACTCGAGGGTGGTGGGTTCGAAATGCATGGTGGGTTCCTTCAGGCCAGCGACTTGGCGGCGTCGGCGACGGCGGCGCGGATGCGCGCATAGGTGCCACAGCGGCAGATGTTGCCGGCCATGGCCGAATCGATCTCGGCTTCGGTCGGCACCGTGCCGCGCGGCACCGTCTTCAGGAAGGCGGTGGCCGACATGATCTGTCCGCTCTGGCAGTAGCCGCACTGCGCGACGTCGTGCTTGACCCACGCGTCATGGACGGCCTTGCCGACCTTGTCGGCGCCAGCGGTCACCGCTTCGATGGTGGTGATCTTCTGGCCGGCGGCGGCAGAGATCGGCGTCACGCACGAGCGGATCGCCTGGCCGTTCAGGTGCACGGTGCAGGCGCCGCACAGCGCCTGGCCGCAGCCGAACTTGGTGCCGGTCATGCCGAGCGTGTCGCGCAGGGCCCAGAGGATGGGGGTGGACGGGTCGGCATCGACCTGGCGGCTTTGGCCGTTGATGTTGAGCGTGCTCATGGCTGGCGGGCTCCCGGGTGGGGTGGTGGGACTTCTTGGGTGAACGAAAATTCGGCTAAACGATAGCCCCTGGGCAGGGCCTTCGTCAAGCGGGCGGAGTGTCTGGCGAATCGGATAGCCGAGCGGGAGTGAAGGGTTATCCGACCCGGATCGCCGGTGTGCGGGGCTCAGCGCTTGATGCCGTCCCAGCACAGCCCGAAGGCCGTCGTGCGGGTGGCGTCGTCGTTCGGCAGCGTGCCGGCGCGCATCAGGTTGGCCGTTTCGCGCACCGAGCCGAGGAAGCTGCCGATCAGCATCGGCGTCGGCACGTCCTTCAGCACCTGCTGCGACTTCGCGGTGTCGAACACCGCCATCCAGCCCTGGCTCAGCCGGGCCGACAGGCTGCGGCTCGCGTCGCTGAACCACGGCGAGTTGTAGTACTGCTCGATGAAGACCATCTGCGGGTAGTGCGTCAGCCGGCGGTCCAGCCAGTTGCGCCACAGGTGCTCGAAGCGGCTGCGCAGCGGCGCGGCCGGATCGTCGCCGAGCAGCAGGCTGGCCGTCGTCTCGGTCTTGGCCTGCTCGTAGAGCGCGACCATCAGGTCTTCCTTCGACGCGAAGTAGACGTACAGCGTGCCGGTGGCGATGCCGGCCTCGCGCGCGATCGCCGCCATCGTCAGGCCGCTCAGGCCGGTCTGCTCGACCAGCGTGAAAGTGGCCTGCGCGATGGCCCGCAGCTTGTCGTCGTCCTTGAGCTTCACGGCGGCATGATAGCCGAGCGAATATTCATTTAATACGCTCGTAGCGCGCCAGCGGCACCGACCCGGGATCCTGCAGCGTCGCGTCGAAGATGCCTTCGAGCTGGTAGCCGAAGAATTCCGACAGCGCCGCCTCGCCCAGCTCGAGCGGGTGGAACGGGAACGGATAGGGCGGCTCCACCGCGTGTGCGCCGTTCCAGAACGGCAGCTCGAAGTCCATCGGCGGCCCGATGTTCTCGACGATGCCGTTGTCCGGTGCCAGGCTCAGCGAACGCGCCAGCGTTCCTGCCCGCCAGACGGCGAACGCGAACCAGTCGACGGCGCTGTGCATCGCATGGAGGACCACGGTTCGCGGCCCGGCCACCTGCAGGAAATGCTGCGGCAGCTGGCTCGGGCGATCGATCGCGAAATCGCTCGCGGCCACGATCGCGACACCGGGAAAGCATCCGATGTGCAGGTGCTCGTCAGGCGGGTGGGCGGCGGTGAGATCGGCGTCGGGAAGCGCCAGCCGCGCCTCGTGCGGAAACAGCTCGGCGGCCAGCCGCGCGGTGGCGTCGCGGTCGAGCGTCGGGCGGGTGCCCAGCGCCTTGCTCGCATCGGTGTCCAGGATGGCCAGCATCCAGGTCTTCGCTCCCATGGTGTTCCTCGCTCCCGGGTCTCTGCGCAAGCGGCGATTCTGCCGCGGGCCGTGCGAGACTGCCGGCCGGACACGACAGGGAGACGACAAGATGATGCTCAGCACCTTGCTGCTCGGGCTGGCGGTGCTCGCGGTCTGGGTGCCCGGGCTGCGCACGCGGTGGGGCCGGCTTGCGGCTTGGCCGCTGCTGCTGGCCGGCGCGCTGCTGTCGGCCGCCGTCCAGCACCTGGTCGATGCGCGTGCCCTGGCGGCAGTGGCCGTGGTGCTGGCGCTGGCGATCGTCTCGGTGCGGGCCGCGCATGCCGGTCTGCGGGCCGCCGCGAAGCTCGGCGCGGTGCTGCTGTGCTTCGCGCTCGGCCTGTCGAAGCTGCCCGGTTTCGTGCCGTTCGTGTTCGTCGGCGACACGGTGGTCAGCGCCGACGCACCGCCGATGCGGCTGGCGCTGCGCTTCGATGCCGGTATCGCGGGCCTGGTGCTGCTGGCCTTCTACGGCCGGCGCATCGGCCGCTGGGCCGACTGCAGGGCGCTGGCGCGGCCGGTGTTCGTCATTGCTTCGGCGACGACCGTCGCGGTGATCGGCCTGGGCCTTGCGATCGGCCATGTGGCGTTCGATCCGAAGTGGCCGTGGTTCGCGGCCGGTCACCTGCTGCGGATCCTGCTGTGGACCTGCGTGCTCGAGGAGATGTTCTTCCGCGGCGTGATCCAGCACAGCCTGGCGAACTGGCCGCCGGTGCGCGAGCGGCCGGCGCTGAAATGGCTGCCGCTGATCGTCGCGAGCCTGCTGTTCGGCGCGGCCCATGCCGGCGGCGGGGCGGCGCTGGTCGGGCTGGCGACGGTCGCCGGCCTCGGCTATGGCGCCGCGTGGCAGGCCACGCAGCGCATCGAGGCGGCCATCGCGGTGCACTTCGCGGTCAACGCGGTGCACTTCGTCGGGTTCAGCTACCCCTACCTGCTGCCCCGCTGATCAGCGGAACGCCACCCCGCCGAGCGTGGCGCCCGCCGACGTGACGGTGCTGGCCACCGCGCTGTTGCCGCGGATCGCGCTGGCGTTCTCGAACACGTACACGGTCGCGAGGACGCTCGCGTACAGGCGGTCGTTCGCCGGGTCGACCGTCACGTACTGGATGTCGTTCAGCGGCAGCGTCGCGACGATCGCCGCGTTGGCGGTGCTGGCCTGCGCGACGACGCGCAGCGTGTTGTCGATCGAGTTCGCGAGGTACAGCACGTCGCGCTGCGCGTCGATCGCCGCCGAGGTGCCGCCGACCGGCAGCCCCGGCAGCGTCGCGATCTGCGCGCCGGTAGCGAGGTCGAGCCGCGCCGTGCCGGCGTAGACGATGCCGCGCGTGAAGTCGAAGGCCGGTTGCAGCAGCCCGCCGCTGAACACCTGGTTGCGGTCCGGCGCCGGTGTGCCGGTCAGCGTCGCGGCATTCTTGTAGGCCAGCAGCGTGCTGTCGCCCTGGCGGGTCGCGGCGATGTACAGCGTGCCGCTCGCGCGGTCGAGCGTCAGCCAGTTCGCGCGGACCACGTCGGCCGGCAGCTTGAACGAGCGGCCGAGCGCGGCGCCCGCCGAGCCCTTGCTGGCCGACCCGTAGACCGACACGCTGACCTGCAGCGGCGAGCCGGCGGCGGTCGCGCCGTACAGCTCGTCACGCACCGGGTCGTACTGCAGGTTGTCGCTGGCGAACGCGTTGAATGCGAAGGTGTCGATCGCGGCGCCGTTGACCGGCGCCAAGGTCATCAGGGCGCCCACGATGTTGTGCGCCTTGTCGGGCACGAACAGCAGCTTCGGGCTGTTGTTGCCGGACGAATGGCCGGCTTCGTCGCCATCGCCGCCGCAGGCGGACAGGCTGATCAGCAGCACGGCCAGCGCGCTGGCGAGAAAGGGACGTCGTGTCATGGGGGAGGGAATGAGAGGAAGGGGAAAGGATGGGGCGGCTCGACGGCGCCGGCCGCTCAGGCGTGCGTCGATTCCGCCGATTTGACGCGGTACATCGACGCATCGCTGCGGTGCAGCGCCGACTCGATCGTATCGCCTTCGCGCGCTTCGCCGAGCCCGATGCTCACCGACAGCCGCAGGCCCGGCGCGATCGACTCCCAGTCGAAGCCCGAGACCGCCGCGCGGATGCGCTCGCACACCGGCCGCGCCTCGTCTTCGGTGGTGTCGGGGAACAGGATCACGAATTCGTCGCCGGCCCAGCGCGCCGGCAGGTCGCCGTCGCGCACCTGCGAGGCCATCAGCGCGGCGATGGTCTTCAGCACGCGGTCGCCGATGCTGTGCGTGAAGCGGTCGTTGACCGACTTGAACTTGTCGACGTCGACCATCGCGACCGTCAACGGGCGCTGCTCGGCCTGCAGGGTCTGCAGCCGACCGGCCAGCTGCTGCTCGACATGGCGGCGGTTCGCGAGGCCGGTCAGCGCGTCTTCGAGCGACCAGCGTTCGAACTGCTTCGACACCACCAGCGCCTGCTGCAGGTGGCGTTCGCTCTGGCGCGCGCCGAGCTGCCAGGCCACCATCGATTCGCGGCTGCTCATGCCTTCGGTGACCACGCGCTGCTCGCGGCGGCGCAACGCCCGGTGCTCGCGCTGCGCCAGCACGTGCTTGCCCTGCAGCTCGAAGACCTGCGCGAGCACCAGGTGCGCGCGGCACGCGAGCTGTTCGTGCTCGACGGCCAGCGCCATCTCGCGCATCTCGATCAGCTCGCGCTCGGCCGTCTCCCAGTCGCGCTGCGCCATCGCCAGCTCGGCGGCGCACCAGCGCACGAACGAGTCGAGCCAGGTCATCGTGCCGGTCAGCGAGCGGGCGGCCGCGTCGATCGCGAGCCGGGCGGCGGCCAAGTCGCCCTGCCAGGTCGCCAGCACGCCCGACGAGGCGAGCGAGATCGTCTTCGCCATCGTCTGCAGCCCCGGCAGCACCGCAAGGCCGTTGCCGGCGAGTTCGAGCTCGCGGCATTCGCGCATCAGGCTCTCGAGGCGCGCGAGGCTGGCGATGCGGCCGCTCTGGTAGCGCTCGTCGAGCAGGCGCGAGGCCTCGATCCACACCTGGTTCAGGCGCGGCTGGTAGATGCTGACCGGCGGCACGCAGCGGCGCGCGGCCTGGATCGCGAGTTCGAGCGAGGCATCGCCGCGGTCGTGGTCGCCGCTCCACGAGCAGGCGAGGCCGAGGCAGTTGTGCGCGAGCACCGTCTGCGCCTGCAGCGGCAGCTTGTCGCACAGCCGTACGCACAGCAGCGCCGCCTCGACGGCCTCGGCATTGCGGCCGAGCAGCATGCAGACGTGGGCGAGGGTGGTCAGCGCGTTGGCTTCGCCCTGCGTGTCGCGCAGCTGCTCGAAGATCTGCGCGGCACGGCGACTGGTTTCGGCGGCGCGCCGCAGGCGGGAGGTGACGCGGTCGCAGTGCGCGAGGCACGACAGCGCGCGGGCCTCGACGTGCAGGTCCACGCCCTGCGCGTTCTTCAGCACCGCCTGCACGATGTTGCGGGCCGCCTGCACGTGGCCGTCGTCCAGCGCGGCATAGGCGGCAGCCAGGGCTTCGTCGGGCGATGACAAAGGCAAGGGTCGGGTGGACGCGTCGGCTGCCATGCGCTGGATCGGTGGCGGGTTCGGAGGGATCGTGCCCCAGGAAGTCCAGCGGCGATGCTAGCGGAAACGGCGCCGGATTCAATGTGCGAACTTCCGCGAAACCGCGCCTTGCGCAGGGTCGGGTCATCGCCTAACCTGCCGCGTCCTCACAGGGAGCACTCCTGCATGTCGCTTCAACGCAACCGCAAACTCGTGCGCGACACCGCGCTGTTCCGGCACTGGGAGGGACTCGCCGCCAGCGCCTTCGATCCGATCCCGCTGCCGCAGCTGAAGGCGGCGCAGGCCGCGCTGCAGGGGCACATCGTGCTGCCCGGCGACCCCGACTACAACGCCGACCGGCAGCTCTTCAACCCGGTGTTCAACGCCTATCCGGTGGCGATCGTCTACTGCGCCGTCGAGAGCGACGTGGCGATCGCGCTGAAGCTCGCGCAGGACGTGCTCTTGCCGTTCACCGTGCGTTCCGGCGGCCACTGCACCGCCGGCTTCTCGGCCGGCTACGGCGTGCTGATCGACGTCAGCGCGCTGGACGAGGCCACGATCGACGCCGTCGCGCAGGTCGCCACCGTCGGCACCGGCTGCCCGTTCAGCAAGCTCGACCTGGCGCTCGACCAGGCCGGGCTGCACGTGCCCGGCGGCGAATGCCAGGACGTCTGCATCGGCGGCTACCTGCAGGGCGGCGGCTACGGCTTCACGTCGGTCACCTTCGGCATGAACTGCGACAACGTGATCGACATGCGGGTGATGCTGGCCGACGGCCGGGTCGTCACCGCGAGCCCCACCGCCAACACCGACCTGTGGTGGGCGATGCGCGGCGGTACCGGCGGCAACTTCGGCGTGCTGCTGTCGGTGCGCTACCAGCTGCGCCCGCTCGGCGACGTGTTCGGCTGGGCGCTGATCTGGCCGCTGCAGAGCACCGGCGATTTCGACAACGCGACCGGCGCGCTGATGGCGCTGCAGTCGGGCTACATGCTGGCGAACCTGCCGCAGGCGCTGAACATCCAGGTGTCGCTGTGCTACCAGCCCGGCACGCAGCCCGGACTGCCGCTGGAGCCGCAGCAGCCTTATCTGATGGTGCGCGGGCTGTATGTCGGATCGCAGGCCGACGGGCAGGCGGCGATCCAGCCGCTGTGCAATCTGCCGGGCGCGATCGTGCAGTGGACGGCGATGGACAGCTACTACAACCTCAACAAGGCCTTGCTGGACCAGCCGTACGGCATGCCGTGCCTGCCGCCCGACAGCCCGATGCCTTGCGAGGACAAGGCGTCGCGCTACGTGACGCGTCCGCTGGCGGCGGCCGAGTGGCTCGGGCTGCTGCAGTATTTCGTCACCGCGCCGAACGAGCTGACCTACTTCTACATGGAGTTCTACGGCGGCGCGATCAACGCGGTGCAGCCGCAGGCCAATGCCTTCGTGCACCGCAACTCGGCCTTCAACGCGGTGCTCGACGTGTTCTGGTTCGACGACGCGCACAAGCAGGCCTCGCAGGACTTCCTGCTCGGCTGGATGGACCTGATGGCGCCGATGTGGAACGGCGAGATCTACCAGAACTACCCGCGGCCGGACCAGCCCGGCTACGGCGCGGCCTACTGGGCCGATGCGCAGGCGGGGCTGTACGCGGTGAAGCTGAAGTACGACCCGACGCACGCCTTCCGCTTCGCGCAGGAGGTGGGTCCGGTGATGTCGCCGGGCGGCGGCATCGGGCCGGTGATCGAGCTGCCGGCCTGGCTGCAGCAGTGGCTGCAGCAGCCGATCGTTTACGACGCGCGGTGGACGGCGCAGCAGCTGCAGCCGTACCAGTGAGCGCCTCCGTTCGCCCGAACGGGCGGGGCGGCCGATCAGATTCACCCCAACGTTTGGGTATGGCCTGCCAGCGCCGTCTCGACAATAATCGCCGGCTGCTTGCAGACCAGGGGATGCGACATCGACGCGAATCTGTTGAACGAACTGCGGATCGACCACCGCGAACGTGAAGACGAAGGAGGCGGCGTGCCCCGCTGGGTCTGGGGACTTCTCGGCACCGTCATCGTCCTGGCGCTGCTGGGCGGCGCAGCCTGGTGGTTCCTCGGCGGCCGGCCGCTGGCCGTCAAGACGGCGGCCGCAACGGCCCCGCGTGCCGGCGGCGGCGCGGGGGCCATCCTGCAGGCCACCGGCTACATCACTGCGCGCCGCCAGGCCACCGTCTCGACCCAGCTGACCGGCACGCTGACCGAGGTGCTGATCGAAGAGGGCGACCGCGTCGAGAAGGGCCAGGTGCTGGCCCGCCTCGAAGACGGCGCGGTGCGCGCGACGCTGAACGTCGCGCGGGCCAACCTGCTGTCGACGCAGGCGCAGGTCGCGCAGGCCCGGGCGCAACTGGCCCAGGCCGCCGCCGATGCGCGGCGCCAGGACGAGCTCTCGGCCAGCGGCATGACGACGAAGCAGGGCGCCGAACAGGCTCGCACCGCGCTGGCCAGCGCCACCGCGATGCTCGAGGCCCGCCAGCGCGAATCCGACGCGGCGCGCGCGCAGGTCGCGCAGGCCCAGGTCAACTTCGACTACACGACCGTGCGCGCGCCGTTCGCCGGCGTCGTCACCGTGAAGGCGGCGCAGGTCGGCGAGATCGTCTCGCCGCTGTCGGCCGGCGGCGGCTTCACCCGCACCGGTGTCGGCACCATCGTCGACATGGGCTCGCTCGAGGTCGATGTCGACGTCAGCGAGGCCTACATCGGCCAGGTCAAGCCGGGCATGCCGGTCGAAGCGGTGCTCGACGCCTACCCCGACTGGCGCGTGCCGGCGCACGTGATCGCGATCGTGCCGTCGGCCGACCGCGGCAAGGCGACGGTCAAGGTGCGCGTCGGCTTCGAACAGAAGGACGCGCGCATGGTGCCCGACATGGGCGTGCGGGTGTCCTTCCTCAGCGCGAAGCCGGAGGCCGCCGCAGCCGGCACGCCGCCGCCGGTGCCCAAGGGGGTGCTGGTGCCGCCGCAGGCGCTGGCGCAGCGCGACGGCGGCACGGTGGTGTTCGTCGTCGCCGACGGCCGCGTGCAGCAGCGCAGCGTCAAGCCGGCGGCCGGCGACGTCGGCGGGCAGAAGCTGCTGCCCGATGGGCTGAAGCCCGGCGAGCGCGTCGTCGTGTCGCCGCCCGACACGCTGCGCGATGGCGCCGCGGTGCGGCCCGACGAAGCCGACTAGTCCCGGCCGATACGACAGAGATCGACCACACGAAACCCACAGGAGATTCCCATGGCCCAGCTGATCGAGATCCGCGACCTCTCCAAGGTGTACGAGCGCGGGCGCCAGAAGGTCGAGGTGCTGCACCACATCGACCTCAATGTCGCCCAGGGCGATTTCGTCGCGCTGATGGGCCCGTCGGGCTCCGGCAAGACGACGCTGCTGAACCTGATCGGCGGGCTCGACGTGCCCACCGGCGGCAGCATCAGCGTCGGCGGCCAGCGCATCGACCAGCTGAAGTCGGCTGCCCTCGCCAAGTGGCGCGCGTCGCGCGTCGGCTTCGTGTTCCAGTTCTACAACCTGATGCCGATGCTGTCGGCGCAGCGCAACGTCGAGCTGCCGCTGCTGCTGACCAAGCTGTCGGCCGCCGAGCGCAAGAAGCGCGCAGCGATCGCGCTGCAGCTGGTGGGGCTGGCCGACCGCGCGTCGCACAAGCCGACCGAGCTGTCGGGCGGCCAGCAGCAGCGGGTGTCGATCGCGCGCGCGATCGTCTCCGACCCGATGCTGCTGGTCTGCGACGAACCCACCGGCGACCTCGACCGCCAGTCGGCCGAAGACGTGCTGGCCCTGCTGCGCGTGCTGAACCGCGACCACGGCAAGACCATCGTGATGGTGACCCACGATCCGAAGGCCGCCGAGTACGCGCACCGCACGCACCACCTCGACAAGGGCAGCCTGGTCGGCCAGGCCGAGACGTCGGCGGTGGCGGCATGAGCCCGCGAAGGAGCCTGCGATGAAATACCTCCACCTCGTCTGGGCCTCGCTGTTCCGGCGCAAGACGCGCACCGTGCTGACGCTGGTCTCGATCATCGCGGCCTTCCTGCTGTTCGGGCTGCTCGATGCCGTGCGCACCTCGTTCTCGCAGGCCGGCCAGAGCGCGAACGGCGCGGCCCGGCTGCAGACCGGCTCGAAGCTGTCGTTCATCCAGACGCTGCCGTTGTCGCTCGCGCAGCAGATCGAGCGGGTCGACGGCGTGAAGGCGGTGGCCTATGCCAACTGGTTCGGCGGTGCCTACCAGGACCCGCACAACCAGGTGTTCAGCTTCGCGGTGGCACCCAACTACCTCGACCTGTTCCCCGAGGTCGCGGTGAGCGACGCCGAGCGCAAGGCCTTTATCGGCACCCGCACCGGCGCGCTGGTCGGCGAGAAGCTCGCGCAGCGCTTCGGCTGGAAGGTGGGCGACCGGGTACCGCTGCAGTCGAACATCTTCCCCGACCGCTCGGGCAGCAAGAACTGGCAGTTCGACATCGTCGGCATCCTGCATGCCACCGACAAGAAGACCGGCGGCTTCTTCGACCAGATGTTCCTGCTGAACTGGAAGTACTTCGACGAGACCACGCCGTACAACCAGGGCGCGGCCGGCTGGTACGTGACCCGCGTGACCGACGTGAACCAGGCCGACCGCGTCGCGAAGGCGATCGACGCGCTGTCGGCCAACTCGGACCACGAGACGCGCACGCAGACCGAGCAGGCGGCCACCGCGTCGTGGATGAAGCAGCTGGCCGACATCGGGCTGATCGTCGGCTCGATCATGGGCGCGGTGTTCTTCACGCTGCTGCTGCTGTCGGGCAACACGATGATGCAGGCGGTGCGCGAGCGCACCAGCGAGATCGCGGTGCTGAAGACGATCGGCTTCTCCGGCCGCAGCGTGCTGGCGATGGTGCTGGCCGAATCGGTGCTGCTGCTGATGCTGGGCGGGCTGGCCGGGCTGGGCCTCGCGACGCTGATCATCCCGGCCGTCAGCGCCGGCAGCGGCGGCATGCTGAACCTGCCGTCGGTCGGCTCGGGCAGCTGGACGCTCGGCATCGCGCTGATGGCGGGCATCGGCATCGTCGTGGGCGCCTTGCCGGCCTGGAACGCGATGCGCCTGAACATCGTCGACGCCCTCGCGGGCCGCTGAAGGAGATCCCGTGAACTGGTTGATCAACATCGGTCTGTTGCTGGTGCTGGCCCTCGTGCTGGCCGCGTGGGTGATGCTGCCGTGGCCGGGCGCGCTGGCGCTGGCGGTGCTGCTGGCCGGGTGGTTGCTGCTGACGCGGCGCGGCCGGCAGACGCTGTCGGTGGCCAACGTCGGCATCAGCACGCTGACGCAGCGCCTGGGGTCGTCCGGCGTGATCGTGGTCGGCATCGCCGGCGTGGTCGGCGTGCTGGTCTCGCTGCTGTCGATGGCCGAGGGCTATGCCGAGACGCTGCGCCGCACCGGCGGCACCGACAGCGTGATCGTGATGCGCGGCGGCTCGGCGTCGGAGGTGTCGTCCGTGCTGACGCGCGAGAACATCGCGCTGATCCAGCAGGCCGACGGCATCGCGCGCAACGACAAGGGCGAGCCGCTGGCCTCCGAAGAGCTGGTGGTGGCGGCCAACCTGCCGGTGAAGGGCGGGGCGCCCGGCGAGGAAGGCAGCGTGCAGCTGCGCGGCGTCGGCGAGCGGGCGTGGGCAGTGCGGCCGCGGGCGAAGATCATCGCCGGCAAGGCCTTCGGGCCGGGCCTGCGCGAACTGGTGGTCGGGCAGGGCGCGGCACGGCAGTTCGCCGGGCTGGTGCCGGGCGGCACGGTGCGCCTGGGCGCGCAGACTTGGACGGTGGCCGGCGTGTTCGCGACCGGCGATGCGCTCGAATCGGAGATCTGGGCCGACGGCAACGTCGTGGCCGACACCTACCGCCGCGGCGGCAGCCGCACCTCGGTGACCGCGAAGCTGGCCGATCCGCAGGCCTTCAAGACGCTGAAGGCGGCGCTCGAAGCCAACCCGCAGCTGCAGGTCGACGCGACCACCACGCTCGACTACTTCAGCAAGCAGTCCGAAGGCGTCACCAAGGTGCTGCGCATCATCGGTATCACGGTCGGCAGCATCATGGCGATCGGCGCGATGTTCGGCGCGCTGAACACGATGTTCGCCGCGGTGGCGGCGCGGGCGCGCGAGATCGCGACGCTGCGCGCGATCGGTTTCTCCGGCGTGCCGGTGGTGGTGGCGGTGATGCTCGAGACCATGCTGCTCGCGCTCATCGGCGGCGTGCTCGGCGGGCTGCTGGCGTGGGCGGTGTTCGACGGCTACGGCGCGTCGACGATGGCGGCCGGCTCGGTCGGCAAGCTCAGTTTTGCGCTGCGGGTGTCGCCCGACCTGCTGTGGACGGGCCTCAAATGGGCGCTGGCCATCGGCTTCATCGGCGGGCTGTTCCCGGCGGTGCGCGCAGCGCGGCTGCCGGTGACGACGGCGTTGCGCGAACTCTGAGCAGGGTGCCGTCGAGGGCCGGGCGATGATCGATGCCGCGACCCAGGCCCTGGTGCTGCAGCACTATCCGATGCTGCGCGAGTTGCCCGACGTGCAGCTCGCGCAGCTGCTGGCCGACGCGGCGCTGCTGCGCATGCCGGCCGGCAGCCTGATGTTCGACGAGAACCAGCCGTGCCGGGGCTTTCCGCTGCTGCTGTCGGGCAGCGTGCGCATCGTCAAGGCGGCGCCCAGCGGGCGCGAGCTGCACCTGTACCAGGTGCGGCCGGGCGACAGCTGCATCCTGACCAGCAGCTGCCTGCTCGGCCACGCGCCGTACCACGCGCGCGGCGTGGCCGAGCGCGACCTCGAGCTCGTCGTGCTGCCGCCGGCGGCGTTCAAGCGCCTGATGGGGCAGCTGGAGTCGTTTCGCGAGCTTGTGTTCAGCAATTTCTCGCAGCGACTCACCGACCTGATGGCGCTGGTGTCGGCGGTCGCGTTCCAGAAGCTCGACCAGCGCCTGGCGGCACTGCTGGTGGCGCGCGAATCGCCGCTGCGCACCACGCACCAGGCGCTGGCCGACGAACTCGGCAGCGTGCGCGAGATCGTCAGCCGGCTGCTGAAGAACTTTGCGGACCAGGGCTGGCTGCGGCTCGGGCGCGAGCAGATCGAGGTGCTGGACGCGGCGGCGCTGGCGCGCTTCGTCGCGCTGTGAGGGTGTCGCCGGCTGTGTGACCTGGGTCACAGAGGCCGCCCCCCACCTGCGCCACACTGGCCGCATGAACATCGACTGGAACAGCTTCACGCCGTGGGCCTCGCTGGCCGGCGGCCTGGGCATCGGGCTGGCGGCGGCCCTCTACCTGCTCGGTAACGGCCGCATTGCCGGCATTGCCGGCATCGTCGCGGCGCCCTGGCGGGCGGTGCTCGCGCGGGCGCCGCTGCAGGCGCATCGCGGCTCGCTGGCCTTCATCGGCGGACTGCTGCTCGCCCCATGGGCCTGGCGGCTGTGGGCGCCGTGGCCGGCCGTCTCGGTGGATGTCGGGCCCGGCGCGTTGATCGCCGCCGGCCTGCTGGTGGGCATCGGCGTGCGCCTGGGCAACGGCTGCACCAGCGGGCACGGCGTGTGCGGGTTGAGCCGGCTGTCGCGACGTTCGCTGGCCAACGTGCTGGCCTTCATGGGCGCCGGCTTTGCCACCGTGTTCGTGCTGCGGCACCTTTTGTGAAGGAGACGGGGATGGGATCCTTCATCGCGTTGCTGAGCGGCTTGGTCTTCGGCCTCGGGCTGATCGCTAGCGGCATGACCGACCCGGCCCAGGTCAAGGGCTTCCTCGACCTGGCCGGTGCGTGGAACCCGGGCCTTGCGCTGGTGATGGCCGGCGCGATCGCGGTCGGGCTGCCGGCCTTCGCGATCGCGCGGCGCCGCCGCACCGCCTGGTCCGGCGCGGCGATGGACATCCCGGCCAGCACCGTGGTCGATGCACGGCTGGTCGGCGGCGGCGTGCTGTTCGGCATCGGTTGGGGCATCGGCGGCTTCTGCCCGGGGCCGGCGCTGGTGGCGCTGGCCCGCGGCTGGTGGCCGGCGGCGCTGTTCGTCGCGGCGATGCTGGCCGGCATGGCGATCCACGACCGCTGGCTCGCCGCCCGCTGACAGGAGCCGCGATGCTGGTCTTCCGCCAACTCTTCGACGCACCGTCGTCCACCTACACCTACCTGCTCGGCGATGACGTGGCGGGCGAGGCGGTGCTCATCGACCCGGTCTACGAGCATGTGCGCCGCGACGCCGCGCTGCTGCGCGAACTGGGCCTGCGCCTGGTGGCGACGCTCGACACCCATGTGCATGCCGACCACGTCACCGGCGCCTGGCTGCTGAAGCAGCGGCTGGGCAGCTGCATCCTGCTGTCGCAGGCCGCGGGCGTGCACGAGGCCGATCGCCTGCTCGCGCACGGCGATCGCGTGGCCTTCGGCACGCGCCACCTGCAGGTGCGCGCGACGCCCGGCCACACCGACGGCTGCCTCACCTATGTGATGGACGACGAACGCATGGCCTTCACCGGCGACGCGCTGCTGATCCGCGGCTGCGGCCGCACCGATTTCCAGCAGGGCAGCGCGGGGCAGCTGTACCGCTCGGTGCAGCAGCAGATCCTGTCGCTGCCGCCAGGGTGCCTGCTGTACCCGGCGCATGACTACCGCGGGCTCACTGCGACCAGCGTGGCCGAGGAGCGCCGCTACAACCCGCGCCTGGGCGGCGATGCGAGCCTTGCGGACTTCGAGGGCTACATGACGAACCTGGGCCTGCCGCACCCGAAGCTGATGCAGATCGCGGTGCCGGCCAACCTGCGCTGCGGGCGGCCCGAGGGCGACACCGCGCTGCCGCAGGAGCCGGGCTGGGCGCCGCTCACCTTCAGCTTCGGCGGCGTGTGGGAGATCCAGCCGACGGCGCTGGCCGAGCGGCTGGCGGCCGGTGACGTGCAGGTGACCGACGTGCGCGAGCCGGCGGAGTTCAACGATGCCTTCGGCCACATCCGCGGGGCGCGGCTCGTGCCGCTGGCCGAGCTGGCGGCGCGCAGCGGCGAGATCGCGCGCGATCGCCCGGTGGTGACGGTGTGCCGCTCGGGCGCGCGCTCGGCGCAGGCGCAGGTGCTGCTGCAGAAAGCGGGTTTCGGCGCGCTGGCCAACCTGGCTGGTGGCATGCTGCGCTGGCGCGCCGACGCCTTGCCGGTGGAAGGCGCCGCGCACTGATTTGACCGCGCAAGGAGATGGCCATGGACCGACCTGGTTCCGACACGGTGTTCGCCGGATCGATTCCCGATCTCTACGACACCCAGCTGGTGCCCTTGATCTTTGCGCCGTATGCGGCCGACCTGGCGCACCGTGCGGCGCAGATCGGCCCGGCCAGCGTGCTGGAAACGGCGGCCGGCACGGGCGTCGTCACGCGCGCGCTGGCGACGGCCCTGCCCCAGTCGGTGGCGCTGGTGGCCACCGACCTGAACCCGCCGATGCTGGCACGCGCCGCCGCGGTGGGCACCTCGCGGCCGGTGCAATGGCAGCAGGCCGATGCGTTGCAACTGCCCTTCGACGACGGGCGCTTCGAGCTCGTCGTCTGCCAGTTCGGCGCGATGTTCTTTCCGGACAAGCCACGCGCCTTCGCCGAGGCGCGGCGCGTGCTCAGGCGCGGCGGCACGCTGTTGTTCAATGTGTGGGACCGCATCGAGGCGAACGAGTTCGCCGACACGGTGACGCAGGCGCTGGCCGTGCGCTATCCGGAGGACCCGCCGCGCTTCATGGCGCGCACGCCGCATGGCTACTTCGAGCGCACGGCGATCGAGGCCGACCTGCGGGCGGGCGGCTGGCGCGAGACTGTGCATGTCCAGACGCTGGCTGCGCGCAGCCGGGCCGGGTCGGCGCTGATGGTGGCGCGTGCCTACTGCGAGGGCACGCCGTTGCGTGGCGAGATCGAGGCGCGGTCCGCCGGCGCCCTGGCCGGTGCCACGGCGGCCTGCGCCGAGGCGCTGGCCGCGCGCTTCGGACGGGGTGCGGTGGACGGACAGATCCAGGCCCACGTCGTCGCGGTGCGCAAGGACACGTAGCCGGGGTCGCGTGAGCGCGCGTCAGCGCAGCGAGGTCAGCCAGTCGCAGCGCAGCCGGCGGGCCTGGTGCAGCCAGCGCCGCAGCGCCACGTAGCGCCCGGGCACGAAGAACAGCAGCACGCAGCCGCCGGCCGCGACCGGCCGGTGCAGGATCAGCGCCGCCGGCAACCCCATCCAGCCCATCACCCACAGCGTCAGCACCGCGTCCCACGCGTGGTACTCGACCGGCTGCAGCGGCCGGTGGCTCACATGCCACTGCTTCACGGCGTGCAATTGGTCGAGTGTCATCGTGCGGTCCCGCGGGGGTCCGATGACTGTAGCCAGTCAGGCCGTCTTGTTCAACGCGAACGACGCCAGCACCGTGTCGGTGACCGACGAGTTCTCGAACGCCCAGCCGGCGGCGAAGTCGCTGGGCACGCCCCAGCCGTCGTACTGGAAGTAGACGATGTCCAGCCCGGCTGCTTCGGCCAGCGACATCGCATCGGCCACCCAGCGGCCGCGGTCTGCCGACGGAGCGGCGCGGGTGCAGCCGACCTCGCCCAGCATCATGCGCACCGAATGCGTGGCGGCGTAGTCGAGCGCCGGCTGCAAGTCGGCCGCGAGCGCGGCCTTGTTCCACAGCTGCGGCGCGGTGAACGAGCTGTCTTGCGTGACCGATGGGTAGAACACCGTGCCGGCGGCCGGGTGGTCGCCGACGCCCTGGTGCGTGAAGTAGTGCGGGCCGTAGCAGTGGAAGCTGTACACCGTCTTCGCGTCGCCGTTCGGCTGCAGGTCGGCGAAGTTCTTCTGGTCGCCCCACACCGGCTGCAGGATCACCCAGCGGTCGGGGTCGACATGGCGGATCTGCGCGAGCGCCAGCTGGTGCAGCAGGTTCCAGGCGTCCTTCGCCACCGCATGGTTGTTGGCGATCTCGCCGGCGGTGCGGCCTTGCGGCTCGTTCAGCAGGTCGAACACGATGCCCTGCACGCCGAGGTACTTCTGCGCCAGCTCGCCCCAGGCCTCGACGAATTCCGCCTGTGCCGAGGGGTCGGACCACAGCGCGCGGCCGTCGTCGGGCCAGACGCCGCGGCTCGGCCAGTTGACGTCGAGCGTGGCGGCCAGCACCACGTGCATGCGCTGCGACAGGCACCAGTCGATCAGCGTGCCCCATTGCGCGACCGAAGCCTGCAGGCGCGCGGCCAGCGATTCGCCGGGCAGCAGCGCCGCGCCGGTCTGGAAGTCGAACGGCTGGATGAACAGGCGCGCGACGTTGGCGCCGGCCTGCGGCAGCTCGGGCACGTGGGTCCAGTGGCTGGCGCTGGTATCGGTCCAGCCGTGGTCCGGGTAGATGCCGGTGCCGCGCAGGCGGGGCAGCGCGGCCGACAGCGGCGGCAGGCCGGGGGCCGGCGGCGCGGGCGGAACCGGTGCCGGCGGGACCGGCGCGGGCGGCGTGCCGCCGACCGGCGCGGGGGCCGGACTGCTGTCGCCGCCACCGCCACCGCAGGCCGCCAGGGCCAGCAGCACGGCGGAACTCAGACCCTTCAAGACAAGGCGGCGGCTCGCCAGATCGGCGCGCAAGGCATCGGACACGTGAATCCCTCCAGTGGTTGTGGCGGGATTGTCCGCGGGAGGCGCCGCTGCGGCGGCCCCCCGGATCCGGTGGACTCAGTAAGCGGCTGTGAAGCGCTTGCGGATGTGCTTCGGCGTTTCGATCTCGTCGACGATCGCGACCGCGAGGTCGGCCACCGACAGGCCGGCCGGCTTGTCGCCGTCCATCAGCAGTTCTTCGGCGCCGATGCGGAACTTGCCGGTGCGCGGCCCGGGCGCGAGCAGCGCGGCGGGCGACAGGAAGGTCCAGTCCAGCGAGGTCTCGTCGCGGATCTGGTTCAGCGCTTCGCGGGCGGCGAGGGCGCCTTGCTTGTACTCGGCCGGGAAGTGCGGCGTGTCGACCAGCTGCACGCCGGGCGCGACGAACAGGCTGCCGGCGCCGCCGACCACCAGCACCCGCTTGACGCCAGCGCGCTTGACGCCGTCGAGGATGGCGCGCGTGCCCTGCAGGAACAGGTCGTGGATGCGCGGCTCGCTCCAGCCGGGGTTGTACGAATCGATCACCGCGTCATGGCCTTCGACCGCGGCGGCCACCTGGGCGGCATCGAGCGCATCGGCCTTGACGACCTTCAGGCCGAGCTGGCCGGCGAGTTTTTCGGGGCTGCGGGCCAGCGCGGTGACCTGGTGGCCGCGCGACAGCAGTTCTTTCAGCACTTCGGAGCCGACGAAGCCGGTGGCACCGATCAGGGCGATCTTCATGGGGTGGTCCTGGGAAAGTGGTTGTCGATGGCGAGATGATCCAGGCTTCACAATGGGCGCGCCAGTCGCTCATTTCGAACAACATTCTTTAGTCGGGCTTCACAATCATGGATGATTTGCGCCGCATGGCCTTGTTTGCCGAGGTGGTGCGCCTCGGCTCGATGAGCGGTGCCGCGCGGGCGCTGGGGCTCAGCACGTCGGCGGTGAGCCAGCAGATGCGCGCGCTGGAGCAGGGCAGCGGCGTGACGCTGCTGCACCGCTCGACGCGCAAGCTGACGCTGACCGATGCGGGGGCGCGCTTTGCCGAGCATTGCCGCGCGATGGTCGATGCCGCCGAGCAGGCGCGCCGGCAACTGACGCTGGCGCATGACGCGCCCGTGGGCGAGCTGCGCCTTTCGGCGCCGGTGGGTTTTGCGCGCTACATCGCGCCGGCGCTGGCGCCGCTGCTGGCCGATCACCCGGGGCTGACGCTGCGGCTGCTGGTGGACGACGCGATGATCGATCTGATCGACGCGCGCATCGACCTCGCGCTGCGCGCCGGGCGCATGCCCGATTCGACCCACGTCGCGCGGCGGCTGTGCAGCTTCGCGTGGATCCTGTGCGCGGCGCCGACGTACCTGCACCGGCATGGCACGCCGCAGACGCCGAAGGAACTGCTGGCGCACCAGTGGATCGTGCTGTCGCGCGATGGCACCGCGCTGTCGTTCGAGATGCGGCGCGGCGAGACCGAGCATGAAACGCTGCGGCTGGAGGCGCGCATCACCAGCAACAACCAGCTGAGCCTGCAGCAGATGTGCCTGGCGGGGTTGGGCATCGCGCTGCTGACGCGGGCGGATGCGGACGAGGACCTGCGCTCGGGGCGGCTGGTTCAGTTGATGCCCGACTGGCAGACGCCGGGGATTCCGGTGTGGGCGGTGACGCCGCAGCGGGACAACCAGCCGGCGAAGGTGCGGCATGCGGTGGCGGCGTTGCAGGGGTATTTGATGGGGGTGCCTGGGGCGGTGGCGTGACGCCACGTGCCGACATGGACCCGCAAATCTGCCGCGCTTCGGGCGTCAGATCAGGATGCTTCGATCCACGCGGCGAATATCCGTCCTCCCACAAAACGCCATCGTCGTGTCCAGTTCCTTCGCGATGATCTGCAGCGCCTTCGTCACCCCGGCCTCGCCCATCGCGCCGAGGCCGTAGATGAAGGAGCGGCCGATCATCGTGCCCTTGGCGCCGAGCGCGACGGCTTTCAGCACATCTTGGCCAGAACGGATCCCACCATCCATCCACACCTCGATGCGCGACCCCACCGCATCGACGACGCCCGGCAGGGCCTCGATCGACGACAGTGCGCCGTCCAGCTGGCGCCCGCCGTGGTTCGACACGATCAGCGCATCCGCGCCGGTGTCGGCCGCGAGCCGGGCGTCTTCTGCATCCAGGATGCCCTTCAGGATCAGCTTGCCGCCCCAGCGCTTCTTGATCCATTCCACGTCGGCCCAGCTCAGCGCCGGGTCGAACTGGTCGGCCGTCCATGAGCCCAGCGACGACATGTCGGCCACGCCCTTCACATGGCCGACGATGTTGCCGAACGTGCGCCGCGGCGTGCCCAGCATCGCCATGCACCAGCGCGGCTTGGTCGCCAGGTTGATCAGGTTCGCGAGGGTCGGCTTCGGTGGGGCCGACAGGCCGTTCTTCAGGTCTTTGTGCCGCTGGCCGAGGATCTGCAGGTCCAGCGTCAGCACCAGCGCACCGCACTTCGCAGCCTTCGCGCGGTCGATCAGCCGCTCGACGAAATCGCGGTCCTTCATCACGTAGAGCTGGAACCAGAACGGCGCCTTCGTGTGGGCGGCCACGTCCTCGATCGACGCGATGCTCATCGTCGACAACGTGAACGGCACGCCGAATTTCTCGGCCGCGCGCGCCGCGTGGATCTCGCCGTCGGGATGCTGCATGCCGCACATGCCGATCGGCGCCAGCGCCACCGGCATCGCGACGTCGACACCGATCATCTGCGTGCGCAGCGACCGGTTGGCCAGGTTCACCGCCACGCGCTGGCGCAGCTTGATCTTCTGGAACTCGCTCTCGTTGGCGCGGTAGGTGCCCTCGGTGTACGAGCCGGAGTCGGCGTAGTCGTAGAACATGCGCGGCACGCGCTTTTGGGCGAGGACGCGAAGGTCTTCGATGCAGGTGATCACGGGCATGGGGGTCCTGGTCTCCAGAGGTGGGCGAACGCCCGCCATGCTAGTGGCGCAAGGCGCCGGCCGACCGGAAAGATCTTCCGGATTAACCCGACAGGCGCTCCGCCACCAGTCCCCGTGCCTCGGCCAGCGCAGCCGTCGCGATCTCGTCGCAGGTCTCGCGCAGCCATTGCGCGAACGCCGGGGCGGCTCCTTCATCACCGTGCGGCAGCAGCCGGTACTGCCGCGACGGCGTGATCGCCAGCGCAAACAGAGGCCGCAGCGCGCCGCTCGTGAGCCATGGCCTTGCCAGGCTCGGCCGCGCCAACGCCACGCCTTGGCCGCCGGCGGCGGCCTCCAGCGTCAGCCCCAGGTCGACCAGCTTGGTGCCCTGCGCCGGTTCGCCCCAATCGAGTCCCGCGGCACGGAACCATGGCGTCCACGGCTCGATCGGCGTGCGCAGCAACGGTGCATCGGCCAGGTCGGCCGGGGTGCGCAACGGCGGCAGGCGCTCGATCAGCGACGGCGCCGCCATCGCCATCGCCACGTCGCGCATCAGCAGCTGGCCTTCGGCGGCCTCGCCGTCGAGGTGGCGCACCTCGATGTCGGACTCGGCCCCCGCCACGTCGAGGAACGGGATCGACAGCGCGATCTCCAGCTCGACCTGCGGATGCGCGCGCGTGAAGCGCTGCAGCGCCGGCACCAGGATCTGCCGCGCGAAGGTCGGCGGCGCGGTGATGCGCAGCCGCTGCGTGCGCTGCGCCGAGCGCTGGTGCAGCGGCACCGCGGCCAGCAGCGCGAGCGCGGCCGCCACCTGCGGCAGGTACTCCTTGCCGGCCGGCGTCAGCGCGAGCGCGCGTGCCGAGCGCGTCAGCAGCACGGTGCCGAGCAGTTCCTCGAGCGTCGCGATGCGCTTGCCGATCGCGCTGGCGCTCACGTGCAGCTCGTCGGCCGCGCGCTCGAAGCTGCCGAGGCGGGCCGCGCATTCGAAGGCGCGCAGCCCGTCGATCGACGGGTAGCGGAGTTGGTCGGTGTTCACGCGCCGCGCCGCTTGCGCGGCACGAAGTTCAGCTTGCCGGCCGCCTTCAGCGCTTCGGCGCTCACCTGCACCGGCTGCGCCGGCTGCTCCTGCAGTTGGTCGGGGTGCCACAGCACCAGCTGCGCCGCGCCTTCCGGCACGTTGTCGATGCGGGCGATGCCGTTCTCGTCGGTCTTCGCGAACCACGGCGTGTCGGTCACATACACCTGGCCGCGCATCGACGAATGCAGGTGGCAGCCGAGCCCGATCGGGCCGGCCGCGTCGACCTTGATGTCGGCCTGCGAGCTGCCGCTCTTCTTGTTGCGCGGTGCAGCGCTCTTGTACTCGTCGTAGCCGCTGTTGCCGCCACCGGCCGCAGCCGACTCCGAGCCGTCGAGCCGCAGCTCGAAGCTCGTCACCGCCGGCATGCTGCCCAGCGGCCCGCTCGGCACCGAGCGCACATGGTGGTCGTAGCTGTCGCGGTTCAGGAAGCGCAGCGTCGTGCCGGCCGGCACCACCGTCAGGAAGGGCACGAAGCGCAGGTTCTCCTGCGCGATCAGCACCGGGGCCGCCCCCGGCTTCAGCAGCGGCTTGATCGCCGGCTCGATCAGCACGACGGTGTCGATGGCCGGCTTGCCGTCGGCATCGGTCACGAGGACCTGCACGGTGGCGGCCTGCGCGCCGAGTGCGACGAGGGTGGTGAGGGCAAGCGCGAGGACGCGCGGGATCCGTTCGAGGTGGCTCATGGGCTGTGCAATCCGTGGGGTCAGGGGGTGTTGATGATGTCGCGGTGCATCGGCGCGAGTAGCGCGAGCAGCTTGTTCTGCGCGGTGAACGCAATGCCTTGCGCGTCCATCGCCTGCTGCAGCACCTCGACCAGTGCGTTGAAATTGTTCTTGTTGATGTCCATGCCGGCATGCGCCTGCTTCATGTCGGGGCCCTTGCGCTGGCACGGGCCGCCCGACACCTGGCAGAACTGCGTGACCAGCTCGGCCTTCACGTGTGCCTGGTCGACGTCCTTGAAGAACGGGTTCATCCGCGGGTCGGCCAGCAGCCGGACCATGAAATCGTCGACCAGCTTCACCAGGCCAGGCTGCGCGCCGAGCTGCCGGTACAGCGCGTCGTCGATCTGGGTGGCGGTGTTGGTGGATTGCGCCTGGGCGCTGCCGGCCGCGATCGCGGCGCCGAGCAGCAGCGCGCGAGCGCAGAGGGATAGGGTGCGGGTCATCGGGGATCTCCGTGGCAGGGGGTCAGAACGCGATCTGCGCCGACACGTACGCGCCGGTCTGCCGGCGCGTGACAACGCCCGGCACGATCTTGCCGAGGTCGGCGTACGCTGCGGTCAGCGAGAAGCTCTTGCAGGGCGCCCACGCGACGAAGAGGTCGGCCCAGTCATCTTCCTTCAATGCGCCGGCACCAAGCGCGCTGTTGTCGCGCAAGTTGTCCGGCTTCGCGCGGTATTCGATGCCGGCCGCGATGCGCTTGCTGAACAGGTAGGCGAGCGACAGCTCGGGCTGCACCCGGTAGCGGTCGTGCTCGGTGGCGCCGAAGCCGAGCAGGCCGTTCTGGTTCGCCTTGGTCGCACGCAGCGTCAGGTTGACGAGGACGCCCTGGCCGAGGAACAGCTTGGTCGCGCTGACGTAGAGGTCGGTGCCGCTGTCCTTCGCGCCGAACGCGGTCAGCACGTCGGCCAGCGGCCCGGCGTGGGCCTTCTTGTGCTGCAAGCCGACGGCGACCTGCGGCATCCAGCGGTCGCTGTCGAGCACCGCGTCACCGGCCACGCGCACCTTCAGGCCGACGATGTCCTGCTTCAGCCGCAAGTCGTTGAACGACGGATCGCCGAGCACGCCGGCGAGCGCGCCGCCGACCGGGCCGGTGTCGAAATCCTGGTGGGCGAGCGAGAGCTCGAAGCGATCGTCCCAGGCGATCGCGACGCCGTAGCCGGTCAGGCCGTAGTCCTGCGTCTTCACGCGGGTCGCGAAGGCCGATCCGCCGAACTCGCCGGCCGTGCCGTAGCCGCCGGTCACCGCCCACGGGGTCAGGCCGCCGCCGGCCGCGCCGTCGATGCTGCTGACGCCGCCGGTCAGCAGCAGCTTGCCGCTGTGCATGCTGCTCTGGGCCAGCGCCGGCGCGCTCGCCAGCGCCAGCGGAAGGACGGCGCACGCAAGCGCCAGGCGATGCAAGGGCATGGAGTCTCCTCAAGTTCGTCCGCGGATCTACGCATTGAGGTCGGCCACGGATGCAGTCTGCCGATCACGCAGGGGCGGATCGTCCATCGAACGTGAATTGTTGGCAAGATGAGCTACGGGTCTTGCTGGTCGAACAGCGGCATCGGGCCGTAATTGGGTTCGGGCTCGTGCACCTCGGGTGCGGCCGCCGTCGGCGCCACCAGCTCGCTCAGCGTCGCCAGGTTGCCGGCGCGCACACCCAGCAGCCGCAGCCGGCGCGACAGGTCGACGCGCTTCAGGCATTCGCCGGCCGCGCGGCGGATCGTGCGGGCGTCCATCGTGTGGGCCGGCAAGGTCAGGTCGCGGGTGACGATCCTGAAGTCGTCGAAGCGCAGCTTGATGCCGATGGTCTTGCCGGCGTAGCCCTTGCGCGCGAGGTCGCCGGCCAGCTCGACGCACAGCTCGGTGAAGATGGCCGACAGCGTGGGCCGGTCGCGCACCGCATGCAGGTCGCGGTCGAAGGTGGTCTCGCGGCTGATCGACTTCGGCTCGCTGTAGGTGACCACTGGCCGCTCGTCGCGGCCGTGCGAGGCCTCGTGCAGCCACGCACCGTAGCTCCTGCCGAAGTGCTCGACCAGCCACGCCGGGTCGGCCGCGGCGATGTCGCCGATCGTGT
This sequence comes from Rhizobacter sp. SG703, assembly GCF_012275445.1. Classification (GTDB taxonomy): domain Bacteria; phylum Pseudomonadota; class Gammaproteobacteria; order Burkholderiales; family Burkholderiaceae_C; genus Rhizobacter. The sequence goes on along the minus strand of NZ_JAAZQK010000013.1, from coordinate 73,958 downwards.
GGAGGCCGAAGCCGGCCAGCTTCTCGCTCGCCTTCGGGCCGATGCCGTTGACCTTCTTCGCGGCCAATGGCCAGATGCGCGACGGGATCTCGTCGAACGACAGCAGCGTCAGGCCGTTCGGCTTGTCGAGTTCGGAACACAGCTTGGACAGCAGCTTGTTCGGCGTGATGCCGACCGAGCAGGTCAGGCCGGTGGCGTCGAACACTGCGTCTTTCAGCGCGCGGCCGAGGCTCGCGCCGGCGTCGTGCTGCGAGCCCGGCACGTCGGTCAGGTCGATGTAGATCTCGTCGATGCCGCGGTCTTCGACCACCGGCGCGATCTGCCGCACCGCGGCCTTGAACAGGCGCGAGTACCGGCGGTATTCGTCGAAGTCGACCGGCAGCAGGATCGCATCGGGCGCGAGCGCCGCCGCCTTCATCATGCCCATCGCCGAGAACACGCCGAGCGCGCGCGCCGCGTACGTGGAGGTGGTGATGACGCCGCGGCCGGTGTAGTCGCGCAGCTTCGCGTAGCGCCACGAGCCGTCGGCCAGCTGCCGGGGCTTGCTGTCGCGCCCGCCGCCGATCACGACGGCCTGGCCGCGCAGCTCGGGGTAGCGCAGCAGTTCGACGGACGCATAGAAGGCGTCCATGTCGAGGTGGGCGATCAGGCGTCGGGTCATGGTGCGGGCTGTACGGATCCACAGTATCGCGCGCCGCGCTATCCTCGGCAAATTCGCTGGGCAAATTCGCTGCGCCACCACGCCCGTCCCTCCCGATGCTGGATTTCCAAGCCCCGCCGATCGATGCAGCCCGCATGCGCCGTGCCGGGCGCGACCTGCTGTCGCTCGCGCTGATGGACGCCCGCAACCATTCGCTGCGCTGGCTGCAGGCCTTCGAGACCGCGCGCGTCGAGGTGCCGCAGGCGCTGCGGCCCGAGGTCGATCCGCCGCTGTGGACGCTGGGCCACCTGGGCTGGTACCAGGAGTACTGGATCGGCCGCAACGTGCAGCGCCACCGCGGCACGCAATGCGACGAACGCGCGCCGCGGCTGGCGTCGATCGAGCCCGGCGCCGATGGCTGGTTCGATGCCTCGCTCGCGCCGGTGGCCACGCGCCGCGTGCTGACGCTGCCCGATGCGCAGGCGGTGCGCCACTACCTGGCCGAGACGCTGGAGACCACGCTCGAGCTGCTGGAGCATGCGAACGACGGCGACGACGCGCTGTATTTCTTCCGGCTCGCGCTGTTCCATGAAGACGCGCATGCCGAGGGCCTGGCGGTGCTGTCGCAGCAGCTCGGCTTCGATGCCGGGCTGTGGCCGGCGCCGGGCAGCCTGCCGTCGCGGCCGCCGCTGCTGTTCCCGGCCGCGCGGGCGCGCATCGGCAGCGAAGCGGGCGAGGGCTTCGCGTACGACAACGAGCAGCCGGCGCATGACGAGCCGCTGCCGGAGTTCGAGATCGATGCGCAGGCGGTCAGCTGGGCGCAGTACGGCGAGTTCGTCGAGGACGGCGGGTACGACGAAGCGCGCTGGTGGACGCCGCAAGGCTGGGCCTGGGTGCAGGCCGGCGGGCGGCGCTGCCCGCGCTACGTCGACCAGATGCGCCAGGGCGTGCTTCAGCAGCGTTTCGGCCGGCTGACGCGCGTGCCGCTGGCGCAGCCCGCGCTGCACCTGAGCTGGTACGAGGCCGATGCCTGGTGCCGCTGGGCCGGCCGGCGCTTGCCGACCGAGGTCGAGTGGGAGCATGCGGCGCGCACCGGCGAATCGCGCGGCTTCCGCTGGGGCCAGGTGTGGGAGTGGACGGCCGGGCGCTTCCGGCCGTATGCGCATTTCGAGCCGGGGCCGGACCGCGGGCACACGATGCCGGGTTTCGACGACCGGCATCGCGTGCTGCGCGGCGCATCGTTCGCGACGCGCGAGCGGCTGCGGCATCCGTGCTATCGGAATTTCGAATTGCCGGATTGCGATACGGAGTTCACCGGGTTTCGCAGCTGCGCCGCGTAGCCCGGACGCCCGTCCGGGCTACAACGATGCGAAGAACGCGAGCGACGGCGCGAAGAAATACTCGCCGCCCTTCAGCGTGACGAAACCCGCCATGCGCTGCGCCAGCGTCGGTGCCTGCGCATCGCCCCAGCCGGCGCGGTGGCGGTGCTTCACCGCGCCGCCCTGGCCGGCCAGCGGGTCGACACCGGTGTGGCCGAGCACGAAGCCCTCGTCGTTGGCCCGGTTCGCCTGCGAGAACTCGAACTGCTCGACGATGCTCGCCTGGCAGGCCATGAACAGCAGCCCGACGCCTTGCGACGGCGCATCGCTGAAACGCATCTGCGCATCCTGCCGCCGCTCGCCGTACGGCATGCTGCGCCGTGCCATCAGTCGCGCGCGCTCGGCGTCCGGTGCGATGCCGAATTCGCGCACCGTGTCGCCGCGCGGATTGGTCTTGCGGATGTGCGCATGGAACGGGCAGCGCAACCCCTGCGGATCGTCGGCGTAGTCGAAATCGTCGGCCCGCGGCGGCGCCAGCCCGCCGCGGCCCTGCAGCGCGAGCGGCGTGCCGTCGGCGAAGCGGCCCACCAGCATCGCGCCGGCCAGTGCCGCATCGGCGGCCGCGCCGAGCTTGCGCAACCCGCGCGCCAGCGCGGCCTCGGCCTGCCGGAAGGCGTGCACGTTCTGCTCGAGCTTGCGGCACACCACGTACGAGCCGTGCGCGGTGGCGTCGTCGACCGCCGGGTCGCGCACCAGCACCTGCGCCAGCGGGAAGCGCGGCGACCATCGCCGGCTGGGCCCGCGGCGCAGCGCGTCGCTGGCCAGGTCCTCGTCGATCATCAACGGCTGGCTGCGGCCGGTGACGAAGCCGAAATGCTCGATGCCTTCGCCGCCGGCATTGCGCCAGGCGCGGGTGCGCTCGACGCCGAGCAGCGCGACGCCCGGCGGCAGCGCGCCGGCCCACGCCGCGAGCTGCGCCTCCACCTGCGGCGCATCGCCGGCCAGTTGCACAAGCGCATGCACCTCGCCGCGCCATGGCAGCTCCCAGCCGGCGGGATCGGGGTCGCGCAGCATCGGCTGCCGGTCCTTCAGGCCTTCGGCGAACGCCGGATCCGACGGCCATCGCTCGCGCGGCACCTGCAGCGCGCGGTAGCCGCTCGCCGACAGCAGGCAGGCGACGAACGGCGGCGTCTGCAGCGGCCTGCCGGCCGCGCGCGCGGCACGCACGCGCTGCGCATCGGCAAGCTGCACATCGGCACGGCCGATCTGCGGCAGCAGCCCGCGCAGGAAGGCGCGCCCGGCCTGCGCCGGCCCGAAGCGCAGCAGCAGGTGCGCGGCATGCGGCCGGCCGTGGCCCTTCAGCAGGTTGCCCTGCAGCTGCGCCAGCAGCGCGCGCTCGGCGGCGGTGGTCGCCGCCAGCGAGAGGGTCTTGCTCAGGTCGACGACCGGGAGAGCCATGCGGGATCCTGGTGAGGCGGCCCCGAGAGCGTGCCTTCACGCCGCGCCGACGGCATCCCCAAGTTCGCGGACGACCGCCCCCCCCAGCTTGCCGGCGCGGGCTTGTCAGGCGGCCGGCGCGAGCGCGGTGTAGTCGACCGCCTGCTCGCCGCGGCAGAAGCCGTACAGCTGCAGGCCCGACTGCCGCGCGATGTCGATCGCGAGCGAGGTCGGCGCCGAGATCGCGGCCAGCGTGCCGACCTGCAGCCGCGCGCACTTGCGCACCAGCTCGTAGCTCGCGCGGCTCGACATCACGACGAAGCCGGGCTCGCCGAGGCGGCCGGCCAGCGCGCGCCGGCCGAGCAGCTTGTCCAGCGCGTTGTGGCGGCCGACGTCCTCGGTCACGTCGAGCAGCTCGCCGGCCGGCGTGGCCCAGCCGGCGGCATGGCAGGCGCCGGTGTCGGCGTTCAGCGCCTGCCGGGCCGGCAGCGCGGCGAACGCGCGCAGCACCACCTCGGACGGGACCAGCGCGTGCTCGGCCAGGCGTTCGGCGGGCAGCAGGTCGAGCTGCGCCAGGCTGTCGATGCCGCACAGCCCGCAGCCGGTGCGGCCTTCGAGCGAGCGCTTGCGGTCCTTCAGCGCGGCGAACGCGCGCGACGACACCGTCAGGTGCACCTCGCAGCCGCGCGCATGCGCCCGGACCTCGATGTCGCGGCATTCGTCGCGTCCGGCGATCAGCCCTTCGGACAGCGCGAAGCCGAGCCCGAAGGCCTCGAGGTCGGTCGGCGTGGCCATCATCACCGCATGCGACAGGCCGTTGAAGACCAGCGCGACCGGCGATTCGACCGCCACCACGTCGCGCCGCTCGCTGGCGACCGCGCCCAGGTGGCGACGCACCGACACCGCCTCGGTCGGCGGCAGGTGGTCGGGCAGGTCGCAGTCGTCGAGGGCGACGCGCGGGTCGGGCGCGGGCAGGGTCATGTCGGGCGGCGTGCAGCGTCGGTGGCGAAGGCCCGCCATTGTCCGCCGTCGTCGACCTGCAGGCGGACCCAGCCGGGGCCGGCCGCGTCGCCGATGCGGGCATCGCTCATCTGCGTGTAGAGGCGGATCAGCACGCTGACCCGCACGCCCAGCCGCTTGGCCAGCCGCGTCAGCGAGACGCCGCGGCCTTCGTCGTCGAGCGCCAGCAGTTCCTGCAGCGCCCGGTCTTCGAGCGCCGCGGGTCCGGCTTCATGCATGGGCCGGCGCGGCGTCGGCCACGTCGCGCGCATGGGCCACCGGCGTGTCCTGCGGGCGCAGCGTGAGCACCACCGGGATCGACTTCGAGGTCGGCGTGCGGGCACCGATCGCGAAGCTCTGCAGCGGCACCAGCGCGTTGGTCTCGGGGTAGTAGCTCGCGATGCAGCCGCGCGGGATGTCGTACTCGACCAGCAGGAACTTCTCGGCGGTGCGCCGTTCGTCGTTGCCGTCGTCGCCGAAGTAGACGCTGGTGATGTCGACCCAGTCGCCGGCCTTCATGCCGATGTCCTTCAGGTCGTCGCGGTGGATGAAGACGACGCGGCGGTGGCCATAGACGCCGCGGTAGCGGTCGTCCATGCCGTAGATCGTGGTGTTGTACTGGTCGTGCGAGCGCACGGTGGCGAGCGTCAGCACGACGGCATCGGTCTGCTTGCGGGCGCGGTGCACTGCGGTGTCGCGCGGCACCGGGTGGGCGCTGAACTCCGCCTTGTGCGAGGCGGTGACCCACACGCGTTCCGATGCGGTGTTGCGCAGCCGGAAGCCGCCCGGCTTGCGGATCTTCTCGTTGAAGCCGCTGAAGTCGTCGAACACCGCTTCGATCTTGTCGCGGATGCGGCTGTAGTCCTCGACCAGCCACAGCCACGGGGTCTTGCTGGCCGGCAGCGTGGCGGCGGCCAGCCGCGCGACGATCATCGGCTCGGACAGCAGCATCGGCGACGCCGGCGCGTTCAGCCCGGACGACAGGTGCACCATGCTCATCGAGTCTTCGACCGTCACGCCCTGCGCGCCGGCGGCCTGCAGGTCGACCTCGGTGCGGCCCAGGCAGGGCAGCAGCAGCGCCTGGCGGCCATGGATCACGTGGCTGCGGTTGAACTTGGTGGCGACGTGCACCGTCAGCTCGCAGCGGCGCAGCCCCTTCCAGGTGGCATGCGTGTCGGGCGTGGCGGCGGCGAAGTTGCCGCCCATCGCGAAGAACACCTTGCCGCGGCCGTCGACCATCGCCTCGATCGCGCCGACCGTGTCGAAGCCCTCGGCACGCGGCGGCTCGAAGCCGAACACGTCGGCCAGGCGGTCCAGGAAGGCCGGCGCCGGCTTCTCGTAGATGCCCATCGTGCGGTCGCCCTGCACGTTGCTGTGGCCGCGCACCGGGCAGGCGCCCGCACCCGGACGGCCCAGGTTGCCGCGCGTCAGCAGCAGGTTGGTGATCATCTGGATCGTCGCGACCGAATGCTGGTGCTGCGTGATGCCCATGCCCCAGCAGGCGATCACGCGGCTGGCGCCGGCGTACAGGTCGCCGGCCTGGCGGACCTGCGCTTCGGCCAGGCCCGATTCGGCCTCGATCGTGCTCCAGCTCTCGGCGCGCACGTCGGCCTCGAAGGCCTCGAAGCCGTGCGTGTGCTCGGCGATGAAGGCCACGTCGAGCACGCGGGCGGTGCCGTCGCGCTGCGCGCGGTCGTCGAGCTCGAACAGGTGCTTGCACATGCCCTTGACCAGCGCGAGGTCGCCGCCGATGCGCAGCTGGAAGTAATGCGAGCTGATCGGCGTCGAGCCGAGCGTGGCCATCTCGATCGCGTTCTGCGGATTCGCGAAGCGCTCCAGCCCGCGCTCGCGCAGCGGGTTGAAGCTGACGATCTTCGCGCCGCGCTTCGACGCGTCGCGCAGCTCGCCGAGCATGCGAGGGTGGTTGGTGCCGGGGTTCTGGCCGAAGATGAAGATCGCGTCGGCCAGCTCGAAGTCGTCGAGCGTGACCGTGCCCTTGCCGACGCCGATGGTCGGCCGCAGGCCCGAGCCGCTCGGCTCGTGGCACATGTTCGAGCAGTCGGGGAAGTTGTTCGTGCCGTACTCGCGCACGAACAGCTGGTACAGGAAGGCCGCCTCGTTGGAGGTGCGGCCGGAGGTGTAGAAGATCGCCTGGTTCGGGTCCGGCAGCGCGCGCAGCTCGCGCGCGATCATCGCGAACGCCTGGTCCCAGGCGATGGGTTGGTAGCGGTCGGAGGCCGCGTCATACACCATCGGGTGCGTGATGCGGCCCATGTCCTCGAGGAAGAAGTCGGACTGTTCGGCCAGCCACGAGACGGTGTGCGCGCCCAGCACCTCGGGCGTCGCGCGTTTGGACGTGGCCTCGGCGGCCACGGCTTTCACGCCGTTCTCGCAGAACTCGAAGGTCGAGGTGTGGTCGCGGTCCGGCCACGCGCAGCCGGGGCAGTCGAAGCCGTCCGGCTGGTTGGCCGACAGCATCGTCTTCGCGCCCTTGGCCGCGATGCCGTGCTGCAGCAGCTGCTGCGCGACGCTCTTCAGCGCGCCCCAGCCGCCGGCCGGACCCTTGTAGAACTCGATCTTCTGGTGTGCCATTTTTTCTCCGACTCCCAACTCTTCTTCAGGCGAAGAACTTGCCCACGGTCAGCAAGGTCTTGTAGACGCCCCAGGCCAGCGGAATGCCGACAGCCGCCCAGGCCAGCGCGACCATGAAGGTCGGCGTGGTGCCACCGGCGCCCGAACCCGCGCCGACGTCGGACGCGGCCGCGCGGTCATGCGCCAGGCGCTTTTCTTCGGCCAGTTCCTCGTCGCTCATGAAGTACTTGTCGGCCACCGGACGGATCGACAGGTTGGCGATCAGGCCGATCACCAGCATGCCGACCAGGATGTACATCGTCTGGTTGTAGACCTGCTCGCGCGGGATGCCCAGGCCGAGCTGGTAGTCGCGCATGTAGTTCACGACCACCGGGCCGAGGATGCCGGCCGTGGCCCAGGCCGTCAGCAGGCGGCCGTGGATCGCGCCCACCATCTGCGTGCCGAACAGGTCGGCCAGGTAGGCCGGCACCGTCGCGAAGCCGCCGCCGTACATGCTCAGGATGATGCAGACCGCACCGACGAACAGCAGCTTGCTGCCGGCGGTGGCGCTGCCGGGCAGGCTGGCGTACAGGATGCCGCCGAGGACGAAGAACACCGCATAGGTCACCTTGCGGCCGAGCTTGTCGGAGAAGCTGGCCCACACGAAGCGGCCGCCGATGTTGAACAGGCTCAGCAGGGCGGTGAAGCCGGCGGCCACGCCGGCGATCGCCGCCAGTTGCACCTTGTCGAGCGCGCCGAACTTGGCGTCGACGCCGATCAGGCTGCCGCCGAAGACTTCCTGCAGCATCGGGCTCGCGATGCCGATCACGCCGATGCCGGCACTGACGTTCATGCACAGCACCAGCCAGACCAGCCAGAACTGCGGAATGCCCCAGACCTTCTTCACGTGCACGTGGCGCTGCGTGATCATCGCGTTGCTCGTCTGCGCGACCGGCGGGGTCCAGCCTTCGGGCTTCCAACCGCTCGGCGGCACGCGGTAGCCGAAGGCCCCGCCCAGCATGAAGACGAAGTAGACCAGCGCCATCACGATGAAGGTCTGCATCACGCCGACGTCGGTCGGCGATGCGAAGGTCTTCATCAGCTCGGCGGCGAGCGGCGAACCGATCATCGCGCCGCCGCCGAAGCCCATGATGGCCATGCCGGTGGCCATGCCGCGGCGGTCGGGGAACCACTTGATCAGCGTCGACACCGGCGAGATATAGCCGAGGCCGAGGCCGACGCCGCCGATCACGCCGGAGCCGAGGATCATCATCCAGAACTGGTGCAGGTGGATGCCCAGTGCCGAGATCAGCATGCCGCCGCACCAGCACAACGCACTGACCACGCCGGCCTTGCGCGGGCCGGCCCGTTCGAGCCAGCCGCCCCACAGCGCCGCCGAGCAGCCGAGGAACACGAAGAACAAGGTGTACATCCACCCGAGCGTCGAGATCTTCCAGTCGCAGGTGGTGGTGAACAATTCGGCGAAGAAGCCGACGTCCGGGCCGCACTTGATCGCTTCCTTGATGCCCAGCGCCTTCGACAACGGCAACCAGAACACCGAGAAGCCGTAGGCCATGCCGATGCACAGGTGGATGGCCAGGGCTGCCGGCGGGACGAGCCAGCGATTGAAGCCAGGGCCGGCGATCGTCCGCTCCTTGTCGAGCAGTCCGGCGGCGCCGGCTGGCGCGGAGGTTGTCGATTCCGCTGTGGTTGAAGACATTCTTGCTCCCGGGTTTGTGAGTATCGGTATTCAAGATCCCGCCGGGCTCGCACGGGTCTTGATGCTGCAGTGACACGCAAGCTCCGGACTGTAGGCAGGGGCCGGCGTGGCGGCAATATGATGCCGCGGACATAGGCCCGCGAACAAGCAATCGCTTACATGGGCAGGAAAACGATAAGGCTGTATTCCGTGAACAAAGTCACCATCAAGCCGCAGTGGTCGTTGACGCGCGAAGGCGGCGGCACGCTGATGCCGCGGCTGATCGAACTGCTGCGCCTCGTGCAGCAGCACGGCAGCCTGGCGCGCGCGTGCGAGGCCAGCGGGTTGTCGTACCGCCATGCTTGGCAGATGGTGCGCGAGGGGCATGCGCTGTTCGGTGCGCCGCTGCTGCGCATGTCGCCGGGGCGCAACTCGACGCTCGCGCCGCTGGGCGAAAAACTGGTGTGGGCCGATCGCCGTATCACGGCGCGGCTGACGCCGCTGTTCGAATCGATCGCGTCGGAACTCGAGGCCGAGATCGCGCAGGCGATGGAGGAGCCGCCGGCGGTGCTGCGCCTGCACGCGAGCCATGGTTTTTCGATCGAGATCCTGCAGCAGCAGCTGGCCGCCGACGGCATGCAGCTGGAATGGAAGTACTGCACCGGCATCGAGGCGGTGTCGGCGATGACGAGCTGGCAGTGCGACGTGGCCGGGTTGCATGTGCCTCATGGCGAGTTCGAAGCGGCGGGGGTCGAGCATTACCGGCCGTGGCTGCGGCCGGGCGAGCAGATGCTGATCGATGTGAGCACGCGGCGGCAGGGGCTGATGCTGCAGGCGGGCAATCCGCTGCGCGTGCGCGGGATGGCGGACCTGGCGCGCATGGACGTGCGCTTCGTCAGCCGCGATCCTGGGTCGGGTACGCGGCTGCTGCTCGACCTGTTGCTGCAGCAGGCGGGGGTGGACCCGGCCGGGCCGGTGGGGCATGCGCCGTGCGAGCGCACGCATGCGGCGGTGGCGGCCTACGTGGCCAGCGGCATGGCCGATGCGGGCTTCGGCGTCGAGACGGCGGCGCGGCGCTTCGAGCTGGACTTCATTCCGCTGCAGACGGAGCAGTATTTCCTGCTGTGCGACGAAGCGTTCTTCGACACGCCGGCGATGCAGCAACTGGTGGCGGTGCTGGGCAGCGAGGAGTTCCGCGCGGCGGCGAACCAGTTGCCGGGGTATGACGCGCGGCATGCGGGGGAGGTGCATCGGCTGGAGGATGCGTTTGCGGGGCTGGGCTTGGCGCGTCGCGGCGGGTGAGGGGATGGGCTGGGCTGGGGGCTCATGCCGGGGCGGTCGGCCCTGGCGGGCCGACTCCACTGCGAAGATCGGCTTTGGGGATGCATCGGCAAACTCCCTCCGCTCACTTCGTTCGCTGTGGTCAAACAGTGCCGATGAATCAGTCCACGAAGCGCGCTGGCGCGCGCCATCCCCAAAGCCGATCTTCTCCGTCGCCCCAGAAATCGCCCCCAGCCCAGCCCATCCCCTCACCCGCCGCTCAACACCCGCCGCTCTTGGGCGAGGAAAAGACTGAAGTGACAGACGAGCATGCGAGCGCTGGCGCGCTCGTCGATCACTTCAATCTTTTCCCCCCAAACAGAGCGGGCGGTGCCGGCAAAGGCGCGGGTGGGGCGGCTGTGGCGCGCCAATCAGGGCGGGTCGCCGGAGCTGGCTGGTTGGATGGCCCCGCGCGCAGCGCGTTCGTGAACTGACTGTCGCCGACTGTTTGACCACAACGAACGAAGTGAGTGGAGGGAGTTTCGGCGACGGGCCATCCAACCAGCCAGCGGAGGGAAGTCAGCATCCCGCCAGGGATGATGACCGACCCGTCCGGCGCGCCACAGCCGCCCCACCCGCGCCTTTGCAAGCAGGGCACCCGCTCAGCAAGCCAATACCGACGCCTGCTGCTCCATCGCCCTCAGCCGCTCGCCGATCTGATCCGCCAATCGCTGCACCGCGCGACGGTGTGCCGCAGCGATTGAAGGTGCATCGGATCCCGCGGGCTCATGCAGACGACTCGTGCAGGCCACGGTGCGCACCGGCGTCGCGACCGAGGTGGCCGACCACGCCGCGTCGATCCAGGCCTCGCGGCCGAGCATCGATTCGAAACGCTGCACCTCGATGCGCAGGCGCCAGCCGCTCGCCGGGCCGGGCTGCGTGCGGGCGTCGACCGCGTTGAAGTGCTCGGCCAGCCTCGCCATCACCGCGGCACGCAGTTCGTCGCGCAACGGCGCGACCCAGCGCTCGCCTTCGAGCACGCGCAGGCTGTCGTCGCCGGCACGCAGCACCCATTGCGGCTGGTCGACCGCGGCCGGCACCGTCACCGGACCCAGCTCGACGACCAGCGGCGCGCCGGCGGCGGCCGGCGGCGTCGATGCCGGCGACGACGACACCGCCGGCAGCAGGCTGTGAAAGCGCACCGGCGGCTGCGATGCACAACCCGCCATCGACACGGCGGCCAGCAGCACCAGCGTTGTCCGCACTTCGACCGCCCGCCACGCCTTCATCGCGCGTTCTCCAGCGACGGCAGCGGCGGATCGGCCGGCTTGCCGCGCAGCAGCGATTCGGGGTGGCGCTGCAGGTAGTCGGTCAGCACGCGCAGCGATTGCGCGGCCCGTTGCAAATCGGTCATCGTCTGCTCCACGTTGCGTTGCACCGGCGCGTCGGGGTCGAGCAGGTTGCGGTCGAACTTGCCGAGCGAACCCTGCAGCGCATCGAGCGTCTTGCGCACCTCCGCCAGCGATTGCTGCGCTTCGGGTGACAGCTTCGCGATCGCCTCGCGCGCCTGCGCCAGCGTGGCGCGCAGGTCGCGGCCGATGTCGTCGAACGGCACCTTGTTGATCTTCGCGACGATCTCGGCGATCTGCGGCTGCACGTCCGACAACGTGCCCGGCACCGTCGGCACCTCGGGCACGCCATCGGCCATCGCGAGCCTGGCCGGGCGCGTCTTCGGGATGAAATCCAACGCGACGTACATCTGCCCGGTCAGCAGGTTGCCGGTGCGCAGCTGCGCGCGCAGGCCGTTCTCGACCAGGCGCTGGAACAGCTGCAGGTTCAGCTCGCGCCGCTCGGCCCGCCGTTGGTCCGGCGTCCGGGCCGGTGCAGGACGCTGGCCCGCACCGTCCTCGACCAGCGCACCGCGCACCGCGCCCAGGCGCAGCGGGTGCACGTCGGCGGTGACCTCCATCGGGTAGCGCTTGTGCTCGGCGTCGTAGCCGGGGCGGATCGCGCGCACCTCGCCGATCTCGACCCCGAGGAAATCGATCGGCGACCCGACCGACAGCCCGCGCACCGACTGGTCGAACACGAAGCGCAGCCGCATCGGGGGACCGTCGGGCGGCGCGATCGCGGCCTTGCGGTTGGTGAACAGCCAGAAGCGCGTTCCCGCGGCGGCCTCGGCCTCGTCCTTCGTGTCCGGCGTGGCCTGGTCGGAATGCTCGAACGCGACGCCGCCGCCGATCACCGAGGTCAGCGCCTGCGTGTCCACCGTCAGGCCGCTCGCGTTCAGCGTGAAGTCGAAGCCGCTCGCATTCCAGAAGCGCGAACGGTTGTTGACCAGCCGCTCGTACGGCGCCTCGATGAAGATCTGCACCAGCAGTTCGTCCTTCTCGGCGTCGAGCGTGTAGCCGACGACCCGGCCGACCCGCGTGCGGCGGTAGAAGATCGGCGAGCCCACATCGAGCGAGCCGAGGTCGGGCGCGCGCAGCACGAAGCTGCGGCCGGGCTCGCCGCGCAGCACGAAGGGCGGCACCTCGAGCCCGACGAAGGCCTTGCGGTCTTCGCTCGACACGCCGGCATCGGCGCCGATGTAGGCGCCCGACACCAGCGTGGCCAGGCCGCTGATGCCGCCGACGCCGATGCGCGGCCGCACGACCCAGAAGTTGGTGTCCTCCACCGCGAGCGACGCAGCCGAGCGCGCCAGCCGCACCGAGGCGATCACGCGCTTGCGGTCCTCGCTGAGCGACACCGCATCGACACGACCGACCACCACCTCCTTGTAGCGCACCTCGGTCTTGCCGGCCTCCAGGCCCTCGGCGGTGCGGAACTCGATCGTGATGTGCGGGCCGGCCTGCAGCAGGCTGTTGACGACCAGCGAGATCCCGACTGCCAGCGCGATCACCGGCACCAGCCACACCACCGACGGCAGCGAACGCTTGCGGCTGACGACCGTCGGCGCAGGGGGCGGGGACGGCGGCGGCGGCACGGGCGCCGGCGCGGGATCGGGTGCAGGTGGGGAAGCGTCGTCAGCCATGGGCAGGGGAAGGATTGTCGTCGACCTCGTCGGGCCACAGCAGGCGTGGGTCGAAGCTGGCGCTGGCCAGCATCGTCAGCACCACCACCGCCCCGAAGGCCAGCAGGCCGGGCCCGGGCTCGACGATGCCGAACGCACCGAAGCGCACCATGCCGACCAGCAGCACGACGACGTAGACGTCGAGCATCGACCAGTGCCCCACCGCCTCGACCAGCCGGTACAGGTGGGTGCGCGGCACGCCCCGCACGCAGCTGCAGCGCTGCGCGGTGAACGCGAGGAAGGACAGCGTGAGGATCTTCAGGATCGGCACCGCGATGCTCGCGACGAAGACGATCAGCGCCAAGCCCCACGAGCCGGCGTCCCACAGGTCGCCGATGCCGCCGAGGATGGTATGGCTGTCGCGGCCGAACACGTTCGAGGTGACCAGGATCGGCAGCAGGTTGGCTGGCGCATACAGCAGCAGCGCGGCCGCCAGGCAGGCCCAGGTGCGCTGCAGGCTGTCCGGGATGCGCAGGTGCAGCGCGGTGCCGCAGCGCGGGCAGGCGATGTCGTCATGGTCGTCGGGCACGCCGGCATCGATGCGCTGCGACACCAGCCCGCAGGCGCTGCAGTTGTAGAGGCGGGCGCAGCGGGCGTTCATCGGGGCACCGCCGCGGCTTGTTTCGCGTCGGCCTCGGCCTGCCACTCGCTGCCCAGCTGCCACAACCGGTGCAGCCCGGCGGCGCTGCTCGACGTCAGCAGCATCGTCAGCACGCCGTACGCGAACAGCGCCGGCCCCGGCACCACGCTCGCGAGCCCGGCGGCGCGCACCACCGCGACCAGCGCGCCCAGCATGAAGACCTCGACCATGCTCCAGCGGGTCGCGAAGCGCAGCAGCCGCATCGCGGGCATGAAGCCCTGCGGCAGGCGGCGCCGGCTCATCGGCCACAGCAGGTACAGGCGCAGCGCGATCACGAGGAACGGGAACACCACCGCGGTCGCGCCGGCCAGCATCGCGCCGAGCGGCTGGCCGGCCTCCCAGGTCTGCCACAGCGCTTCGGGCAGGGTCACCGGGTCGGGCGCGCCGCGCACCGAGATCGACACCAGCGGCGTCAGGTTGCCGATCACGAAGCACAGCAGCCCGGCGATCGCGAGCGCCAGCAGCCCGGGCAGCGAGACCCGGTGGCCACGGCCGAGCAAGGCCCGGCAACGGCGGCAATGCGCCGTCTGTCCCGGCTGCAGCGGCACGCGCGCGTGCACCGCATCGCATTGTTCGCAGATCACCAGGTCGGGCCGCGGCTGCAGCACCGCCACGTGGGCCGCATCGGGCGGGTCGGCGACGGGAACCGGGCGGGCGGCGGTGGAGTCGGTCATTCAGGTGAGCGGGACAGCGATCGCCGATCGTAGGGACGGATGCGGGCGCGGAGTGTAGGACAAGGGCTGATTTGCATGCCCGGCCGGGGGCTCGATCACCCCGGGCCGGCCGCGCGCAGCCGGCGGTAGACGGTGTTGCGCGCGACGCCGAGTTGCCGCGCTGCGAGCGACACGTTGCCACCGGCGGCCACGACCGCGCGGCGGATCGCGTCGGTCTCCAGCGCTTCGAGCGTCGCCGGTGTCTCGGCCGATGCCGCCCGTCCCAGCCCGGCTCGCAGGTCCACCGGCGCCAGCGTCGCCCGCGAGACCAGGCTCGCGGCCGACCAGAATGCCGGCCACTGGAACACCGCCCGCATGTGCAGCGGCGCACCGGCCGCCGGGCCGAGCACCGGGCGCAGCGTGATCGGCGTGTCGCCATGCTGGCGGCCGTGGTCGGCCAACGCGCCGAGACCGAGGCCCAGCAGCCCTTCGAGCCCGAGCATGCGCAGCGCGCCGATGCTCAGCCCGAGCTGCGCGAGCGCGCTGCGGTTGGCGCCGAGGATCGCACCGTCGGGGTCGATCGCCAGCAGTCCTTCGCGCACCGTGCCGATGCAGGCCGGCTCGGCATGGAAGTGCAGCCGCAGCCCGCTGCGGAAGCGGTCGACGAAGCACTGGTTCTCGATCATCCGCGCCGACAGGTCGACCAGCGCCAGCGTGTGCGGGTGGTACGAGCGCTGGTCGCCGCTGACGTCGAGCACGCCCATCACGCGGCCGGCGTGGTCGAAGATCGGCGCGGCCGAGCAGGTGAGAAAGCGGTGGGCGCGCAGGAAGTGCTCGTCGCCATGCACCAGCGTCGGTGCCTCGGTGAACAGCGCGGTGCCGACCGCGTTCGTGCCCTTGCCCGGCTCCGACCAGTTGACGCCCGGCGACAGCGCCACCTGCTGCGCGCGTTCGAGGAAGGAGTCGTCGCCGAGGCTCGACAGGATGCCGCCGTTCGGGTCGGTCAGCGCGACCATGCTGTGCGACGACGCGATCTGGTCGAACAGCAGCTCCATCACCGGCATCGCCTGCTCGTGCAGGCGGCGGTGCCGTTCGCGCGCTTCGTGCAGGCGCGCTGCCGAGGCGCGGTTCAGCTCGGGCACCGCGGCCTCGTCGAGCCCGAGGGCGGCGCAGCGCGCGTGCGATTGCGCGATCGCCTGCAGGTGCTGCGGCGACGCCAGGTCGGCGGCCCGTCGGCTGGCGGGGGACTGAGGGAACATGCTGCCTCCTTCGCGTGCCGCATTCTGCATGTTCGGGCGGGATCGCGCTCGGCAGCCCCTCGGCTGTCACAATCTGCGCCTTTCAAGCAAGGGCACAGGCGCGGAATGAGAGGCGCGGAATGAGCAGGGCGCAGCGGTCGTCGAGGATGTTGGTGCTGGCACTGGCCTGCGTGATGCTGGGCGCGGCCGCCGAATGGCAGCGTGCCTCGGCCATCGGTGCGACGGCGCGCGAACCGCGGCTCGCGGTGAAGCCGGTGAACGCCCCCGCGAAGCCGCCGCAGCTCACCCCGCGTTCGTCGCAACGCATCCCGATGCCCGAGGGCGTGCCGGCCGCCCATGCGAGCGCGCTGACGGTGCTGCCGAACGGCGAGCTGCTCGCGTTCTGGTGGGCCGGGTCGCGCGAGAGCGCGCCCGATGTCAGCCTCTACCTCGCCCGCTGGGCCGACGGCCGCTGGAGCGCCGCGCAGAAGGTGATCGACCGCGCCGGGCTGGGCCGCGAACTCGGCTTCGGCGTGCGCCGCATCGGCAACCCGTCGGCCTGGGTCGCGCCGGACGGCCGCGTGCAGGTCTTCATGGTCGCGACCGGGCTGGGCGGCTGGGCCGCGGCGCGCGTCGTGCAGCTCGAATCGACCGACGCCGCGCACAGCTTCTCGGTGCGCCGCCTGCTGCCGCTGACGCCGCTGGCCGACACCAGCGTGCTGGTGCGCAGCAACCCGGTCGGGCTCGACGACGGCGGCTGGCTGCTGCCGGCCTACTTCGAGCTGCGCAACAAGTACCCGATGGTCGTGGCCTTCGATGCCGACGGCACGCCGCGCTGGCTGAGCCGCATCGGCCGCTCGACGACCGCGCTGCAGCCGGCACTGCTGCCGGTGTCGCGCACCGAGCTGCGCGCGCTGATGCGCGACATCGGCCCGTCGCACCGCGTGCAGCAGGCGGTGAGCCACGACGCCGGGCGACACTGGGAAGACCTGCCGCCGCTCGACATCCCGAACCGCGACGACTCGGTCGCCGCGCTGCGGCTGGCCAACGGCGGCTACGTGATGCTGCACAACGACATGCTGCCCGGCGGTTCGCCACGCCAGTGGCTGCGGCTGTCGACCTCGGCCGACGCGCTGGCCTGGACGCCGGCGCTCGACGTGCAGCGCGGCCAGGCCGGCGACGAGTTCTCGTACCCGAGCGTGCAGCAGCTCGGCCGGCAGCTGCACGTCACCTACACCGCGCAGCGGCAGGCGATCGGCCACCAGGTCTATGACATCGACGATGCGGAGGGCGTGAAGTGACGTTGCCCGAACTTGGCGACCAGATCGTGTGGGCGCGGCTGGCCTGGGGCGTGGTCGCCGCGGCATTGATGCTGTCGCTGCTGCCGCTGCGCGGGATGAAGCGGCGCGCCGCGGTTGCGCTGCTGGCCTTCGCCGCGATGTGGCTGCCCGGCCCCGCGTCGCCCGCGTGGTGGCTCGGCCTCGCATTCCAGCAACCGAGCGGATTGTTCGCTGCGCTGTGCGGCGTCTCGGTCTGGAAGCGCTTCGCCGCGCGCCCCGACCAGCAGACGCTGCCGGTGGCGCTGGCCGCGGCGCTGGTGGCTGGCGGCCTGGTGCTGTATGCCGATGCGGTCGGCGCACTGTCGCTCGGCCTGTACCCCTGGGGCTTCGACGCGGTCCAGGCTCCGGTGGCCGGCGTCGTGCTGTCGGTGCTCGCGCTCGCGGCGAGCGTGCGCGGCCGGCAGCCGGCTGCTGCGTGGGCCGTGCTGCTCGCGCTGACCTTCCATGCCGTGACGCACCTGCCGACCGGCAACCTCTTCGATGCGCTGCTCGACCCGCTGCTGTGGCTGTGGGCGCTGGCGCGCTGCGTGGCGTCCGCCGTCGCGTCGGCACGGCCGCGTGGCCGCGCCGCCGACGCGCCCATTCCCTGATCGAGTCCCGCCATGTCCTTGTTGCGCCCGCATCTTCGCCTCGCCCTCGCGATGGCCGCCGTGCTCGTCGTCGTCGGCAGCGTGAGCCGCGCCGCCTTCGGTCTCTGGTTCGTGCCGCCCGACGCGGCGCTGGCTATGGGCGACTGGGCCGCCGCGCTGTGGCTGGGCGCGCGCTTCGACCTGCGCGTCGCGCTCGACAGCGTGCTGCTCGCGTGGCTGCTGGCCACGCTGCCGTGGGTCGGCCGCTGGCTGCGCCCGCCGCGCGCCCGGGCCTTCTGGTGGACGTACTGGATGCTCGTGGCGCTGGTCTGGGCGCTCGGCGTGGTGCTCGATGCAGGGCACTTCGCGTACCTCGCACAGCGGCTGACGGCCGTCGTGATCTCGCTGGCACGCGATGTCGGCGAAGCGACCGGCATGGTCATGCAGACCTACCCGGTCGGTCGCATCGCGCTCGCCGTCGTCGCGTGGCTGCTGCTGTGCCACGTCATCTTCGGCTGGCTGTGGCGGCGCATTGCGGTTCCTGTTCAGCAAGCGCCGCGCAAACGCTGGCAGGTGGGCATCGCCGAGACCGCCGTCGTGCTGCTCGCGGTGTTCGGCATCCACGGCAAGTTCTCGCAGTACCCGCTGCGCTGGAGCGATTCGATCGAGCTGCAGAACGCGTTCGCGCAGCAGCTGTCGCTGAACCCGCTGCACAACCTGTACGACACCTGGACCTTCCGGGCGCAGAGCCTGGGCGACGCCGAGATGCGCCCCGATGCCGATGCGATCCGCGCGTTCGTCGGGCTGCCGGCATTGAAGCCGGGCGAGCCGATCTCGTTCCTGCGCACGGTGCCGCCCAAGCCCGAGCGGGCCGGCCAGCCGCCGATGAACGTGGTGCTGGTGCTGCTGGAGAGCTTCGCGGCGCACAAGGTCGGCGCGATCGGCAGCCCGCTGGGCGCGACGCCGAACTACGACGCGCTCGCGAAAGACGGCCTGCTGTTCACCCGCATGATGAGCGCGCACGGCCACACCGCGCGCGGCGTGTTCACCACCGTCACCGGCATGCCCGACGTGTCGGTCGAATCGACCGCGTCGCGCAACCCGGCGGCCAGCAACCAGCAGTCGATCATCAACGAGTTCGCCGGCTACAAGAAGTTCTACTTCATCGGCGGCAGCACCTCGTGGGCCAACGTGCGCGGCGTGCTGACGGCCAGCATCGACGACGTCGACATCGTCGAGCAGACGCGGCTGAAGTCGCCGGTGGTCGACGTGTGGGGCGTCTCCGACAAGAACCTCTTCCTGGAGGCGAACGAGATGTTCCGCGCCCAGCAGAAGCCGTTCTTCGCGATGATCCAGACCAGCGGCAACCACCGGCCGTACACGATCCCCGACGAAGACAAGGCCGCGTTCCAGCCGCCGACGCCGACCGATGCGCAGCTGGAGGACAACGGCTTCATCTCGGTCGACGAGTACCGCGCGTTCGCCTACCTCGACTGGTGCATCGGCCGCTTCATGGAACAGGCGAAGAAGGAGGCGTACTTCAAGAACACCCTCTTCGCGTTCATCGGCGACCACGGCATCATCGGCGTGACCGGCCCGCACCTGCCGAAGTCATGGCACGACCTCGCGATCACGCAGGGCCACACGCCGTTCCTCGTCTACTCGCCGGGCCATGTGGCACCGCGCCGCATCGACCACTGGGCGCAGCAGGTCGACGTGCTGCCGACGCTCGCGTCGCTGGCCGGCATCGGCTACCGCAACACCACGCTCGGCCGCGACCTGCTCGATCCGCAGTTCGATGCGAGCCGCGTCGCGTTCGAATTCCAGTTCACCGGGCCGCGCCAGCAGGGCGTGCTGGTCGGCACGCACCTGCTGGTCGACCGGCAACCGCCGGCGCTGTTCGACATCCTGTCGGACAAGCCGTCGACCAACCTGCTGCAGCAGCAGCCGGTGGCGCCGGAGATCGCGGCGCTGCAGCAGCAGTGGGGGCACTTCCCGGCGGCGTATGGGAATGCGGCTCTGTATTTGCAGACCCACAACCACAAGCTGCCGAAGCCTCAGTGACGTCTCGCTTCTCCGGCCGCTTCGGCGCGGCCGGTGTCGGCCGGCTTCGCCTGGTGCTCGTCGAGGCCGCCCGGCGCGGTATCGAGCGGCAGCGGCGACGAGTCGAACGGCGCCAGGTCGCTGTCGCCGTTGTCGGGAATCGCGGCATCGAGCTCGGGCAGCAGGATGTCGATGTCGGCGGCCAGTCGCGCCGCGCGCTCGGCGCGGCTCGCAGCCAGCGCGGCCCGTGCGGCTTTCACACGGCGCAGCGCATGGCGCGATTCGCGTTCGGCCAGGTCGATCTCGCGCTTCGGGCCGCACAGGAAGCCGCCGCCCTTGAACCAGACGTAGACCTCGGTGCCGGCCAGCATCGGCTGCTGGTTCGGCGCGACCAGCATCTCGATGACGCCAAAGGGAAGGGTGATGCGAACGGCCTGCTTGTCGCCCACCACCGCGACATGGCGGGTGCGCGCGACTTGCTCGAGGTGCTGCGCGAGGATCGGCAGCACAGGCCATGAGAGCACTCGATTCATGGGTTTGATCTCCCTGTCGTTGTGCGCAAACGATAGCGAAGGACCCGCAAATCCGGACGATGGGGTTACCCGGCGTTACCCCTCTTTCGTCGAATCGTCTCGAAGCACCAACCAATGGTTGTCCAGTTGCAGACCAGTGGGCAGACCAACCTGTGACCGATTGTCGATTGATGCGTCAGATATCTGCGCTTGCGATCGCTGCGCGTCCGGCCGGCCACCGGCCCACAGTGCGTGCGATGCCTCAGTTGCAACAGCACATGCCTCTTTCAATGGCGCGAACTGCTGCCAGCGGCCGTCGGCATGCCAGCGTGCAAGGCCGTGCGCGCGCGGGCAACCGACCGCGAAGCCTTGTGCATCGGCGGCGATGTCGCCGCCATAGCCGGCCAGCGACGCCGGCGATGCCGCCGTGTGCAGCGCGTGGCCGTCGAAGCGCGCCAGCACCGGCGCGGCGGCGCGCAGCGTGGCATCGCCGTGCTCGGCCTGCATCGCGATGCCGAGCACCGCGTCGCTGCCGTGCCCATGCCACGCGAGGTGGCGCAGGCTCAGGCGCGCATCGTCGAGCTGCCAGCGGCCCTGCAGTTCGCCGTGGGCTGCATCGAGTCGCACCAGCGACGAATCCATGCGGTCGAGATCGAGCTTCATGCGGCCGGTCTCGGGCCGGATCTCGATGCCGCCGTTCGCGACCACCAGCCGCGTGAACGGCGCGGCGTGCGCGTCCCACAGCAGCATGTGCGGGTCGCGGCCCTGCGTCGGCCATTCGGCGCGCTTGTCGAGCGTGCGCGCATCGCGCACGCCGACCAGGCCGGCGCCGCTGTCGAGGTCGGTCTCGCTGGTGTACAGCGTGTCGCCCGACGCATCGGCGATCACGTGGCCGTTGTACGCGCGGTTCGGTTCGATCCACGCGAGCGCGATCACGCGGCCGTCGCGATCCCAGCGCATCAGCCAGTCGCCGGGCCGGCGTGCCACCGCGAGCAGCGTGCCGCCGGGTTCCTGCAGCAGCCCGTGCGCACGCGTCGGCACGGCGATCGACCGGTGCACGCGCAGCTGCCGGCCTTGCTGGCGCAGCACGCCGACCCAGGCGCCGTCGCGGCCTTGCCATGCTGCGGCCAGCGCGGTGGCAGGGCGGGAGGAGAGCGCTGCAGTCGCAGCGCCGGCAGCGCCCGCGAGCGCCGCGGCACCCGACGCTTGCAGCCAGCGCCGCCGCGTCCAGCGCTCGTCGCCGTTCACAGCGATTCCACGAAGCGCACCAGCGCTGCGCGCTCGGCCGCCGTCATCTTCAGCACCTGCCGGCGGCTGGTGTCGGCTTCGCCGCCGTGCCACAGCACCGCTTCGAGCACGCCGCGCGCGCGGCCGTCGTGCAGCAGCTGCTGGTGGTCGTTGACGTCGCGGATCAGCCCGACGCCCCACAGCGGCGGTGTGCGCCAGTGGCGGCCGCTGGCCCCGAAATCGGGTCGCCCGTCGGCCAGGCCGTCGCCCATGTCGTGCAGCAGCAGGTCGGTGTACGGCCAGATCGTCTGGCCCTTCAGCGCCGGGCTCGCGAAGGCCGGCAGCGGGCTGTCGCCGGTCACGTAGCTCGGCCGGTGGCAGGCCGCGCACTGCGCCTGCTCGAACAGCGCACGGCCGCGCAGCACCTGCGCATCGCCCGGCTGGCGGCGCGCCGGCGGCGCGAGGCTCGCCTGGTAGAACACCACGTCGCCGAGCGTGCGGTCGTCGATCTCGGGCGCCTCGCCCTTCGCGCCGCGCGGCGCGGCGCGGCAGTCGTCCTGCGTGAAGGTGCAGGACTCGTCCGGGAAGCGGCTCGACGTGATGCCGATGTCGCCGACGAAGGCCGCGGCGGTCTGGTGCGCCAGCGTCGCGACGTTCGCCTTCCAGCCGAAGCGGCCGAGCATCATGCGCTGCTCGAACGCGTCCCACACCCGGTTCGGCTGGCCCTTCACCGGACCGGGCGCGGCGGCCTGCCGCGCCGCGTTGCCGAGGATCTCCTGCTCGGGAATCGCTTCGAGCAGCCCCATGCCGATCAACTGCGATGCGAGCCGCGGGCTGACCTGCAGGTCGTTCGAGGCCGGACCGTAGGCCAGCCCGGCGATGCCGAAGCGGGGCTGGCGCAGCGTGTAGCGCGTGCCGTCGGCGAAGGTCCCGCGCAGCGTGCGCACCTGCAGCGCGATGCGGCCTTCGACGCGCACGCCCGGCACCGCCAGCGTGCGCAGCTGGTCGCCGTAGATCGGGTCGGGCCGCGGGCCGCCGTGCGGACCCTCGCCGGGGATCGACAGGCGCAGCAGCAGCGCGACCGGCGGCTCGCCGCGCGCATCGAGCGGCTTCGCGTAGTCGGGCGGCGCGCCGCGTCCGCTCTGCACATGGCAGCCGCCGCACGAGCGCGCGATGAAGTGCGGCCCGAGCCCGTCGCGCGCCGCGGTCGACGACGGCGCCTCGACCCAGTTGCGACGGAAGAACGAGTTGCCGACCGCGAAGCGGGTGCGCTCGTCGTCGTTCAGGTTCGCGGCGGCGAACGAGAACGCATTGCGGCCGGTCGCGGCCACGGTGGTCGCGCCGCCGGTCTGCTCGTCGGGCGCCAGCGCGTCGTCGGCGGATGCGGCCTGCAGCAGCGCGGCATTCGCACCGACGAGCAGCGCGAGCAGGCCGTGTCGCAGTCGCTTCACGGCTTCACCATGTTCAAGCGCGTGATGCCGATCGCATTCGCGGCGGCGCCGAGCTCGCGCGACTGGGCGAGCACGCTGTCGATGGTCGCGCGCACGCGCATCGGCCCCGGCGCGCTGCGGCTGCCGCGGATCTCGTGGTCGAACGGCGGCTGGATCGCCTGCGCGGCAGCGATCGACGTCGCGATCTGCCGCGTGGTGCGCTCGGCCTGCGCCGCGTCCTGGGCCGCCACCAGCTCGCGCAGCGACGGGCCTTGCAGCAGGCTGCCGTCGCGCCGCTTGAAGCGGCCCAGCCAGACGTTCTCGATGCCGAGCGCGTTGTTGACGATGTCGCGGTGGGTGTTGTCGGAGAAGCAGGACTGCTCGTCCTCCTGGTCCTGGGTGTTCAGCGCGACCTCCATGCGCTCGCCGGCCAGCTCGGCCCGCGACAGCGCGCCGATGCCGATCACGATGCGGCGCACCGATTCGACGCCGCCGCGCTCGAACTTCGCGCGGTAGTTCGCCTTCGCGGCAGGGGCCCACGCGGCGATCAGGTAACGCAGGTCGTCGAGCAGCAGCTCGGTGACGGCCGCGAGGTACTGGCGGCGGCGGTCGGCGTGCGGGCCGCGGCCGTCGACGTAGTCCTCGAACGGCCGCTCGCCGGGGCCGGTCTCGCTGAGGTCCTGGCCCCACAGCAGGAACTCGATCGCATGCCAGCCGGTCGAGACGTTCTCGAGCCCGCCGCGGATGTTGGCCGCGGCCAGCGCTACCTTCGTCAGCACGGCTTTCGGGTTGTTGACGAGGCCGCTGTCGGGGCGGTCGCGCACGTAGTCGATGTACGACTCGTCGACCGGCCAGGTGTTCATGCGCTGCTCCGGTCCCTTGCCGTCGTCGACCGGGCCGGCGTAGAAGCGGAAGGCCTCGGTCTGGGCGTACCACTCGCGGGCGTCGAGCCACGCGGTGCGCGCGGCCTTCAGGCGGTCGGCCGAGGGCTGCACCAGAAAGGTGGTGATGGCCTGCTGCATCGCGAGCGCGGCGGCCAGGCTGTCGCTGTAGCAGGCGTGGACGAGCACCGCGTAGTGCCGCACCACCGCATCGATCGCGGCCGCCTCCGGTGCGGCGGCACGGGCCCGCGCGGCGCACAGCAGCGATCCCAGGCCCGCGGCCATCGCGTGCAGCATCTCGCGCTTGTTCATCGGTCGGCTCTCGGGGACCTGGGCGTTGCAATATAGATCAAGCCACCGGCGCTGCACACGCTTCATGTCGGGGGATGTCGCCGTGTGAAAGACCCTGCGCGAGCGCATGTTCGGCAAGCGCTGTCTGATGGTGGCCTTCGGTGCCTTGCTGCATCGGTTCCCTCTTCCGATTCCATGAACAAGACTTCCCACCGGCCTGTCAGGGCAGCGCCGGCCGCCGCGCATCCGGTCGATGCCGACGCCGCGCTGGCGCAGGGCCGCGCCCTGCACGCCCAGGGGCGGCTGACCGAGGCCTTCTCGCTGTACCAGGCCGCGCTGTCCGCCCAGCCCGAGAACCCCGAGGCCTTGCACCTGCTCGGCGTGGCCTACCTCGGGCTGCGGCAGCCGGCGCTCGGCATCGCCTTCGTGCGGCGTGCGATCGCACGCCGGCCCGAGGCGCCCGACTACCGGCTCAACCTGGCGACCGCGTTGCTGCAGCTCGGCCAGGCGCCCGAAGCGCTGGCCGAGATGCAGGTCGCCTGCGAGCTGCGGCCGGACGATGCGCCAAGCCTCGCGATGCTCGGCGGGTTGTGCGTGCAGCTGCAGCGCTTCGACGAGGCCGAGCGCCGCTATGCCGCGGCGCTGGCCCTGCAGCCCGACCAGGCCCACTGGCACGAGGCGCTCGCCCGGCTGCGCTACCTGCGCTGGGCGATGCCGGAGGCCGTGCCGCATGCGCAGCAGGCGCTGGCGCTGGCGCCGCGGCTGGCCGACCGGCTGAACATGGGCTTCGCGCGCGCCACGTCGCCGTCGCCGCAGGCCTCGCCGGCGCTGCTGCTGAATGCGTCGGCCACCCTCGACGCGGCCGCGCTGGAGCGGGCCTGCACCGAGCGCGACCTGCTCGCCGTCGACGACTTCCTGCCCGATCCGCAGGCCTTTCGCGCCGAGGCGCTGCGGCTGTGCGCGACGCAGGCGCAGCGCTCGCCGAACGGCAACTTCCCCGGCGTGCAGACGCCGCCGCTGCCGGCCGGCGCGACGATGCAGCGCATCGCCGACATGCTGGGCCGCTCGATCAAGTGGGATTCGCCGGACAACGGCGCGCTGCGCGTCAGCCTGGCCGCCGACGATGCGCGGGCCGACGTGCACGTCGACAACCCGACGCTGCCGCACATCTTCGGCGGCGTGCTGTACCTGAGCCGGCCGGAAGACTGCCGCGGCGGCACGCGCTTCTACCGCCACCGCGCCACCGGCTGGGACCGCCGGCCGGACGATGCCGCGCTGGCCGGCATGGGGCATGCGTCGTTCCTCGATTTCCAGAAGCGCCACCTGCCGATCAACCGGCGGCTGCCGTTCGCCGAATGGCAGCAGCAGCGCGATGCGACCTGGGAGTTCCTGTTCGAGGTGCCGATGCGCTTCAACCGGCTGATCGTCTTCCGCAGCGATTTCTTCCATGCGATCACCGAGCTGTTCGGCGACCGCCCGGAGTCGGGCCGGCTGGTGCAGCTGTTCCACTTCGAATCGGAACGCTGAGGGCAGAGCGCAGGGCCACGGTTCGCCCTGCGCTTGCCCTTCGACAAGCTCGGGACGATCGGAATACACACCGTTCGGGCTGAGCCTGTCGAAGCCCTGTCGGCAGTACGCCGTCAGTCCAGGCGCAGCCCGTCCAGCGACACCCCGCACAAGCCGGCCAGCGCCTCGACCGCCATCGCGTGATCCTCGCGCTGCGGCAGGCCCGAGACCGTCACCGCGCCGATGCAGCCGCTGCCTTCCACGGCGATCGGGAAGCTGCCGCCGTGGTCCGCGTAGTCGCGCATCGGCAGGCCCATCTTCGACTCCAGCGTGCCGCCATTGAGCGCGTGGTCGAGGCCCACGCGGTACGAACTGTGGTGCAGCAACTCGACCGTGTTGCGCTTGCGGCGCGCCCAGTCGGCATTCGACGGCGAGGTGCCCTGCATCGCGAAAAAGAACACCGTTTCCTTCGCCAGCCGCACCTCGATCGTGATCGCGACACCGCGCGCTTCGGCCATTTCCTTCAGTCGCACGCCCAAGACCCACGCGGTGTCGGCATTGAAGTGTTTCAGTCGAAAACAATCTTCTTGCCGGGCAATCGTTTTCAGATCTTTTTCGAGGTCCATGGGGGGTGAAAGCCAGGGTTGATGCGGAGGCGGAGCGGCGGATTTGGGCCTGACTGTATCGGCAAGCCCTCAAAAGTATGCATTCACCGCATGCGTCAGCATAGGTGAATAGGGCGGTGGAACACACTGCAGGTATTCGACGCGGCCGGCCTTTGACACCCGGGGGCTTTCTGGTCCGACGTCTTCGATCTCTCCGATCCGTTCCGACGAACCCCTTTTCTTGCAAAGGATGGGCGCATGCCGTCCCCCACCGACACCTCATTCGTTTCCGATACCGTGCCCGACGCCGTCGCAGGCACCTTCACGATCCCCGAGACCTGGACCAGCGCCCCCGTGCTGCTGGCGCTCGGGGCGATCGCCCTGCTCGTGGGGGCGTCGTTCGCGCTCGGCGTGCTGAGCCGAATGCCGCGCGCGACGCGCCGCCGACGCATCGGGTTCGTGCTGGCGCTGATGGCGCTGGCGGCGGCCCACGGGCTCGGCTGGCTCGCACTCGACGCGGTGCGGCACCGGGCTGCCGAAGCCCGGCTGCAAGCCGCCAACGATGCGATGGTGGCCGACGCGCTGGCCTACCTGGCGCGCCGCTGCGACAGCGACCGCCGGCTGACGGCCGCCAGCGACGCGGACCGCGTGCTCCCCAATCAGGGCGTGCTGCTCGACATCGATCCGCTGCGCCGGCCGTCGGCCGACGACCTGCCGCCGGTCGAGTGGTTCGATGCGCCGGCGGCGCCCCAGGTGCTCGCGTCGTCGCAATTCGATTTCGTCGAGCAGGACCGGCGCATGACCTCGCGCGGCGCGATCACGGTGACGGCGCACCGGCTGTGGTGGGAATCCGCCGGGCGCACGTTGCTGCAGCCGGCGAAAGCCGAGGAGTTCCTCGCGCGCCTGGCGCACTACGACCTGCTGCAGTGGGTCGAAGGGCCGGTGCGCGAGAGCACCGCGCGCTACCTGCTGACGGTGCAGGATGCCTCGACGCCGGAAGACCGCAGCCACTGGGTCGCGCGGGTCCATCTGCGGCTGTTCGACCGGCGCGGCGGCTCGCTGGTGGCCGAGTACCTCGGCTTCGGTGCGAACCTGCTGCCGGCCTATCCGCCGCGCCACGGTGTCGCGTGGCGATCGGTGCGGCTGTGCGAGGGACCGGAGCAGGAGTTCTCGAAGGGCGGCACCGGCTTCGACGTGACCGGCTTCTTCCTGCGGCGCGCGGTGCGCGTCGCGAAGGAGCGGCCGAGGTTGACGACGTGACGTTGGCACGCCGTCCGCATCATGAGAAGGTCTTGAATTCGAGTTGGAATCTATCGCTGTTTCGAATCATCAAGAAAAGGGCTTTACACGCCGTTGGCCGACGGTAGACTGCGACGAAGCCTGTTCTGCAAGGACGGGCACCGGATTCAACAAAGAAGCGCGCACGAGCGCGGCTCATCGATCGGCACGAGGCCGCCCACATCTGCGTACCGCGCAGGCTGCGGGTGGGCCACCGGACTGTCCGGTGGCAGGGAGGCGACGTCGCGAGACCTGCGTCCAGACCTTGGCGTGTCCGGGTGAGACGAGCACCCGCAGGCTTCGCAGGACGCGACATGATCACTGTGACGACACCTCGGGCAGGGCGGGGCCCTCTTCGCCGGCTTTTCGCACTGCTTGCGAGTTTGATTCTGCTGCCGGCGGCTGTCGACAGCCGCGCACAGGCTCTCTCCGTCTCCGATGGCGGCGCGCCGGTCTACAGCATGCCGATTGCCGTTCCTCCAGGTATCGCGGGCATGAGTCCGAACCTGTCGCTGACGTATTCGGGTGCAGGGCTCAACGGACCGGTCGGCAATGGCTGGTCGCTGCAGGGCGTGTCGATCATCACGCGCTGCCCGACCACTCGTTCGGTGGACGGTGTGGTGCGCAACGTGAATTACACCGCGGCCGACAAGCTGTGCCTCGATGGCCAGCGCCTCGTCCAGACTGATGCCGGTGGCGCGGTGTCGGCCTTCCCGCAAGGCAGCGACAGCCTCGGGCTGGCCTCCGGCAGCGTGCGCGAATACCGCACCGAGAAAGACACCTTCGTGCGCGTGCGCGCCTATGGTTCCGCAGGGGGCGTTGCCGACAACGGTCCAGCCTTCTTCAAGGTGTGGACGAAGGCGGGCCAGATCTACGAGTACGGCAACAACGCGAACGCTGCGGCGAACGCGGCGATCGCCGTGCAGGGCAAGCCGGTGGTGGCCGCGTGGACGGTGAGCCGCATCAGCGACACGCTCGGCAACTATGTCGACTTCTTCTACGGCCAGCGCGACGTGGCATGGGGCTCGACACCGTTCAACGGCACGGCGCCCGGGCATGAATGGAACCTGGTGGAAGTGCAATACACCGGGCGGCTCGCGCAACCGCCGGTCAACAAGGTCGTGCTCGAATACGAGGATCGTTCAAGTCCGGTCAACGGGGCTCAGGACGCTTCGGAGACCTACCATCTCGGCAGCAAAAATGTCGGCATCCAGCGCCTGAAGGCGATTCGCACTTACGTGGGGACGCTGAAAGTGCGCACGACGCAGCTGACTTATGACAACGGCCCGGTGACGAACCGCAGCCGGCTCGTGCAGATCGTCGAATGCGCAGGTACTGCCGAGGCCCAGTGCCTGCCACCGGTGCGCTTCGGCTATTCGGCAGGCGGCGGATTCGCTTTCCAGCCGAGTGCCAACTTTCCGGCCGGGCTCGCGACGGCGGCGCTGATCGATCTGGTGGACGGCACGCGCGGCGTGATCACCGGCGACTTCTTCGGGCAAGGACGCCAGGACATCCTGCGCTGGGCCGACAACCCTGCCGAGAACCAGCTCTGGCGCAACACCGGCGATGGCGGCTTCTCGCTGGTTCCGGCGGGCAGCGGTCCTGGCGCATTCAATCTTGCCGACCGCAACCTCTTCAAGAGCGACAACTGCTTCTTCTCGGTGGTGGCCGATCTGAACGGCGACGGCCTCACCGACTTGTTTCGCTACAGCGCCGCCGCCGGACTCGGCGGCGCGACCTGCAACTTCGGCAGCGGACAGCCGGACGCCGGCCAGGCGGTGCTGTACTTCAGCAACGGCGACGGCAGTTTCACCCGCGTACCGTACAACGGTCCGGCATTGACCCGCTCGAAGGGCGTCACGCTGACGCCGACCGCGGCCCAGATCAAGGAAGGCGGTCACACCGGCTGGACCAGCGCGCGCAACTTCCTGTTGTTCGACGTCGATGGCGACGGCCGGCTGGACGTCGTCACGACACTGCGACCCGGCTACAACGTGATGGCCGACGCGGTCGACGCCTGCGGCACGCAGGTCTGTACCCAGGTCTGGTTGGGCGACGGAAACGGCAATTTCACGAACGCGGTGTCGAACCTTGCCAACCACTCGCTGTACACCGAGCCGACCGTCGGGTCCGGCGTCGGCCAACCGAGGAACGTGGCAGACGCCAACGGCGATGGCCTGGCCGACGTGGTGCGAATCAATGACCCGTTCCACGGTCCGAGCGTGTTCCTGTCCAACGGCGACGGAAATTTCACGCCGAGCAGCGGTGGTTCATGCGACTACCCGCTCGATTTCAACGGCGATGGTCGCGCCGATTGCCTGGGGCCGTCATATGACGGAACGGCGGCCAACAATGGCCTTGCAGTCTCGACGGGCGCCGGCTACGCGGGTGTCGCCGGGTTCAACTTGAAGAACGCGTCGGAGGAGCTCTCCAGCGCCTTCGGCCAACCCGTCACGGTCGGGATCAGCATCGCCGACTTCAACGGCGACGGCCGCAGCGACATCCTGCGCTGGAAGGACTCGTATGTCGACAACGCCATTTACCTGAGCAACGGCGACGGCACCTTCAAGCGGAGCAGTCTCGTCATCGGCAGCGAGGTCTACGCGCCACTGAAGAAGGCCGACGGCACGGCAGACTACCAGCTGGGCGACTTCACCGGCCACGGTGCCACCGAGATTCTGTCGATGGTGAGCAACCCGTCGGGCGGTGCGATCAACCGCCTGCTGGTCCGCGCCGATGCATTGCCGCCCGACCAGCTGCTGACGGTCACTTCGCCGACCGGGCTCGTGACACGCGTGACCTATGTGCCGCTGGCCAATCCGACCAGCGGGACCGGTGGCGTCAATTACCCGTTCCCTCGCTACGCGAGCGCTCGCGTCCCCGGCGGTGCTTCGACCTATCCCAAGATGGACGTCGCGCCGCCGATGCAGCTGGTGGCGACGCTGGAGAGCGATACCGGCGTTACCGTGGGCGGCGTGGCGAGCACCGTCAAGACCGAATACGCCTACCAGGGCTTGCGTGTCGACCTGCAAGGTCGCGGCCTGCTCGGCTTCACGCAGATGAGCCAGCAGCAGCCGGCACCGAACGGCGAGCCGTTGACGGTCGTCACCTCGTACCTGCAGGACCATCCTTACACCGGATTGGCAAGCACCACCGCGACCTACCGCGGCGCGCTGGGGCAGGCGGGTACGCTGCTGAGCCGCACCAGCAACGCCTATTGCGACAAGACGTCGTCGGTGACTTCGCCGGCCGGCATCGTGACGCCGGGCGCGCCGCCTGCCCCGTGCGCGACCAGCGCCAAGTTGCAGAAGCCCTACCTGCTGGAGTCCTTCGAAGAGGGCTGGGATGTGGGCCAGGGTATGACGCTACCGACGGTGCGCACCGGCAACACGTACGATTCGTCCGGCAACACGCTGACCGTGCTCACGAGAACCGATGGCACGGTTGCCGGCAGCCTCCAGCAGACCGTCACCAAGCTGGTCACCAACAGCTACTTCCCCGACGACACCGCCGGTGACCGCTGGATCCTCGGCCGGCTGCAATCGGCCACGGTGCGCAATCAGGTCCCCAACAGCCTTGCGCAGGTTACGGTATCGGCCGGGTCGGCACCGAACGCGCAAAGCACGACCCTGCCGGTGACCCGGCTGTCGGCCAACCCCGCGTCGGTGTCGGTCGCGAGCACCGCGCCGGCAGCGGCCAGCGCGTCGGTCGCCATCACCAACGGCAGCGGCGCCGCGCAGACCGTGAGCTTGTCCCTGACCGGCGGCGGCGGCCTTTCGGTCGCGAGCCTCGCTTGTCCGGCCAGCGGTGCCTGCGGCAGCGTGGTGATCACCTCGCCCACCGCCGTGGGAAATTACAGCGGCGACCTGGTCGTCACGCCAGCCGGTAGCACGCCGCTGCTGGTGCCAGTGTCGTTGACAGTGCGAACTGCTACCAACGTCGTCGCCCTTCCGACCGCGCTGTCGGCGAGCACCATCACCCCGACACCGGCGAGCGGCACGGTGCTGCTGCGCAACACCGGCCAGACGCCGACGACGCTGAACTTGTCCGTCAGCGGCGGCGCCAGCGTGTCGCCAGCCTCGCTGACTGCCCTGCCAACGACGACTGCGGCACCGTGCAGATTACGACCCCCACGGCCGCAGGCGTCTACAACGGCAGCCTGATCCTCGCATCGTCGGCCGGCGGCTCAGCGGCTTCCGTGCCGCTCGCATTGACGGTGCTGACGGCGCCGAGCATCAGCGCAGCGCCCGGCGCGGTCACCACCTCGTCGACGGCACCGCTGGCCGCAACCGGCACCGTCAGCTTCAGCAACAGCGGGCAGACCCCGACCACGCTGGCTCTCACGGCGAGCGGCGGCAGCAGCCTGTCCGTCACCACGCTGTCATGCCCGGCCAACGGGTCATGCGGCAGCGTCGCCATCAGCAGCCCGACGGCGGCAGGCACGTACAACGGCAGCCTGACAGCAACCTCCTCCTACAACGGCAGCACCACGTCGGTCCCGCTGAACCTGTCGGTGCTGACGCCGGTCGGCCTGTTCGCGACGCCGTCGCCGAACCCGCTGACCGTGACGACCACGACGCCGGCGGTCGCAAGCGGCACGGTGACGTTCGGCAATGCAGGGCAGACACCAACCACGCTGACGCTGTCGGTCACCGGGGGCGCGAGCCTTTCGACCACGAGCCTGAGCTGCCCGGGCGCCGGCACCTGCGGCGCCGTCACCGTGTCGTCGCCGAGCGCTGCCGGCAACTACAGCGGCACCCTGACGGCCAGCTCGTCGGCCGGTGGATCGCCGGTGGCAGTGCCGGTGGCGCTGGTCGTGCTCACCCAGCCGAGCATCGCGGCGAGCACGGCACCCAGCCCGTTGTCGGTGACCACCACCGCGCCGACCGCCGCTGCCGGAACGGTCACGCTGACCAACAGCGGGCAGACGCCGACGACACTCAGCCTCGCGCTGACTGGCGGAGGCAGCTTGTCGACCAGCAGCCTGAGTTGTCCGGCGGGTGGATCGTGCGGCACGGTCAGCATCACGTCACCGGTCGCTGCCGGCAATTACTCGGGCACGCTGACGATGGTGTCGTCCGCAGGCGGCAGCGTCACCTCTGTTCCGGTGTCGCTGGTGGTGCTGACGGCGCCGAGCATCGGCGCGGTGAGTTCGCCGAGCCCGTTGTCGCTGACGGTGTCGCAGCCGGCGGTCGCCAGTGGTTCGGTCAGCTTCACGAACAGTGGCCAGACACCGACGACCTTGTCGCTCAGCGTGACCGGCGGCTTGAGCCTGTCGAGCACCAGCCTGAATTGCCCGGCCTCCGGCAGTTGCGGATCGGTCATCGTCAGTTCGGGTTCGGCCGCCGGTGCTTATTCGGGAACGCTCGGGATGAGCTCGTCGGCAGGCGGATCTGTGACCTCGGTGCCCGTCAATTTCACGGTGCTGACTCCACCCAACGTGAATCCGTCGACGAGCCAGCTGTCGTTTGCAAGCACCTCGCCGACACCGGCCTCGGGCTCAGTGTCGTTCAGCAACAGCGGCCAGACGCCGACCACGCTGAGCCTGTCGGTGAGCGGCGGCAACAGCCTGTCGGCATCCTCGCTCAATTGCCCGGCGAGCGGCTCTTGCGGCAGTGTCACGGTGACCTCGCCCACGGCGCCGGGCACCTACAACGGAACGCTGTCCGTCGCGTCGTCCGCGGGGGGCTCGGTGGGCAGTGTCGGCATCGCCTTCAGCGTGGCGCAGCCGCCATCGATCAGCATCGCGTCGACCTCGCAGGCCTTCGGGCTGGTCTATGACTCCCAGACCTCGGTGCGGACGCTGACGGTCACGAACAGCGGTGGCGCGGGAACGATGTCGGTCGTCTTCTCGACAGGCAACCCCAGTCAGTACAGCGTGCAGTCCGGAGGGACCTGCACGCCGGGCGGGCAGATGGCGGCCAATTCGAGCTGCACGCTGATGGTCGTGCAGACCGGCATCCTGATCTGCGGCAGTGCGGTCGGCTCGGTGCCGCTGTCAACCACGCTCAGGGTGACGGTTGGAACCTCCAGCGCGACTTCTGCCTTGTCCGGAAGCAACAACCGTGGCAAGACCGGCATGGGTGTGTGCGGCTGAGTCCAGCACTGCTGAGCGAAAGACAACGATGAAAACTCAGACCTTCCTGGCGCTGGCCATCGCGATGGCGCCGCTGTGCACGCAGGCCCAGGGCACGCCCGTTGCGAACCCGTACGACCAGACGCGCACGACGGCGTTCACCTATCGCAGCGACGGCCTGCTGGAGACCGAGCGGATCGAGCCGGACAACGCGCAACTGTGCGTGGTGACGACGCACAGCTACGACGACGCCGGCAACAAGCAGGGCGTGACCACCGCCAATTGCGCAGGTGCGACAGGACGCGCGATCTTCGATTCGCGCAGCAGCACCACGACCTATGCGGCGCAGACGCTGACCGTGGCCGGCGTCACGCTGACCACGCCGGCCGGCACGTTCGCGACGAGCGCCGCCAACGCGCTCGGCCATGGCGAGCAACGGATCCATGACCCGAGGTTCGGCACCGCGGTGAGCATCACCGGACCCAACAACCTGACCACGCGCTGGACACTGGACGACTTCGGACGGCCGGTGCGGGAACTGCGGGCAGACGGCACCAGCACCGTCACGTTCTACTGCACCTTGCAGGGCAGGGGCCTGGATTCCTACCTGTCGGCCAACAGTGCAGCGTGTGCCACGCTGGCCTTTGCCAACGGTGAGGTGCCCGCGGATGCGGTGACCCTGGTTCACAGCGAGACGCACGGCAGCACGGATGCCAGGAACGGGCCGTTCTCGCGTGTGTACACCGACCGCGCGGGGCGCAAGCTGCGCAGCGTGAGCGAAGCCTTCGACGGCGCGAACCAGCCTGGCGGGGCTGCACGGCTGGTCGTGCAGGACGTCGACTACAACGCGTTCGGTACGCAGGTGCTGAGCACGCAGCCGTACTTCCTCGACAGCGGATCGTCGACCGCGGCGGGCACGGCGGGCTATGGCATGAGTGCGACCGAGGTCGACGTGCTCGGTCGCGTGACGGCCAGCTTCACGGTCGACGTGCAAGGCACGGGCAACCAGGGGGGGAGCACCACCCATGCGTTCGCCGGCCGCGGGACCTGGCAGTCGGCGCGCACCGTCATCGAGTACGCCGGGCTGACCACGACGACGACGAACGACAAGGGCGAGTCGCGGAAGGAGGAGAAGGACATCGAAGGCAAGCCGCTGCGGGTGACCGATGCGCTGGGTGCGCAATCCGCCTACCAGCACGATGCCTTCGGCAACCTGATCGCCACGAAGGATGCGCTGCAGAACACGGTGCTCGTGCAGTTCGATGCGCGTGGCCGCAAGGTGGCGCTGAGCGATCCGGACACCGGCCTGTGGACCTACGACTACGACGCGCTGGGCCAACTGGTGTGGCAGCAGAGCCCGAACCAGCGGGCGACCACGCAGGCGGATGCGCGGCAGACCACGATGGTCTACGACAAGCTCGGGCGCATGACGAAGCGTGTCGAGCCGGACCTCGAGAGCACCTGGGTGTTCGACACGTATGGCACGGGCGGCGCCACCTGCGTTTCGGGCCTGGGCAAGCTGTGCGAGAGCTCGACCACGACGGGCATCCACAAGCAGTATTTCTATGACGGCCTGGGCCGTCCGACCGGCACCCGCACCGACACGCCGGCGGGGCCGAGCTTTGCATCGGCGGTCGCGTACGACGCGACCAATGGCCGGCTGAGCAAGCAGACCTACCCGACCGGCTTGACCGTCAGCTATGCCTACACGGCCAAAGGCTATGTCGAGGCGCTGAACCTGGACACGGCGGCGACGGTGAATCCGCTGCCCGGCACGGTGGGCGGAACCCCCGCCGCCGGCAAGACGCTGCCAGTGGGCAGCACGCTGTGGCGAGCGCTGGCCTACAACGCGTGGGGCAAGGCCGAGCAGCAGCGCTACGGCAACGACGTGGTCAACCGGGCGATCTTCGACGGGCAGACAGGGCGGCTGGCTGCACTGAGCGCGGGGCCAGGCACGGCCAGCGACGTGGTGGACCAAGCCTACACCTGGGACAGTGCCGGCCGCCTGATCCAGCGCAACGATGCACGGGGCGATGGCAACACCGGTGCGGTGACGGAAGGCTTTGGCTACGACGGCCTCGGCCGCCTGCAGAACTACACGGTGGCGGCGCCGGCGATTCCGGGGCTCGCACGAACCGTTTCGCTGCAATACAACGCGTTGGGCCTGCTGCTCTACAAGAGCGATGTCGGCGTGTACAGCTATGCGGCGCAAGGCGCGGGCGCAGTGCGTCCGCATGCGCTGCAGAGCGTGACGGGGGGCGAGGCCACCAGCTACGGATACGACGCCAACGGCAACCTGATCAGCGCGAGCGCCGGCAAGTACCGCGGCATCGCGTACACCAGCTTCAACCTGCCGGACAGCCAGACCGGCATCCAGGGGCCGGGCGGCACGACGGGCTACAAGTGGGTCTACGACGAGAACCACGCCCGCATGCAGGAGGTGCGCACGATCGTCGGCGGCACGGCCGCCGGATCGCGTACGACGTGGAACCTGCATCCGGACAACGCCGGCGGGCTCGGCTTCGAGAGCGAACTCGACGAGCCGACCAGCGCGAGTACCGCGAATCCCGCAGGGAGGAGTCATCGGCACTACCTGAGCGTGGGCGGGGTGAGCATCGGCGTGCTGGTGTCGACCGGGGCATTGCCTGTGCTGGGCAGTGCACAAGCCGCGCCGCCGTTGCCCAGCATCGTGCTGGTGAAGGTGGAGTACTGGCACAAGGACCAGTTGGGCAGCCTGGTCGCAACGACCGACCACAACGCGGCGGTGACGGGGCGCTACGCCTACGACGCGTTCGGCAAGCGGCGCTACACGAACGGCAGCTACGATAGCCTGGGCAACCTGGTGGTGGACTGGAGCAGCGCGACCAGCGGCGGCACCGACCGCGGCTTCACCGGGCACGAGCACCTGGACGACGTCGGCATCGTGCACATGAACGGCCGTTTGTTCGACCCGACGCTCGGCCGCTTCATGCAAGGCGATCCGTTCATCCAGGATCCCTACAACCTGCAGAACTACGATCGCTACGGGTATTGCTACAACAACCCGCTGAGTTGCACCGACCCGAGCGGGCAGCGGTTCTTCCTGACGAGCATCTGGAAGGGGTTGTGGCACAACCAGACCATTCGGTTGGTGGCATCCATCGCGGTGGCGTACTACCTGGGGCCTGCAGGGGGTGCGCTGAACGGGATCACGACGAACGTGGTGGCGCAATCGGCGATCGCAGGGTTCGCGTCAGGTGCGATCGCATCGGGCACGCTGAAGGGGGCGATCCAGGGATCGTTCACTGCGGCGATGTTTGCTGGCGCGGGGAATGTGATCGGTGGGGGCAACTTCTTCACGGCGGGTACGGGGCAGGCATGGGGAAGCGCGTCTGGCATTGCGCTGCATGGCGTGGTCGGGTGCGTCACCAGCGTGGCAGGGGGCGGCAAGTGTGGGCCTGGGGCCTTGAGTGCCGCATTCACGAAGGCGGTGAGTCCCGCGATTGCCGGTGCTACGAAAGACGACGCGTTGCTTGGAACATTTGCAGCGGCGGTAACCGGCGGGACTGCCTCGGTCATCGGCGGGGGAAAATTTGCCAACGGCGCGCAGTCAGGCGCATATAGCTATCTTTTCAACCACATCACCCACTTGGACGATGGAAATAACGCGCACAAGACAATCCAGACATGGGCCAAGCGGCAAGGGCTGTCCGCCGAGGTTACGCTGTATGGTACTGATGGCTTGCCTATTGGGCGCGCCGATATTGTGGATAGAGCAAGCGATGTGCTTTGGGAAGTGAAGCCGGGAAATCTGCGCGGTGTTGTGGCCGGCAACTTGCAGCTTGATCGATATACTGATGGAACGGGCTATTCTCGGGGGGGTGACATGGCGTCATTTAATGCCGGGTCATCGATGGAATTGAGTGGTGTCTACGGCGATCGAAACTCCTACGTTTACACAAACTTGGGTGGGGGATTGGTGACATATCAGATCATTAAACCGCCCGCAACATGGCAGATAATTCTTGAGCAATTGGGGCAGGCTCTCCGGAATGCCCCGCCACTATTTCCACCAATAGGGCCGCGCCCGCCCGCGCTTCGGCCTGCTGATTAGGAGAGGTCCTTGACTAAAATTATTATGTCTGCTGAGAATCTTGCTGAGCAGATAAAGGATACTGAAACTTGGCAATGCCAAGTCTTTGAAAAGTTCGGACTTTGGAGGTCAATGCTCTCAGATATTGCTTCATTGGAGAGGAGCGACGAGGATGACCTGCCTCCATTGCAATTTTTTTTCCTTGAATCTGCAAAGGAAAGATTATGTGCGGCCCCTGGCGCCAAATGGACTTGGCGAACCCGGGAGACCGTGGTCGGGGGTAAATCACTTTATTTGGAATGGCTCAAGAACCAGTGGGCTATGGGGCGTTGGGAAAATGATGAATCGATTCACAGTAGTGCTCGTCAGTTTCTCGATCCGCGTTTTTCTCGATTCGAGAGTCTCAAGTATAAGGGTGGCAATAAAATCGGGGGGAGGCAGTGGTCAGAAATTGTGGGCGGTTATCGTGAGTTGGTTGGTCAAGAGGCTAGGCGACATTTATCTGATGTGCCGCTCGCTGCGACCAAAATCTCGAAATCGGGGGTCGAGGCGTTCGTTCTGGAATACTTTGGTAAACAAGGATGGCATTGCAGATCCTCTGCATCTGCGGTTGGAAATATCCTCGCGATTGAGTTGCCAATAGATGAGTTTGAATATGTTTTTAGAATATCTTTGTCGATCGCTGGAAAGAGTCTGTTGGATCATTTCGATGGCTGGATAAGTATCACCAAAGCAGACGTTGATCAGAGGATTTTGAATGGAGGGTCAGCTGCGTTGTTGGCGGTGCCATTGGCGGATTTATTCATTCCTATTTCAATATATTATTTGACTCATGAGAAGGAGCGGGCGCGTATCGCAAGTGCCATCTTTTTTATTGATGCTATTGCGAAGGCGGTGACACAAATAGCCCCAAGCAAAGCTTGAGTTGTGCTGCAAGTGATTGCCGCCAATAGCGGCCGGACTTGACCGTGAGACGTGGCATCCTTTTTTTCACTTCAGATTACCTCACGGATACGCGTGGCGCGCCGGCAGCGGTGCAGTTCAGCGATGTCCAAGGCATCGGACGGACGGACGAACTGCAATGTCTGGTCGGGTGGATGTCAGAATCCGCCCGTTCTCAACCAGGAGCATGAACGTGGCAATGGACGTGGTGGACTACGAGATCAAGGGCTCGGAGATGCAGTTCGTCGAGGTCGAGCTCGACCCGGGCGAGGCGGCGGTCGGCGAGGCCGGCAGCATGATGTACATGGATGCCGGCATCGGCATGGACACCGTCTTCGGCGACGGCTCGGCCAGCCAGGGCGGCATCTTCGGCAAGCTGCTCGGCGCCGGCAAGCGGCTGATCACCGGCGAGTCGCTGTTCACCACCGTCTACACCAACCAGGGCCAGGGCAAGCGCAAGGTCGCGTTCGCGGCGCCGTACCCCGGCAAGATCCTGCCGATGGACCTGCGCCAGCTCGGCGGCACGCTGATCTGCCAGAAGGATGCCTTCCTGTGCGCCGCCAAGGGCGTGTCGCTGGGCATCTTCTTCCAGCAGAAGCTGTCGGTGGGCTTCTTCGGCGGCGAGGGCTTCGTGATGCAGAAGCTCGAGGGCGATGGCCTCGCCTTCGTGCATGCCGGCGGCACCGTGATGAAGCGCGAGCTGCAGCCCGGCCAGACGCTGCTGATCGACACCGGCTGCATCGTCGCGCTGACGCCCAACGTCAACTTCGAGATCCAGTACGTCGGCAAGATCAAGACCGCGCTGTTCGGCGGCGAAGGCCTGTTCTTCGCGAAGGTCACCGGCCCCGGCACGGTGTGGCTGCAGAGCCTGCCGTTCTCGCGCCTGGCATCGCGCGTGTTCGCGGCCGCGCCGCAGAACGGCGGGCGCCGTGAAGAAGGCTCGGTGCTCGGCGGTTTCGCCGGTGGCGGCCTGCTCGGCAGCATCCTCGGCGGGGATGACGACTGAGCCTGGCTTGACGAAACGCAGAACAGAAAGACGCTCGCAGGCCAATTTGAAGGTGGGCGCACGCTGCGCCCGCCTAAAATGCCGGTTTCTCTTGCTGGTATCCGGTCTTGAAACTGCTGTCTGCGTTGCCCCGCCTCCCGTCGCTCGTCCTGTCGGCCTTGTGTCTGGCCACCGCCCTCCACGGGGCGCAGGCCGCGGGCGCCGCCGCCAAGCCGCCGATCTTCGTGCTGAACTCGCTCGATGCATCGATCAGCGTGATCGACCCGACGACATTCGCCGAGGTCCGCCGGATCCCGACCGGCAAGGAACCGCACCACCTCTACCTGACGCCCGACGAGAAATCGCTGATCGTCGCCAATGCGCTCAGCGATTCGCTGACGATGGTCGACCCGGTCACCGCCGAGGTGCAGCGCACGATCACGAAGATCTCCGACCCGTACCACCTGCGTTTCTCGCCCGACATGAAGTGGTTCGTCACCGCCGCGAACCGGCTGAACCACATCGACATCTACCGCTGGGAGCCGGCCGACGCCGCCAACCCGATGAAGCTCGCCGGCCGCGTGGCCGCGTCGCGCACGCCCAGCCATTTGTCGATCGACAGCAAGAGCACGGTGATCTATTCGTCGATGCAGGACAGCGACGAGCTGATGGCGATCGACATCGCGACCCAGAAGCAGCGCTGGAAGATCACCGTCGGCAAGCTGCCGGCCGACGTCTACCTGACGCCCGACGACAAGCTGCTGCTGGTCGGCCTGACCGGCGACGAATTCGTCGAGGTCTACGACGTGAGCCAGCCGCAGCCCAGGCTCGTCAAGCGCATCCCGACCGGCGCCGGCGCGCACGCGTTCCGCAGCCGCGGCGACGGCCAGCATGTGTTCGTCAGCAACCGCGTGGCCAACACCATCAGCATGATCGACACCCGCACGCTGAGCGTGGTCGACACCTACCCGGCGCCCGGCGGTCCGGACTGCATCGACGTGCTGGCCGACGGCAAGACGCTGCTGGTCAGCTCGCGCTGGGCGCGCAAGCTCACGCTGATCGACATCGAGAAGAAGCAGGTGATCCGCCAGGTGGCGGTGGGCCGCTCGCCGCACGGCGTGTGGACGCTCGACCATGCGTCGCGCCGCTAGCGTCGTCGTCGTCGCGGCGCTGCTCGCCGGCCCGGTCCAGGCTGCCGGCTGCGACAAGCCGGTGTACCTGACGCTGGACACCGGCCACATGGGCGTGGCCCCGCTGGTGGCCGAGGTGCTGAACCGCGAACAGGTGAAGGTCACGTTCTTCCTCGCGAACGAGAAGACGCTGACCGGCGGCGCGAGCCTCGACGACCAGTGGGCGCCGTGGTGGAAGGCGCGGGCGGCCGAAGGGCACCTGTTCGGTTCGCACACCTTCGACCACGTCTACTGGGTGGCCGACGTGAAGGACCCGGCCGACCCGAAGGGCACGCGCTTCAAGCTTCGCCCGAGCGCGGGCCCCGATGCCGGTCGCCTGCAGACCTGGACCGCGGCGCAGTACTGCGCCGAACTGCAGCGTCCCGCCGACCGCTTCCACGCGATGACCGGCCAGGCGATGCCGCGCCTGTTCCGCGCGCCGGGCGGCAAGACCTCGCCGGCGCTGCTGGCCGCCGCGAAGGCCTGCGGCTGGACGCATGTGCCGTGGAGCGCCGCCGGCTTCCTCGGCGACGAACTGCCGAGCGACCGCTACCCGAATGCGCAACTTTTGCAGCGCGCGCTGGATCACATCCGTCCGGGCGACGTGATGCTGGCCCACCTGGGCATCTGGTCGCGCCAGGATCCGTGGGCGCCGGCGGTGCTCGAGCCGCTGATCCAGGGGCTCAAGCAGCGCGGCTTCTGCTTCGCGACGCTGCGCGACCACCCCGCCTACCGGGACGCCGCGCTCCGCTGAGGCGCATTCTTTCGACAACGCCAAGATGATCGATTCGCTGCTGCTCGCCTTCACCGACGCCTTCGGCCGCGTGCAGCAGGCCTTGTTCGAGGGCGTCGTGCAGCCGCTCGCATTCCGGCTCGGGCTCGGCAACGTCGTCGAGGATGCGTTCGACGCGACCGGCTGGCTGCTGGTCGGCCTGCTGCAGATCGTCGTGCTGCTGGTGGTGATCGGCACGCTGGAGCGCTGGCGCCCGGTCGAGCCGGTGACGGACAGGCGCGCGGTGCGCACCGACGTGCTGTACACGCTGATCCACCGGCTGGGGCTGTTCCGCGTCGGGCTGTTCTTCGCGGTCGATCCGCTGTTCGACGAGGCCTTCGGTGCCGCGCGGCTGGCGGGTCTGCCGACCTGGCAGTTCGACGAATGGTTCGCGCCGTGGTGGCCGGGCGTCACCGACAGCGCCTGGTTCAGCTTCGTCGCCTACCTGCTGGTGTTCGACTTGGTCGACTACTGGATCCACCGTGGCCAGCACCAGTTCCGCTGGTGGTGGGGCCTGCATTCGCTGCACCACAGCCAGCGGCAGATGACGATGTGGAGCGACAACCGCAACCACCTGCTCGACGACCTGATCCGCGACAGCGTGATCGTGATCGTCGCGCGGCTGATCGGCATCCCGCCGGGGCAGTTCATCGCGGTGGTGGCCTGCACGCAGCTGCTCGAAAGCCTGTCGCACGCGAACCTGCGGACCGGCTTCGGCCTGGTGTTCGAGCGCGTGTTCGTCAGCCCGCGCTTCCACCGGCTGCACCACAGCATCGGGCTCGGGCACGAGACCGCGGGGCAGGGCACGCTCGGCGGGCACAACTTCGCGGTGCTGTTCCCGGTGTGGGACGTGCTGTTCCGCACCGGCAACTTCGAGGACCGCTACGACCCGACGGGGATCCGCGACCAGTTGCCCGAATCGGGCGGGCGCGAGTATGGGCAGGGGTTCTGGCAGCAGCAGTGGCTGGGGCTGAAGAGGGCGTTCGGGCGGTCGTAGGGCTGGGGTTGCGGCTGCGGCTGCGCGAGCAAAGGCGCGGGCGGGGGGTGTGGGGCTCGCCGGCCGGTGCGGTCAGCATCCCTTGCGGGATGCTGACTCCCCTCCGCTGTGCAATTTGAAGACCTGTCGCCGAAACTCCCGCCACTCACTTCGTTCGTTGTGGTCAAACAGTCGGCGACAGTCAGTTCACGATCGCGCTGCGCACGGGGCCATCGAACTGCACAGCTCCGGCGCCCCGTCCTGATTGGCGCTCCCCACACCCCCCGCCCGCGCCTTTGTGCCACCGCCCTGGTCCTTCGAGGATGACAAGCGAACAAGTGGGAATTGATTCCCGCTTGTCACCCGATTTGCGTGACTGACCAGGCCCAGAGGCCGCGAACGATCAAGCAACGCCCCGGGATCCGGCTTTGCCGGGCCCAGGGGTGGCGCCCCATGGGGGCAGGAGCGAAGCGACTGGGGGGCTAAGTTATTCTCCGCAACCATGCTCAGACCCCTGTTCGATTCCTTCTGGCGCGCCGCCGCCTACTGCCTGCACCCGCGCGTCATCGTGCTGTCATTGCTGCCGCTCGCGCTGCTCGTCGGCCTGAGCTTCGGGCTCGGCTACTTCTTCTGGGAAGACGCGATCGATGGCGTGCGCAGCCTGCTCGATTCGTGGGACCTGCTGCATGCCCTGTTCAGCTGGCTCGAAAGCATCGGCGCCGGCAACCTGAAGTCGGTGCTCGGCCCGCTGGTCGTGATCTTCCTCGCGACGCCGGTGCTGGTGCTGCTGTCGCTGCTCGTCGTCGCGACGCTGATGACGCCGGCGATGCTGAACCTGGTGGCGCAACGCCGCTTCCCGCTGCTGGAGCGCCGCCGCGGCGGCACCTTCGTCGGCAGCATCGTCGTGAGCCTTGGTTCGACCGCGGTCGCCGTCGTCGCGCTGGTCGCGTCGATCCCGCTGTGGTTCGTGCCGCTGATGGTGCTGGTCGTGCCGCCGCTGATCTGGGGCTGGCTGACCTACCGCGTGATGGTCTACGACACGCTGTCCGAGCATGCGAGCAAGGACGAGCGCCGCGAACTGATCCGCCGCCACCGCACCAGCTTCCTCGGACTCGGCATCGCCACCGGCTACCTCGGCGCCGCGCCGTCGCTGGTGTGGGCCTCGGGCCTGATGTTCCTCGCACTCGCGCCGATCCTGGTGCCGGTCGCGATCTGGATCTACACGCTGGTGTTCGCGTTCTCGTCGCTGTGGTTCGCGCACTTCGCGCTGGCGGCGCTGGCCGAGCTGCGCGCCGAGCAGCAACTCGCCGCTGCCGTGGTGCTGCCGCCGCCCGGCGACCCGACCCCGCTTCCCAGGCCTTCCGCTTCAGAGGACATCGCATGAACTTCGGCGTCATCATCATCGGCGACGAGATCCTGTCGGGCAAACGCGAGGACAAGCACCTGCCCAAGGTGATCGCGCTGCTGAACGAGCGCGGCATCCCGCTGTCGTGGGCCCGGTACGTCGGCGACGACCCCGAGCGCATCACCGCGCACCTGCGCGAGGCCTTCGCCAGCGGCGACGTGGTCTTCTCGTGCGGCGGCATCGGCGCGACGCCCGACGACCACACGCGCCAGTGCGCCGCCCGTGCGCTGGGCGTGCCGCTCGCGCTCCATCCGCAGGCGCGCGAACTGATCCTCGAACGCATGCGCGACGTCGCCGCCGAGCAGGGCGTGCCGTTCGAACCCGAGCGCGCCGACAACCTGCATCGCCTCAACATGGGCATGTTCCCGGCCGGCGCGCAGATCATCCCGAACCCCTACAACAAGATCCCCGGCTTCTCGGTCGGCCATGTGCACTTCGTGCCCGGCTTCCCGGTGATGGCCTGGCCGATGCTGCAGTCGGTGCTCGACGAACGCTACGCCGGCGAGCACCGCGCCGAGCGGCCGCGCGAGCAGTCGGTGATCGTGTTCGGCGCGATGGAGTCGACCCTTACGCCGCTGATGGAAGCCATCGAGGCCCGCTTCGACGGCGTCAAGGTGTTCAGCCTGCCGAGCGTCGACCATCCGCAGTGGGGGCGGCACATCGAGCTCGGCGTGAAGGGCGCGGCCGGGCCGGTGGCCGAGGCCTTCGCCGAACTGCTGGCCGGGCTGCGTGGCCATGGTGCGCAACTGGGCCCCGAGTTGGTGCGATGAGCCCCGCATCGCCCGTCCAGCCTGGTGCCGGGTCGTGCACCAAAGTGGCGTCGCCGACCCGCCGCCAGCGCGTGTTTTGGGTCGTCGCTCACCCGGTGGAGCGCATGCCGGCTGGGGCTGCGCCGTCATCGGGCGCGGGCATGCTTTCTGCTACATTCCTGTGCGCATTTCCAGGCCCCTCCCGGCACTGAATCTGTCGTCTCTACCCACCCACTCACCCCACAAGCCTCTCGCTAGGAGAACCTGATGGCAAAGACCGTCGCCGACGTGATGAAGATGGTGAAGGAAAGCGAGGTCAAGTTCGTTGACTTCCGCTTCACCGATACCCGCGGCAAAGAGCAACACGTTTCGGTGCCCCTGTCTGCGTTCGACGAAGACAAGTTCATCTCGGGCCACGCCTTCGACGGTTCGTCGATCGCCGGCTG
Source organism: Rhizobacter sp. SG703 (assembly GCF_012275445.1). Taxonomy (GTDB): domain Bacteria; phylum Pseudomonadota; class Gammaproteobacteria; order Burkholderiales; family Burkholderiaceae_C; genus Rhizobacter. The sequence goes on along the minus strand of NZ_JAAZQK010000013.1, from coordinate 29,155 downwards.
GAAGGGCATCGAAGCGTCCGACATGCTGTTGATGCCGGACCCGAACACGGCCAACATCGACCCGTTCTTCGAAGAGCCGACGCTGATCCTCACCTGCGACGTGATCGAGCCGACCGATGGCAAGCCCTACGAGCGCGATCCGCGTTCGCTGGCCAAGCGCGCCGAGGCCTACCTGAAGTCGTCGGGCATCGGCGACACCGCCTTCTTCGGTCCGGAACCCGAGTTCTTCATCTTCGACAGCGTGCGCTGGAACGTGGACATGTCCGGTTCGTTCTCGAAGATCGAATCCGAGGAAGCCGCCTGGAACACCGGCAAGGAATACGACCACGGCAACTCGGGCTACCGTCCGGCCGTCAAGGGCGGCTACTTCCCGGTGCCGCCGGTCGACAGCGCGCAGGACCTGCGCTCCGAGATGTGCCTGATCCTCGAATCGCTGGGCATCCCGGTCGAAGTGCATCACCACGAAGTGGCGAACGCCGGCCAGATGGAAATCGGCACCAAGTTCAGCTCGCTGGTGCAGCGCGCCGACTGGCTGCAACTGCAGAAGTACGTGATCCACAACGTGGCCCACGCCTACGGCAAGACTGCGACCTTCATGCCGAAGCCGATCGTCGGCGACAACGGCTCGGGCATGCACGTGCACCAGTCGGTCTGGAAGGACGGCAAGAACCTGTTCGCCGGCGACGGCTATGCGGGCCTGTCGGAATTCGCGCTGTTCTACATCGGCGGCATCATCAAGCACGCCCGCGCGCTGAACGCGATCACGAACCCCGGCACCAACAGCTACAAGCGCCTGGTCCCGGGCTTCGAAGCCCCGGTCAAGCTGGCCTACTCGGCCAAGAACCGCTCGGCCTCGATCCGCATTCCGTACGTTGCCAACCCGAAGGGCCGCCGCATCGAAGCGCGCTTCCCGGACCCGCTGGCGAACCCGTACCTGGCGTTCTCGGCGCTGCTGATGGCCGGCCTGGACGGCGTGGAAAACAAGATCCATCCGGGCGAAGCCGCCACGAAGGACCTGTACCACCTGCCGCCGGAAGAAGACGCGAAGATCCCGACCGTCTGCCACAGCCTCGACCAGGCGCTCGATTACCTGGACAAGGACCGTGCGTTCCTGACCAAGGGCGGTGTCTTCACCGACGCCTACCTCGACGCCTACATCGAGCTGAAGATGCAGGAAGTCACGCGTTTCCGCATGACGACCCATCCGGTCGAGTTCGACATGTATTACAGCGCCTGATCCAGGCACGCGGAACCCGGCCCGGGGGCGCAGGCTCTCACCGCCAGCGGTTCCGCGATTCCGGCATCACGAAGGGACGGCACAAGCCGTCCCTTTTTACATGGTGGGACCCCTCGCGGGATCGGCCACAATCCACCAGATCCCACGGCCCGAGGTACTTTCCCATGCGCTCTCACCGAACCACGACCCGTTGCGCGCTCGCGGTGGCTGCCGTTGCCACGCTGATCGCCCTGCCGGCACGGGCTGCCGAAGAAAAGACCGTCTACCGCTGCCCCGGCAACCCGGTGCTCTACACCGACACGCTGTCGGCCAAGGAGGCCAGGGACAAGGGCTGCAAGACCCTCGAGGGCGCGCCGATCACCGTGGTGCAGGGCCTGCGCCCGGCCAAGGGGTCGTCCTCGAGCGCGGCGGCGGGGAAGTCGGGCGAGAACCGGGTCGACCCGAACGAGCAGCGCGCTCGCGACAGCGATGCGCGCCGCATCCTCGAGGCCGAGCTGAAGAAGGAAGAAGACCAGCTGGCCGAGTTGCAGAAGGCCTACAACAACGGCGAACCCGAGCGCCAGGGCGACGAGAAGAATTACCAGAAGTACGTGGACCGTGTCGCCGAGATGAAGGCCAATATCCTGCGCAAGGAAAGCGACATCGCCGCGCTGCGGCGCGAACTCGCGAAGCTGCAGTGACCACCCCGGTGAACCGGCCGGTCGGCGAGCCGAAGCCCGTGCGCGCGGCGCAGGCGGGCAAGCTGCCCGAGCGCTACCAGGCCTTCGACCACCTGGCGACGATGGTCGCGGTGGTGCGCGACGACGGCAGCTGCCTGTTCGCCAATGCCGCGTTCGAGAACGTGCTGGGCCTGCCGCGGCGCAGCGTGCTGGGCGGCTCGCTGTTCGACTGGTTCATCGATGCCAATTCGGTGCGCGACACCGTGGCCGCGGTCGTGCGCAACGATTTCTCCACAAGCCGCTTCGAGGCCCTGCTGCGCCGGCCGGTGTCGGCGCATGGCGATGCGCTGCCGGTGCACGTGATCGTCAACCAGCTCGACCGGCCGAACGAGGCGATCATCGAGCTGGTGGAGATCGAGCAGCAGACGCGCCAGGACCGCGAGGAGCGCGCGCTCGGCCAGGCGCGCGCCAACAAGGAACTGATCCGCAACCTCGCGCACGAGATCAAGAACCCGCTCGGCGGCATCCGCGGCGCGGCGCAGTTGCTCGAGATGGAGGTCGAGTCGCGCGCGCTGACCGAGTACACCCAGGTCATCATCCAGGAGGCCGACCGGCTGCAGGCGCTGGTCGACCGGCTGCTCGCGCCGCACCGCAAGCCGCACGTGGTGAGCGACGTCAACATCCACGAGGTCTGCGAACGGGTGCGCTCGCTGATCATTGCCGAGTTCCCGCGCGGGCTGGCGGTGATGCGCGACTACGACATCTCCATCCCCGATTTCCGCGGCGACCGCGAGCAGCTGATCCAGGCGGTGCTCAACATCGCGCACAACGCGGCGCAGGCGCTGTCCGAGCGCATCGCGCAGGGCGACGCCTGCATCACGCTGCGCACGCGGATCGCGCGGCAGGTCACGCTCGGCAAGCAGCGCTATCGATTGGCACTGGACTTGCATATTGAAGACAACGGCCCGGGGATCCCGGAGTCGATCCGGGATCGCATTTTTTACCCGCTGGTATCGGGGCGCGATGGCGGGTCGGGCTTGGGACTCACGCTGGCGCAAACGTTCGTGCAGCAACACCAGGGCATGATCGAATGCGAGAGCAAACCGGGCCAGACCCTTTTCAAGATCGTGATCCCGTTGCCCTGAGCCAGAAGCCGGGGCGGGCGGGACCGGAACCACAGGCAGGGCATGAAACCCATCTGGATCGTTGACGACGACCAATCCATCCGCTTCGTGCTGGAGAAGGCGCTGGCGCGTGAAGACCTCGCGGTGCGCAGCTTCACCAACCCGCGCGACGTGCTGATCGCGCTCGAAGACGACGAGCCGCAGGTTCTCGTATCCGACATCCGGATGCCAGGCGGCTCGGGCATCGAGCTGCTGAGCAAGGTCAAGGAGCGGCACCCCGGCCTGCCGGTGATCATCATGACGGCCTACTCCGACCTGGACAGCGCGGTCAGTGCGTTCCAGGGCGGCGCTTTCGAGTACCTGCCGAAGCCGTTCGACGTGCCGAAGGCCGTCGAGCTGATCCGCCGCGCGCTCGACGAGAGCATGCGCGAGGAGGTGCGCGACGAGCGCATGGCGCAGATGCCCGAGATGCTGGGCCAGGCGCCGGCGATGCAGGACGTGTTCCGCGCGATCGGGCGCTTGAGCCAGAGCGTGGTCACGGTGCTGATCACCGGCGAGTCGGGCTCGGGCAAGGAACTCGTCGCGCAGGCGCTGCACAAGCACAGCCCGCGGGCGAGCGGGCCGTTCGTCGCGATCAACACCGCGGCGATCCCGAAGGACCTGCTCGAGAGCGAGCTGTTCGGCCATGAGCGCGGCGCGTTCACCGGTGCGCAGACGACGCGGCGCGGGCGCTTCGAGCAGGCCGACGGCGGCACGCTGTTCCTCGACGAGATCGGCGACATGCCGTTCGACCTGCAGACGCGGCTGCTGCGCGTGCTGAGCGACGGGCAGTTCTACCGTGTCGGCGGGCACAACCCGCTGCGCAGCAACGTGCGCGTGATCGCGGCGACGCACCAGAACCTGGAAGAGCGGGTCAAGCTCGGGGCCTTTCGCGAGGACTTGTTTCACCGGCTGAACGTGATCCGGCTGCGGCTGCCGGCGCTGCGCGAGCGGCGCGAGGACGTGCCGGCGCTGGCGCGCTTCTTCCTGCAGAAGAGCGCGAAGGAGCTGGGCGTCGAGGCCAAGCGCATCACCGAAGCGGCGCTCGCGCGGCTGATGCAGTTCGATTTCCCCGGCAACGTGCGGCAGCTGGAGAACATCTGCCACTGGCTGACGGTGATGGCGCCGGCGCAGGTGGTCGAGGCCAAGGACCTGCCGCCGGAATTCCAGGGCGACCTCGTCGCGATGCCGGCGCGTGTGCCGGGCGCGGGCGAGGCCGCCGAGCTGCCATCGATCGTCAGCGTGTCGGCGGCTCACGCCGCCGCGCCGGTGGCTGCGCCGCTGCCGGATGCGGTGGCCGCGGTGGCGACCAGCACGCACTGGCTGGCCGACCTGGAGCGCGAATCGCGCGCGATGCTGCAAGCCGGGCTGCCGGAGGTGTGGGACACGCTGACGCGCAAGTTCGAGGCGCAGCTGATCCACACCGCGCTCGAGATCACGCGCGGGCGGCGCATCGAGGCGGCGCAGAAGCTCGGGATCGGGCGGAACACGATCACGCGGAAGATCCAGGAGCTCGGGCTCGACGACTGACATGCCCCCGTTTGCCCCGAGCAGTGACTGAGCTTGTCGAAGGCACGTGGCGAAGGGTTGGTGCCGAAGCGCGTCGAGCGTCGCGGTGCACCGCCGGCGGGGCTTCGACAGGCTCAGCCCGAACGGGGCGGTGTGCGCATCCCTGTGTCCTGCCAGTTTCGATGGCCGGCTACGAGAACTCCGCAATCACCGGCGCGTGGTCGCTGGGCCGCTCGTTCTTGCGCGTCGGCTTGTCGATCGCGCACGCCGTCACCTGGCCCTTCAGCGCGTCGCTCACCAGGATGTGGTCGATGCGCAGCCCCTGGTTCTTGCGGAAGGCCAGGTTGCGGTAGTCCCACCAGCTCCAGCTCTTCGGCGGCTGCTCGAACAGCCGGAACGAATCGTGCAGCCCGAGCCCGAGCAGGCTCTGGAAGTGCGCCCGCTCCTCGGGCGTGCACAGCACCTGCCCGGCCCATGCCACCGGGTCGTGCACGTCGCGGTCTTCGGGGGCGATGTTGTAATCGCCCATCAGCACCAAGTGCGTGTGGCGGGTCAGCTCGTCGGCCAGCCAGGTGCGCAGCGCCGTCAGCCACTTCAGCTTGTACTGGAACTTGTCGCTGTCGACCGACTGCCCGTTCGGGATGTACGCGCCGACGATGCGGATGCCGTTGACGGTGCCGGCGATCACGCGCGCCTGCTCGTCGTCATGGCCGGGGATGTTCTTGACGATGTCGGCGGCCACCGTGCGCGACAGCAGCGCGACGCCGTTGTACGTCTTCTGCCCGAACCACTGCACCTGGTAGCCGGCGGCCTCGATCTCGGCGTGCGGGAACTTGTCGTCGGTGAGCTTGGTTTCCTGCAGCACGATCGCGTCGGGCTGGTGCAGCGCAAGCCAGTCGATCAGCTGCGGCAGGCGCACCGCAAGGGAGTTGACGTTCCAGGTGGCGAGTTTCACGGGCGGACCTTTCGGGCGGAGGCGCGCATCGTACCCGCTGCCGCGCGCACCACGATCAACGCAGCACCGCCCAGGCCTCGTCGGCGATCGTGCGTTCCTCGTCCGTGGCCATCACGAACAACGCCACGCGGCCGGACCGGTCGATGCGCAGCGCATGGCGCGCGTTCGCATCGGCGTCGAGCGCGACGCCGAGCCAGCCCAGCCGTTCGCACACCGCGGCACGCAGCGCCGCATCGTGCTCGCCGATGCCGGCGGTGAACACCAGCGCGTCGAGCCCGCCGAGCGTGGTCGCGATGCGCGCCGCTTCGCCGGCACAACGCAGTGCGAACAACGCCAGCGCCTCGCGTGCTGCCGGCAGGTCGCTGTCGCGCAAGGTGCGCGCATCGGCGCTGAGGCCCGACACGCCGAGCAGCCCCGAGCGGTGGTACAGCAGGTCCTCGATCTCGTCGTGGGACAGGCCGCGCTGCTGCATCAGGTACAGCGGCACGCCGGCATCGAGCGCGCCGCAGCGCGTGCCCATCGGCACGCCGTCCAGTGCCGAGAAGCCCATGCTGGTGTCGACGCTGCGGCCGGCCTGCAGCCCGCACAGGCTCGCGCCGCTGCCCAGGTGCGCGACGACGACGCGACCGGCCGCTTCGTGCGGTGCCACCCGCGCAAGTTCGCGCGCGATGAAGGCATACGACAGGCCGTGGAAGCCGTAGCGCTGCACCCCCGCGTCATGCAGCGCCCGGGGCAGCGCGAAGCGGCGGGCAAGGGGGTCCTGCGTCTGGTGGAAGGCGGTATCGAACGACGCGGTCTGCACGAGCCCGGGTCGCAGCTGCTGCAGCGCCCGGATCAGCCGCAGGCTGTGCGGCTGGTGCAGCGGCGCGAGCGGCGTCAGCGCGTCGAGCTCCGCCAGCGTCGCGTCGTCGACGCGCACCGGCCCATGGTGCTGCGGGCCGCCGTGCACCACGCGGTGTGCCGCGGCGTGCAGGCCCGCCAGCGCGCCGTCGCGCTCGAGCACACCGAGCATCGCGTCGACCACCTCGTGCAGCGATTCGGTCAGCGGCGCCTGCAGCGGCCATTCGACCCGGCGGCCTTCGCAGTCGAGCGACAGCGCCAGCGGCGCCCGCTGCAGGTCGAGGCGGCCGCGCCCGACCGACTCCGGCCCGGCGTCGCCGAGGCGGAACAGGCCGATCTTGATCGACGACGAACCGGCGTTCAGCGTCAGCAGCAGGGGGCGCATCGATTCGTTTCCGGCAGCGTGGGATTTGATCTGCAGCATACTCAGTCGACACCGGAGCGGCCATCATCGGCGCGACAAGGAGGATCCTCTCGTGAACCACCCCACCGAGCATCCGCACGGCCCGCTGTCGCCCGGCCAGCTGCAGCGCATCGACGCCTGGTGGCGCGCTGCCAACTACCTGTCGGTCGGGCAGATCTACCTGCGCGACAACCCGCTGCTCGACGAGCCGCTGACGCAGGCCCACGTGAAGCCGCGCCTGCTCGGCCACTGGGGCACGACGCCCGGGCTGAACCTGCTGTATGCGCACCTGAACCGCGTGATCGCCGCACACGGGCTCGACATGATCTACGTGATCGGACCCGGCCATGGCGGCCCGGGGCTGGTCGCCAGCGCCTGGCTCGAAGGCTCGTACACCGAGCGCTATCCGGCCGTCACGCAAGACCGCGACGGCATGCGCCGGCTGTTCCGCCAGTTCTCGTGGCCCTACGGCATCCCGAGCCACGTGGCGCCCGAGACGCCCGGCTCGATCCACGAAGGCGGCGAGCTCGGCTACTCGCTTGCCCATGCCTACGGCGCCGCATTCGACAACCCCGGGCTGATCGTCGCCTGCGTGATCGGCGACGGCGAGGCCGAGACCGGGCCGCTGGCCGCGAGCTGGCATTCGAACAAGTTCCTGAGCCCGGCCACCGATGGCGCCGTGCTGCCGATCCTGCACCTGAACGGCTACAAGATCGCGAACCCGACGCTGCTCGCGCGCATCGGGCGCGACGAACTCGAGCAGCTGATGCGCGGCTGCGGCCACGAGCCGCATTTCGTGACCGGCAGCGACCCGGCGCTGGTGCACCAGCAGCTCGCGGCGACGCTCGACCGTGTGGTGGCCGACATCCACGCGATCCAGCAGCGCGCGCGCTCCGGCGGCCCGGTCGAACGCCCGCGCTGGCCGATGATCGTGCTCGACACGCCGAAGGGCTGGACCGGGCCGAAGACCGTCGACGGCCAGCCGGTCGAAGGCACCTGGCGGGCCCACCAGGTGCCGCTGGCCGACGTGAAGACCCCCGAGCACCTCGCGCAGCTCGACGCCTGGCTGCGCAGCTACCGGCCGCACGAGCTGTTCGATGCCGACGGCCGGCTGCGCGACGACCTGGCGTCGCTCGGCCCCACCGGCGCGCGCCGCATGAGCGCGAACCCGCATGCCAACGGCGGCGAACTGCTGCAGCCGCTCGCGATGCCGCCGTTCCGCGAGCATGCGGTGGCGGTGGCGCAGCCCGGCGCGGCGCAGGTCGAATCGACCCGCGTGCTCGGCGGGTTCCTGCGCGAGCTGGTGCGGCTCAACCTCGCGGCCCGCAATTTCCGGCTGTTCGGCCCGGACGAAACCGCGTCGAACCGGCTCGATGCGGTGTACGAGGTCTCCGGCAAGCAATGGCTCGCGCGCATCGACGAGGTCGACCCGAACCTCGGCACCGACGGTCGCGTGATGGAGGTGCTCAGCGAGCACCTGTGCGAGGGCTGGCTCGAGGGCTACCTGCTGACCGGCCGGCACGGCATGTTCTCGTGCTACGAAGCCTTCATCCACATCATCGACTCGATGTTCAACCAGCACGCCAAGTGGTTGAAGTCCTGCCGGCAGATCCCGTGGCGGCAGCCGATCGCGTCGCTGAACTACCTGCTCACCTCGCACGTCTGGCGCCAGGACCACAACGGCTTCTCGCACCAGGACCCGGGCTTCATCGACCATGTCGCGAACAAGAAGTCCGACGTGGTGCGCATCTACCTGCCGCCCGACGCGAACTGCCTGCTGTCGGTGGCCGACCACTGCCTGCGCAGCCGCAACTACGTCAACGTGATCGTCGCCGGCAAGCAGCCGGCCTGGCAATGGCTCGACATCGACGCGGCGCAGCGGCATTGCCGCGCCGGCCTGGGCACCTGGGAGTGGGCCGGCAGCGGCGGCGAGCCGGAGGTGGTGATGGCCTGCGCCGGCGATGTCCCGACGCTGGAGACGCTGGCCGCCGTGACCCTGCTGCGCGACCACGTGCCCGACCTGCGCGTGCGGGTCGTCAACGTCGTCGACCTGTTCGCGCTGCAGCCGCCGCTGGAGCATCCGCACGGCCTGTCCGACGAGGACTTCGACGCGATCTTCACCGCCGACCGGCCGGTGGTGTTCGCCTTCCACGGCTACCCGTCGCTGGTGCACAAGCTGACCTACCGGCGCCGCAACCACGCGAACATCCATGTGCGCGGCTATCTCGAGGAAGGCACGACGACGACGCCGTTCGACATGGTGGTGCTCAACCAGCTCGACCGCTACCAGCTGGCGTTCGACGCGATCCGCCGCGTGCCGCGCCTGGCCGGGCGGGTACCGGCCGAGGCCGAGCGGCTGGCGGCAACGCTGCGCCGGCACCGGGAATGGGTGTGCGAGCACGGCGACGACCTGCCCGAGGTGAAGGAATGGCGCTGGTCGCCGCGCTGACACCTTCGCATCCGCGCACGCGGTTGCGCCTGCGGCGCGAGTGCTGCGGGCGCAGGCTGCCACCATCCCCGCATGACGATCCCCTCGCTTCGCGACGTTCCCGACAGCTTCGACAGCGCGCGCCTGACGATCCGCTGCCCGCGCGCCGGCGAAGGGCCGCTGCTGCATGACGCGGTGGTCGCGTCGCTGGACGCGTTGCGCGAATTCCCGGCCTCGCTGCCGTGGGCCCTGGCCGAGCCGAGCGTCGAGACCTCGGAGCAGTTCTGCCGCGAAGGCCGCGCGCACTACCTGATGCGCTCGATGATGCCGATGCTGCTGTTCCTGAAGGACGGCGGCGCGCTGGTCGGCGCCGGCAGCCTGCATGCGTTCGACTGGGCGGTGCCCAAGTGCGAGATCGGCTACTGGGCGCATTCGGCGTTCACCGGCCGCGGCCTCGTCACCGAGGCGGTGCAGGCGATCACGGAACTCGCCTTCGACACGCTCGGCATGCGCCGCATCGAAGCGCTGCCGGATGCCGGCAACACCGCCAGCTGGCGCGTCTGCGAGCGCGCCGGTTATGCGCTCGAAGGCACGCGCCGCAACGACCGCATCACGCCGGACGGCAGCTTGCGAGACTCAAGGGTCTACGCACGGATTCGCTGAACGACGGCGCTTCCTCGAAGTGGATGCAGCCGCGCTGCACGCAGGCCTGGTACTCGCGCAGCGACACGGTGGCCGCCTCGCGGGCGCCATCGGCCTGCCAGAGCAGCTTGACCCACAGGGCGCCCTCGATGACCCAGCACGCGCCCGGCGGAACCTGCCGCAAGCCCTCGTCGGTGTGCACCTCGAACCCTGCAATGACCATCCCTCTTTTCATCGCGACCTCCGGTAGTGGGTGCCATCCGGGACTCTGCGGTCCCGGCGCGGCTTCACTGTAGAGGGCCGCTCCGGCGCGTCCCGTGGGCGCATGTCCGACGCATTTGTAGGACATCGCCGCGACATGCGCGCAGGCGCGCCGTTTGCCCGTCGCGCGCGCCTGGAATCGCGCAGCGCTGCGCTACGATCCCGCGCGCTTCCGAGCCCCTTCGCATGCCGCCGCGTGCCGTCTCTTCTTTGAATCACAGGATCGCGCCGATGGCCCCGCTTTCGATGAAGTTCGCCCCGGTCCGCAGCGCACGCAGCGGCCTGCCGCTGCCGCCGGGTCCGCTGATCGGCTTCGGCCTGGCGGTGCTGGCGGTCGTGCTGATCGCGTTCTTCTCGTACCGCTCGCTGCAGACCCGCGCCAGCACCGCCGAGCTGGTGACGCACACGATCGAGGTCGGCCAGCAGCTTCAGACGCTGCTGTCGGCGGTGAAGGACGCCGAGACCGGCCAGCGCGGCTTCCTGCTGACCGGCAACGAGCTCTACCTCGACCCGTACACCACCGCGCGCGCGGCGCTGCCGGGCCTGGTGCGCCGGGTTCGCGAACTGACCGTCGACAACCCGCGCCAGACGCAGCGCATCGACACGATCGACCGGCTGACCACCGAGAAGCTGGCCGAACTGGCCGAGACGGTGGAGCTGCGCCGCGCCGGCAACGTCGAGCAGGCGCTCGCGGTGGTGCGCACCGACCGCGGCCGCGCGACGATGAACCGCATCCGCACCCTCGTCGCCGACATGGACGACGAAGAGCGCGGTCTGCTGGCCGGGCGACAGGGCGACTGGCAGGACGCGGTGAACCTGTCGTCCAACATCACCTGGATCGGCTCGGCGCTGCTGCTGTTCCTGATCGCGGTGGCGATGGCGATGAGCTCGCGCGAGCACCTGGCCCGCGAGGCGCGGGCCTGGGTGCGCAGCGGCCAGATGGGGATCGGCGAACGCGTGCAGGGCGAGCACCGGCTCGATGCGCTCGGCGAGCGCGTGCTGTCGTACCTGGCGCAGTACATGGGGGCGCGCGTCGGCGCCCTTTACATCGCCGAGAGCGACGGCCGCTTCCGCCGCTTCGCCGCGCACGGGCTCGACGGCGGCAGCGTGGCCGCCGAGCTGCATCCCGGCGACGGCCTGCTCGGCCAGGTGCTGAAGGACGCCAGGCCGGTGCGCGTGACCGACGTGCCGGCCGGCTACCTGCCGGTGACCTCGTCGCTCGGCCGTGCCGATCCCACCGAGCTGCTGCTGGCGCCGGCGCTGGTCGACGGCGTCGTGCAGGCGGTGGTCGAACTCGGCTTCCTGCACCGCACGCACGAGGCCGAGCAGGAGCTGTTGCTGCGCGTCTCCGAAGCACTCGCCATCGCGGTGCGCACTGCGAAGGACCGCACGCGCCTCGAGGAGCTGCTCGAGGAGACGCAGCGCCAGGCCGAGGAGCTGCAGGCCCAGCAGGAGGAACTGCGGGTCAGCAACGAAGAGCTCGAGGAGCAGGGCCGCGTGCTGAAGGAATCGCAGGCCCAGCTGGAGGCCCAGCATGCCGAGATGGAGCAGACCAATGCGCAGCTCGAGGAGCAGACCCAGCTGCTGGAGCACCAGAAGGACAACCTCGCCGCGGCCCAGGTCGCGCTGACCGAGAAGGCCGGCGAACTGGAGCGCGCCAACCAGTACAAGAGCGAGTTCCTGGCCAACATGAGCCACGAGCTGCGCACGCCGCTGAACTCGACGCTGATCCTCGCGAAGCTGCTGGCCGACAACAAGGCGGGCAACCTGAACGCCGAGCAGGTGAAGTTCGCGCAGACCATCGCCGATGCCGGCAACGACCTGCTGGCGCTGATCAACGACATCCTCGACCTGTCGAAGATCGAGGCCGGCAAGGTCGAGGTGCAGATCGAGCCGGTGCTGGTCAGCCGCATCGTCGAATCGCTGAACGCGAACTTCCAGCCGGCGGCGCAGCAGAAAGGTATCGCGTTCAGCACCGCGATCGAGCCGGGCACGCCGCAGCGCATCGAATCCGACGCCCAGCGCGTCGGGCAGATCATGAACAACCTGCTGTCGAATGCGCTGAAGTTCACCGCGGCCGGCGAGGTCTCGGTGCAGGTCGCGCCCGATGGCGACGGCATGCTGTCGTTCGCGGTGCGCGACAGCGGCATCGGCATCGCCGAGCACCAGCAGGAGATCATCTTCGAGGCCTTCCGCCAGGCCGACGGCAGCACGCACCGCAAGTACGGCGGCACCGGGCTCGGGCTGTCGATCTCGCGCGACCTGGCGCGGCTGCTGGGCGGCGACATCACGGTGCGCAGCACGCCGGGCGAGGGCAGCGTGTTCACGCTGACGCTGCCGGTGGCGCGGGCCGAAGGCGCCGCGGCCACGCAGCCGCCCGCGGCGCCCGGGGCCGAACCGGCGGCGGCCGCCCACCCGACCGGCCCGCAGCGCGGCATGCAGCACGACATGCAGCATGAGATGCCGCCCCCGCCGAAGACGCTGCAGCCGCGCGTGCTCGACGACGACCGCGAGCAGCTGGCGCCCGGCAAGCGGCTGATCCTGGTCGTCGAGGACGACATGCGCTTCGCGGCGATCCTGCGCGACCTGATCCACGAGGCCGGCTTCCAGTGCCTGCTCGCACACACCGCCGGCGACGGCATCCGCGCGGCGCTCGACTTCAAGCCGAGCGCGATCCTGCTCGACATGAACCTGCCCGACCACTCCGGCCTCGGCGTGCTCGACCAGCTGAAGCGCAGCCCGCAGACGCGGCACGTTCCGGTGCACGTGATCTCGGTGGCCGACTACAGCCAGGAGGCCCTGCAGCGCGGCGCGATCGGCTATGCGCTGAAGCCGGTCAAGCGCGAGCAGCTGGTCGAGGCGCTGCGGCGGCTCGAGGCCAAGTTCATGCAGAGCGTGCGCCGCGTGCTGGTGGTGGAAGACGATGCGCGCCAGCGCGAGAGCATCCGCCACCTGCTCGGCACCGACGACGTGCAGATCACCGACGTGGCGAACGCCGGCGAGGCGCTGGCCGCGCTGCAGTCGACCACCTTCGATTGCATGGTGATGGACCTGAACCTGCCCGACCTGAGCGGCTACGAGCTGCTCGAGAAGATGTCCGGCCAGGACGACGTGGCCTTCCCGCCGGTGATCGTCTACACCGGCCGCTCGCTGACGCGCGACGAGGAGCAGGGCCTGCGCCGCTTCTCGCGCTCGATCATCGTGAAGGACGCGCGCTCGCCGGAGCGGCTGCTCGACGAGGTGACGCTGTTCCTGCACCAGGTCGAATCGCACCTGCCGGCCGAGAGCCAGCGCATGCTGAAGGCGGCGCGCGACCGCGACGCGACGCTCGAAGGCCGGCGCATCCTGGTGGTCGAGGACGACGTGCGCAACATCTTCGCGCTGTCCAGCGTTCTCGAACCGAAGGGCGTCAAGATCGAGATCGCGCGCAACGGGCGCGAGGCGCTGGAGGTGCTGGCCCGCCTCGGGGTCGGGCCGGGCCTGGTCGACCTGGTGCTGATGGACATCATGATGCCGGAGATGGACGGTTTCACCGCGATGCGCGAGATCCGCAAGCGCGGCGACTGGCGGAAGCTGCCGATCATCGCGCTGACCGCCAAGGCGATGAAGGACGACCAGGAGAAGTGCCTGGCCGCCGGCGCCAACGACTACATCGCGAAGCCGCTCGACGTCGAGAAGCTGCTGTCGCTGGTGCGCGTGTGGATGCCCAAATGAAGACGCTGCCCGAGGCCCGCGAAGCCCGCCAGGCACCCGAGCCGCAGCCGGCGTCCGCGGCGTCGGGCGTCGACATCGAGCTGCGCCTGCTGATCGACGCGATCTACCTGAAGTACCACTACGACTTCCGCGGCTACGCCGGCGCGTCGCTGAAGCGGCGCCTGGGCAGCGCGATGACGCGCTTCGGCTGCCGCACGCTGAGCCAGCTGCAGGACAAGGTGCTGCACGAGCCGTCGACCTTCCCGGCGCTGCTCGACTACCTGACGGTGCAGGTCAGCGAGATGTTCCGCGACCCGGCGTACTTCAAGTCGCTGCGCGACCAGGTGGTGCCGCTGCTGCGCACCTGGCCTTCGCTGAAGGTCTGGGTGGCCGGCTGCAGCGCCGGCGAAGAGGTGTATTCGCTCGCGATCCTGCTGCGCGAGGAAGGCCTGCTGGAGCGCACGCTGATCTACGCGACCGACATCAACGCGCATGCGCTGCAGCGCGCCGAGGCCGGCGTCTACGAGCTCGACCGCATCGCCGGCTTCTCCGACAACCACCGGCGCAGCGGGGGGCACGGTTCGCTGTCGGATTTCTACACCGCGGCCTACGGGCGCGCGGTGTTCGACAAGTCGCTGAAGAAGCACATCGTGTTCTCCGACCACAGCCTGGCCACCGACAGCGTGTTCGCCGAGGTGCAGCTCGTCTCGTGCCGCAACGTGCTGATCTACTTCAACCGCGAACTGCAGGACCGCGCGCTCGGGCTGTTCCGCGAGGCGCTGTGCAGCCAGGGTTTCCTCGGGCTCGGCTCGAAGGAGTCGCTGCGCTTTTCCAGCCATGCCGACGCGTTCGGCGAGCTGGTGCGCGACGACCGGATCTTCCAGAAGCGGGGGGAGGCATGAGCGGCAGCGTGACGGCCATCGGTCGCCCGATCGACGCGGTGGTCATCGGCACCTCGGCCGGCGGCGTCGAGGCACTGATGACGCTGCTGCCGGCGCTGCCCGCCGCGCTGAGGGCCGCGGTGCTGGTGGTGATCCACCTGCCGCGCGAGCGGCCGAGCCTGCTGGTCGAGATCTTCGCGCCGCGCTGCGTGCGCCCGGTGCGCGAGGCGCAGGACAAGGAGGCGGTCGAGCCCGGCTGCGTGTACTTCGCGCCGCCCGACTACCACCTGCTGGTGGACGACGGGCCGCGGTTGGCGCTGTCGGTCGATCCGCTGGTGAACTTTTCGCGGCCGTCGATCGACGTGCTGTTCGAATCGGCGGCCGACGTGTACGGTCCGCGGCTGCTGGGCATGGTGCTCACCGGCGGCAACCAGGACGGTGCCGCCGGGCTGGTCTCGGTGGCGCGGCGCGGCGGGTTGACGGCGGTGCAGCAGCCCGACACGGCCCTGGTGTCGTGGATGCCGGCATCGGCGCTGAAGGCGGTGACCCCCGATCATCTGTTGCCGCTGGACGGCCTGGCCGCGCTGTTGCGCGGGTTGTGAAGAAAGGATGCAACGCATGCTTGCACCGGTGAAATGCCTGCTGGTCGACGACCTGGAGGAGAACCTGCTGGCGCTGTCGGCGCTGTTGCGCGGCGAAGGCGTCGAGCTGCTGCAGGCGCGCTCGGGCGCGCAGGCGCTGGAACTGCTGCTGGTGCACGACGTGGCGCTGGCGCTGCTCGACGTGCAGATGCCCGAGATGGACGGCTTCCAGCTGGCCGAGCTGATGCGCGGCAGCGAACGCACGCGCCATGTGCCGATCATCTTCGTGACGGCCGGCGGGCGCGACCAGCAGCGCATCTTCAAGGGCTACGAGAGCGGGGCGGTCGATTTCCTGTTCAAGCCGATCGAGGCGCACATCCTGCGCAACAAGGCCGAGGTGTTCTTCCAGCTGTACCGGCAGAAGCAGCAGCTGGCGCACGAGCTGCGAGAGCGCACCGAGACGCTGCGCCTGAACGAGATGTTCGTCGCGATGCTCGGCCACGACCTGCGCAACCCGTTGAACGCGATCATGACCTCGGCCACGCTGCTGCAGCGGCGCGCGCCCGACGACGTCACCGGCAAGACCGCCGGGCGCATCCTGCAGGGCGGGCGGCGCATGAGCGCGATGATCGAGAACATGCTCGACCTGGCGCGCGGCCGGCTGGCCGGCGGCATCGCGGTGCAGCGCGAGCCGGCCGACCTGGGGCCGATCGTCGAGCGGGTGCTGCAGGAGCTGCAGGCCGCGTTGCCCGAGGCGCGAATCGTCACCCGGCGCAGCGGCGACCTGACGGGCGAGTGGGATGCCGAGCGGCTGTCGCAGGTGGTCGCGAACCTGGTCGGCAATGCGCTGCAGCACGGCGAGCCGGGCGAGGCGGTCGACCTGGTGCTCGACGGCGACGACCCGGCGCAGCTGACGCTGGTGGTCGCGAACGCAGGCTGCATCGCACCGGAGCTGCTGCCGTCGCTGTTCGACCCGTTCCGCGGCGGCGAACGCCCGCGCGGGCGCAGCGAAGGGCTGGGCCTGGGGCTCTACATCGTGCAGCAGATCGTGCTGGCGCACGGCGGGCGGGTCGACGTGGAGCCGTGCGGCGACAGCAACCGCACGGTGTTCACGGTGGTGCTGCCGCGCCGGATTGCGGACGGAGGAACTCTCCGCTCCCGTTCGTCCTGAGCTTGCCGAAGGGCTTGCTCGCAGGGGGGCAGGGCTTCGACAGGCTCAGCCCGAACGGGTGCATCCTCCCCCGTTCGCCCTGAGCTTGTCGAAGGGCTTGCTCGCAGGGAGGCAGGGCTTCGACAGGCTCAGCCCGCACGGGTGCATCCCCCCTTTCGCCCTGAGCTTGTCGAAGGGCCTGTTCGCAGGGAGCCAAGGCCACGACGGGCTCAGCCCGAACGGGTGTGTCGCCTCCGCCCGGACCTTGTCGAAGGGGCGGTCACGCGACCAGCGTCGCCTCGAGCGAGATGTCCGCCTTCAGCAGCTTCGACACCGGGCAGCCGGCCTTCGCCTTCGCGGCCAGTTCCTGGAAGGTCGCGTTGTCGGCGCCCGGCACCTGGGCGGTCAGCGTCAGATGGACCGCGCTGATCGCGAAGCCGCCTTCGACCTGCTCCAGCGTGACCTTCGCGGTGGTGTCCATCTTCTCGGCCCGCAGCTTGGCTTCACCGAGGATCAGCGACAAGGCCATCGTGAAGCAGGCCGCATGCGCCGCGCCCAGCAGCTCTTCGGGGTTGCTGCCCGGCATGCCCTCGAAGCGGCTGGCGAAGCCGTAGGGGTAGTCCTTCAGCGCGCCGCTCTCGGTCGAGATCGAGCCCTTGCCGTCCTTGATGCCGCCCGACCACTGGGCCGAACCTTTGCGGTTGATCTTCATGCGCGCGCTCCTGGTTGTGGAGCACGCAGCGTAGCGCGGCGAGGCATGCCCCCGCCAGCGTCGCGGGGACGACCCTCAGGTCAGTAATGCAGCCAGGCCGCGACACCGAGCGTGAGGCCGAGCGCGCTGAGCCCGTACACCGCGTACTCCGTCCAGCGCCGCTTGGTCAGCAGCGCGATCGCCGCCATCGCGATCGAGATCGACAGCGCGGTGGTCGCCTGCGCCCAGCGGTGGTGCTGGTGCATCTGCTCTTCGCTCTGCTTGTCGAACGCGGTCGATTCGTCTTCGAGCTTCTTCGCGGCCGTCATGATCTCGGCCTTCTCGGTCTTGTAGCGCTTGATCTCTTCGGTGTAGAACGCGCGCCGGCCTTCGGGCGCCAGCTCGACCGCCAGCTCGGCCAGGTTCTGCTTGCTGCTCTTGGCCTGGTAGTAGTTCCACTGGTTCGACGCTTCGGTCTTCTTGATCGCGGCGTCGTTCTTGAACAGCCCGGCATTGGCCTGCGTCGCGCCGCCCATGTACGAGAAGATCGCGCCGACCGTCGCGAGGATCGCGGTGATCACCGCCAGCTGGCCGGCGTGGCCGTCGGGGTTGTGCTGGGCGGCGTGCTCCAGCTCGTGGTCGTGCGGGCCGTGGACGTGGAAACCGTGTTCGGACATGGGGTCCTCCTCGTTGTTGTGGAAACTTCGGTTGAAACTGCGCTGATCAGGCTTGGCGCCTGTAGATGACCCAGCGGTAGCGGATGCCATCCGGGCTGGTCTGGAACTCGCCGGGCTCCGCGCTGAATTGCGAGCGATCCCAGGCGGGGAAGAACACGTCGGCCTCGAACTCGGCATCGAGCTCGGTGATCACCAGCTCGTCGACCAGCGGCAGCGCCTCGCGGTAGATCTCGGCGCCGCCGATCACGAAGGCCTTCGGCACCTCGCCGGCCAGCGCGACGGCCTCGGCCAGCGAGCCGGCGCGCTCGGCGCCGTCGGCGTGCCAGTCCGGCTGGCGGGTGATCACGATGTTGCGCCGCCCCGGCAGCGGCCGGCCGATCGAATCCCAGGTCTTGCGGCCCATCAGCACCGGCGCGCCGAGCGTGGTCCGCTTGAAGAACTTCAGGTCTTCGGAGATGTGGCAGAGCAGGGCGTTGCCCTTGCCGATGGCGCCATTGCGGGCCACGGCGGCGATCAGGCTGATCAGCGGTCGGGAGCGTGTCATGGGCAGGATTGTCGCCTCGGGCGAGGCCGGGTTTCGTGTCAGCCGGGCATGGCGGCATCCCGTCCGTTCGTCAGGTGCTGCTGCATCAGCTGCTGCACCTTCGCGCCGTCGCGCGCCTTCAGCGCGGCCATGATCCGGCGGTGCTCCTTCAGCGAGGCGTCGAGCCGGCCCTGCTTGAACAGCGAGTGGTGGCGGTTCAGCTTCATCACCTTGCGCAGGTCGGTCACCAGCTGGTGGCGCCAGCGGTTGTCGGCGATCTCCAGCAGCCGCATGTGGAACTGCTCGTTCGCACGGAAGAACGCGTCGCGGTCGGCCACGCTGTCTTCGAGCGCCTGGTGCAGCGCCTGCAGCTCGGCCAGCTGCGCGTCGCTCGCCAGCCGGGCGGCGGCCGCGGCGGCATCGCTCTCGAGCAGCGCCAGCAGGTGGAACACCTCGGCGAGGTCGCGCTCGGAGACCTCGGTGACGTAGGCGCCACGGCGCAGCTTCATCGTCACCAGCCCTTCGGCGGCCAGCACCTTCAGCGCCTCGCGCAGCGGCGTGCGGCTGATGCCGTACTCCGCCGTCAGGGCTTGCTCGTCGATCCAGCTGCCGGGCGCCAGCGTGTGCGCCATGATGCGCGCACGCAGGCGCTCGGCGACCTGCACATAGAGCGCCTGGGTGGCCGGCAGCGTCGCAGGGCCGGCGAGGGAGGCCGCCTTCGCGGTGGAAACCTTGGACATATAATTCAATTTTGAATTATGGACGACGCCTGCCGGGTCGTCCAGCGGAGCAGGCCCATGTCCGACCCGAAGATGTCTGGCGACCCAGACGGCGCGTTGTTGAATTCCGATGCCCTGCCGGCATGGCAGAAGGCGGCCGCGAAATCCGCGCCGGGCGGGCAGGTCGACGCGCTCGACTGGGTGACGCCCGAGGGCATCCGCGTGAAGCCGCTCTACACCGCCGCCGACACCCGCGAACTGCCCTACACCGACACGCTGCCCGGCTTCGCGCCGTTCGTGCGCGGCCCGCAGGCGACGATGTACGCGGTGCGGCCGTGGACGATCCGCCAGTACGCCGGCTTCTCGACCGCCGAGGCGTCGAACGCGTTCTACCGCAAGGCGCTCGACGCCGGCGCGCAGGGCGTCAGCGTCGCGTTCGACCTGGCCACCCACCGCGGCTACGACAGCGACCACCCGCGCGTGACCGGCGACGTCGGCAAGGCCGGCGTCGCGATCGACAGCGTCGAGGACATGAAGATCCTGTTCGACGGCATCCCGCTCGACAAGGTGTCGGTGTCGATGACGATGAACGGCGCGGTGCTGCCGGTGCTGGCCGGCTACGTGGTGGCGGCCGAGGAGCAGGGCGTGCCGCAGGCGCAGCTGAGCGGGACCATCCAGAACGACATCCTCAAGGAGTTCATGGTCCGCAACACCTACATCTTCCCGCCCGAGCCGAGCATGCGGGTGATCGGCGACATCATCGCGTACACCGCGAAGCAGATGCCGAAGTTCAACTCGATCAGCATCAGCGGCTACCACATGCAGGAGGCCGGCGCGAACCAGGCGCTGGAGCTGGCCTTCACGCTGGCCGACGGCAAGGAGTACGTGAAGACGGCGCTGGCCAAGGGGCTGGACGTGGACGAGTTCGCCGGCCGCCTGAGCTTCTTCTGGGCGATCGGGATGAACTTCTACCTCGAGGTGGCCAAGATGCGCGCGGCGCGGCTGCTGTGGTGGCGGATCATGAGCGGCTTCGGCGCGAAGAACCCGAAGAGCCTGATGCTGCGCACGCACTGCCAGACCTCGGGCTGGAGCCTGACCGAGCAGGACCCGTACAACAACGTGGTGCGCACGACGGTCGAGGCGATGGCGGCGGTGTTCGGCGGCACGCAGAGCCTGCACACCAACGCGCTCGACGAGGCGATCGCGCTGCCGACCGACTTCAGCGCCCGCATCGCGCGCAACACGCAGCTGATCATCCAGGAAGAGACGCACATCACCAGCGTGGTCGACCCGTGGGCCGGCAGCTACATGATGGAGAAGCTGACGCAGGACATGGCCGATGCCGCGTGGAAGCTGATCGAGGAGGTCGACGCGATGGGCGGCATGGTGAAGGCCGTCGACAGCGGCTGGGCCAAGCTGAAGATCGAGGCGAGCGCGGCCGAGAAGCAGGCGCGCATCGATTCGGGCAGGGACGTGATCGTCGGCGTCAACAAGTACAAGCTGAAGCAGGAAGACCTGATCGAGATCCTCGACATCGACAACCATGCGGTGCGCGAGAACCAGCTGAAGCGGCTGGCGCAGGTGCGTGCGTCGCGCGATGCGGCGGCCGTGCAAGCGGCGCTGAACGCGCTGACGGCCTGCGCCGAGGGCGGCGAGGGCAACCTGCTGGCGCTGTCGATCGACGCGGTGCGCGCGCGCGCGACGGTGGGCGAGGTCAGCGATGCGCTGGAGAAGGTGTGGGGGCGCCATCGCGCCGATACGCAGAAGGTGACCGGTGTGTATGCAGCCGCTTACGACAGTGCCGAGGGCTGGGCGAAGCTCCAGCAGGAGATCGCCGAGTTCGCGCAGGAACAGGGCCGGCGCCCGCGGGTGATGATCGCCAAGCTCGGGCAGGACGGGCACGACCGCGGCGCGAAGGTGGTGGCCACCGCGTTCGCCGACCTGGGCTTCGACGTGGACATGGGACCGCTGTTCCAGACCGCCGAAGAGTGCGCGCGGCAGGCGATCGAGAACGACGTGCACGCGGTCGGCGTCAGCACGCTGGCGGCCGGCCACAAGACGCTGGTGCCGGCGATCATCGAATCGCTGAAGGCGCAGGGCGCCGACGACATCATCGTGTTCGTCGGCGGCGTGATCCCGCGCCAGGACTACGATTTCCTGTATGCGGCCGGCGTGAAGGGCATCTACGGGCCGGGCACGCCGATCCCGGCGAGCGCGAAGGACGTGCTGGAGCAGATCCGCAAGGCGTTGGCGGGCTGAGCGGACGGACGACCGCGTGAAGCCGTTCTTCGTCTACATGCTGCGCTGTGCGGATGGCAGCTTCTACGTGGGGCACACCGACGAGCTGGAGCGCCGGGTGGCGCAGCACACGGCCGGGGAGATTCCTGGGTACACGCATGAGCGACGACCGGTGCAGCTGGTGTGGGCGCAGGAAACCGCGACACGCGAAGAGGCGCTGGCCGGGGAGCTTCGGGTGAAGGGGTGGAGCCGGGCGAAGAAGCAGGCGCTGGTCGCGGGGGATTGGGACAAGGTCTCTGCGTTGGCGCGTTCGCGACAGGCCGCTCCGCCCCCCGTTCGCCCTGAGCTTGTCGAAGGGCCTGCGCGCATGGCACCAGGGCTTCGACAAGCTCAGCCCGAACGGGACGAGGGCCTGGCTCCACTGGCCCGTGCTGAATCCACTCGCCCCCCCGTTCGCCCTGAGCCTGTCGAAGGGCCTGCGCGCACGGCACCCGGGCTTCGACAAGCTCAGCCCGAACGGGGCGGGGTGGCCGACGAACTTCTCGAAGGCGTCCTTGCCCGCCAGCGCCGGGCCGTCGCCAAGACCATCACGCTGCTCGAATCCACCCGCCCCGACCACCGCGTGCGGGCCGACGCGCTGCTCGATGCGCTGCTGCCCCACACCGGTCGATCGCTGCGCCTGGGGATCTCCGGCGTGCCCGGCGTCGGCAAGTCCACCTTCATCGAAGCCTTCGGCCTGCACCTGATCGCCCAGGGGCATCGCGTCGCGGTGCTGACCGTCGACCCGTCGTCCACCGTGTCCGGCGGCTCCATCCTCGGCGACAAGACGCGCATGGAGCAGTTGTCCGTCAACGACGCCGCCTACATCCGCCCGAGCCCGTCGTCCGGCACGCTCGGCGGCGTGGCCGAGAAGACCCGCGAGGCGATGCTGGTCTGCGAGGCCGCCGGCCACGACGTGGTGCTGGTCGAGACCGTCGGCGTCGGCCAGAGCGAAACCGCGGTCGCCCGCATGACCGACATGTTCGTGCTGCTGCAGCTGCCCAATGCCGGCGACGACCTGCAGGCGATCAAGAAGGGCGTGATGGAACTCGCCGACCTGGTCGTCATCAACAAGGCCGACCTCGACCCGGTGGCCGCGACCCGCGCCGAAGCGCAGATCACCAGCGCGCTGCGCGTCTTCAGCTTCCACGGCCGCCCCGACCATGTGCCGCCGGCACGCGTGATGCAGATCAGCGCGCTCAAGTCGCAGGGCATCGGCGAGTTCTGGCAGCGCGTTCAGCAGTTCGCCGCCGAACGCCGCGCGAGCGGCGAGTTCGAGCGCCGCCGCCAGCGCCAGGCCGAGGCCTGGATGTGGGACCTGATCCACGCCCGGCTGCACGCCGACTTCAAGCACCATCCGCGCGTGCACGCCGCACTCGCCGGCGTCACGCAGGACGTCGCGGCCGCACGCATCGCCCCCTCATCGGCCGCGCACACGCTGCTGCGCCTCTTTGCATCCGACGTACCACCCGGAGTGAGCTGACATGCACGACATCCTCGAACAACTCGAAGCCAAGCGCGCGCTCGCGCGACTGGGCGGCGGCGAAAAACGCATCGCGGCCCAGCACGGCAAGGGCAAGCTGACCGCACGCGAACGCATCGAACTGCTGCTCGACGAAGGCACCTTCGAGGAGTGGGACATGTTCGTCGAGCACCGCTGCCACGACTTCGGCATGGCCGACAACAAGGTCCCGGGCGATGGCGTCGTCACCGGCTACGGCATGATCAACGGCCGCCTGGTGTTCGTGTTCAGCCAGGACTTCACCGTGTTCGGCGGCGCGCTCAGCGAAGCGCACGCCGAGAAGATCTGCAAGGTGATGGACCAGGCGATGAAGGTCGGTGCGCCGGTGATCGGGCTGAACGATTCGGGCGGCGCGCGCATCCAGGAGGGCGTGGCCTCGCTCGGCGGCTATGCCGAGGTGTTCCAGCGCAACGTGATGGCCTCGGGCGTGGTGCCGCAGATCAGCATGATCATGGGGCCGTGTGCCGGCGGCGCTGTCTACTCGCCGGCGATGACCGACTTCATCTTCATGGTGAAGGACAGCTCGTACATGTTCGTCACCGGCCCCGAGGTCGTGAAGACCGTGACGCATGAAGAGGTGACGGCCGAGGAGCTCGGCGGCGCGGCCACGCACACCAGCCGCAGCGGCGTGGCCGACCTGGCGTTCGAGAACGACGTGGACGCGCTGGCGATGCTGCGCCGGCTCTACAACTACCTGCCGCTGAACAACCGCGAGAAGGCGCCGGTGCGGCCGAGCAACGATCCGGCCGAGCGCATCGACCTGTCGCTCGACACGCTGGTGCCCGACAACCCGAACAAGCCCTACGACATGAAGGAGCTGATCGTGAAGACCGCCGACGACGGCGACTTCTTCGAGCTGCAGCCGGAATACGCGAAGAACATCATCATCGGCTTCTGCCGCATGGAGGGCCAGACGGTCGGCGTGGTCGCGAACCAGCCGCTGGTGCTGGCCGGCTGCCTCGACATCAAGAGCAGCATCAAGGCGGCGCGCTTCGTGCGCTTCTGCGATGCGTTCAACATCCCGGTCGTCACCTTCGTCGACGTGCCCGGGTTCATGCCGGGCACGAGCCAGGAGTACGGCGGCATCATCAAGCACGGCGCCAAGCTGCTGTATGCGTATGCCGAGTGCACGGTGCCGAAGATCACGGTGATCACGCGCAAGGCCTACGGCGGCGCCTACGACGTGATGAGCTCCAAGCACCTGCGCGGCGACGTGAACTTCGCGTGGCCGAACGCCGAGATCGCGGTGATGGGCGCGAAGGGCGCGGTCGAGATCATCTTCCGCGACGAGAAGAGCGACCCGGCGAAGCTGGCCGCGCGCGAGGCCGAGTACAAGGCCAAGTTCGCGAACCCGTTCGTGGCCGGCGCGCGCGGCTTCATCGACGACGTGATCCAGCCCCACGAGACGCGCCGGCGCATCTGCCGCTCGCTGGTGATGCTGAGGAACAAAAAAGTCGAGAACCCGTGGCGCAAGCACGGCAACATTCCTCTGTGAAGGGCGCCACGATGTTCACCAAGATCCTGATCGCCAACCGCGGCGAAATCGCCTGCCGCGTGATCCACACCGCGAAGAAGATGGGCATCCAGACGGTTGCCGTCTATTCCGATGCCGACCGCGATGCGCGCCATGTCGAGCTCGCCGACGAGGCGGTGCACATCGGTCCGGCCGCATCGCGCGAGTCCTACCTGGTGATGGACAAGATCATCGCGGCCTGCAAGCAGACCGGCGCGCAGGCGGTGCACCCGGGCTACGGCTTCCTCAGCGAGAACGAGGAGTTCGCGCGCCGCGTCGAGGAGGAAGGCATCGTCTTCATCGGGCCCAAGCATTCGTCGATCGCGGCGATGGGCGACAAGATCGCATCGAAGAAGCTGGCGGCGGCCGCGAAGGTCAACACCATCCCCGGCCACAACGCGGCCATCGACACCGCGCAGCATGCGGTCGAGATCGCCAAGGGCATCGGCTACCCGGTGATGATCAAGGCGAGCGCCGGCGGCGGCGGCAAGGGCCTGCGCGTCGCGTTCAACGACAAGGAAGCCTTCGAAGGCTTCACCGCGTGCCAGAACGAGGCCCGCAACAGCTTCGGCGACGACCGGGTGTTCATCGAGAAGTTCGTCGAGGAGCCGCGCCACATCGAGATCCAGGTGCTAGGCGATGCGCACGGCAACACGGTGTACCTGTGGGAGCGCGAGTGCTCGATCCAGCGCCGCCACCAGAAGGTGATCGAAGAGGCGCCGAGCCCGTTCCTCGACGAGGCCACCCGCCAGGCGATGGGCGAGCAGGCGGTGGCGCTCGCGAAGGCGGTGGCCTACCAGTCGGCCGGCACGGTGGAGTTCGTGGTCGGCAAGGACAAGCGCTTCTACTTCCTCGAGATGAACACCCGGCTGCAGGTGGAGCATCCGGTGACCGAAGGCATCACCGGGCTCGACCTGGTGGAGCTGATGATCCGCGTCGCGGCCGGCGAGACGCTGCCGTTCACGCAGCGCGAGATCAAGCGCGACGGCTGGGCGATGGAATGCCGCATCAACGCCGAAGATCCGTTCCGCAACTTCCTGCCGTCGACCGGCCGGCTGGTGCGCTACCTGCCCCCGGCGCAGCAGGGCGGCGTGCGGGTCGACACCGGCGTCTACGAGGGCGGCGAGATCCCGATGTTCTACGACTCGATGATCGCGAAGCTGATCGTGCACGGCCGCGACCGCGCCGATGCAATCGCGAAGATGCGCGACGCGCTGAACGGCTTCGCGATCCGCGGCATCAATTCGAACATCCCGTTCCAGGCGGCACTGCTGGCACACCCGAAGTTCGTCGCCGGCGACTTCAACACCGGCTTCATCGCCGAGCATTTCCCGAAGGGCTTCTCGGCCGAGCTGGTGACGCCGGCCGACCCGCTGTTCCTGCGCGCGCTGGCGGCGGTGGCGAACCGGCAGCACCTGGAGCGCGCGGCCGGCATCAGCGGGCAGATGCCGGGGCACGAGTTCCAGGTCGGCGAGGACTTCGTCGTCGTCGTGCCGCTGGGCGAGGGGCGCAGCGAGCGCACCGCGTTGACGGTGCGGCCGCAGGGCGGCGGCTACGAGGTGCGGGTGGGCGAGGCCCGCTACCTGGTCGAGTTCGATTCGAACCTGCGCGACCTGGTGATCCGCGGGCATTGCAACGGCAAGCCCTTCGTCGCACAGATCGAGCGGCTGGGGCTGGCGTATCGGGTCTCGCACGACGGCGCGCAGATCGATGCGCGGGTGTTGTCGCCGCGCGTGGCCGAGTTGCAGAAGCTGATGCCGTTCAAGGCACCGCCCGACCTGTCGAAGTTCCTGCTGTCGCCGATGCCGGGCTTGCTGGTCGATGTGGCGGTGGCGCCGGGGCAGCAGGTGCGCGCCGGCGAGCGGCTCGCGACCATCGAGGCGATGAAGATGGAGAACATCCTGGTGGCGACACAGGACGGCGTGGTCGCGGAGGTGTCGGCCGCCAAGGGCGAGAGCCTGGCGGTCGACCAAGTGATCATCCGGTTCCAGTGAGATGCGGGCAGGGCTTCGACAGGCTCAGCCCGAACGGAAAATCCCGCTCGCCCTGAGCTTGTCGAAGTGCCGTTCACCCAGCACCGTTCGCGCTGAGCCTGTCGAAGCGCAGCGCAACGAGAGGAACTTTCCATGACCCAACGTCCCTTCAAGGTCCTCGGCATCCAGCAGGTCGCGATCGGCGGCCCGAGCAAGGACCGCCTGCGCACCCTCTGGGTCGACAAGCTCGGCCTCGAGGTCACCGGCAACTTCGTCAGCGAACGCGAGAACGTCGATGAAGACATCTGCGCGATGGGCCGCGGCGCGTTCAAGGTCGAGGTCGACCTGATGCAACCGCTCGACCCCGACAGGAAGCCGGCCGTCCACACCACGCCGCTGAACCACATCGGCCTGTGGATCGACGACCTGCCGCGCGCGGTCGAATGGCTCACCGCGAACGGTGTGCGCTTCGCCCCCGGCGGCATCCGCAAGGGCGCCGCCGGCCACGACATCTGCTTCGTGCACCCGAAGCACAACGACGAGTTCCCGGTCGCCGGCGAAGGCGTGCTGATCGAGCTGGTGCAGGCGCCGCCGGAGATCGTCGCGGCGCTCGGCTGACGCGCTCCGTCATGGTTTGTTCATCCGATGTTCATGACGGCCGGCGCACCGGCCGGTCCAATTTCGCGATGACGATGAACACCGATGAACTCCTGGCGGCGGCAGACGTGCTGGTCACGGCCAGCACCCGTTTCGCGGACCTGCCGCTGGCCGACGACGATGCCGCGGCCGGGGCGCTGCACTGCATGCTCGCGGGCCTGATCCTCACCAAGCTGACCCGTCACCTGCTGGCCGGTGCCGAGCCGGTGACGGCGCTGCGCCTGGCGGTGCTGGGCACCGGCGGCGCGACGGCGCCGCAGCGGGCGGCCATCGTGGCCATGCTGGCCCAGTTGATGCGCGACGCCCAGCACTGAGCGGGTCAGCGGTGATGGTCGAAGCCGGATTCGATGCCGGCCGTGCGCGCCGCGGACAGGCGCGCGAAGCGCCTTCGCCGCGTCGCCGCGAGCGCTGCGCCGAAGGGGACGTCTGGACTCCCTCGAATGCGTGGCCGACGGGCGTTCCCACGCCCGCGATCGCTCCTTACATTGCGATTTCTTGACCGCAACGAGGAGTTGATGATGGCGAATCGGCAATGTCGGGATGGAATGGGGCTGGCCGCCGTGGTGGCCGCGTTCTGGCTGATCGGGGCGCCGCTGCCGGCACAGGCCGTCCCGCTGGCGCCGGTGTGGTGCAACGTGGCGGGCCGCGCGCAATCGAACTTTGCGCGCATGAACCTGTCGGAGCAGCAGGCGTTCGCGGCGAGCCGCAGCGACTTCCGCTTCCGGCTGGTGCAGTACGACACCCAGGCCACCGGCCCGACCGTGCCGCCCTCGCTGCCGAATGCCGCGCAGGCCTACCAGCAGTGCATCGACGGCGTCGATTCGCTCGGGCAGCCGGTGCTCGATGCGACCGGTGCCGCCTATGGCGCGGCGAAGCTGCTGTTCGAGGCCACCAGTTCGACCCGCGCCGCCTGGGTCGCCGCGGCGCTCGCGCACCCCGAGATCCAGTTCCTGGTCTACCGCAGCCCCGCGCCGGCCACGCTGTTCCCGCAGAACAATGCCCACTGGTACCTGCCGCAGGAATACCGCGGCTGGTATGCCAAGGGCGTGGTGGCCGGGCTCGCGACACGGTCGAACACCGTCGGGCTGTTGATGAACTTCGATGGGCCGGCGGCCGGGCAGGCCGCGCCGGTGCAGGACGCCACCAATGCGAACGCCTTCCTGCTCGGTGCGCGTTCGGTGAACCCGGACGTCCAGGTGGTGACCGTCGCGAACCAGACCTTCGCCGCCACCGTGCAGCCGCCGAACAACCCGTGGCCGGGCTTCAGCAGTTCCACGCCGTGGGTGATCCCGACCTACCTGAACTGCCGGGCGACCGAACAGACGCCGGCAGGGCTGCTCACCGGCAGGGACATCTTCGACCCGGCGAAGAACCCCGATGCCACCGCCGATCCGGTGACGGGCCGGCTGCGCAACGGCCCGCCGATCGATTGCCTGGCCATCGACAGGCTGATGGCCGCGTATCCCGCGATCGACGTGCTGGCGGGCATCCGGGCCAGCTTCCTGCCGCAGGTCTACACGCTGACGGCCAGCGGCAACCCGAACCCGCCGCTGTTCATCGAGAGCGCGATGAGCAACACGATGGCGGCCGGCGACATCGACGGCTTTCTCGGCGACCCGCGCGTGCTGACCGCGTCGGTGTTCGACTTCCAGGCCTTCCTGCACCAGTCGGCCGACCGCTTCCTCGGCGGGCAGCTGGCGACCGACCCGGTGCAGCAGGTGCTGCCGCAGCGGATCCCGGGCTATTCGCACGGCGTCTCCGGCATCGAGATGGCGCGGCTCAGCGACCGGCTCGATGCGGTCCAGCGCGCGCTCATCAATGCGAACACGGTCACGGTGTTGCTGGGGGTGCACGACCCGCTGTGCGGCGCGCAGGCCATGCAGTACCTGGGTGCCGGCGGCGCCGGCTACACCTTCGATGCCGGCGGCTGCATGGACCCGAACGAGCGCTACACCGGCATCGCGGGGGCGGCCAACGCGGCGCCGCTCGCCCCGCAATTCACCGCGCACCTGCGCTGCATTCCGGTGCCCGCTGCCGACCCGGTCACGCAGTACCCGTGGCGCTGCGCGCCTTGAGCCGCCGCGTCAGAACGCGTGGCGGATGCCCGCGGTGAACTCGGTGATGTCGCGGTCGTCGGCGGTGGTCAGGCCGGCCGGGACGGCGCTGGCCCAGCGGTTGGCGTAGCCGTCGCCTTCGTTCTT
>NZ_JAAZQK010000012.1 GCF_012275445.1 Rhizobacter sp. SG703 | reverse complement strand
TCGGCCACGCCGTACAGCGTCACGTTGGTGGTGGATTGTTGTGCGTCTTGCGCGTTGGCAGCGGCCGATGCGGCCAATGCAACCGCGGTCACGGCCAAGGTGGTGAACTTCATTCGAGTTTTCTCCGAGGGGGTAAAAGGCCCGCATCGTAGAAACCCACGCCGGACAGGAACCTGTCAGGCAGATGACGTGTTTGTCAGTTTCGGATCAGACCGCCATCGGCGCCGTCAACGGCGCATGGTGCTCATACCCCACCAGCGCGAAGTCCGACGGCTCGACCTTCTCGAGCCACTCCGGCTCGTAGCGCCCGGTCTTCGCGAAATCCGGAATGCGGTCCGACAACTGCAAGCGTGGCGATGCGAACGGCGTGCGCGTCAGCTGCTCGCGCAGCATGTCGACGTGCGTCTCGTAGATGTGCGCATCGCCGATGAAGTAGGTGAACCAGCGCGGCGTGTAGCCAGTGAGCCGCCCGACCAGGTGCAACAGCGCCGCGCCCTCGGTCAGGTTGAACGGCGTGCCCAGGCCGACGTCGTTGCTGCGGATGTACAGGCACAGCGAGATCTCGCGCTTTTCCTGGCTGACCAGGAACTGGTACAGCAGGTGGCAGGGCGGCAGCGCCATCTCGTCGAGCTGCGCCCAGTTCCAGCCGTGGAACAGGATGCGCCGGCTGCCGGGGTCCTTGATGATGGTGTCGAGGCACTGGCGCAGCTGGTCGATCGCCTTGTACAGCAGCACGCGCTCGGCCTCGCCGTCGTCGAACACTGCGGTGAACTGGTAGCCGCGCGCGATCGCGTCGTCGATCTGCGCGGTCTGCGTCGCGTCGATCACCTTGTAGGCCGGCCAGTTGCGCCATTGGACGCCGTACACCGGGCCGAGGTCGTCGGCGCCCAGGCGGTAGGGGTTGGCCAGCCACTGCGCGTTGTCGTTCGCATTCTGGTCCCAGACCTTGCAGCCCAGGTCGCGGAACTCCGCCGCATTGCGGCTGCCGCGCAGGAAGCCCACCAGTTCGCCGACCGCCGACTTGAACGCGAGCTTCTTCGTCGTCACCGCCGGAAAGCCCTGCTGCAGGTCGAAGCGCAGCGTCGCGCCGGGGATGCTCAGCGTGCGCACGCCGGTGCGGTTGTCCTGCCAGCTGCCGTGGTCGAAGATGCTCTGGACGAGGTCGAGGTACTGTTTCATGGAAAGTATTGTGCCCCCCAGTCGCTACGCTCCTGCCCCCGAGGGGCGCCTCCCAGCGGCCCGGCAAAGCCGGTTCCGCGGGAGTTGCTTGGTGGGCGCGTCGCTGCGCTTGCGCTGGTCAGCCCTGCCCAGGCTCGCGCAGGAAGAGCTCGACGCGGCGGTTCTTCGCGCGGCCGGCCTCGGTGCTGTTGTCGGCCACCGGCTCACGCTCGCCGTGGCCGGCGGTCTCGATGCGGCTCGCGGCCACACCGCGCGTGCTCAGGTAGTCGCGCACGCTGTGGGCGCGCTCCAGCGACAGCGGGTTGTTGATCGCGTCGGAGCCGGTGTTGTCGGTGTGGCCGACGATGCTCAGGCGCACGTTCGGGTCGTTCTTCAGGCTCTCGGCGAACGGGTCGAGCACGGCGCGCAGCTCGGGCTTGATCGTGGCGCTGCCGGTCGAGAACGACACATCGTTCGGCACGTTCAGCTTCAGCTGGTTGTCGGCGGTGCGGGTCACCTCGACGCCGGTGCCCTTGGTCGCCTGCTCCATCTGGGCGCGGCGTTCTTCCTGGCGCTTCGACCAGATGTTGCCGGCCACGGCGCCGAGCGCGCCGCCGATCACCGCACCGGTGCCGGCCTTGCCGCCGGTCACCTTGCCGAGCACGGCGCCGGCTGCGGCGCCTGCACCGGCGCCGATGGCCGTGCCCTTCTGGGTCTCGCTCATGTTCTGGCAGCCGGCCAGCAGCACGGCCGTGGCGCTGAGCACCAGCGCAGCCGATCGGAAGTTGAGGATGTTCATGGTCTTCTCCTGAAAAAATCTCGCGCGCGAGCGGATCGCGAGTATCGGTCGCGCATGTTGCAGGTGTCTGTCGGCCGTCGGTAACAGTTGATGTCGGCGTGCGCTGACAGGCGTGGGTCAGAGATCGAACTGCAGCGCAGCCAGCCGTGCATAGAGCCCGCCGGCCGCCGCCAGTTCCGCATGCGTGCCGGTTTCGACGATGCGCCCGTGCTCCATCACGACGATGCGGTCGGCGCGCTGCACCGTGGCCAGCCGGTGCGCGATGACGAGCGTCGTGCGGTCCTTCATCGCCGATTCGAGCGCGGCCTGCACCATGCGCTCGCTTTCGGCGTCGAGCGCGCTGGTGGCCTCGTCGAGCAGCAGCAGCGGCGGGTTCTTCAGCATCGCCCGCGCGATGCTGATGCGCTGCCGCTGGCCGCCCGACAGCCGCACGCCGCGCTCGCCGAGGAAGGTCTGGTAGCCCTCGGGCAGCGCGCTGATGAAGTCGTGCGCGAAAGCGGCGCGCGCGGCGGCGATGACTTCGTCGTCGCTGGCGTCGGGCCGGCCGTAGCGGATGTTCTCGAGCGCATTGGCCGAGAAGATCACGCTGTCCTGCGGCACGATGCCGATGCGCTGGCGCAGCGCCTGCAGCGCGGTGTCGCGCACGCTGACGCCATCGACCGCGATCCGGCCCTCGGCCACGTCGTAGAAGCGCAGCAGCAGCTGGAACACCGTGCTCTTGCCGGCACCGCTCGGCCCGACCAGCGCGACCGTCTCGCCCGGCCGCACCTGCAGCGTGAAATCGGCCAGCGCCGCATGCAGCGGCCGCGACGGGTAACGGAAGCTGACGCCGTCGAGCGCCACCGCCGAGCCGCCGCGCGTCGCCGGCAGCGCCAGCGGCTGCGCCGGCGAGCCGATCGGCGAGCGCGTGGCCAGCAACTCCATCAGCCGCTCGGTGGCGCCGGCGGCGCGCAGCAGGTCGCCGTACACCTCGGCCAGCACCGCGACCGAGCTGACGAGGATGATCACGTAGACCACCGTCTGCCCCAGGTGGCCGGCACTGATCTGCCCGGCGATCACCGCCTGCGTGCCCTGGTACAGGCCCCACAGCAGCGCGCCGAAGGTGGCGGTGATGATGAAGGCGACCAGGCCCGAGCGCACGCGCGTGCGGCGCACCGCGGTCGCGAAGGCGTTCTCGGTCGAATCGCTGAAGCGCCGCGCCTCGCGGGCTTCCTGCGTGTAGCTTTGCACCACCGGCACCGCGTTCAGCACCTCGGCGGCGATCGCGCTCGAATCGGCGACGCGGTCCTGGCTGGCGCGCGACAGCTTGCGCACGCGCCGCCCGAAGTACAGCGACGGCAGCACCACGATCACCAGGATGCCGAGCACCTGCGTCATCACCAGCGGGTTCGTGATGATCAGCATCAGCATCGCGCCCAGGCCCATCACCGTGTTGCGCAGGCCCATGCTGAGGCTGGAGCCGACGACGGTCTGCACCAGCGTGGTGTCGGTGGTGAGGCGCGACAGCACCTCGCCGGTCTGCGTGGTCTCGAAGAACTCCGGGCTCTGCTCGATCACGTGGGCGTAGACGGCGCTGCGCAGGTCGGCCGTGACCCGCTCGCCGAGCCAGGTCACCATGTAGAAGCGCGCCGCCGAGAACACGCCGAGCGCCGCGCCGACGCCGAACAGCGCGAAGAAGTGGCCGCGCAGCGCCAGCAGCCGCTGGCCGGGGTCGGCGGCCACCAGCCCCTGGTCGATCAGCGATTTCAGCGCGGCGGGGAACACCAGCGTAGCCACCGCGGCCATCACCAGGAAAACGACCGCCAGCCCGATGCGTCCCCAGTACGGCCGCAGGAAAGGCATCAACCCGCTGAGGGATCGGACGTCGCGGCCGGGCGCCGGGGTGGGGGAGGTGGGCATGGGAGGGGGGCCGGAGAGGCAGGTGTGGCAAAAAACCGCCACGCACTGTAGCCCAACACCGGCCGACCGTGGCCAGGGCAAAGGCGGCCTTGACAATGACTGCCTAAGCAAATAAAGTCCAGGCATCGAGATAGCCAACGGACTCCCATCCGACCGCCATGAGCCGCAGCCCCGTCCCCGCCGATTTCTACAACCGCGACGCGTACTGCGCCGAGGAGAGCGTGGGCTACCTGATGAAGCGGATCATGCTGTCGATCAGCAGCCAGGTCGACCTGAAGCTCGGCGCGCACGGGCTGACCAGTGCGCA
Organism: Rhizobacter sp. SG703; assembly: GCF_012275445.1. Taxonomy (GTDB): domain Bacteria; phylum Pseudomonadota; class Gammaproteobacteria; order Burkholderiales; family Burkholderiaceae_C; genus Rhizobacter. The sequence goes on along the minus strand of NZ_JAAZQK010000012.1, from coordinate 225,905 downwards.
GTGGGGCCCGCTGTTCAAGGTGTTCCATTCGGGCCAGGGCAAGGCGACGGTCGCCGAGCTGGCGCGCTGGCTGCAGTCCGATGCCGGCGCGACCACGCGCCTGCTGGACCGGCTGGAACGCAAGGGCCTGTGCAAGCGGGTGCGCAGCACCGAAGACCGCCGCGTCGTCCAGATCGAACTGACGCCGGAAGGCGAGGCCTCGATCGCCGAGGTGCCTGCCGTGCTGGCCGAGGTGCTCAACGCCCATCTGGCGGGTTTCTCGAAGACCGAATGGCAGGCGCTGAAGATTTACCTGCAGCGCATGCTGGCCAACGGAGAGGCATTGCGCGACGAGACCTGAGGTCCGCCGCGCCAGCCCCCAAGACAAACGAAAAGTTGAACGAGGTGGACCATGTCGTCCCAATGCTTGCCTGAGCAAATACAGCCGAAACAATCATCTGACAGAAAGTCTGGTCTCATGTCCGCGATTCCTTCCCTGCAGACCCTGCGCAACCACCGCGAGCTGCCGGCGCTGACCGCGCTGGTGGTGGCGCTGGCCTCCACGCTGGTGCTGACCTTGGCTGGTTGCGCCAGCACCAACGGCATTGCGCCGAGTGCGAAGCTGGTCGAGCCGGCCGCGGTCGGCCTGGCCGATGCCGCTGGCGCCTCCGGATCGAGCGAGGCCGCGGTCAACGCCAGCTGGTGGCAATCGTTCGGCGACAGCTCGCTGAACGGCCTCGTCGACAAGGCGCTGACCGGCAGCCCGAACCTGCGGGTGGCGCAGGCCCGCATCACGCGGGCCCAGGCGGCGATCGACAACGTCGCCGCGGCCGATGGGCTGCAGGTCACCGGCCAGTTCGACGCGACGCGCCAGCGCTTCACCGAGACCGGCCTGGTGCCGCCTCCGATCGGCGGCACGATGCAGACCACGGCCACGTTGCAGGCCGCGGCATCGTGGGAGTTCGATTTCTTCGGCCGCAACCGCGCTGCACTGGCCGCCGCTGTCGGCAGCCAGCGGGCGCAAGAGGCCGAACTGCAGGCCGCGCGCGTGCTGCTGGCCGCCAACGTGTCGCGCAACTACGTGCAGCTGGCGCGCCTGCTCGAGCAGCGCGACGTCGCCACCCGTTCGCTGCAGCAGCGCGACGACATCCTGTCGCTGATCCGCCAGCGCGTGCAGGCCGGGCTCGACACCACCGTCGAGTTGCGCCAGGGCGAGGGCGCGTTGCCCGAGACCCGCCAGCAGGTCGAAGCACTGGACGAGCAGATCGCGCTGACCCGCCATGCGCTGGCGGCGCTGACGGCGCAGGCACCGAACGCGCTCGACACGCTGAGCCCGCGCCTGCAGCCGGTGCAGGCGGTGCCGCTGCCGGCCAACGTGCCGGCCGACCTGCTGGGCCGACGTGCCGACATCAGCGCCGCGCGCTGGCGTGTCGAAGCCGCGACCAGCGACGTCAAGTCGGCGCGCGCGCAGTTCTACCCCAACGTCAGCCTGACCGGCTTCGCCGGCTTCTCCAGCATCGGCCTCGACAACCTGCTGAAGTCCGACAGCCAGCAGTACGGCATCGGCCCGGCGATCCGCCTGCCGATCTTCGACGGCGGCCGGCTGCGCGCCAACCTGCGCGGCAAGTCGGCCGACCTCGATGCCGCGATCGAAAGCTACAACGCCGCGGTGCTCGATGCGGTGCGCGACGTGGCCGACCAGATCAGCTCGCTGCAGTCGATCGAGCGCCAGCAGAAGGAACAGGCCAGTGCGCAGGTGTCGGCCGAAGCGGCCTACGACATCGCGACGCAGCGCTACAAGGCCGGTCTCGGCACCTACCTGGTGGTGCTGAACGCCGAATCGACGGTGCTGGCGCAGCGCCGCCTGGGCACCGACCTGAAGGCGCGCGCGCTGGACACGCAGGTGTCGCTGATCCGCTCGCTGGGCGGCGGGTATGTCGCCACCAGCGCAGCCACCGCGGCCGCGCCGGTGCGCAGCACGCAAGCCGCGCTCTGATCCCGACACGCTTCCATACGAACACAGCAAGACCTCCGGAGAACCTTTCATGACCTCCCCGCAAGACAACACCGCTCCCGCCACCCCCGCCGGCAACCCGACCCGCAAGAAGGCGCTGACCGCCGTCGCCGCCGCCGTCGCGCTGGTCGGCGTGGCCTACGGCGCCTACTACGCGCTGGTGCTGAACCACTACGAGTCGACCGACAACGCCTACGTGCAGGGCAACGTCGTGCAGCTGACGCCGCAGGTCGGCGGCACCGTGCTCGCGATCAACGCCGACGACACCGACTTCGTGAAGGCCGGTCAGCCGCTGGTGAAGCTCGACCAGGCCGATGCGCAGGTCGCGCTCGACCAGGCCGAAGCCCAGCTCGCGCAGACGGTGCGCGAGGTGCGCACGCTGTTCGCGAACAACTCGACGCTGAAGGCGCAGATCGCGCTGCGCGAGGCCGACCTGGCCCGTGCGCAGGCCGACCTGGTCCGCGCGCAGGATGACGTGAACCGCCGTGCACCGCTGGTTGCCAGCGGCGCCGTCGGCAAGGAAGAGTTCAACCACGCGAATGCGCAGCTCGCCGCGTCGAAGAGCGCGGTTGCCGCTGCGCAGTCGGCCTCGCTGGCCGCGCGCGAGCAGCTGACGTCGAACCAGGCGCTGACCGACAACACTTCGGTCGAAGAGCACCCGAACGTGCAGCGCGCCGCGGCCCGCGTGCGCGAGTCGTACCTGGCGCTGCGCCGCGCCGACCTGCTGGCCCCGGTCGACGGCTACGTCGCCAAGCGCAGCGTGCAGGTCGGCCAGCGCGTGCAGGCCGGTGCGCCGCTGATGTCGGTTATCGCGCTGAACCAGCTGTGGGTCGATGCCAACTTCAAGGAAAGCCAGCTGAAGAACCTGCGCATCGGCCAGCCGGTCACGCTGCAGGCCGACGTGTACGGCAAGAAGGTCGAATACCGCGGCAAGATCGAAGGCCTGGGGGCCGGCACCGGCTCGGCGTTCTCGCTGCTGCCGGCGCAGAACGCCACCGGCAACTGGATCAAGGTGGTGCAGCGCGTGCCGGTGCGGGTCGCGCTCGACCCGAAGGAACTCGCCGAGCACCCGCTGCGCGTGGGCCTGTCGATGGACGCGAAGGTCGACGTCAGCAACACCGACGGCAAGATGCTGGCTGATGCACAGCGCAGCTCGGCCGTCGCGCAGACGGCGGTCTTCGACCTCGTCAACCAGGCGGCCGATGGCGAAGTGCGCAAGATCATCGCCAGCAACCTCGGCCATGCGCTGAAGGCCGACACCAAGGTGGCGCGCCGCAGCGAGGTGGCGGCGCCGGCCGCAGCCGCGGCCAGCGGCGGCGAGACGGTCGCGTCGTCGGCCGTCGCTGCTGCCGCGGTGAAGCTGACGCCGGTCAAGCAGTAAGCCTCGGACGCCAGCAGCAGACAGACCCGCGGAGCCTTTTCCATGTCATCCACCACCGTCGATGCGGTGTCCGGCGCCGACGCGCCGGCACCTGCGCCCGCCCCGGTCGCGCCGCCGCGTCCGGTGGCCCATCCGCCGCTGACCGGCAGCCAGCTGATCCTCGGCACGATCGCGCTGTCGCTCGCCACGTTCATGAACGTGCTCGACAGCTCGATCGCCAACGTGTCCATCCCGGCCATCGCCGGCGACATGGGCGTCAGCCCGAACCAGGGCACCTGGGTCATCACGTCGTTCGGCGTCGCCAATGCGATCTCGGTACCGCTGACCGGCTGGTTCACCCGCCGCTTCGGTCCGGTGCGGCTGTTCATGGCCAGCATCCTGCTGTTCGTGTTCTCGTCGTGGCTGTGCGGCCTGGCGCCGAACATCGAGACGCTGATCGCGTTCCGCGTGCTGCAGGGCCTGGTGGCCGGCCCGATGATCCCGCTGTCGCAGACGCTGCTGCTCGCGAGCTACCCGGCCGCGAAGGCCGGCACCGCGATGGCCATGTGGGCAATGACGGTGCTGGTCGCGCCGGTGGTCGGCCCGCTGCTGGGCGGCTGGATCACCGACAACATCTCGTGGCCGTGGATCTTCTACATCAACATCCCGGTCGGCATCCTCGCGGCGATGTTCACCTGGTCGATCTACCGCACCCGCGACGCGCTGCCGCAGAAGGTGCCGCTCGACTACGTCGGCCTGGGCCTGCTGGTACTGTGGGTCGGCGCGCTGCAGGTGATGGTCGACAAGGGCAAGGAACTCGACTGGTTCCAGTCCGGCCAGATCATCACGCTGGGCGTCGTCGCGGTCGTCGGCTTCCTGTTCTTCCTCGCGTGGGAGCTGACCGAGAAGAACCCGATCGTCGACCTGCGACTGTTCGCCCGCCGCAACTTCTGGCTGGCCACGGTGGCGCTGTCGGTGGGCTACGGGGTGTTCTTCGGCAACGTGGTGCTGATGCCGCTGTGGCTGCAGCAGTACATGGGCTACACCGCCACCTGGGCCGGCATCGCACTGGCGCCGGTGGGCATCCTCGCGATCCTGCTGTCGCCATGGGTCGGCAAGAACATCGGCAAGATCGATCCGCGGCGCCTGGGCACGGTGGCCTTCCTCGGCTTCGCGCTGGTGCTGTGGATGCGCTCGCACTTCAACACCCAGGCCGACTTCAACACCATCCTGGTGCCGACGATCCTGCAGGGCGCGGCGATGGCGTTCTTCTTCATCCCGCTGCAGGCGATCATCTTCTCGGGCCTGCAGCCGCAGCAGATGGCGGCCGCGGCCGGACTGAGCAACTTCGTGCGGATCACCGCCGGCGCGGTCGGTACGTCGATCTTCACGACGGCCTGGGAGAACCGCGCAGTGCTGCACCATGCGCAGATCGCCGAGAGCGTGAACGGCAACAGCAGCACCGCGGTGCAGACGCTGTCGAACCTCGGCGCGGCCGGCTACAGCCCCGACCAGGCGCTGGCCACCGTGAACCGGCTGGTCGACCAGCAGGCCTACACGATGGCGGCGACCGACCTGTTCTACCTGTCGTCAGCGCTGTTCATCCTGCTGATCGGGCTGGTGTGGCTGACCCGGCCGAAGAAGGGTGGGGCCGGCGGCGGGGGCGGGGCTCACTGAGGTGGCTCGGACGGCGGCTCGCCGCCGTTCGCGATGCCGATCGTCGGGCAGAAATGCTCCAGGAAGCGTTGGGCCGACGCCCTTTGCGGGGTGATGCTGTAGCCGGCGAAGTACCCGTTGACGGTGGTGGGTTCGGAAGGCATCGCCGCGCCGGGGTGCGATGTGCGGATGGAGTTCGATACAGGAGACATGGTTTTTCCGGTCAGGTGGCCATGGAGTCGAAGCCCTGGTCGGGCCGCTTGCTGAGTAACGCCTCCGCGTCATCGGTTCACCCGCCGATGGCAGACATGTGACCCCCACCCCGGCTGCTCGTTTGCATCAGCGCATGGAACTGAACGCCCGCCGCAGTTACTGACGCAAGCCTTCACAGCGCGAGTGGTACGTGAGCGCCTTGCAGATCCTCCTGGACGAATTCGCCCGCCGCATCGGCAGCTCCCCTTTCGATGTGGTGGCCGACCAGGCGCGCTTCGTCTGCAACGACCGGTTCACGGTCGACCTGTTCCTCGACGCGCGCTGCGAATGCATCCGCATCGGCACGCAGGTCGGCCAGTCGCTGGTCGCCGCACCGGCGCACGACGGCTACTGGCATTGCGTGTCCCGCGCCCAGCGCGAAGATCCGCGTTTTGAAGTCGGCTGGAACGCCTACACCGGCGAGATGCTCAGCATGTCGGCCATGCCGGTGACGGGCCTCGACATCGAGGTCTTCATGGTCTGGGTCGAGCGCTTCCTCGACCGCTCGACCGAAGTGGCCGATGCGTGGCTGGCCGCAGAGAACCCGCCTTCCGGCGGCCTGCCGATGGCCGAGTGCCGCAGCTTCGCCTGAGTCCGCGCTGCCCTCCCCGACGGACAGAAAAGCAGGCCGCAGGCGCGCCTGTCCGGCTCGTCCGAGGCTACGATGCCGCGTTCACAGCCCTGGAGATCCGATGAACCTGCCCCACAGCGCTGCGCGCCTCGTTCCGGTCGCCGCCGCGCTGGCGCTCGCGGCCTGCGCCAACGTGCCGAACCCGTTCGGTGGCGGCGCGGCCCCGGCGCCCGCGGGATCGGAAGCGCCGGCCGCCGCACCCGCCGTGCCGGCGACGCTGCCCGAGGTGCCCACCGCCGCGCCGGCCGCGCGCACCGCGGTGCTGAACAGCACGTATGCGATCGACGGCGCGATCATGCCGGTCATGCGCGGCCAGCAGCTGACCGAGACCCGCGCCGACATGCGCCGCAATGACAGCGTGCTGAGCTTCGACAACCGGTTGTTGCGCAGCTTCGCCGGCGAGACGCGCTCGTCCGACATCACCAGGCTCGACCGCAAGCTGGTGTGGACGCAGAACGTGTCGAAGAAGACCTACACCGAATGCCCGCTGACCGGCTGCCCGCGACCGGCACAGCCGCAGCCCGACCGGCCGAAGCAACCCGAGCAGCCCGACAAGCCGTCCGAGCCCTCGTGCCCGCTGGTGCTGAAGAAGAACGAGCTGAAGGTGCTGGCCACCGGCGAGCGCAAGGCGATCGGCGCGTTCAACAGCGAGCGCTTCCAGCTCAACTGGGTGATGGAGCTGGAGGATCCGCAGGGCCGGCGCAACAGCAACCGGGTGCAGCTCGACCTGTGGACCACGCCCGAGGTCGGCGCGGTGAAGGAAGTGCAGGCGATCACGCAGGCCTTCCAGGCGCGCCATGCGGCCGCGGTTTCGGCCAGTGGCGAGCACCCGCTCGGCAAGTACCTGCCGAAGGAGGTGATGGGTTCGATGGGCGCGCTGCTGCGCCAGATGGGCGGTGCCAACGCGAAGACGACCGCCGCCTGGGGCAACGAGTTGAAGAAGGTGCGTGGCTACCCGATGGCGATGACGCTCGCGTGGACGGCCGACGGCACGGCCTGCGGCGACGATGCGTCGGCCGCGCGCGGCAACACCTCGGCGCCGAGTGTCGGCAGCCTGCTGGGCGGGCTGCTCGGCGACGGCAAGGCGGCTGGCGGCAGTGCCGGCGGCCCGCTGCTGCGCTACACCTCCGAGGTGAAGACGCTGGACGTGAAGGCGGTCAGCGACGGCTGGTTCATGCCGGACGCCGGCTTCCAGCGGACACCGTGACCGGCTTGCAGTGACGGGAGACCTGTTCGATCCGATCGACGACGGCCCGCCGTCGCAGGAGCCGATCGCCGACGGCGCGGTGCTGCTGCGCCGGCTCGCGCTGCCGCGGGCTTCCCAGCTGCTGGCCGACCTGCAGCCGGTGCTGGCGGCCGCGCCATGGAGGCACCTGGTGACGCCGGGTGGCAAGCGCATGTCGGTCGCGATGACCAACACCGGGCCGCTCGGCTGGGTGTCCGACCGGCGCGGCTACCGTTACCAGGCGAGCGATCCGCTGAGCGGCGCGCCGTGGCCGGCGATGCCGCGCAGCTTCCGCGAGCTGGCGGTGCATGCGGCCGCGTGCGCCGGCTACGACGGCTTCGAGCCGGACGCCAACCTGATCAACCTGTACGTGCCGGGCACGCGCTTGTCGCTGCACCAGGACCGCGACGAAGCGGACTACGGCGCGCCGATCGTCTCGGTGTCGCTCGGCCTGCCGGCGGTCTTCCTGTTCGGAGGCACGCAGCGGCAGCAGCCGGTGAAGCGGCTGCGGCTTGCGCATGGCGACGTGGTCGTGTGGGGCGGCGCCGCGCGGCTGGCCTTCCATGGGGTGATGCCGCTGGCCGACGGCGAGCACCCGGCCACTGGGTGCTCGCGGATCAACCTGACGTTCAGGCGGGCGGGGCGCTGAGCGGGCCGCCGTTGCCGACGGCAATGGCCAGTGCGGTGTCGGCGTGCTCGGGCAGCGAATGCAGCTGCAGCCGGTGATGCGCGCCGCCGTGCGCGACGTGCACCTCTGCCTGTTCCGGCAAGAGCCCTGCATCCACCGCATCCGGCGGGATCGACAGCCCGCTGCCGATCGCCTTCAGGCAGGCCTCCTTGCGCGTCCAGCCGCGCATGAAGGCCAGGTCGCGCAGCTCCGGCGGCGTGGCCAGCAACTCGCGCTGCTCGGCCGCGGTGAAATTGCGCCCGGCCAGCGCGATTGCGTCGCGCATCGGGCGCAGCACTTCCACGTCGACGCCGATCTCGGTGCCCGCCGGCGCGTCCGGCGCCACCGCGATCACCGCGACGTCGTCGCTGTGGCTCATGTTGAAGACGCACACCGCCGGCGCCTGCAAAAAGGGCTTGCCGAACGGTCCGGCGCCGAACACCAGCGCCGCGGCCGGCAGCCCGGTCTGCTGCGCCAGGATCGCCCGCAGCGCGACATGCGACGCCAGGTGCCGGCGCCGAAGGCCTTCGAACGCGAAGCGCTTGCCGCGCGCGATCTCGTCGGCCGACAGCGTGGCGAGCGCTGCGGCATCGGGCATCTCGTCCAGCCGCAGCCACCACAGCCGCAGCCCGGGCGGCGCCGCCAGCTCGGTGTACGGCAGCGGGTTCAGAACGCCTCGTCCGGCCGCAGGTAGCGCCACTGCCCGGTCGGCAGGTCGCCGAGCATCACGCGGCCGATGCGCACGCGCTTCAGCCCCAGCACCTCCAATCCGACCGCCTCGCACATGCGGCGGATCTGGCGCTTCTTTCCCTCGCGCAGCACGAAGCGCAGCTGGTCCTCGTTGACCCACTCGACCTGGGCCTCGCGCAGCGGCTCGCCGTCGAGCTCGAGGCCGTGTCTCAGCAGCGCGAGCTCGCTGTCGGGCAGCGGCGTGCCGTCGGCCCGCTGCACGCGCACCAGGTATTCCTTCTCGATCTCGCTGTTCTCGCCGATCAGCTGCTTCGCGACGCGGCCGTCCTGCGTCAGCACCAGCAGGCCGACCGAGTCGATGTCGAGCCGCCCGGCCGGCGCGAGGCCGCGCAGATGGGTGTGCAGGAAGCGCACGCCGGAGTTGTCGTCGTGCCATTGGTTCTCGGGCTTCACCAGCACGTAGGCGGGTTCGTAGCCGTCTTCGGCCTGGCCGCTCACGTAGCCGACCGGCTTGTTGATCAGCACCGTGACGCGCTGCGCCTGCTGGTGGCGAGCCTGGGCATCGACGGTGATGCGCTGGCCGGGCATCACGCGAGACCCGAGCTCCTTGACGACCTCGCCGTCGACGCGCACCCAGCCCTTCGGGATCCATTCGTCGGCCTCGCGGCGCGATGCGATGCCGAGTTCGCTCATGCGCTTGGACAGGCGCAGGCTGCCGGGCTGCTCGGCGTGGTAGACCGGCTCGTCGTCGTCGCGCTCGAAGCGCTCGGCGCGGCGCTGCGGGGCAGGGCGGCTGTTGCCGAAGGCGGTGTTGCGCGGGGGAGCGTCGCGGTGCCCCGCGTCGCGCGGACCGGCATTGCGGGGGGGCGGGTTGCGAGGGTTCGGGTTGCGCGAGGAGGTGTCGCGCGGCCCGAACGGCCCGGCGGGCTGCGACGGGCGGCCGAACGCGGTGTTGGGGCCGCCCCGCTGCGCGCCGGGTTCAGCGCGGCGCGCCGGCGGCAGCGGGTCGCGGCGCGGGCGCTGCATCTGGGCTTCGTCGCGTCGCGTCGCGACCGGGCCGGTGGGGCGCGGCTTGTTGTCGCCGGTCGGGCGACCGGGCGGCTTGCCACGCGACATCGGCGGCGGTTCGCCGCGGCGCGTGAACTCGGCCGGTGGCTGGTCGCCGAAACGCTGTCGCAGCTGCTCCTGGTAGCGCGCCTCGCGCTCGGCGCGATCGGCCTGGGCCTGCGCCAGCGTCGGCCGCTTCTTCACGCCGGACCCGGCACCGCGCAGCGGCGCACGCGCCGGCTTGTCGGGGGCGGCTTTGCCCGCGGCTTTCTTCAGTTTCAGCGTGGCCATGGTGGTTCCAGATCGGGAATCCCCGATTGGAACATGCGGGGCCGGCCCCGAGTTCAGGCCGGCAGCCCGAACAGCTCGCTCAAGGCCTGCCGCAAGGGCGCCTCGCCGACCGCATGCGTGTCGTGGTGCGAGCCGCCCGGCACCAGCACGAAGCGCTTGGCCGACACCGCCGCGTCGTACAGCGCACGGCCGAGCGCATGCGGGATCAGCCGGTCGTCGTCGCCATGCACCACCAGCACCGGGGCACGCACCGCGCCGATCTTCTGGGCCGCGTCGAAGCGCTGCGTGATGAAGCGGCGCACCGCCGACCAGCCGCGGCTGAAGCTCGCGACCACGTCGAGGAGCGACGTGAAACTGCTCTCGATGATCAACCCGGCCGCATCGTCGACCTCGGACGCCAGGTGGATCGCGATCGCACCGCCCAGCGAGTGGCCGAAGATGTAGCGCGCAGCGCCCGGCTGCCGGGCGGCGAGCCATCGCCACGCGGCGTGGGCGTCTTCGTAGGCACTGGCTTCCGACGGCAGCTCGCCGCCGCTCTTGCCGAAGCCGCGGTAGTCGACCGCCAGCACCGAGAAGCCCATGCGCTGCAGCCTGCGCAGGCGTTCGGCGCTGCAGCTCACCTCGTGCTGCGCACCGTGCAGGTACAGCATCAGCGGCGCCTGCGCATCGGCATGCGGATGCCACAGCCCGTGCAGCCGCACCGCCTGGCCGGTGAGCGCGGAGTCGAAACCGATCCACACCTCGTGCATGTCGGTCAGCCGGCGCAACGCCCGAGCCTGCGACCAGCGGTTGCGCTTCTGCGGCCGGAAAATCCACTTGCGCTGCTGCGTGTCGATCAGCCGGTCGCCGGCGACCGCGGCGAACGCGGTCAGCGCGGCGGCAGGCCAGCCGGCACGGGTGAGGGCATACGGAAGCTGCATGGCCGGATCTTCGGCCGCGGCGCCCTTCGCTTGAATCCCCGGATCACGCTCCCGCGTTCAGGTGGGGCGCAGTTCTCGAAGCGCCCGGTGCGCGATGTTCAGTGCGCGTGCGCTTCGATCAGCTGCATCGTCTTGTTGGGCAGCTTGATGGCGCTCTTCTCGCGCTCGGCACGCGCCTCGTGGCACATCTTCATGCCGGTGTGGTGCTCCAGGATCTCGGCCACCCAGTCGACGAACACCCGCACCTTCGACGACAGGTGGCGGTTCGACGGGTACACCACGTGGAACGGGATCTCGTCCGACAGCCAGTCGCACATCAGCAGCTCCAGCACGCCGCAGCTCGGGTACTGGCGGAACATGTAGGTCGGCAGCCGGCCGATGCCCAGGCCCGCCAGGCAGGCGTCGACGTAGGCGTTGGAATCGTTCAGTGTCAGCGGGCTGTCCACCGGCAGCAGCAGCCGCTCGCCGTTGCGCACGAACTCCCAGTCGAACACCTGGCCGGTGCGCAGCGAGAAATAGTTCAGGCAGGTGTGCTTCTTCAGGTCGAGCGGGTGCTGCGGGCGGCCGTGGCGCGCCAGGTAACCGGGGGTCGCGCAGGTCACCAGGTTCATCGTGCCGACGCGGCGCACCACCACCGACGGGTCCGACACCTCGCCGACCCGCAGCGCGCAGTCGATGCCTTCGCTCAGCATGTTCAGCGGCCGGTCGCTGCAGCCCAGCTCCAGCTCGATGTCGGGGTAGCGCTCGAAGAACGACGGCAGCAGCGGGATCAGCAGCCGGCTCGCCACCGCGGTGCTCACGTCCACCCGCAGCTTGCCGCGCGGCGAGGCCTGGCTGGACGAGAACGACTCCTCGGCGTCGCGAAGGTCTTCGAGGATGCGCACGCAGCGCTCGTAATAGGCGGCACCGTCCGCGGTGACCGACACCTTGCGCGTCGTCCGGTGCAGCAGGCGCACCTTCAGGTGGCCCTCCAGTTCGGCGACGCTGGCCGACAGCGTGGCTTTCGGCATGTTCAGCAGCTCCGCCGCACTGGTGAAGCCACCGGTGTTGACGACGCCGACGAAGGCTTGCATGGCTTTGATGGTGTCCATTGTCTTGAATCCTGAACAGTCAATCCGCGAAACGCTACTTTATAACTGATTCACAGACTAATACATTCCATGGTGCAACGCAGCATCGGGTTATTCCGGTGACTGTCGACTATTCGTCTCTGCTTTTTCCAGGATGACCCCCCAATGAACCTCCGACCCACCCCCCTGATGTTGTCGACCATGGCGCTGACGCTCGTGTCGGCTGCCCTGCTGTCCCTGGCCGGCTGCTCGCGCGGCGGTGAAGCGATGGCCGCCACGGCCGGCGGCCCGCCGCCGGCCCCGCCGGTGAGCGTCGCCGTCGTCGTGTCGCGCAACGTCGTCGAGCAGCAGGATTTCTCCGGCCGCATCGAGGCCATCGAATCGGCGCAGATCCGCGCTCGCGTGCCCGGCACGATCGACGCGGTGCAGTTCAAGCCCGGCGCGCTGGTCAAGAAGGGCGACGTGCTGTTCCAGATCGATCCACGCACGTACCAGGCTGAAGTGGCCCGCCTCGAAGCGGCGGTCGCCAGTTCGAAGGCCAAGGCCGACCTCGGCCGCACCGAGCTCGAGCGCTCGAAGAAGCTGATGGCCGACAACGCGATCGCGCAGCGCGATTTCGACGAACGCGCCGCCAGCGCCCGCCAGCTCGAAGCCGGTGCGCAGGCCGACCAGGCCGCGCTCGCGGTGGCCCGGCTGAACCTCGAATACGCGGTGGTCCGTGCACCGTTCGCCGGCCGCATCGGCAAGGCCGAGGTCACGGTCGGCAACCTGGTCGACAGCAGCGTCGTGCTGACCTCGCTGGTCTCGATCAACCCGGTCTACGTGAGCTTCGACGGCGATGAATCCACCTTCCTGAGCATCGGCGGCGCCGCCCGCGAAGGTGGCAAGGGCGTCAAGGTGCGCACCGGGCTGACCAACGAAAGCGGCTTCCCGCACGAAGGCCGGCTCGACTTCATCGACAACCGTGTCGATCCCGCCTCCGGCACGGTGCGCATGCGCGCGGTGCTCGAGAACAAGGACGGCGCGCTGATCCCGGGGCTGTTCGCCCGCGTGCAGGTCGGTGCCGACATCGGCGCCCCGGCCGCGCTGCTGATCAACGACACCGCGATCGGCACCGACCAGAACCGCAAGTACGTCTACGTCGTCAACGCCGAGAACAAGGCCGAGTACCGCGTCGTGCAACTCGGTCCGCTGGTCGACGGGCTGCGCGTCGCGCGTGCCGGGCTGAAGCCGGGCGAGCGCATCGTCGTCAACGGCCTGCAGCGCGTGCGCCCTGGTGCGCCGGTCGCGCCTGAAGTCGTCGCGATGTCGGCCGATGCGGCCAGCGCACCGGCTCGCCAATAAGCGGCCTGCCAGAAAGAACATCGAAAGACCCCATGCGATTTTCAAAATTCTTCGTGGACAGGCCGATCTTCGCGGCCGTGTTGTCCATCCTGTTGTTCCTGGCCGGGTTGATCGCGATCTTCCGGCTGCCGATCTCGGAATACCCCGAGGTCGTGCCGCCGTCGGTCGTCGTCAGCACGCGCTTCCCGGGTGCCAACCCGACCGTGATCGCGCAGACCGTCGCCGCGCCTCTTGAAGAGGCCATCAACGGCACCGAGAACATGCTGTACATGGCCTCGCAGGCCACCGGCGACGGCGGCATGAACCTGACCGTCACCTTCAAGGTCGGCACCAACGTCGAGCAGGCCGAGACGCAGGTGCAGAACCGCGTGCAGCGTGCCCTGGCGCGGCTGCCCGAGGAAGTGCGGCAGATCGGCGTGACCACGGTCAAGAGCTCGCCCAACATCACGATGGTGGTGCACTTGCTCTCGCCGAACTCGCGCTACGACGAGGTCTACCTGCGCAACTACGCGGTGCTCAACATCAAGGACCGGCTGGCCCGTGTGGCCGGCATGGGCCAGGTGCAGGTGTTCGGTGCCGGCGACTATTCGATGCGCGTCTGGCTCGACCCGCAGAAGATCGCCGCGCGCGGCCTGACCGCGCCCGACGTGGTGGCCGCGATCCGCGAGCAGAACGTGCAGGTGGCCGCCGGCGTGGTCGGCGCTTCGCCCGCGAAAGACGCGCCGTTCCAGCTGTCGGTCAACACGCAGGGCCGCCTGAGCACCGAAGAGGAATTCGGCGACATCATCATCAAGACCGGCAGCCTCACCGCCAGCGGCGGCGTGATCCGCCTGCGCGACGTGGCCCGCCTCGAGCTGGGTGCGTCCACCTACTCGCTGCGCTCGCTGCTGAACAACAAGCCGGCGGTCGCGCTCGGCCTGTTCGAGGCGCCGCAGTCGAACGCGCTGCAGATCTCGACCGACGTGCGCGCGCTGATGGAAGACCTGAAGAAGGACTTCCCGCAGGACCTCGAATACGCCATCGTCTACGACCCGACGCAGTTCGTGCGCGACTCGATCGAGGCGGTGATCCACACGCTGCTCGAGGCGATCGCGCTGGTGGTGCTGGTGGTGATCGTGTTCCTGCAGACCTGGCGCGCGTCGCTGATCCCGCTGCTGGCCGTGCCGGTGTCGGTGATCGGCACGATGGCGGTGCTGCTGGGCTTCGGCTTCTCGATCAACACGCTGTCGCTGTTCGGGCTGGTGCTGGCCATCGGCATCGTGGTCGACGATGCGATCGTGGTGGTCGAGAACGTCGAGCGCAACATCGCCAACGGCTTGAATCCGCGCGAAGCGACCATCCAGGCGATGAAGGAGGTCTCCGGGCCCATCATCGCGATCGCGCTGGTGCTGTGCGCGGTGTTCGTGCCGATCGCGTTCGTCTCCGGGCTGACCGGCCAGTTCTACCGCCAGTTCGCGCTGACCATCGCGATCTCGACCGTGATCTCGGCCTTCAACTCGCTGACGCTGTCGCCGGCGCTGGCCGCCGTGCTGCTGAAGCCGCACGGTGCCCCGAAAGACCGGCTGGCGCGTGCGATGGACTGGGCTTTCGGCGGCTTCTTCCGCGTGTTCAACCGATTCTTCGACCGCTCGTCGCACGGCTACACCGGCGGCGTCAAGCGCGTGCTGGCGCACAAGGGCGCGACGCTGGTCGTCTACGTGCTGCTGATCGTCGGCGCGGTGTTCATGTTCCGCATCGTGCCGTCGGGGTTCGTTCCGGCGCAGGACAAGCAGTACCTGGTCGGCTTCGCCCAGCTGCCTGATGCGGCCTCGCTCGACCGCACCGAAAGCGTGATCCGCCGCATGTCGGAGATCGCCCAGTCGGTGCCGGGCGTCAAGAGCTCGGTGGCCTTCCCGGGCCTGTCGATCCACGGCTTCATGAACGCGCCGAACTCCGGCATCGTGTTCTACACGCTCGACGATTTCGACAAGCGCAAGACCGCCAACCTGTCCAGCGGCGCGATCGCGGCCGAAGTGAACAAGCGCCTGGGCGCGATCCAGGACGCCTTCATCATGGTGTTCCCGCCGCCGCCGGTGAACGGCCTCGGCACCATCGGCGGCTTCAAGCTGTACGTCGAAGACCGCGCCAACCTCGGCCCCGATGCGCTGTACCAGGCGGTGCAGGCGCTGCAGATGAAGGCATGGCAGACGCCACAGCTGGCGGGCGTGTTCTCGGGCTACCAGATCAACGTGCCGCAGCTGAAGGCCGACGTCGACCGCACCAAGGCCAAGCAGTTGGGCGTGCCGCTGTCGGACATCTTCGACACGATGCAGATCAACCTCGGTTCGCTCTACATCAACGACTTCAACAAGTTCGGCCGCACGTACCAGGTGATCGCGCAGGCCGACGCACCGTTCCGCTCCGACGCCGCGGCGATCGGGCAGTTCAAGGTGCGCAATGCAGCGAACGAGATGGTGCCGCTGGGCAGCCTGGTCAACGTCAGCAACACCTACGGGCCGGACCGCGTCGAGCGCTACAACTCGTACATGGCGGCCGACTTCAACGGCGGTGCAGCGCCGGGCGTGTCGTCGGGGCAGGCGCAGGACATCATGGCCAAGCTGGCGGCCGAGACGCTGCCGCGCGGCATCAACTTCGAATGGACCGACCTGACGTATCAGGAGATCCTGGCCGGCAACACGCTGGTGATCGTGTTCCCGCTGTGCGTGCTGCTGGTGTTCCTGGTGCTGGCCGCGCAGTACGAAAGCTGGACGCTGCCGCTGGCGGTGATCCTGATCGTGCCGGCGTCGATCCTGTGCGCGCTGCTGGGCGTCTACCTGACCAAGGGCGACAACAACATCTTCACGCAGATCGCGTTGTTCGTGCTGGTGGGGCTGGCGTCGAAGAACGCGATCCTGATCGTCGAGTTCGCCCGTGACCTGGAGCACCAGGGCAAGGGCATCGTCGAAGCGGCGCTCGAAGCCTGCCACCTGCGCCTGCGCCCGATCCTGATGACGTCGATCGCGTTCATCATGGGCGTGCTGCCGCTGGTGTTCTCGTCGGGCGCCGGTTCCGAGATGCGCCATGCGATGGGCGTCGCGGTGTTCGCCGGCATGCTGGGCGTGACGCTGTTCGGCCTGTTCCTGACCCCGTTGTTCTACGTGCTGCTGCGCAAGCTCGCGGTGGCGATCGAAAGGCGCTCCGGCGCTGCCGCTGCGCCGCTGGCACACGACGCGACGCACTGAGCGACGACAAGACCATGACACACACTTTGTTCAAGACTTCCGCGCTGTTCACGGCGCTGGTGCTGGCGGGTTGCTCGCTGGCCCCGACGGTGCCGCAGCCCGATGTGGGCGTGCCGTCGGCCTACAAGGAAATGACGGCCGTCGAAGGCAGCTGGAAGGCGGCGGCGCCGTCCGAGGCTCAGCAGCGCGGCGCCTGGTGGGCGACCTTCGGCGATGCGAAGCTGGATGCGCTCGAGGAGCAGGCCGCGAAGGCGAACCCGACGCTCGCGTCGGCCGCTGCCCGCGTCAAGGCGGCCCGTGCCGCGCTCGGCAGCGCCGAGGCCGACCGCTGGCCGCAGCTCGGCCTGAACGCCGGCGCGACGCGCAGCCGTTCGGCGCCGGCGCAGGCCGGCGTGCCGGCCGGCACGCCGGTGTCGCCGGCCACCGTCTACACCGCCGGGCTGGGCGCGAGCTACGAGGTCGACCTGTTCCAGCGGGTCGGCAACGGCGTCAACGCCGCGAAGGCCGATGCCGAGCAGGTCGAGGCCAGCTACCGCTCGGTGCTGCTCGCGTTGCAGGCCGACGTGGCGCAGACGTATTTCGCGCTGCGGGCACTCGATGCCGAAGCGGCCCAGCTCGATGCGACGCTCGCGCTGCGCACCGAGAACGTGCGCCTGATCGGCAAGCGATTCCAGGCCGGCGACGTGGCCGAGCTCGACGTGGCGCGCTCGCGCACCGAACTGTCGACGCTGCAGGCCGAAGTGGTCGCGCTGCGCGGCAGCCGGGCGCGGATCGAGCATTCGCTCGCGCTGCTGCTCGGCCAGGCGCCGGCCGGCTTCAGCTTCGAGAACCAGCCGCTCGCGATGGACGCCAGCGTGCCGGTGGTGCCGCCCGGCCTGCCGTCGGCATTGCTGGAGCGCCGGCCCGACGTGACGGCCGCGCAGCGCAGCATGGCGGCGGCGACGGCGCGGGTCGGCGTCGCGAAGTCGGCGCTGTTCCCGGCGCTCGCGCTGACGGCCAACGGCGGCTATGCATCGACCGAGCTCAGCGAGCTGTTCAAGACCAACGCCCAGTCTTGGCTGACCAGCCTGGTGTTCTCGCTGCCGATCATCGACGGCGGGCGCAACAAGGCCGCGGTCAGGCGAGCCGAAGCGCAGCTCGAAGGCGCGGTGGCCGACTACCGCCAGTCGGTGCTGCTGGCCTTTGCCGACGTCGAGGACAACCTGTCCGGCCTGCGCGCGGTGCGCGAGCAGGTGAGCTTCACCGACGAGGCGGTGGCCTCGGCACGCCGCGCGGCCGAACTCGCCGACAAGCGCTACCGTGCCGGCGAGGACAGCTACCTGCAGCTGCTCGAAGCGCAACGCGACCTGCTGACCATCGAGCGCCAGGCGGTGAAGCTGCGTGGCACCTGGGCCACGACGACGGTCGGGCTGATCCGCTCGCTGGGCGGCGGCTGGGAAACCACCACCCGGTAACTCCGTGACGAAATGCCCTCCGACGCGGGCATGATGTCGGTGGATGTAAGGGGACCCGCCCGAGTTCGACTCAGGCGGGTCGTTTCATCTTTTCATCGATGGCGACCCCATCCCTGAACCACCGCAAGGAGAACCCCATGAACAACCGCCTGATCGCTTCTTCCGCCCTCGCTTCCCTGCTGGCCCTGGGCCTGATGGGCCAGGCCAACGCCGCCGACGAGAAGGCGAAGGAAAAGTGCTTCGGCATCGCGAAGGCCGGCCAGAACGACTGCGCCAACCTGTCGGGTTCGCATTCGTGCGCCGGCCAGTCGAAGGTCGACGCGGGCGCCGACGAATGGAAGTACGTCGCCAAGGGCACCTGCAAGAGCATGGGCGGCAAGACCGCCGACGAAGCCAAGAAGAAGTGAGCGCGCGTTGAGCGTCGCCGCGAGGCCGCTCGCCGACCCGTGGGTCGGCATCGGCCTGCGCCAGCCTCACTACGCCGAGCTGCTCGAGCGCCCGCAGGCGGCGCCGGCGCTCGGCTTCGTCGAGGTGCATTCCGAGAATTTCTTCGCCGATGGCGGCGCCGCGGTCGCGGTGCTGCACGAGGCGCGCTCGCACTGGGACGTGAGCCTGCATGGCGTCGGGCTGTCGCTCGGCTCGGCCTGCGGGCTCGACCCGTGGCACCTGGACCGGCTGGCCCGGCTGGTCGAGCGCATCGACCCGGTGAGGGTGTCCGACCACGCGAGCTTCGCGCGTGCTCCCGCCGCGGCGAACGGTCCCGCCGTGCTGCACGCCAACGACCTGCTGCCGCTCGCGTTCACGCACGAGGCGCTCGACGTGATGGTGCGCAACGTGACGCAGGTGCAGGAGCGTCTGCGCCGGCCGATCCTGGTCGAGAACCTGTCGGCCTACCTGGCGTGGCGCGACCGCGAGATGGGCGAAACCGAGTTCTTCAGCCAGTTGACGCGCCGCACCGGCTGCGGCCTGCTGCTGGACGTCAACAACCTGGTGGTGAACGGCCTGAACCGGGCGCGCGACGGCCGCGGTGACGGTGATGGGGACGGCGACCGCGACGCGGTGCGCGAGGCCTGCGACTGGATCGATGCGATCGACGCGGCGAGCGTCGGCGAGATCCACCTGGCCGGTTACCTCGCACTGCCCGACATCGTGATCGACGACCACGGCAGCCGCGTGCACGCGCCGGTGTGGCAGGTGTTCGCGCATGCCATCCGCAGGCTGGGACCACGACCGACGCTGGTCGAATGGGACACCGACGTGCCGCCGCTGGCCGTGCTGCTCGACGAAGCGGCGCAGGCCGGCCGCGTGATCGCCGAGGCGAGCGTCCGATGAACGAACTGGACCGCCAGCAGGCCTTGTTGCGCAGCCTGTGGGCGCGCGACGATGGCGCGTCGCTGGCCGGCGCGGTCGGCGAGCAGGGCGCCCGGCTGCTGCGCGGCTGGCAGGCGTACCAGGCGAACGGCGGCGCGTCGGCGGAGCGCGCGCTGGCGCAGCGTTGTCCGACCGTGCAGGCCTTGCTGGGCGAGGCGTCGTTCGCCGCGTTGTCGCGGGCCTTCTGGCATGCGCAGCCGCCGCAACGTGGCGACCTGGCCGAGTTCGGCGACAAGCTGCCGGCGTTCATCGAAGCGAGCGAGCAGCTCGCCGATGTGCCGTACCTGGCCGATTGCGCGCGGCTCGATGGCCTGGTGGCGCGCTGCGAACAGGCGGCCGATGGGGTTTGCGACACCGCGAGCCTGGCCTTGCTGGCCGAGGTCGATCCGGCCGCGTTGTCGCTGGTGCTCGTCCCGGCGGTGGCCTTGCTCTCCAGCGCCTGGCCGGTGGCGAGCCTGTGGCTGGCGCATCGCCCTGGCGACGACGCGGCCGCTCGCCTCGATGCGGCCCGTGCAGCGCTGGCCGAAGGGCGCGGCGAGCACGCGCTGGTGTGGCGCGATGGCTGGCGCGCGCGCGTGCAGGCGGTCGGCGAGGCCGATGCGCGCTGGACGCAGGCGCTGCTCGACGGGCGGCCGCTGTCGGAGGCATCGGACCGCGCCGGGGGAGGGTTTGCGTTCGAACCATGGCTGCTGCAGGCCGTGCAGCACGGATGGCTGGCCGCCGCCCGTCGCCGTTGAATCGGCGAAAGAAACGCCGCATTCCGCCGACCAATGCGCATCGAACCGAAAGAGACCCCCATGAACCTGACCCTCGTGCCGACCCTGTGGCGCCGCTTCGTCGCGGTGCTCGAAGCGCTGCAGCCGGTCGCGCAGCTGGCGGCGCGCCTGTACGTCGCACACGCCTTCTTCCTGTCCGGCCTGACGAAGATCCGCGACTGGGACACCACGCTGGCCCTCTTCAGCGACGAATACCACGTGCCCTTGCTGCCGCCCGGGCTGGCCGCGGTGATGGGCACCGGCGGCGAGCTGGTGCTGCCGGTGCTGCTGGCGCTCGGGCTGGCCGGGCGCTTCGCGGCGCTCGGGCTGTCGGTGATGAACGTCGTCGCGGTGCTGAGCCTGGCCGAGATTGCACCGGCCGCGCTGCAGCAGCACCAGTTCTGGGGCAGCCTGCTGATCGGGCTCGCGCTGTGGGGGCCAGGGCTGCTGTCGCTCGACCGGTTGATCAGTGCGCGCTGGGGCGGTCGGCAGGGGTTGGCGGCGCACTGACGGCCGCGGACAGCGGGCGGGGCACAATGCGGGATTGCACCCCGCATCGCTTGCCCTCCCTTCGATGAAGCATCTCGTTCTGCTGGGCGCCGGGCCCGCCCACCTCCAGGTGTTGCGCGAGTTCGCGGCGCAGGCGTTGCCCGCGACGCAGGTCACGCTGGTGGCGCCGTCGCTGCGCCCGATGTCGCAGGCGGCGCTGCCCGGCTGGATCGCCGGCCGCCGCAGCCTCGATGACAGCGTGACGCCGCTGGCGCCGCTCGCGCAGCAGGCGCGGGCGACGCTGGTGGAAGGCGAGGTGGCATCGCTCGACGCCGCCGGCCGCCGCATCGTGCTGGTCGGCGGGCAGGTCATCGAGTACGACGCGCTGAGCCTGGACACCGCACCGGCGATGGACCGCGACGCGATCTCCGGCGCGGGCGAACATGCCCTTTTCATGCAGCCCACCGAGCAGTTCGTGCGCCTGTGGGAGGCGCTGCTCGCGCTCGCGCAGCAGCGCACGCTGAGCGTGGTGGTGATCGGCTCGGGCATTGCCGGCGTCGAACTGTCGCTCGCGGTTCAGCGCCGCCTCGGCAAGCGAGCCCGCGTCGCGCTGGTCACGCATGGCGGCCCGCCGCTGCCCGACTTCCCGTCGTCGGCCCAGGGCCGCATGCACCGCATCCTGAAGCGCCGCAACGTCACCTTGTTCGAAGAGCAGGGCGTGGCCATCGGTGCGCGCCAGGTGATGGTCGGCGACGGCATGCGGCTGGTCTGCGACGCCCCGCTGCTGGCCTTGCCGGGCCGCGCGCCGGCATGGGTCGACGCCAGCGGGCTGCAGCTCGACCCCGAAGGCGGCGCGGTGGCGGTCGGCCCGACGCTGCAGAGCGCATCGCACCCCGAGGTGTTCCGCGGCGACGACGATCCCGCGACGCTCGCGACCAACCTGCGCCGCTTCGTCGCCGGTGGCGCGCTGGTCACCGCGAAGACCGGCGGGCCGGCGCTGCGCTGGGTCGACTGCGGCGACGGCGATGCGCTGGTCAGCTGGGGCGCGTGGTCGTTCGAGGGCCGCTTCGTCGCATGGCTGCTGCGCCGGCACGACCGCCGCCGGGCAGGCGCGCCGCAGCAGCTGCCGGCGGCGTCGCTGGTGGCGGCCTCAGAAGTCGAGCGGCCGGAAAACGAGGGTCATCGGTGACGGCACGCGGCCGTTCTCGTCGGGCGGCAACCGGTTGGTCCTGTCGATCGCGCGCAGCACCGTCTCGTCCCATTCCTTGCTGGCGCTGGGCTTCGTGACGCGCTTGCTGAGGATGGTGCCGTCGGGTCCGGTGCGCACCTCGACCTCGACCTGCGGATTGCCGTCGATGGTCGTGATCAGCAGGATGTTCGGCCGGATCGCGCTGACGATCTTGCCGCGGTAGCTCGCGGTCGGCGCCGCATCGTGCGCGGCAGTGCCGGTGCTGGTCGCCGCACCGGTGGCGCCGGCCTGGCCGAGGATGCGCTCCAGCTGCTTCTTGCGCTGGTCTTCGGTCTGCGCAGTCTGCCGTTCCAGTTCCTTCTTCTTGCGGTCGGCCTCGGCCTTGTCGGCCAGGCGCTTCGCGTCCTGGGCCTTCTTCTCCTCGACCTTCTTCTCCTCCGCTTCCTTGTCCTGCTGGGCCTTCAGCTCCTTCTTCTTCGCTTTTTCCTTCTCGATCGCGATCTGCGGATCGGGCGCGGGGGCAGGGGGCGGCGGCGGGGTTTCGACCTTCGGCTCGGGCGCGGGTTTCGGCGCCGGCGGCGGCGGCGCGGGGGGCGGCTCGACCGCGCGCGGCGCAGCCACCTGCGGCACCGCCGACCACAGCTCGGCCGAGGCCGCCACCGGTTCGCTCGACTGCCAGTTGACGCCGAAGGCCAGCGCGGTGATCAGCAGCACGTGCGCGCCGGCCGCGAATGCGAAGCCGGCACCGACGCTGTCTTCGGTGTCGGGCCGCAGCGGGTCGCGCTCGCGGAAATGCAGCAGGGTGCCGGTGCTCATCGGTGCGTCAGGTCCCGGTGTTCTTCACCGACAGCCCGACGCGCAGCACGCCGGCGCGCTGCAGCGTGTCCATCACGCGCACCACCGCTTCGTACTTGACCTGGCGGTCGGCCGAGATCACGACCGGCGACTGCGCGTTGCCGCCCTGCGCCTCCTTGACGGTGGCAGCCAGCGCGGAGAGCTTCAACGGCGACGGCTCCTTGCCGTCGACGCGCAGCTTCAGGCTCTCGTCCTTGCCGACCACGACCTCGATCACGTGCTCGGGCTGCTGCTTGCTCTTGCCGACGGTCGGCAGGTCGACCACGCCGGTGGTGATCAACGGTGCGCTGACCATGAAGATGATCAGCAGCACCAGCATCACGTCGATGAACGGCACCATGTTCATCTCGGAGATCGTGCGGCGGCGCGTGCCGCGGCCGGCGACGGCGGGCATCTCAGCGCACCCCGGCCGGACCGGCGGCCCCGGTGGGACCCGCGGGCATCGGCTGCGTCGCGTTGCGCTGCAGGATGTTGGAGAACTCCTCGATGAAGGTCTCCAGCTGGATCGCGATGCGGTCGATGTCGCGCGCGAAGCGGTTGTAGGCGATGACCGCCGGGATCGCCGCGAACAGGCCGATCGCGGTGGCGACCAGCGCTTCGGCGATGCCGGGCGCGACGGTCGCGAGCGTCACCTGCTGCAGGTTCGACAGCCCGACGAAGGCGTGCATGATCCCCCACACCGTGCCGAACAGCCCGACGTACGGCGAGACCGAGCCGACCGATGCGAGGAAGGACAGGTTGGACTCGACCGCGTCGAGCTCGCGCTGGAAGCTCGCCCGCATCGCGCGGCGCGACCCGTCGAGCAGCGCACCGCCGTCGACCACGCGGCGCTCGCGCAGCTTCATGAACTCGCGCATGCCCGACGCGAAGATGCGCTCCAGCGGCGCGCTGTGCGCCTTCTGCGATGCGGCGTTGAACAGGTCGTTCAGGTTCTTGCCGGCCCAGAACTCGCGCTCGAAGTCGTCGTTCATCGTGCGCACCCGGCGCAGGCCGAACAGCTTGCCGAAGATCACCGTCCAGCTGCCGAGCGACACGAGCAGCAGCCCGGCCATCACGAGCTGGACCACGAAGCTGGCATGCAGGACGAGGCTGATGATGGAAAAGTCTTGGTTCATGCGATGGCGTCGAGGATGTCGTTGGGAATGCGGCGCGGCTTGAAGGTTCCGGTGTCCACGCAACCGATGCGGATCTCGCCCTCGGCCAGGGTCTGTCCGCCGCGGCGGGCTTCCTGCACGAGCCGGAGGCTGGCACGCCCCGATTCGACCACACGCACGCTGACCTCGATCTGGTCGTCGAGCCGGGCCGGGCTCAGGTAGCGCACACGGGTGTCGGCGACGACGAACATCGCGCCGCCTTCGGCACGCATGCGCTCCTGCTGGAAGCCGAGCGAACGCAGCCATTCGGTGCGGGCACGCTCGAAGAACTTCAGGTAGTTGGCGTAGAACACCACGCCGCCGGCGTCGGTGTCTTCCCAGTAGATGCGCAGCAGGTGGATGAAGGCGGGGGCGTCGGTGAACGTCATGGGCGCGAACGGCAAGCCACAAGGGGCTGCCCGCGAGCAAACGCGCGCGGTGCGGCGCCGATTATGGCTGCACGCGCTTGTAGACCGGCCCCCAGACGGGGTGGCCTTGTTCCGACTTGTTCAGCGCGAAGGCCGGGTCCGCCTGGCGCGCGGCGCGGAAGGCCGCTTCGCAGTCGCTGGTGCGGTTGCTGGTGCAGTAGATGAACGCCAGCTGCTTGTGGGCGGCGGCGCGGTCGCGCGGCGACACCAGGCCGGTGGTCAACGCAAGGTTCAGCTGCTTCTCGGCCTCGGGGTACTGGCCGTCTTCATAGGCGCGGATGCCGCCCTGCAACGCGCGCTCGGCGGGCCGCGAGGTCACGTCGAGCAGGCCGACCGGCGGCGGCGCCATCTGCGCGCAGCCGGCCGCCAACAGCACGCCGGCGAGGGCGGGAACCAGCGTGGCAACAGGAAGCAGTCTCATGATCCGAATCGGTATTTGAGGTTGACCGGCTGGCCCGGCACGACATTGACCGTCGAACTGTAAGGCGGAAAGTCGTCGTTGCGAATGGTCACCACATGGCGGCCTTCGGCCAGCGTCAGTTCGTTCAGCGGCGGTGCGGTGCCGACCGACTTGCCGTCGACCTCGACCTGACCCCACGGGCTGATCGCCAGGCGCACGACGCCGGTGGCGACGACGACCGGCGCGGCCGCGGCAGCCCGTTCACGGGCCTCCCGGGCGCGACGTTCCTTCAGCGTTTCCTTCGGCGGCAGCGGCTTGCGGCTGGTGTCGGCACCGGAGGCGGCGGCCAGCACCGGTTCGGGCGTCGTGGCGGCGGCCACCGGCAGCGCGGCTGCGGCGACGACCAGCGGAGCCGAGGCGCCGGCCGACGGCGTGGCCGGGACGCCGGAGGCCGGGGACTCGGGCGTGCTGGCGCCGGGCGCCGGCTGCGAGGCGGCCGTGGCCACCGGTTCGGACGCTGCGGCCGACGCCGGCACCAGCGCCGGCGCCACGGCGACGACCACCGCCGAAGCGGCCGGCGGTGCCGAGGCCGTCAGTTCGCCCGAGCGCGGCGACATCAGCGTCCACCACGCGGCGGCGGCGATGCCGATGCCGGCCGCCACGACCAGGCCCCAGGCCAGGCGGTGGCGCCCGGCAGGCTGCGAGCCGGCGTCGTCGGCGCCGTCGCCGTCCTGCGGATGTTCTTCGAGCCAGTGGCGCAGTTCGCGCGACAGCGCGCGGGCCGAGCGGTAGCGGTCGTCGGGGTTCTTCTCCATCGCCCGCGCGGCGATCTCGGACAAGGCCTTCGGCACGTTGGCGTCGACCTGGTGCGCGGTCGGCGGGTTGTACTCGGCGACGGCGCGGGTGATCTCGGCCAGCGAGCTGCCGCGGAACGGCCGCACGTCGGCCAGCAGTTCGTAGAGCACGACGCCGAGCGAGAACACGTCGCAGCGCCGGTCGACCGGCTCCTGGCGCACCTGCTCGGGCGACATGTAGTACGGCGAGCCGCCGACGATGTCTTCGCCGTTCGAATCGTGCTGGTGCGCGATGCGGGCGATGCCGAAGTCGAGCACGCGCGGCTGCGTGCGCCCGACCATGAAGATGTTGGCCGGCTTGATGTCGCGGTGCACGACGCCCTTCGAATGGGCGTAGGCGAGGGCGTCGGCGACGCGGCGCACGATCAGCGCGGCCTGGTGCGGCGTCGGCCGCCAGCCTTCGAGGCGCAGCTGACGCAGGTCGCGGCCCTTCAGCAGTTCCATCGCGATGTAGGCGCCCTGCTCGCTGGCGCCGGCATCGAACACCGTGACGATGTGCGGGTGGCTCAGGCCGCCGGCGGCGCGCGCTTCGTTCAGGAACAGCGCATTGAACGAATCGCGCTGCTCGGCCGAGATCTCGAGGTTCAGGGTCTTGATCGCGATCAGGCGCGACAGCAGCGGGTCGTGCGCCGCATACACCACGCCGAGGCCGCCTTCGCCGATGCGGTACTTGAGCGCGTAGCGGCCGATGTGGCCGATGGTCGGCATCTGGTCGGCACCACCCATCGGCGGGTTGGTCGCGAACGTGGCCGACGGTTGCGCCGGCAGCCCGAGGTCGGTGTCGCCCCACTTCGGCGCACCGGGCGTCGAGCTGGCAAGGTCGGGGGAAGGATCAGGAACAGGGCCGGGCATGAGGCGGGTTGGGTTCATGGCACGTGGGTCCACCACCACCGCAGCTTAGTGCAAGCGCATCGGACCCTGGCAGTAAAAAACCCCGCGTTCCGTGCATTCGTAACATGCGCTTGCGAAAGTCGACAGGATGGTGCAGGGGGTTCAACGCTGAATCGACACCGCAAGCGACAGCGATTTCGGCTGGGGCGCCGACAGCAGTTTTTGCAGCCGTTGCACCGCGTCGTGCAGGTGCTCCATCGAACTCGCATACGACAGCCGGATGTAGCGAGCGGCTGCATGGGGCCCGAAATCGCGGCCCGGCGTGATCGCCACCTGCGCCTCGCGCATCAGCCGGAAGCAGAAGTCCCAGCTGCTGTCGGCATGCGCCGAGCAATCGGCCCAGGCATAGAACGCACCATCGGGCAGCACCGGCACGCGCAGGCCCATCGCCTCGAGCGCCGGCACCAGGAAGTCGCGGCGCGCGCGGAACTCGCCGCGGCGGCGTTCGAATTCGGCGATCGACGCCGGCTCGAAGCAGGCCAGCGCGGCCTGCTGCGCAATCGACGACGGGCAGATGTAGAGGTTCTGCGCCAGCCGCTCGACCGGCGCGACGAGTTCCGGCGGCAGCACCAGCCAGCCGAGCCGCCAGCCGGTCATGCTGAAGTATTTCGAAAAGCTGTTGACCGAGATCACGTCGTCGCCATGCGCCAGCGCGGTGCGGCCGAACGCATCGTCGAAGCTCAGCCCGAGGTAGATCTCGTCGACCATCGTGAAGCCGCCGCGCTCGCGCACCGCCTGCACGATGCGGCCCATCTCGTCGAATGCGATCGAGGTGCCGGTCGGGTTCGACGGCGATGCGAGCAGCACGCCTCGGGTGGCGCTCGTCCAGGCCGCTTGCACGGTGGCCGCGTCGGGCTGGAAGCGGTGCTCGGGCGAGGCCGGCAGCAGGCGGGCGACACCGTCGGCGGCCGCGACGAAATGGCGGTTGCACGGGTAGCTGGGGTCGGGCATCAGCACCTCGTCGCCGCGCTCGACCAGCGCCAGGCAGGCGAGTTGCAGCGCGGCCGACGCGCCGGCGGTGATCACGATGCGCTCGGGCGCGATGTCGACCAGGAAGCGCTCGGCATACCAGCGGCTCAGCCGCTCGCGCAGCGCCGGCAGCCCGGTGGCCTGCGTGTACTGCGTGCTGCCGCGTTCGAGGCAGTCGCGCGCGGCCTGCTGCACCAGCGGCGGCGCGGTGAAATCGGGCTCACCGATGTTCAGGAAGATCATCGGCCGGCCACCCTGAGCCGGGTCGCAGGCCGCGGTGCGCGACAGCTCGACCGCCGCCTTCGCACACTCCATCACGTAGAACGGTTCGATGTGGTCGAGGCGGGTGGCGAGCTTCATCGCGCGATCGTCGCTTCGGCGCCGCGTCAGCGGCGCTGGGCCCGGAAGGCTGCGACCTCGACCGGCCGCAGGTCGAGCGCCGCCTTGTCGAGCACGCCGTTCACGTACTTGTGGCCGTCGGTGCCGCCGAAGCTCTTGGCCAGCTCGACCGCTTCGTTGATCGCGACCTTGTACGGGATGTCGATGCAGTGCTTCAGCTCGTAGGCGCCGATCATCAGCACGCCGTGCTCGATCGGCGACAGGTCGGTGGTCTTGCGGTCGACGTGGCGGGCCAGCACCGCATCGATGTCGGCGGCCTCGGCGATGCAGCCGTGCAGCAGTGCGTCGAAGTGCGCCGCATCGGCCTTGTCGAAGCCCTCCTGCTCGCGCATGTGGGCATCGACCACGCCGACGTCGGCGCCGGACAGCAGCCACTCGTACAGGCCTTGCAGCGCGGCTTCGCGCGAACGGCGGCGCGACGACTTGGGCTGCGGCTTGCCGCCCTTGGCGCCACCTTTGCCGGCGGGCTTGCCGGGCACCGGTGCGGCCGCGGGGGTCTTCGGATCGTTCTCGCTCACGACAGGTCTTCCAGCAGGTTGGCCATCTCGACGGCGACGCGCGCGGCGTCGCGGCCTTTCTCTTCGACGCGGGCCCAGGCCTGGGCTTCGTCCTCGACGGTCAGGATGGCATTGGCGATCGGGATCTCGTGGTCGAGCGCAATGCGCGTGACGCCGGCGCCGCTCTCGTTGGACACGAGCTCGAAGTGGTAGGTCTCGCCGCGGATGATGCAGCCGAGCGCGACCAGCGCGTCGTAGCGGTCGCTCGCGCCCATCGCGTTGAGTGCCAGCGGCACCTCGAGCGCCCCCGGCACCGTCACGTGCTTGATGTGCTTGGCGGCGACGCCCAGCACGCCAAGCTCGGCGATGCAGGCGTCGGCCAGCGCCTGCGTCAGCTTGTCGTTGAAGCGGGCCTGCACGATGCCGATGCGCAGGTCGGTGCCGTCCAGGTCGGCCGCCTGGCCCTTGTCTGCTGCTTGCATGTCAATCCAGTCGGTGTCGTTCAGTGTTCGGGGGCAACGAAGCCGGTGACCTCGAGGCCGTAGCCGGTCATGCTCGGCATGCGGCGCGGGCTGCCCAGCAGCTTCATCTTCGTGACGCCCAGCTCGCGCAGGATCTGGGCGCCGATGCCGTAGGTGCGCAGGTCCATCTGGGCGCGCGCGCGCGCCGGGGCCGCGGGTGTTTCCTGCCAGTGCGACAGCATCGATTGCACGTCGTCGCCGCAGTTCAGCAGCACCGCGACGCCGCGCTCGGCGGCCTGCAGCGTCGCGAGCGCCTTGTGCAGCGGCCACGAATGGCTGCAGGCGCCGGTGTCGAGCAGGTCCATCACCGACAGCGGTTCGTGCACGCGCACCAGCACTTCGTCGGCGGTGCCGATGCTGCCGTGGCTCAGCGCCAGGTGCAGTCCGCCGGTGCGGTCGCGGAATGCGGTGCAGTCGAACTCGCCCTGCGCAGTGGTCAGAGCGCGGCGGCCGATGCGCTCGATCAGGCTTTCGTTGCGGCTGCGGTAGCCGATCAGGTCGGCGATGGTGCCGATCTTCAGGCCGTGTTCCTTCGCGAAGACCTCCAGGTCGGGCAGCCGCGCCATCGTGCCGTCGTCCTTCATGATCTCGCAGATCACCGACGTCGGGCTCAGGCCGGCCATCGCCGCCAGGTCGCAGCCGGCTTCGGTGTGGCCGGCGCGCATCAGCACGCCGCCGTCCTGCGCCTGCAGCGGGAAGATGTGGCCGGGCTGCACCAGGTCGGCCGCTTGGGCGTCGCGGGCGACGGCGGCCTGCACGGTGCGGGCGCGGTCGGCCGCCGAGATGCCGGTCGAGACGCCGGTGGCGGCTTCGATCGACACGGTGAACGCTGTGCCGTGCCGGGTGCCGTTGCGCGTGGCCATCGGCGGCAGCTGCAGCCGTTCGCAGCGCTCGCGCGGCAGGGTCAGGCAGATCAGGCCGCGGCCGAAGCGCGCCATGAAGTTGATCGCCTCGGGCGTCACATGGTCGGCCGCGAGCACCAGGTCGCCTTCGTTTTCGCGGTCTTCCTCGTCGACGAGGATGACCATGCGGCCGGCGGCGAGCTCGGCGATCAGTTCAGGAACAGGGGAGATCGGCATCCACGGATTGTAGGCGGGTGAAGTCAAGCAACTCCCCAGGATCCGGCTTTGCCGGGCCGAGGGGAGGCGCCCTCTCGATGGGCAGGAGCGGAGCGACGTGGGGGCTCTATTTCCCCAGCATGCGCTCGACGTAGCGGGCGATCAGGTCGATCTCGAGGTTGACCGCCGAGCCGGCCGCCAGCGTGCCCAATGTCGTGTTCTCGATCGTGTGCGGGATCAGGTTGATGCTGAACTCGCAACCGTCGGCCCGGTCGTCGACGCGGTTCACCGTCAGGCTGACGCCGTTGACCGCGACCGAGCCCTTGTAGGCGAGGAAGCGGCCGATGTGGGCCGAGGCCAGCACCCGCAGCTCCCACGATTCGCCGACCGGCGCGAAATGCGTCACGCGGCCGATGCCGTCGACATGCCCGCTGACCAGGTGGCCGCCCAGCCGGTCGTGCGCCCGCAGCGCCTTTTCGAGGTTGACCGGGCCGGGTTGCGACAGGCCGGCGGTCTTGTCCAGGCTTTCGGCCGAGATGTCGATCGTGAAGCGGCTCGCGGCAGCGTCGAAGGTGGTGACCGTCATGCAGGCGCCATTCAGCGAGATGCTGTCGCCGAGCTGCACGTCGTCGAGGTAGTGGTCGGGAGCCTGCAGCGTCAGTTGCAGGCCGTGGGAGGCGTCGGCGCCCAGCGGGCGGACGGAGTCGATGCGGCCGAGGCCGGAGATGATGCCGGTGAACATGGATCGGATTCTCGCAGTCAGAAGCTTTCCCGCGCCGGCGGGCGGGCGATCACCCGCAGGTCGTCGCCGATGCGGTCGACCGCATGGAAGCGCAGCGCGGCGGCGTCGTCAAGCCGCTCCAGCGGGCCGAAGGCGGCCAGCGCGCGGCCGGCGCCGAGCAGCTTCGGCGCGAGGTACACCAGGTATTCGTCGACCAGGCCCTCGCGCACGAACGAGCCGTTCAGCTTGTGGCCGGCCTCCACATGCAGCTCGTTGATGCCGCGCTGCGCCAGGTCGACCAGCACGGCGGGCAGGTCGACCTTGCCCGCCGGACCGGGCCGCAGGATCACCTCGGCCCCGGCGGCCGCCAGCGCGTCGATGCGGGCCGCCTCGGGCGCCGCGGCATACACCAGCACCTGGCCGGGCGCGTCGAGGATGCGGGCGGTGGGCGGCATGTCGAGCCGCGAATCGATCACCACGCGCAACGGTTGCTTCGCGGTCTCGACCAGCCGCACGTCGAGCCGCGGGTTGTCGTCGATCACGGTGCCGACGCCAGTCAGCACCGCGCCGGCCCGCTTGCGCCAGGCGTGGCCATCGGTGCGCGCGGCTTCGCCGGTGATCCATTGGCTGACGCCGTTGTCCAGCGCGGTGCGGCCGTCGAGCGAGGTCGCGGCCTTCAGGCGCACCCACGGCCGCCCACGCACCATGCGCGAGAAGAAGCCGATGTTCAGCTCGCGTGCCGCATCGCCGAGCAGGCCGGCTTCCACCTGAACGCCCTGCGCCCGCAGCCGCGCCAGGCCCTGGCCGGCCACCAGCGGGTTGGGGTCGGTGACGGCGGAGACGACGCGGCCGATGCCGGCCGCCAGCAGCGCGTCGCAGCAGGGCGGCGTGCGGCCGTGGTGCGAGCACGGCTCCAGCGTGACGTACGCGGTCGCGCCCCGGGTTGCGTGGCCGCGGGCGGCCGCATCGCGCAGCGCCATCACCTCGGCATGCGGCCCGCCGGCCTGCTGCGTGTGGCCGCGGCCGATGACCTGGCCGTGGGTGTCGACGATCACGCAGCCGACGCGCGGGTTCGGCTCGGTCAGCCCGACGGCCTGCGCGGCCAGTGCGAGCGCCTCGCGCATCGCGGCGTGGTCGGCGGGCGTGAATGCCGAAGCATTCGATGGGAACGGCGAGGCGGTGGGCTCGGAGGCGGACATCGGGCGGGTCAGGGCTGGTGTTGCACGGTGCGCTGCAATGCGTCATTGTGCGTCCCCGCGGCGCCGCTCTCCGGGCAGGGCTGGTCGCCGCGGACCAGCAGGTAGTTCTGCTGGGACAGCGCGCCCTGCACCGCGGTGTAGCGTGCGGGGTGCTCGTCGTTGCGGTCGACCGCGCCGCTGCCGTCGAGGTCGGCGCTGTAGCGGCACACGCGCCGTTGGTCGGTGCGCGTGCCCACCGTCCAGCCGACGGGTTCGATCTCGACGCGGCCGGACCAGCCGGCCGCCGGCGGGTCGGTGACCGCGCAGCCGTAGCGCACGAAGCGCGCGTCGGCGTCGACGACGGCCTGGGTCGCGCAGCCGACGGTGCGCGGGGGCGTGCCGTCCAGCGTCAGCACGATGCGCAGCGGCAGCAACGCGTCGCCTGGCGTCGACGGGTCCGGCGGCGCGCTCGCCGAGAAGCGCAGGTGGCCGCTCAGCACGCTGCCGGCGGCGGCGTCGCAGGCGCCTGCGGTGTTGGTGCAGCGCGAGACGAGGCGGCCATCGCCGTCGTCGAACACCCAGGCCGTCGCGCCCGGCTCGCCGGGCTGCCAGCGGCTGCGGCCCGGAGCGATCGAAACGGCTTCGAACGGGATGCCGACGGCGCGGGCGTGCGGCCGGGCGATCGCGATGTCCTGCGGGGCCAGGCCGAGCACCGCGTCGTACACCGGCGACGGGCCCGGCATGCGCGTGCCAAGCTGCAGGCGGCGTGCATCGCCCGCGCTGCCGCGCCAGTCGACGGCGACGTTGACGTCGCGCAGCGCCAACGCGTCGCCCGCCTCCGTGGCGACGAGCGTGAACGGCGGTGGCGCCGTTCCGGCCGGCGACGACGCGGCCGGATCGCGCAGGCGATCGAAGGCCCGCCGGGCCAGCTGCAGGGCATCGAGCCGCTGTCGTGCCGCGGTGCGCGCCTGGCGCAGTGCCTGCAGCTCGGTGAGCAGCGATGCCGACAGCAGCGACACGATCAGCATCGCGACCAGCGCTTCGAGCAGCGCGGCGCCGGTGTCCGCCCGACGGGCGGGTCGCGTGATGCGGGGGGCACGCATCAGAAGTCCCGCCAGCTGCCGGGCATGCGGGCAAAGGTGCCGCAGCACAGGCGCAGGCGCTCGACGACGTTGGCGTCGTGCTCTATCCGGCTCGGGCCGGTGAGCAGCAGGTCGTTCTCGGCCAACAGCGCGCCATGGATCTCGGCACCGCCGTCGTCGCGCCACTCGGCCGAGCGCAGGTACAGCACGCCGTGGATCCGCACCGGGGCGCGCAGGTGCACTGCGCCGTCGACGACCAGCAGCACCGGTCGCTCGGCGGAGCCGAGTTCGGTGGCACTGTCGAGGTGCAGGCCGCCGTCGAGCCAGACGAGCGATGGGGCGCCCGGGGCCGACAGCTGCTGCGCGAGCGCCTGGTCGCACGGCGACGCACAGGAGAGGGGCCGTGCCGCCGGCTGGGCCCGCCACGCGGCTCGGTTCATCCGGAACGTGCTCGCGAAGAACTGCTCGGCATCGAGCGAGGCCAGCGCGGCATCGTCGCCGACGATGGTCGACCGCGCAGGCGCCCCGGGCGGGCCGATCAGCGTGGCGTCGCCGGGGTCGACGTCGGTGCCGCTGTGCAACGTGAGCCCGCCGCTCGCGATGCCGTGGTGGACCGCGGTCGCTCCGTCGCGCAGCCGCAGCGTGCCGCGCACCGTGATGGCCGCGACCGGCTGCACGTCGATCGCGGGGAGGCGGGCCACGTCGACCCAGGCCCGCGCGACGTGCATTCCGCCTGGAACGCCCGCTTCTCGTGGCCGCAGGCAGGCCGCGATCGCGCCGCTGCAGCCGGTCGACTCGATCATGGCGACGCCCGACGCGGCGCCACCCAGGCGCAGCGCGAAAGCTTGGCGGACCGGTGCGGGCTCCGAGGTCGAGACGGAGGCGCCGGGCAGCGGACACCGGCAGGTCCAGGCGCCGTCGCCGAGGGCACAGCTCGGCATCGCGGCCGCACCCTGGTAGCGCTCGCGGAAGGTCGACCCGCTGGGCGCCGGTTTGCAGGCGTCGTCGACCGGGCGGTCGTCGTTGAGCCGCGCCAGGGCCCAGGCGAGGCCGGATTCCGCCGCTTCGGCAGACTGCGCCGCACGCACGCGGTTGCCAGACGCTTGCAGCTCGAGCCAGGCCACCCGTGAGGCATAGGCCGCGGTGAGGGCCAGCGCCGTCGCGACCGCCAGCACCACGGCGAGCGTCGTGATGCCGCGCTGGTGCGATGGTCTGGTCGGCGGGCAAAGCGCGTTCACTGGCGTACCTTCGTGCTGCGCACGCCGGCATTCGCCCTTGGCGCGGCGCGGCGCGCTCATGCCGGGCACCCGCCGACCAACGCGTCGTTGCGCACGCGCGCGTCGATGTCGGCCTCGCGCAGCACGCCGCCGTCGGCGGTGCTGCCGGGGACCGCCTGCGCCTCCAGCCGGATCCGCACGCGGCGCTGCAACTGGTAGGGGCAGGTCGCGGCACCGGTGGTGGCCGCGGCATCGCAGCGGCGGCTGCAGAAGTCCTGCAGTGCGAGCGACCGGCGGTCGGGAATGAACTCCAGCCGTGTCACGCGCATCGACGACGCATCGCTGAGCGCCTGCCAGCTGCCGTCGCCAAACGCCATCTCGACCACGCCCTGGCGCAACCGGTAGCCGAAGCGGCTGGCCACTGCGCCCGGCTCGGCGGTGAGTGCGTAGTCCACGCTCAGGCTGCTGTCATCCGGCGACAGCGCGATGGCCGGGTCGGGCGCACTGGCCGCCGGCGCTGCGCCGGCCGGCAGGCCGTGGCCGGCACGGGCGAGGTCGCGCGAGATCAGCTCGGCGATCGCCTGGAGATCGTGCGTCAGTCGAAGGTCGGCCAGTTGCCGGCGGGTGTCGTGCAGCTGGAAACCCAGCAGCCCGAGCGCCAGCACGACGACCGCCAAGCCGACCGCGATGCCCGTCATCAACTCGACGAGCGTGAAGCCGCACTCGTGCCGCGGCAGGTGGTGAACCGAGCTCATCGCCGGACCTCAGCAGGCGCGGTAGCCGGACATGGTGCCGAGCGGCGAGCAGCTGCGCACGCGGCCCAGCACGTTCACCACATGCTGGATCGCGAGCCCCGAGGCACCGGCCAGCCGCAGCGTCGCGGCCGGCGTGCTGGTGCCGTGCTGCGCATCGAAGCTGATCGTCGCGACATTCGCCTGCAGGCTGAGGCGGTCCTGCGGCTGCAGTGCGACGCTGCGGAGGGCTTGCCCGTCGCCATCGCAGTCTGCCGGCCCTTGCGGTGTGCAGCGGCACGCATCGATCGCTCCGACATAGACGACGTAACAGTTCGACGGTGTCGTTGATGCCGGGGTGGCGCCACGAAAGCCGATCCGCACACTCTGGTTGCGGTTGATGGCTTCACTGCGGGCGAGCCGCAGATCGGCCGCGAGTTCGTGGGCCGCGCCGTCGAGCCGCCGCGCTTCCATCCAGCGCCGCAAGCTGGGGACTGCGGCCAGCGCGAGCACGGCGCACACCGCGACGCAGGCCATCAACTCGATGAGCGTGAAACCCCCGGCCGTCTGCGGCCTCGCATGCTGGAACATGACCGATCCCCCTGATGAATGGACGCGGACTTTAGGAAGTGCCGCGCCATCAGCCACTCCCCCGATGGGGGGAGAGGCGGCTCAAATCACCCTCGGACGTACCGGTACGTGAGGGGGTTTTGGAGGGTTTCGCGAGATTTCAGTTGCTGTGTACCGGTTCAGATATCCCTGATCAGCTGCCTGAACTCGTCGACGTCTTCGAAGCTGCGGTAGACCGATGCGAAGCGCACATAGGCGACCTTGTCGATGCGCTTGAGCTCGCGCATCACCAGTTCGCCGAGCCGCGTCGACGGCACTTCCTTGGCGCCGCTGTTGAGCAGCTTGTCCTGGATGCGCTCCATCGCCGCGTCGATCTGCTCGACGCTGACCGGCCGCTTGCGCAGCGCCAGCGTCATCGACGCGCGGATCTTCGACGCGTCGAAATCGGCGCGCGTGCCGTCCTTCTTGACGACCGACGGCAGCGCGATCTCGGCGCGTTCGTAGGTCGTGAAGCGCTTGTCGCAACTCTGGCAACGGCGGCGCCTGCGCACCACGTCGCCTTCATCGGACTCGCGCGTCTCGACGACCTGCGTTTCCTCGTGACTGCAGAAAGGACAGCGCACGGCTCAGCAGCAGGAGGTCATCAACGGTACACCGGGAAGTCGCGCGTCAGCGCGGCGACCTTGGCCTTCACCGCCTCGATGACCGATTCGTCGTGCGGCTTGTCGAGCACATCGGCGATCAGGTGGGCGGTGGCGCGCGCCTGGTCTTCCTTGAAGCCGCGGGTCGTGAAGGCCGGGCTGCCCAGGCGGATGCCGCTGGTCACCATCGGCTTCTGCGGATCGTTCGGGATGCCGTTCTTGTTGCAGGTCATGTGGGCCCGGCCCAGCAGCGCCTCGGCTTCCTTGCCGGTCAGGTTCTTCGGGCGCAGGTCGACCAGCATCACGTGGCTTTCGGTGCGGCCGCTGACGATGCGCAGCCCGCGCTCGATCAAGGTCTCGGCCAGCACGACGGCGTTCTTCGCGACTTGCTGCTGGTAGGTCTTGAACTCGGGAGCCAGCGCTTCCTTGAAGGCCACCGCCTTGCCGGCAATCACGTGCATCAGCGGGCCGCCCTGGATGCCGGGGAAGATCGCGCTGTTGATCTTCTTCGCGATGGCCTCGTCGTTCATCAGGATGATGCCGCCGCGCGGGCCGCGCAGGCTCTTGTGCGTGGTCGAGGTGACGACGTCGGCATGCGGCACCGGGTTCGGGTAGACGCCGGCAGCGATCAGCCCGGCGTAGTGCGCCATGTCGACCATGAAGATCGCGCCGACCGCTTTCGCGACCTTCGCGAAGCGCTCGAAGTCGATGCGCAGGCTGTAGGCCGATGCGCCTGCGATGATCAGCTTCGGCTTGTGCTCGTGCGCCAGCCGCTCCATCGCGTCGTAGTCGATCTCTTCCTTCGCGTTCAGGCCGTAGCTGACGACCTTGAACCACTTGCCGCTCATGTTCAGCGACATGCCGTGCGTCAGGTGGCCGCCTTCGGCCAGGCTCATGCCCATGATGGTGTCGCCGGGCTGCAGCAGGCCGAAGAACACCGCCTGGTTGGCCTGCGAGCCGGAGTTGGCCTGCACGTTGGCGTGCGCGGCGCCGAACAGCTGCTTCACGCGGTCGATCGCGAGCTGCTCGACGATGTCGACGTACTCGCAGCCGCCGTAGTAGCGCTTGCCGGGATAGCCCTCGGCGTACTTGTTGGTCAGCTGGCTGCCCTGCGCCGCCATCACGGCCGGCGAGGCGTAGTTTTCCGAGGCGATCAACTCGATGTGATCTTCCTGGCGCTGGTTCTCGCTCTGGATCGCGGCGAACAGCTCGGGGTCCACCTGGGCGACGGTGGATTGGGTGCGGTCGAACATGGCTGGCAGTCCTCTTCAACAGAAGACCCCGGGGCGGATCATGCGAGGCGGACTCACATGGCCACAGGGCTGCCCAGGCGAACGGCTGAACCGGTGCCGGAAACCCGGAACCGGCTGCGCTTCCCGGTGGTTCACCACCTCAGGCCCGCGGACTTCACGTTGACCTTCAGGTCGAGCGTGACGCCCGGTGCCCCATCGCCAGTTGCGCAGCCCGCGGAGTGTACCGCGGCAACCTGCGGCCTCAGCGCAGCGAGGCCACCTGACGCGCGCCGCCTTGAGGGGCCAGCGAGACCGGCGTCGGCTCGATGACGGCCGGCTCGGCCTGCAGCGGCGCGCCGGGCAGCGCGACCGGCGTCGGCACGACCAGCGGCGCGAACACCGGCACCGACTTGCCGTCGGCCACCATGCGCAGGTGCTCGCGCTCGGCCAGCACCTTGCCGGCGTAGCCGCCATCGTCGTTCAGGTTGGCGGCGCCGACGTAGAAACGCAATCCGGCTTCGACACCGCCGGCGCGCGCGATGCATTCCTTCAGCACCTGCGCGCCGACCCGCAGGTTCGTCACCGGGTCGAAGGCCGCATGGTTGCCGCCGAAGGCTTCGTACTTGTCGTCGTGCACACGGGTCATCACCTGCATCAGCCCCTGGGCGCCGACCGAACTCTGCGCGAACGGGTTGAAGCTGGATTCGATGGCCATGATCGCGAGGATCAGCGTGGGGTCGAGCCCGGACTTGCCGCCGACGGTCCAGGCTTCTTTCACCAGCCGGCTGACCGGCTCGGGCGCGACGCGGTAGCGCCGCGAGATCCACAGCGCGACGGCTGCCTGCTGCTTGGTCAGGTCGCGCGGATCGGCCGCGGTTGCGCGGCTGACGGCATCGGGCTCGCCCAGGTCGGCCAGCGCCAGCGCGGTGCCTTCGACGCGGGCATCGTGGCGCGCCCGCAGCCAGTCGAGCGCGCGGCTCTCGGCGGCATGGCGCAGGTCGGCGCGGCCACCGACGAACAGCACGATCGCGACGATCACCAGCCCCAGCAGGGCCAGGCCGTTGTGGCTCACTTCCAGCAGGCCGTGGCCCACGTCACGCAGAAAGACCGCGCTCGACCGAGCGGCGGCGTCGCGGGCGTCCTGAAATCCCGCGATCCATTGTTGAAGCGCTGTCGTCATGTCACTCCTTTTCAGTCCGTCTGACGCCTCCACCCACCGCGG
Organism: Rhizobacter sp. SG703; assembly: GCF_012275445.1. GTDB lineage: Bacteria > Pseudomonadota > Gammaproteobacteria > Burkholderiales > Burkholderiaceae_C > Rhizobacter. The sequence goes on along the minus strand of NZ_JAAZQK010000012.1, from coordinate 187,681 downwards.
CACGGAGGTCCGAGGGTGCGAGAGGTGACGGTGATAATCGACCGCAGATCGACTCCGGGAGACGCCGGAACCGCTCCGTCGGTTTGCTCGTCGGCAGCGTGATCCCCGCAGCCACCTCCTGTGGAATGCGGGTTTACCCTGGTCGGTTCTCAGGGTGTCGCGAATTCTAGGAACTTGATTCATAACCAGTCAAGGATAAGGATGTCAGTCTTCATAACTAAAACACATGAAATACCGTGACCTGAGGGACTTCATCGCGGGGCTGGAACGGGCGGGCGAGCTCAAACGCATCGCCGAACCAGTCTCCGCGCGGCTCGAAATGACAGCGATCAGCGACTCCGTGCTGCGTGCCGGCGGTCCGGCGCTGTGGTTCGAACGCCCCGCCGGTTACAAAATTTCGGCCTTGACGAATCTGTTCGGAACGCCTCGGCGCGTGGCCCAGGGCATGGGCGCCACCGAGGTGAGCGAGCTGCGCGACGTGGGTCGCGTGCTGGCGAGCCTGAAGGAACCGGAGCCGCCGAAGGGATTGAAAGACGCCGGCCGCTTGTTACAGATGGTGAAGGCGCTGTGGGACATGAAGCCGTCCGCCGTGCGCTCGGCGCCGTGCCAGCAAGAGGTCCTGCGAGGCAGCGAGGTCGATCTCGGCGAGCTGCCGGTGCAGACCTGCTGGCCCCTGGATGCGGGCCCCCTGATCACGTGGGGGCTGGTGATCACGCGCGGCCCGCAAGCGTCGCCGACCGCCCGCCGTCGCCAGAACCTCGGCATCTACCGCCAGCAGGTGATCGGCCGCAACGAGGTCATCATGCGTTGGCTCGCCCACCGCGGCGGGGCGCTCGACTTCCGCGACTTCGCGCTCGCCAACCCGGGCCGGCCGTTCCCGATCGCGGTGGCGCTCGGGGCCGATCCGGCGACCATCCTCGGTGCCGTCACGCCGGTGCCCGACAGCCTGTCCGAGTACCAGTTCGCCGGCCTGTTGCGCGGCAGCCGCACCGAAGTGGTCGACACCGCGGTCGGCGAGTCCGGCTGGATGCTGCAGGCGCCGGCCAGTGCCGAGATCGTGCTCGAAGGCCACATCCCGGTGGTGCCGACCGGGTTCACCGGCACCAGCGAGCATGGCGTGCCGCTGAAGGAAGTCGGCGGCTACCTGCATGCGCTGGAGGGGCCGTTCGGCGACCACACCGGCTATTACAACGAACAGGACTGGTTCCCGGTGTTCCGCATCGACCGCCTGACGCGCCGGCGCGACCCGATCTACCACTCCACCTACACCGGCAAGCCGCCGGACGAGCCGGCGGTGCTGGGCGTCGCGTTGAACGAGGTGTTCGTCCCGATCCTCCAGAAGCAGTTTCCGGAGATCGTCGACTTCTACCTGCCGCCCGAAGGCTGCAGCTACCGGATGGCGATCGTCAGTATCCGCAAGAGCTATCCCGGTCATGCGAAGCGGCTGATGTTCGGCATCTGGAGCTTCCTGCGCCAGTTCATGTACACGAAGTTCATCGTCGTGACCGACGACGACGTCGACATCCGCAACTGGCAGGAGGTGATCTGGGCGATCACGACCCGCATGGACCCGGTGCGCGACACGACGCTGGTCGAGAACACGCCGATCGACTACCTCGATTTCGCGTCGCCGGTCAGCGGGCTGGGCGGCAAGATGGGGCTGGACGCCACCAACAAGTGGCCCGGCGAGACCGCGCGCGAATGGGGGCGCAGCATCCGCATGGACGCCGAGGTCGAGCAGAAGGTGGCGCAGATCGTCGCCGGCGTGATGGCGGCGCGCTGACGCCGACCTCGATGCCGGCGGTTACCAATTCGGCGCAGATTTCTCGAACGCGTCCTTGAATCGGGTCCGACCGTCGTCTAAGTTTGATGGGCCTGCATGCAGGCATCCTCACCGGCGCAGTCCCTGCGCACCAGGAGCCCTGGACCCACTTCCTCCGGAGCCCCGAAATGGCAACGTCAGTTGCCCGCCCCTCCCACCGCAAGGTCGGGAGGGGTTTCGATTTCCGGACGGCTGTTTCTTCAAGCGCGGATCAGCGACCCCAGCAACTCGTGCAGCGCGTTGCGCACGTTCGTGAAGCCGCGCGCCGTCGGCACCCATTCGAGCGATTTCGTGTCGACGCGGGTGGCCAGGCCCATCGGCGCCGGCTGGATCTTCATGGTGCCGCGTGCCGCGTCTTCGAACATCGCCACCGAGCGCGGCATGTGCCAGCCGTGCGTCACCAGCACGATCTGGGTGATGCCGGCCGGCTTCAGCAGTGCGACGCTGCGGGCGGCGTTCTCGCGGGTGTCCTTCGATTGGTCCTCGACCCACTTCAGCGGGTGAGCGAAATCCTGCGCCGCGATGCGCGCCGCGGTCTGCGCCTCCGGCTGGCCGTCGGGCTGGGCCCAGCCCAGGCCGCCGCTGAAGGCGACCGGCAGGCCGGTCTCGCGGCCGAGCCACACGCCGTAGCGCAGCCGTTCCAGCGAGAACGAATTGAGGTTGGCCACGCCATATTCCGGCGCCAGCGCCTCCTGCCCGCCGCCGAGCACGACGATCGCGATCGGCTGCCGGGCCTGCGCCGCAGCCTTCAGCTCGGCGACCTGCTCGCGGGTCAGCGCCGGCGGCACCTTCAGCGCCACCTGGTTCAGGAACTGCGCGGTGCCGCTGCAGGCGCTGAACCACAAGCCCAGCGTGGCCAGCAGGATCACCAGCCAGCCGAGGCCGCGGCGCGGCAGGATCAAGCGCGCGCCGATCAGCACCAGCAGCAGCAGCGGCACCGGCGGCAGCACGAGCGCGCTCAGGATGGGCTTCCAGGATTCGATGCCGAGCAGGGTCAGCAGGCTGTTCATGCGCTGGTTCCGGGTGCAAAAAAGGACAAGGGACCGGCGCAGGCGCCAGCGTGGCGGCTGGATTGTGCCGACGAGTCAGCGCTCACAGGCGTGAATCGTTCACGCTTGCCCGGTCACGCTGGCATCGTTGTCAGGTTGGGGGCGGCCACGCGACAGAGCGCTCCTGCCTTGCAAACTGCGCGGGCGCAGTCATCTGGGCTGTCCAAGGAGATGTCATGAACACCACTTCCATCCAAACCATCACGCTGGGCGGCGGCTGCTTCTGGTGCGTCGAGGCGGTCTACGAGCGGGTGCTGGGCGTCACCGGCGTCGAGTCCGGCTACAGCAACGGCCGGGTGCGCAATCCGAGCTACGAGCAGGTGTGCAGCGGCGACACCGGCGCGGTGGAGGTGGTGCGCGTCAGCTTCGACCCGGCGCAGATCACGCTGCGCGAGGTGCTGGAGATCTTCTTCGTCGTGCACGACCCGACGACGCTGAACCGCCAGGGCAACGACGTCGGCACGCAGTACCGTTCAGGGATCTACTTCGAATCGCCGGAGCAGGAGCGCGTCGCCCGCGAGGTGATCGCCGAGATGACCGCGAGCGGCACCTACCGCAGCCCGGTGGTCACCGAGGTGCTGCCGCTGGCCGACTACTCGCGCGCCGAGGACTACCACCAGCACTACTTCGCGCAACACCCGGGGCAAGGCTACTGCGCGTTCGTCGTCGCACCGAAGGTCGAGAAGTTCCGCAAGACCTTCGCGTCGAAAGTGCGGCCGGGGTAGCCCGCACGCGGGTCCGCGGGTGAGGGGCTGTCAGTACACTCGCCCCCACCATGGACACCTTGTGGCTTTCCTCGCCGGCCCCGGCGCTGCGGCTCTGGGCCGATGGCCGCTGGAAGGTGAACCCCGCCGCGGCGCAGTGGGCGTCCGACCACGGCATCGTCGACGCCGGCTGGCAGGCGCTCGCACGTGAGCTGGTGGCGATGCTGCGCCACCCGATGCCCAGCGGGCGCGGCCGGGTGGCGTTCCCCGGCTCGGCGCTCGAGCTCGACTGGACCTCGGTCTGGCTCGACAGCGGCTGGCTCGCCTGGCTGGTGCTGCCGTCCGTCGAGGCGGCCCGGCTCGAACTGATCGAGCAGTTCGGCCGCACCGGCGCCTGGGAGCGCGACCTGCGCACCGGCGAGGGCCGCTGGGACCTCCACATGTTCCGCCTGTGCGGCTTCGACCCGGCCGGCGGCGTGCCGACCTTCGAGCAGGCCAGCGAGCGCGTGCACCCCGACGACCGCGACCGCTTCCGCCGCGAGCATGCGCGGTTCGGCGAAGCGCCGGGCCGCTACGAGACCTGGTTCCGGCTGGTGCTGCCCGACGGCCAGGTCAAGGAGTTCCACTCGCTGTGCGAGGTGCACCCCGGGCCGCAGGGCCGGCCGGTGCGCATGACCGGCATCCTGCTCGACGACACCGAGGGCACGACGCGCCTGCGCGAGGTCGAGGCGATCACGACCAAGTTGAACCGCGCGGTCACGCTGGCGTCGGTGTCGGTGTGGCGCGTCGACCTGGCGACCCAGCGCATCTACTTCAACGACTGGGGCTACCAGGTGATGGGCATCGCGCGCCCGCCCGACGGCCTGACGCTCGAGTACATGCGCTCGACCATCCATCCCGACGACCGCGGCGCGGTGCTGCGCGCCGCCGACGAGGCCATCGCGACGCACCGCGTCGTCGACGTCGAGGCGCGCTACCTGAACCACGACGGCAGCTACCGGCACCTGCTGACGCGTCGCGTCGCCGAACGCGACGACAAGGGGCGGGCGATCGCGCTGTCCGGCGTTTCGCTCGACCGCAGCGCGCAGATCGCCGAGCGCGAACAGGCGCAGGCCTTCGCGCGCCGCATCGACATGGTCACCAACGCCGCGGGCGTCGGCATCTGGACGGTCGACATCGAGGCGCGGCAGGGCGAGTGGAACGAGCAGATGTTCCGCATCTACGGATTGCCCCCGCAGGACGGCGTGCCGAGCGAGGAACGCTGGATGCAGGAACTGGTGCACCCGGACGATCGTGCGGCGATGCAGACGCACGGCGAGATCGCCGAGCGCGGCATGCCGCAGGGGCTGCAGTCGGAGTTCCGCATCCGCCGCGCCGACGATGGCGAGGTGCGCTGGGTCTCCGCCTGGTCGCGGCGCGAGCGCGTCAACGGCCGGCTGATGGCCTTCGGCGTGAACATCGACATCACCGAGCTGCACAGCGCCCGCGCGCAGCTGCGGCGCGTGCAGGAGCGCACGATGATCGCCGCCGAATCGGCCGGCATCGGCACCTGGGAGCGCGACCTGCGCACGCAGGTGTCGCAATGGGACGCGCAGATGTTCCGGCTGCGCGGCCACCGCCCCGACGGGCCGCTCGGCGCCAACGAGCTGCGCGACGGCTCGCGCCACCCCGACGACGTGGCGGAGCTGCAGCGCAAGATGGACGAGGCGGCGCGCGACGGCAGCGTGCTCGAGCACGAGTTCCGCGTGGTGTGGCCCGATGGTTCGGTGCGCTGGCTGGCCACGCGCGGCCATGTGCAGCACGACGCGCAGGGTCGTCCGGAACGGCTGCTGGGCGTCAACTGGGACGTCACCGAACGCAAGCGGGCCGAGCAGGCGCTGCAGGACAAGGCGGCGGCCGAGCAGGCCAGCCGCGCGAAGAGCGAGTTCCTGGCGCGCATGAGCCACGAGCTGCGCACGCCGCTCAATGCGGTGCTCGGCTTCGCGCAGCTGTTGTCCGCCGATGCCGGCGATCCGCTGAGCGCGGCCCAGGGCGAGCGCGTCGAGCGCATCCGCTCGGCTGGGCAGCACTTGCTGGCGCTGATCGACGACGTGCTCGACCTCGCGTCGATCGAGTCGAGCAGCATGCCGCTCGCCCACGAGGCCGTGCCGCTGCAGGCTGCGCTGCAGGACGTGCTGCAGTGGACCCGGCTGCAGGCCGACGACGCGGGTGTCGGCGTGCAGGCCGAGCCCACCGCCGCCCGGGTGCTGGGTGATCCGCGGCGCGTGCGGCAGGTGCTCGCCAACCTGATGAGCAACGCCATCAAGTACAACCGCGCCGGCGGCAGCGTGTGGCTGGGCGTGGAACCCACGGCCTGGCAGGGTGCGCCGGCGTGGGCGATCACGGTGCGCGACAACGGCCGCGGGATGTCGGCGGCGCAGCGGCGCCACCTGTTCGAGCCGTTCAACCGGCTCGGCGCGGAGCGCGAGGCGATCCAGGGCACCGGCATCGGTCTGGCCATCGTGCGCCACCTGGTCAAGCTGATGCACGGCGACATCGGCGTCGACAGCGAGCCGGGCCGCGGCAGCGAGTTCCGGGTCGTGCTGCCGGCCGCCGAGGGGTCTGCGCCGGTGTCGGCCTTGTCGGCATCGGCAGCGCAGACCGTGCCGGCGGCGCTGCACGACGCGCCGGCGCAGACGACGCCGGCCGCGCCGCTGCGGCTGCTCTACATCGAGGACAACCCGGTCAACGTGCTGCTCGTGCAGGAACTGCTCGCGCGCCACGGCCGCGTCGAACTGGCCGTGGCGGTCGACGGCGTGTCGGGCGTCCGCCTCGCGCAGCGCTCGCGGCCCGACCTGGTGCTGGTCGACATGCAACTGCCCGACATCGACGGCGCCGAGGTGCTTCGCCGCCTGCGTGCCGACCCCGATCTGGCCCGCACGACGATCGTCGCGTTGTCGGCCAACGCAATGCCCGAAGACGTGTCGCGTGCCCGCAAGGCCGGCTTCGACGACTACTGGACCAAGCCGATCGACTTCAAGGCTTTCCTGTCCGCGCTGGACCGCCTGGCGCAGCAGCGCGGCGGCGAGAACAGCGGCCTCGCGCCGGCCGTGCGCTGATCAGGGCCGCCGATCAGGGCGCCAGGCGTTCGCGCCGCCAGCCGCCGTCGGCCTGCCGGTAGCGCAGCCGATCGTGCAGGCGCGACTTGCGGCCCTGCCAGAATTCCCAGGTGTCGGGCACGAGCCGGAAACCGCCCCAGTGCGGTGGGCGCGGCGGGCTCAGCGCGAAACGCGCGGCGGCCTTTGCGGCATTGGCCACCAGCACCGCGCGCGAACCGATCACCTCGCTCTGCGGCGACGCCCACGCGCCGAGCCGCGAATCGAGCGGGCGCGACTGGAAGTACGCATCCGACTCCGCGTCGCTGGTGCGCTCGACGCGGCCCTCGATGCGCACGACGCGCTCCAGCTCGACCCAGTGGAACTGCAGCGCGGCCCACGGGTGGCCGGCCAGTTCGCGGCCCTTGCGGCTGTCGTAGTTCGTGTACCAGACCAGGCCGCGCGCATCGAAGCCCTTGACCAGCACGATGCGCGTCGACGGCCGCTGGTCGGGACCGACCGTCGCGAGCGTCATCGCGTTCGGCTCGGGCACCTGCGCATCGAGCGCCTGCTGGAACCACAGCCCGAACTGTTCGAGCGGGTCGCTGCGCGAGGCGGTCTCGTCGAGTTCGGCGCGTTCGTAACTTTTACGGAGGTCGGCAATGTCGGGCATGCTGGCAGTATGTCGCAGAGAAAAAGATATCGCAGGGAACAGAGCACCCTGCGGGGAATGCCTTAAGTGAACGCCCCACTAGTCGGCGAAAGCAAACGATTCCATTCTTGCTGCCATGGGCTTGCGTGCAGTGATGCGCCGGCTGCCATGACCAACAAGAATGAAGGGATGGCCACATGAAGGCGCGGCCGGCGATCGTCGTGCTCGCCGCGGGACTGGGTTCCCGCTTCGGCGGCACGCAGCACAAGCTCACGCAGAGCCTCGGTGCGTCCAGCGTCCTCGGGACGACGCTGCGGCATGCGCTTGCGACGCACCTGCCGGTGATCGTCGTCGCCACCGAGCTGCTGGCCGAGGAGGCCGCCTCGCACGTCGCGACGCGCGACATCGTGCTGCTGCCCGCCGTCGGATCGGGCGCACCGGTCAATGCGCAGCGCCTGGGCATGGGGTTCTCGATCGCGTCCGGCGTCGCGGCCTGCTCCGATGCGTCGGGCTGGCTGGTGCTGCCGGGCGACATGCCGATGGTGATGCCGTCGACGCTGGTCGCGGTCGCGCAGCAGCTGGAGCACCATCCGGTCAGCTATGCGCAGTACAAGGGCCGCCGCGGCCACCCGGTGGGCTTTGCGGCCGAGCTGTACACCGAGCTGGTGATGCTGACCGGCGATGAAGGTGCGCGCCGGCTAGTGGCGCGCTATCCGGCGCAGGCGGTCGATGTCGACGATTCGGGCGTGCTGATGGATGTCGACAACGAGGGCGACCTCGATCGCGTGCGGGCAGCGTACACCCCCGCATTGTTCGGCGACTCCCGCTGATGACGGCCCCTCGGTCGGCGAGTACACCGACCGATCCCCCGAGGGGATGCAGGCCGGCTTGGGGCGGCCCGGCGCTCGGCCTGCCTAGCCTGTCACCAGCGCGTGGTGCTCCACCAGCGCGACGAGGCGCTCGATGCCATGATCGCGGATGCCGCACTGCCGCAGCGAGCGGGCGGTCTCCATCAGGTAGTCGAGCGTCGTGCCGTAGCGCCCGCAGGCGCTGCGCAGCACGCCCAGCAGGTGCTCGTCGCTCAGCGCGCCGGTGTAGTTCGGGCTGCTGCGGCTGAGCGTGAAGCCGAGTGCGGTCACCGCGCCCAGCGGCGTGCGGCACGGCAGCCAGCGGGCATCGTAGACGCCGGTCGGCATCTCGCGCGCCCACAGCCTCGGCAACTCGTCGTCGACGCGCTCGCGTTCGATGCGGTAGACCATGCCGCGGCACGAGCCGCCGGCCACCAGCGCGAACACCAACCCCGGGCATTCGGGCGTGCCCCGGTTGATGCGCGAACGCATCTCGAGCGCGCGGTGCCAGCCGTGGACCTGCGCCGGCCGCTGCTCGGCGGCCTCGAACTCGGGGCGCCAGATCAGCGACGCATAGCCGAAGATCCACAGGTCGTCGCGACCGCCCCAGCCGGCATGCACCTCGGCCAGCAGTTTCGCGGGGTCGCGCACCGGCAGCAGCGCGGTGTCGATGACGGCGTCGGAAGCGATGTCGGGCATGACCGCCACTCTAGAATGAATTTTCTTCAGACGGGAGCCGGCGATGAGCGACCAGGACGATGACGTGCAGAAATATGCGCTGTGGGCGGTGGCCTTGGTGGTGCTGCTGGTGCTGGCGGGCGTGATCGGCCTGGCCGCCTCGCGCGTGCTGCACGTGCCGCGGGCAGTGGGCTCGGCCGCGACGGCCGGCGCCACGGCCACGCCCGCCGCAGCCGCCGCGACACCGGCGGTCGAGCGCATCTACTTCGAGGTCGGCCAGGACAGCCTGCCGGCCGATGCCACCGACGTGCTGAACCGCGTCGCCGAGGCGATCCGCTCGACGGGCGGCAGCGTGCTGATCTCCGGCTTCCACGATGCGAGCGGCGATGCGGCCGCCAACGCCGAGCTCGCGAAGCGGCGTGCACAGCGCGTGCAGCATGCGCTGGAGGCGAACGGCGTCACTGCCGAGCACCTGCAGCTCAGCAAGCCGGCGTTGACCACCGGCGACGGCGACCCGCAAGCGGCGCGCCGCGTCGAGCTGCGCCTGCAGTAGCGCGACCCGACCCGCGGCGCGGCGGCGGGTAGGACATCGCGCACATCCCGTGGCGGCCCTCGCCGATAGGGCCTGCGCGCGCGGCGACCTAATCTCGTGCGAATCCGTTCAGCCGAACGAATCCGTCCAGCAGGAGCCGCGTCATGAAGGTCCAACCGCAACGCCATGAGAACCTGAAGAAGATCGTCGACCTGGTCGAGGGCATCGACATCGCGATGCTGACGACGCAGGCGCCCGATGGCCGGCTGCTCGGCCGCCCGATGGCCGCGCTCGAGGTCGATGCCGATGGCAGCTTCTGGTTCTTCACCAGCGAGCGCTCGGCCAAGGTGCACCAGCTCGACCGGGTCAACCTCGCGTTCACCGACGAAGACGATGCAACCTATGTGTCGATCAGTGGACAGGCTGCCATCGTCAACGACCGCGCCCGCATCGACGCGCTGTGGACCGCTGCCGCGAAGCCGTGGTTCCCGCAAGGCAAGGACGACCCCGACCTGGTGCTGCTGCGGGTCGACACCGACATCGCCGAATACTGGGACGCGAACAGCAGCAAGATGATCCGTCTGCTGGCGATGGCCGCGTCGGTCCTTGGCGGCAAGCCGGTCGGCCTCGGCGACCACGAGGTCGTCAACAACCCGGCGCGACCGCCGCTGGCACACCAGCGCTCGTTGATCGGCGAGTGACCGTGGCGCGGCGTTCGGCGTGGGTGTGGGGCCCGCTCGGCGCGGCGGGCGCCGTGCTCGTCGGCGCCATCGTCTGCGAAGCGCTGGGGTGGCCTTTCCTCGTCGGCCCGGCGCAGCGGATGCTGGCCGACACGCTGAAGCGCGAGGTTCGCCTGAGCGACGCGCCCGACAAGGGGCGCATCCACCTGCTGGGCGGTTTGCGCATCGACGTGCCGGTGCTCGAGATCGGCAGTACAGGGTGGAGCCGCGATCCGTTTTTCCTGCGGGCCGAGAATGCCCAGCTGCGGGTCGCCTACGCAGCGCTGTGGCGTGCCCACCGGGGCGATGCGCTGGACATCAAGCGACTGCATGCGGACCGCCTCGTCGTGCATGCCGAGCGCCGCGACGATGGGCTCGCATCGTGGCAGTTCGGCGATCCGAAGGCGCAGCGGCAGAAGGGCACTCGATTGCCGCGCGTGCGTTCGCTGTCGGTGAACGACGGCGAGCTGACCGTCGTCGATGCGCCGTTGAAGGCCGACATCCGCGCGCAGGTGCGGCTGGCTGAAAACGCCGCGGCGTCCGACGCCCTGCCGGACGCCGCCCAGGACGGTGCGCCGGAGGCATCGGCCGCCTCGGCCCCTGTGCCGGACCGCGCCGCATCGACACCGCTGCGAGGCCTCGTCGTTCGGGCAAAAGGCACCTATGGAGGCTTCCCGGTCGAAGGCCGCCTGCGTTCGATCGGCATCACGCCGCTGCTGGTCAGCGACGACGACGCGCCGCCGGTGCCGGTCGCGCTGCGGATCGACGCCGGTCGCGCCAGCCTGCGCTTTCGCGGCACCGTGACCGACGTGCTGAAGCTCGAAGGCATGACCGGCCGCGTGCGCGTTGCCGGCCCGTCGCTGTCGGCGGTCGGCGATCCGCTCGGCGTCACGCTGCCGACCACCGGCCCGTTCGCGATCGATGGCCGCGTCGCGAAGCGCGGCGACGTGTGGAACGTGCTGGTCGACGATGCGACCGTCGGCAACAGCAAGCTCAACGCGGCGCTGACCTACGACCTGCGCCCGAAGGTGCCGCTGCTGTCGGGTCGCGTCGCGGGGCCGCGGCTGCTGCTGGCCGACCTGCTGCCCAGCATCGGCGTCGGGCCGGCCCCGGTGCCCGCGGTGGCCCCCGAGCAGAAGCCGCCGAAGCGCCCCGGCGACCGCGTGCTGCCGAACCGGGCCTTCGACCTGCCGTCGCTGAGCGCGATGGACGCGAACGTCACGATGGCCTTCGACCGCGCCGAACTCGGCCGCATCTTCGCGTTGCCGCTGCAGCCGTTGCGCGCGCACCTGACCTTGAACGACGGCAAGCTCGCGATCAACGACCTGGTGGCGCGCACCGCCGACGGCAACCTGGCCGGTGCGGTGTCGCTGGACGGCAAGCCGAAGCTCGCGCTGTGGGACAGCGACCTGCGCTGGAGCGGCGTGCGGCTGGAGCGATGGCTGAACCAGGGCCGGCCCGCCGACAAGCCGCCGTACGTCACCGGCCGGCTGATCGGCCAGGCCAGGCTGAAGGGCGAAGGCCGCTCGACCGCCGAAATTCTCGGCAGCCTGGAGGGCACCGTCGTCACCCGCATCGTCGAAGGCAAGGTGTCGCACCTGGCGATGGAGGGCGCGGGGCTCGACCTGGCACAGGCGCTCGGCGTGATGGCCAAGGGCGACGAACTGCTGACGATCGACTGCGCGCTGGTCGACCTGCAGGCGAAGAAGGGCGTGCTGCGGCCGCGCGCGATGGTGGTCGACACCAAGGATTCGACGGTCTGGGCCGATGGCACGCTGTCGCTCGCCGACGAGCAGATGGACCTGCGCGCGGTCGTCACGCCGAAGGACTTCAGCCCGCTCGCGCTGCGCACGCCGCTGCGCGTGCAAGGCACGTTCAGCGACCCGAAGATCTCGCTCGAGAAGGCGCCGCTCGCGCGCAAGGTCGGCGCCAGCGTGCTGCTCGGCCTGCTGAACCCGCTGGCGGCGCTGATCCCGCTGGTCGACCCCGGCGAACGCCAGCCGAGCGGCGAGGGCTGCAACGCCTTGCTGGAACGGGCGAAGCAGCATGCCCAACCGTGAGGCCGCCGGTCGCCTTGATTTGACGCTGTAACTTGGTTACGCGATACTCCAAGGCCTGGTTACGACGCCGGCCGCGAGGTGCCGCCCATGAAACAAGCCCTGCAGGAAGTCACCCACCGCATCCGCGAGCGCAGCGCGCCGACGCGCACCGCCTACCTGGCCCGCATCGACAAGCTCGCGATGCGCCAGCGCGGTTCCGACCGCATGGGCTGCGCCAACGTCGCGCACGCCTTCGCCGCGCTGCCGGCGAACGACAAGTTCAAGGTGGTGGCGCAGCGCTCGCCGCACCTGGGCATCGTCACCTCGTACAACGACATGCTGTCGGCGCACCAGCCCTACGAGCGCTTCCCCGACATCATCCGCGACGAAGCGCATCGCCACGGCGCGACGGTGCAGGTGGCCGGCGGCGTGCCGGCGATGTGCGACGGCGTCACGCAGGGCCTGCCCGGCATGGAGCTCAGCCTGTTCTCGCGCGACACCATCGCGATGGGCGCCGCGGTCGCGCTGACGCATGACGTGTTCGATGCCGCGCTGCTGCTCGGCGTGTGCGACAAGATCGTGCCGGGCCTGCTGATCGGCGCGCTGCATTTCGGGCACCTGCCGTGCGTGTTCGTGCCGGCCGGGCCGATGGGCACCGGGCTGTCGAACACCGAGAAATCGAAGGTGCGCGAGAAGTACGCGCAGGGACTGGTCGGCCGCGACCAGCTGCTCGAAGCCGAATCGGCCGCGTACCACGGCGCCGGCACCTGTACCTTCTACGGCACCGCCAACAGCAACCAGATGCTGCTCGAGGCGATGGGGCTGCACGTGCCCGGCGCGGCCTTCGTGCACCCGCATGCGCAACTGCGCGAGGCGCTGACGCGCGAGGCGGTGCGCGCGGCACTCGCGATCACGCAGGGCAACGGGCGCTTCACGCCGATCGGCCGGATGGTCGACGAGCGGGTGATCGTCAACGCGATGGTCGCACTGCTGGCCACCGGCGGCTCGACCAACCACCTGATCCACTGGGTCGCGGTGGCGCGCGCCGCCGGCATCCTGATCGACTGGACCGATTTCTCCGAGCTGTCGCAGGCCACGCCGCTGCTGGCGCGCGTCTACCCGAACGGCAGTGCCGACGTGAACCAGTTCCAGGCGGCAGGCGGCCCGGGCTTCGTGATCCGCGAGCTGCTCGATGCGGGCTACATGCATGCCGACGTCGCCGCGGTGGCCGAAGGCGGCATCGCGGCCTACGGCAAGCTGCCTCAAGGCGACGGAGAACGGCTGAGCTGGTCGGCGCTGCCGGCGCAGAGCAACGACGACAGCGTGGTGCGCACCGCCGCTGCGCCGTTCAGCCCGTCGGGCGGCCTGAAGCTGCTGACCGGCAACCTCGGCCGCGCGGTGATCAAGATCTCGGCCGTGCCTGAAGACCGGCACATCGTCGAGGCGCCGGCGCTGGTCTTCAATGCGCAGGAAGAGCTGCTGGCGGCGTTCAAGGCCGGCGAGCTGGAGCGCGATTTCGTCGCGGTCGTGCGCTTCCAGGGGCCGCGCGCCAACGGCATGCCCGAGCTGCACAAGCTGACCCCGCCGCTCGCGGTGGCGCAGGGCAAGGGCTTCATGGTGGCGCTGGTCACCGACGGCCGCATGAGCGGTGCGTCGGGCAAGGTGCCGGCGGCGATCCACGTCAGCCCCGAGGTGCTGGGCGGCGGGCCGCTCGGCAAGGTGCGCAACGGCGACATCATCCGGCTCGATGCGGTCGCCGGCACGCTGCAGGCGCTGGTGCCCGACGCAGAATGGGCGGCCCGCGACGTCGCGCAGATCGATGCGCATCAGCAGGAGGCCAATGCCCACGACCTGGGCCGAGAGCTGTTCGGCGGCATGCGCCGCAACGTGCTGAGCGCCGAGCAGGGCGCGGTCACCTGGCTCTGAACCGGCCCTGGACCTTTCACACATCCGAAAAGAGAACCCCGCATGAACACGCTCGAACTGGCCGGCCACGGCCCGGTGATCCCGGTGATCGTCATCAACCAGCTGGCCGACGCGGTGCCGATGGCGCGCGCGCTGGTGGAAGGCGGCGTCAAGGTGCTCGAAGTGACGCTGCGCACGCCGGTGGCGCTACAGTGCATGGAAGCGATCGCGAAGGAGGTGCCCGAAGCCATCCTCGGCGCCGGCACGGTGCGCAGCGTGGCGGACGCGAAGGCCGCGCTGAACGCCGGCTGCCAATTCGCGGTGAGCCCCGGCTACACCAGCGAGATCGGGCGCGCCTGCCGCGAGATGGGGCTGCCGCTGCTGCCCGGCACGGCCACCGGCAGCGAGGTGATGCAGGCCAACGCCGACGGCTACTTCTTCCTGAAGTTCTTCCCGGCGATGCAGGCCGGCGGCATCCCGATGCTGAAGGCGCTGGCCGGGCCGTTCACCGACGTGGTGTTCTGCCCGACTGGCGGCATCACGCTGGAAACCGCGCCGCAGTTCCTCGCGCTGCCGAACGTCAAGGTGTGCGGCGGCTCGTGGCTGACGCCGGCGGATGCGGTGAAGGCGAAGGACTGGGGGCGCATCACCGCGCTGGCGAAGGAAGCCAGCGCGCTGCGCGCCTGATCAGACCTCGACCAGCTTGCGGTTCGCCGCCCCCGGCAGCGTGCGCAGGCTGCGCCCGGTGCTTGCGGTGTACTCGCGCTTCAGGATCGTGTCGACGAACACCCAGTCGGCACGCGCTTCGCTCGCCGTCAGGTTCAGCACCATGTAGCCGCGCAGGCTGGTCTGCGCGTACTGCAGCGGGTCGATCAGCTGCGTCAGCGCGGCGGCGAACGCGGTCGGCTCCTCGGCCGTGAAGATGGTCTCGAAGCCCGGCGAGGTCACCGACGAGGTCGCGAACTCCACGCCGATCCGGTTGCCCGACAGGTCCTTCAGGTCGCTGGCCCAGGCGTTGTGCGTGTCGCCGGCCAGCGAGATCAGGTTCTTGTCGAGCGTGCGCGCCGTCGCGAGCACCGTCTCGCGTGCGGCCGCATAGCCGTCCCACGCATCCAGGTTGTACGGGATCGCCGGCTGCGCCAGGATCGCCTGCTCGGTCGGCGTCAAGGTGGCCGGCGCGGTGGCCGCCTTGGTCGCGATGGCGCCATACGCGGCCACGCTGATCTGCTGCGTGACGATCGGCGCCGGCACGTTCATGCGCGCCATCAGCACCTGCTGGCCCAGCACCTGCCAGGTCGCGGTCGAGGCCTGCAGCTTCGATTGCAGCCAGGCCGTCTGCGTCGTTCCCATCAGCTGGCGCGCCGGGTTGCCGACCGCGTCGGTGAAACCCTTCGCATCGAAACCCGACGCGGTGATGTAGTTCGCATAGCTCAGCTGCTGGTCGCGGCCGACCTGGCGCGTGTCGAGCATGTGCAGCGACAGCAGCGTGCCGAAATCGAACGAGCGGTAGATCTGGTCCGGCTTGCTCGCATCGGGCTGGCGCAGCGGGATCCACTCCAGGTACGCCTGGATGGCCGCCGCGCGGCGTGCGGCGAAGCTGCCTTCGGTGGCAGGGTCGTGGTTCTCGGCGCCGCCGGTCCAGGTGTCGTTGGCCACCTCGTGGTCGTCCCACACCGCGATCATCGGCATCGCGGCGTGCAGCGCCTGCAGGTCGGCATCGGTGCGGTATTGCGCGTAGCGGCGCCGGTAGTCGGCGAGCGTCAGCGTCTCGTTCGCCGGATCGGGAACGCGCTGCAGCGCGGCGGCATCGCCGGTCGCATAGCCTGTGCTGTCGTATTCGTAGATGTAGTCGCCCAGGTGCAGCGCGGCGTCGACATCGTTCCGCTTGGCAGCCTCCGCATAGACGTTGAAGTAGCCGGCCGGGTAGTTCGAGCACGAGAACACCGCGAGCCGCACCTGCGACACGGCGCCCACCGGCAGCGTCTTCGTGCGGCCGGTGGCCGAGCGCTTGCTGCCGATGCTGAAGCGGTAGTGGTAGACGGTGTTCGCGGCGAGCCCGGTGACATCGACCTGGGCGGTGTAGTCCCGCGCCGCGCTGGTGCTGACGCTGCCCGATTTGACGATGTTCGCGAACTGGGGATCGCTGGCCAGCTCCCAGCTCAGCTGCAGCGTGGCATCGGCCGATGGCGTCGCGCGAGTCCACAGGATCACGCGGTCGCTCAGCGGGTCGCCACTGGCGACGCCGTGCTTGAACTCGATGCCGGCGCCAGCCTCGGCGGGACCCTCATCGCCGCCGCCGCAGCCCGCGAGGCCCAGGCCGCCACCGACGGCAACGGTGCCGAGGGCGACATCGCGGATGAACTGGCGGCGTGAGGTGTCGATGGTCATGAACAGCTTCCGCAAGGGTGGCGAGGCCGCCACTCTAGAAGCCGTTGATGATCGGATCGTGACGCTTCTATGCGGCTTTCAGCACGCTGTTCGACGTCGCCTGGCGCCGGATCAGCAGCACCGACACCGCCGCCACCAGGCAGGCCGCGCCGGCCGCGAACAGCGCCGGGTTGTAGGTGAGCAGCAGCGTGCGGGTCAGCCCCGCGCCATAGGCTGCCACCGCGGCGCCCAGCTGGTGCGATGCGAACACCCAGCCGAAGACCATGCCGGCGCGCTCCTTGCCGAACTCCTGCGCGGCCAGCTTCACGGTGGGCGGCACGGTCGCGATCCAGTCCAGCCCGTAGAACATCGCGAAGGTCGCGAGGCCGTACAGCGTGAACGTGGAGTACGGCAGCCAGAACAGCGACAGCCCGCGCAGCCCGTAGTACCAGAACAGCAGCTTGCGGTTGTCGTAGCGGTCGGACAGGTAGCCCGACAGCGTGGTGCCGACCAGGTCGAACGCGCCCATCATCGACAGCACCGACGCTGCCGGCACCGCCGACAGCCCGTTGTCGCTGCACAGCGAGATGAAGTGCGTCTGCAGCAGGCCGTTGGTGCTGAGCCCGCAGATGAAGAAGCTCAGCGCGAGGATCCAGAACGTGCGGTTGCGCGACGCCTCGCGCAGCACCTTGAACGGGCCGAGGAAGTTCAGCGGCGTGGCGGCCGGCACCGGCGGCAGCGCGGTGCCTTCGGGCTCGCCGAGCGACAGCAGCCCGAGCTCGCTCGGGTGGTTGCGCATGAACAAGCTGACCAGCGTCACGACGACCACGCAGGCGATGAAGATCGGGATCACCGCATAGCGCCAGCCGTGGTGCTCGATGATCCAGGCCGCCAGCGGCAGGAAGATCAGCTGCCCGGTCGCGGTGCTCGCGGCGAACAGGCCGACCACCAGCCCGCGGTGCGCGGTGAACCAGCGGCTCGCGACCATCGCGCCCAGCACCAGCGCGGTCAGCCCGGTGCCGCAGCCGAGCACCAGCCCCCACAGCAGGAACAGCTGCCACAGCTGCGTGACGCCGGTGGCCAGCACCATCGCCGCGGCGATGAAGCTGGCGGCCGCCACCATGATGCGCGGCAGGCCGAAGCGCGCGATGAAGATCGCGGCGAACGGCCCGAGCAGGCCGAACAGCGCGAAGCGCACCGCGAACACCGACGACAGCTGGTCGGTCGTCCAGCCGAACTCCTTGGCCAGCGGCTGCAGCATCGCGCCGGGCAGGCCGAGCGCGGCCGAGGTGGTCAGCATCGCGAAGAAGGTGACCGCGGCGATCACCCACGCATAGTGGATGCCGCGGCGGCCAAGGGAGGCGGAGATCTGTCGGGACAGCAGCATGGGGTTGGGTCCTGGGCGTGGGCTCAGTCGAAGCGGCGTTCGATCAGTTCGACCTTGTAGCTGTCCGGATCGGTGATGAAGGCGATCACGGTCGTGCCGCCCTTGACCGGGCCCGCTTCGCGCGTGACGTTGCCGCCGCCGGCACGGATGCGTTCGCAGGCGGCGGCCGCGTCGGGCACCGCGATCGCGATGTGGCCGTAGGCGGTGCCGAGCTCGTACGAGCTGACGCCGTGGTTGTAGGTCAGCTCCAGCTCGGCATGCTCCGGGTTCGGGCCGTAGCCGAGGAAGGCGAGCGAGTAGTGCTGCGACGGGTTCTCGGACTGGCGCAGCAGCGTCATGCCCATGATGTTCGTGTAGAAGTCGATCGAGCGCTGCAGGTCGCCGACGCGCAGCATGGTGTGGAGGAGTCGCATGGTGGAGGTCCGATGAGGTGTCAGGAAGCGTCGAAGGACGCGTCAAAGAGAAAGCAGGTCGTGGACGCGTGCGCGTACAGCTTGCCGTCGGGCCCGACCAGGCGGCCCTCGGCGGTGGCCATGCGGCCGCCGACGTGGATCACGCTGCCGATGGCGCGCAGCACCGGCACGCGCTGCGTGACGGCACGCACGTAGTTGATCTTGAGTTCGGCCGTCGTGTAGGCCCTGCCGGCGGCGAGCGTGGTGTGCACCGCGCAGCCGACGCACGAATCGAGCAGCGTCGCGATCCAGCCGCCGTGCACCGTGCCGAGCGGGTTGTAGTGGCGCAGCAGCGGCGTGCCCTGGAACACCGCGCGGCCGTGCGTCATCTCGATCGGAAGGAAGTCCATCGTCTCGCCGATCGGCGGCGGCGGCAGGCGGCCGTCGAAGATGGCCTCGAAGAACTCGAGCCCGCTCAGCCCGGCGGCTTGAGCCGGACTGGCGACCCCGGGCGGCAGCAGGCGTGCACGGCGGGCTGCCGCCTCGGTTTCCCACCGGGACTGCACGGCAGCGGCATCGACAGGTGTGTCCATGGTCGGTCGCGCCGCGGGGCAGTCGCGAAGAGTTGTATCTGCAATGATTGTAGCTACAATCATCAAGTCATGCCAAGCCGCCTGAAATCCGAAGCGAAACCGTCGACGCCCAGCGGCTGCAGCAGCCTGAAGCTGCGGCAGCTGTCACGCCGCGTCAGCCAGCACTTCGACCGCATCGTCACCGACGCCGGGCTGAAGACCACGCAGTACTCGCTGCTGTCGCAGGTGGTCGGCCTCGGGCCGCTGAAGCCGGGCGCGCTCGCTGCCCACATGGAAATGGATGCGTCGACGCTGACGCGCAACCTGCAGCCGCTGGTCGCCCAGGGCTGGGTCACGGTCGGACCGGGCGAAGACGGCCGCAGCCGCGTCGTCGAAGCCACCGCGGCCGGCCGCGTCAAGCGCGACGAGGCGCGGCGCGAATGGAGGCGGGCGCAGCTGGCGTTCAACGAGCGGCTGGGCGACGATCGGGTGATGCGGCTGCACGCGCTGATCGACGAATGCCTGGAGGCGATGAACGAGGCTTGATCCCGTTCATCAGCTCATCCATCCAGCCAGCGTCAGGGCGCCTGCCGCGTCGCCTCGGCGCCCGGAACCACGTCGTCGCCATACGCCGCCTTCCAGCGCTCGATCAGTTTCACATGCTCGTCGAGCCGCGTGCCCGGCAGCCCGTCGTCGACCTCCCAGTTCGCCACCTTGCTTTCGACCGCGAAATGCGACACCGGCGTGATCGCCGACGGATCGTCGAGGCTGCCGACCGAGAGGTCCATGTTCTGCGACCCTTCGTACGCGAAGCTCAGCGGCGTGCCGCAGTGGCCGCAGAAGCCGCGCAGCGCGAACTTCGACGACGCGTAGGTGGTCGGCTGCTCTGTCAGCCATTCGACCTGGTCGCGCTTCAGGTTCAGGAACGGCACGCGCGTGTTGCCGAAGGCCAGCTGGCACATGCGGCAGTGGCAGTAGTAGCCCTCGCGCTTGTCGGGTGAGGCCCGGTAGCGGATGCGGCCGCACAGGCAGCCGCCTTCCAGGCCGGTGGACGCTGGCGCGGTGCTCATGTCGCCACCGTGTAGTTCAGCGTCAGCCGCCCGCCGTCGACGTAGACGATCTCGCCGGTCATGTAGCTCGCCGCGCTGCTCAGCAGGAAGGCCGCCACGTCGGCGATCTCGCCGGGCTCGCCGAGCCGCTTCATCGGCGTGCGGCTCATGATGCGCGCGCGTGCCTCCTCGCTGCCCAGCACAGCGTTCTTCGCGAGCTCGGTCGCGATGGTGCCCGGCGCCACCGCGTTGACGCGGATGCCGTGGTCGGCCAGCGACAGCGCCATCACCCGCGTCAGCTGGTTGATGCCGCCCTTGCTCGCGTTGTAGCTGGCGATGCTCGGGATCGCCATCACGCTGTTGACCGAGCTCATGTTGACGATCGCGCCGCCGCCGGTCTTCACCATCGCGCGCGCGACCGCCTGGCCGACCAGGAACGAGCCCTTCAGGTTGATGTCGATCACCGCGTCCCAGTCGGCTTCGGTGATCTCGAGGAAATCGGCGGCCTTGAAGATGCCGGCGTTGTTGACCAGCCCGTCGACGCGGCCGAACGCGGCGAGCGTGCCGGCCAGCGCGGCGTCGACCTCGGCCTTCTTCGAGACGTCGCAGTGCAGGTAGGTGGCGCGCTGGCCTTCGGCGGCGAGCGTCGCCGCGAGCGCCGCGCCGCGCGTGTCGTCGACGTCCCACAGCGCCACCGCGGCGCCGTCGCGCGCGAGCCGCTGCGCGCAGGCCGCGCCGATGCCTTGCGACGCGCCGGTGATCACGATGACCTGCCCCTGCAGGTTGAACTGGACCGGTTTCATGGAGGCTCCCGAAAGCGAACGAGTTTAGGACCCTTCAGCGGTCGAGCCAAATCCCGATGCCCTGCGCGTTCAGCTCCAGGTCCATCGCGAGCAGCGCCATCGCGTCGTCGCGCGGCACGGTGCTGCCGAGCTGCTGCAGCCGGGCCCAGTACAGGTCCGCCAACCCGGTCATCAGCGCCGCATGGCGGGCCGGTGCCGGCAGCGGGCGCAGCCGCTCGCCGAGCGCGACGATCTCGTCGACCTGCGCCAGCATCATCTCGCCGAGCCGCGGCACGTTCTCGACGCAGCCGTAGTGCGTCAAGTACAGGCGCTCGGGGTGGAAGCCGAGCATGCGCCGCACCGACTGCTTCAGCGCGTCGGGCTCGAACTGCACCGGCGTCGTGGTCGGCAGCAGCCACGGGCCTTGCGCGGTGTCGAACTCGCGGTAGCTCAGCCCGAAGGTGTCGCCGGTGAAGAAGCCGCGGCTGCGCTCGTCCCACAGGCAATGGTGGTGGCGGGCGTGGCCCGGCGTGTCGATCAGCAGCAGCGGCCGGCCAGCCAGCTCGACGATCATGCCGTCGTGGCTGTTGACGACCCGCTCGGCGGGCACCGGCACCACCTCGCCGTAGGCTCGCGTCACCTCCTGCGCGCCGTACACCGCGCGCGCGCCGTTCAGCAGCGCGAGCGGCTCGATCATGTGGCGCGCGCCGCGCGGGTGGGCCAGCAGCTTCGCCGAGGGCAGTTCGCGCATCAGCGCGCCGGCACCACCGGCGTGGTCCAGGTGCACGTGCGTGACGATGACCCAGTCGACGTCGGCTCGCTGCAGGCCCGCCGCGTCGACCGCCGCCAGCAGCCGCGGCAGCGAATGCGTGGTGCCGGTGTCGACGAAGGCGCCGCGGCCGTTCTCGACCACCAGGTAGCAGGCATCGAAGGCCGGTCGGTGGAAGCCGGTGTCGATGACGTGGATGCCGAAGGGCGCGGTGGTGGCCATTCGCCGATCGTAGCCGGGATGCCCGTCCGGCTTGTGCCGGACGAACCCGGATGAGCACCCGGGCTACAGCAGCTTGTCGAGCGTGATCGGCAACTCGCGCACCCGCTTTCCCGTGGCATGGAACACCGCATTCGCGATCGCGGCGCCGACGCCGGTGATGCCGATCTCGCCGATGCCTTTCGCGCCCAGCGGGTTCACATGCGGGTCGTCCTCCGGCACCACCAGCGTCTCGATGCTGCCGATGTCGGCATTCACCGGCACGTGGTAATCGGCCAGGTTGGCGTTGACGAAGCGGCCGTTGCGCGGATCGCGCCAGGTCTCTTCCATCAGCGCCAGGCCGACGCCCCAGACGATGCCGCCCATCAGCTGGCTGTGGCCGGTCTTCTCGTTCAGCAGCCGGCCGATGCCGTAGGCGCCGACGATGCGTGGCACGCGGATCACGCGCAGCTCGGTGTCGACGCGCACCTCGGCGAACACCGTGCCGAACGCATGCATCGAGAACTGCTCGCGCTCCGCGCCGGGCTTCGATTCGCTGCGCGCCTCCAGCGGCTGCCCGCCGTGGCGTGCCAGCACCGCGGCCACCGGCTCGCCGCGCGACGCATCGCCCTGCGGCCGCAACCAGCCGTCGCTGACGACCACCGCCTGCGGGCCATGCCCGTGCAGCGGCGACGCGGCATCGGCCACCGCCAGCGCGACCAGTCGTGCGCGCACCGCCTCGCAGGCCTGCTTCACTGCCGGCGCGACGCTGGCGGCGGTCTGCGAGCCGCCCGACACCGGCGCCTTCGGCATCGCCGAATCGCCGAGCTCGAAATGCACGCGGTTCGCCGGCAGCCCCAGCGCATCGGCTGCCACCTGGGTCATGATCGTGTAGGTGCCGGTGCCCAGGTCCTGCGAGCCCGATTGCACCAGCGCCGAGCCGTCGGGCATCAACCGGGCCACCGCCTCGGCGGCGCTGCGATTGGTCGGATACGTGGCGGTGCCGACACCCCAGCCGACCTGCCAGCGGCCGTCGCGCATCGACTGCGGCCGCGGGTCGCGGCGCGCCCAGCCGAAGCGCTCGGCGCCGAGGCGGCAGCATTCGCGCAGCGATTTGCTGGAGAACGGCAGCTTCTTGTGCAGGTCGGTGTCGGCATGGTTGCGCAGGCGCATCTCCAGCGGATCGATGCCGACCCGGTACGACAGCTCGTCGATCGCGCTGTCGAGCGCGAAGGTGCCGGTCGCCTCGCCGGGCGCTCGGGTGAAGGTGGGCGTGGCGACGTTCAGCTTCACCAGCCGCTGCGTCGTCGCGACGTTCGCGCAGGCGTACAGCATGCGGGTGCACAGCGTCGACGGCTCGACCCAGTCCTCGAGCATCGAGGTTTCGCTGACCACTTCGTGGCGCAGCGCCGTCAGCGCGCCGGCCGCATCGGCCGCGGCCGACAGTGCCTGCTCGGTGCGCGGCCGGTTGCCGATCGAGCCGAACATCTGCGGCCGCTCCAGCACCAGCCGCACCGGCCGGCCGACCTGGCGCGCGGCCATCGCGGCCAGCACCACGTGCGTCCAGGTCGAGCCCTTGCAGCCGAAGCCGCCGCCGACGTAAGGGCAGATCACCTGCACCTGCTCGGGCGAGATGCCCAGCGTCTTGGCGACGGTGTCGCGGTCGCCGCTGACGTATTGCGTCGCGTCGTACAGCACCAGCTTCTCGCCGCTCCACGCGGCGAGCGTCGCATGCGGCTCCATCGGGTTGTGGTGCTCGACCGGCGTGGTGTACAGCGCCGACACCACCTGGCTGGCCGCCTGCAGGCCGGCCGCCAGGTCGCCGCGCGAGGTGTCGGGCTTCTGCTGCTGCACCTCCTTCGGCGCATACGCCTGGGCCCGCGCCGAGGCGAGGTCGAGCACCGCATCGGGCTGCGGCGCGTAGGTGATGACGAGCTGGCGCGCGGCCTCGCGGCATTGCTCCAGCGTCTCGGCCACCACCAGCGCGACCGGCTGGCCGTTGTAGTGCACCTGGTCGTCCTGCAGCAGCGTCAGCACGCGGCCGGCCGGCGGTTTCACCGCGGCCTTGCCGCCTTTCGGCAGCCGCATCGCGTTCTCGTGCGTCATCACCATCAGCACGCCGGGCACGCCGAGCGCGGCCCGGCTGTCGATGCGCTGCACGCGCGCGCTCGGCACGGTGCTCAGCACCATCTGCGCATGCACCATGCGCGGCAGCGTGAACTCGGCGGCGTAGCGGGCCTGCCCGCTCACCTTCAGCGGACCGTCGGTGCGGTCCAGCGGTTGTCCGGTCAACAGGCGGTCCATGGGATCCTTTCGTGTTCTGTCGATGCCGATCAGGCGGTGCCGGCGTGCGCCTGCGCCAGCGCGCGCGCCACCGCGCGGCGGGCCAGCTCGATCTTGAAGTCGTTGTGACCGAAGCCGCGCGCGCCGTCGAGCAGCAGGCGCGTCGCGTCGGCGACCGATGCGTCCGACAGCGGCCGGCCGACCAGCGCCTGCTCGGCCGCCAGCACGCGCCACGGCTTGTGCGCGACGCCGCCGAGCGCCAGCGCCGCATCGGCGACCGCGCCGTCGCGCTCGTCGAGCGCCGCCGCCACCGACACCAGCGCGAACGCATAGCTCGCGCGGTCGCGCAGCTTCAGGTAGGCATGGCGCTGCGCGAAGCGCGAGGCCGGCAGGTCGACCGACAGGATCAGTTCGCCCGGCTGCAGCACGGTGTCGAGCTCGGGCCGGGCCGCCGGCAGCCGGTGGAATTCCGTCATCGGGATCGTGCGCTCGCCCTGCGCGCCGCGCACCCGCACGCTGGCGCGCAACGCGGCCAGCGCGACGCACATGTCCGACGGGTGCGTCGCGATGCAGGCCTCGCTGGTACCGAGGATCGCGTGCATGCGGTTGAAGCCGCCGATCGCCGCGCAGCCGCTGCCGGGCTCGCGCTTGTTGCAGGCGCCGAAGCCGGTGTCGGTGAAGTACGAGCAGCGCGTGCGCTGCATCAGGTTGCCGCCGACGGTCGCCATGTTGCGCAGTTGCGCCGACGCGCCCGACAGCAGCGCCCGCGCGAGCAGCGGGTAGCGTTCGCGAACCAGCCGGTGGTTCGCGGCATCGCTGTTCGGCACGCCGGCACCGAGGCGCAGGCCGCCGTCCGGCAGCTGCGCGATCTCGCGGCCGGGCAGCCGCGTCACGTCGAGCAGCCGCATCGGCCGCGCGACGCCGCCCTTCATCAGGTCGAGCAGGTTGGTGCCGCCGCCGATGAAGGCGGTGCCCGGTTGCTGCGCGAGGCGGATCGCTTCGTCGACCGACGCCGGCCGCTGGTAGTCGATGTTGTCCATCGCGGGGCTCCTCAGGCGATCGGGCGGATCGCGGCGACGACGCGCACCGCCTTCACGATGTTCGGGTACGCACCGCAGCGGCACAGATTGCCGCTCATGCGCTCGCGGATCTCGTCGTCATCCAGCGCGGCCGGCTGGCGCAGGTCGGCGGTGATCGCACTGGCCTGGCCGTCGCGCGCCTCCTGCACCAGCGCGACGGCCGAGCAGATCTGCCCGGGGGTGCAGTAGCCGCACTGGAAGGCGTCGTGCTCGATGAACGCCGCCTGCATCGCATGCAGAGCGCCCGGCCGGCCGAGGCCTTCGATGGTGGTGATCGCACGGTCTTCCTGCATCACCGCGAGCGTCAGGCAGCTGTTGATGCGGCGGCCGTCGACCAGCACGGTGCAGGCGCCGCACTGGCCGCGGTCGCAGCCCTTCTTGGTGCCGTACAGCGCAAGGTGCTCGCGCAGCGCGTCGAGCAGCGTGACGCGCGCCTCGACCAGCAGCTCATGGCGGGCGCCGTTGACGGTCAGCGTGATGCGCCGCGGTGGTGGCGCGGGGCGCGGTGGGGGTGGCAGCGGTGGTGCTGCGGTGGTCGGTGCCGCGGCGGCCGGCGTGCCGGGCAGTGCGGTGGCCAGCGCACCGGTCGCGGCGCCGGCCGACTTCAGGAAACCGCGACGGGTCGGAGCCGGCAGCGCGGGGTGAGGGTGGCGGGCGGCGCGGTCGGCGTCGTCGAGAGGATCTGACATGCGGCGGGCTCCTGCGGCTGGCGATGCCGACGCACGGCAAACGACGTGCCGTGCACTGCAGTCCGCGTCCTACGCCCAACTCGGAGCCGGCCGACAGTCGCGGCCTGCCGCGATCGCCAGACTGAAGTTTTTCCGCACTGAAAGGCCCACGATGAAACTCAACGCACGACTCTCGACCCTGTTGATCCTCGGCGCGCTCGGCAGCGTCGCGGCCACTGCCGCGCATGCACGCTCGGACGCCGCGTTCATGAAGGAAGCCGCCCAGGCCGGCAACGCCGAGGTGGAGGCCAGCAAGCGAGCGCAGACGAAGGCGCAACGCGCCGACGTCAAGGACTTCGCGCAGAAGATGATCGACGACCACACGAAGGTCGGCGACGAACTGAAGGCGCTGGCCGCCAGCAAGAAGGTCGACCTGCCGGACGGCCCGTCGATCACGCAGAAGGGCGAGCTGACGATGATCGACGTCGGCGACGACAAGAAATTCGACGAGCGCTACGTGAAGGCCTTCGGCGTGAAGGCCCACGAAGATACCGTGAAGCTGTTCCAGCAGGCGGCCAGCGAGGCGAAGGACGCCGACGTGAAGGCCTTCGCGCAGAAGACGCTGCCGGGGCTGCAGCACCACCTGGAGATGGCGCGCTCGCTGCAGAACGCGAAGCCCTGACGGGACGGTCGCCGGGTCACTGCCCGGCGATCGCCTCGACCTGGATGCGCAGCGTGACGTCCATGTTGAACTTGTAGTCCTTGCCGACATCCATGCCGAATTCGTCGCGCCGGATCGTCGTGACGGCGTCGGCACCGCACATCTCGCGCTTCAGCATCGGGTGCGGCATGCAGCGCAGCCAGTTCAGCTTCAGCGTGACCGGCTTCGTCACGCCGTGCATCGTCAGCTCGCCGGTCACTTCGGTGGGCACGCCGTCGACCGGCTTGTCGAAGCGGCCGCGGTAGACCACCGTCGGGTGCTTCCTGACGTCGAACAGGTCCTTGCCCTGGGCCCACTTGTTCAACGCGTCCTGGCCGTAGTCGATGCTGGCCGGCAGCACGGTGACGTCGAGGTCGCCGGTGCCGGTCGCCTTGTCGTAGTGCACCGTGCCGCTGCTCTTGTTGAACTTGCCGCGCCACACCGAGATGCCCAGGTGGTCGGCCTCGAAGCTCGGGTAGGTGTGGTCGGGGTCGATCTTGTAGGTGACCGGGGCGGCGTGCGCTGCGGTGGCGGTCAGCAGGCCGGCGATGGCGAACAGGGCGAGGCGCATGGAGGTTCTCCTGAGAGGGGTTGAGGTGAACGGCACCGCGATTCTCGGTGCCTTCATTCCCACGACGAACCAACCGCGCGCGAATCGACATGCGGGGCCGTCGACACGCCGCTCATTCGGCGACCACGGGGGGCGCGGCGGACTGCTCGAACAACTGCAGCAGCCTGCGCGCCGCCGGTGACAGGAAGCTGTTGGCCCGGTAGGTGACGACGAGCCGCCGCCGCATCGCGGCGCCCTTGACCGGCACTTCCTTCAAGCCCGGGATGCGTGCCCTGCCTTCGAGGTGGTGGCGCGAGATGAAGCTCAGCAGGCCGGTCTGCACGATGAGCGTCGGCAGCATCAGCAGCATCGTGGTCTCCACCTGCACGCGCGGACGCGGCAGCCCCTGGCGGTCGAACGCATGGTCGAGCCAGTCGCGCGTCGGGGCCCCGGGGGGCTGGAGCGCCCACGAATGGTCGGCCAGGTTCCTGAGCGTCATGGCGGAGCGGAAGACCGGATGCCTCGCACTCGCCGCCACGACGATCATGTCTTCGGCCAGCGCGTTGGAGACCCAGCCGTCCTCGGCGGCACTCTCGGTGCCCACCATCAGGTCCAGCTCGCCGGCCCGCAACTGCGGCTTCAGGCTGTCGATCAGCCCGACCACCGTGCGCAGCGTCACGTCGGGCGCCTCCCGCAGCAGCTGCCGGGCCACCGCGGGCAGCAGGAACTGGGCCGCGGTCGGCACGATGCCGATCCGCACATGGCCGCTCAGGCCGGCGCCGATCGACTGCAGCTCGCGTTTCGCGTCCTCCACGTCGAAGCGCATGCGCTGCGCCCACTTCAGCAGCACCTTGCCGGCCTCGGTCAGCCGGATGCCTCGCCCCGACCGTTCGAACAGCGCCGCCCCGCAGTCGGCCTCCAGCCGCCGGACGCTGCTCGTCAGCGCGGGCTGCGTGCGGTGCAGCCGCGCCGAAGCGCGCCCCAGGTGCTGCAGTTCGGCGATGGTCTCGAAGTAGCGCAGGTCCCGCAGGTCCATTGCAAAAGCTCCATCTATGGGTCTGAAGAAAGTATTGATTGGACTGTACGCCGCGCCGTGCCAATACTTGCCGCCAGACCCGACGCCCGTCATCGACGAAGCGCACGAGGCACCCACGGAGACAACATGCACCTGACCCGACGCGTCACCCTCGCGCTCGTTGCGGCCACCCTCGGCGGCGGCGCGTTTTCCCCGGCCTGGTCCCAGGCCTGGCCGGCCAAGCCGATCCGGATCGTCGTGCCGTTCCCGCCCGGCGGCGGCACGGACATCATCGCCCGCGAGACGAGCCAGCGGGTCGCGAAGGCCACCGGCTGGACCTTCGTGATCGACAACAAGCCGGGCGCCGGCGGCAACCTCGGCGTCGATTCGGTGGCCAAGTCGCCGGCGGACGGCTACACGATCGTGCTCGGCCAGTCGAGCAACCTGGCGATCAACCCGACGCTGTACGCCCGGCTTCCCTACGACCCGCAGAAGGACCTGGCGCCGATCGTGCTGCTGGCCAACGCGCCGCTGGTGATGGTCACCGGCCTGCCGATGCCGTACAAGACGCTGGCCGATGCGGTGAGCGCCGCCAAGGCCAGGCCGGGGCTGTTGAACTTCGCGTCGCCCGGCAACGGCACCGTCGCGCACCTGACGAGCGAGATGTTCCAGAAGGCCGCGGGCGTGAAGACGCAGCACGTGCCGTACAAGGGCGCGTCGCAGGCGATGACCGACGTCATCGGCGGCAACGTGGACTTCTACATGGCCTCCGTTCCGACGCTGCTGCCCCACATCCGGCAGGGCAAGGTGCGCGCGCTGGCCGTCACGTCGGTCCGGCGCGTCGACGACCTGCCGGAAGTCCCGACGATCAACGAGTCCGGCTACAAGGGCTTCGACGCAGTGACCTGGTTCGGCCTGCTGGCACCTGCCGGCACGCCCCGCGACGTGATCGCGAAGCTGAATGCCGAGTTCAACAAGGCGCTGAAGCAGCCCGAACTCGCGAAGCGGCTGGGCGACGAAGGCGCCGACCCGGCGGGCGGCACGCCGGAGCAGTTCGCTGCGCTGATCAGGGACGAGATCCCGCGCTGGGGCCGGGTCGTCAAGGACTCCGGCGCCAAGGTCGATTGACTGTTTTCAAGGAGATTCGCATGAGTCCAGCTGCTGCAGGGCCCGACGTGATCCGGGACTTCGAACGCGTGAACGCCGACGTCGTCGCGCAGGCCGCCCGGTTCCCGTCGTCCATCCTGGCCGATGTGGCGGGGCGCCGCGGCGCCCTGCACGGGCGCATCGCGCCGCTCGCCCCGTCGATGCGCTTCGCCGGCCCGGCGCTCACGGTCGAGGTGCGTCCTGGCGACAACCTGATGATCCACGCCGCACTGGCGGTGGCGAAGCCGGGCGACGTGATCGTCGTCGACGGCAAGGGTGACCTGGGCAGCGCGTTGATGGGCGAGATCATGAGCCAGCAGGCGGCCGCGCTCGGCGTGGCCGCCGTCGTGATCGACGGCGCGGTGCGCGACAGCGAGGCCATCCGCGAACTCGGCTTTCCGATGTTCGCGGCCGGACTCAACCC
Source organism: Rhizobacter sp. SG703 (assembly GCF_012275445.1). Taxonomy (GTDB): domain Bacteria; phylum Pseudomonadota; class Gammaproteobacteria; order Burkholderiales; family Burkholderiaceae_C; genus Rhizobacter. Next base: position 158,278 of record NZ_JAAZQK010000012.1, on the reverse strand, counting down.
GAACGGCCCGACCAAGGGTGTCGCGGGCCGGCTGAATCATCCGATCTCGGTCGGCGGCGTGACGGTGAAGCCCGGCGACCTGGTGGTCGGCGATGCCGACGGCGTGACGGTGGTCGAGCGCGAGAAGGCCGCGGCGATGCTGCCGCTGGCGGCCGAGAAGGTCGCGGCCGAAACGAAGCGCATCGCCGACATCCGCAGCCGCAAGGCGCTGCGCCCCGGCTGGCTCGACGCTGCACTGCGCGCGGCCGGCGTGATCGGCGAAGGGGAATCGTTGTGAGCGCCAGCAAGCCTGTCGTCCTCGTCACCGGCGCCGACCTTGCCGCTGCGGCGCTGGCGCTGCTGGGCGACCACGAGGTGATCTATGCCGGCAAGGCGCCGACCGACGACGACATCGTCGCGCTGTGCCGGCACCACGACCCGGTCGCGATCATCGTGCGCTACGGCAAGGTGAGCGCCGCCGCGATGGCCGCGGCGCCGAGCCTGAAGGTGATCTCCAAGCACGGCAGCGGCACCGACACGATCGACAAGGCGGCCGCGGCAGCGCGCGGCATCGAGGTCGTCGCCGCGGCGGGCGCGAATGCGGCGGCGGTGGCCGAGCATGCGATGGCGCTGCTGCTGGCCTGTGCGAAGTCGGTGGTGACGCTCGATGCGCGCATGCACGCGGGCCATTGGGACAAGGCGACGCACAAGAGCGTCGAACTCGAAGGACGCACGCTGGGCCTCGTCGGCCTCGGGGCGATCGGCTTGCGCGTCGCGCGCATCGCCGATGCGATGGGCATGCGCGTGCTCGGCTTCGATCCGTATGCGAAGGACCTGCCGGCCCATGTCGAGCGCGTGGACCTCGAGGCGATCTGGCGCGGGTCCGACGCGATCTCGCTGCACTGCCCGCTGACGGCCGACAACGCGAAGCTGATCGATGCGCGGACGCTGGCCGCGTGCAGGCAGGGCGTGATCGTCGTCAACACCGCCCGCGGTGGCCTGATCGACGAGCCAGCCTTGCTCGACGCGGTGCGCAGCGGGCAGGTCGCGAGCGCCGGCCTCGACAGTTTCGCCGTCGAGCCGATGACGGCACCGCATCCCTTCCACGGCGAACCCCGCATCACGCTCAGCCCGCACATCGGCGGCGTGACGGCGGAGGCCTACGTGAAGATGGGCGAGGGCGCGGTGAAGAACGCGCTGGCCGTGCTCAATCGCTGAAAAACAACGCAGGCCGTCGCGCCTGTCGATGCCCTGGGCCATGCCCGCACCGCCGTCCACACGACGGTGTCGCTGCTGCCCTCCGGCAGGCCGGACCCGCGCAAGGATCCGACCGGTGCTTTCTCATTGGCCACCTACCCGTCGCCGGAGGACCTCCAGCACAGGCCTGTGCGTTCGCGGGCTTGTGGCATGCTCGGTCTGGCAGGATCTTCAACATCGTCACACGAGAGAGCCAACACCATGGGCATCATCGGCACCATCCTCGTCGGGTTGATCGTCGGCGCGGTCGCGCGCTTCCTGCTGCCAGGCGAGCAGAAGATGGGCTGGATCCTGACCTGCCTGCTGGGCATCGCCGGCTCGATGATCGCCGGCTTCGTCGGTCAGGCCATAGGTTGGTATTCGGTGGGGCAGCCGGCCGGATGGATCGCCTCGGTCATCGGCGCCATCGTTCTGCTGTTCGTCGTCGGCAAGCTCAAGGGCAGCAGCTGACCGCGTTCGCGGTTCGGCCAGCGATCAACCTGCCGTCGGCGGCTTCCCGTCGGGTGTCGATCGAGCGATGGGCCGGGCATCGCTGCGGTGAGCTTACCAATGCGCCGGCTCTTGCTCCGCGTCGGCGCGCTCATCGCCCAGGGCCGCACCCACTGCGATGCCGATGCCAGCGCCGACGGCGAGGCCGATGCCAATACCCAGGGCCAGGTGGCCAAGCGCAACGCCAAAGCCGGCGCCAGTGGCCAAGCCAATGGCCGTGCCCCACGCGACGCCAAGGCCAAGGTAGCGTTCACGGATCTCGCTCTGCTTTTCGTCCACAGTGCTTCTCCTCGATGCCAAACATTGAAACCGAGCTGCGAACCGATGCCTGCCGGGAGGCGTCGGCTCGACCGACATAGCCTACCCGAATGTGGCCATCAGCCGATGTTCACGAAGGATCGGTTTCGGTTAGGCTGAACACCGTTGGAGGCGCATAGCCTCTTGTGAGCAGCAAGGAGCCCGCATGCACATGCTCCAAGACGAAATCGTCGCCATACCACCCGATCGACAGAAGGCCTTCGGCGGGGCGCGAACGATGCTTCTTCCCAGCCCGCGCACCGTGGCGCTGCAGCTGCTGAAGGTCCCGCGCGGCAAGCTCGTGACCATGGAGGTGCTGCGTCGGGAATTGGCCCGCCTCCATGGTGTAGAGACCGTCTGCCCGTTTCAGACAAAACAGGCCCTGCGCGCGATCGCAGGCAACCCGGAAGGCGTCGCCTTCTGGCGCCTCGTTGCATCAAATGGCGAGCTGTTGAAATACCTGCCTGGCGGCATCGAAAGACAGGCCGCGCAACTGGCAGAAGAGCATGTTCCGTTGGAGCCCGGCGGAAGCGGGCAGAGGGTCCGGAATCTCAAAGCATCTCTGCACACATTCACATCGAATGACCAGGTCGCTGCGGAGGGCAACAACGGAGTCCAAGCGGCGACATCGGTCAAGTGATGTCGCTTCAGGTCGACCATTCTTCGGTGCGGGAAACTCGAATGTCTGTATCGGTGCTGTTCATGTCCATGTCGCTCGACGGATACATCGCAGGTCCGAACGACGAACCAGGCAACCCCGGCGGCGATGGCTTCATGCGGCTGCACGAGTGGTTCGGGGATTTCTCCCGGCCGGCCGGGGCGCTCGGAGACTTGTGGGACGAGTGGAACCCGCCGGGTGCGATCGTCGTTGGCCGGCGCACCGTGGAGCAAGTCGATCACTGGGGCGGGGACAATCAAGGGGTCCCGATCTTCGTGCCCAGTCACCGGCCACCAGATCCTTCGGTAGCGAACTATCCGCTGGTGACGTACGTGCTCGACGGGATTGAGAGCGCGATGGCGCAGGCCAAGGCCGTCGCCGGCGACGGCATCGTGCTGGTGCACGGCGCATATACGGCTCAGCGGGCGCTCGAAGCGGGGGTGCTGGACGAGTTGCAGATCCACCAGATCCCGGTGTTGTTCGGCGGTGGCCGGCGAATGTTCGAGGTTTTGCCGTCGCGAGTCGAACTGGAGATCGTCCGGGTGATCGACACGCCCGAGGCAACGCACATCCGCTATCGCGTTCGCCGCTGAGCGGTGGCGACGCCTGATCCCCTGGATGAGCCACAACGTTGAGCGGTGTCACGAACCCCGGACTGGCTTCCGGGCTACATGCTCGATCAGCACCGCACGTGTCTGGGCACCGCACCCGCATCGCGCACGCCGAGCAGCAGCCTGCGCCGCGCCCAGTCGTCATCCAGCGCGACCTGACGCAGGTCCATCGTGCGCAGGTGCGGCAGGATCGCATCGCGCGGCAGCACGCCGACGCCGAGGCGGCGGCCACCATGCGGCACATCGCGTCGAAGCTGCGCACGCGGATGCGCAGCCGCAGCTGGCGGCCCAGCGCCTGCGCCTCGGTGTGCAGCCGGCGCGCCAGCGAGGTGCCTTCGGAGAGGCTCACGAAATCGCAATCGAGCAGGTCCTCGAAACGCAGGCTGCGCCGCCGCGCCAGCGCATGGCCGCGCGGCACCACCAGCACCAGCCGGTCCTCGCGGCAGTTCATCGTGTGCAGCCCGTGCGTCGGCGTGCGGTCGGCGAAGAGGCCGCTTCCAGGTCGGTGATGCGCTTGCTGGCCGCGCCGACCGCCAGGTGCGCCAGCGCCGCGCCCTGGCTGATGCTGCCGCTGCGCGCGACCAGGCTGAACAGCTGCAGCGAGACCAGGTCGAGCCGGTGCAAGTTCATGCGAGCAGCGCCTCCAGGCTCTTGCGCGTGAACGGCTTCGGCAGGAAGGCGGCCGCGGCCGGCCAGTCGCTGCGCTGCGCATGCACCTCGGGCGGCAGGCCCGAGCTCAGCACGACGCGCTGCTGCGGCCAGTCGCGCGCGATGCGGTGCCACAGCGCGACGCCGTCGCCGCCGGCGCCCAGCATCACGTCGGACACCAGCAGGTCGAACGGCCCGTGCGCCGCCATGCAGGCCAGCGCATCCTGCTCGGACGCCACCGCCGAGACCGTTGCGCCCAGGTCGTCGAACAGCGCGGCGGCGGTGGCCCGCACGCTGTCGTCGTCCTCGACCAGCAGCACGCGCGCCGTCGCGCTGCCCACGCGCGCCGGCAGCCGCGGCGCCGGGGCCGGTGCGCCGGCCGGCGAGGCCGGCAGCCACAGCTCGGCCGTGGTGCCGCGGCCTTCGCTGCTGCGCAGCACCAGGCGGCCACCGCACTGCCGCATGAAGCCGTCGACGATCGCCAGCCCGAGGCCGCTGCCCTGGCCGGGCGCCTTGGTGGTGAAGAAGGGTTCGGCGACGCGCGCCTGCACCTCGGCCGGCATGCCGTGGCCGGTGTCGTGCACGCGGACCACGACGGCCTTGCCGGGCGGCGCGGTGGCGTCATCGTGTTCGACCTGCGCGACCGACAGCGCCAGCGTGCCGCCGCCCGGCATCGCGGCGGCGCTGTTCAGCGCGAGGTTCAGCAGCGCGTTCTCCAGCTGGCCGCGGTCGGCCTGCACCGACAGCGCCTCGGCGTCGCCCTCGTCGATCCGCACCTCGATCGCCGGCCCGACGCTGTACTCGATCAGGTCCAGCATCTCGGCCAGCATGTCGGCCACGACCACCGATTCGACCTCCAGCGGCTGGCGCCGCGCGAACACCAGCAGCCGGCGCGACAGCCCGGCCGCCGATTCGGCCGCCTTGTGCGCGCGGGCGGCCAGCGCGGCGAGCGCCGCCAGCCGCTCGTCGCCGAGCAGCCGATGGCGCAGCAGCTCCAGGTTGCCGAGGATCGCGCTCAGGAAGTTGTTGAAGTCGTGCGCGACGCCGCCGGTCAGCTGGCCCAGCACCTCCATGCGCTGCGCCTGCCGCAGCTGCGCCTCCATCGCGCGGCGCGCGCTCAGGTCGCGGCACACGGCGACCCAGCCGCCGTCGGGCATCGGGTGGCTCAGGATCTCCAGCACGCCGCCGGCCGGCAGGTGCAGTTCGGCCGACGCGGCGATGCGGTGGCGGCCGAGTCGCGCCGCGGTGTCGGCCGCGACGGCGCGCCAGGTGGCGCCGGCCGGCAGCGCCGCGTTCAGCTCGCCGATCGGCACGCCGCGGCGCAGCACGCCGGGCGCGAACGGCAGCAGGCGCTCGAACTTCTGGTTCCAGACGACCAGCGCACCGCTCGCGTCGTAGACCGACAGCCCGTCGTTCATGCCGTGGAACACGCTCTCCAGCAGGCGGCCCTGCACATGCAGGCCCTGCGACAGCCGCTGCTTCTCGAGCAGGTGGTCGCGGAACACCTGGAAGGCGCGCGCCAGCTCGCCGATCTCGTCCGGGCGCGCGATGGCGGCGCTCGGCTGCGCGACGTCGTCGCCGCCGGCCAGCCGCGTCATCGTGCGCGTCATCGACTGCAGGTCGCGCAGCACGCGCTGCACGTACAACGCGCCGGCCAGTGCCGTCAGCACCGAGGCCGCGCTGACCAGCACCAGCGCCGATGCGCCCGAGCTGACCGTGCCGCGCACCGTGTCGCGCCGCTCGGTCGACACCTTGCGCAACTCGGCCACGTAGGCGCTGGCGCGGGCGCCGAGCTGCGTCGAATGGCTGCGCATCAGCTGCACCACAGTGCCCAGCTGGCGCTCGGTGCGCAGCTGGCGGCGGCGCAGCTGGAACGCGCCGTCGTCGCCGAAGCCCAGCGCCTGCAGCGCGGCAGCCAGCGCCGGCAGCCGCCGGTCCTCGCCGGCCTGCTGCGCGAACACCCACAGCGCCTCGACGTCGGCCTCGCTGCGGCCCAGCATCGTGTCCTCGTCGGCCAGCTCGGCGGCCACCAGCGTGCTCCAGATCGACTGCAGGCTGGGCCCGTCGCGCTGCACCCGCACGCGGTTGCGGAACAGCTGGTCGCCGAGCGCATCGAGCGTGTCGCGCTGGCTGCGCAGCTGGGCCTGCTGACGGCGGCGCTCGCTCGACAGCGCGAGCAGGCTGGTCAGGTCGCGGTCGATGCCGTCGAGCATCGCGCTCGCCTCGAGCCGGCTGTCGGCCTGCGCCGGCAGCGTGCCCGACAGCCGCCGGATCTCGCCGAGCAGCACCCGCACCAGCTGGCTGTCATTGCGGCTGGGCGATTGCAGGTCGCTGTCGGCGATGCTCGGCGCGACGGCGGCCAGCTGCGACACCTTCTCGGCCAGCTCCAGCACGCGCGCGATCTCGGGCATCACGCCGGCCTCGAAGTCGTCGAGCGCGCGCTGGTTGTGGCGCATGCCGGCGATGCCGGTGACCGCCAGCACGATGGTCAGCAGCAGCAGCGCGAGGAAGGTGGCGAGCAGCCGGGTGCGGATCGCGAAACGGGCCGGGACCTCGGCCGCGCCGAAGGCCGCGGGCACGGCCGCCTGGGCCACATCAGCCACGCGTCACCGGCACGCCGAACACATAGCCCTGGCCGCGCTCGGTGCGGATGTAGGCCGGCTGGCGCGGATTGGGCTCGATCTTTCGGCGCAACCGCAGGATCAGCACGTCGACGCTGCGGTCGTAGGCGTCGGCCCCGGTGCCGCGGAACTGCGACAGCAGCTCGTCGCGCGCCCACACGCGGCCGGCTTGCGTGACCATCGCGGCGAGCAACGCGAACTCGCCGCGCGTCACCTCGCAGGGCTCGCCGCTGGCGCGTGCCAGCGTGCGGGCGGTGCGGTCGAGCACCCAGTCGCCGAAGCGGTAGCGTTCGTGCACCGGGTCGTCGGGACGGGCCGCGGGCTGCGACAGCTCGGTCGAGCGGCGCAGGCTGGCGCGCACGCGCGCCAGCAGCTCGCGCCCGGAGATCGGCTTGACGAGGAAGTCGTCGGCGGCAAGTTCGAGGCCGAGCACGCGGTCGGCCTCGTCGCCCTTGCCGCTCATCATGATGATCGGTACGGTGGAGCTGCGCCGCAGCTCGCGCGCGATCGCGAGGCCGTCTTCGCCGCGCAGCTTCAGGTCGAGCATCACCAGCGAATGCGGCTGCTCGCGCAGCGCGCGCTGCATCGCGGCGCCGGTCTGCACCGCGGTGGCCTGCAGGCCGCCGTCGGTGAGCACCGCGCCGATCCAGTCGAGCACGTCGGGCTCGTCGTCGAGGACCAGGATGCGGTGGGGGGCGGGCATCGTGGGACTATACGAAAGCAGGGTGGCGCGGGCCCTCGGGACTGTCCCTCGAAGCAAGGACCGTGGACAAGGCCTGGACCGATGGCTCGGCTCAGTATCATGACAGCCACAGGCGGTGCCTTATGTCGGACCTGGTTGAAGAGCTTGCCCAGCGCGGTCTGGCACTGTCACCGGAAGACCGCGCTCGCCTGGCCGAAAGGCTGCTCGATTCCCTCCAGGATCCGGCACTGGCGAAGATTGAAGCAGCCTGGGACGAAGAGATCGAGCGTCGAGTGGCGGTCTACGAACGAGGCGAGGTCGAGACCTTCGAAGCCACCGACGTGTTTGCCGAGGCGAGACGCATCGCGCCGTGACCGAAGTCCGGTTCACCGGCCGGGGGCGGTTGCAGCTCATTTCGTCTTCTGCACGACCCGCGCGAATGCCGCGCTGCATGGCGCCAACCGGGCCTGCCCGCCTTCCACCCGCGCATCCATCGAACGCTCGGTGACCGCCACCGCGGCCCGATCGATCCGGTAGTCCGCCGCTTCGCCCGACAGGTTGAACAGGCACAAGAGCGTTTCGTCCGGCGTCACGCGCTCGAAGGCCAGCACCTGGTCGGTCGGCGCGAGCAACTGCAGCGACCCGTGTCGCAGCGCGGGTTCGTGGCGGTGCCAACCGAGCCAGTCCACGTAGAACGCATGCAGCGAATGCGGGTCGCCGACCTGTTCGCGCACCGCCAGCGGCAGGTGCTCGTCGGCGATCGGCAGCCAGGGGGTGCCGGTCGTGAAGCCGGCGCCGGGCGCGCGCGTCCACGGCATCGGCGTGCGGCAGCCGTCGCGGCCCATCTTCTGCGGCCACATCGTGATGCCGAACGGGTCGCGCAGCTGCTCGAATGGCACGTCGACCTCGGTCAAGCCGAGCTCCTCGCCCTGGTACACGCACTTGCCGCCGGGCAGCGACAGCAGCAGCGCTGCGGCCAGCTCGGCACGCTGGCGCGCGGTGCCGCCCCAGGCCGACCAGCGCGATGCCACCCGCTCCACATCGTGGTTGCCGACCGACCAGCACACCCGCGAGCGGCTCGCGTCGCGCAGGTACTCCTCGAGCACGCCGGCCAGGTGGCGCGCCGAGCAGTCGCGCTCCAGCAGCCGGAACACATAGGCCATCTGCAGCCGCCGGTCGCCCTCGGTGTACTCGGCCAGTGTCTTGTACTGCTGGTCGTCGCCGATCTCGCCGAGCAGCACCGCGCCCGGGAAGCCGTCGCACAGCGCGCGCAGCCGCTCGATGAAGACCAGGTTCTCGGGCTGCGTCTTGTCGTGCAGGTGGCGTTGCCATGCATACGGATTGCTGCGGTGCGCCGCACCTGCGAACCGGCCAGCCGGTTGCGGCGGGTTGTTGCGCAGCTGCCGGTCGTGGGTGTAGAAGTTGACGGTGTCGAGCCGGAAGCCGTCGACGCCGCGCACCAGCCAGAAGCGCGCCACCTCCAGCAGCGCGTCCTGCACCGCCGGGGTGTGGAAGTTCAGGTCCGGCTGGCTGGCCAGGAAGTTGTGCAGGTAGTACTGCTCGCGCCGCGTGTCCCACTGCCACGCCGAACCGCCGAAGATGCTCAGCCAGTTGTTCGGCGGCGTGCCGTCGGGCTTCGCGTCGGCCCACACATACCAGTCGGCCTGCAGGTTGCTGCGGTCGGCGCGGCTCGCGGCGAACCAAGGGTGCTGGTCGGAGCTGTGGCTGAGCACCAGGTCGATCATCACGCGCAGCTCCAGCGAATGCGCGCACTCCACCAGCGTCTCGAACGCGCGCATCGTGCCGAACATCGGGTCCACGTCGAGGTAGTCCGACACGTCGTAGCCGAAGTCGCGCATCGGGCTGCGGAAGAACGGCGCGATCCACACCGCGTCGACGCCCAGCCCCTTCAGGTAGGGCAGCCGCGCGGTGATGCCGTCGAGGTCGCCGATGCCGTCGCCGTTGCTGTCCTGGAAGCTGCGCGGGTAGACCTCGTAGATGACGGCATGGCGCCACCAGCCGGTGTCCTGTCTCAGGCGAGCGTGGTTCATGGTCCGGTTCATCCCTTGACGGCGCCGGCGGTGAGGCCGGACACGATGTAGCGCTGGAAGGCCAGCACCAGTGCGACCAGCGGCAGCGTGACGATCACCGAGGCGGCCATCAGGTTGCCCCACGGCAGCTCGTAGCTGCTCGCGCCCGAGATCAGCGCAATGGCCACCGGCACCGTGCGCTCGGTCGACGACAGCGTGAAGCTGAGCGCGAACAGGAACTCGTTCCACGCACCGATGAAGGCCAGCAGCCCGGTCGCCACCAGCGCCGGCCACAGCATCGGCAGGAAGACGCGGAAGATCATCGTGAACACGCCCGCGCCGTCCATCAGCGCGGCCTCTTCCACTTCCTTCGGCAGGTCGCGCATGAAGGTGGTCAGCACCCACACGGTGAAGGGCAGCGTGAACAGCAGGTCCGACAGCATCAGCGCCGCCAGGCTGTCGTACAGGCCGAGCGCGCTGACCAGCTCGAACAGCCCCGCCAGCACCGCGACGTGCGGGAACATCGAGACGCCGAGGATGGTCAGCATCAGCGCCTGCCGGCCGCGGAAGCGCACCCGCCCGAGCGCCCAGGCCGCCAGCAGCGCGAGGACCAGCGACAGCGCGACGACGGCGCCGGCCACCAGCGTCGAATTCAGCAGGTTGGTGCCGAACGGCTGGTCGCGGAACAGCGCCAGGTAGTTGCCGATCACCGCGCGGCTCGGCCAGAACTGCGCGCTGAACAGGTCGCTGCCCTGCTTGAACGAGGTGGCGACCGCATACGCGAGCGGGAACAGCGAGACGAAGACGACCAGCAGCGACGCGCCGCGGCGCAGCGCGGTGGCGATCGGCGTTTGGCGCGAGGCCCGCATCAGTCGAGCTCCCGCATCCGCGAGCGCGTGGCCAGCAGCCAGGCGAGCGTGACGACCGCGATGGTCGCGAACAGCAGCGTCGCCGCGGCCGAGCCGGCGCCGATCTTCTGGAAATCGATCAGCTGCTCGCGCACGTAGACCGACATGCTGCGGGTCGCGCGGCTGTTGGAGGTCATCACGTAGATCACGTCGAACACGCGCAGCGCGTCGAGCCCGCGGAACACCATCGCGACCAGCATCGCCGGCAGGATCAGCGGCAGCGTGATGTGCGTGAAGATCGTCCATGGCGATGCGCCGTCGATCTGCGCCGCCTCGTGGCAGTCGCGCGGCACCATCTGCAGCGCGGCCAGCGTCAGCAGCGCCATGAAGGGCGTGGTCTTCCAGACGTCGACCATCACGATGGTGACGAAGGACAGCGACGGGTCGGCCGTCCAGGCGAGCGGCTCGCTCGCGAGGCCAGCGGCCACCAGCGCGGTGTTGAGGATGCCGAACTGGTCGTGCAGCATCCAGGTCCACATCCTGGCCGACACCACGGTCGGGATCGCCCACGGCACCAGCACCGCGGCGCGCAGCAGCGTGCGCAGCCGCGACGGGTGGTTCAGCAGCAGCGCGATGCCCAGCCCGAGCAGCGTCTCCAGCAGCACCGAGCTGGCGGCGAACAGCAGCGTGTTGCCGACCGAGGCCCACCATTCGGGGTCGAACAGCACGCCGCCGTCGCCGAAGCGTGGGCCGAGGTAGTTGTCGAGCCCGACGAAGCGGTGCGTGCCGAGCGCCGACAGCTTCGCGTCGGTCAGGCTGAAGAAGACCGTGCGCGCGAGCGGCCAGCCGGCCACCGCCGCCAGCACCGCGAGCGTCGGCAGCACCAGCCACCAAGCCTGCACGCGCCGCGCGCGCTGCAGGCCGGTGCCCTGCGGTGTCATGTCAGTTCCATTTGTCGGCAGGGGCGAGCTTGTTCAGCTGCCTGTCGAGGTCGGCCACCGCCTGCGGCGCCTTTGCCTTGCCGGACAGCACGTCGTGGGCCGCATTCCAGAACAGGTTGCTGACCTGGTTGTACTGCGCGGCGGTCACCGTCGACGGGCGGCTCACCGCGGCCGCGAAGGTGCTGGCGAGTTCGGCCATGAAGGGGTTGGCCGCCATCACGTCGGCGTCCTGGTAGAGGGCCGGCAGCGTCGGGTTGTACGAGGCCTTGATCGCGCGGTCCTTCTGCACCGCGGCGCTGACCAGGTAGTTCACCAGGTCGGCGGCGACCGCGGCGTTCTTCGAATACTTCGACACCGACAGCTGCCAGCCGCCGAGCGTCGCGGCGCTGCGGCCGCCTGACGATCCGCTGCCGCCGGCCGGCAGCGGCATCACGCCGACCTTGCCGGCGATCTGGCTGTCGGGCTTGTGCGCCAGCGCCCAGACGTAGGGCCAGTTGCGCAGGAACACCGCATTGCCCGACTGGAACACGCCACGGCTGTCTTCCTCGGCGTAGTTCAGCACCGCCTTCGGCGTGATCGTGCCGACCCAGCCCGCAGCGGTCTGCAGCGCCTTGATCGCGTTGGCGTTGTTGACCGAGACCTTGCCGTTCGGCTCGACGATCGCGCCGCCGCCGAAGCTCGCAAGCCATTCGGTCGCGTTGCAGCTCAGGCCTTCATAGGCGCGGCCCTGCCAGACGAAACCCCACATCTTCGGGTTGCCGGCGGCGCGTTCGCCGTCCTGGATCTTCTTCGCCGCGGCGGCCAGCGCATCCCAGGTGGTGGGCGGCGCGACCTTGTACTTCGCCAGCAGGTCCTTGCGGTAGAACAGCAGCCCGGCGTCGGTGAACCACGGCATCGCGACCAGCTTGTCGCCGACGGTGTTGTTCGCGACGATGGCCGGGAAGTGCGCCTTCTCGGCGCCCTTCGTGAAGGGCTTCAGGTCGATCAGGTGGTTGGCGAGCAGGCCGGGCCAGACGACGTCGATCTGGTAGATGTCGATCTTGTCGGAGCCGCTGCCGAGGATCTGCTGGTACAGCGCGAGGCGTTCGTTCGAATCGTTGGGTGCGTTGATGACTTGCACCTCGTGGCCGGTCTTCTGCGCCCAGGCATCGGATTCTTCCTTGCAGAGCTGGAACTCGAGCCCGACGGCGCCGCACGAGATCTTCAGCGTGACGGCGTGGGCGCCGAACGCGCCCAGGCAGAGGGTCGCGGCCAGCGCGGCGGCGCGGAGGGTGGCTTGCATCGTGTTTCTCCTGGTGTCGGGGCCGTCGACTGCAGCCCGCGGCGCGGATTGGAGGCGCCGGGCGTTAACCCGGTATGTCGCGATCCGGCGGCGCCGTTCACGATTGAAAAATCGGCAGCGGCACAATCGGCCGATGGCTTCCTCTCCATCGAATCCGGGCTCGCGCGTCAGTGCCTCGCCGTGGGAAGGCGTGCACGGCACCGCGATGGACAGCGACCGCCACTACGCCCGCCACTGGCATGCGACCTACGGCGTCGGCCTGATGGAGCGCGGCGCGCAGCGCTCGGCCAGCGGGCGCGGGCAGGTCGATGCCCAGGCGGGCGACGTGATCACGACCAACCCCGGCGAGGTGCACGACGGCAAGCCGCTGGGCGCGGCGTCGCGGCGCTGGCGCATGGTGTACCTGAGCCCGGCGGCGCTGGCCCGCTTCGCCGGCACCGGTGACGACTTCGCGGTGACGCAGCCGGTGATCGCCGATTCGCCGCTGCGAGCCGGGCTGCTGCAGTTGTTCGCGCGGCTCGATGCGTGGGAGCAGCGGCGCATGGAGCCGTTGGGCTGCGAGGAGGCGCTGGTGCGCGTCTGCGGGGCGCTGGTCGAACGGCACGGCAGCCGCGTGGCGCCGCGCGAGATGGGCGGCGAGCTCGGCCGCGTGCGCGAGCGCCTGGCCGACGAGTTGCAGAACCCGCCGACGCTGGACGAGTTGGCCGCGATGGTCGGCGCCAGCAAATACCAGCTGCTGCGCCGCTTCGAGAAGGCCTGCGGGCTGCCGCCGCATGCGTGGCTGCAGCAGCAGCGGGCCGAGCGGGCGCGCGGGTTGATCCGGCGCGGCCTGGCGCTGGCCGAGGTGGCGGCCGAATGCGGCTTCTCCGACCAGAGCCACATGACGCGGGTGTTCACGCGGCAGTACGGCTTCACGCCCGGCGCCTGGCGGGCCGCTGGGCCGCAATAACGTTCAAGACGGGGCCGGCGCGGGCCGGGAGACTGCGGGCATCGCCACCTCTCCCTGTCCACCGCCATGTCCTATGTCCACGGCTACCAGCTGCAGGAAACCGAGCGCCTGACCGACCAGGCGCGCACCCTCGTCGACCTGCTGCACGGCGACACGCACTTTCCGGCCGGCAGCCGGGTGCTCGAAGCCGGCTGCGGCGTCGGCGCGCAGACGGTGACGCTGGCGCGGCGCAGCCCGCTGGCGCGCTTCACCGCCTTCGACATCTCGAACGATTCGCTGGCCGAGGCACGGCGGCGGATCGAGCAGGCCCGGCTCGCCAACGTGGAACTGCTGTGGGCCGACCTGGCCGACCTGCCGTTCGCGCCGGCCTCGTTCGACCATGTGTTCGTGTGCTTCGTGCTGGAGCACCTCGCCCAGCCGGGCGCGGTGCTGGCGACGCTGGGCCGATTGCTGAAGCCGGGCGGCAGCATCACGGTGATCGAGGGCGACCACGGCACGGTCTGCTTCCACCCGGAGAGCGACGCGGCGCGGGCGGCCATCGCCTGCCAGGTCGAGCTGCAGCGGCGTGCGGGCGGCAATGCGCTGATCGGCCGCACGCTGCAGCCGCTGTTGCGCGATGCGGGCTTTGCCGACGTGCGGGTCAGTCCGCGCATGGTCTATGCCGACGCGAGCCGGCCGTCGTGGGTCGACGGGTTCACGCGCAAGACCTTCAACGCGATGATCGAGGGCGTCAGGGCGCCGGCGCTCGCCGCGGGGTTGGCGACGGCGGAGGGTTTCGACGCGGGCCTGCGCGACCTGCAGCGCACGGCCGAGGCCGACGGGGTGTTCTGCTACACCTTCTTCAAGGCGGTGGGCCGCAGGCTCAATACGTCGACCGACCCCCGGTGAGGTCGAACACCGCGCCGGTGCTGAACGAGCATTCCTCGGACGACAGCCAGGCGATCATCGCCGCCGCCTCGTCGACCGCCAGGAAGCGCCCCATCGGGATCTTCGCCAGCATGAAGTCGATGTGCGCCTGCGTCATCGTCTCGAAGATCGCGGTCTTCGCGGCGGCCGGCGTCACCGCATTGACGATCACGCCCTTCGTCGCCAGCTCCTTCGCGAGCGACTTCGTCAGTGCGATCAGCCCGGCCTTCGACGCGCTGTAGTGCGAGGCGTTCGGGTTGCCCTCCTTGCCGGCCACCGACGCGATGTTGACGATGCGCCCGTAGCCGCGCTCGATCATGTGCGGCACCAGCGCGCGGCAGGTCAGGTAGGGCGCGACCAGGTTGACCTCGATCACGCGGCGCCACACCTCGGGCGCCAGCTCCCAGGTCGTGCCGTTGCCGCCGGTGATGCCGGCGTTGTTGATCAGGATGTCGACCTGGCCCCATTGCGAGATGGCTGCATCAGCAGCCCGTCGCACGGCCGTGTCGTCGCTCAGCTCGACCACCAGCGCCGCCACCGGCCCGAGCGCCTGCAAGGCCTCGCGCGAGCGCGCCAGCAGCGCCTCGTCGATGTCCCAGACGATCACCTTCGCACCCGAACGGAGCAGTCGCTGCGCGGTCGCGTAGCCGATGCCCTGCGCGCCACCGGTGACGATCGCGACCCGACCGTCGAGGTCGATGCGGTTCATCGTGCCAGTCCCTTCAGCGCCGCGGCGCCGTCCGGCGCGGCCTCGCAGTCGGCGATGTACTGCCGGACGATGTCGGTGAAGCTGCCGTCGGGCTTCAGGCCGAGCCGGGCCGCGCGCGCGGCATCGGCCGCCTTCGGCCAGTTGGCGACGATGCCGGCGATGCGCTCGTCGCTTTCGAAGCGCACCCGCTCGCGCACCGCGCGGCCGGCCACTTCTTCCAGCGCGTCCAGCATCTGGCCGACGCAGACGTTCAGCGCCGGCAGGTTCATCGCGAGCCGGCCGTGGAAGGCCTCGCGGCTCGCCTCGTACACCGCGATCAGCCCCTCGACGGTGCGCGCCGGCGAGGCCACCGGGTGGCAGACGTTCGCCGACACCGGGCACACCGCCTCGTCGCCGGCCAGCGGCTCGCGGATGATCCCCGAGAAGAACGACGAGGCCGCGCCGTTCGGCCGCCCCGGGCGCACCGTCACCGTCATCAACCGGGCCGCGCGGCCGTCGATGAAGCCCTTGCGGCTGTAGTCGGCCAGCAGGTATTCGCACATGAGCTTGTGCGTGCCGTACGAGGTCTGCGGTGCCGGCAGCGTGTCGTCGGCGACGCGCGGCGGCAGCGGCACCGCGGCATCCGGGCCGAACACCGCGACCGAGCTGGAGAACACCAGCCGCGGCACCGGCGCGCCGTGCTGCACGGTCGCGCGCAGCGCGTCGAACAGCGCCCGCGTGCTGTCGAGGTTGGAGCGCAGGCCGAGCTCGAAATCGGCCTCGCATTCGCCCGACACTGCCGACGCGAGGTGGAACACGCCGTCGAACGGCTCGTCGCGCAGCGCAGCGCATTGCGCCAGCAGCGCGCCGGTGCGCGCCTTCACGCGCGGGTCGGCCAGCAGCTCGGCGCGCGGCGCGACCTGGTCGGCCAGCACCAGGGTCTCGATGCGGCGCCCGGCCAGCGTGCCGCGCGCGAGCAGCGCCTGCGCGAGCCGCGTTCCCACGAAGCCGGCGCCGCCGGTGATCAGCAGTTTCATCGCATGCCTCCCGCCGGGCAGCCCGCCCGGCGCAACCCATCATGCGCGCACAGCCCGGGCAAACGCGAGGAGGGGCAGCGCCGATTGACACGCCCGTGGGGTCGTCATACAACCCGCGTGCCCCGTCGCACGCCGATGGGCCAGCGCTGTCCCGATGCCCGGGATCGCCACCACCTTGCAGGGGTACGACGCATGGCCAGTGTGAGCATCCGGTCGGTGAAGAAGCGCTTCGGCGCGGTGCAGATCCTGCACGGCGTGGACATCGAGATCGCCGATGGCGCCTTCACCGTGCTGGTCGGGCCGTCGGGCTGCGGCAAGTCGACGCTGCTGCGCATGATCGCCGGGCTGGAGGAGATCTCCGACGGCGAGATCCGCATCGGCGAGCGCCGCGTCAACGAGCTGCCGCCGAAGCAGCGCGACATCGCGATGGTGTTCCAGAACTACGCGCTGTACCCGCACATGACGGTGCGCGACAACATGGCCTTCTCGCTGATGCTGGCGAAGCAGGACAAGGCGGTGGCCGACCCGAAGGTGGCGCGCGCGGCCGAGATCCTCGGCCTCACCGCCTTGCTGGACCGCTACCCGCGCCAGCTGTCGGGCGGGCAGCGCCAGCGGGTCGCGATGGGGCGCGCGATCGTGCGCGACCCGCAGGTCTTCCTGTTCGACGAGCCGCTGTCCAACCTCGACGCGAAGCTGCGCGTCGCGATGCGCAGCGAGATCAAGGAGCTGCACCAGCGGCTGAAGACGACGTCGATCTACGTCACCCACGACCAGATCGAGGCGATGACGATGGCCGACCAGATCGTCGTGATGCGCGACGGCCGCATCGAGCAGACCGGCGGCCCGCTCGACCTGTACGACCGGCCGGCCAACACCTTCGTGGCCGGCTTCATCGGCTCGCCGTCGATGAACTTCCTGCCCGGCACGCTGCGCCGCCGCGCCGGCACGCTGCAGGTGGAGCTGGCCGACGGCACGCAGATGAACGCACCGACCGGCGCGAACGGCGACGACGGCCAGCCGGTGATCCTCGGCACGCGGCCGGAGCACCTGTCGCTGCGCGACAGCGGCGGCATCCCGTCGCAGGTGGTGGTGGTCGAGCCGACCGGCGCCGACACCTTCGTCGCCTGCCGCCACCAGGGCACCGAGGTGTCGGTGGTGTTCCACGAGCGGCACCGCTTCGAGCCCGGCGCGACCATCCACCTGCAGCCCGACCTCGGCCGCGCGCACCTGTTCGACGCCGGCAGCGGCAAGCGGCTGGCGGCCTGATTTCCCACGGTGCCGTCAGCGCGCCGCTTCACAACTTGAAGGAGACAACGATGACCGAGTTCAATCGCCGCAAGTTTCTGGAAGGTACCGCGGGCATCGCGACGCTGGGTACCGGCGCGCTGTGGACGCCCGACGCCGGTGCGCAGACGCTCGCGTACAAGCCGGAGAAGGGCGCCAAGCTGCGCGTGCTGCGCTGGAGCCGCTTCGTGCAGGGCGACATCGATGCCTACATGGCCAACGTGAAGCGCTTCACCGAGAAGACCGGCATCGAGGTGCGCGTCGACAACGAAGGCTGGGAAGACGTGCGGCCGAAGGCGGCCGTCGCGGCCAACACCGGCGCCGGGCCCGACATCATCCTGTCGACCAACGACGACGCGAACCTGTACCCCGACAAGCTGCTCGACGTGACCGACCTGTGCGAGTACCTCGGCAAGAAGTACGGCGGCTGGTACCCGGCCTGCGAGGCCTTCCTGCGGCCCGATGGCAGGAAGTGGATCGGTGTCCCGCTCGGGGCGACCGGCTCGCTGGTGGTGTACCGCGAGAGCCAGATGAAGGCTGCGGGCTTCGACAGCTTCCCGAAGGACACCGACGGCTTCCTGAAGCTCTACAAGGCGCTGGCCGCCAAGGGCACGCCGGGCGGCATGGCGCTGGGCAACGCGACCGGCGACAGTTCCTGGTGCCACTGGCTGCTGTGGGCGTTCGGCGGCGCGCTGGTCGACAAGGACAACAAGGTCGTCGTCGACAGCCCGGCCACGCTGAAGGCGCTGGAGTACGCGAAGGAGCTGTATTCGAGCTTCGTGCCGGGCACGCTCTCGTGGCTGGACCCGAACAACAACAAGGCCTTCCTCGACGGGCAGATCAGCATCACCAACAACGGCATCTCGATCTACTACGCGGCGAAGAACTCGCCCGACCCGAAGTTGAAGGAGATGGCGGCCGACATCAACCACGCCGCCTTCCCGGTGGGGCCGGTGGGCGTGCCGACCGAGAACCACCTGTTCTTCAACCAGATGATCTTCAAGTACACGAAGTACCCGCAGGCGGCCAAGGAGTTCATGCGCTTCATGATGGAGCAGGAGCAGTTCGACCCGTGGCTGCAGGGGGCCGGCGGCTACATCGCGCAGCCGCTGCGCGCCTACGAGAAGAACGCGGTGTGGACGGTCGACCCGAAGCACACGCCGTATCGCGACAGCGTGAAGAACCTGCGCCCGGCGGGTTACGCGGGCAAGCTGGGCTACGCGTCGGCCGGGGCGCTCGCGGACTTCATCGTGCCGAACATGGTGGCCGAGGCCGCCAGCGGCTCGAAGACGCCGAAGGAGGCGATGGAGCGGGCGCAGAAGCGCGCCGAGCGCTACTACAAAGTCTGAGCCGTGAAGCTTCTCGAGCGCCTGCAGAACAGCCGCAACGCCCTCGGCCTGGCCTTCATGCTGCCGGCCGCGGTGCTGTTGCTGGTGTTCCTGACCTACCCGCTGGGCCTGGGCACGTGGCTGGGCTTCACCGACGCGAAGATCGGCCGCGGCGGCTCATGGATCGGCCTCGAGAACTTCGAGTTCCTGGTGGGCGACAGCGTCGCGCGGCTGGCGCTGTTCAACACGCTGTTCTACACGGTGATCGCGAGCATCCTGAAGTTCGTGCTCGGGCTCTGGCTCGCGGTGCTGCTGAACAAGAACCTGCCGTTCAAGTCGTTCTTCCGCGCGGTGGTGCTGCTGCCGTGGATCGTGCCGACGGCGCTGTCGGCGATCGCGTTCTGGTGGATCTACGACGCGCAGTTCTCGGTGGTGAGCTGGGTGCTGATGAAGCTCGGCTGGATCGACCGGTATGTCGATTTCCTCGGCGACCCGTGGAATGCGCGCTTCTCGACCATCGCCGCCAACGTGTGGCGCGGCGTGCCCTTCGTCGCGATCTCGCTGCTGGCGGGGCTGCAGACGATCTCGCCGTCGTACTACGAAGCGTCGGCGATCGACGGCGCGACGCCGTGGCAGCAGTTCCGGCACGTGACGCTGCCGCTGCTGTCGCCGATCATCGCGGTGGTGATGACCTTCTCGGTGCTGTTCACCTTCACCGACTTCCAGCTGATCTACGTGCTGACGCGCGGCGGACCGCTGAACTCGACGCACCTGATGGCGACGCTCGCGTTCCAGCGTGCGATTCCTGGTGGGGCGCTGGGCGAGGGCGCGGCGCTCGCGACGTTGATGGTGCCGTTCCTGCTGGCGGCCATCATGTTCAGCTACTTCGGGTTGCAGCGGCGGGCGTGGCAGCAAGGGGGCGACAAATGAGCGTCGCGCAAGACAAGCCCGATTCGCAAGGGATGGACTACCTGCAGACGCTGCCGCGGCGCTGGGTGACGGTCTACATCCCGCTCGGCATCTTCGTGTTCGTGCTGCTGTTCCCGTTCTACTGGATGGTGGTCACGTCGTTCAAGCCGAACGAGGAGCTGCTGGCGCGCACCGGCAACCCGTTCTGGATCGTCAGGCCGACGCTGACGCATTTCCACAAGCTGCTGTTCGAGACGGCCTACCCGGAGTGGTTGTGGAACACGGTGCTGGTGTCGGTGACGTCGACGATCCTGTCGCTGGTGGCATCGGTGCTGGCGGCCTACGCGATCGAGCGGCTGCGTTTCCAGGGTGCGAAGCCGGCGGGGGCGGCGATCTTCCTGGCGTACCTGGTGCCGCCGTCGATCCTGTTCATTCCGCTGGCGGCGATCATCTTCCAGCTCGGGCTGTTCGACACCCGCATGGCGCTGATCCTGTCGTACCCGACCTTCCTGATCCCGTTCAGCACCTGGCTGCTGATGGGCTACTTCCGGTCGATCCCGTACGAGCTGGAAGAGTGCGCGCTGATCGACGGCGCGAGCCGCTGGCAGATCCTGGTGAAGATCGTGCTGCCGCTGGCGGTGCCGGGGCTGATCTCGGCCGGCATCTTCGCGTTCACGCTGTCATGGAACGAGTTCATCTACGCGCTGACGTTCATTTCTTCATCGGAGATGAAGACGGTGCCTGTCGGGGTGATCACCGAGTTGGTGGAAGGCGACGTCTACCACTGGGGGTCGCTGATGGCGGGCGCCTTGCTCGGGTCGCTGCCGGTGGCGTTCATCTACTCGTTTTTTGTCGAGCACTATGTGTCGGGGATGACGGGTTCGGTGAAGGAATAGCGGCCGCTGCCTGCCGCTCCGCACGGATCGAAGGCGTTCGAAGGGCGTCTCACAGCAATCCGCGCATCGCAATGATGGGGAGCCCGGGGCCGTTCAGCGTGCGGCCGAGCTCTTCGACGCGGGCCAGCTGCGGCGAATCGTGTTTCTCGAGCATCCGCTCGGTTTCGTGATGCTGCTTTGAAAGGCGCATCACCTTTTCTTCCACGAGGGACCTGCATTGTTGCCAGACAGGGTTTTTCTTGGTCGCCTTGGTGACAAGCTTTTGATCGTGAGGTTGAAGCGGGAACCCGGCCAGGCCCAGCCGCCAGATATCCGCCAGCGCTTCGGCACTCGCTTTCTTCTTCCTGTCGGAGATTCCCTTTGCCGCGGTCCCGGGCTCGCATTGCAGGTGGCGGAGCAAGCGCCTTGCGTGGGCGCTGCTGCGAGCCGAATCGGCCGCTTGGCGTGCTTCCTTGGTGACACTCAGCAATCCGCGCAGGATCCACGCGGCGCGCTGCGGGCCACTGCTCGGCAGGTGAGAAGCGATGACGCGCATCAAATTCTCCGGCAACGGAAATCCGTCCTGCGTGGGCTTGAATTCCAATGCGCTGGCCGCTGCGCGAAGAGCTGCTGGCGAGGCAAACAAATACTGTCGCCGGCGTAATTCAGAGATGTTGAGAGCTGGGGAGACACTGGGGTTGGCGCTGAGACTGTCGCGCAGATTGACCATCTGACGATCTGCGGTACGGCCAAGATTGGCAATGGTCTCATTCCATGTTCTGGTCCCCAGGACTCCCAAGAAATCGACTCTTTCCAGAAGGGTGCGCTCGTCGATCAGTTGAGTAAGCAAGCGACACGCCTCGCCGTAGGACTTGCCCCCTTGGTGTGCAAATTCCTCCTTGCGGGCGTACAGAATCAGTTGGCGCAACCGCGGGATGGGGAGTTCAGATTTGGCGTAGTGCGTGGGGTCGAGCGCGTTCTTCGAAGGCGGGCTGGCGAGCAGATACTTCAGCAGGAGCAGGACCTGCTTGCGGCAGTCGAGGAAGATCTGGACACGTTCCAGTGATCGGTTGAGTCTCAATCCTTGCGCCAGGCGCTTTGCATGCTCGACGGTGGTCTTCGAGACCACGATTTCCAGGCACGTCAGCGATGTGTTTCCGGGCAGTCCCTGCTCCAGCGCCAGTAGCCAGCCAGGCTTGCATTCGGGCCGGACAATTTCCAGTCCGGTCAGGTGATGCATGTCGGGCAATGCCTCGACGAGCCGTTCGAGCGCCTCGTGACTGATCTCGCATCCGCAGAGTGTGAGCGTGACGGCACTCCGGCGATTCTTCAGCACGTCGATCAGCAAGGCGGTGTATCTGTCGGAGATGCGTTCTCCGTAAAAGGAGATGTGATGTTGTTTCGCCAACGTATCTCGTGTTGGCAGAGCAGGGCGCCGCAGGCTCGCGAGGTCGTTTTCCCGTTCCGTGCTCGAACGCGCTATCAACATGCTCCGCCGCTTGTTGTGTGTTCTTCTCATCTGCTCCACTCGCCGCTGTTGCCGATGCTCATGCTTCCTGCCGGTTGGGTGTTCCGGCATGAGTGACGCATTGCGCCGTGCGGTTCCCGACACCGATGAAACGCAGCTCGCGCGGCCTCGAGACGCGGCTTGCAGTAGTGTACGTTTTGAGGTACAAATAGTGCCGGTGAAACATGGTCAAGGAAACCACTCAAAAGACGCCTTTGGCCTTCTACCGCAGCGCTGGCGGTGCGGAGCCGGTGCGCGAGTGGCTCAAAGCCCTGGACCTGCAGGACCGTGCTGCAGTGGGCCAGGATCTGATGCGTGCGCAGTGGCGTTGGCCGGTGGGTATGCCCCTGTGCCGGGCGATGGGGCAGGGTTTGTGGGAAATCCGCACGCAGCTGCCGAGCCAGCGTATCGCGCGGGTACTGATCTGCCAGGAGGAAGGCGTGTTGGTGGCGTTGCACGCATTCATCAAGAAGACGCAGAAGACGCCCGACGATGAGCTTGCATTGGCGCGCAGGCGTCACAAGGAGTTGAAGTCATGAGCAAGAAACACGTCGGATCGAGCCTCGACGATTTCCTGAAGGAAGAAGGCCTGTTCGAGGAGACGCAGGCATTGGCCATCAAGGAGGTGGTGGTGTGGCAGCTCACCGAAGCGATGGAGCAGCAGTCCCTCAGCAAGGCGCGCCTGGCGGTCTTGCTGAAGACCAGCCGTTCGCAGGTCGACAGGTTGCTCGATCCAACCCGTGACGTGACCCTGTCGACGCTGCAGCGCGCGGCCGCGCTGCTGGGTCGCAAGGTGCAGATCGAGCTTGTTTGAGGGTGGAGCTCTCCTCAGCGAGGCGCAGATCGAACTTGTCCAGCGCTGTGCGAACAGGTCATCAGGACTACATGGTCGGCGAAGGCGTGGGGGTGCGTGTGCGAGGCGAATTGGAATCTGATTCAAGGATGAACCACACAAGGGCGACGACGCCGGCCGACACCGCTACAGCGCAAATGAAGGAGAGGACTGCAATGGCGGTGCTGGTGATGCACTGTCTGGCTGCTGCGAGGCACTCCGTTCTGTTTCTGGGGCGTTCCGTCGGGCAGAAGCGCAAACGGTTCTCGCGACCTTGATGGCGCAGTGCCTGTTGCCGTCCGGCTTCTTGTCGTTTGCGCACCAGCTTCTTCTCCACCTTCATCAGGTATCTGAGCAGCGCGACAACCGATCCAATTTCATCGGCGGTGAATTCGGTCTTGGAGGCGTCGTGCGCGATTTCCTTAATGAATTCGCACAGATGCGGATTGACGATCGAACCCATTTGCTTGATTTCATCGTCAGCAAGTTCGAGCGCTGCCCGCTGAAGCAGTCTCAGCGCTCTCCCGTCGATCGTTTTCGACAGACAACTCGTCGCAGCGTTGTAAGCGGCCTTCGTCGTGCGCAGCAGGCCGCTGAACTCACGTCGCTCTCTGCTGATGCGCTGCCCGACAATGGTGCCCAGGTGCCCAGCTACATCTGCCGGAAAGATGATGCGGCGATCTCGTTCGTTCGCCTCCTGCGTGTCCTTGTCCTCGGTGCTGAACAACGCTTTCGTTGTGGCGGCCAAGACTTCTGGAGATCGCATCTTTGCCCGACTGGATGCTCTTGCGCTGTTTGCAAAATGTTCATTTCTGTAGGCGCCGTTCATGACGCCATCGACGGCATAGTGGCGCACCTTGGTGCCGCGATTTGTCAGGACTGCGATGCTCTGCAGCGCGTCATGGCCGACCAGGAAGACGTCGAGAACCGCGTGGATCGAATCGGGAGGGTTCTTGCAGTCGGTGACGGAAATCTGCGGCGATTCCAGATTGCCGAGATGGTCCCGTCGGCTCGCGGAGAACGCCTCGAGCGGGATCGCCAGAAAGTGAAGCATCGGGAATACATCCCGTGAAGTCTTCCCGTGGATGCGCAGGTGTTTGATCGACTCGCTGCCTCGGATGTGCACGGCGAGAGACCTTGCGGTCTCGGGAGAGATCGAATCGAGCGTGAGGTCCAGCGTGTGAAGCGACGCATTCGTCGCGAGGCCGCTTCCGAGCGATTCCAGGGCCGCAGGCGTGAGGCGCTGCAGCACGTCCGGGCCAATCTGCAATTCCGCAAGCTGATGCAGCGAGGGCAGAGCCCGCCCGATGGCATCCAGGTCGGCGTTCGTGAAAGCGTCCGTCGACGTCAGATTCAGGATCAATGCCCCGCGGCTCTTCTTCCAATCGTCGATCAGGCCCTGGACTTGTGATGGCTGGTCGCTGTCACTGTTGTCGCCGACGTCGATGATCACATCGCTCGGAACAAGAGTTACTCGATCAAGACGATGGGGGGTGCTCCCGATGCTCATTCTTCATGCCGGTTGTTGTACTGGCATGAGTGACGCATTGAGCAGGGAGGTTCCCGGGCCACGAAATCAACCCGTCGGATCCCGCTCCGCCGAATCCAGCCGCCGCCGCACCATGTTGATGTGGCTGCGCAGCGAGTACAGCTCGTCCGCATAGCTCAGCGGCACCGTCACGTTGCCGACCCTCGATTCGATCTTGTCCAGCTCCGAGCGCAATTCATCGTTCGGCCGCACGCCCTGCCCATCCTCCACCGCGCGCAGCTGCCCGTACCACCGGAAGATCCGCGAGCGGATGCGGAACTGGTACAGCGGCGGCACCACGCGCGACAGCGGGATCAGGATCGCGACGATCGACACCAGCACCACCCACATGCGGTCGATCAGGTTGGCCAGCCAGAACGGCAGGTAGCGCTGCAGCAGCGGTGCCCCGCTCGTGTAGAAGCGCTGCGCCTCGGGCGCCAGCGGGCGCTCGGTGCCGCGTGCGTTCGGAAAATCGCCCTTGCGCTGGAACCAGCCGGCCGGGCCGTGGATCTTCGCCGCCGCCTGCACGAACAGCTGGATCAGCGCCGGATGCAGGTCGTCTCGCGCCACCAGCGTCGCGGTCGGCGCAATCAGCCGCACGTCGTTCGACGGCACGTCGCCGGCCAGGTCGACCACGCCGCGCGGCAGCGTCACCGGAGTCAGGAACGCGAAGCGCCTGGAGTACGCATCGGCCTGCGCGAAGTCGAACAGCTTCACGCCGGGCGTCTGCAGCAGCATCTGCACCATCAGCGCCTCGGGCGCCGACGCGAACACGATCGCGTCGATGTCGCCCGCCAGGAACTTCACGACCGCGTCGGTCTGCTCTTCGCGCGACAGCGTCATCGACGTGGGGTCGATGTGGTTGGCATCGAGCAGCTTGCGCATCAGGTTCGGCGCGCCGCTGCCGCGCGCGCCGGCATCCACCTTCCAGCCCTGCAGCTGCGCCAGGCTGGTCAGCGGCGTTCCCTTCAGCAGCCGCTGCGCCGAGTCCTCGCGGTAGAACAGCCACACCGGCTCGAAGAACAGGCTGCCCAGCGAGTTCAGGTCTTCGTCGGCCAACGCATTCGCCGCGGCGTTCTTGCGCGACTCGCCGGCACCGCCTTGCGTGAACGCGATGTCGACGCCGGAGGCCGGGTCGCGCAGCAGCTTCAGGTTCTCGGCCGCGCCGTGCGTGGTGCGCAGTTCCACCTGGATGCCGTAGCCCTTCAGGTACTCGGCATAGCGCTTGCCGAATTCGGCATACGCCCCCTGGTCGACCCCGGTGGCCAGCACCACCTTGCGCGGCGGTGTCGGGTCGAGGAACCAGTAGGCGACCACCAGCAGCACCAGGGTCAGGAAGACGAACGGGCCGGCGGTGGCCAGCACATCGCGGAACGACAGCAGCGTGTTGCGAAGGACTTTGGGCATGATGCCTTGGGGCAAGCGAACGGGTTTCATGGGCAGCCGGAACAATAGCGCCTGAATCGGCTCCCTGCGGGCGCGGTATGCTTTTTGTTGTGACCGACCTGGACCCGTGATGCGACTGCTGCTGGTGGAAGACGACCCGATGATCGGCGAGAGCCTGCGCCACGCACTGCGGCTCGAAGGCTTCGCCGTCGACTGGGTGCGCGACGCGGCCGCCGCCGACGGCACGCTGGCCAGCGAACGCTTCGACCTGGTGCTGCTCGACCTCGGCCTGCCGCCGGGGCGCGCGCCCGCTGCGACGGCGACCCCCGACGCCGGCGGACTCGGCGTGCTGCGTGCCTTGCGCGCCCGCCACGACAGCACGCCGGTGATCGTGCTGACGGCGCGCGATGGCGTCGGCGACCGGGTCGCCGGGCTGGACGCCGGTGCCGACGACTACCTCGTCAAGCCCTTCGAGCTCGACGAGCTCAGCGCCCGCATGCGGGCCGTGCTGCGCCGCCACAGCGGCCGGGCGCAGCCACTGCTGAGCCACGGCGGCGTCACGCTCGACCCGGCCACCCGCCAGGTGACGCGCGACGGCCTGCCGGTGCTGCTGTCGGCGCGCGAGTTCGCAGTGCTCGAGGCCCTGATGCAGCGACCCGGCGCGCTGTTGTCGCGCGCCCAGCTCGAAGACCGGCTGTACGGCTGGGGCGAAGAGATCGAGAGCAACGCCGTGTCGGTCTACATCCACCAGCTGCGGCGCAAGCTGGGCGCCGACTTCATCCAGAACATGCGCGGCGTCGGCTACTACGTCGGCACGCCGGGCGGCCCGGCCGCGCCGCAGGCGGGCGCCGCTTGAAGTCGATCCGCCTGCGCCTGCTGCTGGCGCTGCTCGCGATGCTGGTGGTGGCCGCCGCGGTGATGGGCGCGATCACCTACCGCAGCGTGCTCAGCGAGACCGAGGCGCTGTTCGACTACCAGCTGCGCCAGATGGCGCTGTCGCTGCGCGACCAGGGCGAGATCCCGCCGGAGCAGATGAATGCGCTGGCCGACGAGCAGTTCGATTTCGTCGTGCAGATCTGGAGCGTCGACGGCCGCCGCATCTACGCGACCCGCGACCATCCCGACCTGCCCACGCGCGTGCTGCTCGGGCTGGCCACCGTGCAGGCCGGTGCCGACGGCGCGGGGCCGGCCTGGCGCACCTTCAGCGTGGCCACCGGTTCTCGCGTGATCCAGGTGGCGCAGCCGGCGCAGATCCGCAAGCGGCTGGCGGCCGGCGCGGCGCTGCGCAGCGTGGCGCCGCTGCTGCTGCTGGCGCCGGTGATGGCGCTGGCGATGGGCTGGATCGCCGCGCTCACGCTGCGCCCGTTGCGCCGCGTGGCGGCGCAGCTGCGCGAACGCGGCGAACAGCTGCTGGAGCCGCTGCCGCAGCACGGGCTGCCGGACGAGGTGGCGCCGCTGGTCGGCGCGTTGAACGGGTTGCTGCAGCGGCTGGGCCAGTCGCTGGACACGCAGCGCGCCTTCGTATCGGACGCGGCGCACGAGCTGCGCTCGCCGCTGACGGCGCTGAAGCTGCAGCTGGAACTGCTGAAGCGCGCACCCGACGACGCACAGCGCCGGCAGGCGATCGACGCGCTGGGCCATGGCATCGACCGCTCGGCGCGGCTGGTCGAGCAGCTGCTGATGCTGGCGCGCACCGAGCCGGGCGCGGCGCCGGCGGCCACCGAGCCGCTGGACCTGGCCGAGGTGGTGCGGCAGGTGCTGGCCGACACCGCGCCGTTCGCGCTGTCGCGCGGCACCGAGTTCGCGCTGTTCGCCGACGAGCCGGTGACGGTGCAGGGCGAGCGCGGTGCGCTGTCGGTGCTGGTGCGCAACCTGGCGGACAACGCGGTGCGCTATTCGCCGCCCGGCTCGCGCGTCGAGCTGCGCGTGGCGCGGGAGGAGGGCGCTGCGATCCTGCAGGTCGACGACGCCGGCCCTGGCATCCCGGCCGATGAACGCGAGCGGGTGTTCGACCGCTTCTACCGGCGTGCCGAGCACGAGGAATCGGGCACCGGGCTCGGGCTCGCGATCGTGCGCGGTGTCGCGCAGCAGCATGGGGCGCACGTCACGCTCGGCGAGTCGCCGCTGGGTGGATTGCGCGCGACGGTGCAGTTCATGCCGGACGCCGCGGCGTTGCTCTCGCACTGACTATCTCTTTTCCAGATTGAGCTATTCGAAAGTTGTATGGCTGAGGCGATTCAAGGTGGCCACAATGCAGCCTCTCGCGAAACCCTGCGCCGCTATGCCTTGTCAATCCTACCGAATAGTGACGTCGTGGCCATACGACGAATCCCTGTCTCGCATTGAATTGAGTCGTCGGCCAAGTTACGCTGCCTGTGTCCGGTGTGGTCGCAGACACGCGCGGCGCGATGAGCGGTGAAGGCCACATTGTCTTCAGACAAGCCGCCACGAAGGTCTGGAAGAGGGAGGAGTTGATGAAGATTCATTTGCGGTTTGCGCCTGTGCTGTCGACGTCTGCGGACGTGCCTGCGCGCAGTGGTCAGCCGTTCCGTGCCTTGGCCAATCCGGCTGCCTGACGCGCGGTAGCCATACCTTTCACCTCTGTCACCCAAAAGGCCCAACTATTTTCAAGCATTTCAACAGTACATCTACCGACCATGAGGCACGTAAGTGATGAGTGAAAAAAACTTTGAAAATGTTGGTCACATTGAGGTGAGGCAGACAATATCGTTGTCCGATACAAGCTATTTTTATGATGAGCCCATCCTTGTTGATACGGGACCCGGGAAATATGCTGTCAGCGTTGAGTATGCATTTCCCGAAGGGCACAGGCATGTGGCTGCTCTGAGAGCATTGGTTGCTGAGACTGATCAATTCAGCCGTGGTGCCAAACTGGGCAACATTCAAGTGGATTTTGCTCAAATTGGGATTTGCGACCGGGATGTGATAGAGGCAGCCTTTGATTCTCTCGGCGACGATGGAATGAGTCAGTACTACGACCTACTGAACACAACGACTCCCGTGTCATGGATTTACTTGCCTGGTTCCGCCGCCATGTGTGTTGTTCGGCCGGGTTATGGCGATGGTTCGTATCCCGTTTACGAGCTTCGTGCTGTAGATGGCGCTCTGGTTGGGGTGGAACTCGAATTCATCATCGTCGCCGACAGTTGAATTCGAAGGGTGCCTAGGGAAATGCTGATCAATTTCCCGCCACCCGGCACGCCGCGTGCAAGCTTGAAGGCATCGAACTGAAGGGCAGAGAACGATGAGCCAACGCAGCTTTGCGAGCGCCGAACACGCGATGAAGAAGAAACAGACGCGGCGCGAGAAGTTCCTGGGCGAGATGGAGCGGATCGTGCCGTGGGCGAGGCTGATGGCGGTGGTCGAGCCGCTGTACCCGACGAGCGGGCGGGTCGGGCGACAGCCCACGGGGCTGGCCAAGATGCTGCGGATGTATTGCCTGCAGCAGTGGTACGGGCTGGCGGACGAAGCGCTGGAAGATGCGCTGTACGACAGCCAGGCGCTGCGGGACTTCGTGGGGATCGACCTGTCGCGCGAGTCGGTGCCGGACGCCACGACGTTGCTGAAGTTCAGGCGGCTGCTCAACGACAACAACCTGACGAAGGCGCTGTTCGACGAGATCAACGCGCACCTGGGCGAGAAGGGCCTGCTGATGCGCGCGGGCACGATCGTGGACGCGACGATCATCGCTGCGCCGAGTTCGACCAAGAACGAGGACAAGGCGCGCGATGCGGACATGCACCAGACGAAGAAGGGCAACCAGTGGCACTTCGGAATGAAGGCGCACATCGGCGTGGACGCCGACTCGGGGCTGGTGCACTCGATGGTGGGAACGGCAGCCAACGTCAACGACGTGACGCAGGCCGGCGCGCTGCTGCACGGGCAGGAGGTCGACGCATTCGGTGATGCTGGCTACCGCGGGGTCCAGGCCGAGGCCAAGGGGCCGCACTGGCACGTGGCGATGCAGCCGGGCAAGCGCCGCAAACTGGACCTCACGCACGAGTGGGCGCGCATGCTCAACGAAGTCGAACGGATCAAGGCGAGCGTGCGGGCGAAGGTCGAGCATCCGTTCCACGTGATCAAGAACCTGTTCCGGCACAAGAAGGTTCGCTACAAGGGCTTGGCCAAGAACGAGGCGCAGCTGTTCAGCCTGTTCGGACTGGCCAACATCGTCTTGGCCAAGCAGCGATTGCTGGACCTCGATGCCCGAGATGCGTCTTGAGCGCGAGCAGCGGCTTCGAAAGAGGCCTCGAACCGCCTTCTGCAGGTCTGTCGCGGCCTTCCAGCGCGACGCGCCCCGTGGTTATCCAATTGCTGATCATCGACTTGGTCGAAATCAGCCATTGATCAGCGAATCCTTAAGAGATATCCAAATGACTCAGCAGAAAATCGCACTTCGCGTCAGTGACGACGATCAGGATATGGCCTACCTTATCTTGCCTGGACATCCGGGCGTGGGGACGAAGAAGGCTGCTGCCAAGCAAGTCCGATTGTCGGATTTGCTTCCCTATGTTGGAGCCGACATATACCTTGATCTCGATGTGGATGGGCAGCTAATCGGCATTGAGATACTGGTCTAGCCGCAAAGGATGCACCTCCCCAGGATTTCTCAAATAAAACCGACCGGTAGTCGTGCTGAACAGCAGATTTGCAAGGCGTTGGTCCGTTCGGATCTCGCATTGCAGGACGGCAGCTATGGCCGATTGGCGAACGCTCTTGACTCTGCGAACGTGAACGTTGCTGGCGCCTATATCCTCAACTGGATGCCTGAGCAAGCCGGGGACATCTATGCCGTCCTGGTCTCCGAAAATAGAAGTTGTGACTGGTAGGGAGGGCGAAGTTCTGCTGGATAGAGAAGAGCTTGAGAAATACGAAGGCAAGTGTTCGAAGCTTCAAAAGCTGAAGATAGTTGTCGCCCGATATCTGGTGACATCCAGATCATCAAAGCTGTCTCATTGAAGCATTGCAAATTGGGCCCGGAGAACTGACTGTGAATCTTCTACTTAAGCAATTCTTCTCCGAGAAGGCCATGCCATATGTGCGAGGACTCATTGTCGAAGCGGTCAGTGAGCAAAGGATGATTCCGGCGAGGTTCACAAGCGATTTGAATTCAATCGTTTCGAAGTGACGCTCGACTTCGAGAGCAAGTCGGTGCTGATCGAGGATGTCCTCCAATCAGGCCCAAGCGGAGAATTGCGCGTTGAATTGGATGAGTTCCTTTCCCTTTTGACGTGTGAGTAGTGCAGAGGCACGCATCGTGAAAAGCTTGGATCGGTCCGGCCTTGCTGCGCAACTCCGTTCGCGCTGAGCTTGTCGAAACGCCAGCGCAGCGCACCGGCTTCGACAGGCTCAGCCCGAACGGCTTGCCGGCACGGACCCTTCGACAGGCTCAGGGCGAACGGAGTTGCCCTGTCACGGCGTGATCACATCACCCGCCCGAACCACCACACCGACAGCGTCGCCGCCACCAGCACCAGCAGCGCGCCGAGCGCCGCGAACAGGCTGCTGACCTCGGTCTCCTTCTTCTCGACCATCAACCGCGAGCTGAGGCTCTGGTAGACCTTCTTGAGGTCGACGGCGGTGCCGGCGTAGAAGTACTCGGCGCGCGTCAGGTTGGCGATGTTCTTCAGCGTCTCCTCGTCCAGCCGCACCCGCATCGACCAGCCTTCGAAGCCGATCGTCTCGCCCTCCTTGGTGCCGATGCCGACCGAATACACCTTCACGCCGCGGTCGGCCGCCATCTTCGCGGCGTCCAGCGGGTCGGGCCCGGTGGTGCGCTGGCCGTCGGTCAGCAGGATCACCGCGGCCGACGCGTACGACCCTGGCGCGACCGGCACGAAATCCTGCTTCGGTTTGTCGCCCGGGCCGAGCGGCATGTTGCGCTGGCCGGTGATCTGCGACAGGTCGATGCCGGCCTCCGGAAAGATGGTCGCGAGCGACAGCACGATGCCGCTGCCGATCGCGGTGCCGCGCTGCAGCTGGAAGCGGTCGATGGCGGCGACCACGTCGTCGCGGCTCTGCGTCGGCGGCTGCACCACCGCGGCGGTGCCGGCGAACGACACCACGCCGACGCGCACGCTGCGCGGCAGGTCGATCAGGAACGACTTGGCGGCCTCCTGCGCGGCGGTCAGGCGATCGGGCTGCACGTCGGTGGCCCGCATGCTGCCGGACACATCCATCGCGAGGATGATGGTCTCCTGCTGCAGCGGCAGCGTCACCACCGCCATCGGCCGCGCGGTCGCGATCAGCAGCGAGCCGAGCGCCACCAGCAGCAGCGCCGACGGCACGTGGCGGCGCCAGCCGGGGCCGCCGCCCTGCGCCTGCTTCACGACCGCCAGGCTCGCGAAGCGCAGCGTCGATCTCTTGCGCTTGTGCAGCAGCCACAAGTACAGCACCACCAGCAGCGGAACGGCCAGCAGCATCCACAGCAGGTGAGGCCACACGAAGGTCATGCCGCACTCCTCGCGCCCAGCGGGCGCAGGTGCGTCGCCATGCCGCCGCCGTGCGACGCCCGTGCGCGCTGCCGGCGCAGCTCGACGAAGCGCAGCAGCGCCTCGCCCAGGTCGTCGCCGGTGGTCAGCTCCAGCGTGTCGACGCCGGCGCGCGCGAAGGCGGCGTGCAGTTCGTCCTCGCGCGCCTCGGCGATGCGCGCGAAGCGCTCGCGGAAGCCCGGGTCGTGGGTGTCGACCAGCAACTGCTCGCCGGTCTCGGCATCCTGCAGCGTGACCAGGCCCAGGTCGGGCAGGTCGAGCTCCATCTCGTCGTACAGCCGCACCGCGAGCACCTCGTGGCGCTGCGCGAGGCGCGCCATCGCGTCGGCCCAGCCGGGTGCGCTGATGAAGTCGGAGACGACGAACACCATCGAGCGCCGCGGGATCATCGTCGCGGCGCGCTGCAGCAGGTCGCCGAGCCGCGTCTCGGCCTGCGCGGCGGCCTGCGGCGCCGCATGCGCGCGCAGCCGCTGCAGCAGGTTCAGCACATGGCCGCGGCCGGTGCGCGGCGGCAGCACCGCATCGACCTCGCTGCCGTAGAACACCGCACCGACCCGGTTGCCGTTGCGCGTCAGCAGCCGCGCCAGCACGGTGACGAACTCGGCCGACACGCTGCGCTTGCTGCGCTGTGCGCCGAAATCGATGCTGCCGCTCAGGTCCAGCAGGAACCAGGCGCTCATCTCGCGGTCTTCGGTGAACTCGCGCACATGCGGCACCTGCAGCCGCGCGGTGACATTCCAGTCGATGTGGCGCACGTCGTCGTGGTGCTGGTACTCGCGCAGGTCGGCCAGGTCGAGCCCGGTGCCGCGCCACAGCGTGCGGTAGTCGCCCTGCAGCAGGCCGTCGAGCCGGCGGATCACGGTCCACTCCAGCCGGCGCAGCACCGCGTCGGCCGTCGCAGCGGTCGCCGCCTCGACCTGGTCAGTCCCGTTCATCAGCGCCCCGCTTCTTCCGCGCGGTGCGCCATCGGCTTGTCGGGCTTGGGCACCTTCTGCACGATCTTGTGGACGATCTGGTCGGCGCTCAGCCCGTCGGCCAGCGCCTCGTAGCTCAGCACCAGGCGGTGGCGCAGCACGTCGGGCACCAGGTCGAGCACGTCGTCGGGCAGCGCATAGCTGCGCCCTCGCAGCAACGCCATCGCACGCGCGCCTTCGATCAGGCCGATGGTCGCGCGCGGGCTGGCGCCGAAGCTGATGAACTTGCCGAGCTCCGGCAGGCCGTAGCGCGCCGGGGTGCGGGTCGCGCTGACCAGCCGCACCGCGTACTGCATCAGCGCCGGGTCGACGTACACGCTGCGGCAGCGGTGCTGCAGCTCGGCCAGCTGCTCGGTGCTCGCGACCGGGCTCACCTGCACCGGGTCGCCGGTGACGCGCTCGACGATCACGAACTCTTCTTCCTCGCTCGGATAGCCGACCAGCACCTTCATCATGAAGCGGTCGACCTGCGCCTCCGGCAGCGGGTAGGTGCCTTCGGTCTCGATCGGGTTCTGCGTCGCCATCACCAGGAAGGGCGACGGCACCTTGTGCGTCTCGCCGGCGATCGTCACCTGGCGTTCCTGCATCACTTCCAGCAGCGCGCTCTGCACCTTGGCCGGCGCGCGGTTGATCTCGTCGGCCAGCAGCAGGTTCGCGAACACCGGGCCGAGCGAGGTCGCGAACTCGCCGGTCTTCTGGTTGTAGATGCGCGTGCCCACCAGGTCGGCCGGCACCAGGTCGGGCGTGAACTGGATGCGCTTGAAGCTGCCGCGCAGCGTGGTCGCGAGCGTCTTGACGGTGATCGTCTTCGCGAGGCCCGGCACGCCTTCGACGAGCAGGTGGCCCTGCGCCAGCATCGCGACCATCACGCGCTCGAGGAACTTGTCCTGCCCGACGACGACGCGCTTGATCTCGTACAGCAGCCGCTCCATCAGCGTGGCGGTGCTGGTGCTGTCGGGCTGGTCCATGAAGGCTCCGGTGAAGGGGAATGGCAGAGGTGTCAGAACGGCGGCATGCCGGCCGCGTTCGCCGCGCTGTCGATCGGCACCGCGAAGCCGATGCCGATGAAGGTGCGGTGCTCGGTCGGGTTCAGGATCGCGGTGACGATGCCGACCACCGATCCGTCCATCGTCACCAGCGGGCCGCCGGAGTTGCCGGGGTTGGCGGCGGCATCGAACTGGATCAGGTTGTTCAGCAGGCGCTGGCCCTGCGGCGAGCGGAAGTCGCGCTTCAGGCCGGAGATCACGCCGCCGGAGACCGACGGTCCGATGCCGAACGGGTAGCCGACCGCGATCACCTGGTCGCCGGCCTGCAGGTCGGAGGCGGAGCGCATCGTCGCGGCCTGCAGGTCGTCGGGGATGCTCTTGGCGCGCAACACCGCCAGGTCGTGCTCGGGCTCGACGCCGACCACCGTCGCCTCCGACTCGAAGCCGTCGGCAAAGGTCACGCGCAGCTTCTTCGAGCCTTGCACCACGTGCAGGTTGGTCAGGATGGTGCCGTTGTCGATGATCACGACGCCGGAGCCGGTGGACGTGGACAGGTGCGGCTCGCCGGGCTCGGGCGTGTCGGACGCCGTCTGCTTCTTGCGGTCGCCGGGCACCGGCCTGGCGGCCTTCGGCAGCGGCACCGGCTTGGGGCGTTTCGCATCCGGCTTGACGTCGGCCTGCGCGGCGTCGGGTTCGTCGCCATCGGTGCCGACCACGCGCACCACCGACGGCGCGATGATCTCGTAGGCCTTCGCGTAGGCGGACGGCAGCGGCTCCTTCTCGAGCGAATGGCGCACCGCCGCATCGATGTCGGCCTGGGTCAGCGCGCGAGCGGCGGGGTTGACGGCTTGCCAGGCGACGACGCCGCCGAGCACCAGGATCGCGCCCGAAAGACCCCACAGCATGCGTTCGTGGCGGCCGAACCACTGGCGCCAGCGGCCCGGCGGGCGGGCGGTCGCCGCGGCGGCGGGCGGCGTGTCGGCTGGCGTCGCGCCCGGTGCCGGCGGTGTGTCGGGCGCTGCCGAGACGGCACCGACGGGTGCCCGCCGAGAACGGCTGTAGAGCGGAGCCTGTCTCATGCCTGCCTCCTGCGATGGCAGTCGGCACAGGGAGATACAAAACTGTGCCGAACGCTGACGATGCCGTCACCGTAACACGGAGTCGACCGCCGTGCACGTGCCGAGGTACTACTTCACGTGGCGGGCAAGGCATCATCGCGGGATGCGCTGGATCGACTCCCATTGCCACCTCGACGCCCCTGAATTCGATGCCGACCGCGATGCCGTGGTGCAGCGCGCCCGGGCGGCCGGGGTCACCCAGCAGGTGCTGCCGGCGGTGATGGTCGGCAATTTCGAGACGGTGCGGGCGCTCGCGCACCAGCATGGGCTGGCGTACGCACTGGGCATCCACCCGCTGTGCGTCGATGCGGCCGACGACGGCGACCTGGCGAGGCTGCGCGCCGCGCTGGCGCAGCACATCGGCGACCCGCGGCTGGTGGCGGTCGGCGAGATCGGGCTGGACCACTTCGTGCCCGGTCTCGACCAGGCGCGCGGCGAGCATTTCTTTGCCGAGCAGCTGAAGCTGGCCCGCGAGTTCGGCCTGCCGGTGATCGTGCACGTGCGGCGCTC
This sequence comes from Rhizobacter sp. SG703, assembly GCF_012275445.1. Lineage (GTDB taxonomy): Bacteria > Pseudomonadota > Gammaproteobacteria > Burkholderiales > Burkholderiaceae_C > Rhizobacter. The sequence continues at coordinate 122,606 of NZ_JAAZQK010000012.1, read as the reverse complement.
GGCCGATTCGCTGCTGAAGCACCTGCGGCGCGTCGAGGTGCGCGGCATCGCCCATGCCTTCAACGGCAGCGCGCAGCAGGCCGAGGTGTTCGTCGAGCTGGGGTTCAAGCTCGGTTTCGGCGGCGCGATGACCTTCGACCGCGCGCTGCAGATCCGCCGGCTGGCGCAGACGCTGCCGGCCGGCTGCCTGGTGCTGGAAACCGATTCGCCCGACATCCCGCCGCACTGGCTGTACCGCACCGCCGAGGAGCGCGCCGCCGGGGCCACGTCGCGCAACGAGCCGGCCGAGCTGGCACGCATTGCCGAGGTGCTGGCCGGGCTGCGCGGCATGCCGTTGCACGAGGTATCGCAACTGACACGCGACAACACGCATGCCGCGCTGCCGCGGCTCGCGGCTCTGGCAGACTGGCCCGCTGGATGAAGAACACCGCGACGATCGCCGCAGCCGCGACACCCGCCGACACGCCCGGCCTGCTGCAGGGTCTGCCGCCGGTGATCGGCCCGCGCACGCGGCTGGTGGTGCTCGGCAGCTTTCCGGGCGTCGCGTCGCTGCAGGCCGGCCAGTACTACGCCCACCCGCGCAACCACTTCTGGCCGATCCTGTCGGCGCTGTGGAACGAAGACCTGCGCGCACTGCCCTACGTCGAGCGCATCGACCGCCTGCGCGAGCACGGCCTCGGGCTCTGGGACGTCTATGCCCACTGCCGCCGCGAGGGCAGCCTCGACAGCGCGATCGAGGATGCACAGTACAACGACCTGGCCGGACTGAAGCACCTCGCGCCCGGCCTGCAGGGCATCGCCCACAATGGCGGCGAATCGGCGCGCGCGATGCGGTTCACCGCGACACTCGGGGTGACGGTGACGCGCCTGCCGTCGACCAGCCCGGCCAACGCCTCCTGGAGCTTCGAGCGCAAGCTCGCCGCCTGGCGGGCCGCCTTCGAAGCCCACGGAATTGCCTGAACCCCTGCCCCTGATGCCTGCCCGCCCGACCCCCGAACCCGAACTCGTCCCCGCCACCCTCTCCGAGGCCGACGGCGTGCGCTACCTGCACCTGGGCACGCCCTGGGTGCAGGGCGCGATGCGCGTGCGCAAACCGAACGTGATCGAGCTCGACTACGTGCAGCGCATGATGGTCTGGCTGCTGCTGATCGACCCCGAGGCGCTGGGCGAAGGCCATGCGGTGCAGCTCGGCCTGGGGGCCGCGGCGATCACGCGCTTCACGCGGCGCCTGGGCATGCGGACCACCGCCGTCGAGCTGAACCCGACCGTCATCACCGCCTGCCGGCTGTGGTTCAAGCTGCCCGAGGACGACGACCGGCTGCAGGTGCTGAACCAGGACGCCGGGCGGTGGGTGGCCGACCCGGCGAACGCCGGCAGCGTGCAGGTGCTGTGCGTCGACCTGTACGACCACGACGCCGCCAGCCCGGTGCTCGACGACGACGCGTTCTACCAGGCCTGCCACCGCGTGCTGGCCGACGGCGGCGTGATGACCGTCAACCTGTTCGGCCGCGACGCGAGCTACGAGCAGAGCGCCGCGCGCATCGCCGGCGCGTTCGGCGCGGCGGCGGTGTGGAGCATGCGCCCCACGCGCGAGGGCAACACCGTCGTCGTCGGCATGAAGGGGCTGGGACTTCCGTCCCGTGAAGTGCTGGCCGCGCGTGCCGACAACATCGAGAACCGTTGCGACCTGCCGGCGCGCAAGTGGCTGCGGATGATCCGAAACCCGAACGAGACGACCCCATGACCGCAGCGGCATCCACCAGACACCCGAAGGGCGACAAGGCCGCCGCGTCGTCCCACCCGCGCGGCCGGCTCGAGTGGCGGCGCCTGCTGCACTGGCTGCTCGAAGACGGGCTGATCAGCCGGGAAGACCATGACCGCGTCGAGAAGCGCTTCGCCGCCGGCGACAGCGTGCAGCACCCGCTGGTGCGGCTGGGCAGCGCCGGGCTGTCGAACCCGTCCGGCAAGCCGTTCGACACCGAGCTGCTCACCGAATGGCTGGCCGGCCGCATCGGCATGCCCTACATGCGCATCGATCCGCTGAAGGTCGACGTCGGCCGCGTCGGCGACGTGATGTCCATCAGCTACGCCGAGCGCCGCCGCGCGTTGCCGCTGCTGTTCGGCGCGCAGGACGTGACGGTGGCCACCAGCGAGCCGTTCGACATCGCGTGGGCGCCGGAGATCGAGGCCCACACGCGCAAGGCCTTGCGGCTGGTGCTGGTGAACCCGGTCGACGTGGCGCAGTACACCACCGAGTTCTACACGCTGTCGCGCTCGGTGCGCGCGGCCGCGAAGAACGGCGAGAGCACGGCGGCGGCGAGCTTCGAGCAGCTGGTGGAGCTCGGTCGCAGCAACAAGCAGCTCGATGCCAACGACCAAGGCGTGGTGCAGGTGGTCGACTGGCTGTGGCAGTACGCCTTCGACCAGCGCGCGAGCGACATCCACCTCGAGCCGCGCCGCGAACTGAGCCTGATCCGCTTCCGCATCGACGGCGTGATGCACACCGTCTACCAGCTGCCGCCCGGCGTGATGAACGCGATGATCGCGCGCGTGAAGCTGCTCGGCCGCATGGACGTGATCGAGAAGCGCCGCCCGCTCGACGGCCGCATCAAGACCCGCAACCCGAACGGCGACGAGGTGGAAATGCGGCTGTCGACGCTGCCCACCGCCTTCGGCGAGAAGATGGTGATGCGGATCTTCGACCCCGACACCACTGTCAAGTCGCTCGACGCGCTCGGCTTCGGCAGCCACGATGCGCAGCGCTGGGAAGGGCTCGTGGCGCGGCCGCACGGCATCATCCTGGTGACCGGGCCGACCGGTTCGGGCAAGACGACCACGCTGTACTCCACGCTGAAGCGGCTGGCCACCGACGAGGTCAACGTCTGCTCGATCGAAGACCCGATCGAGATGATCCAGCCCACCTTCAACCAGACGCAGGTGCAGCCGGCGCTCGACCTCGGCTTCGCCGAAGGCGTGCGGGCGCTGATGCGGCAGGACCCGGACATCATCATGGTCGGCGAGATCCGCGACCTCGAGACGGCCGAGATGGCGATCCAGGCCGCGCTGACCGGCCACCTGGTGTTCAGCACGCTGCACACCAACGACTCCGCCTCGGCGGTGACGCGGCTGGTCGACCTGGGCGTGCCGCCGTACCTGATCGGCGCCACCGTGATCGGCGTGCTGGCGCAGCGCCTGGTGCGCGCGCTGTGCGTGAGCTGCAAGCAGCCCGACGAAGCGATGACGGCCGAGTCGATGAACGAGGTCATCAAGCCGTGGCGCATCAACGGCAAGGCGCGGCCGTACAAGCCGGTGGGCTGCCTCGAATGCCGCATGACCGGCTTCCGCGGCCGCGCGGGCCTGTACGAGCTGCTGACGCTGAACGACGCGTCGCAGGCGGCGATCCACCCGGTGCCCGACGCGTCGAAGCTGCGCCAGCTGTCGCTGGCCGACGGGCTGCGGCCGCTGCGGCTGGCCGGCATCATGAAGGTGGCCGAGGGCATCACCACGGTCGACGAGGTGCTGCGCTCGACGCCGGCCTGGGACACCTGAGCGGACGACACGGTGACGACACCTCAGGACACAGTGCGCTACGTGTAAACCACACACGGGGCCTGGAGTGGCCTGCCTAGAATCAGCCGCAAGCTGTAACAGACAGCGTCAGTCCAAGCAGAACACGAGGAGCTATCCGTGAAGATCAAGAGCCAACGGGACTTCTGGTCCGGTTTGATGTTCGTCGTCGTCGGCGTGGTCTTCGCCGTCGGCGCGACCAACTACAGCATGGGGACCTCGGCGCGGCCGGGCCCCGGCTACTTCCCGCTGATCCTCAGCATCCTGATGGCACTGCTGGGCAGCTTCGTGCTGTTCAAGTCGCTGACGATCGAAGTCGAAGGCGGCGACCCGATCGGCGCCATCGCCTGGCGGCCGCTGCTGGTGATCGTCGCGTCGATCACGGTGTTCGGCGCCGCGCTGCCGCGCCTGGGCCTGGTGATCACGGTGCCGATCCTGATCCTGATGACCAGCCTCGCCGGCGATGAATTCAAGTGGAAGGGCGTCCTCGCGACGGCCGTCGTGCTCACCGTGGGTTCGTGGGCGATCTTTGTGCTCGGGCTGAAGCTGGTCATCCCGATGTGGCCCTGGTTCGTGGGCTGAGAAGGAAAACACCATGGACTTGTTGGGAAACCTCGCCCTCGGCTTCGGCGTCGCCTTCACGGCGCAGAACCTGATGTATGCGTTCTTCGGTTCGGTGCTGGGCACGCTGATCGGCGTGCTGCCCGGCCTCGGCCCGGTGGCCACCATCGCGATGCTGCTGCCGTCGATCTACTCGCTCGACGCGACGCCGGCGCTGATCATGCTGGCCGGCATCTACTACGGCGCGCAGTACGGCGGCTCGACCACCGCGATCCTGATCAACGTGCCGGGCGAATCGAGCTCGGTCGTGACCGCGATCGACGGCTACCAGATGGCCCGCCAGGGCCGTGCCGGTGCGGCACTCGCCGCGGCCGGCCTGGGGTCGTTCTTCGCCGGCTGCGTCGGCACGGTCATCATCGCGGCCTTTGCGCCGCCGCTGACCGAGCTGGCCTTCAAGTTCGGCCCGCAGGAGTACTTCTCGCTGATGGTGCTGGGCCTGATCGGCGCGGTGGTGCTGGCCTCGGGTTCGCTGATCAAGGCGATCGCGATGATCATCCTCGGCCTGCTGCTCGCGCAGATCAACACCGACGTGATCTCGGGCACCGCGCGCTACAGCTTCGACATTCCCGAACTGACCGACGGCATCGGCTTCGTCGTGATCGCGATGGGCGTGTTCGGCTTCGGCGAGATCATCGCCAACCTGGGCATGCCGGCCGAGCACCGCGAGGTGTTCACGAAGAGCGTGAAGGGCCTGTGGCCGACCAAGCAGGACTTCAAGGAAGCCTGGCCGGCGGTGCTGCGCGGCACCGCGCTGGGCTCGTTGCTGGGCGTGCTGCCCGGTGGCGGTGCGCTGCTGGCCTCGTTCGCCGCGTACACGGTCGAGAAGAAGGTGGCCGGCGCGAGCGGCCGCTTCGGCAAGGGCGACATCCGCGGCGTGGCGGGCCCCGAATCGGCCAACAACGCCGGCGCGCAGACCTCGTTCATCCCGATGCTGACGCTGGGCATCCCGCCGAACGCGGTGATGGCGCTGATGGTGGGCGCGATGACGATCAAGGGCATCCAGCCCGGTCCGCAGGTCATGACCAGCAACCCGCAGCTGTTCTGGGGCCTGATCGCATCGATGTGGGTCGGCAACGCGATGCTGGTGATCCTGAACCTGCCGCTGATCGGCATCTGGATCAAGCTGCTGACGGTGCCTTACCGCTTCCTGTTCCCGGCGATCACGCTGTTCTGCTGCATCGGCGTGTACACGCTGAACAACAACACCTTCGACGTCTACATGACGGCGGCGTTCGCGGTTGTCGGCTATGTGTTCTACAAGCTGAGCTGCGAGCCGGCGCCGCTGCTGCTGGGCTTCATCCTCGGGCCGATGATGGAAGAGAACCTGCGCCGCGCGTTGCTGTTGTCGCGCGGCGACTGGGGCACGTTCTTCGTGCGGCCGCTGTCGGCCGGGCTGCTGGCCGCCGCGGCGCTGATGATCGTGATCGTGCTGCTGCCGTCGATCAAGAGCAAGCGCGAAGAGGCCTTTCAAGAGGAATAGCCCGCTTCCAGTCAAAACACAGGCCGCCTCGAGCGGCCTGTTTCTTTTGGCGCGCGGCGGGCATCATCCGCGCATCACTTTCGAGGCACTGCACATGAGCACAGGGAATCACTTCGACTGGAGCGCCGGCTACACCAGCCAGCGCCTGCCGGTGTTCGGCCGCAACGTGGTGTCGACCTCGCACCCGCTGGGCGCGCAGGCCGGGCTGCGGATGCTGCTGAAGGGCGGCAATGCGGTCGATGCGGCGATTGCCGCGGCCGCCGCAATGACGATCGTCGAGCCGGTCAGCAACGGGCTCGGCTCCGACGCGTTCTGCATCCTGTGGGACGGGCAGGCGCTGCACGGGCTGAACGCCAGCGGGCGCGCGCCGGGCGCGTGGACGCCCGGCTACTTCCGCGCCAAGTACGGCGCCGATGCGAAGACGCCGCCGGTGCGCGGCTGGGACAGCGCGACGGTGCCCGGCGCGGTGGCCGGCTGGGTGGCGCTGAGCGAGCGCTTCGGCAAGCTGCCGTTCGCCGACCTGCTGGAGCCGGCGATCGAGATCGCCGAGCGCGGCTACGCCGTGCCGACCGTCGTGCAGCAGAAGTGGTCGGCCGCGGTGCCGCTGCTGCAGCAGCAGCCCGGCTTCGCCGAGACCTTCATGCCGCGCGGCCGCGCGCCGAACCTGGGCGAGCTGTTCCGCTTCCCGGGCGCCGCGAGATCGCTGCGCCTGATTGCGCAGACGCGCGGCGCCGCGTACTACGGCGGCGAGATCGCCGAGGCCGCGGCGCGCCATGCGAAGGCGCATGGCGGCGCGATCCGCGTCGAGGATTTCGCGGCCTACCGCCCGGAGTGGGTCGACCCGATCGGCAAGGCCTACCGCGGGCACGTGCTGCACGAGATCCCGCCGAACGGGCAGGGCATCGCGGCGTTGATCGCGCTGGGCATCCTGTCGAACTTCGACGTCGAGCGGCTGGCGGTCGACGGTGTCGACTCGCAGCACCTGCAGATCGAGGCGATGAAGCTGGCGTTCGCCGACACCTACCGCTTCGTCGCCGAGCCGGGCAGCATGGAGGTGACGGCCGCGCAGATGCTGGACGACGCCTACCTCGCGTCGCGCGCGAAGCTGATCGACATGAAGCGTGCGCAGGATTTCGGCGCCGGCAACCCGGTGAAGGGCGGCACCATCTACCTGAGCGCGGCCGACGAGAGCGGCATGATGGTCAGCTTCATCCAGAGCAACTTCATGGGCTTCGGCTCGGGCGTGGTGGTGCCGGAGTACGGGCTGTCGATGCAGAACCGCGGGCACGGCTTCAACCTGGTCGACGGCAGCGCCAACCAGGTGGCGCCAGGCAAGCGGCCGTTCCACACCATCATCCCGGCCTTCCTGACGCGCGACGGCCAAGCGCAGATGAGCTTCGGCGTGATGGGTGCCAACATGCAGCCGCAAGGCCACCTGCAGACGCTGGTGCGCATGCTCGATTACCGCCAGCACCCGCAGGCGGCCTGCGACGCGCCGCGCTGGCGCTTCAACCAGGGGGTGGAGATCAACGTCGAGCGCGCGATGGACCCGGCGACGGTGCAGGGCCTCGTCGAGCGCGGCCACCGCGTCGAGGTCATCAACGACTCGTACCAGGATTTCGGCGCGGGCCAGTTCATCTGGCGGCTGGGCGATCCGGGCAGCGAAGGGTACGTGGCCGCGAGCGACGCGCGGCGGGACGGGCAGGCGGTGGTGTGCTGACCGCGAGCACATCGACGACCCGCTCACCTCCTCAACATTGAGGAAACGGCTTGCGCCGTCCCGGCGCAAGCTTCGGGCCAGCAGTTCACCGCGCCCGTTCGTTCGGGCCATGACGTGGAGCCCGACATGGGAAGGATCGCGTCGAGCGTGCCCCACCGGGCGCGTTTGGCCAGGATGCGCCACTGCGTGTCCGCGCTGCCGGCGATTTGTCTGACAGTTCTGCAGGGGGTGTCCTCGTTGGGCCGGCATGGTCTCGCCCCGATGGCATCGAAGCACCTTCTTGTTGCATGGCTGTGCGGGCTGTTCACCTTCGGCGCTTCGCCGTCGACCGCGGCCGGACCTTCCGATCCGGCGGACGCCCCCGTGCTGCTCGCATCGCTCAACGTGTCCGTCAACCACCGCATCGTGTACGACGGCGAGCCGCGGCGCCGCGATCCGGCCGTGCCCTGGGCCTTGCCCGCCGAGCTGCGCGAGCGCGGCAGCGGCGACTGCGTCGACTACGCGACGGCGAAGTACTTCAGCCTGGTCGCCGCCGGGCTGCCACCCGCGCAACTGCGCATCGCCTACGTCGAGGCGCAAGCCGGCGGGCCGGACGGGCCCCGGCAGCGTCACATGGTGCTGGCCTGGCTGCCGCCGGACGATGCCGACGGCGATCCGCTGATCCTCGACAACCTGGTCGATGCGGTGCGCCCGCTGTCGCGGCGGCCCGACCTGCGCGTGCTGATCAGCTTCAACACCGACGGCATCTGGCCCGGCCTGGCGCGCGGCCGGCCGGCACGCGACGCGCGGCGCATCACCGCCTGGGCGCGCGTGCTCGACCGCCTGGCCGCCTACGACCTCGACAGCACCCGCACCACCACCGGATCGAGGTGATCGCGGAAGCCCATGCGCAGGTACAGCGCATGCGCCGCCTCGTTGCTGCACATCACGTGCAGGAAGGGCGTCTCGCGGCGCATCAGCTGGCGCCGCGCGAGCTTGTTCATCAGCTTGCGCGCGAGGCCGCGCCCCTGGAATTCCGGGTGCGTGCAGACGCCGCTGACCTCGCGAAACGTGCCGGCCGTCGAGCGCTCGCCGGCCATCGCGATCAACCGGCCGTCGTCGACGACACCGAAGTAGTCGCCGAGTTCGAGGGTGCGCGGCCCGAACGGCCCGGGCCGGGTCAGCGTCGCCAGCTCGACGGCCTGCTGCGCATGCTCGGGGCCCAGCCGGGTCGCCTCGGGCAGCAGGTCGTCCGGCATCGCATCGCTGCGCCAGACCATGCGGTGCATCGTCGCCTCGGCAACCAGTTGCCAGTCGCGTGGCACCGGGCCGCGCCAGTCGGCGATGTAGAAGTGCTCGCCGATCGGGCAATGCGGCGCGAGGCCGTCGAAGTCGGGGTGGTCGAGGTCCGCGAAGGCGAAGATCGGCGACAGGCCGGGCGCATAGCGGCGCGCGCGCGCCGAGCCCGTCGAGAAGCGCAGCTGCGGGCCGCTCAGGGCCTTCCAGAAGACGTTGTCGAGGTGTGATTCCATCGACGGACGATACGACAGTCGCGCGGCTGGCGTGTGGGACAGGGCGCTGCTGACACGCGACTGAAGACTACTGACAGTTTCGTGCAGCGGTCGCACGTATCCTGCTGCGCTTGCCCTGCACCTCCGTGCGCCCTCTCACCGCTGCAAGGACACCTCGCCATGATCCTGAATCGAACCTTGTGGGTCGCCGCCCTCAGCGGCGTGCTGGCCCTGTTCCAACCGCCCGTCGAGGCCGCACCCGCCGATCCGGCGGCGGCGCTCGCGACGCTCGCAGGCCAGTACTACGACGAGCAGGCCCGGCGCGATCCGGTCTACACCGCGACGCTGGCCGGCGACAACCGCTTCGACGACCAGCTGCCGTTGACCATCGCGTCACGCGAGCGGCAGCAGCGCTTCGCGATGTACCACCTCCTCGAGCGGCGGCTCGCGGCGATCGACCGGTCGCAGCTCTCGCCCGCCGACCAGCTGACGCACGACCTGCTGGCGCGCGAGCTGCGCACCCGCATCGGCTTCGAGGCCTTCGACGACCACCTGTTGCCGCTGCAGCAGCTCGATTCGATCCCGGTGCTGCTGGCGACCTTCGGCAGCGGCCAGGGCGAGCAGCCGCTGAAGACCGTTGCGCAGTACGACGCCTACCTGAAGCGCATCGCGCGCCTGCCGGCCTGGGTCGACCAGGCGATCGCCAACATGCGCGAAGGCATGCGCCGCGGCATCGTGCAGCCGAAGGCGGTGGTGGTGGCGACGCTGAAGCCGTTGCGCCCGCTCGGGGATGCAACGCTCGCGACGAATGCCTTCTACGCACCGATCCGCAACCTGCCGGCGTCGTTCGGCGACGCGGATCGCCGCCGGCTGACTGCCGCCTACCGCGATGCGGTGACGCGCCGGGTGGCGCCGGCGATGCGCAAGCTGACCGCCTTCGTCGAAAGCGACTACCTGGCCGCAGCTCGCAGCAGCGACGGCTGGGGCGCACTGCCGAACGGCGCCGCCTGGTACCGCCAGTGGGTGCGCGACCAGACCACCACCGACCTCGGCCCCGACGAGATCCACGCGATGGGGCTGGCCGAGGTGGCGCGCATCCAGGGCGAACTGGCCAAGGTGGCGCCGCAGCTCGGCTACGACGGCGACCCGAAGGGCCTGCTCGGCTGGGTGCGCACCAACCCGAGCTTCCTGCCGTATCGCAGCGAGGCCGAGATCCTGCAAGCCTACCGCGCCATCAACGAACGCGTGAAGGCCAGCCTGCCGCAGCTGTTCGGCCGCGTGCCGAAGGCACCGCTGGAGATCCGGCCCGAGCCCGAGTTGACGAAGGCGTCGGCGTCCGACCACTACTCGCTGCCGGCCGAAGACGGCTCGCGCCCCGGCATCTTCTGGGCTGTGATCGACGACCCCGCCGCCTACGACAAGACGATCATGACCGCGCTGTTCCTGCACGAAGGCCAGCCGGGGCATCATTTCCAGATGGGCCTGCTGCAGGAACTGACGCTGCCCGAATTCCGCAAGCGGACCTGGATCAACGCATTCGGCGAAGGCTGGGGGCTGTATGCCGAGACGCTGGGCCGCGAGATGGGGCTGTACGACGATCCGACTGCCTGGGTCGGCGAACTGCGGCTCGAGATCGCACGCGCCGCGCGCCTGGTCGTCGACACCGGCCTGCATGCCAAGGGCTGGAGCCGCGAGCAGGCGATGGCGTACTGGCAGGCCAACGTCGGCGCGTCGCCCGACCAGGCCCGCAACCAGATCGAGCGCTACATGGCGTGGCCGGCCCAGGCGCTGGGCTACAAGATCGGCTCGCTGAAGATCCAGGCGTTGCGCGAGCGGGCGCAGCAGGCGCTGGGCGAGCGCTTCAGCATGCCGGCCTTCCACGACGCGGTGCTGGCCGAGGGCGGGCTGCCGCTGTCGGTGCTGGACGCGCAGATCGACCGCTGGATCGCCAGCCGGCGCTGAGCGCGGCATGCCGGACCACGGCGCGGCTCAGCGCGCGCGGTCGCGCCGGGCGACCTGCGCCGCCGGCGTGCCCGGCGGCGCGGGCAGCACCGCGATGCGCCGCGGATCGTTCAGCCGAAGCAGCTCGGCCAGCGCGGCGCGGCGCGGCGCCTGGCCGGGCAGGCGGGACAGGTGCTCCAGCAACAGCTGCGCCGCCAGCACGACGGACTCGTGGCGCGTGAGCGGGCGCAGCGCCGAGACCGGCATCAGGCCGCGCGGCGGCACCGGCTCGATCGTCAGCTCGCCGGTCGTCGGTTCGAGCGCGCGCACCACGCCGGCGTCGTCGCGGTAGAGCACGCCGAGCTGTTGCGGCGCAGTCGCGAGGCTGACGTCCAGCCCGAGCCGCTGGCCGACGATCGCGAACAGCATCGCCATCGACACGCAGTTGCCGCGCCGCGTGACGAGGTGGGTCGCGAGCAGCTTGGTCGCCATGGCCTGGCAGGCCGGGTCGTCGGCGGCGCGCAGCCACGGGCGGTTGCCGTTCCACTCGCCGGCGCGGTAGAGGTAGGCATGCAAGGCCTCGAAGCGCTCGTGGCGGGTCGGTGCCGGCGGCAGCATCTCGAGCACGTCGGTGACGATGGTGTCGAGCCGGCGCCGCACGGCGGCCACGTCGATGCGCGGCTCGACCCGCTTGTCGATGTCGAGCTTGACGTCGGCCAGGTCGATGTCGGCATCGGGCTGCTGCAGCATCGCCTCGATCGCCTGCAGGTCGGGATCCGGCTGCGGGCGCAGCTCGGCGTGGGACAGCATCGCGGCCGACAACAGCCAGCCCGCGAAGAGAGGAAGAAGCTTCGACATCGTGTGCACCCCGCTTTTGAACGCTGGTGCGCACGCTGCTGCGTGCGCGTTGTAGGGCCAGCGGGGTGGACGCTAGTCAGCGACCTTGCAGCAAATGTGGGGAGATGACGGAGGTCGCCCGGAGATTTGTGCGCGCTCGGTCAACGAGGCTGACGATCAGTTGCGCCTGGCGACTCGGCGAGCGGCGACGTCTCTGCAGGTGCGACCGCCGTCGGCAGGCCCAGGCGGGCCGCGCTCAGCGCGAGACGCCCGGCATCGCCGGTGCGCACCGCCGACCAGGCCAGCCACTGCCCTTTCCAGTGGTGCCGCCAGGCATTCGAAATCATGAGGGCGCACCAAGCCAGCCCGATGTTCCACAGGCCGAGCGGCTGGTAGAGGTTCCAGATCGTCACGGCGATGACGCCGCACAGCAGCAGCGCTCCCCACCACAACATGCTGCCGACTGCGAGCAATCGCCAGTTCGGCAGTACCGCGGCCGGCATGTCGGTGCCGGTGCGCTGGATGTCGCGCTGGGTGTCGTGGACCACCACGGCACCTGCACTTGCGAGCAGCATGCACACTAGCAGCGCCAGCAAGCCGCCGACGATCCCGGTCCGTGTCGCCGGCGATGCGCCGGCGGCCGGCTTGCGCTGGTTCAGCCGGTAGCCCACGTGGTCGCGCGCTTCTTCGAGGTGCGCGATATAGGCCGCCAACCGGGCCGGCGGCACATGGTCGGCGAGGCTGCGGTAGTGGTACTTCATCAGCAGCGTGCGCCGGCTCGCGTCGACGCCCGTGTCGGCGCTGAACTCGAATGCCGGGTCGTTCACCTCGGTGTGTTCGGTCTTCAGCGCCCAGGGGTCGGGCAGCAGCGCGGTCAGGGACACCGTCACGTTCTTCGGATGGTCGATGCGAAGCGGCGCGCTGCGCACGGTGTCGTCCGGCCTCGCGATCGACGAGCGGATGTCAGGCACGCGCAGGTAGACCGGCGGGTTCGCGCTGCCGCTCTCCTTGGCCACCAGCGTCGACAGGCGGTAGTGCTCGTGCGTCACCAGCTGGTTGCCGGCTTCGTCGTCCTCGAAGCTGAACGGCTTCGCAACGCTCAGGCCCGGGTACGAGCGCAGGTAGAAGTTCAGGTAGTCCGACTGCAGGTCGGACAGGCTGTCGTTGCGCAGCGTGTCGCGCATCTCGTCGGCCTTCTCGCCCTGGTAGGTGCTGGTGATGTCGAGCGTCGGCGATTTGTCGAACCCGAGCGAGGCGTCGATCACCATCGCGATGTCGTGCGACCGGCGCGTGGCCGGTGCGGCGGGCATCGTCTCGAGGGACGTCGACCGGCCGTCCAGCAGCAGGGCCTGGCCGAAGTCGGCCTGCGCGATGTGATCGATGCGCCCCTGCTGCAGCGAGCGAGTCGGGTCGACCCACACCACCCGGTCGCCGACCTGCGCGCGCAGGATCACGTGGTTGAAGACGCCGGGCGAAGGCAGGCGGTCGCCGATGTGGTCGCGCAGCCGCGTATGCACCAGCGCCGGATCGGCCGGCACGCCGAGCGCGCGCAGCATCGTCACGGCCAGCAGCACCTTGTCCTTGCAATCCCCGTAGCGGCGCGCGAGCACGGTCTCGGGCGGCCGCGGTGCGTGGGATCCCGGACCCACCTCGACGCCGAGGTAGCGGATCTGCGACTGCACGAAGGCCAGCGTCGCGAGCAGGCGCTGCTCCGGCGACGGCGCCGATCCGGCGATGCGGTCGATCTCGGTGCGCAGCGGCCCGGCGGCCGGCGGACGCGCCCGATACAGCGGCTCGGCCCAGCGCGCCACCGCAGCCCAGTCGGCGTACTCGCTCCAGTCGACCGATGCGTAGGCGTCGTACCAGCGCGGGGTGTCCTTCTGCTGCGGCAGCGGGTCGACGTCGGTGGCCCGCCAGACCTGGTCGGTCCAGTCGCCCCGGCGTTCGACGCGCGGCGTCGGCGCGCCCTCTGTGCTGCGCCAGCGGATCGCACGCGTCGACGGAGCCAGCAGGCGGTGGTGCATCGCATGCACCGGCACCGACCATTGCAGGTCCATGCGGCCGAAGGCACGCCCACCGAACACCGGGTTGTCGCCGGCGCGGCTGTAGGCGTAGTCGATGACGTCGCCGGGGCGGATGTCGTCCAGCACGATGTCGACCGTCTTGCTGCCGTCGTAGATGCGGTATTCGAGGTCGGACTCGCGCTGCAGCACCTTGATCTGCGCCGAGGGCAGGCGGTCCTGGATGCGGCCATCGCGGTGCACGTTCAGCGTGTGCAGCGTCAACGTTTCATGGGACGGATCGAACTCGATGGCCAGGTGCGATTCCGACTCGACGCCGCGCAGGTTCAACGCCCGGCTGGCGACGCGTCGGTAGGTGCTGCGACCGCCGGGTTCGAGGCGTGTCTGCTGGTCGACCAGCAGGTAGTGCACGCCCTGGTTGCCCTTGCCGACAGCCGGCCTGGCCTGCTCGTCCAGGGTCTGCAGCTCGACCCAGGCCGGCGCCGGCCCACGGCGGTAGTCGGTGGCGTGGCTGCCGGTGGCCACCGACAGGATCATGCCGGCGATCAACGCCATGGCCGCCCGGGCCCGTCCTGCGCGGACGCGGCGTCCCTTCTCCCGATGCATCGTGTTGTCCTTGTTGCGTTGATGCGCCCTCCGTGGCGCCGCGGCGGATGCTAGCAAGCAGCCGGCCCGGACCCGCCGAGGGCGTCGCGCTGCAGGCCCGTGTGCCGACTTCTGCTCAAGACATCGGGAAAACCCTCAAGTTTTGCCTCGACTTGTCCGATAGCCGGGCATTCCCTTGCCGCCGCAGGCGGATTGCCGACGGCAGCCCCTTCGTGCGGTGCAGTTTCGAGGACTTTTCCATGACGTTGTTCTTCTCGCGCATGCGCCTGGCCCCGCGGCTGGCGCTGGCCTTCGGCCTGGTGATGCTGGTGACTTCGCTGGCGGCCGGCATCGGCATCTGGCGCCTGGACCGCCTGCAGGACATCGCCAACGACCTGGGCGGCGCATCGTCGCAGCGCGCGCTGCTGGCGCGCGAACTGCACTCGATCGTCGTGCTGAGCTCGGCCCGTGCCGAGACGCTGCTGCAGATCGACGATGCCGACTTCGCGGCCCGCATCAACGCCGACCGCAAGCTGACCTCGGCGCGCTCCGAGGTGGTGCGCAAGACGCTCGAAGACCTCGTCGACAACGATCGCACGAAGCAGCTGTTCAGCGTCATCGACGAGGCCGGCGGCAAGTTCCGCGGCGTGCGCGACGAGCTGGTCAAGCGCAAGGCGGCCGGCGAGAAGGTGGCCGGCGACGACATCGCCGGCAAGCTGCGCCCGGCGGCCGATGCCTATGCGAAGGCGGTCGACGACCTCGCGGCCTACCAGGCGCAGCGCGTCGAGGAGGCGCGTGCCGCGGCCGCGCGCAGCGAGCGCGAAGGCATCGCGATGCTGTCGACCGGCATCGCGGCCGGCATGCTGGTGAGCCTGGGCTGCGCCTGGGCGCTGTCGCGCTCGATCGTGGTGCCGCTGGCGGGCGCCTCGCGGATGGCCGAGCGTGTTGCCGCCGGCGACCTGAGCATGGCGCCGCCGTCCACCGGTTCCCACGACGAGGTGCAGGCGCTGGTCTCCGACCTGGGCGCGATGCAGGGCAAGCTGGCCGAGCTGGTGGCGAGCGTGCAGAACGTCAGCGAATCCATCACGATGGCCAGCACCGAGATCGCGGCCGGCAACCTCGACCTGTCGGCGCGCACCGAGCAGACCGCGTCGAACCTGCAGCAGACCGCATCGAGCGTCGAGCAGCTGACCGCCACCGTGCGGCAGAGCGCCGATGCGGCGAAGCAGGCGAACCAGCTGGCGCTGTCGGCCTCCGGCGTGGCCACGCGCGGCGGCGAGGTGGTCGCCGATGTGGTGCAGACGATGCAGGCCATCGCCGGTTCGTCGAAGAAGATCGGCGACATCATCGGCGTGATCGACGGCATCGCGTTCCAGACCAACATCCTGGCGCTGAACGCGGCGGTCGAAGCGGCGCGTGCCGGCGAGCAGGGCCGCGGCTTCGCGGTGGTGGCCGGCGAGGTGCGCAGCCTGGCGCAGCGTTCGGCGCAGGCCGCGCGTGAGATCAAGAGCCTGATCGGCGACAGCGTCGGCAAGGTCGAGTCGGGAACGCGACTGGTCGAAGAGGCCGGCACGACGATGCGCGAGATCGTCAGCTCGGTGCGCCGCGTGACCGACATCATCGGCGAGATCAGCAGCGCGGCCGGCGAGCAGAGCGACGGCATCGGCCAGGTCAACCAGGCGATCGCCCAGCTCGATCACATGACGCAACAGAACGCGGCGCTGGTCGAGGAATCGACCGCGGCGACGCAAAGCCTGAAGGACCAGGCGACGATGCTGTCGCGCGCGGTCGGAAGCTTCAAGCTGTAGGCCGGATCGCCATCCGGGCTACGTAGAATGGCCTCGATGAGCAGTGCTTCGCAGGTCCCCGCGACAGAGATTTCCGCCCCTTCCCGTCACTGGCCGGGCCTGCTGCTGGCCACGCTCGGTGCGATCGCGTTCTCCGGCAAGGCCATCATCGTCAAGCTGGCCTACCGGCACGACGTCGACGCGGTGACGCTGATCATGTACCGCATGCTGTTCGCGCTGCCGTTGTTCCTGCTGCTGTCGTGGTGGGCAGGGCGTGGCAAGCCGGCGTTGACGCGCCGCGACTGGATCGTCGTGCTGGGCCTCGGCTTCAGCGGCTATTACCTCGCGAGCTTCCTCGACTTCGCCGGGCTGCAGTACATCAGCGCGAGCCTCGAGCGGCTGATCCTCTACCTGAACCCGACGCTGGTGCTGTTCCTCGGCGTCGTGCTGTTCCGCAAGACGGTGAACCGCCGCCAGCTGATGGCGCTCGGCGTCAGCTATGCCGGCGTGCTGCTGGTGTTCGGGCACGAGATCCAGCTGGTCGGCTCGCACGTGGTGCTCGGCGCCGCGCTGGTGTTCGGCAGCGCGGTGAGCTATGCGCTGTACCTGGCGTTCAGTGGCGAAGAGGTCAAGCGGCTGGGCGCGCTGCGGCTCACGGGTCTCGCGACCACGGTGGCCTGCGTGCTCTGCATCGGGCAGTTCGTGGTGCTGCGGCCGATGGCGGCGGCGGTGGTGGCGCCCGAGGTGATCTGGCTGTCGGTGCTGAACGCGACGCTGTGCACCTTCGCGCCGGTGCTGATGGTGATGATGGCCATCGAGCGCATCGGCGCGACGATGGCGGCCCAGACCGGAATGGTCGGGCCGCTGTCGACGATCCTGATGGGCGTGCTGATCCTCGGCGAGCCGTTCACCGGCTGGGTCGCCGCCGGCACGGTCCTCGTACTGGCAGGGATCTGGCTGTTAGCCCGGGCTCGTTAGCGGAAGCGGGCCGAGCGCCGGGCCCCCAAGCCGGCCCGCATCCCCTCGGGGGATCGGTCGGTGTATTCGCCGACCGAGGGGCAGACATTACGCCTCGTCGGCTTCCTTGCACGATGGCGCGCAGACGAACTGGGTCTTGCCCAGCAGCTTGCGCGACTTCAGCGAAGTGCGCGCGCGGTGCTTGCCGCACAGGAAGCACGACATCGTCGCGGCGCTGAACACGCCGGCAGACGCAAACGGAGAGCCAGGGGCCTTGGTGCGATAACGCAGGCCTTCGGCATCGATCGAGTTCTTGACTTGGTCTTTGGCCATGGATCAGGGGGTTGCGGGCGCGGGTCGCGCACCCGGAGGGAAAGGGCGCGGATCGCGGGCCCCACAGAGGGCCCGCGACCGCGCGGGTCCGACATTATCAGGGCTGGCGAGGTTTCCTTCCTGAAAACAGTTGGATACCCTTGCCACGGCGCCGGATTCCACCGGACGGCCACATCACCGAGCATCCATCACCAGGAGAAGCGAATGAGCAAGTCAGGGATCGACCAGGACGCACTGATCGCCATGTTCTCTCAAGCCAGTGCCCGCCAGGGCGAGGCGCTGCGCAAGGCGGTCGGCGAGGCGACGCTGAAGGCGCTGCAGGGCCGCGAACTGACGCTGCAGAACATCCGCGGCGTCGTGAAGACGGTGACCAAGGCCGCGTCCACCGGGCTGGCCGACAACCCGTCGCCGGCAATCGACCCCGAGGCGCTGCTCGGCAAGGCCTTTGCCGGCATGGACGGCGCGCTGCTGCAGGCGGTCGAAGCGCACCGCAAGGCGCTGCAGCAGTTCGTCGACCAGGGCGTCGGCCTGCAGGAAAAGCAGCTGAAGGGCGCGCTGGCCGACCTGGAGAAGATGGAGGACACCTTCTTCGCGACCGTCAGCAAGGCGGCCGGCTCGGCCACCGAGCCGCTGCAGGGCGCCTGGAGCCAGGTGCTCGAGACGATGAAGCTGAAGGGCACCGACACCGGCGCGCAGGCTTCCAGCGCGGTCGAGCAGCTGGTGTCGCAGGCGCAATCGGCGATCCGCGACAGCCGCGCGCTCGGGCTGAAGACGGCGCAGGCGCTGCTGGACAGCTACTCGGCGCTGGTCAGCGGCGTGCTGATCGGCATGGCCGAGGGGCTGCAGCAGGGCGGCGAGGCCGCTGAGGCGCCGGCCGCGAAGACCCGGCGCCGTTGAACCTCAATGCACGGACAACTCGGTGATGCTGTTCCACTGGCTCGCCGTGCTGCCGTGCCCGGTGATGCGCACGTAGCGCGCCGTCACGTCGGTGATGTCGTAGTACTCCTCCGCGGTCGTCTGGCCGCTGGAGATGCCGCGCCAGCGCGTCGTCCAGCCGTTGCCATCGGGTGACGTCGCGATGTCGAAGCGCGCGCTGCGCTGGTCGCCCAGGTAGAAGGCGACGCCGACCTTCTGGATCGCGCGGCCCGAGCCGAGGTCCAGCGTGATCGCCTGGCCGTCGCCCTCGGCACTCCAGCGCGTCGCGAGGCTGTTGTCGATCGCGTTGGCCGCCGGGTTGCCGGCCTGCGCGCTGGTCGCGCTGACCGCCGCCACCGGCAGCGCCGCCAGCCCCGGGTCGACACGCCGCCAGCGCTGCATCGCCTCCAGCAGGTAGTAGTCGCCCCAGGCCGTGCCTTGGTTGTAGAGCGTGTTGCCGGCATGGTGGTTGTAGGCGCTCTGCAGCAGCAGCGCCTGGCTGTTCGACGGCAAGCCGAGGGTCGCGAACCACGGCGCCGACAGCAGCGCATTCAACGCCGTGCGCGCCGCGTTGCGGTAGGTCGTCGCGCGGGCGCTGTCGGTCTCCAGCAATGACAGCTCGATCAGTCCCGACGCCGCGATCGCCGCGGCCGAGGTGTCGCGCGGCGCGTTCGGGATCGCCGGGTCGTCGAAGTCCCAGTACGGCACCGCGTCGGCCGGCAGGTGCGCGAGGTACCAGTCGGCCATCTTGCGCGCGGTGTCGCGGAAAGTCGTCTCGCCGGTGAAGCGGTACGCCATCGTGAAGCCGTGGATGCCCCAGGCCTGGCCGCGCGCCCAGGTCGAGCTGTCGCTGTAGCCCTGCACCGTGGTGCGCGATTTCACCGCGCCGGTCACCGGGTCGTAGGTGACCAGGTGGTAGCTGCTTCCGTCGGCGCGCACGTGGTTGTCGCGCGTCTTCAGCGCGTGGCTGCGCGCCCGGTCGTAGAGCGCCGTCGAGCCGCCGTGCCGGCTGGCCCAGAACAGCAGCTCCAGGTTCATCATGTTGTCCATGATCACCTGGAAGTTCGCGTTGTCGCCGATCGAGCCCCACGAGCGCACCGCGCCCACCGTGCCGTTGTAGCGCTGGCTCAGCGAGTTCGCCGCGGTCAACGCCACCTGCCGGTAGCTGTCGACGCCGGTCAGCCGGTACGCATTGCCGAACGGCGTGAACACCATGAAGCCGACATCGTGCGTGCCGGTGTTGGTGTCCTGGCCTTCCATGCCGTTCTGCCAGGTCTGTGCCTGCGTGCTCCAGCCGTCGGCCGAGAACTGGCCATGCAGCAGCCACAGGTTGGCGGCGAAGAAGCCGCTGGTCCATTCGCCGGCGCCGGCATAGGTCCAGGCCTGCGCGGCGTCGCTGGTCGTGACCTTCGGGTACGAGGTCTTGTTGCTGCGCTGTGCGACCGCGCCGTCCTGCTGCACCGCGACGGCCCAGCCGTTGCGGATCTTCAGGTCCAGCGCGTCCTCGGCCTTCGCGGCAGCATGGGCGGCCAGCGCGCACGCCGCCGCCGCGAGCATCGATCTCGGGGTCATGTCGTCTCCTTCATTGTTCTGGTCGAGGAATTGGACAAGTGGTCAGGCCAATTGGCAACAACGCGGGCGTCAGGGAGTTCCCTGTCAGGGCCAACCCCTCTTGGATCGAGGGGGCGGCTCCCGGAAGATCAACTGGCCTGACCAATTGCGGCCCTTCGGTCGCCACGCCCCGCCCGCCAGGCTCCCGCCGCCATGCCCATCCAGACCATCGAGAGCCGCCGGCTGTACCGGCAGATCGCCGACCAGCTGAGCCGCCTCATCGACAAGGGCGAGTTCCGCGTCGGTGCACGGCTGCCGTCGGAGCGCGACCTGTCGGAGCAGCTCGGGGTGAGCCGGCCGTCGGTGCGCGAGGCGCTGATCGCGCTGGAGGTCGAAGGCCTGGTCGAGGTGCGCGGCGGGGCTGGCGTGTTCGTCTGCGCGCGCAAGCCGGTCAACGCGTCGCACCGCGCCGAGGTGAGCCAGCCGGGCCCGTTCGACCTGATCCGCGCGCGCTGGATCATCGAATCCGAAGCCGCCGCGCTGGCCGCGACCCATGCCACGCCGGAACACCTCCAGCGCCTGAAGAGCGCGCTGCACGACATGCAGCGCCATGCGACGCATGCGCCGGAGGCGGTGGCGGCCGACGAGCGCTTCCACCTGTGCCTGGCCGAGGCCAGCGGCAACAGCGCGCTGCTGATGGTGGTGCAGCAGCTGTGGGAGGCGCGCACCGGCCCGCTGTACACGCAGATGGAGTCGCACTTCTCCGGCGAGGCGGTGTGGAAGCAGGCCGTCGAAGAGCATGGCGAGCTGCTGCAGGCGGTGGCCGGGCGCGACCCGCGCGCGGCGCGCGAAGCGATGCGCAAGCACATGAAGAACGCCGAGGTGCGCTTCGCCTCGGGCTGGAAGCCGGGAGAGCACTGATGCCGCCTGCCGTCGTCGACCCCTTGCTGCAGGCGCCGCCGTCTACCGTTGCGCAGGAGGCGGCGCACTTCGACATCCACGATGCCGATGTCGACCTGCGCGCCTACCGCGCCGAAGACTGGCTCGCGTTCGTGCTGTTCGCGCTGCTCGGCGCGACGGTCTTCTACCAGTTCTTCACCCGCTATGCGCTGAACGATTCGGCCTCGTGGACCGAGGAGATCGCGCGCTATTTCCTGGTCGCGATCGTCTTCATCGGCGCGGCGATCGGCGTGCGCAAGAACAACCACATCCAGGTCGACTACCTGTACCGCGTGCTGCCCGCGAAGCCGATGCGCTTGGTGGCCACCGTAGTCGACGTGGTCCGCATCGCCTTCCTCGGCACCTGCGCGGTGCTGACCTGGCAGTTGATCGGGCGCATCGGCGCGAGCCGCATGGCGGTCGTCGACCTGCCGATGGGGCTGGTGTATGGCGCGGTGCTGCTCGGCTTCGCGGCGATGACCTGGCGCGCGATCGGCGTGGCGCGCGCGAACTGGCGGCGTGGTGCGTCGGTGCTCGAACGGCCCGAGCTGGCGGATGGGGGATCGGAGCTGAGCCCGGCGCCGGACCGCTCCAAGCCGGGCGAGGGGTCGTCATGACCGCGGTGTTCAAGCTCGTCTTCCTCGCGTTCATGGGTGCCGGCGTGCCGGTCGCGATCGCGATGGCCGCGGCGGTGCTGCTGTTCGTGCTGCTGAGCGGCAACGCGCCGCCGTTCGTCGTGATCCACCGCATGGTCGGCGGCATCGACAGCTTCCCGCTGCTGGCCGTGCCGTTCTTCATCCTGGCCGGCAACCTGATGAACGTGGCCGGCATCACGACGCGCATCTACAACTTCTCGCTCGCGCTGGTGGGCTGGCTGCGCGGCGGCCTGGCGCACGTCAACATCGTCGGCTCGGTGATCTTCGCCGGCATGAGCGGCACCGCGATCGCCGATGCGGCCGGCCTCGGCACCATCGAGATCAAGGCGATGAAGGACCACGGCTACAGCACCGAGTTCGCGGTCGGCGTGACGGCCGCATCGGCGACGCTCGGGCCGATCATCCCGCCGTCGCTGCCGTTCGTGATCTACGCGATGTTCGCCAACGTGTCGGTCGGCCAGCTGTTCCTCGCCGGCATCGTGCCCGGCGCGGTGATGGCGCTGCTGATGATGCTGACGGTGGCCTGGTTCGCGCGCCGCAACGGCTGGGGCCGCGACACCCGGCCCGAATGGCGCCGCATCGCGAAGGCGCTGGCCGAGCTGGCGGTGGTGGTGGCGTTCCCGGTCGTGCTGTGGGCACTGTCGGGCACCGGCGTCAACATGCAGCTGGCCTGCGCGCTCGCGCTGGCGGCGCTGCTGGTGGCCGACCGCTTCTTCCGCTTCGATGCGGTGCTGCCGATCATGACGCCGGTGCTGCTGATCGGCGGCATGACGAGCGGCCTGTTCACCGCCACCGAAGGCGCGATCGCCGCCTGCGTGTGGGCGCTGTTCCTCGGGCTGGTCTGGTACCGCACGCTCAGCCTGAAGACGCTGGTCAAGGCGTGCATGGACACGGTGGAGACCTCGTCGACGGTGCTGTTCATCGTCGCGGCGGCGTCGATCTTCGGCTGGATGCTCACCGCCACCCGCACCACCGAGCTGATCGCGCAATGGGTGCTCACCTTCGCGACCGAGCCGTGGCAGTTCCTGCTGCTGGCGAATGCGCTGATGCTGTTCGTCGGCTGCTTCCTGGAGCCGACCGCGGCGATCACCATCCTCGTGCCGATCCTGCTGCCGATCGTGCAGCACCTGGGCATCGACCCGGTGCACTTCGGGCTGGTGATGGTGCTGAACCTGATGATCGGGCTGCTGCACCCGCCGATGGGCCTGGTGCTGTTCGTGCTGGCGCGCGTGGCCCGGCTGTCGGTCGAGCGCACGACGATGGCGATCCTGCCGTGGCTGGTGCCGCTGCTCGGCTCGCTGGCGCTGGTGACCTTCGTGCCGGCGGTCTCGCTGTGGCTGCCGCGGCTGCTGTCCTGACGATGTGCTTTTCCCGATCCCTGACGACACCGACAATTGAACGGAGACAACGACGATGATTCGCTTCGACGCTGCGCGGCATGCCCTGCTGTTGGCCGCCGCCTGCCTGCTGCCCCTGGCCGGAATCGCGGCCTTCACCGCGTCCAACGCCCGGGCCGCCGACTACCCCACGCGCCCGATCGAACTGCTGGTGCCCTACCAGCCCGGCGGCGGCACCGATGCGCTCGCGCGCGCCTTCGCCGAAGCCTCGCGCAAGCACCTGCCGGCGTCGATGTACGTCAGCAACAAGCCCGGTGCCAGCGGCGCCATCGGCTGGGGCTACGTGATCAACAGCAAGCCCGACGGCTACACGCTTGCGGTGATGACGGTCGAGATCGCGACGCTGCCGCACCTCGGCCTTGCGAAGTTCACGCACGAAGACTTCATCCCGATCGCACAGCTCAACGCCGACCCGGCTGCGATCACGGTGCGCGCCGATGCGCCGTGGAACACCTACGAGGAATTCATCGCCGCCGCGAAGAAGGGCGACCTGCGTGTCGGCAACTCGGGCGTCGGCTCGATCTGGCACCTGGCCGCGGCGGCGCTCGAAGACCGCACCGGCGCGAAGTTCCTGCACGTGCCCTACCAGGGTGCCGGGCCGGCGGTGCTGGCGCTGATGGGCTCGCAGATCGACGCGGTGTCGGTCAGCCCGGCCGAGGTCACGACCTACGTGCAGGCCGGCAAGCTGAAGACGCTGGCGGTGATGGCCGACCAGCGCGTGAAGGGTTTCGAGAAGGTGCCGACGCTGAAGGAGCGCGGCG
Source organism: Rhizobacter sp. SG703 (assembly GCF_012275445.1). Taxonomy (GTDB): domain Bacteria; phylum Pseudomonadota; class Gammaproteobacteria; order Burkholderiales; family Burkholderiaceae_C; genus Rhizobacter. The sequence goes on along the minus strand of NZ_JAAZQK010000012.1, from coordinate 99,048 downwards.
TCGACCTGAGCATCGGCACCTGGCGCGGGCTGGGCGTGGCCAAGGGCACGCCGCAGGACGTCGTCGACGTGCTGCGCGCCGCCACGCAGAAGACCGCCGCCGAGCCGAGCCTGCGCGAGGCGATGGACAAGCTGAACCTCGGCTATGCGTATGCCGATGCGGCGGCCTTCAAGACCGTGATCGCGCGCGACCACGAGACCTTCAAGGTGTTGATCCCGAAGCTGAACCTGAACAAGCCATGAGGAGACGATGATGATGTTGACCACCGTCCTGAAGCAGGTCGCCGTTGCTGGGGCCGTCGCCGTGCTGGCGCTGTGCGGCACCGCCACGCTGGCGCAGACCAAGCTGAAGTGGGCCCACGTCTACGAGACCAGCGAGCCGTACCACAAGCAGGCGCTGTGGGCCGCTGAAGAGATCAAGAAGCGCAGCAACGGCAAGTACCTGATCGACGTGTTCCCGGCGTCGACGCTCGGCAAGGAGACCGACATCAACCAGGGGCTGACGCTCGGCACGGTGGACATCATCTACACCGGCATGGCCTTCGCCGGGCGCGCGTACCCGCCGCTGTCGATCGCGTCGGGGCCGTTCATCTTCCGCGACCATGCGCACTGGCAGAGCTTTCGCGACAGCGCCATCTTCAAGGAGCTGGCCGCGGGCTACGAGGCCAAGAGCGGCGGCAACCACATCGTCGGCTACACCTACTACGGCCAGCGCCACCTCACCGCCAACAAGCAGGTGCTGAAGCCGGAGGACATGAAGGGCATGAAGCTGCGCGTGCCGGATGCGCCGCTGTTCATGATGTTCCCGCGCGCGGTGGGCGCGAACCCGACGCCGATCGCCTTCGCCGAGGTCTACCTCGCGCTGCAGAACGGCACGGTCGACGCGCAGGAGAACCCGCTGCCGACCATCGAGGCGAAGAAGTTCTACGAGGTGCAGAAGTACACGATGCTGACCGGGCACATCACCGAATCGCTGGTGACCATCGTGTCCGGCACCACCTGGGGCACGCTGCCGGCGGCCGACCGCAAGCTGTTCGAGCAGGTGCTGTGGGAGGCGTCGACCCGCGCGAGCAACGACATCGTCGAAGCGGAGACGCGGCTGCTGACCGAGTTCGAGAAGGCCGGCCGCACGATCGTGAAGGTCGACCGCAAGCCGTTCATGCAGGCGGTGCAGAAGGCAGTGACGGCGCCCGATGCGCCGTGGTCGAAGGAGTTGTATGACCGGGTCGAGGCGCTGAAGTAGCGAGTTCGCCGAGAATCCGCCGATGCAGCCCGGATGCCGATCCGGGACGAAAGGAACGCAGATGGATCTCGGAATCGAAGGCAAGTGGGCGCTGGTGTGTGCCGCCAGCAAGGGCCTGGGCAAGGGCTGCGCGCAGGCGCTGGTGCGAGAGGGCGTCAACGTGGTGATCACCGCGCGCGGTGCCGACGCGCTTGAGGCCACGGCTGCCGAGCTGCGTGCATTGAAGCGCGGCGAGGTGCGCACGGTGGCGGGCGACATCACGACCGCCGCCGGCCGCGAGGCGGCGCTGGCGGCGTGTCCGCAGGTCGACATCCTGGTCAACAACGCCGGCGGCCCGCCGCCCGGCGATTTCCGCCAATGGGGCCGCGATGACTGGATCCAGGCGCTGGACGCCAACATGCTGACGCCGATCGAGCTGATCAAGGCGACGGTCGACGCGATGGCGGCCCGCGGCTACGGGCGCGTGGTCAACATCACCTCGGGCGCGGTGAAGGCGCCGATCGGCGTGCTGGGGCTGTCGAACGGCGCGCGCAGCGGGCTGACCGGCTTCGTCGCCGGCCTGGCGCGCAGCAACATCGCCGCGAAGAACGTGACGATCAACGGCCTGCTGCCGGGCGCGTTCGACACCGACCGGCTGCGAACCACGGTGCGCGCCGGCGCGCAGAAGGCCGGCCAGGACGTCGATGCCGCCTGGGACCTGCGCCGCAAGACGATCCCGGCCCAGCGCTTCGGCACGCCCGACGAGTTCGGCGCGTTCTGCGCCTTCCTGTGCAGCGTGCAGGCGGGGTACCTGACGGGGCAGAACATCCTGCTGGATGGCGGGTCGTACGCGGGGACGTTCTAGGCGGAAAAATGTACTGCGCGTGGAACGATGGGGCGGCTGGGGTGACATACCGGGCGTTACTCGGGTGAGGGCTCGGCGGTGAGGCTGAGGTGGCGCCTGGGGTGTTGTCACAGACCTCGCAAAGGCCATCATGGGTGCTTCCAATATTCGCCACGACCCTCGTCGCAATCCTCTGCGTGTTTCACAGCAGGGCAGCGAAGCTGTCGATTACAAGAACATACGGGTGTGGAATGGCCCTCCACGGGTCACAGCTGAAATTGCGGCTAACCGTGGGCGTGCTCGTCCTTGCACGCCCCAACGGTCGAGCGTCGGCAAATCGGGCTCGGGCGCCGGACGCGGGTCGCATCTCTTCAAGGTCCCGTCGTTCGTATCCATCTATGGCAATCAAAGCTTGAGTCAGGACGCCGACGAACTCCTGAGCGAACTCCGTTCCATTCAGGATTACTACGACAACAAGCGTCGCGACGCACCGATCGGGACGACCACGCCTGAGGTCCAATCCGAGGACTGGACGCGCATCGGGGACCTTGTCAACGCCTTGACAGCTTGCTCGGAGTTCGCCAAGTTTTCGCCGGTGTTGAGCAATCCCATTGGAGCCCTGCAACCGCTGCTGGGTCAGCCGGGGCAGGCGCGATACGGCGCATGGACGGCGGTGTGTCGAAACCTCAAGAACCTGGGTCGACCGAATCCCGCTCGATCGACGCCGCGTGGGGCGAGCGCGGGCGCAGCGACCCCGCTTGCACCGCAGATGCCTGCGACGACATGCCTGGCAGCCAAGCGAGGCATGACGGCGCTGCGCGATCGGTACGACGCGCGTGTGCTGCAGCCGGGAGCGAACCGTCAACTTGCACAAAATGAAGTCAACGAGCTTTACCAGCACGTCAGCCACATCATGAGCAACCAAGATTCTGGTCGACATTTCCCGACGTCCCAAGAGTGGGGACGGTTGAACGACTTGTGGTACCGCTTGAATCAGCGTCCGGTTTCCGCAGAAGCGGTGCGGATCGCCTGGGTGTGGGTCAAGGACGCCTTGCCCGCCACCAGCACGTGACGCGACGGACCTGAGGTCACCCCTCGCCAAGCGTCGGCGCCTGCGTCAGCTCCGCATCCACATTCATCAACACGCTGGCCAGCGACAGCGCGCGCCACAGGTGGGGTGGCATCGCCATGATGGCTTCGGGTGACTTGGCGCTGGCGACCCAGGCGCCGATCTCGGCATGTTGCTCGATCGTCAGCAGGTGCCGACGGCGCATGTCGTCCAGGGTTTCCATCGAGGGCCTCTCCATGTCACGAGACGCGAGGCTGCGCCTGATGCATGGATCATCGCATGAGGCCTTCGCCAGCGAGCCATGCCGGACGCGGCTTACGCCGACACGGCATGCGGCCCGGCTGACGTCGCGATGACGCCGCGGGAAGATGAAGCCATGGACTCCATCAACCAGCAACAACCCGAGCAGAACCGCCAGGACCTGCAAGCCGGCGACGCCGTCGCCCGCATCCGCGAGGTCGTCGACCGGAACGCGTCGTGCTTCTTCTGCACCGCAAGCCGCCTGGGTGGCGCGATCGCCGCGCGGCCGATGAGCGTGCAGCAGGCCGACGAGCGCGGCCACCTGTGGTTCCTCAGCGCGAGCGACAGCCACAAGAACGCCGAGATCGCCGTCGACCCTGCAGTCACGCTGTATTTCCAGGCGTCGAAGCATTCCGACTTCCTTCACCTGCGCGGCCGCGCCAGCGTCTCGACCGACAAGGCGAAGATCAAGGCACTGTGGTCCGCGCCGCTGAAGACCTGGTTCACCGGCGGTGTCGACGACCCGCGCATCACCGTCATCGAGTTCGCGCCGACCGACGGCTACTACTGGGACAACAAGCACGGCGATGCGGTCGCCGGCCTGAAGATCCTGCTCGGCGCCGCGATCGGCAAGACGCTGGACGACTCCATCGAAGGCCGCATCCGCCTGCCGAGCTGACAGCTACACACCTGCTCACATCCCCGCCGTTGCCAGTTGGAACCAGTTCCATAACACTGCGCTCCGCAGGCGATGACCTGCCAACAAAAGGGGACGGACGATGCGCAGGATTCACTCGATGTGGAAGGCCGCCGGCGTGGCCGCGGCGATCAGCCTGATCGGCACGCTGGCCGCTTGCGGCGGCTCTGAAGGCGACCGTGCGAGCGGCACCGCGGAGGCGCCGACAGCCGCTGTGCCGACCGAAGCGGCGGCTGCCTTTTCGCCATCGTCCGACACCACGCTGCCGCTGCAGGCCGAGCGCTACGTGCTCGCCAACACCGGCACCAACCAATGCCTCGAAGCCGCGCCCGACAACGTCGACGGCGCGCGCTTTCGCTTCGCCGATTGCAACAGCGGCACGGCCCAGGCCTTCGGTGTGAGCCTGGATGCTGCAGGCCGCTACAAATTGTTGGCCGCCAGCGGCCGTGCGATGGATGTCGCCGGTGCCTCGGGGGCCGACGGCGCGACCGTGCAGCAGTGGACGGACAACGGCACCAATGCACAGCGCTTCGCGTTCAAGCGGCTCGGCGGCAACCGCTTCGCGCTGGTGAACTCGGGCAGCGGCAAATGCGTTGCGCCGTCGAGCAGCACCGGGCTGCAGCAGCTCGCCTGCAAGGACGAGCCGGCGCAGTCGTTCACCGTGCACCCTGTCGCCGGCGGCGGCAAGGCCGGGCCGGCAGTGGGTCGCTATTCGGTGCGCTCGGTGCATTCGCAGCTGTGCATCGGCATCGAAGGCGCGAGCACCGCCGACGGCGCCCGCCCCTTGCAGGCCGCGTGCGCGAGCGATGACGCCCAGCGCTTCGACATCGCCTCGGCCGGCGGCGGCGCCTGGCGCCTGACCAACGTGCGCAGCGGCAAGTCGATCAGCGTCGCCGCATCGTCCACCGCCAATGGCGCAGCGGTGCAGCAACTGACCGACACCGCCGCCGCGAACCAACGCTACACCGCGACCGCCGTCGGCGACGCCTTCGAGCTGAAGGCCGGCCACAGCGGCAAGTGCCTCGACGTGCGCGACTTCAGCAATGCCGTCGGCGGCGTGGTGCACCAGTGGGACTGCACCCGCAACGACAACCAGCAATGGCGCCTGGTGCCCGATGGCGGCACGACGACGCCGTCGAACCCGGTCGGCAAGAGCGCCAAGCGCGGCATCGCGTACGACGTGGCCACGACCGGCGACCTGAACGCGCTGTCGCCCGGCGTGTCCTGGTGGTACAACTGGTCGCCGCGGCCGAAGCTGACGCCGCCGGCCGGCACCGACTTCGTGCCGATGCTGTGGAACTTCAGCTTCAACGATGCCGAGATCGAAGCGCTGCTGAAGGCCAACCCGCGGTACACCTACCTGCTGGTGCTGAACGAGCCGAACCTGTGGGGCCAGGCGACGATGTCGCCGGCCGACGCCGCGGCGGCCTGGCCGCGCGTCGAGGCACTGGCCGCGAAGATCGGCGTGAAGATCGTCGGCCCGCAGATCACCTGGGGCAACCTGGCCGGTTTCGAGGACCCCGTCGTCTGGATGGATGCCTTCTACGCCGCCTACCGGGCCGCCAACGGCCAGCGCGCGCCGCGCATCGACATGCTGGCCTTCCACTGGTACGACTACGGCCTGGGGGCCCAGCTCGATCGCCTGACGAAGTATGGCAAGCCGTTCTGGGTCACCGAGTTCGCGAACTGGCACAACGGCGACGGCTCGGCGCAGATCGACAGCGTCGCGAAGCAGAAGGCGCAGATGAGCGAGATGGTCGGCGTGCTGGAGAACCGGGCCGATGTCGTGCGCTACGCCTGGTTCACCGGCCGCTGGAGCAACGACGTGCACTTCTCGAGCCTGCTCGGCGCCGACGGCCAGCTCACCGAACTGGGCAGGTACTACCTGTCGCTGCCCTACAAGCAGCCCTGAACTAGAGCCCCTGGGCCGCCGGCGCGACGCCGGTCGACACGTCGCGCACCGGCGGCTGCCCGTACAGCCGCGCGTACTCGCGGCTGAACTGCGACGGGCTCTGGTAGCCCACGCGGTGACCGGCCGTCGCGACGCCCAGCCGCTCGACCACCATCAGCCGGCGCGCCTCGTGCAGGCGCAACTGCTTCTGGTACTGCATCGGCGTCAGCGCCGTCACCGCCTTGAAGTTGTGGTGCAGCGACGATTCGCTCATGCCGACATGCGAGGCCAGGTCCTCGATGCGCAGCGGCTCGGCGAAATGTCGGCGCAGCCAGTCGACCGCCTTGCCGACGCGGTGGCTGCGGCTGTCGGCCGACGCGATCGCGAGCAACCGCCCGCCGTCGGGGCCGGTCAGCAGGCGGTACAGGATCTCTTCTTCGACGAGGGGGGCGAGCGCCGCGATGTCGTGCGGGCTGTCGAGCAGGCGCAGCAGGCGGATCACCGCATCGAGCAGCTCCGGCGGCGCGCGGTTCACGGTGACGCCGCGCAGGCCGTCACCGGCCGCCGCAGCCTGCGGCGCGCGCACGCGGCGCAGCAGTTCGGTCAGCCGCACGCCGTCGATCGCCATGCCGAGTCCGAGGCTGGGCGATGCCGCGCTCGCCACCGTCACGCGCGACACGATCGGCAGGTCGACCGAGGTCACCAGGTAGTCGCCGACGCCGTAGCGGTAGTCGTCGTTGCCGAGCGTCAGGATCTTCTCGCCCTGCGCCAGCAGCGCGAAGCACGGCCATTGCGCGGCATGGTGCGGCTGCGACGGCGTGGAGCAGCGACCGAAGAACAGGCTGCCGATGGCGGTGCTCGCCTGGCCGTCGGCGGGCGCGTGGCGGGCGATCAGCGCGGCGATTTCGGCGTAGCGGTCGGCGTGGAGGTCGGGGGTCAAGGCCATGCCGGCGATCTTGCCCGAGGCGAGACACGGTGCCGCGTCGCGACCGCGCGATTTGCAGGATCGTGCATGAGTTCTGGAGGATCCGGCTAACGGGCCGGCGCAAGGCTGCAGGATGATGCGAGCCGTCTCACCGGAGGAAGCCATGACCGAAGCGATCGAAATCACCACCTTCAAGCTCGCCAACTGCACCTGCGACGACTTCATCGATGCCAACGTCGAGATCGACGACTGGCTCAAGCGGCAGGCGGGTTTCCGCTCGCGCCGGCTCGCGCAATGGAACGACGGCACCGTCGTCGACATGCTGATCTGGGATTCGGCCGCGCACGGCCGCGTCGCGATGGCGCGGCTGATGAACGAGATGGGCCACTCGCGCGTGCACGCGATGATCGACCAGCCGACGGTGTCGTGGAGCGTGGCGCCGGTGCGGCACCGGATCTGACGCGATGCATCCGGCCGCGGCTCACTCCGCCCGCTGCACCGCCCGCGCCTTCAACCGCCGCTCGATCGCCGCCACCAGTTGCTCCTGCGTGAACGGCTTCGCGACGTAGTCGTCCATGCCGGCGGCGAGGCAGGCCTCGACGTCGCCCTTCATCGCATTCGCGGTCAGCGCGACGATCGGCAGCCGGGCGCTGCCGCTGACCCCTTCGGCGCGCTCGATCTCGCGCAGCCGCGCGGTCGCCTCGAAGCCGTCGACCACCGGCATCAGGCAGTCCATCAGCACCACGTCGAAGGCGTGGCTGCGGGCCGCGTCGATCGCAGCCTGGCCGTCGGACACCACCTGCACGTCGTAGCCGGCCAGCCGCAGCATCTGGGCCGCCACCTCCTGGTTCACCAGGTGGTCCTCGGCCAGCAGCACGCGCGCACTGCGCACCGGGCCCGGTGCGGGCAGCGGTGGCGGCAAGACCGCGTCGGGCACCGGCTGCGCCTCGTGCGCCAGCAGGTCGATCAGCGCGCGCCGCAGCTCCTGCTTGCGCACCGGCTTCGACAGCCAGCGCTCGATGCCCAGCCGCGTCAGGCTGATGGTCGGCATGTCCAGCCCCTGCGAGCTCAGCATCACCAGCTTCAGCCCGTCGAGCCGGCGGTTCGCACGGATGCGCTGCGTCAGCGTCAGGCCGTCCATGTCGGGCATGTGTACGTCGAGGATCGCCAGGTCGTGCACCACCGGCCGCTTGCTCATCAGCTCCAGCGCATGCTCGCCGCTGCTGGCGGTGTCGACCCGCAGCCCCCAGGCCGTCAGCTGGTGGCGCAGGATGTCGAGGTTGGTGCTGTTGTCGTCGACCACCAGCACCTGCAGCCCGTGCAGTGTCGAGGCCTCGCGGTCGGTCAGCATCGTCGCGTTGTCGGGCACCAGCCGCATCGGCAGCGAGAACCAGAAGCGCGAGCCTTCGCCGCGCGTGCTCTGCAGCTGCAGCTTGCCGCCCATCATCGCGACCAGCTGGCTCGAGATCGTCAGGCCCAGGCCGGTGCCGCCGTGGCGCCGGGTGCGCGAGCTGTCGGCCTGCGTGAAGGCGTCGAACACCCGCGCCTGGTCGGCCGTCGAGATGCCCGGGCCCGAATCCGACACCGCGAACTCCAGCAGCGCCGCATGGTTGTGCGCCGCGCTGCTCGCCGGCAGCTTCACCACCGAGATCATCACGTGCCCGCGCTCGGTGAACTTGACGGCGTTGCCCATCAGGTTCATCAGCACCTGGCGCAGCCGCGCCGCATCGCCGTAGGCCCGCACCGGCAGGTCGGGGCCCATCTGGCAGATCACCTCCAGCCCCTTCGCATGCGCCTGCACCGCGAGCAGCTCGGCGACGTCGTAGGCGACCTCGCAGGGGTTGAACGGCAGCGATTCGACCTCGAACTTGCCGGCCTCGATCTTCGAGAAATCGAGGATGTCGTTGATCACGCCCAGCAGCGCCTGGCCCGAGCGGTGCGCGCTGTCGGCGAAGCGGCGCTGCTGGTCGTTCAGCGTCGTGCCCATCAGCAGCTCGGTCATGCCGAGCACGCCGTTCATCGGCGTGCGGATCTCGTGGCTCATGTTCGCGAGGAACTGCGACTTCGCCTGGCTCGCCGCTTCGGCCGCGTCCTTCGCGGCCTGCAGCTCGGTCAGGTGCCGGGCCTTGTCGGCCGATGCCATCTCCATGCGCCGGCGGATCAGGAAGCCGTAGACCAGCATGCCGAGCGTGATCGCGGTGACGACGATGGCGCTCGCGAATTCGAGCCAGCGGTAGCGGCCGACCGACTGCCCCAGCGCATCGAACTGCGCCTTCTGGAGGGTGCGCGAGATGCGGCCGACGCCGCGCAGGTCTTCCTGCAGCCGCGCATAGCTGCGGTCGACCTCGACCATCGCGCGCGACGCGGCGTCGAGCCGCTGCTCGGCGAAACGCTGCAGCGTGGTTTCGGATTGCTCGACCATGCGCTGCACCGTGGCGCCGGCCGATTGCAGCCCTTGCACCATCAGCTCGCGTTCGCCATCGATCGGGTGGCCTTCGAAGCGCTGCAGGGTGGTCGCGAGCGACTGCTTGAAACGCTCGTGCGCCGCATGCAGCCGCTGGCGCTCGGTGTCGACCTGGCCGGACGCGAAGATGTCGTTGGCCGGGGTGTCGACCTCGCCGGCCAGGCGGCGCAGTTCGCCCAGCGCCTCGAAGCGGGCGGCCCAGCTGCGGTCGGCGGCCAGCGAATCGCCGAAGCGGTCGTTGACCTTGACGCCGAGGAACTGGTCGAGCCCGATCACCAGCAGGATCAGCAGCGCAGCGGCACCGTACAGCAGCTGCCACGAGGGCTTGCGGGCGGGGGGAGCTGCGTCGGAACCGGAAGCTGTCATGGTGTCCTGCGGGGCGCTGCGCGGGATGTTACGACGATCCCCGCGGCGATCAACCCGAACGCGGCGATGTGGTACCACTGCGGGCCCACCCCCAGCATCGCGGCCGACATCAGCGCCGCGAACACCGGTGTCAGATTGGCGAAGAACGCCGCGATCGCCGGCCCGACCGCGGCGACGCCTGCTCCCCAGCAGAAGTAGGCGACGATCGACGGGCCGATCGCCACGTAGGCCAGCGCCGCGTAGACCGGGCCGGACCACAGCACCGGCTGCCCGGTGAGCGCGTGCTCGGCCCCCGCACCGGCACTGGCCCACAGTGCGCCGAAGCCCACCTGCGCGAGCAGGAACTCGGCGCCGCTCCAGGCCGGCCGCTCGGGGGCGCGCATCGAGGCCGGCGGGCGCGCCAGCATCCAGCTGTAGACCGCCCACAGCGCGGTGGCCAGCAGCATCAGCAGGTCGCCGGGCACCAGGTGCAGCTGCAGCAGCGTCGACGGGCGGCCGTGCGACAGCACCAGCGCGACGCCCAGCAGCGACAGCGCGGCGCCGGCCGCCTGGCGCCGCGTCGGCTGCTCGCCGTAGGCCAGCGCGCCGATGGCCAGCATGAACAGCGGCGAACTGGCGGCGATCAGCGTGACGTTGATCGGCGTCGACGTGCTGACCGCCATGTACTGCAGCGCGTTGTAGCTGCCGACGCCCACCAGGCTCAGCGGGGCCAGGTAGCGCCAGCGCGCGGCGAGGTCGCGCGGCCGCGTCCACAGCCGCCAAGCGAGCGGCAGCAGCAGCACGAAGGCCAGCGACCAGCGCAGCGCATTCAACGCGAGCGGCGGCACGCTGCCGACCATCAGCCGGCCGACCACCGCGTTGCCGGCCCACAGCACCGGTGGCAGCGTGAGCATCAGGATGATGCGAGGGTGCAGCGCCGTCATGACGACACCCTCGCGCTGCGCGCGTTCCCGCCGAGCGGGAGCGAACCCGCCTTCGGGCCGCCGTGCGGCCGGTTCATGCGGAAGGCATCGCGGCGCCGCAGTTCCAGCACTGCTCGAACGGGCCGTCGATCACTTCATGGCATTGCGGGCAGGCCCACAGCTGGCGGCGCGGATGCTGCAGCTCGTTCAGCCGCACGATGGCGAGTGCATGGTCGGCCTCGTCGTCGACCCACAGCTCGGGCAGCGTCTCGCTGGGCGGCACGCCGCCCGACAGGCTGCTGGCGAATGCGCGCTGCACGGTCGTGGGAATGCCCGTCTGCGTGAGCATGTCGGCCCACAACTGGGCGAGGGCGAGGTTGGGTGCGGTGGTGAGGCGTTTCAAGACCGGAGGCGGGCAGGGTCGCGGGAGTGCTGGCACGATAACGCATCCACTGGAGGAACCCATGCCTGTCACCGCCCACTCTGCACACGTTGCACACGCCGTCCGCCTCGACCGGGCCGGCGGGCCCGAGACCCTGGCGCTGTCGGAGGTCGCGGTCGCCGAACCCGGCGCCGGCGAGATCCGCATCCGCCACCATGCGATCGGCATCAACTACATCGACGTCTACCACCGCAGCGGCGCCTACCCGCTGCCCGCGCCGTTCGGCATCGGCGTCGAAGCGGCCGGCGTGGTCGAGGCCGTGGGCGAGGGCGTGTCGCACCTGCGGGTGGGCGACCGCGCGGCCTACGTCAGCCAGCCGCCCGGCGCCTATGCGACGCTGCGGGTGATGCCGGCGAAGTGCGTCGTGAAGCTGCCCGACGCGATCGGCTTCGACGAAGGCGCGGCGATGATGCTGAAGGGCTTCACGACGCAGTACCTGCTGCGCCGCACGCTGCCGCAGGGCGGCCTCGCGGCGGGCGACTTCGTGCTGTTCCATGCGGCGGCCGGCGGCGTCGGGCTGATCGCCTGCCAGTGGGCGCGCGCGCTCGGGCTGCAGCTGATCGGCACTGCGAGCACCGACGAGAAATGCGCCGCCGCGAAGGCGCACGGCGCGGCCTTCACGATCAACTACGCCCGCGACGATTTCGCGGCCCGGGTGCGCGAGATCACCGGCGGCAAGGGCGTGAAGGTGGTCTACGACGGCGTCGGCCGCGACACCTGGGACAAGTCGCTCGACTGCCTGCAGCCGTTCGGCCTGATGGCCAGCTACGGCAGCGCGTCGGGCAAGGTGCCGCCGTTCGACCTGGGCGTGCTGGGCGCGAAGGGCTCGCTGTTCCTGACGCGGCCCACCGTCTTCACGCACATCGCGACCCGCGAGTCGACGCAGGTCATGGCCGACGAACTGTTCGCGATGGTGACCAGCGGGCAGGTGAAGATCCCGGTGGAGCACCGCTACGCGCTGACGGACGCGGCGCAGGCGCATGCCGACCTGGAGGCGCGCAAGACGGTCGGCGGGTCGGTGCTGGTGCCGTGACACGCGGCACGTCGCCGCCAACGGGCTGGGCGACAGTTCAAACCCAGGGCCGCGTTGCCACGCAATACATCAGCGAGGCCGACACGAGCACCGCCACCGCCGTGAAGAGCGCGGGGTCGCATATCGGCGAGCCTGCGTCGAAGTGAAGATGGGAGAGGCGTGCGCCGCCCAGGCAGCCGACGACGGCGATGGTGACGCGCAGCGTCAGCTGAAGCAGAACTTCACGCACGTCCCTCCTGCCCGGCGGGAACTGCGACGCGACGCGGTGGCTTGCTTCCGCCAGCGTCAGCCGGCGGCCATCGAGGACCTTGACGAGGATGCCGTGGGCGATGCCGATGTCAACCTGGATCGCCGGGGCGTGCGTCCATTCCGTCATGTCCCGCTTCTCCCGGCACTCCTTCAGCAGCAGGTTTCGGGACTGCATCAATGCGGCCACGCTGGTGGCCACCTTCTGCTGGGCCGGGGTCAGTTGCTTGATGGACAAGGCGGCCGCATGCATCTCCTCGCCATCGGGACCGTCGGGGTCGATCAACGGAATCTTGAACCTCTCCAGGATCACTTCATCGCCGTGCGCCATCCCGTGGTCCGCGAGCCAGTCGCGCCAGTGGCCGGCGGCACGGCCGGCAGACGACGAGCCGTGGTCCGGCGGGGACACCTGCCGGATCGACGTGTCGGGTCGGGGCTTTCGTTGCGTGATCCTCATGGCGCTCATGGCGACGTCCTTCCCTGTTGCAGTTGATCAAGAGCTTCTTCACAGCGCCGCATCAGGTCGTCCCCGGCGTCTGCGATGCGGCCGGGCGCCAGGCACGCCACGAACGCTTGCCGTGCGTCGTCGGGCTGCGCCAGCGCGACGACGCATTCGCCCAGGCGGTAGGCCGCCGCGGGCGAGGCGCGCGGGCCACGACGCGCATGCGGCCTCGTAGAGCGTCTCGAGTTCGACATTCCCGTCGGCGGGGCAGGTTGGCATGACGGACGGCGCGTGGATCGCCTGCTGAGTCGTCGCGCCGGCGGATTGGTTCCATCGGTGCGGCACCGGCCTTGCGGCGATGCGTCATGTACTGCGATACATTTCGGGTTCCTTCACGCCGTTGCACCTTCATGCGCCCCGCTGCCCGCCTGCTGATCGCGGCCGTCTCCGTCCTCGCCACCACCGCCCACGCCGCCGACCTGACGGTCTCCGCGGCCGCCAGCCTGACCAACGCCTTCAAGGAGCTGGCGCCCGCCTTCGAGGCGCGCAACCCCGGCATCCAGCTGCTGCTGAACTTCGCGGCCTCCGACGCGCTGCTGGCGCAGATCGCCAAGGGTGCGCCGGCCGACGTGTTCGCCTCGGCCGACCAGGAGACGATGGACCGCGCGCAGGCACAGCAGCTGATCGCCGCCGGCTCGCGCCGCAACTTCGCGAACAACGCGCTGGTGCTGATCGCGCCGGCCGACAGCAGGCTGGTGCTCGCCGCGCTGTCCGACCTGAAGCAGCCCGGCGTCAGGCGCATCGCGCTCGGCCAGCCGAGCGGCGTGCCGGCCGGCCGCTACGCGAAGGGCGCGCTGGAAGCCGCCCGCCTGTGGGGCGATGTCGAACCGAAGGCCGTCTACGCGCAGAACGTGCGCCAGGCGCTCGACTACGTGGCCCGCGGCGAGACCGAGGCCGGCTTCGTCTACGCCACCGATGCCGCGGTGCAGAAGGACAAGGTCAAGGTCGCGCTGGCCGTGCCGACCGGCACGCCGATCAGCTACCCGCTCGGCATCGTCGCCGGCGGTCCGAACCCTGCGGCGGCCAAGGCCTTCGTCGACTTCGTGCTGTCGCCCGCAGGCCAGGCGGTGCTGGCGCGCCACGGCTTCCAGCAGCCGTGAACGCCGCGCAGTCGGCGTGGATTCCGCTCGCGCTGTCGCTGAAGGTGGCCGGCTGGGCCACGCTGATCGACCTGGTGCTGGGCGTCGGCCTCGGGCTGCTGCTCGCGCGCGGGCGCTTTCCCGGGCGCGAGCTGCTCGACGCGGTGCTGACGCTGCCGATGGTGCTGCCGCCCACCGTGCTCGGCTACTACCTGCTGGTCCTGATCGGCAAGCGCGGCTGGTTCGGCGCGTGGCTGTACGAGCAGCTCGGCATCCAGCTGATCTTCACCTGGCAGGGCGCGGTGATCGCCGCCAGCGTCGTCTCATTGCCGCTGGTGCTGAAGGCGGCGCGCGCGGCCTTCGAAGGCGTCGATCCGCAGCTGGAGAACGCCGGCCGCGTGCTGGGGCTGTCGGAGGCGGCGGTGTTCTTCCGCGTGACGCTGCCGCTCGCCTGGCGCGGCATCCTGGCCGGGCTGCTGCTGTCGTTCGCGCGCTCGCTCGGCGAGTTCGGCGCGACGCTGATGGTCGCCGGCAGCATCCCCGGGCGCACGCAGACGCTGTCGGTCGCGGTCTACGAGGCGGTGCAGTCCGGGCAGGACGGCGTAGCCAACGTGCTGGTGCTGGTCACCTCGCTGACCTGCATCGTCGTGCTGCTGCTGGCGGGGCGGCTGTTGCGCGGGAGTGCCGTCCGATGAGCTTCGAGGTCGACATCCGCAAGACGGTCAGCAGCCCCGGGCGGCGCTTCGAGCTGCAGGTGCGCTTCACCGCGCAGGCCCGCCGCACGGTGATCTACGGCCCGTCGGGCGCCGGCAAGACGCTGACGCTGCAGGCGATCGCCGGGCTGCTGCGGCCCGATGCCGGGCGCATCGCGTTCAACGGCGAGATTCTGTTCGACAGCGGCGCGCACGTCGCGCTGCCGGCGCGGCAGCGGCGCTTCGGCTACCTGTTCCAGGATTACGCGCTGTTCCCGCAGCTGAACGTGCGGCAGAACGTCGCGTTCGGGCTGCACGGCGGCTGGCTGAACCCGCCGCGTGACGCGGGCGGCGACGCGGTCGAGCGCTGGCTCGCGGCGCTGGAGCTGCTGCCGGTGGCGGCGCAGCGGCCGCACCAGCTGTCGGGCGGGCAGCGCCAGCGCACCGCGCTCGCCCGCGCGCTGGTCGCCGCGCCGCGTGCGCTGCTGCTGGACGAGCCGTTCTCCGCGCTCGACCCGGGCTTGCGCGATCGCACGCGCGACGAGCTGGACCGTCTGCTGGCGCAGGTCGACATCCCGCTGCTGATGATCACGCACGACCCGGACGATCTGCAGCGCTTCGGCGAACAGGTGCTGCAGCTGCGCGATGGAGCGGTCGGTGGCTGAGCTGCCGGACGATGGCCTGACGCTCGACGCCGAGCTGACGCTGAACCTCGGCGGGCAGAGCCTGGCCGGCGCGCGGCGCATCGGGCTGCTGGTCGAGATCGCGCGGCTGGGCTCGATCACGCAGGCCGCGAAGGCGGCGGGCTTCAGCTACAAGGGCGCGTGGGACGCCGTCGAGCAGATGAGCAACCTGGCCGGCGAGCCGCTGCTGGAGCGCAGCGCCGGCGGGCAGGGCGGCGGCCGCACGCGGCTCACGCCGCGCGGCGAGCAGCTGCTGCGCAATGTCGTGCTGATCCAGCAGGAGCATGCACGCTTCGTCGACCGGCTGAACCGGCAGGCCGCCGGCCTGGCCGGCGACTACTCGCTGATGGAAGGGCTGGCGATGAGAACGAGCGCACGCAACCAGTTCGCCGGCACCGTGGTCGGGTTGCGCGCCGGTGCGGTCAACGACGAGGTCGAACTGGAGGCGATCGGCGGGCTGCGCATCGTCGCGAGCATCACGCACGAGAGCACGCTCGAACTCGGCCTCGCGGTCGGCGTGAAGGCCTTCGCGCTGGTCAAGGCCTCGTCGATCATCCTGATGGCCGGCATGCGCGGCGCGAAGCTGTCGGCGCGCAACCAGCTGAAGGGCGTGGTGTCGCGGGTCACGCCGGGGGCGGTGAACTGCGAGGTGGTGATGGCGTTGGCCGGCGGCGGGGCGGTGGCGGCCATCATCACGAACGACAGCGCGGCGGCGCTGGCGCTGGAGGTCGGCAGCACCGCGACCGCGGTGTTCAAGGCGTCGAGCGTGATCGTCGGCGTGGCGGCCTAGACACCGCCACGCGCGACCGGCCCGCTCACACCGAGCGGATCTCGCCGCCGTCGATGCGCAACACGGTGCCGGTCATCCAGCGTGCACCGGGCGACACGACGAACGCGATCAACCCGGCGATCTCGTCGGCTTCGCCGAAGCGGCGGATGCCGGCCTGCCGCAGCACCGCGGCCTTCGCATCGTCCAGCGCGATCCCGCTGGCCTCGGCCTGGCGCTCGATCATGCCGAGCCGCCGGCCGGTCATCACCGACCCGGGCGAGACGCTGTTGACCTGGATGCCGTCGGCGATGCCGCGCTCGGCGAAAGCCTTCGCCAGCGCCTCGATGCCGGCATTGATCGCACCGATCGCCGCCATCGAGGCCTTCGGCGCATCGGCCGCGTTGCCCGAGACGAACACCACCGCACCGCTGCTGGCGCGCAAGGCGTCCCACGCGCGCAGCGTCAGGCGCCTGGCGCCGTGAAACTTCAGCGCCATGCCGGCATCCCATTGCGCGTCGGTCATCGCGAACACATCCAGGCCCGGCACCGCGCCGGCCACGTGGACCACCGCGTCGATGCGGCCGTGGGCCTGCAGTGCTGCGGCGACCACCGCCTCGGCCGCATCCGGCTGCGCCAGGTCGACGGCCACCACCAGCGCCTGCGCGCCCGCCGCACGGACCTGCCGCGCGACGTCCTCCAGCTCGTGCTGGCGACGCGCCACCAGCACCACGCCGGCATGGTCCTTCGCCAGGCGCAAGGCCGTTGCCTTGCCGATGCCGGAACTCGCGCCGGTCACGATCGCGATCGAATTCGACACGCTTGTCTTCACCATCCAGTGCCCCCGTTCTGTAACCCGAGAAATGTTGAATGGCAGGTTACTTCATATAAGATAACCTGTCAAACGTAGAATCGAAGGTTATCAAGCAGGATGTGTTGAATCACGAGGCCGTGCCATGACCGATGCCCGCCCCCCCGCCATGTTCATTGCCGACGCGCTCGGCCTCGATTTCCTCAATTCGGCGGCCATGCCGCAGGACACGCCGGTGGAATGGCTGGGCTCGGGCGACGACCTGCTCGCATGGCTGCGGCAGGCGAAGCTGGTGCCGGCGCAGGTGCTCGACGAGGCCCGGGCCGGCGCCGGCCCGGGCGAGCTCGACGCCGTGGCAGCGCAGGCCCGGGCCCTGCGCGAATGGTTTCGCGGCTTCGTCCGCGAGCACCGGGGCCGGCCGCTTGACGCACAGGCGGTCGCGCAACTGGAGCCGCTGAACCGGCTGCTCGCCCGTGATGAAGGCTTCGGCCAGGTGGGCGCGGCACCGAGCGACGGGGACGGCGTCGCTGCAGGCCTGCAATGGATGCGGCTGCGGCGCTGGCGTTCGCCGGACGCGCTGCTGCAACCGATCGCCGAGGCGATGGCCGAGCTGCTGACCGGTGCGGATTTCAGCCAGGTCAAGGCCTGCGAAGGGCCGGCCTGCACGCTGCTGTTCCTCGATACCACGCGGGGCCACAAGCGCCGCTGGTGCAACATGGCCGTCTGTGGCAACCGCGCCAAGCAGGCCGCCCATCGAGAGCGTCTGGCCCAGCGGCCGTAACTTCATCAAATGCTTTTGACAGGTTACTTCATCGAAGTTAACCTGATTGAACGCATTTTTGCGGTTACCCGAAGGAGCTGGAGATGACGAACGTGAGCCATCGGCGCGTGAGCGTGGACGGATTGGATGTGGCCTGTCGCGAGGCCGGGCCGGCAGACGCGCCGGCGTTGTTGCTGCTGCACGGCTTTCCGAGTTCGAGCCACATGTTCCGGGACCTGATCCCGGCGCTGGCCGACCGCTACCGCGTGATCGCACCGGACCTGCCCGGCTTCGGCCAGACGGCGATGCCGCCTCGCGAACAGTTCGCGTACACCTTCGACAACCTGGCGAAGGTGATCGACGGCTTCACCGAGCAACTCGGGTTGACGCGCTACGCGATCTACGTGTTCGACTACGGATCGCCGGTCGGCCTGCGGCTGGCACTGAAGCATCCGGAGCGCATCACCGCGATCATCACGCAGAACGGCAATGCCTACGAAGAGGGGTTGAGCGACGGCTGGACGCCGATCCAGGCCTACTGGCGCGAGCCGAGTGCGGCGCACCGCGAGGCGCTGCGCGCCTTCCTGTCGCCCGAGTCGGTGCGCTGGCAGTACACCCACGGGGTTGCCGATGCGAGCCGGGTGTCGCCCGACGGTCACGCGCTGGACAACCACTACCTGGCGCGGCCCGGTGCGCACGAGGTGCAGCTCGACCTGTTCCGCGACTACGCGAGCAACGTCGCGCTCTACCCGCAGTTCCAGGCCTACTTCCGCCAGCACCAGCCGCCGCTGCTGGCGGTGTGGGGGCGCCACGATCCGTTCTTCCTGCCGGCGGGCGCCGAGGCGTTCAAGCGCGACATCCCCGCGGCGCAGGTGCAGTTCTTCGACACCGGGCACTTCGCGCTGGAGACGCATGCGGCGGAGATCGCCGACGCGATCCGCGGCTTCCTCGCGAAGCTCGGCTGACGGCGCAGGCCGTCTGCGTGGCGCGGCCGGCGCGGGGCCGGAACCTACTTGCCCTTGCGCACGCGCCGCAGCTCGTCGACGATCAGCAGGATCGCGCCGAGCGTGATCGCGCTGTCGGCGAGGTTGAACGACGGGAAGTACTTCTCGGCCCAGTGCACCTGGATGAAGTCGACGACGTAGCCGTGCATCAGCCGGTCGATCACGTTGCCGAGCGCGCCGCCGAGGATCAGCGCGAGCGCCCACGCGAACAGCCGTTGCCCGCCGTGGCTGCGCAGCATCCAGACGATGAACGCGGCGGCCACCGCGCCCAGCCCGACGAAGAACCAGCGCTGCCAGCCGGACGCGCCGGCCAGGAACGAGAACGCCGCGCCGGTGTTGTGCACCCGGACCACGTTGAAGAACGGCGTGACGTGCACGCTGTCGCCATACGCGAAGTTGGCGAGGATCAGCGACTTGGTCAGCTGGTCCAGCACGATGACGATCAGCGCGATGCCGAGCCAGGGGAGGAGGGAGGCGAAAGGTTTCTGAGAGGGCATGGTGTCAGTGATTGCGCAGGTCAACGGCTTCCGGCATCGTTCAGGCGACTGTACGCGCCTCACCCGACCCATACAGGTTGCTTGTGCACCTGCCGCAGATCGTCGGATGCTGCGCATCGCTGCCGACGTCGTCGCGGTAATGCCAGCAGCGCTCGCACTTGGTCGCAGCCGACGGCGTCACGGCAACAGCGAGCTCCGCGCCCGTGGCGATCCGCGCCTGCGACGTGATCGTCACGAAGCGCAGGTCGTCGCCGAGCGTTGCGAGCAGCGCATGGTCGTCGGCCGCCGCGGTGATCAGCAGCTCGGCCTGCAGCGACGAGCCGACCTGGCCCGCGCTGCGCAGCGCCTCGATCTCCTTGTTGGCCACGTCGCGGATCTCGCGCAGCCGCCCCCACTTCGCGAGCAGCGCCTCGTCGGCCCAGGCCGACGTGTCGCTGAAGGTCTCGATGAAGATCGATGCCGACTGCCCTGGCGCGAACAGCTTCCAGGCCTCTTCGGCGGTGAAGCTCAGGAACGGCGCCATCCAGCGCAGCATCGCGTGCGTCACGTGCCACAGCGCGGTCTGCGCGCTGCGCCGCGCCGCCGATTTCGGCGCGGTGGTGTACAGCCGGTCTTTCAGCACGTCGAGGTAGAACGCGCCCAGGTCCTCGCTGCAGAACACCTGGAGCTTGGCCACCACCGGGTGGAACTCGTAGACCTCGTAGTGCTTCAGCACCTCGGCCTGGAACTGCGCCGCGCGGGCCAGCGCATAGCGGTCGATCTCCAGCATCTCGCCCAGCGGCACGAGGTCGGTCGCCGGATCGAAATCGCTGGTGTTGGCCAGCATGAAGCGCAGCGTGTTGCGGATGCGGCGGTAGGCATCGACGACGCGCGCGAGGATCTTCTTGTCGATCGCGAGGTCGCCCGAGTAGTCGGTCGCGGCGCACCACAGGCGCAGGATCTCGGCGCCCATCTCCTGCACCGAATCCTGCAGCGAGATGAAGTTGCCCAGGCTCTTGCTCATCTTGCGGCCCTGGCCGTCGACCGTGAAGCCGTGCGTCAGCAGGCCGCGGTACGGCGCATGGCCTTCCATCGCGCTGGCGATCAGCAGCGACGAATGGAACCAGCCGCGGTGCTGGTCATGGCCTTCGAGGTACAGGTCGGCCTCGGGGCCGCCTTCGCCGCCCGGCCCGCCGGTGGTGCCGGGCTGGCTGCCGACCTTCTCGTTCAGCACGTGATGGAAGGTGGAGCCCGAGTCGAACCACACGTCGAGGATGTCGTTGCTCTTGATGTAGTCGCCGGCCTCGGCGCCGAGCACCTCGTCGACCGTCAGCTTCGACCAGGCCTCGACGCCGCCCTGCTGCACAACGTCGGCAGCGCGGTCGATCAGCGCCATCGTGTCCGGGTGCAGTTCGCCAGTCGCCTTGTGCAGGAAGAACGGCAGCGGTACGCCCCAGTTGCGCTGGCGGCTGATGCACCAGTCGGGCCGGTTCGCGATCATGTCGTGCAGCCGGGCCCGGCCGTTCTCCGGGTAGAAGCCGGTCTGGGCGATGGCTTCCAGCGCGGTCTGGCGCAGCGTCTTCGGCGCCTTGTCCTTCGTGAACACGCCGTCGCCTTCGTCCATGCGCACGAACCACTGCGCCGCGGCGCGGTAGATCACCGGCGTCTTGTGGCGCCAGCAGTGCGGATAGCTGTGCGTCAGCTTCGAGGTGGCGAGCAGCCGGCCGGCGTCGCGCAGCGCATCGATCACCAGCGGCACGGCCTTCCAGATGTGCTGGCCGCCGAACAGCGGCAGCGTCGCCTCGTAGACGCCGTTGCCCTGCACCGGGTTCAGGATGTCGTCGATCGCCAGGCCATGCTCGCGGCAGGAGTTGAAGTCGTCCACGCCGTAGGCCGGCGACGAATGCACGATGCCGGTGCCGTCCTCCGCGGTCGCGTAGTCGGCCAGGTACACCGGGCTCACGCGGTCGTAGCCCGGATCGACATGCGCCAGCGGATGGCGGAAGGTGATGCCGTCGAGGTTCTTGCCGAGCGTGGTCGCGATCACGCGGCCCTGCAGGCCGTAGCGCTCCAGGCACTTGTCGACCAGCGCCAGCGCCAGCAGCAGCAGGCCGCGCTCGGTGTCGACCAGCGCGTACTCCAGCGCCGGGTTCAGGTTCAGCGCCTGGTTGGCGGGGAGGGTCCACGCGGTGGTGGTCCAGATCACCGCGAAGGCGTCCTTGGCCAGCGACGGCAGGCCGAACGCGGCGGCCAGCTTCGCCGGCTCCGCCGCGAGGAAGGCGACGTCGACGGTCTGCGACTGCTTGTCGGCATATTCGATCTCGAACTCGGCCAGCGACGAATGGCAGTCGAAGCACCAGTAGACCGGCTTCAGCCCGCGGTAGACGAAGCCGCGCTCGATCAGCCGCTTCAGCACGCGGATCTCGTTGGCTTCATTGCCGAAGTCCATCGTGCGGTACGGGTGGTCCCAGTCGCCGAGCACGCCGACGCGCTTGAAGTCGGCCATCTGCTGCGCGATCTGTTCGCCGGCATAGGCGCGGCTCTTCGCCTGCACGTCGGCGCGTTCGAGGTTGCGGCCGAAGGTCTTCTCGATCTGGTTCTCGATCGGCAGGCCGTGGCAGTCCCAGCCCGGCGTGTAGCGCGCGTCGAAGCCGGCCAGCTGGCGCGCCTTGACGATCATGTCCTTCAGGATCTTGTTCGCCGCGTGGCCGACGTGCAGCGTGCCGTTGGCATACGGCGGGCCGTCGTGCAGCACGAAGCGCGGCCGGTTCACGCGGGCGTCGCGCAGCTGCTTGTAGATGCCCTGGTCGCTCCAGTCCTTGATCCAGCCCGGCTCGCGCTTCGGCAGGTCGCCGCGCATCGGGAACGGCGTGTCGGGCAGGTTCAGGGTGCTGCGGTAGTCGGTGGTGTCCGTTGTCTTGTCGGTCATGGCTTTGCGCGCCGCGCGGCGCGTCTCGAAGACAGGTGCCGGCGCCGGGCGCCGGGGCTCGCAGGTTTGATGCGAAGGGCGGGGGGGGGTGGGGCGAGCGTTAAATTCGATCGCGCGTGGTCTGGCGGCGTTGCGCGGCGTACGACGCGAGGCAGACCCGAGCGTCCTGCACGTCCTGCGCGATGGCCGCCGTCAGGGCGTCCAGCCCGTCGAAACGCGCTTCGTCGCGAAGTTTGTGCAGCAGTTCCACGCGGACGAGTTTACCGTAGGCCCCCTCGGCCCCGAGGCGCGCGGGCCAATCGAGGCAATGCACTTCGAGCAGCACCCGGCCGGCGTCTTCGACGGTCGGGCGCACGCCCAGGCTCGCGACGCCGTCCAGCGGCTGCTCGCCCAGGCCGTGGGTGCGCACCGCGTAGATGCCCATCGCGGCCGACTTCGCGTGGGCGAAGCGCAGGTTCAGCGTGCGAAAACCGAGCTCGCGGCCGAGCTTGCGACCGTGCACCACGTGGCCGCTGATGCTGTAGCTGCGGCCCAGCAGCGCTTCGACCTGCGCCATGTCGCCAGCGGCCAGCGCCTGGCGCACCGCCGAGCTCGACACCCGCAGCCCGTGCACCTCGTAGCTCTTCATGCGGGCGACGTCGAAGCCCTGGGCCGGGCCGGCGGCGTCGAGCATCGCGTAGTCGCCGCCGCGCCGGGCGCCGAAGCGGAAGTCGTCGCCGACCAGGATGTAGCGGGCGCCGAGGCCGCGCACCAGCATGTCGACGATGAAGGCCTCGGGCGACAGCGACGCGAGTGCCTGGTCGAAGCGCAGCACCACCACCTGGTCGATGCCGCAGCGTTCCAGTTCGGAGAGCTTGTCGCGCAGCGTCGCGATGCGCGCCGGCGCCAGCTCGGGCTTGCCGGCGGCGCGGGCGAAGTAGTCGCGCGGGTGCGGCTCGAAGGTCATCACGCACGACGGCAGGCCGCGGTGCTGGGCCTCGTTGCGCAGCAGCGCCAGCATGGCCTGGTGGCCGCGGTGGACGCCGTCGAAGTTGCCGATGGTGAGGGCGCAGGCATCGGCGATGCCGGGATGGTGGAAGCCGCTGAAGACGCGCATGGGGGAGGATTATCTGTCGGGTGGCGTTGAACCAAATGCCGACACCCGTTACTGAGGGGGCTGCACCGTCGAGGATGTATCGCATGAGTGGACCGAGGGCGGGCGACAAGCGCCCCCGCAAAAAGCAGCCCCCTCGAACCGGGGAGCCGAAGCAGGCAGCAAGTCCTGCGCGTGTGGAAAAGGGGAAGCACGCAGTGGCCAGGAGCCCCCAGGCCGCCCGCCGTCGTGCGCAGTCGGCGGCCGCGGCCCGCACGCTGGAAGACACGCTTCAGCCCAGCGTCGAGATCCAGCGGCAGATGCTTCAGATCCGCCCGGTGCCGATCGCGCCTGCCATTTCGCAGGCGGGTGCGATCCTTGCCGGGCGAGCGCAGCCGAGACGAGACCCCAGGGACCTGAAGCCATGGCGCGACAATGCCGAGGCGTACCTGCAAAGCGGCAACCTGCAGGGGTTGGCGCAGGCGATGGTGGACGGACAACTCGCGACCCTGACGTGCTTCTCGTCGGGGTGGACATCGCTGATCCACGCGTTGTGGCAGATCCCGGCATTGCAGCGCGTGCACCTGGTCAACGTGACGGTGTCGCCCGCCGCCGCCGTCGAATTCGGCCGGGCGCTGCAGGCAGGCCGCACGCTCAAGAAGCTCGGCCTCACGAGCTGCCATCATCAAGCGGGCGCCTTCAACGCGATGATGATGGCGCTGATGTCATACGGTGGCCTGGAGTCGCTGAAGATCGCCTTCGGCGAGCACGACAGCGTTGACCCGCAGACGATGCGGGCGGCGGCACTCTCGCTCGTCGCGCGCAACCCGGGTCTGCAGACGCTGACGCTGGCGGGCGGCTGGATCGACGAGCCGAGCTTCCTCCCTGATCTGGTTGCCGTCTTGAGCAAGCTTCCCCGGTTCAGGGAACTGGAGATCGCGTCTTGCCCGTGCCACCTCTTCGGCAGCTTGATGACCAGCCTCCTGCAATCCCGGGACCCCTGGCGTCTGCCGCAATTGACGCTGAAGCGGGCAGGCGGCGATCAGAACAAGTATTCCTTTGACGCCATCGCGAATCAGCTTGTCTTGTGCCCGATCAATCGATTGCGCATCAAGGCGGTCACGCTGTCCAACGACGGCATGAAGGGCTTGATCAACACCATGCTGACACAGTGGCGGTGCCGGACGCAGGTCGAGTTCGACCTGGTGAACCAGCTTGCCGATCTGGAATCCATGCGAGGGTTTCTGAAATTGGCGAATGAATCCGTCGCAAAGCGCATTGGGCTCTTGAGCTCCAACCAGCCGTCACAGCAACTCTGACGGTTCAGCGCTTGCGCTCCAGCATCTCCCGCTCCGCCGCGCTGACCCACCGCCACGCGCCGCTCGGCACGCCGGCCAGCGTCAGCTCGCCGAAGCTGCTGCGGTGCAGTGCCTCGACCCGGTTGCCCGCCGCGGCCACCATGCGCTTGACCTGGTGGTACTTGCCTTCGGTCAGCGTGAGCCGCAAGGTGTGGGTCCCGGTCGCTTCGCAGGCCGAGGCGCGCACCGGCGCGGGGTCGTCGTCGAGCACCACGCCGTCGAGCAGCTTCGCCACCTGGTCGGGCGTCACCTCGTGCTTCGCCGTCGCCTCGTACACCTTCGGCACATGGTGCTTCGGCGAAGTCAGTCGGTGGATCAGCGCGCCGTCGTCGGTCAGCAGCAGCAGCCCGGTGGTGTCTTCGTCGAGCCGGCCGACGGGCTGCACGCCGCGGTTGCGCAGCGGCGCCGGCAGCAGGTTCAGCACGCTCGGGTGGTGCTTGGGCTTCTGCGAGCACTCGTGGCCGCTCGGCTTGTGCAGCAGCACCAGCGCCTTTTCGTGGAAGCGCCACTCGCGGCCCTGCACCGTGAACACCAGGCCGTCGGTGTCGACCTCCTCGGCCGGCTCCTCGACCACCCGCCCTCCGACCGACACCAGCCCGTGCCACACCAGGCCGTCGCATTCGCGGCGCGTGCCGAAGCCCTGGGAAAACAACACCTGCGACAAGCGCATCGACAAATCTTTCGTTCAGGAATGGAGTTCGAGCAGCACGACGTGGCCGTCGGCACAAGGCCAGGCGCGGCCGACGATGCGCTCGCCGTTGAATTCTGCGGCCACCGCGCGGCCGGCCGTGTCGGTCACCTTGACCGCGGCCAGCGACAGGCCCGCGACGCCCGGCGGCAGCCCGGCGGGCGGGTGGCCGTCGAGCAGGACGCGGTCGCGCGGCACGCCGAAGTAGCCGCGCGGCCGGCTCAGCTGCACCAGCGCGAGCGCATCGCGGTCGGCCGCCGGGGCGGCATCCGCATCGGCATCGGCGTCCGCCAGCCGCATCGCGCGCAGGTGCACCAGCGACGACGAGCGTGCGAACGGCGAGCGGTAGACGTGCGTCGTGCCGTGCCCGGGCGCGTCGACGACGAACTCCAGCGGCGTGCGGCTGTCGGTGCTCAGCGGGCCCCAGGCGCCGTCGCGGCCGACGGTGCCGCGGTACAGCGGCGCGCCGACGCGCTCGCCGGTGGCCGGATCGGTGGCGTGCACCTCGACCGCGGCGCCGGCCAGCGGCAGGTTGTCGTGCACCGCGGCCTGCGGGTGCAGGCCGGAGACGGTGCCGGCCAGTTCGATCGCGCCGTCGGACGGCGTCGGCTGCAGCGTCGCCGGCGCGCGGCCGGTCAGGAAGCGCCACATCGCGTCGAACGCGGCCGGGCCGAACGAGGTCTCGCGGTGGTCGATGCCGGCGATCACGACGTTGTGCGCGCCGCGCAGGGCCGGGCTGTCGGCGCCGACGCCGGTCGGCCGGCCGGGCGCGCCGATCCACAGGCCGTCGGGCTGCGCGTATTTGTCGTTGGCGTCGGAGCGCACCGTCATCCAGCGCGGGCCCGGGGTCGTCTCGTCGCCATCGCCGTCGCCTGCGTTCAGCCGCTGCAGGAACGGCCCGGCGCCGTTGAATTCGTTGCCCGGCCGGAAGCCGGCATCGGCCCACACGCCGTGGTTCGGCGTGCCGCCGAGGATCGCGTGCGACACCTGCGCCGCGCCGCCGTTCGCGATGAAGTTGCGCACCGCGAAGCCGCCGCGCGAATTGGCGATCAGCACCACCTGCGCGACGCCGTGCCGGCGGCAGGCCTGCTCGACCGCGTCGGCCACGCAGCGCCGCGCGTCGTCGCTGGAACTGCGGCCCGGCTGCGCGATGCCGTCGTCGTCGCGGGCCAGCGGGCAGGGCATGTCGATCGCATGCAGCCGCTCGGGCGGCCACCCGTTGCTCTCGAAGCGCCAGACGGTGGTGAGCCACAGCGCGGCGGTGTCGCCGTTGCCGTGCAGGAAGACGATCGGCGGGAAGGTGTCGGCCGAGGTGTTGCTCATGCGGGCAGGCCCAGGTCGCGCGCGGCGGGGTAAGGCCCCCAGCCGGTGGCCGCCTCGATCGCACGCACGACGGCCCGGGCCACCGACTCGGCCGCCATCGTGCCCAGCAGCGTCGGGTGGGCGACGAGCCCGCTGGCGCCGGTGGCGAGCGCGAACACGGTGTCGCCGTCGCTCTGCGTGTGGACCGGGCTGATGCTTCGCGCGAGCCCGTCGTGCGCGGTCTGCGCGAGCTTGTTGGCCTGGGCCTTGGTCAGCACGGCATCGGTGCCGACCACGCCGATCGTCGTCGCGGCGCCGGGTTGCATGGACTGCGGCAGTTCGCCGCGCAGCAGCGCCTGCGTGCTGTCGAGCAACTCCAGGCCATCGGCGGTGCGGGCGCCGGCCAGCACGCGGCCGCTGCGCGGATCGACCGCATCGCCGAGCGCATTGACCGCGACCCACGCGCCGACCGTGATGCCGGCCACCGTGACGCTGGCGTGGCCGAACCCGCCGCGCATCGCGCGTTCGAGCCCGAACAGCTTGCCGACCAGCGCACCGGCGCCCGCGCCGACATTGCCTTCGGCGCACGGCGCGTCGCTCGCGGCCTCGCAGGCGGCGTAGCCGGCGGCTGCGTCGGGGCGGATGCGGCCGTCGCCGACCGACAAGTCGAACAGGATCGCCGCCGGCACGATCGGCACGCGGTGCGGGCCGACCGGGTAGCCGATGCCGCGCTCCTCGAGCCAGCGCATCACGCCGCCGGCGGCGTCGAGCCCGAACGCGCTGCCGCCGGCGAGCAGCACCGCGTGCACGTGTTCGACGGCATTCAGCGGCGACAGCAGGTCGGTCTCGCGCGTGCCGGGTGCTGCACCGCGCACGTCGACGCCACCCACTGCGCCCGCGGGCGCGAGCACGACGGTGCAGCCGGTGGGCCGGCGGCTGTCGGTGAAGTGGCCGACGCGCAGGCCGGCGACGGCGCTCAGGCCTGGTGTGGGGTGCATCGCGGGGAAGGGGGCGGGGACCGGCGATTATGAAACGGTTGGTGGAGCAGCGCTGACACACCCACTCAGTTGCAACAGTCTGCGCAGATTGGCCGGCCGCGACAGGTGGCGTGATACACCGTGCGCAGTCCCGATGAGATCGAAGAGACCGTGTGGGCTTGCCCTCTGCAAGAACCTGCCTGTCGCATTTGCTCTATCCGGACGCCTCAGGGCCGGAGAAGAAAAAAGCACATGGGCTCAAGCCCTGTCGGAGGAATCCATGGACTCGATGCGTCACGATGGTTCGTCAGCGAACACTCGGTTGGCCCTTCACGCAACTGCCAGGCGGCTGCATCGGTTGAGGCCGGCTTGGCGGCACGCCAGCCTGGTGCTGCTGGCTGCCACCACCTTGGTCGCCGGATGCGGCCCTTCGTCTGATGACGGCCCTGCACCGACACCCAGTTCCGGCTCGACACCGACACCGGCGCCAGCACCGGCACCGGCACCCGCACCCGCACCCGCACCCGCACCCGCACCCGCACCGACGCCCGCACCTGCGCCTGCACCGGCACCCACGCCCTTGCCCATCACGATCGCGCCGCTCGGATCGCCGCGCATCCTGATCTCCGATGCGCCGACACTGACCCGCCTGCGCGCCGCTCTGAGCAGCAACACGGCGTCGGCGACGCGCTTCAAGAACATGGTCGATTCGCAGATCGCCGGTGCCGACATCTATCTGTTCGGCCCCTGGCAGGCGGCGCTGTTGTCCCAGGTGACGGGCAAGGCGTCCTACTGCCAGTACGCAGTCGACCAGACCGAGAGTTTCGTGAAATCGGAAGAAGCGCTGATCAGCAGGAACGCGGCTGCGACGGTGGCCGGCGACAGCTACCTCGATGTCGGCGGCACGATCGGCAACATGGCGATGGTGTACGACTGGTGCCGCTCGCAGATGACGGCGAACCAGCGCACGCGCTGGGCCACCTACGGCAACCAGGCGGTCTGGAACGTGTGGAACCACACGCAGGCCAGATGGGGCAACACCGCCTACGCCTGGAGCGGCTGGTCGGTCGACAACCCATCGAACAACTACTACTACTCGTTCCTGCGCGCGACCATGCTGCTCGGTCTCGCCACGTACGGCGAAAACACGCAGGCCTCGACCTGGCTGGACAAGTTCCGCACCGAGAAGATCGCCAACCAGCTCGTGCCGACCTTCACCCGCGACCTGCAGGGCGGCGGCTCGCGCGAAGGCACCGGTTACGGCACGGCAATGAACGGCCTGTTCGACCTCTACCACCTGTGGGAAAAATCCACCGGCGAGCGCATCGCGGACGCGACGCCGCACACGCTCGCGTCGTTCGACAAGTTCATGCACGACATCGTGCCGACCCTGGACCGCATCTCGCCGACCGGCGACCATTCGCGCGACTCGACGGCCGCGCTGTTCGACTACCACCGCCAGTACCTCGAGGTGCTGTCGCGCCTGTACCCGTCTGACGTGATGGCGGGCGTCTCCAAGTCGCTGCTGGCGCAGTCGTCGGTGCCGCGCATGGCGAACGCCTTCGAGTACTGGGTCGACTACCTGTACGACCAATCCGACATCGCTGCACAGCCGCTGAGCCGCCTGCCCACCGCCCATTGGGGCAGCGGCACCGGCCAGTTCTCGATGCGTTCGGCCTGGTCCGGCGATGCCACCTATGCCAACCTGATCTGCGGCCCCTACACCGAGAGCCATGCCCACCACGACCAGGGCAGCTTCGTGATGTTCAAGGGCAACTGGCTCGCCTTCGATGAGAACATCGATTCGCACTCGGGCCTGGCCCAGTACGAGACGCCGCACAACCTGGTGCGCATCGAGCAGAACGGCAAGCTGGTGGAGCAGACCTACGACGCCAGCTGCGCGATGCAGGCGTTGGCCGACACGCCCGTCTACGCCTATGGCCTGGCGCGGGTCACGCCGATGTACGGCGGCAAGGCTGTGGTGGCGAAGGTGGAGCGCGAGTTTCTGTTCATCAAGCCCGCCACGCTCGTGATCCTCGACCGCGTGCAGACCACCGGCAGCGGCGTCAGCCGCATCTGGACGCTGAATCTGCCGGGCACGCCCACGCTCTCGGGCGACCGCATCACCGCGATGAGCGGCAGCAACCAGCTCGACGTGGTGCGCCTCGCTCCCACCGGGCTCGTGTCGCAGGCGATCTCGTGGCCCACGGTCGATGACGACATGAATGCCGGCTCGCGCGTCGACGTGGCCGATTCGAACGGCAACGTGTCGGTGTTTCTCAACGTGCTGGGCGCCGACCACGCCTTCACTGCCGCGACCCGCTCCGATGCGGCCGGCCAGACCGGGGCACAGGTCACGCTGGCCAACGGCAGCGTGGCAACCGCGCGCTTCAGCACCGACGGCACGGGTGGCACGCTGGAGATCCGCAACCAGGCAGGCACCGTCACCTTCAGCGGGGCGTTGCCGATGACCGTGCAAGCACCGCCCAGGCTGGCCAACTGAGCCATGCAAGGCCTTCGCGGAACGATACCGACGCTGAGCGGGCTGTTCGCCGCCGTGCTGTTGCTGGGCGCATGCGGCAGCGGCGCGTCGGATGACGCCCCCGCGCCATCGACGTCACCACCGATCGGCGCGCCTGCACCGGCGCCGGTGCCGAACCCCGCTCCCGCTCCCGCACCTGCACCTGCACCTGCACCTGCACCTGCACCTGCACCTGCACCCGCGGAGGCCTGCTTCTCCGACCCCATCGAGCCGATCTGGAACGAGAGCGGAGCCAGCGCGACACGCATCAAGAGCCCCGCGCCGCACATGCATTTCACGGCCGGCGCGCCGCTGCGCATCCTCGCCGATGCGCGCGATCCGAATGCCTACATGTGCCCACCCGGACACCCGCCCTACGTCTGCCCCGGAACCCGGGAGAACTTCTATGTCGACGGGCAACTGGTCGGCGCGGCCTTGCCGAGTGCCACTGATTTCAACCTCTGGGAGCTGCGCCTGCCCGCCGGCCTCTCGCAGGGCGTGCATGTGCTGACCGTCGGGCATGTGCCGTACGACCCGGCCACCGGCGCCGGCGGCAGGCAGGTCGACGGGCTGACCCCCATCACCATCCACGTCGATGCCCCGCCCGTGCACGGCGGCACGGTCACGCTGACGCAAGACCTGGTGCTGGGCGGCTCGGCCGACCTCGACTGGACGGACAAGACCGTCATCGGCAATGGCTTCAAGGTGCTTGCCGGCGCAGGCTACTCGGGCCGTGTGCACATCCAGAATGCGCATGTCAGCGGGCTGGGCAGCTTCAGTGCCCCGGGCATCGACGTCTCGACCACGGGCTCGGTGGCGATTCAAGACTCGGTCTTCGAGGCCACCGGGGCGATGCGCTTCAGCGCCCAAGGCAGTGGCACGATGACGGTGAAGAACAACGAGCTTCGCGCCAACAACCTGATCACCTATGTGTCCAGCGACCCGTCGGTGCCGGTCGTTCTCGAACTGGCCGGCAACACGTCCGGCGGCAAGGTCCTGCAGGGCAACCGCATCGGTGGCGGCATGCTGCTGGTGAGCGGCAATGGCTGGCAGATCGGCGGCCTGCTTGCAGGGCAGGGCAATGTCCTGATGGGGGTGAGGGCGGTGCTGCAGCTCTACGACTCGTCGAACGACACCGTGCAAGGCAACTACCTCCTGCACGACTACCACGGCGGGTTCAGCCAGGGCTTCAATCTCTGGTTGCAAGGCAGCTCCGGCAACGAGCTGGCCGAGCACAACGTGGTGCATGGCGGCTCGTGGCCGATCCAGAATTTCGGCGGCGAGTTCCGCTACAACCTGGCCATCGACAGCGGGCACGATTTCTGGCGCGGCTCGGCGAGCGGCACCAGGATCCACCACAACGTCTTCGCGCATGCCAGCGGCACCAACACCCAGTACGACGGCGCCATCATGGTCTACGGCGGCGAGAGCGGCCTCGACATCCACAACAACAGCTTCGATGCCGGTGGTTCGGCCGGCGCCTGCGACGCGCCGGTGTTCAACATCGGCGCGGGCTCGGTGTTCGCCTCCATCCGCAACAACCTGTTCACCGCGTTCAGCGAGGTGCCGGCCAGTTTCGGCAAGGCCCTGGTATCGACCGACGGCGGTGCCGTGACCAGCCCGCGGGTGGTCTCGGCAGACTACAACGGCTGGTTCAACCCGCTGGCGCCGGATTCGGCGCGCTATCTGCCCGGCATGGTGCAGAGCCCGGCGGGGGTGCACGATGTGCAGGCGAACCCCCGGCTGTCAGGCCAGGCCGAGGTGCCCTACCGGGTGTCGAAGGGCTGCGTCTGGCTGGGCCTGTACACGACAGGGCAGGTCCTGTCTCGCTACCGGCAGATCTACCGGCCGGCCGCGGGCAGCCCGCTCATCAACGCGGGCGACCCCGCCGATGGCGCCGGCACGGCGATCGGGGCGGTCGGTGCCGACGACAGCCACCCGATGGATCTGTTCGGCCGGGTCGTGCCCTAGGGCCTGTTGACAGGCCCTAGGCGAAGACGCCGGCGGTGTCCTGCATGCGGTCGGACACTTCGCCGAGCTGGTGCAGCGTGTCGCCGAAGCTCAGTTCCATCACCGTCAGCCGCTTGAAGTAGTGGCCGGCGATGTACTCGTCGGTGACGCCGATG
The DNA here is from genome assembly GCF_012275445.1 of Rhizobacter sp. SG703. Classification (GTDB taxonomy): domain Bacteria; phylum Pseudomonadota; class Gammaproteobacteria; order Burkholderiales; family Burkholderiaceae_C; genus Rhizobacter. The sequence continues at coordinate 66,962 of NZ_JAAZQK010000012.1, read as the reverse complement.
CCGCCATGCAGCTGGATGCACTGCTGGCCGACGAAGCGCATCGAGACGCCCAGCTGGTACTTCGCCTGCGCCAGCGCGCGGCGGCGTGCCGCGGCCGGCTCGTTCATCTTCAGCGTCGCGAAGTAGCTCATCGAACGCGCCAGCTCGAGCTGCATCTTCACGTCGGCGATGCGGTGGCGCAGCGCCTGGAAGCTCGCGATCGCGACACCGAACTGCTTGCGGGTGTTCATGTACTCGACCGTCACCGCGACCAGCTGCTCCATCGCGCCGACCGCTTCGGCGCACAGCGCGGCGATGCCGATGTCGACCGCGAGCTCCAGTGCCGCGTGGCCGCCGCCGCCGGGCCCGCCCGCCGGCACCAGCAGCGTGGCCGGCGCATCGGCCAGCGACAGCTCGGCGGCGCGCGCGCCGTCGGCGCTGCCGTAGCCACGTGTCTTGACGCCCGCGGCACGGCGCTCGACGAGGAACAGCGCGATGCCCGCCGGGTCGTCGACCGCGCCCGACACGCGCGCCGGCACGATGAACGCGTCGGCCTGGTCGCCGGCCGGCACGACGCTCTTGGCGCCGCTCAACGTCCAGCCGTCGCCGGCCGCCTTGGCCGCGGTCTCGACGTGGGCGATGCGGTAGCGCGCACCGCGCTCCTGGTGCGCCAGCACGACCAGCGCGTCGCCGCCGGCGATCCTGCCGAGCCAGCCATCGATGGCCGGCTGAGATGCGCAGGCCGACAGCACGCCGCCGGCGACCAGCGCGCCTTGCGCATAGGGTTCCAGCACCAGGCCGCGGCCCAGTTCTTCCATCACCACCATCGCGTCGGTCGGTCCGAAGCCCATGCCGCCGTGCGCCTCGGGCACGAACAGCCCCGTCAACCCGAGGTCGGCGAGTTCGCGCCAAGCCTCGCGCGAGAAGCCGCCGGCCTGCACGATGCGCCTGCGCCGCTCGGCGTCGTAACCCTTGGCGACCCATTTGCGCACCGAGTCGCGCAGCATCTCTTGATCGTCGGAGAAGTCGAAGTCCATGGTGTGTCCTCAGCTGCCGCAGGGCCGCCCCAAGGCGGCTGAGCGCCCCCTCGGGGGGCAGGAATGAAATGACGTGGGGGCCAACATGTCACCCGAGAACCGTCTGAGCGACGATGTTGCGTTGCACTTCGTTGCTGCCGCCGTAGATCGTCGTCTTGCGCACGTTGAAGTAGGTCGCCGCCAGCGGCGCGCAGTACGCCGCGCCGACGTGGTCGCCCTGCCAGCCGGCTTCCATCGCGTCGTGGATGAAGGGCACGCTGTACGGCCCGGCCGCCAGCATCAGCAGCTCGGTCAGCCGCTGCTGGATCTCGCTGCCGCGGATCTTCAGCAGCCCGGCGACGTCGAGCGACTGCTTGCCAGAGGTTTCGGCGCTCAGCACCCGCAGCACCATCATCTCCAGCGCGACGATCTCGACCTCCAGCTTCGCGACCTCGTCGCGGAAGCGCATGTCGCCGTACACGTTCTCCGCCTTCGCGATGCGCTTCAGGCGCTCCAGCTCGCGCTTCGAGCGGTTCACGTCGGCGATGTTGGTGCGCTCGTGCGCCAGCAGGTACTTCGCGTAGGTCCAGCCCTTGTTCTCCTCGCCGACCAGGTTGTCCGCCGGCACCTCGACGTTGTCGAACCAGACCTCGTTGACCTCGTGCTCGCCGTCCATCGTGATGATCGGGCGCACCGTGATGCCGGGGCTCTTCATGTCGATCAGCAGGAAGCTGATGCCGGTCTGCGGCTTGCCGGAGCTGTCGGTGCGCACCAGGCAGAAGATCCAGTCGCCGTACTGGCCGAGCGTGGTCCAGGTCTTCTGGCCGTTGACGACGTAGTAGTCGCCGCGCCGCTCGGCGCGGCATTTCAGCGACGCCAGGTCGGAGCCCGAGCCGGGCTCGCTGTAGCCCTGGCTCCACCACACGTCGCCGCTCATGATGCCGGGCAGGTGGCGCCGCTGCTGCTCGGGCGAGCCGAAGGCCATGATCACCGGCGCCACCATCACCGGGCCGAACGGCACCACGCGCGGCGCGCCGGCCAGCGCGCATTCTTCTTCGAACAGGTGGCGCTGGATCGCGTTCCAGCCCGGGCCGCCGAACTGCTTCGGCCAGGCCCAGCCGTGCCAGCCCTGCCTGCCGAGGATCTTCGCCCAGCGCTGCAGATCGTCCTTCGACAGCCGCAGCGCGTTGTGCACCTTGTGGCTGATGTCCTTCGGCAGGTGCTCGGCCACCCAGCTGCGGATCTGCTGTCGGAAGGCCTGCTCTTCGGGCGTGAAGTTCAAATCCATCGTCGTGTCTCCTGTGCGCCGCGTTTTAGCACGCTCGTGCGCTGACGAACTGTCCCTGCAGCGACAGCGGGCCTACCGATAATCCCGCGGTGACTTCCTATCGATCCACCGTGGCCGCGCTGGCTGCCGGCCAGCTGGTGAGCTGGGCGGCGCTGTACTACGCATTCTCGTCGTTCGTGCTGCCGATGCAGCACGCCCTGGGGTGGAGCAAACCCGTGTTGATGGGCGCCTTCACGCTCGGTCTGGCCGTGTGGGGTGCGAGCAGCTATGCGGCCGGCGCCGCGATCGACCGCGGGCATGGGCGCGGCGTGATGACGCTCGGCGCGGTGTTCGCGGGGCTTGGTTTTTTGTCGTGGTCGCAGGTCGCGCAGCCGGCCAGGTTGTATGCAGCGTGGGCCTTGCTCGGCGCCGCGATGGCGATGACGCTGTACGAGCCGGCCTTCAACGTGCTGACGAAGCGCTTTCCCGAGCGCTACCGCGACGGCATCACGTCGCTGACGCTGGTCGGCGGCTTCGCGAGCACGCTGTCGTTTCCGGCGGCGGCCTGGCTGGTGAACGCCTGCGGCTGGCGTGTCGCGCTGGCGGTGATCGGCGGCGTGCTGCTGCTGGGCGTGGCACCGCTGCATGCGTGGGCACTCCGCGGCAGCGATCCGCCGCTCGCACCGCGCGGCGCGCACGACGAGGCCGACGATGCGACGCTGCACGAGGCGCTGCGCCACCGCGCCTTCTGGCTGTTGACGATCACCTTCACGCTGTATTCGTTCTCGGCGGCGGCGCTGTGGGCGCACGTGATGCCGATCTTCGCGGCCAAGGGACGCAGCGAGGTGCAGGCGCTGGCGGTGCTGACCTGGATCGGCCCGGCCCAGGTGGCCGGCCGGCTGGTGTTCCTCGCGTTCGGGCGCCGCGTCACGCCGCGCGGGCTGGGGCTGGCGGTGCTGGGCGGGCTGCCGCTGTCGTTCGCGATCTTCGCAGTGGCCGGGAACCTCGCCGCGCTGATCGCGTTCGCGGTGCTGTTCGGCATCGCCAACGGGCTGGTGACGATCGTGCGCGGCAACCTGGTGCCGGCGTACTTCGGACGGGCGCACGTGGGGCGCATCGGCGGCGCGATGTCTGCGATCGCGCTGCTGTCGCGGGCGGCCGCGCCGCTGCTGACGGCCTGGCTGCTGCTGGTGCTGCCGGGCTACCGCGAGCTGCTGCTGATGCTGGCGGGGATGGGGGTGGTCGCGCTGGCCAGCTTTGCGCTGGCCAAACCACCGGCGTGAGGGCTACGGCTTCTTGTCGAGCGTCATCGTGTCGTTGTCGCGTCGCATCTGGAAGCGCGCCAGGAAGCTGTTGCCGAGCAGCACCTGGCTCATCGAGGCGGGCAGCACGACGGCGTCGACGTTGTAGACCTGCACGTCGCCGACGCGCACCGAACTCAGCGTGATGCGGTAGGACGGCACCGACCCGTTCGCGGTGCTGACCATGCCGCGCTGGCCGTCGAGGTACTTCAGGCCGATCGCGTCGGCTTCGGACTGCGCGATGGTCACGGTGGTGGCACCGGTGTCGACGACGAACACCACCGCCTTCCCGTTGATCGAGCCCTGCGTGAAGAAGTGACCGCCCGGCCCGACCGGCAGCACGATGCGGCTGCCGCCGCCTTCGACCGGCGCCGCGCCGAGGCTGACCTGCACGCCGCCGAACCGCAGTTGCCGGCGCTCGCCGCCGATCTCGACGATCGCGTCGCCGCCCGCCATGCTGACCAGCTTGACGCCCTGCACGGTGCTGCCCACGGCCACCGTTCGCGGCGCGCCGTTGATCATCAGCAGCGCCTTGTCGGCGCCCAGCGTGCCGCTGAGCGAGACGGTCTGCGCCGACACACCGGCGGCGGTCAGCAGTCCGGCGGCCAGCGCGGCTGCGATCAGGCCGCGGAGCATCAGTCGCGGAAGTTGTCGAAGCTCAGCGGCGCGTCCGGCACTTCCTTGCGGATCAGTGCCATCGCCGCCTGCAGGTCATCGCGCTTGGCGCCGGTGACGCGCACCGTGTCGCCCTGGATCGCGGCCTGCACCTTCATCTTGCTTTGCTTGATCAGCGCCTGGATCTTCTTCGCGGTGTCGCTGTCGATGCCGTTCTTGACGGTGATCAACTGCTTGACCTTGTCGCCGCCGATCTTCTCGATCTTCGCGCTGCGGTCGAGGAAGCGGATGTCGACGCTGCGCTTGGTGAGCTTGGCCAGCAGGATGTCCATCACCTGGCCGATCTGGAAGTCGCTGTCGGCGTAGACCGTCAGTTCCTTGTCTTTCAATTCGACGCGGGCAGACGAGCCCTTGAAGTCGAAACGGGTGCCGATTTCCTTGGCAGTCTGGTCCACGGCATTGCGAACCTCGACGAGGTTGGGGTCGAGTACGGCATCGAAGCTGGGCATGGTCGGTCATTCCTCTTCCGGATCAGCGAAAATTCTCGCATGCAAATCGAGTCGGGCGTCAGCCTGAAACCCTACAACAGCTTCGGACTGCCGGCTGTCGCCCACACGTTGGTGCGCATCGCGGCCGATGCCGACGTGCGCCGCGTCGTCGACCACCCCCAGCTCGGCCGCGCCCCGAAGTTCGTGCTGGGCGGCGGCAGCAACATCGTGCTGACGCGCGACATGCCGCAGGTGGTCCTGAAGGTGGAGGTCAGGGGCCGTTCGCTGGTGCGCGAGACCGACAGCGCCTGGATCGTCGAGGCCGGCGCCGGCGAGAACTGGCACGAGTTCGTCGCGTGGACGCTGGCCCAGGGCTGGCCGGGCCTCGAGAACATGGCACTGATCCCCGGCACGGTGGGCGCGTCGCCGGTGCAGAACATCGGTGCCTACGGCATCGAGCTGAAAGACCGCTTCGAGTCGCTCGACGCGGTCGACCTGGTGACCGGCCGCAGCGTCACGCTGGCCAGCGGCATCTGCGCGTTCGGCTACCGCGACAGCGTCTTCAAGCATTCGCTGGCGGGCCGCAGCGTGATCACGCGGGTGCGCTTCCGGCTGCCCAAGCCGTGGCAGCCGGTGCTCGGCTACCTGGAACTCGAACGCAAGATGCACGAGACCGGCATCGGCGCGCCGACCCCGCAGCAGGTGTTCGACTGGGTCTGCGCGATCCGCCGCGCGAAGCTGCCCGATCCGGCGGTGGTCGGCAACGCCGGCAGCTTCTTCAAGAACCCGGTCGTGACGCCGGAGCAGTGCCGCGACATCATCGGCCGGGATCCGGAGATCGTGCACTACCCGATGCCCGACGGCAGCGTGAAGCTGGCGGCCGGCTGGATGATCGACGCCTGCGGCTGGAAGGGCAAGAGCATCGGCCGCGCCGGCGTCTACGAGAAGCAGGCGCTGGTGATCGTGAACCGCGGCGGCGCGATCGGCTCCGAGGTGGTCACGCTGGCACGCGCGATCCAGGAGAGCGTGTACGGGCGCTTCGGCATCCGGCTGGAGCCGGAGCCGGTGGTGGTGTGAGGGGGGGCGCCAGTCGTCAGATCCGCCCGCCTGCGCTCAGGAATTCCCAGGCCGCGATGTTCCGGTTGTTCGAGAGCACCGTGGCGATCCTGTCGCGCTGGTCAGGAGTCAGGGGCGTATCGCCAAGGTCCAGCTGGATCAAGGATGTGCTGTGCTCGATGGCTTTGATCGCCGCATCGACCAGCGCCAGGCTGAAGCTGCTGTCGGGGAACGACAGCGACTGCAGCTGGCAGGCCGGAGAAGTCAGCGCGTGCAGCAACTCCAGCATCCCGATTTCCGGCAAGTTGCCACCCAAGGTCAGCGACGAGAGGCACGGGCTCTTGCAGATCGCTTGACCCAGCAACTTCAGATACCCGTCCCGCCAGGGCAGGGCTAGATGGGCCGATGAAGTTTGCAGGTTGGTCGACAGCGCATCGCACAGGGCACGCACCCAATCCGTGTCGCCGGTCGGCTGGTCCTCGATGTGGATTTGCAGGTCGGACAGCGCGCCGGCGCGCGCTTTGTCGTGCGAGAACAGCCACGACAACACCGTCGAATCGACAGGCACCGCCCTGGCCACATGCAGTCGAAGACTGTTCAGGCGGCTGTTGCCTGCCACGGCGTTGGCGAGACGGCAGGCCTGCGCTTTGGTCTGGGGAACCGGCAGTTCCATTGCCGGGCCTTCGCTCGATAGGCCATTGGGAGTGACGAGGCGCGGCCGAGGCGTATCGAGGACACGTTTCATGATGGATGGAAAGGCGTTGAAGGGACACCTGCCTGAGTGCACCGTTGTCCTCCCACGGTTCCATCGCCGGGATCAGTTGACGCGTGACGCTTGCGCCTCGCCTGGCGTCGATTGCACGTCGCGCCAGCGCGCCGCCGCCTGGCCGCGCGTGTCGGCGCCGAGCTTGTCGAGGATGTTCGCGACGTGCCGCTTCACGGTGTGCGGGCTCAGCTCGAAGGCGCGCGCAATCACCTTGTTGCTGTCGCCGGCGGCCATGCGCGCCAGCACCTCGCGTTCGCGGGCGCTCAGGGATGCGAGCGGATCCGCCTGCGGTACGGCGGCCGGCTCGCGCGATGCGATGGCGGACGCGTTGTCCGCGCTCGGTGGCCGGTGCCCCCGCAGCCGCTCCGCGCCATCGAGCCAGTTCGCCAACGCGACCTGCGCCCCGGCGCTCAGCACCAGGCCGCCGTGCGCCAGCACCGCGAGGACGCGCGGACCGGCCAGCAACGCCGAGCCGATCCAGCCGTCCGTCGCGCAACGCGCCACCGCGGCCTCGACGAACGGCGCCGCGTCGCGCGGCCGGCCCAGCCGCACCAGCGCCGCGGCCAGCCGCAGCCGGCCTTCGGTCAGCAGCCCGTACCACTCGAGCGCATCGGGCGTCTGCAGCGCGGCCTGCCAGCCGGCGACCGCCTGCGGCCAGTCCTCGGCCAGCTCGGCTGACAACGCCGGCAGCGCCAGCTCGCGGGCGCGTTGTGCGATGCGGTTCGAGACCAGCAGGTCCGGTGCTCCCAGCGCGGCGACCAGCGCACGCGCGCGCTCGCCGTCGTCGGCGATCATCGCCAGCCGCAGCGCCTGGAACTGCGCGTGGCGGCGCAGCTTCTCGCGGCGCGCGCTCGGCGGTTCCTGGTCGGCGTCGGCCACCAGATGGGCCGCGGCCCGACGGGTCGCGTCGACGTCGCCGCGCAACGCGTGCAGCAGGCCGCGCGCCAGCGCCAGCATCGTGCCGACGTTGCGCGGGCTGCCAAGCCAGCGCGCTTCCTCCGTCGCGCGTTCCAGCCGCTCGGCCGCGCGCGCCGCGTCGCCCTGCCACAGCGCGGTCAGGCCGTGCAGCAGCCACGCGATCGCACTCATCGCGGTGGGCTGCTCGGGCGCCAGCCGCAGCGCGCGCTCGACGAACAAGGTCAGGGCCGGCGCGATGCCCGGCAGCGCCACGTCGCGCGGGTTCGGCGTCGCCTGGTACCACAGGCCGATGTCGGTGCAATCGGCCAGCAGCTCGTTGCGCCGCGCCATGTAGCCGGCGGAAGGTCCGACCGGTCCGTAGTCGCCGGCGTGCCACAGGCTGGCCGTCAGCGTCGTGACCTCGGCCTCGCGCGGCAGTGCCTGCGTGCGCAGCTCGGCGAGCAGGGCAGCCGCCTCGTCGCGCTTGTCGAGCTGGCACAGGCTCAGCGCGACATAGGCGCGCGCCAGCTGCGCCTGGTCGGCAAGGCCCTGCTGCTCGGCCAGCCGCAGCGCCTGCTGGAAATGCCCGGCCATCGCGGGGAACTCCCATCGCGTCCACGCCGCCAGCCCTTGCAGCAGCATCAGCGGCGCCGAACCTTCGCGCCACGCCGGCGGAAACTGCGCCAGCAGCCGCTGCGCCTGCGTCAGCCGGCCGTCGGTGAGCCAGCCGCGCGCGACGGCGTCCAGCGCCGCCTCGGCCGCCGCCCAGTCGCCCACGCGCTGCAGGTAGGCGATGCGGCGTGCGTCGTCGGGCTCGGTGTCGGCGGAGCGGTGCAGCAGTCCGGTCAGCGCCTCGGGCGATTCCTGGCGCAGCCGGTCTTCGAGGAAATCGCGGAACAGGTCGTGCAGGCGCAGCGTCAGCTGCGGCCCGTCGAGCACGGTGACGAACAGGCCGCGGCGCTCGATGTCGTCGAGCCAGCCGGCGGCCTGCGGGTCGCCGGTCAGCGCGGCGCAGCGGCCGGCCTGCAGCTCGGCCAGCACCGAGGTCTGCAGCAGGAAGCGGCGCAGCCCGTCCGGCATGTCGGCCAGCACCTCGCTCGCGAGGTAGTCGAACAGGTGGCGCTGGCCGAGCGCCGCCGGCGTGCGGTTGCCGGCGAGCGTGGCCGCATCGAGGCTCAGGCGGATGCCGGCCGGCCAGCCCTGCAGCCGCTCGATCAGCGATTGAACGAGTGACGCGCCGGCGCCGCGCTGTGCGGCGAGCGCGCGCACCTCGTCGTCGGCGAAGCCCAGCTCGGCCTGGCGCAGCTCCAGCAGCTCGCCCTGCGCGCGCAGCCGGGCCAGCGACAGCGGCGGGTCGGTGCGGCTCGCGAGCAGCACGGTCCATGGCGCGGGCAGGTGTTCCAGCAGCAGGTCGAGCAGCTCGAAGATGCGGGCATCGGCGATGCGGTGCGCATCGTCCAGCACGATCAGGCCCTGCCCTTGCCCTTGCGGCAGGTCGGCACCGCCCAGCGCGCTGAGCAGCTCGTCGGCGATGCGGCGCAGCCCGCGCGGCTGCGGGCCGAGCATCGACAAGGCCTGCGGCGAGATGCGCCACGGCAGGTCGAGCGGCTCCAGCGCGGCCGCCAGGCAGGCGACGAAGCGGGCCAGGTCGTCGTCATCGTCGGCGGCGATCCACGCGACCGCGGTGCCGCTGCAGGATGCGAGCAGCTGCCCCATCAGCGCCGTCTTGCCGAAGCCGGCCGGCGCGCTCAGCAGCATCAACCGTGCCTGGCCGATGGCGGCTGCCAGTTGCCGTTCGAGCTGGGGTCGCGCCAAGTGCTCGCCGCGCGGACGCGGCGGCTGGATCTTGGTCAACGCGAAGGGCGGGGCTTCCGACATGAGGCGAATCCCCGGATTGGCATCCGGGCTACGTCAGGCCACGGCCACCGGAATCTTGCCGATCTTCGCTTGCCATTCTTTCGGGCCGGTCTGGTGCACCGACGTGCCTTCGGAATCGACCGCCACCGTCACCGGCATGTCGTTGATCTCGAACTCGTAGATGGCCTCCATGCCCAGGTCGGCGAAGCCGACGACCTCGGCCTTGCGGATCGCCTTCGACACCAGGTAGGCCGCGCCGCCGACCGCCATCAGGTAGGCCGACTTGTGCTTCCTGATCGCGTCGATGCCGGCCGGGCCGCGCTCGGCCTTGCCGATCATGCCGATCAGCCCGGTCTCTGCGAGCATCATCTCGGTGAACTTGTCCATGCGCGTCGCGGTGGTCGGGCCGGCCGGGCCCATCACTTCGTCGCGCACCGGATCGACCGGGCCGACGTAGTAGATGACGCGGTTCGTGAAGTCGACCGGCAGCTTCTCGCCTTTGGCCAGCATGTCCTGGATGCGCTTGTGCGCGGCATCGCGGCCGGTCAGCATCTTGCCGTTCAGCAGCAGCGTCTCGCCCGGCTTCCAGCTCGCCACCTCTTCGCGCGTCAGCGTGTCGAGGTCGACGCGGCGGCTCTTGTTGTAGTCGGGCGCCCATTTCACGTCGGGCCACAGATCGAGGCTGGGCGCCTCGAGGAAGGCCGGGCCCGACCCGTCGAGCACGAAGTGCGCATGGCGGGTGGCGGCGCAGTTCGGGATCATCGCGACCGGCTTGCTGGCAGCATGCGTCGGGTAGGTGGCGATCTTCACGTCGAGCACGGTGGTCAGGCCGCCCAGGCCCTGCGCGCCGATGCCGAGCGCATTGATCTTGTCGCACAGCTCGATGCGCAGTTCCTCGAGCTTGTTCTGCGGGCCGCGCGCCTTCAGCTCGTACATGTCGATGTCCTGCATCAGCGACTCCTTCGCGAGCAGCATCGCCTTCTCGGCCGTGCCGCCGATGCCGATGCCCAGCATGCCCGGCGGGCACCAGCCGGCGCCCATCGTCGGCACCGTCTTCAGCACCCAGTCGACCAGGCTGTCGCTCGGGTTCATCATCACGAACTTGCTCTTGTTCTCGCTGCCGCCGCCCTTGGCCGCGATCTGGATGTCGACGGTGTTGCCTGGCACCAGGCTCATGTGGATGACGGCCGGCGTGTTGTCCTTGGTGTTCCTGCGCTCGAAGTGCGGGTCGGCCACGATGCTCGCGCGCAGCTTGTTCTCGGGGTCGAGGTAGCCGCGGCGCACGCCCTCGTTGACGGCTTCCTCGACGCCCGACGGGAAGCCCTCGAAGCGCACGTCCATGCCGATCTTCATGAAGACGTTGACGATGCCGGTGTCCTGGCAGATCGGGCGGCGGCCTTCGGCGCACATCTTCGAGTTGGTCAGGATCTGCGCGATCGCGTCTTTTGCGGCCGGGCCCTGCTCGGATTCGTACGCCCGCGCGAGGTGCGCGATGTAGTCGGCCGGGTGGTAGTAGCTGATGTATTGCAATGCGGCGGCGACGCTGTCAACCAGGTCGGTGTAGCGGATCGAGGTCATGTGGCTATCCCGGAAAGTGGGCGGAACTACGGAACAATCCCCGGCGGACGGGCTTGGCTTGAAGCCGCGAATTTTACTGACAGGGGAGAACTCATGCTGAACAGCATCCGGCGCTTCATCGCGTCCGAGTCGGCCGGCGGCGTCGTGCTGGCGCTGGCGGCCGCGATCGCGCTGGTCGTCAGCAACTCGCCGTGGCACGACGCCTACCAGCGTTTCGTCGGCCTGCCCGGCGAGGTTCGCATCGGCGGCGACCTGCTGGTGCTGGCCAAGCCGCTGCTGCTGTGGGTCAACGACCTGTGGATGGCGGTGTTCTTCTTCCTGGTCGGGCTCGAGATCAAGCGCGAACTGCTGGCCGGCGAGCTGGCCTCGGCCCGGCAGGCGCTGCTGCCGGCCGGCGCGGCGGTCGGCGGCATGGCGGTGCCGGCGCTGATCTATGCGCTGATCAACCTGCGCGATCCGGTCGCGCTGCACGGCTGGGCGATCCCGGCGGCCACCGACATCGCGTTCGCGCTCGGCATCCTGATGCTGTTGGGCTCGCGGGTGCCGGCGTCGCTGAAGGTGTTCCTGACCGCGGTGGCGATCATCGACGACCTGGGCGCGATCGTCGTCATCGCGTTCTTCTACACCGCCGACGTGTCGCTCGCGATGCTGGGCGCGGCGCTGGCCGGCGGGGTGGTGCTGTTCCTGATGAACCGCAGCCGGGTCATGAGCGTCGGGCCGTACGTCGTGGTGGGGCTGGTGATCTGGGTGTGCGTGCTGAAGTCGGGCGTGCATGCGACGCTGGCCGGCGTCGCGACGGCGCTGGCCATTCCGCTGCGGGCGGGTGATGAGGGCCACTCACCGCTCGAGACCACCGAGCATGCGCTGCACCCGTGGGTCGCGTTCGCGGTGCTGCCGATGTTCGCGTTCGCGAATGCCGGCGTGTCGCTGCAGGGCGTGAGCTTCTCGACGCTTGGGCAGACGGTGCCGCTGGGCATTGCCGCGGGACTGGTGATCGGCAAGGCGATCGGGGTGTTCGGCGCGTCGTGGCTGCTGATCCGGCTGGCCGGTGCCGAGCTGCCGGCCGGCGCGAGCACGCGGCAGTTCTTCGGCGTCTGCGTGCTGTGCGGCGTCGGCTTCACGATGAGCCTGTTCATCGGCGCACTGGCCTTCGAGGGGCGTGGCGGCGACTACGAGACGCAGGTCAAGCTCGGCGTGCTGTGCGGCTCGCTGATTGCCGGCATCGCAGGTACCTTGCTGTTGCTGCGCAAGGGCTCGTAGCCCGGAAGCCATTCCGGGGACGGCCGTCGAATACCCCGGAATGGCTTCCGGGCTACGGCATCAATGGTTCGCGGGGGCGTGGGGCAGCAGCCGGTCGGTCACCGCGATCGCCATCGCCGACAGCAGGAACGCGCAGTGGATCACCGTCTGAGCGACCAGCACCCGGTCGCTCAGCGCATCGGCGTTGATGAAGGTCTTCAGCAGGTGGATCGACGAGATGCCGATGATGGCGGTCGCGAGCTTCACCTTCAGCACCGACGCGTTGACGTGGCTCAACCATTCGGGCTGGTCGGGGTGGCCTTCGAGGTTCATGCGCGACACGAACGTCTCGTAGCCGCCGACGATCACCATGATCAGCAGGTTGGAGATCATCACCACGTCGATCAGGCCGAGCACGACCAGCATGATCGTGGTTTCGGTCAGCTTGGTGCCCTTGGCGGCATCGCCGCTGACGCCGACCGCACTGAACACTGCCTGCAGCGCCGTCTGGCTGCCGAAGGCTGCCTCGACCAGGTGCACCAGCTCGACCCAGAAGTGGAACACGTACACCGCCTGCGCGACGATCAGCCCGAGGTACAGCGGCAGCTGCAGCCAACGGCTCATGAAGATGAGGTTGGGCAAGGGGCGCAGCTTGCTGTGGCTGTGGTCGGGGATCTGGGCCATAGGGTGTGCAGGGATAGTCCGGTTGCCGGAAATTGTAGTGGGCGCACCATCGGTGAAGACCCCGGGCGCCCTCGTCAGTCGTTCGTAAGAGCAGCTGTCTATGGTGCGTGCAGAATTCGCAAACCGCTGAAGGAGACACGCAATGAGTTCGAGCGAACACAAGGTCTACCCGCCGCCCGTCGCACTGGCCAAGGCGGCCCATGTGTCCGGCATGGCCGCCTACGACAAGCTGTGCGCCGAGGCCGAGGCCGACTACGAAGGGTACTGGGCCCGTCTTGCGCGCGAGATGGTGAGCTGGAAGACGCCGTTCACGAAGACGCTCGACAGCAGCCAGGCGCCGTTCTTCAAGTGGTTCGAGGACGGCACGCTGAACGTCTCGTACAACTGCCTGGACAAGCAGGTCGAGGCCGGTCTCGGCGACAAGACCGCGATCATCTTCGAGGCCGATGACGGCCAGGTGACGCGGGTCAGCTACCGCGACCTGCTCGCGAAGACCTGCCGCATGGCCAACGCGCTGAAGTCGCAGGGCGTCAAGAAGGGCGACCGCGTCGTCATCTACATGTCGATGTCGGTCGAGGGCGTGGTCGCGATGCAGGCCTGCGCGCGCATCGGCGCGACCCATTCGGTGGTGTTCGGCGGCTTCTCGGCGCAGAGCTTGCGCGACCGCATCGAAGACGCCGGCGCGGTGATGGTGATCACCGCCGACGAACAGCTGCGCGGCGGCAAGCAGCTGCCGCTGAAGGCGATCGTCGACGACGCGATCGCGCTCGGCGGCTGCGACAGCATCAAGAGCGTGATCGTCTACCAGCGCACCGGCGGCAAGATTGCGTTCGATGCGTCGCGCGACCGCTGGATGCACGAGCTGACGGCTGCGCAGCCGGCCACCTGCGAGCCCGAATGGGTCGGCGCCGAGCACCCGCTGTTCCTGCTGTACACCTCGGGTTCCACCGGCAAGCCGAAGGGCGTGCAGCATTCGACCGGCGGCTACCTGCTGCATGCGGCGCTGACGACGAAGTGGACCTTCGACCTGAAGCCCGACGACATCTTCTGGTGCACCGCCGACATCGGCTGGGTGACCGGCCACACCTACATCGCCTATGGGCCGCTGGCGCTCGGCGGCACCGAGGTCGTGTTCGAGGGCGTGCCGACCTATCCCGATGCCGGCCGCTTCTGGCGGATGATCCAGGACCACAAGGTCTCGATCTTCTACACCGCACCGACCGCGATCCGCTCGCTGATCAAGGCGGCCGAGAGCAATGCCGCGGTGCACCCGCGCAACTACGACCTGGCGTCGCTGCGCATCCTCGGCTCGGTCGGCGAGCCGATCAACCCGGCCGCGTGGGAGTGGTACCACGAGCACATCGGCGGCGGCCGCTGCCCGATCGTCGACACCTTCTGGCAGACCGAGACCGGCGGCCACATGATCACGCCGCTGCCGGGCGCGACGCCGCTGGTGCCGGGATCCTGCACGCTGCCGTTCCCCGGCATCATCGCGGCCGTCGTCGACGAGACCGGCAAGGACGTGCCGAACGGGCAGGGCGGCATCCTGGTCGTCAAGAAGCCGTGGCCGGCGATGATCCGCACCATCTACGGCGACCCGGAGCGCTTCAGGAAGAGCTACTACCCGGCCGATTTCCAGGGCCGCTACTACCTGGCCGGCGACGGCGCGATCCGCGACGAGAAGACCGGCTACTTCACGATCACCGGCCGCATCGACGACGTGCTGAACGTCAGCGGGCACCGGATGGGCACGATGGAGATCGAGTCGGCGCTGGTCGGCTGCACCGACCTGGTCGCCGAAGCCGCGGTGGTCGGCCGCCCGGACGACACGACCGGCGAGGCGATCTGCGCGTTCGTCGTGCTGAAGCGCCCGCGCCCGACCGGCGACGAGGCCAAGGCGATCGCGAAGCAGCTGCGCGACTGGGTCGGCAAGGAGATCGGCCCGATCGCGAAGCCGAAGGACATCCGCTTCGGCGACAACCTTCCGAAGACGCGCTCCGGCAAGATCATGCGCAGGCTGCTGCGCTCGGTGGCCAAGGGCGAGGCGGTGACGCAGGACACCAGCACGCTGGAGAACCCGGCGATCCTGGAGCAGCTGGGGCAGGCCTATTGAAATGACGAAGGCCCGCATGGGGCCTTCTCCATTCAGCGGACGCGCGAAGCGCCTCGGGGGTGGGTCACTTCAAGCCGAGGATCCAGGTCACGAGTTGCTTGGCTTCGGCATCCGACACCTGAGTGTTCGCCGGCATCGGCACCGCGCCCCAGACGCCGGCGCCGCCCTTGACGACCTTTTGCGACAGCTTGTCGACGGCGTCCTTCTGGCCGGCGTACTTCGCGGCGACGTCCTTGTAGGCCGGGCCGACCAGCTTCTTGTCGATGGCGTGGCAGGCCATGCAGTTCTTCTTCTGCGCCAGTTCCGGGTTGGCGAAAGCCGGTGCGGCCGCCAGGGCAGAGAGGGCAACGATCAGCGAAAGCAGCGACTTCATGATTTCCTTCCGAAGGGGTGGGGAGCCATCCATTACATTTCGATCACTGGACAACTCAACGAATTCTACGTGGCGCGGTTGACCGTGCCTTGCCGTAGGACAAGCCGGAAGGCCGAGGGAAGATCATGTATTTCGTCGTATTGGGCGTGTTGCTGCTGGTGATGAAAATGGCCGAGGTCGGGCCGGCCGCCGACTGGGGCTGGCTCTCGATCCTGTGGCCGTTCGCCGCGGCCATCGCCTGGTGGATCTTTGCGGACTCCACCGGCTACACCAAGCGCAAGGAGATCGAGAAGATGGACGAGCGCGTGGCCAAGCGGCGCAAGGAAAGCCTCGAGAAGCTCGGCATGGACCATCGCGGCCGCCGCAAGAAGCGCAAGGTCTGACCGCCGATGCGCCGCTGGCTGCTCCTGTTCTTCGCCGTGCTGCTGCCGCTGCAGCTGGCGTGGGGGGCTGCGTCGGCGTATTGCCAGCATGAAGGCGCCGCGCCTGGTGGCAGCGTCCAGGCCCGCCACATCGGCCACCACCTGCACGAGCATCAAGACGAGCGCGGGCAGGCGTCCGGCGGCTCGCTGGCCGTCGACACCGACTGCGCCACCTGCCATGCTGCCTGCACCCCGGCCCTCGGACCCGGCGCGCTGCACGGCTCGCCAGCCGTCCGATCGTCCGGCGCCGCCGGACTGTCGTCCGACGCGGCGTTCAGTTCCGCGCCCGCCCGGGCGCCCGACCGCCCTCAGTGGCCCCGTCTCGCCGTCCGGCGAGACGCGTGAACTGACGCCATTCCCCCCGCTTCCGGTCGCGGAGGCGCTCGCGTTTCGCCGAATCCTCAGGTCCTTGCCGATGAGATTCGATGCGAAGAATGTTGATGCCGCTGGTGCTCGCGGCGATGTGGTCGAGCCCGCTCGTTGTCCAGGCCCAGCCTGCGACGCCCTTTCTTGAACTCAGCCTCGACGGCGCCGTCGAACGGGCTGTGTCGCGCAGCCCCGTGCTGCTGGCGGCGCAGCGCGACGTCGACGCCGCCGAGGCCGCGCTGCAGCAAGCCGGCGCGCGCGCCAACCCGACGCTGAACGCCACCGTCGAAGACACCCGGCGCGCGTCGCGCAGCACGACGGCCACGCTCGAATGGCCGATCGAGCTCGGCGGCAAGCGCGCGGCACGGGTTGCGGTGGCCGAACGCTCGCGCGAGCTGGCGCAGGCGGCCTGGGCCGACACCCGCTCGCGGCTGCGCGCCGAAGTCGCCCGCGAGTTCTTCGGCGTGCTGGTGGCGCAGGAACGGCTGGCGCTGAGCGCCGATTCGGTCCGGCTCGCTGCCGCGGCCGCCGATGCCGCCGCCCGGCGCGTCGCCGCCGGCAAGGTGGCGCCGATCGATGAAGCCCGCGCGCGTGTCGACGAGGCGAATGCGCAGCTCGAAGCCGCCCAGGCCGACGTCGCGCTGGCCCAGGCGCGCCGGTCGCTGGCCACCTTGTGGGGCGACGCCGAGCCGGACTTCGCCCGCGTGCAGGGCGACACCGACGCGCTGCCCTCGCGCCCGCCGTTCGGCGAGCTGGTGGTCGAGCTGGACGCCTCGCCCGGCCTGCAGGCGCATCGCATCGAGCTCGACCGGCGGCGCGCGCTGGTCGACCTGGCGCGCAGCCGCGCGGTGCCCGACCTGGGCGTCAGCGTCGGCGCCAAGCGCGACAACGAGCTCGGGCGCACGCTGGCCGTCGTCGGCGTCTCGCTGCCCTTGCCGCTGTTCGACCGCCAGCAGGGCGGCGTGCTCGAAGCCGCGCGCCATGTCGACAAGGCCGAGGCCGAGCAGCAGCAGGCCCGCCTGCAGGCGCTGGCCGCGTTGCAGCAGGCCAGCGGGCAGCTGGCGCTGGCGACCACCACGGTGCGCCGGCTGAAGGACACCGTGCTGCCGGCCGCGCGGCAGGCCCATGACGCCGCGACGCGCGGCTTCGAGGCCGGCAAGTTCGGCTTCCTCGACGTGCTCGACGCGCAGCGTTCGCTGCTGCAGGCACGCGAGCGCCATCTGTCGGCGCTGTCCAGCGCCCACCAGGCCGCCGCGGCGATCGATCGCCTGCTCGGCCGCTGACCCCCAACTCTTGAGAAACACCATGGCAATCACACAACGACAAGGCATTGCGATCGCGGTCATCGTGCTGGCCGGGCTGCTGGGCGGCACGGCCGTGCTGCTGACCGAACGGCATCGCGGCGGCGAAGCGGCAGGCGAAGAGGCGCACGCCGACGAACACCGAAGCGAGCGTCCCGATGTGCTCGCCGGCGCCAGCGCCCACGACCAGCGCGAGGTCAGGATCGACGATGCGCAGCTGAAGGCCGCCGGCATCGCGGTGCAGGCCGCGGGCCCGGCCATGCTGCAGGCCGGCACGCCCTTCCTCGGCGAGATCCGCTTCGACGACGACCGCACTGCGCACATCGTGCCTCGGCTCGCCGGCGTCGCGCAGGCCGTGCCGGCGAGCCTCGGGCAGGTGGTGCAGGCCGGGCAGGTGCTGGCGGTGATCGCGAGCACCGTGCTGTCCGAGCAGCGCAGCGAACTGCTGGGCGCCCGCAAGCGGCAGGCCGCTGCGCGCGTGGCGCACGAGCGCGAGAAGACGCTGTGGGAGCAGAAGGTCTCGGCCTTGCACGACCTCCAGCAGGCGCAGGCGGCGCTGCAGGAGGCCGACATCGCGGTGGAGAACGCGCAGGCGAAGCTGGCCGCCGTCGGCGCCCCGGCCACGGCCACCGATCCGCTGAACCGCCTCGACCTGCGGGCGCCGTTCGCCGGCACCGTGGTCGAGAAGCACCTGGCCGCCGGCGAGGCGGTCAAGGAAGACGCCAGCGTCTTCACCGTCTCCGACCTGCGCAGCGTCTGGGCCGAGTTCGCGGTCGCGCCGAAGGACCTCGCGACGCTGCGCGTCGGCCAGAAGGTGGTGGTGTCGTCGACCGCATTCGAGCGCACCGCCGAAGGCCGCATCGCGTACATCGGGGCCTTGCTCGGCGAGCAGACCCGCAGCGCGCGCGCCCGCGTCGTGCTCGCGAACCCCGACGGCACCTGGCGCCCCGGCCTGTTCGTGACCGTCGCGGCGCTGGGCGCCGCGCAGCAGGTGCCGGTGGCCGTGGCGGCCGATGCGCTGCAGGAGATCGACGGGCAGCCGATGCTCTTCGTCGTGGCCCCGGGCGGCTTCGTCGCGCGGCCGGTCAAGACCGGCCGCCGCGACGGCCGCTGGGTGGAGATCGTCGCCGGCCTGCAGCCCGGCGACCGCCATGCCGCGAGCAACACCTTCATCCTGAAATCGGAGCTCGGCAAGGCCGGCGCCGAGCACGCCCACTGAGGCCGGAGCGATCCATGTTCGAACGCATCATTCACTTCTGCATCGCGCAGCGCTGGCTGGTCATGCTGGCCGTCGCGGGGATGGCGGCCCTCGGCGCCTGGAACTTCACGCGGCTGCCGGTCGACGCGGTGGTCGACATCTCCAACGTGCAGGCGGTCATCAACACCGAGGCGCCCGGCTACTCGCCGCTCGAGACCGAGCAGCGCATCACCTACCCGATCGAGCGCGTGATGGCGGGGCTGCCCGGGCTGCAGCAGACGCGGTCGCTGTCGCGCTACGGCCTGTCGCAGGTGACGGTGATCTTCCGCGAAGGCACCGACATCCATTTCGCCCGCCAGCTCGTCAACCAGCGGCTGCAGGAGGCGCGCGACCAGCTGCCGCGCGGCGTCACGCCGAGCATGGGGCCGATCTCGACCGGCCTCGGCGAGATCTACCTGTGGACGGTGGAGGCGCGCCCCGGCGCGAAGAAGCCCGACGGCACGCCGTACACGCCGACCGACCTGCGCGAGATCCAGGACTGGGTCATCAAGCCGCAGCTGCGCAACGTGGCCGGGGTGGCCGAGGTCAACTCGATCGGCGGCTTCGAGCGGCAGTACGTCGTCGCACCCGACCTGGAGCGGCTCGGCGCCCACGGGCTGGGCCTGGCCGACCTGGTGGCGGCGCTGGAGAAGAACAACGGCAACCAGGGCGCCGGCTACATCGAGCGGCGCGGCGAGCAGGTGCTGGTGCGCGCGCCGGGGCAGGTGCGCTCGATCGACGACATCGGCGACATCCTGGTCGGGCCGGGCGTGCGGGTGCGCGACGTCGCGCAGGTGGAAACGGGCCGCGAGCTGCGCACCGGCGCCGCCACCGAGAACGGCCGGGAGGTGGTGCTCGGCACGGTGTTCATGCTGATGGGCGAGAACAGCCGCAGCGTCTCGCGCGCGGTCGACCGGCAGATGGCGGCCATCAACACCACGCTGCCCGATGGCGTGCGGGCGGTCACCGTCTACGACCGCACGACGCTGGTCGACAAGGCCATCGCGACCGTGCGCAACAACCTGCTCGAAGGCGCGGTGCTGGTGGCCGCGATCCTGTTCGCGTTCCTCGGCAACCTGCGCGCGGCGCTGGTGGTGGCGATGGTGATCCCGCTGGCGATGCTGTTCACCTTCAGCGGCATGGTGGGCCGCGGCATCAGCGCCAACCTGATGAGCCTGGGCGCGCTCGACTTCGGCCTGCTGATCGACGGCGCCATCGTCGGTGCCGAAGGCGCGATCCGCCGGCTCGCGCATGCGCAGGCGAAACACGGGCGCTTGCTGACGCGGGCCGAGCGCTTCCACGAGGTGGCGCTGGCGGCGAAGGAGACGCGCCGGCCGCTGTTGTTCGGCCAGCTGATCATCATGGTGGTCTACCTGCCGATCCTCGCGCTCACCGGCGTCGAGGGAAAGATGTTCCACCCGATGGCCTGGACGGTGCTGCTGGCGCTGCTGGGCGCGATGCTGCTGTCGTTCAGCTTCGTGCCGGCCGCGATGGCCTTGTGCATGGGCGGCCGGGTGGCCGAGCAGGAGAACCGCCTGATGGTGCGGGCGCGCCAGTGGTACGAGCCGGCCTTGCGGGCCGCGATGGCGAATGCGCCGGTGGTGCTGGCGTTCGCCGGGGTGGCGGTGCTGTTCTCGCTGGCGGTGGCGAGCCGGCTCGGCAGCGAGTTCGTGCCCCACCTCGACGAAGGCGACCTCGCGATCCAGGCGCTGCGCATCCCGGGCACCAGCCTGACGCAATCGGTCGAGATGCAGAAGCAGCTCGAGGCCCGGCTGGTGGCTGCCTTTCCGAGATCGAACGTGTCTTCGCGCGCACCGGCACCGCCGAGATCGCGGCCGACCCGATGCCACCGAACATCTCCGACGGCTACATCATGCTGAAGCCGGTCGACCAGTGGCCCGAGCCG
Organism: Rhizobacter sp. SG703; assembly: GCF_012275445.1. Lineage (GTDB taxonomy): Bacteria > Pseudomonadota > Gammaproteobacteria > Burkholderiales > Burkholderiaceae_C > Rhizobacter. Next base: position 46,501 of record NZ_JAAZQK010000012.1, on the reverse strand, counting down.
CGCAAGACCCGCGAGCAGCTGGTGGCGGCGATCCGCGACGAGGCCGCCCGGCAGCCGGGCAGCCAGCACGAGCTGTCGCAGCCGATCCAGCTGCGCTTCAACGAGCTGATCTCGGGGGTGCGCTCCGATGTCGCCGTCAAGGTGTTCGGCGACGACCAGCAGGTGCTCGACGCGACCGCAGCGCGCCTGGCGGCGGTGCTGCAGGCGGTGCCGGGCGCGACCGACGTGAAGGTGGAGCAGACCGGCGGCCTGCCGATGCTGTCGGTGCAGATCGACCGCGGCCGCGCCGCGCGCTACGGGCTGAACCTCGGCGAGGTGCAGGAGACGGTGGCCGCGGCCATCGGCGGGCGCGAGGCGGGCACGTTCTTCCAGGGCGACCGGCGCTTCGACATCCTGGTGCGGCTGCCGGAGGCGGTGCGGCAGGACATCGACGCGCTGCGCCGGCTGCCGATCGCGCTGCCGGCCTCGTCATCGGGGCCGGCCTACGTGCCGCTGGGCGAGATCGCGTCGCTGGACCTCGCACCGGGGCCGAACCAGGTCTCGCGCGAAGACGGCAAGCGCCGCGTCGTCGTCAGCGCCAACGTCGGCGGGCGCGACCTCGGCAGCTTCGTCGCCGAGGCCCAGGCCGCGCTGGCGGCGGTGAAGGTGCCGGCCGGCTACTGGACGGCCTGGGGCGGCACGTTCGAGCAGCTGGCGTCGGCCACGCAGCGGCTGCAGGTGGTGGTGCCGCTGGCACTGCTGCTGGTGTTCGCGCTGCTGTTCGCGATGTTCGGCAGCGTGCGCGACGGGCTGCTGGTGTTCACCGGCATTCCGTTCGCGCTGACCGGCGGCGTGCTGGCGCTGTGGCTGCGCGGCATGCCGCTGTCGATCTCGGCGGCGGTCGGCTTCATCGCGCTGTGCGGCGTTGCGGTGCTGAACGGGCTGGTGATGCTGTCGCACATCCGCAGCCTGCGCGAGAACGGCATGGGGCTGGACGACGCCATCCGCGACGGCGCGCTGGCGCGCCTGCGGCCGGTGCTGATGACGGCGCTGGTGGCCTCGCTCGGCTTCGTGCCGATGGCGCTGGCCACCGGCACCGGCGCCGAGGTGCAGCGGCCGCTGGCGACGGTGGTGATCGGCGGCATCCTGTCGTCGACCGCCCTCACGCTGCTGGTGCTGCCGGTGCTGTACCGGCTCAGTCGATCTTGTCGAGCACCGCGCCCTGGCTGGCGCTGGCTGCGTTCTTGAAGAACTTGGCCATCACGCCGCGGGTGTAGCGCGGCGGCGGCGGCGTCCATGTGGCGCGCCGCTGTGCCAGCACCGCGTCGCTGACGTTCAGCTGCAGCGTCAGCGTGTGGGCGTCGATCGTGATCGAGTCGCCCTCGTGCACCAGCGCGATGGTGCCGCCGGCATACGCCTCGGGCGCGACGTGGCCGACCACCATGCCCCAGGTGCCGCCGGAGAAGCGGCCGTCGGTGACCAGCCCGACCGATTCGCCGAGGCCCTGGCCGATCAGTGCGCCGGTCGGCGCCAGCATCTCCGGCATGCCCGGGCCGCCCTTCGGGCCGAGGTAGCGCAGCACCATCACGTCGCCGGCGACGATCTGGCGTGCCATGATCGCGGCCAGCGCCGACTGCTCGTCGTCGAACACCCGCGCCGGGCCGGTGATCACCGGGTTCTTCAGGCCGGTGATCTTGGCCACGCAGCCTTCGGGCGACAGGTTGCCCTTCAGGATCGCCAGGTGGCCCTCGGCGTACATCGGGTTGTCGATGGTGCGGATCACGTCCTGGTCGGCGCGCGGCACGTCCGGGATCGCGGCCAGGTTCTCGGCCACCGTCTTGCCGGTGATCGTCATGCAGTCGCCGTGCAGCAGGCCGGCCTTCAGCAGCACCTTCATGACCTGCGGGATGCCGCCGGCGCGGTGCAGGTCGACCGCCAGGTACCTGCCCGAGGGCTTCAGGTCGCACAGCACCGGCACCTTGCGGCGCACGCGCTCGAAGTCGTCGATCGTCCACTCGACGCCGGCCGCATGGGCGATGGCCAGGAAGTGCAGCACCGCATTGGTCGAGCCGCCGGTGGCCATGATCACCGCGACCGCGTTCTCGATCGACTTCTTCGTGACGATGTCGCGCGGCTTCAGGTCGGCCTTCACCGCCTCGACGAGCGCGCGCGCCGCCGCCTTCGCGGTGTTGGCGGTCTCGTCGTGCGGGTTGGCCATCGTGCTGCTGAAGGGCAGGGCCATGCCGAGCGCCTCGAACGACGAGCTCATCGTGTTGGCGGTGTACATGCCGCCGCACGAGCCGCTGCCGGGGATGGCGCGGCGCTCGATCTCGCAGAAGTCTTCCTCGCTCATGTTGCCGGCGCTGAACTGGCCGACCGCCTCGAACACGCTGACGATGTTCAGGTCCTGGCCCTTGTAGCGGCCCGGCAGGATGGTGCCGCCGTAGACGTAGATCGCCGGCACGTTGGCGCGCAGCATGCCCATCATGCCGCCGGGCATGTTCTTGTCGCAGCCGCCGACCACCAGCACGCCGTCCATCCACTGGCCGCCGACGCAGGTCTCGATGCAGTCGGCGATCACCTCGCGCGAGACCAGGCTGTACTTCATGCCTTCGGTGCCCATCGCCATGCCGTCGCTGATGGTCGGCGTGCCGAAGATCTGCGCATTGCCGCCGGCTTCCTCGATGCCGGCCACCGCGGCGTCGGCCAGCTTCTGCAGCCCGGAGTTGCACGGCGTGATCGTCGAATGGCCGTTGGCCACGCCGATCATCGGCTTCTTGAAGTCGCCTTCCTGGTAGCCGAGCGCGTAATACATCGAGCGGTTCGGCGCGCGCGCGACGCCTTCGGTGATGTTCCTCGAACGGCGGTTCACGGGGCTGAGGGGGCTGCTCATCGGGGTGTCTCCTGGCGGAAGCTCGGGGGGAGCGTGAGTATCGATCGCGTGCAGAATGTCGTCCAATATATCCAGCGTGGTGGATTGATATGTCCTGTGTATGAGCGATGGCCATGACTGACGAGTTCCGCGTGCCGGCGATCGAGCTGCGGGCCTGGCGGCAGTTCCTGGTGCTGGCCGAGACGCTGCACTTCGGCCGCGCGGCGCAGCAGCTGAACATGACGCAGCCGCCGCTGACGCTCGCGATCCGCCAGATCGAGGCGCGGCTGGGCACCGCGCTGTTCGACCGCACGCGCCGGCGCGTCGCGCTGACGCCGGCCGGCGAGGCGCTGGTGTCGCCGGTGCGCCAGCTGCTGCAGCAGGCCGCGGCGCTGGCGGCGGTGGCCGGTGCGGCCGGCAGCGGCGCGGTCGGGCGGCTGCGGCTCGGCTTCGTCTCGACGGTCGGCTTCGGGCCGCTGCCGGGCTGGCTGCGCGACTTCCGGCTCGCCGAGCCCGGCATCCACGTCGAGCTGCGCGAGGCCACCACCGACGTGCAGCTCGCCGCGCTGTCGCAGCGCGAGGCCGATGCCGGCTTCGTGCTGCACGCCCCGGGCATGCTGCCGGCGCCGGCGCTCGAGCACCTGTCGCTCGGCACCGAACCACTGGTGCTCGCGCTGCCGGCCGCGTCGCCGCTGGCCGCTGCGCGCCGGCTGGCGCTGCCGGCCCTGCTGGCGCAGCCGCTGATCATCTTCCCGCGGGCGATCGCGCCGTCGATCCACGATGCGGTGGTCGCGTTCTACCACCGGCATGGCGCGACGCCGATGATCGGCCAGGAGGCGATCCAGATGCAGACCATCGTCAACCTGGTGTCGGCCGGGTTGGGCCTCGCGTGGGTGCCCGAATCGGTGACCCAGCTGCGGCGCGACGGCGTGCTGTACCGGCGGCTGCCGCCGTCGCTGGCCGCGCCGGCCGGCGCGGCGCCGCAGTCCGAGACCAGCCTGGTGTGGCCGCGCGATGCCGGGCCGGTGGTCGAGCGCTTCGTGCGCTTCGTGCGGGCGTCGCTGGCCGGATGAAAAGCCGGGCCGGGCCGCGGCTGCGGTATCGTTCGCCTGCTTCAGCATTGCCCGGCTCCCCACACCCATGCTCGTTCACCCGAAATTCGATCCCGTCGCGCTGCAGGTCGGCCCGCTGGCCATCCACTGGTACGGCATCACCTACCTGGTCGCCTTCGGGCTCTTCCTGTGGCTCGCGTCGATCCGCGTGCGGCAGACGCAGTTCGCGCAGGCCGGCTGGACCCGCCGCGACGTCGAGGACCTGCTGTTCTACGGCGTGCTCGGCGTCGTGATCGGCGGCCGGCTCGGCTACGTGCTGTTCTACAAGCCGGGCTACTACGCCAGCCATCCGCTCGAGATCTTCTCGGTCTGGAAGGGCGGCATGGCCTTCCACGGCGGGCTGCTCGGCGTGGTCGCCGCGATGGGTGTGTTCGCGTGGATGCGCAAGCGGCCGTTCTGGCAGGTCACCGACCTGATCGCACCGTGCGTGCCGACCGGGCTCGCGTCCGGGCGCATCGGCAACTTCATCAACGGCGAGCTGTGGGGCCGCTTCGCGTCGCCGGACCTGCCGTGGGGCATGGTGTTTCCGGAGTCGGGCAGCACGCAGCCGCGCCATCCGTCGCAGCTCTACCAGTTCGGCATGGAAGGCCTGCTGCTGTTCGCGTTCCTCTGGTGGTTCTCGCGCAAGCCGCGGCCGATGGGCCAGGTGTCGGGCGTGTTCCTGATCGGCTACGGGCTGTGCCGCTTCGCCGCGGAGTTCTTCCGCGAGCCGGATGCCTTCCTCGGCATCCTCGCGCTCGGCATGAGCATGGGCCAGTGGCTGTGCGTGCCGATGATCGCGGCGGGCGTCGTGCTGTGCCTCTGGTCGGCGCGGCGCGGCCTGCCGGCGGGCGAGAAGGTGGCCGCATGAGGCAAGTCTTCTTCGACACCGAAACCACCGGCCTGAGCCCGGAGTCCGGCGACCGCATCATCGAGATCGGCTGCGTCGAGATGGTCAACCGTCGGCTGACCGGCAACACCAAGCACTTCTACGTCAACCCGCAGCGCTCCAGCCATGAAGACGCGGTGAAGATCCACGGGCTGACCGACGAATTCCTGGCCGACAAGCCGCTGTTCGCCGCGATCGCCGACGAGCTGATGGACTTCCTGGCGGGCGCCGAGGTCATCATCCACAACGCCGGCTTCGACGTCGGCTTCATGAATGCCGAGCTGCGCCGGCTCGGCCGGCGGCCGTTCGCGGAGTGCGTCGCTGGCGTCAGCGACAGCCTGCTGATGGCGCGCGAGATGTTCCCCGGCAAGTCGAATTCGCTCGATGCGCTGTGCAAGCGGCTGGAGGTCGACAACTCGAACCGCTCGCTGCACGGCGCGCTGCTCGACGCCGGCTTGCTGGCCGAGGTCTACATCAACATGACGCGCGGGCAGAACTCGCTGGTCATCGATGCGGGCGGCAGCTCGTCGCAGGACATCGTCATCGCGGCGATCGACTTCGGCAGCTTCGACCTGCCGGTCATCGTCGCGAACGACGAGGAGCTGGCCGCCCACGAGAAGCAGCTTGCCGATCTCGACAAGGCTTCTGGCGGCAAGACGGGGTGGCGCCAGCTTGTGGCATAATCCGGGGCTTCGCAGCAAGTTGCGAAGCCGGTGATCGCAAGGCACGAGCCAAGAGACACTCGGGCGGTTAACTCAGCGGTAGAGTGCCACCTTCACACGGTGGAAGTCGCAGGTTCGAACCCTGCACCGCCCACCAGTTCGATCACCAGGAAACAAGCAGCACGCGGTGCTGCTTTTTTTTGCCCGCGTTTTTGCCCGCGTTTCTGTCTTCGTGACATGAACCGGCCCGAGCGCCCCGTCGGCTGCGCCATCGCGCGGTGACCGGAGTCATCATTCGCCGCAGATATAGTTGATCGGCATGCCCAGCATTCAACTCTTCTCGACCCGCGCGCTGGCCGTGCTGTGCGCCGTCGCCGCCTGCGCCACCGCGCACGCCGGCCCGCCGGACGGCGACCTGTTCGGCTACAAGCTCGGCGCACCGTATGTCGTCGGCGAGCTGACGCAGCAGCGCACGCGCGTCTCGCCGATGGTCGAGATGGTGGTCGATAGGCCCGACAAGGCGCCCGAGTTCAAGGCGGTCGAACTGCTCGCGACACCGAAGAGCCTGACGCTGCTCAGTGTGCACGGGGTCGCCGACTTCGCCGATGAAACCCAGGCGCGCGCGTTCGCGGCGCGCCAGTCCGCGCAGATCGCCAACGCGTACGGCGACAAGTGCCCGAAGAGCCCGTCCTTCATGAACGACCTGGTGAAGCTGCTGTGCCCGGGCGGGCTGGAGCTGTCGGTGTCGTACTACCCGCCCGATGCATCGCGGGTGCAGCACAAGGTGCACCTGGGCCTGCGATTGGCGCCCGACAGCGAGGCCGGGCGCCGCCTGAGCCGCCTGGCGGAACAGGAATCGACGGCGCCCGCCGCCGATGTGGATTCGGCGCAACGCGGCGACAAACCAAAAGCCGATACCCCGGCCGCGAAGCAGTCGCCGCAATAGGCGCCCGAACGGGCCCCTTCTTCGAGAACTTGAGCGCTCCGATCGTCAGGATTGGCAGGCTTTCGCCTTGCTGATTCACGAGCGCAATCAAGGACTTATCGACAGCCAGAGGCGGTTTTGTAGCGAAAGCCCACGAGTCTGTAACTGAATCCGAAACATGTTTGGCGTCGGATAAACCCTACATCGCTTCATCGTGATTTCCGATGGATCGACCGATCCCCCTCTGCCACCCCCGTGAACAAGGGGGTGCACTTCGCATTCCACCGCTTGCAAAAACAAAAGCCCGTGATCTGACCTCCCGTAACAGGGCTCACCTCTGGCTGTTCAAAGATTCGTCCCAGCCGTCGAAACAGGGATGCCGCATCGACGGGCGCAGGGATTGGCCCGGCGTTTGGATTGGCTAGAGGAGCTATCGAATGAGTTGGTTTCACAAGGTGTTGGGCGCGTTCTGCGTGACGGCCGTGCTGGCCGGATGCGGCGGGTCCTCGACGGATCAAGGCACGGATGCGGCGGAGGCCGCGGGTGTCACCGAATCGGCCGCGGCCATCGGCACGCGCTACACGCTGACGGTGTCCGGCCAGACCGGCGGCCTGATCGGCTCGCAGCCCGCAGGCATCGTCTGCGGCGAAGGCAACACCCAGTGCTCCGCGAGCTTCGCGGCCGGCACGCAGGTGATGATCGGCACGCGCGCCAGCAGCGGCTACACCTTCAAGGGCTGGAGCGGCGGCTCGTGCACCGGCACGGAGTTCTGCTACGTGACGATGAACCAGAACCGCACGGCGACCGCGAGCTTCGTCTCGACCGCCACGCCCACGCCGACGCCGACCCCCACGCCGACGCCCACCCCGACCCCCACGGTCACCTACCCGCTGCAGCTGACCGTCACCGGCAGCGGCTCGCTGACGTCGAGCCCGGCTGGCGTGTCGTGCAGCGCGTCGTGCACCAGCGTCTTCTACTCGGGCACGCCGGTCACGCTGAACCCGGCACCGGCTGCCGGCTACAGCTTCAGCGGCTGGAGCGGCGCCTGCTCGGGCACCGGCACCTGCACGGTGCAGATGAATGCGGCGGCTGCGGTCGGTGCATCGTTCACCGCCACCTCCACCGGCGGCGGTTCGGGCGCCACCGGCGGTACCGGCACCGCGCCGGGCACCGGTACCGGCAAGGCCTACTTCGTCGCGACCACCGGCAGCGACAGCAACGCCGGCACGCTGGCGGCCCCGTTCAGGACCATCAACAAGGCCGTCGGCCTGGCCAGCGCCGGCGACACCATCGACGTGCGTGCCGGCACCTACACCGAGAGCGTCGTGATCCGCCGCCAGGGCAGCGCCACCAAGTGGATCTCGCTGCGCGGCTACAACGGCGAGCGTCCGGTGATCAAGAGCACCAGCGCCGGCCCGACCGTGTACTTCTACAACTCGGCCTGCGATGAAGACGCGGTCGGCGACGGCAGCGGCAACACCGACTGCTACCCGATGTACTGGGTGGTGCAAGGCCTGGAGATCCAGGGCAGCGCCGCCGGCGGCAGCGACGGCAACGCGATCAAGATCGACACGCCGAAGGTCAAGCTGGTGGGCAACCGCCTGTGCTGCAGCGTCGCCGACATCGTCAAGCTGGTGCGCACCTCCAACGACGTCGAAGTGCTCGACAACGAGATCTGGCAAGACCCGTCCAAGGTCACGCCGGGCAGCAACGCCCAGGGCGTCGACATCGTCGGTGCGGACCGTGTCCGCGTCGCCGGCAACTACATCCACGACGTGCCGGACATCGGCGTCTACGCCAAGGGCAATGCCCGCAACCCGGTCTTCGAGAACAACCGCCTCGTCAACATCGGCAACGCCAACAACGGCCATGCGCTGATGCTGGGCCAGGAGACCGACGACTACCGCCTGGTCGACGGCACGTACGAGACCTATGACGGCATCGTCCGCAACAACGTCGTGATCGGATCCACCTGGGCCTGCCTCGCGACCTCGTCGTCGAGCAATGCCCGCTTCTACAACAACAGCTGCTACGACACCGGCAAGCTGATGCACGGCTCGATCTTCCTGTCGAACGAATCGGAAGTGGGCCAGGCCGGCACCAACGTGTACTTCGGCAACAACATCGTCTACGGCTCGTCGGCCAAGCCGGTGGTGAAGATCGGCTCCAACGCGATGACCGACTACAAGACGCTGGTCTTCGACCACAACGTCTACTACACCAGCACGGGCAACCCGACCTTCTCGTCCGACTCGTTCAGCGGCGTCAATTTCGCGACCTGGCTGACCAAGTACAAGGCGCTGAGCGGCCGCGACGACAGCGGCAGCAAGGTGGCCGATCCGAAGTTCTCGACCACGACGGGCAGCACCCCGCTGACGCTGTCGACCGGCAGCCCGGCGATCGATGCCGGCGCGAGCCAGTCGCTGTCCCCGACCGACATCCGCGGCGTGCAACGCGCCCAGGGTGCGGCGACCGACATCGGTGCCTACGAGTACTGATGCCTGACCAGGCGCCGGCGATCCTGCCGGCGCCTTCCTCGATCAACACATGCGGCCGATGAGGCCGCCAGAGCCCAGCCCGGCGATCCACGCGATCGGGCCTGGACCGGGCTTGTCTGGAGCTAGTCAATGAACAGGGTGAACAAGGTGTTCGGTGCGATGTCGCTGGCGATGATGCTGGCGGCTTGCGGCGGCGGAAGCAACGGCAACACCACGACGGTGGCTGCGTCCGAAGTCGATCCCGAACTGGCGGCCACCGGCGCGACCGAAGGTGCGCAGGCCGTCGACAGCAGCTACTACACCGCGCGTCCGATCACCGTCACGGTGACCGGTCCCGGCATGGTGGGCAACATGGTGGGCGGCGTGCTCGGGCCGATGAACTGCGGCAACGGCGGCACGGTCTGCTCGGTGAAGTACTCGGCCTACACCTCGGTGCTGCTGGGCGCGCTGCCCAACACCGGCATGGTGTTCCTCGGCTGGGGCGGCGCCTGCTCCGGAACGGCCAACACCTGCACGCTGACCAACAGCCAGGCGCGCACCGTCACGGCGAAGTTCGGCTCGGCCGGCACCACGACGCCGCCGACCGCGCCCACGACCTATCGCCTGAACGTCAGCACCAGCGGCGCCGGCACGGTGACCTCGGGCGCCGGCGGCATCAACTGCGGCGCCGACTGCAGCGAAGACGTGACGCCGAACGCGGCCGTCACGCTGACCGCCACGCCCGCCGCCGGCTACCGGCTGAGCGCCTGGGGCGGCGATTGCGCCGGCAGCGCCAGCACCTGCAGCATCACGATGAGCCAGGCACGCGACGTCAGCGCGGCCTTCGTCGTCGCCGACACGACCGCGCCGACGGTGGCGAGCGCCACGCCCGGCGCCGGTGCGACCGACGTCGCGGTGACCGCGCCGGTCAAGGTGACCTTCAGCAAGACGCTGGACTGCTCGACCGTCTCGGGCCAGACCTTCAAGGTCGGCTCGGTCTCGGGCACGATCGCGTGCACCGGCAACACCGCGACCTTCACGCCGGCCGCGGCCCTCGCGACGGCCGCACAGTACCCGGTGGCCCTGACCGCCGGCACGAGCGGCATCAAGGACACCGCCGGCAACGCGCTGGCCGGCACCACCAGCTGGAACTTCACGACGGCTTCGGCGACCACGACCCCGCCGACCACGCCGCCCACCACGCCTCCGGCGAGCGGCGGTGCCTTCAGCTTCCTGGCCTACGGCGACAGCCGCTCGGGCAATGGCTGCGGCGGCAACACCGTGCACATCGGGCTGGTGAACCGGATGGTCAATGAACCGGCCGCCTTCGTGTTCAACCTCGGCGACATGGTCACCGGCTACGACAAGTCCACCAACTGGGTGCAGCGCGGCGATTGCCCGAGCGACGCGTCGAAGGGCAGCTTCAAGGAAATCATCGCGCCGCTGCAGAACAAGACGCCGGCCGCGGGCCTGTCGACGTACTACTTCCCGGTGGTCGGCAACCACGATGACAACTTCGGCGACGGCTGGTACCCGGACAAGTTCGGCAACGGCTTCTGCGACGTGTTCGACCCGAAGAAGGTCGGCATTCCGAACCACACGCAGAACAAGGCGTACTTCAAGGACTGGACCACCTCGAGCGTCAAGCACTACACCGACGACCAGTTCTACCAGCTGGCCTGCGCGAAGACCCGCAGCGGCGTCTATCCGGACTACATGTACTACTCGTTCGACTACAAGGGCACGCACTTCGTGGTGCTGCGCCTGAACTCGGACTACTACGACCTGAACGAGTGCTCGAGCAACTGCACGGCGGCCAACGAAGGCAACTACGACGCGTACTACTACAAGCACCAGCTCGACTGGCTGCGCTACGACCTGGCGCAATCCTCGGCCAACAGCGCGATCCAGAACACCATCGTGCTGATGCATGCGCCGCTGATCTCGTACTCCGACGGCCATGCGCCGAACGCTTCGTGGCCGACGCTGATCAAGGACTTCAGCAAGTACCCGAAGGTGAAGATGGTGATCTCGGGCCACAGCCACGTCTACGAGCGCTCGGTGCCGGTGTATGCCGACGACGCGAACCCGAACGGCGTGCGTGACGATGCCAAGGGCACCGTCTACACGGTGACCGGCGGCGGCGGCTCGGCCCTCGCCGGCTTCAACAAGGTCGGCGCGCTGAACGCGAAGGCCACCGCGGCGTACCACTACATGCGCATCGACGTCGACGGCGGCAAGGTCAGCGTGAAGACGATCGGCCAGGACGGCGCGGTGCTCGACACCTTCTCGACGCGCTGATCGGGTCCATCCGACGAGGCCCGGCGGTGCATTGCACGGCCGGGCCTTTTTCATCCGTGGAGCGCTTTCGGAAGCAATTCTCGAACAGTCGCTTTGGTAACGATTCGGCCCGACAGACCACTCAATGAAGTGGCGGCGGCGCCGAAACAAGTCAGGTCACGCGGACCTTGCGATGGGTGCAAGGCCGGACGTGGTTGGAGCAGGGAATGAAGAGTTTGAGCAAGACGGCCGGCGCATGCCTGCTGATGGCACTGCTGGCTGCATGCGGCGGTGGTGGTGGTGGCAGCGATGCCGCCGAGGCGGTTCGTGCGGCCGATGACGCCGTGACGGTCGGGCAGGCGACATCGCCGGCGACGGCCCCGTCGACGAACCCGGACGATGCGGCGACACCGCCGGTGGTCGCGCAGGACGCGGCACCGACACACGACGCAGCGGGCGGCGCCGAATCGGTCTCCGGGCCGGTCTCCGAGTTCGTCGCGAGCGTCGCGACCGACCCGTGGGTGCAGACCTGGGACGACGCGGAGCTGGATGCCTACTATCCGCTGCGCCCGATCCGCGTGCAGGTGACCGGCCAGGGCACGGTAGGCAACTCGGTGCGCGGCAACGCCGGCACGATGAGCTGCGTGCAGGGCGGCACCAACTGCAACGCGATCTACACGAAGTACAAGACGGTGCTGCTGAGCGCGGTGCCGAAGGCCGGCCAGGTGTTCCGCGGCTGGGGCGGTGCCTGCATCGACTCCGGCACGCGCGACACCTGCGAGATCCGCAACTACATGCTGCACAACGTCACCGCGACCTTCGGTCCGGCCTGAAGCTGGGGGGAGAGCGCCGAAGGGGAGCGGGCCTGCCGGCCTCTAAACTGGCGGCATGGCACCGACCCCTTCCCAGCGCGCCGCCGAGCTGCGCGCCCAGCTGAACCACCACGCGCACCTCTACTACGTGCTCGACGCGCCGGCCCTGCCGGACGCCGAGTACGACAAGCTCTTCCAGGAGCTGCAGGCCCTCGAGGCCGCGCACCCTGAACTGCTGACGCCGGACTCGCCGACGCAGCGCGTCATCGGTGCCGTGCTGCCCTGGCTGACGCCGGTGCACCACGTCGTGCCGATGCTGTCCATCACGACGGAAACCGACACGACCGAGGGAGGCGCGATCGCGTTCGACGCCCGCGTGCGCCGCGAGCTGGGGCTGAAGGAGGGCGACCCGCCCGTCGACTACAACGCCGAGCTGAAGTTCGACGGCCTGGCGATCAACCTGCGCTACGAAGACGGCGTGCTGGTCCAGGCCGCCACGCGCGGCGACGGCGAGACCGGCGAGGACGTCACGCACAACGTGCGCACGATCGGCCAGATTCCGCTGCGCCTGCGCGGGGATGCCCCGCCGGTGCTCGAGGTGCGCGGCGAGGTCTACATGCGCCGCGACGCCTTCGAGGCGCTGAACGAGCGCCAGCGCAGCAAGGGCGACAAGACCTTCGTGAACCCGCGCAACACCGCGGCCGGCGCGATCCGCCAGCTCGATTCGCGCCAGGCGCGCGACAAGCCGCTGAGCTTCTACGCCTACGGGCTGGGCGAGGTGCAGGGCTGGACGCTGCCGGCGACGCAGTCGGGCCTGCTGGATGCGCTGGCGGGCTTCGGCCTGCCGGTCAACGAGCTGCGCACGGTGGCCACCGGCACGGCCGGCCTGGTCGCCTTCCACCAGCGCGTGGCCGAGGCGCGCGACGGCCTGCCCTTCGACATCGACGGCGTCGTCTACAAGGTCGATTCGCGCGAGCTGCAGCAGAAGCTCGGCTTCAAGACCCGCGAGCCGCGCTGGGCGGTGGCCCACAAGTACCCGGCCCAGGAGCAGGTCACGACGCTGCTCGCCATCGATGTGCAAGTGGGCCGCACCGGCAAGCTGACGCCGGTGGCGCGGCTGGACCCGGTCTTCGTCGGCGGCACGACGGTCAGCAACGCGACGCTGCACAACGTGTTCGAGATGCGCCGCAAAGGCGTGCGGGTGGGCGACAAGGTGATCATCCGCCGTGCCGGCGACGTGATTCCCGAGGTCGTCGGGCGGGTGCCGGGCGCGCGCGCGGGCTATGTCCCCAACTTCCACATGCCGAGGGCCTGCCCGATCTGCAAGAGCGAGGCGACCCGCGAGAAGGGCGGCATCGAATACCGCTGCACCGGCGGCGTCTTCTGCCCGGCGCAGCGCAAGCAGGCCCTGCTGCACTTCGCCGGCCGCCGGGCGATGGACATCGAGGGCCTGGGCGACAAGCTGGTCGAGCAGCTCGTCGATGCCGGCATCGTGTCGAGCCTGCCAAGCCTTTACAAGCTCGGCGTCGCGAAGCTGGCGGCGCTGGACCGCATGGCCGACAAGAGCGCGCAGAACATCGTCGACGCGTTGGAGAAGAGCAAGACGCCGACGCTCGCGCGCTTCCTGTTCTCGCTGGGCATCCGCCAGGTCGGCGAGACGACGGCCAAGGACCTGGCGCGCCACTTCGGCACGCTGGACAAGCTGATGGCGGCCAGCGTCGAGCAACTGCTGGAGGTGCCCGATGTGGGCCCGATCGTCGCGGCCAGCGTGCAGACCTTCTTTGCCCAGCCGCACAACCGCGAGGTCATCGAGCAGCTGCTGGCGGCCGGCGTGCAACCCAGGGAGAGCGTGGGCGAGGGCGACGACCGCCCGCGTCCGCTGCTCGGCAAGACGCTGGTGCTGACCGGCACGCTGCCGGTGTGGTCGCGCGACGAGGCGAAGGATGCGATCGAGGCGGCCGGCGGCAAGGTATCGGGCTCGGTCTCGAAGAAGACCCACTATGTCGTCGCCGGCGAAGAGGCCGGAAGCAAGCTGGAGAAGGCGCGCGAGCTGGGGGTCGAGGTGATCGACGAGGCGGCGCTGCGAGCGCTGCTTCAGTAGCCTGGATGCGCGTCCGGGGCGTGTCGGACGCATCTCGGATCGGCGTCCGGGCTACGACACGGCGTGCACCGCCATCGCCAGCAGCGCCAGGCACCACACGATCAACGCGCCCGCCGGCAGGTCGAACGCCGACGACAGCGCGAGCCCGATCGCATAGCCCGCGATGCCGATCCCGTAGGCCAGCGCCAGCCGCCACGACTCGCGGTGCTTGCGCGTCCCGAGGCTCGGCACGATCAGCGTCGCGAACACCAGGTAGACGCCGACCAACTGCACCGACACCGTGACCGCCAGCGCGAACAGCAGGTAGAAGCCGGCCCGCTCGACCAGCGCGCGCGCACCGAACCACAGCCCGAGGATCGCGAGTGTCGCCACCGCCGGGATCGCCAGCTGCGCATAGCCGACCCACAGGATCTGGCCGGCCAGCAGGTCGCGCAGGTGCTCGCCGCCGTGCGGGTTCTTCGCCAGCAGCAGGATGCCCGCGGTGGCCGCCAGCACGAACAGCACGCCGATCTGCGCCTCCTGCACGTCGGGCCACTTCTTCTCGGTCCAGGTCAGCAGCAGCGCACCGGCCAGCGCGGCGAGTGCCGCCGCCACCTGCACCTGCCAGCCGTTCGGGTCGATGTCGAGCAGCCCGGCGACGATCACCCCCAGCGCGGCGATCTGCGCGATCGCCAGGTCGATGAAGACGATGCCCTTGCGCAGCACCTGCGCACCCAGCGGCACATGCGTCGCGACGACCAGCAGCCCGGCGGCGAAGGCCGGCGCGAGGATCGCGAAATCGATAGGGGCCACCGTCATTTGGCCGCCTCCAGCAGCAGCGCGATGCTGCTGTCGAACAGCCCGAACAGGTCGCTCGCCTTGTCGTTGCCGCCGACGGTGAACGGCAGCGCGACGGCCGGGATCTTCGCGTGCTCGGACAGCCACTTCGACGCGCGCGGGTCTTCGTAGGCGGCCCGCACCACCATCTTCGCCGGCTGCTGCGCGAGCAGGGCGCTCAGCTCGGTCAGGTGGCCGGCGCTCGGTTCGACGCCGGGCTTCGGCTCCAGCGTCGCGATCTCGCGCACGCCGAGCCAGTTCCACAGGTAGCCCATGTTCTTGTGGTGCGCGACCACCACCACGCCCTTCAGCGGCCTGGCCTGCGCCTCCCAGCGCTGCAGTGCCGCGGCCCAGCGGGTGTTGAAGTCCTGCAGTCGCTGCTGGTACGTGGCCGCATTGGCGGCATCGAGCTGCGCCAGCCGCGCACCGAGCGCCGCTGCCACCTTCGCGATGTTGCGCGGGTCCTGCTGGATGTGTGGATTGCCCTGCGCATGCACGTCGCCATCGCCGCGGTCCAGGCGCGTGGGCACCTCCAGCGGCGCGACGAAGCGGCCGGCCTCGAACATCGCCGGCGCACCGGGCGACAGCTTCGCATTGCCGGACTGCTGGACGAGCACCGGCAGCCAGCCGATCTCCAGCTCCATGCCGGTGCACACCAGCAGGTCGGCGCCGCGCACGCGGGCGATCAGGCTGGGCCGGGCCTCGATGTGGTGCGGGTCCTGCAGCGCGGTGGTGGCCGACGACACGTTGAGCTTGTCGCCGCCGAGCTCTTTCGCCAGCGCGGCCCATTCGGGTTCGCAGGCGACGACGTTCAATGCGGCCTGCGCCTGCAATGCGCAGCCGGCGAACGCGGCCAGCGCGAGGATCTTCAGCAAGGGAGTCATGCGGTGTCCTAGAACGAGTGGGCACCATGGGCGCCGAGGCTCATGATGTATTGGAGGAAGAGCTGCCGGTCGGTCGCGTCGCCGCGGCTGCGGTCGTTCGCGAGCTGCAGCCGGAAGCGGCTGAACTCCGACAGCGAGTAGTCGACCATCAGCGTGCTGCGCGTCGGCGTGGCGTGCTGCAGCACCGGCAGGTCGGCCGCACCCAGCGTGCCGTCGTCGACGAGGCCGATGCCGAGGCTGCCGGCGTCGAGCCGGTCGTAGCGCGCACCGACCCGCCACTGCGGCATGAACTGGTAGACCGCCTGCAGGTACCAGCCGCTCTGCGTGCTGCGGTAGCCGCCGAGCGCGGCGCCCTGGGCCAGCGTGCCGTCTTCGGTGCGGCGGAAGTACTCGCCCTGCAGCTTCAGGTTCTCGCGCGTCGCGTTGCCGCCGGGTGCCCATTTGTAGATCGCGTCCGCCACCCAGGTGGTGCTGTGGCCGCTGAACGATGCGCCATGGTCGTCACCGTTCGCATCGAGATCCTCGTAGCGCCGGTCCTGCGCGCGTTGCCGCAGCACCGACAGCCCGGCCCGCCAGCTCGCGCTGTCGCCGATGTCGTCGCCGAGGTGGGCGAACAGCGCGGCCGAGCCGATGCCGTTGCGGCCGGTGTCGTTGCCGGGGAAGGTCGCGCCCGACCCGACCTCGGCGCCGAGCTCGACGAAGCGCTCGGTCGGCGCGAGCCAGTGCAGGTGCAGCCCGTCGGTCTTCAGCGGCCCGCCGAAGAAGGCCTGGTAGGCCAGCGGCGCATCGACGAAATCCCAGGCATGCGCATGCTGGCTGTTCAGGTAGCCGATCGACGACAGGAAGCGCCCGCCCTTCAGCGTGGCGCCGTCGAACAGGCCCTGGCGCTCGAACACCGCCTCTTCGACGCTGACGGTGTCGTCGCCGCTGTCGTTGGGGCTCAGCGAGAAGGTCAAGTGGCCGCTGAAGGTCGGGTCGATGGTCGCGGCGAAGCCGAGCTCGGACTCGCCGAGCTGGAAGCTGCGCCGGCCAGGACCGACCTCGCCGCCCGACGGCATGAAGCCCTGCAGCCGGTAGCGCGCCGGGTCCTGCGACAGGTTGGCGTAGGTGCCGTTGAGGATCAGCGAGACCGCCGGGTTGAAGGCCGATGCCGAAGTGGCGGTTGCGGCGGCGGCCGGTGCCGCTGCGGGCGGCGGAGCCTCGGCCGGCGCGGCCTGCTGCAATTGCAGCAGCTTCTGCTCCATCGCCTGCAGCCGGGCCTCGTAGGACTGGCGCAGGTCGGCGATGTCTTTCTTCAGCTGCTCGACATCGGAGGCCGGGTCGGCGAGCGCGTGCTGGGGCCAGGCCAGCGCGGCGGCCAGGCCCAGCGAGGAGCCCAGGCCGGCGGCCCAGGTGCGGTGGAAGTGCATGGGATGCGTCCTGCAGACGGTCTGCGGGTGATCGAGCGCCGGCAGGCGCCGGGGGGCGCGCGTCGGCGGCGGAGACGGATCAGGCGCGCGGCGTCGGCGGCCCGCGCGCGCGGGTGGCGATCGGCGTGGCGCCGTCCCAGGCCCCGGCAGGCAACGGTGCGGCCAGCGGTGCCGCGCCGGCCGGGGCCGTCCAGTCGAAATGCGCCGGCACCGCGGCATCGAGCTGTGCGAACGCGAGACAGGCGTCGCACACCTTGTCGGATTGCGACTGCCGTTCCTTGCCGGCCGGGTCCGCCGGCTGGCCGGGCGTGGCCGGTGCCGCCAGCCCATGCGACAGCGCGTGCGCGAGCCACAGCTGCGGGGTCAGCAGGACCGACCCGACGAGCAGGGCAAGGCGGAGGAAGCGGAGGGCGGCCATCGAAGGTGTGTTGCGCGCAGGCCGCCGAAAATAGCACACGCCGGCAGGGCCGCGTCCGATTCACGACAATGCGCAGTCGATGCGACGACTCTGCAAAGGATGCTGACCGATGACCGTGCGCGAGATCCTCAAGATGGGCGACCCCCGGCTGCTGCGCGTGGCGCCGCCGGTGCCGCGCGAGCAGCTGGGCAGCCGCGATCTGCAGCAGCTGATCGACGACATGTTCGACACGATGCACCACGCCAACGGCGCCGGGCTGGCGGCACCGCAGATCGGCGTCGACCTGCAGCTGGTGATCTTCGGCTTCAAGAACAACACCCGCTATCCCGATGCGCCGGCGGTGCCGGAGACGGTGCTGATCAACCCGACGATCGTGCCGCTGTCCGACGAGCGGGAAGCGGGCTGGGAAGGCTGCCTGTCGGTGCCGGGGCTGCGCGGTGTCGTGCCGCGCTACGCGCGCATCCGCTACACCGGCCTGGATCCGCAAGGCAACCTGATCGACCGCGAAGCCGAGGGTTTCCATGCCCGCGTCGTGCAGCATGAATGCGACCACCTGATCGGCAAGCTCTATCCCACGCGGATCGAGGACTTCAGCAAGTTCGGCTTCACCAGCGTGCTGTTCCCCGAGCTCGACCCCAACGATGACGACTGAGCTTTCTTTGCGAAGAAAGGTTTCTGTCGTCAGCCGCGGAGCCTTCTGACACGTTGTGCGCCAGGAACCTCGTCGGTTCCCGACGGTCCCACCGGACCGTGACCATGCAACGTGAGGAGCTCGCCGTGCCGAACAGCACCCGAAACGCTACATCCGCCCGCATGGGCGCCCGGCCTGCACAGTGGCTGGGCCTGATGGCCGGCTTGATGTTGGCCACGCTGATGGCGGTGTTCGCGCAGTCCGCGCGCGCCGCCGACGAAGACCCGCCGGGCCGGGTCGGCCGGCTCTCCGAAGTCGACGGCGCCGTCTGGGTCTACGCCCCCGAGAGCGCCGAATGGATCGCCGCGGCGCGCAACCGCCCCGTCACCACCGGCGACCGGCTGTCGACCGAGAAGGACGGCCGCGCCGAGATCCGCATCGGTTCGACCACGCTGCGCATCGCCGCCAACACCGAGATCGAGGTGCTGCAGCTCGACGACAACCACCTGAGCCTGCAGCTGCTGAGCGGCAGCCTGTCGGCCCGGCTGCGCACCCGCGAATCGGCGAACGAATTCGGCGTGGCCACCGGCGAGGGGCGCTTCCGCACCGACCGCACCGGCAGCTACCGCTTCGACCGCATCGACGACACCAGCCAGGTCACCGTGGTCAGCGGGCAGGCGCAGTTCGAAGGCGACCGCACCGCGCTGACGGTGATGCCGAACCAGCGCGCCGAGTTCTGGCGCGACAGGCCCGACGCGCCGACACAGTACAGCATCACCGACCCGGTGCGCGACCCGTTCTCGGACTGGGTCGCCTCGCTCGACCAGCGCGAGGAGCGCAGCGTGTCGACCCGCTACGTCTCGCCCGAGATGACCGGTGTCGAAGACCTGGACCGCTACGGCCGCTGGGAACAGAGTCCCGACTACGGCGCGATCTGGATCCCGAGCAATGTCGCGCCGGACTGGGCGCCGTACCGCATGGGCCACTGGGCCTGGGTCAACCCGTGGGGCTGGACCTGGGTCGACGATGCGCCGTGGGGCTTCGCGCCGTTCCACTATGGCCGTTGGATGTGGCACCGCAACGCCTGGTGCTGGACGCCGGGCACCTACATTGCACGGCCGGTGTATGCACCGGCCCTGGTGGCCTGGGTCGGCGGGCCGAACCTGAGCCTGTCGATCTCGGTCGGCAACTCGCCGTCGGTCGGCTGGTTCCCGCTGGCCCCGCGCGAGGTCTACGTGCCGGGGTACCGCGTCAGCCCGCGCTACATCCGCAACGTCAACGTGACCCACGTGACCAACATCACCAACGTCACGAACATCATCAACAGCCCGGGCACGGTGGTGCAGCAGACGCACTACGTCAACCGCGGCATGCCGCATGCGGTGACGGTGGTGCCGGCGGTGGTGATGGAGCGCCGCCAGCCGGTGGCGCCGGCGATGACGCGCGTCAACGACCGCGTGCTGCGCGACATGGGCCGCGAGCGGCCGCGCGTCGACGCGCCGGTTCCGATGCCGATGCCGGCGCGGGGCGAGGGCGGCGGACGGCGCGTCGAAGACCCGCGCACCGGGCGTGTCAGCTTCGCACCGAACCCGCAGCAGCCGGTGCCGCCGCCGCCGGGGCGCCGCGAGAACAACGGTGGCCGGGGCGACAACCTCGGTCGCGTCGACAGCAACGTGCCGGGCAGCAACGGCGGCCGGGGCGACAACAACGGGCGGGGCGAAGGCGGCTGGGGCCGTCCCGAACGGCCCAACGCGCCGGGGCAGCAGCCGCAGGCGCCGGTGGCGGTGCAGCAGCCGCAGCAACCGCAGCAGCCCGGCGTGACGCCGCGTCCGCGGCCGGGCCGCGACGTGCCCGACAACGCCGAGCGGCCCGATGGCAACCGCCCGCCGGTCGCCAATGCAGCCCAGCCGCCGGCACCGACGGTGAACACGCCGGACCGCCGCCATCCGATGCCGGTGAACCAGAACGGCGAGTCGCGCGGCAACCCGCGTGGCGACCGCTTCGAACGACCGGCGCCGGTGGGCGGCCAGCCGCAGCTGCAGCCGCGCCCGGTGCCGCAGCAGCAGCAACCGGCAGCGCCGCAGGTGCAGCGTCCGAGCCCCCCGCAGGTGCAGCAGCCCGCACAGCCGCAGGCCCCGCAGCGTCCTCAACCGCAGCCGCAAGCGCCGCAACTGCAGCCGCAAGCGCCGCAACCGCAGCCGCAGCGCATGCCCGAGGTGCGCCTGCCGCAACAAGTGCAACCGCGCCAGGAGCAACCGCGCGTCGAGCAGCGTCAGGAACGGCAGGAACGGCAGGAACGGCAGGAACGGCAGGAGCGGCCGGAGCGCCGCAACGAGCGCGAGAACAACCGCTGACGAGCGGCGGCAGTCCGCCGCAGTTCAACCGAGCAGCGGCTTGAGGCCCGCCCAGACGTTGTCGAGCATCGTCGGATGGGCCTTCGCGATCGGGTGGATGCGGTCGGGCTGGAACATCGCGTCGGCCTGCGGCGAATCGGCCACGCCCTTCAGCAGGAACGGCACGAGGCCGGTGTCCTCGGTCTTGGCGACCTGCGCGAACAGCGCCGCGAAATCGGCGCCGTACTGCCGGCCATAGTTCGGCGGCACCTGCATGCCGACCACCAGCACCTTGGCGCCGGCCTGCTTGGCCGCGCGCACCATCGCGAGCAGGTTGTCGCGCGTCATCGAGAGCGGCAGGCCGCGCAGCGCATCGTTGCCGCCGAGTTCGATCACGACGACACCCGGCTGGTGCTGCTTCAGCAGTGCCGGCAGGCGCGAGCGGCCGCCGGAGGTGGTGTCGCCGCTGATGCTGGCGTTGATGACGCTGGCGGCGATCTTGTCGCGCGCGAGCCGCTCGCCGAGCAGCGCGACCCAGCCCTCGCCGCGCTGCAGGCCGTATTCGGCCGACAGGCTGTCGCCGAGCACCAGCACGCGGCGCGGTGCGGCCGCACGAGCCCCCGGCAGTGCGCTCGCCGCGGCAAGCAAGGTACAGTGAACCAGCAACGCGCGTCGCGTGAGCCGTCTACCTGCAGAAGCATTCATGTCCGAATCCATCATTTCCGTCGAGCGCGTCACCAAGCAGGTGCAGGACTCGACCGGTGTGCTGACCATTCTCCACGAGATCGACTTCGCGCTTGCCGCGCGCCAGTCGGCGGCCATCGTCGGTGCGTCCGGCTCGGGCAAGAGCACCTTGCTGTCGATCATCGCGGGCTTGGATACGCCGAGCACCGGAACGGTTCGCCTGGCCGGCCACGATCTTTTCGCGCTCGGCGAGGATGCCCGCGCCGCGGTCCGGGCCGCGCAACTCGGCTTCGTGTTCCAGAGCTTCCAACTGCTCGGCAACCTGAACGCGCTCGAGAACGTGATGCTGCCGCTCGAGCTGCAGGGCCGCAACGATGCACGCGCGCTGGCCACCGAGATGCTGCGCCGCGTGGGCCTCGGCGAGCGGCTGTCGCACTACCCGAAGGTGCTGTCGGGCGGCGAGCAGCAGCGCGTCGCGCTGGCGCGTGCCTTCGTCGTGAAGCCGGCGGTGCTGCTGGCCGACGAGCCCACCGGCAGCCTCGATTTCGCGACCGGCGAGAAGGTGATGGAGCTGATGTTCGAGCTGAACCGCGAATCGGGCACGACGCTGGTGCTGGTCACGCACGACCGCGGCATCGCGGCGCGCTGCGATCGGCAGTTGCACATCGAGGCGGGGCGAGTCAGCGTCTAGGCGCAAAAAACAAAGGGCGCCCGAAGGCGCCCCTGTTCATCCGATCCGCCGACTCAGTTCGCGGTCGAGAACTTGTAGTCCGTCTTCGCCTTCGCGCGGATCTCGTCGCGGAACTTGGCGAGCTTCTGCTGGCCCAGGCGCTGCAGGATCTGCGGCTTCACTTCTTCGAGCGGCGGGAACTGCGCGTCGCGCGTGTCTTCCAGCTTGATGATGTGGTAGCCGAACTGCGTCTTCACCGGCTCCTGCGTCATCTCGCCCTTCTTCAGCTTGATCATCGCCTGCGAGAACTCGGGCACGTACGAGCCGGGGTTGGCCCAGTCGAGGTCGCCGCCGTTCTCGCCCGATCCCGGGTCCTTCGAGTTCTTCTTCGCGAGGTCTTCGAACTTCGCGCCGCCCTTGATCTGCGCGATCAGGGCCTTCGCGTCTTCTTCCTTTTCGACCAGGATGTGGCGGGCGTGGTATTCGGTGCCGCTCGCCTGCGCCTTGAACTTCTCGTACTCGGCCTGGACATCGGCATCGAGCACCGGGTTCTTCTTCTGGTAGTCGTTGAACAGCTCGCGGATCAGGATGCTCTGGCGCGCCAGTTCGAGCTGCTGCTTGTAGTCGGCGCTGCCGGTCAGGCCGCGCTTCTCGGCTTCCTGCATGAACATCTCGCGCAGCACGACTTCATCGCGCACCTGCGCTTCGAGTTCGGCAGTGCGCGGCTGGCTGCCTTGCTGGCCGGGGCGCGTCGCCTGCGCGAGCAGCGCTTCGACGCGCGACTTCGGTACGGGCTTGCCGTTGACGATCGCCACGTTCTGGGCCATCGCCGCCGGCACGAACAGGGCAGCACTGATCACCAGCAGCGAAGCGTGGCGGGCAAGGGTCGACTTCTTCATGGGCTTATGGCCTTTCAACGGGGAATCGCATGAATGCGAACGGGGACGAATGGGGAATACCGCGCGGGTTGGGTGGGTGCTGCCGTGGGACCGGGGAAGGTCACCGACGTTGTTGGATCAGCGATGTCTTCGGATCAGCGTTCACCCGGCGCGCGGGCCTCGATGGCCAGGGCGTGGATACCGCGCGGAATCAAGGTGCGAAGGGCATCATATACGAGGCGGTGCCGCTTCAGACGTGACAGATCGTTGAACCGGGCGCTGACCACCTGCACGCTGAAATGCCGGCCTTCGCGCGCGCCGGCATGGCCGGCATGCAGGTGGCTGTCGTCGGTGATCGCGAGGCTGTCGGGTTGCAACGCGTCGCGCAGCGCGGCCTCGATCTCTTGCGAACTGACGGCCATGGTCAGCCCCGCTCCTGCGTCGGCGCCTGGGTCGCCTGCTGGATCGGATCGGCCGGCGGCGCGGGCTTGTCGTCGTCGTCGGGCAGGTGACGGCTCAGGTAGACGCCCTGGCCGAGCACGAAGACCAGCATCAGCCCGGTCGCGCCGAACACCTTGAAGGTGGCCCAGGTCGACTGCGTGAAGCTGTAAGCCACGTAAAGATTCAACAAGCCCATCAGGCCGAAGAATGCGACCCATGCGAAATTCAGGCGTTGCCAGATGGCCGGCGACAGCACCAGCTGCTCGCCCATCAGCTTCTGCGGGATGTTCTTGCCGAGCACGCTCTGGCTGAACCAGAAGGCCAGGCCCATCACCCAGTACAGCACGCTGGGCTTCCACATGATGAAGGTGGCGTTGTGGAACCAGATCGTTGCGCCGCCCAGCACCACCACCAGCGCCAGCGTGACCCACAGCATCGTGTGCACCTTGCGGCGCAGCAGCTTCAGCGTGACCACCTGCAGCAAGGTGGCGGCGATCACCACCAGCGTGGCCAGCAGCACCGCGGCCTCGTTCGGGCCGACGCTGCCGCCCGAGACCAGGAAACCGAAATGCTCGCTCGCGAAGGCTGCGGCGGCGTCCTTGTTGGAATCGGCGAACTTGAAGGTGCCGAAGAACAGCAGCAGCGGGAGGAAATCGAGCAGCAGGGTCATCAGGGGCGCAGTCGGCAGTTGCAACGGTCAGGGGGCCGCGGTCACGGCTTGGGGGCGAAGTCTATCGCTGCCGAGTTGATGCAGAAGCGCTCGCCGGTCGGCTCCGGGCCGTCCTCGAAGACGTGGCCGAGGTGCGAGCCGCACTTGTTGCAGCGCACCTCGACGCGCACCATGCCGTGGCTGCGGTCGACCACGCGCTCGATCACCTCGCTGTTGATCGGCTCCCAGTAGCTCGGCCAGCCGCAGCCGGCGTCGAACTTGGTGTCGGATGCGAACAGCGGCGTGCCGCAGCCGATGCAGTCGTAGCGGCCGGCCTTGAAATGGTCCCAGTACTTGCCGGTGAAGGCGCGCTCGGTGGCCGCATGGCGAGCCACCTCGTATTGCATCGGGCTCAGCTGGGCGCGCCATTCGGCGTCGGTCTTCGTGACGGTGTAGGGCGTGCCGTCGTCCTGGCGGTGGTCGTGGTCGTTCGCACTCATGATGAACAGGACACCTCGATGTGTTGCGCCCAGTCGGGCGGGAAATCGGCATACGCCGCGTGCTCCGGCTGTTCGTCGAAGGGCGCCGACAGAACTTTCAGCAGCCGCTGCACCTCGGTGAAATCGCCACCCCGGGCCGCGCGGATCGCGGTGTCGGCGAGGTGGTTGCGAAGCACGTACTTGGGGTTCACCCGGTTCATCCGCAAGGCGCGTTCGGCATCGACGCTGCCTTCGGAGCGCAGCCGCGCCGCATAGTTCCGCGCCCAGGCGTCGAAGGCCTCGCGGTCGATGAAGAGGTCGCGCAGCGCGCTGTTGGCCACACCACTGGCGGCGCCGTCGCGGCTGTCGAAGCCGGCCAGCCGGCGGAAGGCGATGCTGAAATCGGCGCGGTCGGCCGCCATGCGCTGCAACAGGCCTTCGGCCAGTGCGCGGTCGCCGTCCTGCACCGTCGCCAGCCCCAGCTTCGCGGCCATGCGCGCGTCGAGCGTCGCCGCGAATTCGGTCTTGTAGGGCTCCAGCGCGTCGAGCGCGGCTTCCTGGTCGTCGATCAGCGGCAGCAGCGCCTGCGCCAGCGCATGCAGGTTCCAGAACGCGACGTTCGGCTGGCGCGCATAGGCGTAGCGGCCCTGGTGGTCGGAGTGGTTGCAGACGTGGCCGGGGTCGAAGGCGTCGAGGAAGCCGTACGGGCCGTAGTCGATCGTCAGCCCGAGGATCGACATGTTGTCGGTGTTCATCACGCCGTGGCAGAAGCCGACGGCCTGCCAGTCGGCCATCAGCCGCGCGGTGCGCCGCGCCACCGCATCGAGCAGCGCGACGGCCGGCCGCGCCGCACCGCGGCATTCGGGGTAGCCGACGTCGATCGTGAAATCGACCAGCCGGCGCAGCGCGTCGGTGTTCGGCTCGGTGTGCGCGAAATGCTCGAAGTGGCCGAAGCGGATGAACGACGGCGCGACGCGCGTGACGACCGCAGCGGTCTCGACCTCTTCGCGCCGCACCGGCAACGCCGAGCCGGTGATGCTCAGCGCGCGCGTCGTCGGCACGCCGAGCGCGTGCATCGCCTCGGAGGCCAGGAACTCGCGGATCGACGAACGCAGCACCGCGCGGCCGTCGCCCATGCGGGAATAGGGCGTCAGGCCGGCGCCCTTCAGCTGGATCTCCATCGGGCCGCCCGGTGTCTGCAGTTCGCCCAGCCACAGCGCGCGGCCGTCGCCGAGCTGGCCGGCCCAGACCCCGAACTGGTGGCCGCTGTAGACGCTTGCCAGCGGCCGCAACGGCGCTTCGCTCAGGTTGCCGCTCAGGGCGGCCAGCCAGCGCGGGTCGGACGGCTGCTCGGCCGGCAGGCCGAGCAGCTGCGCGCAGTCGGCGCTCCAGGCCACCCAGTGCGGGTCAGGCACGCCCTGCGGCGGCAGTTCAGTGAAGAACTCGCTGCCCAGCGTGGCGAAGCGGTGGGTCCAGTCGTTGCCGAACAGCGGCGGCATCGAGGCGGGGATCGGAAGGGCGCTCATGGGCCGGAAAGTGTAACGAGCGCGACGAACCGACCTGCCGGGGTGGGTATGCGGCGGCCAGGTGCCGCCCGTTTCAGTTTCGTTGTCTCCCGCTCAAGGACCGGGGCGCATCAGCGCACCCTGCACCTTGCCGTCGGGCGACAGCGCGATCCGGAAGGTGGTGCGCCCGTGCTCGTGCCGCAGGTCGTAGGTGTCCATGCCGGCAGGGTCGACGCCGCGGAACTCCACCGACTGGATCGCGCCAAGCTGGCGCGCGCCGGCCAGCAGCTGCGGCAGCTGGTCGCGCGTCGCCTGCGCGAGGTCGGGGCTCATCTCGTCGTAGTGAGGCTGGCCGCTCAGCAGGCTGCCGTACAGGCGGCGCACCGCGGCTTCGCTGCCGGGGAAGGGCGCCTGGCTCTGGACGTGCACCGACACCGCGTCCTCGATGCGCTGCGCGGCCTGCTCGTCGATGCGCGGCGCCTGGATGTGCTTGCCGTTCTGGTGCAGCGTCAGCGCCTTCGCGCGGCCCTGCGCGTCGGTCTCGAAGCTGATCTGCGCGTCGACCACCTTCACGAAGAACTCGGTGCGGCTGCTCGGGTAGATCTCGACCGCGCCCTGGCCGGTCAGCTGGGCCGTCATGCGCTGGCCGTCGCGGGCGATCGTGAAGATGGTCTGCCCCGGGAACCGGTAGCGCCCGACATAGCCGTCGAACACCGCCGGGTCGAGCGCGACCGCCTCGCGGGCCGTGCCGCCGAGGCCGGAGCCGGTTCCGGTGTTCGGCGGCGCGACCTGGACGGCCACCGCCATCAGGCACACCGAGGCGCCGCCGAGCAGCGTCGCCGAGAGCTTCCACCATTTGCCAGGTTGCTTGAGCATGATCATCAGCCTTTCTTCGAGGAATGAACGGGACTCGGACATCGCGGCGACGGTGCCGAGGAAAGCCGACTGGCGCTGGCCGACCTCGATCAGCGCCTCGCCGTAGCGCCGCACGTCGTGGCCGGCACCGAGCACGCGCGCATCGCAATCGACCTCGATCGCGCGGCGCAGCCGTCGCACCTGCCACCACAGCGGCAGGTTCCACGGCATGAAGACCAGCAGCCCGACGCCGACCGTCAGCAGCAGCGGGTCGCGCGCTGCCAGGTGCGACTGCTCGTGCGCGATGACGAGCGCCTGCGCCGGCGGCGCCGACGCGACGACCCACGGCGGCACGACGATGCGCGGGCGCAGCAGGCCGACGACGGCCGGACCGACTCCTGGCGCGACCGACACCGGCACGCCGGCCAGCGTCGCGCGGGCCCAGCGGCGTTCGCGCCAGAACAGCTGCGCGGCACTGGCCGCGAGCAGCAGCAGCAGCGTCGCGGAGACGAGCAGCCAGCCGCGCCGGACCAGCGTGTCGAGCGCCGGGCCGGCGGCCGGCGCGGCGTCGGCGGCGCGCGACAGCGCAGGCAGCGGCAGCGTGGTCAGGTCGCGCAGCACGATGGCCTTGCGCGGCGCGTGCGGTGCGCCGATGTCCGGGATCTGGATCGACACCGACGCGATCAGCGTCGGCAGCAGCAGCGACGCCAGCATCGCGCCGACCCAGACCCAGCGCGTCGCGCGGCGCCGCAGCCGCAGCGCCCGTTCGGCGCTGAGCGCTGCGCCGCTGAGCACCAGCGTGACGACTAGCACGTAGGCCATCCACGGGATCATTGCGGCTTCTCCCCGTCGTCCGCCTTCTCGGCGAGCAGCGCGCGCATGCGGCGGATCTGGTCGGCGGTCAGCTTCTGGTCCGACACCAGGTGCGTGAACAGGATCTCCGCGGAGCCCTGGAACAGCTTCTCGGTGAGGTGCTTCAGCGCGCTCTTGCGGGCCGCCTGCTGCTTGACCTTCGCGGCGTAGCGGTGGCCGCGGCCTTCTTCGGTGTGGCGCACGTAGCCCTTGGCCTCGAGCGTGCGCAGCAGCGTCAGCACGGTGGTGTAGGCGAGCTCGTCGCGCAGGTGGCCGCGCACCTCGGCGACGATGCAGGGGCCGTGGTCCCACAGCACCTGCATGATGTCGGCTTCGCGGTTGGTGAGCGAGATGTCCATGCGTTGACCTACTAGAGTTGTAGTAGATCTTAGGCCGTCGCGGCACGTTGTCAACTAGAGTTCTAGTAGATGACTGTCGGCGCGGGCAGGGACGCCGGACGGTGGCAGGCGCGGCGGAGGTCGCCGCCTAGGGTAAACAGCCACCGGGCCGGCAGGTCGCTTTCCTATCATTTCGACACCTGACCACGTTTTCACCGGGAGAAGTCGATGTCACGCCTGATGGGCCAGATGATGCAGATGCCGTTGCTGATCTCTTCGCTGATCGTGCATGCCGCGCGGCATGCGGCGGACACCGAGATCGTCTCGAAGCGCTGCGAGGGCGACATCCACCGCACCACCTGGCAGGCGCTGGAGCGGCGCTCGCGCCAGCTGGCCCAGGCGCTGGCGCGGCTCGGCTGCGAGCGCGGCGACCGCGTCGCGACGCTGGCCTGGAACGGCTACCGCCACCTGGAGATCTACTACGGCAGCTCGGGTTCGGAGCTGGTCTGCCACACGATCAACCCGCGGCTGTTCCCGGAGCAGATCGCATGGATCGCCAACGACGCGCAGGACCGGGTGCTGTGCTTCGACCTGAACTTCCTGCCGCTGGTCGAGAAGCTCGCGCCGCAGCTGCCGCAGGTGAAGCACTTCGTGCTGATGACCGACCGCGCGCACATGCCGGCGGCCAGCCCCGTACCGAACCTGGCCTGCTACGACGAGCTGGTCGAGGCTGAAGACGGCGCTTTTGCCTGGCCGCAGTTCGACGAGAACACCGCGTCCAGCATCTGCTACACCTCCGGCACCACCGGCGACCCGAAGGGGGCGGTCTACAGCCACCGCTCGACGCTGCTGCACGCGATGGGGGCGGCGCTGCCGGATGCGATGGGATGCTCGTCCGCCGACGTGATCCTGCCGGTGGTGCCGATGTTCCACGTCAACGCCTGGGGGCTGCCGTATGCCGGCGCGCTGGTCGGCGCGAAGCTGGTGCTGCCGGGGCCGCACCTGGACGGCAAGTCGCTGTACGAGCTGTTCGAGGCCGAGCAGGTCACCTTCAGCGCCGGCGTGCCGACCGTCTGGCTCGGGCTGCTGAACCACGTCCGGCAGAACGGCCTGAAGTTCAGCAGCTTCCGTCGCACGGTGATCGGCGGCTCGGCCTGTCCGCCGTCGATGATGCGGACGCTGGAGGACGAGCACGGGGTCGAGGTGATCCACGCCTGGGGCATGACCGAGATGTCGCCGCTCGGCACGCTGGCGAAGCTGAAGGCCAAGCATGCGGGGCTGGACGACGCGCAGCGCCACAAGCTGCTTGAAACCCAGGGCCGCGTGATCTATGGCGTCGACATGCAGATCCTCGGCGACGACGAGCGCCCGCTGCCGTGGGACGGCGTCTCGTCCGGCAACCTGGTGGTGCGCGGGCCGTGGGTCATCGACAGCTATTTCGGACGCAGCGGGTCGCCGCTGGTCGAGGTCGATGGCGTGTCTTGGTTCCCGACCGGCGACGTCGCGACGATCAACCCTGACGGCTTCATGCAGATCACCGACCGCAGCAAGGACGTCATCAAGTCCGGCGGCGAATGGATCAGCTCGATCGAGCTGGAGAACATCGCGATGGGCCACCCCGGTGTGCACGAGGCGGCCGTCATCGCCTGTGCGCACCCGAAATGGGACGAGCGGCCGCTGCTGGTGGTGGTGCGCAAGCCGGGCGCGGCGCTGGAGCCGAAGGAGATGCTCGGCTGGTTCGAGGGCCGCATCGCGAAATGGCAGATCCCGGACGACGTGGCCTTCGTCGACGAGATCCCGCACACGGCGACCGGCAAGATGCTGAAGCTGAAGCTGCGGGAGCGGTTCAAGGATCACAAGCTGCCGAGCGCGTGAGGCCGCACCCGGACGCCCATCCGGGTTCTGTCCCACGCGCGACAGCGCTTGTCGGGTAGTCCCTCAAACAGTCGCCTACCCGCTTCCATTACCGTTCGCCGTTGTCGCAATCAACTCGCGAGGTTCCCATGGAATTCACCCGGAAGCTGTTCGGTCTGTCAGTGGCTGCCGCCTTCTCGCTGCATGCCGGAATCGCCTTCGCGCAAGCCGGCGAGACGGTGAAGATCGCGTGGATCGACCCGCTGTCCGGCCCGTTCGCGAGCCTGGGGGCGAACCAGCTGAAGAGCTTCCAGTTCATGGCCGAGCGCATCAGCGGCAAGAAGAACCCGGCCGGCGTCACCTACGAGGTGGTCGGCTTCGACAACAAGGCCTCGCCGCAGGAGAGCCTGAACGTGCTGAAGGCGGCGATCGACCAGGGCTTCCGCTACGTGACGCAGGGCAACGGCTCGGGCGCGGCGGCGGCCATCATCGATGCGGTGTCCAAGCACAACGAGCGCAACCCGGGCAAGGAGATCGTGTTCCTGAACCACTCCGCGGTCGACCCGGACCTGACCAACAGCAAGTGCAACTACTGGCACTTCCGCTTCGACGCCGACACCTCGATGAAGATGGAGGCGATGACGACCTACATGAAGGACCAGCCGTCCATCAAGAAGGTCTACCTGATCAACCAGAACTACTCGCACGGCCAGCAGGTCTCGAAGTTCGCGAAGGAGACGCTGGCCCGCAAGCGCCCCGACATCCAGATCGTCGGCGACGACCTGACGCCGCTCGGCCAGGTGAAGGACTTCTCGCCCTACGTCGCGAAGATCAAGCAGAGCGGCGCCGACACGGTGATCACCGGCAACTGGAGCCAGGACCTGACGCTGCTGATCAAGGCCGCGAAGGACGCCGGGCTGGACGTCACCTTCTACACCTACTACGCCGCCGTGATCGGCACGCCGACCGCGATCGGCGCGGCCGGCGAGGGCAAGGTCAAGATGATCGCGTACTCCCACCACAACATTCCGGGCGACATCGCCAACGTCGGCGACGAGTTCAACAAGAAGTTCAAGGAAGACTTCTTCACCACCGACATCTACAACATCTTCACGATGCTGCCGGCCGCGATGGCCAAGGCCAGGAGCACCGACCCGGTGAAGGTGGCGGCTGCGATGGAAGGCCTGACGGTGAAGGGCTTCAGCGGCGACATCACGATGCGCGCGTCCGACCACCAGATGCAGCAGGGCCTGTACCTGAGCACCTGGCGCAAGGTCGACGCGAAGAACAAGTACAACGTCGAGGGCACCGGCTACACCTTCGCGCCGGACAAGTTCTACGAGCCCTACGTGTCGAGCACGCCGACGTCGTGCCAGATGAAGCGTCCCGGAGCATGACAGCCCCAACGTCGCTGCGCTCCTGCCCCCCGAGGGCGCGCTCAGCCGCCTTGAGGCGGCTCGGCGCCGGCTGAGCTCTCTCCGCTGACAATCCCGCGACAGCCCATCAGGGTCACGCGGGATTTTCATTGACGCATCCATGGAGTTCTTCACCACCTCGCTGCTGAACGGCATCAGCTACGGCCTGCTGCTGTTCATGCTGAGTTCCGGCCTCACGCTGATCTTCAGCATGATGGGCGTGCTCAATTTCGCCCATGCGAGCTTCTACATGCTGGGCGCCTATTTCGCGTACACGACGACGTTGTTCGTCGGCTTCTGGCCGTCGCTGGTGGTCGCACCGCTGCTGACTGGCGTGGTCGGCGCGCTGTTCGAGCGCTTCTGCCTGCGCCGGGTGCACCGCTTCGGCCACGTGGCCGAGCTGCTGATCACCTTCGGGCTGTCGTTCGTGATCCTCGAACTGGTGCAGCTCACCTGGGGCCGCTCGGCGGTCGACTACCGGGTACCGGCGATCCTCGACGGCCCGCTGTTCACGCTGTACGGCACGCAGTTCCCGATGTACCGCGCGTTCATGATGCTCGTCGCGCTGCTGATGCTGGTGTCGGTGTGGCTGCTGCTGTCGCGCACCCGCATCGGGCTGGTGATCCAGGGCGCGCTGACCCATCCGGAGATGGTCGAATCGCTCGGCCACAACGTGCCGCTGGTGTTCATGGGGGTGTTCGGCGGCGGCGCGGCGCTGGCCGGCCTGGCCGGCGTGATCGGCGGCAACGCCTACGTCACCGAGCCGACGATGGCGGGCGCGGTCGGGCCGATCATCTTCGTCGTCGTGGTGGTCGGCGGCATGGGCTCGCTGGCCGGCGCGTTCGTCGCATCGCTGCTGATCGGGCTGATCCAGACCTTCGCGGTGGCGCTCGACCAGTCGGCGCTCGGCGCGCTGCAATGGGCCGGCGTCGCGATCACGCCCGAGAGCTTCGGCTACCCGCTGCTGAAGCTGAAGATCTCGCAGGTGGCGCCGATCCTGCCGTACCTGCTGCTGGTGCTGATGCTGATCTTCCGCCCGAAGGGCCTGATGGGGACGCGCGAAGGATGAGTGCCGTGCTGAAATCCGCCGTGCAAGCCCCCGTTCCAGCACCGTCTTCCGGTCGGGCAGCGGGCGGCCAGCGCCTCCATTTCCGGCCGCTGAACGTCGGCCGCTGGGTGATCTGGGGCGTGTTCGCGCTGCTGCTGGTCGCCGCGCCGATGCTGTTCACCAGCGGCCTCGCGATGACGATGCTGTCGCAGATGGGCTACATGATCATCATCTGCCTCAGCTACAACCTGCTGCTCGGCCAGGGCGGCATGCTGAGCTTCGGGCATGCGGTATACGTCGGGCTGGGCGCGTTCTTCGCGATCCATGCGATGAACCTGATCGGGGCCGGGCGGCTGCCGCTGCCGATGAGCCTGGTGCCGCTGGTCGGCGGGGCCGCCGGCGCGGGCGTCGCGGCGCTGCTCGGCTGGGTCACGACGAAGAAATCGGCCAACACCTTCGCGATGATCACGCTCGGCGTCGGCGAGCTGGTCGCGGCGATGGCGCTGATGTTCCCCGAGTTCTTCGGCGGCGAAGGCGGCGTCAGCTCGAACCGCGTGGCCGGCAAGGCGGTGCTGGGCATCAGCTTCGGGCCGCAGGTGCAGGTCTACTACCTGATCGCGGTCTACTGCTTCGTCTGCACCGCGGCGCTGTACGCGCTGACGCGCACGCCGTTCGGCCGCATGCTGAACGCGGTGCGCGACAACCCGGAGCGCGTCGAGTTCGTCGGCTACAACACGCAGGTGGTGCGCTACCTGGCGTTCATCATCGCCGGCTTCTTCGCCGGCATCGGCGGCGGGCTGACCGCGTTGAACTTCGAGATCGTCACCGCCGATTCGGTCGGCGGTTTCCGCTCCGGCAGCTACCTGCTGTTCACCTTCCTCGGCGGCGCGTTCTTCTTCTTCGGGCCGATCATCGGCGCGGTGCTGCTGGTGCTCGCGTTCGTGATGTTCTCCGAGATCACGAAGGCCTGGCAGATCTACCTCGGGCTGGTGTTCATGTTCATGGTGATGTTCGCGCCCGGCGGCATCTCGAGCCTGATCATGATGAACCTGCGCGTGGCCGGCTTCGGCAAGCTGCGCCGGCTCGCGTCGTCGTACCTGGCGCTGGGCGGCACCGGCGCGGTGGCGCTGGCCGGCGCGGCGGCGATCGTCGAGATGATCTACCACCTGCAGCTCAATTCGGCGCTCGGCCCGACGGTGAAGTTCATGGGCGGCACGCTGAACGTGCAGGGCCTGGACAGCTGGTTCGGCGCGCTGTTCGTGATGGCGATCGGCATCGCGATGTTCGAGGTCGCGCGGCGCGAGTTCAAGCGGCAGTGGGACGAGACGCAGCAGGAGATCGAGAAAGAGATCAGGCGGAGGGAAGCCCTGTGAGCGCGAGCCCCTACGCACTGGAACTCAACGACGTCCGCAAGAGCTTCGGCAAGACCGAGATCATCCGCGGCGCGTCGCTGCAAGCGAAGCCGGGCGAGCGCATCGCGATCATCGGCCCGAACGGTGCCGGCAAGTCGACGCTGTTCAACCTGATCAGCGGGCGCTTCGGCGTCAGCACCGGCGACATCCGGCTGAACGGCGCGTCGATCGCCGGCCGCAAGCCCTACGAGATCAACCGGATGGGCCTGGCGCGCAGCTTCCAGGTGTCGAACCTGTTCGTGCGGCTGTCGGTGTTCGAGAACATCCGCTGCGCGGTGCTATGGTCCATGGGCTATCGCTACGCCTTCTGGAAGTTCCTGGCCGACCTGCGCGACGCGAACGACCGGGCCGACGAGGTGCTGCGCATGATCAAGCTCGACCGGAAGCGCGACGTGCTGGCGATGAACCTGACCTATGCCGAGCAGCGCGCGCTGGAGATCGGCATCACGATCGCCGGCGGCGCCAGCGTGGTGCTGCTCGACGAGCCGACCGCCGGCATGAGCAAGAGCGAGACGACCCGCTTCATCCAGCTGATCCGCGAGGTGACGGTGGGCAAGACGCTGCTGACGGTGGAGCACGACATGGGCGTGGTGTTCGGCCTGGCCGACAAGATCGCGGTGCTGGTGTATGGCGAGGTGATCGCGTTCGACGTGCCGGAGGCGGTGCGCGCGAATGCGAAGGTGCAGGAGGCGTACCTGGGCTCGGTCCTGGCGTCACACGACAAGGCGCACGGAGCCTGACGCGATGCTGAAGCTCGACAACCTGCATGCGTTCTACGGCAAGAGCCATGTGCTTCACGGCGTGACGCTGGACGTGAAGCCGGGCGAGATCGTCAGCCTGCTCGGGCGCAACGGCTCGGGGCGCTCGACCACGGTGAAGGCGATCATGGGCCTGGTCGACGGCAAGGGCTCGGTGCGCTTTCGCGAGCGCGAGCTGCTCGGGCTGAAGGCCTTCGAGATCGCGCACCAGGGCATCGGCTACGTGCCGGAGAACCGCGACATCTTCCCGAAGCTGACGGTGCACCAGAACCTGCTGCTCGGCGAGAAGCGCGGCCGGCCGACGCCGCGCTGGTCCTTCGACGACATGTACGCGATGTTCCCGCGGCTGAAGGAGCGGCAGCACACCGAGGCCGGCGTGCTGTCGGGCGGCGAGCAGCAGATGCTGACGCTGTGCCGCACACTGATGGGCGACCCGGACCTGATCATGATCGACGAGCCGACCGAAGGCCTGGCGCCGAAGATCGTCGAGCAGGTCGCGCAGTACCTGAACGAGCTGAAGCGGCGCGGCGTGTCGGTGCTGCTGGTCGAGCAGAAGCTGACCATCGCGCTGGATATTTCGCAGCGATGCTATGTGATGGGCCATGGCCGCATCGTGTTCGAGGGCACGCCGACCGACCTGCGAGGCAACGCCTATATTCGCAAGGAGTGGCTGGAGGTGTGATTGGCCCCCCAGTCGCTTCGCTCCTGCCCCGAAGGGGCGCCTCCCAGCGGCCCGGCAAAGCCGGTTCCGCGGGAGTTGCTTGATGGACGCTTTGCTTCGCAGGCGATTCGTCGGATGTCACTGACGAGACACGACGATTCGCCAAACCATTCCTAGAATCGAACGATCGTTCTATTCCACCCGGAGAACACCGCATGAGCGCCACCTACGAACTTCGCGGCCCGGTTGCCGTGATCACGCTGGACAACCCGCCGGTCAACGGCCTCGGCTACGACACCCGCAAGGGCATCACCGACGGGCTCGACCGGGCCCAGGCCGACGCCCAGGTCAGGGCGATCGTGATCACCGGCGCCGGCAAGGCCTTCTCGGGCGGCGCGGACATCCGCGAGTTCGGCTCGCCGAAGGCGCTGCAGGAGCCGAACCTGCTCAGCGTGATCCTGGCGGTCGAGGCCTGCAGCAAGCCGGTCGTCGCGGCGATCCACACGGTGTGCATGGGCGGCGGTCTCGAGCTGTCGCTGGGTTGTCACTACCGCGTCGCGGCACCGGGCACGCAGGTCGCGCTGCCCGAGGTGAAGCTGGGCCTGGTGCCCGGCGCCGGCGGCACGCAGCGGCTGTCGCGCGTGATCGGCGTCGAGAACGCGTTGAACATGATCGTCAGCGGCGAGCCGGTCAAGAGCGAGCTGCTCGCGATGGCGCCCGGCCAGAAGCTGTTCGACAAGATGATCGATGGCGACCTGCTGGCCGGTGCCTGCGCGTTCGCGACCGAGGTTGCCGACAAGCGACCCTTGCCGCTGGTGCGCCACCTGAAGGCCGAGCACGCGAACCCCGACGCCTTCTTCCAGTTCGCCCGCAACACGGTGGGCGCGATGTCGAAGAATTTCCCGGCGCCGCTGCAATGCGTCGAGACGGTCGCGGCCTCGGTCTACAAGAAGTTCGACGACGGCATGAAGCAGGAGCGCGAGGCCTTCATCGCGCTGATGATGACGCCCGAAAGCCGCGCGCTGCGCCATGCCTTCGTCGCCGAGCGCGCCACCAGCAAGATCCCCGACGTGCCAGCCGACACGCCGGTGCGCGACGTGAAGAAGCTCGCGGTGATCGGCGCCGGCACGATGGGCGGCGGCATCGCGATGAACTTCCTGAACGCCGGCATCCCGGTGGTCATCCTCGAGATGAAGCAGGAAGCGCTGGACAAGGGCGTCGCGATCATCCGCAAGAACTACGACGCGCAGGTCAAGAAGGGCAAGCTGAAGCAGGACAAGCTCGATGCGCGGATGGCCTTGCTGAGCACCACGCTGAACTATGCCGACCTGAAGGACGCCGACATGGTGATCGAGGCGGTGTTCGAGGACATCGGCGTGAAGGAGCAGGTCTTCAAGACGCTCGACGAGGTGATGAAGCCCGGCGCGATCCTCGCGAGCAACACCTCGACGCTCGACGTGAACAGGATCGCGGCCTTCACGAAGCGCCCGCAGGACGTGATCGGCACGCACTTCTTCAGCCCGGCCAACGTGATGAAGCTGCTCGAGGTGGTGCGCGGCGAGAAGACCGCGAAGGATGTGCTGGCCACCGTGATGGCGCTCGGCAAGAAGATCAGGAAGACCTGCGTGGTGTCGGGCGTGTGCGACGGCTTCATCGGCAACCGCATGATCGAGCAGTACTCGCGCCAGGCCGGCTTCCTGCTGGAAGAAGGCTGCACGCCGCAGCAGGTCGACAAGGCGGTCGAGAAGTTCGGCTTCGCGATGGGCCCGTTCCGCATGGGCGACCTGGCCGGCAACGATGTGGGTTGGTACATCCGCAAGCGCCGCTACCTGGAGAAGCCGGACCTGCGCTACAGCAAGACGGCCGACCTGCTGTGCGAGATGGGCCGCTTCGGCCAGAAGACCGGCGCCGGCTGGTACGACTACCTGCCGGGCAAGCGCGACGCGATCCCGAGCGCGCTGGTCGACGGCATGATCGAGAAGCACCGTGCCGAGCTGGGCATCGTGCCGCGCAAGATCGGCGACGACGAGATCGTGCACCGGCTGGTCTACGCGCTGGTCAACGAGGGGGCGAAGATCGTCGAAGAGGGCATTGCGCTGCGCGCGAGCGACATCGACATGGTGTACCTGACCGGCTACGGCTTCCCGCTGCACCGCGGCGGGCCGATGTGCTATGCCGACACCGTGGGCCTGTTCAACGTGGTCGCGGCGATGAACCGCTTCGCGAAGAACCCGCACGACGACGCCGCGTTCTGGCAACCGGCGCCGCTGCTGGCACGCCTGGCCGCCGAAGGCAGGACTTTCTCCTGAAGACGAAACGGGACACACCATCATGACCACTGCAGTGATCGTTTCCACCGCCCGCACGCCGCTGGCCAAGAGCTGGAAGGGCGCCTTCAACATGACGCACGGCGCGACGCTGGGCGGGCACGCGGTGAAGGCCGCGGTCGAGCGCGCCGGCATCGATGCCGCCGAGGTCGACGACGTGATCATGGGCTGCGCGACGCCCGAAGGCGCGACCGGCAGCAACATCGCGCGCCAGGTCGCGCTGCGCGCCGGCCTGCCGGTGACGACGAGCGGCGTGACCGTGAACCGCTTCTGCTCGAGCGGGCTGCAGACGATCGCGATGGCCGCGCAGCGCATCGTGGCCGGCGAGGGCGACGTGTACGTGGCCGGCGGCGTCGAGAGCATCTCGTGCGTGCAGAACGAGGCCAACAAGCACATGATCGTCGATCCCTGGCTGCGCGAGCACAAGCCGGAGATCTACTGGAGCATGCTGCAGACGGCCGAGCAGGTGGCCAAGCGCTACAAGATCGGCCGCGACCGCATGGACGCCTACGGCGCGGCGAGCCAGCAGAAGGCCTGTGCGGCGCAGGATGCCGGCAGGTTCAAGGACGAGATCGTGCCGATGACGGTGATCGCCGGTGTGGCCGATCCGGTGATGGGGCTGCGCAGCAAGGAGGTCACGATCAGCGTCGACGAAGGCCTGCGCTACGGCACGACGGTCGAAGGCATCTCGGGCATCAAGCCGGCGCTGC
This sequence comes from Rhizobacter sp. SG703, assembly GCF_012275445.1. Classification (GTDB taxonomy): domain Bacteria; phylum Pseudomonadota; class Gammaproteobacteria; order Burkholderiales; family Burkholderiaceae_C; genus Rhizobacter. The sequence goes on along the minus strand of NZ_JAAZQK010000012.1, from coordinate 8,386 downwards.
CGGGCGGGCTGATCGCCGCGGGCAATGCGAGCCAGTTCAGCGATGGCGCGGGCGCCTGCGTCGTGATGAGCGAGGCGCTGGCGCAGCAGCGCGGGCTGAAGCCGCTGGGCCGCTTCCTGGGCTTCGCGGTGGCGGGCTGCGAGCCCGACGAGATGGGCATCGGCCCGGTGTTCGCGGTGCCGAAGGTGCTGAAGCGGCTCGGGCTCACGGTGCAGGACATCGACCTGTGGGAACTGAACGAGGCGTTCGCGGTGCAGGTGCTGTACTGCGCCGACACGCTGGGGATTCCGATGGACCGGTTGAACGTCAACGGCGGGGCGATTGCGGTCGGGCATCCGTATGGGGTCAGTGGCCAGCGCTTGACCGGACATGCGCTGATCGAAGGCAAGCGGCGTGGGGCGAAACGGGTGTGCGTGACGATGTGCATCGGCGGTGGGATGGGCGCTGCCGGCGTCTTCGAGGTGTTGTGACGTCGTCGCCCGGATGCCCGTCCGGCGCGGCCCCACCCCGGATGGGCATCCGGGCTACGAGAGACAACGCATGCGCCCCACGCTCGACTTCTTCCTCCACGACTGGCTCCAGGTCGACACGCTGAAGCACCGCAGCCGCTTCGCCGACCACTCGCGCGACACCTTCGATGCGGTGCTGGACACCTGCGAACGCATCGCCCGCGAGAAGTTCGCGCCGTTCAACCGGATCACCGACACCGAAGAGCCGCGCTTCGATGGCGAGCGGGTGATCCAGCCGCAGGCCACGCACGAGGCTTCGCGCGCCTACGTCGAGTCGGGCATGCTCGCCGCCGCGCAGGACTACGAGATCGGCGGTATGCAGCTGCCCTGCGTGATCGAGATGGCCGCCAACGCCTTCTTCGCGAAGGGCGGCATCGGCATGGGCGGCGGCGGCATGCTGACCAGCGGCAATGCGAACCTGCTGATGGCGCACGGCACGCCGCTGCAGAAAGAGGTGTTCGCGAAGAACGAATTCTCCGGGCGCTTCTTCGGCACCATGTGCCTCAGCGAACCGCAGGCCGGGTCGAGCCTGTCGGACATCGTCACCCGCGCCACGCCCGACGGTCCCGACGCTGCCAGCGACCCGCTCGGTCCCCGCTACCGGCTGCGCGGCAACAAGATGTGGATCTCGAACGGCGAGCACGAGCTGGCCGAGAACATCGTGCACCTGGTGCTCGCGAAGATCCCCGGGCCCGACGGCGCGCTGGTGCCCGGCACGCGCGGCATCTCGCTGTTCGTCGTGCCGAAGAAGATGGTCGATGCCGACGGGCGCCTGACCGGCGAACGCAACGATGTCGCGCTCGCCGGGCTCAACCACAAGCTCGGCTACCGCGGCATCCCGAACACGCTGCTGAACTTCGGCGAAGGCCGGTTCCCGGTGCGCGGCGGCAGCGGTGCCATCGGCTACCTCGTCGGGCGGCCCGGCGAGGGGCTGCGCTGCATGTTCCACATGATGAACGAGGCGCGCATCGGCGTCGGGCTCGGCGCGACGATGCTCGGCTATGCCGGCTACGAGACGAGCCTGGACTACGCGCGCGGTCGCCCCCAGGGCCGGCCGATCGGGCCGGGCGGCAAGGATGCGACCCGGCCGCAGGTGCCCATCATCCAGCACGCCGATGTGAAACGCATGCTGCTGGCGCAGAAGAGCTACTGCGAAGGCGCGCTCGCGCTGGAGCTGTACTGCGCCCGCCTCGTCGACGAACAGCACACCGCGCCGCCCGAGGCCGCGGCCGAAGCCGCGCTGCTGCTGGAGATGCTGACGCCCATTGCAAAGAGCTGGCCGAGCGAATGGTGCCTGGAGGCCAACAGCCTCGCGATCCAGGTGCTCGGCGGCTACGGCTACACCCGCGACTACCCGGTCGAGCAGTACTGGCGCGACAACCGCCTGAACATGATCCACGAAGGCACGCATGGCATCCAGGCGCTGGACCTGCTCGGCCGCAAGGTCGTGATGGACGGCGGCAAGGGCCTGATGCTGCTGGCCACCAAGGTCAATGCGACGCTGCAGCGCGCGTTGATGCTGCCCGCGCTGGCCGGGCACGCCAATGCACTCGCCGGCGCGCTGAAGGCGCTGGGCAATGCCACCAAGGCGGCCTGGGCCACCGGCGTGCCGGAAGAGGCGCTCGCGAATGCGACGCCCTACCTGCAGGCCTTCGGGCACACCGTGCTGGCGTGGGTGTGGCTCGACGTGGCGATCTGCGCGCAGCAGCGGCTGGAACAGCCCGGGCGGGAGCAGGGCGGGGACGCGCTGCTGCACGGCAAGCTCGCCGCCGCCCGCTTCTTCTTCCGCTACGAACTGCCCAAGGTGCCCGCCTGGTTGAACGTGGTCGAGTCGCGCGACGATACTTGCCGTTCCATGAACGACGCCTGGTTCTGACACCGGGCCAGATTCCGATGAAGACTTCGACGATCGAAACCCTCGTCTGGGTGCTGATCTACGGCGGCCTGCTGGGCGTCGCGCTGGGGCTCGCGGTGCAACGCTACCTGGAGCCGCTGGGCTGGGGCATCTCGCTGGCCGGCGGCCTCGTCGCCGCCTGCGGCGTCGTGCTGATCTACGTGCGCTCGCGCATGAAGGGTTCGCCATGATCCGGCCGCTGCTTGCCCTCGCCCTCGCGCTGTCGGCCGGCGTCGCCAGCGCCCAGCCGGCCACGCCGTCGTACGTGTTCCCGAACTACCGCAACGCGGCGCAGGCCGATGCCGCCTGCAAGGCGCTGATCGCCGGCGCCCGTGCCGACGAGAAGCGGCTGCAGGCCCTGCCGGCGAGCACCGGCACCGGGCTGCTGGTCGAGCTCGACGGCATGAACCGGCGCTATGAAGACGTGGTCGGGCCGCTGTCGCTGCTGAACGCGGTGCATCCCGACAAGGCGGTGCGCGACGCGGCCGATGCCTGCGACCTCGCTTACCAGGACTTCCGCAACGGCTTCCTGCAGAACCCGAAGCTCTATGCGCTGCTGAAGCAGGTGACGCCGGCCGACGACATCGACGCCCGGCTGCTGCGCGACACGCTCGATGCGTTCGAGGACGCCGGCGTCGCGCTGACGCCCGCCAGGCAGGCGCAGGCCAAGAAGCTCAGCACCGAGATCACCCGGCTCGGCCAGCGCTTCGACCGCCGCATCCGCGACGACAGGACGCGCGTCGCGTTCGCGGCCGACGAACTCGACGGCGTGCCGCCCGAGGCGCTGAAAGACCGCCAGCGCGATGCCCAGGGCCGCTACCTGTTCGGGCTCGACTACCCCAGCTACGACGCGATCATCGAGAACGCCCGGCGTGGCGAGACCCGCGAGCGCATGTGGCGTGCCTTCCAGAACCTCGGCGGCGCGGCCAACCTGAAGACGCTGCAGCAGCTCGGCCAGTTGCGCCGCGCGTATGCGCAGCTGTTCGGCCTGCCGTCGTATGCCGATTTCGCGATGCGCCGACGCATGGCCGGCAACGCCGCGGCGGTGCAGGCCTTCCTCGGCACCGTGAAGGACGCCGTCTCGCAGCGCGAGGTGGCCGACCTCGGCCTGCTGCGCGAGGCCAAGGCGCGCGACCTGCAGCAGCCGGTAGCCACCACCGCCGTGAACCGCTGGGACCTCACCTACTACACGCTGAGCGAGCGCCGCAACCGCTTCCAGCTCGACACCGAGGAGTTCCGCACCTACTTCCCGCCGCAGGCCAGCCTCGACTTCGTGTTCCGCGTCGCCGGCCAGTTGTTCGGCGTGCAGTTCGAGCCGCTGCAGCAGGCGCTGTGGCACCCGGACGCGCAGTCGTTCGAGGTGCGCGACGTCGCCAGCAAGAAAGTGCTCGGCACGTTCTTCGTCGACCTGTACCCGCGCGAAGGCAAGTACAACCATGCGGCGGTCTGGAGCTTCCGCAACCCGTCGACGCTCGCCCACCGCACGCCGGCCGCCGGCCTGGTCGTCAACTTCAACCGCAAGGGCCTGAACATCGACGAGCTGGAGACGCTGCTGCACGAGTTCGGCCATGCGATGCACGGGCTGCTGTCGAACACCCGCTACGCGACGCAGGGCGGCACCAACGTGCAGCTCGATTTCGTCGAGGCGCCGTCGCAGATGCTGGAAGACTGGGTCTACGACGCGCGCGTGCTGGCGCTGTTCAAGGAGGTCTGCCCGGGCTGCAAGCCGATCCCGGACGACTTGGTGGCGCGGGCCTCGAAGGCGCGCGATTTCGCGAAGGGCATCGCGGTGGCGCGCCAGCACCTGTACGCGAGCTACGACCTGGCGCTGTACGCGAAGGATGCGCCCGAGCCGCTGGCCACCTGGCAGCGCATGGAAGGCGCGACGCCGCTCGGCCATGTGAAGGGCAGCCTGTTCCCCGCCGGCTTCTCGCACATCGCGACCGGCTATGCCTCGGGCTACTACGGCTACCTGTGGAGCCTGGTGCTGGCCGAGGACCTGCGCACCGCGTTCGCCGCCGACAAGCTCAGCAGCGAGGTCGGCATGCGCTACCGCGAGCAGGTGCTGTCGCAGGGCGCGCAGGTGGCGCCGGCGCAGCTGATGCGCAACTTCCTCGGGCGCGAGACGAACAGCGACGCGTTCTTCAGGTCCCTCAACCGGCACAACGACTAGGAGATCGAACCCATGAGCACACCGATCCAGACCCTCCTGAGCCTCGAAGGCAAGACCGCGCTGGTGACCGGCGGCTCGCGCGGGCTCGGGCTGCAGATCGCCGAATCGCTGGGCGAGGCCGGTGCGAAGATCCTGCTGACCTCGCGCAAGGCCGCCGACCTGGAAGAGGCCGCCGCCCACCTGCAGGCGCGCGGCATCGACACCCGCTGGGTGGCGGCCGATGCGAGCCAGCCGGACGAGATCCAGCGCGTGGCCGACGAGGCGATGCAGCGGCTCGGGCGCGTCGACATCCTCGTCAACAACGCCGGTGCGACCTGGGGCGCGCCGGCCGAGGATTACCCGCTGGAGGCCTGGGACAAGGTGATGAACCTGAACATCCGCAGCATCTTCCTGATGAGCCAGGCGGTCGGCCGGCTGAGCATGATCCCGCGCCGGTCGGGGCGCATCATCAACGTCGCGTCGATCGCCGGGTTGTCGGGCTCGCCGTCGACGATGAAGTACATCGCGTACGGCACCAGCAAGGGCGCGGTCGTCAACTTCACCCGCACGCTGGCGGCCGAATGGGGCCGCCACGGCATCACGGTGAACGCGTTGGCCCCCGGCATGTTCCCGAGCAAGATGACGGCCGGCACGATCGCGAAGGTGGGTGCCGACGCGCTGGCCAGCGGCGCGCCGCTCGGCCGCATCGGCGACGACGACGACCTGAAGGGTGCCGCGCTGCTGTTCGCGTCGGCCGCCGGCAAGCACATCACCGGCCAGATCCTCGCGGTGGATGGCGGCGTCAGCGCGGTCCATGGTCATTGAGACGCGGGCACTGAACACGATGGAATTTCCGGTCCACATTCCCTTCGTCGACCAACTGGGTTTCGAGCTGCTGAAGTTCGAGAACGGCGAGGCCGAGATCGGCCTGACGCTGCGCGACGAGCTGTGCAATTCGTGGAGCGTCGCGCACGGCGGTGTCACGATGACGCTGCTCGACGTCGCGATGGCGCATGCCGCGCGCAGCAGCTCGATCAAGCCGGGTGGGCAGCCGGGCGGCACCGGCGTCGTGACGATCGAGATGAAGACCAGCTTCATGCGTCCCGGCCTCGGCCGCATCGTCGCGCGCGGCAGGCTGCTGCACGCGACCGCATCGCTCGCGTTCTGCGAAGGCACGGTGGTCGATGCGAACGGCGAACTGCTCGCGAGCGCGAGCGGCACCTTCAAGTACCTGCAAGGGCTTCCGGCAGGGGGACGCAAGATCCTCCGCTCGAACGCCTCCGACTGACCCCTCGTTCAGGAGACACACCATGACCGCCAGCAACCAGCAGATCGTTCTTGCGTCGCGCCCCGACGGGGAGGCCACGGCCGCCAACTTCCGTCTCGAATCGAAGCCGGTGCCGGCGCTCGCCGACAACCAGGTGCTGGTGCGCCACCACTACCTGTCGCTCGACCCGTACATGCGTGGCCGGATGAACGCCGGCAAGAGCTATGCGCAGCCGCAGCCGATCGACCAGGTGATGATCGGCGGCACCGCCGGCGAGGTGGTCGAGTCTCGCCACCCGGGCTTCAAGGCCGGCGACAAGGTGGTCGGCATGGGCGGCTGGCAGCAGTACGCGGTGGTCGATGCGAGCCAGGCCGGCCTGCTGCGCAAGGTCGACACCGCGCACATCCCGCTCGCGGCCTACCTCGGCGCGGTCGGCATGCCGGGCGTCACCGCGTGGTACGGGCTGGTGAAGATCTGTACGCCGAAAGCAGGCGAGACCATCGTCGTCAGCGCCGCCAGCGGCGCGGTCGGCAGCGCGGTGGGGCAGCTTGCCAAGGTGCGCGGCTGCCGCGCGGTCGGCATTGCCGGCGGGCCCGACAAGTGCCGCTACGTGATCGACGAACTCGGCTTCGACGCCTGCGTCGACTACAAGGCGCACCGCGACCCGAAGGCCTTGTACGCCGCGCTGAAGGAGGCCGCGCCGGATGGTGTCGACGGCTACTTCGAGAACGTCGGCGGGCTGATGCTCGACACCGTGCTCGCGCGCATGAACGCCTTCGGCCGCATCGCGCTGTGCGGGATGATCTCCGGCTACGACGGCCAGCCGATCCCGCTGACGCACCCGCAGCTGATCCTGCAGTCGCGGCTCAAGCTCGAAGGCTTCATCGTCAGCGAGCACATGGACGTCTGGCCCGAGGCGCTGAAGGAGCTGGGCACGCTGGTGGCCACCGGCAAGCTGAAGTACCGCGAGACGGTGGCGCAGGGCATCGAGTCGGCGCCCGAGGCCTTCCTGGGGCTGTTGAAAGGCCGCAACTTCGGCAAGCAGCTGGTGAAACTCGTCTGAACCCGACGCGCTGTCGGCGGTCGAACCCCGACAGCGATTGGAGGACCCGGCGATGAAGACCTCATCCACCCCTGGCGCGGGCGAAGAGTTCCGCGAAGACCTGCGGCCGATCGAGCCGCCCCGCACCGCGGTGGCGCGCGTCGCCGGCGCGGCGGGCTCGGGCAATGCGGCCGCGCGCCGCATCCTGAACGCCGACGAGATCGCGTCGCTGACGCGGCTGAACGACTGGCGCTCGCTCGGCGCGGTGCTGACCACCTTCGGCAGCATCGGGCTGGCCGTCGCCGCGGCGCTGGTCACCTGGGGCGGGCCGTGGGGCTGGGCGGTCGCGCTGCTGGCGGTGCTGGTGATCGGCGTGCACCAGCACGGCCTGTTCATCCTGGCGCACGAATCGGCGCACTACCGGCTGTTCAGCCACCGCGGCGTCAACGATGCGGTCGGCCGGCTGATCGGCATGGCCGGCGGCATCTCGATGTGCACCTACCGCGTGATCCACCGGCTGCACCACAACAACCTGTACACCGCCGAAGACCCGGACACCGCGATCCACGGCGGCTACCCGCGCGGCGTCGGCTACCTGTGGAAGAAGCTGGGCCAGGACCTCGTCGGATGGAACGCCTGGAAGACCTTCGCGTACTTCTTCGGCGCGCCGGCCTTGAACGACGTGACGCAGAAGGCGGCCCGACCGCTGGACGACACCTCGCCGCAACTGCGCGCCAGCGCCCGCCGCGACCGCTGGGCCGTGGTGGCGTTCCAGGTGGCTGCTCCGCTGCTGTGCTGGGCACTCGGGGGCGGCCGCGGCCTGCTGCAGTACGCCGTGCTGTGGATGCTGCCGCTGCTGACGGTGCTGCAGCCGATCCTGCGGCTGCGCGCGATCATGGAGCACGGCGGCGTGACCGACCTGTCGTCGCCGCTGACGGCGGCACGCAGCAACCGCACCGGCGGCGGTGTCGCCAATGTGATGGGCCGCGCGCTGCTGTTCCCGCACCATGTGAACTACCACCTGGAGCACCACCTGTACCCCGCCGTGCCGCACTACCACCTGCCGCGATTGCATCGTCTGCTGATGGAGAAGGGCGCGTTGCAGAACGCCGAAGTGCGCGACCTGCGCGGCACCTGGCGGATCATCTTTGCGCCGCGGGCGCCGAGGGGTTGACATGCTGTCCCACCTCACTCCGTTCGCCCTGAGCCTGTCGAAGGGCCTGCGCGCATTGAACCAGGGCTTCGACAGGCTCAGCCCGAACGGCAGTGCCCCGTTCGCCCTGAGCTTGTCGAAGGGCCTGCGCGCATTGAACCAGGGCTTCGACAAGCTCAGCCCGAACGGCAGAGCCCCGTTCGCCCTGAGCTTGCCGAAGGGCCTGCGCGCATTGAACCAGGGCTTCGACAAGCTCAGTCCGAACGGTAGTGCCCCGTTCGCCCTGAGCCTGTCGAAGGGCCTGCGCGCATTGAACCAGGGCTTCGACAGGCTCAGCCCGAACGGCAGTGCCCCGTTCGCCCTGAGCTT
>NZ_JAAZQK010000011.1 GCF_012275445.1 Rhizobacter sp. SG703 | reverse complement strand
ATGCTGGAGTCGTTGGCGGGCACGGCCTACCGGGCCAAGGACTACGCGAAGACGATGCAGTGGGGCCAGCGCTACTTCAAGGAAGGCGGCGCGAGTGGCACGGTGCGCACGCTCTTGATCCAGAGCCAGTACCTGGGCGGGGACTTCGCGGGCGCCGCGCGCGAGCTGCAGGTGGAGATCACGGCGTCGGAGAAGGCCGGGCAGGCCCCGGCCGAAGACCGGCTGAAGCTGCTGGCCAATGCGACGCAGCGCATGAACGACACCAACGCGTACGTGTGGGCGGTCGAGAAGCTGGTGACGTACTACCCGCAGAAGCAGTACTGGACCGACCTGCTGGGGCGGCTGCAGCGCAAGCCGAACTTCAGCGACCGGCTGGCGCTGGACACCTACCGGCTGAGCCTGGCGACGGGGGCGACGAGCGCGGCGGCCGACTACATGGAGATGGTGCAGCTGGCGGTGCAGGCGGGCAGCCTGAACGAGGCGCAGCAGGCGATGGACAAGGGCTTCGCGGCCGGCGTGCTGGGCGTGGGCCCGGAGGCCGAGCGGCACAAGCGGCTGAGGGACCTGGTGGCCAAGCGGCTGGCCGAATCGAAGGCCGGGCAGGCGCAGGCGCTGAGCGAGGCGAAGGCGGCCAAGGACGGCGGCGAGCTGCTGGCCATCGGCATGGACCAGGTCTATGGCGGGCAGGCCAAGGCGGGGCTGGAGCTGATGCAGCAGGGCATCGCGAAGGGCACGAAGCGCCCGGACGATGCGAAGCTGCACCTGGCGATCGCGCAGCTGGTGGCCGGCGACCATGCGAAGTCGGCCGCGACCTTCCGGACCGTGCAGGGCAACGACGGCACCGCCGACCTGGCGCGGCTGTGGGCGCTGTACGCCAGAAAGAAGTAGCGCTGCAAAGCACCCGCGAAGCGCGGTGCCCATCAAGCAACTCCCGCGGAACCGGCTTTGCCGGGCCGCTGGGAGGCCCCCCTTGGGGGCCGAGCCCGGACATGAACAATCCTGAGGACTGTTCGTGCCTGGCGAGGGGCTGGGCCTCTGGCCCAGCGCGGCCTGCAAGGCAGGAGCGAAGCGACTGGGGGGCTCTATTTCGGCGCGAGCCTGATGGCGCCGTCCAGGCGGATCACTTCGCCATTCAGCATCTCGTTCGTGATGATCTGGTGCACCAGCTTCGCGTAGTCGGCGGGCGTGCCCAGGCGGCTCGGGAAGGGCACGCCGGCAGCCAGCGCGTCCTGCACCTCCTGCGGCATGCCGAACAGCATTGGCGTGCCGAAGATGCCCGGCGCGATCGTCATGTTGCGGATGCCGTTGCGTGCCAGGTCGCGCGCGATCGGCAGCGTCATGCCGACGATCCCGCCTTTCGACGCCGAGTACGCCGCCTGCCCGATCTGGCCGTCGTAAGCCGCGACGCTGGCGGTGGAAATCAGCACGCCACGCTCGCCGGTGGGCTCGGGTGCATTGCGGCTCATCGCCTCGGCCGCGAGGCGGATCATGTTGAAGCTGCCGACCAGGTTGACCGTCACCGTCTTCGCGAACACCGCGAGCGGATGCGCGCCGTCCTTGCCGACGGTCTTGACCGCCGGCGCAATGCCGGCGCAGTTGACCAGGCCCATCAGCTTGCCGGCCGCGGTGGCCGCGGCGACCGCCGCCTGGCCGTCGGCCTCCTGGCTGACGTCGCAGCGCACGAACACGCCGCCCAGTTCCTTCGCGACCGCTTCGCCCTTGTCGGCCTGCAGGTCGGCGATGACGACCTTGCCGCCGGCCGCCGTGAGCATGCGCGCCGTGCCTTCGCCGAGGCCCGAGGCCCCGCCGGTCACGATGAAGACCTTGCCTGCGATGTCCATGGGGAGCCTCTTACTGCAGTGCGGCCAGCGCGCGCGACGTGATCTCCTCGACCGAGCCGGTGCCGGAGATCTTGCGGTACTGCGGTGCCGCGGCGTCGCCGGTGGCCGCCCAGCCGGCGTAGTACTCGACCAGCGGACGCGTCTGCTTCTGGTAGACCTCCAGGCGCTTCTTGACGGTCTCTTCCTTGTCGTCGTCGCGCTGGATGAGTTCGTCGCCGGTCAGGTCGTCGCGACCGGTGGTCTTCGGCGGGTTGAATTTCAGGTGGTAGCTGCGGCCGGAGGCCGGGTGCACGCGGCGGCCGCTGATGCGCTCGATGATCGCGGCATCCGGCACGTCGATCTCGAGCACGAAATCGAGCTTGACGCCGGCCGCCTTCATCGCGTCGGCCTGCGGGATCGTGCGCGGGAAGCCGTCGAACAGGAAGCCCTTCGCGCAATCGGGCTGGGCGATGCGCTCCTTGACGAGACCGATGATGAGGTCGTCGCTGACCAGGCCACCGGCGTCCATCACCTTCTTCGCGGCCACGCCGAGCGGTGTGCCGGCCTTGACGGCCGCGCGGAGCATGTCGCCGGTGGAGATCTGCGGGATGCCGAACTTCTGGCAAATGAACGCCGCTTGCGTGCCCTTACCGGCGCCTGGTGCGCCCAGCAGAATCAGTCTCATCAGTCATCCTCAATTTATGGAATTCGTGGTCGCGGTGCCGGCCGGCGCAGACACGGACTTTTGCCGTCGAGAATAGCATGCGACCCCCTGCGTGAAACTGACGCAAGGCAGGCCGCGGCACCCTCGGTGCCCCCGGGTTTACACCCGCTTTGCCACGCGAATCGCCGCCTGGATCGCGCCGGCGTTTTCAGCCGATCAATGCCCGCGCACGGGCCAGGTCCTCGGGCGTGTCGACCCCCGGTCCCGGGCGCACCGCGCTGACATGCACCGCGATGCGGTGCCCATGCCACAGCACGCGCAACTGCTCGAGCGATTCGGTCTGCTCGAGCGGGCAGGGCGGCAGCTTCGGGAAATCCCGCAGGAAGCCGACGCGGTAGCCATACAGGCCGATGTGGCGCAACGGGGCCGGCGACGACAGCGTCTCGATGCCCGACGCGTAGCCGTCGCGCCACCACGGGATCGGCGCGCGCGAGAAGTAGAGCGCGCGGTTCGCGCCGTCGAGCACGACCTTCACGACGTTCGGGTTGCGCAGCTCGTCAGCGCCGTCGATCGCATGCGCCGCGGTGCTCATCGGGCAGTCGGGCTGCGATTGCAGCAAGGCCGCGCAGGCATCGACCAGCGCCGGGTCGATCAGCGGTTCGTCGCCCTGCACGTTGACGACGATCTCGTCGGGCTGCAGGCCCAGCAGCGTGCAGGCTTCAGCCAGGCGATCGCTGCCGGTCGGGTGGTCGGTGCGGGTCAGCACGCAGGCCACGTCGTGGGCGCGGCATGCGGCGACGATTTCGGCGTCATCGGCCGCCACCACCACCTGCTGTGCGCCCGACAACGCGGCGCGGCGCGCGACGCGCACGATCATCGGCAGCCCGCCGATGTCGGCCAGCGGCTTGCGCGGCAGCCGCGTCGACTGCAGCCGCGCCGGCACCAGCACGGTGAAGCTCACGCGGCGCTCCCGGCCTCGGCGGGGGTGTCCAGCGATCGCGCCTCGGCCTCGAGCATGATCGGCATCCCGTCGCGCACCGGGAAGGCCAGGCGGTCGGCATGGCACACCAGCTCGTGCGCGGTGTCCTGCGGCGGGCGCTTGTGCTCCAGCGGCCCCTTGCACAGGGGGCACACCAGCAGTTGAAGCAGTCGGGTGTCCATCGGGTGTCCTCGGGTCAGGGGTGGGCGGCCGGCGCGTGCTTCGGCAGCAGCGCCAGCAGGTCGACCGTGAAGGCCGGCGGCAACTGGAAGTCTAGCGTCGCGACCCACACGCGGGTCGCGCCCAGGCGAGCGGGATCGAGCTTGACGGCATCTTTTTCGGTGACGACGACGTCGGCCGTGTCGGACGGCCACGGCAGCGTCGCGAAGTCGTGGTGGTCGGGCAGCGGCAGCTCGTCGATGTCGAGGCTGGCGTCGCGCAGCATCGAGAAGAAGCGCTGCGGATGCGCCAGTCCGGCGGCGGCAACCAGGTGGCGCCCGCGCAGATCGGCGCCTGCATCGGGGTCGAGCTTGAGGCCGTCCAGCCAGGCCTGCAGCGGCGTGAAACGGCCGAGGCGGCGCTGCACGACATGGCCCGGCAGCGGCGTCGACGGCGCCGGCGCGTTGTACAGCAGCACGCTGCACGCCGGCAGCGCCGACGGCATCGGCTCGCGCAACGGGCCGGCGGGCAGCAGCCAGCCGTTGCCGGCGCCGCGTTCGTCGAACACGATGACCTGCGCATCGCGCGCCAGTTGCCGGTGCTGCAGGCCATCGTCGCAGACGATCACGTCGACCGCCGGGTGCGCGGCGAGCAGCGTGCGGCCGGCCTGCGCACGCCGCCGGCCGACGGCCACCGGCGCGCCGCTGCGGCGCTGCATCAGCAGCGGCTCGTCGCCGCAGGCGCTGGCCGGCGTGTCCGGCGTCACCAGCACGATCGCGTCGCCCGCATGGCGGCCGTAGCCGCGCGAGACGATGCCGGGCGTCCAGCCGCGCTGCCGCAGCAGCTCGACCAGCGCGAGGCAGGTGGGGGTCTTGCCGGCGCCGCCGGCGATCAGGTTGCCGACGACGATCACCGGCACCGGAAGGCGGTCGATGCGCCGCCAGCCGGCCCGGAAGGCGAGGTCGCGCAGCGCGACGAGCGCGCCATACAGCCCCGCCAGCGGCAGCAGCACCCAGGCAAGCGCGCCGCGCGCCAGCCAGGCGCGCTGCAGTCGGAGGGACAGCGACACGGAGCGAGCGGGAAAGCGAAGAAGCGACGCGGCGCGCGACCGCTCAGCGCGCTTCGCCGCCTTGCGAGGTCTGGGCGGCGAATGTCAGTCGCGCCAGGCCCGCGCGGCGCGCGGCGTCCATCACCGTGATGACGGACTGGTGCGACGACGCCGCATCGGCCGACACGATGATGATCGCGTCCTTCGAGCCGGCCGCGGCCGCCAGCAGCTCGGCGGTCAGCATCTCGACGTTGCGGCCGTCGAGCGTCTTGCGGTTGACCGCGTAGCGCCCTTCGGCCGAGATCGCGACGATCACTTCCTTGTTGTTCTCGCGTGGCTTGTCGGCATCGGCCACCGGCAGGCTGACCTGCAGCTCGGTGAACTTCGAGTAGGTGGTCGACAGCATCAGGAAGATCAGGACGACCAGCAGCACGTCGATGAACGGGATCAAGTTGATCTCGGGTTCTTCGGGGTGATGCTTGCGGAACTTCATCGCCATGGCCTGTCAGCTCGCCTTGCGCACCGCGGTGAAGCGCATCAGGTGCGGCACCATGCGCTCGGCGGCTTGTTCCATCTCGAGCGTGTAGGCGTCGATCAGGCCCCGGAAGTAGCGGTAGGCGATCAACGACGGGATCGCGATCATCAGGCCGAACGCGGTGTTGTACAGCGCGACCGAGATGCCATGCGCCAGCAGCGCCGGGTTGCTGCCGCCGGTGGGCGCCTGCGACCCGAAGATCTCGATCATGCCGATCACCGTGCCCATCAGCCCCAGCAGCGGCGCGGCCGACGCGATGGTGCCCAGCGTGTTCAGGAAGCGCTCCATCTTGTGCACCGCGCTGCGGCCGGCGGATTCGAACGCGCCGTGCAGGTTGTCGTGCGAGATGCGCGGGTCGGCGATGATCGCCCGCAGGCCGGTGGCGAGCACCTGGCCGAGCAGCGAGTTGTCGGCCAGCTTGTTGACGACGTCGGCGGCCGGCAGGTGCGCGCGGGTGACCGAGATCACTTCATCGAGCAGCCGCGGCGGCGCGATGCGCGCGACCCGCAGGCTCGACAGGCGCTCGATGATCAGCGCGAGCGCAATGATGGAACACAGGAGCAAGGGCCAGATCGGCCAGCCAGCGGCTTGTATGATCGAAAACAATCCGGTCCTCTCAGCAATGGTGGGATGCGGTGATGCACAGGAGCCGCGGTCGACCGCCTCACCACAGGGTCTCGGGCGGTCTCTTTTTGGACGCGCGATTATGACCCCAAGGCAGGCCCGCCACGCACATCGGCAAGGCAACCGCATGTTCGCTGACGCTCCCGTGCGGGGACCCGGCTCAGTGGTCCGATGTAGTACCGGCCGACTACATCCTGAGTCCACCGCAACTGTGGATAACTTTGTGGGCAACCCCGGGGCGAACCCGTCCAGGCCGCGCCAATTCAGGCTCCGCCACAGATTGCTCAAACTTTAAGCATGGAAAATATGTTGAAAATCAAAGGGTTAGGCGATTGTGAATGCGGCATGACAGCCGAAGTGCGCCGCCAGCCCTTGATTGGCGGGCTTGTGGAGTTCTCGACCCGCATGAACGCTGGGTTTCCCCATGCTTGAGCGGTCCGCGGCACGGGGCGAGCGCCTGGTCTGGAGCGTCGCAGGGCTGGTCCACGCGGTGTCGGACGCGCTGGCGGCGCGGTTCAGCGCCTGTGTCGTGCAGGGCGAACTGTCGGGCTTCTCGCGCGCCGCCAGCGGCCACTGCTACTTCAGCCTGAAGGATGCCGACGGGCAGCAGGCGACCATCCGCTGTGCGATGTTCCGGCGCGCAGCGAGCCTGGTGGCGTTCAGCCCGGCCGACGGGCAGCGCGTCGAGGTGCGCGGGCGGCTCGCGGTCTACGAACCGCGCGGCGAGTTGCAGTTCGTCGTCGAATCGATGCAGCAGGCCGGTGCCGGCGCGCTGTACGAGCAGTTCCTGCGGCTGAAGGCGCGGCTCGAGGCCGAAGGGCTGTTCGATCCGCTGCGCAAGCGCGGGCTGCCGCGCTATCCGCGGCGGCTGGGGGTCGTCACGTCGACGTCGGGCGCGGCGCTGCACGACGTGCTGACCGCGCTCGAGCGGCGCGCGCCGCATGTCGCCGTCATCGTCTATCCGAGCCTGGTGCAGGGCGCCGAGGCGCCTGCCGCGCTGGTGCGCGCGCTTGCGCAGGCGGCCGAACGCAACGAGGTCGATGCGTTGATCGTGTGCCGCGGCGGCGGCTCGCTGGAGGACCTGTGGGCCTTCAACGACGAGCGCGTGGTGCGCGCCATCGCGGCCAGCCCGCTGCCGACGATCTGCGGGGTCGGCCACGAGACCGACGTGACGCTGGCCGACTTCACCGCCGACCTGCGCGCGCCGACACCGACCGCCGCGGCCGAGCTGGCGGCGCCGCCGGTGCGCGAGCTGGCCGAGATGCTCGCCGCGTTCGCGACGCTGATGCAGCGCCGCATGCACCAGGTGCTCGACCAGCAGTCGCAATGGATCGACCATGCCGCGTTGCGGCTCGCGCGGCCGGGGCAGGGCCTGCGGGCGACGGCGCAGCGCCTGCAGGGTCTGGCGCACCGGCTGCAGGCCAGTGCGCAGCGGCGCCTGCAGGCCGACGCGCACCGCCTCGACAGCGTCGCGCCGCGGCTCGCGCGCGGCCTGCAGCGCAGCACCGACGGCGCCGGGCACCGCGTCAATGCGCTGGCCGCGCGGCTGCAGGCGGTCGATCCGCGCCAGGTGCTCGCGCGCGGCTACGCCTGGCTCGAAGACGAGCACGGCGCGCCGGTCGCGAGCGTCGCGGCGCTGGCGGTCGGACAGCAGCTGGGCGCGGTGTTGTCGGACGGCCGCGCCACCGTCGACGTGCGGCAAGTGACGTCATCGGACGCGCGCCTGCAACCGACGCCTGCTCTGCCTACAATGCGCCCCACCTGACTCGATACCCGAAAGGAATTCGCATGGAACACACGCTGCCGCCGCTGCCTTACGCGCAAGATGCCCTCGCCCCGCACCTGAGCAAGGAAACGCTCGAATACCACTACGGCAAGCACCACAACGCCTATGTGGTGAACCTGAACAACCTGCAGAAGGGCACTGAGTTCGAATCGCTGAGCCTCGAAGAGATCGTCAAGAAGGCCTCGGGCGGCATCTACAACAATGCCGCGCAGATCTGGAACCACACCTTCTTCTGGAATTGCATGAAGCCGGCCGGTGGCGGCGAGCCGAAGGGCGCGCTGGCCGCGGCGATCGCCGCGAAGTTCGGCAGCTATGCGTCGTTCAAGGAAGCCTTCACGAAGAGCGCCGTCGGCAACTTCGGTTCGGGCTGGACCTGGCTGGTCAAGAAGGCCGACGGCAGCGTCGACATCGTCAACATGGGTGCGGCCGGCACGCCGCTGACCACCGCCGACAAGGCGCTGCTGACGATCGACGTGTGGGAGCACGCCTACTACATCGACTACCGCAACCTGCGCCCGAAGTTCGTCGAGGTCTTCCTGACCTCGCTCGTGAACTGGGACTTCGCTGAAAAGAACTTCGCGTAGTGGAGCCCCTCGCCGAAAGAATACTTTCGGCGATCCCACCGAGGGGATGCCGGCCGGCTTGGGGAGGCCCGGCGCTCGGCCGGCCCCCGGCGAACAGCGCCGAAAGTCAGCGACCGAACGGCGTGCCCGACAACTTGTCGCCGGATTTGATGCCGCGCTTCGCGAACCAGCCCTGGTTCATCTCGAGCACGAAGCGCACCGGCTTCTTCGAGCAGTGCGAGTCGAGCGTCTGCGGCTTCATGTCTTCGATGTTGACGACCGTGCCGTCGTCGGCGATGAAGGCGGCCGACAGCGGCAGCAGCGTGTTCTTCATCCAGAAGCACTGCACGCCGGCGTCTTCGAATGCGAACAGCATGCCGTCGTTGGTGCCCATCGTGCGACGGAACATCAGGCCGGTGGCCCGTTGATCGGGCGTCTGCGCGACCTGCGCCTGGATGTTGTGGATGCCGGCGGTGATCTGGATCGCGGGCAGTTGCTGCGGAGCGTCCTGCGCGATGGCGGCGACGGCGACCGGGCCGAAGGCGAGCAGGGCGAGCAGGCGGGAGGCGAGGGTCTTCATGGGCTGGCGGACATCCGGTGGAAGAGGTGGCCGCAACAGAGGGCGGCTGCAGACGAAGGGGTAGCTGGCGAGTTTAGCGAGCACCAAGAAAAACGCCCGGCATGGCCGGGCGTTCTTCATGCAACTCAGCGAAGCGGGCGAGAGCCCGGCTCCCCTTGAATCACTTGGCAGCCGAAGCAGCCTTTTCGCTCTTCTCGGCCTTCTTGGCTTCAGCCTTCTCGGCCTTCTTTTCGGCCTTCTTGTCAGCCTTGGCGGCGGCCGAGGCAGCCGGCTTGGCGGCTTCAGCGGGCTTGGCATCAGCGGCGAAAGCGCCGGCAGCGAACAGGGAAGCAATCAGGGCGGCCAGAATCTTGTTCATGTGAAAACCTTTCGAAAGTTTGGATCCGCCGTCCATCGGTGGACGACCCGCCCGTAACGCGGGCTCTCGAAAGTCGGTTGACACGGCACGTGACATAGAATCGCCGGCTTCAGTGCGGTCCGTTCCCAGTCACTCCAACATCAGCAGCGCGCGGAGCTATCTCATGTATCAGCACATCAAGGTGCCCGAGGGCGGGCAGAAGATCACCGTCAACGCGGACTTCTCGCTCAACGTCCCCGACCAGCCCATCATTCCGTACATCGAAGGCGACGGCACGGGCTACGACATCACCCCGGTGATGATCAAGGTCGTCGACGCCGCGGTGGCGAAGGCCTACAAGGGCCGCAAGAAGATCCACTGGATGGAGATCTTCGCCGGCGAGAAGTCGACCAAGATCTACGGGCCCGACGTGTGGCTGCCCGAAGAGACGCTGCAGGTCCTGCGCGAGTACGTCGTGTCGATCAAGGGCCCGCTGACGACGCCGGTCGGCGGCGGCATCCGCTCGCTGAACGTCGCGCTGCGCCAGGAACTCGACCTCTACGTGTGCCTGCGTCCGATCCAGTACTTCAAGGGCGTGCCGTCGCCGGTGAAGGAACCCGAGAAGACCAACATGGTGATCTTCCGCGAGAATTCGGAAGACATCTACGCCGGCATCGAGTTCGAGGCCGAGAGCGACAAGGCCAGGAAGCTGATCAAGTTCCTGCAGGACGAATTCGGCGTCAAGAAGATCCGCTTCCCGAACACCTCGGGCATCGGCATCAAGCCGGTTTCGCGCGAAGGCACCGAGCGCCTGGTGCGCAAGGCAATCCAGTACGCGATCGACAACGACAAGCCCAGCGTGACCATCGTGCACAAGGGCAACATCATGAAGTTCACCGAAGGTGGCTTCCGTGATTGGGCCTACGGCCTGGCGCAGAAGGAATTCGGCGCCGAGCTGATCGACGGCGGCCCGTGGTGCAAGTTCAAGAATCCGAACACCGGCAAGGACATCACGATCAAGGATTCGATCGCTGACGCCTTCCTGCAGCAGATCCTGCTGCGCCCGGCCGAGTACTCGGTGATCGCGACGCTGAACCTGAACGGCGACTACGTCTCCGACGCGCTGGCGGCCCAGGTCGGCGGCATCGGCATCGCCCCGGGTGCGAACCTGAGCGACTCGGTCGCCATGTTCGAAGCCACCCACGGCACGGCCCCGAAGTACGCCGGCAAGGACTACGTGAACCCGGGTTCCGAGATCCTGTCGGCCGAGATGATGCTGCGCCACATGGGCTGGAGCGAAGCGGCGAACCTGATCATCAGCTCGATGGAGAAGTCGATCCTGTCGAAGAAGGTCACGTACGACTTCGCGCGCCTGATGGACGGCGCGACCCAGGTGTCGTGCTCGGGCTTCGGCCAAGTGATGATCGACCACATGTGATCCTCATGTGATCGTCCGCTGGCGGCATTGGCCCCGGCAAGGATCTGCGAGCCCCTTGTTCCTGCGTGGAGCAAGGGGTTTTTCGTTGGGCGCTGCATTGGGCCTGATCCGTCGCGCGCTACGCCCAGCCACAATGAAGACGGCCCGGAGCCGTCTGGTTCGGGAAGCCGATGAAGGCTTTCCGCACCAGGCGATGCGCCGGGCCACGTGGGCCATACGAGGTGCGTCGACGGCAACGGTCACCGACCACCGAAGTGGCAACGGCAACCGCAGGCCACGCGCCGCCTGCGCGGCGCACGTTCTTCCACGCCGCCCGCGCGGCGCGTTCTTCCACGCCGCTTGCGCGGCGCGTGCCCTACGCCCTAGGCTGCAGCAGCTGAGGACTCCGTCACACCGACAGAACTGCGGCGGTGCGGGGTCGTCTCGGGTGCGTCGAGCGCAGAGATGTTCTGCGCGAGCTGGCCTTTCGGGCCTTGCACCACTTCGTAGCTCACGCGGCCGCCCTGCTTGAGCGTGCGAAAGCCTTCACTCTGGATGGCCGAAAAATGTGCGAACACATCCTCGCCACCCCCTTCCGGTTCAATGAAGCCGAATCCCTTCGCATCATTGAACCACTTCACGGTTCCGAACAACTTCTGGGCCATATTGGTCTCCTATCCCTGTGAGCGAAGAATTTTGTGCGCCACCTTGGTGACTGTCAAGGCACGGCAAACCATGGTTCAGGGCCATGCAACCAAATGCATTCCATGCGCAGCCGTGTCGTAGAACAATGGGCGCGTCGTGATGCATTTCCGGCCCTTGCAGTTCGTTCGGATGTCGCAATATCGGTTCGGGTGAGCACTGCGAAAATCAACTCTATAGAATGGTTCCATGCCAGAGGAAAAACCGACACCGCCAGAGCCGCTGAAGCGGCCGACACCCGATGACGGGCAGGGAGCGGTTGTGGCCGAAAGGCAGGCCGCGAAGACAGAGCCGCCGCGCATGTACCAGGTGGTACTGCTCAACGACGACTACACACCGATGGAGTTTGTCGTGATGGTGCTTCAGGAGTATTTCCAGCGCGACCTCGAAACCGCGACGCAGATCATGCTCAAGGTTCACAAAGAGGGCCGCGGAGTCTGCGGCGTCTATACGAAGGACGTCGCTGCAACCAAGGTCGAATTGGTGCTGGCCGCTGCCCGTCGGGGTGGCCACCCGTTGCAATGCATTATGGAGGCCGCATGATTGCGCAAGAGCTTGAAGTCAGCCTGCACATGGCGTTCGTCGAGGCGCGCCAGCAGCGCCACGAATTCATCACCGTCGAGCACCTGCTGATGGCGCTGCTCGACAACCCGTCCGCCGCAGAGGTCCTGCGAGCGTGCTCGGCCAACATCGACGACCTGCGCAAGAGCCTGGCGCAGTTCATCAAGGAAAACACGCCGACCGTCGGCGGGGCCGAAGAGGTCGACACGCAGCCCACGCTGGGATTCCAGCGCGTGATCCAGCGCGCGATCATGCACGTGCAGTCCACTGGAAGCGGCAAGAAGGAAGTGACCGGCGCCAACGTGCTGGTCGCGATCTTCGGCGAGAAGGACTCGCACGCGGTCTACTACCTGCACCAGCAGGGCGTGACGCGGCTCGACGTCGTCAACTTCATCGCGCACGGCATCAAGAAGACCGATCCGCCGGAGCCGGCCAAGCCGAGCGACGGCGGCGCGAATGCCGAAGGCGAGAAGGACGAAGGCGAAGGCAAGGGCTCGCCGCTCGACCAGTTCACGCAGAACCTGAACCAGATGGCGCGCGACGGCAAGATCGATCCGCTGATCGGCCGCGAGCTCGAAGTCGAGCGCGTGATCCAGATCCTGTGCCGTCGCCGCAAGAACAACCCGCTGCTGGTCGGTGAAGCCGGTGTCGGCAAGACGGCTATCGCCGAAGGCCTGGCCTGGCGCATCACCCAGGGCGACGTGCCGGAGATCCTGGCCGATGCCAACGTGTACTCGCTCGACATGGGCGCACTGCTGGCCGGCACCAAGTACCGCGGCGATTTCGAGCAGCGCCTGAAGAGCGTGCTGAAGCACCTGAAGGACCAGCCGAACGCGGTGCTGTTCATCGACGAGATCCACACGCTGATCGGTGCCGGTGCGGCGTCGGGCGGCACGCTGGACGCCAGCAACCTGCTGAAGCCGGCGCTCAGCTCGGGTGCAATGAAGTGCATTGGTGCGACCACCTTCACGGAATACCGCGGCATCTTCGAGAAGGATGCGGCGCTGTCCCGGCGCTTCCAGAAGGTCGATGTGGTCGAGCCGTCGGTCGAGCAGACGATCGAGATCCTGAAGGGCCTGAAGTCGCGCTTCGAAGAGCACCACAGCGTCAAGTACGCGCTGGGCGCGCTGCAGGCCGCGGCCGAGCTGTCGGCGAAGTTCATCAACGACCGCCACCTGCCCGACAAGGCGATCGACGTGATCGACGAAGCCGGTGCCGCGCAGCGCATCCTGCCGAAGAGCAAGCAGAAGAAGACCATCACCCGCAACGAGGTCGAGGAGATCGTCGCGAAGATCGCGCGCATCCCGCCGACCAGCGTGTCGAGCGATGACCGCTCGAAGCTCAAGACGCTGGACCGCGACCTGAACAGCGTGGTGTTCGGCCAGGAGCCGGCGGTCGAGGCCATTGCGGCAGCCATCAAGATGGCGCGTTCCGGCCTGGGCAAGCCCGACAAGCCGATCGGTTCGTTCCTGTTCAGCGGCCCGACAGGCGTCGGCAAGACCGAGGTCGCGAAGCAGCTGGCGTTCATCCTGGGCATCGAGTTGATCCGCTTCGACATGAGCGAGTACATGGAGCGCCACGCGGTCAGCCGCCTGATCGGTGCGCCTCCGGGCTATGTCGGCTTCGACCAGGGCGGCTTGCTGACCGAGGCGATCACGAAGAAGCCGCATGCGGTGCTGCTGCTCGACGAGATCGAGAAGGCGCACCCGGACGTCTTCAATGTGCTGCTGCAGGTGATGGATCACGGCACGCTGACCGACAACAACGGGCGCAAGGCCGACTTCCGCAACGTCATCATCATCATGACGACGAATGCGGGCGCGGAGACGATGAACAAGTCGACGATCGGCTTCACGAACGCCCGCGAGCAGGGCGACGAGATGGCCGACATCAAGCGCCTGTTCACGCCGGAGTTCCGCAATCGCCTCGACGCCACGGTGAGCTTCCGCGCGCTGGACGAAGAGATCATCATGCGGGTGGTCGACAAGTTCCTGCTGCAACTGGAGAGCCAGCTGCAGGAGAAGAAGGTCGAGGTCACCTTCACCGACGGGCTGCGCAAGCTGCTGGCGAAGAAGGGGTTCGACCCGCTGATGGGTGCGCGGCCGATGCAGCGCCTGATCCAGGACACGATCCGCCGAGCGCTGGCCGACGAGCTGCTGTTCGGCAGCCTGGTCGACGGTGGCCGCCTGACGGTCGATGTCGATGCAGACGGCAAGACGGTGCTCGACATCCAGCCGTCGAAGAAGATCGACAAGCCGAAGGCCGAGCCGGCGACGGCCTGATCCTTCGGTCTGCAAGTCGCGAGACGACGGGGCCTTCGGGCCCCGTTTTTCATTCAACCGGCCGTCACGCCACCGGAAATCGCGCCGCCGGATCCTGCTCGAAGAAGTCGCGCAGCAGTGCGTACAGCGGCGCATCCCAGGCCTGCAGGTCGAGCGGCGCGACGAAGAAGGTCTCGCAGGCCACTGCGAAGAACTCGTCGGGGCCCTCGGCAGCGTAGGGGTCCATGAAGATGTCGTCGTCGCGGTCGACCTCGGCGCAGAAGCGCTCGTAGCTGGCCGGCATCACCTCGCGCCAGCGCCGATGCGCCTCGCGGCTCGGCAGCGGCGGGATGCCGTCGGAACGGCCGTCGCGCATGTCGATGACGTGCGCGAACTCGTGGATCACGACGTTGTAGGCCCAGCCGCTGCCGTCTTCCGGGTTCTCCTGCGCCTCCGCGACGTCGCGCCATGACAGCGTCATCGGCCCGGCGCCGGGCGCCTCGCCGGACAGCGCTTCTTCGTACTCGTGCACGATGCCGTCGTCGTCGACCACCTCGCGCTTCGCGAGCATCTCGTCGGGGTGCACGACGATCAGCACGAAGCCGTCGTACCAGCCGAGCCCGAGCCGCAGCACCGGCAGGCAGGCCTGCGCGGCGATCGCGACCGCCATCGCATCGCTGACGACCACGCCGTGCGTGCCGTGGAACTGCTTGTCGGCGAGGAACAGCGTTGCGAAGCGGCGCAGCTGCGCGGCGTCGGCCTCATCGAGATCGCCGAGGAACGGATAGCGTGCCATCGTCTCGTGCCACAGCGCATCGGGAATTGGCCGGCGCGCCAGCGTGCGGCGCTCGCGCCACGCCTGCCAAGCCGAGACCAGCCGCCCCAGCACGGCCGCTCAGGCGAGCGCCACGCCGGGGGGCGTGATGCGCCTGAAGCCGCGCGCACTCAGCCGCAGCACCTCGGCGCGGTGCGGCGGGTGGTCGAGTTCCCAGTCGCTCAGCACGTGGCGCAGCATGCCTGGCGCCAGCGGCTCGCTGCCCGGGTGGTGCGTGTGGCCGTGCACCATCGTCGTCGCGCCGGCTTCATGCAGCCAGCGCACCGCGGCCGCGCCGTCGACATCGGCCCAGTCCATCGGGGCCGGGTTGCTGCGCTTGAGCTGCTCGCTCTCGTTGCGCACCGCCCGCGCAAAGCGACGGCGCTCGTCGAGCGGCTTCGCGAGGAAATCCTGCTGCCAGGCCTCGCTGCGCACCAACGCGCGGAACTGCTGGTACTTGGTGTCGTCCAGGCACAGCGCGTCGCCGTGCGTCAGCAGCACGCGTTGCCCGAAGGCCTGCAGCACCGTCGGGTCGGGTAGCGCGAGCACGCCGCAATCGCGCAGCATGTCGAGCCCGACCAGGAAGTCGCGGTTGCCCGCCATGAAGCCCACCGTGCGCCGGCACGCCGCCTCGGCCAGTTCGTTGGCGCAGCGCGCCTCGAACTCGTCGTGGCGGCTGTCGTCGCCGGCCCACACCTCGAACAGGTCGCCGAGGATGAACACAGCGTCGGCGTCGGTCGTGCGCAGGTAGGCCGACCAGGCGTCGAAGGTGCGCGGCGTGTCGGCGCTCAGGTGCAGGTCGGAGATGAAATCCACGCTGCGCCAGTCGGTCGGCGCCATGTACTCCCAGAGGCTGGGCAACGGTGGCGGTGCAACGGCGGTCTGGCGCGACATGGAACCCCGTACTGCAGGTTGTGGCGGGCGGTGAGGCGCTCGAGGTGGGTGAGCCCGGGGCTCAGACCACCTTGGCTTCGAGGATCACGACGTCTTCGGTCGGCACATCGCTGTGGCCGCCCTTGTTGCCGGTCTTCACCTGCTCGATCTTGTCGACGATGTCCTGGCCGGCGACGACCTTGCCGAACACCGCATAGCCCCAGCCGGACGGCGTCTCGGACTTGAAGTTCAGGAAGTCGTTGTCGGTCGCGTTGATGAAGAACTGCGCGGTGGCCGAATGCGGCACGCTGGTACGCGCCATCGCGAGCGTGTAGTGGTCGTTCTTCAGGCCGTTGCCGGCCTCGTTCTGGATCTGCGCATCGGTCGGCTTCTGCTTCATGCCGGGCTCGAAGCCGCCGCCCTGGATCATGAAGCCCTTGATGACGCGGTGGAACACCGTGCCGGCGTAGTGTCCCTTCTCGACGTACGAGAGGAAGTTCTTGACCGACAACGGCGCCTTGGCGTCGTCGAGTTCGACGCGGATGGTGCCGTGGTTGGTGACCAGGTCGACGAGTTTGCTCATGTTATTTCTCCAGCGTGGCTTGCTTGATGATGACGGGTTGGACCGGCACGTCCTGGTACGGTCCCTTGCTGCCGGTCTGCACGGCGCGGATCTTGTCGACCACGTCCATGCCCGAGACGACCTTGCCGAACACCGCATAGCCGTTGCCGTCGCGCGATTGCGCGGCGTTCAGGAAGGCGTTGTCCTTCACGTTGATGAAGAACTGCGAGGTGGCCGAATTCGGGTCCATCGTGCGGGCCATCGCGAGGGTGCCGCGGGTGTTGTCGAGGCCGTTGCGCGCTTCCAGCGGGATCGGCGGGCGGGTCGGTTTTTCCTTCAGGTCGGGCGTCATGCCGCCGCCCTGGATCATGAAGTCGGGGATGACGCGGTGGAACACCGTGCCGTTGTAGTGCCCGTCCTTCACGTACTGCAGGAAGTTGGCGGCCGACTTCGGCGCCTTCGCGGCATCGACCTCGACGACGATGTCGCCGAGCGAGGTGGCGAGCTTCACCTTCTGGGCGAATGCCGCCATGCTGCTCGTCAGGCCGGCGATGCCGACGACGCCGGCTGCCATCAGCGGCATCCATGACTTGAGGGTTTTCACGAGATCACTCCTTCGAAGAATATTTTCCATTGTCCACTTTCCTTGCCCCAGTACTGGCGCTTCAACGGGCCGGTCAACTGGCCGCTCAGCACCTCGCCGAACGTGACGATCAGCACCTCGCCGGCGTCGCGCCACGAGAGGATCGACATCTCCTTCAGCTCGGCGCTGCGGCCGCGCGTGGCCTGCAGTTCCTTGTCGACCATCTCCGACCACTGCGCGAGGTCGGCGGTACCGCTCTGGAACTGCGGCGAGTAGAAGCTCAGCAGCTTGCGCACGTCGCCCTGCGAGCGCGCGATGCGCCACTGCTCGACCATCGCATGCGCCGCGATTCGTTCCTGCTCGACCTGAGCGCGCGCCACCCATTCGATCTTCGGTGCGATCACGACCGGCGTGCGCCGCGGCGACACCTCGCGCAGCAGCCGCAGCAGGTCCGGGTTGGCCAGCACCACGCAGCCGTCGGTGGTCTGCGGGCCGCGCGCGAAGTTGGCCGGCGGCACGCCGTGCAGCCAGATGCCGCCACCGGTCTTGCCGCGCCGGCGATCGTATTCGTTCGGGTAGTTCAGCGTCAGCGCGCCCGGGCCGTAGAAGTCGGCGACCTGCTGGTTCGTCAGCCGGCTGGTGATGAAGTAGGCGCCGAGCGGCGTGCGCTGGTCGCCTTGCTCCTTCTTGTCGACCCCCAGCCGGCCGAGCGAGACATAGTGGTCGGCGACCAGGTGCAGGCCTTTCGCGTCGTTCGCGAACAGGTACAGGCGGGAGCGGCTCGCGTCGACGGCGATCGCATGCCGGGTGCTGGGCGGGATGTCGGTGAACTGGCGCGGCAGCGCATCGGCCGGCGGCCGCTCGGTGAGCGCCGCCAGCCGCAGCGTGGCCTCCTGGCGCAGCTGCGCGAGCTGGTCGGGCGACGACGCGGCCAGTTCGGGCGGCGCGGCACCCATCGCGTCGAGCGGCTGGCGGCGGGCGAGCAGCAGGTCACCATGGACCAGCTGCGCGAGCTGGAAGTTCGGCACGTCGCGCGTCAGCGCCTCGGCGCGCGCGAGCGCGGTGCGGGCATCGCCGTCGCGGATCAGCTGGTAGACCTCGATCAGCCGTGCCTCGGGCGAGGCCGGCGCCGACGGCAGGCCGCTGCGCGCCACCGCGGGTTTCAGCGCGGCCGGTGCGCGCGGTGCGGCCAGCGCCACGCCTGCCGCCCACGGCAGCGCCAGGCACACAGGCAGCGCCGCGCGGCGGCACCACTCACGCAGGCGTCGGGTCACGAACCGGTGCTTTCCTTCTGGATCAGCCAGCGGCCGGAGACGCGCACCAGGTCGAGCCGCTTGCGACTGGACACCTTCAGCGCATCGGCGCTGTAGGCCTGGCGTGCCTGCAGGACGGCCTTGTCGCCTTGCACCCGGATGTCGAAGTCGCTCAGCGTGACGGTGATGCTGCGCTTGCCGGTGATGCGGGCGCGGCGTTCGGCCTCCCAGGCGGCGCGCGTCTTGCCGCCGTTGAAGTCGGGGGTGTAGGACGCGAAGTAGGCGTCCATGTCCTTGCGCGCCCAGGCGGCGGCCCAGGCGAGTGCGGCGGCTTGCACGTCCTTCGCGTCTTCGCTGGCGGTGGCCGGTGCCGGCGTGGCGGCCGGCGCCGGGGCAGGCTTGGTCGTGGGGACCGGCGCAGGCGGTGTCACCGCCACCGGGGCCGGCGCAGGCGCGGGGACGGGTGCGGGCGCCGCAGCGGCAGCCGGCTTCGGCGCCGCGGCAACCACCGGTGCCGGCGCGGGCGCAGGCGCGGGTGCCGGCTTGGCGGCAACCGCCACCTGCGGCTCCGAGCGCGTCATCGGCGAGAACAGGTCGCGGATCATCGCGAGCTTCGGGCTGACCTTCGCGGTGCTGCCGCCGTCGATCTGCAGCGCACGCGAATAGGCCTGGCTCGCCAGCTTCGCGTACACGTCGCCGAGGTTCTCGTAGGCGGTCGCGTAGCTCGGGTTCGTGCGGATCGCCGCTTCGAGCGAACGCCGCGCCTGGTCGTACTGGCCTTGCTTGCTGTACAGCACCGCGAGGTTGTTGTGCGGCTCGGGCAGCTCGGGGTGGTCTTCGGTCAGCTTGACGAACACCGCGATCGCGTCGTTCGACTTGCCTTGCTCCGACAGCACCAGGCCCTTGAGGAAGCGCATGCGCGCGTCCTTCGGCTTCGCGGACAGGAACTGGTCGGCCTTCTGGTTCGCCTCGGCCAGCCGGCCCGCGCCCAGCAGGCCGTCGACATCGCCGTACTCGTCGGCCCGGGCGGTGCCGGTTGCAAGCGCGGCGAAGACGGCCAGGGCGACGAGCGAAAGGCGTGGAGTCATCTGGGGGCCGCGAGGTTGGTGGATGGACGACGTTGGCGGGCGCCAGCGGGGCGCAACGGTGTGCGGAAACGGCCCGCTATACTGCGAAAATTGTATAGCAGCCCCGTGGCTGCAAGCCCTTCGACCCTCGCTACACCCCGGGTGTGCGGCACCGGCCGGCGCGATGCGCCGCCGGACAATGCCCGCTGGCCAGGCCCTATGAGCGGTTCCACTGCAGCACTCCGCCGATGACCCTGAGCATCTTCAACACCTTGTCGCGCCAGACCGAGGTGTTCACGCCGATCGAACCGAACCACGTGCGCATGTATGTGTGCGGCATGACGATCTACGACCTGTGCCACGTCGGCCATGCGCGCTTCATGATGGCCTTCGACGTCGCCGCGCGCTGGATGCGCACGCTCGGCTACCAGGTCACGTACGTGCGCAACATCACCGACATCGACGACAAGATCATCAAGCGCGCGCTCGAACGCAACATCCCGATCCGCCAGCTCACCGACGAGATGACGGCCGCGATGCACGAAGACGTGGCCGCGCTCGGCATCCTGCCGCCTACGCACGAGCCGCGTGCCACCCAGTACGTGCCGCAGATGCTGGAGATGATCGCCACGCTCGAGCGCAAGGGCTACGCCTACCGCGCGCCGAGCGGCGACGTGAACTATGCGGTGCGCAAGTTCGACGGCTACGGCAAGCTCTCGGGCAAGTCGCTCGACCAGCTGCGCGCCGGCGAGCGCGTGGCCGTGCTGGACGGCAAGGAAGACCCGCTCGACTTCGTGCTGTGGAAATCGGCCAAGCCCGCCGAGCCCGACGACGCCAAGTGGGCGAGCGAATTCGGCGCTGGCCGGCCGGGCTGGCACATCGAATGCTCGGCGATGAGCTGCGCGCTGCTCGGCGAGCACTTCGACATCCACGGCGGCGGCATGGACCTGCAGTTCCCGCACCACGAGAACGAGATCGCGCAGAGCGAGGGCGCGACCGGCCGGCCCTTCGTCAACGTGTGGATGCACAACGGCTTCCTGAACGTCGTCAACGACCAGGGCGAAAACGAGAAGATGTCGAAGTCGCTCGGCAACTTCTTCACGATCCGCGACGTGCTGAAGCGCTACGACGGCGAGACGATCCGCTTCTTCATGCTGCGCACGCAGTACCGCAGCCCGTTGAATTTCGGCACCGCCAACCTCGACGACGCGCGCAACGCGCTGCGCCGGCTCTACACCGCGCTGGTCGACCTCGACGTGCCCGAGATCGCGGTCGACTGGACGCAGCCGCAGGCCGCGCGCTTCCGCGCCGCGATGAACGAGGACTTCAACACGCCCGAGGCGGTGGCGGTGCTGTTCGAGCTCGCGACCGAGCTGAACAAGAGCCGCTCGCCGCAGCAGGCAGCGCTGTTCAAGGGACTGGCCGCGACGCTCGGGCTGCTGCAGCAGAACGCGCGCAGCTACCTGCAGGCCGGCAGCCAGCTCGACGACGCCGCGATCCAGGCGCAGATCCAGGCCCGGGCCGATGCGAAGAAGGCGCGCGATTTCGCGCTGGCCGACAGCATCCGCCAGAACCTGCTGGCGCAAGGCATCGTGCTCCAGGACTCCGCGCAAGGCACGACCTGGATGAAGGCCTGATCCGTGGTGCGCTCCGTCACTCCCGAGTACTGGGACGAGGCGTGCCGGCACCTCGTCAAGCGCGACCGGGTGATGCGCAAGCTGATCCCGCAATTCGGCGAAGGCCGGCTGCAGAGCCGCGGCGATGCGTTCACGACGCTCGCGCGTTCGATCGTCGGCCAGCAGAGTTCGGTGAAGGCCGCGCAGGCGTCGTGGGAGCGCGTGGCCGCGCTGCTCGACGGCGGCTCGCAGCGCATCCAGCCGGCCGCGGTGCTCGCCATCGAAACCGCGCAGATGCGCGAAGCCGGGTTGTCGGCGCGCAAGGTCGACTACCTGGTCGACCTGGCGCAGCACTTCGAGGCCGGCAGCGTGCACGTGCGCCAGTGGCAGCAGATGGACGACGAGGCGATCGTCGACGAGCTGGTCGCGATCCGCGGCATCAGCCGCTGGACCGCCGAGATGTTCCTGATCTTCCACCTGATCCGCCCCAACGTGCTGCCGCTGGACGACCCCGGACTGATCAAGGGCATCAGCCACAACTACTTCAGCGGCGAGCCGGTTTCGCGGGCCGAGGCGCGCGAGGTGGGCGACGCCTGGGCGCCTTTCCGCTCGGTGGCCACATGGTACATTTGGCGCAGTCTCGACCCGCTTGCCGTGGCATATTGACCGCCCGCAAGCAGGCCCATCGGGCCGCCAGGGCATCCTCCTTCAAGTACAGGATCAAGACAAATGAGCAAACGCCATTTCCTTGAATTCGAGCAACCCATTGCCGAACTCGAAACCAAGATCGAAGAGCTGCGCTACGTGCAAAGCGAATCGGCCGTCGACATCTCCGAAGAGATCGACCGCCTGGGCAAGAAGAGCCAGCAGCTCACGAAGGACGTCTACGCGAGCCTGACGCCGTGGCAGGTGACGCAGATCGCCCGCCACCCGCAGCGCCCGTACACGCTCGACTACATCGGCGAGATCTTCACCGACTTCCAGGAGCTGAAGGGCGACCGCGCCTTCGCCGACGACCAGTCCATCGTCGGCGGGCTCGCGCGCTTCAACGGCCAGGCCTGCATGGTGGTCGGCCACCAGAAGGGCCGCGACACCAAGGAGCGCGCCGCGCGCAACTTCGGCATGTCGCGCCCCGAGGGCTACCGCAAGGCACTGCGCCTGATGAAGCTGGCCGAGAAGTTCGGCTTGCCGGTGTTCACGCTGGTCGACACGCCGGGAGCCTATCCGGGCATCGGCGCCGAAGAGCGCGGGCAATCGGAAGCGATCGGTCGCAACATCTTCGAGATGGCGCAGCTCGAGGTGCCGATCATCTCGACCATCATCGGCGAAGGCGGCTCCGGCGGCGCGCTGGCGATCAGCGTCGGCGACCAGGTGCTGATGCTGCAGTACTCGGTGTACTCGGTGATCTCGCCGGAAGGCTGCGCGTCGATCCTGTGGAAGACCTCGGAGCGCGCCTCCGACGCCGCCGAAGCGCTGGGCATCACCGCCCACCGCTTGAAGGCGCTGGGGCTGGTCGACAAGATCGTCAACGAGCCGGTCGGTGGCGCACACCGCGACACCAAGCAGATGGCCTCGTTCCTGAAGCGCGCGCTGAACGACGCGCTGCGCCAGGTCAGCGACCTGAAGCCGAAGGAACTGCTGCAGCGCCGCTACGAGCGCCTGCGCGCCTACGGCCGCTTCAGCGACACCAAGGACCACTGACACCGCCGTGGCGCCGAAGCGCGTCGCGGTGGCCTACAGCGCGGGCCGCGACTCGACGGCGCTGCTGCATGCCACGCTGCATGCGGCGCTCGGCAGCGATGTCGAGGTGCTTGCGCTGCATGTTCACCATGGCCTGAGCCCGCACGCCGATGCGTGGCTCGCGCATGGCCGGCAGCAATGCGCGCGCTGGGCGCGCCGCGGCCTGCCGGTGCGCTTCATCGAGCACCGCCTGAGCGACGCACCACGCAGCGGCGACAGCATCGAGGCCTGGGCGCGGCAGGCGCGCTACGACGCATTGCGCACGATGGCGCTCGCCGAGCAGGCGGGCATCGTGCTGCTGGCCCACCACCGGCGCGACCAGGCCGAGACGCTGCTGCTGCAGGCCTTGCGCGGCGGTGGCGTCGCCGGGCTGGCCGGCATGCCGCGCCGCATCGAGCGCGACGGCGTGGTCTGGGAACGGCCGTGGCTCGACATCTCGCGGGAAGCGATCGAGGCCTATGTGCGCCAGCACCGGTTGCGCTTCATCGACGACGACAGCAATGCCGACGAGCGCTTCGCCCGCAACCGGCTGCGGCTTGCCGTGTGGCCGGCGCTGGTGGGCGCCTTTCCGCAGGCTGAGGTATCGCTCGCGCAGTCGGCGCGCTGGGCTCAGCAGGCTGCGGCCGCGCTCGATGAACTGGCGGCGATCGACCTCGCGCGCGTGGCCGATGCGCGAGGACTGATCGCGAGCGAATGGCGGACGCTGAGCGACGCGCGGCAGTCGAACGCATTGCGGGCCTGGCTCGCATCGATCGGCCAGCCGGCTCCTGCCAGCCTGGTGTTGCGGCTGCAGCAGGAACTGGGCGGGCAGGGCGCGTGGCCGGCCGTCGGTGGCGAACTGCGGGCGAACCGGGGGCGCCTTGCCTTCGTGGCATCGCAGGCGCCGTGCGCTGAATCACGCCGATCATCCGAGCGCGAATCGACGCTGAGCGTGCGGCGCGCCGGCCGCCACGCATTGCCCGGCTGGGGCGGCGAACTCGTCGTGACCCGCGTGAAGCGCGACGGCATTCCGCTCGCATGGCTGGGCGCACTGGCGCTGCGCGCGCGCGAGGGCGGCGAACAGTTCCAGGCCGGGCTGGGCCGCCCGCCGCGCAGCCTGAAGAAGCAGTACCAGGCCGCGGAGGTGCCGGCCTGGGAGCGCGACGGGCCGCTGGTGTACAGCGGCGGGCAGCTGCTGTTCGTGCCGGGGCTCGGCATCGACGCCCGCGCGATCGGGCTGCCGGGGCAGCCGCAGGTGAGTCTCGCGTGGCGGCGCGCGGCCATGTCGGACGCCTGATTCCGCGCGGTTAAAATGCCCGGTTGCGATCGACTCGCGACCCTTTTCTCCACTCGCGGCAAGACCCTTTCATGGCACTCATCGTTCACAAGTACGGCGGCACCTCCATGGGCAGCACGGAGCGCATTCGCAATGTCGCGAAACGCGTTGCGAAATGGGCCCGCGCCGGCCACCAGATGGTGGTCGTTCCTTCGGCGATGAGCGGCGAGACCAACCGCCTGCTCGGCCTGGCCAAGGAACTGTCGCCGGCGTCGCCGACCACCGCCGTCGACCGCGAGCTCGACATGATCGCGTCGACCGGCGAGCAGGTCTCGGTCGGGCTGCTGTCGATCGCGCTGCAGGCCGAGGGCATGCAGGCCGTCAGCTACGCCGGCTGGCAGGTGCCGGTGCAGACCGACAGCTCGTACACGAAGGCGCGCATCCAGAGCATCGACGACGCCCGCGTGCGCGCCGACCTGGCGCAGGGCAAGGTGGTGGTCATCACCGGCTTCCAGGGCATCGACGGCGACGGCCACATCACGACGCTGGGCCGCGGCGGCTCGGACACCTCGGCGGTGGCGGTGGCGGCCGCGATGAAGGCCGACGAGTGCCTGATCTACACCGACGTCGACGGCGTCTACACGACCGACCCGCGCATCGTTCCCGATGCGCGCCGGCTGCACACCATCAGCTTCGAGGAGATGCTCGAGATGGCGAGCCTCGGCTCCAAGGTGCTGCAGATCCGCTCGGTGGAGTTTGCCGGCAAGTACCGCGTGCCGCTGCGCGTGCTGTCGAGCTTCACGCCGTGGGACATCGACATCGCCGAGGAAGCGCGCTCGGGCACCCTGATCACCTTTGAGGAAGACGAGAAAATGGAACAAGCCGTTGTGTCGGGCATCGCATTCAACCGCGACGAGGCCAAGATCACCGTGATGGGCGTGCCCGACAAGCCGGGCATCGCGTACCAGATCCTGGGCCCGGTGGCCGACGCGAACATCGACGTCGACGTGATCATCCAGAACATCTCGCACGAGGGGAAGACCGACTTCTCGTTCACCGTGCACCGCAACGACTACACGCGCACGATGGAGCTGCTGAAGAACACCGTGCTGCCGCAGACCGGCGCCGCGCAGGTGATGGGCGACACCAAGATCTGCAAGGTGAGCATCGTCGGCATCGGCATGCGTTCGCACGTGGGCGTGGCGAGCAAGATGTTCCGCTGCCTGAGCGAGGAGGGCATCAACATCCAGATGATCACCACGAGCGAGATCAAGACCAGCGTCGTGATCGACGAGAAGTACATGGAGCTGGCGGTGCGTTCGCTGCACAAGGCTTTCGACCTGGAACAGCCCGCCGCCTGAAATCGCCAAAACTGCGGCTAGAATCGCAGTCTTCGCCGGAGTCGTGACCGAGTGGCCGAAGGTGCTCCCCTGCTAAGGGAGTATGTGGGCAAAACCTGCATCGAGGGTTCGAATCCCTCCGACTCCGCCAGACCTGTGTGCAGCGAGTTTCCTCACCGAGATTCGCTGGACACCATCGAAGCCCCGCCCACCTTGTGTTGCGGGGCTTTTTTGTTTTGGGGCGAGAGGGCGTGGCTGGCGCTTCTGAAGGATCTGCTGTGGCTGAGCTACTTCGTTGGCCAGCGCGCTTCCTGCTGCTGCCGATGGTGATGAAGACGAAGGCCAAGCAGTTGCTGACGAGCCAAGAACCCAGGCAGGTAAGCGGGCAAGGCAGGTGCCGTGCGAGAAGCAGCTCGCGGTGTGAGTGCGAAGCGGCCCCATGTGGGCCGCTTTGCGTTGTTCAAACTGGCTACTTGAGCCAGATGTACGCAATGCAGCCGAAGACGACAGCGATGAATATCCAGTACACCCGCTTGGCAGTGGGCGTCATTCGCTTCCATGTCCCGTCGTCCGGTCCTCCAGGGCCTGCCATCACTTCTTCCTTCTGAGTGGGTCGATACCCAGTGTCACACGGCCCGCGTTAGGGCGGGGGGCGCAGCTCCTTTCGCGCCGCTGATGGCTCCGACTCACGCATGACGGCTGACGCCGGATGCTCCAGAGAAGAGCAGGTTGTCCGCTGGCTCGGGTAGGTCTGTCCGCAGCATTTGTCCACATGTCTGCAACCCGCGAGCATCTGTCCGCAGTGCCACTGCGGACACGCAAACCCAGCATCCATGCGGGTTAGCGGCCGATTTTGGCGTTTGTCCGCGTGTCCGCAGAGATTTTGAGAAGGGGAAGGCGTTGGCCAGTGCGAGCGTCACATGTCGCCGGACTTCGACGGTCCGCCGTCCGCGGCGTCCACAGCCTTTGACGCACTGTCCGCGATCACGTCGAGGACGCGCAAACCACGCATCCATGCGGGCTGGCGGCCGATGCGACGGCTCGTCCGCACGTCCGCAGCGAGAGGGGTAAAGGAGGCGATTGGCACCCCACCCCCCTGTTGGGTCCTCCCTGGGGAGCCCCGATCAAGGGTAATTCGCACCCCGATCGCTTTCTAGTTACGACGCGC
Organism: Rhizobacter sp. SG703; assembly: GCF_012275445.1. Classification (GTDB taxonomy): domain Bacteria; phylum Pseudomonadota; class Gammaproteobacteria; order Burkholderiales; family Burkholderiaceae_C; genus Rhizobacter. The sequence goes on along the minus strand of NZ_JAAZQK010000011.1, from coordinate 204,751 downwards.
CCGTAGGGGGGGTGTATTCCCAATGCTTTGACACATTGCCTCGGCCGCTGCTCCGCGCTTTCAACTGGTGCTCTACCTGTAGGATCGCAAACGTGTAATGGCCAACGGAGATTGCATGCTCTACGACGACAAATTCCTTGAGGCTTTGCGGCTGGAGCCCGCGTTGCGGCTTGTTGAGGCCTGCCAGATGGCAATTGATCGACTCGATCTTGAGGGCAAGAGTGACTGGGAGGACGGCGACTACGACATCTTGGCAGAGGCATACACGCTGATCATGGCTGTCGTGGAGGCGAGGCTTCTACCCGAAATTGGTTTTAGATTCTCGAAGCTTAGTGAGGATCGCGAAACGCAGTGCCGCGAGATGCTGGACGTCTTGCGTCACATCATCCAGACGTTGGAGTCCGCTGCCGCTAAGGCGAAGATTGAGTCGCTGCGAACAAAATTTCGAGCGTCCTTGGGTTCGGCATTTGCCTACGAATTTTCTCAAGGTGACCTTGATCGCGTTCAGGAGTTGCTGAACGAGCTACGAGATCACGTAGCCAACGCAGACGGGCTGAAAGATGAACATCGTCAGCGGCTTCTGCGTCGCCTAGAACATGTGCAACGTGAACTGCACAAGAAGGTCTCCGATCTCGATCGGTTGTGGGGTTTGGTGGGTGATGCCGGGGTTGTGCTCAACAAGTTGGGCCGCGACGCAAAGCCAATCGTGGATCGGCTTCGGGAAGTGGTTGACATCATTTGGCGCACCCAGGTGCGCGCAGAAGAGCTGCCAAGCGGGGCGACTATCCCCGTATTGGCGCCGCCGCCTACCGACCACGATCACAATGACTGATCGCCTCCCTGCGGGAGGCGATCGGGCGACCTTTCGGTCGATGTAGGGGAACGGATCGGGGCATCTGTCGCGTGTGGATCGTCGCAAAGCGAGCATCCACGCCATTTCCGAGGAATATTCGGACGCCTCCGACCCTGCCAGACCCGTGTGCAGCGAGTTCCATCACCGAGATTCGCTGGACACCATCGAAGCCCCGCCAACCTTGTGTTGCGGGGCTTTTTTGTTTTCATGGTGCCGTCTTCACGGCAGCCTCACTCCTCGAACAGAACCTTGTCATCGATCCGCGCGTGCTGGCGCTTCAGCAGCCATGCGCCCCACGCCAGCGCCACCAGCACGACCAGCGCGCCGAGCTTGTGAATCAGGGTGCCGAGCATCTGCGCCTTCTTCCGCAGGCCCATCGAGTCGAGCAGGTAGATCCAGTCGTGCGGGCCGTCCTCGCCGGTGTGGCCGCCGAGCAGCGTGAGCTGCGGCACCAGCGCGTCGTACACATACGGCGCCACGTCGAGCAGCGACACGCCGAGCAGCCACAGGCCGATGGCTGCGCCGAACGGGTCACGGTTCTTCAGCAGCAGCGCACCGCCGAGGATGGCCGGCATCAGCAATTGCCCGAGCGTGCCGCCTGCGATCGTCATCCACTCGCCGAACAGCATGAACACGACATGCCCTGCTTCGTGAAAGACCAGCAGCGGCCCGTGCACGAAGGACTGGGCGATGCTGCCGTCGCGGAAATCCATCGAGATCAACCGCAGTCCCCAAAGGCCGAAGCCGGCCAGCAGCGCGGCCCGCAGCCACCAGCGCACGGCGTCCACGCGTGGCGGCACGTGCGCCAGCCGCGCCAACCACCCCTGCTGCGGCGCCTCGGCGTCGTCGACCGGCGCCGTTCGCCGGCCTGCGCGAACCGCCGGCTCGCTGCCCGCCGGCGCCATCGCCAGCTTGGCCAGGATGACACCGCACGCCGGGCACGCGGCCGGCAGCGACTGGTCGGCCGGCAGCGGAGCATGACCGCACTTGGGGCATCGGCTGAACATGGGCTGCGGCGTCAGGAGGTGGCCAGGCTCGCGAGGTCGATCTGCGGGACCGTCGTCGGCCCGCTCAATCCAGCGGCACCGCCTCGAACACGTCGCTCGCATCGGCGCGCTCGAAGGCCGAGCCGGCCGGGTGGTCCAGCAGGGGCGCGATGTCGGGATGCTCGAGCGCGAAGTCCGTCAGCACGCAGGTGATGTAGTGCGTGGGCTGGTTCATGTACTTCTCGCTTTCGCTGCCGCTGAGGAAACGCCAGCCGCTGTCGGTGGGCGTCGCCGGGGCGGTGCGGTAGGCATAGCCGACAGGCTTCTGGTGGGTGGTGATGACCTCGGTGGCCACGCAGGTGAAAAGGGTCATGCAGGAAGACGTTGGAAGGGCCATTGAGCCGGAGGGGGAGAGCGTACCCGACCGCGCGCCCCGAAGAGGTGCTACCGCTGCGACATGACCACCACCACCTGGGCATCGGCCTTGCCGGTGGAAAGATACACATGCCCGACGCCGCTGTCGAAGTACGCCGACTCCCGGCGCCCGAGCTCGATCACATCGCCGGTCTCGAACAGGATGCGCACCTTGCCCGACAGCACCATCACGAATTCCTGCCCGGCGTGGCGGATGTAGTCGGGGAACTGCGACAGCGCGCGCGCGACGATCGTGCCGAGCAGCGGTGTCATGCGCTTGGCCGGAAAGTCGGTCGCCAGCATCAGGTAGTCGTAGTTGTCGGCGTCGTAGCTCGGCGCATCCTCGGGGGTCGAGCGCACGACCACCGGCCCCCGCCCGCCCTTCGCCGACGAGGCCGCGGCCCGCGCGTCGAAGAGCTGCGCGATGTCGGCATCGAGGGCATGCGCGGCAGCGGCCAGCTTCTCGTAGCTCACCGAGATCTGGCCGAGCTCGATCTTCGACAAGGTCGACAGCGCGACGCCGCTGCGTTCTGACAGCCCCTTCAAGGTGAGGCCCTGCGACTTTCGCAGCGCGCGCAACCGCTCGCCGACGCGCTCTCGGTCGAGCGAGGCGCTGGTGCGGCGGCGTGCCTTTGCGGGGGGGCGGGCGAGCATCTCGTTCCTCGGGTTTCTTGCCGGGCATGATTCTCGCATGAGAGAATTCTCATATGAGAGAATTCGATGTTGCCATCATCGGCGCCGGCATCGCCGGCGCCTCGCTCGCGTACCGGCTCGCCGGCCGGCGCAGCGTGCTGCTGCTCGAGCGCGAGGCTCAGCCCGGCTACCACTCGACCGGCCGCTCGGCGGCGATGTTCATGGAAAGCTACGGTCCGCCGGGCGTGCGCGCGCTCACGCGGGCGAGCCGCGCCTTCTATGAGCAGCCGCCGCGCGAGTTCGCGGCCGGGCGCATCCTGTCGCCGCGCGGCGTGCTGTACCTCGCGACGAACGGGCAGCAGGCGCTGCTGGAAGCGCTGCACGACGAACTCGCGGGCGGCGGCATGCCGATCGAAACCGTGGCGGCCGAGGAAGCCTTCGCCCGCGTTCCGTGCCTGAAGCCCGACGTCGTGCACGGCGCCCTGTTCGAACGCGATGCGCAGGACATCGATGTGAACGCGCTGCACCAGGGCTTCCTGCGCGGGGCGCGCCGCGATGGCGCCGAGCTGCGCGTCGACGCGCAACTTGCGGCCGCGACGCGCACGGGCGACCTGTGGACGCTGCGCCTGGCCGACGGCGCGACCGTTCGCGCGCGCAGCGTCGTCGATGCCGCCGGCGCCTGGGCCGACGAGGTCGCGGCACTCTGCGGCGTGGCGCCGGTCGGCCTGGTGCCGCATCGACGCAGCGCCTTCACCTTCAAGCCGCCCGAGGGCGTCGACGCATCGCGCTGGCCGGCGGTGGTCGGTGTCGACGAGAGCTACTACTTCAAGCCGGACGCCGGGCAGCTGCTCGGCTCGCCGGCCAACGCCGACCCGACGCAGCCGCATGACGTGGTGCCCGAGGAGCTCGACATCGCCCTCGGCATCCACCAGATCGAGGCCGTCACGACGCTCTCGATCCGCCGCCCGGCCAGCACCTGGGCCGGCCTGCGCTCGTTCGTGCGCGACGGCGAGATGGTGATCGGCTGGGACGACGCGCGCGACGGCTTCTTCTGGCTCGCAGCCCAGGGCGGCTACGGCATCCAGAGCGCTGCCGGCGCCTCCGAGCTGGCCGCCGCGCTGCTCTGCGGCGAGCCGCTGCCCGCCGAGCTGGCGCGCCACGGGGTCGACCCTCGGACCGTCGCGCCACAACGCCTGCGCTGAAATCTTCCAACCGAAAGGACTGTCCGATGATCAAGACCGCCACTGCCGCCGCCTTCCTGATCGCGGCCAGCCTCGCCGCGATGCCCGTGTTCGCGGCCGGCTTCCCCGACAAGCCGATCACCCTCGTCGTGCCCTTTCCACCCGGCGGCGCGACCGACACCATCGCGCGCATCGTGGCCAAGGGCATGACGCAGCGCCTGGGCCAGACGGTGGTGGTCGACAACCGGGCCGGCGCCGGCACAGCGATCGGTGCGGGCGCGGTCGCCCATGCCGCCCCCGACGGCTACACGCTGCTGATCAGCTCGAACACCACCTTCACGGTCAACCCCGCGCTGAAGGACAAACTGCCGTACGACGCGCAGAAGAGCTTCGAATCGATCGGCCTGATCGGCAACTCGCCGCTCGTGCTGCTGGCCCATCTGTCGCTGCCGGCTGGCAACGTGCGCGAGCTGGTCGCGCTCGCGAAAGCCGCGCCGGGCAAGCTCAGCTACGGCTCGTTCGGCAACGGCACCACCTCGCACCTGGCGGGCGAGATGTTCAAGATCGTCACCGGCGCCGAGCTCCTGCACGTTCCGTACAAGGGCAGCTCGCCGGCGATGACGGACCTCATCGGCGGCCAGGTGCAGCTCACTTTCGACACCAACGTCGCCGCGTTGCCGATGCTGCAGGCGGGCCGGGTGAAGGCGCTGGCGGTCACCTCGGCGAAGCGCTCGCCGTCGCTGCCGAACGTGCCGACGGTGGCCGAGGCCGGCTATCCCGACTACGCGATGGAGCCGTGGATCACCGTCGTCGCGCCGCGCGGACTGCCCGAGCCGGTGCAGAAGGCACTCGGCAAGGCGCTCGCCGACTCGCTGGCCGACCCTGCGCTGCGCGGCGAGCTGGTCAAGGCCGGCGTCGACGTGACCTACGCGCCGGGTTCGTTCTACGATGCGCGCGTGGCCAGAGAGCTGCCGCTGCTGCGGGCCTACGTGCACAAGGCCAAAATTTCGGTGGAGTGAACGCGATGTCCCGCGACCCCCAACTGACGGCGCTGTCCGCGCTGCAACTGCGACGCCTGATCGGCGGGCGGCACGTCTCGCCGCTCGACGTGATGGACGCGTTCATCGCGCGCATCGAGGCGCTGAACCCCGCCGTCAATGCGATCGCGGCGACCGGTTTCGAGCGTGCCCGCGAAGCCGCTCGCGCCGCCGAACGCCAGGTGATGAGCGGCGCGCCGCTGGGCCTGCTGCACGGCCTGCCGCTGGGCGTGAAGGACTTGCAGGACACCGCGGGCCTGCTGACCACCTACGGCAACGTCGGCCTGCGCGGCAACGTGCCGGCGCGCGACATCGCGCTGGTCGCGCGCCTCAAGGCGGCCGGCGCCATCGTCACCGCAAAGACCAACGTGCCTGACATGGGCGCCGGCGCGAACACGCGCAATCCGGTCTGGGGCGCGACCGGCAATCCGTTCGATCCGCGGCTGAACGCCGGCGGCTCCTCCGGCGGCTCGGCCGCGGCGCTCGCCGCAGACATGCTGCCGCTGGCCACCGGCTCCGACACAGGCGGCTCGCTGCGCATCCCGGCGGCGCTGTGCGGCGTCGTCGGCCTGCGCCCGTCGCCGGGCCTGGTGCCGAACGACGCGAAGGCGCTCGGCTGGTCGGTCATCTCGGTGCTCGGGCCGATGGGCCGCACGGTGGAAGACACCGCGCTGCAGCTCGCCGCCAGCGCCGGCTTCGATGTGCGCGATCCGCTGTCGTACCCGGTCGACGCGGCTTCGTTGTGGCCGCTGCCCGAGGTCGACCTGTCGACCTTGCGCGTCGGCTTCACCGAGGACTTCGGCGTGTGCATCGTCGACCCGGAGATCCGCCGCGTGCTGCGCGCCCGCGTCGAGCGGATCCGGCCCTGGGTGGCGAGCTGCGAGCCGGTGGACCTGCAGCTCGGTGACGCCGACCGGGCCTTCGACGTGCTGCGCGCCGAGGCCTTCCTCGCCGCCTACGCCGAGACCTACCGGACCGCACCGGACACGCTGGGTCCGAACGTGCGCGCCAATGTCGAGATGGCGGCCGCCCTCACACTGGCCGATCGCGCGCAGGCCCACCTGGCGCAGACGCGCATTGCGCGCCGCTTCGCGCAGGCCTTCGAGCGCTTCGACGTGATCGTCGCGCCGACGACGCCGGTGAGCCCGTTCCCGTGGACCGAGCTCTACGCGCAGCAGGTGGACGGTCAGGCGATGCGCAACTACTACCACTGGCTCGCGCTGACGTACGTCGTCACGCTGGCGACCAACCCGGCGCTGTCGCTGCCGTGCGGGCGCGATGAACACGGCATGCCGTTCGGGCTGCAGGTGATCGGCCGGCTGCGGGGCGACGCCGCGCTGCTGGGCGCCGCGCAGGCGCTGGAACGCGCGTTCGCCGCGGTGCCCGAACTGGGCCGCCCGCGCCCCGACCTCGAGGCGCTGCGCGAGCCGCAGCCGGCGCTGAAGAGCATCGTCACGCATCCGCCGATCTTCGGCGGAACACAGTCTGGCGCGGCCGGGTCCAACGCCGTGTAGCCCGTGTTTCAGCCCAGGCCCTGAGCCCGCCCCCGCCAGAACGCCGCGTCGAACAGCTGCCGCGCCCCCGTCCGCTCGTTGACCATCCAGAACTGCGACCCGTCCGGGCTCAGCCCGCACACCTCGCCGGTGTGCCGGCCCGCGACCACGCGCCGCCCCAGCGCGTTGGCCGGGAACTCCGCATGGCGAGCCAGCGCCAGCAATGGCACCGCCTCGCGCACGTCCCCCGCCAGCCGCATCCGCTGCACGATCGGCGCAAGCAGCGGGTTGGTCGCATCGACCGGCGACAGGTAGACGATCACCTTGGCCTGCGCGCGGCTCAGCGCCACGTTCACCAGGCGCTGCGCCTCTTCGGTCTGCAGGAAGGGCTGCGCGCCGTCGGCCGGATCGAACAGCACCACCGACGCCTCGCTGCCCTGCGCGCGGTGCACGGTGCTGACCTTCACCTCCTCGGGCACCCCGCGCGTTCGCAGGCACTGCCGGATCAGCGCCCGCTGCGCCCGGAACGGCGTCAGCACGATCAACTCCTGCGGCTGCCAGTCGCCGCTCGCCAGCGCACCGGCCACCGCCTCAGCGATCGCATCGGCCGATTCGCGCCGCACCGGCCCGCGCTCGGCCGCCGACCACGCGCCATCGGTCTTCAGCCGATGCACATGCACATGCGTGTCGGCATCGACGCCCCCCAGCGCCCGCCGGCGCGCCGCCTGCCACGCCGGCGAGGCCTGCGCATCGGCGGCCACGCGCAACGCCCCGTCGTAGAACAGGTCGCCGACCAGCTCGCTCATCGGCCCGGCCATCCGCGATTGCTCGTCGAGCAGCACCACCGACGGCCCGCCGCGCGGCATCTCGGCAAACGCCGAGCGGCCCAGCCAGCGCCGCGCGCCGCGGTCGGTGCTGCGCAGCACCGGCGAGAGCTGCTGCGGATCGCCGGCGAACAGCCTGGCGCGGCCCAGCGGCATCAGCGCCAGCGCATGCGCCAGGCTCACCTGGCTCGCCTCGTCGAACACCACCAGGTCGAACGGCGGCTCGTCGCCGGGCGACAGCTCGCGCAGCGTCTTCAGCGTGAAGACCGCGCGCGTCGTCGTCATCGCGGCGAGTCGGCAACGCTGCAGCACCCGCAGCGATGCCCGGCGCAGCTCGTCGCGCAGCGCCGCCACGCGGTCGGCCCAGGCCTTCAGCCCGATGGCGTCGCGCGACGACGGGCGCGCCGCCTCGGCCCGCGCCAGCCGTGCGATCAGGTCGTGGTCGTCGGTCGGGATCAGGTGCTCGCGGCCGGCATAGGCCGCCGCGTCGAAGCGCGTGCCCAGCCGTTGCACGGCGGGCCGGCAATGCTCTCGCCGTCCCTTCTGCAGCGCCTTGTCGACCGCCAGCGTCGCCAGGTCGACCGCCTGGTTGGTGGTCGACAGCAGCAGCACGCGCGCGGCGGGCCGGGCGTCGAGGTATTCGGCCAGCAGCACGCCCAGCGTCGTCGTCTTGCCGGTGCCGGGCGGCCCCCACAGGAAGCCGCTGCCGTGCCGCACCAGCGACAGCGCCTCGCGCTGCGCCGGCCGCAGCCAGCGGAACGGCGTGCCGCCGAGCGCCGGCCCGTCGAGCGGGCGGGGCCGGGCCAGGTCGGGCAGGCAGGCGAGCGCCCGTTCGGCCCACGGCGTGTCCCACCAGGCGTCGGCCACCGCATTCAGGAAGCGGGTCGGATAAAGGCGGAGCAGGAAGTCCGGGCCGGGCGGTGGGGCGCTCGCGTTCTGCAGCACCAGCTGGTCGTCTTCGGGCAGCACGGCCAGCACGCTGGCACCGCCCTTGGCCGGTGCACCCCACCAGGCCGAGGCGCCGTCGAGGCTGTCGTCCAGCAGCGCCTGGGCCGACGCCTGGCCCGGCCGCTGGCCTTCGGCGTGCACGTGGCCGGGCACCAGCGTCACGCGCCACAGCGGCCCGTCGCGCTCGCTGCGCAGCACCTTGAAGTCGCAGTACTCGGGGGTGGCCGCCAGTTCGGCGTTCAGCGCCTCACGCAGGTCGGCCAGGCTCATGGTGCTCTCGGAATGCGGGTCGTCAAAAGCGGTCGGGCCGGATGCGCAAACATCCGGCCCGACCTGACCATCCGCACCTAATCACCAAGTGAAAATGGCTGCCGCGGATCATAGCGGTGTCGTCCGGCGCCACCGGCGCGCCTGCGGGTCGGGCCCCGGCGCAGTCCGTGAACATTCCTCGCCGCGGCCGGCTGCATCGGGCGACGCCCGGGCGACAATCCCCGGCTGTCGCCACTGCGCCATCCCGACCTGACTCCTCCGGAACCCATGCTGTTGTCGCGCCTGCTGATCTGCCTCCTGGTCGTGCTGCCGAGCCTGCTGTCGCCGCAGGCGCGGGCGGCCGCGCCCGAGACGCCGACGCGATCGATGCTCGAGCGCAGCCGCGCCGCGATGCGCAGCGACCCCGAGCAGGGTCGCAAGCTGGCCGAGCAGGCGCTGGCCGACCTCGACCAGGCCGGTGCCGCCGCCGACCCCGACGCGCTGGTGCTCGCCCACTGGCTGCTGTGCGATTACCACGCCGAGCGCGACCGCGCGGCCGCCGAAGTGCACCTCGGCCAGGCCCGCGCGCTGCTGCCGCGCGCACCGCGCCTGCGCGCCAGCCTGCTCGGTTGCGAAGGCGACCTGCGCGAGCTGGCCGGCGACAGCGTGCAGGCGATGGCCTTGTACGAGCAGTCGGTCGCGGTCGCCGAGCAGATGCACGAAGACGAGCAGCGCGCCGACGGCCTGTACCGCCGCGGCTACCTGCGCGGCGTGCGCGGCGAGTTCGCCAACGGGCTGTTCGACCTGCGCCTGGCCAACCAGCTGTACGAGCGGCTGGGCATGCCGCAACAGGCGCTGACCTCGCTGAACGCGATCGCGATCCTCTACAACCGCATGGGCGACCATGCCCAGGCGCGCTATTACTTCGAGGCGGCGCTGAAGGCGCAGCAGGCGGCCGGGCTGCGCCGCGAGCAGGCCGTCACGCAGCACAACCTGGGCCGGGCGCTCGAGAACCTGAAGGACTGGGACGCCGCGCAGCACGCCTTCGAGGCGGTGCTGGCGCTGAGCCGCGAGATCGGCTACCCGCGCGGCGAGGCCTACGCGCTGCGGGGCCTGGCCAGCGTGCGCAACGCGCGCGGCGATGCGGCCGGTGCGCTCGGCCTGCTCGACCAGGCGAGCGAGCTGCACCACCGCACGCCCGACGAGCGCCTGCGCGCGCAGATCCTGCTGCAGCGGGGCATCGCGATGCGGCTGCTGCGCCGCCCGGCCGAGGCGCTGTCCGCGCTGGGCGAAGCGCAGAAGGTGTTTTCCAGCGCCGATTCGCGCGCCGAACTGGCCACCACCTACGGCGAGCTGGCGACCGCGCTGTCCGACCAGGGCGACTGGCGCGGCGCGTTCGAGCAGCAGCAGAAGTACAAGGCCGTCTCCGACGAATTGCTGCACCGCCAGCTCGACCAGCGCTTCGCGACGCTGAAGGTCGAGTTCGACAGCGCCGCGAAGGACAAGGAGAACCAGCTGCTGATGCGCGAAAAGGCGGCCACCGAGCGCGCGCTCGACCAGGAGCGCCGCGCCGGCGCGCTGCGCGCGGTGGTGATCGCCTTGGCCGCGCTGCTGGTGGTCGTGATGGGGGTGCTGGTCTGGCGCCATCGCCGCACCAGCCACCGCATGCAGGACCTCGCGATGACCGACGAGCTGACGCACCTGCCGAACCGCCGCCACGTGCTGGGCAGGCTGCAGGGCCTGCTGGCGCAGGCGCAGCCTTGCGCGCTGTTGATCGTCGACCTCGATTTCTTCAAGATGATCAACGACGCGCACGGCCACCTGGTCGGCGACGACATCCTGCGGGCCATCGCCACCGTGCTGCGCGACAGCGGCCGCGCGCCGGTCGAGCTGGGCCGGCTGGGCGGCGAGGAGTTCATCGTCGTGCTGCCCGAGGTCGACCTCGACACCGCCATCGCCGCGGCCGAGCGGCTGCGCCTGAAGGTGGCCGAGCTGGACGTGTCGCGCTGGCTGCCCGACCGCAACATCACGATCAGCATCGGCATCACGCTCGCCGAGAGCGGCGACACCGTCAGCAGCGTGCTGCGGCGCGCCGACGAGGCGCTCTACGAAGCCAAGCGAGGCGGCCGCAACCGCTGCGTCGCGCGCATCGGCGCGATGGGCTTGCCGCCGGCGCGTGGCGCGGCCGCGGCTGAAGCGCCCGCGCCGACCGTCCCAGCCGGCAGCGTCACGTCGTAGGGCGGGCCGAGCGCCGGGCCGCCCCAGGCCGGCCCGCATTCCCTGGGGGATCGCTCGGCGTATCCGCCGAGCGAGGGGTCGTCATCAGCCGGCCGCGACGAAGCGGTCGGTTCTTGCGGCCTGGATGACTTCGGCCAGGTCCGTGTTGATCACGTCGACCGGCATGCGGCCCTTCAGCCACGGGTTCGGCTGCACGAACCAGAACGCGGTGTTCCACGCATCGAAGACCGACGCCAGTTCCATCGCGACCTGTTGCGGACCCGGTTTCACCGCCATGTCGGTGCGCTCGAACTGGAACATCGGCAGCCACAGCTCGCCGCGCCATTCGAAGCTCAGCACGCTGCGCTCGACGATCTGCCGCGCGAGCGTCGGCACGCCGCGGCTGCCGCACTGCGCCAGCCGCTCGACCACCTCGTCGCCGCGCGCCAGGCCGCCGCTCTCGCGGTAGTGGCGCAGCATCTGCACGAACTGCCGGTCGCGGTCGATGACCAGCCCGACATCCAGGCCCGGGGCATTCCACGGGTGCACGTCGTGCGGCATCGGCAAGCCGGCCTCTCGGGAACGGGTGGCGAAGGGGGCGGCTTGGGCTCGCATGTGGGTGAACTCCCGGGTGGATGGGCGGCGATCCCAGGCGGCGAATCGCGTCGCGCAACGATAGGCGGGCACCGGATTCACGGACAGCGGCCGCGGACCCGTGGCGTTGTAGGAGTGGAGGAGGCCGTCGGGTAGGCCGGCTCCCTGCATTTCGGCGCGGCCCGACCCTTGTAGGACCGCGTAGGCGTTGTCCGACGCTCGAATCGGGTGCCGGCGACTGGTCCGGGCCGGCGAGCTGCGGGAGCATCCGCCATCCAGATGTTGACTCCCAGATCGCCGCCATGAACAAAAACAACTGCGCCCGGTACCTGCTGCTCTTCGGCTCGAAGGAGTCGCCGCGGGCCGTGCTGTTCGACGAAGAAGAGCGCCTGCTCGCCGAGATGATCGACGACGACGGGTTCCTGGTCGACAGCCTGCTGCGCGAAGGCCGCGCGGTGCGACCGCCGTCGAAGCTCGTGGCAGCGGTTTCACAAGCGTTGCGGGCCTGTGCGAAGCAGGTCCGTCGAAGCGGGGCCAGTGCGGGTGCCGCGCCCGGTGCCGACCTGCACCTGCGGTGCTTCGCGCTCGGCTGATGGGGTGGCAACGGGCTGTTCCGATGTGGTGCCCCCTCGCGTCCATCCCCGGAGTGAAGGTGCCGCGTGGTGCGTTGGCGCGGCGACACACGTCGACGCGCACTCGCACTGCGTGTGTGACAACACGCAAGCCGCGCCGCAGCACTGCCGACGGCCGCGTTGACGCCTCGTTACCACTGCAGGCCGGTGGGGCCGCCGACGCACGCTATCGTCGCGCACTTTGGCCGCTGGCTCGGCTCGACAAGGGAACGACCCGGTGATCAGCAGTAACGAAGACGGCAGGGACAGCCAACGCACCGTCGATGGCGAGCGGGCTGCCTCACGCCTTGCGTTCGGCCGCCTTGTCGATCTGTTCGGCCAGCTTCTCGGGCCGCATCGCCTGCTCGAGCACCTGCAGCGTCGGGTCCTTGTGATCGTCCGCACCGACCGCGTGCGCGATGCGGTCAAGCATCTGCAACATTTTGGTGTTCTCCTGTTCGGTCAGCAGGTTGATCTGCAGGTCGAGCTGGTTGCGACGTTCGCTGATGCGGGCGGCATGGTTCTGGCTGATGAGGATGAAGGTCGACAGGAAGATGGCTTCCAGCGACACCACCAGGGTCAGGAACGTGAACGGATACGGATCGAAGGTGCTCGGGCCGGGTCGTGCGTTGAACGCGATCCAGCCGGCGAACCACACGACGTGCACCCAGAAGAAGGCAGGGCTGCCGCAGAAGCGGCTGACCTGGTCGGCAAAACGGTCCATCGGGCCGCGGACCCGGCTCGCTTCGTGCTCGAGTCGCTGGATGGCCTTCACATTGGCTTGCGTCAGGTCGTCCACCGACTCGGCGCTTCGGTAGTCGCTGCGGTGGGTTGCTCGAGAGGAAGCTTTGGATGGTGACCGGTGCATGGTCAGCGGTGGAGTGGTCGACGAACTGTCATGGCAATCGCTGTGCCCGACGGTTCCGCGTGGTCCCGGCGTGTCCGGGCCGCTTGCTGCGGGCTTTCGGGTCCGCAAGAGGAGTTCTGTGATGCCGCACGCCCTGGTGGTGGATGACGAGCCGGATTCGGCCGAGACGATGGCGATGCTGATCGCGAGCGAGGGCTTCACCGTGGCCACCGCGGGGTCGCTGCGCGACGCGCGCCGGCAGCTGGCGCTGCAGGAACCCGACATCGTGCTGCTGGACCTGATGCTGCCCGATGGCAATGGCATGGAACTGCTGAACGAGGCCAAGGGCATGTCGAACACCGACGTGGTGCTGATGACCGGCCAGGCGAGCCTGGACACGTCGATCCAGGCGCTGCGCCTGGGCGCGGCCGACTACCTCGTCAAGCCGATGAGCCTGAAGCAGCTGAAGGGCGTGCTGTCGCGCGTGACCAAGCCGTCGGTGCTGAAGGCGGAGTCGTCGGACCTGATGGCCACGCTGGAGAGCGAAGGGCATTTCGGTGCGCTGTGGGGGCGCGCGGCCCCGATGCGCCGTGTCTACGAACAGGTGGCGCGCGTGGCCGCCACGGCCGTCACGGTGTTCATCACCGGCGAGAGCGGCACCGGCAAGGAGGTGGTCGCGCGCACGGTGCACGACCTGAGCCGCCGGCGCGCCAAGCCCTTCCTGGCGGTCAACTGCGGCGCCATCTCGCCGCACCTGATCGAAAGCGAGATCTTCGGCCACGAGAAGGGCAGCTTCACCGGCGCCGACCGCCAGCACCAGGGCTTCTTCGAACGCGCGAGCGGCGGCACGCTGTTCCTCGACGAAATCACCGAGATGCCGCTGGACCTGCAGGTCAAGCTGCTGCGCGTGCTCGAGACCGGCACCTTCATGCGGGTCGGCTCGACGCAGACGCTCGAGACCGACGTGCGCATGATCGCCGCGACCAACCGCAGCCCGCTGCAGGCGGTGGCCAGCGGCAAGCTGCGCGAAGACCTGCTGTACCGGCTGAACGTGTTCCCGATCCACCTGCCGGCACTGCGCCAGCGCGCCGAAGACGTGCCGCTGCTGGCCGAGCACTTCGTGCAGCAGATCTCGGAGCGCGAGGGCATGGCCAAGCGCTTCTCGCCGCAGGCCCTGCAGCGCTTGGCGCGCTACGAGTGGCCGGGCAACGTGCGCGAGCTGCGCAACGTGGTGTACCGCTCGTACGTGATGGCGCTCGACAGCACGATCGACGACGAATGCCTGCCGCAGTCGCCCGATGGCGAGGTGTCGGGCGCGTCGATCCCGACCTCGCCGGCGGCCGCCGTCGAAGGCGGGGCGCCGGCGATCACCGTGTGGGTCGGCACGCCGCTGGCCGAGATCGAGCGGCAGGTCACGCTGGCGACGCTCGAGTACCTCGGGCGCCACAAGGAAAAGACCGCGGCGACGCTCGGCATCAGCCTGAAGACGCTCTACAACCGGCTGAAGGAATACCAGGCCGCCGGTGGCGCCGTCGACGTGCTCGACACGCGGCCGGCCGGGCTCGAGGACCGGAGCTGGGCGTCGTCGTCGTCGTGATCCGTCGCCCGGATGCCAATCCGGGGTGGAGCATGGCCCGACGATTCCCGGACGGGCTTGCGGGCTACGTGGTCCGCGTCGCGAAGGCGTGGATCAGGCGGCCGAGGTTCTCGGGCCGCAGCGGCTTCACCAAGTAGGCGTCGAAGCCCGCCTCCAGCGCGCGCGCCTCGTCGTCGTCGTGGCGGCCGCGCGCATTCAGTGCGGCAAAGAACACCGGCATGCCGACCAGGCTGCTGCGCAGCGGTTCGAGCAGCTCGGCCGCTTCGAAGTCGGGATGGCTGATGTCGCACAGCACGATCTGCGGCCGCGTGCTGCGCGCGATGCGCAGCCCGGCTTCCGGTGTCGGGGCGGTCTGCACCTCGTGGCCCCACAGCTCCATCTGCAGGCGCAGCACGTCGCGCGTCTCCGGGTCGGGGTCGATCACCAGCACGCGGTAGGTGTCCTCGGGCACCATCACCAGCGGCTTCTGGCGCGAGCCCGTCGTGGCCGCGGGCGACGCCACCTGCGGCAGGCTGATCACGAACTCGGCCCCCAGGCCCGGCCCGTCGCTCGACGCCGAGATGTCGCCGCCGTGCAGCATCGCGATGCGCCGCGCCAGCGTCAGCCCGACGCCCAGCCCTGGCCGGCGTGCCGCGGTGCCGGCATCGTGGCGGGCGAACAGCTCGAACACATGCGGCAGGAAATCGGCGGAGATGCCTTGCCCGCGGTCTTTCACGCGCACCTGAACCTGGTCCCTGGCCTCGCCGCAGCGCGCCTGCACCGACACCAGGATCTCGCCCGGGTCGCGCGAGAAGATCGACGCGTTGTAGACGATGGCCGACACCGCCTGTGCGAGCCGCAGCGCATCGCCGTCCACCCAGGCCGGCTCCTTCGGAAACTCGGTCTTCAGTGTGTGGCCGGCGGCACTGAGCTTGGTGCGCAGCCCGTCGAGCGCGCCGCGCACCACGGTGTCGATCGCCACCGGCTCCTTGATCAGCGTGATCTGGCCCTGCGCGACGCGCGTCACGTCGACCAGGTCGTCGATCAGCCGGCGCAGCCGCGTGACCTGCCGTTCGACGATCTCGCGCAGGCGACCGATGGTCGGGTTCTCGGCTTCCATCGTGCGCAGCACGCTGGCCGCGTTGGCGATCGGCGCCAGCGGGTTGCGCAGCTCGTGCGACAGCAGCGCGAGGAACTCGCCCTGGCGCCGGTCGGACAGGCGCATCGCCTGCGTGCGCTCGGCCAGGCGTTCCTCGAGTTCCTTGCGCTCGTGGATGTCGACGCAGCTGCCGACGTAGCCGAGGAAGCGGCCGTCGCCGCTGGTGTGCGGCACGCCGTTGTCGAGCACCCAGCGGTAGATGCCGTCGTGGCGGCGCAGCCGGTAGTCCATCACGAAGGGCTGGCGCGCGTGGAAGCTGGTGGAGTAGATGCCCATGCAGCGCTCCAGGTCCTCCGGGTGCACCACCTGGGTCCAGCCGTTGCCGCGCTCTTCGTCGAGTGTCGTGCCGGTGAACTGCAGCCACGGCTTGTTGACCCATTCGCACCAGCGGTCCGGGCCGGCCAGCCAGATCATCACCGGCGCGGCATCGGCCATGCTGCGGAAATCGCGCTCGCCGTCGCGCCCGCGCACCGGCGACGGCTGCAGCAGGCAGATGAAGCGGGCACCATCGGCACCCTGCGAATCTTGCAGCGGAACTTGCACGCCGAGTTGCAACAGCTGCGCGTCGAACGGGCGCACGCCGTCGCCGGAGCCGACTTGCACTTCACCCGACCACTCCTCGCCGGCATCCAGCGCGCGGCCCATCGCGAGCGACGGCACGAAGCGCAGCAGGTCCGACGGCAGGTCGCCGCCGCGCACCAGGGCCTGAGCGGCACGGTTGGCGGCCAGCACATGGCCCTGGGCGTCGACGAGCAGGGCCGCTTGCGGCAGGCGTTCGAACAGCGTGGGGCCGAGGGCGTGGAGCGTTTGGGCGCAGTCCTGCATGAAAGGCTTTCGGGGGCCCGAGCGGGTGCGCGGACCGGGTCTGTCGGACGGGGCCGACACCGGATGTCGGCTGGCCGCTTGACTTCTACTGGCAAGTGTCGTGCCCGCGCAGTTGTGACTGTTTGTGCACTTTGTCAGTCGGTCAAGCTGCGCGTCGGCGGCGTTCCACCGGTTCGACCTTGAGCAGCTGGCGGTACTTGGTGACCGTGCGGCGCGCCACCGTCAGCCCCTGGCGCAGCAGCAGCCGGGCGATCTGGGCGTCCGACAGCGGCTTCTTCGGGTCTTCCGATTCGATGATCCCCTGGATCACGCCGCGCACCGCGGTCGGCGACGTGCTGCCGCCGCTCGCGGTGTGCATGCCGCGCGAGAAGAAGTACTTCAGCTCGAACACGCCGACCGGCGTCGCCATGTACTTGTTGTTGGTGACCCGGCACACGGTCGATTCGTGGATGCCGACCTCGTCGGCGATCTCGCGCAGGCCGAGCGGCTTCATCGCGAGCGGCCCGACGTCGAGGAAGCGGTGCTGCCGCTTCAGGATCGCCTGCGCCACCGACAGGATGGTCGAGAAGCGCTGCTGCACGTTGCGCACCGTCCAGCGCGCGTCCTGCAGGTGGGCCGCCATCTCGCCGTGGCCGCCGCCGCGGTGCTGCTGGAACAGGCTGGCGTACATCTGGTTCAGCTTCACGCGCGGGATCACCGCATGGTTCAGCGCCGCGGCCCAGGTGCCGCGCACCTTCTTGACGATCACGTCGGGCGTCACGTAGTTCAGGTTCTCGGCGCCGTAGCGCCAGCCGGGGCGCGGGTCGAGGTGGCGGATGCGTTCGCAGGCCGCGCCCACCTGCGCGGCGGTCGCGCCGAGCGCCTTCGCGATGCCGGCGATGTCGCGCTGCGCGAGCTGCGCCAGGTGCTGCGCGACGATGCGTTCGGCCAGCGCGCGTTCGTCGGCGTCCTCGATCTGCGGCATCTGCAGCAGCAGGCATTCGGCGACGCTGCGCGCGCCCACGCCGGCCGGTTCGAGCGACTGCACCAGCTTCAGCGCGGTGCTCATCTCGCAGTCGTCGACCGCCGGCGACAACGCGGCCAGCGCCGCCAGTTCGTCGAGGCCGGTGCGCAGGTAGCCGTCGTCGTCGAGCGACTCGATGATGGTGCAGGCCAGCACGTGGTCGCGTGCCACCAGCGGCAGCATGTTGATCTGCGAGCGCAGGTGCTGGCGCAGGCCGACGTCGGCCGCGACCAGCTCCATCGCGCTGATGTCGCTGTCGCCCGAGCCGCCGCTGCCGGCGCTGCCCGGCCCGGCCTGCCAGCTGTCGCGCTCGAAGGCCATGTCGGCCTCGACCTCGGCCGACGGCAGCGTGTCCATCGTCGCGTCGTTCGCCGGCGTCAGCGCCGTCAGGTCGGCGATCGGCAGCGGCTCGGCGAGCACCGGGTCGTGCAGCACCGGCGGCGCGGCGTCGGGGCCGGGCTCTTCGAGTTCGAGGAAGGGATTGGTCACCATGCTGTCGCGGATCTCCTGGACGAAGTCCTGCGACGACAGCTGCAGCAGGCGCACGGCGCGCTGCAGGCGCGGCGTCAGTCCCTGGACCTGGCGCGCCTCGGTTCGAAGGATCGGTGCATTCATGTCCGCGGTCTCCTGGATGCTCGTTGTGGTGTGTTCCCTGCTCCCGATCGGAAGGGCGCCGTAGGACGATGCCCCGCACGGGAGGATGTGCAGTCATCACTCTGCAACACATATGCCACCACCCCTTCAACGAGAGGACGGCGCACCCGGTCGGGCACGCCAACTGCCGAAGAAAGGCACGGGCCTCGCGGCCTCCCACTGAAAGGAACTGACCATGAGCCACGATGACATCGTCGACACCCTGAACGACCTGATCGAGACCTCGAAGGACGGCGAATTCGGCTTCCTCGCCTGCGCGAAGCACGTGCAGTCGGAAGAGCTGCGCACGCTGTTCACGCAACGCGCCAACGAATGCCGCCGCGCTGCCGAAGAGCTGGCGCCGCTGGTCGCGCAATACGGCGGCGAACCGGAAGACGACGGCACCACCGCCGGCTCGCTGCACCGCGGCTGGGTCGCGGTGCGCGGCTCGCTGGTCGGCTACACCGACCAGGCGATGCTGGACGAATGCGAGCGCGGCGAAGACGCGGCGCTGGCCCGCTACCGCGCTGCGTTGCGCGACGACGACCTGCCGGAACCGGTGAAGTCGATCGTCGCGCGCATGCAGCTCGGCGTGCAGCGCAACCACGACCAGATCAAGATGCTGCGCGACCGCGAACGCGCGAAGAGCTCGTCGTAACAGACAGGCATCGGCGGCGCGTAAATGCTGCCGATGTTCTTACCGGCGTCAGAAAACTTCACCCGGTCGTTTTTGCACTGAAATCGTGCCCGCCACCGAACGCGCCGAGCGCCCCCCACGTTTGCAGTACGTCAGCGACACGGTGCCCGGCATTCGCCGGGCACGCCGCGGCAAGGGCTTCAGCTACATCGCACCGGACGGCCGGCCGCTGCGCGAGCGCAGCGAGCTGGAGCGCATCCGGCGCCTGGCGATCCCGCCGGCCTACACGCAGGTGTGGATCTGTCCGTCTCCGCAAGGCCACGTGCAGGCGACCGGGCGCGACGCGAAGGGACGCAAGCAGTACCGCTACCACGCCGAATGGCGGCGGGTGCGCGATGCGGACAAGTTCGACCGCATGCTGGAATTCGGCGATGCGCTGCCGCGCATCCGCGCGCGCGTGCAGCGCGACCTGAAGGCCGCGACGTCGCGGCCGGGCCGCGAGACGGTGCTCGCGACCGTCGTGCGGCTGCTCGACACCACGCTCGTGCGCATCGGCAACGACGAATACGCCCGCAGCAACGGCTCGTACGGGCTGACGACGCTGCGCAACCGCCATGCGCAGGTCAACGGTTGCGAGATCACGCTGCAGTTCCGCGGCAAGAGCGGCGTGCTGCACCGCGTGGCGCTCGAGGACCCGCGCGTCGCACGCGTGGTGCGGCGCTGCCAGGCGATGCCGGGCCAGGCGCTGTTCCAGTACGTCGGCGACGACGGCGAACTGCACGGCATCGGCAGCGAAGACGTCAACGATTACCTGCGCGAAGCAAGCGGTGCCGAATTCACCGCGAAGAACTTCCGCACCTGGCATGCGAGCGTCCATGCGCTGGCGCTGCTCGGCGAACTGCCGGGCGAGCGGGTCGACGACACCGGCTTCACGCGGCGCGAAGTGAACGACGTGCTGGCCGATGTCGCGAAGCGGCTCGGCAACACCGTCGCGGTGTGCCGCAAGTCGTATGTGCACCCGCGGGTGCTGCAGGCGACGCCGCAGCTGCTGCGTGCCGCCGGCGAGCGCCTGGCCGGGCTGCGCAACCGGCGCGGCTGGTCGGTCGCCGAGCGGCAGCTGGTCGCCTACCTCACCGCCGGCTGAGCGGCCCCCCTCGGAAGAGGGGCCGGCGAGCGGCCCGACGGGCCACGACCGGTCGTCATAATCGCCGCCACAACGACAGTGGTGGAGGGCCGATGAGCTTCGTCTATGCAGTGCTGGGCGGCCTGGTCGGCTTGGCGCTCGGTGGGCCGGCCGGTGGGCTGGTGATGCTGATCGTGACGCCGATCGTGATCTGGCAGATCCGCAAATCGAAGCAGGCCGACGCGGCCGCGCCGGCCGAGGCGCCGTGGCCCGACATGCCGGACGAGGCCGCCACCGCGACGCCGCCCGTGCCGCAGGCTTCTGCGCCGAAGGCACCCGATCTCGCGCAGCGCGTGGCGGCGCTGGAGCACGAGGTCAGCGCGCTTCGGCTGCAGGTGCAGCGGCTGTCGGTTGGCACTGTGGCAGGGGGGACCGAAGCGGTTCCGCAGCCGATCGCCGACCGCGTCCTCGAAATCGACCTGGAGCCGTTGCTCGACCCGCAGGCCGCGCAGGTCGCCGGCCAGGCGAGCCGCTCCGCGACCGAGCCGCTGGTGGAGCCGCCGGCCGCACCGCCTGCCGTCACGACCTTCGAGCCCGTCGTCGAACCGGCCGCCGAGCCCGTGGCCGCCGCGGAGCCGGCCGCGCCGCCGAGCTGGACCGAGCCCTCGCGCGCGAACCCGCCCGCGCCGGTTGCTCCGCCGCCGCCCGCGGAGCCGCCGGTGCCGCCGCGCGACCGCCTGCCGCCGTTCGTCGCGCGCTGGATCTTCGGCGGCAACACCATCGTCAAGGTGGGCGTGCTGATCCTGTTCCTCGGCCTCGCCTTCCTGCTGCGCTACGTGGCCGAGCGCGCCACCTTGCCGGTCGAGTTCCGCTATGCCGGCGTCGCGCTGGTCGGCGTCGTGATGCTGGTGCTCGGCTGGCGCCTGCGCGAGCGGCGCGATGCCGCCGGCGGCACCGGTTACGGGCTGATCCTGCAGGGGGCAGGCATCGGCGTCTTCTACCTGACGGCGCTGGCCGCGCTGCGGCTCAACGCCTTGCTGCCGCCGGGGCCGGCGTTCGCGGTGATGGCGGCGGTCGCGGTGCTCGGCGCGGCGCTCGCGGTGCTGCAGAACGCGCCGTGGCTCGCCTACGTGTCGGTGGCAGAAGGCTTCCTCGCGCCGGTGCTGGTGTCGACCGGCGGCGGCAACCACGTCGCGCTGTTCAGCTACCTCGCGGTGCTCGACGCCGGCATCTTCCTGATGGCCTGGCACAAGGCCTGGCGGCCGCTGAACCTGATCGGCGCGGTCGGCACCTTCACGCTCGCCGGCGCGTGGGCACAGGCGCACTACACCGATGCGCTGTATGCGTCGACGCAGGCCTTCCTGCTGCTGTTCTTCGTGCTGTTCACGGCGATCGGCGTGCTGTTCGCGCGGCGCGCGCTGGCGCTCGGCGACGACAGCGCCGCGAGCGATCCGCTGGCGCAGCGCGCGCGGCAGGCGCTGCAGCAGGTAGGTCGGGTCGACAGCGCGCTGGTGTTCGGCGTGCCGTTGGCCGCCTTCGGGCTGCAGTACCTGATGGTCAGGCACACCGGGTTCGGCCCGGCCTGGGCGGCGCTCGGCTTCGCGTTCTTCTACCTGCTGATCGGCGGCGGCTTGCTGCGCAGCGCGCGCAGCCGCTATGCCTTGCTCGGCGAAGCGCATGCGATCGTCGGCGTGATCTTCGGCACGCTCGCGATCCCGCTGGCGCTCGAAGGCTCGTGGACCGGCGCGACCTGGGCTGTCGAAGCGGCCGGCATGTTCTGGCTCGGCGTGCGCCAGCACCGGCTCTACACGCGGGCCTTCGCGCTCGCGGTGCTGGCCGGCGCGGCGGTCCGGCTGGCGGCTTCGCTGTCGCTCGACCTGCGGCCGGGCACGCCGCTGATCGACGGCTCGCTGATCGGCGTGTTGTTGCTGCTGGGCAGCGTGCTTGCGATGTGGCGCGTGCACCACCGCCATCCGGTCGTGCAGCGCGCGGCCTGGGAGCAGGGCAACGACATCGCGCTGCCGTGGCTGGCCGCCGTGGCGGCAGCCCTGCCGGGCTGGATGCTGCTGGCGCCGCTGTGGGCCTCGGTCGCGACGGCGCTGCTCGCGCTGGTGCTGGCCGCGCTGTCTCACCGCTTTGCGCTGCGCGTGCTGGCGGCATGCGCGGGCGCCTTGCACCTGGCCGCGCTGGCCGGCCTGGCGGGTTCGTTGCACCTCGACCCCGAGAACGCGCCGCGCGACGGCTGGCCGGGGCTGGCCGCGGCCCTGCTGGTCGGCGGCAGCCTGCTGGCAACGGCGTGGCTGGAGCTGCGTGCGCAACTGCGGGCGCTGGACGAGCGCGACGCGTTGCCGCGCTGGTCGCTGGCGAGTGGCGCGGCCTTGCTGGCCGGGCTGGCGGTGGTGGCGCTCGGCCTGCTGTGCGTGCTGCCGCCGGAGCGCGCGGCGCTGGTGTGGCCGTGGCTGGGCGTCGGCGCGCTGTGGCTCGGCTTGCGCATCGCGCACCCGGCGCTGGCGCTCGGCTGGCTGCTGCTGCAGGTGGGCGCGGCCATCGCGACGCTGGCCTTCGGGCCGGACCTGCTCGCCGACGTGCCGTTCGGCGGCCTCGGCTTGGGGCTGCCGCTCAGCCTCGCGCTGACCGGGCTGCTGGCCGGCGATGCGTTGCAGCGCGCGGCACGGCCGGCCTCGAACCCGGCGCTCGCCTGGACGCGACAGGCGGTCGTGCAATGGGGCATCGTCGGCTGGTCGCTCGCGTGGTGGGGCCTGATGCTGGTGCCGCAGGTGCTGCACCTGTTGCGGCAGGCCGAGGCGCTGCACGGCTGGCCGGCCGCGATGGTCGGCTGCGTGGTCGCGAGCTCGCTGCTCGCGACGATGCTCGCGGCCTGGCGCGACTGGCGTGTGCTCGGGCAGGCCACCGCGCCGACGCTGCCGGCGCTGGTGCTCGTCGCGCTCGTCATGGCGGCGCTCGATGTCACGCCGTCGGCCCACCTCGGCTGGCTTGCTTGGCCGGTGGCGCTGCTGTGGCACGGGCTGTTGCTGCGCCGGCAGGCCGGCTGGTTCGGCGGCTGGCCGCTGCAGGCGCTGCATGTGCTCGGGCTGTGGCTGTTCGTCGGGCTGGCGTCGACCGAGCTGGCGCTGCACCTGGCCGATGCCAGCGCGCCCGGTTCGGCCTGGCGCGTGCTCGGCTGGGTGCCGGTGATCGCCGCCACGGTGTTCGCGCTGACGCGGCCGGCGGTGCTGCGCCGCTGGCCGGTCGCGGATTTCCGCGACGCCTACCTGGTGGCCGGTGCCGCGCCGCTCGCGCTCGGCCTGCTGCTGTGGGTGTGGGCCGCGAACGCGCACGACGGCACGGCCGCGCCGCTGCCGTACCTGCCGCTGCTCAATCCGCTGGAGATCGGCCTGTGCCTGGCGCTGCTGGTGCTCGCGCTGTGGCTGCGGGCGCTGCCGCAGGCGGTGCGCGACCAGGTGCCGCCGGCCGTGGTCCGCGGCGTGCTGGGCCTCAGTGCGTTCGCGGTCTACACCGGCCTCGTGCTGCGGCTGGTCCACCATGCGGCCGGCGTGCCGTGGGACGAGGCCTCGCTGTTCGAATCGACGCTGACGCAGGCGATGCTGTCGGTCGCCTGGTCGCTGGTCGGCGTCGGGCTGATGCTGCTCGGCCACCGGCGCGCGATGCGCACCGTGTGGATCGCCGGCGCCGGCTTGCTGGGCGTGGTGGTGCTGAAGCTGTTCTTCGTCGAGCTGGCCGACCAGGGCGGGCTGTACCGCATCGTGTCCTTCATCGTGGTTGGCGTGCTGCTGCTGGTGGTCGGGTACTTTGCGCCGGTGCCACCGCGGCGCGCGGCGGCGGTGGCCGAAGGCGAGGTGACCGCATGAAGACGAACCGGGTCGCGATGGCGATGGGGGCGGCCGCCGCCGCGGTGACGATGGTGACGGTGGCCGCTCCGCCGTCGAACGTGCTGCGGCTCGAAGGGGTCGGGCCGTACTACACGCTCGAACTGCCGCTCGCGTGGCAGGTGCAGGCCGGCACGACCGACCTGCGCGGGCTGCAATTGCGCAACGCGCTCGGCGAACCGCTGCCGTACGCCTGGGCCGATGCCGCGCCGGCGCAGCAGAGCCTGGCCAGCGGCAGCGTGCCGGTCTTCAAGCTGCCGGCACCGAAGCCCGCGAAGAAGGATGCGCCCGACGACGCTCCGCGCGGCTGGGTGCTGGACCTGCGCGGCGCGAAGGGCGCGGTGATGGAGGTCGCGCTCGCGCTGCCCGAGCGCGCGAACGGCGTCTACCCGGTGGCGGTGGAGGCGAGCGACGACCTGACGCACTGGCGCACCGTGCGCAGCGAGGTGCAGCTGGTGGCGCTGCAGCACCAGGGGCAGCGGCTGGACAGCAGCGTGCTCGAACTGGGCGGCGTGCGCGCGACCTACCTGCGCCTGCGCAGCCTCGGCAGCGGCCCGGTGCCCGAGCTGACCGGCGCCGAGGTCACGACGGCCAGCTTGCAGTGGCCGCAGCCCGCGCTGCAATGGAGCGAGCCGATCGCGCCGACCGGCTGCGATGCGCAGCATTGCGACTATGCGCTGCCGGCGGTGGCGCTGGAGGCGGTGGAGCTGCTGCCGCACGATGCGAACACGGTGGCGCAGGTCGGCTGGCTGGCGCGCGGCGAGGTGGCGCCGTTGTCGCATGCGCACCGCCACGGGTTGCGCCGGCACCTGCACCATCCGCTGCACGCGCTGCGCGACAAGCGCATTCCGCCGCTGCCGGCGCCCGAGCCGGGCTGGCAGCCGCTGGCCGACGGCAGCGTCTGGTGGCTGCGCCTGCCGACCGGCGAATCGCGCTCGCCGGTGCAGCACCTGGATGGCGCGGTGCACCTGCAACTGCGGCTGCAGGTGGCCGGCGGCGTCGCGCAGCTCGGCACGCAGCCGCCGCAGCTGCGCATCGGCGTGCGCCCGCGAACGCTGGTGATGCTGGCGCGCGGTGCCGCGCCGTACCGCACCGCGTGGGTCGAGCCGGCGGCGGCCGCCCCGGCGATGACGGTGGCCGAACTGATGCCCGCGCGGCGCAGCGGCGACGCGCTGCCGGCCGACCGGGCGGTGCTGCAGGCCGATGGGGCGGCGGTGGCGTCGCCGGTGGTGAAGGCGGCGTCGGTGCCGATGGCCGCGGTGCAGCCGGACCTGTCGCGTGCGTGGTTGTGGGGCGCGCTGGCGGCGGGTGTCGCGCTGATGGCGGCGATGGCGTGGTCGCTGTTGAAGGGGCCAGGGAAGGGCAACGAAAAGGAAGAGAAGGCCTGAGCGCCTGCCTGGCGATTGAAACCCGACGGAACGATTCGCGCGGTGGTGTCACCCACCGGCATCGAACATCGACCGGAGGATTCGCATGGAGGCGCAGCGTGGCGGGGGCAGTCCGTTTCGAAGAAGCAGGACGCCGCAGCCTTCTCCTCGTGCTGACGCCAAGCCGTTTTCCGAGACACGGCTGGGGCGGTCCCGCGCAGACAGCGACGAGGCGTTGGCCGGGGCTCGGCAGTTGCTCGAGACGCAGCGACCTTCTCTGCGGACTCTCCGGCGGCCTTCGGCTTCTGAGCCGTCATTGCGCGAGCCTGACAGCGAGAGCCTCGATCTGAGCAGCGCGCTGGGGCGTCTGACAACGCTTGTCATCGCAGGCTCGATCGCGGGCCGAATCAAGCGGAACGCGCAGGGTCGGGTTGTCGCCGCCTTCCGGATGAAGACCGGCTGTGATCCTGGCGAACTGACCAGGATCGCGCAAGCGCTTGAGTCGGGAGGCGAATGCGTGTGCGCTTTTCAGCTGCGCGTGGCGCTGATGCTGGACGCACGCGCGGTCGACACGAACTTCATGGCCAACCTCAACGCATTCATCGGCCTGCTGCCGACTGCAGAAGGGACGATGAGCCATCGATCGCGAGAAGAACTGTTGGCGCACTGCCGCAGCCTGCGCGTATTGGCGAGCCGCGAGAAGTTCGAGCGCTTCGGCGATCTCGGCTACCTGGGCAACCCCGGTTTCCTTGGGTCTCTGTCCGCCGAGGAGGCCAGGCCAGGTGAGCCTTTTGACGCACTCAACGACGTCATCGTGTCGCTGGAACGGCGCTGGATGCTGTGCGACCCCGTTTCGATGGGCAGCAGTGTCGACATGCGCTTGGAGCAAATCGCGCTGGACGCTCCTCCCAAGTCGTCTCGCCGCCGGACCTTCTCGCAAAGCGACGGCTTCGATCTGCGCAAGCTGACCGGGCGGGTCGGCAACGGGCGACGCTGGTCGGGCCGGACAGGCTGGCTTCTCGACTCGCGCCTCGAACAGGCATTCACCGCACTGCTCGACAACGGATCCGTCATCTGCGACCGTGCTGCGGACGGCGAAGGCGAGGGTGAATCGGAGATCATCGGCTTCACATTGAAGCCCGGCTGCCACAGCGACACGGTGGCGAACGTCGCGACGGCGCTCGAGAAAACGGAACCGGTGCTTGCGCTGCTGCTCTGGGCTGCTTGGGCGATGAACGAGACCTGTGTAGAGAAGGAATTCCTCGAGGCCATCGCGTCTGTGCTCAAACTGAAGGGGCGGATCGACATGCCGTCTCTGTCGCTGTGGAGAATCCTGGGCGAACTTTCCACGCATGTCCGGGCACTGCTGACACTCGAGGCCGCGCCAGATCCTGATCAGGTGTTGCTTGTCACCGCTCCGCTTCACGACTGCAACTTTCTCGCGGGCGACGAGTTGCTCGAAGCCGTCCGGAAGCGGTCCTGCGCGGTGACGGAGCGTGCCTTGGCCGAGCAGCAGCCAGGAGGCCTTCGGGCGACCGCGATCGCCGGCATGGCCGCTTGGGGGATATCGCCGTCGGACAGTCACGCCATGCTGGCCGACGGTGGCACGCTTGACTCGCTGGTCCGTCTGTTTTCGTTGCATTCCCCTTGGTCGAATCCGAAGCAATGGGTGGGCGACGACAAGCACGGCTTCCTCGACTTCAGTCTGTGCAAGCCCGGCACATCGCACGACGTGCTGACGGTCGCGTCGGCCTTCGAGCGCGCCGGGTTGCCTGGATTCGCATTGCAGTTGCTTGCCGCCCACCTGACTGAGATGGTCGAGTTGACAGGGGCCGACCTGCCGTGTGTCGCGCTCGCCACCAAGATCGCGAGCAAGACCGACCTGCTGAACGGCCTGGCCATGCGGGCGGCGCGGGCCATCCTGCTGCACGCTCGCTTGATAAGGCAGTGCGAGCTGTTTGCCGACGCGCAGTGCGGCGATGCGTTGGCAACGCTGGAGGAGAACCTGATCGGTGCCGTGGTCGTCAGCACGGGCGGCACGAGAGAGATGCTGCCGATCGGCACGATCGACGGGGTGTGCCACATCCTGGATGGGCTGGCAGGCCGGGCTTCTTCCGAGGAACAGGGCCAGAAGATCGGGCAGGCTGCCGCCTGCCTTGCGGCGGTCGACTCCGGGCCGGGGCGACGGCGCATCGAACGCAGTCTGCAGCGGGCAACGATCCAGGGCGCAGGGGGCGCTCTGCCGAGCGTGAAACGCTTTGCCGCGTTGTGCGAGGCGCACCAGGGCAGCGTGATCGCGCAACTGCGTGTACCGCTGACGCAACAAGGCATCCAATGGCGGCAAGGAAAATTCGTCGAACCCGACGACAGCAGCTTTTCGTGGAAGCCGCTTTCCTGCATGAGCGCCTTGACCATCGCACATGTGCGCCTGTGCCGACCGGGCTTCACGGCCACGGCGGGCGATGCATCGTCATTGATCAAGCTCTTGCACCCCCGGATCGCCGCGTCCGACACTTCGCTGCGGGCAGCCCTGCTGGCACTGGCACTGCGTTGTTCGGCCGCGCGTCCCGACCTGCGGGACGAGGCATTGGATGCCGTGGTGGACGACCTTCTGGCGGGCGATGCAGTGCGTGACGCCATGCTGGAAGGCGATGTGTCGGACCTTCCGGTGGTGCTGTGCACGCTCGTTCAGGCGCATTGGTTCACGACCGATGTGAGGAAGAAGGTCTTCAAGCACATCGTCGACAGCGCGGAGTTTGCGGTCGTCATGGCCAGCGGGTCGGCGCCCTGCATGCTCGACGAAGCCTTGGCGCAGATCGGCACGGACCCGATGTCGTTGCGGCGCACGAGAACGCGCCGCTTGCTTCGCCAGATGATCACGCCGCGCGCATGCCGAGGCAGCCTGAGGGCGATGGCGCGCCCGATGCTGTTGCAGACCCTGAACGATCGCTCGCCCCGAGGCCTTGCACTGATCGAGGCCTTGTGCTTGCTCGATCACGGGCTGCGCAAGCCGCTTGTCGATCAGGTGATGGCGCATCTGAACGCCAGGAACAAGGAGGTCGACCTTGGCGACCTGACGGCCTTGGCCACCACGCTCGGGCAACCGATCTCGTCGACGTGGAGTCGGCGCTCGGGCCAGCGTCCACCTGGCTTCGTCACGGCCGCCCCGAGCCTTTTCGCGACATGGCTCGGGACCGGCGTGGCCGATGCCGGCAAGCCTGCGAACCTGCTGCAGAGTCTGGCGGCCGTTCTTCGCCATCGACGCGACGCCAGCGGCAGCGAATGGCGCGACAGCGCGGCGGGCCTGGTGTTCGCCATTCGCGTGGCCTTGCGTGCGAGCGCGGGCGTGGCCGACGACGTACTCGATGCCGTCGTGACCGCCGCTGTGTCGCGCGGATCCAGAAAGTATGGTCGCTCGGAGTTGTTCGCTCATGCCAGTCTGCTGGCTTGTCGGTGGGTGCTGGCGGGGCGCTCGATGCCGATGGACGACAGCTCGCAGGTCGCGCTGTTGGCGCGCTTGATGTGTGCAGCCCTGGCGCTGGACATGAAAGATCCTGCGCCTTGCGCCGACCATCTGGCATGGGTCGACGCGCACGTCGGCAAGGTCGAACCCGGCCTGCTGGATGCGACGTGGTTCAGCGACATGCGAGCAAAACTGCACATCGGGTTACAGGCACTGACAGCCTGAAACCCGGCGTGTTGCCGCTGTCT
This sequence comes from Rhizobacter sp. SG703, assembly GCF_012275445.1. Classification (GTDB taxonomy): domain Bacteria; phylum Pseudomonadota; class Gammaproteobacteria; order Burkholderiales; family Burkholderiaceae_C; genus Rhizobacter. The sequence continues at coordinate 175,943 of NZ_JAAZQK010000011.1, read as the reverse complement.
GACACCCCCGAGGAATAGGCACGGTATTGCCTCTTTATCGTTGGCTGGCCGACCGGTCCGTCTCGCAGAATCCGTTTTCAGGGATACACCAGCGAGACCTGCATGAACTCTGATTCCATCGACCGTTCCTGGCGCGCACTGCCGGCGCTGCGTCTGCCGCTGTCGGGCTTCCTGGAGGAGCACGGGCAGGGCGGCGACAACCTGCTGGCCACGCTGGTGCGCCGCATCAACGCCGGCAACCTCGCCTACCTCGGCGTGCCGGCCGACCTGGTCTACCGCCTGGCTTGCCTGTGCAGCCGCTGGTCGCCGGACCTGCAGGAGTTCATCGCGCAGGTGCTGGAGCGCAGCGGCAACCTCGATCACTTCCTGACCCAGCCCGCCGCGACCGACCACCATCCTGAGATGTACGGCCTGCTCGAAGCCAGCATCACCGCGGCCGAGTTCGCGATGAACGCCGACCACGATGCGCGCAGCCGCAAGCCGCTGCCGCCGATCGTCTCGGAGCTGCAGCAGGTCTGCTCGGCCACCGCCTTCCTGTTCGACCTCGGCAAGGTGTTCAGCGAACACGCCGGCCAGGACCTGCCGCGCAGCGCACGCCGCCAGCTGCACCCGCATGCCGACCTGGCGCGCTGCTGGCGCAGCAGCTGGACGACGCTCGCGCGCCGCAACCCGATCCTCGCCGCCTGGCTCGACCAGGTGGCCAGCCGCCGCTCCGGCGCCACCGCCGCGGTACGTGCGGCGCGCGCGCTGACGCACAACGCGGTGCGCGCCAGCTGGCGCAGCGACAGCCAGTTGCTGCCGGTCTGATCCGACAGGCCGCCGCGGGCATGCGGCTTGCCGCCGTTCGGGATCGACCCGAACCGGAGTGCGCCATGCCGACCCAGACCGCCCGCAAGACCTCGCCGACCGCCAAGACCGCCAAGGCCGCGAACCCCGATCGCCCGCATGCCGACGACGGCGAAGCGGTGGCGGTGAAGCAGCGCCGCATCCAGGCGACGCAGGACCGTGCCGACGCGAAGAAGGAGCCTGCCGGCCAGCCGGCCCGCAAGGCCCAGAAGGCCCCGGTGCAGGCCGGCGCCCGCGAGCAGCCGGTGCAGTTGCCGGCCCAGCACATCGACAAGCCCGGGCTGGAAGCCGAACTCGAGCTGAAGCCGAAATTCCTCGCGCCGTACTACGAAGGCAGCCACAAGCTGCAGGACAGCGCCGCGCTGATCACCGGCGGCGATTCCGGCATCGGCCGCGCGGTGGCGGTGTTGTTCGCCCGCGAAGGGGCCGACGTCGCGATCGTCTACCTGAACGAGCACGAAGACGCCGAGGAAACGAAGCGCTGCGTCGAGGCCGAAGGCGGCCGCTGCGTGCTGATTCCCGGCGACGTGCGCGACCCGGCGTTCTGCCGGCATGCTGTCGACCAGGCGGTCAAGGCCTTCGGCAAGATCGACGTGCTGGTCAACAATGCCGCGTTCCAGGAGCATGCCGAGTCGATCGAGGACATCACCGACGAGCGCTTCGACGAGACGCTGCGCACCAACGTCTACGGCTACTTCCACATGGCCCGCGCCGCGTTGCCGCACATGGGCAAGGGCGCGGCGATCATCAACACCGGCTCGGTGACCGGGCTCGAAGGCAGCGCGCACCTGCTGGACTATTCGACGACCAAGGGCGCGATCCACGCGTTCACGAAATCGCTCGCGAGCAACGTGCTGCACCGCGGCATCCGCGTCAACGCGGTGGCGCCGGGGCCGGTGTGGACACCGCTGAACCCGGCCGATTCGCCGGCCGAGAAGGTCGCCACCTTCGGGCAGAACACCGACATGCGGCGCGCCGCGCAGCCGGAGGAGCTGTCGCCGGCCTATGTGTTCCTGGCGTCGCCGGCCTGCTCCGGCTACATCACCGGCATCGTGCTGCCGGTGACGGGGAGTGTCGGCGCGATCTGATCCGGCTGGCTTCGGCGGAAAATACTGTATATATTTACAGTATGACGCCGAAGTTGATCCAGCCCCTCGTTCCCATGCCCGTGTCCATGCCCACCCCGGGCGCCATCAAGGGCCGCGGCACCGCATGGGCCATCGAACACCGCTTCACGAAGCAGGGCGGCGAAGACTTCGACGACGGCTGGGGCACGCTCGATCAAGAGGCCAGCGAAGAACACCTGCCACGCAGCACGCACATCATCGAGGAACGGGTCAAGAGCATCCTCGCGAGCAACGAATCGCCCGACGTGCACTTCGACCTGTCGATCAACCCCTACCGCGGCTGCGAGCATGGCTGCATCTACTGCTTCGCGCGGCCGACGCACAGCTACCTCAACATGTCGCCCGGGCTCGATTTCGAGACCCGCATCATCGCGAAGGTCAATGCCGCCGAGCGGCTGCGCGAGGCGCTCGCGAGCCGCGCCTACGAGCCGCAGATGCTGAACCTCGGCTCGGCCACCGACGCCTACCAGCCGGTCGAACGCAAGCTCGGCATCACCCGCTCGGTGATCGAGGTGCTGCACGGCTGCGACCATGCGTTCTCGATCGTCACCAAGTCGTCCGGCGTCGAGCGCGACCTCGACCTGATCGCGCCGATGGCCGCGCGCGGTCTCGCGGCGGTCTACGTGTCGGTGACCTCGCTCGACGCCGGGCTGTCGCGCATCCTCGAGCCCCGCGCCGCGTCGCCGCAGCGGCGGCTGCGCACCATCCAGACACTGGCCGAGGCCGGCGTGCCGGTCGGCGTCAGCATCTCGCCGGTGATCCCGTTCATCAACGAGCCCGAGATCGAGCGCATCGTCGAAGCCGCCGCCGACGCCGGCGCACGCTCGGCCTTCAGCATCATCCTGCGGCTGCCGTGGGAGGTGAACCCGCTGTTCCAGCAGTGGCTGGACCAGCACTTCCCGCAGCGCGCGGCCCGCGTGATGGCACGCATCCGCGACATGCGCGGCGGCAAGGACTACGACGCCACCTTCAGCAAGCGCATGAAGGGCGAGGGCGTGTGGGCCGAGCTGATCTCGCAGCGCTTCCACAAGGCCTGCGCGCGCCACGGCATGAACCGGGTGCGCACCGAACTCGACCTGACGCAGTTCCGCAAGCCGCGGCTGCCGCCGGCCAACGGACAACAGGAGCTGTTCTGACGCGCGGGCCGAGCGCCGGGCCGGTCAGTCCTTCAGGTCGGGCTCGAAGAAGATCCAGCGGATCGACGGAAACGCCACCCGCAGGCCGGCCTCGACCCGGTTGATCGCGTCGATCAGCGCCACGTCCGACGGCTGCGGCGCCATGCGGGCCTTCACCGCCACCATCACGTCGTTGCCGAGCTGCTGCGTCAGCAGGTTGTAGATCTGAGCCACCTCGGGCTGCGCGGCGATGTGCGCTCGCATCGCGGCCAGCACCGTCGGCTCGGCGCTCTGGCCGACCAGCAGCGACTTGACCTCGGTGCCGACCAGGATCGCGACGATGACCAGCAGCACGCCGATCGCGATCGAGCCGATGGCATCCCACATCGGGTTGCCGGTCAGCACCGCCAGGCCGATGAAGCCGAGCGCGGCGACCAGCCCGCCGAGCGCCGCCAGGTCTTCGCCCAGCACGACGATCAGCTCGCTCTGCCGCGAGCGCCGGAACCACTGCCACAGCGTCTGCGTGCCGCGCCCCTTGTTGATCTCGCGCAGGCAGCCCCACAGCGAGACGCTCTCGGCCACGACGCCGAACGCGAGGATGGCCATCGCGACGCCGGCGTACTTCACCGGCTCGGTGTCGTGCAGCTTGTGCACGCCTTCGTAGATCGAGAACAGGCCGCCCATGCTGAACAGCATCAGCGCGACGATGAAGCTCCAGAAGTAGATCGCCTTGCCGTAGCCGAGCGGGTGGTCGGCGGTCGGCGCCTTCTTCGCTTCCTTCAGGCCCCAGATCAGCAGGCCCTGGTTGCCGCAGTCGGCGTACGAATGGATGGCCTCGGCCAGCATCGACGACGAGCCGGTGAAGACCGCGCCGACGGTCTTCGCGATCGCGATCGCGAAGTTGGCACCGAGGGCGAAGAAGATGGACTTGAGCGAATCGGACGAGGCGGACACGGCAGGGCGGGCGAGTCGATCGAGCTGGCGACTTTACCTGCGCCGTGCCGGTCCACGCGCCTGCCCGTCATGCCTTCAGGCCGTGCGCGTACCCCGGCGGCACCCGCGTCTCGATGCCCGGGAACCAGACCTGCCCGACCGCCGGCAGCCTGACCTGCCGGCCGAGCGCGGCACTGCCGGTGAACACATCGAAGTGCGCACCGAAGATCGCGCCGCCGGTGTCGTTGACGGTGAACCAGCCGTCGTGCACGAAGCTGCCGCCGCGGCCGTCGGGCAGCGTCAGGCCGTCGAACTCCCGGATGTAGACCGGCGTGTGCGCCGGCACCAGGCCGCCGTGGCCTTTCCAGCGCGGCTCGGAGTTCGCCTTCAGCCCGAGGTCGGCGGCCAGCGTGCGGAACGGCGTGTACGGCACCTGGCGCTGCGTGCCGTAGCCGACGCCGCGTTTCGCCGCCGGCACCTCGTGGAAGGTCATCGCGCGCACGACGCGGCCGCCTTCGACCGAGATGCCGGAGTAGCGCGTCGGCACCGGCGGCCGGCCTTGCGCCTTCAGCCTGGCATTGCGCCGCGCATAGACCCGCTCGTGGTAGTCGAGCACGGCGGCATAGCGTTCGTGCGCCACCGGCGTCGATTGGCCGGTCACGTTGACCAGCCGGCCGTCGCTGAGGCGGGCCGTGCCCTCCAGCGCCAGCTTCGCGAAGAACGCCGGGCTGCCATCGGCGATCGCGCGACCGTCGGCGCCGAGGATCGGGATGCGGATGTCGTGCGTCGGCTCGTCGGCCTGGTCGACGACGTGGTAGGTCGTCAGCCTGAAGCTGCGGAAGGCCGCGGGGTCGGCGGGCGGCTGCGGCCGGGTGGTCGATGCCGGCGTGCCGGCGACGGCGATGGCACCGGCGATGGCACCACCTGCCGCACCCGCGGCGGCGCCGCTGCCTGCGGCGTCGGTGCCGGCCACGTTCTCGCGCAGCGCCAGCAGGTAGCGCGTCGGGTTCAGCAGCGAGGCCGGCGCGTTCTTCTCGTCGCGCCACCAGCGGGCCGTGGCCCGGCTGCCCTTCACGTAGGTCTCGAAGTGCAGCATCGCGGTGTCGCTGACGAAGCCGATCGGCTGGCCCGCGCTCACCCGGTCGCCGACGGCCAGGCCGTGCTGCTTCAGCGACGCCTTCGTCAGCTCGCCGTAGTTGACGACGACGCCCGAGCCCTCATGCTCGATCAGCAGCCGGTAGGTCGACTGGCCCGAGGCCGCCTTGTAGAAGAACGCGAACGACACGATGGTGCCGCTCTCGCAGGCCTGAACCACGTCGCCGACCTTCGCGAACAGGTCGACGCCGACATGCCGGCGGCGCGTGACGACGCCGTGGCGTTGGCCCTTGCGTTCGGCGAGGAACATGCGGCCGGCGCGGCCTTCGATGCCGTCGGGCTCGCGAAACTTGTACGAGATCACCCGCGCCTGCGGGTGCGCGGTGCGCAGCGGCCAGTGGCTGCCCTGCGGCGGCAGCGGCGCGAACGGCACCGGTCGCGCCGCGGGCACCGGCAGCGGGGCCTTGTCGCCCAGGGCCAGGTCGAGCGCGTCGGGCGTTTCCGTCTGCGGGCCGGCCTCGAAGGCCTCGTCGACCTCGGCCTCGGCGGCTGCTTCCTCGTCGTTCTCGAAGGACTCGGCCTCGTCGTCCGCGCCTTCGTCGTCGGCTCGCTCGTGGTCGACATCTTCGTGGCCTGGATCTTCGCAGGCGGGCTCCTCGTCGTCGTGCGCCGCTTCGAGTTCGTCCGACAGCTCATCGACGAGCTCGTCCATCTCGTCGTCGCCGGACTCGTCCTGGCGGTCGATCTCCTCCAGCGCATCGGGGTCCTCGCCCTCCATCGGCAGCCAGTCGTCCAGCTCGTGGTCGGCAGCGCCAGTCAAGCCCGCCAGCAGCGCCGGCAGCTGCAGCCCCGGCACCTGGTGGTGCTGCGCCTTCGACACCTTCGTCACATGCAGGTTGCCACCCCGTGCGGCGTGGAACGCATCGCCGCGGCCGTGGGTCGGCGAGCCAGCGATGTAGAAGAAGTGCGCCTGCAGCCCGGGTCGGTCGGCGAGCCAGCGTTTCCAGTCCGCCGGATCGCCGGCGTAGGTGGAGTCGAAGGCCCACACCTGCGCCAGTTGCGCGAGCGCGCCCTGGCCCATCTGCGGATCGGCGTGCAGCGCGCGCAGCGGCTCGAGGAAGTCGTAGGCGCGCGAATGCCCGGAGACCACCAGCCGTTGCAGTGACGGCGGCTGGCCCAGGCCCTGCACGCGCGCCACGTCGGCCAGCACGTCGGCGAGCAATGCGTTGAGCCGTTCGGGCCGCGCCAGCGCGCTCCAGCGCGGGTGCTTCTGGCCGGAGGCCGTCACGCCGCCCGGCGCGTTCCAGTTCATCGCCGGCACGACGACCACCATCGGCAGGCCCGCTGCATCCACCAGCGCGCCGAGGCGGAACGGCGCCGCGGTGATGAAGCCGGCCGGCGGCTTCGGCGGCAGCGAGGCGCCGATGAGCAGGCCGTGCACGTGGAACAGCACGTCGACGCTGGCCTGCCCGAGGGCGGCCTTCGGCACGAAGATCGCGACGGGTTCCGGGTGCGCGGCAGACTTCAGCAGCCAGACCTGGCCACCGAGGTGCGGCACCGGCGTGGCGCCGACCGAGGGCGCGGCCGATGCCGCCGATGCCGCCGATGCAGCAGCCGGCGCCTTCGCCGATGTCGCCGACGACGCCGATGGCAGCGCATCCGCCAGCGCGTTGCGGATGGCGGGGTCGAGCACCGCGCCGAAGCCGAGGTGGCGCTCGGCGCGGAACGCCGCCAGCGCTTGGTCGAGCTTCGCGTCGCGCGTGCCGTACGACGCGAACATCGACGCCTGCGCCAGCCGTTCGAGCGCCCGCTGCGTCAGTGCGATGTCGGTCGTGCTGCCCGGCCCCGAGCTGCTGCCGAGCCGGTGCTTGTCGCGAAAGCGCGCCAGCGCGGCACGCGTCATCGGGCCGGCGTTGCCGTCGTCCGACAGGCGTTCGCCTTCGGTCGCGTTCAGCACCCGCTGCGCGAAGCGGACCCAGGCGGGCGTCTGGCCGCCGCCCGACAGCGTGGTGGTCGAGGTGCCGGACGGCAGTGCCGGCGCGGCCGACGAGCCGCCCTCGAAGCGCGCCTTCAGCCCCGGCGGGTTGTATTCCCAGTGCCACGGCTCGCGCCGGTACGGGTACCAGCCGAAGCCCTTGGCGCGCAGCATCATCCACTTGTAGACCGGCGAGCGGTACATGCGCACCAGCTTGGCCATCTTCTCGGCGGTGCGGGTCTGGCTCTTGCCGGTCAGGTCGAGGCCGCGCACCGACATCTGCAGGTCGACCGCCAGCCCGTACATGTGCGCGGAGTTCTTGCCGGCCACCGCCTTCGCGTTCGGCTGCCCCGCGCTCAGCTGGGCCTGGTGCGCCGGCGAGCGCCACGACGACGCGATGTCGAGCTGTACCCCTTCCTGCAGCGCCGCCTCCCGCATGCGCAGGAAGGCCTCCGCGGCTTCGGCGTACAGCTGCTGGCCTGCCTGGCCCGGCACGGCCACCGGGCGGTGCGCGCGGAACGCGATCTTCGTGTCGCCCAGGTTCACCCGGCGCTCCGGCGTCACGCGGGCCATGTCGACGAACAGCCGCTCCGACAAGGCCCAGTGCGCCTTCACGGCCGCGGTGGCCGAGCCGCCGGGCGGCACGTTGTCGGGGAACTCGATGTCCTTCCAGGCCACCTCCTTCAGGTACTTGCGCTGCAGCGCCGGGTCCGGCAGGCGCTCCAGCGCCGAATGCTGCAGGTCGAGCACCCACGCGCGGTCGCCGGCCGACAGCGGGGCGTTCACCACCGGCGTGTCGTCGACCTCGCACTCGTTGTCCAGTTCGCCGGCCGGCTCATCGGCCGATTCGAGCTCATGGCACCCGCAGGCCTCGCACTCCTGCTGCGAGTCGGCGCCGAAGGCGGCCTCGTGGCCGACCAGCGCGAGCTGCACGTACGGGCTCTCGAACAGCAGCGCACCTGGCCCGGCGCCGCCGCGCATCGGCAGGTCGGGAGCGGTCTCTTGCTCCTGCGCCGGGTAGGCCGACAGGAAAGGGGAATCGGGCTTCATGGCATCTCCCTCGCCGCTCAGTTGGGCGCGACCTTGCGGGCCTTGACATCGCGCCCGGTGATGGCCGTCCAGTGCGTGATGATGGTCCGCATCGCCGCCTCGGGCGTGGCCTGCAGCGTGGTGTCCGGCGTGAACAGCGCGCGCACCTTGTCGGTGGTGTCGTAGTCGTTGCTCTCGATCTGGGTCAGGATCCGCGAGATGGCATCGGCCATGTCGAAGTAGTGCTTCGACAGGCCGTGCGCGGGCAGCCCGACGCGCTCGGCCACCTTGAACAGCCGCTGCTCGGTGCCGTTGGCCTGCGCGCGCAGCGAGTTGATGATCGGCGAACTGGCGCCGTCGTTCTTGTACTCGAGCGTGAGGTGGAACCACGACATCGCGGTGACCGCCGAGAACTCCTCGCGCGCCAGGTTGCCGTCCTGGCGGCGCGACAACAGCATGTTCTTCAGCTTGCTGACCAGCGTGACGATCTTGGCCGGGTCGGTCGGGTTGCTGCTGGCGGTCGCGCCGACGTAGGTCATGCCGACCCAGACCTCGCGCAGGAACTCCTCGAAGGTCGGCACGAACTCGGCGTTCGCCGACTCGGCGCGCACATACGGCTGCGGCTTGCCGTCGTCCATGCCGTGGTTCAGTTCCATGCCGAACATGCGCTGGTACGGGTTGCGGCGGTTCGCCCGCAGGTCGCTGCGGATGTGGCCGGCCAGCGAGGTCGCGAAGAACGGCGCGCCGTCCTTGAAGAACAGTTCTTCGGTGTTGCGCAGCCAGGCCTGCGAATCGGCATCGGGCACGCCGAGCTTCTCGCCATGCACGAACTCGTGCACGACGCGCCTGAACACCTCGTACAGGCGGGTGTTCTCGATCATGTAGGCGTAGATCAGGTGGTCCCAGCGGAAAGGCCGCGGCACCTCGGTGGGGTCGGTGGCGGTGACGGTGGTCAGGATGTCGGCCAGCGCGGTCGGCAGCGGTGCGCCTTCGCTGCTCGGGGGCGGCAAGGCGGACAACGGGCTGCGGCGGTCGGGGTCGCCGAGCGCCTTGGCCGGGTCGTCGAAGCGCTGGCGCCAGGCTTCTTCGAGCAGCCAGGCGAGCTCGGCCGGATGCGCCCTGAACAAGGTGTCGGGCGAGACGAGGGTGGCGAAGTGTCTGAACATGACAGGGTCTCCGTGGGTCAGGGGTCGGCTCAAGGCAGGTTGCGCACGCCGACCGGGTCGGCGAGCGTGGCCAGCTGGGCCGAGAGCGTCTGGAAGCGCAGCGCCACGTCGAGCGCCGGGCCATCCAGGCCGGTCGAGGTCGTGATCTGCTGTTTGGCCTTGGTCAGCACGGCCAGCAGCAGCTGCGTGATCGCGTCGGTGGAGGGCGGGTTGTGGCTGCCCCACTGTTGGGTCTGTGCGTCGGTGTGCACATCGGTCTGCACCGCGGGTTCGACGCTCGCGGCGATGACGGTGCGGCGCGCGCCGCGGGCGGGAGGGGGAAGTGCTTTGGCCATGGAACGGCTCCTGTGGGTGCGTGGTGGTGGGGAAGGGGATGGAAGGGCGGGGCTCAGGCGGACTGCAACGCGCCGCCCATCCGCAACATCGATTGCTGCTGCTGTTCGAGGATGCGTTTCGCTTCCTGCGGCTGGCCGCCGCAGCGCGCCAGCTGCAGGCCGGTCAGCCCGAGCGTGCGCAGCGGCTCGGACCACAGCCAGTGGGCCGACGTGAACAGCGCCGGGCCGAGCGTCGACTGCAGTTCGTCGAGCGCGGCCGGGCTGACGCGCTGCGGGTGCAGCAGCTCGCGCAGCGAGCGGCCGCGGAAGCAGCGCATCGGCGTCTCGACCAGCAGCCGCGCCAGCTCGGGCAGCAGCGGTTGCGAATCGGTGATCAGCGCGCGCGTGGCGGCGTCCACGCGCTCCAGCGAATGCAGCCCGGTCCACGCGAGCTCCAGGTCGTCCCAGGGGCCCGCGCCGTAGCAGTGGCGGCACAGCGCCGCGCCGAGCTGCACCCGCAGGTAACTGACCGGGTGCGGGTCGCCGGGCGAGAAGCGGAACACCAGGCTGGGCTCGCCGGACAGCACGTCGTGCAAGGCGGCCACGCTCGCGAAGCCGGTGTGGCCGAACGCGAACGCATCGGCCGCGATCTCGCTGGCCCAGCTGGCCCACACGTCGGCCAGTTCGCCGTGCGAGCCCGCTTGCGAGCCGACACCGGAGAGGCCATGCTGCAGCAGCGTGCGCAGCTCGTCGTTCCAGCCGGTGATCTGCGCCACCTGGTGGCCGGTCTCGTGGACCAGCGCGGTCGGCCGCAGCAGGTTGTGGCGGGTGATCTTGATGGTCGCGACCGGGCACACCGCGCCGCCGTCCCACAGCCGCAGGCCGGCCTTCATGATCGCCGCGCCGGCGCCGCAATCGAGGTAGGTCAGCACCACCGGCGTCGGGTGGCCCAGTTCGTCGAGCACCTGCGACATGCTGCGGTAGGCCAGGCTGTCGCAGGCGCGCAGCATCGCGGCCACCTGCGGGTTGGTGCGGGTGTTGATCGCGTCGGCGAAGAAATCCAGCGTGGTCTCGGTGCGCAGGTACTGCCGGCGGAAGGCCAGCAGCATGCGCCGCACCTGCGCCTGCGCGGCCGGGCTGCGCGCCGCCTGGGCATGGGCCAGCAGCACCTGCGCATCGGCGGCCAGCGCATCGACCTTGGCCTGCAGGTGGCGGCGCAGCGCGAGCCCGAGGTACTGCTCGAGCCGGCCCCACGCCGCCTCGCCGGCCAGGTCGTCCAGCGCCAGGCGCGACGCGGCCAGCACCCAGTGAGCGATCTGGCGCTGCGTCTGCAGCGCGGCGGCAGTCTGCAGGTCAGCCACAGCGGTGCCCCGGTGCGACGGTGACGGTCACCGCCGGCGGCGGGTCGAGCGCCAGTGCGGCCGGCACGGCGCCGCGGCCACCCATCGCGTCGCACACCGCCTTCAACGCCGGCGGATGGGCGAGCGCGAAACGCAGCGTGACGCCGTCGGCCGCGTTCTCGGTGGCCGCGATGAAGGCGGCCGACTGCGCCTGGATGAAGCTCGCGAAGCCCAGCACCAGCCAGTTCTGCAGCGCACCGGCGTAGCGCCTGGCCTGGGCCTGTGGCAGGTTCTGCAGGCCGGGCTTCGCGGCCGGCGAGGCGCCGGCATCCACCACCCGCAGGCGGCGGCCCGGCGGGCCGGACAGGATGTGCTGCAGCCGGCCCTGCAGCGCCCGCCCGAAGCCGGCGCTCAGCACGCCGGCGTTGGTCGACTGGCGCAGCCGCATCGCGAGCTTCTGCGCCTTCGCCTCGCTGAGGAAGATGCAGGCGCGGATCTGGTCCTGGGTGCAGTCGAAGCGCAGGTTCAGGTGCATCGCGCGGCGTGCGTGACCGTGGCGGTGGCGGTGCCCATGGCCGTGCCGGCCGTGCAGGTGCGGCCGCCGCCCGCCGGCATCGATCCGGTAGAAGCGCTGGCCCATCGCCGGGCGCTGCCCGTTGCCGTCGAACGGCCGCCCGAGGCCGGGCGCGCCGAGCAGCGTCGCCGCGGCCTGCGGCGTCAGCGGGTGCAGCTCCTGGCTGCCGAGCGCACCCGACCCGTCGCCCTGTTCGAACTCGTTGCGCGCGATGTCGGCCAGCTCGGTGCCGGGCAGGGTTTCATAGAGGTGCACCTGGGCATCGGCCGCTTCGCCCTCGGGCAGGCCGAGCTGCTCGTGCAGGAAGTCCGCCAGCGGCGCACCTTCGAAGCTCGCGACCTCGGCTGCCATGTGCGGCGTGATGCGCACGTCGAACACCCGCGTGCAGCGCTTGTAGCGCTTGCGACCGCGCAGCGGCAGCATCACCCAGCCGGCATCGATGCCGGCTTCGAGCAGCTCGGGCCGCTGGCGGTAGGTGCCGGGCGGCAGCACCGCCGGCAGGTTGGCGGCGGCCGCCTGCTCGAAGGCCTCCATCGCGTAGCCTTCGAGCAGCTCCGGCTGGTCGAGCACGTGATCGGGCAGCGCGGCGATGCGGCCCACCGCGTCCTCGACCGTCGCGGCGACGGCCGACGCGGCGAGGCCGGCCTCCTGCTCGTCGGTCATCTCCAGGTTCAGCAGCTTCAGGCCGGAGTCGACGATCGCGCGCGACAGCACCGTCGCCTGCTGCGGGCCGATCAGGTTGGCAATCAGCTTGGCCAGCAGCGACGCCAGGAAGTTGACCACCCGCGGCCGGCCGATCAGCCGCAGGCCGACCTTCAGCGCCGCCGCGGCGACCGGGATGAAGTTCTCCAGCATCGGCTGCGGGCTCTCGCCGGGCCGCAGGTCCTGCAGCTCCTGCACCAACCGCTCGCGGGCGTCGTCGAGTTCGGCGAACACCGGCGGCGCTTCGCCTTGGCCGAGCGCGACCGACTGCGCCACCTCCATGTCGAGCTGCGTCTCGTCCTGCGCGAGCACCGCGTTCGCGACCTGCTGGTCGAACTCCTGCTGCGGCAGCGGCGCGTCGGCGCCGGCCACGTCCTGCACGCCGGCCGCCGCGAGGGCCGCGTCGGTGGTGTCGGCGGCGGGCGCCGGTGCCGGCGCGGGTTCCGGCGCCGCGAAGCCGAGCTTGCGGGCGAGGGCCAGCGCCGCCGGCTGAACCGGCGCCGGCAGGTGGCCGATGGCCTTCTGCAGCACGCGCTGCAGCAGCGGCTTGACCAGCGCCTTCAGGCGCGACAGCAGCGGCCCGAGCGCGAGCTTCTTGATGCCCTGCAGCGCCGTGCCGGCGACCTTCTTCACGACGCCGCCGATCTTGCCGAGCAGCTTGCCGAAGAACTGCTCGAACTGCGGGTCCTGCTGCACCTCCTGCCCGGTCGGCGCATAGCGGTCGACGAAGGCGTCGATCTCGCCTTCGACCAGCCCGCCGCTTTCGCGCGGGCCGAACTGCTGCGCCATCGCGTCGACCATCGCCTCGCATTCGCGCACCAGCGGCGAGAAATGCTGCATCACCGCGCGGTCGGCCTGGGAGCGCGGCAGGCCGGCCGCGAGCTGCCGGTCGTGCATCGCGCGGGCATGGCATTCGAGTTCGAACAGCGTCTCGTCGAACTCCTCGTCGTGCAGTTCGTCGATCAGCCCGGCATACGCTTCGCGCATCGGGTCGTCGTAGGCGGTCTCGTCGTCGCCGGCCTCGTACACCGAGACGAAGGGCGAGCGCGTCGCGGCGCGTCCGGAGATGCCGTAGCCGGCGGCGGGCTCGGCGGCTTCGGATTCGGCAGCCGGTCTGAAGCTGTCGAAGGCCAGGAACGGCGCGGGGATGGTGGCAACACTCACGGCAGGCACTCCTCGTTGGATTCACGGGCGAGACGTCGCGGCACGGCATCTCTTGACTGTGAAAACGCAAAGGCGGGCGGGAGTCCGACAGCTCGAACTAGGGGGGGAGGGGCGGCCCCCCGGGGTGCGGGGGGCCGGGCTGCGGCGTCCGTTCGAATGAGGATGCGCAGCGCCATCGGCTGGCGTCCACTCGGCCTGTTTACCTAGAGGCGCGCCCGATGATCGACGAGTACCTGAACCTCGACATCCGACTGTCCGACCACGTCCGTTCCGCGGGCGAGGAGCGCTTTTGCGTGCAGGTGATGGCGTCGCCGGTCGGCGAGCAGGAGAAGGAAGAAGAGGTCCGCGTGCCACCGGACCTGGCGCAGCAGCTCGCGGCGCTCGATGCGCGCCGGCTGGGCGGCCAGCGCGGCGAGCTGGTCGCGCTCGGCCGGCGGCTCGGCGACCTGCTGCTGCCGCCGAAGGCGCGCGAGTTCTTCACCAGCTCGCTGGCCAAGCTGAACGCGACGCAGGGCCTGCGCCTGCGCATCAAGTGCAGCGCGATCGAGCTCGATGCCGTGCCCTGGGAGTTCGCCTATGTCGAGCGCGGGCTCGACGACGGCGGCGACGCGCTCGGGCTGCGCGGCTTCCTGGTCGGCGACAGCCGCGTCTCGGTGGTGCGCTACGAGGTCTGCTCGCAGCTCGCGGTGCCGGTGCAGGGCCGGCGGGCCGGTTGGCGGCTGCTGGCGGTGCCGTGCGAGCCCGAGGACCGCCGCACGCCGGGCCAGCCGCTGCAGGTGGACCAGGAGCTGCAGAACCTGCGCGACGCGATCGCCGGCGTCGCGGGCCTGGAGATGAGGGTCTGCCAGCCGGCCACCCGCGAGGCGCTGCAGCGCGTGCTGCTCGACGGCACCGAGATCTTCCACTTCAGCGGCCACGGCGAGTTCGTGACGCCGGCCCACGGCGGTGCACCGTCGGCCCACCTGGTCCTGCAGCGCGACGACGGTGCCAGCGACCCGTGGGAGGTCGACGCGCTGGCACGCTCGCTGGCGTCGAAGGGCATCCGGCTCGCGGTGCTCGCGGCCTGCCAGTCGGCGCGCACCGACGGGCGCAACAAGTGGGCCGGCGTCGCGCCGTCGCTGGTGCGGGCCGGCATCCCGGTGGTGATCGGCATGCAGTACTCGGTGTACGACGCGAGCGCTGTCGCGTTCTCGAAGATGCTGTACCTGGCGCTGTCGCGCGTCGACACCATCGATGAGGCGATGGCCGAGGCGCGCGGCGCGATCCTGAACCTGAACCTGCCCACCGGCCGCGATTTCGCGACGCCGGTGCTCTACATGCGCATCGCCGAAGGGCACGAGCTGGGGCTGCGGGCGGCGCTCGCGGTGCCGGCTGCGACGCCCCCGGCCGCGCCGCCCGCCGCAGCGAAGACCGGCGCCAGCAGCGAGGTCGCCATCGTGCTGTCGGAGATCGCCGAGCTGCACGACCACAAGGTGGTGCACGACGCACTGCACTCCGCGCGCGGCGACTTCAACATGATCCAGCTGCGGCGCGACGAGTTTCCGGCCGGCAGCTCGGTCGCGCAGTTCTCGGCGCACTGCCGCGACATGAAGAAGTGCCTGTTCGACGTGCGGCGCGTCGCGCAGCAGGAGCGTTGCGATGCGCAGCTGATGCAGCCGCTGATCGCCGAATTCGCCGCCGCGCTCGGCACGCTGGAGCAGGCGCTGGCCGAGCGCTCGGTCGAGCGGCTCGACGATGCGCTGGCCGCGTTCGACACGCTGCTGACGGTGCAGCCGGCGCTGGTCGACACGACGATGGCCTCGCTCGCCAAGCACCTGGACCTGGAGCTGCTGCTGGCCTTCCTGGGCAGCATGGGCGCCGATTTCGACGCCGGTGCCGTCGAGGAGATCCGCGCGCTGGGGGCACGGCTGCGCAAGGGCGCCACGGTGCACACGCTGTGCCAGGGCCTCGACAACCGGCTCGCGGTGATCCGCAAGGCGGCCGAGGCGCAGCGCTTCCACGAGATCCGCCGGCAGTGGCGGATGCTGTCGGATTCGATCGCACGCATGCTGCCCGACTGGACCTCGGCCGGCTGTGCCGACCTGGGCCGCCATGCCGAGCTGCTGCGCATCGGCGTCGCGGCCAACGATGCGCTGTCGACCTGCACCGCGTTCGGCGAGTTCTGCGACGACTTCGACTACGGCTTCTACACCATCGACACCGACCTGAAGAACCTGTGCGGCGACATGAAGGACCGGGTGTCCGGCGGGCGGCGCGCATGAACCCGCCGGAGCGACTGCCGTTCCAGACGATCGCCGAGTTCCAGGAGGTCCACGAGGCCTTGATGCTGCGGCTGGACCAGGTGGAGATCGAGGCCGACGTGATGGCCGAGGTGGGCGACGCCCGGGACGACGGGCATGCCGAGCGCGAGCGGCAGCACCTGCTGGGCATGTTCCCCGACGTCGCCGCGTTCCTGCAGCGCGGCTCGGCCGGCGGCGCCTACCTCGACGAGACCCGGGAGCGGCGCGCCTGCCAGGCGATGCTCGACTACTGGGCCGGCCGCTGCTACAGCCACGGCCTGGACGTCACGCGGCCGCTGCTCGTGCCGCACGACCCCGCGCTGCTGCCGCAGCTGGCGGACGAGGCCTGCCCCTACCTCGGGCTGGCCGCGTTCGGCGAGTCCGATGCGAAGCACTTCTTCGGCCGCGACGACCAGATCGCCGCGCTGCTGGAGCGCTTGCGGCGGCAGCGGCTGCTGATCGTCACCGGCGCGTCGGGCAGCGGCAAATCGTCGCTGGTGCTGGCCGGGCTGCTGCCGGCCTTGCGCGGCGGTGCGGTGGACGGCAGCGCCGGCTGGGTCTACCCGCCGCCGCTGACGCCGGGCGTGACGCCGCTGCGGCAGTTGGCCCACGCGCTGGCCCATGCGCTGGTGCTGGCGGCGGGCGGCCGCACCGAGCCGGACGAGGCAACCATCGCCGACCACGCAGCGCAGCTGCTGCGCGACCCGGGCCATGCGGTCGCGATGCTGTCGCCGCTGGTGCAGCCGGCGCTGCTGGTCGTCGACCAGTTCGAAGAGGCGCTGACGCTGCGCACCGAGCAGACCTCGGCCGCGCACCTGGCGTTCGTCGCGGCGCTGTGCGCGGTGGTCGACGCGCCCGGCCCGGCGCACCGCGTCGTCGCGACGATGCGCAAGGACGTCGAGCCGCAGCTGGCGCGCGAGTACCCCGACCTGAACCGGCGCTACGGCGAGGCCGAGTTCTCGGTGTACTCGATGGAGGCCGCGCGCTTGCGCGAGGCGATCGAGCGCCCGGCCCTGCAGGTCGGCCTGAAGTTCCAGGCCGGGCTGGTCGACGAGCTGATCAAGAGCGTGGTCGGCGAGGACGCGAGCCTGCCGCTGCTGCAGTTCAGCCTGACCTCGCTGTGGGCGCGCCGCAAGGGCAACCTGATCACGCGCGACGCCTACCGCGAGGTCGGCAGCCCGCGCCAGGCGATGGCCGAGGCGGCCCGGCGGGTGTACGAGAACCAGCTGTCGCGCGAGCAGCAGCTGGCCGCGCAGAAGGTGTTCCTCGC
This sequence comes from Rhizobacter sp. SG703, assembly GCF_012275445.1. Classification (GTDB taxonomy): domain Bacteria; phylum Pseudomonadota; class Gammaproteobacteria; order Burkholderiales; family Burkholderiaceae_C; genus Rhizobacter. The sequence continues at coordinate 159,014 of NZ_JAAZQK010000011.1, read as the reverse complement.
GCTGTCGCGCCCCGGCGAGGCGGCCAGCGTGTTCCGCAGCCGCGCGACGCGGCGCGTGCTGCACGGCGTGGCCGACCCGACCAACGTCGAGGCGGTGCTCGACAAGTTCGTGCGGGCGCGGTTGGTGCGGCTCACGCCGGCCGCGTCGGGCGACCCGCGGGACGACGTGGCCGAGGTCGCGCACGAATCGTTGCTGCGCAACTGGGACCTGCTGGACCACCTGTTCGCCGAGCAGCGGGTGGAGCGCGAGCGCCGCGCCTTCTTGCGCAAGCAGGCCGAGAAATGGCGCGAGGGCGATTTCGACAAGGCGTTCCTGCTCGGCGGGCTGGCGCTGGAGCAGGCCAATGCGGAATTCGACCGCGGTGCGATCACGCCGCTGGAGCGCGAGTTCCTCGATGCGAGCGACGCGGCCGAGCTGGCGCTGCAGTACGCGCGGGCCGACGAGGAGGCCAGGCGCATCGCCGTCGAGAGCGAGCGCGCCGACCTGGCGGAGGCGCGCGCCCGCATCGAGGCGCAGGCCGCGGCCGACCAGCTGCATGCGAACCGCCGCATCGCGAAGCGGCTGCGCTGGGCCACGATCGCCGGCTTCTCGGCGCTCGGGCTGTTCGTGCTGGCGATTTTCGGCTGGATCGCCACGTCGGCCGCGCAGAAGCAGGCGGAACGCGAGAAGGACAAGGCGAAGGAAGAGGCCGTCGCGCTGCTCGGCAAGGCGAAGGCGGAGGCCCAGGTGGCCTACGCCAATGCCAACGCCGCGCAGGTCGAGGCCCGCAAGATCAGCGAGGCCGCGGTGAAGACCAGCCAAGAAGCCACGCAGGTCAGCAACGAGGCGCGGCAACAGGCCGCGACGGCGCAGCGGCAGACCGCCGCGGCGAACGCGGCGACCGCGAAGGCGGAGCGCCAGCGCGACGACACCTGGCTGTCGATGCTGGCCTCCCGCGCCGGCAGCGTCGCCGCGGTGAACGCCGAGCAGAGCCTGGCGCTCGCCAACGACGTCGTCGAGCACGACCCGCAGCGGCAGAACGCGGTGGCGCCGGCCGTGATCGAGGCGACCCAGTACCGCTGGGCCTCGCAGCGGCTGACCCGGGAGCAACTGGGGCCGGTCGACGCGCTGGCGCTGGCGCCCGACGGCCAGCGCCTGCTGGTGGCGGGTGCCGACGGCATCGGCGAATGGGAACTCGGCCTGCCGGCCTTGCGGCCGCAGCGCCGCCTGGCTTGGCCGGCGACGCCGGGCACGGTGCACCACGTCGCCTACGGCCCGCGCGGGCAGGTGGTGGCCGCCGCCGACGCCGGCGTGGTGCTGTGGCCGGCGCCGTCGACGGCCACCGCCGAGGCGCCGCCGCGCGCGCTCGATGGCAGCGGCGACGTCGGCCACCTGGACTTCAGTCCCGACGGCCGGCTGCTGGCCGGCATCACCGCCGATGCGAACGAACTGCGGGTGTGGTCGGTCGACGACGGCCGGCTGTTGTTCAGCCGGCGCCCCGAGAACGTCGACACCGGGCTGGTCGGCGGGCTGATGGGCGCGGTGTTCCGCAACGGCGGGCAGGAGATCGTCGCGGCGCAGCGGCCGGGCTGGCCCGGCTTCGGCGTGCGCCTCTTCAGCTACGACGTCCACGGGACGCTGGCCTCGAGCGTCGACGCGCAGCCGTGCAAGGACCTCGGCTATGCCTTCGCGCAAGGCGGCGGCACGCTGGGCGTGTCGGTGATACCGCAGCTGTGCCTGCTCGACCTGCAACGCCTGCAGGGCGAACGGCGGGTGCCGTACCAGCACATCGACCGCAGCGAATCGGGCGGCGTCGACGACATCGTCATCAACCGCGACGGCCGGCGCATCGTCAAGCTGCTGCGCGGCGCCGGCGAGGTGCAGGTGTCGGACCTGGTGTCGAGCGGGCTGTGGCGCCTGCAGGGGGCGTTCGACATGCCGGTGCGCGAGTCCTACGAGTCGCTGGTGAGCCTGAGCGAGCAGGGCAACCGGCTGGCGATCAAGGCGGCCGACGATGCGGTGCGCATCTACGACCTGCGGCCGCGGCTGCGCCCGCTCGGCGACCGGGTGGCGCCCTGGTGGGTCAGCCGCGACGAGACGCGCATGCTGGTCGCGATGCGCGGTCCGGCGGGCGACGGGCTGGAACTGCGCCGGCTGCGCGACGGCCAGCTGCTGCAGCACCTGGACACCCCCGACCTGTACGACTCGCCGCCGGAGATCGGCGTGTCGCCGGACGAGTCGCAGCTGGTGCTGTCGGGCCGCTGCGAGAGCGCCGAGCGGCAGTGCCTGAGCGGCTTCGACCTCGCGAGCGGCCGGCAGCTGTCGCGGCACCGGCACGATGGCGTGATCGCCCGTGCCGACGACCTGCACCTGGTGCGCGACGGCGACGAGTGGCTGCTCTACACCGCCGCCGAGCAGCCGGTGTTCCGCATGCCCGAGCCCGAGGGCGCCGCCCGGGACAGCCGCATGAGCCGCTCCAACCCGCGCGCCGATGCGCTGGTGCTCGGCCACGCCCGGCTGTTCGCGACCAAGACCGTGCTGCCGGGACGGGTGCGGATCGAGGTGCAGGCGATCGAGCAGGGCGTGGCGCGGGTGTTGCGCCGCATCGAACGGCCGGCGCCGGACGGCATGAACATCGCGCTGCGCGGCGGCGGCCGGGTGCTGCAGCTGTGGGACGCGCGGCACACCGAGCTGTGGGACCTGCGCAGCGACGCGCCGTCGCCGTCGATGGAGCTCGGCGCGTCGGCGCGCGGCCGGCTGGTCGTCAACGAGGCGACCGGCCTCGTCGCGCTGCGCACCCTGTCCGGCTGGGACCTGCTCGACCTGCACGGCGGTGCGCTGCTCGGCGGGCTGCGCGCCGAGATGGACGTCGACCCGAGCGGGCGCCATGCGTTCGGCCAGAGCGCGTCCGGCGACGGGCTGGAGCTGCGCCTGCTCGACGACCCGGCGGCGCCGCCGATCGTGCTGAAGGGCTGGCCGGCGCAGCCGGCCTTCAGCCGCGGCGGCAACGTGATGGCCGTGCGCCTGCCGGACCAGCAGCGGCTGCGTCTCTACCGGCTGCCGTCGACCGAGCCGGTGCTCGAGACCGACCTGCAGGGCTTTTCCGCGACGCAGCTGACGCCGCAGGGCGGCTACATGGTCGACCGCAACGGCCGCATCGTCCCGACCGACGGCCGGCGCGTGATGGCGGAAGCGCAGGCCCAGGCCAGCCGCGACCTCGACCCCGGCGAGCGCTGCCGGCTGCTCGGGGCGCCGGTCGGCTGCCTGGGCAACAAGCTCACGCCGCGGCGGGCTTCTTCCAGCTCGCGCTGACCTTGATCGAGCCGTTGGCCTCGCCCTTGGTGAGGCAGGGGATGCCGGCCTCGCCCTTGAAGCCGAGGTTCAGCTCGACGCTCCAGCTGTCGGGCTGCGTGGCCTCCAGCGCCTCGCGCACCGGCCGCGTCACCGCGGACAGCAGGCTGCGCATCTCCTGGCCGATGTCGCGCACCTTGTCGGCCACCACGCCGCGTTCGGCGAGGCCGCCGCGCTCGACGAGGCCGGCAGCGGGCGGCATCGCGATCACGTCGGTGGCATCGACCTCGACGCTCAGCAGCACGCCGTCGATCAGGATCTCTCGTGTGGCCATCGCGGTTCTCCCGGCGCGTTGCCGCGCGAAGTTCAGGGCTGCACCGAGCATAGGCCGCCCGGCCCGCGGCGCCGTCGTCAGGGTTGGGGATGCGCCGCCGCCGGGTTCAGCGCGAGGCCTGCGGCAGGGGCCGCACCGTCAGGTACGTCGGCTGGCCGGTGGCGTTGCCGCGCAGCAGCTTCAGCACGCAGTCGCGGTTGATGCGGCTCGCGTCGAGCGCCTGGTGCAGCCGGTCGACCGATTCGATCGCGAGGCCGTCGATGCCGATCAGCAGGTCGCCTTCGCGCAGTCCGGCGCGCGCGGCGGGACTGCCGGGCTCGACCGCCGAGACCCGCACGCCGTGCGACTGCGCGAGCCCGAGGCCGACGACGATGCGGCGGTCGAGGACCGTCGTGCTGCCGCCGACGCCGAGGTAGCCGCGCTGCACCCGGCCGTGCTGCAGCAGCTGCGGGATCACCCATTCGGCGATGTCGATCGCGACCGCGAAGCTGATCGACTGCGCGCCGCGGATGATCGCGGTGTTGACGCCGATCACCTCGCCGCGCGAGTTCAGCAGCGGGCCGCCGGAGTTGCCGGGGTTCAGCGCGGCGTCGGTCTGGATCACGTCGGGGATCAGCCGCCCGGTGCCGGCGCGCATGCTGCGGCCGAGCGCGCTGACGATGCCGGCGGTCACGGTGTGCTCGAAGCCGAGCGGGTTGCCGATCGCGATCGCGATCTCGCCGCGCCGCAGCAGCGCCGAGCGGCCGAGCGGCAGCGGCGTGAGTCCGCCGCGCGACATGCCGTCGATGTGCAGCAGCGCGAGGTCGGTGTCGGGATCGTCGCCGACCCAGCGCGCGTCGAATTCGCGGCCGTCGCTCAGCGACACCCGCTGGCGCGTGACCTGCGGCGACGGCAGCGTGGCCGCGCCGGCGCGCGTCACGTGCGAGTTGGTCAGCAGGTAGCCGTCGGGCGTGAACAGGAAGCCGGAGCCGCCGCCGACCGGGGCATCGCGGTTGCTGCTGCTGCCGACCAGCTTGACCGACGCGACGCTCGGCCCGGCGCGCTCGACCACGTCGGACACGGTCTGTGAATAGGCATCGAGCAGAAAGCCGTCGTTCGCACCCACGGGGAGATCCTCCAGACAGCGCATGTGGGACTGGCTCCCGGCGCTTTCAAGGGAGGCGGGCGGGGGTGGTCATTCAGCCCGCGACCACCCGATCGCGGCCGTCGGCCTTCGCGCGGTACAGCGCGTCGTCGGCGCGCTGCAGCACCTGCTCGGCGTTCTCGCCCTCGCGCGCCGTCGCCAGCCCGATGCTGACGGTGAGCTGCAGCCCCGCGGCCACATCCCCCCAGCGTTCGCCCGCCACCGCGCGACGCACCCGCTCGGCGATCCCCAGCGCGGTGGCCGGCTCGCTGGTCGCCAGCAGCAGCAGGAACTCCTCGCCGCCGTAGCGGCCGATGCGGTCGTCGGCCCGCAGCGAGCGCACCGCCCCGAGCACGAAGCGCCGCAGCGCGGTGTCGCCCACCAGGTGGCCGTGGCCGTCGTTGACCAGCTTGAAGTGATCGAGGTCCATCAGCGCGACCGAGGGCCGCGCACCGGCCCGCAGCGCGTCGTCCAGTGCGCCGAGGATCGCGCGGCGGTTCAGCGCGCCGGTCAGCTCGTCGCGCGTCGCCAGCGCCTGCAGCTGGTTCTGCGCCTGCGCGAGCTCGCGGTTGCGCGTGCCCAGCAATTGCCGCACCGAGGCGCCATACAAGCCGACCACCGCGCAGCGCCCGATCGCCATCGACAGCCACATGGCCGACAGCGCCGCCTGCCACGGCGTCGCACAGGGCAGCGCCGGCGCACTGCCGGCCAGCCCGATCGACAGCGCCAGCCCGAGCGAGATCGCGACCCACAACGGCACCAGCTGGCGCGGCGTGAGCCGCAGCGCACTGAACGCGAACACGATGAAGATGATGGTGATCGACAGCACGCCGACCTCCGGGGCCAGCACCACCAGCACCAGCTGCAGGCCCGAGGCCGTCAGCATCTGCGGTCCCGTCAGGTAGGGATCGGCGAAGCGCTCGCTCCAGCCGCGGTGCAGCATCAGGAAGAAGGCCCCGCCGGCCAGGGCGCCGCCGACCAGGTAGACGAACGGGGCCAGCAGGCCGACCGCGCCGGCGGCATGCAACAGGAACAGCAGCACCGCGTCGATCGCGTAGCTCGCAACCACCATGCGCAGCATGCGCATGCGCTCGCCGCGGCGGCGCAGCGCGCGCGCAGGGACGTCTTCCGGCGCGGTCGGCGGCAGGTGGCTGCCGGCGGCGGGGAATGGAACGGATTGAAGGCCGTGGGGAAGGGTGTGCACGCCATCAATCTCGGCCCGGGAGCCCCCTTCTTGAGCCAGCGGGGCGTGCCATCGTCCACGGCTGCACCGTCGGGGTGCAAGCAGGCGTGCAGACCTCACGCAAGGAGGCCGGCGCGCCGGCCTGCCGCCGCTCAGGTCCGCACCGACGCTGCCGATATCCCACGATGAAAAGCCGTCGCCCGGCAGTTGGACCGGGCTCGAACGGTTGCCGTAGTGCTAACAGGCCCTCATTCGAATGACCTCGCTCAATCCCACCTGGCGTGCGCTGCTCGGCTGGCTGCTGGCCGGCGCGCTCGCGTGCGCGATGGTGGCCTGGGCGATGAAGACGGCGTCGCGCGCACAGCTGCGTGCCGATGCCGAGCACAGTGCGCTGCAATGGGCCAGCTACGTGCGCGACACGGTGCCCGAGCTCGACAGCATCTTCGCCGGCGACCCGTTGACGCCGGCTTCCATCGAGCAGCTCAGCCGCCTGCGCCACCTCGGCGAGGTGTTCCGCTTCAAGCTCTACGACCCGCACGGCCGCGAGCTGCTGGTGTCCGAACAGCTCGGGCTCGGCGCCGAGGAGCTGGCGCGCGCCCGCGCCGCGGCGCCGCTCGACACGCTGGCCCGCAGCCCCGAGGTGCGCGACCTGGTGCTCGGCGGGCGCAGCATCGTCTACCTGCGCCGGTCGCAGCGCGCCGACCGGCCGGGCGTCTACAGCGAGGCCTACATCCCGGTGCAGGGCGGCAACGGCAACATCGGCGGCGTGGTCGAGGTGTATGTCGACCAGGCCGACCGGTCGGCACGCATCGCGTCGGCCTTCCTGCGGGTGGCGATCGCGGTGGTGGCCGCGCTGGCGCTGCTGCTCGGGCTGAGCCTGCGGCAGTGGATGGTGCGCACGCGCCGCGAGCGCCAGGCCGAAGACCAGGTGCGCTACCTGGCCGAACACGATCCGCTGACCGGGCTGATGAACCGGGCGAGCTTCAACGCCGCACTGAGCGACGCCGAGGCGCGCTCGCGCGCCGGCGGCCCGAAGTTCGCGGTGCTGTGCCTCGACCTCGACCACTTCAAGCTGATCAACGACACGCACGGCCAGGCGGTCGGCGATGCCTGCCTGGGCCTGGTGGCGACGCGGCTGCGCGAGGTGGTGCGGCAGTTCGACCTGGTGGCGCGCCTCGGCGGCGACGAGTTCGCGATCCTGCAGAGCGGCGTGCGCGGCTCGGAGGACGTGTCGTCGTTCGCGCAGCGCGTGGTCGACGTGCTGGCCGCACCGCACGACATCGGCGAACGGCGCGTCGAAGGCGGCGCGAGCGTCGGTGCGGCGATCTACGGCACCGACGGCTCGACGCGCGACGAGCTGCTGCACAAGGCCGACCTGGCGCTGTACCGCGCGAAGGCCGACGGCCGCGGCCAGTTCAGTTTCTACGACGCCGCGATGGACGCCGACCTGCAGCTGCGCCGCGCGCTGGTGCACGACCTGCGCCACGCGATCGCGGACGACCAGCTGACGCTGCACTTCCAGCCGCTGTTCGAGGCCGAGGCGCTGCGCCTGAGCGGCTACGAGGCGCTCGCGCGCTGGTCGCATCCCGACCGCGGCGCGATCTCGCCGGCCGAGTTCATCCCGCTGGCCGAACAGGCCGGGCTGATCGAGCCGCTCGGCCGCTGGGTGCTGCTGCGCGCCTGCGAAGAGGCGGTGCGCTGGCCGTCGCAGCTCGACGTGTCGGTGAACCTGTCGGCTGCGCAGTTCCAGGGCGACCTGGTCGGCGTGGTGTCGGAATGCCTGATGCGCTCGGGCCTTGCGCCGCAGCGGCTGCAGCTGGAGATCACCGAATCGCTGCTGATGCGCAACACCGAGCAGGTGCTGCAGACGCTGCGGACCTTGCAGGCGCTCGGCGCGCGCATCGTGATGGACGACTTCGGCACCGGCTATTCGAGCCTGGCCTACCTGTGGCGCTTTCCGTTCCACAAGGTCAAGATCGACCGCGCGTTCACGCAGAACATGGAGCGCGATCCGAAGGTCGACCTGATCGTCGGCTCGATCGTCTCGCTGTCGCATGCGCTGGGCATGAAGGTCAACGCCGAGGGGGCCGAGACGGCGTCGCAGCTGGCGCGGCTGCGGGCCCACGGCTGCGACGAGATCCAGGGCTTCCTGCTCGGCCGGCCGGTGCCGGCGCACCTGCTGCGGCACGACGATCCGCAAGGCTGGCGGCCGACGAAAAGCGGGCCGCGGATGAGCACCCTGGATCCCGTGATATGACGACCCCTCGCCCGGCGAGTACGCCGGGCGGTCCCCCGGGGGGACGCGGGCCGGCTTGGGGCGGCCCGGCGCTCGGCCCGCTCACGCCTCCCTGACAATGCGTGTCATGACGCCCGCGAACTCCTGGCTTCTCTTCTTCCAGTCCGGATTGATCGGCCTGTCGATCGCGGCCCCCGTCGGCCCGATCGGGCTGCTGACGATCCAGCGCACGCTCGATGCCGGCTGGCGCGCCGGCCTCGCGACCGGCATGGGCGCCGCGGTCGCCGACACGGTCTACGGCGCGGTCGGTGCGTTCGGAGCCACCGCGTTGATCGCGTGGCTGGTCGGTGCCAAGACCTGGCTCGCGGTGTTCGGCGGGCTGGTGCTGCTGCGGCTCGCGTGGTCGGGCTGGCGCCAGTCGGCCGGCGACGACGCCCGCGCGGTGCCGGCACCGGTGCCTTCGGCGTGGACCTGCTTCGCCACCACGTTCGCGCTGACGCTGTCGAACCCGATGACGATCGTGTCCTTCATCGCGATCTTCGGCGCGATGAGCGCGCAGGTGGCCGGCGGTTCGCCGCTGGTGATGGTGGCCGGCGTGTTCGCCGGCTCGGCGCTGTGGTGGCTGGTGCTGTCGGTCGCGGTGGGCCGGTTGCGGCACAGCTTCCGGCCCGCGTGGCGGCGTGCGATCAACAGGGCATCGGCGCTGCTGCTCGCAGGTTTCGCGCTGTGGCAGTGGGTCGGCCTGCTGACCCCGATGCTGCATTGATGCGGCGCCGCGCCGCGCCGCCGACCAGCAGCAGGCCCACGCCCCACAGCGCGAGCGTCGCCGGCTCCGGAACCGGCGAGATCAGGTAGACGTGCCCGTAGCCGCTGTTGACGACGAACTGCCCTTGGTCGTTGATGCCGGTGACATTGCGAAACCAGTCGCCGTCGGCCAGCGTGAACAGGCTGTTGACGTCGATCACGCCCTGGCCGTTGGCGCCGGTGATGAACGCGAAGTCGCGACGGAAGTGGATGTTCTGGATCCAGCCGGCCACCTGCCCGTACTCGTTGATGCCCGTGGTGAAACTGAACGAGGACGGCCCGTACTGGCCCTCTCCGCCTTCGTTGCCCGGCGTGTACCACTGGACGCCGGTGAAATCGAGCGGCTTCACGGTGCCGGAGTCGTTGCCGATGTAGGCGTTGCGGCCGGTGTAGTCCTGCGGCCCGATGTAGGTGCCGGCGATCTGGCCGGCGTTGTTGATCGAGCTTTCCTGGTAGTGCACCGCGGCATTCAAGGCCACCGGCGCGCTGCCGTTCGCGCCGGTCACGAAGGTGCCCGCCTGGTTCAGTTCGCTGTAGCCGATGTGGCCGACCACGCGGCCGGCGTCATTGAGGCCGTTGCCGAACAGCGGCTGGCCGTTCAGGCTGCCGAGCGAGCGCATCGCCTGGCCGTTCGCATCGGTGATGAAGCCTTGCTGCGGGTCGAGCGAATCCGGGTCGCTGGAGAACGGGCCACCGCCGGTGCTGCCGATCACCTGGCCGCTGGCATTGATCGCGGTGGCGACGCTGTTGACGGCACCCAGCGTGCCCAGGTCCTGCATCGGACCGGTGCCGCCGCGCAGGAACGCGTGGAAGCTGCCGCCGGCCGTCTGGGCGGTGCCGACCACCTGGCCGGCGTCGTTGATGCCGTAGGCCTTGCTCCAGCTGCCGCCGAGCGTGCCGAGGGCGGTCACGCCGCTGCCGTCGGCACCGGTGCTGAAGGCGCGATAGTCGCCGACCGACGACCAGCCGTTGAAGCCGTTGGTGTACGCATAGCCGCTGACCTGGCCGCTGTTGTTGATGCCGGTCGCGTACATCAGGTCGCCGGTGTTCAGCTGGCCGATGTCGAACAGCTGGTACTGCGTGGTCTGCGCCTGGGCGCTCGCGGTGCAGGCGAATGCGGCGGCGAGCGCCAGCGAAGCGAGGAAGCTCGGAGTCTTCATGGGGTTTCCCGGGTTGTGGCGGCGTGACGGCCACGCCATCCGACCAGCAGCAGCCCGCCGGTCCACAGCGCGAGCGTGACCGGCTCGGGGATCGGCGAGATCAGGTAGGCGTGGCCCTGCGCGGTGTTCGCGATGAACTGGCCGGCGTTGTTGACGCCGGTCGCGTAGACGAAATGGTCGCCGTCGCCGAGCGTGAACAGGCTGTCGAGGTTGACGACGCCCTGGCCGTTGGCGGCGGTGATGAACGCGAAATAGTCCGCGATGCGGCCGTTGTTGAAGGTGCCGGCCACCTGGCCGCTGTCGTTCAACGCGAGCGCCTGGCTCTGCGAGATCGGACCGTATTGGCCGAAGCCGCCGAGCTGGCCGAACTCGTAGTTCGCCACGCCGTGGAAGTCGAGGTGGGTTTCGGTTCCGCCGGGCGTGCCGATGAACGCATCGACGTAGACGAGGTCGGCCCCGTAGGTGCCGGCCACCTGTCCGTGGTTGTTGATCGCGTTGACCCGGCTGGTGTCGGCGAAGACGCCACCGGGCGAGGTGGCATTCGGGCCGGTCACGAAGCTGGTGTTGAGGTAGGAGTAGGTCACTCCGCCGGCGACCTGGCCGCTGTCGTTGATGTCGTGGCCATACAGGGGCTGGCCGTTCAGGGTACCGAGGGCCTGCAGGTTGCTGCCGTTCGGGCCGGAAACGAAGCCGCGCGGGTCGCCGCCCATCGGGTCGATCGCGACACCGACGACCTGGCCGCTGGCATTGATCGCGGTGGCGCTGCTGCTGGTGCTGCCGGCGAGCGTGCCGATGTCGTTGAGCGGGCCGCCGGCGGTGCCGATGAATGCGCGGAAGCCGCCCGACGCCGTCTGCGAATCGCCGACCACCTGGCCGGCGTTGTTGATCCCGAACGCGCGGCTCCAGCTGCCGCCGAGCGTGCCCAGGCCGGTGAGGCCGGTGCCGTTCGCCCCGGTCACGAAGGCGTTGTACAGGTTGCTGGACGAATCGCCGTTGCGGCCGTCGCCATACGAATAGCCGACGACCTGGCCGAGGTCGTTGATGCCGGTGGCCCACATCTGCTGGCCGGGCGTCAGCGAGCCGAGGTCGAACAGCGTGTATTCGGTGGCTTGAGCGGGCACGGCGGCGGCGATGCCGCATCCGAGCGCGAGCGACGCCAGCAGGCGCAGCGACTTCTTCATTCTTCTCCCCCTTGAACTCGCAGCGGCGCGAGATTGAGATGACTGTAGGAGCCGGCCTCGGTGCCAACAAGGCGGATCGGCGCGACTCGGCGTAGGTACGCTCCTACGTCGGTTTCGGCTCGTTACCCGGGCTTTGTCGGCATGCGCGCATTAGCATCCGTCGACGTGAACAAGGAGTGCCGATGGACCAGGTGATGCGGGCGTTGCGCGCGGAGTTTTCAGACCTCGCAGACCCGGAGCAGATCACCCGCGTGCTGCTGCGCCTGACGCTCGCGGCGCTGCTGGGCGGCATGCTCGGCTACGAACGCCAGAGCCAGGGCAAGGCCGCCGGCGTTCGCACGCACATGCTGGTGGCGATGGGCGCGGCACTGTTCGTGCTGGTGCCGCAGCAGGGCGGCATGCAGGTGGGCGACCTGAGCCGGGTGATCCAGGGCGTGGTCGCGGGTGTCGGGTTCCTGGGGGCCGGCGCGATCCTGAAGCTGCGATCGGAAGAACAGGTGCTGGGCCTGACGACCGCGGCCGGCGTCTTCATGACCGCCGCCATCGGCGTGGCCTGCGGGCTCGGCCGCGAGTCGACGGCGCTGCTGAGCACGCTGCTCGCGCTGGTCGTGCTGATGCTGGTGCCGCGCATCGTCGATCGCGGTTCGAAGCCGAAGTAGCCATGCGCTGCGAAGCCATCGCCACCCATCCCGATTTCCGCCGGCTGTCCGCGATCGCAGGCGTCGCGGTGGACCTGCGCTACGCAAGCGTGCGCAATTTCGTCGGGCGCGACCTGTACGGCACGCTCGATTGCGGCTGGCTGCATCGGTTGGCCGCCGACGGGCTCGCGCAGGCCGTGGCCCGGCTGGCCGCGGTGGCGCCGGGGCACCGGCTGCTGGTGCTGGACGCGCTGCGCCCGCACCGCGTGCAGATCGAGCTGTGGGATCACCTCGACGGAACCGGCCTGCGCCAGTACGTTGCCGACCCGGCGCGCGGCTCGATCCATTCGTTCGGCATGGCGCTCGACGCGACCGTGCTCGACGCGCAGGGCCGCGAGCTCGACATGGGCAGCGGCTTCGACGAGATGACGGCGCTGTCGCATCCGGTGCTCGAAGCGGCGCACCTCGCGAGCGGCGCGCTGACGCCGGTGCAGGTCGACAACCGCCGGCTGCTGCGCGACGCGCTGACCGCGGCCGGCTTCAACGGCATCGACAACGAATGGTGGCACTTCGAGATGCTCGACCGGCATCGCGTGCGGCAGCAGTTCATGCGGGTGGACTGACGGCCGAGCCCGCTATCCGCACGCCTTCAACGCGTCGCGCACCGGCCCCGGCCCGGTGACGCCGGGCGGAATGCCCTGCTTGTCCATCTCTTCGAGGATCGGCAGCGCGAGCCGCTGCTGGGCGCAGGCCGCGCCGGCATCGCCCGGCTGCTGCCGTGCCTGCAGCGCCACGCCCAGCAGGTGGTGCGCGAGGCCCTGGTGGTGGTGCACGTAGTTGTCCTCGCGCAGGCCAGCCGGCAACGCGGCGAACGACGCCACCGCGTCGGTCAGCACCTGCACGCCGGCGCGCGCGTCGCGGTCGGCCAGCAGTGCCTCGCCGAGCGAGGTCTGCATGCTCGCCACGTCGGCCTGGAACTGCGTGTTGCCGGGGTCGCGGGCGCTCAGCCCGCGCATCATGTCGAGCGCGCGCCGCGCCTGCGCCACCGCCTCGCGCGGCTGGCCGGTGCGGCGCAGGCACCATGCGACGTTCTCCAGGTCGGTCGCGACATGCCGCGCGAGCGAGGAGTTCTGCGGGCTCTTCGCCGCCAGCCGCTCCAGCACCCCGAGGCTCTTGCGGAAGGCGGCCAGCGCAAGCTGCGCGCTCTCGACGGTGGTGTCGCGCTGGATCAGCTGTTCGCCGCGCGTCGAGTAGTTGGAAGCCAGGTTGAGGCCGGCGTCGTTGTCGGCCGGGTCCTGCGCGACCAGCGCCTCCAGCTGCGCGGCGGCTTCGTCCGAGGTCTTCAGGTAGGTGTCGATGTCGCCCGAGAACATCTGCACCTGGCTCAGCTGCCCGTACAGCGTGGCGCGCAGCAGCCGCCAGGTGCGGTTCGACGGGTCGGTGGCCGCCAGGTTGTCGGCCACCGCAATGCCGGCGTGCAGCGTGCGCAGGGCCTCGGGGAACTTGCCGATGAAGCCGAGCACCGCGCCTTCGCGCTGGTGCGCGACCGCCGCTTCCTGTTGCGCGTCGCGGTATACCGCGTCATGCGGTGGCGGCCCGGCCAGCACCGGCGCCAGCAGCTCGATGGCGCGGCGGTAGCTCCTGATCGCGCCCTGCGGATCGCCGAGGCTCGCCACCCCGGGCCGGCCCTGGATGTCGCCGATGTTGCGGTAGCCGTTCGCCAGCTCGACCTGCAGCGCCGGTTCGTTCTGCGCCTCGGGCGCGATGCCTTCGAGGTACGCGAGGCCGTTCTCGACCAGCAGCTTGCGCGCCGCCGTCGAGCCCGGCAGCACCCGGATCGCGTCGTGCATCGGGATCATCATCGAGCTCGCCAGCTTGCGCACGTTCGCGAAATGCCGCTCGGCGCGCTCGCGCTGGCGATGCGCCTCGTAGGCCTGGTAGCCGGCGAACGCGATGCCGGCCACCAGCGCCAGGTTGGCCAGCATCACCGCGCCCACCGCGGCGCGGTGGCGCAGCACGAAGCGGCCGGCGCGGTAGCTCCACGCGCCGCGGCGCGCCTGCACCGGCAGGCCTTCGAGGTGGCGGAACACGTCGTCGGCCATCGCTTCGGCCGACGCATAGCGGCGCCGCGGGTCCTTGCGCAGCGCCATCAGCACCACCGCATCGAGGTCGCCTTCGAGCTGGCGCCGCCGGGTGCGCGGCGCGTCGTCGAGCGCCCGGCTCGGTGGCGGCGGCTCGGTGTCGCAGATGGCACGCGTCAGCGCGTAGTTGTCGTCGGTCGCGCGGCCGTAGGGGCTCGCCTGCGTCAGCAGGCGGTACAGCACCACGCCCAGCGAGTAGATGTCGCTGGCCGCGGTGACCGGCTCGCCGCGCACCTGCTCGGGGCTGGCGTATTGCGGCGTCAGCGCGCGCATCGCGGTCGCGGTGCGGTCGCCGGCGGGGTCCAGGCGCTTCGCGATGCCGAAGTCGACCAGCTTCACGACGCCGTCGCGCCCGACCAGGATGTTGCCGGGCTTCAGGTCGCGGTGCACCACGCCCTGGCGGTGCGCATAGTCGACCACCTGGCAGAGGCTTCGGAACAGGCGCAGCCGGTCGGCCAGCGGCAGCGCGTGCTCGGTGCAGTAAGCGTCGATCGGCAGGCCGCCGTCGACCAGGTCCATCACGACGTAGTGCGCGCCTTCGGGCGACACGCCGGCGTCGAGCAGCTTCGCGAGGTTCGGATGGTCGAGCGTCGCGAGGATGCGCCGTTCGGCATGGAAGCGGTCGAGCAGGAAGCGGGTGTCGGCGCCTTCGCGCACGATCTTCACCGCGACCTGCTGCTCGTACTGGCCGTCGGCGCGCTCGGCCCGGTAGACCTCGCCCATGCCGCCGCGGGCGATCAACGCGATCAGGCGGTAGTCGCCCAGGCGCTGGCCGCTGGCGTCGTGCGGCGCCGCGGCGGCTTCGGCCGACAGCGCATCGAGCAGCCCGGCCGCGGGAGATTGGTCGAGCGGGCCGGTGCCTTCGGCCGCGGCGACCAACGATTCGAGCTCCGCGCGCAGTGCGGCGTCGTCGGGGCAGGCCTGCGCGATGAAGTGCCTGCGCTCGCGCGGGGGGCGTTCGAGCGTATCGGCCAGCAGCTCCTTCAGGCGCTGCCAGCGTTCGCGGTCGAGGGTCATGGGCTGGTCGGGCGCGGGATCGCAAGCGGTGTTGCCGGTCCCGGCCGCGCGGTCGTCGCCGCTGCGTGCAGTTGGTTCCATCGAGGCTCCCTGTCCGCCCGGTGGGGGGCGGGGAGAGCGAGCTTACCTGCGGCGCGCGGGCGAAGTTGTAGTGGCTTTGTGACGGCTCAGGCCAGCCGGAAGATGCCGACCGCTGCCACCAGCTGGTGCGCCTGCACATGCAGGCTGTCGGCAGCGGCGGCCGACTGCTCGACCAGCGCGGCATTGCGCTGCGTGGCTTCGTCCAGCCCGGCCACCGTCGCGTTCAGCTGGTCGAGGCCGGCCGTCTGCTGTTGGCTGGCCTGGCCCATCTCGGCGATCAGGCCCGCCACGCGCTGCACCTGCTCGACCATGCCGCCCATGTGGCGGCCGGCGCTGTTCACCAGCTCGGCACCCGCTTGCACCCGCTCGACGCTGGCGCCGATCAACGCCTTGATCTCCCGCGCGGCCTCGGCGCTGCGCTGCGCCAGCGCACGCACCTCGCTGGCGACCACCGCGAAGCCGCGGCCCTGTTCGCCGGCGCGCGCGGCTTCCACCGCGGCATTCAGCGCGAGGATGTTGGTCTGGAACGCGATGCCATCGATCACCGAGACGATCTGGCCGATCTTCTGCGAGCCCTCGGCGATGCTGTCCATCGTGTGCACCACCTGCTGCACGGCCGCGCCGCCCTGGCTGGCGGCCGCACCGGCCTCGGCCGCCAGCAGCGCCGCGCCGCGGGCCGCATCGGCGCTGGCCTTCAGCGCACCGGTCAGTTGCTCCATCGACGCGGCGGTCTGCTGCAGGTTGCCGGCCTGCAGCTCGGTGCGCTGGCTCAGGTCGGCGTTGCCGCGCGCGATCTGCTGCGAGCCGGTCGCGATCGAATCGCTGCTGGCCCGCACGGTGGCCACCACCTGCGTCAGCCGTTCGCACATCGCCGCCATCGCGGCCATGATGCTGTCGTCGTCGCCGGCCACCCGCGGCACGCGCTGGCGCAGGTCGCCGGCGGCCACCGCATTGGCCACCGCCGCCACGTCGGCCGGTTCGCCGCCGACCTGGGCCCAGACCGACGTCCACGCGTAGCGGCCGAAGCCGAGCAGCAGCACGGCCGCCGCGACGAAGACGCTCCATTGCGCCCAGGCCACGCGGGTGAGCGTCGCGTCGAAGGTGGCCGAGGCCGCGTCGGCAAAGGCGGTCGACGCCTTGACGGTGGCGTCGACCCCGGCGCGGTGCTGCAGGTACAGCGCGTCGGCCGATTTCAGGGCGACCTGCGCCGCCGGGGTGTCGCCGGTGGATGCGGCCTTCAGCACCCCGCGCGAGGCCGCGATGAAGCGCTCCGCCGCCTCGTGCTGCGGGCCCAGCAACTGCGCCTCGAGGCCATACGGCGGGTGGGCGCGCCAGTAGGTGACGCGCTCCTGGTATTCCTTCTCGAGGCGTGCCGCTTCGGCCTGTGCCTTGTCAGGGGCGATGCTGCCTTCGACCGCCTGCGACAGCACCAGCCGCAGCTCGATCAGGTACATCGGCGGCGGCAGGATGTCGGCGGTGACGTCCTTCGCGACGAAGGTGCGCTGGGCCGCGCCGGCGGCCGTGCCGGCGCCCCACAGCGACACCGCCATCAGCACGCTGGCCGCGGCAATGCCAGAGCCGATCAGGAGGACCAGGGTCAATCGCAGTGAGCGCATGGTGGTGCCAGGGTGGAGGGCTGTGGGCTGTTCGGGTTGTCGACCGAACGGCCTGCCACTTGAGGCGCACGTGCTGTATCCGACAAGACGTCCCGACGCTTCGAGCCAGAATCGACCCCCATGCCCGACGCCCCCGACATCACCCTCTGGCACGCCCCCGAGCTGCAGGCCGAGCTGCTGCGCGGCCGCTTCGTCGACTTCAGCTACGACGTGCACACGCACGAGACCGCGTGCTTCGCGCTGCTCACCGAAGGCGCGATCCGCATCCGCATGCGGGGCGGCGAGTTCGTCGCCCGGGCCGGCGACCTCTACGCCATCGATGCCGACGAGCCGCATGCCGGCTGGCCGGTCGATGCCGGGGGCTGGCGCCAGCGCACGCTGTACGTCGACCTGCAGCACCTGCGCCGGCTGGCGGGCGATGCGCATCATGCGCACCCGCTGCGCGTGGCCGGCCCGATCGTGCGCGACGCCGAGATGGCGCAGCGGCTGTACGCGATGCACCGGTGCTCGCAGGATCGGGGCCCGGCCCTGCTGCGCGACGAGGCCTATCTCGAATTCGCGTCGCGGCTGGTGCAGCGCCACCTGGTCCATGCCGGCACGCCGGAGCCGGTCGGCCGCGAGCAGGCGGCCATCGGCCGGGCCCGCGACTACCTCGACCAGAACCTGGGGGACCACGTCAGCCTCGACGACATCGCCGGCGCGGCCGGCCTGCCGGCGTTCCAGCTGTTTCGCGCTTTCGAGCGTGCCGTCGGCATGACGCCTCATGGTTACCAGCGGCAGGCAAGGGTGCGGCTGGCGATGCAGTTGATCCGCACCCGCCATTCGCTGAGCGAGGCGAGCGCGCTGTCGGGCTTTGCCGACCAGGCGCACCTGACGCGCTGGTTCCGCCGCTTCATGGGCATCACGCCCGGACAGTACCGGCTGGCCGTGGCGGCCTGAGCTACTTCAGCAGCCCGAGGTTGGCGACCAGCTTGCCGACCGGCTTCTTCTCGCCGACCAGCGCCAGCCCGACATAGCCCAGTGCCGAGGTGGGCAGCAGCGCCACGGCGTCGCGAAACGCCTGGTAGTCGGTGGTCTGCTGGCCTTGCACCGCGAAGTCCACCACATCGCAACCGGCGGCCAGCGCGCGTTCCCGCAGCGCGGCCAGCCCATCCGCTTCGGCGGCCAGCACCGCGATGCCGTAAGGAATCAAACCGGGGTGCACGCCGCCGCTCGCATCCACCAGCGGGGCACCGACCAGGCCGGGGTGTCGCTGGCCGACCGTCAACGCCAGCACGGCCGCGGCGTTGGCCGCCCGCCCGACCGGCAGCGCCTGGTCGACCACGATCACGCAACGCGGCGCCACCAGCGGCACCGCTTCTCGAGACGAATTCGCTTCCGACACGTTTTCTCCTGCAACTGCGATGAAAGCGGCGATGCTTCCACGAGGACGCGGCCTCGTCTTGAACGCCATTGCAGCTGGAGGTGCCGCGACGGATCGTCGGAGGGCTGGTGCCCGGTCAGAACCGGTAGGCGGTGAACACCACGGCGCTGTTCTGCGACTTCTTCTCGGTGATCGGGCTGTCGGCCGCGTCGCGTTGCAGGCGGCGCGTCGACACGCGGGTGCCGATGCCCCACTGCTTGTCGATCTGGAAGTCGGCCCCGACGGTGAAGCCCACCGATTCGATGCCGGAGCGCGGCGTGTACACCGCGCGGCCCGACCGCGCTGCCTGCTGCCCGTCGATGCCGAAGCAGGTCTGCATTGCGCTGCGGCTGGCCCAGGTCACCCCCGGGCCGGCCGACAGCATCAGGCCCGGCGCCGGGCTGTACTTGCCTTCGAGGTCGAACGACAGCCGCCCGCCCTGGTGCTTGCCGCCGATGTCCCCGACCACGTTGCCGCGGGCGGTGAACCAGCCGTCGGAGTAGCTCGCGAACACCGCGCCGAGCGCGGTGCCGTCGATGTCGCCCAGTCCGCGCAGGCGGTCGGCATCGGATTCCTTGCGCGGCTTCTCGAGGTCGCCGCCGATGCCCAGGCCGACGCGCCAGTGCGGGTCGGTGATGATGAACGCGCCGATGCCGGCCGGCACGCCGGCGCCGGGCACGCCGCCGATGAAATAGCGGCCGTGGCTGGCGGCCAGCACCGGGAACGCGCGCAGCTTGTGCTCGGCGCTGCCGGGGTACTTCGGAATGCTGCCGACGCCGAGGCCGGCGGTGAACTGCCAGTCGTCGTCGGCGGGTGCGGCCGGTTCTTCCGCCACGGCGAGCGTGGCGCTCAGCAGCGCCAGCGCGCCGGTCAGCAGGGTCGGGATCATCGGGTGGAAGAGGCGTTGGCGCAGCGTCATGCAGGTCTTTCGGAAGGCGTTGGAATCGGTGAACATCGGAAGTCTCGCTCGGTTGCTTCGGGATCAGGGGAAAAACGTTGGGATGGACGGCAGTGTCGGAACCCCGCCTGAAGCGAACCTGAACCGTTGATGAAGGTTCGATGAAGGCGCGCGCCGCGACCCCGGCGCGGCTTCACCGAACCTTCAGGTTCGGCGTCTCCAATCGGTGTCCATGAGCCATGCCATGAAGATCCTGCTGATCGAAGACGACCTCGAACTGGGGAACGGCGTGCGCATCGCGCTCGAAGACCAGGGCCTGCAGGTCACCTGGGTGCGCCGGCTGGGCGATGCGCTGCACGCGATCGACACCCAGGCCTGCGACCTGGTGCTGCTTGACCTGGGCCTGCCCGACGGCGACGGCCTGGCGCTGCTGGCGCGCCTGCGCCGCGAGCGCCTGCCGATGCCGGTGCTGATCCTGACGGCGCGCGATGCGCTCGAAGACCGCCTGGCCGGGCTCGACAGCGGCGCCGACGACTACCTGGTGAAGCCGTTCGCGCTGGCCGAGCTGCTGTCGCGCGTGCGGGCGCTGGCGCGGCGCAGCTTCGGCCTGGTCAACGACACGATCGAGATCCGCCAGCTTGCGCTGCACGAGGCGACGATGCGCGTGACGGTCGACGAGCGGGCGGTCGAGCTGTCGCGCAGCGAGTTCGAGCTGCTGTGCCTGCTGATGAAGCGCGCCGACCGCGTGCTGACGCGCCGCGTGCTCGAAGAGCAGGTGCTGCCCGGCGGGCTCGACAACGAGAGCAACGTGCTCGACGTGCACATGTCCAACCTGCGCCGCAAGATCGGGCCGGGCTACATCCGCACGGTGCGCGGCGTCGGCTACGTGATCGACCGCACTGCGCCGGCCAGGGGCGGGGCATGACGGCCGCTGCGCTGTGGCGGCGGCTGCGCGGCTCGCTGGTCGGCCGCCTGGTGCTGGCCCAGATGCTGACGGTGCTGCTGCTGTGGTCGGCGGCGATGGCCTATTTCGTCTGGGACACCGCGCGCTACGACGAGATCTTCGAGCCCGGCCACATGGGCCCGCGGGCCGACATGATCCTCGCGCTGGTCGACAGCCTGGCCGACCGGCCCGAGCAGCTGCAGGAGGTGCTGCGCAAGCTCGACGTGTTCCAGCGCCGCGAGAACCATGAACAGGACGACCTGGCGCTGCGCATGTCGATGAACGTCTGGCTCGGCGACCGGCTGCTCTATGCCTCGCCCGGTTCGCCCGGCGTGGTGCCGGCGACGCAGCAGCGCCGGCTCGAGAAGCTGGTCATCGACGGCCTGCCGTGGCGCACCTACACGCAGCCGTCGGCACGGTCCGCGGCGCGCGTCACGCTGATCCGTTCGGGCCACGCGGTGTCGATCCTGTTCGCGCTCGGCGAGCGCGGCATCCTGATCCTGCCGCTGCTGATCAGCCTGCCATTCCTGGTGCTGCCGGCCTGGTGGTCGGTGCGGCTGGCGTTGCGGCCATGGCGCCGCTTCTCGCAGGAGATCGAGACGCGCAGCCCCGGCGACCTGGCGCCGCTGCGCTTCGGCAGCGCCTACCGCGAGCTGCGGCCGGTGGCCGACGCGGTGAACACGCTGCTCGCGCGCGTGGCGGCGAGCCTGGCGCGCGAGCGCAGCTTCATCGCCGACGCTGCGCACGAGCTGCGCACGCCGCTGGCCGCGATGCGCATCAACATCGAGGCGCTGCAGGCGCACCGTGGCGACGCGCGCGATGCCGAGCTGCTCGACGGGCTGGTGCGCAGCGGCGAGCGGGCGAGCCGCCTGGTGGCGCAGCTGCTGGGGCTGATGCGCAGCGACAGCGGGCGCACCCAGGTCGTGCGGCTGTCGCTCGACGGGCTGGTGCAGGACCGGCTGGCGGCGCTGTCGGGGCTGGCGATGAAGCGTGGTGTCGAACTGGAGCTCGCGTGCGCCGAGCGCTGCGAGATCGAGGCCGAGCGCGAGGGGCTGACGTCGCTGGTCGACAACCTGGTCGAGAACGCGATCAAGTACGCGCCGGCCGGGTCGACGGTGTCGGTGCGGGTGGGGGCCGATGCGTCGCTGGTGGTCGAGGATGCCGGTCCGGGCATCGCGGCGGATTGGCGCGAGCGGGTGTTCGATCGCTTCTTCCGAGTGCCCGACCAGGCGCAGCCGGGCAGTGGGCTGGGGTTGGCCATCGTGAAGTCGGTGGCCGATCGCCATGGGGCGACGGTTGAACTGGCTGATGGTGCCGGAGGTGCCGGAGGTGCCGGAGGCAGCGGAGGCCCTGGAGGTCCCGAAGCTCGCGGCCTGCGCGTGACGGTGCGCTGGAATATGGCGGGAGAGCGGCGTCCACACGACGGCTTGAAAGCCGCGCCAATGCTTAATTTCCGCGACGGAGCATAGTTCCTCTACCCCTGTTCATACCCCCGAGGCGGAAGTCCTCGCGCGGCGCCGGGCGCACGCATCACTCGGCCTCGATCAGGTCGATCGGATGCTCGAGAAATATTTCCTCCTGTGTGCCGTTCGCCACACGCGTCCGCGGGCAAACACCGAGGTGCCCGCTCGATGTCGGCTTTGACGCGCGCGCTGGCGCGAGTAATGATCTCGACCATCGCCGTGGGCAGGTTCGCCGCCCAGTCGGTCGAATCACAGCGGGCCCGCCGAGGCCGGGGAGGGTGCATGGAAGTCGTCATTGGGTGGCTGGTGCTGAGCGTCGGCGTCGGACTGCTCGCCGATTCGCGCGGGCGTAGCGGGTTCGGCTTCTTCCTCCTCTCGTTCGTCCTTTCGCCACTGATCGGCCTGATCGCGGTGCTCGTGACCAAGAACCTCAAGCAGGTCGCTCAGGACGCTGCTCAGGCGGCGTTTGATCGCCAGCGGGAGCACGAGCGCCAGGTCGCGTCGATCAATGCCATCGCGAAGTCCGTGGCACCGCCTGTGGCGGCCCCCGCGAGCGCGGCGCCGCCTGTTTCCGTTGCGGACGAACTCGAGAAGCTGGCCAGCCTGCGTGATCGCGGCGTGCTCACCGATGAGGAGTTCCAGCACCAGAAGCGAGCCGCGCTGGCCAAGGCTTCAAATTGATCACCCGAAGCTCGATGGCCACCCATGAACGATTCGCAGAAGACGGAGACCAATCATGTCGTCGGGCTGTTCTTCCAGCATGTCGTTCCCATCCAGCTGAGATTTCGCAACGAGCAAGAGACCAAGCACCGCATCATCACGTCCTTCGTGCTGTCGGTTCAGCAGCAATGGCTGCTCGTCACTGCGGGGCACTGCATTCGCGACGTCCGTCAGAATGAAACGAGTGGCTGGAAGTTGGACCGTGCTTTCCTGATCGACAGTATCGGCTTGCAGGCGAAGCACGATCACCCAGTTCCGTTCGATTGGGAGGCGGCACTGCCTTCGGTCCCGTTCAGGGACGAGGCCAACGACTTCGGTCTGCTTCTGATTGACGACTTCACAAGACGTCAGCTTCAAGCGAATGGTGTTCGCGCGATCACGGAGCAAGCGTGGGACTTCGAGCCGGGAGATGCCTTCGCATACCTTCTGGTCGGCGCCCCATCGACCTTGGCGCAACCGGATGAACCCATCAGCCGCCTGACTGCGGTCGTTGCTGCAGTCCGCAGGGCCGATCAGCGTCCGGCGGATCTCGAAGAAACCGAAGCTGAACGCTGGTACGGGTATGTCGGGCACCCGGAGGGCCTGTCGGACATCGACGGCATGAGCGGCGGCCCGATACTCGGATTGCGAAGGAACGAGGCCGGGGAATTGAAGTACTGGTTGCACGCCATCCAGAGCGCGTGGCATCGACCATCGAGGGCCATTGCCGCATGTCCTATGAGACCACTCGGCCGGTTCCTTTCAGAAGTGATTGACGGCGTGCATGAGGTGTAGTCGGTCGGCCGGCCAAGCTTCAGTCAAGGTGTCGCGCTCGAGCGCTCGGAGCGGCAATGCAGGCGCGGAGGCCTTATGGCGGCCAGTTTGGTGAGCGTCCTCAGGAGATCTGACCTGGTCGCATTGCGTCATGTGTCGCTGCCCGTCGGCAGCGTGTAGTGGTCTCCATTGGCCGCGGTGAACCTCTCGGGTCGGCCGGTCAGTCTCGTCGACTCGGTACATCGCGACGCGCGTGATCGCGGGCCGCCGCGCTGGTAGGCCGTCAGCAGCTGGTCGAAGGTGACCGTGTCCGGGTAGCCGTACTGCTTCCAGGCGTTGGGCCGCTTCGCATCCAGCGCGCCGAAGCCGCGGAAGAACTCCTCGCGGGCGTTGCGCGTCTCGTAGTCAAAGATGTTGATCTGGTCGAGGAGGTGCCCGGTCATTCGGCCGTGCTAGGAAGGGCGATCCCCTACTCCTTGACCAGTTGTCCCCAGTCATCCTCGGTGTCCTTGACTACGACGTTTACCTGAACGGATTGAACACCGTCTTCGCTCACAAAGTATCGAAACAATCTTGAACTTACCTTGCCTGAAAACTGCGCGGCATTCCCCCCCAGGGCAAGCAATTGCACATAATCACCAACATTGGGGACAATTGCTGATGCCTCGCTTGGGTCGAATTCGATCGGTGCCGCCGGCCCGTCATCTGATGGCCTCGGTGAGCCGGCATGGTGATGCTGAAAATCCACGAAGTATTTCATCTACCCCTCCAAGATCGCCGAAGCACGACATGCGCTCCCTTGCGAGCCACAAAGCGTACTCCTGCATCGTGTGATACGCAGCTTACCTACGCTGCCTCAAGCGAAGATCCCGGCCGCAGGCTGCAGCAGCCCATTGAACGCGCGCGAGGCGCCGTCGACCTGGTCGTCGTAGCGCCCGTTCGGGAACATCTTTAACTCGTTGGTGAACTCGTCGTTCCACGCGGCTTTGACCATGTCCACGTTGCCGGCGTTCATCTGGCTGGCCAGCGGGCGGGCAAAGCGCAGGTCGGCTTTCCCTTTCGATCGAGCGGCCATACTTCGACCTTTCCCTCGGGGAGAACAGATGGCGAACTTCCAGACCTTCGCGGACGTTGATAAATGGGTCGCGGAGCACAGCGTCGACGAACTGCGCGACCTGATCGCATCACCGATGCGCACGCACCCGGAGAACCGCCGGATCGGGCACGAATGGCTCCAGGGCCAGCAGGAAGCCGGGAACCTCGCACGGGAGGATGAGAGCCACGAGTTCATGCGCCGACAAACGATTGCCGCGGAGATCTCCGCGCGCGCTGCCGAGGTGTCAGCGCGATGGGCAATGCTGGGTGGTTTCACCGCGGTGGCAGCGCTGGTCGCGACGGCCTGGCCGTACATGAAGCTGCTCGAGACGATAGATAGGCTGGCGAGGTAGCTCAAGCTGCCACCTCCGCCAATCGCGCTGCTTTGGGGCGACGTACCATCGCGCCAGGAGGAGACGAATGGATGCTCTGACCGTGCCGGCGAGCCCGCCCACGCCGCAGTACTGCCTGCTGTGGCTCCACAACTGGGACGCTGTCTGCATGCCCCGAAGCGACTGGGCATCTTGGATGCAGGCTTTCGCTGCGGTCGTAGCATTGGCTATCGCAGTTGGCGTCCCGCTGCTCCAGCACCGGCATGCCGAGGCCCGCGCCGAGGAATCCCGATTGCGAGAGGAAGAGCGCGTGCTGTCCCTCTTCATCAGCCTGGTGCGGGAAGTACACATTCAGTTTCACCGCCTGTACTCGACCGCACAGAACAACCAGAATTTGACGATCGCTGTGGTCCGGAAGAGTCGCTCCGCCCTCATACGTGCGCTCGACAGTCTGGAGTCCGTGCCGCTGCAGACACTGAGCAACGCCTACTCCGTGAATGTCGTCATCGACGTTATCGACCGCACCCACGAAGCGATAGAAAAACTGGGGGGCGGGGTTCCGGTCGGTCCCTTGGTGATCTCCACCAACGGTGTGTCTCAGGCGCACGCGCATTGGCGCGCGGAGTACGCCGCCGTGAATGACGACTTTCAGCGGATGCAGTGGGCACTTCGGGCAGTGCGCGATCCGAGCGATCCGCCGCCTGGTCAATAGACTGGAAAGGAACATCACAGAGCGACCTCCGCGAACAATGAAGAGTCGGCGGTGATTCGCTGAGTCGCCAGCGTCGGCAGCACTTCGTTTGGATCAGAATCAGGGCACGTCTTGGAGGCTTCATGACCAAATACCAGGAACTCGCTGCGCTTGCAGTCGTGGTGTCTCAAAGGGAGTACAGCAACGCCAAAAAGTGCGAGTACATGGCCCATCAATTCGTGCGGGAGTACGCCACTTTCCTCGGGTGCTCGACAGACAAGTTCCGCCTCGTCGAGGTTGATGAAGAGTTGAAGGCCACGCCGGCCACCTTTGCTATCGCGCCAGCTGGGTTGGTTGGAACGTTGAAAATGCCCAGCGGCCACGACGGTTACCGGTATGTTCGAGTCCGACTCAAGTACGAAACTGCAGCGCCGAACAACTTGACGGAGTCGTTCAACATCGGCCTTGCGGTGAATGGCGCAGCCGCGCGGATCGTCTACAGCGGCACTGAGTTCGACTTCGATCCGCAGAACGCCAGCCCGACTCTGGCGCCTCTGTTCGAGCGGATTGCGGGCGAGACGCTGCAGACCCTCTCCTCGCCAACTCCCAACCGATCGCGCATCGGGTTCTGACGAGCGTGCACTGTTAGCCATTGTCGTAGCGGCTCTGCCCGGCTTTCTTCTCGTTCGACATGCCGCTCTGCAGCGTTTTCTAGAGGATCGTCGCCGGCGTCTTTGGTCATTCCTGAATCGGGTCGGAGCGAGTCCGGGATTGGGGGTAGGTCGCGGGGTGTCGCTTGATGCGAACCGGGTAGGGTGAGGCGGTGGTTGCGGCCGGCATCCGTTGATGTGAATGCTGGTCCAGCAGCGAATCAGCCGAAACCCGCCGCGACCAGGAACGCCTGGGCGGTGTGCCCGAAGATGCCAATTGCGGCATCGGGCATCGCTTCCAGTGCGGCGCGATCCTGCTCGGTCAACGCGCCGGCCTCCAGTCGTTTCGCCGCCGCGGTGACTTGCACCCACGCCGTCTGGCGGGCGATCGTTCCATCCGTGGCACGGACGTAGCCGCCGTGGAGATAGTGACGCTCGAGCGCATCGAAGAGCGCCGATACGGCGTTCTGTAACTCGTTGTCGCGAGAACTCCGGCCACGTTCAGAGACGGATTCGAGATTGGCAAGGCGCGTTCGTAGGTTGCCCACGCAACGAATCACCTGAAGCCCGCCGCAGCGAGCGCGCTGCCGCCGTCCGAGAAGTCATCGCTGTCGTTGGCGCTCGCGAGAGGTTCGGACCGGACGCGCTTCACGCCCACCAGCTCCTCGAGCTTCTTGCTGATGCGGCGCGCGCCCCAGTTGTTGCGCGGCGGCCGCTGCCGCGCGCGGCGGGCGATCTCCTTCTCCTGTTTCTCTTCCGTCCAGCGGTTGTCTGGGTACTGAGCGCCGGTGCACCGCGTGACACCGTCGACGCGCGCGACTTGGACGCTGTTGGCGGGTCCCACGTCCTGCTGCGCGACGCGGACGCGCAGGTCCCATGCGGCCAGGTCGAACACCGACCGCGGACCCTCGACGGCTGGCCGATCGCAGGCAGCAGCCGAGGTCAGTTTGTGGACTGGATGGTCCCACGGCGTGTCACGCTCGATCGGTGGAGCCTCAGCCGCGGCGACCGCGCAGCCAGAGACTCGACTGAGCAGGTCTGGTGCGCAGCGGAAGGTCCGAGAGGTCACAGGCCCGAAGGGTTGTTGAGGTCGTAGCCGAGATAGTTGCCATTCGAGTTGCTGGCCGTCGTCAGGCGCTTCTTCAGGTCCTTGAGCGTTGCCTCACCCAGGCCCTTCATCGCCTCGGTGCCTGCGCCGCGCACCAAAGAGACGACCTCGCTGATCAGCCGCAGCAACTCACCTTCGTCCGGCTCGCCGCTGTTGATCGCGTTGAGGTCGTAGCTCGCATACCGGTTTGCCGGTGCAGGTGTTTGCGTCCCGGCGGCATTCTTCTGCTGCAGCTCCTTGAGTCGCGTCAGCCCGAGCCCGGCGAGATCCTCGACGCTGAGCCAGCTGTTGAGGCTCAGCTTCAGGCGCCCGGCGATCTCCATGCACTCGAACTCCTCAGCCGTGGGCGCTGCGTTCCTCTCGGCGGTGGGAGAAGCGGTCGTGCGCCGGTCGGCCGGCGGCGGGTGGCCGCCGGGCTGGATGTTGGTCGTGAATTGGGGCATAGGGGCCTCGTTCAATCGCCGCGGCTCTCGGCTGTTCACCCTCGCCATGTCGGGCTGTAGAAATACTAGGAAGAGATTTCGTCGTGGATGACTTTGAATGCGCCGCGACCCAGCGCCTGTATGAGGCAGCCCGCGTCCGTTCGAGCGTCGGCCAGCATGTAGAGGCCTGGCGCCGGTGCGCGGCCCGCTGCAGCGGCAACGGATTCGAACGCGCTGTCGAACTCGATGACGCCGCGGAACTCACCTTCCACGCTGGCCGCTCGCTCGAGATGCGCGAGCCGCGCCCGCAGCGACAGGGCTCCTGCCATGTGCACATGTTCAGTAAAGTTCACGGACGGTCCGCGATGCCACATCGAGTTCCTGCATGAGCTTCTGGTAGGCGGCCGCGGCCTCAATGGGGTCGATCGGCACGGTCAGCTGTACCGATTGCACCGGACCGCCGCCCGGGCCCGACACCTCGCGTCGGTTCGTGAACATGCCGCCCACCTCTTTGGCCGCCTGCTCAAGCAACTGCAGAACCATGGCGACGTTGCCACGTGCCTCGGCCCGCTCCAATTCCCTCTGCAGGACCCGCAGGCGGTAGGAGCGGTGCGCGATGGGGATGTCGCTCGTCTGCGTCAGGAACGCTTCACGACTGGCGTGGAACACCGCCTTCAGCTTTGCGCTGAGCTTCTTGCCGCTGACCTTCGTCGGGTCGTAGGCGCTGGCCCGCTGGCGAGTGATGACGACACCGAATTCCTGCTTGATGTGATCGACCACCTGGGCGGGGGTGTCGAAGCACGCCAGCGCCTGCACCATCGCCAGCTTCACGGGTTCATTGAGGGTTGTCATTCCGTTAATGCCTGATCGAGTAATGCCGCTGCCCGTGGTCAGCCCTCGCGATCCAAGAGCCGCTGCGCGATCTCGCCGGCGGCGCCGCGCGGATCCGCGGTGCCGCAGCGATCGTTGTATGCGCGCCAGTGCGCTGCCATGTATGCGCCGAGCGCCTCGGTGTAGGTGGCCAGGGCGAGCTCATGGCCGAGGGAGGCAACCGCCGCCTGAGCTACCCGGAGGTCATGTCTGATGGCCACCTCGCGCTTCCTCGCGGCATCCAGGGTTGCCTTCGCTGCCGCCAACTCTTCTTCGGCGCTGACCTTCGCCAACTCGAGTGTGGCGAGCTTGTCCAGATTCGGACTGGACACCTTCGTCGCATCGGCACCGGCTTTCACCGCGGCCAACAGATTGGCCGCTGCGCTGGTGCGCGCGACTTCGAAGGCCGCCTGCTCCCTCTCGATGAGATGCTGCATGGCCTTGACAGCAGATTCGGCCTTGGTCACACCCTTCACGGCCTCGGCTACCACTTCGCGGATCGAATCCAATTCGTGCTGGGCTCTGTCGGCGGCCTCGGCCCCGCCCAGCATTTGCGACAGTTCGTTGAACTCGCGTTGGAGGGGACCGGCCGAGTGTTCCGCTGATACAA
This sequence comes from Rhizobacter sp. SG703, assembly GCF_012275445.1. Taxonomy (GTDB): domain Bacteria; phylum Pseudomonadota; class Gammaproteobacteria; order Burkholderiales; family Burkholderiaceae_C; genus Rhizobacter. Next base: position 130,272 of record NZ_JAAZQK010000011.1, on the reverse strand, counting down.
GATCGCGTCGCGCCTGGGCGGCGGCTTGGCTTGCGGCCTGCAGCTCCTCGCTCACGCTCCGGTCCCGCTGGTCTCGACCGTCGCTCTTCAGGCGATCGTGTTTCGCCCGGGCGTTCGCTTCCGCCAAGCGGCGGCCCGGGACGTCGATTCGGGTCAGTTGACTCTGCAAGGCTTCGCGCTTCGCAGTGAGATCTTTCAGGGTGAGGGTCATGGGCGTGGCCGTTGATTGAGGAGATCGAATGCTGCGGAGCGTGTTTGTCATCGGAGGGGCGTTGTTGTCACAACGTGGCCCGGCGCTCAACACGGCGTCGATCACGCGATAGGCCGTGCGCAAGTTGATGCCGCGTGAAACCAGGCGATCGCGGATCGCCCAGCGCGGAGCGCGCTCTTGCAGCAGCTGCATGGCGATGCGGCGCACGATCACGCGCTCCAACTCGACTTGTGCGGATCGACGCCCGATTTCGCGCACTACATCGCGGGCCGTCGTCTCACCGACCAGCGTCAGGAGTTGGTCGAGCGCCACGCGCATGGGGTTGGTGCAATCATCCATTCGCGTCTGGTCGCCCGGTCTGGCCTGCGACGGCTGCGCGCGCTGCGGCAGCGCTGGCAAGTTCCGCGCGCAGGAGGAGTTGGGCCGCGGCACACAGCGAACGGAAGAACGCATCGGCGAACACCGGCGGCAGCAGATCCGGGTGCTCGGCCATCAGGTCTCCGACGTGGACGATCGACGCCAGCAGCGGCTTGGCCGGCGAGCCGTCCGGGAGTTCGCAGAAACCGGTCATGGGGTGCCTCCGCCGGATTGCTTTTCTTCGAGCGCAGCGATGCGCCGCGCGAGTTCATCGGTCTCGATGAGCTTCGCGAGTGCGCCGAGCCCGGCGAGCAGCTGCGCCGCCTGGCCAGGCGTGAGCGTGCCGGCGCCGGCAGCACCGAGGACGGCGCGGCCCTGGTCGGTGAGCGACCCATCGGGCAGGGACACCGGTGCCGCGACCTCGCTGGCCTTCAGCGGTGCGATCGTCCGCTCGAGCAGCAATCGGGCGGCACCTACGTCCCCGGCCAGCGCGCGCTGCAGCAGCACCTTCACGAGGGCGGGCACCTCTTTCTCGATCTCGGCGCGCAGCTTGGCGACCTTGCCCGTGCCGGGCTTTCGCCCTCGCGGATTGCCGCTCGTGCCGGGCTGCCAGCCGCCGCGCTTCTTCTGTTCGTTCGTCACTGCTCTTTTCCTGCTCTATCAATGGCCGGCGATTCGGCGCACGGGCCTGGGGGAGGGGATACGGGCGGGGGTACATCGGTGCGCCGCGCGGCCGCCGATTCGGCGATTGCATGGGGCGCGCAGCCGGTTTCGGAGGCTTGCTGGTCATTCACTGGGCCGCCGGCGCGGTTCGCGCGCGCCCAGGCCTGCGACGGGGAAGTGTGGTGGGTCACAGCTCGCCGTCCCTTGCGTTGCGGGCGGGCGGGTTGATGTCGGCGGTGCTCTCGGCCCAGCGCTGCGTGTCGCCGTGAAAGTCGAGGCCGACCTCGCCACGCGCACCCTGGCGGTTCTTCTCGGCGCACAGGCCGACGATGCAGCGGCCTTCCTTCGGGAACTCGCGGACCGGCCAGAGGAACAGCACGACGTCAGCGTCCTGCTCTACAGCGCCCGAGTCGCGGAGGTCGCTGAGCATCGGGCGCTTGGTGTTGCGCGTCTCGACGTTTCGATTCAACTGCGACAGCGCGATGACCGCGATGCCGAGTTCCTTCGCGAGGGTCTTCAGACCGCGGGTGACCTCCTCGATCTCGGCGTTCCGGTTGCCGTCGCGCCGGCTGCTGGCGGTGAGCTGCAGGTAGTCGACGATCAGCACCTTCAGGCCGGGCACGAGCTTCGCCTTGAAGCGGATGTCGCGCAGCGTCAGCGCGGGCTGGTCGTCGATGTAGAGGGGCAGGGCCGCCAGGCTCTCCATCGCCTCGGTCGTGCGAGCCCAGTCCTCGCGCTCCATCTTGCCCGTGAGCAGCGCGCTGTAGCTGACGCGGCCGGAGTTGGCGACAGCGCGGTCCGCGACTTCGGTGTCCGCCATCTCCTGCGAGAGGAACAGGGTAGGCAGACCGTCCGCGGCGAAGTGCATGCCGAGCTGCTGCGAGAACGACGACTTCCCGATGCCGGGCCGTGCGGCGAGCATGTACAGCGAGCCGGGGCGGACGCCGCCATTCAGCCAGCGGTTCAGGGCAGGGATGCTGGTGGGCCAGCCGGCGACCTTCCGACCCTCGGACAGGGCTTCGTACTCCCCGATGCGCTCGATGGCCAGGTCGGCGATCGGACGAGGCGCCTTGCGCACCTGTTCGCGCTGCAGGCCGGCGAACAGCGAGCTGATCTGGTCGACCTTGTCGCCGACGGCGCCGTGCGCGCTGGCGATCTCCAGCGCCTGTTCCGCCGCATGCAGCAGCATCCGCGCAGCGTAGCGGTCCAGCACGACGGAGGCATGCCGACGCACATTCCGGATCGTGAGGCAGCCGGTAGCAAGCCGGGCGAGATAGGTCACGCCGCCGCAGGTCTCGTCCTGACCGCGGTCGCGCAGCACCTCGTGCACCGTGAGCGCATCGACCGGCCGGCGCGCGGTCGCGAGGCCCGCGATGGCCGTCCAGATCATCGCGTGATCGCGGCTCGCGAAGTGCGCCGCGGTGAGCATGTCGGCGACCTGGTCGAATGCGCCGTCGTCCGCGAGCAAGGCGCCGAGGACGGATTGCTCGGCCTCGATGCTCGATGTGGGCGCAGACGGTTCAATGGCATCGGTCATGCCGTCACCTCCGTGCGCTCGATGACCTGGACACGGCCCTTGTCGCCGATGACGTACTCGAGGTCGGCCCGCCACTTCGCGTGGGCCCCGCTTCGGACGCCGCGGTTCATGATGAAGTCGTTCGACCGGGCGCGTTCGAAGTAGGTCCGGATGAAGGCGATGGCCTCTTCCGGCGTCTCCGCGCGCCGCGTGCCGTTCGAGCGTTTGCTCGTCAGCACCCAGCCCCAGAAGTCGGAGATCTTCTCCTTCCGCCCCTTCGCCTCCATGAGCAAGGCCCGGGGCAGTTCGGGAAGGATCTCGTGGTACGCGTCGACGATCTCGTCGTGAGGGCAAACCGGCAACTTGGGGCGCTTCGGTCGCGTCAGCGACCTACCTGATGGTTCCTGATGGTTCAATGATGGTTCGGGTGCAATGGGGTGCAGGGGGTTTGCGCAACCGGTTGCACCCCCTCGCGCACTGGGTTGCATCCCTGCAGCCGCTTGCAGCCCTGCACCGTGTTGCATCCCTGCATTGCCTTGCACCCCTGCAACCGGTTGCACCCGGTCGAGCCGATCAAGGGCGATGCGATACAGGTTCGTGCCGCGCGGCCCGGCGCCGATCTTCACGACCAGTTCACCGCTCTCCTGCAGCGTGGTCAGCAGGTAGTGCGCGTTCCGCGGCTTCATGCGCGTCTTCTCGGCCAGCGTGGAGACGGCCGGGTAGGCGACGCCCTTGTCGTCGGAGAAGTCGGCGATGGCGAGCATCATCAGCAGGGCACTGCCGCTGTGCTGCGAGCCGCGCCAGACCGCCGCCATGGTCTGGACGCTCATTCGCTGCGCACCGTGCGGGCCGCCTTCGCGAGGCGGATGACGAAGGCCTTCAGCGCCTGCGCGTTGCGACCGTGGCGGCCCTGCAGCTCGGTGAACGCCACCCAGGCGTGCTGCGGCTCGAGTCGGCCGTCAGCGATGGCGTCGACCAGCTGTTGCGCCTCGATGGCGCCCGCGGCCTGGTCTGCGACCTCCGGGGTGCAGTAGGCGTGATCGGTGCTCATGCAGCCCCCTTGGCGTGAGCCGGGTTCGCGCCGGCGGCCTTCGCGTCGAGCCAGGCGTCGATGGCGTTCATGTCCCACACGGTGGTGCGCGCGCTGAGCTTCGCCGGCGCGGGCATCAGCTTCTCGCTTGCCCAGCGCCAGACCGTCTGCTCGCACACGCCCAGGGTTTGCGACAGCTCCTTCGCGCGTACCCATCGGCTGCGTGGCGAAGTGGGCGGGGGGGCCGGCGGGACGGCTTCGGGCAAGCCTGAGCGCGCGGTCGCGGATGATTGGCTCGGTTGCATCACGGCCCTCACTGCTGGGCCGATTCGATGCCGAGCACGCGGCGCAGGTCAGCCGTCGGCCAGGCGAGGCGGCCGTTGATGCGCAGCGGGTGCACCGGCCCGAGGTCCTTGCACGCCCAGAGCCGGAGCGTCTGGGCCGATCGGTTCAGGTGGAAAGCCGCGTCGGCCGTCGGTAGATTGGCCCGACGTTCCTGCTCCAGCGGGAGGGGTTGAGCGCTGCTTGCAGCCATGCTTGAATCTCTCGATTCGTTGAACATGGCCGAACTGTCTGAGTGCAACCCCAGTTGCAGTCAAGAGACTGGCGCCTGTCGGGCACAAAGCCTTATTTCATGCGGGCCGCCGCGGTGTCACGGTGCAACCCCTGAAACGGTTTCACCTCGATTTGCGGTTGACCTTTGGAGCCGCGGCGAGGCCAAACGGATCGTTGGAGTGCCCGCCGTTGCCACGCTCAGAGGTGGACTCGTACTTTGCGATGATCGGGCGCGATACGCCGAATTCCCTGGCCAGCGAAGCCTTCGTGTCCCCCTTGGCCAGACGCGCCCGGATCTCCGTCTCCTGAGCCGGCGTCAGACGCCGCTCGTGTGCCTCACGGGCGCTGCGCGCATCGACGCGGACCTCTGCGGACGATGCGGTGCCAATCTGCGCTTCGTACTCGGCGCGTGCGCTCAGCCGAGCAAGTTCAACGAGCCTTGCGGTCTCAATCGCTTCTTGACGATCGAACTCACGGGCCTCCCTCAGCCGGGCGTGTACGTCATAGAACGGGATGGCCGAAACTCTGCGCGCTGGCGGCTCGGTTTTCCCGTCGTCGAGTGCTATGCGAGCCGCGACGGGTGCGAAGGTCGCGGTGGGGCCCACCAGCGCCGAAATGGCCGCGCCAATGGCCGAGAGCTGGGTGGGGTGAGGCTCCTTGCGCCTGCGCTCCACTGATCGAGCCTCCGCGAGTAGCCGTTCCGTCTCCGCTGAAACGTCGTACTGCAGACCGTCGTCCGCAAGCTCTCTCCAACGGGATGTAGCCATGCAGCGGCCCGTCCTAGGTCGAGCGCTGCGCGGACATGGCGCTCTGACGCTCAATAGGGATGCGAACGTCGCCCGGTGGCTGGCGTCGACGCTGGGCGCCACAGCCTGCCGACATCCACCGGGCCCCCAGGGCTACCCCCGAATTGTCACGGCGATTCACGTCACGTCCCCCAGCAGGATCCGCCGAAAGTTCTCGAGCGCCCCCAGCTCGATCTCGGAGATGGGCCCGCTCTGCGCGAGCAGGCTGGCGTGCATGGTCTCGATCGCCTGTTGGGCCTTCGCCAGCATGACGATGCGCTCCTGTTCCGGCGCTGCTTCGATGATGCTCGCCACCACGGCGCTCAGGGCTGCGAGTTGCACGTGGACGACGGCAAGCAGACGGCCTGTCTCAGCGGCGCTCGATGTGTCAGCCATTGGACCCTCCCTTCGCGATGCGCCGCAGTTCCGCAGCGACGAACTCCAGCGCCGTGCGATCGCGCTTCGCCAGGTTGCACGGAGCGCACGCGGCGAACAGGTTGCTGATCTCGTCGAGACCGCCCAGCGCGCGAGGCAGAGCGTGCTCGACGTGCCACGACCCATCGAGCGCGAGCACCTTGCCGCAGTAGTGGCACCGGCCGTCGCACTTCGCGTGCACGTCGCGGCGACGCTTCGACACCGGCCGCGCGCGTTCGCGCACCGGCGGCTGCGCCAGTTCGTCGGGATGGAACAGCAGGCCCTGTCCCTCGAGCTGTACGCGAGCCTGGGCCTCGACCCGCGCGAGTGCCTCGGTGGCGCGGAGCACCTTGCGCGCGGCGGCCAACGCCTGCAGCTTGTCGTCGCCGGCGCCGATGACCGTGCCGGTGGTCGGCTCGATCACCAGGTGGCGGACGGCGTGCAGGCCGCGGGTGACCGTCGGCAACGTCGCCAATGCGTAACGACCCTTGCCGAAGACGCCGCCGAAGATTGGCCGATGAAGGAGGGCAGAGGCTCGCTCAGTCATTGCGCGTCCATCCGCTCAAGCGCCGCAGCTCTTTTTGCGTCCTCAGCCATGATTCACCTCCGCCCGCTTCACAAGTCCGCCCATCTCGTCGAGCGTGTTTTGCACGGCATTCTCCAGCGCGTCAATGCAAGCCTGCATGGCGCAGACGATGCCGTACTGGTCGGCCAGGGCGAGGTCATCCTCTACGCGCCCGACAAGATCCTTCATCGCGCAACCCATCCTGGATGCGACCATCAGCGCATCTTGGGCACGTCTGAGCAACTCGGGCTGCAGGTTCGATGCAAGGTTCTCAGGCATGACTATCCTCCTTCGCGGGCCACTCGGGCAGGCCCATCAGGGCCCGCGCTGTCTTGAAGTCGGCTGCGCTTGCCAACAGATCTTCGAGGTGCTCGCTCAGCTTCAGGCCGACAACGTCGCGGATGTCCCCGTTGGCGTCCTTGGTCATTCTGAAACGGTCAGTCAAGGCGCTCGCGAGTGCGTGGAATGTGTCGCGCTGCTCGCTCAGGGCTTCAAGCCCAAGTTCGATGCGGTCAGTCTCGACCGACTGAGGGGCAGAATCTCTGGTAGCCATATCCGATCTCCTTTCGATCGTTTGTGGTCAGGGCCCGCTTGGTGTTCCACCACCTTGCGGGCCCGCTTTGCCTCAGGGCCGCTGAGGCGCCGGATTCATTCCTTCGGGGTCGGCTCGCGCGCTCGGTCGATGCTGTCGCGGACCCACGGTGCGCCACCGAGGCGCTGCAGCTTCTCCTTCTGGGCGGCGGTCATCTTCACCACCACGGCGACGGCCGTGACGCCTGGCTGCAGGGGCTTCCTGCCGCTGCCGGCTCGCGCACCACCCTTCTTGCTCGGTACATCCATGATTGAAATAGTAATCCTTTTTCAATAATTTGCAAGGGCTCTTTCCTGGGATCGGGCCGTGCAGAGGACCTCGATTTGTATTGCCCCTGTCAAACAAGGTGGCTGACAGCAGGCGTCGCCTGGAGAGGTCTCGGAGTGAAATGGGCGGTGCCTGCATTGGCCTCTCGCATGACGCGACCGCCGCAGGGGCGAGCGCCTGCCGACGCCTCGTTTCGATACGGGCTCATGGCCTTCACGCGGCGAACGGCAGTACCTTCGCGCCGTCTCGCAGAGCGTCCAGGTGGTCGGCCCACTCCTGCATCATCTTCGTCCGCTGCGGGACGTAGGTCGCGTGGTTGTACGCGGCGGAGACCTCGTTCTGCTCCTGGTGGGCCAGCTGCAGCTCGATGAGGTCGTGCCGGTGTCCGAGCTCGTGGAGGATGGTCGACGCGACCCCGCGGAAGCCGTGCCCGGTCATGCGCGAGTGGTAGCCCATGCGGTAGAGCGCGAAGAGGATCGTGTTGTTGCTCATCGGCTTGTCGTGATCGCGCTCGCCGGGGAACACCATGTCGCTCAGGTTGCGGAAGGTCTGCAGGTCCGCGACGACCGCCAGGGCCTGCTTCGACAGCGGCACGATGTGCGGCCGGCGCTTCTTCATCCGCTCCGCCGGGATACGCCACTGACCGGCCTCGAGGTCGAACTCGGACCACCGCGCGGCGATCAGCTCGGTCGTCCGAACGAAGGTCAGCGCCATCAGCTTCAGCGCGCACCGCGTCAGCGGCGAGCCGTCGTAGGCCTCGATCTTCCGGAGCAACTCCGGCACTTCCTTGGCGTCGAGGCGGGCGTGGTTGACCTTCCTGGTCGGGCGCAGCGCATCGGACGGGCGCACATCGGCTGCCGGGTTCCGGTCGATCAGGCCATGGGCGATCGCGTACCGGAAGATCTGGCTGCAGCCTTGGTAGGCGCGCTTCGCGATGTCGGCCGCGCCGCGGTTTTGCACCTTGAGGCACACGGACAGCAGCAGCGGCGCCGTGATGCTCGACAAGGGTAGGGCGCCCAGGTCCGGGAAGACGTCGGCCTCGAGCCGGCGCAGCACCTGGTCGGCGTGCCGCTCGGTCTTGTCGGCCTTCCAGTTCTGCCACCAGGCGCGCGCGACGCTCTCGAAGGCGTTGTCGGCCGCGGTGCGCTTCAGCAGCTTGTCGATCTTGCGCAGCTGGCCGGGGTCTTCGTCATTGGCCAGTTGCTCTCGCGCCCGATCGCGGCGCGTGCGTGCATCGCGCAGGCCCACCTCGGGGTACGCGCCGAGCGCGAGGAGCTTCTCTTTGCCGCCGAACCGGTACTTCAACCGCCAGAGCTTCGAGCCCGTCGGCTGCACCAGCAGGAACAGCCCGCCGGCGTCGAACATCTTGACGGGCTTGGGTGCGGACTTCGCGTTGCGAATCGCTGTGTCGGTGAGAGGCATTGGGGGTAGTGGAGGCGCCGCGCGGGGTACGGCGTCGTGAATCTACCCCTGTGTTCGGCGCGATGTCAAAGGACCAAAAGCGAGGACCTGAGGCGATCTACCGAGGGAAATCGGCCGTTGCAGCCGACTTTTGCGAGGACTTTGGAGGTCCTGCGATTAATAACTGGCGGAGAGAGCGGGATTCGAACCCGCGGGGGGTTATTAGCCCCCACACGCTTTCCAGGCGTGCGACTTAAACCGCTCATCCATCTCTCCGGAGCCGGCGAGTTTAGCCTACCTCCGGGGCGGCTTCGGCCCGGCCCCACGGGAATTTCGCTCGGGCGTCAGGCCTGGCCCGGCGCCTTCGCCTTCATCAGCGCCATCGCGGTGCCGATCAGCCCGGCGACCTCGGTCATGTTCCCCGGCACGATCATCGTATTGTTCTTCTGCGCCAGGTGCGCATAGGCGTCCACCGCCTTCTCGGCCACCTTCAGCTGCACCGCCTGCTCGCCGCCGGGCTCGCGGATCGCCTCGGCGATCTTGCGGATCGCGCCAGCGGTGGCGTCGGCCACCGCAGTGATCGCCGCGGCCTCGCCCTGCGCCTTGTTGATCTCGGCCTGCCGCGCGCCTTCGGAGCGGGCGATCGAGGCCTCGCGCTCGCCGGTCGCGATGTTGATCTGTTCCTGCTTGCGGCCTTCGGACGCGGCGATCAGCGCGCGCTTCTCGCGCTCGGCGGTGATCTGCGCCTGCATCGAGCGCAGGATCTCGGCCGGCGGCGTCAGGTCCTTGATCTCGTAGCGCAGCACCTTCACGCCCCAGTTGCCGGCCGCCTCGTCGAGCGCGCTCACCACCGCGCCGTTGATCGTGTCGCGTTCCTCGAAGGTCTTGTCCAGCTCCATCTTGCCGATCACCGAGCGCAGCAGCGTCTGCGCCAGCTGCGTGATCGCGAACACGTAGTTGCTCGAGCCGTAGCTCGCGCGCATCGGGTCGGTGATCTGGAAGTAGATGATCCCGTCGACCTGCAGCTGCGTGTTGTCCTTCGTGATGCAGACCTGGCTCGGCACGTCGAGCGGCACTTCCTTCAGCGAATGCTTGTAGGCCACCCGCTCGATGAACGGCACCACGAAGCTCAGCCCCGGCACCAGCGTGCGGTCGTACTTGCCCAGCCGCTCGACCACCCAGGCATGCTGCTGCGGCACGATCTTCAGCGTGCGCACGATGAAGATGCCGACGATCACCACCAGAATCAACGCGATTTCCATGAGAGGCTTTCCAGGGAGTAGGGGAGGGGAGAGGGATCAGCGGCCCGCGGCGGGCACCAGCACCAGCCAGTTGCCTTCCACCGCCTGCACCACGTGCTCGCCGGGCAGTGCGGGCGCATCGGGGGCGAGCCGCGCGGTCCAGGTGGAGCCGCGGTAGGGCACGCGGGCGGTGCGGTCGTCGGCCCAGGCCGCCACGCTCACCCGCTCGCCGATGTCGATGTTGACGTCGCGGTTCTCTCGCACCGGGCCGGCGGCTGGCCGCTGCAGGCGCCGCCAGTGCCACAGCGCGACCGCGCCGCCGCCCACCACGGCCGCCATCACCAGCTGGCCGGGCAGCTTGAAGCCGAGCAGGGCCGCCAGCGCCGCAGCGGCCAGGCCGAGCGCGAACATCAGCAGGTAGAAGGTGCCGGTGGCCAGCTCGGCGGCCACGGCCACCCCGGCTGCCACCCACCAGAACGTCGACGGGCTCATGTCCATGGACTCTCCTCGTTTGAAGGTCTGTTGCGTCCACCCCGCACGCACCGAAGGGCAGTGTAAGGGGGCCCCACACCCGTCATCGAACGGCCCTACACTTCGCGCCTTCCATTCTGTTGCCGCCCGGCGTTTTCCTTGAGGTGACCATGCTGCGTTTCAACTTTCCGATCGTCATCATCGACGAAGACTTCCGTTCCGAGAACACCTCGGGCCTGGGAATCCGGGCGCTGGCCGCGGCCATCGAGAAGGAAGGCTTCGAGGTGCTGGGCGCCACCAGCTATGGCGACCTGTCGCAGTTCGCGCAGCAGCAAAGCCGTGCCAGCGCGTTCATCCTGTCGATCGACGACAACGAGTTCACCCAGGGGCCCGAGCTCGACCCGGTGGTGCTGAACCTGCGCAAGTTCATCCAGGAGATCCGCTTCAAGAACGCCGAGATCCCGATCTACCTGTACGGCGAGACGCGCACCTCGCAGCACCTGCCCAACGACGTGCTGCGCGAGCTGCACGGCTTCATCCACATGTTCGAGGACACGCCGGAGTTCGTGGCCCGCCACATCATCCGCGAAGCCAAGTCTTACATGGACGGCCTCGCGCCGCCGTTCTTCCGTGCGCTGGTCGACTACGCGCAGGACGGCTCGTACTCCTGGCACTGCCCCGGCCACTCGGGCGGCGTCGCGTTCCTGAAGAGCCCGGTCGGGCGGATGTTCCACCAGTTCTTCGGCGAGAACATGCTGCGCGCCGACGTCTGCAACAGCGTCGACGAACTCGGCCAGCTGCTGGACCATACCGGCCCGATCGCCGAGAGCGAACGCAATGCGGCGCGCATCTTCAACGCCGACCACTGCTTCTTCGTGACCAACGGCACCAGCACCAGCAACAAGATGGTGTGGCACCACAACGTGGCGCCGGGCGACGTGGTGGTGGTCGACCGCAACTGCCACAAGTCGATCCTGCACTCGATCATCATGACCGGCGCGGTGCCGGTGTTCCTGCCGCCCACGCGCAACCACTACGGCATCATCGGCCCGATCCCCGAGGCGGAGTTCTCGCCCGAGGCCATCCGCCGCAAGATCGCGAAGAACCCGCTGCTGGCCGGTGTCGATGCGAAGAAGGTCAAGCCGCGCATCCTGACGCTGACGCAGAGCACCTACGACGGCGTGCTCTACAACACCGAGAGCATCAAGAAATCGCTCGACGGCTACATCGACACGCTGCATTTCGACGAAGCCTGGCTGCCGCACGCCGCCTTCCACGAGTTCTACGGCGAGTTCCATGCGATGGGCCGCAACCGGCCGCGCCCGAAGGACCAGATCGTCTACGCGACGCAGTCCACCCACAAGCTGCTGGCCGGCATCAGCCAGGCCTCGCAGGTGCTGGTGCAGGACGCGCAGCACCGCAAGCTCGACACGCACCTCTTCAACGAGGCCTACCTGATGCACACGTCGACCAGCCCGCAGTACGCGATCATCGCGAGCTGCGATGTGGCCGCCGCGATGATGGAAGCGCCGGGCGGGCGCGCGCTGGTCGAGGAGAGCATCGCCGAGTCGATGGACTTCCGCCGCGCGATGCGCAAGGTCGACAAGGAATACGGCAAGGACTGGTGGTTCAAGGTCTGGGGCCCGGACAAGCTGGTCGGCGAAGGCATCGGCAAGAGCAGCGACTGGGTGCTGAAGGCCGGCGAGAAGTGGCACGGCTTCGGCGACCTGGCGAGCGGCTTCAACCTGCTCGACCCGATCAAGTGCACGCTGATCACGCCCGGGCTCGACGTCTCGGGCAAGTTCGCGAAGACCGGCATCCCGGCGTCCATCGTCACCAAGTTCCTGGCCGAGCACGGCGTGGTGGTCGAGAAGACCGGGCTGTACTCGTTCTTCATCATGTTCACGATCGGCATCACGAAGGGCCGCTGGAACACGCTGCTGACCGCGCTGCAACAGTTCAAGGACGACTACGACCGCAATGCGCCGCTGTGGCGCGTGCTGCCGGAGTTCGTCGCGGCGCACCCGCGCTACGAGCGCATGGGGCTGGCCGACCTGAGCCAGTCGATCCACGAGATGTACGCGAAGGGCGACATCGCGCGGCTGACCACCGAGATGTACCTGTCGGACCTGCAGCCGGCGATGAAGCCGACCGATGCGTTCGCGCGCATCGCGCACCGCGACACCGAGCGGGTGGCGATCGACGACCTCGAAGGCCGTGTCACCACCTCGCTGCTGACGCCGTACCCGCCGGGCATCCCGCTGCTGATCCCCGGCGAGCGCTTCAACAAGAAGATCGTCGACTACCTGAAGTTCACGCGCGAGTTCAACGGCAAGTTCCCCGGCTTCGACACCGACGTGCACGGGCTGGTGGAACACGACAGCGGCGAAGGCTCGCGCACGTACCACGTGGATTGCGTGAAGGAAACCTGATGGCGGCGGTCGACGCGCTGGTGGCCGGGCCGCGCTGAGCGACCCTTTCAGCCGGCCGGTGCGAAGCCGCTGTCGAAGGCGTGGCGCACCTCGAGCCGCTGCTTCAGCAGCCCGGCCTCGAGGTAGAAGTCGGCGGTTTCCTGCTGGTCGGCCAGCACCTGCGCATCAACGGCGATCCAGCGCTGCCGGCGGCGCTCGAACTGCAGCCGCGCGGCGTCAGGCGGGATGCCGATGATCCGCGCGAGCGCCGCCGAGAACTCCGGCACGTGCTGGTACGACCAGCGCTGCGCGCGCACGACGCGTTGCGAGAAATCCTGCAGCGCGGGGCGCTTCGCGGCGATCGCGCTGTCGGTCGCGGCCAGGAAGCTCAGCCCCGACGACAGCCCGCGGCCGTTGACCAGCACGCGCGCGTGGCCGGCGGTCTCGGCCATCGCGGTGTAGGGTTCCCAGGTGGCCCAGGCGTCGACCGAGCCCTGCGTCAGCGCGAGCTTGGCCTCGGCCGGCGGCAGGAAGCGGAAGGTGTCGGCATCGGGCTTCAGCCCGGCCGAGGCCAGCGCCTTCAGCGCGACGTGGTGGCCGATCGAGCCGCGGTTGGTCGCGATGCGCCTGCCCTTCAGGTCGGCCGCGCTCTTCAGCGGCGAATCGGGGCGCACCAGCACCGCGGTGCCGTACGGATCGCAGCGGTTCACGCCGATCGCCTTCACGCGCACGCCGTTCGACAGCGCGAAGATCAGCGGCGCATCGCCGATCGGGCCCAGGTCGACGGCCTCGGCATTCAGGGCCTCGGCGAGCGGCGCGGCGGCCGGGAACTCGGCCCACTGGATGTCATAGGCGAGGCCTTGCAGTTCATTGGCGGATTCGAGCAGCGCGCGCAGGCCGCCTTTCTGGTCGCCGGCTTTCAGCAGGGTCCGCTCGGCGCGCACCGAGCCGACGCCCAGCACGGCAGCGGTGCCGACCAGCAGGTGGCGGCGGGTGATGTGGCGGTGGGTCACGGGGTCTCCTTCAGGCCGCGCGGCGGGTGCCGGCGGCCAGCCGTTCGGCCACCAGCTGCCGCGTGCGCGGGATCAGCTCGCGGCCGTAGTCGATCGCATCTTCCAGCGGGTCGAAGCCGCGGATCAGGAAGGTGGTGACGCCGAGCGCGTGGTAGTCGAGGAAGGCCTCGGCCACCTGCTCGGGCGTGCCGACCAGCGCGGTGCTGTTGGAGCGGCCCCCGGTCTCCTGCGCGATGGCCGTCCACAGCCGCTTGTCGACGCGCGAGCCTTTCGCCGCGGCGGCCAGCAGCCGCTGCGCACCGACACTCTGCTGCGGCCCGCCGCGGCTGTAGCCGGCCTGTACGCGCAGCCGGCGGGTGTCTTCGAGGATGCGTTCGGCGCGCGCCCAGGCCTGGTCTTCGGTGGCCGCGAGGATCGGGCGGAACGACACCGAGAAGCGCACGCTGCGGCCGTGCTTCGCGGCTTCAGCGCGCACGCGGCCGGTCAGCTCGGCGACCTGGTCGAGCGACTCGCCCCACAGCGCGTAGACGTCGGCATGCTTGCCGGCCACCGGGATCGCCGCATCGGATGCGCCGCCGAAGTAGATCGGCACGTGCGGCTGCTGCAGCGGCTTCACCTCGGAGAAGCCGGCCTGGAAGCGGTAGTGCCTGCCGTCGTGGTCGAAGGGCTGGTCCTCGGTCCAGATGCGGCGCAGCACGGCCAGGTACTCGTCGGTGCGCTCGTAGCGCTGGTCGTGCGTCAGGTAGTCGCCATCGCGCCGCTGCTCGTCGTCGGAGCCGCCGGAGATGACGTGCACGCCCAGGCGCCCGCCGCTGAACTGGTCGAGCGACGCGATCTGGCGCGCTGCGAGCGTCGGCGCGGTGAAGCCCGGCCGGTGCGCCAGCATGAAGTGGATCTTCTCGGTGTGCGCTGCGGCGTACGAGATCGTCAGCGTGGCGCTCGGGCCGGTGGAATGGTGCGGCACCAGGATGCGGTCGAACCCGGCCTGCTCGTGCGCCTGCGCGAAGCGGCGCACGTAGTCGCGGTCGATCGCCGGGCCCTGCGCCGCGTGCGTCTCCGAGACTTTCTGCGTCTGGATCATGCCGATGAATTCGATGCTCATTGCGGTGTCCTGCGGTCTGGAAGGGGGAGAGGCGACGGTAGCGACGGCGGCCCGTGCATCGCAAATAATCATTTCGGCGCTCGATATGCGATCTGCGCGATTCGGGAGCCGCACCGGCGCGTGTAGCCTGCGCGCAGGAAGGAGTCGTCATGCGAACCGAACATCCCGAGCACGCGTTGCAGCACTTCATCGAGCGGGTCGCACGCCGGCTCGACGAGCAGTCCGACGAGGCGGCGATCCGCCGCGACGTCGGCGCGCTGCTCGCCGACCTGGTCGCGCACGACGACTGGCTGCCGGCCTCGCATGCGCAGCCGGGCGCGGACCGCTACCGCCAGTACCTGCTGCACCGCGATCCGCAGGCGCGCTTCTCGGTCGTCAGCTTCGTGTGGGGGCCGGGCCAGGCGACGCCGATCCACGACCACACCGTGTGGGGGCTGATCGGCGTGCTGCGCGGCGCGGAGCTGTCGCAGGGCTACCGCTTTGCCGGGCCGAGCCAACTGGTGCCGGCCGGTGCGCCGGTGCGGCTGGAGCGCGGGGCGGTCGACGCGGTGTCGCCGAGCGTCGGCGACATCCACCGCGTGACCAACGCCTTCGACGACCGCACGTCGATCAGCATCCATGTGTATGGCGCCGACATCGGCGCGGTCGAGCGCTCGGTCTACACCGAAGACGGCCAGCGCCGCTCGTTCGTTTCCGGCTATTCGCCGCTGCCTTGATTGAATCCTCCGGACCCCATCCATGACCGACACCACCGTGATCCCCGCGCTGAACCCCACCGATGTGCATGCCGCGCTGCTGGCGCGCGACGAGACCGCGCTGCTCGACGTGCGCGAGGAAGATCCGTTCGCGCAATCGCATCCGCTGTGGGCGGCGAACTTTCCGCTCGGCCGCATCGAGCTCGACGCGTGGGGCCGCATTCCGCGGCGCGACACGCGCATCGTCGTCTACGGCGAGGGCGCCGATGACGCGGTGCGTGCGGCGCAACGCCTGCGCAGCCTCGGCTACACGCAGGTGCACCTGCTGGCCGGCGGGCTGGCCGGCTGGGCGGCCGCGGGGCTGGAGCTGTTCCGCGACGTCAACGTGCCGAGCAAGTCGTTCGGCGAATGGGTCGAGGAGGCGCGCCACACGCCGTCGCTCGCGGCCGAGGAGGTGCAGGCGCTGCTCGACGCGAAGGCCGACGTGGTGGTGCTCGATGCGCGCCGCTTCGACGAGTACCAGACGATGAACATCCCGGGCTCGACCAGCGTGCCCGGTGCCGAACTGGTGCTGCGCGTGCGCGACCTGGCGCCCGATCCGGCGACGCGGGTGATCGTCAATTGCGCGGGTCGCACGCGCAGCATCATCGGCACGCAGTCGCTGCTGAACGCGGGCATCCCGAACCCGGTGAGCGCGCTGCGCAACGGCACCATCGGCTGGACGCTGGCCGGCCAGCATCTGGAGCATGGCGCGGCACGGCGTTTCGGGCCGGCGAGCGATGCGGCACGTGACGCGGCGCGGCGCGATGCGCGGGCCGTGGCCGAGCGGGCGGGCGTGCGGCGCATCGGTGCCGCGCAGCTCGCGCATTGGGCGGCCGAGCCGGGTCGCACGACGTACCGCTTCGACGTGCGCACGCCGGAGGAATACGCCGCGGGGCATCGCGCAGGGTTCCGCAGTGCGCCCGGCGGGCAGCTGGTGCAGGAGACCGATGTGCACGCGCCGGTGCGCGGCGCGCGCATCGTGCTGGTCGACCACGACGGCACGCCGGCCGGGTCTCGCGATGCGGGCGTGCGTGCCGAGATGAGTGCCTCGTGGCTGGCGCAGATGGGCTGGGAGGTGGCGCTGCTCGAGGCCGATGCGGCGTCGGACGGATGGGAGACCGGCGCCGATGCGCCGCCACGGCCCGCGCCGCCGGCGGTGCACGCCATCACGCCGCAGGCGCTGGCCGATTGGCTCGCGAGCCCCGGCGCCGATGTGCAGGTGATCGACGTGGCCACCAGCGCGAGCCATGTGAAGCGGCACATCCCCGGCGCATGGTTCGTGCTGCGCTCGCAGCTGCGCGGGGCGCTGAAGGTATTGCCTTCAGCGAAGCGCCATGTGGTGACCTGCGGCACCAGCCTGCTCGCACCGTTCGCGGCGCAGGATCTGCAGGAATTGCTGGGCCCGCAGGCCGAGGTGCATGTGCTTCAGGGCGGCACAGTGGCCTGGGCCGACGCGGGCTTGCCGGTGGAGGCGGGCGAACAGCGGCTGGCCTCGCCACGCACCGACCGCTACCGCCGCCCGTACGAGGGCACCGACAACCCGCACGCCGCGATGCAGGCGTATCTCGATTGGGAATCCGGATTGGTCGCGCAGTTGAAGCACGACGGCACGCACCACTTCGCACCGGTCTGAGACGGCGCGAACAAGAGCCGGCACGCCATTTGATCCAGGTCAAGTGCCGGCCGCCGCCAGCCTGCAGGCTCGGCCCTCATGAGCAAAGCGGCACGCCACCGGCACCTGACCCAGGGTTTCAGCACCTTCCTGCACCACCGGCGCGCGCAGCGGCATTTCGAGCGCCGCCCGCTGCTCGAGTCGCTGACCCGCGCGCTGCCGCCGGCCTCCGCGGGCGTGCTCCTCGCGCCCGACCTGCTGGCCGTCGCGCGCGACCCGGCCGATGCCGTGCTGCATCGCCTGCAATCCCGCGCGGACGGGCTGGATGCCGACGAGGCAGCGCGGCGCCTGGCCCGCGACGGTCCGAACGACATCGCCCACGAGAAGCCGCTACCAGGCTGGCTGCACCTGTGGCGCTGCTACCTGAATCCCTTCAACCTGCTGCTCACCGCGCTGGCCGCGCTGTCCTTCGTCAGCGCCGACGCGAGCGCGACCGTGGTGATCGCGGCCATGGTCGCGCTGAGCACGCTGATCCGCTTCGTGCAGGAGGGCCGCTCGCACCGCGCGGCCGAAGGCCTGCGCGCGATGGTGAGCAACACCGCGAGCGTGATCCGCCGGCCGGCGGGCGGTGGCGCGGGTGCGGCTGCGCCGGCCGAGCTCGCGCAACGCGACTTGGTCGCCGGCGACATCGTCGCGCTGTCGGCCGGCGACATGATCCCGGCCGACTGCCGCGTGCTCGCCGCACGCGACCTGTTCGTCGCGCAGGCCGCGATGACCGGCGAATCGCTGCCGGTCGAGAAGTTCGTGCAGCCGCATGCCGAGGCCGCCGAGGGCGCGCTGGCCCAGCACAACCTGGTGTTCATGGGCACCAACGTGGTCTCGGGCACGGCCACCGCGGTCGTCGTGGCCACCGGCCCGCGCAGCTGCTTCGGCACGCTGGCCGCGCATGCAGGCATGGCGTCGACCGCGCCGAACGCCTTCCAGGCCGGCGTCAACAGCGTCAGCTGGCTGCTGATCCGCTTTGCCGGCGTGATGGTGCCGGTCGTGTTCGTCGTCAACGGCTTCACCAAGGGCGACTGGCTGCAGGCCTTCCTGTTCGCGCTGTCGGTGGCAGTGGGGCTGACGCCCGAGATGCTGCCGATGATCGTCACCAGCACGCTGGCCAAGGGCGCGGTGCTGCTGTCGCGCAAGAAGGTGGTCGTCAAGCGGCTGGACGCGATCCAGAATTTCGGCGCGATGGACGTGCTGTGCACCGACAAGACCGGCACGCTCACGCAGGACCGCATCGCGCTCGCCCGGCATGCCGATGCGTATGGGCAGGACACCGACGAGGTGCTGAACTTCGCCTTCCTCAACAGTTACTACCAGACCGGGCTGAAGAACCTGCTGGACCATGCGGTGCTCGACCACGTCGAGCTGCCGGCGGTGCTGAAGCTGAAGGATGCCTACCGCAAGGTCGACGAGATCCCCTTCGATTTCGAGCGGCGGCGCATGTCGGTGGTGGTCGCGGCGCTCGAAGGCGGGCAGGACCTGCACCACGAGCTGATCTGCAAGGGCGCGGTGGCCGAGGTGCTGGCCGCCTGCACGTCGGTGCGCGTGCCGGGCCCGACCGATGCCTGCCTCGACGGCGGGCGCGCGATGCCCACGCAACCGCTGGATGCCGCGTTGCGTGCACGCACGCAGGCCGTCACCGAGGCGCTCGGCGCGGAAGGGCTGCGCGTGGTGGCCGTCGCGGTGAAGACGATGCCGCCGGCGCAATCCACTTATTCCGTCGCCGACGAATCCGGGCTGACGCTGATCGGCTACATCGCCTTCCTCGATCCGCCGAAGGAGTCCGCCGCGCCGGCCTTGCGCAAGCTGGCCGCGCACGGCATCACCGTGAAGGTACTGACCGGCGACAACGAGCAGGTCACGCGCAAGGTATGCCACCAGGTCGGCCTGCCGGTGGATGCGATGCTGCTCGGCCCGCAGGTCGAGGCACTGGACGACGAGGCGCTGAAGGCGGCCGCGGAGACCCATGGCGTGTTCGCGCGGCTGACGCCCTTGCACAAGGAGCGCATCGTGCGGGCGCTGCGCGCCAACGGCCACGTCGTCGGCTTCATGGGCGACGGCATCAACGATGCGCCGGCGCTGCGCGCGGCCGACATCGGCATCTCGGTGGACAGCGCGGTCGACATCGCCAAGGAAGCGGCCGACATCATCCTGCTGGAGAAGAGCCTGCTGGTGCTGGACGACGGCGTGGTCGAGGGCCGCACCACCTTCTGCAACATGCTGAAGTACATCCGCATGACGGCGAGCTCGAACTTCGGCAACGTCCTGTCGGTGCTCGTGGCGAGCGCCTTCCTGCCGTTCCTGCCGATGCTGCCGCTGCAGCTGCTGGTGCAGAACCTGCTGTACGACGTCGGCCAGACCGGGATCCCGTTCGACAACGTCGATGCCGAGCTCGTGGCCAGCCCGCTGAAGTGGAACCCGGCCGACATCGGCCGCTTCATGCTGTTCTTCGGGCCGATCAGCTCGCTGTTCGACCTGGTGACGTTCGCGGTGATGTGGTGGGTGCTGGGGGCGAACAGCCCCGAGCGGCAGGCGCTGTTCCAGACCGGCTGGTTCGTCGTGGGGCTGCTGACGCAGACGCTGGTGGTGCACATGGTGCGCACGCCCAGGCTGCCGTTCGTGCAGAGCCGCGCGGCCGCCCCGCTGATCGCGATGACGCTGCTCATCATGGCGCTCGGCCTGTGGCTGCCGGTGTCGCCGCTGGCCGCGCATTTCCGGCTGGTGGCGCTGCCGCCGCCATATTTCCTGTGGCTGGCGGCGATCCTGCTGGGCTACTGCACGCTCGCGACGCTGATGAAGCGCGTCTATATCCGACGCTTCGGCTGGCAGTAGTGGCGTACGCGAGTTGTGTAGGGCAATGGCGCGCGACGGTGGCTGTGTGCGACAGCGCACGGAGGGCAGGGGCCCGGTCGCCCACACTGGGGCATGAGTTCGAACAACCTGCAGACGCCCTCGCCACCCTCACCGCCGCTGCGCGGCCGGGCTGCGGCGCTGCGTCTGACCTGGTTCCATGCGGTGATGTCCCAGGTCAACCGCCTCATCCTGAGGCGACCCGACCCCCGCGAGCTGTTCAAGGGCGTGTGCGAGGTGTGCGTGGCGGCCGGGCACCTGGACATCGCGGTCATCGACCTCTCGGAGGGCCGGGAGGTCCACCGGGCCACGGCCGGCACGATGCGGCGTGCGGCGGCCGAGTCGCCCCAGAGCCTGCTGGACGGCGCTCGCATGCAGGCGCTGATGATGTCGCTGGCGATGCGCGCCGGCAACACCGTCGTGGTCGGCGATGCATCGACCGACGAGCGGCTGCACGACACCCGCGCCTGGTGCGCGGCGACGGGTGTCTGCGCGTTGGCAGCCGTGCTCCTGAAACGGGCCGAGATGCCGATCGGCGTGCTGCTGCTGCATTCGAAGACACCGGGCTACTTCGACGGCGAGGTCACCGAGCTGCTGGGCGAACTCGGTGCGGACCTGTCGTTCGCGCTCGACAACGCCGACCGCGAGCGCGAGCGGCACGAAGCGTCGTTCGCCGACCACGCGCGCAAGGTGGCCGAGGACGCCAACCGGGCCAAGACCGAGTTCCTGGCGCGCATGAGCCACGAACTTCGCACGCCGCTGAACGCGATGCTGGGCTTTGCACAACTGCTGGCCACCGACCCGGTCGAGCTGCTGTCGCCGCCGCAAGCCGAGCGGGTGCGGCTGATCACGCATGCCGGCTGGCACCTGCTCGGCCTCGTCAACGACGTGATGGACATCTCGCGCATCGAGGCCGGGCGCATCGAGGTCGTCAACGTTTGCGGCGACATCTCGGCGGTGCTGGACGAGGCCGTCGCGCTCACCCAGCCGCTTGCCAGGACGAGCGGGCTGGAGCTCTCGGAGCCTGTGGCCTCGCACGTCGGCATCGGTGCCGTCGCCGACCCGCGGCGGCTGCTGCAGGTGCTGCTGAACCTGCTGAGCAACGCCTGCAAGTACAACCGCCCTGGCGGCCAGGTGAGGATCGACGTGACGCAGGCCGGCAGCGAGGTCTGCCTCGACGTGGTGGACAACGGCATCGGCATGACCCAGGAGCACCTGAACCACCTGTTCGAGCCCTTCAACCGGCTGGGTCGCGAGGACCTTGCGGTCGAAGGCTCGGGCATCGGGTTGACGCTCGCGCACCAGCTGATGCGCCTGATGAACGGCCGGCTCGAGGTCGAAAGCAGCCCCGAATCGGGCACGCGGGCGCGGGTGGTCCTGCCGTCCTGCATCCTCGCGGCGGGCAAGGTTGCCGCCGGGATGCCGAAGCCGGCGGCGGTGGCGTCACCGAAGGGCGGGGCGCTGGTGCTCTACATCGAGGACGAGCCGGTCAACCAGCTCCTCGTCGAGCAGTTGCTGACGCGCTGCGAGGGCATTCAACTGCTGCAGGCGGTGAACGGCCGCGACGGGCTGGCCCTGGCACGCAGCCGGCAGCCCGACCTGATCCTGCTGGACATGCAGTTGCCGGACCTGTCCGGCTTCGAGCTGCTGTCTGCCCTGCGCGACGATCCGGCGACGGCAGCGTTGCAGGTCGTGGCGGTATCGGCCAACGCGACGCCGGCCGACGTGGCCGCGGCACTGGACCTGGGCGCGCTCTACTACTGGACCAAGCCGCTGGCGCTGGAGGCGTTCCGGGCCGGCCTGGCGAGCTTGCTGCCGGGTGCAGTTCAACCGAGCAGCGATGCCCTCTGCGGCGCCCGCACTTCGTAGGACAGCGGCCGGGTGTGCAGCGAGTGGACGTGCAGGGCCAGCAAAGAGGTCGAGCGCCGGCGTGGTCGGCCAGAGCCTGCACAAGTCATTGGCGATGCGCGGGAAATCATCGGGCAGGTGCACGGGTCGCACGCCATGGGGCAACGCATCCAGCCAGTGCACGGTGGCGCTCGTCAGTCGCTCGTTCTCGATGGACGGGCTGCGGCGCGCCCAGGCGTGGCTGGAGCTGCCGGCGTCGGTGCGCTGCGGTTCGTCGTCGGGGGGCATCGGGTCTCCCTGGTGGCGTGCAGGCATGCACGAGCCGAATCAACCGTAGCCGATCGCCGGGGGCGCGTCGGTGTCCTCGCGCACAGACCCGCGCGCGGATCCGATCCAGGCTCGACCATCCTCCATCCCCGAACCGACATGACGAAGTCATCGACCTTCCGTGTGTTCGACACGCGCGCCGCCGCGGACCGGGCCATCCGTGCGCTCGATCAGGCGAGTTTCGACATGAAGAAGCTGTCGCTGATCGGCAAGGGCTCCCACGGCGACGAGAAGCCGATGGGCTTCTACACCGTCGGCGACCGCATCAAGGCGTGGGGCGGCGCGGGTACGTTCTGGGGCGACATCTGGGGCTTGCTGATCGCACCGGCGGTCTTTTTCCTGCCGGGGGTGGGCGTGGTCGCGTTGGCCGGCCCGATGGTGGCAGCGCTGGTCGCTGCGCTCGACGGCGCGGCCGTGGTCGGGGTGTCCGCGGTCGCCGTGGCGTTGGCGCAAGTCGGCATGCCGCGCGAGAAGGCGCTCAAGTACGATGCGGCGCTCAAGGCCGACAAGTACCTGCTGGTCGTGCACGGCACGGCACAGGACCAGGCCACCGCCACGCGTCTGCTGGCCTTGTCGGGCGGGGCTGTGGCCTTGTAGGGCCGGTGGTTCAGCGCCTGCGTCGGCGCGTGGGCGTTGCGCCGGGCAATTCCGCCGGCTTCACGCGACCCAGGTGACTGGCGATCATCCCCGCCACCGTGCGCGCCACGGCGGTGGCGTCGAGCGGCTCGTCGAACAGCATCTCCACCGTCGCATAGATCAGCTCCACGACGATCCGGCTGACGAGCTGCAGCTGCGCCGCATCCGCCCCCGGCAGCGCACTCGCCAGCATCTGCGCCTGCTCGCGGGTCACCGCGGCGTGTGACGCAAGCCGCACCTCCTGCAAGGCCGGCACCGCCCGCAGCGCCCGCATGATCCACACGCCGCCTTCGGTCTGCGCGGTCGCTTCATGTGTCGCGAGGATCAGCCCCTCCAGCGCACGCTCCAGCCCCTCGGCCGAACCCCCGAGCACCTCCGGCGAAATCCAGTCGCCGATGCGCTCGTTCTGCGCCTGCATCAGCCGCTGCCCCAGCTCGCTCAGCAGCGCGTACTTGTTCGGGAAGTAGCGGTACAGCGCCGGCGGCGTCAGCCCGGCGCGCTCGCACACCAGGTTCGTCGACAGCCGCTCGATTCCTACATCGGCCAGCGTCTGCGCCGTCACTTCGAGGATCCGCTCGTAGGTGTCGGTCGCGCGCTGCTGCGCCGGCTGCTTCTTGGTCGCCAGCGCGGGCTGGTTCTTCCGGGGGGTCGGCATCGTGGTGGGCAGGTGACTCAGGGATTGTCCGGTGATCGGAGGTCGTTCCAGGCGATGACAAAACGATAGTCATCACTATAAACTAGTCATGACTACTGATCAGGAGATCGCGGCATGAAGTTGATGTCTTGCGTGGGCATGGTCTTGGGCCTGGTGGCGTTGAGCGCCACGGCCGCCGGCCCGGACGACGCGAAGGGCCTGTGGCAGACCGCCGAGAAAGACGCGGTGATCGAGTTCAAGCCTTGTTCCGACAGGCCCTCCGCGCTGTGCGGCCGCATCGTCTGGGACAAGGACGCCGGCACGCCCGCCGACACCTGCGGCGTGCTGATCGCCCAGCTCGAGCGCTACGACGCCGACGCCTGGCGCGACGGCTGGGTCTACGACCCGCGCGACAAGAAGAAATACAAGGGCGTGCTGCGCGTGAAGGGCGGCGACCTCCACATCCGCGCCTTCGTCGGCGTCGAAGTGCTCGGCCAGACCGAGCAACTCAAGCGCGTGCCGGCGCTGCCCGACACGCCGGTCTGCAAGCTCTGATCCGTCCCCCCTGATTCAACCCCACCCCTGGAGACGCCCATGCAACCGACCTTGTCCAGCCGGCCCCTGGTGCCCATCGGCCTGATGCTGCTCGCGATCACCGTGCCGTCGTTCGCGGCCGAGAGCCAGACGGCCAGCTACGCCGTCGACACCGAGGTGCGCGTCACCTCCGACCAGCGCACCCGCGGCATCTCGGATTCGCTGAACGGCCCGGGCATCAAGCTCAGCGTGCAGGCCGCGCACGAAAGCGGCGCGATCGGGCTGGTCGAAGTGTCGTCGGTCAGCAAGAAGCAGTTCCTCGAGGGCGACGGCTTCGGGCTGACGCTCGGCGCCGGCTACCGCGCCGGCGATCCGGAGGGCTGGCACTTCGGCCTCGGCCTCGCGGCCGAGCTGTTCCCCGGCGCCAAGTTCGATGCGCCGCACGGTTTCGACTTCGTCAACTTCGTGCCGACCGACTTTCGCAGCACCAACTACAACTCGCAGTTCGCGGTGCTCGAAGTGGGCTGGGGCGCGATCGAAGGCCGCGTGCTGAACGTGATCTCGAAGACCTACCGCGGCGCCGACACCGGCGGCGTCTGCGGCACGATGCTGTCGCTGATGCCCGACCCGACCGCCGGACTCGAGTGCTACGCGCGCGGCGACCACGATTCGCGCGGCAGCTGGCTCTACGACCTCGACTACAAGCACTCGCTCGACCCGGCCACCACGCTGAACCTGCATGCCGGCTACCAGAAGATCGCCAACTTCAAGGAGGCGAACTTCTCGGACTACCGCGTCGGCATCACGCACAAGCGCTGGGGCTTCGAATGGAGCGCCGACTGGGTCACCACGCACACCCGGGTGCGCGAGCTGTACCTCGCCCAAGACGGCGACGAGCTGAAGGCCACCGACAACAACAAGTTCTTCGTGACGGTCTCGCGCAAGTTCTGAGCACGAGCCCGAGATGACTTCCGACGAACGGCTGGTGCTCGCGGTCGACCTCGGCACCTCCGGCTGCAAATGCGCGCTGGTGGCGATCGACGGCACGGTGCAGGCCTGGGCCTTCCGCGCGGTGCCGCTGCATGTGCAGGGCGCCGCGGCCGAGCAGGATCCGCACGACTGGTGGACGGCCTTCATCGGCGCGGCCGGCGAGCTGCTGGCCGACGAGCGCCTGCGCCGCCGCGTGGCCGCGGTGTGCTGCTCGGCGCAGACCGAGGGCACGGTGTGCGTCGACAGCGCCGGCCAGCCGATCGGCCGCGCGATGACCTGGCTCGATGCGCGCGGCGCCGATGCCATCGCGCGCCGGGCGCGCGGCCGCGGGCTCAACATCGAAGGCTACGGCCCGCTGAAGCTGTGGCGCTGGCTGCGGCTGAGCGGCGGCGCGCCGTCGCTGTCGGGCCGCGATTCGGCCGGGCACATCGCGTGGCTGCAGGCGCACGATCCCGAGCGCTGCGCGCGCACGCACAAGTTCCTGAACGTGCCCGACTACCTGAACCTGCGCCTGACCGGCCGCTTCTGCGCGACGCAGGACTCGGCGCTGACCAGCTGGGTCACCGACAACCGCGACTCGCACCGGGTGCGCTACGACGCCGGCCTGCTGCGCCTGCTGGGCGTCGACGCCGACAAGCTGCCCGAGATCGTCCGCTCGACCGAGGTGCTGGGCCCGTTGCTGCCCGGCGTCGCGCTGGCGCTCGGGCTGGACCCGGCCACGGTGGTGGTCGGCGGCGCGATCGACACCTCGGCGGTGGCGGTCGGCGCGGCGGTCGGCGACTACCAGACCCACCTGTACCTCGGCACCTCGTCGTGGCTGGGCGCGCACGTGCCGGCGATGAAGACCGACGTGCGCCACAAGATCGCCGCGGTGCCGTGCGCGGTCGACGGCCGCTACCTCGCGATGGCGCTGCAGTCGACCGCCGGCGCGAACCTGTCGTTCCTGCGCGACCGCATCCTGTACCACCCGGACGAGCTGGCGAGCGACGATGAACACCCCGCCGTCTACGAGCTGCTGAACCGCATCGCCGCGCGCGTGCCGCCGGGCGCCCGCGGGCTGCTGTACACGCCGTGGCTGCACGGCGAGCGCACGCCGGTCGACGACCCGCGGCTGCGCGCCGGGCTGCTGAACCTGTCGCTGGAGCATTCGCGCGAGGACATCTTCCGGGCCTTCCTCGAAGGCGTCGCGCTGAACACCCGCTGGATGCTGGAGCCGTTCGCGCGGCTGCTGGGGCGGGACGTGGGCACCGTCACCGCGGTCGGCGGCGGCGCGCAATCGGACGTGTGGTGCCAGATCATCGCCGACGTCACCGGCCAGCCGATCCGCCAGCTCGACGGTGCGATCCAGGCCAATGCGATCGGCGCCGCGAGCATCGCGTGGGTCGGCATCGGCGCGCTGGAGTTCAGCGACCTGGCGGCGCTGCGCCGCACGCGCCGCACCTACGAGCCGGCGAGCGCGCTGCGCCGGCTGTACGGCGACAAGTTCGAGACCTTCAAGGAGGTGCACAAGCGCCTCGCGCCGCTGTACCACCGGCTGAACGCGCCGCAGGGAGCCGCCGCATGAGCGGCACCGTGGCCGAGCGGCAGCTCGTCGTCGACCTGTGCGTCGCGCTGTCGCGGCGCGGCCACCTGGCCGGCACCGGCGGCAACATCGCGCTGCGCATCGATGCCGGACGCATCGCGGTGACGCCATCGGCCACCGACTACCTGACGATGACGGCCGCCGATGTGTGCGTGCTGCGACTGGCCGATCTCGCGATGCTCGAAGGCACGAAACCGCCGTCGGTCGAGACCGGGCTGCATGCGCGCGTGCTGCGCGCGCGACCAGGCGTGCACTGCAGCATCCACACGCACCAGCCGATCGCCAGCGCCTGTGCGCTGCTCGGGCAGCCGCTCGAGGTGCCGGACGGTCCGTGGCGGCATTCGCTCGGCCGCCGCGTGCCGGTCGTCGGCTACGCGCCGTCGGGCACCGCCTGGCTCGCGGCGCGGCTCGCGCGCCGCTTGCGCGACGACACCCACGCCTGGCTGATGCTGAACCACGGCGTGCTGTGCTGCGGCCCGAATGCCGCCGCGGCGGTGCAGGCCGTCGAAGACCTGGAGACGCTGGCCTGCATGCACCTGCGGCAGCGCATCGCGGCGCGCGCGGCCCGCGAACCGGCGCGGCGCGAGGTCTTCGCGCGGCTCGACGCCGTGCTGGCCGATGCCATCCATCTCGCGAGCACGAATCCTGCAACCCCGGACAGACCCACGCCATGAGCGACCTCGCACCGATCCACTCCGCCGCCGCATCGGCCCCCGCCAGCGCCATCTCGGCCTGGCCCGACGTCGATTCGCTCTACCGCCGCTTCGACGAACTCGTGAAGCAGCCAATGCGCCCGATCCGCCGCGATGCGATGGCAGGCGTGCTGCGCCACTTCGACGAGCGCTGCGCCGGTTCGCGCCGCCTGGCCGAGCGGGCGCAGGCGGTGATCCCCGGCGGCGTGCAGCACAACCTGGCCTTCAACCATCCGTTCCCGATCGCGGCGGCGAAGGCGCAGGGTGCGCACCTGACCGATGTCGACGGCAACCGCTACATCGATTTCCTGCAGGCCGGCGGACCGACGTTGCTCGGCTCGAACCACCCGGTGGTGCGCGAGGCCGTCGACCGCGTGCTCGACGAGTGCGGTCCGGTCACCGGGCTGCTGCACGAGTACGAGGTGAAGCTCGCCGAGCTGGTGTGCCGCGCGATGCCGGGCATCGAGATGCTGCGGCTGCTCGGCTCCGGCACCGAGGCGGTGATGGGCGCGGTGCGTCTCGCGCGGGCCTGGACGCGGCGCAAACAGGTCATCAAGATCGGCGGCGCGTACCACGGCTGGAGCGACCAGCTGGTCTACGGCATGCGGCTGCCCGGCACCGGCCGCATGGAAGCCGTCGGCATCCCGCGCGGCGCGACGGCGCACACGCAGGAGTGCCATCCGAACGACCTCGACGCGCTGCGGCGCCGGCTGCAGCTCAACCGTTTGCGAGGCGGCACCGCGGCCGTGCTGCTGGAGCCGCTCGGCCCGGAGAGCGGCACCCGCCCGGTGCACCCCGACTACAACCGCCAGGTGCGCGCGCTGTGCGACGAGTTCGGCGCGCTGATGATCTTCGACGAGGTGGTCACCGGGTTCCGCCTCGGCATGGGCGGCGCGCAAGGCTACTTCGGCGTGAAGCCCGACCTGACGGTGCTCGGAAAGTGCCTGGCCGGCGGCTACCCGATGGCCGGCGCGATCGGCGGCCGGCGCGACGTGATGATGCTGCTGGTCGGCGGCATCGGCACCACCGCGCGGCGCGCCTTCGTCGGCGGCACGCTGTCGGCGAATCCGCTGTCGTGCGTCGCCGGCTTCCATGCGTTGCAGGAGGCCGAGCGCGTCGATGCGGCAGGCGTGGCGGGGCGGGCCGGCGACCGGCTGCGGCGCGGGCTCGAGGGCCTGATCGCGGCGCGCGGCCTGCCATACGTCGTCTACAACATCGGCTCGATCGTGCACCTGCAGACCTCGGGCGTGCTGCTGATGGACACCAGCAGCCTCTACAAGCTGTACCGCGCGAAGGACGAGGCCAAGGCGCGCAAGCACATGATGGAAGAGATGGGCGCGGCCTACACCGCGCACGGCCTGATCACGCTGGCCGGCAGCCGCCTGTACACCAGCCTGGCCGACACCGACGAGGTGATCGACGATGCGCTGAACCGCTTCGAAGACGTCTTCAAGCTCGTCTGACGCGATGGACATCGACGAGATCCTGCGCACGCAATGGCTGCAACTGCGCGAGCGGCTGCAACTGAAGCACCTGCTCGGCGGCACCGGCGCGAGCCTGTCGCTGCGCGTGCCCGGTGCCGCGGCGATGTGGTTCGGCGGCGCGCACGAGGCGGCGCCGCGGCGGGTGTCGCTGCAGCAGCAAGACAACGCAGGAGGGGAAGAGGGCGCCCATGCCGCGGTCTACCGCGCACGCCCTGACGTGGGGGCCATCGGTTGGGGTGGCGGGTCGTTCGGCATCGCGCTCGCCGACTTCGGCGGCACGATGCCGCAGCTGTTCGACGAACAGGCCCGCCACCTCGGTCCGATGGCCCCGGCGGCGTCGACCCATCCGCCCGAAGCGTTGACCCGGTCGCTGCGATCCGGCGGCAACGTGCTGCTGCTGCAGCGCCGGCCGCTGTGCCTGGGCACGACCGCGACCCGGCTGGCGCTGAACGCCGAGCTGTTCGAGAAATGCGTCAAGGCGCATGTGTTGGCGGTGGCCGCCGGCGGCCGCGTGCACGCGTTGCCGTGGTGGGTGCGGTGGATCGCCAACGGCCGGATGCGCAAGGATGCAGCGCGGGCCGAAGCCCGCTTCGCGCAAGGCCTGTTGCCCGAAGAGAGCAAGGGATACTGAGCCGGACACCCCGACAGGAGAGCCACGGATGACCGCGAACGACGCCCCGCCGATGCCCACCCTCCCGGTCGCCGCGGCGCTGGCGGTGGGCACGATCGCCGTGCTGATGATCGGCGTGCAGCCGATCCTGCTCGGTGAGCTGGTCGATGCGAAACAGGTGAGCCTGGAGGGCGTCGGCATCGTCGCGATGGCCGAGATCGTCGCGCTCGGCCTCGGGGTCGCGCTCGGCGATGCGCTGCTGCCGGGCGCGCAGCTGCGCCGCATCACGCTGGTCGCCGCGCTGCTGGCGGCGTGCCTCGACCTGCTGACGATGCGCGCCTCGGGCGATGCGGCGATGACGGCGGTGCGCGCCGCCGCCGGCCTGGCCGAGGGCGTGCTGGTCTGGGGCACCACCGGCGTCATCGTGCGCCACGCCAACCCGGCGCGCCTCGGCGGCATCTTCTTCGTCGTGCAGACGATCGCGCAGGCGGCGCTCGGCGCGGTGCTGGCCCACGCGGTGATTCCGCGCGCGGGGTGGCAGGGCGGCTTCGCGGTGCTCGCGGGGTTGACGCTGCTGCCCTGCATGCTGGCCTTCCGGCAGCCGGCGCGGCTCGCGCCGCTGGCGGCACCGGCGGTGTCGGGCTTCCGCTGGTCGCTGCCGACGGGGCTACCGCTGGCGGTGGCCTTCCTGCAACTGGCCACGCTGGGCGCGTTCTGGGCCTACCTGGAGCCGCTGGGCAAAGCCGCGGGCTTCGATGCCAAGGCTGCGCAGACGCTGATCGCCGGCGTGCTGGTGATGCAGGTCATCGGCGGCAGCATCGCCGCGTTCGCGGTCGGACGCTTGCCGGCGCGGGCGACGCTGGTCGCCTGCTCGGCGGTGCTGGTCGGGGTGATGCTCGTGCTGCACGCGCTGCCGGCCGGGCGCTCGTTCGATTTCGCGATCGGCTGCGCGCTGTTCGGCTTCGTGTGGATGTTCATGCTGCCGTTCCACATCGGCCTGGCCTTCGGGGTCGACCCCAGCGGCCGGCTGGCCGGGCTGGTGCCGGCCGCGCAGCTGTTGGGCAGCGCGTTCGGGCCGCTGATGGCGTCGTTCATCGTCGAAGGCGACGATGCCGGCGCCGTGCCCTGGCTCAGCGCCGCGTTCGCGGTGGCGGCCGCGGCGCTGTTGCTGGCCCTCGTCGCCTTCAGGGCAGCGGCACGGGCGCGCCCTGCAGGTACCGGTTCGCCTTGACGAGCCACCAGCGGTCATCGGTCAGCGGCAGGTTGCCGAGGCCGATGTTGTCGGTCGAATCGCCGACGCCGGCGCCGAACATCAGCGACACCACGCCGGCATTCTTCGCCTCCTGCAGGTGGCTGCCCCAGGTGATCTGCGCGCCGTTGGACGTCACCTTCGGGTCGCCGGCGGCGTTGGTCTGGTAGTAGCTCGCGGCGAAGACGCTCGGTGTCGCGGTGAAGGTGTCGCCGAAGAAATACGTCGGCGCGGTGTCCTCGTAGTGCCGGCTGCTGGCGTTGGTCAGCGTCGCGAACGGTGCCCCGGTGGCCGGGTTGTTGCCCACCGAGCCGTTCACATGGCCGGCCGGCAGCTGCCACAGCACCACCGGCTTCTTCAGCGCGGCATTCAGCGTCTGCACGTAGTACAGGTAGTTGCTCCAGTGGTCGGCGTTGAACTGCCACTTCGCGTTGCCGGCCGCGCCGCCGTCGTAGCCGTACTTGTCGAACGAGATGAAGCTCGCGCCGTAGCTGGTGATGCCGGCGGCGTTGTAGTAGTTCGCGACGCGTTGCGCGCTGGCGGCGATGTACGGCCGGCCGGCGCTCCAGCCCTTCTCGGCGGTGTCGGTGATGTGCATCAGGCCGTTGGTCGAGGCACCGCTCTGCGCATCGCTCCAGATGTTGATCTGCCAGCCGTACCACGCGTTGCGGCTGCGCTTCTGCACGATGTAGTTGACCGCCTTGACCAGGCCCTCGAGCGTGTTCGGGAACTGCGGGTCGCTCGCGGTCAGCACGCCGGCGGCGTAGGCCTGGTCGACGCGCGCGGTGATCTGCGAAGGCTGCAGGCCGGAGTTCTGCATCATGTAGCCGATGAAGTCCGGCTCGATCACGTAGCCCACCGGGTCGTCGCCGGCCTCGGTGTTCGCGATGTCGATGGTCCTGACCCAGTCCTTGAAGTAGGCGGCCATGTAGGTCGCGTCCTGGATGTGGGCCAGGTCGGTCGGGTAGCTCTCGCCGCCGTCGGCGATGTTGTAGAACACGAAGACCGGCACCATGCCGAGCTTCTTCGACTCGCGGATGAAGCTGGTGGCGCGGAAGCACGGCACCGTGGTCCAGGTGCACCAACTGGTGTTGCCGGGCACCGAGGCGCCGCCGTTCAGGTAGATGTAGCGCAGGTCGGCGCGGGTGTTGAGGTCGCCGGTGCCGAAGTTCTGCCAGTTCGCGAGCGCGCTGCCGCTGTCGTCCGAGACGGAGCCGATCGACACGTGCGACGGCAGGCCCGGCAGGCTGCCGTCGGGCTTCTTCACGCGCACGCCGACCCAGCGGCCGTTGCCGTTGTTGTCGAGGATGCGGATGCCGGCGCGGCCGGCGCCGAGCGCGGTGACGGTGAGCTTGCTGCCGCTGACCGAGACGGTCGCGACCTTCGGGTTGTTGGACGCGACGGTGAACGTCGGGTAGGCGACACCGGCGACGCTGAGGTCGAGCGTGACCGAGCCGGTCGCGAGCGTGCTCTGCAGCGACTGGCCGCCGATGTCCCACTGCTTGATGCCGATCAGCGACGCGTTGCCGACGGTGGTCGACGATGCATCGCTGAGCGTGGCGCCGGCGGCGTTGATCAGCTTCAGCTGGTAGGTGTAGAGGCCGAGCTTCTTGCCGGTGATCTGGATCGTCGCGGTCTGCGCGGCGTTGCCGACGTCGGCCAGCGTGCCGGACTGCACCTTGACGCCGTCTTCATACAGCTCCCACGCGGTGCCGCTGATGCCCCACCACTTGTTCCAGACAATCGGGAAGTTGCCGGCGTGGTCGTAGTTCTGGATCTGCAGCGTGGGCTTGGCGGGTGCGCCGACGGGGGCCGGTGCTGGTGCAGGCGCGGGAGCCGGGGCAGGAGCTGGTGCCGGCGACGGCGATGGGGCTGGCGCGGGAGCGGGTGAGGGCGCCGGTGAGGGTGTGGGTGCAGGGGCTGGTGCCGGCGCGGGCACAGGGGTCGGCGCCGGTGCGGGTGCCGGCGCGGGCGGCGTGCCGCTGCTCGGTCCGAGGTCCTGCCACAGGCTCGCCGTCGTCGGGTTCCAGCCGGTGCCGGTGTAGTCGGTCTGCGCGACCCAGGCCTTGTAGTCGTGCCCGGCGTACGACACGATGGTGCCGGCCGGGTAGAAGGTGTCGGCCTTCCAGGCGGGATAGGCGGCATGCGCCGCGACGGCCGCCACGGCCAGCGTCAATGCGGCAAGGGTGCGGCGTGCGGTGACGCCCTGCGTGAGGTGGGAATGGACCATTGGAGTTCGCCCTGAAATGTTGGTCGTGACCCCGCAGGGGCCGCGCTTTGACAGCTCTGGCACGAACATAACCAATTAAGTACCAGTGAATCGATTGTGCATCGGTCGGTGCCGGCAAGGGCCGTCTCTTTGCGGGCGACGCGTAAGCAGATGTTGACGCTCCCACGAACTCTCCCTACGATCCGCGCCTTCTTGCGGGTTCACCGACCCGCGCCAGCAGTGAGGGCGGTCGACTGACCAGCCTGCGTTCAAAAGCAGTGCGGTTTGTTGTCGATTTGTTGGGCTTGGGAGCAATTGTTCGACCGATCCCGCAGGGAACAGGAGGTCGGCTGCCGGGTAATGAGTTCTTTGTTCCGCTACTGCGTTTCCGGCTTTTGAGGCGCTTCGGCGAGAAGGGCAGATCAAGCCATGACTGACTCAATTCGAATCCTCTCCGTGCCTGTCCTTGAATACATACGGCTCAACCCAGGCATGTACCTGCCGGCCGGCGATATTCATCTGGGTGTGAAGCTCGCGCAGCTGTTGGTCGTCGATTCACTGGCGCTTGGCGCAACAGACGTTCGAGTCCTCCGAGAGCAGGATTGGTTTGCCGTCTCCGCAGACAGGGACTGGCTCGCTCTCGGCCATGGCGGATCCAATGTCGGCAATCTCTTCAGCAGCGTCACTCCCATGCCGGAGGCAGGCGTCAACAGCATCCGGCATGAGGTTGTGGTGGCCGCGTTCTCCCACGACGTCGTGACGGCAGGCCACGGCGATCCAGTCGTCTTGAGTGCCGGCAATGATCCCGACGCGCTTGCAATCGGGATGCGCCTTTGCAGAGAGAGTCATCCGCGTCGAGTGATTGCGTTCCGCTGCGACGGACAGCGGTGATCAGCACCGGCGGCCTTGACATAAGGTGTAGGGCACGGCCCAGCCGATCGCGTTGCTGAAGCTTCAGGCGGACACATCG
Source organism: Rhizobacter sp. SG703 (assembly GCF_012275445.1). Lineage (GTDB taxonomy): Bacteria > Pseudomonadota > Gammaproteobacteria > Burkholderiales > Burkholderiaceae_C > Rhizobacter. Next base: position 96,663 of record NZ_JAAZQK010000011.1, on the reverse strand, counting down.
AGCGCAGCCCCGTTGAGCAGCGACGTCGGCGCAGCGACGGTGCGGGCTGCCCGGCTCGGTGCGATGGTGGCAGCAGCAGGGGCAGGCAATCCAGGCAATGATGCAGCGGGCGCGGCTATCCTTGTCAGCGGCGTGTTGATCGCCATCGTTCAGGAAATCAACGCGGCGGGGGAGAGTTCGGCGCCTTCGAGTCTGGAGGCGGATGCGGGTGGGGCAAACACTGCAGCGGGTGGTGCTTCGCCGCCGCCTGATGATGAGAACTCGAACGAGCGAGAGCTGACTCGGGAAGAAAAAAAGGCGTAAGGCGAACCCCACCATTCGGTCCGTCGCTCGATCTCTCGGCGCTAGTTGATCGCCTGGTTCCTGCCGGATGCCGCTACTTCATGACTTGGGGCGCGGCAGCTGAGGAGCTACACGACGCGTTGGATGAAGTGCTCGAAGATCGAGGTGGCGATTCCTTGGCCGCTGTCACGGCGTCCCACAAAGGGGAGCCAGCTGATGACGTTGCTTGGTTCATGGCGAACGCTGCAGTGCCCGGCGAAAGCAGGCTGTGCTGTTGCGTTGGCTATGATGACGCGGTCGCTGGTGTGGATGAGCTTCTGAAGGCTGTTCGCGCTGTAGTGCCAAGCAAGAGGTGATTGCACGGCAGGTCTTGAGGTCGAGCGTCCGCGCGATGGTCCGCACTCCAAAGCCTCGCTGCTGTAGGCTTGCATAGCTCACGCGGTCTTCTGGCTGCAATTGCCGACACTTTGGGTCGCGAGTGGGTGAAGGGTCCATCGCGCACTGCGGGAGAAACTTTCGAGTGGGATGTGCAGTTGAACGACGGAACCGGTGGGCATGCCAATGTCTCCTGGACAGGAAAAATCACACACTGAAAGCCATGCATGGAGAAGCTTCGACTTGAGCTTCGCGCGGTGGTCGTTCCACTCATTGACGGCGACGCGGACCGCGTCCAGCATCACATCGTCGGCCAAGGATGTGACGAGGCAAAGGGTGTGGCAGCCCGACTCGGGGCGATGTGGCTTGAGGCGATTGCCGGCCGTTTCTGATCGTCGAGCCGGACAACCGAGGCGGCCGCATAGTCACCGGCTTCCCCACCAATACGCCGAGAAATCCATGACACTCACTCAAGGTTTGCTGGACCGAATTGCCGGGTTGCTCAACCGTGATGCAACCAACTACACCGTCTTCCTTCGGCTCTATCAGCTATCGACGGCAAGTGGCGCCGACGATCTTGAAGCCTGCATTCGTGAGGCCATGCGCGCAGATGCGGAGATTGGCGGCGCCGAGGAGATCACCGCCGCGAATCTCATCGCCGAAATGGATGGACTCCTACGGTACGCTGGTGACCCGGGAGCCGGCCCGGCCGAACCGGTGCTTGGGTCAAAGGAGCTTTCCGAGTTGCTAACGGAGTTGGAAGGTGATATCTCGCAGTTGACTAGCCAAGCGAAGACTATCAAGCGCTTTTGGTTTGCTGCAGGGCATCCAGCATATCCAGTCTTTTGGGACTTCGCATACGCCTTCTTCGGAAATGAGATGGCAACAGTTCTTGTCGGATCAAGTTCCGATTAGTTGGGGCAAACAGTGCGAGCCACCACCTTCCCGATGAGTCGCTGTTTCGAATGCTGGAGGATCAAATAAGAGAATTCGGCATGCAGGCAGTGCAGCTATTGGCATTGCTGCCGTAGGCAATGCTTGCGAGCGACACGCTGATAGACGGACGGTATCCCTACCGTCAGCGCACTCGCTACCTGGATGCAGGTTCAGACAATTCCAATGAGAGCTTTGCCGCCGTCGCGACGTATGCCGACAGCTTGAATTGAGGCCCTTGCGTGGCCGCAAATGGAATCAATAGAAGGAGTCCTTTGATGAGAGTGAAGACGAGTGGTTTTGTGTTTCGTGGATGGATCGGCGCATTGCTGCTGGCAGCAAGCGCCGTCACCTGGGCGGCCGACGTACCGCGCCCCGGGTATGCGGTGGTCTCGCTGATCGGCGACAAGCTCTCGGTGGTGACGCACGAGGCGAGCACCGGCACGACGATCGAGCGCAATCGCACGCAGGCGCTGCCGGTGGGCGGTGGCGTGTTCGATGCCGAAGCCATGACGCAGGTCGAAGCGGCGCTGAAGCGCCTCGACGCCGGCGCGCGTGTGACTTTGTACGATCTGTCGTCGCCAGCGATGTTCGAACAGCAGGACCGCTTCGTCGAAGGCGGCCGGCTGAAGTTCTCGCCGGCCGTCGTGGCGGCGATGCGCAAGGACGGCGCCACGCACCTGGTGCTGATCACCAAGCTGCTCTCGACCGCACAGCTGCAGGCAGGCGAGCACGAGAGCCTGGGCAGCGGCCAACTGCAGGGCCTGGGTTTCTACATCGACCGCGCCGTCGAGATGATCCGGTTCACCACCGGAGAAACCGGCCGCGGGTTCTTTGCGCCGTACGTCTTCGCGAAGGTCTCGTTGATCGACCTCGCGTCGCTGCAGGTGGTGAGCGAAGCCCGCATCAAGGTGAATCAATCGGCGGCGTCGGTGGGTGTCGCACAGTCGCCGGACGCCTGGGATGCGCTGACGTCGAAAGGCAAGATCGATGCGCTGAAGGAACTCATCGACGAGCACGTGCCGAAGGCGGTCGAAGCGTTGCTCGCCACGCAGCCCTGAATCCGGTCCGCGCGACGCCGGTCCGCCCCGAAGACCTGACCGTCTCGAGCTACGGCGCCGCAACCAGCTTGCCCGACCCCGCCGACGCCTTGACGGCCGCCTTCACGCTCGCGGCCGGCAGCAAGGCCTTGCCGTAGGCGTAGGGCACGGTCCAGCCGACCGCGTTGCTGAAGCTGCAGGCGGACAGGTCGAGCGCAGCCCCGTTCAGCAGCGAACCGCTTTCCTTGATCGCGCCGGTCTTGCTCGACGAGCCGGGGTTCTTCAGCACGCTGCCGCAACCGCTCGCGCCCTGGATGTCGAAGGCGTTGTTCTCGGAAATGATCTTCGCCTTGTAGGCCACGCCGATGCTGTACTGGTGGGCGTACACCGGGTGCGACTTGCTGCCTTCGTAGTAGTTGTTGTAGACGTGCACGCTGCCGAAGCGCACGCGCGGGGCGCGCTCGGTCACCTGGCTGAACAGGTTGCCGTGGAAGGTGACGGTCAGGTGGGTGTCGTCGCTGGTCGCGCTGTCCGACGAGCCGATCAGGTTGTTCTTGTCGTGCTGGTCGAAGATGTTGTTCGACACCGTCACGTAGTCGGAGCCGTTCTTCACGTCGAGGGCGCCGTCGTGGCACTGCTTGATCTTGCCGTTCTCGACCGGTGACAGGTCATCGGTCTGCGGTGCGTCGGTGAAGGTGTTGTGGTCGATCCAGACATGGTTCGAGCCATCGACCGTGATGCCGTCGTATTCCGAATTCCAGTTGCCGGCGTCGCCGTCGTTCGGGTCCCAGACGGGGCCGACGTCGCAGGGGTTCACGATGTGCAGGTTGCGGATGATGACGTTCTGGACCCCGCTGACCTGGATGTACGCGTTGACGAGGCCGGCATTGCTGCCGGTGCCGATCAGCGTGGTATTGGCCTTCAGCGAGAGCCGGGCGCGGGCCTTCTGGTCGCTGGTGCTCTTGAAGGCGCCGCCGTTGTCGGCCGCAGCCATGTCGATGGTGCCGATCACCTTGACGATCGTCGGCGCGCTGCCGCCGGCCTTCAACGCGGCCAGCAGCTCGGTGGCCGTCGTCACCTTGTAGACCGCCGTGGACACAGCCGCCGAGCCGCCGCTGGTGCCACCCGCTTCGCTTGCCCAGCCAGTGGCCGGTGCCACGTCCCGGGTGTTGTCGTCGGCAGCCGGCGTGGGTGCCGGTGCCGGAGCGGGCGCAGGCGCGGGCGCAGGCGCAGGCGCAGGCGCGGGTGCGGGTGCGGGTGCGGGTGCAGGCGCAGGCGCAGGCGCAGGCGCAGGCGCAGGCGCAGGCGCAGGCGCAGGCGCAGGCGCAGGCGCAGGCGCAGGCGCAGGCGCAGGCGCAGGTGCAGGTGCAGGTGCAGGTGCAGGTGCAGGTGCAGGTGCAGGTGCAGGAGCCGCTGAACTGGGGGCCGGTGCCCCAGTGCTGGCCGAGTCGCTGCTGCCACCGCAGGCCGACAGCAGCATCGTGCACAGCAGGGCGCTCGCTGCGCCGGTTCGTGAGAGGGGGTGTCGTTGCGTGCTCATCGTCCAGGTCCCGTCGCGTTGCTCTTGAAGTCCGGCGCGATTCTGGGAGGCGCGATGACGGAAGACTTGACGGAACATTGAAGAAACTGTGCGCACCATGACTGCCGTTGGCGCCACGAGACGCGGTGCAACAAGATGCAAGCCGCAGCACATGGGGCGACATCGATCCGGCGGCGCGGGTGCCGCGAATTGCACCAAAGTGACAGAAGCTGCGCGGGCGCCGGCCTCAGCGCGCCGCGGTCTTCGCGGCCGATGGCTCGGCCGCCTGCGCGGACCACCGCGCCATCGTCTGCACGGTCCGCTGGATCGGCTCCGGGCCGATGCTTTCGGCGCCGGCGAACGGCCGGTCCATCGCGGCGATGAAGAAGAACACCAGCCCGAACACGCCCGAGAGCAGGCCCACCGCAACCAGATTGAAGGCCGAGCGCGGCAGCACGTAGGTGGTCACGAGCGTGAGCATCGTGGCCAGCACGACCACGCTCCACAGCGTGCCCGGCACCTGCGCTTCGCTCGCCTGCGTGCGTTCCCGGCGGGCCTTGACCAGCTCGTTGGTGCGGGCCCAGATCTCCGGCATCAACGCCGCTTCGCGCGCGCCGAGCGGATCGATGCGCCCGACCGCGCGGAACATGTCGTCGAGCAAGTCCCGCGCCTGTTCGGGCAGTTCGCCCCGGCGCATCGCCGACCACTCCTGGTCGACCACCGCCGTGCCGTACTTCTGAAGCAGGTCCCGTGCATGGCGCGACTGCACGGTGTCGAACACCATCAGGTCGCGGCCCAGCGCCGTCATGATGACCGCCTCGTTGCGCACCGCCTTCTCGGCCGAGCCGAACGACTCCCAGACCGAGATCGCCGAGAACGCCAGCAGCAGCGAGTTGATGGTGGCGATCACGCCGAGCAGCGCGATCGCGAGGTTGCGGTCTCCTTCCGCGAACGTGACGCGGCAGACGCGCTGGAAGACCAGGTAGCCGCCGAGCCCGACCAGCACCCAGCCGCCGCTGATCAACAGGCCGAAGAGCCAGTTCGGAAGGTCGTAGAAGGCGAGAGGCATGCCGGCACGATAGCCACGCCCGGCGTGAGCGGCCATCAGCGGGATGCTGAGATCGACCTTCGAAAAAACCGCGAGCGGGCCGCCGCGGGCGGCTCAGCCTAAGCGCCCTGCGAGCGCACCCAAGAGACGATCTCCTGCGCCGGCAAGGCCCCGCTGCGCCGTGCGATCTCCTTGCCGCCGCGGAACAGCAGCAGCGTGGGGATGCTGCGGATGCCGTAGGCTGCCGCGCTGCGCTGGGCCGCCTCGGTGTCGAGCTTTGCGAAGCGCACCCCGGGCAGTTGCCGCGAGGCCGCTTCGAACTGCGGCGCCATCGAACGGCAGGGCCCGCACCACGCGGCCCAGCAATCCACCAGCAGTGGCATCTCGTTGCCGGCCACATGGCGCTCCAGGCTCGCGTCGTCGACGTCGATCGGGTGCGCCGGCAGCAGCTTCGCGCCGCACTGGCCGCACAACGGGTCATCGGCCAGCCGCGCATCGGGCACGCGGTTGCGGGTCAGGCAGGCGGGGCAGACGAGTTGCATGCAGGGCTCCGGGCGGTCCTCAGGCCGCGTAGTTCTCGGGGAAGAAACGGCGTTCGATCAGTTCGATCAGGATGTGCAGCACCTTGATGTGCAGTTCCTGAACGCGGTCGGCATAGCGGCCGCCGGGCGTGCAGACGTAGACGTCGGCGAGCGCCTCGAACGCAGGGTTGCGCTTGCCGGTCAGCGCGATCACCGACAGGCCGTTGTCCTTCGCGGCGCGGGCGGCGCGCAGGATGTTCTTGCTGGTACCGCTGGTGCTGATCGCCAGCAGGCAGTCGCCCGGCCGGCCGTGCGCCTCGACATAGCGCGAGAACACCTGCTCGTAGCCGAGGTCGTTGCCGACGCAGCTCATGTGGCTGGCGTCGCTGATGGCGGCCGCGCCGAGCGGCGGGCGGTCGTCGCGGTAGCGGCCGGTCAGCTCTTCGGCGAAGTGCATCGCATCGCACATCGAGCCGCCGTTGCCGCATGAGTAGACGCGGCCCTTGCGCTCGAAGACCTGGATCAGCAGCGCGGCGGCCTGCTCGACGCTCGCGAGTGCCGGGCCGTCGGACAGCAGCGCGTCGAGCGCGCGCTGGGCTTCGCGCAGGTTGGATTGGATGTGTTCGATCATGGCGGGTGTTCCATCAAGGCATCTGGGGACGGCCAGCCCGTCCGCAATGCCCCGAGGTTAACCCTTGGCCGCACCCAGTCCGGCCGCCGCCGGCACCGCACGCCGCAGCCGCGCGGCGTGAACGGCCAGCACGCAGACCGTCCAGCAGGCCCACGCGGTCCACAGCGAGTGGCTCAGGTAGTGCGCGCCGCGCATCACCTGCACCCAGGCGAAGAGGCCGCCGCAGGCCAGCGTGACCGCGAGCCAGCGGCGCGCCGCGACCGGCGACGCCCGGCGCAGCGCGAACCAGCCGGCCAGGAACGAGAAGGCGGTCGACGCATGGCCCGACGGAAAGCAGCGGCCGGGGCCGCCGTCGCGCTTCCAGAATTGCCAGTGCGGCACGTAGTCGAGCACGTCGCCGCCGAAGCGGGCCAGGTCCCACGGGCAGCTGGTGGCGCTGTTGCGCTTCAGCAGCGGGATCAGCACCACGCAGGCCAGCGTGGTCGACACCCACCAGACCCGCTCGCGCCGGCTCAGCGCGCGGGCGAACGGCAGCGGCTTCCAGATGCCGACCAGCAGCACGCCGAACAGCGCCCAGGCCGGGTAGCGCGCGGCATCGTGGAGCAGCGTGGCGGTGAGCCAGCGGTCGCGCCACGCGAAGCCGTGGGCGTTGCCGAACCAGGCGGTGAGCGTGAAGTCGAGGCCGCTCAGGTCCCACGCGAGCAGCACGGCCAGCGACAGCAGCACGACCCGCAGGTCGGCGCGCAGCAGGTCCGCAGGCCGGGCCGGCGTGTCAGAAAGGACGGGAGACATGGGCCGCGATGCTCGCGAGCCAGACTTAGGCCCGCCTTAGCTGGGGCAGTTGCCGACGCGGCGGCGCCAACTCCATCACGCCCCCTGGACGCTGTGCTATGGTCGCGCCGGCACGCTGCGGGGCTCAGCCCACGGCGTGCGGTCCGGTCTCGGCGTACGAAGGAAAGTCGGTCACATCAAGAACCGGCACGGGAGGCGGCGCCTGTCGCAACTCATGGAAACTCCGATGTCGAAAACTTTGGCCCAACTGAAAAAAGAGATTGCCAACCTCACGCGTGAAGCCGAGAAGCTGCAACGCAAGGAAATCGAAGGCGTCGTCGTCCGCATCAAGGAAGCGATCGAAGCCTACGGGCTCACCGCCGCCGACCTGGGCCTCGGCGGCGCGAAGCGCGGCCCGAAGGCGGCCGGCAAGAAGGTCGCCGCGAAGCGCGGCCGCAAGAAGGCGGATGGCGCGGTCAAGTTCCGCGACGAGAACGGCAACGTGTGGGGCGGCCGCGGCCCGCGCCCGAAGTGGCTGCGCGATGCGCTCGCGGCCGGCAAGCAGCTCACGGATTTCGCAGTTTGAGGTGACAGCCCCTCGGTCGACGGGTACGTCGACCGATTTCCCAACGGAATGCGGGCCGGCCTGGGGCCACCCGGCGCTCGGCCCGCTTCCGCCGCCACTGCGGGTATTCCCTCTGGCGTCAGTCTCCTGGCGATCCTCAAATAGCAAACGTTCGCGCAAACGTTTGCGTACGGGATGGACCGCCGCAACCAGAACGTGGTGCGAACGCAGTACCGTCCGGGTGTTGATCGTCCCGCCGCCCGGGCAACAATCCACGCTTCGAGGAGACACACGAACATGACGATCGCTTTCAACAGCCGCCAGCGCCGCGGCATCGCGGTGGCCGCAGCCGCCCTGGCCGCCGGCTTCTTCCTGACCGCCGCCCACGCCGACGACGCCAAGCCGCGCGTCGGCCTGGTGATGAAATCGCTGGCCAACGAGTTCTTCAAGAACATGACCGAAGGCGCGCTGGCCCACGAGAAGAAGCGCGGCGACTTCACGCTGAAGGCGGTCGGCATGCAATCCGAAACCGACTTCGACGCGCAGACCGCGGCGGTCGAGAACTTCGTGACGCAGAAGTACGACGTGATCGTGATCGCACCGGCCGATTCGCGTGCGATGGTCGCGCCGATCGCGAAGGCGCTGAAGGCGGGCATCACCGTCGTCAACTTCGACGTCGCGCTCGACCCGGCAGCGATGAAGAAGGCCGGCCTCGACCTTGCGTTCGTCGGTCCCGACAACCGCGCCGGCGCGAAGCTGGCCGGCGACGAGCTGGCGAAGGCGATCGGCCCGGGCGCCAAGATCGTCATCATCGAAGGCAACCCCGGCGCCGACAACGCGCTGCAGCGCAAGCTCGGCTTCGAGGACGCGGCCAAGGCCGGCAAGCTGAACATCGTCGCATCGCAGACGGCGCACTGGGAGACCGAGGAAGCCAACGCGGTCTTCACGAACATCCTGACGGCCAATCCCGACATCAAGGGCGTGATGGTGGCCAACGACTCGATGGCGCTCGGCGTCTCGAAGGCGCTCGATGCCGCCGGCAAGTCCGGGCAGATCAAGGTGGTCGGCTTCGACAACATCCCGGCCATCCGCCCGCTGATCAAGCAGGGCAAGGTGCTGGCGACGGTCGACCAGTTCGGCACCGACATGGCGGCCAACGCGATCGACTACGGCATCAAGTCGCGCAAGGACAAGCAGCCGCTGAAGGGCTGGGTCAAGACGCCGATCGAGCTGGTCACGGCGAAGAACCTGAAGTAAGCCGCGCTGCCCCCGGGAGCCCGCGCGTGGACCACGACGACACCCTCCGAACCGGCGCCGGCTTGGCCGCCGTCGCCCTCGAGCTGCAGGGGCTGACGCGCCGGCATCCCGGCGTGACGGCGCTCGACGGCGTCGACCTGACGCTGATGCGCGGCGAGGTGCATGCGCTGGCCGGCGAGAACGGTGCCGGCAAGTCCAGCCTGATCAAGATCCTGTGCGGCGCCGACCGCCCCGACGCCGGCCGCATGCGGCTGTTCGGCGAGGCCTATGCGCCGCAGACGCCGCTGGCCGCGATGCGCGCCGGCATCCGCGTCGTGCACCAGGAGCTGCACATGCTGGGCGAGCTGTCGGTCGCCGAGAACCTGCTGTTCGAGCGGCTGCCGCGCACCCGGCTCGGGCTGCTCGACCGCGCCGCGATGGACCGCCGGGCGCGCGAGCTGCTCGCGCTGGTCGGGCTCGACGAGCTGTCGCCGGCGACGCGCGTCGGCACGCTCGGCATGGCGCAGCAGCAGCTGCTGGAGATCGCGAAGGCGCTGTCGAACCAAAGGGGGGGCGCAGCCCGCATCGTCATCATGGACGAGCCGACCGCGACGCTGACGCCGCGCGAGACCGATCGGCTGCTCGCGATCATCCGCAAGCTGCGCGACGACGGCGTCACGGTGGTGTTCGTGTCGCACCACCTGCAGGAGCTGTTCGAGGTCTGCGACCGCGTCACGGTGCTGCGCAACGGCCGGCACGTGGCCACGCAGCCGATGGCCGGCACCTCGACCGGCGAGCTGGTCCGGCTGATGGTCGGACGCGAGCTGGTCGAGCGGCCGGCCCGCGTCGCGCCGCTGCTCGATGCGGGGCGCCCGGCCGCGCTGCGCGTCGAGGGCCTGCGCCACGCCGGCCGGCGCGACACCTCGTCCACTGCACCAACGATCGATTTCAGCCTGCACTATGGCGAGATCGTCGGGCTGGCCGGCCTGGTCGGCTCCGGCCGCACCGAGACGCTGCGCGCGATCTTCGGTGCCGACCGCGCCGCCGCCGGCCGCATCCTGCGCGACGAGCAGCCAGTGCGCATCGCCAGCCCGCGGGATGCGCTGGCGCATGGCATCTGCCTGGTCACCGAGAACCGCAAGGAAGAAGGCTTGGTGCTCGACCTGCCGATCCGCGCCAACCTGAGCCTGGCCCGCCTCGGCGCGGTATCGCGCGGCGGGCTGCTGAGCGCCGAGGCCGAGAACGCGGCCGCGCGCCGCATGGCTGGCGAGCTGCAGATCCGGCTCGCGTCGATCGCGCAGCCGGTGCGCCAGCTGTCGGGCGGCAACCAGCAGAAGGTGGTGCTCGGCAAGTGGCTGCTGCGCGACCCGAAGGTGCTGCTGCTCGACGAGCCGACGCGCGGCGTCGACGTCGGCGCGAAGGCCGAGATCCACGCGCTGCTCGAACGCATGGCGGCGCAGGGCATGGCGGTGCTGGTGGTGTCGTCCGACCTGCGCGAGCTGATCGGGCTGTGCGACCGCATGCTGGTGATGAGCCGCGGCGTGCTGGTCGGCGAGCTGCCGCGCGCGCAGTTCGATGAAGAGGCCATCCTCGCGATGGCGTACCGCGAATACCTCGTTCGGCCGCAGCAAGCGGCTTGAGCGACAAACGGCACAGGCCTGGATGCAATGCAAGCGATGAACCTGACTTCTTCTTCGACCCCTGCCGCCGCCGCCTCGATGGGCGACCGCGCCGCGCTGGTGCTGCGCGAGGCCGGCATCGGACTGGCGCTGCTGGTGCTGCTGGGCGTTTTCGCGCTGCTGTCGCCGATCTTCCTGACCGCCGGCAACATCACCAACATCTTCACGCAGATCTCGATCAACGTGATCCTCGCGGTCGGCATGACCTTCGTGATCCTGATCGGCGGCATCGACCTGTCGGTCGGCTCCGTGATGGCGTTCTGCGCGGTGGTCGCCGGCACGGTGCTGAAGCTCGACGGGCTCGACCCGGCGCTGGCGATCGCGCTGGCGCTGGCGGCCAGCATCGCGGTCGGCGCGGTGTGCGGGCTGGTCAACGGCGCGGTGTCGGCCTGGTGGGCCATCCCGTCGTTCATCGTCACGCTGGGCATGCTGAACATCGCGCGCGGCGCGGCGCTGCAATGGACGCAGGCCCGCTCCATCTACGAATTCCCCGATGCCTTCAACAACTTCGGCAGCGCCACGCTGCTGGGCGTGCCGGCGATCTTCCTGGTGGCGCTGGCGCTGGTGCTGGCCGGCTGGTTCGTGCTGAACCGCACCGTGTTCGGCCGGCTGGTCTACGCGATCGGCAACAACGAAGAGGCGGTGCGGCTGGCCGGCCACAGCGTGCGCTTCTACAAGATCGCGGCCTTCGTGATCTGCGGCGCGGCGGTCGGCGTCGGCGCGGTGATCTACATGACGCGGCTGACGATCGCGAGCCCGATCTCGGGCATCGGCTTCGAGCTGAACGCGATCGCGGCGGTGATCATCGGCGGCACCAGCCTGTCGGGCGGGCGCGGCTCGATCATCGGCACGCTGCTCGGCGCGTGCATCATCGGGGTCCTGGCCAACGGCCTGATCCTGATCGGCATGAGCGACTTCCTTCGGCAGATGGTCACCGGTTTCGTCATCATCCTCGCGGTGGTGCTGGACGTGCTGCGCGCACGCCTGGCGCAGCGTGCAGCGCGATGAACGGCGGCGAACGCAGCGGCAGCAGCCCGGGCCGCGAGGCCCGCACGCCGGCCCGCGCGCCGGCGCGCATCAGCACGATCAAGGACGTCGCGCTGCAGGCCCAGGTGTCGGTGACGACGGTGTCGCACGTGGTCAACGGCACGCGCTTCGTCAGCGAGGCGGCGCGCCAGCGGGTGCAGCAGGCCATCGAGGAGCTGCGCTACGTGCCGAGCGCGCTGGCGCGCAGCCTGAAGAGCAACCGGACGCACACCGTCGGGATGATGATCCCGAACAGCTCGAACCCGTATTTCGCCGAGATCATCCGCGGCATCGAGGACACCTGCTACGAGGCCGGCTTCAACGTGATCCTGTGCAATTCCGACGACGACCCGCTGAAACAGAGCACCTACGTGCGCCTGCTCAGCGAGAAGCAGGTCGACGGGCTGATCGTGATGTCGTCCGGCGCCGACGGCGAGCTGCTCGACACGCTGCGCGACGCCAACATGCCGCAGGTGGTGGTCGACCGCGAGATCGACGACCTGGAGGCCGACCTGGTCGAGGTCAACCACGAGGCGGGCGGCGTGATCGCGACGCAGCACCTGCTGTCGCTCGGGCACCGCCGCATCGCCTGCATCGCCGGGCCGCAGACGCTGTCGTCGGCGCGCCAGCGCGTGCTCGGCTACCACCGCGCGCTGCGCGAGGCCGGCCTGTCGGTCGACGACCGGCTGCTGCGCAGCGCCGATTTCACCAGCGCCGGCGGCCATGCCGCGATGGCGTCGCTGCTCGACGGCAGCGTGCAGCCGACCGCGGTGTTCGTCTCGAACGACCTGATGGCGATCGGCGCGATCTGCGCGGCCGCGTCGCATGGCTTGCGCATACCGCAGGACCTGTCGGTGATCGGCTTCGACGACATCGCGCTGTCGGCCTACAGCAACCCGCCGCTGACGACGGTCGCGCAGCCGAAGCACCGCACCGGCGAGCTGGCGGCGCAGCTGCTGATGCAGCGCATCGCCGACCGCGGGCGGGCGCTGCAGCGCGAGATCCTGCAGCCGTCGCTGACGGTGCGGCAGTCGACCGGGCCGGTGGCGACATGACGGGGCCGATCGTCGTGCTCGGCAGCGTCAATGCCGACCTGGTGCTGCGCTGCGAACGCTTGCCCGGCCCCGGCGAAACGGTGCATGGGCGCGAATTCAAGGTGCTGCCCGGCGGCAAGGGGGCGAACCAGGCGGTGGCCGCGGCGCGGCTCGGCGCAGCCGTCAGCTTCATCGGCTGCGTCGGTGCCGACGACCATGGGCGCGAGGCGCGGCGCCGGCTGGCGGCCGAAGGCATCGCGCTCGCGCACCTGGCCGAGGTGGCAGAGCCGACCGGTGTCGCGATGATCCTGGTCGACGACCGCGGGCAGAACAGCATCGCGCTGTCGGCCGGCGCGAACGCGGCGCTCGGCGTGGCGCAGGTCGATGCGGCGGCGGCGCTGATCGGGTCGGCGGTGCTGCTGGTGTGCCAGCTCGAATCGCCGCTCGCGGCGGTGGCGCGGGCGATTGCCATCGCCCATGCGGCCGGCGTGCCGGTGCTGCTGAACCCGGCGCCGGCGCAGGCCTTGCCGGCGGCGTTGCTGCGGCAGGTCGACATCCTGGTGCCGAACGAGAGCGAGGCGGCGGTGCTGCTCGGCGCGGCGCTCGCACCGGCCGAGGCGGCGGCGCGGCTGCGCGAGCGCGGGCCGTCGACGGTGATCGTCACGCTGGGTGCCGAGGGCGTGCAGTGCGCCGACGAGCACTCCAACCTGCACGCACCGGCGCCGCGCACGCAGGCGGTCGACACCACCGGCGCCGGCGACACCTTCATCGGCGCGTTCGCGGCCGCACGCTGCGCCGGCGCGCCGCTGCATGCGGCCATCGCGCATGCGCAGCAGGCCGCGGCGTTCAGCGTCGCGCGGCCCGGCACGATCGACGCGATGCCTTACGCGCGCGACCTGCAAACGGCGCTGTCCCCCTCGTGAAGAAGACCGCGCTGTTGCACGTCGGCCTGTCGCAGCTGGTGGCGGGGCTGGGCCATGGCGACCTGGTCGTGATCGCCGATGCCGGGTTGCCGGTGCCGGCCGGCACGCCGTGCATCGACCTCGCGCTGACGCGCGGCGTGCCGTCGTTCGACCAGGTGCTGCAGGCGCTGCTCAGCGAGATGCAGGTGGAACGCGCGGCGCTGGCCGAAGAAGCGCTGCAGCGCAGCCCGGCGTTCGTCGCGCAGGCGGGCGAGCGCCTGCCGGGCGTGCCGGTCGAACGCCTGTCGCACGACGAACTGAAGCGGCGCAGTGCCTCGGCGCGCGCGATCGTGCGCACCGGCGAGTTCACGCCGTATGCGAACCTGCTGCTGTACGCCGGGGTCGTGTTCTGAGCGTTGCTTCGAAGCACTGAACGCGCCAGCCGCCGCGAAGCCAGGCACGCGCGGGCGCCGAGGTGCTTCGATGAACGGTTTTCTGAGCGACAACCCCCGTTCGCCCTGAGCCTGTCGAAGGGCCCGTTCGCCTTGAACCAGGGCTTCGACAGGCTCAGCCCGAAAGGGAAATCGTTCGCGTTGAGCTTGTCGAAACGCCTGCGCGCGCGGCACCGGGCTTCGACAAGCTCAGCCCGAACGGTTCTCCGGCGCGATACAGTCGCGGCCCATGGACATCGCCGCCGAACTGTCGAGCCTGCACCAGCCGCTGCTGCGCTTCGCGCAGCTTCAGCTGCGCCACGACAGCCTGGCCGAAGACGTGGTGTCGGAGACGCTGCTGGCGATCCTCGAGACGCCGGAGCGCTTCGAGGGCCGCAGCTCGCTGAAGACCTACGCGACCGGCATCCTGAAGTTCAAGATCATCGACGTGCTGCGCCGGCGCGGCCGCGAGATCCATGTGGAGCCGCTGGCCGAGCAGAGCGTCGACGACGCGCTCGATGCGCTGTTCGCGGCGGACGGGCACTGGCGCGAGGCGCCGCCGGCCTGGCAGCATCCGGAGCGGGCGCTGGAGCAGGCGCAGTTCTTCGACACGCTGCAGCTGTGCATCGACAACCTGCCGCCGAAGCTCGCGCGCATCTTCATGATGCGCGAGTGGCTCGAGCTGGAGATCGACGGCATCTGCGGCGAGCTGCAGATCACCAGCAACAACTGCAGCGTGATGCTGTACCGTGCCCGCATGCAGCTGCGCGAGTGCCTGCAACTGCGCTGGTTCGAGGACGCGACATGAGCGAGACGACCGAAGACGACGGCATCGACTGCCGCGCGGCATCGCACCTGTTGAGCGCAGCGCAGGACGCGGCGCTGCCGCCGGACGACGAGCGGCGGCTGGTCGAGCACCTGGGCGTCTGCAGCATGTGCCGCCACGTGCAGGGCCAGCTGGGGGTGTTGCGCGACGCGGTGCGGCAACTCGGCAGCTCGTAGCTTCCATGTGCGGCGTCAAGCGGGCCGGCGCCCGGTCCGCGTCCCCGAAGATCACGCGAGCATCACATTTCGGAACGGGTGCATCCAACGGGTAAGTGGGTCGGTTTTCCTTCGACGAACCGCGGCGCCAAGGCTTTGGCGCTGCCCACATCACTCGAAGGAAACAACATGCACCACGCCAGGAACCTTTCAAGCCACCGCGTCGCGTTGCTCGCCACCGCACTCGCCGCCACGCTGCTCGTCGCCGCCTGCGGTGGTGGCGACGACGACGCGCCAACGCCGGCCCCGCAGCCCGTGCTGTCGAACCAGCTCTACACCGAGACCAACGAGACGGCCAACGCCGTCGTGCACTTCACCCGACGGGCCGACGGCACGCTGCTGCGCGGCGAGACCACGCCGACCGGCGGTGCCGGCACCAATGCGGTCAACGCCGCCGGCAACACCGTGCCCGATTCGCTGGTCAGCCAGCACAGCATCATCGCGAGCCCCGACGGCTCGCTGGTGTTCGTCGTCAACGGCGGCGACGATTCGATCTCGGTGATGTCGGTCAACCCCGGCACCGGCGCGCTGACGCTGAAGAAGCGCAGCACGACGGCGGCCGGCCACATCCCGAACAGCCTCGCGCTGAACCACGGCGTGCTGTACGCCACCTTCATCGGCGGCGCGTCGCAGCTGGCCGCCTTCAAGGTCGAGGCGGATGGCGGGCTGACCCAGCTCGGCAGCTACGACCTGCTCGCCCTCGGCGGCCTCGCGAGCGCCGCGCCGACGCAGGTCATCGTGTCGCCGGACGGCGGCTTCGCGGTCGTCAGCGCCGGCACCGGCAGCAACGCGATCCTGTCGTTCCCGATCGCGGCCGACGGGACGCTCGGCACCCCGGTCACGTCGGCCGGCGTGCTGGCCACGCCGTTCGCCGGTGCCTTCGTGCCGGGCGCCGCGTCGCCGGTCTACCTGTCGACCGGCATCTCGACGCAATCGCTGAACGCGTTCTCGTTCTCCGCGACCGGCGCACTCGCGGCGCTGGGCCAGGCCAGCGCGCCGGGCACCGCGGCGCCGTGCTGGCTGGTCGTCACGCCCGACGGCAAGACGGCGTTCGTCGGCAACGGCTCGGGGTCGATCTCGTCGTATGCGATCAGCGGCAACACGTTGACGCTGCTCGACGCCACCGCGGCGCTCGAACCGCCGGCGCAGGCCGGGGTCAACAGTGTTGCAGCCGATTCGTGGATCAGCCCGGACGGCAAGTTCCTGTACACCGCGTACCTCGGCGACGACAAGGTCGTCGCGTACGCGATCGGGCTGAACGGCTCGCTGGCGAAGCTGGGCGAATCGGTGATCGGCACCGCGACGCACCTGAGCCTTCAGGGCCTGGTCGGGATCTGATCGAACAGCGCCCGCAGCGGCACCGCGTCGGCCATCGCGCGGTGCCCGGCGTCGCCCGGGTGCAGGTGGTCGCCGGAGTCGAAGGCCGGCTGCAGGCGCGACGGCTGCGACGGGTCGCGCAGCAGCGCGTCGAAGTCGAGCACCGCATCGAACTCGCCGCTGTCGCGGATCCACGCGTTGAGTTGCCGGCGCAGCGCGTCCTTGGTCGGCTGGAAATAGTCGGCGAGCGGCGTGCCGGCGAGGGCGCCTTCGAACGGCGTCAGCGTCGCGCCGAGCACGCGCACGCCGCGCCGGTGCGCACGGGCGATCAGCTGGCGATGGCCGGCGATCAGCTCGGCGAGCTCGGGCGGCCGGCGCTGCGGGTCGAAGGCCGTGCCGGGCCAGCTGATGTCGTTGATGCCGATCAGCACGATCACGCTGCGCACGCCGGGCTGCATCAGCACGTCGCGGTCGAAGCGGGCGAGCGCGCTCGGCCCCATGCCGTCGCTCAGCAGGCGGCCGCCCGAGATGCCGGCGTTCAGCACCGCGACGCGCTGCGGCGCGAGCCGGGCCGCGAGGAAATCGGGCCAGCGCGTGTCGGCATCCATCGTCGCGCCGTTGCCGTCGGTGATCGAATCGCCGATCACGGCGACGCTGCCGTTCGGCGCGTCGGCTTCGACCGCGATGCCGCTCACGAACAGCCGTGCACTGAGCCCCGGCGTGGGCGGCAGCCGTGCGGCCGCCACCTGGTTGCCGGGCGCGAGCGACGCGGCCTGCCGGCCATCCCAGTGGAAGGTGCGGGTCGGCGTGGGGCCGGGCAGGTAGAGGCTGACGGCCAGGGGCGCGAGCGCGGCCACCTTCAGGTCCACCGGGTCGCTTTGAACAGAAGCGCCCGGCGGTACGACGATGCCGGCCCGGCCGCCGAAGCGGACCACGCGACCGCGCCCGGGGGCCGCCGCCGGCGCCACCTGCGCGGCACCGATCACCAGCGGCTCGCGGCCGTACTCGTTCGACAGCTGCAGCCGCACGCGGCGCCCGCCGAGGCTCAGCCGCACGACCTGGCGCAGCGTCTGGTTGTCGAGCAACGGCGGCGTGCCGGTCGGCAGCGCGAACTCCGCGCCCCAGCTCGCTTCGGGACTGGCGGTCCAGCTGGTGATCCATGCGGGCTCGGCGCGCGAGGGCATCGCGGCGAGGCAGGCGAGGGCGGACACGGTCGCGGCGAGGCCGCGCCGCAGCGTGCGGCGTGCAGTCATGGGGTCTCCCGGGTCAGGCGTTGGCAGAGGAAGCGATCGGCGCCGGCGTGCGGTCCAGCGCCATCGCGAGCGCGGCGATGGCCAGGCCCGCCAGCGGCAGCAGCGCGGCAACCCACGCGAGCGAGCCCAGGCCCGGCCCGTTCGCGATCACCGCGCCGCCCAGCCACGCACCGAGCGCGTTGCCCAGGTTGAAGGCGGCGATGTTGAAGCTCGATGCCAGGCTCTGCCCGGCGCCTTGGGCCTTGTCGAGCACCCACATCTGCAGCGGCGCGACGGTCGCGAACGATGCGGCGCCGAGCAGCCCGACGAACAGCACCGCGGCCACCCGGCTGTGCAGCGCCCAGCCGGTCAGCGCGAGCACCACCGCCAGCAACGCCAGCGAGCCGAGCACGGTGCGGGCGAGGTGCCTGTCGGCCAGCTTGCCGCCGGCCAGGTTGCCGATCACCAGGCCGCCGCCGAACACCAGCAGGATCGGCGACACCGCCGCGGCGCTGAAGCCGCTGACCTGCGTCAGCAGCGGCGCGATGTAGGTGAACAGCGCGAACAGCCCGGCGAACCCAAGCACCGTCGTCGCGAAGCCGAGCAGCACCGGGCGGCGCAGCAGCGCGTCGAGGTCGGCCCGCAGCGAGCTGCCGTCGCGGCTGGCGGGCTGCGCCGGCACGAACAGCGCGAGCGCCGCCATCGCCAGCACCCCGACCGCGCCGACGGCCCAGAAGGTGGCCCGCCAGCCGACCTGCTGGCCCAGCCAGGTGCCGAACGGCACGCCGAGGATGTTGGCCACCGTGAGGCCGGTGAACATGATCGCGATCGCCGACGCCCGTTGTTGCGGCGGCACCAGCCCGGTTGCGACGACCGAGCCGACGCCGAAGAAGCTGCCGTGGGCCAGCGCCGTCAGCACGCGCGCGGCCATCAGCAGCTCGTAGTTCGGTGCCAGCGCGCAGCTCAGGTTGCCGAGCGTGAAGATCGCCATCAGCGCCAGCAGCAGCGTCTTGCGCGGCCAGTGCTGCGTCAGCGCGGTCAGCAGCGGCGCGCCGACCACCACGCCGAGCGCATAGCCGGAGATCAGCAGCCCGGCGGCCGACACGGACACACCGAGGTCGGTGCCGACGTCGAGCAGCAGGCCCATGATCACGAATTCGGTGACGCCGATGCCGAAGGCGCCGACGGTCAGCGCATACAGCGCCAGTCTGGTGTTCTTCATGTTGTGAATTCAAATGCCATCGAGTGGGAAATGATGAGTTCGAATCCCCTCTTGAACTAGACTGCCCGCCGGAAAAACACTTGTGAACCGAGTTCAACATGGCACGGCTGGAGGTGAACCGTTCGGGCGAGATGGAGGTGTTCGTACGGGTCGTCGAGCTGGGCGGCTTCTCGGCCGCGGCCCGGGCGTTCCGGATGACGCCGTCGGCCGTCAGCAAGCTGGTCGGCCGGCTGGAGGCGCGGCTCGCGGTGCGGCTGGTCACCCGCTCGACGCGCCAGGTGCAGCTGACGCCGGAGGGCTGCGTGTTTTACGAGCGCGCGGTGCGCGTGCTGGCCGACCTCGACGAAGCCGAGCGCGGCGCAGCCACCAACGATGCGCCGCGCGGGCGGCTCAGCGTGAACGTCAACGTGCCGTTCGGCGAGCATTTCCTGCTGCCGCTGGTGCCGGCCTTCCTGGCGCTGCATCCCGAGGTCACGCTCGACCTGGTGCTGACCGACGAGGTGATCGACCTGCTCGAACGCCGCACCGACGTCGCGGTGCGCGCCGGGCCGCTGAAGAGCTCGCGGCTGCTGGCCCGCAAGCTCGGCGAGACGCGCAAGCTGATCGTCGGCTCGCCGGCCTACCTGCAGCAGCGCGGTACGCCGATGACGCCGGCCGACCTGGCCTTGCACAACCGCCTCGGCTTCACCTATGCACGGGCGCTGGAGGGCTGGCCGCTGCTGCAGGACGGGCAGGTCGTGCCGATGCCGCTGAACGGCAATGCGCAGGTGAGCGATGGCGAATCGCTGCGCCGGCTCGCGGTGGCGGGGCTCGGGCTGGCGAGGCTGGCGGCCTTCCAGGTGCGCGACGACCTGGCCGCCGGGCGGCTGGTGGCGGTGCTGGAAGCGTTCAACCCCGGCGATGTCGAAGAGGTGCACGCGGTGTTCGTCGGCCAGGGCGGCCACCTGCCGTCGCGGGTGCGGGCGCTGCTGGATTTCCTGGTGGAGAACGTGCGGATCGGCTGACGGTGCGGCACCTCGGGGGCGCCCGCCAGGCCGACCTGGCCAGGGTGCCTAGAATGCCCAGCCTGTCCGGGTGCTCCCTGTTCTCCCCCGGCGCACGAGAGGAAGGCCGTCATGCAGCAACTTTCCGGCATCTGGGTTCCCGTCGTCACGCCGTTCGCGGCCGACGGTCGGGTCGACCATGAACGGCTCGCGGCGCTGGTCGCCGGCCTGGTGGCCGACGGCATCCACGGCCTGGTGGCCTGCGGCACGACCGGCGAAGCGGCCACGCTCGACGAGGCCGAGCAGGCCGCGGTGCTGCGCACCGTGCTGCGGGCCGCCGGCGGGCGCAAGGTGCTGATGGGCGTCAGCGGCATCGCGCCGCGCGAGGTCGCCGCCGCCTGCCGGCGCTTCGGCGAGCAGCCGGTCGCGGGCTTCCTGGTGCCGCCGCCGTCGTACGTGCGGCCGTCGCAGCAGGGCATCGTCGAGTTCTACCGCGAGGTCGCGGCCGCCGCGCCGAGCGCGATCGTGGTCTACGACATCCCGTACCGCACAGGCACCGAGATGAGCCTGGCGACGCTGCGCAGCATTGCAGCGATCCCCGGCGTGCGCGGGCTGAAGGATTGCGGCGGCGACCCGCGCAAGACGCAGGCGCTGATCGCCGACGGCCGGCTCGCGGTGCTGTCCGGCGAAGACCACAACATCTTCACGACGCTGTGCCAGGGCGGGCAGGGCGCCATCGCGGCCAGTGCGCACCTGCACCCGCGGCGCTTCGTCGAGATGTACGACGCGGTGCAGGCGGGCGACCTGCCGCGCGCCCGCCGGCTTCACCATGCGCTGGCGCCGATGGTCGGCGCGCTGTTCGCCGAGCCGAACCCGGGCCCGCTGAAGGCGCAGCTCGCGGCGCTCGGCCAGGTCGGCCCGGCGTTGCGCGCGCCGATGACCGCGGCCAGCGCGCTGGTGGCGGCCGCGCTGCGCGAGGCCTGGCAGCAGGCCGGGGTCAGCCTGTCGGGCTGATCGACTTCAGCGCCTGCCGGCAGGCGGCGTCACGCTCGGCCTGCGGCCTGGCCTTCAGTTCCTCGAACGCCAGGTCGCCGTTCAGGCGGCCCTGCATGAACAGCTTCAGGATGTTGATGTCCAGCCTGGCCAGCAGGTCCTGGCGGCCGCGCGCCTCGGCCTCGAAACGGTCCTTGTAGGCGTCGAGCGCGGCATCGCTCGCGCCGCAATGCTGCGCCAGCTGGTAACGCTGGCCGGACTGCAGCCCGCCTTCGACGACGTCGTCCTTCGACGCGACGGGTTGCGCGATGGCGGCGCAGGAGAACCACAGCAGGCAGGCGATCGGCACGAGGCGCATGGGACGGGTCGGAGTTGCAAGGTCCACGAGGTTAACCGAGCCGCCACCGGCCGTGGGTGATGCAGCCTGCGGTCCGGCCGTAACGCGCGTCACCGGCTGTTGCTTTCGACGCTAGCATCTGACGATGGTCGACGCATCATTGAGGTTCCTGGAGCGGGGCGGTGAGATGGGCGAGCGCATGCGCGCGTTCGACTGGGGGCGCACGCCGCTCGGCGACCCGCGCGGCTGGCCGCAGAGCCTGAAGACCATCGTGCGGGTGATGCTCGACTCGCGCTTCGCGATGTGGATGGCCTGGGGCAGCGAGGCCACGTTCTTCTGCAACGACGCCTACCTGCCCACCGTCGGCATCAAGCGCGACTGGGTGCTCGGCGCGCGCGCCGACGTGGTCTGGGCCGAGATCTGGCACGACATCGGCCCGCGCATCGGCCAGGTGCTGAGCACCGGCACCGCCACCTGGGACGAAGGCCTGCAGCTGTTCCTCGAACGCAGCGGCTACCCCGAGGAAACTTTCCATACCTTCTCGTACAGCCCGGTCTACGACGATGCCGGCGGCGTGGCCGGCATGCTGTGCGTGGTGGTCGAAGACACCGGGCGCGCGATCGGCGAGCGCCGGCTGCGCCTGCTGCGCGAACTGGCTGCGCTGCCGATCCGCGAACTGCCGTCGCTCGCGGCCGCCGCGGCGCAGCTCGTCTCGACGCTCGGCAACAGCCCGCAGGACCTGCCGTTCGCCGCGCTGTACCTGCCCGATGCGGCCGACGGCCGCGGCCCGGAACTGGCACGCGTCACGCAGACCGCCAACGTGCCGCCCGACGCGCTGCCGCGCCGGCTGGCGCGCGACGCGACGTCGCCGCTGCCGGTTCGCCAGGCCGAACTGAGCGGGCTGCCGCAACTGGCCGACGGCATCGCGGCGCACTTCGGCGAGATCCGCGGGGCCTGGACCGAGCCGGTGCAGCAGGCGGTCGTGCTGCCGCTGGTGGTGGCCGGGCAGGCGCCGAACGTCGGCGCGCTGGTGGTCGGCATCAGCCCGCGCCGGCGGCTCGACGACGACTACCGCAGCTTCCTGTCGCTGGTCGCCTCGCAGGTCGCGTCGCGGCTCGGCGAGGTGCGCGCGCGCCTGGAGGAGCGCCAGAAGGCCGAGGCGCTGGCCGAGCTCGACCGCGCGAAGAACCTGTTCTTCAGCAACGTGAGCCACGAGCTGCGCACGCCGCTGACGCTGATGCTCGGGCCGCTGCAGGATGCGCTGCTGCGCCCCGACCTGCCGCCCGACCTGGCCGAGGCGCTGCGGCTCGCGCACCGCAACGGCGAGCGGCTGCGCAAGCTCGTCAATTCGCTGCTGGAGTTCTCGCGCATCGAGGCCGGGCGCGTCGAGGCCAGCTACCAGCCCACCGACCTGGCGGCGCTGACGCGCGATTTCGCATCGGCCTTCCGCTCGGCGATCGAGCATGCCGGGCTGCGCTTCGTGGTCGACTGCGAGGCGCTCGCGAACGAGGTGTTCGTCGATGTCGACATGTGGGAGAAGGTGGTCCTGAACCTGCTGTCGAACGCCTTCAAGTTCACCTTCGACGGCGAGATCGCGCTGTCGCTGCGCACCGAGGCCGGCGAGGCCGTGCTGGAGGTGCGCGACACCGGCATCGGCATGGACGACGACGCGCTCGCCCATGTGTTCGACCGCTTCCACCGCGTTGCCGGGGCACGCTCGCGCTCGCACGAGGGCACCGGCATCGGGCTCGCGCTGGTGAAGGAGCTGGTGCGGCTGCACGGCGGCAGCGTCACCGTGACCAGCGCGCCGGGGCGCGGCAGCTGCTTCACGGTGCGCGTGCCGCTGGGCGCGGCGCACCTGCCGGCGCACCGCGTGGGCGTCGCGCCGGCGGCGGTGGGCGCGCCGGCGGCACTGGACGCGTTCGTCGAGGACGCCTTGCGGGCCGGTCATGCACCGCCCGTGGCGCAGCGCCCGGAGCGGGCCGCCGATGCGTCGCGTGCGACCGTGCTGGTCGTCGACGACAACGCCGACATGCGCAGCTACATCGCGGGCGTGCTGGGCGCGCGCTGGAACGTCGAAGGGGCGGCCGACGGCCTGCAGGCGCTCGACGCGATCGCGCGCCGCCGGCCCGACGTGGTCGTGACCGACGTGATGATGCCGGCGCTAGACGGCTTCGGCCTGCTCGAGCGCATCCGCGGCCACGACGCGCTGCGCACGCTGCCGGTGATCCTGCTGTCGGCGCATGCCGGCGAAGAGGCGCGGCTGCACGGGCTGGCCAAGGGCGCCGACGACTATGTCGTGAAGCCGTTCTCGGCACGCGAACTGGCGGCGCGCGTCGAGGTGCTGCTGGTGCGCGAGCAGATGCATGCGGTGCGCGACGCGGCGAACCGCCGGCTGGTCGCGGTGTTCGACAACGCGCCGGTCGCGGTCGCGCTGCTCGACGGGCCGCAGCATGTGTTCAGCTATGCGAACGACGAGCAGCGGCGGCTGGTCGGCGACCGTCCGCTGCTCGGCCTGCCGCTGATGCAGGCGCTGCCCGAGCTGCAGGGGCTGGGCCTGCAGGAGGTGCTCGCCCGCGTGATGCGTACCGGCGAACCGCATTTCGAGAAGGCCTTCGAGGTGCGGATGTCCGGTCCGCGCTACTTCGATTTCGTCTACCAGCCGCTGACCGAGCCGGACGGTGCCGAGCCGGTCAAGATCGCCGTCGTCGCCTACGAGGTGACCGAGCAGCTGGGCGCGCGCCAGCAGGCCGAGGACGCGAGCCGCGCGAAGGACGAGTTCCTCGCGATGCTCGGCCACGAACTGCGCAACCCGCTGGCGCCGATCCTGACCGCGCTGCACCTGATGCGCATGAACTGGCAGGACGCGGCGATCAAGGAGCGCGGCATCATCGAGCGCCAGGTGCGGCACATGGTGCGGCTGGTCGACGACCTGCTCGATGTCGCGCGCATCACGCGCGGGCGCGTCGAGCTGCAGCGCGCGCCGCTCGACCTCGGCACGGTGATCGGCCAGGCGGTCGAGACGGTGAGCCCGCTGTTCGAGCAGAAGCGCCAGCGCCTGCAGGTGCAGGTGGCGCAAGACCTGCCGCTGCACGGCGATGCGGTGCGGCTGGGGCAGATCGTCGCGAACCTGCTGACCAATGCGACCAAGTTCACCGAGGTCGGCGGCCATGTGACGCTGCACGCGCGGCGCGACGGCGACGATGCGCTGCTGGAGGTCGAGGACGAAGGTATCGGCATGTCGTCCGACGAGCTGGCGGTGGTGTTCGAGCCCTTCGTGCAGGGCAAGCGGCAGGCGCTGAACCGGCCGCATGGCGGGCTCGGCCTGGGCCTCGCGATCGCGCGCAGCCTGGCGGCGCTGCACGGCGGCACGCTCGGCGCGCAGAGCGACGGACCGGGACGCGGCAGCCGGTTCACGCTGCGGCTGCCGCTGCTGGCCGCCGATGTGCGGGCCGAAGCGCCGGCCGCCGCCGATGCCTGGCGCGTCGCCGCGAACGACAGCGTGCGGCGCGTGCTGGTCGTCGACGACAACCAGGACGCGGCGACCACGATGGCCACCTTGCTGGAGGCGCTCGGCCATCGGCCGCTGGTGGCGCACGACGGGCCGTCGGCGCTGCAGCTGCTGGAACAGCATCCGGTCGACATCGCGGTGCTCGACATCGGGCTGCCGGTGATGGACGGCTATGAACTCGCGCAGCGCATCCGCGCGAAGGCGGGCGGCAGCGTGCTCAAGCTGATCGCGCTGACCGGCTACGGCCAGGCCGACGACCGGCTCAAGTCGGCCGCGCACGGCTTCGACGAGCACCTCGTGAAGCCGGTCGACATGGACACGCTGCTGCAGCTGCTGCGCTGAGGGCGGTCGTCGAGCCGGCGCAGGCTCAGACGCCCCACGACAGCCACAGCGCCAGCGTGCGCACCTCGCGGTACGCGAACGGCGTGTTGGCCGGGCGGAAGTCGGGCAGGCTGTCGTGGTTCAACTGCTTGATCGCGACGCCCAGCTCGACGGCGTCCGGCAGGCGATGGCGCCACGCCAGGTCGAGCACGCCGCGCCCGGGCGAGGAGCCGAAGTCGAGGTTCGACCGGGCACGCAAGCCGAGCTCGACCGACTGTCTTTCGTCGATCTCGTACAGGGCTCGCGCCTTCAGCGTGTTGCGCGGCGTCGCGCCGAAGTAGCCCGCCTCGGTGGCCAGCGGCGAGCTGCGGTTGCCGGCGATGTCGAAGCGGGCCCGTATCGCGGCGAACGACGCATCGACCCTGCAGCGCGGTGCCGCCTGCCAGTGCAGATCGGCCTCTGCCCCGTGCACCCGCAGCCGGGTGTCCAGCGGCGGCACGGGCGGTCCCGGCGGCACCGGCTGCCCCGGTCCGGCCGAGTTCGACACCTGCAACGAGGCGAAGCGCTGTTCGAACACCGCTGCGTTGACCTGCAGGCCGGGACCGGCCCGCCAGCGCAGCCCGGTCTCGAAGGACGGGATGTCCAGCTTCTGGCCGCCGTTGGGCGAGGTGCCGGAGCGCGACAGGCCGGCCCATAGCGACAGCTGCGGTGTCGCCGCCCAGCGCAGCCGCAGCGTCGCGGCGTAGATGTTGTCGACGTCCGAGCTGGTGAACTCGCGCTGGGCCTGCGCACCGACGATCAGCGCGCCGCGGTCGTCGCCGAAGTGCCATTCGTCCTGCGCGTAGACCTGCAGGTCCTGTTCCTCCGTCGTGACGGCTGCGCCACGTGTCGCCGAGGTGCTGTGCACGCTGCCGCCGGCCATCACGTCGTGCGCGCCCAGGCGCCAGAAGCGTCGGCCGGACACGTCGTTGTTGCGGCGGGTCGAGCGCCCGCCGCCTTCGGTCAGGACCTTGATGTCCTGCGTGTAGCCGGCCACCTCGACCTGTCCGCCGTCGGCCTGGGGCACGGTCAGCCGGGCACTGGCTTCGCGATGGACGGTGCGCTGTTCGCGGCGCAGCACCGCGCGGCCGACGGTCGCGCTGCTGCCGCCGACGCCGTCGTAGGTGTTGAGGTTGAAGGTCGCTTCGCTGCCACCGTCGACCGCCAGGCGGGCCGTCGCATCGATCGAGCGTTCGTCGACGTTGTCCCAGTCGTCCCGCCCGGCGAAGCTGTCGGTGCCGGGCTGGTGGTTGCCGGCGATCCAGAACGAGTTGCTCCAACCCGACGGCGTGCGCATTCCCCATTGGGCCGCCGCGGCCTGCCGCCCTTTGCTGTCGACGTCGACCGCGCCGGTGTTGCTGTCGCCCGCGCTGCGCGTGACGATGTTGATCACGCAGTTGGCGGCGCTCGATCCCCACAGCGTGTTGCCGGCGCCGCGCTGGACCTCGATGCGTTGCACGTGCTCGATCGGCATGTTCAGGAACGCCCAGGGCGGGCCGCCGCCGGCGCTCTCCTGCGGGCGGCCGTCGCGCATGATCAGCGTGTTGTGCGCGATCAGCGAACTCCCGTCGCCGCGCGTGGCCACGCTGGTGGTGCGGCCGTTGAAGGCCGAGACCGACACGCCCGGCATCCAGTCCAGCGCGTCGAGCACGGTGCGCGCGCCGCCACGGCGCAGGTCGTCGCCGGAAAAGACGCTGGTCGCGATGGCCAGGTCCTGCTCGGGCTGGACCCGGCGCCCGAGCGTCGTGAGTTGCATGTCCATCAAGGCTTCGAGCGGTTGATCGAGCAGCGCCTCGGCGCGCAGGCCGTCGCTGCAGGCCAGCGCCGCGAGCAGTGCGACGGCGCTTCGGGAGAATGGAAATCGGTCACGGGCGGCAACGGACGTCGGGGTGCGGTGGTGGGCTCGCATACAACCTCGCTCACTTCATGTTGTGAAACAAAGTGTAGGAATGCTTCCGTCAAATCAACTACGGCGAAACCCACAAGGGACATCTGTCTGACCCCCTGGATCACGGGGCAGGGTCGCTGCAGGATTTGGAGAGTGCGCGATTCGTCACCTCGGCCCGGGCACGATGTCTGCATGACGCAAACCATTGCGCAACCAGATCTTCCGGATGCATCCACATGTGCCAGCTTCTCGGCATGAACTGCAACAGCAAGGCCTCGATCACGTTCTCGTTCACCGGCTTCCGGCAACGGGGCGGGCGCACCTCGCACCATGTGGACGGCTGGGGTGTCGGCTTCTATGAGCCGGGCGGCTGCCGGGTCTTCCATGACGACCAGCCGGCGAGCGAATCGCCGTTGGCCGCCTTTCTCGGCGACTACCCGATTCCGTCGGCGATCGTCATTTCCCACCTGCGCCGCGCGACGCAGGGCGTGCGGTCGCTGGCCAATTGCCATCCATTCCAGCGGGAGTGGATGGGGCAGCCGTGGCTGTTCTCGCACAACGGCGACCTGCGCGGGTTCGAACCCACGCTGACCGGCCCCTACCGCCCGATCGGCGGCACCGACAGCGAGCGGGCGTTCTGCTGGCTGCTGCAGGAACTGCGCGCGCAGTTCGCCGACCGCGTGCGGCCGGTCAGCTGGGCCGAACTGGCGCCGCAGATCGCGCTGCTCGCCGAGCGCATCGCGCGCCACGGCAACTTCAACTTCCTGCTGTCGAACGGCGAGGCGCTCTACGCCCACTGCTCCAGCAAGCTCTACCTGCTGCAGCGCCAGCACCCGTTCCCGACCGCGCGGCTGCTCGACTGCGACATCAGCCTCGACCTCGGCCGGCTGAACGGCGTCGACGACCGCATGGCGCTGGTCGCGACCGAGCCGCTGACCGATGCCGAGCCGTGGGTGCGGCTCGCGACCGGCGAGATGCGGGTGTTCGTCGGCGGCGAGACCGTCTGGCGCCAGGTCGACCCGCGCACCCAGGCCTTCGCGCCGGCCGACGAACGCGAGGCGGTGGCGGCGACCTGAGCGGCGGGCTGTTGCATTTCATACAGCGTTTGTATGATGCGCAACATGGCCACCGGCATCCAAGCGAAGGACGTCTGGGCAGCGTGCGACGCGCTGCTGCTGGCCGGCGAGCGCCCGACCATCGAGCGCGTGCGGCGCCAGCTGGGCCGTGGATCGCCGAACACCGTCAGTCCCTTGCTCGACGACTGGTACCGCCACCTCGGCGGACGCCTGAAGGACCCTGGCGCGTTCGGCGTGCCGCCCGACGTGCCCGAGCCGGTGATGCAGGCGGCGCGCCATGTCTGGGAGGTGGCGCAGGCCGAAGCCCGGCGCGATGTCGACCAGCGGGTCTTCGAGCAGCGGCTGCGCGAGGCGATGGCGGCCGCGGTCGCCAACGTCGAGGCCGAGAAGGAGCGGGCGGCGATCGCCGACGCGGCCGCGTTCGAAGCCGCGGGCCGGGCCGTGCGGCTGCAGGCCGAACTGGCGCGGCGCGATGCGGCGCTGGCCCAAGCGCAGCGGCGCATCGACGAACTGGACCGCGAGCTCAGCGCCCGAACAGGCCCTTCACCATCCCGCCCAGCCCCTTGACCATGCCCGACAGGCTGACGCCGAGGCTTTCGGCCATGCCGGACGCGATGCGGGTCGCGAGGTTCTCGTTGAGCGAGAAGGCCGGGTCGTCGAGCCGCCCTTCGAGCGTGAACTTCACGTCGATCCTGCCGTCCTTCGACATCGCGGCCAGCACCGCCTGGCGCGGCACGCCGGCGAAGGTCGACAGCGCGCCGTCGCTCGCGAACTCGAGGCCGGTCAGCGTCAGCTTGCCGGGCGCCTTCAGCTGGTTGCGCACGACGGTGGCGCGCAGGTCGAGGTCGAGCTTGCCGCGGCGGATGCCCTTGTCGGCCACCTTCAGCAGGTAGGGCTGCAGCGCGACCAGGTCGACGTCGTTGAAGCGGGCGTGGATGTCGGCATCGCGCGACGCCACCGTGTAGTCGCCGTCGATGCGGATGCGGCCGTCGCGCTGCACGCCCTTGAACACGCCGTCGAGCTGCACCTGCAGCGGCTTGTCGAGTTGCGGCAGCACCAGCGGGCCGACGTCGGCATCGACCGCGTCGAGCGTCAGGCGCAGTGCCGGCTGGCGCACCGAGTTGTCGAAGAACTCCACCTGCGCCGCGTCGAGCGCGACCCGGCCGATGACCAGCAGCGGCTTCGCCTGCGGGTCGGGCTTCGCGGCGCCGGACGCCGGTCTGGCCTTGTCCTGCGGCCGCTCCAGCAGCGACGGCAGCACGCGGGTCTTGCCGTCGCGGGTGCGCAGCACCGCCAGGTAGGCGCCTTCGACGCGCACCTGCGCAATCCGCCACGGCCCGCCGAACAGGCTGCGCGGATCGGGCGTGATGCGCACGCGGCTGGCGCGCAGTTCGTCGGCGGCAGGCCAGCCGGCAGGGCCCTGGATGCGCAGGTCGAGCACGTCGATGCCGGTCCAGCCGGGGCGGATCGCGCCGATGCTGGCGCGCGGGCCGAGCGCCAGCGCCACCTCGGCCTGCAGCTGGCGCGTCGCGATCTGCAGCGCGACGACGGCGAGCACGAGCAGGGCGACGAAGATCGCACCGGCGATGGCGACGCGGCGCTGGAGGCGGGTGAGGGTCGAAAGGCGGGCGAGCATCGGGGCAATCATGGGCGGGCGCCATGCTACCCAATGCCGGGGGTCAGCGCGGCGCGGGGGCGACGTTGTCGTCGCTTTCGGTGCCGTCGTCCACGGTTTCGCGGTCGAAACGCCAGGCGCCGTAGAGCGCCGCGGCAGCGGTCAGCACGTTGGCCGCCATCTGCTCCCAGGCCTCGTAGCTCCACGCGTGGTACATCCACAGCGCCGAGATCGCGAGCATCGAGCGCCGCAGCGAACGGCCGGTCATGTAGAACATCGCGTAGGTCGACCACAGCGACGCGCCGATCAGGAACAGCGTGCTCCAGCCGGTCCAGGTCAGCAGGCCGGTGGCGACCGTCAGGACGCCGAACGCGGCCAGGCCGAGGCTGCGTGCGCCATCGCCATGCTGCAGCGTGGCGGCCGAGGTGGCCGTGCGGCCGGCGCTGACCAGGTTCAGCGCCGCCGCGGTGTGGGCGCCGATCAGCACGTTGTTCAGCGCCCACAGCAGCCCGGCGAAACCGGACTGCAGCCGCAGCGATTTCTCGCAGCGGCGCAGCATCGCGAAGGCGTTCAGGGCCAGCGCGGCGAGGCCGGTGGCATGGATGAGCAGGTCGTCGATCGGCATGGCGGGATGCCGACAGTCTCCGGCCGCCGCCGCGGTGCCGGTCCGCGGAATCGACCCGGGTTGCAGGCCCATCTCCGGCCTCGGCGCCGCCAAAGCCCCTCGAAGCCGTAGGATGCCGCATGACCCGACCCCGCCCCCCGCAGACCGTGCTCGTCACCGGCTTCGAGCCGTTCGGCGGCGAGACCCTCAACCCGTCGTGGGAGGCGGCCCGCACGCTCGACGGCGAACGCCTCGGCGACGCGGTGTTCGCGGCGCGCCGGCTGCCCTGCGTGGTCGACGACGCCGGGCCGGCGCTGATCGACGCGATCGAGGCGCTGGACCCGGCGCTGGTGCTGTGCCTCGGCCTGGCCGGCGGGCGCACCGATGTCTCGATCGAGCGGGTGGCGATCAACATCGTCGATGCGCGCATCCCCGACAACGCCGGCCGGCAGCCGGTCGACGAGCCGGTGGTGGAGGGCGGGCCCGCCGCGTATTTCTCGACGCTGCCGATCAAGGCGATGCTGCGCGCGCTGCACGACGACGGCATCCCGGCATCGATCTCGTCGACCGCCGGCACGTATGTGTGCAATGCGGTGTTCTACGCGCTGTCGCACTACGCCGCGAGCGAACGGCCGGCGCTGCGCGGCGGCTTCATCCACGTGCCATACCTGCCGGTGATGGCAACGCGCCACGCGGGCGCGCCGAGCCTCGCGCTCGAGGCGGTGGTGAGGGCGGTGCGGGTGATGGCGGCGACGGCGCTCGCGGTCGAGCGCGACATCCGGCTGGCTGCCGGAAGCACGCACTGAAAAACGCGCATGGAGGCCGCGAACTGAAGCAGGCTCAGGGCGGCAGCATTCCCTTGCTGCGCAGCGCCTGCCGGGCGTCCTCGCTCGCGAGGCCCTTCAGGAAATCGGCCGCCGCCGCCCGGTGCGTGCTGCCGGCACCGAGCGCGCCGGCATAGGTCGTGTAGTTCTGGATCTCCGGCGGCAGCAGCCCGACCAGGTCGACGCCAGCCACCGGCAGGATCTCGCTGACCTGTTGCATCGCCAGGTCGGCCTCGCCGCTGACCAGCTTGTCGGCCGCCAGCCCGCCGCTCACCAGCACCGCCTTCGGCCGCACCAGCGGCGCGACGCCGAGCTTCTCGAACAGCCCGTCGAGGTAGATGCCGCTGGAGCCGCCCGAGGCCGGATCGATGTAGGCGATCCTGCGCACGTCGATCAATGCATGCCTGAATTCCTCGACGGTGCCGATCGCCGGCTTCGGTGCGCCGGCCTTCACCGCGACGCCGATGCCCACCTTCGCGAGCGGCGCGATGCTGTCGGGCAGCACCTTGCCGTCCTTCGCGAGCGGCTGCAGCGCCGCCGGCGTCAGCACCAGCACGTCGAAGGCCTCGCCGCCGGCCACGCGCTTCGCGAGCGCGCCGGCGGTGTCGTTCGCGACCTCCACCTTGTGGCCGGTGCGCGCCTCGAAGGCCGGCACCATCGCGGCGACCACCGGCTTGAACGCGCCGCTGGTCAGCACCTTCACGGTGTCGGCCGTGGCCGGGGCGGCGGCCAGCACCAGCCAGGCCAACGTCAGTGACGAGAAGGATCGGTGCATCGCAAGACCTCCTGGAAGCGGCAAGGCCCGCAGTGTGCCCCGACCGGGCGTGGCGTGTGTCAGCGTGTGCGTCGGCTCATTTCAGCCGGCCGTCAGCGCGCCGGCCGCTTGACCACCGCGCCGGGCTTGCAGGCCCCGGCATCGAACTGCGTCACACCCGGCGCGCCCGGGCCGCCGCCGAAACCGGCGGCCGGCGTCCATTCGTTGACCAACGGGTAGCCGCTGGTGCCGAGGTCGGCCACGCGGATCGCGGTCAGCTTCGCCTGCCACTTCGAGCCGAACGGCGTGTTGAACAGCTGCAGCTTCGAGAGCCCGCCATGGCCGGTCGGCAGGTTCACCGCATAGCTCGCGAAGTTGTCGCCGCTCAGCACGTCTTTCGTGCTCGGCCGCACGTCGCCGTCCATCACGTGGTAGCCCATCGACAGCAGGTTGCGCAGCACGGTGCCGTCGGCATAGGTCGCCACCAGCGTGTAGTCGCAGCCGTTGTAGACGCAGTAGTAGCCGCCCCAGGCGCCGGGCGCGCTGCCGAGCGTCAGGTCCAGGTCGGCCTGCACCGTCGGGTCGAGCTGCTTCGGCAGGTTGCCGGTCCACGCCGGCGTCACCACCATGCCGCTGGCGGTCGGCGACAGGTTGAAGTGCGACACCGTGCCGATCACCGTCTGCACCGATTGCCCGGTCTTCACGACGTCGGTGCCGATGCGGGCGCGGTCGCTGGCGGAGAGCTTCTCGAACGCGCCGGTGCCGCGGTTCCAGCGCTTGTATCCGCCGTCGTAGCTGTCGTCGGGGAACACCTTGTCGAGGAAGCCTTCCTGCATCTGCGCGGCCTGGTAGTCGGAGAACGCGTTCCAGCGGTAGGTCTTGCCGTCGCGGTCGTCGTCGCCGCCGGACATCGGCGTGCGCTGGAAGCAGGTGCCGTCGACGGTGCGGCCGTCGCACGACTGGCCGCTGTACTCCAGCGTCGTCAGCAGCTGGTTCTTCAGCGCGTCGTAGCCCCAGGTCGAGCCGCTCTTCGTGCCCATCGGGTACGGGTAGTCGCCGGCATCGGCCGCGGCGTCGGCATGCGGCAAGCCGTAGGCGTGGCCCATCTCGTGGTTGAAGATGGCCGAGTAGACCTGGTCGGGCCGGTAGTCTCCGCCCGAGGTGCCGACGCCACCGCCGCCCAGCCCGCCGCCGGTCGACGCGGCGACCTGCCGGCCGCCGTCGACCGTCTGCACGAAGCCGTAGAAGCCGTCGGCGAAAGAGCCGTTGCGGTTCGCGCTGTTGCCGCGCATGTCGGACAGCAGCCGGTAGATGCGGGCGTTGGTGTCGCCGCCGGCGGCCTTGAAGTCGGCCCACGAGCCGAAGCTCATCGCCGGGTAGCAGAACTGGTCGTCGTTGCGCGGGCCGACGGCGAGCTGGTCGATCGTGACGGCGCCGGTCGTCACCTGCGCGAGCTTCGCGATCGGCAGCTTCTGCTGGTACTCCTGGTCGAGCGTGTAGCCGTTGGTCGAGGCCGACGACAGCGCCCAGTCGGGCACCACCGACTGCGCGGCGCGTGCGCCGAACAGGTAGACCGGGATCGTGTGGTGCGTCAGCGTGGTGGCCGGCGTGACGCTGAGCGCGACGCTGCGCGGCGACGAGAAATCGCCCTGGCCGACCTCGAGCGTGCTGCCGATCTGGATCCATTCGCGCGGCAGCAGCGCGCTGTACTTGACGCTCGAATACGCCGGGCGGCCGCCGTCGGTGGCGGGCAGCTTCGCCGGCGGGGTCATCGCCAGCGGGCCGAGCATGCGACCGTCGGCGAGCTTGGCGCGCACCACCAGCGAGCTGACGCTGGCGGCCGGCTGCACCATCAGCAGCGCGGCACGGTCGGCCACCAGCAGCAGGCGCTTCGTGACCTTGTTCTTCACGTCGTTCGGCGACTGCATGCTGCGGCCGGTGGCCGGGATGACGTGGGTCTGCGCGAGCTCGACGCTGGAGAGCGCGGGAGTCGGGGCCGGGGCGGGTGCTGGAGCAGGCGAGGGGGCCGGTGCGGGCGCAGGCGAAGGGGCCGGCGCCGGGGATGGAGCCGGGGATGGAGCCGGGGAAGGTGCAGGTGCGGGAGACGGTGCCGGCGATGGAGCCGGCGCAGGCGCGGGGGCCGGCGCCGGCGCAGGGGCGGGCGACGGTGTCGACACCGGCGGCGGCGCGGAGGCGTCGCCATCGTCCTTGCCGCCGCATGCGGCGAGCGCGACGGCAGTGAACAGCAGGGCGATGCGGGTCGTCGTGGGCAGGGGCAGGCGCTTCATGCTTCGGGGTCCGGGGTGGCAGCGCCGCGATGATCCGCGAAGAATCATGAAAGCGCATTCACGGCACCTTGCCCCTTTCTGCTTTTACACCCGCTTGCAACTGCAGGCGCGTGTCATCAAGCCGTGTTCTCATCGCGGGTTGCCGCGCGTGCATCACAGGAGGAGCCCCCAATGCCCATCACCTACGGAGCCCAGCAGAACGGCCTGCTGTGCGGCTACCGCTTTGCGCCCAGTGCCTGCGGCGAGCCGATCGACCTGGCCCAGGCCGTCGAGTGGCTGAAGACGCCGCCCGACGCCCGGCCCGGCGACGGTGCCTTCATCTGGCTGCACTTCGACCTGACCTCCGCCACGTCGCAGGCCTGGATGCAGGCCAACCTGCCGCTCGCGCCGGAGTTCTTCGAGGCGCTGCAGCAGGGCTCGCGCTCGACGCGCATCGAGGACGCGCAGGACAACCTGATCGCCGTCGTCAACGACGTGGCCTACGAGTTCGCGTTCGACCCGTCGGAGATCGCGACGCTGTGGATGAGCGTCGATGCGCGGCTGGCCGTCAGCGCGCGGGCGCATCCGCTGCGTTCGATCGACCGGCTGCGCGAGGCGGTGAAGCAGGGCGTGCGCTTCGGCTCGTCGGTCGACCTGCTGAACCACCTGCTGAAGGACCAGGGCGACGTGCTGGTGCGCATCGTGCGCGAAGCCACGCTGAAGGTCGACGGCATCGAGGACAGCCTGCTGCGCGGCCGCCTCGACCGCCGCCGCGCCGAGCTCGGCCAGCTGCGCCGGGTGCTGGTGCGGCTGCAGCGCCTGCTGGCGCCGGAGCCGGGCGCGCTGTTCCGGCTGCTGCGCCAGCCGCCGCCGTGGGTCGCGGCCAACGACCTCGACGAATTGCGCCAGGCCACCGAGGAGTTCTCGCTGGTGATCCGCGACCTGGCCGCGCTCCAGGAGCGCATCAAGTTGCTGCAGGAAGAGATCGCCGCCGAGGTCGGCGAGCAGACCAACCGCAGCCTGTTCACGTTGACGATGGTCACGGTGCTCGCGCTGCCCATCAACATCACGACCGGCTTCTTCGGCATGAACGTCGGCGGCATCCCGTTCGGCGAGCACAAGCACGGCTTCCTGGTGGTGGTGCTGCTGGTCGTGGTGTTCACCGCGCTGGCGGGCTGGCTGGCCTTTCGCAAGAAAGACTGAACCCGGACTGGACTCAGCGCCAGAGGCGCACCGCCAGCGCCAGGGCGGCCGCACCCGCCGACAGCGCCGTCACCGCCATCCATCCCCAGTGCGCGAGCGCCACGCTGCCCAGCGCCGAGCCGGTTGCCATGCCGATGAAGACGGTGGTGAACAGCACCGCGTTCAGGCGGCTGCGGGCGCCGGGGTCGATGCCGTAGACGATGGTCTGGTGCGCGATCAGCGCGACCTGGATGCCGAGGTCGAAGCCGACCGCGCTCGCGACCAGCAGGCCGAGCTGCGCCTGCGGCGGCACGAACGGCATCAGCCCCATCACCGCGAACGACACCAGCACCAGGGCCGCGCCGACGCGCGTCACCAGCTCCGGCCCGCGGCGGTCGGCCATGCGGCCGGCGATCGGTGCCGCGAGGGCGCCCGCCGCACCGGCCAGCCCGAACGCACCGGCTGCCGAGCTGCCGAGGTGGAACGGTTCGCCGTGCAGCATCACCGCCAGCGTCGACCAGAACGCGCTGAAGCCGACCGACAGCAGCCCTTGCGCCAGCGCCGCGCGGCGCAGCGCACCGTGCTTCAGCCACAGCTTGCCGAGCGAGCCGAGCAGTGCGCGGTAGGCCAGGTGCGTGGTCGGCTTCAGCCGCGGCAACCCGCGCCACAGCGCCACGCCGAGCAGCGCGATCGCGGCCGCGGCGGCGATGAACATCGTGCGCCAGCCGAAATGCTCGGCGACGAAACCGCTGACCACCCGCGACAGCAGGATGCCGAGCAACAGCCCGGTCATCACGCTGCCGACCACCTTGCCGCGGTGCGCATCGGGTGCGAGCGTCGCTGCAGCCGGCACGATGTCCTGCGCCATCGTCGCGGCCAGCCCGATCGCGAGGCTTGCGACCAGCAGCACGCCGACCGACGGCGACGCGCCGGCCAGCAGCAGCGCCGCGCACAGCACGGCCGCCTTCGCGAGGATGATGCGGCGCCGGTCGTAGCGGTCGCCGAGCGGCGCGAGGAACAGGATGCCGAGTGCGTAGCCGAGCTGCGTCATCGTCGGCACGAAGCCGATGGCCTGGCCACCGCTTGCGCTGCCGCCGATCTCGGCACCCAGCACGCCGAGCATCGGCTGGCTGTAGTACAGCGAGGCCACGCCGAGCCCGGTGCCGGTGGCCAGCAGCAGCACCATCGGCAGCGGGACATTGCCGGACGGCGTCAAGGCGATCGGTGCGGCATGCGTTGAAGGAATGGTGGTCATCTCGCGTAAACCCTGAGTGCATGAACGAAGGGCTGCAGTGTCTCCAGGACGACCGCGTCTGTGTAGCCCGGCGGTCCGCAGAATTGCTATACGCTCGGCGCATGAGCAAGCCCAGCACCGCGAGCCCGCCGGCCGACCGCATCGAGCTGATGGAAACCTTCGTGCGCATCGTCGAGGCCGGCAGCCTGTCGGCCGCAGCGGCCCAGATGGGCACGACCCAGCCGACGGTGAGCCGGCGCCTGCAGGCGCTGGAGCGATCGCTCGGACTGCGGCTGCTGCAGCGCTCGACCCACGCGATGACGCTGACCGCCGACGGCGAGCGCTGCTACGACGGCGCGAAGGAGCTGATCGCGAGCTGGCGAGTCTTCGAGTCCGAGCTGCGCGGCGCGGAGGACGAGCCCGAGGGCCTGCTGCGCGTGGTGGCGCCGCATGCGTTCGGCCAGCAACTGCTGGTCGGCCCGCTGTCCGACTACATGCGCGACCACCCGCGCGTCACGGTCGAGTGGCTGCTGTACGACAGCACCCAGGACCGCACGCCGGACTTCGTCGGCGACGGCATCGACTGCGCGATCCAGGTCGGCGAGGTGACCGATCCGTCGGTGGTCGCGATCAAGCTGTCGGAGGTGCCGCGCATCGTGGTCGCCGCTCCGTCGCTGATGGCCGGGCGCGCGATGCCGGTGCATGCACGCGAACTCGCCGCGCTGCCCTGGTTGAGTGCGCGCAACTTCTACCGCACCGAGGTGCTGCTGAGCCATGTCGACACCGGCGAGGCGCATCGCGTGACCTTCCGCCCGCGCTTCACCACCGACAGCTTCTACGCGCTGCGCAGTGCCGCGGTGCGCGGCATCGGCGTCGGGCTGATGTCGACCTGGATGCTGGCCGACGAGATCGCGGCCGGGCGGCTGCTGCACCTTGCACCGCAATGGCGCGCCGCGGCGCTGCCGGTGCACCTGATCTACCCGCCGTCGCGCTTCCATCCGGCGCGTCTGCGCCGCTTCATCGAAGCGATGCGGGCGAAGTTGCCCGCCGCGCTGGCCGAGGTGACGCGGCCGGTCTGATTCCCCTGTCGCAAAAAGGGGATGGACAGCGGTCGGCCAGAGCCGCGAAAGTCGGTCCCGCGGCCCGAGTGGATGCCGTCTCAAGGAGGATCATGAAAAACACCAAGCGATTCCAGCTGTCCGACCGGTTCCGACGACCCACGCTGCGCGCTGCGACGGCCGGGGTGCTGGCCCTGGTCGGCGCGGTCGGTCCGGCCCA
Source organism: Rhizobacter sp. SG703 (assembly GCF_012275445.1). Lineage (GTDB taxonomy): Bacteria > Pseudomonadota > Gammaproteobacteria > Burkholderiales > Burkholderiaceae_C > Rhizobacter. Next base: position 58,952 of record NZ_JAAZQK010000011.1, on the reverse strand, counting down.
CGCCACCACCGTGCAACCCGGCCTCGGCCAGTGGGTGGCCTTCGACGTCGACGAGCAGACGGCCGCATCGTCCGGCCTCGAATGGATGGACATCAGCGACGGCTCCTTGCTGTCGTTCAGCTTCGCGATCACGACGCCGACCTGGCTGCGCGTGGTCGATGCGGGCTATGCCGGCGACAGCTTCAACGTGCGGGTGAACGGCCAGAACTGGTCGACCAGCGACGTGCCGGCCGGCAGCGTCGGCAGTGCGCCGAACGTCGGCCTGAACTTCGACGCGGCCTGGGCCAACCCGGCCTACAGCCATGGTGCGTGGCTGCTGAGCACGCCCGGCGACTACACCGTCACCGGTTCGCTGCTGCACAGCGTCGGGCTCGACGGCACGCCGCTGAACGCGACCGTCGGCGCGGTGATGCTGACGCCGGTGCCCGAGCCGGCCGCGTGGGCGCTGATGCTCGCCGGGCTGGCCGCGGTCGGCATCGCCGCGCGCCGCCGCCGCTGAGAAACGCGCGTCCCGGATCGGCGTCCGGGCTGCCAGCCGTGCAGCCCGGATGCCCATCCGGGCTCGCAACACCCAACAAGGACCTTCATGCATTTCCTTCGCAACCTGATGGCGGCCGCCGCCGTCGCGCTGTGCGCCTGCGCACCTGTCACCGCGACGCAAAGCAGCGCGCCCGTCCACGTCAAGCTCATCGGCTTCAACGATTTCCACGGCAACCTGCAATCGCCCGGCAACTTCAGCCCGGCGACGCAGAGCTCGACCAGCGGTGCCGGCCTGGTGCCCGCCGGCGGCGCCGACATGCTGGCCGGCTTCGTCGCGCGGCTGAAGGCGCAGAACCCGCTGAACGCGGTGGTCGGCGCCGGCGACATCGTCGGCGCATCGCCGCTGGTGTCGGCGCTGTTCCACGACGAGCCGACCGTCGAGGCGATGAACCGCATCGGCCTCGAGTTCAATGCGGTCGGCAACCACGAGTTCGACCACGGCTCGCCCGACCTGCTGCGCCTGCAGCGCGGCGGCTGCGCGACGCTGCCCGGCGGCGCGGCCGACCCCAACAGCTGCCGCGGCGCGCAGGTCGGCACGCCGGTGCCGTTCGAGGGCGCGTCGTTCAAGTGGCTGTCGGCCAACGTCTACGTCACGGCGACCGGCAAGACGCTGCTGCCGGCCTACGGCATCAAGAGCTTCGACGGCGTGCGCGTCGCCTTCATCGGCATGACGCTGCGTGACACGCCGACCATCGTGACGCCCAGCGGCGTTGCCGGGCTCGAATTCCGCAACGAGGCCGACACCGTCAATGCGCTGGTGCCGCGGCTGCGCGCGCTCGGCGTCGAGGCGATCGTCGTGCTGGTGCACCAGGGCGGCTCGCAAGTCGGCAGCAACGACATCAACGGCTGTGCCGGCGGGCTGGCCGGCTCGGCCATCGCCGACGTGGTGCGCCAGCTCGACAACGCGGTCGACCTGGTGGTCAGCGGCCACACCCACACCGCCTACAACTGCCAGCTGCCGAACGCGGCCGGGCGGATGATTCCGGTGACGCAGGCGGGTGCGTTCGGCCGCGTCGTCAGCGACATCGACCTGACGATCAACCCGTCCAACGGCGACGTGACAGCCGTCAGCGCGACCAACCGCGTCGTCGACCGCAGCGATGCGGCGACCACGCCGAATGCGGCGGTGGCGGCGCTGGTGTCGGCCTACGGCACGCTGGTCGCGCCGATCGCCAACCAGGTGATCGGCAGCATCACGCAGGCGCTGCCGGTGACCGCCGATGCGGCCTGCAACACGCCGGCCGGCGAACTGGTGGCCGATGCGCAGCTCGCGGCGACCGCCGCGCCGCAATTCGGCGGCGCGCAGTTCGCGTTGATGAACCGCGGCGGCGTGCGCAGCCCGGGCTTCAACTTCGCGTCGAGCGCGGTCGGCGAGGGCGACGGCAACATCACCTACGGCGAGGCCTTCACGGTGCAGCCGTTCGGCAACAGCCTGGTGACGCTGACGCTGACGACGCAGAACATCAAGGACGTGCTCGAACAGCAGTTCGCCGGCTGCCGCGGCCAGCTCGCGACCGCGACGCGGCTGATGGTGCCGAGCGCCGGCCTGCGCTACAGCTGGGACGGCAGCGCCGCCTGCGATGCGCGCGTGCGCGGCGTGACGCTGACGACGGCCGCCGGCACCGAGACGCTGGTCGATGCGGCCGGCACCGTGCTGAACCCGCAGAAGACCTGGCGCGTGACGATCAACAACTTCATGGCGACCGGTGGCGACGGATTCTCGACCTTCCTGCAGGGCACGTCACTGCTGGGCGGCGCGCAGGACATCGATGCGCTGACGGCCTACCTGGCGTCGTACAAGGCGCCGAGCGCAGCCTACGACCCCGCGTCCCCGGCGCTCGGCAAGCCGCGCGTGCTGCGCGTCAATGCGCCCGCCGGGGGCGGCACCTGCCCGCTGGGGGCCGATGTGAATCCGTGAGCCAATCCTTGATGCAGCGCAAGCCAATCCCGACCCGCGAGGGTGGAATGTCAGGTGAGCGCGGTGGGGTGGATTCCTATAATTTTCACTGCTGCATTGCAGCAACCCACCCCGCACCACCTGCACAAGGAGCCGAGATGGAAGTCGACAAGCTGGTCACCGTCTATGGGTTTTCGCTGTTCGACATCGAGTCGGGCCAGCAGCTCCCGTCCACGTTCAAGGCGCCGCGAGCGGTGATCGAACAGGATTTCCAGGGCACCGTGATGGAAGGCACCGCCGAGCTGGTCGATGCGCAGGCGCTCGACGAGCTCGGCCGCTTCCGCCGGGTCGCGACGGCATGGGGTGAACTGACCTGAACTGAGCCCGGTCCGGACTCAGGTTCGGTTCACGTCAGGCCTTCGAGGCGCTGCCATCCGCCTTCGGGCGGCCGGTCTTCAGGCTGGGCACCTTGGCCAGCGCGTCGAGCAGCGGCTTGTCGGCCATCGCGTTCAGGGCCGCGATGCCGGCACGCAACAGCTCGCTCTTCTTGGTCGGGCGCTTCAGCGCGGCCGCGCGCAGCTTCAGCGCATCGAGCAACTGGTATTCGGACTTCGGGATCGTGAAGCTGTCGCGCACCAGCTTGTGCTTGGGCTTCTCGGGCGCCGGTGTCGGCGCTGCAGGCGTCGCCGGCTTGCGGGCAAGCGCCTTCGTGGCGCCGGCTTTGTCCGGGGCGGCCTTCTTGGCCGGCATCTTCTTGGCCGGCGCCTTCTTCGCCGCCACGGCAGCCTTCTTCTCCGGGGCGGCAGCGGTCTTGGTGGAGGTCCTGGTGGCGGTCTTGCGTACGGTCGGTGTCGTGGTCATCGGCTTGACTTCAATGGTTTATACGATATATACCGTTTATATCAGATCTCGGCGTCGCGCCAGGTCGGGGTGGCCCGAGATCCGGTGGACGGGAGCAGACCATGGAGACAAGACGGCTTCGCGCGCGGCTCGGCCTGATGTCGATCGGCGCGTTGATGATGGACCCGCAGTTCGTCCGGCGAGCGGCGCAAGACCGCGGCGACGAGCTCGCCTCGTCCGACAGCGAGCCCGGCAGTGCATCGCCGGGCGATGATCCGCCGACGCTTCGCGCGCGCTGGCACGCCGGTTGGCACCGTTGGCGCACGCGCCTGACACGACGGAAACCCTGATTCCCATGCATGAGATCGAGCTGAAGTTCCAGATTCCCGAGACCCGATTCGCGTCATTGCACCGCCAGTTCCTGCAGGGGCCCACCGAGGCCGTGCGGATGCAGGCGCACTATTTCGACACCGCCGACGGCCTGCTGGCCCGCCACGAGATCGCCTTGCGCCTGCGGCTCGAAGGCACGCAGTGGGTGCAGACGCTGAAGGCCAGCGGCGCGCATGGCGTGTCGCGGCTGGAACACAACGCACCGCTGCCGGCCGACGACGCCCCCACTGCCACCGCCGGCGCGCCGGCCCTCGACATCGACCGCCACCGCGGCTCGCCGGCCCACCGGCGGCTGGTCGACGTGCTCGGCGGCGCCGTGCTGCACGAGGTGTTCCGCACCGAGGTCGACCGCCTCGTGCGCGTCTTCGCGCTGCCCGGCGGCACCGAGATCGAAGCGGCGCTCGACACCGGGCAGGTCGTCGCAGGCAGCGCGACGCATCCGCTGCGCGAGATCGAATTCGAATGGAAGGCCGGCCCGCTGCACGGCCTGTTCGCACTGGCCGCCGACTGGGTCGCCGCGCACGGCCTGTGGCTGGACATCGTCTCGAAAGCCGAACGCGGCACCTTGTTGTCGCGCGGCCAGGCCCATCCCGCGGCGGCGCGCGCGAAGCCGTTGCAGCTGTCCGCCGATGCCGACGGCCCGGCCCTCGCGCGGGCCGCCATCGGTTCCTGCCTGGCCCAGGTGCTTCGCAATGCGAGCGCCGTCGCTGCCGGCAGCCGCCAGCCGGAACATGTGCACCAGCTGCGCATCGGCCTGCGGCGCCTGCGCGTCGTGCTGCGTGAGATGGCGCCGCTCGACTGCGGGCTCGACCCCGGCTGGGAGGCGCCGATCGCGGAGCTGTTCCGCGCACTCGGCGTCGACCGCGACCAGCAGATCCTCGAAGACGAAACCGCCGATGCGCTGGTCGCCGCCGGCTCGCCGCCGCTGACGCGCCCGCGGCCGTCGTCCGATGCCGGCGCGCTGGCCGCCTGGGTGCAGCATGCCGACGTGCAACAGGTGCTGCTGGCCGCGCAGGCCTACGCGATGGGGGCCTCCGAAGTCGGCGGCGGCGCGCACGACGGGCCCGCGGTGGATGCGATGGCCGAACGTCTCGATGCGCTGTTGCACCGCCTCGTCGCCCATTCGCGCAGGTTCGTCGAGGCGTCGGTCGACGACCAGCACGCGGTGCGCAAGGAACTGAAGCGCCTGCGCTACCTCGCGGAATTCATCGCGCCGCTGTACCGCGACAAGCCGGTCGCGCGCTTCTTCGACGCGCTGGCACCGGCGCAGGACGCGCTCGGCCGCCACAACGACCTGGCAGTGGCACGGGCGGCCTACCGCGAGCGGGCCGAGTCCGAACCCGAGGCCTGGTTCGCGGTGGGCTGGCTGTCCGCGCAGCAGGCGCGTTCGGCCCGCGCGGCGCGCAAGGCGCTGAAGCGCGCTGGCGCGGCCGGGCCGTTCTGGCACGGCACGCCGCGGCGCTGAGCGGCCGACCTCAGCTGGCGAGCGCGCCGTCGACCACCCGCTGCGCCTCGTCGAGCAGCCGCTGCAGGTGCGCCGCATCGCGGAAGCTCTCGGCGTAGATCTTGTAGATCTCTTCGGTGCCCGACGGCCGCGCCGCGAACCAGCCGTTCGCGGTGACCACCTTGATGCCGCCGATCGCCGCGCCGTTGCCCGGTGCATGGCTGAGCACCTGCACGACCGGATCGCCGGCCAGCTCGGTCGAGCGGATCTGCTGCGGCGACAGTGCCGCGAGCTGCCGCTTCTGCGCCGCGGTCGCGGCGGCCGACACCCGGCCGGCGACCGGCCGGCCGAGCGCGCCTGCCAGCTCGTCGTACACGGCGCCGAGGTCGCGGTGTTGCGTCGCGGTGATCTCGGCCGACAGCAGCGCAGCGGCGATGCCGTCCTTGTCGGTGCTCCACGCCGTGCCGTCGCGGCGCAGGAAGCTCGCGCCGGCGCTTTCCTCGCCGGCGAAACCGAGGCTGCCCTTCAGCAGGCCGTCGGCGAACCACTTGAAGCCGACCGGCGCATCGAACAGCGGGCGACCGAGCCGCGCGGCGATGCGCTCGATCAGCTGGGTCGTCACGACGGTCTTCGCGATGCCGACCTCGCGGCCCCACGCCGGGCGCTGCCGGAACAGGTGCTCGATCATCAGCGACAGGTAGTCGTTCGGCGGCAGCAGGCCGGCACCGGGCGTCACGATGCCGTGGCGGTCGTGGTCGGTGTCGCAAGAGAACGCGATGTCGAAGCGGTCCTTCAGCGCGACCAGCCGGTGCATCGCATACGGCGACGACGGGTCCATGCGGATCTGGCCGTCCCAGTCGAGCGACATGAAGCGGAAGGTCGGGTCGACCTCTTCGCTGACGACAGTGAGGTCGAGGCGGTAGTGCTCGGCGATCGCACGCCAGTAGTGCACGCCGGCACCGCCCAGCGGGTCGACGCCCAGGCGGACGCCGGCGGCGCGCACCGCGTCGAGGTCGACCACCTCGCCGAGTTCGCCGACATAGTGGTGCAGGTAGTCGTGGCGGCGCGTGGTGTCGGCGCGCAGCGCGCGCGCGGCCGGCATGCGCTTCACGTCCTTCAGCGCGGTCTCGAGGTGGCGGTTCGCCGCGGCCTGGATCCAGCCGGTGACTTTTTCATCGGCCGGGCCGCCGTGCGACGGGTTGTACTTGAATCCGCCATCGCGCGGCGGGTTGTGCGACGGCGTCATCACGATGCCGTCGGCCAGGCCCGAGGTGGTCTCCGAGCCCCGGTGGCGGCGGTTGTGCACCAGGATCGCGTGCGACACCGCCGGCGTCGGCGTGAACTCGTCGCGCCCGGCCAGCATCACGGTGACGCCGTTTGCCGCCAGCACCTCGAGCGCGGTGAGCGCGGCCGGCGCCGACAGCGCATGCGTGTCGACGCCGAGGAACAGCGGCCCGTCGATGCCGGCCTGGCGCCGGTGGTCGCAGATGCCTTGCGCGATCGCGAGCACATGCCATTCGTTGAACGAGCGGTCGAGCGATGAGCCGCGGTGGCCGGAGGTGCCGAACGCGACGCGCTGTGCCGGCACCGAAGGGTCGGGGCGTTCGTCGGCGTACGCGGCGAGCAGCCGGCCGACGTCGATCAGCACCGAGGCGGGGGCCGGTTGCCCGGCGAGTTCGTGCGTTGTGCTCATCGATCGATGATAGGCAGCGAGCTGGCGGTACGGGTGTCGCCGTGTGGCAGGCAGGGACTTTTCGGATTCCGGGCGGCAGCTTCGCATCCCGTGGGGTGGTGGCTGCACGCTCGCTCCTAAGGTACGGAACCGTTCGCCGGGTTTCCATCGCTGCGCCGCAGCGTGCCTGGGTGATGCGTCGAAAGCGTCTCGATCATGAAGGTTCCATTCACCCAACTGCTTCAGGCCGGCGCGCATTTCGCACCGGCCAACGGTGTCGCCGGGTTGCCGGCCGAAGGCATGCCGGGCATGCCCGGGCAGCAGGGCCTGGCCTTGCACGGCGGCCAGCCGCAAGGCGCCTTCATCGACCAGGTGATGGGCGGCCTGCAGATTCCCGGGCTGGCCGAGGGGCTGGGCGCGGAGCCGCAACAGGCCTTGGCCTTGCACGGCGGCGGCCAGCCGCAATGCGGCCTGCAGATGCCGGGCGGTGCCCAGGGCGCCGCGATGGGCGGCCTGCAGATGCCGGGCGGTGCCCAGGGCGCCGCGATGGGCGGCCTGCAGATGCCGAGCTTCTCGGTCGGCAACGACGACGAGGGCGGCGACCCCGGCATGAGTTCCGCGTCGCTGTCGGCGATGACGAAGCTGCCGTCGATGCCGCAGTCGCAGCCGCAGCAGGCGCTGGCCGCACCGCAGGGTGGCCAGGCCGCCGCCACGCAGGGTGCGCAAGGCGGCCAGGCGTCAGGCGGCCCGGCGATGCCGTCGGCCAACGACAAGGCGGCGCCCGGTGCGTCGGCGCAAAGCATCGTCGACGGCAACCCGACGCTGAAGAACCTGGGCAACCAGAGCGGCGTGAAGGACAACCTGAAGAAGCAGTGCGGCGACTGGGACGATCCGTCGAAGAGTCCGCAGGAGCGCGCCGACGCGGCGCAGCGCGCGTCCAACGTCGTCGACTGGGTCAAGAACGCGAAGGACCGCGACGGCGACGTGCGCGACCCGGAGCTGGTGAAGAACGGCAAGATCGAAGGCTTCACGAAGGACGGCGATGCCCGCCACGGCACCGAGGCCGGCCTGCTGCAGGACTTCGGCAAGTACGGCTACGGCCACCTGAAGGCCGACCAGCGGCTCGACCAGACCAACGACGGCCATGTGAAGAAGAACGGCACGAACATGGACAACGCCGAATACATCGGCCACAAGATCCTCGATGGCCTGTCGAAGGTCTTCAACTTCATCGGCGACCTGATCAAGAACACGATCGGCAAGATCCCGGGCCTCGGCAAGGTGTTCTCCGCGCTGGCCGAACTCGGCACCAAGGCGATCGGCGGCGCGCTGCACGTGGCCGACACGGCGGTGATCGGCGGCGACGTGAAGAAGGCCGGTGTCGAGATGGGCGCGAGCCTGACGGAGACCGCGGTCGGCTTCGCGGACCCGACCGGGCTGGGTGCGAAGGCGGCGGGCGATGCGGTGCGCGGCAGCTACAAAGGCTGACCCTTCATATACTGTGCTTGCACACAGCACTGTATAAAGATACAGTCATCGCCTCGGAGGTCACTCATGTACGCACAACTTCGCCAAAACTATCGTCCCCGTGGACAGCGCGTGCCGGCCTGGCTGGTCCGCGTGTGGCGCTGGCTTTGAGCAACCGGGGTGCAGGCAGGCCCTCAGCGGTTCAAGGCGTCGACCTGCCGTTTCGCTTCGTCCACATCCTTGCTGAGCTCGGCGAGGTAGCGGCTTCGCTCCTCGCTGCTCCATTCGGCATCTGAAAAGCTGTCGAGCGCGTAGGCCTGGCTGGTGTGCACGGTGCCGGGTTGCCGCGGCAGCATCGCGCGGTCCGGAAAGCGGTCGGGCACCAGCAGGAAGCCCTGCACGTCGCGCAGCGTCAGCGGAAATGCCGGCTTGCCGTCGCGCACCAGCTTGCCGAACAGCCGCAGCCTGAACTCCTGCTCGCCCACCGCCACCTCGTCGTTGAAGCTCAGCAGCGCGAACGGCTTGCCGGCCGCATCGTCGACGCGCGCGCTGACGACATAGCGGCCGGGCTGCGCGACCTTCGCCTTCAGGAAGAAATCGAGCGAACCGGCCTGCAGCGCCTCGCGCACGCCGGCCCATTCGGCGGGCACCAGCGGGTTGTAGACCACATCGAAGTTGACGTTGCCCAGCTGGCCCGCCTGGTTCAGGTACGCCTGGATGCGGATCGTGCCGGCGAAATCCGGGAACCCTTGCGTCGACGGCTGCAGCACCGCGGCGAGGCTGCCGTCCGCGGCCTCGGTGAAGTTCACCGGCACCTGCGGACGTCCCGCGGGCCGGCGCGCGTCGGGCAGGTCGAATGCCACCGCGCGCGTCACCAGCAGCGGCAGCGGGCGGTCGTCGTCATCGACGGCGCGCACCGTGACCCGCACCGATTCGGCGCCGCTCGCGAACACGCGGTCCTGCGTGCTGCGCACATGCACGCCCTTCGCGGGTTGGCCGCCCGGCGTGCGCAGCGGCATCTCTTCGGCCACCGGATCGAAGGGGCGCTGCTGGTCCGGGTGCTCGGCCAGCGGCCGCGCCTCGTGCGGGTAGCGCGTCGACGTCTTGTATTTCGACAAGGTGTCTTCGGCGCGCACCAGCCGCTGCTGCCAGAGGTCGAGCTGCGCGCGGCGCACCTGCACCGCGCTGGCGCCGAACGACACCGCCGATGCCGCCGCCGCCGGCCGTGGCGCAACTGCTGCCGCGACAGCAGGCAAGGGCGCCGGCACGACGGCCGGCGCATCGCGCCCGAACGACAGCGCGGCGATCACCGCGACGATGCCGCCGCAGGCGATCGCGATGAGTGCAGGCCGGCCCATTCAGCGTGGCGCTCAAGCCATCATCTTGCGTTGGTGACCATGTCGGCGCGCACCTTCGAGACGACGCCTTCCCAGTTCTTGTTCGTGTAGTGGTTGAAGGCCTCGGCATCGTCGCGGAAGACCACCGAATGGTTGCTCCACTTCGCGCGGCCGCCTTCATTGCTCGCGGTGCCCAGCGTCAGGTCGTTGCAGAACCAGTCGCTCGGGTTGCAGTAGCTGCCGCCCGAGCTGCCCGACACGCCGCCACTGGAGTGGTAGGCCACGACCTCGTCGTCCTGCCCCGGCAGCACGAAGGAATACAGCGTGCCCTTCGAGCCGGCGTGCATGTAGAACCAGGTCGAACGGGTGTTGTTGTGGTCGTACAGCGCTCGGGCGGTGCTGGTCTTCAGGTCGGACACCAGCGGCTCCGAGACCGCCCAGTCGCCCGCATCGGCAAGCTCGCTGCCGCCGCCGGCACCCGCTGCGATGTCGACCCACTTGATGTTCCAGCCGACCTGCGTCGTGCCGTCGCTGTTGCCGCATTCGCCGGTAGAGCTCGGGATTGCGTTCTTCTTCGAGCGCGCGGTGCCGCCGTACAGCGACAGCGCGTAGCCGATCATCAGGTCGCCGGCGCTGTGGGCCGCGACGTAGCACCAGTTCGGCCCCGTGCAGTAGCAGTCGAGCGCGTTGCGCACCAGGTAGTTCTGGTCCGAGACGTGGTTGAAGCCGTCCCAATTGACCGACTTCTTGTTGACGCCGGCCTCGACGCTCGACGGTCCCCAGTAGGTGAAGTCGGCGTAGTTGCCGAGGATGCCGCCGCCGGTGCGGCCGTTGATCCACAGCGAGTAGTTGGTGGCGAGTGCTGCCGTCGCCAGGCCGACGAGTCCAGCAACGAGCCCGGCCAGGCGCAGCCGCGTGAGGTGTCGCATCGGGTTGTCTCCCTGTGTGTTGTGGAAACCGGCGTTGTGAAACCGATCTCGCGAGGCCCGAAAAGTACGCTCGTGCGGAAAAGACCAGAAGCCCGAAGTTCCCCTCTTGACGTGGCGAGGGCGCAGCGCGATAGGCCCTGCGCGGCGTCATCAATCTTTTCGCCGCCGCCGGCCGACTTTTGCCGACAAGCCCGTCAGATAATCCTGCCGCCTGACCGGCTGCGCCTCGCGCGGCCGGTTTCATCACCTCGAGGATCCCCATGCTCCAACGTCCGACAGCCGTGCTCGCGGCTGCATGCGCCTTGCTCATCGCCGGTTGCGCCACCGAAAGCTCCCGCACGCTGGAGGTCGCGAAGACGCAGGCCGCCGCGGCGCCGTTCAACGGCACGCGCCTGCCGGTCTCGGTCGGCAAGTTCGACAACCGCTCCAGCTTCATGCGCGGCGTGTTCTCCGATGGCGTCGACCGGCTCGGCAGCCAGGCCAAGACGACGCTGGTCGCGCACCTGCAGCAGTCGCAGCGCTTCTCGGTGCTCGACCGCGACAACCTGTCCGAGACCGGCCAGGAGGCCAAGCTGCAGGGCGCGGCCCAGCAGCTGCGCGGCGCGTCGTACGTGGTGACCGGCGACATCTCCGAGTTCGGCCGCAAGGAGGTCGGCGACCACCAGCTGTTCGGCCTGTTCGGCCGCGGCAAGACGCAGATCGCCTACGCGAAGATCACGCTCAACATCGTCAACAGCCTGACTGCCGAGGTCGTCTACTCGGCCCGCGGCGCCGGCGAGTACGAGCTGTCGAACCGCGAGGTGCTCGGCTTCGGCGGCACCGCCAGCTACGACGCGACGCTGAACGGCAAGGTGCTCGACCTCGCGATGCGCCAGGCGGTCGACGACCTCGTCGCCGCGAAGGACGCCGGCCAGTGGGGCAAGGAGGCCGCCAGGTGAGGCTGGGCCTGTGGGTCGCCGCCTGCGCGGTGGCGATGCTCGCCGGCTGCGCCAAGCCGCGCCCGCCGTTGTACCTGTGGGAGTCGTTCCCGCGCCAGCAGTACGACGCGCTGCAGCGCGGCGGCGCCGGCGCGCAGGAGCAGATCGCCGCGCTGGAAGAGCACGTCGTGAAGGCGCGGGCGCAGAACGCCGCGCTGCCGCCCGGCCTGCGCGCGCACCTCGGCATGCTGAAGCTGTCGATCGGCGACCCCGGCGAGGCCCGCCAGCTGTGGCAGGCCGAGAAGCTGGCGTTTCCGGAGTCGGCACCCTACATGGACCAGTTGCTGAAGCGCCTGGACGGCCCGGTGACCAAGGCGGAGAAACCGGCATGACGACCCTTCGATCGATGGGCCTGTGGGCGTGCGTTGCCGCGGCGGCACTGCTCGGCGGCTGCGCGACCTCGCCGGGCTACGACTACACCGCGTTCAACCGCGCCCGGCCGGCCTCGCTGCTGGTGCTGCCGCCGCTGAACGAATCGCCCGAGATCAGCGCGACCGCGTCCGTCTGGAGCCACGCGACCCGGCCGCTGGCCGAAGCCGGCTACTACGTGCTGCCGGTCACGCTGGTCGACGAGACCTTGCGCCAGAACGGTGTCGACACCGCGCACGACGCCCAGGAGATCTCCGCCCGCAAGCTGCGCGAGGTCTTCGGTGCCGACGCGGCGGTCTACATCAAGGTGCGCAAGTACGGCGCCAGCTACACGGTGCTGTCCAGCGAGACGCGCGTCGAGGTCGAGGCGCGCATCGTCGACCTGCGCAGCGGCGAGCTGCTGTGGAACGGGTCGGCGGTGGCCAGCTCGTCCGAGGAGCAGCAGCAGTCGCAGGGCGGCCTGATCGGCGCGCTGGTGGGCGCGCTGGTGCGGCACGTCATGAGCAACGCGACCGACGAGTCGTACCGCTGGGCGGGCGTGGCCGACGACCGCATGCTGGGCGGGCCTCGCCGCAACGGCGTGCCGCCGGGGCCGCGTTCGCCGCTGCACGGGCAGCCGATGCCGGTGCAATAGCCGCACCCGTCGACCCGCCCGGCTGCGCCCGCTGGCCCCACGCCTGCGCGGCCAGCCGGAACGCCAGCAGCGCCAGCGTGGTGCCGGCGAAGACCCCCGCCGACAGCTGGCCCGGCTTCGCCTGCAGCACGCCGTGCAGTGCCGCGAGCACGGCGGCGGCATACACCAGCCGGTGCAGCCGCAGCCAGTGCCGCTTCAGCCGGCGGATCGCCGCGCGGGTCGAGGTCAACGCCAGCGGCAGCAGCAACAGCAGCGCCGCCGAGCCGAGCGCGATGAACGGCCGTTCGGCCAGGTCCTGCGCATACGCATGCAGCGTGCCGGCACCGATGCCGATGTCGAAGCCGACATACAGCCCGAGGTGCAGCACCGCATAAGCGAAGCTCCACAGCCCGAGCTGGCGACGCTGGCGGATCAGTGCGTTCCAGTCGCCGATGCGCCGGCCGAAGCGCAGCGCCACAGCCTGCGACAGCCACACCGAGACGCGGCGCAGCGGCGTGACCGCGAGCGTTGCCAGCAGCAGGCCCATTGCCCACCAGCCGCTCGCATGCGTCAACGCAGCGATCGGGTCGGGGCCGAGCGCGCCGGCCGCGAACCCGATCGACCCGCGCAGCGCCGGCCAGGCGCACAGCGCGAAGGTCAGCGGCGTCAGCACGCCGACCTGCAGCAGCCGGCGCAGCAACGCTGCGGGCCTAGAACTGCCGCGCGAGGTCCATGCCGGCATACAGCGACGCGACCTCGGCCGCGTACCCGTTGAAAGGCAGGGTGGGGCGCTTGGCGAGTTCGCCCAGCCGCAGCTCGCGGCGTTGCGACCAGCGCGGGTGCGGCACCTCGGGGTTCACGTTGCCGAAGAAGCCGTATTCCGATGGCGCGGCCTGCATCCAGGTGGTGACCGGCGGCTGCTCGACCAGGCGGATGTGTGTGATGGCCTTCGGGCTCTTGAAGCCGTACTTCCAGGGCACCGCCAACCGCAGCGGTGCGCCGTTCTGCGGCGGCAGCGCGCTGCCGTACAGGCCGGTGGCCACCAGCGTCAGCGGGTGCATGGCCTCGTCGATGCGCAGGGCCTCGGTGTAGGGCCAGTCGAGCATCGGCCGGCGTTGCCCGACCATCTCGGACGGCCGCAGCACCGAGATGAACTGCACATGGCGTGCGCGCGAGGTCGGAGCGACGAGCTTCAGCAGCGCGGCGAGCGGGAAGCCGCGCCACGGCACCACCATCGACCAGCCCTCGACGCAGCGCAGCCGGTAGATGCGGTCTTCCTGCGGGAAGCGGCGCAGCAGGTCGTCGAGGTCGAAACGGCGCGGGCGCTCGACCTCGCCGTCGACGGTGACGGTCCACGGCGTCGTGCGGAACTCTTCGGCGAGCTTCCAGACGGCGGCCTTGTCGGGCGAGAACTCGTAGTAGTTGTTGTGCCGGGTCGCGGCTTCGCGCGGGGTGATGTCGTCGGCGGTGAGGGCCGGGGCCGAGGCCGCGGCGACCGGGCCGGCCAGCGCCGCGCCGGTCAGCGCAAGCATCTGGCGGCGGTCGAACCCCAGGCGCTGCGGCGTGATCTCACTCGGGGACGGGTTCATGCGGGGTGCTCGGCGAAGGTGGCGGACCTCCGGGTCTTCGACCTGCGGCCGGCATCGGTGCAGGGGACATTTGTCCTGAATCGCGTGGCCGATCGCCCTCGGCCGGGAAAGGTGGCTACAGTGCGGACAGCTTTCAGTTTTTCTCGTAAAGAAGACATTTAAATGTCTTTTATAGTTGAAATAACTCAATAATGGATGCTTTAATGTCCATTGTTGAGTTCCATGATCGACATGAAATTCGCCACCCCCGACGAGCTGGTCCGCGAGCTCGGCAGCCGCCTTCGCAGCCAGCGCCTCGCGTCGCGCGTCACCCAGCAAGAGCTGGCGTTGCGGGCCGGCGTCGCGCTCGGCGCCGTCAAGAAGCTCGAGTCCGACGGCAACACCACGCTGCAGACCTTCGTGCGCGTGGTGCAGGCGCTGTCGCTGAGCGCTGACCTCGAGCACATCCTCGAGCTCAAGCCGCACACCAGCATCGCCGAGATGGAACGCGCCGCCGCGGCCCCGCGCCAGCGCGCCCGCCGGCCCGCCTTGCCGCGATGAAGGCGCTCGACGTCCTGTTCCGCGGCTGGGGTCACGACTGGCTGCTCGGCCGGCTGGCCGACGACGGCGCGCAGCTGCTGTTCGAGTACTCGCCCGAGGCGTTGCGGCGCGGTGTCGAGTTCTCGGCGATGCAGTTGCCGCTGCGCGCCGAGGCCTACGGCGGTTTCCCCGGCTTCCAGTCGCAGCTGCCCGGTCTGCTGGCCGATGCGCTGCCCGACGGCTGGGGCCTGTTGCTGATGGACAAGCTGTTCCTGAAGAGTGGCCGCGATCCGGCGCGGCTGTCGCCGCTCGACCGGCTGGCGTTCATCGGCGAGCGTGCGATGGGGGCCTTGGCGTTCCGCCCGGCCGACGCGGTGGCGCCGGCAGAACAGGGCCTCTCGCTGCTGCAACTGGCCACCGCGGCGCAGACGGTGGTCGACGGCGACGACGTCGCCGCGCTGAACGCGCTGGCGGTAATGGGCGGCTCGCCGCAAGGCGCGCGGCCGAAGGTGCTGGTGCGCTTCGATCCGGACACGCGCCGGGTCAGCACGGACGAAAGCGCCGGCGATGGCACACCCTGGCTGATCAAGTTCCCGGCGCGTGGCGAGCATGCCGAGGTGTGCGCCGTCGAATACGCCTACTCGCACGCGGCGCGCGCCTGCGGCATCGCGATGCCGCGCACCGAGCACTTCCGCCTCGGCCGCGCGATGGCGGCATTCGGCGTCGAGCGCTTCGACCGCGCCGGCACGATGCGGGTGCCGGTGCATTCGTTCGCCGGCGCGTTGCAGGCCGATTTCCGGCTGCCGTCGCTCGACTACCAGACCGTGCTGCGCGCGACCCGCTTCTTCACCCGCGACGAGGTCGAGGTGAGCCGGGCTTTCCTGCGCTGCGTCTTCAACGTCGTTTTCCACAACCGCGACGATCACGCGAAGAACTTCGCGCTGCGCATGAACGAGCGGCTGGCGTGGCAGCTTTCGCCGGCCTACGACCTCGTTTTCAGCCACGGTCCGCGCGGCCACCACCAGACCTCGGTGATGGGCGAGGGCCTGGCACCGGGGCGCTCGCAGTTGCTGGCGCTGGCGCGCGCGGCGCAGGTGCCGCAGCGCCTGGCGCTCGATGCGCTGGAGCGCGTCTGCACCGAGGCCGCGCTGCTGCCGCAGCGCCTCGACGAGGCTGGCGTGCGCCGCGCGACGCGCCAGGCCATCGCCGCCGCAGTGCGCGAGAACCTGCACCGCTGCGCCGCCTGAAGCGTGCTGAAAACTGCTGAACCATGTCGGGGCATCGCTGACACGGGCGATGTCGCGTGCCCATAATCGTCTCGTCGTCCGACAACAGGACGACCGCCTGCGGGCGCCAACAAATCGCCAGGGAGCGAACAATGAGAGCACGAGTCGAGCCGACGGTCCGGTTGCTGCCGGGGACCGGGTGTCGAGGCCGCCTGCCGGCGCGCGGCCACGTGTCGCCCCGGCTGCTGCCGCGGCAACTCGCCCGGCCTGCGCGCGGTCACCTGCGCACGCTGGCCTACGAGATCACCGTCGCCGAGGCGCGGGAGCGAGAGCGCATCGCGCTCGGCCTGCACGACGAGATCGGCCAGTTCCTGACGCTCGCGCGGCTCAAGCTCGGTGCGTTGCGCGACAGCCCGCCGGGTGTCGAAGCAAGCGAACTGCTCGACGAGATCGCCTCGCTGCTGGCGCAGGCCTCGCACGCCACCCGTTCGGCCACCTTCGACCTCAGCAGCCCGGTGCTGCGCCTCGGCCTGGAGCAGGCCTTGCGCAGCCTGGCCGACCGGCTCGCCGCCGACAGCCGGCTGCAGGTCATCTTCGATGGCGCGCTGCCGCCGCTCCACTTGCCCGAGGCGGTGCAGGCGGTCGTGTTCCGCGGCGTGCGCGAGCTGTGCCTGAACGTGCAGAAGCATGCGCATGCGGCGCGCGTCAGCATCAGCGGGTGGGGCGACGGCCGCAGCCTGAAGCTGTGCGTTGCCGATGACGGCGTCGGCTTTCGCACCGATGCGTCGCGCGGCGTGTTCAGCCGCACCGGCGGCTTCGGGCTGGCCAGCACGCAGGCGCAGATCCAGGCGATCGGCGGGCGGCTCGAGATCTCGTCCTGCGCCGGCCTGGGCACGCGCATCACCATCCTGCTGCCGAATGCCGTCAACGCGGCAGTGAAAGCCGCTGGCTGAACGCATCCGGTCGCGCGCTGCGCGGCCTCAGACGACCCCGAGAGGAGCGACCATGGGCATTCGCATCGTGCTGGCCGACGATCACCGCATCGTGCGCGACGGGCTGTGCGCCCTGCTGGCGCGCGAGAGAGACATCGAGCTGATCGGCCAGGCCGACGACGGCCTCGGTGCCGTGCGGCTGGCGCGCGAGCTGCGGCCCGACATCGTCGTCACCGACGTGTCGATGCCGGGGCTGAACGGTGTCGAGGCGACACGGCGCATCCGGGCCGACGAGCCGTCGGTGCGCGTGCTGTGCCTGTCGGTGCACGCCGAGAGCCGCATGGTGCTCGCGGTGCTCGAGGCGGGGGCGTCGGGCTATGTGCTGAAGGATTGCTCGTACGACGAGCTGGCGCTGGCGATCCGCAAGGCGATGTCCGACCAGATCCACCTGAGCGCCGAGCTGGTCGGCCTGGTCGTCAAGGAGGTGCGCAGCCGCGGCCAGCCGCCGTCGGCCGGCAGCACTGCGGCGCTGACGCCGCGCGAGCGCGAGATGGTGCAGCTGTTGTCGGAGGGCTTGTCGACGCAGCAGATCGCCGACCGGCTGCACGTCAGCATCAAGACCGTTGCGACGCACCGCGAGCACGTGATGCAGAAGCTGGACATCAGCAGCCTGGCGGAGCTGACGCGCTATGCGCTGTGCGAAGGCCTGAGTTCGCTCGACCAGCCGTGGCGCAACGCCGCGCGTGTGCCGGCCTGAGCGCGGCGGCCTCGCGAAGCAGACCTTTCCCCGTTTCGCTCTGGGTTTGCCGAAGGGCTGCGCGCATCGAACCAGGCTTCGACAGGCTCAGCCCGAACGGAGGGGCTCGCCCCGAATGCAGCGGTGCGAGGCCCCGAACGGAGTGGGGCCTCTCAGATTTCGCGCACTCCCGTATCAGCCCTTTCCTGATGGCGCAGCGCCGCACAGCGGTTCACGCTGCGCTTCACGATGGCCGTTGTTGCGTCCCCCCTGACCCTGTTGCTGGCCGACGACCACGCGGCCTACCGAACCTGCGTGGCCGATCTGCTGCGCCCGCTCGGCTTCGTGGTCGTCGGTGAAGCCGCCGACGTGCCCGCGCTGCAGGCGTGGCTCGCGCACGCGCCCACGCTCCCCGACGTGCTTCTGATGGACGTGCAGATGCCCGGCGGCGGCCCCGCGGCAATGACCGCGCTGCTCGCACAGCACCCCCAGCTGCGCGTGCTGGTGCTGTCGATGCACGACGAGCCGGCGATCGTCGACGCGATGCGGGCCGCCGGCGCCTGCGGCTACGTGCTGAAGGACGACCCGATCGCCGACCTGGCGCAGGCGATCCGCGCCGTGGCAGCGGGTGCGCGAGATGTCGGCCGCATCAGCCGGCCGCCACCGCCGTCTCAGCAATGAGGAAGCGCAAGTTCAGAGATTGACCGATGGGCGCGGGCGGCACGCGTCCCTATCGTTGGCGCATTCCTTCACCGCCACCACCAAGGTCCCCATGATCGACGCGGCCATCGCGCACGTTGCCAACCAGCTGAACAACGCCTTGCGGCGTTCGTTCCAGCTGGGCGAGGAACTGGTCGTCGTGTCGAGCCCGTACGAGCCGGATGGCAGCGTCGCCGCCAACATCAACAACAAGCTGGCGGTGTTCCTCGTCAACATCGAGCGCGACACGATGCCCGGCCACCGCACGCGCTCCGAGGCCGGCGTGGGCCGCCAGGCGCGGCTGCCGGTGCCGGTGTCGCTGAACCTGATGGTCATGTTCGCCGCCAACTTCAGCGCGGCCAACTACCCCGAGGCGCTGAAGTTCATCTCCAGCACGATCGCGCATTTCCAGTCGTGGCCGGTGCTCGACCACCAGAACACGCCCGACCTCGACCCGCGCATCGAGAAGCTGACGCTCGACATCGAGAACCTCGGCGTCAGCGACCTGAGCAACCTGTGGGGCCTGTTCAGCGGCCGCTACCTGCCGTCGGTCCTGTACCGCGTGCGCATGGTCACCTTCGACGCCGGCCAGCTCGACGCGCAGCTGCCGGTGATCCGC
Source organism: Rhizobacter sp. SG703 (assembly GCF_012275445.1). Lineage (GTDB taxonomy): Bacteria > Pseudomonadota > Gammaproteobacteria > Burkholderiales > Burkholderiaceae_C > Rhizobacter. The sequence goes on along the minus strand of NZ_JAAZQK010000011.1, from coordinate 40,157 downwards.
CGCGCGCAGGCCGGGGTGGGAGCCTGAGCATGATCGACCTCGGCCCCTACGTCCCGCTGCTGCGCGTCGACTTCGCGCACGGCTTCTTCGCCGACGGCCGCTGCCCCGGGCTGCGCTTCGTGCCGGTGGGCGACACCGCGGCGTGGCTGCGCGCCACCGATGCGATCGAGCGCCACACCGGCAGCGCGCTCGCGCTGTTCGGCCCGGCGCAGGCGCTGGCAATGGAGCCGGACGCAGTGCTCGCCTGGCAGGTGCATGCGACCGACGAGGCCTTCCCGACCTGCACCGACAACCCGGCGCAGTGGCCTGCCGAACTGCTGTGGCTCGATGCCGGCGAGGCGCTGTGGGACGAGGGCAGGGCAGGCGGCGACGCGCCGCTGCGCCTGCACGCGGGCGAGACCGTCTCGCGGGCCGACGTGCGTCCGCTGACCTGGCCGCTGGTGTCGCAGTCGCTCGGCGCGCAGGCACCGAACGGCGCCCGCCTGATGCCGCCGCTCGCGCTGCTGCGCGTGCCCCTGGCCGCGTTGCCGCGGGCCCCGCTCATGTGCACGGTGCGGTTCGCGCCGCGCGAGACGGTGTGGAAATACTGCCTGCATGGCGACTGGCCCGAGCCGCAACTGCAGGTCGTCGACCTGGCCAGCGGCATCGAGTTCGGCGATCCCGAGCCCGGCCGCCTCGACAACGGCGCGCCGCTGCTGGCCATCCGTTCGCGCTCGCCGATCGCGCTCGCGCAGCGCAGCGAACGCCGATTCCAGTTGCGCAGCCGCCAGCGCGGCGGCGACAAGGTGCTGGTCAAGCGCTTGCCGGTGGCGGCAGCGCAGTTCCTGGCGCGAGAGCAGGTCGGCAGCGAGAGCCGCCTGGTCTCCGAGATCCATGTGCATCGCTAGGCCCCGTCAACACTAACCGCAGAGGAGGCCGCCATGGCCATGAAGACCCCCGGCGTCTATATCGTCGAGAAGAATGCCTTTCCGAACTCGGTGGTCGAGGTGGCCACCGCGGTCCCGGCCTTCATCGGCTACACGGACCGCGCCGAGAACGCCGGCAAGTCGCTGAACATGAAGCCGTGGCGCATCGGTTCGATGGCCGAGTACCACCAGTACTTCGGCTTCGGTCCGGACCCGAAGTTCGGCATCGCCGAGAAGACCGACGCGAACGCGGTCGCCGCGTTCAAGGCCGGCGACAAGGAATACCTGCTGACGCAGGCCGACGGCCTGGCGGGCGGCCGCTTCCTGCTGTACTACGGGATGCTGCATTTCTTCCAGAACGGTGGCGGCCCGTGCTACGTGGTGTCGGTCGGCGAGTACGGCAAGTCGGCGCTGATCGAGGCCGACAAGCTGATGGCCGGCATCGAGCCGCTGGTCAAGGAGCAGGAGCCGACGATGGTCGTCGTGCCCGATGCGGTGCTGCTGTCGGCCAAGGACTGCATCTCGGTACAGCAGGCGATGCTGCAGCACTGCGGCGGGCGCATGCGCAGCCGGGTGGCGATCCTCGACGTGTGGGGCGGCCACCTCGACCGCAAGAACCCGACCGGCGTCGATCCGATCGAGGGCTTCCGCGGCGCGCTCGGCGTCAACTTCCTCGATTTCGCGACCGCCTACTACCCGTGGGTCAACACCACGGTGGTGCAGGACAAGGACCTGGACTACACCCGCGTGGCCAACCCGGACGTGCTGATCCAGCTGTTGATGGCGGAGCTCGCGCTGCCGGCCCAGTTCGACCCGAAGACGCCGGCGCGCACCGCGCAGCAGTGGCAGGCGGTGCAGGACGTCGCGAAGACCGACGACCAGTGGGCCGCCGGCATCACCGCCGACGTCAACGCGTCGGACAAGACCGACGACGAGAAGCAGAAGCTGCTCGCACCGGCGGCGCTGAAGCTGGCGGTCGAGACGCACAAGGCCTTGCTGAACAAGAGCCTGGGCGCGTCCAGCACCTTGTTCAACACCATCATGGCCGAGGCGCGCAACCGGCTGAACCTGATGCCGCCGTCGCCGGCGATGGCGGGCATCTACACGATGGTCGACAACACCCGCGGCGTCTGGAAAGCGCCGGCCAACGTCAGCCTGAACGGCGTGGTGTCGCCGGCGGTGACGATCTCGCACGAGGACCAGGAGGACCTGAACGTCACGACGCAGGGCAAGTCGATCAACGCGATCCGCTCGTTCATCGGCGAGGGCGTGCTGGTCTGGGGAGCGCGCACGCTGGACGGCAACAGCCTGGACTGGCGCTACATCAACGTGCGGCGCACGATGATCATGCTCGAGGAGTCGTGCCGCCTGGCGGCCAAGGCGATGGTGTTCGAGCCGAACGTGTCGAGCACCTGGGTGACCATCAAGAGCATGGTCACCAACTTCCTGACCGGCATCTGGAAGCGCGGCGGGCTGGCCGGCGCGGTGCCGGACGATGCGTTCAGCGTGCACGTGGGGCTGGGCGAGACGATGACGCCCGAGGACATCCTCGAGGGGATCCTGCGCGTGACGGTGCTGGTGGCGATCAGCCGGCCGGCCGAGTTCATCGAGATCACCTTCCAGCAGCAGATGCAGAAGTCGTGACCCATCCCCGCAATCCGCACGAATCAATTGACCCTTCAGGAGGCAGACCATGGCAGACGACGGATCCGCGCAATCGACCACGGTGTGGCCGCTTCCCAAGTTCCGCTTTTCGGTGAAGTGGGACTCGACGGAGATGCACTTCCAGGAGGTCTCCGGCCTCGACGTGGAGGCCCAGCCGATCGAATACCGGCACGGCGACAGCCCGGCCTTCTCGGTGATCAAGATGCCGGGCTTGAAGAAGTACAGCGACGTGACGATGAAGAAGGGCGTCTTCAAGTCCGACAACAAGCTGTGGGACTGGTTCAACGAGATCAAGATGAACGTCATCAAGCGCAAGTCGGTGACGATCAGCCTGCTCGATGAAGCCGGCGGCGTGACGATGGTGTGGACGCTGGCGAACGCCTGGCCGACCAAGATCACCGGCACCGACCTGAAGGCGCAAGGCAACGAGGTGGCGGTCGAGACCATCGTGATCGCGCACGAGGGCCTGACGATCGCCAACGCCTGATGGCGACTGCGATCCCGCCGGCCCCGCCGCTGCCGCCGCCGAAGGCGCCGCCCCGGCCCGCGGCGCCGCCGCCCGCAGCGGCACCGGTCGCGCGCGGCGTGAACCCGCAGTCGCTGCAGGCGGCGAAGGCGAAGCTGCGGACCACGAAGCCGCTGGAGTTCTACCCGCCGCCGGCGTTTCATTTCGCGGTGACCTTCGGCACGCAGCCGAGGGATGCCGACGGCGCGTTCCGCGAGGTCAGCGGGATCGGCCCGGAGGTCGAGACCGAGACGGTGAACGAGGGCGGGCTGAACGGTTTCGCACACGTGCTGCCGAAGGCGATCAAGCACCCGCGGCTGGTGCTGAAGCGCGGCATCGCGGTCAGCGATTCGCGGCTGGTGCAGTGGTGCCAGGCGGTGCTGGACGGCGGCTTCGTGAAGCCGATCTTCCCGAAGCTGGTGCACGTGTTCCTGCTCGACCAGGGCGGCGATCCGTTGCGTTGCTGGTCGATCGAGAACGCCTGGCCGGTGAAGTGGGAGATCGACGGCTTCCAGTCCACCCGCAACGAGGTGGCGATGGAGAAGATCGAGCTGGCCTATGCCCGCTCGAACCGCATCTACTGAGCGCTTTTTGCAAAGGATTCAGATGAGCATCGAGGTGCGTCAATTGCTGATCCGCTCGCAGGTCCATTCGACGCCTGTGGTGGCGCCGCGGCAGGTTCTTTCGTCGGCCGAGCTGCAGCGGGTGCGCGAGCAGGTGCTGTCCGAGTGCAAGGCCTGGCTGGCGCAGCAGCTTCGTGCTCAGCGGGAGCGGTGAGATGGCCCCTTCATTCCAGAGCAGGAGCACACCATGCCCACCGACCGCCTAGGCCAACTCACGCACCTGGTGATGACCCGCTTCACGCTGGTGAAGGGCACGGTCAAGCTCGACGATTCGGCGACGTTCACCGTGCAGATCAACCCGGCCGACTTCAAGCACACGGCCGGCATCACCTACGACAAGAAGAAGACCCAGGGCGATGCACAGGCCAGCCCGAAGTTCAGCTCGGTCGGCGACGAGCATGTCTCGTTCTCGCTCGTGCTCGACGGCACCGGCGTCGTGCCGCCCGGCGCCAACGGCCAGCGCGAAGACGTGCGCACGCAGATGAAGAAGCTCAACGCGGTGGCCTACCAGTACCTGGCCGACACGCAGGAGCCGCCGTACGTCCGCCTGCTGTGGGGCAGCCTGATCTTCTTCGGCCGGCTCGAATCGCTGAACACGCAGTACACGCTCTTCAAGCCCAGCGGAGAACCGCTGCGTGCCCGCGTCGAGCTCAGCTTCCTCGGCGCGATGAGCAAGGAGGAATCTCAGCTGGTCTCCAACCGAACGCCGCCGGGCGGCGCCAGGAGCATCACCGTGGTCGACGGCGACACGCTGCCGCAGATCTGCGCCGAGCACTGCGGCGATGCCGACATGGCGGCCGACGTAGCGCGCGCGAACAACCTGCCGACGCTGATGTCCGTCGCGCCCGGCACGCAGCTGCTGGTGCCGGCGTCGAGGTAAGCCGTGCCCGCGGTCTCTCCCCTCGACGATTCGGATGGCGTCGTCCGCCTGCTGCTCAGCGCCGACGGCGTCGCGCTCGACGAGACCGTCGAGGTCATCTCGGTGTCGGTTCGGCGCGGCGTCAACAGCGTGCCGTCGGCCCGCATCGAGCTGGCCGACGGCGACATGCCCAGCCACACCTTTCCGCTCAGCGACTCCGCCCACTTCAAGCCCGGCGTGCTGCTGTCGATCAAGGCCGGCTACCAGTCCGACCCGACCGCCGTGCTGTTCGAAGGCCTCATCGTGCGCCACGGCCTGCAGGTGCGCGGCGACAACGATGCGCGCCTCATCGTCGAATGCCGCGACAAGGCGGTGCTGATGACGGTCGGCCGCCGCAATGCCAACTTCATCGACCAGACCGACAGCGCCATCATCGAGGCGCTGGCCGGCGACCACGGCCTGGCGATCGACGTCGACGCCACCGAGCTCAGCCACACCGAACTCGTCCAGCACTACTGCAGCGACTGGGACTTCATGCTGTCGCGCGCCGAGGTCAACGGTCTCCTCGTGATCGCAACAGACGGCAAGCTCGCCGTCAAGGCGCCCGAGGTCGGCGCCGAGCCGGCGCTGAAGGTCGCGTACGGCAACGAGCTGATCGACTTCCAGGCCGACCTCGACGCCAGCAGCCAACTCGCCAGCGCCCAGGCCTTCTCGTGGGACATCAAGGGCCAGGCCGCGCTCGAAGGCAGTGCGAGCGCACCGGTCACGCTGCCGGCCCAGGGCGACCTCGATTCGGCCACGCTCTCCGGCGTGATCGGCCTGCCGACCTGGCGGCTGCAGTCCGGCGCGCCGCAGCCGCTCGCCGCGCTGACCAGCTGGGCCAAGGCGCAGCAGCTGAAGTCGGGCCTCGCGCGGCTGCGCGGGCGCCTGAGCTTCCAGGGCTCGGCGCTCGCGAAGGTGGGCGGCCTGATCGAGCTCAGCGGCGTCGGCACGCGCTTCAGCGGCAAGCTGCTGGTCACCGGGCTGCACCACGAGATCGTCGACGGCAACTGGGTCACCGAAGCCGAGTTCGGCCTCGCGCCCGACTGGTTCGTCGAACGCGCCGACGTGATCGCGCCTCCCGGCGCCGGCCTGCTGCCCGGCGTGCACGGCCTGCAGGTCGGCATCGTGATGAAGCTCGACGCCGACCCCGCCGGCGAACAGCGCGTGCAGGTCAAGCTGCCGGTGCTGCAGGCCGCCACCGAAGGCATCTGGGCGCGGCTGATGCAGTTCCATGCCAGCAATGCCTTCGGCGCGTTCTTCCTGCCGGAGGTCGGCGACGAGGTCGTGCTCGGCTACTTCGCCGACGACCCGTCGCACCCGGTCGTGCTCGGCAGCCTGTACAGCAGCAAGCAGGCCCCGCCGTACCCGCTGGAGGCGGCCAACGACATCAAGGCCATCGTCACCCGCTGCAAGTCGAAGCTCGAGTTCAACGAGGCCGACAAGGTCATCACCATCACCACGCCGGGCAACAACAAGATCGTGCTGAGCGACAAGGACCAGTCGATCCTGCTGCAGGACCAGAACGGCAACAAGGTCGAACTCGCGCCGGGCGGCATCACGCTCGACAGCCCGGCCGACATCAAGGTCACCGCGAAGGGCACGATCACGCTCGATGCGGTCGGCGCCGTCAGCGTCACGTCCAAGGCCGACGTCCAGCTCGCCGGGCTGAACATCGCCGCGCAGGCCCAGGTCGGCTTCACCGCGAAGGGCAACGCAAGCGCCGAACTCTCGGCTGCCGGCCAGACGGTGGTCAAGGGCGCGATGGTGATGATCAATTGACCCCCCAGCCCGCCCGAAAGACGCCTCATGCCGCCCGCCGCCCGCCTCACCGACATGCACGTGTGCCCGATGGTCACGCCCGGCCTGCCGCCGATCCCGCACGTCGGCGGGCCGGTGGTCGGCCCGGGCGTGCCCACCGTGCTGATCGGCAGCCTGCCGGCCGCGGTGCTCGGCGACAGCGCGGTCTGCGTCGGCCCGCCCGACACCATCATCCAGGGCTCGACGACGGTGCTGATCGGCAGCCGGCCGGCCGCGCGCATCGGCGACCCGACCGCGCACGGCGGCAGCATCGCGATGGGCTGGCCCACCGTGCTGATCGGCGGCTGAGCGGCAGCTGAGCAGGCACCCATGGGCATCGACAAGCGCTTCCTCGGCACCGGCTGGGCCTTCCCGCCGGCCTTCGACGGCCGCACGCTGCATGCGGTGACGGTGTCGGAAGACCAGGACGTGCGCGAGAGCCTGCGCATCCTGCTGTCCACCGCACCCGGCGAGCGCGTGATGCACCCGACCTACGGCTGTGGCCTGCGGCGCATGGTGTTCGAGAACATCACCGAAAGCACGCTGACCGAGATCCGCAGCCTGGTCGAGAAGGCGGTGCTGTTCTTCGAACTGCGCGTCACGCTGGACCGGATCGACATCGACACCAGCGACCTGTACGACGGCCTGCTGCGGCTGCAGCTGGACTACACGATCCGCAGCACCAACGCCCGGGGCAACATGGTGTACCCGCTGTACCTGCGCGACGGCGCGCTGCAGGAGGGACCGGCATGAGCCGCGGCACCTCGCAGCGGGAGCGCTTCCCGGCGGCGCTGGCCGACGGGTATTTCCGCGTCGACGAACTGTCGTTCGAGCAGCGGGTCGCGATGACCGCGACGCTCGCGCGGCAGCTGCGCTTCGTCGACCTCGACAACCGCGAGGCGGGCGACTGGCGCGCGATGTTCGCGAGCGACGTCACGATGGTGCTGGCGCGCATCGCGAGCATCGACCTCGGGGCGCTGCAGGACGAGTTCCTCGCCGATGTCGACTCGGCGCCGCTGGCGCGGCTGGCGCAGCAGGTGGTCGACCTGGCGCAGTGGATCGACCTGTGGTTCAAGTCGCTCGATGGCCGCACCGAGCCGCAGGCGCATGCGTTCCGCGAGCGCATCCGCCAGCTCGTCGACCAGCAGCTCGGCGAAGACCTGCGCTGGGTGCATGGCAGCTTCGGGCAGCGCCGCTGGCAAGGCCGTGCGGTGGCTCATGCGCAAGCCCGGCTCGACGCCATCTGGGACACCGACCGGCCACTGCTCGCGACGCTGGCGGCCGGCCGCAGCCCGCGCGAGCTGTTGCGCGAGCGCTATGTCGCGTTCCTGAGCGCGATCGACGGGCTGCAGGGCCTGGCGCGCGAGCTGCTGCCCGCCACGCTGCACACCGGCACCCACGAGGCGGCGGTCGGGCTGTTGATCGCATTCCTGAAAGTCTGCGAATCGGCGCAGCGCGAGGTCAACCGCTTCACTGCGCGGCATGTCGACTTCTACTACCGCGACTGCCTCGGCTTCGGCCCGGCCGGCCCGGAGGCCGACGAGGTGCACCTGGCCTGCGCCCGCGATGCACGCGGCGAGCGCCTGCTGAACGTGCCGCAGGGCACGCTGTTCGACGCCGGCAAGGACGCGGCCGGCCAGCCGCTGCGCTTCCACAGCGCGGCGCCGCTGGTGGTGACCGATGCGCGTGTCGCGGCGCTGTGCACGCTGCGGCTGGAGCGCGACGCGCTGATCTCGCCGGAGCGCGAGTTCGGCTTCGTGACCCGCGCGAAGGCGGCCCGCCTGGTGCCCGACGGCAGCAGCGCCTGGCCGCTGTTCGGTGGCGGCCGCGGTGCCGACGACGCGCGGCTGGGGCTGGCGATCGTGTCGCCCTTGCTGCTGCTGCACGAGGGCGAGCGGCAGGTCCGGCTCGAACTGAGCGTGGCCGAGGCCGCGACGCCGGTCGACGACGAGAAGGCGCTGGACCTGCGCGTCGACGAGGTCACCTTCGCGACCGATGCGCGCACCCTGCGCGAGGCCTTCGGCCGGCTGCTCAGCCAGTGGCTGCTCGGCGGGCGCGCCGATTTCACCGAGGCGCAACTGCGCCGGCTGCGGCTCGCGGCGCGCCGCGTGCTGCGCGAGCGGCTGCCGCAACCCGGCAGCCTGGGCGACCCGCTGACGCTGCTGGCCGGCGCGCAGGCGCCGCAGCGCGAGCTGGTGTTCGAGCAGCTGTTCCATGGGCTGCTGAAGCTGCACCTGAGCGCCGCCCACGGCTGGCTGGAGGTGACCGATGCCGACATCGACCGCGCGGCCGACGGCGGCATCGCGATCACGCTGCGGCTGCGCGCCGAGGCGCCGGCCATCGTCGGCTGCGACCCGCTGCTGCATGGCGCCGACTGGGGCACGCGGCTGCCGGTGCTGCGCATCGAGCTCGGCACGCAGGGGCGGCTCTACCCGTACTCGCTGCTGGCCGACCTGCCGTTGGCCGAGGCGCGGCTGAACGTGCGCGCGAGCGGTGTGCGCGACGTGGTGCTGCACAACAACCTCGGCCGGCTCGATCCGACCAAGGCCTTCCATCCGTTCGGGCCGCTGCCGACGCTGTCGTCGTACCTGGTGGTCGGCGCGCGCGAGATCGCGTGCAAGAACATCCAGCGCCTGTCGATGCAGCTCGAATGGGGCGGCCTGCCGGCGGATGCCGGCGGCTTTGCGACCCACTACCGCGGCTACCCGGTGGAGCAGCGCGACGGCGATTTCCGCGCCGCGCTGGCCATCCTGCGCGACGGGCTGTGGCAGCCGTGCGCCGGGTTGTCGGCGCAGCAGCCGCTGTTCGCGCCGCCGGATGCCGCCGGCTGCCTGCAGCCGATGCAGGACATCGAGGTCGACCCCGGTTCGGTGCGCAAGCACAGCCGCGCCGGCGACCCGGCCGAGTGGGATGGTGCGATGCCGCGCAACGGGCTGGTCCGGCTGCACCTCGCGTGCCCGCGCGGCGCGTTCGGCCATGCCGCGTACCCGATGGTGCTGGCCGACACCGTCACCGCGAACGCCCGCAAGAATCTGCGCGCCCGCTGGCGCCAGCCGCTGCCGAACCCGCCGTACACGCCGCTGATCGAGCGGCTGACGCTGAGCTACGAGGCCAGCGGCGTGATCCGGCCGGCAGCGATGCCGGAGGCCGGGCAGGGCGAGGCCCACGCGAACGCGGACGTCGAGCGCCTGCTGCACCTGCACCCGTTCGGCGTCGAGACGCTGCATTCGGCCGCGGCCGGTGCGGGCCACGGCCTGCTGGCGCGCGCCGAAGACGACGGCAACCTCTACATCGGCCTGTCGGCCAGCGACCCGGGCGGCACGCTGACGCTGCTGTTCTCGCTGCGCGAATCGGCGGCCGATGCGACCCGGCCCGGCGCGGTGCGCGCCCGCGTGCGCTGGGCGACGCTGGCCGACGACCACTGGCGCGCGCTGCCGCCGGCGCGCGTGCTGGCCGACAGCACCGAAGGTTTCCTGGCCTCGGGCATCGTCACGCTCGACCTGCCGGGCGACCTGACGCGCGACAACCAGGTGATGCCGGCCGGCCTGTTCTGGCTGCGCGCCTCGGCCGCCGAAGGCTTCGAGGGTTTCGCGGCGCTGCAGTCGGTGCAGGCGCATGCGCTGCGCGCGCGGCGCGTGCTGCCGCAGTCGCTGTCGTCATTGCCGCAAGCGGCCCCGCTGGCCATCGTGCCGCACGGCCGCATCACGCGGTCGCTGGCGTCGGTGCCGGGGCTGGCCGGGGTGCAGCAGGTCGGCCCGTCGTTCGGGCTGCGCAGCGCCGAAGACGCCGGCCTGCTTTACACCCGTGCCGGCGAGCGGCTGCGCCACAAGCAGCGCGCCAGCGTCGCCTGGGATGCCGAGCGCCTGCTGCTGGCGCGCTTCCCGGAGGTGTTCAAGGTGCGCTGCCTGTCCGGCGACGAGATCGCGATGACCGGCCAGCCGCGCCCGCCGGCCGGGCAGGTGGTGGTCGTCGTCGTGCCGCAGGTTCCGCGCAACGATCCCGACTTCGCCTGCGCCGCGCCGCGCTTCAACGCGATCCAGCTGGGCCGCATGGCCGAGCACCTGCGCGAGCGCGCGTCGCCGTTCGCGAAGATCGTCGTGCGCAACCCGGCCTACGACCGGCTGCAGCTGCGCTGCACCGTCGGGCTGGTGCGCGGCGCGCACGAGGGCGCGTCGCTGCAGCGCATCAACCGCAGCGTGGTCGAGACGCTGTCGCCGTGGTTCGACGACGGCTGCGGCGCCGAGTTCGACTGGGTCGTGCGCGGCGAAGACCTGGAGGCCCGGCTGCGCGCGCTCGACTGCGTCGACTACGTCACGCAGCTGTCGCTGCTGCACGTGGCCTGCAGCGACGACGGCGTCTACACGCTGGGCGACACCGCGCGCCGCGCGCCGGCCCCTCTCGGCGCCAACACCGAAGGCCGCGGCCATGCGACCTCGCTCGCGCCGTGGAGCCTCGCGCTGCCGATGGCCACGCACATCGTCACCGCGGCCACCGCGTTCCCCGACCCGGCGCCGCAGCCGACCGGCATCGCGCGGCTGTCGGTCGGCAGCACCTTCGTGATCGGCACGCTCGACGGAGGCGGCGCATGACGATCCGCAACCGCGAGACGCTGCGCCACTTCTTCGACGAAGGGAAGCTGCCGACGCGCGACCACTTCGGCGACCTGATCGACTCGATGCTCAACATGAGCGACGAGGGCTTCCGCAAGTCGGCCGAGAACGGCATCGAGGTGTCGACGCCGGCCGGCTACGACGCGCTGGTCAGCTTCTACCGCGAGCAGAGCGCGCGCACCGCGCTGTGGTCGATCAGCCATGGCGGCGACCGCGACCAGCTGCTGTTCCACCGCGCCGGCGTCACCGCATCGCGCGGCCGCGCGCCGGTGCTCGCGCTCGATCCGCGCGAGCGCGTGGGCATCGGCACCGCCGAGCCGAGCCAGGCGCTCGACGTGGCCGGCGTGATCGCGTCGCAGGGCCGCATCGGTTCGTGCCGCTGGCCGGGCCTGGCGCCGGCGCTGGCCGACGGCGAATGGCACGACCTGACCGGCCCGCTCGCCGGCTGCCAGGCCTTCGAGGTGATGGCCGGTGCCGGGCACCCGGGCGGCGGCCGCTTCGCGCTGATGCATGCGATCGCGATGAACACCTACAACCCGAGCTCGGGCTGGCTGGACCTGCTGTCGCGTCGCAAGCGCATTCGCTGCGACAACGCCTGGTATGGGCGCCGCTGCGACAAGCTCGAACTGCGCTGGGACGGCAGCAGCGGGCGCAACGCCAGCTACCGGCTGCAGGTGCGCTCGAAGTGCGACTACGGCAGCGGCGTGCGCATCCGCGCGACGCTGACTCGGCTGTGGTTCGACGAGACGATGGAAGGCTCGGCGCCATGATCTCGAATCCGCTGCCCCGCCCCGAGCCCGGACCCGCCCGGCCGCCCGCGAAGGAGCGCGGCGATGCGAGCTTCGCGAGGCTGCGCGAGCAGGGCCTCGAATGGCTGCAGGCCGTCAGCGGCCACACCTGGACCGACCACAACCTGCACGACCCCGGCATCACGCTGCTGGAGCAGCTGTGCTACGCGCTGACGGACCTGGTGTACCGCGCCGATTTTCCGGTCGCCGACCACCTGACCGGGCCCGACGGCACGATCGACTACGCGGGGCTGTCGCTGCACCCACCGGCCGACATCTTCCCGTGCCGCGCGACCACCCCGGCCGACATGCGCCGCGTGCTGCTCGACGCGGTGCCCGGCCTCGACGACGCGACGCTGCAGCCGCGCGACGACGGCGTGCTGCGCCTGGTGCTGCAGCTGTCGCAGGGCGCGGTCGACGGCGCGGCGCAGCGCATCGCGGCCGCGCGCGAGGCCTTCCATGCGCAGCGCAACCTCGGCGAAGACCTCGACCTGGTCGTGACCTGCGTGCGCGACGTGGCCTGCGAGCTGCATGCGCAGATCGAGATCGACGGCCCGCGCGACGCCGCCGACGTGCTGGCCGAGGTCTACGACCGCTGCGACCGCTTCATCGCCCGCGCCGCCACCTGCCGCAGCCTCGACGAGCGTCGGCGCGCCGGCGCGTCGCTGGAGGACATCTACACCGGCCCGGCGCTGAAGCACGGCTTCATCGACGACCTGCCCGAGGGCCAGGACGGCACGCAGCGGCTGTTCCTGTCGGACCTGGCCGCGGTGGTGCAGGCGGTGCCGGGCGTCGCGCTCGCGCGCCTGTCGGAGCTGCGGCCGGCCAACGACGTGGCCAGCAACGGCTCGGTCGCCTGGCGCGGCGACGGCTGGGCGCTGCGGCTTGCGATGCCGACCGACGGCGCACCGGCCACCATCGCGGTCACGCGGCGCGGCAACCGGGTCGCGGTGACGCCCGACGACCTGCGCCGCAAGCTCGACGACCTGCGCGCCGCCGGCCGCTCGAACCGCGCGCGCCAGCAGGCCGACCAGGCCGGCCGCGCCGCCGCCGCGCTGCCGCGCGGCCAGCACCGCGACCTGCAGCGCTACCACTCGGTGCAGCGGCTGCTGCCGGCCATCTATGGCGTCGGCCGGCATGGCGTGTCGCGCTCGGCGCCGCCGCAGGCGCGGGCCCGCGCGCAGCAGCTGCAGGCCTACCTGCTGATGATGGAGCAGGTGATCGCGCAAGGCCTGGCCCAGGTGCAGCACCTGCGCGAGCTGTTCTCGGTGAACGGCGGCTCGCGGCAGACGCTGTGGTCGCAGATGATCGGGCCCGACAGCGTGCCCGGCGTCGAGCGGCTGCTGCTCGCGCCGGCCGCGCAGGTCGAGCAGGCGATGTACCCGCCGTTCGACCGCTCGGCGCGGCGCAAGAGCCGCGCGCTCGACCACCTGCTGGCGCTGTATGGCGAGACCTGTGCGCAGAGTTCGATGCGCCAGTTCTGCGGCCACCATTCGCCGCACGAGCTGGAATCGCTGCTGCTGGAGAACAAGGCGGCCTGGCTGCGCGACGTGGTCGGCCTGACGCGCGACCGCGCCGCCGGCTTCGACCTGGGCCGCGACGCCTGGGACACGCCGGACAACGGCAGCGGGCTGCAGCGGCGCGTGGCCTTGCTGCTCGGCCTGCGCATCGGCCACCCGCGGCCGCTGGCGAAGGCGCTGCAGCAGCAGCGGCTGCGGCTGGTGCCGCAACCGCTGCCGCAGCATGCGTCGCTGCAGCTCACGCCGCAGCAGGCGCAGGCCGCCGGCGCGGCCGGCCAGGCGACGACGCCGCCGACCCGCGCCGAGCTGCAGGCCGACCTGCAGCGCATGGCCGTGCTGCGCGGCCCGCTGCCGGCGGGTGTGTTCCACGCGGGCCTGTGGCGCGACCGGTACCGGCTGCTGGCCGGTGGCGATGCCTCGCCTGGCGCACCGCACCGGCTGGTGCTCGGCCCCGACGACGACGGCCGCTGGTGGGACCTCGGCGAACACGCCGATGCCGCGAGCGCGCGCCGCGCCGCCGGCAGCCTGCGGCTCTTCCTGCTGCACCTGCACCAGGAGAGCGAAGGGCTGCACGTGGTCGAGCACGTGCTGCTGCGGCCGCTCGCCGACGGCGGCCGCGCGCATGCGGCGCTGGAGCTGCCGGCCGGGTTCCATGCGCTGCGCATCAGCGTGCTGATGCCGGGCTGGACCGCGCGCACCCGCCAGCCGGCGTTCCGTCGCTTCGCGCAGGAGACGCTGCGCATCAACTGCCCGGCCCACCTGTCGCTGCGCTGCCTGTGGCTGGAGGTCGATGCGATGCAGCGCTTCGAGGGGTGCTGGCTGCCGTGGCTCGTCGCGCGCAGGAACCTCGCGGCCGCGCCCGGCAACACGCAGCTGGCCGCGCTGGCCGACGAAGCGGCCTGCCGCGTCATCCAGTGCCTGCGCCAGCCCGGCGACGACGATGGCAACCCGCAGGACGGCGAGGGCGACGAGCCCTGGCTGCAAGGCCATGCCTGACGCCCACCTGGTCGAGCACCTGCACGTCGAGGTCGGCTTCGTCGGCGGGCTGGCGGTGCCGGAGGCCGAGGCGCGGCTCGCCGCCTTCGCGCAAGGCCCGGCGCTGCGCATCATCGATGCGCTGTTCGACGCCGCCTGCGGCCCCGACGAGGTGTGGCGCATCGACGAGCTGGCGATCGACCTCGGCGAGGTCGCGCTCGACGGGCTGGAAGAGACCTGGGCCGAGCGGCTGCGCGAGCGCCTGCAGGAGCGGCTGGCCGACCTGCGCGGGCCAGGCGGCGCGGCCGCGGCGCGCAGCGGCTCCGGCGGCGTGCGGCGCAGCCTGCCGCAGGCGCGGCTGGAAGCCTTGCTGCATTACCTGCGGCACGGGCACCTGCCGTGGCAGGGCCGTGGCGAAGACCCGGCCACGCTCGCCGCCGAGGTGCTGTGCCACGGCGCGGCCGCGCTGGCCGACGCGCTGCGCACGATGGACGACCGGCCGCGCCTGCTGCGCCGGCTGGTGGCGCAGTTCGACGCCGGCTGGCTGGGCGCGCTGGTGCATGCGCTGATGCCCGGCGAACCGGCCGCGGCGGACCGGCTGCTGAAGGCCGCGGCGCTCGGCACCGCGGCGCTGTGGGAGGCGGTGCTCGGGCAGGCGCTGGCCCATGCGGCCGCGCCGCAGGCGACCGGGCGGGCGCTGCTGCGCGCGCAGTTGCTGGCGGCGCTCGAAGCGGACTCGGCGTATTCGGCCAGCAGCGATCCGCTGCAGTCGGTCGCGTCCGCCTGGGCGCCGTTGCTGAGGGACGACCGCGACTGGCTGAAGGCCACGCTGCAGCGGCTGGGCGACCGCGCATCGCTGCGCCAGCGCATCGTGCGCGCGCTGCCGGCGGCACTGCTGCACCAGGTGCTCGGGCTGTGGCTGGGCAGCGGCGTGACGGCGGTGGTCGACGACTGGATCGCGGCGGTGGCGTCGGGCGCGCCGGCGTCGGCCGACGAACGCGCCGAGCGCCGGCAGCTGATGTGGCAAGCCACGCTGCAGCATGCGCTGCAACGCGGCGAGGCACCGTTCGATGCGTGGCGCTACGTCGAACACGTGCGCTCGCAGGTTGCCGCGGCCAGCGTGCCGGCGTTGCCGCCGTCATGGTTCGAACGGGTGGTGCGCGCGGCCACGTCGGTGCTGGCCTCGGCGGTCGCCAAGTTGGGCTTCGGCCGGCGTTCTGCGGCCGAGCTGCCGCGCGAGCCCGCCGCCGGGCCGGCGCCGGAGCCCGGGATCGATGCGTTGCCGCCGGGCGAGCTGCTGCCGGTCGGCAATGCCGGCCTGGTGCTGGCCGCGCCGTACCTGCCGCGGCTCTTCATGATGCTGGGCCTGTCCGACGAACGCGCCTTCACCGGCTCCGAGGCCGCCGAGCGCGCCGCGCTGCTGCTGCAGCTGGTGGCCACCGGCGAGGCGGCGGCGCCCGAGCCGGCGCTGGTGCTGAACAAGCTGCTGTGCGGCATCGACCTCGCGACGCCGGTGGCGCGCGCGCTGCCGCCGACCGATGCCGAGCGCAGCGCGGTCGACGGGCTGCTGGCCGCGATGATCCAGCACTGGAAGGTGCTCGGCAGCACCTCGGTGGCCGGCTTGCGCGAGACCTTCCTGCAGCGCGACGGCCGGCTGCAGCATGCCGACGAGCACTGGCAGCTGCACGTCGCGCCGCGGCCGTTCGACATGCTGATCGACCAGCTGCCGTGGGGCTATGCGACGGTGCGCCACCCGTGGATGAAGGAGGTGCTGCATGTCGAATGGCGCTGACCTGCGGCAGCTGCGCGTCGAACTGAATGCCCGCGTGATCGGGCGCGAGCTCGCGTGGCTGGAGCGGGTGCTGCAGGCGCGCATCGGCCTGCATTTCGGCCAGGCCGGCGCGCCGGCCGCCGCGTCGATCGCCGCGCCCGCGCTGGCGCGCGACGACGGCGACTATGCCGAGCTGGTGCTCGCGGCCGGCCTCGGCCACGACGAGCGGCTGGTGCTCGCGCTGGCGTTGGCGCCGCACCTGAAGCCGCAGCTGCTCGACATGCTGTTCGTGCGCAACCGCAACCTCGACCGCGGCTTCAGCGAGTTCGGCGGCTGGAAGGGGCGCTCGCACGGCGGCTTCCTGCCGACCTGCGAGACCGCGGCCTTCCTGGTCGCCGGCGAAGACCTGGCGCACCGTTTCGCGCTGCAGCGACTGCTCGACGAAGAGCGCCCGCTGCGCCGCCACGGCCTGCTGCGGCTGCAGCACGACGGCCCCGGCGAGCCTTGGCTCAGCGCCGCGCTGCACGTCAGCGGCGACACGCTGGAGCGGCTCGCGACCGGCGAAGCCCGCAAGCCCGACTACGGCATCGGCTTCCCGGCGCGGCTCATCACCACGCGGCTCGGCTGGAGCGACCTGGTGCTCGACGCCGAGGTGATGGACGAGGTGCAGGCCATCGTCGCCTGGTTCCGCCACGGCCAGCGGCTGCTGCGCGACTGGCGGCTCGACAAGGCGCTGAAGCCCGGCTACCGCAGCCTGTTCTACGGCCCGCCCGGCACCGGCAAGACGCTGACCGCGACGCTGATCGGCCAGGAGGTCGGCAGCGACGTCTACCGCATCGACCTGTCGATGGTGGTCTCGAAGTTCATCGGCGAGACCGAGAAGAACCTGGCCCAGGTGTTCGACCAGGCGCAGAGCCGGCAGTGGATCCTGTTCTTCGACGAGGCCGATGCGCTGTTCGGCAAACGGACCGCGACCTCCAGCTCGAACGACCGCTATGCCAACCAGGAGGTGTCGTACCTGCTGCAGCGGGTCGAGGACTTCCCCGGCACGGTGATCCTCGCGACCAACCTGAAGGCCAACATCGACGATGCGTTCGCGCGGCGTTTCCAGTCGCTGGTGCACTTCCCGATGCCGGACGCCGAGCAGCGGCGCCTGCTGTGGGAGGGCATGGTGCGCCACACCGGCCGGCTGGCCGACGACGTCGACCTGCCCGGGCTGGCCGAGCGGCACGAGCTGTCGGGCGGGGCGATCGCGAACGTCGTGCGCTTCGGCGCGCTGGGCGCGCTGCAAGGCGGACGCGAGCGAATCGAGATGGCGGACCTGCGCCGCGGCATCGCGAAGGAACTGCGCAAGGAAGGACGCACCGCGTAGCCGCCATGGACACCCGTCGAGATCAACCCTTTCCCCGTGCCGCGCCGTGCGCGCGCTGCCGGCGGCTGCGCATCGCGGTGGCCGGTGCCGTGCTGGTGATGGCCGCGAGCCTCGGCTTGCGCGCGGCGACGGTGCCGACTGCGGCACCTGCGCCAGCGCCGGCCAGCGCACCCGACACCGCGATGGTCCCGCTGGCCGCGTGGCCGGCGGCGTCGGCGATCGACATGCGCCTGGTCTACAAGACCGTCACGCTGCCGTCGGCACGCCGCGGCGCGCCCTACGGCCCGCGCGAGGTCGTGAAGGGCGGCACGCCGCCGTACCGCTTCACGGTCGACGGCAAGCTGCCGCCGGGGCTGGTGCTGACCGAAGACGGCCGGCTCGGTGGCCTGCCGGCCGAGAACGGCAGCTTCCGCTTCGTGCTCGGCGTGCAGGACGCCGAATCGCCGCCGCGCGTCGCGCAGCAGGCCTATGTGCTGAACGTCTACACGCCAGCGACCAAGCCGGCCGCGGCGGCATCGGCCGCGTCGGTGCCGGCGGCACCGCGTGCGATGACGACGCTCGGCACCGCCGATGCCGAGGCCACCGCGAACACCCGCGCTGGCCAGCCCGCGACCTACAAGCTGACGCCGGCCGACCAGGCCGGACTGGTGCCCGAGGCGGCGGCGTCCGCCCCGGGGCTGGTGCCGGCGCCGGAGACTGGGCCGGTGCCCGCCGACGGCCCGGCGCCGCTTGCGGGGGTGGCCGCAGCGCCCGCGGCCGCCGACCCCGCCCCGGTGGTGCCGAGCGCCGAGCAACTGCAGGCGGTGCTGCTGCCGCTGACCGACGTGGAGTACCCGACGCGCGCGCTGTTCGTCGATGCGCTGGAGCAGAGCCGCTGCGACTACTACCGCGTGCATGTGAACGAGATGGCGCTGAAGAAGCAGCTGAGCGTCGACACCCGTTGCCCGCCACAGGCTGCGCCGGCGCCCGCATCGGGCCCATCGCGCAAGCCTGCGGCAGCATCCAGCGGCCTGAGCCTGCGCGAGTTCTACGACGACCTGCTGCCGGCGGCGCTGCGCGACGACATCGTCAAGGTGGCCGAGAAGCGGCATCCGTTCACCGACGTGAAGCCGCTGCGCCTGACCGGTGCCGGCTGCGGCTGCACGCCGCAGCGCACCGACAACGAGGTGATCGGCTTCGTGCCGTACTGGCTCGCGACCGACGCGCCGCTGGCAGTCGACTTCAGCCTGTTCACCCGCCTCGAGTACATGGGCGTGGTGCTGGGCGACAGCGGCAACTGGGTGCTGCCCCCCGGATGGGACGGCCAGTCGGGCGGCTTCGCGCGCGAGACGCGGCGCCACGGCACGCGCGTCGACCTGGTGCTGTACCGGCGCGACTGGGCCTCGCTGCTGGCGCTGCCCGAGGCGCAGGCCGATGCGGTCGCGCGCAACGCGGCGCGCAATGCGGTGGTGCTGGCCGACACGCACCACACCGACCTGCAATCGCGGTTCGACGGGCTGCTGCTGCCGCAGTGGCGCGAATCGGCCTACGTGTACGACGGCATCACCGTGTTCTTCGAGGATTCGCCGACCGAGGGGCCGCGGCAGAAGGCCTTCGCACGCTTCCTGAAGCTGTTCCTGCAGCGGCTGGTGGCCGAGATGCAGGCATCGGGCCGCAGCTACCAGGCCAACATCGTCGTGCCCGACCACCTGCTGGGCGACACCGGCGCCTACAACTTCTCGGACCTGATGGACGTGCTCGAAAGCGCCGAGCCGCGTCGCAGCAGCAAGGGCGTCGAAGAGGGCGCCAAGGTGCGCTACCGCGGCACCACCGACCTGACGGTCGACTTCCTGGTGCTGCTGAGCGAGCCGACCGGCGCCAGCACGATGGCGCTGCGCGCGCAGATCGATGCCACGCCGAACCTGGCCGGGCACCGCCGCATCGCCTTTCTCGAGAGCGTGGTGCCGATCGAGTTCCACCAGCGCGGCGACAAGCCGGTGCTGCTGCCCCCGCAGGAGCGCGACCAGCTGGACCGCGACCTGGCCTACATCAAGTGGACCTACGGCGGCATCGGGCTGTGGCCGCTGCCGACCAGCGGCCTCGGCAGCGGCGAGACCGTCGGCAGCCTGCTGACGCACAACTACATGGTGCCGCGCGGCGCGCTGGCCGGGCTGTGCGAGTTCGCATGCCCGAACCGGCTGCCGCTGCGCCTGTTCTTCGAGGCGTTGGTGCTGGCCGAAGGCATCGGCATCGCGTTGTATGCATGGAACTGCCGGGTGCGGCGCATCGGCCGGCGCTACCTGCTGATGCTGTGGGCCGGTGCGCTCGCGACGCTCGCGCTGGCCTTCGTCGTGTTCAGCTGCGACCCGGCGCTGCAGCACTGGCGCGAGCAGAATTACCTGCTGTACGGACTGATCCTGCTGCTGTTCGCCGCAGGCGTTTACGTGACGTTCAAGCCGAGAGTGGAGGCCCCATGAAGGTTCAACTGCATGCCAACGACCGGGACGGCAACAGTCCCTCGACCGCCGCCCATCGCCCGACGGCCGACCCGTTCCGCGACAGCCCGCGGATGATCGCGCAGCGCGCGCAGATCGATGCTGCCTTCGGCGAGGCCGCGCAACGCGCCGAAGACCTGGGCGCACTCGAGGAGGAAGAAGAACCGATGCAGGCCAAGGCCGACCCCGGCCACGGCGGCCTGCCCGCCGGGCTGCAGGCCGGCATCCAGGCGCTGTCCGGCATGGACGTGTCCGGCGTGCAGGTGCACCGCAATTCGTCGCAGCCGGCGCAGCTGAATGCGCTGGCCTACGCGCAGGGCAACGACATCCACCTCGCGCCAGGCCAGGACCACCACCTGCCGCACGAGGCCTGGCACGTGGTGCAGCAGCGCCAGGGCCGGGTCGAGCCGACGATGCAGATGGCGGGGGTGTCGATCAACGACGATGCAGGACTGGAGGAAGAGGCCGACAGGATGGGCGCGCAGGCCCTGCAGGGCGCGGGGCTCGAGACCGACGAGCCTTGAGCGAGGGTGTCGGATAGAACGCGTCGCGGGAGGCGCCGTGATGGATGCATCGATGCGGGTGCGCATCAGGTCACGCAGCCTCCCTCTCACTGCGCTCCTGCGTCGCACGACCGCCTTCCTCCGCTCGCTCGTCGCTGGTTTCACCACCGAGGCCGACGACACGCTGCATGCCGAAGCCGACCTGCGCGCCAAGGTCGAGCGCATCACTGAGCAGCGCACCGAACCGTATCCGACGCGGGGCCCCCCAATGGGTGGGGCGCCATCCTCAATCTGTACTTTGACGCTCGCAAGGCGCCCTCCCGATACTCGGGCGGAGTGCCTTGCAGTGGCAGGCAGACAACGAGAGACACGTCGATGACGGAGATGACCGATCTGCTGCGGTCGGCCCAGTCCGGCGAACCGCAGGCATCAAGCCGCTTGTTCGAGCTGGTCTACGCCGACATGAAGCGCATGGCGCACAACCGGCTCTACAGGAGCGGCGGGCTGGACGACCTGGACACGACTTCGCTGGTTCACGAGAGCTTCCTGAAACTGTCCGGCGAAGGGCGGCTGAAGGCTTCCGACCGCCCGGCCTTCTTCGGCTACGTGGCCCGCGTGATGCGCAGCGTCGTGATCGACCATGTGCGCGAACGCCAGGCGCAGAAGCGCGGCAGCGGCGATGTGCTGGTCACGCTGACCACCGGCATCGAGGCCGAGGCGAATGACGACCGTCGATTGATGGCGATGGGCGCCGCGCTCGACGTGCTGCAGCGCCTGTCGCCGCAGTTCCACGAGCTGGTCGAGCTGCGCTACTTCGCCGGGTTGTCGATCCGCGAAGTGGCCGAGGCGCGCGGCACCTCGACCCGCACGGTGGAGCGCGAGTGGGAGAAGGCGCGGGCCTTCCTGCTGCGCCTGATGGACGAGGCATGAAACTGCGGGAGCTGACGCCCGCCGAGGTCGGCAGGATCTCGCTGCTGCTCGACGAGGTCGGCGAGTTGCCGCGCCACGAGCGCGCGGGCTGGCACGCCGCGCTGGCCCGCCGCGAACCGGAGCTCGCCGAGGTGGTCGCGCAGTTGCACGACCAGATGCGCGACCAGCTGCACCTGACTGGTGTCCATGAAACCACCGTCGCGCGGCGCGTCGAGACCGACGACCTGGTCGCGCGCGGCATCGACCGCGCGGCACGGGCAGCCCGCGCGGCCGATGGGCCGTCGCTGGTCGGCCGCCGCATCGGCGCCTACCGCGTGCTGCGGCCGATCGGGCAGGGCGGCATGGGCACGGTGTGGCTCGCGCAGCGCGACGACGGCCTGTACGAGCGGCAGGTCGCGCTGAAACTGGTGCGCACCCATCTGCCCGGCCCGCACGTGCACGAGCGCTTCGCGCGCGAGCGCCGCATCCTCGGCGCGCTGGAGCACCCCAACATCGCCCGGCTGCTCGATGCCGGCATCACCGACGACGGCCAGCCCTACCTCGCGCTGGAGTACGTGCAGGGCGAGCCGCTCGCGGCCTTCTGCGACCGGCGCAGGCTGGGCCTGATGCAGCGCCTGGTGCTGATGCTGCAGGTGCTGACGGCGGTGCAATACGCGCACCAGAACCTGGTGATCCACCGCGACCTGAAGCCGGCCAACATCCTCGTCACCGAAGACGGCCAGGTGCGGCTGCTCGATTTCGGGATCGCGAAGCTGACCACCGACGGCCAGGCCGACGAGACCGAGCTGACGCGGCTGGCCGGCCGAGCGCTGACGCTGGAGTACGCGTCGCCCGAGCAGGTGGCCGGGCGCAGCGTGACGACGGCCAGCGACGTCTATTCGCTCGGCGTCGTGCTGTACACGCTGCTGAGCGGGGCTCGGCCATACGAGCCGGTGCGCGCCTCGTGCGCGGCGCTCGAAGAGGCGGTGCTGGGCGTCGAGCCGCAGCGGCCCAGCCTGCGCGTGCTGACCGACGAGGCCGCGCAGGCGCGCGGCACCAGCGTGCGCCGCCTGCGCCAGATGCTGGCAGGCGACCTCGACACCATCGTGCTGAAGGCGCTGAAGAAGGACCCGGCGCAGCGCTACCCGACCGCCGAATCGCTGCGCGAGGACCTGGTGCGCCACCTCGGCGGCCAGCCGGTGCTGGCCCGGCCCGACAGTGCCGCCTACCGGCTGCGCAAGTTCGTCGGCCGCCACCGCCGGCAGGTGGCCGCGGTGGCCGCCGCCGGGCTGCTGCTGGCCGCTGCAGTGGCCGTATCGCTGCAGCAGGCGCAGCGTTCGCGCGAGCAGGCCGCGCTCGCGCAGCGCGAGAGCCAGCGGGCACAGGCGGTGCAGGGCTTCCTGACCCGGCTGTTCACCGCCAACTCGCTGCAGCAGGCCGATCCGTTGCGGGCGCGCCAGACCACCGCGCGCGAGCTGCTGGAGGTCGGTGCGAAGCAGGCCTCGCAGGCCCTGAAGGATTCGCCGGAGGCGCTCGACGAGGTGCTCGACACGCTGGCCGACATGCACTTCCAGCTCGGCCTGTTCGACGAGGCCGGGCAGCTGCGGCTGCAGCGCGTCGAGGCGGCGCGGCGGGCCTTCGGCCCCCGCGATGCGCGGGTTGCCAACGCGCTGCTGGCGTATGCCCGCGACGTCAACCACACCGACGACCGCGCCCGCGCACTGGCGGCGATGGACGAAGCCCGGCAGGTGCTCGATGCGATCGGCGACGACGCGTCGGAGACGCGCGGCTGGATGTGGATCAACCGGGCCGAGATCGAGCAGTACGTGTCGCTGGCGGGCATGCGCGATGCGGCGCGCCATGCGGTGGCGCATTTCCGGAACCACCCGGCGCAATGGTCCAGCGGCTACGAGGCGCTGCGCAACCTGGCGCGCTCGCACTACCTGGCCGGCGATGCGACGACCGCGCAGGCCTTGCTGAAGGAGGCGCTGGCCGAGATCGACCGCCATGAGCACGAGCCGTCGGCCTGGTCGGTGACGCCGCTGGTGCAACTGGCCGAGGCGCAGGCCGCGGCCGGCGATTTCGGCGCGGCCGAAGGCCACCTGCGGCGCGCGCTCGCGTTGTCGACCAAGCTCAGCGGCCCGTTGGACGGCGCGACGCTGCAGACGCAGGCCAAGCTCGGCGGGCTGCTGCACACCCTGGGTCGGCGCGACGAAGGCCGGCGGCTGCTCGACGATGCGCACGCCGCGATCGGCCGGCCGGATGCCAATGCCACGCCGCCGGCCGTCGGCGCGGTGAACCGGTTTCGCGGCGACGCGCACCATGCCGACGGCGATTTCGCCGCCGCCGATCGCGACTACGCGCCGGAGCTCGACGACCTGCGCGCGCACTACCCCGGCTCGGTGCCGTTGGCGCGCGAGATGCTGCTGCAGGCGCGCAACTGGACAGCGATGGGCCGCTATGCCGACAGCGGTCGGCAGATCGACGAGGCGCACCGCATCTGGCGCGAGGTGGGCCGCGGCGTCGCGGCGCCAGCCACGCACAACCCGTTCGTCTTCGAGGCGGTGCGCCTGCTGCTGGCGCAAGGGCAGGGCGCGCAGGCCGTCGAGCGGCTGAAGGAGATCGTGCTGGTGGACGCCGGCGGTCCGCCGCTCGACCGGGTGCAGTGGCTGCTGTTCAGCGCGCAGGCGGCGTTGCAGCTCGGCCGGCCGGCCGATGCGCGGATGCAGTCACGGCATGCGTTGGCGTTGCTGGAGCCCGAGCGTGAGCCGGCGCGCTTCGAAGACCGGCAGGCCGACGCGCTGCTGCTGCTCGGCCAGGCCTGGCTCGACGAGGGCGATCCGAAGGCCGCGCGCGCACCGCTGCAGCGCGCGGTGGCGCTGCGCGAACGGCTGGTGCCGTCGGGCGGCGCGTGGGTGGCCGAGGCGCGGGTGGCGCTCGCGCGCTGCCTGCGCATGCTGAACGAGCGTGTGGCGTCGCAAGCGTTGCTGCGGCAGGCGCGTGCCGCCTATGCAGCGCAGGCCGAACTGGGGGCGCAGTTCAGCGCATCGTGAAGTTGATGCGGAACGGGTACTGCATCGCGCACGGCGCGCCGTCGCAGCGGGCCGGTTTGTATTTCGCCTTCATCAGCACGCCGGCGGCGTAGGTCGTCAGGCGGGAATCCGGCGAGGCCAGCACCGAGACCGATTGCGCCTCGCCGTGGCTGTCGACGTCGACGAGCAGCGACAGGCGGCCGTGTACCTGCACCCTGTCCTGGCCGGCCGACATCGCCTTGTAGAGCCCGCGGGGTCCGTTCAGCGGGTACGGCGGCTCGTCGTTCGCGCCCAGCGCCTCGTACTGCGATTTCACCAGGGCCTGCTGTTCAGGCGACAGCTCGCCGTAGGGCTTGTCGAGGGGCAGGGCACTGCCGCTGACGATGTCGCGAAGGATGTGGGAGCCGGTGTCCGGCCTGTCCTGCTTGAGCGAATAGCGCGGCGGCGTCGCGGGGTCCGCAGCACAGGCAATCCATGGCGCGAACAGCAGCAGCGCGGCGGCCAGGGGCATCGAATGGGTTCGCATGCTCGAAGCTTAGCAATCTGCTGCGCTGGCCTTGGTGAATATTCACATGTCCTGTTGAAACGAGCCGGCGCATCGTTAACATGCGCCGCGTTGCGGTGGGTCCCGATGCGGGCTCATCGCGACGCCGGGGCCCGGCAGGGCCAGCGCTGCAGACCTAGCGGCGCGGACTGACCGACAGCCCCTCGAGGAGGATCTCTTGCTGCATTTCACCCCCATCGCCGCGTGGGCGACCCGCCGCGCGCGCGTCGCGCTTTTCTGTGTGCCCCTGCTTGGAGCGCTCGCACCGTTGTCGCTCGCGCAGACCGCCGTGACGATCCAGCCGCCGAACCTGTCGGGTGCGGTGTCCGGCAGCCTCGCCGGGCGGGCCTCGGTGGGTGCCGGTGCGGCGACCTATTCGGTGTCGATCGCGGTGCCGCCGGGCACGGCGGGCATGGCGCCCGGCGTGTCGCTGAACTATTCAAGCCAGTCCGGCACGAGCACGCTCGGGCGCGGCTGGGCCATGGGCGGTCAGTCGAGCATTGCGCGCTGCGGCAAGACGCTGGGATCCCAAGTCCTAATGTTCGTGAGATGGTCCAGTTCTGATGGTGGACATTAAATTGCTGAGCCTGCTCATCGATGCGATTCAAAGTTATGTGACTCCGCATTGGCCTGATGCTTCAGTTGGGCTGTTGCGGGCGATTAGTTTATTGAATTCGAATGAGAATCTTGACGATAAAACACTCTCATTGGTTGCCTCTGTTGCCTCTGAAAAAAGTCCAGCTTTGTACAACATAGGAACAGAAATATTAAATATTTTGTTGGGGCGCCAGCAAAGTGCGAAGCAGGTGGTCCTTGGTATGTCTCAATCAAAGCTTGCTCACGTTAGGCGAAATGCTATTCTGTGTCTCTCGGAGACTTCATCTACAGAGCTCGTGAATGCGATCATCGGCTCAAGCCTACAAGACAAGAGTTCTCTTGTTCGTCAGAAAGCTGCGGATTGGGCTGGACGTCTGAATCTGCTATCTGTCGTTGAAAGAATGGAGGAGGCAGTCAAGATTGAGAATCACCCTGAGACACGGAAAATAATGCTGATCGAAATTGGGCTCATTCGAGATGGCTATTATATGTGTCCGGCTGATCCGGCCGCGACTTATATTTATGTAAGGTTGGAGCATGGTCCAATATTGGAGAGGGTGGAAAACTCGGTTTTGGAGGAGCAGGGGATTGAGCGGATTGTTGAGAAGTTAAGGGGTGGGCGGCCTCAAATTTAAACGGGTCGAGCGCGAGCTCGGGCCGGCACCTGATCCGCCAGCCACGTACCGTTGTCGGCCATGAAGAACCTGAATACCTGCGCATGCATGCGAAGTGCGTCTGCCTTGAGGATGAGCGGCGTGCCGTGACAACGCGTTCGGCTACCTGGACTGCATCGACCGCTACGAAGGCGTGGGCATCACGGCGATCACGCTGTGGACTGCGCAGGCAATGATTGCCGAAGGCCGGCTGACACAGGAGCAACTGGGCAATGGCGCGGTGACCCGCCGGGGCTACAACCCGTACACCGGGCGCCTGAACAGCATCCGCAGCGGGGTGTCGGCGGCCGACGCGCAGTACCAGAACGACAGCTACGACTACGACGTGCTCGGGAACCTGGAGAGCCGCAGCCAGTTGATGAGCAACGGCGGCGCGGCGTTGAACGAGAGCTTCACCTACGACGCGCTGAACCGGCTGAACACCAGCACGATCGGCGGGGTCACGAAGACGACCACCTACGACGAACTGGGCAACCTGACCAGCAAGACCGGCGTCGGGCTGTACCGCTACCCGCCGTCGGGCGCGGGCAGCACCGCGCCGAACGCGGTGGCGTCGGTGTTGGGCACGGTGGCCGGGCTGGCGAACCCGGGCTTCAGCTACGAGGTCAACGGCAACCTGAAGACCGGCATGGGCCGCCGCTATGCGTGGACGGCCTACGACATGCCGTCGAGCATCGACAAGCTGGACGGGACGAACGCGGTGCAGCGCACGGCGTTCCTGTACGGCCCAGATCACGCGAGAACCCGGCAGACCATCAGCCCGGTGAGCGGCGAGGTGGCGGGAAGCCCGACCACGACGATCTGGTACGGCGGCGCCATTGAAAAGGAGATCGACACCGCGGCCAACACGACGACGATTCGCACGGTGCTGCCGGCGCAGCTCGGTTTCATCGAGGAGAAGCTCAGCGGCACGAGCGTCGCACCGACGGCGGACGGCACGCGCAACCTGCGCTACTTCCTGACCGACCACCTCGGCTCCACGCTCGCCGAGATGG
The DNA here is from genome assembly GCF_012275445.1 of Rhizobacter sp. SG703. Taxonomy (GTDB): domain Bacteria; phylum Pseudomonadota; class Gammaproteobacteria; order Burkholderiales; family Burkholderiaceae_C; genus Rhizobacter. The sequence continues at coordinate 12,997 of NZ_JAAZQK010000011.1, read as the reverse complement.
ACCAGGCGCAGGCGGTGCTGCAGCGCATGAGCTACGACGCGTGGGGCCGCCGTCGCAACGCCGACGGCAGCGACGACACCGGCCCGCAATGGGGCAGCCTGAAGAACGCGCAGGACCACAGCGGCTACACCGGCCACGAGCACCTGGACCAGCTGGGGCTGGTGAACATGAACGCGCGGATGTACGACCCGCTGCTCGGGCGGCACACCAGCGCCGACCCGACGGTGCCGGATCCGACGAACGTGCAGGCGTTCAATCGCTACAGCTATGTGTTGAACAACGCGTTGGTCTTCACCGACCCGACGGGACTGGAGGCCGAACATGTCAATCGCACCAGCGATAGCATTTGCGGCGGGCGGCCGGAGTGCGCCGTATACATTGCGCCGAGTGGCGAGGACGCGACGCAGACAGAAGGTCACCATATGGGTGTCGCCATCACGGAGTATCTCCATGCGACACCTCTAGGTCAGAAGGATCCGGCAGCAGCGAGTCAACTGAATTCGGGTGCACCACCAGCGTCCCAGCAGGAGTCCTCGACTGACCCGGGCCCCGAGATTCGGAGGATCAATCGGCATTTCGAAACGGCGCTCGCAGCTGGCGATGTCGCCACGATGCAAGCCTTGTACGACAAATATGTCGCGTTGAAAGGTGATGATCCTAGCTCGGCACCGAATGTCGTGCGAATGGGTGTTGCCATAATGGGCGCTCAGGCGAGGCAAGGGAACTATGATCTCTCTTCGCTTGCACCTATGGCGAGTGCGGCACTCGGCAGCGGAATGCTCGGCGCAGGTTTACCGGGGCCAAACTCTGGCGCGGGTCCTACGGTTTCGCGGATCACGCCTGGATCCTTACCTTCTGCAGCAGAAGCTGCTGCGTTGAACACGCTAAAACATATAGATGCTGGTACCAAGCCGCTGGGCGATTTGGCGAAGAAATGGGGTACCCAGTTTAAGAACTGGGCTGGCGATTTACCTGGGGGGCAGGGAACTGCCTCGCCGTATCGAGAGTATCGAGTCGCACCACCTGCGGGCACACCGGGTGCCGGACCCAACCGCATCGTTGTAAACGGCAAAACCGGCGAGGTGTACTATACGTGGACACACTATGGGGATACGGCTCAACCAGCATTTGTGAAGATAAGGTGATTTGCAATGATTAACAAGGCGGGTCTTTTTTCGATTGACGAATTGGAAGTAGAGAAAGTCGTGGCCGAGTGCGAACGACGGGGCTGGCGTGTATTTCGCCTGCCAACCAATCTGTCATCCAAAGACGAGTTCTTTGAAGGCGTGCGTCGTGTATTGCCGTTAGACCCGATTTTGCAAAGCAATCGGAGTTGGGATGCGCTTGCGGATTCATTATGGGCCGGATTGGATGGCCTGGATGAGGAGAAAATTGTTATCATTTGGCCTGATTCGTCAATAATGGAATTGAGGTCTCCCAAAGACTACGAAATTGCAGTCGATGTTTTGAGGGCGCTACCAGATTCGCTCGCTGACAAAAACGTCACGGCTGGGCCAACGAAGCAATTGTTGATAATTAGATCTATTTAATGAGGGACGAGCCGTCTCGACGCGATGACTGAGCGCTTACCACAGGCTACCGATGATGCCGGTCTATGTTATTCGTAAATGCAGCGGGCGCGGCAATGGTTAAAAGGTTGAGGCGGAAAGATACGATGCCTCCCAGGAGGAAAATATCTCAGGCGGTGATCTCATGCAGAAACCTGTTGCTGTCCGGGCGATTGACAGAGCATGTTCTGCACACGTTGGAGGCAGTTTTACTTGAGATCGATGCAATAGAAGATGCCGCCATAAAAATAACATTCGAGCGATGTGTCGCAATTGCAATAGATCAAGTCAAGGCGTCTGATCTTCGCAGTGCAGGACTGATTCTCAATTTGATCCACAATCTTCCATTGGACACAGAGAGCAGGCTGGCGCGGGACGTCGACTATTTTCTCTCAGTAGAACTTCTCACGTTCCTGGAGCACTATGACGAAGTGAGATCTTCGCGGCAGGTCGCCCTTTTTGTCTGCGCGATGCTTAACGCTGGTCGCAGTGAGCAACGGCATGGTGCTTGATGGCGCTTCGGACACTGAAATCAAATTCATGGCAACTGCTCGGCAGGATGTCCCTTATCTTATCTCCGAACTTCGACGGTTGACCGAGATGCTGAAGTCCGGCACTCAGCGCTGATCACCATGACATACAAGAAAGAACTTTTTGCGTTGCCGTGTTCGTCCGCAGAGGTGATTCGTGGGCCTGCGCTTTGCATTGATCGTGGCGACTTGTTGTTGTCCATGGACTTTGAAAATGAAGGACAGAAACGGTCAGTCTGCCTGCGGTTCGTCAAACAACGCGCCTTTCGGAAAAGGTCGGAGATCTACTGCACCGGCTGGCATGTCGATGACGTCCACGAAGCGGTATGCGAATTGCCGGAATCTGATTGGGTTGCGGAACTGCGCAATGACGCCGTGCCGGAGTGGCGAGACCGTTGGGCCATGCGCCACTTCATGGTGTTCGTCGACAGCTTCGGTTGCCTCGAAGTGGTTGCAGAGTCTGTTGCGTTGGAAGATGAGGATTCCAAGAAGACTGCCGACACCTGATCCGTCAGCCAAAAATCGCCTTCAAGACAACGCCACGCTCCCCCGCCGTTGCGCCTCACCCGCCATCCCGACCGGCATCGCAGCCCCCAAGCCGGCCACCCCCGCCATCTCCGCGTTCTGGATCGACTTCGCCACCTGCACCCCATGCGCATACGCCGTCGTCACGCACGGGTGCCAGAAGTTCGTCACCTCGCCGGCGGCATACAGCCCCGGCAGACCGGGCACCGCACCGCTGCGGTCGACCTCGATGTAGCCGTCGTCCAGCGCCAATCGCAGCCCGCCCGGGATGCTGGCCTCGAAGCCGAACTGCACGCCGAACACGTCGAACGGTTGGCCGTTCACCGTCATCGCCTGCGCATCCGCCTGGAACGGCCCGACATGCACCGCCTCCGCTGCAATCTGCCGCTGCAGGATCGGCTGGGCACGCGGCGCATGGCGGCAGAAGATCTCGACGCTGGCCGCCCCGCGCCGCAGCGCAAAGCCCGCCTGGTCGAACGCGTTGTCGCCACCGCCGAGGATCGCGACGCGGCGGCCTTCCACGGCGATGCGCTCCATCGCGATGCCCGGCCCGATGCCGATGCAGTCCGATTCGACGAACCCGCCGCGCCGTGGCTTCGAGCCGGTCGCGATCACCACATGGCGCGCCCGGTGCACTGTCCGACCGTCCGCCACGTCCCACTGCCGGCCCCCCGGCGACTGGCGGATCGCGCTGACCTCGAAGCCCACCGTGTGCGGCACGTTCGCATCGAGCAGGTGGTCCTGCAGTTCGGCCGCCACCTGCTGCCCGGTGCGTCCCTGCATGCCGGGAATCCATCGGTTCGTGTACGGGCTGCGCAATTGCAATCCGCCCACCGCCGGCCCGGCTTCCAGCAGCCGCACGTCCATCCCCAGCTGGTGCAGCCACAAGGCACAGGCCGCACCGGCCGGGCCGCCGCCGATCACCACGGCATCGTTCATCGGAGCATCCTTTCTTTCGATCAGAACAGGATGCCCATGTCGGGCGAGGCGGCGTGTGCAGATCGCGAAGCCGCCGCCTCGCCACCGAAGCAGCCCGGATGCCAGTCCGGGATCCCGGTCACTCCGCCAGCGCCTGCGCCAACTGCTGAACCCGCCCCACATCCGCCTTCACCGCCTTCGCGATCTCGCTGCCATAGCCGCTGTCGGCCTTGTAGAAGTGCGACAGCATCGCGTACTTCACCGCGTCGTTGTCGACGCGGCCCAGGTCGCCGGCCAGGTTCGCGACCAGGCTCGCCTGCTCCTTCTTCGACAGCGAGCGCCAGAACTCGCCGGCCTGCCGGAAGTTCAGCGTCTTCGCGATGCGCGCCTGCTGCGTGCTGCCGGCCAGCGGCAGGCTGCTCGATCTGTAGGCCGCATCGGCCGGCAGCGGCCGCAGCCGCGACGGCTCGTAGTTGACGGCGCCGGTGCGCGCACCGGCATTCGCATTGCCGTCCTGGTTGTTCGCGGCCACCACGGCCTTCGGCGCATTGATCGGCAACTGCTGCACATTGGTGCCCACGCGGTGCAGCTGCGTGTCGTTGTAGCTGAACAGCCGCCCCTGCAGCAACCGGTCTTCCGATGCCTCGATGCCCGGCACCAGGTTGCCCGGCGCGAACGCGCTCTGCTCGGTCTCCTGGAAGATGTTGGCCGGGTTGCGGTTCAGCGTCATCGTGCCGACCTTGGTCTCCGGCACGCCGGTCCACACCTTGGTCGCGTCCAGCGGGTTGAAGTCGAAGCCGTCGAGCTGCTCGGGCTTCAGCAACTGCACGTGCAGGTCCCACTTCGGAAAGTTGCCGCCGTTGATCGCGGCGATCAGGTCTTCGCTCGCATGGTTGAAGTTGCGGCCCTGCAGCGCCGTGGCCTCGGTCGCGCTCAGGTTCTTCTCGCCCTGCAGCGTCTTCCAGTGGAACTTGACGTAGGTGTAGCGGCCCTGCGCGTCGACGAACTTGTAGGCGTGCACGCTGTTGCCGTCCATCTGGCGGTAGCTGGCCGGCGTGCCGAGGTCGGAGTACAGCCGCGTCAGCATGTGCGTCGATTCGGGCTGCTGCGAGAAGAAGTCGAAGAAGCGGTTCGGGTCCTGCACGTTGGTGTCCGGGCTCGGCTTCAGGCTGTGCACCATGTCCGGGAACTTGATCGCGTCGCGGATGAAGAACACCGGCAGGTTGTTGCCGACCAGGTCCCAGTTGCCGTCGCTGCCGTAGAACTTGGTCGCGAAGCCGCGCGGGTCGCGCAGCGTCTCGGGCGAATGGTTGCCGTGGATCACGGTGGAGAAGCGCACGAACACCGGCGTGCGCGTGCCGGCCGCGAAGATCTTCATGCGGGTGACGGCCGACAGGTCGGCACTCGCGACGAACTCGCCGTGCGCACCGGTGCCGCGCGCATGCACCACGCGTTCGGGAATGCGCTCGCGGTCGAAGCGCTGCAGCTTCTGGATCAGCTGCACGTCCTGCAGCAGCACCGGCCCGCCAGGGCCGGCGGTCTGCGAGTTCTGGTTGTCGCCGACCGGCGCGCCGTTGTCGCGTGTCAGCGTGGGCGCCGGAGCCTGCGCCTGGGCGGCCGCCGCGGCCACGGCCAGCAGCACCGGCAGCGCGTTGCAACGAAGAAGCTTGTTCATGTTCTGCTCCACTGAAGTAGGAGCGCGGAGCTTATGAAGCCGCGTGCGCGCCGGGAAATTGAAAACCTCAGCGGGCTCGATTCACGCCTTCAATCGCGATCGCGCTCGCAGGGCTCAGGCGGCGGTGGCCAGCGTGCGGCGCAGCGGCCTCACGCCGTCGGGCAGCGCGTCACCCAGCGTGTCGGCCAGCAGTTGCAGGTCGGTCGCGCGCGGATGGCCCGGGCGCCAGACCATGCCGATGCGCCGCGATTGCCCTTGCGCCAGGGGCCGCACGACCAGCCCGCTGTCGCCGCGCCGCCGGACCGACAGCGCCGGCATCAGCGTGCAGCCCATGCCGGCGGCCACCAGCTGCCGCAGCGTCTCCAGGCTGCTGGCGCGGAAGTCGCACCCGTCGTCTTGCGTCGATTCATGCTGGCCGCAGGCTTCCAGCGCATGGCCTCGAAGGCAATGGCCGTCGGTGAGCAGCAGCAGCTTCAGTTCGGCCAGCACGTGCAGCGGCACGGCGTCGTACGCCGCGATCTCGTGCTGCGGCGGTGCCGCGACGAAGAACGGTTCGTCGAACAGCGCCTGCTCGACGAAGGCCGGTTGGGGCAGCGGGCCCGGCAGCGCGACGATGGCCACGTCGATCAACTGGTCGGCCAGCTTGTCGGCCAGGTGGCGCGTCATCTCCTCGTGCACCACCAGCCGCAGCTTCGGGTAGCGCTGGCGCACCAGCGGCAGCAGCCACGGCAGGTAGTAGGGCGCGAGCGTCGGGATCAGGCCGATGTTGAGCGCGCCTTGCAGCGGCCCGCTGCGCAGGTTCTTCAACTCGAGGATCTGGTCGGCCTCGGCCAGCAGGCGGCGCGCCCGCTCGACCACCAGCTCGCCGATCGGCGTCAGCCCGGGTTGCTTGCCGTGGCGGTCGAGCAGCGCCAGCCCGAGGTAGTCCTCCAGCTTGCGCAGCTGCGTGCTGAGCGTCGGCTGGGTCACGTGGCAGGCCTCGGCCGCGTGCCCGAAATGGCGGTGCTCGGCGAGCGCCACCAGGTAGCGCAGTTCGCGCAGTGTCATCGTTGTCTCCCTTTGCCGCGCGAGTATTGCCAGCGCCGGGGCGGGCGGCGATTTCTTTTGTGATGCGCGCCGATTGGCAATTTGAATCGCAGGCGCCTGACTTCGCGTGGGTGCGGGCGGCTTCGCGTTTTCCGTGTCGAGCGCGGTGGGCCAGCGCCAGACTGCCCCCGGATCGCAAAAAGCTGAAGGTTCCTCGATGGCCGTGCCCCCGTTCGTTCGCCGCAGTTCGACGCCCGACCCGCAATGGTCGAGCCCATCGCGCACGACGCAGCCGGCTCGGCCGGGTGTCGGGGACTTGCCAGCGTCCACGGCGCGCACGCGGCCGGCCGGCGTGCCTTCGGCGGGATCCACGAACCGCGCGTCGAGCGCGGCGGGCGCGGGGCGGGCGCCGCGCGGCGGCACGGCCGTCGATGTCAAGCCTCTCGGGCTGAGGAGCGCTTTCATGTCCCTCATGCAGAGCGTGGGGCATGCCGGCCAGGCGTTTGCGGCCCCGGTGACCCCGCGGGGCTTCATCGACGGCCTCCCACCGGCAGTGGCGCACACGCTGTTCGCGCAGTTCAGTCCCGAGGCCTTGGCGAAGACCTTCGCCGGCCACCCTGCGCCGTCCAGGTTTCCCGTGATGGCGATGACGCACCCGAGACGCAACGAAGTCGTCGACCTCGCCATGGGGTCGCCGGCATTGCGGCATGCACTGGCACGGCAGATCGGGCAGCTCGACCGCACGCAGCGCGATGCGCTGGTCGCGCAGGTCGGGCAAGAGACCGACCCGGCGCGCCTGCGGGACGGCGTCGTGGCGCTCCTGCAAGGGGGCGCACAGCATCTGCAGCCCGAGCAACGCAGCGCGCTGGTCCACGAGGTCCTCGCGATGAGCGGGAACGACGTGCCCCGCATGCTCGCGGCGTTGCAAGCCCTCGGCCCGTCGTTGGGCTCCATCCCCGGCGAACAGCAGTTCGGGCTCGCCAATGCGATCTTCGTGAACGTCACGGATCCGGCAGCGCGCGAGGCCGCGCTTCACTGCATGAGCCAGGGCATGGCCGATCTGCATCCGGATGTGCGACTGGCGCTGGTCCAGATCGTCGGGGCGTCGCTGGAGGCTGCGAACGAGACCGGAACGCCGAGCACGATGGCGTCGGCCCTGTGCAAGGGCTTTGCGCACCTGGAGCCGGAGTACCGCGAACTGCTGTTCGTCGAGGCGCAGAAGGTGCAAGGCGTGGAAGCCAAGGCCCAGGTGATGTCGGGCTTCATGTCGGCCCTGGAATACCTGAAGAAGGAAGACCGCGAAACCGCGTTCGATGCCGTCATGCAGTCCGCGGACCCGATGCGGTTGTTCTCGAGCCAGGGGGCCTCCGTGGCGCCGGGTCGTTTCCCGCCGGCGTGGGAAGGCCTGAAGCGTCTCGACGAGGGGCGGCTGTCGGCGCTGCTGGCGCATGCCACGGGCGACCGCAAGAGCGCGACGTCGCTGCGCGCGATGGCCAGCGGCATGCCGGCATTGACCGACGACCAGCGCCAAGCCGTGTTCGATGCGGCCTTCGATCTCGGCACCGCCCAGGAACGCGCCCAGGTGTGGGGCAGCCTCGGCCCGTCGCTCGCGCACATGCCGCTGGCGCAGCGGCAGTCCATGGTCGACGACATCGTGCAGAACCTGCGCGGTGGCGAGCAGGCGGCGGTGCTGGAGCGGCTGGCACCCAACCTGCAGCTGTTGAGCGAGAAACAGCGCGACACGCTGGCGGCATCGCTGCACTCGCTGCCCGACTCGGCGGCGAAAGCCGACGCGAATACGGCGTTCCTGGCCCACTGGCCCGGGACGCCGAGCAGCCTGGAAGGCCTTCACGGCCTGCCGCCGGAGCTCCTGCAGCGGATTGCCGGCCACGTGCACTCTGACGATCCGCGCCAGCTGGGCAAGATGATGCACGCGATGTCGAACACGTCGCGCCCGCTGCAGGCGGTGCTCTCGGGCGACGCGGCGGTGCGCTTCCTGCAGCCGCTGACGCATGCCGTCACCGACACGTTCACGCCGGCTGATCTGCCGAAGATCTTCACGACGCCCTCGGCACGCGTACCGCTGGCCCTGATGTCGCCGCAGCAGCGCGAGGGCATGGTCATCCTGACCTCGAACGCCTCGGGCATCAGCAAAGCGGGATGGGACAAGTCGAACAACGGCAATCCCCAGCAGATCTCGATGCTGTCCGCGATGGGCCGCGAGCTTCAGCACCTGACGCCGAGCCAGAGGACCGACGTGTACCAGATGGCGGCAGTGACGCTGACGCCCAATCCCGATGGCCATGCCGCAGTCCTCTCCGCCATGGCCCAGGGGGGGCTGCACCTGCTGGCACCGGATCAGCGGGCGCACGTGGTGCGCATGATGCTCAACCAGATGGGCAGCGACGACAACGTGGTGCTTGCGCTGAAGGGCTTCGGGCCTTCGATCGGCAAGCTTGAAGCGCCTCTGCAGGAGAAGATCGCCAAGGGGGTCCTCGCGCTGCCTGCAGGGGCAGATCGGGAGGCTGCCCTGGCGCATTTCGCACCGTTGCTCGCGCACATGGACCCCGGCGCCGCTGCGCTGCTGGCCGGCTCGGTGCCTGCGCTTCGCCCGAAAGCACAGGACCTGAGCGCTCAGGGCATCGACGCGGTCTTCAAGCGGCCACCCGAGGAGCGTGCATCGGTCTGGGCAGGCCTCGGCCCGAAGGTCGATCAACTCGGCCGCGCGCACAAGCAGCAGATGGTCGACGACATCGTGCAGCACCTGAAGGGGGCCGATCAAGTGGCTGCCATGGCAGGCCTCGGCCCGGTGGCCTCGCAGCTGAACCCGCAACAACAGCAGGCGCTGCTCGGGATCGCGACCGCCTCGGCCGATCCTGCCCATCGGGCGCAGATGCTGGCGGCGCTGGCCGACGGATGGGCAGGCATCGCCGACAAGCGCCTGAGCTGAGCGACGAGGCCCTCACTCCACGTGCGAGATCAGCACCCCCGGCGCCGGCTGCTGCTGGCCGTCGGCGGGGGCCTCGCTGCCGACGCTCGCCGACGGCAGCCGCCGCACCGCGACGCCGACCGACATCATGTCGACCACCAGCAGGTGCAGGATGCGCGAGATCATCGAGACGAAGGTGCTCGCGTCCTCGCTGTGCTCGACCGGGATGCACACCGTCGACTTGCGCGCGAGCGGTGATTGGCTCGCGGTGATCGCGATCACCTTCGCGCCGCGCTCCAGTGCCAGGCCGGCCGCGCGCGACAACTCCGGCGGCTGCCCGGAGCTCGAGATGAACACCGCGACGTCGCTCGGCCCCAGCAGCTCGGCGGCCATCGAATGCATCGACGGATCGGTGTGCGCGACCGACGAGATCCGGAAGCGGAAGAGCTTGTGCTGCGCATCCAGCGCGACGATCGCCGAGTTGCCCATCGCATAGAACTCGACGCGCCGCGCCTCGCGCAGCAGCGAGATCGCGCGGTCGACCGCGTCGACGTTCAAGGCCTCGCGGAACTGCACGATGGCCGATATCGTGTTGTCGAGCACCTTGGCGCACAGGTCGGCGGTGCCGTCCTGGCGGCGCACCTGCGTGCGCTGCACCGGCAGCGTGCCGGTCAGCCCCGAGCCGAGCTTCAGCTTGAAGTCGGCCAGCCCCTGGAAGCCGAGCGAGCGGCAGAAGCGGATCACCGTCGGCTGGCTCACTTCGGCGCCGTGCGCGATCAGCGCGATCGGGTCGTTCAACGCGGTGCGCGGGTTGTCGAGCACGAAGTTCGCGACCCGCCGCTCCGCCGGCGACAGCGTCGCCACCGACGCCCGCACGCGTTCGAGCAGCGGGTGGCTGCCGCCGGCGTCCGGCACGTGGTCGGACAGCAGCGTCGAGATGCCCTGGAACACCAGGTTCTCGGCCGTCAGCACATAGGTCGGGATGCGGGCCACGTAGTCGCTCATGCGGCCCTTGGCCTCGAAGCGCTCGCGGAAGATGGCCTGCGCGAACAGGGGCCCGAGCCGCGGCACGATGCCGCCGCCGACGTACATGCCGCCGGTGGCGCCGAGCGTCAGCGCCACGTCGGAGGCCATCGATCCCAGCATCCCGCTGAACACCTCCAGCGTCTCGACGCACGCGGCATCGTGCTGCAGCGCGCGCCGCACGATCTCGGCGGTCGACAGCTCGCGGCCGGAGCTGAGCGCCTGGTGGATCAGCTCGATGCCCGGCCCGGAGATCAGCCGCTCGGCCGACACCCGCGACATGCTCTTCCACGCATGCTGCAGCACCCGCATCTCGCGTTCGTCGCTGGGCGCGAAGTTGACGTGGCCGCCTTCGGTGGCCAGCGTGGTCCAGCGGTCGCCCGACGGGATCAGGCCGGACACCCCGAGCCCGGTGCCCGGCCCGAGCAGCCCGATCACGCCGTTGGCCTGCGGCGCGCCGCCGCCCACCTGCAGCCGGCCCTGCGGACCGACGCCGGGCAGCGCCATCGCCAGCGCGGTGAAGTTGTTGACGACCAGCAGCGTCGACAGCTTCAGCTGCTGCTGCACCTCCTTGATCGAGAACGCCCAGTCGCGATTCGTCATGCGCACCTGGTCGCCCTGGATCGGGTTGGCGATCGACACGGCGCCGTGGCGCGGCTTCAGCTCGGGCAGTGTCCCGAGGTAGGCCTGGATCACCTCGGTGATGCCGGCGTGGTCGCTGCACGGCAGCACCGCGACATGCTCGAACTGCCCCGGCGCGGGCTCGATGCAGAAGCGGGCGTAGGTCGCGCCGATGTCGGCCAGCAGCCGGACTTCGGTGAATGGCGTCGAACGAAGGCTGAGGTCGATGGTCATGGAGGAGGGGACACGGCGGGTGCGAGGGGGGCGGCCGGCATGGGCGCGGGCGCGCGTTCGAGAAGGACGTAGCCGGCAGCGGCGAGGGTCACCCGGCCGTCGACGACGTCGACGCGCTGGCCGCTGTACGCATCGCGCAGCGCCTCGCCGTTGCCGAAGGTGCCGCCCAGCGGCAGCGTGACGAGGCCGTCCACCGCCATCGCGACGACGACCGCATCGCCGGTCTGCGCGTCGACGCGGCTGAACACATACGGGCTTGACGACAACGGGCGATGCACGCCGCGTGCCAATGCGACGTGGCGGGCGCGGAAACTGCCGAGGCGGCGCCAGTGCGCCAGCTGGGCGGTGTCGGGCGTGGCCCAGTTCATGTCGGAGCGGGTCGCCTGCTGCGGATCCGATGCGGGCGCCGGGCCGGGCGTGCGGGCCGTCTCGTCGCCGTAGAAGATCTGCACCGCGCCGGGCGCGAGCATCAGCGCGGCACCGGCTTCGGCGAGGCGGCGGCGATCGAACAGCCGGGTGTCGTGCGACGAGACGTAGCTCAGCGCGTTGTAGCCGGGCCGGCCCGACAGCAGCGACGCGTAGCGGCTGTACAGCGCCTCGGGTTGCGCGAACTGCGGTGCCTGGTCCTGGAATTCGAAGTTGATCAGCGCGTCGAAACCGCTGTCGATCAGCGGGCTGCGCTCGGGCCCCTGGCCCCAGTACTCGCCGACCATCCAGAACGGCTGGTCGTCGATCTTGTCGGCCGGATGGCGCGCCTTCCAGTCGGCCAACGCGGCGGTGGCCGAGCGTTTCAACGCGGCCCAGGCTGCCGGCTCGACGTGCTTGACGGTGTCGGCGCGAAAGCCGTCGATGCCGTACTCGCGCACCCAGTCGCTGAGCCAGGTCACGAGGTAGTCGCGCACCGTTGCGTCGGGCAGGTCGCGGGCGTGCGTGCCGGGCTTGCGGCGCAGGAAGGCCGGCAGGCGCACGTGCTCGGTGCTGTCGGTGCGGAAGTCGGGCAGGTAGGCCAACTGCATCGTCAGGTCGTCGCGGCCGCCGTCGAGGTAGCCGGGCAGGCCGGCACGCACCCATGGGCGGCCCCACCAGTCGGCGAAGTTGAAGCTGTTGTAGTCGATGAAGCCGTGGTAGTCGCGCAGCGTCGCGCGCTCGCTGCCGGGCCACAGCACCTTCAGGCCCAGCTCGCGCGCGGTCTGCAGGTCGAGGTAGCCGGGGTGGTTCATCACCACGTCGAACAGGATGCGGATGCCCTGGCGGTGCGCGGTGGCGACCATCTCGCGCAGCTCGTCGGGCGTGCCCATCGCCTGGTCGAGCACGGTGTAGTCGAGCGCGTAGTAGCCGTGGTAGGCGTAGTGCTTGAACGCCTTGTCGCCGCCGACGACCCAGCCGTGGATCTGCTCGTACGGCGCGGTGATCCAGATCGCGTTGACGCCGAGTTCGCGGAACCAGCCTTCGTTCAGCTTGTCGGTGATGCCTTTCAGGTCGCCGCCGTGGAAGGTGGCGACATCGTCGGCCGGGTTGCTTTCGCGGTGTCGGCCGTAGGCATGGTCGTTGGCCGGGTTGCCGTTGGCGAAGCGGTCGGTGACGGCGAAGTAGACGATCGGGTTGTCGGCGAACGCGCCGGGCACCGAGATCGGGCCGCTGATCGGCGGCGGGGCAGGGGGCTTCGGGGCGGGTGCTGGCACCGCGCATGCGACCAGAAACAGGGCGGCGATCAGGGCGAGAAGTCGGTCGAAAAGAAACCGTTCGGGCCGAGCTTGTCGAAGCCCTGGTGCCATGCGAACAGGCCCTTCGACAGGCTCAGGGCGAACGGTGCGGGGGGGCGTTCGCGCGTTCATCGTCATCCCTTGATCCCCCCGGCCGTGAGCCCCGAGATCATCCACTTCTGCGCCAGGATGAACACGATGGTGATCGGCAGCCCGGAGAGGATGGCGGCCGCCGCGAAGTCTCC
>NZ_JAAZQK010000010.1 GCF_012275445.1 Rhizobacter sp. SG703 | reverse complement strand
GGGCGGGCGCTGTCGGTGCGAACGTCGCGGAACAGCACACGTTGTCCGTCGCATTGCGCGAGGACGACGACGCGGCCGTCGTTCATCACCGCCAGTGCCGGCAACGCGGCGAGTTCGATCCGCTCGATGGTGGTGGACGACAGCTTGGCCTTCAGGCCCAGGTGCCTGGCCGCCAGCAACAGGTCGTCGGTGGACACCGGCTCGCTCGGGCTTTTGCCGAGCTGGTGCAGCAGCGCCGCGGGGTCGGCGGGCACCTGGTGCAGCCGGGCGACCAGGCACAGCGCATGCAACGCCGCCTCGCCCGGATGGCGCGCCTGCGAGGCCGCGGCGCGCTCGTCGTCTCCGCTCGGCGAATGCGATTGCGCCTGCTCGATGGCCACTGAATCTTTCAAACCCGCTCCCGTTCGGTTTGATGTTCTGCTTGTGCGCGGCAGTCTAGCTGACGGACGGCGGATGTCCATCCTCCTTCTTCGGGACATGCGAAATCGAATGGAGCGCGTCTATGCTGGTGCCCGATGAACACCTTGGCGACTTCGCTTCAGCAGCACCTGCCGGTGATCGACCTCGCGTTGCCCGAGCCCGCGGTCGCGCGGCAGATCGGCGAGGCGTGTCGGGCGCACGGCTTCTTCTACGCCGTGAACCACGGTGTCGACGAGGCGCTGATGGCGCGGCTCGAAGACCTGAGCCGGCGCTTCTTCGCGCTCGACGAGCCGACCAAGCTGCAGTGGCGCATGGCGCTGGGCGGCCGGGCCTGGCGCGGTTACTTCCCGCTGGGCGGCGAGCTGACCTCGGGCCGCCCGGACTGGAAGGAAGGGCTGTACCTCGGCGAGGAACTGGGCGACGACGACCCGCGCGTGCAGGCCCGCATGCCGGTGCACGGCCGCAACCTGTTCCCCGAGCACGCGGCGCTGGCCGGCTTCCGCGAAACCTTGCTGGCAACGATGAGCGCGCTGACCGGCCTCGGCCACCGCGTGATGCGCCGCATCGCGCAGAGCCTCGCGCTGCCGCCCGGCTACTTCGCCGAGCGCTGCACCGCCGATCCGCTGATCCTGTTCCGGCTGTTCAACTACCCGACGCGCCCGGTGCCGGCCGGCATCGATGCGCAATGGGGCGTCGGCGAGCACACCGACTACGGCCTGCTGACGCTGCTGCGCCAGGACGACGTCGGCGGGCTGCAGGTCAAGACCCGCACGGGCTGGATCGAGGCGCCGCCGCTGCCGCACAGCTTCGTCTGCAACATCGGCGACATGCTCGACCGCATGACCGGCGGGCTGTACCGCTCGACGCCGCACCGCGTGCGGCTCAACACCTCGGGACGCGACCGGCTGTCGTTCCCGTTCTTCTTCGACCCGGCGTTCGATGCGCGGGTGCAGCCGATCGAAGGCCTGCCGCCTGCCGGCGACGACAGCGCGTCGAGGTGGGACCGTGCGAATCCGCATGCGTTCGACGGGATCTATGGAGACTATCTGCTTGGGAAGGTGGGGGCGGTGTTTCCGCAGCTGCGGGATCAGGTGCTTTGACGATGGCGCCATAGGCAAGCAACGAGCCGAGACTCAACCCGATCGGCGCGCAGGCCTATGCGCCCAGCCTATAAGCAAAACCGCTTTCATTCGTTGGCGTTCGCAAGCCCCTTCCCTATCGTGGCGGCTCGTTGTCATCACCGGGCCTCACCCCCGCCCGACCCGCCATGAAGATCGTCAGCATTTCCGGCAGTCCTTCCCTCCGGTCGCGTTCGGGCTGGCTGCTCCAGCTCGCGCAGACGCGCCTTGAAGGCACCGCCGACAGCAGCCGGCTGATCGCGGTGCGCGAGCTGCCGGCCGCGCCGCTGCTGCATGCCGATGCGCGCCACGCGCCGATCCGTGCGGCGCTCGACGAAGTGCGCGACGCCGACCTGCTGCTGGTCGCGACCCCCATCTACAAGGCGGCCTACAGCGGCCTGCTGAAGCTGTTCCTCGACCTGCTGCCCACCGACGGCCTGCGCGGCAAGACCGTGCTGCCGCTGGCCACCGGCGGCAGCCTCGCGCACCTGCTGGCGCTCGACTACGCGCTGAAGCCGGTGCTGTCGGCGCTCGGGGCGCGCGACATCCTCGACGGGGTGTTCGCCACCGATGCGCAACTGGTGCCGCACGAATCCGGCGGCTACGTCCCCGATGACGCGCTGGTCGAACGCCTCGACCGCGCACTGCAACCCCTGTCTCCTCGCCCGCTTGCCTTGAACGCCGGGTGATTCGGCACCCCGGTGCCGCATCGGGCCGGGGTGTCTTTTTCTGGAAGTACCGCCATGAACCTGCTGATCGTTTCGCTGTTCTCGACGCGCCTCAGCCTCGTGCTGGGCCTGGCCCTGGGCCTCGTGGCCGGTCCGGCCGTTGGGCAGAACCGCACCGAGCTGCGCATCGGCTACCAGAAGTACGGCACGCTGACGATCCTGAAGGCGCGCGGCGACCTGGAGAAGCGCCTCGCCCCGCAAGGCGTCGACGTCAGGTGGACCGAATTCCCGGCCGGCCCGCAGTTGCTCGAAGGCCTGAACGTCGGCTCGATCGATTTCGGCACCGTCGGCGAAGCGCCGCCGATCTTTGCGCAGGCGGCCGGTGCCGACCTGGTCTACGTCGCGAACCAGCCGCCGGCACCGGCCGGCGAAGCCATCGTGGTCGGCAAGGACTCGCCGATCCGCTCGGTGGCTGAGCTCAAGGGCAGGAAGGTCGCGCTGAACAAGGGCTCCAACGTCCACTACCTGCTGGTCAAGGCGCTCGAAAAGGCCGGCGTCAGGTACAGCGAGATCCAGCCGGTGTTCCTCGCGCCGGCCGATGCGCGCGCCGCCTTCGAACGCGGCAGCGTCGACGCCTGGGTGATCTGGGATCCGTTCCTCGCGGCGGCCGAAAAGCAACTCGGCGCGCGCGTGCTCGCCGATGGCAAGGGGCTGGTGGCGAACCACCAGTTCTACCTCGCGTCGCGCCCCTATGCCGACAAGCAGCCGCAGGTGATCCGCGCGATCGTCGAGGAACTCGCCAAGCTGGATCGCTGGGCCGAAGGCAACAGCCGCGAGGTGGCTGCCTTCCTCGCGCCGCAGATCGGGCTCGACCCGGGCGTGGCCGAGGTCGCGGCGAGCCGCTTCGCCTACGGCATCGTGCCGATCACGCCGGCGGTGGCCGCGCAGCAGCAGAAGATTGCCGACTCGTTCTTCGAGCTGAAGCTGATCCCGAAGGCGATCCGCATCTCCGACGCGCTGCCGACCTCGTTGAAGACCGCGAGCACGCGATGAGTGCGACACGTCGTGAACTGCTGCAGGCCGCGCTCGGTGCGGCCGCGGCATCGCTGGCCGGCGCCGCGCGTGCCAACGAGCCGGCGCCGGCCCAATTGCGCATCGGCTTCCAGAAGGCGGCCGTCAACCTCGTCGTGCTGAAGCAGCAGGCCGCGCTCGAGAAGCGCTTCGCCGCGAGCAGCGTCAAGTGGATCGAGTTCCCGGCCGGCCCGCAGCTGCTGGAAGCGCTGGCCGTCGGCAGCCTCGAATTCGGGCTGACCGGCGACACGCCGCCGGTGTTTGCGCAGGCGGCCGGCAAGGACCTGCGCTATGTCGGCGCCGAGCCGCCGAAGCCGCTGTCGTCGGCGATCCTCGTGAAGCCCGATGCGCCGCTGAAGACGTTGGCCGACCTGAAGGGCCGCAAGGTCGCTTTGCAGAAGGGGTCGAGCGCCCACTACCTGCTGGTGCGCGCGGTCGACCGGGCCGGGCTGCATTGGACCGACCTCCAGCCGGTGTACCTCGCGCCGTCCGACGCGCGCGCCGCGTTCGAGCGCGGGAGTGTCGACGCGTGGGCGATCTGGGACCCGTACTACGCCGCCGTCGAGCTCGACCTGACGCCGCGGGTGCTCGCCAAAGGCCGCGACCTGTCGAGCAACAACTCGTTCTACCTCGCATCGCGTGCGCTCACCGAGCAGCACCCGCACACCGTGCTTGCGCTGCTGGCCGAGCTGACCCGTGCCGACGCCTGGGTGCAAGCGAACCGCCAGGAGGCGGCGCAGCTGATCGCCGACTTCAGCGGTCTGAGCCTTGCGACCGTGCACCTGTTCATCTCGCGTCGGCCGGTCTCGCCGACTGCGCCGCTGACGCCGTCGATCGTCGCCGACCAGCAGCGTGTGGCCGATGCGTTCGCGCGGCTCGGCCTGATCCCGCAGGCAGTGCGCGTCGCCGACATCGCCTGGTCCCCCACCTCGACATCCCTATGAAGATCCTCTGGTTCATCCCCACCCACGGCGATTCGCGCTACCTCGGCACCAGCAAGGGTGCACGCGCCGCGACCTTCGACTATTTCAAGCAGGTCGCGATCGCCGCCGACAGCCTCGGCTATGAAGGCGTGCTGCTGCCGACCGGCCGCTCCTGCGAAGACTCGTGGGTGCTCGCCGCGAGCCTGATCGACGCGACGCGCCGGCTCAAGTTCCTGGTCGCGCTGCGGCCAGGCCTGGTGCAGCCGGTGCAGTCGGCCCGCATGGCCGCCACCTTCGACCGCTTGTCCGGCGGGCGGCTGCTGGTGAACCTGGTGACCGGCGGCGATGCCGAAGAACTGGAAGGCGACGGGCTGTTCCTGCCGCACGCGCAGCGCTACGAGCTGTCGCGCGAGTTCCTGACGATCTGGCGCGAGGTGCTCGCGAAGAGCCACGAGAACGAAGCGGTCGACCTGGACGGCGAGCACCTGCGCGTGAAGGGCGCGAAGGTGTTGTACCCGCCGGTCAACAAGCCGTACCCGCCGGTCTTTTTCGGCGGCTCGTCCGACGAGGCGCACGAACTCGCGGCGCAGCAGCTGGACACCTACCTGACCTGGGGCGAGCCGCCCGAAGCCGTCGCGGCCAAGGTGGCCGACATCCGCGCGCGTGCGGCCAAATACGGCCGCACGCTGGAGTTCGGCATCCGCCTGCACGTGATCGTGCGCGAGACCGAAGACGAGGCCTGGCGTGCCGCAGCCGAGCTGGTGTCGCACCTCGACGAGGCCACCGTCGCTCGCGCGCAGCGGAAGTTCGCGCAGATGGATTCGGTCGGCCAGCGCCGCATGGCGGAGCTGAACAAGGGCAGGTTCAACCCGAAGAACGTGCGCGAGGGGCTGGAGGTGTCGCCGAACCTGTGGGCCGGCGTCGGCCTGGTGCGCGGCGGGGCCGGCACCGCGCTGGTCGGCGACCCGCAGCAGGTGGCCGACCGCATCCAGGAGTACGCGGCGCTCGGTCTCGAGTACTTCATCCTCAGCGGCTACCCGCATCTCGAAGAAGCGCACCGCTTCGCCGAACTGGTGTTCCCTCTGCTGCCGGTCAACCTGCGCGAGCGGCTGGCCGGGCAGGTGCTCACCGGCCCGTTCGGCGAGGTGGTGGCCAACACCTACGTGCCGAAGGTTTCCCAGAGCTGAGCACCATGCCATCGACATCCAGATCGCCGTCCGGACCGACCTTCCCTGCTGCATGGCGGCGCATCGCACCGTGGCTGCTGCCGGTCGGCGTGCTGTTGGCGTGGGAGCTGTCGTCGCGCGGCGGCTGGCTGTCGACGCGGGTGCTGCCGGAGCCGCTGGCGGTCGTGAAGGCGTTCTGGTCGCTGCTGCTGTCCGGCGAGATGGCGCGGCACGTGGCGACCAGCACCGGGCGCGCGCTGGCCGGCTTCGCGATCGGCGGCGGGCTCGGGCTCGCGCTCGGGCTGCTGACCGGTTCGCTGCGCGCGGCCGAGACGCTGCTCGACACCACGCTGCAGATGGTGCGCAACATCCCGCCGCTCGCGCTGATCCCGCTGGTGATCCTGTGGTTCGGCATCGAGGAATCGGCGAAGCTGTTCCTGGTGTCGCTCGGCGTGTTCTTTCCGCTGTACCTGAACACCTTCCACGGCATCCGCTCGGTCGACAAGGGGCTGATCGAGATGGCGCGCAGCTACGGGCTGTCGGGCTGGGGGCTGTACCGGCACGTGATCCTGCCGGGCGCGTTGCCGTCGATCCTGGTCGGCGTGCGCTTCTCGCTCGGCTTCATGTGGGTGATCCTGATCGTCGCCGAAACCATCTCGGCGCAGGCCGGCATCGGCTACATGACGATGAACGCCCGCGAGTTCCTGCAGACCGACGTGGTGCTGGTCGGCATCCTGCTGTACGCGCTGCTCGGCAAGCTGGCCGACGTGCTGGCCCGGGCGCTCGAACGCTGGTGGCTGCGATGGAACCCCGCATACCGGGTGGCCGCATGATGTTCAAGAGGATCGGGATGCTGCCGTCGCAGATCGAGTTCGAGAGTCTGGCGTTCGTCGGGGCGTCAGCGGCCGATGTCACGGTGCGCGAATCGAGCACCGCCGCGCCGCGCCGCGACGCGCCGGCCGGTATCGGGCTGCAGCTGCATGGCCTTTCGAAGCGCTTCGGCGAGCGCGAGGTGCTGTCGGGCATCGACCTGCGCATCGAGCCGGGCGAGTTCGTCGCGATCGTCGGGCGCAGCGGTTGCGGCAAGAGCACGCTGCTGCGGCTGGTGGCCGGGCTGGAGGACGCGAGCGATGGCGTGTTGACGCTCGACGGCGAGCCGCTCGCGCAGCACCAGGGCGACCTGCGTTTCATGTTCCAGGATGCGCGGCTGCTGCCGTGGAAGCGCGTGATCGACAACATCGCGCTCGGCCTGGACGCGGCCGATGCGCGCGAACGGGCGCTCGAAGCGCTTGCGCAGGTCGGCCTGGCCGATCGCGCAAACGACTGGCCGGCGGTGCTGTCGGGCGGGCAGCGGCAGCGGGTCGCGCTGGCGCGTGCGCTGGTGCATGCGCCGCGGCTGCTGCTGCTCGACGAGCCGCTCGGTGCGCTCGATGCGTTGACGCGCATCGAGATGCAGTCGCTGATCGAATCGCTGTGGCAGCGGCACGGCTTCACCGCGCTGCTGGTGACGCACGATGTGTCCGAGGCGGTCGCGTTGGCCGATCGCGTGCTGCTGATCGACGACCACCGGGTCGCGCTGGACGAGCGCATCGCACTGCCGCGGCCGCGCTCGCGCGGCAACGCGGCATTCGCAGCGCTGGAGGAGCGGGTGCTGCAGCGGGTGCTGCAAACGCCGGGCGTCGAGGTGGCTGAGCCCTTGCCGGCGTCCGGTTGGCGTTTTGCCGTGTAGCCCGGATGCCCATCCGGGGAACACATCCTTGATTGGCATCCGGGCCACGGGCGATTGCGACTCTTGGCACACTGGCGGCCATGCCCGCCTCCGAACCCCTTCTCATCGCCTGTCTCTGCGCCGCCTGGTGCGGCACCTGCCGGGAATACGAGCCGCTGTTCGACAGCCTGCGCAGCGAACACCCCGGCGCCCGGTTCGCCTGGGTCGACATCGAGGACAACGACGAGGTGCTCGGCCCGATCGACGTCGAGAACTTCCCGACGCTGCTGATCGCGCGCGGCGACACGCCGCTGTTCTTCGGCACCGTCATGCCGCACCTGCAGACGCTGGCCCGCCTGGTGCAGAGCGCGGTCGACGGCAACCTGCCCGGCGTCCGCGAAGCCGGCCTCGAAGGCATGCCGGCCCGCATCCGCGCGCTGCCGTCTGATGGCCTTTGAATCAGAAAACGCATAAGAACGGAAGTTTTGATTCGTTTCCCGTGCGAGGACGCCTGCCTACCATCCGCATCCTCCCCGCGGCTTCGTGCCGCCCACCAGGACGATTTCATGACGACGGCTCGCTCTCTTCGCCACGTGGTTCGCCACGCGCTGCTCTCGCTCTCACTCGCCGCCACGGCCGGCGTCTCCCTCGCGAAGGACATCACGCTGCTCAACGTGTCGTATGACCCGACGCGCGAGCTCTACCAGGAATACAACGTCGCCTTCAGCAAGTACTGGAAGGCGAAGACCGGCGACAACGTGACGATCAAGGCCTCGCACGGCGGCTCGGGCAAGCAGGCCCGCTCGGTGATCGACGGCATCGATGCCGACGTGGTCACGCTGGCGCTGGCCTACGACATCGACGAGATCGCCCAGCGCGCGAAGCTGCTGCCGACCGACTGGCAGAAGCGCCTGCAGCACAACAGCACGCCATACAGCTCCACCTACATCTTCCTGGTGCGCAAGGGCAACCCGAAGGGCATCAGGAACTGGGACGACCTCGTCAAGCCCGGCGTGTCGGTGGTCACCGCGAACCCGAAGACCTCGGGTGGCGCACGCTGGGGCTACCTGGCCGCCTACGGCTTCGAGCTGAAGCGCAACGGCGGCAACGACGCGAAGGCCCGCGAGTTCATCGCCAAGGTCTACAAGAACGTGCCGGTGCTCGATTCGGGCGCGCGCGGCGCCACCGTGACCTTCGCCGAGCGCGGCATCGGCGACGTGCTGCTGGCCTGGGAGAACGAGGCCTACCTGTCGCTGAAGGAATTCGGCGCCGACAAGTTCGACGTGGTCTACCCGCCGACCAGCATCCTGGCCGAGCCGCCGGTGTCGGTGGTCGACAAGGTGGTCGACAAGCGCGGCACCCGCGAGGTGGCCCAGGCCTACCTCGAGTACCTCTACACGCCGGAGGGCCAGGAGATCGCGGCCCGCAACTTCTACCGCCCGCTCGACCCGAAGGTCGCGGCCAGGTACGAGAAGCAATTCCCGAAGTTGAACCTGTTCACGATCGACGAGGTGTTCGGCGGCTGGACCAAGGCGCAGAAGACCCATTTCGCCGACGGTGGCGTGTTCGACCAGATCTACGCGAAGTGATGCAACGGAAAAACAAGAAGTAAGCACCGGCTCCAATATTCGACGGCAGGCGCGTCAGCGCGCTGCTGTCGAGGCGCTTGTGCGAAAAACTCATAAGGATCCGCCGATTGAGTCGTTCGCCGTCGCGATGTCCGTCCGTAACATCGGCGCTCCCTTTTGCCCGGGCCGCGTCGTTGGCGGCTGAACCACCATGTCCACCCGCCTCCTGGCCGCGCGCCGCGCCCTCCTGTTGTCCTGCGTCGGCGCTGCCGCGCTGCTCGCGTTGTCGCCTGCCCGTGCGGCCGGGCCGACGCTGCTGAACGTCAGCTACGACGTCGCGCGCGAGTTCTTCAAGGACATCAACCCGGCGTTCCAGAAGTCGTGGAAGGCGTCGACCGGCGAAGACGTCGCGATCAACCAGTCGCACGGCGGCTCCAGCAAGCAGGCGCGCGCGGTGCTTGACGGGCTCGAGGCCGATGTCGTGACGATGAACCAGTCGAGCGACATCGACGTGCTGGCCACCCGCGGCAAGCTGCTGCCGGAAGACTGGGCGAAGCGCCTGCCGAACAATGCGGCGCCGACCACCTCGCTGACCGTGATCCTGGTGCGCAAGGGCAACCCGAAGGGCATCAAGGACTGGGGCGACCTCGCGAAGCCGGGCACCAGCGTCGTGATCCCGAACCCGAAGATCACCGGCAACGGCCGCTACAGCTACGTGGCCGCGTGGGGCTCGGTGATCAAGGCCGGCGGCACGCCGGCGCAGGCGCGCGAGCTGGTGCAGAAGATCTTTGCGAACGTGCCGGTGTTCGACGGCGGCGGCCGCGCGGCGACCACCACCTTCGCGCAGCGCAACATCGGCGACGCGCTGTCGACCTTCGAATCCGAAGTCAACCTGATCAAGGAAGAGTTCGGCGACAACTTCGAGGTGGTCTACCCGAAGAGCACGATCCTGGCCGAGAACCCGGTTGCGGTGGTCGAGAAGGTGGCCGACAAGAAGGGCACGCGCAAGCAGGCCGAGGCCTACCTGAAGTTCCTGTGGAGCGACGAGGCGCAGGAGATCGCCGCGAAGCACCAGCTGCGCCCGCGCAGCGCGGCCATCCTGGCGAAGCACGCGAAGGACTTCCCGAAGGTCAACACCTTCACGATCGACGAGGTCTTCGGCGGCTGGACCAAGGCGCAGAAGGAGCATTTCGACGACGGCGCGATCTACGACCAGATCCTCGCCGCCGCGAAGAAGTAAGCGCTGAACGTGCTGTTCACCCGCACCCTGCTGAAGCGGCACAGCGTGCTGCCGGGCTTCGACCTGGCGCTCGGCTTCACGCTGCTGTACCTGAGCTTCATCGTGCTGCTGCCCTTGTCGGCGGCGTTCCTGAAGACGGCCACGATGACCTGGCCGGCGTTCTGGGACGCCGTCAGCGCGCCGCGCGTGCTCGCGTCGTACCGGCTCACCTTCGGCGCGTCGTTCGCGGCCGCGCTGATGAACTCGGTGTTCGGCCTCGTCGTCGCGTGGGTGCTGGTGCGCTACGAATTCCCGGCCAAGCGGCTGGTCGATGCGCTGGTCGACCTGCCGTTCGCACTGCCGACCGCGGTGGCCGGCATCGCGCTGACGGCGCTGTACGCGCAGAACGGCTGGATCGGTCGCTTCCTGCCGTTCAAGGTCAGCTTCACGCCGCTCGGCGTGTTCGTCGCGCTGACCTTCATCGGCCTGCCCTTCGTCGTGCGCACGCTGCAACCGGTGCTGGAAGACCTGCACAAGGAGATCGAGGAGGCCGCGGCCACGCTCGGCGCGTCGCGGCTGCAGACCTTCGCGAAAGTGATCTTCCCGATCATCTCGCCGGCCTTGCTCACCGGCTTCGCGCTGGCGTTCGCGCGGGCGCTCGGCGAATACGGCTCGGTGATCTTCATCGCCGGCAACATGCCGCTGATCAGCGAGATCACACCGCTGCTGATCATCACGAAGCTCGAGCAGTACGACTACACCGGCGCCACCGCGATCGCCGTCGTGATGCTGGTCAGCGCGTTCGCGATGCTGCTGGCGATCAACGGGCTGCAGGCGTGGACGAGAGCGAGGCAGGGTCGATGAACGACAACCCCTCGACCGTCGAGTACGCCGGCCGATCCCCCGAGGGGATGCGGGCCGGCTTGGGGCGGCCCGGCGCTCGGCCCGCGCTCGCTCCGAAGGCGCTGCAGTCAGCCACCACCGAACCCGCGTGGGTCAAGTGGACGCTGATCGGCATCGCGCTTGCGTTCCTGACGCTGTTCCTGTTCGTGCCGCTCGCGATCGTGTTCGCCGAGGCGTTCAAGAAAGGTGTCGGCGTCTACCTCGCCGCGATCGCCGACCCCGACGCGCTGTCGGCGATCAAGCTGACGCTGATCGCCGCCGGCATCTCGGTGCCGATGAACCTGGTGTTCGGCATCGCCGCCGCCTGGTGCATCGCGAAGTTCGAGTTCCGCGGCAAGAACCTGCTGCTGACGCTGATCGACCTGCCGTTCTCGGTTAGCCCGGTGATCTCCGGCCTGATCTACGTGCTGATCTTCGGCCTGCAGGGCTGGTGGGGCGAATGGCTGCGCGACCATGACCTGAAGGTGATCTTCGCGGTGCCGGGCATCGTGCTCGCGACGGTGTTCGTCACCTTCCCGTTCGTCGCGCGCGAGCTGATCCCGCTGATGCAGGCACAGGGCACCGAGCAGGAAGAGGCGGCCCGCGTGCTGGGCGCCAACGGCTGGCAGATCTTCCGGCGCATCACGCTGCCGAACGTCAAGTGGGCGCTGCTGTACGGCGTGATCCTGTGCAACGCGCGGGCGATGGGCGAGTTCGGCGCGGTCAGCGTCGTGTCGGGCCACATCCGCGGGCAGACCAACACGATGCCGCTGCACATCGAGATCCTCTACAACGAATACCAGTTCGCGGCCGCGTTCGCGGTGGCCTCGCTGCTGGCCGGGCTCGCGCTCGTCACGCTGGTGTTGAAGTACCTGGTCGAGCGCCGCGTGCGCGCGCAGAAGAAGTCGGCCGAAGGCCGGTCGGAATGAGGTTTCCAGAATGAGCATCGAAGTCCGCAACCTGAAGAAGAGCTTCGGCAAGACCGTCGTCTGCGACAACCTGAACCTGGACATCCCGGCCGGCGAGCTGGTCGCGCTGCTCGGGCCGTCGGGCTCGGGCAAGACCTCGCTGCTGCGCATCATCGCGGGGCTGGAAGTGCCCGACAGCGGCACCGTGCTGTTCCACGGCGAGGACGCGACGAACACCGACGTGCGCGAACGCCAGGTCGGCTTCGTGTTCCAGCACTACGCGCTGTTCGGCCACATGACGATCTTCGAGAACGTCGCGTTCGGGCTGCGCGTGCGGCCGAAGGCCACGCGGCCGAGCGATGCGGCGATCAAGGCCAAGGTGACCGACCTGCTGAAGCTGGTGCAGCTCGACTGGATCGCCGACCGCTACCCGCACCAGCTGTCCGGCGGCCAGCGGCAGCGCATCGCGTTGGCGCGCGCGCTGGCGGTGGAGCCGAAGGTGCTGCTGCTGGACGAGCCGTTCGGCGCGCTCGACGCCAAGGTGCGCAAGGAACTGCGCCGCTGGCTGCGCCGGCTGCACGACGAGATGCACGTGACCAGCGTGTTCGTCACGCACGACCAGGAAGAGGCGATGGAGGTGGCCGACCGCATCGTCGTGATGAACCAGGGCCGCATCGAGCAGGACGGCCCGCCGGACGAGGTGTACGACCACCCGGCGACCCCGTTCGTGCTGCAGTTCCTCGGCGATGTGAACCTGTTCCACGGTCGCTTCGGGCGCAGCGGCGCGGACACCGCGTCGGAAGAAGTGAGCTATGTGCGCCCGCACGAGCTGCAGATCCTCGGCACGGCCGAAGACGGCACGCTGGCGGTGACGCTGTCGCAGGCGCTGACGGTCGGGCCGAACACCCGGCTGGAGTTCAAGCGCGACGACGACGGCAGCTATGTGGACGTGGAGCTGCCGCGCTCGGAGTACCAGGGGCTGCGCGAGCGGCTGCAGCTGGCGACCGGGTCGAAGGTGCACCTGAGGCCGCGGCGGGTG
The DNA here is from genome assembly GCF_012275445.1 of Rhizobacter sp. SG703. GTDB lineage: Bacteria > Pseudomonadota > Gammaproteobacteria > Burkholderiales > Burkholderiaceae_C > Rhizobacter. The sequence goes on along the minus strand of NZ_JAAZQK010000010.1, from coordinate 285,812 downwards.
CAGCGGTTCGCGAGCGACGAGCTGCCGGATCCGGCGGCGATGATCTGAGGGCGCGCGGGCCTGTCGAAGGCCTGCGCAGTCAACGAGCCAGGCTATTCCTCCACCGCCTCGCCGTTCAACGACCGCTCCACCGCGTCGCGCGTCAGCGTCGGCGCGAATGCCTCGATGAACGAGTAGACGTACCCGCGCAGCCAGGTGCCGCGCCGCACCGCGAGCCGCGTCAGGTTCACCGCGAACAGCTCGCGCGCATCGATGGCGCGCAGCTGCCGGTCGCGTTCCGGGTCGAACGCGATCGACGCGACGATGCCCACGCCCATGCCGAGCTCGGCATAGGTCTTGATCACGTCGGCGTCCATCGCGGTCAGCACCACGCTCGGCTTCAGCCCTTCGGCGGCGAAGGCCTCGTCGATGTGGGTGCGGCCGGTGTAGCCGACGTCGTACGTGATGATCGGGTAGCGCGCCAGGCGCTGCAGCGTCAGCGGGCCCTCCTGCTTCAGCAGGTCGTGCCCGATCGGCACCACCACGCTGTGCGTCCAGCGGTAGCACGGCAGCGCCACCAGCTGCTCGTAGCTCGCCAGCGCCTCGGTCGCGATGCCGATGTCGGCCTCGCCGGACAGCAGCATCTCGGCCACCTGCTTCGGCGAGCCCTGGTGCAGGTTCAGCGTGACCTGCGGGTACAGCTGGCGGAAGTCGCGTACGACCGCCGGCAGCGCGTAGCGGGCCTGCGAGTGGGTCGCGGCGATCGACAGCCGGCCGCTGGTCTGCGCGCTGAATTCATCGCCGGCACGGCGCAGGTTCTCGGCGTCGAGCAGCAGGCGTTCGACGATCGGCAGCACCGCCTCGCCGGGCGGCGTGAGGCCGGTGAGGCGCTTGCCTGCGCGCACGAAGATCTCGATGCCGAGCTCGTCCTCGAGCTCGCGGATCTGCCGGCTGATGCCGGGCTGCGACGTGTGCAGCACCGCGGCCACCTCGGTCAGGTTGAAGCCGCAGCGCACGGTCTCGCGGACAGACCGCAGTTGCTGGAAATTCATTCGCGTGGGCATGGCCGCGGGGGTGTCGCGGCGCACGCATGAGTAGGTGCGTGATTCTGCTGAGCGCGCGTGCGGCCTACAACGAACGTTTGCTTATGACCATATGTGGCCCGTGCGGTGCTTCACGACAGCAACTGCTTGCGCGCGCGGTGCAAGCGCACGAACAGGTTGTCCTCGGTGATGGCCAATGCCGCGCACACCTGCTCGGTCGGCTGGTCGTGCAGCACGCGCAGCCGCATCGCGTCGCGCAGCCCGGTCGGCAGCGCCTCGATGCGCGCCAGCATCCGGTCGAGCTGCTGGCGCTGCTCGGCCACTTCGTCCGGCCGGGCCTGCGGGCATTCGAGCGCGGCGGCGCCGATCGCCTCGCCGTCGTCGTCCAGCCACTGCGCGTCCAGGCTGTCGTGGCCGGCGCGCTGGCGCACCAGGTCGACGATCTTGTTCTTCAGCACCGCCGTCAACCACGAGCGCAGCGCGGCGCGCCCGCCGAAGCTCGCGCGGCCGGCGATCACCGCCTCGAACACGTCGTGCACCACGTCCTCGGCCAGCATCGGGTCGTGCAGCTTGCGCTGCGCGAAGCGCACCAGGTAGCCGCGGTGCGACACCATCTCCGACCACGACACCGCGGCGGCAGGCGGAAAGGCGAGGCTGGCAGCAGCGGTGGCGGTGGCATGCATCGTGGGCTCCTGGATCGGTCGTTGTCGATGGGCATGACTGTGGCCAGCGCACCTCGCGCCGCCGTCGCCGAACCTCACAGGAAGATCACATTTGCCTCAGGATGCGCCTTTCCGCTTCAAGCGGGGCGCGTAAGAAGCGCCTCGGCCCGCACGACAATGCCCCCATGCCCGCCACCATCCTCGTCGCCGAAGACCAGACCGACATCCGCGATCTGATCGTGCTGAACCTCAGCAACTCGGGGTATGCCGTGACGGCCGTGGCCGACGGCATCGCGGCGCTGGCCAGCCAGAACGAGCAGGCGAGCGACCTGCTGATCCTCGACTTGATGATGCCGGGGCTGGACGGGCTGGAGGTCTGCAAGGCGCTGCGCGCGCGCGGCCGCAGCACGCCGATCCTGATGCTGACCGCCAAGGCGACCGAGCTCGACCGCGTGCTCGGCCTGGAGCTGGGTGCCGACGACTACCTGACCAAGCCGTTCTCGCTGGCCGAGTTGCTGGCGCGCGTGAAGGCGCTGCTGCGCCGCGCCGACCTGCTGCGCGCCGCCCAGGCCGGTGCGCAGGCGCAGTCCGGCACGCTGCGCAACGGCGACCTGGAGATCCTGCCGACCAAGCGCCAGGTGCGCTACCGCGGCGAGGAGATCGACTTCACCGCGCTGGAGTTCGACCTGCTGCTGCACTTCGCGAACCACCCGGGGCATGTGTTCTCGCGCGGGCAACTGCTGAATGCGGTGTGGGGCTACACGCACGACGGCTACGAGCACACCGTGACGACGCACATCAACCGGCTGCGGGCCAAGCTGGAGGCCGACCCGATGCGCCCGCAGCTGATCCTCACGGTACGCGGCGCCGGCTACAAGATGCGCGACGCTCCGCAATGACAACCCCTCGTCCGGCGGGTACACCGGCCGATCCCCCGAAGGGATCCGGGCCGGCTTGGGGCGGCCCGGCGCTCGGCCCGGTATGAGCGTGCGCCTGAAGATCGCGCTGACGATCGTCGCGACCGGCCTCGTCACCGCGCTGGCGGTGATCGCCAGCGTGGCCTTCGCGTTCCAGCGCTTCGAGCACGAGACCACCTACCAGCGTTCGACGGTCTTCCTCGGCCGGGTCGTTGCGATGTACGACAACCTGTTCGAGATGCGCGAGCGGCATCCGGAGGATTTCGACGCGTTCCTGAAGAACCTGGTGCTGTTCGAGCCCGACACCCAGCTCTACCTGCTCGACCCGCAGGGCACAGTGCTGGCGAGCACCGGTTCGGCGAAGCTCGCGCCCGGCTTCCGCGTCGCGATCGATCCGGTGCGGCAGGCGGTGTCGTCGCAGGCGTCGTCGTACGTGATGGGCGACGACCCGGAGCGCATGGATGCCGATGCGGTGATCGCCGCGCGGCCGATCGGCCGCCCGCAGATCCGCGGCGGCGACAACCTGGCCGGCTACCTCTACCTGGTGGCGCACAAGGCCGACCTGCCGGCCGACCGCTGGCAGGTGCTGAGCGCGAGCGTCGCGCGGCCGGCGCTCGGCGTGATCGCCGGCATCGTGATGCTGACCACGCTGCTGGCGGCGATGGTCATCGCGTCGGTGACGCGCCCACTGCGGCGTCTCACCGAGGCGGTCGCGATGCTGTCGGAGAAAGGCCTGCAAGAAGGCGCGGCCGATGCGCAGCCGCTGCTGCCGCCGGCCACGGCCGACGAGTTCGGGCAGCTGACGCGGGCGTTCGGCGCGATGCTCGCGACGCTGCAGCGGCAGTGGAACGCGCTGAGCCGGCTCGATCACTTCCGGCGCGAGGCGGTCAGCAACCTGTCGCACGACCTGCGTTCGCCGCTGACCGCCACCGATGCCTGCCTCGAGACGCTGGAGGCGCGCTGGGCCGGCGATGCGGCGCGCGCCGACGACCGCCGGCTGGTCGAGGTGGCGCTGCGCAACACGCGCAATGCGTCGCGGCTGGTGAAGGCGCTGGGCGACCTCGCGACACTCGACGAGCCGAGCTTCCAGCTGCGCGCCGAGCAGGTCGACCTGCGCGAGCTGCTCGACGACATCCAGCTGCGCTTCGCCGAGCGTGCGGCGCAGTCGGGCGTCGAGCTGCTGGCCGAGCCCGGCGACGCGCCGGTGCCGGCGCAGGTCGATGTCGAACTGTTCGAGCGCGCGATCGCGAACCTCGTCGACAACGCATTGAAGTTCTGTGGTCCCGGATGCCGCGTCACGCTCGCGGCCGCCAGCGCCGGCACGCAGGCCGAGGTCAGCGTCGGCGACACCGGGCCCGGCATCCCGGCGGCCGACCTGCCGCATCTGTTCGATCGCTTCTACCAGGCGCGCACCAATGTGGCGCCGGCCACCGGCGAAGGCGGCAAGGGCCTCGGGCTCGCGATCGTCAAGCGCATCGCGGAGCTGCATGGCGGCGCGGTGGCGGTGGAAAGCGCGTCCGGCCAGGGCACGCGTGTGATCCTGCGCATCCCCTTGCTGCGGGACAGCGCTGCCCTGTAACGGTGCAGGAAAACACCTAGTGCGTGCGTGGAGGCCTGCTCCCAAAATCCGCCCACTCGCGGCCGACATCCCCGGATGACCGGCTGGGCGGGGGACTGAGGAGACAGACACAACGCATCCAGGGTCGCGTCATTCACGCGTTCAAGGCTGCGACACACCGACAGGCCGGCACTCCAGCGAGCGACCGGACCGATGACAAAATGCGAAGGGCGCCAGGTGATCCTGGCGCCCTTTTCCATTCTGGACGCCCTCCTTTCCGCATGCTCGATCTCGTCACGGTCACGCTCGCCTCCTTGTTCGCTGGTTTCATCGACGCCATCGTCGGTGGCGGCGGGCTGATCCTGGTGCCGGCCCTGTTCAGCGTCTACCCCGGCGCCGCGCCGGCGACGCTGCTGGGCACCAACAAGGGCGCGGGCGTCTGGGGCACCGGCTGGGCCACCGCGCAATTCGCCAAGCGGGTGCAATTGCAGTGGAGCGCGCTGTTGCCGGCGGCGGTGGCCGCGCTGGTCGGCGGGCTGAGCGGCGCCTGGACCGTCACGCTGGTCAGCGCCGACGGCCTGCGCAAGGCCCTGCCGCTGATCCTGATCGGCGTGCTCGCGTACACGCTGGCGCGCAAGGACATGGGGCGCACGCACGCACCGCTGCACACCGGCCGCACGCAGGCGCTGCTGGCCAGCGGCATCGGGCTGGTGATCGGCTTCTACGACGGCTTCTTCGGCCCCGGCACCGGCAGCTTCTTCGTGTTCCTGTTCGTGCGCCTGCTCGGCTACGACTTCCTGAACGCGAGCGCCAGCGCGAAGCTGCTGAACACCGCGACCAACCTCGCCGCGCTCGCGCTGTTCGCGATCAAGGGCCACGTCTGGTGGCACATCGCGCTGACGATGGCGGTGGCCAACGTGATCGGCAGCCTGCTCGGCACGCGCCTCGCGCTGAAGCACGGCGCGGGCTTCGTGCGCGGCGTGTTCATTGCCGTCGTGTCGGCGCTGATCCTCAAGACGGGCTGGGACGCGTTTCTGCGCTGACGCCTTCGGCGATGGCGGGGGCCGCTCGGAGCCCGGTTCCAAGGCGATGGGTGAACGTTGCCGCCACCCGTCTGGAACGCAGGTAGTACAGGGTCCACAGCAGGCTGAAGAACACGGTGCGGCCGAGCTCGGCCCAGTCGCGCATCGACTGGCCGGCGTCGTGCTTGTCCAGCTGGGCGACCAGCAGCAGATCGGCTGCATGGACGAGCGGCGACAACACCAGCCACGCGATCATCACCGTGGGCAGGCTGCTGCGGCGGCGAAAGAACAGCACCAAGATCAGGATCAAGAAGATCAACTTGGCCAGGTTGACGGCCAGTTCCATCAGCAGCAACGGCGCCCACATCGGGTCGTAGGCGCTCTGCCCGACGGCGGTCACCGCGTTCCAGGTCTGCAGCGAATAGCTCGGCAGGAGTTCCCTGATGTCGAGCGCCAGCCGCACTGACGCGACCACCAGCGACAGGCCCGCGAACACCAGCCAGCCGCTGATGCCGGCAAGCGATGGGTCCTGCACCGACGGCCGGGGCAGCGGATCCCACTGGTACAGCTTCCACGCCAGCGCACACCAGAGACCGGCGAACATGACGCCGAGGAAGGCGACCAGCCAGTTGAAGCCCGAACCGCCAGCGGCCGCCGGCAGTGCCGCCGCGTCGTACTTGTAGAAGTTGTAGCCGAGGCTGCCGCGCGCGCGCTCCAGGTTGCCGGCATAGCGCTGCGCATCGGCGGCGGCGACGTGATCGACCTGCGAGACCAGCCGCTCGCGCAGGCTGACCGTCCGGCGATCGGTGCTGGCGCCGACGGTGTGCTCGAAGCGGAAGGCCGCATCCTTGACCTCGGTGTGTTCCGGCTAGATCGGCCAGTCCTCGGGCAGCCGCACCTCCACCGTGTGCAGGAACTCGGTCGGCAGGCCCAGCGCCAGCGGGGCGTCGCGGCGCGTCTGGCGCGGTCCGCGCAGCGCGTCTTCCATGTCCGGCGCGAACACGCCGGCCTCCAGCCGCTTCTTGCCCTCGTTGCGTGTCCAGAACGTGGGGATGCGGTAGCTCTCGGTCACCGTGACCCGGTTGGCATACCCGTCGTCGGCCACCGTGATCGGGCGTTCGACCGCGAGGTCCGGGTAGTAGCGCGCGTAGAAGTTGAGGTAGTTCTTCTGCTGGTCGTCGCGGTTGGTCGTGGCGAGGCTGTCTCGCATCGACTCAGCCCAGGAGCCGTCGGCGATGGTCACGACCGTCATGCGCACCGGTTTGTCGAGGCCGTCGCTGGCGTCGATCAGCATGCGCACCTCGCGATGCTGCTGCGGTGCCGCCGGCATGTCGCTCAACCCGGTGGTGCCGGCGCCGATGACGAGCGCGCGGTCGAAGCCGGCCTGCACCAGCGTGTCGAGCGTGCCCGGCTGCGGCGACCGCGTCGGGTCGAGCCAGTAGGTCGCACCGTCCACCTCGGCCCGCACCACCACGTGGTTGAAGGCGCCGGGTGTCGGCTGCAGGTCGGCGATCGTGCCGCGCGAAGCGGTGTGCACCAGCGCCGGGCGCGCCCCGATGCCGAGCGCCTCGAGCATCGTGACCGTCAGCAGCGACTTGTCCTTGCAGTCGCCGAAACGCCGATCCAGCACGGTGTCGGGAGAGGTCGGCGCATGCGAGCCCGGGCCCACCTCGACCCCCAGGTAGCGGATCTCGCCCTGCACGAAGCGCAGCACCTTCGCGGCCTTGTACGGCAGGCTGCCGCCGGCGGCCGCAATGCGGTCGACTTCCGCACGCAAGGCCGGCCCCAGGACGACGGGCCTGCGGTACAGCGGTTCGGCCCAACGGGCCACGGCGGCCCAGTCGGCGAATTCGCTCCACTGCACGAAGGGGTAGGGATCGAACCAGTCCGGGGCGCCGGCCTCGACGACCAGCGGCGCCACGTCTCGCACTTCCCAGCGCTGGTCGATCAGGCCGTCGTGCTCCGTGACGACAGGGCGCAACGCGGTGCGCAGCGGCTGCAGCGCCAGCTTGCGCCCCGCGGGCCACATCAACCGGGCGACCAGTTGATGGACGGGCACGTTCCATTGGAGCTCGATGCGACCGAACTGCCGATTGCCGAACACCGGGTTGCTGCCGCGCACCGAGTAGGCGTACTCGACGACATCGCCGACGCGCACGTCTTCGAGGAAGACGTGCGCCGTCTTGCTGCCATCGAAGATGCGGTATTCGAGTTCCTTTTCCTGCTGCAGCACCTTGACGGCCGCGGCATTCAGCTTCGAGATGGTGCGGCCGTCCCGGTGCAAGCGAATCGAGTGCAAGGTCAGGACCTGGTAGGCCGGATCGAAGCCGATCTGCACATGCGCCACCGATTCGACCCCCGACTGGTTCGCCGCCTTCATCGCGATATGCCGGTAGGTCGTGCGGTCCTGGGCGTCGACGCGCGTCTGCGTGTCGGTCAGCAGGTAATGCACCCCGGCGCTCAACTGCTCGGTGGGCACCGAAGCCGCGATGTCCGGTGCGATGGCCTCGACCCAGGCCGGTGGGGCGGCGACCGAGAAATCGGCAGCCGGTGCGGCGACTGCGACGGTGGCACCGACCAGCAGGCCGGCGACGAGGCTCGGCAGCCCGCGAATGCGAAAGTTCAACATCAGGACATCCCCCTCCAGGGCGCGGCTCATGCGCGATCGAGTTCTCCGCCTGTCGTGGGCGGCGGATGAACCCGTGCAGTGTCGGCGAATCCGTGCGGCAGATCGTCGCCGAGTCGCCAAAGGTGCCAACAACGCCTGGAATTCCTGCCTGTTCGACGGATCGGCGGCGGCCCCGCTGCGTAGCATCGAACGTGAAGAACTGCTCTACGACCCGGATTCCGCCATGCCTGTCATCGACCCCAAGCTGCGTTCGCTGAACATCGACGTGCCCGCCCAGCCCGAGGCGCTGGTCAAGCTGTCCCTGCTGCTGGCCGAGGACGAGGTGAACCTGCAGGCGCTGGCCCGGCTGATCGAAAGCGACATGGCATTGGCCTCGGCCGTGCTGAAGGCGGTCAACTCGTCGCTGTATGGCCTGAAGGGCCGCGTGCAGAGCGTGCAGCAGGCGGTCACCTACCTCGGCACGCGCGAGGTCGCGGCCGTCACCTTCGAGATGGGCCTGCGCGCGGTGTTCCCGCCGGCGCCCGAACTGGAACCGATGTGGCAACGCGCCAGCGTGCGCGGCCTGCTGATGGGCCGCATCGGCCAGGTGTTGAGCGTCGACCCGTGGGGCGCGCATTCGGCCGGGCTGTTCGAGGAATGCGGCAAGGCGGTGCTGTTCAAGCACGCGCAGGCGGTCTACCAGCCGATGCTCGCGTCGGCCGCGGACGACACCGAACTGATGTACCTCGAGAGCCAGGCCTTCGGCGTCAGCCACGACCTGCTCGGCGCGGCACTGTGCGAAAGCTGGGGACTGGCGCAGGCGGCCGTGGCCAGCGTGCGCCACCATGTGACGGTGAACGCGACGCGCGAACTGCCGCCGCAGGTGCCGCGGCGCTCGATCTGCGCGCTGTCGGCGCTGGCGAATGCGCTGATGACCGATCCGGATTCGCTCGAGGAAGTGGCGCGCGCGGTGGCGCCGCAGGCCTTGCTCGACGAGACGCTGGTCTTGCGCGGTGCCCGGAAAGTCAAACAGCAGATCGAAGACGCCGAAGCCAGGTAGATGACGACCCCTCGGTCGATGGGTACATCGACCGATCCTCCGCGGGGAACGATGGCCGCGGCTCCAAGCCCGCCTGCGCGGTCCGGCTGGGGCGGCCCGGCGCTCGGCCCACGGATCACACCCGGCGCGTCGTCTCGCGCACGATCAGTTCCAGCGGCGGCACCTGCACCTCTTCGGCGGTGTGGCCCAGCATGCCGAGCAGCGCGTTCGCCGCGTACAAGCCCATCTCGTAGATCGGCTGGCGCACCGTCGTGATCGGCGGCGTCAGGTAGGCGGCGGCCGGCAGGTCGTCGACGCCGACCAGCGACACGTCGTCCGGCACCCGGATGCCGCGCCGGTACAGCACCACCCGCGCACCGAAGGCCGATTGGTCGTTCGCGCAGAACACCGCGGTGAACGACCGCCCGCCGTCGAGCAGCCGCGTCATCGCGAGCAGGCCGCCCGGCTCGGTGAAGTCGCCCTGCACCACCAGCTCGGGGTCGGGCGTCAGGCCGGCTTCTTCGTGAGCCTGCAGGTAGCCCTGGTAGCGGTCTTTCGCGTCGTCGTGGTCGCGCACGCCGGCGATGTGGGCGATGCGCCGGTGCCCGAGCGAGATCAGGTGGCGCGTGGCGAGGTAGCCGCCGCGCACCTGGTCGAGCTTGATCGCGATGATGTTGTGGCTGTCGAGGTGGCGGCCGGTCACGACGATCGGCTGGTGGCGCGCGAACTCGACGATCTGCGCATCGTCCATGTGGCCGGTGAGGATCACGACGCCGTCGATGCGGCGCGTCATCAGCAGCCGCACCCGTTCGGCCTCTTCGCGCGCATCCCAGTGGCCGCTGACGATGATCGGCGCGTAGCCGCTGCCGAGCAGCCCGGTCTCGATGCCCTTCATCGCCCGCGTGTAGAACGGGCTCTCGATGTCCTGCGCCAGGATGCCGATGGTCATCGTGGTGCCGGTCTTCAGGCTGCGCGCGAACAGGTTGGGCTTGAAGTCGAGCTTGCTGATGGCGGATTCGACCGCCTGGCGCTTGTCGGAGGTGACGCGGGCCGTGCCGTTCAGGATGCGCGACACCGTGCTCGGCGAGACGCCGGCCTCGCGTGCCACGTCGAGCAGGGTCACGGCAGCCGGGACGGTCAGGGGCGAACGGGCATTCGGACGGGTCACGGTGTGCGGTGGCGATAGGGCGATTCGCGATTTTGCATGGGGTTTCAAGTATGGCAACGTTTTCATGACCTTGCCAAAACCAGATGGCACCATGATCGGGACAGATGGCCGGTCTCCACCGGTACGAAATGCGGGCAGGCGGCGTCGGCCACCGACCTGCGAAATATCAGGAATGGCGCCAATGCTGGTCTGCAGCGCTATCTGGCAGCCAGTTACGCGCCCGGAACAAGTTGCGCCATCTCGGGGATTTCCCCAAGCCGGACCATCTTGACCACCGCTTGCCCCCCGTTTCTAATCCTACTTGTCTTGAAATCGATTTCAGCAATGACGCCATGAATCGGTCAGCGAGGACTGTCCGGATTCCCCTCAGGGTGACTCCGGAGAGGACTTTCCCTCACTGGTGCGGCACTCCGGGTTTTGTCGATTGACACCCCGTTGTGGCACGGTTGAAATCGTTTGCAGATGTGAAATCGATTTCAGCCGAACCGATCTGGCCGAAGTTCGACCCGCGTCAGGCACGAGCCTGTACAACAGCCGACGGAGCGAAAGGCAGCCCGCCCGGCGTTCCACAAAGACCTCAGGAGACACGACGTGACACGACTGATGAACCCCCTGCTGCTGAGCGCGGCGCTGGCCATGGCCTCGGCTGCTTCGGCCCAGACCACGACGACGCTGACGGTGGCGTCCTTCCCGAGCTTCGACCTGGCCGTCAAGGCGGCGATTCCGCTCTACAAGAAGCTGCACCCCGAGGTCGAGATCAAGCTGACCAGCCTGGCGTTCGGCGACCACCACACCGCGATGACGACGGCGCTGGCCACCGGTGCCAACCTGCCGGACGTGATGGCGGTGGAAGTGGGCTTCATCGGCAAGTTCGCCGAATCCGGCGGCCTGGAGGACCTGGGCAAGGCGCCGTACAACGGCATGCAGTACACGTCGAAGATCGCCAAGTTCACCGTGCCGCAGGGCATGAGCGGCAGCGGCGTGCTGGCCGCGATGCCGGCCGACATCGGCCCGGGCGCGCTGTTCTACCGCAAGGACCTGCTCGACAAGGCCGGCGTCAGCGAAGCCGACCTGACCAAGAGCTGGGAGTCGTACATCGAATCGGGCAAGAAGGTGAAGGCCGCGACCGGCGCCTACCTGCTGGCGAGCGCGGTCGACATCAAGGACATCTACATCCGTTCCGGCCTGAAGGACGGCGAGGGCATCTTCTTCGACAAGAAGGGCACGCCGCTGATCAACACGCCGCGCTTCGAGAAGGGCTTCGAGCTCGCCAAGGCCGCGCGCACCGCCGGCATCGACGGCAAGATCACCGCCTGGTCCAACGAATGGAGCGAAGGCTTCAAGCGCGACAAGGTCGCCTCGCAGATGATGGGCGCCTGGCTGGCCGGCCACCTGTCGAACTGGCTGGCACCGGAGTCCAAGGGCAAGTGGCGTTCGGCGCAACTGCCGAACGGCGCCTACGCCTCGTGGGGCGGCTCGTTCTATGCGATCCCGAAGAAGGCGGCGAACAAGGCCGCGGCGTGGGACTTCATCAAGTTCATGACGCTGGACAAGGGCATGCAGATCGAGGCCTTCCGCAGCCTGGACGCCTTCCCGTCGCTGATCGAAGCGCAGAGCGATCCCTTCCTCGACCAGCCGATCGAGTACCTGGGCGGCCAGAAGGCGCGCCAGATGTGGAAGGTGTCGGCCGACAAGATCAAGGCGATCGCGGTCGACAAGTACGACCCGGTGGCCAACGACGTCGTCAATGCCGAGCTCGACAAGGTGCTCGAGCAGAACAAGGACATCAAGACGGCCCTGGCGGATGCGCAGGAACAGGTCAAGAAGCGCGTGCGCCGCTGACCCCTGCCGCCGCCTGATTCCCCGCTGATCGACTCACGCTGACTGAGCAACCGGACGCGGCGCGAGCCGCCGCGTCCGGATTGCACTCGACACCATGCAGGCCATGCCCAAATCCACGGTCCCGACGACCACGACGCCACTCGGTGCTGCCCAGCCCGGCGTGCGCAAGCGCCGCCGCAGCTTCCGCGACATCGCGCCGTACGTGTTCATCAGCCCGTTCTTCATCCTGTTCCTGGTGTTCGGGTTGTTTCCGCTGCTGTTCTCGATCTACATGTCGTTCCACCGCTGGGAGCCGGCGGCCGGCCTCGACGCGATGCAGTGGGTGGGGCTGGAGAACTACGTCTACGTCATCACCAGCGACGACTGGTTCCGCAAGTCGCTCTACAACACGGTGTGGATGGCCGTGGTGTCGGGCGTGCCGCAGCATGCGGTCGCGCTGCCGCTGGCGTTCTTCCTGCACACCGCGTTCGGCCGCTGGCGCAACGCGGTGGTCGGCGCGTACTTCCTGCCGTTCATCACGTCGACGGTGGCGATCTCGCTGGTGTTCTCGTCGCTGTTCTCGCGCGACTACGGCGTGGTCAACGCGGCGCTCGGCGCGATGTCGCAGGTGCCGGTGATCGGCTGGCTGTTCCCGTCGCAGAACATCGACTGGGGCCAGCCCTACTACACGAAGTGGATGATCTCGTTCGTCGTGTGGTGGCGCTACGTGGGCTTCAACACCGTGCTGTACCTGTCGGCGATCCAGACGATCCCGAAGGACTTGTTCGAGGCCGCGACGATGGACGGCGCAAAGGCCTGGCAGCAGTTCCGCTACGTGACGCTGCCGATGCTCAAGCCGATGATCTTCTTCGCGGTCACGCTGACCATCATCGGCAACCTGCAGTTGTTCGAGGAGCCGTTCATCCTGACCGGCGGCACCGGCGGCCTCGACCAGGCCGGCAAGACGGCGGCGATGCACATGTACGCGACGGCCTTCATCGACAACGACTTCGGCACCGCGTCGAGCATCGCCTGGCTGCTGTTCATGGTGATCGCGCTGGTCACCTGGGGCAACAACCGCCTGCTCGGCGAAAAGAAGGCCTGACGCGATGAGCTCGACCTCGATCCGCTTCGCCAACCCGGCCAGCGCCGCGAGCGCCTACGCCGTGGTGCTCGGCGGCGCGCTGCTGATGCTGGCGCCGTTCTATTTCATGTTCGTGTTCGCGACGCATACCAACCACGAGATCCTGTCGGTGCCGCCGCCGCTGTGGTTCGGCAACGCCTTCATCGACAACGTGAAGCTGCTGCTCGACCGGCTGCCGTTCTTCTGGCGCAACCTGAGCTGGAGCGTCTACATCGCGGTGGCGATCACCGCGTTGAACCTGTTGTTCTGCTCGCTGGCCGGCTTCGCGTTCGCGATGTACGACTTCAGGCACAAGGACCGGCTGTTCGGCTTCGTGATGGCCACGTTGCTGCTGCCGAGCTTCGTCGGGATGATTCCGACCGCGCTGACGATGAGCTGGCTCGGTTGGCTGAACCAGCCGAAGGCGCTGATCGTGCCGGCGGCCTGCGGCGCGCTCGGCATCTTCATGATGCGGCAGTACATCGGCTCGGCGATCCCGCGCGACCTGGTCGATGCCGCGCGCATCGATGGCTGCGGCGAGTTCGGCATCTACCTGCGCATCGTCGTGCCGCTGATCGGCCCGGCCTTGGGCACGCTCGGCCTGGTCACGTTCATCGGCGCATGGAACAACTTCCTCGGCCCGCTGATCGTGATGCGCGACATGGAGATGTTCACCGTGCCGCTGGCGCTGCGTTCGCTGCAGGGCACCGGCCAGACGCCATGGGGCGCGATCTGCGCCGGCTCGTCGATCGCCGTGTTGCCGCTGCTGGTGATGTTCGTGCTGGCCTCGCGCCGGCTGATCGAAGGGCTGACCGCCGGCGCGGTCAAGGCCTGATCGCTTTCAACGCCTGTTTCTACCGACGTTCTCTTCAAGGATCCCGACCCGTGACCGACCCGAAATTTCCCCGCGGCTTCGCGTGGGGTGTCGCGACCAGCGCCTACCAGATCGAAGGCGCGGCCCGTGAAGACGGCCGCGGCCCGTCGATCTGGGACACCTTCTCGCACACCCCGGGAAAGACCTTCGACGGCCACACCGGCGACGTTGCCTGCGACCACTACCACCGCTGGGCCGACGACGTCGAGCTGATCGCCGGCCTGAACGTCGACAGCTACCGCTTCTCGATCGCCTGGCCGCGCGTGCAGCCGCTCGGCCATGGCGCGTGGAACGACAAGGGCCTGGCGTTCTACGACCGGCTGGTCGACCGCCTGCTCGAGCGCGGCATCGCGCCGCACCTGACGCTGTACCACTGGGACCTGCCGCAAGGGCTGCAGGACCTCGGCGGCTGGGGCTCGCGCGACACCGCGCATCGCTTCGCCGACTATGCCGCGGTGATCGGCCGCCGCCTGGGCGACCGCGTCGCCAGCATCGCGACGCACAACGAGCCGTGGTGCACCGCCTACCTGGGCCACGGCAACGGCCAGTTCGCGCCCGGCTACAAGGACCCGCAGCTCACGGTGCAGGTCGCGCACCACCTGCTGCTGTCGCACGGCCTCGCGCTGCAGTCGATGCGCGCGGCCGGCGTGAAGGCGCCGCTGGGCATCGTGCTGAACCAGTCGCCGGCGACCCCCGCGACCGACAGCGCGACCGACATCGCATTGGCCGAGCGCGAGTACGCGACCTTCGTGCGCTGGTACATGGACCCGATCTTCCTGAAGCGCTACCCGACGGCCCCCGGGCTGCACCTTTACCCGGTCACGCATGAAAACGATTTCGACGTGATCGCGCAGAAGCTCGATTTCATCGGCGTCAACTACTACACGCGCATCTGGGCCTCGAGCGAGGAGCCGCCGCGCCCGGCGCCGAAGCTGCGCGGCGAGAGCGACATGGGCTGGGAGAACTACCCGCAGGGGCTGACCGAGCTGCTGGTGAAGATCCACCAGGACTACCCGCTGCCGCCGGTGTGGATCACCGAGAACGGCACGGCCTGCGCCGACCAGCTCGACGGCGGCAAGGTGGCCGACCCGCAGCGCATCGACTACCTGAGCAGCCACCTCGGCGCGGTGAGCGATGCGATTGCGCAAGGCGTGGACGTGCGCGGCTTCTTCTACTGGAGCCTGCTGGACAACTACGAGTGGAACTCCGGCTACGCGAAGCGTTTCGGGCTGGTGCACGTCGACTACGCGACGCAGCAGCGAACGCTGAAGGACAGCGCGCACTGGTACCGCGAGTTCATCGCCCGCACCCAAGACAAGACGGAGAGTTGAGATGGCAACCCTGACCCTGCGCGGCGTGCGCAAGAGCTACGAGAACAAGGTCGAGGTGATCCGCGGGATCGACCTCGACATCGCCGACGGCGAATTCGCGGTCTTCGTCGGTCCGTCCGGCTGCGGCAAGTCGACGCTGCTGCGGATGATCGCCGGCCTCGAGGACATCGACCAGGGCGAGATCCGCATCGGCGGCGACCTGATCAACGAGGTGCCGCCGGCCGACCGCGGCGTCGCGATGGTGTTCCAGAGCTATGCGCTGTACCCGCACATGACCGTCGCCGAGAACATGGGCTTCGCGCTCAAGCTCGCCGGGCAGTCGAAGGACGACGTGAAGAAGGCCGTCGGCCGCGCCGCCGAGATCCTGCAGATCACGCACCTGCTCGAACGCAAGCCCAAGGCCTTGTCCGGCGGGCAGCGCCAGCGCGTCGCGATCGGGCGCGCCATCGTGCGCAAGCCGCGCGTCTTCCTGTTCGACGAGCCGCTGTCGAACCTCGACGCGTCGCTGCGCGTGCAGATGCGCATCGAGCTGTCGAAGCTGCACAAGGAAATCGGCAACACGATGATCTACGTGACCCACGACCAGGTCGAGGCGATGACGCTCGGCGACCGCATCGCGGTGTTCAATGCCGGCCGCATCGAGCAGGTCGGCACGCCGATGTCGCTGTACGAACAGCCGGCCAACCAGTTCGTCGCCGGCTTCCTCGGCTCGCCGCGCATGAACTTCATCCCCTGCGTCGCCGCGGCCGCCGGCGCCGGTGCGGTGCAGCTGCGCGTCGAACAGGCCGGCACGCTCAGCCTGCCCGGCGGGCTGCCGTCGGGCGCCTCGGCCCAGCTGGTGCTCGGCATCCGCCCGGAACACCTCGGCATCGGCCGCGTGGAGAACGGCCTCGCCGCGCGCGTCGACCTGCTCGAGCACCTCGGCGATTCGATCATCGTGCATGCCACGCTGCGCGGCACCGCCAACACCGTCTCGCTGCGCGTGCCCGCCGACCATGAAGGGCTCGGCGCCGGCCAGGACATCGGCCTCGTGCCGCAAGCCTCGCGCGCGCTGCTGTTCAGCGACAGCGGCGCCGCCCTCGCCCTCCACTGAGGCCCCCCATGCCCGCCTCGCTGCCCCTGCTGGTCACCGCCGTGATGAAAACGATTTCTCGGACCGGGTCCGCGACGTTTTCCGCACGGACCGCCCGGTGTCCGGCGGCAGCGTCGCGCCCCCGTTTTGGCCTGCCACTCCATAGGCCAAAAGCCGCCGCTTCGGCGAACGACCTCTTTTCCACCCCAACAGGAGACCAGGAGACACCATGAACAAGAAACCTCTGTTCCTCGCGATGGCGCTTGCAGGCGCCGTCGGTTCGGCCGCCGCCGGACCCGCCATCGACTTCTCGGGCTACATGCGTGCAGGCGTCGGCCTGAACACGCGTGGCGGCAACCAGGTCTGCTACCAGCTGGCCGGCGCCGACACGAAATGGCGCCTGGGCAACGAGTGCGACTACGTGGTCGAGCCCAACATCAACGCGAAGCTGGCCGAGTTCGAGGGTTCCGACTGGCACGTGCACGTGATGCCGAGCGTCTACAAGGCCTGGGACGCCGGCCAGTCGCAGCCGGATGCACTGACCACGCGCTTCGGCCAGATCTACACCTACGGCGACCACATCAGCCAGCTGGCCAACGGCAAGGTCTGGGCCGGCCGCCGCTTCTACAACCGCCTGCAGCTCGGCATCAACGACCAGTTCCTCGAGAACAACGACGGCAACGGTGCCGGCGTCGAGGACATGGAGGTGGGCATCGGCAAGCTCAGCATCGCGTTCATGATGGACCCGAACTACGGCGTGCCGGGTGCCGCCAACGACACGTCGGTGAAGAACAACCGCTTCAGCATTCCCGTGCGCCTGACCGGCATCAAGGACATCCCGAACGGCGACCTGTCGATCTACGTGACCGGCTCGATGCAGTCGAAGACCGGCGGCGCCAACGGCGTCGAAGCCGACAAGCAGCCCAAGGGCCTCGCGGTGGGTGCGTACCAGACCATCAACGGCACGCTCGGCGGCGCGACGATCTTCGGTGCCAAGTTCGACAAGCTGGGCGAGACCAAGAACAGCCGTGTCGTGATCCAGCAGACCGGCAAGTTCGGCGAAGCCACCGGCTGGGATGCGATTGCCGAATACCGCATCAACAAGCAGATCAATGACGGCGGCAACAAGTGGTTCTCGATCGGTGCGCGCACCGACACCTACCTCGGCGGGCCGTTCCGCGCGCTGCTCGAGGTCGGCCATGACCAGGTCAAGCCCGACGCCGGCTCGAGCATCGCGGCCGCGGCCGGCAGCACCGGCAACCTGACGATGACCAAGATCACCGGCACGCTGGCCGCGTCGGCCGGCAAGGACCCGTGGTCGCGCCCGACCGTGCGGCTGTTCGTCACGCATGCCGCGTGGAACGAAGCGGCACGCCTGAACCTCGGCGGCACCACGCAGGCCGTCTTCGGCGACAAGAAAGCCGGCACCTCCGTCGGGATCCAAGGCGAGACCTGGTGGTGATCGGCCCGGGCCGCCGCCGGTAGGACAGGTTTTGCCGCGGTTGGGGGATCGTGCTTGCCCGACTCCCCCGGTGTGCGGCCCGACACGCGGGCTCGGCGCCTCGGCGCAGTGATCCGCGGGGTCTCCACGGCGGTGGGGATCCGAGCAAGAGCGTTGGCCCGGCCTTGTGCCGGGCCTTTTTGCGTGGTGGATGACGGCCCCTCGGCCGATGGGTACATCGTCCGATCCCCCGGGGGGATCCGGGCCGGCAAGGTCCACGAAGTGGGCCTCTTCGTGGCCCATGGCGGCCCGGCGCTCGGCCCGGGGCTCCGATCTTCATCGGCTGGGTTTCAACCAGCGAGCAGGCGGCCGTCGATGGCGATGCGCAGCGTGCGCACCGTCAGCACGGCCAGCACCACCGTCAGGAACGCGAGCAGCGCCAGCGCGAGCGCCTGCAGCGGCCAGCCGGCATGCGCCGCGGCATAGTGCAGCGCCGCATTCCCCAGCGCCGCCAGCGGGAAGCCGATGGCCCACCACGACGGCGCGAACGGCACGTCGCGACGGAACACCTTGGGCGCCAGCACGATGAAGATGAACAGCGCGAAGTAGAAGAGCATCGACGCGAAGCGGTCGACCGCGCCGGTCATCGCGGTGTACGCGAGGAAGCCGACCGCGAACGGCCCGATCAGCACCATCAGCGACGGCACCATCGCACCGGCCAGCGCGTCGTGGTGGACCAGCCGCGACAGCACCATCACCAGCAGCACCAGCGCGAGCACCGTGCCCAGCGCCATCGCCGCCCAGTTGACCTCGGCCGCCCAGGCCATCGGCATCCGTGCGCCGGTGACCGCGATGTCCAGCGTCGCGACGCCGGGGATCACCCACGCCGGCACCGCGAGCTTCGCGTCGATGCCGCCGCGCAGCAGGCGCGACACCACCACGCCGCTCAGCAGGAACGTCGCCGCGGTGCCCAGCGTCCACACCACGCCGGCGAGCGTGCTGCCGTACGGCTGCAGCACCGCCGACAACAGCAGCACCGCGATCGCGATGGTGCCGAAGAAATTGCCGGCCACCGGGTGGCGGAACTCGGCGACGACCGCGTCCGGATGCCGCGCGAGCTTCGCGAGGTAGGCCGCGGCGAGCACGCCGAAGACGGCCAGCGCGAACGCGCCGATCGCTTCGCCGACGACCGCCGGCGCACCGAACTGGCCGGCCGCCTGGCGCCACGCGAGCGCGAGGCCCGACAAGCCCATCACCGACGCGAACAGGTTGACCGGCAGGTGGCGCAGGCTGGGGGTGGTTGTCAGCACGACGGCGGGTGGATGGAGGGGCGTGGACGGAAAGGACATGCAGGCTCCGATGGCTGGAATTGCCGGGCGAGTAAGTTTCGGCCACACTGGCGCCGACCGGGCCGGCGATGTCCGCCGAATCCCGCCAAACATGCGAGAGCCTCTGCCATGCGCATCGGGATCCTTGTCTTTCCCGGCGTCCAGCTGCTGGACGTCGCCGGCCCGGCCGATGTCTTCGTCGAGGCGGCACGCCAGCTCGGCGACCTGAAGGCGTACCAGATGCAGGTGATCGGCACCGAGGCCGGCGCGCTGTGCAGCGGCAGCGGCCCGCGGCTGCTGGTCGACGCGACGATCGCGAACCACCGCGGACGCCTCGACACCCTGCTGGTGGCCGGCGGGCCGGACGTGGCGGCCATCGTCGCGCGCGACGACCTGCAGCGCTGGCTGCAGCGCCAGGCGAAGGCGGTGCGGCGCATCGGCTCGGTGTGCAGCGGCGCCTTCGTGCTCGCGGCCGCCGGGCTGCTGCAGGGCCGGCGCGTCGCGACGCACTGGAACGCGGTCGACCAGCTCGCCGCCGAGAACCCCGGCACGCGGGTCGAGCCCGATGCGATCTACGTGAAGGACGGCCCGCTCTACACCTCGGCCGGCGTGACGGCCGGCATGGACCTCGCGCTCGCGATGGTCGAAGAAGACCATGGCCGCGACCTGGCGCTGCGCGTCGCGCGCGAGCTCGTGATGTTCCTGAAGCGGCCCGGCGGGCAAAGCCAGTTCAGCGCGCACCTGGCCGCGCAGACGGCCGGGAAGTCCGCCATCCGCGCGCTGCAGGACCATGTGCTGGCGAACCTGCGCGGCGACCTGTCGGTGCCCGCGCTCGCGGTGCGGGCCGGCATGAGCGAGCGCAACTTCGCGCGGGTGTTCAAGGACGAGGTCGGCCTGACGCCGGCCGAGTTCGTCGAGATCGCGCGCATCGACGAGGCGCGCCGGCGCCTCGAGGCCTCGGACCTGCCGTTGAAGCGCCTGGCCGATGCCGTCGGCTATGCGAATGCCGACGCGCTGAGAAGGGCCTTCGCACGGCGCGTCGGTGTCGGCCCGCGGGACTACCGGCGGCGCTTCACCTGACGGCGGGCCGAGCGCCGGGCCGCCATGGCCACGAAGAGGCCCACGTCGTGGACCTTGCCGGCCCGCATCCCCTCGGGGGATCGGACGATGTACCCATCGACCGAGGGGCTCACCTGACGGCGGGCCGAGCGCCGGGCCGCCCCAAGCCGGCCCGCATCCCCTCGGGGGATCGGACGATGTACCCATCGACCGAGGGGCTCACTTGACGCAGGCCGGGTCGCGCGGCGGCACGATGGTCCACAGGATGTCGTAGCTCGAGGTCGTCGACGTGCCGGGCATGAACGCCAGCGTGCGCAGCGGCGGCGTGCCCGCCGGCGCTTCGTCGGCGCTGTGGAACAGCTGCACCGAGCCGGCCGCGCGCATCGCGTCCAGGTCGACCCATGGCGATTTCAGCGGATCGCCCGACTCCAGCACCGCCGGGTTGCTGCCGGAGTACACCGACACCATGCCGCCTTCGTAGGTCGGCCCGACGACGAAGCGCAGCGGGCAGGTCGTCGTCTGCCGCCAGGCCGCCAGCACGGTGTCGGCCAGGTGCTGCGCCGGATAGAACTGGTCGGGCCGGCCGCGCCCGGCCAGCGAGCTCGGGTCGACCACCGAGCGTGCGTAAGCCGCCATCAACGCCAGGTGGATCGCCAGCGCCAGCACGCAAAGCCGCCGCAGCGTCGTCGCGCCGATGCGCCCGCGCAGCAGCCACGCGAGCCACAGGCTGATGAACTGCACGCTCTGGAAGCCCCAATGGTCCTGCAGCCGCACGCCGAACACCAAGCACATCACGACCAGCACCGCGAGCGGGAAGCCGAGCAGCCCGAACATCCACGCGCGGCGCACGCGTTGCGGCGCCGCATCGACAGGCTCGGCGGCGACCGGCGCCACGCGCTGCCAACCCAGCAGCCCGAGCATCGCGACCAGCACCGGCAGCAGCATGCGCAGGTGCACCGCGGTGAACGACAGCAGCTTGTGCACGCGCCCGGCCGCGTCGAGCTGCAAGGCGGTGGTCGACGCATAGCGCAGCGTCGAGAACTGGTGGTGGAACACCCACGCGACGTGCGGTGCGAACAGCGCCAGCGAGATCACCACCGCGAGCGCCAGGCCGATGCGCGCGCGCACCGTGGCCAGCATGCCGCTCAGCCCGAGCGCGAGGATCAGCCCGGCCAGCCCGACGGCCGACTGGTACTTGGACAGCAGCGCCAGCCCGGCCAGCATGCCCAGCGCGATCCACCCGAACCAGCCGCTGCGCGGCTCGGCCGCACGCAGCGCCACCCAGGCCGCGGCCGCCAGGCACAGCATCATCACCGTGTTGTGGTTGAACAGCTGGCCCTTCCAGCTGAACGCGAAGTGCAGCCCCCACAGCACGATGGCCACGCCGGCCAGCCGCTCGCCGAGCAGGCGCCGCGCGACGAGGAAGGTGAACACGGCGGTGCCGGCCACGCACAGCGCGGCCAGCACGTAGGGCCACAGCGGCCAGAAGCCGAAGACGCGGATCGCTGCCGCCAGCATCCAGGTCGGCAGCGGCGGATGCTTGTGGTAGCCGCCCTCGAAGCTGTGCGACCAGGTGAACTGCTCGAAGTGGTCGCCGGCCTGCCCGGGGTTCAGCAGCGCGCCGAACATCGCCCAGCCGATGCCGAACACCAGCGCGAACAGCAAGGCCGGCGGCAGCGGCAGGTGCGACGCGGCCCGGGATCGATCGGAGGCGGGAGACGAGAGGGCCATGGTGGGGAGGAGCCGGGCTGCCGACAGGGCGCCGCAGTTTAATCCGCGCGCCCGTGCCGGCCCCCGCGCTCGCGGGTGACCGAGGCGCGATCGGTAGTCACCCTCTAGGCGCCGGCACCGCGCCGCTCCTATCGTCGGCCACCGGTGCCACCGCGCCGATGCTGGAGTCGTCCATGCCAGATCCCGTCCTGCCGGAGCACCTTGCGTTGCAGCGCCTGTACCACTGGGAGCGCAGCGCGCCGGACCGCGTGTGCTTCACGCAGCCGCAGGGCGGCGGGGTGCTGCGCGAGTTCACCTGGTCGCAGGCGATGGCCGAGGTGCGGCGCATGGCCGCCCACCTGCGCGAGCGCGGCGTGCGCGACGGCGTGAAGGTGGCGCTGCTGTCGAAGAACTGCGCCCACTGGCTGATGGCCGACTGGGCGATCTGGATGGCCGGCGGCGTCTCGGTGCCGCTGTACCCGACGCTGTCGGCGGCGACGATCCGGCAGATCCTGCTGCACAGCGAGGCCCGGCTGCTGTTCGTCGGCAAGCTCGACGGCTGGGACGCGATGAAGGCCGGCATCCCCGCCGAGCTGCCGTGCATCGGCCTGCCGCTCGCGCCCGCGAACGCGTACCTGCAATGGGACGACCTGGTCGCGGCCACCGCGCCGCTCGACGGCGAGCCGGTGCGCGAGGCCGGCGAACTGGCGACCCTCATCTACACCTCCGGCACCACCGGCGTGCCGAAGGGCGTGATGCAGAGCTTCGGTGCGTTCGCATGGTCCATCCGCGCCGGGCTGAAGCGGCTCGACGCGCTCGACCCGGACACCCGCATGCTGAGCTACCTGCCGCTGGCCCACGTGGCCGAGCGCGCGCTGGTCGAGCACGGGCAGCTCGCGACCGGCATGCACCTGTTCTTCGCCGAGAGCCTGGAGACCTTCGCGAGCGACCTGCAGCGCGCGCGGCCGACGGTGTTCTTCTCGGTGCCGCGGCTGTGGGTCAAGTTCCAGCAGGGCGTGCACGCGAAGATGCCGCCGGCCCGGCTGCAGCGGCTGCTGAAGATCCCGCTGGTCGGCACGCTGGTGCGGCGCAAGATCCTGCGCGCGCTCGGGCTCGACCAGTGTCGCGTCGCCGCCTGCGGCGCGGCGCCGCTGCCGCCGCAGTTGCGCGCGTGGTACCAGGGGCTCGGCCTGCCGATCCTCGACGCCTACGGCATGACCGAGAACTGCGGGGTGTCGCATGCGACGCAGCCGGGCTCCGCGAGCCCGGGCACGGTCGGCCCGCCGTACGACGGCGTCGAATGCCGCATCGCCCCGGCCGACGGCGAGATCCAGATGCGCAGCCCCGGGCTGATGCTGGGCTACTACAAGGCGCCAGGGCTGACGCGCGAGGCGATGACCGATGACGGCTGGTTGCGCACCGGCGACAAGGGCGAGATCGACGGGCAGGGCAACCTGCGCATCACCGGCCGCGTGAAGGACCTGTTCAAGACGAGCAAGGGCAAGTACGTGTCGCCGGCGCCGATCGAGGACCAGCTGGTGATGCACCCGGCCGTCGAGGCCTGCTGCGTGATCGGTGCGAACCTGGGCCAGCCGATGGGCATCCTGATGCTGTCGCCGGCCGCGGCACGGCAGGCCGGCAACCCGCTGTCGCGTCAGGACCTGGAGACCTCGTTCGAGGTGCACCTGCGCCACGTCAACGACCGGCTCGACCCGCACGAGCGGCTCGACTGCCTGGTGACGGTCAGCGAGCCGTGGACGGTCGACAACGGCTTCATCACGCCGACGCTGAAGGTCAAGCGCAACCGCATCGAAGAGGCCTACGGGACGCTGTTCGAAGGCTGGTCGCGGGCGGGGCGTGCGGTGCTGTGGCACCAGGCCTGATGCCGCCACGCCGTGCCATCGGATTTCGCCACTAGACTGCCACCATGACCAAACTCGCCCTCACCTGCCTTGCGCTCGCCCTCACCGCCTGCGCCTCCGACGCCCCGCGCCAGACGCTCACGCAGGCCGGCGAGGCGATGGTCACGCCGCTGAACGACCTGAACCTGGTCCGCACCGACATCCCGGCGCCGCTGGTGGCTGCACAGAAGGCGCCGTATGCGGTGCCGTCGCCGGCCGGTTGCGCCGCACTGACGGCCGACGTGCAGGCCCTCGACGCGGTGCTCGGCCCGGACCTCGACACGCCGCCATCGGCCGGCAACCCGAGCCTGATCGAGCGCGGCGCCGGCACCGCCAGCGGCATGGCGGTCGGCAACCTGCGCAGCGCCGCCGAAGGCGTGGTGCCGTTCCGCGGCTGGATCCGCAAGCTCAGCGGGGCCGAGCGCTACTCGCGCGATGTCGCCGCCGCGATCGCCGCCGGCACCGTGCGCCGCGCCTTCCTGAAGGGCCTGGGCGCCGCCGCGTCGTGCGAGATCCCGGTCGCGCCGCGCGCCGCCAGCTGACATGGGGTTGCTTCGTCGTGCCGGGTCGGCCGGGCTGCTCGCCTGCGCCGCGATCCTCGGCGCTTGCGCCGCGGCGCCGCCGCGCAGCACCGAGGAGTTCACGTCGCCCGCGTTGCATGCGCTGCCGCCGGGAAGCGCAGTGGCGCTGCTGCCCGTCAAGTCGCCGCCGACCGACCTGGCCGCGGGCGACCAGCTGGTGCTGAAGCAATTGCAGGCGCAGCTCGGTGCCGCGGGCTTTCGCGTCGTGACGGCGGACGCCGCGCGGTTCGACGCCGACTGGTCGCGCGAGGTGCAGGCGGTCGGCGGCTTGTACGACCCGGTCACCGGCGCATTGCGCACCGGCGCCTACGGCAGGGTGCTGTCGCGGTTGGCGCAACGCGTGGCGCAGGACACGCACGCCGTGGCCGTGATCGATCACCGCCTGATGACGCGGCGCGCGCAATCCTCCGGCAGCGACGTCGAATGGGACGGCCAGCGCCGCACCCAGACGACGGTCCGCGCCTACGGGTCGACGTACCGCTTCGACGGCACGACCACCGCGCTCTCGGTGCAATTGCTGGTGCTGTCCGCCGACGGCGAGCCGCTGCTCAAGAGCTATGGCGGCAGCGCGTTGCCGTATGTGGCGGACGTGCGCGAAGGCAGGTACCTGCTGCGCCCGGACCTGTTCGCGTCCGATGCCGAAACCGCGGACGGCGTGCGCCTGGCGCTGCGGCCGCTGCTGCAACCTCCCGTCGGCCCATGAACCGCAAGCTGCTGATCGCCGCCGGCGCAGCCGCGCTGCTGTGCCTGCCGGCCGCGCACGCGGCCGACGCGCCGTCGGCCGGCTACTACGGCATCGGCATCTCGGTGAAAACCGACGGCGGCATGCCGTGGAACCCGAAGCTGCAGAGCGTGACGATCGCGCGCGTGGCGCCCGCCTCGCCGGCGGCGCAGAAGGGCATCGCGGTCGGCGACCAGGTGATCGCCGCCGACGGCCTGACGATCGCCGGGCGCAAGGCCCGCGAGCTCGAACCGGTGATGCACAAGACGGTCGGCCAGTCGTTGCGCCTGGCGCTGAAGCGGCCGGACGGCAAGGCCTACGAGGTCACGCTGGTCGCGGTCGCGAAGCCGGCGCCGGTGGTGCCCGACACCGCTCCCGCGGTGCCGGTGCGATGACGACGCTGCAGGTCAAGGTCAAGCCGAACGCCCGCATCCGCCAGCTCGAAGCCCAGGCAGACGGCAGCTGGCTCGCGCACCTCAAATCGCCGCCGATAGATGGCAAGGCCAATCAGGAACTGATCGCGCTGATCGCCGAACATTTCGGTTTGCGCAAGTCGCAGGTGCAGATCCGAAGCGGTGCATCGGGGCGGATGAAGCTGGTGCAGCTGACGTGACGGGCTCCGCTTGATCGGCCGGCGACGTCGCGCAGCGCTGTCGATGCTGCCGAACACAACCGAAATAACCGAGACAAGCCGATGACCCTGCCCTACCAAGACGCCGCCCGTGCGGTTCCCGAGCGCGTGGCCGACCTGCTCGCGCGCATGACGCTCGACGAGAAGATCGCGCAGCTGCATGCCTTCTGGCTGCTGCTGTCGGAAGACGGCAGGCACCGGCCGCGCATGGACAGCTTCACCGGCGGCAGCGACGCCGAGGCGGTGCAGCACGGCCTGCGCCATGGCCTCGGCCAGATCTCGCGCCCGCTCGGCAGCCACAGCGTCGATCCGGTTGCCGGCGTGCGCGCGCTGAACCGGCTGCAGAAGTTCCTCGTCGAGGAGACCCGGCTCGGCATCCCGGCGATGTCGCACGAGGAATGCCTGGTCGGGCTGATGGGCCGCGGCGCCACGCTGTTCCCGTCGGCCCTGTCGTACGGCGCGACCTGGAACCCCGAGCTGATCGAGCACGCCGCGCAGGCCATCGGCCGCGAGGCGCGCAGCGTCGGCTGCCACCACGGCCTCGCGCCGGTGCTCGACGTCTCGCGCGACGTGCGCTGGGGCCGCACCGAAGAGACCTTCGGCGAAGACCCGTACCTCGTCGGCGTGCTGGCCACGCGCTATGTGCGCGGGCTGCAGGGGCCGCGCCGCGACCTGCTGGCCACGCTGAAGCACTACGCCGGCCATTCGGCCAGCGAAGGCGCGCGCAACCATGCGCCGGTGAGCCTCGGCTGGCGCGAGCTGAACGACGTGTTCCTGCTGCCGTTCGAGATGGCGGTGAAGCAGGCGAACGCCGGCTCGGTGATGCCGGCCTACCACGACATCGACGGCGAGCCGGCGCATGCGTCGCACCACCTGTTGACCGAGGTGCTGCGCGGCCAATGGGGCTTCGACGGGCTGGTCGTCGCCGACTACGTCGGCATCAGCCTGCTGTACCAGCACCACGGCGTCGCGGCCGACCGGGCCGAGGCCGCGGCGCAGGCCTTCAACGCCGGGCTCGACATCGAGCTGCCGGGCGACGACTGCGCACCGCAACTGCGCCAGGCGCTGGAGCGCGGGCTGATCACCGCGCAGAAGATCGACGAGGTCGTCGCCCGCGTGCTGACCGAGAAGTTCCGGCTCGGGCTGTTCGAGCGGCCGTATGCCGACGAGGCCGGCATTGCGCTGCAGCAGCCCGACACCGTCGCGCTGGCGCGCGAGGTGGCGCGGCAGTCGATCGTCGTGCTGCACAACGACGGCGTGCTGCCGCTGGACGCGCGCGCCGGCCGGCGCATCGCGGTGATCGGCCCGACCGCCGACGACCCGCTGGCGCTGCTCGGCGGCTACAGCTTTCCGGTGCACCTGATCCTGAACGACCAGGCCGAAGGCGCTTCGCAGGTCGTCACGCCGCTCGCGGCATTGAAGGCGGCGTTCGGTGCCGCGAACGTGCGCTACGCCCAGGGCTGCCCGATCCTCGAGGAGCGCAGCGCCGGCGCGCCGGTGTTCCCCGGCGACGTTGCCGAGGCGGTGAACGGCGAGCGGGTCTCGCGCGTCTCGCAGCGCCGCGACGGCATCGCCGAGGCGGCGGCCCGCGCGAAGGCTGCCGATGTCGCGATCGTCTTCGTCGGCGATCTCGCGGGTCTGTTCCAGACCGGCACCGTCGGCGAGGGCTCGGACGCCGATTCGCTCGCGCTGCCCGGCGTGCAGCAGGCATTGCTCGATGCGGTGCTCGACAGCGGCACGCCGACCGTCGTCGTGCTGACCGGTGGACGGCCCTACACGCTCGGCGGGCGCGAGCAGGAGCTCGCCGCGCTGGTGATGGCCTTCGCCGGCGGCCAGGAAGGCGGCACCGCGATCGCCGAGGTGCTGGCCGGCGCGGTCGAGCCGTCCGGCCGGCTGACGCTGTCGGTGCCGAAGAGCGCCGGGGCGATGCCGTACTTCTACAACCACAAGCTGAAGAGCGCCGGCACGCCGATCGCGCTGCATTTCGGCAGCCGCTACCCGTTCGGCCATGGGCTGTCGTACACCGCGTTCGCGTACGACGAGCTGCAGCTGGCGCAGCCGACGGTCGACATCGAGCACGGCGAGGTCGAGCTGTCGTGCCGCATCACCAACACCGGCACGCGCGCCGGCGTCGAGGTGCCGCAGCTGTACGTGCGCGACGTGCTGGCGTCGGCGGTGCGGCCGGTGAAGGAGCTCAAGGGCTTCGCGCAGGTGGCGCTGGCGCCGGGCGAATCGGCGCGCGTGAGTTTCCACCTGCCGGTCGACATGCTGAACTTCACCGGCGCGAGCGGCGCGCGCATCGTCGAGCCGGGCGCGTTCGAACTGCAGGTCGGCGCGTCGAGTGCCGACATCCGCTTGCGCACCAGCGTGCAGGTCACCGGCACGGTGCGCACGCTGGGCCGCGACTGGCGGATGGAAAGCCGCGTCAGCTGTCAGATGCTGGGGCCGCAGACGTAGACTCGACGGACCGCCCCCACCGGGGGCTGCCAGGTCCGTCATGTCCGAGCCGCCGAGCCGTTCGTCGAGCCAGTTCCCCGTCCTCGAGACGCAGCGCCTGCTGCTGCGCGAGACCTCGCTCGCCGACGCGCCGGTGCTG
This sequence comes from Rhizobacter sp. SG703, assembly GCF_012275445.1. Taxonomy (GTDB): domain Bacteria; phylum Pseudomonadota; class Gammaproteobacteria; order Burkholderiales; family Burkholderiaceae_C; genus Rhizobacter. The sequence continues at coordinate 257,627 of NZ_JAAZQK010000010.1, read as the reverse complement.
TTCGCGATCCATGCCGATGCCGATGCGATGCGCTGGTTCGGCACCGAGCCGCTGCCGGACGAGCAGGCCGCGCAGAAGGTGATCGAGGGCTGGGCGACGGCCCGCACGCTGGCCAATCCGGGCATCCGCTGGGGGATCGAGCGGCGCGCCGACCGCCGGCTGATCGGCACCTGCGGCATGTTCCGCTGGAACCGCCAGTGGCGCGCCTGCATGGTCGGCTACGAACTCGCGCGCGACGCCTGGGGGCAGGGCTTCATGCGCGAGGCGCTGCTCGCGGTGCTGGGCTTCGGCTTCGTGCAGATGCAGCTGAACCGCGTCGAGGCGCAGGTGCACCCCGACAACCTCGCGTCGCTGAAGCTGGTGGAGCGCCTCGGCTTCGTGCGCGAAGGCCTGCTGCGCGAGGCCGGCTGGTGGGGCGGGCAGGCGCAGGACCTGGTGCAGCTCTCGCTGCTGCGGCGCGAGCAGCGCGTGGTGGTGCTGTAGGTTCCATGTGCGGCGTCAAGCGGGCCGAGCGCCGGGCCGCCCCAAGCCGGCCCGCGTCCCCTCGGGGGACCGCCCGGTGTACCCACCGGACGAGGGGCTCCATGTCACCCCCTGGTGCACGCTGAGGAACACCTGCCCCTTGAACCACTGCGGCCATCCTCCGGCGCGCAGCCCGTCCATCACCGGCCCCTTCACCTCCGACAGGTCCAACCGCATGCCGCGCGCGGCCAGCATGTCCTGCAGCGCGCGCAGCGCCTCCAGGCCGCTCAGGTCGATGCGGTTCACCGGCGCCATCTGCAGCAGCACGCGCCGTGTGTCCGGGTGCGTCGCCAGGTGCTGCGCGACCACGTCCTCCAGCTGGCGGGCGTTGGTGAACAGCAGGCTCTCGTCGATGCGCAGCGCGAGCACGCCCGGCGTCAGTTCGACCTGGTAGCGGTCGATGTTGCGGTAGTGCTCGGTGCCAGGCACGCGACCGATCAGCGCCACGTGCGGCCGCGCGGTGCGCTGCAACAGCAGTGCGATCGACGCCGCGACCCCGACGCCGAGCGACCACCCGGCCCCGAACAGCAGCATCAGCAGCGCCACCGTCACCATCACCGCCCATTCGCTGCGCGCGTAGTGCCAGGCCTCGCGGAACGGCCCGAGCGCCAGGCCCGACAGCACCGCCACCAGGATCGTCGCGGCCAGCACCGGCGTCGGCAGCCAGGCGAGCGGCTGGGCCAGCAGCAGCATCGCCAGCATCATCAGGATGGCGGTGAACACCCCCGCCATGCGCGTGCGGCTGCCGGCCTCCAGGCTGACGATGCTGCGCGAGAAGCTCGCGCTGACCGGCATGCCGCCGGTCAGCGCCGCCGCCAGGTTGGCCGCGCCGAGTCCCGCCAGCTCGCGCCGCGGCGCGACGCGCTGGCCGAGCCGGCGCGCCAGCGATTCGGCGACCACCAGGCTGCTGACATAGGCGACCAGCGCAATCAGCAGCGCCTGCGGCAGCATCCCCCACCACAGCGCCGCGTCGAGCAGCGGCAGCGCGAGCGTCGGCGACAGCGTCGGCAGCGCGCCGACCAGCGTCACGCCGTGCCGGTCGGCCCCCGTCAGCATCGCGATCGCCATCGCGCCGATCAGCACCGCCAGCGGCACCAGCCGGCCGACCAGCACCGCGCGCGCCCGGCCGAACCGCGCGGTGAGCCACGGCTGCGCATGGCGTCGGGTGAACCACAGCAGCGCGACGGCACCGACGCCGTAGGCCGCCGTCAGCGGCGCCCATGGCCGCACCGCCTGCCACCAGCTGTGCAGCACCTGCACCGCATCGGCGCCGCGGGCCGACGAGCCGAGCAGCACCGGCAGCTGGCTGAGCGCGATCGACAGCGTCGCGCCGGTCTCGAAACCGTGCAGCACCGGCACGCTGAGCAGCGCGGCCAGCGCGTCGAGCCGCAGCCAGGCCGCCAGCAGCAGCAACAGGCCGACCTCGGCCGCCAGCACCAGCGCGACGGCCGGCGCCCCGACGCCTGGCGGCGCCTGGCCGATGGCCTGCGCGATCATCAGCGCCAGCACCGCGGCCGGGCCGACGCCCAGCACCGGGCTGGAGCCGAGCGCCGCGTACGCGACCAGCGGCAGCAGGCTGGCATACAGCCCGACCTGCGCCGGCAGCCCGGCGAGCAGCGCATAGGCGAGGCTCTGGGGGATCAGCAGCACGCTGATGACGAAGGCGGCGACCAGGTCGTCGCGCAGGGCGTCGCGGCGGTAGTGGCGGAGCTGGTCGCTGAGGTCGGCACGCCAGTTGCGGCGCCAGGAAGTGAACTGCATCGGCCGATTGTCCGTCGTGTTGACAGGCCCTGGTGCCATCCCCAAGGCAGCGGATTGCCTTCGACCGCCGCAGGCCCAACACTGGCCGCGCAAGGCTGCCGCAGGCGGCCAGGGAGGCGACGACCATGTGGTGGCTCAACTTCAACCCGCAGTTCAACTGGCCGTTCAGCGGCTCGGTGGTGCAGGACATCCACCCGTCGCTGCTCGCCCGGGCCGGCAACGACGAGACCGAGCTGCGCGTGCTGCGCGAGGTGGCGTCGTACGGCAAGCAGATCGGCGTGCTCAGCGACCTGGTGCTCGGGCTGGCCGGGCAACTGCCGTCCGAAGCCCTCGACGACGAGGCTCGCCATGCGCTCGCGCAGCTGCAGGAGATGGGCCGCCGGATCGAGCGCATCAAGCAGGGCCAGGTGCCGCTGCCGCCGACGGCCGACGAGGCGCGTTCGCAGCTGCAGGCCTTGCTCGCGCACTACCCCGAACTCGCGTCTGCCGTTGCGGGCCCACGCCGGCGCTGAGCTTCCCGGCGTAAAGTCGCGGGCTGTTTCCGGTGAACAGCCTGTCCATGCGCTCTACAGTTACCACGCGACCGCCCCGCCCCGCCATCAGCTGCGTGATGCCGGCCTACAACGAGGCCGCCAACCTGCCGGTGCTGCTGCCGCAATTGAGCGCGCACCTGGCCGAGCTGACCGACCGCTGGGAGGTCATCGTCGTCGACGACGGCAGCACCGACGGCACCGCTCTGGCAGTCGCCCCCTTCCTGACGACGCCCGGCGTGCGCTACGTGCGGCTGTCGCGCAACTTCGGCAAGGAACAAGCGCTGACCGCGGGCATCGACCTCGCGCACGGCGAGGTCGTGGTGCTGATGGATTCCGACCTGCAGCACCCGGTCGACCTGATCGACCGCATGGTGCAGGCCTGGGTGGGCGGCGCCGACATGGTCTGCGCGGCGCGCGCGTCGCGGGCCGACGAGACCTGGGCCAAGCGCCTGGGCACCTGGGCCTTCTACCGGCTCGTCAACACCAAGCATTCGGTGCACATCCCGGTGGATGCCGGCGATTTCCGGCTGATGGACCGCCGCGTGGTCGACGCGCTGAAGTCATTGCCCGAGCGCAACCGCTTCATGAAGGGGCTGTACGCCTGGGTCGGTTTTCGCACCGAGATCATCGACTACACGCCGGCCGAGCGGCATGCCGGCACCAGCAGCTTCTCGATGCGCAGCCTGGTGCGGCTCGCGCTGACCGGTGTCACCGCGTTCTCGAACGTGCCGCTGCGGCTGTGGAGCGCGCTCGGCGCGCTGATCGCGTTCGGCGGCATGGGCTTCGGGCTGCTGGTGATCGCGCAGCACTTCATCTACGGCCACGACGTGCCGGGCTGGGCGACGCTGGTGTGCAGCCTGATGTTCTTCAGCGGCGTGCAGCTGCTGTCGATCGGCATCCTCGGCGAGTACGTCGGCCGCATCTTCGACGAGGTCAAGCGCCGTCCGATCTACCTGGTGGCGAGCGAAGCCGGGCAGGGGCTGGCGGAGCCCGACGCCCGATGACCGGCGCCGTGCGTACGCTCGGCCTGTGTGCCGACGACTTCGGGCTGTGGCCGTCGGTCTCGCGCGGCATCGCGCGGCTGGCGCGCGCGCAGCGTCTGACGGTGGTGTCGTGCATCACCAGCGGCGATGCGTGGCGGGCCAGCGCACCGCTGCTGGCCGACCTGCCCGACAGCGTCGAGATCGGCCTGCACTTCAACCTGACCGAAGGGCTGCCGCTGAGCGCCGAGCTGGCGCGCGCGTGGCCGGTGCTGCCGGCGCTGCCGGCACTGATCGCGCAGGCCCACCTGCGGCGGCTGCCGGTCGATGCGCTGCGGGCCGAATGGCAGGCGCAGGTGGCGGCCTTCACCGAGGCGACCGGCCGCGTGCCGCAGACCATCGACGGCCACCAGCATGTGCACCACCTGCCACAGGTGCGCGAGGTGGTGTTGCGCGGCATCGAGCAACTGCTGCCGGCACCGGCGGTGCGCGACACCGGCGTGCTGCCGGGGCCGGGCTTCGGCATCAAGCGGCAGTTGATCGCCGGCACCGGCGGGCGCCGGCTGCACCGCGAGTTGCTGCGCCGCGGCTGGCTGCACAACGCGGCGCTGCTGGGCGTCTACGACTTCATCGACACCGACTACCGCGGGTGGATGCAACGCTGGCTGCGCGCGCTGCCCGATGCAGGCGGGCTGGTGTTCTGCCACCCTGGCGAGATCGATGCGCAGTCGGCCGGCGATGCGATCGCCGGGGCGCGACAGCGCGAGCTGGCCTACCTGGAAAGCTGGGCGTTCGCCGACGATCTGGCGGCGGCGAACGTCAAGCTGGGGCGGGTGTGGCGGCGGGGCCTCTAAGCTTGGCCTGCTGGAACCGCTACGTGGCGCTTGCCAATGCGCTGAGGCTCATGGCGTAGCTGGCAACGGATCCGTCGCTCAGGTGGCCCTCAATGAGATCCATGGTGCCTGCATCAATGGCATCGAAGTGCCTGCCTGCCTGAAGGTCCTGATGAATCTTTCTCATCGCACTTACACGCTCGGAAAACTCGCTATCCTGAGCAATCAGGCATGCAGCATCTGATGCTGCGTCAAAGGGATTTGCCTGGCTTGCAGAGGTGTTGGTATTGGAAACGCGAGCTGCTTGAACCTTTTCCCGCTCTATTCGGCGAGCCATCTGATGTCCGGTAACGGTTCGCTGAATCTGGTTTTTGCCGAACCTGATGACCGGTGCTGAACGAGGTTGGGCGGCACGGTTTGCGTCGATCAATTGGCGTCGGAACGCTTCATTGTCGAGAGGATCCTGAGACGTTCCGCTGACGACCTTCTGAACCAGTGTCTGGGCCTTATGCATCCCATGCTTGATCTTCTGGCGGGCAGTGTGGAGTGTTTGCTCAGCCTTTTGGGTCTTGCGAACGAAGGCGCTATGGATGGATGCACGATTGATCACGATTACTGCTCCGTGAATGGATTCGTCATATTCCTGCACGCCGTGGAGCGCGCAGTGCCGTGCAATAGGGGCTTCGCTCGGTTGGAGACGATTCCCGCAATGCACGCAAGCTGAGTGCACGGGATGTGTCGGCTCGTTCCCGTCTACTCGCGATCTGCGCGCTGCCAATCGTGGAGTATGTGGCGTATCGCCGTCACCCAAACGTCCAACGCCGATTGATCAGGAAGGTCAGCACCAGTCCGGTCAGCGTCGCGACGATTTGCGCGATCAGGTAGTGCCACGCTAGCGCAACGCCACCTGCGACGATCGCCATGCCGACCAGCGCCCCGATCAGCGCGGTCCCCTGGAACTTGAGCCACGCCGGCCCGAGCGCGCCGCGGTGATCGAACGTGAAGCGCCGGTTGCCGAAGAACGCGACCTGCGCGCCGAGCGCCGCGCCGAGGCCCGATGCGATCCACGCCGGCGCCTGCATCAGTTCGACCAGCGCCACCAGCAGCGCATAGTGCGCCGCCGTCGCGAGCACGCCGACCAGGCCGTAGCGCAGGAAGCGGGAGAACAGATCGGTCAGCGAGGCGGCCATGGCCGCGCATTAGACCGCAGGCGGCTCAGTCGACCTTCGCGCCCGACACCTTCACCACCTGCGCCCACTTCTTCGTCTCCGCCGCGATGTAGGCCGCAAACTCCGCCGGCGGCATGCCGCTCGGGATCGCGCCTTGCGCCAGCAGCCGCTCCTTCAGCGCCGGCGTGCCCAGCGCCTTCGCGCTCTCCTGTTGCAGCCGGTTGACGATCTCCGCCGGCGTGCCGGCCGGCGCCAGCAGCCCGAACCACGAACTCGCGTCGAAGCCCTTCACCGGCCCGGCCTCGGCGATCGTCGGCACGTCGGGCAAGGCCGCGCTGCGCTGCGCGCTGGTGACCGCCAGCGCCTTCAGCTTGCCGGCCTTGATCTGCGGCATCGCCGACGGCAGGTTGTCGAACATCAGGTCCATCGTGCCGCCGATCAGGTCGAGCAGCGCCGGCCCCGAGCCGCGGTACGGGAAGTGCAGCATGAAGGTGCCGGTCATGCTCTTGAACAGCTCGCCGCTCAGGTGGATCGACGTGCCGTTGCCGCTGGAGGCCATGTTCAGCTTGCCCGGGTGCGCCTTCGCATAGCGGATCAGGTCGGCCACGCTGTTGATCTTCTCGGCCTCGGCCTTCGCCGGGTTCATCACCAGCACGTTCGGCACGCCGGCCACCAGCGTGACCGGCGAGAAATCCTTGATCGGGTCGAACGGCAGCTTCGGGTACAGCGACTGGTTGATGCCGTGCGTGCCGACCGTGCCCATCAGCAGCGTGTAGCCGTCCGGCGCCGACTTCGCCACCTGCTCGGCGCCGACGTTGCCGCCGGCCCCCGGCTTGTTGTCGACGATGAACTGCTGGCCGAACACGCGGCTCAGCTCGGGCGCGAGCGCGCGCGCCAGGATGTCGGTGGTGCCGCCCGGCGCGAACGGCACCACGATGCGCACCGGCTTGGTCGGCCAGGCCCCCTGGGCGCGCAGCGGCAGCGCGAGCCCGGCGGTGACGGCGGCGGCCGTGGCGGCCAGCAGCTGGCGGCGTGTCGGACAGGTCATGGAAGCTCCGGAAATTCGAGGGCGGACGAGGCGGCAGGCAGCGAGTGTGCGGCAGCGCAACGCCGCCCCGTACCCGCGCTCGCCCTACTTCTCACCACCCGGGCGCTGTGCCACGATCCGGCTGCGTCCACCAGCGCCAGCACGCTCTCGTGCCCACCGGAACCGACGACCGTGCCCCCTCCGTTCCCGCCTGCCGACGACCTCGGCGCGATCATCGCCCGCGTCCAGTCCCGCTACATCCGCGCCGCGCCGCCGCGCGAGATGCTGTCGCCGCTGCTGACCGACCTGCTCGAGAGCACCGCCTGCGAGTACGGCTTCATCGCCGAGGTGCTGCACGACGGCGACGGCGCGCCCTACCTGCGCTTCTACGTGCTGACCGACATCTCGTGGGACGACGCGACCCGCGCGCTGTACGAGCGCCACATGCACGGCGGCCCGGAGCACACGATCGAGTTCCACAACATGCGCACGCTGTTCGGGGCCGCGATCCTCGGCGGCGCGCCGGTCATCAGCAACGACCCCGACGCCGACCCGCGGCGCGGCGGCCTGCCGCCCGGCCACCCGGCAATGCGCTCGTTCCTCGGCGTGCCGCTGTTCCATGGCGGCGAGATGCTCGGCATGGTCGGCCTCGCGAACCGGCCGGGCGGCTTCGACCAGGCGCTGGTCGACCGGCTGCAGCCGCTGTTCACCAGCGTCGGCGCGATCCTCGGCGCGGTCCGCCACGACCGCGAGCGGCGCGAGGCCGAGAACGCGTTGCGCGCCAGCGAGACCCAGCTGCGCGCGGTGCTCGAGATGGCCGGCGCCGGCATCGTGCAGATCGGGCTCGACGGCTTCCCGCTGTTCCTGAACCAGCAGCTGTGCGACATGCTCGGGCGCAGCCGCGCCGAGCTGCTCGCGCTCAGCACCGAAGACGTCACGCACCCCGAGGACCTGGCCGGCGAGCGCCGCCGTCGCCGCCAGCTGCTCGCCGGCGAGATCCCGCGCTACCGGGCCGACAAGCGCTACCTGCATGCCGACGGCCGCGTCGTCTGGGCGACCCTCAACGTGACGCTGGTGCGCAAGCCCGACGGCCATCCCGACTACCTGATCGGCGTGGTGCAGGACATCACCGAGCGCAAGCAGGCCGAGTCCGAACTGCGCGCGAGCCGCCAGCGCTTCGTCGACCTGCTGAACTCGGTCGACGGCATCTTCTGGGAAGGCGACCCGCGCACCGAGAGCTTCACCTTCGTCAGCGACAAGGCCAAGCAGCTCCTGGGCTACCCGCTGGCCGACTGGATGCAGCCGCGCTTCTGGGCGCTGCACCTGCACCCGGACGACCGCGACCGCGCGCTGCGCGAGGTGGCCGATTCGCAGCTCACCGGCTCGGTCAGTGCGATCGAGTACCGCTTCTACGCGGCCGACCGCAGCGTGCGCTGGATGAGCAGCTGGGTCACGGTGTTCCGTCCCGAGGGCGGCCGCCGGCTGCTGCGCGGGCTGATGATCGACATCACCGAGCGCAAGCGGGTCGAGGAAGCGGTGCTGGCGGCCGAATCGGCGCAGCGCGCGAACGCCGCGAAGACCGAGTTCCTGTCGCGCATGAGCCACGAGCTGCGCACGCCGCTGAATGCGGTGCTCGGCTTCGCGCAGCTGCTCGAGCTCGATACCCAGCAGCCGCTGAATGCCGCGCAGCAGGCGCGGGTGCGGCACATCACGCAGGCCGGCACGCACCTGCTCGCGATGATCAACGACGTGCTCGACCTGTCGCGCATCGAGAGCGGCGGCGTCGCGTTGCTGTCGGGCAGCGTGGTGCTGCGCCGGGTCGTCGACGAGGCGCTCGCGATGGTCGCGCCGGCCGCAGCCGAGGCCGGCGTGCAGCTGCTGATCGACCGCGCCGCGCCGCATTCGGCCGACCCGCGCACCTGCGTGCTGGCCGACCACCTGCGGCTGCGCCAAGTGCTGGTCAACCTGCTGAGCAACGCGATCAAGTACAACCGCCGCGGCGGCCAGGTGGTGCTGCGCTGGCCGGCCGACGAGGGCGTCGGCCTGGTGCACCTGCAGGTGCGCGACACCGGCGTGGGGCTCACCGCCGCGCAGGCGGCGCACCTGTTCGAGCCGTTCAACCGGCTCGGCGCCGAGCGCAGCGGGGTCGAGGGCACCGGCATCGGCCTGGTGATCACGCAGCGCCTGGTGCAGCTGATGAACGGCCGGCTGTCGGTCGAGAGCGAGCCGGGCGTCGGCAGCGTCTTCACCGCGAGCCTGCCGTGGGTGCCGGTGGCCACGGTGGACGGCGGCGCCGGGCCTGGCTTCATGCCGGCCGACCCGGTCGACGCCGCGACGCCGGCCGCGCCGTACACGGTGCTGTATGCCGAAGACAACCCGATGAACGTCGAACTGGTGCGCCAGGTGATGAAGATGCGGCCCGACTGCCGGCTGCTGGTGGCCGCCAACGGGCGCCAGGCGGTCGAGATGGGGCTGCAGCACCGGCCCGACCTGCTGCTGCTCGACATGCACCTGGGCGACATGAGCGGCGTCGAGGTGTCGCGCCAGCTCGATGCGGCGCTCGGCTGCCCGCGCATCGCGTTGTCGGCCGATGCGACGCCGGAACAGGCCGAGGCGGCGCGCGCGGCCGGCTTCATCGGCTACCTGACGAAGCCGGTCAACGTGGCGCAGTTGCTGCGCTGCCTGGACGAGCAACGTGGCGCCGATGCCAATCCGGGGGGATTCCACTGATCCCGTTGGGCATCCGGGCTACGAAAAGAGGTCGGGTTGCGGGCCGGGCTGCTCGTGCAGGCGCACGCGGCCGTCGCGCCACGCGCTGTCGAAGTCGTTCTCGATCGCCTTCAGTTCGTCGGCCGAGCGCAGCTGCGCGCCGATCACGCCGATCGCGCGGTTGCGGCCCTGGCCCTTCGCGGTGTAGAGCGCCATGTCGGCCAGGTTGACCGCCTGCTCCCACGGCACCGGCAGGTCGTCGGGCGGCAGCGGGAAACGCGCGTAGCCGATCGATGCGGTGACGCGCAACACGTCTTCGCTGCCGCCACCGGTGCCGCTGTCGACCGGCTCGCGGCCGATCTGCTCCAGCACGCGCGCGGCCAGCTGCTCGGCCTGCTCGGCGCTGACCGCGGGCGCGAGGATCAGGAACTCCTCGCCGCCCCAGCGCACCACCAGGTCGTTCTCGCGCACGCAGCCGGCCAGCCGCCGCGCGACCTCGACCAGCACCGCATCGCCCACCGAATGCCCATGGCCGTCGTTCACATGCTTGAAGTGGTCGATGTCGACCAGCAGCAGCGCGCCTTCGACGCCCCGCTCGCCGCCGCGCGCCATCGCGGCCTGGAACTGGCGGCGGTTGGACAACCCGGTCAGCGGATCGCGTTCGCTCTGCAGCCGCAGGTTGGCGTGGCTCGCCTGCAGCCGGCGGTTGATCTCGCGCACCCGCAGGTACAGCAGCGCCGCGACGCCGACCGACAGCGCCATCACCGCCGCCATCAGCGCCCACACCCGCTGCTGCAGTTCGCGGTTCGCGAGCGCAGCGGTCTTCAGCGCGTTGTCGCGGCTCACCAGCTCGATCTCGCGCTGCTTGCTCTCGGTGTCGTAGCGCTGCTGCACGTCCTTCAGCGCCGCGGCGCGGTTGGCCTTCATCACTTCGGCGCTGAGCTTGCGTTCGCGGTGGAACAGCTCCAGCGCGCCGCGCGCATCGCCGGCCGCCGCCAGCGCCTCGCCGAACTCGCGCAGCGACTGCGCTTCGCTGCCCGGCGCGCCGCTGCGCTGCCACAGCTCGGCCAGGCGCGCCAGGTCGAGCTTGCCTTCGGCGATGCGGCCGAGGCCGATCTTCGCGAGACCGGCGTTGTTGATCAGCACCCGCTCGGCACGCTGGTCGCCGTGGCGGCGCACCACCGGCAGCGCGGCCTCGGCGGCGCGCAGCGCGTCGGCCGGGCGGTTCTGCCGCGCGTACAGGTCGCTGAGGTTGGCGTTCAGCAACGATTCGAGGCGCGGCGAATCGGCCTTGCGGGCGATCGGCAAGGCGTCTTCGGCCAGCCGCAGCGACTGCTGGTGCTCGCCGCGCATGTCGGCCAGCCGGGCTTCGTGCAGCCGCAGCCGCACCTGGACGTCCGGGTCGTCGAGCGGGGCCGCGACGCGCTGTGCCTGTTGCAGCGTGCGCATCGCGCCGGGCATGTCGCCCTGGCGCGCGATGTCGAGCGCCAGCAGGCCCAGCACCAGCGCCTGGCGGTAGCTGTCGTGCTGCGCCTCTGCCAGTTGCGCGGCGATGCGCAGGTGGCGCGCGCCCTCGGCCCACAGCGCGCGGCTTTGCGCATGGCGCTCGATCACCTGCAGCGCGCGCCACGCGGCGCGGTAGTCGCAATCGGCCGAGGTCGTCGATGGCGCGCCGTCCGGCCCCGGGCAGCCTTGCTGCAGCACCGGCACCGCGGCCTGCGCGAGCGCGGCCGCCACGTCGAGCTGGCCGTCGTTCTCGGCCACCAGCGCGCGCACCAGGTTGGCCCGCGCGGTGCCGTCGGCCTCGTCGGGTTCGCTGCCCGCCGTGCCGGTGCGCAACTCTTCGGCCAGCATGCCGGCTTCGGCGACGCGGCCGTTCTGCGCCAGCACGATCGCGCGCGCGAGCTGCAGCCGGCGCACCGTCTGCGCCGGCCGCGGCGTCAGCGCCTCCTGCTCGCGCTGCAGCTGCAGCAGCGCCTGCAGCGCCGGCTCCGGGCGGTCGTAGCCCTGGCGCACCAGGCGGTCCGATTGCTCGATGACGCCGGCGGCGGCCGGGCCGGCGCAGGTTGCTGCGAGCAGCAGCAACACACCGTTCGCCCTGAGCCTGTCGAAGGACAAGCTCGGTCCGGACGAATCGCGCAACGCCCTCATGCGCGGCCCTCGCGCACCGGCCCGCGCAGCAGCGTCAGCGTGACCTGCCCGTCGCGCCAGGCGGACTCCAGCGACGCGGCGATCGCCTGCAGCCCCTGCACCGTCTGCGCATGCATCAGCCCGACGCCATAGGCCCGGTTGCGGCCGTGCGCCTTCGCCAGGTAGAGGGCGGTATCGACCAGGTTGATCGCCGGCTCCCACGCGACCGCCAGCCCGGTCGGCTCGATCGGGAAACTCGCATAGCCGATCGAGCCGGTGACCGCGATCTCGCGGCCCTGCCACGCGACCGGCGCCTGCGCGACCGCGTCGAGCAGCCGCTGGGCCAGTGCGTCGACCTGCTCGCGCGACAGCGACTGCACCACCACCAGGAACTCCTCGCCGCCCCAGCGCACCACCAGGTCGGGCTCGCGCAGCGCATCGGCCAGCCGCTGCGCCATCGCGACCAGCACCGCATCGCCGGCCGCATGGCCGTGCTCGTCGTTGATGCGCTTGAAGTGGTCGATGTCGAGCAGGTACACCGTGCCGGCCAGCTGGCCGTCGACCGACATCCGCTTCATCGCCGCCTGGAAATAGCGCCGGTTCGCCAGGCCGGTGAGCGGGTCGCGCTCGCTCTGCACCTTCAGCTGCGCGTTGCTGTGCGCCAGCGCCTGGTTGGTGCGGCGCACGCGGCGCATCATCAGCAGCACCACCGCGAACGACAGCACGAAGGTCGCCGCCAGCAGCCACCACAGCCGCTGTTGCAGGTCGCGGCGCTGCAGCTGCGAGCCCTTGATCGCGTTGTCGCTGTTCAGCAGCGCGAGCGCGCGGGTGCGGCGGTCGCTGTCGAACTGCTCCTGCAGCTCGAGGATGGCCTTCTGCTGGTCGCGCTGCACCAGCTTGTCGGCGATCGAGCGGTGCCGGTGCAGCGCCTGCACCGCGCCGGCCGCGTCGCCGGCCTTCTCGAGCGCGGTGCCGAACTCCAGCAGCACGTCGGACACCAGCGGCGCGTCGCCGCGGTGCTCGGCCATCGACAGCGCGAGCCCGACGTGCCGCTTGCCTTCGGCCACCTCGCCCAGCCCGATGTGGGCCAGCCCCATGTTCCACAGCGCGATGATCTCGCTGCTGGTGTCGCGCACCTCGCGCGTCAGCGGCAGCGCCTCCTGCGCGCGGCGCAGTGCGGTGCGATAGTCGCCGCGCTGCAGGAAGAAGTCCGACATGTTGGCCAGCAGCAGCGCTTCGTCGAGCTTGGCGCCGGCCTCGTGGGCGTAGTTGATCGCCGACTGCATCGAATGCAGCTCGGCCGCGACCTCGCCCGGTCCGTCGAGCAGGATGCCCTGGATGTTGTGCACCCGGGCCAGCGAGATCTTGTCGTCGGCTGCGGTCGCGATCGCCAGCGCCTCGGCATTGGTGCTGCGCGCCCGCTCCGGCTGCTGCGCCTTGTAGAGCGAGTAGGCGGCACGCGTGCGGGCCTCGGCACGGCGCCAGGCGATGCCGAGGTGGTCGGCGAGGTCGATCTCCCGCAGGTGCAGCCGCACCGCGTCGTCGAGCTTGCCGGCGCGCTGCAGGGCCTTCGAATGCGCGGCCAGGAAGCGCAGCCGGCTGGTGGCCGGTGTCGCCGCGGGCAACTGCGCGGCGGCGGCGGTCAGCAGCTTGTCGGCCTCGCGCGCATCACCGCTTTTCAGCATCATGCTGGCCTGGATCAGCCGCGCCGCGGCCTCGGTGGCGGGCGTCGACTGCTCGCGCAACCGGCGGGCGCAATCGGACGCGGCCTCGAACTCCGACGCCTCGGTGTGCATCAGGCCCTGCAGCGTCAACGCGTCGATCCAGTCGGCGCTGCCGGCCGCGAGCGTGCCGACGCGCGTGCGCAGCGCGGCCGCGGTGTCGGATGGATGGGCGCGGCCGGTCGATTCGAAATCGGCCAGCTCGGCGGCCACGCCGGTGTCGGATGCGGCGGCCGATGCGGCCATCGACGGCGATGCGGAGGCCGCTCCCGAGGCCGGCGCGGCGCGTACGCCGCCGCACGCCAATGCGGCCAGCAGCACCCAGCTCAGGCGCAGGCTTGGGCGAGTGGGGCGCACAGGAAGTGCCGCGGGAACACGCGAAATCGGACGCATCGGTGGATATCGACCAGCAAGGGGCGGACCTGAGGCACGACCGCTGCGGCAGCATCTCACGCCGACTGGCCGCGCACCATCGTCGCATGCACCGACGGGCGCGCCGGCCGCTCAACGGCCGGGCCGGCGCCGCAGCAGCGCGTGCAGCGCGATCGCGCCGAAGGTCGCGGTGCCGATGCCGCCGAGCGTCAGGCCGCCGAACCTCAGCGTGTAGTCGCCGGTGCCGAGGATCAGCGTGACCGCGGCGACGATCAAGTTGGTGTTGTCGCCGAAGTCGACCCGGTTGTCGACCCAGATCTTGGCGCCGGCCACCGCGATCAGCCCGAACACCACGATGCTGACGCCACCCATCACCGCCAGCGGGATGGCCTGGATCAGCGCGCCGAACTTCGGGCTGAAGCCGAGCACGATCGCGATCAACGCGGCCACCACGAACATCGCGGTGGAGTAGATCCTGGTCGCGGCCATCACGCCGATGTTCTCGGCATAGGTCGTCACGCCGGTGCCGCCGCTCGCGCCGCTGACCATCGTCGCGAGGCCGTCGCCGATGAAGGCGCGGCCCATCAGCGCGTCGAGCGGCTTGCCGGTCATCGCGCCGACCGCCTTCAGGTGGCCGAGGTTCTCGGCCGCCAGGATCACCGCGACCGGCGCGATCAGCAGCATCGCGTCGGCCTGGAACACCGGCGCCGCGAAGCCGGGCAGCCCGAACCAGGCGGCCGCGGCGACGCCCGACAGGTCGAGCGGCTTGCCCAGCCCGAGGCCGTTGGCCAGCAGCGCGTAGACGACGCTCGCGACCAGCAGGCCGACCAGGATCAGCAGGCGCTGCGTCATGCCGCGCGTGTACACCGCGACCAGCCCGACGCTCAGGAACGTGACGGCCTGCATCCAGGCGTCGAACGGCGTCGGCGCCATGTTCTTGATCGGCACGCCGGCCAGGTTCAGGCCGATCACCGCGACCACCGCGCCGGTGACGACCGGCGGCATCAGCGATTCGATCCACGCGGTGCCGGCGGCCGTCACCGCCAGCCCGATCAGCAGCACGACGGCGCCGCAGGCGACGATGCCGCCGAGCGCCGCGCCGAGGTGGGCATTCGGCCCATGGCCGCCGTAGCCGCTGGCGGCGATCACGACGCCGATGAAGGCGAAGCTCGAGCCGAGGTAGCTCGGCACCTTGCCGCCGACGACGACGAAGAAGATCAGCGTGCCGATGCCGCTCATCAGGATCGCGACGTTCGGGTCGAACCCCATCAGCAGCGGCGCCAGCACGGTGGCGCCGAACATCGCGATCACGTGCTGCACGCCCATCGCGAAGGTCTGCGGCCAGGGCAGGCGCTCATCGGGCGCGACGACCACGCCGGGTTGGGCACTTCTGACGCGCCAGGTGGGAAGGGACATCGCTTGGCTCCTCGGTTCTTCTGGTCATGCGCACCCGGGGCGGTGCGCGACGCAGTGTAGGAGCGCGGCAGAAGCGAGTCACCCGGGCCGGCACCGATGGTCGGCACCGCCCGGGTGGCGGAGGAACGCGGGACGAATGTGAAAAAAAGAGGGGAAACGGGACAGGTGCCGGGGGCTCGCTCTCATCCACCCCGGCTTGCCCGTTCCCCCTTGGACGTCACATACGTCGAGAAATCAACGCGCGGCGCGGACGCTGCCGGGCGGCGGAAACAACGACAGCTGCGCCGGAGCGCTTCTGGACTGCAGGACCTTGAACGAGCGGTCGGTGCTGTTGCCGGCCTGCGGTGTGATGCGCGTCACGCTCGGCGTCGTCGTCGGGCGGACCATCAGGTGTTCGGTGCGCGGAGCCATGGCCAGCCCCCTTCAGTGACCGACCAGCCACTGGCTGGGGGCGAATTCGCTCGGGCGCACGGTGACCATCTCGGCCGCGGCCGGCGACAGCACGTTGGCCGCGCGTGCCAGCCAGTGCCGCACGTTGCCGCCGCCGTGACCGGCCGCCGGCTGGGCCAGGCGCAGCAGCGACGAGGCGCCACCGCGGCAGCTCGGGGTCGCCGGGCGGGCCCGGCGGGATGAAGGTGTACGACGATGGAACAGCGGCATGGCAACGACGTCCTTGTGTTGGAGCTGCTGCCGGCGTGTAGCGGGAGAGTCACCGGACTGGCAGTCTGTGCGCACTCAAGCGCAGCTTCCATGCCAACCCGGTTTCGGGTCTTGCGACGCGCCTTCGGACCAAAAATGCCGCGCGACGAACGCTGCGCCAGCCGAATTGTGGCCAGACGGTAAGGTCGCCGTTACAGACTTGACCGGATTTGTCGATCGGCCGCACTTATTTCAACGGCGGTTTCCAACCACGGTTACAGGGCTCGGCAACGACCGCTCAGGGGCCGTTGCGCACCACTCGTCTATTTGGCACGCACGTGCTCGACGACGGCCGCGATGCTTTCAGCATCCGACAGCACCCGCCGATGGCCCAGGCCGCGGGTCGTCGCCAGCCGGGCGTCGGGCAGGGCCTGCTGCAACGCCTGGCTGCCGGCCAGTGGGGCGACGCGGTCGCCCTCGTCGTGCAGCAGCAGTGTCGGCTGGTCCAGCCGCGCGCCCAGCCAAGCCGGCTCGAACTGCTGCAACGGCACGCCCTCGCGGCGCTCGATCGCGGTGCGCATGCGCCCGGCCAGTCCGGCGCCCAAGCCGAAGCTGCCGCTGAACCAGTCCAGGAAGAGCCCCGGCGGCGGCGACGGCGCGACCAGCGCCAGCCGTTTCACCGGCAGGCCGCTGGCGGCGGCGTGGCTGGCCGCCAGCGCGCCGAGCGAATGCGCGACCACCGCGTGCAGCGGGCCGAGCCGGGCCGACGCCGCCCACAGCGCGCGTGCGAACTGCGGCAGCGTCGAACGCCACGCGGCGCTGCGGCCGTGCGCCGGGAAATCCAGCAGCACCGGCGCGAAGCCGGCCGCCGCCAGCGCGTCGCCGAGCGGCTGCATCTGCAAGGCGTCGCCGGCCCAGCCGTGCACCAGCAGCACGGTGGGCCGCTCTTCGCCAGGACGGGCGGGCAGGTCGGCCCGGCGGTACACCGCCACCGTGCCGTGCTCGAACGGCCAGTGCGACAGCTGCCAGCCGGCCGGCACGGCCCGCCGCCGCGCTGCGAGCTTCAACGGCAGCGGCGTGAAGAACAGCCGCAGCGCGAGCCGCGTGCCGAGCCCGGGCGACAGCGACTGCAGACCGCGCAGCGCACTGCCGAGCCAGCGGGCGCTGCGGCTGGCGGCGTAGAAGGCGGTGGCCGGGTTGGGCGTGCTCATCAGAAGCAGCCGAAATCGGCGTTGCTGCGCGGCACCGCGGCAACCACGCGCCACAACGACAGCGCGCCGCGCAGCAGCACGGCGACGACCAGGGCGGACAGGACAAGCATCAGCATGGCAATCTCCTTGATTTCGCACGTGCGTGCGAAATGTGTCGACGAGACGGGGCGAACGTGGTGGCAGAGGCGGGCATGTCAGGCCTGCAGGGAACGGATGATGCGTTCGTACGCCGACCAGCAGCGGTCGGCGGCGCGCGGATCGCGCAGGAAGCGGGCTTCGCGCATCAGCGCGACGAACAGCCCGTCCATCTCGAAGACGAGCTGGTCGACGTCGGTGTCGGCGCGCAGGTGGCGGGCGTCGATGGCCTGGATCACGGTGCGCTTGAGCGCACTGCGCCAGCGCATCACGTGGTCGAGCAGCAGGTCGCGCAGCGGGCCTTGGCGGTCGTCGAACTCGAAGGCGCCGGCGCAGTACAGGCAGCCGGTGCGGATCTCGACATCGCGGGCACGCTGCAGCCACAGCCGCATGATCGCGTTCAGGCGCGGCAGGCCGCGCGGCTCGCGCATTGCCGGCACGAAGACGTCTTGCAGGAAGCGGCGGTCGTATTCGTCGATCACCGCGATCTGCAGCGCCTCGCGCGAACCGACGCGCGAGAACACGCCGCTCTTCGACAGCCCGAGGCGCTTGGCGACCTCGCCGATCGTCAGGCTGTCGAGCCCGTCGGAGGCGGCCATGCCGAGCGCGGTGTCGAGGATGGCCGCGAGGGTCAACCCGCTGCGCTCCGTCTTGGTTTCCATTGCGCAAATTTAGCACGGTCGTGCGAAGTGTCAAGTCCCCGTCGACAGGTGTTGCGAGGCCGTGGTACACCGCGTGGCGGTGCACGCCGAGGCGATGAGGCACCGACCGAGGGAGAGGAACCGATCGATGGCCAGGCCCGACGACGGATCGCGCATTCGCTGGCTG
This sequence comes from Rhizobacter sp. SG703, assembly GCF_012275445.1. Taxonomy (GTDB): domain Bacteria; phylum Pseudomonadota; class Gammaproteobacteria; order Burkholderiales; family Burkholderiaceae_C; genus Rhizobacter. The sequence continues at coordinate 239,641 of NZ_JAAZQK010000010.1, read as the reverse complement.
GTGGTCAGCCTGTGGCTGGTCGTGGTCGCGCTGCTGGCCGGGCTGAGCGCCTTCAGCGCCGACACGCTGTCGGCCGCCCGTGCCTATGTCGGCGGCGAGAGCCACTGGTCGAAGGGCCAGAAGGACGCGATCTACCACCTGTTCCGCTACACCGAATCGCACGCCGAGGCCGACTACCAGCGCCACCTGGCGGCGCTCGCGGTGTCGCAGGGCGACCGGCTCGCGCGGCTCGAACTCGACAAGCCGGTGCCCGACATGGCGGTGGTGCGTCGGGGCTTCCTGCAGGGCGGCAACCATCCCGACGACATCGACGCGATGGCCCGCCTGTACCGCCGTTTCCGCCACGTCGGCTTCATGGCGGACGCGATCCGCACCTGGGTCGAAGGCGATGCGCAGATCGACGAGCTGAGCGCGCTGGGGCGCAACGTGCATGCTCGCCTCCAGGCCGGCGACACCGACTCGCCGGAGCTGCGCCTGCTGGTGGGGCGGATCGCGCCGCTGAGCGAGCGGCTGACCGAACTCGGCATGCGCTTCTCGGACTCGCTGGGCGAGGCATCGCGCATCACGCGGCGGCTGGTGACCACCGCGACGCTGGTGCTCGGCGCTTTGCTGGCCGGCGTCGGCGTGTGGCTGACGATGCGCATGCACCAGGCCCAGCGGCGCGCCGAGCAGGCGCTGCGCGAGAGCAACGAGCGGCTCGCGACGGCGGCCGAGGGCGCGCACATCGGCGTCTTCGACTGGGACGTCGACCACGACCGGGTGCAGCTCGATGCGCGCGCGGCGGCGCACCACGGGCTGGCCGACGCGTCGGGCCCGCGCGACGGTGCACAGCTGTCGGGCGAACGGATCGACCCCGAGGATGTGCCGGCGTTGCGCGCCGCGCTGGCACGGGCGGCGCAGGCCGACGAACTGGTCGCGTTGCGCTACCGCGTGCGGCTGCCCGACGGCAGCGTGCGCCACCTCGAGATGAATGCGCGGCGTCGCGAACAGGCCAGCGGCCGACGCGTGGTCGGCCTGCTGTGGGATGTGAGCGACGACGTCGAGGCCGAGCAGCTCCGCCTGGACAAGCAGGCCGCCGAACGCGCGAACCAGGCCAAGACGCAGTTCCTGTCACGCGTCAGCCATGAGCTGCGCACGCCGCTGAACGCGGTGCTGGGCTTCGCGCAGCTGCTGCAGACCGATGGCCGCGAACCGCTGACGCGGCGGCAGGCCGAGAGGCTGCAGCATGTGCTCGACAGCGGCCAGCACCTGCTGGAGCTGATCAACGAGCTGCTCGACCTGACCAGCATCGAGGACGGCGCGCTCGCGTTGTCGAGCCGCGACATCCCGCTCGCGGCGGTGCTCGGCGCGAGCCTGCGGCAGGTGGAGCCGCTCGCGTCGTCGATGCGCGTCACGCTGTCGATCGACGGCGTGCAGGCGCTCGCGGTGCACGCCGACCCACGGCGGCTGGAGCAGGTGTTCACGAACCTGCTGTCGAACGCGGTCAAGTACAACCGCGCGGGCGGCCGGGCCTGGGTGCAGTGCGAGAAGGACGGCACGCAGGCGGTGGTGACGGTGCATGACGACGGCGTCGGCATCGAAGCCGGCAAGCTCGCGCAGTTGTACCAGCCGTTCAACCGATTGGGCGCGGAGAACTCGCAGGTGCCGGGCAGCGGACTCGGCCTGGTGATCACGCAGCAATTGCTGCAGCGCATGGGCGCGGCGATGCACGTCGAGAGCGAGCCGGGCCGCGGGACGCGGGTGCGGGTGGGCTTGCCGCTGGCGCGGGTGAAGCGGCGGGAGGCCGCGCTGGAAGGGCGATGAAGCTTGCGGCGTGCAAGGACAAGCTCAGCCCTGCAGCGCGGCGCCCTCCCGATACCCCCGCGGAATCGCCCCCAGCAAGCGCTTCGTGTACTCCTGCTGCGGCTGCTCCAATATCTGCGCGACGCTCGCCTGCTCGACCACCTCGCCGTCCTTCATCACCAGCACCTCGTCGGCCATGAAGCGCACCACCGCCAGGTCGTGGCTGATGAAGATGTAGGCCAGCCCCAGCTCGTCCTGCAGGTCCTTCAGCAGGTTCAGCACCTGCGCCTGCACCGACACGTCGAGTGCACTCACCGCCTCGTCGAGCACCAGCACCTCCGGGTCCAGCGTCAGGCAGCGCGCGATCGCGACGCGCTGACGCTGCCCGCCCGAGAACTCGTGCGGGTACTTGTGCATCGCGCTGTCGTCCAGCCCCACCTTCGTCAGCAGCGCCCGCGCCCGCTGCTCGCGCGCCGCGGTGTCGCCGCCGATGCCGTGGATCGCCATCGGCTCGGTCAGCGTCTGGCCGATCGTGAAGCGCGGGTTCAGCGACGCATACGGGTTCTGGAACACCACCTGGATGCGCCGGCGCATCGGCAGCAGCTCGCGCCGGCTCAGCGCCAGCAGGTCCTGGCCGTCGAACATCACCTTGCCGCCGACCGGCCCGCCGTTCACCTCGTGCAGGCGCAGCAGCGTCAGCCCCATCGTGGTCTTGCCCGAGCCGGATTCGCCGACCACGCCCAGCGTGTGCCCGCGCCGCAGCGTGAAGCTCGCACCCTTCACCGCGCGGAATTCCTTGCGGCCGAACACGCCGCTGCGCAGCCAGAAGCTCTTCGTCAGGTTGCTGGCGTCGATCACGATCGGCGCCAGCGCATCCTTCGGTGCCGGCGGTGCGGCCGCCGCGCGCCCGGCGATGTGGTCGTCGATCACCATCAGCCGCGCGCCGCGCTGGTCCAGCGTCGGACGGCAGGCCAGCAGCGCCTTCGTGTACGCGTCGTGCGGCGCGCTGAAGATCTGCGCCACCGGGCCGTGCTCGCGCACCGTGCCCTGGCGCATCACCACCACCTGGTCGGCAATCTCGCCGACCACGCCCAGGTCGTGCGTGATGAACAGCATGCTCATGCGGTGCTGCGTCTTCAGCTTCGCGAGCAGCTCCAGGATCTGCCGCTGGATGGTCACGTCGAGCGCGGTCGTCGGCTCGTCGGCGATCAAGAGCTTCGGCTCGCATGACAGCGCCATCGCGATCATCACGCGCTGCTGCTGCCCGCCCGACAGCTCGTGCGGGTACGCACTGAGCCGCCGCTTCGGCTCCGGCAGCCCCACCTCGACCAGCAAGGCCTCGGCGCGCGCCAGCGCCTGCCTGCGCGTCATGCCCAGGTGGCGCACCAGCGGTTCCACCATCTGCTGCCCGACGGTGAACACCGGGTTCAGCGAGCTCATCGGGTCCTGGAACACGCAGGCGATGTCCTTGCCGCGCAGCGCCTGCAGCTCGGGCAGCGTCGCGGCCAGCAGGTCGCGGCCCTGGAAGCTGATCGCACCCTGCCGCTCGGCATTGCTCGGCAGCAGGTTCAGGATCGACATCGCGGTCACGCTCTTGCCCGAGCCCGATTCGCCGACCAGCGCCACCGTGGTGTTCTCCGGCACGTCGAAGCTGACGCCGACCGGCTTTCCGTCGATGTCGCGGCCCACCGCCTGCGTGCGCTGCACCACGCCCCCGTCGTTGCCCACGCGGAACGACACGCGCAGGTCCTTGATCGTCAACAAGCTCATTCCAGTCCCCGCAGCTTCGGATCCAGCGCATCGCGCAGCGCATCGGCAAACAGCGAGAACGCCGTCACGAACACCGCCATGAACGCGGTCGCCGCCACCAGCTGCCACCAGTAGCCGAGGATCAGCTCGCTCTGCGCCTCGGCCAGCATCGTGCCCCACGACACGTCGTCGACGCCGACGCCGAGACCGAGGTACGACAGGATCACCTCGAACTTGATGAAGCCGACCACCAGCAGCGACATGCGCACCAGGATCACGTGGCTGATGTTCGGCAGGATGTGGCGGAACATGCGCGACGCCGCCGATGCACCGATCGCCTCGGCCGAGCGCACGTACTCGCGCACCGAATGCTTCAGGAACTCGGCGCGCACCTGGCGGTACATGCCGGTCCAGCCGACCAGCGCGAGGATGATCGCCACGCTGGAAATGCCGCGCCCGAAGATCACCGCGAACGACAGGATCAGCAGGATGTCGGGGATCGACGTGAACACGCTGTACAGCCACTCGAGGAAGTCGCCGACCCTGCCGCCGAAGAAGCCGGCCAGCGCGCCGAGCAGCGTGCCGATCACGCTGGCCGCGATGGCCGCCAGCAACCCGACGAACACCGAGGTCTGCGTGCCCTTCAGCGCCTTGGTCAGCACGTCGCGCCCGATGCGGTCGCCGCCGAACGGCAGCGTCTCGCGCTTCACGCTGTCCTCGGTCTTGAACTTGGCGGCGCGCTCGTCCCATTCCTTGTAGCGCGGCGCCAGCGGGTCCACCGCCGACAGGTCGACGTTCGGGCCCTTCGGCACCGGAATCGCGCTCTGCTCGGCGGCCGGGGCCGGGCCCATGAACGTCGGCGGTGCGTTCGGCACGCCGACCTCCTTCTGCCAGCCGCGCGCCAGCAGGCCGACCGAACCCAGCAGCACCAGCAGCGCGAACGCGGCCACCACCACCATCGCCACCATGCCGACGCGGTCGGCGCGCAGCCGCTTCCACGCGGCGTGCCAGACGCCCAAGGATTGCCGCGCAGGCACTGCTGCAGGAGAAAGCACGGCGCTCATTTGAGGACCACCCGCGGGTCGATCAGCTTGTAGAGGATGTCCGCACCCAGGTTCACCAGCATCGTCAGCATCGCCAGGTAGACGGTGACCGCCTGGATCACCGGGTAGTCGCTGCGGTTCACCGCGAGGATGATCTCGCGGCCAAGCCCCGGGATCGAGAAGAACACCTCGATCAGGAACGAGCCGACGAACACGCCGGGCAGCGCCAGCGCGATGTTGGTGACGATCGGGATCATCGCGTTGCGCAGCACGTGCTTGAACAGCACCGTGCGCTCGGTCATGCCCTTCGCGCGCGCGGTGCGCACGTAGTCGTGGCCGAGCTCGTCGAGGAAGAAGGTGCGGTACAGCCGCGTCTGCGGCGCCAGGCCCACCAGCAGCGCCAGCAGCACCGGCAGCGGCACGAAGACCGCGAGGTTGGTCCAGGTGCTGTCGCTCCAGCCCTGCACCGGGAACCAGCCGAGCTGGAAGCCGAACACGTACTGGCCGACGATGATGTAGACCAGGAACGAGATCGACAGCGCGACGGTCGAGATCACCATGATGCTGCGGTCGGCCAGCGAGCCGCGGCGGTAGGCCACCCACATCGCGATCGGCAGCGCGAGCAGCGTGTCGAGCGCGAGGATCGGCAGCATCACCGTCAGCGTGGCCGGCGCGCGGGTCGCGAAGATGCTGCTCACCGCTTCCTGGGTGGCCCAGCTGTGGCCCCAGTCCAGCGTCGCGATGCTGCGGAAGTAGATCAGCAGCTGCTGCCACACCGGCTTGTTCAGCCCGAGCTGCTCGCGGATCGCGTCGATCTGCTGCGGGGTGGCGTTCAGGCCGCCGAGGATTTCGGCCGGGTCGCCGCCGAAGTACTTGAAGAGGAAGAACACCAGCAGCACCACCCCGATCAAGGTCGGGATCATTTGCCACAGGCGCCGTATCAGGTAGGCCGCCATATCGTCGTGAGCGTCTCGGGTCGAGAAAGAGGACCGGCACGCCCCGCCGGCCCGGGTCGGGAGGCGCGGTTGCCGGAATCTGGGCAGGCGCGAGTCTAAGGCCCGGCCCGACAGCCCCCGCCCCACGTTTGCCCTCAGGAACCGGCAGCGCACGCAACTTGCATGCCGGTCCCGAAAGTTCCCGCGCACGGGCCGGGGCAAGCCCGGAGGCCGAGCGCCCCGGGCAGGCCCTAGACTTCGCGCCTTCGGCATGCCGCCGCGCCACGAGCGCCGGCAGCGTGCCCTCCCACCAGGAGTTCGTGACCATGATCCGACGCGGTGCAGCCGGGCTGCTCGCCTTCCTCGTGCTGATGGCGGCCGCGCTGCCGGCGCTTGCCGGGCCGGCGCCTGCCGCCCAGCCTGCGGCCCCGCTGAAGGTGCTGCGCTATGCCTTCCCGGTCGCCGAAACCGGCTTCGACCCGGTGCAGCTCAGCGACCTCTATTCGCGCACCGTCACCGCCGGCATCTTCGAGACGCCGCTGACCTTCGACTTCCTCGCGCGCCCGATCCGCATGAAGCCGAACACCGCGGCGGCGATGCCCGAGATCTCGGCCGACTTCAAGACCTTCACGTTCCGCCTGAAGCCCGGCACCTACTTCCAGGACGACCCGGCCTTCAAGGGCCAGCGCCGCGAGCTGGTCGCGCAGGACTACGTCTACACGCTGAAGCGCCACTACGACCCGCAGTGGAAAAGCCCGAACCTGTACCTGCTGGAGAACGCGAAGCTGCTCGGCCTGTCGGAACTGCGCCGGCAGGTGCTGGCGTCGAAGCAGCCGTTCCCGTACGACCGCGAGGTCGACGGCCTGCGCGCGCTCGACCGCTACACCTTCCAGATCAAGCTGGCCGAGCCGTCGCCGCGCTTCCACCAGCAGATCCTGACCGACGCCGGCGCCTTCGGCGCGGTGGCGCGCGAGGCGGTCGAGTTCTACGGCGACAAGATCATGGCGCACCCGGTCGGCACCGGGCCGTTCCGGCTCGCCGACTGGCGCCGCAGTTCGCTGATCGTGCTGGAGCGCAACCCCGGCTACCGCGAGCAGTTCTACGACGAGGAAGCACCGGCCGACGATCCGCGCTCGCAGGCCATCGCCCGCTCGATGAAGGGCAAGCGCATCCCGATGCTCGACCGCGTCGAGATCTCGATCATCGAAGAGGCGCAGCCGCGCTGGCTGAGCTTCCTGAACGGCCAGAACGATTTCCTGGACCGCCTGCCGGCCGAGTTCTCGGGCATCGCGATCCCGCGCAACCGGCTCGCGCCGAACCTCGCGAAGCGCGGCATCCAGATGGAACAGGCGCCGCTGGTCGATGCGGTGATCGCGGGCTTCTTCAACCACGAGAACCCGGTGGTCGGCGGCTACACGCCCGAGAAGGTCGCGCTGCGGCGGGCAATCTCGCTGGCCTACAACACGCCGGCCGAGCTGCAGCTGGCGCGCAAGAACCAGGCGGTGCCGGCGCAGACCGCGATCGCGCCGGCGGTGTACGGCTACGACCCGACCGTGAAGACCGAGATGAGCGACTACGACCCCGACCGGGCGCGCGCGCTGCTGGACACCTACGGGTATGTCGACCGCGACGGCGACGGCTGGCGCGAGTTGCCCGACGGCAGCCCGCTCGTCATCGAGTACGCGACGCAGCCCGACCAGCTGAGCCGGCAACTCGTCGAGCTGTGGGACAAGAGCATGCGCGCGGTCGGCATCCGCATGGTGTTCAAGGCCGCGAAATGGCCGGAGAACCTGAAGGCCTCGCGGGCGGGCAAGCTGATGATGTGGGGCGTGGCGTGGAGCGCGACGACGCCGGACGCCGACACCTTCCTCGCGCTCGCCTACGGCCCCAACAAGGGTGGCGCCAACCATTCGCGCTTCGACCTGCCGGCCTTCAACCTGCTGTTCGAGAAGCAGGGCCGCCTGCCCGACGGGCCGGAGCGCGAAGCGGTGCTGCGCGAAGCGAGCAAGCTGATGGTGGCCTACCTGCCGTACAAGATCAGCGCGCACCGCATCGCGACCGACCTGATGCAGCCGTGGGTGATCGGCTACCGGCGCAATCCGTTCATCCGCGAGTTCTGGAAATTCCTCGACATCGACACCGCGCTCGAAGCCGCGCGCACTTCGCCATGACCTGCCGCTCCATGATGCCCCCACGACACCGATTCCTCGCCGCCGGCGCCGCGCTGCTGCTGTCCCTCGCGGGCGGCGCCCAGGCGCAGCCGGCCGCGTCGTCGCCCGCCGCCGGCGCGCCGGTCGCGAAGACCTTCCGCTGGGCCTTCGTCGCCGCCGAGACCGGCTTCGACCCGGTGAAGATCAGCGACCTGTACTCGCGCTACGTCACGACGCACCTGTTCGAGGCGCTGGTCCGCTACGACTACCTGGCCCGCCCGTTCAAGCTGCGGCCCGAGGCGGCGGCCGCGATGCCGGAGGTGTCGGACGACTTCCGGACCTACACCTTCCGCATCCGCCCCGGCGTCTACTTCCAGGACGACCCGGCGTTCAAGGGCCAGCGCCGCGAGCTGGTCGCGCAGGATTTCGTGTTCTCGATCAAGCGCTTCTTCGACCCGGCCAACCAGAGCCCGGCCTACTCCGACATGAAGGACCAGGGCTTCATCGGGCTGGAAGAGCTGCGCGAGCAGGCGCTCGCGAAGAAGGCGCCGTTCGACTACGACAAGCCGGTCGAGGGCCTGAAGGCGCTCGACCGCTACACGCTGCAGATCAAGCTGGACACCCCGCGCCCGCGGCTGCTGTTCACGCTGGCCGACAGCAGCCTGTACGGCGCGGTCGCGCGCGAGGTCATCGAGCTGTACGGCGACAAGACGATGGAGCACCCGGTGGGCACCGGGCCGTTCAAGCTCGGCACGTGGCGGCGCAGCTCGCAGATCGTGCTGGAGCGCAACCCCGGCTTCCACGAGGCCTTCTACGACGCCGAGCCGAATGCCGACGATGCCGAAGGCCAGGCGCTGCTGCAGCGCTTCAAGGGCCGCCGCCTGCCGATGATCGACCGCGTCGAGATCGCGATCATCGAGGAGAGCCAGCCCCGCTGGCTGGCCTTCCTGAACCGCGAGATCGACCTCGTCACGGTGCCGCTGGAGTTTGCGAACCAGGCGGTGCCGAACGGCAAGCTGGCGCCGAACCTGGCGAAGCGCGGCCTCCAGATGGAGCGCTTCGTCAACCCTGACCGCACGCTCTATTACTTCAACATGGAAGACCCGACGGTCGGCGGCTACACGGCCGACAAGGTCGCGCTGCGCCGCGCGATCCGGCTGGCCACCGACGTCAAGCGCGAGATCAACGGCGTGCGCCGCGGCCAGGCGATCCCGGCGCAGACCATGGTGGCGCCCGGCACCTTCGGCTACGACCCGAACTACAAGACCGAGAACAGCGACTACGACGTCGGCCGCGCGAAGGCGCTGCTCGACATGTACGGCTATGTCGACCGCAACGGCGACGGCTGGCGCGAGATGCCCGACGGCAGCCCGCTGCTGATCCGCTATGCCACCTTGCCCGACAGCCTGTCGCGCCAGTTCGATGAGCTGTGGAAGAAGAACATGGATGCGATCGGCGTGCGCATCGAGATCAAGCCCGCGCAGTGGCCGGAGAACCTGAAGGCGGCCCGCGCCGGGCAGCTGATGGTGTGGCAGCTCGGCTACACCGCGTCGACGCCCGATGTGCAGGACGCGCTGCAGCTGCTGTACGGCCCGGCATCGGGCGGCCAGAACCTCGGGCGCTTCAAGAACGAGCGCTTCGACGCGATCTACGAGCGCATGCAGCGCATCGGCGACGGCCCCGAGCGGCTCGCGCTGCTCGACGAGGCGAACCGCATCGCGACGGCGCTCGCGCCGCACAAGTACAACGTGCACCGCATCATCACCGACCTGGCGCAGCCGTGGGTGATCGGCTACCGGCGGCCGGTCTTCGTCAGCCGTTTCTGGCAGTACCTCGACATCGACGAGAGTCGCCGGGTCGGGCATTGAGCGGCACGGCGCGGCAGGCATGGAGCTGACCCGCCGCGCCTGGATCGCCGCGTCGGCGGCGCTGTCGTGCACGGCACCGGGCAGCGCGGGCGCGGCCGACACCACGCTGCGCCTGGCCTTCGACGCTGCCGAGACCGGCTTCGACCCGTGCCAGATCTCGGACGTCAACTCGGCGCAGGTGGCGTCCGCGATCTTCGAGCCGCCGCTGCGCTACGACTACCTCGCGCGCCCGGTGAAGCTGCGCCCGAACACCGCGGCGCTGCCGGAGATCGGCGACGACTTCAGGACCTTCACGTTCCGCCTGCGTCCCGGCATCTTCTTCGCCGACGACCCGGTCTTCGGCGGCGCGCCGCGCGAGCTGGTCGCGCAGGACTACGTCTACAGCGTCAAGCGCTACTACGACCCGCGGCTGAACTGCGAGAACCTCTACGTGTTCGAGAACGCGAAGCTGCGCGACCTGAGCGAGCTGCGCGCGCAGGCCCGCCGCAGCGGCAAGCCGTTCGACTACGACCGCGAGGTCGACGGCATCCGCGCGCTCGACCGCTACACCTTCCGCATCCGGCTGGCCGAGCCGAGCCCGCGCTTCCACCACTGGTTCGCGCAGGGGGCGCTGGTCGGCGCGGTCGCGCGCGAGGTGGTCGACCACTACGGCGCCGAGATCGCCGCGCACCCGGTGGGCACCGGCCCGTTCATGCTGGCGGCCTGGCGCCGCGCGTCGCGCATCGAGCTGGTGCGCAACCCGCGTTTCCGCGTACAGCACTTCGAGGCCGAGCCGGCGCCCGACGATGCGCAGGCGCAGCAGGTCGCGCGCGAGCTGGCCGGCCGGCGCCTGCCGCTGGCCGAGCGCATCGAGGTCAGCGTGATCACCGAGTCGCAGCCGCGCTGGCTTGCGTTCGTCAACGGCGCGCTCGACGTGCTGGAGCTGCCGGTGGAGTTCACGCCGATCGCCGCGCCGGGCAACCGCATCGCGCCGCACCTCGCGCGCCACGGCGTGCGGCTGCAGCGCAGCGCGAAGGCCGACATGGCGGTGACCTACTTCAACATGGACGACCCGGTGGTCGGCGGCAACGCCCCCGGGAAGGTGGCGCTGCGCCGCGCGATCTGCCTGGCCTACGACAACCGGCAGGACCTGGAGGAGTTGCGCCACGGCCAGGGCATCCCGGCGCAGTCGGTGGTCGCGCCCTTCACCTCCGGCTACGAGGAGGACTACCGCAGCACGATGAGCGAGACCAGCATTGCGCGCGCGATGGCGCTGCTCGACCTCTACGGGTACGTCGACCGCGACGGCGACGGCTGGCGCGAGCTGCCCGACGGCCGGCCGCTGGTGCTGCGGCTCGCGTCGCGGCCGGAGCAGCGGCAGCGCCAGTTCAACGAACTGTGGCACAAGTGCATGACGGCGGTGGGCTTGCGCATCCAGTTCGACATCGCGAGCTGGCCCGACCTGCTGAAGATGGGGCGCGCCGGCAAGCTGATGATGTGGGGCTTCAGCTGGGTGGCCGGCACGCCCGACGACGGCTTCTTCCTCGGCATCGGCTATGGCCCGAACGCGAACGAATCGAACGACGCGCATTTCGCGCTGCCGGCCTACGATCGGCTGTTCGAGCGACAGAACGTGCTGCCCGACGGGCCGGAGCGTGCCGCGCTGATGCGCGAGGCGAAGAACATGCTGGTGGCGTACATGCCGTACAAGGCGCATGTGCACACCGTCGTCAGCGACGTGCTGCAGCGGCGCGTGATCGGGCACCTGCGGCATCCGTTCATGCGCGACACCTGGCAGTACATCGGAATCGGAATCTCGTGAGGTCGACCATGGCTGTCCCGCGTCCGCAGATCCTGCACTACACCGACTGGCTGGCCCGCGAGCGCGGGCTGCGCTTCGACGCGACGACGCACGCCGGCTACGACGCGCTGTGGCGCTGGTCGGTCACCGAGCTCGATGCGTTCTGGCGCTCGATCTGGGACTTCTACGGCCTGCAGTCGCCGACCCCGTTCACGCAGGTGCTGGCCGACGGGCGCATGCCCGGCGCGCGCTGGTTCGACGGCGCGCAGCTGAACTACGCGCAGCAGGTGTTCCGCCATGCCGATGCGGCCCATGCGGCCGGCCACCCGGCGGTGGTGTTCCAGGACGAGCGGCTGCGCGACTGTGCGAGCCTGCTCGAATGGAGCTGGCCGAAGCTGCGCCGGCAGGTCGCCTCGCTGGCGGCGCACTACCGGCGGCTCGGCGTGGTGCGCGGCGACCGCGTCTGCGCCTTCATGCCGAACACGCCGCAGACGCTGGTGGCCTTCCTCGCGGCCGCGAGCCTCGGCGCGGTCTGGTCGGTCTGTTCGCCCGACATGGGGCCGGTCGCGGTGCTCGACCGCTTCCGCCAGATCGAGCCGACGCTGCTGGTCGGCTGCGACGGCTATGTGCACGGCGGCAGCACGCACGACCGGCTCGCGCTGCTGCAGGGGCTGGTCGGCGAGTTGCCGACGCTGAAGCAGGTGCTGCTGTGGCGCAACCTCGGCGGTACGCTGCCGGCCGGTTGGCTCGACTTCGACGGGCTGCTGTGCGACGACCCGCCGCTGCAGGCCGACCCGCTGCCGTTCGACCACCCGCTGTGGATCGTCTATTCGAGCGGCACGACCGGGCTGCCGAAGCCGATCGTGCACGGCCACGGCGGCGTCGTGCTGGAGCACCTGAAGTTCATGGGGCTGCACAACGACCTCGGCCCGAGCGCCGGCGGCGGCGACCGCTTCCACTGGTACAGCGCGACCGGCTGGATCATGTGGAACTGCCAGATCGCCGGGCTGCTGAACGGCACGACGATCTGCCTGTACGACGGCAGCCCGTCCGGGCGCAGCGGGCAGCCGGACTGGAGCACGCTGTGGCGTTTCGTCGCCGATTCGGGCAGCACCTTCTTCGGCGCCGGCGCGGCGTTCTTCGCCAGCTGCATGAAGGCCGGCGTCGAGCCGGCGCGCCTGCCGGGACTGGCGCGTCTGCGCGCGCTCGGCAGCACTGGCTCGCCGCTGTCGGCCGACGTGTACCGCTGGGCGGCGCAGCACCTGCCGCGCGTCGACGACCGGCCGATGTGGCTGACCTCGCTGTCGGGCGGCACCGACTTCGCCGGCGCCTTCGTGGCCGGGCTGCCGACGCTGCCGGTGGTCGAGGGCGAGATGCAATGCCGTTGCCTGGGCGCGGCGGTCGAGGCCTGGAGCGAGCCCGACCCGGCGACCGGGCGTGGCCAGGCGCTGGTCGACGAGGTGGGCGAACTGGTGTGCACGCGGCCGATGCCGTCGATGCCGCTGTACTTCTGGGGCGATGCGGACGGGCGGCGCTACCGCGAGAGCTACTTCGACATGTACCCCGGTGTCTGGCGCCATGGCGACTGGCTGCGCATCACGCCGCGCGGCGGTGCGGTGATCTACGGCCGCAGCGACGCGACGATCAACCGCCACGGCATCCGCATGGGCACGGCCGAGCTGTACCGGGCGGTCGAGGCGCTGCCCGAGGTGCTCGACAGCCTGGTCGTCGACCTGGAGTACCTGGGCCGCGAGAGCTGGATGCCGCTGTTCGTCGTGCTGCGCGAAGGCCGGCTGCTCGACGCTGCGCTGGTCGCGCGGCTGAAGCAGGAGATCCGCAGCGCGCTGTCGGCGCGGCATGTGCCGAACGAGATCTTCCAGGTCGAGGCGATCCCGCGCACGCTGTCGGGCAAGAAGATGGAGCTGCCGGTCAAGAAGCTGCTGATGGGCACGCCGGCCGATCAGGTGTTCAAGCTCGATGCGATGGCGAATGCAGCGAGCGTCGCGTGGTTCGCCGAGTTCGCGCGGCGACGCAACGCAGACTAGAGGGGCAGCTCGGTGAAATAACGCCCGCCGTGGTAGATCAACGGCTGCGCGCCCTCGCGCCGCTCGCAGCGCTCGACCTCGCCGACGAAGATCACGTGGTCGCCCTCTTCGTACTGGCTGCGGTTGAAGCATTCGAACACCGCCGCGACCCCTTCGAGCACCGGCGCGCCGCCGACCCCTTCGCGAAAGCGCAGCCCGGCGAAGCGGTCGATGTCCTTCGACGCGAAACGCTCGGCCAGCGGGCGCTGGTCGGCCGCGAGGATGTTGATCGCGTAGTGCGAGCCGCGCGTGAACGCCGGCATCGACCCGGCGCGCCGCGACAGGCTCCACAGCACCAGCGGCGGCGACAGCGACACCGAATTGAACGAATTGGCGGTCAGGCCGACCGGGTTGCCGTGCAGGTCGAGCGCGGTGACGATCGTGACGCCGGTGGCGAACATCCCGAGCGCAACGCGGAACTCCTGGGCCGAGAAACTGGGTGCCATGGGGCGCAGCATTGCATTCATGCCGGAATTGTGGAGGGCGACAGCAGGTGCCGCCAACTCCCATTTGAGGGGGTCCGGCAGCTTCTACACTCGTGCAGCATGACACGATTCTCGATGATTCCAGCGGCGCTGCTGGTCGCGTTCGCGTCAGCGGCGCAGGCCGCCGGGCCGTGCGCCGAGCTGGCGCGCCGCCTGCCGAACCTGGGCCTCGCGCTGTGCGAACGCGCCGCGCTGAAGCCGTCGGGCGCCGCGTCGGTGAAGGGCGTGCCGCTGTACCTGCGCGACGTGCCGGCCCCGCAGCCGCTGCTGCTGCCCGACGACAAGCCGCCGCCGGCGCCGCGCCGCGTGCTGGTGCTGGGTGGCATCCATGGCGACGAGCTGTCGTCGAGCGCGCTCGCCTTCCACTGGATCGCGCAGGCCGGCGACACCGGCGCCGGCCTGGACTGGCGCTTCGTGCCGGTGCTGAATCCCGACGGCCTGCTGCTGGCGCGGCCGACGCGCACCAACGCGCACGGCGTCGACCTGAACCGCAACTTCCCGACGCCGCACTGGGACCGCGACGCGCCGGTCTACTGGGTGAAGCGCACGAAGAAGGACCCGCGCCGCTGGCCCGGTCCGAGCCCGCTGTCGGAGCCGGAGAGCCGCTTCGTGACCGACACGATCGAGGCCTGGAAGCCGGACGTGATCGTCACCGTGCACGCGCCCTACGGCGTGCTCGACTTCGACGGCCCGAGCGTGCCGCCGCAGCGGCTCGGCCGCCTCTACCTCGACCGCGTCGGCATCTTCCCCGGCTCGCTCGGTCACTATGGCGGTGTGCACAAGGGCGTGCCGGTCGTGACGATCGAGCTGCCGAGCGCGATCCGCACGCCGACCGACGCCGAGATGCGGCAGATGTGGATCGACCTGCTGCGCTGGCTGGACGAGCGCCTGGCGCTGCGCGAACATCGATAGTCCCGGACCGGAGCCCGCCGCATGACCTCGCTCGCCCGCCACCTGTACGCCAGCGCCCACAACAACGCCTGGGCCAACCACCGGCTGCTGCAGGCCTGCGGGCGCTTGACGCCAGATGAGTTCACCGCGCCGCGCACCGGCTTCTTCCCGTCGATCCGCGCGACGCTCAACCACACCTTGACGGTCGACGACTACTACCTCGACGCGATCGAGCGCAGCCTGCGCGGCGATGCGCCGCACCCCGAGCCGCGCTCGTTCTTCGACCCCGAGGAGCCGTGCGCGACCTGCGCGGAACTCGCCGCGGCCCAGCAGCGCATGGACCAGTGCCTGCTCGCGATCGCTCACGCGCTGCTGGCCGATGTCGCGTTGCTCGAGCGGGTGATTGCGGTGCCGCGCACGCGGCGCATCGACCGCGAGCCGCTGCACCGGCTGCTGGCCCACCTTTACCAGCACCAGGTGCACCACCGCGGCCAGGTGCATTCGATGCTGTCCGGCACCTCGGTGGCACCGCCGCAACTCGACGAGTTCTTCTGCGTCAACGACCTGGAGCGGCGCGAGGACGATTTCCGCGCGCTGGGCGTGACGGAAGCCGCGATCTGGCAGGGCTGAGCGGGAATAGCCGCGCCATGCCCCGCGTAGACATCAGGTGAGCGTCCCCGCCAGCTTCCGCCAGCAGCTCCTCGGCACGATCCCGCGGCTGCGCCGCTATGCGCGTTCGCTGCTGATCGATGCGGCGGCGGCCGACGACCTGGTGCAGACCGCGCTGGAGCGCGCGCTGTCGCACTGGCACCAGTTCGACCAGCAGCGCGACATCCTGGTCTGGGTGATCAGCATCGCGCACAACGCCCACATGGACACGCTGCGCCGCGGCGGGCGGCTGGCCATCGTCGACCCGCACGAGCTGCAGGTCGAACAGGACCTGCGCGGCAGCGACCCCGGGGCCGATGTCGGGCTGCGCATGGACCTGGTCGCCGCGCTGCGGCGGCTGCCGGTCGAGCAGCGCGAGCCGCTGCTGCTGGTGTCGGTCGAGGAGCTGTCGTACGCCGAATGCGCCGAGGTGCTGCGCATCCCGATCGGCACCGTGATGTCGCGCATCTCGCGCGGGCGGGCCGCGCTGCGCGCGCTGCTCGACGGCCACGCACCGGCGCCGGCGGTGCAGGCGCTGCGGCGCGTGGTCTGAACGGGACCCCCTGAACTGGATGTCGATGATGGCTGCCCCTCCCTTCTCCACCCCCGACGAGCGCGACGACGCGCTGAGCGCGTGGCTCGACGGCGAGCTGCCGGTCGAACGCCGCGCCGAGGTCGAGGCCTGGCTGCAAGCGAACCCCGAAGAAGCGGCCCGCGTGCGGCTGTGGGCCGCCGACCGCGATGCGCTGCGCGCGCGGCTGGCCTCGACGGCGAGCGAGCCGGTGCCCGACCGGCTTCAGCAGCTCGTGCTGCAGCATGCGCCCGACGCGGCGACGCCGTGGTGGCAAGGCCGCGGCCAGTGGGCCGCCGCGCTCGCGGTGTTCGCGCTCGGCGGGCTGATCGGTGCCGGCGCGATGTGGCGGGTGCAGCCTGCCCGACCGGTCATGGCCCAGGCGCCGGTCGGCGGCTGGGTGCAGCGCGCCGCCCTGGCGCACAGCGTCTACGTGCCCGAGCAGCGCCACCCGGTCGAGGTCGCGGTCGCCGGCAGGACGGCCGAAGAGACCCGCGCGCAGGAAGAACATCTGTCGCGCTGGCTGACACGGCGCCTGAACGTGCCGGTCAAGCTGTTCGACCTGCGCGAGCAGGGCTATGAGCTGGTCGGCGGGCGGCTGCTGCCCGACGGCCCTGGGGCCGGCCCCGGTGCGCAACTGATGTACCAGGCCGCCGGCGGCACCGCCCGCGTGACCGTCTACCTGCGCAAGCCCGACGAGGCCGCGCCGGCGGCGTTCCGCTTCGAGCGCGACGGCGACGTGAACCTCTTCTACTGGGTCGAGGCCGGCACCGGCTACGCGCTGGCTGGCAGCCTGCCGCGCGAGCAGCTGCTGGCGCTGGCCGAGGCGATCTACCGGCAGCAACCCGTGCCTGCGGCCTCCGCGCCAAAGTGAGTCCATAGAATCGGCGGATGTCCGATTCCGTTCCGCTGCAGCCTGTGCTGCCCTCGTCCCGGGCCGCCGTCGCCTTCCGGTTGCTGGTGGTCAGCGTGCTCGGCTTCGCCTCCGGGCTGCCGCTCGCGCTGACCGGCCAGGCGATGCAGGCCTGGCTCAGCGTCGAGGGCATCGACATGGCGACCATCGGCTTCCTGAGCCTGGTCGGCCTGCCCTACACCTTCAAGTTCCTGTGGGCGCCGTTGATGGACCGCTTCGAGCTGCCGTGGCTCGGCCGGCGCCGCGGCTGGCTGGTGCTGACGCAGCTCGCGTTGGCCGGTGCGCTGCTGCTGATGAGCTCCACCTCGCCCGGCAGCGCGACGCGCAGCTTCGCGCTGCTGGCGGTGCTGGTCGCGTTCGTCTCGGCCTCGCAAGACGTGGTCGTCGACGCCTACCGCACCGACCTGCTGCCGGCGCGCGAGCGCGGGCTCGGCTCGTCGCTGTACGTGCTCGGCTACCGGCTCGCGATGATCCTGTCGGGCGGCATCGCGCTGATCTGGGTCGATCCGACACAGGGCGGCGGCTGGTCCTGGCCCGAGGTCTACCGCGTGATGGCCGGTCTGATGGTCGGCGCGGCGGTGCTGTCGGCGGTCGCGCTGCCGCGACTGCCGGCGGCGCTGCGGCCGTCGTCGGTGGCGCGCCAGGACGTGTTCGGCTTCGCCGCGGTGCTGGCCGCGGTCGCGGTGGGGTTCGTGCTGAGCGAGCGCTTCGGGCCGCCGATCGCCGCGGCCGTGCTGTCGCCCTGGTGGGCCGGCAGCAGCCTGCCGGCCGCGCTGCAGCAGCGCTGGACCGAGCTGCTCGCGCTGCTGCTGGGCATCGCGTTCACGCTGCCGCTGGCCGCGTGGGCGGCGCGCGCGGCGCGCTTCGAGACGCTGCTCGGCGGGCTGCGCAGCTACTTCGTGCAGCCGGGCGCCGGCGCCTTCCTCGCGTTCATCGTGCTCTACAAGCTGGGCGATGCGTTCGCCGGCTCGCTGATGACGCCGTTCCTGTTGAAGGCGATGCAGTTCGGCCCGGCCGAGGTCGGTGTCGCGAACAAGCTGATCGGGCTGTGGCTGACCATCGGCGGCGCGCTGCTCGGCGGCGCGCTGATGCTGAAGCTCGGCCTGTGGCGCGCGCTGCTGCTGTTCGGCGTGCTGCAGATGCTGAGCAACCTCGGCTTCTGGTGGCTCGCCGGCCATGGCCACGGGCTGTTGCCGGGCGTCACGATCCCGGCCTTCGACTGGACGGTGGTCTGGCTGAAGCAGGCGACGCCGGTCGACGGCGGGCTGCTGATGGTGATCGCGCTGGAGAACATCACCGGCGGCATGGGAACGACCGCATTCGTCGCGTTCCTGATGAGCCTGTGCAACCAGCGCTTCACCGCGACGCAGTACGCGCTGCTCAGCGCGTTCGCGTCGGTCGGCCGCGTCTGGGTCGGGCCGGTGGCCGGCGTCACCGCCGAGACCATCGGCTGGCCGAGCTTCTTCCTGCTGTCGACGGTGCTGGCGCTGCCGGCGCTGCTGATGCTCGTCTGGCTGCGCGCGCCGGTGCAGGCGCTCGAGGTCGATCCGACAACGATTCCGGTCGACGATTGAGCATCGGAACCAGGCCTCCCATTTGCCATCTGAGTTGCCATGAACCACGACGCCGACCTCCCCTTGATCACCTGCAGCTGCGCCTTCCATGCGCGGCGCCGCTTCGCGATGACGCTGGCCGCCGCCGGCGCATCGCTCGCCATGCCGGCCTGGGCGCGCGAGGGCGTCGACGTCGGCAGCGAGTCGCGCTTCACGAAGCTGGTGTCGGCCGACCAGATCGAGCAGGCCGCCGCGCAGCAGTACGCGCAGATGAAGCAGCAGGCTGCGCAGCAGCGCGCGCTCGGCCCCGACAGCCACCCGCAGGTGGTGCGGCTGCGCGCCATTTCGCAGCGCATCATCCCGTTCAGCTCGGAGTGGAACGAACGCGCGAGCCGCTGGAAGTGGGAGGTCAACCTGATCGGCTCGAAGCAGATCAATGCGTTCTGCATGCCCGGCGGCAAGATCGCGTTCTACACCGGCATTCTTGAACAGCTGCAACTGACCGACGACGAGGTCGCGATGGTGATGGGCCACGAGGTCGCGCATGCGCTGCGCGAGCACGCGCGCGAGCGCATGGGCAAGAACATGGCGACGCAGGGCGCGATCGGGCTCGGCGCCGCGATCCTCGGGCTGGGCAGCATCGGCCGCTCGGTGGCTGACATGGGCGGCCAGCTGCTGACGCTGAAGTTCGGCCGCGAGGACGAATCCGAGGCCGACCTGGTCGGCATGGAGTTGGCCGCGCGCGCCGGCTACGACCCGCGCGCCGGTGTCAGCCTGTGGAACAAGATGGCGCAGGCCAGCAAGGGCGCGCCGCCGCAGTTCCTGTCGACCCACCCGTCCGGGCCGACCCGGATCCGCGACATCGAGGCGAACCTGCCGCGGGTCGAAGGGTTGTACGCCAGGGCGGCCAAGCCGCCACAGCGCTTCGAGCCGCCGGCCAAGAAGCCCTGACGCTCACCAGCGTGCCGGCAGCGGCCGCTTCAGCACGATCTGCGTGCGGCTGACGGCGATGTGGCCGCCGGCATCCAGGTCCTTCAGCAGGCGGCTGACCATCTCGCGCGAGCAGCCGACGCGGCTCGCGATCTCCTGGTGCGTCAGCCGTTCTCGGATCACCCGCGTGCCGTCGGGCTCGGTCACTGCCAGGTCGGTCAGCAACTGCGCGACGCGGCCGTACACGTCGAGCAGCGCCAGGCTGCGCGCGCTGTGCGTCGCCAGGCGGGCGCGGTGGATCACGCGCGAGATCAGCTCGAATGCGAACTCCGGCCGCTCGGCGATGTGCTGGCGCAGCGTGTGCCGCGTGACCACCGAGCAGACCGTGGGTTCGAGCGTGATGATCGAGGCCGAGCGCGGCCCACCGTCGAGCGACATCTCGCCGAGGTACTCGCCCGGGCCGTAGACGCCGTAGACGATCTCGCGGTCGCGGTCGTCCATCGAGAACGCCTTGACGCGGCCCGACAGCAGGATGAACAAGGTGTCGCCGTGATCGCCTTCCTGGATCAGCAGCACGCCCTTGCGGTAGCGGCGTTGTTCGCCCCGGGCCGAGAGCAGGCCCAGGGATTCGGACAGCACGGGAGCGGATGCTGGGCCGGTGGCGGCGTCCATGGAGAAGCGGCGGCGAAGGGGACAGCCCGGGCGGCGGCCCGGGAACCCGTCGAATCTAGCACGCCGCCCCGGCGTGGCCGTGACACCTCAGTGCGACAGCGCCGTCTTCATCGCCGGCGTGATCGGCGGCAGCACCGCGACGCGGTTCAGCAGGTCGCCGATGCTGGCGGTCTGCGTCTTGATGCGGATGCTGCTGATCTGCGAGCGCACCGTCGAGACCGCGACGCTGAAGCCGCGCGCCACTTCCTTCGGCCGCTGGCCGTCGCACAGCGCGCGCAGCACCTTGGTCTCGGCCGCGGTCAGGCCGTGGGTGCGGGCGAAGAAGTCGAGCGTCAGCGATTCGCAGCGGTGACGCTTGCCGAGCACCAGCATCGCGAGGCCGTCGTCCTCGGGCGAGGACATCGGCACGAAGGCGACCGGCATCGCGCCGTCGGCGCTGCCCAGGTTCAGCATGCGGCGCCGGCCGCTGCAGGCGCCGAGCAGCGCACCGAGGAAGCCCGACAGTTCTTCCGCATGGCGCGGCAGCACCTGGTTCTTGACGACGCGCAGGCCGTCGCCGGCCTGCAGCGACTGCCAGCCGAGCTGGTTGGCATGGCGCAGGCCGCAGTTCGCATCGACCAGCAGCAGGCCGTGGTCCATCTCGTCGAGCATCATCGTCAGCCAGCGGTTCATCGCGGACGGGCCGTGGCGGCGCTCCGGTCCGGGGTATGGCGGCGTGACGTGGGTGGTCCCCGCGGGCGCGGCCCGCAGGTTCAGGTGGGCGGTCGGGTGGGTGTCGACCGGGGGCGAGAGCAGTTCATCCAACATGGCGCTGTCCTTCTGATGGAAGGTGCAGCAGCACCGCTGTGCACCTTGTTACAGCGTAGGGGCGTCAGGTCTCGCCGGGTGGTGAAAACCGCCGGGCCGGCTTGTGATTTATTCACCTCGGCCGCTTCGCGGCCCGAGCAGCGCGGTCAGCCAGCGCGTCAGGTCGGCGATCTCCGGGCCGGACACCGAATGCGGCATCGGGTATTCGTGCCACTCGACCGGGTGCCCGAACGCCAGCAGCGCGTCGCGCGAGGCGAGCGCGCGGGCGATCGGCACCACCGGGTCCTGCCGGCCGTGCGCCAGGAAGATCGGCAGCCCGTGGTTCGCGGCATCGCGCTCGGCCGCGGTCTGCGCCGCCAGCGGCAGGTAGCCCGACAGCCCGACCAGGCCGGCCAGCCGTTCGCGGTGGCGCAGCCCGGTCAGCAGCGTCATCGCACAGCCTTGCGAGAAGCCGCCGAGCACGATGCGCGACGCCGGGATGCCGCGCTGCTGCTCGCGGGCGATCAGCGCCTCGACCAGCGCCTGCGATTCGCGCAGGCCGGCCTCGTCCTCGCGCCGCACCAGGTCGGCGGCGAGGATGTCGTACCAGGCGCGCATCACGTAGCCGCCGTTGACGGTGACCGGCCGCGTCGGTGCGTGCGGAAAGATGAAGCGCAGCGGGCCGGCCGCCGCGAGGTCGAGCTCGTGCGCGAACGGTGCGAAGCCATTGCCGCTGTCGCCCAGCCCGTGCAGGAAGATGATGGTGGCCGTCGGATTCGGGCCGGTTTCGGTTTCGATGGTGTCGAGCTGCATGCCGCGATGCTAGCCCGACACGGCCCGCCACCCGGTCAGAAGCGGTAGTTGACGCCCAGGCTCAGCTGCGGGATCGCGCGGATCTTGCCGACGCCGTCGCGCAGCTCCTGCGTTTCCTTGTCGACGTTGGCGTTCAGCGTGGCGCGGTCCGTCGCACTCAGGCCGTTGAAGGTCGGACCGCTGGCCGCGGCGCTCACGGTCGCGCGGCCGATGCTCGCGCCGACGTCGAAGTGGAAGCCCCAGGCGCCTTCGGTGCTGCCCTGGTGGCCGTAGCCGAAGCCTAGGAACGGCGTCGTCTTCGGGAACTTCACCTGCGCATCGAAACGGTCGCCGTCCTGCGTCGCGTAGGTGGTGTCGCCGATCGTGATCTGGTTGTTGGTCGGGCGGCCGACCAGGTCGAGCTTCATCGCATTGAAGGTCACGCCACCGGTCAGGCGCCAGCCGCCGCGGAAGAACCAGTCGGCGAACACGCCGCCACGGCTGAGCTTCAGGTCGGCGTCGTAGTGGATGCCATCCTCGGTCTTCGTGGTGCTGTGCGAGCCGAGCGATGCCACATCGGCGCGCAGCGTCACCGATGGTGCGACCGGCTGCGCGTAGCCCAGCATCGCGCCGTGCGTGCCGATGCCGGTGTAGACCTCGCCGGCGTGGGCGGCGGTGGCCAGGGCCAGTGCCAGGGCGGCCGATGCGGCCAGCGTCTTGATCATGGGGAGCTCCTCGTACTGCGTCTCGAATGAAGGCCTGCCCGTGGTGGCGGGTGAGCGCTCATTTTTCAGCCGACCGAGGCGGTCCCAAGCGCCGAACAACGCGGCCCGGGCGGCGCTGTTCGACGCTTCCGGCCCGGGGGTCAGATCGTGAAGTCGTAATCGATGATCAGCGGCGCGTGGTCCGAGAAGCGCTGCTCGAGGTAGATGTGCTCGCGCAGCGCCTTCGCGGCCAAGGCCGGCGTGGCCAGGTGGTAGTCGAGCCGCCAGCCGACGTTCTTCGCCCAGGCCTGGCCGCGGTTGCTCCACCAGGTGTACTGCTCGGGCTTCGGGTTCAGCGTGCGGAACACGTCGACCAGGCCGAGCTCGTCCAGCGTGTGCGTCATCCAGGCGCGCTCTTCCGGCAGGAAGCCGCTGTTCTTCTGGTTGCTGCGCCAGTTCTTCAGGTCGATCTCCTTGTGCGCGATGTTCACGTCGCCCACCAGGATGAACTCGCGCTCGGCCTTCAGCTGTTGCAGGTACGGTGTCATCAGCGCCAGGAAGCGGAACTTCGCGAGCTGCCGCTCCTCGCCGCTGGAGCCGCTCGGGAAGTAGCAGCTGATGATGCTGAGCTTGCGCTGCGGGGTGTCGAAGCGCAGTTCGACGTAGCGGCCCTCGGCGTCGAACTCGGGCGAGCCGAAGCCGACCACCACGTCGCTCGGCGTCTTGCGGCTGTACACGCCGACGCCGGAGTAGCCCTTCTTCTCGGCGAAGTGGAAATGGCCGTGCATGTCGTGCACCCGCTCGAAGCGGCCGGCGATGTCGGCGGCCTGGGCCTTCACCTCCTGCACCCCCATACAATCGGCGCCAATGCTTTCCGCCCACGGCAGGAGCCCCTTCGTGGCCGCCGAGCGGATGCCGTTCAGATTCAAAGACACCAGACGGAACACGAGAGACCTCCGATGAGCCCCACCGCTGACACCTTGGCCAAAGATTTCGTCAGCTTCTCGGTGGAAGCCGGCGTGTTGCGGTTCGGGGAGTTCAAGACCAAGGCCGGGCGGCTGTCGCCCTATTTCTTCAATTCCGGCCTGTTCGACGACGGCGCCAAGCTGGGCCGTCTGGCGGAATTCTATGCGCGCCGCCTGCTCGCGTCGGGCATCGAATTCGACATGCTGTTCGGCCCGGCCTACAAGGGCATCACGCTCGCATCGGCCACGGCGGTGGCGCTGGCCGGCCTGGGCCGCAACGTGCCGTTCTGCCACAACCGCAAGGAAGCCAAGGACCACGGCGAAGGCGGCCTGATGGTCGGCGCGCCGCTGAAGGGCCGCGTCGTCATCATCGACGACGTGATCACCGACGGCGCCTCCAAGCGCGAATCGGTCGAGATGATCCGCGCCGCCGGAGCGGAACCGGTTTCGGTGCTGATCGCGATGGACCGCATGGAACGCAAGGGGCCCGATGACAACCTGAGCGCCCGTTCCTCCGTTGAGGAGTTCGAAGCGGCGTACGGCATGCCGGTGCTGGCCATTGCGACGCTGGCCGACTTGCTGCAGTATCTTCAGTCAGATGACGATCCGGCCTTGCGCAGCCACCTTGCGCGCGTGGTCGCCTACCGGGACCGTTACGGGGTGTAAATGACGAGCCTGTTTGTGGTGAATCGATCGATGCGAACCTGGCGCTGCATGGCGCTGCTGGCAGGCCTCGCGGCCGGTTCCTCGGCACACGCCGCCATCTACAGCTGCGTCGACGGCAGTGGCCGGCGCCTGACCTCCGACCGTCCGATCGTCGAATGCTCGACCCGCGAGCAGCGCGAGCTCAACACCGACGGGTCGGTGCGCCGGGTCGTGCCGCCGACGATGACGGCCGACGAGCGCGCCGAGGCCGAGGCGAAGGAGCGGCAGGCTGCCGCCGACCGTGTCGCGCAGCAGGATGCGATCCGGCGCGATCGCAACCTGGTGACCCGCTTTCCCGACTATGCCGCCCACATGAAGGCGCGCGAGGCGGCGCTCGACGACGTGCGCAAGGGTGTCGCGTTCTCGCAGGGGCGCCTGGCCGAGCTCGAGCGCGAGCGCAAGCCGCTGCTCGAGGAGCAGGAGTTCTACAAGGGCAAGAAGCCGCCGGCCAAGCTGCGCCAGCAGCTCGACGCGAACGACGCGGCGGTGGCCGCGCAGAAGTCGCTGGTGCAGAACCAGGAAGACGAGATCGTGCGCATCAACAACCTCTACGACGTCGAGCTCGAACGGCTGAAGAAGCTGTGGGGCGGCGCGTCACCGGGGTCGATGGGCGCCCTGCCGGCCGCGTCGGCACCCACCCCCCGGAAGAAGTAGCCCCCCAGTCGCTTCGCTCCTGCCCCCAAGGGGCGCCACCCCAGGGGTCCGGCAAAGCCGGTTCCCCCGGGGCGTTGCTTGGTCGTGCGCCGCGCTTCTCGGCCGGGGCGACTGCGATCAGCTGAGCTTCTTCTTCAGCAACTCGTTCACCTGCGACGGGTTCGCCTTCCCCTTCGTGGCCTTCATCGCCTGGCCGACCAGCGCGTTGAACGCCTTGTCCTTGCCGGCGCGAAACTCTTCGACAGACTTCGGGTTCGCCGCCAGCACCTCGTCGAGGATGCGCTCCAGCTCGCCGCTGTCGCTCATCGGCTTCAGGCCCTTGGCATCGATGATCGCGTCGATCTCGCCACCGGCGGTCCACAGCTGGTCGAACACCTGGCGCGCACCGCTGTTCGACAGCGTGCCGTCGGCGATGCGGCCGATCAGCGCGGCCAGCGTCGCAGCACTCACCGGGCTGTCCGCGATGTCCTTCTCTTCGGCATTGAGCCGGCGCGACACCTCGCCCATCAGCCAGTTCGCCACCAGCTTCGGCTGGCCGCAGGCCTTCGCCGCCGCCTCGAAGAACGCGCCGACCGCCTTGCCCTGCGTCATCATCGACGCGTCGTACGCCGGCAGCCCGTAGTCCTTCTGGAAGCGCTCGGCCATCACGCGCGGCAGCTCCGGCATTGCGGCGCGCACCTGCTCGACCCATTCCGGCGCGATCGCGAGCGGCGGCAGATCGGGATCGGGGAAGTAGCGGTAGTCGTGCGCGTCTTCCTTCGTGCGCATCGCCCGCGTCTCGCCGGTATCGGGGTTGAACAGCACGGTGGCCTGTTGCACCGTGCCGCCGTCCTCGATCAGGTCGATCTGCCACTGGATCTCGTAGTCGATCGCCTGCTGCAGGTACTTGAAGCTGTTCAGGTTCTTGATCTCGCGGCGCGTGCCGTACTCGGCCCCCGGTCGGCGCACCGACACGTTCGCGTCGCAGCGGAAGCTGCCTTCCTGCATGTTGCCGTCGCAGATGTCGAGCCAGACCACCAGCGAATGCAGCGCCTTCGCGTACTCGACCGCCTCGATGCTCGCGCGCATGTCGGGTTCGGTGACGATCTCCAGCAGCGGCGTGCCGGCGCGGTTCAGGTCGATGCCGGTCTGGCCGGCATAGTCCTCGTGCAGCGACTTGCCGGCGTCTTCCTCGAGGTGCGCGCGCGTCAGCTGCACCTTGTGCTTCAGGTCGCCGACGAAGAACTCCACCGAGCCGCCCTGCACCACCGGCGTCTCGTACTGGCTGATCTGGTAGCCCTTCGGCAGGTCGGGGTAGAAGTAGTTCTTGCGCGCGAAGATCGACAGCGGCGCCACCGTCGCGCCGACCGCGAGCCCGAAGCGGATCGCCCGCTCGACCGCGCCGCGGTTCATCACCGGCAGCGTGCCCGGCAGCGCCAGGTCGACCGGCGAGGCCTGCGTGTTGGGCGCGGCACCGAACTGCGTGCTGGAGCCGCTGAAGATCTTGCTGCGCGTGGACAGCTGTGCGTGCGTCTCGAGGCCGATGACGACCTCGTAGCCGCGGATCAGTTTGGAAAGAGTCGCCATGGTCAGATCGAGGGGGCTTTCGCGTGCCAGTCGGTCGCCTGCTGGAAGGCATGGGCCGCGTGCAACAGCGTGCCCTCCTGGAAGTAGTTGCCGATCAGCTGCAGGCCGACCGGCATGCCGCCTTCGCCGGTGCCGGCCGGCAGGCTCATGCCCGGCAGCCCCGCCAGGCTGGCCGGCAGCGTGAAGATGTCGGCCAGGTAGTTCGCGACCGGGTCGTCGCTCTTGTCGCCGAGCTTCCAGGCCACCGTCGGCGCGACCGGGCCGGCGATCACGTCGCACTGCGTGAAGCAGTGCTGGAAGTCGTCGGCGATCATGCGCCGCAGCTTCTGCGCCTGCAGGTAGTAGGCGTCGTAGTAGCCGTGGCTCAACACGTAGGTGCCGATCATGATGCGGCGCTTGACCTCGGCGCCGAAGGCCTCGGCGCGGCTCTTCTTGTACATGTCGAGCAGGTCGGTGTACCGGGCGGCGCGGTGCCCGAAGCGCACGCCGTCGAAGCGGCTCAGGTTCGAGCTGGCCTCGGCCGGCGCGATGATGTAGTACACCGGGATCGACAGCTCGGTGCGCGGCAGGCTCACGTCGACCAGCGTCGCGCCGAGCTTCTGCAGCTCGGCCAGCGCGGCCCGCACCGCGCCGTCGACGTCGGCGGCCAGCGCGGCCGGGAAGAACTCGGCCGGCAGCCCGATGCGCAGGCCCTTCAGCGGCTGCGCGGCGCTGGCGCCGGGGCGCGCCGTGCCGAGTGCCGCGGTGTAGTCCTGCGGCGGGCGCTGCGCGCTGGTGGCGTCGCGTTCGTCGAAGCCGCTCATCGCCGACAGCATCAGCGCGCAGTCCTCGGCGCTGCGGCCGAACGGGCCGGCCTGGTCGAGGCTGGACGCGAACGCGATCATCCCGTAGCGCGAGCACACGCCGTAGGTCGGCTTGATGCCGGTGATGCCGGTGAAGCTGGCCGGCTGCCGGATCGAGCCGCCGGTGTCGGTGCCGGTGGCCACCGGGACCAGCCGCGCCGCCACCGCGGTGGCCGAGCCGCCCGACGAGCCACCCGGCACGCGCGCCGCATCCCACGGGTTCTTCACCGGGCCGAAGGCCGAGTTCTCGTTGCTGGAGCCCATCGCGAACTCGTCGCAGTTCAGCTTGCCCAGCGTCACGGTGCCGGCCGCGGCGAGCCGGGTCACCACGGTGGCGTCGAACGGGCTGCGGTAGCCGGCCAGCATCTTCGAGCCGGCGGTGGTCGGCAGCGCCTCGGTGACGAAGATGTCCTTGTGCGCGAGCGGCACGCCCAGCAGCGCACCCGTCTCGCCGGCGGCGCGGCGGGCATCGGCCTGCGCCGCCTGGCGCAGCGCGCCTTCGGTGTCGACGCACAGGAAGGCGCCCAGGTGCTCGTGCGCGGCAACCCGTGCAAGCAGTTGTGTCGTCGCTTCGACGCTGGAGACCTGGCGCGCGGCGAGCGCGCGCGACAGCTCGGCCGCGCCCAGTTGATGCAGGTCCTTCATGTCTCGATCACCTTCGGCACGAGGAACAGGCCGTCTTCGACCGACGGCGCGCTGCGCTGGTTGGCCTCGCGGCGATCGGTTTCGGTGACGACGTCGTCGCGCAGGCGCAGCGTCACTTCCTGCACCGCCGACAGCGGCGTGTACAGCGGCTCGATGCCGCTGGTGTCGACCGCGCTCATCTGTTCGACGA
Organism: Rhizobacter sp. SG703; assembly: GCF_012275445.1. Lineage (GTDB taxonomy): Bacteria > Pseudomonadota > Gammaproteobacteria > Burkholderiales > Burkholderiaceae_C > Rhizobacter. The sequence continues at coordinate 211,738 of NZ_JAAZQK010000010.1, read as the reverse complement.
TCGAGAAGAAGCCGTTCAGTTGCTGCAGCATCGCCGCCTCTTCGGCGGGCCTCAGTTCGAGGCGGGCGAGGTTCGCGATGCGGCTCACGTCTTTGGAGTCCAGTGCCATTGGAATTTGAGGGGAGATGAGGGTGCCGACGGGGCTGGAAATCAGGGGGGTTGGGGTATTATCCCCGGTTATCCACAAGCCTCTTTCGGCGTGCAAATTCAAGGGTTTGCAGGACTTTCGAGCGGCTCGCGGACCCTGCCCGGACCCCCATTCGCGATTGCGGCGATCCGCCCGACCCGGCCGATCGGCGCCAACAAGAACTCTCCCGCACATGTTTGCATCCCTGCGCCGCTACTTCTCCACCGACCTGGCCATCGACCTCGGCACCGCCAACACGCTGATCTACGTGCGTGGCAAGGGCATCGTGCTGGACGAACCGTCGGTCGTCGCGATCCGCCACGAGGGCGGCCCCAACGGCAAGAAGACGATCCAGGCGGTCGGCGCCGAAGCCAAGGCGATGCTCGGCAAGGTGCCCGGCAACATCGAGGCCATCCGGCCGATGAAAGACGGCGTGATCGCCGACTTCACGGTCACCGAGCAGATGCTCAAGCAGTTCATCCGCATGGTCCACGACTCGCGGATGCTCAAGCCGAGCCCGCGCATCATCATCTGCGTGCCCTGCGGTTCCACGCAGGTCGAGCGCCGGGCCATCCGTGAATCGGCGCTCGGCGCCGGCGCGAGCGAGGTCTATCTGATCGAAGAGCCGATGGCCGCGGCGATCGGCGCCGGCCTGCCGGTCAGCGAGGCGAGCGGCTCGATGGTGGTCGACATCGGCGGCGGCACCACCGAGGTCGGCGTGATCTCGCTGGGCGGCATGGTCTACAAGGGCAGCGTGCGGGTCGGCGGCGACAAGTTCGACGAAGCCATCATCAACTACATCCGACGCAACTACGGCATGCTGATCGGCGAGCCCACCGCCGAATCCATCAAGAAGAACATCGGCTCGGCCTTCCCCGGCTCCGAGGTCAAGGAGATGGAAGTCAAGGGCCGCAACCTCAGCGAAGGCGTGCCGCGCAGCTTCACGATCAGCAGCAACGAGATCCTCGAAGCGCTGACCGACCCGCTCAACCAGATCGTCTCCAGCGTCAAGAACGCACTCGAGCAGACGCCGCCCGAACTGGGCGCCGACATCGCCGAGCGCGGCATGATGCTGACCGGCGGCGGCGCGCTGCTGCGCGACCTCGACCGCCTGCTCGCCGAGGAAACCGGCCTGCCGGTGCTGGTTGCCGAAGACCCACTGACCTGCGTCGTGCGCGGCTGCGGCATGGCCCTGGAGCGGATGGAGCGCCTCGGATCCATCTTCACCTCCGAGTGAACGTGATCCTTCTCACACGGCCGGCGCGTCACTGACGCGGCCGGCTTTTTCACTTCAAGTTCGCCGTACAGACATGCCCCTCGGCACCCTTGATCGGACACCGCCACCCTTCTTCCGGCAGGGCCCCTCGGCGCTGACGCGGCTGATGTTCTTCTCGGCGCTCGCGCTGTTCCTGATGGTGGCCGACACCCGCTTCAAGCTGACGCAGCCGGTGCGTGCGGTGCTGGCGACGGTGCTGAACCCGGTCGAGCGGGCGCTGCGGGCGCCGGTCGACGCGGTGAGCGCGGCCGGCGACTACGCGATGGGGCTGCAGGATGCGCTGTCGGCCGAGGCCCGTGCCCGCCGCGAACTGGCCGAGCAGGCGGCCCGCTCGGCGCGCGTCGAGCAGCTCGAGCAGGAGAACCTGCGGCTGCGCGCGCTGCTCGATCTGCGGCCGGGCCTGAAGGTGCGCTCGCAGACGGCCGAGGTGCTGTACGACGCGCCCGATCCGTATTCGCGCAAGGTCATCATCGACCGCGGCACGCAGCAGGGCATCGCGGTCGCGTCGCCTGTCATCAACGAGGCCGGCGTGCTCGGCCAGGTGACGCGGGCCTTCCCGTACAGCGCCGAGGTCACGCTGCTCACCGACAAGGACGCCGCGATCCCGGTGCTGAACATGCGCACCCAGGTGCGCAGCGCCGCCTTCGGCAACTCGACCGGCGCCGGGCTGGAGCTGCGCTTCATGGCCGGCAATGCCGACGTGCAGGTCGGCGACGTGCTCGCGACCTCGGGCGTCGACGGCGTCTATCCGTCGGGCATCCCGGTCGCGAAGGTGGTCAGCGTCGACCGGCGCGTCGACACCGGCTTCGCTCGCATCGCGCTGACGCCGGTCGCGCAACCCGACGCGGTGCGCCATGTGCTGGTGCTGGAGCCGCTGGGGGTGCAGATGCAGCCCAAGCCCGAGCCGGCGATCGATCCGAATGCCAAGCCCGGCGCCGCCAGCGGACGAAAGGGACCCCGCAGATGATGCCGCGTGGCGCCGACCAGCTGCTGTTGCCGGCGAACCCCTGGTTCATCTGGGGTTCGCTGCTGCTGGCCTTCCTGTTCAACCTGGTGCCGTTCGGCCGGCTGCCGGCCATCCCCGACCTGCTGGCGCTCGCGCTGGTGTTCTGGAACGTGCACCAGCCGCGGCGCATCGGCGTCGGCATCGCGTTCATGTTCGGGCTGCTGATGGACGTGCACGACAGCGCGGTGCTGGGCCAGCATGCGCTGGCCTACACGCTGCTGAGCTTCTTCACGATCACGATCCACCGGCGCCTGCTGTGGTTCGGGCTGCCGCAGCAGGCGCTGCAGATCCTGCCGCTGTTCGTCGCGGCGCACGCGGTCTCGCTGATCGTGAGAATGTTGGTGGGCGGCATGCTGCCGGGGTGGGAACTGATGCTCGCGCCGGTGTTCGAAAGCCTGCTGTGGCCGGTAGCCTCATGGGTGCTGCTCGCGCCGCAGCGCCGGCCGCCGGATCCCGACCAGAACCGGCCCTTGTGATCCTCGTGCGGTCCCGTCATGACTGAGTTGAAGAACGTCGAGCAGGAACTGGGGCGGTTTCGCACCCGGCTGCTCGCGGCCGCGCTGTTCGTGCTGTGCGCGTTCGGGCTGCTGGTGTTCCGCCTCGTCGTGCTGCAGGTGATGCGCCACGACGAACTCTCGACGCAGGCCGAGAACAACCGCATCGCGGTCGTGCCGATCGTGCCCAACCGCGGGCTGATCGTCGACCGCAACGGCGTCGTGCTGGCCAACAACTACTCGGCCTACACGCTGGAGATCACGCCGACCAAGGTCGACGACCTCGATGCGCTGATCGACCAGCTGTCGGAGGTGGTCGAGGTGCAGCCGCGCGACCGCAAACGCTTCAAGCGGCTGATGGAGGAAACCAAGAGCAGCTTCGAATCGCTGCCGATCCGCACCAAGCTGACCGACGAGGAAGTGGCGCGCTTCACCGCGCAGCGCTTCCGCTTCCCGGGCGTCGACATCAAGGCCCGGCTGTTCCGCAACTACCCGCTCGGCGAGGTCGGCAGCCACCTGATCGGCTACATCGGCCGCATCAACCAGGCCGAGAAGGAAAAGATCGAGGAGTCGGAAGACGACGCCAACTACCGCGGCACCGAGTACATCGGCAAGCTCGGCATCGAGCAGGCCTACGAGGCCCAGCTGCATGGCGCGACCGGCTTCGAGGAGGTCGAGACCAGCGCCGGCGGCCGCGCGGTGCGCCAGCTCAAGAGCAACCCGGCGACGCCCGGCAACACGCTGGTGCTGTCGATCGACATCCGGCTGCAGGCGCTGGTCGAGCAGCTGTTCGGCGACCGGCGCGGCGCGCTGGTGGCGATCGACCCGCGCAACGGCGAGGTGCTGGCCTTCGTCAGCAAGCCCAACTTCGATCCCAACCTGTTCGTCGACGGCATCGACGCCGAGAACTGGAAGGCGCTGAACGAATCCGAGGACAAGCCGCTGCTGAACCGCGCGCTGCGCGGCGCCTACCCGCCTGGCTCGACCTACAAGCCGCTGATGGCGCTGGCCGCGCTGACGCTGGGCAAGCGCACGCCGCAGCAGGCGATCAGCGACCCCGGCTTCTTCTGGTTCGGCAACCACAAGTTCCGCGACGACAAGGAAGGCGGCCACGGCGTGGTCGACATGTACCGCTCGATCGTGCAGTCGTGCGACACCTACTACTACATCCTCGCCAACGACATGGGCGTCGATGCGATCCACGACTTCATGGCGCCGCTCGGGCTCGGCCAGATCACCGGCATCGACATGCAGGGCGAGCTGCGCGGCACGCTGCCGTCCACCGAATGGAAGCGCACCAGCTACAAGCGCAAGGAATTGCAGAAGTGGTACCCCGGCGAGACCATCTCGCTGGGCATCGGCCAGGGCTACAACACCTTCACGATGCTGCAGCTCGCGCAGGCCGAGGCGACGCTCGCGGCCGGCGGCAAGCGCTTCAAGCCGCACCTGGTGCGCGCGATCGAGAACGTCGAGACGCGCAGCCAGCAGACGCTGAGCGGTGACGCACTGGAGCCGCTGCCGTGGAATCCCGACCACGTCGCGGTGATCCACCAGGCGCTGTACGGCGTCACGCAGGAGGGCACGGCGGCGCGCGCGTTCCAGGGCGCGCCGTACCGCTCCGGCGGCAAGACCGGCACGGCCCAGGTGATCCAGATCAAGCAGAACGAGAAGTACGACGCCAGCAAGCTCGACGAGCGGCACCGCGACCATGCGCTGTTCACCGCGTTCGCGCCGCTCGAAGAGCCGCACATCGCGATCGCGCTGGTGGTCGAGAACGCCGGCTTCGGCGCCGGCGCCGCGGCGCCGATCGCGCGCCGGGTGTTCGACTACGTGCTCGAAGGCCAGTACCCGAGCGAGGAAGACATCCTCGCGACGCGCGGCGGCCAGACCTACGCACCCATCGGCAAGCCTCGGCCGGCCGCCGGCGTGCCGCTGCCGGGCGTGTCGATCAACAACGTGGCAGCCGCGCCCACCGATGTGCCGCCGGCGCTGGTGGTGCCGGTGGCTGCATCGGCACCGTCGCTGCTGGTCTCGCCGCCGGCCGCGTCGGCACCCGCCTCCGCCGTCCGATCGGCCGGCCGCGCGCCATGAGCGTCGTCTTCGAGAAGCCGTCGGTCTGGCAGCGGCTGAAGCCGGTCTTCACCGGCTTCGACGCGCCGCTGTTGGTCGGCCTGCTGCTGCTCGGCGCGGCCGGGCTGGTGACGATGTACTCGGCCGGCTTCGACAACGGCTCGCGCTTCGTCGACCACGGCCGCAACATGGTCCTCGCGCTGATCATCCTGTTCGTCGTCGCGCAGGTGCCGCCGCAGCGGCTGATGCAGCTGGCGGTGCCGCTGTACACCGTCGGCGTTGCGCTGCTGATCGCCACCGCGGTGATCGGCGTCACGAAGAAGGGGGCGACGCGCTGGCTGAACGTCGGCATCGTGATCCAGCCGAGCGAGATCATGAAGATCGCGATGCCGCTGATGCTCGCGTGGTGGTTCCAGCGCCGCGAGGGCCAGCTGCGCGTGCTCGACTTCGTCGTCGCGCTCGGGCTGCTGGCGGTGCCCGTCGGCATGATCGTCAAGCAGCCCGACCTGGGCACCGCGATCCTGGTGCTGTCGGCCGGCCTGTACGTGATCTTCTTCGCCGGGCTGTCGTGGAAGCTGATCGTGCCGGTGCTGCTGGTCGGCGGCGCCGCGATCACCGCGGTGGTGGTGTCCGAGGACCGCATCTGCCAGCCCGACGTGGTGTGGCCGATGCTGCGCGACTACCAGAAGAACCGCGTCTGCACGCTGCTCGACCCGACCACCGACCCGCTCGGCAAGGGCTTCCACATCATCCAGGGGATGATCGCGATCGGCTCCGGCGGCATCGAGGGCAAGGGCTTCATGAAGGGCACGCAGACCCACCTGGAGTTCATCCCCGAGCGCACCACCGACTTCATCTTCGCGGCCTTCTCCGAAGAGTTCGGGCTGGTCGGCTGCGTGTCGCTGATCCTCGGCTTCACGTTCCTGATCTTCCGCGGGCTGGTCATCGCGGCCGATGCGCCGACGGTGTTCACCCGGCTGCTGGCCGGCGCGGTGACGCTGAGCTGGTTCACCTACGCGTTCGTCAACATGGGCATGGTCAGCGGCATCCTGCCGGTGGTGGGCGTGCCGCTGCCGTTCATCAGCTATGGCGGCACCGCGATGCTGACGCTCGGGCTCGGGCTCGGCATCCTGATGTCGATCTCGAAGAGCCGGCGGCTGATGCAGCGCTGAGGCCGCGCGGGTGCGCGCGTGGGTGCGATACCCCTGCCGGCACGCTAAGCTTGCGCCTCGCCGCCACCACCGGACGACCCCCATGAGCCTGCAGCACCCCGCAGACGCCGTTTCCGCTTCCCACCCGGGCCCCGCTCGCTGCGTCGGCATCGTCGGCGTCGGCAACATGGGCGGCGCGATCGCGGCGCGGCTGTTGTCGCTCGGCTGGCAGGTCGCGGTGCACGACATCGACGACCGCTGCGAGGCGCTGGCGGTCGGCTCCGGCGCGATGGCTTGCGCGACACCGTCCGGCGTGGCCGCGACGAGCAGCGTGCTGATCGTCGCGGTCGTCGATGCGGTGCAGACCGAGGCGGTGCTGTTCGGCCCGCACGGCGCGGCGCGCGGGCTGGCGCGCGGCGGCACCGTGCTGCTGTGTCCGACCATCGCGCCGGCCGATGTCGAGCGCTTCGCCACCGGCCTGCACCGGCACGGCATCGCCTGCATCGACGCGCCGATGTCCGGCGGCCCCGACCGTGCCCGCGACGGCAGCATGAGCCTGATGCTGGCCGGCCCGGGCGACGCGATCGAGCGGCACGGCGCGCTGATCGACGCGCTGTCGTCGCGGGTGTTCCGCATCAGCGAGCGGCCGGGCGACGGTGCGCGCACCAAGCTCGTCAACAACCTGCTGGCCGGCATCAACCTGGCCGGTGCGGCCGAGGCGCTGGCGCTGGCCGAACGCATGGGGCTGGACGTCGCGCGCACGCTGCAGGTCGTCGAGCAGTCGAGTGGCCAGAGCTGGATCGGCAGCGACCGGCTGCACCGCGCGCTGCGCGGCGACTACCTGCCGCGCGCGCACACCCGGCTGCTGAACAAGGACACCCACCTGGCGCTGGGCGTCGCGCGCCAGGCCGGCGCGGCCACCGCGCTCGGCGAGGCGGCGGCCGCGGTGTTCGCGCGCGCCTGCGAGCGCGGCTTCGCGGGGCTCGACGACGCAAGCGTCTACGAACTGCTGCGGCAAGCACGTTGACCTCGCGACGCCAGCCTTCCGCGTATGCGTCCGACGCGCCCGAGGCGCACCTGCGGCGCATGAACCGCGTGCTCGACCACATCGATGCGCACCTGGCCGACGACCTGCGGCTGGAGACGCTGGCCGAGGTGGCGGCGTTCTCGCCCTTCCATTTCCACCGGGTGTTCCGCGCGTGGACCGGCGAGACGCTGCTCGACTTCGTGCGCCGGCGCCGGCTCGAGGTGGCCGGTGGGCGGCTGCGCCATGCGCCGCGCGACAGCATCACGGCGATCGCGTTCGCGGTCGGTTTCGAATCGGGCGAGGCGTTCTCGCGCGCGTTCAAGCAGCACTTCGGCATGACGCCGACCGCCTGGCGGCGCGGCGGGCAGCTGTTGTGGGAGCGCCGCCAGCGCATGGTGCGCACGCGGCCGGCACCGATCGGCCCGCATTACCCGGTGGTGCTGAAGCAGCTGCCCGAGCGCGAGGTGCTGTACTGGCGGGTGCAGGGCCGCTACGACACGATGGTGTCGCCGGCCTGGGCCGCCTTCACGCCGCACATCGAGGCGCTCGGGCTGGCCGGGCAGCCGCGGCTGGGCATGGGGCTGGACGATCCGGACATCGCGCCGGTGTCGCGCTGCCGCTTCGATGCCTGCGTGGTGCTGCCGCCGAACTGGCACGAGCCGGTCAGCGGTCGGGTGTCGCGCAAGCGGGTGGCCGGCGGGCTGCACGCCTGCCTGGCTTATGACGGTCCGGGTCCGCTGATGCACCAGGCGTGGCGGCAGCTGCTGAACGACTGGCTGCCGACCTCGGGGCTGGTGGTCGGCGACGTGCCGTTCTTCGAGGTCTATCCGGTGGAGCAGGCGCTGCCGAGCAAGGGGTCCGTGGTCTGCGAACTCTGCATGCCCGTCCAGCGGTAGGCTCCGTGCCGGGCGTCAAGCGGGCCGGGCGCCGGGCCGCCCCGATCCGGGACGGGCCGACGCCGAACCCGGATCGGCATCCGGCCTACGCGGCGGTCAGGCCGTGCCGTTGGCGCACCACGCGCCGGTGCGTCGCGCGTGCCGACGGCACCCAGCCGTGCCGGTACCAGCGCGCGGCCATCGTCAGCCCGCGCAGCCATTCGTCGGCCGCGTACGCGATCCACACGCCGACCAGCCCGAGCCCGAAGTAGACGCCCAGCAGCCATGCGCCGCCGGCCATCACGAACACCATCGACGCCGCGCCGGCCATCACCGGGAACTTCGCGTCGCCGGTCGCGCGCAGCGCGTTGATCACCACCAGGTTGAAGGTGCGCCCCGGTTCCAGCACCACCGTGATCCACAGCAGCGTCGTCGCCGCCTGGATGATGTGCGGGTCGTGCGTGAAGAGCTGCATCGTCCAGCGTGCCGTCAGTGCGCCGACCAGCGCGAGGCTGGTCGACACCACCAGCCCCCAGCGCAGGCTCTTGCGCACCAGCCGGTGCGCCGCATGCAGCTGCCCGGCACCGATCAGGTGGCCGACCAGGATCTCGCTGGCGAAGCCGATCGCGAGACCGGACACCAGGATGAAGTACATGATCTGCATCGTGTAGCTGTGGATCGCGAGCTCGGCCGCGCCCATGCGCGCGACCAGCGCGATCGTCACCAGCAGCGCGAGCCGGTAGGCGACGTTCTCGGCCGCGCCCGGCAGCCCGATGTGCAGCACCGGCCCGAGGCGGCGCCAGCGCATCACCCACCAGTCGCGCGCGCTCGGCACCAGGTCGAGCCGGCGCTGCCACAGCCACAGGTGGAAGCCGACGCCGAACGCGCGGCTCAGCGCCATCGCGAGCGCGAAGCCCGGCAGCCCGAGCCCCGGCACCGGACCGAAACCGGTCATCAGCGGCGTGCAGATCAGCAGGTGCAGGCTGTGCATCGCCAGCATGTTCATCAGCGTGTCGCGCGCATGCAGGTGGGCTCGCATCACCGACGACATGCTGGCGTTGAACGCATCGAGCGCCAGCGCGACGGCCAGCACCCGCAGGTAGGGCCCGGCGATCGGCAGCACGTCGGCCGGCGCGTTCAGCAGCGCGAGCAGCGGGTTCGCGCAGGCGGCCACTACCAGCCCGGCGCCGAGTCCGAGCCAGGTGCTCGCGCCGAGCGCGGCGCGCGCGGTCTGGTCGGCCCCGAGCCGGTTTCCGGCCCCCAGGTTCTGCGTGATCACCACGCTGACGCCCATGCTGATGATGCGGAACAGCAGGAAGAACGAGGCCTGCACGTTGTTCGCGAGCGCGAATGCGCCGGACGCGGTGTCCGATTGCTTCGACGCGAGCCACAGGCCGGTCAGGCCGACCAGCAGCCCGAGCACCAGCTCGGCCAGCAGCGGCCAGGTCAGCGCGATCAGGCTCGGGCGGTGCAGCGGGGCGATGGGCGGGGTGGCGGGCATGGTGCGGGCGGCGCGAAAGCGCGATCATCGCCGCAAACGGTTGCCCCAGTCTGTCGCGGCTTGCGTTGGCGGGATGCCGATCCGGGGGGCCGTCGATGCGAAGGACGATTCCCGGCGGGGGCATCCGCGCTACGGCTTGTGCTTCTTCGGGCCGCGCAGGAACTCGCGGTCGACGTCGAGCGTCGACTTCACGCCGATGTCGGCACGGTGCTTCTTCAGCCAGTTCGTCGCCGCGGCGCGGCCGAGCGCGAACAGGTCGTCGAGGAAGGCGCGGTCGGTGTTGAACTTGCTGTTCGCGCCATAGGGCCCGAGGCCGTCGTCGTCGGCCACCATGTGCAGCCGCAGGTCCTTGTAGCGCCCCGGGTCCAGCTTGCCTTCGCGCACCAGCCGCGAGACGAACGAGATCGCGCGCATCTCCGACATCAGGCTCGCGTTGAAGGTGATCTCGCTGAGCCGGTCCATGATCTCCTCGCTGCGCGTCGGCGTGCCCTCGCGCACCAGCGGGTTGATGCGCACCAGCAGGATGTCGAGTGCCGCGGTCTGGTAGATCAGCGGGTAGATCGCCGGGTTGCCGGTGTACCCGCCGTCCCAGTACGGCTCGCCGTCGATGTGCACCGCCTGGAACAGGAACGGCAGGCAGGCCGACGCGAGCAGCACGTCGACCGTGATGTCGCGGCCGGTGAACACGCGGGCCTGGCCGGTCGTCACGCTGGTCGCGGTGATGAACAGCCGCAGCCCGCTCTCATGCACCGCGTCTTCGTCGACATGGCGGCGCAGCACGTCGCGCAGCGGGTTCAGGTTCAGCGGGTTGAATTCGTAGGGGCTGAACGAGCGGAAGAACGAGCTCATCCACTGGTAGCCGGGCAGCTTGTCGAGCTTGAAGTTGTCGCCCAGCGAATGGGTCTGGCTTGCCGAGAACGGCGAGAAGATCGAGCCGGAGCGGCTGACGTCGCGCCAGAACTCGGTCAGCGCCTCGCGCGCGCCGTCGCGCCCGCCCTTCCTGTAGCCGCTGGCCATCACCGCGGCATTCAGCGCGCCGGCGCTGGTGCCGGAGACGCCGCTGAAGTGCAGGCCATCGTCTTCGAGCAGCCGGTCGAGCACGCCCCAGGTGAAGGCGCCGTGCGAGCCGCCGCCCTGCAGCGCGAGGTCGAGGCCCAGGGTGGGGGCGGATGCTTCGTGGACTGCCATTCGGAATGCCTTCGGGTCAACCCGGGGCAGTCTAAGTCGGATGGGCTTCGTCCGTGTTTCCGCTGGTGTTTCCGTCGGTCAGCGGGCCCGTCTCTGTCGTGGGTCCGGCCGCGGGCCTGGCCGTGGGTTCGACAGGAAAGCGCACCGTGAAGCGCGCCCCGGGCCCGAATGCCGCGCCGCCCTGGTCGTTCAGCCCCGGGCGATGCCGCAGGTTGGCGTCTTCCAGCGTGATCTCGGCGCCGTGCTGCTGCGCGATCTCGCGCACGATCGCGAGCCCGAGCCCGGAGCCGTCGACGTTGGTGCCCAGCGAGCGGTAGAACGGCTGGAACACCTTGTCGCGCTCGCCGGCCGGGATGCCGGGGCCGGAGTCCTCGACCTGCACCACCACCACCTGGCCGAACGGGTCGTCGACCGCCCGCACCGTGACCGTGCCGCCTTCGGGCGTGTACTGCAGCGCGTTGTCGACCAGGTTGCGGATCAGCTCGCGCAGCAGCACCGGCTGGCCGGAGACCGACAGCCCGGCCGCGCCGCGCCGCGCGGCATACGCCGTATCGGGGCCTTCGTAGCCGAGGTCGATGCGCTTCTCCAGCGCGCGCGGCACGAAGTCGTGCACCGCCTCGGCCGCCAGCCGCGCCAGGTTGACCGGCTGGCGCTGCAGCGCCTGCGAGGCGTCCTCGGCGCGCGCCATCGCGAGCAGCTGGTTGACCATGCGCGCGGCGCGCTGGCTCGAGCGCGCGATCTGCTGCAGCGACTTCTTCAGCGCCTGCGGATCGCGCTGGCCGGCGTCGATCTCGCGCTGCGCCAGCTCGGCCTGCGTGCGCAACCCGGCGAGCGGCGTCTTCAGCTGGTGCGCGGCGTCGGCGAGGAAGTGCTTCTGCGCGCCGATGCTGCGGTCCAGCCGGGCCAGCAGGTCGTTGATCGCGCGCACCAGCGGCGACACCTCTTCCGGCGCGTCGCGCTCGTCGATCGGGCTCAGGTCGTGGCTCTCGCGGCGGCGGATGCGCTGCTGCAGCTCGTTCAGCGGCGCGATGCCGCGCGCGAGCGCCAGCCACACCAGCAGCACCGCCAGCGGCAGGATCACGAACTGCGGCAGCATCACGCCCTTGATGATCTCGGTGGCCAGCCGCGAGCGCTTGCCCAGCGTCTCGGCCACCTGCACGATCGGCGGCTCGACGCCGGCCGGCGCGGCACCGGCGGCGCTCGCCGGCAGCCCGATCCGCACGTACGCGATGCGCACCGGCTCGCGGTTGATCTCGTCGTCGCGGTAGCGCACCACGCCGGGCGCGGCGCGCTCTTCGTCGTTGGGCATCGGCAGCGCGCGGTCGCCGCTCAGGTACTGGCCGTCCAGGCCGAGCACCTGGTAGTACAGCGTGTCGGTCTCGTCGGTGTGCAGCAGCTCGGCGGCGCTCGCCGGCAGCGCGAAGCTGGCCGACGGCAGCGTGCCGCCGCCGGCGTCCTGCACCGTCACCTGCTGCGACAGCACGCGCGCCATCTCGCCGAGCTGGCGGTCGAAGGGCTTGTTGGCGATGCCCTGCGCGACCAGCCAGGTCAGCACGACGCTCATCGGCCAGAGCAGCAGCAGCGGCGCGAGCATCCAGTCGAGGATCTCGCCGAACAGCGAGCGTTGTTCCTTCATGACGACCCCTCGCCCGGCGAGTACGCCAGGCGGTCCCCCGCGGGGACGCGGGCCGGCTTGGGGCGGCCCGGCGCTCGGCCCGCCGAACCGCGGCGGAAGGGTGCTCGCAAGTTCAAGCCGCGATCTTTTCCAGGCAGTAGCCGAGCCCGCGCACCGTCGCGATCCGCACCGGTCCCTGCTCGATCTTCTTGCGCAGCCGGTGGATGTAGACCTCGATCGCGTTGTTGCTGACCTCTTCGCCCCATTCGCACAAGCGCTCGACCAGCTGGTCCTTGCTGACCAGCCGGCCGGCCCGCTGCAGCAGCACTTCGAGCAGGCTCAGCTCGCGCGCCGACAGCTCGACCATCTGCTCGTTCAGGTAGGCGACGCGGCCGGTCGCGTCGAAGGTCAGCGGGCCGTGCCGGATCACGCTCGACGCGGTGCCCAGGCCGCGCCGCGTCAGCGCGCGCACGCGGGCTTCGAGCTCCTGCAGCGAGAACGGCTTGGCCATGTAGTCGTCGGCACCGAGGTCCAGGCCCTGCACCCGCTGCTCGACGCTGTCGGCCGCGGTCAGGATCAGCACCGGCACCGCCGAGCCGCGGGCGCGCAGCTTGCGCAGCACCTCCAGCCCGTGCAGCTTCGGCAGCCCGAGGTCGAGGATCAGCAGGTCGAACTCGTGGGCCGACAGCGCGGCGTCGGCCTCGGTGCCGCTGGCCACGTGGTCGACCGCATAGCCGCCATTGCGCAGCGAACGCAGCAGCCCGTCGGCCAGCACCTGGTCGTCTTCGGCGATCAACACCCGCATGGCTGCCTCCAGTGCGGCGCATGAACTCGGCCGCTGCCGGGATTGTAGGGAGGGGTCCGTGACCGGCAGAAAAGACTGTACAAACATCCAGCCTTTGCGATAATCCGCGCAACTCAAGGAGATCGCCCCATGGATGCCCCCGTCAAAGTCGCCACCCTCAACACCGAAAAGGCCAAGGCCCTGCAAGCTGCGCTGGCGCAGATCGAAAAGCAGTTCGGCAAGGGCTCGATCATGCGGCTCGGCGAAGGCGAGGTGATCGAAGACATCGAAGTCGTCTCCACCGGCTCGCTGGGCCTCGATGCCGCGCTGGGCGTCGGTGGCCTGCCGCGCGGCCGGGTGGTCGAGATCTACGGTCCTGAATCGTCCGGCAAGACCACGCTGACGCTGCAGGTCATCTCCGAAATGCAGAAGCTCGGCGGCACCTGCGCCTTCATCGACGCCGAGCACGCGCTCGACACCTCGTACGCGCAGAAGCTGGGCGTCAACCTGCAAGAGCTGCTGATCAGCCAGCCCGACACCGGCGAGCAGGCGCTCGAGATCGTCGACGCGCTGGTGCGCTCCGGCTCGGTCGACCTGGTGGTGGTCGACTCGGTCGCGGCGCTGACGCCGAAGGCCGAAATCGAAGGCGAGATGGGCGATTCGCTGCCCGGCCTGCAGGCCCGCCTGATGAGCCAGGCGCTGCGCAAGCTCACCGGCACCATCAAGAAGACCAACACCATGGTCATCTTCATCAACCAGATCCGTATGAAGATCGGCGTGATGTTCGGCAGCCCCGAAACCACCACCGGCGGCAATGCGCTGAAGTTCTACGCGTCGGTGCGCCTGGACATCCGCCGCATCGGCAGCATCAAGAAGGGCGAAGAGGTCATCGGCAACGAGACCAAGGTCAAGGTCGTCAAGAACAAGGTCTCGCCGCCGTTCAAGACCGCCGAGTTCGACATCCTCTACGGCCAGGGCATCAGCCGCGAAGGCGAGGTGATCGACATGGGCGTCGAAGCCAAGGTGCTCGAGAAGTCCGGTGCCTGGTACGCCTACAACGGCGAGAAGATCGGCCAGGGCAAGGACAACGCCCGCGAGTTCCTGCGCGAGAACCCCGACCTGTCGATCGAGATCGAGAACAAGGTGCGCGAGGCGATGGGCATTCCGCTGCTGCCGACCGGTGGCGGCGCGGCGCCGGCCGCCGATGGCGCGAAGCCGGCCAAGAAGGCCGCGAAAGAGTCGAAAGAGCCCAAGGAACCGAAGGAAGACCGCGAGTAAGCGGCTGGTGTAAGCGGCTGGCGTCGGCGGGTCGATGATGCGGCAGCGGCTGTCGCTGCGCGGGCGCGGCGTGCAGTTGCTGTCGCAGCGCGAGCACAGCCGCCAGGAACTGCGGCGCAAGCTGCTGCAGCACCTGCGGAAGACGCAGCGCGAGGGCGCGGAGAGCGCTGCGCTGCTTGATCCTGCGCTGCTTGATCCTGCGTTGCTTCAGCGTGCATCGCCCGACGCTGTTGGCGAAGACGATGCCGATGCCGACGCCGACCAGCAGGTCGACGAGGTATTGTCCTGGCTGCAGGACAAGGGCTACTTCAGTGAGCAGCGCTTCGTCGAAAGCCGGGTCCATGTGCGCGAGGGCCGCTACGGCAACCTGCGCATCCGCCAGGAACTGGCGCAGCACGGTGTCGCGCTCGATGCCGACACCGCGGCAAAACTCCGGGACAGTGAACTCGCACGGGCCCACGAGGTGTGGCGGCGCAAGTTCGGCGCGGCAGCCACCGACCCGGCCGGTCGCGCGAAGCAGCAGCGCTTTCTCGCGCAGCGCGGCTTCTCGGCCGAAGTGATCCGCCGCGTGGTGCGGAGTGAGGGCCGGGGCGGGGGACCGGACGACGTGGACGACGGCGCCTGAGCAGGCGAGCGGTCGTCAGCCTGCGCGGCCGTCGTCGCCCCGGTCCGTTCAGGACGCGATCAGGCGGTCGCCTTCTTGCCGGCGGGCTTCGCGGCCGTGGCCGCTTGGGCTGCCGCTTCACGCACCAGGCGCTCTTGTTTCTTCGCGTCCTTCGCACGCTTTTGCTTCACACGGCGAATTCCGCGGTCCTTGTCGGCGCTCATGCCAATCTCCAATGGGTTGAAAGAGCCGAGGTTTTACCACCTCCGGCACATCGCCCGTCACGGACACGCCAACGCTGGTACAACCCGGGCTCCCCACCGACGAGGACTTCGCATGAACTGGATCATCCTGGTGGCCGCCGGCCTGTTCGAAATCGGCTGGGCGATCGGCCTGAAGTACACCGACGGCTTCACGCGTCTGTGGCCGAGCGTCGGCACCATCGCGGCGATGGTCATCAGCGTGTGCCTGCTGGGCTACGCGATGAAGTCGCTGCCGGTCGGCACGGCCTACGCGGTGTGGGTCGGCGTCGGCGCGGTCGGCACCGCGATCCTCGGCATCGTGCTGTTCGGCGAACCGGCCTCCACCGCACGGCTCGTGAGCCTGGCGCTGATCGTGGCCGGCATCGTCGGGCTGAAGCTCGCGAGTCCGGCCTGAGCCGCGCCGGGGCTCAATACAACAGCCGCGACCGGATCGTGTCCGGCAGCGACGCCAGGTCGGCCAGCGCCGCCTCCGGCGCCGCGGTGTCGACGTCGATCACGACGTAGCCGACCTCGTCGCGCGTACTCAGGTACTGCGCCGCGACGTTGATGCCGGCCTTCGACAGCCGCTCGTTCACCCGCGCCATCACGCCCGGCACGTTGCGGTGGATGTGCAGCAGCCGGCTGCGGCCGGTGTGCTCCGGCAGCGCGACCTCGGGGAAATTGACCGCCGACGTGGTCGATCCGTTGTTGCTGTACCGCACCAGCTTGGCCGCGACCTCCTTGCCGATGTTGGCCTGCGCCTCCAGCGTCGAGCCGCCGATGTGCGGCGTCAGGATCACGTTGTCCATGCCGACCAGCGGCGATTCGAAGCGCGCGTCGTTGCCCTGCGGCTCCTCGGGGAACACGTCGATCGCGGCGCCGAGCAGGTGGCCGTCTTTCAGCGCCTCGGCCAGCGCGTCGATGTCGACCACCGTGCCGCGCGACGCATTGATCAGGTGCGCGCCGCGCTTCATCGCGCGGATCTGCGCGCGCCCGATCAGGCCCTTGGTCGACGGCAGCTCCGGCAGGTGCAGCGTGACCACGTCGGAGGCGGCCAGCAGCTCGTCGAGGCTGTCCAGCGCACGTGCGTTGCCGAGCGGCAGCTTGGCCTCGACGTCGTGGAATACAACCGCCATGCCCAGCTGCTCGGCCAGCACGCCGATCTGCGTACCGATGTGGCCGTAGCCGACGATGCCGAGCGTCTTGCCGCGCACCTCGAACGAGTTCTCGGCGCTCTTGGTCCAGCCGTTGCGGTGCAGGATCGCGTTCTTCGCCGGGATGCCGCGCATCAGCATGATGATCTCGGCCAGCACCAGCTCGGCCACGCTGCGGGTGTTCGAGAACGGCGCGTTGAAGACCGGCACGCCCAGGTCCATCGCCGTGCGCAGGTCGACCTGGTTGGTGCCGATGCAGAAGCAGCCGACGGCCGCGAGCTTCGGCGCGGCCTTCAGCACCTCGGCCGTCAGCTGGGTGCGCGAGCGGATGCCGAGGAAGTGCGCGTCGGCGATCGCCGCGTGCAGTGCGTCGCCGGCGAGCGCCTTCGGCGACGTGACGACCTGCGAGTAGCCGTCGCGCCGCAACACGTCGGCGGCCGACGCGTGAATGCCTTCGAGCAGCACGAACTTGAGCTTGTCCTTCGGGACCGAGAGTCGGTGGTTCATGCGCCGATTGTTGAACAGCCGCAGCGGCCCCATGCGGTGGAAGGGCATGCGCGCTGGCGGGCCTGCGGGGCACACCGGTTAGAGTTCCGGGGCTTTTCCGCCGTACCCCAGCCTTTGTGAGTGCCTCCCCCACCGTGAATCTTCCCAACCCGCGCCATGCGGCGCGCGTGCCCGCGCACGTCTCGCCCGAGCAGCTCGCCCGCATCCGCCAGGCCGCCTACGCGCTGCCCCAGGTCGTCAAGCCCGCCGACTATTTCGACGAACACGCGTCGGGGCTCGACGAGCGCCTCGACAAGCTCGGCCTCGTGCTGCTGCAGAAGGCGGTGGCCGGCGCCCGGCCGAGCCGCTGGATCGCGCCCGACGTGATCGACGCGGCGCTGCAGCACCTGGACGAGGTCGGCAACGGCCCCGAGGTGCGCACCGTGATGCTGGACCGCACCGCCGCGCTCGATGCACTCGGCATCGTCCGCGAAGGCGGCCGCTGGACGCGCCTGATCAGCCAGCCGTTGCAGCTGGCCGACGTGAACTGGCGCGTGCCGGTGATGTTCCGGATCCCGATCGCGTCGGAACCGGTGTGGGCCTTCTTCCGCAACGGCGACAAGCCGGCGCTGCTGGCCGCGCTCGGGCCGATCGCGGCCTGGCCGCACGCCGGCGAAGTGCAAGCGGCGCTCGAGGCGCTGGTGCAGCGCAGTCGCGCGCACAACCCGCGCCACCTCGACATGCTTCTGCCGCGCCTGCTGGCCGAATGCGCGACGCCGCAGCCGGTGGCCGACCTGCGTGCCGCCTGCGTGCGCGCGCAGGAGCGCTGGGAACACCAGGTGGCCGAACTCGACACGCTGGCCGGGCTGAACAGCGAGCTCGCGTTCCAGGGCTACCCCGACACCTTCGTGAAGGCGCGCCGGCTGCAGCGCAACGTGACGCTCTACGTCGGCCCGCCGAACAGCGGCAAGACCTACGCGGCCTTCGAGCAGCTGGCGCGCGCGCACGACGGTGCCTACCTCGCACCGCTGCGGCTGCTGGCGCTGGAAGGCCGCGACCGGCTGGTCGGCCGTGGGGTCGCGTGCTCGCTGCTGACCGGCGAAGAGAACGTGCCGGCCGAAGGCGCCGGGCTGGTGTCCAGCACCATCGAGATGGTGAACACCAGCAAGGTGGTCGACGTCGCGGTGATCGACGAGGCCCAGATGATCTTCGACCCGTACCGCGGCTGGGCGTGGACGCAGGCGATCGTCGCGGTGCCGGCCAGCGAGGTGATCATCATCTGCTCGGCCTATGCGGTGCCGGCGATCGAGAACCTGCTCGGGCTGTGCGGCGAACGCTGCAGCGTGCGGCACTTCGAGCGCAAGCAGCATGTGCAGCTGATCGAGGCGCCGGTGCCGATCGGCGCGCTGACGAAGGGCGATGCGGTGGTGGCCTTCAGCCGGCGCGACGTGCTGACGCTGCGCGACCAGATCGCCGCCGGCGGCCACCCGGTGTCGGTGATCTACGGCGCGCTGCCGCCCGAGGTGCGCCGGCGCGAGGCCGAGCGCTTTGCGCAGGGCGAATCGCATGTGCTGGTCGCCACCGACGCGATCGGCATGGGGCTGAACCTGCCGATCCGCCGCGTGCTGTTCAGCACGATGAGCAAGTTCGACGGCCAGGGCGACCGGCCGCTCGATGAATCCGAGGTGCACCAGATCGGCGGCCGCGCCGGCCGCTTCGGCATGCATGAAGAGGGCTTCGTCGGCGTGCTGAAAGAGGCCGAGCCGCAGGCGCTGCGCATGCTGAAGGAGCGGCTGCCGCGCACGCCGCGCGCGCCGCGCGACTTCAAGGCGCCGGTCGCGCCGAACGGCTGGCATGTGGACACCATCGCGTCGCGGATGCGCAAGACGCAGCTGCGCGAGGTGCTGGGCGTGTTCATGGAGCAGCTGAAGCTCGACAACGCGCACTTCGCGGTGGCCGAGCTGGAGCAGATGCTCGAACTGGCCGAGCAGCTCGACCGCAGCGCCGCGAAGCTCACGCTGAAGGAGCGCTTCATCTACGCGCAGGCGCCGGTCGACACCCGCACCGTCTCGCAGGTGCAGGAGTTCCTCGACTGGAGCAGCAGCCATGCGCTGACCGGCCGCGCCGGCTCGCCGTGGTTCCTGCAGGACGTCGACGGCCACAGCCGGCTCGACCGCATGGAGCAGGCGCTGCGCTCGTGCACGCTGTGGCTGTGGCTGGACCTGCGCTTCCCCGGCGTGTACGGCAAGGTCGACGAGGTGACGGCATTGCGCAGCCAGCTGAACGACGGCATCGAGCGGCAGCTGAAGGGCAAGCGGCCGCTGGCCCAGGTGCGGCACCGCGCGCGGCGCTGAGTGCCCGGCGCCCTCACCCCCTGACACACCGACCTGGCCGCACGGCGTCACAATCCCCTCCTTTCCCGCTTGTCGCTTCCTCCATGAGTTCAACGCCCCCTTCCCCGGCCACGCCGTCGGCACAGCCGCCTGTCGACGGTAGCCCCGTGGCAGCCACCTCCGCGGCCGACGCGCCCGTCGAGGCGTCCGCCGAGTTGCCTGTGGAAGCGCCTGCCGACGCATCGGCCGACGCGCCTGCCAAGGCACCGGCACCCGCCAAGGCCCCGGGCATGAGCCCTGCCGCCTGCGCGCAGGCGCTGCGCCAGCGCTTCCCGGCGCTGTTCGACGGCCCGCCGAAGCCGCTGAAGCTGCGCACCCACGTCGACATCGAAGCGCGTGCCCCCGGCGTGTTCAGCAAGCAGGTGCTGACGGCGTTCTTCCGCCGCTACACCGGCAGCACCTCGTACCTGCTGTCGGTGGCACGCGGCCGCCAGCGCTTCGACCTCGACGGCAAGCCCGGCGGCGAGATCAGCGACGAGCACCGCCAGATCGCGATCGACGAGCTGACGCGACGCGGCGTCGGCCTGCAGTCGCGCCGCGAGCTCGAAGAGCAGCAGCGGCGCAACCGGGCCGGGCTGTTGTTCGACTACGAACGCACCACGCTGACGCGGGCCAATTTCTGCGTGCTGAAGCAGGTGGCCGAGGAAGAACTGGACGGGCTGCTGGAGATCGCCCGTGCCGAAGCGGCGCAGGACCAGCAGCGGCGCCCGCCGCCCGATGCGCGCCCGCAGGGCCGCCCGCCCGGCCCGCGCCGCGACGGCCCGCCGCAACGCGCGTCGCAACGCCCGTCGGAACGTCCGTCGCAAGAGCGACCCCAAGGTCCGCGTGGACGCGGCCCGCGCAATGACGAAGGCCATCGGCGCTAGGGTGGACGGGCCGATCGCCGCGACGCCGCCGGACGCTGCCGAATGGGGTGACTTCGCAGCCGACCTCGACATCGCCTACGCCTACCGGCAGTTCGCCGACAAGACGCGCGAGCAGGCGCTGGCGCTCTTCGAGCACAGCGACGTGCTGTCGCGCGCCGAAGACCTGGGCGCGATGCCGGCCGCGCCGTTCCGCTTCTACCTGCCGGTGTTCCGCGACTTCGTCGTGTCGCCTCGCATCTTCGAGATCAACCAGGGGCTGTACGCGTCGACCGCGGCCGATGCGTTCCTGAACCTGATCCTGCGGCGGCTCGAGGACGAGCCCGAGGCCATCGTGCCGCTGATGCCCGAGCTGCTGCCGGCGGTCGAGTACCTGGCCGAGAACCAGGCACGCTACGACGCCGACGAAGATGTCTACGGCAGCTTCTTCGACGTGCTGGCGGCGATCCGCGAAACGCTGCGCGTACTGGCGGGCGAGCCGTCGCTGCAGGGGCCTCCGGCGCAGTACCGGCACGTGACCCCCGGTGGCGGGCTGCCCGACCTGTCGGCGCTGGCGCCGTTCCGCGCCGTCGTGATGATCGATGCCAAGCTGACAGTGACCTGGCAGATCGCGGTCAGCGAGTGGCTGGTCGACAGCGGCTGCCTGCACGTGATGGCCTGGGGCCGGGATGCGAGCCTGTGGGACCACGCGGTCGCGATGGCCAACCTGGAGCAGTTCGGCTTCGGCCCGATCCCGCCCGAAGGGCAGGTCGTGACGACTTCGCACGAGGTCGAGTCGCTGGGCGAGGTGCTGTGGTTCTGCAAGCACTGCGCGAACCACCCGGTGGTCGAGCTGCAGCACACGGTGCTGATCGAGATCAGCGACCGGGGGGACGAGGAGATGGTGCTGCGGGCGTATGCGGATGCTTGAAGCCAACTGACTCAATCGCGCGCCCTGACCCGCCTGCCCCGTTCGCCCCGCCCCGTTCGCCCTGAGCAGGGACTGAGCTTGTCGCACCGGCGCCTGGTCGTCGACAGTCGGCCAGGCGTCCTGCTCGGCGAGTTCGAGCAGATGGCGCGTGCCGTCGGTGATGTCGATGACCTGGGCGAGCAGGCGGCTGATGCGGCGGGCCGTCATCGGCTGCCGAGTCAGCCTTGAATCGAGGGACATGGCATCGGCCTTTCGTTGCGCCGTGCAGCCAAGCGAAGCGCTGTATGCGAATTAGTGTTTATGCGAATGAAGGCATAACACCGACAGTTCTGCCTGTGAAACCGAGCCTGTCCCAGCAATTCGGAGAGTGTGTGCGGACGCTGCGAACCGAGGCGGGCCTGAGCCAGGTCGAGTTCGGCGAACGCTGCGGGTTCTATCAAACCTACCTGAGCCGGATCGAGAACGGCCACGCCAATCCGACGCTCAATGCCATCGAAGTCATCGCCAATGCGTTGGGGATGACGGTCTTCGACTTGTTCGACCAAATGCGTCCGGCGATGGGTGCGCGCAAGAAGTGAACGAGCGAGTGCGCTCGGCATCGATCGGCGGCGTGCCGGTAGAGTAGGCCCCAAGGAGGCCCCCCCCATGCTTGGAGCAATCGCTGGCGACGTGATCGGCTCGATCTACGAGTGGAACAACATCAAGACCAAGGCGTTCGAACTCCTCAGCCCGCGCTGTTCGTTCACTGACGACACCGTGCTGACCGTCGCGCTGGCCGAGGCCATCCTCGACGGCGTCGACTACGGGCCGCTGCTGAAGGCCTACGCCGCCCGCTACCCGCGTGCCGGCTATGGCGGGCGGTTCAAGCAGTGGGCGCGCTCGCCCGACCCGACGCCGTACCACAGCTGGGGCAACGGCGCGGCGATGCGCATCAGCCCGGTCGGCTTCGCGTTCGACACCCTCGACGAGGTGCTGGCCCAGGCCGATCGCTACACCCGCGTCACGCACGACCATCCGGAAGGCATCAAGGGCGCGCAGGCCGTCGCGGCCAGCATCTTCATCGCCCGCACCGGCGGCAGCCGCGACGACGTCATGCGCTATGTCGAGACCACGTTCGGCTACGACCTGTCGCGCCGGCTCGACGACATCCGGCTCGTCTACCGCTACGACAGCTCATGCCAGGGCACGGTGCCCGAGGCGATCATCGCCTTCCTGGAATCGACCGACTTCGAGGATGCGATCCGCAATGCGATCTCGATCGGCGGCGACAGCGACACCATTGCCTGCATCACCGGCGGCATCGCCGAGGCCTTCTACGGCGGGGTTCCGCCGGCCATCGCCCAACCGGTGACGAGGACGCTGGACGGCTTGCTGCTCGCCACGACGAAGCGCTTCATGCAGGCCTTCATGCCGGAAGCGCCGAAGTGAGCGCGCTGCGCCAGGCCACGTTGCGGGCCATGACGATCGCCGACTACGACGCCGTGATCGAGCTGATGAAGGCCACGCCGGGTGTCTCGTTCCGCGATGCCGATTCGCGCGACGCGACGGCGCGCTACCTCGCGCGCAATCCCGGCCTGAGCCTCGTCGCCGAGAAGGAAGGACGGCTGGTCGGCTGCCTGATGTGCGGGCACGACGGGCGGCGCGGCTACCTGCAGCACCTGGTCGTGCTCGCCGGGCATCGCCGGCAAGGGATCGCCAACGCGCTGGTCGACCGCTGCCTCGCGGCGCTGGCACAGCTCGGCATCCTGAAGTCGCACGTCGACGTGTTCCGCACCAACGCGCTCGCGCAGGCGTACTGGGAGCACCAGGGCTGGCAGCTGCGCACCGACATCCACCGCTACTCCTTCGTGAGCGGCGGCCTTCAGAACGCCTGAACCCCTGTCGCCTCACCGCCATGAAACCTCCGTCGCACCTGCTCAAGCCGCTCGCTCCCGCACTGCTGCTCGCCGCCACCGTCGCCGCCACCGCGGCGCCGGACGAGGCCGTCGTCCGCGAGATGGCCAGGCAGACCCACATCCCGGCCGATGACATCCGACGCGACCACGACGCCTGCGACAGCGGCGTCACGCTGAGCATGGAGAGCCTGACCAAGGACCGCGCCGATCGCATCGGCGCGATGATCCGCAGCTGAACGAAGTCAACCCATGCCGATCGACACCCTCACCTCGAACCCCAACCTCGTCGTCGCCTGCACCGCCTACTTCATCGGCTGCGCGAGCCCCGGCCCGAGCATCGTCGCGCTGATGGGCACCGCGATGAACGGCGGTCGCGCGCCGGCGTTCGCGCTGGCGGCCGGCATCACGCTGTCGTCATGGACGCTCGGGCTCACCGCCGCGCTCGGCCTCGCATCTCTGCTGGCCGCGTGGTCCGGTGCGCTGACGGTGGTCAAGGCGATCGGCGGGCTCTACCTGCTGTGGCTCGCGTTCAAGGCCGGTCGCTCGGCGCTGGCGCGGCACGACCCGGTCGATGCCGGCGCGGCCGGCCGCACCGGTAGCCTGCGGCAGGTGTTCCTGAAGGGCATCGCGATGCACATCACGAACCCGAAGGCGATCTTCGTGTGGCTGTCGACGATCTCGATGGGCCTGCCGCTGCACGCGTCGCCGACCGATTCGCTGGTCGTGTTCGCCGCCTGCGGCCTGCTGGGCGTGCTGATCTTCGGCAGCTACGCGCTGCTGTTCTCGACCGCCGTCGCGCGCCGCCTCTACCGCTCGACCCGGCGCGTGTTCGACGGCACGATCGCGCTGTTCTTCGGCTTCGCCGGGCTGCGGATGCTGCTGTCGCGCCAGCTGTGAACGCTCAGCGCATCCGCGCGCCCGTCGCTCCATCGAAGACAAAGGCCGCGCCCGGATCGAAGGCCACGCCGACGCGCCGCCCGATCGCCTGGTCGAAATCCTTCGCGCCCTTCACCGTCAGCTTGTGCTCGCCGATGTGCAGCGTGACCAGCGTGTGGTCGCCGATCAGCTCCACCGCGTAGATCTCGCCCTGCACCGCACCGCCCTGCGGTTCGCCCGGCCCCGCGATCCGGCAGTCCTCCGGCCGGATGCCGAGCACCGCATCCGACGCGCTCGCGGTCACCGGCGTCGGCACGCGAAAGCCCGCGCCCTCCAGCCAGCCGCCCGACAAGGCCCCGCGCAGGAAGTTCATCGGCGGCGACCCGATGAAGCCGGCGACGAACAGGTTGGCCGGGTCGTTGTAGATGCGCGCCGGCGTGTCGAGCTGCTGCAGCACGCCCTTGTCGAGCAGCGCGACGCGGTGCGCCAGCGTCATCGCCTCGACCTGGTCGTGCGTGACGTACAGCGTCGTGATGCCCAGCTGCTGCTGCAGGTGCTTCAGCTCGGCGCGCATGTGGCCGCGCAGCTTCGCGTCGAGGTTCGACAGCGGCTCGTCCATCAGGAACACCGACGGCCGCCGCACCATCGCGCGTGCCAGCGCGACGCGCTGCCGCTGCCCGCCGGACAGCTGCCGCGGGTAGCGGTCGAGCAGCCCGTCGAGCTGCACCTGCTTCGCCACCGCGAGCACCTGCTCCTGCTGCCGCGGCTTCGGCACGCCGCGCACGTCCAGCGGGTAGGCGACGTTCTCGGCCACCGTCTTGTGCGGGTACAGCGCATAGCTCTGGAACACCATCGCGATGTCGCGGTTCTTCGGCAGCACGTTCGTCACGTCGCGCTCGCCGATCAGGATGCGCCCGGCGCTGGCCGTCTCGAGCCCGGCGAACACCCGCAGCGCGGTGCTCTTGCCCGAGCCGGATTCGCCGAGCAGCACCAGGAACTCGCCGGGCGCCACCTGCAGGTTGAAATCGCGCAGCACCTCGACCGCGCCGAAGCGCTTGCCGAGGTGGTCGAAGGTGACCGGGTGCGGGGTCGTGCGCAGTGTCGTGGAAAGCGGGGTCGTCAAGGGTCAGCCTTTCACCGCGCCGGTCAGCAGGCCGCGGGCAATGAACTTCTGCAGGAACAAGGTCATCACGACCACCGGCACGATCATCAGCAGGATCAGCACGCTCATCGTCCACCACTGCGGCCCGCGCGTCGCGTTCTGCGCCGCCACCAGCAGCGGCATGGTCTGCGCGTTCGCGGTCGACAGGAACAGCGCGAGCAGGTACTCGTTCCAGCTCAGGATCAGCACGAGCAGCGTCGTCGCGACCAGCCCCGGCCGCGCCAGCGGCAGCATCAGGTCGAACAGGATGCGAAAGCGCGACGCGCCGTCCAGCGCCGCGCTCTCTTCCAGCTCGCGCGGGATGCCGTCGAAGAAGTCGACCATCAGCCAGACGACGATCGGCAGGTTGGCGGTCATGTAGGTCACGATCAGCGCGAACTGCGTGTCCAGCAGGTGCACCTGCTGGAACATCACGTAGATCGGGATCGCCGACACCACCGGCGGCAGGATGCGCTGCGAGATCATCCAGAACAGGATGTCGTCGTTGCCGAGGCGCGCGGTGATGCGCCGCTGCAGCGGCCGCAAGCCGAGCACGAACAGCATCGCGCCGAGCGGCAGGGCCCAGCCGAGCGACAGCCCGGCCGACAGCACCAGCGCGACCACCGCGGCGACGCTCGCGACGAACAGCAGCACCGCCGCGACGCTCGGCCGGTAGACGATGCGCGTCAGCGCGTACGCCGCCATCGAGCCGATCGCGACCGCCGGCAGCGTCGACAGGCTCGCGATCAGCATCGAGTTCAGGTACGGCCGCAGCGTGTCGCGCCCGGTCTCGACCAGGATGTACTTCCACGCATGCAGCGACGGCTGGAAATCGACGAAGGGCAGGAACACCGGCCCGTCGGCCACCTGCAGCGGCTCCTTGAACGAGGTGACGAGCACCCAGTACAGCGGGAAGAACACGACGAAGGTCCACGCCAGCAACGCGCCGTAGACCAGCGCGCGCGGCAGCGGCGCAAGCTCGCCGAGGCGCTGCGGTTCGAGCCAGCGCTTCATGCCGCCGGCTCCCCGCGCGCCGGCCGCACGACGAAGTGGAAGAAGCTCACCGCCACCAGCGTCGAGACGAGCAGCAGCAGGTAGGCCACTGCCGCCGAGCCGCCGAGGTTCAGCGAGCGCCAGTCGATGAAGGCATGCAGCGTCATGCTCTCGGTCGCGATGCCGGGGCCGCCGTTGGTCAGCACGTTCGGCAGGTCGACGATCTTGAAGGCCTCGATCAGCCGGATCAGCACCACGGCCGCGGCGGTCGGCGCGATCGCCGGCCAGGTGATGTCGCGGAAGATGCGCCACGACGGCGCGCCGTCGAGCTGCGCCGCCTCGAGCTGGTCGCGCGGCTGGCCCTCGATGGCGGCCAGCAGCACGATGAAGATGAACGGCACCCACTGCCAGGTGTCGCCGATCAGCACGACCCAGCGCGCCGACCAGGCGTTCTGCGCCCAGGTCACCGCGCCCAGGCCGAGCAGGCGGGCGACCGGTGCGAACGGGCCGACGCCCATGTCGGCCAGCATCCGGAACATGTAGGCGATGCCGACCGGCGTGACCATCAGCGGCAGGAAGAACGACAGCCGGAACAGGTTGCGCCCGCGGATCGGCTGCGCGCACAGCAGCGCGAGGCCGAGCCCGAGCGCGAACTGCAGCGCAACGCCGCCGGCCACGTAGAACAGCGTCGTCAGCAGCGAGCCTTGCTGGCCGCCCGCGGTGCCGGCGGCGACCAGCGCGACCAGCAGCCACACGCTGCCGGCGAGCTGGCGACCGACCAGGCCGGCGACGCGGGCCGGTGCGCCGAGCCTGCGGGCGATCAGCGCGGCGACCACGAAGCCGGCGAACGCGAACAGCAGCCATGCGAACCACGGCAGGTCGAGCGCATCGCGCGCCGATTGCGCCGCAGCCGCGAACGGGCCGAGCGGCGACAGCAGCGCGGCGACGATCACGCAGGCCAGCGTCAGCACCGCTGCCGCGCCCTGCGGCGCGCGCGGCGCGGCCTGCGCATAGGCCTGCCGGCGCCGCAGGCTGCGCAGCAGCGCCCACGCGAGCAGCGCATGCGCGGCAGCGAGCGCGAGCCAGGTCGCGACCGCCATCTCGCCCGCCGTGCCCAGCAGGTGGAACTGCTGCGAGCCGGCGATCAGCTTGCGGTAGTTCAGCGCGCCGACGAAGCTCAGCTCGTAGCCGCCGGCCTGCAGCGAGAAGCGGGTCAGCGACAGCCAGGCGGAGGCGAGCAGCGGGAAGATCGAGAACAGCAGCACGACGGTGACGGCCGGCGCGATGAACACGGTGCCGGCTTGCCGATCGAGCCAGTTGCCAAGCCACTCCCCAGGCGCCGGCCTGGCCGGGCCGGGGGGAGGCGCCCCTTGGGGGCCGAGCCCGGACACAGACAGTCCCGAGGACTGTTGGTGCCTGGCGAGGGGCTGGGCCTCCGGCTCAGCGCGGCCCGCAAGGCAGGAGCGAAGCGACTGGGGGGCCGTCACCTCGCGCCGATGCTCGCTTTGTACGCCGCCTGCTGCTTCGCCTTCCCGAGTTCGTCGTTCAACTCGTTCCACGTGTCCTCGATGTTCTTCATCGTGCCCTTCACGTCGAGCTCGCCGGCCAGGAAGCGCGCCATCGCGGTGTCCAGCGCCACCTGCTGGTAGCGCTGGTTGAACGGGATGCGCAGGTCCAGCACCATGTTCGGCGAGTTCAGCGAATCCTGGATCGCGCCCAGGTAGTCCTTCGCCGCCTTGTCCGACATGCCGGCCTTCTTCCACGGGCCCATGTCCTTGAACTGGCTCTGTCGGTATGGGTTGAAGCCGGTCGCGCCGACCGTCACGTCGGCGTTCGACTGCTCCGGCTGCGACATGTACGAGAACAGCGCATACGCCGCGTCCTTGGCCTGCGGCTTCGCCTTCGCGTTGATCGCGCCCGACCAGCCGCCGAAGGCCGCGAACGGTGCGCGGTTCACGCCGTTCACCGCGTGCGGGCAGCGCGTCGCGTCGCAGGCCACCAGCTTGCCGCTCGCGCGGTCCAGCACCCGGGTCGAGCCGGGCAGCATCAGCGCGCCGACCTTGTCGACCACCTTCGATGCCTTCGGGTCGACCGCCAGCGGGCCGATGTCGCCCCAGTCGACGGTCAGTGCGCAGCCGCCGCCGACGAACAGCGTGCGGGTGTCGCCGACGTCCATGTTGATCTCGTTCGGCGGGCCGTACTTGCCGGTTTCCTTGTAGATCTCCAGCGCCCGCGCGAAGGCGTCGTTGTTGACCAGCGGCTTCATCGTCGCCGGGTCGAAGAACGCGCCCTCGCTGGTGCCCTTGGCCTGCAGGAAGGCGCCGGCCACCGAGGTGATCATCCAGAACGATTGCGCGCTGCGCTTCTTCGCGATGCACGAGCCGACGATCGGCTTGCCGTCGCCGAAGTCCTTGCCGTGCGCGGCCTTCGCGATGTCGAGGTACTCGTCCCAGGTCTGCGGCGGCTTCCTGCCGAGCTTGGCCAGCACGTCGGTCCGGTAGTAGGCGATGTGGAAATCGCCGTCGAGCGTCACGGTGTAGGTCTTGCCGCCGTACTTCTGCGAGAACTCGCGGAAGAACGGTGCGACGTCGTCCTCGCGCAGCTTGCTGTCGGCCTTCACGCGCGGGCTCAGGTCTTCGAGGAAGCCGACGTAGTCGGGCATCCACTGCGGCGCGAGGATCGCGGCGTCGATCGAGTTGGTGCCGGTCGACCAGTCGGTCAGCAGCTTCTGGTACAGGTCGGAGTACGGCACCGTGATCACGTTGACCTTGGCGCCGGTGGCGGCCTCGAACTCCTTGCCGCGGCGCTGCAGCGGCTCGGCGATCTGCGGGCCGGTGAAGGTCATCACGTTCAGCGTGACGCCGGCGTAGGCCTTGGTCTGCGCCTGCGCGCCGGACAGGCCGAGCGCGGCCGTGCAGGCCAGCGCGGCCCAGAGGGAAATCGACCTTTGGTTCATGTTGTCTCCATCGTTGTCGTTGTTCACACCTTCTCGGCCCGGCCTGCTCAGTCCAGCCGGTAGAAGCGCTCGGCATTGCCGGCCCACACCGCATGGCGATCGGCGTCATCCAGCGGCGCCAGCAACTCGTCGGTCGCCGCGACCCAGTCGCCATAGCCGCCGGCCAGCGTCAGCACCGGCCAGTCGCTGCCCCAGATCACGCGCTGCGGGCCGAACAGTTCGAGCACCGTTTCGGCATACGGGCGCAGCGTGGCGGCGCGCCAGCCCGTGCCGGCTTCGGTCGCCAGGCCGGACAGCTTGCAGTGCAGCGACGGCAGCTGGGCCAGCGCCTGCAGGCCGCGGCGCCAGGCGCTGAAGGCGCCGCGCGCGATGTCGGGCTTCGCGGCGTGGTCGATCACGATCGGCAGGGCCGGGTGGCGTTGCGCAAAGGCCAGCAGGTGCGGCAGGTGCGCGGGCTTCACCAGCGCGTCGAAGCGCAAGTCGTGGCGCACCAGCGCGCCCACCGCGGCATCGAGGGGCGCGGTGGCGATCCAGGCCGGGTCCGGCAGGTCCTGCAGCATCGGCCGCACGCCTTTCAGCCGCCGGTCGGCGGCGAGCGCATCGAGGGCCGGCACCGCGTCGCCGTGCGCGAGGTCGACCCAGCCGACGACGCCGCGCACCAGGTCGTTCGTGGCTGCGAGCTCCAGCAGCCACTGCGTTTCGGCCCGCGTCGGCGCGGCCTGCACGAGCACCGTGCCGCGCACCTCGTGGGCGGCGAGCAGCGGCTGCAGGTCGGCGGGCGCGAAGTCGCGGTACAGCGGCGCCAAGTCGGGGCTCAGCCAGCCGTAGTCGCCGCGTGCCAGCGACCAGAAATGCTGGTGCGCATCGATGCGGTACGGCGTCGTCATCGGTCGGCTCCCGCCGGCACCGGGGCGTCGGCGGCGATCAGGCCCTGCTCGCGCAGCGCAGTCCACAGCGCGGCGGGGATCGGCTGCATCATCCAGCGCACGATGCCGTTCAACTCGTCCGCATTGCGCGGCCCCGGCACGCACGACACCACCGCCGGATGCCCGAGCGGAAACTGCAGCGCGGCGGCCGCCAGAGGCACCTCGAAGCCGTCGCACACCGCCTGCAGCCGCGCGACGCGCTCGACCACCTCGGCCGGTGCGGCCGCGTAGTTGAACTTCAGCGTGCTGCTGGGCCGGCGCAGGCCGGCCGCGAGGATGCCGGAATTGAACGGCCCGCCGACGATGATGCCGACGCCGCGCTCCACGCAGCGCGCGAGGAACGGATCGAGCGCCTGCTGCTCCAGCAGCGTGTAGCGGCCGGCCAGCAGCGTGCAGTCGAGGTCGACGTGCTCCATCGTGTCGCGCACGATCTCCCATTCGTTGACGCCGAGCCCGATCGCGCCGATCAGTCCTTCGCGACGCAACGCCTCCATCTCGCGCAAGCCCCCGCCGCTGGTCAGCTGCCGCCAGTGGAACTCGTGGCGGTCGCCGTGCGTCACGCGGCCGATGTCGTGCACCAGCCCGATGTCCAGGCGGTTGGTGCCGAGGCGTTGCAGGCTGTCCTCGACCGAGCGGCGGATCGCGCCGGCGCTGTAGTCGTAGTGCACCTCGAACGGCAGCGGGTTCTGCCACGCCGTTTCGCCGGCCGGCAGCTCGCGCGGCGCGGCATGCGGCGACAGCGGCTTCAGCAGCCGGCCGACCTTGCTGCTCAGCACCCACTGGTCGCGCGGGTGCTCGCGCAGCGCCTCGCCGAAGCGCCGCTCCGACAGCGTGTAGCCGTAGAACGGCGCAGTGTCGAAGAAGCGGATGCCGGCCGCCCATGCGGCGTCGAAAGCAGCGCGCGACGCGTCCTCGGAAATCAGGTCGTACATGTTGCCGAGCGGCGCGCCGCCCATGCCGAGCGTGGTCAGCGCGTGGCGGGTGCGCGGCAGCATGCGGGTCGGCAGCGGGGTCGTCGTGGTCATGGCGTGGCTCGCGTGGAGGACGGGAGCGGCATCGCGGGCGTCGCTTGCCGCACGGGCAGGCAGCTCGGGCCGATCGGCTCGAAGGCCTTGTAGGTGAGGATGAACTCGCGGTGGCCGAGCGCTTCGCTGGCGGTTTCGCGACCGTGGCCGACGTCCTGCACCAGCGCGACGATCTCGGCGCCGACCTGGTCGAGCGTCGCGTCGCCGCGCAGGATGCGGCCGGCATTGACGTCCATGTCGTCGGCCAGCCGGTCGTAGGTGTCCGGGTTCGCGCACACCTTGATCACCGGCGAGATCGCCGAGCCGACCACCGAGCCGCGGCCGGTGGTGAACAGCGTCAGGTGCGCGCCGCAGGCGATCAGCTCGACGATCTCGGCGTTGTCCGAGATGTTCGGGAAGCCGAAGCGCACCTCGCCGTCGGGCACCACGTCGAGCAGGTACAGGCCACCGGTCGGCGGGATATCGCCGGGCTTGATCAGGCCGCTGATCGGCGAATCGCCGCTCTTGGCGTAGGCGCCGAGCGATTTCTCCTCTTGCGTCGTCAGGCCGCCGTCGGCATTGCCGGGCGCGAAGCTGCCGTGGCCGAGCGTCTCGTAGTAGCGCGCCGCCTTCGCGACGCAGCGCACGATCTCGTCGCCGAGCTCGGGGGTCGCGGCGCGGCGCTGCATGTGGAACTCGCAGCCGACCAGCTCGCCGGTCTCCTCGAAGATGCAGGCGGCGCCCCGCGCGATCAGCGTGTCGAACGCACGGCCGACGGCCGGGTTCGCGGTGATGCCGCTGGTGCCGTCGCTGCCGCCGCAGACGGTCGCGACGACCAGCTCGTCCCAGCGCATCGGCACCCGCGGCTGCGCGTCGAGCTCGGCGAGCGCCCAGCGCACCCATTCGATGCCCTCGTTCAGCGTCTTGCGCGTACCGCCGCGCTCCTGGATCGTCAGCGTGTGCACCGGCCGGCCGCTGGCCGCGACCTCGGCCTCCAGCCCGCGCTTGTCGAAGCTCTCGCAGCCGAGCGAGACCAGCAGCACCGCGCCGACGTTCGGGTGCGTCAGCAGCCGGCGCATCACCTTGTCGGCATAGGCGTTCGGGTAGCACCCTGGGAAGCCGACGAGGTGCACCGGCTCGCCGCGGAACGCGAGCGTGACCTCGTGCGCGACGAAGTGCGCGCATTCGACCAGGTAGGCCACCGCGACCACGTTGCGGATGCCCTTGCGGCCGTCGGCGCGCGGGAAGCCGGCCAGCGCGGGCATCGGCTGCGTCGCCTGCCCGGTCGTGCGCTCAGTCGTGCGAAGTGAGGACATATTTCGAGCCGTCCTGCAGCGTGTAGGTGGGCAGGTAGTCGCTGGCGAGGTTGTCGGTGTGGATGTGCTCGCCGCGCGCGATCGGCCGCTGCACGCTGCCGATCGCCGCGCCATGGCGCAGCACCTTGTCGCCGACCGCCAGCGCGCGCCGCGCCAGCTTGTGCGCCATCGCGACCGGCCGCGGCAGCGTCGCCGGCACGCCGTCGATCAGCAGCGTCTCGCCGGCCGGCAAGGCCCGGCAGGCGACCAGGCAGTTGTCGGCCGGGTTCAGCAGCAGCAGGCGCGGATCGGTGACGGGCGGGTCGGTGGCGGGGGTCATTCCGGCTTCCTTGGGTCGGCCCGAAAAGGTATAAAGGTCAGGCCAATAGACCATTGTTGCGATCGCCAGCGATCCGCGGCAACCGGGTTGACCCTGATGGGAAAATCGACCGATGAGCCACCAGCGACTGCCGCCGATCGAGACCAAGCGCCTGTACCAGCACATCGCCGGCGTGCTGCGCGAGTCGATGGACAGCGGCCGCTTCGGCATCGGCAGCTACCTGCCGCCGGAGCGCGAGCTGGCCGACCAGCTGGGCGTCAGCCGGGCCTCGGTGCGCGAAGCGCTGATCGCGCTGGAAGTGCAGGGGCGGGTGTCGGTGCGTGTCGGGGCGGGCGTGCAGGTGCTCGATGCGTCGGCGCCGAAGGCCGCGGCGGCCGGTGCCGCGGTGGTGACCCCGGCCGATGAACCGCCGGTCGGCCCGCTGGAGCTGCTGGAGGCGCGGCTGGTCGTCGAGACCGAGACCGCCGCGCTCGCCGCGCGCCATGCCACCGCGCAGGACGTGCAGGCGCTGCAGCGCAGCCTCGACCAGATGGTGCAGGACCATGCCCGCAACCCCCTGCTGCACGACGGCGACCGGGCCTTCCACCTCGGCATCGCGCGCGCCAGCGGCAACGCGGCGCTGCTGTTCATCGTGACGACGCTGTGGGACCAGCGCTACACGCCGATGCAGGAGCGGATGGAAACCCTGTTCACGACGCCCGGCCTGCATGTGGCCGCGGTCGACGATCACCGGCGCGTGCTGGAAGCGATCGCGGCGCACGACCCGGCGGCCGCCCGGCAGGCGATGCGGCGGCACCTGGCGACGGTGCGCAAGACCTTCTCGCGGGCGATCGTCGCGGGTCGCTGAGCGCGCGGCCCGGGCGAATCAACTCCGCAGATTCAGGCCGACGGCATCGTCTCGGACCACGGCTGCGGCCGCGAGATGCTGAAGTCGGCCGGACGCCCGCTGTCCATCTGCGTGCGCGGGCGCTGGTCGCTCGGGATGTCGACCCGCAGCATCACGAAATCCTGCTCGCCTTCGACGACGGTCAGGTCCGGCGCATGGCGCACGCTCGGGTGCAGGTAGACCGGGTTGTGGTGCGCCTCGACCAGCGCGACCTCGCCTGTCAGATGCACCAGCTGCTGCGAGCGCGGTTCGCTGAACGACAGCGTCAGGCTCGGATCCAGTTCGATGTCGTGCGCGAGGCGGCTGTCGCGCGGCACCATCAGCCAGACGTGGGGCGGGCCATCCCCCGAGGTCATCGAGATCCGCACCCGGGCGGCGTGCGGGTTGCCGCTGTTCAGGCGCGTCGTGACCATGCAATGACGAGCGCGCTGCAGCGAAGGCCACACGGCCTGGAAATCCCAGTCGTTGCCGCGGCGGCCGAGGAAGGACAGGTTCGGAAGATTCATGGCGGCTTGTAGGTATGGGTCGAGCTGAAGGATGCAAGACCCAAGGGGCAATCGGTGTGCCCGGAGGATGACAGCCCCTCGCCCGGCTCGGGGCGGCCCGGCGCTCGGCCCGCCTCTCTGCGGTCCAAGCTCAACTGGCGAGAAGCTCCCCGACGCGCGTGCGCAGCCCGTCCGGCGTCACGTCGCCGGCGGCCAGCGGCGGGCCGGCCACCATGCCGACGCGGCTGAACATGCCGCGCCGGAACGGCTTGACCATCGCGCCGCCCTGCTCCACCCGCGAGAAGAACGAGCCCCACAGGTTCTGCAGCGCGAGCGGGATCACCGGCACCGGGTGGGTTTCGAGCAGCTTCATCACGCCGCCCTTGAACTCGCCGAGCTGGCCGTCTTTCGTGATCGCGCCTTCGGGGAAGATGCACACCAGTTCGCCGTCGGCCAGCACCGCGCGTGCCCGTTCGAAGGCCTGTTCGTAGACCTGGGCGTTCTCGCGCTGCGGCGCGATCGGGATCGCCTTGGCCAGCTTGAACATCCAGCCCAGCACCGGCAGCTTGAAGATGCGGTGGTCCATGATGAAGGCGATCGGCCGCGGGCTGGCTGCCATCAGCAGTACCGCGTCGACGAAGCTGACGTGGTTGCACACCAGGATCGCCGGGCCCTTCAGCGGGATGTGCTCGTCGCCGCGCACCTTGAAGCG
Source organism: Rhizobacter sp. SG703 (assembly GCF_012275445.1). Taxonomy (GTDB): domain Bacteria; phylum Pseudomonadota; class Gammaproteobacteria; order Burkholderiales; family Burkholderiaceae_C; genus Rhizobacter. Next base: position 177,185 of record NZ_JAAZQK010000010.1, on the reverse strand, counting down.
GTAGATGCAGCGCGTGGCGATCAGCGCGATGAAGCGCAGCAGGTACTCCGGTACCACCAGGAAGATGTAGAACGCGACGACCGCGTTCAGCACGCCGACGATCAGGAACACCTGCGGGATCGAGAGCCCCGCCTTCAGCAGCGCGCCGACCAGCACCGCGCTGACGATCATGAACAGCGCGTTCAGGATGTTGTTGGCCGCGATGATGCGGGCCCGGTGGCTGGGTTGCGAGCGCAGCTGGATCATCGCGTACATCGGCACGCTGTACAGCCCGGCGAACAGGCTCAGCAGCGCCAGGTCGGCCATCACCCGCCAATGGGCGCTGACCGCGACGAAGCCGGCGAGCGACAGCTGCGCCGACGGCGGCAGCCCGCGCGACGCGAAGAACAGGTCGATCGCGAAGATGCTCATGCCGATCGCGCCGAGCGGCACCAGGCCGATCTCGACATGCCGGCGCGACACCACCTCGCACAGCAGCGAGCCGGTGCCGATGCCGATCGAGAACACCACCAGCAGCAGCGACGCGACCTGCTCGTCGCCGTGCAGCACCTCCTTCGCGAAGGCCGGGAACAGCGACAGGAAGGCCGCGCCGAAGAACCACATCCACGAGATGCCGAGCAGCGAGCGGAACACCGCGACGTTCTGGTTCGCGAGCTTCAGGTTGCGCCAGGTCTCGGTGACCGGGTTCCAGTTGATCTTCAGCCCCGGGTCGGTCGACGGCGACGGCGGCACGTACTGCGCGGTCAGCCGGCCGAGCAGCGCGACCGCGACGCATCCGATCGCGACGTAGTGGCGCCCGACCTCGGGGATGCCCACCAGCAGCCCGCCGGCCACCTGGCCGAGCAGGATCGCGACGAAGGTGCCCATCTCGACCATGCCGTTGCCGCCGGTCAGCTCGCGCTCGCCCAGGTGCTGCGGCAGGTAGGCGAACTTCACCGGGCCGAACAGCGTGGAATGCAGGCCCATCAGGAACACGCAAGCCAGCAGCACCGGCACGTTGGTGGCCCAGAAGCCCCACGCGGCCAGCAGCATGATCGCGATCTCGAGCGACTTGACGAGCTGGATCACGCGCGTCTTGTCGTACTTGTCGGTCAGCTGCCCGCTGGTGGCCGAGAACAGCAGGAACGGCAGGATGAACAGCGCGCCGATCACCAGCCCGGCGAGCTGTGGCGACAACCACGACACCTGCACCTTGTAGGTGACCAGCACGGTGAACGCGAACTTGAACAGGTTGTCGTTGCCGGCGCCGAGGAACTGCGTCCAGAAGAACGGCGCGAAGCGGCGCTGGCCGAGCAGCGCGAACTGGTTGGGGTGCGCGTGGGGGTCCACGGTGTCTCCTGGTGGTTGTCGGGTGGTCGTCTGGTGCGCCGCCGGGCAATCTACCGCACAACGGTGACCGCGCCGCCCAGTCCGCTGCGGCCCATCCAGCGAAAGACCGAGTCGACCGTGACGGTTTCGATGCGATCGGTGAATCGCTTCGCATTCGGGTGATCGTCGAACGCGACATTGGCCGCCGTCATGCGCGCGCCGAGCCGCTGGAAGGCCGACAGGTGCAGCGTGTCCGGCACGTAGCCGTGCTCGCGCAGCCAGGCCTGGGCCTGCGGGCGGGTCGAGATCGACGGTTCCTGCGCTGCCGCGAGCGTCTCGATCGCCCATTGGTTCGACTGCTGATAGGCCTGCGCCCACGGGTAGGCCACCATGCTGTAGGCCGGCGTGTGCAGCTGGGCCAGCCGGCGGTTGTCGCGCAGCGCGGGCAGCAGCCGGGCCTGCACCTCGGGCATCGGCACGACCAGGCCGGCTTCGTAGTCGTACAGGTCGTCGAGGAAGAACTCGCCGAGGCCCTGGCGGTAGACCGCGGCCTTCGCGGTGCCGCACTGGTTCAGCTTGTGCGCGATGCGCCATGGCGCGCCGGGGGTGTCGCGGTACGCGATGCCGACGTGCGAGTAGCGCTGGCCGTACTCGCTCAGGTTCTGGCCGACGCGCGCCAGCAGCACCACTTGCGCGCCGCTCGCGTCCAGGCGTTGCGCGGTGTGCTCGGCCAGCGTCATCGCGCGTTCGACGCTGCGGCTGTCGGGCAGCCTGCGCTCGCACGAGCGGCCGGCCTGGGCGCCCGGCGCCGCGGCCAGCAGCGCGAGCGCGAGCACCGCCCGGGCGTTCACAGCGTGACCCGCTCGTTGTAGAGCAGTGCCTTGCCGATCTCGTTCGGGATGAAGGCGATGGCCTGGCCGGCCGCCGACAGCACCCAGCCGGTGCTGATCGCCGCGACCATCACCGTGGTGCCGGCGGCCACCGACATCGCGCCGGCCAACTGGCCGGACAGGCGCAGGCTGGCGCGGGCGCCGTCGGATGCGCGTTCGAGCACCCAGACCGCGCCGTCGGCCGAGGCCTCGACCGCGACGACGCTGAGGACCGCACCGGCCGACAGCAGCGTCACCGGTGCGCTGACCGAGATCGCGATCGGCAGCAGCGACAGCGCGCTGGCGTCCGACGCGTTCGGCGGGTGGGCATGCACCGCCGGGGCAGCGGCGGCCAGCAGGCTGGCCGCGATCAGGGCATGCAGGGCCGGTTGTCGAAGGGGCTTCATGGTCGTCTCCGGTGGAGAGGAAAGGGCGCTCACTCGGCTTCGCGCATCGAGCGCATGCCGTCGCGGCGGGCTTCGGCCAGCGCCGCTTCGTGGGCATCGCGCAGCGTCTTGGCCAGCGTGAACACGCTCGAGATCAGGAACAGCCAGCACACGCCCAGGTAGGCCTTCCAGGTCGGGTTGATGTCCATGCGCCACAGGCCCCAGCCGGTCAGCGCCATCGCCAGCGCAAAGCCGCCCCACACGACGAAGCCCCACATCGGCGTGTCGTTCTTGCGCAGCTCGTTGTCGCGGATGTACTTGGCCAGCGCGAACGCGGTCGACAGGCAGAACACGTAGCCCATCACCATGAAGGCGCGCTGGATGTCTTCGCCGGGCAGGTAGGCGAGGCCGGTCGCGCACAGCGTCGCGGCGGTACCGAACGAGATCCAGACCTGGGCCTTCCAGGCCTTGGTGTCTTTGCGGATCAGGGTGGCTTGCATGGAACTCTCGATGGATGGTGGATGACGGAGCGGATGTTCATTCGTTCCGAACCGAAGTTCAATCCCTCCCAGGAGGGGTTGCGGCGGCATGGCCATCAGGTATCGTCTGGCGATACTTTTTGAAGGTCGAGATGAGCACCACCCAGGACCTGGTCCAGGCGCTGAAGGCCGAGCTGAAGCGCGCCGACATCACCTACGCCCGCTTGGCCGACGAGCTGGACATGTCGGAATCCAGCATCAAGCGCATCTTCGCGAAGGGCGACATGCCGCTGTCGCGCATCGACGACGTGCTGCGCGTGCTGAAGATGGACTTCGCCGAACTGGCGCGCCAGATCGCCGATGCGCAGCCGCTGCGCCGCGAGCTGACGCTCGAGCAGGAGAAGGCGGTGGTGGCGGACCGCCGGCTGCTGCTGCTGGCGATCTGCTGCATGAGCCAGTGGACCTACGAGCAGATGATCGGCACCTACACCTTCAGCGAGGCCGACTGCGTGCGCTACCTGCTGCAGCTCGACCGGCTCGGCATCATCGAGCTGCGGCCGATGAACCGCTACCGGCTGCAGGTGGCGAAGACCTTCCGCTGGCGGCCGAACGGGCCGGTGATGGCGTTCTTCCGCGATCACGTGGCCGACGACTACTTCAACAGCGGCTTCGACGGCGAGGGCGAGCTGATGATGCTGGTGCACGGCCAGATCGGCACCAGCCTGGCCGCGAGCTTCGTCGAGCGGCTGCAGCGCGTCGGGCAGGATTTCGCGCAGCAGCACCTGGCCGACCAGAAGCTGCCGGCCGACCAGCGGCGGGCGTACACGCTGGTGGTCGGCATGCGGTCGTGGCTGTTCGCGGCGTTCCGCGATCTCAAGCGCGAGGCGTGAGGCCCACAGACCATGATCAGACGAATCCAGCGGACCTGTGTTCTTCTTGCCCTCGTCACAGGCTGCGCCCATGCCGCCATGGTGGTGCGCCTCTCCGAGGTGTCGGACGATGTGAAGATTGTGCTGATCCCGGGGAATGAGGCTTGCACTGCCGGCCTTCCGGCCGATGTGTACGGCGATTCACCGGGCTTTCGCAAGGAATCGGATCGTGTCTTCCTCAGGCGACTCAATTCTGAAAAGGAATTGGGCAAGTACCTTGTCGCTGCACGGCAGGGAGGTGGGATCTACCTGCACCTTCCCTACTTCCATCCCGGCGATTCCTGCGGCGACGTGACCTTCGAAATCGAGGGCAAGCGGATCCTGTGGGACGGCAAGTCGTACAGCGGAAAGCTCCGGATCGATGGGCGCGACGTTTTCTACAAATCCGTCTTTTTCACCAATGAATCGGATCCCGACATGTCTGATGCGGCGTACTTCGACCGCGCCATCCCGGGCCCCGCAGTGCGTCGGTTGAAACACGCCTTCCCGGTGATCTCGGACTACTACAGGAAAGATCTCGGCGTCGAGGCGGTTCAGTCCACGAGCGCGGTTGTGGCATTGACTCACAACCAGGGGAAATACTTCGGGTATGGCGGCGACGCGCTCAACCTCATTCGCATCACCTACGACAATCCGAACCCGCTGCCCGAAGACATTGCCGACGTCTTCTCACGCACGTACGCGCATGAGTTGGCGCACAAGGCGCAACACCCATCGCTGTTCGAGAATCCGTATGGCAGATATTTGACGGAAGGAAGCGCGGAGTTCCTGAAGCTGTTCGTTCTTCGCGAGTCGGGCCTCATCGACGCCCACCAGGAGGACGGCCTCGTCAGGAATGCGTTGCAGGAGTGCGCGCAGCACAACTCCGAGACATCCTGGCTGCAGAAGCTCAGTGGCCACACGACTTTCTATCGTGAACCCTATGACTGCGGTCTCGTCTATTACATCGCGTCGTATCGGTACAGCGGCCTCGAAGCGAAAGCATTTGTCCAGCTCCTGCTGAAGGCCCTGTCGGCGGACATCGACTACAGCAGCGATCGGCGGCGGCTTTGCCTCTTGTACGAATCCGATTGCCAGAACGTGATGATCACGGATCTTGTCAGCGGCGGTCCGGGGTTCGAACGAGCGCGTGCCGGAATCGAATCGAAAAAGAAGGTCGGCGCCCGATGAAAAAAGGGGACCCTCGCGGGCCCCCTTCGCTGCAGTTGCAGTTGCGGCTGGCGCCGCTTCGCATCACCAGAACGTGTACTTGCCCGCCAGCGTGACCTTGCGGCCCATCTGGCTGTGGTAGCCCGCGTTGTACGCGAAGTACCGGGTGACCCGGTTCTCGTCGAGCGGTGCTTCGCGGTTCTCGATGTTGTCGACGTTCACGCTCAGCGTCAGGTTCTTGATGCCCTTGTAGGCCACGTACAGGTCGGCCGTCGACCAGGCCTTCACGCGGCACAGTTCCGGGTGTGCCCCGCCCGAATAGGGGCAACTCAGGTCGGCCGGCGAGAAGGCACGCAGGAAGCCGCCGGTGTAGTTGCCGGTCAGCGTGGTCGACCAGTCGCCGATGTCCCAGTCGATGCCGGCCTTGAAGCGTTCCTTCGGCTGGCTGTAGGTGCCGGCATAGTCGACTTCCGGTGCGTCCTTCACGTTGGCCACCAGGTAGCGCGGCATCTTGTTGTAGACGATGGTCAGGCCGACGCGCCCGGCCGAGCCGAGGTCCTGGCGCGCCTTCAGCTCGATGTCGTAGCCCCACACCCTGGTCGAGCCGAGGTTGGTGTACTGCAGGTTCAGCTGCTGGATCTCCTGCGTCACCGGATCGCGCTGCACGTAACCCGGGTAGGTCGATTCATTGGCCAGCAGGTAGTCCGGATCGATCGACGCGATCTCGTCGCGGCGCTTGATCTTGTACGCGTCGAACGACAACGAGACGTTGTCGCTCGGCTCGAACACGATGCCGGCCGTCAGGCTCTTCGACTTCTCGGGCTGCAAGTTCGGGTTGGAGCCCGAGATCGCGCGAATCGAGGCATCGCACTGCGGGTTGGTCGTGTCGCTCGGGTCCGGGCACAGCTTCGGATCGCGCAGCGAATAGAAGCCGGTCGACGGGCTTTGCGTGGTCTCGGTCAGCGACGGGGCGCGGAAGCCTTCGGCATAGGTGGCCCGCAGCGCGAGGTTCGACGCCACCTTCCACTTGATGCCGGCCTTCGGCACGGTGGCCGAACCGAAGTCGCTGTAGCGGTCGGTCCGCGTGGCAAGCGAGGCTTCGAGCGACTTCGTGATCGGCACCGACAGCTCGGCGAAGAACGCGCTGACGTTGCGGCTGCCGTCCGACGACGAGCCGCCCAGCACGCTGATGTCGCCGTTGGCGGTCAGCGGGTCCGGCGTGCTCTTGAACGACTCGCGGCGGAACTCGGCGCCGATCGCCAGGCCCAGCCCGCCGGCCGGCAGCTTCATCAGCTCGCGCGAGCCGCGCACGTCGATCGACGTGGTCTTGGTCTTGCCTTCATCGTGCAGCGTCGGGTAGAGCGCGGCCATCAGCGCCGGGTTGTTCGCGCCCGGGTTGCCGAAGATGAAGTTCGGGTTCGCGACGCCGTTGGCATCGAGCACGTTGCCGCCGATCAGCACCGAATCGTTCAGCAGGCCGTTGGTCCACACGCGGGCATGCGTGCCGGAGTACATCAGCGCGCTTTCGGCGTCCCAGCCGGCAATGACGCCGCGTCCCCCGAACACCAGGCGAGACGTGTCGGCCGTCACCTCGGTGGTGTGCAGCACGTCCATGAAGCGGTAGCGCAACGCCACGTCGGCACCGGTGGTGTTCTGCGGGTGGTTGGCCGGCAGCGTGATGTAGGCGTTGGGCAGCGTGCCGGTCGACTGGTAGGTCGAGCTGCTGTACGAAGGCGACTCGCCGTTGTACTTGTTGCGCACGAACAGCGCATCGCCGAACAGCTCGAAACCGCCGCCGAGGTCCAGCGTTCCGGCGCCGAACAGCGCGTCCTGCTTGGTTTCGGGGATGACATCCTGGTGATCGGTGCCCTGGTAGATGCAGCGGCCGTTGGCGGCCGCCGTCGGGTCGTTCAGCGGCGTGCAGCCCGGCATCGGGGCAAGGAACGCGCCGCCGGTGGAGTAGAGGTTGCCCGGGTAGCCGTAGGTGGACCGCAGGTCGGTCAGCCCGAAGCGCCGGAAGTCGGCGGTCGAGGTCATCGGCCGCGCCGAGGCCTTCACCGCGTTCTGCTGCTCGTGCGAGTAGTTCAGGAAGAAGTTGTACTTGTCGTTGTCGAGGTCGCCCTTGCCCCAGGTGGTGCTGAACTTGCCCGAGGCGCCGTCGTGGTAGCCCGACTGCGAGCCCGAGCCCGACAGCGACAGGCCGTTGTAGTTCTTGCGCAGGATCACGTTGATGACGCCGGCGATCGCGTCGGAGCCGTAGATGGCCGACGCGCCGTCCAGCAGCACCTCCATGCGTTCGACGACGTCGAGCGGGATCGAATTGATGTCGAAGAACGACTGCTGGCCGCCCGATGCGAAGCCGTACGGTGCCATGCGCCGGCCATTGATCAGCACCAGCGTGGCCTGCGCACCGAGGCCGCGCAGCGAGACGCCGCCAGCGCCGGGCGTGAAGCTCGCGACCGCATTCGAATTGAAGTTGCCGGCGTTGCTCGCGGGCAGGCGGCCCAGCAGCTCGGTGACAGACTGCGCACCGGAGCGGTCGATCTGCTCGCGCGTGATCACCTGCACCGGCGAGGCGGTCTCGGCATCGATGCGCTTGATGCGCGAGCCGGTGACCTCGACGCGCTGCAGCGTCTTCTGCGCGGTGCCCGGGGTCTCGGGGGCCGGGGTGTCGGACTGGGCCCAGACCGGCGCAGAGCCGGCGGCGCACAGCGCCATGACGGTGGCGCTGATGTACTTCAAGCGAAACATTCGCATCCCTCGATCAAGTGCCAGGATCTCTGGCGCCAAAACAAAGGCAGCGAAAGGATCCCTCCGCTGCCGCCATGTGCGCAGGGTCGGTCCATCGGCCGGCCCCTTGCCTCTGCCCTCATCGTGCGCAGAGCGGCCCCGGTTGTGAGCCCGGGGAAACCGCAGCTGTTCAGTCCGTCACAAACAGGTATGTGTTGATGACGTCCGTGTGACAGACGGTAAAGCAAGTGGTGGGCCACGACATGGTTCGAAGCGGCCGGAGCGCGGCCGCGCGTCGGATGCGGCGCCGACGGCGCGCGCGGCGGTCAGCCCGCGGCGGGCACCGGCGCGCTGCGCAGGGTGAGCGTGAACTCCGCCCAGGCGCCTTGCTGGCTGCGAGCGTCGATGCGCCCGCCCATGCTCTCGATCAGCTGGCGGCTGATCGCCAGGCCGATGCCGCTGCCGGGCTCGGCACCGGTGTCGCGGCCCAGCCGGTTGAACGGCTCGTACAGGCGCGCGAGCTGTTCGTCGCTGAGGCCCGGGCCGGTGTTCCAGACTGCCAGTTGCAGTGCGCCTGCCTCGGCGCGGTGCAGCGTCACCCGGACGGTTCCGCCGGGGGCACCGTATTTGATCGCGTTCGACAGCAGGTTCAGCACCGCCTGCTTCAGCCGCAGCGGATCGGCCAGCACCGGCGGCAGCTCGGGGTCGAACGCGCGCTCGAGCTGCATCCGGCGTTGTGCGATGTCGCCTGCCACCATCGCGAGCGCCTCGTCCGCCAGCGCCCGCAGGTCGACCGGCACGCTGTGCATGTCCATCGCGCCGACCTCGACCTTGCTCAGGTCCATCAGGTCGGTGATCAGGCGCAGCAGGTGCTGGCCGGCGCGCTCGATGTGGTCGACGCGCTCGAGCTGCTGGGGGTGCAGCGGCGTCGCGGTGTCGAGCCGCAGCAGCTGCGAGAAACCCAGCACCGCGTTCAGCGGCGTGCGCAGCTCGTGGCTCACGCGCGCGAGGAACTGCGACTTCATCGCGTTCGCCTGCTCTGCCGCGTGCTGCTGCTCGCGTGCCGCCTGGGCCGCCTTCACGTCGGTGATGTCGGCAAAGCTGCCGACCATGCGCAGGATGCGGCCGTCGGCATCGCGCTCGGCGACGTGGCCGCGGCTGAGCACCCAGACCCACCGGCCATCGGCATGGCGCAGCCGGTATTCGTCGGCATACGGCTGGCCCTGGTCGCGCAGGAACGCGCGGAAGCGCTCCCTCGCCCCGGGCAGGTCGTCCGGGTGGCACAGCGTCTCGAAGCTGTGGGTGGCGATCTCGCCGAAGCGCGCGTTGAACTCGGCCGGCGTCGTGCCGAGCAGGTCGGCCCAGCGCCCGCCGAGCGTCAGCACGTCGCTGCGCATGTCGCGCGCCCACAGGCCGATGCGGCCGCCGTCGATCGCGGCGTCGAGCCATTCGCGCGAGTGCTGCAGCTGCGCGATCATCTGCTCGCGCTCGGCGGCCAGCGCTTGTTGCGCCGTCACGTCGCTCACCAGGCACAGCCGCGCGCTGCGGTCGCCGAACTGCAGGCTGTGCGCGCTGACGCGCACGAGCAGTTCGCGGCCGTTCTTGCAACGGTGGCGCCACGGGCCGGACGACGTGACGCCGGCCGCATCGGGCGCGCGGGCTGCACGCACCTGCGCTTCCATCGCCGGAACATCTTCAGGCGGGCGCAGGTCGGCCAGCGTCATCTGCAGGAACTCCTCGCGCGACCAGCCGTACTGCGCGATCGCCGCGCCGTTCACGTCGAGGAAGCGCAGCGACAGCGCGTCGTAGATCCACATCGGCTGCGGATTGGCGTGGAACATCTGCTCGTAGCTGACGGCGATCTCGTGCAGCACGGTGTCTTCGGTGCTGGCGCGCGTGGCCAGCGAGCGCAGCAGCATGATCAGCAGGCAGCCCGACATCGCGACGAACAGCAGGCCCTGGATGGTGTGCACCAGCGTCAGCTGGCGCGGGTCGCTGGTCAGCGCGAGCGCCGCATGCTCGGAGAGCAGCACCCAGGCCGTGCCGACCACCAGGTAGGCGAGGACCAGCACGACGGGACTGCGGTGGGGGCGCTCTTGCATCAGGGTCGCTCCGGTTCAGAGGCGCGAATCAGAGAACGCCGCGCTCGCGCAGCGCGGCCAGTTGCTCGGGGGTCACGCCGATCTCGCGCAGCACCGCGTCGCTGTCTTCGCCGAGCGACGGGGCGCGGCGGCGGATCGAGCCGGGCGTTGCGCTCAGCTTCGGCACGATACCCGGTGTCTCGAGCGACAGGCCGAGCGCGGTGGTGACGCGCTGCAGCATGCCGCGTGCCCGGTAGTGCGGGTCGTCGGCGATGTCGCGCGCGGTGTAGATGCGCCCGGCCGGCACGTGCGCGGCATGCAGCGCGTCGAGCACCTCGGCGACGCGGCGCGGCGCGGCCCAGTCGCCGATCGCCGCATCGATCTCGGCGACCCGCGCGACGCGCCCGGCGTTGCCGGCCAGCGCCGGATCGCGGCCGAGGTCGTCGCGGCCGATCGCGGCCATCAGCCGCTTGAAGATGCTGTCGCCGTTGCCGGCCACCAGCACCCAGCCGTCGTGGCAGGCGTAGGCGTTGCTCGGCGCGATGCCGGGCAGCGCCGAGCCGGCGGGTTCTCGCACGGTGCCGAAGGCGCTGTACTCGGGCAGCAGGCTCTCCATGCAGTTGAAGACGGCTTCGTAGAGCGCGACGTCGATCACCTGTCCGCGCCCCTTCGGCGCGTCGGCCGACACGCTGGCATGCCGGTGCTGCAGCGCCATCAGGATGCCGATCACGCCGTGCAGCGACGCCAGCGTGTCGCCGATGCTGACCCCCACGCGCACCGGCACGCGGCCCGGCTCGGCGGTCAGGTGGCGCAGCCCGCCCATCGCTTCGGCGACGACGCCGAAGCCCGGCCGGTCCTTGTAGGGCCCGGTCTGGCCGTAGCCGCTGATGCGCAGCATCACGAGGCCCGGGTTGGCGGCCGACAGCGTCTCGTAGCCGAGGTCCCAGGCCTCCATCACGCCGGGCTTGAAGTTCTCGATCAGCACGTCGCTTTCGGCGGCGAGGCGGCGCACGATGTCGCGCGCCTCGGGCTGCTTCAGGTCGAGCGCGAGGCTGCGCTTGTTGCGCGACTGCACTTCCCACCAGACGCTGGTGCCTTCGTGCACCAGGCGCCACTGGCGCAGCGGGTCGCCGCTGCCGGGCGGCTCGACCTTGATCACGTCGGCGCCGAAGTCGGCCAGCGTCTTCGCGGCGAACGGACCGGCGATCAGCTGGCCGAGTTCGAGCACCTTCAGGCCGGCGAGCGGGCCGGGGTGGGCGGACGCGGGTGAGGGCGCTTGAGCGGACATGCCCGCGATGGTAGTGTCTGGCGCCGCCGAATCACCGGAGAAAGCCATGCGCTTGGTCGTTGCAGCCTCATGCGCGCTGCTGTGGACCACCGTGTTCGCAGCCGCCGTCGGCGATGCCGCCGCTGCCGAGTGCGCGATCGACAAGGAGGTGGTGGTGGCCGCGCCGCTGGCGGCGGTATGGGAGAGCTGGACCACGAAGGCCGGCGTCGAGGGTCTCTTCTCGCCCGAGGCGGAAGTCGACGCGCGCGTCGGCGGCGCCTTCCACAGTTCGAGCTTGAGCCTCACCCGCCGTTCGGGCTGAGCCTGTCGAAGCCGGGTGGCAGGCAGCGAGCTTCCTCTACCACTTGCATCCGCCGCCCTTGACCGCATCGACCGCCAGCGGCACCGCGGCCAGCAGGCCCATGCCGCTGTAGGCGTTGCGGCAGTCGGCGCGGCCGGCCTTGTCGAGTTCCTCGGTGATCTTGGCCTTGCGCTCGGGCGGCGGCGGCAGCAGCGGCAGCACGCCGGGTGCCGCGCCGCCGAAGTTGCTGCCGCGGCTGCGCAGACCGGGCACGGTCAGGTTCAGCTTCGGCTCGCCGGGAGCGCCGGCCGGGGCGCTGTTGTCGCGGCCGGTGTCGTGGGTCGGATTCGCGACCGGACCGCCAGGTGACGGGGCGGTGGTGGGCTCGGCCGTGGTGCCGGGGCTGACGCGCCGTGTCGGCGGTGGGGCGGCTTGCGCTGCTGGCGCAAGCGCCGGCTCGGGCGCGGGGGCCGGGGGGGCCGGAGAGGCGACGGGTGCAGGGACCGGCGCCGGGACCGGAGCAGGAGCGGGTGCAGGTGCAGGTGCAGGTGCCGGAGTCGGCATCGGAATCGGCGGCACCACCTCCACAGGGACCGGCTGCCGGATCGGCTCGGGCACCAGCTCCGGCAATGGCGGGAGCACGGCTGGCGGGATCGCGACGGGCGGCGGCGCAGGCACCGGTGTCGGAACCGGCATCGCCATCGGCGGTGCGGCGGGCGCTGCCGGCAGCGGCAAGGGAGGTGCCAGTGGGGGCGGCAGCGGCTGCGACGCCGCCGGCTCGGGCGCGGATGCGGCGGCGTCGGCCACGACGGGTGGCGGCACGGGGGCGGCGCGGTCGATGCGCGGCGCGGCCGGCACGGGTGCCGGCATCGTCCGGACCTCGACCTTCGGCGGGGCTGGCGGCGCGGGTGGCGGGGGTGCTTCGACGCGCGGCGGAGGAGGCGGCGGTGGCGACGGCGGGGTCACCGGTGCCGCGGCCTTCGCGACCGGGACCGGCCGCGGCGCGACGACGGCGCGCGGAGCGGGTGGCACCGTCGGTGCGCGCGCGACAGGCGCGCGTGGCGCCGGTGGCGGCGCCAGCGTGACCCGCAGCGGCCCCCACGCGTCGGCCCGCGGTTCGGCACCCTCATTCGGCCGGCCGGTCTGCGTGCCGACCCACATCACGGCCAGCACGTGCAGCACGATCGACAGCGCCACGAACTGCGCCAGCGTCGCGCGCTCCCGGTCCGACACGCGCAGGCTGTCGGCAGGGTGGAGCGGCAGGGCGGGCAAGGCACTCATCGCCGCCCAGCATGCCATCATCGCGCGGTGGAAGCCGTCCCCGACCGTTTCGAGCACGCCAGCGATCGTGCGCAGTTCAAGCAACCCGCGCACCGCGGCGGCATCGAGCTGTACCGCGCGCACATCGTGCGCTACGCATTCGAGCCGCACACGCACGATGCCTACGGCTTCGGCGTGATCGATGCCGGTGTCGAGCGCTTCCGCTACCGCGGCAGCGAGCACCTGGCGCCGCCGCAGTCGCTGGTGGTGATGAACCCCGACGTGCTGCACACCGGCCGCGCCGAAACCGTTCACGGCTGGCGCTACCGGATGGCCTATGTCGATGCCGCGCTGCTGCGCGAGGTCGGCGGCGAGGCCGACTGGTCGTTCGCCGAGCCGGTGCTGCGGCATGCGGCGAGCGCGCAGCGGGCCGGTGCGGCCCTGCAGGCGCTGTGGACGGCCGATTCAGCGCTCGCGTTCGATGGCGCGCTGCTCGAACTGGTGCAGGCGGTGCAGCCGCATGCGCGCCGGGGGCGGCCGGAGCGCGCGAGCGAGTGCGACGCGCCGCTGCAGCGCGCGATCGACCTGATGCACGACCGCCTGGCCGACCCGTTGACGCTGGCCGACCTGGCGCAGGCGGCGGGGCTGAGCCCGTTCCATTTCCAGCGCCGCTTCAAGGCGCGGCACCATGCGACGCCGCACCAGATGCTGATGGCGCTGCGGCTGTTGCGCGCGAAGCGCCAGCTGTCGGCCGGCATCGCACCGGCGCTGGTCGCGGCCGACAACGGGCTCACCGACCAGGCCCACCTGACGCGTCGCTTCGCCGGGATGTATGGCGTGACGCCGGCGCGGTATCAGCAGCAGACGCGCGCGATCACGACAGCAATCCCCCCGACCGCTTGACCAGCTCCTGGTTGCGCCGCCGCTCCGCCGCGATCTGCCGCGCGAAATCCTGTTGCGTGCCACCGGCCGGCAGGTTGTGCGACTCCCGCAGCCGCGACGCCACCGCATCGCTCGCGAGCAACCGGCCGACCTCCGCATTCAACCGCGCCACCACCGCCGCCGGCGTGCCGGCCGGCGCGAACAGCCCGAACAGCGAACCGATGTTGGCCTGCGGATACCCCAGCTCCGCCAGCGTCGGCACCTGCGGCAAGGCGTCGAGCCGCGTCGGCGCGCCGACCGCCAGCGCCTTCAGCCGGCCGGCCGACAGCAGCTGCAACTGGGCTGCCGCGACGTTCGTCGACAACACCTCGAACTGCCCGCCGAGCGCGTCGTTGATCTGCGGCCCACCACCCTGGTAGGGCACGTGCGTGATGTCGACGCCGCTTTGCAGCCGCGTCTGCGCCAGCACCATGTGACCGCTGGTCGCGATGCCCGACGTGGCCCAGCGCAGCTCCCCCGGCCGCGCCCGCGCCTGCGCGATCAGGTCGCCGAAACTGTGGCCGGTGAACGCCGGCGTGCCGGCCACCAGCACCGGCGTGTTCATCACGCCGGCCACCGGGATCACGCTGCCCAGCAGGTCGCGCGGACCACCGGCCAGCAGCGGCTGCAGCGTCAGCGGCGAGACGGCCGAGAACGCGAGCGTGCAGCCGTCCGGCGCGGCGCGCGCCAGCACCTCCATCCCGAGCGCGCCACCGGCGCCGCCGCGGTTCTCGACCACCACCGGCACGCCCAGCGCCTGCGCCAGCGGCTCGGCCAGCGTGCGCGCCATCGCATCGCTGACACCGCCCGGCGGGTAGACGACGATCAGGTGCACCGGCCTCGACGGCCACGGCGCGGCCGGCGGTGCCGCCGCGACCGCGCAAGCCGGCAGCGCCAATGCAGCGCGAACGATCTGCCGACGGGTCGCGTTCATGCCGCCCCCTGCCGCGGTGCCAGCTCGCGCGCGAGTGCCGCGAAGCGCTGCGCCGGCAGGTTGTCGTCGTCAACGCGCGACACCAGCGTCAGCGGCGCATCGAGCGAGCCGCAGCCGGCGAGCCGGCGGTACGCGATCGCATGCGGATGCGCGCCGGTCATCGACGCCGGCACCACCGACAGCCCGACGCCGGCCGCCACCAGGTTCAGGTTCGTCATCATGCGGTCGACCTCGGCGACGATGCGCGGGCGCAGGCCCTTCTCGTGGCACAGCGCGAGCAGCTCGGCGTACAGCCCCGGCGCGCCCGGGCGGCGCACCAGGATCAGCCCCTCGGTGCACAGCTGCGCCAACGTCAACGGCCGCGCGGCGCTGCCGCGCTTCGGCGGCGCTGCGAACGCATGGTCGCTCGGCATCGCGGCCATCACCGGCTCGCGCAGCAGCGTCTCGAAGTGCAGGCCCGGCGGCCGCGCGACCGGCACGCGCAGCAGCGCGCAGTGCAGGCGGCCGGCCGGCAGCGCCTCGGTCAGCTCGGCCGCGTTGTCCTCGCGCAGCTGCAGCTCGACCTTCGGGTGCGCGCGCCGGAACGCCCGCAGCACCTCCGGCATGAAGCGGTGTGCCGCCGCCGAACTGGTGAAGCCGATCGCGAGCGTCCCCTCCTGCCCCTGCGCGACGCGCGCCATGCGCTGCGACATCGCCTCCATGTCCTGCAGCAGGCGCAGCGCCTCGACCTGGAACTGCCGCCCTGCATCGGTCAACGCCATCCCGCGCGGATGGCGGCGGAACAGCGGCATGCCGAGCTCGCGCTCCAGCGTGTGGATCTGCTGGCTCAGCGGCGGCTGCTGGATGCCCAGCAGCTCGGCCGCGCGCGTCAGGTGGCCGGTCTGCGCAACGGCCGCGAAATAGCGCAGCTGCCTCAGCTCCATCGCGTTGTCTCCATCGTCATCTCCATATGTTTTTCGTATCGGGAGGGCCTGGTTATTTTATTTGACCGCAGGTCGGGCCCACCCCTATCGTCAGCGGCGCTGATCAACCAGAAGGCCCTCGAGGCCTCAGACCGGAGACAAGACCATGGGCCCAGGCCGTCGCATGGGCGGACGCGTCGCGCAACGCATCCGTCCTTCCCTTCTTCTTTCGACCGTCGCGCTGTCCGCAGCGCTCGTGCTGTCCGCCTGCGGCGGTGGCGGCGACGACGGCAGCGTGCCGGCCGGCCCGCCGGTCGCCGCCGGCACCTCGTGCGAAGCGCTCGCCGGGCTGCAGATCGCGCCCGCGCAGATCGGCCTGCCGACGCAGGGCGCGGTGGTCGACAGCGCGACACCCGTCGCGGCCGAGGCCGCCGGCAACAGCCTCGGTGCCCATTGCCGCGTGCGCGGCAGCATCCTGCCGGTCGATCCGCAGGCGCCGGCGATCCGCTTCGCGGTCAACCTGCCCGAGACCTGGAACCACAAGGCCATCCACTTCGGCGGCGGCGGCTTCAACGGCACGCTGATCGACGGCACCGAGCCGCTGCGCTTCGGGCCGACCGGCAAACCGGCCCCGCTCGCGCTCGGCTACGCGACCTTCGGCGACGACGGCGGCCACCAGAGCAGCAGCATCACCGACGGCAGCTTCGCCGCCAACGACGAGGCGCTGGCGAACTACGGCGGCCAGTCGCTGAAGAAGACGCACGACGTCGCGATGCTGCTGGTGAAGACGCGCTACGGCGCGGCGCCCGACAAGGCCTACTTCCTCGGCACCTCGACCGGCGGGCGCGATGCGCTGATGCACATCCAGCGCTGGCCGGCCGACTACGACGGCGTGGTCGCCAACGAGCCGGCCCTCAACTACAGCGGCACGCGGCTGTCGAACGTCGCGGTGGGCCGCGCGCTGTACGCCAACGGCGGCGCCGGCTGGGTCAACCTCGCGAAGACGCTGCTGGTGCAGAAGACCGTGCTGGCCGCCTGCGACAAGCTCGACGGCGCCGCCGACGGCATCGTCAGCAACGTCGAGAGCTGCCGGCGGCTGAACCCGCAGATCCTCGCGACCCTGCGTTGCGCCGGCGGCAGCGACGCCGGCGACAGCTGCCTGTCCGACGCGCAGCTCGCCAGCATCCGCACGATCGAATCGCCGCTCGAGTTCAGCGGCTACACGCTGGCCCATGGCACCGCGCGTGCCGGCGGCTACAACATTCTCGAAGGCACGCTGGTGGCCGGGCCGTTCACCTCGCGCGACCTCGGCACGCGGGCCGTGCCGGGCAATCCGGCGACCACCGCCGATGCCAACGTCTTCGTCACCGGCGACCAGTGGGCCAAGTACTTCGTGACCCGCGATGCCGGCTTCGATACGCTGACGCTGGACCCGGTCGCGCCCGGCGCCTGGGCGGCGCGCATCGCGGCGGTCTCGGCGCTGACCGACGCGCTCGATCCCGACCTGTCGCCGTTCCTCGCGCACGGCGGCCGGCTGATCCTGCTGCACGGCCTGGCCGACGAGGTGATCAGCAACAACTCGACGATCGACTACGTCGCCCGCGTGAAGGCGACGGTCGGCGATGCGGCAGTCGAGCAGGGTATCCGCTTCTACACCGTGCCGGGCATGGGCCATGGCACCGGCGTGTTCATCCCGAGCTGGGATTCGCTGGCGGCGCTGGAGAACTGGGTCGAGCAGGGCGTGGCACCCGAGACCGGCATGGTGACCGACACCGTCGCCGCGACCGCCGGCCGCACGCGCCCGCTGTGCCGCTTCCCGGCGTGGCCGAAGTACAAGGGCAGCGGCAGCCTGGACGCCGCGTCCAACTACAGCTGCGTGCAGGAGACCGTGGACCCGCTCGCCTGTCCCAACCTGCCGGGCACTGCCACCACCTACAAGGGCGGCGACCTGTTCGGCGAGGAGCTCAGCGTGTCGCTCGACCCGGCGACGCTCGCCTACACCGTGACCATCGACGCCAGCGGGCAGCGCGCGGCGGGCACGCAGCGCAGCGGCACGCTGCTGGCGCGCGGCAACTGCGTGTTCTCGAGCAACGAGAGCGGTGCCGACTTCACGTTCGGCACCGGCGGCGTGCTGCAAGGCGGCGTCGCCGCACCGACCGGAACCTCGTTCATCGGCCTGGTGGCGTTCCAGACCACGTTCCAGAACGGCGCGACGCCGGCGGTGTTCAACCCGGTCGCCAACATCTTCGACGTGGCCGGCGTGCAGTACGGCGCCGATGGCGTCGCAAGCGTCTATGCCGCGTCGTCGCGGGTGCGCAATGCCGGCACCTTCCAGCATTGCCAGGATCCGGCCAGCGGCCGCTTCATGACCTACGACGCCGCATGCACGTCGACCGCGAAGGGCTACGTCAGCTACAACGCCGCGCGCAACGCGTTCGACCTGTACACCACCGCGGCCACCGGCGGTGCCACCACCACCGGCGGCACGCTGTCGGGCTCGGTGATCTTCGGCCAGGTCGGCGCGAGCACGGTGCCGCTGTTCCTGGTGCGCGACCCGTCCGGCGCGCACGGGCTGCGGCTGTATGCGCCGCAGGCGCCGCTCGCGGCCGGCACGGCCGACGGCCGCTTCGCGCTGGTCGCGAGCGACGGCAGCGCTGGCGAGGCGGTGGTGTCGGGCACGAGCCTCGGCCTCGGCGGCGCGGCCGGCACGCTGGCGTACGACACGCCGGTGCTCGGGGTCGCGCAGAGCAGCGGTGCCGTCGCCGGCAACTTCGTGTTCAATGCCGGCGTGATGGGCTTCGTGTCGTCCGGCAGCGGAGCGGTCTACCAACTCGGGATGCGGAACTGATGACGAACCACGCGCGTCATGTCGGGCGGGCCCTGCGGGCTGCCCTCGTCGCGTCGCTGATGACGCTCGGCCCGGCGGCGCGCGCCGACGAGCCGACATCGGCGCCCTGCCCCGACGGCCTGCCCACCGATGCCCGTTGCTACCACGGTCGCGATGCCGAAGGCGCGCTGTACTGGATCGCGATGCCGGCCGACTGGAACCAGGTGCTGGTCGTGCACGCGCACGGCGGGCCGGAGCTCGGCACGCCGACGCTGGCGCGCGGCGCCGAAGACCTGCAGCGCTGGGCGGTGATGGTGAAGGCCGGCTACGCCTGGGCCGGGTCGACCTACCGGCGCGGCGGCTACGGGGTCACGATGGCCGCCGAAGACACCGAGCGGTTGCGCCAGCTGTTCATCGCGCAGTTCGGCAAGCCGCGCCGCACCGTGCTGCATGGCCAGAGCTACGGCGCCGGCGTCGCGGCGAAGGTCGCCGAGCTGGTCGGGCCGCCGGCCTGGGACGGCGTGCTGCTGACCAGCGGCGTGCTCGGCGGCGGCAACAACGCGTATGAATTCCGGCTCGACCTGCGGGTGGTCTACCAGCAGGTCTGCCGCAACCATCCGAAGCCCGACGAGCCGGCCTACCCGCTGTGGCAGGGCCTGCCGCCCGACGCGACGCTGACGCGCGCCGAGCTGGCCGCGCGCGTGAAGGAATGCACCGGCATCGGCCTGCCGGCCGCGCAGCGCACGCCGGAGCAGGCGGCGCGGCTGCACACCATCCTGTCGGTGGTGCACATCCCCGAGCGCAGCCTGCTCGGCCACCTGCAGTGGGCCACCTGGCTGTTCCAGGACCTGACGCAGAAGCGGCTGGGCAACCGCAACCCGTTCGGCAATGCGCAGGTGGTCTACAGCGGCTCGGCCGACGATGCGGCGCTGAACAAGCAGGTGCTGCGCTACCCCGCCGACCCGCAGGCGGTGGCCGCGCTGGCCGCCGACAGCCGGCCGAGCGGCAAGCTGCGCCTGCCGGTGCTGACGCTGCATGCGATCCACGATCCGACGGCTTTCGTCGAGCTGGAGAGCGCGTACCGCGAGATCGTCGATGCGGCCGGCGCGTCGTCGTGGCTGGTGCAGACCTTCAGCGACGAGGCCGAGCACAGCTACCTCGGCGACCCGGAGTACCCGGCGCTGCTGACGGCGCTGCTGCAATGGATCGACCACGGCGAGCGGCCGTCGCCCGAGGGCGTGGCCAGGCTGTGCGCGGCCGGCGAGGCGCGCTTCGGTGCCGGTTGCCGTTTCCGACCGGAGTACCGCCCGTCGCCGCTGTCGTCGCGCGTGCCGGCGCGGACAACGCGCTGAACGCGACGGCAATCTCGTACAAGACCCGGCGGCCCCCGGCGCGCGACACTGCGCGGATGACGACCCCTGGCCTGCTCACCGGAACCCTGTTCGCCCTTGCCGCCGGCCTGATGTGGGGGCTGGTCTTCGTCGGCCCGCTGATGCTGCCGGAGTTCCCGGCGGCGCTGCAGTCCTTCGGCCGCTACCTCGCGTTCGGGCTGATCGCGCTGCCGCTCGGCTGGCTCGACCGCGCGCGGCTGTCGCAGCTGACCCGCGCCGACTGGAT
Source organism: Rhizobacter sp. SG703 (assembly GCF_012275445.1). GTDB lineage: Bacteria > Pseudomonadota > Gammaproteobacteria > Burkholderiales > Burkholderiaceae_C > Rhizobacter. The sequence continues at coordinate 157,225 of NZ_JAAZQK010000010.1, read as the reverse complement.
CGAGGCGCTGAAGCTCGCCGCGGTCGGCAACGTCGTCTACTACCTGTTCCTCGCGAGCGCGATCCAGCGCGCCGGCGGACCCTTGCCGACGATGATCATCGGCACGCTGCCGGTCGTCATCGCGGTCAGCGCCAACCTGCGCGGCAGCGCGAGCGGCGGCGCGCCGATCGCTTGGACGCGGCTGCTGCCGTCGCTCGGGCTGATCGGCGCGGGCATCGCGCTGGTCAACCATGTCGAGATCGCGCAGCTGCGCGCCGACCCGCAAGCCGACCTGGCACGCTATGCGCTGGGCGCGCTGCTCGCGCTCGGGGCCGTCGTCTGCTGGACCTGGTACCCGTTGCGCAATGCCGACTGGCTGCGCGCGCACCCGGACCGCAGCCCGCGCAGCTGGGCCACCGCGCAAGGGCTTGCGACCTTGCCGCTGGCGGTGATCGGCTATGCCGTTACATGGACGTGGACGATGGCGAGCGGGGATGCGTTCGAGATGCCGTTCGGCCCGCGGGCCGGCGATTTCATCGGGCTGATGTTCGCGATCGGACTGTTCGCGTCGTGGCTGGGTACCCTGTGCTGGAACGAAGCCAGCCAGCGCTTGCCGACCGCGCTCGCCGGCCAGCTGATCGTGTTCGAGACCTTGTCGGCGCTGGCCTATGCCTTCGTGCTGCGCCGCAGCTGGCCTCAGAGCGAAACGCTGGCGGGCGTGGCCTTGCTGGTCGCAGGGGTGTTGTGGGCATTGCGCAGCAAGGCGGCGGTGCCGGCCGAGCTGACGTCGGAGCTGCATCCCTGAGCGAGCGCGACTGCCGGTGTCTTCGGCAGCGGCCCGTCATTCGCGGCGTGCGCATCGGCGCTCGGGATCGTGTGGGTCGGGGCCAGCGCAGCGGTGTGCGCGGTGGTCACGACACGGCGGTTGCGGTACCAGGCGCTGACGCGCTCGGCGGCTTGCAGGGTTTCGATGTTCATGATGCGGCAAAGGTCTGGAGGGGAAACAGCCCGGTCGCGCTGCGCACGGCCGGGCTGGAAGCGGTCACGCGGGATCAGTCGTCCCGGCGGTTCGCGAGGTCCTTCGCGGCGTCGCGGACCTTTTCCTTCGCATCGCCATACGTGGCTTGCGACTTGCCGGCCACCTGGTCGGCAATGCCCTCGCCGCGCAGGCGGTCATTGCCCACCACCTTGCCGGCGGCTTCCTTGACCTTGCCCTTGACGTCCTCGACACGACCCTTGACCTGGTCCTTGTTCATGACTGAGCTCCTTGTTCAAGGCAGCGCGGATTGCGCTGCGGTGAACACAGTGTCGGCGCCATGCCAGGGCAGGTCTGTCGGACGCAGCCGCGTTCGATGTCGGACAACTCCGTCCGTTTTTGTGGGTGCCCGGTCCGGCCGGGCTCAGGCGGCGAGGGCCTCGTCGAGCACCTCGACCCAGTGCCGCACCGGGATCGCGGTGCCGCTCTGCAGGTGCTGGATGCAGCCGACATTGGCCGACACGATGGCCTGCGGCTGCAGCGCATCGAGGTGGCCGAGCTTGCGGTCGCGCAGCGGGTACGCCAGCTCGGGTTGCAGCACCGAGTAGGTGCCGGCCGAGCCGCAGCACAGGTGGCTTTCGACCGGCGCGACGCGCACCTCGAAGCCGAGCGTCGTCAGGTGCGTCTCGACGCCGCCGCGCAGCTGCTGGCCATGCTGCAGCGTGCACGGCGGGTGGTAGGCCAGCGAGCGCGGGCCGGCCTGGCCCCCCTGGTCGCCGCGCAGCTTGATGCGCGGCTTCAGCCGCGGCACCAGCTCGGGCAGCAGCTCGCTGAGGTCGCGCGTCATCCCGGCGATGTGCGCCGCTTTCTCGGCGTAGGCCGCATCGCGCGCCAGCGCATGGCCGTAGTCCTTCACGGTGACGCCGCAGCCGGAGGCGTTCATCACGATCGCCTCGACCTGGTTCGACATCACCAGCGGCCACCAGGCGTCGATGTTGCGGCGCATGTCGTCGAGACCGCCGTCGCGGTCGCCCAGGTGGGTGCGGATCGCGCCGCAGCAGCCGGCCTCGTCGGCCACCACCGTCTGGATGCCGGCGGCGTCGAGCACGCGCGCGGTCGCGCTGTTGATGTTGGGCGCCATCGCCGGCTGCACGCAGCCCATCAGCAGCAGCATCTTGCGCGGGTGCTGGCGCGTCGGCCAGCGGTGCGCCGACGCACCGGCACGCGCCGGCACCTTGTTTCGCAACGCGGCCGGCAGCAGCGGCCGCACCGCCTGGCCGAGCTTCAGCGCCGGCGCGAACAGCGGCGAGGTCAGCCCTTCCTTCAGCAGCCAGCGCACCGCGCGTTCGCCGCGCGGGCGCTCGACGCGCGCATCGACCAGCTGGCGGCCGATCTCGACCAGCTCGCCGTACTGCACGCCCGACGGGCAGGTGCTCTCGCAGTTGCGGCAGGTCAGGCAGCGGTCCAGGTGCTGCTGCGTGCTGCGCGTGACCGGCGCGCCTTCCAGCACCTGCTTCATCAGGTAGATGCGCCCGCGTGGACCGTCGAGTTCGTCGCCGAGCAGCTGGTAGGTCGGGCACGTGGCGGTGCAGAAGCCGCAGTGCACGCACTTGCGCAGGATCGCTTCGGCGGCATCGCCGTCGGGCGTTCCCTTGAATTCGGAGGACAGCCTGGTTTGCATCGGTCAGAGATCCGGATAGAGGCGGCCGGGGTTGAACACGCCCTGCGGGTCGAAGGATTTCTTCAGCTCGCGGTGGATGCGGTCGAGCGGTGCGCGCAGCGGCGCGAAGGCGCCGGCCGATTTGTCGTTCGACATGAACAGCGTGGCATGCCCGCCGACCCGCATCGCCGCGTCGCGCACCGAGTCGGCCGGCGCAGCACTGCACAGCCAGCGCTGCGCACCGCCCCATTCGATCAGCTGCTCGCCGGTCACCGCGAGCGGCGGCGCGGTCGGCGGTACCGACAGCCGCCACAGCGCGCCACCCTGCTCCACCGCCTGGCGGGCCTTCACGAAGTACTCGTCGCTCTGGTTGCGCAGCCCGCGCCAGAACGCGATGGCCTGCGTAGGCTCGATCACGTCGCCGCCGAGCGCGACCAGCGCCGACTGCACCGCCGCGAGCGCGCCGCGCAGCCGCACGACGAGCATGCCGTCCCACCAGGCGCTGGCGTTGATCGGCAGCGGCAGCCCGCTCCATTCGTTGATCTTCTGCATCGCGCTGATCTGCGCCAGCTCGAAACGCACGGTGGCGGTGGCCGGGGCCAGCGGCAGCACCTTCAGCGACACCTCGAGGATCACGCCCAGCGTGCCGAGCGAGCCGGCCAGCAGCCGCGAGACGTCGTAGCCGGCGACGTTCTTCATCACCTGGCCGCCGAAGCTGAGCACCTCGGCGCGGCCGTTCAGCAGCGTCGCGCCGAGCACGTAGTCGCGCACCGCGCCGACCGACGCGCGCGGCGGCCCCGACAGGCCGGCCGCCACCATGCCGCCGACCGTGCTGCCCGGCCCGAAGTGCGGCGGCTCGAACGGCAGGTACTGGTTCTTCTCGGCCAGCGCGGCTTCGAGCGTCGCGAGCGAGGTGCCGCAGCGCGCGGTGACGACCAGCTCGGTCGGCTCGTAGCTGGAGATGCCTTCGAGCACCGTGGTGTCGAGGATCTCGCCCTGCGGCGGCTCGCCGTAGAAATCCTTCGTGCCGCCGCCGCGGATGCGCAGCTGCGCCCCGGCGGCGCGGGCGGCCTCGACCTGGTCGATCAGGATGCGCAGGGCGGGGTCCGTGATGCGGGTGTCGAGGCGGGGTCCCGGATTGGCATCCGGGCTGCGTACGGTCGGGTCCATCATCAGAACCTCGGGATGTCGGCGAACGGCAGCAGGCCGCGCTTCACGTGCATGCGGCCGTACTCCGCGCAGCGCACGAGCGTCGGGATCACCTTGCCGGGGTTCAGCAACCCGGCCGGGTCGAAGGCGCGCTTGACGGCCGTCATCTGCTCGCGCTCGGCGTCGGAGAACTGCACGCACATCGACGACAGCTTCTCGACGCCGACGCCGTGCTCGCCGGTCACCGAGCCGCCCATCGCGACGCTGGTCTCCAGGATGTCGGCACCGAACAGCTCGCAGCGGTGCAGCTGGTCGGGGTCGTTCGCGTCGAACAGGATCAGCGGGTGCAGGTTGCCGTCGCCGGCATGGAACACGTTCGCGCAGCGCAGCCCGTACTTCTTCTCCATCTCGCCGATCGCCAGCAGGATGTCGGCCAGCCGCCGGCGCGGGATCGTCGAGTCCATGCACATGTAGTCGGGGCTGATGCGTCCGCTCGCCGGGAAGGCGTTCTTGCGACCGCTCCAGAAGCGCAGCCGCTGCGCCTCGTCCTTGCTGACCTCCATGCGCGACGCGCCGCTGCCGGCCAGCACGTCCAGCATGCGGCCGATCTCCTCGGCCACTTCCTCGGGCGTGCCGTCGCTCTCGCACAGCAGGATGGCCTGCGCGTTCAGGTCGTAGCCGGCGTGCACGAAGTCCTCGACCGCGGCCGTCATCGGCTTGTCCATCATCTCGAGCCCGGCCGGGATGATGCCGGCGGCGATCACGTTCGCGACCGCGTCGCCGGCCTGCCGGATGTCGTCGAAGCTGGCCATGATGCAGCGCGCGAGCAGCGGCTTGGGCACCAGCTTCACGGTGACCTCGGTGACGACCGCGAGCATGCCTTCGCTGCCGACCAGCACCGACATCAGGTCGAGCCCGGCCGCGTCGAGCGCTTCGGAGCCGAACTCCACCGGCTCGCCCTGCCCGGTGTAGCCGCGCACGCGCAGCACGTTGTGCACCGTCAGGCCGTACTTCAGGCAGTGCACGCCACCGGAGTTCTCGGCCACGTTGCCGCCGATGCTGCAGGCGATCTGGCTGCTCGGGTCGGGCGCGTAGTACAGGCCGTACGGCGCGGCCGCCTCGCTGATCGCGAGGTTGCGCACGCCGCACTGCACGGTGGCGGTGCGGGCCAGCACGTCGACCTTCAGGATGCGGTTGAACTTCGCAAGGCTGAGCGTGACGCCCAGCGCATGCGGCAACGCGCCGCCGCTCAGCCCGGTGCCGGCGCCGCGCGCGACCACCGGCACGCCGAGCCGGTCGCAGGCGCGCAGCACGGCGGCCACCTGGTCCTCGGTCTCGGGCAGCACCACCACCAGCGGCTGCTGGCGGTACGCGGTGAGGCCGTCGCATTCGTACGGCACGGTGTCTTCGCTGCGCGACAGCAGCGCATGCGCCGGCAGCAGAGGCGCCAGTTCGGCGACCACCTGCGCGCGGCGCTGCGCGCGCTGGTCTGCGCTCGGGGCGTCCGGGCCGGCCGGGGCGGGGGCCGCCGCCGTGGTGTCGTCGGCGGTGGCGGTGGCGTCGGTCACCAGGGCGGGCAGGGGAGCATTCACAGGGTCAGGTCTCCGACGTCGGCCTGTTGAACAAGCCCACGACTGTAGCGCGTGCCCCGGTGGGCGCGGTTCAGGCCGCGGCCGTGAAGACCGTCAGCACGCCGGTGTAGCCGTACAGGTGGTGGCGGGCGATCTCGCCGGCGGCGAAGAAGCCGACCAGCGGCACGTCGCCGAGTGCGCGCCGCACGATCGCGAGCTCGGCCGACGGCGCGCCGAAATGCGGGCCGCCGCGCCCGGCGCAGCTCACGTAGATGGCGCCGGCCATGCGCCGCGCCGCATGCGGTGTCGAGCTGCCGTCGGGCCCCTGCTGCAGCGCGAGCGCGGTCTCGCGCGGCATCGTCTCGGGCTCCAGTTCCTCGCGGATCTCGCTGCAGATGCGCACCAGGTCGCGCCGGGCCGCCTCGGTGCTGCGGGTGCAGAACGCGAGGTGCATGCCGGGCTCGATGGTGTCGCCGACCGCGACGCCGCGTTGCTGCGGGTCGATGCCGACCAGGTGGCGCACCCGCGTGTCGGTGCCGAACTGCCCGGGCCGCGCCATCAGGTCGTCGCGGGGGGCGCTCAGGCCGACCAGCGTCTGGCGCAGCCGCGGCAGTGCCTCGCGCGGTTCGTCGCCGGCGATCTGCAGGTCGCGCAGCAGGCAGTCCAGCGCCGGCTCGCCGTCGAGTTGCGCGACCACGTTGCGCTCGCCCTGCGTGATGCGGCGCGCCGGGCCGACCGGCTGGCAGCCCTGCGTCACGCGCGAGACCAGCGTCACCTCGCGGCCGAACGCGACGCCCGACAGTCCGCCGTCGAACACGCCGTCGGCGAGGTGCAGCGCCTGCGTGCGGGCCGACGCGAGGCCGCCGAACAGGTAGCCGGTGGCGGTGCGGTCGCTCATCTCGGCGATCAGCTCGGCGAGGTCGGTGGCGGCCGGGTCGGCATGCACGAGCGCGGTGCTGGCTGCGAAGCCGCCGTCGCTGTGCAGCGGCGCGGCGCCCGAGAACACGCGGAACTGCTCGCGCGGCAGGTCGGACAGCATCAGCGCGAGCGCCGGCTCGTCGAAGTACTCGACGCCGTTGGCCGCGATGCCGACGCCGACCGAACCGACCCAGGCCACGCCCGGCCAGCGCTGGCGCAGCTCGGCCAGCAACTCGGCCGCGTGCGGCGCGTAGTGGTCGGTCAGGTAGACCCAGCCGAGCGTCGGCTCGCTGATGTGCGCGCCGGCGGGATCGGCGCGCTGCGCATCGATCTGCGCGGCCGACAGCGCCAGCGCCATGCGCCAGTCGGGATGGGTCGCGTGCGCGTGGGCGAAGAGCTTCATCGCGTGGCGCCTCAGGTGCGCGGCGCGGCGCGCTTGCGGGCCGGGGCCGATCGGGCCGCCGCGCGGGCGCCCGATTTCGCGACCGTCTTCGCGGCCACGCCGGCCGCGGCCTTCGCGGTCTTGACGGCCACCTGGCCGGGCATCGTCGCCGCGCGCTTCAGGGTTTGCCCGGCGGCATCGACCGATTGCTTGACCAGCGCGCCGGCCAGGTTGCGCGCCGCATCGGTCGCGCTGTCCTTCATCGCGCCGGCGGCCAGTTCGGTGAACTGCTTGGTCAGCGCGCCCCACCATTGCATCGGGTCGACGGCGGCCGGGTTCGCGGCGGGCTGGGCACTCGCCTTCGCGTTCGCCCGTGCCGCGGGCTTGCGCGTTGCCGGCGGCTCGGCGGGTTCCGCCGACGCTGGTGCCGAGGCCGGTGCCGGCGGCCGCACCGTCAGCGAGTCGCGCAGGTCTTCCATCTGCACGTTCATCGTCTTCAGCGTCGACAGGGTCATGCGCTGCACCTCGAGCGCCTGGATGGTCGCGCCCAGCATGCGGGCGTTCTGCTCGAGCCAGAACTGCACGGTGCGCAACTCCTCGATGCGCTTCTCGAGCTCTTCGGGGTTCAGCGTCGGCGCGACCCACTGGCCGATGTTCGGCAGCGCCGCGCCGGCGTTCTTCACGAGCCCCTGCAGGAAGTCGAAACCGGGCACCAGCTTCGTGAAGTTCGGGGCCTCGGCCATGGTGTCTCCTTGTAAGCAATTGCTGTTTTTCGACAGGCGATTGTGCACGCCTCGCTCGGCCTCCATCCATCATGGTCAGCCCCCGTGCGCAACCCCCTAACCCGCTCGACCTGACAACTCTTGCAGGTCGAGGGCTATCTGCGTTGACGGGCCCCGGCTTCTGGCCGACCCTGCGTGGGCGCCGCTGACTGTCGGCGCGTTTGCTTCCAACCTCACAAGGGATGAAACATGACACAGCGATCCATGCATCGAAACTCTCTGCGCGGGGTGTTGTCAGCCCTGCTGGTCCTGACCGGCGCCACCGCGCTGTCGGCCCATGCCGGCGTCCTGCCGGCGGCAGCGGCGGCCCAGAGCATCACCGCAGTAACGCAGGCCGACGTCCCCGTTCCCACCGACCGGTTGATCATCAAGTACCGCAGCGGCGCCGCCGGCGCCGCCTCCACCGCTTCCACTGCCGAACGCAGCGTGCTGCACCGCAGCGCCCAGGATGTCGCGCTGCGGGCCGGCGTGCAGATGCAGCTGTTGCGCATCGGCGCGCTCGACACCCACGTGATGAAGCTCGACCGCCGGCTGCCGCAGGCCGACGTGGCGCAGATCGCGCGCGACATCGCGGCGTCGGATCCGAACGTCGAGTACGCCGAGCCCGACCGCATCCTGCGCGCGATGTTCACGCCGAACGACACGCAGTACGGCCAGCAGTGGCAGTACTTCGAGGCCACCGCCGGGCTGAGGCTGCCGGCCGCGTGGGACAAGTCCACCGGCACCGGCGTCGTGGTGTCGGTGATCGACACCGGCTACCGGCCGCATGCCGACCTCGCGGCCAACATCCTGCCGGGCTACGACTTCATCGCCGACACCGCCACCGCGAACGACGGCGGCGGGCGCGACAGCGATGCGTCCGACCCCGGCGACTGGATCACCGCCGGCGAATGCGGCAGCGGCATCCCGGCCGAATCGAGCAGCTGGCACGGCACCCACGTGGCCGGCACGATCGCGGCGGTGACCAACAACGCGAACGGCGTCGCCGGCGTGGCATTCAACGCCAAGGTGGTGCCGGCGCGCGTGCTCGGCAAGTGCGGCGGCTACACCTCGGACATCGCAGCGGCCATCATCTGGGCCTCGGGCGGCACGGTCAGCGGCATTCCCGCCAATGCCAACCCGGCGCGGGTGATCAACATGTCGCTCGGCGGCAGCGGTGCCTGCGACACCACGTCGCAGAACGCCATCAACTCCGCGCGCAGTCGCAACACGGTGGTGGTGGTGGCGGCCGGCAACAGCAATGCCAACGCGTCCGGCTTCTCGCCGGCGAGCTGCAGCGGCGTCATCACCGTGGCGGCCACGAACCGCAGCGGCGGGCGGGCCTACTACTCGAACTACGGCAGCATCGTCGACGTGGCGGCCCCCGGCGGCGACGTGCGCACGAGCGCGGCGAACGGCATCCTGTCGACGCTGAACTCGGGGGCGACGACGCCGGGCTCGGACATCTACGAGTACTACCAGGGCACGTCGATGGCGACGCCCCACGTGGTGGGCGTGGTGGCGCTGATGCTGTCGAAGAACCCGTCGCTGACGCCGGACCAGGTGGAGACGCTGCTGAAGTCGTCGTCGCGTGCGTTCCCGGCCACCTGCTCGCAGTGCGGAGCGGGGCTGGTGGATGCCAATGCGGCGGTGGATGCGGCAGGGGGCGGCACCACGAACCCGCCGACGCCGGTGACGGACACCGAGTCGAACAACACGCTCGCGACGGCGCAGGCGGTGAACCGGAACTCGCTGGTGTCGGGCACGATGGCCAACAGCAGCGACTCCGATTACTTCAAGGTGACGGTGGCCAGCGGTGCCTCGCTGACCGCGACGCTGACGCCGAACACCAGCTCCGACTACGACCTGTACATCTACAACGCGAGCGGCACGCAGCTCGCGAAGAGCGAGAAGAGCACGGGCCAGGTCGATGCGGCGACCGCGACCAACAGCGGGGCGAGCACGACGTTCTACGTGCGCGTGCTGTACTACAGCGGCGGCACCGGCGCGACGAACGGCAAGTACACCTTGCTGATCAACTGAGCCTGAACCGGCGTTGAGTTCGTGGCCCGGATGCCGATCCGGGGGCATTCGTTGCACCGCTCCCGGATCGGCATCCGGGCCACGGCTCTCAACGTTTGAAGACGATGCGCTCGACGCGGTAGCCGCGGGCCTTGAGCAGCGCCGGGAGGCCCTGCGGCCCGATCATGTGCAGGCTGCCGACGGCGGCGAACACCCGTTCGCCGCCGTCGTGCCAGGCCGCGACCTGCTCGGCCATCGCCGGGTTGCGCTCGTCGAGCATGCGCTTCATGTCGCGCCGGTCGTCGGCGGTCTTCATGCAGTCGCACCAGCTCGCGTAGCGTTCCAGCTCGTCGAGCCTGCTGCCCGACCAGACGTCGGCGATGCGCTTCAGCATGCGCCGCGTCTGCCCCTTCTCCAGGTCGGCCAGCGTGCGGTCGATCATCTCGACGCGTTCTTCCGGCGTGCCGCCGGTCAGCATCTCGAGCTGCATCTCCGGCGTCTCCAGCGACACCACCTGCTTGCCCAGCTGGTGCCCGAGCAGCGCGATGAACGCGTCGATGCCGTAGGCCGGGTCCAGCCCGTCGGCGCGGCCGGCGGTGACCGCCAGGTTCAGCGCCAGCAGCACCGGGCTCAGCGACTGGCTGATCGCATCGGGAATGCAGGCTGCGCGGGCCTGGCCCTGCAGGCGTTGCTCCAGCGCCTGCGGCAGCGGCTCGCCGCCGCCCGGTCCCTGCGCGGCGCCGAGCCGCCGCGCGATGTCGGCATCGGTCACGTCGAGTTCGAGCGCGATGCGTTCGCTCTCGCGCAGCGCGGCCGCGACGGCCGGCCCGGGGATCACCCAGTCGGGCCGCGCGACGTGCATCGTGCCGTACAGCCAGGAATCGTGGCCGCCCTTGCTGATGCGCCACAGGAAGCCGCGGTCGCGCGCGCCGCCGGGCTCGGACTGCGCCTTCAGCGCGCGCGCCGCCTGGGCGGCGGCCTGCCGGGCGCAGGCGGCGTCGGCGTCCTGCGCAGGCGCGGTGGTGGCGAACCACAGCAGCGGGAGGGCGGCCATCAGCCGGCGCGCGAGGGCAAGGGTGGAAGGCATCATGGACTGCACTGTAGCCAAGCTGCGCCACAATCCGCGGCACGATGCGCAGCCTGTTTCACCTCGCCTTCCACGTCACCGACCTCGATGCCGCGCGCCGCTTCTACGGCGGCGTGCTCGGCTGCCGCGAGGGCCGCAGCACCGACAGCTGGGTCGACTTCGACTTCTTCGGCCACCAGCTCTCGCTGCACCTGGGCGAACCGTTCGCGACCACGGACACCGGCCGCGTCGGCGCCCACCTGGTGCCGATGCCGCACCTCGGCGTGGTGCTGGAGCTGCCCGACTGGCAGGCGCTCGCGCAGCGCCTGCAGGCGGCAGGCACCGCGTTCGTGCTGCCGCCCGGCGTGCGCTTCGAGAACCAGCCGGGCGAGCAGTGGACGATGTTCTTCCGCGATCCGTCGGGCAACCCGATCGAGGTCAAGGGCTTCCGGTCGCTGGACGGCGTCTACGACCACTGAGACATCACCGTTCGGGCTGAGCCTGTCCTTCGACAAGCTCAGGACGATCGGGGGTCACGCTTCGGCAGCAACCCTTCGACAGGCTCAGGGCGAACGGGTGGAGAGCCCATCAACTTGCCTCGTTGGGCGCTGCGCCGCCTTGCCGCACCTGCTGGTCGATCGCGCCGAACAGCGACTGGCCGTCGGGGCCCTTCATCTCGATGCGGATCGTGTCGCCGAACTGCATGAACCCGGTCTTCGGCTCGCCGCTCTCGATGGTTTCGATCGCGCGCTTCTCGGCGATGCAGCTGTAGCCGCGGGACCAGTCCTTGTTGCTCACGGTGCCGCTGCCGACGATGCTGCCGGCGCGCACGTTGCGCGTCTTGCAGATGTGGGCGATCAGCTGGCCGAAGTGGAAGGTCATCTCGTCGCCGGCATCGCACAGCCCGACCTTCCTGCCGTTCCAGGTGCTCTGCAGCGGCAGGTGCACGCGGCCGCCCTTCCACGCGCCGCCGAGTTCGTCGGGCGTCACCGCGACCGGGCTGAACGCCGTGGCCGGCTTGCTCTGGAAGAAGCCGAAACCCTTGGCCAGCTCGGCCGGGATCAGCTGGCGCAGCGACACGTCGTTCGCCAGCATCAGCAGCCGCACGCCCTCCAGCGCCTGCTCCGGCGTGCTGCCCATCGGCACGTCGCCGGTGACCACCGCGACCTCGGCCTCGAAGTCGATGCCCATCTTCTCGCTCGGCACGACGATGTCGTCGCAGGCGCCGATGAAGTCGTCGCTGCCACCCTGGTACATCAGCGGGTCGGTGTAGAAGCTCTCCGGCACCTCGGCATTGCGCGCCTTGCGCACCAGCTCGACGTGGTTGATGAAGGCCGAGCCGTCGGCCCACTGGTAGGCGCGCGGCAGCGGCGCGGCGCACAGCTTCGGGTCGAACGGGAACGCATGGCGCGCCTTGCCGTGGTTCAGCGTGACGAACAGGTCTTCGAGCTGCGGCGACAGGAAGTTCCAGTCGTCCAGCACCTGCTGCAGCCGGGTGGCGATGCCGGTGGCGTAGTGGGCGGTGCCGAGGTCGCGGGAGACGACGACGAGCTGGCCGTCGCGCGAGCCGTCCTTGTAGGTGGCGAGTTTCATCGGGTGTCCGTAGGATCGGGAGAATCGGTGAATCGGAGGTCAAGGCATGCGATTTGCCGTATTGTCGATGCCCGAACGGTCCCCACCTGTTTCCTGTCACCCACCGGCACCTGTCGCCCCGCCTCCATTGCGAATCCTGCCCCCGCTCACCGCCCTGTCCCTCGTGCTGCTGATGCATGCCGCCGCCTGGCAGGGCGTCGCAGGCAACGCGCCGGCCCGGCGTTCCGACCTGGTGGTGTCGGCGATGCAGGTGCGCACGGTAGCGTCGGTCCCCGCCGCGGCGCCGGCCGTGGCAACGGTTGCGGCAACGGTTGCCGCCGTGGCCGTTCCAGCGCCGGCCGCGCCGCGCCGCGCTGCCGCACCGGCACCCGCCGAGGAACTGCAGCCATCCGACGCGCCGACGCTGGTGGCCGCGGCCCCGGCGGCCTCGTCGGTGACGACCGCCGCGGCCAACGAGGCCGAGACCGCGCCGGTCTACCCGACCCGGTTGCCGCCGTCCGCGCTGCTGCGCTTCGACCTGCGCCGCAGCGGCTTCAGCGGGCGCAGCGAGTTGCAATGGCAGAACCTGAGCGCGCAGGGCCAGTACCAGGTGCGCCTCGAGGGCAGCGTCGCCGGCTTCCGCGTCTTCACCTGGGCCAGCCAGGGGCGGGTCGACAAGGCCGGCATCGCGCCGCTGCGCTTCACCGACGAGCGCCGCGGCAAGTCGCTGCAGGCCGCCAATTTCCAGCGCGAGGCCGGCAAGATCACGTTCTCCGGCCCGAGCACCGAATACCCGCTGCTCGCCGGCGCGCAGGACCGCCTCAGCTGGATGATCCAGCTCGGCGCGGTGCTGAACGCCCGCGGCGCGCCGCCTGCCGCCGGCGAGCGGCTGTCGTTCTTCGTGGCCGGGGCCAAGGGCGAAGGCGAGGTCTGGCACTTCGTCGGGCAAGGCCTGCAGACGCTGAGCCTGCAGGACCAGCCGACGCCGGCATGGCGCTTCGTGCGCGAACCGCGCAAGCCGCACGACACGCGCATCGAGGTGTGGCTCGATCCGGCCCGCCACTACCTGCCGGTGCGCTACCGGCAAAGCAGCGATGGCACGAGCGACGTGCTCGACCTGATCCTGCAAGAGATGCAGATCGCCTCCTGACCCGCACCTGGGGCGCGACTTGAAAAACCGGCCCTGCCCCACCACCTGCCCTTGAAGGAGGAGCCTTCCATGCACATGCTCTACAACTCGGACAACTTCGTCGTGGTGCAGTTCGACAACACGCAGGGCGCGAGCGCGGTGCGCGAAGAATCGCTGATGCGCGGCGGCTACGAGATCGTCGACAAGTTCGCCCGCAAGGAGATCTTCATCGAAGGGGCGCTGGCCGAAAGCTTCAAGCAGGGCGTCGAGGCGTTGATCGAAAGCTCGCCCACCGAAGAGGAGATGGACGACTTCCTCGAGCGTTTCTCGCCGTTGATGCAACACCCGCTCGTCCTCCACTAGGCGATTCGCTGACAGATTTGTAAAGCCGGTCCCCTCTTCCGGCGGTTGGGCTTGCCGCCCGGCGCGGGCTGCGCCAAGATCGCCCGCACCGCAGGAGGACCCATGGCATCCCGCCAGCTCGATGCACGCATGCTGCTGTCGCCCGGCCTCAAAGAGGCGCCGGTGCTCGACCGCATGTGCTCGCAGTTCGTGCTGACGCTCACGGTGCGGCACGCCGGGCGCTTCAACCTGCGGCGCGACTGGAACAGCCTGCTGTCGCTGACCGGGCGCCACCTGGTGTGGCCGGCCAGCGTGCTCGCGCGGCTGCGCGATTTCCTGAAGACCCGCTGCAAGGGCAACGAGCACTGGCGCGGCCACGAGGCGCTGGCCGACGAGGCCTTCATGGCGCGCCACGGCGCATGGCGCGGTCCGTACGAAGAAGGCACGCTGTTCTTCTACGTCGACGAGTACATCAAGGACGCGCCGAAGGACCTGCTCGCGGTGCTCGGCGCCACCGCCGACTGGCTCGACCGCAGCCTGAAGAAGGAGTCGACGCTGGTCCAGAAGAACATCGACGCGCTGGCCGGCCTGCTGCAGCTGAACCCGGCCGAGCGCGCGCTGCTGCTGTACGGCACGCTCGCGCGCTACCAGCGCGACCTGCGCGGGCTGCTGGTCGAGTTCAAGGTTTCGAACGCGCAGGAGGCCTATGCCGCGATCGCCGCGGTGGCCGGCGTCAACGAGCAGGACGTCGCCGAGGCGCTGCGCGCCGGCTCGCGCCTCGAGCGCATCGGCATGGTCGAGAACCTGATCTCCGAGCACAACATCACCGACCTGGCCGACCTGATGAAGGTCAGCGAGCAGCTGCCGCCGGTGCTGATGCGGCACTACGCCGGCCCGTCCGACCTGATGGCGGTGTTCACCCGGCCGGCCACCCGCAGCGAGCTGCAGGCCGGCGACTTCCATTACGTCGGCGACGACCAGCGCGTGCTGACCGCGCTGCTGCGCAATGCGGTCGCGCGCAAGGCGGCCGGCGTCAACGTGCTGCTGTACGGCCCGCCCGGCACCGGCAAGACCGAGCTCGCCAAGGTGGCGGCGCAGGCCGCGGGGCTGGAGCTCTACGAGGTGGAGTACGCCGACCGCGACGGCAACTCGCTGTCGGGCCGCGACCGCTACCGCTCGCTGCAGATCAGCCAGGTGTTCCTGAAGGGCGGGAACCGGGTCGCGCTGCTGTTCGACGAGGTCGAGGACGTGTTCCCGCCGGTCTCCACCGATGCCGCGCAGCTGATGGCGCGCATGGACACCGGCGATGGCGTCGTCTCGGGCAGCGTCAGCGGCAAGGCCTGGGTCAACCAGATCCTCGAGACCAACCCGGTGCCGGTGATCTGGGTCACCAACCGCATCGAGCAGATCGACCCGGCATTCCGCCGCCGCTTCCAGTACCACCTCGAACTGAAATCGCCGCCGCCGGGCGCGCGCGAGGCGCTGGTGACGCGCGCGCTGGTCGACGTGCCGGTGTCCGGCGGCTTCGCGGCGCGGCTGGCCGAGCGGCGCGGGCTGACGCCGGCGCAGGTGCGCACCGCGGTGAAGTTCGCGCGGCTTGCCGCCGAGGACGCCGATGGGCCGGCCATCGAATCGCTGATCGAGCGCCAGCTGGGGCATGCCGACAAGGCGCTCGGCAACGGCCTCCCGGGCCGCGGCGCGCGCCATGTCGTCACCACGTACGACCTCGACCTCGTCCACACCGAATCGCGCTTCGAGCTGGCCCGCATCATCGAGGCGCTGCGCCGCAAGGGCCACGGCACACTGTGCTTCCACGGGCCGCCGGGCACCGGCAAGACCGCGCTGGCCGAGCACATCGCGCAGCAGCTGCAGCGCCCGCTGCTGATCCGCCAGGCCTCCGACATCGTCAGCAAGTTCGTCGGCGAGACCGAGCAGAACATGGCGCGCATGTTCGACGAGGCGCAGGCCGAGCAGGCGGTGCTGTTGCTCGACGAGGCCGACAGCTTCCTGCGCAGCCGCCGCATGGCCGAGCGCAACTACGAGCTCAGCGAGGTCAACGAGATGCTGCAGGGCATGGAGCGCTTCAGTGGCGTCTTCATCTGCACGACCAACCTGTTCGACGAGCTCGACGAGGCGGCGCTGCGCCGCTTCACGTTCAAGATCCGGTTCCTGCCGCTGACCGCGGCGCAGCGCGAGCGCATGTTCATTGCCGAGGCGCTGGGCGGCGACGCGACATTGCTGGATGACGAGCAGCGCGGCCGGCTGGCGCTGCTGGACCTGCTGGCCCCCGGCGATTTCGCCGCGGTGCGGCGCCAGATCGACGTGCTGGGGGAAGCGTTCACTCCGGCCGAATTCCTGTCCCAGCTTGAATCGGAACACCGCGTGAAACCCGAGGTTCGGCAGCGCCGCGGGATCGGCTTCATGCACTGAGCGCCGATCGCGCTCGCGCGCCTCAAGCCCGGGTCGGGCCGGCCGATAACGACCGAACGACCTGGAGCGGCGAGTTCGATGGACGAGGCATTCATTCCTTGGAGGTTCCGGCCCGAGCTGTGGGCGGCTTCCTTCGGCATGGCCGTTTTTGCCGCGTACGTCGCGCTCGACCTGGCCCGCGGCGTCGCGTCCAGCCACCGCGCGACCTCGCTGCGCGCGCTGGCCGGCTCGGCGCTGGCGCTGGCCGTCGGCACCTGGGCGCTGCATTTCATCGTGATGGCCTCCGGGCCGCTGCCGTTCCCCATGGGCTACAGCGGCTGGATCGTGTTCGGCTCGCTGGCGGTGGCCTATGCCGGATCGTTGCTGGCCTGCCTGCTCGGCAGCCGCGCCGGCCTGCATCTGCGTGACGGATTGCTCGCCGCGCTGACGGTCGGCAGCGCGCTGTGCGCAACCTCGGTCGTCGCGCTGGTCGCGCTGCGCCTGCAGCCGCACGTCGAATGGGACTGGCGCATCCTGGTGCCGGGCTGGCTGGCCGCGTGCGCGATCGGCGGCAGCGGGCTCGGTTTGATGGCGTATCGCCGGCGCATCGCGCCGGTCGGCTTCCGCTGGCGCGCGATCGTCTCGGTGGTGCTGGGCACCGCGATGGCCGTCGGCAATGCCGCGGTCGTGATCAGCGCGCAGGTGCCGCTGCTGACGCTGTCGCTGACCGCCGACCAGGTGAGCCTCGCCACCGTCACCGCGCTGGCCATCGTCGGCGTGCCGATCCTGCTGGTGCTGCTGCTGCTGACCTCGATCCTCGAGGCGCGTTTCCGTTCGATGCTGCGGCGCGCCCGCGAAGACCTGCAGGTGGCGGCCTACACCGACCGGCTGACCGGCCTGCCGAACCGCGCGATGTTCGACGAGCGGCTGCAGCGCGCGGTGCTGCGCGCCGACCGCCACGGGCACCGGCTCGCGCTGCTGTTCTGCAACCTCGACGGCCTGAAGGCCATCAACGAATCGTTCGGCCAGGCGAGCGGCGACTCGGTGCTGCGCGAGGTCGCCGAGCGCGTGACCCGGCTGGCCGGCGAGCGCGACATGGTCTCGCGCGCCGGCGGCGACGAGTTCCTGGTGCTGCTCGAAGGCGCGCCCGACAAGGACGCCGCCGGGCGGCTCGCGTTGCGCGTGATGGCGGCGCTGCACGAGCCCTGCCGCTTCGACGGGCACGAGGTGCCGCTGAGCTGCTCGATCGGCATCGCGATGTACCCCGACGACGGCGCGCTGTCGAAGCTGGTGCCGCATGCGGCCGCCGCGATGAATGCCGTCAAGCGCACCGGCGGCGCGGCGCACTGCTTCTTCGAGCCGCGCATGGTGGCCGGCGCGCGCGACCAGGTCGAGCTGCTGCACGACCTGCGCCGCGCGATCGAGCATGGCGAGCTGGAGCTGTACTACCAGCCGAAGATCCATGCGCCGAGCGGCCAGATCACCGGCGCCGAAGCGCTGATGCGCTGGCACCATCCGCAGCGCGGCATGGTCAGCCCGGCCGTCTTCATCCCGCTGGCCGAGCGCTTCGGCCTGATCAACGCGCTCGGCAACTGGCTGATCGAGGATGCCTGCCGGCAGATCCGCCTGTGGCGCGACCAGGGGCTGCGCATGCGCGTGGCGATCAACCTGTCGGTGCACCAGCTGCGCCAGGCCGATCTCGCGAAGCGCATCGACGGAGCGCTACGCGCGCACCGCATCGAGCCGTCGCTGCTGACCTGCGAGATCACCGAATCGGCCGCGATGGACGACACGCGGGCCAACCTGCAGGTGCTGGAGGAGCTGTCGGCGATCGGCGTGCACCTGTCGATCGACGACTTCGGCACCGGCTACTCGAGCCTGAGCTACCTGCGCAAGCTGCCGTCGGAGGAGCTGAAGATCGACCGCAGCTTCGTGCTCGACCTGGAGAGCAGCCCCGATGCGCGCGCGATCGTCGACGCGGTCGTCAAGCTCGCGCAGGCGCTCGGGCTGAAGGTGGTGGCCGAAGGCGTCGAGACCGAGCAGCAGCAGGAGATCCTGCGCTCGCTCGGCTGCAACGAGCTGCAGGGCTTCCTGTTCGCGAAGCCGATGTCGGCCAAGGCGCTGGCGCTGTGGGCGATGAACGACGAGGGGCCGGCGCCGATCGACTTCAGGGCTTCGCTGTTCAGCGACACGATTTCGTCGGCGGTGCTCTGACTGGCGGGGGACCGGACAGCACGGCCGCGATTCGGCACAATGGCAGCGCATCGCCAGTCCACCGCGCAGCCTTCAATGTCCGCCAAGAAGCCACCGACCGCCGCCAAGCCCGCTCGCCGCGACACCGGCAAGTTCATCATGAACACCGCCCTGCCGGGCGCTGTCGTGTCGACGATCAATTTCGGTGCGGTGAGTGTGAAGGCGGTCTTGCCCGAGGTGGGCGAACTGCGGCGCAACGTCACCATCGGCCAAGCCGCCATGGCGCGCGCGATGCCGAAGCTGATGAAGCCAGGCGTTGCCTTCAAGACGGGGGTGTCCACCCCGCTCTTTCGCGCCGATCCCGAGAACCCCGACTACCTGATCCGCGAGGTGAACGGCAAGGTCTCGACAGGCACGTTCGTCAACGGGAAGTTCAAGGTGGTGAGCACCAAGCGATGACTTCGCTGGCGCGGGCGGTCGACCAAGTCCGGCTCGAGCAGCGACGCGCCCGGAAGCCATTGGCGGTGATCCTGGCTGGCCACAACGGTTCGGGAAAGTCGACGATGTGGTTGCGACACCTGTCGCCGAACTTCCAGATCCCGCTCGTCAATGCCGACCGGATGATGTTGTCCATCCTGCCCGAAGCTGACGGTGGAGGTCGTCTGACCAAGTGGGCGCAGGAGCTGCGCGACACCGACGAGAGCTGGATGAAAGTGGCGCAGAAGGGTGTCGAGGCCTTCGTCGCCCAGGCGATGGCGCGCGGCGTGCCGTTTGCCATGGAAACGGTCTTCTCTTATTGGGAAGAGCTGCCCGACGGCAAGTTCGCGTCCAAGGTCGACCTCATCCGCGAAATGCAGTCTGCCGGCTACTTTGTGCTGCTGTTCTTCGTCGGGCTGTCGAACGTCCAGCTGTCGATCGGCCGCGTGATGACCCGTGTCGCCGAGGGCGGCCACAGCGTCGATGTCGACAAGCTCATCGACCGGTTCCCGCGCACCCAGCGCGCGATCGGCGTCGCAGCGTCGGTGGCAGACGCCACCGTCTTCACCGACAACAGCCGTGGCGAACGCCAAGCCTTCACGGTGTGTCGCATCCAGATCGGCGAGCGTGAAGTCTTCGACATTCGCCACGACCTGCGACGCCGGACCCCCAACGAAATCGGCGAATGGCTGAACGTCGTCAGCCCTTGACCGCGGGCTCTCGTTTCAGAGCCATCGCCATGATGGAGTGCGGGTTGCGGCGGTTTCCTACAATCGCCCGATGAATGCTCCCGTCTACACCCGTGGTGCGGCCCTGCCGCAGATCCTGTCGCAACGCATCGCGGTGCTCGATGGCGCGATGGGCACGATGATCCAGCGCTACAAGCTCGGCGAGGCCGACTACCGCGGCGAGCGCTTCGCCGACCACCCGAAGGACCTGAAGGGCAACAACGAACTGCTGCAGTTCACGCGGCCCGACGTGATCCGCGAGATCCACGAGCAGTACCTGGCGGCCGGCGCCGACCTGATCGAGACCAACACCTTCGGCGCGACCAGCGTCGCGCAGGACGACTACGGGCTGGGCGCGGTCGCCCGCGAGATGAACGTGGTCGGCGCGCGGCTGGCGCGCGAGGCCTGCGACAAGTACGGCACGCCCGACAAGCCGCGCTTCGTGGCCGGCGCGCTCGGGCCCACGCCGCGCACCGCGAGCATCAGCCCCGATGTGAACGACCCGGCCGCGCGCAACGTCAGCTTCGACGAGTTGCGCGAGGCGTACTACGAGCAGGCGGCGGGCCTGCTCGAAGGCGGCTGCGACCTGTTCCTGGTCGAGACGATCTTCGACACGCTGAATGCCAAGGCCGCGATCTTCGCGCTCGACGAGCTGATGGAAGACACCGGCGAGCGGCTGCCGGTGATCATCTCCGGCACGGTGACCGACGCGTCGGGGCGCATCCTGTCGGGGCAGACGGTCAGCGCGTTCTGGCACAGCGTGCGCCATGCGCGGCCGATCGCGATCGGGTTGAACTGCGCGCTGGGCGCGACGCTGATGCGGCCGTACATCGAGGAGCTGGCCAAGGTGGCCGGCGACACCTTCATCAGCTGCTACCCGAATGCCGGCCTGCCGAACCCGATGAGCGACACCGGCTTCGACGAGACGCCGGAGATCACCGGCAGCCTGGTCGAAGAGTTCGCGCGCGCCGGCTTCCTGAACATCGCCGGCGGCTGCTGCGGCACGACGCCGGCGCACATCGCCGAGATCGCGAAGCGGGTCGGGGCGTACCGGCCGAGGTCGCGGCACGATCCGCTGTTCGCGGGGCTCATGGCCGCGTAGCCGGAGGCCGGTCCAGCCTACTTGCTCCCCGAGCGCAGCGCCCGTTCGCCGATCAGGATCTCGACGCGCCGGTTCGCTGCGCGGCCGCTGTCGTCGTCGTTGCTGCCCACCGCGTCGCGCGAGCCGCGGCCGGCCACGCCGATCTTGACCGGCGACAGCCCGCGGGCCACCAGCCAGTCGCGCGCGCTGGCCGCCCGGTCCAGCGACAACGCATCGTTGCCGGTCGCCGAGCCCTTGCTGTCGGTGTGGCCGACGATGCGCAGCTCCAGCTGCGGCTGGCCGCGCAGCACCGCCGCCACCTTGTCGAGCAGCCCGGTGGCCGCCGGCTTCAGCGCCGAGCGGTTCGGCTCGAAGGCCACATCGCCCGGCAGCGTCAGCCACAGGCGTTCGTCGGTCGTGCGCGCCAGCGCCATCGGCGTGCCGTTGAGGCTCGCGGCGAGCTGTCGTTCGACGGTCTCCATCTGCGGCGACCAGCTGCGCGCGGCCCCCGAGGCCGCCTGGTCGTAGACCGGGCCGGGCGCCGAACCCGGCACGGCCGGCCCGGGGGCCGGCAGCGGCTTCACCGGCGGCGAACCGCAGGCGACCAGCAGGACGGCCGCGACGGCGGCCGGGAGAACGAGCGCGAGGAATCGTGTGTTGTGGTTCACGGCAGAAAGCGTCCAGTCGTGGAGCCCGGATTGGACACGCTCCGTGCACCACGACCTCATCAGGGGTTTGCCGAGTTGTAACCAAGGCATTCAGCGGCGCAGCACGCATAAAATGCGGCCCTCCAAGGAGCGTTGCGACGGTGGCCGATCGGCCGCTGCCAGGCTTGGACGCTTGCAACCACGCTCACCCCCGCATGATGATCCACGCATGCGCCCCGGGTGAGCTCCGGGGCGGTGCCAGCCGACCCGCCATGACCGCCTCCGTCCCTTCCGCTGCCGCCCGCCTTGTTCCGCCGATGAAGCTGTCGGGACTGGAACCGGTGCTCATCGGCGAAGGCAGCCTGTTCGTCAACATTGGCGAGCGCACCAACGTCACCGGCTCGAAGGCCTTCGCGCGGATGATCCTGAACGGCGAATTCGAGCAGGCGCTCAGCGTCGCGCGCCAGCAGGTCGAGAACGGCGCCCAGGTGATCGACGTCAACATGGACGAGGCGATGCTCGACAGCAAGGCCGCGATGGTGCGCTTCCTGCACCTGATCGCCAGCGAGCCCGAGATCGCGCGCGTGCCGATCATGATCGACAGCTCGAAGTGGGACGTGATCGAGGCCGGCCTGAAGTGCATCCAGGGCAAGGGCATCGTCAACTCGATCTCGATGAAGGAGGGCGTCGAGCCCTTCAAGCGCCAGGCCCGGCTGATCCGCCGCTACGGCGCGGCCGCGGTGGTGATGGCCTTCGACGAGAAGGGCCAGGCCGACACCTACGAGCGCAAGGTCGAGATCTGCGAGCGGGCCTACCGCATGCTGGTCGACGAGATCGGCTTCCCGCCGGAAGACATCATCTTCGACCCGAACATCTTCGCGATCGCCACCGGCATCGAGGAGCACGACAACTACGCCGTCGACTTCATCAACGCGACGCGCTGGATCAAGCAGAACCTGCCGGGCGCGAAGGTCTCGGGCGGCGTGTCGAACGTGAGCTTCAGCTTCCGCGGCAACGACCCGATGCGCGAGGCCATCCACACGGTGTTCCTGTACCACGCGATCCAGGCCGGCATGGACATGGGCATCGTCAACGCCGGCATGGTCGGCGTGTACGACGACCTCGAGCCGAAACTGCGCGAGCGCGTCGAAGACGTGGTGCTGAACCGCACGCCGGTCTACCAGCCGGGCGAGGCCGCGCTGACGCCGAGCGAGCGGCTGATCGAGATCGCCGAGACCGCGAAGGGCGCCGCGAAGGACGACAGCGCCAAGTTCGCGTGGCGCGCGAAGCCGGTGCGCGAGCGCCTGAGCCATGCGCTGGTGCACGGCATCAACGACTTCATCACCGACGACACCGAAGAGGTCTACCAGCAGATCAAGGCCGACGGCGGCCGCCCGCTGCACGTGATCGAAGGCCCGCTGATGGACGGCATGAACGTCGTCGGCGACCTGTTCGGCCAAGGCAAGATGTTCCTGCCGCAGGTGGTCAAGAGCGCGCGGGTGATGAAGCAGGCGGTGGCCCACCTGCTGCCCTACATCGAGGAAGAAAAGCGCCTGCTGATCGATGCCGGCGGCGAGGCGAAGGCCAAGGGCAAGATCGTGATCGCCACCGTGAAGGGCGACGTGCACGACATCGGCAAGAACATCGTCACCGTCGTGCTCCAGTGCAACAACTTCGAGGTCGTCAACATGGGCGTGATGGTGCCCTGCCAGGACATCCTCGCGCGCGCCAAGGTCGAGGGCGCCGACATCATCGGGCTGTCGGGCCTGATCACGCCGAGCCTCGAGGAGATGCAGTACGTCGCCGCCGAGATGCAGCGCGACGAGCACTTCCGCATCAAGAAGATCCCGCTGCTGATCGGCGGCGCCACCACCAGTCGCGTGCACACCGCGGTGAAGATCTCGCCGCACTACGACGGCCCGGTGGTCTACGTGCCCGATGCGAGCCGCTCGGTCAGCGTCTGCAGCGACCTGCTGAGCGACGACAAGGCCAGCGCCTACATCGCCGAGCTGAACGCCGACTACCTGCGGGTGCGCGAGCAGCATGCGAACAAGAAGGCCACGCCGCTGGTGACGCTGGCGCAGGCGCGTGCCAACAAGACGCCGATCGACTGGGCCGGCTACGCGCCGACCGCGCCGAAGTTCACCGGCCGCCGCGTGTTCCGCAATCAAGACCTCGGCGAGATCGCGCAGTGCATCGACTGGGGCCCGTTCTTCCAGACCTGGGACCTGGCCGGCGCCTACCCGGCGATCCTGACCGACGACATCGTCGGCGAATCGGCGCGCCGCGTGCTGAGCGACGGCCAGCGCATGCTGAAGCGCCTGATCGAAGGCCGCTGGCTGACGGCCAACGGCGTGATCGGGCTGTACCCGGCCAACACCGTCAACGACGACGACATCGAGATCTACACCGACGACACGCGCAGCGAGGTGCTGATGACCTGGCGCGGGCTGCGCATGCAGACGCAGCGGCCGGTGGTCGACGATGAGAATGGAGAAAAGAAGCGCCGCCCGAACCGCTGCCTCGCCGACTTCATCGCACCGAAGGGCTCGGGCGTGGCGGACCACATCGGCCTGTTCGCGGTGACCGCCGGCATCGGCACCGAGAAGAAGGAGAAGCAGTTCCTCGACGACCTCGACGATTACAGCGCGATCATGTTCAAGTCGCTCGCCGACCGGCTGGCCGAGGCCTTCGCCGAGCGCATGCACCAGCGCGTGCGCACCGAGTTCTGGGGCTATGCGCCCGACGAGGCGTTGCGCAACGACGAGCTGATCGCCGAGAAGTACCGCGGCATCCGCCCGGCGCCCGGGTACCCGGCCTGCCCGGACCACACCGTGAAGGCCGAGATGTTCCGCGTGCTGCAGTGCGCCGACATCGGCATGGCGCTGACCGAAAGCCTCGCGATGACGCCGGCCGCGAGCGTCAGCGGCTTCTACCTCGCGCACCCCGACGCGACCTACTTCAACGTCGGCAAGATCGGCGACGACCAGCTGCAGGACTGGGCCGCGCGCAGCGGCCAGGACGCGGCCCTGGTGAAGCGCTCGCTGGCCGCGTTGTTGTAACGCCCGGCATGACGGTGCGGTGACGGCGCCGCGGCAACGCCGGTTGCCGCTGGTTACGTTCGAAGCATCCGAACGCATCGCCGACCGTTCGTGTCATCCCGGCGCCGTCCTCGGCGCCAGATAGACCGTCCCATCTGTCAAGGATTGGCGCATTCGCGAACCGACACCCTGTAGGCGGTGTCCGACGATGTCGCTGGTATGTCTCCTGCACGCACTCGACCCGTATCAGGTCGTACGCACCGCCTCGAGGGAGACTGAAGTGATATCGCTTCCACCGACATTCGCCATCCGCAAGACGTCCCGCCTGTGGGCCGGGGCGCTGCTGATCAGCCTGCTGGCCGCTTGCGGCGGGAACAAGAACGACGAAGAGAATGCCGCCGACAGCGGTCCGCCGCCGACCAAGGAGGCCGCTGCCCGCTTCCTGACCCAGGCCACCTACGGCCCGACCAGCGCCGACATCGACCAGCTCACGCAGGTCGGCTACCGCCGCTGGCTCGAGCAGCAGATGGCCAAGCCGCAGAAGCTCCACCGCGACTACATGACGGCGGCGATGAATGCCGCCGCGGCCGCAGGTACCAACGTGACCTCCAGCAACTTCATGGAGTCGTACTGGGCGCAGGCCGTCACCGGCGACGACCAGCTGCGCCAGCGCGCGGCCTACGTGCTGTCGCAGATCTTCGTGGTGTCGTTCGTCGACTCGACGCTGAGCAACCTGCCGCGCGGCGTGGCCGACTACTACGACACGCTGGGCCGGCACGCGTTCGGCAACTACCGCGACCTGCTCGAGGCGATCACGATGCACCCGATGATGGGGGCGTACCTGACCAGCCTGCGCAACCAGAAGGAAGACGCGAAGACCGGCCGCGTGCCGGACGAGAACTATGCGCGCGAGATCATGCAGCTGTTCTCGATCGGCCTGTACGAGCTGAACGCCGACGGCACGGTCAAAACTGGCAACGGCGGCGGCAACCTCGAGACCTACACCCACGATGACATCGCCGGCCTGGCCAAGGTGTTCACCGGCCTGAGCTGGTACGCCGGCCCGAACACCGCCGACCGCACTCGCAGCCGCTTCTTCGGCGGCGACGTGAACGCCGACCGCGACTGGAAGCCGATGCAGGGCTACAACAAGTACGCCAGCAACACCGACTTCCATTCGGCCAGCGAGAAGAAGTTCCTCGGCAAGACCATCGCGGCGACCGACAAGCCGGACGTCGAGGGCGACATCAAGATCGCGCTCGACACACTGTTCAACCATCCGAACGTCGGCCCGTTCCTGGGTCGCCAGATCATCCAGCGCATGGTCACCAGCAACCCGAGCCCGGCCTACGTCGAGCGGGTCGCGGCGGTGTTCAACAACAACGGCAGCGGCGTGCGCGGCGACCTGGGCGCGGTGTTCCGCGCGGTGCTGCTCGACGCCGAGGCGCGCAACGTCGACACCACACGCCCCGACTTCGGCAAGCTGCGCGAGCCGGTGATGCGGCTGGCGCACCTGCTGCGCACCTTCCACGCGAAGTCGACGACCGGCAAGTTCCAGGGCATCGACAACACCGACGACCCGGCCAACCGCCTGGGCCAGACCGCGATGCGCTCGCCGACGGTGTTCAACTTCTACCGCCCGGGCTACACGCCGCCGAACACCAGCATCGAGGCGGCCGACCTGGTCGCGCCCGAGCTGCAGCTGGCCAACGAGGTGTCGGTGGCCGGCTACCTGAACTACCTGCGCGGCTGGATCGCGATCAACACCGGTCGCGACGTGCAGATCGACTTCTCGGCCGAGCAGGCGCTGGCCGACAAGCCGGAGCAGCTGCTGGACCGCCTGGACCTGCTGCTGATGTCCGGGCAGATGCCGACCGCGCTGCGCACGCAGCTGCTGTCGGCCGTCAACGGCCGGATGATTCCGCCGGTGCGCAAGGACACCGCCGGCAAGGTCATCAACCAGACCGACATCGATGCCGCCACGCGCGATCGCGTCGCCATCGCCGTCTTCCTGACGATGGCCTCGCCGGACTACCTGACCCAAAAGTGACCCAGAAGTAAGGAAAGCGGACATGACGACCAACCAAGCTTCCCGCCGCGAATTCCTGCGCCGCGCAACGATCCTGTCGGGCTCCGTCGGTTCGGCCGGCCTGCCCTTCGCGCTGAACATGGCCACGATGGGCGCGGCCGTCGCGCAGACCGCCAGCGACTACAAGGCCATCGTCTGCCTGTTCATGTACGGCGGCAACGACTCCGCCAACATGGTGCTGCCGTGGGACGACGCGTCGTGGCAGACCTACAGCACGCTGCGCGCGACCGCGCCGGACCCGATCGCGCTGAAGCCGGTCGGCACCGCCGCCGACGCGACGGCCGCGGCCGGCTCGCCGGCGGCGCTCGGCGGCGTGCTGTCGATCGCACCGAAGAACCTCGCGAACCCGGAGAACGCGGCGCGCAAGTTCGCGCTGCACCCGAGCATGACCGAGACCAAGTCGCTGTTCGACGCGGGCCGGCTCGCCATCATCGCCAACGCCGGGCCGCTGGTGACGCCGCTGACCAAGGCCGAGTACCAGAAGGGCACGAAGACGCGCCCGGCCAAGCTGTTCTCGCACAACGACCAGCAGTCGATGTGGCAGGCGCTCGGCCCCGAAGGCGCGCGCGTCGGCTGGGGCGGCCGCTTCGGCGACCTGCTGGCCGGCAACAACAGCACCTCGACCTTCACCAACATCTCGGTGCAGGGCAATGCGGTCTACATGGCCGGCAACTCGGTGTTCCAGTACCAGGTGACGAACAACGGCGCCACGGCCATCGGCGGGCTGACCGGCTCGCTGTTCGGCTCGACCGCGGCGACCACCGCCTTCAAGTCCATCATCACCGCCGACAACCAGAACCTGCTCGGCAAGGAACACCAGGTGATCGTGCGCCGTTCGATGGACGCGCAGGCGGCCTTCCAGAGCGCCTTCACCGCGTCGACCGTGACCGCGCCGACCCAGTACTACAACCCGGCGCAGCGAGCGAACGCCAACAACGGCCTCGCGCAGCAGCTGCAGACGGTGGCGCGCATCATCGGCGCACGCACCGCGCTCGGCACCAAGCGGCAGGTGTTCTTCGTCAGCATCGGCGGCTTCGACACGCACGACAACCAGAACCGCGCGCATGCCGACCTGTACGCGCGCATCTCGCATGCGATCAACTACTTCGACGCGACGCTCGCGACGTTGGGCGTGCGCGAGCAGGTGACGCTGTTCACCGCGTCCGATTTCGGCCGCACCTTCACCAGCAACGGCGACGGCACCGACCACGGCTGGGGTGGCCACCACTTCGTGCACGGCGGCGCGGTCAAGGGCGGCGAGCTCTACGGCCGCTTCCCGCAGGTCGGCATCAACCACGACGACGAAGTGGGCTCGGGCAGCCTGCTGCCGGGCATCGCGGTCGACCAGGTCGGCGCGACGCTGGGCAAGTGGTTCGGCGTCAGCGATGCCAACCTCGACATGGTTTTTCCGAACCTCGGGAACTTTTCGAAACGAAATCTGGGCTTCCTGGGGTGATGATCACGCCTGCAACGCTCGGGCGCGCCGCGGCCGTCCCGACCGTCTTTCCGATGACCGCTTTTTCTTGAACCAGGATTCCCCATGGACAACACCACCTCCAGCAGCCTCGCCCTCGATCCTTCGGCCACGCCGGGCGCCGCCGCAGCCTCCCCGCGCCGCACCGCCTGGTGGGTCGCCGGCGGGCTGGGCGTGGTCGGCGCCGGTGCGCTGGCCGCGGCACTCACCAGCGGACCGAAGCCTGCGCCGGTCGACGCCGCGGCGCCGGTCGCCGTGGTGGTCCCCGCCAAGGGCAAGGCCAACCATGTCAAGCCGGTACCGGCCGCCACGACCACGGCAGCGGCCGACGTCTGCGCGAACTGCGGCACCGTCGAGAGCGTGAAGGCCGAGACCCGCAAGGGCGAAGGCACCGGCATCGGCGCGGTCGCCGGCGGTGTGCTCGGCGGCGTGGTCGGCCACCAGATGGGCGGCGGCAACGGCAAGAAGGCGATGACGGTGCTGGGCGCCGTCGGCGGCGGCTTCGCCGGCCACGAGGTCGAGAAGCGCGCCCGCAGCACCACCGTCTACCAGGTGCGCCTGCGCATGGACGACGGCACGACCCGCACCGTCACGCAGCAGGCCGCCCCGGCGGTCGGCGGGCGCTTCGAGGTCGAAGGCAGCACCTTGAAGGCGATCCCGCTGCCGAAGGCCTGATCGTCGACCGCCGGCGCATGACGGCGCCGCTCCGGTGGCGGGTGGCGACGACGGCCGTCGCGGCCTTGTCGCTCGCCGCCGCCGCCCAGGCCCAGGACATCGATGCCACGCTGGGCGCCAGTTCGGCGCTGCTGGTGCGCGGCGTCGCGCTCGGCAACGGCAAACCTGTGCTGCAGGCCGGCGTGTCGGCGGACGCCGCCGACGGCTGGATCGCGGGCCTGGGCATCGCGACGCTGCGCCCGTCCGCCGACGAGGGCTGGACAACCCAGCTGCACGCCCGCGCGGGCCATGCCTTCCGTCTGGACGACGACTGGAGCGCCCAGCTGGCGGCCACCCACTACGCCTACCCGTTCGACGACTACCTGCGCGCCTTCGAGCGCGACGAATTCGGTGCGACCGTCGCGTGGCGCGACCGGGTGTTCGGCTCGGTCACCGCGCTGCGCCAGGCCCACGTGTCGCCGGCCGGCCACCGCAGCGGCTGGGCCGCCGACCTGGTGCTGCGCGAGCCGCTGGGGCGCTTGGGCCCGGTGTCGCTGGCGCTGGCGGCCGGGCTCGGCCACCAGGACCTGCAGCGCCGCGCCGGCTTCAGCTATGACTACGGCCACCTGGGCGTGAGCGGGCGCGTCGGCGCGCTGCAGTTCGAGCTGGCGCGCGTGGCCAGCGACCGCCGGGCGCGCGAGCGCTTCGGTCCGGCGGCCGACGCCCGCTGGGTCGGCAGCTTCACGGTCGGGTTCTGATCGCGCGCCCGAAATATTTCTGCAACTTTCGCGGCGCTCGCGCGTACACACCGTCATGCCGCTGCTTTCGCTGATCCGCGCCCGCCCCGCCGCCGCCCCCCAGGGCGATGCGGACGAGGCCGCGCTGCTGCACCGGATCGCGCTGGGCGAGCGGGCGGCGATGGAGTCGCTGTACCGCGGCTACCACCGCCGCCTCGACCGCTTCCTGGCCCGGCTGACACGCCGCGCCGACGTGGTCGAGGAGGTGATCAACGACACCTTCTGGATCGTCTGGCAGAAGGCCGGCGAGTTCCGCGGCGACTCGCGGGTGTCGACCTGGATCCTCGGCATCGCGTGGCGTTGCGCGCTGAAGACGCTGCGCGAGCATGGCGACGAACCGACCGAACCGGCCGACGCGGCGAGCGCGGCCGACGCCCTGCATGCCCTCGACGACCCCCACGCCCGCCACGAGCTGGCCGACTGGGTCGCCAAGGGCATGCGCCGGCTCACTGCCGAACAGCGCGCGACGATGGAGCTGGCCTACGGCGCCGGCCATTCGCTCGACGAGGTGGCGCAGATCATGGACTGCGAGCTCAGCACCGTGAAGGCGCGCATGTTCCACGCCCGCGCGAAACTGCGCCAGGTGCTGCCGATGCTGGCCGGCATGCCGGCCGTGCGGCATTCGGGCCGCGCGGGCCGCCAGGAGAACGACGATGAAGCATGACGCCGATGACGATTCCACCGACCTGGCCTGGCAGCGTGCGCTGCGCCAGGCGCTGGCCGAGCCGCAGCCGCCGCTGACCGATGCCGACGCGGGCCTGAAGCGGTTGATGCGGCGCATCGACCAGGGTGACGCCGCGCCGGCGATGGCTCCCGCGCGTCGGCGTGGCCACGGGCCGCTGGTGGGCTGGCTCGCGGCGGCGGTCGTGGTCGAGGCGGTCGGGCTGTCGGTGCTCGGCGCCGGGTTGCTGTGGCGCGATGCGGCGGCGCCGGCCTACCAGACGCTGTCGGCGCCGGCGGGCGAGCCGGCCGGCGTCGCGCTGCGCATCGTGCCGGCACCGGCGCTGCGGGCCGACGAGCTGCAGGCGCTGCTGCGCGGGCTCGATCTGCAGATCGTCAGCGGCCCGAACGCGGCCGGGGCTTACGGGCTCGCGCTGCAGGCGCGCGCGGCGAGCGAGCAGCAGGTCGCCGCGAAGGTGGCGGCGCTGCGCGCGGCGCCCGGCATGCGACTGGTCGAACCGGTCGGCGGCCCGCGATGATCCGCGCGCTGGCCGCGATGTTCGCGGCGGCGGGCGTGCTGCTGCTGTCCGGTTGTGCCGCACCGTCGGCGGCGCTGCCGCGCGATGCGGCCGATGCCGCGCTGCTGCGCGAGCATCCGCAGCGGCTGGTCGTCGTCGCGGTCGCGAACCCGCGCGAGCGCGTCGTGCCGCAGGCCGGCTCGACGCTGGCCACCTACAACGCGAGCCAGCGCTACGGCGCCGGCAGCGAGGCGCGGGCGACGCTCGAAGCGATCGAGCGCGAGCACGGCCTGCGCGAGATCGCCGCGTGGCCGATCAGCGCGCTGCGCGTGCACTGCGTGGTGCTGGAGATCGCGCCCGGTGCCGAGCGCGAGCAGGTGCTGGCCCGGCTGGCGCGCGACCCGCGCGTCGAGCTGGCGCAGCCGCTGCAGGATTTCGACACGCTGGCCGCGACCAGCGTCGCGACGACGACCCCCACGGCGCATGCGGTCCTGTACAACGACCCCTACGTCGACCTGCAGCGCGGCTTCGTCGAAGTCGATGCGGTCGACGCGCACCAGCGTGCGCGCGGCGACGGCGTGCGCATCGCACTGATCGACACCGGCGTCGACACGACGCACCCGGACCTGCAGGGCCGCATCGCGGCGACGCGCGATTTCGTCGATGGCCGCCCGGCGCAATTCGATGCCGACCGCCACGGCACCGAGGTGGCGGGCGTGATCGCCGCGGTCGCGAACAACCGGCAGGGCATCGTCGGCGTCGCGCCGCAATCGACGCTGTCGGTCTACAAGGCCTGCTGGCAACGTCCCGCGGCCGACGGAGGCGGGGCGCGCTGCAACTCGTTCACGCTGGCGCAGGCGCTGGGCGCGAGCATCGACGACGGCGCCCGCATCATCAACCTGAGCCTCGGCGGGCCCGACGACCCGCTGCTCGCGCGGCTGGTCGGCACCGCGCTGGGCCGCGGTCGCATCGTGATCGGCGCGATGCCGCCGGACGGCCGGCCGCACGGCTTCCCGACCGGCATCGCCGGCGTGATCGCGGTCGACAGCGCGGACAGCGTGCCGCATGCCGCCGACACCGTGCTGCGCGCGCCGGGGCGCGACATCCTGACGCTCGAACCCGGCGGCCGCTACGACTACGCGTCCGGCTCGTCGCTCGCCGCCGCGCACGCCAGTGCGGTCGCGGCGCTGTTGCTGGAGGCGGTCCCGGCGCAGGACGCCGCCGCGGTGCGCACCGCGCTCGAACGCAGCCGCAGCGGCGCCTCGATCAACGCCTGCGAAGCGCTTGCAACTCTTTTCGCTCCCACCCGCACCCACCGACAGGAGCAGGACGGTTCCGGACCGTGCGCTTCGCGCGGCAGGCCCACGGGCCCGCCAATCGAGTCGGGTGATGAAAGACCACGAGGAGCGATGCAATGACGATGACACGCAAGGGATTCCTGGGCGCTGCCGCCGGCAGCACGGTGATGCTGTTCCTGCAGGCCTGCGGCGGTGGCGGCAGCGACTACAACGGCAGCCCGGCACCCGCGCCCGGGCCGGCCCCTGCGCCGGCGCCCGGCCCGGCACCGCAGAGCTGCGGCGCGGCCGGCGGGCAGATCGCCGGCAACCACGGCCACGTGCTGACCATCGCCGCCGCCGACCTCGATTCGACCACCGCGATGACCTACGACATCCAGGGCGCGGCCAGCCACGCCCACAGCGTCAGCTTCACGCCGGCGCAGCTGCAGGCGCTGAAGGCCGGGCAGGCGGTGGTCGTGACCTCGACGACCGACTCCCAGCATTCCCACGTCGTCACCGCCAGCTGCGCGTGATGCGGCGGCGCACGGTGACCGCCGCGCTGCTCGCGGCGGGCGGGATGGGCGCGTTCCCGGCGCTCGCGATCGAGGCCGGCCAGCCGGCACCGGACGTCGACCTGCCGGGCGCGGTGGACGTGGCGCCGCGCCTGTCGGCGCTGAAGGGCAAGCTGGTCTACCTCGACTTCTGGGCGTCGTGGTGCGGGCCGTGCCGGCAGTCGTTCCCGTGGATGAACGAGATGCAGGCGAAGCACGGCGCGCGCGGACTGCAGGTGGTCGGGATCAACCTCGATGCGAAGCGGGCCGATGCCGATGCGTTCCTCGCGCAGCTGCCGGCGCACTTCGGGCTGGCGTTCGACGCGGCCGGAACCTCCGCGAAGCGCTTCGGCGTGAAGGGCATGCCGACCTCGGTGCTGATCGGCCGCCAAGGCGAGGTGCTGCGGGTGCACCAGGGCTTTCGGGAGGACGAACGCAAGACCCTGGAAGACGCGATCGTCGCCGCCCTGTAGCCGAGATCTCATCGATGAAACACCGAACCCTCTGCAGCCTGCTCACCCTCGGCGCCGCCCTGTCCGGCTGCGCCGCCTTCCAGCCCCCGCAACCGTGGGAGAAGGGCGTGCTCGCCAGGCCCGAGATGACGATGTCCGCCGACACGCTCGGCGAACGCTATGCGCAGCACATCTACACGAGCAAGGAAGCCGCCTCCGGCGGCACCGGCGTCGGCGGAGGTGGCTGTGGCTGCAACTGACCCCCGCGGCGCGCTGGTGATCGCGGCGCTGGCCTTGCCCGGCGTCTGGATGGCATCCGCCGCGCAAGCGCAGGGCGCGCCGGAGCATGGCCTCGTCGCGATCAAGCACCTGCATTACGAGGACTCGCAGCCGGGCCTGCACCGCATCACCGTCGATTCGCCGTCGTTCTACCTGCTCGCGCCGCTCGGCCCGCGTTGGTCGATCGAAGGCACCGCGGTGCTCGATTCGCTGTCGGGCGCGACGCCGCGCTGGCAGAGTGCGGTCTCCAGCGCATCGACGATGCACGAGACGCGGCGTGCCGGCGACGTGCGGCTGACGCGCTACCTCGACCGCGCGTCGTATGCGGTCGGCGCGAGCGTCTCGCGCGAGCACGACTACGACTCCGATGCGCTGTCGTTCAACGGCAGCTGGTCGAGCGACGACAACAACACCACGTGGCATGCCGGCCTCGGCGCGAACCGCGACCGCATCCACCCGACCGACGGCGGCAACGCCGGCATCGACCGGCGCATGCGCAGCGGCACCGACCTGATCGCCGGTGTCACGCAGGCGGTGTCGCCGGTCGACCTGGTGCAGCTCGATGCGAGCCACAGCCTGGGCCACGGCTACTTCGACGATCCGTACAAGGACCTCGACGTCCGTCCCGACCGGCGGCGCCAGGTCGCGCTGCTGGCGCGCTGGAACCACCACGTCGCCGACCTCGGCGCGACGCTGCGCAGCAGCTGGCGGGTGTACCGCGACAGCTACGGCGTGCGCGCCCACACGCTGCAGGCCGAGTGGGTGCAGCCGCTCGGCGGGCAGTTCGCGTTGACGCCGCTGCTGCGCTACCACACGCAGGGTGCGGCGGACTTCTACAGCAAGTCGGCAGTCGACGCGAACGGCTTGCCGCTGTACCCGACGGTGGCACCGGGGCAGCTGAACTCGGGCGACCAGCGGCTGTCGGCCTTCGGTGCGTTCACGGTGGGCCTGAAGGCCGAGTACAAGCTCGACGCGCTGTGGTCGGTCGACGCGAAGGTCGAGGCCTACGAGCAGCGCGGGAACTGGCGCGCCGGCGGCGAGGGTTCGCCGAATGTCGCGCCGTTCCGCGCGCGCTCGGTGCAGCTCGGCGTCAGCCGGCAGTTTTGACGGAGACCCTTCGATGAAGAACCTGCTGTTCCGGGCGCTGTGGTTGATGGCCGCGCTGCTGCCGTGGCGGGCGGTCGCGGCCGATGCGTTCCTCGACCCGGACGCCGCGTTCCGGCTCAGCGTGCAGGCGCGCGATGCGCAGCACGTCGCGATGCATATCGCGATCGCGCCCGGCTACTACCTGTACCGCGAGCGGCTGAGCGTGCAGGCGCTGCCGGC
Source organism: Rhizobacter sp. SG703 (assembly GCF_012275445.1). Taxonomy (GTDB): domain Bacteria; phylum Pseudomonadota; class Gammaproteobacteria; order Burkholderiales; family Burkholderiaceae_C; genus Rhizobacter. The sequence goes on along the minus strand of NZ_JAAZQK010000010.1, from coordinate 123,045 downwards.
CGCCGCGGCCGCGGGCGACGCGGCGATCCCGCGCGGCAAGACGAAGTTCGACGAAACCTTCCAGAAGGAGGTCGAGACCTTCCACGACGAGGTGACGATGGTGTTGCCCATCGCCGCCGATGCGCCACCGTTCCGGCTGACGGTGGGCCACCAGGGCTGTGCCGAAAAGGGCCTGTGCTATCCGCCGGCCACGCACGCGTTCGACCTGAAGCCGGTGGCGGGTGGGTGGGCCGTGACCGCGGTGGCCGACGCGGACAGCGCGGCGGCGCCGGGGGCTGCCCCACCGGTTGCACCGCCGGCTGCCGCCGCCGCCGAGACCGGCCGCTTCGCGAGCGCGCTGCAGTCGCGCAGCCTGCTGACGATCGCTGGCGTGTTCCTGCTGGCCGGCGTGCTGCTGTCGTTCACGCCCTGCGTGCTGCCGATGCTGCCGATCCTGTCGTCGATCATCGTCGGGCAGCGCGGCACGGTGTCGCGTTGGCGCGGCTTCTCGCTGGCCTCGGCCTATGCGCTCGGCATGGCGCTGGTCTACACCGCGTTCGGCATGGTGGCCGGGCTGCTCGGCGAAGGACTCGCCGCCGCGCTGCAGAACGCCTGGGTGCTGGGCGCGTTCGCGCTGCTGCTGGCCGGGCTGTCGCTGTCGATGTTCGGTGTCTACGAACTGCAGCTGCCGACTGCGTTGCAGAGCAGGCTGAGCGAGGTGTCGGGCCGGTTGCAGGGCGGGCAGGTCCTCGGCGTGTTCGTGATGGGCGGCCTGTCGGCGCTGATCGTCGGCCCCTGCGTCGCGGCGCCGCTGGCCGGTGCGCTGGTCTACATCAGCCGCACGCACGACGTGTGGCTGGGCGGCATCGCGCTGTTCTCGCTGGCCGCCGGCATGAGCGTGCCGCTGCTGCTGGTCGGCGTGTCGGCCGGCTCGCTGCTGCCGCGCGCCGGCGCCTGGATGGACCGCGTGAAGCACTTCTTCGGCGCGATGCTGCTGGCGGTCGCGCTGTGGATGGTGTCGCCGGTGCTGCCGCCCTGGGGCCTGATGCTCGGCGCGGCGGCGCTGCTGCTGGCGAGCGCGGTGTACCTCGGCGCGTTCGACGGCGGCCCCGCGTCGCCTGGGCGTGCCGCGACGCGCGGCGTCGGCCTGCTGCTGGCGGTGCTCGCGGTGCTGCAACTGGCCGGCCTCGCGTCCGGCGGGCGCGACCTGCTGCAGCCGCTGCAGCACCTCGCCGGCACCGGCACGGCGGGGAGCCCGCGCGAGACGGCCTTGCCGTTCCAGCCGGTCGCCGACCTCGCAGCGCTCGATGCCGCGGTGCGCGCGTCGACGAAGCCGGTGATGGTCGACCTGTATGCCGACTGGTGCGTCGCCTGCAAGGAGTTCGAATCGCTGACCTTCACCGATGCCGCGGTGCGCGAGCGGTTGGCCGGCATGACGCTGCTGCGCGTCGACGTGACGGCCAACAGCGCGCAGGACAAGGCGCTGATGCGCAGGTACGGCCTGTTCGGCCCGCCCGCGCTGCTGTTCTTCGCGCCCGGCGGCGAGGAGCGCCCCGATGCGCGGGTGGTGGGCTTCCTCGACGCGGCGAGCTTCCGGGGGCACCTCGACCTGCGGCGCTGATGTTCGCGGCGCTGCACGCAGGTTCGCCGGGCGTGCCGCGTCCTTTCATGTGCTCAACAAAATGAACACATGAACACAACTCACGCCGCACCGTCCTCCGCGCCCGTCCATGCCGCCCTCACGCTGCGGGACCTGCGCGAACCCCACCCCACCGAACTGTGCTCGTGGCGCAGCGCGTCGATGACCGTCACCGAGCGGCCGGGCAATACCTGCTGCCACTACGTCGTGCTGCCCGACGGGCGGCTGTTCAAGATGCCGCTGCTGTCGCCGGCGCGGGTGAGCTGAGCCCGGTCGGCACCCCCAGCCGCTCGGCCAGGTGCGCCGCGTCGTACGGCGCGTGCACCTTGACGTCGTTGTCGAAGTAGCAGAACACGTCGCGCTTCGCGCGCCGGGGTGCGGCATGGGGCGACGCGAGCCGCGCGTCGGCCACCTGTCCGCCCCGGCGCCAGGTGTCGATGCGCTGCGCCCAGCGGTCGAGCGCGGCATCGCCGTAGCCGCTGGCGTACAGCTCCTTGTCGCCGTGCAGCCGCAGGTAGACGAAGTCGGCGCTCAGGTCCTCGATCAGCGGCCAGCGCTGCGCGGTGTCGGCAACCACCGGCGCGATGCGGTGCCGGCGCAGCAGCGCAATGAAGGCCGGGTCGACGAAGCTCGGGTGCCGGATCTCCACCGCATGCCGCACGGGCCGGGTCGGCCCCGCCTTCGACCACGTGCGGTCGTCGAGGCGCTCGTCGTGCTCGCGCGCCAGTGCGCGTGCCGCGTCGGTGTCGTGCGGCAGCATCGCGAAGAAGCGGTCGAAGCGCTCGGCGTCGAAGGGCAGCTGCGGCGGGAACTGCCACAGCACCGGCCCGAGCTTGTCGCGCAGCGCGAGCACGCCGGACGCGAAGAAGTTGGCCAGCGGCGTGCGCACCTCCTTCAGGCGGCGCAGGTGGGTGATGTACTTCGGCCCCTTGACCGAGAACACGAAGTCGTCCGGCGTGTCGTCGTGCCAGGCTTCGTAGGACGAGGGCCGCTGCAGCGAATAGAACGAGCCGTTGATCTCGATGCTCGGCAGCATGCGCGACGCGAACGCCAGTTCCTGCCGTTGCGGCAGCTTCGGCGGGTAGAAGACCCCGCGCCAGGGCGCATAGCGCCATCCCGAGATGCCGATTCGAACCGTGCCGGTGGCCATGCGATGCGGCGGCAAGCCGCATGCCCGCGACCTGCGCGACCGGGACCGGCCGGTTCATCCGGACGACAACGCGCGCCGGTACTGCACCGCCTCGGCGAGGTCGGCCGTTTCGATGGCCGGCCGGCCCGCGAGGTCGGCGATGCTGCGCGCCATCCGCAGCACGCGGTGGAAGCCGCGCGCGGACCAGCCGAGCCGGGTCGACACCGAGCGGAGAAAGGCCGCGCCGGCGGGGTCGAGCGCGCAATGCATGTCGAGCGCGTCGCCGTTCAGCTGCGCGTTGCGGCAGCCCTGGCGCGCCAGCGCGCGCTGCTGCGCCGCCGCGACGCGCTGCGCGATCGGTGCGCTCGGCTCGCCGTCGGGCGCCGCGGCCAGCGCGTCGGCCGGCAGCGCCGGCACCTCGACCTGCAGGTCGATGCGGTCGAGCAGCGGGCCGCTGATGCGGGCCTGGTAGCGTAGCACCAGGTCGGGCGAGCAGCGGCAGGCGCGCTGCGGGTTGCCGAGGTGGCCGCAGGGGCACGGGTTCATCGCGGCGATCAGCTGGAAGCGGGCCGGGAAATCGGCCTGCCGCGCCGCGCGCGAGATCGTGATGCGGCCGGTTTCCATCGGCTCGCGCAGTGCTTCGAGCGCGGCGCGCGGGAACTCGGGCAGTTCATCGAGGAACAGCACGCCATGGTGCGCGAGCGAGATCTCGCCCGGCCGTGGCGGCGACCCCCCGCCGACCAGCGCCACCGCCGAGGCGCCATGGTGCGGGCTGCGCATCGCCCGTTGCTGCCAGTGCTCGGCGCGGAAGCCGCCGCTGACGCTGAGCACCGCGGCCGATTCGAGCGCCTCCTGGGGCGTCAGCGGCGGCAGCAGGCCGGCGAAGCGCTGCGCGAGCATCGACTTGCCGGTGCCGGGCGGGCCGATCATCAGCAGGCTGTGGCCGCCGATCGCGGCAATCTCCAGCGCGCGCTTCGCGCCGGCCTGGCCCTTCACGTCGCGCAGGTCGGGCTGCGCGGACGGTACGCCCGGGCCCGGTGGCAGCGCGCGCGGCAGCAGCTCGCGCGGCATGGGGTTGTCGGGGTCGTCCGGGCGCAGCGCCTGCACCAGCTCGAGCAGGTGCCTCGCACCGTGGACCTCGATGCCGGCCACCAGTGCGGCCTCTTCGGCATTCGCTGCCGGCAGCACCAGCGCCCGCGCGGGGGTGGCCTGGGTCTGCAGCGCGAGCGCCATCGCCAGCGCGCCGCGCACCGGCCGCAGGTCGCCGGCGAGCGACAGCTCGCCGGCGAATTCGAAGCGCGCGAGGCGCTGCAGGTCGAGCCCGCCCTGCGCGGCAACGATGCCCAGCGCGATCGGCAGATCGAAGCGGCCGGACTCCTTCGGCAGGTCGGCCGGGGCCAGGTTCACGGTGATGCGCTTGTTGTGCGGGAAGGCCAGGCCGCTGTTCTGCAGCGCGGCGCGCACCCGTTCGCGCGCTTCTTTCACCTCGGTGTCGGCCAGCCCGACCAGCGTGAAGGCCGGCAGGCCGTTGGCCAGGTGCACCTCGACGGTGACTTCCGGGGCGGCCAGGCCGTCGAGGGCCCGGCTGTGGACGACGGCCAATGTCATGCGAGGGTCCCTGGGTCGGAGGTGAGGGCCGCGATTCTGCCGAGCGACAGGACCCACCGACACGGGGCATCTGTCCCCTGTTCAAGCGGGCGTATTTGCACCACGAGCGGGCACTCCGGTGCGCGTTGTGTCATTCGGCACCGAGACGGTGCGAATTTGGCGAGACAGCCGATTGAAAGCTGCAGAATGGGCGCCGATGGGGCACGCGCGCCCCAAAAAGTCCATGGCACAAAAGCTGCACTGAGGCCCCGGCCCCTCAGTTTCAAACGCCTGGAGAAACCTGCATGAAGAAGATCGTGATCCTTTCGGCCCTGGCTTCGCTGTTCGCCGTGTCGGTTCATGCCGAAGACGCCGCGCCGGCCGTCGCCACCAACTTCAGCCTGACCACGAACTACAAGTACCGCGGCCAGGACCAGGGCAACAACAAGCCCGCGGTGCAGGGCGGCTTCGACTACGCGAACAGCGGCTTCTACGTCGGCAACTGGAACTCGAGCATCGGCTTCACGAACTCCGGCATCGAGATGGATTTCTACGGCGGCTACAAGGGCGAGATCACGAAGGACGTCGGCTTCGACGTCGGCGTGCTGCAGTACTACTACTCGCAGAAGGACAAGGTCGTCGACTTCAACACCACCGAGCTGTACGGCGCACTGAGCTACGGCCCGGTCTCGCTGAAGTACTCGACCACGGTGTCGAAGGACTACTTCGGCCTCGGCGAATCGGCCGGCCTGGCGCTGGGCATCGACCCGCCGAAGGGCCGCAACACCGGCTACCTCGACCTGTCGGGCAACTTCGAGGTCGCCAAGGGCATCACGCTGAACGCGCACATGGGCTTCACCCGGCTGTCGAGCGAGCTGAAGGACGTCGGCTACGAGAACTACGCCGACTACAAGTTCGGCGCGACGATGGACCTCGGGTCGGGCTTCTCGGCCGGTGCCGCGATCGTCGGCGCGACCAAGAAGGACTTCTATGGCGACATCAACAAGGCGCGCGCCATCCTGACGATCACCAAGTCGATGTGAGCCCGCGTTCCGCGAGCCCCACCCATTCATTGCCAACAGGAGCATTCCATGAAGATGGTGACTGCCATCGTCAAGCCGTTCAAGCTTGACGAAGTGCGTGAAGCCTTGAGCGCCATCGGCGTGCAGGGCATCACCGTGACCGAGGTCAAGGGCTTCGGCCGCCAGAAGGGCCACACCGAGCTGTACCGCGGCGCGGAGTACGTGGTCGACTTCCTGCCGAAGGTCAAGATCGAGGCGGCCGTCGACGACGGCCTGATCGACCGCGTGATCGAAGCCATCGAAGGCGCGGCCCGCACCGGCAAGATCGGCGACGGCAAGATTTTCGTGTCGCCCCTCGAGCAGGTGGTGCGCATCCGCACCGGCGAGACCGGCAAGGATGCCCTCTGAGCAGACAACAACAGAGACAACCATGAAGAAACTCATTGCCACACTCGCCCTGGGCTTCGCCGCCTGGGGATTCGCCGGCGTTTCGCTGGCGCAGGACGCGGCCTCCGCGCCCGCCGCCACGGCTTCGGCCGCGGCGCCCGCTGCCACGGCCGACGCAGCCTCCGCACCGGCGGCAGCGGCTTCGGCCGCCGCGGCCGCATCGGCGCCGGCCGCGCCGGTCGCCAACAAGGGCGACGTCGCGTGGATGATCGTCGCGACGCTGCTCGTGATCATGATGACCGTGCCCGGCCTGGCGCTGTTCTATGGCGGCCTGGTCCGCAGCAAGAACATGCTGTCGGTGCTGATGCAGGTGATGGTCACCTTCTCGCTGATCGTCGTGCTGTGGACCATCTATGGCTACAGCCTGGCGTTCACCGAAGGCAACAAGTTCGTGGGCGGCCTCGACCGGCTGTTCATGAAGGGCATCTTCGATCCGGCCACCGGCGCCTTCGCGATGGGCGCGACCTTCAGCAAGGGCGTCTACATCCCCGAGCTGCTGTTCGCGGCCTTCCAGGCGACCTTCGCCGGCATCACCTGCTGCCTGATCGTCGGCGCGTTCGCCGAGCGCATCAAGTTCTCGGCGGTGCTGCTGTTCATGACGCTGTGGTTCACCTTCAGCTATGCGCCGATTGCGCACATGGTCTGGTTCTGGATGGGCCCGGATGCATACAGCGCCGCCGGCGTCGTCGACGAGATGAATGCGAAGGCCGGCTGGATCTGGCAATGGGGCGCTCTCGACTTCGCGGGCGGCACGGTGGTGCACATCAATGCCGCCGTCGCCGGCCTGGTCGGTGCCTACATGGTCGGCAAGCGCGTCGGCTACGGCAAGGAAGCCTTCACGCCGCACTCGCTGACGCTGACGATGGTCGGTGCCTCGCTGCTGTGGGTGGGCTGGTTCGGCTTCAACGCCGGCTCGGCGCTCGAAGCCGGCAACAGCGCGGTTCTGGCCTTCATGAACACCTTCACGGCCACCTCGGCCGCGGTGCTCGCCTGGTGCATCGGCGAAGCGCTGATGAAGGGCAAGGCCTCGATGCTGGGTGCCGCCTCGGGTGCGGTGGCGGGCCTGGTGGCGATCACGCCGGCGGCCGGCAACGTCGGCCTGATGGGCGCGATCGTGATCGGCTTCATCGCCGGTTTCGCCTGCCTGTGGGGTGTCAACGCGCTGAAGAAGCTGCTCGGCGCCGACGACTCGCTCGACGTGTTCGGCGTGCACGGTGTCGGCGGCATCGTCGGCGCGCTGCTGACGGGCGTGTTCAACACGCAGGCGCTCGGCGGCCCCGGCCTGGTCGGCGACTGGGTCACGGCGTCGGTCACCTCCAACGGCATCGGTGCCCAGGTGTGGATCCAGCTGAAGGCCGTGGTCCTGACCATCGTCTGGTCGGGCGTGGTCTCGGTGGTGGCGTTCAAGATCGTCGACCTGGTGGTCGGCCTGCGCGTGACGGAAGAAGAGGAACGCGAAGGTCTCGACATCTCGTCGCACGGCGAGACGGCGTACCACAAGTAAGTTTTCGGGAAGAGGCGCGGGCTTCGGCCCGCGGGACACCGGGAAGGCCGCCTGCGGGCGGCCTTTTCTTTTTTTCCGGAACGGCACTGGCCGGTCGTGATGCAAGCCTCAAACAAGGCGCATCCCGGCTGGGGCCTCCCGGCTTGCCATCGACGCGGGCGACCCCAGATGCCTAGAATCCGCGATCCCCAGGCGTTCAACGGGCTCTTATGGTTCCCCATCTCATCACCGCACTCACCGGCCCGATCAACGAACTGGAGCAGCGCATCCTCGAATCGCTGCCGGCCATCGAACGCTGGTTCCGCCTCGAATGGATGGAGCACACGCCGCCGTTCTACACCTCGGTCGACGTGCGCAACGCCGGCTTCAAGCTGGCGCCGGTCGACACCAACCTGTTCCCCGGCGGCTTCAACAACCTGACGCCCGAGATGCTGCCGCTGGCGGTGCAGGCGGCGATGGCGGCGATCGAGAAGATCTGCCCCGAAGCGAAGAACCTGCTGCTGATCCCCGAGAAGCACACCCGCAACACGTTCTACCTGATGAACGTCGCGCGGCTGACGCAGATCTTCCACCAGGCCGGGCTGAACGTGCGCCTGGGCACGCTCGACGACACCATCAAGGCGCCGACCCAGATCGACCTGCCCGACGGCAGTTCGCTGACGGTCGAGCCGCTGCTGCGCACCCGCGGCCGTCTCGGGCTGAAGGATTTCGATCCCTGCACGATCCTGCTGAACAACGACCTGTCGGCCGGCATCCCGAAGGTGCTGGAGAACCTGCACGAGCAGTACCTGCTGCCGCCGCTGCACGCCGGCTGGGCGGTGCGCCGCAAGACCAACCACTTCCAGGCCTATGAAGAGGTGGCCAAGAAGTTCGCGAAGCTGCTGGGCATGGACCCGTGGCTGATCAACCCGATGTTCGCGCGCTGCGGCGAGGTCAATTTCAGCGACGGCACCGGCGCCGAATGCCTGGCGAGCAATGCCGAAGCGCTGCTCGGCAAGATCCGCCGCAAGTACAAGGAATACGGCATCCAGGAGAAGCCGTTCATCATCGTGAAGGCCGACGCCGGCACCTACGGCATGGGCATCATGACGGTGCGCGACCCGAAGGACCTGGTCGACCTGAACCGCAAGGCACGCAACAAGATGAGCGTGATCAAGGACGGCCAGGAGGTCAGCGAGGTCATCCTGCAGGAAGGCGTGCCGACCTACGAGCGCGTCAACGACGCGGTCGCCGAGCCGGTCGTCTACATGATCGACCGCTATGTGGTGGGCGGCTTCTACCGCGTCAACGCCGAGCGCGGCATCGACGAGAACCTGAATTCGCCCGGGGCGAGCTTCGTGCCGCTGGCCTTCGCCGAGTCGAACCAGCTGCCGAAGCCGGGCGTCAAGCCCGGGGCGAGTGCGCCGAATCGCTTCTACATGTACGGAGTGATCGCTCGCTTGGCGATGCTGGCGGCCAGCTACGAGCTGGAAGCCACGGACCCGGACGCTGAGGTCTACGAGTAAGCCGCAGGCCTTCTACCAGGGTCGTTGCTGCAGTGCAACATGCACCCCCAATGCCTTGGGGGTGGCGGGTGTCGACCTGTTTCCGCTCGTTTCCGCAGGCGCACAATGGCCGTCCTTTGGATTGAGCCGTGCCCCTTCGGCGAGCGCGGTGAATCGTGAATCAGCACCGTCCCAGCTCCAGCCTGGCCGCCCTGACGCTGGGCGCCATCGGCGTCGTCTACGGCGACATCGGCACCAGCCCCCTCTACGCACTCAAGGAAGTTTTCGCCCACGGCCACGTGCCGTTGACGCCGCAGAACATCTACGGCGTGCTGTCGCTGGTGTTCTGGACGCTGACGGTGGTGGTCTCGATCAAGTACGTGGCGCTGATCCTGCGGGCCGACAACAACGGCGAAGGCGGGCTGATCGCGATGCTGGCGCTGGCCTCGCAGGCGGTGAAAGACCGGCCGGTGCTGCGCAAGCGGCTGCTGATGGTGGGCATCTTCGGCACCGCGATCTTCTTCGGCGACGGCGTGATCACGCCGGCCATCACGGTGCTGGGCGCGATGGAAGGCCTGGAGGTCGCGGCACCCGGCCTGCACCACTACATCGTGCCGCTGTCGCTGGTCGTGCTGACGCTGCTGTTCCTGGTGCAGCGCCACGGCACCACGACGGTCGGCAAGCTGTTCGGGCCGGTGATGGTGCTGTGGTTCGCGGTGCTGGCGGTGCTCGGGCTGTCGCAGATCGCGACCAACCCGGCGGTGCTGGCGGCGTTGAGCCCGAGCTACGCGCTGTCCTTCCTGCTCGGCCACCCGACGATCGCGTTCATCGCGCTCGGCTCGATCGTGCTGTGCGTGACCGGCGCCGAAGCGCTGTATGCCGACATGGGCCACTTCGGCAAGCGCCCGATCCGCGTCGCGTGGTTCAGCCTCGCGATGCCGGCGCTGGTGCTGAACTACTTCGGCCAGGGCGCGATGCTGCTGGCGCACCCGGAGAACGTGCGCAACCCGTTCTACGAGATGGCGCCGCCGTGGGCGGTCTACCCGCTGATCGGGCTGGCGACGGCCGCCGCGGTGATCGCGTCGCAGGCATTGATCACGGCAGCGTTCTCGGTCACGAAGCAGGCGATGCAGCTCGGCTACCTGCCGCGGCTGCGCATCCTGCACACCTCGGTGCGCGAGACCGGGCAGGTCTACCTGCCGTTCGTCAACTGGGGGCTGTATGCCTGCATCGTGCTGGCGGTCGTGACCTTCGGCTCCAGCAGCAAGCTGGCGGCGGCCTACGGCATCGCGGTGACGATCGACATGCTGATCACCACCACGATGACCTTCTTCGTGATCCGCTACGGCTGGCGCTACCCGTGGTCGCTGAGCGTGGCCGCGACCGGCTTCTTCTTCCTGGTCGACTTCACCTACTTCAGCGCCAACGTCATCAAGGTATTCGACGGCGGCTGGTTCCCGGTGGTGATCGGCGGCGTGATGTTCATGATCATGATGACCTGGAAGCAGGGTCGCCGGCTGATGGCCGAGCGCCTGCGCGAGGACGCGATCGACCTGAAGAGTTTCCTCGACGCGGTGTTCGTCAGCCCGCCGACGCGCGTGGCCGGCACCGCGGTGTTCCTGGTCAGCGAGCAGGGGCTGACGCCGAACGCGCTGCTGCACAACCTGAAGCACAACAAGGTGCTGCACGAGACCAACCTGTTCGTCACCGTGAAGCTGCACGAAGTGCCGTGGATCGGCTTCGAGAAGCGCTGCGAGATGGAGCCGCTCGGCCGCGACTGCTGGCAGGTGACGGTGCACTTCGGCTTCAAGAACGAGCCCGACGTGCCGGAGGCGCTGGCCTTCCTGCGCACGCGGGGCTGCCAGATGGACGACATGGAGACGTCGTACTTCCTGTCGCGGGACATCGTGATTCCGACCTTCGGCAGCGGGATGGCGAGCTGGCGGGAGAAGCTGTTCGCGGGGATGCACCGCAATGCGGCGGCGGCGGCGGACTTCCTCAGCTTGCCGACCAACCGGGTTGTTGAGCTGGGCTCCAAGGTGGAAATCTGAACGGCTTCTTGTTCACGGCGTGAGGCTGCTGCCGGGTCTCGCCCCGGCGGGCGAGTCACTTTCATTTGGGCTCAAATGAAAGTAACCAAAGCAAAGAGCCTCAACGCACACCATACGGCTCGTTCTGCACGCTGCGGACAACACTGCCACGCCGCTGCCCATCGAGCCTTGATTGGGATTGTTGCCCTTCCTCTTTTCTCGCACGACTCGCTTCGCATCGTCTCGGCTGCAGTCGTTTGATAGGCTAATCCGGATGAACATTCGCCTCTCCGACATGTCGCTCTCCGCTTTCGTCGCCGGCTTCGTCGCCGTCCTCGTCGGGTTCACCAGCTCGGTCGCGATCGTGTTCTCGGCCGCACAGGCGCTGGGTGCCGGGCCGGCCGAGATCAGTTCGTGGATGTGGGCACTTGGGCTTGGCATGGGACTGTGCTCGGTGCTGCCTTCGTTGTGGCTGCGCCAGCCGGTCATGATCGCGTGGTCGACGCCGGGGGCGGCGGTGCTCGCCACCGCAGCGGCCAGCGGGGGCTTCCACCTGCCGGAGGCGGTGGGGGCCTTTCTTGTCAGCGCGGCGCTGGTCACGCTGTTCGGCGTCACCGGCTGGTTCGAGCGGCTGATGGGGCGCATCCCGATGCCGATCGCGAGCGCCTTGCTCGCCGGCGTGCTCGCGCGCTTCGGGCTCGATGCCTTCGTCGCGCTGAAGTCGGCCTTCGCGCTGGTGCTGCTGATGCTCGCCACCTACCTGGTCGGCCGCCGCCTGTGGCCGCGCTATGCGGTGCCGGGCGTGCTGGCGGCGGGCACCCTCTTCGCCGCGCTGCAGGGGAAGTTGCATTTGGGCGCCGTCTCGTTGGCGCTGACGGTGCCGGTGTTCACGATGCCGGTGTTCACGCTGCCGGCGCTGGTCAGCCTCGCGCTGCCGCTGTTCATCGTCACGATGGCGTCGCAGAACCTGCCCGGCGTCGCGGCGATCCGGGCGGCCGGCTACGACATGCCGGTCTCGAAACTGATCACGCTCTCCGGCCTCGCGACGCTGCTGCTCGCGCCGTTCGGCGCGTTCGCGCTGAACCTGTCGGCGATCACCGCGGCGATCTGCATGGGCCGCGAAGCACATGAAGACAAGGGCCGCCGCTACATGGCCGCGGTCGCCTGCGGGCTGGTCTACTGCGTGATCGGGCTGTTCGGCGCGGCGGTCACCGGCGTGCTGACGGCGTTTCCGCGCGAGCTGGTGGTTGCCATCGCCGGGCTTGCGCTGCTCGGCACCATCGGCAACGGGCTCGCGGCAGCGCTGAAGGACGACGCGCACCGCGAAGCCGCGCTGATCACCTTCCTCGTCACGCTGAGCGGCCTGAGCCTGTGGGGCATCGGCTCGGCGTTCTGGGGCGTGGTCGCCGGCGCGCTCGCGCTTTTTGTGCAACAGTGGCGGCCCCGCATCGCCGCCTGACCGACAGAGAGAGCCCCGCCATGACGCTGCTGTTCGTTGCCGACCCGCTGGAAGGCTTCAAGACCTACAAGGATTCGACCTTCGCGATGATGCGCGAAGCCGCCCGCCGCGGCCACCTGCTGGCCGCCTGCGAGCCGCGCGACCTGGTCTGGGAGCGCGGCGGCCGCGTGCAGGCGAAGGTGCGGCCGTTCACCGTCACCAGCGACCCGCAGGCCTGGTTCGCCGAGCAGCCGGCGCAGACGCTGGCGCTGGCCGATGCCACCGCGGTGCTGATGCGCAAGGACCCGCCGTTCGACAGCGAGTACTTCTACGCCACCCACCTGCTGCAGCAGGCCGAGCGCGAAGGCGCCCGCGTCTTCAACAAGCCGGCCGCGCTGCGCGACCACCCCGAGAAACTCGCGATCCTGGAATTCCCGGACTTCATCGGCCCGACGATCGTCACGCGCGACGAGGCCGAGATCAAGCGCTTCCATGGCGTGCACCACGACATCATCCTGAAGCCGCTCGACGGCATGGGCGGCATGGGCATCTTCCGCGTCGGGCCCGACGGACTGAACCTGGGCAGCATCACCGAGACGCTGAACAAGGGCGGCACGCAGACCGTGATGGTGCAGCGCTACCTGCCGGAGATCGTGCACGGCGACAAGCGCGTGCTGGTGATCGGCGGGGTGCCGGTGCCGTTCTCGCTGGCGCGCATTCCGCAGGGCAGCGAGATCCGCGGCAACCTGGCGGCCGGCGGCAAGGGCGTCGCGCAGCCGCTGTCCACGCGCGACCGCGAGATCGCCGAAGCGCTCGGCCCGGTGCTCGCGGCGCGCGGGCTGCTGCTGGTCGGGCTCGACATCATCGGCGACAGCCTGACCGAGATCAACGTGACCAGCCCGACCTGTTTCCAGGAGATCGCGCAGCAGGCAGGATTCGACGTCGCCGAGATGTTCGTCGACGCGCTGGAAGCCAAGCTTCCCTGAAACCGCGGGCACGGGATAATCGCGGTTTCCTCCGCTGGTTTCTCCATGGCCGTCCTCTCGCTCTCCAATGCCCACCTGGCCTTCGGCCACGTGGCCCTGCTCGACAACGCGGCCTTCTCGCTGGAGACCGGCGAACGCCTCGGGCTGATCGGCCGCAACGGCGCCGGCAAGTCCTCGATGCTGAAGGTCATCGCCGGGCTCGAGAAGCTCGACGACGGCCTGCTGCAGATGACGCAGGGCGTGCGCATCTGCTACGTGCCGCAGGAACCGTCGTTCGAGCCCGGCCACACGGTGTTCGAAGCCGTCAGCGAAGGCGTCGCCGAGGCGCGCGCGGTGCGCCAGGCCTACGAAGAGCATGCCGACGGCGTCGACCTCGACGCGCTGCAGACGCGCATCGAGGCGCTCGACGCCTGGAACTGGGAGCAGCGCGTGGACACCACGCTCGCGCAGCTGCACCTCGACGGCACGCGCGAGATCAGCCAGCTGTCGGGCGGCATGAAGAAGCGCGTCGCGCTGGCGCAGGCGCTGGTCGCGGTGCCCGACGTGCTGCTGCTCGACGAGCCGACCAACCACCTCGACCTCGACTCGATCGCCTGGCTCGAGGAGCTGCTGCGCGGCTTCAAGGGCAGCGTGATGCTGATCACCCACGACCGCGCGTTCCTCGACGGCGTGGCCACCCGCATCGTCGAGCTCGACCGCGGCATCATCCGCAGCTACCCAGGCAACTTCAGCGCCTACGAGCGCATGAAGGAAGAACAGCTGGCGTCCGACGCGCTCGCCAATGCGCGCGCCGACAAGCTGCTGGCGCAGGAAGAAGTGTGGATCCGCAAGGGCGTCGAAGCCCGCCGCACGCGCAGCGTGGCGCGCATCCAGCGGCTCGAGGTGCTGCGCGACCAGCGCCAGAAACGGCGCGATTCGCTCGGCCAGGTGCGGCTGGAAGTGGACTCCGGCGCGCCCAGCGGCAAGATCGTCGCCGAGCTGCGCGACGTGAACCTGCGCTTCGGCGAGAAGGTGATCGTGAAGGACTTCACCGCGACCATCCTGCGTGGCGACAAGGTCGGGTTGATCGGGCCGAACGGCGCCGGCAAGACGACGCTGCTGAAGCTGATCCTCGGCGAGCTGAAGCCCGACTCCGGCCACGTGCGCCAGGGCAGCAAGCTCGAAGTCGCCTACTTCGACCAGATGCGCAGCACGTTGAAGCTCGATGCGACGCTGGCCGACACCATCAGTCCCGGCAGCGAATGGGTGGAGTTCAACGGCCAGCGCAAGCACGTGATGAGCTACCTGAACGACTTCCTGTTCTCTCCGGAGCGTGCCAACTCGCCGGTGCGCACGCTGAGCGGTGGCGAACGCAACCGCGTGCTGTTGGCGCGCCTGTTCGCGCTGCCGGCCAACGTGCTGGTGCTCGACGAACCGACCAATGACCTCGACATCGACACGCTGGAGCTGCTCGAGGAGCTGCTGCAGGGCTACCCCGGCACGGTGTTCCTGGTGAGCCATGACCGGCGCTTCCTCGACAACGTCGTGACCAGCACGATCGCCTGGGAAGGCGACGACAGCCCGGGCTTCTGGCGCGAGTACGAAGGCGGCTACGAGGACTGGAAGCTGCAGCGCGACCGCGCACGTGCGATTCGCGACAAGGCCGCGAAGGCCGCGCCCGCGCCGACGCCTGCGGCTCCCCCGCCGCCCGCTGCCGCGCCGGCCGCGAAGAAGGCCAAGCTCAGCTACAAGGAACAGCGCGAGCTCGACGGCCTGCCGGCGCGCATCGAGGCGCTGGAGACCGAGCAGAAGACGCTGTCGGAGCTGCTGGCCGGCACCGAGATCTACGCCGGCGACGCGGCGAAGCTCGCGGCCGCGCAGGCGCGCTTCGCGGCGCTCGACGACGAGTTGCTCGCGGCGCTGACGCGCTGGGAAGAACTCGGCGCTCGCTGACGGGGCGGCTTGCTCAGCGCCCGAGCGCGCCGAACCACGATTCGCCGATCGCATTGCGGTGCGAGCGGCTGATGATCAGCCCCGATTGCAGGTACAGCGCGTTCAGCAGCCGCGCCGCGCGCGAGCTGTCGAAGCCCGGCCAGTCGGCCATCTCGCGCAGCGACGAGCGGTCGCCCTGCAACCGCTGCACCGCGGCGCGCAACAGGCCGCCGGCGCGCAGGCCGCCCATCGCGAAGCCGGGCGCGACGCGGTAGGCCACCGGCCCGGCGATCTCCGGCAGCAGCGTGCCGCGCGAGCCGCGCAGCGCGAGTTCCCACAGCACCGGCCCGAGCGAGTGGTAGTGCTGCTCGTCGGCCACCAGCGACAGCTCTTCGTCGCCCGGCGGCCGCAGCACCGCCGGCTCGACGTGCATCACGCGCAATTCGGTCGGCCGCTCGCGCAGCAGGGCATCGAGGCTGATCGGGCAGTGCACCAGGCGTTCGCGTGCGAAGACCGTCAGCGGCACCACCGCCTCGCCCATCTGCAGGTGGATCACGACCTGCTGCGAATGCCGCACGCAGGCGGCCAGCACGTCGAGCACCTCGGAGGCCTGGCCGGCCCGCTCGAAGCGGCTCAGGTCGGCCAGCAGCGACGGGCTGAGTGTCGCGCCGCGCAGGCTGCTGTCGGCGACCTCGCCGAGCGCGCGCGGGCCGCCCGGCTCATGCAGGTAGCGCTCGAAGGCGCTGACGCGCATCAGTTCCGGCTCGCCGAACGGGATGGTGGGCTCGAACATGGACTCGGGAATGCAAGAAGGTGTGACTGTAGGTCACCGGGCTGGCGCTGAAAAGCCCGGATTCCGGGGTGTCGCCATGCCGGGCGCGTCGCGGGCGCGCTGCAGCGCCTGCCAGAACTGCGCATCCTGCGTGGTCGCGAAGTTGATGCGCATCAGCGTGCTCGGGCGGGGTGTGGCATGGAAGATCGACCCCGGCGCGAGCAGCCAGCCGCCGTCCAGCATCACCTGCGACAGCCGTTCGGTGTCGACGCCGGTGTCGACCCAGCCGAACAGGCCGCGCGGCGTGGCCGCGAACCGGCAGCCCGCCGCTTCGGCCAACTGCACCGAGCGCGCCCGGGCCGCATCCAGCCGGGCCATCACGCGCTCGGCATGGCGGCGCAGCAGGCCCTGCTCGAGGCAGTGGGCGAGCGCCTGCTCGGTCAGGCTGGTGGTGGTCAGGCTGCCAAGCAGCTTGGTGTCGACGAAGCGGTCGACCAGCCCGGGCGGCGCTGCCAGATAGCCGACCCGCCAGTTCGGCACCAGGATCTTCGAGAAGCCGGAGATGTAGATCGTGCGCTCCAGCGCGTCGAGCGCCGCCAGCCGCGGCAGATGCGGTGGCGCCAGGTGGGCGTAGGTGTCGTCCTCGACGATGTGCAGCCCGTGCGCCTGCGCCAGCTTCAGCAGCCGGTGCGCGTGGCCGAGCGCGAGCGTCGCGCCGGTCGGGTTGTGCAGCACCGAGACGGTGATGTACAGCCGCGGCCGCTCGTGCGGCTTCTGGGCCTCGATCAGCCGTTCCATCACCGCGAGGTCGGGGCCGTCCTCGCCGCGTGGCACCGGCAGCACGCGCAGGCCGAGCGCCGCCAGCCGCGCGAACTCGACCGACCAGCCGGGTTCGTCGACCAGCACGGTGTCGCCGGCATGGGTCAGGCTGCGGGTGACGATGTCCAGCGCATGGGTGGCGCCGAAGCTGGTGACGATCTGCTCCGGCGCGGCCTTCACGCCGAAGTCGACCAGCCGCTGCGACAGCGCCCGGCGCAGCCGCAGGTCGCCGGCCGGCTCGCCGTACTGCAGCGCCAGCGCGGCCAGCTGCGTGCCGCTGCTGACGCGGCGCAGCGCGGTGCTGAGCATCGGCAGGTCCAGCCATTCCGACGGCAGCGTGCCCAGTCCCGGCATCGGCCGCGCGCCCGGCGGCTGGAACATGCTGCGCACCAGCGCGATCGCGCTGAGCGGCGCGCGCGGACGGGCGACCGGGTCGGCGGCGGCCGGCGCCGCCGCTGCGGCGGCCCGACCGGCATCGCGCGGGTGCTGTTCGCGCACGAAGAAGCCGCGCTGCTTGCGGGCCTCGACCAACCCCTGCGCCAGCAGCTGGTCGTAGGCGGCGACCACCGTGTAGGCGCTGACGCCGTGCCGGCGCGCACAGTCGCGCACCGACGGCAGCCGCGAGCCCGGCGCGAGCAGCCGCTGCCGGATGCGCTCGGCGAAGCGGCCGGACAGCTGCTCGGTCAGCGTGGCATCGGCGTGGCGGGACAGCGGATCGAGCGGGGCAAGCGGGTTCATGTGCTGGCGAGGTGACCAATACAGTGCGCAATCTGAGACGGGTGAGTGTACCGGCCCTGTGTTGGTCGCAGCGCCTAGACTGGCGCATGGACATCGAGCGCAAGGGGTTGTGGCTGGGCTTTCTGGGCGTCGCGATCTTCGCGATGACGACGCCGATGACGCGCCTGGCCGTCGGGCCGGCCGCCGACCCGCAGCTGTCGCCGCTGTTCGTCGTCGCCGGGCGCGCCGCGCTGGCCGGCGTGCTGAGCGTGTTCTACCTGCTGCTGACCGGCGCGCCGCGGCCGCGCGGCCGGCAATGGACGGCGCTGGCGGTCAGCGCCGCCGGCACGGTGGTCGGCTTCCCGCTGTTCCTCGGCCTCGGGTTGCGCGAGGTCGATGCGATGCATGCCGCGGTGATCACCGGGGTGCTGCCGCTGGGCACCGCGATCGCGGCGGCGCTGTTCTTCCGCCAGCGGCCGTCGGTCGGATTCTGGGCGTGTGCGGCGGTCGGCTGCGCGCTGGTGCTCGCTTTCGCGGCGCAATCGGGCAGCGGGCTGGGCCGGGCCGACGGCCTGTTGCTGCTGGCCGTCGTCAGCGGCTCGATCGGCTACGTCGCCGGCGCGCACCTGTCGCGGCAATGGCACGGCGAGCACGTGATCTGCTGGGTGCTCGTGATCAGCCTGCCGTTCACGCTGCCGCTGATGGGCTGGACCTGGCCGGCGCAGCCGGTGCGCGCCGGCGCGTGGGTCGGCTTCGGCTATGTCACGCTGTTCTCGATGTGGCTCGGTTTCTTCGCGTGGTACCGCGGGCTGGCGCTCGGTGGCACGCTGCGGGTGAGCCAGGTGCAATTGCTGCAGCCCTTCCTGTCGATGCTGCTGGCGGTGCCGGTGCTCGGCGAGCGGTTGTCGGCGACGACCGTCTTCTTCTCGCTGGCGGTGATCGCCACGGTGTTCGTCGGGCGCAAGATGCCGACGCACGCGGCGTCGTCGCCGCCGTTCTCTTCCGATTCGTCTCCTGTCCCCTCTCCCGTCACGCCTTCAAGGAAATCCGCATGACCTCGCGCACCCCCTGGCAGCTCGCGCAGCGCGCCCACCGCATGAACCCGTCGATCATCCGCGAGATCCTGAAGGTGACCGAACAGCCCGGCATCATCTCGCTGGCCGGCGGCCTGCCGTCGCCCGACGGCTTCCCGGTCGACGCGATGCGCGAGGCCACCGCCCGCGTGCTGCGCGACACCCCGCGCGAGGCGCTGCAGTACGCGTCGAGCGAAGGCCTGCCGGCGCTGCGCGAATGGGTCGCCGCGATGTTGCGCGGCCACGGCCAGCAGGTCGACGCGGCCCAGGTGCTGATCACCACCGGTTCGCAGCAGGGGCTCGACCTGGTCGGCAAGGTGCTGGTCGACCCGGGCAGCCGGGTGGCGGTCGAATCGCCGACCTACCTCGGCGCGCTGCAGGCCTTCGCACCATACGAGCCGGTCTTCACCGCGGTCGATTGCGATGACGACGGCCCGCTGCCCGATGCGCTGCACACCGCCGAAGGCGCGCGCTTCCTGTACCTGCTGCCGAACTTCCAGAACCCGAGCGGCCGCTGCATGAGCGAGGCCCGCCGTGCCGCGGTGGTCGCGCGGGCGCAGGCGCTGAACCTGCCGCTGGTCGAGGACAACCCGTATGGCGACCTGTGGTTCGACGCGCCGCCGCCGCCGCCGCTGGCCGCGCGCTGGGCCGACGGCACGGTCTACCTCGGCTCGTTCTCGAAGGTGCTGGCGCCCGGCCTGCGCCTGGGCTACGTGGTGGCGCCGGCGCCGCTGGTGCCGAAGCTGCTGCAGGCCAAGCAGGCCGCCGACCTGCACACGCCGGGCTTCAACCAGCGGGTGGTGCACGAGGTGATCCGAGACGGCTTCCTCGACACGCACGTGCCGACCATCCGTGCGCGCTACAAAGCCCAGCGCGATGCGATGCGCGCCGCGCTCGAAGCCCACATGCCCGCCGGCTGCCGCTGGACGGTGCCGACCGGCGGCATGTTCTTCTGGGTCGAGCTGCCGGCGAACGTCGATGCGATCGCGCTGCTGCCGAAGGCGGTCGCCAACGGTGTGGCCTTCGTGCCGGGCGCGGCCTTCTTCGCCGAGCAGGCACGCGCCAACACGATGCGGCTGTCGTTCGTCACGGTGTCGCCGCAGCAGATCGAACGCGGCATCCGCGCGCTGGCTGCGGCGCTGAAGGAGGCGGCATGACGCGCTTCGCCTTCGCGCAGGTCGATGTCTTCACCGACGTGGCCCTGAAGGGAAATCCGCTGGCCGTCGTGCACGGTGCGGACGCACTCGACGACGCGCAGATGCAGGCCTTCGCGCGCTGGACCAACCTGTCGGAGACGACCTTCCTGCTGCAGCCGACGGACCCGCAGGCCGACTACCGGGTGCGCATCTTCACGCCGGGCGGCGAGCTGCCGTTCGCCGGCCACCCGACGCTCGGCAGCTGCCACGCTTGGCTCGAGGCCGGCGGCGTGCCGAAGACACCCGGCGCGGTCGTGCAGCAGTGCGGCGTCGGCCGGGTCGATATCCGGCTCGACGGCGAACGCGCGGCCTTCGCGGCGCCGCCGCTGCGCCAGGCGCCGGTCACCGATGCCGAGCTGGCACCGGTGCTGCAGGCGCTCGGCCTGCACCGCCGGCAGGTGCTGCAGGCTCAGTGGCTCGACAACGGCCCGCGCTGGCTCGGCCTGCTGCTCGACCAGGCCGGGACGGTGCTGGCGCTGGAGCCGGACCATGCGGCGCTGAAGTCGCTGGCCAAGGTCGGCGTGATCGGGCCGCATGCGGCGGGCGGCGCCTGCCAGTTCGAGGTGCGCGGGTTCGCCGCGCCGATCGGCGTCCCGGAAGACCCGGTCACCGGCAGCCTGAACGCGAGCCTCGCGCAGTGGCTGATCGGCACCGGGCTCGCGCCGGCCCGCTATGTTGCGGCGCAGGGCACCCGGCTCGACCGCGCTGGCCGCGTGCACATCGCCCAGGTCGACGGCCAGGTGTGGGTCGGCGGACACAGCACCAGCTGCATCCGCGGCACGTTGACGCTCTGAGCGACGTTCGTCAGGCGCGGCGCCAGCGCCACGCGTGGCGCAGCGCCTCGCGCGCCTGGACGCTTCCGGGGTCTTGCTCGCGGCGCAGGGCCATGTAGCGGCGCCCGATCACGAAGATCGCCGACGCCAGCAGCGCCAGCAGGGTGCTCGTCAGCACGAAGATCGAACGCGCCGGCTTCGACTTGCGGTCCGGCGCCTGGGCGACGTCGACCTTCTGCAGCGAAGGCCCTTCCTTCGCCTCGTCGAGCTTGGCGATCTCGTACTGGCGCAGCATGCCTTCGAGCAGCGTCTCCTGGAACTTCACTTCGCGGCGCGCCCGCACGTAGTCGACCGCCGCACCCGGCAGCTTGCCGACCGGGATGTCGATGCTGCCGGTGGCGGCGCTGCTGGCGTTGCCGCCGGGGGCCGCTTCCATCCGCGCGAGCTCGCTGCGCAGCGCGGTCAGTTCCGAAGTCAGCCGCAGCACGTCCGGGTTCTCGGAGGTGGCGCCGGTGCGCATCACCTTCAGCCGCACCTCGCGTTCGGCGATCAGCGCCTTCAGCTGGGCCACGCCGGTGATGATCGCCTCGGCCTGCTTGTCGAGCACCACCATGCCGGACTTTTCCTGCACCGCGCGCAGCGCCTGTTCGGCCTGGATCAGGTTTTCCTTGGTGTCCTTCAGCTGCTGCTCGAAGAAGACGCGGCGCTGCTGGGCCTCGGACACGGCCAGCCGACCGAGCAGTTTGGTCACCTCGTCGGCGTGCGCGTTCGCCAGGTCGGCGGCGAACTGCGGTTTCTCGTCGTCGACCTCGACCGTGATCAGGCCGGACTTCTTGTCCGAACTGACGCGAACGTACGTGGGCAGCACCTTGCGCAACTGCTCGTAGGTCTTGACCTCGTAGCGCTGCTGCAGCTTGAACTGCTGGTCCAGCGCGCGCTGCACGCTGTCGCTCTTCAGCAGGCTGACGTACAACTCGTCGGGGCTCTTGCTGCCGAGGCCCCCGGCCAGTCCGCCGAGCGAGCCCAGCGCGGCGAGTGCAGCGGCCGACGAGCTCTGCTGCTGCCCGCCCGGGGCCAGCAAGGTCGCGCGTGCCGTGAAGATGTTGGGCTTCAGCAGCGCCACGGCCACGGCGAGCACCATCGCGGCGCCGGCACAGGCCGCGACGATCCGCTTGCCTTCCCCCAGCCAGACCAGCAGGTCGAACAGGCCGATCGACGGCCCGTTCTGTTCCTCGAAATCGTCGGTCGGCACGTTCGTCAATGGATCGGTCTGCATCATCGGGCTCAGTCTCCGCGCAGCGTCTTGATGGCCGCCGCACCCAGGCCGAACTGGTAGAAGATCTGCGAGAAGTCCTTCAGGTTGCGGATGGCCGCGCGGCCCCAGCTCTCGTAGTCGAGCTGGTTCGGCACCACCACCGCATCGCCGGGCTGCAACGCCTGGGATTCCAGGCTGCCGAACCAGCCGCGGCGTTCGTTCGCATGGCTGACGGTGCCGTCGGCGCGCAGCACGAACATGTTGGACGGCTCGGCGGCTTCATCCAGCCCGGCCAGCTTCACGTAGTCGCCGACCGTGCGGTTGGGCTTCCACAGGAAGGCGTTGTTGTTGACGACAGCGCCGGCCACCGTCACGAAGCCGGGGCGGCTCGGCACCACGATGCGATCGGCGTTCTCGAGCGGCACCTCGGGCAGCTGGCTCACCGAGGTGGTCTCCGGCGTCAGTTCGAGCGCGACGCGGCCGTTCGGCTGCACGCGGCTGAGCCGCGCCATCTGCGCCTGGGTCGCCGCCGAGCTGATGGCGGCCCCGCCGGCCTGCTCTTCGCGCCGGTTGGCCGCTTCGCGGGCCGCCTGCTGCGCCGACAGCACTTCGAGGCGCGCGATCGCCACCTGCAGGTTCTCGCGCTGGCGCTTGCGGGTTTCCTCGCGGCTGAACTCCAGGCCGTACACATAGGCCTGCGGCGTGAAGCCGCCGGCCCGCGTGATCAGCTGGGCCAGCGTCTCGCCGGGCAGCAGCTGGTACACGCCGGGCGCGCCGACCTCGCCTTCCACCGAGACCAGCCGCGTCTGCTTGGCCACCGGCACGCGGATGTCCTTCTGGCTGTAGATGGTGACGACGTCGCCGGCCTTCAGCTCGATGTTGTTGTCGGGGTCGCCCTGGAGCACCGCCTTGCCGAGGTTGAACGGAATCACCTGCGTGCTCAGGTCCTTCTCGCTGAGCCGCTCGATCACCGCGTAGTCCCAGTTCAGCTCGTTGAACAAGGTGGCCGGCGTGCGCCTCGACTCGGCCGCGGCCAGGCGGTCCATGCGCCGGCGCGCGCGCTCGCCCTCGGTCAGCGGGAAGCGGTTCGGATCGCGCGCGGCAGAGGGGTCGGCAGCGGACGCCACGACGACGGGCGTCGCCGTGTTGTCGGTCCGGCCGCCTTCGCCGCGCGCGCCGGGGGTGCCGCTGCTCGTCGCGCCGGGCAGACCGACACCGGTGTTGCTGCCCGTGCGGGCGGCGCGCTGCTCGGCCTCTTCCAGCAGGATGTCGTCGTCGTCGGCGATGACCTGCACCAGCAGGTTCTTGCGCCGGTAGAAGTCGGGCGAGATCAGGGCTTCCTTGTCGGGGATCAGGTCGCGGATGCGCATGCCCGGCGTGAAGGTGTAGCGCAGCGGCTGCGCCACCTGGCCCTTCAGCGTCACCGCGTTCGCGAACTTCGGCGAGATCGTCAGCAGCGTCAGCACGTCGCCGTCGCGCAGCGGGTGCTGCAGCCCGGCTGCGTCGAGCTTGAAGTCTTCGACGTAGCGTGCCGCCGGCGCCTGCGCCGGGTCGATGCGCTCGAGCTGCACGCGGTTCGGGTCGGTCAGCACCGGCGAGCCGCCGGCGTAGCGCAGCAACTCGCCGACGGGCTCCTGCGCGCCCTTCAGTTCATAGATGGCGGCGTTGTCGAGCGCACCGCTCAGCGCGACGCGCGGCCCCACCGGCTGGAACACCAGCACGTCGCCGGCGGCCAGCTGCAGGTCCTTGGACTTGTCGCCTTGCACCAGGAACTCGTAGATGTCGAGTTCGGACACCAGCTGGTTGTCGCGGCGCAACTGCACGCGGCGCATCGAGCCGTTCGGGCCGGGGCCGCCGGCGGCCACCACCGCCGACAGCATCGTCGCCTGGCTGGGCACCGTGTAGACGCCCGGCAGGCGGGCCGGGCCGACGACGAACACCTTCAGGCCGCGCAGCTTGCCCAGCGACACGCTGAGGTTGAAGTTGCGGTACAGGCGGCCGATCTGCGCGCGCAGCTGGCCTTCGAGTTCGGAGGCCTTGATGCCCGAGACCGTGAAGCTGCCGACCTTCGGCAGGTTCAGCTGGCCGTTGCGATCGACGGTGCTGCGGTAGTCGACGTCGATCGAGCCCCAGGCCCGCACCAGCACCTCGTCGCCCGGACCGACGGTGTAGTCCGCCGTCACCGGGACGTTGTCGACCGGCTGCGCGGCGCGCGAGGCCTCGGCGAAGAAGTTGCTGCCGAAGGGCTGCAGCTGGCGGCCGGTCGCGGCCTCGACGAACTTCTGGAACTCGCTCGGCTTCGGCGGCGGCAGGTTGCGCAGGCGGGCGGCAGCGTCATCGTCGTCGCGCGGCGCGGTCTGCCCGGGTGTCGGCAGGTTGCGCAGCGCGCCGCCGGGCGTCGTCGGCGCATAGCCGGGGGTGTTGGTGCCGGCGGGCGCGCTGGCAGCCGTCGCATAGGCCGGGGTGGTGAATGTGCCGCCGGGCGGCAATTCGTCGGCAGCCGCTGCGAGCCCGGCATGCAGCGGAAGCAGGACGGCGAGGACGCGCGCGGCTCGGAAACAAGACACAGTCATTCGAAGCGGGCTCGTGAAGTCGTGGGCAGGCGGGGGCGGCGCCAAGCGGGTGGCTGCGCGCAACGCAACCCCGAATGGTAGCGGATGGTCTCCCCGCGCCGGCCGGTCGCACGGCCGCGCGTCGATCACTCCTTGCGGTAGCTGTCGTGGCAGCCCTTGCAGGCCTGGCCTACCGCGCCGGCCGCGGTCTTCAGCGTGTCGACGTTGCCGGCCTTTGCGGCGACGTTCAGCTTCTCCATCGCGTCCTGCATCTTCGACGCGGCGGCCTTGAACTTGTCCTGCTCGGTCCAGATCTCCGGCTTGGCCTTGGTGTCGCCCTTGTCGGTGCCTTCGATGAAGCCGGCGAACGGCAGCTTCGACATCATCGTCGCGATCTCGGCGTTGTCGGCGGCGACCTTGGCATCGAACGCAACGCGTCCGTTGGCCATCGCGGCCACGCGGCCGAAATGGCTCGCCATCACCGTGAAGGCCGCCTTGCGGTACTTGACCGCGTCTTCGGGCTTGGCGAACTGCGCGGCCGCCGGCAGTGCAGCGGCGAGGCCGGCCACGGTGGCGAGGACGAGGATCGATCGGTTCATGCGGGGATCTCCTGGCGTGGGGCTGGGGTGGCGTGTCGTCGAACGCGGCGCGTGCGCGGCATCCGCAGGGCAGTGTACGCAGCAGGGCCGCGTTCCATTCCCGTGCTTGACGCGTTCTGCCACCGCGCCCACCATCCTCGCCATACCAACAGACCAAGGGAGCACACGATGACCGAGCGCATCCGCACGCGGTATTCGGTGGCGTTGCAGGGGTTCAGCGATTTCGAGCGCGACGGCGTGCAGTCATTCCTGCGGCTGGCCGAGCAGCGCGCGCCGGCGTACGAACGCGCGGCCGACCTGGGCGAGGCCGACTTCGTCCTCGGCGATGCCGACCAGCCGGCCGCGATCGCCGCGGTGACGGCCGCCGGGCGGCTCGCCGACGCCGTCTTCATCGGCGCGCGGGCACCGGCCGGCGCGGCGGCCCACCTGCCGCGCCCGATCGAGCCCACCCGCATCGTGCGCGAACTCGACCTGCTGCTCGAACAGCGGCTCGCGCTGCTCGACGAGCCGCCGCAGGCCGACTGGGTCGCCTCCGATTCCGGACGGTTCGATGCGGCGGCCACCGCCGCCAGCGGCCGCGCCGTGAAAGACGTGCTGGTCGTCGACGACAGCCGCATCGCGCTCAAGTTCCTGCAGGTCCGGCTGATGCGCCTGGGCTACCGCGTGCACCTGGCGCGCAACAGCACGCAGGCGCTCGACCGGATGACGGTGCACAGCTTCGCGCTGGCCTTCATCGACATCGCACTCGGCGCGGACAGCCCGATGGACGGCCTGCAGCTGTGCCAGTTCATGAAGCAGACCGCCCGCCAGTCGGCCGGCGGGCCGCGCATCGTGCTCGTCACCGGCCAGGCCACCCCGGCCGAACGGGTGCGCACCTCGCTGGCCGGCAGCGACGCCTACCTGGCCAAGCCGCTGATGGACCCCGAGTTCCTCCAGGTGCTGCGCGAGCTCGATCCCGACTTCGTCGTGCCGTGATGTGCACCGCACGCGCTGAAGGCGCGGCCGGTCCAGGGTGATTCGCCTGTTTCCATTTGAGAATCATTCTCATCTGAGATAGCATCGTCCCATTGCCACTGTCGAGGGAGCGTCGCATGGACCTGCTCGTCGAAGAACACCAGATGCCGGGTGTCGAGGCCGTGCTCGCGGGCACGCTGGCCCTGATGACCGGCTACAGCC
Organism: Rhizobacter sp. SG703; assembly: GCF_012275445.1. Taxonomy (GTDB): domain Bacteria; phylum Pseudomonadota; class Gammaproteobacteria; order Burkholderiales; family Burkholderiaceae_C; genus Rhizobacter. The sequence goes on along the minus strand of NZ_JAAZQK010000010.1, from coordinate 96,957 downwards.
AGTACCTGCAGGCCGCCAGCGACCCGGCGCACCGCGCGGGGATGGGCGAGAAGATCGCGCACAACCTCGCGATGCTGGCCGCGCACCCGCAGCTGTCGGGCGATTGCCGCTGCGTGCTGTGGCACCTGCACGAGCGCTGGGCGGTGATGGCCGGCTGCACCCGCGATGCCGGCGAGGCCTGCCATGCGCTGCAATCGCCGGCCGAGGTCTTCAGCCTGCCGGGCACGCGCACGCTGCAGTAGCGATCAACCGGCTCGCTTGAATGTGGAAAGCAGCGCGGCCGCCAGGATCAGCACGCCGCCGATCAGCACCGTCGGCGTCAGCGTGCCGGCGCCGAGCGCGATGGCCGACAGCGTCGCGAACACCACCTCGCAGAGCATCACGACCGACGTGACATTGGCCGGCAGCCGCGACGCGCCGTACTGCAGCGCGAGGTTGCTGGCCAGGAACGCGAGGCTCAGCGCGCCGATCGCCAGCACCCAGGCGGGCTGCGGCGCCGGCAGCCAGGGCACCAGCGCATTCGCGGCCAGCGTGCTCGCGAGCGCGCCGGCCACCAGCACGCCGCCGATGAACATCCCGAGCGCCCGCGCCTCTTCCGGCCGGTGCGCCTGGTGGCGCAACATCACGTTGTTGAGCGCGAACGTGAAGCCGCCGAGCACCGCCAACCAGTCGGGCAGCGACTGCGGCAGCGGCAGCGCGACGCCCGCGCCCGCCGGCTTCAGCACGATGAACGCACCGGCCAGCGCCAGCGCGACGCGCAGCGCGGCGGTCGGCGTGAAGGCTTCCTTCAGCACCAACCGCGACAGCAGCACCGTCCACAGCGGCATCAGGTAGAACAGCAGCACGACGCGCACCACGTCGCCGATCACCATCGCCCAGTTGAAAGCCGCGTTGGTCGCGCCCGATGCGAACACCAGCAGCCACAGGCTGGGCGTGCGCAGCAGCGTGCCGAGGGCGCGGCGGCGTGTCGCGACGATCAGCAGCACAGCGACCGCGTACACCAGCACGGTAGCCCACAGCGGGTGCAGCCCGAGCGCGTGCAGTTCGCGGAAGGGCCACCATGACACGCCCCAGACGAGCGCGTTGAAGGCGAGGGCGAGCGCGGGAAGGAATCCGGCGGCGGTTCGCCCATCGCCGCCGGCGGCTGCGGCGGGCGTCATCGATTCAATGCTTGTCGCTGCGGGCCAGCGCGAGCAGGTGATCGACTTCTTCGCGGTGCACGACCAGGTTGCGCGCATGCCAGCGGCGGATCAGCCACATCGTGCCGGCGACGACCAGCCCGAACACCGTGATCGACGCGAAGGCCGACATGCCGAATTTCGTCATGCCGGTGTAGAACGCGCCCAGCCCGAGGATGCAGGCCTGCTCGTTGAAGTTCTGCACCGCGATCGAGCGGCCGGCGCCCATCAGGTTGTGCCCGCGGTGCTGCAGCAGCGCGTTCATCGGCACCACCAGGTAGCCGCCGATCGCGCCGAGGATCACCAGGAACGGCGCGGCGACCCAGACGTTGTGGATGAAGTTCAGGCCGATCACCAGCACGCCCATGCCGATGCCGAGCGGGATCACGTTGGTGGCCTGGTCGAGCCGCACCCGCATCGAAGCGGCGATCGCACCGACCGCGGTGCCGAGCGCGACCACGCCGGCCAGCGTCGACGCCTGCGTGGTCGTGTAGCCCAGCGCCGCCGCCGCCCATGCGAAGACGATCACGCGCAGGTTGCCCGAGACGCCCCAGAACAGCGTGGTCGTCGACAGCGAGATCTGGCCGAGCTTGTCGCTCCACAGGCGGGCGTTGCAGCTGGAGAAGTCGCGCACCAGCTCGACGACGCTGTGCGACAGCGGCTGCAGCGGGGCCTCGGTGCGCGGGATGCGCAGGTTGAACAGCGCCGCGACGATGTACAGGAACACGATCAGCGAGATCGCGGCCTCGGGCGGCGTGTCGACGCCGGTGTCGATCAGCGGCATGTCGAACGCGAGCAGGTGCGCCGACACCATGTGGCCGACCAGCTGGCCGCCGAGCAGCAGGCCGAGGATGATCGACAGGATGGTCAGCCCCTCGATCCAGCCGTTGGCCTTCACCAGCTGCGAGTTCGGCAGCAGCTCGGTCAGGATGCCGTACTTGGCCGGCGAGTAGGCCGCGGCGCCCAGGCCGACGATGGCGTACGAGACCAGCGGGTGGCTGCCGAACAGCATCATCAGGCAGCCGATCACCTTGATCGCGTTCGACACGAACATCACCCGCCCCTTCGGCACGGCATCGGCGAACGCGCCGAGGAAGGGGGCGAGGATCACGTAGAACAGCGCGAAGATCGGACTCAGCGCGGGGACCTGCCAGGTCGGCGCGTGGGAGGTCTTCAGCAGTTCGATGGCGCTCACCAGCAACGCGTTGTCAGCCAGCGAGCTGAAGAACTGCGCCGACATGATGGTGTAGAAACCTTTTTTCATTCGCTGAGAGCGTGCTGCCTGTCGCCTGCCGGGTGGGCCCGGTCATCAATCGATGCAGCGCTCGACGCGGCCGCTGCTGGTTCCCCGCGGCGGCGGTTATAGCACGGCCCCCCAGTCGCTTCGCTCCTGGGCATCCTGCTTCGCAGGCGCAGGTGGCTGGCAGAATCGGCCCATGCCGCGTCCGATCGAAGCGTTGATTCACAGCGATGCACTGAGCCACAACCTGCAGCGCGCGCGTGCGTGCGCACCCGACGCGCGGGTGTGGGCGATCGTCAAGGCGAACGCCTACGGGCACGGCATCGAGCGGGTGTACGGGGCGCTGCAGGCGGCCGACGGCTTCGCATTGGTCGACCTGGCCGAGGCCGAGCGCGTGCGCGCGATGGGCTGGCGCGGGCCGATCCTGCTGCTCGAAGGCTGCTTCGAGTCGCGCGACCTCGAGCTGTGCTCGCGGCTGAACCTGTGGCATGCGGTGCACCACGAGGCGCAGATCGACTGGCTCGCGATGCACAAGACCACCTGGCCGCACCATGTCTTCCTGAAGATGAACACCGGCATGAACCGGCTCGGCTTCACGCCGGCCGCGTTCCGCACCGCATGGCTGCGCTTGTCGAACCTGCCGCAGGTCGACCAGATCACGCTGATGACGCATTTCTCCGATGCCGACGGGCCGCGCGGCATCGCGGCGCAGCTGGCGGTGTTCAATGCTGCCACCGCCGACCTGGACGGCGAGCGCTCGCTCAGCAACAGCGCGGCGACGCTGCGGTTCGCGCCGACGCAACCCGGCGTGCGGGCCGATTGGGTGCGCCCCGGCATCATGGTCTACGGCGGGTCGCCCGACCACCCCGAATCGACCATTGCCGACTGGGACCTGCGCCCGGCGATGACGCTGCGCTCGCAGCTGATCGCCGTGCAGGCGCTGAAGCCGGGCGACACCGTCGGCTACGGCAGCGTGTTCACCGCCGAGCGCGAGATGCGCATCGGCGTGGTGGCCTGCGGCTATGCCGACGGCTACCCGCGCGTCGCACCGACCGGCACGCCGGCGCTGGTCGACGGCGTGCGTTGCGCGCTGGTCGGGCGGGTGTCGATGGACCTGCTGACGGTCGACCTGACGCCGGTGCCGCAGGCCGGCGTCGGCAGCGAGGTCACGCTGTGGGGCCGCGGCCCGCACGGCAGCGTGCTGCCGATCGACGAGGTCGCGCGCTCGGCCGGCACGATCGGCTACGAGCTGATGTGCGCGCTCGCGCAGCGCGTGCCGACAAACACGACGCCGTGACACCCCAGGTCGATCCGGCCGAGGTCGAATTCACCGCGATCCGGGCGCAGGGCGCGGGCGGGCAGAACGTCAACAAGGTCTCGAGCGCGGTGCACCTGCGCTTCGACATCCGCGCGTCGTCGCTGCCCGAGCCGCTGAAGGAGCGGCTGCTGGCGCTGTCCGACCAGCGCATCACCGGCGACGGCGTCGTCGTGATCAAGGCGCAGACCTCGCGCAGCCAGGACATGAACCGCCAGGACGCGCTGCAGCGCCTGCAGCAGCTGGTCGACAGCGTCGCGGTGGTGGCGCCGCCGCGGCGGCCGACGAAGCCGACGCGCGGATCGCAGAAGCGGCGGCTCGAAGGCAAATCGCAGCGCGGCGAATTGAAGAGTTCGCGCGGCAAGGTGCGCGACGGCTGAAGGTCGGTCGATTCAGAGCACGCGCACACCGGGCAGCTTGCGCATCGCGCGGTCGAATGTGGCGGTGAAGTCGCAGCCCCGATGCGCATGCTTGGCGACCACCAGGCAATCAGAAAAACCGCAGGATGCGGTCTCGAACATCGTCGCTGCGCGAACGATCGCCTCCCGGTCTTCAAAGGCGAACGCGGCTTCGTCCAGCAGGCTGCGAACGGCCGTCAACTGTGCGGCTTTGTCCTGCGAGAACGCCGACCGCAAGGTCCACACCGCCTCGACCAGCACCACATCGCTGAGCAGCAGGGCACCCGGCGTGCCGCCATGGTCGGCCAGCAAGGCATCGATCCGCTTGCCTTGCGCCGGATCGTCGTCGAGCCACAGCCGCAGCAGGACGTTGGTGTCGATGCCGATCATCGACGCGGCTTCTTGGGGCGGCCCACTGCAGGTGCGTGCTTTTCGCGCAGGTGCTGCGCAATGCCCTCGTCCATCTGCTCGATGGTCAACGCCGTGGCGTCCGGTGATTTGAGGATGCCGCGGATCCGGCGGGCATCCGGGGTGACCGGCCGGGCCGTGATGGTGTTGTCAGGCAGTAGCTGGAAATCCAAGGTCGATCCGGCATCGAGGCCGAGCCGGTCGCGGATTTCCTTGGGAACGGTGACCTGACCTTTGCTGGTGAGCGTGGCATACATGACGGCGAGCCCGGTCGTTGGACGATTCCTTACATTCTAGGCCTGTAAGGAATCCCTCGATCGGTGTCAGGTGCGCCGCGTCTTGTAGATCCCGCAGCCCAGCACCAGGTCCTGCGCCACCGGCACGATGTACGAGGTCTTCGGCAGCACCTGGCCGTTGGCCGGGTTCAGGAAGTCGTAGTCGACCCAGCCGCCACCGGCCTCGGCGGCGGCCCACACGTCGTGCGCCAGCTGGGTCACGTCGGTGCCGATGATCTGCTTCGCGCTCTTGCCGACGTTGGCCGGCTTGCCGCCGAACGCGTGGTACACGAGGTCGCGGTCCCACGCGAAGACGTACATGTCGCGGTCGTTGAAGCCGTTGCCCGGCTCGGTGATGCCGGGCAGCGCAGCCGGTCCGCCGCGCTCGTTGTAGAACGCGACCGCGCGCTGCACCAGCGCCTGCGCCTCGTCGGCCGTGCCCTGGCGCAACCGGAATCCCCCGACCGCGGCCGACAGCTGGCGCGCCCGCTCGCTCAGCCCGGCGCAGGCGCGCGAGGTCTGCTCGACCATCTGCGCGTTCTGGTGCGTCAGCTCGTCGAGCTGCGTCATCGCCTGCGACACCTGCGCGAGGCCGTCGCTCTGTTCGCCGACGGCCGAGGTGATGCGTCCCATGCGCCCGGTGAGCTCGGCGACGCCGCCGACGATCTCGGTCAGCACGCCGCTCACCCGCTCGATGTGGCCGACGCCGCTGGCGGTCTCGGTGCCCGACTGCTCGATCAGCTGCTTGATCTCGCGCGCCGCCTCGCCGCTGCGCTGCGCGAGCGCGCGCACCTCGGACGCGACGACCGCGAAGCCGCGCCCCTGCTCGCCGGCCCGCGCCGCCTCGACGGCGGCATTGAGCGCGAGGATGTTGGTCTGGAACGCGATCGAATCGATCACGCCGATGATGTCGCCGACCTTCTCGGAGCCGGCCTTGATCGCATGCATCGAATCGACCGCCTCGCGCATCGCGCCGCCGCCCGAGCCGGCCAGCCCGTGCACGCGCGAGGCCAGCGCTTCGGCCTCGCGGGCGTCGCTCGCGTTCTGGCGCACCGTGGCATCGAGCTGCTGCACGCTGGCCGAGGTTTCTTCCAGGTTGGCCGACTGCTGCTCGGTCCGGCGCGACAGGTCGCCGGTGTCGGCCGTCAGCTCGGCGCTGGCCGCGTTGACCAGCAGCGTGCTGCTGCGCACGTCGGCCACCAGCCCGGAGAGCGTCTCGCTGACCGCATCGAGCGCGGTGCCGATGCGGGCGAATTCATCGCCGCCGCGGATCTCGACCCGGCGCGACAGGTCGCCCTGCTTCATGCGCGACACCGCGCCGTCGAGCGCGCCGAGCGCGCCCGCCATCTGCAGGTACAGCGCGAGCAGCAGGTACGCCAGCAGCACCGTCGCCGCCAGCAGCGCGAGGCTGCCCCAGTGTGTCCAGCCGCGCTGCTGCACCCAGCCGCCGATCGCGGCCGCGGCCAGCAACGCACCGCCGGCGGCCAGCACCGAGAGCTTCGCGCCCAGGCCCAGCTTGCCGAACACGGCGATTCCCGGGCCCATCGGCCCCCCACTGCGATGCTCGTTCATCCGCCCCCCGTAGAAGCTGCCCGATCAGGTCGTGCCGGTTGCGAACAACCGGCACCGTGGGCAAGCGATCGTACAGGCGGTGTCTCGCGGCGTGCAAACCCGCGCCGTTCAGGCGCGCTTGAAGAGTGCCAACAACGCCGCGGCGGCGACGAACAGGCCGCCGAACAGCCGGTTCAGCGCGCGGATCTGCACCGGGGATTTCAGCAGGCGCAGCAGCCGGGCGGCCAGCGCGGTGTAGCCGGCCATCACGACCAGGTCGGTGAACATCAGCGTCGCGCCGATCACGCCGTATTGCGGCGCGAGCGGCTGCGCGAGGTCGAGGAACTGCGGCACCACCGCCAGCAGGAACACCGTGCCCTTCGGGTTGACCGCGTTGACCATCCAGCCGCGCAGCACCAGCGAGCGACGCGTCACCTGCGCTTCGCCGGTGGCCGCGACCATCGGCCGTGCCGGCGCGCGCCATTGCTTGATGCCCAGCCACAGCAGGTAGCCGACGCCCAGCCATTTCACGGCCGCGAACGCGAGGCTCGACGCGGCGATCAGCGCACCGAGGCCGAGGCCCACCACCAGCACCTGCGTCCAGATGCCCATCACCAGGCCGAAGGTCATGAAGTAGCCGCGCGCGAAGCCATGGTTGACGCCGGCGCTCATCGCGGCGACCGCGCCGGCCCCCGGCGACAGGCTGATGGCCCAGGCGGCGGCGAAGAAGGCGAGCCAGAGGGAGAAGTCCATGGGGTGCTGCTTTGCGAAGAGGTTCTGGAAACTCAGAGTTGGTCGGAGATGATCTGCCCGAGGCGCTTCAGGCGCGTTTCGAGCAGCGGCGTCCACGGGTCGCCGTAGTGCAGCCGGATGAAATGATTGAAGCGCGCGCTGCAGGTGAAGGTGGCGCCCGGCGCCACGCCGATCAGTTCGCGGCACGCCTGCTCGAAGACCTTGCGCGAATCCACCTGCACCGGCAGCTCGATCCACAGCGCGAGCCCGCCGCGCGGCCGGCTCAGCCGGCAACCGGGCGGAAAGTAGCGCGCGATCGCATCGGCCATCGCCTGCGCCTGGACTTTCAGCGCCGCGCGCAGCCGGCGCATGTGGTGGTCGTAGCCGCCGTCGGCGAGGAACTCGGCGATCACCTCCTGCTGCAACTGCACGCCGGGCGACGAGGTGCGGAACTTGAGCGACTGGCATTCGCGCAGGTGCCGCCCCGGCGCCATCCAGCCGACGCGGTAGCCGGGCGCCACCGCCTTCGTGAAGGCCGAGCAGAGGATCACGTCGTCGCGCGCATCGAAGCTCTTCAGCACCGGCGGGCGCTCGTCGCCGAAGTGCAGTTCGCCGTAGATGTCGCTCTCGATCACCGGAAAGCCGCGTTCGGCGGCCAGCGCGACCAGCCTGCGCTTGTTCTCCACCGGCATCAGGCTGCCGACCGGATTCTGGAAATTGGGAATCACGACGCAGGCGCGCACCGCGCCGGGCGTGCGCGTGGCCAGGTCGAGCGCCTCGATCGACAGGCCGTCGCGCGGGTGCGACGGGATCTCGATCGACCGCATGCCCAGGCTCTCGATCACGTCGAGCAGCATGAAGTAGGTGGGCGATTCGATCGCGATCGTGTCGCCTGCGCGGGCCACCGCGCGCAGCGCGAGGTGCATCGCCTCCATGCCGCCGTTGGTCAGCAGGATCTCGTCGGGGTGCAGCCGCACGCCGCTGTGGATCGCGCGGCGGGCGATCTCGCGGCGCAGCGCCGGGCTGCCGTTGCTCTCGACGCGCGACGCGTATTCGGGGTGGCGGCGGTTGACGCTGGCCGTCAGCTGGCGCAGCTTGGCCTCGGGCAGCAGGCTGCGGCCGGCCTGCACGCGGAACGAAGGCATCGCGCCGGGCTCGTTCGCGACCAGCAGAAATTGCCGCGTCAGCCCGTCGGGCGTGACGAAGTCGGCCTTGCTCATGCGCGCGTCGAGCTCGGGTTCGGGCAGCGGCTGCGGGCGCGGTGCGACGAAGTAGCCGGACTTCGGCCGCGCCTCGACCAGCCCGCGGTTCTCGAGCCAGCGGTAGGCGAGCGTCGCGGTCGACGCGCTGACGCCGTGCTGCTGGCACAGCTGCCGCACCGACGGCAGCCGGTCGCCGCTGCGCAGGCTGCCGCAGGTGATCGCCTTCTCCAGCCCGCCGGCCACCGCCTGGTACAGCGGCGAATTCGGCAATGGCGGCAGCGCCGCGTCGACATCCAGCAGGGCCTCTTCCATGGGGAGCGATTGTCGCCGCGGCCTGCACCGTGGCACAGGTACAGATCCGGCCCGTTGTCACCAGCACAGTCGGCGCGGCGGGCATCTGTGCCGGTGCAGTTCACGCCGTTCTGGATGTGGTGGGCCACAGCGCTTGCGGGAACACTGGCGCCCTGAGGACACCACGGCGAGGCCCCGATGACGACCACACTCCACCCCCTCGATCTGCAACTCGCCGTCGGCGAACTCCACCGCTGGCGCTCGGCCCGACCGGTCGAGCTGCAGGTGCTGGCCGGTCGCGTGTGGGTCACGCAGAGCGGCGACGAGGACGACCACTTCCTTGCGGCCGGCGACACGCTCGTGCTGCGCCGCGGGGCGCTGGCGCTGATCGAAGCACCGGCGGGCGCCAGCCTGCGCGTGTTCTCGCCCGTCCCGGCGGCGCAGCCGTCGACCCCGTGGTGGCAACGCCTCGCCGGCCGTCGCCGGCCCCCCGCTACAGTCGCGGGGTGAGCAAACCCAAATCCGTCTACACCTGCAGCGAATGCGGTGGCACCAGCCCCAAGTGGCTGGGCAAATGTCCGCACTGCGGCGCCTGGAACACGCTGGTCGAAGGCGTCGCCGAAGCGCCTGTCAAGCACCGCTATCAATCGCTGGCCGGCGCGCAGCCGGTCGCGACGCTGTCCGAGATCGAGGCCTCGGACGTCGACCGCCAGCCGACCGGCATCGATGAACTCGACCGCGTGCTCGGCGGTGGCATCGTCGCCGGCGGCGTCGTGCTGATCGGCGGCGACCCGGGCATCGGCAAGTCGACGCTGCTGCTGCAGGCGCTCGATGCGCTGTCGCGCACCATGCGCGCGCTCTACGTCACCGGCGAGGAATCCGGCGCGCAGGTCGCGCTGCGTTCGCGCCGCCTCGGGCTCGACGGCTCGCAGGTGCGCGTGATCGCCGAGATCCAGCTCGAGAAGATCACCGCGACCATCGATGCCGAGCAGCCGGCGATCTGCGTGATCGACTCGATCCAGACCGTCTACAGCGACCAGCTGACCTCCGCGCCCGGCTCGGTGGCCCAGGTGCGCGAATGCGCCGCGCAGCTGACCCGCGTGGCCAAGGGCAGCGGCACCACGATCATCCTGGTCGGGCACGTCACCAAAGAGGGCGCGCTGGCCGGCCCGCGCGTGCTGGAGCACATCGTCGACACGGTGCTGTACTTCGAGGGCGACACCCACAGCAGCTTCCGGCTGGTGCGGGCGATCAAGAACCGCTTCGGCGCGGTCAACGAGATCGGGGTGTTCGCGATGACCGAGAAGGGGCTGAAGGGCGTCGCGAACCCGAGCGCGATCTTCCTGTCGACGCACGGCGAGCCGGTCGCCGGCTCGTGCGTGCTGGTCACGCTGGAGGGTACGCGGCCGCTGCTGGTCGAGATCCAGGCGCTGGTCGATTCCGGCGGCCCGAGCCCGCGGCGCCTGAGCGTCGGCCTCGACCGCGACCGCCTCGCGATGATGCTGGCCGTACTGCACCGGCATGCCGGCATCGCGTGCCTCGACCAGGACGTGTTCGTCAATGCCGTCGGCGGCGTGCGCATCAGCGAGCCGGCGGCCGACCTGGCGGTGATGCTGGCGATCCAGAGCAGCCTGCGCGGGCGGCCGCTGCCGCGCGGCTTCATCGCGTTCGGCGAGGTCGGGCTGGCCGGCGAGGTGCGGCCGGCGCCGCGCGGCCAGGAGCGGCTGAAGGAAGCCGCCAAGCTCGGTTTCAGCGTCGCGGTGGTGCCGAAGGCGAACGTGCCGAAGAAGGCCATCGAGGGGCTGACGATCCACCCGGTCGAGCGCATCGAGGAAGCGATCGACCTGCTTCGCACGCTGGGCTGACCCGGCGCAAACCGCCGGAGCGCCCTTGCGAGGGGTGCGGCCAAACAAGAGCTATTATCATTTGCATCGGGCGGCTGTCGCCCTGCCGTGACCGCTCCCTGGTTTTGCCCGCCCCGCCCGTATGACCGCTCCCCGCCTTTCCGATCTGCCCGCCGGTGCCCGCGGCACCGTCATCGGCCTGCGTGCCGAAGGCTCGCCCGACCCGCAGCTGCTGCACCGCCTGAGCGAGCTGGGCTTCCTGCCCGGCGAGCCGGTGCAGCTGCTGCGGCGCGGCCCGGGCGGGCGCGAGCCGCTCGCGGTGCAGATCGGCGAGACCTTCTTCGCGCTGCGCCGGGTCGAGGCGCAGTGCGTCGAGGTGAATGTCGAAGGGTTGCCGGCATGAGCACCGACGCCCTGCAGGCCCTGCGGATCGCCCTGGTCGGCAACCCGAACTGCGGCAAGACCGCCCTCTTCAACCTGCTGACCGGCGCGCGCCAGAAGGTCGCCAACTACGCCGGCGTCACCGTCGAGCGCAAGATCGGCAGCGCGACGCTGCGCAGCGGCCGCACGGTGTCGGTGATCGACCTGCCCGGCGCCTACAGCCTGACGCCGGCCACGCCCGACGAAGAGGTCACCCGCGAGATGGTGATGGGGCTGCGCGCCGGCGAGGCGGCGCCCGACGCGCTGGTGGCCGTCGTCGACGCCACCAACCTGCCGATGAACCTGCGCCTGGTGCTCGAACTGCGCCGCCTCGGCCGCCCGATGATCGTCTCGCTGAACATGGCCGACGTCGCCCGCGCGCGCGGCCTGCAGATCGACGTCGCGAAGCTGTCGGCCGAACTCGGCGTTCCGGTGGTCGAGACGGTCGCGGTGCAGAGCCGCGGGCACGAGGCGCTGCTGGCCGAGCTCGAGAAGCAGGCCGAATGGCCGACGCCGCCGGCGGTGGCCGACACGCCGACGCTGCCCGAGCTGCAGCGCGAGGTGCGCCGCATCCTGGCGGTCGCGGTGCCCGGCGCGATGCAGTTCAAGCGCTTCAACCACCGCATCGACGCGGTCGTGATGCACCCGGTGTGGGGCCTCTCGCTGCTGGCGGTGCTGCTGTTCCTGGTGTTCCAGGCGGTGTTCTCGTGGGCCAACGTGCCGATGGACGCCATCAAGAACGGCATGGCCGCGGCCGGCGAATTCCTGACCAGCCACATGGCCGACGGCGCGCTGCGCAGTCTGCTGGTCGACGGCGTGATCGCCGGCGCCGGCATGGTGCTGGTGTTCCTGCCGCAGATCCTGATCCTGTTCCTGTTCATCCTGGTGCTCGAGGATTCGGGCTACCTGCCGCGCGCCGCGTTCCTGCTCGACACCGTGATGGGCAAGGTCGGCCTGTCGGGGCGCGCCTTCATCCCGCTGCTGTCGAGCTTCGCGTGCGCGATCCCCGGCATCATGGCCACCCGCACCATCCCGAACTGGCGCGACCGGCTTGCGACCATCATGGTCGCGCCGCTGATGACCTGCTCGGCCCGCTTGCCGGTCTATGCGCTGCTGATCGGCGCCTTCGTGCCGAAGCGCAACATCGGCTGGTTCAACCTGCAGGGCATCACGCTGTTCGTGCTGTACGTGGCCGGCGTGGTGTCGGCGATGGCGGTGGCCTGGCTGCTCAAGCGCACCTGGATGAAGAGCAGCTACCAGCCGCTGATGCTGGAGCTGCCGCCGTACCGGCTGCCGAACGTCCGCAACCTCGCGATCGGCCTGTGGGAACGCGCCCGCATCTTCCTGCGCCGCGTCGGCACGATCATCTTCGCGCTGACGGTGGTGCTGTGGTTCCTGTCGAGCTTCCCCGGCCCGCCCGACGGCGCGACCGGCCCGGCCATCCAGTACAGCCTGGCGGGTTACCTCGGCCGGGCGCTCGAAGTGGTCTTCGCGCCGATCGGCTTCAACTGGCAGATCTCGATCGCGCTGGTGCCGGGGCTGGCGGCGCGCGAAGTGGCGGTCGGCGCGCTCGGCACGGTGTATGCGATGTCGGCGGCCGGCGAGGTGGCCGATTCGCTGGCGCCGGTGATCGCGCAGAGCTGGTCGATCGCCACCGCCTATTCGCTGCTCGCCTGGTACGTGTTCGCACCGCAGTGCATGTCGACGCTCGCGGTCGTGCGCCGCGAGACCAATTCGTGGCGCTACCCGCTGATCATGGCGGGTTACCTGTTCGCGCTCGCGTACATCGCGTCCTTCATCACCTACCGCGCCACGCTGTGGTTCGGCGCATGAGCTGAAAGGCCCGCCATGCAAGACCTGATCGTCGGATTGATCGTCCTCGGCTGCTTCGGCTACGCGGTCAACGTGCTGATGCCGGCGGCGCTGCGCCGCACGCTCGCCAGGCGCCTCGCGCGCTGGTCGGCGTGGCCGGCGCCGGTCGCGCGCCGGCTGCAGCGGGCCGCGCAGGTGCCCACCGGCTGCGGCTGCGACGGCTGCGACGTGCCGGCGAAGGCGGCCGCGGCGGCGCAGGGCGGCAAGGCGCAGACCATTCGCATCCACCGCCGTTCGTAGTCCAATGGCGGCATGCGACTGGCCGCCTTCTCCGACATCCACGGCAACCTGCACGCGCTCGACGCGGTGCTGGCCGACATCGCCACCACCGGCGCCGACCTGGCGGTCAACCTCGGCGACATCCTGTCCGGCCCGTTGTGGATCGCCGAAACCGCCGAGCGGCTGATCTCGCTCGACGTGCCGACGATCCGCGGCAACCACGAGCGCCAGGTGCTGGCGCCGGACGTTGCGGCGATGGGGGCCTCCGATGCGTTCGCGGCCTCGCGATTGCTGCCGCAGCATCGCGCCTGGCTGACCGCGTTGCCCGCCACGCTGCAGCTGACCGACGAGCTGTTCTGCTGCCACGGCACGCCCGACAGCGACCTCGTCTACTTCCTCGAATCGGTCGACCCCGGCGGCATGCGGCCCGCAACGCTCGCCGAAGCGACGGCCCGCGCCGGCCAGGCCCAGCACGGGGTCGCCCACGGCGTGATCCTGTGCGGCCACACCCACGTGCCGCGCGCGCTGCGGCTCGCCGACGGCCGGCTCGTCGTCAACCCCGGCAGCGTCGGGCTGCAGGCCTACGACGATGCGCACCCGCATCCGCACGTCGTCGAGAACGGCACGCCGCATGCCCGCTATGCGCTGCTGACGCGCCGTCCGGCCGGCTGGCAGGTCGAACTGCGCGCGGTGCCGTACGACCCCGAACCGGCCGCGCGCCTGGCCGAACGGCACGGCCGGCCAGACTGGGCCGGCGCGCTGCGAACCGGCTTCGTTGTGGAAACTGCACAGGCCGGTGCCCCGGTCGGCCCCGTAACATCGCGCGCATGAATCCAATCGTCGGGTGGGGCCTCGCGTTGATCGCGGTGGCGGCAGCGTGGCAGGCCTATGGCTGGCAGGGCGTCGTGATGGCGGTGTCGGTGATCGTGTTCTGGCTGCTGATCCAGTTCAGCCGCGCACTGCGCGTGATGAAGAACGCCGGCGAGGCGCCGGTCGGCCATGTCGGCAGCACCGTGATGCTGAATTCGAAGCTGAGCGCCGGCCTGACGATGATGCAGGTGGTGACGATGACGCGCAGCCTCGGCCGACGCATCGATCCGCAGCGCGACACCTGGGCCTGGGCCGACGATGGCGGCAGCGAGGTCACGCTCGAATTCAAGGGCGGCAAGCTCGCGACCTGGACGCTGGTGCGCCCGGCCGAGCCGTCCGACCCGTCGCATCCGTAAAATCGCCGGTTCAGCCTCATTTCCCCCTACAGGAGCCTGCCATGTCGATGGCCGATCGCGACGGAAAAATCTGGATGGACGGGCAGCTGGTGGACTGGCGCGACGCCAGGATCCACGTGCTCAGCCACACGCTGCACTACGGGTGCGGTGCCTTCGAGGGCGTGCGCGCCTACAAGACCGCGCAGGGCACGGCGATCTTCCGCCTGCGCGAGCACACCGAGCGGCTCTTCAACAGCGCGAAGATCCTGCGCATGAAGATCCCGTTCTCGCTGCAGGAAGTGATGGACGCGCAGCGCACCGTGGTGCGCGAGAACCAGCTCGAGAGCTGCTACCTGCGCCCGCTGACCTGGATCGGCTCCGAGAAGCTGGGCGTCAGCCCGAAGGGCAACCAGATCCACCTGATGGTCGCCGCCTGGTCCTGGGGCGCCTACCTGGGCGAAGAAGGCCTGCGGCGCGGCATCCGCGTGAAGACCAGCAGCTACACCCGCCACCACGTCAACATCACGATGACGCAGGCCAAGGCGGTCAGCAACTACACCAACTCGATCCTCGCGAACATGGAAGCCACCGAGGACGGCTATGACGAGGCGCTGCTGCTCGACGCCTCCGGCTTCGTCAGCGAAGGCGCCGGCGAGAACATCTTCGTGATCAAGAACGGCGTGGTCTACACGCCCGACCTGTCGGCCGGCGCGCTGAACGGCATCACCCGCAACACCATCTTCGCGATCTGCAACGACCTCGGCCTGAAGCTGGTCGAGAAGCGCATCACGCGCGACGAGGTCTACATCAGCGACGAGGCCTTCTTCACCGGCACCGCCGCCGAGGTGACGCCGATCCGCGAACTCGACCGCATCGAGCTCGGCAGCGGCTCGCGCGGGCCGATCACCGAAAAGATCCAGAGCGCGTTCTTCGACATCGTGAACGGCCGCAACCCCAAATACGCCGAATGGCTGACCGCCGTCTGAGGACCCCATGAGCAGCACGAACAAGCAACAGGAAGTGGTCGAGGTCACCGCGCACGACGTGCAGGGCCCCGGCGTGGTGTTCTGCCCGAACCCGAAGATGACGCTGTGGAGCACCCACCCGAAGGTGTTCATCGACGTCGCGACGACCGGCGAAGGCAAGTGCCCCTACTGCGGCACGGTCTACCGCCTGAAGGCCGGCGAAAAGCTTCACACGCACTGAATCGACGCACTGAAGCGACGTGATGAACCGCGCCTTGCTGATCGCCCCGCAGTGGATCGGCGACGCGGTGATGTCGCAGCCGCTGGTCAGCCGGCTGGCCGCGCGCGGCGACGAGGTCACGGCGGCCGCGCTGCCGTGGGTCGCGCCGGTGTACCGGGCGATGGCCGGCGTGCGCGAGGTGATCGAGCTGCCGTTCGCGCACGGGCGGCTCGACTGGTCGGCGCGGCGCCGCGTCGCGGCCACGCTGCGCGGCCGCTTCGACACCGCCTACGTGCTGCCGAACTCGATCAAGTCGGCGCTGATCCCGTTCTTCGCCGGCATCCCGCAGCGCATCGGCTACCAGGGCGAAGGCCGCCCGCTGCTGTTGAACAAGCGGCTGCCGAACCCGGGCGGGCGACCGCCGATGGTGGCGTTCTACAGCGCGCTGGCCGGCGGGCCCGCTGTTGCCGCCCAAGAGACCGAACGGCCGCGGCTGCAGTTCGATGCGGCGACGCTCGAACGCGTGACCGCCGCCGCCGGGCTGGCGCCGCAAGGTTACTGGGCCTTCGCGCCGGGCGCTGAATACGGCCCCGCGAAATGCTGGCCGGCCTCGCACTACGCCGAGCTGGCGCGTTCATTGCACGCCGCGCACGGCCTGCCGGTCGTGCTGCTCGGCTCCGGCAAGGAGGTCGCGCTGTGCGACGAGATCGCCGCGGCCGCGCCCGGCGCCTGCCGCGTGCTGGCCGGCAAGACGACGCTGATCGACGCGATGGTGCTGATCGCCGGCGCGCGCGGCGTCGTCAGCAACGACTCCGGCCTGATGCACGTGGCCGCGGCGTTCGGCATTCCGCAGGTCGCGGTGTTCGGCTCGACCAGTCCCGAACACACGCCGCCGCTGAACCCGCGCGCGCAGGTGATCTGGCTGAAGGAAGAACTGCAGCTCGATTGCGCGCCCTGCTTCGACCGCGTCTGCCGCTTCGGCCACACACGCTGCCTGACGGGCGTCAGCCCGCAGCGGGTCGAAGCCGCGCTCGCCGACCGCTTGCTTGCCGCCTGACACCGACGGCACCGCGATGGCCACCGAGCTGCAGCAGGACCGGTTGATGCGCGAGGCGCTGGTCGGTGCCGGCACCTCGGTCTGGGCCTGGGACATGGAGGCCGACGCGCTCAGCGGCATGGACGGCAGCGTCGCGCTGCTCGGCTACGCGGTCGGCGAGCTGCCGCCGAACCAGGCCGGCTGGGACACCGTGATCCACCCCGACGACCGGCCGCTGAACCATGCGGCCTACCTGCGCCATGCGCGCGGCGAGATCTCGGCCTACGAGAGCGAATACCGCGCGCGCCACAAGGACGGCAGCTGGCGCTGGCTGGCCGAGCGCGGGCGCATCGTCGAATGGTGGCCGGACGGGCGGCCGCGCCGCATGGTCGGCACGCTGAGCGACGTGACCTTGCGCCGCCAGGCGCAGGGCGAGGCCGCCGAGCGCGACGAACGGCTGCAGCAGATCATGCGGCACGTGCCCGGCGTGCTCTACCAGTACCGGCTGTGGCCCGACGGGCGCGCCGAGATCCCGTTCGTCAGCGATCGCTGCGTCGAGGTGCTCGGGCTGACGCCGCAGCAGTTGATGGGCGATGCGATGGAGATGTTCCGCCGCATCGCGCGCAGCGACCGCGAGGACCTGATGGCCGCGGTGTCCGACTGGGCACGCAGCAAGGCCGCGCAGCGCACCGAGTACCGCTACCACCACCCCGACGGCACGCTGCGTTGGATGCAGGCGGTGTCGTCGCCGCGGCGGGGCGACGACGGCTCGGTCCTGTGGCACGGCTACCTCGAGGACGTCACCGAGTACCGCGAGCTCGAGAAGGCGCGCGCCGCCGCGGTGACGGCCGACGCGGCGAACCGCGCGAAGACCGAGTTCCTGTCGCGCATGAGCCACGAGCTGCGCACGCCGCTGAACGCGGTGCTCGGCTTCGCGCAGCTGCTCGAACTCGACGACGAGCCGCTCAGCGCGGCGCAGCGCCGGCGCGTCGGGCTGATCCGCGAATCGGGCGAGCACCTGCTGCGCATGATCGGCGACCTGCTCGACCACACCCGCATCGAGGCCGGGCAGCTGTCGATCGAATCGCAGAACATCGCGCTCGGCCCGCTGCTCGGCGAATGCCTGGACATGCTGGCGCCGCAGGCCGGCGAGGCGGGCGTCGCGCTGCAGCCGATCGAAGGCGCGCAGGCGCTGCAGGTGCGTGCCGACCCGACTCGGCTGCGCCAGGTGGTGCTGAACCTGCTGAGCAATGCGGTCAAGTACAACCGCGCCGGCGGTTCGGTGCGGGTGCGTGCCGAACCGCTCGACGGCGAGGTGCTGCTGCAGGTGATCGACGACGGCGTCGGCATCGCGCCGAAGGACCTGCCGCAGCTGTTCGAGCCGTTCAACCGGCTCGCGCAGCAGCGCAGCGGCATCCAGGGCACCGGCATCGGCCTCGCGATCACGCGCGCGCTGGTCGTGCTGATGGGTGGGCGCATCGAGGTCGAGAGCGCGTCGGGCCTCGGCTCGACCTTCAGCGTGGTGTTGCCCAGCGGCTAGCCGGCCAGCTATTGCGGGCTACGAGCTCAGCTTGCCGACGTACAGCACCGGGCCGGTCGGCGCGCCCGACGGCGATCCGCCCGGCGGCTCCAGCGTGACGGCCAGCGCCGAGGTGCCCTGCAGCACCTGCCCGCGGCGCACCACCGTCGAGCCGCTGGCCGAGATCACGCCCAGCGAGCGCGGCGCGCCGCTCGGCGGCAGCGCCCACAGCTCGAGCGAGCGGTCGGCCTGCACGCTGACCGGCAACAGCGGCCGCGTCACCATCGCGCGGCCGTCGGCGCTGATGCTGGCGACGAAGCTCGCCGGCGTCACCGCATTCGGCTGGTCGGCCGGTGCGGCCGCCGACAGCACGACGACGATCGGCGCCTGCGCCGGCGGCGGGCTCGCGACGATGAAGGCCAGCGCCAGCGTCGCCGCGGTGGCGATGCCGCTCAGCACGCGCCAGAACGCGAGCCGAGCCCACCAGGCCTGCGACGGCGCTTCAGCGGGCCGCAGCCCGAGGCGCGCCTCGATGCGCCGCCACACGCGGGCCGGCGGCGTCACCGGCGCCAGCGTGACGGTCAGCGGCATCAGCCGCTCTTGCCAGCGCTGCACCGCGCCGCGCAGCGCCGGGTGGCCGGGCAGCAGCGATTCGAAGCGCCGCCGCGCCGGGCCGCGCAGCGTGCCGGCGACGTATTCGGCGCCCAGGCGATCGGCCAGCTCGGGCCGGCTGTAGTCCATCAGGCGCCCCGCGCACGGCCATCGCGCAGCACGGCGTTGTCGAGGCAGGCCTTCAGCGACAGCAGCGCGCGCCGCACCCATGACTTCACGGTGCCGAGCGGCTCGCGCATCCGGTCGGCCACCTCGGCATGGCTCAGGCCGTCGTAGAACGCGAGTGCCACGCTCTGCCGCTGCGACGCGCTCAGGCCCTCCATGCACTGCGCGAGCGCGCGCGCATCCGAAGCCCGGCTCAGCATCTCGAGCGGGGTCGGCGCGTCATCGGCCACATCGTCGTACACGTCCTTGTCCTCGTCATCCGTGAAGGGCGCGGGCTGCGTCTGCGGTTCGGTCTGCTTGCGGCGCAGGCTGTCGATCGCGCGGTTGCGGGCCACGCTGGTCAGCCAGGTCAGCGGCTGGCTCTGCGCGGCATCGAAGCTCTGCGCGGCACGCCAGACATTGACATACACCTCCTGCAGCACGTCTTCCGCCTGTGCCCGGTCCCTGTTGATACGCAGCACGACGGCGAACAGATGCGCGCTGGTGCGCTCGTACAGCGCGGCGAAGGCCTGGCGGTCGCCGAGCCCGCTGCGGGCCAGCAGCGCCGACAGCTCCTTGCTGCGATCACTCCAGTCGGCGGGTGCAACGGCCATGGTGCGGGGTCACGACAGGGCGTGACGAGGTTCACGTGGCGGCGATTCTATGCGGCGCCCCGGCGCCGCTGCGCGCCGGTCCACCCCGTCCGTACAATCTGCGCCCATGCAGCCTGCCCGTGAATTCGTCCTCACCCTGTCGTGCCGTGACACCAAGGGCATCGTCTACACCGTGTCGGGCCTGCTGTACCAGGCCGGGTGCAACATCCTGGACTCGCAGCAGTTCGGCGACATCGGCGAGGCGTCGGCGACCGGCTTGTTCTTCATGCGCGTGCACTTCGAGGCGCCGGCCCACCTGGCCGACGGCGCGACGCTCGACCGGTTGTTCACCAGCGTGCGCGAGCAGTACGGCATGGATGCCACCTTCCACGACCTGTCGCGGCGCCCGCGCCTGCTGCTGATGGTCAGCCAGCACGGCCACTGCCTGAACGACCTGCTGTACCGCTGGCATTCGCAACAGCTGAACGTCGACATCGCGGCCATCGTGTCGAACCACCCCGATTTCGCCGGGCTCGCCGAGCGCTACGCGATCCCGTTCCACCACCTGCCGCTGCCGGCCGGCAGCAGTGCCGAGGCCAAGCGCGCGCAGGAGCGCCAGGTCGAGGCGCTGATCGAGCGCGAGCGCGTCGACCTGACGGTGCTCGCGCGCTACATGCAGATCCTGAGCGCCGACTTCTGCGGCTTCATGAAGGGCCGGGCGATCAACATCCACCACAGCTTCCTGCCGAGCTTCAAGGGCGCGAAGCCGTACTTCCAGGCGCACGACCGCGGCGTCAAGCTGATCGGCGCGACCGCGCACTACGTGACCGCCGACCTCGACGAAGGGCCGATCATCGAGCAGGACGTGGCCCGCGTCGACCATTCGCTGAGCGCGCAGGACTTCACCGCGGTCGGCCGCGACGTCGAGTGCATGGTGCTGGCGCGCGCGGTGCGCTGGCACGTCGAGCACCGTGTGCTGCTGAACGGTCAGAAGACCGTCGTCTTCCGCTGAGGACCTTGTCGACATGGCCCGCCCCAAACCGCCCGCCGCCACGCTGCTGTCTTCGGCCGACGACACCGAACAGCAGTTCTACGAGGCGCTGCAGCGCGGCGACATCGAGAAGCTGATGGCGGTCTGGTCCGACGACGACGACATCACCTGCGTGCACCCGGGCGGGCCGCGGGTGGTCGGGCCGGCCGCGATCCGCGCGGCCTTCGAATCGATGTTCTCGAACGGCAGCATCGATGCGCACCCCGAGAAGGTGCGGCGGCTCGAGAGCGAATCGACCGCGGTGCACAGCGTGCTCGAACGGGTGCAGGTGATGACCAACGAAGGTCCGCAGGCGGCCTGGGTCGTCGCGACCAACGTCTACGTGAAGACGGCGCTCGGCTGGCGCATGGTCGCGCACCATGCGAGCCCGGGGTCGATCGGCGAGGTGCAGGAGCTCGGCGAGACGCCGGCGGTGCTGCACTGAGGTGACGCCGATGGATTTCTCTTCCCCGCGCTGGCTCGGCGGCCGCGGTGCCGTCGGCGGCAATCTGCAGACGATCTGGCCGGCGTTGTACTCGAAGCGCTACCACGGGCCGGCTCCGGTGTACCGCCGCGAACGCTGGAACACGCCGGACGGCGATTTCATCGACGTCGATTTCCAGGTCGGCCCCGAAGGAGCCGATGCTGCCGCCGATGTGCCGATGCTGGTGCTGTTCCACGGGCTCGAAGGTTCGTCGGCGAGCCACTACGCACAGTCCTTCGCGCACTGGGCGCGCGAGCGCGGCTGGCGCTACGTGGTGCCGCATTTCCGCGGCTGCTCCGGCGAGATCAACCTGGCGCCGCGCGCTTACCACTCCGGCGATTTCGAGGAGATCGGCTGGGTGCTGCAGGCGCTGCGGACCCGGCACGCCGGGCCGATCGTCGCGGTCGGCGTGTCGCTGGGCGGCAACGCGCTGCTGCGCTGGGCCGAGGAGGCCGGCGAGACGGCGTCGGCCGTGGTGCGCGCGGTCTGCGCGATCTCGTCGCCGATCGACCTGGCGGCCGGCGGGCAGGCGATCGGGCGCGGCTTCAACCGGCATGTCTACACCCGCATGTTCCTGCGCACGATGATCCCGAAGGCGCTGCGCAAATGGGAGCAGCACCCGGGCCTGTTCGACCGCGAGCGGCTGCGTGCGGTGCGCGACCTGTATGCGTTCGACAACGTGTTCACCGCGCCGCTGCACGGCTTTCGCGACACCGACGATTACTGGCATCGCGGCTCGGCCAAGCCCCACCTGCACCGCATCCGCGTGCCGGCACTGGTGCTGAATGCGCGCAACGACCCGTTCGTGCCGGCGCACAGCTTGCCCCGGCAGGCCGAGGTCGGCCCGTTCGTCACGTTGTGGCAGCCGCACCATGGCGGGCACGTCGGCTTCCCCGCCGGCGCGTGGCCGGGGCATGTGATGACGCTGCCGGAGCAGGTGATGGGCTGGATGGTGGACCGCCTCCCGGTCGATGGCGTGGGGCGGCCCGGCGCTCGGCCCGCCTGAGGCCGCTGAAGGAGGTCCGATGGACGAGATGGTCAAGGCCGCGCTGAAGAAGTGGCCCAACGTGCCGGCCTGCGTCGGCTGGCTCGCGCTCGATGCCCGCGGCGAGTGGTACATGCGCGACGACCGCGTTCAGGCGGCGGGCGCGTTCCCGCAGGTCAAGGGCAGCGCGATCCGCCACGACAAGCTGCGCGAATTCATTGGCCGCAACTACGAGGGCGACGCGCAAGGCCGCTGGTTCTTCCAGAACGGACCGCAGCAGGTGTTCGTCGAACTGGAGGCGGCGCCGTGGGTGTGGCGGCTGGCGGCGCGGGCCGACGCGGCGCCGCTGCTCGAATCGCACACCGGCCGCGCGGCGCGCATGGACACGGCCTGGCTCGACGAAGCGGGCCGGCTGTACCTCGGCACCGACCTCGGGCTGGGCATCGTGCACACGCTCGACATGGAAGCGGCCGCCGATGCCGTCGAGCGCGGCTGGTGGGTGCCGCAGGCGATCGACCAGGCGGCGCTGCTGCAGCGCTTCGGTGTCTGCCTGAGCCCGCAGGCCCTGAAATGACGAAGCCGGCGCGAGGCCGGCTTCGATGCGTGGGCGGGCGCCGGGCTTACTTCGGGGCGGAGGCGGCGGCCGACGCGGCGGGTGCTGCCGCAGAGGCTGCCGGCGCGGCTTCGGCCGTGGCGGCGGACGCGGCACCCGAGGCCGGCGTAGCGGCGGGTTCCGCGAACTTGGCGCCGCCCTTGTTGGCCATGTAGACGACTGCGCGGCCGATCTCGACGTCGCTGAAATCGCCACCGCCTTGCGGGCCCATCGCGCCCTTGCCCTTCAGTGCGTGCGTCAGCAGGACCTCGTAGCCCTGCGGGATGCGCGGGCCCCAGGCAGCGGTGTCGCCGAACTTCGGGGCACCGGCGACGCCGGCGGTGTGGCAGGCGGTGCACTGGGCGGCGAAGACCTGTTCGCCGCTCTTCAGCGAGCCCGGGTCGGACAGGTCCTTGACCTCGTAGCTGGCGATCGGCTGGATGCGCTTGGCCACCGCCTCGGCCTTCAGGCCGTCGCTGCCGGCGGCGGGCTGGTGGTCGGCCTCGACGAAGCTGACGAGCAGGATGATGGCAAGGATCGGGATCACGAACGCGAAGAACACCGCGAGGATCAACTGCTTGGGCGTCTTGATCGGGCCCTCGTGCGGGGCGTCGTGTTCGGGGGTGCTGTGGGCATCGCTCATGGAGTTCCTCGAGGCGTATCCGTTGGCTGCCGGTGCTGGCAAAACCGCGGGATTATAGAGGTCGCCTTCTCGCGCGCCACAGGGCTCACCCGGGGCAGTCGGCGACCACTGTAGAATCGCGCACTTCGCGCCCGTAGCTCAATGGATAGAGTACTGCCCTCCGAAGGCAGGGGTTGCTGGTTCGATCCCAGCCGGGCGCACCATTTCACCGTTAGGCGCCGATAGAGCACCTGTGGAATCGGGCGATTGCTGGCCGGATTGCCACATATCCACTGAAGACGAAAACGACCAACAAACGCCTTATCGCTTGTTGTGTTCCCAGGGGCGATATGCCGACCCGTCCCGAAGCTGGCCTGAGACACGAGGCCGCCATTGGCTTTGTGCTTTGTCGAGCTCTCCAAGGTAGGCTGTGCCAAGCTGTAGGGAGGCTTTGCTTTCCTCGAGACCGGCGTCATCCAGCCTGTTCCTCAGGCGTAACGGGGCGACTGTCTGCCCGGTAACTTGGCTGGTCATCCTGTTGGTCGGCAACTTGCCTGCGCGCCACGACTGAAGATAGAGTCTTCCGCCGCTTGAAGACCGCTTGGCTGGGCTTGGAGTCGCTGTTCCACTCGAAGGGACGTCGCCCGCGATTTCAACATCCTGTAGCCGTCAGAGGCGTAGCGAAGCAGGGTGCCGTCGTCGACATGAAGAGCTGCAACGATCGCAGCACACGCAGATGCGTTGCTCTGGGCTTGCTTCATCGCAACCTGCAGCTCTTGGGCATCAACTCTGCGGTCAGCGGTTTGCCTGCACCGGGGCGACCTGCGGCCTCCTCGTCGAACTGCTCCCGATCGACGTACGTCCCCAGGACGGCCGCATCCAGCGGTCGCATGAGGAAGCCGGCGCCGAAGGTCTGGAAGGTCAATATCAGCGACGCGCATTCCGACTGGGCCGGGAAGAACGTCGTGGCGATGTTTGTGGCGTGGAAGCCGAAAAGGAAAAAATCGAACATCTCGAGCAGGTTGCCGCTCGTGACTTGCAGCACGGATCGCAGCTGTGCGATGCGGGAGCGAACCGGGAGGTCGGCGGGTGGAAAGCTCCGGATGTTCGAGGCTCATGCAGTGGTTCCCGTCGAGTCGTAGCTGTGCGTCAGGATCGCTGCAATTCGGGCAGACCCTGGGGACGTGGCCGCGCAGCCGCCACGAGCCGATGTCAAACTCGACGGGCAATTGCTGCATCCCTTCAACCGCCCTGCAACACCGAGCACGCCATGACTTTCCGATCGCCAGTGTTGCGGGATCTCTTCCACTGTCTTGTTTCGTTCGCCGCCTCACTCACGGTCTCGCTCGTCGCATCGCTGCCTGCCGCCGCGGCCGACAACAGCGGCTCCAAACCGCCGATCGTGCTCGGGCTGACCGGTGAACTCAGCGGGCTGGCTGTCGGCGTCGAAGGCCTGCAAGGGGCAACGGCGTATTTCGATTCGGTCAACAAGCGTGGTGGCCTGTTCGGTCGCTTGATCGAACTCAAGGCCTACGACGACGGCCGCGACATCAAGCGGGTGGTGCAGAACACCCAGAAGCTGATCGCCGAGGACCGTGTCTTCGCCTTGTTCGGCTACCGCAGCACGCCGTCGCTGGAGGCGGCAATCCCGATCCTGTCGAAGGAAGGCGTGCCGATGATCGCGCCTTATTCCGGCGCGCAGTCGGTGCGCTCGCCGCACAACCCGATGGTCTTCCACCTGAGGGCCAGCTACCAGCAGGAGGCGACCAAGCTCATCGACCACCTCGCAACCGAAGGTGTGCGCAGGATCGCGGTGTTCTACCAGGACGACCCATTCGGCAAGGACGCCTTGTCGGGCATGGAGCAGGCGCTGAAGAAGGCAGGACTCGCGGCCATTGCACAAGCCACCTACGACCGCAAGACGCTGAACATAGAGGCCGCGGTCAAGGCCATCGCAGCGTCGGCCCCGGATGCCGTGGTGATGGCCTGCACGCCCAGCGCCTGCGCCGATTTCATCAAGCAGATGAACGCCGCCGGGCGCCGACCGCAGTTCCTGCTGCTGTCGAACGTGAACTCCAACGAATTCGTCAAGTCGCTGGGCGACCTCGGCCGTGGCGTCGTGATGTCGCAGGTCGTGCCCTATCCCTGGAGCAACACCATCCCGCTGGCACGCGAGTACCAGCAGGTCCTCAAGGATGGCGGCAACAAGGTGCCGGTGTCGTACGCCAGCTTCGAAGGGTTCATCGCCGCGAAGTTGGTGGTCAACGCGCTGCGCTCGGCCGGATCCGACCCGACACGCGCAGGCCTCATTGCCGCGTTGGAGAGGATGGACGACGTGGATCTCGGAGGAATGCGGGTGCACTTCTCGAACAAGAACCACAACGGCTCCAGCTTCGTGGACCTGACGCTGGTCAGCCTGAGCGGCACCTACATCCACTAGTCTTGCTGTGTCGCAAGCGCCGTTCGCCCGGTCGGATCATCTGGGGGCTCCAGTGGCCACGTTTGCGAAAACCGTGTTCCTTGAGTACCGTTGAGTGCAACTGAGAGAACAGGGCGTCGCGAGCGGAGGGCGCGTTCATGGTTCATCACAGCTATCGCTCACTGGTACGTCCAAAGTCTCGTGGCGATGCGACTTCTGCTCCCGGCGACTTCTCTTCGCTCCAACGTTCGGACTGCTTCAGGAAAGCAAAGCCGACGAGCGATACCAGCCCCATCCCGACAGCAGTGCCAGCGACCCCAGGACCAAGCCCCGCAGGCTCGGCAAGGCAAGCAGTCCACCAACAATGCGCAGGGCGAATGCCGCGTTGCGCTTGACATCAACGCCGCATCATCGATCGTGGCTGCCGCTCGCCAAGGCTCTTCGGAGGCGATCGAGGTATCCCGGCTGCAGGCTCGCGTTGCCCGCGAAAGCCGCGTCGATCATCTCGATGAATATCCGCGTGCGCTTTGCGAGCAGTCTGCGCTCCGGGTAGACCAGATGGACCGCGGCGGCGGGGAGTGGATGTCCGGGCAGCAACGCCTTGACGCGCCCAGCGCGAAGCTCCTCCTCGAAGACCCAGACGGGTGCGAGGCCGATCCCGAAACCCTGACGTACCGCGCTCACGATCGCTTGCTGGTTGTTGAGGCGGTAGCGACCCCGTACCGTGATGTCGCCGCCAACGAAGGGCCAGAGACCTCCGGAAGGCAATCGGGTGTTCAGGATGCATTCGTGCTGCATCAGGTCGCTTGGCGTCGCGGGCTCGCCATGGCGTTCGAGGTAGTCGGTGCTGGCGAAGACGGCGCGCTCTGAAATGCCGACCTGTCGTGCCACCAGCAAGCTGCTTTTCAAGGGTCCCACGCGCACTGCCAGGTCGAAGCGCTCGGCGATGAGGTCGACGTATTCGTCGGACAGATGCAATTCGACTTCGAGCTGCGGGTTCTGCGCGAGCAGGGGCGCTATCAAGGGTTGCACATGCAGCAGACCGACAGCCATCGAGCAACTGACGCGCAGCAGGCCCCGGGGCATTTCTTTGCCGCGGGCCACCGATTCGGCCTCGGCTATCGTGTCGAGCGCACGCCGGGCCTCGGTGTAGTAACGCTCCCCCTCGATCGTCAGCGACAGCTTGCGCGTTGTCCGGCGCAGGAGACGCACGGCAAGGTGCGATTCCAGAGAATCGATATGCCGACTGACATTGGGCTGCCCGATGCCGAGTTCGCGCGCCGTCGCGGAGAAGCTGCCGGTTTCCACCGCGCGCACAAAGCACTCCATCCACAGCAGCTTGCCCGTTTGCCGAACCCCATCGCCTCTCTGCTCGGACAGGACCGGAGCGGCCGCTTGTTCAGTCATCTGCCTTTTGGTCATTCCTCTTTCGCATGGATGATCGAGCATGAAGCTCCGAAGCCGTTTACTCCGAGTGATCGGAGCATAGGTGATATGCGGTCCGCCCCCCTTCCAGGGGGCGGCGTGCGGCAGCACACTGAAGCCCTGTCATCAGAGCGTGCTCAGGAGAAAACCCATGAAGATCGAACTCAACGGCCGCAAGGCCCTCGTGACCGGATCCACCGCAGGAATCGGCCGAGCCATCGCCGAGGGCCTCGCCCGCGCCGGCGCGTCCGTGGTCGTCAACGGACGCACCAAGGAGCGTGTGGATGCCGCGCTCAAGGAACTGCGTGCGCTGCTGCCGGACGCAGATTTCACCGGCGTCGTGGCCGATGTCTCCACGGCTGAAGGCTCCGCTTTCCTGGCGACCGAGGTCAAGGACGTCGACATCCTCGTCAACAACGCGGGCACGGCGCATCCGAAGGGCTTCTTCGAACAGAACGACGCCGACTGGCTCGACCTGTACCAACTCAATGTCATGAGCGGCGTTCGCGCCTCTCGTCACTACATGCCCGGCATGATGGCGCGGGGCTGGGGACGCGTGGTGTTCATCAGCAGCGAGTCTGCCATTGCCGTCCCCAAGGAAATGATTGACTACGGCGTCACGAAGACGGCCCAGCTCGCCGTATCAAGGGGGTTGGCGGAACTGGGCAAAGGAACGGGCGTCACCGTCAACGCCGTCCTGCCGGGGCCCACGCGCTCCGAGATCATGGACAACTGGATGAAGGCGTCGGCGAAGGAACAGGGCATCACCCAGGACGAAGCCGAGCAGAACTTCCTGGACACGACGCGACCCTCCACGCTGATCAACCGGTTTGCGACGACCGAAGAAGTGGCGAACATGGTCGTGTACCTGTGTTCGCAACAGTCTTCCGGCACGACCGGCTCTTCGCTGAGAGTCGATGGCGGCGTCGTTCGCTCGATCATTTGAGCGACTGAAGCTGCCGGCGCGCCGTGGTCAATGGCCGTGAACGGACACGCCTCTGTCAGGCAACCGCTGCCGCCGGCGGCCGCTCGATCGGCAGGCCGGCGGCGATCCAGGCGTCGATGCCGCCGTGCAGCGGCCGAACGTTGGTGAAACCGGCGCGCTGCAGTTGCTGCGCCACCTTGGCAGCCGAGGCCTCGTTCGGACAAGCGCAATAGACCACCACCTGGGCATCGCGCGGCAGGTCGGGTGCGCTGTCCAGTGCAGCGGTCACCGACCACGGCAGCGCACCCGGAATGGTGCCGTCGCGTTCGCGGCTGCCGGCCGAACGCACATCGACGATCGCCGGCGCGCTGCCCTGGCGGATCAGCAGTTCCAGCTCGGACACCGTGATGCGCGCCGTGCGCAGCGCCCGGATCAGTCGGTGCCGCTGCGCCCACTTGACGATGATGAACAGTGCCAGCGCCAGCAGCAGCAACACGAGGCCGATGCGGCCCAGGTCCGCGAACACCGCGATGACGTCGTCGACGGCCTCGTGGAACAGCACACCAAGAGCGATGCCCAGGCCCGCATAGAGCGTGGCACCGACCAGGTCGACCATGATGAACGCTGCCAACGGCAACCGCATGCGCCCGCACAGGACGGTGGCGATGGTGGCGAAGCCGGGAATGAACTTGGCCACCAGCATCGACCAGATGCCCCAACGCTCGAACAACGACTCGGTTTGCCGCACACAGGAGTCGGGCGACATCGAGATGCGGCACACCGTGCGCAGCACGCGACTGCCGTAGCGGCGGCCCGCGGCGTACCAGACCAGGTCGGCCAGCAGGCAGGCCGATACCGCAGCGCCCAGCAGGGCGACGGCCGAGTAGCGGCCTTCGACGCTCAGCGCGCCGGTCACCACCAACACGGGGTACGCAGGCACGGGCAAGCCGAGCTGCTCTGCCCATACGTTGAAGAAGACGACGCCCAGCCCGTAGTCGGTGAGCCAGCGAAGGATGGTGTTCAACATGGGCGCAAAGGAGCAGAGGATATCGCTGTCCCAAGCAAGCCGCATTCCGATGGCTCTGCTTGAAATCTGTCTGGGTCGTCCTTCGAATGCGTCGGCCGCTTCGTCGGATGCTGCTGCGTTCTTCCGAGGCCTTCGAATTTGACAACGGGTCGCGAGCTTGAGGACACTTGCCGGCGTCCCGCCCGGACGATGAGCAGCCGACCCGCCCATGACCTCGCCCGTTCGAATCCTGACCCTCGCCACCCTCTTCACCCTGCTCGCCGGCTGCGCCGTGATGAGCAAGGACGATTGCCTGAAGGCCGACTGGGCCGAGCTCGGCCGCCGCGATGCGTCGCAAGGCCTCGCGATCGAGCGCTTCGCCGCGCGTGCCGACGCCTGCCGCAAGAACGACATCGGCGCCGACCGCGCCGCCTATGCCGCCGGCCATGCCGACGGGCAGCGCGCCTACTGCACCGGCGAGCTCGGCGAGAACGATGCGACGCTCGGCAAGGTGTCGGCGCCGCTGTGCGCGCCGGTGCCGCTCGGCAACGCCTACCAGACCGGCTATGCGATGGGGCTGATCCGGTTCTGCACCGCGCGCAGCGGCTACGAGTTCGCGCGCCTCGGCGGCACCTACCGCAACACCTGCCCAGCCGACCTGGCCGGCCCGTTCCAGGCGGGCCTGCGCATGGGCACTGAACTGCGCGAGCTGAACAGCCGCCTCGACGGCATCCAGCGCGACGCGACCGAGCAGCGCAAGGTCCTTGCCGACGACAAGTCGAGCGCCGACCAGCGCGACACTGCCCGCCGCCTGCTGCGCCAGCTCGACGCCGACGAGGCCGCGACGCGCCGCCTGATCCGGCAGGCCGAGCTGTCCGCGCTGTCGTTCTGACGCCTCAGACCACGACGTCGCTGACCAGCAGCGCGCCGCGCCCGGCCGAGGTGACCGGCGGATTGCGCGGCTCCTCGGGCAGTTCGGTGGCCTGTTCCCAGATCGCGTTCGCGACGGCGGTGGCCGGGCTGGTGCGCATCGCGCATCGTGGCCGCACCATCAGCACGTCGACCGCCGCGGTCCAGCGCGGCTGCGCACACAGCAGCTCGCCGGCGCGCAGGTCGTCGCTCACCATCGATTCGTAGAGCATGCCGAGCCCGAGCCCCTGCGCCACCAGCGCGCGCAGCGCGTGCATGCTCTCGGCGACGCAGGCCACGCGCAGGTGCGGCAGCGTGCGCTCACGCGCCAGGCGCCGGCTCAGGAAGGTTGCGAGCGGATGCGCATCGGCATAGTCGATGACCGGAACCGGCCGCTGCCGCGTGCCCGGCAGTTCGAACAAGGGCCGGCCGCCGCGCGCGCCCACCACCGTCATCAGCCGGTCGCGTGCGACCCGCTTGACGTGGAACAACTCGGGCGCCAGGTCGATCGGCGCCTGCGGGTCCTGGGCCGCCACCCACAGCAGCGACTGGCCGGACAGCAGCGCGGCCCGCGCACCGCGCTCGTCGTGGCTGGCGACGCGCAACGGGGTGTCGGGGAACTGGCGCCGGATGCGCCCGAGCAGCAGCGGCAGCAGGCCGGCCTCGAAGCCGTCGGAACTGGCGACCGCCACGCTGCGCGGATCGCGGGACGGCGCGTGGCGCCGCGCGCCGTCGAACATCGAGCGCAGCCCGATCGCCAGCGGCGCGAAGCGGCGCCCCGCCGCGGTCGGCAGCAAGGGTTGCGCGAGGCGGTCGAACAGCGGCGCGCCGACCCACTGCTCGAGCGCCTGGATGCGCCGCGACAGCCCCGACTGCGACACGCCGCGGCGCTGCGCCGCCTGCGTGAAACTGCCGCAGTCGAGCACCGTCAGGAAATCATCGAGCCACCGGAGGTCCATCGGCGGCGATGCGTCCCCGGCCGCAATGCGTCGTCGGCGGCGGGAACATCCGGGTGTCGGGATGCGTGTGGCGCCAGACCGCTTCGCCGTCGACGAACAGCCGCGACTCGCCGGTCTTCAGCGGCGACCAGGGTTCGTCGAGCGTCAGCGGCGCGGTCGCGATGACGACCATGCGGTCGTCGCGGCGGTTCAGCACGCCGAGGTCGAGCGACAGGTCGCAGTCGACCAGGCGCGCGGTCGGGAACGGGTGGCGGCGCTCCAGCACGACCAGCCGGCTGGAGCAGTGCGCGTACAGCCCGTGGCCGTTGGACAGCAGGAAATTGAAGTTGCCGTGGCGCGCGATCGACGCGGCGAGCTCGGCGACGCAAGGCGCCATCTCGAGCCAGCCTGGCGGCTGGTGCCGGCCGTCGAAGCGGCGGCGCAACTCCTGCAGCAGCCAGCAGAAGGCCTTCTCGCTGTCGGTGCTGCCCATCGGCCGGTAGGGCCCGCGCAGCGGCGGATTGAAATCGCGCAGGTCGCCGTTGGTCGCGAAGATCCACGGCTGGCCGAACCACTCGCGCTGGAACGGATGGCAGTTCGACAGCATCGGCTCGCCCTGCGTGGCCTTGCGGACGTGGGCCAGCACGATCTTCGACTTGATCGGGTAGCGGCCGACGAACCCGGCCAGTGGCGAATCGCAGGCCGGCTGGTCGTCGAGGAAGACACGGCAGCCGGAGCGCTCGTAGAACGCGATGCCCCAGCCGTCGGCGTGGTCGCCGGTGCGGCCGCCGCGCTGCGCGAAGCCGGTGAACGAGAACGTGATCGCGGCGTTCGCGCTGGAGCTCATTCCGAGAAGCTGGCACATGGCAGGTCTGGTGTTCAATAATCGGCATCCTGTCGGCCAATTGAGGAGAAATGACGAAGTTCGATGCGATCGGTCGCGAGCTGCTGCAGTCGCACAGGCACCACCTCTCGATGCTGTGCGTGGCGGCGTTGCTGGCGGCGTGCGCGTCGGGTCCGTCGAGGTCGCCTTCGCGCGACGGACCGGAGGCGAAGACGCCGCCCGATCTCGCGCGCGTGCCCGATGCGCAGCCGCAGGTCGAACCGATCCGCCCGGGCGGGCCGAACAAGCCCTACGAGGTGCTCGGCAAGGACTACACGCCGCAGCGCGACGACAGTCCGCTGGCCGAACGCGGCCTCGCGTCGTGGTACGGCCGCAAGTTTCAGGGCAAGCGCACCGCGAGCGGCGAGGTCTACAACATGTACGCGATGACGGCGGCGCACAAGACGATGCCGATCCCGAGCTACGCCCGCGTGCGCAACCCGGCCAACGGGCGCGAGGTGATCGTGCGCGTCAACGACCGCGGCCCGTTCCACCCGGGCCGCGTGATCGACCTGAGCTACACCGCGGCGATGAAGCTGGGCGTGCTCGACGGCGTCGCGCCGGTCGAGGTCGAGCGCATCACGTTCGAGCAGATCCGCACCGGGTCGTGGCGGCGCGATGGTGGGGCGACCGAGGTGGCGGCGGCGCCGGCACCCGCGCCTGCGCCCACGCTGCCGCCCGCGCAAGGGTCCACGCCGCTGCCGGTGCTGCTGCCTGCACCGGCGGTGCTGCCGGTGCCGACGCCGGTCGCAAGCGTTGCATCGGCAGCTGCCGAATCGCCTGCCGCCTCGGCACCCGACGCGCCGATCGACCCGAAGCCCAGCCGTGCGTTCACGACGGCGGCGCAGGGCTTCTGGGTGCAGATCGGTGCGTTCAAGCAACGCGAAGGCGCCGAGCAGTTCCAGCGCCGGGTGTCCGGCGAGCTCGACTGGCTGGCGCCGCTGCTCGCGGTGTTCGGCGAGCCGTCGATCTTCCGCTTGCAGGCCGGGCCGTACCCGAGCCGCGGCGAGGCGCAGGACGCGGCGGCCCGCATCCGCGATGCGCTGAAGCTGGTGCCGCTGATCGTCGAGCGGCGCTAAGGATGACGACCCCTCGCCCGGTGGGTACACCGGGCGATCCCCCAGGGGGACGCGGGCCGGCCTGGGAGCGGCCCGGCGCTCGGCCCGCTGGTCAGCGTCCGCCAGTGACGTCGAGCAAGGCGCCTGTCGTGTAGCTCGCCGCGTCGGAGATCAACCACGCGATCGCGCGGCCCACTTCGTCGGCGCTGCCGGCGCGCTGCATCGGCACCTGCGGTGCCAGCTGCCGCACCCGGTCGGGCTGGCCGCCCGACGCGTGGATGTCGGTCTCGATGATGCCCGGCCGCACCGCGTTCACCCGGATGCCTTCGGTAGCCACCTCGCGCGCCAGCCCGGTCGTGAAGGTGTCGATCGCGCCTTTCGCGGCGGCATAGTCGACGTACTGCCCCGCCCCGCCCAGCCGTGCCGCGGCCGACGACAGGTTGACGATGGCGCCGCCCGGCCCGCCATGGCGCGTCGACAGCCGCCGCACCGCCTCGCGCGCGCACAGGAAGCTGCCGAACACGTTGATCGCGAACATGCGCTGCAGCCGCGCGGCATCGATCTGCTCGACGCGTGCCGCCCGGTCGACGACCCCGGCGTTGTTGACGAGGCCGTGCAGCGACCCGATCGCGCCGCCGCGCTGCGCGTCGTCGACCTGCGCGAACAGCGCGAGCACCTGGGCCTCGATCGACACGTCGGCCTGCAGCGCGATCGCGTGCCGGCCGAGCGCAACGATGCGGTCGACGACGTCCTGCGCCGCCGCGGCATCGCGGGTGTAGTTCACGACGACGTCGAAACCCACCTCGGCGCAGCACAGCGCCGCCGCGGCGCCGATGCCGCGGCTGCCGCCGGTCACCAGCACCGTGCGGCCGCCCGCGTCAGTCGTCGTCGCCACCGCCGCCTTCTGCACTGCTGTCGTCATCGCCGGCATCCTCCTTGCGCTTGGCCTTTGCGTCGAGCGTGGCCTGCAGCTCCGCGACGCCCTTCATGAAGCTGGCGGTGTCGACCGGTTTCGCGACGCGCAACGCCGGCGGGAACAGGTGGCTCATGTAGAGCTCGCTGCCCAGGCGGTCGCCGTTCTGCCAGTTGAACCACAGGCTGAGCGCGGTGCCGACCAGCGCCATCGCGACCGCCGCCTGCCGCACGCGGCGGTGCCGGTAAGGCTCGACCGCCAGCATGTGGAAGTACAGCAGCGTGGCGCCCACCGCATAGCCGAGCACGAACTTGAAATCGCTCAGCCACGGCCACGACAGCGAGAACGACAGCAGCTGCGTCGCGCCGCTGATCAGCTCCCAGGCCAGCACCGCGATCAGCGCCACCCGCAGGTGCCAGCCGAAATGGCCCTGGCGGGTGAACAGCTTGGACAGCAGCGTCCACACGCCGCACCAGCCGAGCAGGCCGACCAGGGCCGAGATGGCGCCGCTGCCGAGCGCGCGCACGAAGCCGTCGGGGTCGGTGTCGAGGTAGGTGTTGAACACCTCCATCGCGCCGACCAGCAGCACCAGCAGCGCGAGCAGCGGCAGGCCTTGCGCCAGCGAACGCGTCGGGTCCAGCCGGAGCTCGGGCGCGAGCGCGTGCTCGGCCAGCCGCAGCCGCAGGTGCACGCGGCCGATCGTGATCGCGAGCGGCGCATCGCCGACCGCACCGCGCGCGCCCGCGCCCACCTGCTGCGTGCCGAGCAGCGCGCCGTTGATCGTCTCGCCCACCTGCACGAACGCGCCGGTTTCGTCGCGGTCGATCACCAGGTGGTACGGCGCGACGTGCGGGTCGTCGAGCACCAGGTCGTTGTCGAGCGCGCGCCCGACCCGCAGCGGCCACTGCGGCACCGCCACGCCGTGGCGCGGCGTGCCGTCGCGCTCCAGCACTTCGATCAGCGCGACCGCACCCATGCGTAGGCCTCCAGGTAATGCTGCGCGAGTTTCATCGCGTTCGGGTAGCTGACGGCCTGCGCGTCGAAGCGGCCCTGCACGCCGGACTTCGGCTCGTCGAGCGTCGCGACGAGCACCGAGACGTCGTACAGCTTCGGCAGCTTCTTGTAGGCGCGCAGGCAGACCACCGCGCGCAGCGGCAGGCCGTCGCGGTCGATGAAATCTTCGTGGCACTGCGGGCGCGTCTGCTGGTCGGGGCGGCGGCGGTCGAAGTGCTCGTTGCGGAAGCTCTGCGCATAGCGCGCCGAGAAGCGCAGCGTGCCGAGCTTGCGACCGTCGTAGCTTTCGTGGCGCACCGAGATCGCGCCGGTGGTGAACTCGCCCATGAAGATGCGGGTGTCCATCACGCAATCGGAGCGCTCGAAATCGAGCCCGCCGGTGCGCGACGGCTCGCTGCTGCCCCAGCAGCGCATGAAGCGGTCGGGCGGCACCGGCACCTGGTAGCGCGGGTGCGTCGCGAGTTTCCAGCCCTGCGCGATGAAGCGGTCGGTCAGCAGCTGCTGGTGCCCCATCATCTGTTCGGTCAGCACCGGCCAGGCCGGCAGCGCGAGCGGCGCGGCGTCGCGCCCGCGTGCCAGCAGCGCGCTCGCGAACGCGCCCGGCACCAGGAAGCTGACCTGCTCGCCGTCCACGCGCCGCGCGACGTTGACGCCGATCACGCGGCCCTCCTGGTCGAGCGCGGGGCCGCCGCTCATGCCGCCGCTCAGCGAGCCGGCGAAGAAGATCTGCGGGTAGAACGAGCGCTCGACGAGCCCGTTGTAGTTGCCTTCGATCACCGCGAAGCCGACGTCCAGCGGGTTGCCGAGCGAGTACATGCGCTCGCCCTGTGCGAGCTTCTGCGCCTCGGGCCGGAACGGCAGCGCATCGAAGGTCGCGGCGGCCTTCGGATCGGACAGCTTCAGCAGCGCCAGGTCGTGCAGCACGTCGAGCATCAGGATCCGGACCGGTGCCTCGCGGCCGTCGGCGGTGACCGACACCAGGTCGTGGCGCTCGGGCTGCAATGCAGCCTCGGCGACGACGTGGAAGTTGGTGATCATGTGCCCCTGCGCGGACACCATGAAGCCGGAGCCGACCGAGGTCTGGCTCGCCTGGCCCTTCAGCACGGTGCGGATCTGCACCAGCTGCGAGCGGGCCTGCTCGTAGACCTTGCGGGCCGACAGCGACACCGGTGCGGACGCCGGCGGGTCGGGGGGAGCAGCCTTGGCGGGGGCCGTCTGTGCCGTGGCGGGCGCGAGGACCGCCGAGCACAGCACCAGCGCCAGGGCTTGAATCAATCCGGGAAAACCGGTTCGGGGCGATCTCATCGAAATCATTCTACGGGCCGGCCCCCGTAGCCCGGATGCGAATCCGGGTTACCCGTTCAATGGCACTCGACAGTCCCTGGCGTGCACGCGATCGCGTTGCTCTGCAGGTCCAGCCCGTCGCCGGTGCGGCCGTACAGCGCGAGCATCTTGTAGCCCGTCGCCGCCAGCGCGCTGCCGCCGTTGGCGACCGCGATGGCTGCCGAGGTGGCACCCGGCCGCAGCCGGAAGTCGGCGATGCGGCCGCTGCCGCCCTGGCCGCATTGCGAGCGGTCGCTGCAGATCGAACCGCTGTCGAGCCCGAGCGTGCCGTGGGCGAAGGTCCACGCCAGGTTCAGCGTGGTGCCGGCATTCGCGTCGAGCGCGAGGTCGAGCAGGGCCTGCCGGCCGGTGCCCGTCAGGTCGGTCCACGGCAGGCTCGGCATCGCGGCCCAGACCGGCGGCACGCCTTCGACGTCGACCTCGAAGCTGCTGCGCCCCGAGACCGCGAACGGCGCGCTGCAGGCATCGTCGCTGAAGGTGTTGACGGTGACGGTGCGGCCGCCGCGGAAGAAGTTGCGCACGACCACGTCGCCGGCATCGCCATCCGGCAGCGCGACCCAGGTGTCGTCGGCACTGCGCAACGCGCCGATCGCCGGATCCAGGCTGCGCTCGTTGCTGAACCCGTTCTGCTGCCACAGCGACAGCCGCGGCACGCCCGCACCGAAACGCTTGTAGTACGCGATGGTCACGAGCGCCTGGTCGGCGTTGCGCTGCACCACCTGCGCGCACTGCAGGCCGCTGACGGCCTGGATGTCGAACGCGATCGCCCGCGAGTAGCTGGCCACCGGCGTGTCGCCGTCGATGCGCACGTCGCGCTGCGCCTTCGCCGAGGCATGCAGTTGCACCGGGTCGACATCGCCGAGGAACTTCCATGCGCCGCCCTCGCGCGTGACGCCCATGCCGCTGCCCACCGGCTGCACCCCGCCGTCCCGGTCCTGCAGCACGAAGCTGACGCGGCACACCGGCTGCGCGCCGTCGAGGTCGCAGCGGCCGAGCGTCGGGCTCAGCAGCCGCGAGCCGAACATGTCCTGCGACGCGAACATCCCGCACAGGCCGGCGGCGACCGCGCCCGCGCCGCTCAGCGGCGCGCCGTCGTCGGTGCTCATGCGCGCGCCGCTGGCGAGCTGCGACGCGAGGCCGCTGCTGCACGCGCCCGCGCTGGCCATCGCTTGCGTCATGTTGGCGAACAGTGTCTCCAGCCCGCCGAGCGACAGCTCGCCGGCGCCGTTGGCCACGGTCACGGCGCCGACCGTCGAGCCCTGCTCGAGGTACAGGTTGCCGCTGCCCAGGCGCGGCGTGATCTGCACGAAGGCCTTGTCGTCGACGCCGGTGGTCACGCCGACGGCGTCGAGCACCTTGTCGTAGCCGCTGCGCGAGCCGGCCGACAGCGCGCCGGTGATGAAGTCGAAATCGCCCGCGACGTTGCCGCTCAGCACGCCCGACAGGCCGGCCCGCAACTGCGCCTGCGCGCCGGCGACGGCGCTCGCGTCGAGCACGCTGCTGCTGCCCGCCATCAGGTCGGCCGGCGACTGGCCGGCCGCCAGCAGCACGGTGGCGCTGGTCAGCGGCGTCACCTGCGCGGTGCCGGGGCCTTGCGCGACCGAGTACAGGCATTGGTAGTTCGCGCCGGCATAGCCGCAGGCCTCGATGCGGAACGGCGCCTTGCCCGTGAGCGTGGGCACCGTGAAGCTGCCGTCGGCGCCGACCGCGATGTCGTGCGCGACCAGCACGCCGTCGGCGTCCAGGATGCGCAGCGTGCCGCCGGTGATCGGCGCGCCGACCGCGACCGAGCCGCTGAGTTGCGTCGTCGGCACGGTGGCCACCGGGGCGGCGTTCTGCGACGACGGCGAGCCGCCGCAGGCGGCCAGCGCGAGCACGGCCAGAACGGAGAGGGCGAAACGGTGGGATCCGAGGTTCATGGCGCTCCTTCGCGACCGGCAAGATGGCAAGAACGCACGGTGCCGTCCCGGAAGCGATTCCCGGCGGCCCGTGGTGACCCGTCTTCGGCGCCGCCATCGCTCGCTTGAGTCGGGGTCTCCCGCGCGAACGTGACTTCGTGACGCGGCGGCGCCTACGCAGCAACCCTCACAGGCCGGATAGGCATCGGGGGCTAAAGTCGGCGGTTCCTCGGATCCGGATTCGCACCATGCAACGTCGTGACATCCTCCTGCGCAGCGCCGCCGCCGGCGCGGTGGCCGCCTTTCCCGCCCTGCTGCATGCGCAGGCGCTCGACAAGCCGAAGCTGACGGTCGCGGTCGGCGGCAAGAACCTGCTGTACTACCTGCCGCTGACGATCGCCGAGAGCCTCGGCTACTTCAAGGCCGAGGGGCTCGAGGTGACGATCGTCGACTTCGCAGGCGGTTCGCGCGCGCTGCAGGCGGTGGTCGGCGGCAGCGCCGACGTGGTGTCGGGCGCGTTCGAGCACACGCTGACCATGCAGGTCAAGGGCCAGCGCATGCGCGCGTTCGCGCTGCAGGGCCGGGCGCCGCAGATCGTGCTGGGCGTCAACCCGAAGACGATGCCGGCCTTCAAGGGCATCGCCGACCTGAAGGGGAAGAAGATCGGCGTCACCGCACCGGGTTCGTCGACCAACGTGCTCGCGAACTTCGTGCTCGCGAAGGCCGGGCTGAAGCCGAGCGACGTGTCGATCATCGGCGTGGGCGCCGGCAGCGGCGCGGTCGCGGCGATGCGCTCCGGCCAGATCGACGCGATGAGCAACCTCGACCCGGTGATCACGCTGCTGCAACGCAGCGGCGACCTGAAGATCGTCTCCGACACCCGCATCGTCGCCGAGGCCGACAAGGTGTTCGGCGGGCCGATGCCGGCCGGCTGCCTGTACGCGCCGCAGACCTTCATCGACAAGAACCCGCTGGCGACGCAGGCGCTCGCGAACGCGCTGGTGCGCGCCGACAAGTGGATCCAGGCAGCAGGCCCGGGCGAGATCATCAAGGCGGTGCCGGAAAGCTACCTGCTCGGCGACCGCGCGGTCTACATCGACGCCTTCCTGGCCGCGAAGGGCGCGCTGTCGGTCGACGGGCTGATGCCCGAGGCCGGCCCCGAGACCGCGCGGCGCGCGCTCGCGAGCGTCGACCCCGAGATCGCCGCGGCGAAGCTGGACCTGTCGGCCGTCTACACGAACGAGTTCGTCAAGAAGGCCAACGCGAAGTACCCGAAAGCATGACGGCGGACCGAGCGCCGGGCCGCTCCCAAGCCGGTCCGCATCCCCTCGGGGGATCGATCGATGTACCCATCGAGCGAGGGGTTGTCATGACCGCTGCTTTGCAGTTCGACGGCGTCAGCTGCACCTTCATCTCGCGCGACGACCCGGGCCAGCGCTACACCGCGGTGCGCGATGTCGTGATGACCGTCGGCACCGGCGAGTTCGTCTCGGTGGTCGGGCCGACCGGCTGCGGCAAGAGCACGCTGCTGAACATGGCGGCCGGGCTGCTGACGCCGAGCAGCGGCACGGTCCATGTCTTCGGAAGCCCGCTGACCGGGTTGAACAAGAGGGCCGGCTACCTGTTCCAGGCCGAGAGCCTGATGCCATGGCGCACCGCGCTCGGCAACGTGATGGCCGGGCTGGAGTTCCGCGGCGTCGCCGATGCGAAGGCGCAGGCCGGCGACTGGCTGCGCCGCGTCGGCCTCGGCGGCTTCGGCGACCGCTATCCGCACCAGCTGTCGGGCGGCATGCGCAAGCGCGTGAGCCTGGCGCAGACGCTGGCGCTCGATCCCGACATCATCCTGATGGACGAGCCGTTCTCGGCGCTCGACATCCAGACCCGCCAGCTGATGGAGAACGAGGTTCTGGCGCTGTGGGCCGCGAAGAAGAAGGCGGTGCTGTTCATCACGCACGACCTCGACGAGGCGATCGCGATGAGCGACCGCGTGGTCTGCCTGAGCGCCGGGCCGGGCTCGCACCCGATCGGCGAATTCCGCATCGACCTCGAGCGCCCGCGCGACGTGGCCGAGGTGCGGGCGACGCCGCGCTTCGTCGAGCTGCACCAGGCGATCTGGTCGGTGCTGCGCGACGAGGTCGTCAAGGGTTACCAGCAGCAACTCGCGGCCTGATGACGATGACCCCCACGTCTCTTCGTTCCTGCCCCCCGAGGGGGCGTTCAGCCGCCTTGGGGCGGCCCTGCGGCGGCTGACGACCATGTGGAACTTCATCAAGCCGCGTCCCGGCAACCTGCGCGCCTGGCAGCTCGGCCTGCTGGTCGCGATCTTCGTGCTCTGGCATGTGCTGACCGCGCCCGGGCTGGTGCGCCCGTTCCTGTTCGACAACGACCGGCAGGCGGCGTTCTTCTTCGGCGAGCCGCTGAAGATCTTCGGCCGCGTGTGGGCCTGGTTCGTGACCAATGCCGACATCTACCACCACCTGTGGATCACGCTGCAGGAGACGGTGCTGGCGTTCGGCATCGGCACCGCGATGGGGCTGGGCTGCGGGCTGTGGCTCGCGCTGAGCCCGATGGCGGCGGCGATCTGCGAGCCGTACATCAAGGCGCTGAACTCGATGCCGCGGGTGATCCTCGCGCCGATCTTCGCGGTGTGGTTCGGGCTCGGTGTCGCGAGCAAGGTGGCGCTGGGCATCACGCTGGTGTTCTTCATCGTGTTCTTCAACGTCTACCAGGGCGTGAAGGAGGTGAGCCCGGTGGTGCTCGCGAACGCGCGCATGCTGGGCGCGAGCCGGCGCCAGCTGCTGCGGCATGTGTACCTGCCGAGCGCGACCAGCTGGGTGTTCAGTTCGTTGCACACCAGCGTCGGGCTGGCCTTCGTCGGCGCGGTGGTCGGCGAATACCTCGGCTCGGCCGAGGGCGTCGGCTACCTGATCCTGCAGGCCGAGGGCTCGTTCGACATCAACACCGTGATGGCCGGCATCCTGGTGCTGACGGCCTTCGCGCTGCTGCTGGACGCCGCGGTCGGCTGGGGCGAGCGGCGGCTGATGAAATGGCAGCCGAAGAGCGGGGAAACCGAGAAGCTGTGAGGCGCGGCGGCAGGCGGCGAAGTCGCCGACAATGCCGGCTTCGTCCAATCTGCGGCCCGTTCCGTTCCAGCCCATGTCGACTTCACGCCTGATTCCGTTGTTCGCGATGGTTGCCCTGACCGCCTGCGGCGGAGGGGGCGGCAGCGACGGCCCGTCTTATCCGCCGGCCCCCAGCTTCCCCCCGGCGCCGGTCTCGATCCCGGCCGCGCCCGCGACCACATGCAGCGATGCCGGCAAGGCCGCCGCCGCCGCCAGCACGGCCACCAACACCGTCTGCATGCTCACCACGCATGGCGAGATCGTGCTGGAGCTGTATGCCGACAAGGCGCCGATCACCGTCGCGAACTTCCTGCAATACGCGGCGGCCAAGCGCTACGACAACACGCTGCTGCACCGCGTCGTCAAGGGCTTCGTCGTGCAGGGCGGTGGCTACGACGGCAACTGGAAGCACATCGCGACCTACGCCCCGATCGCGCTCGAGAGCGACAAGGGCCTGAGCAACGTGCGCGGCACGATCGCGATGGCCCGCACCAGCGACGTCAACACGACCACCGCCACCAGCGAGTTCTTCTTCAACGTCGCCGACAACCATGCCTGCCTGGACATCCACCCGACCGGTGCCAACTGCGACCAGAACGGCTACGCGGTGTTCGGCAAGGTCATCGCGGGGCTCGACACCCTCGACAAGATCACCGAGCTGAAGGTGGACTACTTCTCCGCCCCGACCGTGCCCACCGCGACCTTCTGGGTCCAGCAGCTCAAGTAGCGGCAGGCGCTCATTTGGCCGTCGGCATCACGAACTCCGCGCCGCGCGCGATGCTCGACGGCCAGCGCTGCATCACGCTCTTCTGCTTCGTGTAGAAGCGAACGCCCTCTTCGCCGTAGGCGTGCATGTCGCCGAACAAGCTCTTCTTCCAACCGCCGAAGCCGTGCCAGGCCATCGGCACCGGAATCGGCACGTTGATGCCGACCATGCCGACCTGCACGCGCCGCGCGAACTCGCGCGCGACGTTGCCGTCGCTGGTGAAGCAGGCGACACCGTTGCCGAACTCGTGCGCGTTGACGAGGTCGAGCGCCGCCGCGAAATCAGGCACCCGCACGACCGCCAGCACCGGGCCGAAGATCTCCTCGCGGTAGATGCGCATCTGCGGCGTCACGTGGTCGAACAGCGTGCCGCCGATCCAGAACCCGCCGTCGTGTCCCGGCACCCGCAGCCCGCGGCCGTCGACGACGAGCTTCGCGCCTTCCTGAACGCCGATGTCGATGTAGCCGCCGATGCGCTCGAGCGCCTGCGCGGTGACGATCGGGCCCATCTCGGCATCGGGCTCCATGCCGTTCTTCACCTTCAGCGTCTTCGCGCGCGCGGCCACCGCGTCGACCAGCCGGTCGGCGATGTCGCCCACCACCACCGCGACGCTGATCGCCATGCAGCGCTCGCCGGCCGAGCCGTAGCCGGCGCCGATCAGCGCATCGACCGCCTGGTCGAGGTCGGCATCGGGCATCACCACCATGTGGTTCTTCGCGCCGCCCAGCGCCTGCACCCGCTTGCCGTGGTGCGCGCCGGTCTCGTAGATGTACTGCGCGATCGGCGTCGAGCCGACGAAGCTGACGGCCTTCACGTCGGGATGCACCAGCAGCGCGTCGACCACCACCTTGTCGCCCTGCACGACGTTGAACACGCCGTCGGGCAGCCCGGCCTCTTTCAGCAGCTCGGCCATGAACAGCGACGCCGACGGGTCGCGCTCGCTCGGCTTCAGGATGAAGCTGTTGCCGGCGGCAATGGCCACCGGGAACATCCAGCAGGGCACCATGCACGGGAAGTTGAACGGCGTGATGCCGGCCACCACGCCCAGCGGCTGGCGCAATGTCCAGTTGTCGATGCCGGTCGACACCTGGTCGGTGAAGTCGCCCTTCAGCAGCTGCGGGATGCCACAGGCGAACTCGACGATGTCGATGCCGCGCGAGACCTCGCCCTGCGCGTCGGTGAACACCTTGCCGTGCTCGGCGGTGATCATCGCGGCCAGCGTGTCGCGGTGCCGGTTCATCAATTCCAGGAACTTGAACATCACGCGTGCGCGGCGGATCGGCGGCGTCTGCGCCCAGCCGTCGAACGCGGCCTGTGCCGACGCCACCGCGGCATTCACGTCCTCGACGCTGCCGAGCGCCACCTGGCGCGCGACCGCGCCGGTCGCCGGGTTGTAGACCGCCTGGCGGCGCCCGCTGCGGCTCGCGATCGGCGCGCCCTGGATGAAGTGGCCGACCT
Source organism: Rhizobacter sp. SG703 (assembly GCF_012275445.1). Classification (GTDB taxonomy): domain Bacteria; phylum Pseudomonadota; class Gammaproteobacteria; order Burkholderiales; family Burkholderiaceae_C; genus Rhizobacter. The sequence continues at coordinate 53,927 of NZ_JAAZQK010000010.1, read as the reverse complement.
CGGCGGTGGCGGTGAACGGATCGTGGGCGCCCATGGCGTGGTCTCCTGAAACGGTGGGGATGCGAATCCAGTCTAGGAGTCGAGCCGCTGCTTGCCAATGTCATCACGGTGACTTCATTGTTCGATAATCTGAACAATGACGACCACCGATCAACGCATCGACCTGCTCTGGCCGCAGGTGCACACGCTGACGCTGCTGGGCCAGCTGGCCAGCTTCACGCAGGTGGCTCAGCGGCTCGGGCTGTCGAAGGCGGCGGTCAGCCAGCGCATCACCGAGCTGGAGCGCGCGGTCGGCCAGCCGCTGGTGCAGCGCACCACCCGTTCGGTGCGGCTGACCGATGCCGGGCGCCGGCTGGTCGAGCAGACCGGCGAGGCCTTCGAGCTGATCGCGCGCAGCGTCGTCGAGGCGCGCGACCAGGCGGCGCAGCCGCGCGGGCTGGTGCGCATCACCGCGCCGGTCGCGCTCGGGCGGCAGCATGTCGCGCCGCACCTCGAGGCCTTCGTGCGTGCGCACCCGGACATCCGCGTCGAGCTCGACCTGTCGGACCGCTTGGTCACGCTGGCGCACGAAGGCTTCGACCTGGCGGTGCGCCACACCAGCGCGCCGCCGGAGAACCATGTGGCCTGGAAGCTCTGCGCGTCGCGCGCGCTGCTGGTGGCGACCCGCGCGTATCTGAAGCGGCAGGGCACGCCGAAGACGCCGGCCGACCTGGCCGGCCACGCCTGCCTGACCTACCTGCGGCCGGGCCCGGCGGTGTGGCAGTTCGAGCGCAGCGCGCACGGGGATGAAGCCGAGCCGCAGCGGCTGAGCGTCGTCGCGCAGGGGCCGCTGCGGGCCGGCAACAGCGAGGTGCTGCGCGATGCGGCGCTGGCCGGCCTGGGCATCGCGCTGGTGCCGGATTTCAGCGCGGCAGCGGCGCTGCGCGCCGGCAGGCTGCGCGAGGTGCTGCCGCAGTGGCGCCCGGTCGGCTTCTTCGGCGATGCGGTCTACGCGATGCGGCCGTGGAGCGCGAGCACGCCGAAGGCGGTGCAGGCACTGGTCGCGCACCTGCGCGCGGCGCTGGCGGGCGGCTTCGGCGAGGTCTCGCTACAGTTGCCCTCTGCATCACCGGAGGGACACCATGCTGCGCGCTGACATCACCATCGAAGGATTCCACGAACGCCAGGCGGGTTTCGCGCCCGACCGTTTCGGCGTGCGGATCACCGCGCTCGCCGAAGGCCACCTCGATTCGCAGATGCAGGTGCAGCCGTGGATGCTGGCGCCGAACGGCTTCCTGCACGCGGCCAGCGTGATCATGCTGGCCGACACCAGCGCCGGCTACGCGACCATCGCCCACCTGCCCGAAGGCGGCAAGAACTTCACGACGATCGAGCTGAAGAGCAACTTCTTCAGCACCGCGAAGGACGGGCTCATCCGCTGCGAGGCGCGTGCCGACCATCTCGGCCGCTCGACCCAGGTCTGGTCCGCCACCGTCTTCAGCCCGCAGGGCAAGAAGATGGCGCTGTTCCGCTGCACGCAGATCATCCTCACGTAAGAGCGAGCGAAGCTGGCGACAGCGCAGCGGACGCCGCGGAACCGGCTTTGCCGGGCCGCTGGCGGCGCCCCCTTGAGGGGGAGGCGCGCCAGCGCCTCGGGGGTGGGACATCCACCCAAAAAAAAGCCCACCCTGTGAAGGGTGGGCTGGAAGTCCTCAAGAGAGAGGACGTCGTTGGGATCGTTGCGTCAGGTGACAGCCTGGGGCCACTATAGAGGGCACGAAATCGTTTGGGCCATCCCCAATACGGGGGAAACGTTTTCACGGCACTTGTGGCACGGGGTGCTCGGTCGACCTGCCGCCATGCGCCGCAAAGCCAGCATTGGCGCGGGTTGGCGCGGTTCCCGCACTTCAATGGCGGGTGCAGCGGTGCCCATCGCAAGTGACCGAAGTGACCGTAAAAGTTCGCATGCGTTTTCGTGCGTTCGCATCGCGAATGAAGCTGTGGCGTGGCGTTCACACCGCGCAGCGCGACAATCCGCCGATGCACCCGCCCTCCCATCGCCGTCCGCCCGCGCGCACGCACGCGCCTGTCGCTCCGTTGAGCGAATCCGAGATCGACGAACTGCAGGCCCGCCTCGATGCGGTGCCGGCGCCGCTCGATCCGCTGGACGCCAGCATGGTCGACGGCTTCCTGTGCGGCGTGCTGGTGCAGCCGGTGCGGGTGCCGGCGCAGCGCTGGCTGCCGCTGCTGACCGATGTCGACGGGCGCCCGCTGCCGGCCCACTTCGACGCCCGCCGGCTGCACGAGCTGGCGCAACGCCGCCATGCCGAGCTGAACGATGCGATCGCACGCCGCCAGTGGTTCGACCCGTGGGTGTTCGAGCTGGACGACGGGTCCGACGAAGACGACGCGAGCATCGAGGCGGTGCTGCCGTGGGTGGCCGGCTTCGCGACGGCGATGGAGGCCTTTCCGGAGCTGATGAACGGCGACGCGCAGGCGCTGACCGAGCCGCTCGCGCTGCTGTACCGCCACCTCGACCCCGACGATCTGGAAGACGCCGACGAGCTGCTCGAAGAGATCGAATCGCTGGAGCCGCCGGCCGACCTGAGCGAGGCGGTCGAAGGGCTGGTGCGCGCGACGCTGCTGCTGGCCGATGTCGGGCGGCCGCTGCCGCCGCAGCCGCAGGCGCCCCGGTCGTCGCACCGCCCGCGGCGTTAGCGCCGTCGGGTCAGGCCCGTTCGAACCAGCGCTTCGCGTGCAGCCCGAGCCCGGTCGCGACGCTCGCGAACCGGTCGCCGCGCACCGCGCGCGCCTGCGGGAACTCCGCGGCGATCTGCTGCGCCAGCAGCCGCAGCCCGGTCGAGCCGCCGGTGAAGTACAGCGCGTCGACCTGCTCCGGCCGCAGCCCGGCCTGCCGCACGGTCTCGCGCGCCGCGCCGACGATGCGCGCGATGTCGCCCTCGATCGCCTGCACCGCCTCGCGCTCGGTCAGCAACACCTCCAGCCGGCGCTCGACGTGCGACAGGTCGATGGTGGTGTCGCCGCCCTCGGCGACGCTGATCTTCGCGGCCTCGGCGCGCGACGCCAGCTCGTGGCCGAGCCGCTCGGTCACCACCGTCATCAGCCGCTGGTGGTGCAGCGGGTTGCCGTAGAAGCCGCGCATGCTGCGCAGCTCGGCGACCCGCTGCGGGCTGTAGACCGAGTTGATCAGGTGCCAGGTCGCGAGGTCGAAGTAGACGCCGGTCGGCACCTCGCGCGCCGGCGCGCCGGCCACGCTGGGCCCGAGCGCGCCGTAGCCGAACTCGCGCAGGATGCTGGCGAGCTCGACGCGGCGGTCGAAGTCGGTGCCGGCGATGTGAACGCCGTGGTTGGCGAGGATGTCGTCCTTGCGTTCCAGCCGCGGCGCGCGCTCGGGGCCGACGCGCACCAGCGAGAAGTCCGAGGTGCCGCCGCCGATGTCGGCCACCAGCACCAGTTGCTCGCGGTCGATGCCGCTCTCGAAGTCGAAGGCCGCGGCGATCGGCTCGTACTGGAAGTGCACCTCGTCGAAGCCGACCATCGCGGCGGCGGAGGCGAGCGTGGCCTGCGCCTGCGCGTCGCGCACCGGATCGTCGTCGACGAAGAACACCGGCCGTCCCAGCACCGCACGGTGGATCGGCGACTGCGCCTCGGTCTCGGCCAGCGTCTTCAGGTGCTTCAGGTAGCCGGCGATGATGTCCAGGTACTTGACGCCGCGCCCGCCGCCGACGTCGGTGGTCTGGTCGGCCAGGCTGCTGCCGAGGATGCTCTTCATCGAGCGCATCAGCCGGCCGTCGAGCCCGTCGACGTAGGCGGCCAGCGCCGCACGGCCGAACGCACGCGGCGGGCCGTTGGTCTCGGCGCCGTCGACGAAATAGAAGACGGCGGTGGGCATCGTGCGCTGGCCGGGCTCCAACTCGACCAGGCGCATCGCGCCGCCGGCGTCGGAGGGCGATCCATCGGGAATCGCGATGGCCGAGTTGGACGTGCCGAAATCGATGGCGCAATACATCATGGCGGCGGGGTCGCAACGGATGGGGGGCGCGGATTGTAGGGCACACTGCCGCGCGATGAACCCGACGAGCGCCCCGCCCTCCGACCTGTCCGCGCTGCTGGCCCGCATCGCGCTGCGCGAGCGCGCGGCCTTCGAGCCGCTGTACCGCGCCACCTGCGCGCACCTGCTGGGCGTCGCGTACCGCGTGCTGAACGACCGCGACCGCGCCGAAGACGTGCTGCAGGAGGCGTTCATCAACGTCTGGCACAACGCCGCCGGCTACCGGCCGGATGTGGCGGCGCCGATGACCTGGCTGATCAACATCGTGCGCAACAAGGCGATCGATGCATTGCGCTCCGGCAAGACCGAACGCGCCTCGACCATCGCGCTCGACGACGAGGCGATGGCGGTGGCCGGCGACCCGGCGCTGGAGCCGCAGCGGCTGCTGGACGACGGGCTGACGAAGGCCCGCATCGACGGCTGCATGGCGGCGCTGAACGCCTCGCAGCGGCAGGCGCTGGCGCTCGCGTACTACCGCGGCATGGTGCACACCGACATCGCGCTGGCGCTGAACGCGCCGGTCGGCACCGCGAAGGCCTGGGTGCGACGCGGACTCGACAAGCTGAAGGATTGCCTCGGCGCCGCGGGGGTGGGTGCATGAACTACCTGCAGCCCGAGCGCCTGGACCGGCTGGCGCGCGAGTACGTGCTGGGCACGCTGACCGGCGGCGCGCGGCGCCGCTTCGAGCGCGTGCTGGCGACCAGCCCTGCGGCCTCGCTCGCGGTCGGCGCGTGGCAGCAGCGCTTCTCGGTGCTCGCGGCCGCCGTGCCGCCGCTGCAGCCGCGCGAGGCCACGTGGCAGCAGCTCGAACGCCGGCTGTTCCCGGTGGCATCGCAAAGCGCGGTGAAGGCGGGCGGCTTCGGCGCATGGCTCGCCGGCCTGCTGTCGGCGCGTTCGCTCGGCGGGGCGCTGACCGGCGTGCTGCTGTGCCTCGCGGTGCTGCGGCTGCAGCCGGGGCTGATCGGCCTGCAGCCGCCGTCCGAGGCGTTGCCGCAAAGCTATGTCGGCCTGCTCAGCGATGCCGAAGGGCGCCCGGCGGTGCTCGCGAGTTCGCTGCGCCATGGCCGGCAACTCAGCGTGAAGCTGCTGCAGCCAGTCGCGGTGCCGGCCGGCCGCGTCGCGCAGCTGTGGGCGCTGCCGCGCGACGGCAGCGCACCGTTCCCGGTCGGCGTCGTGCCCGACCACGGCAGCGGCGTGGTGGCGCTCGCCGACAGCTCCGAGACGCTGTTCTTCAACGTGACACGCTTGGCGGTCAGCCTGGAGGCGGCGCCGGCACAGGCCGGTGCGGCCCCGTCGGCACCGTTCGTGCTGATCGGGCCGTGCGTGAAGCTCTGGTAGCAATTTCTTTCAATCGCGGATGCGTCCGCCGGCGCGTCCCGACCCGTAAGTGCCCGCAAGACATCGACGATGGTGTCTGCCAACCCACCGCTCAAAGGACCTGACGATCATGAACACGACATTCGCCCGCCTGCTGACCCTTTCGACCCTCGCGCTGGCCCTGGGCAGCGCCTTTGCCGCCGACAGCGCGCCGCCGGCTCCGACGCCGGCCGCCGCGGCCGCCGACAAGCTGGGCGCCGCGCGCGCGCAGATCGCTGCGAAGAACTGGAGCGGCGCGATCGACGAGCTGAAGAAGGTCAACGACACCGGCAGCGCCGACTGGAACAACCTGATGGGCTACAGCCTGCGCAAGGCGAAGACGCCCGACCTGGCCGGCTCGGAGAAGTTCTACAACGACGCGCTGCGCATCGACCCGAAGCACAAGGGCACGCTGGAGTATTCCGGCGAGCTGGCGCTGATGAAGGGCGACCTGCCGACTGCCGAGCAGCGCCTCGCGTCGCTGAACAAGGTGTGCGGCGCTGGTTGCGACGAGACGGTCGAGCTGAAGAAGGCGATCGAGCGCTACAAGGCGGCGGGCAACAAGTTCGTTGCCGGCAGCTGGTAAGGAGTCGACGGACGCTCCCGGATGGGAGCGGCCTCCTCAGGCCGCCACCATCCGCGTGGCGCTGCCGGCCGGCACCTCGCCGCAGAACCCGAAATCCAGCGCCGGCCGCACGCCGCTCATCAGCTCGGCGAGCGCGCGGCCCGAGCCGGCACCGTGCGTCCAGCCGAGCGTGCCGTGGCCGGCGTTGATCCACAGGTTGGCGAGCTTGCTGCGCCCGATGTACGGCACGTTGGTCGGCGTGCTCGGCCGCAGGCCGGTCCAGAAATTCGGCACGCTGGTGTCGGCCACGCCGGGGAACAGTTCTTCGTAGCGCTCGATCAGCGCCTGGCAGCGCACGCGCGAGGTCGCGCTGTCCAGGCCGGTGTCGTAGCCGGCCATCTCGGCGGTGCCGGCGATGCGGATCGTGTCACCGAGCCGGCTGATCGCGATCTTGCGGGCGTCGTCGATCATGCTGACCACGCTCGCGTCCTGCGGGCGCTTCAGCGCCAGCGTTGCCGAGTAGCCCTTGGCCGGGTAGATGTTCAGGTAAATGCCCAGCGGCCGCAGCAGCGGCGCGGTGAAGCTGCCCATCGCGGCGACGAAGCTGTCGGCGGTCAGCGTGCGGCGTTCGCCGGTCTGCAGCGAGCGCAGCTGCACCGATCGCACAGCACCGCCGGCCGCTTCGATGCCGGCGATGTCGTGCTCGTACAGGAAGGTCGCGCCGCGCTGCTGGCAGCGCAGCGCCAACTGCTGCGTGAAGACCCGCGCGTCGCCCGATTCATCGCTCGGCGTGAAGGTGCCGCCGGCGATGCCGTTCGCGAAACCCCGCAGCGCCGGCTCGACCTTCAGCACCTCGTCGCGCGACAGCACCCGGCGGTCGACGCCATGGTGGCGCATCAGCTCGGCGCCGGCCGCGCCTTCGTCGAATTCCTGCTGCGTCGAGAAGAAGTGCAGGATGCCGCGCTCCAGCCGGTCGTACTGGATGCCGGTCTGCGCGACCAGCGCCTTCAGCGATTCGTGGCTGTAGCGGCCCAGCGCCACCAGCTGCGCGACGTTGCGCTCGAAGGCCGCATCGTTGCACTGCAGCAGGAAACTCAGGCCCCAGCGCCATTGGTGCGGATCGAGCTTCGGGCGGAACAGCAGCGGCGCGTCGTCGCGCGCCAGCCACTTCAACACCTTCAGCGGCGCGCCGGCATTCGCCCACGGCTCGCAGAAGCTGACCGAGATCTGTGCGCCATTGGCGAAGCTGGTTTCCAGCGCTGCATCTCTCTGGCGGTCGACCACGGTGACCTCGTGGCCCTGCTCCAGCAGGTACCAGGCAGTGCTCACGCCGATGATCCCGGCACCCAACACGACGACTTTCATTGAAGCTCCTTCGGCCCTGTCAGAGCGGGCGCCACAACAGCTGGGCCGCCACGCAGAACATCACCACCGCGACGCTGGCGTCGATCGCCCGCCACACCGCCGGGCGCTGCAGCCAGCGCGAGGCCGCTGCGGCACCATAGCCCAGCGTCACGAACCACATCAGCGACGCAAGACCCGCGCCGACCGCGAAGGCGAAGCGGCCGTCGCCCGGCTGCTGCGCACCGACCGTGCCGAGCAGCAGCACGGTGTCGAGGTAGACATGCGGGTTCAGGTAGGTCATCGCCAGCACGCTGGCCACCGTGGCGCCCAGGCTGCCGGCGCCGGCCCGGGCCTGCAGCCCGGTTTCGGCGCCGCGCCAGGCCTGGCGCGCCGCGCGCAGGCCGTACAGGCACAGAAACGCCGCGCCACCGTAGCGCAGCACCTGCAGCAGCACCGGCATCGATTGCACCGCGGCGCCGAGCCCGAACACGCCGAGCAGGATCAGCAGCCAGTCGGACGCGGTGCACAGCGCGACCACCGGCCCGACATGGGCCCGCGCCAGCCCCTGGCGCAACACCAGCGCGTTCTGCGCACCGATCGCGACGATCAGCCCGGCGGTCATCAGCCAGCCTTGGGCGAATGCGGCGGAGAGATCGGTGGGCATGGGCATCGGTGCGGATTCTGGTGGGCAACAGCGGGCCGTCGGATTGTCGGCAAGCCCGATGAATCCATGAAGGAGGATTCATATTTCTCGGCTTGCATTAGCATGGCTTATGAAAGACCTGGACCCCGCCGCGCTCGATGCGCTGGCTGCGCTGGCCGACGCCGCCAGCTTCGAACGGGCGGCGCAGCGCCTGGCGATCACGCAATCGGCCGTCTCGCAGCGGTTGCGCACGCTGGAGCTGCAGGTCGGCCAGCCGCTGGTGGTGCGCTCGCGCCCGCTGCGGCTGACCGAGCCTGGCAAGCTGCTGCTGCGCTTCGCCCGGCAACTGCAGGCGATGCGGGCCGACCTGGCGCAGGAACTGGGCGAGGCGCCGGCGTTCGACCAGCGCCTGCCGATCGCGGTGAATGCCGACAGCCTCGCGACCTGGGTGCTGCCGGCGCTCGATGCACTGGTGCACGAAGGCCTGTCGCTGGAGCTGGTGGTCGACGACCAGGACTTCACGCACGACTGGCTGCGCCAGGGCGCGGTGCTCGGCTGCGTGACCAGCGTCAGCGAGGCGCTGCGCGGCTGCCGCGTCGTGCCGCTGGGCGCGATGCACTACACCGCGGTCGCGAGCCCCGGCTTCATCGCCGAGGCCTTGCCGCAGGGGCTGACGCGAGCGAACTTCGCGCAGGTGCCGTTCCTGATCTTCAACCGCAAGGACGACATGCAGCAGCAATGGGTGTCGAAGGCCTTCGGCGTGCGCCAGCCGCGGCTCAGCGAGCGCTACGTGCCGTCGTCCGAGGCCTATGTGCGGGCGGCGGCGATGGGCTGGGGCATCGGCGTCGTGCCGGAACTGCAGGCGCGGCCGCTGCTCGACAGCGGTGCACTCGTCGCACTGCGGCCGGACGACCGGCTGGCGGTGCGACTGTTCTGGCACCAATGGAAGCTCGGCCCGGACGGCGCGGCGCCGTCGGCGCGCGTCGGGCTGCTCGACCGGGTCGGCGACGCGCTGCTGGCCGGCGCGTGCGCGGTGCTGGATGTGACTTGAACCACGGCGGCGCGAACTGCACCGTTCGCGTGCTTCATTTCGAGCTTCAGCAACAGCAGGTGGCATCCGACACTGAATGTCACAAGCACTCGTGGAGCCGCATCATGAACCTGGCATCCGGATGGTCCTGGCTGGCATCGCTGGCCCCGCGACGCGCGCCGCGCCAGGTGGAACCCGAGGCAGCCGACTACGGCACCGCGTTCGGGCTCGACATGAGCCTGTCGCCGCCGCGCGACAGCGAGCTCGACGCGTTCTCGCCGGGCGCGACCGCACCGGCACCGCTGCAGTGGATGAGCCGCATCACGTCGCGCAGCCGGTGAGCCGCTTGATGGGTTGAACTGCGGCCGGCTGCTGCTTGCGGATTTCATGCAAGTGCACGGAACCGCGTGGTCGAGGTAGTCAAGAAGGTATACGACTTTGGAAAGAAGGCGTTCGGCTCGAAATACTTCAAGACGGCACGGTCGAACGCACGGCTTCTGTCTCCAAAAAATGTGCTGGACCCTTTCAAGCGCCTGCCGGGCCGGGAGGAGGAATGCGCGATTGCCATGGCACTGCGGATATCAAATCCCTGTCTTTCTGAAAATGCTCAGTGCCTTCGGCATCAAGACGGGACGCCCCGATTCCACGATCCCGAGCGCAGCCTCCGCTCAAACGGCGATCACCCGCAGCGCGTCGTAGCCCGCGCTCTCGCCGCGCTTCGTGTGGCCGCGCGCGTTGCAGACGACGCGCGTCGTGCCGCCGGCATGCGCCACGGTGTAGTCGTGCCGGCAGTGCACATGCCCGTGGATCCACAGGTCGGCGCCGGGCAGCAGGTCGTCGTCGGCGTTGCAGAAGCTCGCGGTGCCGGCCTGGCTGCCGTAGCGCGGGTCGGCACTGCGCAGGCTCGGGCCGAAGTGCGTGATGACCACCGTCGCGTCGGCATCGTCCGGCGCGGCCAGCGTGTCGGCCAGCCAGGCGCGGCAGGCCAGCGCTTCGTCGCGCACCTGCGGCGCGGCGAACACCTCGCCGTTCAGCGTCGAGCGCTGCACCTTCATGAAGTACGAGCCGGCGCGCATCGACTTGTCGCGCTGCGCTTCGCCGAACAGGTCGAAATCGCACCAGCGCACCGTGCCGGCGAAGCGGATACGCCGGCCGTCGGCGCCGCTGCGCACGCAGGTCTCGCGCTCCAGCATCGTGATGCCGAGCGATTCGCAGCGCGCGCGCAGCGCCGGCCAGGCATCGTTCAGCTCGCGGCCGTCGAATTCGTGGTTGCCGGCGACGAAAATGATCGGCACCGGCCAGCCGCGAAAGGCGTCGAATGCCTTCCAGGTGCTGTCGATGTCGCCCGCCAGCACCAGCAGTTCGGCGTCGGGTGCGGGCTCGGGGGCAAAGCTCTCGGTCTCCTGGTGGAGGTCGGACAGCAGCTGGAGCTTCACCGGTTCAAGTGGCTCCGTGACATTGCTTGAACTTCTTGCCGCTGCCGCACGGGCAGGGGTCGTTGCGGCCGACCTTCGGCGTCTCGCGCTTCACGGTGTCGACCTTGTAGCGCGCGTCGCGCGTCAGGTCGGACAGCTCGGCGACGGTCGTGACCATCTCCTCGATCGCGTCGTCCAGCGTCGACAGCGGGTACTCGCGGTCGAGCGTCGCGACGACCTCGCGTTCCTCGTCGGTCTCGGCCGGCAGGTGGCGGTACAGCCGCGCGAGCGAGGTCATCACCTCGTCCTGCGGCAGCTCCATCAGGTCGGGAAAGCAGATCGCCGCATGCTGGAAGCCGGCGACCCACGGCATCAGCGGCTGCGACACCTCGGCCAGCCCTTCCATCGGATCGACCTCGCCTTCGGCCAGCGGGGCCGGCGGGTGCTCGTCGTCGAACTCCAGCACCAGCGGGTTGAACCAGCCGTCCTCGACGATCGCGCGGTTCAGCGCGGCATAGCGGCGCAGCACCAGCGCGCGGGTGCGCTCCAGCCAGGCGGCGTCGACGTCGTCGGGCAGCGGCTGGCCGTCGAAATCGAACACATGAGGCAGCCAGGTGGCCGGCTCCAGCAGCACCGGCTGAACCAGCACGCCGCACAGGAAGCCGTCGAGCATCACCGCGTCGACCGGCTGCAGTGGTTCGGGCGTGGCCGCCAGCAGGTCATCGAGTTCGGCGAACTCGGCATCGGTCAGGTCATGGGCGGGCGGCAGCGAAGCAGGCAGGGCGGTGGGAGCGGGCATGGCGGGTCTCTTGAACAAACGATCGAACGCGGATTGTCATCCGGATCGACGGGCGATCACGGTTTGCCGGCGGAGAAAGACCCGATCAACCGATAGCGCCCGCCCGGATGCACCAGCCGCGCGACCGATGCGACGACGCCCTGCGACAGCGTGCGCCGCGACACCTGAAGCAGCGCGCTGCCGGGCGGCACGTCGAGCAGCCGCGCCTGCTCGTCGGTCGCGAGCACCGCCTCGACCACCTGCTCGGCCTCGGTCAGCGGCGCGTGCTCGAACAGCACGTGCGACGGCGTGACCTGCGTGAAGTCCTGCGCCAGCAGGTCGGGCGCGAGCGCCGGGTTCACATGCCGGTCTTCGTACTGGATCGGCACGCCGTTCTCCAGGTGCACCAGCCGGCAGCGGATTACCGCCGCGCCCTTGCGCAGGCGCATCGCGGTCGCGATCCCGGCGCTCGCCTTCACCCGCTCGACACCGCACACCCGCGTCGTGTGGCGGTGGCCGCGCTCGACGATCTCGTCGTGGATGTCGCGCACCTGCAGCAGGTTGGAGATCGGGTGCAGCTCGGCCACGTACGAGCCCGAGCCCTGGCGGCGCTCGATCAGCCCTTCGTCCTCGAGCTCGCGCAGCGCGCGGTGCACCGTCATGCGGGCGCAGCCGAACTCCTGCACCAGTTCGCGCTCCGACGGCAGCTTGACGCCCGGCTGCCAGCCGCCCTCGTCGATGCGGTGTCGGATCGAATGCTTGACTGCTTCGTAGGGCAGCGTCTTGTCGCCGGATTTCATGGGCCGATCTTACCCCTGTGCTAAAGTTGTCTAGACCACTTTGCGGCGCTCGCCGCGGCCTGCGAGGACCCCCATGACGACGCCTGCGCACCTGATCACCCCCGGCCAGCTCGACAAGGCGATGCTGCTCGATGCGGCCGCCGGCGGGGCCCGCTTCACGATCGCGCCGTCGGCCCGGGCCGGCATCGATGCCAGCGTGCAGGCGGTCGCCACGCTGATGGCGCGCCACGAACCGGTCTACGGCATCAACACCGGCTTCGGCAAACTGGCGCAGACGCGCATCCCCGACGACCAGCTGGCCCAGCTGCAGAAGAACCTGGTGCTGTCGCACAGCGCCGGCATCGGCCAGCCGATGCCGGCGCCGGTGGTGCGGCTGATGCTGCTGCTGAAGGCGGCCAGCCTCGCGCATGGCGTGTCGGGCGTGCGGCCGCAGGTGATCGATGCGCTGCTCGCGCTGCTGGCCGCCGACGTGCTGCCGGTGGTGCCGGAGAAGGGCTCGGTCGGTGCGTCGGGCGACCTGGCGCCGCTCGCGCACCTGAGCGGCGTGCTGATCGGGGTCGGCGAGGCCTTCGTCGACGGCCAGCGTGTCGGCGCCGTGCAGGCGCTCGCGCACGCCGGGCTGCAGCCGCTGGTGCTCGGCCCGAAGGAAGGCCTCGCGCTGTTGAACGGCACGCAGGCGTCGACCGCGCTCGCGCTGGTCGCGGTGCAGCGGCTCGAGCGCATCTTCGACGCGGCGATCGGCATCGGCGCGATGACGGTCGACGCGGCCAAGGGCGCGGACACGCCGTTCGACGACCGCATCCACCAGGTGCGCGGCCAGCCGGGCCAGCGCAAGGTGGCGGCGAGTTTCCGCAGCTGGCTGGCCGGCAGTGCGCTGCGCCAGTCGCACCTCGATTGCGACAAGGTGCAGGACCCGTACTGCCTGCGCTGCCAGCCGCAGGTGATGGGCGCCTGCCTCGACCAGATGCAGCATGCGTGGAACGTGCTGCTGACCGAGGCGAACGGTGTCTCCGACAACCCGCTGGTGTTCGCCGACACGCTGGAGGCGCTGTCCGGCGGCAACTTCCACGCCGAGCCGGTGGCCTTCGCGGCCGACAACCTGGCACTCGCGATCGCCGAGATCGGCGCGTTGTCGGAGCGGCGCACCGCGATGCTGATGGACCCGGGCATCTCCGGGTTGCCAGCCTTCCTGGTCGAGAACGGCGGGCTCAACTCCGGCTTCATGATCGCGCAGGTCACGGCGGCGGCGCTCGCGTCCGAGAACAAGTCGCTGGCGCACCCGGCCAGCGTCGATTCGCTGCCGACCTCGGCCAACCAGGAAGACCATGTGTCGATGGCGACCTACGCCGCGCGGCGCCTGCACCAGATGCTGGACAACACGGCCGGCATCGTCGCGATCGAATGGCTGGCCTCGGCCCAGGCGCTCGATTTCCACCGGCCGCTGCGCTCGTCGCCGGCGCTGGAGTCGCTGCATGCCCGGCTGCGCGAGCGGGTGCCGTTCCTGAAGGAAGACCGGTTGATGGCGCCGGACATCGAGGCGGCCACGCAGATGATCGAGCACGCCGGGCTCAGTGTTCCATCCCAACCGTCTTGATGCTCTCGGCCCGGATGTCCTCGGTCAGTTGCGCCTTCAGTTCCGAGAACCTCGGCGTCGTCTTCACGGTGTAATGCCGCGGGTACGGCAGATCGATCGCGAGGTCGGTCTTGATGCGGCCCGGCCGGGCACTGAACACCGCGCAGCGGTTGCCCATGAAGATCGCCTCGTCGATGTCGTGCGTGACGAACAGCACCGTCTTGCGGTGCTGCTCCCAGATCGACAGCAGCAGCTCCTGCATCAGCGCGCGGGTCTGGTGGTCGAGCGCGCCGAAGGGTTCGTCGAGCAGCAGGATCTTCGGGTCGTTGGCCAGCGCCCGCGCCAGCGCGACGCGCTGCTGCATGCCGCCCGACAGCTGCTTCGGAAAGTGCGACTCGAAGCCGGCGAGCCCGACCTCGGCGATGAAGCGCTGCGCGATCTCGCGCTGCTGCGCGTCGGGCAGGCCCTTCTCGCGCAGCCCGAAGCAGATGTTCTGCCGCACCGTCAGCCACGGGAACAGCGTGTAGCTCTGGAACACCATGCCGCGGTCGGCGCCCGGGCCGCGCACCGGCGCGCCGTCGAGCAGCACCTGGCCGGTGCTCGGCTCGTCGAGACCGGCGACGATGCGCAGCAGCGTCGACTTGCCGCAGCCCGACGGCCCCAGCACCGTGATGAAGTCGTTGTCGGCGACCTCCAGGTCGGTCGGCTGCAGCGCGAGCGTCGGGGGGGCACCGTGCAGGCCGGCGAAGCTGCGGCCCACGCCGCGGATCGACAGCCGGCTCACAGCGAGGCCCAGCGGAACAGCCGGCGGTTCAGGCGCTTGAACCCGAGGTCGGACACCAGGCCGATCACGCCGATGGTGAGGATGCCGAAGATGATCTGGTCGGTGGCCAGCAGCGCCTGGCTGTCGGTGATCATGTGGCCGATGCCGCTCGATGCGCCGATCAGCTCGGCGACGATCACGTAGGTCCAGGCCCAGCCGAGCACCAGCCGCAGCGTCTCGGCCACCTGCGGCGCGGCGGCCGGGATCAGCACGCGGCGCACGATGCCCCAGTCGCGCGCGCCCAGCGTGTAGGCCGCCTCCACCAGGTCGCGCCGCGTGTTGCCGACGCTGACCGCGATCATCAGCACAAGTTGGAAGAACGAGCCGAGGAAGATCACCGAGAGCTTCTGCGCCTCGCCGATGCCGGCCCACAAGATGAGCAGCGGGATGAAGGCTGACGCCGGCAGGTAACGCGCGAACGACACGAAGGGCTCGAAGAACGCCTCGACTGCCTTGTACGCGCCCATCGCGGTGCCCAGCGGCAACGCGAGCAGCGCGGCCGCGATGAAGCCGCCGATCACGCGCCACATCGTCATGCCGACGTCGTGCGCGAAGCCCTGCTGCGTCAGCAGCTCCCAGCCCGAGCGCACCATCGTCAGCGGGTCCGCCAGGAAGGTTTTCGAGACGAAGCCGCCGAGCGTCGCGAACGCCCAGCCGGCGAAGAACAGCACGAAGAACGCGACCCCGAGCGCGATGCGCCGCCCGGGTTCGACTGGCTGCAATGGCTTCACTGGATGAAGCGGGTGTCCGACAGCGCCTTCAGGTCGGGGATCTGCTTGATGCTGCCGATCTCCAGCAGCAGTTCGGCCGCCTCCTTGCTGAACGGCTGCAGCACGCTGGTGAAGAAGCGCTGGTTGGCCGCGCGGTCCTGCCAGCGCAGGTAGGCCTGCGATTTCTCGAAGGCCTCGCCGCTCTGCTTGACGTCGGCGCCCATGATCTCGAACGACTTCTTCGGCTCGTTGCGGATCATCTCCAGCGCATCGAAGTAGCTGTCGGCCAGCGCCTTCGCGGCCTTCGGGTTCTCCTGCAGGAACTTCGGCGTGCAGCCGAAGGTGTCCATCACCATCGGGTAGTCCAGCGTGGTCGCGATGATCTTGCCGGCCTCGGGCTTCGCGCGCACCGTCGACAGGTAGGGCTCGTAGGTCATCGCGGCATCCAGGTCGCCGGCGTTCGCGACGAAGGCATTCGCGGCGGCCTGCGGCTCGAGCGTGACGACCTTGACGTCCTTCACCGACAGGCCGTTCTTCTTCAGCATCCACGCGAGGCCGAAGTACGGCGCGGTGCCGGGGGCCGAGGCGGCGACCGTCTTGCCCTTCAGGTCGGCGATCTTCGCGATGTGGTTGCGCACCACCATGCCGTCGGCGCCGAAGCTCTTGTCGAGCTGGAAGATCTGCGTCGCGGCGACACCGTTGGCATTCCACACCACCCAGGTCTCGACCGTCGTGGCCGCGCACTGCACGTCGCCGGAGGCGATCGCGAGGTGGCGGTCTTTCTGCGGGATCTTCTTGATCGACACGTCGAGGCCGTGCTTCTTGTAGATGCCGGCCTCCTTCGCGAGCGTCAGCGGCGCAAAGCCGGTCCAGCCGGAGATCGCGATCGCGACCGGCGTCTCCTGCGCCATCGCGGCCGACGCCGACAACATCATCGATGCGACCATCAGGCCGGCCAGGGCATGCACTCGATTCATCAGGACTCCTGCGGGAAGGGGAAAGCCGACGGGCCTGATGCAAGCCCTGTGCCGGGCAGTCTACACTCGGCCTCCCGGTTGTCTAGGCCACTTCCACCCATGGAAACCAGCACGCACGCACCGACGTACGCACTCTCGCGGGGCAGCGTCCCGCTGCTCGTCTCGTTCCCGCACGCCGGCATCGGCATCCCGCCGGACATCGAGGCGCGCATGACCCCCGAGGCGCTGCTGCGCGCCGACACCGACTGGCACCTGCCGCAGCTCTACGACTTCGTCGCGCAGATGGGCGCGAGCACGCTGGTGCCGCAGATGTCGCGCTACGTGATCGACCTGAACCGCCCGCCGGAGGACACCAACCTCTATCCGGGGCAGGACACGACCGGCCTGGTGCCGCAGGACACCTTCCGCAAGCAGCCGCTGTACCTCGCGGGCCAGGCGCCGGACGCGGCCGAGCTGGAGACCCGCCGCGAACGCTTCTGGCGCCCGTACCACGTCGCGCTGCGCGGCGAACTGGAGCGGCTGCGCGACCTGCACGGCGTCGCGGTGCTGTGGGACGCCCACTCGATCTCGAGCGTGCTGCCGCGCTTCTTCGAGGGCAAGTTGCCCGACCTGAACCTCGGCACCGACCAGGGGCGCGCCTGCGCACCGCGCGTGCAGGCGGCGGTCGAAGCGGTGCTCGCTGGCCAGCGCGACTACACCCAGGTCAGCAATGGCCGCTTCAAGGGCGGCTACATCACGCGCCACTACGGCGAGCCGGCACGCGGCATCCACGCGCTGCAGATGGAGATGTGCCACTGCACCTACATGGACGAGCCGGCGCCGTTCGGCTTCCGGCCCGACCTCGCGGCCCGCGTGCGGCCGCTGCTACGGCAGATGCTGCAGGCCGCGCTCGATGCCGCGGTGGAAGCACGCGCGTAGCGGGCTCGCGCCGATCGCGTAGCTCAACGCGGCCGGGTGGTCGACGTCCCACAGGCACAGGTCGGCCTGCCGGCCTGCGTCGATGGCGCCGTGCGTGGCCGCGAGACCCAGCGCCTTCGCCGCGTGGCGCGTGACGCCGAGCAGCGCCTCGGCCGGCGTCATGCGGAACAGCGTGCAGGCCATGTTCATCATCAGCGGCAGGTGCGTGCCGGGGCTGGTGCCCGGGTTGCAGTCGGTCGCGACCGCCATCGGCACGCGGTGCCGGCGGAACAGCGCGATCGGCGGCGCCACCGTGTCGCGCAGGAAGTAGTACGCGCCCGGCAGCATCACCGCCACCGTGCCGGCACGCGCCATCGCGATGACGCCGGCCTCGTCGACATGCTCCAGGTGGTCGGCCGACAGCGCACCGAAGTCGGCCGCCAGCGCGGCGCCGTGCTGGTTCGACAGCTGCTCGGCATGCAGCTTGACCGGCAGGCCGTGGCGCCGCGCCGCGTCGAACACGCGCTGCGTCTGGGCCGGCGTGAAGCCGATGGTCTCGCAGAACGCATCGACCGCGTCGGCCAGGCCGTCGCGCGCGATCGCCGGCAGCAGGTGGCCGACGATCTCGTCGATGTACGCGTCGGCACGGCCTTCGAACTCCGGCGGCAGTGCGTGCGCGGCCAGCAGCGTGGTGCGCACGTCGACCGGGAAGCGCTCGCCGAGCCGGCGCGCGACCTGCAGGCACTTGCGCTCGGCATCGAGCGACAGCCCGTAGCCGGACTTGATCTCGACGGTCGTCACGCCGTGCCGCATCAGCTCGCGCAGCCGGCGGGCGGAGGCATCGAACAAGGCCTCGGGCGTCGCGTCGCGGGTCTGCCGCACGGTCGAGCGGATGCCGCCGCCGGCGCGCGCGATCTCTTCGTAGCTCGCGCCCTGCAGCCGCAGTTCGAACTCGCGCGCGCGGTCACCGGCGTAGACCAGGTGCGTGTGGCAGTCGATCAGGCCGGGGGTCAGCAGCGCGCCGCCGGCGTCGTGCTCGGCGCGCGGCCGCAGCCCGCGCGGTAGCGCGGCCATCGGCCCGACGCGTTCGATGCGCCCGCCGGTGACCGCGACGAAGCCTGGCGCCGACGGCGTGCAGGCGTCGTCCAGCCCGTCGACGATGCGTGCGTTCGTCAGCAGCAGGTCGGTCATCGGAGCTCCAGCAGGTGGGTGCGTGCGGCAATGAAGGCCTCGGCGGCGCGCTCAGCGCCGGCATGCCGGCCCTCGTGCACGCGGCGTTGACCGGCCACCCAGACGTCGCGCACGCCGCGGGCGCCATGGGTCGCAAACACATGGCTCGCAAGGCGTTGCGAGGCGTTGAGGCCCGCATCGTCAGCCAGGTGCAGCAGGTCCGCCTGCTGGCCGACACGCAGTCCGCCGATCGACCGCCCGCTGGCTCGAGCGCCGCCAGTCACCGCCGACAGCCACATCGCATCGGCCACCTGCGGGTGCGCGGCGCTCGCGAGCACGTTGCGGCGCTGCTTCGTCAGCCGCTGAACGTATTCGAGCAGCCGCAGTTCCTCGGCCGCGTCGACGCTCGCATGGCTGTCGGAGCCGATGCCCCAGTGCCCGCCGTCGGCGATGAAGGCCTCGGCATCGAACACGCCGTCGCCGAGGTTGGCCTCGGTGCTCGGGCACAGGCCGGCGACCGCACCGCTGCGCGCGAGCGCGCGCCGCTCGATCGCGTCGAGGTGCGTCGCATGCACCAGGCACCAGCGCGCGTCGACCGCGGCATGGTCGAGCAGCCACTGCACCGGCCGCTGGCCGCTCCAGGCCAGGCAGTCGTCGACCTCGCGCTGCTGCTCGGCCACGTGGATGTGCACCGGCGCGCTGGCGTCGGCGCCGTGCAGCCCGCCGAGCAGGTCGCGCAGCGCTTCCGGCGGCACCGCGCGCAGCGAGTGCGGCGCCGCGCCGACGCGCACGCCGTCGTGCCGCAGCCGGCCGATCAGCGACAGCAGGCCGTCGACGCTGTTCAGGAAGCGGCGTTGCTCGGCCAGTGCCGGCTTGCCGCCGAAGCCGCTGGCCTGGTACAGCACCGGCAGCATCGTCAGGCCGATGCCGGCGTCGCGCGCGGCGGCCACCAGGCGCAACGACATCTCGGCCGCATCGGCATGCAGGCGGCCGTCGGGCTGGTGATGGACATAGTGGAACTCGCAGACGGCGGTGTAGCCGGCCTGCAGCATCTCGATGTAGAGCTGCGTCGCGATGGCCTGCAGCGCGTCGGGCGTCAGCGCCTGCGCGAAGCCGTACATCAGCGCGCGCCAGCTCCAGAAGCTGTCCTGCTCGGCGCTGCGGTGCTCGGTCAAGCCGGCGAAGGCACGCTGGAACGCGTGCGAATGCAGGTTCGGCAGGCCGGGCAGCAGCGCGCCGGCCACGCGCTCGGTGCCGGCAGGCGGCTGCAGGCCGGCTTCGACGCAGGTCAGCGTGCCGGCATCGTCCCATTGCAGCAGCACGTCGTCGGCCCAGCCTTGCGGCAGCAGCGCGTGGCGGGCGAACAGCGATCCGGTCGGGCTCATGTCACGGGCTCCAATCGAACCAGCAGCGCGCAGGGCGCTTCGCCGGTGCATTCGAGCGACAGCGCGGGCATCCCGTCGCGCCACAGCCAGGCCTGCAGCGGGCCGAGCCCGCGCGCGCCGTCGGACCAGCGGCCCAGGCTCGCGAGCAGCAGCCCGGCGACGGCCGGCTCGGTGCGCGTGGCGCCGTGCAATGCGCGCACGTCGGCGCGCCAGCGGCCACGCCGCACCATCACGTTGAAGTCGCGGCACGGGCCGTCGAACAGCGTGGCGGTCAACGCAACATCGCCGGAGAAATGGAAGGGGCGGTGCGCGCGGTCGAGTCGCTCGTCGAGTTGGCCATCGTCCGACTGCAGCCGCATGCCGGCGCCGCGCAGCAGCACGATGCAGCGGGCGATGCCGGGAAACGCGGAGAACGGCGCGTCGCGCTCGACCTCGGCGACGCTGAGGCGCCAGTCGAAATCAGCCGAAGCATCGCGCGGATGCACCGCCAGCTCGCGCGTGAGCCCGGCGCCGTTGCGCCAGGCCACGGCCGGCAGCGACTGCAGGTCCAGCGTCTCGCTGCGCCCTCCCATCACCGCCCGACCATCGGCAGCTTCAGGTGCTGGGCCTGCGCCGTCTGCACCGCGAGCTCGTAGCCGGCATCGGCATGGCGCATCACGCCCGAGCCGGCGTCGTTGACCAGCACGCGCGCCAGGCGCTTCGCGGCCGCATCGCTGCCGTCGGCGACGATCACCATGCCGGCATGCTGCGAATAGCCCATGCCGACACCGCCGCCGTGGTGCAGCGACACCCAGGTCGCGCCGCCCGACGCATTCAACAGCGCGTTCAGCAGCGGCCAGTCGGACACCGCATCGGTGCCATCCTTCATGCCCTCGGTCTCGCGGTTCGGGCTCGCGACCGAGCCGGTGTCGAGGTGGTCGCGGCCGATCACGATCGGCGCCTTCAGCTCGCCGCTGCGCACCATCTCGTTGAACGCCAGGCCGGCCACGTGGCGCTCGCCGAGGCCGAGCCAGCAGATGCGCGCCGGCAGGCCCTGGAACGCGATGCGCTCGCCGGCCATGTCCAGCCAGCGGTGCACGTGCGCGTTGTGCGGGAACAGCTGCTTGATCTTCGCGTCGGTCTTGCGGATGTCGTCCGGGTCGCCCGACAGCGCGACCCAGCGGAACGGGCCCTTGCCTTCGCAGAACAGCGGCCGGATGTAGGCCGGCACGAAGCCGGGGAAATCGAACGCGTTCTTCACGCCCTGGTCGAACGCGACCTGGCGGATGTTGTTGCCGTAGTCGACGGTCGCGATGCCCATCGCGTGGAAGTCGAGCATCGCCTGCACGTGCACCGCGCACGATTGCGCGGCCGCCTGCTTCAGGCGCTCGTGCTGGTTCGGGTCGCGCTGCGCATCGCGCCACTGGACGACGCTCCAGCCGGCCGGCAGGTAGCCATTGATCAGGTCGTGGGCGGAGGTCTGGTCGGTAACGATGTCCGGGCGGATCCCGTCGGCCTTCGCGCGGCGCACCAGTTCGGGCAGCAGTTCGGCGGCATTGCCGAGCAGGCCGATCGACACCGCCTCGCGCCTCGACGTGTGCTGCTGGATCAGCGCCAGCGCGTCGTCGAGGTCCTTCGCCTGTTTGTCGAGGTAGCGCGTGCGCAGCCGGAAATCGATGCTGCTCTGCTGGCATTCGATGTTCAACGAGACCGCGCCGGCGAAGCTCGCGGCCAGCGGCTGTGCACCGCCCATGCCGCCGAGCCCGGCCGTCAGCACCCAGCGCCCGGCCAGCGTGCCGCCGAAGTGCTGGCGACCGGCTTCGGCGAAGGTTTCGTAGGTGCCCTGCACGATGCCCTGGGTGCCGATGTAGATCCACGAGCCGGCGGTCATCTGGCCGTACATGAAGAGGCCTTGCCGGTCGAGCTCGTTGAAGTGCTCCCAGGTGGCCCACTTCGGCACCAGATTGGAGTTGGCCAGCAGCACCCGCGGCGCGTCTGGGTGCGTCCTGAACACGCCGACCGGCTTGCCGGACTGGATCAGCAGCGATTCGTCGTCTTCGAGCTCGCGCAGCGACGCGAGGATCTGGTCGAAGCAGGCCCAGTCGCGCGCCGCACGGCCGATGCCGCCGTAGACCACCAGCTCCTCGGGGCGCTCGGCGACCTCGGGGTCGAGGTTGTTCTGGATCATCCGGAACGCCGCTTCGGTGAGCCACGACTTGCAGCTCAGCGTGCTGCCGCGCGGCGCCCGCACGACGCGGCCGGGAGCCGAGCGCGCGGCCTGTGCCGCGGCGTGGGCCACGGTCTTCATGTCGGTGGTGGAATTCATCGGCGGCCTTCGAGGGGTTCTGGAAAGTGGTCTAGACCACTTGGCGCAGGATGCCGGGACTTGCACGGGCCGTCAAGCCCGGGGTGCAGTTCGCCGATCAGTCGGTGGCCGACTGCGCCGCCTCCACCAGCCGTGCGCGCAGCCACTGGTGCGCGCTGGCCCGGTCGTGCCGCATGTGCCACAGCGCCTCGACGTGGATGCCCGCCAGCGGCAGCGGGATCGGCCGCTGCACCAAGTGCTCCTGGTAGCCGGTCGCGGCGATGAAGGTGCGCGGCAGCACGGTCAGCAGGTCGCTGCTGGCGACCACCCGGCCGGCGGTGAAGAACTGGTTGACGGTCAGCACGATGCGCCGCGTGCGATGCAGCTGCGTCAGCGCCTGGTCGACCAGCCCGTGCGGCCGGCCGGAAAAGCTGACCAGCAGGTGATGTGCTTCGCAGAAGCGGTCCAGCGTCAGCTCGCCGTCGGCCAGCGGGTTGCCGCGCCGCATCACGCACACATATTGGCTGTCGTACAGGCGCTCGTGGTGGATCGGGCTCGCGCTGCCCTGGGCGATCAGGTTGGCCACCGCGTCGGGGAAGTAGCCGAGCGCGAAATCGACCTCGCCCCGCTCCAGCAGCGGGCGCGGGTCGCGCGTCGTCAACGGGATCACCCGCAGGTTGGCGAGCGCCTGGCTCTGTTCGATCTGCTGAACCAGCGACGGCATCAGCATCGCCGCGGTGGCGTCCGCCATCGCGAGTCGGAAGTTCGCCACATCTTTCTGCGGGTCGTAGTCGCCCGGCGCGAAGGCCTGGCGCAGCGCCGCCAGCGCGGCCTGGACCTCCGGCCACAGCTGCTCGGCACGCGGCGTGGGCTTCACGCCGAACGATGTGCGAGTGAGCAGTTCCTCACCGACAGAGTCCTTCAGGCGCTTGAGGGCGTTGCTGACCGCCGGCTGCGTCAGCGCCAGCCGCTCGGCCGCGCGGGTCAGGTTGCCTTCTGCCATCACCGCGTCAAACACGCGCAGCAGGTTCAAGTCAAGTGTGCGGAAATTCATGTTTCGTACTCCTCGACACCGGGATATCACTGGCGTGTATATCACTGATTCACAGCTTTCAGTGGTCAACCCATGGGGTAAACCCTAGGATTGCGGTCATGCGAGGTCGAAAACGATTTCGCGAGTCTTGAAAGGACCTCTCCATGAACCCCGTGATCAGCCTGAATCTCCCGCAAGTGCCGACCGGCGCCGCCGCGTCCGGTTCGGCATCGCAAGACCTGTGGGGCCGCCTCGGCCGCCGTGTCTGGGCTTCGCTGGAAGCCGCCGGCCAGACCCGCGCCCGTCCCGAACTGCTGGCGCTGGCCAGCCGCTACGAAGCGTCGCAGCCTGAACTCGCAGCCCAGCTGCGCTCGATGGCTTCCGCTCGTCAGCGCTGACACCAGCACGCACCGACCTCCCCCGAATTCGCCACAAGCGACCCCAACCCCGAAGGAAACACGATGACCACGACGACGATGGACCTGCAAGTCCCCCAACAACGCACCGCTCCGCGCCTGGCCGCGCCGTTCGCCGCCGCTTTCGCCGCGCTGCTGAACGCCGTGATGCCCGCCCAGCGCGTCAATGTCGAAGAGAACCAGGCTGCCCGTGAAGCCGCCGATGTGCGGGCGATGGCTCGCCAGTACCTGAAGACCGATCCCGGCTTCGCTGCGGACCTGTTCGCGGCCGCCGACCGGCACGAAGAGCTGTACGGCAACTGAACACCCGTGCCGCTGCCACGGGCGGCGGCACACACCTGAGACCATCATGAACCAGTCGACTTTCTTTGCTGACTCGCAAGCCTCGACGGCTTTCGTCCAGCGCATTTCGGACGCTTATGCGTTCGCCACCGCCGCGCTCGCCAGCCTGCTGAGCCCGGCCGCCGAAAGCCCGGCCGAAGCCGCGAGCCGGCTGCGCTCGCTTGCCGACGCCTACAGCGACGGCCAGCCGAGCTACGCCGCCGACCTGCGCGCGGCCGCCGACCGGGCCGACGCCGAGGTCTGAGCGCCCGCCGCCCCAACGCAAAGGCCCGCAGAAGCGGGCCTTTTTTCATCGGGCGTCGACCGTGTTCAGCCGGCCAGGTCAGCCGGCCAATCGTGCCTCGATGCGCGCCTTCGTCGCGCTCAGTTCCTCCGGCAGGTGCCAGGCGAGCTGCTTGAACAGCGCGTCGTGCAGCGCCAGCTCGGCCTGCCACGCGTTCTTGTCGTCGCCGGTCACCTGGTCGTACTGCGCCGCGCTGAAGTCGAGGCCGGTCCAGTTCAGGTCCTGGTAGCTCGGCGTGACGCCGAACACGTTCTCGCGGCCCTCGGCCCGGCCTTCGACGCGCTCGAGCATCCACTTCAGCACGCGCATGTTCTCGCCGTAGCCGGGCCAGACGAACTTGCCGTCGTCGCCCTTGCGGAACCAGTTCACGCAGAAGATCTTCGGCAGCGTGGCGCCCTTCGCCTGCAGCTTCGCGCCCAGCGACAGCCAGTGCTGGAAATAGTCGCTCATGTTGTAGCCGATGAACGGCAGCATCGCGAACGGGTCGCGGCGCACCACGCCCTGCTGGCCGGCGGCGGCGGCGGTGGTTTCGCTGCCCATGGTCGCGGCCATGTAGACGCCTTCGGTCCAGTCGCGCGCTTCGGTGACCAGCGGCACGGTCGTCGAGCGGCGGCCGCCGACGATGATCGCGTCGATCGGCACGCCCGCCGGGTCGTCCCAGGCCGGGTCGAGGGCCGGGTTGTTGGTGGCCGGCACCGTGAAGCGTGCATTCGGGTGAGCCGCCTTCGCGCCGGTCTCCTTCGCGATCGCCGGCGTCCAGCGCTGGCCCTGCCAGTCGGTCAGCTGGGCCGGCGGCACGTCGGTCATGCCTTCCCACCAGACGTCGCCGTCGTCGGTGAGCGCGACGTTCGTGAAGATCACGTCGCGCTTCAGGCTGGCCATGCAGTTGAAGTTGGTCTTCTCGTTGGTGCCGGGTGCGACGCCGAAGTAGCCCGCTTCCGGGTTGATCGCGTACAGGCGGCCGTCGGCGGCCGGCTTGATCCATGCGATGTCGTCGCCGATCGTCGTCACCTTCCAGCCTGGCAGGCCGCCCGGCGGGATCAGCATCGCGAAGTTGGTCTTGCCGCAGGCGCTCGGGAACGCGGCGGCCACGTGGTGCTTCTTGCCCTCGGGGCTTTCGACGCCGAGGATCAGCATGTGCTCGGCCAGCCAGCCTTCGTCGCGCCCCATCGTGCTGGCGATGCGCAGCGCGAAGCACTTCTTGCCCAGCAACGCGTTGCCGCCATAGCCGGAACCGTAGCTCCAGATCTCGCGCGTCTCGGGGTAGTGGACGATGTACTTGGTGGTGTTGCACGGCCACGCGACGTCTTTCTGGCCCGGCTCGAGCGGCGCGCCGACGGTGTGCATGCACGGCACGAACTCGCCGTCGGTGCCGAGCACGTCGAGCACCGCCCGGCCCATGCGCGTCATGATCTTCATGTTGACCGCGACGTACGGGCTGTCGGACAGCTCGACGCCGATGTGCGCGATCGGCGAGCCCAACGGCCCCATGCTGAACGGCACGACGTACATCGTGCGGCCCTTCATCGCGCCGCGGAACAAGGCCGGGGTGCCGTCAGGACGACCCGTTTGCAGCAGCGCCCGCATCTCGGCCGGGTCCATCCAGTTGTTGGTCGGGCCGGCGTCTTCCTTCTTCGCGCTGCAGATGAAGGTGCGGTCTTCGACGCGCGCGACGTCGCTCGGGCTGCTGCAGGCGAGGTAGCTGTTCGGCCGCAACTCGGGGTTCAGCTTCCTGAAGGTGCCGGCCGCGACGAGCTGGGCGCAGAGCCTGTCGTACTCGGCGGTGCTGCCGTCGCACCAGTGCACGTCGCGGGCTTCGGTCAGCGCCGCCATCTCGGCCACCCATTCCATCAGGCGGGTGTGTTTGACGTACGTGGGCGCGTTCAGGCGCAAACCCTCCATCGCGGGTCGGTTCATCGTGGACTCCAATCATCAAAGTTGCGGGATCGGGCGAACCTCCGGGCTCGCCCCATGCCGCAAACCACCCTCTGCCATGCCGTTCGCCGGGAACAGGCGGTTTCACGACGAAATGGCAATCGGCGTGCCGCCACCGGGCAAGGCATTGTCGTTCGACTGTAATCGCGCCGTAACCACCGGGGCCCGGGGGGCCATGCAAATTGGGAATACGGACATGCAAAGCAGTTGTGACTTTTTCGGCGGTTCTGCGCAGTGGCTGCCGGGCGTCCGGAGGCACGGGGTCCGGGCGTTACGTGTCCGTTTCTGCGGCCGCTTAAGATCGTCGGATGATGCGACGCCGCCTTCTCCTGTCCCTCGCAGCCGCCAGCAGTCTGGCGGTCCCGTTCACCGCCCGCGCGGCCCAGCGCAAGTCGCTCGCCGACCCGCTGCTGATGGGCGTCGAGCAGTCGCTGCTCGACTCCGGCCTCGGCCAGGCGTTCCAGAAGGGCTTCGGCCGCGACACCGGTGTCGCGGTGCAGGTGTCGGGCGGCCAGAGTGCCGCGCTGATCCAGGCGCTGGAGCGCGGCGAGATCGACATGGCGATGACCAACGTGCCCGAGCTCGAGATGCAGCTCGAGAAGCAGGGCCTGGCGCATGACCGCCACCGCGTCGCGGTCGGCGACTACGTGCTGATCGGCCCGGTCGAGGGCAAGGGCAAGAAGGCCAAGGACCCGGCCGGCGTGCTCGGTGGCAAGGACATCGGCGCCGCGCTGATGGGCATCGCGAACGCCCAGGCGCGCTTCCTCGGCAACAACAACGGCAGCGGTGCGGCACTCGCGGAACTGCCGCTGTGGCGTGCGTCGAAGGTGGCGCCTGCCGCACCGTGGTACGTGACGGCCGACCCGAAGAGCTCGATCGTCGCGCAGGCCGCGGCGCAGAACGCCTATGCGGTGGTGGAGCGCGGCGTCTGGCTGAGCCACCCGGCCAAGCCGCTCGCGATCGTCGTCGAAGGCGACCCGTTGCTGGTGACCGAGGTGCACGTGATGCGGGCTTTCCGCGTCAACCACCCGGCGGCCAAGCTGTTCACGCAATGGATCTCCGGGCCGCAGGGTCGCCGTGTCGCTTCCGGCGTGCGCGGATGGCGCTCGGTCACCGGCTGAGCCGCCGGTGACCATGCAACTGCTCAGCGTCAACGTCGCCCGTGCGAGCGAGCGGCTGATCGACGGCCGGCCGGTGCTGACGGCGATCGGCAAGCGGCCGGTCGCCGGCCCGGTCGCGGCGCATCCGATGGGGCTGGCCGGGGACGAGCAGGCCGACCTCAGCGTGCATGGCGGCCTGGGCAAGGCGGTCTACGCCTACCCGAGCGAGCACTATGCGTTCTGGCAGACGGTGCGCGCGCAGGCCCAGGTGGCCGGCTGGGACGAGCCGCTGCCGCCCGGCTCGATCGGCGAGAACCTGACACTCGCCGGCCTGCTTGAAAACCAGGCCTGGATCGGCGACGTGCTGCGCTTTCCCGACTGCGAGCTCGCGGTCAGCGAGCCGCGTTTCCCGTGCTTCAAGTTCAACGCGGCGATGGGCTTCAACCAGGCCGTCAAGATGATGGCGTCGAGCGCCTGGTGCGGCTTCTACCTGTCGGTGCGCTCGCCCGGCACGCTGCGCGCCGGGCAGGCCTTCGAGCTGCTGCCGGGGCCGCGCGAAGTCGGCATTCCGGAGCTGTTCCGCGCCCGGATGAAGAAGGGCTGAGGCCGGACTTCAGCCCGCCGGCGCCGACCAGCGGAACATCGGCGACGCCAGCAGCACCACCGCCGCCATCCGCGTCACGTGGAAGGCCGTCACCACCGGCACGCCCAGCTCCAGCACCTTGGCCGTCAGGCACATCTCGGCGATGCCGCCGGGCGAGGTGCCGAGCAGCACGGTGGCCGGGTGCAGCCCGCTGAGCTGCGCGACGCCGAGCGCGAAGCCGGCCGACAGCGCGATCATCACCAGCGTGCCGACGCCCACGCTGAGCAGCCAGCGCGGCGCGGTGTGCAGGAAGGCCGGCGTGAAGCGCGTGCCGAGCGCGACGCCGATGAAGAGCTGGCCGAGGTTGGTCATCCACTTCGGAAGGGCCGACAGCTCGACGCCGGTGGCGGTGAGCCCGAACGCGACGAACAGCGGCCCCAGCACCCACGGGTTCGAGACGCCGCGCCAGCGCAGGAAGGCGCCGCCGGCGGCCGTCATCGCGATCAGCTGCAGCAGCCCGTGCCATTCGACGACCTGCGGGCCGGGCAGCGTCGGGTCGAGCCCGTGCAGGCCGGCGAACTGGAAGCCGAACGGGATCGTCAGCACGACCAGCAGGATGCGCAGCGAATGCGCGCTCGCGACCAGGTCCATGCGCCCGCCGAAGCGCTCGGCCAGCACCGCCATCTCCGACGCGCCGCCGATCGCGCTGGCGAAGAACAGCGTCGGCCGGTCGAGCGCCATGCCGGCGTTGGCGCGCGCCAGGTAGGCGCCGAAGCCGGCACCGAGCAGCAGCGCCCACGCGATGCCGGCGAGGATCACCGCCCAGTGGCTCGCGACGATGCCGACCACCTGCGGCGTGAAGTACAGCCCGAGCACGGTGCCGATGGCCCACTGGCCGGCATTGCGCAACGGCGTGGCGGCCGCGAGCGGCAGCCCGGCCATGCAGCCGAGTGCGGTCGCGATGAGCGGGCCGATCATCCACGGCAGCGGCGTGCGCAGCAGCAGGCACAAGCCGGCGGCCGCGGCGCCGGCGAGCAAGGTCAGGGCAAGGCGGGCCGGGCGGCGGGAGAGGAATTCAGGCACGCCGCGATGCTAGCCGCGGGGCCTGTCAGCGCGCTTTCACGCGCCTTCAAAAACCTTCCAGCACCACCTTGCCGCGCGCCTTGCCGCTCTCGATGAACGCATGCGCGCGCTTCAGGTTCGCCGCGTTGATCGTTCCGAAGTGCTCGCCGAGCGTGCTGCGCAGCCGCCCGGCGTCGACCAGCTTCGCGACCTCGTCGAGCAGTTCGTGCTGCTTGTGCATGTCGGCGGTCTGCATCATCGGCCGCGTGAACATCAGCTCCCAGTGCAGCGACAGGCTCTTGCGCTTCATCGGCATCACGTCGAGCGGCTCTTTGAAATCGTCGATCAGCGCCAGCTTGCCCTGCGGCGCTAGCGCCTCGACGATCTGCTGGTAATAGGTGGGTGTGTGCGTCAGCCCCGCGACCGCGGCGACCTGCGGCACGCCGGCCGCCTGCAGTTGCGGCAGCAGCGGCTGGTGGTGGTCGATCACATGGTGCGCGCCCAGTTCGCGCAGCCAGGCCTGCGTCTCGGGGCGCGACGCGGTGCCGATCACCGTCAGCTTCGTCAACCGGCGCGCGAGCTGCGTCAGGATCGAGCCGACGCCGCCAGCCGCACCGATGATCAGCAGCGCGCCTTCGGTGTCGGCCGTCGTGCCGAGGCGGTCGAACAGCAGCTCCCATGCGGTGATCGCGGTCAGCGGCAACGCGGCGGCCTGCGCAACCGGGATCGATGTGGGCGCGTGGCCGACGATGCGCTCGTCGACCAGCTGCAGCTCGGCATTGCTGCCCGGGCGCGTGATGTCGCCGGCGTACCAGACGCGGTCGCCCGGCTTGAACAGCGTGACCTGCTCGCCGACCGCTTCGACGGTGCCGACGGCATCCCAGCCGATGACCTTCGCCTGCCCGTCGGCGGGCATGCTGCCGGCGCGGATCTTCACGTCGACCGGGTTCACCGACACCGCCTGCACGCGGACCAGCAGGTCGCGGCCGGCGGCCACCGGCTCGGGCAGCGTGACATCGAGCAGCGACTCGGCATCGGTGATCGGCAGAGGGCGGCGGTAGGCAACGGCTTTCATCGAGCGGCTCCGGAAGGAAGTGGTGCGGTCCGGGCACTGTACGGAAGGCGACACGAATTGATAATCCGGCCCCGGCCACTATCACCTTCAAACAAAATTTGAAGAATGCCGTGGCGGCGATCGAGGCAACGACAATACGGTGCTGAACCGTTTCCAGAAAGCCGCCGATGCTCGCCTACCGCCACGCCTTCCACGCCGGCAACCATGCCGATGTGCTCAAGCACACCGTGCTCGGCATGGTGCTGCGCTACATGAACCAGAAGGACAAGCCGTACCGCTTGGTCGACACCCATGCCGGCGCCGGCGGCTATTCGCTCGAAGGCCAGTATGCGACCAAGAAGGGCGAGTTCGAGCAAGGCATCGCGCGGCTGTGGGGCCGCGACGACCTGCCCGGTCCTGTGGCCGACTACGTGGCCGCGGTGCGGCAGTTCAACCCCGACGGCAAACTGCGTCAGTACCCCGGCTCGCCCGCCTTTGCGCAGATGCTGCTGCGCGCGCAAGACCAGCTGCGGCTGTTCGAGCTGCACAACACCGACCACCGCATCCTCGAGTCCTTCCTCGGCGCGACGAAGAACGTCGAGATCTTCAACGCCGACGGCTTCGACGGGCTGAAGGGCCAGGTGCCGCCGTCGAGCCGGCGCGCCGCCATCCTGATGGACCCGAGCTACGAGGGCCATGGCGACTACGGCCGCGTGATCGCCTCGTTGCGCGAGGCGCTGCTGCGCTTCAGCGAAGGGGTCTACATGGTCTGGTACCCGCAGGTGCAGAAGCTCGAAGCGGCGCAGCTGCCGCGTCGCCTCGAAGGCCTGGCGCCCAAGGGCTGGCTGCATGTGCGCCTGACGGTGCAGGTGCCCGATGCGCAGGGCTTCGGCCTGGCCGGCAGCGGCATGTTCATCCTGAATCCGCCGTACACGCTGCACGACGAACTGCTCGCGGTGCTGCCCTACCTGGTCGACGTGCTGGGACAGTACGACGACGCGAACTACCTGCTCGAGCAGAAAGCCGCCTGAACCACGCGACCGAGGCCGCGTAAGTTAGGTTGCAAGCGGTTTCAACCGAGTTTCATGAAACGCTCGGTAGATTCCCTGACGCCCGCCGTTTTGCTGCAGTGCCGTAGCTGCACTGCCGCAATCCGCGCCAGGGCGCGCGCCTGCTTGTGTCCGGCGATGTCACGTGATGTTTTTCACAGTCTTCGACGGGGCGTTCCGGGCTTGTCATCGTCTTAACGATTGGTAAACGTCTTCTTGCAAGCGCTTTCAGCCGTGGCTATGCTCGCGCCGCGTTCGCACGGTCCGCCGATGCGTACGACATACCCACAAGAGGAGACACAGCCATGATCCGTTCTTCACGCGCTGCCCTGCACGGGCTCGCCTGGGCCGTCGCGCTGACGCTGAGCGCCTGCGGCGGCGGCGATTCCGACGGCAGCCCGCCACCGGCCCCGCCCCCCGTGAGCACCGACATCCCGACCACGCCGTTGCAGGACTGGCCCGCGATCAAGAGCGCGGTGGCCCGCGACGCCGGCATCGAGTCGCAGGTCGACGCGCTGCTCGCCAAGATGAGCCTGGCCGAGAAGGTCGGCCAGATGACGCAGGTCGAGATCCAGGGCGTGACGCCGGACGACATCAAGACCTACCACCTCGGCTCGGTGCTGAACGGTGGCGGCTCGTTCCCCGGCCAGCACAAGGATGCGCCGGTGGCCGACTGGCTGGCACTGGCCGACACACTGTGGGCCGCGTCGATGGACCCGGCCAACCCGAACCCGATCCCGCTGATCTGGGGCACGGACGCGGTGCACGGCCACAACAACGTGAAGGGTGCGACGCTGTTCCCGCACAACATCGGCCTGGGCGCGACGCGCGACCCGGACCTGCTGCGCCGCATCGGCGAGGTCACTGCGCGCGAAGTGGCGCACACCGGCATCGACTGGGCCTTCGGCCCGACGCTCGCCGTCGTGCGCGACGACCGTTGGGGCCGCACCTACGAAGGCTATTCGGAGGACCCGCTGGTCGTGCAGTCGTACGGCGGCGAGGTCATCAAGGGCCTGCAGGGCGCGCTCGCGAAGGACGCGAAGGCCAGCGAGAAGGTGGTCGCGACCGCGAAGCACTTCCTGGGCGACGGCGGTACGACCGACGGCAAGGACCAGGGCGTCACGGCGGTGACCGAAGCCGACCTGATCAACATCCACGGCCGCGGCTACTACACCGCCCTGCAGGCCGGTGCGCAATCGGTGATGGCATCGTTCAGCAGCTGGAAGGATGCGGCCAAGGGCGACACCGCGCGGGCCGACAAGATGCACGGCCACAAGTACCTGCTGACCGACGTGCTGAAGACCAGGATGGGCTTCGACGGCTTCGTCGTCTCGGACTGGAACGGCCTCGGCCAGGTCAACGCGACCAACAGCGATTCGACGCGGGCCTGCACCAATGCCGACTGCCCGCAGGCCATCAACGCCGGCATCGACATGGTGATGGTGCCGTACGTCGACGACTGGAAAGCCTTCATCGCCAACACGATCGCCAGCGTGCAGAACGGCGAGATCCCGCAGGCGCGTGTCGACGATGCGGTGCGCCGCATCCTGCGCGTCAAGCTGCGCGCGGGCTTGTTCGACAAGCCGAAGCCGTCGGCACGCAATGCGAACAGCGAGGTCGGCACCGCCGAGAACCGCGCGGTGGCGCGCGAGGCGGTGCGCAAGTCGCTGGTGCTGCTGAAGAACAACGGCGGCGTGCTGCCGCTGGCGCGCAGCGCCAAGGTGCTGGTGGCTGGCAAGAGCGCCGACAGCCTGTCGAACCAGAGCGGCGGCTGGTCGCTGACCTGGCAGGGCACCGACAACGTCAATGCCGATTTCGGCGGCGGCACCACGCTGTGGGCGGCGATCCAGAAGATCGCGCCGAACGCGGCGATCGACACCAGCGCCACCGGTGCGCTGGGCAGCGCGGACTACGACGCGGCCATCGTCGTGATCGGCGAGACGCCGTATGCCGAAGGCGTCGGCGACATCGGCAAGAACAAGACGCTGGAGCATGCGAAGCTGCACCCGGAAGACGTCGCGCTGATCGACGCGCTGAAGGCCAAGGGCGTCAAGAAGATCGTCACGGTGATGTACTCCGGCCGGCCGCTGTACACCAGCCGCGAGATCAACCGCTCGGATGCCTTCGTCGCCGCGTGGCTGCCGGGCACCGAGGGTGACGGGCTGGCCGACGTGCTGTTCAGGAAGGACGACGGAGCCGTCAATGCCGACTTCAGCGGCAAGCTGTCGTACTCGTGGCCGAAGGCGGCCTGCCAGGTCGCGCTGAACAAGGGCGATGCCGGCTACGACCCGCTGTATGCCTTCGGCTACGGCCTGACGTATGCCGCACCCGGCACCGACCAGGGCGCGTACGACGAGGCCACCGTGGCGCAGGGCTGCGGTGCGCCGGCGGGCGGCGGCGGCACCACCGACCAGACGCTGGCGGTGTTCGACGGTGCGAACCAGAGCGGCTTCACGATGCGCATCGGCGCGCCGTCGAGCTGGGCGGTGACGGTGGGCTTGTCGACCGCGACGAGCACCTCGACGCCGCAAGGCGAGATCACCGCGGTGCCGGTCGACGACAAGGACGGCAAGCAGTGGGCGGCGATGAAGGCGAAGTGGAACGGCGCGGCCGGCCAGATCTACATGCAGAGCACCAACGATGCCGACAAGCAGGACCTGCAGTCGTACCTGAACTCGCAGGGCTCGCTGGTGTTCGATGCGCGCGTCAGCGTGGCACCGACCGCGGCGATCAAGATGCGGGTGGATTGCGGCTACCCGTGCATGGGCGAGATCGACGCGACCACCACCTTCGGCACGTTGCCGGCCAACACCTGGACGGAGCTGGCGGTGCCACTGCACTGCTTTGCCGACCAGGGCACCGACTTCACCGCGGTCAACACGCCGTTCCTGCTTTACAGCGCAGGGCAGTTCGAGATGTCGGTGGCCAACATCCGCTGGGACCCGAAGAACACCGGCAACGTGCCGTGCGCCGGCGGCCCGCCGGTCAACGTGATCGCCGTGACGGCCGACAAGGACCTGTACGTCAACGGCATCAGCGATGCGGCGGCGCTGGCGGCACCGGGGGCGTGGTCGACCGGTGGCACGGGCAGCGTGACGCTGACGAACGACGTGGTCGACGGCGCCGACAAGCTGATCGACGTGGTGTTCAGCGGCGTGGGCGACGGCGGTGGCAACGGCGGCATCTTCATGTCGGTGCCGGACAACACGCTGATCGACGCGTCGGCGATCGCGGCGACCGGCGGCGTGCAGTTCGAGATCCGGGTGCTCGACTACGGCAACACCACGCAGGACTTCTGGACCAAGCTGGTGTGCGATCGCAAGAGCGACACCTGCCGCACCGGCGACCTCAAGGACAAGGTCGGACACCCGGCGGTCAACACCTGGCAGACGGTGAAGATCCCGTTCAGCTCGCCGGACTACGTGGCGAACGGGTTCGATCCGTCGAAGCTGACGTCGCCGCTGGAGATGCTGCCAGCGTGGGGCGACCAGAACGGAACCATCCACTTCCAGATCCGCAACCTGCGGATCGTGAAGAACCTCTGAGCGAGGTTCTCGATTGCGGCGGTCGCGCGGGCCTGGCGGTCAGCGCGTGACCCTTCAGGGGCGCGACGAGAGTTGCGCCCCCTTTTTTTCGCGTGCATCGGTGTGACCCGGGTTGCTGCAGTGGCGCGCGCGGCCTCCTTGGGATGTCTGCGTCGCGTGCTGCGTCTGCGAAAAGACGGAAAAGCAGTTGCGTGAATGGACGTTGAAGAGCCTCACGGCGCGGCACTTCTAAGAGTACAACAGCTCGGCCAAAAGCCACGAGCAGGATCCGCGCGAGGTTGGACATTCGTGTCGCCCATGCTGGAGCTATTGGCCGAGGGTGAGGAGATCCATCACTCGATCGAGCTGTCGCTGGATCGGTTGGGTCGATGACCGCAGGACAGCTGGACGCTGCAGCAGCAGGCGGCGCTGTCTCGCTACGCACTCGCGTACTTCGATCTCGTGCTCTGCGGCGCGACGGTGGGCGCCAGCGCTCGTCGCATTGGGGACGACCCGCTCAGTGTGGTGCTGACGTTCGATATCGGTGCGCTGGACACCGAGCCTCTGCTGGCGCATTGGCTGCACTGCGATCACCCGTACTCCACCATCCAGTTCGTGGAGACCACGGCGCTGTGAAATCAATCCTCGCCTATGTAGTGGCCATCCTCTTCGCGGCGAGCTTGTCGGGATGTGATCTCGATGTTCCCTCCGTCTCGTCGGCAAGATCCACGACTTTCGTCGCAGCCTCACCCGGGCCAGGCACGGAATTGACGAGCTCCAGCTTCACGCGTTGAACAAGTGGGTCGGCGAACATCGCGGCGGGTGGGGCGCAAACGGTCGCGACATACGCGCCACGAACGCTGCTCTGGGTGCAACACGGCGACGGTCAGGCGTCATCGCTGGACTTCAGTGCGGGACAACTCATGCCTCGGGTCCGCACGGCCAATATCGGCGTGCCCTCTCGGAGGATGAAGCGCGTGCTCTGACTGAAATCGTCGACTCTCCCTGAGTTGGCTGGCTTCGTGGCCTGTCCCGATTGGCGCGCCACGCTTTCGCGATGAAGAGAGCGCCTGGATCGGTGGCACCATGCGGCTTCCAACAAACGACAACAACATACCCGGGAGGCGAATGCGGTTTCCCCTCACTCTGCTACTCGCATCAACATTGGCGATGGGATCTATCGGCATTGCGACTGCGGGGCCCATCGAGGGCTGCTACGTCCAGACGCATGACATCAGCGTGCGAGGCAATACGTCCACTGCACCGGATGAACTCACTTCTGTGGTGGATCACTTTGGGATCCGAAGCGACTCCGATTCCACCTACGAATTCGATCTGCTCGTCGTGGGCGACTACGGCCATGTGTGCCAAGCCACCGGACGCTTGGACGCCACCAGGAAGGGAAAGCGCGAGGTCCTCACCCTGTTGCCGGACGAGGACGCCGACGCGATGCGAGAGCGAGGAGCGCCGCTCTGCGAGCTAACAGTCGAGGTCAAGGCCAGGACCATCGACATTCACGCCAACGCGGCGTGCAACGACCAGTTCGCCTGCGGTGTGCGCGCGGGCATCCACGACCGGTCGTTCCGACGAAGCAGCACTGCCGTGCTTTCAGAGTGCTTGACTCTGTCGCGCAGCGGCCTTGCAGTTCGAAGGAGTTCTATTCCATGAGTGTTGACATGACCTTCGGGTGCCGGCCGTCAGCGCCGCCACCTCTGTCGCGGGATGGCGGGCTGCTTTTCGCGCCGGCATGGCTTCCGATGGTGGTGCCGCCAAAGTACCCGCGCTTCTCGCGGGCGGCGTTCGGCTTGTGCGGCCTGATCCTGCTTCTGGTCGGTGGCGTCATCGGCTTCCCCGGGGCAGAGATGATGCTGTATGGCCAGTTCACTCTCCTGCCGCCGTATGCCCTGTTCGCATTGACGGCGGGGGTCTACTTCCGGTGGCTGGCGATCCATCGCGATGCATCATGCGTCGAACGATGACGAAGGAATGGACTCTGCGCGCAGTCCGCGCCGATGATGCCCCGGGCATCGCCCGGCATCGCTACCACCGGAGCGAGCCTGAATATGACGTCGACGCGTACGCGGCCTGGCTTCCGATGCGCATCGAGCGCGGCACCTACATCGGGTTCGTTGCAGAAGCGGCAGGGCGCGTTGTAGGTGGTGCCGGCGCCGTTCTGCTCGACTGGGGACCCACCCGCGGTGAGGCGTCCGGCACACGTGCCCGCATCGTGAACGTGTTCACTGACGCTCAGTGGCGTATGCGAGGCATCGCCAAGGCGCTCGTCGGCGAGGTGATGGCAACCTGCACCGAATCCGGCATCCGCGTGTTCAACCTGGCGGCTTCGGCCGAGGGCGCTCACCTGTACAGGTCACTTGGCTTCAAGCCTTACGCCGACGAAATGATCCTGCGCTGCCATGAACCGGCAACGCTCGACCAGAAACCTCGATGAGCTGCGATGCAAGCACGACGAAGTGGGCAATCTGAAGAGCGAGGGAGGGCATCTGGGGTGGGCTATTGGGGCTTGATGCGTTGGGGTTCAGTCGAGGTCCTCGGACCTTGTTTCCTTTCGGTCGCGTCCGAGCGGACGGGGCGTGATCGCGCCGGATTGAGTGCCCGGAAGTCGACAGTCGCCATGGCGACCGCTGGACAGCGGCCTCGGCCCCTTGGCGACAATTGCAGCCCCACGCTTGATACCGACCCGGTCTGCCGTGCAAGGCAAGGCATCAAGTCAGGTGCACGGGCCACGAAACGCGCGTCAGGCTTTGAGGCCGTGCACCTCGGGCTCGAAGTCCGTGCTGGCTACCCAGGCTGCGAGAGCCTCGAAAACCGCAGAGCGGTCCGGCACAAAGAGATCCTTGCCGAACAGCGGGTCACGCCCCTTGCGATGCCGATGGTCGCGCAGAGCGGCGAGCCATTCGTCGAGCCTCTGTGGCTGAAAAGCGCTGGCGAGCACGAGACGGCTGAAGATCTCTTCGATCGCGAGGTTGTTGTTCAATAGCAGCCAGTGCATCTGCTGCGCGTTGAGCGCGTAGTGGGCGAGGCCGGTCACCGTCGTGGTCTGCTCAAACACGCCCCGACCCACCGTGTCGAACCAGTTCGAGACTTGGCTGACCCAGGCAATGAGTTGGTCGCTGGTCTGAGCTCGTGTGAACTTGCGTCCGCCCAGCGCCACGGACAGCGGCCCCGGATCGTCCTCGAACTGGTCCGCGGAAGCGCTGAACTCTGGCGCAGGCCGGCGCATCACGGCTGCGACGTGCGCAGAGACCTGGTCGTGGAAATGCCGCGTCCAGACCTCGCGTACCTTCGGGCAATGGAAGCGCATGCCGAGGTGCAGCATCATCGTGCCCTTCTCGCGCCCGCTCTGGCTCACCGTCAGCTCGATGCACTGACGCACGCTGTCCGTCTCGCGCACGAGTTGCAGCCACTGCCCGTCCACGCTGATCGAAAACCCCTGTGAGCCGAAGCAGTTCGCGGCCGCGGCCTCGACGAGGAGCTGCGCTTCCTTCTCGGTGAGTTGCGGCGCACGCGGCTCCTCGGTGGGCCAAGGCATCGGAGTGCGCAGCGCGCGGCTTGCGCCACTTATGTCGACGAGTACGCTGTCGCGCCGGAGCAGCACGCCGGCCTGTGGATCGAGGACGTGCAGACCGGCCTGAGCTGCGGCTCCTCCGATGTGCCGCCACAGGTTCTCTCCCGCCCGCGATGGGTCGACGGCCAGTGCCCAGACGGCATCGCCGTCGGCGGGCGGCTCAAGGCCCTCCGGCAGGGCCCGGTCGGCTGCGGCATCCGGCCACCGGGACTCCAGTGCGGCGCGGAAGTGCGCAAATGCACCAGGCGCCGCCGGACGCGGGCCATCCCGTCCGTGAAGTCGAACTCTCAGATCACTCTGTATTCGACGATCGACCTTCAACGGGATGACGAGACCCTACGCGCAATCCTCGGCGGAGCGACTTCGTCGTGGAGTCGGCGGGCCAGGGTAGACCGCGCTCGCTGAGCCTGCCGCAGGCCCTTGGCCGCAGCAGCCTCGCCGGTGGTACGGAAGGAAACCGTGCCCCCGGCGAGCGCTGGACAGCCCGGAGAAAGCTCAGCGAACCTTCCCCGCCTTCCACGCATTCAACAGCGTGTCATAAGCGATCGTCTCGCCCTTCGGCTTCTCGTTCGCCAGCTTCTTCCACGGCGCGCCCTTGTCGCTCAGCCACTTGTTCGGGTCGCCCTTCGGGTTCAGCTTCGGTGCGCAGCGTGCCATCCCGGCGCGCTCCAGCCGTGACATCACCTGGTCCATTTCCTCGGCCAGGTTGTCCATGGCGGCCTGCGGCGTCTTCTCGCCGGTCACCGCCACTGCCACGTTCTTCCACCACAGTTGCGCCAGCTTCGGGTAGTCGGGCACGTTGGTGCCGGTCGGCGTCCACGCGACGCGCGCCGGGCTGCGGTAGAACTCGATCAGGCCGCCGTACTTGTTCGCGTTCTGCGTGAAGTAGTCGCTGCGGATGTCGCTGTCGCGAATGAAGGTCAGCCCGGTGATCGACTTCTTCAGCGAGGTCGTCTTCGCCGTCACGAACTGCGCATACAGCCACGCGGCCGCCACCTTGTTCGCGTCATGCCCTTCGAAGAAGGTCCACGAGCCGACGTCCTGGTAGCCGTTCTGCATGCCCTGCTTCCAGTACGGGCCGTTCGGGCCAGGGGCCATGCGCCACTTCGGCGTGCCGTCGGCATTCACCACCGGCAGCCCCGGCTTCACCATGTCGGCGGTGAACGCGGTGTACCAGAAGATCTGCTGCGCGATCTGCCCCTGTGCCGGCACCGGGCCGGCTTCGCCGAAGGTCATGCCGGTGGCTTCCTTCGGGGCGTACTTCTTCATCCAGTCGACGTATTTCGTCAGCGCATAAACCGCCGCCGGCGAGTTGGTCGCACCGCCGCGCGAGACGCTCGCGCCCAGCGGCGTGCAGCCATCGGCCGACGCGCGAATGCCCCACTCGTCCACCGGCATGCCGTTCGGGATGCCGATGTCGGCCGTGCCGGCCATCGACAGCCACGCATCGGTGAAGCGCCAGCCGAGCGACGGATCCTTCTTGCCGTAGTCCATGTGGCCGTAGATCGGCTTGCCGTCGATGGTCTTCACGTCTTCGCTGAAGAACGCGGCGATGTCTTCGTAGGCGCTCCAGTTCAGCGGCACGCCCAGGTCATAGCCGTACTTGGCCTTGAACTTGTCCTTCAGGTCCTGGCGTGCAAACAGGTCGGCGCGGAACCAGTACAGGTTCGCGAACTGCTGGTCGGGCAGCTGGTACAACTTCTTGTCCGGCGCGGTCGTGAAGCTCGTGCCGATGAAGTCCTTCAGGTCGATGCCGGGGTTCGTGAACTCCTTGCCCTTGCCCGACATGTAGTCGGTCAGGTTCATGATCTTGCCGTAGCGGTAGTGCGTGCCGATCAGGTCCGAATCCGAAATCCAGCCGTCGTAGATCGACTTGCCCGACTGCATCGAGGTCTGCAGCTTCTCGACCACGTCGCCTTCCTGGATCAGGTCGTGCTTCACCTTGATGCCGGTGATCTCCTCGAAGGCCTTGGCCAGCGTCTTCGATTCGTACTCGTGCGTCGTCAGCGTCTCCGACACCACCGAGACCTCCTTGACGCCCTTGGCCTGCAGCTTCTTCGCGGCGTCGATGAACCACTTCATCTCGGCCATCTGCTGGTCCTTGTTCAGCGTCGAAGGCTGGAACTCGGCATCGATCCATTTCTTCGCCTCGGCCTCGCCGGCCCAGGCGCTGTGGCCCAGTGCCAGCGCGACGGCGGCAAACGCCACGGCGTTCAAGCGCAACTTCATGTCTGTCTCCTCTGGTACTTCCCGGGGTTCACTCGACGCGCCGGCTGGGAAGAATCACCGGCGGCCTTTTCAAACAGAAAGGGAGCTTCAGCTTTTGCGCCAGCTCATCAACCCTTGCGCATCACGAGCGCCAGCAAGGCCATCGAGACGCCGAAGCTGATCCAGATCGACGGTTCCTCCGCCAGCCCGAACCAGCCGACCATCTTCTCGCTCAGCGCGACGAAGGCCAGGTTCACGTACGCCGCGCTCAGCAGCCCGATGAAGAGCCGGTCGCCGCGCGTCGTCGCCATCGGCAGGAAGCCGCGGCGCAGCGTGGTGGGCGACTTCAGCTCCCACACCGTCATGCCGGCCAGCATCAGCACGATGCAGACGAAGAACACCGCCACCGGTGTCGTCCATGCCATCCACTCGAACATCACACCCTCCCCATGGCAAAACCTTTGGCGATGTAGTGCCGCACGAACCAGATCACGATCGCGCCCGGCACGATGGTCAGCACGCCGGCCGCGGCCAGCACGCCCCAGTCCATGCCCGAGGCACTCACCGTGCGCGTCATCACCGCGACGATCGGCTTCGCGTTGACGCTGGTCAGCGTGCGCGCCATCAGCAGCTCGACCCAGCTGAACATGAAGCAGAAGAACGCCGCCACGCCGACCCCGGCCTTGATCAGCGGGATGTAGATCGTCAGGAAGAAGCGCGGGAACGAATAGCCGTCGATGTAGGCCGTCTCGTCGATCTCGCGCGGGATGCCGCTCATGAAGCCCTCGAGGATCCACACCGCCAGCGGCACGTTGAACAGCAGGTGCGCCAGCGCCACCGCGATGTGCGTGTCCATCAGCCCGAGCGTCGTGTACAGCTGGAAGAACGGCAGCAGGAACACCGCCGGCGGCGTCATGCGGTTGGTCAGCAGCCAGAAGAACACATGTTTGTCGCCGAGGAAGCTGTAGCGCGAGAACGCATACGCCGCCGGCAGCGCCACCAGCAGCGAGATCACCGTGTTGATGGCCACGTAGATCATCGAGTTGATGTAGCCCGAGTACCAGGACTCGTCGGTGAAGATCGTGACGTAGTGGTCGATCGTGAAATGCTGCGGCCACAGGCTGAACGAGGACAGGATCTCCTCGTTCGTCTTGAACGACATGTTCACCATCCAGTACACCGGCAGGATCGCGAACACCAGGTACAGCAGCAGGAAGACCACCCGCTTCTTGAAACGGCGCTCATCCATGGGCGGCTCCCTCGGTCGTCGCGGCATCCTGGCCGACGCGCTGCATCCAGTTGTAGAGGATGAAGCACAGCAGCAGGATGATCAGGAAGTAGATCAGCGAGAAGGCCGCCGCCGGGCCGAGGTCGAACTGGCCGACCGCCTTCTGCGTCAGGTACTGGCTCAGGAAGGTGGTCGCGTTGCCCGGCCCGCCGCCGGTCAGCACGAAGGGTTCGGTGTAGATCATGAAGCTGTCCATGAAGCGCAGCAGCACCGCGATCATCAGCACACCGCGCAGCTTGGGCAGCTGGATGAAGCGGAACACCGCGAACTTGCTGGCGCCGTCGATGCGCGCGGCCTGGTAGTAGGCATCCGGGATCGCGCGCAGCCCGGCGAAGCACAGCAGCGCCACCAGCGGCGTCCAGTGCCACACGTCCATCAGCAGCACGGTGAACCAGGCGTCGGTCGCATTGCCGGTGTAGCTGTAGTCGATGCCGAGCTTCGCGAGCGCGGCGCCCATCAACCCGATGTCGGTGCGGCCGTAGATCTGCCAGATGGTGCCGACCACGTTCCACGGGATCAGCAGCGAGATCGCCACCAGCACCAGCACCGCGGACGAACGCGCGCCCTTGGCCGGCATCGACAGCGCCAGGCCGATGCCCAGCGGGATCTCCACCAGCAGCACCGCCAGCGAGAAGCCGATCTGGCGCAGCAGCGCGCCCTGCAGGTCTTCGTCGCGCATCACCGACTTGAACCATTCGGTGCCGACGAACACGCGCCGCTCGGGCGAGATGATGTCCTGCACCGAATAGTTCACGACGGTCATCAGCGGCAGCACCGCCGAGAACGCCACGCACAGCACCACCGGCAGGATCAGCAGCCAGGCTTTCTGGTTGACCGGCTTCATGCCGCCACCTCCACGGAAGAATCGCTGACGTTGTCGATCAGCACGTCGTCTCGGTAATAGCAGGTGTGTGGCCCGACGAGCGACAGCCACACCGTATCGCCGGCGCGCGGGATGCGCTGGTCGGGCGACAGGCGGGCGCGGATCGTCTGCTCGCCGCCGTCGGCACCCGACCCCGCGCCGAGGCGCGCACCGAGGAGCCAGTAGGTGCCGATGTCTTGCGCCTGCGTCACGGTGGCCGGCACGGCGCCGGCGGCCTCGGGCGCGGCCAGCGTCACGTACTCCGGCCGCACGCCGAGCGCGAAGCTGCCTTCGCCGTGCAGCGGGTTGCGGGCCATCGGCAGCACGCGGCCGGCCACGTCGAGGCCCTGGCCGGCCCAGCGCACCGGCAGGAAGTTCATCCCCGGCGAGCCGATGAAGTGGCCGACGAAGCGGTGCTGCGGCCGCTCGAACAGCGCCGACGCGCTGCCCACCTGCACCGCGCGGCCGCGCGTCATCACCACCACCTGGTCGGCGAAGGTCAACGCCTCGACCTGGTCGTGCGTCACGTAGACCAGCGTCAGCTTCAGCTCGTGATGGATCTGCTTCA
Organism: Rhizobacter sp. SG703; assembly: GCF_012275445.1. Lineage (GTDB taxonomy): Bacteria > Pseudomonadota > Gammaproteobacteria > Burkholderiales > Burkholderiaceae_C > Rhizobacter. Next base: position 11,233 of record NZ_JAAZQK010000010.1, on the reverse strand, counting down.
GCTTGCGACGCAGCTGCCATTTCAGGTGCGGGTCGATCACCGTCAGCGGTTCGTCGAACAGCACCGCCGACACGTCCTCGCGCACCAGCCCGCGGCCGAGCGAGATCTTCTGCTTCGCATCGGCCGACAGCCCGGCCGCGCGCGTGTTCAGCTGTCCGCTCATCTCCAGCATCTCGGCGATCTGGCCGACGCGCTGGCGGATGCGGTCGGGTGTGAGGCCACGCTGGCTCTTTCGTCGATTCAGCAGCGGGAACGCCAGGTTCTCACCGACGGTCATCGTGTCGTAGATGACCGGGAACTGGAACACCTGCGCGATGTTGCGCTGCTGCGGCGTCTGGCCGGTGACGTCCTGCCCGCCGAACTTCACCGTGCCCTGCGACGGCGTCACCAGGCCCGAGATGATGTTCAGCAGCGTCGTCTTGCCGCAGCCCGACGGGCCGAGCAGCGCGTAGGCGCCGCCGTCGTTGAACGTCATCTTCAGCGGCAGCAGCGCATAGTCTTCATCGCGCTGCGGGTTCGGCTTGTAGGCATGCGCCAGGTCGAGATCGATTCGGGCCATGTCAGATGCCTTCCCGATGCGGGGCGACGAGCAGCTTGCCCGCCGAATCGAACACATGCACCTGCGCCGCGTTCAGGTACAGCGTCACCGCCTCGCCGAGCGTGAACTGGTGCACCCCGGTCAGCTGCGCCACCAGCTCGCCGATCGGTGTGTCGACGTGCACGAAGGTGTCCGATCCGGAGATTTCGGCCAGCTCGACCTTGCCGCTCAACGCGATGTCGCCGTCGCGCTGGCGCACGCGCAATGCACTGGCGCGGATGCCGATCGTCAGCGCCGGCGTGCTCGACGCCGGCAGCGGCACCGACAGGTTCACGCCCGCCTGCAGGCTGATGCCGATGCTCGCGTGCGTGCCCTCGACCAGGTTCATCGGCGGGTCGCTGAAGGCGCGCGCGACGCGGATCGACTGCGGGCGGTGGAACACCTCGGCGGTCGGGCCGTACTGCAGCAGCTCGCCGGCATCCATCACCGCGGTGTAGCCGCCGAGCAGCAGTGCTTCGGTCGGCTCGGTGGTCGCGTAGACGACGGTCGATTCGCCGGCCGCGAACAGCTGCGACAACTCGTCGCGCAGTTCCTCGCGCAGCTTGTAGTCCAGGTTCACCAGCGGCTCGTCGAGCAGCATCAGCGGCGCCTTCTTCGCCAGCGCCCGCGCCAGCGCCACGCGCTGCTGCTGGCCGCCCGACAGCTCGGCCGGCAGCCGCTTCAGGAAGGGTTCGATGTGCAGCCGCTTCGCGAGCTCCTGCACGCGTTCGGCAATCCCTTTTTCGCCGCGCAACTTCAGCGGCGACGCGATGTTGTCGGCCACCGTCATCGACGGGTAGTTGATGAACTGCTGGTAGACCATCGACACGTTGCGCTCGCGCACCGGCAGGCCGGTCACGTCGCGGCCATCGGCCAGCACGCGGCCTTGCGTCGGCGTGTCCAGCCCCGCCATCAGGCGCATCAGCGAGGTCTTGCCGGCCTGCGTCGCGCCGAGCAGCACGGTCACCGCACGCGGGACCAGGGTCAGGTCCAGCGGGTAGAGGTGGGTCTGCGCACCGACCTGCTTGCCGATGCGCTCCAGCGTCAATTCCATGAGGTCTCCGAAGGTCTCGTCTGCGGTGCCGCGCCGGGCGTGCCGTGCCAGTGTTGGGCGCACCAGCGGGCCACCTGTTCGCGCTGGGCCGGTGTCAGGTGCAGGCCGAGCTTGGTGCGCCGCCACAGCACGTCGTCGGGCTCTCGCGCCCATTCGTGGTCGTGCAGGTAGTTCAGTTCGGCCTCGTGCAGCCCGGGCACCACCTCGGCGCCGGCACCGTCGGCCAGCAGCTCCTGCACGCGCGAGCCATAGCAGCGCGCGAGCCGGTGGCGCATCGCCGCCGACAGCTGCGGGTGGCGCAGCGCAAAGGCCTGCTCGAAGCGCGCGAAGTCGGTGTCGGGCCGCTGCGGGTCGCCGATCCATACGCTGAGGTCGCCGCCGGGCAGGAAGGCGCCGGCCGTCCATGCGCCGCGGGCGGTGCCGAGCGGCGCGGCCAGCAGGTCGGCCGCTTCCTCGGCCAGCTTGCGGAAGGTGGTGATCTTGCCGCCCCACACCGAAAGAAGTGGAGCCCCCGGTCGCTGCGCGCCCGCCTCCCGAGGGGGCTCGCCCCGAGCTTGGGGCGGCCCGGCGCTCGGGGCGCTCGCTTGCGTGAGGCTCAACTCGAGCGAGTAATCGCGAGTGACGGCCGACGGATCGCCCGACTCGTCGTCCAGCAGCGGCCGCACGCCGGAATACGTCCACACCACGTCGGCCGGCACGACCGGTTTCGCGAAATAGCGGCTCGCCTGTTCGCACAGGTAGGCGATCTCGCCGTCGTCGATGCGGGCGTCGCCGATCGCGCCGTGGTGCTCGACATCGGTGGTGCCGATCAGCGTGAACTCGCCGTCCTGGTACGGGATCGCGAAGATGATGCGGCGGTCCGGGTTCTGGAAGATGTAGGCATGGTCGTGGTCGAACAGCTTGCGCACGACGATGTGGCTGCCTTTCACCAGGCGCAGCGAGCGGGCGCGCGGCGCATGCGTGCCTTCGGCGAGGAACTGCGCGGCCCACGGGCCGGCCGCGTTGACCAGTGCGCGCGCGGTCAGCGTGTGCGTGCGGCCGTCGCCGGCCTGCAGCGTGACGCGCCAGGCGGTGCCTCCGCGTTGCGCATCGATGCAGCGCCAGCGCGTCAACACCGTCGCACCGCGGTCGGCGGCGTCGCGGGCGTTCAGCACCACCAGCCGCGCGTCGTCGACCCAGCCGTCGGAGTAGACGAAGCCGCGCGTGTACTGCGGCTTCAGCGGTGCGCCGGCCGGGTGTTCGCGCAGCGACACCGTGCGCGACCCGGCCAGCACTTCGCGCTTGGCCAGGTGGTCGTACAGGAACAGCCCGGCGCGGATCATCCACACCGGCCGCATGCTGGCGTCGTGCGGCATCACGAAGCGCAGCGGCCACATGATGTGCGGGGCACCCTTCAGCAGCACCTCGCGCTCGGCCAGCGCCTTGCGCACCAGCGAGAACTCGTAGTACTCCAGGTAGCGCAGGCCGCCGTGGATCAGCTTGGTCGACGCCGACGAGGTGTGCTGCGCCAGGTCGTCCTTCTCGCACATCAGCACCCGCACGCCGCGGCCTGCCAGGTCGCGCGCAATGCCGGCACCATTGATGCCGCCGCCCACGACGAGCACGTCCACTTCACCCGGCAACGCTTGGTTCAACACTCTGTCTCCTGGCCCATCGACGTTTGGCCGACCGCAAAGGGGCGGTCCGGCGTTGTTGTTCGACGATCTGTTCGATTCGGTTCGTTTCTGATCTTCTTTTTTCGTTTTATGCGAAAAACGAAAGCAATGCAACCCAGGGAATCCAGCATCTGTTTTCGTTCGGGCTTTCGGTACCCTCCGCCGCCATGACCCCGAACCCGCGCCAATCGCTGCTGCTCGACGAGGTGCGCGCGCGCGGCACGGCGACGGTGGAGGCGCTGTCGGAGCAGTTCGGCGTGACGCTGCAGACGGTGCGGCGCGACGTGAAGCTGCTGTCCGATGCCGGGCTGCTGTCGCGCTTCCATGGCGGCGTGCGGCTGCCGAGTTCGACCACCGAGAACATCGCGTACCGGCAGCGCCAGCAGCTCAACGAGCAGGCCAAGCAGCGCATCGCGCGCAGCGTCGCGCAGGGCGTGCCGGAAGGCTGCTCGCTGATCCTGAACATCGGCACCACCACCGAGGCGATCGCGCGCGAGCTGATGCGGCACAAGGGGCTGCGGGTGATCACCAACAACCTGAACGTCGCGGCGATCCTGTCGGACAACCCCGACTGCGAGGTGATCGTCGCCGGCGGCGTGGTGCGCTCGCGCGACCGCGGCATCGTCGGCGAGGCGACGGTCGATTTCATCAAGCAGTTCAAGGTCGACATCGGGCTGATCGGCATCTCGGGCATCGAGAGCGACGGCACGCTGCGCGACTTCGATTTCCGCGAGGTGAAGGTGGCGCGCGCGATCATCGAGCAGTCGCGCCAGGTGTGGGTGGCCGCCGACCACAGCAAGTTCAACCGGCCGGCGATGGTGCAGGTGGCGGGCTTCGCCGAGATCGATGCGCTGTTCACCGACCAGGCGCCGCCGGAGCCCTTCCCTTCATTGCTGGCCGACGCTGGAGTCCAGTGCGAAGTCGCGACATGATCCGTCCATGAGCACACCGACCTACCTGCTGGCCCTCGACCAGGGCACCTCCAGTTCACGCAGCATCGTGTTCGACCGCGCCGGCGGCATCGTCGCGATGGCGCAGCGCGAGTTCCGCCAGATCTACCCGCAGCCGGGGTGGGTCGAGCACGATCCGATGGAGATCTGGCGGTCGCAGCTCGCGACCGCGAAGGAGGTGCTGGCGAAGGCCGGCATCGCCGCGCGCGACATCGCATCGATAGGCATCACCAACCAGCGCGAGACCACGGTGGTGTGGAACCGCCGCACCGGCGAGCCGCTGTACAACGCGATCGTCTGGCAGGACCGCCGCGCCGAGCCGACCTGCGCCGCGCTGCGCGAGCGCGGGCTCGAGGGCACCTTTCGCGAGAAGACCGGGCTGATCATCGATGCCTACTTCTCGGGCACCAAGCTGAAGTGGATCCTCGACCACGTGGGCGGCGCGCGCGAGGCGGCGTCGCGCGGCGAGCTGGCCTTCGGCACCGTCGACTCGTGGCTGATGTGGCACCTGACCGGCGGCGCGGTGCATGCCACCGACGTCAGCAACGCGTCGCGCACGCTGCTGCTGGACGTGCGCCGCAATGCGTGGGACGACGAGCTGCTGCAACTGCTCGACGTGCCGCGCGAGGTGCTGCCGCAGGTGTTCCCGTCCAGCCACGTGTACGGCCACACGAAGGCCGAGTTGCTCGGCGCGTCGCTGCCGATCGGCGGCGTGGCCGGCGACCAGCAGAGTGCGTTGTTTGGCCAGGCCTGCTTCCGCGCCGGGCTCGCGAAGAACACCTACGGCACCGGCTGCTTCATGCTGACGCACACCGGCGCGCAGTTCCAGACTTCGACCAACGGGCTGATCACCACCAGCGCGGCGCAACCGACGGCGCAGGCCGAGTTCGCGCTCGAAGGCAGCGTCTTCATCGGCGGCGCGGTGGTGCAGTGGCTGCGCGACGGGCTGAACGCGATCAAGGCGAGCAGCGAGGTGCAGTCGCTTGCCGAGAGCGTGCCCGATGCCGGTGGCGTGATGTTCGTGCCGGCCTTCACCGGCCTGGGCGCGCCGTACTGGAAGGCCGATGCGCGCGGCGCGATCGTCGGGCTGACGCGCGGCACCACGGTGGCGCACATCGCTCGCGCGGCGCTGGAGAGCATCGCGTTCCAGAGCGCGGCGCTGCTGCAGGCGATGGGACGCGACGCGGTGGCCGCGGGCGGCGCGCCGGTCAGCGAGCTGCGCGTCGACGGCGGCGCCTGCGTCAACAACCTGCTGATGCAGTTCCAGGCCGACCTGCTGGGCATCGCGGTGGTGCGGCCGAAGGTGATCGAGACGACGGCGCTCGGCGCGGCCTCGCTGGCCGGGCTGTCGTGCGGCGTCTACAGCGGGCTCGGCGAGCTGGAACGCCAGTGGCAGGTCGAACGCACCTTCCACCCGACGATGTCGCGCGAGCGCGCGCAGGCCTTGATGGGCGAGTGGGAGCACGCGGTGCGGCAGACGGTGGTGGGGTGAGTTGGCAGGACATTGTGGAGATTGAATGCAGCGAATGGCCCGTTCGCTGATTCGCAACACCCCCATCGGAGTGTCTTGACGAGCCCTTGCGCCGTTCATAACGTGCACTCCCACTGCTGACGCACCGACGGTTGCGCGGCACAGCCAAAGTCGCACGATCGATGCGCATGGCGTGGTGCTTGAAGCTCATTGGGGGAAATCCTTGAATCATTCACGTCATGTGGCCGTGGCGCGGCCACGCACGGCCGTCGCAGTGGCGGCCTCGGTGCTCGCTCTCGTCTGCATTCCGACGATGGCGCTCGCGCAGACCGCCGTGACGATCCAGCCGCCGAACCTGTCGGGTGCGGTGTCCGGCAGCCTCGCCGGACGGGCCTCGGTGGGCGCCGGTGCGGCGACATACTCGGTGTCGATCGCGGTGCCGCCGGGCACGGCGGGCATGGCGCCCGGCGTGTCGCTGAACTATTCGAGCCAGTCCGGCATGGGCACGCTCGGGCGCGGCTGGGCCGTGGGCGGTCAGTCGAGCATTGCGCGCTGCGGCAAGACGCTGGCGATCGACAAGGTGCGCACGGCGGTGTCGCTCGATGCGAACGACCAGTTCTGCCTGGACGGCCAGCGGCTGCTGCCGGCGACCGGCTCGAACGGCACCGAGTACCGCACGCGCATCGACGGCTTCAGCAAGATCGTGCCGACCATCACCGACGCGGCGAAGGGCCCTGATTCCTGGAGGGTCTACCTGAAGTCCGGGCAGGTGATGACCTACGGCGGCACGGCCGACGCCACCTTCGACGTGCAAGGCGGCACGCGCAACCTGCGCTGGGCGCTGTCGCGCTCGCAGGACCGGCGCGGCAGCTATTCCACCATCAGCTACGCGAAGAACAGCGCGCTTGGCGAGATGGTGCCGACGCGCATCCGCTACACCGGCAACGACAGCACCGGGCTGCTACCGTACAACGCGGTCAACTTCGTCTACGAGACCCGGCCCGACCCGTGGCAAGGCTATGTCGCCGGCAACCTGCTGAGCCGCACGCAGCGGCTGACGGCGATCCAGACGCGCGTCGACACCGCGGCCGACGGCAGCGGCGGCACGCTGGTGCGCGACTACCGCGTGGCCTACAAGACCAACCCGATCAACGGTCGCAGCTTGGTTGATGCGATCAGCGATTGCGACAGCGCGGGCAATTGCCTGCCCGCAACGCGCTTCGCGTGGACGGTGCGCGACCCCGCGGCGGAGACCTTTGCGGCTGCCGGCAGCGGCAACTGGGGCGGCCCGGTGCCGCAGCTGCAGGAACTGATGCCGGTGAACCAGAAGCTCGGCAGCAAGACGCAGCAGGTGCAGACGCAGGTGCTGATGGGCGACTTCGACGGCGATGGCGCGGTCGACCTGGCGCGCTCGGATGGCAACGGCAACTGGCGCGTGTGCCTGTCGCGGCGCACGACCTTCACATGCCAGTCGTGGGCCGGACCGGCCAACGGCGATCGCGGGGTGGCGCAGGGCGATTTCAATGGCGACGGCCGCATGGACATCGCATGGATTCCCGTCGTGGGCTCATCCACCTGGAGCGTGTGTCTTTCGACCGGCAGCGGCTTCTCGTGCAGCGACTGGGCCGGCCCGAGCTTCGGCGGCCCGGTGGCCGACTTCAATGGCGACGGGCGCGACGACATCCTTGCCGTCGACAAGAACGGCAGCAAGGGCGGCTCCAGGTTGTGCACCGGCGTGGCCACCGGCGGTGGCTGCATCGCCTACGACACCGCCGAGTTCGTGCTGGCCACGCTGACGGATTGGGAGAGCGGCCCGACCATCAAGAAGGTGACCGGGGACTTCAACGGTGACGGACGCGCCGACTTCCTCATCACCGAGAAGTCGGGGGCTTGGAGCGATGCAAGCGTGTTCCTGTCGACCGACCAGGGGCTGGTGCGCTCCCGGCTGATGGGCGCCACCGACTTCTTTCTGCCGCCGATCCCCGACCCGGGCACGACCATCCTGGGCGACCAGAACGGCGACCCGTACGACAGCTACAGCGACGCACTGGACTCGCATTCGCTGAACGGCGTCTATTCGGCCAAGGTGTGCCGCTCGACCGGCGTGTCCTGGTCGTGCTCGCCGATCCTGGGTGACTTCGCGCACGGCGGGTACTCCGACGCCAACGTCGGCGATTACGACGGCGATGGCCGAGCCGATCCGGCCGGCAGCGCATCGGTCTGCCAGATGGGCGACAGCGCGCCGTATCAGTTCGGCGCCACCTACGGCGGCGGCGTCAACGTGGCCTGCCGCGCATGGACCATGGCTACACCGGGCACTCCGACGGCCACCTACGTCGGCGACTTCAACGGCGACGGCATCCCGGACCGCGCCTACTACATCGCCGCGAGCAACTCCGCGGGCAGTTGGTACGTGGCGCTGACCGGCAACGGCGGCACCACCGATCTGCTCGAGTCGGTGACCGACGGCGAGGGCCACCAGACGCAGTTCAGCTACAAGCGCATGGACGACACCAGCGTCTACACGCGCGGCGCGGATGTCGCCTGGCCGCTGCGCAACACCGTCAGCGGCCCGCCGCTGGTGGCGCAGCGCCGCGTCGCCAACGGGCAGGGCGGCTGGCTCAGCACCGACTACCGCTACCAGGGCCTGCGCAGCAACCAGCAGGGCCTGGGCTCGGTGGGTTTCGAGACGATCGAATCGACCGACCAAGCCACCGGCACCACCACGCTGAGCCGCTTCAAGCAGGACGACCCGTTCATCGGCATGCCGGTGCAGACCAAGGCCACGCAGGCCAACGGCGTCGTGCTGAGCCAGACCGACAGCACCCTCGCGTCGTTCGCGACCACCGGTGGCGCGCTGTTCACCTACACAAGCAGCAGTACGAGCATCACGCGCGACCTGAACAACGCGCTGATGGTGACGCGCACGACGCAGGTCAATGCGAACGGCATCGACGCCTTCGGCAACATCACGTCGAGCAGCGAGACGGTGAGCGGCGGGGGCGACAGCTTCACGACGACCACGACGAACACCTACGACAACCTCACCGGCCCGTGGTTGATCGGGCTGCTGCGCAAGTCTGTGGTGGCCAAGTCGGCGCAGCAGGCGGGCGACGTCGCGGCGACGCCGGCTGCATTGACCTTCTCGGCCTGCAACACCTCGAGCCCGGCGGCCATGCCGGCGCTGGCGTGGATGAGTTGCACGCTGGGCAACACCGGCCAGACGGTGGCCGCATCGATCGCATACGCCGCGCCGGCGGGCATGACGGTGAACGGCCCGGCCAACTGCTCGGCGAACACCGCCGACTGCGGCGCGGTGGTGCTGACCTCGGGCGCCGCCGCCGGCACCTACGGCGGCACGCTGAGTGCGACGCCGTCGCCGGCGGGCAGCGCCGCGTCGAAGGCGGTGTCGCTGACGGTGGCGCCGCCGCCGCTGGTCTTCGTGCCGGTGTCGACGCAGTGGAGCACCATCGGTGCGGCGTCCGACTCGGGCGACTGGCCGACGATCAAGAACAACAGCAGCGTGTCGCTGCTGATCACCGCACACACGACCGCCGCCGGGCCGGGGGGCATGTGGTCGTGGCAGGGACAGGCCGGCTACTGCCAGCCGGGCAGCACGGTGCTTGCGCCCGGTGCGTCGTGCCAGACCTTCTTCGGCACCGGCGGCCTGGCCACCGCGGGCAGCTACACGGCCACCGACCAGATCGGCTACCAGGTGGTCGGCGCGACCGGCACGACCTACACGGTGCAGCAGGGCTATGGCTTCTCGATGGCGAGCACCACGCCGAGCGTGAGCAGCCTGTCGTTCGGCAACGTGCCGGTGAACACGACGAGCGCTGCGCAGAGTTTGACGCTGACCAACAACGCGACGAACGGCGGCACGCTCGCGAACCTGTCGATCGCGCTGAGCGGCACGAAGCCGGGGGACTTTGCGCTGACGCACAGCTGCGGCACCGCCCTCGCGGCGGGCGCGGCCTGCACGGTGACGGTGAGCTTCAAGCCGACGGCGATCGCCAACGGCATCGGCGCCACGCTGCAGGTGCAGGGGTCGTATCCGCGCATGCAGGGCGGGGCCACCGGCGGTATCATCCTCGCGAATGGCGTGAACCTCGCGCTGCCGGTGGCGGGCAACGGCACCGGCACGATCGCCACGCTGACCTCGGCGGCGAACCTCGTCGTGCCTGCAACCTGGTATGGCGGCGGGACGCAGACGGTGACAGCCACCTACCGCAACGACGGCAACCTGCCGATGAGCCTGGCCTCGCCGGCGCTGGCAGCGCCGCTGAGCGTGGCGAGCAATGGCTGCAGCGCGGTGGCGACCGGAGGCAGCTGCAACCTGGTGATCGCCGCGGCGACCAATGTGCCGGGGATCGGCCAGACGCAGAGCTTCGTGCCGGCCGGGGCGACCACGGCGCCCGCTTCGACGGGTGTCACCTGGACCACGCAGAGCGCGGTGCCTCGCTGGAGCAGCACCGCACTCGCCTTCGGCAACGTGGCCGTCGGCAGTTCGGCGTCGCAAGGCGTGAACCTGATCAACGACGGCAACGTGGCCTACAACTGGGCCGCCAACAGCGCCGTCGTCAACCTGCCGGCGGGCTTCGCGGTCAACACCGGCGCGTGCAGCAACGTGGCGCCGGGCGGTTCGTGCCCGGTGACCGTCAGCTTCGCGCCAGGCAGTGCCGGCAGCGCCAGTGGCAGCGGCCTCACGATGAGTGCGGCATCGTTCAACGCGAACAGCTTCAGCGTCTCGGGCACGGGCTACATCCTGCCGAATCTCACGGCGGTATCGAACTCGGTCAGCGCCACATCGACGGCACCGACGCAGGCCTCGGTGTACGTGGGCTACATCAACAGCGCGCCGACGGCGACGACCTTGACGCTGTCGATCAGCGGGGCTGGGCTGACACTGGTTCCCACCACGGCAAATTGCGGCGCCTCGACGTCCTGCGGCGGCTTCCGGATCGATTCGTCCGCAGCGGCCGGCGTCTACACCGGCACGATCACCGGCACCTCGTCGATGGGCGGCAGCGTGCCGCCCATCTCGGTGACGCTGACGGTGCTGCCGACGCCGAGCAACACCACGGTGACGGTCAATCCCACCTCACTGGCATTCGGCTCCCATGGGATGGACCAGACCTCGGCGGTGCAGACGGTGACGGTGTCCAACACCGGCGCAGCGCCTGCGGCGTTGAACTTCACGTGGCCGGCGATTTCCGGCGGGGCGAACTTCGGGCGACAGGGCGGCACCTGCGTGGATGGCGCACAGCTCGGCGCGGGGGCGTCGTGCACGGTGGGCGTCGTGTTCATCACCGGCTGCACCGCCGGAACGCTGAACCAGAACATCAAGATCTCCGGCGCAAACTTTCCGACTGCGTCGATCGGGGTGAGCGGCACGATCAAGACGGGGAAGTGCACATGAGCACGACGAAGCACAAGATGATGCGGGCCGCGTTCTTGGCGGCGCTGCTCGGGTTGAGCGTTGCAACGCAGGCCCAGACGGCCGGCCAGACCGTGACCCGCACGGTG
>NZ_JAAZQK010000009.1 GCF_012275445.1 Rhizobacter sp. SG703 | reverse complement strand
GGCCAGCCCGGTCAGCAGCGCATAAACAATCGCCGCGTGAAACAAAATGACAAAGCCGATCCCGACGACATGCCGCCGGGGATCGCGTTGTCGCTTGGAAAAGTCCATACGCTGGGATCTCCAGTGTGGAAACGCAAACGTTCGAGGTTAACAAAAATGCCCGCCGGCTTGTGGCCTGCGGGCAATGGGGAAGAGACCCTCGTGCGAGGGTCTCTGTCAGTCGAGGACTTCGTCTATCGGATCAACCGGTGGGTCGATCAGAAGGCGTACGCGGCACGCACGTACACGAAGCGACCGCGCGGGTCGGCGTACTGCGGGTCGTAGCCCGACTGGAACGAGAAGCTCTGGTTGGTGTACGGGGGATCCGAATCCAGCAGGTTCTTCGCGCCCAGCGTCAGGCGCAGGCCCTTGATGCCCGACCAGGTGACTTGCGCGTCATAGATCTCGTACGGGCTCACGCGGCGCGGCAGCGGAATGTCTTCGCCGGTCTGCGGATCCTGGGTCGTTCCGGGAACGTCGTGATAACCACTCTGCCAGTTCAGGCCGAAGGTCACATCCCACGGACCATTTGCCCAATTCACGAACTGGTAGGTCTTCAAGCGCGGGATCACACCACCGGTCGTCGCATTCTCCAGGTTGCCGACGTTCGGCGAGAACGTGCCGTCCGGGTTCTGCGTGTCGTACTTGATGAAGTACGTGCCGCTGAAGCCGAGCGTGAAGCGGCCGAACCCTGCAGTAGGCAGGCGCCACTTCAGGTCGATGTCCACGCCCGCCAGCTTGGTCTCGCCGGTGTTCAGGTTGGTCTGGTCGATGTTGATGATCGGACCCGGAATGGTCGGGAATGCCGGATCGACCGGACCGCGGGTAACGTAACTGCCGTACTTGGCCAAGTTGCCCAGAATGACCGCTTGCGGCAGGCCGTTGGAGATCGTGTCCTTTACATTGATGTGGAAGTAGTCCAGGCCGGCCGAGAAGTTCTTCGTCGGCTCGAGCACGATGCCGGTCGTGAAGTTGGTCGACTTCTCGGAAGACAGCGTCGTCTTGCCGCCGTTGGTGGTCGGGAACTGCGTCTCGCAATCCTTGATGCCATCGCCGGTCGTGGGGCAACGTGCCGGGTCGGTCAGGCCGGTCTGGGAAACACCCGTGGTTGCGGGCGAGTACAGGTCGGCCAGGCTGGGCGCGCGGAAGCCCTTGCTGACCGAGCCGCGCCACAGGAACTGGCTGCTCGGCTGCCAGCGCAGGCTCAGCTTCGGCGTCGTCGAGTTACCCGAGCCTTCGTACTTGTCGTAGCGGACGGCCGCATCGGCTTCCAAGGTCTTCAAGATCGGCAGCACGAGCTCACCGAACACCGAGGTCACGTTGCGCGACTTGTCGACTGCGCCGAGGTTGCCGCCGTAGCCGGAGATGTCGCCTTGCGCGATTTCCAGGCTCGGGTCGAACTTGTACTTCTCCTTGCGGAACTCCGCGCCCACGGCGACCGACACCGCACCGGCATCGAGTTGCGCGACTTCACGAGAAGCGTGGCCGCTCAGGCTTTGCAGGGTCGACGTGACCTTGTAGGCATCGCCAGTGAAGTTGGAAGCGCGAATCGCTGCCAGCGTGTCGGCCGTGTTGTCGCCGAAGAAGTTCACGGTACCGCTATTCAACAACGGAAGAATCTTCGAGTAGATCGGGTAACCGTCGTTGACTTGTTCACGCACCTTGCTCTGGCTGTGCAACGCGGCGACATCGAAGTCCCAGCCAGCAGCCGAACCCTTGACACCGAAGGTCAGACGCGGCGCCTCGGCAATGTCGGTCAGGTCGCGATTGCCGCTCAGGGCCGCACGATAGCGAACTCGCAGCACCGGCAAGTTGGCGTCAGCGACTGTGCCGTTGATCTTGCTGCGCACCCATGCCGCCGGGTAGTAGGGATTAAGAGCGCCATTCAGCATCGGGCTCAGCAGGACCGTTGCCGACGGGAAAGTCGTGAGATTCGGGTCGTTGTACGGCGCTTGGTTGGCCAGCGGATTGTTCGCCGGAATGGTGAACTGGTCCGACAGCGGCACCGGCTGGATGACGGTGTTCGTCTTGTTCTTGTTGAACGACGCTTCGACGAAGCCCTCGATGCTGTCGCTCAGTTGGAACTTGGCCGAACCGAAGATGCTGGTGCGCTCGGATTCAGGCAGCAGGGCCACCATCGATGCCGGGTCAAAGCGGCAGGCACCAGGACCGAAGATCGGGTCGATCGACGAATACGGCGGCACGCAGCCCTGTGCATTGGTCGGGTTGCCGGAGACGGTATAGGTCGATCCGGGAACCGAAGACACGTTCGCCGGGAAGGTGTTGCCCGAGGTCGTGGTCACCTGGTTGGCCACGTTGTACGAGTGACTCGCGAAGTCGCGATCGCGCCCGTACAGCGCCGATTCCTTCTGGAACGAGCCGACCAGCATCACGTTGTAGCGGTCGGTCGACAGGTTGCCCTTGCCCCAGCTGATGCTGGCGCGCTTCGAGTTGGCGGCGCTGCCACGGGTCGGCGTGCCGTATTCGGCGGCGATTTCCGTGCCTTCGAAATCGCGCTTCAGGATGAAGTTGATCACCCCGGCGATCGCGTCGGAGCCGTAGACGGCGGAGGCGCCGTCCTTCAGCACTTCGACGCGCTCGATCGCCGACAGCGGGATGCTGTTCACGTCGACCGACACCGAGTCGTTCGTGAAGCCGATGCCGTACGGCGCAATGCGGCGGCCGTTCAACAGCACCAGCGTGCGCGTCGACGACAGGCCGCGCAGCGAGGTCGACGAGATGCCGCCGGTGGTGGCGCCGGAACCCGACGAGGCCGTCAGGCCGCCCGAGCTGCTCACCGCGCTGACGGTCTGCAGCAGCTGCTCGACCGTGGTGGCGCCGGTGCGGGCGATGTCTTCGCGCGTCAGCACCTGGACCGGCAGTGCCGTTTCGGCATCGATCCGCTTGATCGACGAACCGGTGATCTCGACCTTTTCCATCTGCTGTTGTGCGAGAGCGGGCAGCGAGCCAAGTGCGAGGCTGCCGCCGAATGCCAACATCAGGCCGGTGCAGACCTTCGTTCTTCTAAACATGTGATCTCCTAAAACACTGAAAGGTTGATCGATAAACCCACTCTCACAGCAAGTCATGTGCCGGCTTCATGAACCTGCCATGACCTGTCTGCTAAGACATGTAAAAGAATTGTCACTGAAGGGATAAGTGGTCCCTTTAGGGTATTCCTTGATCGCTTCAGAAGGCTCGCGCGTGCAGCCGACGCGCAGGCTCGTCGCGCACCAGGGCGCTTGTCAGAAAAGCCAGTATCCATGCGGGTTTGCGGCCGGTGCGTCGCGCATCGCGCGCTCATGCGGTGACACACTTCGACGCGTCCCTGGGCGCACGTCCCTAGCTTCGAAACGCGCAGTCGTTGGCCCTGTGCAACAGCCTCCGGCCGTCGATGAACGTGGCTCCGCCCGGCCCGCTGAAAGCGGGCTCTTTCCCATCGATGGCGCGATGCCGTCGATGTGCGTCGGCGTTGGATCAGGCGCCGAGTTCGGCCCTGATCCGGGGCACCGCCGCGAGCAAGGTGCGCGTGTAGCTCGATTGCGGTGAGGCGAGCACCGATTCGGTGGTGCCCGCTTCCTCGATGCGCCCCTTCTGCATCACCGCGACGTGGTCGGCGATGTACTCGACGACACCGATGTTGTGGGTGATGAAAAGGTACGACACACCGAGCTCGCGCTGCAGCTCGCGCAGCAGGTTCAGGATCTGCGCCTGCACCGACACGTCGAGGGCCGAGGTCGGCTCGTCGCAGACGATCAGCTTCGGGTTGACCGCCAGCGCCCGCGCGATCGCGATGCGCTGGCGCTGGCCGCCGGAGAACTCGTGCGGGTAGCGCTGCAGCGCATCGCGCCGCAGGCCGACCTGGTCGACCAGCTTCTCGAGCAGCTCGCGCCGCGCGGTCAGGTCGAGTTCGGGGCGCAGCGCGAGCAGGCCCTCTTCGAGCACATCGAACACCCGCATGCGCGGATTCAGCGATGCGAACGGGTCCTGGAAAATGATCTGCACCGCACGCCGCGCATCGCGCAGCGCGTCGCCCTGCAGCGTGAACAGGTCGCGGCCCTGGAACACCGCCTGCCCGTCGATCACCGCCTGGTGGCGCAGCAGCTGCACGATGGCCTTGCCGGTCGTCGTCTTGCCACAGCCGGACTCGCCGACCAGCGCCAGCGTCTCGCCGGGACGGATCGCGAACGAAATGCCGTCGACCGCATTGAAATGCCCGTGCGCACGCTGCAGCAGGCCCCGGCGGATCGGGAAGCGCACCGCCAGCTGCTTCACATCCAGCAGCAGCGGCTGGTCTAGACCAGTCTCGGTGCGCTTTTCAGTCAGCGCGACGATCGCCTCGCCCTGGATCGGGGCGGCATCGGCCGGCATCGCACCATCGCGATACAGAATGCAGCGCACGTTGCGCCGCGCACCGAGGTCGATCAGCTCGGGAATGGTCGTGTGGCACTCGGGCATCACCCGGTCGCAGCGCGGCGCGAAGCGGCAGCCGGTGAACTCCTGCCACAGCGGCGGCACGGTGCCGGGGATCGCCGCGAGCCGGCCGCCGCGCTTGTCGGCATCGGGCAGCGCGCGCAGCAGCAGCTTCGCGTACGGGTGCTTCGGCGCGCGGAAGAACTCGTCGCTGGCGGCTTCCTCGATGATCTGCCCGGCGTACATCAGCGCGACGCGGTGGGCCATGCCGGCCACCACCGCGAGGTCGTGCGTGATCAGCAGCAGGCCCATGCCCTGCTCGCTCTGCAGGCGCTTCAGCAGGTCGAGGATCTGCGCCTGGATCGTCACGTCGAGCGCAGTGGTCGGCTCGTCGGCGATCAGGAAATCGGGCTCGGCCGCCAGCGTCATCGCGATCATCACGCGCTGCTTCTGGCCGCCGCTCAGGCGGAACGGGTATTCGTCGATGCGGCGCTCGGGCTCGGGGATGCCGACCTTGCCGAGCCATTCGATGGCCTTGGCGCGCGCCGCGGCGCCGCGCAGTTCGGTGTGTGCCTCGATCGCCTCGACGATCTGCTCGCCGACGCGCTTGACCGGGTTCAGGCTGGTCGACGGCTCCTGGAAGATCATGCCGATCTTGCCGCCGCGCACGCTGCGCATGCGCGACTCGGGCAGCGCGAACACGTCTTCGCCTTCGACGTGCAGCGACCCTTCGGTCACGCGGCCGTTGTCGGGCAGCAGGCGCATCAGCGCGAGCGCCGTCATGCTCTTGCCGCAGCCGGACTCGCCGACCAGCGCGAAGGTCTCGCCGCGCGCGATGGTCAGGCGCAGCCCGTCGATGGCCTTCACCAGGCCGGCCTCGGCGTCGAGCGCCACCTTCAGATCATGGACTTGCAACATGGTGGGTGGATTCGCGACGGCTCAACGGGAGGAACGGTCCACGCGGGCCAGGCGGCCCAGCGGGTTGCGGCGCGGGCGGAAGCTGCGCGCACGCGGATCGAAGGCGTCGCGCACGCCGTCGGCGAACAGGTTGGCCGCCAGCACCAGCGCGACCATGAAGCTGAACGCCGCGGCGAACGACCACCACACCACCGGGTCGCGCGACATCTCGTTGCGCGCCAGGTTGATCATGCCGCCGAAGCTGTTCATCGACGGATCGACGCCGACGCCGACGTACGACAGCACCGCTTCGTAGAGGATCAGCGCCGAGAAGTCGAGCACCGTCGTGATGATGATCAGGTGCACGACGTTCGGGAAGATGTGGCGCACCATGATGCGCCACGAGCTGACGCCGAACGCGGTGGCGGCCTGCACGTAGTCGAGCTCGCGCAGCTTCATCGTCTCGGCGCGCAGCAGCCTGCACAGCGTGGCCCAGCCGGTCAGCCCGAGGATCACGCACAGCAGGAACAGCCGCACGTCGGCGCGCTCGGCGCCGGTCTCGAACAGGTCCGGGTGGGTGTCGATGAAGACCTGCATCATCAGCACGCAGGCGGCGATCAGCAGCACGTTGGGCACCGACGACAGCGTGGTGTAGAGGTACTGGATGACCTCGTCGATCCAGCCCTTGAAATAGCCGGCCAGGATGCCGAGCGCGACCGCGAGCGGGAGCGTCGCCACCGTCGACAGGCTGCCGATCACGAACGCGGTGCGGATGCTCTTGAAGGCCTGGTACAGCACATCGTTGCCGGTGCGGTCGGTGCCGAACACGTGGTACTGCGTCGCGAGCGCGAACACCGGCCCGAAGACCGCGCACAGCGCGAGCACGGTGATCAGCCCGGCGCGCAGCGGCAGGTCGGTGTGGTTGTGCAGCAGCTGGTGCCAGGCCTGGCGCCAGGTCCAGCCGTTGACGCGCGCCACCACCGTGGCCACCGCCGACACGATGGCCAGCCCGACCAGCAGGCCGGCCGCCAGCCCGAGCAGCGCACGCGTTGCCACGTCGCCGGCCCATTCGGCCGCGTCGTCCTTCAGGTGCGCGCCGCCATGGTCGAGCCGCGGGAAGATGCGCTCGGTGCGGCCGTTGACCTCGCGCGAATCCTTCGTGAAGGCGCGCGTCGCGAGCGGTGCCGAGTAGGTGGTCTCGCGGCCGTCGACCTGGGTCGCGAGGATCACGTCGAGCAGCGATTCGGTGCGCGTGCCGTAGGCCTGCGCCTGCTGCGCGCCGGCGCCCGCGGCGTTCTGCAGCGCGCGCCGGAAGTGCACGCTGTCGACCACCGCGACGCCGAGGAACACCAGCAGGATCACCGCCGAGCACATCGCCGGCGGATCGCGGAACACCTTCAGCCACGACGCACGCAGGTTCGGGCTGCGGTGGATGCGCCAGCCGTACACCAGCAAGGCCGCCACGAGCAGCATCACCACCACGTCCGACCACAGGAAAACAATCTTCGGCATGAGTTCAGTCCCGGTGCGCGCGTCGGCGGCTTCTTAGCTCAGGCGGACCCGGGGGTCGACCCAGGTGTACGCGATGTCGATGAGGATGTAGGTGCCGATGTACAGCAGCGAGCCGATGAAGACGATGGAGCGCAGGATCGCGAAATCCTGGCCCGAGATCGCATCGATCACGTAGGCACCGAGGCCCGGGATGCCGAAGAAGCTCTCGAACACCAGGCTGCCGAGGAACACGTAGGGCAGGTAGCTGCCGGCGCTGGTGATGATCGGGATCAGCGCGTTCGGCAGCACGTGGCGGAACAGCACGCGCGGCTCGCTCAGGCCCTTGGCGCGGGCGGTGCGTACGTAGTCGCGGCCGATCTCCTCGAGGAACATCGCGCGGTACAGCCGCCCTTCCCCGCCGAGGCGCGACAGCAGCGACAGGATCACCGGCAGGATCAGGAAGCGCACCGCGTCGAGCCCCGGTGCGAAGCCCGAGATCGGCACCAGCCGGAACATGCGCGAGAACAGGAACTGCCCGACGATGATGTAGAACAGGCTGCTGATGGACAGCATCAGCACGCAGGCGACCACGCCCCAGAAGTCGATGCGCGAGTTCTTGAAGAACACCAGCAGCAGCGCGAAGCCGACGCTCGCGACGATCTGCAGCAGGAACAGCGGCACCGCGAGCTGCAGGCTGACCCACATGCGGGTGCGGATCTCGTGGCCGATGTCGGTCGCGCTGCGCGCGTCCGAGCGGCCGAACTTCAGCGCCAGCAGCGAGACCGAGCGGTCCCAGAACACCGTGTCGGTGATGCGCTCGACGCCGCTGGCCTTGTCGTTGACGTACAGCGGCTTGTCGTAGCCGCGCTCGGTCTTCCACTTCTCGATCTGCTCCTGCGTGACGCGCTTGCCGCCGATGTTCAGGCGCGCCATGTCGTCGGGCGTGTTGACGGTGAAGAACAGCAGGAAGGTGAACAGGTTGACCCCGAGCAGGATCAGGAAGCCGTAGAAGCCACGGCGGAGCACGTAATTCAGCATCGGTCAGGCTTTCGCGGGACGGGTGGCGACGCCGGCCAGGGCGTTGGCGCGTTCGCGCGCGACGAAGCCGCGCCGCGCGATCCAGGCGAGCAGCGCGAGCGCCGCCGCGATCAGCAGCAGCGGCCAGTACACCGGGTGGTTCCACTCGGCCTGCTTGACGGCGCGCAGCGCCGGGTCGAGCCGGTGGTAGCGCACCATGTCGCGGATCATGATGGTCGGCTTGCCGTTGGTGACCCACTGCTGGTAGGCGCCGGCCGCATAGGGGTAGTAGCCGAACGACCACACCGCGTCCTTGCGCACGATGTCGACCATCTCGTCGATCACCTTCTGCTTCTGCGGGCCGTCTTCGAGCAGCTGCAGCTGCTTGTAGCGCTTGTCGTACTCGGGGTTGTCGTAGTTGGCGATGTTCTCGCCCTCGTGCCGGCTCTTCGAGTTCGGCCCGTACAGCAGGAACAGGAAGTTCTCGGCATCGGGGTAGTCGGCGAGCCATCCGGCCCAGAAGATCTGGTGCTTGCCCTTCAGCGTCTTGTCCTGGTACTGGTTGAAGTCGGTCGCGCGGATCTCGAGCTGCACGCCGATCTTCGCGAACTGCTTGACCATCCAGTCGAGCTCGGCGCGGAATTCCGGCGTGATCGCGCGCTGGAAGTCGTAGTTCAGCACCAGCGGGCGGCCGGTCTTCGCATCGCGGCCATCGGGGTAGCCGGCCTCGGCCAGCAGCTGCTTGGCCTCGTCGATCGAGCGGCGCACCACCTTGCCGTCGACCATCTTGTGGGTGATCGGGTTGTAGCCCTCGGGCGTGCCGTGGCGCGAGCCGAACAGGCCGGCCGGCACCGGGCCGTGCGCGGCGACGCCACCCTTCTGGATGAAGATGCGGCCGTAGCCCTCTTCCCAGTCGATCGCGATCGAGACGGCCTGGCGCAGCTTGCGGTGGCGCTCGTCTTCTTCGGCCGTCGCACCCTTGCCGACCACCGGGTCGAGCATGTTGAAGCCGAGGTACCAGATCGAGATGTCGACCGTCTGCGGGAACTGGAAGCCGCGCTCTTCGTAGCGCTTCCGGACCTCGTCGGAGTCATTCGCATCGGCCAGGAAATCGGGGCCCCAGTCGACGCGCTCGACCTCGGGTTCATCGAGGTAGCCCTGCACGAACTTGGCCTTGTACGGCACCTTCTCCTTCTCGCTGTTGAAGACCAGCTTGTCGATGAAGGGCATCGGCTTGCCGCAGTCCTTCAGCAGCCCGGCGGCCTTGTCCTCGGGCTCGCCTTCGCAGGGGTAGAGGTCTTCGCGGTAGTTCGGGTTGCGGCTCAGCACGTGCAGGCGGTCCTGCACGTACTCGGTCAGCATGTACGCGCCGGTGCCGACCGGCCAGCGCGTCAGCGCGAGGCCGTTCTTCGCCATGCCCGGCTGCGCGTAGAACTTGTCGGCTTCCCACGGCACCGGCGCCAGGAAGGTCATCGCCATCCAGTACTTCCACTGCGGGTACTTGCCGCGGATGCGGATGCGCAGCGTGTGGTCGTCGAGAGCGCTCGCGCCGGCCAGCGGCCACTTGCGGAAATCGAGGAAGGGCTTGTCCAGCGAGGCCGGGTCGAGCCCCTGGCGCAGCTTGGCGTCCTCGGCCTTGATCTGCGCGCCGTACTCCTTCAGGCCGATCACGTATTCCGAGAAGATGCCGTAGATCGGTGCCTCGATGCGCGGCGTCGCGTGGCGCTTCAGCGCGTAGACGAAGTCGTCGGCGACCAGCTCGCGGGTGCCGGTCTTCGCGAAGTCCCACGGCGAGCGCTTGCCTTCGGTGTCGGCCGGCTTCAGGTCGTGGTACAGGTACTCGCCGCGCTCGTTCTTCGCGAAGGCCGGGTGCGGCGCGTACAGCACGCCGCGCTTGATCTTCACGTCGTAGATGCTCTCGGCGACCAGCTCGCCGGGCGCGTCGTCGGCCAGCGGCTGGCCGTTCTTGTCGAGGTAGTGCGGGTGCGCGATCTCGGCGGCCGTCTTCGGGATCAGCTCGAACGGCCGCTTCAGGTAGTGGTAGGCGTACAGCGGGTCATAGACCTGGTACGTGATCGGCGTTTCGTTGTTGGCGTACGAGGCGGTCGGGTCGAGGTAGCGCGGCGAGCGCTCCTGGTACGCGGTGAACATCGTGTTCGTCAGCGCGGCACCCTTGGGCTGCGGGCTGTTGTCGCAGCCGGCCAGCACGGCGCAGGTGGCGAGCAGGGCTGCCAGCCCACGGCCCAGCCACGATCCAGATCCCCGCATCCCGCGCACTCCTTCGACAGCAGACAAGCGGCGCGTGCGGGTAAGCACGGGCCGGACAAAAAACAAGAGCCTCACACAACCCGGCTTGTGGCCAGGTCGCCGCGAGGCAGTCGGCAATGATAAAGCCCGGCGAGCAGCCGGTTTGCCAGGGGTTTCCACAGGCATTCCCCGCGCAAGGCCGCAGGGCATTCGGTGCTAGCAAGAAACTTGCCGGATCACCACCCGATGAGGACGTTGCGGCCGTCGACCAGCAGGGTGACCTTGCGACCGACCGGGAGTGTCAGCTTGGTCGGCACGTGGCCGAACGGCAAACCGGTCAGGATCGGGACTTTCGTCACGCTTCGCAGGTGCTCGACCATGCTCTTCAGCGTGTACCCGCGGTCCAGCGGCGATTTGCGGAACTCGGTGAATGCACCGAGAACAACCGCTTTCTGGGCGCCGAGCACGCCGGCCTGGTGCAGCTGCAGCAGGCTGCGCTCGATCCTGTACGGGTGCTCGTTGACGTCCTCGACGAACAGGATGCCGCCCTTGACCTTCGGGAAATGCGGCGTGCCCAGCAGCGCGTTCAGCACGCACAGGTTGCCGCCCCACAGCGTGCCTTTCAGCTCCAGCCCGTCGAAGCCGGCTTCGGTGCGGAAGCCGACGGCCTCCAGTTCGCCGGTCATCGCTTCGGAAAAGCAGTCGGGCGTCACCTCGTCGAGCACCTCGGCGCCGAAGTCGCCGCAGGCCATCGGGCCGGCCCAGCTGGCAGCCTTGGCGTGCGCCAGCAGGCCGAGCTGCAGCGCCGTCATGTCGCTGTACCCGACCCAGCGGGTGCCGTGCTCGACGCTGTGCGCAAGCAGCTTCCAGTCGATGCGGTCGAGCAGCCGCGTGAGGCCGTAGCCGCCGCGGGCCGCCATCGCGATCGACGGCGCCTGGCCGGCCACGCGGTGCAGCGCGGCCAGGCGCAGGTCGTCGTCGCCGGCGAAGCGCTGGTGCTTCGCGAGCGCCGATTCGTCGACGCTCACCTCGAAGCCGAGCGCCGTCAGCCGCTTGACCGCGCGGCGCAGCGGTGCCGCGCTCGCGACCACGCCGGCCGGCGACAGGATCGTCAGCGAACGCCCGGCCGGCTCATCATCGTGATGGTGATCGTGGTGCGAATGCAGGTGGGAAGGATGGTGCGGGCTCAATCTCGAGTACCTCTCCGGTGGGGATGCCGGACGGCTCGTCAGCCGGCTCGGGGGATGGGATCTGCAGGCCGGCGCGACGCTGCCGGTACAGCTCGCGGCGTTCGGCGAAGAACTCGCGCAGCACGCCGCCGCAGTCGCCGGCCAGCACGCCGCCTTCGATCTGCGTGTGGTGGTTCAGCCGGGCTTCGGCGAACAGGTCGATCACCGACCCGGCCGCGCCGGTCTTCGGGTCGCGCGCACCGAACACCACGCGCTTGAAGCGCGCATGCATCAAGGCCATCGCGCACATCGCGCAGGGCTCCAGCGTCACGTACAGCTCGCACTCGGGCAGGCGGTAGTTGGCGAGCAGCGTCGCGGCATGGCGCAACGCGACGATCTCGGCATGCGCGGTCGGGTCGTGCTCGGTGATCGGGCGGTTGTAGCCGGTGGCGATGACCTGGCCGGCGCGCATGATGACCGCGCCCACCGGCACCTCGCCGACCAGCCACGCATTGCGGGCCTGGTCGAGCGCGATGCGCATCGCGTGTTCGTCGGCGGCCGACATCACTTGCCGGCGTCGTCCTGCCGGGCAGCGCCTTGCGCGGCGCCCTGCTCCAGCGCCTTGGCGACGTCGCTGCGAACCTTCTGCTGCAGCTGCTGCGATTGCTCGCGCGCCGTGCCGCTTGCGGCGGCGCCGCCCTGCGACACGCTGCCGTCGGCGGCCACCACCGGCACCTTGCCGACGGCCTTCAACTGCTTGTTGATCACGATGCCGATGATCGCCAGCGCGATCAGCAGCGACACGAATCCGAAGGTGGCTTTCATCTGTCATCCCCGCCCGATGCCAGTCCGGGCCTGCGGGCCGCAGGGTAGCCGGGTTCGGGGCGGTCGGCATCGTACCTCAGCGTGCGGCGCGTACCGGTGGTCGGGCGGGAACGACGGCCGGATGCCGGGGAACGGCTTCGGGTGACGGCATTCAAGCGAGCGGCCAGGCGCCCAGCGTTTCGTGGCGGCCGAAGCCGACATGGCTGCGGACCAGCACGAACTCGCTCGCGTGCCAGCCGATCGGTTCGATCGGATGCTCGGCGATGCCGTGCTTGCGGTCGTACAGCAGCGTCATGTGCGGCGTGGCGCTGCGCGAGGCTTGCGCGTCGGTGTCGCCCATCGCGAGGTTCAAGCGGCGCCGGAACGCGGCGAGCGCCGGCAGGTTGCCGCTGCTGCGCAGCACGAACGCGCCGCTGCCGGGGAAGCTCATCGCGCGGTCGAAGGCCAGCTCGAAGCCGTCGTGCACCAAGCTCGCGCCGGCGCGCATCGCCGCGTCGAGGTGTGCTTCGTCGTCGACCATCGGGCGCAACGTGACGTGCAGGCGCTCCGGCGTGAGCAGTTTGCCGACAAGGCCGTGCTCGTTGCGCAGGCGGGTTGCCAGCTCGATGACACGCAGGGCAAGCGCAGGTGGAGGCCGCACGGCGAAAAAAAGACCGAGGTGCTGCGCGCCGGCGCCCGCGCGACCAGCCATGACCACCGGCGAGGCCGGCGTCGACGCGGCGGGCAACTCGTCAAATCCCGGCAAGCCAAATTGCTCCGACCCGGCGAGGATCGTCTTGTTCGTTTTCATCTGCGACACATTCGTCCGACGTTCTTGCCATGCACCGGCCAGTCAGGCCGACGCCTCCAGCAGCGTGAAGTGAGCACGGTTGATCGACTTCCTGAAATCCCGATCAAAACTCACGAGGTGCTCGCCAGAGTGCACGACGGCCGCAGCGAGCCAGGCGTCGGGTAGCAGATTGCCGGCGAACTGCTTGTCGAGGCAAAGCCGGCGCAAACGGGGCCACTCCGATCCCAGCTCCATCAATTGCACCCCCGGTACGGCAAGCAGCGCATCGACAAAGTCGACGGCCTGCTCGATCGGCGTCGGAGACCGGAAGATTCTGGGACTGGTCACCAGTCGCAGAAAGCTGGCCACGACCATCGGCATCACCGTCAGCGTGGTCCCGGACGACACCGCGGCGACGGCCTGTTCAAGCCATGGTCGGGCCACGATATGGTGGGGATGGTCGCTGCGGAATGCCGCGACCAGCACGTTCACGTCAGGTGTCATCGCCCAACGCCTCCAGCAGCGATCTGTTGCTGAGCGGGTCGATGCCTGCCACCAGCCCTCCACGCCCCTTGAACACCGGCAGACGCAACTTGCCGCGCGGCGCCGCCCCCTGCCAGGCATTCAGCCGCAGCTTCAGGCCCTCTTCGATGAGGCGAGTCAGCGTGGTTCGCTGGCGAGCAGCGAGCGCCTTCGCGGTAGCCAACAGTTCGTCGTTGATGTCGAGGGTGGTCTTCATTCGAAGATGATACAGATTTCTGTATCCACTCCACCTCGATGAGCGCGGAACTCCGCGCGGCGGTTCAAATCAGACCGGGCCGTCCACCACCGAGGAGTCCCCATGGAAGCCCAGCAACTTCACCGCGGCCGTCTCATCGATCACCTGCAGCTCGTCGTGTCGGATATCGCGGCCAGCAAGCGCTTCTACGAAGCGGTGGCCCGGGTGCTGGAGATCCCGGTGGGCGGCAGCGCCGCGGACTACTTCTGGATCGACGAACTGTTCGTCTCCACCGCCGACAGCCAGGCCGCGCAAGGCCACCTGACCGGCCGCCACCACCTCGCCTTCCAGGCGCGCGACCGCAAGGTGGTGGATGCGTTCTACCGCGCCGGCCTCGAAGCCGGCGGCCGCGACAACGGCAAGCCCGGCGAGCGGCCGTACCACCCGGGCTACTACGCCGCGTTCCTGCTCGACCCGGACGGCAACAACATCGAGGCGGTGTTCCACGGCGAGGCGAAACGCAGCGCCGAATCGGTGGTGGTCACGTTCTGAGGCGCCCAGGCCTCGATCACTCGCTGATCCGCGTATACGTCTGCGGATAATTCGCCTGGAACTCCTTCGCGCGCGTGGCCCACACGTCGTCCCACAGGAACCAGACATTCGCCCAGAACGCATCGCCGCGCGGCGCGGCGTTGTTGACCTGGTTCATGATCTCGCCGTCGTTGCGGGTCTTGAAGCTCGCGCTGCCGAAGTTCGAGTTCTCCAGCGCGATGCGGTAGTTGCGGTTGGCCTGGTAGCGGGTCCACTCGTCGCCGTTCCACTGCGCGACGGCGCTGTAGTGGCTGATGATGTCCGGCGCGTAGAACTCGCCCCAGTTGCCGATGAACTCCACATGCGCATGGTCATCGGCATTGGCGAAGCGGAAGGCGTGCGTGCCGGCGCCGTCCTTGTGGTACACGACCAGCGGGTGGCCCCAGTGGTTCTCCAGCCCGGCCATCGGCCGCGTGGTGTAGTTGCCGTGCGCGCTGACCGACACGTGCGAGATGAAGTCGTCGCCGCCGTTCTTCTTGCCGGTCCAGACGATCACCGTCTCGACGTCGTGCCGGTGGCCGCCCAGGAAGCTCAGGCCGATCGCCTGGTCCTTCTCGAAGTACAGCTCGTACAAATGCGCGCAGCGCTCGATGCGGTCGCCGCCCTCCACCGTCTCGCGGCAGAGCTGGCGATGGATGGTGTTGGCATAGTTGCCCCAGCCGCCGTCGCGGCAGGCGCCCTGCACCGTGCCGGTGGCATTCAGGCCCGGGTTCTGGCTCAGGTTGTTGTTGCGGTTGAACGGCGTCGCCGGGTAGCAGCCGTCGGAATCGAAGTCGAACATCGGGTGGAAGTCGCGGACCTGCTTCTCGTTGTACTTCGTGATGGCGGTGTCCCAGCGCGGCAGTTCGTCGGCGCGGGCCGCGAGCGCGTTCACCGCGATGAGGGCAATGGCAACGACCTTCAGGGTGGCCGCAGAGAAGAAATGGTGCGTCATGGTCGGACACGGAGTGGATGGCCGGCGGACTGTGCGGCCCGCCCATGACGGCGTGTTGACGCTACAAGCGCGCCACGCCATCGATCCAACCTTCGAAGCGGCCATCGACATAGAGCCGCAGGCTGTCGCCATCGGCCTCGGCTTCGCATGGCGCGGCAGCACCCTGGCCGCGATCCATCGTGAAGCGCGATGGTGTCGATCGGCGCGACAGCGTGCGGACAATGATCGTGATGAAATCCATCGGCAGTCTCCCGGGGGTCTGAGGCAATGGGGCGACTGTCCGGCAGGCGCCCTGGCCGCGTCCTTCACCCACCTGAAACCAAGCTGAAACCGCACCAACCCTTGTCGACACCGCTCCACTTCGGCCGCTTCGAACTGCGGCCCGCCGAACGCCTGCTGCTGGACGGCGGCCAACCGGCAGCGCTCGGCGTGCGGGCCCTCGACGTGCTGATCGCGCTGGCGCAGCGGCGCGACCAGGTGGTGGGACAGCACGAGCTGATCGATCTGGCATGGCCCGGCCTGGTGGTCGAGCCGAACAACCTGCAGGTGCAGATCTCGGCGCTGCGCAAGCTGCTGGGGCCGGAAGCGATTGCCACCGTGAAGCGGCGGGGGTACCAATTCACTGCGGCGCCGCGCGAGGCCGACGCCGGGCGCGTCGAGGCTGCGGCCCGGCCCGCCCCCGCGCCGCACCGCCTGCCGGTGATGCGCACCCGCTTCATCGGCCGCGAGCGCGCGTTGGCCGACTGCGCCGGGCTGCTGGAACGGGCGCCGCTGCTGACGCTCACCGGCGCCGGCGGCAGCGGCAAGACCCGGCTGGCGATCGAGCTGGCGCGGCGCCAGGTCGGGGCCGTTGCCGGGGGTCCGTGGTTCGTGGACCTGGCCGCCTTGCAGGACCCGCAGCGCCTGCACGCCGCGGCGGCATCGGCCGCCGGCTCCCCGCAGGCCACGAGCGCCGATCCGGTCGACGCGCTGTGCGCGCACATCGGTAGCGCAAGCGCGCTGATGGTGCTCGACAACTGCGAGCACCTCATCGATGCCGTGGCCCGGCTCGTCGACCGCCTGCTCGCCGCCTGCGCCGGGCTGCGCATCCTCGCCACCAGCCGCGAGGCGCTGGGCTTGCCGGGCGAGCAGATCTTCGCGGTGGGGTCGCTGCAACTGCCAGGTGCGGACGATGCCGATGTGCCGCCGCCATCCGCCTTCGAGGCCGATGCGGTGCGCTTGTTCGTCGACCGCGCGCAACTGGCGAAGCCCGACTTCGTGCTGACCGCGGCCAACGCGCCCGTCGTCGCCGACATCTGCCGGCGGCTCGATGGCCTCGCGCTCGCGATCGAGCTGGCCGCGGCACGCGTGCGCATGTTTGCGGTCGACGAGATCCGCGCGCGGCTGGACGACCGATTCCGCTTCCTCACCGGCAGCTCGCACGCACCGCCGCGCCACCGCACGCTGAGCGCCACGCTGCAGTGGAGCGTCAAGCTGCTGTCGGCGCCGGAAGCGCGGGTCTTCGCGCGGCTCTCGGTGTTCGTCGGCGGCTGCACGCTGGGCGCGGCGGCGGTCGCGGCCGGCATCGACGACGACTACGAGGCGCTGCAGATCCTGACGCAGCTGCACGACAAGTCATTGCTCGCGATGGCGCCCGAGACCCTGCCCGAACCGCGCTTTCGCATGCTCGAGACGGTGCGCCAGTTTGCGCAAGACCTGCTCGACGAAGCCGGTGAAGCGCAGGCGGTGCGGACGCGCTGCCTGGCCCACTTCGTCGCATTTGCCGAGGAGGCCGGCGGGCACCTGCACGGTCCGGGCGAGCACACGTGGCTGCGCCGGCTGAAGGCGGAGCAGGACAACCTGATCGCGGCGCACGACTGGTGCGCCCACCTGCCCGGCGGCGCGCACGCCGGCTGGCGTTTCGTGGCGGCGCTCGGCCGCTACTGGACCTTTGCCGGCCCGCTCGATGCGGGCTACCGCCTGGGCACCATCGCGCTGGCACGAGATGCGCAGGGACTCGACGACGCACTGCGCGGCAAGGCGCTGCTGGCGATGTCGCACATCGCCTACAAGCGCGGCTTCTACGACGAGGCCTTGCGCTGGGCCGACCAGGGCGGCGAGCTCGCCGCATCGGCCGACGACGCCGAGCGCAGCGCGGTGGCCTTGAGCCTGCGCGCCAACGCATGGCATGCGCTCGGGCGCGCCGACGAGGCCTTGTCCGCCTACGAGCAGGCGACCGAACTGCTGCGCTCGCGCGGCGTGCCCGACATCCGCCTGGTGGTCAGCCTGAACAACGTCGCCGAAATCCATCGCGGTGTCGCCCGCCATGCGCAGGCGCAGGCGCTGTACGACGAGGCCATCGCGCTGGCGCAGCGGCTCGAGCTGCCGTCATCGGTGACCGGGCAGCTGCAATGCAACCTGGCGCAGGTGCAGGTCACCACCGGGCAGTTGCAGGCGGCATGCGAGACGCTGCGGGTGCTGTGGCCGCTGGTGCTGCGCGACGGCCTGTCGAAGATGGGACCACGGCTGGCGGAAGCGGCCGCGGGCCTGGCATCGGCGCTGGGGGACCATGCGCAGGCGGCAAGGCTGTTCGGCGTAGCGCTGGCGGGACGGCGCGAGGATGGAGAGCGGGCCGATCCGGTGGACGAGGCGTTCATCGCGCCGCTGATGGCGGCATCGCGCGGGGCGCTGGGGGCGGCGCGGTTCGAGGCCGAGCAGGCTGCGGGTGCGGCGATGACGCCTGGCCAGTCGATCGAAGCATGGGACACACTGGCTGCTTCATTTCCCCACAACGGTCTGCTGACCCCGCCACCATGAACTGGAGACAACCGATGTTCAAACGAGCCATCGCCGGCGCCACCGTCTTCCTTGCGTTGACCGGGACCGCGCACGCGCAGCTGTCGGAAACAGAGCAGCAGATCGTCGCGGCCGTCAGGCAGCGCACGACCGCGGCGCTGGAGCTGCTCGAGAAATCGGTGCGCATCAACAGCGGCACGCTGAATCCCGACGGCGTGCGCGCCGTCGGCGAGATCTTCCGGGCCGAGCTCGACGCGCTGGGCTTCAAGACCCGCTGGATCGACATGCCGCCGGCGATGAAGCGCGCGGGGCACCTGGTCGCGACGCACGAAGGCGGCCAGGGCAAGCGCGTGCTGCTGCTCGGGCACCTGGACACGGTGTTCGAGCAGGGCAGCGCTGTGCCGCTGTGGGAGCGCCGGGGCGACCGGGTGCGCGGCCAGGGCGTGAACGACATGAAGGGCGGCGACGTCATCCTGATCGAGGCACTGCGCGCGCTGCAGGGCGTGGGTGCGCTGGAGCGCGCCAACATCGAGATCATGTTCACCGGCGACGAGGAGCGTGGCGGCAGGCCGCTGCAGACGGCCCGTGCCGACATGGTGGCCATGGGCAAGCGCACCGACTACGCGCTGTCGTTCGAGGGCAGCAACAAGCACGACGGCGTGGACACCGCCAGCATCGCGCGCCGCTCGTCGGGCGGCTGGACCTTGCACGTCAAGGGCAAGGCGGCGCATTCGATGGGCGTGTTCTCGCCGCAATCGGGATACGGCGCGATCTACGAGACGGCGCGCATCCTCAACGCGTTTCGCGAACAGGTGATCGAGCCCAGCCTGACCTTCAACCCAGGCCTCGTCTTCGGCGGCACCACTGTCTCGTATGCCGACGACACGGCGACGGCGAGCGCGTTCGGCAAGTCCAACGTGATCGCGCGCGATGCGCAGGTGCTGAGCGACCTGCGCTACCTGTCGCCCGAGCAGGGCGAACGCGCACGCCAGAAGATGCAGGCCATCGTGTCGTCGGGCAACCTGCCCGGCACCTCGGCGACGATCAGCTTCAGCGAGAGCTACCCGCCGATGCCGCCGACCGAGGCGGGCCGCACGCTGGTGGAGCTCTACTCGAAAGCCAGCGTGGATGCCGGCCTGGGTCGCATCGACGTGCTCGATCCGTCGCTGCGCGGCGCGGGCGACGTGCAATTCGTCGCGCCCTACACCGTCGGCATCGACGGCCTCGGCGCGCAGGGTCGCGGTGCGCACACCGACGACGAAGACCTCGAGATCGCATCGATCGAGCGGGGCGCCATCCGAGCCGCGCTGCTGATCTACCGGCTCACGCAAGCGGCGCCGCGCTGACCTCGGCCGGGCCGGTTGCATGATCCACCCATATGGTTGTATTGTGCAACCATATGAGCAATGTCGTGAATGCGGAACGATCCCTGGTCGAGGAGATTCGAGCCGCCTCGCGCTCGATGGCGCGCGACTGGGGGTTCATGGGCGGCCGATTTGCGGGCATGGACCTGTCACCGTCCGCTGTCCATGCCCTGATCGAGATGGAGAGCGGCGACATCAGTGCGAAGGACCTGAGCCTGCGTCTGCGCCTGGAAAAATCCAGCATCAGCCGCATGCTGCGCAAGCTCGTGGAATCGGGCGACGTTTGCGAAGGGCCCGGCGAACACGACAGCCGGATCAAGTTGCTGTCGCTGACGCCGGCGGGGCGACGGCGCGTGTCGGCCATTCACGCCCACGCGCGCGCCCAGGTCGCCGATGCGCTGAGCCGCCTCAGGCCAGGTCAGCACCGCACCGTTCTCGACGGACTGCAGCTCTACAGCAAGGCGCTGCGAGACGGGCACGGAGCCCGTGCCGGCTCGTCGGCGGTCGAGGTGGTGCCGGGCTACCAGCCGGGGCTCATCGCCAGGATCACCCAGATGCATGCGCTGGCCTGCGCCCGGGACGCTGGCTGCACGCAACGCCTCGAGTCCGCTGTCGCGGCAGGCGCAGCGGAATTCTGCGACCGGCTCGACAGCCCGCAGAACGGCATCTGGACGGCCGTGCAAGGTGGCGACATCGTCGGCTCGGTCGCGATCGACGGTGACGATCCGGGTGCAGCAGTCGCTCACCTGCGCTGGTTCATCGTGGATGACGGCGTCCGGGGCCGCGGCGTGGGGCGCAAGCTGCTGGCCCGCGCGTTGGACTTTGCCGACAAGCGCGGCTTCTCTGAAACACGCGTGAGAACCTGCAGCGGGTCGCCTGCCTCCCGGCATCTCTACGAATCGCACGGATTCATCTTCGTGGAAGAGAGGCCTGGCGCGCCATGGGGCCACGACGTCATCGAGCAGCGTTTCGCGAGGAGGCGACCATGAGTTCGACACCCACCATCGAGGAACTCGCCGGTGCCGCGCCGCAACTTCCCACCGCGGGCCGCCTGAAGGGCCGCGTGTGCCTGGTCACCGGCGCCACCAGCGGCATCGGCCGCGCAACGGCGCTGCGAATGGCCGCAGAAGGCGCCGCCGCCGTCGTCGTGACAGGCCGGAGAGAGGAGCTCGGCCAGTCACTCGCCGCCGAGATCCGCGAGCACGGTGCCGACAGTCTCTGCGTCGTGGCCGATGTGACCCGCGAATGCGACGTGGCCTCGACCATCCGGCAGGCGCAAGCCCGGTTCGGCAGGCTGGACGCGGTGTTCAACAACGCGGGGTACCAGGAGCGCCGGGCGCCGTTGGCGGAGCAAGGCGACGAGGTGTACGCCCGCGTGTTCGACACCAACGTGCGAGCACTTTGTCATGCGATGCGCCATGCCATTTCGGCCATGCTGGCGAGCGGCGGCGGAACGATCGTCAACAACACCAGCGTGAGCGGGATCCGCAATCCCAATGCGGGGCTGTCGCTCTACAGCGCGTCGAAGGCAGCGGCCAACTCGCTCACGCGCTCGGCTGCAATGGAATACGCATCCTCAGGGATCCGGATCAATGCCGTCGCGCCGGGGCGCGTGGTCACGGACATGATGCGTTCGGCCGGCATCGCGGACATGCGCGCGGTCGCGGCAGGCCTGCCGCTGCGCAGGATGGGTCATCCGGAAGAAGTGGCCGCCGCCGTCATCTGGCTGATGTCTGATGAGGCGCTCTATGTCGTGGGCCACGTGCTTGCGACAGACGGCGGATTCCTGGCAGGCTAGGGAACTCAGCGCGGCACGTGGATCAGCGGCTGCAGCGCGATGCCCATCTTCATCGCCTGCAACGGGGCGGTATCCACGTAGACGATCTCCTCCCGGATCCGCCCGGTCTCGAGCGTCATCCTGTCCACGCCGCACCAGGAGACCACCCGCTCGCCGTAGCGGTTCGAGCTTTTCCATTCGATGTGGACGATGTCGCCCCGGCAGGTCCACGACAACAGCTCCCACACGAGGGCGGGCGTGGCCTTGCGTTGCAGCTCGTTCAGCCGCCCCAGCTCGCGGCCGAGGATCACCCGGTCGTAGATCGGCGAATGCAACTCGCCGTCCGGATGCCACAAGGCCAGGAACGCATCCCCATCCTTCGTGGCCCACGCGTGGGCAAATCGCGCCACGAAGTCTTCGGCTTCATCCTGCTGCATCGGCTTCTCCCGTTGGAAGCCGCGGATGATGAACGGCGTCCGCGCAGGCGCTGGCCGCTTTCGGACATGTTCATCGCGGCTCGAGCGCCTGCTCGACCACGGCCCAGAAGCGTTCGGCCGCCCGCGGCAACGGCGCGCGCGGCCGGAACAGGCGGATCTCGACCTCGATCGCCCACGGCGCGCCGCCGGCGGCGACCAGGCGGCCGGCGGCCAGGTCGTCGGCAATCAGGCTGCGCGGCAGCCAGGCCACGCCGCGGCCGTCCAGCGCCATCGTCTTCAGCACACTGGCCAGGTGGGCCGTCAGTGCCGATTGCGTCGCGGCTTCGGCCAGCGCGCTGCCCCGCAACGCACGCACCAGGCGGCCGATGCCGGACTCGGCGCTGTACTCCAGCAGCGGCACCGGTTTGCCGACGGCACCGTCGAGCGAGTGGCGCGGCCGGCCGGACGCGTCGGGCGCCGACACCGGCAACAGCGCGTCGTGGCCGACCACGGCCGAGTGGTGCGATGCCGGGTCCAGCCGGCTCGGCACCTGGTCATGGCCATGGCACAACAGGAACTGCACGCGGCCCTGCTGCATCAGCGCCTCGCATTGCTGCATCACGTCGGAGATCAGCTGCACCGGGCCCGGCCCCTGCCCCGACCCTTGCCCCGATCCCTGCCCTGGCCATGTCGCCAGCCGAGACTCCAGCCCCCGCAACCAGCCCGGCAGGAAGCTGAACGACAGCGCATGGGTGGACGCGATGCGCAGCGTCGCCGAACTCGCATCGGCCACCGCACGCGCCTGGTCGGGAATGCCCGCCACGCGCGTGAGCAGCTCCTGCGCCACCGCGCGGAACCACTCGCCGGCCTCGGTCAGCGTCGCGGGCTGGGTGCTGCGGTCGAACAGCACCACGCCCAGCCAGTCCTCCAGCGCCCGCACGCGGCGGCTGAAGGCCGGCTGCGTCATGTGCCGCTCCTGCGCCGCGCGCGAGAAGCTGCCGCTGGCCGCCAGGGTCAGGAAATCGTCGAGCCAGATCAGGTTCATGGGCGGTGCTCACAAGGCATGGAAGAAGACCCAAGCGGCATTGGCCACGGACGGCCGCGGCGCGCAAGATCCACGGCGATTGTTCAACAAACAACAGGAGACACGACCCATGCGCACGATCCGGAACTACCGCGGCATCATCCCCGCGATCGCCTGCCCGTTCACCGTCGACCACCGCATCGACGAGCCCGCGCTGCGCAAGCACGCGTCGTGGCTGGCCACGCAGCCCGGCGTGGTGGCCGTGATGACCAACGGCCACACCGGCGAGGTGTTCTCGCTGCTGCCGCGCGAGCGGGCCGAGGTGACGCGCATCGTCGCCGACGAGCTGCAGGGCCGGCTGCCGGTGGTCTCGTCGATCGTCTGCGAAGGCACGCGCGACGCCACCGAGCAGGCCGCGATGGCACGCGAAGCCGGCGCCAAGGCCCTGGACGTGATGCCGCCGCACCACTGGCTGCGCTTCGGCTTCCGGCCCGACCACGTGATGCGCTACTTCGAGGCCATCGCATCGGTCGGGCTCGACCTGGTGGCGCACGTCTACCCGGCATGGACGCGCGCGTCGTACTCGTCGGCGACGCTCGCGGAGCTGGCCCGCCTGCCCGCCGTCGCCGCGTTCAAGGTCGGCCAGCGCGACATGAACAAGTACGCCGCCGACATCGCCGCGATCCGCCAGGCCGATGCGAGCAAGGCGATCCTCACCTGCCACGACGAGTACCTGCTGGCGTCGATGGTGCAAGGCGTGGACGGCGCGCTGGTGGGCTTCGCGACCTTCATCCCGAGCCTGATCAACGACCTGTGGGAAGCGGTGAAGGCCGGCGACCTGAAGCGGGCCGTCGCGGTGCAGGCCGTCATCACGCCGCTGAAGGATGCCGTCTACGGCGGCGGCGAACCGACCGGCGAGGCCCATGCGCGCATGAAGATGGGCATGTACCTGGCCGGCGTGCTGGACGCGCCGACCGTGCGCCCGCCCACCGAGGCGCCGAACGAGGCGGAGATGGCCGCGCTGCGCGCCGCGGTCGCCCAGGCCGGCCTGCTCAAGCGCTGAGCCCACCCGGACAAGACACAGGAGACGACATGAATCGCCAACGCTTTCTTCTTGGCGCTGCCGCCGCTGCCACAGCCGCCGCGCTGCTCGGCCTGGGCACCGTCGCACGGGCCGAACCCTGGCCGGCCAAGCCCATCACGATGATCATCCCGTTCCCGCCCGGCGGCACGCTGGACGTGGTGGGTCGCCTGCTGGCGCAGAAGCTGGGCCAGCAACTCGGCCAGACGGTGATCGTCGACAACCGCGCCGGCGGCGCCGGCACCATCGGCGCCTCGGCGGTGGCCCGCGCCCCGGGCGACGGCTACACGCTGCTGTTCAGCGCATCGACCTTCACCACCACGCCGATGACGCAGAAGACCGCGGCCTACGACGTGGTGAAGGATTTTGCGCCGGTGGCGCTGGTGGCCAAGGCACCGCTGGCGATCGCGGTCAACAAGAACCTGCCGTTCAACGACGTCAAGGGCCTGCTGACCTATGCGCGCGCCCACCCGGGCAAGCTGACTTTCGCGATCGGCTCGGCTGGTTCGGCCGGGCACCTGAGCACCGAGATGCTGCGCCGCGCCGGGCAGATGGACTACCTGATCGTGCCGTACAAAGGGTCGGCGCCGGCCTACCAGGACCTGATCGGCGGCAGCGTCGATGCCTTCATCGACCCGATCCTCGGCTCGGCGTCGTTCGCGAAGGCGGGCCAGCTGAAGGTGCTGGCCGTCACGTCGAAGCACCGCGTGCCCAGCCAGCCCGACCTGCCGACCGTCGGCGAGACGGTGGCGGGCTACGAGTTCTACAGCTGGTACGGCCTGTGGGGCCCGGCCAGCCTGCCGAAGGAGATCGCGGTGCGCCTGAACGCCGAGGTCAACAAGGCGCTGGGCACCGACATGCGCGAGCAGCTGACGCCGCAGGGGCTGCTGCTGACGCCGGGATCGATCGACGACTTCGTGCGCTTCCAGAAGGACGACATGGCGCTGTCGCAGCGCATCGTGACCGAGGGGAAGATCCGTGCCGAATGAACGCCATGCGGTCGTGACCGGCAGCAGCTCCGGGATCGGGCGGGCCATCGCGCAGGCGCTGCTCGAAGACGGCTGGCTGGTCAGCGGCCTCGACCTCGGGCCGGCCACCCTCGACCACCTGCATTTCCATGCGCTGCGCGTCGACCTGGCCGACGGCGCGGCGACCGACGCCGCGCTGCAGCACCTGGCCGTCGCCCAGGCCTTCGTGCATGCCGCCGGCGTGCTGCGCGTGGGCAGCCTCGGCAGCCTGCAGCCCGCCGACGGCGAACTGATGTGGCGCCTGCACGTCGATGCCGCCGAGCGCATCGGCAACCGGCTGCTGCCGGCGATGGTGGCCGCGGGGCACGGCCGCGTCGTGCTGATCGGCAGCCGCGTCGCGCAGGGCAAGGCCGGCCGCAGCCAGTATGCGGCGACCAAGGCCGCGCTGGCCGGCCTGTCGCGCAGCTGGGCCGCCGAGGTGGTGGCGCACGGCGTGACGGTCAACGTGGTGTCGCCGGCCGCCACGCAGACGGCGATGACCGACGACCCCGCCCGGCAGGCTGCCGCGCCCGTGCTGCCGCCGATCGGCCGGCTCATCCGCCCCGACGAGATCGCCGCGCTGGTGGGCTTCCTGCTCTCCCCCGCCGCGGCCGCGATCACCGGCCAGGACCTCCAGATCTGCGGCGGCGCCTCGCTGCCGCGCTGAACCCCGCTGTGCCCCTCCCCAGGAACCCACCCCATGAAGATCATCGAGATACGCGAACAGACCAAGCCCATCCAGTCCAGCATCCGCAACGCCTACATCGACTTCTCGAAGATGACGCTGAGCCTGGTCGCCGTGGTCACCGACGTGATCCGCGACGGCAAGCCGGTGATCGGCTACGGCTTCAACTCCAACGGCCGCTACGGCCAGGGCGCGCTGATGCGCGAACGCTTCCTGCCGCGCATCCTGGAGGCCGATCCGGCGAGCCTGCGCGATGCAGAGCGCGACAACATCGATCCGCACAAGGTGTGGGCCACGATGATGACCAACGAGAAACCCGGCGGCCACGGCGAACGCTCGGTGGCGGTCGGCACCATCGACATGGCGGTGTGGGACGCCGTCGCGAAGATCGAGGGCAAGCCGCTGTTCCAGCTGCTGGCCGAGCGCTACGGCAACGGCCGCGCCGACCGCAAGGTGTTCGTCTATGCCGCCGGCGGCTACTACTGGCCGGGCCAGGGGCTGGACGGGCTGGAGCGCGAGATGCGCGGCTACCTCGACCGCGGCTATTCGGTGGTGAAGAAGAAGATCGGCGGCGCGTCGCTGGCCGAGGACTGCCGGCGCATCGAGGCCGTGCTGCGCCTGCTCGGGCCGGGGCAGAAGCTGGCGGTCGACGCGAACGGGCGCTTCGACCTGGAGACCGCGATCGCGTATGCGAAGGCGCTGTCGCAGTACGACCTGTTCTGGTACGAGGAAGCCGGCGACCCGCTCGATTACGCCTTGCAGGCCGAACTGGCGCAGCACTATGCGGGCCCGATGGCCACCGGCGAGAACCTGTTCTCGATGCAGGATGCGCGCAACCTGATCCGCTACGGCGGCATGCGGCCCGACCGCGACTGGCTGCAGTTCGACTGCGCGTTGAGCTACGGGCTGGTCGAGTACCTGCGCACATTGGAGATGCTGAAGGCGCACGGCTGGTCGGCATCGCGCTGCGTGCCGCACGGCGGGCACCAGATGTCGCTGGCCATCGCGGCCGGGCTGGGGCTGGGCGGCAACGAGTCGTATCCGGACCTGTTCCAGCCCTACGGCGGCTTTCCCGACGGCGTGAAGGTCGACAACGGGTACGTCACCTTGCCGGAGCTGCCGGGGATCGGCTTCGAGGGGAAGGCGGACCTGTACGCGCAGATGAAGGCCCTGGCGGGCTGAGCTGTCGCTGGGTTGTCGAGTCGGCCGGCCGTCGTTCGTCGTGGAGGTGAGGCGGCGCAATCGTTCCGCCGTGCCACCCACCGACAAGGAGCCGAACCATGCCTTCCTGGACCGACGCGCTGCGCGCGCACTATCGCTGGGTCATCGTGGCCGCCGGAGGCGTGCTCGGCTGCGTGGCGATCGGCGGGCTGTTCTCGCTGCCGGTGTTCCTGCGGCCGATCGCGCAGGACACCGGCTGGTCCACCACCGGGATCTCCGCCGCGATGACGCTGGCCTTCGCGGCGCTCGCGGTCGGCAGCATCGCCTGGGGCCACCTCAGCGACCGCGTGGGCCCGCGCAGCGTGGTGCTGGCCGGCGCCTTGCTGCTCGCCGCCGGTCTCGCGCTGTCCAGCCTGGCGACATCGCTGCTCGCGTTCCAGCTGTCGTTCGGCGCGATCGTCGGCTTCGGCGCGGCGGCGATCTTTGCACCGATGATGGCCTGCGTCACCGGCTGGTTCGACACGCGGCGCAGCCTGGCGGTGTCGCTGGTGTCGGCCGGCATGGGCATGGCGCCGATGACCATGTCGCCGCTGGCGGCCTGGCTGGTGCAGGGGCACGGCTGGCGAACCTCGCTGCAGCTCGTCGCCGCCCTGGCCGTGGCGATCATGGTGCCGGTGGCGTTGCTGGTGCGCCGCCCGCCGGCGCTCGCGCCGGCTGCGTCGGCCGCGGCACCGGGCGCGGTGCAGGAGCCGGCCACGTCCGTCGGGCAGGCCATCCGCTCCGCGCCTTTCCTGATCCTGGTGTCGACCAGCTTCCTGAGCTGCGCCACCCACTCCGGGCCGATCTTCCACACGGTGAGCTACGCCGTCACCTGCGGCATCCCGCTGATGGCGGCGGTGTCGATCTACAGCCTGGAAGGACTCGCCGGCCTGGGCGGCCGCCTGGTGTTCGGGCTGCTCGGCGACCGCTTCGGAGCCGCGCGCGTGCTGGTGCTGGCGCTGCTCGCCCAGGCGCTCGTGGTGCTGGGGTATGTGTTCGCGCGCGAGCTGGGAAGCTTCTACACCGTCGCCGCGCTGTTCGGCTTCACCTACGCGGGCGTGATGCCGCTGTTCGCGGTGCTGGCGCGCGAGAATTTTCCGTTGCGCATGATGGGCACGGTGATCGGCGGCATCACGATGGCCAGCAGCCTCGGCATGGCGCTCGGGCCGGTGCTGGGCGGGCTGATCTACGACACGCTGTCGAGCTACCTGTGGCTCTTCGTCGGCGCGTTCGCGCTGGGCATCGGGGCCTTCCTGTCGGCGCTGGCGTTCACGCGGCTGCCGCGTCGCCAGGCGATCGGCGCGGCGGCCTGAGCCCGCGCGCGGCGGGCCCTGCATTCGTGAGTCCGGCAGTGCCGTGCCGGCCAACAGGGCTTCGCATGGCCGCACGGCACTTCGCGCCGCTGGCCTCGCGAGGGACGCGACGGGCCGAGCATGGCGGATACCACCACACCGCTTGCCGGCCTGAAGGAGATCCTCATGAGCGTAGGCGTCATGTCGCCGATGTCCCACTTCGGACCGATGGGCCACTACGGCTCGATGGGCCACCTGGGATCCCCGGGCGCCACGCATGCCGGCGGCTGCCATCCGGTCGACGAGTCGGCCGACCTGCAACTGAGCACCGAGCTGCCGAGCGAGGAGCCGTCGGTCGAAGGCGCCTGCGGTG
Organism: Rhizobacter sp. SG703; assembly: GCF_012275445.1. Lineage (GTDB taxonomy): Bacteria > Pseudomonadota > Gammaproteobacteria > Burkholderiales > Burkholderiaceae_C > Rhizobacter. The sequence continues at coordinate 299,202 of NZ_JAAZQK010000009.1, read as the reverse complement.
CCGAAGGCCAGGACGGCGAGATGGACCCGAACGCCACCACGATGAACCCGCAGCTGCTGGAGATGCTGGCGTACATGATGATGCAGTTCATGGCGGCCTTCCAGCAGAACCCCTCGCCGGACGGCGGCGGTGGTGGCGGAGGTGGCGGGGGTGGCGGTCTCTCGGGCCTTGGCGGCGTGGGGGGTGGTGGCGGTGGCGGATGGGGCGGCGGCGAGGCCGTGACAGCCGCACCGGTGGAAGGCGCGAACCCCGGCGCGCAGGCGATGCCGCAGCCCGAGCAGGGCCCTGCCGCGGTGACCGAGGCACCGGCCCAGGCGGCCCAGCCGGCCAGCGGTGGCGGCGATGCCGGCCCGCTGAGCGGCGCGGCCCAGACCCAGGCGCTGCAGCCCGGCGAGAGCCTGCAGGTCGCGCAGCAGTGGAAGGACAACCTGAAGAAGGACTTCGGCCTCAACGACGCGCAGGCCGCCGGCATCGTCGGCAACCTGTGGCACGAGAGCGGCGGCATGAATTCCGGCATCACGCAGGGCGGCGGCATCGGCGGGCCGAACGGCAACATGGCCGACGACAACGGCAACGGCTACGGCATCGCCCAGTGGGGCGGCGTGCGCAAGCAGGGCCTGATCGACTTCGCCAAGGCCAACAACATCGATCCGTCGAGCCAGGCCGCCAACTACGGCTACCTGAAGCAGGAGCTGCAGGGCGACTACAAGGGCGCGATCGACGCGGTGAAGGGCACGAACGACGTGGCCGGAGCCACCGCGGCCTTCTGCAACAGCTTCGAGAAGCCGAGCGACCCGCAGATGGCGTCGCGGGTGGAGTACGCGATGAAGCTGGGCTGAGCGGGCATCAGCCCTTGAGGTCGGGCAGCCGGCGGGGGTCAGCATCGGCGACAGCTCGAATCCGGCGATGCACTGGAACCGCGGAAGGGGGCTGCCTGGAGCTGACTGCCCCGTGCGATCTCGGACGAACCTCGAACTCTCGACCCGCCCTCGCCTAATCGCCGCGCCGGCCGGCCGGATGCCCCGCCACCATCGTGGTGCCGCCCGTGCGCACGCAACGGCGCATCTTGTCCACGTACCTGGCTCGCTGCGCTTCGCAGAGCATCGTTCGGTAGTGCCTCGCATCGAACCAGAGATCGTAGGCGTGGTCGGGCAGGTCGAGGTCGACGACGTCTCCCACCTTCCACGCGACGTACTTCGAAAGCGCGCCGAAACGCTGCTTCAGGTCTTCGATGACGGCGGCGGATCGTTCGACGACCGTCAGTTCCACATCGCATTCCATCAGCAGGTCTTCGAGATCCGCCCTGCTCTCCCCGCCGATGGCAATCACGGACAGGCAGGTCGGGCGAAGCCTCATGGAACGGCCGCCCTTGCCGTGCTCCCACATGGCCACGGAGACGGGCCCCCATCCCGGAGTGAAGGCGCGAGCCTGGGAGCGCGGGGCGTATTCTTTGGTGTGCGGCATCGTTGCGGGATCAGGGGAATGTGAAATTCAACTCGGCGACCGGGACCGATGTGTCCACCGCCTGCGTCTTCGAGACGCCGGAGGATGTGGCCTCCACGACGTAGTGACCCGCGGCGCCCGCGTCCGCCTTGAAGTTCAGCAACAGCGGATCGGCGGCGTAGGGCGATGCGACGGGCGCGCCGTTGGGCAGCAGCAGCTGGAAGGCGCCGGTGAGGCCATCGACGTTGCCGCCTCGGACCTCGACGGTGGTGGCGCCGCCGAGCGTTTGAAGCGCACGAACCGTGGCCGGTGCCGGCATCACCGTTCCGCCCACCGGCCGGTCGGCCGGCGTGGAGACCGGCGGAACGAGCGGTGCACTGGCACTGGCGACGTATGTGTACGCCGCGAGGGTCACGGGCACCCCCGTCATCACCGCCGTCACGCGGCCCGTGGCGCTGACCACGAGGTCGTAGCTTCCGACAGGAACGGGGTACAGCACGAACTTCCCGGTCGCGTCCGGCGCAGCGGCCTTCACCACGGTGCCGCCGCTTTGCAGCGACACCGTCGTTCCGGCGATCGAGGCGGCGGGGTCCACGTAGCCGACAACCCGCTGCCCGGCGTCCGACAAGACAGTCGTCGCGGAGAGGACAGGCTTCAGGTTGTAGCGGCCGGAGTTGCCGAGTCGAACGATCGACCTGCACGCGTCGAAGTCGAGGGCCACGTCGACGACCTTCCCGACAGGGACGTCCACGTCGAGGTTCAGCTTGAGACCGCTCTGCTCGGCGCTGGGTGTCTCGAGCGCCGTCTCCTGGCCACCGGTCGGCACCACCGAGTTGGCAAGCGGATGCGCCGCATCATTGGTCGCCAGCACCAGCCGAAGCTGGGTGTACCGGCCGGCCGGCAACGAGGTCTGCCCAAGGTCTTCCAGCACGCCGTTGGTGAGCGTGAGCAGGTCGATGCGACGGGCCGGCGACAGCACCACCTCCGACCAGCCGGCGTCGCCTTCACCGGCAGTCGGGCTCTTGTTCACCCGAACCCGCTCGATGGTGACATTCACCGCTTCGTACCCGCATGCCGGGGCGTCGCCGATCGACACCCGCATCGTGCCTGCGTCCTGTCCCGTCCCGCCGATCCCGCCGCCGCCGCCGCAGCCCGCAGCGATCAGGACGGACGCAACAAGGCCGGCGCCGGCGATTCTGAGTGTCTTCATGTCGAACCTCTTTGCGTGTCGGGAGCCGTCACCGGCTCCTCGAAGTAATAGATGCCCAGCCCGACGCGGGATCGAGGCACGGGGAGCGTGCCCGGCTCGTCGTCGACGTCATGCGCCGCAAGCCAGCCGTCCAGGGTCTCGAGCAAGGCTTGAGCCTTCGCGGCACTGAGCTTGCGGAACGCCCCCAGATCGCGCGACGGGATGCTGTCGTACATCACCTTGCGCTGGTACCGCGGGTCGGTCGAACCGTGCTGGATGTTGTGATCGATGGTGTCGATCAGGTCGGAGGCGTCGCGCCCCAGGATGCTCAGCTTTTCCAGCACGCCGGCCTGCGGCACGTAGGCGCGCTGCAAGGGCTCGATGAGCCCGTCTTCGCGCCTGCCGATCGCGCCGACGCGCAGCAATTCGTCGAGCACGGCCCGGGCAGGCATGTCGCCGCTGTACCGTTTGACGAGCGTCGCAAAGCTGCGCTCGCCGTCGAATTCAACCGGCAAGGGCTCACCGGAGGGGTCGAGGTAGTCCGCATCGCGGATCCATCCGGTGAGGACGCGGGCCGCGCGGTTGTACTCCTGCGCGGTGGCGGCGCTGTCGGGGCCTTCGCCATCCAGCAAGCGTTGAACATCCTTGCGGGAAAGGCCTGTCAGGATCGATGCGCGGGAGATCGATGCCTTCTTGCCCGGCAGCGCGAACTCCTGGAGCGCCACCTCGACGTAGACATGCTTCGCCAACTCCTGGAAGGCGGCGAAGGGGATCGAATGTCGAAGCAGCAGTCGCACCAAGGGCCGCAAGACGCGGGTGACGGCGCTGGCAAGGGCGTTCTGTACGGCAGTCGCTTGGTTCATTTTTGGGATTTTTATCCCAAATCATGAAAGAGTCAAATGCCTCCGCGGGATGTCTTCAGGGCGCCGGCTGCTCTGATTTGGACGCACCATGAGAAAAGCTCGCCGCAGCGAGCTTTTCCCGGATGAGAAACCAGTCGGCCGAGGCCTCACTCCCACTCGATCGTCGCCGGCGGCTTGCTCGACACGTCGTACGTCACCCGGTTGATGCCGCGCACCTCGTTGATGATCCGCCCCGACACCTTCTTCAGCAGGCTGTACGGCAGCTCGGCCCAGTCGGCCGTCATGAAGTCGCTGGTCTGCACCGCGCGCAGCGCCACCACGTAGTCGTAGGTGCGGCCGTCGCCCATCACGCCGACGCTCTTCACCGGCAGGAACACCGTGAAGGCCTGGCTCGTCAGCTCGTACCAGGTCTTGCCGGTCCCGGCATCGCGCGCGTTGCGCAGCTCTTCGATGAAGATCGCGTCCGCCCGGCGCAGCAGGTCGGCAAATTCCTTCTTCACCTCGCCGAGGATGCGCACGCCCAGGCCCGGCCCGGGGAACGGGTGGCGGTACACCATCTCGGGCGGCAGGCCGAGCGCCACGCCCAGCTCGCGCACTTCATCCTTGAACAGCTCGCGCAGCGGCTCCAGCAGCTTCAGCCCCAGCGTCTCGGGCAGGCCGCCGACGTTGTGGTGGCTCTTGATCGTCACCGCCTTCTTCGTCTTGGCGCCGCCGCTCTCGATCACGTCCGGGTAGATCGTGCCCTGCGCGAGCCACCGGGCCGACTTCAGCTTCTTCGCCTCGGCCTGGAACACCTCGACGAATTCGCGGCCGATGATCTTGCGCTTGGCTTCGGGGTCGGTCACGCCCTTCAGGTGGCCGAGGAACTGCTCGCTCGCGTCGACATGGATCACCTTCGCATGCAGCCGGCCGGCGAACATCTCCATCACCATGCGGCCTTCGTCGAGCCGCAGCAGGCCATGGTCGACGAACACGCAGGTCAGCTGGTCGCCGATGGCCCGGTGGATCAGCGCCGCGGCGACGCTCGAATCGACGCCGCCCGACAGCCCGAGGATCACCTCTTCGCTGCCGACCTGCTCGCGGATGCGCGCCACCGCTTCGCTGATGTAGTCGCCCATCACCCAGTCGGGCTTCGCCTTCGCGATGTCGAGCACGAACCGGTTCAGCAGCTCGCGGCCCTGCACGGTGTGCGTGACCTCGGGATGGAACTGCACGCCGTAGTAGCCGCGCGATTCGTCGGCCATGCCGGCGATCGGGCAGCTCGGCGTCGACGCCATCAGCTTGAAGCCGGGTGGCAGCGCGGTGATCTTGTCGCCGTGGCTCATCCACACCTTCAGCATGCCGTGGCCTTCGGGGGTGCTGAAGTCCTCGATGCCCTTCAGCAGCGCGGTGTGGCCGTGCGCCCGCACTTCGGCATAGCCGAACTCGCGGTGCGTGCTGGCCTCGACCTGCCCGCCCTGCTGCACCGCCATCGTGAACATGCCGTAGCAGATGCCCAGCACCGGCACGCCCAGGTCCCACACCGCCTGCGGCGCGCGCAGCTCGTGCTCTTCGTAGGTGCTGGCGTGGCTGCCAGACAGGATGATGCCCTTCGGTGCGAACTCGCGGATGAACGCGTCGCCGACATCGTTCGGGTGGATCTCGCAATACACGTGGGCCTCGCGCACGCGGCGCGCAATCAGCTGCGTGACCTGGGAGCCGAAATCGAGGATGAGGATCTTGTCGTGCATGGTGAAGCGGATGTCGGTGTCTTCAGGTGGCATCGGCCGGCGCGGCGGTGGCCGGCGCGGTCGACAGGGTCTGGCGAGAGAAATGGCGGATCGCGACGACGGTGGCCGCGGCCAGCAACGCGCTGCAGAAGAAGAACGGCGCGCCGACGCGCCAGTCGTTGTGCGGCAGGTGCGACACGACGCCCAGCAGCGGCGCGCCGATCACCGGCGCGATCACCGCGGTCAGGCTGGTCAGCGCGGCCATCGCGCCCATGGTCTGGCCTTGCGTGCGCGGGTCTGCGGCGTTCGAGACGATGCTCTGGATGGCCGCCGCCACCGTGAAGCCGAACAGGTTGAAGCCGATCACCGCGTACATCATCCAGCCCTCGGTCGCGAGCGCCCAGCCCAGGTTGGCCAGCGTGCTCGACACCAGGCCGATGGTGGCCAGACGCGTCGCGCCGAAGCGCTTCAGCAGCCGCTGCAGCAGCATGCCCTGCACGATGGCCGACGCGACACCGACGGTGAACAGCGACCAGCCGTTCTCGCGCGGGCCCCAGTCGAAGCGCAGCCCGGTGTACAGCACCCACGAGGTGTGCAACACGAACTGCGCCAGCGTGCACAGGCCCGACACCGCGATCAGCCCGCCGACGCCCTTCAGGCTGCCCAGGTGCATCAGCGCGGCCACCGGGTTCAGCGAGCGCATCGACGCCTTGTTGCGGCGCTCCGGCGGCAGCGATTCCGGCAGCACGAAGTACCCGTAGACCAGGTTCACCAGCGCCAGCGTGCCGGCTGCGAAGAACGGGTAGTGGATGTCGATGGCACCGAGCAGCCCGCCCATCACCGGCCCGAGGATGAAGCCGATGCCGAACATCGCGCCCAGCTGGCCGAAGCGCTTGGCCCGGTCCTGCGGCGCCGTGATGTCGGCCACGTAGGCGTTGGCCACTGCCGCGTTGGCCTGCAGCGCACCGCTGACCAACCGCACCGCGACCAGTACCCACAGCTGCGTCGCGAGCGCGGTCGCGAAGAAGCTGAACGCGAAGCCGCAGAAGCCGAGCAGCAGCACCGGCCGGCGGCCGTAGCGGTCGGACAGCGCCCCGAGCACCGGCGAACTGAAGAAGTTCGCGAAGCCGAAGGTGAACGCGACCGCGCCGTACCAGAACGCCTGCTCGGCCGGGTTGGCGGCGAAGCGGCCGACCAGCACCGGCAGCACCGGCACGATCAGGCCGATCGCCATCATGTCGATCAGCACCGTCAGCAGGATGAAGCGCATCGCGGCCGGGCGGCCGACGGGCGGCTGCGCAGGCGAGGTCGTGGAACTCGTCGTCAAGGTCGCTGGCGCCCGGGGTGCGGGCGTCACTCCATGCGGTAGTTGGGGGCTTCCTTCGTGATCTGCACGTCGTGCACGTGGCTCTCGCGGATGCCGGCCGACGTGATCTCGACGAACTCGGCGCGGTCGCGCATGTCGTCGATCGTCGGGCAGCCGCAGTAGCCCATCGATGCGCGCAGGCCGCCGGCCATCTGGAACACGATGCTGACCATCGAGCCCTTGTACGGCACCCGGCCTTCGATGCCTTCCGGGACCAGCTTGTCGGCGTTCGGGTTGGCGCCGGTGTTGTCCTGGAAGTAGCGGTCGGCCGAGCCCTGCTGCATCGCGCCGATGGAGCCCATGCCGCGGTAGCTCTTGTAGCTGCGGCCCTGGAACAGCACGATCTCGCCCGGCGCCTCTTCGGTGCCGGCGAACATGCCGCCCATCATCACGGTGCAGGCGCCGGCCGCGATGGCCTTCGCGATGTCGCCCGAGTAGCGCACGCCGCCGTCGGCGATCAGCGGAACGCCGGTGCCCTTCAGCGCAGTGGCGACGTTGTCGATCGCGGTGATCTGCGGCACGCCGACACCGGCGACGATGCGGGTGGTGCAGATCGAGCCCGGGCCGATGCCGACCTTGACGCCGTCGGCGCCGGCTTCGACCAGCGCCAGCGCCGCCGCGCCGGTGGCGATGTTGCCCCCGATCACGTCGATCTGCGGGTAGTTCTTCTTGACCCAGCGCACCCGGTCGAGCACGCCGGCGCTGTGGCCGTGCGCGGTGTCGACGACGACCGCATCGACGCCGGCCTTCACCAGCAGCTCGAGGCGCTCGTCGGTGTCTTCGCCGACTCCAACCGCCGCGCCGACGCGCAGCTTGCCGTGCGAATCGCGCGCGGCATTCGGGAAGTTGGTCTGCTTCGTGATGTCCTTGACGGTGAACAGGCCGCGCAGCTCGAAGGCGTCGTTGACGACCACCACGCGCTCGAGCTTGTGCTTGTGCATCAGCGCCTTGGCGTCGGCGAGCGACGCGCCGTCGCGCACCGTGATCAAGCGCTCGCGCGGGGTCATGATCTCGCGCACCGGGATGTCCATGCGCGTCTCGAAGCGCAGGTCGCGGCCGGTCACGATGCCGACCACCTTGCCGTCCTCGAGCACCGGGAAGCCCGAGATGCCGTGCTGGCGCGACAGGTTGATCACGTCGCGCACCGGCACGCCGGGCGAGATGGTGATCGGGTCGCGCAGCACGCCAGATTCATAGCGCTTGACGCGCGCCACCTCGGCAGCCTGCTGCTTCGGCGAGAGGTTCTTGTGGACGATCCCGATGCCGCCTTCCTGCGCGATCGCGATCGCGAGGCGAGCCTCCGTCACGGTGTCCATCGCAGCGGACACGAGCGGAAGGTTCAGGCGGATGTTTCGGGAGAGCTGGGTCGCGAGCGAGGTGTCGCGGGGAAGGACCTGGGAGAAGGCTGGCACCAACAACACATCGTCGAAGGTGAGCGCTTTGCCAAGAAGGCGCATGAGAAAAACTCCTGACGCAAAAGCGAATTATACGGATGTCAGACGGACCGTTCACGGGGCGGGTCTCGCCGCGAGCGATCGGGGCGGCCGCTGCGTGTCGTGCCAAAGCGGTAATAGTTCACGGCCATCTTCGGCCAACCGGGCGTCGCCATACAAAAGGTGACAGAGCACCGCGCCTGCACACATGTCAAGGCAACTACACTTTCGGCCATGCAATTTCTTCCTTCCCGCACGTCCGCCAGGCTCGGTGCCTGCGCCCTCCTCGCGCTGTTGTCGATCGGCCTGCACAGCGCCGCATTCGCCCAATGGAAGTGGCGCGACGGCAAAGGCCACGTGCAGTACAGCGACATCCCGCCGCCCGGCAACATCGCCGACGCGGACATCCTGCAGCGCCCGGCCGGCAGCGCCCGCCGCGCGCCGATGCAAGGCGCGTCGGCTGAAGCGGCACCGGCCTCCGGCGCGGCCAGCGGCCCGAAGCTGGTCGATCCGGAGCTCGAAGCCAAGCGCCGCAAGACCGAGCAGGATGAAGTCGCGAAGCGCAAGGCCGAAGAAGACAAGCAGGCCGCCGCACGTGCCGACAACTGCACCCGGGCCAAGGGCCAGTTGAAGGCGCTCGAAGACGGCATCCGCATGTCGCGCACGTCGGCCAGCGGCGAGCACGAGATCCTCGACGACAAGGCCCGCGCCGAAGAAACCAGGCGCACCCGCGAGATCGTCGCGTCGGACTGCAAGTAAGGCGGACTGCAAGTCAGGTTCGACCCCGGCGGGAACGCTGCCGCCGGGCTTCCTTCGGATCGACGCGCAACGCGCGCCAGACCTCCACCCGGTCGCGATCCCGCAGGCCATCGGACAGCTCGCGCAGGTGGCCCCACACGCCGACGCGGCATTGCGTCAGGTCCAGCCCCGCGCTCGCTTCCAGCACCCCGGCCTGCCGCAGCGCCTCGTGCACCGTGCTGCCGGCAGGCAGCCGCAGCGGCACCACCCTCACCTCGCCGGCCTGCGGGCTCCAGGCCACCTCGACCGCGAGCATGGCAGCGGGTCCGGCAGGTTCAGCGGGCGCCATGCACCTGTTCCGCCCGCTTGACGAAGGAATCGACCAGCGTGTTGGCGATGCGGTCGAACACCGGGCTGATCACCAGCTCGAGCGCGCCGTTGGCGAATTCGTAGCGCAATTCGAACTCGATCTTGCAGGCGGCCTGCCCGTTCTGGCCCGCGGAACCTGGCGCGGCCAGCGGCAGGAAACGCCAGGTGCCGTCGAGCGTCGAGAACGGGCCGTCGACCAGCGTCATGTGGACGCTTTCGTCGGGCACGTGCTCGTTGCGGGTGGTGAACGCCTGGCCGACCCCGGCGAACGACAGCTGGAGCCGGGCGGTCACGCCGCCGGCGTCCTCGCTCAGCACCTCGGCACGTTCGCACCACGGCAGGAACTGCGGATAGCTCGGAATATCGGTCACGAGCGAGTACATCTCGTGCGGCGAATACCAGAGGAGGACGGACTTCTTGACATGCTTCATACAATCGCAGGATTGTATTGAGCGCCACGCACCTCATCTGGACCCCATGTCGATTGCCGAAAACCGCCGAGCCCGTCACGACTACCACCTCGAGGAACACTACGAGGCCGGCATGGTGCTGCACGGCTGGGAGATCAAGGCGATCCGCGCCGGCCAGGTGCAGCTGACCGACGGCTACGTGCTGATCCGCGACGGCGAGCTCTACCTGATCGGCTGCCGGATCAATGCGCTGCGCAGCGCGTCGACGCACGTGAACCCCGAGGCCGACCGCACGAAGAAGCTGCTGATGCGCAAGGAAGAGATCAAGCGCCTGGTCGGCAAGGTCGAGCAGCGCGGCTTCACGCTGGTGCCGCTGAACCTGCACTACAAGGGCGGCCTCGTGAAGGCGGAGATCGCGCTGGCCAAGGGCAAGGCCGAGCACGACAAGCGCCACGCCGAGAAGGAAAAGGACTGGGAGCGCGAGAAGGGCCGGCTGATGCGGCACAAAGTTTCAGGCTGACCCACCCCCGGAGGCGCTTCGCGCCACCCCCTCAAGGGGGCGCACCCGTTGGCCCGGCAAAGCCGGTTCCACGGGTGCCGCCGGGCAGAACACCCAGCGCCTGCTCGCAGTCGGCGATCAGGTCGTCGACCGCCTCCAGCCCCACCGAGAAGCGCAGCAGCGCGCCCTGCCAGGCCGGCCTGGCGCGGATGGCTGCCAGGTCGTACGGCACCACCAGGCTGACCGGCCCGGCCCACGAGTAGCCGATCTTGTGCAGCCGCAGCGCATCGACCACCGCCTCGACCTGCGCGATCGAATACCGCGCGTCGAACACCACCGAGAACAGCCCCGCCGCCCGCGTGCACAGCGCCTGCCAGGCCGCGTGCCCCGGCGACGCCGGCAGCGCCGGGTGCAGCACCTGCGCCACCTCGGGCCGCGCCGCCCACCAGCGCGCGAGCGTGCGGCTCGCCTGGTCCTGCGCGTCGTAGCGCAGCGCGAGCGACGGCAGCGCGCGCAGCACGAACTCCACGTCGTTCGCGCCGACGCCCCAGCCCATGCGCATGTGCGTGAACTTCAGCTTCAGGTGCAGCGCCTCGTCGCGCGTGGTGACCGAGCCCATCAGCACGTCGGCCCCGCCGGACGGGTACTTGGTCAGCGCCTGGATCGAGATGTCGACGCCGAGCGCGAACGGATCGAAGGCCAGCCCGGCGCCCCAGGTGTTGTCGAGCGCGCAAGGCACGCCGGCGTCTCGCGCGATCCCGATCAGCGCCGGCAGGTCGGGGAACTCCATCGTCACCGAGCCGGCGGCCTCCAGCCACACCAGTTTCGTCGCCGGGCCGATCGCGGCCTGCAGCGAGGCCGGGTCCATCGCATCGTAGAAGCGGTGCGCGATGCCCCAGCGCGCCAGCTCGTTGCGGGCGAGCTCCTTGCTCGGGCCGTAGGCGTTGTCGGGGATCAGCAGCTCGTCGCCGGTCTTCAGCAAGGCCATGTCGACCAGCGTGATCGCCGCGAGGCCGCTCGGCACCAGCAGCGTCTGCAGCCCGCCTTCGAGCGTCGCGATGCGCTCTTCCAGCGTGAAGCTGGTCGGCGTGCCGTGCAGGCCGTAGGTGTAGCCGGTCTTCTCGCGCCAGGTGCGTGCATGCAGCGCGGCGGTGCTCGGGAAGATCACCGTCGACGCCTTGTGGACGCCGGGCGCCACCGCGCCGAAGCCGGCCGGCGGCGTGTACGGGTGGTGGATCAGCGCGGTGCGTTGATCGAGCTTGCTGTCGTCGCCTGCCATCTCAGATGGGTTGCGCGACGAGGTCATGGCCCTGCGTGCCGACGATGCGCGCCTTCGTGAACTCGCCGACCTTCAGCGTCTTCGACGCCTTCTCCGGCGGCAGCAGCTTCACGACGCCGTCGATCTCGGGCGCATCGGCGTAGCTGCGGCCGACGCCGCCCTTGCGGCCGAGCGCCGGCGCCGAATCGACCAGCACCTGCATCGTCGCGCCGACGCGCTCGCGCAGCTTGGCCGCCGACACCTCCTCGGCCACCGCCATGAAGCGGGCGCGGCGCTCTTCGCGCAGCTCGGCCGGCACCGCGTCGGGCAGCGCATTGGCCGTCGCGCCCTCGACCGGCGAGTAGGCGAAGCAGCCGGCGCGGTCGATGCGCGCCTCTCGCATGAAGTCGAGCAGGTGCTCGAACTCGGCCTCGGTCTCACCGGGGAAGCCGGCGATGAAGGTGCTGCGCACCACCAGCTCGGGGCAGATCTCGCGCCAGCGCTGCAGGCGGTCGAGGTTCTTCTCGCCGTTGGCCGGGCGCTTCATGCGCTTCAGCACGTCGGGGTGCGAATGCTGGAACGGCACGTCGAGGTAGGGCAGCACGCGGCCCTGGGCCATCAGCGGCAGCACCTCGTCGACATGCGGATACGGGTAGACGTAATGCAGCCGCACCCAGGCGCCGTGGCGTTCGGCCAGTTCACCGAGTTTCTCGCACAGGTCGAGCATGCGGGTGCGCACCGGCTTGCCGTCCCAGAAACCGGTGCGGTACTTGACGTCGACGCCATAGGCGCTGGTGTCCTGGCTGATCACCAGCAGTTCCTTGACGCCGGATTCGAACAGCCGCTGCGCCTCGCCGAGCACGTCGCCGACCGGGCGCGAGACCAGGTCGCCGCGCATGCTCGGGATGATGCAGAAGCTGCAACGGTGGTTGCATCCTTCGCTGATCTTCAGGTAGGCGTAGTGGCGCGGCGTCAGCTTGATGCCTTGCGCCGGCACCAGGTCGATGAACGGGTCGTGCGGCTTCGGCACGTGCAGGTGCACCGCGTCCATCACCTCGTTCGTGGCATGCGGGCCGGTGACGGCCAGCACGCTCGGGTGCATCTGGCGCACCAGGTTGCCGCCGCCGTCGCCAGCCTTGGCACCGAGGCAGCCGGTCACGATGACCTTGCCGTTCTCGGCCAGCGCCTCGCCGATGGTGTCCAGGCTTTCCTTGACGGCGTCGTCGATGAAGCCGCAGGTGTTGACGATCACCAGGTCGGCGCCGGCGAAGGTCTTGGAGGTGTCGTAGCCCTCGGCGCGCAGTTGCGTGAGGATCAGCTCGGAATCGGTCAGCGCCTTCGGGCAGCCGAGGGAGACGAAGCCGATCTTGGGGGACGCAGCGGCCGAAGGGGTGGCTGGCGCCAGGGTGTCTTGTGTCATCCGCGGATTTTCCCAGATCCGCAGAAGCCCCGGGCTCGGGCCGGCAGCCCGGATGCCAATCCGGGAACGTCGTCACGCTTTCATCGCCCAACTACCCCTCGAAGCGCCCGCCGCCCTCCCGGTCGTGCTCGTACCGCCTCGCCAGCGGAAATGGCGGCAACCATGCCTCGCGGCGCACCGTCCAGCATTCGTAGGTGGGCGTCAGCTGGTCCGGCGCATCGAGCGACCCGAGGTTCACTTCGATCTCGTCGCCGCTGCGCGCGAACACCGACGAGCCGCAGCGCGGACAGAAGCAGCGCCCCGCGTACTCGCCGGTGTCGCCTTCGATCGTCACCGCCTCCCGCGGAAAGATCGCGGCGGCGAAGAACAACGCACCGTGGTGCTTGCGGCAATCGAGGCAGTGGCACAGGCCCACACGCCACGGTCGCCCTGTCGCGACGAATCGAACGCTGCCGCACACGCAGCCGCCGGCGTACCGCTCCATCCAGCCCTCAGCGCTTGGGCGGCACGAAGCCCGGCATGCCCGGGAACAGCGCTTCGGCCTGCTTGGCCATCTGTTCGAACATGTGGCGCGACTGCTCCAGGTAGTTGCCCATCACCCCCTGCATGCCCGGCGCCTGGCCGTTCAGGAACTGCGTCCACAGCTCGGGGTTCAGGCCCTTCGACTGCTCGGCCACGCGGGCCTGCATGTCGGCGAAGGCCTGCAGGTTCTTCTCGAGGTAGGTCCCCATCATCCCCTGCATCGAGTGGCCGTAGAAACGGATGATCTGCGCCAGCATCTGCGACGAGAACATCGGCACGCCGCCGGTCTCTTCCTCGAGGATGATCTGCAGCAGGATGCTGCGCGTCAGGTCTTCGGAGGTCTTCGCGTCGCGCACGACGAAATCCTGCGCGGCCAGCACCATCGCCTTCACGTCGGCCAGCGTGATGTAGCTGCTGTTCTGCGTGTCGTAGAGGCGGCGGTTCGGGTACTTCTTCAGCACGCGCGTCGTGGTGCCGGCCCCTTTGCTGCCGGCCTTGGCGGACTCGTCGGCAGCGTCGGGAGAGGCGCCTTCCGTCTTGGCGGAAGGGCGGCGAGTCGGGGCCATTCGGCAAACTCCTTGTGGGACCCGGTGGGGTCGCGTGATGGGTCATTGTGCGGGTGCACAACGATTCTAGGAGCGCGCTGCCGGGGACCGCGAAGGGTTTTCCCGCTCGAAGGCACGACCCCGTCCTACGGCCCGCCACGCCATGCCCTACAGACGCCACGCGGTGTGCGGCCTAGTCTGGACCCATGGGTGGCGCACCCCGCGCCACCGCTTCGAAAGGACCCTTCGATGTCGAACAGCAGCATCCTCGGCGGCGAACGCGCCGCCCCCCGTGCCATCGGGCGCGACGTGGACGCGCTCGGTCCGAGCGACAGTTCGGACAGCGGCAGCGACGTGCAAGGCGAACGCACGATGCCCACCGATGCCGACAACCCCGGCGAACTCGGCGCGCTGCCGGTGAACCGCGACAGCGACAGCGATGCGAGCGGCACCGGCGAGCGCGGCTCGGCCACCGGCGACGGCCGCGACGACGCGGCCGACATCCTGCCCGACCAGCTGGTGGCGAATCCGATGTGGGACACCAATGCGGCCGGCCGGCCGTTCGCCTCCGACGACGTCGAGGCGATCGCCGACGACGCCGACGACACCGAAGAAGGCGAAGCCGAAGAGGACGGCGCGCGGCGCCATTGACGCCGTGCGACGCGCGGCGCTCAGCGGCCGCGCGTCGCGCGCATGAACTCGTCGAGCAGCGCCTGCGCACCGACCGGCTTGCCGAGCACGCGAAAGCCCGCTTCGGTCGCATCGTGCACGCGCGCCGCGTAGCCCGTCAGCAGCACGACCGGCAACGCGGGCCAGCGCCGGCGGATCTCGTGGGCGAGCTGGATGCCGTCCATCTCGCCAGGCATCGAGACATCGGAGAACACCAGGTCGGGCATCTGCGACGCGCCGGCCAGCGCATCGAGCGCCGCGCCGGCCGAGCGCACGCTGTGCACCTGCAGTCCGCATGCCTGCAGCATTTCGGCGGTGGCATCGACCACCTCGGCGTTGTCGTCGACCAGCAGCACCCGCCCGCTGACGGCCGCCGGCTCGGCCAGCGACGCCGGCACCGTGTCGGACGGGACACCGGGCCGCGCCGGCAGCCGCATCAGGATCGACGTGCCCTGCCCCGGCTCCGAGCGCACCTCGACGCTGCCGCCCGCCTGCACGCAGAAGCCCTGCACCTGGCTCAGCCCGAGGCCGCTGCCCTTGCTGGCCGGCTTGGTCGTGAAGAAGGGTTCGAGCACCTTGCCGAGCAGCGCCGGGTCGATGCCGCTGCCGGTGTCGGTGGCCCGGATCAGCACGCGCTCCGGCTCGCCGTCGCCCGCCGGCTCCCGGCTCGCCTCGATCGTCAGCCGGCCACCGCCCGGCATCGCGTCGCGCGCATTCGAGGCGAGGTTGATCAGCGCAAGCTCCAGCTCGCCGACGTCGACGCGGATCGGCGGAACCTCCGGCGCCACCTCGAGCGACAGCGCGACGCTGCTGCCCAGCGTCGCCTTCAGCAGCTCCGCGACCGCCGGCAGCCAGGTCGCGAGGTCGACCCGCTCCGGCTTCAGCGCCTGGCGCCGCGAGAACGACAGCAGCTGGCGCGTCAGCCGCGCGCCCGATCCGACCGCGCGCGAGATCGCGCCGATCTGCTTCATCTCGGCCACGTCGGGCCGCAGCTTCTTCACGACGTGCAGGTTGCTGTTGACGATCGCCAGCAGGTTGTTGAAGTCGTGCGCGACGCCGCCGGTCAGCTGGGCCAGCGCCTCCAGCTTCTGCGATTGCAGCAGCGCCTTCTCGGCCAGCGCCCGCTTGCGCGCCTCGGCATTGAACTCGATCGCCATGCGCTGTTCGAGCTGCGTCTTGCGCAGCGCCAGCCAGGCCACCGACACCAGGCCGATCGTCACCGGCAGCGTGATCGCCGCGAGCAGCATCACGAAGCGTTTCCAGTCGGCCAGCACCGCGTCGTTGCGCAGCGAGCTGCTGACGTAGACCGGCAGGTCGTGCACCTGCTGGAAGCTCACCGTGCGCAGCATGCCGTCGAAGGCGGAGCGGAAACTCAGCACGCCCGAGTGCTCGCCGCGCCGCACCGCCGCGAGCACCGGGCTGTCGTCGGGCAGGCGCGCGCGCCCGTCCGGCAGCACCGGCCAGCGCGTCAGCAGCGTGCCGTCGGCCTTGAACAGGTTGAAGGTGCTGACGCCCGCCTCCTCGAGCGAGATCGAGCGGTAGAACTCCTCGAACACCGCCGGCTGCAGCGCGATCACGACCGCGCCGCCGAAGCTGCCGTCGGGCATCGTGCGGCGCACCGCGATGCTCAGCGCCGGCATGCCGGAGGCGCGGCCGAGCACGATGTCGCCGATCACCAGCGGCGCCTGCGTGGCCTTCATCTGCTGGAAGTAGTTGCGATCGGCGATCGAGACATCGCCCGAGCCGACCGGGAAGCCGGTGCCGACCAGGTGGTGCCCCTGCGCATCCCACACCGAGATCGAGCGCACGCCGGGAATGCCGATGCTGGTGTCCTGCAGGCGCACGCGCAGCGCGGCCTCGTTGGCCCGCACCTGGTCGTCAGGAATGCCGAGGAACGCCAGTGACTTCTCGCCGATCAGCCGCGACGATTCGAACACCCGCAACGCGTGCCGCGCCGCGACATCGCTGGTGCGCACCAGCGTGTCGCGCACGCCGTCGTCGGCATGCCGCCAGGCCCACCAGCTCGCGGCGATGAAGCCCGCCAGCGGCAGGATCGCGGCACCCCACAGCACCGCGCGCAGGAAACGCGTCAGCGGCGTTTCCGGCAGCGTCGACGGGGGTGCGTCGCCGGGCTCGGCGCTCTCGTGGGGGACGTCCATGCGGCGCGAATGTTACCGGCGGGGCCGCCACCGCGCAGCGCGGCCTGAAGGATCCTGAAAAACGATGCGGCGCAAGGGTCGCCCCCTGTTCAAGCCGCGGCGAAGTTCCTACATTCGCTTCCAAAGCACAAGAACCATCAGGCGAGGAAAGGACGAGGCATGGCACTCCTGCAGGTGTTCGCACCTGGCCGACCGGTGCACGCGCGCCGCATCGGCCCGGCCGACGAGGCCTTCCTGCAGGCGTTGTATGCATCCACCCGCGCGCAGGAACTCGCCTGCACCGGCTGGCCGCCGGAGCGGCAGCGCGCGTTCCTCGACACCCAGTTCGGCTACCAGCAGCGCTACTACGCCGAGCACTACGCCGATGCGGAGTTCCTGCTGCTGTCGCACGGGCACGAGGCGATCGGGCGGCTGCTGTGGCAGGACGCCGCCCACGCGTCGACGCTGATCGACATCAGCCTGCTGCCCGCATGGCGCGGCCGGGGGCTCGGCAGCGGGCTGCTCGCGACGCTGTGCGGCCATGCCGACGCGGCCGACCGGCCGGTGGGCCTGCATGTGGAGCCCGACAACCCGGCGCGCCGCCTGTACGCCCGCTTCGGCTTCGAGGTCACCGCCGACAACGGCGTCCACCTGAAGATGCGCCGCCCGCCGCAGTCGCGGCCGTCGGCCGCGGAGGCTGTCGGATGAGCGTCCCCAGCCTCGCACGCCTGCAGGCCGGCGCGGCCGAGCCGTTCTGGCTCGTCGGCCCGTCCGGCGAACGCTGCCCGGCGCGGCTGCATGCCGCGCTGCCGGGCGTGCCGGTGAACACGCAGCACTGCTGCTATGCGGCCCGCTTCGCGCTGCCGCCGGGCGTGCGGGCGCTGCAGGCGCTGTACCGCGTCGAGTCGCACGGCGACGCCTGGGACCTGCTGCTGACGCCACTCGCCCCGCTGGCCGACGGCAGCGGGGTGCTCGAGGCCGTCTTCCATTACCGCATCCAGGCCGATGCCGGACAGTCGTCCGCCTGATTGCATTCGCCCCACTGTCCAACCGAGGAGCATCACGACATGAGCGAGCCTTTCGTCGGAGAGATCAGGATGGTCGGTTTCAACTACGCGCCGCAGGGCTGGGCGCAGTGCCTGGGCCAGACGGTCCCGATCGCCCAGAACCAGGTGGTGTTCTCGCTGCTCGGCGTGAACTACGGCGGCAACGGCACCACCACCTTCAACCTGCCTGACCTGCAGGGCCGCAGCCCGGTCGGCGTCGGCAACGGCGGTGGCCTGGCGCCGATCGAGGTCGGCGAGAAGTCCGGCACCGAATCGGTGTTCATCACGACGCAGAACCTGCCGGCGCACACCCACGTCACGACCGTCAGCGTGGCCGGCACCGCGACCGCGCCGGTGACGGCGCCGACCGCCGACAACGCGGTGCTCGGCGCCTCGGGCGCCGGCCCGGGCTCGGCGAGCATCTGGTCGACCGTGATGTCGGGCCCGGTGCCGATGGCCGGCGTGCAGACCGGGCTGACCGGCGGCAGCCAGCTGCTGCCGACGCGCAACCCCTACCTGGGCGTCACCTTCATCATCGCGATGGAAGGCATCTACCCGTCGCGGCCGTGATCGAGCAGGAAGCCGCGCGCATGCAGCAGGTCCAGCACCGACGATGCCGCCGCCGCGGGGCTGGCGCTGCCGGCATCGATGCGCAGGTCGGGCTGCTGCGGCGGCTCGTAGGCCGCCCCGATGCCGGTGAAGTCGGCCAGCCCGCCGGCCATTGCCTTCGCGTACAGCCCCTTCGGATCGCGCCCGGCACACACCGCCAGCGTGGTGCTGAGGTGCACCTCGACGAAGCGTTCGGCGCCGACGATGCCGCGCGCCAGCGCGCGCTGCGCAGCCAGCGGCGAGATCAGCGCGGCCAGCACCAGCAGCCCGGCCTCGTTGGCGAGCCGTGCGACCTCGGCGACGCGGCGGACGTTCTCATCGCGGTCGGCGCTCGAGAAGCCCAGCCCGCGGTTCAGGCCTTCGCGCACGACATCGCCGTCGAGCACCAGCACCGGCCGACCGGCCAGCAGCAGCGCGTGTTCGAGCGCGGCCGCGAGCGTCGACTTGCCGGCGCCGCTCAGCCCGGTCATCCACACCGTGGCCGGGCGCTGGCCGAAACGGCGCTCGCGCAGTTGCGCAAGCTTCGGCGCGCTGTCGGATGGCAAGAGGCTCGGCGAGAAAGTGGGCGGCATCGCGATTCCTTCCACGGCATTTGTGCGCATCTGCGGGTTGGCATCAGTACGGGGTTCACCCGACCTGACCCATAGTGTGCTCGACGACGGCCACCGCCGACGCAGTCGGCAGGCGGCCCTTCAGGGAGAGTCCTTGCACAACGACGACTTGCGTGATCGCGGGCCCGGGCCGCGCTTTCACTTCATCTCCGGCCTGCCTCGCTCGGGCTCGACGCTGCTGGCCGCGCTGCTGCAGCAGAACCCGCGCTTTCGCGCCGGCATGACGAGCCCGGTCGGCACGCTGTTCTCGACGCTGCTGAACCAGTTCGGCGCCGGCAGCGAGTTCGGCCCGGTGATCACGAAGGAGCAGCGCCGCCGGCTGCTGCGCGGGCTCTTTCACGCCTACTACGACGAACCCTCGCCGCACCCGGTGGTGTTCGACACCAACCGCCTGTGGTGCGCGAAGCTGCCGGCGCTGCTCGACCTGTTCCCCGACACCCGGGTGATCGCCTGCGTGCGCAACGTCGCCTGGGTGATGGACAGCCTCGAGCGGCTGGTGCGCGCCGACCCGTTCGAGAACACCAAGCTGTTCGGCGACGAGACCGAGCGCAACAGCGTCTACAGCCGCGTCGACACGCTGGCGCAGCGCAACCGGCTGGTCGGCTTTGCGTGGTCGGCGCTGAAGGAGGCGTACTACGGCGAGCACGCGGCGTCGCTGCTGGTGATCGACTACGAGCTGCTCGCGCAGTCGCCCGACAAGGTGATGCGGCTGGTCTACGAGTTCATCGGCGAGCGATGGTTCGCGCACGACTTCCAGCAGGTCGCCTACGACGCGCCGGAATTCGACCAGGCGCTCGGGCTGGCCGGCCTGCACAAGGTGCGGCCGAAGGTGGGCCTGCAGGAGCGCCGCACCGTGCTGCCGCCCGATCTGTTCGAGAAGTACGCCGCGCTGTCGTTCTGGCAGGACGGCAGCGGCAGCGCCGCGAATGTCATCAGGATCAAGGGCGCCTGACGGCCCCGGGAGACGACCATGAAGAACTGGTTCAAGCGCAGTCCCGCCGCCACGGCCGCCACGACGAGGCCCACCCGGCACGCGGCGGCGCCGATGATGATCGCGCTCGAGCCGCGCATCATGTTCGACGCCGCGGTCGGCGGCACCGCCGCCGCGATCGCCGAGCCGGCGCATGCCGAGGCCGCGCACCCGGTCGTCGACACGGCGCATGCGCGCGACGACGTCGGCGCGCCGCGGGCCGCCGTGGCATCGACGCCTGCGCCGGCCGAGCCGCGCCACGAGATCGTGTTCGTCGACACCCGCGTGCCCGACTACCAGAAGATCGTCGACGCGGTCGCGTCCGGCGTCGAGGTGGTGCTGCTGGACACGCACACCGACGGCGTGCAGCAGATCGCCGACGCGCTCGCCTCGCGCCACGACATCGACGCGGTGCACATCGTCTCGCACGGCGACGACGGCCTGCTGCTGCTGGGCAGCGGGCCGCTGTTCAACGGCAACGTCGACCACTACGCCGCGCAGCTGCAGGCCATCGGCCAGGCGCTGAAGGCCGACGGCGACATCCTGCTGTACGGCTGCGACGTCGGCGCCGGCACCGAGGGCGCCGCCTTCCTCGCGAAGCTGGCCGATGCGACCGGCGCCGACGTGGCCGCGTCGACCGACGGCACCGGCACCACCACGCGCGGCGGGGACTGGGAACTGGAGATCGCCACCGGCCGCATCGCCGCAAGCCAAGCGCTGGACGCCGGCAAGCTCGCGTTCTACGACGAGCTGCTGGTCACCGCCAGCGTCAACACGGTGGCACAGCTGAAGGCCGCGATCGCGACCGGCAACACCGACGGCGTCGCCGACACCATCACGTTCACCGGCAACATCACGTTCGCGAGCGCCGCCGACACGATCACGATCAACGTGACCGACGGGCAGACGATGAGCATCGTCGGCGGCAACTTCACGCTCAGCGGCAACAACCTCGGGCAGGTGCTCAACGTGACCGCCGGCACGGTGGCGATCGACCACCTGACGATCACCAACGGCTTCCTGACCGGCGCCGGCGGCAACACGCCGGGCAACGCTGCCGGGCTGGCCGGCGGCGATGCGCTGGGTGCGGGCATCCGCAACGCCGGCACGCTGACCATCACCGACAGCACGATCTCGTCCAACAAGGCGGCCGGGGGCGGCGGCGGCGGGGGCGGCGCCGGCGGCGGCGGCGGCGCGGGCGGCGGCGGCGGCGGCTTCGGCAGCACGCCGGGCGGCGCCGGCGGCAGCAACAACGGCGCCGCCGGTGGCGCCGGCACGGCCGGCACCGGCGGCACGGGCAGCGGCTTCGGTGCCCTGCGCGGCATCGGCGGCAGCACCACCGGAGGCGCAGGCGCCAACTATGGCGGCGGCTACACCAGCGCGGGCAGCGGGGGCACCGCCAACAACGGCTCGATCGCCATCGGCGGCGGCGGCGGCGGCGGGGGCTACGACTTCGCCGGCGGACGCGGCGGCAACGCGGCCGCCGCGATCTACAACACCGGCACGGTGACGATCTTGCGCAGCTCGATCACCGGCAACATCGGCGCGGGCGGCGGCGGCGGCGGCGGCTCGGCGGTCGGCGGCATCAACCCCGGCAACGGCGGCGATGCCGGCTCCGGCGTCGCGGGCATCTGGAACGCCGGCGGCACGGTGCGCATCGACGCCGGCACCAATACCTCGCTGGCCACTGCCAACGCCGGCACCGCCGGCGGCATCGGCTTCGCGACGAGACCGGGCAGCAACAACGGCGCAGCCGGCGTCGGCAAGGGCGACATCAACACCACCAGCGGCGGCACGACGATCACCAACTACGTCCCGAACGCCGCGCCGGTGGTGGCCAACCTCGGTGGCGACAGCGTCGGCTACGTCGAAGGCGCCGCGGCGGCCCTGCTCGACAGCGGCAGCGACGCCACGGTGACGGACAGCGATTCGGCCGATTTCAACGGCGGCAACGTGACGGCCGCCATCGTCACCAACCGCGTCAGCGGCGAAGACGTGCTGGGCGTGCGCAACGAAGGCTCGAGCGCCGGCCAGATCGGCGTGTCGGGCAGCACCATCAGCTACGGCGGCGTCACCATCGGCACCGCCACCGGCGGCACCGGCACCAACGACCTGGTGATCACGCTGAACGCCAGCGCGACGCCGGCGGCGGTGCAGGCGCTGGTGCGCAACCTGACCTACGCCAACGGCAACGGCACCGACCCGTCGGCCGCGGCCCGCACCGTGCGCATCACCGTCAACGACGGCGACGGCGGCACCAGCAGCAATGCCGACGTCGCCGTCAGCGTGACCGGCGTCAACGACGCGCCGACGCTGAGCGCCACCGGCGGCACCCCGACCTACACCGAGAACGGCGGCGCGGTCGACCTGTTCAGCGGCATCGGCATCGGCACCATCGAAGCCGGCCAGACGATCACCGCGATCACGTTCACCGTCAGCAACGTCAGCGATGGTGCCAACGAGATCGTCGGTGCCGACGGCAGCAGCTTCGCGCTCACCAACGGCAACAGCGGCACCACCGCGACCAACGCGGTCGGCTACAGCGTCGCCGTCAGCGGCGGCACCGCCACCGTCACGCTGACGAAGGCCGGCGGGCTGAGCACCGCCGCGGCGCAGACGCTGGTCGACGGCATGACCTACCGCAACAGCAGCGAAGCGCCGACCACCACCAACCGCGTCGTCACGCTGACCAGCCTCACGGACAGCGGCGGCACTGCGAACGGCGGCGTCGACACGACCGCGCTGTCGGTGGCGGCCACCGTCGGCGTGACGGCCGTCAACGATGCGCCGACGCTGTCGGGCGGCCCGTACGTGCTGACCGGCACCGACGAGGACACCACCACCGCCGGCACGCTGGTGTCGACGCTGCTGGCCGGCCTGACCTACGGCGACGTCGACGCGAGCCCGGCATCCGGCATCGCGATCACCGCGCGCACCGGCAACGGCAGCTGGCAGTACTCGACCGACGGCGTCACCTGGAACGGCGTCGGCACGGTCTCGGCCGGCGCCAGCCTGCTGCTGGGCAGCAGCACCCGGCTGCGCTACGTGCCCGACGGCGCGAACGGCGAGACCGCCAGCGTCAGCTTTCGCGCCTGGGACCAGACCAGCGGCAGCGCGTCGACCAACAGCACCCGCAACACCGCCGACACCAGCACCAACGGCACCACCACCGCGTTCTCCGGCGGCAGCGCGGCGCAGGCCACCCTGGTCGTCACGTCGGTCAACGACGCACCGGTGCTGACGCCAGCGTCGCCGACACTGACCGGCCTGACCGACGGCGACGTCAACAACGCCGGCCAGACGGTCGCGAGCATCGTCGGCAGCAGCATCGCCGACGCCGACAGCGGCGCCGTCTCGGGCATCGCCGTCAGCGGCCTGGTGTCGGGCAGCGGCACCTGGCAGTACAGCCTGAACGGCGGCAGCAGCTGGACCGGCATCGGCAGCGTGTCCACCGGCAGCGCGCTGCTGCTGCGCTCGACCGACCGCGTGCGCTTCGTGCCCGACGGCGTCACCGGCACCACCGGCAGCCTCAGCTACCAGGCCTGGGACCAGACCGGCGCCAGCGCCGGCCAGCAGGGCAGCAAGGTCGATGCAAGCAGTGCCGGCGGCAGCAGCGCGTTCTCGTCGGCCGCCGACACCGCGAGCATCGTCGTGACGGCCGTCAACGACGCGCCGACCGTCGCCGCCAGCGGCGGCAGCGCGGCCTTCAGCGAGGCCGACAACGCCACGTCGACCCCGGTCGCGGTCGACGGCAGCCTGACGCTGGCCGACTCCGATTCGCCGAGCCTCGCCAGCGCCACCGTCGGCCTCACCGGCAACTTCCAGTCCGGCCAGGACGTGCTCGCGTTCACCAACGACGGCAGCACGATGGGCAACATCGCCGCCAGCTACAACAGCGGCACCGGCGTGCTGACGCTGACCTCGTCGGGCGCCAGCGCGACGCTCGCGCAATGGCAGGCCGCGCTGCGCAGCGTGACCTACACCAACGGCTCCGACACGCCGAACACCGCAACGCGCACCGTCAGCATCGTCGTCAACGACGGGTCGCTGGACAGCATCGCGGCCACGCGCACCGTCACGGTGGCGAGCGTCAACGACACGCCGCAGGTCACGCTGCCGGCGAGCTTCAGCGCCAACGAAGACACCCCTGCCGCGCTCACCGGCATCAGCTTCAGCGATGCCGACGCCGGCAGCGCGAGCGTCAGCGTGACGCTGTCGGTCGGCTCGGGCGCGCTCACCGCGACCAGCGGCGGTGGCGTCACGGTCGGCGGCACCGCCACCGCGCGCACGCTGACCGGCTCGATCGCCAACATCAACACCTTCATCGCCGGCAGCAACGTCGTGTACACGCCGGCCTCGAACGCCACCGCCGACGTGACCGTCACCGCGGCGATCGACGACGGCGGCAACACCGGCAGCGGCGGCGCGAAGACGGCCAGCCAGTCGGCCACGCTGCACATCACCGCCGTCAACGACGCGCCGGCGATCGCCGCGCCCGGCAGCATCGCGGTGACCGAGGACGTGACGACCGCGCTGACCGGCATCGGCTTCTCCGATGTCGACGCCGGCAGCGGCGCGCTCAGCGCGACGCTGTCGGTCGGCTCGGGCACGCTGAGCGCGACCTCGGGCGGCGGCGTCACCGTGTCCGGCAGCGGCAGCGGCACGCTGGTGCTGGGCGGCACGCTGGCCGACCTGAACGCCTTCCTCGCGGCCGGCAATGCCAGCTTCACGACCGCCGCGAACGCCGCGTCGAACGTGACGCTGTCGATCGCGATCGACGACGGCGGCAACGCCGGCATCGACCCGGGCAACAGCGGTACCGCGACCAGCGAGTCCGCGTCGACCACCGTGACGCTGGCCATCACCGCCGTCAACGACGCGCCGGTCAACGGCGTGCCGGCGGCGCAGGCGACGCGGCAGGACCAGGCCCTGGTGTTCTCGTCCGGCAACGGCAACCTGCTGACGGTCGGCGACGCCGACCTCGGCGGCAGCCCGCTGCAGGTGACGCTGGCCGCGAGCCACGGGCTGCTGACGCTGTCGGGCACCAGCGGGCTGTCGTTCAGCGTCGGCTCCGGCACCGGCGACGCCACGATGACCTTCAGCGGCACGGCCGCCGACGTCAACGCCGCGCTGGCCGGCCTGGTCTTCTCGCCGACCGGCGGCTACAACGGTCCGGCCTCGCTGCAGATCACCAGCAACGACCAGGGCGCCGCCGGCAGCGGCGGCGCGCGGACCGACACCGACACCGTCGCGATCACCGTCAGCCCGATCAACCCGGTCGTCACGACGGTGCAATCCGGCTCGCCGGACGGCGGCTACCGCGTCGGCGACACGGTGCTGGTGACGATCGGCTTCGACATGGCGGTCAACGTCGACACCACGGGCGGCACGCCGACGCTGCTGCTCGAAACCGGCAGCGTCGACCGCAACGCGACCTACGTCGCCGGCTCGGGCAGCAACACGCTGACCTTCTCGTACACCGTGCAGGCGGGCGACAGCTCGGCCGACCTCGACGCCGCATCGACCGCGGCGCTGGCGCTGAACGGCGCGACCCTCCGCAGCGCGAGCAGCGACGACGCGGTGCTGACGCTGCCGGCGATCGGCGGCGCCCAGTCGCTCGGCGGCCAGAGCGCGCTGGTGATCGACGGCATCGCCCCCACGGTCACTTCGGTGGCGGTGCCGGCCAACGGCACCTACGCGGCCGGGCAGAACCTCGACTTCAGCGTGCAGCTCAGCGAAGCCGTCACCGTCGACACCAGCGGCGGCACGCCGCGCCTCGCGGTCGCGCTGGACACCGGCGGCACCGTCTACGCGAGCTACCTGAGCGGCTCGGGCAGCGGCACGCTGGTGTTCCGCCTGACCGTCGCGAGCGGCCAGCTCGACGGCAACGGCATCACGCTTGGCAGCGCGCTCGACCTGAACGGCGGCACGCTGCGCGATGCGGTCGGCAACAGCGCCGCCACCGCGCTGAACGGCGTCGCGTCGACGGCCGGCGTGCAAGTCGACGCCGTCGTGCCGACCGTCGCGAGCGTCTCGGTGCCGGCCGCCGGCGCCTACAACGCGGGCGACGTGCTGAACTTCACCGTGACCGCCAGCGAGGCGGTGATCGTCAACAGCGCCGGCGGCGTGCCGCGGCTCGCGATCGACATCGGCGGCAGCACCGCCTATGCCGACTACGCGAGCGGCTCGGGTACCACGGCGCTGACCTTCTCGTACACCGTGCAAGCCGGCGACACCGATGCCGACGGCATCGCGGTCGGTGCGCTGCAGGCGCATGGCGGCACGCTGCGCGACGCGGCCGGCAACGACCTCGCGCTCGCGCTGGGCACGCTGCCGTCGACCGCGGCGGTGCGCGTCGACACCACCGCGCCGGCGGCGACCGGCGTCGTGCGCGTCGATGCGAACCCGACCGCGGCTGCCAGCGTCGCCTTCACCGTCACGTTCTCGGAAGACGTGTCCGGGCTCGATGCGGCGGACTTCTCGCTCGTCGCCACCGGCAGCGCGGCCGGCCAGGTGACCGGCGTCACCCAGGTCGATGCGCACACGTACACCGTGCAGGTCGGCGGCATCGCCGGTGCCGGCAGCCTGCGGCTGGACCTGAACGGCAGCGGCACCGGCATCGCCGACGTCGCCGGCAACGCGCTGGCCGGCGGACTGGCCGGCGCGGCCTACACCGTCGACCGCATCGCGCCGGTGGTGACCGCCGTCAGCGCACCGGCCGACGGCACCTACGTGGCCGGCCAGACGCTCGGCTTCGATGTGCAGTTCAGCGAAGCGGTGCTGGTCGACACCGGCAGCGGCACGCCGCGCCTGGCCGTCACGCTGGACACCGGCGGCACCGTCTATGCCAACTACGTCGGCGGCTCGGGCACCGGCACGCTGGCGTTCCGGCTGACGGTGGCGAGCGGCCAGCTCGATGCGAACGGCATCGTGCTCGGGTCGGCCATCGACCTGAACGGCGGCGCGCTGCGCGACGCGATCGGCAACGCGGTGCTCCCCGCGCTGCACAACGCGGCGGCCACCGGCGGCCTGCGCATCGACGCAATCGCGCCGGCGGTCGCAAGCGTCGGCGTGCCGGCCGACGGCACCTACAAGGCCGGCGACGTGCTGGGCTTCACCGTCGCCACCAGCGAGGCGGTGGTCGTGAACAGCGCCGGCGGCACGCCGCGGCTGGCGATCGACATCGGCGGCAGCACGGCCTACGCGAACTACGCCGGCGGCTCCGGCACCGGCACGCTGCATTTCAGCTACACCGTGCTGGCCGGCGACGCCGATGCCGACGGCATCGCGGTCGGCGCGCTGCAGGCGCACGGCGGCACGCTGCGCGACGCGGCCGGCAACGACCTGTCGCTCGCGCTCGCGGCCGTGCCGTCGACGGCCGGCGTGCGCATCGACACCACCGCGCCGACCGCCGTCGGGCTGGTGCGCGCCGATCCGTCGCCGGCGTCCGGCAACGGCGTGCGCTACACGCTGACCTTCTCCGAGGCCGTCAGCGGGCTCGATGCCGGCGACCTGGCGCTGACCACCACCGGCACGGCCGGCGGCAGCATCGTCTCGGTCACGCAGGTCGATGCGCGCACGTACACCGTTCTGGTCGGCGGCCTGCACGGCGAAGGCGAGCTCGGCATCTCGCTGAACCCCGCGGCCACCGGCATCGCCGATGCGGCCGGCAACGCGATCGCCGGCGGCTTGGCCGGCGAGCGCTACGTGCTGCGGCCGATCGTCGTGCCTCCGCCCGCGCCGGCCGAGCCGCCGCCGCCCGCCCCGGCCCCGCCGCCGCTGGTGATCGCGCCAGCGGCACCGCCGGTCACGCTGTCGCCGATGGACCCGATCGCGCCGGTCAGCACGCCGACGCTGCCGCCCGCCGCCAGCGCCGGCGGCAGCAGCCTGGTCGTGGCCGGCGGCGGCAACTCGTTCTCGCCGGATCCGCTGGCCGCACCGGCGGCCGCCACTGTCGCCGTGGCGGCCGCGCCGGCACGCGGCAACTTCATCGAGGTGGGCGCGGCCACCGGCGCCGGGCTGCAGGCGATGCCGGAGATCGGCAACTTCAGCGCGCAGGCCGGCCAGCCGGTCAGCATCGCGCTGCCGACGTCCACGTTCAGCCACAGCGAACGCAACGTGCAGGTCTCGGTCGAGGTGCGCCTGGCCGACGGCCGGCCGCTGCCGTCGTGGCTGAAGTTCGATCCGGTCAACGGCACGCTGTCGGGCCAGCCGCCGCGCGGACTGACGCAGAAGCTCGCGATCGAGGTGATCGCGCGCGACAGCAAGGGCAACCGGGCGAGCTCGCACCTGGAGGTCGACGTGAAGGGCGCGCCGGCTGCCGCGCCCGCCGCGCCGGCCCCGCGGCCCGCGCCCGACAAGCAGTCGCTGCTGGCCGACCCGCTGCAGCCTCTGCTCGACCGCCTGGCCTGGAGCGCGTCGCCGGCCGGCGCCGAGGGCCGCGCCAGCCTGCAGGCGCAGTTCGACCGCCACGGCCTGCAGGCGCGGCAGGCCGAGCGCGCCGCACTGCTCGAACACGCCCGCCAGGCGACAAGCCCGACCGGCTGACAGGGATCCCACCGCTCACTCCAACAACAACCACCAGGAGAAGACCCTTGAGCACCTCTCGCCCTCGCCTTCCGGCGCGCACCCTGCTCGCCACCCTCGCCGTCGCAGCCGTCAGCGGCTGCGCCGTCCAACCGCAGGCCCTCACCGCGGACGAGCGACAGGCGAGCGTCGCCGCCGACCGGCTGGCGATGTTCGCCGACCAGGAGCCGGTGCAGGGTCCGATCACGCTGCAGGAGGCGATGGCGCGGGCCATCAAGTACAACCTGGACCACCGGCTGAAGCTGATGGAAGAGGCGGTCGCGCGCGGCCAGCTCGACCTGTCGCGCATCGAGCTGCTGCCGCGCGTCGTCGCATCGGCCGGCTACACCGCGCGCGACAACGAGGCGGCCTCGTCGTCGCGCGACGTCTCCACCGGCCAGCAGTCGCTGGTGCCGTCGACCTCCAGCGACCGCGAGCGCCGCACCGCCGACCTCGGGCTGTCGTGGAACGTGCTCGACTTCGGCGTCAGCTACTACCAGGCCCGCCAGCAGGCCGACCGGCTGCTGGTCGCGCAGGAGCGCCGCCGCAAGGTGCTGCACCTGCTGATGCAGCAGACCCGCCAGGCCTACTGGCAGGCGGTCGGCGCGCAGCAGCTGGAGGCGAAGATCGACCCGGTGCTGCAGCAGGCGCAGCGCGCGCTCGACGATGCGCGCAAGGTCGAGGCCGAGCGGCTGCGCTCGCCGCTGGAGGCGCTGACCTACCAGCGGCAGCTGCTCGACATCGTGCGCCAGCTCGAAGCGGTGCGCGACGAACTGCAGCAGGCCAAGCCGCGGCTCGCGTCGGTGATGAACCTGGAGCCCGGCCGCCCGTTCAGCGTGGTGCCGGCCGGCGCGCTCGACGTGCCGCCGGTCAGCCTCGGCACCGACAGGATGGAAGAGACCGCCCTGCTGCGCCGGCCCGAGCTGGTCGAGGCGCAGTACAACGAGCGCATCGGCGTGCTCGAGACGCGCAAGGCGCTCGCGCGGCTGCTGCCCGGCGTCGAGCTGAACCTCGGCGGCCACTACGACAGCAACAGCTACCTGGTGAACAACCAGTGGTGGGACGCCGGGCTGCGCGTCAGCTGGAACCTGTTGAACGTCTTCAACGCCGGCACGATACGCGGCGCGGCGCAGGCCCAGCTCGACGTCGCGAAGCAGCAGCGGCTCGCGCTGAACATGGCGGTGCTGACGCAGGTGCACGTGGCGCAGCTCGAGTACCTGGCGCGGGTGCGGCAGTACCGGATGACGCGCGAGCTCGACGGCGTCGAGCAGCGCATCCTGCAGCAGACGCGCAATGTCGCGAGCGCGAGCGCGCAGGGCAAGCTGGAGGAGATCCGCGCCGCCGCCGCCGCGATGATGTCCGAGCTGCGCATGTACCAGACCTATGGCGCGCTGCAGGGCGCCTACGGCCAGATGATCGCGACCATCGGGCTCGACCCGCTGCCGCAGTCGGTGGCCGGCAGCGACCTGCGGACGCTGGGCGAGGCGGTCGATGCGTCGGAGCAGTCGTGGACCCGCACGGTGAACCCGGGGGGCGGCACTTGACGGCGACGCGGCGCGGGCGGCCGGGCGGCGCGCTGGCGCTCGCTCTGTGGCTGTCCCTGCCCCTGGTCGTCGCGTCCGTCAGCGCGCGTGCGGCGCCGCCCTCCTCCGCCCCCGCGCTGCAGCTTGCCGACAAGGACGGCCGCATCCGCACCCAGCTCTCGTCGCGCAACGCGGTCACCATCTCCAGCGAACTGGCCGCGCGCATCGCGACGCTTGCGCTGCGCGACGGCGATGCATTCCGCCCCGGCCAGCTGTTGGTGGCATTCGACTGCGAGCTGTACCAGTCGCAGCTGCGCAAGGCCGAGGCCGGCATCGACGCGGCGAACGCGCTGGTGCAGTCGAACCTGCGCCTGGTCGAGCTGAACTCGATCGGCAAGTTCGAGGTGCAGCAGGCGCAGGCCAGGCTGAAGGAGGCGCAGGCCGAGGCGGCGAGCCAGCGCAGCGTCGTCAACCGCTGCAGCATCGCCGCGCCGTTCGGCGGCCGCGTCGCGAGGCGGCATGCGGCCGCGCACCAGTACGTGACGCCGGGCACGCCGCTGCTCGACATCCTCGAGGGCGGCACGCTGGAGGTGCAGATGATCGTGCCGTCGAAATGGCTCGCGTGGCTGAAGCCGGGCGTGGCCTTCACGGTCGAGGTCGAGGAACTCGGCAAGAGCTTCCCGGCGCGCGTGCTGCGGCTGGGCGCGCAGATCGACCCGGTGAGCCAGACGCTGCCGGTGGTCGGCGCGATCGACGGCGAACATGCGGCGCTGCTTCCGGGCATGAGCGGCTGGGCCGTCTACCCGCAGCGACAGAAATGACCCACCCCCGGAGCGCCTGCGGCGCTCCCCCTCAAGGGGGCGCCGCCAGCGGCCCGGCAAAGCCGGTTCCGCGGCGGCCGCTTGGCCGTGCGGTTTCCAGCGTCGCCGGTCGCGCGAGACACGGAGAAGCGAAATGAAATCCGATGCGTCGGTCCAGCCGCTGGTGACGCTGCTGCAGCTGGGCCGCCGCGCGCGCGCCGCGGCCAGCCTCGAGGCGCTCGGCTTCGTTGCCGTCAACGAGACGCTGCAGCTGCTGCCCTACCGGCAGGCGGCGCTGTGGACCGAGCTCGGGCTGCCGCGCATCGCGAGCGTGTCGGGCCTGCCGCAGCCCGATCCGGGGGCGCCGTACATCCAGTGGCTGACCAGCGTGTGCCGGCAGCTCGCGGCGTCGTTCGACGGCGGCACGGTCGACGTGGCCGCGCTGCCGCCGCTGCTGCAGGGCGAATGGCGCGAATGGCTGCCGCCGCACGCGCTGTGGCTGCCGCTGCGGCACGAGGCTCGGCTCGACGGCGGGCTGCTGCTGGCCCGCGACGAGCCCTGGACCGAGGCCGAGCAGGCGCTGCTGCGCGAGCTGGCCGACGTGCACGCGCATGCGCTGGCCGCGTTCCGACCGCGCCAGCATGGGCTCGACCGCACGATCGGCTGGCTGCGCACCGCGCGGGCGCGGCGGCGCCTGCTGCTCGCCGCCGCGCTGCTGTGCGTGCTGCCGGTGCGCGTGACGGCGCTGGCCGGCGCCGAGGTCGTGCCGCGCGACCCGCTGCTGGTGCGCGCGCCGCTCGACGGCGTGATCGAGCGCTTCGACGTGCGGCCCAACCAGGCCGTGAAGGCCGGCGATCCGCTGTTCAGCCTCGACACCACCGCGCTGCGCACCCGCTTCGAGGTCGCGCGCAAGGCGGTCGACACCGCGCAGGAGGAATACCGCCAGTCGGCGCAGGCCGCCGTCACCAGCGACAAGAACCGCGCCGAGATCGCGCTGCGCCAGGGCCAGCTGCAGGAGAAGCAGGTCGAGCTCGACTACACCGGCGGCCAGCTGGAGCGCGTGCAGGTGAAGGCCGAGCGCGACGGCATCGCGGTGTTCGCCGACGCCAACGACTGGCTCGGCAAGGCCGTCACGGTGGGCGAGCGCATCCTGCTGGTGGCCGACCCGGCGCAGGTGGAGCTGAGCGCGCAGTTGCCGGCGGCCGATCACATCGAGGTCGCGCCGGGCGACCTGCTGACGCTGTACCCGCAGGGCGCGCCGCTCGCGTCGTTCGAGGCCCGCGTCATCAGCGTGGCCTACCGCGCCGAGCTGACGCCCGAGGGCTTCCTCGCCTACCGCATCAAGGCCGGGTTCCTGCCCGGCCAGGCGCCGCCGCGCATCGGCCAGCTCGGCAGCGCGCGGCTGCGCGGGCCGTGGGCGCCGCTCGCCTACGTGCTGCTGCGGCGGCCCTTGGTGGCCGCGCGGCAGTGGCTGGGCTGGTGACGATGGACGTCGACGCGCTGCCGGCCCTGCGCCAGGACCTGGCGCTGCACGCCGGCCCGACGGCGGCCGACGGCTCGCCGACCTGGACGCTGCACGACCCGGCCGCGAACCGCTTCTACGAGCTGCGCTGGCCGGCCTTCGAGGTGCTGTCGCGCTGGTCGCTCGGCAGCGCGCGCCAGGTGCTGGCCGCCGTGCGGCGCGAGACCACGCTGCGGATCGGCGACGCCGAGATGGACGGCCTGCTGCGCATGCTGGCCACCAACCACCTGCTGCTGGCGAGCGGCCCGCAGGACAGCGCGCGACTGCAGCGCGCGGTGGAGGCACGGCGCGTCGGTCCGGCACGCTGGCTGCTGAAGAACTACCTGTTCTTCCGGCTGCCGCTGGTGCGGCCGATGCCATGGCTGCAACGCTTCGCGCCCCACGTGGCCTGGGCCTACACGCCGGCCTTCTGGCTCACGGTGGTCGCCGCGGCCGCACTGGGCCTCGTGCTCGCGTCGCGGCGCTGGGACGGCTTCGTCCACACCTTCGCCGCCTACGCGAGCTGGAGCGGCGCGCTCGCCGTCGCGGCGGCGCTGAGCTTCGCGAAGGTGCTGCACGAGCTTGGCCATGCCTTCACCGCGCAGCGCCACGGCTGCCGCGTGCCGACGATGGGCGTCGCGTTCCTCGTGATGTGGCCGGTGCTCTACACCGACACCAACGAGGCGTGGAAGCTCGCATCGCGCCGCCAGCGGCTGGCGATCGGCGCGGCCGGCATGCTCGGCGAGATCGCACTGGCGGCGTTCGCGACGCTGCTGTGGGCGCTGCTGCCGGAGTCGCCCGCCTGGGGACCGGTGCGCGCCGCGGCCTTCCTGCTGGCGACCACCACCTGGCTGCTGACGCTCGCGATCAATGCGAGCCCGTTCATGCGCTTCGACGGCTACTTCCTGCTGTCGGACGCACTGAACCTGCCGAACCTGCACGAGCGCGCGTTCGCGCTCGGCCGCTGGTGGCTGCGCGAGCGGCTGTTCGGGCTGCAGGAGCCGGCGCCCGAGCCGCAGCCGCCCGGACGCCAGGCCTTCCTGGTCGGCTTCGCGTTCGCGACCTGGCTGTACCGGCTGGTGCTGTTCGCCGGCATCGCGCTGCTGGTGTACCACCTGTTCTTCAAGGCGCTGGGGCTGCTGATGATGGCGGTCGAGCTGGGCTGGTTCATCGTGATGCCGGTGGCGCGCGAGCTGCAGCAATGGTGGCTGCGGCGCGGCCTGCTGCGCTGGAACCGCGCGACGCGGCGGCTCGCGCTGCTGCTCGGCGCGCTGGCGGCCGTGCTGCTGTGGCCCTGGCAGGCCGGCGTGCACGCGCCGGCGGTGCTGGGCGCGCGGCAGGCGCAAGGCGTGTACGCGCCCCATGCGGCGCAGGTGACCGCGGCGCTGCCGCCGGTCGGGCAGGCCCTGCGGCGCGGCGAGCCGCTGCTGCGCCTGCGGTCGCCCGACCTGGAAGCCCGGTTCGCGCTGGCGCAGGCGCGCGAGCGACAGCTGCAGTGGCAGCTGACGCAGCAGCCGTTCGACGCACGGCTGATGGAGGCCGGCCCGGCGCTGCGCAAGCACTGGGAGGCGGCGCAGGAGGAGGTCGACGGTCTGCAGCGGGAATTGCAGCGGCTCGACGTGACGATGCCGTTCGACGGCCGCGTCGTCGAGTCGTCGCCCGAGGTCGGCGCCGGCAGCTGGGTGCGGCCGGGCGAGAAGCTGCTGCAGCTGGTGGCGCCGCAGGGCAGCAAGGTCGAGGCCTTCGTCGACGAGGCGGCCTTGCAGCGGTTCGGCGGCGGGCCGGGCGTGTTCGTGCCCGACGCGCCGGAACGCGCGCACGTGCGCTGCGCGCGCAGCGTGGTCGATGCGGTGCAGCTCGCGCAACTGGAGCAGCCCGCGGTCGCGAGCCTGTACGGCGGCGCGATCCCGGCGCAGCGGCATGCCGACGGCCGCGTGATTCCGCTGCAGCCGACCTTCCGGGTGCGGCTGGAAGACTGCGAACTCGGCAGCGCCCCGGCGTCGGAGGTCAGCGGCGTCGCGGTGCTGGCGGGCGAGCGGCGCTCGCTGGCGGTGGAGGGCTGGCGCCGGCTCGCGGCGCTGTGGCAGCGCGAGGCGGCGTTCTGAGTGCTTTCGACGGGAGCCGGCGTTGCCGCGGTTCGCTCGAACAGCGCGAGCGACCGAGCCGAAGCGGCCTGCCGCCGCGGACAGCCGGCCCGAACGGTCAGGCCGCCGCGGGCGTCGAGGTCACCGCCTTCGGCGGCTGGGTGCCGTCGGACTTGCGGCGCTTCCTGCCGCTCGCCGTCTTCCTGACCTGCTTGGCAGAAATGGTTCTCTTGCCCACGCGCTTCTTCTTTGCCAGTGCCATCTCGATCCTTTGGAGTAAAGAGGGCGAGGATACCGCGGGTTCATGCGGTCCTTCACGGACGCCGGCGCCGCTCAACCCGCCGGCGCGTCGTCCTGCGCCGGCGCTTCCGGATCGAAGGGCTGCACGCCCAGCCGCGCCGCGGCCTGGTCGACGCGCGCGGTGAGCTTCGCGAGCTTGCGCTGCAGGTCGCGCCAGTTGCGGATGCCCTCGTTCACCGGGTCCATCGGGTAGTAGACCTTGTTGCCCTTGGGCTTCGCGGCCGACAGCGTGAAGCGCACGAGGTCGTTCAGCTCGAACGCCAGCTCGGTCATCTGCGCGTGCGTGTCGGCCACGTGGGCATCGATCAGCTCGCGGCGGCGAGGGGTCATCTCCATCACGCATCTCCTGGAGGACGGGCCAAATGGAAAAACGGCCAAATGGAAAAAGGCCAAATGGAAAAAGGGCCTGTCCCTTTCGGAACAGGCCCTGATGTCCAGACGTTTTTGGTGGGCGATGAGAGGGTCGAACTCCCGACATCCTCCACGTCAAAGAGGCGCTCTACCACTGAGCTAATCGCCCGAGCCTGTGACTATAGCATTACTTTTTTCGGGTTCCGTCCGGCTCCGAAATTTTCTTCATCGAGCGGCTCATTTCCGGCGTGCGCTTCGCACGCCGCCGATGCGGTCCACCGCGGCCAGCACCTGGTTCAGCCGCGCCGAATCGGCGACCTCGACGGTGAAGGTCATCCACGCGGTGCCGCCGCGCGCGTCCTTCACCGACTGCGTGTTGACGCCGGTCACGTTCATCTTCTCCTTCGCGAACACCTCGGAGATGTCGCGCAGCAGGCCCTGCCGGTCGGCCGCCTCGACCAGCACGTCGACCGGGTACAGCGAGGGCTTGTCGCCGCGCCGCTCGCCCCAGGCGACGGGAATCACCCGCTCGGGGCTGCGCGCCGCCATCTGCCGGAAGTTGCTGCAGTCGGCGCGGTGGATGGCCACGCCGCGGCCGCGCGTCACGTAGCCGCCGATCGCGTCCGGCGGCGCCGGCCGGCAGCAGCGCGACAGGCTGGTCATCAGCGATTCGACGCCGACCACCAGCACGCCGCCCTTCGGCGCCTCGCCCTCGGGGCGCGTCAGGCGCTGCGTGATCACCGCATCGGGGTCGGGCTGCGGCTCGGGCGGGCGCAGCAGCGCCTCGATGTTGCGCAGCGAGAACTCGTCCTTGCCGACCACCTCGAACAGCGCCTCGGCATGGCGGAAGCCGAGCTGCGCCGCCAGGTCGTCGAGCTTCATCGACGTGCGGCCCTCGCGCTGCAGCAGCTTCTCGACCGCCTCGCGGCCGCGTGCGACGGTGTCGCGCAGCGCGAGCGCGTTGAACCAGGCCCGCACCTTGGCCTTCGAGCGCGAACTCTGCAGGTAGCCGAGGTTGTCGTTCAGCCAGTCGAGCGACGGCCCGCCTTCCTTGATCGCCGTCACCTCGACGGTCTGGCCGCTCTGCAGCGGGGTGTTCAGCGGCACCATCGTGCCGTCGACCTTGGCGCCGCGGCAGCGGTGGCCGAGGTCGGTGTGCACGGTGTACGCGAAGTCGATCGGCGTCGCGCCGGCCGGCAGCTCGATCACCGCGGCATCGGGCGTGAAGACGTAGATGCGGTCGTCGAACACCGCACCGGGCGCCGCCCGCTCGCTGCGCTGCTCGACGCCGCCCTCGTCGCCGCTTTCGACGAACTCGCGCTCCCACGCCAGCAGCTGGCGCAGCACCGCCTTGCGCGCCTCGGCCACCTGCGCATCGAAATCGCCGCTCGCGCTGACGCCGGCATAGCCCTTGGTGCCGGCCTCCTTGTAGGCCCAGTGCGCCGCCACGCCGTGCTCGGCATGCTCGTGCATCGCGCGGGTGCGGATCTGCACCTCGACCGCCCGCCCTTGCTCGTCCTGCACCACGGTGTGCAGCGACTGGTAGCCGTTGACCTTCGGCCGCGCGATGTAGTCGTCGAACTCGCCCGGCACCGGCGGCCACAGCTCGTGCACGCGGCTCAGCACCGCATAGCAGTCGGGCACGTCGGCGACGATCACGCGCATCGCGCGCACGTCGAACACCCGGTCGATGTCCAGCCCCTTGCCGCGCATCTTCTTCCAGATGCTGTACAGGTGCTTGGGCCGGCCCTGCACCTCGGCGCGCAGCCCGGCAGCGGCCAGCGCGTCGCCGAGCCGGCAGCGGAAGGCCTCGACGCCCTGCTCGCGCTCGACGCGCTTCTCGTCGAGCAGGCGCGCAACGGTCTTGTACTGCAGCGGCTCGAGGAAGCGGAACGACAGGTCTTCCATCTCCCACTTGATCTGCCAGATGCCGAGCCGGTTGGCGAGCGGCGCGAACACCTGCAGCGATTCGCGCGCCAGCACCGCCGGGCACGGCTGCTTGCTGAGCGCGAAGTGGCGCAGCGTCTGCAGCCGCGAAGCCAGCCGCAGCAGCACGACGCGCAGGTCGCGCGAGAACGCCAGCAGCATCTTGCGCACCCGCTCGGTCTGCTCGGCGCGCTGCTCGGCATGCACGCGGGCTTCGCGCGCCGCGCGCTGGATCTGCACCAGCTTGCGGGTGTGCAGCACCAGGCTGGCGTACGACGCGCCGAAGGCCTTGCTGACGACCTCTTCCGGCTTGCTGAGGTAGTCGCTCGCGTAGACCAGGTAGGCGGCGGCGCGCATCGACGGCGCCGCGCCGATGCCCTGCAGGATCGCCGCGACGCCATCGGCATGCACCAGCGCGTCTTCGCCGGTGTCGAGGGCCTGGCCGTCGAGCAGCGGCTCGGCAAACGCGCGTGCGCGGGCGAGCTGCGCGAGTTCGGCGTCGCGGTCGTCCTGGCGGCCGGACTCGTCGGCCAGCTGGACGATGGGTGCCGCGTCGTGCTGCGGGTCCGGTGTCGAAAGCAGTCCGGTCTTCATGCCGCGAGCAGGAACTCCCGGACGGCCGCGATCTGCTCCGGCGAGGTCAGCATCGGCGCATGGCCGACGCCGGCGAACTCGCGCAGCAGCGCACGCGGGCCGCGCTGCGTCATCGCCTGCGCAGTGGCGCGGTTCAGCAGGTCGGAGTCGGCGCCGCGCAGCAGCAGCGTCGGGCAGGCGATGGCGTCGTACATGCCCCACAGCACCGCCTCGCCGGCGCGCGCCGCCTCGGGCGTGATCGCGCGGAACGGCAGCGCGATCTGCGGGTCGTAGTGCGGCACGAAGCCGCTGTCATTCGCGTCAGGATCCGGGCGCAGCATCGGCCGCGTCAGCGCGAGCCACTGTTCGCGGGTGTGCGGGCCGAAGCCCTGCGAGATGCTCCACAGCGCGTCGGCCGCCTCCTCGAGGCTGCGCCAGCGCGCCGGCTGGCCGAGGTAGGTGCCGATGCGCGCCAACGCCGCCGGCTCGATGCTCGGGCCGACGTCGTTCAGCACCAGCTTCGACACCGGCGAATTCTTCAGCGCCGCGAGGCCCAGGCCGATCAGCCCGCCCATCGAGGTGCCGACCCAGTGCAGCGTGGCGGCGTCCAGCCGCGCGAGCAGCGTGACCATGTCGGCCACGTAGGCAGGGATCTGGTAGCCCATCGGGTCGGCGAGCCGATCGGATTCGCCGCGGCCGACGACGTCGGGGCACACGACGCGGTAGTCGCCCTGCATCGCCTGCGCGAAGGTGTCGAAGTCGCGGCCCTGGCGCGACAGGCCGTGCACGCAGACCAGCACGCGCGGGTTGCCGGCGTCGCCCCACTCCCACCACGCCATGCGGTGCAGGCCGCGGGTGTCGAGGCATTGCACGTGGTTCAGGCGGGGTTCATGCATGGGCCGGGCTTCCTCTTCGATAATGGACTGTATCAACCTGGAGGTCCCCACCGTGCTCAAAGGAAAAACCGCCCTCGTCACCGGCTCCACCAGCGGCATCGGCCACGGCATCGCGCTGTGCCTGGCGCGCCAGGGCGCCAACGTGGTGCTCAATGGTTTCGGCGAATTCGAGGCGGCGCGCGCCGAGGTGGCCGCGCTGGGCGTGAAGGCCGGCTACCACGGGGCCGACATGAGCAAGCCGGCCGAGATCGAGGCGATGATGGCCTATGCGCAGGCCGAGTTCGGCGGCGTCGACATCCTGGTCAACAACGCCGGCATCCAGCACGTGGCCGCGGTCGAGGAGTTTCCCGCGGCGAAGTGGGACGCGATCATCGCGATCAACCTGAGCTCGGCCTTCCACACCACGCGGCTCGCGATCCCCGGCATGCGGGCGCGCAACTGGGGCCGCATCGTCAACATCGCGTCGGCGCACG
This sequence comes from Rhizobacter sp. SG703, assembly GCF_012275445.1. Classification (GTDB taxonomy): domain Bacteria; phylum Pseudomonadota; class Gammaproteobacteria; order Burkholderiales; family Burkholderiaceae_C; genus Rhizobacter. The sequence goes on along the minus strand of NZ_JAAZQK010000009.1, from coordinate 260,403 downwards.
GGCTGGTCGCGTCGGCGCAGAAGTCGGCCTACGTGGCGGCCAAGCACGGCATCGTCGGCTTCACGAAGTCGATCGCGCTGGAGACCGCGCAGACCGGCATCACGTCGAATGCGATCTGCCCCGGCTGGGTGCTGACGCCGCTGGTGCAGAAGCAGATCGACGACCGCGCCGCCCGCGAGGGCATCCCGGTGGAGCAGGCCTCGCGCGAGCTGCTCGGCGAGAAGCAGCCGTCGCTGCAGTTCGTCACGCCGCAGCAGCTGGGCGACCTGGCGGTCTTCCTGTGCTCGGCCGCCGCCGACAACGTGCGCGGGGTGGCCTGGGCGGTCGACGGCGGCTGGACGGCCCAGTGATCACTTCGTCATCTGCACCGAGCCGTTGACGCTGACCGTCACGCTGCCCTTGCCCAGCTCGACCGGCAGCGACTCGTCGGCCGCGCCCATCGTCTTCATGCGGGCCATCGGCGCGGCGGCGTACATCACCGGCTCGTTGCTGCCGATGTTGACCTCGCGCAGCACGTAGCTGCTGAAACCGAACTGTTTCGCGTACTCGGCCGCCTTTGCGCGGTAGCGGGCGATGGCCTGCGCAGCGACGTCGGCCTCGACCTTCTCGCGCTGCTCGCGCGACAGGTTGCTGCCGACGCGCGCGATCGTCAGCGTGCTGATCTTCGCGGTCAGCGCGGCGATGCCGGGGATGTCCTTGCCCTCGACCACCAGCTCGGCCGTGCCCTGCCAGCCATTGATGCCACCCTTCTGGCTGTAGCGCGGAAAGAGCGAGAAGTTGCCGGTGTGCACCTCGATGTCGCCCGGCTTCGCGACGCGCTTGGCCTCGGCCAGCGCGGCGTCGAGCGCCTGCTTCAGTTGCGCCTGCACGGCGCCGGCATCGGTGCCCTCGCGGGTGGTGCTGAGCGTCACGTTCAACAAGTCCTTGTTGACCTCGACGGTGGCGCTGGCCGACAGGCTCACCACGTTCTGCAGCGGCGGCTCGTTGGCGAGCGCGGGTTCGGCCGCCAGCGCGGCAGCAAAGGCCGCAACGGCGGCCAGGGGCGAGAGCTTCGATTGAATCGTCATGGATCCTCCTTGTGAGTGGCACGCCGTCGGCGTGTCGTCGTTCAGGCCGCGATGAACGGCAGCGCCTCGAAGCGCCCGTTCAGCACCGCCTGCGCGTCGACACCCCACCAGCGCTGCGCGATGGTCGCATAGACCTGCCGGAAATCGGCCGTGTGCACCAGGTTCTGGCCCTCGTCGAGCCGCTGCAGGTCGGGCATGCGGCCGACCACGCCGCCGCGCACCGCGCCGCCCAGCGCGAAGTGCGGCGCGGCGGTGCCGTGGTCGGTGCCGCCGCTCTGGTTCTGGCGCGCGCGGCGGCCGAACTCCGAATAGGTCAGCACCAGCGTGCGGTCCCACGCGCCGGCCTCGACCAGCCCTTCGCGCAACGCGGCCAGCCCCTCGGCAAGCTGCTTCAGCAACGCGGCATGCGTCGGCAACTGGCCGCGGTGCGTGTCGAAGCTGCCGTGCGTCAGGTGGAACACCGGCACGCCGCCGCGCCCGGCCTGGCCGGCGACGATCGCGCAGCAGGCGCGCACCGCCTGGCCGAAGCCGTGCGCCGGGAACTCGGTGCGCAACGGCGGCACGCCCGGGTTGCGCAGGCCCTCGGCCGCCTGCAGCACGCCGGCCTCGACCTTCAGCACATGCGCGAGCGCCGCGTTGCCCTGCAGCGCCGCCGGCCGCGCCAGCCGCGACTCGTTGACGAAGGCCTCGGCGCTGGTCAGCGACACCGCGCGCGCGCCGCTCAGCGCGCCGAGCCCGGCGGTGCCGACCGCGACGCCCTCGGCGGTGAAGCGGCCGCGTTCGCGCAGCCCGGCATCGAAGGCGCGCGCAACCCAGCCTTCGTCGAGGTACTCCCGCGACGCCGACGCGGTGTCCCAGATCTCGATCGAGCGGAAGTGCGACAGGTTGGGCTGCGGGTAGCCGAGGCCGAGCAGCAGCGCGAGCTCGCGCTTCTCCCACAGCGGCAGCAGCGGCGCGAGCGACGGGTGCAGCCCGAGCGCGCCGTCGAGCCGCAGCAGGTCGGCGGCCGGCAGCGCGAGCGTCGGCCGCAGCGCCGCATAGGCCGGGTCGGCATACGGCACGACGGTGTTGAGCCCGTCGTTGCCGCCCTTCAGCTCGACCAGCACCAGCACGCGGTCGGCGGCCGATGCGGCCGGCTGCAGCAGGCCGTTGGGGCCCTGCGCCCACGCGGCGCCCGGGATGCCCGGCAGCGCGAGGCCGCTGCACGCAGCGACCGCGCCCGACAGGCGCATGAATTCTCGGCGGGTGGATTGCATCGCTGCCTCCGGGTCACTTCAGTTGAAACGCAGGGTCCAGGCTCAGCGCCCGCAGCATCGACAGCCCGACCGTGCCGGCCGGCAGCGGATTGACCGGCGGCGCGGCCAGCACCGCCATCTCGATGCGCGTCTTCGTCGCCGCATCCGGCTCGCGGTCGGCATGCGCGCCGAACTGCGTCAGCCAGGCATCCGCATCGAAGTGCAATCCGCCTGCGCCCTTTTCCATGCCACCCATCTCGACGCCACGGAACAGCCGCTCGGTGAAGCGCTTGCGCTCGAGCAGCGTCGTGCTGTCGATCCAGTCGGTATAGCCCGGCCAGCCCTTCACGTTCGGCGGCACGAACAGGCTCTGCCCGAGCTTCGCGCCGGCGCGGGCGATCGGCAGCATCGAATCGAGCTGCACGTCGAACTGGCGCAGCGTGCCGACCGTCAGCTCGACCGGCGACTTGATCAGCGCCGCGCGCGCGGACGGCGCCCAGAACGCATCGCTCAGCAGCAGCTCGCGCAGCGCCGCATCGATGCGCCAGCCGCTGCCGCGCAGCCGGGCCGCGACGCGATCGAGCGCCGCCGCCTCCGGCACCGGCGAGACGAACTCGCGCCACAGCTTGCCGGCGATGAAGCGCGCCGCCGCCGGCTGCGCGAGCATCTGGTCGAGCGCGCCGTCGGTGTCGAAGGCAGCGCTGCGGCCGAGCAGCGTCTTGCCGCCGCCGTCGTGCAGCCGCGGGCGCAGACGGGCGCTCCAGTCGGCGCGGTCGACGGTCCAGCCCGAAAAGGCGCGCGCGGCTTCCTTGATGTCCTGCTCGCGGTACTGCCCTTCGCCGAGCGTGAACAGCTCCATCACCTCGCGCGCGAAGTTCTCGTTCGGCGCCTGCGCCTTGTTGGCCGCGCCGTCGAGGTAGATCAGCATCGCCGGATCGCGCGCGATGCCGTGCAGCAGCTCGGCGAAGGACCCGAGCGCATGCGTGCGAAACAACTGCTGCTGGATGAACATGCCCTGCGGGTTCTGCACCTTCTGCACCGAGGTCGCGAAGTGGTTGTGCCAGAACAGCACCATGCGCTCGGCCAGCGGCGCCGGCGTGTCGCGCATCTCCTGCAGCCACCAGGCCGCGAGGTCGAGCGTGTCGCGCCGCGCCTGCTGCCGCGCGGCCTTGCGCGCATCGTCGTCGGGCAGCTGGCCGAGCGGCGTGCGGATCGGCTCGCGGGTGAAGTCGGGCGGCGGGTGCATGAAGCGGGCCGCGCGCGCCGCATCGATCAGCCGGTCCACCGCGGCTTCGGCACCCAGGCCGACCCACGGGGCGAGCTGCTGCGGCGACGGCGCGAAGCCGGTGCGGGTCAGCAGGTGGCGGGCATCGCTTTCGTTCAACGTCATGCGTGTCTCCGAGGGCAGTGTGGCCCCAACGAACCGGCCGCGCGCTTCGCCGACAACTCTTGCCGCCCTTCACAAACCTTCACTTGCCAAACCGGAAAAGGCGTGTCGCAAGATTTGTAACAGATGGTCCCGGCGCTCGAAATCCCCGGCCGAACCTGCGCACAATCTCGGCTGTTACAAATCAACGGAGCCGTCGATGACGCCCACTGCCACTGCCCGTCCCGACCGTGTCGTCGTGGTCGATGACGATGCCCGGATCCGCGACCTGCTCCGCCGCTATCTGACCCAGGAAGGCTTTGAAGTCCTGCTGGCGGAAGACGCGAAGGCCTTGAACCGCGTGCTGACTCGCGAGACGGTCGACCTGATCGTGCTGGACCTGATGTTGCCGGGCGAAGACGGCCTGTCGATCTGCCGCCGGCTGCGGGCCGCGAGCGACGTGACGCCGATCATCATGCTGACCGCCAAGGTCGAAGACGTCGACCGCATCGTCGGCCTGGAGGTCGGTGCCGACGACTACCTGCCGAAGCCGTTCAACCCGCGCGAACTGCTGGCCCGCATCCATGCGGTGCTGCGCCGCCGCCCCGCGATGGAAGCCCCGGGCGCCCCGGCGAAGGACGCGCAGACCGTCACCTTCGGCCCGTTCGAGTTCGACCTGGCGTTGCGCCGCCTGTCGAAGGACGGCGAGCAGATCGCGCTCACCACCGGCGAGTTCTCGATGCTGAAGGCGCTGGTGCGCCACCCGCGCCAGCCGCTGTCGCGCGACAAGCTGGCCCAGCTGGCCCGCGGCCGCGAGTTCGAGCCCTTCGACCGCAGCCTCGACGTGCAGATCTCGCGCCTGCGCAAGATGATCGAGCCGGACCCCGCACAACCCCGCTACATCCAGACCGTCTGGGGCGTCGGCTACGTGTTCGTTCCAGACGGCACCGCCTGACGCCGGATGGCGCGCAACGCGGTAGCGCTGAGCCTTTTCTGGCGCACCTTCTTTCTGCTGGCCGTGCTGCTGACCGGCGGCATCTTCGCGTGGGTGCAGACCTTCCGCGCGCTCGAATTCGAGCCGCGCGCAGTCCAGGCGGCGCAGCAGATCGCGAGCCTGGTGAACCTGTCGCGCGCCGCGCTGCGCTATGCCGACGGCATCAACCGCGTCACGCTGGTCAAGACCATGTCCGACCAGGAAGCGGTGCGCGTGCTGCCGCGCGAGCCGGGCGATAAGTGGGAGGCCTTCGAGGTCGACCGCTTCTCGCGCGCGATCGGCCAGGAACTGCGCACCCGCCTCGGCCCGGACACCATCGTCGCGACCTCGGTCAACGGCAACGGCGGCCTGTGGGTCGGCTTCTCGATCGAGAAGGATCCGTACTGGCTGCAGGCCGACCCGACCCGCGTGCGCCCGCTGGCCGGCAGCACCTGGCTGCTGTGGGTCAGCATCGCGCTGCTGGCCACCGTGGTCGGCTCGGCCGCGATCGCCCGGCTGATCAACCAGCCGCTGCGCGACCTGTCGTTCGCCGCCAGCCGCATCCGCGATGGCGAATACGAATCGCAGCTCGACGAGAACACGCTGACCAGCGAGATCCGCCAGGTCAACATGGGCTTCAACCGCATGGCCCGCGAACTCGCCAAGGTCGAAGAAGACCGCGCGGTGATGCTCGCCGGCATCTCGCACGACCTGCGCACCCCGCTCGCCCGGCTGCGGCTCGAGGCCGAGATGAGCGTGCACGATGAAGAAGCCAAGCGCAACATGGCGCTCGACATCGACCAGCTCGACGCCATCATCGACAAGTTCATGGACTACGCCCGCCCCGGCGAGACCAAGCTGGTACCGGTGCACGTCAGCAGCCTGGTCGAGCGCGAGATGCAGGGCTTCCGCGACCCGAGCCAGATCCGCATCGTCTCGCGGGTGGCGATCGACACCAAGGTGATGGCCGACGAGATCGAGCTCGGCCGCGTGTTCCAGAACCTGTTCGAGAATGCACGCCGCTACGGCCGCTCCACCGACTCTGGCGTTGCCCGCGTGCATGTCAGCTACGCGCGCACCGGCCCGTGGGTGATCCTGAGCGTTCGCGACCACGGACCCGGCGTCTCGCACGACAAATTGAAGCAGCTCACCACCCCGTTCTTCCGCGGCGATGCCGCGCGCACCGCCGCCACCGGCGCCGGCCTGGGCCTGGCCATCGTCGAGAAGGCGGTGCAGCGCATGGGCGGCAACTTCGAGCTGTCGAATGCGTCCGACGGCGGCCTCGTCGCGCACGTCAGGCTGAAGCGCGCGCCATGAAGCTCGGATTCCCGATCGCCCGCGCCGGCAGCCGCGGGTGGCGCGTGCTGTCGGGCGTCGCCATCGTCGTGCTGTTCGGCGCACTGGTGGCGCACGACTTCCGGGGCGCATGGTACGAAGAAGGCGACCGCCATCGCGTGATCGCCAAGCTCGCGATCTACTGGTTCTCGTGGCTGCTGTGGCCGGCCCTGCTGCTGCTCGTGCGCGAGACCTGGCGCACTGCGCGCCGCCGCCGTGTCGCCGCCACCCTGGCCGGGGCCATCGCCGTCGCGCTGTGCGGCTGCTTCACCTGGGCCCGCTTCATCGAACCGAACGCGCTGCAGGTGCGCGAGACCACGCTCGGCACCGCCTGCGGCGTGCGGGTCGCGCTGATCTCCGACCTGCACGTCGGCCTGTTCGTGCGCGAACCCGACCTGCAGCGCCTGGTCGACCGCCTCAACACGCTGCAGGTCGACGCGGTGCTGGTGGCCGGCGACTGGACCTTCGAGCCGGACCACGACCTGCGCAGCACCTTCGCGCCGCTGGCCGGGCTGCGCCACCGCACGCTGTCGGTACTGGGCAACCACGACGAGCAGCGGCCCGGCCCGCCGCTGCGCGATGCGCTGCAGCAGGCGCTGGCGGCCGCGCATGTCGAGCCGATCGACGGCCGGCGCGTGCCGCTCGGCCGCTGCGAGCTGCAAGGCCTCGGCGACCGCAGCGCCGGTTCGGCCGAGCGCGACCTCGCCGAATCGCGCCGCGAGCCCTGGCGCGTCGACCGCGCGCACCGCGTGATGCTGACGCACAACCCCGACACGGTGTTCGACCTCGAACCCGACGAGGCCGCGCTGCTGCTGGCCGGCCACACGCACGGCGGGCAGATCGACATCCCGGTCTTCACGGCGCACCTGCTGGCGCATGCCACCGACGGCGCGTTCCGCCAGGGCCTGTACGAGATGAAGAACGCGCGCGTGTTCGTCACCCCCGGCGTCGGCATCGACAAGCTGCCGGTGCGCTTTCGCGTGCCGCCGACCATCGACCTGCTGAGCTTCTGACCGCCCGCGCGCGGCCCATCCGACGGATGGCGGCCGCATGCCCCTGCGCTTCTCGCGGGTGTGTGTGAAAACGACATCAAACGTCACACGGCAGCCGTACAAAAGCTGCGTCGACGGCCGTCGTCGCATCCCAGGGGAACACCATGAAGACTCGCATCGCACGCGTCCTCGCGGCGCTGGGCACCAGCGCCTGCCTGTCCGGCGCCCTCGCCCCCGCCCACGCCACCGAGTACAGCCTCACCGACCTCGGCCTGCTCGGCAGCGGCTGGAGCAACACCTACGCGACCGGCATCAACGCCAGCGGACAGGTGGTCGGCTATGCCTTCAACGACGGCACCAACGGCACCTCGTTCAGCGACCAGTACCAGGCCTTCGTCACCGGCGCCGACGGCCACGGCATGGCGGCGATCCCGACGCTCGGCGGCAGCTGGAACAAGGCGACCGGCATCAACGACAACGGCTGGGTCGTCGGCACCTCGGCCACCACCACCTCGACACCGGGCGGCGACACCCGCGGCTTCGCGATGGAAGGCGCCGGTGCAGCGCCGCGCAGCCTCGGCACGCTGGCCGGCCCGAGCACCGCGAACGGCATCAGCGCCGACGGCCGCATCGTCGGTGCCTACACCAGCCCGGCCAGCACGCAGCGCGCCTACCTGACCGATGCGAACGGCGGAGCGATGCACGACATCGGCACGCTGGGCGGTTCCAGCTCGACCGCCCACGGCGTCAACCAGGCAGGCCAGGTGGTCGGCAGCGCCGAGTACCGCAGCTACACCAGCGTCGACACGCCGCGCGAACGCGCCTTCATGACCGGCCGCGCCGGCGACGTGATGATGCCCATCGCGGTGGCCGGCTACGACATGACGGACCGCGACACCAATTCGGTGGCCTACGCGATCAACGAGGAGGGCACGGTGGTCGGCCGCTCGTCCGCGTTCGTCGGCGACGCCGGGCGGGCGTTCATCGCCGGGCGCGACGGCATCGGCCGCGTGCTGAACCTGCACGACATGGGCACGTTCGAGATGCCCGGCCCGTGGCAGCTGACGAGCCAGGCGCTGGGACTCAACCGCCTCGGCCAGGTCGTCGGCAGCTACTACTTCACCAGCAACATGATGAGCCACGCGTTCATCAGCGGCGCCAACGGCTTCGGGCTCGTCGACGTCAACACGCTGAGCTTCACGAACCTCGCGGCCGGTGCGCGCGACTGGATGTTCTTCGACGCCACCGGCATCAACGATTCGGGCCAGTTCATCACCAACGGCAGCAACGGCCATGCCTACCTGGTGACGCCGGTGCCCGAGCCGGCGGCGGTGCTGATGATGGCGTGCGGCCTCGGCTGGCTCGTGTGGCGCCGCCGCGCGAGCATCAACGGTTGACGGAAGGAGTCGACCATGGGCAAGACACTGATGCGCTTCTTTGCTGCGCTGTGTGCCGTAGCGGGCCTGGCCGGCGCGCCCGCGGTGGCGAACGCCGCCATGTACACGTTGTTCGACCTGGGGGCGCTGGGACCACCGCCAGGGGCGGGCGAATGGCGCTGGATGCAGGCCACCGGCTTCAACAACAGCGGCCAGGTGGTGGGCTTTGAAACGCACCTCGCCCAGGCGGCGGACGGGTCGTGGAGCGAGACCGGCGAGACCGCCTGGATCAGCGGCGCCAATGGCATCGGCCTGAGCGCCCTCCCGACGCTCGGTGGCGCATGGAACCGGGCCACCGGCATCAACGATGCAGGCTGGGTGGTCGGCACCTCGTCGACGGCCAGCGGCACCGAGCGCGCGTTCGTGGTCGGCCCGAACGGCACGTCGGCTCGCGACCTCGGCACGCTGGGTGGCACGTCCAGCAGTGCGACCGCGATCAACGCCAGCGGCCAGGTGGTGGGCACCAGCACGACCGCCGCGGGGCTTCGACGCGGCTTCATCAGCGATGCGCAGGCGGGCACCCTGCACGACCTCGGCAGCCTGTACCAAGGCAGCACCGCCACGAGCGCGCCGACCGCCATCAATGCATCCGGGCAGGTCACCGGCATGAGCAGCGCATCCCCCGGCATGGACGGCACGGAGCGCGCGTTCGTCACCGGACCGAACGGCACGGCGATGCGTCAAATCACCATCACCGGCCAGGACCCGACCGCACCCAGCTGGGGCCGGGGCATCAATGACCGTGGGCAGACGAGCGGACTGTCGGCACCCGGCTACAGCTACCCCGCCGGATTCATCGCCGACGCCGACGGCAACGGACGGCTGCTGGAGTTGCCCATCGGGCCTGGCGGTGGCGAATTCCCGGTGTCTGTCGACGTCTGGCCCGGCGGACTGAATGCGGCGGGCCAGATGGTCGGCCGCTACCACCAGGGCACCCTCGCGGAGGGCCTGTTCGTCACCGGACCCGATGGCCACGGCGCAACGCTGCTGGATGCCAGCTCCTTCATCGGGCTCACCGGGCCGCTGCCGTACTGGGACTACGACGCTGCGTTGCTGATCAACGATGCCGGGCGAATCCTCGTCACCTCCGGGGACCGCCACGTCTACCTGATCTCGCCGGTGCCCGAGCCGGCCGTCGTCTCGATGCTGCTGGCCGGCCTGGGCCTGCTGGCCTGGCGGCAGAAGCCGTCCCCACGAAAGGAGAACACGTGAAGCACACGATGAAGCACCGCCTGCGCCGCCTGCTGGCGGCACTCGGCACCTCCGGCGCCTTGCTGGCCACCGCGCCGCTCGCGCAGGCCGGCGAGTACCTGCTGACCGACCTCGGCGGGTTCGGCGGCGACTGGATCGGCATGGTCGCCACCGGCCTGAACAACAGCGGCCAGGTGGTCGGCTATGCCTATGCGCGCGGCAACAACGGCTGGTCGTCCGACGACACCTACATGGCCTTCGTGACCGGCGCCAACGGCATCGGCCTGACCAGCATCCCGACGCTGGGCGGCAGCTGGAACAAGGCGACCGCCATCAACGACCAGGGCTGGGTCGTCGGCACCTCGTCGATCAACCCCGACAACGGCGATGCACCGGACGACACCCGCGCCTTCGTGATGCCGGGCGCCGGCGCCACGCCGCGCAGCCTCGGGTCGGCAGGCAACAGCACTGCGTCGAAGATCAATGCCGGCGGCCAGGTTACCGGCAGCTTCATCAACGCCGACGGGCTGCAGCGCGGATTCGTCACCAAGCCGGGCGCCGGCGCCCTCCAGCCGATCGGCACGCTGGGCGGCGCGACCTCGACGGCCAACGGCATCAATGCCGCCGGCACGGTGGCGGTCAACGCAGAGAACCGCATGCGCGGCGACCCGACGGAGCCGGTGCGCTCGCGCGGTGCGCTGGCCGACGCGAGCAACCAGGCGCTGACCGAGGTGAAGGTTCCCGGCTACGACTACGACAACATCGACACGATCTCGGGCGTTGCGGACATCAACGACCGCGGTCAGGTGCTGAGCGGTGCCGCGCGCTTCTATGGCCCGGACGGCGGTGTCTACCTCACTGAAGCCAGCGGTGCCGTGAAGAAGATCGAGCTGGGGCAACTGGCCACGTTCCACGGCGGCGGTCGAGAAGCGTTCTACGCAGGGGGCAACGCAATCAACAACCTGGGCCAGATCGCGGGCAGCTTCACCTTCACGCCCAACATCTACGCGCACGCCTACATCACCGGCCCGAACGGCAGCGATCCGGTCGACGTCAACACCCTGTCGTTCGTCAACACCGACCCTTCGTTCTACGGCGAGTTCCTGTATGCAAGCGACATCAACGACCGCGGGCAGTTCGTCGTCACCGGGCTCAACAGCCATGCGTACCTGGTGACGCCAGTGCCGGAGCCGGCGGTGGCGGTACTGATGGTGTGCGGGCTCGGGTGGGTGTGCTGGCGGCGACGTGTCCCGGATCGGCATCCGGGCTGTGAACTCAAGGCTTGACCAGCAGGCAGACGGCGCGGGCCTCGATGGCTTCGAGGCGGCCGACCGGCCCCATCTTCTCGGCCGTCTTGGCCTTCACGTTGACGCGGTCGACGTCGAGGCCGAGCGCGCCGGCCACGCGCTGGCGCATCGTCAGGATGTGCGGCGCCATCTTCGGCTGCTGCGCGACGATGGTGCTGTCGACGTTGGCGATCTCCCAGCCGGCCAGTCGCACGCGGCGCGCCGCCTCGGCCAGCAGCGCGAGCGAATCGGCGCCGTGGAACTGCGGGTCGGTGTCGGGGAAATGCTTGCCGATGTCGCCGAGCGCGGCGGCACCGAACAGCGCATCGGTCAGCGCATGGCACAGCGCGTCGGCATCGGAATGGCCGAGCAGCCCGTGCGTGTGCGGGATCTCGACGCCGCCCAGCACCAGCTTGCGGTCGGCCACCAGCTGGTGCGTGTCCCAGCCTTCGCCGATGCGCATCTGCGGCGGCTTGTTGCGGTTCGGGTTCATCAGCGCGTCCTCAGCAGTCGTTCGGCCAACGCGAAGTCGTCCGGGTAGGTGATCTTCAGGTTCTCGAGCGCGCCGCGCACCAGCAGCGGCGAGCGGCCCTGCGCCTCGATCGCGCTCGCTTCATCGGTGACCTCGCTGCCGGCATGCGCCAGCGCGTCGCGCAGCCGGCCGATGCGGAACATCTGCGGCGTCTGCGCCTGCCACTTGTGGCGGCGCTCGAGCGTCGCCTCGCTGCGGCCCTGCACCTCGTGCTTCAGCGTGTCGGCCAGCGGCAACGCGAGCAGGCCGCCGACGGCGTCATGCAGGCACACGTCGATCAGCCGGTCGATCCACTCGGGGCGCACCAGGCAGCGTGCGGCATCGTGCACCAGCACCCAGTCGTCGCTGTGCGCGCCGCGTGCCAGCAGCTCGGCCAGGCCGTTGGCCACCGTCTGCGCGCGGGTGTCGCCGCCGACGCGCGCGGCCCAGCCGGTGAAGGCCGGCGCGTGCGATTCGAACGCGTTGTCCGAAGGGCTCAGCACCACCAGCACCTGCGCGAGCCGCGCCACCTGCGCGAGCGCCGCCAGCGTGTGCGAGACGACGCTCGCACCGGCCAGCGCTGCGTACTGCTTCGGCCCGTTGGCCGCGGCACGCTCGCCGACACCGGCGCAGGGCACGAGGGCGAACAACCTGGAGGGAGATGAAGTCGGCATGGGGCGCGAAAAAGTGGGCGAATTCTATAATCGGCACTGCTCGATCGCCCCGCCGCCACGCCGCGCGGGGCGATTTGATTTTGTCGCGCACGCTCGCGCTGCCCGTGTTGCCTGTGTCCATGCACCTGCCCAGCCTGTCCCCCGGAAAACGCTTCACGCTGCCCCGTCCGATCGGCTCGGCCGATGCGCTGCTGCTGGCCCGCTTCGCACAGGCCCGCACCGACCAGAAGCAGCTCACCGCGATCGTCAGCGCCGAGCCGGCCGACACGCAGCGCCTCGAAGGCGAGCTCGCGTTCTTCGCGCCCGAGCTGCGCATCGCGGTGTTCCCCGACTGGGAAACGCTGCCCTACGACACCTTCTCGCCGCACCAGGACCTGATCTCCGAGCGGCTGGCCACACTGTGGCGCATCCAGCGCGGCGAGGTCGACGTGGTGCTGCTGCCGGCATCGACTGCGCTCGTGCGCCTCGCGCCGCCCAGCTTCCTCGCGGCCTACACCTTCAACTTCAAACAGAAGGAAAAGCTCAACGAAGCCGCGCTGAAGGCCCAGCTGACCCTGGCCGGCTACACCCATGTGAGCCAGGTGGTGTCGCCCGGCGAGTACGCCGTGCGCGGCGGGCTGATCGACCTGTTCCCGATGGGCTCGCTGGTGCCCTATCGCGTCGACCTGTTCGGCGACGAGGTCGACAGCATCCGTACCTTCGACCCCGACAGCCAGCGCAGCTTGTTTCCGGTGCCCGAGGTGCGGCTGCTGCCGGGCCGCGAATTCCCGATGGACGAGGATTCGCGCACCGCGTTCCGCGCCCGCTGGCGCGAGAAGGTGGACGGCGACCCGACCAAGGTGCGGCTCTACAAGGACATCGGCAGCGGCATCGCCACCGCCGGCATCGAGTACTACCTGCCGCTGTTCTTCGACAGCATCGCGACCATCTTCGACTACCTCGGCGAGCAGGCCGCGATCGCGCTGCACGGCGAGGTCGACGATGCACTGAAGCGCTTCTGGGTCGACACCCGCGAACGGCACCGCTTTCTCCAGCACGACAAGGAACGGCCGATCCTCCCGCCGGAAGACATCTTCCTGCGCGCCGAAGACTTCTTCGCGATCGTGAATGCGCACCCGGTGCTGTCGGTGCGCGGCAAGGAAGAGACCGACTGGGCGCGCCCGCTGCCCGACCTGAGCGTCGACCGCGGCGCGCCGGAGCCGCTGAAGAAGCTGCAGCTGCATGTCGGCACCACGGCGCACCGGGTGCTGATCGTCGCCGAGAGCGAAGGCCGGCGCGAGAGCCTGCTCGAGCTGCTGCGCGACAACCGGATCGAGCCGCCGTCGGTCAAGGGCCTCGCGGAATTCGAGCAAGGCGACGAGCGCTTCGCGATCGCGGTCGCGCCGCTGGCCGAGGGCTTCTTCTGGCACGACACCGAGCACGGCAAGGCGATCCAGTTCGTCACCGAGACGGAGCTGTTCGCCACCTCGCCCACCGGCCGGCGCAAGCGCAAGCAGGAGCAGGTCAGCGACGTCAACGCGCTGATCAAGGACTTGTCGGAGCTGAAGGTCGGCGACCCGGTGGTGCATGTGAACCACGGCATCGGCCGCTACGTGGGGCTGATGAACATCGACCTGGGCGAGGGGCCGAGCGAGTTCCTGCACCTCGAATACGCAGACAAGGCCACGCTCTACGTGCCGGTCGCGCAGCTGCACCTGATCAGCCGCTACACCGGCGTCAGCGCCGAAGAGGCGCCGCTGCACCGGCTCGGCTCCGGCCAGTGGGACAAGGCCAGGCGCAAGGCCGCCGAGCAGGTGCGCGACACCGCGGCCGAGCTGCTGAACCTGTACGCGCGCCGCGCGGCGCGCGAAGGCTTCGCGTTCCGCTTCTCGCCGCACGACTACGAGGCCTTTGCCGCGAGCTTCGGCTTCGAGGAAACGCCCGACCAGAAGGCCGCGATCCATGCGGTGATCCAGGACATGGTCAGCCCGAAGCCGATGGACCGGCTGGTGTGCGGCGACGTCGGCTTCGGCAAGACCGAGGTGGCGCTGCGCGCGGCCTTCGTGGCCGTCACCGGCGGCAAGCAGGTGGCGATCCTCGCGCCGACCACGCTGCTGGCCGAGCAGCATTTCCAGAACATCTCCGACCGCTTCGGCAAGTGGCCGGTGAAGGTGGCCGAGCTGTCGCGCTTCCGCTCGCCGAAGGAGGTGAAGGCGGCGCTCGAAGGCATCGAGGACGGCACCGTCGACATCGTGATCGGCACCCACAAGCTGATCAGCCAGAGCGTCAAGTTCAAGCGCCTGGGGCTGCTGGTGATCGACGAGGAACACCGCTTCGGCGTGCGTCACAAGGAAGCGATCAAGGCGATGCGCGCCGAGGTCGACGTGCTGACGCTGACCGCGACGCCGATCCCGCGGACGCTTGGCATGGCGCTCGAAGGCCTGCGCGACCTGAGCGTGATCGCGACCGCGCCGCAGCGGCGGCTGGCGATCAAGACCTTCGTGCGCAACGAGAGCACCGGCACCATCCGCGAAGCGGTGCTGCGCGAGCTGAAGCGTGGCGGGCAGGTGTACTTCCTGCACAACGAGGTCGAGACGATCGAGAACCGGCGCGAGAAGCTGCAGGAGCTGCTGCCCGAGGCGCGCATCGCGGTCGCGCATGGTCAGATGGCCGAGCGGCAGCTGGAGCACGTGATGCGCGATTTCGTCGCGCAGCGACACAACGTGCTGCTGTGTTCCACCATCATCGAGACCGGCATCGACGTGCCGAGCGCGAACACCATCGTGATCAGCCGCGCCGACAAGTTCGGCCTGGCGCAGCTGCACCAGCTGCGCGGGCGCGTCGGCCGCTCGCACCACCAGGCGTATGCCTACCTGCTGGTGCCCGAGGTCGAGGGCCTGACCAAGCAGGCCGCGATGCGGCTGGAGGCGATCCAGAACATGGAGGAGCTCGGCTCGGGCTTCTACCTCGCGATGCACGACCTGGAGATCCGCGGCGCCGGCGAGGTGCTGGGCGACAACCAGAGCGGCAACATGATGGAGGTCGGCTTCCAGCTCTACAACGAGATGCTGGGCGAAGCGGTGCGTTCGCTGAAGGCCGGCCGCGAGCCCGACCTGTTGTCGCCGTTGTCGGCCACCACCGAGATCAACCTGCATGCGCCGGCGCTGCTGCCCGACGCCTACTGCGGCGACGTGCACACCCGCCTGAGCCTGTACAAGCGCCTGGCCACCGCCGACAAGCCCGAGCAGATCGACACCATGCTCGAGGAAATCACCGACCGCTTCGGCAAGCTGCCGCCGCAGGGCCAGACGCTGTTCGACGTGCACCGGCTGCGCGTGCTGGCCAAGCCGTACGGCGTGATGAAGATCGATGCGGCGCCGGCGCTGATGGTGATCAGCTTCCGGCCCAACCCGCCGGTGGATGCGATGCGCATCATCGAGCTGGTGCAGAAGAACCGCCACATCAAGCTGGCCGGCAACGACAAGCTGCGCATCGAGCGCCAGACCCCCGAGCCGAAGGACCGCGCGCAGCTCATTCGCGACGTGCTGCGTTCGCTCGGCACCCCGAAGCAACCTGCCTGACCCATGACCTCCGAATTCGCCCCCGGCCTCGTCCTCCAGCGCTTCACGCCGCCGCTGCGGCTTGCCGACTTCAAGCTGATCGCGTTCGACATGGATTCGACGCTGATCAACATCGAATGCGTCGACGAGATCGCCGATGCGGCCGGCCGCAAGGCCGAGGTCGCGGCGATCACCGAGGCCGCGATGCGCGGCGAGATCGCCGACTACAAGGACAGCCTGCGCCGGCGCGTGGCGCTGCTGAAAGGCGTGCCGGTCGGCGCGATGCAGCAGGTGCTCGACCAGCGGCTGCAATTGAACCCGGGTGCCGCGACGCTGGTGCAGGCCTGCCAGGCCGCCGGGCTGAAGACCCTGCTGGTGTCGGGCGGCTTCACCTTCTTCACCGACCACGTGCGCGACCGCCTGAAGATCGACTTCACCCGCTCCAACGTGCTGGAAGTGACCGACGGCGCGCTGACCGGCCGCATGGTCGACCAGCCCTGGGGCGACATCTGCGACGGCGACGAGAAGCGCCGCATGCTGCTCGCGACCTGCGCGCAACTCGGCATCGCGCCGTCACAGGCGATCGCGATGGGCGACGGCGCGAACGACCTGCCGATGATGGGCGTGGCCGGGCTGTCGGTGGCCTACCACGCGAAGCCGGCGGTGCGGGCACAGGCGATGGTGGCGATCAACACCGGCGGCCTGGACCGGCTGCTGGAGGTTGTCGCGTAGCCCGGGTGACAACCCGGGAAGCGGACTACCGAAGCATGACGACGATCCCGTCCGCATCCGCATAGAGCCATTCGCCCGGCCGCACCCACACACCCTGGATCGTCACGGCCACGTCGCGCTGGCCTTCGTTGCGCTTCTCGGTCGGCAACGGCATCAGCGCCAGCGCGCGGATGCCGACATTGCAGGCCCTGAGCTCCTCGACATCACGCACGCAGCCGTCGACGAGCACCCCGGCCCAGCCGTTGCGCGCCGCGGCGGCCGCGAGGTTGCCGCCGACCAGCGCGCGCCGCAGCGAACCGCCGCCGTCGACCACCAGCACGCGGCCCTGCCCCGGCGACTCGACCGCGGCCTTGACCAGCGAGTTGTCCTCGAAGCATTTGACGGTGCTGACCGGGCCGCTGAACTTCGGCTGGCCGCCGTAGTCGCGAAACACCGGCGGCAGCACGCGGAACGCGCCGTCGGTGTCGTTCTTGTGCGCATCGCACAGGTCGCAGGTGGCGAAGTCGGCGTGGGTGTCGGTGCTCATGCGGTGACCTTCTTGATCGGGGGTTTCACATCTTCGCGCCGCGGCGGCAGCATGGTCTGGTGCTCGCGCGGGGTGTTCAGGATGATCGCGGTCGAGGTTTCGGTCAGCAGGCAGAACTTGGTGACGACGGCGTCGAGGTGGGCCACGTCGATCACCGCGATCTCCAGCATCCAGCTGTC
Source organism: Rhizobacter sp. SG703 (assembly GCF_012275445.1). Lineage (GTDB taxonomy): Bacteria > Pseudomonadota > Gammaproteobacteria > Burkholderiales > Burkholderiaceae_C > Rhizobacter. The sequence continues at coordinate 243,361 of NZ_JAAZQK010000009.1, read as the reverse complement.
TTCGCCGGTCACGTTGTAGGCATTGACGACCTCGGGGCTCTGCTGCACCAGCTTGACGACCCGCGCGTACTCGGCGCGCCCGACCCGCATCACCGCGCGGATGCCGTAGCCGAGCTTGCCGAGGTCGACCGTCGCGCGGTAGCCGGTGATCACGCCGGCCGCTTCCAGCTTGCGCACCCGCTCGGTCACCGCCGGCTGGCTCAGGTGCACGCGGCGGCCCAGTTCGGCCATCGTCAGCCGCGCGTCAGCCTGCAGCTCGGCCAGGATGCGCGTGTCGTGGGCATCGATTTCAGCGTTCAAGGCAAAACCTCCGAAAGTCCTTCAAACATAGCACGCGTCGGCCCGCTCGGCCTTGTTTCCTGCATTCCATTGCGGTGCCCACCTTCGTACGATGTCGACCTGATTTCTGCACCGAGCACCGCCCATGTCCGCCTCCTCACCCACCGCCGCGCTGCAGCCCGACCGCGGCCCGCAAGCGCTGATCCTGCTGTGCCTGGCCGCCACCTGGCTGGTCTGGGGTTCCACCTACCTCGCGATCAAGTTCGCACTGGTCAGCTTCCCGCCGTTCCTGCAGATGGGCTCGCGCTTCCTGTTCGCCGGCGTGCTGCTGATGGCATGGATGCGCTGGCGCGGCGCGCCGTGGCCGAGCCGCGTGCAATGGCGCAATGCTGTGGTCGTCGGCGCGCTGATGCTGGGCGGCGGCATGGGCTGCACCGCCTACTCGGAGCAGACCGTCGGCTCCGGCCTGGTGGTCGCGTTCATCGCGGTGGTGCCGCTGATGATCGCCGGGCTGAACCTGCTGTGGCGCGTGGTGCCGAGCCGCATCGAGCTGCTCGGCATCGCCGTCGGCCTGGCCGGCGTGCTGATGCTGACACAGGGTGCCGGCTTCCAGGCCTCGCCGATCGGCTTGGCCGCCATCGCCACCGCCTGCCTGACCTGGTCGATCGGCAGCGTGCTGAGCCAGCGCAGCCTGCCGCTCGCGCCGGGTGCCACCGGCTTCGCCAGCGAGATGATCTGCGGCGGCGTGGTGCTGCTGTTGCTGGCCGCCGTGACCGGCGAGCAGATGCAGTGGCCGCCCGAGCCGAAGGCGGTCGGTGCCTGGTTCTACCTGGTGGTGTTCGGCTCGCTGATCGCGTTCAACGCCTACATGGTGCTGCTGTCGAAGGCGAGCGCCGGGCTCGCGTCGAGCTACACCTTCGTGAACCCGGTGATCGCGATGCTGCTGGGGGTCGCGGTGGCCGGCGAAACCGTCACGCACTACGAATGGACGGCCGCCGGCGTGGTGCTCGCGGGCGTCGTGCTGCTGCTCTGGAAGAAGGCAAGGTGACGAGACGCGCCCCTTGACTCCAGGCGGGCGCCCCGTTTGCCCGCCATGACGGCATGTTCCTTGAACAGGAGAGCCGACATGGCAAAGTTCATCACGATCGGCTATGGCGATGAAGCCGGCTACGACCGGACCGCCGCCGCGGTGAGAGACGCGGCACACGCTCACGACGCGTCGATGCGTGCCAATGGTGCATTGATCGGCGTCGCGGGCGCGCCGGTGCAGGTGCGAAACCACGACGCCGCGGGTGTGCAGACGACTGCCGGCCCGTTCTTGCGCAGCAGCCTGCCGATTGCGGGGTTTGCGGTGATCGACGCGAACAACCTGCAGGACGCCATCGCGTTGGTGTCGAAGTCGCCGTGCGCCGTCGCCCACGGCGTCATCGAGGTCTGGCCCCTTGAAAAAATGCCTTGACGCCCGCTAGCGCGCCGCAACCGCCTCGCGCCGCCACAGCGTGAAGCGCTTCAGCTCGCGCGTGCTGACGGCCTTCAGCAATTGCGCCTGGTCCAGCGGCCCGAGGTGCTGCGCCATCGCATCGAGCAGCCGGGTCGGCACGGCCTGCGCATTCGAGACGGCCAGCGCATCGGCATCGCTGTCGGGCTGCGTCATCAGCACGAAGAACAGGTCTTCGCCGAGCGGGCCGTCTTCGGTGGTCAGCACGTCGACCTGCCGGATGTCGGACCAGGCCAGGCGCCGGGTCGACGGCTCCTGCGGGTCGTCGGGCAGGCCGCTGCGGTGCACCAGGCCCCACGGGCCGACGTCCAGCGTGTCGTAGCCCGGCATCGCCACCTGACGGCGCTGCGAACGCAGCAGCGGCGGCAACAGGCTCAACGCGAGCAGCAACGCCCCCGGCCACCAGCGCGCCTGCCCGGCCCAGGCCGCCGCCAGCCACACCAGCGACACCGCGAGGCAGGCCCGCCACACCCAGCGCTCTGCCGGCGTCGGCGCCGGCACGGGATTGACGGGAAGCACTTTGTTCATCGTCGGCAATATATCGTTGGTATGACACCGCGGGTATGACATTGTCTTGAACAAGTCATCCGACGGCACCCTCCGGCCTGCCGGGCGATCCGGTCGGTCATGCCTGGCCCAGCCGGCGCCTGGCCGCGTCGCGGATCGCCTGCAGGCTGCTGCGGCTGGTGCTGACGTCGGCATCGAGCTTCAGGTGCAGCAGCGTCGGGCGGCCGCTGTCGAGCGCGGCGGCGAACGCCGGCTCGAAGCCGGCGGTGTCCGAGACACGCGCCGCGCGCCAGCCGAAGGCCTCGGCCAGCGCCGCGAAGTCCGGGTTGAACAGGTCGCTGCCGCTGACACGTCCGGGGTACTCGCGCTCCTGGTGCATGCGGATCGTCCCGTAGGTGCCGTTGTCGACGACGACGCTGATCAGCCGCTTCGCCCCGTAGCCGGTGGCGGTCGCGAGCTCCTGCCCGGTCATCAGGAAATCGCCGTCGCCGGCGATGTTGACCACGGTGCGCTCGGGGTACAGCAGCGCCGCGGCCACCGCGGCTGGCACGCCGTAGCCCATCGCACCGGCGGTCGGCGCGAGCTGCGTGCGGCCGGCGTGCTGCAGGCCGTGGTAGCGGCAGAAGCGGTGCAGCCAGCCGCTGTAGTTGCCGGCGCCGTTGGTGTAGACGGTGTCGGCCGGCGCGAGGCGCTGGATGGTCTTGACGACCTCGGCCATGTCGAGCGGCTGCACCGCGGCGGCCACGTGGTTGGCTTCGTAGTCGGCATGCGCGGCGGCCGTCCAGTCGCCCCAGGCCGGCCGGGTCGGCGCGGCCAGCGCTTCGAGCGCCTTCGCCGCGGCGGCCATCGACGACTGCAGCAGCAGGTCGGCGGCATAGACGCGGCCGAGCTCCTCCGGCCCGGCATGGATGTGCACCAGCTTCTGCAGCGGCCGCGGCGCCTTCAGCAGCGTGTAGCCGCCGGTGGTCATCTCGCCGAGCCGCGCGCCGACGGCGATCACCAGGTCGGCCTCGCCGATGCGCCGCGCGAGCGCCGGGTTGATGCCGATGCCGACATCGCCGGCGTAGTTGGCATGCCGGTTGTCGAACAGGTCCTGGAAGCGGAACGCGCAGCCGACCGGCAGGTTCCAGTTCTCGGCGAAACGCTGCAGCGCGGCGCAGGCCGCGGCATCCCAGCCGCTGCCGCCGGCAATCACGAACGGCCGCTCGGCCGCCACCAGCAACGCCCGCAGGTCGCGCAGGCCGCCCGGCGCCGGCCAGGCGTGGGCCGGCTCGGCGCGCGGCAGCACCGGCGCATCGGTGGCCTGCGTCAGCATGTCTTCCGGCAGCACCAGCACCACCGGCCCGGGCCGGCCCTGCAGCGCGGTATGGAAGGCGCGCGAGATGTATTCGGGCAGCCGCGCCGGGTCGTGCACCTCGCCGACCCACTTCGCGAAACCAAGCGTGCCGGGGCCGAACACCTGCCGGTAGTCGAGCTCCTGGAAGGCCTCGCGGTCGCGCTGGTCGCTGGCCACCTGGCCGATGAACAGCACCATCGGCGTGCTGTCCTGGAACGCGGTGTGCAGCCCGATGCTGGCATTGGTGGCACCCGGGCCGCGCGTCACGAAGCAGACGCCGGGGCGGCCGGTCAGCTTGCCCTGCGCCTCGGCCATGAAGGCGGCGCCGCCTTCCTGCCGGCAGGCGATGAAGCGGATCTTGTCGGCATGCTCATGGAAGCCGTCGAGCACGGCCAGGTAGCTCTCGCCGGGCACGCCGAAGACGGTGTCAATGCCCTGCGCGATCAGCGCTTCGACCAGCACGTGGCCGGCCAGTCGTTGCGGGCGTGGCGAATGGGACGGGGAGTCGGTCATGTCGGCGCGGCAAAGGAAGCGGAATGAAGCGCCCAGTGTGCCTCGTGCGCTGACGATTCGCGGCGGCGTCGAACAGGAAGTGTCCGTCGGCGACGCAATCGGCGTCTGCGTTGGCACGAATGGTGGGCATGCGCCGCGCCGATGGGTCGCGCGAACGCAGCGCCGGTGCGGGCTGGCGGCACGCTCCCGCGTCGCGCCATCACGCGATGACGGCGCACCGGGATGGTCCGCAACTTGCCCGTCTCGCGGCATGACAAAGACCTCCCTGCTGGCCGCCCTCTTCGCTGCCGCTGCCCTCGCCGCCTGCAGCGGCAGCGGTGGCGACAGCGCCGCTCCTTCGCCCGTCGGGGCCGCCCCCTCGCCGGCACCGGCGCCTGCACCGAGCCCGGCCCCCAGTCCTGCACCCGCACCGAGCCCGGCGCCGGCACCCAGTCCCGCGCCGAGCCCGGCACCGGCCCCCGCGCCCGCCCCCGCACCCAGCCCGGCCCCCGCACCGGCCCCGTCGGCCAACACCTGGCCCGACCTCGGCAACACCCAGGCGCCGGCCCACACCGCGTCGCCGACCGACAACACCGGCACGACCACGCTCGGCGGCACGCTGACCTTCACCAACATCGGCGCCAAGGGCTACTGGGGTCGCCGCATCGAGGCGCAGGCCGGCAGCGCGAGCTGCAACGTGCAGTCGGAGGTCCTCAAGTTCCCGTGGGGCGACGAATCCTGCTGCCGCACGAAGCACGAGGTGAGCAGCGACCGGATCAGCCCGTTCAACGAAGAGCTCGGGCTGGTGCTCGACGGGCCGCTGCGCATCAAGCAGCTGGTCGTCTACCAGCCGCTGGCAGCGACCGACGGCAACTGGGCGATCCGCTCGTTCTGGGACCGCCGCACCCCCGACAAGCCGTACAACTTCCACTTCTCCGGACCGAAAGGTTCGAAGGTGCTGCCCAGCGAACTCGGCAACAGCTGCACCGTCTTCGCTTCACAGGAGAAGCCGTTCAAGTGCGGCCCCGGCAGCGACCCGTATTGCCCGGGATCCGACCTCGACTTCGTCGGCTGGAAGGGCTCCAAGCTCGTCGTGATGCTGGCCGGCATGCCCTACGCCGACGACGCGTCGATGAAGCCGCTGAGCTGCGTCACCGACGGCAAGGACGAGAAGGCGGAGGATTCGCCGTGGCTCGCGGTCGCCCCGTCGGAGCTGTACCGCGACGGCTGGTCTGGCTACAGTCCCTGCCACTGCTTCAGCAACACCCCCGGCAACGCCGGGCTCGGCGACGGCTGCGGCCAGATCAACATCCTCGAGGTGGTGGCCGAATCGCAGGGCACGCAGTACGGCAACCGCGACATCGTCAGCACCGGCATCCGCTCCTACCAGGTCGGCTCGCTGGGCGGCTCGACCTGCGGCATCAAGGGCTGCACGATGGACCACTTCGCGGCCGATGCCGACCTGCTCGACGCGAACAGCCTGACGGTGATGAAGCAGGGCGCCGTCGTCGATGCCAACACCCGCGGCAACGCCGGCCCGGTGTGGCGCCGCGCGCAGGACGACCGCTACTACCTGGTGCTGCTCGACGAGCAGTCGCGCGCGGTGCAGGTCGCGGTGGTCCACCCGGGCGCCGTTCCGGCCGCGGTGAAGGCCATCGTGCCGGCGTTGCCGAACACCGTCAGTCGCAGCGCGATCGACGCGCTGATGGGCCTGCGCCTGCCGAAGTAGCTACGGGTTCGACCGGATGCCCATAATTCACCAAGCGTTGAATTATGGGCAGCATGCCACCGGCCCTGTCCGCACCATCCACCGCCGCCGCCAACGTCGTCGAGTTGCGCACGCGTGACGCCGAGCGCACGCAGCAGGAGATCCTGCGCGCCGCGATGCACGAATTCGCCGAGCGCGGCCTCGGCGGCGCCCGCATCGACGGCATCGCCGAACGCGCCGGTGTCAACAAGCGGCTGATCTACTACTACTTCGGCGGCAAGGACGAGCTGTTCCTCGCCGTGCTCGAGCAGACCTATGCCGACATCCGCAACGCCGAGCGCGAGCTGCACCTCGAACGCCTGAGGCCGCCCGACGCGGTGCGCCGGCTGGTGTCGTTCACCTGGGAGCACTACCTCGCGCACCCCGAATTCCTGACGCTGCTCAACAGCGAGAACCTGCACCGCGCCCGCCACCTGAAGGCGTCCAGCCGCATCCTCGAGATGAACTCGCCGCTGGTGCAGACGCTCGGCGAGGTGCTCGAGCGCGGCCGCCGCGACGGCGTGTTCCGCGGCGGCGTCGACGCGGTGCAGCTCTACATCTCGATCGCCGGCCTCGCGTACTTCTACCTGTCGAACAACCACACGCTGTCGACCATCTTCGGGCGCGACCTGATGGCGCCCAAGGCCCTGTCGGAGCGCCTCTCGCACATCACCGAGGTGGTGATGGGCTATGTCCTGCGGGACTGACCGTCGATGAGCACCACCCCGACGTAATTCACCAAATGGTGAAGAAGGACGGCACGATGACCCGCTGGCTCCTGTCTCCCGCGCTGCGCCCGGCCTGGCTGCTGGTGGTGCTGCTGGTGCTGTGGGACCTGGCGGTGCGGGTGTTGCGCATCCCGCCCTACCTGGTCCCCACGCCGTGGTCGGTGGCCCGCGAACTGGTGGCCGAGGGGCCGATGCTGCTGCGCGAGACGTTGCCGACGCTGTACGCCACGCTGGGCGGCTTCGCGCTGTCGGCGCTGTTCGGCGTGCCGATCGCGATGTGGATCGCGTCGTCGCGCCTGGTCGAGAGCTTCGTGTACCCGCTGCTGGTGTTCTCGCAGTCGATCCCGAAGGTCGCGATCGCGCCGCTCTTCGTCGTGTGGTTCGGCTTCGGCATCGTGCCCAAGGTGATCGCGGCCTTCCTGCTCGGCTTCTTCCCGGTGGTGGTGGCCACGGTGCAGGGCTTCAAGTCGGTCGAGGCCGACGTGATCGACCTGGCCCGCTCGATGGGCGCGAGCCCGTGGAAGGTGTTCATCAAGTTCCGGCTGCCGACCGCGCTGCCGTCGATCTTCAGCGGCCTGAAGGTCTCGGTGACGCTGGCGGTGGTGGGCGCGGTGGTCGGCGAGTTCGTCGGCTCGAACTCCGGCATCGGCTACGTGCTGCAGAAGGCCACCGGCAGCTTCGACCTGCCGCTGATGTTCGCCGCGCTGGTGCTGCTGTCGCTGGTCGGCGTGCTGCTGTTCCTCGCGATCGAAGGGGTCGAACGCTGGCTGATGCCGTGGCACGCGTCGAAATGATGGCCCTCCAGTCGCTGCGCTCCTGCCCCGAGGGGCGCCACCCAGCGGCCCGGCAAAGCCGGTTCCGCGGGCGTTGCTTGATCACATCTGCAAAGGAGTCGACGAAATGAAGAGACGTGTCCTGGTGCAAGCCGCTGCCGCAGCCTTGTCGATCGGCCTGGCCGCGCCCGCGTTCGCGCAATTGCGCGACAAGGTCGTGCTGCTGCTGAACTGGTACGTGTACAGCGAGCACGCGCCGTTCTTCATCGGCAAGGAGAAAGGCTTCTACGAGGCCGAGAACATCGACCTGGAGATCCAGGAAGGCCGTGGCTCGGCGGTGTCGATCCAGGCGGTGGCTGCGGGCTCGGCCACCTTCGGGTACGTCGACGTGCCGACGATGGTGAAGGCGGCGGCCAAGGGCGCGCCGGTGAAGGCGGTCGGCGTCGCGCTGCAGGTCAGCCCGATGTCGGTGATGGGCTTCGCCGACAAGGGCGTGAAGACCGCGAAGGACATCGCCGGCAAGACCGTCGCGATGACACCCGGCGATTCGATGAGCCAGATCTGGCCGCTGTTCCTGAAGAAGACCGGGCTGCAGGAAAGCCAGTTCAAGACCGTCTCCGGCGACGCGCAGACCAAGCTGAATGCGGTGATCAACGGCCAGGCCGACCTGCTGCTCGGCTATGTGATGGACCAGAACATCAAGCTGCAGGACGCGACGAAGAAGCCGGTGCAGCTGGTGCGCTTCGCCGACTACGGCGTCAACCTGATCAGCTCCGGCATCGTCGCCCACAAGGACACGCTGGCCGCCAGGCCCGACCTGGTGAAGCGCTTCCTGCGCGCCACCACACGCGCGCTCGAAGAGGCCGAGAAGAACCCCGAGGCCGCGGTCGACGCGACGCTGAAGGCCAACCCGAAATCGGGCCAGCGCGACACCATGCTGGCCGGCCTGAAGCTGACGACCGCGCTGTACCACACCGACGAAACCCGCGCGCTGCGGCCGCTGCGGGTGTCGATGAAGAACGTCGGCGAATCGCTGGACCTGCTGGTGCAGTATGGCGGCATGGACCCGGCCACGCGCGGCAAGCCGGAAGACTACGTCTCGCTGGATTACCTGCCATGAGCTCGCCGGGCCGCCCCAAGCGCGAATACCGGAGTGCGCAGCACGAAGGTACTCCAGTCCCGAGCCGATGAGCGCCGTGCTGAAACCCGTCGAGTCGGCCGCGCCGACGCCCGTGCTGATCGAGGCGCGCGGGCTGCACAAGACCTACCGCACGCAAGACGGCGACGTCGAGACGCTGCGCCCGCTCGACCTCGCGATCCGCGCCGGCGAGTTCGTCTCGGTGGTCGGCCCGTCGGGCTGCGGCAAGAGCACGCTGATGAAGCTGGTGGCCGGGCTGCTGCCGGCCAGCGGCGGCGAGTTGAGCCTGTCAGGCCGGCCGGTGCACGGCCCGCAGACCGACGTCGGGATCGTGTTCCAGAACGCGCTGCTGCTGCCGTGGCGGCGCGTCATCGACAACATCCTGCTGCAGGCCGAGATCCGCGGGCTGCCGATGGCAGCGGCCCGCGAGCGCGCGCAGCAGCTGGTCGAGATGGCCGGACTGCGCGGCTTCGAGAACAAGTACCCGTGGCAGCTGTCGGGTGGCATGCAGCAGCGCGTGGCCATCCTGCGGGCGCTGCTGCACGACCCGCCGGTGCTGCTGATGGACGAGCCCTTCGGCGCGCTCGACGCGATGACGCGCGAGCGCATGAACCTCGAGCTGCAGCGCATCTGGGGCGCGTCCGGCAAGACGGTGCTGCTGATCACGCACAGCATCCCGGAGGCGATCTTCCTGTCGGACCGGGTGGTCGTGATGACCGAACGGCCGGGCGCGATCGCCGCGGTGTACGACATCGCGCTGCCGCGGCCGCGCTCGCTCGACGCGATGGGCAGCGAGGCCTTCGCCGCGCACGCGAAGACGCTGCGCGCGCACTTCTACGCGCAGGGCTCGCTCGATGCGCATTGAATCCGGAAAGAGCAAGTGAGAAGCGAAGGCATCCTGCTGGTCGTGCGCGCGGTCGACTGCGGCGTGCGGCCGGTCGCGCTGCGCCTGCCGTTCCGCTTCGGTGCGGTCACGCTGGCCCGCTGCCCGCAGCTCTTCGTGCGCGCCACCGTCGAGGTGGCCGGCCGCGGCAGCTGGCAAGGCCATGCGGCCGAGCTGATGGTGCCGAAGTGGTTCGACAAGCGCGCGGGCTTCTCGCATGCGCAGAACGTCGAGCACCTGGCCGGCGCGGTCGAACGCACGGTGCAGGCCTATGCCGGCGATGCGTCGGCCAGCGCGTTCGAACTCTTCCAGCGCCATGCGGCGGCGCTGGCCGACACCGGCCGCCAAGCCGGGACAACCGAGCTGTCGAGCGCCTTCGGCCCGGCAGTCGTCGACCGCGCGGTGATCGATGCGCTGTGCCGCGCGCTCGGCGTGTCGGTGTTCGATGCGGTGGCGCGCAACGCGATCGGCCTGCAGCCGAGCGCGCTGCTGCCCGACCTGCGCGGCTTCGACTGGAACGGCTGGCTGCCGACGCTGGTGCCGCGGCCGCACATCGAGGCCCGCCACACCATCGGCCTGCTCGATGCGCTGCAGGCGCTGCCCGCCGACGCCGGCCCGCTGCCGGTGAGCCTGCCGGCGGTGATCGCGCGCTATGGGCACCGGGTGTTCAAGATCAAGCTCGGCGGCGATCCGCAGGCTGACGCGCAACGCCTCGGCGAGGTGCTGGCGGTGCTCGACCGCGACGCGCCCGGCCACCGCTACACGCTGGACGGCAACGAGCAGTACGGCGACACGGCGGCGCTGCTCGACCTGTTCGCGCGGCTGGCCGTGCTGCCCGCGTACGCCGTGCGGCCCGAGGCGCTGCTGTATCTCGAACAGCCGGTGCCGCGCGACCGCTCGTTCGATGGCGCGTTGCCCGCACTCCCCTGCCCGCTGCTGATGGACGAGGCCGATGGCACGCTGGACGCCTTCGTGCGCGGGCGCGACGCCGGCTGGCACGGCGTGTCGAGCAAGGGCTGCAAGGGCTTCCACAAGTCGCTGGTCAACCGCGCGCGCTGCGAGCGCTGGAACCGGGCCGCTCAGCGTGACGGCCAGCCGCCGGCGTGGTTCATGTCGGCCGAGGACCTGACCTGCCAGGCCGGCCTCGCGGTGCAGCAGGACCTGGCGCTGGCCGCGCTGCTCGGCCTGGCGCATGCCGAGCGCAACGGCCACCACTACGCCGACGGCTTCGGTGCGGCGCCGGCCGCCGAACGGCAGGCCTTCGTGCAGGCGCATCCGGACCTGTACGACGCCGGCGCTCGGCTGCGCATCACCGGCGGCCGCATCGACCTCCATTCGCTGGCCGGCCCCGGCTACGCCCACGCGGCGACGCCGGACTGGTCGGCGATGCAGCCGCTGTCGCAGGCGGCCGCGCTCGTCTGAATCCTCATCGTCGACCCCGCAAGGACCTCCATGGCCACCCAACGACTCGGTCTGATCATGCACGGTGTCACCGGCCGCATGGGCATGAACCAGCACCTGATCCGCTCCATCGTCGCGATCCGCAACCAGGGCGGCGTGGCGCTCGCCAACGGCGACCGGCTGATGCCTGACCCGCTGCTGATCGGCCGCGACGCCGGCAAGATCGAGGCGCTCGCGAAGGCGCACGGCATCGCGCGCTGGGGCACCAACCTCGACAGCGCGATGGCCGACCGCGCCGACACGGTGTTCTTCGATGCCGGCACCACGCAGATGCGCCCGACGCTGCTGGCGCAGGCGATCCGTGCCGGCAAGCATGTGTACTGCGAGAAGCCGATCGCGACCAACCTGTCCGAGGCGCTGGCGGTGTGCCGGCTCGCGCAGGCGGCCGGCGTGAAGCATGGCGCGGTGCAGGACAAGCTGTTCCTGCCCGGCCTGCGCAAGCTGGACCTGCTGAAGCGCGCCGGCTTCTTCGGCCGCATCCTGTCGGTGCGCATCGAGTTCGGCTACTGGGTGTTCGAGGGCGACCTGCAGCCGATCCAGCGGCCGTCGTGGAACTACCGGCAGGAAGACGGCGGCGGCATCATCCTCGACATGGTCTGCCACTGGCGCTACGTGCTGGACAACCTGTTCGGCGAAGTGCAGTCGGTGTCGTGCCTGGGCAGCACCCACATCCCGGAGCGCTTCGACGAAGCCGGCAAGCCCTACCGCGCGACGGCCGACGACGCCGCCTACGCGACCTTCCAGCTCGCCGGCGGCGTGATCGCGCAGGTCAACAGCTCGTGGGTGACGCGCGTGCGGCGCGACGACCTGGTCACCTTCCACGTCGACGGCACGCACGGGTCGGCGGTGGCCGGGCTGACCGACTGCCGCAGCCAGGCACGCGTGAACACGCCGCGCCCGGTGTGGAACCCCGACACGCGCCAGACCATGCCGTTCTTCGAGCAGTGGCAGGAGGTGCCCGACACCCAGCCCTACGACAACGGCTTCAAGCTGCAGTGGGAGCAGTTCCTGCGCCACGTGGCCGAGGACGCGCCGTACCGCTTCACGCTGCCCGAAGGGGCCAAGGGCGTGCAGCTGGTGGAGGCGGCGCTGACCAGCTGGAAGGAGCGGCGCTGGGTCGACGTGCCGGCGCTGGCGCTCTGACGATGACGATGACGACGCGAGGGACTGCGATGAGCCTGACACTGAACCTGCCGCAGCCCGACGGGCACCTCGCACGCTACACGCTGTCGGCGCGCGAGGCCTGGGGCGCACCGGCCGAGCCGGCCTTCAACCGCATCGCGTACTCGGCCGCGCACGTGGTGGCCGATCCGCTCGCGCCGATCGACCCGTGGCTGCAGTGCGCAATCGACTGGGACTGCACGATCGCCTGCCGCCAGCGCCTGTGGCGCATGGGCCTGGGCGTGGCCGAGGCGATGGACACCGCGCAGCGCGGCATGGGCCTCGATTGGCCGACCTCGCTGGAGCTGATCGCACGCTCGCTCGATGCGGCGCGCGACGTGCCCGGCGCGCGCGTCGCGAGCGGCTGCGGCACCGACCAGCTCGCGCCCGACGCGGCACACGGCGTCGACGACGTGATCCGTGCCTACGAGGAGCAGATGGCCGCGATCGAGAAACTGGGCGGCCGGCTGATCCTGATGGCCAGCCGCGCGCTGGCCCGCGTGGCGCGCGGGCCGGACGACTACCTGCAGGTCTACGGCCGCCTGCTGCGCCAGGCCCGCGAGCCGGTGATCCTGCACTGGCTGGGCGACATGTTCGACCCGGCGCTGGCCGGCTACTGGGGCAGTGCCGACGTCGACCGCGCGATGGACACCGCGCTGGCGGTGATCGGGGCGAATCCGGCGCAGGTCGACGGCATCAAGATCTCGCTGCTCGACAAGGGCCGCGAGATCGCGATGCGGCGGCGCCTGCCGCCCGGCGTGCGCATGTACACCGGCGACGACTTCAACTACGCGGAGCTGATCGCCGGCGACGGCGTCGGCAGCGCGCCGACGCAGCGGCAGAGCGATGCGCTGCTCGGCATCTTCGACGCGATCGCGCCGGCGGCGAGCGCGGCGCTGGCCGCGCTCGCCACGCACGACCGCAGCCGCTTCCACGCGATCCTCGCGCCGACGGTGCCGCTGTCGCGGCACATCTTCAAGGCGCCAACCCGCTTCTACAAGACCGGCGTGGTCTTCATGGCGTGGATCAACGGCCACCAGGATCATTTCGCGATGGTCGGCGGGCAGCAGAGCACGCGGTCGCTGCCGCACCTGGCGGAGCTGCTGCGGCTGGCCGACGAGGCCGGGCTGATCGAGCAGCCGGAGCTGGCGGCGCGGCGCATGCGGCACCTGCTGGGCCTGCATGGCGTGGACGCGTGAGATGAGGGACTTCAGCGCCGACCACCGCTGGCTGTCGATCAACACCGCGACGGTACGCGCGCAATGGCCGCTCGACCGCATCGTGCTGGAGTGCGCGACCAGGGGCATCCGCGCGATCTCGCCGTGGCGCGACCAGGTCGCCGCGGCGGGCCTGGAGCGCATTGCCGGGCTGCTGCGCGACACCGGCCTCGCGCTGTCGGGCTACTGCCGCGGCGGCATGTTTCCGGCGGCCGATGCGGCCGGCCGGCAGCGCGCGCTCGACGACAACCGCCGCGCCGTCGACGAGGCGCGTGCGCTGGACGCGCGCTGCCTGGTGCTGGTGGTGGGCGGACTGCCGGGTGCGCTGTCGGGGCAGGCGGCGCACAAGGACCTGGGCGTGGCGCGGGCCGAGGTGCACGACGGCATCGCGGCGACGCTCGAGCATTCGCGCCGTGCCGGCATGCCGCTCGCGATCGAGCCGCTGCACCCGATGTATGCGGCCGACCGCGCCTGCGTCAACACGCTGGAGCAGGCGCTGGACCTGTGCGATGCGCTCGACCCCGGCCGCAGCGGCGCGCTCGGCGTGGCGCTCGACGTGTACCACGTGTGGTGGGATCCGAAGCTTCAATCGCAGATCGAACGCGCCGGCCGCGAGCGGCTGCTGGCCTTCCATGTGTGCGACTGGCGCGTGCCCACGCGCGACCTGCTGAACGACCGCGCGATGATGGGCGACGGCGTGATCGACATTCCGCGCATCCGCGGCTGGGTCGAAGCCGCCGGCTACGCGGGCTACAGCGAGGTGGAGATCTTCTCCAGCGAGGACTGGTGGAAGCGCCCGGGCGGGGAGGTGCTGGACACCTGCATCGCGCGGCACCGCAGCGCCGTCTGAGACCCGGGACTGAAAGCCCGGTCGCGTGCCCTAGACTCGCGCCGTCTGCACTGACGGTTGCGTCTTCATGAACAAAACGGCCAGGCTCTTGGTCACGCTCGCACTGCTGGGAGGCTTTGGCGGCGCCCTCTGGTTCTCGCTGCGCGGCCACCCGGCGCAGCAGGCCGCTGCCGAGACGGTCGCCGCGACCGAGCTGAGCGGCCTGATCGCGGTCGACGTCGAGGACTTCTTCAAGAACCCGCGCGTCGTGCAGGTGCTGGCCGCGCACCGCTTGCCGGTGCAGGTCACCCGCATCGGCAGCCGCGACATGGCCGCGCGGGTGCTGCCCGGCGCCACCCCCGATTTCTTCTTCCCCTCGGGGGTGGTGGCGGCGACCCAGGTCACCGAGGCAGGCCGCAAGGCCGGCATCGCGACCGCGTCGTACTCGCCGTTCCACACACCGCTGGTCATCGCGTCCTGGGAGCCAATCGCGAAGATCCTGGTCGACAACGGCATCGCCCGCCCGCTGCAGCCGCAGGTGTACGGCGTCGACATGGACAAGCTGACGCAGCTCATGCTGGCACGCAAGCGCTGGAAGGACCTGAAGCACTCCGCGGCCTACGACGTGAGCCGCAGCGTGCTGGTGTCGACCACCGACGTGCGGCGCAGCAACTCGGCAGCGATGTTCCTCGCGCTGGCCAGCAATGCCGTGAACGGCGAGACCGTCAGCGACCGCGACACCGCGCGCCGCACGGCGCTGCGGCTGGCCGAGCTCTTCAAGCGCCAGGGCTACCAGGAGAACTACGTCAACGGCAATTTCGAGGACTACGTGTCGCAGGGCATCGGCAAGACGCCGCTCGCGTGGATCTACGAGAACCAGATCGTCGGCCATGCGCTCGCCAAGGGTGGCATCGGCGGCGGCATGGTGCTGCTGTACCCGCAGCCCACCATCACCAACAAGCTGGTGTTCGTCGCCACCAGCGAACGCGCCAAGACGCTCGGTGCGCTGCTGTCGAACGATGCCGAGTTGCAGGGCATCGCGCTGCAGCACGGCTTCCGCATCGCGGATGCCGAGCGATTCGCGAAGGCCGTTCAGCCGACCGGCCTGGCCGTCGAGACCCGGCTCACGCAGGTGGTCGATCCACCGTCGTTCGAACTGATGGCGGAGATGATCGACGTGGTGACCAAGGAGATGGGGCAATGAAGCTTGCGTTGCGTGTTTCGCTCCTGGCGCTGGTGTGCATGGCGCTGGCCGGCTGCGACCGGCCCGCGGTCGACAAGGCGGCCACGCCCCCACCGCCGCCGCCCGCGGCGCACGCGCTGCAGGTGCTGGCCACCACCGACCTGCGCGACATCGAGCCGCTGCAGCAGATGGTGCTGAAGGCCACCGGCGTGAACCTGCAGTTCCGCTTCGGCGGCACGATGGAAAGCACCGAGGCGGTATTGAACGGCCAATCGGGTGCCGACCTCGCCTGGTTCGCGAATGCCAAGTACCTGCTGTCCGATGCGCAGGGGCAGTCGCGCGTCAAGCTGCAGGAGAAGATCATGCTGTCGCCGATCGCGCTCGGCCTCAGCGAATCGACCGCCCGCGAGCTGGGCTGGGACCGGCCGGACCGCGCCGCCAAGGTGACGTGGAAAGACATCGCCGCCGCGGCCAAGGCGGGAAAGCTCAGCTACGCGCTGTCGAACCCCGCCACGTCGAACCAGGGCTTCATGGCCTTGCTGGGCGTCGTGGCGAGCGCCAGCCAGAAGGCCGACGGGCTGGTCGCGGCCGACGTCGACCGCTCGGCCATCGCGGCGTTCCTGAAGGGCTACCGGCTGCCGGGCGACAACTCGACCTACCTGTCCGAGAAGTTCATCGAGCGCCAAGGCGTCGATGTGAACGCGTTCATCAACTACGAGAGCTGGCTGCTGGGCCTGAACCAGTCGGGCAAGCTGCGCGAGAAGCTGGTGCTCGTCTACCCGCACGAAGGCGTGAGCACGGCCGACTACCCGCTGCTGCTGCTGAACGACGCCAGGCGCGACGACTACCTGAAGGTGGTCGCCTACCTGAAGGGCGAGACGGCGCAGACTTGGCTCGCGCGCCAGACGCTGCGCCGGCCGGTGGTGCCGGAGGTGGCCGAGAAGGTGGCCGACATCCTGCCGCGCGACGCGATGCGCATCGAGCTGCCGTTCTCGCCCGACCGCGCGCTGGCCGATGGCCTGATCGACGCCTACCTGAACGAGTTCCGCCGGCCGATCGCGTCGACCTTCGTGCTGGACACCAGTGGCAGCATGGAGCGCGACGGCCGCCAGCAGCAGCTGATCCAGGCGCTCGACTACATCGCCGGCGTCGACCGCTCGTTGACCGGCCGCATCGCGCGGCTGACGAACCGCGAGCGGCTGTGGATGCAGCCGTTCTCGGACAACCCTTACGACCTGCAGCGCTTCGAGATCCCGGCCGGTACCGCCTCGGCCCGCGGCGTGCAGGTGCTCGAGGACAGCGCGGCCAAGCAGAAGGCGCTGGCGCAGGTGCGGGCGTTCGCGGCCGGCCTGAACATGCGCGGCGGCACGGCGCTGTTCGACGCGGTGCTGAAGTCGCTGAAGAACATGGCCGACGAGAAGCAGAAGAACCCCGGCTACCAGTACTCGGTGGTGGCGTTCACCGACGGCGAGAGCAACAAGGGACGCAGCTTCGACGAGTTCAAACGCGACTACGACCAGTTGCCCGAAGACGCTCGCTCGATCCCGGTCTTCATGGTGCTGTTCGGCGACGCCAACGAGCGGCAGCTGCGCGAACTGGTGAAGGTGACCGGCGGCCGCCTGTTCGATGCGCGCAAGACGCCGCTGTACAGCGTGTTCAAGGACATCCGTGCGTACCAGTGAAGCCGGCAACGAGGGATTCGGCAACCGCCTGGTGGGCGTGCTCGTCTCATGGCCGAACTGGATCGGCCTCGCGCTGGCGAGCATCGCGCTGGTGCTGAAGGGGCTGGGCCTGCTTGGCAGCGCCTCGTTGCCGCTCGCCCTGCTCGGCTATGCAGCCGGTTTCGTGGTCGGCGGGCTGTGGCTGGGCTTCCCGACGCTGTCGCGCCCCGGCTGGGAGGCCTTGCAGTTCAGCGACGACGGCGACGCGCGCGAGGCGATGGAGCGTGCGCTGCAAGGTGTGCGCGGGCTGACCCAGTACAACCCCGATGACCGCCTGCCCGCCAGCCTGCAGGCGCGCGTGCTGGAGCTGTGCAAGGCGCTGGACGCGCTGCGCCGGCAGTGGGAACGCTCACGCGGCCACCTCTCGCTCGACGACGGCTTCGACGCAAGACGCATCGCGATCACCCACCTGCCCGAGGCGCTGAACGCCTACCTGTCGATCCCGCCATCGTATGCGCGCACGCGCACGCTGTCGAACGGCAGGACGGCGCTGGACACCTTCGCGCAGACCCTGGCCAAGCTGGAGGCGAAGGTGGCACAGCTGGCGGACGACCTGGCATCCCAGGACGCGCAGGCCTTCCTCGCGCACTCGCAGCTGCTGTCGAATGAGCTCAGGCCGCCACCAGCACCGTCCGGCGCACCCGCCGCACGTTGAACGCACTGGCGATCAGCACGCCCTGCACCACCGCGATGCCGAGCCACACCTGCGCTGGCCGGTGCAGGTCCATCAGCGTACCGAACAGCAGTGGCGCGATCGCCTGGCCGATGTCCAGCCCCGAGTAGACGACGCCGTAGACGCGGCCGGTCGCGTTGTCGGGCGCCGAGCGCTTGACGATCAGGTCGCGCGACGGCCCGGCGATGCCGGCCGCGAAGCCCATCGCACCGAACAGCACCGGCACCGCCAGCGCCGGGATCGTCGCGAAGCCCAGCACCAGCGCGATCGCCGCCGCCACGCCGAAGCCGGCACCGACGATGCGCTCGCAACGTGCCGGGTCGGTCACCAGGAAACCGCCGACCACCATGCCGCCGGCACTGCACACCATGTAGACCGTCAGGCAGATCGCCGCCAGCTGCGCCGGCACCTCGTGCAGCAGCCGCGCCGCCTCGGGCGCGAAGGCCTGCACGCCGCTCAGCGCCATCGCATAGAAAAAGAAGAACGCGAAGCACATCCAGACCGCCGGGATCTGCAGGAAATCGAGGCTGCCGCCCACCGGCTGGGCCGCGGCGGCCTTCGCGGGCGCCACCGCGTCGAGCGCCAGCTTCTCGCGGTTGAACCACAGCACCACCAGCACGGTGAACGCCAGCACGCCGGCACAGGCCAGCGCGACGCGCCACGAGTACGCCAGCGTCAGCGGCACCAGCATCGCCGGTGCCAGCGCCCAGCCCAGGCTGCCGGTGATGCCGTGCACGCTGAACGCATGGCCGAGCCGCGACGGGTGCACCTTGCGGTTCAGCAGCGTGAAGTCGACCGGGTGGAACACGCCGTTGCCGATGCCGGCCAGCACCGAGAACATCGCCAGCATCCACCAGCCGGTGCTGATCGAGAAGCCGAAGGCCGCCAGTCCCAGCAGCGCCAGCCCGGCGAACAGGATCGGCCGCGGCCCGAAGCGGTCGACGATGAAGCCCGACAGCGCCTGCGTGATGCACGAGACGACGAAGAAGATCGACATCAGCAAGCCCAGCTCGGCATAGCCGACGTCGAAGGCGTCCTTCAGCCACGGGAACAGCGGCGCCAGCAGCAACTGGCTGAAGTGACTGATGCTGTGCGCCAGGCCGACGAGGCCGATGACGGTGGCGTCCTTGCGCAAGGCAGGTGCCGGGGCGGCCAGGGTGTTCATGCAGGTGGAGCCGATGAGGAGGAGCCCCGATGGTAGGCAGGCGCGGCGCGGCCGGATTACGATAGCCTGTCAATCCCTGTCGAGATCCTGCCAACCCGGGCCGCCCCGCCCCGCTCCGCCATGTCCACCCCCACGCCGCCGATCGGTCCGCTGACGCCGCACCTCTACACGCCGACGCCGCAGCGCCCGCTGCGCGCGAAGAAGCACCACCTGAGCACCGACACCCGGGTCGTGCCGCACGACCACCCGTGGGCGCAGGTCGCGCTGTCGTCGACCGGCGTCGTGCGGCTGACGATGGAGCACGGCACCTACCTCGTGCCGCCGTCGCGCGCGCTGTGGATCCCGGCCGGCATGGAGCATGCCGTCAGCGTCGTCGAGGATGCCGACCTGCGCACGCTGTACCTGCTGCAGCCGCGCGGGCGCAGCGGCCCCGGCGTCGCGCCGGCCGAACAGGCGCCGTGGCGGCAATGCCGGGTGCTGGAAGTCTCGGAGCTGCTGCGCGCGCTGGTGCTCGAAATGAACGTGCAGCCCGACGGCGGCGGCCCGCCGCTGGGGGCCGACGCGCTGCGGCGCGAGCAGCGGATCAGCGCGCTGGTGCTGGACGAACTGCGCCGCGCCCGCCCGGTTCGGCTGGGTGTCGACCTGCCGGCCGACAAGCGGCTGCGCACGCTGTGCGAGGCGGTGCTCGACGATCCGACACGCCATGCCACGCTAGACGGCTGGGCGCGCGACACCGGCGCCAGCCCGCGCACCGTCGCGCGGCTGTTCCGCCAGCAGTTGGGCACCACCTTCGTGCAGTGGCGCCAGCAGGTGCTGCTGGCCAAGGCCTTGTCGATGGCGGCGCGCAAGCAGCCGATGGGCGTGATCGCCGCCGAGCTCGGCTATGCGAGCGCGAGTGCGTTCAGCGCGATGGTGCGCCGCTCGGTCGGCGCGCCGCCGAGCCGCTTCTTCACCTAGCGCGGCGGGACGAGCGCCGGGCCGCCATGGGCCACGAAGAGGCCCACTTCGTGGACCTTGCCGGCCCGCATCCCCTCGGGGGATCGGTCGATGTACCCATCGATCGAGGGGCTGTCAATCACCTGCCCCCGGAAGGGGTAGTCAATGTGGGGATGGCTGCGAAGGCGCCTCCCCCTAGACTGCACGGCACTCAACTGCCGGGAGCACCCATGTTGTCATCGCTGTTCGGAGACCTGCGAGACCTCAAGGGCAACGGCCGGGACGAACCCGTCCTGCCCGGCCAGGTGGTGGCCTCCGACGGCGGCGAGCCCCGGCCCCCCGGCTTCGCCGCCACGTCGATCATGGAGAGCATCGCGACCGAGGTGAACGACCAGGGGCAGATGGTCGACCGCCACCTGCGCGACCTGGTCGTCACCGGCTCGTCGGCCCAGGCGATCCGCGAGCACTTCGCGGCCACCCGCGCCGACCTGGAGACCGCCTCCCGCCACATCGCGCTGCACGACCCGACCGGCGTCTGGGCGAGCGCGGTCGTGAAGGCGCTGTCGGACGCGAGCGGCCGGCCGATCGAGCGGCTGCACCTGCGCGAACACACCACGCTGCGCACGCTGGCGATGATCGAGCGCACGACGCTGGAGCGGCGCGACGAAGGCCTGCTACGCATCTACCACGCCGACGTGCGCGCGCCCGGCCCCGACAACGCGGCGATCCCGATCGCGCTGATGGAGCGCAGCCACATGACCGCGGTGATCGTCGGCGCGATGCAGCCGCATGCGGTCGACGGCATGCTCAACACGCTGTACAGCGCGGTCAACCAGCCCGGCTGGCGCTGCCCGACGCTGCTCTTCATGCTGCCGCCGAACGGCGTCTGGATCGCCAACAAGATCGGCATGATCCAGTGGCCGCAGCGGCTGAAGGTGCAGGTGCTCAACGAATCGCTGTCGAGCGCGTCGGCGGTGTGGAACGCGCTGCTGGGCCAGTGGAACCGCGTGAAGACCGAGCCGGTCTGGGGCCCGCCGCCGGTGGCCGCGCTGGCATCGGTGCAGGGGCCGGACGGCTTCCCGATCAAGGTGGCCGACCTCGACGCGGCCGCCGCGGCGGCCGGAACGAGCGAGGCGACCCGCAGCAACGCGGTGCTGAAGGCGCCGGTGCGCCCGCTGCTCGACCCGCAGCGCGCGGCGCATGCGCTCGACGCGATGCTGCTCGTCGACGGCCTGATGGGCTGCGCCGTCGTCGACACCGCGACCGGCCTGGTCGTCACGCACAAGGTGCGCGATGAGCACCCGGTCGACATCGAACTGGCCGCCGCCGCCTGCACCCAGGTGCTGCGCGTGCACGACCGCCACGCGCGCGACATGGGGCTGTCCGATGCGGTGCACGAGATCATGACCAGCACGCCGACGCGCCACCACCTGATCCGCTCGCTGTCGCGGCACGCCGGGCTCTTCCTGTTCGCGCTGCTCGACAAGCAGCGCAGCAACCTGGCGCTGGCGCGCTACAAGCTGATGGAGGCCGAGCAGAGCCTGTCGTAGGACCCGCAAGCGCGCCGGGCCGAGCGCCGGGCCGCCATGCGCCACGAAGAGGCCCACGCCGTGGACCTCGCCGGCCCGCGTTCCCTCGGGAGGGGCCGCCCGGTGTACCCACCGGGCGAGGGGTCGTCATCCTCTCCGATACCATCGCCGGATGAGCCAAGACGTCCTCTTCGACTACCCGCTGCAAGACGCAGCCGGCGCCACCTGCACCGCCCACGCCTGGGCCAAGGTGCCCGAGCCGCTGACACCCGCCGGCCGCGCCGATTACAAGGCCCGCGCAAGGGCATTGCTGGCCCAGCACGACGCGGTGCTGGTCGCCCACTACTACGTCGACGGCGACCTGCAGGACCTGGCGCTCGAAACCGGCGGCCTGGTCGCCGATTCGCTCGAGATGGCGCGCTTCGGCCGCGACCACCCGAGCAAGACGCTGGTGGTCGCCGGCGTGCGCTTCATGGGCGAGACCGCGAAGATCCTGAGCCCCGACAAGCGCGTGCTGATGCCCGACCTCGACGCGACCTGCTCGCTCGACCTGGGCTGCCCGCCCGACGACTTCGCCCGCTTCTGCGACGCCCATCCGGACCGCACGGTGGTCGTCTACGCCAACACCAGCGCCGCGGTGAAGGCGCGCGCCGACTGGATGGTCACCAGCTCCTGCGCGCTCGCGATCGTGCGCCACCTGAAGGACCGCGGCGAGAAGGTGCTGTGGGCGCCCGACCGCCACCTCGGCCGCTACATCCAGGAAGAGACCGGCGCCGACATGCTGATGTGGAATGGCGCCTGCATCGTGCACGACGAGTTCAAGGGCCTGGAACTCGACCTGCTGAGGGCCGAATACCCCGGCGCGAAGGTGCTGGTGCACCCGGAGTCGCCGAAGTCGGTGGTCGAGCAGGCCGACGTGGTCGGCTCCACCTCGCAGCTGCTGAACGCGGTGCTGCAGATGGACGCGAAGCACTTCATCGTTGCCACCGACAACGGCATCCTGCACCGCATGCGCCAGCTCGCGCCCGGCAAGGTGCTGGTCGAAGCGCCGACCGCCGGCAGCAGCGCCACCTGCAAGAGCTGCGCGCACTGCCCGTGGATGGCGATGAACGCGCTGCAGGGCGTCGTCGCGTGCCTGGAGCAAGGCAGCGGCGAGATCCACGTCGACGAGCCGGTGCGCCGCCAGGCGCTGGGCTGCATCGACCGCATGCTCGATTTCGTCAAGGCCCATCCGTCGAGCACGCAGAAGCCCGGCCTGGTCAAGAACGTGGGCGCCGCATGACCTCCTTCGACACCGACGAGACGCTGGAACAGGCCCGCGCGCGCAACATCCACGACGCGCTGCAGGAAGACATCGGCCGCGGCGACTGGACCGCGCAGCTCGTGCCGGCCGGCCGCCGCGTGCGCGCCCGCGTGCTGGTGCGCGAAGACGCGGTGCTGTGCGGCCGCGACTGGTTCGACGGCTGCGTGCGTGCGCTCGACCCGCAGGCCGCGATCGACTGGCACGTCGACGAAGGCGCGCGCATGGCGCCGGACACGCTGGCCTGCCACATCGAGGCCGACGCCCGCGCGCTGCTGTCGGCCGAGCGGCCGGCGCTGAACTTCCTGCAGCTGCTGTCGGGCACCGCCACGGTCACGCGCCGCCATGTCGACGCGATCGCCGGCGCGTCGCCGAACCCGCGCGGCTGCGCGATCCTCGACACCCGCAAGACGCTGCCCGGGCTGCGGCTCGCGCAGAAGTACGCGGTGCGCATCGGCGGCGGCCAGAACCAGCGGCTCGCGCTGTGGCACGGCATCCTGATCAAGGAGAACCACATCGCCGCGGCCGGCGGCGTGGCGGCAGCGCTGCGCAATGCACAGGCGCTGAAGGCCGGCGTCGACATCCAGATCGAGGTCGAGGACATCGCGCAACTGCGCGAGGCGCTGGACGCCGGCGCGGTCAGCGTGCTGCTCGACAACTTCGACGAAGCGCTGATGCGCGAGGCGGTGTCGGTGACGGCCGGGCGCGCGTTGCTCGAGGTGTCGGGCAACGTGCAGCTCGACGAAGTGCGGCGCATCGCCGAGACCGGCGTCGACCGCATCTCGATCGGCCGGCTGACGAAGGACGTGCGGGCCACCGACTACTCGATGCGGGTGCTGGAACGGATCTGACGCGCGAATGCGAACGCGGTCGCGGACGCGGACGCGGGTGAGAGTCCGCTTCGGCGCGGACTTTTGCCGCACTCTCGGGATGGCCGGCGCGCCCCGCACTGACTACAGTCGACGGGACATCCTGACCGAACGGCGGACCCCATGAGCGCAGACTTCGACACCATCTTCAACTACCACGAGCGCGCCGTCTTCGAGGCCGTGGCCGCGGCCGCCACCCAGCATCCGCACCTGAGCGGCAGCGAGCTGCTCGCCGACATCGCCTGCGTCGCGCTGAACCGGCTGCCGCCGCGCTACATCCGGCACGCGGTCGATTTCTCGTTCTACCTGAGCGAGAAGGAGCGCCACGCGATCGAGGTGGCGATCACCGAAGCGGTCGATTTCGCGTTCCAGTTCGTGCTGGCACGCACCGCGATGAAGGCCCGGAACTGACAGCCCCTCGGTCGATGGGTACATCGACCGATCCCCCGTGGGGATCCGGGCCGGCTTGGGGCGGCCCGGCGCTCGGCCCGGGCTAGTTTCGGGTGGTGGCCGGCCTGACCAGGATCGACGGAAAACTCACGGGCAGCGTGCGCGGGAAATCGCGGCTGAAATGCAGCCCGCGGCTTTCGTGCCGCATCAGGGCCGAGCGCACGATCAGCTCGGCGCAATCGACCAGGTTGCGCAACTCCAGCAGGTCTCGGGTGACGCGGAAGTTCGCGTAGTAGTCGTCGATCTCGCTGCGCAGCAGGTCGATGCGGTGCAGCGCCCGCTCCAGCCGCTTGGTGGTGCGCACGATGCCGACGTAGTTCCACATCAGCAGGCGCAGCTCGTCCCAGTTGTGCGCGATCACCACCTGCTCGTCGGCGTTCTCGACCTGGCTCTCGTCCCACGCCGGCAGCCCCGGCTGCTCGCTCGGCGCGTGCTCCAGGATGTGGTCGGCGCAGGTCCTGCCGAGCACCACGCATTCCAGCAGCGAATTG
Source organism: Rhizobacter sp. SG703 (assembly GCF_012275445.1). Lineage (GTDB taxonomy): Bacteria > Pseudomonadota > Gammaproteobacteria > Burkholderiales > Burkholderiaceae_C > Rhizobacter. The sequence goes on along the minus strand of NZ_JAAZQK010000009.1, from coordinate 218,995 downwards.
CTGGCCAGCCGGTTCGCGCCGTGCAGGCCGGTGTAGGTCGTTTCGCCGACCGCATACAGCCCCGGCAGGTCGCTGCGCCCGTGCAGGTCGCTGACGACGCCGCCGCAGGTGTAGTGCGCCGCCGGTACCACCGGGATCGGCTGGGTCGTGATGTCGATGCCGAGCTTCAGGCAGCGGGCGTAGATGGTCGGGAAGTGCTCCTTCAGGAACTCGGCACCCAGGTGGGTCGCGTCCAGCAGCACGTAGTCGACCCCGTGCTTCTTCATCTCGAAGTCGATCGCGCGGGCCACGATGTCGCGCGGCGCCAGCTCGCCGCGCGGGTCGTGCGCCTGCATGAAGCGGGTGCCGTCGGGCAGCAGCAGGTGGCCGCCCTCGCCGCGCAGCGCCTCGGTGATCAGGAAGCTGCGCTCCTGCGGGTGATACAGGCAGGTCGGGTGGAACTGGATGAACTCCATGTTGCCGACGCGGCAGCCGGCCCGCCACGCCATCGCGATGCCGTCGCCGGTGGAGGTGTCGGGGTTGGTCGTGTAGCGGTACACCTTGCCGGCGCCGCCGGTGGCCATCACGACCGCCGACGCCGCCAGCGTCTCGACGCGCTGGTTGTCGATGTCGAGCGCGTAGATGCCGTAGCAGCGCGGCAGCTCGTCGCGCTTCAGGTGGCGCGAGGTGATCAGGTCGACCGCCATCCAGCGCTCCAGCAGGCGGATGTTCGGGTGGCGCTTCACCTCGTCGAGCAGCACGTCGTGGATGGCCTTGCCGGTCGCGTCGGCGGCATGCGCGATGCGGCGCACCGCATGGCCGCCTTCGCGCGTCAGGTGCAGGCCGAGCGGGCCTTCCGGGTCGGGCGAGAACGGCACGCCGCGCTCGACCAGCCATTCGATCGCCTTCGCGCTGTGCTGCGCGATGAAGCGCGCGGTGTGCTCGTCGACCAACCCGGCGCCGGCGTCCTGCGTGTCGCGCACGTGCGACTCGATGCTGTCGTCGGTGCCGAGCACGCCGACGATGCCGCCCTGGGCCCAGGCGGTCGCGGCCTCGTCGAGGTTGCGCTTGGCGAGCACCACGACCGGCCGGCTCTGCGCGATGTGCAGCGCGACGGTCAACCCCGCGAGGCCCGCGCCGACGATCACGACCGGCAGGGAAGAAACAGCTTCAGCGCGCGACGGGGCCATGAGGCGGACGCAAAGTGAGGGGTGGGCGATTCTATCGGCGCGACCAGGCACCCCGTCGGCCCCATGGCAAAGCCCGGGCCGCGCGTCAAGCCCCGAAGTTGGCGGCGGGCGGTCGGGCTTTTCGCGACGTTTGCCCCTGTCACATCCTGAAACAAGCTCCTACACTGCCACGCACGCCCGTCGACATCGACGGGCCCGTTGGCGAAACACAGAGCAGGCCCATGTCGAGCATTCCCCCTTCTTCCACCGGCAGCGATCCCCACGGTGGAGGCGTCGACGACGGCTGGCAGGCGACGCGGGCCCAGACCTCGGTGGCCACCGAGCTGCTCGCCGACGCCGACGACGGGCCGACCGACGACCAGCGCGACATCGGCCGCCAGGTCGGCGCCGACCAGCGCGAGCTGTTCGTCTCGTGCGACCCGGCCGAGGCACTGCAGCAGCAGTTCGAGCTGCTGCAGCCCGACTACATCGCGCTGCACGACGTGGGCACCGTGTCGTCGCGCAAGCTGCTGGCCGGCGTGGCCACCGCGAGCAACCGCACGCTGCAGAAACTCGTGATCCGCCGCCAGGGCTACGGCACGCCGCTCGCGACACTGGAGTTCGTCGATTTCCCCGGCGCCGACGGCAGCCTGCTGCGGCTGTACACCACGCAGGCCGATGCCGACACCGTGGCGCGCCAGGCGCTCGCACGCGTGCTGATGGGCTACAGCCAGCTCGCGGTGCTGATGGTCGGCGCGCTGCCGGCCCACCTGCTCGAATCGACGCTGAAGCCGCTGCACGAGGCGATGGTCACCGGCCCGTGGTTCAACCGGCACATGCTGCTGCTGCCGCTGACCGCAACGACCGCCACGCTGACGAGCTTCGCCACCGACATGGCCCGCGGCACCGGCGTGAACGTGCGCACGACGCCGCAGGTCACGCGGCCGGCGGATGCCTGGGGCTTCATCAGCGGCACCTGGAACAAGCTGCGCGAGCAAGGGATCGGCGCGCGGCCCGCCCGGCCGGCGCCACCATCCGGGCCGACGTCGATGCCGCCGATGGCGCCGCGGCCGATCGGGGCGTTCTCGCCGTCGGTGCCGCCGCCGGCCGCGCCGACGCCGACCTTGCCGCTGGCCACGCCGCCGGCGGTGGCCTACCCGACGTCATACGCGCCGATGCCGCCGACCCGGCCGGTCGCGCCGACGCAGGCCGATTCGCCGCTGCAACGCTACGTGAACCAGCTGATCGAGCTGACCGGCATGGTCAGTTGCTGCGTGTTCGACATCGCGAGCGGCCGCGACCTGGTGCATGCCGGCGCGCGGCCTTCGGCCGACGTGCTGGCCCAGCACGGGGCGGCGCTGCTCGGTGCGATGACCGCGACCGCGCGCACGATGGGCCTCGGCCATGCGATGCCCGAGGCCGCGATCACGCTGGGGTCCCACCACCTGCTGCTGCGCGCAGTGCCGAACCACCCCGGCCTTGCGCTGCATGCGGTGCTCGACAAGACGCACGCGAACCTGACGCTGGTCAGGCTGCAGGTCGTGCGGATGGACAACCTGCTCGAGGGGTGACGCCTCCCCCGAGCCGGTTCCGCGGGCGTTGCCCGATCAGTGCACGACGCGCGAGAAGCTGAACTCGCTGCCGTTCACATCCACCGGAATCACGTCCTTCGGCCCGAACCGGCCTTCGAGGATCAGCTTCGAGACCGGGTTCTCGATCTTCTGCTGGATCGCCCGCTTCAGCGGCCGGGCACCGAACACCAGGTCGAAGCCGACCTGGGCCAGTGCGGCCAGCGCGGCCGGCGACACGTCGAGCTTCATCTCCAGCTTGTCCAGCCGCTGCTCCAGCGTCTTCAGCTGGATGCGCGCGATCGCCTCGATGTTCTTCGCGTCCAGCGAGTGGAACACCACCGTCTCGTCGATGCGGTTCAGGAACTCCGGGCGGAAATGCTGCTTCACCTCGGCCCACACCGCCTCGCGGATGGCCTCGGGGTCCTGCCCGGCCATCTGCATGATCTGGTGCGAGCCCAGGTTGGACGTCATCACGATCACGGTGTTCTTGAAGTCCACCGTGCGGCCCTGGCCGTCGGTCAGCCGGCCGTCGTCGAGCACCTGCAGCAGCACGTTGAAGACGTCCGGGTGCGCCTTCTCGACCTCGTCGAGCAGCAGCACGCTGTACGGCTTGCGCCGCACCGCCTCGGTCAGGTAGCCGCCCTCGTCGTAGCCGACGTAGCCGGGCGGCGCGCCGATCAGCCGGCTCACCGAATGCTTCTCCATGAACTCGCTCATGTCGACGCGGATCAGGTGGTCTTCGCTGTCGAACAGGAAGCCGGCCAGCGCCTTGCACAGCTCGGTCTTGCCGACGCCGGTCGGGCCGAGGAACAGGAACGAGCCGGTCGGCCGGTTCGGGTCCGACAGGCCGGCGCGCGAGCGGCGGATCGCATCGGCCACTGCGCTGATCGCCTCGTCCTGGCCGACGACCCGCTCGTGCAGCTTGCCTTCCATCTGCAGCAGCTTCTCGCGCTCGCCTTGCATCAGCTTCGACACCGGAATGCCGGTGGCGCGCGCGACCACCTCGGCGATCTCCTCGGCGCCGACCATCGTGCGCAGCAGCTGCGGCCGGCTCGCGTCGGCGCCCTTCTTCACTTCGGTGGCCTGCGCGTCCTTCAGCGCCTTCTCCAGCTCCGGAAGCTTCCCGTACTGCAGCTCGGCGACCTTGTTGAAATCGCCCTTGCGCTTGAACTCCTCGATCTGGAAGCGGATGCGGTCGATCTCTTCCTTCACATGGGCCGAGCCCTGGGCCGCCGCCTTCTCGGCCTTCCAGATCTCCTCGAGGTCGGCGGCCTCGCGCTGCAGGCGCTCGATCTCTTCCTGGATCAGCCCGAGGCGCTTCTGCGAGGCTTCGTCCTTCTCGCGCTTGACCGCTTCGCGCTCGATCTGCAGCTGGATCAACCGGCGGTCGAGCTTGTCCATCGCCTCCGGCTTGGAGTCGATCTCGATCTTGATCTTGGCCGCGGCCTCGTCGATCAGGTCGATCGCCTTGTCGGGCAGGAAGCGGTCGGTGATGTAGCGGTGGCTCAGTTCGGCCGCGGCGACGATCGCCGGGTCGGTGATCTCGACGCCGTGGTGCACCTCGTACTTCTCCTGCAGCCCGCGCAGGATCGCGATGGTGGCCTCGACCGTCGGCTCGCCGACCAGGATCTTCTGGAAGCGGCGCTCCAGCGCGGCGTCCTTCTCGATGTACTTGCGGTATTCGTCCAGCGTGGTCGCCCCGATGCAGTGCAGCTCGCCGCGCGCCAGCGCCGGCTTCAGCATGTTGCCGGCGTCGATCGCGCCTTCGGCCTTGCCGGCGCCGACCATCGTGTGGATCTCGTCGATGAAGACGATGGTCTGGCCTTCGTCCTGCGCGACTTCCTTCAGCACCGACTTCAGCCGTTCCTCGAACTCGCCGCGGAACTTGGCACCGGCCAGCAACAGCGCCATGTCGAGCACCAGGACCCGCTTGCTCTTCAGCGAATCGGGCACCTCGCCGGCGACGATGCGCTGCGCGAGGCCCTCGACGATCGCCGTCTTGCCGACGCCCGGCTCGCCGATCAGCACCGGGTTGTTCTTGCTGCGGCGCTGCAGCACCTGGATCGCGCGGCGGATCTCGTCGTCGCGGCCGATCACCGGGTCGAGCTTGCCGTTGCGGGCGCGCTCGGTCAGGTCGAGGGTGTACTTCTTCAGCGCCTCGCGCTGGCCTTCGGCATCGGCGTTGTCGACCTTCTGGCCACCGCGCACCGCGTCGATCGCGGCTTCGAGCGACTTGCGGGTCAGGCCGTGCTCCTTGACGAACGGGCCGATCGACGACTTCGCGTCGGTCGCGGCCAGCAGGAACATCTCGCTCGCGATGAACTGGTCGCCGCGCTTGGTGGCTTCTTTTTCGGACGCCTGCAGCAGTGCGCCGAGCTCGCGGCTGGCCTGCACCTGCTCGCCGCCCTGCACCTGCGGCAGCTTGCGCAGCTCGGTATCGAGCGCGGCCTGCAGCCGGCCGGTGTTGACGCCGGCGCGGTCGAGCAAGGCCTTCGGCCCGTCGGTCTGGGCCAGCATCGCGGCCAGCAGGTGCACCGGCTCGATGTACGGGTTGTCGCGGTTCAGCGCGAGGCTCTGGGCCTCGCCGAGGGCTTCCTGGAACTTGGTGGTGAGCTTGTCGAGTCGCATGGGACGAATCCTCCGGTTGCAGGGGATTTGAGGGGAGCGCCCCGCTTTTCAAGCGCCGTCCGGATGCCAATCCGGGTCACAACACCAGGCGTGCGAGCTTGTATCCGACGCCTGCGCAGGCCAGCGAGCCCAGCACATGCGCGAGAGTGTGGCCGATGGCCAAGCTCCATTCGTTGCGCTGGATCAACGCGAGGGATTCGCCGGAGAACGACGAGAACGTCGTCAGCCCGCCGAGGAACCCGGTCACCATCAACAGGCGCAGCAGTTCGTTCGGGCTGCGCTGGAACCAGTACAGCGCGACACCGATCAGCAGGCCGCCGGCGCAGTTGACCAGCAGCGTGCCGAGCGGAAAACCGGCCCACTGCGCGTTCAGCCACAGCCCGGCCCACCAGCGCAGCAGCGCCCCGCAGGCGGCGCCGGTCGCGACCGCCAGCACCTGCAGCCCGGTGATGCCGGCCGCCACACCGCCGCTCATGGCGCGAGGTTCCCGCTGTCGATGCCCCAGCGCCGCAGCGCCGCATCGTCATGGCTGCGCGCATCGACCCAGCGCGCGCCCTGCGGCGTGTGCTCCTTCTTCCAGAACGGGGCTTGCGTCTTCAGGTAGTCCATCAGGAACTCGCAGGCTTCGAAGGCGGAACCGCGGTGCGCCGACGTGACGGCGACCAGCACGATCTGGTCCTGCGCATCGAGCACGCCGACGCGGTGGACCACGCGCGCGGCGCGGATGTCGAAGCGCGCCATCGCGGCATCGATCATCGCGTCGATCGACTTCTCGGTCATGCCGGGGTAGTGCTCGAGCTCCATGCGGCTGATGTCGGCGCCCTCGCTGCGGTCGCGCACCGTGCCGACGAACGCGACCACCGCGCCGACGCCGCCATCGCCGGCACGCAGCCGGGCCACTTCGGCGCCGAGGTCGAAGTCGTCGACCTGGATCGAGACGCGCGACTCGCCCATGTCAGCCTCCGGTCACCGGCGGGAAGAACGCCAGTTCGGCGTCGTCGTGCAGCACTGCGGCTTCATCGCACAGCGCCTGGTCGAGCGCGCAACGCAAGGCCCGCGTGCGTGCCAGCGCCGCGGCGTGGCGCTCGCTGCGGGCGATCAGCGCATCGCGCGCCGCCGCCACGTCGGCACCGGCCGGCAGCTCCAGCGACTCGCCGCTGCCCAGCGCCTCGCGCAGCGATGCGAAATAGCGGATGCGCAGCTTCATGCGAGCCACTCCGAGAACGGCACGTAGCGCACCGTGTCGCCGGCCGCGACGGCCTGGCCGGGCGGGTTGTCGACGATGCCGTCGCCCCACACCGCCGAGCTCAGCACGCCCGAGCCCTGGTTCGCGAACAGGTCCAGCCCGCCCTGCGCATTGCGGCGCACGCGCAGGAACTCGCGCCGCCGGTCGGGCTTCGGCCAGGCGAAGTCGGCCCGCATCGGCAACCCGTGCGGCATCCCGGCCGCGGCGCCCTGCAGCCGCAGCAGCACCGGGCGCACCGCCAGCAGGAAGGTGATGAAGCTCGACACCGGGTTGCCCGGCAGCCCGATGAACCAGGCCGCGGTGGCATCGCCGCGGCGCACGCTGCCGAACGCCAGCGGCTTGCCCGGCTTGACCGCGATCTGCCACAGGTCGAGCTGCCCTTCGGCCTGCACCGCCGGGCGCAGGTGGTCTTCTTCGCCGACCGACACGCCGCCGCTGGTGACGATCAGGTCGTGGCCTTGCGCCGCCCGCATCAGCGCATCGCGCGTCGCGTCGAGCCGGTCGGGCACGATGCCGAGGTCGGTCACGTCGCCGCCCAGCGCCTGGATCAGCGCCCGCAGCGTGTAGCGGTTGGAGTTGTAGATCGCGCCGGGGCGCAGCGGCTCGCCCGGCATCACCAGCTCGTCGCCGGTGGAGAACAGCGCGACGCGCGGCCGGCGCATCACCGACAGCGTCGCCGCGCCGACCGAGGCGGCCATGCCGAGCGCCTGCGGAGTCAGCCGCTGGCCCTGCGTCAGCACGACGCTGCCGTGCCGCACGTCCTCGCCGCGGCGGCGCACCCACTGGCCGGCCTTCGGCACCTCGTTGATGCGCACCTCGCTGCCGACGGCCTCGCACTGCTCCTGCATCACGACCGCATCGGCACCGGGCGGGATCGGTGCGCCGGTGAAGATGCGCGCCGCGCTGCCCGGCTGCAACGCGGGCGGCAGGCTGCCGGCCGGAATGCGCTGGCTCACCGGCAGCAGCGCGCCGGCCGCCGGCACGTCGGCGCTGCGCAGCGCATAGCCGTCCATCGCGGTGTTGTCGAGCGGAGGCACGTCGAGCTGCGCGTGCACGTCGGCGGCCAGCACGCGGCCGAGCGCGTCGAAGGTCGACAGGCTTTCGGCCTCGGCGGCCGGCAGCGGCTGCACCGCGGCCAGCAGGCGCGCCAGCGCGTCGTCGAGCGACAGCAGCGGCGAACGCGCAGGCGCCGGACGTTCAGGGGAAAGCGGGAGGCTGGTAGTCATAGCGCGAAGCATCGGCCAGCAGGAAAGCGGCTGCCGCCGCGGGGTCATTCAGGTCGAGCACCGGGCGCGAGGTCGGCTCGGGCAGGCGATCGGCGCTGTCGGTCGCGATCGCGACGATGAACGGATCGGTCGGGTAGTTCGCCTGCTTGCCGGTGGCCGCGCGCCAGACCTCGATCTTCGGCAGGTCGGCATGCTTGAAGCCTTCGACCAGCACCCAGTCGCAGTCGACCAGCTCGGCGATCAGCTGGTGCACCGTCGGCTCGGCCAGCTGCTCGTACTCGCGGATCTTGGCCAGCCGCCGGTCGGAGGCGATCACGATCTCGAACGCGCCGGCCTGGCGGTGGCGGTACGAATCCTTGCCCGGCTGGTCGATGTCGAAATCGTGGTGCGCATGCTTGACCACCGACACCCGCTGGCCGGCCGCGCGCAGCAGCGGGATCAGCTGCTCGACCAGCGTGGTCTTGCCGGCGCCCGAATACCCGCTGAAGCCGATGACGTTCACGGGTGCGCGACGATGTACTGCTTGACCGCGTCGGCATCGACCGGCATCACGACGAAGCGCTTCGGCAGGTCTTCGATGCCGTGCAGCTGGTACGGCCGCGCCGGCTCGCGGTTCAGCGCTTCGACGATGGTGTCGGCGAACTTGGCCGGCAGCGCGGTCTCGAGCACGATCATCGGCACCGCCGGGTCCAGGTGCTCGAGCGCGACCTTCAGCCCGTCGGCGGTGTGGGTGTCGATCATCGCGCCGAAGCGCTCGAACGCCAGGCGGATCGTCGCGAGCCGGTCGGCGTGCGTGCTGTGGCCCGACACGAAGCCGTAGCCGGCGATGCGCGCGAACTCGTCGGGCGTGATCTCGAAGCGGCCGTGCTGCTCGAGCGCGGTCTTGAACAACGCGCGGGTGCGCTCGCCGTCGCGCCCCAGCAGGTCGAACACGAAGCGCTCGAAGTTCGACGCCTTCGAGATGTCCATCGACGGGCTCGAGGTCTCGAAGGTCTCGCTGCCGGCGCGCACCCGGTAGGTGCCGCTGCGGAAGAACTCGTCGAGCACCCGGTTCTCGTTGGTGGCCAGCACCAGCTGCCGGATCGGCAGCCCCATGCTGCGCGCGACATGGCCGGCGCAGATGTTGCCGAAGTTGCCCGACGGCACCGCGAAGCTGACTTCCTTCGCGCCGTCGCGCGTGGCCTGGAGCCAGCCGGCGAAGTAGTACACCACCTGCGCCAGCAGCCGCGCCCAGTTGATCGAGTTGACGGTGCCGATGCGGTTAGCGCGCTTGAACGCGAGGTCGTTGGACACCGCCTTGACGATGTCCTGGCAGTCGTCGAACACGCCTTCGATCGCGATGTTGTGGATGTTGGCGTCCTGCAGGCTGAACATCTGCGCCTGCTGGAACGGACTCATGCGGCCGTGCGGGCTCAGCATGAAGACGTTGATGCCCTGCTTGCCGCGCATCGCGTACTCGGCCGCGCTGCCGGTGTCGCCCGAGGTCGCGCCGAGGATGTTCAGCGTCTCGCCGCGGCGGCCCAGTTCGTACTCGAACAGGTTGCCGAGCAGCTGCATCGCCATGTCCTTGAACGCGAGCGTCGGGCCGTTCGACAGGCCCTGCAGGTACAGGCCGGGGCGCAGCGCGGTGATCGGCGCGATCTCGGTGCTGCCGAACACCGCGGGGGTGTAGGTCTTCGCCGCGAGGCGGCGCAGGTCGGCGGCCGGAATGTCGTCGATGTAGAGCGACAGGATCTCGAACGCCAGCTCGTGGTACGGCAGCTCGCGCCAGCGCGCGAGCGTCGGCGCATCGACCTGCGGGTAGTGCGTGGGCAGGTAGAGCCCGCCGTCGGGCGCGAGGCCTTCGAGCAGGATGTCGCTGAAACCGCGCTGGGTAGCATCGCCACGGGTGCTGATGTATTTCACGACAGCTCTTCCTTGCGGATGCGCACGATCGGCGCCAGCACCGTCGGCAGCGCCTGCATCTGCGCCAGCGCCTTGTTCATCTCGCCCTCGACGGTGTCGTGGGTCAGGATGATCACGTCGGTGTGGGCTTCGCCTTCGGCAGACTCACGTTGCAGCAGCGCGTCGATCGAGATCGCGTGCTCGGCCAGGATGCCGGTGATGCGCGCCAGCACGCCGGCCTGGTCGGCCACCTGAAGCCGCAGGTAGAACGACGTGACGACCTGCCCGATGTCGAGGATCGGCGTGTCGGAGAGCTGGTCCGGCTGGAAGGCCAGGTGCGGCACGCGGTGGTCCGGGTCGGCGGTGTGCAGCCGCGTGATGTCGACCAGGTCGGCGACGACCGCCGACGCGGTCGGCTCGGAGCCCGCGCCCTTGCCGTACGACAGCGTCGTGCCGACCGCGTCGCCGTGCACGACGACGGCGTTCATCGCGCCTTCGACGTTGGCGATCAGCCGCTTGGTCGGCACCAGCGTCGGGTGCACGCGCAGCTCGATGCCGGCGTTGCGGCCGAGGTCGTCGCGCCGCTTCGTGATGCCCAGCAGCTTGATGCGGTAGCCGAGCTGCTCGGCATAGGTGATGTCGGCCGCCTGCAGCTTCGTGATGCCCTCGATGTGGGCGCGCTCGAATTGCACCGGCGTGCCGAACGCGATCGCGCTCATGATGGTCAGCTTGTGCGCGGCGTCGACGCCTTCGATGTCGAACGTCGGGTCGGCCTCGGCATAGCCCAGGCGCTGCGCTTCCTTCAGCACCGCGTCGAAATCGAGGCCCTTGGCCCGCATCTCCGACAGGATGAAGTTGGTGGTGCCGTTGATGATGCCGGCGATCCATTCGATGCGGTTGGCCGACAGGCCCTCGCGCAGCGACTTGATGATCGGGATGCCGCCGGCCACCGCGGCTTCGAAGGCGACCATCACGCCCTTCGCATGCGCGGCCGCGAAGATCTCGGTGCCGTGCACCGCGAGCAGCGCCTTGTTGGCGGTGACCACGTGCTTGCCGGCGGCGATGGCTTCCATCACCAGCGTCTTCGCGACGTCGTAGCCGCCGATCAGCTCGACGACGATGTCGATCGCCGGGTTCGCGATGACCTCGCGCGCATCGGCCACCACCCTGGCCGCATCGCCGACGATGCCGCGCGCACGTTCGACGTTGCGGGCCGCCACCATCGTGATCTGAATGCTGCGGCCGGCGCGACGCCGAATTTCCTCCTGATTGCGCTGCAGCACGTTGAACGTGCCGCTGCCGACGGTACCGAGGCCGAGCAGACCGACTTGGATTGGCTTCATGGTGCGAGAACGCCCGCGATGGGCTGGTTGAGGAATCGGTGCAACGACAGGGATCAGTGCGAATGACGCTTGCGGTAGTGGTCGAGGAAACGCGCGATGCGGCCGATCGCGTCGGACAGGTCGTCGGAATTCGGCAGGAACACCAGCCGGAAGTGATCGGGGTGCAGCCAGTTGAAGCCGGTGCCCTGCACGATCAGCACCTTCTCGTCGGCCAGCAGGTCGTAGGCGAACTGCTGGTCGTCGGCGATCGGGTACAGCTTCGGGTCGAGGCGCGGGAACATGTACAGCGCCGCCTTCGGCTTCACGCAGCTGACGCCGGGGATCTGCGTCAGCAGCTGGTGCGCGAGGTCGCGCTGGCGGCACAGCCGGCCGCCAGGCGCGACCAGGTCCTTGATGCTCTGGTAGCCGCCGAGCGCGGTCTGGATCGCGAGCTGGCCGGGCGTGTTCGAGCACAGGCGCATCGACGCGAGCATGTTCAGCCCCTCGATGTAGTCGCGCGCATGGCGCTTCTCGCCGGAGACGATCATCCAGCCGGCACGGTAGCCGCAGGAGCGGTAGTTCTTGCTGAGGCCGTTGAAGGTGACGAACAGCACGTCGGTCGCGAGCGACGCGATGCTGGTGTGGGTGTTGCCGTCGTACAGCGTCTTGTCGTAGATCTCGTCGGCGAAGACGATCAACTGGTGCTGGCGTGCGACCTCGACGATCTCCTGCAGCAGGCTGTCGGGGTACAGCGCGCCGGTCGGGTTGTTCGGGTTGATCACGACGATGGCCTTGGTGTTCGGCGTGATCTTCGCCTTGATGTCGGCGATGTCGGGGTACCAGTCGCTCTGCTCGTCGCAGACGTAGTGCACCGCGGTGCCGCCCGAGAGTGCCACCGACGCGGTCCACAGCGGGTAGTCGGGCGCAGGCACCAGCACCTCGTCGCCATCGTTGAGCAGCGCGTTCATGCTCATCGCGATCAGCTCGGACGCGCCGTTGCCGAGGTAGACGTCGTCGACGGTGACGCCGGCGATGTTCTTTTCCTGCGAGTAGTGCACCACCGCCTTGCGCGGGGCGAACAGGCCCTTCGAATCGGTGTAGCCGGCCGAATGCGGCAGGTTGCGGATCATGTCCTGCACGATCTCGTCCGGCGGCTCGAGGCCGAACACCGCGAGGTTGCCGATGTTCAGCTTGATGATCTTCTGGCCCTCTTCCTCCATCTGCCGGGCCTTCTCGAGCACGGGCCCGCGGATGTCGTAGCAGACGCTGGCAAGCTTGCTGGACTTGGCAATGGGTTTCAACGGGGGCTCCGGCGAGGGGTCAGGAGGGCGGAATTTTGGCACAGCACCGCGTTGCGACCGGTCATTGCGAGCTTTCATCCGCATGGTCCCCCTGGCGCCAGGAGTCTTCGTCGATCGCACTCGTTTGCGTGAAGCCGATGCCCGTGCCGTCGCCATCGTCGTCGCCGCCGCTCTTGAAGGTGTTCACGATCGCGTGCCGCCTCTCCATGTTCTCGCGAATCTCCCGCTCCCGCGGCGTCAACGGGGTCAGGCTCGCCGACGACGTCCCGGTCGCGATCACCTCGGCCAACCGGGTGACCGTGTCCGGATGGGCGCAGTCGTCGGGATTGGCGAGGTAGTTGGCACTGCGTGCGCGAGCGCCGCCGGTGGCGGCATTGAACAGGGACCCAACGACGAGGAAGAACCCCTCGAGCCGGGGATGGCCCAGCCGGCTGCACAGCGTTGCCAGCGAACCGAAGGCGTCGTTGCCGGCCGCCGCCGTCGCGATCCGGGCCGACGCGTTTCGCACGAAGTGCCGCTGGAACTTCTGCAAGCCCCCGTCCTCCAGCACGCAGGGCTGGCGGTCCACGGTGCAGACCAGCGGGCTGTCCGATGGCGACTCGAGCCCGACCAGCGCAGGACACCAGGCCACCAGCCTGCACGCGAGGTCGGGCCAGAAACCGTCGAAGGTCTCGTTCATCGGCCCATAGACGCTCTTGAACTCGATGCCGATCGCCTCGTGAACCAGGCATGTCCTCAGCTGGATCAGCGAGATCAGGTCCTTGCCCCAGACCTGTCCGACCCCCAGCGTGGCCACCGACGAGACGGCATAGAGCACATCGCGCAACAGCCACACCCGCCATTGCTCGTCGTCCGTCAGCTTGATGAACTCCTCCCGGCCCTGCGCGTTGATGATGCGGCGGCACAACGAGAGCCCGGAAGTCCATCGGCTGCGCGTGGCGGACTGCAGCAGGTCGCGCAACGGGCGCGCGACCAGGCCGGTGAGCTGCGCCTGCACCGGTATCAGCGCGCAGCGCCATGCATGCTCGATGCGCTCGGCGGACATCGCCATCGCCGCTGCGATCTCGCATTCGCTTGCGTTCGACGAACCGGCGTGCAGCGATTCGGGCTCGAAGGCCGCGCTGTCGTTGAGTTCCGGATGGCCCTGCGAAATCGCCTCGGAATCGAAGGACGCCAGGCCGAACATGAAGAAGCTGATCGGCAGGACCCACGGCAGGATCAACGAGGTCCATCGCATCAGGTTGAAGCATTTCGACTCGGCGTAGCGGCCGAGCTGCGGGTCTGTGTGCAGGCGGAAAGCCTGCCGGTCGACGATGCATTTCTGGAACAGCCGGTCGAATCCGATGAACGCCAGCCCGACCGTCAAGCCCAGGATCGTCGCCTGCGGCCAAGCCTGTCCATCGACCGCAGAGTCGAAGGCATCGTAGGCACATTTCATGGCCCACCCCGCGATCAGCAGCGCAATCAGGTGAGAAGCCCCCTCGCGCAGGCCGTTCGGGGCAGACCGCAGCAGCCACGGCAGGCGCTCGAACCATGGCACCGTCAACGCAGCTTCGGTGGAAGGCTCCTCGCGAAGGCCGTCCGCGTCGACCAACGGCATCGCACCGATGTCGCTTTCGACGCGGGAAAGAAGCGGTTCCCGGAATTGCTTCAGCAGAGACGCCACGGACCGGACGATGGCCGGCGACAGCTCGTTGCCGCTTGCGAGGGACACGACCTGGCACTGCACCAGCAGTTGGATCGACAGCATGCCCAGCGATTCCGTCGGCATCCTGTTTTCATCGAACAGCCCGGCGAGCGCCTTCAGCGCCGTGCGCAACTCCTCGCCGCGTCCTTCCATCGCGCAGCAGGCCGCGTGGGTCAGCAGGCCGAGGCCGAGCCGCCTGCCCTCGCCGTACGATCGCTCCGACCGGACCTGGCTGAGCACATGCGCACGATTCGTGCTGCAGCCCGCCGGCATCATGTCGCGCACGCCCAGCGCGTCGAGATGTTCTTTTGCAAAATCCAACGCGCCACGAAGCTTCAGATCGCGCTGGCCCTTGAGCACGGCCTTCACCGCCAGGTGCAATTCGGCAAGCACTTCTTTCTGGTCGCGTCCCGCAACGGCCGCCAGCACCTCGCACACGGCACGCTTGACGCTTCTTCTGCCCGAGCCTTTCGAGAAGTTGATGCCGCTGCCCGAGAGATCCGTCAGGCGCTGCACCAGCGCCTCTCCCGGCGTCTGCGAGGGTTCGGGCACGCCACGGGCCTTGGCGGCTTCTTTCGTGCCGCTACGCGTCGAATCGCATCCACGCCGCCCTTCCATCAAGGTGAGGAGGCGGCCCCAATGCTCGGCCTCTTTCTCCAAGCGGCCGGACAAGTTGGCGTTGTCGACCGCCCGCTCCTTGAATGCAGAGCCGAAGGACGCGAGAGGAGAGACTGCCCGGCCCCCCCGAGGGGCAGTTCCGCTTGGTGTCTGCATGGCGGCCTTCGTCGCTCAGATGCGCTGGTGACAATGCAGACCGGCATGCGTCGCCTCCTGCGTTCCGACGCCGTCCCGGACACTGTCGTCCAGCAACCCGTGGCGCCGCCAATGCAGCGCGAGTTCGGCGGCGGCTCTCAGGGAGCACACGAGCGCGTCGGCCTTGACGGCTCCCAGATCGCCATCGATGACGCACACGGCACGACCGGAATCCGGATCGATCCCGAGGGTCGTGCCGCGCTGCTGCAGCATCAGCACGAAGTTGAGTTCCAGCATCCGCCTGAGCAGGTCCTCCAGCCTGGGAACGGGCGGTGCTTCGACCGGCCCGAGGTCGCACTGCATCCGCATGCGGCGCGGGTCGACCAGCGGGTCGTAGCGCAATGAAAAAGCGACGCCTTCGACTTCGATGTCGGAGCGTGCAGCCCTTCCTTCCTCGACCGTCCAGCCGACCGGCATCGTCAGGTCGAGGTGCCGGTGCACCGCGCGCACCAGGCTTGCAAACCCGTCATGCAGGCTCGACGACATGTGAAACCCTTCCACTGGCGATTCGTGAGTGACGATCCGTTGGTAACGAAAAGCCCGGGGTTGCACCATCTATGTTGGATATGCCGACATCTCGTTTTCAGATGGTGGGGGCGCGGTATGGAAGAATTCACCGGTCCTGCCGCCCGCATCCGACACCTCCAGCACCCATGAAACTCCAGCCCGACCGCATCGAAGGCGTCAACGCCGTTTCCGGACTGATCCCCGGCGCCGTCTCGATCAACGGCATCGTGCATCGCCAGAGCATCGTCGTGCCGTGGCAGGGCGAGGTCGTGCCATGGCGTGTCGAGCGCTTCGAAGACCTGACGGCCGAGCATTTCAGTGCGATCGCGGCGCTGTCGCCCGAGTTGGTGATCTTCGGCAGCGGGGACCGCATCCGCTTCCCGTCGCCGGCGCTGCTGCGCCCGTTGATCGACCAGCGCATCGGCATCGAAACGATGGACACCGCGGCGGCCTGTCGCACCTACAACGTGCTGGTCTCGGAAGGGCGCCGCGCGGTGGTCGGCCTGCTGCTGGGCGGTTGATGGCGCGCCGGACCGCAATGGCCGTGGCCTTATAATCAACGGCTACGCCTCCCGCGGCGCAACTCCCCAGAATTCTTCATGACGCCAGCCCTCAACAAACCCCTCCCGGAATTTGAAGCGCTCGCAACCGGTGGCGTGAAGTTCACGCCCGCCGCCTTCGCGGGGCAGATCGTCGTTCTCTACTTCTACCCGAAGGACAATACGCCCGGTTGTACCACCGAGGCCATGCAGTTTCGCGATCGGCACAAGGATTTCGTCAAGGCCGGTGCGGTGGTTTTTGGCGTCTCGCGCGACAACATGAGTTCGCACGACAAGTTCAAGCAGAACCTCGAACTGCCGTTCGAGCTGATCGCCGACACCGAAGAGAAGTTGTGCCACATGTTCGGCGTCGTCAAGAACAAGATCATGTACGGCAAGAAGGTCAAGGGCATCGAGCGCAGCACCTTCCTGATCGACGCCGAAGGCGTGCTGCGGGTCGAATGGCGCGGCCTCAAGGTCGCCGGCCACGTCGACGAAGTGCTGAAAGCGGTCAAGGGCCTGAAGAAGTCGGGCTGATCCGCGAAATCCACGACGGCGGGAGTTTTGTTGAGGTGTCGTCGTGGATGTGCATAATGAGTCATGCCTGTGAGTTGTGAATTCAGACAGCCAGTCATCATCAAGCCGCTCGGGCAACCGCGCGGCTTTTTTGTTGCCCTCGCCTCCCCCACCTGACCTCCAAGCCCACCTGACACACACCCATGCCACTGCCCAAGCCGCCTGCCAAACGCGCCGCCCTCCTCACCCCCGCCGATTTCGAATCGCAGGCCGCTCCCAAACCCGGCAAACGCACGCAGAACAAACGCAGCGAGGACCCCGCTTCACCGGCGGTCCTCGACCTGTTCGATGCCCCGCGCGAAGCCGCGCCGGTGGTCACGGCCAAGGCCAAGCCCATCGCGCCGGTGATGCCGCCGTCGGCCCCGGCACCGGTCGCCACCGCGGCACGCCGCCCGACCCCCGAGCCGAAGCTGCGCAAGCCGCGCGGCACCGGCCCGGCCAAGCTGTTCGTGCTCGATACCAACGTGCTGATGCACGACCCGACATGCCTGTTCCGCTTCGAGGAACACGACGTCTACCTGCCGATGATCACGCTCGAAGAGCTCGACGATCACAAGAAAGGCATGTCCGAAGTCGCCCGCAACGCACGCCAGGTGAGCCGCGACCTCGACGCGCTGGCCGGCGGCCTGTCCGACCAGCCCGGCCGCGACATGGCCGAAGGCCTGCCGCTGGCGGGCACCGGCCACCGCGAGGCCGGCGGCAAGCTGTTCTTCCAGACCACGCTGGTCAACGTGACGCTGCCGCAGGGGCTGCCGCAGGGCAAGGCCGACAACCAGATCCTGGGCGTCGTGCAGGCGCTGCGCGACCAGCAGCAAGGCCGCGAGGTGGTGCTGGTGTCCAAGGACATCAACATGCGCATCAAGGCGCGTGCGCTGGGCCTGGCCGCCGAGGACTACACCAACGACAAGACGCTCGAAGACGGCGACCTGCTCTACACCGGCGTGCTGGCGCTGCCGGCCGATTTCTGGGACCGCCATGGCAAGACCATGGAGAGCTGGAACCAGGGCGGCCTCACCTACTACCGCATCAGCGGGCCGATGGTGCCGGCGCTGCTCGTCAACCAGTTCGTCTACCTCGAAGCCCCGGGTGCCGCGCCGCTGTACGCCAAGGTCACCGAGATCACCGGCAAGACCGCGGTACTGCGCACGCTGCGCGAATACACCCACCAGAAGAATGCGGTGTGGGGCGTCACCGCGCGCAACCGCGAGCAGAACTTCGCGCTGAACCTGCTGATGGACCCCGACTGCGACTTCATCACGCTGACCGGCACGGCCGGCACCGGCAAGACGCTGATGACGCTGGCGGCCGGGCTGTCGCAGGTGATGGACGACCGCCGCTACACCGAGATCATCGTGACCCGCGTGACGGTGCCGGTGGGCGAGGACATCGGCTTCCTGCCGGGCACCGAGGAAGAAAAGATGTCGCCGTGGATGGGCGCGCTCGACGACAACCTCGAGGTGCTGTCGAAGACCGACGGTGCGGCCGGCGAATGGGGCCGTGCGGCCACCAACGACCTGGTGCGCAGCAAGATCAAGATCAAGAGCCTGAACTTCATGCGCGGGCGCACCTTCCTGAACAAGTTCGTCATCATCGACGAGGCGCAGAACCTGACGCCCAAGCAGATGAAGACGCTGATCACCCGCGCCGGCCCCGGCACGAAGATCGTGTGCCTGGGCAACCTGGCGCAGATCGACACGCCGTACCTGACCGAAGGCAGCTCCGGGCTCACCTTCGCGGTCGACCGGTTCAAGGGCTGGCCGCATTCGGGACACGTGACGCTGGCGCGCGGGGAACGTTCGCGGCTGGCCGATTTCGCGTCGGAAGTGCTCTGACGCTCCGTTCGGGCTGAGCCTGTCGAAGCCCTGGCTCCCTGGGAGCGGGCCCTTCGACAGGCTCAGTGCGAACGGACATCCACGCGCTCGCGGATCTGCTGCAGCGCGGTCGGGTCCTCGATCGTCGTCAGGTCGCCCGGGTCGCGGTGCTCGCAGACGGCCTGGATCGCGCGGCGCAGCAGCTTGCCGGAGCGTGTCTTCGGCAGCGCGTTGACGACGTGCACGCGCGACGGCCGCGCGATCGCGCCGAGCCCCTGCTCGACCGTCTTCATCACCTCGCCCTCGAGCCGCAGCCGCCCGGCTTCGTCGCCCGCCAAGCCCGCATCGCGCAGCACGACGAAGGCCATGGCCGCCTGGCCCTTCAGCGCGTCGGCCACGCCCACCACCGCCACCTCGGCCACCGCCGGGTGGCTGCTGATGCTCTCCTCGATCTCGCGCGTGCCCAGCCGGTGCCCGGCCACGTTGATCACGTCGTCGGTCCGGCCGAGGATGAAGTAGTAGCCGTCCTCGTCGCGCACGCCCCAGTCGAAGGTGCTGTAGACCATGCGCCCGGGAATCGTCTTCCAGTAGGTCTCGACGAAGCGCGCATCGTCGCGCCACACCGTCTGCATGCAGCCGGGCGGCAGCGGCCCCTCGATGACCAGCACGCCCTTCCGGTTCGGCTGCGTCAGCTCTTCCCCGCTCAGCTCGTCGACCAGCCGCACGTCGTAGCCGTACATCGCGACGCCCGGGCTGCCGAAGCGCCCCGACGCCCGCTCCACGCCGTTCGCGATCGTCAGGATCGGCCAGCCGGTCTCCGTCTGCCAGTAGTTGTCGATGACCGGCTTGCCGATGCCGTCGGCGATCCAGTGCGCGGTCGGCTCGTCGAGCGGCTCGCCGGCCAGGAACAGCGCGCGCAGGCTCGACAGGTCGTGCCGCTTCAGCAATGCGGCATCGTGCTTCTTCAGCACCCGCACCGCGGTCGGCGAACTGAACATCACGCTGACGCGGCAGGTCTCGACCAGGCGCCACCACACCGCCGCGTCCGGTCGCACCGGCAGCCCCTCGTACATCAGCGTCGCCATCCCGGCGATCAACGGCCCGTAGACGATGTAGCTGTGGCCGACCACCCAGCCGATGTCGCTGGTGCAGAAGAAGGTCTCGCCGGCGCGCCCCTCGAAGATGTGCTTCATGCTCGCGGCCAAGGCCACCGCGTAGCCGCCGGTGTCGCGCTGCACGCCCTTGGGCCGGCCGGTGGTGCCGCTGGTGTACAGCGTATAGCTCGGCTGCGTGGACTCGACCCAGGTGCAGGGCACGGCCGCGTCGAAATGCTCGGCCCGCAGCGCTTCGTACGACGCATCGCGCTGCGTGTCGAGTTGCATCGGCGCGAGCCCGCGGTCGATCATCAGCGTGCGCGGCGTCTTGTGATCGGCCAGCCGCATCGCCTCGTCGAGCAACGGCTTGTACGCGATGACCTTGCCGCCGCGGCTGCCGGCATCGGCGCTGACGATCAAGGCCGGCTGCGCATCGTCGATGCGGCTGGCCAGGCTCGCGCTGGCAAAGCCGCCGAACACCACCGAATGGATCGCGCCGATGCGGGCGCAGGCCAGCATCGCGAACGCCGCCTCCGGAATCATCGGCAGGTAGACCAGCACGCGGTCGCCCTGCTTCACGCCGAGCGACAGCAGGATCGCCGCCATGCGCTGCACCTCGGCATGCAGTTCGCGGAAGCTGTAGCGCCGCTCGTCGCCGGTCTCGCTCGAGACGTAGATCAGCGCGTGCTCGTCGGCGCGCGCGGCCAGGTGGCGGTCGACCGCGTTGTGGCACAGGTTGGTCCGTCCGCCGACGAACCAGCGCGCGAACGGCGGGTGACTGGCATCGCAGACCTGCTCGAACGGCCGCTCCCAGTCGATCAAGGCCGCCTGATCGGACCAGAAGCCGTCGCGGTCGGCCAGCGAGCGCGCATGAAAATCTCGGTAGGAAGCCATACCTCGGTTACACCACAGAAACACCTCCGCAACAACCCAGGAAAAGCCTGAAAAGAACGTGCTAAGTGCCGGTTTTGAAAGGACTTTTGGCGTTGACGCTGCCCGGTGACTCTTTTATGCTGCGCGCCATGTTGCGGTTGGCCGTCTCCTTTTTCGTGCGCGCTTCGCTGGTGGCCCTGGCCGCCGCGAGCGGCAGCGCCTGGGCCGACACCGACCAGATCACCCGCCTGCTGAGCGACAAGGGCCTGATCGCCCCGGGCGGTGCCGCCAGCACGCCAGCCGCAGCGCCGCCCGCCGAACCGACGGCTGCGGCCACCGCAGCGCCCGTCGCGACTCCCCCCGCAGCCGCCCCCGAAAGCTTCACGCAGCACGTCCGCCAGAAGGCGTCCGACATGGTGCTGACCGCGATGAACTTCCTGGGCGTGCGCTACCGCCGCGGCGGCAACGATGCCGATTCCGGCTTCGACTGCAGCGGCTTCACCCGCCACATCTTCGAGAGCAGCCTGGGCCTGGTGCTCCCGCGCCGAGCCGACGAGCAGGCGCGGGCCAAGGGCCTGCTCGCCGTCAAGCGCGATGATCTGAAGCCCGGCGACCTGGTGTTCTTCAACACGCTGCGCCGCACCTTCTCGCACGTCGGCATCTACATCGGCGAAGGCAAGTTCATCCATGCGCCGAAGCCCGGCGGCGAGGTGCGGGTCGAGGACATGCGCTTCGCCTACTGGGCCAAGCGCTTCACCGGCGCCCGCCGGGCCGAGCAGGCCGAGGCACCGGCGGCCGCTTCCGTCGACGCGGCAGCGACCGCCGTCGAATCGCTGTCCGACGGCCGCGCGGTGACCGCCGTCGTCGACAACGTCGCGACGGCCGCCACCACCGCGGCAGCACCGCTCGCCGCCGCGGTGCCCGAGGTGATGAAGCCGGCCAGCCCGCCGGCGACGCGCAAGGCCGCGCACAAGACCCGCCGCAAGCCCGCTGCGAAAGCCGTCAAGGCCTGAATCAACAGAACGCGCGGTCGAATCGCCCCACGCCCATCCGACAAATACCGGCCGGGCACAATCCGCCCATGGCCGACAAAGTGATCCCGCTGGCAGACCTCCGCTACGCGTCCAGCGTACCGGTGGTGCCCCAGCATTCGACGGCCCCGACCGGCCTGCTGGCCGACACGCTCGGCCGACCGCTGCGCGACCTGCGCATCTCGGTGACCGACCGCTGCAACTTCCGCTGCAGCTACTGCATGCCGAAGGAAGTCTTCGACAAGCACTACGAGTTCCTGCCGCACAGCTCGCTGCTGAGCTTCGAGGAGATCGCGCGGCTGGCCGGCGTGTTCGTCGCGCACGGCACGCACAAGATCCGCCTGACCGGCGGCGAGCCGCTGCTGCGCAAGAACCTGGAGCGCCTGGTCGGGATGCTGGCCGCGTTGCGCACCGTCGACGGCACCCCGCTCGACCTGACGCTGACCACCAACGGCTCGGTGCTCGCCCGCAAGGCGCAGGCGCTGAAGGATGCCGGGCTGCAGCGCATCACCGTCAGCCTCGACGCGCTCGACGACTCGGTGTTCCGCCGCATGAACGACGCCGATTTCCCGGTCGCCGACGTGCTGGCCGGCATCGATGCCGCGCAGCGCGTCGGGCTCGGCCCGATCAAGGTCAACATGGTGGTCAAGCGCGGCACCAACGACGACCAGATCGTCGCGATGGCGCGGCACTTCCGGCACACCGGCGTGGTGCTGCGCTTCATCGAGTACATGGACGTCGGCGCCACCAACGGCTGGCGCATGGACGAGGTGCTGCCGTCGGCCGAGGTCGTCGCGCGCGTCGGCGCGGCCTTCCCGCTGCAGCCGCTCGATGCGCAGCAGACGGGCGAGACCGCGCAACGCTGGCGCTATGCCGACGGCGGCGGCGAGATCGGCGTGATCTCGAGCGTGACGCAGGCCTTCTGCAGCGACTGCAACCGCGCGCGGCTGTCGACCGAGGGCAAGCTCTACCTGTGCCTGTTCGCGAACCGCGGCCACGACCTGCGCGCACTGCTGCGCGAGGGCCGCAGCGATGCCGAGATCTCGGCGGCGATCGGCGGCGTGTGGAACCGCCGCGCCGACCGCTATTCCGAACTGCGCAGCGAAGCCGGCGCGCAGCCGTCGTCCGCGCCGGCCGGGCGCCGCGTCGAGATGCACTACATCGGCGGATGAACCCGGCGCTGATCACCGGGCTGGTGCTGGCCGGCGGGCAAGGTCGCCGCATGGGGGGGGTGGACAAGGGCCTGCAGGCCTTCGCCGGCGCCACGCTCGCGCAGCATGCACTGCAGCGGCTCGCGCCGCAGGTCGGCCGCACGATGCTCAGCGCGAACCGCCACCTCGACGACTATCGCCAGCTCGGCGTGCCGGTCTGGCCCGATGCCCTGCCCGCTGCGCTGCCCGAGTACGCCGGGCCGCTGGCCGGCATGCTGGCCGGCCTGCAGCATTGCGAGACACCGCTGCTGGTCAGCGTGCCGTGCGACACCCCGCACTTCCCGCTCGACCTGGTGGTGCGCCTGTCCGACGCGATGACCGCCGCCGATGCCGAGATCGCGATGGCGGTGAGCCGCGACGGTGATAGCCTTCAGCCCGAGCCGACCTTCTGCCTGATCCGGGTCGGCCTTGCCAACAGCCTGCGGGAGTTCATGCAGTCCGGCCAACGCCGGGTGCACACCTGGGCTGCACAGCACCGCCTCGCGGAGGCGGTGTTCGATGAACCCGGGGCCTTCGCCAATGCCAACACCCTCGATGACCTTGACCGACTCCGCACGCCGCGCGGCCCCTGAGCTGCTGGTGATCCGTGCGCTCGGCGTCGCCGACCTGCCTGCCTACAAGGCCTTGCGCGACGGCATGCTGCACGCCTTCCCCGACGCCTTCACGTCCGACGCGCTCACCGAATCGCGCAAGCCGGCCGAGGTCTACCTGCCGCGACTCGGGCTGGGCCACGTCGGCGGCGGGCAGTTCACGCTCGGCGCCTGGGACGACGGCGAGCTGCTGGGCGCCCTCACCTGCGAGCGCGAGAGCCGCAGCAAGGTGCGCCACATCGGCCACGTCGTCGGGATGATGGTGCAGGCGCAGGCCGCCGGCCGCGGCATCGGCCGCGCGCTGCTGGCAGCGTGCATCGAGCAGGCGCAGGCGGCCGACGGCATCGAGCTGCTGACGCTGTCGGTCACGTCGAGCAACCGGCGCGCGGTGCGGCTCTACGAAGGCGCCGGCTTCGAGCGCTACGGCACACTGAAGCGCGCCATCAAGGTCGACGGCGTCTACCACGACAAGGACCTGATGTCGCTGGCGCTGACGCTGCCGACCTCGACGGCGCCGCGCTGACGACCCTCCCCATGCCGACCCTGAACGACCTCGCCCTCGGGCTGCCAGGCTACGACGCCGACGACCTGCCGGTCGACGTCGCGCGCGACTTCATCGCGCGCATGCTGCCGCACGTGCAGGCGGTGGAGCACCTGTCGCTGCGCTCGAGCCTGGGCCGCGTGCTGGCGCAGGACATCGTCTCGACGATCGCCGTGCCGCCGCAGGACAACGCGGCGATGGACGGCTATGCGTTCCGCGGCGACGAGTTGCGGCCCGGCGAAGCCACCGTGCTGACGGTGGCCGGCATCGGCCTGGCGGGCCAGCTCGTCGGGCACGACATCAACGCCGGCCACTGCGCCCGCATCATGACCGGCGCGGTGATGCCGCCCGGGCTCGACACCGTCGTGCCGCAAGAACTGGTGCAGCGCGACGGCAACCGCATCACCGTTCCGGCCGACGCGGTGAAGCCGGGCGCGAACCGGCGGCTGGCCGGCGAAGACCTGGCGCGCGGCAGCATCGCGCTGCACGCCGGCCGCGCGCTGCGGCCGGCCGACCTGGGCCTGGTCGCGTCGCTCGGCCGCGGCGAGCTGCCGGTGCGGCGCCGCCCGCGCGTGGCCTTCTTCTCCACCGGCAACGAGCTGCGCTCGGTCGGCGAGGCGCTCGACGAAGGCTGCGTCTACGACAGCAACCGCTACACGCTGTGGGGCATGCTGCAGCGGCTCGGCGTCGAGGTGCTCGACCTGGGCATCGTGCGCGACGAGCCTGCGGCGCTCGAGGCCGCGTTGCGGCATGCGGTCGAGAACGCCGACGTGGTGATCACCTCCGGCGGCGTCAGCGTCGGCGAGGCCGACCACACGCGCGCGGTGATGGCGCGGCTCGGGGAGGTGCTGTTCTGGCGCATCGCGATGCGGCCGGGCCGGCCGATGGCGGTGGGCCGCATCGCGAGCCAGGGCCGCGAGGCGGTGCTGTTCGGGCTGCCGGGCAACCCGGTCGCGGTGATGATCGGCTTCTACGCCTTCGTGCGCGACGCGCTGCTCGCGATGTCGGGCGCCACCGTCCGGCCGCTGCCGATGCTGCAGGCGCGCTGCACGGCGGCGATCCGCAAGCGGCCGGGGCGCACCGAGTACCAGCGCGGCATCGTGTCGCGCGCGGCCGACGGCACGTGGCAGGTCGCGATCACCGGTTCGCAGGGCTCGGGCGTGCTGCGCAGCATGAGCGAGGCGAACGGGCTGGTGGTGCTGGCGCACGAGCAAGGGGATGTGCCGGCGGGCAGCGTCGTCGAGATCATGCCGTTCGACGGATTGGTGTGAACGCCCCCCGGATTGGCATCCGGGACCTCACCTCACGCTCTCGACGCCCTTGTTCGCGAGCTGATCCGCCCGCTCGTTGCCCGGGTCGCCCGCGTGGCCCTTCACCCAGCGCCAGTCGACGTGGTGCAGGTTGCGCAGCCCGTCGAGCCGTTGCCACAGCTCGGCGTTCTTCACCGGCTTCTTGTCGGCGGTCTTCCAGCCGCGCGTCTTCCAGCCGTGGATCCACTCGGTGATGCCTTTGCGCACGTACTCGCTGTCGGTGTAGAGGATCACGTCGCAGGTGCGCTTCAACGACGCCAGCGCCTCGATCACCGCCGTCAGCTCCATGCGGTTGTTGGTGGTCTGGCGCTCGCCGCCGAACATCTCCTTCTCGTGCTCGCCGGTGCGCAGCCACGCGCCCCAGCCGCCGGGGCCGGGGTTGCCCTTGCAGGCACCGTCGGTGTAGATGAGGACCTGCGGGCGCTTGATCTGCGGTGAGTCGGCGGGTGCGGCGGGAGAGGCGTCGGTCATGGGGTCTCGGAAGAAGAATGGGCGCCCTGCTGGGCTTGCTGGTGCGCACGGTGGCTCGCGACCGTCGCGGCGCGCTGGCCCGCGGTGCGCTGCTGCCGGATCAGGCCGACCAGCCGCATGCCGCGCACGCGCTTCACCGCCACCAGCAGGTAGACGCTGCCGAGCACCGGCCACCAGCGTTCGCCGATGCGTTCGATCCAGCCATAGCGCGCCAGCCACGCATCGGTCTTGAGGGGCGGACGATAACAGCCGAAGCGTCCGCCCTGCACCTCGAAGCTCAACAGCCGCAGCCAGTCGCGCAGCCGCCAGTACCCGAGGAACTCGCCGGCGCTCGGCAGGAAAAGCGGCTTGTTGCGCGAGAAGCCGATGTAGCGAAGCAGGCGGCCGAGCCGCTGGCGCAGCCCCCACAGGCTGGTCGGGTTGAAGCCGAGGATCACGATGCGCCCTTCGGGCCGCAGCACGCGCTCGACCTCGCCGAGCGCCAGGTGCGGATCGCGGGCGAGTTCCAGCGTGTGCGGCAGCACGACCAGGTCGAGGCTTTGCGAATCGAACGGCAGCGCATCGAAATCGCAGCGCAGCACCACGGCCACGCGATCGGCGGGAACTTCTGCGGCCGGATCGCCCTCCACCACCGGCCTTGGCGCGTCCACGCCGTACGCGTCGAGGGCGAGCCAGCGGTGCGGCATGCGGTTGGCACGCAGGCCGTCGAGTTCGGTCATGCCGAGCTGCAAAGCGTGAAATCCGAACACATCGGCCACGCTTCGATCCGTCTGGGCCTGTTCCCAGGCCAGCAGGTAGCGCCCCGGGGGGCTCTCCAGCCACTGTGCCAAACCTATAATCCCGCCGACTTGTGTCATGAAACTGCTTGCCCTGCCAGCCTTCGCCGATAACTACATCTGGATGCTTCACGACGGCCGGCAGGCTCTCGTCGTCGATCCGGGGGAATCGGCACCGGTGGAGCGAGCGCTGGACGCACAGGGCCTGAAGCTGTCGGCGATTCTAGTGACCCATCACCATGGCGACCACGTCGGCGGCGTCGATGCGCTGCGGCCCCGGCTGCAAGGTCCCGTCTACGGACCGGCGCGCGAGAAGATCCCGACCCCGTTCACCCCGTTGCACGATGGCGATGCCGTCGACTGGCTCGGCCAGCGCTTCGACGTGATCGACGTGCCGGGCCACACCGCCGGCCACATCGCATACTTCGGCCCGGCACGCGACGGCGATGCGCCGATCCTGTTCTGCGGCGACACCCTCTTCTCCGGCGGCTGCGGGCGGCTCTTCGAGGGCACGCCGGCGCAGATGCACCGTTCGCTGTCGCGCCTGGCCGCGCTGCCCGGCGACACGCGGGTGTGCTGCGCGCACGAGTACACGCTGTCGAACCTGAAGTTCGCGCGGGCCGTCGAGCCGCACAACGCCGACCTGCTCGACTACACCGCGCGCTGCGAATCGATGCGCGCCGACGGCCGCGCCACGCTGCCGAGTTCGATCGCGCAGGAGCGCCGCATCAATCCCTTCATGCGCTGTGCGCAACCCGAGGTGGCCGCTGCCGCCGCCACCCACGGCGCCCGGCCCGACGACGAAGTCGACGTGCTGGCTGCGCTGCGCCACTGGAAAAACAACTTCTGATGATTGACCTGAGTTCGACGCTGTCCTTGTCCTTGACCCACACCGTGCGACGAGGCTGCGGCCTCGGCCTGTTCGCCGTGCTGACCCTGCTGGCTGCCTGCGCGACCACCACCGATGGCGGCGTGGCCGGCGCGGCCTCGGCGGCTTCGGCCCCCGAGGCGTCGGCCGCGGCCGCGGCCAGCGCGCCGGCCGCCGCGGCATCGGCCGCCTCGGCCCCGGACAGCGCGGTTGCCGAAGGCCCGGCCGTCGCGCCGCCGATCGATCCGCTGCGCCCCGAAGAGAAGGTCGACCTGGACGCGCCCACCGCGACCATCGACCTGTGGGCGCGGCTGCGCCACGGCTACGCGATGCCCGACCTCGACACCGACCAGGTGCGCACCGCCGAGCGCTGGTATGCGTCGCGGCCCGACTACGTGCAGCGCATGACCGAGCGCGGCAGCCGCTACCTGTTCCACATCGTCGAAGAGGTCGAGCGCCGCGGCATGCCGACCGAGCTGGCGCTGCTGCCTTTCGTCGAGAGCGCGTTCAACCCGCAGGCGGTGTCATCGGCCAAGGCCTCGGGCATGTGGCAGTTCATGCCGGCCACCGGCAACACCTTCTCGCTGAAGCAGAACGTGTTCCGCGACGACCGCCGCTCGGTGCTCGATTCGACGCGCGCCGCGCTCGACTACCTGGCCCGGCTGCACGACATGTTCGGCGACTGGCACCTCGCGCTCGCCGCGTACAACTGGGGCGAGGGCAACGTGCAGCGCGCCATTGCGCGCAACCGGCGCGCCGGCAAGCCGACCGACTACCTCAGCCTGAAGATGCCGAACGAGACGGCGTACTACGTGCCCAAGCTGCAGGCGGTGAAGAACATCGTGCTGCACCCCGAGGAGTACCTGCTGACGCTGCCGTCGCTGGACAACCACCCGTACTTCCTCAGCGTGCCGATCGAGCGCGACATCGACGTCGCGCTGGCGGTGCGGCTGGCCGGCGTGTCGCACGACGAGTTCCAGACGCTGAACCCGCAGATGAACCGCCCGGTGATCCTGGCGGCCGGCACGCCGCAGCTGCTGCTGCCGTACGACAACGCGGCGCAGTTCGTGCGCAGCATCGGCGAGCACCGCGGCCCGCTGGCCACCTGGACGGCCTGGGTCGCGCCGCGCACGCTGCGTCCGGCCGATGCGGCCAGGCAGGTCGGCATGACCGAGGCGCAGCTGCGCGAGGTCAACAACATCCCGCCGCGCATGCTGGTGCGGGCCGGGTCGACGCTGCTGGTGCCGCGCGCCGAAAGCCGGCTGACCGATGTGTCGGAGCACCTGGCCGACAACGCGATGATGTCGCTGGTGTCCGAATCGCCGCCGTTGCGCCGCATGGCGCTGAAGGCCGGCAAGCGCGAGAGCGTGGCGACGGTCGCGCAGCGCTACCGCGTGAGCGCGGCGCAGGTCGCGCTGTGGAACAAGACGACCGTCGGCGCGAACTTCAAGCCGGGGCAGACGGTGTACGTGTTCGTCGCGAGCAAGTCGACGACGGCGCGCAAGCCGGGGGTGCGCACCGCGTCGAAGGCGCACCGGCCGGCGGCGAAGCGGAGCTCGCGGGTCGCGAAGCGCTGACCCGCAGCCCTTATCGCCGATCGCTCAGCGCATGCGCGATCGTGCCCAGGTCGACGTATTCGAGTTCGCTGCCGATCGGCACGCCTCGTGCCAGCCGCGTCACGCGCAATCCGCGTGACTTGAGCGTCTCGCCGATCACGTGCGCGGTGGCTTCGCCTTCGGCGGTGAAGTTGGTCGCGACGATCACTTCCTCGACCGACCCATCGCCCGCGCGCTCGATCAACTGCGCGAGGCCGATGTCGCGCGCACCGACGCCGTCGAGCGGGCTCAGCCGCCCCATCAGCACGAAGTACAGCCCCTTGTAGCTGCCGGTGCGCTCGAGCGCCGCCTGGTCGGCCGGCGTCTCGACCACGCACAGCAGCCGCGCGTCGCGCCGCTCATCGGCGCAGGTGCTGCAGATCGGGCCTTCGGTGAAGGTGTGGCAGCGCTCGCAGTGACGCACGTTCGCCATCGCCCGTTGCAGCGATGCCGCGATGCGCGCCGCGCCATCGCGGTCGTGCTGCAGCAGGTGGAAGGCCATGCGCTGCGCGGACTTCTGCCCGACGCCGGGCAACCGGCGCAGCGCTTCGATCAGTCCGTCGAGTGCAGGTTCGGCCACGGGTCAGAACGGGAACTTCATGCCCGGCGGCAGCGGCATGCCGGCGGTCAGCTTGCCCATCTTCTCGGCCGACACCTCTTCGGCGCGGCGGATGCCGTCGTTGAAGGCGGCGGCGACCAGGTCTTCGAGCATGTCCTTGTCGTCGGCCAGCAGGCTCGGGTCGATCGCGACGCGCTTCACGTCGTGCTTGCAGGTCATCGTGACCTTCACCAGGCCGGCGCCGGACTGGCCTTCGACCTCGATGTGCGCGAGCTCGTCCTGCGCCTTCTTCAGGTTGTCCTGCATCGCCTGGGCCTGCTTCATCAGACCGGCGAGTTGGTTCTTCATCATGGTGTGGGGTCCTCGTGTTTCAGTGGGGTTTGACCGAGCCGGGCACGATGCGCGCCGTCTTGAACTGCTGCATCAGGGCCTGCACCAGCGGGTCGTTGTGGATGATCTGTTCGGCCTCGGCCTGGCGGCGCGCGCGCTCGGCGGCGGCGCGCAGGGCCGGCGAATCGGTCGGCACGCCGGGTTCGACCTCGATGCGCACCGGCCGGCCGAGCTGCGTGGCCAACGCGGCCTGCAGCTTGTTGCGCTGCACGTCGGCGCGCAGCGTCTCGCGCTCGACGCGCAGGCGCCAGACCTGCTCGGCGCCCTGCTCGTCGACCGCGATGCACTGGCCTTGCAGCGCGAGTTCGCGAACCAGCGCGCCGATGGCGTTGGCCTGCACCATCTGCACGACGGTGTCGTTCCAGCGGTCGCCGAGCGGCGTGCGGTCGAAGCTCGGTACCGGCGACGCGGCCATCGGCACCGGAACGGGCGCGGACGGCGCGCTGCGCGCACGCGGCTCGTCGTCGGGCTCGGGCATCGGGGCCGACGAACCGGCGGGTTCGTCGTCGAAGGGCACGTCGAGCCACGGCGGCGGCTCGCTGTCTCGAACCTCGGGACGCGCTGCCGGGCGTGCCTGCACCGGCGCTGCCGCGGCAGGCGGCCTTGCAACGGCAGACGGGACCGCCGGTGCAGCCACGGGCTGCGCGGGCGGCGCGGCAACAACCGGCGGCGGACGCCGCACAGGCGCCGCGGCAGCAGCCGTCGGCACCGCGGCCGCGCTGCTGCGGCCGCTGACCATCGCCGGCGCTTCGCGGCGCGGGGCCGGCGTGCCGCCCGGCTTGAAGGCCAGCAGGCGCAGCAGCACCATCACGAGGCCGCTGTATTCGTCGGGCGCCAGGCCCAGCTCGGCGCGGCCATGCAGCACGATGCTGTACAGCAGCTGCGTCTCGTCGGGCGCCAGCAGCCCGGCCAGGCGCTGCACGGCCGGCGTGTCGGGATCGCTCTCGTCGGCGGCGCCCGGCACCGCCTGCAGCACCGCCATCTGCTGCAGCAGCGTCGCGATCTCTTCGAGCGTGCCGCTGCACGACAGGCCGAGCGAACGCAGCCCGTCGACCGTGGCGACCACCTCGGCGCCGTCGCCGGCGGCCAGCGCCTCGACCAGCCGCACCGCATGGCTGCGATCGACCGCGCCGAGCATCTGGCGCACGCCGGCTTCGAGCAGCGCGCCGGCACCGAACGCGATGGCCTGGTCGGTGAGCGACAGCGCATCGCGCATCGAGCCGCGGGCGGCGCGCGCCAGCAGGCGCAGCGCGCCGGGCTCGGCCTCGATCTGCTCGGCGTTCAGCACCGTCGCGAGGTGCTCCTGCACCGTCTGCGGCGCCATCGGCCGCAGGTTGAACTGCAGGCAGCGCGACAGCACGGTCGGCGGCACCTTCTGCGGATCGGTCGTCGCGAGGACGAACTTCAGGTAGTCGGGCGGTTCCTCGAGCGTCTTCAGCATCGCGTTGAACGCGGTGTTCGACAGCATGTGGACTTCGTCGATCATGTAGACCTTGAAGCGGCCGACCACCGGCTTGTAGACGGCCTGGTCGAGCAGCTGCGAGATCTCTTCGACGCCGCGGTTGGAGGCTGCGTCCAGCTCGACGTAGTCGACGAAGCGGCCGCTGTCGATGTCGCGGCAGGCATCGCACACGCCGCAGGGGTGCGCGGTGATGGTGCCCTGCCCGTCGGCGCCGGTGCAGTTGAGCGATTTCGCGAGGATGCGCGAGACGGTGGTCTTGCCGACACCGCGCGTGCCGGTGAACAGGTAGGCGTGGTGCAGGCGTTGCTGCGTCAGCGCGTTGGCCAGCGCCTGCACGACGTGCTCCTGGCCGACGAGGCCTTCGAAGTCACGCGGGCGGTATTTGCGGGCCAGGACGAGGTAAGACATCGGGGCATTCTACGGGGGCCTGCGGTATCCGATAATCGCGGTTTCGGCTTGCTGCCGACCCGCGACCGACCTCCCCCGCCCCGATGAAATCCACCCCCGCATCCCCCGACACGCTCAGCTACGAACAGGCCGGCGTCAACTACGACCTGATCGACCCGCTGAAGGTGGCCGCCCAGCGCGCCGCAAAGGCGACCGGCGCGCACCTGGGAGCCCACGGATTCAGCGAGGTCGAGGCTTCGCGCGGCGAATCGGCCTACGTGGTCGACGTCGGCCCGTTCTATCTGGCATCGATCGTCGAATGCCTGGGCTCGAAGGCGCTGGTGGCCGACGAGATGAAGGCACTGACCGGCAAGAGCTACTACGCCGGCATTGCGCAGGACACGATCGCGATGGCGATCAACGACCTGATCACCGTCGGCGCGACGCCGCTGGTGGTGCAGGCCTACTGGGCCGCCGGCGGTTCCGACTGGTTTTCCGACGCGCAGCGCGCGCAGGCGCTGGTGGCCGGCTGGAAGGCCGCGTGCGACACCTGCCAGGTGGCCTGGGGCGGCGGCGAGACGCCGGCGCTGGCCGGCATCGTGGCCGAAG
Organism: Rhizobacter sp. SG703; assembly: GCF_012275445.1. Taxonomy (GTDB): domain Bacteria; phylum Pseudomonadota; class Gammaproteobacteria; order Burkholderiales; family Burkholderiaceae_C; genus Rhizobacter. The sequence goes on along the minus strand of NZ_JAAZQK010000009.1, from coordinate 186,969 downwards.
GCCGCATCGACCTGGCGGCGAGCTGCACCGGGCTGATCAACCCGAAGGAGCGGCTGTCGGTGGGCGACAAGCTGGCGCCGGGCGATGCGATCGTGCTGCTGGCGTCGAGCGGCATCCATGCGAACGGGCTGAGCCTGGCGCGCAAGCTGGTGGAGCGGCTGCCGAAGGGCTACCTGACCGAGGTGTCGCCGGGGCTGAGCTACGGCGAGGCGCTGCTGGCGCCGACGGTGCTGTATTCGCCGGTGACCGAGGCGCTGTACAAGGCCGGCATCCAGCCGCACTACTGCGCCAACATCACCGGCCACGGCTGGCGCAAGCTGCTGCGTCACCCGGCGGCGCACACGTACCGCATCCACAGCGTGCCCGAGGTGACGCCGGTGCTGAAGTTCATCCAGCAGCATGCGAAGCAGGACGATCAAGAGGCCTACAGCACGCTGAACATGGGCGCGGGCTTTGCGATCTTCGTGAAGGCGGAAGATGCGCAGCGCACGGTGGAGGTGGCCGAGGCCGCAGGCGTGAAGGCGATGGTGGCGGGCGCGGTGGAAGCCGGCCCGAAGCGGCTGCTGATCGAGCCGCTGAACATCGAATTCGGCGACGATTCTTTGCAGCTGCGCTGAGAAGGGCATCACCCGTCGCCTACAATCCGCCGCGACGGGCCTCCCCGCATGGAAGCACGGCCAACCGGGTCAGGTCGGGAACGAAGCAGCCCTAACTGTCGCGACCAGTGCCGGGGGTAAGGCTCGTCACCTGTCCCACCTCCTCCCTGTTGATGCCTCATGGCGTCATTGAGGCCGGTTCAGCATTTCCGCCCCCACGAATCAGCAATTTACCGAGTGCCGTGCAAAGCCGGGCGCGCTACAACGCGGCATGCAGCGTGCAGAAAAGACACTGAAGCCGGCGGCCGATGCAGCGCCGACGGCGGCGACCGCTCGCCCTCAGGGGCTGCAAGCGCTCATCGACAGGTCACCGCGCATGCAGGCCCAGCTTCGCTCGATGGCGGCCTCGTTCGGTCGCGCGATGCAGCCCCCCGCGCAACTCGAACGCCACGACGTGGCGCAGCGCGTGGCGCCTTATCACGCCTGGATGCACGACAACGCAGCGTTCCTCGACGAACTCGAAACCGACCACTACGCCCTGTCGAGCTACTCCAACCTGTCCGCGATCACCGTCATCAACGTCCACCACGATCCGCGCGTGATCAAGCAACTGGACCTGGCGAATGCCAACGCGGTACACCCCGAACTCAAGGCGCGATTGATCGACCTGACGTCGAGCGTGCACATCCGCCCTGCCACGCCGACGCACGACAACCAGGAGGGCAACCTGCCCGGCGGGCAGGTCTATTACGAGATGGGCATGGAGGGCGGCGGTGGCACGCGGCTGGTGGTCAACGCCACGACCCATCAGGTCTATTTCAGCCAGCACTATGGCGGCCACCAGAACATGAATGCGAACGGTACGCCCAGGGCCGACAGTCCCTTCGCGGAGCTGATCGGCATGACCCCTGAGGAGTCGGCCGTGCTGCGGTACCAGGTCATCTTCTTCCAGGCCGAGACGCAAGCCTATGCGGACGCCCTGAACGAACAGACGCAGGTCGACCGATTGCAGCAGGATCTCGACCGCAAGCGCAGCATGCTCGCCACGGCGCTCAGACGACAGGCCGCGGCCAGGAGCCCGAAGCAGGCCGGGATCACCGCCGCCCGTGTGACCAGCGCCCAAGCCGCCGTGACACGCGCAGAACGGCGCCTCAGGCGCTTCGTGCCCGAGGCCGATCTCGCCGCCGCGGCGGGTGCCCGCGCCGACTACGTGGAGACGCTGGCCGCCCCGCTGCGCACGGGCCAGGCGCAGGCCGTTGCCGGATTCGATCCCGTCGGTCGGATCATGTGGAGCAACCATGCGCGCATCGGCGCAAACCTGCGCGCCAGCTTGCACTACCTGAACGCCTGCAGGGCCGTCCTCACCCGCATCAGTACCGCCAACTCGGTGTGAACCCCGTCCGGTGCGAACCCCGATGCATCGCTGCTTCCCGGCGTCGCACGGAGCTCAGTGCGAATGCCCGTGCCGGTGGTGGATGTCAGGAAAGTGCGCGTGCCGGTGCGACAGAACGCCATGCCGATGAGGGTGCACATGCGGCTCGCTCCCGTCCCACGGAAAGTCATGCTCGTGCTGGTGATGCGCGTCGTGTCGATGCGGATGCGCGTGCTCGAGCGGCTCATGCGTGTGCTCGTGCTCGTGCCGTTCTCGAACATGCAGCCAGACGCCGACGGCCATCAGCGCTGACGCTGCCCAGAACGATGCGGACGGGAGCTCCGGCCACAGCACCAGCGAAATGACGACGCCGAACAGTGGCGCTACCGAGAAGTAGGCCCCGGTACGCGCGGTGCCGAGCGTTCGGAGTCCGACGACGAACAGCGTCAGACTCAGGCCGTAGCCCAGCATCCCGATCGCCAGGCTGGCGCCGACCGTCGACCACGCCGGCAGCGTCGCCCCGGACACCCATGCCAGGCCGGTATTGCAGGCGCCTGCTAGCAAGCCCTTGATGCAAGCCACGACCATCGCGTCGTTCGTCGACACTTTCCGGGTCAGGTTGTTGTCGATGGCCCAGCTGAGGCAGGCGCCGACGATGAGCAAAGCGCCAGGCGAAAGCATCCCGCCCCCCGGCGCCCATGAGAGCAAGACACCGCCAGCAACGATGGCCACCATGCCGATGACGATCTGGCGATCGGCGTTTTCCTTGAACACGATCCAGGCGATGACGGCCGTCAGGACACCTTCAACGTTCAGAAGCAGCGACGCCGTGGCGCCGGAGGTCTGGCCCAGGCCCCACATCAGCAGGGTGGGTCCCACGACGCCACCGAAGACGATGGCCCCCAGCAGCCACGGCATATCCCCGCGTGAGATGCGCAGCGCCTGCGCAGCATGAGCGTCTCGGGCCCGCCGCAGAAGCAGGAGCACGCCCAGCCCCAGTCCGCTGCCCAGGTAGAGAAGTCCGGCCAGCAGCAACGGCGGCATGTCCCCGACCAGGACCTTGGCGAACGGCGTGCTGGCGCCGAACAGCAGGGCTGCGGCCAGCGCGGGCAAAGCGGAGCGGATGGACATGGGCATCAGTGGAGCACATCTGCGAGGGCCAGGACGTCCATCGAAATATCCCTTGTAGCAATCATTGCCATGTGTGATATTTGCTTCATGATCAATTGGCTGATACTGACCGCGACGCTTCCGACCAAGCCCAGCGCTTTGCGCGTCAGGGTCTGGCGCGCGCTGAAGGCCACGGGCGCCGGCACGCTGCGCGAAGGCGTCTACATCCTTCCGGAACACGCGCCGACCGCGCAGGCGCTGTGGGACCTGGAACGGACCATCTCCGGGGCAGGCGCCGAGGCCCACATGCTGGTGGTGCCGGCCCGCGACGAGGCACAAGACAAGGCGTTCCGCGGCTTGTTCGACCGGTCGGACCTCTACGCCGGGCTGCTCCAGTCGATCAAGGAGGGTCGCGGCAGCATCAAGAGGGCATCTGAGGCAGAGCTGCACAGGGGCCTGCGGATGCTGGAACAGCAGCTGCAGGCCATCCAGGCCGGTGATTTCTTTGCCGGCAACGGCAGCCAGAAGGCCACCGACGCCCTCACTGCACTGCGGCGCGAGGTCGAACTGCACTTGTCGCCCGACGAACCCGCGTCGGCGCAGGCCGCTGTTGCATCGCGTTCCATCGCCGACTACCAGGGGCGCACCTGGGCGACCCGCAAGCGGCCATGGGTCGACCGCCTCGCGACGGCCTGGCTCGTGCAGCGCTTCATTGACCGATCGCCCACGTTCACCTGGCTGGCCAACACGAAGAAGTGCCCGAAGACCGCCCTCGGGTACGACTTCGACGGTGCGACATTCACCCACGTGGGCGACAAAGTGACCTTCGAGGTGGTCGCCGAGAGTTTCGGGCTGATGGCAGATCCAGCCGTTCGGCGCTTCGCCGGGCTCGTCCACTGCATCGACATCGGCGGCACCGCCGTCGATGAGGCCGCGGGCGTCGAGATGCTCGTCAGGGGCCTGCAGGCCACGCACGACACCGACGACGCGCTGCTGGCCGCAGCGATTCCGCTGTTCGACTCCCTTCATGCAGCAATGCAGGAGCCCCATGACCGCTGAAGCCACCACGCTGCAGGCGCCCGAGCCACCGACTCGCGCCGAGGCCTTCTCCTACTGGTTCAAGCTGGGCCTCATCAGTTTCGGCGGGCCCGCCGGACAGATCGCCCTGATGCACGAGGAACTCGTCGAGCGACGGCGTTGGATATCGGAAAGCCGATTCCTCCACGCGCTGAACTACTGCATGCTGTTGCCCGGCCCCGAAGCGCAGCAGCTGGCGACCTACCTCGGATGGTTGATGCACCGCACCGCGGGCGGCATCGTGGCGGGCGGCCTCTTCGTGTTGCCGTCCCTGTTCATTCTCATCGCGCTGTCGTGGGTCTACATGGCCTTCGGCAACGTGCCGGTCATCGCTGGCCTCTTCTATGGCATCAAGCCTGCCGTCACGGCGCTGGTCGTCCATGCCGCGTACCGGGTGGGATTGCGTGCGCTGAAGAATCGCTGGCTGTGGGGCATCGCGGCGGCAGCGTTCATTGCGATCTTTGCCGCGAGGGTTCCGTTTCCGGTCATCGTCCTGGCCGCGGGTCTCGTCGGCTACGTCGGCGGCAGGTACGCGCCCGACAAGTTCAAGGTCGGCGGTGGCCATGGCAAGGCCGCCGAGGGGTTCGGCCCGGCGCTCATCGACGACGACACGCCCACGCCCCAGCACGCGCTGTTCACCTGGGCGCGGTTTCGCAAAGTGCTGGTCGGCTTCGTGGCACTGTGGGCCGCGGCGATCGGCGCCCTCACCGTTGCCTATGGGTGGGACGCGGTGCTCACGCAGATGGCCTGGTTCTTCACCAAGGCAGCACTGCTGACGTTCGGGGGTGCGTACGCGGTGCTGCCGTATGTCTACCAGGGCGCGGTCGACACCTTCCACTGGCTCACGCCGACGCAGATGATCGACGGGTTGGCGCTGGGCGAGACGACCCCCGGGCCGCTCATCATGGTGGTGTCCTTCGTCGGCTTTGTCGGCGGCTGGACCGGTGCCATCTTCGGCGGCGACTCGCTGCTGCTTTCGGGAGCGGTGGCTGCGGTCGTGGTGACCTTCTTCACCTTCTTGCCGTCGTTCTTCTTCATCCTGCTGGGGGCGCCGTTCATCGAGTCGACACACGGCAACCTGAAGTTCACGGCGCCGTTGACCGGCATCACCGCCGCCGTCGTCGGCGTCATCGTGAACCTGGCGGTGTTCTTCGCGTACCACGTGCTGTGGCCCCACGGACTTGCCGGGCCCTTCGAGTGGCCTTCGGCACTCATCGGCCTCGCTGCGGCAGTGGCGCTGTTCCGCTTCAAGCTGGACGTCATTCCGGTCGTGCTGGGTTCAGGCATCGCCGGCCTGGCCTGCCGCCTGGCGCATGCCGCCATCTTCGCCACCGTCTGAGGAATCAACATGGATTCACGAATTCAAGAGCAGCCGTTGCCAGGTCAACGGCCTCAGCGCGAGGAACTCGCCGCAGCCAACTCGATGCTGCTGCGCGAGTTGTACTTCGGCTGCCTCGGCGGCGACGGCAACGCGATGACGCCGGCGATGGCCCTGGCGCTCGACGCGAACTTCGGGAGCGTCGCTCGCTGACGCGAAGAGTTCGTGGCGACGGGCAAGGCCCAGGGTGGGGATTCCGGCTGGGTGTTGCTCGCATTCCAGCCGCGCGTCGGGAAGGGAGCTTCGACCCAAGGAGACGGCATCGCGAAGCGGGCCGCCCGTGAGCGCCCCGAGATCGATCGCATAGAAGCCTGCGCATTGCCTGCTCAGCGGTTGCGACTGCATGTCTGCTGTCTCAGCGGAGCCTACGTTGACCGAACGGGCCCCAGCAATGCCAGCTCGGTGGCAGCTGCAATCTGGTCGGCGAAGGTCGAGCTTCCGACTGCCCGAGCGAGGGTGACGGCACCGACCAGTGAAGCCAGGGCCGCGCACGCCGCATCGACGTCCTTCGGTGCACGCGGCGACGCTGGCCCGTCGACAACGGCTTCTGCAACTTCGCGCAATGCCACCTCGAAGGCCGTTCGCGACTCTGGATCGGAACGTGCCACTTCGGTGGGCATCGACTGCAGCGTGCATCCCTCCGACAAATCGCAGCGGCGCTTCACGCTCAGGTAGAACCTCACGAACTCCGGCCACCAGCGGCGTCCATGCTCCGCCTGGAAGTAGAGGATTCCGCCGCGCAGTTCGTCCATGCCATGCTTGAGCGATTCGCGGAAGGCAGCGCCCTTCGAATCGAAGTGCACGTAGAAGGCGCCCGACGTGACACCAGCCTCCTTGGCCAGGCCATCCACGCCGGTGCCGGCGTACCCCCCTTTGCGAAACGCGCGGCCGGCGCCCTCAAGGATGCGCTGGCGCGTCTGCGCCTTCTGTTCGGACCTTGACATCGAGATTCCCGTCGATTGCGCAGACCGGATTGTAGTTGACCAAAGAACGATCGTTATGTAGAGTTCAAATCACGGTCGTTACTCGACGGTCGGTTGGCGGACCTGTGCAATGCGCCGCCAAATCCATCCACCTTGGAGCATCCATGCCTCTCACCCTCACCCTCACCGAAGGCGTTCTGCCAAAGGGCCAAGAACGACTGGCATTCGCCCGGCTTTCGGACGCCATGATCAAGTGGCACGGATTGACGGGAAACACGGCCGTCACGCCGAACATCGTTGGTTCGATCAACGTCGTGCCGCAGGAGTACACGTTCTCCGGATCGAAGGAGGCCTCCGTCGCATTTGTCGAATGGAAAGTCCCGGCGTTCGCATTCAACAGCCGCGAGATTCAGTCGGGGTACATCGAAGAGGCAACCGACATCATTCATTCGATGTCCGGCGGGCGTCACCCCAGGGAGCGCATCTGGGTCAACGTGGTTCACGCCGTGGACGGCGCCTGGGGAATCGGCGGCGTCGCGCTGACCAACGCACAGCTCGTCGGCTGACGCGGCAAGACGGCCAGTCTCCACGGGGCGGGCACGGGGCAACGGCACAGGGCGGCAGCGAATCCCTAGGCTTTTCACCCATCGCAAATCAGCCCAGCGCTGATTCCCCCAAGCTCCCTTCGCTGGTCTGATCCCCATCACGCCAGCCCAACAGCCAGCAGTACCGCCAAGGGCGGCACCCACCACCAGGGAGCCCCCATGCGAATCACCCACCGACTGCTCGCCGCCGCCATCGCGGCATTCACGCTGGCCCCCGCCCAGGCCCAGGTCCGTGCCTTCCCGGCCAACCTGCAATACCCCAACGGCGCCTGCTCGCTCTCGCCGAAGGAGCTGAGCCACTGGTTCGCCTCCGGCAGCATCGCCAAGGGCGGGCTCGTCACCTTCGCCAACAGCGTCGCCTTCCCGCAGCAGAACACCACCTGCGACTTCTACAAGTGGGCGCACCAGATGTTCCTGTGGATCTCGTCGCCGGCCGCCGGCGGCATCGTGCTGGAGTCACCCACCTTCTTCGACATCAACTTCGACAACTCGGGCGGTCACTACATTCCCAACGCGGCAGGCGTCGTGCGCCACAGCTTCGCGGTGCGCGGCACCAAGCCGCAAAGCATCCAGCCCGGCGGCCAGGCCGGCGGCGGCGACACCGTGCTGTCGATGAACGGCTCGCTGGTCTACTTCGGCGTGCACGCGAACGACGTCTACGCCTGGTTCAACACCGCGGTGTCGAACAAGGCGATTCCCGCGACCGCGCCCTTCCCCAACACGCAAGCCGGGCTCGCCTCGGTGGTGAGCTACGCATCGAGCCAGGGCACATCGCTGCCCGATGCCAACGCCCTCGGGCTGGAACTGAAGACCGCCTGGGTCGATGCCGCCACCGTGCCCAACGCGGCCGACTACGTCACCATCGACGCCACCGTGCCCAACTACGTGAAGACGAGCAGCACGCTGTGGACGATCAACAAGCAGTCGCCCACGGTCGCGAAGACGCTGGCGCTGGTCGGCATCCACATCGTCGGCGCGGTGCAGGGCCACCCCGAGATGGTCTGGGCCACCTTCGAGCACCGCAACAACGCGCCGGACAATTCGTTCTACTTCAACACTCTCTTCGGCAGCACGGTGCAGGTGCCGTACAACTCGACCGGCACCTGGTCCTTCATGGCCAGCGGCGGGTCGCAGAGCGGCGCGCTGGTGCCGCAGATGACGATCGATCCGGCCACCGGCAACGTCGTCGCGACCAACGGCAACTCGATCCGCCAGAACAACGTCTACCGCGTCAACCCGTGGGGCAATGCGCCCACCGCGGCCTCGGCCGGCAACAACAGCCAGCTGATCTCGCTGAACCTCGACATCGACGTGATGCTCGGCCTGGTGGGCGACGTGCGCGGCAACTACACGCAGGTGGGCGCGGTGTGGACCAGCGACGGCTCGATCCCCTCCGGCCCGACCTCGCCGGCACTGCGCGGCTCGCTGCTGCTGGCCAACACCACGATGGAGACCTATCACCAGGTGGTGATCCCGAACAAGTCGGCGTCGATGGGCTGCTTCGGCTGCCATTCGTCGACCACCAGCACCGGCACCAGCCACCTGTTCCCGATCAACCCGCTGCCCACCAAGTGACAGGGAGACGCCCCATGTGCACCCGCTTCACGCCGGCCGCCCTGCCCCTGCTGCTGTCGATGGCGATGCTCGCGAGCTGCTCCTCGCCGGCCACCCCGCCTTCGCTGCGCGGCGACGCCGCCGCACCGCCGCCGATCGACCCGGTGATCGCCACCTGCAACATCACCCCGCCCGACGTGGCGATCGCGCCCGCGCTGCTCACCTCGGGCACGCCGTGCGCACCGCAACTCGTGCCGCCGTTCGACGACATCGTCAACCTGCAGCACGGGTTCGACATGTTCTCGTGGCTCACCTTCGTCGGGCTGAACGCCCCGCGCGAAGGCGCCGCGCCGCTGCCGGGCAGCAACGCGCCCACGCAGTGGCAGGCCTGGCGCGAGGTCTCCGACGTGATGCTGCCGGGCGGCGCGGCACCGGGCGGGTGGAACGCGCCGCGCGTCACGCCCGAGGCCTGCAGGCTCATCCCCGGTGCGGCCTCGCTGCGCGTCGTGCGGCGCGCCGAGCTGAACAAGGGCGGCACCGTGCCGGCCGAGGTGACCAGCGAGGTGAACCAGCCGTTCGACAGCGGCCCGCTGATCGACCTCAACGGCAACTACGTGCGCTACGAGATCCTCGTGAACGAGCCGATGTTCCAGTTCATCGTGCAGAACCGGCTGTACAGCAAGCAGGGGCAGCAGGCCTTCAACGGCCCGGTGGCATTCCCGGCCGGCAACGTCACCGGCGGCAGCACCGGCACGATGGGCGCCGTGATGGTCAAGGCCGCGTGGAAGGTGATGGGGCCGGGCGACGACCCGGGCCGCTTCCACACCGTCGACGCGCTGGCCTACAACCCGCCGTCGCAGAACCCGAAGGTCGCGGAGAGCTGCCGCAAGGTGTCGCTCGGGCTGGTGGGCTGGCACGCCGCGCACAAGAACGTGAACGAGCCGCAGTGGAACTGGTCCACCTTCGAGCAGGTGGACAACGTGCCCACCAGTGCGCAGGTGAAGGCCGGCACGCTGAAGGCGCACTACAACTTCCACGACCCGTCCTGCAAGTCGTGCGCGGTCAACCAGCCGCCGCCGCGCCCGTGGAACCCCAACCTGCAGCCCTTCCCGAACGGCTTCACCAGCCAGGTCACCCGCGTCACGCCGCTCACCGCCCCCACCGTGGCGCTGAACAGCAGCTTCCAGGCGATCCTGCGCGGCACGGTGTGGCAGAACTACGAGCTGGTGAGCACGCAGTGGCCGACCAACGCCAAGAGCAAGACCGACCCCACCGGCGTGCCCGCGCCGACCTTCCTGGCCAACACCACGCTCGAGACCTACACGCAGGGCACCGTGCCGCAGGCCTCGTCGAGCTGCATGGCCTGCCACAACAACGCCACCGACACCACCGGTCGGCCGTCGGACTTCACCTTCGTGCTGGAGCGCGCCCAATGAACACCACAGCGAGCAGCACACCGCTGCAAACCTTCGTCGACCTGTCCGCCCTGCTCACCGGCATCGCCGCGTCGGCACTGGCGCCGCCGCTCGACCCGAAGGACATCAAGCAGGCCTACTTCGACTACGTGCAGCGGGAGCAGCCCGACACCTTCAACCAGCTGCTGGCCGTCTATGCGGCGAACGCTCAGCAACCGCCGGCCACCATCGCCGACCTCATCCTCACGCAATCGGATCCGGCGGTCCGCCTGCTCGCACGCAGCGTGATGCTGATGTGGCTGCTGGGCAGCTGGTACGCACCCGGCGACCTGCAGAAGGCCAACGCCGCCGGGCAACCGCCCGACAGCGTGGTGATCTCGGCCGAGGCCTACACGCAAGGCTGGGCCTGGAACCTGGCGCAGGCGCACCCGATGGGCTACAGCGACCTGCAGTTCGGCTACTGGGCGAACCAGCCGCCGACCCTCGACGATTTCATCGGAGGCGAACAATGAGCACCGGCACCCCCATCCCCACCCCGGCGGAGTACGACGTCGTCATCGTCGGCGCCGGCGTCAGCGGCGCGATGATCGCCAAGCAGCTCGGCCTGGCCGGCAAGAAGGTGCTGATGCTGGAGGCCGGCGCCGGCCTCCCGCCCAACAACAACGAGTTCATGCAGCGCTTCTACACCACGGTGGCCAAGGTGCCGGAGTCGCCGTACACGCCCGAGGTCTTCACGCCGCCCGGCAGCGGCACGCTGACGAACCCGGGCACGCTGAACGCCGGCCGCCCGACCACGATGATGCTGAGCCAGGGCGCGTGGCAGAACCCGGCGATGGCCTACATGGACCAGCAAGGCCCGCTGCCCTTCAGCAGCACCTACGAACGCATCGCCGGCGGCACCATGCGCCATTGGCTGGGCACCAGCCTGCGCAACGTGCCGAACGATTTCCGGATGGCCAGCGCCTATGGCCTGAAGCCGGACCCGCAAGGCAACCAGAACAATTTCGCCGACTGGCCGCTGAGCTACGCCGACCTCGAACCCTGGTACGAGAAGGCCGAGTTCGAGATCGGCGTCTCGGCCGACAAGGCCACGCAGGCCTACCTGGGCATCAGTTTCCCGCCCACCTACCAGTACCCGATGAAGCCGATCCCGGCCTCGCTGGTCGACCAGGCGGTGACCGAGGCGGTGAGCGGCCAACGCATCGACGGCCTGCCGCTGGTGGTGACCGAGACGCCGGCCGGCCGCAACTCGCAGCCCTTCCAGGGCCGCAGGGTCTGCGCCGGCAACACCAACTGCATTCCGATCTGCCCGATCCAGGCCAAGTACGACCCGAGCATCACGCTCAACGCGGCGCTGAACACCGGCCAGGTCACGCTGATGGCGCAGACCGTGGCCAGCGAGATCCTGGTCGGCGACGACGGCCGGGTCAGCGGCATCAAGTACCTGCGCTACGACGACATCAACGGGCCGGCCACCGGCCAGGGCACCTGCACCGGCAAGCGCTACGTGCTGGCCGCGCATGCGGTCGAGACGCCGCGGCTGTGCCTGATGTCGAAGAACAACGGCGAGACGGCGAACGGCGTGGCCAACAAGAACGGCCTGCTCGGCAAGTACCTGATGGACCACCCGCTCTACCTGGCCTGGGCCCTGGCGCCGAACCCGGTGTACGGCTACCGCGGACCGCTGGCCACCTCGGGCATCGAGAGCCTGCGCGACGGCGACTTCCGCGCGCAGCGCGCGGCCTTCCGCATCGAGATCGGCAACGAGGGCTGGAACTTCTCGGCCGGCGACCCGTGGACCACGACGGTGGACTTCGTGAACGGCATGAACCTGAGCCAGCTCAATCCGTCGCTGTCGGCGCTGTGGGGCAGCGACCTGGTCAACGCGCTCAACCGGAACCTGTCGCGTCAGTTCCGGCTCGGCTTCCTGGTCGAACAATCGCCCGATGCCGGCAACTGCGTCGAGTTGTCGACGACCCAGGTCGACCACCTGGGCCTGCCGCGGCCGCAGATCCGCTACGACCTCTCGCCGTACACCCGCGCCGGCTTCGCGGCGGCCAAGAAGACCGCCGATGCGATCTTCGACATGATGGGCGCCACGCAGTACACGCAGGAGCCCGAGGCGAACGATCCGGCGGCCTTCGAGGTCGACATCGACGGCACGCCGACCCGGCTGAAGTACTACGGCGCCGGGCACATCGTGGGCACGCACCGCATGGGCCGCGATGCGGCCAGCTCGGTGGTGAATGCCGACCAGCGGTCCTGGGACCACCAGAACCTGTTCCTGGTCGGCAGCGGCTCGTTCCCGACGGTGGCGACCGCCAACCCGACGCTCACCATCGCCGCGGTGGCATTGCGCACCGCCCAGGCCTTGATCGACGACCTGGCGGCCTGAGGCGGCAACGCTCACTGCGCCAGCTGCACGTTCCTCACCTTGAAGCTCACGCCCTGCTGGTCGTCCCACACCGGGAAGATCCCGAACGGCACGGTGATGTTGTCCAGCGTGAAGCACGGTGCGTTCTTCACCGCGACCACGTCGGCGACGTTCAGCGTGATCGCGTGGAAGGCCCCATCGGCCGGCGGCTTCATCGCGTCGGGAATCACGTAGTCGACGTTGCGGCAGCCGTCGCCCGGGCTCTCCATCTTGATCGCCAACCCCTTGGTGTTGCTGCCCCAGCTGCTCACCGCCAGCTCGAACTGCAGCGTACCGCCGGCATACCCGCTCAGGTTCAGCCCGCTGCCGGTGAAGTAGAACGTGCCGTTGCCGCCGTCGGCCGCGAACTGCAGGTCGGCCTCGCCGTTCGCCACGCTCGCCACCACGTGCGTCGGCGTCGACGTGTACAGGCCGGTCGCCAGGCCGTCGCGCAGCCCGTCCGTGCCCAGCAGCGTCGCACTCGGGCCCGGCAGCGGCTCGATGGTCGGCGGCGGCGGCGGTGCCAGCTCGGCGCAGGCGTGCGTGTCGGCATCGCCGCTCGCATTCACCAGCCAGCGGATGTTCGCAAAGCTCGCGCTGAACGGCTTGTCGGTCTGCACCAGGAACGCGGTGTCGATTGCCGAGAAATCCGCACCGGCATCCGCAAAGCACGACAGCGGGATCTTCACCGTGGCCTTGGTCCCCAGCGGCAGCGCCGCCAGCACCGCGGTGCCGTCGAGCTCGCCGCGGCACGGGTAGCCGCAATCGATGCGGATCTTCACGCTGCCCTGCGGTGCCTGTTCGACCACGATGTCGAACGCCAGCACGGCCTTCGCGTCCGGGTGCACGTAGCTCTCCAGGTCCTGCGGGTTGCGCACGCTGGTGCTGGCCGGGTCCGACGCGATCGCCTTGAACTCCCCGAGGCCGGTCCAGGTCAGCTTCTTGCCGTCCTGCTGCACGTTGACCTGCGCCGTCTGCAGCGTCAGCGTGCCGTCCTGCGTCACCACGGTCGCGTTCAGGTCGGCGCCGACCGGGATCATCCAGTTCGGCGACGAGCCGATGAACAGCGGGAAGCTCGGGTTCTCGACGAGGTTGAACACCTCCAGCGGCTCGGTCGCCGCCGGGCCGGTGTTGGCGCTCTGGCCGCAGCCGAGCGTCGGCGTGGTCTCGTCCAGCGTGTTGCCCAGCGGTGTGCCGGCGGCTGCATAGCCCAGGCCATGGCCGTACGCAAACAGCGGGTCATAGCTCGCATCGCCGCGGTTCAATACCGCCTGGCAAGCGCTCTTCGGCCACGAGAACGACAAGCGTCCCTGGAAGTCGAAGTTCACCGAACCATCGGCCTTGCGAAACAGCACGTCGGCCACGCCCTTGCCTTCGGTGCCCGGCAGCCAGGCAGCGACGAACGCATCGCTGCGGTTCAGTTCCTTGTTGACCCACAGCGGCCGGCCGCTCATCAGCACCGTCACCACCGGCACGCCCTTGCCCTTCACCGCATCGAGCACCGCCAGGTCGGCCGGATAGCGCCTGGCATGCTCCAGCGTGCCGGTCTTGCCGATGTCGCCGGCGCCTTCGGCATACGGCGTCTCGCCGATCACCGCGATCACCGCCTTGTAGTCGGCGACGTTCACCGTGGCGGCATCGACGGAGTACGTGACGTTGCCCTCGCCCGCCGCCTCGCGAATGCCCGCCAGCACGGTGTCGCCGTTCGGGAAATCGGCGTTCGTGTTCGACGTGCCCTGCCAGGTCAGCGACCAGCCGCCCGTCTGGTTCGACATGCTGTCGGCGCTGCGGCCGACCACCAGCAGCTTCTCGCCGCGCTGCAGCGGCAGCACGCCGCCATCGTTCTTCAGCAGCACCAGCGATTTGCGGACCGCCTCGCGCGCCAGTTCGCGGTGTTGCAACGCCGCCGGGTCGCCGGCACCGGCGCGCAGCGACGGCTTCGTCGACACCGCCGCGCCGCCTTCGAGCTTCAGCAGCCCGGAGCGCAGCTTCACGCGCAGGATGCGCGTCACCGCGTCGTCGATGCGCGCCATCGGGATTTCGCCCGCGGTGACCGACGCGATGGTGTTGGCGATGAAGGCCTGCCAGTCGTCCGGCACCATCACCAGGTCGATGCCGGCATTGATGGCCGGCGGGCACGACGCGTTGGTGCAGGCCTTGAGCGCACCGGTCGAATCGGTGTACTTCACCTGGCCGATGCCGTTCCAGTCGGACACCACCAGCCCGTCGAAGCCCATCTTGGTCTTCAGCACGTCGGTCAGCAGGTACTTGTTGCCGTGCATCTTGACGTTCGCGAAGTCCAGCGCGACGCCGTCCTTCGTGCTGCCCTGGAAAGTCCAGCTGTTGAACGACGCCATGACCGTCTGTGCACCCGCCGCCAGCGCGGTGTAGTAGCCCGCGCCGTGGATGTTCATCATCTCCTGCAGCGTGGCCTTGGTCTCGCCCTGGTCCTTGCCCTGGTCGGTGCCGCCATCGCCCATGAAGTGCTTCGCGGTGGCCACCACGGTGGGCCGGCCCGATGCCGCAAAACGCCCCTGCAGGCCGGTGGTGTAGCGGCCGCCGTAGCTGCTGACGATCTCCGGATCTTCGGAGAAGCCTTCGTAGGTGCGGCCCCAGCGGTCGTCGCGCACCACCGCCAGCGTCGGCGCGAAGGTCCAGTCGATGCCGGTCGAGTGCACCTGCATCGCCACCGCCGCGCCGATGCGCTCGATCAGCTCGGGGTCGTTCGCGGCACCGAGGCCGATGTTGTGCGGGAACAGCGTGGCGCCATGGACGTTGCCGTGGCCGTGCACGGCGTCGGTACCCCAGATCACCGGGATCTTCACCGCCATGTCGGTGTCCATCGACGCCTGCCAGTAGGCATCGGCCAGCGCCAGCCAGTCGGCGACGCTCGCGTTCTTGTCGTTGCCCGGCCAAGCGCCGCCGCCGTTCAACACCGAGCCGATGTAGTACTGCTTCACCTGCTCGGGCGTGATGCTGCGGATGTCGGGCTGCGTCATCTGGCCGACCTTCTGCGCCAGCGTCATGCCGGCCACCAGGCCCTGGATCTGCGCCTCTTGCGAGGCCTCCTGCGGAATCGCGCTCTTCACGGCGGGCCAGTCCTCCAGCGGCTTGTTGTCGACAGGCGGCGACGGTGGCGTCGCCGGATCGTCGTCATCGCCACCACCGCAACCGTTCAGGCCGAGCGCGAGCGCCGCCAGCCCCAGCGTGAGCCACCGTTTCATCCTGTCGTCTCCTTGAGTCGTCGTTATGGCGCAGCGTATGGAACCGTTTCCACTCCGATGCTGCGCGGACTCTAGGAGATCTTGTCGAAATATTTCACTAGGTTAACTACTCACTGCGGCGGGCACGCAGGTTGCCTGGGACCTGCGTGCCGGCAGCGGCGACCGGCGTTCAACGGCTGATGAAGTCGCGCACCAGCTTGCCGGTGGCCGCCGGGTTCTCTTCCATGATCCAGTGGCCCGAGCCGGGAACGATGCCTTCGGTGACATCGTCGGCAGCGGCGCGCATCACGGTCGCCATCATCGGCCCGAAGGATTTCTCGCCGCCGAGTGCCAGCAGCGGCATCTTCAGGCGGGCGCCCGTCGCGAGGAACGCGCGGTTGTCGACCGCGTCCTGGTCGAACGCGGCGAACTGCGCAAAGCCGGAATGCATCGCACCCGGGCGGGCGTAGAGCTGCGCGTAGTGCTGGCGGGCGGTTTCGCTGAAGCGCGCGGGCGTGGCCGAGAACTCGTTCCAGAAGCGGTCGAGGTAGATGCGCTCGCGGCCGGCCACCAGGCGTTCCATGTCCGGCCCGCCGAAGCGGAAGTGCCACAGCAGCGGGTTCTTCAGGATGTCCTCCCACGGGCCGACACCGGGCACCGGTGCGTCGATCAACACCAGTCGGCGGACACGCTCCGGGTGCTGTGCCGCGAACTGGAAGGCGACCATGTTGCCGATGTCGTGCGCGACCACGTCGGCCTGCTGCACGCCCAGCGCATCGAGCACGCCGCTCACGTCGCCGGCCTGGGTCTTCTTGTCGAAGCCGCTCGCCGGCTTCGACGACAGGCCGAGCCCGCGCAGGTCGGGGACGACCACCGTGTGATCGCGCGCCAGGTCGGCCGCGAGCGGCGCCCACATGTCGCCGGTCTCGCCGTAGCCGTGCAGCAGCACGACCGCAGGGCCCTTGCCGCCGGAGCGGACGTGGATGGTGGCGCCGTTGGTCGTGACATCGCGGGTCGAGAACGTGGCCGGGAACGTGAGGGCCGCCTGGGCCGACGCCGAGACCGGCGCGGCCATCAGCGTGAGGGATGCCAGGGCAAGGGAAAGCAAGGTTCGCATGGTGATCTCCGTGGGGTGAATGAGGAACAGCTGTCGCCAGTGTCTTGAAACCGGCTTGAACCGACTAGCCGGAAACGGACGCAATCAGCTTCAACCATCGGTTTAAGATCGGGCATGACCTACCTGCAGCACCTGGTGTCGTTCGTTCACACGGCGGAGCACGGCAGCTTCTCGGCCGCGGCACGGGTGCTGGGGCTGACGCCGGCGGGCGTCAGCAAGAACGTCGCAAAGCTCGAGGCCGATCTCGGCGCGCGGCTCTTCCACCGCAGCACGCGCCGGCTGGCGCTGACCGAAAGCGGCGAGCGCTTCCTGCAGCAGGTGAACGACCCGCTGACGTCGTTGCAGGCGGCCATCTCCAGCGTTCAGCGCGGTGACGAAGCGCCGGCCGGCACGCTGAAGGTCAGCATGGGGCAGGCGTTCGGGCGGCACTTCCTGGTGCCGTTGCTGGGCGATTTCCTCGCTCGATATCCGGCGGTGCTGCCGGACTGGCATTTCGACAACCGGCAGGTCGACATCGTCGGCGAGGGATTCGATGCGGCGATCGGTGGCGGCTTCGAACTGGCGCCCGGCGTGGTGGCGCGCGAACTGGCGCCGGTGCACATCGTCGCGGTCGCGTCGCCGGCCTACCTGGGCGGGCGGCAGGCGCCACGCACGCCGGAGGACCTGGCCGCGTTCGACGGCATCATGCGGCGCTCGTCACCGACCGGCCGGGTGCGACCGTGGACGCTGCGGTCGAAACGCCATGCGGAGCAGGCGGTGCCTTGCAAGCCGAGGCTGATCTTCAGCGACCCGGAGGCGATTGCGGAGGCCGCCAAATTGGGGCTCGGCGTTGCGCTGCTGCCGATGCCGTTTGCTTTTGCGCCGATCGCCAGCGGAGAACTCGTGCGGCTGCTGCCGGGGTGGTACAGCGATGCTGGGCCACTGTCGCTGTACTTCCCGAGCCGCAGCCAACTGCCCGCGAAGACGCGGGCGTTCGTCGACTTCGTGACCGAGCGGTTCCGGGCGGCGGAGTTCGCGAAGCTGGTCGACGGGAGCTGACGGTGTCGCGCGCGCCGGTCAGCCGTGCGGGTCTTCCCCCTTCGAGCGCGACTTGCCGATCTCCTCGGCCTTCTGCATCTCCTGCTGCTCGCGCGGTGACTTCGGGTGGGCGTTGCGCGCCGCCTCCTCGACCTTGCCCGATTTGACGAACTGGCGGGTCTTCTCGTCGTAGTGGCGTCCGGCTTCGTAGTCGCCTTCGCCTTGGACTTGGGTCAGGTCGGCTTGGGGTGACGGCTTGCTCGCTTGTACCGGCTTCTGCTGCTTGCTCATGGAAGGCTCCTTCGTCAACGTGAATCAAAGGTAGCCGTGCAGGACTGCATGACACCTCGGTGCCTTGCGCAATCTTCCGTCGTCAGATCCCGCGCCATGCAGTAGGACACCTCTGACCCATGGTGCCCATGGATTCAGCGCAACATTTGGCAACCATCAATTGGATTTATCGGAAACCTGCTTGAGCTTTGATCGTTGCCCAATTATCGTCTTGGGCTTTCGCTGAGGCCTCCTCTGTTGCGCTTCAGGAGACCAAATTTTGCCAGTGGATATGCGGGAAAGACGAGCCTTCCCTTCCTTCTCTTTTTCGGCCCCCAGAGAAAACAAGGGACTCTCAAGCACCTTCTTGATTGTGATCCTCTCCTTCGGATCAGGATTCAACATGGCATTTATCAGCGTCTTTGCTTCATCCCTCACGTCACGAGGCAAGCAATCGAACAAGGCCGAATCCAAGGCGCCAGCGCTATGCCGCTCAACTTCAGCTTCAATCTCTGCACCAAACGGTGTCTCGTTCCGATCAAATGGATTCTTCCCAAGCAGAAGTTCGCAGAACATGATCCCCAGCGACCACACATCGACGGCGGGGGTGATGGTGAATTTCTGCGGGTTCTTCCAATCCACTTTACCTTTCTCGGCCAGCAAGATTTCAGGCGCCTTGAGTCGCGGATTATCACGGAGTCTATGTCCTTTAATCAAATTCTCCGTCGTCAATTTGGCAAGCTCCAGATCCGTGACGCAAGTCTCACCGTCGCCGTAGAGAATGTTTTCCCATTTCATGTCGTTATGAACGACGCCCTGATCGCTCAGACAACTAACCGACCGCACGGCCATCTGACATAAGAGGATTTTGTCTTCCAAGTACGCCCGCTTGATCTCGTTCGTGCGCTTTTCCAGCAGTCGGTGCGTTCCGAGTGACATCAGAAGCCCGCGGCCGCCGACCCGGGAAAGCTCTTTCACTTCCTGCCGCTGCAGTTTCTCAATGAGCTTGGAACAATCGGGGCCATCCATGTACGGCATGACAACGTACAGGTCCTTGCCGCTGATCCCAACCTCCTTGAAATCCACGACATGGTTGCCGGTCTTTCTTTTTTTGTGTAGACGCCGAATCAATGCAATCTCATTCCGCGCACGTGTTCCATCCGGCATCTTTTTCAGGACATATTTCCCCCCGATTGAATCGACAATCAACTTCAGTTCGTTGGAAGCAGCGGAGAATCCATCACCTCCGGCCTCGCTGAAGAAAAACTCTGTTGATCCAAATTTTATTCCATTGTTCGTGAACGTGACTTTTTTACGACGAATATATCGATATCTTGGAGGATCGACCAGAGCCGCATGCTGCTGAGCTTGGATTCTTTTCGCCTCACGAATTATTGGCGCTGCCTGCTCAGAAATTTCAGCAACTTGATCAGCAATATTATTAGCATCTGAATAGATACTTATTATATCCCTCAAGTATTCCTTCGCCCTGGAAGTGGCTAGCTTATGAATTGATCCCGACCTGAATATCCTTCGCTCGATCGGGTTACTTTGACGATCAACGAGGTATAAGACTTTTATATACTTATTATCAGCGATCCGCACCTGCATTACATCCAACTTCTGGTTCGGCTTTCGCTGACGCAGGAGAAGGTCAACAGACTCTGCAAGTGCAGCCCGTGAGATTCCCTCGCCGGCGCATTGCCGCTTGAGAAGTGCACAATCGAAAAGCGTTCGACTTTGCCCTGCCCTCTGCCTGTCGTTGATCTGAACAAGCTTGAGATGTAATGCGTCGGGCTGCACTTTTAACCTCTGAACAACGATTGAATTCCTGTGCTTGAGTGACAGTTGACGAAGCTCCGTTCCTTCTCGCGCTCAGATTTTTGTACCACGTTGCGGTGCTGGGTATCCTCACCCGGGCCGTATGGAACAACACAGACGGGCCACGCTCGCCGATAACGCTCCAACCAGCGCTCCCCACCCCATGTCTACCGCGGTGATCCCGACCGGCCACCCCTGCAGCGTCGCCAGATTCGTCAGGTCATACGTCGCATAGCGAAGCAACCCCAGCAAGCCGCCCAGCCGCGCCGCATGCCACGCATCCCACGCCGGCCTTGCGGCAAACACCACCACGCCGACCGGAAACAGTAGGTAGAACACCACCGCCGCGACGACGCTGACCTTCTCCGCCGTCAGGTGCCCGATCCCCGCCCCGTACCAATCCATCGCGATCAGCCCGAGCCACAGGCCATCCAGCGCCAGCAGTACGACGAGCGCTGCCACATAGGGACCGAGGCAGGTACGCATGCGGCCGATGCGACGTCGCACCGGCCACGCCGCTCAAGCCGCCGTCACCGCGACTGCTTGAACGCCATCACCGCCTGGTTCCGCAGCGTGCGCAGCAGCGAGAGCTCCCGCTCTCCCAGCTCGATGCCGCCCGGCTGTGCCTTGTCGGCATAGATCAGCGCGAACGGCGCGCCCTTCATCAGCAAGGGCAGCAGCAAGAACGCCGGCGCATTCACCTGCTGCCGGTACCACGCCGGCAAGCGCGCCGCGATGTTCGGCACCGTCGCGTCCGAAATCAGCGTGTCCGCCCCCTTCAGGCACACCGCGCTGAACAGATCGGGCGCGGTGCCCGGCGCCGGCTTCAGCGCCACCTTGAACTGCTTGCTCGCGCTGTCGACGTCTTCGCCCATGCCGAAGCGGCCGGTCAGCATCTCGGTCTTCGGGTCGCGCAGGCAGAACACGATGCGCCGGAACCCCAGCGCGCGCAGCATCGTCTCCAGGATCATCCGCAGCACGTCGTTGAGCTTGAAATCCTCGACCATCGTGTTCGTGATGTCCTGGATCCCCGCGCCGAGCATCGCGGCCGCGGCGTCCTGGTCGAACGGCTTCACGGCCGGCCTCTCGAGCGGAATGGTCATGTCGATCGCGATCGTCGCCTGCAGCTCATGCCCCGCCAGGCTGTCGGCGTCATCGACGATCGTCTTCGCGGTGCCGTTGCCGCCCGGCTGCTCCAGCAGCCGCCGCACCGGCGAACCGGGCTGCACGCTCAGGCTCATCGCCTGGGCCAGCCCCGCCAGCCGCTGCTGCGCCAGCAGCGCCGCGGCCTGCATGTCGCGCGGGCTGATCTCCAGCACGCGCGCATAGCGCTGCGCCACCGCGGCGATCGCGCTGCTCGCGCGGCCCGGCTCGGCCTGCAGCATCGCATCGGTCACATCGTTGGCGGCCAGCGCGATCCAGCGCATCCGGTCGGCCTTGTCGCACGGCCGCGTCGGGAAATCGCCCACCGGCCGGCGCATGCAACGCTGCAGGCTCTCGGGGAATCCCCAGGCCTTCGCGATGCCCAGCCCCAGGTCCTCGAAGCTCAGGCCGAGCACGCTGATCGACGCCGCATGCTCGCCCATCGTCGAGCCGCCGACGCCCTTGGTGCCGGTCAGCTTGCGCACCTGGCGCGCTTCGTCCGGAAAGTAGAACTCCGTCAGCAGCCGGCCGAGGTTCTGGAACATCGCGCCGATGAAGGCCTCCTCGCCCTCCTTCGACGCCGGCAGCAGCTCGTTGGCGAGCGAGCCGGCCATCAGCGAGCGCAGGAACTCCTCCTTCAGCTGGTTCGCATGCCCCTTGTCGTGCATGTGCTCCAGCAGCACCAGGCTCAGCGCGATGTTGCGAATGCCGGCAAACCCGATCAACGCGACCGCGCGCGACACGGTGCTGATGCTGCCGCCGCCCGATTGCGTGTAGTGCGCGGTGTTCACCAGCCGCAACAGCTTGTTGGTCAGCGCGACGTCCTTCAGGATCTCGCTCGACAGGCTGGCCAGGCTCTCGGTCTCCGAATTCGCCACGCGCTGGATGCGCACCACCGAATCCGACATCGCCGGAAAGTCGCTCTTGTGGCGCATGCGGCGCAGCAGGAACTCCAGCGTGCCGCTGCCCGACTGGGCCGCCTGCGCCTGCCCCGCCGGCGCATCGGCCGCGGCCGGCACCAGCCATGCCTGCAAGGCCTTGCGGAACGCCGCCACATCGGCATGCCGCTGCCCTGGGTCGCGGGCCAGGCTGCGCATCACGATCGCACGCAGCGCATCGTCCGCATCGCCCGCGCCATCCTTCGGCCACGCCAGGTCTTCATGCGCCACGCGGTACATCGCGCGGAACGGATCCTTCTCGACCAGCAGCTGCCGGCCGCACAGCATCTCGGCCAGCACCAGCGCGGCCGAGAACAAATCCATCGCCGGCGCCGGCTTCAGCCCGTGCGTCGCCTCGGGCGACATGTAGCCGGGCGTGCCGACCACCTGCTGCACATGCTGCGCGTCGACGCTCGCGGCGATGCCGAAGTCCATCACGCGCGCCCGGCCCTCGGCATCGACCAGGATGTTCGACGGCTTCAGGTCGCGGTGGATCACGCCGGCGGCATGGGCGGCGGTCAGCGCGTCCAGCACGCCCAGCATCATCTCGACCGCATCGCGCGCCGGCATCGCGCCCTTCGCGCGCAGTTGCTCGGCCAGCGTCGGGCCGGCCACGTATTCGAAGACCAGGTACGGCTGCTGCTCGTGCACGTCGGCTTCGAACACCGGCACGATGTGCGGATGCGTCAGCCGGCTGACGCTGCGCGCTTCCTGCAGCCAATGGCCGACCTCCGCGGTGTCGGCCCCGGGGCGCATCAGCTTGACGGCGACCTCCCGCTCCAGCCGCGGGTCGTGGGCCAGCCACACGGTGGCCTGCGCGCCCTTGCCGAGCATCCGCCGCAATTCGAAGCGGCCCAGGGTGGCGGGGCGCGTGGCCATGGCGGCAGCGGGCATCGATCCGGATCGGGCTTACTGCGGACGCGAACGCGCCGCGGCCAGGCCGCGCAGCCCACCCGCAGGCGTCGGCGTCGCATCGTCGGTGGCCACGTGGCGCGACGATGCCGCCACGCCGCCGGTGCTCATCGCCTGGCGCGCGCTCTGCAGCGCTTCGCCGATGTCGCGCGCGGTCACCTCGAGCGGCCGTGCGTAGCGCTGCGCCACCACGGCCAGGCCGGCGGCCACGCGCGTCGGCGGCGACTGGGTCGCCACGTCGACCGCCTCGTTGGCGGCGCTCGCGGCAATGCGCAGCACGTCGCCGTCGCTGTCGGCGGTGCGCACCGGCCGGCCGACCGGCAACCGGCGCGCCATGTGCAGCACCTCGTCGTTCAGGCCCCAGTGGCGCGCCACGGCCGCGCCCAGCAGTTCGCTGTCGACGCCGAGCACCGCCAGCGACGCGCCCTCTTCGGTCATGCCCGGCTGCTCGGCCTCGCCCGGCTCGGCGGGCGGGATCGGCTGCATCAGCTGGCGGATCTGTTCGGCTTCATCGGGGAAGTGGTACTGCACCATCAGCCGGCCCAGGTTCTGCAGCGTCGCGATCAGGTAGACCACCTCGGGGTCGTAGCCGGCCGGGCGCAGCACCTGCGCGGCGTGGCCGGCCAGGCGCACCCGGTCCATCAGCTTCTGCAAGGCGTCGGCATGCACCGGCGCCAGCGGCCCGGGCCATGGCCGCAGCACCGCGGCGGCACTGCGCACGCCCTTCAGCCCGACCAGCGCGACCGCGCGACGGATCGTCAGCACCGGGCCGTTGCCCGAAATCTGCGTGCCCTGCACCTGCGCCGAATTGACTGTGCGCAGCAGCTCGAAGCTGAGCGCCATGTCCTGCAGGATCTGCTGCGCGATCTCGTCGGTGCGCTGCCCCTCGGCCATCGCGAGACGGCCGACACGCTGTGCCACGCCGGGCGCGGCCGGCAGGTGGCCGATGCTGCGCAAGCGGTCGATCAGCAGCGCGATCGCGCCGCCGCTGTCTTGCGCATCGGTCTCGCGCCAGCCCGACATCGCGCGCAGCATCGTGCGGGCGCTGTGGTAGCGCTGGCGCTCCTGGCGGTCGGTCGCGCGGTTGGCGATGGCGCGCAGCGCATCGGGAATCGGCTTCGGCGTGCCCCAGGGCAGGCGGATGATGTCGCGGCCGCTCGGCGGCAGGCGGTCGATGACGCGGGCGGTGTCGGGTTCGTCGAGCGCCGGCTGGCCCGACAGCAGCTGGTGCAGCACCAGGCCGGCACACAGCACGTCGCGTTCGGCCGCGACGCGGGCGGCGCGCAGCTGGTTCGGGTCCATCGGCATCGCGCGGTCGTGGGCCCGGTCATGGGCGCGGTCGGCAAGCGCCGGTTCGCCGGCCGCCGCGGCCACCGTCGACGCGACGGCCAGCGCCATCACGCGCACCGTGCCCTGCTCGCTGAGCAGCACGTGGTGCAGTTGCAGGTCGCGGTGCGCCACGCCGGCTTCGTGCGCGAAGGCCAGGCCTTCGAGCGCCTGGATCATCCAGCCGACCGCTTCGTTCGCGGTCAACCCGGGCGTGGCCGCGAGCCGCTCGGCCAGCGTGCTGCCGAGCGCGCGGTCGACCGCGACATACGGCCAGTGGTCCTGCACGCCGACCTCGATCACATGGGCCAGGTTCGGGTGGTCGAGCCGGGCAGCGAGCTTCGCATCGCGCGTCCAGGCCTCCAGGCCGGCCGCATCGGCCGGCTGCACGCGCGGCAGCGTCAGCATCACCTCCTGCGAGGCGCGCGGATCGAAGGCCAGCCAGACCATGCTGCGGTCGCTCTTGCCCAGCAGCTGGCGCAGCTGGTAGCGCCCGAACGCACGCGTCGGCGCGGTCTTGGCGGCAGGAGTCTCCGGAACGGGCATGGGCAGCGAGCGCGATGTGACGAAGTTGCCTTATTGGACGACCGAATGCTGCGTTCTGGTGCGCAGATGAACCCGGAAAAGCCGTGCCAATTTGGTCCGGCGGGGCGGGTTCCCGGCCGTCAGATGTCCAGCTCGACGACCTCGCCGGTGCCGGCGATCAGCGCGCAGCGCACGCTTTCGCCGGGCTGCAGCGCCTGCACCGCGTCGCGGTAGCGCTGCATTTGCCGCCGATACTCCTGCTGCGCCTGCGGCTTGTGGGCCAGCTTGTAGTCGAGCACCCACCAGACGCGCCGGCCACCTTCGTCCAACGCGACCAGACGGTCGATGCGCAGCGCCTGCGTGCCCTGCGCCACCGCCACCTCGTTGCCGGCCCACAGCAGCCCGGCGCGGTCGAAGAAGCGACGGCCGCTGGCATGCTGCAGCATCGTCGACGCGATGCGCAGCACCTCGCGCGGCGGACTGTCGAACGCGCTCGCGGCGGCGGCGGCGAGCGCCTCGAGGTCGGCCTCGCCGGTCCCCCGTTCGGCCGTCGCCCATTCCAGCGTGCGGTGAACCGCCTGGCCCAGGCGCGACGCGCGGTCGTCGCGGGCCGCGAACGCGGCCGGCGCCGGATCGGCCGCCGCGGCCGGCGGCAGCGCCGGCAGGCCCGGCAACGCGAACGCGCCCTGCCCCGCCGCCGCCGAGGCCACGTCGGCCGGCAGCCACGGCTGCGCGAGCGCGTCGACCCGCTGCCACCACGACGCACCGGGTGCCGCGATGTGCGGTTCGGTGCGGCTGAACACCACCTGCTCGCGGGCGCGCGTCATCGCGACGTACAGCCCGTTCAGCTCTTCGCGCTGCCGCGCCGCCAGCTCGGCGAGCATCGCCGGCGCGAGCGACGGCGGCACGTCGCCTTCGGAATAGACGAAGGCACAGCGCGCCGGCCGGTCCAGCTCGACCGGCCAGTCGACCAGCACGGTCGCGGTGTCGGTGCCGGCCCGCTCGGGCGCGCTGTCCATGATGAAGACGACGCGCGCCTCCAGGCCCTTGGCGCCGTGCACAGTCAGCAGCTGCACCGCGTTGCGCTGCGCCGGCGGCGCCACCTTCAGCGCGCGGCGCTTCAGCGCGCGGACGAAGTTGTACGGCGTTGCGTAGCGCGCGCCGTCGAGCGTCAGCGCTTGGCCGAGCAGCGCGTCGATCGCGTTCAGTGCCGCGGCACGCTGCTCCGGCGGCACGGTGGCCGCGACGCGCTCGCGGTAGCCGCCCTCGGCGACGATGCGGTCCAGCAGGTCGTGCGGCGGCAGCGCACGCGCGGCCTGCAGCCACGCCGGCAGCAGCCGCTGCGCCCGCTGCAGCGCCGGGTGGCCGTCGTGAGGCCCGCGCAGCAGCGCGCCGAACCAGTCGCCACCGTCGGCCGCCTGCGCCAGCGCGATCAGCTCGTCGTCGGCCGCGCCGAACAGCGGGCTGCGCAGCGCCTGCGCGAGCGACAGCCGGTGCTGCGGCGACGCCAGCGCATCGAGCATCGCGATCAGGTCGCGCACCTCGGGCGCATCCATCAGCGACTGGTCTTCGACCGCGGCGGCCGGCAGGTGCCGCGCCTGCAGCGCCTGCGCGACCAGCCGCAGCGATGCGCGCTTGCGGCACAGCACGAAGATCTCGCCCGGCGCGACGCTGCCGCTCGCGACCAGCTCGCCGGCCGCCTGCGCGACCCAGCGCGCCTCCTGTTCGCGCAGCACTTCTTCGGGCTCGTGGCGCGGCGTGACCAGGCTGTCGCGCCACAGCAGCCGGCCTTCGTCGCGCGCGGCCGATTCGCGCGGCGGGCGCTGCACCGGCGGCAGCGCGCGCACGCCGGCGCCGGCCATCGGCGCGATCTCGGTGCTGTGCGCGCGGTAGTCGCTGTAGTCGCCGTCGCGCTGCGCCGCCTCGAACACCTGGTTCAGCGCGGCGATCACCTCGGGCGCATTGCGCCGCGTGTGGTCGCAGGCCAGCACATGGCCGCCCAGCCCGTCGGCGACGAAGTCGCTCGCGGCGGCGAACACCCGCGGCTCGGCGCGGCGGAAGCGGTAGATGCTCTGCTTCGGGTCGCCGACGATGAAGACCGACGGCGGCCGCTGACCGCTCGCGCCGCCCCCGGCGCCGGCATAGGCCGACAGCCAGCTGTGCAGCGCATGCCACTGCAGCGGGCTGGTGTCCTGGAACTCGTCGATCAGCACATGGCGCACCCGCGAATCGAGCCGCTCCTGGACCCAGCCGGACAGGTCGGCATCGCGCAGCAGCGCGAGCGCGCAACGTTCGAGGTCGGCCATGTCGGCCAGCCCGCGCTGGCGCTTGAAGGCTGCGAACTGCGCGAGCAGCACGCGCGACAGCCGCGCCATGCGCAGGTGCTCGTCGTGCGCGGCCTGCTGGCGCGCGGCGTGGTGGATGGCGTCGAGCAGGGCGACCGCGTCGTCCAGCTCGGGCGCGGCCAGGTGCGCACGCAACTGGCCGCCGGCGTTCAGCAGCGCGCCGCGCGCGGCCTGCAGCGCGGCTTCGGCGTCGTCGTGCGCCAGCGCCTGCTCGAGCAGGCCGCCCTGCTTGCGCGGCGTCGCCTTCGCCTGCGCACCGAGCGCGGCGGCCACGCGCAGCAGCAGGCCGCGCGCCTCGGCGTCATGCAGCCGGTGCGCCGGGTGCGGCAATGCGGCCAGCGCCGGCCACAGCTGCGCGGCCGACGGCACGCTGTCGTCGAGCACGCCGGCCTCGTCGGCCAGCTCGATCTCGACGCGCTTGTCGAGCACCGTCGCGAGCCACTTCGCGGTCTGCGAACGGCCGCGCCGCTCGACCAGCGCGCGGTAGTCGGCATGCAGCGCCGCGTCGTCGAGCAAGGCCGCATGGAAGCGCCGGAAGATCTCGCCGAGGTGCTCGTCGATGTCCTCGATCAGGCTCATGCCGGGCTGCAACCCCAGCGCCGCCAGCAGGTCGAGCGGCGCGGTCTTCAGCAGCTGCGAGAACCAGGCGTGGAAGGTGCGGATCTCGACCGGCCGGCCGCTGGCCAGCACCTGCTCGTGCAGGCCCGCCAGCCGGGCCGCGAGCCCGGCCGCCTGCGCCGGCGGCACGCCGCGCGCGGCCAATTCGGCGGCGCGCTTCGCATCGTCGACCGTTGGCGACGCGAAATCGGCCAGCCACTGGTTGAGCCGCTCGCGCATCTCGCCGGCCGCCTTGCGGGTGAAGGTGATCGCGAGGATCTCCTGCGGGCGCGCACCGTCGAGCAGCGCGCGCACGATGCGCGACACCAGCATCCAGGTCTTGCCGGCGCCGGCGCAGGCTTCGACGACGACGCTGCGCTGCGGGTCGCAGGCGATGGTGTAGAACGCCTCGCGCGAGACCGGTGCGCCGTCCGCCTGGTAAGCCGGCGTATTCATTCAACCGACCTCATCGCGAACTCCATTGGTCTTTGCGGCACAGCCCGCGCGCCTCGCAGAAGTCGCAGACGCGGCCCTCGCCGATGGCCGGCAAGCCCGCGCCGGCACGGATGCGGGCGAGCTCGCCGGACAGGCCCTCGACCAGCGCCTGCGCGCTCGCCTCGACCTCGGGATGCGGCACCTGGCGGATCTCGTGGCCGGCATCGAGCAGCAGGTAGACGGCCTGCAGGCCGGCATCGGTGTGCGGGCGCATCAGCGCGGCGTAGAACGCGAGCTGCGTGTCTTCGAGCGGCTGGCGCACCTGCTGTCGCAGCGCGGCTTCGCTGCCGGTCTTGTAGTCGATCAGCTCCAGCACCTCGGCGCCGTCGTCGCGGCGCTTGTCGGCGCGGTCGATGCGGCCGTGCAGCGTGACGGCCGCCGGCGCCGGCAGCTCGATCTCGTGCGCCTGCTCGCCTTCGGCCCAGGCGATGCCCCGCGCATCGCGCTCGTGCAGCCAAGCGATGTAGCGCGGCGCGAGCTGCTCGAAGCTGGCGTCGTACGGCAGGAACTCCTCATCGGCCAGGCCGGCGCGGTCCTGCATCGTGCGGCCCAGGTGCAGCAGGCGGGCGGTCTCGTCGGCCGGCGTGCCGGCCTCGCTGCGCGTTTCGTGGAAGGCCTGCAGCACCGCATGCAGCCAGTTGCCGTAGTCGCGCTTCTCGACTTCTTCGTCGAGCTCGCCCGGCTCGCGCAGCTTCAGCATGTGCAGCGCATGGAAGCGGTACGGGCAGGCGCGCAGCGCTTCGCAGGCGCTGGCCGACAGCCGGTCCGGCAGCAACGCACCGGCCGACGGCGCCGGCATGAAGACCGGCTGCGGCTCGACCGCCTGCGACGCGCGCGGGTCGGTCCACGCGGCGAGGCCGCGCGACACCTTCTGCAGCGCGAGCGACAGCCGCTCGACCAGCGGACTGGCCGACAGCGGCTCGCTGCCGTCGACATGGCGGCGCAGCAGCGTGACCTGCGCGGCATGCATCGCATGCGCGAACGACAAGGCCTCGCGCTCGCGGCGGCTGGCCGCGCTGGGCAGGCCGAGCGCCACCGCCTGCGTGTCGCTGATGAACGGCAGCGGGTCGACGCCGGCGCCGAGGTGGCGCTCGTCGGCCCCGGGCAGCACCAGCGCGGCGAAGGGCCGCAGCGTGGCATGCGCAAGCGGCGTGATCACGACCGCCGGCTGCGGCGGCGCCGGCGGCACGAACGACGATTCTTCGAGCACGCCGTCGACCCACTGGCGAAACTGATCGAGCGTCATCGAGGTCTGGCCCGCCTGCGCCGGCCAGCCGCGGCCTTCGGACAGCCACAGCGCGGCCAGCACCTGCGCGCCGGCCGCGTCGTCGGCCAGTGCATCGGCCAGGCCGGCCGCGCCGAGCAGGCCTTGCAGCGCAGCGCACCAGTCGCGCAGCGGGCGACGGCCAGGCTCGGCGAGCGGCGCCAGCGCGTCGCTCAACGCGGCCCACAGCCGGGCCTCGCCGGGGTGCAGCCGTTCGGCATCGATCTGCGAAGTGCGGCGCCAGCCCTGGCGGCGGCAGGTGGCTTCGAGCGACTGGGTCAGCGCGGCCACCGGCCCGAGGCCCGGCCACGGACCGGTCAGCGATTTCAGCGCGTCGAGCGTCGCATCGGCGCTCGACGCGCCGACCGCGCGCAGCAGGCCCATCAGTTGCGCCGCGGCGCGGGTGGTCGACAGCTTCCAGCCGGTTTCGTCGAGCACCGCGACCGACTGCCGTGCCAGCAGCGCATGCACGCGGCGCACCAGCAGCCGGTCCTGCGCGACCAGCGCCACCGGCAAGTCGCCGCGCTGCACGTGCGCCAGCACCTGCGCGGCGGTGCACTGGGCCTCGTCCTCGAAGCCTTCGCACAGCGCGACGGCCGGCGGGCGCGACGGCAATTGCAGCGCGGCCGCATCGGTGTCGATGACAGCCACGGGCACGCGCGCGGCGCGCAGCAGCGCGTCGGTCAGCGGATCGCTGCCGCCGACGCGGACCGCGATCCAGGCCGCGGGCTGCAGCGCGAACAGCGCATCGGTGTGCGGCGGCGCGGCGGCCGCAGCCCATTCGACCGCGATCGCCGCGATCTGACGTTCGGTGAGACCCGGCCCGTCGCCGGCCGCCAGCAGGGCGCGCGCCTGCCGCCAATGCGCCTCGCGGCCGGAGGGCTCGATGGCCGCCGCGGCCCGCGCCAGCCCGTGCGCAAGCCGGACGAAGCCGGCCACCGCATCGTCGAACGCCCGCGGATCGCTGCGGCCCCAGGCCTGCAGCCGCGCCTGGCTGCGCAGGATGCGCGCAGCCGCGAGCCGGTCGAGGTGGACGTCGAACGTGATCTGACCTTCTTGCGCGACGGGCGGAGGCCCGAGGCGCTGCGCGAGCGTCTGCGTCGTCTCGATCTCGGGCATCCAGCCGCCGGCCTGCGCCCAGGCGGCCCGCGCCGGGCCGAGCTGCTGCGCGAACGGCACCAGCACCACGCAGCCGCGCGCCTCGATGCCGGCGCGCGCCATCCACGCGCGCACCTGCGCGACCAGGCCCGGCCCGTCGAGCGCAGCGGCCGGCATGGTGTCGATCACCGGGGTTTCAAGGTCGCTCAAGGTGGCTTTGCGAGGGCGTTGCGGCTATCGAAGCCATAGCGGTGGTGAGGTCGAGGGGCGCCGCGCGAACAGGGGCTTTGTGTCAGAATCATTGTGCCTTGCCACTCGCAACGGGTGGCACATGTCCAAGGACAAATCCCATGAGCAGCGAACTGATCAAGCACACCACCGACGCGTCGTTCGACAGCGACGTCCTGCAGGCCGACAAGCCCGTCCTGGTCGATTACTGGGCCGAGTGGTGCGGCCCCTGCAAGATGATCGCCCCGATCCTCGACGAAGTGTCGAAGGACTACAGCGGCCGCCTGCAGATCGCCAAGCTGAACGTCGACGACAACCGCGACGTGCCCGCCAAGTTCGGCATCCGCGGCATCCCGACCCTGATGCTGTTCAAGGGCGGCCAGCTCGCCGCCACCAAGGTCGGCGCACTTTCGAAGGCCCAGTTGACGGCCTTCCTCGACGGTCATCTATAATCCGCCGAATCGTGGTGGCCTCGGGCCCCGTTCTCCCCGGACGGACTGAAGCCACCACCTGAAGATTGCCACCTCACCCAAAGCCGCCAAGGCTGCGGCGCGCAGGTCCGGCCCAAAACCCCAGCGTATTTGTCGTCGCGAAAGCGGTGCCAAGTGGTCTTGCAGCCTGATGTCGGGCTGCTCGCGAAACTTGTCGCAGCGATCGATTTCGGTCCGTCTTCAGGGACCCTGCTTGCACTCTTTCCAGGGGCACTGCCCATGCATTTGTCTGAACTGAAAGCGCTCCACGTTTCCGAGCTCATCACGATGGGCGAGGCGCTGGAGATCGAGAACGTCGCCCGCATGCGCAAGCAGGAGCTGATGTTCGCGATCATGAAGAAGCGCGCGAAAGGCGGCGAGCAGGTGTTCGGCGACGGCGTGCTCGAAGTGCTGCCCGACGGCTTCGGCTTCCTGCGCGCGCCCGATGCCAGCTACATGGCCTCGACCGACGACATCTACCTGTCGCCGAGCCAGATCCGCCGCTTCAACCTGCACACCGGCGACGCCGTCGAAGGCGAAGTGCGGGTCCCGAAGGACGGCGAACGCTACTTCGCGCTCGTCAAGGTCGACCGTGTCAACGGCCTGACACCCGAGGAGAGCAAGCACAAGATCATGTTCGAGAACTTGACGCCGCTGTTCCCGAAGGAACAGTTCAAGCTCGAACGCGAGATCAAGAGCGAAGAGAACGTCACCAGCCGCATCATCGACCTGATCGCGCCGATCGGCAAAGGCCAGCGCGCGCTGCTCGTTGCACAGCCGAAGACCGGCAAGACGGTGATGATGCAGCAGCTGGCGCATGCGCTGGTCGCGAACCACCCCGAGATCTACCTGATCGTGCTGCTGGTCGACGAGCGCCCCGAGGAAGTGACCGAAATGGTCCGCACGGTGCGCGGCGAGGTCATCAGCTCCACCTTCGACGAGCCGGCCGCGCGCCACGTGCAGGTCGCCGAAATGGTGATCGAGCGCGCCAAGCGCCTGGTCGAGATGAAGAAGGACGTCGTGATCCTGCTCGACTCGATCACCCGTCTCGCCCGCGCCTACAACAACGTACTGCCGTCGTCCGGCAAGGTGCTGACCGGCGGCATGGACTCGAACGCGCTGCAGCGCCCGAAGCGCTTCTTCGGCGCGGCCCGCAATGTCGAAGAAGGCGGCTCGCTGACCATCATCGGCACCGCGCTGATCGACACCGGCAGCCGCATGGACGACCTGATCTACGAAGAGTTCAAGGGCACCGGCAACTGCGAGATCCACCTGGATCGCCGCATGGCCGAGAAGCGCGTCTACCCGTCGATCCTGATCAACAAGAGCGGCACGCGCCGCGAAGAGCTGCTGCTGCAGCCCGAGATCCTGCAGAAGACCTGGATCCTGCGAAAACTGCTGTACCCGATGGACGAGATCGAGGCGATGGAATTCATCCTCGACAAGATGAAATCCACGAAGAACAACCACGATTTCTTCGACATGATGCGTCGCGGCGGTTGAGGCCTGCGCAGCCCACGCTATAATCCGCCGTTTTCCGCATTCCGGAAAGTGCGCCAAGTGGTTTGGCGTGGCTCCCGGTATCACAGCGCTGAAGAGGTTTCTCATGGCCAAAGAAGGCATCCACCCGAACTACCGCGACATCTGCTTCGTGGACCTGTCCAACGGTTTCAAGTTCGTCACGCGCTCGTGCGCGCAGACGCGTGAAACCATCAAGATGGAAGATGGCCGTGAGCTGCCGCTGATCAAGCTGGAAACCACCAGCGAATCGCACCCGTTCTACACCGGCACCCAGAAGAGCATCGACTCGCTGGGCGGCCGCGTCGAGAAGTTCCGCAACAAGTTTGCACACCTCAAGTCGAAGTAAGCCGCACGGTCACGCCCTGGCGTGATGCGACACGAAGGCAGCCCACGGGCTGCCTTTTTCATGGGCGCGCACGAACTTCGTGCGCAAGTTGCTGCATCATCGTCGCCGTCCCAAGAACAGCCTGCAGCCTGCGCCACCGTCCTTGAACTCGCCCACCCCTGCCCTCGTCACCCAGCGTGCGGCCCAGCGCCTGCCGCGCCTGGCGCTGCTGCTGTTCTGCGCGGCCTACCTGCTGCCCGGCCTGTTCGGCCGCGACCCGTGGAAGGCCGCCGACATGACGGCCTTCGGCTACATGGTCGACATCGCGCAGGGCAGCACCAGCTGGTGGTCGCCGACCGTCGCGGGCATCCCGAGCGATTCGGCGCTGCTGCCGTACTGGCTGGGCGCCGTCTTCATCAAGCTGCTCGGCGGCCTGCTCGGCCCGCCGCTCGCGGCCCGCATCCCGTTCACGCTGCTGCTGGGCGTCACGCTGCTGCTGACCTGGTACAGCACCTACCACTTCGCACGCACCGAGGCCGCCCAGCCGGTGCCGTTCGCATTCGGCGGCGAGGCCAGTCCGATCGACTACGCGCGCGCGGTGGCCGATGGCGCGCTGCTCGCGCTGATCGCGAGCCTCGGCCTGCTGCAGCTCGGCCACGAGACCACGCCCGAGCTCGCCCAGCTGGCCAGCGTGTCGCTGTTCCTCTATGCGCTCGCGGCCTGCCCGTTCCGCGGCTGGCAGAGCAAGGCGGCGGTGATGGTCGCGCTGCCGGCGCTCGCGGCCAGCGGCGCGCCGATGATCGGTGCCCTGCTGGCCGTCACCGGCGGCATCGTCTGCGGCCGCTCGAGCTACGAGCCGGCGCGGCGCTTCACGCTGTGGATCGCCGCCGGCGGCGTGCTGGGGCTGCTCGTCGCGACGCTGCTCGGCGCGTGGGGCTGGCGACTCGACGGGTACGTCGAGGCGAGCGATTTCGTCAGCCTCGGCAAGCTCTTCGTCTGGTTCATGTGGCCGGGCTGGCTGCTCGCGTTCTGGACGCTCTGGCGCTGGCGCGCGCAGTGGCTGAACCGCCACATCACCGCGCCGCTCGGCTGCGTGCTGGTCAGCGTCGGCGCCTGCCTCGCGATGGGCGGCTCCGACCGCGCGCTGATGCTCGGCCTGCCGCCGCTCGCGGTGCTGGCAGCCTTCGCGCTGCCGACCTTGCACCGCGGCACCTCGGCCGCGATGGACTGGTTCTCGGTGTTCTTCTTCAGCGTCTGGGCGCTGGCGATCTGGGTCGTCTACGCGTCGGTGTACACCGGCGTGCCGGCCAAGCCGGCGGCCAACGTCGCACGGCTGGCGCCGGGCTTCATCCCGAACTTCTCGCTGCTGGCGCTGCTGACCGCGATCGCCGCGACGCTGGGCTGGCTGTGGCTGGTGAAATGGCGCACCGGGCGGCATCGCCATCCGCTGTGGAAGAGCCTGGTGCTGCCGGCCAGCGGCGTTGCGCTGTGCTGGTCGCTGCTGATGACGCTCGGCCTGCCGCTGTTCGACTACGCGCGCAGCTACCGTCCGCTGGTGACCCGCATCGCGCGCAACGTGCCGAGCGACGTCTGCATCGCGGCACCCGGCCTGAGCCGCGCGCAGCTGGTGGCGCTGGAGTATTTCGGTGGCTACCGCGTCGATGCGACGCAGATGCCGGACCGCACGCTGTGCGAGTTCCTGGTGGTGATGGAGACCTTGCGCCGCCAGGCTCCTGCCCCGCAAGGCTGGCAGCTGATCACGCGAGAACTTCGGCCGTCCGACAGCGATGAGGTGGCCGCGGTCTACCGCCGCATCACGCCACCCACGAAGCCTTAGTTCGACGACATTGTTTGATCGTTGAGCAGCGGTGCCGCGCGGCGCGGATCCGGCGCCGGCTCCAGAAAGCGCACACGCGCCGCCGGCAGCACCAGGCAGAAGCGCGAACCCTTGCCGATCTCGCTGTGGATGTCGAGCTCGCCGCCGTGCCGTTGCACCACGTGCTTGACGATCGACAGCCCGAGCCCGGTGCCGCCGGTGTCGCGCGAGCGGCTGCCGTCGACACGGTAGAAGCGCTCCGTCAGCCGCGGCAGGTGCTCGCGTGCGATGCCGGGGCCGGTGTCGCTGACCGACACCTCGCCGGCGCCGTCGTCGCGGATGCGCCAGTTCACCGCGATGCGCCCGCCTTCGGGCGTGTAGCGCACCGCGTTCGTCACCAGGTTGCCGACCGCGCTCATCAGCTCGCTCTCGCTGCCGGCCAGCTGGGCCGCGTCGGCGCCGGCAAAGCTCAGCTGGTGGCGGCCCATCGACAGCGCGGTCGCATCGGCCTGCGCCTGGCCGAACAGCTTGCTGACGGCCACCCAGCGGTCGCTCGGCGGTCGCGGGCTGCCTTCGAGCTGCGCCAGCGTCAGCAAGTCGGCCACCAGCGTCTGCATGCGCTGCGTCTGCTGGCCCATCAGCGTCAGCACTCGGCGGCGCTCGACTTCGGTCAGCGGCAGGTTGCTCATCGTCTCGATGAAGCCCGACAGCACCGTCAGCGGCGTGCGGATCTCGTGCGAGACGTTGGCGACGAAATCGCGCCGCATGCCTTCGGAGCGCTCGCGCTCGGTGATGTCGAGCGACAGCACCAGCTTCAGTCCGTCGCCATACGGGCGGATGTAGACCGACAGCGTGCCGCGGTTGCGCAGGTCGGGGATCGTCACGGCCTGCTCGAAGGCGCCCGCCTGCAGGTAGCTGACGAAGGCCGGCGCGCGCACCAGGTTGGTCACGCGCTGGCGCTTGTCGCGCACCGGGTCGAGCCCGAAGTGGTCGGCGGCCACCGAGTTGCACCATTCGATCTGGTCGTTCTCGTCGAGCAGCAGCACGCCGTTCGGCGAGGCTTCGATGGCCGACAGGAAATGGGCGAGGCGTCCCTGCTCGCGGCTCAGCGTGCGGTCGCGCGCCACCACGGCGCGTTCGATGCGGTAGCCCATCTCGCCCCAGAAGCCGGTGTCGCGCGGCGCCGAGCCTTCGAGCGCGCCGCTGAGCCAGCGCATCAGCCGGTAGCCGCGCACCGCGTCGACCAGCGCGACGGCGCTCGCGCCGACCAGCGTGCCGAGCCACAGCCCGACCAACGGCGCATGCGCCATCTCGCCCAGCACATGGCCGAGGCCGCCGCCGACCGCCATCGCGACGGCGCCGGCCAGGAAGCGCGGCAGCAGCCAGTTCATCGCATCAGGTCCGTGTCAATCGCGGGAAGGCAGGTTCAGGCCGACAGCGACTGCGACTGCACCTGCTGCGTCAACCGGTAACCGGCGCCACGGACCGTCTCGATCATCTGCGAGCAGTTGACCGGGCTCAGCGCCTCGCGCAGGCGCTTGACGTGCACGTCGACCGTGCGTTCCTCGATGAAGACGTGGTCGCCCCACACCCGGTCGAGCAGCTGCGAGCGGCTGTGCACGCGCTCCGGGTGCGTCATGAAGAAATGCAGCAGGCGGAATTCGGTCGGGCCGACCCGCACTTCCTGGCCTTCGCGCGACACGCGGCGCGTCGCCGGGTCGAGCTTCAGCGGGCCGACCTCGACCGCCGAATCGAGCGCCTCGGGCGCCTTGCGGCGCAGCACCGCGCGGATGCGCGCCATCAGCTCGTGCGTCGAGAACGGCTTCGTCAGGTAGTCGTCGGCGCCGGCATCCAGGCCCGAGATCTTGTCGGATTCGGCCGCGCGCGCGGTCAGCATGATGATCGGCAACTCACGGGTGCGCGGCTGCGAACGCCAGCGCTTCGCCAGCGTGATGCCCGATTCGCCGGGCAGCATCCAGTCGAGCACCACCAGGTCGGGCAGCACGCGGTCGACCTGCAACAGCGCCTCGTCGGCCGTGGCCGCCACCACCACCTCGTAGCCGGCATGGCGCAGGTTGATGGACATCAGTTCGGCAATCGCCGATTCGTCTTCGACCACCAGCACCTGGCTCATTGCGGCTTTCCTTTTCCGGCTGCTTCAGTACGCGTCATCGCACCATCGACTCGACGTTCTCGAGCGAGTTGTGACGCACGTCGGTGCCCATCACCACGTAGATGATGACTTCGGCGAGGTTCTTCGCATGGTCGCCCACGCGCTCGATCGCCTTCGCGACGAACACCAGGTCGATGCTCGACGAGATGGTGCGCGGGTCTTCCATCATGTAGGTGATCAGCTTGCGCATCAGGCCGTCGAACTCCTGGTCGATCTGGTCGTCCTGCTTGAGCACCTCGAGGGCCTTCGCGGTGTCGAGCCGCGCGAACGCATCGAGCGCCTTGCGCAGCTGGGCCACCGCCAGCTCGGCCTCGAAGGCCAGGTCGTTGACCGGCAGGCGCAGCCGGCTCGACACGCCGGTGTTGATCAGCCGCTGCACGGTGCGCGCGATGCGGGCCGCTTCGTCGCCGACGCGCTCCAGGTTGGCGATGGTCTTCGAGATCGCGATCAGCAGGCGCAGGTCGCGCGCGGTCGGCTGGCGCCGCGCGATGATGCTGGAGAGGTCGCGGTCGATCTCCATCTCCATCGCGTTGACGCGCTCTTCGTTGCGCAGCACGTCGCTCGCGATGTCGCCGCTGAAGTTCGTCAGCGCATAGACCGCCTGCGCGACCTGCGACTCGACCAGCCCGCCCATTTCGAGCACGCGCGTCGAGATGCCGCTGAGTTCGGTGTCGAACTGCGTGGAAAGGTGCTTGTCCGTCATGTGGTTCCCCTGTTCGACAGGCCGTTCAGCCGAAACGCCCGGTGATGTAGTCTTCAGTGTCTTTCTTCTTCGGCTTCATGAACAGGTCCGACGTGACGCCGAACTCGATCAGGTCGCCGAGGTACATGTAGGCGGTGTAGTCGGAGCACCGTGCCGCCTGCTGCATGTTGTGGGTGACGATCACGACGGTGTAGTCGGTCTTCAGTTCGTGGATCAGCTCCTCGATCTTGCCAGTCGAGATCGGGTCGAGCGCGGAGCATGGCTCGTCGAGCAGCAGCACCTCGGGCTTGATCGCGATGCCGCGGGCAATGCACAGCCGCTGCTGCTGGCCGCCGGACAGGCCGGAGCCGCTTTGCGTCAGCTTGTCCTTGACCTCGTTCCACAGCGCGGCCTTCTTGAGCGCCCACTCGACGCGCTCGTCCATCTCGACGCGCGGCAGCGTCTCGAACAGCTTCACGCCGAACGCGATGTTGTCGTAGATCGACATCGGGAACGGCGTCGGCTTCTGGAACACCATGCCGATCTTCGCGCGCACCAGCGAGACGTCCTGCTTGCTCTTCAGCACGTTCTCGCCGTCGACCAGGATCTCGCCTTCGGCGCGCTGCTCGGGGTAGAGCTCGAACATGCGGTTGAAGGTGCGCAGCAGCGTCGATTTGCCGCAACCCGACGGCCCGATGAAGGCGGTGACCTTCTTCTCGGGGATGTCGAGGTTGATGCGCTTCAGCGCGTGGAAGCTGCCGTAGTAGAAGTTCAGGTTGCGCACCGAGATCTTGGCCTTCTCGGTCACCGGGAGTTCGACTTTGACGTCCATGTCGTGCTTTCTGGTT
The DNA here is from genome assembly GCF_012275445.1 of Rhizobacter sp. SG703. Classification (GTDB taxonomy): domain Bacteria; phylum Pseudomonadota; class Gammaproteobacteria; order Burkholderiales; family Burkholderiaceae_C; genus Rhizobacter. Next base: position 148,392 of record NZ_JAAZQK010000009.1, on the reverse strand, counting down.
TTCTAGTGCTTGTTGCGGAAGACCACGCGCGCGAAGATGTTCAGCGCGAGCACGCCGAGGGTGATCAGGAACACGCCGGCCCAGGCGAGCTTCTGCCAGTTCTCGTACGGGCTCATCGCGAACTTGAAGATCGTGACCGGCAGGTTGGCCATCGGCCCCGACAGGTTGCTCGACCAGAACTGGTTCGACAGCGCGGTGAACAGCAGCGGCGCGGTCTCGCCGGCGATGCGGGCGAACGCGAGCAGCACGCCGGTCATCACGCCGGCGCGGGCGGCCTTCAGCGTGACGCTGGAAATCACCTTCCACTTCGGCGTGCCGAGTGCGTAGGCCGCCTCGCGCAGCGCATGCGGGATCAGCGACAGCATGTTCTCGGTGGTGCGGATCACCACCGGGATCACGATCAGCGCGAGGGCCAGCACGCCGGCATAGCCGGAGTAGGTCTTGAAGCGCGCGACGATCACCGCGTAGATGAACAGGCCGATCACGATCGACGGCGCCGACAGCAGGATGTCGTTGATGAAGCGGGTGACGCTGCCCAGCCAGGTCTTCTGGCCGTACTCGGCCAGGTAGATGCCGGCCAGCACCCCGACCGGCGTGCCGACCAGCGTGGCCAGCGACACCATCAGCAGCGAGCCGTACAGCGCGTTGGCGAGGCCGCCGACCTCGGCCTGCGGGGCCGGCGTCATCTCGGTCAGCACCGTCCAGGTGAGGCCGCCGACGCCGAGCCGGAAGGTTTCGACCAGGATCCAGATCAGCCAGAACAGCCCGAAGGCCATCGCGGCCATCGACAGCGTCAGCGCGACTGCGTTGACGCGGCGGCGGCTGCGCGCCTTGGCCAGGCGGCCGGCATCGATTGCGGTGCTCATGACCGGCCCCCCTCACCCTTCTTGAGCTGCGCGAGCAGCAGCTTGGACATCGACAGCACCACGAAGGTGATGAAGAACAGCACCAGCGCGAGGTACAGCAGCGAGGCCTGGTGCAGGCCTTCGCTCGCCTCGGCGAATTCGTTGGCCAGCACCGAGGTGATGCTGTTGGCCGCTTCGAACAGCGACGGGCCGTTCAGCTGGTTCGCGTTGCCGATCACGAAGGTGACCGCCATCGTCTCGCCGAGCGCGCGGCCGAGGCCGAGCATGATGCCGCCGATGACGCCGGTCTTGGTGTACGGCAGCACGACCCGGAACACCACCTCCCAGGTGGTGGAGCCGAGCCCGTAGGCCGACTCCTTCAGCATCGCCGGCGTGACCTCGAACACGTCGCGCATCACCGCGGCGATGAACGGGATGATCATGATCGCGAGGATGATGCCGGCCGACAGGATGCCGATGCCCACCGGCGCGCCGGAGACCAGGCCCTTGAAGAACGGCACGTCGCCGAGCGCGCGCTGCAGCGGCTGCTGCACGTATTCGGACAGCACCGGGCTGAACACCAGCAGCCCCCACATGCCGTAGACGATGGACGGCACCGCGGCCAGCAGCTCGATCGCGATGCCGAGCGGGCGGCGCAGCCAGTTGGGCGACAGCTCGGTCAGGAACAGCGCGATGCCGAAGCTCACCGGCACCGCGATCAGCAGCGCGATCACCGAGGTGGCGAGCGTGCCGTAGATCATCACCAGGCCGCCGTACTGGTCCTTGACCGGATCCCATTCGCTGCGCCACAGGAAGCTCAGGCCGTACTCGCGGATGGCCGGCGCGGCGCCGATCACCAGCGAGACGATGATGCCGGCCAGCAGCAGCAGCGTGAGGATGGCGGCGCCATGCGCCAGCAGCGAGAAGACCGTGTCGGCCCACGGCTTGGCACGGCGGACCGAGGGCGGCTGCCCCAGGGGGTCGGAGCGTTGCATCTCGTCTTTGTTGTAGTGCGATGCGGGGAGTGTAGCGGCCACGTTTCCTCCATCCAGGCGAGGGCGGCGAGGCCCGAAGGCACTCGCCGCCGGTGGTTGCTTCAGCGAATCACTTGACCGCGACGGCCTTGCCCGAAGCGTCCTTGATCTCGCCCCACTGCTTGCGGACCAGCGCCTTCACGGCATCGGGCAGCGCGACGTATTCCAGTTCGGCGGCCATCTTGTCGCCGTTGGCGTAGGCCCAGTCGAAGAACTTCAGCGAGTTGCTCGCCTGCACCGGCTTGTCCTGCGACTTCTGCATCATGATGAAGGTCGCGCCGGTCAGCGGCCACGATTCCTTGCCGGCCTGCTCGGTCAGCACCTGGTAAAAGCTCTTGCTCCAGTCGGCGCCGGCCGCGGCGGCCTTGAAGTTGGCATCGTCCGGCGACACGAAGTTGCCGTCCTTGTTCTTCAGCTGCACGTACGACATCTTGTTCTGCTTCGCGTACGCGTATTCGACGTAGCCGATCGAGTTCGGCAGGCGCTGCACGTACGACGAGACGCCTTCGTTGCCCTTGCCGCCCGCGCCGGTCGGCCAGTTGACGGCGGTGCCTTCACCGACCTTGTCCTTCCACTCGGTGTTCACCTTCGACAGGTAGTTCGTGAAGATGAAGCTGGTACCCGAGCCGTCGGCGCGGCGCACCACCGAGATCGCGGCGTCCGGCAGCGGCACGCCGGGGTTCAGCGCGGTGAGCGACGGGTCGTTCCACTTGGTGACCTTGCCGAGGTAGATGTCGCCGAGCGCCTGGCCGGTCAGCTTGATCTGGCCGGGCTGGATGCCCTTGATGTTGACGACCGGCACGACGCCGCCGATCACGGTGGGGAACTGCACCAGGCCGTCCTTGGCGAGTTCGTCGTCCTTCAGCGGCATGTCGGATGCGCCGAAGTCGACCGTCTTCGAGCGGATCTGCTTCAGGCCTGCGCCCGAGCCGACCGATTGGTAATTGATGCGAGCGCCGCTGGCCTTGTTGTAGGCCTCGGCCCACTTGGCATACAGCGGGGCCGGGAACGTGGCGCCGGCGCCGGTGATGTCTTGGGCGAACGCCATCGAAGAGACCGCGCTGATGGCCACCACGGTGGCAACGGACCGGAACGACTTGAGATTCATTGGGCGCACCTTTCAGGTACTGGCTGGAGGAATGCCCGGAACTGTAAAAGTGCTGTGTGACAGGGCGGTGACACTGCTGTCATCAAGTCCCGATGGCGCTCCTGAAAACCATGCTGACGCCCGGCAGATCGGGTTGTCATGAAGGATTCATGGCCCTGTCACATGCAGTCCATATGCTGCCGGCCAGCCATCCCAACCCCCTGAAGGATCCTTCGATGAACAAGAGAAACTGGCTGATCGCCGCCACCTCCGCCCTGACGCTGCTGGCCGCCGGCTGCGCCACCACGCCGGCCCCGAAGACCATCGCCGAAGTCGCCGCGACGACGCCCGAGCTGTCGACGCTGAACAAGCTGATCGGCGATGCAGGCCTGACCGCCACGCTGAGCGGCCCCGGCCCGTACACCGTGTTCGCGCCCAGCAACGACGCCTTCAAGTCGGTGCCGGCGAAGACGATGGAAGCGCTGTCCAAGGACAAGGCGATGCTCGTCGCGGTGCTGAACTACCACGTGGTACCCGGCCAGCTGACCTCGGCCGACATCAAGAACGGCCCGGCCAAGACACTGCAGGGCGGCAACCTCGCGCTGTCGAAGTCGGGTACTTTCGTGACCGTCGAAGACGCCGTCGTGACACAGGCCGACCTGAAGGCCACCAACGGCGTCGTTCAGATCGTCGACCGCGTCTTCATTCCGGCAACAAAGTAAGCCCCTCAGCCGCGCAGGATGTCGGCCAGGCGCTCGGCGCAGGCCTTGGCCTGCGCGGCGTCTCTCGCCTCGACCATCACGCGCACCAGCGGTTCGGTGCCCGACGGCCGGATCAGCAGGCGGCCGTTGCCGCCCAGCTCGCGCTGCACGGCAGCCTGCGTCTCGGCCAGCTTCGGTGCGGACTTCCAGTCCTGCCCCGGCTTCAATCGCACATTCACCAGCACCTGCGGGAACAGCGTCACCGCCTCGACCAGCTGGGCCAGCGACTTGCCGCTGCGGCTCACCGCCTGCAGCACCTGCAGCGCGCTGACGATGCCGTCGCCGGTGGTGTGCTTGTCGAGCGCCAGCAGGTGGCCCGAGCCCTCGCCGCCGAGCAGCCAGCCGCGCGCGGCCAGCTCTTCCAGCACGTAGCGGTCGCCGACCTTGGCGCGCACGAACTCGATGTCCTGCGCCTTCAGCGCGACCTCGACCGCCATGTTGGTCATCAGCGTGCCGACCGCGCCCGGCACGCGCTGGCCTTGCGCCAGCCGGTCGGCCACCATCACGTAGAGCAGTTCGTCGCCGTTGTAGAGGCGGCCGTCGGCATCGACCAGCTGCAGGCGATCGGCATCGCCATCGAGCGCGACCCCGTAGTCCGCCTTGTGATCGCGCACCGCCTGGACCAGCGCGGCCGGCGCAGTGGCGCCGAAGCCGGCATTGATGTTGACGCCATCGGGGTTGCAGCCGATCGCGACGACCTCGGCCCCCAGCTCGTGGAAGACGTCCGGCCCGGCCTGGTAGGCCGCACCGTGTGCCGCATCGACGACGATCTTCAGCCCCTTCAGCGACAGGTCGTTGCTGAAGGTGCTCTTGCAGAACTCGACGTAGCGGCCGCGCGCGGCCTCGAGCCGGCGCGCCTTGCCGAGCTGGGCCGAATCGACCCATTGCGCCGGCTCCAGCAGCGTCGCTTCGACACGCTGCTCCCATTCGTCGGGCAGCTTCTCGCCGCGTGCCGAGAAGAACTTGATGCCGTTGTCCGGGTAGGCGTTGTGCGAGGCGCTGATCACGACGCCCAGGTCGAGCCGCAGCGCGCGGGTGAGATAGGCCACGCCCGGCGTCGGCAGCGGACCGGTCAGCAGCACGTCGACGCCGGCCGACGCGAAGCCGGCTTCGAGGGCCGATTCGATCATGTAGCCGGAAATCCGCGTGTCCTTGCCGATCAGCACCGTCGGCTTCGCGATGCCCGCCTTCAGCACCCGGCCGACGGCATGGCCCAGGCGCAGCATGAAATCGGGGGTGATCGGCGATTGGCCGACGGTTCCGCGAATGCCGTCGGTGCCGAAATAGGTTCTGCTCATTCGCTTGTCTCCACGCCCAGGATCGTCAGGGGTGGGATTTTGCGGCAACTATCGGCCGTCGCCGTCGATCAGGCCGGCGGCACCCCACACCTTGAGGGCGTCCACCGTGGGGGCGACGTCGTGGACCCGCAACACACGGGCCCCGTTGCAGACCGCCGCCAGCGCCGCGGCCAGGCTGCCCGCCAGCCGCTCCGCCACCGGCCGCCCGGTGACGGCGCCGAGGCTGCTCTTGCGCGACCACCCTGCCAACAGCGGGAATCCCAGCGGCAGCAGCTCGCGCTGGCGTGCCAGCAGCACGAAGTTGTGCGCGACCGTCTTGCCGAAGCCGATGCCCGGGTCGATCACGATGCGTTCGGCGGCGACCCCGCGCCGCGCGAGCACGGCGCAACGCGCGGCAAGGAAGTCGCGCACCTCGGCCACCACGTCGTCGTAGTGCGGCGCCGCCTGCATCGACTTCGGCTCGCCCTGCGCATGCATCAGGCAGACGCCGCAGCCCGGATGGCCGGCGATGACCGCTTCGGCGCCCGGCGCCTGCAGCGCGAAGATGTCATTGACGATGTCTGCACCCAGGTCGAGCGCGGCGCGCATCACCTCGGCCTTGTAGGTGTCGATCGACAACGGCACCTGCAGCCGCAACGCCTCGCGCAGCACCGGCAGCAACCGCGCCAGTTCATCGGCCAGCGGCACCGCATCGGCTCCGGGGCGGCTGGATTCGGCACCGAGGTCGAGGATGTCGGCGCCGTCCTTCAGCAACTGCTCGCAATGCGCCAGCGCGGCGCGCGTCGTCGCCAGCTGGCCGCCGTCGGAGAACGAATCGGGCGTCAGGTTGACGATGCCCATCACGCGCGGGCGTGTCAGGTCGATCCGGAATCGGGTGGTCTGCCAGTGCAGTGCAGGGCTTGCGGGCGTCGGTTCAAGCATGTCGTCCAGCCATTGAAAACGGGGCCGAAGCCCCGTTTCTCGACCAGTTCGCTCAGGCCGCGGCCGGTGCGCCGTCCGGCTTGACCGGCGGCGTCGGGCCGCTCGGCTTGCCGGCGGTCGAGTTCCAGTCCTTTGGCGGACGCGGCGGTCGGTTGTTCATGATGTCGTCGATCTGGTCGGCGTCGATGGTTTCCCATTCGAGCAGCGCCTTCGCCATCGCATGCATCTTGTCCTGGTTGTCCTCGATCAGCTTGCGCGCAATCGCGTACTGCTCGTCGATGATGCGGCGGATCACGTCGTCGACCTTCTGCATCGTCTGCTCGGACACGTTGACCTGCTTGGTCACCGAGCGGCCGAGGAAGACCTCGCTCTCGTTCTCGGCGTACACCATCGGCCCCAGTTCGTCGGTCATGCCGTAGCGGGTGACCATGTCGCGTGCCATCGAGGTGGCGCGCTCGAAGTCGTTCGACGCGCCGGTGGTCATCTGGTGCATGAACACTTCTTCGGCGATGCGGCCGCCGAACAGCATGCTGATGCTGTTCAGCATGTACTGGCGGTCGTAGCTGTAGCGGTCCTTCTCGGGCAGCGACAGCGTGACGCCCAGCGCGCGGCCGCGCGGGATGATGGTGACCTTGTGCACCGGATCGAGCTTCGGCAGCATGCGGCCGATCAGCGCGTGGCCGGCCTCGTGGTACGCGGTGTTGCGGCGCTCTTCCTCGTCCATGACCATCGATTTGCGCTCGGCGCCCATCATGATCTTGTCCTTGGCCCGCTCGAAGTCGATCATCTCGACGACCCGGCCGTTGCGGCGCGCGGCGAACAGCGCGGCTTCGTTCACCAGGTTGGCAAGATCGGCACCCGAGAAGCCCGGGGTGCCGCGCGCGAGGATGTCGGCCCGGATGTCGGCGCCGACCGGCACCTTGCGCATGTGCACGTTGATGATCTGCTCGCGGCCACGGATGTCCGGCAGCGTCACGTAGACCTGGCGGTCGAAACGGCCCGGGCGCAGCAGCGCCGGATCGAGGATGTCGGGCCGGTTGGTGGCCGCCATCACGATGACGCCGAGATTGGTCTCGAAGCCGTCCATCTCGACCAGCATCTGGTTCAGCGTCTGTTCGCGCTCGTCGTTGCCGCCGCCGAGGCCGGCACCGCGGTGGCGGCCGACCGCGTCGATTTCGTCGACGAAGATGATGCAGGGCGCGCTCTTCTTCGCCTGCTCGAACATGTCGCGCACGCGCGCCGCGCCGACACCGACGAACATCTCGACGAAGTCGGAGCCGGAGATGCTGAAGAACGGCACCTTCGCCTCGCCGGCGATCGCCTTGGCCAGCAGCGTCTTGCCGGTGCCCGGAGGGCCGACCAGCAGCACGCCGCGCGGAATGCGCCCGCCGAGCTTCTGGAACTTCTGCGGGTCTTTCAGGAAGTCGACCAACTCCTTGACCTCTTCCTTCGCCTCGTCGCAACCGGCGACATCGGCGAAGGTGGTGGTGTTGTTCGCTTCATCGAGCATGCGCGCCTTCGACTTGCCGAAGCTGAACGCGCCGCCCTTGCCGCCGCCCTGCATCTGGCGCATGAAGTAGATCCACACGCCGATCAGCAGCAGCATCGGGCCCCATGAGCCGAGGATGCTCAACAGGATCGACGGCTCTTCGCGCGGCTTCACGTCGAACTTGACGTTGTTGTTGATCAGGTCGCCAACCAGCCCGCGATCGAGGAAGGTTGCGGTGGTGCGCAGGTCCTTGTCGTCGGTGGTCTTGGCCTTGATCTCGGTTCCGGAAGGCCCTTCCTGGAGCTGGACGCTCTTGATCCGCTTGCTGCGAACTTCCTCGAGGAAGTCGGAGTAGCCGATCTGGTTGCCTTGCATTGCACCCTTGTCGAACTGCTTGAACACGGTGAACAGCACGAGTGCGATCACCAGCCAGACAGCGACTTTGGAGAACCATTGATTGTTCACCGCGGCTCCTTCTTGCGATAAATCCTCAGCGCGAGCACAGGACGTGCCCAGCATCCACGGCATCTGGGGGCGATTCTAGTCCACGCAACCCATGAGACTTCACGAACGCTTATCGACCTGAACGCCAGGGTTCTTGAGACCGATCCCCACCAGGAAGGTTTCGGCCGATTTGTCGCGAGATGCCTTCGGCTTGATCGGCTTCACGACGCGGAATGTTTTCCTGAACATCTCGACCAATTGGCTGTGGCCGCTGCCATGGAAAACCTTGCTGACCAATGCCCCATTCGGCGTCAGATGGTTCTGCGCGAATTCGACCGCGAGTTCCACCAGGTGCTCCATGCGGGCGGCGTCGGAACTCTCGATGCCCGACAGGTTGGGCGCCATGTCGGAAATCACCACGTCGACCGGGCGGCCATTCACCAGTTCGTGCAGCTGCGCCAGCACCGCCTCCTCGCGGAAATCGCCCTGGAAAAAGACCACACCCTCGATCGGCTCCATCGGCAGGATGTCGAGCGCGATGATGGTGCCGTTCAATGCCCCGGCCGCGGCGCCGCCGCCGGCGACGTCCTTCGGTGCGAACTTGCGCCGCACATACTGGCTCCAGGCCCCGGGCGCGGCCCCGAGGTCGACGACCAGCTGGCCCGGGCGGATCAGCTGCAGTTCCTCGTCGATTTCCTTCAGCTTGTAGGCTGCGCGCGCGCGATAACCTTCTTTCTGGGCCAGCTTGACATACGTGTCGTTCAGGTGGTCGTGCAACCACGCCTTGTTGACCTTCTTGCTTTTTGTCTTGATTTTCATTGGCTTACGCTCACTGCAAACGATAATACCGGGATGCCTGCCATCGAACTGACTCCCGCCCAGCGCAAGGACAAGCGCGCCGAAGCCCACCACCTGAACCCGGTCGTCCTGATCGGCGGTGACGGCCTGACCCCTGCCGTGACCAAGGAGGCCGATGCCGCGTTGAATGCCCACGGCCTGATCAAGATCCGCGTCTTCTCCGACGAACGCGCCACCCGCGAGGCCATCCTCGCCCAGCTGAGCGACCAGTTGAACGCCGCCCCGATCCAGCACATCGGCAAGCTGCTGGTGCTGTGGCGCCCGATGCCGCCGAAGGAAAAGGCCGAGCGCGAAGACCGCATGCCGGGTCCGCGCACCGTCAAGATCCTGAAGTTCTCGAAGAGCGGCAACCACCGCCCGCAGGTCAAGAAGCTCAAGGTGCTGGGCAACCAGCGCGTCGCCGCCGGCGGCGAGATCAAGCGCGCCAGGAAGCGCATCACCAGCCTGAAGAAGACCGCCGCCGACTGAAGACTCAGGCGGCTTTGGACCCGTTCAGCCGCCAGGCCAGCACCAGCAGCAACAGCGTCTTGAGGGCAAACAGGCTCATCGAGATGCCATGCAAGGCAGCGAACGACAGGCCGCCGCCCTGCCCCGCGCGCGCCGCCGCCATCACCGGCTGCAGGCCGAAGTAGCCGAGCACGGTGACGAAGGCCACGCCCAGCAGCATCAGCGCATCGGCGCCCAGCACGCTGCGGCGCGTTTCGGTCATCTGCCAGATGCGGCGCAGCATCATCAACAGCAGCACCGACAGCCCGAGGCTGAGGTACGCCTCCTGCATGAACATGCGTCCGGCGATGCGGCCCGCGGTCTCCGGAAACGTGCTCGCGAAACCGGCCGGTGCGCCGATGAAGCCAACGCCCAGCAGGACGCCGGCCCACAACCCAGCGAGGTAGCCCGCGGTCCGCTGCAACGTCGATGGGGTCATTGCAGCAGCGCTCTTCCGATCCGGCGACCGCCGCGGATCCGGCTCCGCGGGGCCGCCAGCGGTGCCCCCTCGAGGGGGAGCGCCGAAGGCGCTCCGGGGTTGGGCCTAGACATAGCGGACTTCGATGATCTCGTAGCTCTTGACGCCACCCGGCGCCTGCACTTCGGCGACGTCGCCGGCCACCTTGCCGATCAACGCGCGGGCGATCGGCGAGCCGATCGAGATGCGGCCTTCCTTCAGGTCGGCCTCGTCCTCGCCGACGATCTGGTACGTGACCGGGTTGCCGGTCTTCTCGTCTTCGAGCTCGACGGTGGCACCGAACACCACGCGGCCCTCGGCGTTCAACGACACCGGATCGATGATCTGCGCGGCAGCCAGCTTGCCTTCGATCTCGAGGATGCGGCCTTCGATGAAGCCCTGCTTGTCCTTCGCCGCCTCGTATTCGGCGTTCTCCGACAGGTCGCCCTGCGCGCGCGCCTCGGCAATCGCCTGGATGACCGAATGGCGTTCCACCGTCTTCAGCCGATGCAGCTCTTCCTTGAGTTTTTCGGCACCGCGCACGGTGATGGGAATGGTCGTCATGGTGAAACCCTGGAGGCAAAAATGAAGCCGCCGCCCTCTCCCTTGCGGGAGGCCCGGCGGCGGCCGATGTGTTGCAGAAAGTTTAGTGCAGTTCGCGGTGCAGCTCTTGCAGGGAAAGCACGACCAGATCGTCCTGGTGCTTCATGCCTTCGACCGCCGCTTCGCAGCCCGCCATGCTGGTGTAGTAGGTCACCCGGTTGGCCAGCGCCGCCTGGCGGATGTGGCGCGAATCGGCGATCGCCGTGCGCGTCTCGTCGACCGTCGTGAACACCAGCTGGATCTCGCCGGCCTTCACCATGTCGACGATGTGGGGGCGGCCGTCCTTCACCTTGTTGACCGCCTTCACCGGCACGCCGCCCTCGGCGATGGCCGCGGCCGTGCCCTTGGTCGCGACGACCTGGAAGCCGAGCGCGTGCAGGTCGCGCGCCACCACCACCGCGCGCGCCTTGTCGCCGTTCTTCACGGTGATGCAGACGGTGCCGCGCTCGGGCAGCCGCGAGCCCGCGCCGAGCTGGCTCTTCAGCATCGCTTCGCCGAAGGTGCGGCCCGCGCCCATCACCTCGCCGGTAGAGCGCATCTCCGGGCCGAGGATCGGATCGACGCCGGGGAACTTGTTGAACGGAAACACCGCTTCCTTCACCGAGAAGTACGGCGGGATCACCTCGCGCGGCAGCTTGCCGTGGCGGTCCTTCTGGCTCGACAGCTTCTGGCCGACCATGCAGCGCGCGGCGATCTTCGCAAGCGCCTGGCCGGTGGCCTTCGAGACGAACGGCACCGTGCGCGATGCACGCGGGTTGACTTCGAGCACGTAGACGACCGCATCGGCGCCCTCGCCCTGGATCGCGAACTGCGTGTTCATCAGGCCCTTGACCTTCAAGGCCTTGGCCATCAGCACCGTCTGGCGGCGCAGCTCGTCCTGCAGCGCCTTGGGCAGCGAATACGGCGGCAGCGAGCAGGCCGAGTCGCCGGAGTGGATGCCTGCCTGTTCGACGTGCTCCATGATGCCGCCGATCATCACCTCGTCGCCGTCGCTGATGCAGTCGACGTCGACCTCGATCGCATCGTCGAGGAAGCGGTCGAGCAGCACCGGCGACTTCTCCGACACCTTCACCGCCTCGCGCATGTAGCGCTCCAGGTCCTTCTCGCCGTGCACGATCTCCATCGCCCGGCCGCCCAGCACGTAGCTCGGGCGCACCACCAGCGGGTAGCCGATCTCGGCCGCCAGCGCCTTCGCGGCCTCTTCGGTGCGCGCGGTGCGGTTCGGCGGCTGCTTCAGGCCGAGCTCGTGCAGCAGCTTCTGGAAGCGCTCGCGGTCTTCGGCGATGTCGATGCTGTCGGGCGAGGTGCCGACGATCGGCACGCCGGCGCGCTCGAGGTCGAGCGCGAGCTTCAACGGCGTCTGGCCGCCGTACTGCACGATCACGCCGACCGGCTTTTCCTTCGCGACGATCTCCAGCACGTCTTCCAGCGTCACCGGCTCGAAGTACAGGCGGTCGGAGGTGTCGTAGTCGGTCGACACGGTCTCGGGGTTGCAGTTGACCATGATGGTCTCGTAGCCGTCCTCGCGCATCGCGAGCGCGGCATGCACGCAGCAGTAGTCGAACTCGATGCCCTGGCCGATGCGGTTCGGGCCACCGCCCAGCACCATGATCTTCTTGCGGTCGGTCGGCTCGGCTTCGCACTCTTCGTCGTAGGTCGAGTACATGTACGCGGTCTGCGTCGAGAACTCGGCCGCGCAGGTGTCGACGCGCTTGTAGACCGGGCGCACGTTCTGCGCCCAGCGGGCCTCGCGCACCTCGTGCTGGTGCGTGCCGAGCAGCTTGGCCAGGCGCTTGTCGGAGAAGCCCTTCTGCTTCAGGAAGCGCAGCTCCTCGGCCGACAGGCTCGCGACCGTGCGGCCGGCGAGCGCCTGCTCGAGCTTGACCAGCTGCTGGATCTGCGCGAGGAACCACGGGTCGATCGCGGTTTCTTCGAACACCTCCTGCAGGCTCATGCCGATGCGGAACGCGTCGCCGACGAACAGGATGCGCTCCGGGCCGGCCTCGCCGATCTCGGCAATGATCTCGTCGCGGTCTTCCTGCTTGCACGAGGTGCGCTCGGTCAGCCCGTCGATGCCGGTCTCGAGTCCGCGCAGCGCCTTCTGGAAACTCTCCTGGAAGGTGCGGCCCATCGCCATCACCTCGCCGACCGACTTCATCTGCGTCGTCAGCCGCGAATCGGCGGCCGGGAATTTCTCGAATGCGAAGCGCGGGATCTTCGTGACGACGTAGTCGATGCTCGGCTCGAACGACGCCGGCGTCGCACCGCCGGTGATGTCGTTGCGCAGCTCGTCGAGCGTGTAGCCGATCGCCAGCTTGGCCGCGACCTTCGCGATCGGGAAGCCGGTGGCCTTCGAGGCGAGCGCCGACGACCGGCTGACGCGCGGGTTCATCTCGATCACGACCATGCGGCCGTTGGTCGGGTTGATCGAGAACTGCACGTTCGAGCCGCCGGTGTCGACGCCGATCTCGCGCAGGATCTGGATGCTGGCGTTGCGCAGCAGCTGGTATTCCTTGTCGGAGAGCGTCTGCGCCGGCGCGACGGTGATCGAGTCGCCGGTGTGGATGCCCATCGGGTCGAGGTTCTCGATCGAGCAGACGATGATGCAGTTGTCGGCGCGGTCGCGCACGACTTCCATCTCGTACTCTTTCCAGCCGATCAGGCTTTCCTCGATCAGCAGTTCCTTGGTGGGCGACAGGTCGAGGCCGCGCTTGCAGATCTCTTCGAACTCTTCCGGGTTGTAGGCGATGCCGCCGCCGGTGCCGCCGAGCGTGAAGCTCGGGCGGATCACCATCGGGAAGCCCGTGCCGCCGATCTCGGTGGTGATGCGCTTCTGCACCGCGAGCGCTTCTTCCATCGAGTGGGCAATGCCCGAACGCGCCGAATGCAGGCCGATGCCGGTCATCGCATCCTTGAACTTCAGGCGGTCTTCCGCCTTCTCGATGGCCTTCTCGTTCGCGCCGATCATCTCGACGCCGTACTTCGCGAGCACGCCGTGCTTGTGCAGGTCGAGCGCGCAGTTCAGCGCGGTCTGGCCGCCCATCGTCGGCAGCACCGCATCGGGGCGCTCCTTCGCGATGATCTTCTCGACCACCTGCCAGGTGATCGGCTCGATGTAGGTGACGTCGGCCATCTCCGGGTCGGTCATGATCGTCGCCGGATTGCTGTTGACGAGGATGACCTTGTAGCCCTCTTCGCGCAGCGCCTTGCAGGCCTGTGCGCCGGAGTAGTCGAACTCGCAGGCCTGGCCGATGATGATCGGACCGGCCCCGATGATGAGGATGGATTTGAGGTCGGCGCGCTTAGGCATTGTTCTTCTCCATCATGGCCGTGAAGCGGTCGAACAGGTAGCCGATGTCATGGGGTCCCGGGGAGGCCTCTGGATGGCCCTGGAAGCAGAAAGCGGGTTTGTCGGTGCGTGCCAGGCCCTGCAGCGTGCCGTCGAACAGGCTGACGTGCGTCGGGCGCAGGTTGGCGGGCAGGGTCTTCTCGTCGACCGCGAAGCCGTGGTTCTGGCTGGTGATGCTGACGCGGCCGTTGTCGAGGTCTTTCACCGGATGGTTCGCGCCGTGGTGGCCGAATTTCATCTTGAAGGTCTTCGCGCCGGAGGCCAGCGCGAGGATCTGGTGGCCCAGGCAGATGCCGAAGGTCGGGATGCCGGTGTCGATCAGCGTGCGCGTCGCGGCGACCGCGTAGTCGCAGGGCTCGGGGTCGCCGGGGCCGTTGCTCAGGAAGATGCCGTCGGGCTTGTAGGCCAGCACGTCGGCGGCCGGCGTCTGCGCCGGCACCACCGTCACCTTGCAGCCGCGGCTCGCGAGCATGCGCAGGATGTTGCGCTTGACGCCGTAGTCGTACGCGACGACGTGGAAGCGCGGATCCTTCAGCGCGCCGTAGCCTTCGCCCAGCGTCCACTCGGTCTCGGTCCAGTCGTAGGGACGGGTCTCGCTGACCACCTTGGCCAGGTCGAGGCCGGCCATGCTGGGGGCGGCCTTGGCCTTCGCGATGGCGTCGTTGCGGATCTCGTCGGTGACGGCCTGGCCGGCGGCCAGCGTGACGATGCAGCCGTTCTGCGCGCCATGGGTGCGCAGCACGCGCGTCAGGCGGCGGGTGTCGATGTTCGCGATGGCGACGGTGCCCTCGCGTTGCAGGTACTGCGACAGCGTCATCGTCTGGCGGAAGTTCGACGCGAGCAGCGGCAGGTCCTTGATGATCAGGCCGGCCGCGAACACGCGACTGGCCTCCACGTCTTCATCGTTGACACCGTAGTTGCCGATGTGCGGATAGGTCAGCGTGACGATCTGGCGGCAGTAGCTCGGGTCGGTCAGGATTTCCTGGTAGCCGGTCAGCGCGGTGTTGAACACCACCTCGCCGATGGTCTCGCCGGGCGCGCCGATCGAGACGCCCCGAAAGACCGTTCCGTCCGCGAGTGCCAGCAGAGCCTGTCCTGGGTTTGTCAGCAGTTGGGGCGGCACGCGTATCTCCGTTTTTTGCGGTTTGTGCGCGCCCAGCTCTGCTCATCTCGAGCGTCGGACCGGGGAGAAAACTGGGGGAGTTTTCGACAGGAAACGGCGAGGGTTTCGCTGGGGCGGGCGGGTTGCAGGTAAACCGCGGGATTATAGACGAGCTTCGAGGGTTGACCCTGAGCACGGCGTGGGTCACACGAATGCGAGCGATTGCCGCTTGCAACGCGAGCGCTGCAGTCGGATTTGCGTTTCATTGCGCGCCGATCGGCTCGGATAATGCGCGCTGATCCGACCCCTCACCCAACAAGAAGGAGCCACACATGAAGGGCGACCCGAAAGTCATCGAACACCTGAACGCGCAGCTGAAGAACGAGCTCACCGCGATCAACCAATACTTCCTGCACTACCGGATGCTCAAGCACTGGGGCCTCGACAAGCTGGCCGCCAAGGAATACGCCGAGTCGATCGGCGAGATGAAGCATGCCGACAAGCTGATGACGCGCATCTTCACGCTCGACGGGCTGCCGAACCTGCAGGACCTGGGCAAGCTGATGGTCGGCGAAGACACCGTCGAGATCCTGCAGTGCGACCTGAAGTCGGAGCAAGGCGCCCAGGCCACCATCAAGGACGGCATCGCCCACTGCGAGACGGTGCGCGACTACGTCTCGCGCGACCTGCTGCAGGAAATCCTCGACGACACCGAGGAGCACATCGACTTTCTGGAGACGCAGCTCGACCTGGTCGACAAGGTCGGCCTGCAGAACTACCTCCAGTCACAAATGGGTGAAGTCGAGGCATAAGCCTGCGTGACCGATTCCTCGCACCCCCGCGGTGCGGGGATGTCCCCAGGCTTGAAGTGCGAATCGTTCTTGTTTAAGATGCCCTCGTCGGCCCTCGCTCGGCGGCCGGGAGTGCATCTGATGATCGTGTGTGTCTGCGAACGCGTTTCCGACCGGGACATCGAACGGCATGTCCAGGGCGGCTGCGACAGCTTCGATTCGCTGCAGCTGGAAACCGGCGTCGCCACCTGCTGCGGGCGCTGCGAAGACTGCGCGCGCGAGGTGTTCGAAACCTCCAGTGCCACGCAAGGCGGGACCATCATCCCGCTGAAGATCGCCGCCTGACCGCCTGACCGCCTGACGATTGCCAGCGCCGCACGGCGACCCGGCAACGACTCAGAGCGCCGCGATCCCCGCTTTCGCGATCTGCACGTCCTCGCTCGACTTCACCCCGCTGACCCCGACCGCACCGACGCACTGGCCCTGCGCCAGGATCGGCACGCCGCCTTCGAGCATGCCTTCGAGCGTCGGCGCGCTCAGGAACGCGCTGCGGCCCTGGTTGATCATGTCTTCGTAGACCTTGCTCTCGCGCCGGCCGACCGCCGCGGTGCGCGCCTTGCCGGGAGCGATGTGCGACGAAATCGGCGCCGCGCCGTCCAGCCGCTGCAGCCACAACAGGTGCCCGCCGTCGTCGACGATCGCGATCGTCACGGCCCACTGGTTCTTCAAGGCCTCGGCCTCGGCGGCGGCGGCGATGCGCTTCACGTCGTCGAGGGTCAACACGGGTTTGCTGTTCATGCGCAGGGCAGGAGTTGGGAAAGCCGCACTGTAGTGCGAGCGCGGCGACCCGGCCAAGGCCCGCCGGCGCAGGACACCCCTGCGCCGGCGCAAACCAATCCGGTGCCGGGATCCATGTCCGCCCATGTCAGTTGTTACCGGGAACTACAATGCGCCGTCCGGGTCCACACCCGTGGTTCGACTCTCTGGAGGATTCATGAACGACCACCTGCAAGCTGCCTACGGCGGCTACATCGGCTCGGTTCCGAGCGCTGAACAGCGCAACCGGGTCCTTCGCAACACCTACTGGCTGCTCGCACTGTCGATGGTGCCCACCGTCCTCGGCGCATGGCTCGGCGTCACGATGAATTTCGGCGCCCTGCTGGTCGGCAGCCCGCTGCTCGGTTTCATCGCGGTCCTGGCCGTCGCCTTCGGCTTCATCTTCGCGATCAAGCACACGCAGAACTCGGCCCTCGGCGTCGTGGTCCTGCTGGGCTTCACGTTCTTCATGGGCCTGATCCTGTCGCTGACGATCGGGCGCGTGCTCGGCAGCTATCGCAACGGCGCCCAGCTCATCGTGCTGGCCTTCGGCGGCACCGGCCTCGTGTTCTTCGGCATGGCCACGCTGGCCACCACGATCAAGCGCGACATCGCCAGCTGGGGCAAGTGGCTGTTCGTCGGCGTGATCGGGCTGATCATCGCGAGCCTGGCCAACATCTATTTCCAGATGACCGCGCTCTCGATGGTGGTCTCGACCCTCGCGGTCGTGATCTTCTCGGCGTACATGCTGTACGACATGAAGCGCGTGATCGATGGCGGCGAGACGAACTACGTGTCGGCAACGCTCGCGATCTACCTCGACGTGCTGAACGTGTTCGTGAATCTGCTGAACCTGCTCGGCATCTTCGGCGGCGACCGCGAGTAAGCGGATCCGCTGACCATGAAGAAAGGGGCCCTCGGGCCCCTTTCTCTTTTTGAGCTCCGCGATCAAGCGCGTTCAAACACCGCCATGCTCTCCACATGCGCCGTGTGCGGGAACATGTTCACCGCCCCGGCCGCCGTGCAGCGGTAGCCCGCCTGGTGCACCAGCAGCCCGGCATCGCGTGCGAGCGTCGCCGGGTTGCAACTCACGTAGACGATGCGCTTCGGCGGCACATAGCCCGGTGCCGCCGACGGATTCTCGTGCAGGTCGGCCAGCGCCTTCGCGAGTGCGAACGCCCCTTCGCGCGGCGGATCGACCAGCCACTTCTGCGCATTGCCATACCCGGCCAGCTCGGCCGGCGTGATCTCGAACAGGTTGCGCGCGACGAACGAGGTCTTGTGCGCCAACCCGTTGACCTGCGCGTTCTCGCGCGAGCGCGCGACCAGCGACTCGCTGCCTTCGATGCCGAGCACCTCGCGCGCCTGCGTCGCGATCGGCAGCGTGAAATTGCCGAGCCCGCAGAACCAGTCGATCACCCGCTCGTCCGGCCCGGCCGCGAGCAGCTTCAGCGCCCGCGACACCAGCACCTGGTTGATCTGGTGGTTGACCTGCGTGAAGTCGGTCGGCTTGAACGGCATCGTGATGCCGAACTCCGGCAGCCCGTAGGCGAGCGGCGGGCCGCCTTCGTCGAGCAGGTGCACCGTGTCCGGCCCCTTGGGCTGCAGCCACCACTGGATGGCGTTCGCCGCCGCGAACTCGCGCAACCGCTGCAGGTCGCCGTCGCTCAGCGGCTCGAGGTGCCGCAGCACCAGCGCCGTGACCTCGCTGCCGATCGCCACCTCGATCTGCGGCAGCCGGTCGCGCTGGTCCATCGCACCGATCAGCGCCCGAAGCGGCAGAAGCAGGTCGCTCAGGTGGCGCGGCAGCACTTCGCAGCTGTCCATGTCGGCCACGTAGCTGGACTTGCGCTCGTGGAAGCCCACCAGCACCGTACCCTTCTTGACGACATGCCGCACCGACAGCCGCGCCCGGTAGCGGTAGCCCCATGCGGGCCCCTCGATCGGCCGCAGCACGCGCTCGGCCTTGGTCTTGCCGAGGTGCCACAGCGCGTCTTCGAGCGCCCGCTGCTTGGTCGCGACCTGCGCGCCGACGTGGAAGTGCTGCATCTTGCAGCCGCCACAGGTGCCGAAATGCCGGCAGCCCGGCGTCACGCGCTGCGAGCTCTCGCGGCGCAGCGCCGTCATCGTCGCCTGCTCCCAGTTGTTCTTGCGGCGCCCCACGCTGACCTGGACCTGCTCACCGGGCAACGCGCCCTCGATGAACACCACCTTGCCTTCGGCGTTGTGCGCCACGCCTTGCGCTTCGAGGTCGAGGGATTCGACCGTCAGCCATTCATCGCTTGCTGTCATCCGGCGATTGTCTCAGGCCGCAAGTGCGGTTTTCGGCTCCCCGGTCAGAAGATCGAATCGCGATCGACCCCGCTGCGCGCCATGCGGCGCTTCAGCTTGACCAGCGCCTCCTGCTGGATCTGGCGGATGCGCTCGCGCGTGAGGCCAAGCCGCTCAGCCAGCACCTCCAGCGTCTCGGGCTCGCGGTCGCGCAGGCCGTAGCGGCCCGACAGCACCTCGCGCTCGCGGTCGTTCAGCTCGTCGAGCCCGTGCTGCAGCAGCACGTCGATCTCGTGGTTCAGCGTCGTCGACAGCGGATCGCTCGCGCCCTCGTCGGCCACGCTGTCGATCATCGATTCGGAGTTCTCGCGGTCGATCGGCGCGTCGAGCGAGGCCGGCAGCTCGGCGAACTTCAGCAGGTCGCTGACCTCCTGCACCGGCCGGCCGACGCGCAGCGCGATGTCCTCGACCCGCACCGGCTTGTCGGTGCCGTCGCCATGCAGGCCGTCGGCCTCGAGCGCGCGGCGCGCCTTCACCACGTGGTTCAGCTCGCGCACCACGTGCACCGGCAGCCGCACCAGCCGGGCCTGGTGCATGATCGCGCGCTCGATGCTCTGGCGGATCCACCACGACGAGTAGGTCGAGAAGCGGAAGCCGCGCTCCGGCTCGAACTTGCCGATGGCGTGCATCAGCCCGAGGTTGCCCTCCTCGATCAGGTCGGTCATCGGCAGGCCGCGGCCCAGGTAGTTCTTCGCGATGCTGACCACCAGCCGCAGGTTGCGCTCGATCATCAGCTGGCGCGCGCCGAAGTCGCCGGCACGCGCCTTGGTGGCGGTGTCGAATTCTTCCTGGGGCGTCAGCAGCGGCGCGCGCCGGATGTCGCGCAGGTAGGTCTGCAGCGTGTTGCCGACCTCGCCATCGCCGGCGGCGATCTCGATCGCCGGGCGCGCGTCATCGGACGAGGCCTCGGCCTGCTCGTGCGGGTCGCCGTCGGGTGGGGGTTCGGTGGGTTCGGCGGCCTCGGCAGCCCCCACCGGCGGTGTGCTGTCCATCCTCAGCGCCGGCAGTGGCGGCCTCACCGCGGCCTCCTGCCCCAGCGCATGCCCGTTCAGTGTGCTGCGCTTCTTGGCCATGCTGTTGTCCGGGCGGGAGGAAGGTGGGCCGCGCCTCAGCGCGGCGGCAGCAGTTTGGCCGGATCGATCGGCCTGCCGAGCTTGCGGATCTCGAAATGCAGCAGCACCCTGTCGGAATCGGAAGAGCCCATCTCGGCGATCTTCTGGCCACGGCGCACGGTCTGGTCTTCCTTGACCAGCAGCGCCTGGTTGTGCGCGTAGGCCGTCAGGAAGGTGCTGTTGTGCTTCAGGATCACCAGGTTGCCGTAGCCGCGCAGGCCGGAGCCGGCGTACACGACCCGCCCGTCGGCCGCCGCCAGCACCGGGTCGCCGGCCTTGCCGGAGATCGACAGGCCCTTGCTGCGCACGTCGTCGAAGCCGGCCACCACCGCACCGGTGGCGGGCCACTGCCAATTGACGTCGTCGTCATCGCGCGGCGTGGCCGCTGCCGCGGGCGGCAGCGCGACCGGCGTCGAGGCTGCCGACGCGACCGACACACCCGATGCGCCCGACGCGGCACGCGGCGCATCGAGCGGCTTCACGTCGACCTTCGCGGCGGTCACGCCGCGCGTGGCCACGGCGTTCGGGTCCGCACCCGGCGGCACGACGCGCAGCACCTGGCCGACCTCGATGACGTTCGGGTTGTCGAGGTTGTTCCACTTGATCAGGTCTTTCCAGTTCTGGCCGGTCTCGAGCCCGACGCGGATCATCGTGTCGCCCGGCTTCACCGTGTAGAAGCCCGGCTTGCCGGCGTTCTCGGCACCCGGCAGCGGCTTCACGCCTTCCGGCACGCCGAGCGGTGCGGGCGTTGCGCCCGGCGTGCCTTGCGCACCGGGCGTTCCACCGGCCGTCGCGACCGGCGCGCGCGGACCGCCGCGGTCCTCGACCGGCGCCTTGATCTTCGGCGACGAACAGGCCGCGAGGACGAGCGCCGCCAGCACGATGGCGATCGATCGGGGGCGGGCCGGGCGGCGACGCGTTGCCGCAGGAGTCGAGATGCTTGCCATCACTGCCACTGTCATCAATCCGTTCCTGATTTTAGGGGGACGAACAACACCGCCTCATGGACCGTGCGCTCGTAGCCACCCTCTGTTCTGTCGACCACCACCAGCACCTGGCCCTGCCCTGCGGTCCGCTGCACCGGGGCCACCAGGCGGCCGCCGACGGCCAGTTGATCGAGCCAGGCCTGCGGCAGATTGTCGCCGCCGGCGGCCGAGATGATGCTGTCGTACGGCGCGTTCGGCGGGTGTCCCCGCATCCCGTCACCATACACCAGCCTGATGTCCGTCAGACGCAGCGGCGCGAGCAACTCGCGCGCCTTGTCGTGCAGCGGCTTGAGCCGCTCGACCGACAGCACCTGCCGCGACAACTGCGCGAGCACCGCCGCCTGGTAGCCGCAGCCGGTGCCGATCTCGAGCGTGCGGCCCAGCGTGCGACGGGTGCGCGCGGCGGGGCTGGCCATCAGCAGCTCGATCATGCGGGCCACCACCGACGGTTTCGAGATGGTCTGCCCGAGGCCGATCGGCAGGCTGGTGTCTTCATAGGCCTGGTTGACCAGCGCGGCGTCGACGAACGCATGGCGCGGCACGCGGCTCATCGCGCCGAGCACCAGTTCATCGCGCACGCCGCCGCTGCGCAGCCGGTCGACCATGCGCTGGCGCACGCCGGCCGAATCGAGTCCCAGGCCGGTCGGACCCACTCTGCGCGCCGAAGCCGCAACGGCAGCGGCCGCCTGCTGCACCGGCCGCTGCGGCCGCAACGGCTCGCGGCCCTTGGCGGGTGGCGCGAGCCGATCGAGTTGCAGCGGGAACTTCGGTCGCTTCGGGGCTTCGCTCACTGGATGACCTTCGTGCTGCCAGGGCTCTGCTTCAAACGGCGGGGGGTTGACACAGGGTGTCTCATGCGCCCACCGCTTGCGACCACTGCCGCCACGCGGGCAGCCGGGCATGGTCGGTCAGGTCGACCTGCAGCGGCGTGATCGACACGCAGCCGTTCGCGGTGGCATGGAAATCGGTGCCCTCGCCCGCTTCGCGGACATCGCCGGCCGGGCCGATCCAGTAGATGGGTTCGCCGCGCGGGTTCTGCTGGCAGATCACCGGCTCGCTCGCATGGCGGCGGCCCAGCCGCGTGATGCGGCGCGGCAGCTCGGCGGCATCGGGCCGGTTCGGGATGTTGACGTTGAGCAGCCAGGCTCCAGGCGCCGGCGGGTTCGCGAGGATCTGCTCGACCAGCGAGCGTGCGAGCCGCGCGGCGGCATCCACCTGCGCCCAGCCCTTGTCGACCTGCGAGAACGCGATCGACGGGATGCCGAACAGGAAGCCCTCCATCGCGGCCGCGACGGTGCCCGAATACAGCGTGTCGTCGCCCATGTTGGCGCCGTTGTTGATGCCCGACAGCACCAGGTCGGGCTTGCGTGGCAGCAGCCCGGTCAGCGCGACGTGGACGCAATCGGATGGCGTGCCGTTGATGTAGCGGAAGCCGTTGGCCGCGGTGAAGGCCGACAGCGGCCGGTGCAGCGTCAGCGAGTTCGAAGTGCCGCTCGCGTTCTGCTCCGGGGCCACCACATCGATCTCGCCCAGCCCTTCGCAGGCTTTCACCAGGGCCGCCAGGCCGGGGGCGAGGTAGCCGTCGTCGTTGGCGATGAGAATGCGCATCGGGCGATTGTAGGGATGTAGGGGCGCGTCACCTGCGCGACGCATGCAGGCGAGCTGCCTGCCTATCATCCGGCGCCCACCCCGCGTCACCCAAGGAGACGACACGATGCAAGCCTGGTTGTGCGAGAACCCCATCGGCCCCGAAGCGCTGACCTGGACCGAGCTGCCGACACCGCAGCCGGCCGCCGGCGAGGTGCGCGTCGCGATCCGCGCCGCGAGCCTGAACTTCCCGGACCTGCTGATCGTCCAGAACAAATACCAGATCAAGCCGCCGCTGCCCTTCGTGCCGGGCGCCGAATACGCCGGCGTGGTCGATGCGGTCGGCGAAGGCGTCACGCACCTGAAGGTCGGCGATGCGGTCGCCGCGTTCGCCGGCACCGGCGGTTTCGCGACGCATGCCTGCGTGAACGCCGCGCTGCTGATGCCGCTGCCGCAGGGCTTCGCGTTCGACGATGCGGCCGCGTTCCTGTGCACCTACGGCACCACCCACCATGCGCTGATGGACCGCGCGGCGCTGCAGTCCGGCGAGACGGTGCTGGTGCTGGGCGCGGCCGGCGGCGTCGGCAGCGCGGCGATCCAGATCGCGAAGGCGGCCGGCGCGCGGGTGATCGCCGCCGCATCCACCGACGAGAAATGCAGCTTCTGCAAGCAGCTCGGTGCCGACGAGACCATCAACTACAGCCGCGGCCAACTGCGCGAGGAACTGAAGGCGCTGACGAAGGGCCAGGGCCCCGACGTGGTCTACGACCCGGTCGGCGGCGACCTCGCCGAGCCGGTGTTCCGCTCGATCGCCTGGCGGGGCCGCTACTTGGTGATCGGCTTCGCGCAAGGCGGCATCCCGGCGCTGCCGCTGAACCTGGCGCTGCTGAAGGGCGCATCCATCGTCGGCGTGTTCTGGGGCGAGTTCGCCCGCCGCGAGCCGAAGCACAACGCCCGCGCGCTGGCCGAGCTGGCCGGCTGGTATGCGCAGGGCCGGATCAAGCCGGCCATCGACTGCAGGCTGCCGATGAGCGGACTGTCGGATGCCTTCGCCCGCATGGGCAGCCGGCAGGTGCAGGGCAAGATCGTCCTGGAGAATTGACGACCCTCGGTCGAGGGGAACGATGGCCGCGGCTCCAAGCCCGCCTGCGCGGGCCGGCTTGGGGCGGCCCGGCGCGCCTGCGAACGCCCCCCAATCCAGGGGGCCCCAGGCCGTGCGATACACGGCTCGACACAGCTTGTTGCAGGGGGAGTGCGCTACGATCGCAGGTCGCGCACGCTCCTCGGCACATGGCATGGCAATCAAGGTCCTGATCGTTGAAGACAACCCGGTCGCCCGCAGCTTCCTGTGCCGGGTGGTGCGCGAAAGTTTCAGCGACACGATCGCGATCACCGAAGCCGGCGACCTCGAGAGTGCGCGCCGCCACATCGGCCTGCCCGACCACCAGAAGGTCGACGCGGCGACCGACCCCTTCAAGCTGATCCTGGTCGACCTCGAACTGCCCGACGGCAACGGCATGGAACTGCTGGCCGAGCTGGCCCGCTATCCGGCCACCAAGATCGTCACCACGCTCTACTCCGACGACGACCACCTGTTCCCCGCGCTGCAGTGCGGTGCCGACGGCTACTTGCTGAAGGAAGACCGTTTCGAGGTGCTCGTCGAAGAACTGCAGAAGATCGTGCGCGGCCAGCCGCCACTGTCGCCGGCCATCGCGCGGCGCCTGCTCGGCCACTTCCGCCAGGGCCCGGGCGGCATGGGCGGGCTGTCCGAGCCGGCACCGTCGGGCTTCCAGAGCAGCCGGCCGATGCCGCTCGGCCGCGGCGCGCCGCTCGACCACGAGCGCCTGACGCCGCGCGAGAGCGAGGTGCTGACCTACCTCAGCAAGGGCTTCACGATCAAGGAGATCGCGAACCTGATGGGCATCAAGTGGTTCACCGTCAACGACCACATCAAGTCGATCTACAAGAAGCTCAACGTGTCCAGCCGCGCCGAAGCCGCCGTGCTGGCCAGCAAGCAGGGCCTGGTCTAGGTCCATGGCCCTCCGGGGCTGACCACGCATGGACAACTCCGCGTCACGGCCGGCGAGCCTGCACGCCGATTCGGCGCTCGATTCCGGGCTGATCGACCACGCGCTCGGCGACGACCAGCGCCTGTCGCGCTGGATGGGCTGGCGGCTGCGCCTGCTGGTGGTGGCCGCGCTGCTCGGCTGCGTCGCGCTCGTGATGACGGCCCGCTGGCTGGCCGCGCAGCCGCACCTGCCGGCCGACTGGCGCGTCGGCGCGCAGGGCGAGATCGAACTGGTGCGCACCGACGACGCGGCACTGAAGCCGCTCGAAGGCCGCGCGCTGGTCGGGCTGCTGAACGACAACGGGCAGGTCGCGATCGTCGATGGCCTGGCGCTGCAGCGCTCGCCGCGCTGGATCGCCAGCGACGCGCAGCGCGAGCGACAGGTCGACCAGCACCAGCAGGTCGCCGCGGTGATGGGCGGCAGCACGGTGCGGGTGTTCTTCATCGGCGGCCGGCAGGTCGAGCTGGCGCTGCAGCCGCGCGGGCTGGCGCGGCTCGGCACGATGTTCTGGGTGCTGTCGGCGCTGAGCCTGACGCTGTACCTGGTGGCGATGGTGGTGCTGCTGGCCAAGCCGTCGATGCGCAACCTGCTGTATGCCGTGGCCTCGCTGTGCCAGGCCGGCAGCCTCGCGTTCATGGCCGTCGAGTCGACGCTGCAGCTCGGGCTGCCGCTCGGCTTCCTGCGCTGGGACCTGCCGCTGCGCCTGGCCTTCGACCTGCTCACCGCGGCCGCGCTGGTGCACGCCGCCTGCCCCGCGCCACAGCGGCCGGCCGGCGGGCGGCACATCGCGTGGGCCGGCTGGAGCATCGCGCCGCTGCTCGCGGTGCTGTGCGCCGGCGGGTCGCTGCGCGGCGCGTGGTGGTGGGCACAGGGCGGCGTGCTCCTGCTGGGGCTCGCCGCGCTCGGCCTGCTGAGCTGGTCGTACCGGCGCGAGCCGCACCCGTTCGCGGTCGTGATGCGCCGCTTCGGCGTGATGGCGATCAGCACCTGGCTGCTGCTGACGATCGCGATCGCCGCCGGCCACCGGATGCCGGCGGTGCAGCAGCAGGTGGCCAGCATCGGCCCGGCGGTCTGGTACGTGTTCTTCGCGTCGCTGCTGCTGCTGGTGCCCTTCCTGTCGAAATCGCAGCAGGTGATGCGCGAGTTCTCGCTGCTGGCGGCGGTGAGCACCATCGCGACCTCGCTCGACCTGCTGTTCGTCGCGGTGTTCTCGCTCGGGCAGTTCGCCTCGGTGACGCTGGCACTGTTCCTGTCGCTGGGCATCTACTCCGGCGCGCGGCAGTGGATCCTGAACCAGCTGCTCGGCAGCAACGTGCTGACCACCGAGCGCATGTTCGAGAAGCTCTACCGCATGGCGCGCGAGGTCGAGACGCATCCCGAGCGCGCCTCCGACATGCTGATGCAGCTGCTGCGCGAGCTGTTCGAGCCGATGGAAGCGGTGGTGGTCGAGAAGGCGACGCGCAGCGCGCGCGTCGCCGGCGACGGCTCGACGCTGGTGGTGCCGGTGCCGCAGCTGCCCGGCGTCGGCGACGGCCTGCCGTGCTCGGTGGTGCTGCGTTTCGCGCACCGCGGGCGGCGGCTCTTCACGTCGGAAGACGCGCGGCTGGCCGAGCGCATCCTCGAGCAATTGCGTCGGGCGATCGCGTTCGACAAGGCCGTCGAACAGGGCCGCAGCGAGGAGCGGCTGCGCCTGGCGCAAGACCTGCACGACGACATCGGCGCCCGGCTGCTGACGCTGATGTACAAGGCGCAGTCGCCCGAGATGGAAGAGTACGTGCGGCACACGCTGCAGGACCTGAAGACGCTGACGCGCGGACTCGCCGCGCCGAACCATCCGCTGTCGCATGCGTCGGCCGAATGGAAGGCCGACCTGACGCAGCGCCTGACCGCGGCCCACATCGAACTCGGCTGGAACCTGAGCTTCGACCGCGACATCTCGCTGACGGTGGTGCAGTGGTCGGCGCTGACGCGCGTGATGCGCGAGCTGGTGAGCAACGCGATCGCGCACGCGAAGGCACGCCGCGTCGACATCGAGTTCCACCTGCTGCAGGACCGGCTGGAGCTGACCATCACCGACAACGGCATCGGTCGCAACCCGCAGGCCTGGGCCCACGGCCTCGGGCTGGGCGGCGTGCGCAAACGGGTGAAGCAACTGGGCGGCGAAGTCGAGTGGAAGGAAGCCGGCGCGCTCGGGATCCGGTGCCGGGTGACGATCCGCCAGCTGTCGGAAAGGCATTGACGTCGTTCGACGGCATCCGTGCGCGTATGCGCAACTCGGGCAGCGGGCGATGACGGAGGGCGACGCCGGCCCGTCGGCCGGTGGCGAGTTCCCCAAGTTCACCGCTATCGCTGTGCTAGGGTTACGGGATGACCGCCGACCCGCCCGCGGACCCTGAACATCACAGCGAAGAACGTTTCCGGTTGCTCGTCGAGAGCGTCCGGGACTACGCCATCTTCATGCTGAGTCCCGAGGGCCGGGTCGTCACCTGGAACGCCGGCGCCGAGCGCTTCAAGGGGTACCGCGCGCACGAGATCATCGGCGAACACTTCTCGCGCTTCTATCCGGCAGAGGCCCTCGCGCGCGGCCTGCCCGCCCACGAGCTCGAGGTGGCCGCCAGCGACGGCTCGTTCGAGGACGAGGGCTGGCGCGTCCGCAAGGACGGCTCGCAATTCTGGGCCAACGTCGTCATCACCGCGATGCGCACGCCCGACGGCCGGCTGATCGGCTTCGCCAAGGTCACGCGCGACCTCACGCAGCGCCGCGGCCACGAGGAAGCCTTGCGCCGCAGCGAGGAGCGGTTTCGCCTGCTGGTCGAGGGCGTGGCCGACTACGCCATCTTCATGCTCGATGCCAACGGCGTGGTCGCCACGTGGAACGTCGGCGCCGAACGCATCAAGGGCTACACCGCCGCGCAGATCGTCGGCAAGCACTTCTCGGTCTTCTACCCCGACGAGGCGCGCGCGAGCGGCTGGCCCGACCACGAACTGCAGGTGGCCAGCGAGAAGGGAAGCTTCGTCGACGAGGGATGGCGAGTGCGTCGCGACGGCTCGATGTTCTGGGCCAACGTCACGATCACCGCGCTGCGCGACGACGACGGCCGCTTGCTCGGCTTCGCGAAGCTGACGCGCGACCTGACCGAGCGCCGGCAGGCCGAGGCCGCCGAAGCGGCCGGCAGGCAACGCGACGAACTGCTGCAGGCAGAACGCGGCGCCCGCATGGAAGCGCAGCGTGCGACCCGCATGAAGGACGAGTTCCTCGCGACCTTGTCGCACGAACTGCGCACGCCGCTGAGCGCCATCCTCGGCTGGACGCAGGTGCTGCGGCGGGCCGGCGGCGGCGGCAGGCCGGTCGATCTGGAACGGGCCGTCGACGTGATCGAGCGCAATGCGCGCGCGCAGGTCAAGCTGATCGACGACCTGCTCGACCTGAGCCGGATCATGGCGGGCAAGGTACGCATCGATGCGCAACCGATCCCGCTGCTGGACGTGGTGCAGGCCGCCGTCGATTCGGCCCGGCCGGCGGCGGAGGCCAAGAACCTGCGCCTCGCTGCGCGGCTCGACCCGGCCGCGTCGACCGTGCTCGGCGACAGCGGGCGCCTGCAGCAGGTGGTGTGGAACCTGCTTACCAACGCCATCAAGTTCACGCCGGACGGCGGCCAGGTGCAGGTCGACGTCCAGCGGGTCGGGCCGCGGGTGGAGCTGACCGTCAGCGACACCGGCATCGGCATTCCGGCGAGCTTCCTGCCGCAGGTGTTCGACCGCTTCTCGCAGAACGACAGCTCGACCACGCGAGCCTTCGGTGGCCTGGGCCTCGGGCTCGCGATCTGCAGGCAGCTGGTGGAACTGCACGGCGGCACGATCAGGGCCGCCAGCGCCGGCGACGGCCAAGGGGCGAGCTTCGTCGTCGACCTGCCGATGGACCATGTGCAGCTGGAGGCCGAAGCGGCGCAGTGCGAGCCACCGGCCGTGCAGCCGGCGCCGGCCGATTCGCAGGCGCTGCCCCGGCTCGGTGGCGTGCATGCCTTCATCCTCGACGACGAGGCCGATGCACGCGAGCTGCTGCGGCGCGTCTTCGAGGACCAGGGCGCCCAGGTGACGGTCTTCGCGTCGGCACACGACGCGCTGGCGGCGCTGCAGCAGAGCCGCCCGGCCGTCATCGTCAGCGACATCGGCATGCCGACGATGGACGGTTACCAGTTCATGCGCTCGCTGCGTGCCGGCGAAACGCGCAACGACCGCATTCCGGCACTCGCGCTGACGGCGTTCGCGCGCGCCGACGACCGCAAGAAATCGCTCCTCGCCGGCTACCAGGCCCACCTGGCCAAGCCGTTCGACGTGACCGAGCTGGTGCTGACGGTGGCGAACCTGGTGGGACGTTGAGCGCGCCTGGCGTTGAAAGGCATCGCAACACCGAGACGCCCACCCTGCACCCTACTTCACCGTCAGCGCGGTGCCGAGGCGGAAAGCCCCCAATGACGCGTCCCAGGCCTGCCGGCTGGCTGCATTGTCTGCATTGGCCGGACGCACTGCATAACGTGCGTCGTTGCCGAGCTGCCCCGCGCCATCGGGCAGCGCGATGTAGACGTCGTGCTCGCCGGCTGGCGTGCCCGCCGGGACGGTCAGCGACAGCTCGTGGGTGAAGGTGTTGCCCGCCGTCCAGGTCCGGGGATCGACGGACGTCGCGAGCTTCACGACGTTGCCGGTGCTTCGGTGCTTCAGCAGCAGGCTGACCGGGCGGGCCTTGAACGGCCTGGCCCAGCCGACGTTGCGCACGGTGAATCGCATCGCCCACGCGGCACCGACCGTCGCGCTGGCGGCGTGTTCGGCCGAGACGAACTCGAGCCGGTAGCCCATCAGGCGCTTGACCTCGTCGTAGCATCCGTCCTGCTTCCAGCGGGCATGGAAGGCTTCGGTGTAGTAGTCGTTGTTCAGGTAGGTCAGCGAGAACTGCCTGCCTTCGGCGAGGATGTCCGCGCAGCTGGTCCGCGGCTGAGCGCCGGCGTCGTCGGCCGGGTTGCAGGTCTCGCCGCCGAACGGCGTCACCCTGGCGAGGGCCATCGTGTAGCTGCGCTGCTGCTGCCTCGTCGTGGCGTTGTCGCTGTAGGTGCCGACGTCGGTCGCGCTGGCGAGGAAGCAGTCGTTGTGCACACCCGAGCGTGATCCGGCCGATCCGTCGAAGGCGGTCGATTCCGTCGGCGGCGTCGCGAACCATTCCATCACGTACGGCGGGTAGCGGAACTGGACGAACTGCTCCCGAGGCAGCGCATCGAGCAAGGCATCGCGGATGCTCGTGCGGCTGCTCGCATTGGTCAGCCCGTTCGACGAGGTGTGCCACTCGCCCCAGGCCCCGATGAAGCCCGCCTGCAGGTAGGCGATGACGTCGGCGTTCTCCTGCAGCACCGGCTTGAGCTGGGCGATGTGGGCGAGCACGCGGCTGAGCGATGCGTCGGTGGCATTGCGGTACTCGGTCTCGCCGTCCGGGTAGTTGTAGACGAAGCGCGGGATGAGCTTCACGCCCGATTGCCTGGCGTTGGCGAAGCCGGCGCGCAGCCCGTCCAGCAGGCTGGCAGGCAGCGCCGCGTCCTTGTAGGCGTCGAGCCGGACCATCGCGTAGAGCACGCGGAAACCGTTCGTGTACGCGTCGGCACCGTCGGCCTTGCTGAACTGGTCCAGGTCCGACCAGGCCCAGCGGTAGAAGCCGCGCTCGGGGTTCGGGATCTCGGCGGTGGTCGCGGTGAATTGCGCGGACACCGTCGGCGCGGGTGCGGGTGCGGGTGCGGGTGCGGGTGCGGGTGACGGCGCAGGCGCAGGCGCAGGCGCAGGCGCAGGCGCAGGTGCAGGTGCAGGTGCAGGTGCAGGTGCAGGCGCGGGAGAGGGCGTCGCTGCCGGTGCAGGAGCAGGACCGCCCTGTTGCGGGGCGTCATCCGTGCCACCACCGCAGCCCGCGACGAACGCGCTGTTGGCGCACAGCGCCACCAAGGCCATCAGCCTCCGGACATTCTTTCTGATTCTCATCGAGTGGACGGCGCTTGCCATTGGCTGGGGATGCTCGAATTATCGAGACGCGCAGCCTGCGCCTTGCCAGCCATCGGTGAAGCTTGGCAACTTGCTTTTCACAACGTGTTGAAGCGGCCCTGGAAACGACGACGGGCACCGAAGTGCCCGTTGTTTCCAGCTATTGGGTGGGGTGGCTGATGGGACTCGAACCCACGACGACAGGAATCACAATCCTGGACTCTACCAACTGAGCTACAGCCACCGCCGAACTTCGGAGTATAGCCTCATCCGCAGGCCATTCGATCAGTTGGCGGCGTTGCTCGCTGCGGCTTCTTCGGCCGCACCGGCCGCCGGGTGCACGTCGACCTTGAAGCGGCTCTTCAACGCAACGTAGTAGGCCTGTGCCTCGGCCGCGGCCCACGCCTGCGCGTACTGGCTTTGCGAGCGCGCCGGGTCGGCCGCCACCGGGTCGCGACCCAGCACTTTGGTGACCTTCACGACCACGTAGCCCTGGTCGCCCAGGTCGACACCTTCGACCGCCGGCAGCTTGGCGGCCGGGGCCTTCAGCACGGCATCGACGAGCGGCTTCGGCAGGTCGCGCGACTGTGCGCGCGACACCAGCTGCGCCGGATCGGCCAGCGCCGTCTCAGGCGCCTTGCGCAGTTCGGCCAGCCGGGCCTCGCCTTCCTTGCGCGCCAGTGCCGCCGCCTGCCGGGCCACCAGCTTTTCCTTCACGCTGGCAGTGACGTCGGCCAGCGGCTTCATCGCGGCCGGGCTGTAGGTCACGATGCGGCCCGAGATCAACTGGCTCGAACCGGCATCGACCGCTTCGGTGTTCTTCTTGTTGCGCAGCGCGTCGTTGCCGAACAGCGCTTCGAGGAACTTCGGCGATGCGAGCGGGCCCTTGGCCGCCGGGCCGGCCGTGCGGGTCACGCCCTGCGCGGTCTGCACCGTCAGCTTCAGCTTGTCGGCCACCGGCTTCAGGCTGTCCGGCTGCTCGTAGACCGTGTTGGTGAACTCGACCGCCGCCTCGGAGAACTTGGCCTGCGCGAGTTGCTTCTTGACCTCGTCCTCGATCTCCGGGCGCACCTGCTCGAAGCTCTTCGTCTCGCCGCCGCGGGCCTGCGTCACCTGGATGATGTGGTAGCCGAAATCGCTTTCGACCACACCGCTGATGCCGCCAGGCTTCAGCGCGAACGCCGCATCCTCGAAGGGCTTGACCATCGCGCCGCGGCCGAAGAAGTCGAGGTCGCCGCCATTCACCGCCGAACCGGTGTCCTGCGAATTCTTGCGGGCCACGTCGGCGAAGCTCGCCGGGTTCTTCTTGACCTCGGCCAGCAGGGCTTCGGCCTTCGCCTTGGCCTGCGCGCGCTCGGCGGCCGGCGCCGACTTGTCGGCCTTGATCAGGATGTGGCTCGCGCGGCGCTCTTCGGCGACGGCAAAGCGCTTCTCGTTTTCCTTGTAGTACTCGCGCAGCTTGTCTTCGGGCACCGTCAGCGTCTTCTTGATCGCGTCGACGTCGAGCACCACGTACTCGATGTTGGCCTGCTCCGGCGACATGAACTGCGAGGCGTTCGCCGGGTCCTTGTAGTAGGCCTGGATCTCGGCATCGGTCGGCGACACCTTCGCGAGGTAGTCCTTGGTGTCGAAGCGCTGCTGCTGGAACTCGCGCTGCTGGAACATCGCGTCGATCGCGCTCGACGCCGCCGCGGCCGGCGCGAACACGGTGCCGCCGATGCCGAACATCACCTGGCGCATCTCAAGTTGCTGGCGCAGCGTCTGCTCGAAGCCGGCCACCGTCATGCCCTGCGCCGACAGTGCGACCGTCAGCGCCTCCTTGTCGAAGCCACCACCGGCGCCGCGGAACTGCGCGAACTGCGGATCGTTCATGTAGACGTTCAGCACGCGATCGGGCGTGGCGATGAAGTTCGCCTTCGCGGCCGCGGTCTGCAGCACGCGTTCGCGCACCAGGTTGTCCAGCGTCTGCCGACGCATCGCAGGCGTGTCGAACATGCGGATGTCGACGTTCGGGGCCTGGCGGCGGATGCGATCGACCTGGTCGCGCTGGGCGGCATCCCACTCGACTTGTGTGATCTTGTGACCATCGACGCTCGCGACGCCACCGCTGCCGGCCATCGAGCGATAGCCTTGGTAAGCCCCGGTCAGCACGAAGGCGGGAACGACCAGTATCAGCAACAGGAACTGGAACAGGCGGTTGTGCGTGCGAACAAATTCAAACATCGATGGCCTCGAACGGTGATCGCTGTGCAGCCGGACGGCGCTGCTTCAAATGCAACAAAGGCGAACCTGGGTTCGCCTTTGGGGGGTGGACACGGCGCGGATTCTAGCGTTTGCGCAACGGTGTCCCGTGGTGGGTGCTGAGGGGCTCGAACCCCCGACCTACGCCTTGTAAGGGCGCCGCTCTACCAACTGAGCTAAGCACCCGGATGCTTCCGGTCGCCCGCGGTCTTCAGTTGACCGCGTCTTTCAGGGCCTTGCCCGGACGGAACTTCGGCACCTTGGCGGCCTTGATCTTGATGGTGGCGCCGGTGCGCGGGTTGCGGCCGGCACGTGCGGCGCGCTTGCTGACGCTGAAGGTGCCGAAGCCAACGAGCGACACGCTGTTGTTTTTCTTCAGCGTGGATTTCACGCCGCCGATCAGAGCTTCGAGCGCGCGCGTCGCTGCTGCTTTGGAGATGTCGGCCTGCTTGGCGATGTGCTCAATCAGTTCGGATTTGTTCACGAAGGTACCCCCTCAAAAAAAGGTGTCTTGAAAAGAATCTGGATGGGTGTGGAGCCTGGATCCGGGCCGCGCGGTATGGGGCCATCGGCTCGAACGATTACAGCCTCAGGCACCCACAGTGTCAAGCGCGGAAGCGGATTCTATGCGTAATCAGCTGCATCCGAAGGCAGCGTCCGCGAGCGTGCTTCCTCGCTTGACAATAGGCTGTCCGCGTCATATTCGGCGCGGGTTGCAGCCGTGTCGGCCACCCCGCCTGTCATGTGGCGTCACATGCTTTCGGCGATCGCGCGGCCCAGGTCGGCGGTGCGGGCCGCACCACCCAGGTCGGGGGTGCGAGGCGCACCGGACGACGGCTCGAGCACCGTCTCGATCGCGCGCAGCACCGCATCGTGCGCGTCGCGGTGGCCCAGGTGGTCGAGCATCATCGCGCCCGACCAGATCTGCCCGATCGGGTTCGCGATGCCGCGCCCGGCGATGTCGGGCGCCGAGCCGTGCACCGGCTCGAACAGCGACGGGTGCGTGCCCGCCGGGTTCAGGTTGGCCGATGGCGCGATGCCGATGGTGCCGGTGCAGGCCGGCCCGAGGTCGGACAGGATGTCGCCGAACAGGTTGCTCGCGACCACCACGTCGAACACCTCGGGGCGCTGCACGAAATGCGCGGTCAGGATGTCGATGTGGAAGCGATCGACCGCCACGCCGGGATAGGTGCGGGCCATCGCCTCGACGCGCTCGTCCCAGTAGGGCATCGTGATCGAGATGCCGTTCGACTTGGTGGCCGAGGTCAGCTTGCGGCGCGGCCGCGACTGCGCCAGGTCGAACGCGAACTTCAGCACCCGGTCGACGCCGACGCGCGACATCACCGTCTCCTGGATCACGATCTCGCGCTCGCTGCCTTCGTACATGCGCCCGCCGATGCTGGAGTACTCGCCCTCGGTGTTCTCGCGCACGATCATCATGTCGATCTCGCCGGGCGCGCGCGGCCGGCCGTCGCGGCCCACCAGCGGCGAACGGATGCCGGGCATCAGCCGCGCCGGCCGCAGGTTCACGTACTGGTCGAACTCGCGGCGGAACTTCAGCAGCGAGCCCCACAGCGAGACGTGGTCGGGGATCTTCTCGGGCCAGCCGACCGCGCCGAAGAAGATCGCATCGTGGCCGCCGATCCGGTCCTTCCAGTCGTCCGGCAGCATCTGGCCGTGGCGCTCGTACCAGTCCCAGCTCGCGAAATCGAAATGGTCGAACTGCAGCCCGATGCCGAAGCGGCCGGCCACCGCCTCGAGCACGCGCAGCCCCTCGGGCATGGTTTCCTTGCCGATGCCGTCGCCGGCGATGACGGCGATGCGGTGGGTCTTCTTCGGCGAATTCATCGTTCAGTCCTTCAGGAAATCGTTCATCTCGGCGAGCAGCAGCTCGGGCAATTCCTCGGCGATGTAATGGCCGCAGGGCACGGCCCGACCGCTCACGTCGCGTGCGACGGCGCGCCACAGCGCGAGCACGTCGAAGCAGCGCCCGACGGCGCCGTGCTCGGCCCACAGCACGCGCAGCGGTGCCTCGATGCCGCGCCTGGCCGCGCGGTCGGCGCGGTCATGGTCGAGGTCGATGGTGGCGGAGGCCCGGTAGTCTTCGCAGATCGACGCCACGCTGCCCGGCAGCGCGATGCAGCGCTCGTATTCGGCGAGTGCCGCCGCATCGAACGCGGCCAGCCCGGCATGGCGCCGGCCCATCACGCTGCGCAGGTAGAACACCGGGTCGTGGCCGATCATCCGCTCCGGCAGCGGCGCCGGCTGGATCAGCGTGAACCAGTGCCAGTAGGCGCGTGCGAAGGCATCGGTCGTGCCTTCGTACATCGCAAGCGTCGGCGCGATGTCGAGCAGCAGCAGCCGCGACACCGCTTGCGGATGATCGAGCGCAAGCCGGTGCGCCACGCGTGCGCCGCGGTCGTGCGCGCACACCGCGAAGCGCGGGTGGCCGAGTTGCGCCATCACGTCGACCGCATCGCGCGCCATCGCGCGCTTGCCGTGCATCGCATGCGCGTCGTCCGGCGCGGGCCGCGACGAATCGCCATACCCGCGCAAGTCCATCGCGACGATGCGAAACCGCTGCGCGAGCTGCGGCACCACGCGGTGCCACATCGCATGCGTCTGCGGATGGCCGTGCAGCAGCAGCAGCGGCGCGCCCTGCCCGCCCACCCGCGCATGGATTTCGGCCCCATCGACGGCGAAGCGCCGGCTCTCGAATGCTTCGAACATGCGGCGCATTCTGGTGCGGTCGCCCGGGGTCATCAAGCAATAATCTGGAAACCCATTCGTTCCCTGGAGGCATCAATGATCGAGCGCTCCGACCTGCTGCTGGTGAGCAGCGCGGCCGAGCTGGGGAGCCTGGCCGCCGCGGCGCGCCAGCTCGACCTGGCACCGCCGGCGGTGTCGAAGCGGCTGGCGGCGCTGGAGTCGCGGCTCGGGCTGCGGCTGTTCCACCGCAGCACGCGCCGGCTGCAGCTCACGCCGCATGGCGAGGCTTTCCTGGCGCAGGCGCGGTCGCTGCTGCAGGGCTTCGAGCAGCTGCAGGCGCAGCTGACCGAGCGCCACGACGAGCCGCGCGGCCTGATCCGGCTGTGCAGCTCGTTCGGCTTCGGCCATGCGTGGCTCGGGCCGCTGCTGGCGCAGTTCCATGCGGCGTACCCGCAGGTGCAGGTGCAGCTCCACCTGCGCGAGCAGCTGCCCGACCTGCGGGCCGCCGGCTTCGACGCCGCGGTGTGGCTGTGGGCGCCGCGCGATCCGAACGTCGTCACGCGCCGGCTGGCATCGAACCGGCGGATCATCGTCGGCGCGCCGGCCTACCTGCAGCGTGCCGGCGTGCCGCAGGCGCTCGACGAGCTCGCGCAGCATGCCTGCCTGGTCGTCAGCGAGAACGACGACCAGCCCGCCACCTGGCGCCTGCAGGACCTGTCGCCTCGCGGTGCCGCGGTGACGATGCGGGTGAACGGCCCGCTCGCGAGCAACAGCGGCGAGGTCGTGCGCGACTGGGCGCTGGCCGGCCACGGGCTGATGCTGCGCTCGCTGTGGGACGTGCACGAGCACCTGCGCAGCGGCCGCCTGCAACAGGTGCTGCCGCGCTACGCGATGCTCGATGCCGACGTGCACTGGGTGCTGCCGCCGCGCGCGCCGAACAGCAGCGTGCCGCGCCGAGTGCGCCTGCTTCAGCAGCAGCTCATTCAGGCCTTGGCGACGCCGCCGTGGCTGGCACCGCCGCACCAGCAGCCGGGGCCGGCGAGCGCACCACCAGCGCCACGCCGACGGCGGTGAGCGCCATGCCCAGCACCATCGTCGGCGTGATCGACTCGCCGAACAACAGCCAGGCCATCAGCGCGGTGGTCGGCGGCACCAGGTAGAGCAGGCTGGTGACGCGCGTGGCGGCGCCGCGCTGGATCAGCAGGTACAGCAGCGAGCTGCCGCCCAGCGTGAGGCCGATCACCGACCAGGCCATCGCGCCGATCAGGTGCGGATGGAACACGATCGCCTCGTGCTCGACCAGTGCCTCCCACAGCGCGACCGGCAGGCTGACCGCCAGCGCGGCCAGCAGCTGCACGGTGTTGGCGGTGCGCACGTCGCAGGGCGCGACGAAGCGCTTCTGGTACAGCGTGCCGACCGTGATGCACAGCAGCGCGAAGGCGGCAAGCGACAGGTTCCAGGCGGTCAGCTCGCCGGCACCGAGCTTGCGCCACACGACCAGCAGCAGGCCCGACAGGCCGAGCACCAGCCCGAGCCACTGGCGCGACGAGACGCGCGATTCGCCGTCGCCCGCGGTCGACATGACGCTGAGCCACACCGCCGTCAGCACCGGCTGCAGGCCGACCAGCAGCGCGATCGTGCCGGCGCCCATGCCCGACTTGACCGCGGCCCACACGCCGCCCAGGTAGCCGGCATGCATCAGCACGCCCGAGACCGCGAGGTGCAGCCACTGCGCGCGGCCGCTCGGCCAGGCCGCTCGCGAGATCGCGATCCACGCGCCGAAGCACAGCACCGACAGCGCGTAGCGCATCGACAGGAACGAGATCGGCGGCGCATGCGGCATGCCGTAGCGCGCGACGATGAAACCGGTGCTCCAGATCAGCACGAACACCGGCGGCATCGCCTGCAGCAGGCGGTCGCGCGCGCTGGTGGAGTTCATCGCACCTTGGCTCGGATCTCCGGCAGCGCCTTCTGCAGGTAGTACACCATCGACCAGATCGTCAGCACCGCCGATGCATAGATCAGCCAGGTGCCCCACAGCTGCGTGTCGATCAGGCCGAACAGCGTGCCGTGGTACAGCAGGAAGGGGATCGCGATCATCTGCACGGTGGTCTTCACCTTGCCGAGCATGTGCACCGCGACGCTGCGCGAGGCGCCGATCTGCGCCATCCATTCGCGCAGCGCCGAGATCGCGATCTCGCGGCCGATGATCACCAGCGCGATCAGCGCATGCAGCCGGCCCAGGTGCACCAGCACCAGCAGCGCGGCGCAGACGAGGAACTTGTCGGCCACCGGATCGAGGAAGGCGCCGAACGACGACGTCATGTTGAGGCGGCGCGCCAGGTAGCCGTCGGCCCAGTCGGTCAGCGCGACGACGATGAACAGCACCGTCGCGATCAGGTTCTGGTGCGGCTCCTTGACGTCGAGGTAGAACACCCCGACGACCAGCGGAATCGAAACGATGCGCGCCCAGGTCAGCAGCGTCGGGAGATTGAAGAACATGGGCGGCATTGTGCCCAAGTTCTTCAGGGATCCAGCGTGCGCGGCTTGAAGCGCTTGTCGTCGTCGAACAGGAAGGTTTCGACGAACTTCCAGGGCTTCGGCAGCTTCGACACATCGCCGAACGGCGCGGCGCGCTTGATCGCGTCGATCGCGATCTGCGTGGTCTCGGGCGCCTGGCCCGGGTAGCGCAGCACGTCGATGCGGCGCACGCTGCCGTCGGAGTTCAGCTCGACCTCGAGCACCGGGATCGCCAGCAGGATGTCGGGCGGGCGGCTCATGTAGGTGCCGTTCGGGTTCGACGCGACCATGCGGCGCGCGGCCTGCAGGCGCACTTCGTTCCAGTTGCGCACCGGGCCCGGCGCGGTCAGCTTGACGGAGCCGCCGGCCGATGGCGCAGGCGCAGCAGCAGCCGGTGCAGGGGCCGGCGCAGGCCGCGAAGCAGGTGCGGGCGCGGGAGTCGGTGCGGGTGGAGGCGTTCCGCAGCCGGCAAGCAAGAGAGCAAAGCCGCAGGCAAGCGACAACCAAGCGGACGCCGCGGAACCGGCTTTGCCGGGCCGCTGGCGGCGCCCCCTCGAGGGGGAGGCGCCGCAGGCGCCTCGGGGGTGGTCAATGCAGGGCACGATAGATCTCCTCCGCCAGTTCTCTGGAGATCCCCTCGACGGTGACGAGATCTTCCACGCTCGCATGGCCCACGCCACGCACGCCTCCGAAGCGCTGCAAAAGTTTCGCACGTTTCTTCGGCCCCACGCCAGGTATGTCTTCGAGCCGGCTGCCGCCGGTGCGCACGCTGGCACGCCGCGCGCGCATGCCGGTGATCGCGAAGCGGTGCGCTTCGTCGCGGATCTGCGCCACCAGCATCAGCGCCGCCGAATCCTTGCCGAGGTAGACCTTCTGGCGGCCGTCGGCGAACACCAGCTCCTCCAGGCCGACCTTGCGGCCCTCGCCCTTCTCGACGCCGACGATCAGCGACAGGTCGAGGCCGAGCTCCTCGAAGACCTCGCGCGCCATGCTGACCTGGCCGCGCCCGCCGTCGACCAGCACCAGGTCGGGCATGCGCACCGTGGCCGGCCCTTCCGAAGCTTCGGCCAGCACCGCGGCGATCTTGCTGTAGCGCCGCGTCAGCACCTGGCGCATCGCGGCGTAGTCGTCGCCGCCGGTCACACCCTCGATGTTGTAGCGGCGGTACTGCGCGTTCTGCATCTTGTGGGTCTCGAACACCACGCACGAGGCCTGCGTCGACTCGCCGGCGGTGTGGCTGATGTCGAAACATTCGATGCGGAATGTGTCCAGGTTCTCCGGCGACAGGTCCAGCGCCTCGACCAGCGCGCGCGTGCGCGCCTGCTGCGAGCCCTCCTCCGACAGCAGCCGCGCGAGCTTCAGCTGCGCGCCCTGGATGCACATGTCCAGCCACGCCCGGCGCGCGTCGCGCGGCTGGTGCTGCGCGGTCACCCGGGTGCCGCTGTGCTCGGTCAGCGCATCGATCAGCGCCTTGCCGACCGGGTGGCTCAGCACCAGCAGCGGCGGCACCTCGCTGTCGAGGTAGTGCTGTGCGATGAAGGCCTCCAGCACCTGTACCTCGGGCGATGCGCGCGCGGCAGCGTCGGCGGCCTCGGTCGCCTCACTCTGCGCGGCATCGGCTGCGATCTCGGTGGCGTCCTCGACGTGCGCCGGGAAGTACGGCCGGTCGCCCAGGTGCCGCCCGCCGCGCACCATCGCGAGGTTCACGCAGGCACGCCCGCCCTGCACTTTCACCGCGAGGATGTCGGCGTCCTTCGTCGACACGCCGGTGTTGTCCTCGACCGACTGCTGGTGCAGCACCTTCGACAACGCGCCGAGCTGGTTGCGGATCTCGGCGGCCTGCTCGAACTGCAGCGCCTCGGCGTGCGCCATCATCTGCGCCTGCAGCCCCTCCATCACCTCCTGCTGCTGGCCCAGCAGGAAGCGCTCGGCGTTCGCCACGTCGCGCGCATAGTCGTCGGCGGCGATGTAGTCGACGCAGGGGCCGGAGCAGCGCTTGATCTGGTACAGCAGGCAGGGCCGCGTGCGGTTGTTGAAGACGGTGTCTTCGCAGGTGCGCAGGTGGAACACCTTCTGCAGCAGCTGGATCGATTCCTTCACCGCCCACGCGCTCGGGTACGGCCCGAAGTAGCGGTGCCGGCGGTCCACCGCGCCGCGGAAGTACGCCATGCGCGGGAATTCGTGCGAGACGATCTTCAGGTAGGGGTAGCTCTTGTCGTCGCGGAACAGGATGTTGTAGCGCGGGTTGAGCGTCTTGATCAGGTTGTTCTCGAGCAGCAGCGCCTCGGCTTCCGAGCGCACGACCGTGGTCTCCATCCGCACGATCTTGCCGACCATGTGGCCGATGCGCGTGCCGCCATGGTTCTTCTGGAAGTAGCTCGAGACGCGCTTCTTCAGGTCGCGCGCCTTGCCGACGTACAGCACCGCGTCCTGCGCGTCGAAGTAGCGGTAGACGCCCGGCAGGCCGGGCAGCGCCAGCACCTCGGCGAGCAGGCGCTCGCGACCGGGATCGGCGGGCAGGCCGGAATCCGCGGGCGCTGCAGGTTCTTCTTCGGGCAACGACGTTGTCTCGTTCATCGCCCGGGATTGTGCCGCTGCCGATAATGCCGCGCATGCCGCAGCTGCAATGGGATCTCTTCTGCCGCGTCGTCGACAACTTCGGTGACGTCGGCGTGTGCTGGCGCCTCGCCGCCGACCTGGCCGCGCGCGGCGAACGGGTGCGGCTGTGGGTCGACGATGCGCGCGCGCTCGCATGGATGGCGCCGGGCGGCGCGGCCGGCGTCGAGCTGCAGGCATGGCCCGACGCGGAAGACGACACCCGGCCGGTCGGCGACGTGGTGGTCGAGGCCTTCGGCTGCGAGCTGCCGCCAGCGGTGCTGGTGCGCATCGCCGAGAAAGCGGCCGAAGCGCCGCGCAAGCCGGTATGGATCAACCTCGAATACCTGAGCGCCGAAGGCTATGTCGAGCGCAGCCACCGCCTGCGCTCGCCGCAGATGCACGGGCCGGCCCGCGGCTTCAGCAAGTGGTTTTTCTACCCTGGCTTCACGGCCGCCACCGGCGGGCTGCTGCGCGAGCCGGAGCTGATGGCGCAGCGCGAGGCTTTCGACCGCGACGCCTGGCTCGCGGCCCACCGGATCGCGCCGCAGCCGGGCGAGCAACTGGCCAGCCTGTTCTGCTACCAGGTGCCGTCGGTCGAGGCCTTGTTGGGTTGCCTGGACCACGCAGGCCACGAGCGCACGTTGCTGCTGGTGCCCGGCACCGCCCCGCCGCTGCCGGCGCTGCCGCCGTCGGTGCGGGTGCAGTCTCTGCCCTATCTCACGCAGCCCGACTTCGACCGGCTGCTGTGGGCCTGCGACCTGAATTTCGTGCGCGGCGAGGATTCGCTGGTCCGCGCGCTTTGGGCCGGCCGGCCGTTCATCTGGCAGATCTACCCGCAGCACGACGGCGTGCACGAACTGAAGCTGCAGGCCTTCCTCGATCGCTTCGACGCGTCGCCCGACATCCGCGCCGCATGGCGCGCCTGGAACGGCCTGCAGGCAGCGCCGGTCGCCGGTCCGGACCGCACGTCCTGGCAGGCGCAGTGCCTGATTTGGCGCAAAGCGCTGCTCGCCCAGACCGACCTCGCCAGCCAGTTGCTGTCTTTCGTCGCCGAATCGCTATAAAATCGCCGGCTTTGCGCGTTCTGGGTGATCGAGATTCCGGCGCGCGCTGATACCGCTGAACACGCCCGATCGACACCGCCCCACGGAAACCGTTATGAAAATCGCACAGGAAATTCGCGCAGGCAACGTGATCATGCACGACAAGAACCCGATGGTCGTGCTGAAAACCGAATACAGCCGCGGTGGCCGCAATGCCGCCACCGTGCGCATGAAGCTGAAGAGCCTCTTGAACAACTCGGGCACCGAAGTCGTCTTCAAGGCCGACGACAAGATGGACCAGATCATCCTCGACAAGAAGGAGTGCACCTACTCCTACTTCGCCGACCCGATGTACGCGTTCATGGACGCCGAGTACAACCAGTTCGAGGTCGAGGCCGAGAACATGGGCGACGCGGTGCAGTACCTCGAAGACGCGATGCCGGTCGAAGTGGTGTTCTACGACGGCAAGGCCATCTCGGTCGAACTGCCGACCAGCCTGGTGCGCGAGATCACCTACACCGAGCCGGCCGTCAAGGGCGACACCTCGGGCAAGGTGCTGAAGCCGGCGAAGCTGGCCACCGGCTTCGAGATCTCGGTGCCGCTGTTCGTCGAAACCGGCGACAAGATCGAGATCGACACCCGCACGCACGAGTACCGCAAGCGCGTCTGATCGCGCCGCCGGCACTCCCCGCCGCAAAGGGCACCCTCGGGTGCCCTTTTTGCTACCGTCCGTGACCATGAGCCCTGCCGCCGGCTTCGACTTCATCGCCGTCACCGCGCCGTTCCGGATGCAACCCGGCCTGCGCCGGCTCGCACCGGGCGCGCCGCAGTTGACGCCATCGCGGCCCGGCGATCCGACGCTGCGCGAAAAGCTGGAGGTGCTGCGGGATTTCCCCAGGCAGGCTCTGCTCGCCGCGCCCGGCTTCGATGCCGTCGCGGCCTTGCGGGCCCTGTGCGAGCACGCGGCGGCGGAGCATCCGGCGGCCTGGCAACGCGGCGGCGATGGCCGTTGGCATGCGCGATGGCTCGGGTGGTCGCTGCGGGGCGATGAACCGGTGCCTGAAGCCGACCCGGTGGCCGGGATCGGCCCCTGCCTGCAGGCCCTGCCCGGCCCGTGGCGGCTGCCGGCGCTGCTGAGCCTGGCCTTCGCCGAAGACTTCGCGGTCATCGACGGCGGCAGCGCCCGCATCCCGTGGCTCGCGGTCTGCCTGCCATCGAACTGGGCGCCCGAGGACAAGGTCGGCCGGCATTTCGCCGAGGTGCACGCGCCGGTCGCCGACAACCAGTTGCTCGTCAACGCCAGCGACCACCTCGCGCGGCTCGTCACGCAGGCCGACCGCTGGGAACGTTTCGTCTGGACGATCACGCGGCATCCGCGGCTGCACGCCCATCCGGACCGCGTCGACCCGGCGCCGTGGTCGCCGACCGCGACGGCCGACGAGCTCGCGGCGAGCGCCTTCTTCCGCACCGAGCACCAGACCTTCATTCCGGTGGCCGGCGCGCACCAGGCGGTGTTCACGATCCGCGTCGGCGTGGCACCGCTGGCCCGGGCGCTGGCCGACCCGGCGCAGGCCCGCCAGGTGCACGACGCGCTGTCGACGATGAGCCCGGCAGTGCTGGCCTACCGCGGCCTGACCGACGCGCGCGAGCGCCTGCTCGACTGGCTGTCGCGCCGCGCCGCATGAACACGCGCCCGATCGTGCCGGCGGAGCTCGGCTGGTCGCCGCAGGGGCTGCCGTTCTCGCCGCGCCATGGCGACGTCTACCACCCGCTCGCCGGCGCTGCGCA
This sequence comes from Rhizobacter sp. SG703, assembly GCF_012275445.1. Lineage (GTDB taxonomy): Bacteria > Pseudomonadota > Gammaproteobacteria > Burkholderiales > Burkholderiaceae_C > Rhizobacter. The sequence goes on along the minus strand of NZ_JAAZQK010000009.1, from coordinate 105,052 downwards.
ACAGGCCCTGCATGTGTTCCTCGGCGGCAACCAGCTGCCGCAACGCTGGCAGCGGCGCCCGCGCTTCGTCGTGCTGGAGACCGGGTTCGGCCTCGGCAACAACTTCCTCGCCACCTGGGATGCCTGGCAGCGCGATCCGCAGCGCTGCGACACGCTGCAGTTCATCTCGACCGAACTGAACCCGCTGCGGCGCGACGACCTGCCGCATGTCCCGCGCGAGCCGCAATGGGCCGCGCTCGCGCGCGAGCTCGAAGCCGCCTGGCCCCCGCTGACGCCGAACCTGCACCGCCTGTCGTTCGACGGCGGCCGGGTGCAGCTGCTGCTGGCGCTGGGCGACGCGCGCGCGTGGCTGCCCGAGCTGGTGGCCGAGGTCGATGCGTTCTACCTCGACGGCTTCGCGCCCGCGCGCAACCCCGACGCCTGGGACAGCCGGCTGCTGAAGACCCTCGGACGGCTTGCCGCGCCGGGCGCGACGGCGGCCACCTGGAGCGCCGCGCGCGCGGTGCGCGACGGACTGGTGACGGCCGGCTTCGAGGTCGAACGGGTGCCGGGACGCGGCGGCAAGCGCGACATCACGATCACCCGCTACGCGCCGGCCTTCGTGCCGCGCCGTGCGCCGGCCCGCGCCGCTCTTGCGTCGACGCAGCGCCGCGCGATCGTCGTCGGCGCCGGGCTGGCCGGCAGCGCCACTGCCGCCGCGCTCGCCGCGCAGGGCTGGCAGTGCGAGCTGCTCGACCGGCACGCGCAACCGGCGCAAGAGGCGTCCGGCAACCCGGCCGGGCTGTTCCACGGCATCGTCAATGCACAGGACGGCACGCACGCGCGCTTCAACCGCGCGGCGGCGCTGGAGATCGCCCGCGTGCTCGCCGGCGCGCTACGCGACGGCGTGCCCGGCGCGCTCGACGGCCTGCTGCGGCTCGAGACCACGCTGCCCGACGCGGCCGCGATGCAGGCGGTGATCGATCGGGTCGGCTTGCCGGCCGACTACGTGCAGGCGCTCGATGCCGATGCGGCTGCACGCCTCGCCGGCCTGGCGTTGCACCAGCCGGCCTGGTTCTACCCGCAGGGCGGTTGGGTGCGGCCCGACGCGCTGGTGCGCTGGTTCATCGCCCAGGGCGGCGAGCGGGTGCAATGGCGCGGCGGGCTGCGGGTCGAGTCGATCCACCGCGCGGAGGCAGACGACGACGGCGAGGGCGACTGGCAGTTGCGCGATGCGCAAGGCGCCACGATCGCCCGTGCGCCGGTCCTCGTGCTCGCCAACGCCGGCGACGCGCTGCGGCTGCTCGGCCACCCCGAGTGGACCGTCGACGCGGTGCGCGGGCAGCTGAGCTTCGCACCCGCCGACGCAGGCTGGGCGCTGCCGCGCCTCCCGGTGGCCGGCGCGGGCTACCTGCTGCCGTCGGTCGGCGGCCATGCGGTGTTCGGCGCCACCAGCGCCGTCGGCGACATGGCGCCCGACGTGCGAGAGACCGACCATGCGCTCAACCTCGCGCAGTACCAGCGGCTGACCGGCCAGGCCGCGCCGATCGCGGCGAACGAGCTGCAGGGCCGCACCGCGTGGCGCTGGGTCGCGGGCGACCGCTTGCCGGTCGTCGGCGCGGTGCCCGACCTGCAGGCCACCATCGCGCGGCCGATCGACCAGGTTCGCTTCGTGCCGCGCGTGCCGGGCCTGTTCGTGTTCACCGCGCTGGGGTCGCGCGGCATCACCTGGTCGGCGCTCGGAGCCGGCGTGCTGGCGTCGGCGATCACCGGCGCGCCGGCACCGCTGGAAAGCAGCCTGCTCGACGCGATCGACCCGGGCCGTTTCGTCGTCCGCCAGGTTGCACGCCAGGCGCGGCGCGACGCCCGCTGATCAGGGCCAGGTCGAGCGCAGCCAGCGCCGCAGCGCGGCCGCGACCCGTGGGTGGTTCAGCAAGGCCATGTGGCCGATGCCGTCGATCTCGACGCGCTCGACATCGCCGGCCAGCGCCGGGTCGCCCGCGCTGCCAGGCCGCACCAGCCCGTCGCCGAGCCCCGCGACCAGCCGCATCGGCACCGCCACCGTGTTCGGCGGCGCGCCATCGCGCAGGTCGCGGATGCCGCGGCTGCGCGCATCGGCCAGCCGGCTCAGCGGCCGCGTCATCGCCGACGCGTCCAGCACCGACGACAGCACCTGCCCGGCTCGCTCCAGCGGCGCGCCTCGGTGCGGCGTGCCCAGGCACACCAGCATGCGAATTCGTTCGAGCCACGGGCTGCCATCGGCCGCCGCCTGCTCGCAGGCCACGCGCGCGACCAGCCCACCCATGCTGTGGCCGACCAGCACGAGGCTGCCGACGCGCCCCGGCACCGACGCGATGAACGTCGTCAGCAGCGCCGACAGCGCGCGGCCGTTGTCGGCGATCGACAGCCCGCTGTTGTAGCGCAGGAAAAGCGGCGTCGCGCCGAACTCACGCGCGACCATCGCCGGGTAGGAATCGCCTTCGGAAGCACGGCGTGCGACCGTCCAGCTGCTGTCGTCGCAGGCCAGCCCGTGGACGAACAGGCAGACCCGCTCGCCCGGCGCCACGCCTTCGGGCAGCAAGGCCATGCGCACCGCCAGCGGGTTGCCGGCGGCTTGCAGCGCATCGCCGGCCACGCCGTTCAGCACGCTGCGCAGCGCCAGCTCGCGCGTGCCGGGCGGCCGTGTCGGATCGGTGAAGCGCTGCTCGGCATGGCCGGCCAGCGTGAGGACGGTGGCGCCGGTTTGGCGCACCGTCGCGTGGACCGCGGTGCTGATGGTGTCGTGCACCCGCTGCACCCAGCGGGCCGGCGCGGCGACGACGGGCACCTGCTGCACCGCCGCGAATGCCTGGTCCGCGATCGCCTGGTGCATCTGCTGCACCTGAGTGGAGGTGGCCTCGAAGCCGGCCCTCGCCGCAGCCGCCCAGGCACCCGGCGCCGGCGGCTTGCTGTGGCGAGCCATCGCGGGAGCGGCGCTCAGGGCGCCGGCTGGTCCCCGGCGCCGGCTTCCTGCGGCTCGCCGTCGGCCGGCTCGTCGCCCTGCCCGGCGTCGCCCGAACCCGGGCTGGTCTTGCGAAGCTCCTTCTCCTTCAGCTTCTCTTCCTTCTTCTTTTTCTTGGCCAGCTCGCGCTGGCGCTTTTCGAACGAGTAGTTGGGTTTGGCCATGGGCCGTCCTTTTCAGCGGATTCGGAACAGGCCCGAGGTTACGCCCTTTTTGGGGGCGCCAGACACCCGGGAGTGGATCAGAACGTCAGCGTCTTCACGCCCTGCGAGGTGCCCAGCAGGCACACGCCGGCCCGGTGGCGCGCGAAGATGCCGACGGTGACGACGCCGGGCCACTGGTTGATCTCGCGCTCCATCGCCAGCGGATCGATCAGCGCCATGCCGCGCACGTCGAGGATGCTGCAGCCGTTGTCGGTGACCACGCCGGCACGCAGTTGCGCGTCGCCGCCCAGGCCGCGCAGCCGCCGCGCGATCTGCGCGGCCGCCATCGGAATCACCTCCACCGGCACCGGGAAGCGGCCCAGCGTGTCGACCAGCTTCGATTCGTCGGCGATGCAGACGAAGGTCTTCGCGATGTCGGCGACGATCTTCTCGCGCGTGAGGGCCGCGCCGCCGCCCTTGATCATGAAGCCGTGGTGGTCGATCTCGTCGGCGCCGTCGACGTAGACCGGGATGCTGTCGACCGCATTGCTGTCGAGCACCGCGATGCCGTGCGCGCGCAGCCGCTCGGAGCTTCGCTCGCTGCTGGAGACCGCGCCGACGATGCTGTCCTTGATGCCGGCCAGCGCGTCGATGAAGCAGTTCACCGTGGAGCCGGTGCCGACGCCGACGACGCTGCCGGGTTGCACGTAGGCCAGCGCGGCCTGGCCGACGAGGGCCTTCAATTCATCCTGGGTCATGGGCGCAGTCATGGGCGGATCGTGGGCGGGCACGCGTTTGAGACAATCCGCGATTATCCAAGACGCTGCTCCTTCCCCACCCATCCCCCGATCTCCATGGCCCTGGTTCCGTACGCCCTCACCCGCCCGTTCCTGTTCGGCCTCGACCCCGAGCAGGCGCACGACCTGACGCTCGGCGCACTGGCGCGCCTGCAGCGCACGCCGCTGATCTGCGCGGTCGCGCAGCCGCGGGTCGACGATCCGGTCACGCTGGCGGGCATCCGCTTCCCGAACCGCATCGGGCTGGCGGCCGGACTCGACAAGAACGGGCGCTGCATCGACGGCCTGGCCGCGATGGGGTTCGGCTTCATCGAGGTCGGCACGGTGACGCCGCTCGGCCAGCCGGGCAACCCGAAGCCGCGCATGTTCCGGCTGCCGCAGGCGAACGCGCTGATCAACCGGCTGGGTTTCAACAACCACGGGCTCGACGCCTTCATCGCCAACGTGAAGCAGGCGCGCTTTCGCTCGCAGGGCGGCGTGCTGGGGCTGAACATCGGCAAGAACGCCGCGACGCCGATCGAGCGCGCGGTCGACGACTACCTGCTGTGCCTGGACGGCGTGTACCCGCATGCCGACTACGTGACGGTCAACATCTCGTCGCCGAACACGAAGAACCTGCGCGCGCTGCAAAGCGACGAGGCGCTCGATGCGCTGCTGTCGGCGGTGCAGGCGCGCAAGCAGCAGCTGGCGCAGCAGCACGGGCGCAGCGTGCCGGTGTTCGTGAAGATCGCACCCGACCTCGACGAGGCACAGGTCGGCGTGATCGCCGCCACGTTGAAGAAGAACGCGATCGACGGCGTGATCGCGACCAACACGACGATCGCGCGCGACGCGGTGAAGCACCTGCCGCATGGCGAAGAGGCCGGCGGCCTGAGCGGCGCGCCGGTGCTGCAGGCGTCGAACCGCGTGATCGCGCAACTGCGCGCGGCGCTCGGCGCGGGCTACCCGATCATCGGCGTCGGCGGCGTGCTGAGCGGTGCCGACGCGCAATCGAAGATCGCGGCCGGCGCCGACCTGGTGCAGCTCTACACCGGGTTCATCTACAAGGGCCCGGCGCTCGTCACCGAGGCCGCACGGGCCTTGAAGAAGTAGGCGTCAGATCAAGGGCACGCCGGTCTTCGCCTGCAGCTCTTCGCGGGTGACCCCCGGCGCGATCTCGACCAGCTTCAGCCCCTGCGGCGTCACGTCCATCACCGCGAGGTCGGTGATGATGCGGTTGACGACGCCGACGCCGGTCAGCGGCAGCGTGCAGGCCGGCAGGATCTTCAGGTCTTCGGTGCCGTCCTTCTTGCGCGCGACGTGCTCCATCAGCACCAGCACCCGCGCGACACCGGCCACCAGGTCCATCGCGCCGCCCATGCCCTTGACCATCTTGCCGGGGATCATCCAGTTGGCCAGGTCGCCCTTGTCGCTGACCTGCATCGCGCCGAGGATGCTCAGGTTGATCTTGCCGCCGCGGATCATCGCGAAGCTGTCGTGCGAACCGAAGATCGACGACCCGGGGATGGTGGTGACGGTCTGCTTGCCGGCGTTGATCAGGTCGGCATCGACCTGGTCGGCGGTCGGGAACGGGCCGATGCCGAGCATGCCGTTCTCGCTTTGCAGCCACACCTCGATGTCGCTGCGCACGTGGTTGGCCACCAGCGTCGGCAGCCCGATGCCGAGGTTGACGTAGAAGCCGTCCTGCAGCTCGGCGGCGGCCTTGGCGGCCATTTGGTCGTGGGTCCAGGCCATGGTCAGGCTCCTGCTTTCTCGGTCGCTTTTTCGGTGATGGTGCGTTTCTCGATGCGCTTCTCCGGGTGCGCGTTCAGCACCAGCCGGTGCACGTAGATGCCCGGCAGGTGGACCGCATCGGGATCGATCGAGCCGGTCTCGACGATCTCTTCGACCTCGACGACGGTGACCTTGCCGGCCATCGCGACGGCCGGGTTGAAGTTGCGCGCGGTGCGGCGGAACACCAGGTTGCCGCTGCGGTCGGCCTTGTGCGCCTTCACCAGGCTCACCTCGGGCAGCAGCGCGCGCTCCATCACGTAGACGGCGCCGTCGAACTCGCGGGTTTCCTTGCCTTCGGCCACCAGCGTGCCGACGCCGGTCTTCGTGAAGAAGGCCGGGATGCCGGCGCCGCCGGCGCGCAGCTTCTCGGCCAGCGTGCCCTGCGGCGTGAACTCGAGCTCCAGCTCGCCGGCCAGGTACTGGCGCTCGAACTCCTTGTTCTCGCCGACGTAGCTGGAGATCATCTTCCTGATCTGCCGCGTCTCGAGCAGCTGGCCGAGGCCGAAGCCGTCGACGCCGGCGTTGTTCGAGATCACCGTGAGGTTCTTCGCGCCGCTGTCGCGCAGCGCGCCGATCAGGGCCTCGGGGATGCCGCACAGCCCGAAGCCGCCGACGGCCAGCAACTGGCCGTCGCGCACGATGCCTTTCAGGGCATCGGCGGCACTGGCGTACACCTTGTTCATGGAGCGTCTCCTGCGCAGTGGAAATCAGCCGCGAAGCGTACTACGTAACGCGTTACGTAGGCCGCGACGGCGGTACGTAGAAATGACTAGGGTCAAGCGCGAAGAGGCGGCGCGCCGCCACCCGCCGGGCACGCCGTTTGCCCTGCTGCCCGTTGCCCCCGGGCGCCCCTCAGCAGCTTCAGGAGATCGACGCGATGAAGATCCACGCACTCGTCATCATGCTGGCCGGACTGGGGCTTCAGGCCACCGCCCCGGCGGCAGAGCACGGCTCGGCCGGGTTCACGCTGGACCCGATCACCACCATCGCGGCGAGCCGCGATGCGCCGCGCGAGCCGGGCGATGTCGGCAACTGGCTGACCGGCAACTACATCAGCAGTCAGATGTACACGGCGCCGGACCAGAGCGGCACGACGCAGCGCTACGAGAACGTCGTCGGCCCGAACGGTCTGGAGTTCAGCGCACCGTTCGGCGAGTCGAACCGGCTGTTCCCGGCACTCGGCGGATCGCAGCTGTCGACACGCGCCTACAGCACGACGAACAGCCTGGGCGTGAGCTGGGCGACCGATGTGCCGACCGACAACGCCAGTGCGAGCATCGAGTGGCAACGCTTCGTGAAGGTGGATCCACATGGGTCGATCACGCTGTCGGGGCTGGCGACGCTGGACCGGAGCAACCCGCACCCGCTGTCGACGCACTACCAGTTCGCGCCGGGCGGCAACTACAACCTCGCGACGCTGACGCTGAGCGACGACAGCGTCTACCAGCACGCCGTCAGCCTGCAGGCCTGGATCCTGGACGACGACCCGACCGTGTGGAACGACCCGTCGCAGGCCCACGCCAGCGGCCCGGACGTCTTCACCTACAGTGCCGACTCCTTCGGCGCGCTGTCGTTGACGCTGCACAACGATTCCAGCACGCCGCTGTTCGCGAGCCTGGGCGTGTTCGCCTTCAGTTCGGTGCAGGCGATCCCGGAGCCGGCCACCGTGCTGATGATGGCGCTCGGTGTCGGGCTGGTGGCATGGCGGCTGCGCCGGCGCGGCACCGCCCGCCTGGCGCCGCTGCTGCTCGCCGGGTTGGGCACCTCCGGTCTCGTCCATGCCGAAGCGCATGGCAGTGCGTCGTTCACGCTGGACCCGATCGTCACACTGGCACCGACGCCCGACGCGCCGCGCCTGCCCGGCAGCGCGGGCACCTGGTGGACCGGCAATACCGTCCGGTCGAGCTTGTCGAGCGGGCATGCGAACGGCGACAACGTGCGCCATGACCTCCAGTACCCGATGCAGAACGGCCTGGATTTCAGTCCCCCGTTCGGCGTGGGGGCCCGCCAGCAGCCGCCGCTGCCCGGCTCGGCGCTGTCGACCGAGGCGCATTCGGGCCCGAACCACCTGGGGGTGAGCTGGCGAACCGACCTGCCCACCGACACCGCCGATGCCGAGATCAGCTGGTACCGCGCGTTCAAGCTCGATCCGTATGCGTCGCTGACGCTGTCCGGCATCGCAACGCTCGATCGCAGCGATGCCCATCCGCTGTCGACGCACTACGAAACCGAGACCGTCAACGACGAGTACTACCACGTCGCGACCGCGAGCCTGCGCGACGAGCAGGCCTCGCGGCACGAGGTTTCGCTGCGCGCATGGATGCTGAACCGCGATCCGTTCGACTACGGGGCCGGCTCGCAGGGCCGCGTCGCCAGCCCGGACGACTTCACGTACAGCGCCGATTCCTTCGGCGCGCTGTCGCTGACGGTGCACAACCACAGCGCGCTGCCGCTCTTCGCCGCGTTCGAGATTGTCGCGTTCAGCAATCCGATGGCGGCGGTGCCCGAGCCGGCGACGGCACTGATGCTGGTGTTGGGTGCCGGCTGGGTGGGCTGGCGCGTTCGGCGCCGGGGTGCGGCGACGACCGAGGTGTCTGCCGCCTGAGACACCCCGCTCACTTGAGCAGCGGCTCGCCGAGGCAAGACTGGATCCGTGTCACGTCGACGCAGGCCGATGCCGGCTTCGGAAACAGCCGGACGGACGGGATGCGGCAAGGCTTGCCATCTGCAACGGACGTGCAGACGCCTGCTGCGCCAGTGGGAAGCAACGCGCGACGATCCCGTGCCATCTCATCGAGGCATGCCGCCGACTCACGAGCCCGTTTGAACAACGGCGACCCCAGCGCGTCGCGGTCCCGGTCGCGCTCTGCCAACGCGAAGCCCATGTTGCAGTGCTGCTCGAGATCGAGGGCCAGCGCCCTTGCGAAACCCGGGGTCGACCAGCACGTGCCCTCTGGAGAAGACTGCTCCTGAAACTGCACGGCGCCTCTCCAGTGGGCGTCGCCCGTCATGATGTACGCGTGCGCATTCGGGAAGTTGGGACAGGTCGAACTGCTGTGCGACGGCCGGGGACATCTTCTGCAGGGCAGGCTCTTCGGTCCCCCTTGCGTGGCAGCCGGCCGCAAGCACGGCGGTCAAGCAGATCGCAACGAGATCTGCCCAGCGGCTTCCACCCCGTACCATGCTCCCATGCCCACCCTCGACTACCGCACCGCCTTCGACCTCGCCCCCGTCGGACTGGTGCTGTCGCGCAACCGGTTGATGGTCGATTGCAACCAGCAGGTGCTCGCGATGTTCGGCGCGGCGCGCGAGCAGCTCGTCGGCCAGTCGTTCGAGATGCTGTACCCGACGCACGAGGAGTTCGAGCGCACCGGCGAGCGCATCGTCGCCGCGCTCGATGCCGACGGCTGGTATGCCGACGAACGCGTGATGAAGCGCGTCGACGGCCCGCAGCGCGGCGAGCTGTTCTGGTGCCACGTGTCGGGCCGCGCGCTCGACCCGGCGCAACCGCACGCGGCCGGCATCTGGAGCTTCGAAGACCTGTCGTCGCGCCGCAAGCTGAAGGCCGAGCTGACCGCCCGCGAACGCGAGATCGCGGCGCTGCTGATCGAAGGCCTCACCAGCAAGCTGATCGGCAAGCGGCTGGGCATCAGCCCGCGCACCGTCGACGTCTACCGCGCGCGGCTGATGCGCAAGTACGGCGCGGCGACGACGCCGGAGCTGATCTACAAGCTGCTGGCGGCCTGAGCGGTGGAGGCTCGACGGCACCAGCCTGCGAACCCCCGGCATGCCTGCCTGCGTCGCACGTCGAACTACTTCAACAGGGGTTCGCCCAGGCATTGCTGCACCCGACCGATGTCGACGCATGAGTTCGCCGGCAAGGCTTCCAGCTCTTTCGCCACGGTCTGCAGGCAGGTGAACGACTCGCGCGCTCGCGAGAACATCGGCGACTTCAGCAACTGCTTGTCGCGCTCTTCGCTGGCCAGTGCAAGTCCCACTTCGTAGTGCTGCGCGAGGTCCATCTTCATGCCATGAATGAACCGGCCGCTGGCTTCGAGACAGGCCGCAGTGGCCGAGGATTCCTGCACCGCCCTCTTCCGCTGGAACTGCACCAGGGAACGCCACTGCGCGTCTGCCGACATCAGGTAAGCGTAGGAGGTCGGGAAGTTGGGATACGAGTTGGAATAGGCCTTGTACGCCACTTCGTAATCCTGGCGCCTGTAGGCACTGTCGCCGAGCGCATTCAAGCGCTTGGCAGCGTTGCGACCTTCTGCCGTCTGCTTGCTGCGCGCAGCCTGAAGATCGGCGAGTACCCGCGCAGCGTCGGGAGAGGTCGCCGTGCCGTCCGCATGCGCCGTCGTCAGTGCCGACACGAGCACCCCGACGAGCGCTGCCAGACGCATCGTGCGCCATCCGGTTGGGGCCTTCATCGCGCCCGCTCCGGCGTGCCCTTGACCGTCAACTGTGCAACGCTGGCTCCATCGCTTCCGCGGTGGCTGATCAGCGCCTCGTGCACGTCATTCCAGCGAGCAAGGTCGAGCACCGTCACGCAGCCATCGGACACATTGCCGACGTGCACGTACCGGCTGTTGTCGCCGAAGCGGATCGGGAACCAGACCTGGTCGAACTTCATGCCGGGCGCACCTTCTCGGTAGTACTGCGTCATGTTCTTGTCGTGCGGTGCATCCGGCAGCAGCACCGCGTAACTTCCAGGGGGCAAGGGGTAGAAGAGCCCGCGCCAGTCGGAGTTCATCGTCACCTGCACCTGGATGCTGCCGATGGACATCGTTGCCATCTGCTGATCGATGTTCAGTTTTCGAACCGACGAATGCCACGCTGCTTCAAAGCGCCCATAGGTGACCACGATCTGTGCCGCAGACTGGACGGGCGCACGGATGCCGAGATACTCCTTGGCGTTCGCATCGCCGAGGCTCATCACCTGGCCCTTGTGGTGGCCATCCAGCACCTTGAAGTAGGTTCGCCCATCGGCGAAGTGCGTCATGGCCAGCTTCGTGTACTTGCACAGCGGCACGAGGCCCGTCCGGCTCTCGGGCTTGACCTGCAGCCAGCCGTCGCTCGCCACCTTGTTCACGTACATCACCTGACCGATCGGCGCGCCTGCATGGCGCTGCGTGCTGACGATGTGTCCTGTGGCAGGGACTCGGGCTCCGGTCATCGACGTTCCTCAATGGCCTGCATGGCCGCCTGTGGCGCTGGATCATACGAAGGCCAGGCCGGTCCGTGAGGTGACTTTCGCCATCGCGCGCCCCAGAACACGTCCGAGCTACGCCACCGCCACCGTCGCGCGGACCCGGAACACCGCCCCACCCCCGGGCGCCGCCTCGGCGCTGATCCGCCCGCCCATCGCGTCGACGATCTGCCGCGTGATCGCCAGCCCGAGGCCTGCGCCCTGCCGCAGCTTCTGCCCCTGCACGCCCTGCGCATACGGCTGGAACAGGCGCTGCCGATCCTCGTCGCTCAGCCCCGGTCCGGTGTCGTACACGTCGAGCTCCAGCTGCACGGCCGTGCCCTCGCCCTTCAGCCGGCCCTGCACCGTCACCTCGCCCTCGCGCGTGAACTTGATCGCATTGCCCACCAGGTTGTTGACGACCTGGCGCAACCGCTGCGCGTCGATCAGCACGCGCGCCGCGCCGTCGGCCTCCAGCGTGGCCCGGAAGCCCAGGCCCTTGCCCTGTGCGCTCAGTTCCAGCGGCGCGATCATCTGCAGCCACAGCACCGCGAACTCGGTCGGCGCCAGCTGCAGCTCCACCTTGCGCTCCAGCTGCTGCTCGTACTGCAGCGTCGTCTCCAGCAGGCTGCGAAACCCCTCGGCCGATTCGCTGATCGCGTCCGCCAACCGCTGCCGGCGCTCGGGCGGCAGGCTCTCTTTCAACATCTGCGCGCCGGTGCCGATCGCGCCGATCGTGCCGCGCAGCTCGTGCGTCAAATAGCTGATGAAGCGGCCGCGTGCGGCGGTGCTCTCTTCGGCCAGGCGCCGCGCATCGCGCTCGATCTGTCGTGCCTGCCGCAGCCGCCGGTTGCCGCGCCGCAGCAGCAGCAACCAGGTCAGCAGCACCAGCAGCGTCGCCAGCAGCAGCGCGCCCAGGCGCACCGCCTGCTCGCGGCTCATGCTCAGCGTGCCGCTGCCCAGCAGCCAGCGGCGCTCGATATCGTCGGCCTCGCTCGCGCTCACCGCATCGAGTCCCTTGCGCAGCAGGTGCGACAGCTCCGGCAGGTCGCGCCGCACCGCGAAATACAGCTCGCTGTCGGCGTCGCCCAGCGTGCCGGTCACGCGCACGCGGCCGGTCAGGCCGTCGTTGATCAGCTGGTTCACCACCTTCAGGTTGCCGATCGCGAGATCGGCCCGGCCGTCGGCCACCGCCTTCAGCGCGCCTTCCTGCGTCGGGAAGGTCAACAGCCGGATCGCCGGATAGCGGGTGCTCAGCTGCGGGATCAGGAAGTGGTCCTGCAGCAGCGCCAGGCGCATCGGGCCGACCTCGCCCAGCCGGGTCACCAGCGGCCCGTCCGGGCTGCGCGTGACGATGCCGGTGGGCACGCGCAGGAACGGGCCGACGAAATCGAAATCCTCGCGCCGCTGCGCGGTGCGGGCGGCCCCGACCAGCACGTCGATCTCGCCGTTGACGCCGCGCTGGTACATCTCGGCGAAGCTGCCGCCGGTCTCGCTCTCGATCGTCACGCCGACCTTGCCGGCGGCCAGGCGGATGAAGTCGGCGCCCAGCCCGCGCAGCTGCGTCAGGTCGTTGCGCAGCGTGATCGGCGCGAAGGCCGCGTCGTAGCCGACCCGGATGCGCCCGTGCGCATCGACCCAGCGGCGCTCGGCATCGGTCAGCACCGCGCTGCCCGGCACGCCGTCGGCATCGTCGGGCAGCCAGCGCCGCGCCAGCTGCGCCTGCTCGCTCTGCGTCACCGAGGCCATCGCCTTGTCGAGCACCGCATGCAGCAGCGGCAGGTCGCGCCGCACCGCCGGGCCCAGCGCCGTGAGCCCCGGCCCGAAGCCGCCGCGCACCTGCACGTTGGCCAGCAGGTTCTTCTCGATGTAGTGCACCGCGACGTGGCGGTAGCCGATGTAGACATCCGCATCGCCCGACGCGACGGCCCGCAGCGCGGCCTCGGCGCTGTCGTGGCGCTGCACCTGCGCGCCGGGAAAGCGCGACGCCAGCAGCCCGTCGGCCGCCGACGCCGCTTCGACCGCGACGCGGTAGCCGCCGAACTCGGTGGCCGGCGACACGTCGGAGATGTCGCGGCGCACTGCCAGCACCATGTTCGCGCCGAGCATCGGCCGGGTGTGCAGCAAGACGCCGGCGCCATCGGCCGGCGCCGGCACGAAGGCCACCGCATCGAGCTCGCCGCGTGCCAGCGTCTCCATCAGCACGGCCTGGCTCGGCGAGCGCTGGTAGTCGAAGCGCAGCCCGGTGCGCTCGGCCAGCAGGTCCATCAGCTCGATCACGTAGCCCTGCGGCCGCGCGGCGTTCGCATCGAACGTGAAATACGGCGGCAACCCGGGCGAGGTGCCGATGCGCACAACAGGGTGCTCGGCGATCCAGGCCCGCTCGACGTCGGTCAGCCGCAGCGTGACGGCTGGCGGCTGCGACTGCGGCTGGGCCGCGGCCGGCAGGCTGAACGCAGCGGCCAGGCCGATCACGGCCGCCAACCGGTGGCACCAGGTCCTCGCTCCGCTCATGAGACTCCGCTCAGTTCGTCGATCAGTTCGCCGCCGCCGTATCGCCGGCGCAGGTCCGTCGTGTCAGTCCTGCCGGCTCACGCCCAATTCCTGGTACAGCCGCGCCACCAGCGCCCGCAATTCGTCGACCTCGCGCTTCAGGCTCAGCTGCTGCGCCTTCAAGGCCGCCAGCTCGCTGGTGGCGACGAAGTCGTCGTCGCTCGCGGCCACCGGCATCGCCGAGGTGTCGACCGCGCCGCTCAGCAGGTGCGTCCAGCGCGCCTCGCGCGCACCCGGCGCGCGAGGCAGCTTCACCACCAGCGGGCCACCCTTCTCGTCGGCGCGCGTCGCCAGTTCGTCGAGGAAGGCCTCGACCGACGAGGTGTCGGCAAAACGGTGCAGCCGCTCGCAGTTGGCGCGCAGCTCGGACGCCGTCTGCGGCCCGCGCAGCATCAGCACCGCGAGCAGCGCGACCGATTGCGACGGCAGCGCGAGCGCGCGGCCGAGGTTGTGCTCGTAGCGGCTGACGCGCGAGCCGCTGGATTCGAACGCGAGGCTCAGCGCCTTCAGCGCGTCGGCCGCGGCCTGCACCTCGGCGTCGGTCGCGTTCATCACCGGATCGCGCGCGGTCTTCTGGTTGCAGCCGGCCACCAGCGAATTCAGCGACAGCGGGTAGCTGTCGGGCACGGTGGCGGCCTTCTCGACCAGCACGCCCAGGGCCCGCGCCTCCAGCAAGGTCAACGGACGCAAACTCACACCGCGAACCCGTCGTCGGCCTGCACCACCGCACCGTTGACGAAGTGGCTCTCGTTCGCGCACAGCATCATCAGCACGGCGTCGAGGTCCTGCGGCTGGCCGATGCGCTTGCGCGGCATCATCTCGATCAGCTTCTTCCCCTGCTCGGTCTTCCAGTGGTGGTGGTTGATCTCGGTGTCGATGTAGCCGGGGCAGATCGCGTTGACGTTGATGCCGTAGCGGCCCCATTCGAGCGCCATCGCACGCGTCATGTGGATGACGGCCGACTTGCTCATGCAGTACACGCCGATCTGCCCGAGCACCTTGAGCCCGGCCATCGATGCGATGTTGACGATGCGCCCGCCGGTGAAGGTGCCGGGCGCCGAGCCCTGGGCGCGCGCCAGCATGCGCTTGGCCACCTCTTGCGCGACGAAGAACGCGCCCTTGGTGTTGGTGTCCATCACGTAGTCGTAGTCGTCGGGCGTCACGTCGGTGAGCCGCTGCGTGGTGCTGACGCCGGAGTTGTTGACGAGGATGTCGAGGCTGCCCATCTCGGTCTCGGCATGCGCGACGGCCGCCTTGATGCTGCCGTGGTCGGTGACATCGAGCTTGACGACGTGGGCATCGCCGCCATCGGCCTCGATTTCGGCGCGCAGCGCCTTCAGGCGTTCGACGCGGCGACCGGCCAGCACGACGGCGGCACCGGCCTTCGCGAGGGTCTTCGCGAACTGGGTGCCCAGCCCGCTGGAGGCACCGGTGACCAGCGCGACGCGGCCGGCGAGATCGATGCTGTAGCTCATGTTCCTGGCTCCTGGATTTGTTTGGTGTGGCATGAGGCCACCAAAGACCCGGGGTCTGCGGCGGCCGGAGGTGTCGGGCAAGATAGCACGAACCCTTTGCCGAACTGCCGCCAGGAGTCCGATGAACCCGACCTTGTTCCGCCCGCTCGCACTGCGCGAACTTCAACTCCCGAACCGCGTGATCGTCGCGCCGATGTGCCAGTACTCGGCCGTCGACGGATCGGCCACCGACTGGCACGTGATGCACCTCGGCGCGATGACGCAGGGAGGCGCCGCGCTGACGCTGATCGAGGCGACCGGCGTCAGCGCCGAGGGGCGCATCACCCCCGACTGCCTCGGCTTGTGGAGCGATGCCAACGAAGCCGCGCTGGCCCGGGTGCTGGCGGCGATCCGCCCGCATGCGAAAGGCGCCATCGGCATCCAGCTGGCGCATGCCGGCCGCAAGGCCTCGAGCGCGCCGCCTTGGAAGGGCGGGCAGCTGATCGGTCCGCAGGACGGCGGCTGGATGCCGTGGGCCCCGTCGGCGGTGCGCCAGCGGCCTGAAGAGGCGCCGCCGCATGCGATGAGCGAGGACGACATCCGCACCGTGATCGCGCAGTTCGTGCGGGCGGCCGAGCGCGCGCAGCGGCTGGGGCTGGACGCGATCGAGCTGCACTGCGCGCACGGCTACCTGATGCACCAGTTCCTGTCGCCGATCAGCAACCAGCGTACCGATGCGTGGGGCGGCAGCCTGGAGAACCGGATGCGCCTGCCGCTGGCGGTGTTCGATGCGGTGCGCGCGGTGTGGCCGGCGCACAAGCCGCTGGGCGTGCGGGTGTCGGCCACCGACTGGATGGAGCACGTCGACGCGCCAAGTTGGACGTTGCCGCAGACGGTGGAGTTCGCGAAGGCCTTGAAGACGCACGGTTGCGATTTCATCGACGTGTCGTCGGGCGGGATCACGTCGCAGCAGCAGATCAAGCTGGGCGCAGGCTACCAAGTGCCTTTCGCGCGGGCCATCAAGGAAGCGGCCGGCCTGCCGACGATGGCGGTCGGGCTGATCACCGAGCCGGCGCAGGCCGAGCAGATCCTCGTCGACGGCGATGCGGACATGGTGGCGCTGGCCCGGGGGATGCTGTGGAACCCGCGTTGGGTGTGGCATGCGGCAGCGGCGCTGGGGGCGCAGGTGGCGCCGCCGCCGCAGTACGGGAGGGCTGCGCCGCGGGGGCATGCGGACGTCCTCGCGGGGGTACCGTTTGGCGGACGGTAGGCGCTTTTGCCTGCGCGGGGGGGGGGCGGTTCACTGCGTGAGGCTGCTGCCGGGTCTCGCCCCGGCGGGCGAGTCACTTTCATTTGTCTTGCCAAATGAAAGTAACCAAAGCAAAGGCGCCTGAACCCGAACACCATACGGCTCGTTCTGCACGCTGCGGACAACACGGCCACGCCGCTAGAACCCCACCTTGGTTGGGATTGTTGTGCGTTCTTCCCATCCAGCTCGCTGCGCATCGCCTGGGCCCGAAGTGGCATTCGGGCTACGCAACCCGAAGCGGGGCGTGTGAGGAAAAAGGAAGGGCAACAATCCCAAGCAAGGTGGGAGTGCAGCGGCGTGGCCGTGTTGTCCGCAGCGAGCCAGAACGAACCGTAGGGTGTGTGTTGAGGCGCTTTGCTTTGGTTACTTTCATTTGAGCCAGCAAATGAAAGTGACTCGCCCGCCGGGGCGAGACCCGGCAATGCCACCCGAAGCGAAACCCGGCCATGCTGAAAAAGAACGATCGTTCTTTTTAGCCCTCGGCGTCGATACAATGCCGCGCACCGAGACAAGCGCCGCGCAGCGCCCAGGACACAAGGAACGACATGACCCCCGAAGCCATCCTCGAGCAACACGGCCCGCGCGAATCCATGGAGTACGACGTCGTGGTCGTCGGCGGCGGCCCCGGCGGCCTCGCGACGGCCATCAAGCTGAAGCAGTTGGCTGCGGCCCAGGGCAAGGAGATCTCGGTCGTCGTGCTCGAGAAGGGCTCCGAGCCCGGCGCCCACATCCTCAGCGGCGCCATCATGGACCCACGTGCCCTCACCGAGCTGTTCCCGAACTGGAAGGAACTCGGCGCGCCGCTGAACCAGCCGGTCGCCCATGACGAGATGCTGTTCCTCAGCCAGGCCGGCACGCTGCGCACGCCGCAGTTCCTGATCCCGGGCAGCCTGCACAACGCCGGCAACTACATCGTCAGCCTCGGCAACGTCGTGCGCTGGCTCGGCCAGCAGGCCGAGGCGCTCGGCGTCGAGATCTTCCCCGGCTTCGCGGCCACCGAAGTGCTCTACAACGCCGACGGCTCGGTCAAGGGCATCGCCACCGGCAACCTGGGCGTCGGCAAGGACGGCGAGCCGACCGGCGAGTTCCAGCTCGGCATGGAACTGCACGCGAAGTACACGGTGTTCGCCGAAGGCGCGCGCGGCCAGCTCGGCCGGCAGCTGATCGCGCGCTTCAAGCTCGACGACGGCCGCGATCCGCAGACCTATGCGCTCGGCATCAAGGAGCTGTGGGAGATCGACCCCGCGAAGGCCAGGCCCGGCCACGTGATCCATTCGCTCGGCTGGCCGATGGACAACAGCACCTACGGCGGCGGTTTCCTGTACCACGCGGAAGACAACAAGGTCACGCTCGGCTTCATCACCGGGCTCGAGTACAGCAACCCGTGGCTGAGCCCGTTCGAGGAGATGCAGCGCTGGAAGACGCACCCCGCGATCCGCGCCTGCCTCGAAGGCGGCAAGCGCATCGGCTACGGCGCGCGCGCGATCACCTGCGGCGGGCTGATGAGCCTGCCGAAGTTCGTGTTCCCCGGCGGCGCGCTGGTCGGCTGCGAGGCCGGCTTCCTGAACTTCTCGCGCATCAAGGGCAGCCACGCCGCGATCAAGACCGGCATGCTGGCCGCCGAGGCGGCATTCGCTGCCGTCACCGCCGGCCGCCAGCACGACGAGCTGGTCGCCTACCCGCAGGCCTTCGAGAAGAGCTGGCTGCACGAAGAGCTGCAGGCCTCGCGCAACACCAAGCAGTGGATGAAGAAGGGGCTGTTCCTGTCGTCGATCATGAACGGCATCGAGCTGTGGCTGCTGCCCAAGCTCGGCTTCAAGGCGCCGCCGTGGACCATCCACAGCACCGTGCCCGACAACCTGCGGCTGAAGCCGGCTGCCGACTGCCCGAAGATCGACTACCCGAAGCCCGACGGCAAGCTGACCTTCGACAAGCTCTCCAGCGTGTTCATCAGCAACACCAACCATGGCGAGAACCAGCCGGCGCACCTGACGCTGAAGGACGCGGCCGTGCCGGTGGGCATCAACCTCGCGAAGTACGCCGGTCCCGAAGCCCGCTACTGCCCGGCCGGCGTCTACGAGTTCGTGAAGACCGAGGCCGGCCAGGACCGCCTGCAGATCAACGCGCAGAACTGCGTGCACTGCAAGACCTGCGACATCAAGGACCCGACGCAGAACATCGTGTGGGTCGCGCCCGAAGGCGGTGGCGGCCCGAACTACGCAAGCATGTAAACGGCCCCCCAGTCGCTTCGCTCCTGCCCCCACGGGGCGCCTCCCCTCGGCCCGGCAAAGCCGGATCCTGGGGAGTGGCTTGATGGTCGCGGCGCTTCGCGCGCGTGGGCATGCGAACGGCATTCGCTTGGCAGCAACAAGCCGGCAACGTTGACAGGTTGGAATGCGGGCACGCCAAGTGCCAACGCACCCAGCCGCGACTGACCGCAGCGCCCCGGCGCGTGGCACAGTCGCCCATCGCCGACGCGCCCCCTCACTGCCCTCGCCCATGCCCATGGACCACACGCCGAAAGACGCCGCCACGCCCTCGCTTTCCGCCAAGCCTCGTCGACGCTGGCCGGGCACGCTGATCGCGCTGATCGGGCTGGCGCTGCTGGGCGGCGTCGCGTGGTACCTGACCCACCGGCCCGCGGCGGCACCGGCCGGCGCGATGGCAGGCCCGGGCGGACCCGGCGGGCCCGGCGGACCGGGGGGCCCCGGCGGCGCCGCCGGCCGCCGCGGTGCCGGCGCCACCACCGTCGGCGTCGCCACCGCAGCGCAGGCCGAGCTGCCGGTGCTGATCGAAGCCCTCGGCACCGTCACGCCGGCTGCCACCGTCACGGTGCGCCCGCAGGTCTCCGGCGTGCTGACCAAGGTGGCGTTCAAGGAAGGCCAGGTCGTCAAGAAGGGCGAGCTGCTCGCCACCATCGACGCCCGCCCGTTCGAGATGGCGCTGCTGCAGGCCAGCGGCCAGCGGCTGCGCGACGAAGCCCAGCTCGATGCCGCGCGCGTCACGCTGAAGCGCTACCAGACGCTGCTGGCGCAGGACTCGATCGCCCGCCAGGACGTCGACACGCAGGCCGCCCTCGTCAAGCAGCTCGAAGGCACCGCGATGACCGACAAGGCCGCCGAAGGCACCGCGCGGCTGAACCTCGCGTACACCCGCATCGCCGCGCCGGTGGGCGGGCGCATCGGGCTGCGCAGCGTCGACGAAGGCAACCTGGTGTCGTCCGGCGACGCCACCGGCATCGCGGTGATCACGCAGACCGAGCCGATCGACATCGCGTTCTCGATCCCGCAGGACCGCCTGCCTGCCATCCAGGCCCGCGTGGCCAGCGGCGCGCAGCTGCCGGTCGCCGCCTACGACCGCACCCGCACCAACAAGCTCGACAGCGGCACCTTCTCCACCTTCGACAACCTGGTCGACACCACCACCGGCACGGTGCGCGCGAAGGCCCGCTTCCAGAACGCCGGCGGCGCGCTGTTCCCGAACCAGTTCGTCAACGTGCGCCTGCTGCTCGACACCGTGAAGGGCGCCGTCGTCGTGCCGATCACCGCGTTGCGCAACGGCCGCGACGGCGACTACGTCTACGTGCTGCAGCCCGACCGCACGGTGCAGCAGCGCACCGTCACGCGCGGCCAGGCGACGGTCGACAAGGTCTCGATCACCGCCGGGCTCGAGGCCGGCGAGCAGGTCATCACCGAAGGCGCCGACCGGTTGAAAGACGGCGCGCGCGTGACGCTATCGGCCGACCGCGCCGCATCGGGTGCGCAAGGCGCCTCCGGCCCGGCCGGTGCGTTCCCGCCCGGCCGCCGCGCATCGGGTCCGCGCGGCGAGCGGGGCCCGCGTGCCGCCGCCGATGGCGCGTCGGCACCGGCCGGCTTCGCGTCGGGCGCCTCCGGCGCCTGGGGCGAGCGCCGCCGCCAACGCCGCGAACAGGCCGAACAGCAATAAGCCGGACCACCCATGAGTCCGTCGCGTCCCTTCATCGAGCGGCCGGTAGCGACCTCGCTGCTGATGCTCGCCATCGTGCTCGCCGGCCTGGTGGGCTTCAAGTTCCTGCCGCTCGCGGCGCTGCCGCAGGTCGACTACCCGACCATCCAGGTGCAGACGCTGTACCCCGGCGCGAGCCCCGAGGTGATGACGAACACCGTCACCGCGCCGCTGGAAAAGCAGTTCGGCCAGATGCCCGGGCTGCAGCGCATGAGCTCGTCGAGCGCCGCCGGCGTGTCGATCGTCACGCTGCAGTTCTCGCTCGGCCAGACGCTCGACGTCGCCGAGCAGGAGGTGCAGGCGGCCATCAACGCCGGCGGCTCGCTGCTGCCGGCCGACCTGCCGGCGCCGCCGGTCTACGCCAAGGTCAACCCGGCCGATGCACCGGTGCTGACGCTCGCGATCACCTCCGATTCGCTGCCGCTGACCGAGGTGCAGAACCTCGTCAACACCCGGCTCGCGCAGAAGATGTCGCAGGTCAGCGGCGTCGGCCTGGTGACGCTCAGCGGCGGCCAGCGCCCTGCGGTGCGGATCCAGGCCGACACCCAGGCCCTCGCGTCGTACGGCATCGGCATCGACACGCTGCGCAGCGCCATCACCGGCGCCAACGCGAACAGCGCGAAGGGCAGCTTCGACGGCCCGACCCGCACCTACAGCATCAACGCCAACGACCAGCTGCTGACGGTCGACGACTACAAGTCGCTGGTGGTCGCGTGGCGCAACAACGCGCCGGTGCGCATCGCCGACGTGGCCCAGGTCGTCAACAGCGCCGAGAACGTGCGGCTCGGCGCGTGGGCCGGCATCGACTGCACCGACTGCGCCGCCCGCCCCGACGCGCGCCCGCTGGTGCCGGCCATCATCCTGAACGTGCAGCGCCAGCCCGGCGCAAACGTGATCGCCACCGTCGACGGCATCAAGCAGCGCCTGCCCGAGCTGCAGGCCGGGCTGCCGCCGAGCGTCAGCGTCAGCATCCTGAGCGACCGCACCACCGGCATCCGCGCGTCGGTCAAGCACGTCGAGTTCGAACTGCTGCTGGCGGTGCTGCTGGTGGTGATCGTGATCTTCGCGTTCCTGCACAGCGTGCGCGCCACCGTGATCGCGAGCCTGGCGGTGCCGATCTCGCTGATCGGTACCTTCGGCGTGATGTACCTGCTCGGCTACAGCCTGAACAACCTGAGCCTGATGGCGCTGACCATCGCGACCGGCTTCGTCGTCGACGACGCGATCGTGATGATCGAGAACATCGCCCGCTACATCGAGGAAGGCGAGCCGCCGATGCAGGCCGCGCTGAAGGGCGCGACGCAGATCGGGTTCACGATCATCTCGCTGACCGTCTCGCTGATCGCGGTGCTGATCCCGCTGCTGTTCATGGGCGACGTGGTCGGCCGGCTGTTCCGCGAGTTCGCGGTGACGCTCGCGATCACGATCCTGATCTCGGCGGTGGTGTCGCTGACGCTGGTGCCGATGATGTCGGGACGCTGGCTGGAGCCGCAGGACACCGCGCACGGCGATCCGCGGCACGCGAAGGGCTTCGGCGCCGCGTTCCAGCGCCTGTTCGACCGCTTCATCGCGCGCTACGACGTCTGGCTCGGCTGGGTGCTCGACCGCCAGGTGCTGACGCTGCTGGTGGCCGCCGCGACGCTCGTGCTGACCATCGTGCTGTACATGGTGATCCCGAAGGGCCTGTTCCCGACGCAGGACACCGGCCAGCTGAAGGCCCGGCTCGAAGCGGCACAAGACGTCTCGTACAGCCGGATGGCATCGCTGCAGCAGAAGGCCGCGCAGGCCGTGTTGGCCGACCCCGACGTCGCGAGCCTGAGCTCGTTCACCGGCGTCGACGCGGCCAACAACACGATGCTGAACACCGGCAGCATGCTGATCAACCTGCGCAGCCGGCGCAGCGGCACGCAGGCGCAGGTCATGGACCGGCTACGCGAGCGCGTGCAGCAGGTGGCCGGCGTCACGCTGTACCTGCAGCCGACGCAGGACCTGACGATCGATGCCGAATCCGGCCCGACCGAATACCGCGTGTCGCTCGAAGGCGTCAGCAGCCAGGTGGTCGCCGACTGGGCGCACAAGCTGGCCGACCAGCTGCGCACCGTGCCGCAGGTGCGCAACATCGTGACCGACGCCGGCGCGCAGGGCATGTCGGCCTACATCGACATCGACCGCGACACCGCCTCGCGGCTGGGCATCACCGCGAGCGCGATCGACGACGCGCTGTACAGCGCGTTCGGCCAGCGCATCGTCTCGACCATCTTCACCGAGACCAACCAGTACCGCGTGATCCTCGAGGCGCAGCCCGGCCTGGTGAACAGCGCGCAGACGCTGGGCCTGCTGAACCTGCGCACCAGTTCCGGCGAGGCGACGCCGCTGTCGGCGATCGCCACGATCCGCGAGAAGGCGGCGCCGCTGCAGGTGACGCACGTCGCGCAGTACCCGGCCACCACGCTCGGCTTCGACACCGCCGGCGGCGAATCGCTGGGCCATGCGGTCGATGCAATCAAGCAGGCGGCCAAGGCGATCAACCTGCCGGCATCGGTGACGATGACCTTCCTCGGAGCGGCAGGCGCCTACCAGGCCTCGCTCGCCAACGAGCTGTGGCTGATCCTCGCCGCGCTGGTCTGCGTCTACATCGTGCTCGGCGTGCTGTACGAAAGCTACATCCACCCGCTGACGATCCTGTCGACGCTGCCGTCGGCCGGCGTCGGCGCGCTGCTGGCGCTGATGCTGTCGGGCAATGACCTCGGCGTGATCGGCATCATCGGCATCATCCTGCTGATCGGCATCGTCAAGAAGAACGCGATCATGATGATCGACTTCGCGATCGACGCCGAACGCCACCAGGGCAAGTCGCCGCGCGAGGCGATCCACCAGGCCGCGCTGCTGCGCTTCCGGCCGATCCTGATGACGACGCTGGCGGCGCTGTTCGCCGCGCTGCCGCTGATGTTCGGCGGCGGCGAAGGCGCCGAGCTGCGCATGCCGCTCGGCCTGTCGATCTTCGGCGGGCTGATCGTCAGCCAGGTGCTGACGCTGTTCACGACGCCGGTGATCTACCTCGGCTTCGACCGGCTGGGCCGGCGCGTGCGCCGGGCCGCTGCCGTGCCGGGTCCGTCCACCGATGGAGCGGCCGGATGAACCTGTCGAAGCCCTTCGTCACGCGGCCGATCGCGACGGTGCTGCTGACCATCGGCATCGCGCTGGCCGGCATCGGCGCGTTCTTCGTGCTGCCGGTGGCGCCGCTGCCGCAGGTCGATTTCCCGACCATCTCGGTCAGCGCGTCGCTGCCCGGCGCGAGCCCCGACACGATGGCCAGCAGCGTGGCCACGCCGCTGGAGCGCCACCTCGGCACCATCGCCGGCGTCAACGAGATGACCTCGTCGAGCTCGTCCGGCTCGGCCCGCGTGACGCTGCAGTTCGACCTGAGCCGCAACATCGACGGCGCGGCGCGCGAGGTGCAGGCGGCCATCAATGCGTCGCGCGCCGACCTGCCGTCGACGCTGCGCAGCAACCCGACCTACCGCAAGGCGAACCCGTCGGACGCGCCGATCATCATCCTCGCACTAACCTCGAAGACCCGCACGCCGGGGCAGATCTACGATGCCGTGTCGAACATCGTGCAGCAGAAGCTGGCGCAGGTCGACGGCGTCGGCGACGTCGAGCTCGGCGGCGGCTCGCTGCCGGCGGTGCGCGTCGAGCTGCTGCCGTTCGCGCTGAACCGCTTCGGCGTCAGTTCCGAAGACGTGCGCGCGGCGATCCAGGCGTCGAACGCGAACCGGCCGAAGGGCGCGATCGAGGACGGCGAGCGCCGCATGCAGATCTACACGCCGCCGCCGGGGCGAACGGCGGCCGACTACCGCGGGCTGGTGGTGGCCTGGCGCAACAACGCGGCGGTGCGCCTGTCCGACGTGGCCAGGGTCAGCGACGGCGTCGAGAACGTGCGCACGCTGGGGCTCTTCAACGGCCAGCCGGCCGTCATCGTGCTGCTGACGCGCCAGCCCGGCGCCAACGTGATCGAGACGGTCGACGGCGTGCGGGCGCTGCTGCCCGAGCTGCGGGCGCAGCTGCCGAGCGACATCGAGCTGCAGGTGGCCTCCGACAGCACCAACTCCATCCGTGCATCGCTGCGCGAGATCGAAGGCACGCTGGTCATTTCGGTGCTGCTGGTCGTCGTGGTCGTCAGCGTGTTCCTGCGCAGCCTGCGCGCGACCATCGTGCCGGCGGTCGCCACCGTGGTGTCGCTGCTCGGCACCTTCGGCGTGATGTACCTGCTCGGCTACAGCCTGAACAACCTGAGCCTGATGGCGTTGACGGTGGCCACCGGCTTCGTCGTCGACGACGCGATCGTCGTGCTGGAGAACACCAGCCGCCACATCGAGGCCGGCATGGACCGCTTCGAGGCCGCGCTGCTCGGCGCGCGCGAGGTCGGCTTCACGGTGCTGTCGATCAGCCTGTCGCTGGTGGCGGTGTTCATCCCGCTGCTGTTCATGAGCGGGCAGATCGGCCGGCTGTTCCGCGAGTTCGCGGTGACGCTGTCGGTCGCGGTGCTGATCTCGCTGGTGATCTCGCTGACCACCACGCCGATGATGTGCGCCTGGCTGCTGAAGAGAGGGGGGCATGCGGAGAAGCCGCCCGGCCGCCTCGCGCGCTTCTCCGAACGCGTGTTTGCCGGCGTGCTGCGCGGCTACGAGCACAGCCTGGACTGGGCGCTGCACAGCAAGGCGCTGGTGATGCTGATCCTGCTGGCGGTGATCGGCCTGAACGTCTACCTCTTCAAGGCGGCGCCGAAGGGCTTCTTCCCGCAGCAGGACAACGGCCAGCTGAACGGCGGGCTGTCGGCCGACCAGAGCATCTCGTTCGAGGCGCTGCAGGGCAAGCTGAAGCAGCTGGTCGACATCATCCACGCCGACCCGGCGGTCGACACGGTGGTCGGCTTCACCGGCGGCGGCCGCGCCGGCGGCGGCTTCATGTTCATCAACCTGAAGCCGGTCGGCCAGCGCAAGGACGGCGGGCAGGCGGTGATCGCGCGGCTGCGGCCGCAGCTGGCCACCGTGACCGGCGTGCAGCTGTTCCTGAACCCGGTGCAGGACCTGCGGGCCGGCGGCCGGTCGAGCAACTCGACCTACCAGTACACGCTGAAGAGCGACAACATCGCCGACCTGCGCAGCTGGGCGCTGAAGCTGGCCGACCAGATGCGCACCAAGGAAGAACTGGCCGACGTCGACACCAACCAGCAGGACAACGGCGTGCAGAGCTTCGTCGACATCGACAAGGCGACCGCGGCGCGGCTGGGCATCACGACGCGCGATGTCGACAACGCGCTGTACGACAGCTTCGGACAGCGCCAGGTGGCCACCATCTACGGCGAGTTGAACCAGTACCACGTGGTGATGGAAGCGGCGCGCAGCCTGACGCGCAGCCCGACCTCGCTGAACGACGTGTACATCCCGCGCAAGGCCGGCACCGGTGCCGCGGCGACCGCGACGCTGTCGGTGAACCCGGCGCTGCGCGACGCGTCGGGCGGCTCGGCGCTGAGCAATACCGCGAACACGATGGTGCCGCTGCAGGCGCTCGCCCGCTTCACCGAGAGCGCGACGCCGACCTCGATCAACCACCAGGACGGCGAGCTCGCGACCACGGTGTCGTTCAACCTGCCCGACGGCGTCAGCCTGTCGGACGCGCAGGCGGCGGTGAAGCAGTCGGAGGCCGACATCGCGATGCCGGCCAACGTGCGCGGCAGCTTCGCCGGCACCGCGCGTGGCTTCCAGGATTCGCAGGCGCAGCAGCCGCTCTTGATCCTGGCGGCGATCGTCGTGATCTACATCGTGCTCGGCGTGCTGTACGAAAGCCTGGTGCACCCGGTGACGGTGCTGTCGACCTTGCCGTCGGCCGGGGTCGGTGCGGTGCTCGCGCTGCTGATGTTCCGCATGGAGTTCTCGATCATCGCGCTGATCGGCGTGTTCCTGCTGATCGGCATCGTCAAGAAGAACGCGATCCTGATCATCGACTTCGCGCTCGAGGCCGAGCGCTCGCGCGGGTTGTCGCCGCTGGACGCGGTGCGCGAGGCCTGCCTGCTGCGCTTCCGCCCGATCCTGATGACGACGCTGGCCGCGGGCCTCGGCGCGCTGCCGCTGGCGATCGGCTTCGGCGAAGGCTCCGAGCTGCGCCAGCCGCTGGGCGTGGCCATCATCGGCGGGCTGGTCGCCAGCCAGTTGCTGACGCTGCTGACCACGCCGGTCGTCTACCTCCTGCTCGACAAGCTGCGCCGCCGCGGCGCCGACGAGCGCCACCTGAGCCGCGGCACCGACACGGCCTTGCACGCATGACTTCACGCCTCACTCCCGTTGCCGCCCTGCTCGCGGCCTTGCTCGCCGGCTGCTCGGTGGCCCCGCGCTACCAGGTGCCCGACACCGCGTTGCCCGCCGGCTACAAGGAAGTGCCGGCGGCCGCCGACGGCTGGCTTCCGGCCGCACCGGCCGACGCGCTCGACCGCGGGCCGTGGTGGACGCTGTTCGGCGACGAGACGCTGAACCAGCTGGCCGCGCAGGTCGAGGTGTCGAACCAGAACGTCGCGGCCGCGGTGGCCGGCTATGCGCAATCTCGATCGCTGGTGAAGGAGGCGCGTGCGTCGTTCTTCCCGAACGTGAGCCTGAGCGGCGGCGCGACGCGCTCCGGCGGCAACGCGCGAACGTCGACAGTCACCACCTACCAGGCGGCGCTGGGCGCGAGCTGGGAGGCGCCGCTGTGGGGCAAGCTGCAGGCCGGCGTCGACACCGCGACCGCGACCGCGCAGGCGAGCGAGGCCGACCTCGCATCGGCACGGCTGTCGGCACAGGCGGCGTTGGCGACCAACTACTTCTCGCTGCGCGAGGCCGATGCCGAGATCGACGTGGTGACGCGCACCGTCGAGAGCTTCACCCGCTCGCAGACGATCACGCAGAACCGCTACGACGCCGGTGTCGCGCCGAAGAGCGACCTGCTGCAGGCGCAGACGCAGCTCGCGAATGCGCAGGCCGACCTGGCGACGCTGCGCCGCCAGCGCGCGGTGCTGGAGCATGCGATCGCGGTGCTGGTCGGCCAGGCGCCGGCGCAGTTCTCGCTGCCGCCGGCCGCCTGGCAGATGACGGTGCCGGCGGTGCCGCTGGCGGTGCCGTCGGAGCTGCTGCAGCGCCGGCCCGACATCGCCGGCGCCGAGCGCAGCGTCGCATCGGCCAATGCGCAGATCGGCATTGCGCGCAGCGCGTACTTCCCGAGCCTGTCGCTGAGCGGCTCGGTCGGGCAGCAGAGCAGCGCGGCCAGCCAGTTGTTCAATGCGAGCCAGAACCTGTGGTCGCTGGGCGTTTCGGTGGCGCAGACGATCTTCGATGCCGGCGCGACGCGCGCCCGCGTCGAAGGCGCCGAGGCGAGCAGGGATGCGGCTGTGGCCCGCTACCGCCAGACGACGTTGGCCGCGCTGCAGGCGGTCGAGGATCAGCTGTCGCTGGTACGCATGCTGGCCGAGCAGTCGACGCTGCGCGCGCAGGCGTCGAAGGCGGCCGACGACACCGAGGTGCAGACGCTGAACCGCTACCGCGCGGGGCAGGTCAGCTACCTCGAAGTGGCGAGCGCCCAATCGTCGGCGCTGAGCGCGCGGCGCGCGCTGGTGCAGTTGCAGGTCGACCAGCAGCTCGCGGCGATCGGGTTGATCCAGGCGATGGGCGGCGGCTGGCATTCGAGCTGGATGCCGCCGCGCTCCTGACGTCCGGCCGGCATTGCCGGAATGGCCGGGGGATAGTCCGGGGATTGCATTTGCCGAACTTCGGAGCAAGATCGCCGCAGGGAGCACGCAACACAGCCTGACGGTGCGGCGGGCGCTGGAGATCTTCTTGATCATGCGTCGATGGCTTCGGTGCCGGAACTTGTGGCCGCTGGCCGCGAGCCTCTGGGCCTTTGGCTTCGCCGCGCAGGCAGGCGGTCCACCCGGCAAGCTGAAAGGGTCCGACTCGGCCGTGGTCAGGCCCGGCGAACTGGTGCCGCCGCGCGTCGCACCGCCCTGCACGCCGGGCCGTTGCCCGTTCGCCGGCCAGAACGTCAGCCTGCTGGTGACCGACGGCCAGCCGATCGGCGCGCCGATCGACGAGGTCAAGGCCGAATTCGAGGCCGCCACCGGCGCGACGCTGACGATCGTGCGGCGCCCGACCGAAGAAGTCTTCAGCACCCTGACCGCCGACCTGACCGCCGGCAGCGGCACCTACGACGCCTGCATCGCCGGCGCCTGGTGGCTGGGCGAGCTGGTCGAAGGCAACTACCTGCTGCCCTACGACCGCTTCTACAAGGACCGGCGCTTCCCGGCCTGGGACATCGACCAGGTGCTGCCGGCGCCGCGCAGCCTGCTGCAGTACGGCGGGCACAAGTACATGGTGGCCAACGACCATGACGGGCAGGTGATGTACTACCGCCGCGACCTGCTCGAAGACCCTGTGCACCGGGCCGCCTTCCAGAAGGCCTACGGCCGGCCGCTGGGCGTGCCGGCCACCTGGGACGAGTTCCACGACGTCGCGGCCTATTTCAACGGCAAGGACCTCAACGGCGACGGCCAGCCCGACCACGGCGTGGTGCTGCCGCTGATGGCCGGCGTGCAGGGCATGTTCCAGTTCATGTCGCTGTCGGCGCCCTTCGTCATCGGGCCGGCCAATCCCGGCCTCTACTGGTTCGACCCGCAGACGATGAAGCCGCTGATCGACAGCCCCGGCCACGTGCGTGCGCTGACGGTGCTGGTCGGCCTGGTCGAGTTCGGCCCGAAGGAGATGCTGCGCTGGGACCTGGGCCGCGGCTGGGACCACTTCCTGGCCGGCCGTGCCGCGCTGGCAGTCACCTGGGGCGACCTCGGCGCACTGGCGCAGCAGGCCGGCAGCCAGGTGCGCGGCAAGGTCGGCTCGGCCCAGCTGCCGGGTGTGCCGGAGTACTACGGCATCGCGCAGCGGCAATGGCTGCGCAGCGCCACGCCGAACCGCGTGGGCAACACCACCGGCGGCTCGTGGGCCGGCGTGATCTCGCGCTTCTCGAAGTCGCCGGAGGCCGCCTACTACCTGCTCGCGCTGATGGCCACGCAGGCCAAGTCCGAGGTCTATGCCGCACGCGGGTGGGACGGCGTCGACCCGGGCCGGCGCTATCACTTCCTGCCGCCGATGGGCACCGCGAAGATCGAGACCTATGTGCGCGCCGGCTGGGACACGGCCGACGTGCGCGACTTCCTGCAGGCCTACCACGACACCTACACCAACCCGCTGCAGCTGCCCTACCTGCGCATCCCCGGGGCCTACAGCTACTGGCTGGCGCTGGACCTCCACCTCGCGGAGGCGACGTCGGGGCAGCTGAGTCCCGAAGCGGCGCTGAAGGCCGCGGCGGTGGACTTCGAAGAGATCACCATCCGGCTCGGGCGCGACAGGCAACGGCGTGCATACCGCTCGTCGTCGGGACTGTGACCGGGCTGCAGCCGGCAGCAGGAGGACAGGCATGGACACGATCGTGGGCTGGTTCGCCGCAGCGGCCGCAGCGGCGTTTGCATTCGCGGCCTCGGCACAGGACGCCAGGCCGCCGGCGTCGGAGGAGTACAAGACCTCGGTGGTGAAAGCCGGCGCCATCGTCCCGCCGCGGGTCGTGCCGCCGTGCAAGCCGGGGGCGTGCCCGTTCGCCGGCCAGCGCGTGACGGTGCTGATGGTGAAGGAACGCGACGCCGGCTCGCTGGGCGAGCTGAAGGCCGAGTTCGAGGCCGCCACCGGCGCCACGCTGAGCTTCGCGCAGGTCACCCACCAGGAGCTGTTCCCGCACTTCATGGCCGACCTGACCAACGGCACCGGCCGGTACGACGCCGCGTATGCCGGCGCCTGGTGGCTGGGCGAGCTGGCGGCGGGCGAGCACATCGTCCCGTACGACAAGCTCTACAGGGACCCGCGCTTCCCGTCCTGGGACATCGACGAGGTGCTGCCGGCACCGCGGCGCCTGCTGAGCTATGCGGGCAGGAAGTACATGATCGCCAACGACCACGACGGCCAGGTCATGTACTACCGCCGCGACCTGCTGGCCGACCCGCGGCACCGCGCCGCGTTCGCCGCCCGCTACGGCTACGCGCTGGGCGTGCCGGCCACCTGGGCCCAGTTCCGCGACGTGGCCGAGTACTTCAACGGCCAGGACCTGAACGGCGACGGCGTGCCGGACCACGGGCTGACGCTGCACCTGAAGGTCGGCGCCCAGGGCATGTTCCATTTCATGTCCTTCTCGGCGCCGTTCGTGATCGGGCCGGACAACCCCGGGCTGTACTGGTTCGACCCGAAGACCATGAAGCCGCTGATCGAGAGCCCGGGCCACGTGCGCGCGCTCGAGGCGCTGGTCGACCTGGTGCAGTTCGGCCCGAAGGACATGCTCAGCTGGGACCTCGGCAAGAGCTGGGACCTGTTCCTGTCCGGCCGCGCGGCGCTCGCCTTCACCTGGGGCGACCTGGGCGCGCTGGCGCAGGACGAAGGCAGCAGGGTGCGCGGGCGGATCGGCTCGGCGCCGATGCCCGGCACGCTGTCGTACTACAGCATCCCGGCCGGCCGGTGGATCAAGACCGCGAAGCCCAACCTGGTCGGCAACACCACAGGCGGCTCGTGGGCCGGGGTGATCTCGAAATACGCCAAGTCCCCGGAGGCCGCCTATTACCTGTTCGCACTGATGGCGACGAAGGAGAAGTCGAAGGTGTATGCGGTGCGCGGCTGGGACGGCATCGACCCCGGGCGCAGCTTCCATTTCCTGCCGCCCGACGGCACCGCGCGCATCGAGACCTACCTCGATGCCGGCTGGAACGAGGCCGATGTCCGCGACTACCTGCATGCGTACTTCGAGAACTTCAGCAACCCGTTGCAGTTCCCGTACCTGCGCATCCCCGGGGCCTTCAGCTACTGGCAGGCGCTCGACGTGCACCTGGCCGAAGCCGCGGCCGGCCAGCTGAGCCCGCAGGCGGCGCTGAAGGCGACGGCGGTCGACTTCGAGGAGATCACGATCCGCCTCGGGCGCGAGGCCCAGCGGCGCGTCTACCGGGCCTCGCTCGGCCTGCCGCGGTGATGGACTGGCGCCGGCGCGTCATCAGCCCGGGCGTCGGCGACAAGCTGACGATGGGCTTCGGTGCGCTGGCCGGCGTCACCTTGCTGGTGATCGGGCTGGGCTGGATCGGCGGGCAGCGCCTGGCCGACGACATCGCGCTGGCCGAGAACCTGCGCCGCCCCGCGCTGCTCGCATCGACCCAGGCGCAGGCCAGCCTGCTGAGCATGCAGCTGCACGTGCGCGGCTACCTGGTGCTGAGCGACCCGCAGGACGTGCTGCAGTACCACGCGGCACGCCGCAGCTTCGAGAACAGCCTGGCCGCGCTGCAGGCGATGTCGAACCGCTGGCCGGAGGCCGAGGCGGCCCGCTCGGTCGAGGCGCTGACCGCCGAATACGACGGCTGGGTGCAGTTGCCGCAGCGCCTGTTCGCGTTGCACGACGACCCGCTGAAGAACCGGGCGGCGCTGCGGTTGTCGCGCCTGGAGGTGCAATCGCGGCGCGTGCAGGCGCTGGATGCGCTCGGCCGCATCGTCGAGGCGCAGCAGGCGCGCGCGGCCAGCGCCGAGCACCGCGCGCTGGTCGAGGACCTGCTGCGCTTCCAGACCTCGTTCGACGCGATGGTCACCAACCTGATCGCGTTCGGCGCGTCGGGCGAGCTGAACTTCAAGCTCGCGTACGGGCCGCAGCTGTCCACCAATGCATCGGCCTGGACCGCCGTGTCGGCGCGACGCGGGCTGCTCGATGCCCAGCAGGGCCGGCTGCTCGACGACATCGCCCGCCTGCGCTCCGAGATCGCCCAGCTCGCGCTGCAGATCGGCGCCATCGTCAACGGCGAGCATGCCTACGAGGACCTGTACCTCTACCGCACCGAGGTCGCGCCGCAGGCCGCCGCGATGCTGCAGCGCCTGGCCGAGCTGACGCGCACGCAGGAGGGCCAGCTGGACGGCGCGCTGACCGGCCTGGTCGACGGCATCGCGCGTGCGCGGGCGGTGGCCGGTGCGGTCGGGCTGATCGCGGTGCTGGCGGCGATCGCGCTCGCCTGGGGCTTTCGCCGCAACATCGTCGGGCCGGTGCACCGCCTGACCGGCGTGGCCGAGCGCGTGGCGGCCGGCGACCTGCTGGCGCGGGCCGAGCCGGAATCGCAGGACGAGATCGGCGTGCTGGCGACGAGCTTCAACACGATGACGCAGCGGCTGGCCGACACCATCGCGCACCTGGAGCGCGTGTTCGCCGAGGCCCGGCACGCGCGCGACGCGGCCGAGGAGGCCAACCAGGCGAAGAGCGAGTTCCTGGCCAACATGAGCCACGAGATCCGCACGCCGATGAACGCGATCCTCGGCATGTCGCACCTGGCGCTGCAAAGCGGGCTGGACCCCCAGCAGTTCAACTACGTGCAGAAGGTGCACCGGGCCGCCGAGTCGCTGCTGGGGATCATCAACGACATCCTCGATTTCTCGAAGATCGAGGCGGGGCACCTGGACATGGAGCAGGTGCCGTTCGAGCTCGGTGCGGTGCTCGACGACCTGGCGACGCAGGTGGGGATGCATGCCGAGGAGAAGGGACTGGAGCTGGTCTTCGCGCTGCCGCCCGACCTGCCGGCCACGCTGGAGGGCGACCCGTTCCGGCTCGGGCAGGTGCTGCTCAACCTGGGCAACAACGCCGTCAAGTTCACCGAGCGCGGCGAGGTCGTCGTCAAGGTCGAGGCGATCGAACGCTCGGCCGACCAGGTGCTGCTGCGCTTCGAAGTGCGCGACAGCGGCATCGGCATCACCGCCGAGCAGCAGGCGCGGCTGTTCCAGCCGTTCTCGCAGGCCGACAGCTCGACCAGCCGGCGCTATGGCGGCACCGGGCTCGGGCTGGTGATCTCCCGCAACCTGGTGCGCATGATGGGCGGGCAGATCGGGCTGGACAGCGAGCCCGGCCGCGGCAGCTGCTTCCACTTCAGCGCGCGCTTCCGGCTGCCGCCGCAGCCGGTGGCCGACGACGACCCCGGCCGGGTCGAGCGCGTGCGCGGGCTGCGCGTGCTGGTGGCCGACGACAACGACGTGGCCCGCGACCTGCTGGCGCAGATGACGGCCGCGTTCGGCATGCGGCCGTCGACGGTGGGCGACGGCAAAGCGGCGTTGCAGGCCATCGCGGAGGCGGACCGCAGCGACGCCCCCATCGAGCTGCTGCTGCTGGACTGGAAGATGCCGGGGCTGGACGGCGTCGACTGCCTCGTGCGGCTGGCGGAGATGGGCCTGCGCCATGCGCCGCCGACGGTGCTGATGCTGACCGCGTTCAGCCGCGACGAGGTGACGCGCCGGCTGACGGCCGAGCGCCTGTCGGCGGCGGCGACGCTGAGCAAGCCGGTGACGCCGTCGACGCTGCTCGACACCTGCCTGGCCGTGCTGCACCTGCCGGGGCGGCACGCGCTGCGTTCGCAGCGGCGCGACGAGGCGCTCGTGAACCAGCGGGCCGCGCTGGTCGGGGCGCGCATCCTGCTGGTCGAGGACAACCCGATCAACCAGGAGCTGGCCTGCGACCTGCTGCGCCGTGCCGGCGTGCAGCTCACCACGGCCGACAACGGACGGGAGGCGCTGGAGCGGCTGGCGCACGGGCGCTTCGACCTCGTGCTGATGGATTGCCAGATGCCGGTGATGGACGGCTATGCAGCCACGCGCGCGCTGCGCGAGGAGCCGCGCTGGCGCGACCTGCCGGTGATCGCGATGACGGCGAACGCGATGGTGGGCGACCGCGAGAAGGTGCTGGCCGCCGGCATGAACGACCACATCGCGAAGCCGATCCGGGTGGAGGAACTGTTCGCCACCTTGGCGCGCTGGATCGGCCGGCCGGCGCCGGAGCTGGCGACGACGCCGACCCCGGACGCGAAACCCGCCGGCGGGACGGCGCTGGCGCTGCAGGACGCGCTGGAGGCGCTGGGTGGCGATCGCACGCTGTACGCACGGGTGGCCCGCCTGTTCGTCGAGAGCGAGGCGCGCTTCGGCGAGCGCTTCGCCGCAGCGCGAGCCGCAGCGGACGACGCCGGCATGGCCCGCATCGCCCATGACCTGAAGAGCGTGGCGGGAACGCTCGGTGCCATGGCCTTGTCCGACGCGGCAGCGGCGCTGGAGCAGGCGGTGTCGGAGCCGGCACCGGGAGACGACCTGGACAGGCTGATCGAGCAGGTCGAGGTGCACCTCGGGCCGGCGCTCGCGGCGTTGCGGGCGATGGCGGCGAAGGATGCGGGCGATCGGCCGGCGTCGAGCGAGATCGTGGCGGGGAGCCATGCGGCGTCGGGATGACGCAGCGCCGACATAGAGTCCACGCTCGACAGGCCCGGGCATCGCCTCCGCTGCATCATCCAGGACGCAGACTCGCAGTCCGCCATCGTGATGCAGTGCTTCGATGAACGTTGCCCGTGCGCAGCCCGACCCGCTATCCTCTCGAACCCTGCATCGCGCCCGCGCGATTCGTTGTCGACAACTTCCTCCCTTCCACCTCACCATGACGCGACTGATTCCCCTGGCAGCCCTGTGCGCGCTGCTGGCCGCCTGTGCCTCCGACCCCGCACCGAAGCCCACCGGCCAGCAGGCCGCGGCGGCTCCCGCCAAGTGCCCCGCCGAAGCCGGCCTCGGCAGCAACATCGCCCGCCGCGGCACCTGCCGGCCGATGACGCCGGAAGAGATCGATGCGGCCCGCGCCGATGCCGAGCGCATTCGCGACGGCACCAGCCGCATGATGACGCCGGTGGGCGCGAACGGCCGCTGACGTAGCCGGGCTCTTTCCGGGCTAAACTCGCGCCGCCAGGAGAGAGCTTCCACGCGAAGCCGCCGAAGGCGCAGGACCGGCAGCGATGCCGGCTCGAACGCTCAGGCAAAAGGACTGGCAAGCGCCCCGCAAGGGGCGTTCCTCGCTGGAGAGAGGCTCACCTCGAGTGGGTCCACCGAAGGGGCAAGCGGTCGACCGGGATCCGGAGGCCGCCAATCTCTCAGGTAAAGCGGACAGAGAGGGCATCCCCAACGCGTCGGCCGTCATGGCGACACGTTGGATCGGTGAATGCCCTCGGAGAAGAACATGTCCGCTGCCGAACTGCTGAAGACCCCGCTCTACGCACTGCATCTCGAACTCGGCGCCAAGATGGTGCCCTTCGCCGGTTACGAGATGCCGGTGAACTACCCCGGCGGCATCATCGCCGAGCACCGGCACTGCCGCAGCGCCGCTTCGCTGTTCGACGTCTCCCACATGGGCCAGGTCCGCCTGGTCGGCCCCGACGCCGCGAAGGCCCTCGAATCGCTGGTGCCGGTCGACATCGTCGACCTCGCGGTCGGCAAGCAGCGCTACGGCTTCTTCACCAACGCCAGCGGCGGCATCCTCGACGACCTGATGATCACGCGCCGCGAGACGGACCTGCTGGTCATCGTCAACGCCGCCTGCAAGGACGCCGACATCCGGCACATGGTGACCCACATCGGCCACAAGTGCACCGTGCAGCCGCTGCCCGACCGTGCGTTGCTCGCGCTGCAGGGCCCGCAGGCCGTCAAGGCGCTCGCGCGTCTGAACGCCGATGCTGCTTCCCTCACCTTCATGACCGGCCGCGCGCTGACGCTCGCCGGCGCCGACTGCTTCGTGACCCGCTCCGGCTACACCGGCGAAGACGGCTTCGAGATCTCGGTCGCCGCCGACCAGGCCGAGGCGCTCGCCCGCGCGCTGCTCGCGCAGCCCGAGGTCAAGCCCTGCGGCCTCGGTGCGCGCGACACGCTGCGCCTGGAAGCCGGGCTGTGCCTGTACGGCCACGACATCGACGAGAAGACCACGCCGGTCGAGGCCGGCCTGACCTGGGCGATCCAGAAAGTGCGGCGCGCCGGCGGCGCGCGCCACGGCGGCTACCCCGGTGCCGGCGTGATCGACGGCCAGCTCGCCCACGGCCCGACCAACAAGCGCGTCGGCCTGCTCGGCCTCGAGCGCGTGCCGGTGCGCGAAGGCGCCACCATCGTCGACGGCCAGGGCCACAAGCTCGGCCACGTGACCAGCGGCACGCTGTCGCCCAGCGTCGACCAGCCGATCGCGATGGCCTACCTCGCCGGCAACCATGCACTGCCGCACCACGAGGTGTTCGCCGAGGTGCGCGGCAAGCGGCAGCCGATGCGCGTCGCGCCGATGCCGTTCTCGCCGCACCGGTATTTCCGCGGCTGATCGCCGCCGTCGATCGCGCTGCCGGTCAGCGTCCCTTCCTTTTTTTTCGACTTCGTCCCAAGGAGCCCCAGATGACGACCATGTACACCCCCGACCACGAGTGGATCAACATCGAAGACCACGAGGCCGCCACCGTCGGCATCACGGTCCATGCGCAGGACGCGCTGGGCGACGTGGTCTTCGTCGACCTGCCGGAAGTCGGCCGCAGCTTCAAGAAGGGCGAAGTCGCCGGGGTCGTCGAATCGGTGAAGGCCGCAGCCGACCTGTACATGCCGGTGGCCGGCGAGATCGTCGAGGTCAATGAAGCGCTGCGCGCCGACCCGTCGCTCGCCAACAGCGACCCGCTGGGCAACGGCTGGTTCTTCAAGGTGCACGTCACCGACATGGGCGAGTTCGACCAGCTGATGGACCAGCCGGCCTACGACGAGCTCGTGAAAAACGCCTGAGGCTTGCCGCGGTCCCGGATCGACATCCGGGCGACGACTTGCCCAACCTCTCTTCATTCGGAACTGCCATGCTGATGTCCGCCGCCACGCCTTTGGGCGCCCTCGAGAACCCCACCGAATTCGTCGCCCGCCACATCGGCATCGAGGCCGAGGACGAAAAGCTGATGCTGTCGGCGATCGGTGCCGCGTCGCGTCGCGCGCTGATCGACGCGATCGTGCCGCGCGCGATCGCCCGCCCGGTGCCGATGCAGTTGCCGGCCGCGCTGACCGAGGCGCAGGCGCTGGCCGAGCTGAAGGGCATCGCCGCGCGCAACCAGGTGCTGAAGAGCTTCATCGGCCAGGGCTACCACGGCACCCTCACGCCGGGCGTCATCCTGCGCAACATCCTCGAGAACCCGGCCTGGTACACCGCGTACACGCCCTACCAGGCCGAGATCTCGCAGGGCCGCATGGAAGCACTCGTCAACTTCCAGACCATGGTCTGCGAGCTGACCGGGCTGGCCATCGCCGGCTCGTCGATGCTCGACGAAGCCACTGCCGCGGCCGAGGCGATGACGCTCGCGCTGCGCGTCGGCAAGAGCAAGAGCACCACCTTCTTCGTCGCCGACGACGTGCTCCCGCAGACGCTCGAAGTGGTGCGCACGCGCGCCGAGCCGCTCGGGCTGACGGTCGTCACCGGCCCGGCCGCGGAAGCCGCGAAGGCGCAGGCCTTCGCCGCGCTGTTCCAGTACCCCGGCGTCAACGGTGTCGTGCAGGACCTGGCCCCGGTGATCGCCGCGCTGCATGCGGCCGGTGGGCTGGCCATCGTCGCCGCCGACCTGCTGGCGCTGACGCTGATCACGCCGCCCGGCGAGATGGGCGCCGACATCGCGGTCGGCAACACCCAGCGCTTCGGCATGCCGATGGGCAATGGCGGCCCGCACGCCGCCTACATGGCGACGAAGGACGAGTTCAAGCGCTCGATGCCGGGCCGGCTGGTCGGCGTCAGCGTCGACGTGCACGGCAACCCGGCCTACCGCCTCGCGCTGCAGACGCGCGAGCAGCACATCCGCCGCGAGAAGGCCACGTCGAACATCTGCACCGCCCAGGTGCTGCCGGCGGTGATCGCCAGCATGTACGCCGTGTACCACGGCCCGCAAGGCCTGAAGCGCATTGCCGGGCGCGTTGCCAGCTACACCGCGGTGCTGGCGGCCGGGCTGAAGGAAGCCGGCTGCACGCTGGCGCACGAGAGTGCGTTCGACACGCTCGAGGTGCAGACCGCCGCCCGCACCGATGCCGTGCTGCAGGCCGCGCGCGAATCGGGCTTCAACTTGCGCCGCGCATCGGCGACGAGCGTCGGCATTTCGCTGGACGAGACCACCACCCGGGGCGACATCGACGCGCTGCTGCGCATCGTGCCGGCCAAGCCCCTCGACACCGCCGCGCTGTGGTCGCGCAGCGAGAAGGGCGTGGCCGCGCTGGTGCCGGCCGAGCTGGCGCGCCGCAGCGCGTTCCTGTCGCACCCGGTGTTCAACACCCACCACAGCGAGACCGAGATGCTGCGCTACATCCGCAGCCTGTCGGACAAGGACCTCGCGCTCGACCGCAGCATGATCCCGCTCGGCTCCTGCACGATGAAGCTGAACGCGACCAGCGAGATGATCCCGATCACCTGGCCGGAGTTCGCCAACATCCACCCGTTCGCGCCGCGCGACCAGCTGGCCGGCTACGCGCTGCTGGACCAGCAGCTGCGCGACTGGCTGTGCCAGGCCACCGGCTATGCCGGCATCAGCCTGCAGCCCAACGCCGGCTCGCAGGGCGAGTACGCCGGATTGCTGGTGATCAAGGCCTTCCACAAGTCGCGTGGCGAAGGCCATCGCAACATCTGCCTGATCCCCGAATCGGCGCACGGCACCAACCCGGCCAGCGCGCAGATGGTCGGCCTGCAGGTGGTCGTCACCAAGTGCGATGCCGACGGCAACGTCGACCTCGCCGACCTGAAGGCCCGCTGCGAGCAGCACAGCGCGAACCTGGCGTGCGTGATGATCACCTACCCGTCGACCTACGGCGTGTTCGAGACCCGTGTGAAGGAGCTGTGCGCGCTGGTGCACCAGCACGGCGGCCGGGTGTACGTGGACGGCGCCAACATGAATGCGCTGGTCGGCATCGCCGCGCCGGGCGAGTTCGGCGGCGACGTCAGCCACCTGAACCTGCACAAGACCTTCTGCATTCCGCACGGAGGCGGCGGGCCGGGCGTCGGCCCGGTGTGCGTCGCGGCCGACCTGGTGCCGTTCCTGCCGGCGCACCGCGCGGCCGGCATCGGCACCGAGCAGCAGGTGGGCGCCGTCTCGGCCGCGCCGCTGGGCAATGCGGCGGTGCTGCCGATCAGCTGGATGTACGTGCGGATGATGGGCTCGCAGGGCCTGCTGGCCGCGACCGAGACCGCCATCCTGAGCGCGAACTACGTGGCCGCGCGGCTGGCCGACCACTACGACATCCACTACAGCGGCAACATCGCCGGCGTGAAGGGCGGCGGGGTCGCGCACGAGTGCATCCTCGACCTGCGCCCGCTGAAGGACAGCTCGGGCGTCAGCGCCGAAGACGTGGCCAAGCGGCTGATCGACTACGGCTTCCATGCGCCGACGCTGAGCTTCCCGGTGGCCGGCACGCTGATGGTCGAGCCGACCGAGAGCGAGCCGCTGGTCGAGCTGGACCGCTTCTGCGACGCGATGATCGCGATCCGCGACGAGATCCGCAAGGTCGAGCAAGGGCAGTGGCCGCAGGACGACAACCCGCTGAAGGCCGCGCCGCACACCACCGGCGCGCTGATGAAGGCCGACTGGCCGCATGCATATTCGCGCGAGGAAGCGGCGTTCCCGGTCAAGAGCCTGAAGCGGCAGAAGTACTGGTCGCCGGTTGGGCGCGTCGACAACGTCTACGGCGACCGCAACCTGTTCTGCAGCTGTCCGCCGCTGGCCGACTACAGCTGAACTGATCCACCCACCGGGAGCGCCTGATGGCCGTGTCGGTCTTCGACCTGTTCAAGATCGGCATCGGCCCGTCGAGCTCGCACACGGTCGGGCCGATGCGCGCCGCGCGGCTCTTCGCGCTGCGGCTGCAGCACGATGGGCTGCTCGGCCGCACGCAGCGCGTGCAGGCCGAGCTGTACGGCTCGCTCGGCGCCACCGGCAAGGGCCACGGCACCGACAAGGCGGTCCTGCTCGGGTTAGCCGGGCATGAGCCCGATCGCGTCGACCCCGATGCCATCCCGGCCCACCTCGACGCGATCCGCGGCGGCAGGCAACTGAAGCTGCTCGGCGAGCACGCGGTGGCCTTCAACGAGAAGACCGACCTCGTCTTCTACCGCCGGCAGACGCTGCCCTTCCATGCCAACGGCATGCGCTTCATCGCGTTCGACGGCGACGGGGCCGAGCTGTGCGCGCGCACCTGGTATTCGGTCGGCGGCGGCTTCGTCGTCAGCGAAGAACTGGCCGCCGACGGCAGCAAGCAGAAGGTGCTGGCGCCCGACACCACGGTGCTGCCGCTGCCCTTCCATTCGGGCGCCGACCTGCTGGCGATCGCCGCGCGCGAACGCTGCAGCATCGCGCAGATCATGCGGCGCAACGAGCGCCACTGGCGCAGCGACGACGAGATCGATGCCGGGCTGCTGCACATCTGGCAGGTGATGCAGGACTGCGTCGCGCGCGGCTCGCGCACCGACGGCGTCCTGCCCGGCGGCTTCAAGGTGCGCCGGCGCGCCGCCGACCTGCACCGGCAGCTGTCGTCGAACCCCGAAGCGGCGCTGCGCGATCCGCTGCAGGTGCTGGACTGGGTGAACCTGTACGCGCTGGCCGTCAATGAAGAGAACGCCGCCGGCGGGCGCGTCGTGACGGCGCCGACCAATGGCGCGGCCGGCATCGTGCCGGCGGTGCTGCACTACTACGCTCGCTTCGTCGCAGGTGCGACGCCGGCCGGCATCGTCGACTTCCTGCTGACGGCCGCGGCGATCGGCATCCTCTACAAGGAGAACGCGTCGATCAGCGGCGCCGAGGTCGGCTGCCAGGGCGAGGTCGGCGTCGCCTGCTCGATGGCCGCCGGCGCGCTGTGCGCGGTGCTGGGCGGCACGCCGGAGCAGGTGGAGAACGCCGCCGAGATCGGCATGGAGCACCACCTGGGGCTTACCTGCGACCCGGTCGGCGGGCTGGTGCAGATCCCGTGCATCGAGCGCAACGCGATCGCGTCGGTGAAGGCGATCAACGCGGCCCGCATGGCGATGCGCGGCGACGGCACGCACCACGTGAGCCTCGACAAGGTCATCAAGACGATGCGCGACACCGGCGCGGACATGATGACGAAGTACAAGGAAACAGCGCGGGGCGGGTTGGCGGTGAACATCGTCGAGTGCTGAGCCGTCGCCCGGATGCCAATCCGGGCTACTTGTATTGGAACGGCGGTTTCTTCAACAGGCGCCGCCACGCCAGCACCGGCAGCCGCAGCAGAAACTCCACCATCAAGCGCGCGTGCATCCACGTCAGCAGCACGTTGTCGCGCCCGTAGCGGAAGTGCGAGACGCCGCCCTCCTCCGCCGTCAGGTACTTCACCGGTGCCGGCAGGTTGATCGGTGCGATGCCGCGCCACGCGAGCCGCACCACCGCTTCGGTGTCGAAATCGAAGCGCCGCATCCACGGCTGGCGGCGCATCACCGCGATCAGCGGCCCGACCGGGTACACGCGAAAGCCGTACAGCGAATCGCCGATGCCGGCACCCAGCGTCTCCAGGTCGGTCCAGCCGTTCGAGATGCGCCGCCCGCGCACGCGCAGCAGCGGCGCCGATGCGTCGAACACCGGCTTGCCCAGCACCATCGCATCAGGGTGCTGCTGCGAGGTCGCCATGAACTGCGGGATCAGCCCGGCCGGGTGCTGCCCGTCCGAATCCATCGTCAGCACGTGCGTGAAGCCCGCCGCCTGCGCCGCCTGCAGCCCGGTCAGCACCGCCGCGCCCTTGCCCTGGTTGTGCGGCAGCACGATCACGTGCAGTTGCGCATCGGCCTCGGCCATCCGCTGCAGCCCCTCGGCCGTGCCGTCGGTGCTGCCGTCGACCACCACCCACACCGGCGACCACTGCGCGCGTGCGGCACGCACGGTGTCGTACACCGTTGCGCCGGTGTCGTAGCTCGGGATCAGCACCGCCTGGCGGATCGCGCTCACGTCCGCTCTTTCAAGGCCAGTTCCTTCTTGCACAGCTCATTGCGAAAATACGCCTCCAGTTCGTCCAGCGGCAGCGCAGCGCCCTCGCGCGGCTCGAAGCGCTCGCCCAGCCGCAGCGTGAACGCCATCGGGAACGGCGGCACGCGCCAGATCGGCCAGCCCTTGCGCAGGTACGGCGAATCGGTCTCGATGAACACCGTCTGGATCGGCACGCCGGCCTTGTGCGCGATCGCCGTCACGCCGGGGCGGAAGCGGTTCAGCATCGCGCCGGCCTCGGTGCGCGTGCCCTCGGGAAACATCACCAGCTGCGCACCTTCGCGCAGGGTCGCGATCGCATGCCGCAGCATCGTGCGCGGCGAATCGTTCGGGATGTAGCGCGCGATCCGCGCGCCGGCGCCGAGGAACACGTTGCGCATCAGGTCGCCCTTCATGATGCACACGCCGCGCCGCAACCGCGCGACGATCAGCAGCGCATCGACCATGCTCGGGTGGTTGGCCACCACGACCAGCCCGGTCGCGCCGTCATTGAGCCGGTCGAGCGCCTGGCTGTCGACCTCCATCAGCCCGAAGCCGGCCGCGAGGTTCCAGAACGCGCGGTACGAACTCGCGACCACATGCCGGCCGATGGCCTGCGCGCGCCGGCGCGGCACCACCGGCAGCATCAGCGCGGCGACCAGGTTCCAGGCGAGCGATGCCAGGCCCAACCCGAGCAGCAGCAGGTAGAAACACGCGAGCTGCCAGGCGCGCCGGATCATGTGGGCGACAGCGTGGCAGCCGACGCGATGCCATGCGCCTCGATCTCGACCAGCAGGTCGGCGCGGCACACGTCGGCGCGCAGGTAGATCGCGTTGCGCAGCGCCGGCGCATCGGCACCGAGCCGCCGCGCCAGCACCTCGCGCACCGTCGGCAGGTCCTGCGCATGGCGGACGTAGACGGTGCACTCGAGCGTGTCGACGCGGTGCGCGCGCGGCCCGATCG
Organism: Rhizobacter sp. SG703; assembly: GCF_012275445.1. Taxonomy (GTDB): domain Bacteria; phylum Pseudomonadota; class Gammaproteobacteria; order Burkholderiales; family Burkholderiaceae_C; genus Rhizobacter. Next base: position 62,025 of record NZ_JAAZQK010000009.1, on the reverse strand, counting down.
TGCTCAGCGCATTGGCCGCATCGACCACCGCGGCCACGTTGGCGAGCGTCTCCTCGGTCTGCCGGGCCACGTCGCCCGGGTGCAGCGTCTGGTGCCCGACGATGCTGGCGGTGCCCGACAGGAACAGCGCCTCGCGCCCGCCGCCGATCGATGCCAGCGCACCGCGCGAGAAGGTCGGCGCGCGCGGGCCGTACTGCGACGGGTAGCGGTAGGCGCTGACCTGGCGCGGGTTCTCGACTGCCCGCGGCGCCTCGCGCCCCGCGAGGAAGTGCACCGTCAGCGGACCGCGCGTGGTGCCCAGCGCGCAGGCGGCCGGCGCGCCGTCGAAAGCGCTGCGCCGTGCGGCCAGGAAGGCATCCTGGCGGCCGATGTTGAACTGCCGGTAGCGCTCCAGCGGGTCGCCGCCGGCATCGGCGCCGTTGATGTCGGCCACGTAGTTCCACAGCCGCAGCAGGTGCGGGAAGCCTTCGTCTTGCAGTAGCTGGAACAGCGCGTCGTAGACCTGCCGCGCCGCGGCGCCGATGCCGCCCGGCAGCGTCGCGTCGTCGATGCACAGCGTGCCCATCAGCCAGTGGCCGTCGCTCGCGAAACGCGCGATGCCGCGGCGCTGCTCGTGCAGCCTGCCGGGCACGCTCCAGGTCTCGGTGACGGGTCCCGCGGGGTACAGCAACGCGGGCGACGCGATGTCGCGCGGCTCGTCGGCGGTGTGGATGCGGCGGTCGAGCGCCGGCGCCGTGTCGGTCGGTTCGAAGGCGCGACGGAACTGCAGCGGGGACGACAGGGGAAGCGGCGGAGAGGACAACGACAGGTCGCGCATCGGCCGAATTTTAGGGGAGCGCAGTGGCGTTTCCGGGCCGGGTTTCCCGCCCGGTACAACGTCCTACAGCGGGTCGGCCTCGGGGCGGTCCAGCCATTTCTCGAAATCGTCACGCAGGCGTTCGCTTTCGTGCACCGCACGGGTCCAGGCCGCCTGCCGCCCGGCCACGTCGTCGCCCCAGGCCTTGAAGTCGGCCCGGTCGGGCAGCTTGCCGTTCGGCAGCGTCGCGATCCAGGCCGGGTTCGGGTACAGCACGATCAGGTTGTCGAGCTTCGCGCTGGCGCGGTGGCGGCGCTTGAAGCCCTTGTCGAGCCAGCCCGGCACCACCGTCTTCTGGAAGTGCGGGTACAGCGCCAGCCCGTCGTGCATCGACGCGTAGTCGAGGTGCAGGTGGTAGTCGGTGATGCCGCCGTCCCAGTAGGCGCCGGCCGGGCCGCCGGGGATGTCGTTCACCGCGTCGAGCCAGAACGGGATCGAGCAGCTCGCGAGGATGCTCGCGCGCAGGTTCGACGCATCGAGCGCGGCGGTGTGCGTGCGATAGTCGGTGAGCGACAGCGGCAACGCATCGCGCGGGTCGGAAAACACCACGCGCTCCAGCCAGCCCCCCATCGCACGGCGGCTCAGCGCATTGGCCGCGAACGCGCCCAGGTAGCCGACGGGCGTGCGCAGCCGTCCCTGCCGGCCCAGCACATGCCGGCCGCGGCTGGTGAACACATGCAGCCGGAAGCGCCGATGCTGCAGCACCTGCGCCTCGCGCGCGCCGAACTGGCGCACCAGGTTGTCGGCGAACACCTGGCTCACGTGTGTGGCGGTCGGCTGCTTGCCGGGTGCGTGTTCGTACTGCTGGCCGATGTAGTCGGCCGCCATCTGCGCCAGTTCGCGCGCCGGGTCGTCGAGGCAGCCGGTCGCCATGCGCCACGCGCCGATCGACGCGCCGAGCAGGTGCACCGTGTGGTCGCTGCGCGGCAGCCAGTCGCCGAACAGGAAGCGGTCGAGGTGGTTCAGCGCCAGGCCCTTGGGGCCGCCGGCCGCCGCCGGGATCGCGCGCACGTCTTGCGGGCGCAGCCCGTCGCGGCGCAGGTGTTCGCGCGCTTTCGGGCCGGCAGCGACGAGCAGGGCTTTCATCGGGCGTCGTTCAGCCGCGAAACCCGGATTGGCGTCCGGGCTACGGTCAGTGCGGGTCTTGTTTGATGACGCCGCAGGCGATGCGGGCGCCGGAGTTGCCGGTCGGCTGCGTCGCGTAGTCGTCCTGGCTGGCATGCACGATCAAGCCATGGCCGACCAGGTCGGTCGGGCCGGAGCCGATGGTCACGCCGCTCAGCATGAACTCGAAGTCGGCGACGCCGTTCGCGTCGGCGGTGATCGCCGGCATGTCGCCGGCATGGTGGTCACCCAGCGGCGAGCCGTGCGGCTTGCCGGTCGGGTTGAAGTGGCCGCCGGTGCTCATGCCGTCGCCGCTGGAGCAATCGCCCTTCTCGTGCGCATGGAAGCCGTGGTCCTGGTTCGGCTTCAGGCCGCGCACCTTGCCCTTGACGAGCACCCGGTCGTCGACCATCTGGAAGGTGACGACGCCGACCGCGGCATTGCCGGTGGTGGGCAGCAGGGTCGCCGTGGCGCTCGGGCCGGGCGCATGGGCGCAGGCGCCGAGCAGCGCGGCGCTGCCGAGCATCAGGGCGAGCGCGAGGGGTCGAAGACGTGTGTTCATCGCTGGGTTCCTCAGTGGAGTGTCGGACCGCATGGTGCCTTGATTCGCCGGCCGCGGCTCAGCCCTTGCCTTGCAGCTTCGCGAAGGCAGCCGCCATGGCGGATTGCTGGGGCGATTGATGTTGCTGCTGCGGTGCGCGGTGACCGCCCCCGCCGCCGGCGCGCTCGCCCCGCCCTGCCGGCCGGAAACTGTTGTCGCCCTGGCGCTCGCCGCGCGGCGCGACCACCGCATCGAGCTTCATCGTCAGCGAGATGCGCTTGCGCGCCAGGTCGACCTCGAGCACCTTGACCTTGACGATGTCGCCGGTCTTCACGACCTCGCGCGCATCGTTGACGAACTTGTTGCTCAGCTGGCTCACATGCACCAGCCCGTCCTGGTGCACGCCCAGGTCGATGAAGGCGCCGAACTGCGCGACGTTGCTGACGGTGCCTTCGAGCGTCATGCCCGGCTGCAGGTCCTTCAGGTCCTCGACGCCGTCGTTGAAGCGCGCCACCTTGAAGTCGGGGCGCGGGTCGCGGCCCGGCTTCTCCAGCTCGGCGAAGATGTCCTTCACCGTGATCGCGCCGAACTTGTCGCTGGCGAAGGCCTCGGGCTTCAGCGCGCGGATCACGTCGCTGCGGCCCATCACCTCGGCGGCCGGCTTGTTGACGGCAGCCATGATCTTCTCGACCACCGGATACGTTTCCGGGTGCACGCCCGACTGGTCGAGCGGGTTGTCGCCGCCGCGGATGCGCAGGAAGCCGGCGCTCTGCTCGAAGGTCTTCGCACCCAGGCCGCTGACGTCCAGCAGCTGCTGGCGGTTGCGGAACGCGCCGTTCGCATCGCGCCAGCGCACGATGCTCGCGGCCACCGCGCTGCTCAGGCCCGACACGCGCGACAGCAGCGGCGCCGACGCGGTGTTCAGGTCGACCCCCACCGAGTTCACGCAATCCTCGATCACCGTGTCGAGGCTGCGCGCCAGCTCGCTCTGGTTCACGTCGTGCTGGTACTGGCCGACGCCGATGCTCTTCGGCTCGATCTTCACCAGCTCGGCCAGCGGATCCTGCAGGCGCCGTGCGATGCTGACCGCGCCGCGCAGGCTCACGTCCAGGTCGGGCAGCTCCTTGCTCGCGTACTCGCTGGCCGAGTAGACCGACGCGCCGGCCTCGCTGACCACCACCTTCTCGATGTGCGTGCCAGGCGCGAGCTGCTGAATGCGCTTGATCAGGTCGGACGCCAGCTTGTCGGTCTCGCGGCTCGCGGTGCCGTTGCCGATCGCGATCAGGTTGACGCCGTGCGTCGCGCACAGCCGGCCCAGCGTGTGCAGCGAGCCTTCCCAGTCGTTGCGCGGCTCGTGCGGGTAGACGGTGTGGGTGTCCAGCACCTTGCCGGTCGCGTCGACCACCGCGACCTTCACGCCGGTGCGGATGCCGGGATCCAACCCCATCACGACGCGCGGGCCGGCCGGCGCGGCCAGCAGCAGGTCGCGCAGGTTCTCGGCGAACACCTTGATCGCGACCTTCTCCGCCTCTTCGCGCAGCCGGCTGAACAGGTCGCGCTCCAGGCTCAGGCTGAGCTTGACCTTCCAGGTCCAGCCGATGGTCTTGCGGATCAGGTCGTCGGCCGGGCGCTTCTTGTGGCTCCAGCCGAGGTGCACCGCGATGCGGCCTTCGGCGAGGGTCGGCTGGCCGGGCACCACCTCTTCGTCGAGCACCAGCTTCGCATCGAGGAACTCGAGCGTGCGGCCGCGGAACACCGCGAGCGCGCGGTGCGACGGCACGCGGTTGATCGGCTCGTCGTACTCGAAGTAGTCGCGGAACTTGGAGACGTCCGGGTGGTTGACGTCCTTGCCGTCCATCAGCTTCGAACGCAGCAGGCCTTCGTCCCACAGCCAGCTGCGCAGCTTGCCGACCAGCGCGGCGTCTTCGGCCCAGCGCTCGCTGAGCAGGTCGCGCACGCCGTCGAGCACCGCATGCGCATCGGCGAAACCGCCGTCGGCATTGATGAAGGCCACCGCCTCGGTGGCCGGGTCGAGCGACGGGTCGGCGAACAGCTTGTCGGCCAGCGGCTCCAGCCCGGCCTCGCGGGCGATCATGCCCTTGGTGCGGCGGCGCGGCTTGAACGGCAGGTAGAGGTCTTCGAGCTCCTGCTTGGTCGGCGCGGCGTCGATCGCGGCGCGCAGCGCGGGTGTCAGCTTGCCCTGCTCGTCGATGCTCTTCAGCACGGCCTCGCGACGGTCTTCGAGTTCGCGCAGGTAGGCCAAGCGGGATTCGAGCTCGCGCAGCTGGATGTCGTCGAGGTTGTCGGTGGCTTCCTTGCGGTAGCGGGCGATGAAGGGCACCGTGGCCCCGCCGTCCAGCAGTTGCACCGCGGCGTTCACTTGCACCGGCCGAACCTTCAGCTCGGCGGCGATCTGCAGAAGAATCTTGTCCAAAACGAGGGGGCCCGCAACAGGCCTGTAGGGCACGAAAGCGGCGGAGTTTGCCACACGGTCATCGGCCGGCCACCGGGCGGATTTGTCACCGTTTGCTATGCTCGCGGCCTTCGCGCCATCCGTCCCTGATGTCCCACCCCGCCTTCGCCCTCACCCGTGCCTCGCGCCGCATCGCCTTCGCGGCCGTGCTGCTCGTGTCGCTCGTGCTCGCGCAGGCGCTGGGTCTGATGCACGGCATCGCGCACATGCGGCATGCACCGGGCACGGCGTCGACCGCCACGCTGGCGAAGGCGGCCGATGCCGGCTGGGTGGCCAAGCTGTTCGCCGGCCACCAGCACGGCGGCGACTGCGACGTCTACGACCAGTTGACCCATGGCGATGCGCTGCACGCGATGGCACCGGTGTTCGCGGCCGTCGAGTTCGCGCAGGCGCCGGTGGCGCTGCACCGCGGCTGGCACATCGCCACGCAATCCTCGGGCTTTCTTGCCCGCGGGCCCCCTTCCCTGAGCTGATCCGCCTTTCGAGGTTCGTCACCGGGCCCGGCTGCGCATCGTGCGCGCGCCGGCCCCGGCTTCATCAGCTTTGCCGGAAGTTTCCCCATGAATTCGCTCGTCTCGAAGCGCCACGCCGTGTCCGTGGCCATCTCCCTCGCCTTCTCGTCCGTCGCGTTCGCGCAGTCCACCTCCTCCGATGCCGATGCCGCACCCGCCGCATCGACCGCGGCGGCGGCTGTCGCGCCCGCCGCCGCGGCCAGCGCCCCCACCCGGCTCGACAAGGTGGTGATCACCGGCAACCCGCTCGGCCGCAGCGAGGTCGCCGTGCCGGTCTCGGTGCTGACCGGCGATGAACTGACGCTGCGCCGCGGCAGCTCGATCGGCGAGACGCTGAACGGCACGCCCGGCGTGTCGTCCACCTACTTCGGCCCGAACGCCAACCGGCCGGTGATCCGCGGTCTGGATGGCGACCGCGTGCGCATGCTCAGCAATGCCGGCGGTTCGCTCGACGCGTCGAGCCTGAGCTTCGACCATGCGGTGCCGATCGATCCGCTGATCGCCGACCGCATCGAGGTGCTGCGCGGCCCCGGCGCGCTGCTGTATGGCGGCAGCGCCGTCGGCGGCGTCGTCAACACGCTGGACAACCGCATTCCGTCGAGCCCGCTGACCGCGCTGGGCGGCTCGGCCGAAGTGCGGGTCGGCGGCGCCGATGCCGAGCGCGGCGGCGCGGCGCTGCTGGAGACCGGCAACGGCCAGTTCGGGCTGCATGTCGATGCCTTCGGCCGCAAGACCTCGGACCTGCACGTGCCGCGCTTCACGCCGCGCGCCGACGGCGAGGACCAGCCGGAGACGAAGCGCGTGCGCGCGTCGGCGAGCGACACGCATGGCGGCGCGGTCGGCGGCTCGCTGTTCTTCGACCAGGGCTACGTCGGCCTGTCGGTCGACACCTACCGCAGCACCTACGGCGCGGTCGCCGAGCCGGACGTCGACATCGACATGAAGCGCGACCACGTCGGCCTGGCCGGCGAAGTGAAGCGGCTGGACGGCCCGTTCACCGGCCTGCGCGCGAGCTTCAACCACACCCGCTACCAGCACCAGGAGGTCGACACCGGCACCGGCGCGGTGGGCACGACCTTCAAGACCTCGGGCGACGAGCTGCGGGTGGAAGCCACGCACGCGGCGATCGGCCCGGTGCAAGGCGTGGTCGGTGTGCAGGTCGAGGACTTCGATTTCTCGGCCCTCGGCGACGAGGCCTTCGTGCCGAGCACGCGCACCAAGCGGCAGGCACTGTTCGCGCTCGAGGACCTGAGCTGGAGCGGCGGCACGCTGACCGCAGGGTTGCGCGTGGAGCATGCGCGCATCACATCGGACGGCGACGCCGCCGATGCGGCCGAGCCGAAGTTCGGGGCGGCCGATGCGCGGAGTTTTCCGGTGCGCAGCGCGTCGCTCGCGAACGTCTACAAGCTGACGCCGACCTGGTCGCTGAGCGGATCGCTGAGCTACACCGAACGCGCGCCGACCTCGTTCGAGCTGTATGCGAACGGCGTGCATGCGGCGACCGGCGCGTTCGAGCGCGGCGACGCGAACCTGGGCGTCGAGCGCGGCAACAACATCGACGTCGCGCTCGCGTGGAAGGACGACGGCAACGAGCTGCGCCTGGGCGCCTTCAGCACGCGCTTCTCGCGCTTCATTTCGCTGGAGGCGACCGGGCAGCAGATCGAGGCCGACGGCGACGACGGCCCCGAGTCGTTCCCCGAATACGCGTTCCGCGCGGTGCGCGCACGGCTGAACGGCATCGAGATCAACGGCAAGCACCGCCTGCTGCGGCAGGACGGCTGGACGCTGGGCCTGGACGGCAAGCTCGACTACACGCGGGCGACCAACCTCGACACCGGCGAGGCGCTGCCGCGCGTGGCGCCACTGCGGGCGCTGGTCGGGCTGGACATCGACAGCGGGCCGTGGAGCGCGCGCCTGGAGGTGGACGGCGCCGCGAAGCAGGACCGCGTGCCGTCGACCGACGTGCCGACCGGCGGCTACACGCTGGTCAACGCCTCGCTCGCGCGGCATTTCGCGATCGGCACCAGCGATGCGCTGTGGTTCCTGAAGCTCGGCAACCTGGGCGACAAGCTGGCCTACAGCGCATCGACGGTGCAGACGGTGCGGGACCTGTCGCCGCTGCCGGGGCGGTCGATCAAGACGGGCGTGCGCGTCAGCTTCTGAGCGCCTCGTGAGCGGTGGCGGACGCAGCGTGTCTCCCTGCTGCGTCCGCCACGATGCCGTTGCACGTGGTAGCCAATTGGAACTTATTGGTATTTAAATGGTTATACGATCGATTTTCCGATCGAAAGGCAGTCTGCTTTCTCGGCCCTGAGCACGGGTCATGGCGCTGCTGCAGTCGATGTCGTGACTCGTGCTTTTCCGACAACCGCTTTTGCAGTTTGAAAGGAAAAACGATGAGTTCGACTTCCCTCCAACGTTCGCGCGTGTTCGACCTGGTGCTCGCGGCCAGCGCGATCTTCGCCGCCGGCGCCGCGGCGGCCGCGAACCCGGTGTGCGCGCCCGCGTGGGACCGCAGCACCTCGTACGCCGGCGGCAGCCACGCCAGCCAGAACCTGACCAACTACACAGCGGCCTACCGCACGATCGACGAGAACCCGAACCCGCACAGCGGGCCGCCGGGCAGCGGGCAGCCGTGGGTGACCGACGGGCCGTGCGGCAACGCACCGGCGCCTTCGCCTGCACCCGCGCCTGCCCCTGCGCCTGCGCCGGCCCCCGCACCGGCTCCGGCGCCCTCTCCGGCACCGGCCCCCGCACCTGCGCCCGCAGCGAACGCCATCGTCGGCGGCTACTACCCGTGGTGGGTCGGCTCGCCGATCCGGCTGCGCGACATCGATCCGCACTTCAACCTCGTCTACCTGTTCGCCGCGACGCCGCCGGGTGGCGACACCTCGGGCAACGTGCGCTGGCAGGCTCCGGCCGACGGCAACGGTGCGTGGACGCACTGGGTCGAGGACATGCAGTACGCGCGCAGCGTGCAGAAGCGCAAGATCATCCTGTCGGTCGGCGGGGCCGGCTTCGGCATGTCCTTCCCCGACCGCGCCAAGTCGACCACCTTCGTCGACAGCATCGATGCGCTGTACACGCAGTGGCAGGGCTTCGACGGGCTGGACTTCAACACCTTCGAGGGTTCGCAGTCGCCCGACACCGGCGAGATGATCTGGATCGCGAAGGAACTGAAGCGCCGCCACCCGGGCTTCATCATCTCGGCGCCGCCGGCCCCGTGGAACCAGGTCGACCAGGCCTTCTGCAAGGCCATGCTGGACGCCGGCGCGCTGGACTACTGCGCGCCGCAGTACTACGACGGCCCGAACCTCGCGGACCCGAACTGGATCCTGCCGAACGTGGACCTGTGGATGACGCTGCTCGGCCCGGAGCACGTGGTGATCGGCTTCGGCGTCGACCCGCAGGCCTACAACTACGAAACCATCGAGACGGCGGTCAGCGTGTGGACACAGATCAAGGCACGCTACCCGAAGGTGCGCGGAGCCTTCGACTGGCAGATCAACAACGACGCGCTGCAGGGCTACCCGTTCGCGAAGCAGCTGGGGCCGCTGGTGCCTTGATGGGTGGCTGAGGCCCACCGTTCGCGTCGTGCCGGCGACGCTTCGCGACCGCGGCGATCCCTTCGTCGCATCGTGGTGTCGCTGGCGCCGGCGCATCGCCACAGTCCACCCCATCGACGACAGGTCGCCGTCGAACCGACCCGATGGAGTGAACCATGAACCGCACCGCCCTCACCTATTTCGTCACCGTCGCCCTCGCCGTCGGCAGCGCCGCCGCGATGGCCCAGGACGCCGCCGCGCCGAAGACCCGCGCACAAGTCCGCGCCGAACTGATCGAGGCCCGCGCCCAGGGCACGCTGCCGATGGGCGGCGAGTTCGCCGGCACGATGCGCCACGACGCGCCGGCCTCCGCCAGCACCCGCACCGCCGAGCGCAGCCCGAAGCGCGCCGAACCGGATCGCGAAACGAAGGCACCGATTGCCACCGGCGGTTGAACGTGCCACGCAGAGGCGCTCACGTCAGCTCCTTGCGAACTTTCAAGCTCGCTTTCACCTAGCGGCGCGAAACCAAGTGCTACCGACGTAAGCCCCGGCAACGCCCGCTTCAGCCACCGCTTCAGCTTGTCGAAACCCGATCACGTCGCCATGACGTGGTCTCAGGGAGAGATGAAGATGAAGCGCAGAAACCTGTTGCTGGCCGCCTCCGGGGCTGCCGGCGTGAGCCTCCTGCCGCTGGCGCCGTCGCGCGCCGCCGGCGCCCGCACCATCAGCTTCGGCCAGTCGGCCTCGCTGACCGGTGGCCAGGCCAGCTACGGCCGCGACGTGCAGAACGGCATCGCCGCCGCCTTCGCCGCGGCGAACGCCAACGAAGCCGCCAGCGGCCTTCACTTCGACCTGCAGACGCTCGACGACGGCGGCGTGCGCAGCCGCTGCATGAAGAACGTGATGCAGCTGGTCGAGAACGGCTCGACCGCGCTGATCGGCCTGACCAGCGGCGCCGGCGCCGAAGCCTGCGTGCCGGTGATCGAGGACGCGCAGATCGCGATGCTCGGCACCGCCAGCGGCAACATGGGCATCCGCGGCAGCAACGTCAGCGGGGCCTTCCACGTGCGTGCCGGCTACGACGCCGAATACAAGCGCATGGTCGGCTACGTGAAGGACTTCGGCATGCAGCGCATCGGCGTCGTCTACCTGAACGACACCTCGAAGGCCAACATGGAGGCGATGAACGCCGCGCTGTCGGCGCTGTCGATCCAGCCCAAGGTGTCGATCGGCATCGACCGCAACGCCGCGTCGTTCGACGGCATCGCCAACGAGCTGCTGGCCGCGCGCCTCGACTGCGTGCTGTTCACCGCCAACGCCGGGCCGGTCGGCAAGATCATCGACCACCTGGTGCGCGGCAAGTACGCCGGGCTGTTCTACGCGTCGTCGTTCGCCGGGCAGGACCTGATCGACACGCTGACCTCGCGCAAGCAGAGCTGCGTGATGAGCATGGTGGTGCCGCGCCCGACGCAGATGGGCGTCAACGTGGTCGCCCAATGCCAGCGCGACCTGGCGCTGCTGAACAACGGCGCCCGGCTGGGCATCACGACGCTCGAGGGCTACATCAGCGGGCGCATCGCGGTCGAGGCGGCGCTGGCCGCCGCGAAGGCCGGCACGCTGAACCGCGCGCGCATGAAGGATTCGCTGGCCGGGCTGCGCAGCGACCTGGGCGGCTACAAGGTCGAGTTCGCCGGCACCCCGCACGGCTCGCGCTATGTCGACCTGATCGCGATCGACCGCTACGGCCGTCTCGTCGGCTGAACGGGCAGCGCATGAAACGCCGCGACCTTCTGCTGGGCGGCGCTGTCGCCTGCGCGGGCTTCCCGCGCCTTGCATTCGCTTCCAACACCGTCGTCACGCTGGGCCAGAGCGCCTCGCTGACCGGCGCCCAGGCACGCTATGGCGCCGACGTGCGCGACGGCATCCTCGCCGCGTTCGCTGCCGCCAACCGGGCCGACCCCAAGGGCCCGCGCTTCGAGCTGCAGGTGTACGACGACGGCGGCAACAAGGACCGCTGCATCGCCAACGTGCAGCAGCTGATCGGCGACGGCGCCGCGGCGCTGGTCGGCCTGACCAGCGGCGCGGCGGCAGAGGCCTGCATGCCGCTGGTCGAGAAGAACCAGATCGCGCTGATCGGCACCGCCAGCGGCAACATGGGCATCCGCAGCGCGGCCTCGTCCGGCGCGGTGCACGTGCGCGCCGGCTACGACGTGGAGTACCGGCGCATGGTCGGCTACGCGAAGGAGTTCGGGTTCAAGCGCGTCGGCTACGTGCACCTGAAGGACACCTCGAAGGCCAACCTGCTGGCGATGGAGGACGCGCTGAGCCGGCTCGGGGTGCAACCCGTCGCGGTGGTGCCGATCGACCGCAACGCCGGCTCGCTGCTGCCGGTGGCGCAGCAGCTGCTCGACCTGCGTCTCGATTGCGTGATGTTCACCACCAACGCCGCGCCGGTGCTGTCGATCATCGAGCACATGCACACCGGCGCCTACCCGGGCATGCACTTCTCGTCGTCGTTCGCCGGCCAGGACCTGATCGACGGCGTGGTCGCGACGCGGCGCAGCGTGGTGATGAGCCTGGTGGTGCCGCGGCCATCGGCGCTGGGCGTCGGCGTGGTCGGCCAATGCAAGGGCGACCTGGCCGCACTCGGCGGTACTGCCGCGCTCGGCGTCACGACGCTGGAAGGCTACATCGCCGGCCGCGTCGCGGTCGAGGCGGTGCGCACCGCCGTCAAGGGCGGCGGCGCGACGCGCAGCCGGATGCGCGACGCGCTGGCGACGCTGCGCACCGACCTGGGCGGCTACCGCGTCGCCTATGCGCCCGACAACCCGCATGGCTCGCAGTACGTGGAAACGGTGGTGATCGACCGCTACGGCCGCATCGTCGGCTGAACACCGAGGGAGGACCTCATGGCTGCATCCTGGACGCGCGGGCTGGCCTGGCTCGCGTTGTGGTTCGCCGGCCTGCCGGCATGGGCGGCCGGCAGCGAGCCGAGCCCGCCGCAGTGGGCCGAGGCGCGCGCCACGGCCGCCGACATCGCCGCCGCGCTGGCGCGTCACTGCCCGGTGGCCGGCCCCGGCGACCAGCCGGCCTTCGAGCAGTGCAAGCGCGGGCTGTTCGGCGACGCGGCCGTGCGCGATGCGCTGGACGCCGTCGTGCTGTGGGGCCGCCAGCGCGACCCGGCGCTGTCGCTGCAGGCGAGCTCGCTGACGCAGTTCGCGCCGGACGTACTGACCGGGCTCTACCTGCCGCTGTTCATGTTCGACGGGCAGCACAGCGTGCGCTACGTCGCGTCCGAAGGGCTGTTCCAGCTGCGCTTCGCGACCGCCTTCCGCAACCGGCTCGCGCCGGGGCAGTTCCCGTACCCGTTCTGGCACGACGCCGAGAAGTGGGCGATGTACCAGGGCGCGACCGAGGTGCTGCTGTGGTGGGAGCCGATGCGCGGGCGCGTGAAGGTCGCGCAGTTCACGGTGCATGGCACGCAGCCGCCGATTGCCGTGGTCGGCCAGGTGCCCGCACCGGCGGGCTTCGGCGGGCAGTGGATGTGGACCGATGCGCAGGGGCAGACGCAGCCGAAGGCGTCGCTCTTCGACGGCCTGTACCGCCGCGACAACCCGTGGCTGGGCCGGCTCGAAGGCGCATACAAGCAGCTCGCGCTGCGCCTGCGCCAGGGCGAGTGCGATTCGTGCCACGTGCCGAGCAACCCGGACAAGAGCAAGCGCCTGGTGCTGCTGCAGACGCCCGCGCATGCCGCCGGCGAGATCGAGCGGCTGCTGAAGGCGGTGCGCGAAGACCGCATGCCGCGCGACGAGACCGGCATCGAGAACCCGCTGGACGCGACGACCAAGCGGGCGCTGCTGGAAGATGGCGAGGCCTTCGCGGCGGTGCTGGACGCGGCCCGGCGCTGGGAGGCGCAGGCGCGCCTGGCGGGCGCCGCCGGCGTGCCGGCCGCGCTTCGCTGATCGGCTGATCGGCTGTCGTCAGACGCCGGCCGAGGCCGGGCGCGCGTTCGCCAGCCAGTCGAGCGCGCCCTGCGCCGCCACGCGCGCGCTCGCCAGCGTGGCCGTCAGCAGGTAGCCGCCGGTCGGCGCTTCCCAGTCGAGCATCTCGCCGGCGACGAACACGCCGGGCACGGCCCGCAGCATCAGCGCGCCATCCAGCGCCGCAGCGCGCACGCCGCCGGCGCTGCTGATCGCCTCGTCGATCGGCCGCGTCGCGCCCACGGCGATGCGCAGCCCCTTGATGTGTGCGGCCAGGCGCTGCGGGTCCGCCAGGTCGGGCTTCGGCACCAGCTCGTGCAGCAGGCTCGCCTTGACGCCATGCAGCCCGAGGCGCGACTTCAGGTGCGTCGACAGCGAGCGCGGCCCGCGCGGGTGCGCGAGCTCGGCGGCCACCCAGTCCAGCGTGCGCGCCGGCAGCAGGTCGAGCGCGAAGCTCGCCTGGCCCGCCGCCTCGATGCCGTCGCGCAGCCGCGCCGACGCGGCATACACCAGGCTGCCTTCGACACCGGTCTGCGTGACGACGAACTCGCCCGCCTGCCGCCAGCCGTCGTCGAGCGCGATCGCGACCGACTTCAGCGGCTCGCCGGCGAAGCGGCTGCTGAAATGCGCGCTCCAGCCCGGCGTCACGTCGAAGCCGCAGTTCGACGGCCGCAGCGGCGCCACGTCGACCGCGCGCTGCGCGAGCCACGGCACCCACGCGCCATCGGAGCCGAGCCGCGACCAGCTCGCGCCGCCCAGCGCCAGCAGCACCGCATCGGCACGCACGCCATGCTCGCCGGTGGGCGACGCGAAGCGCAGCGTGCCGTCGTCGGCCCAGCCGAGCCAGCGCTGCCGCATGTGGAAGCGCACGCCGGCCGCACGCAGCCGCTGCAGCCACGCGCGCAGCAGCGGCGCGGCCTTCATGTCGGTCGGGAACACGCGGCCGGAGCTGCCGACGAAGGTGTCGATGCCGAGCGCACCGACCCATTCGCGCAGCTGTTGCGGGCCGAATGCGTCGAGCCAGCCGGCCACCTGCTCGCGCTGCGCGCCGTAGCGGCCGACGAAGGCCGGCAGCGGCTCGCTGTGCGTCAGGTTCAGCCCGCCCTTGCCGGCCAGCAGGAACTTGCGGCCGACCGACGGCATCGCGTCGTACAGGTCGACCTGCACGCCGCCGGCGGCCAGCCGTTCGGCCGCCATCAGGCCGGCCGGTCCTCCACCGACGATCACGACATTCGAAGCGGGGGCGATGGCAGGCATGGGCAGGGGACACGGCGGAAAGGGCCCGCATTGTCCCCCGCGCGGCACCGGCGTGCCGCCGATCAGTACTGCCCGCCCGACGCGGTGATGCGGTCGCCGTTGATCCAGCGTGCGTCATCGCTCGCGAGGAACACCGCGAGGTCGCCGATGTCGTCGGGCCGGCCGAAGCGCCCGGCGGGGATTGCGGCGAGCATCGCCTTGTGCATGTCGGAGCCGTCGGTCACGCCCATCGCCTGCAGGCCTTCGGTCGCGGTCGCGCCCGGAGCGATGGTGTTGACGCGGATGTTGCGACCCGCCAGCTCGATCGCCAGTGCCCGCGTGATCGCGTCGACCGCGCCCTTGGTCGCCGAGTAGACCGACGCATTCGGCATGCGCGCGGTGCTCGCGATCGAGCCGATGTTGACGATGCTGCCGCCACCCGCACCGAAATGCCGCGCCGCCTCCTGCGACGCCAGCAGCGTGCCCAGCACGTTGGTGTCGAACTGCGCGCGGTAGTCGTCTTCCGTCACCGCGTCGAGCGGGCCGAAGCGGTACACGCCGGCGTTGTTGACCAGCACGTCGACGCCGCCGAACACGCGCTTCGCATCGGCGAACACCCGCTTCACGTCGGCCGGCTTCGACATGTCGCCCTGCGCGACGATCGCGCGGCCACCCTGCTTGACGATCTGCGCGACCACCGCCTCGGCGCCGGCCTTGCTGCTCGCGTAGTTGACGACCACCGCGGCACCGGCGCCGGCCAGTGCGAGCGCGATGCCGGCCCCGATGCCCTTGGAGCCGCCGGTCACGACGGCCACCTTGTTGTTCAGCTTGCTCATGGAAATGTCCTGTGGTTGCTGGCGCCTGCTTGGCGTCGGAACGAATGGTGTTTGATTCGCTTGGCGCGCGGTAGCCGTCGCCATCGGCTAAGTTATATTCGCCAGCCAAATGACCGACCGCCTCGTCGCCCTGCGCTTGTTCGTCCGCGTCGCCCGCAGCGGCAGCTTCTCGCGTGCCGGGCGCGAGCTGGGGTTCTCGCAGCCGTCGGCCTCGCGCATCGTCAGCGAACTCGAGCGCGAGGTCGGCGCCGCGCTGCTGATGCGCACCACCCGCGCCGTGACGCTCACCGAGGCCGGTGCGGACTACCTGGCACGCACCGAGGCCATCCTCGACGCGCTCGACGAGGCCGACCATGCGGCGCGCGGCAGCGGCGAGCTGCGCGGCGTGCTGCGGGTCGGCCTGGCGGCCAGCTTCGGCGTGCGAGAGGTGATCCCCCGCCTGCCGGCCTTCGCCGACCGTCACCCGGCACTGCGCATCGAACTGCTGATGAGCGACCAGCGGCAGGACCTGGTGCACGACGGCGTCGACGTGGCGCTGCGCTTCGGCGAGTTGGCCGATTCGGTCGCGACCGCGCGCCGGCTCGGCGCGACGCGGCGGCTGCTGGTCGCGTCGCCCGACTACCTGGCGCGCGCCGGCGTGCCGCAGCAGCCGGCCGACCTGGCCGACCACCGCTTCATCGCCGGGCCGATCGGGCCGGGGCCGCGCGGCATCGCGATGACGCACGACGACCGCACGCTCGTCGTGCGCGTGCAGAGCCGGCTGACGGTGACCGTCAACGAAGGCGCGACCGCCGCCGCGGTGGCCGGTCTCGGCATCGCGATGAGCGGCCACTGGGGCTGTCGCGCCGAGCTCGACGCCGGTCGGCTGCAGCAGGTGCTGCCGGCGTGGGACCTGGGTGCGACCGAACTGCATGCGGTGTTCCCGGCCGGCCGGGCCGCGAAGCCGTCGGCCCGCGCCTTGGGCGAGTTCATCGCGGCAGCGCTGGCGGATCCGTCGTGATGGTTTGGTAGATTCGCCCGCCTGGGAGAACACCATCACATGACCGACAACGGACCGAACGACTCGATCGACCCGCTTCAACCGATTTCCGCCGTCCCTGAGGCGACGGCCGCCACCACGCCGCCCTCATCCGACCCGCTGCCCCGGCAACTGCCGCGCGGCGCGCTCGGCGCCTGGTGGCTGCAAGGCTTTCGCACCGCGCTGCTGATGCGCGCCGACTGGACCGGCCTGCAGGCCACGCCGGCCCTCACCGCCTGCCTGTTCCTGGTGCCGCTTGCCATCGGCGTGGGGATCGAGCGGCTCTTCATCGTCGGCGCCGCGACCTTCTACTGGCCAACGCTGCTGACCTCGCGCTGGATGGGACTGGTGCTGCTGATCTGGGCCTGCTGGCTGCTGGTTCGCGCGCCGGGGCACGGCCGCGGCGATGGCGACAAGAGCGTGCCCGATGCGGCAGCGCTGTTCGCGATGCTGTGCGCGCAAGGCCTGCCGACGCTGGTGATGCTGTCGCTGCTGTTCGTGCCGATGGCCCGCAACGGGCTGTACGGCAGCGGTGGCGAAGGAGGCTGGGCGGCCTGGGGCACCTGGTGGATCGCGATGGGCTGGTTGTTCCTCGCGCAGGCCGCGCTGCTGTGGCGCGCCGGAACGCGCTTCGTGCCGAGGCTGGGCGCACTGCTGCTGGTTGCGGCGACGCTGCTGACCAACCAGTGGCTGAACCGCGGCGCGCACTGGTACCCCGCACGTGGCGAGACGGCCGAGGGCGACGACGATGCCGCGCCGCGCTTCAAGCTGACGCAGGAACTCGTCGAGCAGCAATCACAGCTGCTGCGGACCCGGCTGCAGGCGCTCGCGCCGCAGCGCAAGGGCACGATCGACGTCTACACGCTGACCTTCGCGCCGAACGCCGAAGAAGAGGTGTTCCGCCGCGAGAGCGCGATGGTGGCCGACGTGATGACGACCCGCTTCGACGGCGCCGGCCGCGCGCTGCAGCTGGTCAGCCACCATGACGACCCGGCCTCGTTCGCGTGGGCCACGCCGGTCAACCTGCAGCGTGCCATCGCGCGCATGGCCGCGCTGATGGACCGCGACGAAGACGTGCTGTTCCTGCACCTCACGTCGCACGGCGCGCGCGACGGGCAGCTCGCGTCGTCGTTCTGGCCGCTGGAGGTCGAATCGGTCACGCCGGCGATGCTGAAGGGCTGGCTCGACGCCGCCGGCATCCGCCACCGCGTGATCTCGGTGTCGGCCTGCTACTCGGGCAGCTGGATCGCGCCGCTGTCCGACCCCGACACGCTCGTGATGACCGCGGCCGATGCCGACCACACCTCGTACGGCTGCGGCCGCCGTTCGCCGCTGACCTTCTTCGGCCGCGCGATGTACGACGAAGGCATGCGCACGACCTGGTCGTTCGAGGAAGCGCATGCCGCCGCGCGAAAGGTGATCGAGCAGCGCGAGAAGGAAGCCGGCAAGACCGACGGCTACTCGAACCCGCAGATCGCGGTGGGCGAGCGGATGCGCGAGACGTTGGCGGCGCTGGCGAAGCAGCGCGCGGCGGCAGCCCACCCGTAGCGGCTCCTTCAAGCAACGCCCGGGGATCCGGCTTTGCCGGGCCCCTGGGTGGCGCCCCTTGGGGGCCGAGCCCGGACATAAACAGTCCTGAGGACTGTTTATGCCTGGCGAGGAGCTGGGCCCCTGGCCCAGCGCGGCCTGCAAGGCAGGAGCGAAGCGACTTGGGGGCCTCAGCCTGCCGCGGAGTCCTTGATCTCCATCGCCTTGTTCACGCTGAGCGCGATCAGCGTGGCCGCCGCGCCCGACAGCAGGTAGACGCTGACGTAGGCCAGCCCGAAGTGGGCCGACAGCCCCAGCGCCACCAGCGGTGCGAAGGCCGCGCCGACCAGCCAGGCCAGGTCGGAGGTCAGCGCGGCACCGGTGTAGCGGTGCTGCGTCTCGAAGTTCGACGTCACCGCGCCGGACGCCTGGCCGTACGACAAGCCGAGCAGCGCGAAGCCGACCAGGATGAACACGTCCTGCCCGAGCGGCCCGCCGCCCAGCAGCGTCGGCGCGAAGCCGCTGAACACCCCGATCGCGGCGGCCAGCGTGCCGAGCGTGGTGCGGCGCCCGAAGGTGTCGGCGATGCGGCCCGACGCGATGATGCCCAGCGCGGCAATGCCGGCACCGACCATCTGCACCGCGAGGAACTCGCTGATCGACTGCGTGGAATACAGCTTGATCCACGACAGCGGGAACACCGTGACGATGTGGAACAGCGCATAGCTCGCGAGCGCCGCGAACGCGCCGATCACCACCGTCGAGCCCTGCGTGCGGGCCAGTTCGCCGACCGGGGTCGGCTCGAGCTCGTGCGCGTCGAGCAGCTTCGCGTATTCGTTGGTGGCCACCAGGCGCAGCCGCGCGAACAGCGCGACCACGTTGATCGCGAAGGCCACGTAGAACGGGTAGCGCCAGCCCCACGACAGGAAGTCTTCGGAGCTCAGGCTTGCGTACAGGAATGCGAACAGCCCGCTCGCGAGCGTGAAGCCGATCGGCGCGCCCAGCTGGCCGAGCATCGCGTACCAGCCGCGGCGGTTGCTCGGCGCGTTCAACGCCAGCAGCGACGGCAGGCCGTCCCAGGCGCCGCCGAGCGCCAGCCCCTGGCCGACGCGGAAGATCGACAGCAGCACGATCGACGTGAAGCCGATGCTCTGGAAGCCCGGCACGAAGGCCATGCCGGCGGTCGACGAGCCGAGCAGGAACAGCGCGATCGTCAGCTTGGCCTCGCGGCCGTAGCGCTTCTGGATCGCCATGAAGATGATGCTGCCGATCGGGCGCGCGATGAACGCGAACGAGAAGATCGTGAAGGCCCACAGCGTGCCTTCGAGGCCTTTTTCGAACGGGAAAAACACTGCCGGGAACACGAGCACTGCCGCGATGCCGAACACGAAGAAGTCAAAATACTCGGATGACCGCCCGATGATCACGCCGATGGCGATCTCGCCGGGCGCGACCTTCGCGTCGTGGGCGGCATGCAGCCTGCGGGTGTCGCGACCGATGTCTTCGGTCGTCGGATGCGGGTGTTTCGGGTCCAGGGAGGAGGTCGGCATGAAGCTTCAGTCTGCTGTCGTGAGCAATTTGGAGGTTCCCACGGGCCGGCGCTGGAGGCGATAGGACAAAACGTCCAATCCCCGAACCGGGCCGTTGAACGTAGATTCTCTGCCCATCGGGCGCCGGTTGGAAGCATTTTGCGCGCCCCTCCTACACAGACCTGGCATGCCACCCCTTCACAAGCCCCTGAGCCGACCGCTCCTGCTGGCCCCCGCGCTGCTCCTCTCGGGGCTGCTGGCCGGCTGCAACACCGTGCTGCTGAACCCGTCGGGCGACATCGCCGCGCAGCAAGGCAAGCTGATCGTCGTCAGCACCTGGCTGATGCTGCTGATCATCGTGCCGGTGATCGCGCTGACGCTGACCTTCGCATGGAAGTACCGCGCCTCCAACCGCGCGGCCCGCTACGAACCCGACTGGGACCACTCCACGCAGCTCGAGCTGGTGATCTGGGCGGCGCCGCTGCTGATCATCATCGCGCTCGGCGCGATCACCTGGATCAGCACCCACACGCTGGACCCGTACCGCCCGCTGAGCCGCATCGACGACAAGCGCCCGGTCACCGCCGACGTGAAGCCGCTGGTCGTCGAGGTGGTGGCACTCGACTGGAAGTGGCTCTTCATCTACCCGGAACAAGGCATCGCCGTCGTCAACGAGCTGGCCGCGCCGGTCGACCGGCCGATCCAGTTCAAGATCACCGCGTCGTCGGTGATGAACGCGTTCTACATCCCCGAGCTGGCCGGCATGATCTACGCGATGCCGGGCATGCAGACCCAGCTGCACGCGGTCATCAACAAGCCGGGCGACTACGAGGGCTTCTCGTCCAACTACAGCGGCGCCGGCTTCTCGCACATGCGCTTCCGCTTCCACGGCCTGGACCGTGCCGGCTTCGACCAGTGGGTGCAGGCGGCCAAGGCCGATGCGAAGGAGCTGACCCGCGCCGACTACCTGCAGCTCGAGAAGCCCAGCGAGCGCGAACCGGTGCGCCGCTACGCGAGCTTCGCGCCCGGCCTGTACGACGCCATCCTGAACCGCTGCGTCGACAGCTCGAAGATGTGCATGTCGGAAATGATGGCGATCGACGCCGGCGGCGGCTTGGGCCGCCAGGGCATCGACGGCGTCAAGGAGAAGGACGGCCACACCTCCGACGCCAACGGCGCCACGCCGCGCACGTACTACGTCGCCGCGGCGCTGTGCACCGTCGCCGATCCCACCGGCACGCAGCCCGTGCTGCGCGCCGCGCAGAACGACATGCAAAACACCGCGCAAAACGCCACCGCGCAGAACTGAGTCGCACCGATGCTCGATCACCTCGATTTGACGAAGCTCGTCTTCGGCCGCCTGTCATGGAACGCGATCCCGCTCCATGAGCCCATCCTGCTCGTCACCTTCGTCGCCGTCTGCCTCGGCGGCCTCGGCATGGTGGCGCTGCTGACCCGCTACCGCCTGTGGGGCTACCTGTGGCGCGAATGGTTCACCAGCATCGACCACAAGAAGATCGGGATCATGTACGTGATCCTCGGCCTGGTGATGCTGCTGCGCGGCTTCGCCGACGCGGTGATGATGCGGGCCCAGCAGGCCGTGTCGTTCGGCGAGAACCTCGGCTACCTGCCGCCGCACCATTACGACCAGATCTTCACCGCCCACGGCGTGATCATGATCTTCTTCGTCGCGATGCCGCTGGTCACCGGGCTGATGAACTTCGTCGTGCCGCTGCAGATCGGCGCGCGCGACGTGGCCTTCCCGTTCCTGAACAACTTCAGCTTCTGGATGACCACCTTCGGCGCCGGGCTGGTGATGGCCTCGCTGTTCGTCGGCGAATTCGCGCGCACCGGATGGCTCGCCTACCCGCCGCTGTCGGGCATCGCGTACAGCCCCGACGTGGGGGTCGACTACTACATCTGGTCCTTGCAGATCGCGGGGGTCGGCACGCTGCTGTCGGGCGTGAACCTGATCGCCACCATCGTCAAGATGCGCGCGCCCGGCATGTCGATGATGAAGATGCCGGTCTTCACGTGGACCTCGCTGTGCACCAACATCCTGATCGTCGCCGCCTTCCCGGTGCTGACGGCGGTGCTGGTGCTGCTCTCGCTCGACCGCTACGCCGGCACCAACTTCTTCACGAACGACCTCGGCGGCAACGCGATGATGTACGTGAACCTGATCTGGATCTGGGGCCACCCCGAGGTCTACATCCTGGTGCTGCCGGCCTTCGGCATCTTCTCCGAGGTGGTCTCCACCTTCAGCGGCAAGCGCCTGTTCGGCTACGCGTCGATGGTGTACGCCACGGTCGTGATCACCATCCTGTCGTACCTGGTGTGGCTCCACCACTTCTTCACGATGGGGTCCGGGGCGAGCGTCAACTCGTTCTTCGGCATCACGACGATGATCATCTCGATCCCGACCGGCGCGAAGATCTTCAACTGGCTCTTCACGATGTACCGCGGCCGCATCCGCTTCGAGGTGCCGATGCTGTGGACGGTCGGCTTCATGATCACCTTCGTGATCGGCGGCATGACCGGCGTGCTGCTGGCGGTGCCGCCGGCCGACTTCGTGCTGCACAACAGCCTGTTCCTGATCGCGCACTTCCACAACGTGATCATCGGCGGCGTGCTGTTCGGGCTGATGGCCGGCATCACCTACTGGTTCCCGAAGGCCTTCGGCTACAAGCTCGATCCGTTCTGGGGCAAGTGCTCGTTCTGGTTCTGGCAGATCGGCTTCTTCTTCGCGTTCATGCCGCTGTACGTGCTGGGCCTGATGGGCGTCACGCGCCGGCTGAGCCACTTCGAGGACCCGTCGCTGCAGGTCTGGTTCGTGATCGCCGCGTTCGGTGCGTTCCTGATCGCGCTGGGCATCGGCAGTTTCCTGATCCAGCTGGTGGTCAGCTTCATGCGCCGCGAGCAGCTGCGCGACGTGACCGGCGACCCATGGGACGGCCGCACGCTCGAATGGTCGACCGCGTCGCCGCCGCCGGCCTACAACTTCGCGTTCACGCCGGTGGTGCACGACAACGACGCCTGGTACGACATGAAGGCCAACAAGTTCGAGCGCCCGACCGACGGCTTCATCCCGATCCACATGCCGAAGAACACCGGCGCCGGCTTCATCATCGCCGGCCTCGCGGCGGCGATGGGCTTCGCGATGATCTGGCAGATGTGGCTGCCGGCCGTCCTCGGCTTCGTCGCGATGATGGCCGCGATCATCGTCCACACCTTCAACTACAAGCGTGACTTCCACATCGGCGCCGACGAAGTCGTCCGCACCGAGAACGCACGCACCCAGCTGCTGGCCGCCCCCCATGTCCATGCCTCCTGAACTGACCCTGAACCCCACGGCCGGCGCTGACGCGCCGCGCTACTACCTGCGCGACGAACACCATCCGGAGAACGGCACCCTGCTCGGGTTCTGGCTCTACCTGATGAGCGACTGCCTGGTCTTCGCCTGCCTGTTCGCGGTGTACGGCGTGCTGGGCCGCAGCTATGCGGCCGGCCCGTCGGGCGCCGACCTGTTCGACCTGCCGCTGGTCGCGGTGAACACCTCGCTGCTGCTGCTGTCGTCGATCACCTACGGCTTCGCGGTGCTCGAGATGCAGCGCAAGCACCTGCGCGCGACGCTGGTGTGGCTGGGCGTCACCGGCCTGTTCGGGCTGGGCTTCCTGAGTCTGGAGCTGTACGAGTTCGCGCACCTGATCCACGAAGGCGCCGGCCCGCAGCGCAGCGCGTTCCTGTCGTCGTTCTTCACGCTGGTCGGCACGCACGGGCTGCACGTCACCTTCGGCATCGTCTGGCTGGTCACGCTGATGTTCCAGCTCGGCAGGCACGGGTTGACCGCGCCGAACCGCCGCCGCGTGATGTGCCTGTCGATGTTCTGGCACTTCCTGGACGTCGTCTGGATCGGCGTCTTCACGTTCGTGTACCTGATGGGAGTGCTGCCGTGAGCGCGCATGAGATGAACCACGACGACCATGGCCACGGCCATGACGACCACGATCACCACGACGGCGGCCACGCGCCGAGCACGCTGAAGGGCTACGCCACCGGCTTCATCCTGTCGGTGATCCTGACGGCGATCCCGTTCTGGCTGGTGATGGGCAAGGCCTTCAACAACTCCAGCACCACCGCGCTGGTGATCCTCGGCTTCGCCGCGGTGCAGATCGTCGTGCACATGGTGTACTTCCTGCACATGAACGCCCGCTCCGAAGGCGGCTGGACGATGCTGGCGCTGATCTTCACGCTGGTGCTGGTGGTGATCACGCTGAGCGGTTCGTTGTGGGTGATGTTCCACATGAACAGCAACATGATGCCGACGATGCACGAGATGAAGGTTCGGCCCTGACCAGCGGACGGTGAACACCCCGCTGCCACGCCGCTCGACGGCGACCCGCCTCGCGCTGGTCGCGTCGGCGGCGTTGCTGTTGGCGGGCTTCGTCGCGCTCGGCTGCTGGCAGGTGCAGCGGCTGTTCTGGAAGCTCGATTTGATCGAACGGGTCGAGCAGCGGGTCCGTGCCGCTCCGGTCGAGGCGCCCACCGGCCCCGTCGCCGCAGCGACCGACGAATACCGTCACGTCGTGCTGCGCGGCCGCTTCCTGCATGCGCACGAGACGCTGGTGCAGGCCGTCACCGAGCAGGGTCCCGGCTGGTGGCTGGTGACCCCGCTGCAGCAGGCCGACGGGCGCAGCGTGCTGGTGAACCGCGGCTTCGTCACCACCGGCTCCAAGGCGCTGGCCGCGCGCCCCGACGGAGAGCTCGCCGTCACCGGCCTGCTGCGCCTGAGCGAGCCGCATGGCGGCTTCCTGCGCCGCAACGATCCCGCCGCCAACCGCTGGTTCTCGCGCGACGTGCAGGCCATCGCCGCGGCGCGCGGGCTGGCGGATGTTGCGCCCTATTTCGTCGACGCCGATGCCTCCGCCGACCCCTGGCCCGTCGCCGGCCTCACGGTGGTCAGCTTCCACAACAACCACCTCGTCTACGCCCTCACCTGGTTCGGCCTGGCCGCAATGGTGGCAGGGGTGGCGTGGATGCTGCGACCGGGCGGTCGCTGGTCGAGGGAGAATGCGCCCTCCCCGACCCCCGCCTGTGCAATCCGCCCCGATGCCCCCCACGGCTGACACCCTGCCGCTGCAGCACACGACCATCGGTCCGCCCACCACCTGGGCCGGCACCGTGGGCGTCGCCGACGCCGGGCTGAAGAACATGCAGCAGCTGATCCAGCTGCGCTGGATCGCGGTGGTCGGGCAGGTCGTCACCGTCGCGATCGTCCATTTCGGCTTTGGCATCCGGCTGCCGCTGGAGCACATGCTCGCGGTGCTGTACTGCCTGGTCGCGTTCAACCTGGTCAGCGTGCTGCGGCTGCGCAACCGGCGGCCGGTGCTGCATGTGGAGCTGCTGGTGGCGCTGCTGGTCGACGTCGGCATGCTGACCTCGCAGCTGTACCTGAGCGGCGGCGCGACCAACCCGTTCGCCTTCCTGTACCTGCTGCAGGTGATCCTCGGCGCGGTGCTGCTGAAGCCGCGTTACACCTGGGTGCTGGTGGTCGTCACCTGCCTGTGCTTCGCCGGGCTCGGGCTGTACTACCGGCCGCTGGACATCCCGCTCGACCATGTGAGCGGCCTGTCGAGCCCGTTCGTGCTGGGGCTGCTGCTGTGCTTCGCGCTGAACGCCGCGCTGCTGGTCACCTTCATCACCCGCATCCAGCGCAACCTGCGCGCCCGCGATGCGCGGCTGGCCGACCTGCGCCAGCGCGCCGCCGAAGAGGAGCACATCGTGCGCATGGGCCTGCTCGCGTCGGGCGCGGCGCATGAGCTGGGCACGCCGCTCGCGACGCTGGCGGTGATCCTCGGCGACTGGCGCCGGCTGCCGCACTTCAGTTCCGACCCGGAGCTGCTCGAAGAGGTGGTCGAGATGCAGACCCAGTTGGAGCGCTGCAAGGCGATCGTCAGCGGCATCCTGCTGACGGCCGGCGAGGCGCGCGGCGAATCGTCCGAAGCGACGACGCTCGCGACCTTCCTCGACGAGCTGGTGGACGACTGGCGCCGCACCCGGCCGGTCAAGGCCTTCGCGTACGAGAACCGCTTCGGCGACGACCTGCCGATGGTGTCCGACTCGGCGATCCAGCAGATGATCTGCAACGTGCTCGACAACGCGCTCGAAGCCTCGCCGCAGTGGCTGCGGCTCGACGTCGAGCGCGCCGGCGACGCGCTGAGCCTGACGGTCACCGATGCCGGCAAGGGCTTCGCGCCGGGCTTGCTGGAGACGCTGGGCCAGCCCTACCGCTCGACCAAGGGGCGGCCCGGCAGCGGGCTCGGGCTGTTCCTGGTGGTCAACGTCGCGCGCACGATCGGCGGCACGGTGGAGGCGGCGAATCGGCCGGAAGGCGGCGCGATGGTGAAGATCACGCTGCCGTTGTCGGCGATCGTGCTGGAGCCGGAAGAAGAGACCGACGCCACCGACGACGATGCGCAAGATGACGAGGACCCGACCGAACGCCATGGACAACGCTGAACGCCGACTGCTGATCGTCGAGGACGACGCCTCGTTCGCGCGCACGCTCGGCCGCTCGTTCGAGCGGCGCGACTACCGCGTCACGCTCGCCGCGAGCCTGGCCGACGTGAGCACCGTGCTGCAGACCGAATCGCCCGGCTTCGCGATCGTCGACCTGAAGCTCAACGGCGAGGCCTCGGGCCTGGCCTGCGTGCAGGCGCTGCATGCGCACGACCCGAAGATGCTGATCGTCGTGCTGACCGGTTTCGCGAGCATCGGCACCGCGGTCGAGGCGATCAAGCTCGGGGCGTGCCACTACCTCGCGAAGCCGTCGAACACCGACGACATCGAAGCCGCGTTCGGCCGCGCGGCCGGCACCACCGAGGTCGAGCTGACGAACCGCTCCAGCTCGATCAAGACGCTGGAGTGGGAACGCATCCACGAGACGCTGGCGGAGACCGGCTTCAACATCTCCGAGACCGCGCGGCGGCTGGGCATGCACCGGCGGACCCTGGCGCGCAAGCTCGGCAAGCAGCAGGTGAAATAGGGCCCCCAGTCGCTTCGCCCCCAAGGGGCGCCTCCCAGCGGCCCGGCAAAGCCGGTTCAGGGCTGGCGGAACGTCCAGCGGGCGTTGTCCCCGCCGCAATCCCACTGCTGGATCGCGGCGCCGTCCAGCGTCGACACGTTCGTCACGTCCAGGCACTTGTTGCTGTGCGATGCGCGCAGGTAGAAGTAGCCGCCGCCCTGGTCTTCGAGCTTGAACAGCTGGTTCGCACCGCCCGTGCAGGCCCATTGCTGCACCGCCGCGCCGTTCGCGGTGCTGACGCCGGTGATGTCGACGCACTTGCCGCTCGCCACCGAGCGCAGCTGCCACAGCCCATTGCCGTTGTTCTGTACGACCCACTGCTGGTTGCTGCCGCCGCCGTAGCTCCACTGCTGCAGCAACGCGCCATCGGTGGTTGCGCGGTCGCGCACATCGAGCGCGCGGCCGCTGTGCTTCGCGACGATCGCATAGGTCTGGCCGGAGACCGGGCCCGTCGTGGGGTTGGTCGGGGGGTTCGTTGGCGGATTCGTCGGCGGGTTGGTGGGCGTGTTCGTGCCCGTCGAATCCTCGAACTGCAGCCAGTCGAGGTTCGCGACGCCGGCGCCGCCCTTCGCCACCAGGTAGACGTCGTGCACGCCGCTGCTGCGCTGGATCGGCGTCGTGAGCTCCTGGAACGTGGTCCAGCCGCCGGTGTTCGGCACCGTGACGGTGCCGACCTGCGCGCCGGTCGGGCTGTCGAGGTGCAGCTCGATCTGCTTGCCGGCATAGGCCGCGTCCACCGCCAGCCGCAGCTTCAGCCGGTCGACGCCGCTGCCGAAGTCGACGTCGATGTAGCGCAGCCAGTCGCCGGCATCGAAGCTGCCGACGCCGGCCGCGTCGAAGCTGACGCCGCTCTGCGCATAGAAATGCTCGGCTTCGAGCTTGTCGATCGCGCGCCAGTTGCCTTCGTACGGCAGGTTGCGGATCAGGCTGTTCCTGCCGGTCAGCGCGGCCTTGAACACGCCGGTCAGCATCGTGTTGGGCGCCATGTTCTTCTCGACGTCCCAGCTGCGCCACTTCGATTCGATCGTCGCGTACGAATCGGTCGCGACGTTCGGCGTGTTGGCGCCGGCATCGGTGCTGTTGTAGAGCGCCCAGTTGCCGACGTTGGTGCCCTTGTAGGTCCAGCTCGTCCAGTGCCAGCCGGCCGCGTTGTACTTGCCCAGCGCGTACTCCCAGCTGCTCTGCAGGTTGAACAGCATGAACTCGCCGACGTAGTGCGGCACGTTGTACGACAGGTACTGCTTCTCCTGCGCGACCTTGCCGTCGGTGAAGCTCGCCTGCGCCTGGTAGTTCGAATCGTTGCCCCAGTTGTAGTAGTGGAACTCGTAGATCACGTTGGTCCAGCCGTAGTCCGACGGCCGGGTGATCGCGGTCCAGTCCCAGATGCCCTCCATGATCACGATGTGGTTCGGGTCGACCGCGCGGATCTCGTTGTAGAAGCGGTTGTACATGTCGAGCACCGGGCGCGTCGCCGGGCTCGGGTAGTTCAGCGACGGCTCGTTCAGCAGGTCGTAGCCGGCCACCGTCGGCTCGTTGCGAAAGCGCGTGGCCAGCTCGCGCCAGAACGCCAGCGACTGGTTCTGGAAGCTGGTGTTGTTCCACAGCTGGCCCGAGCCGCCGATGCGTCCGCTGTGGTCGGCCCCGTTCTGCGAGCCCGGCGCGCCGTGCAGGTCGAGGATCACGTACAGACGGTACTTCTTCGCCATCGCGACCACCCATTCGATGCGGCGGAAATCGATCTTGCCGGCGGCATCGCGCTTCCAGCTGCCGTCCTCGTTCATGTGGTTCAGGTAGTAGATCGGCAGGCGCACCGCGCTCATGCCGAGCTCGCCCAGCAGCTTGAAGTCCTTCTCCTGCAGGTAGCTGTCCTGGTAGGCGTTGATCAACGCGTCGCGGCCCGCATCGCCGAAGCGCTGGCTCAGCGTCTTGCGCATCGTGTAGTCGTCGCTCGCGCCGGCCAGCGGCGACATCCAGGTCTCGTGCACCTGCCAGCCGCCGAGGTTCACGCCGCGCAGGTAGACCGGGTCGCCGGTGCCGTTCTGGTTGCGCACCAGGCGGCCGTCGACCTTCAGGAAACTGCTGTGGGCGGCGGCAGTGCCGGCCAGCACGAGGGCCGCGAGCGGCAGCAGGGCAAAGCGTGAAAGGAGTTTCATGGTCGGACTGGGGTGTAGAAGTGGAAACGGTTCCAGTCCGTGATTCTTGGGGTATGCGGCGCGCGTCATTTGCGGGTAAACCCTGGATCGGGCGCCGGGGTTGTCACCGCCTGCAACGGCGGGTCGGCG
This sequence comes from Rhizobacter sp. SG703, assembly GCF_012275445.1. Lineage (GTDB taxonomy): Bacteria > Pseudomonadota > Gammaproteobacteria > Burkholderiales > Burkholderiaceae_C > Rhizobacter. The sequence goes on along the minus strand of NZ_JAAZQK010000009.1, from coordinate 33,500 downwards.
TGGCGTCAGCGCGCCGCCAGACGCATCGCGCCGCTTGCTCCGGGCGTCGTGGTGACCGCGTCGTAGTCCGCAAGCCGCGGATGCGGTGTTTCGATTGGATGCGAGTGCGTGGCCGTGATCACGACGATGGCGGCGCCCGCCGCCTCGGCCGCGGCGATGCCGGCGGGGGCGTCCTCGAAGACGAGGCAGTCAACGGCTGCCACGCCCAGCCGTTGGGCCGCGAGCCGGAAGGCATCGGGCGCCGGCTTGCCGTTCGCCACGTCTTCGGAAGCGACCAGCACCGCCGGCAGCGGCAGGCCGGCGGCCTCGATGCGGCGCCGCGCGAGCGCGCGGGGGGCCGACGTGACGATGGCCCAGCGGTCGGGCGGCAGCCGGCCCAGGAACCGGGCAGCGCCGGCGATCGCCTCGATGCCGGCCACGTCGTCGATCTCCCGGCGCGTGATCTCGTCGGCCTCGGCCTGCACGTCGACGCCGGGCAGCGCGAGCTGGCGGATCGTCTCGACCGCGCGCCGGCCATGGATGGTCGGCAGGAACGCGGCGACATCGAGCCCGTGCCGTGCCGCCCACGCGGCCCAGACCCGTTCGGCCGCCGCGATCGAACTGAGGATCGTGCCGTCCATGTCGAACAGGAAGGCGGCGAAGTGTCGATCGGCGTACGGCAGCGAGGGGGTCATGGGACGCAGGGCTCGTGGAGGAGCCCCCAGGGTAACGCGTGCCGCTACCCCAGCGCGCGCTCCACCAGCGCCTGCTGCTGCCGATGGTGCACCGCCTGCGACGACACCGCGCCCGCCGCCGTCACCGCGCGCGACACCTCGCGCAAGGCCACGCCCGGCGGGCAGGCCTCGGCCAGGTCGTCGCGCACGAAGGCCCAGGCGCCCTGGTTGCGCGTCTCTTCCTGCGCCCATACGAGGTCGCGCAGCTGCGGGTAGCGCTGCAGCACGGCGCGCAGCCCGGCCTGCGGGAACGGGTACAGCTGCTCGAGCCGCACGATCGCCACGTCGGCCAGGCCTTGCGCCACGCGCGCGCAATGCAGGTCGTAGTACAGCTTGCCGCTGCAGACCAGCACCCGCGTCACCCGCGATGCATCGACGCATTCCGCATCGTCGAGCACCGGCTCGAAGCCGCCGGACAGCAGCTCGCCGACCGTCGAGTGCGACGCCGATTCGCCGTACAGCACCGCCTTCGGCGTCATCGCGACCAGCGGCTTGGGCTGTTCGTCGAGTGCCTGCCGGCGCAGCAGGTGGAACCATTGCGCCGAGGTCGACGGGCAGGCCACCCGCAGGTTGTCGCCGCCGCACAGCTGCAGGAAGCGGCCGAGGAAGGCGTTCGAATGCTCCGGCCCGACGCCTTCGTAGCCGTGCGGCAGCAGCAGCGCGAGTGCCGAACGGCAGCCCCACTTCGCTTCGCCGGCGCTGATGTATTGGTCGACGTATACCTGCGCGCCGTTGACGAAGTCGCCGAACTGCGCCTCCCAGATCGTCAGCCCGCGGCCCGCATCCTGAACGCTGTAGCCGTACTCGAAGCCGAGCACGGCCTCTTCCGACAGCACCGAGTTGACGACATCGAAGCGCGCTCCACCGGCATCGATCTGCTGCAGCGGCGTGAAGGTGCCGGGGCCGGTCGCCGCCTGGTTGTGCCAGACGGCCTGGCGGTGCATGAAGGTGCCGCGGCGCACGTCCAGGCCCGACACGCGCACGTCGGTGCCGGCGTCCAGCAGCGAGGCATAGGCCATGTTCTCGGCGAAGCACCAGTCGACGCGGGCCGCGTCGTCGAGCGCCGCATGCGACCACTTCTGCACCAGCGTGTGGATCACCGGATGCAGCTGGAAGCCCGCCGGGAGCGTCGTCATCGCGGTCACGGCGGCCTGCAGGCGCTCGCGCGACCAGGCTGCGCGCGACGGCGCTGCGGCAGCCCGCAGGGCCGGGTCCGCGGGCGTGCTGCCCGAAGGCGCCTTGCCGGAGAACGCCTCGATCGCCACGGCACGCCCGGCGGCGATGTGCGACGCGAGCTCCGCCTCGCTCGCGATGCCGGCCGCCACCAGCGCGGCAGCGTGCACCTCGACGACCGACGGCTTCAGCTCGGCGAGCGGGTACACGCCCGGGCTGGTCAGCGCCGGCACGTCGTGCTCCGAATGGCCGAGCCGGCGGTAGCCGATCAGGTCGATCACGATGTCGGCGCCGAACTGAGCGCGGTACGCGAGTGCGATCTGCGCAGCCCGCAGCAGCTGCTCCGGCGCCTCGGCATTCACGCGCAGCACCGGCGCATCGACCATGCGCGTCACGTCGGTGCAGTAGCGCGCGGCCTGCGCATCCATCGCGTTCGGTTCGGTGAAGCCGAGCTGGTTGTTGATGATCACGTGCACCAGCCCGCCGGTCGAATAGCCGTGCTTCTGCGTCAGCGCCAGCGTCTCCATCACGACGCCCTGCCCCGCGAACGCGGCATCGCCGTGCATCACGATCGCCATCGCGTGGCGGTCGCCATGGCGCGCCTGGCTCGCGCGCGCCATGCCGGCCACCACCGGGTACACGCTCTGCAGGTGCGACGGGTTGTGCGCGAGCGTCAGCCCGATCTCGCCGTGCCGCGTCGCGATGCGGCGGCGGCCGCCCAGGTGGTAGACCAGGTCCAGGTGCTGCTCCGGATCGCGCGCCTGCGGATCGAGGTAGCCCATCGCCTCGGCGGCCGGCAAGCCCAGCAGGTTGACCAGCACGTTGACGCGGCCGCGATGCGGCATGCCCATGAACACCTCGCCGACGCCGTGCGACGCGGCGCGTTCGAGCAGCGCGTCGAGCAGCGGCAGCAGCGCCTCGCAGCCTTCGAGCGAGAAGCGCTTGGCATGCGGAAAGCGCCGCGCGAGGTGGTGTTCCCAGGCCTGCACCCGGATCAGCCGGTCGAGCAGCCCGGTGCCAGGCGGCACAGGCACCGGCACGGCCTCCATCTGCGCCTGCAGCCACGCGCGGCGCGCGTCGTCGCGCACCGCCGAAGCGTCGAGCGCGAGCGGCCCGCAGTACGCGGCCTTCAGGCGCTGGTCGAGCTCGCGTGCATCGCGCGCGCCCAGCCACGGCGTGCCATCGGGCGTCAACGCGTCGGCCGGCGACAGCCCGAAGCGCTGCAGCGACAGGCCCCGCGCGTCGAGCGGCCGCGACACGCCGAGCGGGTCGAGCGCCGCATGGCGGTGCCCGTGCGCGCGGTGCGCCTCGACGAAGCGGTGGATGTCCGGCGTGAGCCGGGCCGGACGCAGGCGTGCGTCCTCGTGAAGCGAAGTGGTCAACATTCCGTCCTCCCTGACAGAAACTGCGGTGAAGTGATCCATGGAGTGAACTGCGCGAACGCGGACGGGTTGGCGCTCTGGTGGCGCCTGCCGTCCGATCGACTGTCTCCTCTCACCCCCGTGCCGCGTGCGGCACGGTCTCGCACATCCCGGAACGTCGGACCGTCAGAGGGCGAACGAGCGGACCACGTCCGTCAGTTGCTTCGCCTGGTCCTGCAGCGCGCGGGCCGATGCCGTGCCCTGCTCGACCATCGCGGCATTGCGCTGCGTGGAATCGTCCATCTGCAGGATCGCGCTGTTGACCTGCTCGATGCCCATGCTCTGCTCGCGGGCCGACGCACTGATCTCGGCCACGATCTCGCTGACGCGCTTGATGCTGCTGACGACCTGCTTCATCGTGACGCCGGCCTGCTCGACCATCTTGCTGCCTTCGTCGACCTGGCTCACCGACGCGTCGATCAGCGACTTGATCTCCTTGGCGGCCGTCGCGCTGCGCTGCGCGAGGCTGCGCACCTCGCTGGCCACCACCGCGAAGCCGCGGCCCTGCTCGCCGGCCCGCGCCGCTTCCACCGCGGCGTTCAGCGCGAGGATGTTGGTCTGGAACGCGATGCCGTCGATCACGCCGATGATGTCGGCGATCTTCTTCGACGAGGTCGAGATCGTGCTCATCGTGTCGATGACCTGGCCGACCACCTGGCCGCCCTGCGTCGCGACGCTCGACGCCGACACCGCCGACTGGTTGGCCTGGCTCGCGTTGTCGGCGCTCAGCTTCACGGCGGACGTGAGCTGCTCCATCGCCGACGCCGTCTGCTCCAGCGCGCTCGCCTGCTGCTCGGTGCGGGCCGACAGGTCGGTGTTGCCCTGCGACACCTCGTGCGCCGCGGTCGAGATGGTGTCGGCGCCGGTGCGCACTTCGGAGACGATGCGGTGCAGGCTGTCGACCATGTGCTGCAGCGCGGTGATCAGCCGACCCACCTCATCCTTGCTCTGGACCCCGACCTGGTAGGTCAGGTTGCCCGCGGCGACCGATTCGGCGAGGTCGATCGCCCTCTGGATAGGGTGGGTGATGGAGCGGGTGATGGTCCAGGCGGTGCCCAGGCCGAGCAGCACGGCCAGGATCGAGGCGCCGATCATCTGCAGCTTCGCGGTGCGCGAGCTGCCCTTGGCGGTCGCCACGTCGTCGAGCATGCTCTGCGACTGGCGGGCCACCATCTTGTCGATCAGCGCGTAATAGCGCGCCTGCGGGGCGGCCATCTCGTCCTGGTAGACGGCCATCGCGTCGTCGCGCTTGCCGGCAGCCATCAGATCGAAGACCTTGCGCACGACCACGCCGTACTCCTTGCGCGCCTTCGATTGCTCCTCGAATTGCGCCTTGTCCTCGTCGGTGTGCAGCAGCTTCTCGAAGTCGGCGAGGTTCTGCGTGTTCGCCGCACGGATCGAGGCGTACTCGTCCATGTACTTCTTCAATTGGTCGGGATTGCCGGCCAGCAGGATGCGGCCGATCGTCACGGCGCCGTGGTCGCCCACCGTCTTGATCTTGTTGGCGAGGGCGATCTGCGCGTAGCGGTCGTCGACCACGCTGTCCATCACCGAACTCAGCCCGTTGAGGACCGAGGTGGCCACCGCGAGGATGACCAGCAGCAGCGCGATGACGACCGAGAAAGCCAGCGCGAGACGCGAACCGATGCGGAGGTTCGACAGATTCATTTTTACTCCCTGATCATTGAGTGGATGTCTCAATGGTGTTGAAACGTTTGCGGCGCAATTCGTGTGAATTGCGTCCCGGTTATCGGCACTGCATTGGCAGGCCTGAGGCCGTTTCAGAGCGTTTCAGGACAATTCAGCCGCAAATTCAGCGCACCCCCCGGCGAATCGACCACAGTGCTCGACATGTCCCACGACACGCACCCGCCCGCGCCCGTGCCGACCACCGCGACGGTGTTCCGGCTGTCGCTGTGGTGCGACGGCGCGCACGTCGGATGGCTGGGCGAAAGCGCCTCCGAATGGGCCATGCTGGTGCCCGACATCCGGCGCGCCTTGCTGCTGCAGGCCTGCCCGTACAACGGCGCCGTCTATTACCGGGCGACGAGCTGGTGCGGGGCCCCTCGGCCTGCGAGCGACATCCCGCGCTACATGGCGGTCAGTGCCGATGCCTGCATCGGCTTCTACAGCTGGGCGAACGCGAGCGGCTTCACGCGCGAGGGCCGGCACCTGGTGGCCGACGACACCGGGCAGAAGCTCGCGTTGCAGTCTGCCCGCAGCGGGGACCTGTGCGCGTGGAACGGCTGCCGCGTGCTGGAGGTCGGCTTCGAGCCGGTCGCGACCGTCGTCAGTGCGCGGTCTCGCGGTTGAACAGCGCGCTGGCCCGCTCGCGCGCGCGCACCGGCACGCTGCCGGCGAGTGCGATGGCGGCGGTGCCGCGCAGCAGGCGGGCGAACACCTCGCGCACGTCGTGCGCCGACGCGGCCTGCAGCCGGGCGAGCCACTCGCCGCTGTCGCGCAGCCGGCCGAACGTGAAGACGTCCTGCACCGCCGATTCGATGCGGCGCGTCGGCTGGTCGAGCGCGCGCAGCGTGCGCACCGCGATCTGGTTGCGGGCGCGCTCCAGGCCGACCGCATCGGTGCCGTCGGCCTGGCGGCGCAGCAGGTCGGCGACGGCCTCGAGGAACTCGTCGGCCTGGGCCGGCGCGGTCGCGGCCTCGATGACGAACTGGCCGGACGACGGCAGGATGTCGGCCGAGCAGGACGCGAAGTACGCCAGGCTGCGACGCTCGCGGATCTCGTCGAGCAGCGGCGAGCTCATGCCCTCGCCGAGCAGCGCGGCGGCCAGCACGCTGTCGACATGGCTGTCGTCGGCGAGCGCCGGGGCCTCGAAGCCGAGCACCGTGTGGCACTGGGCGCTGCCCGACATGCGGCGCAGCTTCAGGCCGCCGTGCCAGTCCGGATGCGGCACCGCGTTCGGCTCGCCGGCGGGCATCGCGGCAAATGCGGCATCGACCGCGCGCACGAAGGCATCGACGTCGACCGGCCCGGCCGCGGCGACGATCACGTTGGCCGCGGTGTACTGGCGCTGCACATAGGACAGCAGGTCGTCGCGGCTGAAGCGCTTCAGGTTGGCACGGTTGCCGATCACCGGCTGGCCGGCCGGGTGCATGCCGTAGCAGGCGCGGTCGAACAGCTGGAAAGCCATCGCGGCCGGGTCTTCCTCGAACTCGGTGAACTCGTGCTCGATGACCTGGCGCTCGCGCTCCAGCTCGTCGGCCGGGAAGGTGCTGTGCAGCACGATGTCGGCGAGCAGGCCGACGAAGGCCGGCACGTCGCGCGGCAGGCCTTCGATGTGGAAGGCGGTGTGGTCCTTGTCGGTGTGGGCATTGACCTCGGCCCCGAGGCGTTCGGCGTCGAGGTTGATGCGCTGGCAGTCGCGCGACTGCGTGCCCTTGAAAGCCATGTGCTCGACGACGTGGCTGATGCCGTTGAGCTGCCGCGATTCGTGCAGGCTGCCGGTGCGGATGAAGACGCTCAGGCTGACCGTCTGCCGCCACGGCATCGGGATCGCGATGGCGCGCAGGCCGTTGGGCAGGGTGGCGAGCTGGGGGGTGGGGGCGGTGGGGTTCATGCTGGGTTGGCATGATGCCGCATCGGGAGATCGGGGGATCGGCGCGAGCAAGGGCTTGGTGCGATGCACCCCCTTTCCGTTCGCGTTGAGCCTGTCGAGACGCCGTGCGGCTCGCCGGCTTCGACAGGCTCAGCCCGAACGGGAGGGGAATCGTGCCCCGCGCCACGCTCTCCGATCAGCCCAGGTGCGCCGCCAACTGGTCGAACGTGCCGCCATAGCCCTGTTCCATCGATGGCCGCAGCTCGTCGAAGAACCGGCGCTCCGCCGCTTCCTCGCCGAATGGCGTGGCCCGCAGGCGCACGGTCGTGGTGCCGTCCTGCTCCGAGAACGTCACCGCGTTCTCGATCTCCATCGGACAGTCCGCGCTGAACGGTGCGCGCGCAATGCCGCCGTGCGCGTTCGCAAACGAGTTGAGCCACACCAGGCGCTCGCCGGCGACGATCTCGCGGTAGTTGAAGCGGCCCCACATCGTCGGCGCGCCGTCGAAATTCATCGCGTAGTGGAAGAAGCCGCCCGGCCTGAATTCGAAGCGGAACACCTCGATCCTGCAGCCGGCGGGACCCCACCACTGCTGCAGTTGCGCCTGCTCGCTCCAGGCCTTCCAGACGGCGGCGCGCGGCTGGCGGAACTCGCGGGTGATCACGAAGCTCCTCGTGTCAGGGTTTGCGGACATGGCGTTTTCCTTTCGGTGAGGGTGTCGGGGTGGAGGTACGTGTTGCAGTGGCCTGCAGCAAGGCATCGAGCCGGTCGAAGCTTGCCTCCCACAGCGAGCGGTAGCTGGCGACCCACTGCGCGACGTCATGCAGCCGTGCCGCTTCGAGCCGGCATGGCCGTGTCTGCGCGGCACGGCTGCGGCTGATCAGCCCGGCGCGCTCCAGCACCTTCAGGTGCTTCGAGATCGCCGGCTGCGACAGCGCGAACGGCTCGGCCAGTTCGTTGACGGTTGCCTCGCCCGACGCCAGCCGCGCCAGCATCGCGCGGCGCGTCGGGTCGGCCAGCGCGGCAAAGGTCAGGTCGAGCGAATCGGAAACCGCCGCCGAACCCGTCGAAGAACCCATCGCATAGCCTTGTCTTTATATAACCGAATGGAAATATAAAGACCAGTCCGCCGCCTGTCAACCCGGCACCGGCCGGGCCCCGGCGTGCTCAGCGCAGCGCGTTCCCCATCACCGACAACGCGTTGAGGCTGCGCACCGCCTCGTGCACCGTGCCGCAGGCCACCGAGATCGTCTCGGCATCCTCGCGCCGCACCGCGGGCCACAGCGCGAAGGCATCGGCCAGCGCCGGCGTCTGGCATTGCACGCGCAAGGTCGGCGCGCCCGGCAGCCGCCACGGCGCAGGCGGCTTCGTGGCCAGCGACTGCACCGCCTCGCGCGAAGCCGCTTCGATCGCCGCGCGCGACTGCGCCGGCGACAGCGAACGGCCGCTGCGCGCACCCTCGGACCACTTGACGACGGTGGCGGCGGTGCCGGGCAGCAGCGCGGCGGCCTCGGCCGCCATCACGTCGCAACCGCTGGCCATCAGCACCGGCACGCCGAACTCGCCGGCCAGGGCTGCATACAGCCCGATCTCGCCAAGCTCCAATCCTCCCAGCCAGACCCGCGCGAACGCGAAGCTGCTCGTCGTGTGGGCCAGCACGCCGCGGCTCTTCGCGCGCGAATGCCAGCCGATCATCAGCACGCCGTCGACGCCCTGGTCGACGCCGGCCATCATGCCGAGCTGGCGCGGCTTGCCCTGGATCAGCTGCGCCCGCGGGTCGATCTCGTCGGCCAGCAGGTTGCCGAAATGGCCATGCGAATCGTTCACCAGCACCGTGCCGGCACCGCCGGCGAAGGCGCCGCGCACCGCCGCGTCGGCCTCCTGCGTCATCCAGCGCCGGGCGCGTTCGTAGTCGCCGTTGCCGGCCTGCGTCTGCTCGGGCCGCCACACGCCGGCCACGCCTTCGATGTCCACGGCCACCAGGATCGTCGGGGTCTTCATGTCTGCTCCATCAGCGCCGGCCAGTCCGGCGCGAGTTCGGTCAATGCGTGGCGCGTGCGGCCATCGCGGCCGCGCACCGTGGTGGCCGCGAACAGCGCATGCACGATGGCCTGCTCGGTGGCTTCGGCCGCGGCCTGGAACACGCCGTCGAGCGCCGCTTCGTGCAGCATCGCGACGGCCGGCATCGGCTCGTCGGCTTGTTGCGGCACGCGCCACGCGGTGCTGAACGCGAGCGCGATGTCGCCGCTGCCATGCCCGTAGTCGGAGCCGGTGCGCGCGAGGCCAGCCGCTGCGCGGCGCGCGACGCGGCCCAGTTGCCGCGCATCCAACGGTGCGTCGGTCGCGAGCAGCACGATGATCGAGCCGCGCTCCGGTCCGGCGTCGGCTTCGGCAACCATTCGCGCCTGCAACGGCGCGCCGATGCGGCGGCCGGCGATCGTCAGCGCCTCGGGCCGCCCGTGGTTCGCGAGCACCAGCGCGCCCACCGTCGACTCGCGCCCTTGCCACGCCACCCGGCGCGACGCGCTGCCGATGCCGCCCTTCAACCCATGGCACGACATGCCGCGCCCGGCGCCGACACTGCCTTGTTCGAAGCTCCCCTGCCCGGCCTGCTGCGCCGCGTGCGCCGCTGCCAGCGCCTGCGCCACATGCGACTCCTGCAGCGCCAGCGTGCGCGCATCGTTCAGCCAGCCGTCGTTGCATTCGAACACCAGCGGGTTCAGCGTCGGCAGGCTGCGCGCCAGTTCGGCGTTGCGCGCCAGCGCATCGCGCACCAGCGCCGTCGCCGCGGTGCCGACCGCCAGCGTGCTGACCAGCGCGATCGGCGATTCGAGCGTGCCGAGCTCCTGCACCTGCATCAGCCCGATGCTCTTGCCGAAGCCGTTGATCACCGCCAGCCCCGCCGGCAGCTTGTGCAGGAACAGGTTGCCCGGTTGCGGCAGCAGCACGGTGGCGCCGGTCTGCGTCGCGCCGCCGTCCAGCGTGCAATGGCCGAGCGCGACGCCGGCCACGTCGGTGATCGCATCGAGCGCCCCGGCAGGCAGCGTGCCGACGCGCGGTGCGCCGAGCGCTGACAGCCGCATCAGAACTTGTCCAGTTTCGGGTCCAGCGCGTCGCGCAGGCCGTCGCCCAGCAGGTTGAACGCCAGCACGGTGACGAAGATCGCGAGGCTCGGGAACAGCGCGACGTGCGGCGCGTTCAGCATGTCGGCGCGCGCTTCGTTCAGCATCGCGCCCCACTCCGGCGTCGGCGGCTGCGCGCCGAGACCGAGGAAGGACAGGCTCGCCGCGGTGATGATCGACGTGCCGATGCGCATCGTCAGGTACACCACCACCGACGCCACGGTGCCGGGCAGCAGGTGGCGCACCATGATCACGGTGTCCGATGCGCCGATGGAGCGCACCGCCTCGATGTAGGTCTGGTGCTTCAGCGACAGCACGTTGCCGCGCACCAGCCGCGCGAAGGCCGGCACGCTGAACACCGCGACCGCGAGGATCACGTTGACCATGCCGTTGCCGAGGATCGCGACGATGCCGATGGCCAGCAGGATGCCGGGGAATGCGAACAGCACGTCGGCCATGCGCATCACGATGCGGTCCCACCAGCCCTGGTAGTAGCCGGCCAGCAGCCCGAGCAGCGTGCCGATCACCGCGCCGGCGGCCACCGAGATGAAGCCGGCGGCCAGCGAGATGCGCGCTCCTATCAGGATGCGGCTGAAGATGTCGCGCCCGAGCGAGTCGACGCCGAACCAGTGCTTCGCCGACGGCGGCGTGTTCAGCGCGTCGTAGTCGAAGAAGTTCTCGGCATCGAAGGGCACGATCCACGGCGCGAGCGCCGCGACCAGCACCAGCAGCAGCACGAACACGCCGGCCACCAGCGCGACCTTCTGGCGCTTGAACTTGCGCCAGAACTCGGAGGCCGGCGTGCGCACGGCATCGGCGGTGGGCGCGGGAGTGACGGGGGCGGGTGTGTTCACTGGCGTGTGTTCACTGGAAGCGGATGGTCGGGTTGATCACGGCGTAGAGCACGTCGACCAGCAGGTTGATCAGGATGAACTCGAGCGAGAACAGCAGCACCAGCGCCTGGATCAGCGGGTAGTCGCGCATCTCGACCGCGTCGACCAGCAGCCGGCCCATGCCGGGCCAGTTGAAGACGACCTCGACGACGATCGATCCGCCCAGCAGGAAGCCGAACTGCAGGCCCATCATCGTGACGACCGGGATCAGTGCGTTGCGCAGCCCGTGCTTGAACACCACCGGCAGCTCGCCCAGGCCCTTGGCCCGCGCGGTGCGCACGTAGTCTTCCTTCAGGATGTCGATGAACGAGCTGCGCGTGAAGCGCGCCATCACCGCGGCCACGCCGGCGCCGAGCGTCAGCGACGGCAGGATGTAGTGCTTCCAGGTGTCGGCGCCGACGGTGGGCAGCCAGCCGAGCTGCACCGAGAACAGCTGCATCAGCACCATGCCGAGCGCGAACGACGGGAACGAGATGCCCGAGATCGCGAACGTCATGCCCAGCCGGTCGGGCCAGCGGTTGCGCCAGACGGCCGACGCCACGCCCAGCACCAGGCCGAGCAGCACCGACCAGCCCATCGCCGCGATCGTCAGGAAGAAGGTCGGGCCGAAGCGCTCGGCGATCTCGGTCGACACCGGCCGCTTGCTGCGGATCGACAGCCCGAAGTCGCCCTGCAGCGCATGGCTGAAGAAGCGCACGAACTGTTGCGGCAGCGGCAGGTCGAGCCCGAGGTCGCGCCGCACCAGCTCGACCGTCTCGGGCCCGGCATCGACGCCCGCCGCCAGCCGCGCCGGATCGCCGGGCAGCAGGTGGACGAACGCGAACACCAGCACCGCGACGATCAGCAGCGTCGGCAGCAGCCCCAGCAACCGCTTGAGCAGGTAGACGGCCATTCAGGTAGCCCGGATGCCGATCCGGGATTCTTCCGGACGATTCACTTCAGTTCCACATCGTCGAAGTTGAAGCTGCCATCGGGAATGACGTAGAAGCCCGACAGGTTCTTCGCCCGCACCGACACCAGCCGCTCGGTCACCAGGAAGGCCCAGGGCGCGTCCTTCCAGATCTGCTTCTGCGCGTCGGTGTACAGCCGCGCCTTCTCGGCCTTGTCGGTCGTCACCAGCGACTTCGCGATCGCGCTGTCGACCACCTCGTTCTTGTAGTACGCGGTGTTGAACAGCTTCGGCGGGAACGACTCCGACGCCAGCAGCGGGCGCATCGCCCAATCGGCCTCGCCGGTCGACGACGACCAGCCGACGTAGTACATGCGCACCGGCGCGGTCGCCGGGTCCTGCGCGCTCTCGACGCGCTCGACGCGCTGGCCGGCTTCGAGTGCCTGCACCTGCAGCTTGATGCCCACCTGTGCCAGCTGCTGCTGCACGAACTGGATCACCTTCTGCGCGGTCGTGTGGTTGTAGGCCGACCACAGCGTCGTCTCGAAGCCGTTCGGGTAGCCGGCTTCCTTCAGCAGCGCGCGCGCCTTGGCCGGGTCGTAGGGCCACGGGCCGAGCTTGGCGGCGTATTCCACGCCGTGCGGCAGCACGCCCTCCGCGGGAATCGCATAGCCGGAGAACGCCACCTTGATCAGAGCGTCCTTGTTGATCGCGTAGTTGATCGCCTCGCGCACCTTCGGGTTGTCGAACGGCTTCTGCTGCGTGTTCATCGACAGGTAGCGCTGGATGATCGACGGCGACGCGGTGATCTCCAGGCTCGGCTTCTTCGACAGCGTCTCGACCGCTTCCGGCGGCACCGGGAACGCGAAGTGCGCCTCGTTGGTCTGCATCACCGCGGCGCGCGTGTTGTTGTCGACCACCGGCCGCCAGGTGATGCTGTCGACCTTCGGCCAGCCCTTCTTCCAGTAGCCGTCGAACTTCTCGACCTTCAGGTAGTCGGTGGCTTTCCACTCGACGAACTTGAACGGGCCGGTGCCTACCGGATGCTGCGCGATGCCCTTGCTGCCGTATTGCGCCAGCGCCGCCGGCGAGATGATCACGCCCGACGGGTGCGCCAGCGTGTTGATGAACGGCGAGAACGGCTCCTTCAGCGTGAAGCGCACCGTGGTGGCATCGACCGCCTCGGTCTTCGCGATGTTCTTGTAGAGGTTGTAGCGCTTGAGCTTGTTGTCGGGATTCGTCACGCGGTCGAAGGTGGCCTTGACCGCCTCGGCGTTGAACGGCGTGTTGTCATGGAACTTGATGCCGCTCTTCAGCTTGACGGTGTAGACGAGGCCGTCCTTGCTGGCGGTGTAGCTGTCGGCCAGCACCGGCACCATCTTCATGTCCTTGTCGAAGCCGTACAGGCCCTGGTAGAACGACTTCGCGACCGCTTGCGACAGCGTGTCGTTGGCGTCGTACGGGTCGGTCGTCGTGAAGGTCGACGCGACCGCGACGGTGATGTCCTTCGCGGCATGCGCGGCCAGCGCGGTGCCGCTGACGGCGAGCGCGACGGCGATTCTCGAGAGAGCGGAACGGTGGTGCGATGTCATCGGAGTTCTCCTGGCTGGTACGACGGGGGATTCAAAGGCAGTTCAAAAGGCACCGCCGACCGCATGGCGGGCGACGAAGTGGCCGGGGCCGACCTGGTGCAGCGGCGCGACCTGCGGCGCGTCGCCGAGCGCGCGCACCGGGCTCGCGATCTCGTCGGACAGCAGCTCGCGGCGGCGGCGCCGCGTCGGGTCGGCCACCGGCACCGCGGCCATCAGCCGGCGGGTGTAGGCATGCTGCGGATTCTCGAACACCTCGCGGCGCGGGCCGATCTCGACGATCTGCCCGAGGTACATCACCGCGACGCGGTGGCTGATGCGCTCCACCACCGCCATGTCGTGCGAGATGAACAGGTAGGCCATGCCGAACTCCTGCTGCAGGTCGAGCATCAGGTTGACGATCTGCGCGCGGATCGAGACGTCGAGCGCCGACACCGCCTCGTCGGCGATCACCACCTTCGGGTTCAGCGCCAGCGCGCGGGCGATCGCGATGCGCTGCCGCTGGCCGCCGGAGAATTCGTGCGGGTAGCGGTTCGCCGCCTCGGCCGGCAGGCCGACCTTCTCGAGCAGCCAGCGCACGCGCGCCTCGGCATCGGCCCGCGGCATCAGCTTGTGCAGCAGCAGCGGCTCCATCACGCTGTAGCCGACGGTCAACCGCGGATCGAGCGACGCGTACGGGTCCTGGAACACGAACTGGATGTCGCGGCGCAGCGCCTGCAAGGCCGCGCCTTCGAGCGGCGCGATGTCGCGCCCGGCCACCTCGACGCGGCCGGCCAGCGGCGCGACCAGCCGCGCCAGCGAGCGGCCGGTGGTCGACTTGCCGCAGCCCGATTCGCCGACCAGCGCCAGCGTCTCGCCGGCCTTCAGCTCGAAGCTGATCTGCTCGACCGCATGCACCTGGCGCTTCACGCGGCCGAGGATGCCGCTGCGCAGCGGGAAGCGCGTGACCAGGCCCTGCACCGTCAGCACCGGCGGCAGGTCGGTGCGCACGCTGTCGGGCATCGTCACCTGGTGGGTCGCGGCGACCACCTCGTCGCCCGGCAACGCGAAGCGCGCCGGCCGGTCCTGCCCCTGCATCGCGCCGAGCTGCGGCACCGCGGCCAGCAGCGCCTTCGTGTACGGCTGCCGCGGCTGCGCGAACAGCGCGCGGCAGTCGCCTTCTTCGATCTTGTCGCCGCGGCGCATCACCAGCACGCGGTCGGCGATCTCGGCCACCACGCCCATGTCGTGGGTGATGAAGATCACGCCCATCGACAGCTCGTGCTGCAGTTGCTGGATCAGCGCGAGGATCTGCGCCTGGATCGTCACGTCGAGCGCGGTGGTCGGCTCGTCGGCGATCAGCAGCGTCGGCCGGCACGCCAGCGCCATCGCGATCATCACGCGCTGGCGCATGCCACCCGACAGCTGGTGCGGATGCCGGCCCAGCACCTCGCGCGCCTCGGGGATGCGCACCAGGTCGAACAGGCGCAGCGCCTCGGCCATCGCCTCGCGCTGCGAGCGGCCCTGGTGCAGGCGGATCGACTCGGCCACCTGCTGGCCGACGGTGAACACCGGGTTCAGCGAGGTCATCGGCTCCTGGAACACCATCGCGAGGTCGGCGCCGCGCAGGCTGCGCATGCGGCGCGCATTGGCCTGCGCCAGGTCGACGCGTTCGCCGTCGCGCCGCGTCAGCCACATCTCGCCGCTGTCGATGCGGCCGCCGCCGTGCTCGACCAGGCGCATCAGCGCGAGCGACGACACCGATTTGCCGGAGCCCGATTCGCCGACGATCGCCAGCGTCTCGCCGGCATCGACGTGGAAATCGAGCGCGCGCACCGCCTGCAGCCGCCCGCCTTCGATCGCGAAGCTGACGCTGAGATTGCGCACGTCAAGCACGCGGCGCGGAAGAGTCGTCGTCATTGGTCGGGGCCGGCTTCGTCGGCATAGATGGCAGACACCGGCGCTTCGCCGACCCGGGCCCAGCCGCGGTACATGCCTTCGGTGTTGAACGGCAGCGCGACGTTGCCGCGCGCATCGACGGCGATCAGCCCGCCGCGGCCGCCGAGCGGCGGCATCTTGTCCATCACGACGCGGCGTGCGGCAAAGCGCAGCGGCAGCCCGACGTACTCGACCAGCGCCGACACGTCGTAGGCCGCGAGCCCGCGCATGAAGGCCTCGCCGACGCCGGTGCACGACACCGCGACGGTGCGGTCGTTGGCATAGCAGCCGGCGCCGACCAGCGGCGAATCGCCGACGCGGCCGGGGCGCTTGTTGGTCATGCCGCCGGTCGAGGTGGCCGCGGCCAGGTGGCCGTGCGCATCGAGCGCGACAGCGCCGACGGTGCCGAACTTGTCGCGTTCGTCGAGCGGCGCGGGCACGGTGGGTGCGTCATGACCTGGCACGTCGTGGTCCAGCGCGATGCGGTCGCTGGCCTGCATCGCGTGCAGCTGCGCCAGCCGGTGCGGCGTGTCGAACCACTCGGGCGCGACGGTCTCGCAGCCGCGCTCGGCGGCGAACTGCTCGGCCCCGGGGCCGATCAGCAGCACCGGGCCGCCGGCCTCCATCACCGCACGCGCCGCGAGGATCGGGTTGCGCAGCGTGCGCACGCCGGCCACCGCGCCGGCGGCCAGGTCGCTGCCGCGCATCACGCAGGCGTCGAGCTCGTGGCGGCCGTCGGCGGTGTAGACCGCGCCGCGGCCGGCGTTGAACAGCGGGCATTCCTCGAGCTGCCGCACCGCTTCGGTGACGACGTCGATCGCCGGCGCACCACCGGCGAGCATCGCCTGGGCGCTGCGCAGGATCTCGTCGAGCGCGGCGCGGTAGGCCGCATGCTGCTCGGTGGAGATCGACGCGCGCGACAAGGTGCCGGCGCCGCCATGGATCGCGATCACCGGCGATGTCACGGAGAAACTCATCGCACCCTCCCCGGGTCGACCTGCAGCCACGGCAGCACGCCGCGAGCCATCTCCTCGGCGCGCTGCACCGCGCCTTCGGTGCGGTGCGCGAGCGCGGCCACCAGCGCTTCGAGCAATGCCAGCACCGTCGCATTGGACGTCGGCGCGACCTGCCGGTCGACGTGCGCATACAGCGTCACGTCGGCCAGCGGCACCAGCGGCGAACTCGGCTCGTCGGTCAGCGCGAGCACCTTGACGCCGCGCTCGCGCGCCAGCCGCGTCAACGCGATGGTGTCTTCGACGTAGCGCGGGAAGGCCAACGCGATCAGCAGGTCGCGCGGCCCGCGCTTGACCAGCTGGCGCGCCGCATGCGAAGGCCCGCCGGCCTGCGCGAGGCTGCCGACGCGCGAGCACAGCGGCTCCAGCTCGTGCTGCAGCACGCCGGCCAGGTAGGCGCTGCTGCCCCAGCCGAGCGTCAGCACCTGGTCGGCCTCGGCGATCAGCGACACCGCCTGCTCGCACGGCTGGTGCTGCAAGGCCTGCAGCGTGTGTTCGAGGTTCGCCAGCGTTTCGCGCAGCGACGCCACCATCGCCTGCTGCGTGCCGGTGGCCTGCCGCAGGTTGCTGCGCAGGCTCTCGACCGGCGCGAGGATGGCCTCGAAGCCGCGCGCCAGCTCGGCGCGGAATTGCGGGTAGCCGGCGAAGTTCAGCGCCCGGGCGAAGCGGTTGGCGGTCGCGATCGACACCGCGACCTCGCCGGCGAATTCATCGATGTTGAGCGTGGCCGCCCTGAAAGGGTGCGCCAGCACGGCCTGGCCCATGCGTTGCATCGCGGCCGGCATCGCCGGCAGGCCGGCGGCGACCTGCTGCAGCACCGGCAGGCTGGCGAATCGGCCCGCCCAGGCAGGGGCATCGGAACGGGCGGCGGGGGGCGTCACGGTCATGAAAACTGGGTTTCAGAAAACTTCGCGGACTGTAAAGCAACTTACAGGCCTGGCGTTCCGGGTGATCCCGGACGCCGGTGGTCCTACAGCGCAAGGCGAACGCGTCCGACAGGGCCGTCGCCGGCGGGCGCCGATGATACGCATCCACCTCTGGAGGCCACCGATGAAGAAACTCATATCCATCCTCGCGATGCTGTTCGCTGCCGGCACCGCGTTCGCGCAGGCCGGCACCGCCGTCAAGGAAGGCGCCAAGGCGACCGCCGAGACCGCCAAGCAAGGCACCGAGAACGTCAAGGGCGCCGTGACCGACGAGCCGTCGAGCACGGTGCACAAGACCAAGGCGAAGGTGCACAAGGCCAAGGCGAAGAGCCACGGCAAGAAGGCCAAGGCCGCGGCGAAGGAAACGGTTCAGTAAGAGCGGTTCAGCAGACCTCGGCCTCGTCGCGCTGCGGCGGGGCAGCCGCATCGACGCCGACGTGCCACCACGCCGGCAGCAGGCCGCGCACCTGCGGCCTGGCGAAACGGTCGTCGATCAGGATCACCACGCCTTCGTCGCTGGTGGTCCGGATCACCCGCCCGGCCGCCTGCACGACCTTCTGCAGCCCCGGGTACAGGTACGCGTAGTCGTAGCCGGCCCCGAAGCGCTGCTCCATCCGCTCTCGCAGGCATTCGTTCACCGGGTTCACCTGCGGCAGCCCGAGCGTCGCGACGAAGGCGCCGATCAGGCGGCGCCCCGGCAGGTCGATGCCTTCGGCGAACGCACCGCCCAGCACCGCGAAGCCGATGCCCTGCCCGTGCTCGGTGAAGCGCGCGAGGAACTGTTGGCGCGACGCCTCGTCCATCGCGCGCGACTGCGACCACTGCGGCACGCCGGGGTGCGTCGCGTGCAGCAGCTCGGCCACCTGCTGCAGGTAGTCGAAGCTGCTGAAGAACGCCATGTAGTTGCCCGGCGCCTGCGCGTACTGCCGCGCGATCAGCGCGACGATGGGCGCGAGCGACTGCGCCCGCTGCTGCCAGCGCGTCGAGATGTGGCGCGCGATGCGCACCGACAACTGCCGCGCCTCGAATGGCGATTCGACATCGATCCACGCGGTGCGCTCCGGCAGCCCCAGCGTGTCTTCATGGAAACCGGGCGGCGTCAGCGTGGCCGAGAACAGCGTCGTGGTGTGCGCCGCCGCGAAGCGCCCGCGCAAGTGCGGCGCCGGGATCAGGTTGCGCACGCACAGCGTCGAGCGGGTGCGGGTGGCGCGGCGTTCGGTGATCGCCAGGTCGACTTGCGAGTGGTCGTCCAGCAGCTCCAGCACGCGCATCACGTGCAGCGCGTCGAAGTAGAAGCGCAGCAGCGGCGTGTCGTTCGGCGACTGGCCGTCGGCGAAGTGCTCGCCCAGCGCCGCGATCGCGTTCTGCAGCGCGTCGCGCCAGGCCGCGGGCGGTTTCTCGTGCACCGCGAAATCGGCCTCCTGCGCCTTGTTGAGCGCGCTCCATGCGCGGTACAGGCGATCGAGCGCCGGCTTCACCGCGGGCGGCGCCTTGCTGCGCAGCGCGGCCACGTCGGCCTGCTGCAGCTCGGCCGAATACATCTTGCGGCCGCGCTCCAGCAGGTTGTGCGCCTCGTCGACCAGCACGCCGACCCGCCATTCGTTCGCGAGCGTCAGGCCGTGCAGCATCGCGCCGAGGTCGAACCAGTAGTTGTAGTCGCCGACCACCACGTCGGCCCAGCGCACCAGCTCCTGGCTCAGGTAGTAGGGGCAGACCTGGTGGGCCAGTGCGACCTCGCGCACGCGGGATTGGTCGAGCAGGCCTGTCGTGTCGAGCGCCGCGCTGCGCGCCGCCGGCAGCCGGTCGTAGAAACCGCGCGCCAGCGGGCACGAATCGCCGTGGCAGGCCTTGTCGGGGTGCTCGCAGGCCTTGTCGCGTGCGACCAGTTCCACCACCCGCAGCGGCGGTGCGTCGGCGGCGCCGGTGAGGCGCCGCAGCGCCTCCAGCGCCAGGCCGCGGCCGGGCGTCTTGGCAGCGAGGAAGAACAGCTTGTCCAGCCGCTGCGCCGGGCTGGCCTTCAGCAGCGGGAACACCGTGCCGATGGTCTTGCCGATGCCGGTCGGCGCCTGCGCGAGCAGGCAGCGGCCGCTGCTGGCCGCGCGGTACACCGCCTCGGCCAGCGGGCGCTGGCCGAGGCGGAAATCGGCATGCGGGAAGCGCAGGGTCTGCAGCGCCGCATCGCGCGCGCCGCGGTGCGCCAGCTGCTGCGCGGCCCAGGCCAGGAAGCGCTCGCACTGCTGCTCGAAGAACTGCTGCAGCTCGGCCGCGCTGCAGGCTTCGCTGAACACCGTTTCCTGCTGCGTGGCGACGTCGTAATAGACGAGCGCGACGCGCAGCTTCTGCAGCTCGAAGCGCTGGCACAGCAAGGCACCGTAGATCTTCGCCTGCGCCCAGTGCAGGTGGCGGTGGTTGGCCGGTTGACGCGCCAGGTCGCCGCGGTGCGTCTTGATCTCTTCGACCAGGCCTTTGTCGGGGTCGTAGCCGTCGGCACGGCCGCGCACCCGCAGCGCACCGTGCGTGCCGCTCAGGCTGACCTCTGACTGGTAGCGCCCGCCGCGGCGCGACGCCACCATCGCATGCCCGGCGATGCCCTCCTGCGCCGACGGGCCGGGCGTGAAGCGCAGGTCGAGGTCGCCCTGCTTGGCGGTGAACTCGCACAGCTCGCGCACGGCGATGGTGTAGGTGGGGGCGTCGGCGCTCATGGTGTCAACGCGGGAGTGTCGCAGGCCGGGTCTTGTACGGCGGGCGGGCCGCCGGATCGGTGCGCAGGATCGCGGTCGCCTGCTGCACGTGCGGCAGCGCGCGCACGAAGGTCTCGAGGCGGACGGCGTCGGCGTCGTCGCGCGCGCAGCCTTCGAGGTAGACGACGCGCCCCTGCACGGTGACCCACAGCGTCGTGTCGGGGAACGGCGGGCGTTCGCCGGCCGGCGGCTGGAACGCCGCGCGGATCGCCGCGGCGATGTCGGCGTCGTATGCGTAGGCGTTCGGCCGGTCGCATTCCTTCGCGAGCCAGCAGGTCGTGCCCTTCTCGAGCCGGCGGTGCGCCTGCACCCGGCGGTCGGCCTCGTCGGTGAACGGGCCGGCCGGCAACGGGCAGTCGGGCAGCGCGGCGCTGACCTGGAAGAACGGGTCGTCGAACCAGTTCTGCAGCGCGTCGGCCGACCGCGCCGGGCTGCCGAGCGCGAGCAGCAGCGCGGCGGCGAGTGCCTGCAGGTGGGACGGGGGGATGCGGTCCATGCGGCGAATCGTAGGCCCTGTTGCCCCTATGCTGCACGCTGCGCACCGTGATGGAGGCGACCGTTGGCCCAGCGCCTGTTCCTTCGACTCGACGAAGACCCCGTCCAGGGCCCGGAATCCGGCACGCCCGCGGCCAGCCTGCGCACGCTGCCGCTGCCCCCCGCGCTGCGGCCCTTCGTCGCCCAGATGCTGCTGTACCGCGAGCACTTCGCGCCGGGCACCGAGGTCGTCGAACGCGTGATTCCCGACGGTGCGGTGCGCCTCGTCGTGCAGTGGGGCGATGCACCGGCGGCCGGCCCCGATGCGCGCCGGACGCTGCTCGCGATCGGCCCGTCGACGGCGCCGGCGGTGCTGCGCCTGTCGGGCCGCATGGCCGGGCTCGCGGTCACGCTGCGCCACGGGGCGGCGGCCGCGCTGCTCGGGCTGCCGGTCGGCGAGATCGCCGGGCTGGCGCTGCCGCTTCAAGCGCTGTGGCCGCGCGCCGGTGGCGAGGCCTTGGCCGCCCTCGCCGACCTGGAAGACGACGCGAGCCGCGTGCGCCTCGTGCAGCAGGCGCTGCTGCAGCGGCTGCGCGAGGCCGGCGCCGCCGCACCGCGCCAGGCGGTGCACGCGCTGCAGCGGTTGATGCAGGCCGGCGGGCGGCTGCCGGTGCCGGCGCTCGCCGCCGGGGTGGGGCTCGGCGAGCGCCGGCTGCAGCAGCTCTTCGACGCGCAGTTCGGGCTCTCGCCGCGCCGCTGGAGCCGGCTCGCGCGCCTGCACCGCTGCCTGCGCGAGCTGCGTGCGCAGCCGCAGCGCAGCTGGGCCGAGGTGGCGCTCGACGGCGGCTTCTTCGACCAGTCGCACCTGGCCAACGAGTTCCGTGCGCTGTGCGGCTGCACGCCGGCCGAGTACCGACGGCTTGCCGTTTCGGAATCTTCCAAGACCGCCGCGTGATCGCCGCCGAAGATCGGCGCCATCGCAACCAGGAGACCCCGATGACGAACGACAGCAACCCGCGCCCGCTGCAGGGTCGCGTGGCGGTGGTGACCGGCGCGAGCCGCGGTGCGGGGCGCGGCTGCGCGGTCGAGCTGGGCGCCGCCGGTGCCACCGTCTACGTGACCGGGCGCAGCACGCGCGCGCAACCCGCGCAGTCCTACGGCCAGCTGCTCGGGCTGTCGGACCTGGGCGCGCTGCCCGGCTCCATCGACGACACCGCCGACGAGGTGACGCGGCTCGGCGGCCATGGCATTGCCATGCGCTGCGACCACACGCAGGACGGCGAGGTGGCCGCGCTGTTCGCCCGCGTGCAGCAGGAGCAGGGCCGCATCGACCTGCTGGTCAACAACGCCTGGGGCGGCCACGAGAGCTTCGACGGCGTGTTCGACGCGCCGTTCTGGGCGCACCCGCTCGCGCACTGGGATTCGATGATCGACCGCGGCGTGCGCAACCACCTGCTGTCGAGCCGGCATGCCGCGCCGCTGATGGTGCGGCAAGGCCGCGGCCTGATCGTCACGACCACCTACTGGGACCGCGGCCGCTACCTGCGCGGCAACCTGTTCTACGACCTCGCGAAGGCCGGCATGACGCGGCTGGCCTTCGGCATCGCCGAGGAGCTGAGGCCGCATGGCGTCGCCTCGGTCGCGGTGTCGCCCGGCTGGATGCGCACCGAGTTCGTGCTGGCCGGCCACCACACCGACGAGGCGCACTGGCACGAGCGGCCGGCCCTCGCGCGCACCGAATCGCCGCGCTACCTGGGCCGCGCGATCGCGGCGCTGGCAGGCGACCCGCAGGTGATGCGGCGCAGCGGCCAGGTGCTGCGGGTCGGCGACCTGGCGCAGGAGTACGGCTTCACCGACATCGATGGCCGGCAGGTGCCGGCCTTCGAGATGGAACCGCCGGCTCAGTGAGCCGGCACCGCGCCGCTCGAGGCCGGCGACGCGCCCTGCCCGTTGTCGGCGGCCGTCGGCGCCAGCAGCTTGCCGAACACCAGCTTCACGACCAGCAGCAGCGCGCCGGCGCCGCCGACGAGCGCCGCATGCAGGCCCCAGAACTGCTGGCCCGGCATCGTCTCGAGGAAGCCCGCCAGCCAGCCGACGAAGATGTTCGCGAGGAACAGGTGCAGGTAGTAGGTGCCCATCATCAGCCCCTCGAACTTGTGCGGGGCCGTGCGCGAGTACAGCGCCAGGCCGACCGGCATCACGTTGGCGAAGCCGATGTCGTTCAGCAGCGTGTAGCCGATCGCCCAGCCGAAGCCGATCTTCTCGTGCGAGTGGTCGACGATGCCGGAGGCGATCACCAGCAGCGCCGGCGCGGCCGCGGCGATCAGCGAGCCGAAAGCCATCTTCGTGATCTCGTCCGGCTCGCGGCGGCGCGTCGCCCACCAGCGCCAGAACGCGATCGACGCGATCATCGTCGCGGTGCTCGCGATCGCATCGACCGCCTGCAGCCAGGTCACCGGCACCTGCCAGCCGAACAGCACCAGGTCCATGTACTTCTGCGACCACAGCGGGAACGCGTTGTTGTACTGCTGGTTGCCGACCACCGTGCCCATCAGCACCGGGATCAGCGCGATCAGCAGCACGAGGCGCCCCTTCTCGGCACCGGTCATCGGGGTGCGCGGCGCGGCAGCCGCCTTGTCGGCACGGCGCTCGCGCAGCGGCTCGGGCGGCAGGTAGCGCCGTCCCGCCAGGTAGACGAACAGGCCGATCACCATGCCGACGCCGGCGGCGCCGAAGCCCCAGTGCCAGGCCACCTTCTCGCCGAGCGTGCCGCAGACGATCGGCGCGAGGATCACCGCGATCTGCACCGCCAGCATGAAGATCTGGAACGCGCTCGCACGCCGCTTGTCGCCCGGTGCGTACAGGTCGCCGACCTGCGCCGCGATGTTGCCCTTGAAGCAGCCGACGCCGACCAGCAGGCACAGCAGCGCGATGAAGAAGCTGGCCTCGAAGGCCATCAGGAAGTGGCCGGTGGCCATCAGCACCGCGCCGGTCACGACGGTTTTCGTGCGGCCGAGTACGCGGTCGGCGAGCAGGCCGCCGAACAGCGGTGTCAGGTAGACGAAGCCGGCGTAGAGCCCGAATACCGCCGACGCGAGCTGCTGCGGCGAGCGCGGGCCGGTGACGCCTTCGATGGCGTGGCGCACCGCATCGATGCCGGCCACGTTGCCGATGTTCTCCGGCAGGAACAGGTAGTTGGTGAGGTACAGCACCAGCAGGGCCTGCATGCCGTAGTACGAGAAACGTTCCCAGAGCTCGCAGAAGGCAAGCCAGCCGAGGCCGGCGGGGTGGCCGAAGAAGGCGCGGTCGTGTGAGGCGCGGTCGTTGGCGGCGCGCTCGTGGGTGGCGGAGGTGGACACGGGTAGTGGCTTCCGATAGGAAATGGGGTAATCCGGGACTGTCGCTGAAATGGCCGGGCCGCACAACTCGCGGCGACCCGCGGGCAGCTCAGGCGGCGGCTTCGTACAGCTCCAGCGGCAGCCCGTCCGGATCGGCGAAGAACACGAAGCGCCGGCCGGTGTACTCGTCGACGCGGATGTCTTCCACCGCCACGCCCCTGGCTTCGAGCACCGCCTTGCACTGAGCGACGTCGCCGACCTCGAACGCCAGGTGGCGCAGCCCGCGCGCCTCGGGGTACGACGGGCGCGGCGGCGCGCCGTCGAACGAGAACAGCTCGACCTGCGAGCCGTCGGGCAGCGCCAGGTCGAGCTTGTACGAGTTGCGCTGTGCGCGGAAGTGTTCGGCGATCACCGCGAGCCCGAGCGTCTCGGTGTAGAAGCGCTTCGAGACCGGGTAGTCGGCGCAGATGATGGCGGCGTGGTGGATGCGGAGCAGCATCGGGCGATTGTCGCGGCTCTCTACAATGCGCCCCCTTTTGCAGCAGATCGAACCCGCGCCCATGGACCTCGTCGTCAACGAAGAACTCAAAGCCTACATCGACCCGTTGACGCCCGACGAACACGACGCGCTGGAACGCAGCATCCTCGCCGAAGGCTGCCGCGATGCGCTGGTGCTGTGGGGCGACATGCTGGTCGACGGGCACAACCGCTACGGCATCTGCCGCAAGCACGGGCTGCCGTTCCAGACGGTGCAGAGCACGCGCTTCCAGTCGCTGGAAGACGTGCACCTGTGGATGATCGACCAGCACCTCGGCCGGCGCAGCCTGTCGGACTACCAGCGCGGCGTGCTCGCGCTGCGCAAGCGCGAGATCGTCGCCGGGCAGCGCGCGCGCCGCCTGGCCGAACCGGCCGAGACCGCGTCGCCCGCGCCGGCGGGCAACGCCGCGGCACTCGACACCCGCGAGGCGCTCGCGAAGGCGGCGCGCATCAGCAGCAACCAGGTCGTGCTGATCGAGAAGATCCGCAAGCAGGCGGCGCCCGAGCTGGTCGAGGCGATCAAGGCCGGCACGATCTCGATCAACGCCGCGGCGGCGGTGGCCAGCCTTCCGGCCGAAGAGCAGGTGGCGGCCGCAGCCGCCGGCAAGGACGAGCTGAAGCAGGCTGCCAAGCGGGCGCGCGATGCGCGCCGCAGGGCTCCGGCCGACGACGCGCCGGCCGCGCCGCAGCCGGCGGCGCTTCCCGCGCCGGCCGGCGACGACGACACGCCCGATGCACTGCGCCAGCGCGTGGCCGCGCTGACCGCCGAGAACGCGGCCTTGCGGCTGCAGGTCGCCGACCTGCAGGCCCAGTTGCGGGCCGGCGCGGGCGAGGCCGAAACCGCGCCGTTCTGATCCACGGTATAGTTTCCGGACGATGGATACACATATGTGTATCCAAATCCGGAGATGCCGATGAACACCAAAGACGCCGGGATGCGGATCCGCATCGAGCGCGAGCTGCGCGATGCCTTCGTGCAGGCCTGCCAGTCGCAGGGGCTGGCCGCCTCGGAAGTGCTGCGCGACTTCATGCGCAGCTTCGCCGCCAAGCACTCCGCCGAACAGGCGCAGCTGTTCGGCCAAGCCAAGCCGGCGCAGCCGTGAGGGGCGGCCGATGATCGTGCTGAAGGCCACCCAGGCGAAGCTGCTGGCCGCGCTGCAGGCCGTGTGCGGCATCGTCGAGCGGCGCCACACGCTGCCCATCCTCGCCAACGTGCTGATACGCAAGACCGGCACGTCGATCGCGCTCACCACGTCGGACCTCGACATCGAGGTCGGCCACCAGGTCGAGCTGGGAGGCGATGCCGGCGACTTCGCGACGACGGTGTCGGCGCGCAAGCTGGTCGACATCCTGCGGGCGATGCCGGCGGACCAGGTCGTCACGATGAGCGCCGAACCCGGCCGGCTGCGGCTGCACGGCGGCCGCAGCCGCTTCATGCTGCACACGCTGCCGGCCGAGCAGTTCCCGCTGGTCGCGCGCGCCACGCACACCACCGCGACGCTGCGCCTGCCGCAGGCGGTGCTGAAGTCGCTGGTCGACCAGGTGGCCTTCGCGATGGCCACGCACGACATCCGCTACTTCTTCAACGGCATGCTGCTCGCGACCGACGGGCGGCGCATCCGGCTCGTCGCGACCGACGGCAACCGGCTCGCGCTGGCCGAGGCCTCGGTCGACGCCGACCTGCCGACGCAGCAGGCGATCGTGCCGCGCAAGGCGGTGCACGAGCTGCAGCGCCACCTGCGGGAACGCGAAGCCGACGGCGATGAGGCATCGACCGTGGGAATCCGCCTCGCACCGGCGCAGGCGAGCTTCGACCTGAACGGCATCCGCTTCGTCACGAAGCTGATCGAGGCCCGCTTCCCCGACTTCGAGCGCACGATCCCGAAGGCCAACCCGCATGCCGTCACGCTCGGCCGCGCGGCGCTGCTCGACAGCCTGCAGCGCGCCTCGCTGATGACCAGCGACAAGTTCCGCGGCATCCGCCTCAGCGTGGCGCCGGGCGCGATGCGCATCGTGTCGACCAATGCCGAGCGCGAGGAAGCCGACGAAGACCTCGACGTCGACTATGCCGGCGCGCCGATCGAGATCGGCTTCAACGTGACCTACCTGACCGAGATGCTGGCCGAGACCGACGCCGAGATGGTGACGATCGCGCTGCAGGACGCCGCGTCCGCCGTGCTGTTCACCTTTGCGCAGCGCGACGGCTTCAAGTACGTCGTCAGCCCGATGCGACTCTGAGCTTCAACGACCCTTGTCGATCGATAGTTTTTTACCATCGACTTGATCTATCCAATTAATCCCACAAATGCTGCACTGCGGCCAAAATGCGTTTCGCCAGTTCGTTTTTCTTCCAACCAAGCACAAGGAAATCACACGATGTCGCTGATCAACACCCAAGTCCAGCCGTTCAAGGTTGAAGCTTTCCACAACGGCAAGTTCATCGAGGTCACCGAAGCCAGCCTGAAGGGCAAGTGGTCGACGCTGATCTTCATGCCGGCCGCCTTCACCTTCAACTGCCCGACCGAAGTCGAGGACGCGGCCGACAACTACGCCGAATTCCAGAAGCTGGGCACCGAGGTCTACATCGTCACGACCGACACCCACTTCGCACACAAGGTGTGGCACGAAACCTCGCCGGCCGTCGGCAAGGCCAAGTTCCCGCTGATCGGCGACCCGACGCACAAGCTGACGCGCGCGTTCGGCGTGCACATCGAGGAAGAAGGCCTGGCACTGCGCGGCACCTTCGTCATCAACCCCGATGGCATCATCAAGACCGTCGAAGTGCACGACAACGCGATCGCGCGTGACGTGAAGGAAACGCTGCGCAAGCTGAAGGCCGCGCAGTACGTCGCGAAGAACCCCGGCCAGGTCTGCCCGGCCAAGTGGAACGAAGGCGCCGCCACGCTGACGCCGTCGCTCGACCTCGTCGGCAAGATCTAAGACTTCTCTCTTTCTCCTGTCAGGCCGCCCTGCGGCCTCGCCTTCGGGCGGGGCCGCCCGGGCGGAGCTTTTCCCGAACACGAACAACGCGAAGGACCATCACATGTTGGACGCCACCCTCCAGGCCCAGCTCAAGGGCTACCTGCAACGCCTGACGCAGCCGGTCGAACTGGTGGCGTCGCTCGATGACCGCCCGGCCTCGGCCGAGATGCGCGAGCTGCTGCAGGAGATCGCCGGCCTGAGCGAGCTGGTCAGCGTGCGCTTCGACGGCAGCGATGCGCGCCGTCCGTCGTTCAACGTCAGCCGTGCCGGTGCCGGCATGGGCGTTCGCTTCGCCGCGATCCCGATGGGCCACGAGTTCACCTCGCTGGTGCTGGCGCTGCTGCAGGCCGGCGGCCATCCGCCGAAGGTCGAGGCCGAGGTGATCGAGCAGATCAAGTCGCTGACCCGCGAAGACGGCGGCGATTTCGTGTTCGAGACCTACATGTCGCTGACCTGCCACAACTGCCCCGACGTGGTGCAGGCGCTGAACCTGATGGCGGTGCTGAACCCGCGCATCAAGCACGTCGCGATCGACGGTGGCCTGTTCCAGGACGAAGTCGAAGGCCGCCAGATCATGGCCGTGCCGACCGTCTACCTGAACGGCGAGGTGTTCGGCTCGGGCCGCATGGAGGTCTCGGAGATCCTGACCAAGGTCGACACCGGCGCGTCGGCGCGCGTGGCGGCCAAGCTGGGCCAGAAGGATGCGTTCGACGTGCTGATCGTCGGCGGCGGCCCGGCCGGCGCGGCGGCGGCCGTGTATGCGGCGCGCAAGGGCATCCGCACCGGCATCGTCGCCGAGCGCTTCGGCGGCCAGACGCTGGACACGCTGGGCATCGAGAACTACGTGTCGATCCTCGAGACGCAAGGCCCGAAGTTCGCGGCCGCTCTGGAAGCGCATGCCCGCGTCTACGAGGTCGACATCATGAACGGCCAGCGCGTCGCGGCGCTGGAGCCGGCCGCGCAACCGGGCGGCGAGATCACCGTGACGCTGGAGAACGGCGCCGCGCTGAAGAGCCGCAGCGTGATCCTGTCGACCGGCGCGCGCTGGCGCAACGTCAACGTGCCCGGCGAGGCCGAGTACAAGAACAAGGGCGTGGCCTACTGCCCGCACTGCGACGGCCCGCTGTTCAAGGGCAAGCCGGTGGCGGTGATCGGCGGCGGCAACTCGGGCGTCGAAGCGGCGATCGACCTGGCCGGCCTGGTGGCCCACGTCACCGTGGTCGAGTTCGCCGACGCGCTGAAGGCCGATGCGGTGCTGGTGAAGAAGCTGCACAGCCTGCCGAACGTGACGGTGCACACCAACGCGCAGACCACCGAGATCACCGGCGACGGGCAGAAGGTGAACGGCCTCGTCTACAAGGACCGCGCGACCGGCACCGAGCACCGCGTGGAACTGGCCGGCGTGTTCGTTCAGATCGGCCTGGTGCCCAACACCGAGTTCCTGAGGGGCACGCTGGAGCTGAGCAAGCACGGCGAGATCATCGTCGACGCACGCGGCGCGACCAACCAGCCGGGCGTGTTCGCGGCCGGCGACGCGACGACGGTGCCGTTCAAGCAGATCATCATCGCCGCGGGCGATGGCGCGAAGGCGGCGTTGTCGGCGTTCGATCACCTGATCCGCACGCCGGTGGCGGCCTGACGCCCATGCTCCGTTCGGGCTGAGCCTGTCGAAGCCTGCGAGCAGCACTTCGACAGGCTCGGTGCGAACGGAGGCCGAGTGCCGTCCTGCAGGCAAAATGCCTGCCCGATGATCACCCTCACCCGCCTCACGATCCAGCGCGCCCGCGCAGAGCGCATC
This sequence comes from Rhizobacter sp. SG703, assembly GCF_012275445.1. Classification (GTDB taxonomy): domain Bacteria; phylum Pseudomonadota; class Gammaproteobacteria; order Burkholderiales; family Burkholderiaceae_C; genus Rhizobacter. The sequence continues at coordinate 4,418 of NZ_JAAZQK010000009.1, read as the reverse complement.
CCGCAGATCGCCGGCAGCCTGACCTTCACGACCGTGCTGTCGGTCGTGCCCTTCCTCGCGGTGTGCTTCGCGCTGTTCACCCGCTTCCCGATGTTCAAGCGCCTCGAGGACGCGATCGAGGAGCACCTGCTGCGCAGCCTGCTGCCCGACGAGATCTCGCGCACTGTGTTGCGCTACCTCGCGCAGTTCGCGACCAATGCCGGCGGGCTGACGCTGGTCGGCTCGCTGTTCCTCGTCGTCACCGCGGTCGCGCTGCTGCTGACGGTGGAGAACGCGCTGAACCAGATCTGGAAGGTCAAGAAGAACCGCCCGTTCCTGAAGCGCGTCGGCCTGTACCTGTTGGTGATCGCGGCCGGCCCGCCGCTGCTCGGCGTGAGCCTGTGGGCCACGTCGTATGCAGTGAGCGCGTCGGCCGGCCTGATCGAGACGCTGCCGCCGTGGGCCAAGTTCGGCCTGACGCTCGGGCCGGCACTGATTGGCTCGATCGCGATGGCCGCCCTCTTCCACACCATGCCGAACACCCGCGTGCGCAAGCGCGATGCGGCCATCGGCGGGCTGATCGCCGGCATCGCGTTCGAGCTCGGCAAGCGCGGCTTCGCGGCCTACGTGCTGAAGTTGCCGACCTACAAGACGGTGTACGGCAGCTTCGCGGCGTTCCCGGTGTTCCTGCTGTGGGTGTACTTCTCGTGGCTGGTCACGCTGGCGGCGGCGCTGGTCACGTCGAACCTGGCGCTGGCGCGCAAGCAGCGCGCGGCCGGCAAGCCGGCGCGGGCCTGATCAACGGCCGGCGGCGTCCACCGGCTTGCGCGCCCACAACACCGACAGGAACTCCTCGCCGAAGACGTCGGCGCCCGGCGGCGGCTTCAGCATGCGTCGCGTGCTGTGCACCTCCAGCCCGGTAGACCAGATCGCGCGCAACTGCGCCTCGGTGTAGCCGAGGCCGCCGCCGACCGAGCGGCGCTCGTAGACCTGCTCGTCGGTCAGCCCGCTGCCGCCCTCGGGGCGGAAGCAGACCAGCCCGAACCAGCCGCCGGGGCGAAGGGCCTCGCGGACCCGCTTCACGTACGTGTGCCGCCGGTGCGGAGCCAGGTGATGGAAGCAGCCGGAGTCGTAGGCGAGATCGAAGCCGCCCACCGGCAGGTCGAGGTCGAACACCGAACGGCAGTGCCAGCGCACCGCCACGCCGAGCTCCGCCGCGCGCTGCGTGGCCCAGTCGATCGCGGCTTGCGCATAGTCGACGCCGTCGACGTCGAAGCCTCGCGCGGCAAGAAAGCGTGCGTTGCGGCCGTTGCCGCAGCCGATGTCGAGGGCCCGCCCACTGGCCGCGGCGTGCTCGTCGACCCATTGCGCCAGGCATTCGTCCGGCGCATCGCCGAAGAACGGCACCGGCTTGTCGCGGTCGGCATAGAAGCCTTCCCACCAGTCGTCCGAGCGCCCGGCGAACCAGCCGTCGAGCATGGCCAGCACGGCTTCGTCGCCGCAGATCAGCTCATCGGCGGCCATGGCTGTCGGCGAAGGCATCGGTCGCGGCGACCAGCGCCGACGTGATGCCCGGCTCCATCGACGAATGCCCGGCATCGGGCACGACGACGAGTTTCGCCGACGGCCACGCATCGGCCAGCGCGAAGGCATAGCGCACCGGGCAGATCACGTCGTAGCGGCCGTGCACGATGGTGCACGGCAGGTGCGCGATGCGCGGCACGCCGGCGATCAGCTGGTTCGGCGTCAGGAAGGCGCCATTGACGAAGTAGTGCGCTTCGAGCCGCGCGAGGTTCAGTTCGAAGACCGTATCGTCGGGCCGCAGCGGTTCGACCGGCAACGGGATCAGCCGCAGGCAGGCGCCTTCGTAGTGGCTCCAGGCCCGCGCCGCGGCGGCGCTGACGACCGGATCGGCATCGGTGAGCCGGCGGTGGTAGGCGCCCAGCAGGTCGTCGCGCTCGGCCGGCGGGATGGCATGCGCGAAGGCCTCCCACTCCTTCGGAAAGAACTGCCGCATGCCGTGCAGCCACCACTGCTGTTCTTCGGTGCTGGCGAGCCAGATGCCGCGCAGGATCAGGCCGAGGCAGCGTTCGGGATGGGCTTGCGCGTAGGCGAGCGACAGCGTCGAACCCCACGAGCCGCCGAACACCAGCCACTGGTCGATGCCGAGCCGCTCGCGCAGGCGCTCCAGGTCGGCGATCAGCAGCGGCGTGGTGTTCTCGCGGCATTCGCCGGACGGTGTGGATTGGCCGGCGCCGCGCTGGTCGAGCAGCACGATGTGGTAGCGCGCGGGGTCGAAGAAGCGCCGGTCGTTCGGCGAGGTGCCGGCACCGGGACCGCCGTGCACGAAGATGACCGGGATCCCCTCGGGATTGCCGCAGCGTTCCCAATGGAGCGAGTGCAGGTTGCCGGCGGGCATGAAGCCCGATTCCAGCGGCTCGATGGGCGGGTAGTGGGTGCGCAGGGTCATGCGACCGACTGTAGGCGAAAAGCGTCAACGGCCGAGGCGACAGGGACAGCGGGAGCACGGCGCGTGAGCTTGCTGATCTCGATGAGGTCGGCCCGGTGGGGCGCCGCAGTCGAGCCCGCAGCGCGGCAAGGCCAGCAGCTGGTCGACCCACAGGCCGCGCGCGGTGCGAGCCCGCAGATGGGACTGCTGACCGGGCTCGCGAACGACGTCGAGGTACAGCCAAGGCTGGCCCCACGCGTCGGCCACGTAGTAGCGCTCGATGCCCCGCTCGATGCAGCGGACCGCCTGCGCGACGTCGAAGCGCCATTTCCGCTGGCTGTGGCCGATGTGGGTGATCAGGTCGTGGCTGGGAGGGGGGGTCGACATGGTGATGCAGTTGATTTCCAGGACTCTCATCTCGGCTCCTTGAGCGACGCTCGGTATCGGAAGGATCTCCATTCGTTGCGAATCGTCACCCATATAGAAACGATGACGTTCACAATGGATATCAAACTTATCTTTTAACTGTGCATAGAGTGTGGAGAGAAGTTGTCCAAACACGGATGCTCGCGGGCATGAAAAAACAGCCCGCCAAGTTGTCCGCACGCGAAGTGTTCGCGCGGAACCTGCGTCGCGCGCGGCGGCTGCGGGAGACGACGCAGGAGGCGTTGAGTCTCGAGGCCGGGGTCAGTCGGCCTTATGTGGGCAGCCTCGAGCGCGGGGCCACCAACGTGTCGATCGACAACATGGGCCGCCTCGCCGACGCTCTGCGCGTGCCGCTGCGCGACCTGGTCGACCCCGACAAGTTCACCGACCTCGACGAAGGCTGAGCGCGTGCGAGCGGTGTAAGAACCGGAAGCCTGCCTGCGACGCACCAGGATTCAACTCCAGGGACGCCGCATGTTCACCCGCCGCCAGTTCTCCACCCGTGTTGCCGCCACCATCGGCCTTGCTGCCGCCGCCCGCCTTGCCGTCGCCGACACCGCGCCCGCCGCCGCACCGGCCGTGCGCAACGTCGTGCTCGTGCACGGCGCGTATGCCGACGGGTCGTGCTGGTCCGACGTGATCGCGCTGCTGCAGCACGCCGGGCTGCGCGCCACCGCGGTCCAGAACCCATTGACTTCGCTGGCCGACGACGTCGCGGCGACTCAGCGCATCCTCGCGCTGCAAGACGGCCCGACGCTGCTGGTCGGCCATTCGTGGGCCGGCACGGTGATCAGCGAGGCCGGCGTCGACCCGAAGGTTGCCGGCCTGGTCTACGTGGCCGCGCGGGCGCCCGATGCCGGCGAGGACTACGGCGCGCTGGCCGCCAGGTTCCCGACACCGCCGGCCAGCGCCGGGCTCGTCAAGTCGGGCGGGTTTGCGCAGCTGAGCGAAGAGGCCTTCGTGCGCGACTTCGCCGGGGACTTGCCGGCCGACAAGGCGCGTGTGCTGTACGCGCTGCAGGGGCGCATCTCGGAGACGCTCTTCGCGTCACGCACCACGGCGGCCGCGTGGCGCAGCAAGCCGAGCTGGTACGCGGTGTCGACGCAGGACCGCACCACGTCGCCCGAGTTGCAGCGCTTCGTCGCGGCGCGGATGAAGGCGAAGACGATCGAGATCGCGTCGAGCCACGTGTCGCTGATCAGCCATCCGCGGGAGATTGCGGGGTTGATTCTTGAGGCGGCGAAGTCAGCGACAGGCACCGGCTGACCGCGGACGGCATGCGAGGAGACCGGCCGAAGGGTCGCTTTGCAGCGGTTGCTGCCGGTCGGCCGGAAGCTTCGAATGTCCGCTCGCTGCGATGAAGCAGACGATGTGAGGTGTCGTCGGCAAAGCCGGCTAAGCAGCAGCTCGCGTTCCGCGTCGACCAAGCTCGGCCGAACGTCCGCTCCGCGCGTCCGCGAACTCACACAATCGACCCGTTGCAGTCCTTCAGTGCACTGGATTGACTGCCGCAAAGCAGTCGTCTGGAAGTCAGGGCGCACCCTGCAAGTTGCGGGTCAAATCG
>NZ_JAAZQK010000008.1 GCF_012275445.1 Rhizobacter sp. SG703 | reverse complement strand
CGCCGTCTTGCTTTGCTGTTCGATCTGTCTCGTTCAGCGCAGCCTTAGACTGTAGCACCTTTTTGCTCGACTTCAACAACTTGTTTTGATTTTTTCCGCTCGCCGCTTTCGCCGCCCGCCGAAACCAATCTGTTGCCTTGGTCGCTTCGTTGATCTGTGATCAGCGAAGACCACGACTATAGCATCGATTTTTCAGGCTTCGCGAGACTGTCACGAAATTACTGATGAAGTCCCACGGCCTGCAAGCTTGCTTGTGCCCTGCGGCAAACCGACGCCGGGTCCTCGCTCTGGAGAATGTTCGGCAGCAGCGGCGCCAAGCGCCGCGTGTCTGCCCGCAAGACCCGCTGCTTGATCGACGCGATCTGCGACGGGTGCATTGAGAAGTTGCGCAGCCCCATCGCCAGCAGAAGGTCGGTGAACTCGGGATCCCCCGCCATCTCCCCGCAGACGCTCACGCCCTTGCCGGCCGCACGCGCGTACGCGATCGTCTGCGCGATCAATCCGAGCACCGCCGGGTGCCACGGGTCGTAGAGGTGCGACACCGCTTCATCGGCGCGGTCGATCGCCAGCGTGTACTGGATGAGGTCGTTGGTGCCGATCGACACGAAGTCGAAGTGCTTCAGCAGCAAGGGCAATGCGAGCGCGGCCGCCGGCACTTCGATCATCGCGCCGACCTGCACCTCGCCACACGGCCGCCCGGAATCGGCGAGTTGCTGCCGAGCCCGGTCCAACGCCTCCAGGAACATCCGCACTTCGCTCAGGTGCGCCACCATCGGCACCAGGATCCGCACCGGTCCGACCGCCGCCGCCCGCAGGATCGCGCGCAACTGCTGCCGGAACATGCCCGGCTCCGACAGACTCCAGCGGATCGCCCGCAGGCCGAGCGCCGGGTTCAGCGCGTGCTCATGCCGGAGTTCGTTGACCGACATGCGATCGAGCTGCTTGTCGGCGCCGATGTCGACTGTGCGGATCGTCACCGGCAGCCCCCGCATCGCCTCGATCGCCGCCCGGTACGCCTCGTACTGCTCGTCCTCCCCCGGCAGCTCGCTGCCGCGGTTCATGAACAGGAATTCGCTGCGGAACAGGCCCACGCCGACCGCGCCCGCCTCCAGCGCACCGATGGCGTCCACCGGCAGCTCGATGTTCGCCTGCAGCTCCACGCGCTCGCCGTCCATCGTCACGGCCGGCGTGTGCCGCAGCCGCGCCAGGCGGTCGCGCTCGAGCCCGCTCTGGCGCTGCCGGAAGCGGTATTCCTCCAGCACGATCGGCGACGGGTTGACGATCACCGCTCCGCAGTCGCCGTCGATCACCACCCAGTCGTCCTGGCGGATGATGTGGCTGGCCTCGCGCGCGCCGACCACTGCCGGGATGTCCATGCTGCGCGCGACGATCGCGGTGTGCGAGGTCTTGCCGCCGACGTCGGTGATGAAGCCGGTGAAGATGCTGCGCTTGAACTGCAGCATGTCGGCCGGCGCGATGTCGTTCGCCACCAGCACCAGCGGGTCCTCGCCGCCGAAGTCCCGCGGGCTGACGCCCGGCGCCGGCGCCGAATCCGACAGCGGCCCGCGAGCCATCGCCCGCAGCAGGCGCTCGACCACCTGCTCCAGGTCGGCCTTGCGCTCCCGCAGGTAATCGTCTTCCATCTCGTCGAACTGGCGCGCCAGCACCTCCAGCTGCGCCGAGAGCGCCCACTCGCCGTTGTAGTGGCGCTCCTGGATCCAGGTCTTGGTAGCGCCGGTCAGCGAGTCGTCATGCAGCAGCATCAGGTGCACGTCGAGCAGCGCCGACAGCTCGCCCGGCGCATCGGCGGGCAGATCGCGCTGTAGCGTCGTCAATTCTTCGGCAACCGCGTCGCGCGCGGTGCGCAGCCGCTCGATCTCCGAGTCGACCTGCGAGGCCTCGATGAAGTAGTGCGCGACGTCGACCCGGCTCGACGCGACCATCACCGCGCGGCCGATCGCGACACCCCGTGACACCGGCAATCCGAAGACCTGGAAGCTCATCGGACGATCGTAGCAGCGGGCGCTGCTGTTGAACGTGGGGAAACACGCAATGTCATCGGCGCGTCATCCCGGTTTCATGGACGCGTCACCGTGCGGACCGACCATCTCGGCAGTTCACAGGAGAACGCCATGAGGGACCTGCCCCTGCCGACGATGCCTCTGTCCGATTTGCGTGGTGACACGTCCCGGAGGTCACTTCACGAAAGCTCACCCACTCCACAAGCGCGCCGGATCGATGCTGCTCAGCTGGAAATTGTTTGGGCACGCGATGAAGACGAAGTTCGCCAGGCGCAGCGCCTGAGGCACTTGGTTTTCGCGGAAGAGATGGGCGCGCGCCTGAGCGTGCCGCACGGCTCGCCGGCCGGCCACGACATCGACATGTTCGACCCGTTCTGCGAGCACCTGCTGGTCCGCGCCCCCGGCGAGCGCGGCGACCCCGGCCCGGTGATTGGCACCTACCGCGTGCTGACGCCGGATTCGGCACGCCGCATCGGCGGCCTGTACAGCGAGACCGAGTTCGACCTGACCCGGCTGCGCCCGCTGCGCTCGACGATGGTGGAACTGGGCCGTTCCTGCGTGCACCCGGCCTGGCGTTCGGGCGGCGCGATCCTGGCGCTGTGGGGCGCGCTGGCCGAATTCATGGTGCGCAACAAGCTGGACACGATGGTCGGCTGCGCAAGCGTCAGCATGCGCGACGGCGGCCACTTCGCCGCCAGCCTGTGGGAGCAGCTGCGCCACACGCACCTGGCGCCGATCGAGCTGCAGGTGCAGCCACGGCTCGCGCTGCCGGTCGACGAGTTGCAGCACGATTTGGTCGTCGAGGCGCCCGCGCTGATCAAGGGCTACCTGCGCTGCGGCGCCAGGGTGCTGGGCCCGCCGGCCTGGGATCCCGACTTCAACACCGCCGACCTGCCGATGCTGATGCGCATCGCCGACCTGCCGCTGCGCTACCGCAAGCACTTCCTGGGGCAGTGAGCGGCGCCCGGGGCCACGGCCCCGGAGCGCGCGCCGGCGTCACTCGCCTTCGCCGAACTTGTCGTTGATCAGTGCGACGAGGGCCTGCATCGCAGCCTCTTCGTCGGCGCCGACGGTTTCGAGTTCGACCTCGGTGCCGATCCCGGCGGCCAGCATCATGACGCCCATGATGCTCTTGGCATTGACCTGGCGGCCGTTGCGGCTCATCAGGATCTCGCACTGGAAACTGCCTGCAAGCTTGCTGAGCTTGGCCGAGGCACGGGCGTGCAGGCCGAGCTTATTGCTGATGGTGATGCTGGTTTTGGTCATTTCCGCCTGGTTTGAAGGCCTGGTTCTGCGGGCGCGCGGAGGCCACTTGCATCACGCCCTGCGTGGCGCCAGCCATCGCACGGGCCGCCATCGCGTCGAGGGATTCGTCGGCATAGCAAAGAGAGCGCCACAGCATCGGCACGTTGACGCCGGCGATGACCTTCACGTGCAGGCCGTCGGCGAGGCGTTGCGCCACGTTGCAGGGGGTGGCGCCGAACACGTCGGCAAAAATCAGCGCATCGGGGTTGCTCACGCGACCCAGCATCTCGCGCGCCTGGCGCTCGACCTCCTCGACCGGCGTGCCGGGCAGCACGTCGAGCGCCTCGACCGACCGCGCACAGTCCGGGAAGGTGTGCTGGGCCACCGCTTTCAGCGATGACGCCAGCGGCGCGTGGGCAATGATGAGAAGACCGGGCATGGTTTTCGATTATCGGCAGTTCGAGCCGCCGACTTGGTGGCCGAGGCCAACGCTGTGGCATCGACTCGCCACAAAAACCACAGATGTGCACCAAACCGGCATCTGTCTACAACGCTGGCGGGCCGCCACGCGCTGACACGCCGGCGTCATGCGGCGCTGGACGAGGTCATCCGCCCAGCTTCAAACCGTCGAAAAAGGTGTCGACCGCCGACGCATCCACACGCGCACCGAGCACGGTCGCCTGGTAGACCACGGTGCCCTTGACGAAGAACAGCAGCTCCTCGCGCACGGCCGTGCCGTCCGGGAAGCGCCCGTCGACACCGACCCGCTGCGCCAGCGGGTTCGGGGTCATGCCGGCCACCGCGGCCGCGGCGCCCACGACCGGCGCGCCGCCCAGGTTGCCGCCGGCCGCCGTGCGCAACGCGTCGATCGTCGCGGCGACACGCGCAGGGTCCTGCACGTCGGTGAAGCTGAGCGCGAAGGTCGCGCCGGCGGCCTGGCACGACTGCAGCGCCACCGTCGCCGGCGCACCGGCCAGCGGCACGGTCCGCTCGTCATGCGACGGTCGGCACGGGAACAGCGCGAGCACCCCACCGCCGGCAGGGCGCACTTCGCGCCAATCGAGCGACGGCGTGCAGGCCGCCAGGGCCAGGCAGGCGGCGGCGCAGAGGCGAGGGGATGGCATCGGCCGATTATCCCGGCCCGCAGCGCCACAATGGCCCGCATGAGCACCTCCTCTCCCACGCCCCTGCCGCTGTCCGGCATTCGCGTCCTCGACCTGTCGCGGGTGCTGGCCGGCCCCTGGTGCACCCAGACGCTGGCCGACCTGGGCGCCGACGTGATCAAGGTCGAGCGCCCGCTGCGCAACGGCAGCGGCGGCGACGACACCCGCGGCTGGGGCCCGCCGTTCCTGACGGGACGCGACGGCGAGGACACCGCCGAGGCCGCCTACTACCTCGGCGCCAACCGCAACAAGCGCTCGATCACGGTCGACATCGCGCAACCGGAAGGCCAGGCGCTGATCCGCCGGCTGGCGGCGCAGTGCGACGTGTTCATCGAGAACTTCAAGGTCGGCGACATGGCCCGCTACGGGCTGGACGCCGCCACGCTGCGAGCGCTGTACCCGCGGCTCGTCTACTGCTCGGTCACCGGCTTCGGCCAGACCGGCCCGTATGCCGACCGCGCCGGCTACGACTACGCGATCCAGGGCATCGGCGGCCTGATGAGCGTGACCGGCGAACGCGACGACCTGCCCGGCGGCGGCCCGCAGAAGGTCGGCGTCGCGGTGGCCGACCTGTTCACCGGCATGTACGCGAGCGTCGCGATCCTGGCCGCACTGCGCCACCGCGACGCCACCGGCCAGGGCCAGGCGGTCGACATGGCGCTGCTCGACACGCAGGTCGCGATGCTCGCGAACCTCGGCGCCAACTTCCTCGCCACCGGCGTCGCGCCGGCCCGCGCCGGCAACGCGCACCAGAACATCGTCCCGTACCAGGTGTTCGAAACCTCGGACGGCCACATGATCCTCGCGGTCGGCAACGACGGCCAGTTCGCCAGGTTCTGCGAGGTGGCCGGCCGCCCGGAACTGGCCGCCGATCCGCGCTTCGCCCGCAATGCCGACCGCGTGCGCCACCGTGCCGTGCTGGTGCCGCTGCTGGCGGAACTGATCGCGGCCCGTCCGAAGCAGCGCTGGCTGTCGGCCCTCGAGGCCGCGAAGGTGCCGTGCGGCGCGATCAACGACCTGGCCGAGGTGTTCGCCGATCCGCAGGTGCAGTCCCGCGGCATGACCGTGCCGATGCCGCACCCGCTGGCCGACACGCTGCGCGTCGTCGCAAGCCCGATGAAGCTGTCCGATACGCCGGTGCAGTACCGCCGCGCTCCGCCGCTGCTGGGCGAGCACACCGACGAGGTGCTGGCCGAGTTCGGCTGGTCCGATGCCGAGCGTGCGGAGCTGCGTCGTCAGAAGGCCATTTAACTGACGCCGCGACACCCCCGACCTCGGGGGATTTGCGCGATCGGGGGGTGACCACGCCCATCTGTGTGAACGACACTTGCAACCAAGGGTGACAAACCCGCACAAGCCGTTCTTTCACGGACAGGGACGCCAACATGGACATGACCGAACTCGACCGCGCAGTCGCACCCGCTCACCACGATGCCGGCCACGAGCCGGAAGAGCGGGACCACTGGCGGGATGTCGTCAGCGAGCTCAGCGCCGAAATGGCGACCCCGCTGACCAGCGCGTTGGAGCGCGTCATGACCCTCGCCGGCACCGGCCGCATCGACCGCGTCAGCCTGCGCTGCCTGGCTGAAGAGCTGCAGCGGGCCCGCGCGATCAGCATCGCCGGCCAGCAACTCGGCCGCCTGGCCTCCGGCCGGCTGCGCCAGACGCACGAACGCCTGCCGCTGACGCAGACGCTGAAGGACGTGCTGACGCAGCGCGCGGCCGAAACCCAGGCGCGCGGCATCCACATCAAGCAGATCCTGAAGCCGGCCGACGTGATCGTCGATGCCTCGCTGCTGTTCAGCCTGTTCAACTCGCTGCTCGACTGGTCGCTGCGCCATGCGCAGTCGACCATCGAGTACCGCATCGACATCAAGACCTGGCCGACGCATGCGCGCCTGGTCAGCAGGTTCGCCTACCAGCCCGAAGACCAGGCCGACCTGCCGCCGGCCACGGTGGAAGACGGCTCGCCGCTGGATTCGATCGACTGGCGCCTGCTCGAGCAGACCGCGTGGACGATGGGCCTGCCGATCGAACGCAAGATCGAAGGCAGCCACGTGACGCTGTCGATCGAATTCCCGCGCACCGTCAGCGAGCAGCTCGAAGGCCTCAGCATCCTCGAACTCGACCGCGGCTTCGCACCGTCGTCCCGCACCAAGCCGCTGGCCGGCAGCCACGTGCTGGTGGTTGCGTCGCGGCGCGACGTGCGCGTGCAGGTGCGCGACGCAGTGCGCAACATGGGCCTGCTGGTCGACTTCGTGACCTCGATCGAGGAAGCCCGCGACTTCTGCCGCAGCGGCCTGCCGCATGCGATCGTCGTCGAGGCGGTGCTGCGCGGCGACCGCTTCAACGAGCTGCGCAGCGAGGTCGATTCGGCTGGCTCCGAGGTGGTGTTCATCGAGATCATCGAAGAAGGCAACGCCTTCGAGATCTCGGGCTTCGGCGGGCTGAACATGGCGCGCGTCGGGCGCGACGCGATCCTGACCTCGCTGCCGTCGGCGCTGATGTTCGAGCTGTCGAAGACTACTTGAGGCTGCCGAACACCTTCTTCAGGATCGCGCTCCCGGTCGCGACCGGGTTCTCGCGGATCTTGTGCTCTTCTTCGCCGATCATCACGAACAGCCCGTCGAGCGCCTTCTCCGTCACGTAGCTGTGGATGTTGGCGTCCTGCGGCTTCAGCAGCCCGAAGCTCGCCGCCTTGCCGGCCACCGCGTTGTACTTGTCGACCAGCGACACCTTCTCGGTCGCGCGCTTGACGATCGGCAGGAAGCGCACGCCCAGCGGCTCGCGGGTCTTGTCCGAGAAAAACTGCGTCACCGAGCCGTCGCCGCCGGTCAGGATGCCCTTCGCATCGTCGACGCTCATGCTCTTGACGGCGCCGACCAGCAGCGTCTTCGCTTCCGGCACCGCGGCCTCGGCGGCGCGGTTCAACGAGGTCTCGAGCTCGTCGACGCGGCGTTGCTGGCCGGTCGCCCTCAGGAAGCGCGCGGCATCGTTCAGGAAGCCGGGCAACGGGATGTGCACCTTCGGGTTCGCGAGGAAACCGTCGGGCCGGCCGAGCAGGCTGACCGCCGACACCGCGCCTCGCTCCAGCGCCGCCCGGATGCCCGAAGCGGCATCGCCTTCGCTCAGGCTGAAGGCCCAGGCCGAGCCGTTCCAAGTCCACAGACCCAACCCCAGGCCCAGGCCCGCGAACGCCCCTGACGTAAACTTTCTCCGTTGCATCGATCGCATCCCATGAAATTGACCCGCCATCTTGCCGTTGCGTCGACTGTTCTGGCAATCGCAGCAGCGGCCTGTGGGGCTTATGCCGTGCTGTCGGGCGACGACCGGCCGCAGATGGCGCCCGACGCCGCGTTCACCCGCCTCGACGGCAGCCGCGGCAGTGTCGCGCAGTTGAAGGGGCAGGTCGTGCTGGTCAACTTCTGGGCCACCACCTGCTCGACCTGCGTGCACGAGATGCCGCAGGTGATCGACACCCACAACCGGTTCAAGGCGCGCGGCTTCGAGACGCTGGCGGTGGCGATGAGCTACGACCCGCCGGCCTCGGTGATCCACTTCGCCGAATCGCGGCGCCTGCCGTTCACCGTCGTGATCGACAACACCGGCGCGGTGGCCGACCGCTTCGGCCCGATCGACGGCACGCCGACCACGGTGCTGATCAACAAGCGCGGCGAGATCGTCAAGCGCTATGTCGGCCAGCCGGACTTCGCGGCGCTGCACGCGCTGGTCGAAAAACTGCTGGCCGAAGCCTAGCGGGCAGAGCGCCGGGTCGCCCCAAGCCGGCGCGCATCCCCCTGGGGGATCGGTCGACGTACCCGTCGACCGAGGGGCAGTCACTACACGGCGTTCGCGACGCCGGCCTGGTGCGCCTGCTGGTCGGCGTGGTAGCTCGAACGCACCATTGCGCCGACCGCGGCGTGCGTGAAGCCCATCTTCAGCGCCTCGTCCTCGAACATCTTGAAGGTGTCCGGGTGCACGTAGCGCCGCACCGGCAGGTGGTGGCCGCTCGGCGCGAGGTACTGGCCGATCGTCAGCATGTCGATGCCGTGCGCGCGCATGTCGCGCATCACCTGCAGGATCTCTTCGTCGGTCTCGCCCAGGCCGACCATCAGCCCGCTCTTGGTCGGCACGTGCGGCGCGAATTCCTTGAAGCGCTTCAGCAGGTTCAGCGAATACGCATAGTCCGAGCCCGGGCGCGCTTCCTTGTACAGGCGCGGCGCAGTCTCGAGGTTGTGGTTCATCACGTCCGGCGGCGCCGCCTTCAGGATCTCCAGCGCGCGGTCCATGCGGCCGCGGAAGTCGGGCGTCAGGATCTCGATGCGGGTGTCGGGCGACAATTCGCGGGTGCGCTGGATGCATTCGACGAAATGGGCCGCGCCGCCGTCGCGCAGGTCGTCGCGGTCGACGCTGGTGATCACGACGTACTTCAGGCGCAGCGCCGCGATCGTCTTCGCGAGGTTCAGCGGCTCGTCCGCATCCAGCGGATCCGGCCGGCCGTGGCCGACGTCGCAGAACGGGCAGCGCCGGGTGCACTTGTCGCCCATGATCATGAAGGTGGCCGTGCCCTTGCCGAAGCATTCGCCGATGTTCGGGCACGAGGCCTCTTCGCAGACCGTGTGCAGCTTGTGCTCGCGCAGGATCTGCTTGATCTCGTAGAAGCGGGTGGTCGGCGAGCCGGCCTTCACGCGGATCCAGTCCGGCTTCTTCAGCGTCTCGGCGGCAACGATCTTGATCGGGATGCGGGCCGTCTTGGCCTGCGCCTTCTGCTTGGCGCTCGCGTCGTAGTGGGCCGCGTCCTGGGCCTGGTGGATGACGTTCTCGGTCGACATCGGGGGTACTTTCTTGGGGCGGCCGACGGGTCAGCTCAGGGGTGTCAGCTCAGGTGCGACGCGAGCCGGTCGCCCAGCCGCTGCGCCGCGGTGGTCCAGTCGGTGCGGACGCCCAGTGTAGCCAAGTCGACCGTTTGCAGCCCGGCGTAGCCGCAGGGGTTGATGCCGCTGAAGGGGCTCAGGTCCATCGCCACGTTCAGCGCGACGCCGTGGTACGTGCAGTGCCGGCTGACCTTGATGCCCAGCGCGGCGACCTTGCCCAGGCCCTCGAATTCATCGACGCGCGGCCCGCTCAGCGCGGCATGCCCGGCCGGGTCCGACAGGTTCACGTAGATGCCCGGCGCGCCCGCGACCCGGTGGCCGGTGATGCCGAAGCCCTCCAGCGTCTTGATGACGCAGTGTTCCAGCCGGTAGACGTATTCCTTCACGTAGATGCCGAGCCGGCGCAGGTCGATCAGCGGGTAGGCCACCACCTGCCCGGGGCCGTGGTAAGTGACCTGGCCGCCACGGTTCGTCTGCACCACCGGGATGCCGTGCGGGTCCAGCACGTGCTCGGCCTTGCCGGCCAGCCCCTGCGTGTAGACCGGCGCGTGCTCGCAGAGCCAGATCTCGTCCGGCGTGTCGGCCGCGCGCTGTTCGGTGAACTCGCGCATCGCCTGCGCGGCCGCCGCGTAGTCGGTCGGACCGAGCAGCTTCAGCAGGGCGGCCACGTCACCAGGCCGCGGTCACAACACCACCTTGACCAGCGGGTGGGTCGACAGCGTGCGGTACAGCTCGTCGAGCTGCTCGCGGCTGGTGGCGGTGACGGTGACCGTCACGCCCAGGTACTTGTTGCCGCTGCTCGGGCGGATCTCGACGGTGGACGCGTCGAAATCGGGGTCGAACTGCTTCGCGATCGTCGTGATCGCATGCACGAAGCCGTCGACGTTGCTGCCCATCACCTTGATCGGGAAACGGGACGGGTAGTCGATCAGCGACTGGTCGGGCGGAATGTCTTGCATCGTGGCGTTCATGCCGTCGCAGATGGGGGGATCTGCGGAAAATTCAAATCGACTGCAATGTCTTGGCGCGCTGGTACGCCTCGTACAGCTTCGCGTAGACCGGGCCGGGCTTGCCGCGCAACGCCCCATGGCCCACGGCTTCGCCGTCGACCTGCGTCACCGCCAGCACCTCCTTGGTGGCCGAGCTCAGCATCAGCTCGTCGGCGCCCAGCACCTCGGCCTCGGAGATCGGGCGCAGGTTGTAGCCGATGCCGGCTTCCTCGCACAGCTCGCGGATCAATTCGTAGCGGATGCCTTCGAGCACGTGCTCGCTCTTCGGCGCGCCGAGCACCGCGCCTTCGTGCACCACCCAGACGTTGCTGGACGACGCTTCGGTCAGGAAGCCGTCGCGGAACATGATCGTCTCGACCGCGCCGTGGTCGGCCGAGATCTGGCGGGCCAGCACGTTGCCGAGCAGCGACACCGACTTGATGTCGCCGCGCTCCCAGCGGAAGTCGCGCGCAGTGACGCAGGTCACGCCCTGGTGGCGCTGCTCGGCGCTGGCCGGCTTCATCGGGTTGGTCATCATGAACACCGTCGGCGTCAGATCGGGCGGCATCACATGGTCGCGCACCGCGACGCCGCGCGTGACCTGGATGTACAGCAGCTGGTCGTCGGCGGCCTGCGCGTCGATCAGCCGGCGGCAGCGTTCCAGCCACTGCGCCCGGTCGAACGGGCTCGCGATGCGCACCTTGCCGAGGCTGCGGTTCAGCCGCGCGAGGTGCTCGTCGAAGCGGAACAGGCGCCGGCCGTAGACCGGCACGACCTCGTAGATGCCGTCGCCGAAGACGAATCCACGGTCCAGCACCGACACCTTGGCGTCGCGCAGCGGGCCGTACTCGCCGTTGAGGTAGCACAGGGTGTCAGGAATCGCTTGCATGCAGGCTCCCGGGAACAGATGCGATGGGAACGGACGAGCTTACTTGATCCACAGCCGCAGGGCGTCCCAGGCGCGGCCGAAGAGGCCGGCCTGCTCGACGGCGGTCAACACCACCAGCGGCAGCTCGGCCACCGGCGCGCCGGCCGAGGTCGTGACCTTCAGCGTGCCGACGCGCTGGCCTTGCGCCAGCGGCGCGACCAGCGGATCGGTGCGCTCGATCTTCGTCTGCAGCTTCGCGCCCTCGCCCTTGGGCACGCTGACGAAGACGCCGTTCGCCGCGCCCAGCTGGGCCTCGCGCGTCGCGCCCTTCCAGACCGGCACCGTGGCCACCGCTTTCGAGCCTTCGAACAGGCGCACCGTGTCGAAGGCCTGGAAACCCCAATTCAGCAGCTTCTGGCTCTCGTTCGCGCGGGCATCCATCGAGGCCGCGTTGAGCACCACGCTGAGCAGGCGCCGCTTGCCGCCGCCGGCGCCGTTGACCGCGAGGTTCGGGAAATCGCGCTGCGCCGACACCACCATGCAGTAGCCGGCCGCCTCGGTGTAGCCGGTCTTCATGCCGTCGACGGTGGGATCGCGCGTCAGCAGCACGTTGCGGTTGTTCTCGTTGCTGATCGGCGCGCCCTCGTAGTGGTACTTCCTGATCGAGTAGATCGGGTAGTACTCCGGGAAGTCGCGGATGATGCGGCTCGCGATCACCGCCACGTCGCGGGCGGTGCTCTTGTGGCCTGGCTCGGTCAGCCCGGTGGCGTTCTTGAACTGGGTGTTCTTCAGGCCGAAGGCCTGCGCCTGGCGGTTCATCAGCTCGATGAACTGGTCGAGCGTGCCGGCGACGCCTTCAGCCAGCACCACCGCGGCGTCGTTGCCCGAATTGACGATCAGCCCGCGCAGCAGGTCCTCGACCTTCGGCGTGCTGCGCGGCTCGATGAACATCAGCGAGCCGCCGCCCTTGCGCTCCTGCCAGGCGCGCAGCGACACCGGCAGCGTCTGCTCCATCGTCAGCTTGTGGTCGCGCAGCGCCGCGAACACCAGGTAGGCGGTCATCAGCTTGGTCAGCGAGGCCGGATCGGCCGGCGCATCGGCCTCGCGCTCGGCGAGGGTCTGGCCGGTGGTGATGTCGAGCAGCAGGTAGCTCTTGGCCGCGATCTCGGGCGGCTGAGGCGCCTGCGCGTACGACACGGACGAGACGGCGGCGGCGCCAAGCGCCAGCACGAGGGCAATCAGTCTTTTCATGAACATCGGATCAGGTTGGGCGGTACGCGAAGCCCCGGCATCAACGATGCCAGGACCGCACCACCAGGTTCTTCAGCAGCGCCAGCTGCCCGTGAAAGAAATGGCCCACGCCGGGGATGACCACCACCGGCAGGGATTGCGGTCGTGCCCAGTCGAGGGTGGCCGACAGCGGCACGATGTCGTCCGACTCGCCGTGGATCACCAAAGTTTCCTCCGGCACCGGCGCGACCGTCTGTTTTTGCGTCGACGGCCCGACCAGCACCAGCCGCTCGGCCTTCGCACCGTCGGGCAGGCGCGCGGCCGCCTGCGACGCGACGTAGCCGCCGAACGAGAACCCCGCCAACGCGAGCGGCAGGGCCGGATCGCGGTGCGCGGCGATCACCGCCAGCGCGTCGTCGATCTCGCCCTGGCCGTCGTCCCAGGCGCCCTCGGAGGCCGCCACGCCGCGGAAGTTGAAACGCACCGTGCGATAGCCCAGCTGCAGGAAGGCGCGTGCCAGCGTCTGCACCACCTTGTTGTCCATCGTGCCGCCCTGCTGCGGGTGCGGGTGGCAGATCACGGCCACGCCGCGCGGCTCGCTGTCGGGGCGGTCGAGCGCGCATTCGAGGGCGCCCGCGGGACCGGGCGTCAACACCTTGACGGTCTTCGAATTCATCGGCGCAGCACCGGTCAGCGGCCGACCGAGTCCGGCAGCAGCAGCCGCTCGACCACCACGCCGTTCTTCAGGTGCGATTCGACGATCTCATCGATGTCGGCATCGTCGATGTAGGTGTACCAGACCGCCTCCGGGTAGACCACCGCCACCGGCCCGCCGGCGCAACGGTCGAGGCAACCGGCCTTGTTGACCCGCACACCGCCGGGGCCGGCCAGCTTCTCGGCCTTCGCGCGGGACTTGCAGCGTTCGAAGCCGGCCTGCGCATGGTGGTTGGCACAGCTGTCTTCGCCTTTGTCGCGCTGGTTCAGGCAGAAGAAGATGTGGCGCTTGAAATAAGTCATCGGCGCATTTTACGGACCTGCCTGCGCATCCCCAGTGCCGCGCTCGGCGTTGTCCCTGGCCGTCACGCGGGCGAGCAGGTAGACCAGCGCCGCATACGGCCACAGCCAGCCGATCCATTGCGCGAGGCCGTGGAAGCGGATGAAGCGCCCCTGCTCCCAGCCCTGCAGGCTTTCGGCGTAGTACGGATCGGTCGGTGCCTGCGCCACCAGCGCGACCAGCGCCGTCACGACCACCAGGCCGAGCCCGGCCGCACCGCGGCGCGGAATGCGCAACAGCAGCAGCCCGGCGATCGCGCCGGCCAGCAGCCCGGGCAGGGCAGGCGGCGTCAACCAGGCCAGCGCGTGTTGCGGGCCGAAGTTCAGTGCGGTCGACAGCGTGGTGGTCGCGAAGCCGAGCAGGGCTGCGCCGGGCACCGTCACCGCGCGGCGCCAGCCCGGTCGCACGATGGTGTAGGCGACCAGGCAGGGCGCAAGCAGCCCGAGCAGGATCGTCAGCAACTCGCTGACGCGCGACAAGGGCGTCATCGCAGCGCTCGCATCGGCCCAGTCTTCGGTCCAGGCCGACCACGGCGTGCCACCCAATGCCTCGGCGGCCAGTTCCTGCAGTCGCACCAGCACCTGGCCGAGACCGAGCGGCACCGGAGTCGGGAACAGCAGGCCGACCGGCCACAGCAACAACAGCAGCAGGCCGCCGGCACTGCGGGCGACGAACCAGCGGTCGCGCAGCGTCTGCCAGCGCTCGATGCCGCCGAGCGCGTGCACCGCGACCGCGACCAGCGCACCGGCCAGCGTGCCGGCGGCATTCAGCAGCCAGTCGAGCATGGACGGCACGCGCTGCGGCAGCCAGTTCTGCAGGCTCTCCATCAGGAACGACAGCAGTGCGCCGGCCAGCAACGCCGCGATGAAGGCGATCGACACGCGCCGCCCGGAGCGCACCAGTGCCCCCACCGCGAGCGCGCCGAGCGGCATGTAGCCGAGCAGGTTGGAGACCACGTCGAACGCGGTCCAGTAGCGCAGCCACGGCAGGTGGCCGAGCCCGGCCAGCGCAAGCGCCACCGGTTGCTTCCAGCCGGTGAACGGCGACAGGCTCGCGTAGACGATCAGCGCGGCGTACAGCCACGCCAACGGTCCGGCCGAGCTGCGATGCCGAGCCATGGCCGGATCAGAACGGCTTGACGATCACCAGCACGACGATCGCGGCGAACAGCAGGATCGCGGTCTCGTTGAAGAAGCGGAACCAGCGCTCGCTGCGGCGGTTCTCGAACCGCTCGAACCTGCGCAGCAGCGCGCGGCAGCCGTGGTGGTAGCCGATCGCCAGCACCACCAGCGCGAGCTTGGCGTGCAGCCAGCCGTTGCCGGGCCCGCGCCCAACGCCGAAGCCCAGCCACAGCCACAGGCCGAACAGCAGGGCCGGCACCATCAGGAAACTGGTGAAGCGATAGAGCTTGCGTGCCATCAGCAGCAGGCGCTCACGTTCGGCATGGCTGTCGGCCGGCACCGACGCGAGGTTGACGAACAGGCGTGGCAGGTAAAAGAGACCGGCGAACCAGCTCGCGACGAAGATCAGGTGAAGGGCCTTGACCCAGGGATAGAGGCTGCTCATCCGCGGGATTATGGAGGCCAGAAAAAGAAAACCCCGACCGTCAAGGCCGGGGTTGAAAAGCCTCATCGCTGTCATCACGGTAAGGCTCCTGCTCAGGGAGGAAAAGCAGGGAATGACGACCTTGCGGCTATCATTCAGTGGCGACTTTAGCAGATGAGTGCCGGGCTGTTGAAGGGTCGCCGCCCGGGATTTACACGTAAAAAGTCCCGATGTCTCATCGTCACATCGGTTTCGGCGGCCGGCCCCCGCGTCGCAACCGCCCTCAGAAGAAGCCATGCTGCCGCCCGCACCCTTTCCCGCCAGCCGCCCGCGCCGCCTGCGCCGCGACGAATCCACCCGCGCCCTCGTGCGCGAGAACCGCCTGCACCCCAACGACCTGATCTACCCGGTGTTCGTGCAGGACGGCCACGGCCAGGTGCACGACGTCGCGTCGATGCCCGGCGTGCAGCGCGTCAGCCTCGACCGGCTGATGCCGCTGGCCGAAGAATGCGTGAAGCTCGGCGTCCCGGTGATGGCCTTGTTTCCGGTCATCGAACCGTCGCTGAAGACCGAGGACGGCAGCGAGGCGCTGAACCCGAAGGGTCTGGTGCCCACCGTGGTGCGCGAACTGAAGAAGCAGTTCCCGCAACTCGGCCTGCTGACCGATGTCGCGCTCGACCCGTTCACGACCCATGGCCAGGACGGGCTTCCCGACGAGACCGGCTACATCCGCAACGACGACACCGTGAAGGTGCTGACCGGCCAGGCGCTGGTGCAGGCCGAGGCCGGCGTCGACATCGTCGCGCCGAGCGACATGATGGACGGCCGCATCGGCGCGATCCGCAATGCGCTCGAAGCGCGCGGCCTGATCCACACGCGGATCATGGCGTACAGCGCGAAGTACGCGAGCGCCTTCTACGGCCCGTTCCGCGACGCGGTCGGCTCGGCGAAGAACCTCGGCAAGGCGAACAAGAAGGTCTACCAGATGGACCCGGGCAACAGCGACGAGGCGCTGCGCGAGGTCGCGCTCGACCTGGCCGAAGGCGCCGACATGGTGATGGTCAAGCCCGGCCTGCCCTACCTCGACATCGTGCGCCGCGTGAAGGACGAATTCCGCGTGCCGACTTTCGCCTACCAGGTGAGCGGCGAGTACGCGATGGTCAAGGCCGCCGCGGCACAGGGCTGGCTCGACCACGACGCGGTGATGCTCGAAAGCCTGCTCGCGTTCAAGCGCGCCGGTGCCGACGGCGTGCTGACCTACTTCGCGCTCGACGCCGCCCGCCTGCTCCGGCAGCAAGGCTGACACCGCAGACCGGGCATGCGCATCTTCCACATCACGGCCGAGCAGTTCACCGAGATCGAATCGCTGCCCGACAAGCTGCCGCCCACCGGCTACCTGTGGATCGGCACCGCGCGGCGCGAGTTCGAGGTCAACGTCGCCGAAGTCCAGGCCGGGCTGCAGCGCTGGACCGGCGGGCAGCTGGTCGACCTGCACATCTCCGACCTGCTGAACAACCAGCTGCCGTCGCACTTCGACTACACCTCGTGGTACGACCTGATGGTGTTCCGCCGGCTCGCGGCCGGCAGCGGCAGCGCCGGGCTGTTCCTCGACGACCAGACCGGCACCGCCAGCAGCGCGCGGCGCGCGCTCGAGGCGATCGACACCAGCCCGGTCGGCTTCGCGGTGTTCGACCGCGTGCTGATGACGGTGCACCCGACCGACTGCCAGGTGCGCGACTTCTTCGCGAGCAAGCTGCAGCAGATGGTCGAGGGCGCCGACCAGCGCTACGAGCCGCGCGGCGCGATGCGCCTGCCGGCCAGCCCGGCCGACCTGATGCTGCGCATGCTGAACCACATGGTCGACAGCTACCTCGAACTGCGGCGACTGCTCACCAAGCAGCTCGGCTACCTGCAGCAGGAGCTGTTCAACCCGCGCAGCCAGTTCGACAGCTGGCAGGTGCTGCTCGAGTCGCGCAACTCGCTGCACCTGCTGGAAGACACCTGCGAAGACCAGCGCAGCGCGATCGTCGAATGGATCGACTCGCTCGACGAATGGCCGGACGAGCCGGACCCGAAGGCAGCGCGCGACCGCGAGCTGCTGCGGGTGCGCTCGCGCGACGTGCTGGAGCACATCGAGCGCGTGCTGAGCCATGTGCGGCGGCTCGAATCGTCGGCCGAGACCGCGGTGCAGATGCACTTCTCGGCGCAGAGCAACCGCACCAACGACATCATGCGCACGCTGACGGTGCTGACCGCGATCTTCCTGCCGCTGAACCTGGTCACCGGCTTCTTCGGGATGAATTTCGAAGGGCTCCCGCTGATCCACAGCGGCGACGGCGTCTGGATGGCCAGCGGCTTCATGCTGGTGATCGCGTTCTCGCTCGGCTGGTTCTTCTGGCGCAAGCGCTACCTCAGCACCTCGCGCCGCCCACGATGACAACCCCTCGGTCGACGAGTACATCGACCGATCCCCCGAGGGGATGCGGGCCAGCTTGGGGCGGCCCGGCGCTCGTCCCGCCTCATCGCACGTAAGGGTCAGCGACGCCCAGCCCGGCCAGGATGCGCGTCTCCTCGGCCTCCATCTCGACCGCTTCGTCTTCCTGCTCGTGGTCGTGCCCTTGCGCATGCAGCGTGCCGTGCACCAGCAGGTGCGCATAGTGCGCCTGCAGTGCGATGCCCTGCGCGCGGGCCTCGGCCTCGACGACCGGCGCGCACAGGATCAGGTCGGCCACCACCACCGGCGCGTGGCTGTAGTCGAAGGTCAGCACGTTGGTCGCGTAGTCCTTGCCGCGGTAGTCGCGGTTCAGCGCGCGGCCTTCGTCGGCATCGACGATGCGCACCGTGATCTCGCCGGGCGCGGCCAGCGCCGCGCGGATCCAGCGTGCCACCTTGTGGCGGGGCAGTTCGGCGCGGTGCGACGCGTCGGCGAACTGCAGCGACAGGCTCAGGTCATCCCGGGCGACGGCCATGCTCAGAGGCGCTCCGCCGGGGTCGCGTCGTAGGCCTCGACGATGCGCGCGACCAGCGGGTGGCGCACGACGTCGGCGGCGGTGAAGCGCGTCATCGCGATGCCGGCGACACGGCGCAGCACGCGCTCGGCGTCGATCAGCCCGCTGTCGGTGCCGCGCGGCAGGTCGATCTGGCTGACGTCGCCGGTGACGACGCACTTGCTGCCGAAGCCGATGCGCGTCAGGAACATCTTCATCTGCTCGCGCGTGGTGTTCTGCGCCTCGTCGAGGATCACGAACGCATGGTTCAGCGTGCGCCCGCGCATGAACGCGAGCGGCGCGATCTCGATGTTGCCCTTCTCGAACGCGCGGGCGACCTTGTCCATGCCCATCAGGTCGTACAGCGCGTCGTACAGCGGGCGCAGGTAGGGGTCGACCTTCTGCGCCAGGTCGCCGGGCAGGAAGCCGAGCCGTTCGCCGGCCTCGACCGCCGGTCGCGTCAGGATGATGCGCTGCACGCTGCTGCGCTCCAGCGCGTCGACCGCGCAGGCCACCGCGAGGAAGGTCTTGCCGGTGCCGGCCGGGCCGATGCCGAAGGTGATGTCGTGCGCCAGGATGTTGCGCAGGTACAGCTGCTGGTTCGGCGTGCGGCCGGTCAGCTCGGAACGGCGGGTGCGCAGCAGGATCTCGTCGTCGTCGTCGGTCGCGTCGTCCTGCGCATCGCCCTCGACCGCCTCGCGCAGCGCCGGGCGCCCGAGGCGGGGCGCGCGCGGCCGCGCCTGTGAATCGTCGGCCAGCGCTTCGGTGATCGCCAGCTGCAGCGTCTCGGCGGCGATCGGGCGGCGCGAGCGGCCGTACAGGGTCTGCAGCAGGGCCACCGCGCGCTCGGCACTCGCCTTCGGGCCATCGATGCGGAACGATTCGTTGCGCCGCGAGATGCTGACGCCGAAGGCCGACTCGATGCTGCGCAGGTGTTCGTCGACGCTGCCGCACAGGTGCGACAGGCGGGCGTTGTCGAGCGGGATGAAGGCGTGGCGAAGTATCACGGGGAGGGGGACTCCGGCAGCGAGAAAAAGGGCAAGGCCGGATTGTCGCCGGAAGGCCCCGGGGCCGCAGGCATCCTGCACAATCCGCGTCCATGCCCTGCTTCGCGCCGCCGACCACCCTCGCCCACCGGCTGCGCGCCGCGGCCCGGCGCATGGCGGCCCCGCTGGCCGCGGCGATGATGTCGGCGCTGGCGCTGACCGACCTGTCGGCCGCGGCCGCCGACGACCCCGGCCTCGTCGAGATCCGCACCGCAAGCGCGGTGGCCAGCACCGCACCGGTCTTTCCGCAGGACCTGAAGCCGCGTACGGTGCGCCTGCCCGATGAGTGGGCCGAGACGCTGCCGCAGGCCGACGGGCCGGTCTGGTACCGCCTCGAATTCACGCTGCCGGCCAGCCATGTCACGCCGTCCCCGCTGATGGCCGCCTACATCGAGCGCGCCTGCAGCACCGCGCAGGTCTGGCTGAACGGCAACCTGGTCTTCAGCGGCGGCCACATGACCGAGCCGGTGACGCGCAGCTGCTTCTACCCGCAGCTCGTCGTGCTGCCGCCCGCGCTGCTGAACCCGCAGGGCAACCTGCTCGACATCAAGGTGCAGGGCCATGCGCTGCAGCACGTCGCGTCGCGCCAGCGCGCCGGCGGCCTGTCGGCGGTGCTGGTCGGGCCGCACACGCTGCTGGCCGTCCTGCAGGCCCGCCACACCTTCTGGAACGTCTCGCTGGTGCAGGTGATCTCGGCGATGCTGGTGCCGCTGGGCATCGTGATGCTGGGCATGGGCTGGCAGGACCGCCGCAGCCCCTGGCTGATCCATTTCGGCCTGCTGGCGATCGGCTGGGCCGCGCTGTCGGCCCGCCTGTGGTGGCGCGACCCGCCATGGGACAACGCCACCAGCGAATTCCTCGTCTGCGTCGGCTTCGGCGTGCTGGTGGCGCTGGCGATCCAGTTCCTGGTGCGCTATGCCGCGCTGCGCTCGACGAAGCTCGAGATCGGGTTGCTGGCGCAGTGCGTGCTGGTGCCGGCCAGCCTCGCGCTGGCCGGGCCGGAGCGTCTCTACACGGCAACCAGCGGCTGGTACCTGCTGCTGTCGGCCGAGGTGATGGCGGCTGTCACGCTGTACCTGCGCGTGACCTGGCGCAAGGGCATCGACGGCCGTGCCGACTTCTGGCCGATGGCCTTCATGCTGATGGGCGTCGGCGTGCTGGTGCTGGTCGACCTGGCGACGCAGCACGGGCTGGTCACGCTGCTGCCGGTGCACGTGCTGCACTTCAGCATGCCGCTGATGTTCATCGCGGTCGGCGTGCGCCAGATCCAGGTCTTCGGGCGCGCGCTGCAGGTGGCCGAGGCGAGCCGCAACTCGCTGGAAAGCCGCATCAACGAGGTCACCGCCGAGATCGAGCGCAACTTCTCGCAGATGGCCGAGCTGCGCGTCGAGCAGGTGACCGAGAAGGAGCGCAAGCGCATCGCCGCCGACCTGCACGACGACCTCGGTGCGAAGCTGCTGACCATCGTCCATACCAGCGAGAGCGAGCGCATTTCCACGCTGGCGCGCGAGGCGCTCGAGGAAATGCGGCTGTCGGTGCGCGGGCTGACCGGCAAGCCGATGCAGGTGGCCGATGCGCTGGCCGACTGGCGGGCCGAGACGGTGTCGCGGCTGAGCCAGGCCAACATCGAGGCCGACTGGCGCAGCCCGACCGAAGACGTGCACCAGCAGCTGTCGGCGCGCGCCTTCGTGCAGACCACCCGCATCCTGCGCGAGGCGGTCAGCAACATCATCAAGCACAGCGGCGCGTCGCACTGCAAGGTGCGCTGCAGCATCGGCGAGCACGATTTCGTGCTGGTCGTGCAGGACAACGGCAAGGGCATCCCGATGGAGCTCGACGGCAAGCTCGACCGAGGCCACGGCATGGCCAGCATGAAGCACCGCGCCAAGCAGATGCAGGGGCAGTGCCTGGTCGAATCCGGGCCGGGCTACGGCACCGTGATCAGGCTCACATTGCCGCTCTGAAGCGCACGGAAGCGCACAATCGGCCCCTTGCGCGGCTGCTACGATCCATGATCCCTCGAGGACACCGACCATGAACAAGATCCTGCTGCTCGAAGACCTGCCCGAGATCCGTGCCTGGGTGAAGGCCCTGGTCACGCAGGTGTTTCCGCAGGCGCAGATCTCCGAAAGCGCCCGGGTGCACGACGCGCTGGCGCTGATCAGCGCCGAGCGTTTCGACGTCGCGCTGGTCGACCTGGGCCTGCCCGACGGGTCGGGCGTCGACGTGGTCGCCGCGCTGCGCGACACCCAGCCCGAAGCCCAGTCGGTGGTGGTGACCATCCACGACGACGACGACCACCTCTTTCCTGCGCTGCAGGCGGGGGCTTTCGGCTACCTGCTGAAAGAGCAGCCGCGCGAGCACTTCGTCGAGCAGCTGCGGCGCATCAGCCAGGGCGAGCCGCCGCTGACGCCGTCGATCGCGCGCCGCGTGATCGCGTACTTCGCGGCCCAGAACAAGCCGCAGGAGCGCCCGCAGAACCTGCCCCACGTGTCGCTGACCGACCGCGAGAACGAGGTGCTGCTGTGGGTGGCCAAGGGCTTCACGCTGCCGGAGATCGGCACGCAGCTGAACCTGTCGCGCCACACCATCGCCGACTACGTGAAGCAGATCTACCGCAAGCTCAATGTCAGCTCGCGCGCCGAAGCCGCGCTCGAAGCGCAGCGCCTGGGCCTGTTCCGCCGATGATCGGCCGGCTGAGCGGCCTGCTGGCAGAAAAGAACCCGCCCCAGCTGCTGCTGGACGTCGGCGGCGTCGGCTACGAGGTCGACGTGCCGATGAGCACCTTCTACAACCTGCCGGCGCTCGGCGAACGGGTCACGCTGCTGACCCACTTCGTCGTGCGCGAGGATGCCCAGGTGCTGTTCGGCTTCCTCAGCGCCGAAGAGCGCGCGACCTTCCGGCAGCTGGTCAAGATCTCCGGCGTCGGGCCGCGCACCGCGTTGTCGATCCTGTCGGGCCTGAGCGTCGGCGAGTTGGCGCAGGCGGTGTCGCTGCAGGAAAGCGGCCGGCTGATCAAGGTGCCGGGCATCGGCAAGAAGACCGCCGAGCGGCTGCTGCTGGAACTGAAGGGCAAGCTCGGCGCCGACCTGGCGCTGCCGGCCAGCGTCGCGAGCGATGCGCAGGCCGACATCCTGCAGGCGCTGGTGGCGCTGGGCTACAGCGACCGCGAGGCGGCCGCTGCGCTGAAGAGCCTGCCGGCCGATGTCGGCGTGAGCGACGGGATCAAGCTGGCGCTCAAAGCCCTCGCGCGCTGAGCGACACATCCGTTCGCCTTGCGCGCGCCTCGACCGACTCCATCAGTGACTGTGGTCCGCCCCCGCGGCTTCCACGTTCACCGTCACCGTCACTTCCCCGGCCTTCTCGAATTTCAGCCGCAGCGGGAACTTGTCGCCCTCCTTCAGCGGTGCCTTCAGGCCGATGAGCATCACGTGCAGCGCGCCGGGCTTCAGCTCGACGTACTTGCCGGCCGGCACGTCGATCGCCGGCACCTCGCGCATGCGCATCACGTCGCCCTCCATCTTCATCGTGTGCAGCTCGGTCGACTTGCCGACGTCGGCGCTGACCGACAGCAACCGGTCGTCGGCCTTGCCGCGGTTCTCCAGCCGCAGGAAGGCGCCGCCGGTCGGCTGTCCCGGCGCGGTCGCGCGCGCATAAGGGTGGCCGATGGCGATCTCGCCGAGCGTGAATTCATGGGCCTGGGCCGCCAGGGCGGCGAAGGAGACCAGGGCGGTGGCGGCGATGCGGGTGATCAGGGTGTTCATGTCGAAGGTCCGTTCGAGGAAAGCGTTCACAGGTCGTACCGCAGCTCCGCACTGTAGGTGCGTTGCGGGTACGGGTGGAAATTCCAGTAGTGGCAGTTGTTGAGGTTGTCGATGCCGACCGCGGCGTGCCACTGCCTGTCGATCGCGAAGCGCACGCGCAGGTCGGTCGTGAAGTACTTCGACGTGCCCATGTACGTGAATCCGTTGGTGTCGCTGTTGTCCAGGCTGCCGTATTGCCGGCCGCTGTAGCGGGCGCCGTAGCTCACCGTCCAGCGCTCGTCGACGCGCCACGCGGCCAGGGCGCTCGCCCGCCAGCGCGGCACGCGCGGCTGCCACTTGCCGACGGTGTCGCCCGGCGTGCTCACGTAGCCGCTGTTGGCGACGATGGTCGAGTCGGCATACGTCACGTTGCCCTGCAGGTCGAGCCCGCGCCACACGTTGTCGCGCTGCGCCGCGGCCTCCAGTCCGGTGGTGCGGATGTGGTCGACGTTCTGCACGCTGTTGGTCACCGGCGTCACGTTCGGCAGCGGCTGGCTGTACAGCGCATCGCGCGTGTCCTCGTGGAACAGCGTCAGGCGCAGCGTGGCGGCATCGGGCAGCGTCCATTCGGAGCTGAGTTCCGACGTCCACGAGCGCTCCGGCCGCAAGTCCGGGTTCGCGATGTTGCTGATGCCGCTCGACGTGGCCGCGCCCTGGTACAGCTCGGACACCGTCGGAAAGCGCAGCGCCCGCCCGGCCGACGCCTTCAGCACCCAGCCGTCGCGCAGCTCGTGCGACAGCGCGGCCTTCGGCGACCACGCGGTCTCGCTGCGCCGGGGATGCGCGTACGGCGTGAATGCGCCGGTCTGCGTCAGGCCGTCGTAGGCCTGCCAGCGCTCGCCGCGCAGCCCGAGCACCGCCATCCAACCGTCGGCGAAGCGCCAGGCGTCCTGGCCGAACACCGAGCGCAGCCGCGTGTTGCCGTCGAAGCGCGAGCCGACCGCGCCGCTGTCCTGGTCGACCCAGTCCGTCAGCGTGTAGACGGTGGTGCGCAGCCGGAAGCTGTCCTGCTGTACGCCGGCATCGACCGCATGCGCGCTGCCCTCGCCGCCGGGGCGCCAGGTGCCGCGCGCCGACAGCGTGTTCCAGCCGGTGCCGTGCAGGTCGGTCGCGCTGCCGTTGCCGCCATCGAGCATCGGCTGCGACAGCGCGGGTTGCAACGGCGCCGCGGCCGCCGGCTTGCGACTCAGGTCGCGGCGGTAGTCGTAGACGCTCGCGGCCAGCTCCCAGTCGAACGCACCGCCCGCGTTCTGCTTCAGCGACAGCGCCTGCATCAGGTGCGCCAGCCCGTCGCGGTTGGTCACGCCACTCAGCACCGGCGCCACGTACCGCTCGGAACGCCCGACCGCATCGTTGTGCCACCAGCCGGCGGTGTAGCTCGCGCGCAGGTCGGGCGCCAGGTCGTACGCCAGCTTCAGCTTCAGGTGGTCCTGCACCGTGCGGTACTGCGTGCCGGTGCCGCGCACGTACCAGGGCTTGCCGGTCTTGTCGGTGTCGGGCACCGCGCCGGGGGTCGGCGTGGCCGTGGTGTCGAACACCAGCGGCTGGCCTTCGCTGTCGAGCCGGTTCAGGTTGACCCACCACGACCAGCCGCCGCTGCGGTCGCCGAGCGACGTGCTGGCCTGCCAGCCGTTGTAGGTGGTGTCGGTGCCGTAGAGCTGGAACGGCTGCGAGAACGCGCCGACCACCGCATGCGCCTCGAACTTCGACGGCATGCGGGTCAGGTAATCGACCACCGCGCCGGCCGAGTTGCCGGGGTAGGCGGCCGAGAACGGGCCGTACAGCACGTCGACACGCTCGATCTCCTCCGGCGTCACCAGGCCCCAGCGCGGCGCGAAGCTCGCGCCGTTGCCGAGCAGGTTCGACAGCAGGATGCCGTCGGCGTACACCAGCGAACGCGCGCTGTTGCCGGTGCCCGACGCGCGCGTCGACAGCACCGCGTGGTTGTAGTCGCCGGCATAGCGCTTGCGCACCAGCAGGCTCGGCAGGTACTTCAGCGCGTCCTCGCTGTCGGTGGCATTGATGCTCGCCTGCACCTGCGCGCCGGTGATGCCTTCGATCGTCGTCGGGATCTGCGACGGCAGCGAGCCGCGGCGGCCGCCGGTCACGGTGACGACACCGAGGTGCTTGACGGGGGGGTTGGCATCGTCGGTGGCGACGCGGATCGGATCGGCCGGCCTTTCAGCCGCTGTGTCTTCTTCGGCCCGCGCCGCGATCGGCAGGCAGGCCAGCAGCGCCAGCGCCGCATGGGCGGCTGGCGTGAATCGGTACGTCACGGAATGCTCCTGAACATGACCGGGCTCAACGCGCCGCGGTCGATCACACGGGGCTGCCGATGCGCAAGCGCACCGGCGGCCAGGGCGGTGGTTCAGGTGAGAGAGGGTGGGCCGTGCTTCAGCCGCGCGATCCAGTCGGCCTCGGCATCGGGGGCCGGCTCATGGGTGCGGACCGGCAGCTCATGCACCCACTCGGTGGCCACAACGGCGATGACCGGACCCGGTTCCGGCGCGGCGAGCGCCAGCACCGCCGACAGCGCGCAGTGCTCGCTGCCATGCGCGCCGGCGTGGTCGGCGGGCATCGGCTTCGTCTCGCCGCTGTCGTCGAGCGCGACGGTGGCGACCCCGTAGACCGTGCAGACCTCGACCAGCGTCTTGCCCTGCAGCTGCGCCGACACGCTCGCCAGCATCGGCACTGCAGCCTTCAGCAGCAGCGCCAGCGCAAAGGCCCAGACGGCCCATCGCGATGCAGGGTGGCGGGAGATCATCGTCCGATTGTGCCGCAGCCGGATGGACGGGCCCTGCACAATTCCTGCACACCGCGTGAGCAAACGCAAACGACCGCCGGGCCCGCCGATAATCGGCCGATGGCCATCCAGACCGACGATTTCGGCAGCCTGCCACCGCGTGTGGTCAGTGCCGCGCCCAGCTCGCCCAACGAAGAAGCGATCGAACGCGCGCTGCGCCCGAAGGGGCTGGCCGAGTACGTCGGCCAGGCCAAGATCCGCGAGCAGCTGGAGATCTTCATCGGCGCGGCCCGCATGCGCCACGAGGCGATGGACCACGTGCTGCTGTTCGGCCCGCCCGGCCTCGGCAAGACCACGCTGAGCCACATCATCGCCAACGAACTGGGCGTGAACCTGCGCCAGACCTCCGGCCCGGTGCTCGAGAAGCCGAAGGACCTGGCGGCGATCCTGACCAACCTCGAGAAGAACGACGTGCTGTTCATCGACGAGATCCACCGGCTGAGCCCGGTCGTCGAGGAGATCCTGTACCCGGCGCTGGAGGATTACCAGATCGACATCATGATCGGCGAGGGCCCGGCGGCGCGCTCGATCAAGCTCGACCTGCAGCCGTTCACGCTGGTCGGCGCCACCACGCGCGCCGGCATGCTGACCAACCCACTGCGCGACCGCTTCGGCATCGTCTCGCGGCTCGAGTTCTACACGCCCGAAGAACTGGCGCGCATCGTGCACCGCTCGGCCGGCCTGCTGAACGTGCCGACCGATGCCGACGGTGCGTTCGAGATCGCGCGC
The DNA here is from genome assembly GCF_012275445.1 of Rhizobacter sp. SG703. Classification (GTDB taxonomy): domain Bacteria; phylum Pseudomonadota; class Gammaproteobacteria; order Burkholderiales; family Burkholderiaceae_C; genus Rhizobacter. Next base: position 349,849 of record NZ_JAAZQK010000008.1, on the reverse strand, counting down.
CGCTCGCGCGGCACGCCGCGCATCTCGAACCGGCTGCTGCGCCGCGTGCGCGACTATGCCGACGTGAAAGGCGACGGCCGCATCTCGAAGGCGCTGGCCGACAAGGCGCTCGCGATGCTCGACGTCGATCCGCAGGGCTTCGACGTGATGGACCGCAAGCTGCTCGAGGCAGTGATCCACCGCTTCGACGGCGGCCCGGTCGGCCTGGACAACATCGCCGCCGCGATCGGCGAGGAGCGCGAGACCATCGAGGACGTGATCGAGCCCTACCTGATCCAGCAGGGCTACCTGCAGCGCACGCCGCGCGGCCGGGTCGCGACGCTGGCGGCCTTCCGGCACCTGGGCGTCACGCCGACGCGCGCCGCCACCGACCTGTTCGACAGCTGACGGCTTGCGCCGCCGCGCTCAGATCAGGTCTTCGACCACCAGCCAGTGGTAGCGCTCGGCGAGCCGGGCATCGAAGCGCCTGGCCACCTCGGCGACGCGCTCGGCATGCTGCGTGTCGGGCGCGTACACCAGCAACCAGCCGCAGCCTTCGCCGGCAAGCTGCTGGTAGCGGCGCATCAGCGTCACCTCGTAGCCGAAGCCGGCCAGCTGGCTGGCATGGCCGAGCATGTGCTGCATCTGCGCGCCTTCTTCTTCGGCGGTGACGAACATCACGTCATCGTCGTCGAAGCCGGCGTCGAACAGGGCCTGCATCGCCTGCCGCGCGAGTTCGTCGCTTGGCAGCGCGACCACCACATGGCCGACCGGCTTGAAAGCGCCCAGCGAGTGCGGCCGGGCTCCCTTGGTCATTCGCCTGACTGACATGGCATCACCTCCTGACAGGATCGCGATGAAAGACCTGCAGGAAGTCTAGACCTCGCCGGCATGGCGTCAATGCGCAGTCGCCTGGGGCACCCGCGAACGGGGGTCGGGCCGGGCCGCCTGCGCGAGCGCCCCCGGCGTGTAGCCGAAATGACGGCTGAACCAGCGCGTCAGATGGGCCTGGTCGGCAAAGCCGCAGGCCTGGGCCGCGTCGGCGATCGGCCAGCCGTCGAGCAGCAGCCTTCGGGCACGCGCCATGCGGGCGGCGCGCACGTAGTCGCCAGGGCTCAGGCCGAGCCAGCGGGTCGCGATGCGGTGGAAGTGTTCGCGGCTGAGCGCGCAGTCGCGGGCCAGCGCGTCGATCGCGACCGTGCCGTCGCCGACGGCCGCACGCTGCAGCGCCGCCAGCACCTGTCGTGCGGCACGGCCGGCCGGTTCGGCGCCGGCCGGCAGCAGCGCGGCGCCGTCGGCGAGCGTTGCGGCCGCGCGGCGCAGCCAGGTTGACGCACCGGCACTGTCCCGCAGCGCCTGCGCGTCGGCCGCAAGGGCCGGGACCTGGACGCGCGCGCTGCCCCGCGGCATCGGCACGCCGAGCGCGGCCAGCCACGGCAGCGCGGCATAGACCATCACGACCCGCGTGTCCCCGCCGTCGCCCGCATCGAGGCCGCAGGTGTGGACGGCGCCCGGCGCGATCGCGAGCAGGTCGCCCGCCGACGCGGTGTGCCGGTGCCCGCCGAGGCTGAAGCGGCAGCTGCCGGCCAGCACCGCGCCGATCGACCATTCGTCGTGCCAGTGCGGCGCCCATTCCTGCCCCGGCCGGTGGTGCATCACCTGCTCGAGCGCCGGCTGGCCGTCGACATGCCAGCGCCGGACGCTCGAATGGCGCGGCACGCCCGGTTCAGGCATCGCACGCGCCGACGACCGTCAGCCCGAACCAGCCGGCACTCGCGTCGCCGGCCTGCAGATCGCCGAGCAGCGAGAGCTCCTCGCGCGGGTGCGCGAACACGCGCAGCGACGCGCTGGCGGCATGCCACCCGCTCGCGGTGGGCTGCACGGCCTCGGCGCGCAGCAGGCGCAGCGCCGGCGCACGGGTCGGCTCGCGCAGGTCGGGGAAGCCGGCGACACCGAGCGTCGGCATCGCGAGGAAGCCGAGCGACCGGCCCGCCTCGCCCGTCAGGCGCGCTTCGGCCTCGATCACCCGGCGGTCCTTCACGGCCAGGCTGGCCCCGAGCCGCGTGCCGGCGCGCAGCGGCGCGGCAGCGGGGTGGTCGAGCGGCAGGCTGCGCGTGAGCCAAGTGCTGCCCATCTTCTTCGGCCAGCCTTGCAGCAGGCCGCGCAGCATCGAGACGTCCTGGTCGACCCAGATCGCCGGGCAGACGCCGCAGCGGCTGCCGTCGGGGCGCTCGATCTCCAGCACGACGATGGTCTCGCGGTACTGCGCCTGCACCGGATCGAGCAGCTCGCTGCCGTCGGTGGTGGCCTGCCAGTCGGCGAAGTGCACGCAGCCCTGGCCCGTCGTGCTGCCGATCGACGGCGGCACCAGGTCGGCACCGCGCGCGGCATCGAAGCCGAACGCGATGTTCAGCAGCCAGCCCGCGTAATGCCAGGGCGGCGCGGCGACCAGCGCACTGCGGCCGGAGACGGTGTAGGGCGGCGTGAATCCGAGCGAGCCGAGAGAGGAGGACATGGGCGGCATTCTGCGTTCAGGGGCCCCGATGCTGCCGCTGCGGACGCCGGGCGTCTTGAACGCCAGTGATCCGCGACCGAAGGCCGCCGTCAGCGCGGCTGCGCGACCTGCCGCGACGCCGGCCAGCGCACGCCGCGCTCCGACACCCAGCCGACCACCCACAGCCCGGCCAGGATGCCTGCCGCGGCGCCGGCCTGCGCCAGGCCCGACAGCAAATGCGCGTTCCACAAGAAGACGCTGGTGGCCACCAGCAGCACGCCGAACAGCCCGCCGGCCACCAGCGCCGCCGCGCGCGAGCGGTGCGGGTCGTACTTGCGGCGGGCCGCGAGGTCGAAGGCCGGCTTCGGGAATCGCTCGGCCACGTCGGCCGGCCGCCAGCCCGGCGGCTTGACCCACACCCGCAGCTTGTCGCGCCAGCGCCGCGCGTGCCAGGCGTCCTCGGCGATGTCGCGGTAGACGTGCAGGTTGGCCCACAGCGGGTTCCAGCTCGACAGCGGCGTGCGCGTGCCGTAGACGCAGGGCTCGGCATCGTCTTCCTCGATGAAGCTGCCGAACAGCCGGTCCCAGACGATCAGGATGCCGCCGTAGTTCTTGTCGAGGTACTTGTCGTTGACGGCATGGTGCACCCGGTGGTTGCTGGGCGCGCAGAACCAGCGGTCGAACCAGCCGAGCCGGCCGATCTGCTGGGTGTGCACCCAGTACTGGTAGAGCAGGTCGACCAGCGCGACGACGCCGAACACCAGCGGCGGAAAGCCGGCCACCGCCATCGGCAGGTAGAAGATCCAGCCGAACAGCCAGCCGGTGCTGGTCTGGCGCAGCGCGGTCGACAGGTTGTATTCCTCGCTCTGGTGGTGCACCGCATGCGCGGCCCACAGCACCGCCACCGTGTGGCCGAGCCGGTGGTGCCAGTAGTAGCAGAAGTCGTACACCAGCAGGCCGACGACCCAGACCCAGGCGGCGTCCTGCGGCAACGGGTGCGGCGCGAGCATCTCGAATGCGAGCGCGTAGACACCGACCATCAGCAGCTTGCTGAACACGTTCAGCACCTGGCTCATGATGCCCAGGCCGATGCTGTTCAGCGTATCGGCGGTCACGTAGGTGTTGCGGCGCCGCGCGAGGCCGACCGCGAACTCGACCGCGATCAGCAGCAGGAAGAGCGGGGTCGCGAGGACGATGATCTGGGAATCCGTCATCGTGCGATGGTGGCGCTGCGGGAGGCCGGTGAACACCCGGACGGTCCCGGATTGCGCTGCGCCGCATCCCGCCTACATCCAGCGCGGCTGCCGGTGCGTCAATGCCGGCAACTGCATCCGCACCTGCGCGATGCGCGCCGGGTCCAGCGTCGCCAGCACGACGCCTTCGCCTTCCTCGCGCATCGCGAGCACCTCGCCCCACGGGTCGACGACCAGGCTGTGGCCGAAGGTGCGTCGGCCGTTCTCGTGCAGCCCGCCCTGCGCCGGTGCGATCACGTAGCACTGGTTCTCGACCGCGCGCGCCCGCAGCAGCAGTTCCCAGTGCGCGCGGCCGGTGGTGTGCGTGAAGGCCGCCGGCACCGCCAGCAGGTCGCAGGGCGGCGACATCATCGCGCGGTACAGCTCCGGGAACCGCAGGTCGTAGCAGATGCTCAGGCCGACGCGCAGGCCGTCGGCGTCGAAGGTCACCGGCTCGCTGCCGGCCTGCAGCACGCGGCCCTCGTCGAAGTTCTCGCGGCCGTTGTCGTAGCGGAACAGGTGCATCTTGTCGTAGCGCGCCGCCAGCGTGCCGTCGGGGGCGAACACGCAGCTGGCGTTCAGCACGCGGTCGGGAAGGCCCGTGTCGAGGCCCGTGCCCGTGGCGATCCGCATCGGCAAGGTCCCGCCGATGATCCACACGCCGTGGCGGCGCGCCGCGTCGGCCAGCATCGCCTGGATCGGCCCGTCGCCCGGCCGCTCGGCCGCCGCGAGCTTGTCGCGGTCGGTGAGCCCCATCAGGCAGAAGTACTCAGGCAGCCCGACCAGCCTGGCGCCGGCCTCGGCGGCCTGCGCGATCAGCCGGCGGGCATGGTCCAGGTTCTCGTCGACGCGGGGCGTCGAGACGGTTTGAAGCGCGGCGATCAGCATCGGGATTTCCCTGCAGAGTGTGGCCTTCCTCACGCGGTGAGGGCCTGTGCGGCCGAGCTTACGTCGGACTCCGGGCCTTCGCCCGTCACAGGAATTGCGCCTGGGGCAGAATCCGACCGCCTTCCTTGACACGGGCATCAACGTCTCATGGATCTCGAGTCCTCCACCCTCGGCGAGCCCGCCGCCACGGCCGCGCCGCCGACGCCCGGCCCGGCACTCGCCGAGCACAGCCGCTTCGTGCAGCGGATTCGCCGCCGCTTTGGCGCCGAGCTGTCGCTGCTGGCGCCAGGGTTGCCGACTCGCGAACCGATCGAGGCGCTGATCGACGCGCTGCTGGCCACCGAGCGCACGCTGCCGAGCGCGTTGCGCGTGGCCCGCCACCTGGTGCTCGAACGCCTGGCAGTGCTCGACATCGAGCAGGCCGCGCCGATGGAGGACATCACCCGCTCGATGACCGAGCTCGCCGAGACCACGCTCGACCGCGCGATCGCGCAGGCGCAGCGCGAGCAGGACCTGCGCTTCGGCGCACCACTGAACGCCGACGGCCGGCGCATCGACTTCTGGGTCGTCGGCATGGGCAAGCTCGGCGCGCGCGAGCTGAACGTCTCGTCCGACATCGACCTGGTCTACGTCTACGAAGAAGACGGCGAGACGACCGGGCCGCAGCAGGTCACCGCGCACGAATACTTCTCGCAGCTCGCGCGCAGCCTGTACGCGCTGATCGGCGACACCACCGACGACGGCTTCGTGTTCCGCGTCGACCTCGCGCTGCGGCCGAACGGCAACTCGGGGCCGCCGGTCGTCAGCCTCGCGATGCTGGAGGAGTACTTCCTGGTGCAGGGCCGCGAGTGGGAGCGCTTCGCGTGGCTGAAGAGCCGCGTCGTCGCGCCGCGCGAGAGCGTGCGCAACGGCCGCGCGCTGGCGCTGCGCTCCACCGTGACCAGCTTCGTCTACCGCAAGTACCTCGACTACGGCGTGTTCGAAGGCCTGCGCCAGCTGCACCGCAAGGTGCGCGACGAGGCCCAGCGCCGTGCCGCCGGCCGCCCGGAACGCGCGAACGACGTCAAGCTGTCGCGCGGCGGCATCCGCGAGATCGAGTTCATCGTGCAGCTGCTGCTGGTGGTGCGCGGCGGGCAGTTCCCCGAGATCCGCACCCGCTCGACGCTGAAGGCCCTCGCCAAGCTGACCGCCGGCGGGCTGATGAAGCCGGCCAGCGCCGAGCGGCTGGCCGAGGCCTACACCTTCCTGCGCCGCATCGAGCACCGCATCCAGTTCCTCGACGACCAGCAGACCCACCTGCTGCCGACCGCCGACGAGGACCTGAACTGGATCGCGCGCAGCATGGGCCTGCACTGCGGCAAGGTCTCGTGCGAACTGCTCGAGCTGCTGGGCGCGGCGCGCGAGATGGTCGCGCTCGAATTCGACGCGCTGCTGCACGACGGCCAGGCGCCCGCCGCCTGCCCGCCCGGCAAGAAGGCCGGCAGTTGCAAGACCTGCGGGCCGCCGCCGCAGCCGGTCGACAGCGACGAGTTCATCGAGAAGCTGCCGCCCGAGATTGCATCGCGCGTGCGCAGCTGGTGCGGCCAGCCGAAGATCCGTGCGCTGCGCGACGACAGCAAGGTGCGGCTGGCGCGGCTGATCACGCGCACCGTCGAGGCGGTCGGCGACCGGCGCTGCACGCTCGACGCCGCGGCGCGCTTCGTCGACTGGGTCGAGCCGCTGCTGCGCCGCGAGAGCTACCTCGCGCTGCTGGTCGAGCGGCCCGAGGTGCACAACCGGCTGCTGCGCCTGCTGGGCCTCGCGCGCTGGCCGATGCGCTACCTGATGCAGCACCCGGGCGTGATCGACGAACTCGCCGACGAACGCCTGCTGCACAGCCGCTTCGACGCCGCCGAGTTCATCGCCGACCTGGAGGCGCGCCACGAAGCCTGGGAGCGCTCCGGCCAGGCCGACGAAGAATCGCTGCTCGACACGCTGCGCCGCGCCCACCATGCCGAGGTGTTCCGCACGCTGGTGCGCGACGTCGAGGGCCACATCACCGTCGAGCAGGTGGCCGACGACCTGTCGGCGCTGGCCGATGCGACGCTGCAGTGCGCGCTGAACTGGGCCTGGGGCCACCTGAAGCAGCGCCACCGGCCAACGCCGCGCTTCGCGGTGATCGCCTACGGCAAGCTCGGCGGCAAGGAACTCGGCTACGGCAGCGACCTCGACGTGGTGTTCCTCTACGACGACGGCAACGAGGCCGACACCGACCATGCAGCCGAGGTCTACGCCGCCTTCGTGCGCAAGCTGATCACCTGGCTCACGCTGCGCACTGCGGCCGGCGAGCTGTTCGACATCGACACCGCGCTGCGGCCGAACGGCAGCTCGGGCCTGCTCGTCACGTCGCTCGCGTCGTTCGAGAACTACCAGCGCGGCCGCGGCAGCAACACCGCCTGGACCTGGGAGCACCAGGCCGTGACGCGGGCGCGCTTCTGCGCCGGCGATGCCGAACTGGCGCCGCGCTTCGAGGCGGTGCGCCGCGCGGTGCTGTGCGCCGAACGCGATCCGGCGGCGCTGCGCACCGAGGTGCAGGCGATGCGCGAGAAGGTGCGCGGCGCCCATCCGGTGCGCGCCGGGCTGTTCGACGTGAAGCACAGCGCCGGCGGCATGATGGACGCCGAATTCGCGGTGCAGACGCTGGTGCTGGCCCACGGCGCTCAGCACCCCGAGCTGCTCGACAACGTCGGCAACATCGCGCTGCTGCAGCGCGCCGAGGTGTGCGGGCTGCTGCCGGCCGGTGTCGGCGCCGCCGCCGCCGATGCCTATCGCGAGCTGCGCCGCGCGCAGCACCGGGCGCGGCTCGACGAACAGCCGACCCAGTTCGAGCCGGCGCCGCTGGCCGCGCACCGCGATGCGGTGCTCGCGCTGTGGGCGGTGGTGTTCCCCGCGTCGGCCGGCGCTTGACCACCCAGCTTCGCCCTGCATTGCGTCAGCCCGGCCGGGCGTGGGGCCTGCTGTCCGCCTCGATCTTCCTCGCGACGCTCGCGGCGCAGGCGGTGCCGAAGGCCGTGCTCGACTGGCAGCCCGGCCTGGCGGCCGCCGAACCGTGGCGCTGGTGGACGGCGCTGTTCGTGCACTTCAGCCTGCTGCACCTGGGCGCCAACCTGCTGGGGCTGCTGCTGGTCGCGGCGTTCGGCGTGTCGGCACGCGTGCCGTGGCCGATGAGCGCGGCATGGTTCGCGGCATGGCCGCTGACGCACCTGGCCTTGCTGCTGCAGCCGGCATTGCGCCACTACGGCGGGTTGTCGGGCGTGCTGCATGCGGCGGTGGCCATCGTCGCGGTGCACCTGTTGACGCAACGCTCCGGGCGGCTGATCGGTGCCGCGGTCCTCGCGGGCCTCGGCATCAAGGTGTTCAGCGAATCGCCGTGGCTCGGGCCGGTACAGCACACGGCCGGCTGGGACATCGGCGTCGCACCGATCGCGCATGCCTGCGGGCTGGTCGTCGGCATCGGTTGCGCGCTGGTCGCGGTGGGCCTGCAACGTCTTCTCTCCCGAACCGAACTCGATGACTGAACGCAAGAGCGCGCTCGACTCCCTGGCCGTCACCTCGCTGATCGGCCTGTGCTTCCTGTGGGGGCTGAACCAGGTCGCCGCGAAGGCGGCGCTGCCCGAGGTGGCGCCGCTGCAGCAGGCGGCACTGCGCTCGCTGGGCGGTGCGTTGCTGGTGTTCGCATGGTCGCGCTGGCGCGGCATCCGGCTCTTCGAACGCGACGGCACGCTCCCCGGCGGACTGCTGGCCGGCACGCTGTTCGCGGCCGAGTTCGTCTGCATCTTCCTCGGGCTGCAGTTCACCAGCGCGTCGCGCATGGTGGTGTTCATCTACCTCTCGCCGTTCGTCGTCGCGCTCGGCATGCCATTCATCGCGAAGTCGGAGCGCCTGTCGGGGTCCCAGATCGGCGGGCTGGTGGCGGCGTTCGCCGGTGTCGCATGGGCCTTTGCCGAAGGCTTCTCGCAGCCGGCGGTCGGCGCGCACCAGTGGATCGGCGACGCGCTCGGCGTGACCGCCGGCGTGCTGTGGGGCGCGACCACGCTGGCGATCCGCGGCACGACGCTGTCGGGCGCGTCGGCCGAGAAGACGCTGCTGTACCAGCTCGGCGTGTCGGGCGTGCTGCTCGCACTGGCAGCGCTCGCCAGCGGCCAGCCGCTGCCGCGAGCGCTGTCGGTGATGGCCTGGAGCTCGCTGGCGTTCCAGGTGGTGGTCGTCACGTCGGCCAGCTACCTGATGTGGTTCTGGCTGGTCCGCCACTACCCGGCGACGCGGCTCGCGGCGTTCACGCTGCTGACGCCGGTGTTCGGGTTGCTGCTGGGCTTGCTGCTGCTCGGCGAGCCGATCACCGCGCGGTTGGTGGTGGCACTGGCCGGTGTCGCGATCGGCATTGCGTTGGTGAACCGCGCGGCGCGTTGATCCCGGATCAGCTGCGGATGCGTTTCACCAACGCCGTCGTCGAATAGCCGTCGACGAACGGGATCGCCAGCGCCTGGCCGCCCCAGCTGCGCACGAGCCGCGTCTCGTCCAGTGTCTCCATGTCGTAGTCGCCGCCCTTCACGTACAGGTCGGCATGCACCTCGCCGAGCAGCGCGACCGGCGTCTTCTCGTCGAACAGCGTCACCAGGCTGACGCTCTCCAGCGCGGCCAGCACGCAGGCGCGGTCGGTCTCGGCGTTCAGCGGCCGGTCGGGGCCCTTGCCGAGCAGGCGAGCGGACGCATCGCTGTTCAGCCCGATCACCAGGCTGCCGCCCAGCGCGCGCGCCTGCGCGAGGTAGCTGACGTGGCCGCGGTGCAGGATGTCGAACACGCCGTTGGTGAAGACCAGCGGACGCGGCAGCACGGCCAGCCGCGCGGCGAGCTGCTCGCGCGGGCAGAGCTTGTCGAGGAACGACATCAGGCCGGCTGCGCGCCGGAACTGCCCTTCGTGGCGGCGGCCAGCGCGGCCGTCATCTCCTTGCGGAAGCGGTTCAGCTCCTGCACGCTCGCAAAGCTGCGTTCCATCAGCAGGCTCATGTTGTGCAGGATGCGTTCGACGACCTTGTTCTCCCAGACCGCATCGAACTGGATCTGGCGGTCCAGCCACTGCTCCAGCCATTCGGGGTTCGGCAGGCGGCTCTGGATGGTGTCGCGCGGGAACAGCTTGACGTTCACATGCAGGTTGGTCGGGTGCAGCGCCTGCGCGGTGCGGCGGGCGCTCGCCATCAGCACGCCGACCTTCGCGAACGCGGCGCGCGCCTCGTCGCCGAATTTCTGCATCGCGCGCTTCATGTAGCGCAGGTAGGCGCCGCCGTGGCGGGCCTCGTCGCGCGCGAGCGTCTCGTAGATGGCCTTGATCACCGGCTCGCTGTGCCATTCGGCGGCACGGCGGTACCAGTGGTTCAGCCGGATCTCGCCGCAGAAGTGCAGCATCAGCGTCTCGAGTGCCGGCGCCGGGTCGAATTCGAAGCGCACCGCATGCAGTTCCTCTTCGCTCGGCACCAGGTCGGGCCGGAAGCGGCGCAGGTACTCCATCAGCACCAGCGAGTGCTTCTGCTCTTCGAAGAACCACACGCTCATGAATGCCGAGAAATCGCTGTCATCGCGGTTGTCTCGCAGGAACATCTCGGTGGCCGGCAGCGCCGCCCACTCGGTGATCGCATTCATCTTGATGGTCTGGGCCTGCTCTTCGGTGAGCCTGCTGCCATCGAACTCATCCCAGGGGATGTCGGTGTCCATGTTCCATCGGACAGCCTCGAGTTGCTTGAACAGTTCGGGGTAAAGCATGGATAGGGCCTGTGGAAGTCCGGCGGCATTTTAGACGCGCCATCGTGACACTCCCGTCACACAGGAGTGGCCGGGAAGGGTTATCGGCGCTGTCGCACCGCCGTCAACGGCCCCGCCAGCGCTGCAACGCCCCCTGCAGATCGCCCAGCGTGGCCAGCGCGGTGATGCCGGCCGGCGTGCGCCGGTGCAGCACCGGTGCCGCGCCGCCCACCCACACCTCGACCGCTGCCGGCAGCTTCGCGCGCAACTCGACCAGGCTGTCGGTGACCTGCTGCGGGTTGGTGGCGCCGCTGAAGGCGAGCACGACGACGTCGGCCTCGAAGGCCTGCGCCGCCAGCACCGTGTCCCACAGCGGCGTCTGCAGGCCGAGCGAGGTGCAATGCGCACCGTCCAGTGCGAGCAGCACCTCGGCCAGCAGCAGGCCGAGCCCGTGCGGCTCGCCGGGAAAGGTGGTCAGCAACACGTTCGGTCGCGCGTCGGCCGGCGGCTGCGGCAGCAGGTACAGCGCCTGGCGCATCACGCCGTGCAGCACCTCGGAGCAGGCGTGCTCCTCGAAGATTTCCAGCTGGCCACGCATCCAGGCGTCGCCGACCAGCGTATTGAGGGGAACCACCACTTCAACGACGAAGCGGCTCAGGCCCAGGCTCAGCTGGGCCTGCGTCAGCAGGCGTCGCAGCGCCACCAGGTCATGAGCACGAACGAGTTCGAGGTACTGGATCAACGCAGGCGCCACCGCCCCGGCGGGCGGCTCCGCACCGCCACCGGTGCGCACCGGTTCAGGGCTGCTCTCGCTGAGCCGGCGCAACTCGTCGATCGGCATGCCGACGACGCGGCCGGGCCGGTGCCCGCCATCCATCAACCGGCGCACGATGCGCAGCTTCTCGACCTGGTCGAGCGGGTACGAGCGCTCGCCCTGGGCATCGCGCTGTGGCAGCGGAAAGCCGTAGCGGCGCTCCCAGACGCGCAAGGTGTCCTTGCTGAGCCCGGTGTCGCGCTCGACGGCAGCAATCGACAAGGTGGGGGGTTTCATCGCGTCGTGATCGGGTTGACAAGCCTGCCGAGCGGATTCACATTGTCCAGGACAAACATGGACAATATCGACAACATTGAGCGATTCGTGAGCATCGACACCCATCCTGACCTGGACAAACTGACTGCATGACACACTTCCGACCCCTCCTCGCGCTGGCGTGGGCCCTGCTGGCGGGCGCCGTGCTGGTCCCCACCGCGGCTTCGGCCGCCCCGGCCTGCCCGGCCCTGCTGGACCGACAAGCGCTGCGACTGCAAGACGAAAAGCCGCAGAACCTGTGCCAGTACGCCGGCCAGGTCGTCGTGATCGTCAACACCGCGAGTTTCTGCGGCTTCACGCCCCAATACAAAGGCCTGGAAGCGCTGTACCAGCGCTACCGCGACCGCGGCCTGGTCGTGCTCGGCTTTCCATCCAATGATTTCGGCGCGCAGGAGCCGGGCTCAAGCAAGGACATTGCCGACTTCTGCGAAAACACCTTCGGCGTGAAATTTCCGATGTTCACGAAGACCCGCGTGGCCGAGTCTGCGGGCGCCCTGGTCGATCCGCTGTACGTGGAACTGCGCAGGCGCACCGGCGCCGCGCCGAAGTGGAACTTCCACAAGTACGTGGTCTCGCGCGACGGCAGCGCGGTGCAGAGCTTCGCCAGCACCATCGAGCCGGACGACCCGGCCTTCGTGCGCGAGATCGAACGCCAGCTGGGCGCGCGGTGATGCGGCCGACCCTGCGCGTCGATGTCGCCGGTCGCGCCCACGCCCGGCGGCGGGTCACATCGGGACATGTTTTTTTTCAGAAGACAACGGAACTCGAATGGACACTGGGCGTCTCACCCCACCTGAGACGTGCCGGGGCCTCGGCCAGCGGCACGTGTTTGGATCCTGTTCTTGCGTTGCACAGCCGGCCTGCCCAGCAGGCTGAAATCCCGGGGCGGTTCTCCTCCTCCCTCCTCCCTCCCTCCTTCGCCGCGGGGCGCTGTGCAGCGGTTTTTATTCCCGGCCCGGGCCTGTGCGCCCCGGCCGACCGGGCCTGAGCCGCCATGCGACGCATCGCCGTCGTCGGCTCGGGCATCGCGGGCCTCTCGGTGGCTTGGCGGCTGGCCGATGAAGCCCGGGTCACGCTGTTCGAAGCCGGCCCGTATTTCGGCGGGCACACGCACACCGTCGATCTGACACTCAACGGCGTCACGCACGGCGTCGACACCGGTTTCCTCGTCTTCAACGAACGCACCTACCCGCGGCTGATCGCACTGTTCGCCGAACTCGGCGTCGCGACCACTGCGACCGAGATGTCGTTCTCGGTGCAGGCGCCGTCGACCGGCCTCGAATGGAGCGGCAGCGACCTGAACAGCGTGTTCGCGCAGCGCCGCAACCTGCTGCGCCCGCGCTTCCTCGGCATGCTGGCCGAGGTGCTGCGTTTCAACCGCGTGGCCACCCGCATCGCCGAACGGGGCGATGACGGGCAGATGCAGCAGTCGATCGGCGACTTCCTCGACGCGCAGCGCTTCTCGGCGATGTTCCGCGACGGCTACTTCCTGCCGATGATCGGCAGCATCTGGTCGTGCCCGACCGAGCAGATGCTGCGCTTTCCGATGGCGACGATGATCCGCTTCTGCCACAACCACGGGCTGCTGCAGGTGGCGGATCGGCCGTGCTGGTTCACCGTGGTCGGCGGGGCGCGCCGCTATGTCGAGAAGATGCTGCCGCGCCTCGCCGACGCGCGGCTCAATGCGCCGGTGCGCGGCGTGCGGCGCCTGCCGCCGGGGCATGGCAGCGCCGGCGTGATGGTGCGCACCGATGCCGGCAGCGAGCGCTTCGACGAGCTGGTGCTGGCCTGCCACAGCGACCAGTCGCTCGCGCTGCTCGACGACGCGACGCCGGCCGAACGCGCGCTGCTCGGCGCGATCCGCTACCAGCGCAACCGCGCAGTGCTGCACACCGACACGCGGCAACTGCCGCAGCTGCACCGCGCGTGGGCGGCCTGGAACTACGAGCGCGCGGCCGAGCTGCCGCGCGAGCAGGCGACGGTCTGCCTGCACTACCTGATCAACCGCCTGCAGCCGCTGCCGTTTCGCGAGCCGGTGATCGTCTCACTGAACCCGGTGCGCGAGCCGGCGGCCGACCGGGTGCATGGCGAATTCGACTACGCCCATCCGGTGTTCGACCTGGCCGCGATCGACGCGCAGCGGCGCCTGCCGACGCTGCAGGGCCAGGCCCACACCTGGTTCTGCGGCGCGTGGACGCGCTACGGCTTCCATGAAGACGGGTTGATGTCGGGCCTCGCGGTCGTCGACGGCCTGCGCCAACGGTGGGCCGCCGCGGAGCAGGGTGTCGCCGCGTGACGGCACCCGCGCAGCCGCTGATCGGCACCGGCCAAGTCCGGCATGCGCGCCTGCGGCCGGTGGTCAACCGCTTCGCCTACCGCAGCTGGTTCCTGATGCTGCCGCTGCGCAGCCTGCGCGCGCAGCCGTCGCCGGCATTGCACCGCAACCGCTTCGGGCTTGTCAGCTTCAGCGACCGCGACCATGGCGACGGCCGCGACGACTGCCTGGCCTGGCTCGACGAATTGCTGGCCGCCGAGGGCCTGCACGACGAAACCCGCGGCGAGGTCTGGCTGCACTGCCTGCCGCGGGTGCTCGGCCACACTTTCAAGCCGGTCAGCTTCTGGTACTGCCACCGCGCCGATGGGGCGCTCGGCGCGATCGTCGTCGAGGTCAACAACACCTTCGACGAGCGGCACTGCTACCTGCTGCAGGGACCGACGCTCGCGTGGGGCCGCGAGCTGACGGCCGACAAGGTGTTCCACGTCTCGCCGTTCTGCGAGCCACGCGGGCGCTACCGCTTTCGCTTCATGCTGAGCGGCGTGCATCCGCCGGCCGCCGATTCGCGTATGAACTCTCCGATGAGAACCATCGCCCGCATCGACCATGACGACAACGACGGCCCGCTGATCCGCACCAGCGTCTCGGGCACGCTCGCCCCGCTGACGGCCTGCAGCGCGCGCGCCGCCTTCTTCGGCATGCCGCTGATGACGCTGGCCGTCGTCGCGCGCATCCACTGGCAGGCGCTGAAGCTGCTCTGCAAGCGCGTGCCCTTCGTGCGCAAGCCGGCGCCGCCGGCGCGGTTCATCACCCGCTGACCCCCTGTTGTCCAAGCCCCCCCATGCCGTTTCGATCCTCCACCAGCTTCGCACTCCGGACCCTGCCCGACACCGTGCCGATGGCCGCTCGCCCGGTGCTGCACCTGCTCGAACGCCTGCGTCACGGCACGCTCGACATCCAGCTGCCCAGCGGCCAACAACTGCATGTCGGCCACGACGGTGAATGGCGCGCGGCGCTGCGGCTGCGCAACTGGAATGCCGCGACGGCGGCGCTCAGATCCGGCGACATCGGCTTTGCCGAAAGCTTCATCGCCGGCGACTGGAGCACGCCGGACCTCGCGACGCTGCTGAAGCTGTTCATCGCGAACCGCGACGAGATGGAGGCGGTGGTCTACGGCCGCTGGTGGGGCGCGCTGCTGTACCGGGCGCGCCACCTGTTCAACCGCAACTCGCGACGCGGCAGCAAGAAGAACATCCATGCGCACTACGACCTCGGCAACGCGTTCTACCGGCTGTGGCTCGACCCGACGATGAACTACTCCGCCGCCTGGTTCGACGGCAACCGCACGCAGGACCTGCCCGCGGCGCAGGCGGCCAAGATGCGGCGCACGCTCGTCGAATGCGGTGTGCGGCCCGGCGACCGGGTGCTGGAGGTCGGCTGCGGCTGGGGCGCGCTCGCCGAATGCGCGGCGCGCGAGTTCAGCGCGCAGGTCACCGGCGTGACGCTGTCGGCCGAGCAGCTCGCCTGGGCGCAGCGCCGGCTGAAGGATGCCGGCCTGCCGGGCGAGCTGCGCTACCAGGATTACCGCGACATCGACGATGGCCCGTTCGACGCCGTCGTGTCGATCGAGATGTTCGAGGCGGTCGGCCGCGACTACTGGCCGGGCTTCTTCGAGATGCTGCGCCGCCAGCTGAAACCGGGCGGCCGGGCCTGCATCCAGAGCATCACGATCCGCGACGACCTGTTCGATCGCTATGTGCGCTCGACCGATTTCATCCAGCAGTACATCTTCCCCGGCGGCCTGCTGCCGAGCCCGCAGGCCTTCCGCGCTGCGGCCGCGCGCGCCGGGCTGAAGGTGGTCAACGAGCTGTCGTTCGGCGAGGACTATGCCGAGACGCTGCGCCGCTGGCGCGAGCGCTTCGCGGCCGAGGACGCGCGCGTGCGCCGCCTCGGCTTCGACACCCGCTTCATGCGCACCTGGGAGTTCTACCTCGCGTACTGCGAGGCGGCCTTCGAGACCGGCAACACCGGCGTCATGCAATTCACGCTGAAGCGGGAAGCCTGATCGGCATGATCAAGCGGCGCCCGTGGAGCCGGCTCCGCCGGTCCACCGGGCGCGCCCCCTTGAGGGGGAGACGCGCAGCGTCTCGGGGGTGGGCGTCATCAGAGCCAGCCCTTGCGGCGGAAGTACCAGAACGGCGCGACCACGCTGAGCAGCATCAGCACCAGCGCATACGGGTAGCCGAGCGACCAGTCCAGCTCCGGCATCATCTTGAAGTTCATGCCGTAGATGCTGGCGATCAGCGTCGGCGGCAGCAGCGCGACGCTGGCGACCGAGAACAGCTTGATGATCTTGTTCTGGTTGATGTTGATGAAGCCGACCGTCGCGTCCATCAGGAAGTTGATCTTGTCGAACAGGAACGCGGTGTGGCTGTCCAGCGAGTCGATGTCGCGCAGGATCTGGCGCGACTCCTCGAACTGCTCGGCGTTCAGCATGCGGCTGCGCATCATGAAGCTGACCGCGCGGCGAGTGTCCATCACGTTGCGGCGGATGCGGCCGTTCAGGTCCTCCTCGCGCGCGATCGCGGCCAGCACCAGCGCGGCGTCGCTGTCGGTGATCTCCTTCTTCAGCACGCGCGCGCCGACCGCCTCCAGGCTGTCGTAGATGCCCTCGAGCGCATCGGCGCTGTACTCGGCATCGGCGTCGTAGAGCTTCAGCAGCACGTCCTTCGCGTCCTCGATCAGCGCCGGGATGCGGCGCGCCCGCAGGCGCAGCAACCGGAACACCGGCAGGTCTTCGCCGTGGATCGAGAACAGCACCTTGTTGTGCAGGATGAAGGCGACCCGCACGTTGCGCGGGGTTTCGTCGTCATCGATCAGGAAGTCGGAGCGGATGTGCAGCTCGCCGTTGTCTTCTTCGTAGAAGCGGGCCGATTCTTCCAGGTCGTCGTCGACCACGTCCTCGGGGATGGTCACGCCGAAATGCTCGGCGATCCAGCTCTTTTCCTCGGGGGTCGGCGCTTCGAGGTCGACCCACACCGGCGTCACGTGGGCCAGCGTGTCGGCGCTCGCGATTTCTTCCTGAAACAGCCGGCCGTTGACCAGCGTGAACACATTCAGCATGCAAGGGCTCCGGCAGACGTTCAGGTCAACGCGGGATTATCACATCGCTGAAAACGTGGACCTTCTCACGCCTTCGCCGTGCCGTCCAGTGCGAGGGCCCGATACCGCAGTCATGCGGGTGTCTTTTGCTTGTCACACCCTACGTCCGGGTGCACACTGGTTTCAACGACCTCCCGGTCCACCACCTCCTCACGCATCGCCCCGGCCGTTCACGGCGACCCCCTCCCCCAGCTTCCCCCCACCCCTGCGAAAGGAGATCTCATGAACTTGACGATCAGCGGACATCACCTTGAGGTGACACCGGCCCTGAGAGAGTACGTGCTTACCAAGCTGGACCGGATCACGCGCCATTTTGACCAGGTGGTGGACATCAACGTGCTGCTATCCGTCGAGAAGCTGAAGGAGAAGGAACGCAGGCAAAAGGCTGAAGTCACGCTGCATGTGAAGGGCAAGGACATCTTCGTCGAGAACTGCCACGAAGACCTCTACGCGGCCATCGACCAGCTGATGGACAAGCTGGACCGGCAGGTTTGCCGCCACAAGGACAAGCTGCAGGACCACCACCATGTGGCTGCCAAGCGGATCGATGCGACCTTGTGAATCCGCCACCCGCGGAAACGACCGTCGAGCGGCCTGCGGGCCGCTTTTTCGTTCAGGCGCCGCCTGGTTTTCCGGTAGGGAATCTGCAAGGTTTGGCCCGCGCCTGGTGCAACATCCGGCGCAAACGGCGCCGGCGCGTTGCTGCAATGCAGCGCCGCGTGCAGAATTTGGCTCCTGGCGACGCAGTCCGGCCCCGTGCTGTCAACCCGGTTTCTATAATTTCCCGTTAAGACTGTCGCGGCATACCGCCGCGGCACATCGCCGAATGAATGCCTCCATCCGAGGCCAGAAGTGACCCGCCGATGAACCGACTCGCCGCCATTCTCCCCGTGACCAACGTCCTGATCGACGTGGAGGCCACCAGCAAGAAGCGTGCGTTCGAGCATGCGGGCCTGTTGTTCGAGAACCAGCACGCCATCGCGCGCGCCACCGTCACCGACAACCTCTTTGCCCGCGAACGCCTTGGTTCCACCGGCCTGGGCCATGGCGTCGCGATCCCGCACGGCCGCATCAAGGGGCTGAAGAATCCACTGGCCGCCGTCGTGCGCGTGCAGCAGCCGATTCCGTTCGACGCCCCCGATGACGAGCCGGTCAGCCTGCTGGTCTTCCTGCTGGTGCCCGAAGCCGCCACGCAACGCCACCTCGAGATCCTGTCCGAGATCGCCGAGATGCTCAGCGAGCGCGAGCTGCGCGAGCGCCTGAAGAGCGAGGCCCCGGCGGCGCGCGTCCACGAGTTGATCTCCAATTGGGAACCGCTGAAGTCGGTCGCATGACCTCGCACAGCCGGCTCGCCGGGGCCTTCGCGTGAAACCGTCGGTCATCAGCGCGGAAGCGCTGTTCGAGGAACACCGCCCGGCGCTGCGCTGGGAATGGATCGCCGGACACGCCCACCCGGAACGCCGTTTCGACGAGGCCGCGGTGCGCAACGCGCAATCGGCCGCCGACCTGGTCGGCTACCTGAACTACATCCACCCATACCGCGTGCAGATCGTCGGCCGCCGGGAGGTCGCGTACCTGCAGGACGCGTCGCCGGAAGACCAGGAGCGCCGCATCCAGCGCATCGTGACGCTGGAGCCGCCGGTGGTGATCGTCGCCGACAAGCAGATCCCGCCGAACCGGCTGGTCGCGCTGTGCGACCGCGCCGACATCCCGCTGTTCGTCACCGACGAATCGGCCGGCCACGTGATCGACGTGGTGCGCGGCTACCTGAGCCAGCTGTTTGCCGAACGCACGACGCGCCACGGCGTGTTCATGGACATCCTCGGCGTCGGCGTGCTGCTCACCGGCGAATCGGGCCTCGGCAAGAGCGAGCTGGGGCTGGAGCTGATCTCGCGCGGCCACGGGCTGGTGGCCGACGATGCGGTCGACCTGTTCCGCATCTCGCAGACAGCGCTCGAAGGCCGCTGCCCGGAACTGCTGCTGAACCTGCTGGAGGTGCGCGGCATCGGCCTGCTCGACATCAAGGCGATCTTCGGCGAGACCGCAGTGCGCCGGAAGATGCGGCTGAAGCTGATCGTGCACCTGGTGCGCAAGGAGACACTGGACCGCGACTTCGAGCGCCTGCCCTACGAGCCGCTGAACGAGGACATCCTCAACGTGCCGGTGCGCAAGGTGGTGATCGCGGTCGACGCCGGGCGCAACCTGGCGGTGCTGGTCGAAGCCGCGGTGCGCAACACCATCCTTCAGCTGCGCGGCATCGACACCTACCGAGAGTTCATCGAGCGCCACCAGCGCGCGATGCAGAACCCGGACTTCAATTAGCCCCCCCAGTCGCTGCGCTCCTGCCTTGCAGGCCGCGCTGGGCCAGAGGCCCAGCCCCTCGCCAGGCGCGAACAGTCCTCAGGACTGTTCATGTCCGGGCTCGGCCCCCGTCGGGCGCCACCCCTCGGCCCGGCGGAGCCGGATCCTGGGGCGTTGCTTGACCGAGCGCCGGGTTCGCGGCGCGTTACTTCTTGTTCTCGCAGTTTTTCTTGGTGCACACCGCGTACAGCGCCAGCGCATGGTCCTGCAGCTCGAAGCCGCGCGAGTGCGCGACGTTCTTCTGCCGCTTCTCGATCTCGGCGTCGTAGAACTCCTCGACCTTGCCGCAGTCGAGGCAGACCAGGTGGTCGTGGTGCTTGCCCTCGTTCAGCTCGAACACCGCCTTGCCCGACTCGAAGTGGTTGCGCGACAGGATGCCGGCCTGCTCGAACTGCATCAGCACGCGGTACACGGTGGCCAGTCCGATGTCGGCCCCTTCGACCAGCAAGGCCTTGTAGACGTCCTCGGCGGTCATGTGCCGCTGCGAGGTGTTCTGGAACACGTCCAGGATCTTGATGCGGGGCAGCGTGGCCTTCAGGCCGCTGCTCTTGAGTTCATCGGCGTTGGACATGGCAAATCTCGGTGACGCTTCTCGGTGGCACGGCAGGGCGGGGCAGCCGGGGCCACCCGCTAGAATCGTCGGATCATATCGAGGTTGATGCCCGCCTCCCGGCGCGCACGCACATCACCATGCGTTCTTTCCCGTTCCTGGCGCTGGCAGCCGCGGCGTCCGTCGCCGGCTGCAGTTCGCTGCAATCCTCGGACAACTTCCTGGGCGTGATCACGCCCTACCGCGTCGAGGTCGTGCAGGGCAACGTGCTGACCAAGGAGCAGGTGGCCCTGGTGAAGCCGGGCCAGACCCGCGCCCAGGTGCGCGACGTGCTCGGCTCGCCGCTGCTGACCGACACCTTCCATGCGAACCGCTGGGACTACGTCTTCACGATCAAGCGCCAGGGCGCCGAGCCGCAGCAGCGCAGCGTCGTCGTGCTGTTCGACGGCGACAAGATGGTCAGCATCAACGCCCCCGAGCTGCCCGGCGAACGCGAATTCGTCGAATCGATCGACACCTTCAAGACCTCGCGCAATGCGCCGCCACTCGCGCTGACCGACGAGCAGCTGAAGGCGCTGCCGGTGCCGCCGAAGCCGCCCGAGCCTGCCGCGTCGGCCCCCGAAGGCCCGGTCCGCGCCTATCCGCCGCTCGAGCGTTCATGAGCAGCGCGGCTCCATTGCGCATCGCGATCGCGGGCGCCAGCGGCCGGATGGGCCGCATGCTGATCGAAGCGGTCGCCGCGGCCGACGACTGCGTTCTCGCCGGCGCGCTCGACCGCCCCGGCACCCCCGCGCTGGGCCACGACGCCACCGCGTGGCTCGGCCGCAGCAGCGGCGTCGCCATCACCGACGACCTGCGCGCCGGCCTCGCCAACGCGCAGGTGCTGATCGACTTCACCCGCCCCGACGGCACGCTCGCGCACCTGGCGGCGTGCCGCGAACTCGGTGTCAAGGCGGTGATCGGCACCACCGGCTTCAGCGACGGCCAGAAGGCCGCGATTGCCGAACATGCCCGGCACGTCGCGATCATGATGTCGCCGAACATGAGCGTCGGCGTCAACGTCGCGTTCAAGCTGCTCGACCTGGCCGCACGCGCGCTGAACGAAGGCTACGACATCGAGATCCTCGAAGCCCACCACCGCCACAAGGTCGATGCGCCGAGCGGCACCGCGCTGGCAATGGGCGAGGTGGTCGCGAAGGCGCTGGGCCGCAACCTGAAGGATTGCGCGGTCTACGGCCGCGAAGGCGTCACCGGCGAACGCGACCCGTCGACGATCGGTTTCGCGACGATGCGCGGCGGCGACATCGTCGGCGACCACACGGTGCTGTTCGCCGGCACCGGCGAGCGCATCGAGATCACCCACAAGAGCTCGAGCCGCGTCACCTACGCGCAGGGCAGCCTGCGGGCGGCCCGGTTCCTCGCGTCGCGATCGAGCGGGCTGTTCTCGATGAACGACGTGCTGGGCCTGTGAGCACCGCATCCACGCCCGCATGACGAGCGTCGAGCACTTCTGGCAGCAGGGCGACCTGATCACGCGCAGCGTGGCCGCACTGCTGCTGCTGATGTCGGTCAGCGCCTGGGTGCTGATCTTCTGGAAAGGCTGGCTGCTGCGCCGCGCGCGGCTCGACATCGCCCGCGCGGTGCCGGCCTTCTGGGCCGCGCCGACGCTCGACAGCGGCCGCGAACAACTGGCCGCGTTCGACCGCGAAGCCGTGCTGCGCCCGCTGCTCGACGCCGCGATCGCGACGCCGCCGGCCGGCACGCTCGAAGGCCTCGGCCGGCTCGAATCCCAGCTCACGCGGCGCTTGCGCGATGCGCTGCACGCGGTGCTCGCGCAACTGCAGTTCGGCCAGGTGCTGCTGGCGTCGATCGGCAGCACTGCGCCGTTCATCGGCCTGTTCGGCACGGTCTGGGGCATCTACCACGCGCTGCTGAGCATCTCGGCCGGCGGTTCGATCACGATCGAGAAGGTGTCGGGTCCGGTCGGCGAAGCGCTGGTGATGACGGCCGCCGGCTTGGCGGTCGCGATTCCCGCGGTGCTCGCCTACAACGTGTTCGGCAAGCGCGTCGGCGCCTGCGAGGCCGAGCTCGAAGGCTTCGCGCACGACCTGCGCGAAATGGTGATCGACCACCGCCGCGACGCCGCCGTCGCCGCGCAGGCCTGACGGGTTCGCCGCGATGGCCTTCGGTCGCCTCGAACGCACGGCCGGGCCGACGCCGATGAGCGACATCAACATGACGCCGCTGATCGACGTGATGCTGGTGCTGCTGGTCATCTTCATGATCACCGCGCCGCTGATGAGCTCCAGCCTGAAGCTCGACCTGCCGCGTGCCGAGGCCGCGACGCCGAGCGAGACGCCGGATTTCATTGCGGTGTCGATCGACGCGCAGGGGCGGCTTTTCGTCGGCGACCAGCCGGTGGAGGCCGATGCGTTTGCCGCGCAGGTCCTGCAGGCGGCACAGAAGAACCCGGCCACCGAAGTGCAGCTGCGCGCGGACCGCACGGTGCCGTATGGCCGCGTTGCCGAGCTGATCGGCGTCGTGCAGAAGGCAGGGTTGAACCGCATCGGGTTCGTCGCCGAGCCGAAGCCGTAGCCCGCAGGCCGATCCCGGACGCACCGACCCGGATCGGCATTCGGGCTACAGGCGCATGAACGCCGATGCCACGGCCTGCGGGTCCGCCGCCTGCGTCAGCGCGCTGACGACCGCGATCGAATCGACGCCGCAGGCAGCCACCTGCGGCGCCCGCTCCAGGCTGATGCCGCCGATCGCGACCACCGGGTAGCCCGGCTTCAGCCACGACGCCCATTGCGCCAGCCGCTGCAGCCCGACCGGCTCGTAGGCCATCGCCTTCAGCGTCGTCGGGTAGACCGGCCCGATCGCGATGTACGACGGGCGCAGCGCATGCGCGCGGCACATCTCCAGCGGCGTGTGCGAACTGAGCCCCAGGCGCAGCCCGGCCGACCGCAGCGCGTCGAGGTCGGCGGTGTCGACATCCTCCTGCCCGAGGTGCACGCCGTAGGCCCCCAGCGCCAGCGCCTCGCGCCAGTGGTCGTTGATGAAGAGCTGCGCGCCCTGCACCTCGCGCGCCGCCCGCACCGCCGCGCGCAGCTGCGCGTGCAGCTCGGCCGGCGGCAGGCTGCCGGCCTTCAGGCGCAGCTGCAGCGTGCGCACGCCCATCGCGAGCGCGCGCTCGATCCAGTCGGCATCCGGCAGCACCGCGTAGAAGCCGAGCAGGCCGCTGACCGGCGCGAAGGCCGGGAGCGGGGTCGCCACGCCCTCACGCGGCCGCTCGGCCCAGCGGAAGGCCGGCAGGTGCGAGCTGTCGGCCAGTGCAGCCGCATTCATGTTCGGCCGCCCCGGGCCCACAACGCGTGCCTGCGCCAGGCCGGCGGTGACCCGCAGCTTCGCGACGCAGGCGGCATCGAACACCCCCCAGCCCTGCGCGAGCGCGCCGGCCAGCGCGGCCGAGAACACGCAGCCGCTGCCATGGGCCGACCCGGCCAGGCGCGGTGTCGACAGCCACGCGCGCCGGCCGCCATCGACCACCTCGTCGATCGCAAGCTCGCCGTCGGCATGGCCGCCCTTCAGCACCACCGCGGCCGGGCCGTCGAGCGCACCCAGCTGCTGCGCCTCGGGCCGGTTCGGCGTGACCACGTCGACATCGCGCGCCAGCGCGCGCATCGCGACCAGCCACTCGGTGCGGTCGGCATCGTGGCTGGCATGGCCGTTGGTCGCACCGAGCACCGGATCGAGCACCACCGGGCAGCGCCGCGCCGCGACGAACTCGTGCACCTCGCGCAGCACCTCCAGCGACCCCAGCATGCCGATCTTGATGGACGCCGGCTCGCCATCGCGCAGCAGCGCCTGCAGCGCGTCGCGCACCAGCGCGGCGGGCGCCGGCTGCAGCGCGGTCAGCCCGCGGCTGTCCTGCACCGTCAGCGCGGTCACGACGCTGCTGCCGGCCAGCCCCATCGCCTGCCAGGTCGCCAGGTCGGCGGTGATGCCGGCCCCATGAACCGGGTCGTGCCCGGCGATCGTCAACAACGGTCGCATCGCGTCGCCCCTTTCAGCTCTGGTGCCAGAACGGCATGCCCAGCGTCGGCGTCGACGCCTGCGCGGTCTGCCGCTCGCCCATCGGCGTGGCCTCGAACGCCAGCCGACCGGCATCGACCGCCTGCGCGAACGCGCGCGCCATGCGCACCGGGTCGCCGGCCTGCGCGACCGCGGTGTTCAGCAGCACCGCGTCGAAGCCCATCTCCATCACCTGCGCCGCATGCGACGGCCGGCCGAGGCCGGCGTCGACGATCAGCACCGCATCGGGCAAGCGCGAGCGCAGCGTCTGCAACGCCGACGGGTTCTGCGGCCCGCGGCCGGTGCCGATCGGCGCGGCCCAAGGCATCACCGCGGCGCAGCCGGCCTCGTGCAGGCGCTGCGCGAGCACCAGGTCGTCGGTGGTGTACGCGAGCACCTGGAAGCCGTCGCGCACCAGCACGCGCGCGGCCTCCAGCGTGCCGAACGGGTCGGGCTGCAGCGTGTAGTCGTCACCGATCACCTCGAGCTTGATCCACGGCGTGTCGAACAGCTCGCGTGCCATCTGCGCCAGCGTGATCGCCTCCTGCGCGCCATGGCAGCCAGCGGTGTTCGGCAGCACGTGGCAGCCGAGCGCCCGCACGCGCTGCCAGAACGCATTGCCGCCGCCGTGCTCCGGCTGCAGGCGGCGCAGGCCGACCGTCAGCACCTGCGTGCCGCTGGCCTGCACCGCATCGGCCAGCACCTGCGGCGACGGGTAGTGCGCAGTGCCGAGCAGCAGGCGGCTGGCGAGCGGCGTGCCGGCGAGGGTCCAGGGGGTCATCGTCAGCCTCCCGTCACCGGTGCGATCACGTCGATGCGGTCGCCGGCCTGCAGCGCCTGCAGCGGCCAACGCGCACGCGGCACGAACTGCCGGTTGATCGCGCAGGCCATCGCGGCCTGCGCGTCGTAGCCTTGCTGCCGCAGCAGCTCGGCCAGCGTCGCCGCCGGCGTCTGCAGCAGGCGGCCATTCATCGACACCTCGGTCATCGTCGGGGTCATCACGTCGTCGTCTCCTGGAGAAGTTGGTCGACCAGCGCCGGCGCGCACAGGTAGCCGTGGCGGTACAGCCCGTTGAGTTGCCAGACGCCGCCGTGCCGGCGCAGCTGCGGCCGGTGGTCGTCGAGCGCCGGCCGCAGTGCCGCGTCGATGCGCAGCACGCGCGCTTCGGCAAAGGCCGGGTGCAGGCTGTACAGCGCGCTGCCCAGCTCCAGCACCGAACGCAGGCTGGGCGGGCCGGCATCTTCCGATTCGAGCTCGGTGGCACCGACGATGAAGCGCTGCTTCGGCCGCGGCGCCACGTACAGCTGGTAGCGCGGGTGCATCAGCCGCACCGGCCGCTGCAGCGCGATGCCGTCGCATTCGACGCTGAGGATCTCGCCGCGCACGCCGCGCAGCCCCGGCCAGTCGGCGCGCGCACCGAGGCCGCGGGTGTCGATCACCAGCGGCGCGCGGAACTCGCCCTGCGCGGTGCGCAGCCCGCCGGCATGCAGCTGCTGCACCGGCTCGTCCTGGTGCCAGTGCACCCGGAAGCGGTCGAGCGCGCGCGCCAAGGCAGCGAGCAGCTCGTCGTTGGCGATCTGCCCCTCGCCGGCCAGCAGCAGGCCGCGGGCGAAGCGGCTGTCGAGCGCCGGCTCGTGCGCGGCGATGCCGGCCGCGTCGAGCCGCTGGATCGCATGCTGCTCCGCGGGCGCCAGCTTGTGCCGCAGCACGCGCTCGAAATGGTCGAGGCTGCCGCCGTCTGCTGCATGCGCCACGACCAGCGTGCCGGCGCGCCGGAAGTACACCGGCCGGCCGCTGTCGGCCTGCAGCGCGAGCAGCCAGTCGGGCCACAGCGCCATCGCCTGCTGCGCGAGCGCATGCACCTGCGCATCGGCCACCGCCAGCTCGGCCAGCGGCGACAGCATCGCCGCCGCCACCGCGCTGGCCGAACGCGTGTCGTCGCGCCGTGCCGCATCGAACAGCCGCACCCGGCGGCCGGCGCGCGCATAGCGCCAGGCGCACAGCCGGCCGGCGAGGCCCGCGCCGGCGATCAGCACCTCGTCGTCGGTGGCCATGCTCAGAGGTAGAGCTCGCCGCCGTGCGCGCGGAACTCTTCGGCCTTGCCGTCCATCGCCTGGCGGATCTCGATCACGGGCTTCGCGGCAGCGTCGCGCTGCGCGAAGGCCCGCACCTCCTGGCTGATCTTCATCGAGCAAAACTTCGGGCCGCACATCGAGCAGAAGTGCGCGACCTTCGCGTTCTCCTTCGGCAGCGTCTCGTCGTGGTAGGCCATCGCGGTGTCGGGATCGATCGCGAGGCGGAACTGGTCTTCCCAGCGGAACTCGAAGCGCGCCTTCGAGACCGCGTTGTCCCACATCTGCGCGCCGGGAAAGCCCTTCGCCAGGTCGGCCGCATGCGCGGCGATCTTGTAGGCGATCAGGCCCTGCTTCACGTCGTCGCGGTTCGGCAGCCCGAGGTGCTCCTTCGGCGTCACGTAGCAGAGCATCGCGGTGCCATACCAGCCGATGTTGGCCGCGCCCATCGCCGACGCGATGTGGTCGTAGCCGGGCGAGATGTCGGTGATCAGCGGCCCGAGCGTGTAGAACGGCGCCTCGGCACAGGCGGCGAGCTGCTTGTCGACGTTCTCCTGCACCAGCTGCAGCGGCACGTGGCCGGGGCCTTCGATCATCACCTGCACGTCGTGCCGCCAGGCCACCTGCGTCAGCTCGCCCAGCGTGGCCAGTTCGGCGAACTGGGCGTCGTCGTTCGCATCGGCGATCGAGCCGGGGCGCAGGCCGTCGCCGAGCGAGAAGCAGACGTCGTACGCCTTCATGATCTCGCAGATCTCGTCGAAGTGCTCGTACAGGAAGCTCTCGCGGTGGTGCGACAGGCACCACTTGGCCATGATCGAGCCGCCGCGCGAGACGATGCCGGTCAGGCGGTTCGCGGTGAGCGGCACGTGCGCGAGCCGCACGCCGGCATGGATGGTGAAGTAGTCGACGCCCTGCTCGGCCTGCTCGACGAGCGTGTCGCGGAACAACGCCCAGGTGAGGTCCTCGGCGCGGCCGTTCACCTTCTCGAGCGCCTGGTAGATCGGCACGGTGCCGATGGGCACCGGCGAGTTGCGCAGGATCCACTCGCGGGTCTCGTGGATGTTCTCGCCGGTCGACAGGTCCATCACCGTGTCGGCGCCCCAGCGGATCGCCCACACCAGCTTGTCGACCTCTTCCTCGATGCCCGAGGTCACCGCCGAGTTGCCGATGTTGGCATTGACCTTCACCAGGAAGTTGCGGCCGATCACCATCGGCTCGCTCTCGGGGTGGTTGATGTTGCACGGGATCACCGCGCGGCCGCGGGCCACCTCGCCGCGCACGAACTCCGGCGTGATGTCCTGCGCGAGCGCGGCGCCGAACGGATGGCCGCGCTGCGGCAGGCGCTCGGTCGCGAGGCGTTCGCGCAGCTGCGCCTTCACCAGGTTCTCGCGCAGCGCGATGAACTCCATCTCCGGCGTGACGAGGCCGCGGCGCGCGTAGTGCATCTGCGAGACGTTGGCGCCTTGCTTCGCGCGGCGCGGCAGCGGCGGATTCGCCATGCGCAGCGCGGCCAGCGCCGGGTCGTCGAGCCGGCCGCGGCCGTAGGCGCTGCTGATCTGCGGCAGCGCGTCGGTGTCGGCGCGGTCGGCAATCCACGCGCGGCGCAGCGGCGGCAGGCCGCGGGTGATGTCGATCGCGGCCTGCGGATCGGTGTACGGGCCCGACGGGTCGTAGACGCGCAGCGGCGGGTTCGGTTCGCGCAGCGGCTCGCCCTGCGGCTGCTGCACCAGCGTGTCGGACAGCGCGATCTCGCGGAACGGCACCCGCAGGTCGGGGCGGCTGCCGTCGAGGTAGACCTTGCGGGAGCCGGCGAACGGCGTGCGCGTGATGCGGCGGGAGAGCTCGTCGGTGTCGACGGAGGAAGCTTGCTTGGCCATGCGGTCTCCAGAGGTGGTGTGCCTGCCTGGGAGACCGTGCCCTGCCTGAGCAGATGGGACCGGTGGCCGAGTGCTGTTTCCTACGCGGGGATGACCCCGATCAGGTTCAACGGGTTGGGCGGTGAAGCCCTCTCAGCCTTGGATTCGCATCCTCGGCACCCCGACAAGCGGGTGGATTCTAGGCCACGGAACGTCGCTCGCGCCACTGTTGCGGCGTCTGGCGCCGGCCGGTTCCGCTTCGTCGCAGCGAGGCTGCGTGTGTGGCCCAGGGCTCGGACGATGGGCGGCATCGACACCCTCCGGAGACTTCGATGAGCCCTTCCTTCATGCCACGCGCACTCGCCCTGGCCACGCTCACGCTGGCGATCGGCACCAGCCAGGCCGCGCCCGACACGCAATTCCAGCCGGCGTTCCAGCGCTTCAACCAGGGCATGGCCGGCGACAAGGCGGCCGTCGACGACGCGGCCGAGGCCTTCGACAAGCTGCAGCAGGCCGAGCCGACGAGCCCGGTGCTGATGGCCTACAGCGGCGCGGCCATCGCGATGAAGGCCCGCACGACGATGCTGCCGTGGAAGAAGATGAGCTTCGCCGAAGACGGCCTGGCGATGCTCGACAAGGCGCTGGCACTGCTGACGCCGGCGCACGATGCGATCGGCCAGCACGGCACGCCGGCCAGCCTGGAGACGCGCTTCGTCGCGGCCAGCACCTTCCTCGCGGTGCCCGACTTCATGCACCGCGGCGCGCGCGGCAACGCGCTGCTGGCCGAGGTGCTCGCCAGCCCGCTGCTGGCGCAGGCGCCGCTGCCGTTCCAGGCCACGGTGTGGATGCGCGCCGGCGCGCAGGCCGCGAAGGAGAACCGCGTGGCCGATGCGCGCCGCTTCTACGAGCAGGTGGTGCAGCGCGGCGCGCCGCAGGCCGAGCAGGCACGGGCGGCGCTGCAGGGCTTGCCGTCGTGAATGCGGTCGTCGAGCTGCGCGGCGTGCGCAAGACGTATCGCCTCGGGTCGCACGTGATCCCGGCGCTGCAGGGCGTCGACCTCGCGGTGGTCCGCGGCGAGCTGCTCGCGCTGACCGGCCCGTCGGGCAGCGGCAAGAGCACGGTCCTGAACCTGTGCGGCCTGATCGACACCCCCGACAGCGGCGAGATCCGGATCGACGGCCGCGACGTCGCCGGGCTCGACGAGGTGCAGCGCACGCTGCTGCGCCGCGACGCGCTCGGCTTCGTGTTCCAGGGCTTCAACCTGGTGCCGGTGATGACGGTGGCCGAGAACGTCGACTACCCGCTGTTCCTCGCCGGCGTGCCGGCGGCCGAGCGACGCGAGCGGGTCGCCGCGCAATTGCACGCGGTCGGCCTGCAGGACCATGCCGCGCACCGCCCCGATGCCCTGTCGGGCGGGCAGCGGCAGCGGGTCGCGATCGCGCGGGCGCTGGTCAAGCGGCCTCGGCTGGTGATCGCCGACGAGCCGACCGCGAGCCTCGACTCGGTCACCGCCGACCAGGTGCTGGCGCTGATGCGCGAACGCGGCCATGCCGAAGGCGCCGCTTTCGTGATCGCGACGCACGATGCGCGTCTCACGACCCGCTGCGACCGCACGCTGGCGCTGCGCGACGGGAGGATCGAATGAAGTGGCTCCGCTTCGCGTGGCTGAACACGCTGCGCAACCGCCGCCGCTCGCTGGTCACCATCGGCATCGCGGCGCTCGGCACCGCGGCCATCCTGCTGGCCGGCGGCTTCGCGCTGTCGACCTACCACGCGCTGGCGCAGGCCGCGGCGCGCAGCAGCGGGCACCTGGTCGTCGGCCGGCCGGCGCAGTTCACGACCGACGAAGACACGCCGCTGCAGCACGGCCTCGACGACGCGGCCACGCTGCGCGCACAGTTGCTGGCCGACCGCGCGGTGCGCCAGGTGCTGCCGCGCGTGGAGTTCAGCGGCCTGGTCAGCAACGGCGACAAGTCGACCGTGATGGTGGCCAGCGGCGTCGATCCCGATGGCGAGTTCGCGGTGAAGGGCCCGTTCCTCGCGATGACCGCCGGCGAGGTGCTCGCCGGCGCCGACCGCGCCGAGGTGATGCTCGGCGACGGCCTCGCGCGCAGCCTGAAGGCCGTGCCCGGCAGCAGCCTGACGCTGCTGGCCAGCACCACCGACGGCGCGCTGAACGCGCTCGACGTGCGCGTGAAGGGCGTGTTCTCGACCGGCGTGCCGGAGATCGACAAGCGCCTCGTCTACACCGACCTCGCGACTGCGCAGAAGCTGCTGAACACGACGCGGGTGTCGACGCTCGGCGTGTTCCTCGACCGGATGGAATCGACCGCGCCGGCGCGAGCCCGCGTGGCCGCGCTGTTTCCGTCGCTCACCGTGCAGACCTGGCTCGACCAGGCCTTCTTCTACCGCTCGGTGCGAGAGCTCTACAACCGCATCTTCGGTGCGCTCGGGCTGATCATCGGCGTGATCGTGGTGTTCGTCGTCGCCAACGCGATGGCGATGGCCATCATCGAGCGCACGCGCGAGATCGGCACGCTGCGCGCGCTCGGCACCTTGCCGTCGCAGCTGCTGCGCACGCTGGCACTGGAGGGCATGCTGCTCGGCGGCGCCGGCGCGCTGCTCGGCGCGGCGCTGGCCGGCGCGGTCTCGCTGCTGCTGTACCTGGTGCCGGTGCAGATGCCGCCGCCGCCCGGCCGATCGAGCGGCTACCCGCTGACCATCGAGCTCGACCCGCCGATGGTCGCCGCCACCGTGCTCGCGATGCTGCTGCTCGCGATGGCCGCGGCCGCGGTGGTCGCCCGCAAGACCGTCCACACGCCGGTGGTGGATGCGCTGGCCCACACCTGAAGGAGTCCTCGATGAAACGCTTGCTGATGGCCGCGCTCGGCCTGCTCGCCGCCTCGGTGCACGCGCAGGACGTCGCCCCGCTGCTGAAGGCCGCCGACCGCTTCCGCATGAGCAGCGACGACCTGCAGGTCGACACGCTGATCGCCGTCTTCAACACCGACGGTTCGCCCGACAAGGAGCGCCGCTACACGGTGTTCGCGCAAACCGGCCACCGCTCGCTGGTGCTGATGCAAAGCCCGGCCGAGAAGGGCCAGAAGGTGTTGATGTTGGGCGACGACTTCTGGCTGCTGATGCCCGGCAGCCAGCGGCCGCTGCGCATCACGCCGATGCAGAAGCTGCTGGGCGATGCGTCGACCGGCGACATCGCGACGCTGAGCTGGGCCGACGACTACGGCGGCCGCGTCGTCGGCGAAGAGCGCTGCGGCGACGCCGCCTGCGTTCACCTGAGCCTCGCGGCCGGCCGCAGGGGCGTCACCTACCAGCGCATCGAACTGTGGCTGGGCACCCGGCTGCACGAGCCGATCAAGGCCGAGCTGTACGTGCAGTCGGACAAGCTCGCGAAGCAGGCGTCCTTCGTGCTCGACAAACCTGCCGCCCCGACACAGGTGACCGAGATGGTGCTGCGCGACCAGCTGAGCAACCACAAGGAGACGCGGGTTCGCTACCTGTCGCGCGCGCCGCGCAGCGTTCCCGAGGCCTGGCTGAACCCGATGTTCCTGGCACGCAACCCGACGCTGGATTGATGGATCGCCCACCCCCGAAGCGCCTGCGGCGCCTCCCCCTCAAGAGGGCGCCGCCAGCGGCCCGGCAAAGCCGGTTCCGCGGCGGCCGCTTGATCGTTGCGCTGTGGGTCCTCGCAGGCGCGGCGCTCGCCGACGACCGTTTCAGCGGGCAGGTGCGCGCGCACCAGGAGCAGGTGCAGGGCGCCGCACCGCCGAGCACCGACACGCTCGACACCGAACTGCGCGGGCACTGGCAGGCGTTCAGCGGGAATGTCGTGCTGACGCAGCAGCGGTTCAACGGCGGTGAATGGCACGGCGACGCCACGGTCAACGAGCTGTATGCCTCGGGCGAGGCGCTGGGGTGGCAGTGGAGTGGCGGCCGCAAGATCGTCGCGTGGGACGTCGGCCATGGCTTCCGGCCGAACGACGTGGTGCAGCAGGAGCAGCGCCGCACGCTGCTCCCGACCACGCCGCAGGGCCGCGGCGTCGTGCAGGCCGAGCATTTCGACGCCGACACCGCGTGGACGCTGGTGTGGGTCAACCCGCGCAGCGACGCAGCGTCGGGTGGCGACGAAGAAGCAGTCGCCGCTCGCGTGTACCGGCGCATCGGCGCGGCCGACTGGCATGGCTTCGCGCGTGTCGGCGAGCATTCGCGAGGCAGCATCGGCGCGGCCACCTCGTGGGTCGCGACCGACAGCGTCGAACTGCATGCGTCGGCCCGGCGGACTTCGCAGTCGCACCTCACGCAGGCGCTGGTCGGCGCCACCTGGACCGGCGAGAGCAAGCTCAGCCTGACCGCCGAGGCCTGGTCCGACGGCAGCGCGGCCCCGCCGCAGCCCCGCAGAAATGTGTATCTGCGTGCAGCTTGGGAGCACGAAGGCTGGCAACCTGTGGTCGACTTGCTGTTGGTGCCGGCCGACCACGGGCGCATCGTCACCGCGGCCCTCGGCCGGCAGGGCGACCGGTGGCGCTTCGATGGCGGCCTGCGTTGGTACGGTGGGCCGGACGGTGCGGCCATCACGCGGCTGCCGACCCGCCGGATCGCCTACGCCGCCGCGACCTGGCCGTTCTGAGCAGTCGCGACTCGAACCCCTCCGCCGCGGGTCCGCCACCCTTCACACAGCCCGTTACTGGTATTACGATGGTATTGCCTGGTAATGCATTGGTTCCATGCGCCAATCCAGGCAACGCCGTCCCGCCGTGCAGGTGGGTTCATCGACTGCCGAGGGAGATCCCACCATGTTCAACGCCCCGCACAAGCTGCGCCTGCTCGCCGCGCTGGCGACGTCCGTCGCCGCCGTGTCCGCCTACGCTGCCTACCCCGCCTGGAAGGCCGACACCTTCTACGCCGCCGGCACCGTCGTGTCGTACAACGGGCACGACTACCGGGCGCTGGTCAGCCAGACCGACTACGCGAGCACCGGCTGGAACCCGACCACCGCCAGCCTGTGGGCCGACCTCGGCGTGAGCAGCGGTGCCCCGGCGCCCGCGCCGGCCCCCTCTCCGGCCCCTTCGCCTTCGCCGGCACCCGCGCCCGCACCGGCCCCCGCGCCGTCGCCGAGCCCGGCCCCGGCACCGGCCGGCTGCAGCCCGCTGTGGCTCGCGGCCACGCAGTACAACGGCGGCGCGCTGGTCAGCGTGAACGGCACCAACTACAAGGCCAACTGGTGGACGCAGGGCCAGAACCCGTCGACCAACAACGGCCCGGTCGGCAGCGGCCAGCCGTGGACCGCGACGACCAACTGCAACGGCGCGCCCGCTCCGGCCCCGGCGCCTGCCCCCGCACCGGCTCCCGCGCCGGCTCCGGCCCCAGCGCCGGCACCGGCGCCCGCCCCCGCCCCCGCGCCGGCCCCTGCCCCGGCACCCGCGCCGTCGGCCGACATCGCGAAGCATGCGCTGGTCGGCTACTGGCACAACTTCACCAACCCGGCCGGCAACACCTACCCGCTGAGCCAGATCCCGGACGCGTGGGACGTGATCGTCGTCGCGTTCGCCGACAACGCCGGTGGCGGCAACGTCAGCTTCACGGTCGACTCCAACGCCGGCAGCGACGCGCAGTTCATCGCCGACGTGAAGGCGCTGAAGGCCAAGGGCAAGAAGGTGGTGCTGTCGCTGGGCGGGCAGAACGGCTCGGTCAGCGTCGGCTCGCAGGCCGAGGCCACGAACTTCACGAACAGCCTGTACGCGATCATCCAGAAGTACGGCTTCGACGGCATCGACCTCGACCTGGAGAACGGCGTGGCGCAAGGCGCGCCGATCCAGCAGTACCTGGTCAGCTCGGTGAAGGCGCTGAAGGCCAAGGTCGGCTCGAAGTTCTACCTGTCGATGGCACCGGAGTGGCCGTACGTGCAAGGCGGCTTCATCTCGTACGGCAGCATCTGGGGCGCCTACCTGCCGATCATCGACGGGCTGCGCAACGACCTGTCGATCATCCACGTGCAGTACTACAACAACGGCGGGCTCTACACGCCGTACCAGGGCAACCCGTATCCGGAAGGCTCGGTCGACATGCTGGTGGCCGGCAGCAAGATGCTGATCGAAGGCTTCGGCCTGTCGAACGGCTCGGCTGGCAACTTCGCCGGCTTGCGCCCGGACCAGGTCGCGTTCGGCGTGCCGTCGGGCCCGCGCTCGGCCAACTCCGGCTTCGTCACGTCGGCCACCGTCAACAACGCGGTGGACTGCATGGTGAAGCTGACCGGTTGCGGCAGCGTGCGCCCGAACCAGGCGTATCCGACCTTCCGGGGCGTGATGACCTGGTCGATCAACTGGGACCGCTTCGACGGCTACAACTTCTCGGCGCCGGTCGGCGCGCACCTGAAGACGCTTCCCTGAGGTGAGGCCCCGGGTCGATTGATGCAGTAGTGATACCCGAGCGGCGGGACGCCCATCCGGCGCCCGCCGCTCGGAGATTCACCATCGACCCTTACCATGCGGCCGCATGCCATTGCCCATCCCGAAGCTTCGTCATGCCGCGGCCCTCGCCAGCCTGATCCTTCCGATGTCGACTGCGTTCGCGCAGTCCGACGCCCTGGCCGCCTGCGCCGGGATCGGTGCCCCGGCCGATCGCCTCGCCTGCTACGACAAGCTGGCCGGCCGGGCCGTCGATATCCCGGCGCCCACCGGCCGCGAAGGCGCCAGCGATTCGCAGCTCGCACCGAAGGCGCAGCTGCTGCCGCCGGCGCAGCAGCCGGTCGGCAGCGGCAGCCTGGTCTCGCGCTACTGGGAGCTCGATCCCGAGGACAAGCGCGGCACCTTCAACTTCGTCGGCTACAAGCCCAACTACGTGTTGCCGCTGCACCAGACCAGCCGCATCAACCGCGAACCACGCTCGCCGACGCAGGCGGCCGTGCCGCTGCCGGACTACAAGCGCACCGAGGCGAAGTTCCAGCTGTCCTTGCGCACCAAGGTGCTGCAGGATGTCGGCTTCGAAGGCGGCGACCTGTGGCTCGGCTTCACACAGCAGGCGTTGTGGCAGATCTGGAACGGCAAGGATTCGAAGCCGTTCCGCAACAGCGACTATGAACCGGAGGCGATCTATGTGGTGCCGGTCCCCGGGGCCTGGCGCGGGCTGCCGTTCGGCTGGCAATGGCGCTACGTGCAGCTGGGGATCGCGCACCAGTCGAACGGCCAGTCCGACCCGCTGTCGCGCAGCTGGAACCGCGCATCGCTTGGGGCCGGCTTCGAGCGGGAGAACTGGTCGTTGAGCACGCGCCTGATCCAGCGCTTCAACGAGAAACTGGAGACCGACAACAACCCCGACCTGGTCGACTACCGCGGCCGCAGCGAGACGCAGCTCAACTGGGCGAGCGGCAAGTCGACCGCCTCGCTGCTGTACCGCAACACGCTGCAGGGCGTGAAGTACGGCGCGCTGCAGCTCGAGTGGACCTACCCGGTGATCCCCGACCAGCCCAACGGTTTGCGCTGGTACCTGCAGGCCTTCCGCGGCTATGGCGAGACGCTGACGGACTACAACTTCCGGCAGACGAGCTTCGGGCTGGGGGTGACGTTCCTGCAGTTCTGAGCGAGGGTCCCGGCGATGCGACGCGTGCTCTTCCTCTGCAGCCAGAACCGCCTGCGCAGCCCGACGGCCGAGCAGGTGTTCTCATCGTGGCCCGAGGTCGAATGCACCTCGGCCGGGCTCGACAGCTCGGCGCTGACCCCGCTGGACAGCGACACGGTGCAGTGGGCGCAGGTGATCTTCGTGATGGAGCGCTCGCACCGCAACAAGCTGGCACGCAAGTTCAAGCCCTGGCTGAACGGCAAGCGCGTGATCGTGCTGGGGATTCCCGATGACTACGGCTTCATGGAGCCGGCGCTCGTCGAATTGCTGACGGACAAGGTGGGACCGTACCTTCGGGTGCGGTGACGAGAAGAAGCCGGAAGCGAAGAGGTCAGCCCTTGGCGGCGGCCCGTTTGGCGCGCTGCAACGGCGTGTGCTCGGGCACGCGGGCCGTCTTGCGGTCTTGCGCGTAGTGCCAGCCCGGGAGGGCCTTGGCCACCTGCGCCGCCTTCGTCGGGGGCGCCTCGACGAGCATCGAGCCGGCGGCTCCGCCGACGACGACGCCACCCAAGGCACGCACCGACTTCTTCGCCGCCGTGAGCGCCTTGGCATCCACGTCGCTGGAGTTGAAGAAGACGAAGCGCGCCATGGCCGTGATTATCGCGCCAAGCCCTTGCCTTGCATATGGGCGGGGAATCCGAGGTCCTGGGCGTGTGCCGTGGCCAACTTCACGATGGCGGCCGAACGGCGGGCATCGCGAGGCATGCCGAGCACGGCACTGCCGGCCAGGCGGCGCGCCAGCACGCCGGTGGCGACCGGAGTGGCCATCGAGGTGCCCGACATCACGCCCCAGCGGTTGCCGAACAGCGTCGACACGATCGCCACGCCCGGCGCGGTGAGCCCCTGCTGGCGGCCGCGGTTCGAGAACTGCGCGAAGAACGGCACATGCTGGCCGATCGGCTTGCCGCGCGGCTCGCCCAACGTCCATTCCAGGTAGGCGCCGGCGGGCCACGAGTTCTCCAGCCCGATGGCGGACACCGCGATCACCTTGGGATGGCGCGCCGGGTAGTCCAGTTCGTCGGCGCCGTCGTTGCCGGCTGCCGCCAGGCAGACACAGCCGCGCGCCCAGGCGAACTCGACCGCATCGCGCACCGCTTCATCGGCCAGGCTGTCGCCCAGGCTCAGGTTGACCAGGTCGCAGCCGTCGACGGCCGCCTGCTTGATGGCCGCCTGGATCGCGAAGGTCGACGCGAAGGGATCGCCGGCCTCGAACACCCGATAGGCGTACAGCGCCGCGGCGCCCGCTTCCCCGCGTTGCCAGCCGGCGGCGGTGGCTGCGATCACGCCGGCCACGTGGCTGCCGTGGCCATCGGCATCGCGCAGCAGCCGCGTCGCTTCCCTGGCCGTGGTGTTGCGTCCGCCGGCGAGCCTGAGGTGGTCGTGCGGCCCGATGCCGGTGTCGACCACGCCGATCGAGACCCCCTTGCCGGCGCCAGCGGCGGGCTTGCCGTACACCAGCCCTCGCGCATCCGGCGTCTTCAGCGACAGGGCCGGCACGGCAATCTCCAGGCTGCCGCGCGTCACGTCCACATTCGACAGCCGCGCCGGCCAGCCGCCGTGCAGCGGGGCCACCTCGACGGCATCCAGGCGCTTCGTGCCGCGCCCCAGGCGGAAGGCGACCCGACCGCGGCTGTCGGTCATCGCTTCCAGGCCCGTGCCTTTGGCTTCATCGATCAGGACGGTCACCAACGCATGGGCGACCCGCTGCCGGGTCGTGCCGTCCAGGACGACCGTGACCGTCCAGGCCTGGTCCCGGCCGGCCGCGATGCGCGGCGCCTTCAGGTGTTCACTGAGCTTGTGCCACGGGCGCGCCGGGCGCTCCAGGCGGTACCACTGCTCCTGCGCGAGCCTGGTGCCCTCCGGCGCATTCGCTCGCACCTCGTCGATGCTGCGGTGCCCGATGTCCAGCAGCACCGCGCCGTCGGCGGGCGAACTGGTGACGAGCTTGAGCGGTGCCGGGATGGTCCGCCGGGCAGCCGGAGGCTGGTCGGTCGCGGCGGCCTTCAATCGGCGCATCGTGCTGGCGGGGGCCGGAGCGCCTTTGCCATGGCGATGCGGTGGAATGACGATGAGGCGACGCGGTCGCCGGGTCGGGTCCATCTTGCCGTTGTCTCCCTGGGTGCGGCAGCGTCGGCCGGCGGTGTCGACCGGTCACGCTGTCCACCCCGAGTGTCGCGCAGCTCGACCCGGGTGCGTGCTTCAAGCCGCCTTCTGTTCCCCACCCGCGCGCCACTGCGCCATCAGCCCGGTCCACTTCGGCATCGCCGCCGCCAGGTGCCGCTCCTTCACATGCCCATAGCCGCGGATGTCTTCCGGGATGCGTGCGATCTGCAGCGCGAGCGGCAGCGTCCGCGCATCCAGCCCGCGCAGCACTTCATCGATCGAATCGCGGTACTGGCCGATCAGCGCGCGCTCGGTCTTGCGCTCGTCGGTGCGGCCGAACGGGTCGAACGCGGTGCCGCGCAGCCCCTTGAACTTCGCGAGCACGCGGAACGCCGTCTGCATCCATGGGCCGAAGCGCTGCTTGACCAGCTCGCCCTTCTCGTTCTTCTTCGCGATGGCCGGCGGCGCCAGGTGGTAGTTCAGCGTGTAGTCGCCTTCGAACTGCGCCGCCACCTTGTCGAGGAAGCCCTTGTCGGTGTGCAGCCGCGCGACCTCGTATTCGTCCTTGTAGGCCATCAGCTTGAACAGGTAGCGCGCGACGTTCTCGGTCAGCTTGTGCCCGCCCAGCGGCGCCTCGGCGGCCCGCACCTTCTCGACGAAGGCCTTGTACTGCGCCGCGTATGCCGCATCCTGGTAGCCGGTCAGGAACTCCACCCGCTTCGCGACCAGGTCGTCGATGTTCACGCTCTTGCGCACGAACTCGATCACCTGTGCCGCCTTGAACAGCGCCTTCACCGCCGCCAGGTCGTGCGCCGCGCGCCGGCCCCATTCGAAGGCCGCCTTGTTGTTGTCGACCTGCACGCCGTTCAGCTCGATCGCGCGCATCAGCGCCGCATGGCCGAGCGGCACGCGGCCTTTCTGCCACGCGTAGCCCAGCATCAGCGGGTTGGTGTACAGCGAATCGCCGACCAGCTGCACCGCCAGTTCTTCGGCATCGAGCATGCCGACCTGCGCCGCGCCGGCTGCCGCGACGATCGCGCTCTCGCAGTTCGCGCCGGGGAACTGCCAGTCCGGGTTGGTCACGAAGGCCGCGGTCGGCGAGCCGTGCGTGTTCAGCGCGACGAAGCTGCGGCCTTCGCGCAGCGTCGCGAGCGTCGCCTTGTTGGCGCCGACGATCGGGTCGCAGGCGATCACCAGGTCGGCCTCGGCGGTGCCGACCTTGGTGGTGTGGATCGCCTCCATGCGGTTGGCGATCTGGATGTGGCTCCAGGTGCTGCCGCCCTTTTGCGCAAGGCCGGCCGAGTCCTGCGTGACGATGCCCTTGCCCTCCAGGTGCGCGGCCATGCCCAGCAGCTGGCCGATCGTGATCACGCCGGTGCCGCCGACACCGGCGACGACGATGCCCCAGGCGGTCTCGGCCACCGGCAGCACCGGCTCCGGCACCGCGATGCGCGACGGCTCGGGCCGCTCCTGCAACGCCCTCTTCGCGCTCTTCAGCTGCCCGCCTTCGACGGTGATGAAGCTCGGGCAGAAGCCCTTCACGCAAGAGTAGTCCTTGTTGCAGGTGTTCTGGTTGATGCGGCGCTTGCGGCCGAACTCGGTCTCGACCGGCTCGACGCTCAGGCAGTTGCTCTGCACCGAGCAGTCGCCGCAGCCTTCGCACACCAGCTCGTTGATCACCACCCGCTTGGCCGGCTCGACCATCGTGCCGCGCTTGCGGCGGCGGCGCTTCTCGGTCGCGCAGGTCTGGTCGTAGATGATCGCGGTGGTGCCCTTCAGTTCGCGGTACTCGCGCTGGATGCGGTCGAGCTCGTCGCGGTGGAACACCTGCACACCGTCCGCCAGTGCGGCGCCGTCGTACTTCCCGGGCTCGTCGGTCACGATGCACAGCGCGGCCACGCCTTCGGCCTTCAGGCTGTTCATGATCTGCAGCACCGAATGGCCCTCGGGCCGTTCGCCGACGCGCTGCCCGCCGGTCATCGCGACCGCGTCGTTGTAGAGCAGCTTGTAGGTGATGTTGACGCCGGCCGCGATGCTCTGGCGGATCGCCAGGCTGCCGCTGTGGAAGTAGGTGCCGTCGCCCAGGTTCGCGAAGATGTGCTCGTCGGTCGTGAACGGCGCCTGGCCGACCCAGGGCACGCCTTCGCCGCCCATCTGCGTGAAGGTGCTGGTGCTGCGGTCCATCCACACCACCATGTAGTGGCAGCCGATGCCGGCCACCGCGCGCGAGCCTTCGGGCACCTTGGTGCTGGTGTTGTGCGGGCAGCCGCTGCAGAAGAACGGCAGGCGGTCGCCGCCGTCGCTCTTCACCTCGACGAGGCTGCGCTCCTTGGCCTCGATCAGCGCGAGCCGCGCATCGATGCGCGCCGCGGTGTCGGCATCGACGCCAAGCTTCTTCAGCCGCTTGCCGATCGCCTTCGCGATGATCGCCGGCGTCAGGTCGGCCTGCGCGCGCAGCAGCCAGTTGCTGCCCGGGTTCGGCTGCGACCACTCTCCGCCGCTCTGGTCGCCGGCCACCTCGTCGAACTTGCCGAGCACGGTCGGCCGCACGTCGGGGCGCCAGTTGTAGAGCTCTTCCTTCAGCTGGTACTCGATGACCTGGCGCTTCTCCTCGACGACCAGGATCTCCTGCAGGCCCTTCGCGAATTCGCGCGTGATGGTCGCTTCGAGCGGCCACACCACGTTGACCTTGTGCAGCCGGATGCCCAGTTGCCGGCAGGCGTCGTCGTCCAGCCCCAGGTCGTGCAGCGCCTGGCGGGTGTCGTTGTAGGCCTTGCCGCTGGCGATCAGGCCGAAGCGGTCGTTCGGGCCCTCGATCACGTTGTGGTTCAGCTTGTTGGCGCGGATGTACGCGAGGGCGGCGTACCACTTGTGGTCCATCAGCCGCGCCTCCTGCTCGAGCGGCGCATCGGGCCAGCGGATGTGCAGGCCGCCGGCCGGCATCACGAAGTCTTCCGGCAGCACGATGTTCACGCGGTCGGGGTCGACGCTGATGCTGGCCGACGATTCGACGATCTCCTGGATCGTCTTCATGCCCGACCAGACGCCGGCGAAGCGGCTCATCGCGAACGCATGCAGGCCCATGTCGAGGATGTCCTGCACGCTCGACGGAAAGAACACCGGCAACCCGCAGGCCTTGAAGATGTGATCGCTCTGGTGCGCCGCGGTGCTGCTCTTCGCGATGTGGTCGTCGCCGGCCAGCGCGATCACGCCGCCGTGCTTCGCGGTGCCGGCCATGTTGGCGTGCTTGAACACGTCGGAGCAGCGGTCCACCCCCGGGCCCTTGCCGTACCAGATGCCGAACACGCCGTCGAACTTCTTGGTCTGCGGGTACAGGTCGAGCTGCTGCGTGCCCCACACCGCGGTCGCGCCGAGCTCTTCGTTGACGCCCGGCTGGAACACGATGTTCTGCGCCTGCAGGTGCTTCTTGGCCTGCCACAGCGCCTGGTCGTAGCCGCCGAGCGGCGAGCCGCGGTATCCGCTGATGAAGCCGCCGGTGTTCAGGCCGACCATCGCATCGCGCGTGCGCTGCAGCATCGGCAGCCGCACCAGCGCCTGCACGCCGCTCATGAACGCGCGGCCGGTCGCCAGGCTGTACTTGTCGTCGAGGGAGACGCTCTCGAGCGCCTTGCGGATGGATTCGGGTAGCGGGGCGTTCATCGTCCGGGCTCCTTGGGGGAGGGGTGCTTCGGTGAGGCGCGTCGGCCGCTCGTGGCGGCGTCGGCACCGGGCTGCGCGGGTCGGCGGGAAGCGGCCAGTGTAGGGATTCGGCCTTCGCAAGTCCTTTCTTTGTTTGCCCGCTCCGGCGGGGTCGGCGCAATAATCTTGCTGACATTCGTACCTGGGGACGTGAATGACGCTCAAAAAGGCCATATCAGGGAAAACCAGCAGGCCGACCGCGACCTCGCCCTCGCCTGTTCACGCCCCCGAGCCGCATGGCGCCACCCTCGACCGCTACGACGTGCTGATCCTGCGCGAGCTGCAGCAGGACGCGCGGTTGTCCAACACCGAGCTGGCGGCGCGCATCGGCCTGTCGGCCGCGCCGACGTGGCGGCGCGTCAAGTGGCTGGAGGAGCAGGGCTATATCACCGGCTACCGGGCCGAGCTCGACCGGCGAAAGGTCGGCCTCGGCGTGCTGGCCTTCGTGCGGGTCGACGCGAACCGCAACACCGGCAGCGAGACCCGCCAGCTCGAAGACGCGATCCGGCAGCTGCCCGAGGTGATCGCCTGCCACTACATCTCGGGCGCCGGCACCTTCGAGCTGCAGGTGATGGCGACCGACCTCGATGCGTTCTCGCGCTTCTCGATCGAGACGCTCTTGAACCTGCCGAACGTGAAGGACATCCACACCAGCTTCTCGCTCGGCGAGGTGAAGGCGAGCGGCGCGCTGCCGCTCGGCCACCTGCGGACCGGCGCGGCATGAAGAACCTGACGCTGCGCCAGCTGCGCGCCTTCGAGGCCGCCGCGACCACGCTGAGCCATTCGCGGGCCGCCGAGCAGCTGCACCTGACGCAGCCGGCGGTGTCGAT
This sequence comes from Rhizobacter sp. SG703, assembly GCF_012275445.1. Classification (GTDB taxonomy): domain Bacteria; phylum Pseudomonadota; class Gammaproteobacteria; order Burkholderiales; family Burkholderiaceae_C; genus Rhizobacter. The sequence continues at coordinate 307,777 of NZ_JAAZQK010000008.1, read as the reverse complement.
GCAGATCCGGCTGCTCGAAGACGAACTCGGGCTGCCGCTGTTCCGCAAGCAGGGCCGCGGGCTGCAGCTCACCGATGCCGGCGACGAACTGCTGCGCCATGCACGCGGCATCCTCGGCGCGATCCGCCAGGCCGAGGACGCGCTGACCTCGATGAGCTCGGGAGAGGGCAGCACGCGCGGGCAGCTGCACCTGGGCGTGGTGCCGACGGCCAACTACTTCGCGCCGCTGCTGATGATGGCGTTCCGCGAGCGCTTCCCCGAGGTCAAGCTGAAGCTGTCGGTGGACCGGCGCGACACCATCCTCGCACTGCTGAACGAGCACCAGATCGACGTCGCGATCGCCGGCTACCCCCCGTCCGAGGCCGACGTCGAGGCCGAGGCGTTCGCGCGCCATCCGCACTGCATCGTCGCGGCGCCCGGCCATCCGCTGGCCGGCAAGCGGCGCATCGCGTGGAGCGAACTGAAGGGCGAGCCGTTCATCTTCCGCGAGCCGGGGTCGGCGACACGGCAGTTCCTGGAGCACCTGCTGCAGTCGCAGGCGCTGCAGGTCAACGTGACGATGGAGCTGTCGGGCAATGAAACCATCAAGCAGGCGGTGATGGCCGGCATGGGCATCAGCTTCATGTCGGCGCATGCCTTCCAGATCGAACTGGCGGCGGGGCGGATGGCGGTGCTCGACCTGGTCGGCATGCCCAAGCTGCTCGACTGGTGCCTGCTGCACCGGCGCGACGGGACGCTGGCGGGGGTCAACGCGGCGTTCCGGGAGTTCGTGCTGGAGCAGGGGGCGCGGCTGGCGCATTGCGAGTTGAAGCGGGGCTAGGGGATGTGGGCATGGCGCGGGTCTGCCCGGTGCCGGAGGAGGCATGCGGGGCCGCCGTCTTGTGGCGAGCGTCGGCGTTTTCCCGCATCCGCTCCCGTTCGCCCTGGGCCTGTCGAAGAGCCTGCTCGCATTGCACCGGGGCTTCGACAGGCTCAGGGCGAGCGGAATTGGGAGGCATCAGGAAATTCAATGCCTCCGAATAAAAAACCATTGCTTGTCCTTATGCCTGGAGGCTCCTAGATTCCGTCTCCATGACCGAACCGACCCACCCCTTCCCGACCTGGGACGCCGCCCACGCCGAGCGCCTGGACGAACCCGGCCGCCTGCTGTACCGCTCGAACCTGCTGGGCTCCGACCTGCGCATCACCAACTACGGCGGCGGCAACACCTCGGCCAAGCTGCTGCAGCGCGACCCGCTGACGCAGCAGCCGGTGGAGGTGCTGTGGGTCAAGGGCTCCGGCGGCGACCTCGGCTCGATGAAGCTCGACGGCTTCTCGACCCTCTACCTCGACAAGCTGAACGCGCTGCAGGCGATCTACCGCGGCCCCGAGCACGAGGACGAGATGGTCGGCTACCTGCCGCACTGCACCTTCAACCTGAACGGCCGCGCCGCCAGCATCGACACCCCCCTGCATGCCTACCTGCCGTTCCGGCATGTCGACCACATGCACCCCGACGCGGTGATCGCGATCGCGGCAATGCAGAACAGCCGCACGCTGACGAACACGATCTTCGGCGGCAGCGTCGGCTGGCTGCCGTGGCGCCGGCCGGGCTTCGAGCTCGGCCTGCAGTTGCAACGCCACGTGGCCGAGCACCCCGGGCTGCGCGGCCTGGTGCTCGCCGGCCACGGCCTGTTCACCTGGGGCGACGACGCCCGCAGCTGCTACGAGAACACCGTCGGCGTGATCCGCCAAGCCCAGGCGTGGCTGCAGGCCGAACGGCGCGAGCGCAAGCTCGTCAGCTTCGGCGGCCCGGCCCGCGAGCCGCTGCCCGGCGACGAACAGCAAGCGCTGCTGGCCCGGCTGCTGCCGGTGCTGCGCGGCGCGGTCTCGCGCAGCGGCCACAAGCTGGCGCATGTCGACCGCTCGGCCGTCGTGCAGGAGTTCGTCGACAGCCGCGACCTGGAACGGCTGGCCGCGCTCGGCACCTCGTGCCCCGACCATTTCCTGCGCACCAAGATCCGCCCGCTGATCCTGCCGGACTCGCTGTACGAACTCGACGGCCCGGCGCTCGCCGCCGCGATCGACGAGCGGCTGGCCGCCTACCGCGCCGACTACAGCGCCTACTACGAGCGCTGCAAGCGGCCCGACAGCCCGGCGCTGCGCGACCCGAACCCGGTGATCGTGCTGCTGCCCGGCGTCGGCATGGTCTCGCTTGCGAAGGACAAGGCCACCGCGCGCATCGCCGGCGAGTTCTACGTCAACGCGATCAACGTGATGCGCGAAGCCGATGCGCTGGACCGCTACGTCGGGCTGCCGGAGCAGGAGGCCTTCGACATCGAGTACTGGCTGCTCGAAGAAGCCAAGCTGCAGCGCATGCCGAAGGCGAAGCCGCTGGTCGGCCAGGTGGCGCTGGTGACCGGCGGGGCCGGCGGCATCGGCCGCGCGATCGTCGAACGCCTGCTCGGCGAAGGCGCCTGCGCGGTGCTGCTCGACATCGACGGCGAAGCGCTGGAGCAGGTCGGCGGTGAACTACAGAAGCGCTTCGGCCGCGACGTGGTGCGCACGCTGCGCTGCGACGTGACCGACGAGGCCGGTGTGCTGCGCGCCTACGCCGAGGCGGTGATCGAGTACGGCGGGGTCGACATCCTGGTCTCGAACGCCGGCATCGCGTCGGCCGCGCCGATCGAGGACACCACGCTCGAGCTGTGGATGCGCAACCAGTCGATCCTGTCGACCGGCTACTTCCTGGTCGGCCGCGAGGCCTTCCGCGTGATGAAGGCGCAGGGCGTCGGCGGCGCCATCGTGTTCATCGCCAGCAAGAACGGCATGGTCGCGAGCAACCAGGCCTCGGCCTATTGCGCGGCCAAGGCGAGCGAGATCCAGCTGGCGCGCTGCTTTGCGCTCGAAGGCGCGCCGCTGGGCATCCGCGCCAACGTGGTGAACCCGGACGCGGTGATCCGCGGCAGCAAGATCTGGACGGGCCGCTGGAGCCAGGAGCGCGCCGCCGCCAACAAGATCAACGAAGAAGAACTGGAGGCCTTCTACCGCGACCGCTCGATGCTCAAGCGCAGCGTGCTGCCGCAGGACATCGCGGAAGCCACCTATTTCTTCGCCTCCGACTTGTCGGCCAAATCGACCGGCAACATCCTCAACGTGGACGCCGGCAACCTCGCGGCCTTTCCGCGTTGAATCCCGAGGAGAACGACATGGCCACGCCGCTGATTGCCACGACCCTGATCGACGCCCAGAACGCACCGCTGGCCAAGCGCGTGCGCGACGACTACGACACGCTCGGCGAGCAGCTCGCGCGGCGCGACATCGACATCGAGGCCGTGCGCCGGCAGGTTGCGGCCTTCGCGGTGGCGGTGCCGTCGTGGGGCGTCGGCACCGGCGGCACCCGCTTCGCGCGCTTCCCCGGGGCCGGCGAGCCGCGCGACGTGTTCGACAAGATCGAGGACTGCAGCGTGATCCAGCAGCTGGCGCGCTGCACGCCGACGGTGTCGCCGCATTTCCCGTGGGACAAGTGCAGCGACTACGGCGAGCTGCGCGAGCATGCCGCGATGCGCGGGCTGGCCTTCGATGCGGTCAACTCCAACACCTTCTCCGACCAGAAGGGCCAGCCGCTGAGCTACAAGTTCGGCAGCCTGACGCACAGCGATGCGGCGGTGCGGGCGCAGGCGGTCGCGCACAACCTGGAGGTGATCGAGATCGGCCGCCAGCTCGGCAGCCGCGCGATCACCGTGTGGATCGGCGACGGCGCGAACTTCCCCGGCCAGCAGCATTTCCGGCGCAGTTTCGAGCGCTACCTCGACAGCACGCGGCGCATCTACGCCGCGCTGCCGGCCGACTGGCACATGTTCCTCGAGCACAAGATGTTCGAGCCGGCGTTCTACGCGACGGTGATCCAGGACTGGGGTTCGAGCCTGCTGGCCGCGCAGGCGCTGGGCGACCAGGCGCGCTGCCTGGTCGACCTGGGCCACCACGCACCGAACGTCAACATCGAGATGATCGTCGCGCGGCTGGTGCATGCCCGCAAGCTGGCCGGCTTCCACTTCAACGACAGCAAGTACGGCGACGACGACCTCGACAGCGGCAGCATCAACCCGTTCCAGCTGTTCCTCGTGTTCAACGAGCTGGTCGACGCCGCAGAGTCGTTCACTCCCGATGTCGCGCCGGCCTACATGCTGGACCAGTCGCACAACGTCACCGACCCGATCGAAAGCCTGATGACCAGCGCCGCCAGCGTGCAGCGCTGCTATGCGCAGGCGCTGATCGTCGACCGCCAGGCCTTGTCGGCGTACCAGGACGGCAACGACGCGCTGATGGCCGCGCAATCGCTGAAGCAGGCCTTCCAGACCGATGTGACGCCGATCCTGCAGCGCGTGCGGCTGGAGGCCGGCGGCGCGATCGAGCCGGTGGCGGCGTACCGCGCGAGCGGCTACCGCGCGCGGGTCGCCGAGGCGCGGCCAGCCTCGGGCCCGAGCAGCGGCATCGTTTGATTTCACGTTCCCCCGTCAGTCCAAAAACCAATCAGGAGACAACCCCGTGAAGAAACCTCTGCAAGTCCTGCTGGCCGCGCTGGTGTGCGCGGCCTTCGCCCCCGGCGCGATGGCCGCCGACAAGATCGCGCTGGTCGTCAAGAGCCTGGGCAACGGCTTCTTCGACGCCGCCAACCAGGGCGCGCAGGAAGCGGCCAAGGAGCTGAAGGACGTCGAGATCATCTACACCGGCCCGGCCAAGGCGACCGCCGAAGGGCAGATCGAGATCATCAACTCGCTGATCGCGCAGAACGTGAAGGCGATCGTGATCTCGGCGAACGATCCGGACGCATTGGTGCCGGCGCTGAAGAAGGCGATGGCGCGCGGCATCAAGGTGGTGTCGTTCGATTCCGGCGTGCGCAAGGACGGCCGGCTGATGCACCTGAACCCGTCGTCGAACGCGCTGATCGGCGAGAAGCTCGTCAAGATGACGCAGGACGCGATCGGCGCGAACGGCGAGATCGCGGTGCTGTCGGCGACTGCGCAGGCGACCAACCAGAACATCTGGATCGACGAGATGAAGAAGGTGCTCGCGAAGCCGCCGTACACCGGGCTGAAGCTGGTCAGCGTCGTCTACGGCGACGACCAGACCGACAAGAGCTACCGCGAGGCGCAGGGCCTGTTCAAGAGCTACCCGAACCTGAAGGCGATCGTCGCGCCGACCACCGTCGGCGTCGCGGCCGCGGCGAAGGCAGTGCAGGACGAGAAGAAGGTCGGCGCGCTGTTCGTCACCGGCCTCGGGCTGCCGTCGGAGATGGCCGGCCATGTGAAGAGCGGCGCGGTGAAGTCGTTCGCGATCTGGAACCCGATCGACCTCGGCTACTCGGCGGTGTATGCGGCGCACCAGTTCGTGCACGGCAAGGCCAAGGGCACGGCCGGCGAGAAGGTGTCGCTGGGCCGGGTCGGCACGGTGGCGCTGGACGCGAACAACGAGGCGGCGATGGCCGAACCGTTCACCTACGACGCCGGCAACGTCGAGAAGTTTGCGAAATTCTTCTGAACCGTCCGATGACCTCCCCGCTGCTGCGCCTGCGCGGCCTCCACAAGCGCTACGGGGCGACGCACGCATTGCGCGGCGTCGACCTCGAGCTGCAGCGCGGCGAGGTGCTCGCGCTGGTCGGCGAGAACGGCGCCGGCAAGTCGACGCTGGTGAAGATCCTGACCGGCGTGGTGCAGCCGGACGAGGGCACGATCGAGCTCGACGGACAGGTGCGGCGCTTCGCGCATGCGCAGGCCTCGCAGGCCGCCGGCATCGTCGCGGTCCACCAGGAAACGGTGATGTTCGACGAGCTGTCGGTGGCCGAGAACATCTTCATCGGCCGGCACCTGCAGCGCGGCCCGTTCGTCGACTGGCCGGCGATGCACGCCCAGGCGGCGCAGGTGCTCGCGAAGATCGGCGCGCGCTTCGCGCCGGCGGCGCTCGTCAAGGACCTGAGCCTGGCCGAGCGGCATCTGGTGGAGATCGCGCGCGCGTTGTCGCAACAGGCCTCGGTCGTCATCCTCGACGAGCCGACGGCCGCGCTGTCGCAGCAGGAGATCCGCGACTTCTACGGGCTCGTGCGCACCTTGCGCGAGCAGGGCGTCGGCGTGATCTTCATCACCCACAAGTTCGACGAGATCTTCGCGGTGGCCGACCGCTGGCTCGTGCTGCGCGACGGTGCGTCGGTGGGCTGCGGCGCGATCGCGCAGGCCGACGAGCGCGAGCTGGTGAAGCTGATGGCCGGCCGCGCGATCGAGCAGGTCTACCCGGCCCCGGCCGCGCCGCCGGGCGAGGTGGTGCTGCGGGTGCGCGGGCTGTCGCACCCAAGCGAATTCGACGGCCTGTCGTTCGAGCTGCGGCGCGGCGAGATCCTCGGCTTCTACGGGCTGGTCGGTTCGGGCCGCAGCGAGGCGATGCTCGCGTTGATGGGGCTGAACGCCGACGCGCGCGGCGAGTTCGAGATCGACGGCCGGCGCTTCAAGCCCGGCCGCGCCGGCGACGCGATCGCGGCCGGCATCGCCTACGTGCCGGAGGAGCGGCAGCGCCAGGGCGGCATCCTGAGCTTCTCGGTGCAGCACAACATCAGCCTGGCCGGGCTGTCGCGTTTCGCGCGCGGGCCGTGGCTGTCGGCGCTGCGCGAATCGGCGTTGTGCGGGCGAATGATCGAGCGGCTGCAGATCAAGACCGGTTCGCCGCACACGCCGATGGCGGGGCTGTCGGGCGGCAACCAGCAGAAGGTGGTGATCGCGAAGTGGCTGGGGCTGGACCCGCGCATCGTGATCCTCGACGAGCCGACCAAGGGCATCGACGTCGGTGCGAAGCAGGCGGTGTACCAGCTGATCGGCGAGATGGTGGCGCAGGGGCTGGCGGTGATCCTGGTGTCGTCGGAGCTGCCGGAGGTGATGAACCTGGCGCACCGCGTGATCGTGATGCGGCGTGGCCGGCAGGTGGCCGAGTTCGCGCGCGACGGAGCCGAGGCGGAGGCCGTCGTGGCCGCGGCGTCGGGCCTGTCCGCACCGCCGCGGCCGCACGCGCCGCTCGAGCTGCGCGAGCTGGCCGCATGAGGCTGCTGAAGGATCGACCGCGCGAGCTCGCGCTGCTGGTCATCATCGCCGCGATCGCGCTGGCGGTCGGCGCGCGCGCGCCGGTGTTCCTGACCTGGCACAACGCGCTCGACATCGCGAACGATTCGGCGATCCTCGCGATCCTGGTGATGGGCCAGATGCTGGTGCTGCTGACGCGCGGCGTCGACCTGTCGGCCGCATCGAACCTGGCGCTGACCGGCATGCTGTGCGCGCTGGCCGGGCGGGCGCTGCCGCAGCTGGGCGTCGTGCCGCTGCTGCTGCTGGCGGTCGCGATCGGCACGCTGCTCGGCCTCGTCAACGGCTGGCTGATCACGTTCTTCGAGCTGCCGCCGATCGTCGTGACGCTCGGCACCTTGTCGGCCTACCGCGGCGCGATCTTCGTCGCGAGCCACGGCGCGTGGATCTCCGACCACCAGATCCACCCGGTCATCAAGGGCCTGCCGCGCGAGCAATGGGCCGGCCTGCCGGCGCTGGTGTGGATCGCCGCGGCGGTGGTGCTCGCGATGGCCGTGTTCCTGCGCTGGCGCCGCGAGGGACGCGAGCTTTACGCGCTGGGCGGCAACCCGACCGCGGCGGCGTATGTCGGCATCCCGCTGCGGCGGCGCCTGCTGCTGGTGTATGCGATGTCGGGCGCGCTGGCCGGCCTGGCCGGGCTGCTGTGGGTCGGCCGCTATGCGATCGCGTTCACCGAACTGGCGGCCGGCTACGAGCTGACGGTGATCGCCGCCTGCGTGATCGGCGGCGTCAGCATCGGTGGCGGGGTCGGCAGCGTCGCCGGCGCGGTGCTCGGCGTGCTGTTCATCGGCGTCGTCAATGGCGCGTTGCCGGTGATCCAGGTCTCGCCGTTCTGGCAGCAGGCGATTGCCGGCGTGGTGATCCTGGTGTCGGTCGCGGTGAACGCCGGTGCGCAGCGGCGCAGCGGCCGGCAGATCCTGGAGCGACGCGAGGTGCCCGCATGATCCGGTCCGAGCGCCGGGCCGCCCCAAGCCGGACCGGGTCCCCTCGGGGGACCGGCCGAGGTATTTCATCGGACGAGGGGCTGTCATGACCCATGCATTCGGAACGTGGGAGCGGCTGCTGCTCGCGCTGCTGGTGTTGCTGCTGGCCGGCTTCGGCCTCGGCATCGACGGCTTCATGACGCCGTACGCGCTGGCCGACAGCAGCTTCAACTTCAGCGAGAAGGGCTTGCTGGCCCTCGCGATGGCGCTGTTGATCATGGCCGGCGAGATCGACCTGTCGATCGCCGCGACGCTGTCGCTGTGCTCGCTGGCGATGGGCTTGGCGATGAAGGCCGGCGCCGGCCTGCCGCTGATGCTGCTGGCCGCGTTCGGCACCGGGGCGGCGGCCGGCGCGTTGAACGGCTGGCTCGTCACTGCCTGGCGCCTGCCGTCGATCGTCGTCACCATCGGCAGCCTGTCGCTGTACCGCGGGATCGCGCTGGTGGTGCTCGGCGACCAGGCGATCACTGGCTACCCCGACGCGCTGTCGGTGCTGGGCAACGGCTACCTGGGCGACCTGGTCGGCCTGCCGTGGCTGATCGTGCCGATCGAGTTCGCGATCCTGCTGCTGATGGCGGCGGGCGTCGCGGTGCTGCTGCACCGCACCGTGACCGGTCGCCGCCTGGTGGCGATCGGCGCGAACCCGGTGGCCTCGCGCTTCTCTGGCATCGAGGTCGACCGCCACCGCTTCGCGCTGTTCGTGTTCGCCGGCCTGATGGCGGCGCTGGCGGCGGTGCTGCTGACTGGCCGCATCGGCAGCACGCGGCCGAACATCGCGCTCGGCTGGGAGCTGGACGCGGTGACGATGGTGATCCTCGGCGGCGTCGCGATCGAAGGCGGCCGCGGCAGCATCGTCGGCGTGCTGCTGGCGGTGTTGCTGCTGGGCTTGTTCACCTTCGCGCTCGGCATGGCGAACGTCTCGGGCATCGTGATGGCGATGATCGTCGGCATCCTGTTGATCGTCTCGATGGTGATGCCGCGGCTGCTGCGCGGCCCGCGGGTGCTGCTGTGATGGAGCAGGTCGCGTTCCGGATGACGCTGAAGCCGGGGTGCGCGGCGGAGTACAAGCGGCGGCACGATGCGCTGTGGCCGGAGCTGGCCGCGCTGCTGCATGAGGCCGGCGTGCGCGACTACAGCATCTTTCTCGACGAGGAGAGCCTGGCGCTGTTCGCGGTGTTGCGCCGTCCCGTGGATCACCGGATGGATGAGCTGCCGTCGCATCCGGTCATGAAGCGCTGGTGGGCCCACATGGCCGAGCTGATGGAGGTCGAGCCGTCGCTGGCGCCTCGGGTCGTGGCGTTGGCACCCATGTTTCACCTGGGGTGAGGACGGTCGAGATGAAACCGTCCGTCGCCGTCGTGCTCGACATCGGCAAGACCCACGTCAAGCTGTGTGCCCTCGATGCGAGCGACAAGGTCCTCGCCGTCCGGACCCGCGACAACGCCAGCGTCCAAAGCCCCATCGGCTATGCCGCACTGGACACCGACGGCATCGAGGCGTGGCTGTGGAACAGCCTCGCGTCGCTGGCGGTGGAGTTCCGTGTCGATCGCCTCATCACCAGCACGCACGGCGCCGCCTTCGCGGCCATCGATGCGAACGGGCTGGTGCTGCCGATCGTCGACTACGAGTTCGATGCCTATGCGAGTCAACGGGATGCCTACGCCGACGCCGTGGGCGACCTGCGCGAAACGCTGTCGCCGCATCTGCCGATGGGGCTCAACGCGGCCCGGCCCTGGTACTGGCTGGCGCGCGAATGCCCGCGCGAATTTGCACGGGCAAGCACCTTGCTGCCGTACCCGCAGTACTGGGCCTGGCGCCTGAGCGGCGTCGCGGCGAGCGAATCGAGTTCGCTGGGATGCCACACGCATCTGTGGGCCCCGGTGACGCGCCACTGGTCGCGCCTCGCGCGCGCCGAAGGCTGGGACCGGCGCTTTGCGCCGCTGCGCTCGGCCTGGGAGGTGCTGGGCCCGGTGCGACCGGAACTGGCGCAGCGCCTCGGGCTGCCGACCGACTGCCTCGTGCATGCCGGCGTGCACGACAGCAACGCCTGCCTCGCACGCCACCTGCGGCGCTCGCCGGCGATGACGCTGGTGACCTCGGGCACCTGGACCGTGGTGATGGCCTGCGGCGGCCAGGTCGATCGCCTCGACCTGTCGGCCGACATGCTGGCCAATGTGTCGGTCGCGCAGGACCCGGTGCCGACTGCGCGGTTCATGGGCGGGCGCGACCACGCGGCCCTGTGTGCCGGCGCCGATCCGGACGCAGCGGACCTGGCGTGCCTGCCGGCGCTGGCCGATGCGGGCATCGAGGCGCGGCCGTCGGCCGATGGCAGCGGGCCGCGCGTCGTCTGCGGCGACGACGACATCACCTCGCACGCGCCGCAGCGGCTCGCGCCGGTGCAGCGCGCCACGCTGGCCGCGCGGTACTGCGCCGCGATGACGGCCGAACGCGTGCAGGCCTTGTCCGGGCCGTCGCCGGTGGTCGTCGAAGGGCCGCTCGCACGCAATGCGACGTACCTCGCGCTGCTGGCGCAGTGCCTGCCCGCGCACCGCTGCCAGGTCGGCGACGCGGCCATCGACGGCACCATGCTCGGCGCGCTGGCACTGACCCGCTGGAACGCCTGATCGCGCGGCCGGCAGGCCGGCAGCCGCGAGGCTGCTAACCTCTCGCCCCGTGCGGACCGTCCTCGTTTCCCTCGCCGACCGCGTGTTCGGCACCGAACCCAAGCAGCGCTTGCGGCTCGTGCAATGCGGCGTCGCGATGCTGCTGGTGCTTGGCAGCGTTTTCAACATGCAGTACCTGGTGTTCGCCAGCCTCGCGCCGGCGTGGCCGGTGGCGTTGTGGAGCGTGGTGCTCGTCGGCGGTTTCGCGATCTTCTTCGGCGTGATCCGCAGCGGGGTCAACCTGAAGCTGCCCGACCCGGCGCTGACGCGGCCGCAGATGGTGTTCGCGATCGTCTGCGGCGCCGCCGGCTACGCGCTGGCCGGCGCAGGCCGCGGTGGGGCCTTCCCCATCCTGATGGTGATCTTCATGTTCAGCATGTACGCGCTGCCGCCGTCGCAGGTGATGCGCATCGCGCTGTTCGCGGTGGCGCTGTTCGGCGCGACGATGGCCGCGATGGCCTGGCACGACCCGGCCACCTACGAGCCGGCCGTCGAGTGGGGGCACTTCATCATGATCGCGATCATGGTGCCGGCGATCGCGGTGCTGGCCGGGCAGCTCAGCCGGCTGCGCGAACGGATGCGGCGGCAGAAGAAGGAGCTGTCGACCGCGCTCGCGCGCATCCAGGACCTGGCCACCCGCGACGAGATGACCGGCCTGATCAACCGCCGCCACATGCAGGAACTGATGGAGCAGGAACGCCAGCGCGGCGTGCGCTCCGGCTACACCTTCTGCCTCGCGATGATCGACCTCGACGGCTTCCGCAAGATCAACGACCTGCAGGGCCACGAGTTCGGCGACCGGCTGCTGAAACGCTTCGCCCGCGAGGCGCTGAACGTGATCCGCATCTCCGACCTGCTCGGGCGCTGGCAGGGTGAGCAGTTCCTGCTGCTGCTGTCGGACACCCGCGCTTCGCTCGCGCGGCTCGGGCTCGAGCGGCTGCGCGAGCGCATCTTCGCGATGCAGATCGACGCGCAGGGGCCGCCGATCCACGTCAGCTTCTCGGCCGGCGTCACCGAGCACCGGGCCGGCGAGTCGGTGGCCGACACCATCGCGCGGGCCGACCAGGCGCTGCGCGCCGCGAAGGGCGCCGGGCGCAATCGCGTGGTGCTGGCATGAGTGCGCCGCTGCCGGCGCGGCACTTCTTTCTGGCGCTGCTGGTGGTCGCGGTCTGGGGCACCAACTTCGTCGTCATCAAGCTCGGGCTCGCACACCTGCCGCCGCTGCTGTTCGCCGCGCTGCGCTTCGCGTTCGCGCTGCTGCCGGCGGTGTTCTTCCTGCCGCGCCCGGCGGTGCCGTGGCGCAACCTCGCGGCCTACGGGCTGCTGATCGGCGTCGGCCAGTTCGGCGTGCTGTACCTCGCGATGCGCGGGCACATCACGCCGGGGCTCGCGTCGCTGGTCGTGCAGACGCAGGTGTTCTTCACGATCGGCCTCGCGATGCGCGGCAGCGGCGAGGTGGTGCGGCCGTTCCAGTGGGCCGCGCTGGGGCTGGCGGCGGCCGGCATCGTCGTCATCGGTTCACACGCCGGCGGTTCGCACACCGGCGGCGACACCACGGTGGCCGGCGTGCTGATGGTGCTGTTCGCCGCACTGTCGTGGGCCGGCGGCAACATCGTCAGCCGCGCCGCCGGCCGCGTGAACATGCTCGCCTACGTGGTGTGGAGCAGCGCCGCCGCGGTGCCGCCGCTGTTCCTGCTGTCGTGGTGGTTCGAAGGCGGCGCGGCGATCGAGGCCGGCCTGCGCCAGGCCGATGCGGTGACCTGGGCCTCGGTGCTGTGGCAATCGGTCGGCAACACGCTGTTCGGCTATGCGGCGTGGGGCTGGCTGCTCGCGCGCCACCCGGCCGCGACCATCACGCCGATGGCGCTGCTGGTGCCGGTGTTCGGCATGGGCGCCTCGTCCTGGTGGCTCGGGGAATCGCTGCCGGCGTGGAAGCTGGTCGCCGCGGGACTGGTGATGGCGGGGCTGGCGTTGAACCTGCTGTGGCCGCGCTGGCGGTCCAGGCAAGAAAACCGTTCGGACTGAGCTTGTCGTTCGACAAGCTCAGTCCCTGCTCAGCGCGAACGGACATCAGACCCGCTCGACCACCACCGCAATTCCCTGGCCCACGCCGATGCACATCGTGCACAGCGCGTAGCGGCCGCCGCTGCGGTGCAACTGGTTCACCGCGGTCGTCAGCAGCCGCGCGCCGCTGGCGCCCAGCGGGTGGCCGAGCGCGATCGCGCCGCCGTTCGGGTTGACGCGGGCATCGTCGTCCTGCAGGCCGAGGTCGCGCAGCACCGCGAGGCCTTGGGCCGCGAACGCCTCGTTCAGCTCGATCACGTCGATCTGCGCAAGCGTCAGTCCGGTCAGCGCGAGCACCCGCCGCGTCGCCGGCGCCGGGCCCATGCCCATGATGCGCGGCGGCACGCCGGCCGTCGCCATGCCGAGCACGCGTGCCCGGGGCGTCAGGCCATGGCGCTGCGCCGCGGCCTCGCTCGACAGCAGCAGCGCGCACGCCCCGTCGTTCACGCCCGACGCATTGCCGGCCGTCACCGTGCCATCCGGGCGCACCACGCCCTTCAGCTTCGCCAAGGCCTCCAGCGAGGTCTCGCGCGGGTGCTCGTCGCGCGTCACGACCAGCGCATCGCCCTTCTTCTGCGCGATCGTCACCGGCGTGATCTCGGCATCGAAGAAGCCCGCCTGCTGCGCTGCGACCGCCTTGCGCTGCGACGCCAGCGCCATGCGGTCCTGCGCGTCGCGCTCGATGCCGAAATCGGCGGCCACGTTCTCGGCCGTCTCCGGCATCGAATCGACGCCGTGCATCTCCTTCATCAGCCGGTTGACGAAGCGCCAGCCGATGGTGGTGTCGTGGATCGCGGTGCTGCGGCTGAACGCGCTGTCGGCTTTCGGCATCACGAACGGCGCGCGGCTCATGCTCTCGACACCGCCGGCGATCATCAGGCCGGCCTCGCCGCTGCGGATCGCGCGTGCCGCCGTGCCCACCGCATCCATGCCCGAACCGCACAGCCGGTTGATCGTCATGCCCGGCACGCCGATCGGCAAGCCGGCGAGCAACGCCGACATGCGCGCGACGTTGCGGTTGTCCTCGCCGGCCTGGTTCGCGCAGCCGAACAGCACGTCGTCGACCGCTTCCCAGTCGACCCCGGTGTTGCGCGCCATCAAGGCCTTCAGCGGGATCGCGCCGAGGTCGTCGGTGCGCACCGACGACAGCGCGCCGCCGTAGCGGCCGAACGGCGTGCGGATCGCATCGCAGATGAATGCTTCGGTCATGACAGCCCCTCGCCTGATGAGTACATCGGCCGATCCCCCGAGGGGATGCCGGCCGGCTTGGGAGCGGCCCGGCGCTCGGCCGTCTCCGCGTCAAACGATTCAGGGCGCATTGCGAGTCTTTCAGGCGATCAGCGGCACGCCGCTCAACCGCTGCAGTTCATCGAAGGGCAGGCCGTGGAAAGTCTCCACCACCTTCAGCCCGGCGGCTGTCACGTCGATGACGGCCAGGTCGGTGTAGATGCGGCTGACGCAGGCCACGCCGGTCAGCGGGTAGCTGCAGTCGGCGACGATCTTGCTCTCGCCGGCCTTGGTGAGGTGCTCCATCATCACGAAGGTGCGCTTCGCGCCGATCGCCAGGTCCATCGCGCCGCCGACCGCGGGGATCGCATCGGGCGCGCCGGTGTGCCAGTTGGCCAGGTCGCCGCGCACCGACACCTGGAACGCACCGAGCACGCAGATGTCGAGGTGGCCGCCGCGCATCATCGCGAAGCTGTCGGCATGGTGGAAGAACGCGCCGCCGGCCAGCAGCGTCACCGGCTGCTTGCCGGCATTGATCAGGTCGAAATCTTCGTCGCCGGCGGCCGGCGCCGGGCCCATGCCGAGCAGGCCGTTCTCACTGTGCAGGAAGACCTCGCGCTCGCGCGGCAGGTGGTTGGCCACCAGCGTCGGCAGGCCGATGCCGAGGTTCACGTACGCACCCTCGGGGATGTCGCGCGCGACGCGGGCGGCCATCTGGTCTCGATTCAGCTTTTGCATCGCCGTCACTTTGCCTGTCACGCCGCCTGCTTGAAGCCGGCCGGACCGGTGCTGCTGCGCGGCACCTGCACGACCCGCTGCACGAAGATCCCCGGCGTCACGATGTGCTCCGGGTCGAGCTCGCCGAGCGCCACCACCTCGTGCACCGACGCGATGCTGAGCTTCGCCGCCATCGCCATGATCGGCCCGAAGTTGCGCGCGGTCTTGCGGTAGACCAGATTGCCCCAGCGGTCGCCGCGCTCGGCCTTGATCAGCGCCACGTCGGCATGGATCGGCGATTCGAGCACGTGCATGCGGCCGTCGATCTCGCGCGTTTCCTTGCCGCGAGCAAGCTCGGTGCCATAGCCGGTCGGCGTGAAGAAGCCGCCGATGCCGGCACCGGCCGCGCGGATGCGCTCGGCCAGGTTGCCCTGCGGCACCAGCTCGAGCTCGATGCGGCCGCTGCGGTACAGGCCGTCGAACACCTGCGAATCGGCCTGGCGCGGAAAGCTGCAGATGATCTTGCGCACCCGCCCGGTCGCGAGCAGCGCCGCCAGCCCCGTCTCGCCGTTGCCGGCGTTGTTGTTGACGATGGTCAGGTCGCGCGCGCCCTGCGCGATCAGCGCGTCGATCAACTCGCCCGGCTGACCGGCGCCGCCGAAGCCGCCGATCATCACCGTCGCGCCGTCGGCCACGCCGGCCAGCGCGTCCTGCACCGAATCGCAGAGCTTGTTGATCATTGCGTTCCTCATGAAGGCCAACGACGTTAAAAGTTCTTTTAACGAACGGTGGTTCTTTATTGGAACATTGTAAAGCTCAGCCCAAAGCCCGGCAACGCCCGGGCACCTTCAAGCGGCGGCCGTGGGGGCCGGCTTTGCCGGACCTCTGGCGGCGCCCCCTCGAGGGGGAGGCGCGCAGCGCCTCGGGGCGGGCGATCAGGCTGCCTTGGCCATCTCGTCCATCGCGTAGACGCGGCCGAAGCGATTGGCCAGGAAATCGGCCAGCTTCACGTCTTCCTGGCGCACGAAGCCCTGCTGCGGCAGCTGGCCGCTCGCCAGCATGTCGAGGATCGCGCACAGGCTGCTGGCGGTGGTGATCTGGATCGCGCTGCGCATCCGCCCGGCCAGCACATGCGCATAGGTCTTGCGCGCGTAGGTGTTCTGCACCAGCCGGCCATCCTTCATGCCGGAGACGGTGACGAACACGATCACCACGTCCTGCATCGTCGTCGGCACCGCCTGCTCCAGGATGTCCTTCAGCACGTCGCGCCGGTCCTTCAGCCGCAGGTCGTGCAGCAGCGCCTTCATGATCGCGGCGTGGCCCGGGTAGCGGATGGTGCGGTAGTTCAGCGTGCGCACCTTGCCGGCCAGCGTCTCGCACAGCGTGCCGAGGCCGCCGGAGGTGTTGAAGGCCTCGTACAGCACGCCGTCGAGCGAGAACTCCTCGCGTTCCTCGAGGGCCGGCACCTCGCGCTGCACGCCGTCGACGATCGCCTCGCAGGGCTCGCAGTATTCGTTGATGACGCCCTCGGTGCTCCAGGTCAGGTTGTAGTTCAGCGCGTTGCTCGGGTAGGCCGGCAGCGCGCCGACGCGCATGCGCACGCTGTCGAGGGAGTCGAAGCCGCGCGCCAGGTCGGCCGCGACGATCGAGATGAAGCCCGGTGCCAGCCCGCACTGCGGGATGAAGGCGGTGCCGGCGCCGACCGCCAGCTCGCGGATGCGCCGGGTGCTGGCCACGTCCTCGGTGAGGTCGAGGTAGTGCACGCCGATATCGCGCGCGGCCTGCGCCACCTTGGCCGTCAGGTGGTAGGGCGCTGCGCTCAGCACCGCGAAGCGGCCGCGCAGCGCTCGGCGCAATTGCTCGGCATCGTTGACGTCGAGCACCAGCGTCGACAGGCCGGGCATGTTGGCCATCTCGGTGGCGATGTCCGCCAGCTGCGGCGCCGACCGGTCCGCCACCGTCACCGTGTAGCGCTCGCCGCCGCCGGACTTGTCAAGAGAAGGCGAGGCCAGCAAGGCCCCCACGACGGAGCCGATCTTGCCGCCGCCGATCACCAGGATGTCTTTCATTGCCGCCTCGCGTGCTGTGGAGAGTGACGGCGATTGTCGAGAGACTGAGATCAAAAGGCAGCTTGAATTTCAACGAAACGCAGTGCACATTCCGGCATATCGCCGACAACTGCCGACGAAATGCCCAAACACATCCTCGACAAGACCGACCATGCGCTGCTCGCGCTGCTGCGCGAGAACGCCCGCGCCTCCACCGCCGAGCTGGCGCGGCGCCTCGCGCTGTCGCGCACCACGGTGCAAAGCCGGCTGGAGCGGCTGGAGCGACAGCGGGTCGTCGCCGGCTACACGATCGTCGTGCCCGACGAACTCGAAGCCGCGCTGGTGCGCGCCCACGTGCTGATCACCGTGGCGCCGCGGCAGAGCGCCGCGATCGAGGCGGCGCTGCGCAAGATCGCCGAGGTGCGGGTGCTGCATTCGGTCAGCGGGCCGTTCGACCTGATCGCGATCGTCGCGGCGCAGTCGATCGGCGAACTCGACGCGTTGATCGACCGCATCGGCGCGCTCGAAGGGGTCGAGCGAACCACCTCCGCCATCGTGCTGTCGACGCGAATAGAGCGGTAAAAGTCACGGAAGACGATCCGCGGCCCCCATTTCCTGTCAGAGTTAGCAGGTGTGAGGACATGTGTCCCTCGGGATAATGAACTTCAAGTCAAGGCACCCGGCCGCCGAAAAACCTCGCAAGCCCGCCACCCGGCGCGCAACCCTTGTCCGAGGCTGCCCGCCATCCGCATGAAAGAAGCCATCTCCCCTTTGGTCATCGAGGTCCAGGAACTGCGCATCGGGATGTTCGTCCATCTCGACGTCGGTTGGATGGCACACCCCTTTCCGCTCAGCAGCTTCAAGCTGACGACAGCCGACCAGATCGCGACGATCCGCAGCCTCGGGCTGCCGCGTGTGCGCTGGAGCCCGGACAAGAGCGACCCGCCGCCGATGCCCGCGGCCGCCGCCGATGCGGCCGCCGCGCCGGTCCCGCCTGCTGCACCGACCGCTCCCGCCGAATCGCCTGAAGCCGGCGAACGCCGCCGCCTGCGCGAAGCGCTGGCGGCCGAGCGCGCCTCGCTCGCGGTCTGCGAGCGCCAGTTCGCCGAAGCCACCAAGGCCTGCAAGCAGTCGCTCGACCTGGTGACGTCGAAGCCGCAGCAGGCGCGCGAGAACACCGAGGCGCTGAGCCGGGCCTTCGTCGACAAGATGCTGGCGGCACAGGACCTGTGCATCCGCCTGCTGAGCGACGGCATCGGCGACAAGGCGTCGATGCATTCGGTCAACGTCGCGGTGATCTCGCTGCTGATGGGCAAGACCTTCGGCCTGTCTCAGGCCGAGATGATGGACCTGGGTGTCGGCGCGCTGCTGCACGACGTCGGCAAGATCGAGATCCCGGACCGCGTTCGCCACCGCGAAGAACATTTCACCAGCGCCGAGACGCAGTTTTACCAGGAGCACGTGACGCACGGCGTGACGCTGGCCCGCAAGATGGACCTGCAACCGGGCGCGACGCTGGTGATCGCGCAGCACCACGAGCATGCCGACGGCAGCGGCTTTCCGCTCAAGCTCAACAGCGACCGCATGACGACGGCGGCCCGCATCGTCTCGCTGGTGAACCGCTACGACAACCTGTGCAACCCGCACGTGCCGTCGCGCGCACTGACACCGCACGAGGCGCTGTCGACGCTGTTCGCGCAGAGCAAGGCCAAGTTCGACACCGCGATCCTCGGCGCCTTCATCCGCATGATGGGCGTCTACCCGCCCGGCTCGACGGTGCAGCTGACCGACGACCGCTATGCGATGGTGGTGTCGGTCAACTCGACCCGGCCGCTGAAGCCGCGCGTGCTGGTGCACGACCCGAAGGTGCCGCGCGACGAAGCGCTGATGCTCGACCTGGAGCAGACCCCGCGCCTGGGCATCCGCCGCAGCCTGAAGCCGCAGCAGCTGCCGACGGCCTCGCTGATCTACCTGTCGCCGCGTGCCCGCGTGGCCTATTTCTTCGAACCGGAGCAGGTGCCGGACACCGCGGACGCCGAGGCCGTTGCATGACGGTCGCCGGCCCGATGCAGGACCTGATCGATGGCCTGCTCGAGGCGGTGTGGCTGGTCGATGCCGGCAGCCTGCGGATCCGCGCGGCGAATGCCGCGGCCGGCACCCTGTTCGGCGTCGACGCCGCGTCGCTGTGCGGACGCGGCGCCACCGAGCTGTGCGCGACACCTGAAGACCTGGTGTTCTGGAGCGAGGCGTCGGCCGGGCTGGTCGACCAGATCGTCTCCGACACGCTGGTGCGCGATGCCGGCGGCCGGCTGCTGCCGGTGACGCGCCGCGTCAGCCGCATCGGCGACGGCCTGTTCCTGGTGACCTGCCGCGATCGCAGCGCGCAGCGCGCCGCCGAGGAAGAACTCGAAACCCGCCTGGCCGAACTGCGCGCGACGCTCGAATCGACCGCCGACGGCATCCTGGTGACCGACCTGTCGGGCCACATCCGCAGCTTCAACCACCGCTTCGCCGGGCTGTGGGCGCTGCCCGAGGACGTGCTGGCCCGGCGCGACGACGAAGCGGTGCGCGACTGGATGCGCCGCAGTGTCGTCGACGGCGCCGACTACGAGCGCCGCCTGGCCGCCATCCAGGAAGCGACGATGCTGCAGACCAGCGACGTCTTCACGCTGCATTCCGGCCGCGTGCTGGAGCGGCTGACGCTGCCGCAGTGCACCCGCGGCCACCCGATCGGCCGCGTGTTCTCGTTCCGCGACATCACCGAGAAGCTCGCCGCCAGTGCGCGCATCGAGGAGCTGTCGCACACCGATGCGCTGACCGGCCTGCCGAACCGGCGGCTGCTGGCCGACCGCATCGAGTTCGCGCTCGCGATGGCGCAGCGCGGCGGCAACCCGTTCGCGCTGATGGTGCTGAACATCGACCGCTTCAAGCAGATCAACGACACGCTCGGGCTGGGCTTCGGCGACCGCGTGCTGCTGGAGGTCACCGACCGCATCAAGGCCAGCCTGCGCAACGTCGACACGGTTGCGCGGCTGGGCGGCGACGAGTTCGTGCTGCTGGTGCACCAGGCCGATGCCGCGACCGCCGAAGCCACCGCGCGTCGCGTGATCGACGCGATGGCGCGGCCGTTCACGCTCGACAGCGTCAGCTTCACCGTCACCTGCAGCATCGGCATCGCGCTGTGCCCGGCCGACGGCGACAGCGCCGACGACCTGATGCGCCGCGCCGACGCCGCGATGCACCGCATGAAGGAGGCGGGACGGGCGAGCTTCCGCTTCCACCAGCCGCGCGGCGATGCCGGCGAGCGCTCCGACAACTCGCCGATGCAGATCGACCATGCGATGCGCCAGGCGCTGGCGAGCGGCCAGTTCCGCCTGCACTACCAGCCGCAGATCGACCTGAAGAGCGGCCAGGTGATCGGCGCCGAAGCGCTGATCCGCTGGCGCGACCCGGTGCTCGGCGAGGTTTCGCCGGGCGAGTTCATCCCGGTGGCCGAGGAGAGCGGCTTCATCATCCCGATCGGCGACTGGGTGCTGGCGCAGGCAGTGCGGCAGGCCGCCGCGTGGCGCGCCAACGGGCTGGAGATGCCGGTGTCGATCAACGTCTCGGCGCTGCAGTTCCAGCAGCCCGACTTCATCGACCGCGTGGCCGACGCGTTGAAGGGCGCGAGCCTGCCGGCCCGGCTGCTCGAGCTGGAGCTCACCGAATCGATCCTGATCCACGACGCGGCCGGCGCCCTGCAGCGGCTGCAGGCGCTGGAGCAGCTCGGCGTGCAGATGGCGATCGACGACTTCGGCACCGGCTATTCGAGCCTGGGCTACCTGAAGCGCTTCCCGATCGCGCGGCTGAAGATCGACCGCAGCTTCATCAAGAACCTGCCCGACGACACCAGCGATGTCGCGATCGTCAACGCGATCATCCAGCTCGGCCGGGCGCTGAACCTGCGCGTGATCGCCGAGGGCGTCGAGACGGAGGCGCAGCGGCAGTTCCTGCACGACGCCGGTTGCGACGAATTCCAGGGCTTCCTGTTCGCGCCGGCGCTCGACCACGGCAGCTTCGAAGGCCGCATCGGCCACGGCTCGCCGGTGCCCCGCAGCGTGCGGCTGGTCCACCCCGCGTGACATGAACTGACACGCTTCGACGGATGTTGTGCCGGACAGAAAAGTCCGCACGCTGCGAGGCGTTTGTTTTTTCCCTACATTTTGGGGATCCCGGAGGATCCCGATGAGCCCTCTTGAACGAACGCTGGAGCAGCGCGTCGAAGCGCTGGGTGTGCCGATGGCGGTGGTGCTGCCCGGCGGACAACGGCTCGGCCATGCGCAGCCGACGGTGACGATACGGCTCAACGAGCTGTCGCCGCTGGTGCACATCGCCGGCGGCCAGGTCGGCCGGGTTGCGCAGGACTATGTCGAGGGCCGGCTCGATTTCGACGGCACGGTGCGCGACCTGATGGCCATCGCCGCCCAGCTGATCGACGACGACCCGACCAAGTCGGAGGCCAGCGGCGCACCGCTCGCCTGGTGGCGCACCATCACGCGGGCCGCGCGATCGCGGGCGCGCCACAGCACCGAATCCGACGCCCAGCAGGTCCAGTTCCACTACGACGTCTCGGACGATTTCTACGCGCTGTGGCTGGACCCGCGCAAGGTCTACTCCTGCGCGTATTTCCGCGAGGGCAGCCTGTCGCTCGCGAAGGCGCAGGAGGCCAAGCTCGACCACATCTGCCGCAAGCTGATGCTGCGCGACGGCGAGCGCTTCCTCGACATCGGCGCCGGCTGGGGCGGGCTGCTGATGTGGGCCGCGCAGCACTACGGCGTGCGGGCGCACGGCATCACGCTGTCGAAGAACCAGCATGCCCACGTGACCCAGCTGATCGAGCGCTGCGGGCTGCGCGGGCGCGTCACGATGGAGCTGCGTGACTACCGCGAGCTGCCCGAAGACGAGCCCTTCGACAAGATCGCGTCGGTCGGCATGTTCGAGCACGTCGGCCATGTGCAGCTGCCGGCCTACTTCGACAAGATCCGCCGGCTGCTGAAGCCGGGCGGGCTGCTGATGAACCACGGCATCACCGCCGGCAGCACGCGCAACGACCAGCTCGGCGCCGGCATGGGCGACTTCATCGAGCGCTACATCTTCCCCGGCGGCGAGCTGCTGCACATGTCGCACGTGCTGAAGGTGATGAGCGAATCGCAGCTCGAGCCGCTCGATGCCGAGAACCTGCGCCCGCACTACGCGCGCACGCTGTGGGCCTGGAGCGCCGCGCTCGAGAAGCAGCTCGACAAGGCGCGCGAGCTGACCGGCGAATCGGTGGTGCGCGCCTACCGGCTCTACCTCGCCGGCAGCGCGATGTGCTTCGAGCAGGGCTGGATCTCGCTGTTCCAGATGCTGGCCGCGCGGCCGGACGGCGATCCGGCCAGCGGCCCGATGCGCGGCGCACAATCCGGGTTCCCGTTCAACCGCGAGTACATGTACCGATGATCTACAAGTTCAAATCGAAGGCGGCCGGCGACGTGATCATGATGGGCCCGAACGGTGACCAGGTGCTGCGCCTGATCGGCAAGACGCCGGGCGCGACCGGCATCATCGAGCCGGCGCAGATGCCAGGCGCGATCGGCGCGCTGGAAGCTGCCATCGCGCAGGACGAGGCGGCGCGCAAGGCGGCCGAGCAGGAGGCCGCGGCCGCCGGCAAGAAGCTGCCGCCGGCCGACGGCGTGAACCTGCGCCAGCGCGCCTGGCCGCTGGTCGAGATGATGAAGCGCTCGCAATCGGCCGACGCCGAGATCACCTGGGGTGTCTGAGTGCGGTTCGAAAGGGAACAGCGATGAAACTGTGGAGTGACAGCTGGATCAACGGGGACCGCATCCCGGCCCGCCATGCCGCCGGGCGGCTGGACGGCAGCGCCGGTGTCGGCTTCTCCGACAACCTGAACCCGCACCTGGCCTGGAGCGAGGTTCCGGCCGGCACGCAGTCGCTGGCGCTGATCTGCCACGACTTCGACGTGCCCAGCCGCGGCGACGACGTGAACCAGCCCGACCGCGAGGTGCCGAGCGACCTGCCGCGGGTCGACTTCTTCCACTGGGTGATGGTCGACCTGCCGGCCAGCCTGTCGGCCATCGCCGAAGGCGAGTTCAGCCGCGGCTTCACCCCGCGCGGCAAGCCGGGCCCGCAGACGCTGCACGGCGCGCGGCACGGCCTGAACGACTACACCGGCTGGTTCGCCGGCGACGCCGAGCGGGCCGGCCGGTATTTCGGCTACGACGGCCCGTTCCCGCCGTTCAACGATTCGCTGGTGCACCACTACGTGTTCACGCTGTATGCGCTGGACATCGACCGCGCGCCGGTCGACGACGTGTTCACCGGCGCGCAGGTGCGCGACGCGATCGCCCGCCATGTGCTGGCCGAGGCCACGCTGTCCGGCACCTACACGCTGAACCGGCGCCTGGCCTGATGCCCCTGCCACCGATCCCATGCAACTGACCCGCATCCTCGCGATCCGCCACGGCGAGACTGCGTGGAATGTCGATGGCCGCATCCAGGGCCACACCGACATTCCGCTGAACGACAAGGGCCGCTGGCAGGCCGGGCGCCTCGGCGCCGCGCTGGCGCACGAGCAGATCGACCTGGTGTTCGCGAGCGACCTGCAGCGCGCCCTCGAGACCGCGCAGGCGGTCGCGCGGCCGCACGGGCTGCCGGTGCAGGCCGACGCCGGCCTGCGCGAGCGCAGCTTCGGCCTCTTCGAAGGCTGGACCTTCGCCGAGATCGAGGCGCGCTGGCCCGAGCAGAGCCTGCGCTGGCGCCAGCGCGACCCCGAGTACGGCCCCGAAGGCGGCGAGAACCTGCGGCAGCTGTCGGCGCGCTGCGTCGGCGCCGTGACGCGGCTGGCCGAGGCGCACCTCGGCCGCAGCATCGCGATCGTCGCGCACGGCGGCGTGATGGACTGCCTGTACCGCGCCGCCGCCCGCATCGACCTGCAGGCACCGCGCTCGTGGCAGCTCGGCAATGCGAGCATCAACCGGCTTCTCTACACGCCCGAGGGCTTCACGCTGGTCGGCTGGAACGACACGCACCATTTCGACGGCGTCGAGGCGCCGGCGCTGGACGACCCCGGCAACGCGACCGGCCAGGCGATCCCCGACCGCGTGGGCCACGCGGCATGACGGGGGTACGGGTCGGCGACCCGGTCACGGCGGTTGCGACGCCGGCGCTGGTGATCGACCTCGACGCGATGGAGCGCAACCTGGCGCGCATGGCCACGTTCGCGCGCGAGCACCGGCTGAAGCTGCGCCCGCACGCGAAGATGCACAAGAGCGCTCACATCGCCGCGCTGCAGATCGCCGCCGGCGCGGTCGGCGTCTGCGTGCAGAAGCTGTCGGAGGCCGAGGCGCTCGCGGCCGGCGGTGTCGGCGACATCTACATCAGCAACGAGATCGTCGATGCGGCCAAGCTGGCGCGGGTGGCCGCGCTGGCCGGGCGGATCCGGCTCGCGATCGCGGTCGATTCGCCGCTCGGCATCGACCGCCTCGCGCTCGCGTTGAAGGCGGCCGGCAGCGCGCTCGACGTGTTCGTCGAGATCGACGTTGGCCAGGGCCGCTGCGGCGTCGCGCCGACCGCGGCCGGCGCGCTCGCGCACCAGGTGGTGTCGCACGGGCTGCGCTTCGCCGGGCTGCAGGCGTACCACGGCAAGGCCCAGCACCTGCGCAACGCCGACGAGCGCGCGGCGGCGATCCGCCATGCGGTCGCGCTGACGCGGGCCGCGCAGGCGTCGGTGACGGCAGCCGGCATCGCCTGCCCGCTGGTGACCGGTGCCGGCACCGGCAGCTTCGCGTTCGAGGCGGCCAATGGCGTCTGCGGCGAGCTGCAGGCCGGCAGCTACCTGTTCATGGACCGCGACTACGCCGACAACCAGCCGACGCCGGGCGCGCCGGTGTTCGAGCACGCGCTGTTCGTCAAGAGCCAGGTGGTCAGCCGCGGCGCGTCGCATGCGGTGGTCGACGCCGGCCACAAGTCGCATGCCATCGACAGCGGGCTGCCTCGCACCTGGCAGCGCGAGCTGGTGTTCGCGAACGGCGGCGACGAGCACGGCATCCTGCACCCGGGGCGCGATGCGCTGCCGGCGCTGGGCGACACCGTGTGGCTGGTGCCGGGACATTGCGATCCGACGGTCAACCTGCATGACCGCTATGTCGCGGTGAGGGGTGGCCTGGCGGAGGGCGTCGTCGAAGGCGTGTGGCCGGTCGATGCGCGGGGATGCGTGGTGTGATGCCCGTGGCCCGGAAGCAGCGCAGCGGCTTCCGGGATTCAGCTTCTAGAGTTCATCCCGCCGGGGCAGGTCCGCCCCACGCCGCGAGCAGGTGATCGCCGCGGCCTTCGCCGCGAAGTCCAGCGCCTGCCCCAGCTGCGCCGACGCCAGCGCCGCAATCGCCGCGCCGTTCAGCGCGTCGCGCTCGGCCAGCCAGGTCAGCAACGCCGCCTGGAAGGTGTCGCCGGCACCGACGGTGTCGATCACCGTCACCACCACCGGCTTTGCCTCGGCCTGCGCCGACGCGGTCCAGCCGATCGCCCCCTGGGCCCCGCGCGTCACCACCACCAGCGCGACGCCGGCCGCCAGCCACTGCCTCGCCAATGCCTCGTGCTCGACCCCCGGATACAGCAGCGCCAGGTCCTCGTCGCTGACTTTCAGCAGGTGCGTGCGCGGCAGCATCCACTGCAACTGCTCGCGCCAGCGCCCGACATCGGGTTCGACGTTCAGCCGGATGTTCGGGTCGTACGAGATCAGGCAGCGGCGATGTTCGCGCTCGACCAGCGTGCGCAATGTGCCGGCCACCGGCTCGACGACGGTGTTGAACGAGCCGACGTGGATCACCGTCGCATCGGTTGGCACGCGCTGCAGCGCCTCGACCGGCACTTCGCGGTCGGCCGCGCCATGCCCGTAGAACGCATACGACGGCACGCCGGCCGCATCGAGCCCGACCAGGCCCAGCGTCGTCGGCGCGCTGCTGACGTGCAGCGCCCGCGTGTCGACGCGCTCCGCCTGCATCGCCGCCACCAGCCGCTCGCCGAGGAAGCCGCTCGACACGCCGCCGAAGAACGCCACCGGCTGCGCCAGCCGCGCCAGCCCGACCGCGACGTTGAACGGCGAGCCGCCGATGCGCGCATCCAGGCTGATGCCGGTCGGCGTCGAGCCGGTCGAGAACACATCCATCAAGGCTTCGCCACACACCACGAACATCGAACGCTCCAGGAGGTAAGACGCCAGCTTGCCCGCCAGCGGGACGCGGAGGCTACAGGGTTTTCCATTAATCAATCAACTTGATTTATTAAACGCCGCTGTCCATACTTTGCGGCGCGTTCCCGATACGCCACCTCACCACACCACAACGGAGACAAGCCATGCGCCTGAAGACCCTGCCGATCCTCTCGTCGATCACCGCCGCTGCCGCCCTGCTGGTGGCCGGACCCGCGGCGCAGGCCGCCGACCAGCCGATCATCGGCCTGATCACGAAGACCGAGACCAACCCCTTCTTCGTGAAGATGAAGGAAGGCGCGAACGAGGCGGCCAAGTCCAAGGGCGCGAAGCTGCTGACCGGTGCCGGCAAGGCAGACGGCGACAACGCCGGCCAGGTGACCGCGATGGAGAACATGATCGCCGCCGGGGCCAAGACGATCCTGATCACGCCGAGCGATTCGAAGGCCATCGTGCCGGCCATCAAGAAGGCGCGCGACAAGGGCGTGCTGGTGATCGCGCTCGACAGCCCGACCGACCCGACCGACGGCACCGACGCGCTGTTCGCGACCGACAACTACCAGGCCGGCGTGCTGATCGGCCAGTACGCCAAGGTCGCGATGGCGGGCAAGCCGGTGAAGATCGTCACGCTCGACCTGTTCCCCGGCCACCCGGTCGGCGCGCAGCGCCACAACGGCTTCCTCAAGGGCTTCGGCCTGGCCGCGCCCGACGCGAAGAGCAACGAGCTCGGCAAGGCCGCCGAGGTGGTCTGCATGGCCGACAGCTTCGGCGACCAGGCCAAGGCCCAGACCGCGATGGAGAACTGCCTGCAGAAGAGCCCCGAGGTGACCCTCGTCTACACGATCAACGAGCCCGCGGCCGCCGGTGCGTACAAGGCGCTGAAGTCGGCCGGCAAGGAGAAGGGCGTGACGATCGTGTCGGTCGACGGCGGCTGCCAGGGCATCAAGGACGTCGGCGCCGGCGTCATCGCGGCGACCTCGCAGCAGTACCCGCTGAAGATGGCGGCGATGGGCGTCGAGGCCGGCATCGCATACGCGAAGACCGGCAAGAAGCCGAGCGGCTACACCGACACCGGCGTCACGCTGATCGCCGCGAAGCCGGTGGCCGGCGTCGACAGCAAGGACGTGAAGACCGGCACCGAGCTGTGCTGGGGCAAGAAGTGATGAAGGGGCGGCTGCCCCCGCTCGCGACGCTCGGCCCCTTCATCGCGCTGCTGCTCGCCTGCGGTTTCTTCGCGACGCAGAACGACCGCTTCCTGACCGGCGGCAACCTGTCGCTGGTGCTGCAGCAGGTGATGGTGGTGGGGGTGATCGCGATCGGCCAGACGCTGATCATCCTGACCGCCGGCATCGACCTGTCCTGCGGCATGGTGATGGCGCTGGGCGGCATCGTGATGACGAAGTTCGCCACCGAACTCGGCGTGCCGCCGCTGCTGGCGGTGCTGTGCGGCATCGGCGTCACGACGCTGTTCGGGCTCGTCAACGGGCTGCTGGTCACGCGCATCAAGCTGCCGCCGTTCATCGTCACGCTGGGCACGCTGAACATCGCGTTCGCGATCACTCAGCTGTATTCGAACTCGCAGACGGTGACCGACGTGCCCGACGCGATGACGATGCTCGGCAACACCTTCGCGCTCGGCGGCACCACCAACGTCGCGTACGGCGTGGTGCTGATGCTCGCGCTGTACGGCCTGGCCTGGTTCGCGCTGCGCGAGACCGCCTCCGGCCGCCACGTCTACGCGGTGGGCAACAGCCCCGAGGCGACCCGGCTGACCGGCATCCCGACGCAGCGCGTGCTGCTCGCGGTGTACGTGCTGGCGGGGGTGTTCTACGGCATCGCGTCGCTGCTGTCGGTGGCCCGCACCGGCGTCGGCGACCCGAACGCCGGGCAGACCGAGAACCTGGACGCGATCACCGCGGTGGTGCTCGGCGGCACCAGCCTGTTCGGCGGGCGCGGCGTGATCCTCGGCTCGCTGGTCGGCGCGCTGATCGTCGGCGTGTTCCGCAACGGCCTCACGCTGATGGGCGTGTCGTCGATCTACCAGGTGCTGGTGACCGGCGTGCTGGTGATCCTCGCGGTGGCCACCGACCAACTGTCTCGCAAGGGAGCGCGCTGATGAGCACCACTGCAAACGCGCCGATCGTGATGGAGGCGCGCGGCCTCGTGAAACGCTACGGCCAGGTCGTCGCGCTGGACGGTGCCGATTTCGAGCTGCGTGCCGGCGAGATCCTCGCGGTGATCGGCGACAACGGCGCCGGCAAGTCGTCGCTGATCAAGGCCTTGTCGGGCGCGACCATCCCCGACGAAGGCGAGATCAAGCTCGACGGCAAGACCATCCACTTCAAGAGCCCGATCGACGCGCGCCGCGCCGGCATCGAGACGGTGTATCAAGACCTGGCGGTGGCGCCGGCGATGAGCATCGCCGAGAACCTGTTCCTCGGCCGCGAGCTGCGCCGCCCCGGCTTCCTCGGCAGCGTGCTGCGCATGCTCGACAAGAAGAAGATGCTGGAGGAAAGCATCACGCGGATGAACGAGCTGAAGGTCGGCATCCGATCGATGACGCAGGCGGTCGAGACGCTGTCGGGCGGGCAGCGCCAGTGCGTCGCGGTGGGCCGTGCGGCGGCGTTCGCGCAGCACGTGGTCATCATGGACGAGCCGACCGCGGCGCTCGGCGTCAAGGAAGGCAACATGGTGCTGGAGCTGATCCGCCGCGTGCGCGACAAGGGCCTGCCGGTGATCCTGATCAGCCACAACATGCCGCACGTGTTCGAGATCGCCGACCGCATCCACATCGCGCGGCTCGGCAAGCGCGCGGCGGTGGTCGATCCGAAGAAGATCAGCATGAGCGACACGGTGGCGGTGATGACCGGCGCGAAGCGGGTCGACGAACTGCCGGCCGATTGCCTGGCCTGAACCCGGTGCCGATCCCATGCTGAAGAACATCGACCCGGTGCTGACGCCGGCCCTTCTGAAGCTGCTGTGCGAGATGGGTCACGGCGACGAGGTGGTGCTGGCCGACGCCAACTTCACCGCCGAATCGCTGGCCGGCGGCAAGCCGGTGCTGCGCCTGCCCGGCATCGGCATGGCGCGCGCCTGCGCGGCCGTGCTGTCGGTGTTCCCGCTCGACGCGGCGGTGCCGCGGCCGGTCGCCTACATGCAGGTGAGCGGCAGCGCCGACGGCTACCGCTCGGCGCTGCAGCGCGAGATCCTCGACCCGCTGGACGCGCAATGCGAGGCCGTCGAGCGCTTCGCGTTCTACGCGCGGGTGCGCGGCGCCTTCGCGATCGTGCAGACTGGCGAGATGCAACCGTTCGCCAACATCCTCTTCAAGAAGGGCGTCATCGCCGACGCTCTTCGGCCATGACCGAGCTCCAGTCCAGCCGGCTGCGGCCGCGCGGCTCCAACCATGTCGGCATGCGGCAGTTCAACGAGCGCGTGGTGCTGCAGGCGATCCGGCTGCACGGCGCGCTGCCGAAGGCCGAGATCGCACGGCTGACGCACCTGACGCCGCAGACGGTGCAGCTGATCATCGGCCGGCTCGAAGGCGACGGGCTGGTCGTCAAGCAGGCGCCGGTGCGCGGCAAGGTCGGCCAGCCGTCGGTGCCGATGGCACTGAACCCCGACGGCGCGTTCTCGATCGGCATCAAGATCGGCCGGCGCGGCATGGACATGCTGCTGGTCGACTTCACCGGCCAGGTGCGCGAGCGGCTGGTGCGGGCCCATGCCTTTCCCGACCCGCGCACGCTGTTCGACGAGATCGCCGACGGCCTCGCCGAGCTGCGCGGCCGGCTCGGCCCCGAACGGGCGCGCGTGCTGCACGGCGTGGGGGTCGCGGCGCCGCTGTCGCTCGGCGGCTGGGAGTCGCTGCTCGGGCTGTCGGCCGACGCGGCCCGGGCCTGGGCGCTGATCGACATCCGCGCCCGCGTGGCCGCGCTGACCGAGCTGCCGGTGGTGTTCGTGAAGGACACCGCGGCCGCCTGCGTGGCCGAGCTGGTGGCTGGCCGCGGGCGCAGCATGCGCAGCTACCTGTACGTCTTCGTCGACACCTTCATCGGCGGCGGGCTGGTGCTGGACAGCCACCTGCGCGGCGGCGTCAGCGGCAATGCCGGCGCAGTCGGCTCGCTGGCACTGGGCGCGAACGACGGCAGCGGCCTGCCGCGGCAACTGCTGAGCCTGGCCTCGCTGTTCGACCTGGAGGCGCGCTGGCGTGCCGCCGGACTGGCCGAGGACGCCTGGCTGGACGAGCGCGCGCTGAGCGCGCCGTGGCTGCCGATCACCGAGGCCTGGCTGCGCGACGCCTGCCCCGGCATCGCGCTGGCGGTGCACACGGCGGCCTGCCTGCTCGACCTGGAAGGCGTGATCATCGACGGCTCGTTCGGCCGCGGGCTGCTGGCCGCGCTGCTGCGCGAGCTGACGGTGGCGCTGGACGGCTACAGCTGGGAAGGCGTCGCGCGGCCGGAGGTGCTGCCGGGCACGATCGGTTCGGATGCGCGGGCGATGGGCGGGGCGCTGCTGCCGCTGTATGCGAACTTCGCGCCGGACCGGGATCTGTTTTTGAAGCTGGAACCTTGATCTCCGTGCGCGGCTTCGACAGGCTCAGGCCCTGCTCAGGGCGAACGGGCAGGTGGTCATCGCGACCCGAACATCATCTGCCGCGCCAAGGCCGACTTCACCGGCTTCAACGCCTGCAACGCCGCCATCCCCAGCCCGCGCGCCGCCCCCGCCCCCGGCAGCTTCCACGTGAAGCTGCGCGCCAGGAAATCGGTCGCGGCGATCATTGCCCAGCGGTCGGGCCCGCGCTGCCATTCGAGCCGCCGCAGCACCTGCGCGACGTCCGTGTTGCGCGACAAGGCCTGCACCAGCTCGAACGCATCGCGCAAGCCCAGGTTCAGGCCCTGCCCCGCCACCGGGTGCAGCGTCTGCGCCGCGTTGCCGATGCGCACGATGCGGCCGTCGGTCAGCGTGCGCTCGGCGCTCAGCCCGAGCGCGAAGCGCTTCAGCGGCGATACCGCGGTGATCGCACCGACCTCGGCATCGAACATCGTGTTCAGCACCGCGAGCCGCTGCGCGTCGCTGAGCGGCTCGACCGGGTCGTCGTGGCCCGGCACGCACCACACCAGCGAGGCCTGGCCGTTCTTCAGCGGCAGCAGCGCCGCCGGCCCGTGGCGCGTGAAGCGCTCGTAGGCGACGCCCGGCCGCGCGTTCGCGAGCGTCACGGTGCCGACCCACGCCGTCTGCCGGTAGTCGTGGTGCAGCGGCTCGCGCCCGCTGCCCAGCCGTTCGCGCGGGAGCTGGCTGAACACGCCGCCCTCGGCCACCACCACCAGGTCGAAGCGCTCGGCGATGCCGGCATCGACCTCGACGCCGTCGGCCAGCGGCTTCAGCCCCTGCACCGGCTGGCCGAAGCGGCTCAGCAGCCGCTGCGGCTCGCGCTCGCAGGCGGCGAGCCAGGCGCGCTGCAGCGGCGCGACGATGCCGCCATAGGCCAGCACCGCGCCCAGCATCGGCACCGCCTCTTCGAGCGCGCTGATGCGCACCG
The DNA here is from genome assembly GCF_012275445.1 of Rhizobacter sp. SG703. Taxonomy (GTDB): domain Bacteria; phylum Pseudomonadota; class Gammaproteobacteria; order Burkholderiales; family Burkholderiaceae_C; genus Rhizobacter. The sequence continues at coordinate 276,192 of NZ_JAAZQK010000008.1, read as the reverse complement.
TCGGCTCGCCGACCCAGGCCGCCAGCGCCGCGCCGAGCGACGGCGGCTGCTGCGAGACATGCACCTCGACGATCGGCTGCGCCGCATCGGCCTGCCAGGCCTCGAGCCGCTGCAGCAATTGCACGCTGCCGAGCGACAGCGCGAGCGTGCGCGGGTCGCCGGACACGTCCTTGTCGAGCGGGCGGGCATCGAACACGCTGACCTGGGCCTGCGGCAGCGACTGCGCGGCCAGCAGCGCCAGCGCCAGCCCGACCGGCCCGGCGCCGACCACGGCCAGCGTCAATCGCGACGTCACCGGCCGGACGGACGGGGATGAGGTGGGGCGGGGAGCGTTCATCGGGCACCTCGTGTGGCGGAAAAACGGCATTGTCGCGCTGCCGCGCGGTGGCACCGGGACCGGTCCCGCCGTGACATTTCGCACCGATATCGCCCGGATGACGGCCCCACCACCGTCCCACCCCCGACTCAGGGCATGTCCCCCGGACGCACGCGGCGGTACGGTGCCGGCTGCTGTCCCTTGTCGTACCTCTTGCCGTACCCCCCATGCCCGCCTTCGCAGTCCCCGCGCGCCGCCTCCTGGTCCCTGCCTTCGTCGTCGCAGGCACGATGCTTGTCGGCGCCTGCAGCCCGCAGGCCGGCGCCTCCACCGAACAGGCCGCCTTCAAGGTCAATGGCGAGCCGGTCAGCGAGCACCAGCTCGAACTGGTGCTGCCGCGCGCGGCGATCGGCGACAGCGATGCGCAGTCGCAGGCCGCGAACCGCGACGCGGTGGCCGGGCTGGTGCAGGCATCGCTCGCGGCGCAGGCCGCGCGCCAGGCCGGGCTGGACCGCGACCCGCGCACCGTGCAGATGATCGAGGCCGCTCAACGCGAGGTGCTGGCCCATGCTTATGAAGAACGACTTGCCGGCACCGCGGTCGAGCCGTCCAGCGACGAGATCGACCAGTTCTACGAGGCCCACCCCGCCTGGTTCGCGCAGCGCCGGCTGGTGTGGTTGCAGGAGGCGGTGTTGCCGTTGCCGGCCGCGCGCATCGATGCGCTGAAGGCCCGGCTGCAGGCCGCCACCACGCCCGACAAGACGATGGACGCGCTGCGCGTCGAAGGCGTGCCGCTGAATGCGCGCCAGTTCGCGTTGCAGCCCGAAGAGACCCCGCAGGCGCTGCTGGACGGCCTGGCGCCGCTGCGCGTCGGCCAGTCGCTGGTGCTGCCGCAAGAAGGCGGCGTGCGCGTGCTGACGGTGCTGCAGGCGCAGTCGGCCGCGGTGTCGCGCGCAGCGGCGGTCAAGCAGATCGCGGCGGTGATCCGCGGCGAGCGGCGCCGCAAGGCAATCGAGCGCGGACTCGCGGCATTGCAGCAGCAGGCCCGGGTCGAGTACATCGGCCGCTCGATGCAGTGGAGCGCCGCCGCGGCGTCGGCCCCGGTGCAACGCTGACGCGGTTCAACTGCCGACCAGCGAACGGCTCCACTGCGGCACCAGGCGCCGCGAACTCGTCGCCACCGCGCACGGCAGCAGCACCGCGGCCGCGAACAGCGCGGCCAGCCCGGCGACGCTGACCTCCGGCGTGCGCCAGTGCCACAGCCAGCTGGCGAAGAAGATCACGTACAGGTGCAGGAAGTAGATGGTGAAGCTGACGTCGGCCAGGTAGTCGAGCACCGTCAGCCGCAGGTGGCGCCAGCGCCAGGCCAGGCCGCACAGCAGCGGCAACAGCAGCAGCTTCTGCACGAAGCTCCAGTCGATCGCCCCCTGGCCGTGGAACTCGAACGGCTGCGTGAAGGTGTACTTGCCGTGGTGCCCCGACAGCATCAGGTGCCCGACGAACACCGCGCCGAATGCTGCCGCGAACCAGGTGAAGTGCCGCTCGATCACCGCCAGCGTCGCCTGGCGGTACTGCCTGCACCACATGCCCAGCAGGTAGACCGGCAGGAAGTACAGCGCGAGCGCCAGGTCGTGGTCGTGCGCATAGCTCGGCCGGTGCATCAGGATCGACACCGGCACCAGCAGGCACAGCAGCGCATAGCGCAGCGGCTGGCGCGCCACCCACAGCATCAGCGGCGACACCAGGTAGTAGACCGTGACGACCGGGATGAACCACAGCGCGTAGTTGACGTGCGCGCCGGGGTAGAGCAAGAGGTACAGGATCTTCGCCGGCACCGAGAGCTCGTGCAGCCCCGGCGCGGCGAAGGCCAGGCTGCCGTGGCGCAGTTCGAGCGCAACCGCCGGGATCGACGCCACCAGGAACGGCAGGATCACATGGCGCAGCTTGCCGAGCAGGTAGCGCGGGTACGAGAACCGGCCGCTGCCGTGCATGAACAGGTAGCCGGAAATGAACACGAACAGCACCGTCGAGTTGTCGAGCAGGTCGGCGAGTGCGCCCTGCAGCTGCGGGTGGGCGCTCCATTGGAAAAAATAGACGCAGTGCGTCGCGACGATCAGCAGGATCGCAACGCCGCGCAGCCGGTGGATGTCGCCGAGGAAGCGCGCGGGTTCGGCGACGGCGTCCTGGGGAATGTCGTCGCGGGAAGAGTCGTTCGAGAGGACGGACATGCGCGGCGGCTCACCGGAAAGGGGGAGTGACGGGATGTCCCGTCGGCGTATTATTCGCCGCACTCCGCTTCCGGAGCGTGTCGTTTTCCAGGAGCTTCGCGCCATGGGCCTGATGGATTTCATCAAGAAACAGTTCATCGACATCCTCGAGTGGACCGAGTCCGGCGATGGCATGCTGGCCTGGCGCTACCCGATGGCCGACAACGAGATCCAGTATGGCGGCTCGCTGACCGTGCGCGAATCGCAGATGGCGGTGTTCGTCAACGAGGGCAAGGTCGCCGACGTGTTCGGCCCCGGCACCTACAAGCTGACGACGCAGACGCTGCCGGTGCTGACCTACCTGAAGAACTGGGACAAGCTGTTCCAGAGCCCGTTCAAGAGCGACGTCTACTTCTTCAGCACCCGCCAGCAGATCGACCAGCGCTGGGGCACGACCCAGCCGGTCACGATCCGCGACAAGGACTTCGGCGCGGTGCGCCTGCGCGGCTTCGGCAACTACAGCTACCGCATCGCCGACCCGAAGCTGTTCCACACCGAGGTCTCCGGCACCCGCGCCAGCTACACCACCGCCGAGCTCGACGGCCAGCTGCGCGCGCTGATGCTGCAGCACATCTCCGACGCGGTCGCGTCCAGCGGCATCGCGTTCCTCGACCTCGCGGCCAACCAGGTCGAGTTCGCGAAGGCGCTGCAGGAAGCGACGCAGCCGTCGTTCAACAAGCTCGGGCTGCTGCTCGAAAGCGTCACGCTGCAGAACATCTCGCTGCCCGAGGAGCTGCAGAAGATCCTCGACCAGAAGATCGGCATGGGCATGGTCGGCAACGACATGGGCAAGTTCATGCAGTACCAGACCGCGCAGTCGCTGCCGAAGTTCGCCGAAGGCGGCGGCGGTGGCGGCGGCATCGCCGGCGATGCGATGGGCCTGGGCGCCGGGGTCGCGCTCGGCCAGGTGCTGGCGCAGCAGCTCGGCCAGGGTCTGCAGCAGCCGGCCGCGGCGCCGGTCGCGGCCGCCGCGGCCGCGGCGATCCGCCCCGACGAGGTGATGGCCACGCTCGAGAAACTGGGCGACCTGAAGGCCAAGGGCATCCTGACGCAGGACGAGTTCGACGCGAAGAAGGCCGAGCTGCTGAAGAAGCTGGTCTAGAAGATGACGGCCCCCACGTCGCTGCGCCCCTGCCCCCCGTCGTGGGGGCCGTCAGCCGCGTTGAGGCGGCTCGGCGCCGGCTGACCACTTCTTGGCGACCGAACCCAGCCCCCAGCGCGTCTACCGCGCGGCCTGCCCGAATTGCGGGGCCGAGGTCGAGTTCCGCTCGGCCGCGTCGGCCTTCGCGGTCTGCAGCTTCTGCCGCAGCACCATCGTGCGCGACGGCGATGCGCTGCGCAAGATCGGCGAGAGCGCCGAGCTGTTCGACGACCATTCGCCGCTGCAGCTCGGTGCCAGCGGGCGCATGCAGGGCGCCGCCTTCACGCTGGTCGGCCGGCTGCAGTACCGCTATGCCGAGGGCACCTGGAACGAGTGGCATGCGCTGTTCGACAACGGCCGCAGCGGCTGGCTGTCGGAAGACAACGGCCGCTACGTGCTGGCCTTCGACCAGCCGCTGCAGGCCCCGGCGCCCGATCCGACCAGCCTGCGGCCGGGCCAGCAGCAGATCGTCAACGGCCAGCCGTGGTCGGTGGCGTCGGTCTCGGCCGCGAAGCTGATCGCGGCGCAGGGCGAGTTGCCGGTCAAGCCCAACACCGAACGCGGCTTCGTCGTCAGCGACCTGCGCAGCACGCGCGACGAGGTCGGCACGCTGGCCTACGCCGACCCGGCGGCGCCGAAGTGGTCGGTCGGCCGCTCGGTCGCGATCAGCGAACTCGCGATGACCGGCCTGGCCGAGCCGGCGGAAAAGACGCTGAAGGCCCGCAGCATCGAATGCCCGAACTGCGGCACCTCGCTCGAGGTGAAGCTCGCGACGACGCAATCCATCGTCTGCCACCAGTGCCATTCGGTGGTCGACGTGTCGCAGGGCGTCGGCGGCGACCTGGCGCATTACGCGCAGCAGAACGGCAGCGAGCCGCAGATCCCGCTCGGCAGCGTCGGCACGCTGGCGCTCGGCAAGGCGCCGCTGCCGTGGCAGGTGGTCGGCTACGTCGAGCGCTGCGAGCTTGCGGACGGCTCGGAGGACTCCGATGGCGAGCAGACCTTCTGGCGCGAGTACCTGCTGTACCACCGCAGCGAGGGCTTCGCGTTCCTGGTCGACGCGGAAGACGGCTGGAGCTGGACCGCGCCGATCACCGGCGTGCCGCAGCTGCGCGGCGACAGCGCGGTCTACCAGGGCGCGACCTACCGCAAGCTCTACACCTACACCGGGCAGGTCACCTACGTGCTCGGCGAGTTCTACTGGCAGCTCGCGCGCGAGCAGCGCACGCTCAACACCGACTACCAGTCCGGCAGCAAGCGGCTGAACCGCGAGCAGACCGGCGACGAGATCGTCTGGTCGGCCGGCGACGCGATGAGCGCCGCCGACATCCTGAAGGCCTTCCGGCTCGGCGACGACCGGCGCGCGGCGCTGCAGCGCGATGCGCTGCCGTCGTCCGGTTCGGGTGGGCTGCTGGCGAAGATCTTCCTCGCGATGTTCGTGATCGCCGTGCTGCTGATGCTGTTCCGCTGCGGCGGCAGCAGCAGTTCGTCGAACTGCGACGGGCTGCGCACGACCTACGGCGAGAATTCGCAGGAATACGTCAGCTGCCTGAACAGCAACCGCAGCGGCAGCGGTTTCCGCACCGGCGGCGGCTCGTTCGGCGGCTTCTCGAGCGGCGGCGGCCACAAGTGAGTCCCGGCATGCGGGACCCTTTCACATCGACACACAGGAGGCTCTCATGATGGGAATCGAATGGATGAAGCCCGGCATCTTCGTCGGCTCCATCCTGTTTGCACTGATCGGCGTGCTGGTGTTCTGGATCAGCTTCGTGATCGTCGACAAGATCACGCCCTATGACCTGTGGGCCGAGATCGTCGAGAAGAAGAACGTCGCGCTGGCCATCGTGGTCGGCGCGATGTGCATCGCAATCGGGATGATCGTGTCGGCCGCGATCCACGGCTAGAGACCGACAACCCCTCGTCCGATGAGTACATCGTCCGATCCCCCGGGGGGATCCGGGCCGGCCGGGCCACGAAGGGGCTCCTCCGTAGCCCATGGCGGCCCGGCGCTCGGCCCGGAGCGTCCAACAGGCATCGTGTCAGGCATCCGCCCGGCCGAGGTGGCGCTGCTCGCGTCCGTCTTCGTCGTCGCCGCCTGCGGGCTGGTCTACGAGCTCGCGGCCGGCACGCTGGCGAGCTACCTGCTGGGCGATTCGATCCTGCAGTTCTCGACCATCATCGGCAGCTACCTGTTCGCGATGGGCATCGGCTCGTACCTGTCGCGCTTCTTCGAGCGGCAGATCATCGCGCACTTCCTGCGCATCGAGCTGCTGGTCGGGCTGGTCGGCGGGCTGATGCCGCTCGCGCTGTTCGCGCTGCAGACGCTGGCCGCGCCGTCGTTCCGCTTCGCGCTGTACGCGCTGGTGCTGCTGGTGGGCACGCTGGTGGGATTGGAGATCCCACTGGTGATGCGCATCCTGAAGCGGCACTTCCGCGAACGGTACGCGCTGAAGGACCTGGTGTCGCAGGTGCTGACCTTCGACTACCTCGGCGCGCTGGTCGTCGCGATCGCGTTCCCGCTGCTGTTCGTGCCGCAGCTCGGGCTGATCCGCACCGGCGCGTTCTTCGGGCTGCTGAACGCCGCGGTCGCGGTGTGGGCGCTGTGGCTGTTCAAGGGCGAGCTGCGGCGCTGGGGCCTGCATGCCCTCGCCTGCGGCGGCGTCGTCGCGGCGCTGCTCGCGGCCTTTGCCGGCGCCGAGCGCGTCAGCAGCTGGGCCGAGGACCGTTTCTACGCCGACCGCATCGTCTACAGCGCGAGCAGCGCCTACCAGCGCATCGTCGTCACCGCCAGCAGCGTCGGCGTGCGGCTGTTCCTGAACGGCAACCTGCAGTTCCATTCGCGCGACGAGTACCGCTACCACGAGGCGCTGGTGCACCCGGCGATGGCCGGCCACGGCGCGCCGCGCCAGGTGCTGGTGCTGGGCGGCGGCGACGGCATGGCGGTGCGCGAGATCCTGAAATACCCCGGCGTCGAGCAGGTCACGCTGGTCGAGCTCGACCCGCACATGACGACGCTGTTCGCGCAGTCGCCGCTGCTTCGCGCGCTGAACGCCGATTCGCTGCAGTCGCCGAAGCTGCGCATCGTCAACGCCGATGCATTTGCGTGGCTCGAACAGAACCCGGGGTCGTTCGACGTGATCGTCATCGACTTCCCCGACCCGACCAATTTCTCGATCGGCAAGCTCTACACCAGCGGCTTCTACCGGCTGGTCGAGCAGCACCTGAACGCGAGCGGCTATGCGGTGGTGCAGACCACCTCGCCGCTGATCGCGCGCAAGAGCTTCTGGACGGTGGCGACCACGCTGGAAGCCGCCGGGCTGCAGGTGACGCCGTACCACGCGCACGTGCCGAGCTTCGGCGAATGGGGCTTCATCCTTGCGAGCCGCCGGCCGTACCGGATGCCGACGCAGCTGCCCGACGGGCTGCGCTTCATCAGCCTCGGCGGGCTGCCGGCGCTGTTCGATTTCCCGATCGACATGGCGCGCGTGCCGACCGAGGTGAACCGGTTGTCGAACCAGGTGCTGGTGCAGACCTTCGAAGACGAATGGGGCAAGGTGCACCAATGAAACGGCGCAGCGTGCTGGCCGGAGCTTCGGCGCTGCCGATCGTCGGCCTCGGCGGCTGCGGGCCGGCGCGCCCGGCGGCCTACGGCGGCGAATGGATCGGCGCGCAGCACGAGCGCGGCCACCGGCTGCGCGACGGCGGCCGCACGCTCGGCGAGCCGACGGTGCACAAGCGCGCGGCGGTGATCATCGTCGGCGCCGGCATCGCCGGGCTGTCGTGCGCGCGCAAGCTGGCCCAGGCCGGCATCGACGACGTGCAGGTGTTCGACCTGGAAGATGCCGCCGGCGGCAACAGCCGCGCGCACCGCATGGGCGGCATGGCCTGCCCGCTCGGTGCGCACTACCTGCCGGTGCCGGGCGACGACGCGGTCGAGCTGGTGGGCCTGCTCGATTCGCTGGGCTTGCGCCGCACCGAGGGCGGCCGCACGGTGTGGGACGAGCGCCACCTGTGCCACAGCCCGCAGGAGCGGCTCTTCATCGACGGCCACTGGCACGACGGCCTGCTGCCGCCGCTGGCGGCCTTGCCTGCGTCGCAGCGCGACGCGACGCTCGCGCAATACCGCCGCTTCGCCCGACTGGTGTCGACGGCCGGACCGGCCGGCAGCTTCGCGCTGCCGACCGCGCGCGCCGCCTGGACGCCGGCGCTGCAGGCGCTCGATGGCATCACGTTCGCGCGGTGGCTGGACGACCAGGGCATCACCGCGCCGCCGTTGCGCTGGTACCTCGACTACTGCTGCCGCGACGACTACGGCGCCGGCGCCGCGCAGGTGTCGGCCTGGGCCGGGCTGCACTATTTCGCGAGCCGGCACGGCTTCCATGCGCCGGGCGACGACGCGCCACGCGACGACGGCGTGCTGACCTGGCCCGAGGGCAACGCCTGGCTGTCGCAGCGGCTGGCGGCGCCGCTGACCGGTCGCCTGCACGACGGCCGTGTCGCGCTGGCGCTCGACGAAGGCCGGCACGAGGTGACGCTGGACCTGTGGAACGCGAAGACGCAGCGCGCCGAGCGCTGGATCGCGGCGCAGGCGGTGCTCGCGACGCCGCTGTTCATCTCGACCCGCGTGTTGCGCACGCCGCCGGCGGCCCTGCAGCCGGCGGTGGCCGCGATGCGGTACGCGCCATGGCTGGTCGCGAACCTGCAGCTGTCGGACGCGCTGGACGACCGGCCCGGCGCCCCGCCGTCATGGGACAACGTGCTGTACGGCAGTCCCACGCTCGGCTACGTCGACGCGATGCACCAGGCGACGCGGCCCTACCCCGGCCCGACGGTGCTGACGGCCTACTGGGCGCTGGGCGGCGACAACGAGGCGCAGCTGCTCGCGCAGCGCAGACGGCTGCTCGACCAGCCGTGGCAGGCCTGGTCGCAGGCAGTGGTGCAGACACTGGTCGACGCGCACCCCGACCTGCCCGACAAGCTGGCGCGCATCGACCTGATGCGCTACGGGCATGCGATGAGCATCCCGCTGCCGGGGGTTCGCGGCAGCGCCGCGCTGGCGGCACTGGCCTCGGGCCGCGGCCGCGTGCAGTTCGCGCATGCCGACCTGTCGGGCTACTCGGTGTTCGAAGAGGCGTTCTTTCGCGGGAACGAGGCGGCGCGGCGGGTTGCCGCGCGCTTCACGTTGGGGGGCTGAGGCATGGAATCGTCGGGCGCGTTGGAAGTCGCGGGCATCGAGCGGGTCGACCGGTCGCAGCGGGCGGTACTGACGATGCTCGCCCTGGCCGGCGTGGTCGGCTTCGAACTGGCACTGATGCTGCCGTGGATGCTCGCCCTCGGGCTCGGCGCGCACGAAGCAGGTGCTGGTGCTGGGCATCCCGCTGCTCGCGTGCCTGCCGCCACCGGCGGCACAGGCCGTCATCGCCCATGAACTCGGCCACTTCTCCCACCGCCACGGCCGCCTGGGCCATTGGCTGTACCGGGCGCGCAACGGGTGGCTGTGGTTCGCCGGGCAGGCCCGCCTGGACGATTCGATCCTGGACCGGGCGGCCGCGCGCTTCGCAGCCTGGTTCGGCCCGTGGATGGCACACAGGAGCTTTGCCTACGCGCGGGCCTGCGAGTACGAGGCCGATGCATTCGCCGCCGGCGTCGTCACAAGCGAGGTCATGGCCGCAGCGCTGGCCGCGGTGGAAGCCCGCGGCCTGGTCCATCGACGTTTCATGGCGGAAGGGGTCGACGCCTTGCGGGCACGGTTGGCCGAACCGCCCGCCGACATCCTGGCGCGCATCATGAGGGAGCAGCAGGCGCTCGACCTGGCGCTGGCCACGTTGCCGCAGCGCGAGACCCGCGATGAGGCCGACGCGAGCGACACGCATCCGCCATCGGGGCGGCGGATCGCGGCCTTGCACGTCACGCCGGCAGCCGCCTTGGCCACCGCCGCGACCTGGGGCGGTCCGCCGGCAGGCGAGAGCTGGTTGCTGGGATGGGCTGCCATCGTGCGGCAGCACGATGACGCATTCGTCGCGACCCATCGGCGCGAGTGGCGCGACGAGCACCTGCGGCTGCATGCGCAAGGGCGTCGGTTGCAGGCGCTGCAAGACGCAGACGAGGTCAGCGAAGAGCGCGCCTGGCTCGCATGGCGGGTGGGCACTGCGGCCGAAGCGCGGGCGACGGCGCAGGCAGTCCTGGACACCACACCGGGCTCGGCGCTGGCGCTGCATGTGCGGGGCGTCGCACGGCTGTCGCTCGGCGACGCCGGGGGCCGTGCCGATCTCGAGGCCTGCCTGCGCGCCGACAAGGCGTGGATCGCGCCGTGCCGCGCGGCACTCGCCGCGATGCCGGACTCCGGCATCGAGCCCCGGGAACGGGAGCGGAATGCCGTGCTGCTGGACCGGGCGATGACACGGCGCCGCGCCACGGTGCAGGCCCTGCTGCAGGAGTTCAGGTCGGGCCGGGTCGACGAGGCGCCACTGGACGCCACGTCGCGCAGCATCCTGGCCGCGGCTCTCGCAGAAGGCGGCATCGTCGCGCAAGCGTGGGTGGTGGGCCGCAGCGGCCATCAGGTCGACGCATGCACGCACGATGCGGTGCTGTTGTTGCTGCGCGTCGACCCGTCGAGCTTGCAGGCCGGGGGGATGGACGAGGATGACGTGGTGGCCTGGAGCCAGGGCCTGCTGCAGAGGGTGCTGCAGCCGCAGGTGCTGCGCGGCGTCTGGAGCGCCTACACCACCGAGCCGCTGGCACCGGCGCTGGAGACGGCGCTGCAGTCTTCGCTGGCGTCCGGCAGCGGGCTGCGGCTAGTACCCCAATGACATCGTGAGGGCGCCGGCGACGAAGCAGCTCGTCGCGATCGCCGTCGCGGCCAGCGGGATCCTGAACCAGTAGCGCAGCGCGAGCACGACGTAAGCAGCGCTCGCGATGCCGGCCAGCCACACGAAGGTCGGCGACTGACGCAGCACGTCCATGTGCCGCGCAGCGAGCATCAGGTAGACCAGCGAGAACAGCATCGCGCCGAGGCTGTGGCTGGCGTTGAAGCCGATCCAGGCCTTCCACATCGTCGTGTCGCGCGTCAGGCGCGGCGAGCTCGAGCGCATCGCGCGGGCGACAGTGGCATCGCGCGGATCGAAGTTCGTGCCGAAGAAGGTGTACGCCAGGTGCAGCACGCCGAGCACGCCGTAGATCGCGGCCCCCGCGAGGATCAGGATTTGGGACATGCGGGATTGTCGGGTTGCGGGCTGTGCACGAGATGCAAGCGTGGTTACCGGCTGTCCGGCGTGTGAGCAGATGTCAGCCGGATGCACCGCGCCGCTCGATCCGCGCCGACGCCGACCGGCGCCGGCATGCCGGCCCGGCAGGCATCGACCACCCATCCGCAGCGGTCGGCGAACGGGCAGCCCGCCGGCCAGTCGCCGAGCGCCGGCACGCGGCCCGGGATGGTCGCCAGCCGCGCGCCGCGCGTGGCACCGAGCCGCGGCCGTGCGCCGACCAGCCCGCGGGTGTACGGATGCGCCGGCGCGGCCAGCACCTGCGCGCCGGGGCCCTCCTCGACCACCGTGCCGCCGTACATCACCATCACCCGCTCGACGCTGCGCGCCATCAGGTCGAGGTCGTGCGAGATCAGCAGCAGCGCCATGCCGCTGTCGGTCACCAGCGTGCCGATCAACGCGAGGATCTCGCGCTGCAGCGTCGCGTCGAGCGCGGTCGTCGGCTCGTCGGCGATCAGCAGCTCCGGCCCGCAGGCCAGCGCCGCCGCGATCATCACGCGCTGCCGTTGCCCGCCCGACAGCTGGTGCGGGCGCGCATCGAGACGCTGCGCGGCTTGCGGCAGCTGCACGCGGTCGAGCAGGCGCAGCGCTTCGGCGCGGGCGCTGCGCGCATCGAGCCCGCGGTGGATCCGCAGCGGCTGCGACACCGTGCGCCACAGCGGCTGCAGCGGATCGAGCGCCGTCATCGGCTCCTGGAACACCATCGCGATGCGCCGGCCGCGCAGGCGGCACATCGCCGCGTCGTCCAGGCCGACCAGCTCCTGCCCGTCGAAGCGGATGCTGCCGCTCGCACGCGCCGCATCGGGCAGCAGGCCCATCAGCGCCAGCGCGGTCATCGACTTGCCGCAGCCGCTCTCGCCGATCAGCCCGAGCGTGCGGCCGCGTGCCAGGTCGAGGTCGATGCCGCGCACCGCGTCCACCGGCCCGCGCGCCGACGGCAGGCTGACGCGCAGGCCGCGCACCTGGAGCAGCGGTCCGGCCATCAGCGCTCCCGCACCAGCCGCGGGTCGAGCAGGTCGCGCAGCCCGTCGCCCACCAGGTTGAGCCCGAGCACCGCGAGCGCGATCGCGACGCCCGGGTACAGCGCGAGCTGCGGCGCCTGGAACATCATCTCCTGCGCCTCGTTCAGCATGCGGCCCCAGCTCGGCTGCGGCGGCCGCACGCCGAGGCCGAGGTAGCTCAGCGCCGCCTCGGCAAGGATCGCGACCGCGAACTGGATCGTCGCCTGCACGATCAGCGGCGCCGCGATGTTCGGCAGCACATGGTCGACGGTGACCTGCCAGCGGCCGCGGCCGCAGGCGCGCGCGGCCAGCACGAAATCGCGCGACCAGACCGCACCGGCCGCCGAGCGGCTGATGCGCGCGAACACCGCGGTGTTGAAGACCGCGATCGCCGCCACCGCGGTGGCGGCCCCCGGCCCGGCCAGCGCGGCCAGCATCAGCGCGCTCAGCAGCGCCGGGAACGCGAAGCCGAAATCGGCGACGCGCATCAGCAGCGCGTCGAGCCAGCCGCGGCGTGCCGCGCCGAGCACGCCGATCGCGGTGCCGAGCAGCGCGCCCAGCCCGACCGCCGCGACGCCCACCAGCAGCGAGGTGCGCGCGCCGACGATCAGCAGCGACGCGATGTCGCGCCCCAGGCTGTCGGTGCCCAGCCAGTGCGCGGCCGACGGCAGCAGCAGCCGGTTCGGCACGTCGATCTCGGTCGGCGGGTACGGTGTCCACGCGAGCGACAGCAGCACCGCGGCGAGCCACAGCCCGACCAGCCCGCAGCCGGCGACGAAGCTCGGGTGGCGGCGCATCGCCGTCGTCATCGCCGAGCCCATCGCCTCGCTCACCGGTGCACCGCCTTCAGCCGCGGGTCGACGGCGACCAGCAGCAGGTCGACCGCGAAGTTGATCGCGATCACCGCGCCGGCGAACAGCATCACGACGTTCTGCACCACCGCGAGGTCGCGGTTCGCGATCGCCTGGAACACCAGCAGCCCGAGGCCCGGCAGCGCGAACACCTTCTCGACGACGATCGCGCCGGTCAGCAGGTTGGCGAACTGCAGCCCCATCACCGTCAGCACCGGCACCAGCGCGTTGCGCAGCACATGGCGCCACAGCACCGCGCGCCGGCCCAGGCCTTGCGCGCGGGCGCTGCGCACGAAGTCCTCGCGCATCACCTCGAGCACCGCGCTGCGCGTCACGCGCGCGAGGATCGCCACCTGCACCGCGGCCAGCGCAATGGCCGGCAGCAGCAGCGAGCGCAGCGCGGCGGCCGGGTCGTCCTGCCAGCCGTCGAAGCCGCCAGCCGGGAACCACTGCAGCCCCACCGCGAACACCCCGATCAGCAGGATCGCGAGCCAGAAGTTGGGCACCGCCATGCCGAGCTGGCTGAGGGCCATCACGCCGGCATCGCCCAGCCGGCGGTGCCGCGACGCGGCGAACACGCCGAGCGCGAGTGCGAACACCACCGTGAGGGCCATCGCGATCAGCGCGAGCGGCACGGTGACGAGCAGCCGCTCGGCCAGCAGCTCGGCGATCGGCGCGTCGTAGGCGACGCTGCGACCCAGGTCGCCGCTCGCGAGGCCGCGCAGCCAGCGGCCGTAGCGCACCAGGGGCGGCTGGTCGAGCCCGAGCTGCTGCGCGAGCGCCGCTGCGGCCTCCGGCGTCGCGCCGGTCTCCAGCCGCACGTCGACCGCGCTGCCCGGCAGCAGTGCGAGCACCGCGAAGATCAACGCCGAGGCCGCCAGCAGCGTGGCGACGAACGCGGCGCCGCGTCGGATCAGGAACACGCCGATGGCCGCGGCCTCACAGCGAAAAAATCTTGCCGGGGTTCATGATGTTCTTCGGGTCGAGCGCGCGCTTGACGCTGCGCATCATGTCGACCGCGCCGGCACCGGCCTCGCTGACCAGGAAGCCCATCTTGTGCAGCCCGATGCCGTGCTCGCCGGTGCAGGTGCCGTCGAGCCGCAGCGCGCGCTGCACCAGCTGCAGGTTCAGCCGCTCGGCGGTCTCGCGCTCTTCCGGCTTGTCGGGGTCGATCAGGTACGCGAGGTGGAAGTTGCCGTCGCCGACGTGGCCGACGATGTAGTACATCAGCCCCGAGGCCTCGACCTCGGCGACGCTGTCGTTGATGCACTCGGCCAGCCGCGAGATCGGCACGCAGGTGTCGGTGGTCACGGTGCGGCTGCCGGGCTTCATCTGCAGCCCGGCAAAGTACGCGCGGTGGCGCGCGGTCCACAGCTTCGTGCGCTCTTCCGGCGTGGTCGCCCACTGGAAGCCTTCGCCGCCGAATTCGCTGGCGATCTCCTGCACCGTCGCGGCCTGCTCGGCCACGCTCGCCTCGCTGCCGTGGAATTCCATCAGCAGCAGCGGCGATTCGGGCAGCGTCAGCTTGTCGTGCCGGTTCACCGCGCGCACCGCGTTGGCATCGAGCAGCTCGCAGCGGGCGATCGGCACGCCCATCTGGATCAGCTGGATGGTGGTGCGCACCGCGGCATCGATGCCGGGGAAGCTGCAGGTCGCGGCCGAGATCGCCTCGGGCAGCGGGTACAGCTTCAGCGTGATCTCGGTCATCACGCCGAGCGTGCCTTCGCTGCCGACCATCAGCCGCGTCAGGTCGTAGCCGGCCGACGACTTGCGCGCCCGCGTGCCGGTGTGGATCACCTCGCCCTGCGGCGTGACGACGGTGAGTGCCAGCACGTTGTCGCGCATCGTGCCGTAGCGCACGGCGTTGGTGCCGCTCGCGCGGGTGGCGCTCATGCCGCCGAGCGTGGCGTCGGCGCCGGGGTCGATCGGGAAGAACAGGCCGGCATGGCGGACTTCGGTGTTCAGCTGCATGCGGGTGACGCCGGCCTGCACGGTGACGGTCAGGTCCTCGGGGCGCACCGAGAGGATGCGGTTCATGCGCGTCAGGTCGATGCTGACGCCGCCCTGCACCGCGAGCAGGTGGCCTTCGAGCGACGAGCCGGCACCGTACGGGATCACCGGCACGGCATGCCGGTCGGCCAGCTTCACGACCTCGGCGACGTCGTCGGTGCTCTCGCAGTACACCACCACCTCGGGCGGCGGCACGTCGAACGGCGATTCGTCGCGGCCGTGCTGCTCGCGCACCGCAAGTGCGGTGGAGCAGCGCTCGCCGAAGCGGGCCTTCAGCGCCTCGACCATCTCGGCAGGAACCGGCCGCGGATCGAGTTGCGGCAGCAGGTGGGCGGGAATGGGTGCATTCATGGCGGGAGCCTCCGGCAACGGACTGCCGATTCTGCACCGCGCGCCGGGCCCGCGCCGCAGCGCGCGCGCTGACCCTAGAATCTGCGACCTCACCACCGAACGCTTCCGTGTCCCTGGATACGCTGACCACCGCCGAGACACCGGAAGGCATCGCGCTGTCGCTGAGACCGGCCGGGCTGGTGCCGCGCGTGCTGGCGTTCGCCGCCGATTTCGGCATCCGCATCGTGCTGTTCCTGGTGCTGTCGGCGCTGCTCGCGCTCGGCGGCGGCCTGGGCGCCGGGCTGCAGCTGATGGTCTATTTCCTGCTCGAATGGTTCTACCCGGTGGCGTTCGAGCTGGCGCTGGCCGGCGCCACGCCGGGCAAGCGCATGCTGGGGCTGCGGGTGGTGATGGACTCCGGCCTGCCGGTGACGCCGGCCGCATCGATCATCCGCAACCTGCTGCGCGCGGCCGACTTCATGCCGCTGCTCTACGGCTTCGGCGTGCTGGCGATGCTGTGGCGGCCGGATTTCAAGCGCCTGGGCGACATGGCCGCCGGCACGCTGGTGGTGCATGCCGGCCGCGTCGAGCTGCACGGCGCGCTGCCCGACGCACCGCCGCGTGCGCCGGCACGGCCGCTCGCGCTGCGCGAGCAGGCCGCGATCGTCAACTGGGCGATGCGCGGCGCGCGGCTCACGCCGGCCCGCTTCGACGAGCTGGCCACCCTCGCCCGCTCGGCGACCGATGCCGACGGGGCTGCGGCCACGCCGGCCGATGCGACGCAGCGCCTGCTCGGCGTCGCGCACTGGCTGCTCGGCCACCGCGGGGATGCCGCCCGATGACGCCGCTGCAGTTCGAGGCCGCGTATGCGCCGCTGTGGGACGAGTTGCAGGCGCTGCTGGAGCGGGCGGAGGGCTCGCGGCCGCGGAAAAAATCCGACAGGGCCGACCCGTCCGGCGGCAGGAAGGCGCGCCAGGAGCGCAGCAAGGCCCGGCCCGCGGCCGTCGACGGCGCCCGCCTCAGCGTGCTGTACCGCCGCGCCTGCGAGCACCTCGCGCTGGCGCAGGCCCGTGCGTACCCGATCGGCCTGACGCAGCGCCTCGAACAGCTGACGCACCGCGCGCACCAGCTGATCTACCGCCGCCACGAACCCGGCTTCGGCATCGGGCGGCTGCGCCGGCTGCTGCTGGTCGACATCCCGCAGAGCGTTCGCGCGCACCGCGGCTACCTGCTCGTGGCCACGCTGCTGTTCGTGCTGCCGACGCTGCTGGTCGGCTGGGCCTGCTGGCGCGACCCGGGCTTCGTGCTGCACCTGATGAGCGCCGACCAGGTGCGCAACTTCGACCAGATGTACGGCCCCGGCGCCGAGCCGATCGGCAAGCCGCGCAGCGCCGAGACCGACTGGCAGATGTTCGGCTACTACATCCAGCACAACATCGGCATCGGCTTCCAGTGCTTCGCGGCCGGGCTGTTCGGCGGCATCGGCAGCGCCTTCTTCCTGGTCTTCAACGGGCTGCAGGGCGGCGCGGTCGGCGGCTACCTGACGGCCCGCGGCCACGGCACCAGCTTCTATTCGTTCATCGTCACCCACTCGGCCTTCGAGCTGACGGCCATCGTGATGTCCGGCGCGGCCGGGCTGCGCCTCGGCCATGCGCTGCTCGCACCGGGCCGGCGCACCCGGCTCGAGGCGCTGCGCCATGCGTCGTCGCATGCCATCGTCGTGATGTACGGCGTGATCGCGTTCCTGCTGATCGCCGCCGCGGTCGAGGCCTTCTGGTCGTCGGCCCGCTGGGTCGCGCCGCAGGTCAAGTACGGTGTCGGCGCGGCCTGCTGGGCGCTGGTGATCGCCTACCTGGGCTGGCAGGGGCGGCCGCGCCGCGCGCTCATGGCGGACGAGGACTCGCATGCAGGTTGATGCGATCGCCGTCGAGCTGCGCCCGCGCCCGATGCACGAGGCCGGCGACCTGGGCGTGCGGCTGGTGCAGGCCCATGCGCGCTCGGTGTGGATGACCTGCACGCCGGTGTTCGCCGTGGTGTTCCTGCTCGCGCTGTCCAGCGTCGAGATCGCGAGCTGGCTGCCGAGCGTGCTGATCTTCTGGTTCAAGCCGTGGATGGACCGCAGCGTGCTGTTCGTGCTGTCGCGCGCGGCCTTCGGCCAGTCGACCCGCTTCGCCGACCTGTGGCGCGCGCAGCGCGAGGTCTGGTGGGGGCAATGGTTCGGCAGCCTGACGTGGCGGCGGCTGTCGCCGTGGCGTTCGTACACGCAGCCGATCTACCAGCTCGAAGGCCAGCGCGGCAAGGCGCGGCGCCAGCGGCGCGCACTGATGCTGCGCACGCAGCGTGGGGCGGCAAGCTTGATGCACCTGGCCTTTGCGCATGCCGAGGCCTTCCTCGGCATCGGGCTGATGGCGTTCATCGCGCTGCTGCTGCCCGAGGGGCTGCGCAGCCAGGCCTGGGACTGGTTCACCGGCGGCAGCCTGTCGGCCTCGTTCGCGACCGCCAGCGGCTATGCGCTGGTGGTGCTGATGCTGGAGCCGTTCTACGTCGGCGCCGGGTTCGCGATGTACCTGAACCGCCGCGTGCAGCTCGAGGCCTGGGACATCGAGCAGGAGTTCCGCCGTGCGTTCTAGCGCTGCCTGGTGGCTGGCGGTGGCGCTGCTGGGCGCCGGTGCGCGGGCGCAAGAGGCGCCCGACATGGTGGCTTCAGCGGCATCGGCAGCGTCGGCACCCGAGGCCGTCGCGGGCCGCCCGTCGCGGGACCAGATCGAAACCGAGGTCGCGGCGCTGCGCGCCGATCCGCGCTTCGGCGGCACGCAGAAGCAGAAGACCTGGCGCTTCAAGGCGCGTGAATCGGAAGCGAAGAAGCCCGAGAAGCCGGGCGAGATCCCGCCTTGGTTCAAGTGGCTGCGCGAGTTCGCCGGCTGGGCCACCGCGGCCGGGCGGCTGGTGGTGTGGGCGATCGGCGCGGTGCTGGTCGCGGTGCTGGTGGTCGGGCTGCGCTACTGGATCCGCGAGCGCGCCGGTGCGCTGCCACAGCGCGCGCCGCCGCTGCCCAGCCATGTGCGCGATCTCGACATCCGCCCCGAGAGCCTGCCCGATCGCATCGGCCCGGCCGCCGCCGCGCTGTGGCAGCGCGGCGAGCAGCGGGCCGCGCTGTCGCTGCTGTACCGCGGCGCGTTGTCGCGGCTGGTGCATGCGCATGCGCTGCCGATCCGCGCGGGCAGCACCGAGGGCGAGTGCGTCGCGCTGGCGCGCGCGCGGCTGCGCGCCGAGCCGGCCGAGTACCTGGCGCGGCTGGTGGGCGCGTGGCAGCTTGCGGTCTACGGCGCCCGGCTGCCGTCGACCGAGGTCGTGCTCGCGCTGTGCGATGAATTCGACGCGCGGCTGCAGGCGCCGGCCACCGCGGTCGGGACGGAGGCCGCATGAAGCTGCTGACCAGCGACAACCTGCTGCGCGCCGGCATCGCCGCGCTGCTGGTCGGCGGCCTGCTGTGGCTGGCCTCGTGCACCGAATGGGTCGAGGTCGACGTGCCGAAGCCGCCGTCGCCCGAGGCCGCGAAGAACGACCTGCTCGCGCTCGAAGACCTGGCGCGCCGGCTCGGCGCGAGCGTCGAGCGGCCGACCGAGCTGCCGCAGGTGCTGCCGGCCGGCAGCACCGTCTACTTCGCCGCGTGGCAACGCGGCATCGTCCCCGGCCGCGGCGAGCGCTTGCGCGCGTGGGTGGCCGATGGCGGTCACCTGGTGCTGCAGGCGACCGACCTCCACGAGGCCGAGCTCAGCAGCTGGCTGCCGGTGCACACCGTCAAGCCGGTGGCGCCGGCACCGAAGCGCGCGGCCTCCGGTGCGCAGGCGCACGACGACGAAGAGGGCGACGAAGACACGGACGAGGACGAAGCGGCCGAGCCGCCGCCTGCCCCGGTGGCGCAGGCGTCGCGTCCCGCCGCCGGGGGCAAGCCGGACGTCGACCGCCTGCTGAAGCAACTGCGCGAGGGCCCGCCGTGCCGCTCGGTGGCGGAGCCGGAGTCGGTGGCGCCTGCCTATCCGCCCGCGCGCCGCTTCATGAGCTGCGCTCACCCGCCGTGGCCGCGCGTGCGGGCCACGGTGCCGGCGACCTGGCAGCTCGACGCCGACACCGGCATCGAGCTGCTGCGCGTGCCGCACGGCCGCGGCAGCGTCACCGTGCTGGCCGGCTGGGACCTGCGCGGCAACCGCGCGCTGACACGCGGCGACAACGGGCTGATCGCCGCGGCCGCGCTGCAGCTGCACCGCGGGCAGCGGCTGTGGATCGTCGAAGAGGAATCGCGGGCGTCGCTGGCCGGCTGGCTCTGGCAGGCCGGCGCCGCGGCGCTGCTGTTGTCGGGCCTCGCACTGCTGCTGGCCTGGTGGCGGGCCGCGCCGCGCTTTGGCCCGCTGACGGTGCCGACGCCGCCGGGCCGGCGCTCGATGGTCGAGCAGGTCACCGGCACCGCGCGCTTCCTGTGGCGCCACGGCCCGCTCGCGCTGCACACGGCGCAGGTGCGCGCGCTCGACGAGACCGCGCGGCGGCACGTGATGCGCTACGACGAGCTCGAACGCGGCACACGCGCGTCGGCGATCGCGAAGCTGACCGGGCTGGACGCCGCGGCGCTCGGACTCGCGCTCGACCGCAGCATCCCGCGCCGCCGCATCGACCTGCCGCCCGTGCTCGAGCTGTTGGAAACCGCACGCCGCCGGCTGGGGCAGGCCCCGGCCGGGCGCACCCCGCCTACCTCGCACACCGTTTCCTGAGGACTGTCCATGCAGATCAAACCCACCGACCTGACCCGCGCCGCCGAACTGCTGAACGAACTGCGCGCCGAGGTCGGCAAGGCCGTCGTCGGCCAGCAGCAGGCGGTCGACCAGTGCCTGGTCGCGCTGATGGCCAGCGGCCACGTGCTGATCGAGGGCGTGCCCGGCCTCGGCAAGACGCTGCTCGCGCGCACGCTGGCCAAGTCGCTGTCGCTCGGCTACGCCCGCGTGCAGTTCACGCCCGACCTGATGCCGTCGGACATCACCGGCCATGCGGTGCTGGAGGCGCGCGGCGAGGCCGGCGCACCGGTCGGCGCGCTGCGCGTGCACCGTGGGCCGGTGTTCACCAACCTGCTGCTGGCCGACGAGATCAACCGCGCGCCGGCCAAGACACAGAGCTCGCTGCTGGAGGTGATGCAGGAGTACCAGGTGACGATCGAGGGGCAGACGCTGCCGCTGGACAAGCCTTTCATGGTGCTCGCGACGCAGAACCCGGTCGACACCGAAGGCACCTACCCGCTGCCCGAGGCGCAGCTCGACCGCTTCCTGTTCAAGATCGACGTCGGCTACCCGTCGCAGGACGAGGAGGCCGCGATCGTGCGCCGCACCACCGAGCAGCTGGCCGGCGACCAGTTCCCGCTCGATGCGATCGCGCCGCGGCTGGACGAGCGCTCGGTGCTGGCGCTGCAGCGCCTGGTGTCGTTCATCCGCGTCGACGACAAGGTGCTCGACTACGCGGTGCGGCTGGCGCGAGCGACGCGCGTGTGGCCGGGCCTGTCGGCCGGCGCCGGGCCGCGCGGCGCGATCGCGCTGGTGCGCGCGGCACGCGCGACCGCGATGATGCAGGCGCGCGATTTCGTGACGCCCGACGACGTGAAGCAGCATGCGCTGCCGGCGCTGCGCCACCGCGTGATGCTGGCGCCCGATGCGCAGCTCGAAGGCCGTGCGCTCGGCGAGCTGCTGGCCGCGATGGTCGACAGCGTGGCGGCACCGCGTCTTTGAGTCGCTTCTGTGAGCCGCCGCTGATGCACCTGCGCCTGATCCCCAGCCGGGCCGCCGTCGCGGTGGTGGGCGCCGCCGCGCTCGCGAGCGCGGTGGCGCTGCTGGCCGGCGTGCCGGCGGGCTGGGTCTCGGCCGCGGCCGGTGCCTGCGCGGCCGGGGGGCTGCTGTGGGCGCTGGTCGACCTGTGGCACACGCGGCGCAGCTGGGCCCGCGCGCCGCTGCGGCTGGAGCGGCGGCTGCCGCAGGCGCTGGCGCTCGGCGTGCCGCGCGAGCTGGTGCTGAACGTCGTCAACCCGGCGACGCTCGGCTGGCGCGGCACGGTGTTCGACGAACCCGACGGCACGCTGGATTTCGACGGCCTGCCCCGCGCGTTCAGGCTGCCGGCGCGCCGGCGCATCGAGCTGCGCTACCGCGTGACGCCGCGCCGGCGCGGCCCGGTGCGCTTCGGCTGCACGCAGCTGCGGCTGCGTTCGCGCGGCGGCAGCTTCGAATGGCTGCAGGTGCTGGGCGAGCCGCAGGCGCTGCACGTGTACCCGAACTTCGCGGCGGTCGCGCGCTATGCGTGGCTGGCCGGCGACCGGCGGCTGTCGCAGATCGGCATCAAGACCTATGCGCAGCGCGGCGAGGGCACCGACTTCAAGCAGCTCGCCGACTACCAGAGCGGCGACCCGGTGCGCCACATCGACTGGAAGGCGACGCTGCGCCACAACCGGCCGATCGTGCGGCAGTTCCAGGACGAGCGCGACCAGTGCGTGCTGTTCCTGCTCGATTGCGGGCGGCGCATGCGGGCCGACGAAGGCGCGCAGAGCGCCGACGGCGGCCACTTCGACCAGGCGCTGAACGCGCTGATGCTGCTGACCCACGTCGCGCTGAAGGAAGGCGACGAGGTCGGCGCGCTGACCTTCGGCCATGCGCCGGGGCAGCAGCGCCGCTTCGCGCCGCGCAAGGGCGTGGTGACGCTGAACGCGATGATGGCGCGGCTGTACGACATCGAGCCCGGCACCGACCATTCCGACTACCTCGAGGCGGCGCGCGACGTGATGAAGCTGCAGCGCAAGCGCGCGCTCGTCATCATGCTGACCAACTTCCGCGATGAAGACGCGGCCGAGCTGGCGCCGGCGCTGAAGCTGATGCGCACGCGCCACCTGGTGCTGGTGGCCAGCCTGCGCGAGCGCGTGCTGCGCGAGATCGCCGGGCAGCCGCTGGGCATGGCCGAGCAGGCGGTCGAGGTGGCCGGCGCGCACTGGTTCGAGCAGGCGCGGCGCGATGCCTTCCGGCGCGTGACCGGGCAGGACGCGCTGTCGGTCGACGTGGAGCCGCGCGACCTGCCGGTGGCGCTGGTGAACCGCTACCACGCGGTGAAGCGCTCGCGGCTGCTGTAGCGCCGGTCGGTCGGCGCCGCACCCCCGCCGGGGTGCTAGGCGCGGCATGGCCGCTCCGCTACGATGGCCGCGCCGGCCCCCGGCTGGACCTACAACACCACATCATCCCGAGGAGAACTTCGCATGGCCACTGCCAATCCCTCTGCCAATCCGTACCAGCCGCCGCGCGCGGCCGTTGCCGACATCGACCGCGAGTCCGGCGAAGTCCAGCCGATCAACCTGTGGTCGGTGCGCGGCCGCATCGGCCGCCTGCGCTACCTCGCGTACCTCGGCGCGAGCTACCTGCTGATGCTGCCGGTGTTCTTCGTGACCGGCCTGATCATGGCGTTCACGAACTCGCCGTTCATCGCGATGGCCATCTACGTCGTGGTCGGCATCGTCTACGTGGTCTGGGCCGTGATGATGATGATCCAGCGCACGCACGACATGGGCTGGAGCGGCTGGGCGGTGCTGCTGGCGCTGATTCCGCTCGTCGCGCTGATCTGGCTGTTCAAGGCCGGCACGCCAGGCACCAACGAGTACGGCGCGCCGCCGCCGCCGAACACGCGCTCGGTCAAGATCCTGGCCTGGGTGTTCCCGGCCTTCTTCGTGATCGGCATGCTGGCCGCGATCGCGCTGCCGGCGTACCAGAGCTACGTGATGCGGGCCAAGGCCGCGCAGGCGCAGATCCAGGTCCAGCCCTGACATGGCCAACCGGCTCACCCAGATCGCCACCCGCACCGGCGACGACGGAACCACCGGCCTTGGCGACGGCACGCGCGTGCCGAAGGACCACCTGCGGGTGCAGGCGATGGGCGATGTCGACGAGCTGAACTCGACGCTCGGCGTGCTGCTCGCCGAGCCGCTGCCCGACGACGTGCGCGAGCTGCTGGTCGTGATCCAGCACGAGCTCTTCAACCTCGGCGGCGAGTTGTCGATTCCCGGCTACGAGCTGCTGAAGGCCGACGCGGTGCTGCGGCTCGACGAGGCGCTGGCGCACCACAATGCCGCGCTGCCGCGGCTGAAGGAGTTCATCCTGCCGGCCGGCACGCGCAGTGCGGCGATCGCGCACGTGGGGCGCACCGTCGCGCGGCGGGCCGAGCGCGCGGTGGTGGCGCTGGCCGCGCACGAGACGGTGCGGGCCGAGCCGCGGCAGTACCTGAACCGGCTGAGCGACCTGCTGTTCGTGCTGGCGCGCGTGCTGAACCGCGCCAACCTCGACGGGCTGGGCGGCGACGACGTGTACTGGCGCAGCGAGCGGCTGGCGCGCGACGTGGACTGAACAGCCCTCGCTGTCAGGGCGCGGCGTTGTAGCCGACCGCGAACTCGGCCAGCGTCAACTGGCCGTCGTGGTCCACATCGAGCTTGTCGAACATCGCGGCGATGGCCGGCAGGCGCTCGGCCTCCTCGCGCGACAGCTTGCCGTCGCCGTTCACGTCGACGCGGGCGAACACCGCCTCCATCGCGGTCTTCTCCTTGGCCGACGGCTCGGCCGCCGGCGCCGGCGCGGAAGCCAGCAGCGCCGCGCCGCCCAGGGTGACGGCCAGCAGGCTGCTGCGAATGCGGTGCGGCGTGGTCATGGCGTGCCCCGGAGTGGATCGAACCGGGATTGCACCCGATCCGGCCTGCCGAGGCCAGCCTTCTTGCCTCGGCTTACCCACGCTACATCTGCGTGACTGCCTTTACAACTCAGCCGCGGCGAGCTTTGACCGCTTGGTGCAGCACGTCGAGCACCGTCAGCGAATCGTCCCAGCCGATGCAGGCGTCGGTGATGCTCTGGCCATAGGCGAGGCGCGCCGGGTCGTCCTTGCCGGCGCTGAACTTCTGCGCGCCCGCCGTCAGGTGGCTCTCGACCATCACGCCGAAGATGCGGCGGCTGCCGCCGGCGAGCTGGCCGGCGATGTCGCGGGCGACGTCGATCTGGCGCTCGTGCTGCTTGCTGCTGTTGGCATGCGAGCAGTCGACCATCAGCGACGGGTTCAGCTTCGCGGCTTCGAGGTCCTTGCAGGCCGCCTCGACGTGCACCGCGTCGTAGTTCGGCGTCTTGCCGCCGCGCAGGATCACGTGGCAGTCGGGGTTGCCGCGCGTCTCGACGATCGCGACCTGGCCGTTCTTGTGCACCGACAGGAAATGGTGCGCGCGGGCCGCGGCCTGGATCGCGTCGGTCGCGATGCGGATGTTGCCGTCGGTGCCGTTCTTGAAGCCGATCGGCGCCGACAGGCCCGACGCCAGTTCGCGGTGCACCTGGCTTTCGGTGGTGCGCGCACCGATCGCGCCCCAGGAGATCAGGTCACCGATGTACTGCGGCGAGATCACGTCGAGGAACTCGCTGCCGGCCGGCATGCCCAGCTTGTTGATCTCGGTCAGCAGCTGGCGCGCGATGCGCAGGCCTTCATCGATGCGGTAGCTCTCGTCCAGGTAGGGGTCGTTGATCAGGCCCTTCCAGCCGACGGTGGTGCGCGGCTTCTCGAAGTACACGCGCATCACGATCTCGAGCGTACCGGCGTACTTTTCGCGCTGCACGCGCAGCTTGCGGGCGTAGTCGACGGCGGCGACCGGGTCGTGGATCGAGCACGGGCCCATCACGACCAGCAGGCGGTCGTCGCGGCCGGCGACGATGTTCTTGATGCGCTGGCGGGTGTCGGCGATCAACGTTTCGGCGGCCGTGCCGCGGATCGGGAAGAAGCGAACCAGGTGTTCGGGCGGGGGCAGCGGAGTCACGTCCTGGATCCTTTCATCGTCGGTCTGGCCTGTCTTGTCGACGGGCGCATACCAACCCTCCGTGGCGCTGGCGGACTGGGCGTTCATGTGGGTGATCTCCTGCGTGAGCGATGGGAAGGGTTCGGGACGGCGGGGGCAAAAAAAAACCGCCGGGGGAGCCCGGCGGTTTGGTGAGTTCTTTGCGCTTGTCTGTTACTGCCTACGCGCTGACCTCTCCTCCGCCGAGCGGTGCGAGAACCAAAAGTAGGCAAAGAAGTAGGACGGAACGAAACGCATGGCCGCGAATGTAGCACGGGCCGATGACAGGCCGTCAAGCTCCTTTTGCGCACAGGTGTTTGCCATCGGCGGCAAATTGACAGCACTGCGCCGGCGCGGGTCAATCCCAGGTTCACCACCCACAAGGAGACACGCATGGATCGACGACACCTGATTTCCACCGGCGCGGCGATGGGGCTGGGCGCCGTGGCCGGCTGCGCCACCGAAACCCGCGCCGGCACCGCGAAGACCGCGTTCGACGTGCCGCAGCCGACGCTGCCAGTGGCCGGCAGCGCCGAGCTGTTCCCGGTGCGGCGCATCTACTGCATCGGCCGCAACTACGCGGCGCATGCGCGCGAGATGGGCTCCGACCCGAACCGCGAGCCGCCTTTCTTCTTCCAGAAACCGAGCGATGCGGTGCAGTTCGTCGCACCCGGCAGCACCGGCGAGCACCCGTACCCGCCGCTGACGAAGAACTACCACTACGAGATCGAACTGGTCGCGGCGCTGCACCGCGGCGGCCGCAACGTGGCGCCGGAGCAGGCGCTGGAGCTGGTCTACGGCTATGCGATCGGCCTCGACATGACGCGCCGCGACCTGCAGCGCGCGATGGGCGACGAGAAGAAGCCGTGGGAGATCGGCAAGAGCTTCGACCGCTCGGCGCCGATCGGACCGATCCACCGTGTCGCGCAGGTCGGGCACTTCACGCAGGGTTCGATCACGCTGAAGGTGAACGGCCAGCTGAAGCAGAACGCCGACCTGAAGCAGATGATCTGGAGCGTGGCCGAGCAGATCAGCAAGCTGTCGCAGGCCTTCGAGCTGAAGCCGGGCGACATCATCTTCAGCGGCACGCCGGAGAACGTCGGGCCAGTGGTGCCGGGGGATGTGATGCAGGGGGAGATCGCGGGGTTGCCGGTGTTGAGCGTGCGGGTGGTGTAAGCGGGGCAGCAGGGGAACCGCGCGGGCGGTGTCGTTACCAATGCGGGCAGGCGGATCGACGCCTGGCTGCAGCGACACCCCGGAAAGGAACCTGACCATGAAGAGCCAGCCCTCAAGCAAGACCAGCAGGCCTCATGCGTCACTGAAGAGTGCCCGCACCCCCGATGCGAGAAGCACGGTGCCTGATACGAAGGCCACGCCTCGGATGACGCAGCAGAGGGCGGAGAGCACATTGGTCTCGCTGGGTCTGCAATCGCCACGGCGACCGACGACCGAACCTCAATCCGACGAGCTGTTGACGCGGCAGCGCCGTGACGAGGAAGCGCTGTTGCTCGCGATCGAAGGTGCGATGACGCGCAATGAAGATGCCTCTGCCGAAGGCTTGCTGCTGCAGCTGAAGGAGTTGCAGCAGCAAGGCGCGGCGTTGCAGCAGAGCCTCGCATCGAAGCACGGCGCAAGGATCGAATCGTGGGGACGAGCGGAACAGCTGCGGGCCTATCGAAGCAAGATCGAAGAGGAGCTTGAGGCCGCACGTGTGTTGACGGAAGAACTCCAGGCCGCAAAGGAATTCGTGCAGGCGCTGGAGGCTCGCATCGAGGCCTCGGCAGCTCGGGCGGAGAGCCTTGCGAAGGAGTTGGACGCGCTTCCCAAAACCCCTGCGTTCGAAAACGTGGTGAAACGGAACGTCGTTGGAGGCGATGTTACTCAGGCGATGCGATATCAAGAATCATCGGCAGTCGGGATGAGTCTGGCGGTCGCAGTGACGCATCAACAAAACAGCTTGCAACGACTCATCGATCAGGAGAAGAAAGTGGACTCGACCAAGAAGTCTCATTTCGCCACCAGCCCTCGCAGCAACGCCCGACCCGCAAAAGAGAAGAGTCATCGCGACATCCAAAAGATCAAGGACCAACGACAGACCATTGATCTGTCGTCCGTGAAGTTCGCAAATCCTGTGGAAAGGGACGACTCCCACATCGTGCCGGTACCGCCGTTGCCTCCTGAGCAGAAGAGAGCCACGCTGCCAACGTTCGGCGAATGGGGAGGGACTCCGAGAGGGCCTTCCAGGCAGAAGGGCTGGCAAACTTCCGTTCGAAGCCCAAGGGAGTCAACCCAGCTTGCAACGCCACGGCTCGGCGTGGTTCGCAAGGAAGTCGTCAGCGCTGCCATTGCCGATCTTCGGCACTCGGTGGCGGATGCGACTGATCGGCAGATTGCAGACGCACTGGAGAAGCTGCAGCGCATCGAGGGAAGTCATCAGAATCTGGACGCAGCGATCCAGGAGTGCCTGGAAAAGGCGGCGGCAGCAAGAAGCAAGAGTCAGGGCCTCGAAAGGCAGGCGGCTGAAATGGAGGCCCAGGCGGCCACTCTTCAGAAAGTCAACGAGGGCCGCGCCCCAAAAAGCCAGGAAACAATCGCCGCGCTTCAAGCGGAACTCGCACGCCGAGCAAGCCGTCAGGTGCAGGATGCCGACGCGGAATCGATCGAATACGGGACAGTGGAAAGGGCCGAGAAACGGGCGTTCGAAGAAACGACCTTCACGCAGGCGTCATTTTCTCTGGACGACGTGCTCGCGCAACTCGGGGATCTGGCGTCCACGTCGGAACCCGAGCATGGCAGGCAGAAGCCTCACGTCGACGACAAGAAACAGATCGCAGCACGGCCGCTTGGCAGAACAGCCGGTGTGAGTGAAGCACAGTCGAGCAATGCAGCGCGTAAGCTCGATGAGCACTCTGCGAAGTACCGCCAGCTCAAACTGTATGCCGCACAGGAAAAGACCGCCGTCAGGAAATGGAGGGCTGAGGTGGCACGTCAGAAAGTCGACGGTTCACAAAAGCCCACCGGCGAAGTGTTCGGCATGAACAGCCCCTCGAACATGTAGCGCACGAGGCATGGCTCAGGCCGTCCCACCCACCGTCATCTTGTCGATGCGCAAGGTGGGCTGCCCCACCCCCACCGGCACGCTCTGCCCTTCCTTGCCGCACACCCCGACGCCGGTGTCGAGCTTCATGTCGTTGCCGATCATGCTGACGCGGGTCAGCGCGTCGGGGCCGTTGCCGATGATGGTGGCGCCCTTCACCGGGTACAGGATCTTGCCGTTCTCGACCCAGAAGGCTTCCGACGCCGAGAACACGAACTTGCCGCTGGTGATGTCGACCTGGCCGCCGCCGAAGTTGGTGGCGTACAGCCCGCGCTTCAGCCCGGCGATGATCTCTTCCTTGGTCTTGTCGCCGCCCAGCATGTAGGTGTTGGTCATGCGCGGCATCGGCACCGCGGCATAGCTCTCGCGGCGGCCGTTGCCGGTGGGCGCGACGCCCATCAGGCGAGCGTTCATCGAGTCCTGGATGTAGCCCTTCAGGATGCCGTCCTCGATCAGCACGTTGCGCTGCGTCGCGTTGCCTTCGTCGTCGACGTTCAGCGAGCCGCGGCGGTCCGGCAGCGTGCCGTCGTCGAGCACGGTCACGCCCTTGGCCGCGACCCGCTGGCCGATGCGGCCGCTGAACGCGCTGGAGCCCTTGCGGTTGAAGTCGCCTTCGAGCCCGTGGCCGATGGCCTCGTGCAGCAGCACGCCGGGCCAGCCCGGGCCGAGCACGACGCTCATCTCGCCGGCCTTGGCCGGGCGCGATTCGAGGTTGGTCAGCGCCGCCTTGACGGCATCGTTGACGTAGCTCTCGATGACGTTGTCCTGGAAGTAGCCGAGCCCGAAGCGGCCGCCACCGCCGCCGGAGCCGACCTCGCGGCGCACCTCGCCGGCGATGGTCTGCTCGGCGATCACGGTGACCGACAAGCGCACCAGCGGGCGCACGTCGGCGGCCAGCGTGCCGTCGGCGCGGGCGACCAGCACCACGTCGTACTCGGCGGCGATGCCGGCCATCACCTGCTTGATGCGCGGGTCCTTGGCGCGGGCGAGCTTCTCGACGCGCTCCAGCAGCGCGACCTTCTGCGTGCTGTCGAGCGTGGCGATCGGGTCCATCGGCGCATAGAGCACGCGGCTGCCGGCGATCTTCGGCGTGCCGGCGATCTTCACGCTGCGGCTCTGACCGGCGGCGGCGATGGTGCGCACCGTGGCGGCTGCATCGAGCAGCGCGGCCTCGGAGATGTCGTCGGAGTACGCGAAGGCGGTCTTCTCGCCGGCCACCGCGCGCACGCCGACGCCCTGGTCGATGCCGAAGCTGCCGCTCTTCACGATGCCTTCCTCGAGGCTCCAGCCTTCGCTGCGGGTGTACTGGAAGTAGAGGTCGGCGTCATCGATGCGGTGCGTCGCGATGGCCTGCAGGGCCTGGGACAGCGTGGCATCGGTCAGGCCGAAGGGTTCGAGCAGCAGCGAGCGGGCGACGGCCAGTCGTTCGAGGGTGGGTTCGCGCGAGATCATGGCGGCGGCTCCTGTGGGGTGGTGGGGCATTTTAGGAGCGGACGATGGAGGTGTTGTCGAGACGGTCTTTGGGCGGCCGACGGGGCGGCAGGGAATCAATTGTCCGGGCACAGGCGGAACCGTTCATCTTGTGCTGTTACTCAGGGAAGGTCTCAGCCACGTCGGCGCTTGACGGCCGACACCCACCCACAGAACGAGAGGAGATTCTCCTTGCGCAACCCCGACAAAACAGTGTCTCCGGGCAACAAGACTCCGCGCATCTCGCCGGAAAAGTCGAAGCACGAGGAGCGCAGACAGAGCGTGAGTGAGCGACACCGGCTGGAGCGCAAGAACTCCCAAGAAACCCTTGCGTCTTCCGCAATCGACCCCGAAGAGCGGGTCTTTCCCTCTGTGGCTTTGAGTGAAAGGCAGCAACGGAAGTGGGACAAGAAAAAGGGCGGACTAAGCCCCAGACACCTGACGCAGGATCAGATCGGATACCAGAAGCAGATCTTGGCGAATCTTGGGGTTCAACCTTTGATCCTGCCCAGCAAGCACAAGAAGACCAAGTCCTCATCGAGTATTCCGCAGTCACCCCAGCTCACTCCGACACCGCACCATGGTGCAAGGGAGACAGCCCCGACATCGATCTCGCGCCGCCTTCCTGACATGTCACGCCTGCCATCAGAGGCGCCCAGTCCAAGGTTACCTCGCTACCCGGGCTTGGCGCAGATGCAGAAGAGCGCTTCGGGTGTGCAATTGGAAAGGCTGGATCAGAAACTCGACATCCAACGGGCGAAGGTTGATGCTCTCAATTGCCTGTTCGAAGCTGAAAGGGGCGCTCTGAAAATGCTTCAGCAAAAGAGAGACAAGGTCTTAGCGGATTCGATCCTCGGCCAACATTCTGAACGCCAGCTGGGCGCTCAGGAAACCGAGGCGGAAGGCTCAAACGCGTCCTCCGACATCAGCGACATCGTCAAGTCACTGCAACGGCAGGACAGGCATCACAAGCAATAGTGACATCTGGCGAGATTGAAGAATCCGCGGACGAGCGGGACCCTCCAGGGGGAGCGTCTATGGCCCCTTGGCATCCTCACTGTCGCGCTTGAGCCGCAACGCATGCTCATAGAGCACATTGCGGGGTTGCCCCGTCAGGCTGGCTGCCAGAGACACGGCCTGCTTGAGGGGCAACTCCGCGATCAAGGTCTGCAGCGTCGTGGTGGCGCGCGACTCGTCGTCGCTGCGGCTCAACGCCTGCCCGTGCAGCACGAGCGCGAACTCGCCCCGTACACGATTCGCGTCCACGGCCAACCACGTCGGCAACTGGTCTGCCGGCATCGTCGCGACGCTCTCGAACTGTTTCGTCAGTTCGCGACACACGGTCAGCGGCCGCGCTCCGCACGCATCGGCCAGCGCGGTGGCCAACGCCTCGATGCGATGCGGTGCTTCGAACAACACCTGTGCCGTGGCACGTGCGGCCACAGCAGACAGCGCCCGCTGCCGCTCACCGCCCTTCGCTGGAAGGAACCCGATGAACTCGAAGCCCCCCGCCACCGTGTCCCCCGCCACGCTCAACGCCGCCAACGCACTGCTGACACCGGGCACCGGCACGCACCGGCACCCCGCCGCCTGCGCGGCCGCGACCAGCACCGCCCCCGGATCGCTCACCGCCGGCGTCCCCGCATCGCTCACATACGCGACCCGCTCACCCCGCCCCAACCGCGCCAGCACCGCCTGCGCCGCTTCGCGCTCGTTGTGCTCGTGCACCGCCAGCAGCGGCTTGTCGAGCCCCAGGTGGCGCATCAGCTGCGCGCTGTGCCGGGTGTCCTCGCAGGCCACTGCGTCGACCAGCGACAGCACGTGAACCGCGCGCAACGTGATGTCGGCCAGGTTGCCGATCGGCGTCGCGACGACATACAGCGCGCCGGCGGGATACTGCTGCCCGCCGGCCGCGGCCTCGGCAGCCTTCAGCAACAACGATGAATCCAGGGTCACGATGGTCCAGACGACGAAGGAGGTGGGAGACGACGGCGAGGCGCGTGCGCTCGCGCACCTGCTGCGCCACGGCCTCGTGCTGGTGCGGCGCAATTATCGGGTCGCGGCCGGCCCGCGCGCGCGGGGCGGTGAAGTCGACCTGATCCTGCGCGATCGCGACGGCACGCTGGTGTTCGTGGAGGTGCGCGCCCGCGCCCGGCTCGGCCACGGCGGCGCGGCCGCGAGCGTCGGCGCCGCCAAGCAGCGTCGTGTCATCTTCGCGGCGCATCATTTCCTGCGCGCGTACCCGACGCTGCCCCCGTGCCGCTTCGACGTCGTGGCGATCGACGGCGAGCAACTCGACTGGCTGCGTGCCGCCTTCGACGCGGATTGAGCGGGCGGTCACACCCCTCGGAACCAAGCTGGTGCACCCGTGTCATATCATCCATGCCCATGCTCGAACAACGAATCCAGCAACAGTTCTTCGACAGCGCCGACCTGAAGTACGCGGCCGCTGAAATCCTCTCCCGTCCGATCGCCGATGCCGTCAGTGCCGTCGTCGGCAGCATCACGGCCGGCGGCAAGGTGCTCGCATGCGGCAACGGCGGGTCCGCCAGCGACGCCCAGCACTTCGCCGCCGAGTTCGTCGGCCGCTTCGAGCGCGAACGCCCGGGGCTCGCGGCGATCGCGCTGACCACCGACACGTCGATCCTCACTGCGATCGGCAACGACTACGATTTCAACGCGATCTTCTCGAAGCAGGTGCAGGCGCTCGGCGCCCCCGGCGACGTGCTGATCGCGATCACCACCAGCGGCAACTCCGCCAACGTGCTGGCGGCCGTCGAAGCGGCCCACGCGAAGGAGATGACCGTGGTGGCCCTCACCGGCCGCGGCGGCGGCAAGATGGTGGCCGAACTCACCGAAACCGACGTCCACATCTGCGTGCCGCACGAACGCACCGCACGCATCCAGGAAGTCCACATCCTCGCGCTGCACTGCCTGTGCGACGCGGTCGATCTGCAATTGCTGGGCGAACAGGAAAACACATGAAGCGTCTCTCGAACCATCTTTCGTCCCTCTCGATCGTCGTGGCCGCCGTCGTGGCCGCGTCGAGCCTGTCCGGCTGCGCCGCGCTCTTCATCGGCGGCGCGATGGTCGGCGGCACGCTGGTCGCCACCGACCGCCGCACCTCCGGCGCGCAACTCGAAGACCAGTCCATCGAACTGAAGGGCGGCAAGCGCGTCGCCGAGGTCACCGATCAACAGAAGTCGCGCGTCAGCGTCACCAGCTACAACCGCATGGTGCTGCTGACCGGCGAGGTGCAAACCGACACCGAGAAAGCCGCCGCCGAGCAGGCGGTGACGCAGCTCGAGAACGTGCGCACCGTCGTCAACGAGGTCACGCTGGCCGGCAACAACACCTTCAGCCGCAGTGGCGCGAGCGACGCGCTGCTGACCAGCAAGGTCAAGGCGACGCTGATCGATGCGCGCGACGTGATGGCCAACGCCTTCAAGGTGGTGACCGAGCGCGGCACCGTCTACCTGATGGGCATCGTCACGCAACGCGAAGCCGACCGCGCGACCGACCTGGCACGCAGCATCAGCGGCGTGCAGAAGGTGGTGCGGGTGTTCGAGATCGTCAGCGAAGACGAACTCGCGCGGCTGCGCCCGGCCGAGCCGCCGAAGCCCGCCTCATCGTCCAACAAGCCCTGAGCGGGCTGGCCCGGCCGCCTACTTCAGCCGGGTGATCAGGCTCGACGTGTCCCAGCGCTGGCCGCCGCCGGCCTGCACGTCGGCATAGAACTGGTCGACCAGCGCGGTGACCGGCAGCCGCGCGCCGTTGCGCTTGGCCTCGTCGAGCACCAGGCCCAGGTCCTTGCGCATCCAGTCGACCGCGAAGCCGAAATCGAACTTGCCGTCGATCATCGTCGGCCCGCGGTTGTCCATCTGCCAGCTCTGCGCGGCCCCCTTGCCGATCACGCCGAGCACGGCCTTCATGTCGAGCCCGGCCTTCTGGCCGAAGGCGATCGCCTCGGCCAAGCCCTGCACGAGCCCGGCGATGCAGATCTGGTTCACCATCTTCGCGAGCTGGCCGGCGCCGCTCTCGCCGAGCAGCGTGACGGCCTTCGCGAAGGCCATCGCGACCGGCTGGGCCTTCGCGAACGCGGAGGCGTCGCCACCGCACATCACCGTCAGCGCGCCGTTGATCGCGCCCAGGTTGCCGCCGGACACCGGCGCATCGATGAAGCGCAGGCCGAGCGCGCGCGCCGCGGCATCGAGCTCGCGTGCCACCTCGGCCGACGCGGTGGTGTGGTCGACGAAGATCGCGCCCGGCTTCATGCCGGCGAACGCGCCGTCGGGCCCGGTGGTCACCGCGCGCAGGTCGTCATCGTTGCCGACGCAGGCGAACACCAGGTCGGCCCCGGCCACCGCGGCCTTCGGCGTGGCCGCGCTCGCGCCGCCATATTCCTTCACCCAGGCCGCCGCCTTCGCTGCAGTGCGGTTGTAGACGGTGACCTTGTGACCGGCGCGCGCCAGGTGCCCGGCCATCGGGTGGCCCATCACGCCCAGGCCCAGGAAGGCCACGGTCTGCGCGGCGATCGGCTCGTAGCTCTTGCTGCTCATCGCGGGTACGTCCTCAAACGATCGTCAGGTGTTCCGTCCCCGCCGAGAGATCGCTGCTGCGCGCCCGGTTGCTGTTCAGCTTGATCTGCAGCCGCAGGTCGTTCACCGAATCGGCATTGCGCAGCGCGTCTTCATACGTCACCAGGTGGTTCTCGTAGAGGTCGAACAGGCTCTGGTCGAAGGTCTGCATGCCCAGCTCGCGCGACTTCTTCATGATCTCCTTGATCTCGGAGACCTCGCCCTTGAAGATCAGCTCGGAGATCAGCGGCGTGTTCAGCATGATCTCGACCGCGGCGATCCGCCCGCGGCCTTCCTGGCGCGGCAGCAGCCGCTGCGACACCAGCGACTTCAGGTTCAGCGACAAGTCCATCAGCAGTTGCGCGCGGCGCTCTTCGGGGAAGAAGTTGATGATCCGGTCCAGCGCCTGGTTGGCGCTGTTGGCGTGCAGCGTGGCCATGCACAGGTGGCCGGTCTCGGCGAAGGCCACCGCGTGTTCCATGGTTTCGCGGTCGCGGATTTCGCCCATCAGGATCACGTCGGGCGCCTGGCGCAGCGTGTTCTTCAGCGCCTGGCCCCAGCCTTCGGTGTCGAGGCCGACCTCGCGCTGCGTGACGATGCAGTTCTTGTGCGGGTGCACGAACTCGACCGGGTCCTCGATCGTGATGATGTGGCCGTACGAGTTCTCGTTGCGGAAGTCGACCATCGCCGCCAGCGAGGTGCTCTTGCCCGAGCCGGTGGCACCGACGAAGATCACCAGGCCGCGCTTGGTCATCGTCACGTCTTTCAGCACCTGCGGCAGGTTCAGGCTGTCGATGGTCGGCAGCGTCTGCGGGATCGTCCGCAGCACCAGCCCGACGTGGCCCTGCTGCACGAAGGCATTCACCCGGAAGCGGCCGATGCCTTGCGGCGAGATCGCGAAATTGCACTCCTTGGTGCGCTCGAATTCGGCGGCCTGCTTGTCGTTCATCACCGAGCGCGTCAGCGCCAGCGTGTGCTGGCCGGTCAGCGGCTGCGGCGACACCTTGGTGACCTTGCCGTCGACCTTGATGGCCGGCGGGAAGTCCGCGGTGAGGAACAAGTCGGACCCGTTGCGCGACACCATCAGGCGCAGCAGGTCGTTGACGAATTTCGATGCCTGGTCTCTTTCCATGATGCTTCCTCTGGCCCGTCAGGTGCTGGACAACAAGGCACTCAGCCGGGCGCTGACCTGCCGCAAACGCAATGACAAACGCCGCGACAGCGAGGCCAGCAAGGCCAGGCCGAGTCGCGGCTCGAACATGATCATCTCATCCAATCGCTGCGCATCCACCACCGCGAGGGTACACGGCGTCAACGTGGTGCAGGCGGAGAAGCGGGCGCCCGCGTCGAGCAGCGACATCTCGCCCAGCATGTCGCCGGCCCGGGCCTCGGCCAGCCGGGCCCGTCCGCCCCACGGCTGGATGCGGTCGACCGCCAGCGTGCCGTCGAGCACGATCAGCATGTAGTCGCCCTGCTCGTCCTGGCCGATCACTTCCTGGTTGGCCGGCACCTGCACGAACTGCAGGTACTGGCTCATGCGCAGCAGCTCGTCCGCGCTGAGCGCCGCGACGTAGCGGTCGGCGCCCCACAGCTTCGCGAACAAGGGCTCGGCCTGCCGGTTGTCGATCGGCGTCGCACCGACCGCGGCCGCGCGCGCCGTCCAGGTGGCCAGCGTCGGCGTCTCGTCGGCGCGGTCGATGAACTGCGTCGAGAAGAAGCCGGATTCGCTGACGTTCGCGTCTTCCTTGGCGGCCGCGGCCGCATCGTCGCCGCCCCGCTTCAGGCGATCAAAGAGTCGTTTCACGCGGCACCTGGAAGGAGACGGACGGCAACGGCTTCGGGACGGCCGATCAGCCGGGGAAGTTCTCGGGGAACTTCGCCTTCGAGCGCGCCTCGGCCGGCGAGATGATGTTGCGGCGGACCAGGTCGGACAGGTTCTGGTCGAGCGTCTGCATGCCCACCGTGTTGCCGGTCTGGATCGACGAATACATCTGCGCGATCTTGTTCTCGCGGATCAGGTTGCGGATGGCCGCGGTGCCCAGCATGATCTCGTGCGCCGCGGCGCGGCCGCTGCCGTCCTTCAGCTTGCACAGCGTCTGCGAGATCACGCCGATCAGCGATTCGGACAGCATCGAGCGCACCATTTCCTTTTCGGCCGCGGGGAACACGTCGACCACGCGGTCGATGGTCTTGGCGGCCGAGCTGGTGTGCAGCGTGCCGAACACCAGGTGGCCGGTTTCAGCGGCGGTCAGCGCCAGGCGGATGGTTTCGAGGTCGCGCATTTCGCCGACCAGGATGCAGTCCGGGTCTTCGCGCAGCGCCGAACGCAGCGCGTTCGCGAAGCTCAGCGTGTGCGGGCCGACCTCGCGCTGGTTGACCAGGCACTTCTTCGATTCGTGCACGAACTCGATCGGGTCTTCGACCGTCAGCACGTGGCCGTATTCGTTTTCGTTCAGGTGGTTGACCATCGCGGCCAGCGTGGTCGACTTGCCCGAGCCCGTCGGGCCGGTGACCAGCACCAGGCCGCGCGGCTTCAGCGCGAGCTCGGCGAACACCTTCGGCGTGTTCAGCTGCTCGAGCGTCAGGATCTTCGACGGAATGGTCCGGAACACGGCGCCGGCGCCGCGGTTCTGGTTGAAGGCGTTGACCCGGAAACGGGCCAGGCCCTGGATCTCGAACGAGAAGTCGCACTCGAGCGTCTCTTCGTAGTTCTTGCGCTGCGAGTCGTTCATGATGTCGTAGACCATCTCGTGCACCTGCTTGTGCTCGAGCGGATCGACATTGATGCGACGCACATCGCCATGCACGCGGATCATCGGCGGCAGCCCTGCCGACAAGTGAAGGTCGGAGGCCTTGTTCTTGACCGAGAACGCGAGCAGTTGGGTGATGTCCATGGGGTGCTTGTAAGGAGTTGTGAGCGGCCACCTCGTCGGCGGGGCTCGCGGCGCCGCCTGTTCCCGGGTGTCCCTGGTGGCTTGGGATAGGCTCGGGGAATTATGGCGACGATTGCTTCGAACATACAACAAGTGCACCAGCGCATCTCTCGGGCATGTGCGCTCTCGCAACGCCCCGTGCGAAGCGTCACGCTGCTGAGTGTTACCAAAACCTTCGGGCCGCCGGCCGTGCGCGAGGCCTTCGCCGCCGGCGAACGCCGCTTCGGCGAGAACTACGTGCAGGAGGGCGTCGACAAGATCGCCGCGCTGGCCGAGCTGCGCAGCCAGATCGAATGGCACCTGATCGGCCCGTTGCAGAGCAACAAGACGCGCATCGTCGCCGAGCAGTTCGACTGGGTGCACACGGTCGACAGGCTGAAGATCGCGCAGCGTCTCAGCGAGCAGCGGCCGGCGCAGCTGGCGCCGCTGCAGCTGTGCCTGCAGGTCAACATCAGCGGCGAGGCGAGCAAGAGCGGCCTCGCGCCGGACGAGGTGGCCGCCGTGGCACGCGAGGTGGCCGGCCTGCCGCGGGTGCGCCTGCGCGGGCTGATGGCGATCCCGGAGCCGGCCGCCGAACCGGAGGCACAGCGGATTCCGCACCGCGCGTTGCGCCAGTTGATGGAGCGGTTGAACGCCGGCGGGCTGGCGCTCGACACCTTGTCGATGGGAATGTCGGCCGACCTGGATGCCGCAATCGCCGAAGGCGCGACGATGGTGCGCGTAGGAAGCGCGATCTTCGGTACCCGTTGAGAAGCGAAACGCAGGAGCGCAGCGACGACTGGGGGGCCCTATATCGGCAACGCGGTGGTGTTCTTGACTTCCTCCATCACCGCGTAGGTGTGCGTCTCGCGCACCCCCGGCAGGCTCCAGATCACCGAGCCGATCAGCTCGCGGTACGAGCCCATGTCGGCCACGCGGGTCTTGATCAGGTAGTCGAAGCCGCCCGCCACCAGGTGGCATTCGAGGATCTCCGGGCGCACCTGCACCGCCGCCTTGAAGGCCTTCATCACGTCCGGCGTCGTGCGGTCGAGCACCACCTCGATGAAGACCATCATTCCCGCGCCGAGCTTGTCGGGGTTCAATCGGGCTTCGTAGCCGAGGATGAAGCCGTCGCGCGTCAGCCGCTTCACCCGCTCCAGCACCGCCGTCGGCGACAAGTGCACCGTCTCGGCCAGCTTCAGGTTCGAGATGCGCCCGTCCTGCTGCAGCGCGCCCAGGATGCGGGCGTCGATCTTGTCGAGCGTGGCAGGGAGGCTGTGATTGGTTTTCATGGTGAATGAATTCGGAGACTGGCTTTTTGTCGGTGATTAATTCATGTGATCAGCAGATACGCTAGTAGAACTAACACCAATGGTGACCTTTGATGATTTTTTTGCCGCCGGCTCGCGCCCGCCTGCCCTACCCGTACCGCCCTGAACTGGAGCTGTTAGCAAGCCTGACGCCACCCCTGGCCGGGGCGCTCGACTGGGCGGCCGTGCAGGCCGCGGCGCGGCCCTGGGTGCAGGCAGTGCGCGACAAGCCGGCGCCGTTCTGGGCGATGGAATCGCTGCTGCGGGAGTACCCGATCTCCAGCGCCGAGGGCCTCGCGCTGATGCGGCTGGCCGAGGCCCTGCTGCGCGTGCCCGATGCCGAGACCGCGATCGCGCTGACGGCCGACCAGCTCGGCAAGGCCGAGTTCGATGCGTCGTCGGGCGGGCCGCACCAGATGCTGGCCAGCCTGTCGGCCAGCGCGATCTCGCTGTCGAAGAAATTCCTGCCGGAGGCCGATGCCGACGCCGGGCTGTTCAAGCGCCTGGGCGCGCAGACGGTGGTGGCCGCGACGGTGCGCGCGATCCAGCTGCTCGGCCGGCAATTCGTGCTCGGCCGCCACATCGCCGAGGCGATGGGCGAGGCGGCTGCGGCCCGCAAGCAACAGGCCGGGCTGCGCTTCAGCTACGACATGCTCGGCGAAGGCGCGCGCACCGAGGCCGATGCGCGGCGCTACCTGGCGTCGTATGCGAACGCGATCGAGGCGATCGCCGGCGGCCGCGTCGCCGCAGCCCCCGAATCGGCCGACGGCATCTCGATCAAGCTCAGCGCGCTGTTCTCGCGTTACGAAGACACGCAGCGCGAGCGCGTCGGTGCCGAACTGCTGCCGCGCGTCTGGCAGCTGATCGAGCCGGCCGCGCGCGCCAACCTCAACCTGACGATCGACGCCGAGGAAAGCGACCGGCTCGAGCTGTCGCTCGACGTGCTGGACGCGCTGGCACAACGCATCGCGCAGGCGTTTCCGCAATGGCGCGGCTTCGGGCTCGCGGTGCAGGCCTACCAGACGCGCGCGCCGCAGGTGGTCGACGAGGTCGCCGCCATCGCCCGCCGCCACGGGCTGAAGTTCATGGTGCGGCTGGTCAAGGGCGCCTACTGGGACGGCGAGATCAAGCGCGCCCAGGAACAGGGGCTGGCCGGCTACCCGGTCTTCACGCACAAGCACCACACCGACATCTCGTACCTGGCCTGCGCGCGGGCGCTGATCGGCCATGCCGACGCGATCTACCCGCAGTTCGCGACGCACAACGCCGGCACCATCGCGGCGATCGTGCAGATGGCGCGGGCCGCCGGTGCGCCGTTCGAGATGCAGCGGCTGCACGGCATGGGCGAGGGGGTGTACCGCGAGGTGATGCGCGACGCGCGCATCCCGGTGCGCGTCTATGCGCCGGTCGGCGAGCACCGCGACCTGCTGGCCTACCTGGTGCGCCGGCTGCTGGAGAACGGCGCCAATTCGTCGTTCGTGCACCAGCTGTCGGACAATGACGTGCCGGTCGAGCTGCTGCTCGCGTCGCCGCTGACGCCGGCCGCGGCGCCGGGCCAGCCGCTGCCGCGGGCGCTGTACGGCCCCGGGGCGCGCGTCAACTCGCGCGGCATCGACCTGGCCTGCCTCGAAGAACGCAGGCCGCTGGATGCGGCACTCGCGGCAACGGTTGTCGAGCCGGTGCGCGAATCGACGGTGGCCGACGTCGGCGACGCGATGGCGCGCCTGCAGTCCGGCTTCGCGCGCTGGAACGAGACGCCGCTGGCCGAGCGCGCCGCGGTGCTGCGTCGCGCCGGCGATGCGCTCGAAGCCCGCCTGCCCGAGTTCTGCGGCCTGCTGGTGAAAGAGGCGCACAAGACGCTGGGCGACTGCGTGGCCGAGGTGCGCGAGGCGGTCGACTTCTGCCGCTACTACGCCGACCAGGCCGAGGCCCGCCTCGCCCCGCAGCCGCTGCCCGGCCCGACCGGCGAGAGCAACGCGCTGCAGCTGCATGGCCGCGGCGTGTTCGCCTGCATCAGCCCGTGGAATTTCCCGCTCGCGATCTTCGCCGGCCAGGTGGTGGCCGCGCTGGTGACCGGCAACGCGGTGGCGGCCAAGCCGGCCGAGCAGACGCCGGCCGTCGCGCAGCGCATGGTCGCGCTGCTGCACGAGGCCGGCGTGCCACGCGACGCGCTCGCGATGCTGCACGGCCCCGGCGAGACGGTGGGCGCCGCGCTGGTCGCCGATGCGCGCACCGCCGGCGTGTGCTTCACCGGCTCGACCGCGGTGGCCAGGCTGATCAACCGCGCGCTCGCCGCGAAGGACGGCCCCATCGTGCCGCTGATCGCCGAGACCGGCGGCATCAATGCGATGGTGGTCGACAGCACCGCGCTGCCGGAGCAGGTGGTCGATGCCGTCGTTCAGAGCGCGTTCCGCTCGGCCGGCCAGCGCTGCTCGGCGCTG
Source organism: Rhizobacter sp. SG703 (assembly GCF_012275445.1). Lineage (GTDB taxonomy): Bacteria > Pseudomonadota > Gammaproteobacteria > Burkholderiales > Burkholderiaceae_C > Rhizobacter. Next base: position 235,339 of record NZ_JAAZQK010000008.1, on the reverse strand, counting down.
CGGCTGCTGTGCGTGCACGAAGGCGTGGCCGACGGCGTGATCGAGATGGTGCGCGGCGCGCTGGCCGAGCTGCGGGTCGACGACCCGGCGCTGCTCGCGACCGACGTCGGCCCGGTGATCGACGACGAGGCCTTCGCCGGCATCCGCGGCCATGTCGAGCGGTTGCGCGGCAGCGCGACGCTGATCGGCGAGGCCGCGGTCACCTCGACCTTCCCGCGGCTGGTCGCGCCGGTCGCGTTCGAGCTGCCGCACATCGCCGATCTGCGCCAGGAGATCTTCGGCCCGGTGCTGCACGTGGTGCGCTGGCGCGGCGACGTGGCCGACGTGATGGCGCAGGTCAACGCGCTCGGCTACGGGCTGACGCTGGGCATCCAGACGCGAATCGACAGCCGCGCGCTGCGCCTGGCGCAGGCGGCGCGCATCGGCAACGTCTATGTCAACCGCAACATGATCGGTGCGGTGGTCGGCGTGCAGCCCTTCGGCGGCGAGGGGCTGAGCGGCACCGGCCCGAAGGCCGGCGGCCCGCACTACCTGTACCGCTTCTGCGCCGAGCAGACGCTGACGATCAACACCGCCGCCGCGGGCGGCAATGCGGCGCTGCTGGCCGGGGGGGCCTGACGAGGGCGTCGCGGCGCACGAACTGAACAAATGGCCCGGTCAAGGCGACCGGACGCACGTCGAAATGCCGACATGGCATCCGCATCGGGCGGCTGCGCAAGGTGTTGCCGAGGTGTCGCGATGAAGTCGATCAAGTCCGTGCTGCTGCTGTTCCTGGCCGTGTTCGTGGTCGCGTTGATGGTGCTGCATGGCAGCGCCCGCTGGAGCAGCCAGCGGATGCAGGCGCAGGCGCGCCAGGTGTTCGTCGCGAAGGACGTGACCGCCGACGTGCTGCCGCCGCCGCTGTACCTGATCGAAGCGCGGCTGGTGCTGTCGCAGGCGCTCGAAGGCACGCTGGCGCCGGCCGCGGCGATCCAGGGGTTCGATGCGCTGGCCGAGGCCTACCGGGCGCGCGCGGAGTATTGGCGCACCCACCCGCCGTACGGCCTCGAGCGCGAGTTGCTCGGCGAGCAGCACGAGGCGGCACGGCGCTTCTTCGAGGCCGCCCGGGCCCAGGTGCTGCAACCGCTGCACGACGGGCGCGCCGAGGCGGCGCGCGCGGCGCTGCCGGCGGTACAGGCGCACTACGAAGCGCACCGGCGCGGCGTCGACCGCACCGTCGAGCGGTCGAACGCCTTCGCCGACGAGAAGATTTCCGGCTTCGACGACATCGTCGCGCTGAACGACCGCAACGCGCTCGCGGTGCTGGCCGGCGCGGTGCTCGCCAGCGTGCTGCTGTTCGCGCTGGTCTGGTGGCGGCTGCAGCGCGACGTGGCTCGGCCGCTGCAGCAGGCGAGCGGCGTGGCGGCGCGCATCGCCACCGGCGACCTGTGCAGCGACATCCAGGTCAGCGGGCGCGACGAAGCGGCCCAGGTGCTGCGGGCGCTGGTCGACATGCAGGCCGGCTTGCGGCGCGTGGTCGGCGAGGTGCGCGACGGCGCCGACGGCATCGCCACCGCGAGTGCGCAGATCGCGCAGGGCAACATGGATCTGTCGGACCGCACCGAGCAGCAGGCCGCCAGCCTGCAGCAGACCGCGGCGGCGCTGCACCAGATCGACAACAGCGTGCGCGGCAACGCCGAGCATGCGCGGCTGGCCGACAGCGCGGCTGCCGAGGCCTCGCAGGTGGCCGACCACGGCGGCGCGGTGGTCACCCGCGTCGTCGCGACGATGAACGAGATCGGCGAAGCCGCCACGCGCATCGGCACGATCGTCGGCGTGATCGACGGCATCGCGCTGCAGACCAACATCCTGGCGCTGAACGCGGCGGTCGAGGCGGCCCGCTCGGGCGAGCACGGCCGTGGCTTCTCGGTGGTGGCGGGCGAGGTGCGCTCGCTGTCGCAGCGCTGCGCCGAAGCGGCGCGGCAGATCCGCGGCCTGGTCGCCGAGAGCACGCAGCGGATCGAGGAAGGGCACCGGCTGGCCGGCGAGGCCGGCTCGACGATGCAGCGCGTCGTCAGCCAGTTCGCGCAGGTGTCGTCGCTGATCAGCCAGATCAGCGGGGCCTCGCGCCAGCAGACGGAGGGCGTCGGCCAGGTCAACGACGCGGTGCAGCAGCTCGACGGCGTGACGCAGCAGAATGCCGCGCTGGTCGAGGAATCGGCCGCCGCCGCGGGCAGCCTCAGCACGCAGGCGCAGCGGCTGGCCGGCGCGGTGTCGGTGTTCCGGCTCGCCGGCGGCGCGGCCTGAGCGGGCCGCGCCGTTCGCCCGTCAGTCTTATTGCTTGACGGCTTCGATCTGGATCAGCAGGCGGATGTTGTCCGGCAGGCCGTACTGCAGGCCGTAGCTGACGTTCCACTGGCTGCGCTGGATCGTCGTCTCGAAGTCGCCGCCGCACACTTCGCGCTTCAGCATCGGGTTCTCGTAGCAGTTGAAGTTCGCGGCGGTCAGCGTGACCGGCTGGGTCTTGCCGTTCATCGTCAGCGTGCCGGCGACGGTGGTCACCTTGCCGGCGCCGTCGAAGCTGAACTTGTCGCCGACGAACTTCGCGGTCGGGGCTTCGGCGACGTTGAAGAAGTCCTTGCTCTTCAGGTGCGTGTCGAGCGCCGGCACGCCGGTGCTGACCGAGGTCATGTCGAAGCTCACTTCGGCGCGGCCGGTCTTGGCGGCCTTGTCGAAGGCGACGGTGCCTTCCTTCTTGTCGAAGCGGCCGCGCAGCGTGCTGGTGTTGAAGTGCTTCGCCTCGAAGGTCACGAAGGTGTGGGTCGGGTCGATCGCGTAGGTGGCGGCTTCGGCCTGGGCGAGGCCGGCAGCAGCGAGGGCGGCGGCGGCAACGAGGGTCTTCATCATCATGGGAACGGTCCTGGTGAGGTGGGTGGGGTACAGCAAGGGAATCCGGAGGTCCGGAGGATCAGAGTGCGCCGACACCGGTCAGCGCGAGCTTGAACTTGACGGTGACGTCGTTGGCCACCATCGAGGTGTCTTTCCAGTCGCCGTCGCCGATCTTGAAATCGAGGCGCTTGATCACGAAGCTGCCGGTCGCGGTCGTGTTGGCGCCGGCCTGCGCCAGCACCACCGGCACGACCACGTCGTGGCTCGCCCCCTTGATCGCCAGCTTGCCGGCCACGTCGAACTTGCCCGGGCCGGTGGCCTTCACGCTGGTCGACTGGAAGGTGGCCTGCGGGAACGACTTGGTGTTGAACCAGTCCGGCTTCGCGACTTCGGCCTCGGTCTCGGCGGTGCCGAGCGAGACGCTGGCCAGGTCGATCGTGAAGCCGATCTTCGCGGCCTCGGGCTTCTTCGGGTCGAACGCGACCTGCGCGTCGAACTTGCGGAACTTGCCGTCGACCGGCACGCCCATCTGCTTGCTGGTGAAGGCGATCTCGCTTTGCGCCGGCACCACCTTCTGCTGCGCCTGGGCGCAGGCAGGGAAGGCGAACGCGGCAGCGAGCGCGAAGCTGGCAACGGTGAGGTAGGTTTTCATTCGAAGGTCTCCCGGAAAAAAAAACAGACACCGAGGTCGGTGCGAGGGTCAGCGCGAGGACGGCCACATGCGGGCCAGCAGCCCGTCGCGGTCGATGAACTGGTGCTTCAGTGCGGCCGCGACATGCAGCGTCACGAGGACGGCCAAGCCGTAGGCGAGCAGCGCATGGGCCTGCTTGGCGGTCTCGGCCAGCGCCTTGTCGGCCGGCACGAAGTCCGGCAGCGGCAGCAGCCCGAACACGACGATCGGGAAGCCGGCCGCCGAGCTGTAAGCCCAGCCGACCAGCGGCACCGCGAAGAACAGCGCGTACAGCAGGCCGTGCGTCCAGTGCGACGCGCGCTGCTGCCAGGCCGGTGACGGCAGGTCGGCCGGCGGGCGGTGCGTCAGGCGCCACAACAGGCGCAGCGCCGACAGCGCGAGGATCGTCACGCCGGCCCACTTGTGCCAGTTGAAGAGCTTCAGGCGCTGCGGCGAGAACGGCAGGTCGCTCATGTACAGCCCGACGCAGAACGTGCCGACGATGGCCAGGCCCAGCAGCCAGTGGAAGCTGATGGCAACGGCGTCGTAGCGTGAAGGCGGAGCGCGCATGAAAGACCTTGAAACAGTTTGAAGCACTTGGGCCGCTCGAATCGGCCCGTGGGGAGGCACTTTAAGAGCGGGGCGAGGTGACGAAGTTCACCACGCTTGTCGCAACCATTCAAAAAAATGAAGCGAGATGCCCCGCGCAAACCCTGTGCGGACTTTCCCGCGAACCGGCCGCGCCGGCATTCCGGCCTGCAAAGACCCCTCTTAGACTGCGCCGGCTGTTCGATGGGCCGATCCAGGTTCAACCTGCTGAACAGCTCCGCCTCTCCCTCCACCGCGCCGCGTCGCTGTTCAACGCATGCTGCAAGAAGCCCACCGCCCCCGCTCTTCCGCGACCAAGCCGGCCCTGGTGCCGGCCGTCACGCGGGCGGCCGCGTTGCTGGACCTGCTGGCGCAGCAGCGCGAGGCGATGAGCCTGGCGCGGCTGTCGGCCAGCCTCGGCCTGCCGAAGAGCAGCGTGCACGGGCTGTGCAACACGCTCAGCGCGCTCGGCTACCTGCGCCGCGAGGACGACGGCTGCTTCTTCATCGGCCCGCGCGTGATGGGCCTGGCGCATGCGTTCGTCGCCCACACCAGCCCGGCCCAGGAGTTCACCGCGCTGTGGGCCGAGGCCGGCGCGGCGCCGCCCGAGACGGTGATCCTGTCGGTGCTGGACGGCGCCGACGTGGTCTACGTCGCCGCGCGCAACGGCGTGCGGCCGCTCGGGCTGGCGTTCACCGTCGGCATGCGGCTGCCGGCGCACCGCGCGGCCACCGGCAAGGCGATGCTGGCCTGGCTGGACGAAGCCCGGCTGCGCAGCCACTTTCCGCAGGCCCGGCTGCCGGCCTTCATGAACCGTGCGCCGATCCAGCGCAGCGAGCTGGTCGGCGAGCTGGCCGAGATCCGCCGGCGCGGCTACAGCATCGACGACGAAAGCGTGCGCGAGGGCGTGTACTGCTTCGGCGCGCCGGTGTTCGATGCGTCCGGCCAGGCGGTGGCCGGCGTCGGCGTGTGCCTGCAGAAGGCGATGCTCGACCCGCAGGTCGCCGCGCAGCAGAGCGAGACCGTGATGCGCGTCGCGCGCGAGCTGACGCAGCGGCTCGGCGGCAGCACCGCCATGCCGGCGGCCTGAGCGGCACCGAACAGGAGTTCCATGATGACGAGCACTGCCAACACCGCCAGCCCCACCGACACCATCCTCGAGACGCGCGCGCTGACGAAGGAGTTCAAGGGCTTCGTCGCGGTCAACCAGGTCGACCTGAAGGTCCGGCGCGGCCACATCCATGCGCTGATCGGCCCGAACGGCGCCGGCAAGACGACCTGCTTCAACCTGCTGACCAAGTTCCTGACGCCCACGCGCGGCCAGATCCTCTTCAACGGCGACGACATCACGCGCGAGAAGCCGGCGCAGATCGCGCGCCGCGGCGTGATCCGCTCGTTCCAGATCTCGGCGGTGTTCCCGCACCTGAGCGTGCTCGAGAACGTGCGCGTCGCGCTGCAGCGCCGGCTCGGCACCTCGTTCCACTTCTGGAAATCGGAACGCACGCTGCACGGGCTGAACGACCGCGCCCGCGCGCTGCTGGCCGAGGTCGACCTGGCCGGCTACGCCGACACGCCGACCGTCGAGCTGAGCTACGGCCGCAAGCGCGCGCTCGAGATCGCGACCACGCTCGCGATGGAGCCCGAGCTGATGCTGCTCGACGAGCCGACGCAGGGCATGGGGCTGGAAGACGTGGACCGCATCCGCCAGCTGATCAAGAAGGTGTCGGCCAACCGCACCATCCTGATGGTCGAGCACAACATGAGCGTGGTGGCCAGCATCGCCGACACCATCACCGTGCTGCAGCGCGGCGCGACGCTGGCCGAAGGCCCGTACGCCGAGGTCTCGAAGAACCCCGCGGTGGTCGAGGCCTACATGGGCACCGCCAACGTCGAACTGCAAGGGGCGCATTGATGAAATCGGCCCCCCAGTCGCTTTGCTCCTGCCCCCAAGGGGCGCCCCGCCAGAGGCCCGGCAAAGCCGGTTCCTCGGCGTGTTGCTTGATCCTGGATCGCACGCCATGACGACACGTTTCCTTGAAGTCCGGGGCCTTCAGGCCTGGTACGGCGAATCGCACGTGCTGCACGGCGTCGACTTCCACGTCGACGAGGGCGAGGTCGTCACGCTGCTCGGGCGCAACGGCGCCGGGCGCACCAGCACGCTGCGCGCGATCATGGGCCTGACCGGCAGCCGCCAGGGCTCGATCCGCATCCGCGGGCAGGAGGCCATCGCGCTGCCGACGCACCGCATCGCGCGGCTCGGCATCGGCTACTGCCCGGAAGAGCGCGGCATCTTCTCGAGCCTGTCGGCCGAGGAGAACCTGCTGCTGCCGCCGAAGCTCGCCGACGGCGGCATGGCCGTCGACGCGATCTACGCGATGTTCCCGAACCTGAAGGAGCGCGCCGGCAGCCAGGGCACGCGGCTGTCGGGCGGCGAGCAGCAGATGCTGGCCGTCGCGCGCATCCTGCGCACCGGCGCGAAGCTGCTGCTGCTCGACGAGATCTCCGAGGGCCTGGCCCCGGTCATCGTGCAGAAGCTCGCCGAGATGGTGGTGCTGCTGCGCCGCCAGGGCTACACGGTCGTGATGGTGGAGCAGAACTTCCGCTTCGCCGCGCCGCTGGCCGACCGCTTCCTCGTGATGGAGCACGGCCAGATCATTCAAGAGTTCACCCAGGCCCAGTTGCCTGACCGCCTGGCCCAGCTCCACGAGTACCTGGGCGTCTGATTTCAAAGATCCACCACAAGGAGACCTCCGATGAACCTGAGACAAATCGCCGCCGCCTGCTCGCTCGTCGCCACCGCCGCTGCTCTGGGCACTGCCCTGCCCGTGCACGCGCAGGTCTCCGGCGACGTGATCCGCATCGGCTTCATCACCGACATGTCCGGCCTGTACTCCGACATCGACGGCCCGGCCGGCGTCGAGGCGATCAAGATGGCGATCGCCGATGCCGGCGGCATGGTCAACGGCAAGAAGGTCGAGCTGGTCGTCGCCGACCACCAGAACAAGGCCGACGTGGCCGCCGCGAAGGCGCGCGAATGGTTCGACACGCAGGGCGTCGACATGCTGATCGGCGGCACCAACTCCGGCACCAGCCTGGCGATGGCCAAGGTGGCGCTCGAGAAGAAGAAGCCGTTCATCGCGGTCGGTGCCGGCAGCTCGGCGCTGACCAACGAGCAGTGCAGCCCGTACACCATCCACTGGGCCTACGACACGATGGCGCTGGCCAAGGGCACCGGCGGCGCGGTGGTGCGCGCCGGCGGCAAGAGCTGGTACTTCCTGACGGCCGACTATGCGTTCGGCCAGGCGCTGCAGAACGACACCACCAACGTCGTGAAGGCCGCGGGCGGCTCGGTGGTCGGCCAGGTCAAGCACCCGCTGTCGGCCAGCGATTTCTCGTCGTTCCTGCTGCAGGCGCAGTCGAGCAAGGCGCAGATCCTGGGCCTCGCGAACGCCGGCGGCGACACCATCAACGCGATCAAGGCGGCCAACGAGTTCGGCGTCACGAAGACGATGAAGCTGGCCGGGCTGCTGGTGTTCATCAACGACATCCACTCGCTGGGCCTGAAGACGACGCAGGGCATGTACCTGACCGACAGCTGGTACTGGAACAAGGATGCCGAGACGCGGGCCTGGAGCCGCAAGTTCTTCGAGAAGGTCAAGCGCATGCCGTCGTCGCTGCAGGCTGCCGACTACTCGGTGGCGGCCAACTACCTGGCGGCCGTCAAGGCGACCGGCACCGACGACGCCGACAAGGTGCTGGCGCAGCTGCACAAGGGCAAGGTCAACGACATGTTCGCGAAGAACGGCACGGTGCGCGAAGACGGCCGCATGGTGCACGACATGTACCTGATGCAGGTCAAGACGCCGGACAAGTCGACCGAGCCGTGGGACTACTACAACGTGGTCGAGACGATCAAGGGCGACGCTGCGTTCACGACCAAGGCGGAGAGCAAGTGCGCTTCGTGGAAGTGAACGATCTTCCCCGTTCGCCCACCCACCCCCGTTCGCCCTGAGCAGGGACTGAGCTTGTCGAAGGCCCGTGTCGAAGGGTGGTGCCATGGCACCAAGGCTTCGACAGGCTCAGCCCGAACGGAATTTTGAGACCCATCCCATGACCGAAATCTTCGGCATCCCCCTGCAGGCCTTCGCCGGCCAGCTGCTGCTCGGCCTCGTCAACGGCTCGTTCTACGCGATGCTGAGCCTGGGCCTGGCGGTGATCTTCGGCCTGCTCGGCATCGTCAACTTCGCCCATGGCGCGCTCTACATGGTCGGCGCCTACGTGGCCTGGTTCTCGGTGGAGAAGTGGGGCCTGGGCTACTGGGGCGCGCTGGTGCTCGCGCCGGTGATCGTCGGCGCGCTCGGCGTCGTCATCGAGCGCACGCTGCTGAAGCACCTGTACAAGCTCGACCCGCTGTACGGCCTGCTGCTGACCTTCGGCCTCGCGCTGATCGCCGAGGGCCTGTTCCGCGACCAGTTCGGCGTCTCCGGCCAGCAGGTCAACGTGCCCGATGCGCTGCAGGGCGCCACCAACCTCGGCTTCATGGTGCTGCCCAACTACCGCGCCTGGGTCGTCGTCGCGTCGCTGACGGTCTGCCTGGGCACCTGGTTCCTGATCGAGAAGACGCGGCTCGGCGCCACGCTGCGCGCCGGCACCGAGAACCCGGCGCTGGTGCAGGCCTTCGGCATCAACGTGCCGCGCATGGTGATGTTCACCTATGCCGGCGGCGCGGCACTCGCGGCGCTGGCCGGCGTGCTGGCGGCGCCGGTGATCCAGGTCACGCCGCTGATGGGCAGCAACCTGATCATCGTGGTGTTCGCGGTGGTCGTGATCGGCGGCATGGGGTCGATCCTCGGCTCGATCCTGACCGGGCTGATGCTCGGGCTGGTCGAGGGCCTGACCAAGGTGTTCTACCCCGAGGCCTCGAACATCGTGGTGTTCGTGATCATGGCGATCGTGCTGGTGATCCGCCCGGCCGGCCTGTTCGGCAAGGAGAAGTGAGCGTGGTGTCCACCCCGACCAAGAACGACGCCTTCCAGCGCAAATCCGTCATCGCCTGGGGCGTGCTGCTGGCGCTGCTGGCGATCGCGCCCTTCATCGGCATCTACCCGGTGTTCATGATGAAGGCGCTGTGCTTCGCGATCTTCGCGTGCGCCTTCAACCTGCTGCTCGGCTTCACCGGGCTGCTGTCGTTCGGGCATGCGGCCTTCATGGGCTCGGCGGCCTACGTCACCGGCTGGCTGGTGCGCAGTGCCGGCTGGACACCCGAGCTCGGCATCGTCGCCGGCACGGGGGTGGCTGCGGCGCTCGGGCTGGTGGTCGGGCTGATCGCGATCCGCCGCCAGGGCATCTACTTCGCGATGATCACGCTCGCGATGGCGCAGATGATCTATTTCGTCTGCCTGCAGGCGCCATTCACCGGCGGCGAGGACGGGCTGCAGGGCGTGCCGCGCGGCAAGCTGTTCGGCGTGATCCCGATGGCCAACGACCTGGCGATGTACTTCTTCGTGCTCGCGGTGTTCGTCGCGGTGTTCGGGCTGATCCTGCGCATCGTGCATTCGCCATACGGCCAGGTGCTGAAGGCGATCCGCGAGAACGAGCCGCGTGCGATCTCGCTCGGCTACGACGTCGACCGCTACAAGCTGCTGGCCTTCGTGCTGTCGACCGGCATTGCCGGGCTGGCCGGCGCGATGAAGACCTTCGTGCTCGGCTTCGCGACGCTGTCGGACGTGCACTGGTCGCTGTCGGGCGAGGTGATCCTGATGACGCTGCTCGGCGGCATGGGCAGCTTCGCCGGGCCGGTGCTGGGCGCGTTCACGATCATCGGGCTGCAGGATTACCTGGCCGACCGCGTCGGCTCCTGGGTCACGGTGATCATCGGCGTGATCTTCGTGGTGTGCGTGATCGCGTTCCGCAGGGGCTTCGTCGGAGAGCTGATCGCCTGGCAGAAGCGCAGAAGCTGAGCGCGGGCCGCCCCAAGCCGGCCCGCATCCCCTCGGGGATCGATCGATGTACCCATCGATCGAGGGGCTGTCATCTTCGCAACGGCAGCAGGCTCTGCTTCAACTGCCGCAGCACGAAGCTCGACTTGCTGTGGCGGATCCCGGGGATCTTGTAGAGCCGTTCGCGCAGCAGCCGTTCGTAGTCGCGGGTGTCGCTGACGGCGATGCGCACGTAGTAGTCGTAGTCGCCCGACACCAGGAAGGCCTCCAGCACCTCGGGGATCGCCTCCAGCGCACGGCCGAATTCGAACAGCGCCTCGTCGGAATGGCTGTCCAGCGTGACCTGCACGATCACCGTGTCCGGCAGGCCGACCTCGGCCGGGTTCACCCGCACCGAATAGCCCTCGATCACGCCGGCCTGCTCCAGCCGCTTGATGCGGCTCCAGCATGGCGAGCTGGTCAGCCCGACCTGCGCACCGAGCTCGCCCATGCTGATGCGGGCATCGCGCTGCAACGCTTCGAGGATGGCGATGTCGAACTTGTCGAGCTGCATGCTGTGACCTTGTGAAGGCGCAGGAGGATTTGCCGCCGGCATCGTAACCTGCCGAAGTTTCAGCAGCCTTTGCTGCGCCTCGCACGAGAAACTTGCGGGCATGAACGCACCTCTCGCCGCCGAATGCCTGCAGCCCGCCGCACCCTCCGCGAGAACGCCCGACGGCGCCGACCTGCTGATCGCGACGCTGCTCGCGCACGGCATCGACACGGTGTTCGGCTACCCCGGCGGCGCGGTGCTGCCGCTGTACGACGCGCTGCACCGCGAGCCGCGGCTGCGCCACATCCTCGTGCGGCACGAGCAGGCGGCGGTGCATGCGGCGCAGGGGTACGCGCGCAGCACCGGCCGTGTCGGCGTGCTGTTCGTGACCTCGGGGCCGGGCATGAGCAACACGACGACCGGCCTGCTCGATGCGCTGTGCGATTCGGTGCCGGTGCTGTGCATCAGCGGCCAGGTCGCGACGACGGCCATCGGCACCGACGCGTTCCAGGAGTGCGACGCGCTCGGCATCTCGCGGCCGGTGACGAAGTGGAACGCGCAGGCGCGCAGCGCGGCGCAGCTGGGGCCGCTGCTGCGCAAGGCACTGGCGGTGGCCGCCGGCGGCCGGCCCGGGCCGGTGCTGCTGGACGTGCCGAAGGACGTGCAGCTCGCGCCGCAGGTGCCGGTCACCGTTGGCGCGACGGGCACCTTCACGCTGCCGCGACCGGCCAGGCCGAACGCGTCGCTGCGCCGCGCGGTCGACGCATTGCGCGAGGCGCGCCGACCGGTGTTCTATGGCGGCGGCGGGCTGATCAACGCCGGCCCCGCCGCCTGCGCCGCGTTCGCCGAGCTGGTGCGCCGCTGCCACGCGCCGTGCACGCTGACGCTGATGGGCCTGGGCGCCTTCCCGGCGTCGAGCCCGCTGTTCGTCGGCATGCTGGGCATGCACGGTACGCTGGAGGCCAACCTCGCGATGCACGAGGCCGACCTGGTGGTGTGCGTCGGCGCGCGCTTCGACGACCGCGTCACCGGCCGGCTCGACGGCTTCTGCCCTGGCGCCCGCTTCGTGCACCTCGACATCGACGCGACCTCGATCAACAAGGTCGTGAAGACCCAGGTGCCGCTGGTCGGCGATTGCGGCGAGCTGCTCGACGCGCTGCTCGACAGACTCGGACCGCAGCCGCCAGCCCCGCAGCGGCTCGATGCTTGGTGGGCGCGCATCGGCGGCTGGCGGGCCCGGCGCTCGCTGGCCTTCGACGACACACCGCAGCAGATCGCGCCGCAGGCGCTGCTGGTGCGGCTGCAGGCGGCGCTCGACGGCCGCGACGCGATCGTCTCGACCGACGTCGGCCAGCACCAGATGTGGGCCGCGCAGCACCTTCGCTTCGACGCGCCGCGGCGCTGGCTCACGTCGGGCGGCGCCGGCACGATGGGCTATGGGCTGCCGGCGGCGATCGGCGCGCAGGTCGCGCACCCGGACCGGCTGGTGGTATGCGTCAGCGGCGATGCGTCGATCCTGATGAACATCCAGGAAATGGCGACGGCCGCGCAGCACGCGACGCCGGTCAAGGTGGTGCTGCTGAACAACGGCCACATGGGCATGGTGCGGCAGTGGCAGCAGCTGGTGCATGGCGGGCGCACCAGCCACAGCGCGCTCGATACACAGCCGGATTTCGTCGCGCTGGCCCGGGCTTTCGGCTGGCGTGCGCGCCGCGTCGTGCAGCGCGGCGAGCTCGACGACGCGCTGGCCGAATGCCTCGCGAGCGACGGGCCGTTCTTCCTCGACGCGGTCGTCGCACCCGAGGAGAACTGCTGGCCGATGATCCCGGCCGGCTGCGCGCACCACGAGGTGCTGCTCGGGCCTTAGCCGTTCACCACGGCGCTTTCGGGCACGCCGTCCTGGCGGATCCCGGCAGCGGCTTCGCCTGGCTCAGGAAATACGAGTTCTGGTCCAGGAACCGCGCTCGGCACAAGGCGATGGCCTGGCGCTTCGGATCGCGCTCCAACAAGCCTTCCAGCGCGTAGCTCCAGGCCCAGAGCGGGAACATCTGCTGGTGTGCTCGCGCGAAGCGCAAGGCCTCGGTGCGGTAGGCCTCCTGCCGCGTCTGCCTGAACATCAGCCAGGCCGCCTGCGCGTACTGATAGGGCTGGGGCACGGCGGTATCCACCACGCCGCTCGCCAGCTCCGAAAGCCGGTAGCGCGCGGCCCGCAGGAAGTCCAGCGACGAGGCGGTCTGTCCTTCACGCGCCAGCAGCATCGACTTGGAGAGCAGGGCATGGAAGTCGATGCTCTGCAAGTTGGTTGCACGCACGATGTCGAGTTCCGGATCTCGGCCCGAGAAGTTCTGCCAGGCCAGCCATGTGAAGCCGGGCTGCAGGAAGCGCTTGTCCCATTCGGTGGCGCGCGTTGCCGCGCTGCGCCAGGTGTCGAGTTCTTCCTTCGAAGCTTCGCCACGCAGCAGCATCTGCTGCAACTTGGCGGAAAGGACCCAGGCCTGGCTGTCGAAGACCGTGGTGGCATCCTGGCCCTTGAGCACAGCGATGTCGGCGTCGCCCGGCAGCCGGTCGACCACCGCGTGGGTGTGCAGGAAGCGCAGCGCCGCGTCCTGGTCGTGGAACTGCGCTCCCTCGAGCTTCTGGCTGGCGATCCAGGCCTTGGCGGCCGCGAGGTCGCGCTTTTCGTAGCGCGTGCCGACCACCACCGCGTTCCAGAGTTCGAAGGTCCTTGCCAGCGTCAGCCGTGGCAGGACGGCAGCCCAGGCCTCCTGGGCGCGGCCTGTCATGAACAGCAGACCGGACAGGTCGCGTCGCACGAAGTCGCTGTCGTAGCGTCGCTTGCGATACTGGGTCGCTTCGAGTGCTCCTGGCACATCGCGGTCGATCATGGCCAGCCGCGCCCGCGCCACCGCCTCGGAGCCGCTGCCGGTCGCGAAGCCGAGCACCTTCTGGTAGTAGACCTTGGCACTCTCCATGTCGGACGCGAAGAAGAAGGCATGCGCCGGATCGGCCCAGGCGTGCGATTGCGCAACGCGGTCATCGTCGCGCGAATTGGCCTGCACGTCGTCGATGAGCTTGCGTGCGTGCGCAAGGGGCTGACCGGCTTGCAGCATGCGCATGGCAAGGGCGGTGCGCGTCTGCAACACCGCCGGCTGGCGCAGGATCACGGTGCGCAAGGCTTCCTCGCTCATGTCGTCGAGGGGGCTGGTGGCGAGGCTGGCGTCCTGCCACTCGAACAGCGGCCGGGCGGCACGTTGCGGAGCGACTGGGGTCGGAATCGTCGTCGAGGCGGGCATCGAGGCAGCTCGCGCCGAAACCATGCGCATTTCCTGTTGCCGGCGTGCATCGCGCACCGGGCCGCTGGCGAGGAACAACGCCGGCTCGCCGTTCGTGCGGGTTTCCTGCTTCTCCTCGACGGTCTCGCGATCGAAGCGCAGCACCATCAGCAGGCGCGCCTCGTCGTCGGTCAGCCGGGCGATCACCGGGTCGTTGTCGATGTTGGTATTGCCGGACTGGTGGTGGGCCGACAGCGAGGACATGGCCAGCGCGCCGTCGTATCGCTGCAGCTCGGCGGTGCTCTGCACGAAGTCGCCGTAGGCGGTCTGCATCCTCCCGAGGATCGAGGCGAAGCTGCCTTCCATCGCCTCCAGCTTTTCGGTCTGGTAGCGCATCTGCCGGATCAGCGGGTGTCGAGCCAGGTCGGCAGGTAGCGCGGCAACCAGGGCATCGCGCTTGTCGCGCTGTCCGTAGGTGCGTCCGTAGAGGTGGATGTCGCTGTACGCAGCCGCCAGGCGCCATTGTTGGTAGAGGGCGAGTTGCACCCCTGAGGCGCGGCCGGCCACTGCCCCGGCTTCGCGCGGGCAACGTGCGCTGGGCATGCTGCCCGGCAACGCACCCTCAATCTCGCACAGGTCGACGCGATGGAACTGGATGCCGTAGGCACCGCGTTGCACGAACACGGCGCGTGCAAACGGCGGCAGGCCCTCGGCGGCCGCGCCCACGAGGTCCTCCACCGCATTGCGGGCCGAGCGCACCGGCATGGCGTTGCCTCTCGACCGCGCCGTCACCAGCTTGGCGAGCGGGGCCACCACCGGGTCCGGCATCGTCATGCTGGCGAAGGTGTCGCGGAAAATGCCGGCGGGCATCAGTTCCCCCCAGGCCATCAGCGAAATCGCGGCTTGTGCCGGGGAGATCTTCGCCAGGGCCTGGGATTCGACCATCGCCGTGGCCAGCCACGCCAGGCGCGACGGCGACTCCGGCGTCACGACACCACCCTCCCCGGGGAAGGCGAGAGAGGGCATCAGCGTGCCGACAACGATGGAACGGCAGGCCAGGGCGGCCGCACCTGCACCCACCGGACTCTCGAGTTGCCAGGCCTCGGGGCCGCAGTCGCCGCCGGCAGGCGGAGCGGTCTTGGGCGCGGCCGCGAATTTCAGTTCATCCAGCATTGAGGGCAGCGCCTCCGTCATCGCGATTGCAAGGGGCTGCTTCATGGGCAGGCTGCGGTGTGCAAGCCGCGTCTGGCCCGCCTCCTTCACGGTGAGGGTGATGAAGGCCTGGTCGGCCCCGTCGTGGCCGATGTACAGCCCCAGCATCGACGAGGTCGGGTGGGCGGCGGCGAACTCGGCGACGGTGGCGTCGTCGAGCCTGCGGACCCAGGGGCCGTTGACGTCGAGCACGTCGGTCTGGCGGTTCGCAGGGACGCCGCGAGCGGCCAGTTCATGGTCCAGGCTCGCGGCGACGATGGCGCGAAAGGCCGGGGCAAATCCAAAGGCCTGGGTCTGTACCGGCAGCACCAGAACACGCGGCGCCTGCCCGTCCGCTGTCTTCAGCCGCACCGACTTCGCAGCATCGCCCGGCCTCACCGACGTGAGCTTCAAGGCCTCGGCGAAGTAGTCCGGCTGCGGCCATCGATCGCGCTGGATTTCGTGAGGCAGTGCCGGCAGGCCGCCTCGAGGATCGGTCTGGGCCGAGGCCGGCGATGCGATCGTGCCAAAGGCAGCCGCGAGCAGGGACAGCGCCACGGCGGTGCCGCGCAGGGAATGGCGGTGGATCACGGGTACTCCCAGACTGTTTTGTTGTTCGGGAGGCGGATCATCTCCCATCGCCGTGACGATTCCGACCTGCGCCGTGCGTCAGCTGGCGACGATGATCGGGATCGAGCGTACCGAGGAGGGCTGGAGCACCGAGATGGCACGCGCCCGCAGCTGCCCGCACCCCCCGTCCACCTCCTGCCCGGCCGATTGCCGCAGCGTCGTCAGCACCCCGCGGCCGTGCAGCGTGCGGGCGATCGCCTCGGCCCGCTCCGCGCTCGGCCGGCGGAAATCCAGGCCCTCGTTCGTGTTGTACGGGATCATGTTCATGATCGCGTACTTGCCGCGCAGCAGCCGCACGATGCCGTCGATCTCGTCGTCGCCGTCGTTGATGCCGGCCAGCAGCGTCCACTGGTACTGGATCGGGTAGCCGGTCGCGCGGGCATAGCGTTCGCCGAGCTCGACCAGATCGTCGGGCGCGATGCGCGGCGCGCGCGGCAGCAGCTGCTCGCGCAACGCCGCCTTGGTCGTGTGCAGCGACAGCGCCAGCGCCGGCTTCACCGGGCCTTCCGGCAGGCGCTCGAACACCCGCGGGTCGCCGACCGTCGAGAACACCAGGCTCTTGTGGCCGATGCCGCCGGCCGTGCCGAGCAGCTCGATCGCTTCCACCACGTTGTCGAGGTTGTGGGCCGGCTCGCCCATGCCCATGAAGACGACCTTCCTGACCGGCCGGCGCGCCCGGGCCAGCGCGACCTGCGCGACGATCTCGGCACTGCCGACCTGGCGCAGCAGCCCGTCGCGGCCGGTCATGCAGAACACGCAGCCGACCGCGCAGCCGACCTGGGTCGACACGCACAGGCCGTCGCGCGGCAGCAGCACGCTCTCGACGGCCTGCCCGTCGGGCAGCTCGACCAGCAGGCGGGCCGAGCCGTCGTCGGCCGGGTGCTCGGAGCGCAGCCGTGCCAGGCCGTCGAGCTGTTGCATCAGCGCCGGCAGGGCCTCGCGCAGCGCGAGCGGCAGGAAATCCTCCGGGCGGCGCTTGCCGGCGTCCTGCGGCAGCGCGCGCGACCACTGGCGCAGCACGCGTTCCTCGTGAACGGGCTTGGCGCCGTGCTCGCGAAGCTGCTGGCGGAGGGTGGCGATTCGCATGGGGGGTCTTCGGAGGGGGCCACAGTCTAACGGCCGACGTCGGCGCCCGCCATGCGCGACACTCGACGCTTCGCCCCCACCGCCTTGACGTACGCCATGACGTTGCCCGCCACCCCCACGCCACGCTTCGACCTCTTCTACAAATACGACGCCCTGACCCGGCTGCTGTTCGACTACGCCGACGCCCACCCCGGGCTGGTGCAGGTGCGCTCGATCGGCAAGAGCCACGAGGGCCGCGACATCTGGCTCGCGACCGTCACCAGCACCGCGACCGGTCCCGACACCGACAAGCCGGCGTTCTGGGCCGACGGCAACATCCACGCCGCCGAGCTCACCGCCAGCACCACCTGCCTGTACTACCTGCACCACCTGGTGACGCAGTACGGCGGCGAGGACGAGACCGGCCGCCAGGTGACACAGTTGCTCGACACCCGCGCGATCTACCTGTGCCCGCGCATCAACCCCGACGGCGCCGAGCTGGCGCTGGCCGACCGGCCGCGCCACATCCGTTCGTCGACGCGCAGCTACCCGTACGACGAGGAGCCGGTCGAGGGCCTGACGCTGGAAGACGTCGACGGCGACGGCCGCATGCTGACGATGCGCATCCCCGACCCGCACGGCACCTACAAGAAGTGCCCGCAGGACGAGCGGCTGATGGTGCCGCGCGAGCCGGGCGAGTTCGGCGGCGAGTACTACCGGCTGATGCCCGAGGGCCTGCTGAAGAACTACGACGGGCTGACGGTCAACGTCAACCGCGACCAGGAAGGGCTGGACCTGAACCGCAACTTCCCGTCGGCCTGGCGGCAGGAGTTCGAGCAGGTGGGTGCCGGCCCCTACCCGACCAGCGAGCCCGAGGTGCGGGCGATGGTCGACTTCATCATGACGCATCCGAACATCGGCGCGGCGATCAGCTACCACACGCACAGCGGCGTGATCCTGCGTCCGATGGGCACGCAGAGCGACGACGACATGATCCCGGAGGACCTGTGGTCGTACAAGCGCTTCAGCGCGCTCGGCGAGAAGCTGACCGGCTACCCGGCCATCAGCATCTGGCACGACTTCAAGTACCACCCGAAGGAGGTCATCACCGGCACGCAGGACTGGGTGTACGAGCACCTCGGCGCGCTGTTCTGGGTGGTGGAGCTGTGGTCGCCGAACAAGGAGGCCGGCATCACCGGCTACAAGTGGATCGACTGGTTCCGCGACCACCCGGTCGAAGACGACCTGAAGCTGCTGAAGTGGAGCGACGAGCAATGCGGCGGCCAGGCCCATGTCGAATGGAAGCCCTTCCACCATCCGCAGCTCGGCGCGGTCGAGATCGGCGGCTGGGACAAGATGAATTTCTGGCGCAACCCGCCGCCCGAGCTGCGCGAGCGCGAGGCCGCGCGCTTCCCGGCGTGGATGAACCAGATCGCGCTCAGCCTGCCGCGGCTCGAGTTGCTGCGCACCGAGGTACGCGCGCTCGGCCCCGACACCTGGCGCGTGCGCATGGCGGTGTGCAACAGCGGCTGGCTGCCGGCCTACGTCAGCAAGCGGGCGCTGGCGCGCAAGACGGTGCGCGGCACGATGTTCGAGATCCACCTGCCGCCGGGCGATGCCGCCGTGTCGCTGGTCAGCGGCAAGGAGCGGATCGAAGGCCCGCAGCTCGAAGGCCACGGGCCGAAGAGCACGCTGCAGGCCTTCCTGCCGACGCGCGAGGTGACGGCCGACCGGGCGGTGGCCGAGTGGGTGGTGCGCGCGCCGAAGGGCACGCGGCTCGCACTCAGCGCGCGCGCGGACCGCGCGGGCGCAGTCAAGACCGAGGTGGTGCTCGACTGAGGCCGGCCTGCGGCTAGAAGTGGTACTCGGCCTTCAACGAAGGCGCCGACACCTTGGTGCCCGCCAGCGATGACGGGTTGCCGAACTTGTTCTTGATGTACTGGTAGCCAAATCCTGCATAGAAGGTCTTCGGCGTGCCGGCGGCCGAGCCCACGTCCCACAGCAGGCCCATCTCGGTCCAGGTCTCGGCCGCGGTGTCGCCGCCGAAACCGTCCTTGCCCTTTTCGCCGGTCCAGGTGCCCCAGCCCTTGAACACCGCCGGCAACCCGGCGTTGAAGTCGAAGCTCCACACCGTCGCGAGGCGCGGTGCCGCATCGAAGTTCACATGCGTGCCGGCGATCGAGTTGTTGTTGTTCTCCTTGTAGTACAGCAGCCCGAGCGTCAGCAGGCCCGGCACGTCGAACTCCACCTTCGGGCCGGCGATGTACTTCGTGAGCCCGGCACCGAAGGCATCGTTCTTCGAGTTGAAGTCGAAGCCGAACTGGAAGCCGACGTCGCGGATCGGGCCGAACTTCATCGGCTTGCCGCTCACCTTGCCGAAGCTCACGGTGTTGCTGTAGGTGACGTAGACCTCGTGCGCCCCGCGGTCGCTGTTGTTGGCGGCGTTGTTCTCGTCGGAGGCCAACATGTCGACCGCGAAGAAGTTGACGCCGTACTTGTAGCCGCCGACGTATTGCAGCGTCGCCACCTTCTTCTTCACGTCCGCGTCGCTGCCGGGTTCCTTGAACTTGGTGCCATAGGTGAAGCCGATGAAGGCGTCGCTCCACTCGGCAGCGGGGGTGGCGACGGCACAGGTGGCCAGTGCCGCACAGGCGACGGCCTTCGACAGGGTTCGGGTGCGCATGGGGAATCCTTCGGGATGGGTTGGTGATGCGGCGGAACAGGCCGGCACCTCACGCTTCCCATGCCCCGGCTTGGCGCATGCAGTCCCGATGGGTACCGACTTGTATGCAAGTCAGCAAACCCCATGCCACCGGTGGGGGCTCCCCCGGATCAGCCCAGCTCGTCGCTCGACGCGCTGCGCGGCAGGATCGGCGCCTCGCTCATCGCCTGGCGCCACACCTTCTTCGGCAGGAAGGTGCGCAGCTGTTCGACGGCCTTGTCGAGCAGCTCCGGGTGCAGCTCATGGCCGATGCCGGGCAGCACGTCGGCGGTGACGTCGCCGCCGAGCGCGACCAGCCGCTCGGCCGAATCGATCGCCGGGCCGCACGGCAGCACGCGGTCGGCCATGCCGTGGAACAGGTGCACGGTGGTGTCCTCGGGCGCATGCCCGGGCGCGGTCGCGTGGCGGCCGCTGAAGGCCAGCACCCGCCCGGCCAGCGCCGGCTCGGCCTGCACCGCCTCGAGCGCCATGATCGCGCCCTGCGAGAAGCCGCACAGCGCGGTGCACGGCCACGACATGTTCAGCTGCTGCTGCACGCTGCGCACCGTCGCGATGAAGCGCGGCAGCGCTTCGGCGACGCGCTGCGGGCGGTTGTCTTCGGTGATGCCCTGGATCGAGAACCACTGCCAGCCGCTGCCGCCGCCCGGCACGCCGTCGAACGGGTGAGGCGCATCGAGGCAGACGACGGCGGCCTGCGGGTACTCGGCGACCAGGCGTTGCGCCAGCGGCTCCATGTGCGACGCATTGGCGCCAACGCCATGGAACAGCAGGAACAGCAGCTCGGGCGCGCCGTTGGCGGGCAGGTGGGCAAGGGCGGTGGCAGGCATGACAGGGTTCTCCGATCGACCCGACAGTGTGCCGCCGCCGCAGCGCCCGCACGCGCAAGCGCTTTGAATGCAGCGTTCAAGCGAGGGTGGTCAGAACCGCACGCGCAGGCCCGCCGCGACGCTGGTGCCGTTCTCCACATTCGTCAGCCGGTCGCTCATCACCACCGCATACGCATCGGTCAGCTTCGACAGCGCATGGTCGTAGCCGAGCGTGACGGTGCGGTTCTTGACCTCGCCGGGGTTCAGGTCGGCATTTGCCTGGCCGTACTGCGCGACCACCTTGCCGAGCGCGCCCACCGGCACCGCGAGCCCGAGCCCGTAGATGTTCGAGCGGGTCTCGACCGTCGCCCGCGTCTTCACGCGCGTCGCCTGCGCATACAGCTTCGCGAGGCCGAAGTCGTACGAGCCGCCGAGCTGCAGCGTGTCCTGGCGGTCGAAGCCGACCGGCGCCGCGACCAGCCCGTTCTTGACCTGCTGGTACGCGATCGTCGCGCCCCAGGTCGGCGTCAGCAGCACCCAGTTGCCGCCGAGGTTGCGGCCGGTCGCGCCGGGCGCAGCTTCGCCCAGGTTGCCGATCAGGCTGACGTTGTAGCCCTCGGCGTTCGAGGTGTTGTAGAGCAGCGAGTTGTTCCAGCCCGAGTCGCCCTGGAAGGCGAGGCCGGTGCTCGGCGCGAAGACCTGCCGGATGCTCGGCGAGAAGCCGAACGAATCGCCGAGCGCGTTGAACGACAGCGTCGAGACGAACAGCGGCGTCGTGTTGCGCCCGAGCGTGCTGGTGCCGAAATCGCCCTGGAAGCCGACATAGGCGTTGCGTGCCCAGAAGGCATCGGTGTTGCTGCGGCCGACCGAGCCGGTGTCGGCCCGCAGGTAGTGCTCGAGCGCGAACTTCAGCTTCAGCGTGCCGCCGAGGTCTTCGGTGCCCTTGAAGCCGAGGAAGCTGGTGGTCAGCTTGCCGCTCTCGGCGCGCAGCGTGCGCTGGGCGCCGGCATCCTGGAAGCGGCCGGCCGACATGTCGACCAGCCCGTACAGCGTGACCGACGAGGCCGACGGCGTCGAGGCGGCCGATTGCGCCCAGGCGGCTGGAGACAGCGTGGTGGCGGCGACCGCGGCAGCGGCCAGGCAGGACAGACGACGGTTCATGCAGCGGAACTCCGGCAGGCGTGGAAATGACGAAAAGGGCGTCAGGATAAACCCGGACGCGCGTGCGCCCGGTCACACCCCGTTTCGTTGACGCCACAGCGCTGCCCCCGCGCCCGGCCCAGAATGGGGACCGACACCGGAGTGACCCGATCCATGGACCTGACCGTCAACGGCCAGACGCTGCCCCTGCCGCCTGACGCGGTGGAACCCGACATGCCCCTGCTGTGGGTGCTGCGCGACGTGCTGATGCTGACCGGCACCAAGTTCGGCTGCGGCGTCGCGGCCTGCGGCGCCTGCACGGTGCATGTCGACGGGCAGGCGGTGCGCTCGTGCGTGACGCCGCTGTCGGCCGTGCAGGGCAAGCCGGTGCGCACCATCGAGGCGCTCGGCGTCCCCGGCCAGCCGCACGCGCTGCAGCAGGCGTGGATCGCGCACCAGGTGCCGCAATGCGGCTACTGCCAGAGCGGCATGCTGATGGCCGCGGCCGACCTGCTCGCAAGGAACCCGTCGCCCACCGACGCCGACATCGACGCGGCGATCACCAACCTGTGCCGTTGCGGCACCTACCCGCGCATCCGCGAGGCGATCAAGGGCGCCGCGGCGGCGCTGCGCGGCGAACCCCACCGGTCCGACCGCTCGAACGAGGCCCGCGCATGAGTGCCCAGATCGGACGCCGCAGCCTGCTGCTGAGCGCGCTGGCCGGCGGCGGCGCGCTGCTGGTCGGCTGGAGTGCGCTGCCGCCGCGCAGCCGCACCGGCAGCTCCGACCCGCTGCCGGCCGCCGACGGCAGCGTGACGCTGAACGGCTGGATCCGCATCGAGCCCGACGGCCTCGTGCAGCTCGCGATGAACCGCAGCGAGATGGGCCAGGGCGTGCACACCGCGCTCGCGATGCTGGTGGCCGACGAGATGGACACGCCGCTGTCGCGCGTGAAGCTGGTGCAGGCGGCGCCGCAGTCGCTGTACGGCAACGTCGCGATGTTCGTCGGCGCACTGCCCTTCCATCCCGACGACACCGAGCCCGGTCGCGAGACCACCACCGTCAAGGCCGGCCAGTGGATGGTCAGCAAGTTCGCGCGCGAACTGGGCGTCAGCGTGACCGGCGGCTCGTCGAGCATCGCCGACGCGTGGGACGTGCTGCGGCTGGCCGCGGCCACCGCGCGGGCGCAGCTGCTGGGCGCCGCATCGCTGCAATGGAAGCTGCCGCGCGCGGAACTGCAGGTGCATGGCGGCATCGTCAGCCACGTGTCGGGCCCGCATGCGCACTTCGGCGAGCTTGCGAAGCTGGCCGCGGCCACGCCGGTCGGCGATGTGCGCACCAAGGACCCGAAGGACTGGACGCTGATCGGCACGGCCGCGCCGCGCACCGACCTGGCCGCCAAGGTGAACGGCAGCGCGCGCTTCGGCCTCGACACCCGCGAGCCGGGCCAGCTGTATGCAGTGGTGCGCCATTGCCCGATGCTCGGCGGCAGCCCGCAGCGGGTGAAGGTCGACGCGGCGATGCAGCTGCCCGGCGTGCAGCGCGTGGTGCGGCTCGGGCCGTATGCCGGCTCGACCGCGGCGGTGGCCGTGGTCGGCCGCAGCACCTGGCATGCGCAGCGCGGCGCGCAGGCGCTGGAGATCGACTGGGCTGCGCCACCGGCCGGCGCAGCCGACACGAAGCGCATCGACGAGGCGCTGGAGCAGGCCGCGCGCGAAGCCGCGCACACCGATGGCGGCTTCGCGTTCCACACCCGCGGCGACGTGAAGCAGGCGCGCGCCGGCGCCGCGCGGCAGATCGAGTCGCTGTACCGCGCGCCCTACCTGGCGCATGCGCCGATGGAGCCGATCAACTGCACCGCGCGCGTGCACGACGGCGGCGTCGAGCTGTGGGTGCCGACGCAGGTGCCCGACATGGCGCGCGCGATCGCCGCCCGCGTGGCCGGCGTGCCGCTGGAGGCGGTGACGCTGCACGTCAGCTACCTGGGCGGCGGCTTCGGGCGGCGGCTCGATGTCGACTTCGTCGCGCAGGCGGTGCGCATCGCGATCGAATGCGGCGGGCATCCGGTGCAGCTGGTGTGGCCGCGCGAAGAAGACATCGCGCACGATTTCTACCGGCCGGCCGGCGTCGCGCTGATGCAGGCGAGCCTGGATGGCAAGGGCATGGTCTCGGGGCTGACGATCACCGCGGCCGGGGACGCGATCACGCCGCGCTGGATCGAACGCGTGCTGCCGTCGCTGGCCGGGCCGGTCGACACGCCCGACAAGAGCGCGGCCGAAGGCCTGTACGACCTGCCGTACGGCATCTCGCACCAGCGCATCGCGCAGGTCGCGACGCACAGCGGCGTGCCGGTCGGCTACTGGCGCTCGGTCGGGCATTCGCACCATGCGTTCTTCAGCGAATGCTTCATCGACGAGCTGGCCGAGGCGGCCGGCCAGGACCCGGTGACGTTCCGGCTCGGGCTGCTGGGCGACATGCCCCGGCATGCCGCGGTGCTGAAGCTCGCGGCCGCGAAGGCCGGCTGGGGCCGGCCGCTGCCGGTGGGCCAGGCCCGCGGCGTCGCGCTGCACGAGAGCTTCGGCAGCATCGTCGCGCAGGTGATGGAGGTGTCGCTCGCCGACGGCCGGCCGCGCATCCACCGCGTGGTCTGCGCGGCCGACATCGGCACGGTGGTCAACCCGGGCATCGTCGCGCAGCAGATGGAGAGCGCGGTGGTCTTCGGCCTGTCGGCCGCGCTGTACGGCCGCATCGACATCGACGGCGGCGCGGTCAGGCAGCGCAACTTTCCGGACTACAAGCTGCTGACGCTGGCCGACTGCCCGCGCATTGAGACGCACCTGGTGCCGAGCACCCGCGCGCCCGGCGGCATGGGCGAGCCCGGCACGCCGCCGGCCGCACCGGCGCTGGCGAACGCGCTGTATGCGTTGACCGGCCGACGTCAACGGGCCTTGCCACTCTCATAGCCCGGATGCCCATCCGGGACGCCGCTCCCCGGATCGGCATCCGGGCTACGGGCGCTGCTCCGTCTGGGCCACGGCCCGCAGCAGCGCCTGTCGCAGCCGGTGCGCATCGATCGGCTTCGTCAGGAACTCGTTCATCCCCGCGGCCAGCGCCTGGTCGCGCTCCGACACCAGCGCCGCCGCCGTCAGCGCGATGATCGGCAGCTCGTCGGCCGGATGCTGCTCGCGCAGCCGGCGTGCTGCCTCGTGGCCGCTCAGCCGCGGCATCTGCACGTCCATCAGCACCGCGTCGAACAGCCGTCCTTCGTCGACCGAGCGCCGCACCGCCACCAGCGCCTCCAGTCCGTCGACCGCCTGCACCACGTCGATGCCCCACTGCTCCAGCATCGCGACGCCGATCATCATGTTGACCGGGTTGTCCTCGACCATCAGCACGTGCGCGCCGGCCAGCGACGCGACGTCGAGCGATTCCGCATCGGTGCCGACCTCGCGCGCCGGCGTGGCCGGCAGCGGCAGCGCGGCCCAGAAGCGGCTGCCGCGCCCGACCTCGCTGTCGACGCCGACCTGCCCGCCCATCAGCGTCGCCAGCTCCTTGCAGATCGACAAGCCGAGGCCGGTGCCGCCGAAGCGCCGCGTGGTCGACGAGTCGGCCTGCGTGAACGGCTGGAACAGCCGCCGCTGCGTCGCGTCGTCGATGCCCGGGCCGGTGTCGAGCACCGAGAGCCGTACCCGGCCGTCCGCATCGAGCGCCGCTTCCAGCGTGACGTGGCCGCGCTCGGTGAACTTGATGCCGTTGGTCAGGTAGTTGCTGAGGATCTGCCGCACCCGCACCGGGTCGCCGAGCACCGTGCCCGGCACCTCCGGCGTCATCGCGAGCCGCAGCGACAGCCCGCGCGCCTGCGCCAGCGACTGGTACGCCCGGTGCACCGCGACCAGCAGCCCGCGCAGGTCGAAGGCGACCGCCTCGACACTGAGCTTGCCGGCCTCGATCTTCGACAGGTCGAGGATGTCGGAGATGATGCTCGCGAGGTTCTGCGCGCTGTCCTGGATCTGCGCCAGGTACTGGTCGCGGCGCGGCGCGTCGAGCCCCGGGCGCATCGCCAGCCGCGCCAGGCCCAGCAGGCCGTTCAGCGGCGTGCGGATCTCGTGGCTGGTGTTCGCGAGGAACGCGCTCTTGGCCTGGTTGGCCGCCTCGGCCACGTCGCGCGCATGGGCCAGCGCCTGCTCGAACGCGCGCCGCTCGGTCACGTCCTCGGCGATCCAGATGGTGCCGCCCTGGCTCGGGTGCGTCGGGTCCACCGCCTGCGCGAGCAGGCGGCACAGGAAGCTGCTGCCGTCGCCGCGCCGCATCATGCGCTCGACCTCCACCGGCTCGCCCTGCGCCAGCCGCGGCCCGACCAGCGCGCCCATCTCGGCATAGGCCGCCGCGTCGCTCCACACCACCTGCCCCGGCTGGCCGATCAGCGCACCGGCCGGCCAGCGGAACATCGCCTCGAAGCAGGGGTTGGCCTGCATGAAGCGGCGCTCGCGCGTCAGCGCGATGCCGATCGACGCGTTCTGCAGGATCGCCTCGTGTTCGAGCCGCACGCGCTCGGTCTCGGTGACGTCGCGGCCGTTCAGCACCAGATAGTCCTGGTCGTCCATCCGGAAGCGCGCGGCCGACAGCAGCAAGGACACGACCGTGCCGTCGCGCCGCACGAAGGTGGCCGGCAGGTCCTTCACCAGGTCGCCGCGGGCCAGCCCGGCGACCAGCGCTTCGCGGTGCGACTGCCGGTGCCAGATGCCGATCTCCAGCGCGGTGCGGCCAACCACCTCGTCGCTGCGCCAGCCGGTGATGCGGGTGAAGCTGTCGTTGACCATCACGTAGCGGCCGCTGGCCACCTCGGTCAGCGTGATGCAGTCGGGGCTGGTCGCCACCAGGTGCGACAGCAGGGCCTGCGAGCGCCGCAGCGCGGTCTCGGCCTGCACGCGCGCGGTGATGTCGTGGAACATCGACAGCGTGGCCGGCCCGCCCGGCGCGTTCACCCGCATGCCCGAGGCCTGCGCGCTCAGCGGCCGGCCGTCCAGCGACATCAGGTCGAAATCCGCGACGCCCAGGCCCTCGCCGACCGGCAGCATCTCGAGCGACGCGACGCGCCGGCGCACCTGGTCGCGCGCGTCGCCTTCCGGGTAGAGCCGGGTCAGGTCGAAGCCCTTCATCGCGTCGGCCGACGCGAAGCCGAACAGGCGCGCGGCAGCGTCGTTGCTGTCGACCACGACGCCGTTGCGGTGCAGCACCAGCGCGGTCGGCGACAGGCGGAACAGCTCGCGGTAGCGGCCCTCGCTCTCGGCGATGGCGCGGCGCGCCTCGACCTCGGCCGTGATGTCGCGGCCCAGCCCCCAGTAGCCGAGGAAGCGGCCGTCGGCATCGAAGCGCGGCCGGCCGCTGACCATGCTGTGGCGCAGCTCGCCGGTCTCGCCCGGGCGGCTCGCCATCAGGTTGCTGAACGGCAGGTGGGCCTCCAGGTCGGCGCGGTGCCGGGCCAGCGTGTCGGCGTCGAGCCCGATCTGCGGCATCTCCCACGGCCGGCGGCCCAGCCGTTCCTTGGCGTCGATGCCGGAGTACTGGTTCAGCTTGTCGCTGATGTGGGTGAAACGCAGGTCGGCATCGAGCTCCCAGTACCAGTCGGCGGCCATCAGCAACAGGCTGCGAAAGCGCTCCTCGCGGTCGCGCGCCTCGCCGAGCGCACGCCGCACGACGCCGGCGATCAGCATCCCGCTGGCGGTGGCGGAACCGAAGATCAGCCAGTGCGTGAGCACGCGCAGCGGCAGCGGGATGCCGGCCATCGCGGACGGCCCGGGCAGCCAGCCTGCGTGGTGGGCGAACGCCAGGCCGGCCACCGCGGCGGCCATCGCCAGCGCGAGCACGATGCCCGAGGCCGGGCTGGACAACACGGTCACGACGCAGATCAGCAGCCCGAGGTAGCCGAGGTTCAGCGCGTGCACGCCCTGGCCGAGGCCGATGGTCGTGACCAGCACCGCGCTCGCGGCGATCCAGCCCATGCCTTGCACGAGGCGCGGCAGCGCGACGCGGCGCATCGCCCGCAGGCCGATCGCGAAACTGAGCGCGAGCGCGAGGCAGTCGCCGACCAGCAGCGCGCGCATCGCGGGGCGGGCCGGCAGCGAGGGCGACAGGTAGATCAGCGCGCCGATCAGCGAGATCGCGATGCCGGCGCCGAAGAACAGCCGGGCCACCATCCGGTCCAGGGGTTCGCTCGGCAGAAGGGGCAGGGGCGAGGAGAGCGGCACGGCGAGGGACCGCGCATCGACAAACAACCCGCGCGGTGCCGCAGAGTGTGGCACCGCGCCGCGGCCGATGCGGGCTGGTTTTCCCGATTCCGCCGGCGTGTCGTGCAGGACTGCACGACGGCGCCGTGCTTCAGGCGGTGGGCTTGTGCGCGTTCAGCTCGACGCGCGTGGCCTGGGCGACGCGGCGGGCGGCGCTCGCGAAATCGTCGCCATTCGACGCGTACAGCACCGCGCGCGACGAGTTGACGACGATGGTCGCATCGGCACGCCAGCCGGCGCGCACCGTGGCGGCGGCATCGCCGCCCTGCGCGCCGACGCCCGGGATCAGCAGCGGCAGCGTGGGGGCGAGTTCGCGCACGCGGGCGATCTCGCCGGGGAAGGTCGCGCCGACCACCAGGCCGAGCTGGCCGCTGCGGTTCCAGTCGCCCTGCGCGAGGCGGGCAACACGTTCGTAGACCTTGTCGCCGCCGGCCAGCGATTGCGCCTGCAGATCGGAGCCGCCGGGGTTGGAGGTGCGGCACAGCAGGATCAGGCCGCGGTCGCCGTAGCGCAGCCACGGCTCGAGCGAATCGAAGCCCATGAACGGCGACAGCGTGACCGCGTCGGCCTGGTAGCGCTCGAAGGCTTCGCGGGCGTACTGCTCGGCGGTCGCGCCGATGTCGCCGCGCTTCGCGTCGAGGATCACCGGCACCTCGGGCGCGACGCGCTTGATGTGGGCCATCAGCCGCTCCAGCTGGTCCTCGGCGCGCTGGCTGGCGAAATAAGCGATCTGCGGCTTGAAGGCGATCACCAGGTCCTTGGTGGCATCGACGATCGCGCTGCAGAAGTCGTAGATGCGGCCGGCGTCGCCCTTCCAGGCCCCGGGGAACTTCGCCGGATCGGGATCGAGCCCGACGCAGAGCAGGGAATCGTTGCGGCGTTCGGCGCGGCGCAGCTGGTCGGTGAATTTCATGGCGGGGATTTTAGGTGGCTCGCGAGGTGTGCCGCGACCACCGCGATGCGCCGCAGGTGCCGCGACTCCGGATGCGTCAGCAGCCACAGCTGCGTTTCGCATTCGGCCAGCGGATCGCTGAGCTGCACCAGCTCGCGCCGCTGCCCGGCGCTGAACAGCGGTGCGATGCCGACGCCCAGCCCGGCGGCGGCGGCATCGATCACCGCCTGCACGCTGTTGACGCGCAGCGCCGGCTCCGCCTTCGGCAGGTGCTTCTTGCGCCAGCGCACCGACGGGTGCTCGGGCAGCGCATCGTCGACGACGATCCAGCGTGCCGATGCCAGGTCGACCTTCGCCCTGCCGCGGCCCTTCAATCCGTACACCGCCGAGCGGATCGGCCCGAGCTCGCGGCCGACCAGGTGCGGCGGCGGCTTCACGGTCGCGCGCAACGCGATGTCGGCCTCGCGCTGCGACAGGTTGACGAGCTCGTTGCGTGCGGTGATCTCGAGCCGCAGCAGCGGATTGGCCGCGACCAGGCCGGCCAGCGCCGGCAGCAGCAGCCCGCTCTGGATGGTGTCGGTGGTGCTGATGCGCACCAGCCCGCTGACCGCCCCCGCCTCGACCCGTGCCACCGCACGCGCGGCTTCCAGCTCGGCTTCGATGCGCTCGGCATGCTGCGCCAGCTGCAGGCCCAGCTCGGTGGCGCGGTAGCCGTCGCGCGAGCGCTCGAACAGGCGCTGCCCCAGCGCCTTCTCGCTGCGCTGCACGGTGCGGAACACCGTCGAGCCGTCGACGCCGGCCAGCAGCCCGGCCGCGGCCAGGTTGCCGCCCCGCACCAGCGCCAGCAGCACCGCCAGTTCGCCGGTGCCGATCGGCCCGCCGGCAGATTGCATGGATGCAGCCATTGATTGCCACCTTGCCTATTTCAGATGCACCAGCGCAATCCTAGAGTCACGCCACCGAAACCTCAACAGGATCTCTGCAATGAAGCTCTATTACGCCCCCGGTGCCTGCTCGCTGGCCGTTCACATCGCGCTGCGCGAAATCGGCGTCGCGTTCGACGCCCACCAGGTCGACCTCGCGACCCACACGCTGGCCGACGGCGGCGGCAACTACTTCGACATCGCGCCGCGCGGCTACGTGCCGCTGCTGGAATTCGACGACGGCTCGCGCCACACCGAAGGCGCCGCGCTGCAGCAGTACATCGCCGACCTGGACCCGGCGCAGGCGCTGATCGGCGCGCCCGGCAGCCGGCGGCGCCTGGCCGTGACGCAGTGGCTGACCTACGTCAGCACCGAGCTGCACAAGACCTTCAGCCCGTGGCTGTGGCACAAGGAGACGGCCGACAGCACGAAGCGAGACGCGAAGCTGAAGCTGGCCGCGCGCTTCGCCGACATGGACAAGCACCTCGCGACGCGCGAGTTCCTGGCCGGCGACTACAGCATCGCCGACGCCTACGGCTTCACGATCGTGAACTGGAGCAACTTCCTCGGCATCCCGCTGTCGGACTTCCCGAACCTGCGGGCGTGGATGGCTCGCGTGTCGGCGCGGCCGGCGGTGCAGCAGGCGCTGCGGGCCGAGGGGCTGCTGAAGGATTGAAGCGGCCCCGGCCGAAGGGTCAGGCGGCGGGTTAGCTGCGTGGGCTGCGGGCCTCCTGCCAGGTCTTGGGTGTCGCACGAGCTTCTGGTGCGAGATCCGGCTTGCGAACCTGGTTGGCCAGCGATCGCAACGCGCGCTCGTCATCCTGGAGGTACCCGACGATCCTGCTGCGCAGTTCCGGTGGCAAGGTGCATGCGGATGAACGGCCGGCTGCGAAGACCGTCAAGGCGTTGGCCTGCAATCGCTCGAACAGGCTTGCGCGATTGCGGCTGATCGCAAAGGAGATCTTTGCTTTGATCAGTTCTGTCTTGTCGTGATCAACGGCTCCGGGGGCGAACTCCGGCAGGATCAATGTCGTCAGGGTGTCGTTGGGTTTGAAGCCTTCCTGTCGCGACAGGGCCCGTACCAACGCTTCCAGAAGCTCCATCGAAATGTCGCTGCCCGACATGTCCAGCCTGCGAAGGCAGGTGTTCTTCCGCAGCACCTCCGTCACGGCAGCGCCGTTGCCTCTCAGGCTGTGCCCGGCCACGGACAGGTGCTTCAGGCTGTGGTTGCCATCAAGCGCACGGAACAGCTCGGTGACCGTGAGGAGCGAATACGGTTCGGTCGTTTCCAGATCCAGCGTCACGAGGGTCTTGCTCGTGCGCAGGAGTGCGGTGATGGACTGCAGCGCGCCTTGGGTCAACTTCGCTCCCAGGGCCAGGTGGCGCCAGCCCTTGCTTCCATTCTGCTGGACCAGGATCTTGATGTCGGCTTCCGAGAGCGCGCAACCCGACATGCCCAATGCACACAGCGTGCGTTTGTCCACCACCGCGCGGATGATGAGCTCGCGGTCCTCCCTCGCAAATGGAATGCCGTTCAGCCACAGGCGCCGGAGGTGGCCTGACGTCAGCAGTTCGCCGATCGCGTCACCGGTTCGCAATGGCGCCCTCGGGCAGCGCGGGGAGGTGAGCTTTCTGCGGAGGGCTTTGCTGGCCGTGTCCTGGCGCGACAAGGCTGGCGTCAGGAAGCGATTGCGCGAGAGGTCAAGCGCCCGCACCCGCGGGTTCACGCGCAGGCAGGCGCAGAGTCGCGTCAGGCCCTTCGCGGTGAGGTCGTTGCCGCTGAGATCGAGCGCGACCGGCCCGCCCGGCGTCTTGGGCATCCATTCGTTGATCCAGCGGACCAGGAATTTCAGGTCATCGTCGGCCAGGGGGCCTTGCTCGTCGCCTGAGGCAGGGTAGCCAAGGCGCAAGGTCAGGCCAGCGTCGCCATCGCGCTCGAAGAGCGCCTTGACCAACCTTGCGGCTCCATCGCCGTCCTTGTTGCGAATGCAGCAGCGCATGACCTGCGACACCTCGTCTCGGGATGCCGGCAGTTGCCAGTGGCGAAAGAAGGCCGCCACCGGGCCCGTCACAGGGAGCTCATGCAACTTTGGGGTCTTGGGCTCCGCCCGTTGTCGCTCTGTCCACTCTGTCCGCACCGTCTGGAGCCTGGGCAGGACGGGGCGCTGTCCCGATGGCGTCTTGCTGCCTATGCCGTCGTTCACGCGCAGTACTCCTTCGATCCGCAATGTCCCTGAGTGGCGCCATGCCACCGGGAAGTTCCAGATCGAACCGCCGCCCGCCGCCCGCCGCCCTCAGCGCTTCGGCGCCCCGATCCGCTTCGCCAGCTCGGCGCCGATGCCGGTGTAGCTGCCCGGTGTCATCGCCAGCAGCCGGGCCTTTTCCGCCTCGGGAATCTCCAGCGTGCCGATGAACTGCTGGATCGCCTCGCGCGTGATCGTCTTGCCGCGCGTCAGCTCCTTCAGCCGCTCGTAGGGGTTGGCCAGCTTGTAGCGGCGCATCACCGTCTGGATCGGTTCGGCCAGCACCTCCCAGGCGCTGTCGAGGTCGGCCGCGAGCGCGTCGCGATTCACCTCGAGCTTGCCCAGGCCGCGCAGCAGGCTGTCGTAGCCGAGCACCGCGTAGCCGAGCGCGACGCCCATGTTGCGCAGCACCGTGCTGTCGGTCAGGTCGCGCTGCCAGCGGCTGATCGGCAGCTTCTGGCTCAGGTGCGTCAGCAGCGCGTTCGCCAGGCCGAAGTTGCCTTCGGCGTTCTCGAAATCGATCGGGTTGACCTTGTGCGGCATCGTGCTGGAGCCGATCTCGCCTTCCTTGGTGCGCTGCTTGAAGTAGCCGAGGCTGATGTAGCCCCAGACGTCGCGCGACCAGTCGATCAGGATGGTGTTGGTGCGCGTAACCGCGTCGAACAGCTCGGCCATGTAGTCGTGCGGCTCGATCTGGATCGTGTACGCATTGAAGTTCAGGCCAAGAGCGCCCTCGATCACGCGGCGCGAGAAGGCTTCCCAGTCGATCTCGGGGTAGGCCGCCAGGTGGGCGTTGTAGTTGCCGACCGCGCCGTTCATCTTGGCCAGCAACTGCACGCCGGCGATGCGCTCGCGCGCGTTGCGCAGCCGCGCGACCACGTTGGCGACTTCCTTGCCGACGGTGGTCGGGCTGGCGGTCTGGCCATGCGTGCGGCTGAGCATCGGCACCTCGGCCAGCTCGACCGACAGCGCCGCGAGGCTGTCGACGATGCGGTCCAGCGTGGGCAGCAGCACCTCGGCGCGCGCCGCCTTCAGCATCAGGCCGTGGCTGGTGTTGTTGATGTCTTCGCTGGTGCAGGCGAAGTGCACGAACTCGCCGGCGCCCTTCAGTTCGGGGTTCGATTCGAAGCGGCCCTTCAGCCAGTACTCGACCGCCTTCACGTCATGGTTGGTGGTGCGCTCGATGTCCTTGATGGCCTGCGCATCGGCTTCGCTGAAGCGTGCCACCAGGCCCCGCAGCAGGCCGCGCGCGGCTTCGCTCAAGGGCTTGAACTCGGCCAGGCCGGCGTCCGACAGTGCGATGAACCACTCGACCTCCACCTGCACGCGGCGGTGCATCAGGCCGAACTCGCTGAGCAGCGGGCGCAGGGCTGCGACCTTGGCGGCATAGCGGCCGTCGAGCGGGGACAGGGCGGACAGGGCGGAGAGGTTCATGGCGCAGGCGGTCGCGATGCCGCAGTCGAGAGGAAGACAGGAGGGGCGCCGGGGTGGCGCGGGCGCAATTTTAGGCGTCGCCGCTGCTGCGCCGGTTCGATGATGAAATACAGGCCTCCTTCCCCGACGGCGAGACCGCCTGCAGCAGGCGCCTTGCGGCAATCGATGCAGATTTCTTCCCGACACCTTGTGACGCCGTTGACATTCGCTGCGCTGCTGCTTGCGCTGGCCGCTTGCGACCGCGGCGCCACGCCGGCCAGCCCGGCGGCCGGCAGCGCGCCGGCGGCATCGGCAGCGCCAGTCGCTGCAAGCGCCGCCGCGACGAGCGCCTCCGCACCGCCGTCGGCCGGCGCCCTCGCCGCCCAGTTGCAGCAACGCGCCGACGGCGTGCTCGCCGCGCACCGCCAGATGGTCGTGCTGATGAGCGGCGAACGCGCGCTGAAGCCGGCCGAGCGGCGCGCAGTGGGTGCCGTCGGCCAGCTGCTGTTCCACGACCTGCAGGAGCGCGTCGACGCGCTCGCGGCGGCTGCGGCCGACACCGCCAACCCCGCGACGCTGCCGGCGCTCGAAGGGCTGCTCGACCGCATCGAGGGCGAGCCGTCGTGGTTCGATGCCGACCGCCTCGCCTTCAAGGAATTCCTGACCCGGCTCGCAGCGCAGTACGCGCAGTCGCAGTCGATCGCGGGGCTCAAGCTCGCGCGCCGCGCCAACGAGGACCTGGCGGTGCTGGCCGAGGTGGAGCAGGCCTACGACCGCGAGCTGAAGGAGGTGTTCGGCCGCTTCGCGAAGCGCGGCATCGAGCTGCAGCGCGAGAAGTGGTCCGACTACGTGGCCAAGGTCTCGAAGCTCTACAACCGCGAACAGATCCTGAAGGACTTCGCGACCATCGTGCCGTACACCCTGCCGTCGGCGAAGTCCGGTGCGAACGACGAGCCCGATTCGCGCGAGATCTTCGGCGCCTCGCTGCCGCCGAAGACCGTGGTGCTGACCTTCGACGACGGCCCGCACCCGAAGTACACCGACGACATCCTCGACATCCTGAAGCGCTACGACGCACCGGCAATCTTCTTCAACCTCGGGCGCAACCTCGGCACCGTCGATGCGCAGGGCCACGCGAAGCTCGGCCCGAACGGCGCGGTCGCGAAGCGGGTGCTGGCGGCCGGCCACCAGCTCGCCGACCACAGCTTCACGCACAGCGTGATGGCCAAGCTGAGCGACGACGCGGTGCGTGCCGAGACCACCGACACCGAGGCGTTGCTCGACGCCACCGGGCGCCAGCCGTCGTCGCTGTTCCGCTTTCCGTACGGCGCTCGCACCGAGGGCGCGTTGAGCACCGTCGAAGGACTGAAGCTGCGCTCGATGATGTGGAACGTCGACTCGATGGACTGGGCGGACCCGGTGCCCAAGAGCATCGCCGAGCGGGTGCTGAGCGAGGTCGACAAGGCCGGCCGTGGCGTGGTCCTGTTCCACGACATCCAGGGCCGCACGGTGCAGGCGCTGCCGCTGGTGCTCGACCAGCTGGTGGCCGACGGCTACCGCTTCGCGACCTGGCGCGACGGCCGGTTCATCGTCAACGCGCCGCGCAAGGCGGTGCCCGATGCCGCGCTGGCCGCGAGCGCCGACGCGCTGTACCGCGACAGCCACGCGCTGGTGATCGGCATCGACCAGTACGCGAAATGGCCGCAGCTGCACCATGCGGTGCGCGATGCGCGCGCGGTGCGGGAGACGCTGGTGACGCGCTTCGGCTTCAAGGCCGAGAACGTGACCGCGCTCTACGACGGGGAGGCGACGCGCGCGAACATCCTGCGCGTGCTGAACGACAAGCTGGCCGATGCGAAGAAGGTGCGGCGCGACGACCGCGTGGTGGTGTTCTATGCCGGCCACGGCGGCACGCGCAAGCTGACGAGCGGACGCGACGTCGGCTACCTGATCCCGGTGGATGCGGCGCTGGCCGACTTCGCGTCGGACGCGATCTCGATGCCGCAGCTGCAGGAGGTGGCCGAGGCGATCAGCGCGAAGCACGTGCTGTTCATGGTCGACGCCTGTTACTCGGGCCTGGGGCTCACACGCGGCGGCGGCGCGGGCAGCAGCGCGAACTTCCTGGCCGACAACGCACGGCGGCTGGGCCGGCAGATGCTGACCGCCGGCGGCGCCGACCAGCAGGTGGCCGACGACGGCCCGGCGGGCCATTCGGTGTTCACCTGGACGCTGCTGCAGGCGCTGAACGGCAAGGCCGACCTGAACGGCGACGGCGTGGTCACCGGCACCGAGCTGGCGGCCTACGTCGCGCCGTCGGTGGCGGCCATCGCGCGCCAGACGCCGGCCTTCGGCAGCCTGCCGGGCTCGGAAGGCGGCGAGTTCGTGTTCGAGCTGCCGGCCGACCGCGAGGCGCTGAGCGGCGATTCGCCGCAGCTCGATGCCGACGCCAGCAAGCTGAACAAGCAGCTCGACGACGCGAAGACGGCGGCGCTGCAGCCCGGCGCCGGCAAGGGTGCGGCGAAGGAGGTGCAGGTCGTCATCAAGAACCTGGAGGGTGGCGACGTGAAGCTGTCGACGCCGGCCGCCGCGCCGGTCGCGCCACGCGTCGCGGCGCAGCGCGCGAACGACCGCGGGCTCGCGCTGTACCGCGAGCGCCGCTACGACGAAGCCGAGGCGGCGTTCACCGAGGCGCTGAAGCTGCAGCCGGTGTTCGCGCTGGCGGCCAACAACCTCGGCTTCGTCTACTTCAAGCGCGGCAAGCCGGCCGAGGCGGCACGCTGGTTCGAACGCGCCATCGAGATGGACGGCAGCCGCGCGCTGGCCTACCTGAACCTGGGCGATGCGCAGCTGCAGGCCGGCGACGAGGCGAAGGCGCTGAAGGCGTACACGACCTTCGTCGGGCTGGCGCCGAAGCATGCGCGGGTGGCGGAGTTGCAGGCGTGGATCGCGGCGCCGGATGCGGCGCACCGGCCGCGGTTGCCCTGAAGCGGCACCGCCGTCGTATCCTGTGGGCCAGGCCTTCCCCCGGCCAGCAGGAGCGACCGCGATGAGCACCGAGCCCCGTTCCCAGACCGCCAGCGATCCGGCTCCCGGGCGCGAGACTTCCAGGCACATCCGCCTGACCTCCCACCCCGGCCAGCAGGGCCCGTCCGGCGCGCCGGCCCTGCACTGGGGCGCCGCCACCGCGCTGGAGCGCGGCCCGATCGTCGGCACCACCACCAACCGCAGCCAGCGCAACGTGATCGGCACGCACAGCGGCTCGTACGGCGTGTACCGGGCGCTGGCCCTCGCGGCAGGCAACCTGAAGAAGGGCCATCGCGCCGACCTCACGAACACCGCGCCTACCGACCTGATCGGCCCGTACCCGGCCTGGGGGGACGCTTCGAAGATCGTCTCGATCGACCCGTGGGGCGCGTCGGTCGCCGACGTGTTCGGCGACTACATCGCCGAGGGCTACGACATCCGCCCGACCATCGCGGTGACGCAGGCCCACATCCACCTGCCCGAGGTGCGGCAGGCGCTCGCCTTCCAGCGGCTGCAAGTCGACGGCCGCGTGCTGCTCGACGACGGTTCTGCCGTCGTCACCAAGGTGGCGATCGAGCCGGTGTGGTGGCTGC
The DNA here is from genome assembly GCF_012275445.1 of Rhizobacter sp. SG703. Lineage (GTDB taxonomy): Bacteria > Pseudomonadota > Gammaproteobacteria > Burkholderiales > Burkholderiaceae_C > Rhizobacter. The sequence goes on along the minus strand of NZ_JAAZQK010000008.1, from coordinate 198,541 downwards.
CGGGCGTCGCGAAGCGCTTCAACGTCAGCGAAGGCGACCTGCGCCGCCACCTGTTCGAGGAGACCGGCGGCATGTACCCCGAGCTCGTCACGCGCAGCGACATCGAGGTCTTCCTGCCGCCGATCGGCGGGCAGACGCTCTACCTCTTCGGCAACCCGCGCGACCTCGCCGACCCGGCCGTCACGCTGACCGCGCGGGTGCACGACGAGTGCAACGGCTCCGACGTGTTCGGCTCCGACATCTGCACCTGCCGGCCCTACCTGACGCATGCGATCGAGGAGTGCATCCGCGGCGCGCAGCACGGCGGCGTCGGGCTGATCGCCTACAGCCGCAAGGAAGGCCGCGCGCTCGGCGAGGTCACCAAGTTCCTGGTCTACAACGCGCGCAAGCGGCAGGTCGGCGGCGACAGCGCCGACAAGTACTTCCTGCGCACCGAATGCGTCGCCGGCGTGCAGGACATGCGCTTCCAGGAGCTGATGCCCGACGTGCTGCACTGGCTCGGCATCCAGCGCATCCACCGCCTCGTCAGCATGAGCAACGACAAGTACGACGCGATCACCGGCAGCGGCATCACCGTCGGCGAGCGCATCAAGATCCCCGACGAGCTGGTGCCGGCCGATGCGAAGGTCGAGATCGAAGCGAAGATCGCGGCCGGCTACTTCACCGACGGCAGCGTGCCCGACGACGTGAAACTCGCGGCCACCAAGGGGCGCGGCCTTGTCTAGCGTCGCGGTCGCCACGCTGCGCCAGGCGGACACCATCCGCGAGCGCTGCGCCAACATCCTGCGCGCGGTCGGCGAGGGGCGCTCCGACCACTTCACGCTCGATCGCGCGAAGCTGGCCGATGCGGCGCAGCGGGTCGAGCAGGTCACGCGGCAGCACTACCCCGACCTGCGCATCCCGTACCACAGCCGCTGGCGCCACTTCGAAGCCGGCGGCATCGACCGCAAAGCCGAGCTGGATGCGCGGCTCGCCGGCCTCGATGCAGCTGCACAGGCCCATGCGCACATCGATCTCACCGTCGTCAGCGTGCTGCTCGACGCCGGCGCCGGTGCGTCGTGGCGCTACCTGGAAGCCGAAAGCGGGCAGGCGTTCGGCCGCTCCGAAGGCCTCGGTGTCGCGAGCTTCCGCGGCTTCATGCAAGGGCTGTTCTCGAGCGATCCGTCGCAGCCGCTGCGCGTCGATGCCGCCGCGCTGCTGCGGCTCGACGCGGCCACGCTGGCCGCGATGTTCCAGGTGCGCGACGACAACCCGCTGGTCGGCCTGGAGGGCCGCACGCTGCTGCTGCGCCGGCTCGGCGAAGCGATGCAGGTGCAGCACGCGAGCTTCGGCGCCGTCGGCCGGCCCGGTGCGCTGTTCGACCGGCTGGCGCTGAAGTCGCACCAGGCGCCGCTCGGCGCACCGCAGCTGCTGCAGGCGCTGCTCGACACGCTGAGCGGCATCTGGCTGGCCGGCAACGAACTCGACGGCCTGCCGCTCGGCGATTGCTGGCGCCATCCGCTGGCCGGCGGCAGCGGCCCGAGCGCCGGCTGGGTGCCGTTCCACAAGCTCAGCCAGTGGCTGTGCTACTCGCTGCTCGAGCCCTTCGCATGGGCCGGCGTGCCGGTGGCCCGGCTCGACGGGCTCACCGGCCTGCCGGAGTACCGCAACGGCGGGTTGCTGCTCGACAGTGGCGTCATCGTGCCGCGCGACGCCGGTTTTTCAAGCCGTCGTCATACAACCGGCGACGAAGCCATCGTCGAATGGCGCGCGCTCACCGTCGCGCTGATCGACGAGCTCGCGCCGCTGGTGCGCCAACGACTCGGCAAGACCGCCGCCGAGATGCCGCTCGCCTGCATCCTCGAAGGCGGCACCTGGGCTGCAGGCCGCGCCATGGCTCGCGACTTGCGCGACGGCAGCCCGCCGCTCGCGATCGACAGCGACGGCACGGTGTTCTGAACCCATCGGGTTTCCCGATCCGCAGCCGCCGGTTTCGTCATGAGACCAAATTAATACCAGGCGTTCGATTCATCCATCGCCATCGCGAATGGATGCCTCGACAGTCACCGGATGCATGCCTGGAAAGCTGCAACTTTGCACACAACTCGTCACCTTGCCGCGGCATTTCGCAAGGGTTTACCCTGGTTTGTCTGATGACCAAGGGTGCTTCAATTGGTCTTGTGGAAGCGTTTCCACTTTGATGGAACGCCACCGCAGCAAGGCCCTCGCGTAGGCCCCGCGCAGTTCGTCGACGCGAGATCGAATCAACAAGGCAGGGCCGGGCGCCGCAGCGCCGAGGCCGCGAGAGGGTTGGGACATGAACAGATTCAAGCTGAGCGCGCTCGCGCTCGCCGCCGGTGTGGCCGCGACGTCGATGGCCCATGCGGGCACGATCGTCGCGCCTTACTTCTTCGGTTGGAGCTTCAACAGCACCGACTACAAGTTCAAGAACCTGACCGAGGCGAAGTCGCGCGCCGGCATGGACGGCATGACGATCGCGTTCGCGATCTCGAACAACGGCGCCTGCTCGCTCAGCGGCGGCATGGATGCCACGATGAACAACGCGTCGGTGAAGGCCGACGTCAAGGCCTACATCAACGGCGGCGGACGGGTGATCCTGTCGTTCGGCGGCGCGAGCGGCACCTACCTCGAATCGGTCTGCTCGACGGCCAACCTCGTCACGCTGATCCGCCAGCTGATCGACACGCACGGCACCCGCTCGATCGACTGGGACATCGAAGGCGGCCAGCTCGGCGACACGCGCCTGAACGGCGTGCGCAACGCGGCCATCAAGCAGCTGCAGGCGATCTACCCGGACCTGTACACCTCGTTCACGCTGCCGGTGGATCCGTTCCGCACCAGCTCCGAGCCGGGCGGCCTGCCGCCGAAGGCGCTGGAGCTGATCAAGGGCGCGGCGAGCGCCGGCGTCACGGTGTCGATGGTCAACATCATGGCGATGGACTACGGCACCTACTACAGCGGCGGCAAGAAGATGGGCGACCTCGCCGTCTCGGCCGCGCAGTCGACCTTCAACCAGCTGAAGGGCGTGTACCCGTCGAAGACCGATGCGCAGCTGTGGGCGATGATCGGCATCACGCCGATGATCGGCCAGAACGACGAAGCGTCGGAGATCTTCACGCCGGCGGATGCGACGGTCGTCGCCAACTTCGCGAAGCAGAAGGGCATCGGCCTGCTGTCGTACTGGGCGGCGCAGCGCGACCGCGTCGGGTCGGGCAGCAAGGACGACTTCAGCCGCGCGAACACGCGCGACTACGAGTACTACCAGATCTTCGCGACCGCCAAGGACGGCACCCCACCGGCACCGGCGCCTGCACCCGCACCGGCCCCGGCGCCGACCGCGAAGCAGTACACCGTGAAGTCGTCGTTCTCGAACCTTTGCCTGGACATCGCCGGCGCGAGCACGGCCGACGGCGCGAAGGTCGTGCAGCAGAACTGCAGCGGCGCCGCGTCGCAGGTGTTCTCGTTCGTGCCCGACACCAGCGGCACGTACCGCATCGTCAACATGAACAGCGGCCGCTCGCTCGACGTGACCGACGTGTCGACCGCCAACGGCGCGCTGATCCAGCAATGGGCCAACAGTAGCGGCGCCAACCAGCGCTTCGCGATGCTGACCGACACCGCCACCGGTACGGTGCGCCTGCAGGCCGCCCACAGCGCCAGGTGCGTCGACGTGAAGGACTGGAACAGCGCGCCCGGCGCCGGCATCCAGCAATGGGATTGCAGCGTCAACGCGAACCAGAAATGGGCGCTGATCCCGGTGTCGTCGGCACCGGCTCCGGCCCCTGCGCCAGCGCCAGCGCCGACTCCAGCGCCCGCCCCTGCCCCCACGCCGGCTCCGGCGCCCGCACCGACGCCGGCCCCGGCCCCCGCGCCCGCCCCGGCACCGTCGAGCTGCGCCGCCTGGACCGAAGGCATCACCTACAACGTCGGCCAGGTCGTCAGCTACCAGGGCAAGCAATACAAGGCCCTGGTGACGCACACCGCGTTCGCCGGCGCGAACTGGAACCCGGCCGCAACGCCGACGCTGTGGACGCCGACCAGCGCGTCGTGCGGCCCGACGCCTGCCCCGGCTCCGGCTCCGGCTCCGTCGCCCGCCCCGGCCCCCGCGCCGTCGCCGGCCCCTGCACCCGCCCCGGCCCCGGCCCCGAACGGCACGCTGACGCTGCCTGAAGCGCTGAAGGCGGTGCAGACCAAACGCGTCTACGTCGGCTACTACCCGACCTGGAGCGACAACTGGTTCGACGCCACCGGCAAGACCGCCAACGACGTCTACAAGGCCAGCAAGTTCGCGAAGGTGCCCGCCACCTACACGCACGTGATGGTGTCGTTCGCCGACCCGAACTTCTCGTGGGCCGGCATCAACACCAACAGCTTCTCGGGCACCGGCATCACGTTCAGTGCGTCGCCGAAGGACATCAAGGCCGCGATCGACGTGCTGCACCAGCGCAACCAGAAGGTGATCCTCGCGGTCGGCGGCGCCACCTACAACAACTGGGGCCCGCTCGCGGCGCAAGGGGTGGCCGGCAGCGGCTCGATCATCAACGCCCTCGCGAAGATCCAGACCGAGATGGGCTTCGACGGCCTCGACGTCGACTACGAAGCCGATGGCGACGTGGACCGCTATGCCAACGCGATCAAGGCATTGCGCAAGGCGGTCGACCTGGCCGGTGGCGGCCGCGTGCTGACGCTGGCCGGCTGGTCGAGCGGTGCGGACTGCACCTCGGGCACGACGGCCGACCCGGCCTGCGCCGGCAAGATGTCGTACTGGGGCGGCAATGCCGGGCGCGAGCGCGGCGTGGTGCTGAAGTACCCGGCGGTCGCGAACATGCTCGACCTGGTCAACGTGATGAGCTACGACGCCCGCTTCGAGCATTACGACGGCATCACCGCGTACAACCAGTACCGCTCGCTGTTCCCGAGCAAGACCATCGTGTCGATCGGCCTGGAGCCGTCGCCCGAAGGCTGGGCCGGCGGCATGCTGGTGGTCAACGATGCCGATGCCCAGTGCACCGGCTCGCGCAACCTGCAGGACCAGTACGGCGCGAACCTGAACCAGCCGTACTCGGTGCAGCGCTACGCCAGCGCGGTCGCGAACGGCACCGCGTCCAACCGCAATGCACGCGACGGCGCGATGCTGTGGGCCATCATCAAGACGGGTGGTGGTTCCTGCGGCAGTGCGCCACTGGCCACGCCGGGGACCGTAGGGCAGAAGGTGGGCGCCACCTTCGGGCTGACGATCGATCCGCTCCTGCAGACCTCCGACTGGAAGTAAATCCTCCACCCATCCAGGAGCACACCATGAACACCAGGCATTCCAAGCGTTATCAATTCGCCCGCCTGCCGCTCGCCGTCGCGATCGGCAGCGCCTTCCTCGCGGCCTGCGGCGGCAACGACGGCAGCTCCGCGCCCGACAGCGCGGACGGCGCCGCCGACCGCCATGAAGCCGCGCAGGCCGCACGCGCCAGCACAGCCGGCACCATCACGCTCGCCAACGGCATCTACACCATCGTCAATGCACAGAGCGGCAAGTGCGTCGACGTGGCCGGCGCCAGCACCGAAGACGGCGGCCGGCTGCAGCAGGCCGGCTGCAACAAGAACGCCGCGCAGTCGTTCGAACTCAGCGCGGTCGGCGGCGGTATCTACAAGCTGGTGAACGGCGGCAGCGGCAAGGCCATGGACGTCGCGTCGGCCTCCACCGCCGACGGCGCGGCCGTGCAGCAGTGGGTCGACAACGGCACCAACGCGCAGCGCTTCCGCATCGAGCACCTGGGCGGCGACCGCTTCCGCCTGGTCAATGCCGGCAGCGGCAAATGCGTCGACGTGACCGGTTCCTCGAACGCCGACGGCGCCGTGCTGCAGCAGCTGTCGTGCAGCACAGGCACCAGCGGCGGCCAGTCGTTCCGGTTCCTGCCGCGCAGCGGCAATGTCACCGCCGCGGTCGCGGTCGGCGTCTACGAAGTCAAGTCGGTCGAGTCGGGCCTGTGCCTGGACATCGCCGGTGCCGGCACCGCCGACGGCGCGAAGGCGCAACAGAGCGCCTGCGTCGACGTGGCCTCGCAGCGCTTCGAGCTGCGCGGCGAGACCGGCGGCACGTTCCGCCTGGTCAACGTCAACAGCGGCAAGTCGCTCGATGTGACCGACGTGTCCACCGCCAACGGCGCGCTGATCCAGCAATGGGCCACCGCCGCCAGCGACAACCAGCGCTTCGCGGTCGCCGTGTCGGGTGCCGGCTTCTCGCTGAAGGCCCGCCACAGCGGCAAGTGCGTCGACGTGAAGGACCACAGCATGTCGGCCGGCGGCGCGATCCAGCAATGGGATTGCGGCACCGGCGCGAACCAGCAATGGAAGCTGACCGCGGTCGGCGCGCCTGCACCGGCTCCGGCGCCCGCGCCGGCCCCTGCGCCGGCCCCCGCACCTTCTCCTGCACCTTCTCCTGCACCGTCCCCAGCGCCCGCTCCGGCACCCGCGCCCGCACCGGCTCCGGCTCCAGCCCCTGCGCCGGCCCCGTCGTCGTCCGACCTGTTCGATGCCCGCAAGAAGGACATCGCGATGCAGATCGTCTCCAGCGCCGAGAACTCGTCGCTGAACTGGAAGGCGCAGTACGCCTACATCCAGGACATCCATGACGGCCGCGGCTACACCGCCGGCATCATCGGCTTCTGCTCGGGCACCGGCGACATGCTGGAAGTGGTGCAGGAATACACCAACCGCAAGCCGGGCAACGTGCTGGCCAAGTACCTGCCGGCGCTGAAGAAGGTGAACAACACCGAGTCGCACGCCGGGCTCGATCCGACCTACACCGGCGACTGGAAGACGGCCGCCGCCGACGTGATCTTCCAGCAGTCGCAGGACTACGAGCGCGACAACGTCTACTTCAATCCTGCGGTCAACAAGGCCAAGAGCGACGGCCTGCGCGCACTCGGGCAGTTCGCCTACTACGACGCGGCCGTGATGCACGGCTACGAAGGCGCGATGAGCGTGCGCAAGGCGGCCATGGCCAAGGCCAAGACCCCCGCCCAGGGCGGCGACGAGGCGACCTACCTGAACGCCTTCATGGATGCCCGCGTGGTCGAGATGAACAAGGAAGAGGCCCACAGCGACACGACGCGCGTCGACACCGCGCAGCGCGTCTGGCTGAAAGCCGGCAACTTCGACCTGAACACGCCGCTGAACTGGAAGGTCTACGGCGACAGCTACAGCATCAAGTGAGCGAGGAGATCCCGATGAAGAACTTCAACGCAACGACCCGGCGCCTGTGCTGGGCCCTGGCCCCGGTCACGCTGGCCCTGCTGGCAGCCTGCGGCGGCGGCAACACCGGCGAAGACGATGGCGCGCAGGCCGCGGCCGTCGACGACAACGCCCAGGTCGCCGACGCGCCGACCGACGATGCCGCGGTGGCACGCGAAGGCGCGCAGGCGATCACGCCGGCCACCTTCCGCCACCCCGGCATCTTCCTGACGCAGGCGCGGCTCGACAGCTTCAAGGCCGCCCAGAACTCGGCCAACCCGAGCGTGCTGAAGACCGGCTACCAGGTCGTGATGAACGACTCGCGCAGCGCCTACACCTACTCGCACAAGGCCTTGTCCAACGTGCAGGTGGTGGGCAGCGCGATCGGCGACCAGGAGGCGCGCTTCAAGAACGATGCGCAGGCGGCCTACCTGAACGCGCTGCGCTGGGTCAAGACCGGCGACGCGCGGCACCGCGACAAGGCGGTGGCGATCCTGAACGACTGGGGCAGGACCTTCCGCAGCTTCTCGGTGGCCTCGGGCACGAACGCCGCCCAGGTGCAGCTCGAGGCGGCGTGGATGCTGCCGGTGTGGGTCAGCGCGGCCGAGATCATCCGCCACTACAACAACGGCGAAGCCGGCTGGGCGCAGGCCGACATCACGACCTTCAACGGCTTCATCGACCGCCAGTACACCGAGGCCGCGAAGGCGCGCACCCGCGTCAACAACTGGGCGGTGTCGGCCGGTCTCGCGATGATGGCCGCCGGCGCCTACCAGGACAACCCGACGCGCTACGCGGCCGGCCTGCAGCGCGTCACCGAGATGATCCCGCTGTCGGTCTTCTCGAGCGGCGAGGTCAACGAGCTGAAGGACCGCGACTGCACGCACCCGCAGTACAACCTCGAAGGCCTGGCGCAGGCTGCCGAGATCGCGGTGATCCAGGCCGGCGACACCTCGGTGTGGCTGTGGAAGGCCTCGGGCGAGACCACGCCGCGGCTGGCCAAGGGGCTGGAGTACATGGCGAAATCGCTGCAGAGCGGCAGCGGCGTGCGCAACTGCAAGGGCCAGCACCTGGAGGCCGGCTACATGGACATCGCGGTCAACGGCTACATGAACCGCGGCGTCGCGATCCCGAACTTCCAGGCGCTCGCGAAGGCGCGCCGCCCGGACGGCGGATCGATGCAGTTCCTCGGCTTCACGACCGCCACGCACGGCCGCGACGACTACTGATTCGCGATCGACACCATCGTCGATTTCGAAACAGAAACAGCCCACGCCCAAGCTCCAGACTATGATCCGAGCCAATTCGGTAGTCTGGGGCAGGTGCAATCAGTGGGCACGATCAAGGATGTGGCGCGTCTGGCAGGTGTCGGTGTCGCCACGGCATCGCGCGTGATTTCGGGCAAGGGGCCGTTCTCGGCCGACTCGGCGTCGCGCGTGCAGGCGGCGATCGAGCAGCTGGATTTCCGGCCCTCGCGGATCGCGCGCGCGCTGTCGATGAAGAGCACCAACGCGATCGGCGTCTACGTGCCCGATTTCAAGGGCCCGTTCTACGGCCCGATGCTGCATGCGATCGACATGGAGCTGCGGGCGCAGGACCGCCACATGGTCATCGCCAACGGCCACGGCGGCGAAGACGTGCGCGAGCAGGCGCTGAACGGCATCGAGTTCCTGATGGACCGGCAGTGCGAGGGGATGCTGCTGACGACCTATGCGCTGCGCGATGCCGACATCGTCGGGCTGAAGCGGCGCTTCCCGAACCTGGCGGTGGTCAACCGCGACGTGAAGGGCATGCGCAGCCAGTGCTTCACCGTCGACCACAAGGCCGGCGGGGTGCTCGCGGCGCGCACGCTGCTGGAGCATGGGCACCGCCGCATCGCGGTGATCGCCGGGCCGGCGGGCGCGCCGGACAACCGGCTGCGGCTGCAGGGCTTCTTCGACACGCTGGCCGCGGCTGGCATCGAGCGCCAGTCGGTGCCGACGATGACCGGCGATTTCGCGGCCGAAAGCGGCTGGGTCGGCGCCGACCAGCTGCTGGCCGACAAGGCCCGCTTCACCGCGCTGTTCTGCTGCAACGACCAGATGGCGATGGGCGCGATGTCGCGCCTGCAGTCGGCCGGCCTCACGGTGCCGGGCGACGTGTCGGTGATGGGCTACGACGACACCGACATCGCCGCGTGGCTGTCGCCGCGCCTGACGACGATCCGCATCGTCGTCGGCAACATGGGGCTGAACGCCTGCCGGCTGCTGTCGAACATGTGCTTCGGCACCGAGCTGCCGGTGTCGCGCGAGTTCGCCCCCGAGCTGATCCTGCGGGATTCGCTGGCGCGGCCGAAGAAGGGCTGAACGGGGCCACCGCGCCGTGTCCGGCCCGGTGGCTGATCGGCACGACACACGCTGCGGGCCCTGGACGCCGAGTCGTTCACGGGGATACCGCCGCGGCGCCATGGCCGGAAAAAGCCCGCGGTGGTAGACTGCGTGCTTCCTCCTGGCGCGTGTCGGGCGGCCTGTCCCGCGGGCTGCATCCTCTGACGGCATCGACGCCCCAACTCCCGACCGACGCTGCAGCAGCCGTTTCCGATGGCCCTTGCAAGCAGGTCGCGCCCTAGAAAGAACTGCATCAAGACCTCGATCGAAATCGGCAGATACCTCGTCTCGCCATTCAGCCATTCCCGCAGCGACGGCCGCCACGAGGCCGCCGTCTCCATCCGCAGCGGCCACGGCAGCGCCACCCATGACCGGGTCATGCGCTTCTCGCCGCTCTTCCAGACCGCACGCGCCGCATTGCGCTACGCCACCGACCAGGGCCTTGCCTGGGTCGCGGGCCGCAGCGTGGCCGTGCCATCCCCATCCAACCCCTAAGGAGTGTCCTCATGGCCAAGGAAGAACTGATCGAAATGAGCGGCGTCGTCAACGAAATCCTGCCGGACTCGCGTTTTCGCGTGACGCTGGAAAATGGCCACAAGCTGGTGGCCTACACCTCGGGACGCATGCGCAAGCACCACATCCGCATCCTGGCCGGCGACAACGTGTCGCTGGAAATGTCGCCGTACGACCTGAGCAAGGGGCGGATCACGTTCCGCCACCTCGGTCGTCCGCCGCAACAGAACCGCTGAGGTTCTGCCCGGCCTCAGGCCGCCGCCGTCTTCGCCCGTTCGGCGTCGGCGGCAGCCGCCTTGGCCAGTTCGTTGTAGACCAGCGTGAACAGCGAGCCGACGTCCTCGATCTTCGTGCGTGACACGCCGGGTGCCGGGTTGGTGATCAGCGCGGCCGTGATTGTGGCGGCGGGTTGGAGCAGGAGTTGATTCATGAGGGTCTCGACAAGTTGAGGCCCATCGTAAGCCGTCAGGCGCCCGCCCGGACGCCATGGCCCTGCAAAGAACATCGCGCGTGAGCGCGACTTCTTCCTACTCGCTGAAGCTCATCCCGAGTGCCGCCGCCGAGCGCTTCATCCGCTCGATGCGCTGCGCCAGCTGTTGGGTCTCGCGCTGCTGCATCTCGTCGAGCGACGTCATCAGCGCCTGGAAACGGTCGAGGTCGTCGTCGGCCTCGAACAGCACGCCGTCGTCGGTGAAGGTCAGCCTGGCGCGCCGGTCTTCGATCAGCTCGCAGACCTGCTCCGCCGCGGCGATCCAGCGGTCGCGGTTTTCATAGAACTCGCGCTGCGCGTTGAACTGCCATTCGAGCATCGGCACGATGCGGTCGCGCTCGGCGTCGCGCACCGCCTCGGGCAGTTCCTCGAGCGCCCGGGCCATCTCGCCGGCGAACGCCACCATCAGCTTCTGGTACGCCTGCCGGTGGGTCGCGGTCAGCTCGCGCAATTCTTCGAGCGTCGCAAGCGAGGTGAGGGTGCCGCCAGGCGTCGACAGCCGTTCGGGCATCAGCACCTTGTCGAGTTCCAGCTCGGCCTGCCGCTGGTGGTAGGCCTTCGCCACCTGCATGCCGATGTGCGAGTAGCGGCGGGCGATCTGGATCAGGGCGTCTTCGGAAGTCGTCATGGCAGCAGGCAAGGTTCAGATCGGAATCACGAGGTCCGTGTATCGGCCGAGGATGGCGTCCGCACTGAGCAGTCGCAGAGGCTCGCTCATCGCCTGAGCGACGAGCAAGCGGTCGAAAGGATCGTCGTGATGCATCGGCAACCGATGCGTCGCGGCAGCATGCACCGAGCGCACCGGCAGTTCGACGAAACCGCTCGCCGCAATGGCGGCCGCGAGTTCGTCGGCATCGGCATCGAGCTTTCCAAGGCGCGACTTGATGGCAATTTCCCAGATCGACGCCGCCGACACATAGACCTCGTCAGCCGACTCCATCAGTCGACGGGAACCCGCCTTCAACTTCGACGACCCGGTCACAGCCCACAGGAATACGTGCGTGTCCAGCAACAAGCGCATCAACGCCCCTCGAAACCTGCGATCACGTCGTCCGGCAGCGGTGCGTCGAAATCCGCCGGGATCTTGACCTTGCCCTTGAGCACTCCGAACCGGATCTTGCGCTCGGGCGCCGCGAGACGGGTGATTCGCACCAGCGGCTTGCCGTTGCGGCTGACCACCACGTCTTCACCGGCGGCGGCTTGATCGACCAGCTGGGACAGCCTGGTCTTTGCTTCGTAGATGTTGATGGGGTTCATGCCGGCGCCTTCAAGGGTTGACCAAGTCTAGTCTAGAAGCGAAGAGCAACCGTGGTCGACCCGCCGAGTCACCCCTCGGCATCCGGCCGCCCGCCGCCGCGCGCAATCCACGCATCCACGCGCTGCTCCAGCACCGACAGCGGCATCGTTCCGCTGTCGATCACCACCGCGTGGAAATCGCGCAGGTCGAAGCGGCTGCCCAAGGCCTTCTGCGACCGCTCGCGCAGCTCCAGCAGCTTGCGCTTGCCCAGCAGGTAGCCCAGCGCCTGGCTCGGGTTCGAGAAATAGCGGTCGACCTCGCTGGCGGCGTTGGCCGGCTCGAGCCCGGCCTGCCGGATCATGTAGTCGACCGCCTTCGCGCGCGGCCAGCGGTAGGCGTGGATGCCGGTGTCGACCACCAGCCGTGCCGCACGGAACAGCTGCCCCTGCAGGTGGCCGTAGTGCTGGTACGGGTCGCGGTACATGCCGAGCTCGAAGCCCAGCGATTCGGCGTACAGCGCCCAGCCTTCGCCATAGGCCACGTTCCAGCCACCGCGGCGGCGCCAGTCGTGCAGCCCTTCGATCTCGGCCGCGCGGGCGGTCTGCAGGTGGTGCCCCGGCACCGCTTCGTGCATGAACAGCGTCTCGACCTCCCAGGTCGGCTCGCCGGCGAAGCCGCGCGCGTTCACCGTGAAGTAGCCGGGCGTGCCGAGCTCCAGCGAGCCCGGCGTGTAGTTGGCCGCCGTGCTGCTCGCCGACTCCGCGGCCGTCATGCCGCGCACCTGGTACGCCATGCGGGGCACCGTGTGGAACAGCTTCGGCAACTGCGGATCGATGCGCGCCGACATCGCGCGAAAGCTCGCCAGCACCGCTTCTTCCGACGTGAAGAAGAAGCGCTTGTCGTGGCTCACGTAATGGATGAAGGCCTGCGTGCTGCCCTTGAAACCGGTCTGCCGCGCCACCTGCGCGATCTCGCGCCGCAGCCGCGCCACCTCGCGCAGGCCGAGCGCATGGATCTTGCCGGCGTCCAGGTCCTGCACGATGCCGGTGCGGATCAGGAAATCGTAGTACGCGTCGCCGCCCGGCAGTGCCGACAGGCCCACGTCGACCGGCGCCTTCGGCCGGTAGGTGGTCGCGAGGAACTCGCGCAGCCGGCGCAGCGCCGGCTGGTAGTCGTCGCGCACCGCGGCACGCGCGGCCTGCAGCAGTTCGTCGCGCTGGTCTTCAGGCACCGCGGGCACGAAGGCCTTGAACGGTTTCAGCAGCACGCTGTCGTCGGCATCGGCCACCAGGTGCGCGTCGATGCCGGCGATCACGCGGTCCACCACGCCCCGCGGCTGCACCCAGCCCGACTGCAGGCCGAGCGCGAGGCGCTGCTGCACCTGCTCCGCCATGCGCGGCACCGCCTTCACGCGCGCGGTGAAGTCGCGGTAGTCGTCCGCGCCACGCATCGGCGTCATCTGCGCGGCCAACGGCATCATCGACTGGATGCCCCACAGCGTCGTCAGCACCAGCTCGTTCGAATGCACGAACTGCTGCGATTCGACGGCGCTGCGCATCTTGACCAGCAGCAACTCGCGCGACACCCGGTCCTGCCCGTGCAGGCCGGCCGGGTCGATCGCCTGCACGCGCGCGAGGGTGTCGCGCGCGTAGGCCTGCTGGCGCAGCTTCTCGGCGTCCGACAGGTCCGGGAGCAACGCGTTGTAGCCGGGAATGCCCAACACCGTCGCCCACATCGGCTCGCGGCGGAAGTTCTCGGCCAGGTCGGCATCGAGCAGGCCGCGCAACACGGCGGCCGCGGCCGACGGCGCTGCGGAGGCCGCCGCGTCGGACGGCGCCGCCGGTTGCGCCTGGAGGGCGCCGGCCACGGCGATCAGCACCGCCAGCACGGCAGGCTGCGCGGCACGCAGCCAGGTCGTCGCAAAAGTCATCGTTGTGTTCTCCCGGGTCAGGTCGATGGAAAAAGCCTCATGGGCTGCTGTCGGAAGCCGCCGGTGCCGTGGGTGACGGCGCCGGTTCTTCATTCGGTGGAGACGTCGGCAACGGCGTCGGCGCAGCGCTCGGTTGCGGCCGCGGCGCAGGCCGGTCGCCCGGCGCCTTCGGCACGCCGGTCTTCGGGTCCAGGCCCATGCCGTTGAGGATCTGCCCGAGCTCCTCCGCGGTCTTGGGCGGCTGGTCGTCGCCGTTCGCCGGTTCGAGGCTGCCGCCCTCGCCCTCGTTGGCGCCCTCGGGCGCCGACGCGGCCGGCTCGACCGCCGGCACCGGCACGCGCGGCGGCGGGAAGCTCGCCTTCGGGTCGACCAGCCCCTTCTTCTGCGCATCGCGGAAGAAATCGCCGACCAGCCGCACCGCGTTGTGCCCGCCCTGGCCCCACCAGCTGCTGCGCAGCGTGACCCGCGCGTCGTTGAAGCCGACCCACGCACCGGCGACCAGCTCCGGGTGCATCAGGATGAACCAGCCGTCGGTGTTCTTCTGCGTGGTGCCGGTCTTGCCGGCCAGGTCGCCGGCGACGCCGAAGCGGGTGCGGACCTGCGTGCCGGTGCCGCGCGCGACCACGCCGCGCATCATGTCGATCAGGTCGGTCGCGGCCTCGGGCGACATGCCGCGGCGCGGGGACTCGCCGAATTCGGCGATCACCCGCCCCGTGCGGTCCTTGATGCGCTTGACGAACACCGGCTTGTGCACGCTGCCCACCTGCGCGATCGACGCATAGGCGTTCACCATCTCCAGCAGCGTGACCGGGCTGGTGCCGAGCGCGAGCGACGGCACCGGCTCCAGCGGGCTCTGGTCGACGCCCAACGATTTCGCGAGCGCCACCACGCGCGGGATGCCCACTTCCTGCATCACCTGCGCGGTGATGGTGTTCTTCGACAGCGCCAGGCCGTCGCGGATCGTCATCGGCTGCCCGGTGGCGCCCGACATGTCGGTCGGCCGCCAGACGGTGCCGCCCATCGTCACCTCGACCGGCCCGTCGACGAAGGTGCGCTCCGGCGACAACCCGGCTTCGAGCGCCGCGCCGTAGACGAAGGGCTTGAAGGTCGAGCCGGGCTGGCGTTCGGCCTGCGCGACGTGGTCGTACTGCTCCTGCGCGAAATCGCGGCTGCCGACCCAGGCGCGGACCTCGCCGTTGCGCGGGTCCATCGCGACGAAGCCGGCTTCCAGCCGCGTCTTCTGCGCCTTCAGCCGCGCCATGAACGGCGCGTCGCCGCGCAGTTTCTCCAGCGCAGCGTCCGGGCTCGCACCGCCGTCGACCGCCTTCCTGAACTCGGGCGACTCGCGCACGAACGCGGTGACGAGGTCGCGCCGCCCGGTCCACAGGAAGCCGAACGGCTCGGCCTTGCCGAGCAGCTTCGCGTAGGCCTCGGGCGCGGTCGACACCGGCGGCAGCACCGGGCGGCTCCATTCGGCGTCCGCCACCTGCTGCAGCAGGTCGGCCTGCACCTGCACCGCGCGCTCCGCCTCGGCCTGCAACCGGCTGTCGAGCGTGGTCTCGATCACCAGGCCATCGGCGTACAGGTCTTGCTCATGCTCGTCGGCCCAGTCGAGCAGCCACTTGCGCGCATAGGCCGCGAAGTGCGGCGCGGTGGCCGGGAAATCGGGCTGCCGGCTCCAGTGCAGCTGCAGCGGCTGCGCGCTGAGCGTGCGCAGCTGGTCCTCGGTGATCGCCTGCGCCTTCGCCATCTGCGACAGCACGACGTTGCGCCGCGCGAGCGCGCGCTCGGAGTGCTGCACCGGGTTGTAGTACTGCGTGCCCTTCAGCATGCCGACCAGCGTGGCGCTCTGCAGCACGTCGAGTTCGGCCGCCGAGGTGTCGAAGTAGGTGCGCGCCGCCATCTCGATGCCGACCGCGTTGTACAGGAACGGCACCGTGTTCAGGTAGGCCTCGAGGATCTGCTTCTTGTCGTAGACATGCTCGATGCGCAGCGCCGTGACCCATTCCTTGCCCTTGCGGTGCAGGTTGCGGGCGCGCCCGACTTCGTCGCGAAACAGGTTGCGCGCCAGCTGTTGCGTGATCGTCGAGCCGCCCTGCATGTCGCCGGTGGCGCTGTGCAGCACCGCGCCGACCGAGCGGATGAAGTCGATGCCGCCATGGTCGTAGAAGCGCCGGTCCTCGGTGGCGATCAGCGCCTGCACGACGAAGGGCGAGACCTGGTCCAGCGTCAGCCGTTCCTGCTGTGCGCGCCGGAAGCTCGCGATCTGCTGGCCGTCCGCCGACAGCAGCACGCTCGGCTGCTGCGCCTGCACCTGCTTCAGGTCGTCGACGCTGGGCGTGATGCGCAGCAGCACCGCGACGTAGATGCCAAGCGCGACGGCGAACACGGCGGCGCCCAGCGCCGACCACAACGCGATGCGCTTCAGGCGGCCGCGCCATGCGGGCGCCGGCTCGAAGCCGGGCGCGGTGGGCATCGGGTCGGGGCGGAAACTCGGCATCCAGGTCCTTCCATGCGGCAGACCCACCAGGGGCAAACGGCGGGCCGGGTGGGCGAGTCTATGCAATGTCCTGCGGGAAGATGTGTCGGTGGGTTGCTCCTATAGTCTCGGCTCCCCCGCTGCAGGACCCGCCCCATGAACGGCCAGACCCCCCGCCACCTGCTCGCCCAGGCCGCGAGCGACACCGACCCGCTGGAAACCCGGGAGTGGCTCGACGCGCTGCGCGCGACCGTCGCCGAAAGCGGCAGCGAGCGCGGCCTCTACCTGCTGGAGCAGCTGGAGGAGCAGGCGCAGCAGCTGGGCATCGTGCCGCACGTGCAGCCGTATTCGGCGTACCGCAACACCATCCCGCTGGAGCGCCAGGGCCATTACCCGGGCGACCTGGCGATCGAGGAGCGGCTGACCGCGATCACCCGCTGGAACGCGCTCGCGATGGTGGTGCGCGCGAACCAGGCCTATGGCGAGCTGGGCGGCCACATCGCGAGCTATGCGTCGGCGGCCGAGCTCTTCGAGATGGGCTTCAACCACTTCTTCCGCGGCGACGACAGCCGCACGCCGGGCGGCCGCGATGCCGACCTGGTGTACTTCCAGCCGCATTCGGCGCCGGGCGTGTACTCGCGCGCCTTCCTCGAAGGGCGGCTCAGCGAGGAGCAGCTCGCGAACTACCGCCAGGAGGTCGGCGGCCGCGGGCTGTGCTCGTACCCGCACCCATGGCTGATGCCCGAGTTCTGGCAGTTCCCGACCGGTTCGATGGGGCTCGGCCCGATCAGCGCGGTGTACCAGGCGCGCTTCATGCGCTACCTGGCGCACCGCGGGCTGGCCGACACCGCGCCGCGCCACGTCTGGGGCGTGTTCGGCGACGGCGAGATGGACGAGCCCGAATCGATCGCCGGGCTCACGCTCGCTGCGCGCGAGCAGCTCGACAACCTGACCTTCATCGTCAACTGCAACCTGCAGCGCCTGGACGGCCCGGTGCGCGGCAACGGCCAGATCATCCAGGAGCTCGAATCGCTGTTCACCGGCGCCGGCTGGAACGTCGTGAAGGTGCTGTGGGGCTCCGACTGGGATGCGCTGTTCGCCCGCGACACCCAGCACGTGCTGCTGCAGCGGCTGGCCGCCACCGTCGACGGCCAGTACCAGACGCTGGGCGCGAACGACGGGGCCTACAACGTCGAGCACTTCTTCCGCCAGGACCCGCAGGTGCAGGCGCTGGTGGCGCACATGGGCGTCGACGAGATCGACGCGTTGAAGCGCGGCGGCCACGACTTCCGCAAGCTGCATGCGGCCTTCGCGGCGGCGCGGGCGCACAAAGGCCGGCCGACGGTGATCCTCGCGAAGACCAAGAAGGGCTTCGGCATGGGCGGGGTCGGCGAATCGCGCATGACCTCGCACCAGGCGAAGAAGCTCGACGTCAGCGCGCTGAAGGCCTTCCGCGACCGCTTCGCGCTGCCGCTGTCGGACGACGACGTCGCCGCGCTGCGCTTCTACAAGCCGGCCGACGACAGCCCCGAGATGCAGTACCTGCACGAGCGCCGCCGCGCGCTCGGCGGGGCGCTGCCGGCGCGCAAGCCGCAGGCGCCGGTGCTGCCGGTGCCGGCGCTGTCCGGCTGGGGCGGCTTCGCGCTGCAGGCCGACGGCAAGGAGATGTCGACCACGATGGCCGCGGTGCGCATGGTCGCCGGGCTGCTGAAGGACGAGGCGCTCGGCCCGCGCATCGTGCCGATCGTCGCAGACGAGGCGCGCACCTTCGGCATGGCGAGCCTGTTCCGGCAGATCGGCATCTACTCGCCGCACGGGCAGCTGTACGAACCGGAGGATGCCGGCTCGATGCTGTCGTACCGCGAGGCGCGCGACGGGCAGCTGCTCGAGGAGGGCATCACCGAAGCCGGCGCGCTGGCGTCGTGGATCGCCGCCGGCACCTCGTACAGCGTGCACGGGCTGCCGATGCTGCCGATGTACATCTACTACTCGATGTTCGGCTTCCAGCGCGTCGGCGACCTGATCTGGGCGGCCGCCGACCAGCGCGTGCGCGGCTTCCTGTTCGGCGCGACCGCGGGCCGCACGACGCTCGGCGGCGAGGGCCTGCAGCACCAGGACGGCAGCAGCCTGGTGATGGCCGCGATGGTGCCGAACTGCCGCGCCTGGGATCCGGCGTTCGCCGGCGAGGTCGCGGTGATCGTGGACCACGCGGCGCGGCGCATGCTGGAGCAGCAGTGCGACGAGTTCCACTACGTCACGCTGATGAACGAGAACTACGCGCAGCCGTCGCTGCCCGACGCGGCGCAGGCCGACCTGCTGCGCGGCATGTACCGGCTGCAGGCGCAGCCGGTGAAGAAGCAGGCAGGCAGCGTGCGGCTGCTCGGCAGCGGCGCGATCCTGCGCGAGGTCATCGCCGCGGCCGAGCTGCTGGCCACCGACTGGAAGGTGGCGAGCGAGGTGTTCAGCGTGACGAGCTTCAGCGAGCTGGCGCGCGACGCACGCGCGTGCGACCGCGCCGAGCGGCTGGGCGGCGAGCCGGCCACCTCGCACGTCGCGACACTGCTGAAGGGACGAGACCCGGTGATCGCCGCGACCGACTACGTGCGCGCCTGGCCGCAGCTGATCGCCGAATACGTCGACGCGCGCTACGTGACGCTCGGCACCGACGGCTTCGGCCGCAGCGACACCCGCCAGCAGCTGCGCCGCTTCTTCGAGGTCGACCGCCACCAGGTGGTGCTGGCCGCGCTGCAGGCGCTGGTGCGCGACGGCACGCTGGAGCGCCCGGTGCTGGCGCAGGCGGTGGCGAAGTACGGCGTGGACGCCGCGGCGCAGGCGCCGTGGCAGGGCTGACCCTCAGGGCATCGCCACCTCGGTCGGCCGACCGAGGCGCCCGGCGCCGACCGGCTTCTCCATGATCGCCAGGCGGAGGCCGCGGTACGGCGGCGGCAGCGCATCGTTCGCCGAGGTGGTGCGCTCGCCCACCCAGCGGAAGCCGAAGTGCGCGTAGTGGCGGATCAGCGCGGCGCTCTCGGCCCAGGTGTCCAGGCGCAGCCTGCCCAGGCCCAGGCGCAGGGCCTCCGCCTCGCACCAGGCCAGCATGGGGGCGAACAGCTGCCGGCCCTTCCAGGCCCGCCCGACGATGATCCGGTGGATGTAGCGTGCCGATTCCGGCGCCATGCCGTCCCAGATCTCGCGGTCCATCGCGGACGGCGGGCAGAAGCTGAAGATGCCCGCCACCTGGCCGTCGAGCACGACGGCGTGCTGGCTGCGCGCGGCGATGTCCTGCTCGACGACGCCCAGGTCGAGTGCCCGCCACGACGGATGTCCGCCGCCGCGCTGGAACGCGATGGCTTCGGCATAGAGCGCCTGGATTGTGGGGATGTCGTCGAGGCTTGCAGGCCGGATGTGCATGGAGGTGTCGAGTGAAGCCGAGGAATCCCCCACTGTCGCCAGCGCGCCGGCCGGCGTCTTGTACCGCTGTAGACGACAACGCGACGCCGCAGGCCACGTCGGACTGGGTGCGCTACCGCCCCGCCGGCATGCCGGGGGTGACGCTGATGCGGGCGCATTTCACCGACCATGCGTTCGAGCGGCACAGCCATGCGGAGTACGGCATCGGCCTGACCTGCAGCGGCGTGCAGACCTTCAATTGCCGCGGCACGACGCAGACCAGCACGCCGGGCGACGTCATCTTCCTGAACCCCGACCAGGCGCACGACGGGCTGCGCGGCAGCGCCGGCGGCTACGGCTACTGCATGCTGTACGTCGACACCGAGGTGCTGCCGGGCCTGCTGGAGCCTGAAGCGGGGACGCAGGGCAGCCGCCACTTCCGCGACGCGGTCGTGCGCGACCCGGCCCTGGCCGCGGCCCTTCACCGGGCGATCGCGGCCTCGGACCAGCCGCAGGAGTCGATGCGGGCCGAAGCGCTGCTGACCGGCGCGTTCGTGCACCTGCTGCTGCGGCATGGCGAGTCGGCCCGGGCGGCGATGCCGCCGGTGGGCGCCGGGCTGAAGCGGCTGCTGCGGGTGCGCGACCACATCCGCGAGAACGCCGACCGGGACCTGTCGATCGGCGAGCTCGCGCGCGACGCCGGGGTGTCCCGCGTCTACCTGAGCCGGGCGTTCGCGCAGCATTTCGGCGTGCCGCCGCACCTGTACCTGAATGCCGTCCGGCTCGCGAAGGCGCGCGCGTTGCTGCTGCACGGCACCGCGCTGGCCCAGGTGGCGGCCGAGGTGGGCTTCGCGGACCAGAGCCACTTCACGCGGCGCTTCAAGGGCGCGACCGGGCTGTCGCCCGGGGCGTGGCTGCGGCAGATGCGCAGCTGACGCCGTGCGAGCGGCCTCAGGCCGGCGCGTCGGTGCGGGGATCGCGCAGCACCAGCGACGGCGGCCGCCACATCGGCAGGTCGGCGTCGCGCAGTTCCTTCAGCACGCGGAACAACAGCGCGCTCTTCACCGCATACGACTGCCGCGGCGACACCACGTAGCCGGTCGCGTTGAACACCAGGTTGCCGTTGTCGAAGCCGTCGAGGTAGACCTTCGGCTGCGGCGACTCCAGCACGTCGTCGTGCTGCTCGAAGGCCTGCAACAGCAGGTCGCGCACCCGTTCGGTGTCGGTGTCCAGCGGCATCGGCAGCTTGATCTGCACCAGCCCGAGCGGGCTCGCCAGCGTCACGTTGCGCACCGTCTTCGTGATGAACTCGGAGTTCGGCACGATCACCGTCGAGCGGTCGCCCATCTGGATCTCGGTGGCGCGCACGTTGATGCGGCGGATGTCGCCTTCGATGCCGCCCAGCGTGACCCAGTCGCCCACCTTCACCGGCCGCTCGGCCAGCAGGATCAGCCCCGACACGAAGTTCGACACCACCGCCTGCAGGCCGAAGCCGATGCCCACCGACAGCGCACTCGCGATCCACGCGATCTTGTCGAGCGCGAGCCCGATGGCCGACAGCCCGAACGCGATCGCCAGCACCGTGCCGACGAAGCCGAACAGCGTGGTCGCCGAGCTGCGCATGCCGGCATCGAGCCGGGTGGTCGGCAGGAAGCTGTTCGCCAGCCAGCGCTTCAGCGCGCGCACCGCCAGCATGCTGAGGCCGAACACCAGCAGCGCGCGCAGCACCGCGACCGGCCGCACCTGCAGTTCGCCGACCGCGACGCCGACGTCGAGCTGGCCGAGGCGCTGCCACAGGTCGCCCGGGCCTTCGCCGAACGGCGCGAGGATCAGCACCAGCGCCACCAGCAGCACCGCCAGCTGCAGCCCGCCGGCGGCGATCACCGCGGCCTGGTTGCGCAGGTGCGACGGCGACACCGCGGCGTCCGACTGCGCCGGCATCGCGCCGTCGGGCTCGCTGCCGTCCGCGCCGTCGACCGGCGGCGAGCGCACCCAGGTGTCGAACACATCGGCCACCAGCAGCGTCAGCAGGTAGGCCGTCAGCGAGACCGCGAACACCCAGATGACCTGGCGCGCGACGAAGCCGCCGAGCGCCACATAGCCGATCACGATGCAGACGACGCTCGCCACCAGCGCGAGCCACACGCCGGCCAGCATCAGCGACACCCACAGCGGGCGCGGCGGGGTCTCGTCGGGCGCCTCGGCCGCTGCATCGCCGGGTGGCGCGGCGGCTGCCGCGGCCAGCGCCGCGCGGCGCAGCCGCTCGCCCTGCCGCAGGCTGCGGCCGACGACCAGCGCCAGCACCAGCGCATAGACGCAGTTGATCGCGACCTCGGCCGCCAGGTCGGCCTGCGCCAGCGCGGCCAGCCGCTGCAGCAGCCAGCCGGCCAGCGTGACCGAGCCGATCACCGCCGGCTGCCAGCGCAGCGCGCGCGCCAGCGCATCGGGCATCGGCACCAACCGCCACGCGGGCTGGTCGGCTGCGAGCAGCGCGCGCCCGAGCCCGGCCAGGTAGGACGAGAACAGCACCACGCCGAAGAAGCTCGCCAGCAGGCCATGCAGCGGTTCGGGCGTCGGGCGCTGCCAGTTCAGGCCGAGCACCAGGCCCCATGCGAGCGCGCCGGGCACCAGCATCCACAGCAGCGTCTGCGCGAGCGCGTACAGCGTGCGCCGCACGCGCGCGGCCGGCGAGTGCGTGGCCGCGAGCCGCGCGACGACGCGGCCGAGCGCGATGCGCAGTGCGATGCCGATCAGCGCGACGCCGAACCACGCGAGCCAGGCGGCGGCCGACATGCGCGCGAACGCCGCCGCGAGCTGGCCCTGCCACGGGGAATGCGGCGCCTCGTCGGTGCTGAAGAGATCGCGCAGGTCGTGCCAGAACGAGGGGCTGAGCAGCGCATCGGTGCGCTCGAACAGGTGCGCCTGGAAGCGCGAGCGGCGCTGCTTCGCGGCCTGGTCGGCGAGCTGCAGGCTCTCGACCGACAGCAGCCGCGCGAGCTTGATGCGTGCGTTCAGCGCCTCGGTGGTCTTCTGCAGGCTGGCGCGCTGCGCCGCCACGTCGCTGTCCTCGCGCGCGCCGTCGGGCGCGGCGCCGAGTTCGGTCAGCCGTGCCTGAGCGCGGGCGAGGTCGGGGGCCTGCGTCTGCGCGATCTGCTCGGCGCCCTGCTGCACCTCGAGCAGCGCGTCGCGCATCGCGACCAGCTCGGCATCGGTGCTGTCGCCCTGCAGGCGTTTCTCGATCGAATCGACGCGCTGGCGGGCCGTTTCGAGGATCGCGTCGGGGTCGTCGACGGGCTGGGCGGAAGCTGCCGCGGCGCAGATGGCGAGCAGCAGCGCGATCAGCCACCCGGTCGTGAAAGGAACAGCCTGCGGTCGACCTGCCATGCCTGCGACTCCATTCGAAGGGACGATGTGATCGCACATCCTGCCATCGTGCGCGATGGCTTGGCAAACGCAGGGTCGGACCGGCGCGGACCTTTGATCTCAGGTCACCCTTTGAGCGTGGCTGTTGTCGAGTCGAACCCTTCGATGGCATCCGACAGTGGTTCGAGTGCCTTCCGGTACGCCTTGTGGTCGTCTTTGTCGGCCGCCTTCCGGCAATTTGTCAGCAGCGGAAGAAGCTCGCACCGTTGTCCGTCGGTCCATGAGTTCTTCATCGCATCGACGGACTTGAGCAGGTCAGGGCACAACCAACGCAACGCAGTGCGAGCCTTCATCGCGCGCTCGCCAACACGTCGACGCACCGCCAGCTCATCGGGCAATGCCGGCAGCGATGGTGCGAGCGAGGCCTTGTCCGTCGTCCGAGCCAGCGAACGGCGCCGGTTCTTGTGCGGGACGTGTGCCTTGTCGAGCAGGGTGATCTGCTGTGCCAGGACGGCGAGACACCGATCGGTGGAACTCGCACGGCCCGGCGCCGTCCTGTGCAGGCGGTGCGCACAAACCGTCGAACGGAACTGTTGCAGGGCCTCTCGGTAGCGCGGCAGGTCGCCGTTCTCTGCCGCAGCCCACAGCCCACGAATCGCCGACCCGAATGTCTTTTTCAGCAACCGGACCGCGTCCGGTGAGGTGCTCCGATGGCGCCGGTGATCGGCACGCAAGCGATCGGCGAGCATCCGGGTCAGATCTTGAAGGTCCTGGGTGCAAGCATCGACGTCGAGGCGGCCGAGCCGTCGCTCGATGCGACGAAAGTGCTGCCGCAAGCGATGCTGCACCCAGCCATCAATGTTCTTTCTCGGCTGCGGCGCATCGTTGTTGTCGTGGGGCGAACCCAGCACCCAGGCAACGGTCTTCGCCGCATTCTCGAGCTGTGGTTTGAGGTCCGGTCGCAAGGCCGGGGACCCACGGGTGCTTGGCACGCTCGGCGCGCTGGGCGAGGAAAGGCCGGTAGGCGCTCCGGTACGCATGACAACAACTCCTCAACCTGCCGACGACAGAAACAGCTTTGTCGATGCGCCAGGGCAAGCCTGTTGGTGGCGCCCCGGCCGGACTCGTTCCGCCACAGGTCTGTTTGTGCTGCTGGAGATCAGGCCACTCGCGGCGCAACCAGCGCTCTGGCAACCGTCCATCACCGGCATGTGGAAGTCCATCGACACCAAGTCGAAGGCCGTCGCGCGGCCGCTGTCCTGCAGCGCGGCCTTCGCCTGCACCGCGTCGAGCGCCTGCTCGCCGTTCGACACCGTGACGACCTGGCAGCCGTACGACTTCAGTGCGCCGGGCCAGCCACGCGGTCACCGCGGTGGCCTCGCTGTCGGCCTGCGTCTTCCTGGCGCCGTCTTCGATGCCGGGCGCACCTTCGCAATAGCCGCGCGCGTCGTCGTCGAGCGGCAACGATTCGAGCGTCCGGGCGGCCTCAAAACCGGAACGAAACGCCGACGCCCCATTGGAAATCGGGCGTGTCGCGGGTCAGCCCGCGCGACGCGCTGAGGTCGAGCTGCAACGCATCGTTCACCAGGTACGTCGCGCCGAAGTCGAAGCTGACGACGTTGCCGCCGTGCGCCCGGCTCGCCAGCTGCTGCGCGGCGATCTCGACGAAGCCGTGCCAGGCCGGCGACCAGCCCTGGCCGAGCGTCACCGCGAACATCCCGGCGGCGAAGCGCGAGCCGTCGTCGGCCTTGTCGGCGACAACGCCCGGCATCACGCCGATCGACAGGTCGTGCGGCAGGTCCCATTCGGCGACGAAGCGCAGCGACGGCCGCAGGCCCTGGCCGCGGAACGCGGCGGAGCCGGTGTCGAGGTCGACGTGCGCGAGCCAGGCCATGCCCGGCGTGCCGCGAGCGTCGTCGCCTTCCTGCGTGCGCCACTTGATGCCGATCGAGGTGTCGGCGCTGCCGCGCTCGGTCTGCGCGGCCCCCGTCGACAGGTCCTGCACGCGGGTGCGCAGCAGGCCGTCGGTCTCGATGCGGAATTCCATGTCGTCGCGAAACCCCAGCCGCAGCAGCGTCGGCGTGCTGCGCGTGCGGGTCTTCAGGCCGTCGGCCTCGTTGCGCTCGAAGCCGACACCGGTCTCGATCTGCACGCGGCCGCGGCCGACGACGTCGCTGGATTCGACGAAGTCGGGGCGGTCGGTGGTGATCGCGTCCGCGGCATGGGCCTGCCGCACCGCCAGGGCACCGACCAGCACGGCGGTGGCGACGGTCGCCGCGCGCACTGGCGATAGAAGGGCTGCTGTCATCTCGTCTCCCGGCGAGAGGGTCCCGCACAGCCCATGCTATCCGGCAACGCCGCGCAGCGGAACTGGCCACGCCATCGTCACCGCGCGCTGCGCGGCTCCGCCGGGTGGACATGCCGGTCGGCCTCGCCTGCGGCGCGGGCCATCGCTGCCCGGGCACCCGCGACCCCCAGCTGGACGTCGAACGCGCGTTCGGCCAGCCACAGCGCCGCGACGGCCACGATCACCGCCGAGCCGCCGCGCAGCAGCACCTGCCGGTAGAAGCGCGTCATGCGCAGCGCCCAGACGCTTGCGACGAACACGGCGACGATCGCGAGCTGCCCCGCTTCGACCCCGAGGTTGAAGCCGAGCAGCGGCAGCGCGAGAGCACCTTGCGCAAGCCCGGCATCCTTCAGCGCGCCGGCGAACCCGAAGCCATGCACCAGCCCGAACGCGAAGGTCAGTTTCCAGCGGCCCTCGCGCACCATCGGCACCAGGTTGTTCAGCGCCGCGAACACGACGCTGGCCGCGATGATCGATTCGACCCAGCGCGATGGCGGGTTCACCAGGTCGAACGCGGCCAATGCCAGCGTGATCGAGTGCGCCACGGTGAACGCGGTGACGACGCGCAGCACCTCGGCCAGCACCGGTCGCAGCCTTGGTGAGGCCAGCACCGCCGGCAGCAGCAGCGCGAGCAGGAACAGGATGTGGTCGCTGCCGATCAGGATGTGGTGCACGCCCTCGCGGACGAAGCCGGAGAACGCTGGCCCGACAGCGGTGCCGAAACTGCGTGGCGCAGCGCCGGGCACCAGCACGGCGGTCTCGTCGCGACCGGGCTGTTGCACGCGGACGATGCCGCGGTGCGTCGGGTCGGTCTGCGCGAACAGCCGGTAGACGGGCGTCAAGGTCCCGACCGGCGCGGGGCAGGTCCAGCGCCGCGTCAGCACCGCATAGCGGCCGTCGCTGTGCTCGTCGAGCTGCTGCGCGCCGAGCGGTCCGGGCGCGCACGATGCGCCATCGGCCTGCACCGACAGGCCTTGCAGCGACAGCCGGTCGATGTCGGCCCAGCGCGTCCGCACCTCGCGCCAGGTGAGTTGGCCGTCGTCGTCGGCATCGAGTGCGAGCTCGCGCTCCAGGTCGCGCAGCGCGATGTCGAAGCGCTGCGCGACGACGACGCCGTCCACCTGCAGGTGGACGTAGGCATCGCTCGGCTTGTGGGCCTGCGCGACCAGCGGCAGCAGCCCGAGGCAGGCGATCAGCAGCAGGCGCGCGTTCATTCGCCACTCCCGGCCAGCGCCAGCAGCCGCATGTCCTGCCAGCCGGTGTCGCGAACCAGTTGCCACACCGGCTGCGCGGCCTGCGGCCGCCTCGCCGCCAGCGCGGCGCGCACCATCAGCAGCGCATCGGCCGGTTCCTTCTGGACGACCCAGTTCGCCTGCGCGCTCCCCAGCGCGGCCGGCGCGTCGCCCAGCAGGTCGAGCTGGTAGCGCGCCAGCTCGCGCCCGTGGCTGCGGTCGCCGCGCAGGCGGGCCGCGTCGAAGCGCGCGGCCAGCGTGGCAATGGCTTGCGGCGCGCGCGGATCGGCGCTGCGCTTCCACGCGATCGCCAGGCGCAGCAGCAACGCGTCCGCATCCTCGCGGCCGGCCAGCAGGGCCGCCGCATCGCGTTCGCGGTGCTGCGCCAGCAGCCAGTCGGCCCAGGCCGCCAGCGTGTAGACGTCGGGCGGCGATGACGCGGCCACCGCGTGCCGGTAGAACGCCTCGGCCGACGCATCGCCGCGGCGCTCGGCCAGTTCGGCCTGCACGAGCGCCAGCCAGCCGGCATCGGCGCCGGGCTCCCGGGCCAGCACGGCCAGCGCCTGCGCGGCCGCTGCGGCCTGGCCTTGCAGGCTCATCAACTCGGCGCGGCAGACCTGCGCCGGCCGCCGCACCGCGCTGCCGAGGGCCGCGTAGTGCGCGCCCAGCAGGCGCTCGCAGCCGGCGTCGGCCGCGCGCCAGTGGCCTTGCACCTGCAGCACCGAGGCCCGCGTCAGCTCGGCCTGGGCTTGCAGGGCCAGCGGCACCGGCTGCGGGCCGGGCTGCAGCAGCGCGTCGAGGTCTTGCAGCGCCGGCTCGAAGTCGTGCTGGCTCTGCCGCACGATCGCGCGCAGCAGGCGCACCGGCGGCGGTGGCGCGGGCTGGCGCCACCACGGCGCCAGCGCCGCCTCGGCCTGGCCGAGTTCGCGCGGGTCGCCGTCGCGGCGGGCGCGTTCGATCGCATCGCGCGCCAGCCGCGTTGCCAGCGGCAGTTCGGCCGGGTGCTGGCGCAGCTGCTCGCGCAGCGCGCGTTGCTGCTGGCGCTCGGCACCAGTGCCGATGCGGGCCGGCAGGCGTTCGACGACAGTGTCTTCGCCGGCCGGGGTGAACGGGACGGCGTGGCACAGCGCGGCATGCAGCAGCGCGACCGGCCACCACCGGAAGATCGAGTGAAGCATGGTCACCTCAGCGGTAGGTTCTATGTCTGGCGTCAAGCGGGCCGAGCGCCGGGCCGCCCCAAGCCGGCCCGCATCCCCTCGGGGGATCGACCGGTGTACCCACCGGTCGAGGGGTTGTCATGTAGCCCGGGTGAACGTCCGGGCGACGGGTCCGCTACAACGTGGCCGGTTCGTCGGTCTCGCTGGTCGGCACGCTCGCGATGGCGTCCAGGCTCAGCGGCTCGCTGCTGTCGGACGCCACGTTCACCCGCGCCGCGGCGTACGCGGTGTAGGCCGCCGGCGTGGCCGCCGCGCTGGCCGGCACCGCGGTCTCGTCCGGGGCCGGCGCACCGTCGCCGGACCCTCCGCCACCGCACCCTGTCACCAGGGCAGCGCCCACCAAGGCCAGGCCGAACGCCCGAAGAAGCTGCTTGTTCATGCTGCGCTCCTCAATGCGTGCCGCCGATGGGCGTGGACAGGTACGGGAAGCCCGGCAGCAGCGGCAGCACGGCCTGGTCGACCGCGTCGTGCAGCTTCAGCGAGGTGGCCCCCAGCTGCACGTTGGCCGGCTTGCAGCTCGCGCCGAAGCCGAGCTTGTCGGTGTCGCCATTGGCGATGCACAGCCCGCCCATCACCGCGACCAGCGAGACGTCGACCACGTCGTCCTTCGGCCGGCGGCCGTTCGGGAAGCCGGCGTTGTCGGTGCCGCCGGTGAGGATGTTGCCGACGATGCCGAGCCGGTTCTGGTCGGCGAAGGCCACCGGTGCGATCGCGGTGTTCAGCCGCAGCATTTCCGAGGGCGTCACGTTCGCCGGCTGGTTCACGCCCTTGATGCCGGTCAGGAAGGCCGTCACGAGGTCGGTGCGCGGCAGGTTCTTCGGTGCGGTGCCGGGCAGCTTCAGCGCGATCTCCAGCAGCGCGGGCAGCGTGGGGTTCGTGACGTAGGCGGCGAACTGCGCATCGTCCTTCGGCTTCGAGCCGTTGAAGCGGTCCTTGTCGGGCAGGCCGATCACCACCTCGTTGACCAGCGGCATGCCCAGGCGCGAGACCTGGGTCCAGGCGCCGCCGGCTTTCTCGGTGGTCTGGTGGCCGGCCTTCGGCGTCGGGTCGAGCAGGCGCACCTGGCGCAGGCTGGCACTGGTCCAGCCGCCGATCACCGGGTCGGTGCCGGCGGTCAGGCAGCTCTTGTGCACTTCGAGCGCGAGCGTCGTGACGTTCTTGTCGTCGAGGGTGTTCGGCGCCGCATTGATCAGCGCCGGGTCGGTGATCACGCCCACCGGCGCGTTGACCAGGTCGAAGATGGTGCCCAGGTTGACCGCGAACGGATCCTTGCGCTGGCCCGCGAACACCTTGCCCGGCATCGCGCAGCCCGGGATGTTCACGCTGTAGATGTGCTTGCCCGCATAGGCGGCGTAGTCGGGCAGGGTCTTCACGCCGATGTTGTCGACCGGCTTGTCGAAGGTGGCACTGCCGCCGGCCGCGTTGGTGATCGCGCTGCGCTTGCCGCTGCGGCGGTCGCCGCGCACCACGTCGACGGTGTAGGTCTCGGTCAGGTTCAGCGAGGCCGAGCGCGGGTCGGTGACCGGCCCGGCCTGGATCAGCGGAATCGCGACGTTCTGGTCACCGATCGGCAGCTTCACGTTGTTCAGCGTGCTCTTGAAGCGGAACTGGAAGCTCAGGTCTTCCTTCGCGTCGCCGTTGTTGTCGATGTGGATCTCGTACAGCGCATTCGGGTCCATCGAGAAGTAGTTCGGTCCGCCGTAGGCGTCCTGCAGCGGCAGGTAGTTCGCGATCAGCGTCACGTAGTCGGTGCGGTCGGCCTCGTAGCTGCGGAACATGTAGAAATCAGTGGCGTCGACCTTGGGTTGCGTGGTGATGAACGGCGCCTCGCGGTGGCTGGAGGCGTGCGCGGCGGCGCAGAGCGCGAGGGTCGCGGCCAGCGCGAGCGGCGCGGCGCGCAGAGGGGTGGGTGTCATGGCTTCTCCTGGTGTGTGGGCAAGGCAGCCGGCGAAGTGCCGGCTGCCTTGCGTTACGCCAGGACGCGGGCGGTGGACGCAGCGATGCCGCGTCGACCTGCCGCCCGCAGGGGCTTGCATCCAATCGGCGGGAAGCGGCGTAGCGTGCCGCCGTTGCAACTGGATGCGCGCCGGCGCAGCCCGTGGCCTATGCTTGCAGGCTTCCGCATTCGCAGTCCCACCCCATGCGCATCCTCCTGCCCGCCCTCGCCGTCCTCATGCTCTTCGCCGGCTCCGCCCAGGCGCTGACGCTCGATGCGAAGAAGCTCGCCCGCTACGACGCCAGCTACCAGCGCTGCGAGGCGATGTACCCGGAGATGAAAGGCCAGCGCGACGTCGCCTACCTGCGGCTGTACCACGTGCCGGAAGACCAGAAGATGCTGGGCAAGCTGGCCGCGCTGCGCAAGAGCAGCGCCTATGCCGCCGAGCAGAAGCGCCTGAAGAAGACGCCGGTGGCGCCCGCGTCGGCCGCCTCGGGTCCGCTGGCACAACAGTGCCAGGCCCTGTGGGGCGAAGCGCAGCGGACAAAAAAATAGCCGACCCCGCCTGCGCGGGGTCGGCCATGCGGTGTCAGCCGATCAGAAGTTGTAGTTGACGCCGATCGTGTACAGCGTGGTCTTGGCCTTGTCGCCCTGGAACTCGCCTTCGGTGTAGTCGATGGCGGCGGTCAGTGCGACTTCCTTGGTCAGCTTGTAGCCGACGCCGGCGCCGACGTAGGCCTTGGTCTTGTTCTCCGAGTCGGAGGACGTGAAACCGGGGGCCGAACCGTCGACCTTGATCTTGTTGCGTGCAACGCCGGCACGGACCACGCCGTTCCAGTCGGTCGTGAAGTCGCCGAGGTACGCGACGCCCAGGCCGAAGCCCGACATCTTCACGTCGGCGGAGACGCCGCCGCCGCTCAGCTTGGCCTTGCCGTAGTCGGCGTAGTGCGCCTCGACGGCGATGTTCTCGGTCAGCTTGTAGCCGCCGAACAGCTTGAAGCCGGTGTCGCTCTTGTCGCAGCTGGGCGCACCTTCGCAGTCCAGGTCGATGTTGGTACCGCCGGCGGCCACGCCGACGTAGATGCCTTCGGCGTGCGCGCCGGCGCTGGCGGCGATTGCGATGAAAGCGCTGAGGATGATCTTCTTCATGGGGGTTCCTAGGTAGTGCAGGAAGGACCGGCCTTCGTCTGCTGCCGGGCCGCAGTGGAAACCGCGGCGGGGCGCATGCTAGGAGAAACCCTGGATCATTGCCGTTACAGGACTGATACCCGAGAGGCTCGTCGGCCCTTCACACGCCTGCAAGAAACTTCTTGCGCGTTGTGCTTGGCCGCCGCCAGTGCCTCATCGGCCGGCGTGGCGCTCGCGCAGTTCGCGCTTCAGCACCTTGCCGATCGCGCTGCGCGGCAACTCGTCGATCAGCGTGACGCCGGCCAGCCGCTGCGTCTTGCCGACGCGCGCGTTCAGCCACTGCCTCAGCCCCTCGGCATCCGTGCCGGGAACGGCATCGGCCCGCAGCACGACGAAGGCCACCGGCGTCTCGCCCCATTCGGTGGACGGCACGCCGACCACCGCCGCATCGGCCACCGCCGGGTGCTCGCGCAGCACCGCCTCCAGGTCGCTCGGGTAGATGTTGAAGCCGCCGCTGATCACCAGATCTTTCTTGCGGTCGAGCAGCACCAGGAAACCGTCCGCATCGAAGCGCCCGACATCGCCGGTGCGGATGAAGCGCCGGCCCGCGGCATCGAACCATTCGGCCTCGCGCGTCTTCTGCGGCTGCCGGTGGTAGCCCAGCATCATCCCCGGCGAATGACCGACCACCTCGCCGGTGGCGCCGGGCGGCAGTTCGCGGCCGTCGTCGTCGATCAGCCGGATGTCGTGGCCGTCGGCCGGCCGGCCCACCGTGTGCAGCTTGTCCGGATGCTCGTGCGCCGCGAGGATGCAGGTCCCGCCGCCCTCGGTCATGCCGTAGAACTCGACCAGCCCGCCCGGCCAGCGCGCCAGCACGTCGGCCTTCAGCGCGGCATTGAACGGCGCGCTGGTGCAGAACTTGTGGACGAAGGCGCGCAGGTCGTGCCGCTCGAAGCCGGGCAGCGCCATCAGCCGCTGGTACTGCACCGGCACCAGCATCGTGTGCGTCGCGCGGTGCCGCTCGGCCAGCGCCAGGTAGCCGGCCGCATCGAACTTCGGCATCAGCACGACGCAGCCGCCGGAAGC
The DNA here is from genome assembly GCF_012275445.1 of Rhizobacter sp. SG703. Classification (GTDB taxonomy): domain Bacteria; phylum Pseudomonadota; class Gammaproteobacteria; order Burkholderiales; family Burkholderiaceae_C; genus Rhizobacter. The sequence goes on along the minus strand of NZ_JAAZQK010000008.1, from coordinate 166,600 downwards.
CAGCGTCGGGAAGAACACCACCAGCGTGGTGTTCGAGTACAGCGGCGTCGCGAGCAGCGTGACGCCTTGCGGCGTGTAGCCGTACTGCCGGCCGCGCTGCACATGCGACCAGCGCATGCCGTGCGACTGCACGATGCCCTTCGGCACGCCGGTGGTGCCGGACGAATAGATGATGTTGAACGGCGCGTCGGGCGGCAGCGGCGGCTCGGCGAACGAGCTGCCGACCGGCGCGAGCCAGCGCTCGAAGGCCGCATCGTCGTCGAGCGCGATGCGCGGCACGTCCGACGGCGCGATCAGCGCACCGGCCGCTGCATCGACGAACAGCGCGCGCGGCTGCGCATCGGCCAGCATCGCCGCCAGGCTCGCCGCGGTGGACGACGGCGCGAGCGGCGCGACGACCGCGCCGGCCCGCAGCGCGGCGAGGAACAGCGCGGCATATCGGGTCGACGTGCCGGCACACACCGCGACCGTGTCGCCCGGCTGCACGCCGTCGCGCTGCAACGCGGCGGCGATGCGGTCCATCAGCGCATCGAGCGCGGCGTACGACAGCCGCTCATCGCCCTGCACCAGCGCGGGCTGTTGCGGCCGCGCCTGCGCATGGGTGCGGATCAGCGAGGCCAGCGTGCGGAAGTCGTCGTCCATGGGGTGCGGTCGGTGAGTGTGGGCGGGCTCAGTAACCCGCCGCGCGATCGACTGCATGCGGCAGCGGCAAGCCGTCGCGCGCGCAGCGCAGCGCGTCGAGGCATTGCGCCGCGACGGTGTCGAACGAGGCCTGCGCCGCGATGTGCGGCGTCGCGATCACCTTCGGGTGATGCCAGACCCAGTTCGACGCCTCGGGCGGCTCGCGTTCGAACACATCGAGCGCGGCACCGGCCAGCTGGCCGTCGTCGAGCAGCGCATGCAGGTCGGCCTCGACCACCTGCTCGCCTCGCCCGACGCTGACGACGAAGGCGCCGCGCGGCAACTGCGACAACCTGGTCCGGTTCAGCAGCCCGCGCGTGGCTGGCGTCAGCGGCAGCGTGCAGACCAGCACGTCGCTGCGCGCGAGCAACGCAGCCAGGCCGGCGTCGCCGCTGAACACCTCGACGCCCGGCACCGGCTCGCCGCGCCGATTCCATCCTGCCACCGGGTAGCCGAGCGGCAGGAAGGCCCGTGCCACCGCCTGGCCGACCGCACCGAGGCCCAGGATACCGACACGGCACTGCGCCGCTGCGCGCACCGGATGCCGCAGCCACTGCGCCGCCGCCTGCTGCTGCGCATAGCGCCCGAGGTCGCGCGTGAAACCCAGCACGCAGGCCAGCACGTACTGCGCGATCTCGCAGCCCTGGTTCGCGTCGACGACGCGCGTCAGCGGCACCGAGGCCGGCAGGTCGGACGGCATCAGCTTGTCGACGCCGGCGCCGATGCTGCACACCAGCCGCAGCTTCGGGTAGCGCGCGAGCTGGCCGGGTTGCAGCCGCCACGCGAGGATCGCTTCGACGCGCTCCGGCGGCGCGTCGTCCTCGCGGGTCCACACGTCGAGGCCGGGTGCGGCGCGCCGCAGCGCGTCGGCATACGGCGCCACCGGCAGCGGCGACAGCAGCGCGAGCACGCCCATCCCAGTCGCCATGCCTAGGCTTTCGCCGCGAGGCCGAGGCGCTCGATCAGCGCCTTGTCCTTCACGAAGGTCTCGCGCGCCCACTTCGCGTAGTCGTCACCGCTGCGGTACCAGGCCTCCTGGTTCAGCTGGTCCAGCAGCTCGATGTGCCGCGGGTCGTCCATCGCCTTCCTGAATGCATCGTGCAGCGTCTTCACGACCGCCGGGTCCATGCCCTTCGGGCCGACCAGCCCGTACGGCGAGCTGGACACCACGCCGTAGCCCAGGTCCTTCGCGGTCGGCACGTTCGGCCAGCGCTTCGTGCGCTTGTCGCCGAAGGTCACCAGCAGCCGCATCTGGCCGTTGTCGACGAACTTGTCCCAGCCGGTCGCGTCGCTCTGCGCCATCACGTGTCCGCCGAGCAGCGCCTGCTGCAGGTCGGCATTGCCCTTGAACGGAACGTGGTTCAGCGTGACCTTCGCGTTGTCGGCCAGCTCTTCCATCAGCAGGTGCGGCGAGGTGCCGATGCCGGTCGAGCCGTAGTCGACCTTGCCGGGCTCGCGGCGCGCCGCCTCGATGTAGTCGTTGAAGGTCTTGAACCGCGAATCGGCCCGCACCGTGAAGCCGAAGGTGTAGCCCGAGACGCCCATGATGAAGGTGAAGTCGTTGATCGGGTGCCAGGCCACCTTCTGCATGTGCGGCAGCCGCAGCATGCCCATCGGGTACTGCGCGATGGTGTAGCCGTCGGGCCGGGCGGTGCCGGCCATCATCCCCGGCCCGAGCGTGCCGCCGGCGCCGGGCTGGTTCTGCACGATGATGTTCTGGCCCAGCAGCTTGCCGGCGATGTCGGCCAGCGTGCGCAGGTGGCGGTCGGTGGAGCCGCCGGCCGGCCACGGCACGATCAGCGTGATGGGCTTGCTCGGGAAGCTTTCGGCACGCAGCACGCGCAGCGGTGCCGCGAGGGCCGCGCCGCCGGCGGCGACGATCAGCGAACGCCGGCGCAGCAGGGGAAGGTGGGTCATCGGGTGTCTCCTCGGGGTGTCGTTGATGAGGCCGCGGCGAGTTCGCGCTCCTGCAGCTCGCGCCACATCACCTTGCCGCTGCCGGACTTCGGCAGCGCGTCGACGAACTCGACGATGCGCGGGCTCTTGTACGCAGCCATGTGCTCGTGGCTCCAGGCGATCAGCGCCTGCGCGGTCAACGCCTCATGGCCGGCGCGCCGCACGACCAGCGCCTTCACCGTCTCGCCGCGGCGCTCGTCGTGCGCGGCGATCACGCAGGCCTCGAGCACGCCCGGGTGGCGGTACATCAGCGATTCGACCTCGGCCGGCCAGACCTTGAAGCCGGACGCGTTGATCATCCGCTTCAGCCGGTCGACCATGAAGAAGTAGCCGTCGGCATCGACCTGCGCCAGGTCGCCGGTGCGCAGGAAGGCGCGGCCGTCGATCTCGACGAAGGCGGCGCGGGTCGCGGCCTCGTCGTTCCAGTAGCCCCGCATCACCTGCGGGCCGTGCACCACCACCTCGCCGGTCTCGCCGGCCGGCAGTTCGGCGAGCGTCGCGGGATCGACCACCCGCGCGTCGACGTCGAACACCGGGATGCCCAGGCACTGCGGCTTCGGCCGGTGCGGCGGGTTGATGTGGGTCGCGGCCATCGCCTCGGTCATGCCGTAGCCCTCGACGTAGTCGAGCCCGGTCAGCTCGCGCAGCCGCGCGGCCACCGCGGCCGGCATCGCCGCGCCGCCGCCGCGGATGCCCTGCAGGCTGGACAGGTCGAAGTCGGCGATGCGCGGGTTCGACAGGAAGTCGACGACCATCGTCGAGATCGCCTGCAGCACCGTGACGCGGTGGCGCTGGATGCACCGCGCGGCGGCGTCGCGGTCCCAGCGCGCCAGCACCACCATCGTCGCGCCGAGGAACAGCGGGCCGTTCAGGCTGCCGGCCATGCCGGTGACGTGGAAGAACGGCAGCACCGACAGGTAGACCGCGTCCTGCGTGCGGCCGAACCACTGCACGCCGCCGACCAGCGTGCTCATCACGCTGCGGTGGGTGTGCATGCAGCCCTTCGGCTGGCCGGTGGTGCCGGAGGTGTAGGGCATCACGCACAGGTCCTGCGGGCCGGCGGTCAGCGGGCCCGGGCGCAGGTCGTGCGACGGCGCGACGGCATCGCGCCACGCGGTGAGGCCCGGGCCGTGCAGCGCAAGCGGCGCGGCCGAGACGGCCCCGGGCACCGGCAGGTCGGTGGGCGTGGTCAGCGCATCGGCATAGGTGACGACGAGCAGGTGCCGCAGCCCCGCGTCGCCGACCTCGTCCACGTCGTCCAGCAGGGGCTGCATCTGCGGCAGCAGGTCCTGCGGCACGATCGCGACGCGGGCGCCGCTGTCGCGCACGTAGTGGCGCAGCTCCTCGCTGCGGTTCATCGGGTTGACCGGCACCACCACCGCGTTGGCACGCAGGATGCCGTAGAACGCCATCGCCCACTGCGGGCTGTTCTGCAGGTAGAGCAGCACGCGGTCGCCGGCCTGCACGCCGGCCGCCTGCTGCAGCCAGCCGGCGAGGCGCTCGCTGCCGGCAAGCAGCTGCGCATAGGTCATCACGCTGTCGTAGAAGATGACCGCCGCCTTGTCCGGGTAGCGCCGCGCCGAGACCTGCAGGTTGTCGAAGACGTTGGTCTGCGGCAGCGTCAGGTGGTGCGGCAGGCCGGGGGGCCAGTGGGCAAGGTGGGCGTGCGGCATGGGACAGCGATGCTAGGAGCGCGGCCGGGGCTTGTAAACACGGTGAATCCCGCTGTCGCCAAGGTGTCAGCCGCGAGGCGTTTGACAGTCGAAGACGGCACCATGAACAATCGACGGCTGTCTCCTGCCTGCCGAAGTGGTTCCGCCATGCCCACCGATCCCCGCGATGAACAACCCCGTTTCGGGACCGACCCGCTGACCGTCGGCGTCGTCGGCGCCGGCGTGATGGGCATGGGCATCGTGCAGATCGCGGCCCAGGCCGGGCTGGCGGTGCGGGTCTTCGATGCGCGCGAAGGCGGCGCGGCGGCGGGCTGCGACAAGCTGGCCGCCACGCTGCGCACGCTGCACGAGCGCGGCAAGCTGAGCGCCGCGCAGGCGGCCGCGGCCAGCGCGCGCTTCGCGCCGGTCGCCACGCTGGATGCGCTGCGCGACTGCGATGTCGTCATCGAGGCCATCGTCGAAGACCTCGGCGCCAAGCAGGCGCTGTTCGCGCAGCTCGAGGCGCTGGTGCGCGACGACTGCGTGCTCGCGAGCAACACCTCGTCGCTGTCGGTCACCGCGATCGCCGCATCGCTGCGCCGGCCGGCGCGCGTGGCCGGCTTCCACTTCTTCAACCCGGTACCGGTGATGAAGGTGGTCGAGGCGGTCGACGGGCTGCTGACCGACCCGGCCGTCACGCTGAACCTGCTGGCGCTCGGCCGGCGCCTGGGCCACACCGCGGTGCGCGCGAAGGACACGCCGGGCTTCATCGTCAACCACGCCGGCCGCGGCTTCGGCACCGAAGGCCTGCGCATCCTGGCCGAGGGCGTCGCCGAGTTCCACGACGTCGACCGCGTGCTGCGCGACGTGGCCGGCTTCGTCGTCGGACCGTTCGAGCTGATGGACATCACCGCGCTCGACGTGTCGCACCCGGTGATGGAATCGATCTACCGCCAGTACTACGACGAGCCGCGCTACCGGCCGCAACCGCTGACGCGCCAGATGCTCGCGGCCGGGCTGGTCGGGCGCAAGGCCGGGCGCGGGTTCTACCGCTACGACGGCGGGCAGAAGCAGGCGATCGCCGAAGCGCCGGCGCCCGATGCGCGGCCGGCGGCGGTGTGGCTCGCCCCCGATGCGCCAGCCACGCTGCGCGCGCTGGTGGACACGCTGGGCGTGCCGCTCGACGACGGCGCCGCGCCGCGCGCCAGCAGCCTGTGCGTCGTCGCGCCGGTCGGCGACGACGCGACCACCTGCGTGCAGCGCTTCGGGCTGGATGCGCGGCGCAGCGTCGCGGTCGAGACGCTGTTCGACCTGTCGCGCCGCCGCGTCGTGATGACCACGCCGGCCACCGCCGCCGCATGGCGCGACGCCGCGCACGGGCTGTTCGCGGCCGACGGCGTGCCGGTCACGGTGATCCGCGACAGCGCCGGCCTCGTCGCGCAGCGGGTCGTCGCGACCATCGTCAACATCGCCTGCGACATCGCGCAGCAGCGCATCGCGACGCCGGCCGACATCGACCTCGCCGTCAAGCTCGGCCTCAACTACCCGCTGCCGCCGCTGGCCTGGGGCGATCGGCTCGGCGCGCGCACGGTGCTCGCGATCCTCGAACGCATGCACGCCTTCAGCGGCGACCCGCGCTACCGCCCGAGCCCGTGGCTGAAGCGGCGCGCGCTGCTCGGGCTGTCGCTGCTGGCCGACGAAGGGCAGCCCGACGGCGGCGCCTGAGAACGCGCTACCCTGCCGCATTGCCGCAGAGAACTGCCCCCCGACAACACCCCCGGAGATCCCCCCATGTCCACCGCCAAAGCCGCCTTCCAGTGGGACGACCCGTTGCTGCTCGACCAGCAACTCACCAGCGACGAACGCCAGGTGCGCGAGGCCGCGCACGACTACGCGCAGGGCCGGCTCGCGCCGCGCGTGCTCGAGGCCTTCCGCCATGAGAGGACCGATGCGGCGATCTTCCGCGAGATGGGCGAGCTGGGCCTGCTCGGCCCGACGATCCCCGAGGCCTACGGCGGCGCCGGCCTGAACTACGTCTGCTACGGGCTGGTCGCGCGCGAGGTCGAGCGCGTCGATTCCGGCTACCGCTCGATGATGAGCGTGCAGTCGTCGCTGGTGATGGTGCCGATCCACGAGTTCGGCAACGAGGCGACGAAGCAGAAGTACCTGCCGAAGCTGGCGCGCGGCGAATCGATCGGCTGCTTCGGGCTGACCGAGCCCGACCACGGCTCCGACCCTGGCAGCATGGTCACGCGGGCGCGCAAGGTCGATGGCGGCTACAGCCTGAGCGGCGCGAAGATGTGGATCACCAACAGCCCGATCGCCGACGTGTTCGTCGTGTGGGCCAAGGACGACGGCGGCGCGATCCGCGGCTTCGTGCTCGAGAAGGGCTGGAAGGGGCTCAGCGCGCCCGCGGTGCACGGCAAGGTCGGCCTGCGCGCCAGCATCACCGGCGAGATCGTGATGGACAACGTGTTCTGCCCCGAGGAGAACGCCTTCCCCGAGGTGCGCGGCCTGAAGGGCCCGTTCACCTGCCTGAACAGCGCGCGCTACGGCATCGCGTGGGGCGCCCTCGGCGCCGCCGAGGACTGCTGGCACCGCGCGCGCCAGTACGTGCTCGACCGCAAGCAGTTCGGCCGGCCGCTCGCGGCCAACCAGCTGGTGCAGAAGAAGCTGGCCGACATGCAGACCGAGATCACGCTCGGCCTGCAGGGCTGCCTGCGGCTGGGCCGCATGAAGGACGAGGGCACGGCCGCGGTCGAGATCACGTCGATCATGAAGCGCAACTCCTGCGGCAAGAGCCTGGACATCGCCCGGCTGGCGCGCGACATGATGGGTGGCAACGGCATCAGCGACGAGTTCGGCGTCGCCCGGCACCTGGTGAACCTGGAGGTGGTCAACACCTACGAAGGCACGCACGATGTGCATGCGCTGATCCTCGGCCGGGCCCAGACGGGCATCGCCGCTTTCTCCAACTGAAAGGGAAGAACATGACAAGCGCCTACGACTTCGAAGCCACCACCATCGACGGCAAGCCGGCGCCGCTCGCCGCGCAACGCGGCAAGGTGCTGCTGATCGTCAACACCGCGAGCGCCTGCGGCTTCACGCCGCAGTTCGCCGGGCTGGAGGCGCTGTGGAAGAAGTACGCCGACAAGGGTCTGGTCGTGGTCGGCTTCCCGAGCAACCAGTTCGGCCACCAGGACCCGGGCAGCAACGACGAGATCTCGTCGTTCTGCCAGCTGAACTACGGCGTCAGCTTCCCGATGATGGCCAAGACCGATGTGAACGGCAGCGACGCCCACCCGCTCTACAAATGGCTGACCGCCGAAGCGCCGGGCATCCTCGGCACCAAGGCGATCAAGTGGAACTTCACGAAGTTCCTGGTCGGCAAGGACGGCCAGGTGATCAAGCGCTATGCGCCGACCGACACGCCCGAATCGTTGTCGGCCGACATCGAAGCGGCGCTCTCTGCCTGAACCAGCTCGGCCGGCGCGTTGCCCGCGGGCGCGACGCACACGCGGTTGCGGCCGGCCGCCTTCGCGACGTAGAGCGCGGTGTCGGCGCGCGACAGCAGCGCCTCGAGCGAATCGCCCGCCGGCAGGATCACCGCGACGCCGACGCTGACCGTCGGGCGGATCGGCCGGCCCGCGTCGTCGTCGACGCTCAAGGCCTCGATCGCGACGCGCAGCCGCTCGGCGGCCGCCACCGCGCCGTCGTGGCCGGTCTCCGGCAGCAGCGCGACGAACTCCTCGCCGCCCCAGCGGCCGAACACGTCGAGCTCGCGCAACGCGCCCTGGCAGGCGTGCGACACCGCCTGCAGCACGCGGTCGCCGGCCGGGTGGCCGTGCTCGTCGTTGACGCGCTTGAAATGATCGATGTCGAGCAGCAGCACCGAGAAGCTCGCCGCGGTGCGGCCGACGCGCTTCAGCTCGACGCCGCCGCGCGCCGCGATCGCGCGGCGGTTCAGCGCGCCGGTCAGCGGGTCGGTGGTGGCCAGCGTCTCCAGCTGGTCCTGCGCCTGCTTCAGCGCCGTCACCTCGGTCAGGCTGCACAGCCAGCCGGGCTCGTCTTCATGCACCAGCGGCACGCAGCGCACCAGCACCCAGAACGGCGTGCTGTCGCCGCGCTGCAGGCACATCTCGCTGACGCGGCCGGCCTCGATCTGCTCCTGCGACGACAGGCTCTTGATCAGGTCGTGCAGCTGCTCGTGCGCGCTCTGGCGGGCGCTCGCGGCGTCGGTGGTGCCGTCGTCGCCGAACAGGCGCAGCAACGCGGCGTTGGCCATCACGATCGACAGGTCGGCCTGGCGCAGCACCGCGACCGGTGCCGGCGCGGCCTGCAGCACGTCTTCGGCGGCCTTGCGGCGCAGCGACACCAGCGCCTCGCGGCGGCGCTTCTCGGCATAGCCCAGCAACAGCAGCAGCGCGGCGAGCGCGCCGGCCTCCAGCGGCATCGTGCGCAGCGCGGCCCAGCGCAGCTGCGCGCGGTCGACCACCATCGCGTAGCGCCACGGCGTGGATTCGATGTCGTAGACCAGCGCCCAGTCGGCCGCCAGTTCCTGCCGGTTGTTGGCCGGCGCGGTGCGCAGCGCGCTCCAGTCGCCAGTCGCCCCGGCGCGCTGCGCGACCTGCTGCAGCGTCGGCGCCTTGTCGGAAGCGCCGCCGACCATCGTCGGGTGCGCGATCACGCGGTCGCGGTCGTCGAGGATGAAGGCGGTCGCGATGCCGAGCGCGGGCCGGCGCACGTACTGCGACAGGCTGTCGAGCTGGAAATCCATCGCCGCGATCGCCCGGTACCGGCCTTCGGCGTCGTCGATCGGGATCGCCAGCGTGCTGATCAGCCCGTTGCCCTTCGGGTCGTCGTACGAGGCCGACCAGACCGGCGCACGGCCGGGGTTGCGCTCGACCAGGCCGTCGCGGTAGGCGTCGCGGGCCAGCATGTCGGGCGTGAACAATTGCAGGTCGTCGGAGGCCGGCGGGTAGATCAGGTGGAACCCCTGGCCCGACAGGTAGTAGACCGCGGCGGCCGCCGATTGCGTGCTGCGGGCCTGGATCAGCGCCGGGCCGAGCGACAGCGCGATCTCGATCTCGCGGCCCTTCTCGCGGCCCGCGTCGCTGTCCGGCAGCGCCTTCGGGCCGGCCATGCTGAAGGCCGGCGAATCGGAATGGTTGTTGACGGACGCGCGCGCGGTGTGGTGCGCAGCGCGCGTCGTCGGCAGCAGCACGGTGGTGCCCGGCAGGTCCAGCCGTTCGGCGAGCGCCGCCTGGTGCTCCTTCGACAGCGCGAGCCCCTGCTGCTGGAACAGGCCGTTCGCGACGCCCTGCAGCATGAAGACGCTGTTGCGCGCCGAGCGCGTCGACAACCCGACCTCGCGCGCCGCCTCGTGCGCGGCGTCCCGCATGTCGCCCCACAGCCGGTCCTGGCGGGCCGACCAGGCGACCGCGAAGATGCCGGCCGCCAACGTCACCACGGTGAGGTAGGCGGCCCAGTGCGCCTTGTTGCGGATCGATCTGACAGTCACTCGGGGGAACTCGCTTGTCTGGTCCTGCGCCGGGACGGCGCGGACGCCGGCCGGACATCGGCGGCGCCTCGCCCGAGGGATATCGGCCGCGTCGGCCGGGGGCTGAAGGCCGTCGCCGATAATTTGCATCCGACACCGACTTCTCCACCCAAGGCAGCATCATGTTCGAGCACGTCGACGCCTACGCGGGCGATCCCATCCTGACCCTCAACGAGGCCTTCGGCCGCGACCCCCGGCCGCACAAGATCAACCTGAGCATCGGCATCTACTTCGACGACGACGGCCGGCTGCCGGTGATGCGCGCGGTGCGCGAGGCCGAATCGGCGATGCTGCAGACGATTGGCGCGCGCCCCTACCAGCCGATGGAAGGCGCGGCCAACTACCGGCAGGCGGTGCAGCACCTGCTGTTCGGCGCCACGCACGAGGCGGTGACCAGCGGCCGGGTCGCGACCATCCAGACGCTCGGCGGCTCCGGCGGGCTGAAGGTGGGTGGCGATTTCCTGAAGCGCTACTTCCCGAATTCCAACGTGTGGGTCAGCGACCCGACCTGGGACAACCACCGCGCGATGTTCGAAGGTGCCGGATTCGCCGTCAGCACCTACCCGTACTACGACGCGGCCACCGGCGGCGTGCGCTTCCCCGAGATGCTGGCCGCGTTGTCGGTGCTGCCGGAGAAGAGCATCGTGCTGCTGCACGCCTGCTGCCACAACCCGACCGGTGTCGACCTGAGCGCGGCGCAATGGGCCGAGCTGATCCCGGTGCTGGCGCGGCGCCAGCTGATTCCGTACGTGGACATCGCGTACCAGGGCTTCGGCGACGGCATTGCGCAGGACGCGTTCGCGATCCGCGCGCTGGCCGATGCGGGCTTGAGCTTCTTCGTCGCGAGTTCGTTCTCGAAGAGCTTCTCGCTGTATGGCGAGCGCTGCGGCGGCCTGAGCGTGGTGTGCCCGAACGCGGCCGAGGCCGCGCTGGTGCTCGGCCAGATGAAGGCGACGATCCGCAAGAACTACAGCAGCCCGCCGACGCACGGCGGCCAGATCGTCGCGCGGGTGCTGCAGACGCCGGCGCTGTACGCGCAGTGGGCCGCCGAGCTCGACGCGATGCGCGCGCGCATCAAGGCGATGCGCGAGAAGCTGCATGCGGTGCTGAGCGCGAAGCTGCCGGGCCGCGACTTCGGCTACTTCCTGAGCCAGCGCGGGATGTTCAGCTACACCGGGCTCAGCGCCGAGCAGTGCGACCGCCTGCGCGAGGAGCACGCGGTGTACCTGGTGCGCTCGGGGCGCATGTGCGTGGCCGGGTTGAACTCGGGCAACGTCGAGGCGACGGCGGTGGCGATGGCCGAGGTGCTGAAGTAGCCAGGATGCCAATCCGGGGACATCGGCGCGGCAGGTCGGTCAGACCTTCACCCAGTCCTGCGGGCCCTGATCGTCCAGCCGCTCGTAGCGGTCGATGAGGCGGTCCACCACGCGGTCATGCATGACCTGGCTGACCGGAGAGGCATCCTTCAGTTGCGATGCTTCGTCGTCGGTCAACTGCTTGCCGGACGACCTCATGAAATTGTTGTGAACAGTGACGAGATTGGCGTTTGGCTCTTTCGCGAGCGTTTTCAATGACCGGAGGCTGCTCACACGGAACATGGGGGCGGGAGTGCAGGCAGATCGGCGCCCGCGACACGCCCTGAACGAAGGTGCTCAGGGCGGATCGGTTTTTGATGGGAGTGATGTCGTTTGGCATGCAGCGGACTCCTGTTGCAATGGATTTGCCGAAGGCCCCCTGAGTCGCCGGATCGACGTGCCCGGCTCCATCCGAAGTTCATATGCCGTCCGTCAAGACGGACAGAAACGAACGGCTTGCGAACAAGGTTGTGTAAGGACTCCGGCCCGCCGCCGACAGAGTCCCGCCAGCGCGTGGGATTCACCCTCGGCTGCACCCCCATACCAACCTGAAGGAATCGATCATGCTGAACCTGAAGTCCGGCCTCGCCCTGGCCACCACCGCTGCCGCCCTGTTCTCGCTGGGCACCGTTGCCACCAGCGTCCAAGCCGCCGACGAAGGCAGCGTCAAGTGCGCCGGCGTCAACAGCTGCAAGGGCACGTCCGACTGCAAGACCGCGAAGAGCGAATGCAAGGGCCAGAACGGCTGCAAGGGCCAGGGCTGGGTCGGCAAGAAGACCGCCGCGGAGTGCACCAGCGCCGGCGGCACCGTGCTGAAGTAAAAACGCTTCCGGCACGGCGGGCCCTGCTCCCGTGCCGGCCTCTTTTCATTCGGTGGCCACCTCCATGAACGCTTCGCTGCACGGCTTCGGGCTCGGTCTGCGCACCGAGCACTACCGCGATTTCTGCGACGGCGATGCGTCGTTGCGACGGCGCGTCGACTGGCTGGAAGTGATCTCCGAGAACTACATGGTGCCCGGCGGCAAGCCGCTGCACCACCTCGACCGCATCCGCCGCGACCACCCGATGGCGATGCACGGCGTGTCGCTGTCGATCGGCAGCGCCGACCCGCTGAACGCCGGCTACCTGCGCGACCTGAAGGCGCTGGCGCAGCGCATCGAGCCGGCGTGGGTGTCCGACCACCTGTGCTGGACCGGCGTCGACCACCACAACCTGCACGACCTGATGCCGATGCCGTACACCGAGGCGGCGCTGCGCCACCTGGTGCCGCGCGTGCGCCAGGTGCAGGACCTGCTCGGCCGGCGGCTGGTGCTGGAGAACGTGTCGAGCTATGTGAGCTTCGCGGCCGACGAGATGAGCGAATGGGAGTTCATCGCCGAGCTGCTGCAGCGGGCCGATTGCGAGCTGCTGCTGGACGTCAACAACGTGCACGTCAGCAGCGTGAACCATGGCTTCGACGCACGCCGCTTCATCGACGCGATGCCGCGCGAGCGGGTGCGTCAGATTCACCTGGCCGGGCACGAGGACCATGGCGATTACCTGATCGACACGCACGACCACCCGGTCTGCGCAGCGGTGTGGGATCTCTATGGCTACACGGTGCGGCGCCTGGGCCGCGTGCCGGCGATGATCGAGCGCGACGACCACATCCCGCCGCTGGCGGAGCTGGTGGCCGAGCTGGACCAGGCGCGGGCCGTGGAAGCGGCAGCACTGAACGAAGCGGTTGCCGCATGAGGGCCGATGCCGACGCAACGCCGCTGGCGGACCAGCAGCGCGCCTTGCACGCCGCGATGCTCGGTGCACCGGCCGGCCCTGGCCTGCTGCGCGAGCCCACGCAGCGCGAGCCGCTGCTGCGCATCTACCAGAACGCCTACCGCGCCCGGTTGATCGCGGCGCTGCGCGACAACCACGGCGTGCTGCCGCGCGCGATGGGCGACGAGGCCTTCGACGCGCTGGCCGAAGCCTACCTGCAGGCCCACCCGTCGCGGCATCCGTCGATCCGCTGGTTCGGGCACCGGCTGGCGGAGTTCATGGCCGCGCATCCGGCGCTGGTGCCGCACCCGGCCTTCGTCGACCTGGCGCGCATGGAGTGGGCGCTGCGCGAGGCCTTCGACGCGGCCGATGCGGTGCCGATGACGCCGCAGGAACTGGCCGCGTTGCCGGCCGATGGCTGGCCGCAGCGCGTGTTGCGCTTTCACCCGAGCGTGCAGGTGCTGACCCTCGACTGGCAGGTGGAGCCGGCCTGGCGCGCGCTGCAGGGCGAGGATGAGCCTGAGCTGGAGGAGCCCGAGGCGGGCGAGCATCCGCTGATCGTCTGGCGGCCGATGCTGGAGACGCGCTGGCGGACGGCGGCCAACGCGCTGGAGGCGCAGCTGCTGGCGGCAGCGATGCGGGGCGAGGATTTCATCGTGCTGTGCGCGATGGCGGGCGATGCGGCACGCGTGGTCGGCACGATCCAGCAATGGGTCGCTGAAGGCTTGCTGCTGCCGTAGCCCTCAGAGCACGCCGCGCAGCAGCGCCGGCGGGTCGAGGTCTTGCGCGATGCGTCCACGCTGCAACACGACCACGCGCTCGGCCATCGCGATGGTTTCCGGGCGGTGGGCCACGATGATGCGCGTCAGCGCGAGCTGCCTGATCGATGCATTGACCTGCCGCTCGTTCCACACATCGAGGTGGCTGGTCGCCTCGTCCAGCACCAGGATCTTCGGGTTCTTGTAGAGCGCCCGCGCCAGCAGCAGGCGCTGCTCCTGTCCGCCCGACAGGCCACAGCCGCTGTCGCCGACGAGCGTGTGAAAGCGCATCGGCATCGCGCTGACCTCGTCGTGGATCGATGCAAGCCGGGCGCAGGCCTCGACCCGCTCGGGGGCCGGTGACGGGTCGAAGAGGCTGATGTTGTCGGCAATCGATCCGGCGAAGAGCTGGTCGTCCTGCATCACGGTGGCCACCATCTCGCGCAAGTTGCGCAGCCCCAACTGCTTCAGCTTGACGCCGCCGACCAGCACGTCGCCGGCCGTCGGCTCGAGCAGGCCCAGCATCAGCTTGACGAGCGTCGTCTTGCCGCAGCCCGAGGGCCCGGTGATCGCGAGGCACTGCCCGGCGGGGATCTTCAGCGACACGTCTTCGAGTACCCACGGCTCGCCGTCGGCATGGCGGAACGACAGGCCCTTCAACTCGATCTCCGGTTGCACGTGCCTGGGGTCGACCTCGACATCCTGCGATTCATCCTCGGGCGGCGTCAGCACGATGTCGGCCACGCGCTCGCCGTGAAGGCGCAGCATGCGCAGCTCGAAGAGCTTGTCGATCAACGCGGCCATGCGCTGCGTGAATTGATCCTTGTAGCTGATGAAGGCGAACAGCATTCCGACCGAGAAGCGCGTGTCCAGCACCGCCAGCGCCGCCAGCCAGACGACGATCACGCGCTCGGCGCCGAACAGCAGCGTGTTGGCCGTCTGGTACGAGACGCTCAGCCGCGCGATCCGCAGGTCGGCATTGAACTGGTCGGCCAGCGCGTTCATGTAGCCGATTCGGCGCACCTCGACACGATTGAACAGGCGCAGGCTCTGCACGCCGCGCGTCGATTCGATGAAGTGGCTTTGCTGCCGGGCGGCATGGATGATCTGCTCTGCGGTGGCTTCGCGCATCGAGCGCAAGAGCGCCCAGCGCAGCAACGCATAGAGCAGCACGGCCGCGCCGGCCACCAGCGTGAGGCGCAGGCTGTAGAGGCACATCACGACCAGCGTGCCCAGCACCAGCACGCCGTCGATGACACCTTCGACGAACTGGGTGGTCAAGCTGCGCTGGATCGCCTGGATCGAACCGAAGCGCGAGACGATGTCGCCCAGGTGCCGCTTCTCGAACCAAGCCAGTGGCAGCTTCATCAGGTGCCCGAATGCATGGCCGAGCCATTGGAAGTTGAGGTTCGTCGCGAGCACGGTGGTGACCCAGGAGCGCACGCCCGACAGCGAGCCCTGCACCAGCGCCAGCAACAGGAAGCCGATGCCGAGAACGGTCACCAGGTCGCGGTCAGCCGACACCACGGCCTCGTCGATGACCCATTGCAGGTAGAACGGCGCGGTGAGCGCGCAGACCTGCAGCGCCGAGCCGAGCAGCAGCAACTGCAGCAGCCCGGCCCGCAGGCCGCTCACCCGGCCCATCAACGAGCGCAGGCTGATCTGCTGGCGCTCTTCCTTCTTCGTGAACTGCGCATCGGGCGAGGCTTCCAGTGCGACGCCGGTGAAGTGCCTGCCCAGTTGCTCCAGCGACAGGCGCCGCTCGCCGACCGCCGGGTCGTGCAGGGTCGCATGACCTGCCGTCGCGGCCTTCAGCACCACGAAGTGGTTCATGTCCCAGTGCAGGACGCAGGGCAGCTTCAAGTCCCCGATGCGCTCCAACGCCAGCTTCAGCGGGCGTGTGTGCAATTGCAGGCCGCGCGCGATCGTGATGAGGCTCTTCAGCGTGGCGCCTTTCAGCGATACCGGGAAGCGCCTGCGCATGTGCGGCAGATCGATCCGATGACCGTGGAAGCAGGCCACCATCGCGAGGCAGGCGAGACCGCATTCGGCCGCCTCGGTCTGCAGGATCACGGGCAGGCGCTGCGTGCGCCAGAAGGCGAAGTCTGGCCGGCGGAACTCCATACGTCAGGTACTTCAGGCTCGGCCCGTGATGCTGTACAGCGGCTCGAGGATCCACTCATGGAGCCGGCGCTGTTCGAGCAGCACGCTCGCCTCCAGCACCATGCCCGATTTGAGCGGCTGTGCGATTCCATAGGCCTGGATGTCTTGCCGGTCGAGGCTGACGCGGATGCGATAGAGCGGCTCCGACGTCGAGCCCGCGGACGCGACGACGCCGGGAAACGGTAAATCCTCAGGGCGCATCGCGATGCGGGACACCTCTCGCACGCGACCCCCGTGCTGCCCGAACTTCTGGTAGGAGAAGGCCTGGTAGCGCAGCATGACGGTCATGCCGGCCTGGATGAATCCGGCGGCGCGCGAAGGTGCGTAGAGCTCGGCTTCGAGCAGACCGTCGTCCGGCAACACGATGGCCAAGGCCTGGTTCGGTGCCACGGTGTGTCCCGGCTCTGCTGCGATGGCGGCGACGATGCCATCGTGCGGCGCACGCACCCAGATCTGGCGTCGCGCTTCGTTCTCAATGAGCTCCTGTTCGACGGCCGCCATGTTGCGGCGCGCCGCCTGCTGGTCGCGCTCGCCCTGAACGACGAGGTCGCGAAGCTCGGCCTGGCTGCTTGCGAGCTCGCGCGCGGCCGAGGCCGCGGCACGCTCGAGATCGCCGAGGCGTTGCCGCTGGTCGAGCAGTTCGGCCAAGCGGTCTTGCAACTGCGCGGCGGAGATGAAGTGGGCGGCCTGCAGATCGGTATAGCGGCGGACCGATTCATCGGCGAGCGCGACGCGGCGGGCCTGAAGTGTCCGCTGTCCATCGACTCGCTTGATCTCGTCGGCGAGGTCGCGTGCACGGTGTTCCGTCGCTTGCCTGCGTTGCGTGGACTGGCGCGACTGCTGAAGGGCGTCGGCCTCGAAGCTGTCGCGACGGGATCGCAACAGGTCGGACACCGTTTGCTCGGCGTTGCCTTGCGTCGCGGTGGCGTGCTCGCTGCGCAGCACGAAGAGCACGTCGCCCGCCTTCACGGATTGCCCGTCCACCACGCGGCGCTCGGCAACCAGGCCCGATTGCGACGACACGACGCGGATCACGCCGGCGCTCGGCAGGATCACGCCGGACACCTGGGCCTTGCGGGTGTAGCTGAAGAACGAGAAGAACAGGACGATGGCGATCGCGAGCGACGTGAAGAGGCCAGTCAGCAGCGCGAACGAGGGTGGTCGGGTGAGCAGGATGTCGCCGAAGCCGCGGGCGGCGGCGTGCTGCAAGGCTTGCTCTCTGAACAGCGGGAGCGTCATGGGGAAGGCTCGAGGTGCGGTGATGGCTGTGCTGTTGGAAAAAGGGCTGACCGCTTGCGATGATTCTTCATGTGGACACGCAGATTCAAATCATCACGAGATCAACCTAGCTTCGCCCCGTGTTCAATTGCAATCGCCATCAAGATGACGATGACCCTTCGATGCGTCGCTACATCAGTTCTTCGTTTGCGAGCCAGCGGAAATGTCTTCGCGCACAAAAAACAACCGGCAGGGCCACGACGCCCATGGTGGCCCAAGCTAAGATAGCTTCAATTAAGTACATCAATACCTCTTTTCCAATTGTCAGTCCATGCCCTCAGGATTGGGCAATATCGAATGCAAGAACAATCGTTGAAGGCAGGTTGGCAAAGAAATGAGTCAAAACCAGGACCCAGTAGTATGAGTGCGGCAATCTTTCGCGCCAGTGAAGAAGCGTGAGACTGAATATCAGAAATGCCCAGAACGCCACAACTGCCTGGAGCGGAACTATCATTCCATGCAATGCCGCCCATACCGAAGCACATAGAAGGGAAGGACCAACTCTGCCTTGGATTATTCTCTCTGCTATCACCATCATTGGAACCAATATGGCTGATTCGAAGAGTGGCGCGATGATCAAAGCCGCAATGCCATCAATGATCGGGTTGTAGGGCTCTGTTTCTGCTGAGGGTATGCTATTTCTCAGTAATGCCAGCAGGACGAACGGGGGCAGAATGGCGGCGATGGCTGCCAACAGTGAAAATAACCACGGATTCTCTCTTGTCCAGCCCAGGAGTGCTTTCGGAAAAGTCGACACTTGTGTCCCCCGTGATTGTTTGTCCGGCCACCTACGGGCAGCGGCCGGACTGTAGAGAATTAGGCGCCCAGGTTTCCGCCGTTCAAGGCGTCAAGAAACATGTCTTGGCCAGTGAATTGCATGACATTTTGGGCTCCGTTCAGGCCTCCTTTAACCGTCTGGTATGCAGCTTTGATGATTACCACAACATCTCGGAGACCGAGCGCACCACTCACTTCATCAATTTCAGCCAATGACAATTCTTCCATGATTTCCTCGTTTGAAAAATATCGAGAACCGACGCTCGATTTTCGTCATCAGTAGCCAACGATATTTCAGTTGGCTCGCAGATGAGCGAGTCTATTCAAGAGGATAGGCCGAGTCGACATGCCATGTGGACTCCTCTTTCTTGAGGATATCTATAAACCAGATGGCGGTATGAGCCGAATATGTGGATTCAACTCTGGCGATGAAGATATTCGTGGTAGGACATCGCGCGTGCCGCGCGTTGTGTGATGACCACCTGCTACGCCGGCGCTGCTTACGCCTTCTTCTCCCGCGGCACCCTTCCCATCAGGTAGAACTCATCATTCGGCCGCAGGCTCATCAGGTTCGCCATCCGGTTGCTCAAGCCGAACAACGCGGTGATCGCGCCGATGTCCCAGATGTCCTCGTCGTCGAAGCCGTGCGCGTGCAGCGCCTCGAAGTCCGCGTCGACGATGTTCGCCGCGTCGTTGCAGACCTTCATCGCGAAGCCGAGCATCGCCTTCTGCCGCGGCGTGATGTCGGCCTTCAGGTAATTGACAGCGACCTGGTCGGCGACCTGTGGCTGCTTCTCGTAGACCCGCAGGATCGCGCCGTGCGCGACCACGCAGTACAGGCAGTTGTTCGCCCCCGAGGTCGCGACGATGATCATCTCGCGCTCGCCCTTCGTCAGGTGCCCGCCTTCCTTCAGCAGCAGCGCGTCGTGGTACGCGAAGAAGGCCCTCGCCTCGTCGGGCCGGTGCGCGAAGCCGAGGAACACGTTCGGCACGAAGCCGGCCTTCTGCTGCACCTCGAGGATGCGCGAGCGAATGTCGTCGGGCAGGCCGGCGATGTCGGGCACCGGATAGCGGCTGAGGGGTGGGCGGCTCATGGGCGTCTCCTGGTCGGGGGGTCGCGCCAGGATACGTCGCACCCCGGGCGTTAGCATGGCCGCCCGAAAGGATCCCCATGACGAAGAAAAGCGTGTCCGGCCTCGCCGGCCTGTCGTCGCTGGTCTATTCGACCGACACCGGCCGCACCTGCCCCGACTGCCGCCAGCCGATCGCGCGATGCATCTGCAAGGCGCAGAAGGCGCTGCCGCAGGGCGACGGCATCGTGCGGGTGTCGCGCGAGACCAAGGGCCGCAAGGGCAAGGGCGTCACGCTGGTCAAGGGCCTGCTGCTCGACGACGACGCGTTGAACCAGATGGCGCGCGAGCTGAAGGCGGCCTGCGGCGTCGGCGGCACCGTGAAAGACGGCGTGATCGAACTGCAGGGCGACCACATCGACACCGTGGTCGAGCGGCTGAAGAAGGCCGGCCACACCGCGAAGCGCGCCGGCGGCTGATCAGGGCGGCGCGGCTTCCTGCGGCAGGTACTTGCGCAGCAACGGCACCGTCATGCTGAAGCGCGCCGCCGACACCGTCGCAATGAAGCAGGACTCGCCGGCCTGGCGCGGGTTGTCCATCGCGGCGATGAAGAGCAACTGGCCGCTGCCACGCCGCCACAGCACGATGCGCGACACCGGTAGCCCGTCGTGCTCGATCACCGGGTAGAGCCGGTGCATCTCGGCGAGCACCGTGCGGCGGTCGGTGTCGTCGAGCAGCGCGCTCTGGTCATCGCGCCCGAACTGGATCCAGTCGGCGCTCACGCAACTCGGCACGCCGGCGACGTTGCCCGGTGCCGGAAGCGGCGCCTCGGCAGCCTGCACGGACAGCGCCCACGCGCCCCATGCCAGTGCCATGATCCCTCGCCCGGTGCGCGTCCTTGCCACTCTCGCCACTCCTTGAGCCGCCGCGCCAGGCAGCTTACGCCGCGCTGACCGCCACGCCGCGCGCAGGGGTGTTGGGTGTCGGCGCATCGGCAACGAGGATCGATCGGCCGAATCAGCAACACGCCGGCAACGCGATCTGAATATCATCGTCGGCTGCGCGATGGGGCGCACGCAGGAGTCCTGATCGATGTCGATGGTCCAGCTGGCGCTGCGTCGCCCCTACACGTTCATCGTGATGGCCTTGCTGATCGTGCTGGCCACGCCGTTCGCGCTGCGCAACATGGCGACCGACATCTTCCCGGAAATCAACATTCCGGTGATCAGCATCATCTGGAACTACGGTGGGCTGTCGGCGCAGGAGATGGGCCAGCGCATCTCGGCCCAGAGCGAGCGCGGGCTCACCACCACCGTCAGCGACATCGAGCACATCGAGTCGCAATCGCTCGCCGGCATCGCGGTCATCAAGGTCTTCTTCCAGCCGACCGCCAACATCCAGACCGCGATCGCGCAGGTGGTCGCGTCGATGCAGACCCAGGTGCGCCAGCTGCCGCCGGGCATCACGCCGCCGCTGGTCATCAAGTACTCGGCCTCCAGCATCCCGGTGATCCAGCTCGCGCTGTCGAGCCCGACGCTGCCCGAGCAGGCGGTGTTCGACGCCGCCGTCAACCAGCTGCGCCCGCAGCTGATCACGATCCCCGGCGTGGCCGTGCCCTTTCCGTACGGCGGCAAGAACCGGCTGATCTCGGTCGACCTCGACACCGCGGCGCTGCAGGCGCGCGGGCTGTCGCCGGCCGACGTGGTCAATGCGGTGAACCTGCAGAACCTGATCCTGCCGTCGGGCACCGCGAAGTTCGGCGCCACCGAGTACACCGTCAAGATGAACGGCTCGCCCGACGCGATCGCCGGACTGGGCGACCTGCCGGTGCGCACCACCCTCAGCGGCAACACCGGCGCCACCACCTACCTGCGCGACGTCGCGTCGGTGCGCGACGGCTTCTCGCCGCAGACCAACATCGTTCGCCAGGACGGCGCGCGCGGCGTGCTGCTGTCGGTGCTGAAGAACGGCGGCGCGTCGACGCTCGACATCGTCGACAACCTGCGCGCGCTGCTGCCGCGCGCCGCGCAGACGCTGCCGGCCGACGTGAAGGTGACGCCGTTGTTCGACCAGTCGGTGTTCGTGAAGGCGGCCGTCAAGGGCGTGGTCGCCGAAGCGGTGATCGCCGCGCTGCTGACGGCCGCGATGGTGCTGCTGTTCCTCGGCAACTGGCGCAGCACGCTGATCATCGCGGCAACGATCCCGCTGTCGATCCTCGCATCGATCCTGGTGCTGCAGATGCTCGGCGAGACGCTGAACCTGATGACGCTGGGCGGGCTCGCGCTGTCGGTGGGCATCCTGGTCGACCAGGCGATCGTGACGATCGAGAACATCGAGCGCCACCTGCACCTGGGCACGCCGCTGCTGGAGGCGATCGAGGTCGGCGCCGGCGAGATCGGCGTGCCGGCCTTCGTGTCCACGCTGTGCATCTGCATCGTGTTCGTGCCGATGTTCTTCCTGTCGGGCGTCGCGCGCTTCCTGTTCGTGCCGATGGCCGAGGCGGTGGTGTTCGCGATGATCGCGTCGTACCTGCTGTCGCGCACGCTGGTGCCGACGCTGGTGATGCTGCTGATGGCGAAGTCGCATGCGCCATCCGCGGACACGCCGCCCCATGCGCTGCAGCGCCTGTACCGCGCCTTCGACCGCCAGTTCGAGCGCGTGCGCCGCGTCTACACGCTGGCGCTGTCCGGGCTGCTGGCGCAGCGCAAGCGCTTTGCGCTGCTGTTCTCCGGCTTCTGCCTGCTGTCGTGCGGGCTGATCCCGTTCCTCGGCCGCGACTTCTTCCCGGGCGTCGACTCCGGCCAGATCCGGCTGCACCTGCGCGCGCCGACCGGCACCCGCATCGAAGAGACCGCAAGGCTGGCCGACGAGGTCGAAGCCGCCATCCGCGAGATGATCCCGGCCGACCAGCTGGAGACCATCCTCGACAACCTCGGCGTGCCCAACAGCGGCATCAACCTGTCGTACAGCAACGCCGGCACCATCGGCACGCTCGACGGCGAGCTGCAGCTGTCGCTGAAGGAAGGCCACCGGCCGACCGACGAATTCGTCAGCCTGCTGCGTGCCGAGCTGCCGAAGCGCTTCCCCGGCACCGAGTTCTTCTTCCAGCCGGCCGACATCGTCACGCAGATCCTGAACTTCGGGCTGCCGGCGGCGATCGACGTGCAGTTCACCGGCCAGAACCTGGCCGCCAACGCGGCATTGGCCGCCGAGCTGACGCGCAGGATCCGGCAGATTCCCGGCGCGGTCGATGCGCACGTGCACCAGCGCAACGACCTGCCGGCGCTCAACCTGACCATGGACCGCTCGCGGCTGCAGCAGCTCGGGCTGACCGCGTCGAACGTCGGGCAGAACGTGCTGATCTCGCTGTCGGGCAGTTCGCAGACGGCGCCGGCCTTCTGGCTGAACCCGCAGAACGGCGTGGTCTACAGCATCGCGGTGCAGACGCCGCAGTACAAGATCGATTCGCTGGATGCGCTGCTGAACATGCCGGTCGGCGCGGTGGGCGGGGCCACGGCGGGCACGGCCGCGGGCGCGGCCGGCAGCACCCAGCTGCTGGGCAACCTGGTCGAGGCCGCACCGGGGCGGCAGCTGGCGGTCGCGTCGCGCTACAACATCCTGCCGGCGATCGACGTCTACGTCAGCGTGCAGGGCACCGACCTCGCGACCGTCGCCGGCCGGGTGCAGCAGCTGGTCGACGAGCTGCAGCCGAAGCTGCCGCGCGGCAGCCAGGTGGTGCTGCGCGGCCAGGTGCAGACGATGCAGGCCTCGTTCATCGGGCTGGGCGTCGGCCTCGCGATGGCGATCGTGCTGGTCTACCTGCTGATCGTCGTCAACTTCCAGAGCTGGATCGATGCGCTGATCATCATTGCCGCGTTGCCCGCGGCGCTGGCCGGCATCGCGTGGATGCTGTTCATCACCGGCACCACGCTGAGCGTGCCGGCGCTCACCGGCGCGATCATGACGATGGGCGTGGCCACCGCGAACAGCATCCTGCTGGTGTCGTTCGCGCGGCAGCGGCTGCAGGAAGGCGTGCCGGCGCTGTCGGCCGCGCTCGAAGCCGGCGCGACGCGGATCCGGCCGGTGCTGATGACGGCGCTCGCGATGATCATCGGCATGATCCCGATGGCGCTCGGTCTCGGCGAAGGCGCCGAGCAGAACGCGCCGCTCGGCCGCGCAGTGATCGGCGGGCTGCTGTTCGCCACCGTGTCGACCCTCTTCTTCGTGCCGGTGGTCTACGCCGGCGTGCACCGCCGGCTGGCGCAGCGCCGCACGGCGCACGCCCCTGCCCCCGATGCCGCGCTGCCGCCCGCTGCCAACCTCCAGGAGACCTGAGCCATGACCGAGCAGCGCCACGCCGCCCTGGGCATCCACGCCGCCGATGCGAACGATTCGCCCGATGCCATCCACCTGGCCGACCCGCTGCAGCGCAAGCAGGTGGCCCGCCGCATCCGCTGGCTGACCGTCGTCGTGCTGGTGCTGCTGGCGCTCGGCGCCGGCCGCACGGTGATCAGCCGCATGGGCAACGCCAAGGCCCTCGAGGCCGGCACCACCGAGCGCGCGAAGCAGTACGTGAAGACCACGCTGCCGAAGACTGCCGAGGCCGGCCAGACGCTCGCGCTGCCGGGCACGCTGCAGGGCTTCGTGCAGTCGCCCATTGCGGCACGCGCGGCCGGCTACCTGCGACGCTGGACCAAGGACATCGGGGCGCGCGTCGAGAAGGGCGAGGTGCTGGCCGAGATCGAATCGCCCGAGCTCGACCAGCAGCTGTCGCAGGCGGTGGCGGCGCGCGAGCAGGCTGCCTCCGGGCTGCAGCTGGCGACCAGCACCGTCGAGCGCTGGGAAAGCCTGCGCAAGAAAGACGTCGTCTCGCAGCAGGACCTGGACGAGCGCCGCGGCAGCGCCGCGCAGGCGCGCGCCAACCTGGCCGCGGCCGACGCGAACGTGCAGCGGCTACGACAGCTCGAAGGCTTCAAGCGCGTCGTGGCGCCGTTCGCCGGCGTGATCACGCGGCGCTACGTCGATGTGGGCGACCTGATCGACATGAGCGGCAAGCCGCTGTTCACGCTGTCGCAGACCGATCCGCTGCGCGTCTACGTGAACGTGCCGCAGTCGTCGGCGCAGCTGGTGAAGCCGGGGCAGCCGGTGGTCGTCACGCAGGGCGAGCTGCGCGGCCAGAGCTTCAAGGGCACGGTCGCGCGCACCGCGGCGTCGATCGACACCGGTACCCGCACGATGCAGGTCGAGATCGCGCTGCCCAACCCGAACGGCACGCTGCTGCCCGGCGCCTACGTGCAGGTGGCGCTGCCGCTGTCGGCCAGCCAGGCGATGCTGGTGCCGACCAATGCGCTGCTGTTCCGCGCCGAGGGCGCGCGCGTCGCGGTGGTCGACGGCAACGGCCGCGTCACGCTGAAGGCGGTGACGCTGGGGCGCAACTACGGCGAGTCGGTCGAGGTGCTCGACGGCCTGGCCGCCGACCAGCGGCTGGTGCTGAACCCGTCCGATTCGCTGGCCGACGGCGACCAGGTGACGGTGGCCGCGGCAGCATCGGCGCCGAAGGGGGCGCTGTGACGCTGCGCGGGTCGCTGTGCGCGGTCGCGCTCGCGCTCTCCGCGTGCGCCGCCGGTCCCGACTACCGGCCGCCGAAGCTCGACCTGCCGGTCAGCTGGCAGCTCGATGCGCCGTGGCGCGAGGCGACGCCGGACGACGCCGCGCTGAAGGGCCCGTGGTGGCAGCGCTTCGGCGACGCGCAGCTCGACGCGCTGGCGCAGCAGGCGCTCAGCGGCAGCCCGACGCTCGCGGCCGCCGCGGCGCGGCTGGCGCAGGCGCGGGCGGTGGTGGCGTCGAGTTCGTCGTCGCAGCTGCCGCAGCTGACGCTCAACACCCGCGACGCGCGCCAGCGCATCTCGGCCAACCGGCCGCTGACCAACTACAACTCGACCAACTTCACGACGATCCAGAACGACTTCACGCTGTCGCTCGCGGCCAGCTACGAGGTCGACCTGGCCGGCCGCGTGCAGCGTTCGGTCGAAGGCGCACGCGCGTCGGCCGAGCAGTCGGCGGCCGATGTCGAGAACACGCGGCTGCTGCTGACGGCCGAGCTGGCGGTCGACTACTTCAGCCTGCGCGCGCTCGACACCGAGCTCGACGTGCTGACGCGCTCGATCGCGCTGCAGCGGCGCTCGCTCGAGCTGGTGACGGCGCGCCGCGACCTCGGCGCGGCCTCGGGGCTCGACGTCGCGCAGCAGCAGGCGCTGCTCGACACCACGCTGACGCAGGTCGACGTGCTGCGCCGCCAGCGCGCGCAGTTCGAGCATGCGATCGCGACGCTGACCGGCACGCCGGCGCCGCTGTTCTCGCTGGCGCCCGAGGTGCGCCGCTACGAGCCGCCGGCGATCCCGCTGGGCGTGCCGTCCGAAGTGCTGCAGCGCCGGCCCGACGTGGCGGCGGCCGAGCGCGCGATGGCCGCGGCCAATGCGCAGATCGGCGTCGCGAGTGCTGCCTTCTACCCGAGCGTGCTGCTCGGGCCGTCGGTCGGCTACGAAAGCCGCGACCTGAGTTCTCTGTTCAACGCACCCAGCCTGCTGTGGTCGATCGGCGTGTCGGCGACGCAGTCGATCTTCGACGGCGGCCGGGTGCGCGCGAACGTCGATTTCGCGAAGGCCGGCTACGACCTGACGGTGGCCAATTACCGCCGCACCGTGCTGACCGCGATGCAGGAGGTCGAGGACGGCATCACCGGCCTGGCCGCGCTGGACCGTGCGAGCACGCAGGCGCAGACCGCGGTGGCTTCCGCCCGGCGGGTGCTCGAGATGGCGACCAGCCGCTACGAAGGCGGCGCGTCGACCTACTTCGACGTGATCACCGCGCAGCAGTCGCTGCTGGCCAGCGAGCGCCAGGCGGCGCAGCTGCTGGGGCAGCGGCAGCTCGGCTCGGTGTTCCTGGTGAAGGCGCTCGGGGGCGACTGGCAGTGCGGGGTGAAGGGGGCGAGCGGCGCGTCAGCCGCGGGCAGCTGACGCACGACGCCGGACCGGCATCGGACATTCGACCGATGCCGCCGCGGCGCCGATCCGGGGACAGTCGGGAACTCGACCACAGGAGTTCCCTCCCATGTTTTCCTTCCGATCTGCTTCCCCCCTGCTGCCGCGCGTCGCGTCGGCATTCGCCCTCGTCGGCGGCCTGCTGCTCGCCGGCACCGCCTCGGCCGCCGACCCCACCGTGCACCTGCGCGGCGAGGTCGTCGCGGTGCGCGACCACCAGGTCGACGTCAAGGCCCGCAACGGCACCGTGACCACCGTGCAGCTGCCCGACGGCTACCAGGTGATGGACGTCTCGAAGACCAGCATCGCCGCGGTCAGCGAGAACAGCTACCTCGGCATCGCCGCGGCCCCCGCTGACGGCGGCAAGGTGCGCGCCCTCGGCGTGATGGTGTTCCCCGAAGGCGCCCGCGGCCTCAACGAAGGCCACTTCCCGTGGGACCTCGGCAACAAGGGCACGATGACCAACGCCACCGTCGCGAAGCTGGTCAAGAAGGGCAGCACCAGCGAGCTGGAGATGCGCTTCGGCGACAAGAAGCAGGCGGTGCTGCTCGACAACGCCACCGTGTTCGGCCAGTTCGTGCCGGGCCAGCCGGCACTGGTCGTGTCCGGCGCCAAGGTGATGGTGATCGGCCAGCCGACCGACGGCGGCCCGGTGACCGCCCGCATCGTGCTGGTCGGCCGCGACGGCTTCATTCCGCCGATCTGAGCGCGGGATCCACGATGAGCACGCCGGGCAACGACCGGCCGCCCCGCTGGGTCCGTGCGACCCACTGGATCCATGCGGCCAGCTTCTTCACGCTGCTGGCCAGCGGCTGGCAGATCTACGCTGCCGATCCGTTCTGGGTGCCGGCGTTTCCCGACTGGGCGACGCTCGGCGGCTCGTTGCCCGGCGCACTGCAATGGCATTTCGCAGCGATGTGGCTGTTCGTCGCGAACGGGCTGGTGGCCGTGACGACGTTGGTGGCCAGCGGCCGGCTGCGCCGGCTCTACCTGTCGGTGAGCTGGGCCGGATTCCAGGCCGACGTGGCGCGCTTCGTGCGCCACCCGTTCGACCATGGCGACGGCGGCCGCAATGCGGTCCAGAAGCTGGCCTACCTCGGCGTGCTGGTGGTGCTGGCGCTGGAAGTGGCTTCGGGCCTGAGCCTGTGGAAGCCGGTGCAGTTCCAGGCGCTGTCGGCGCTGCTGGGCGGCTACGAGATGACGCGCCGCCTCCATTTCGCCGGCATGGCCACGCTGGCCTGTTTCGTCGTCGGGCATGTGGCACTGGCGCTGGCATCGCCGCAGCTGCTGCTGCCGATGCTGGGCCTGCGCCGCAAGGCGCGAGAGGAGACGCGATGAACCGCCCCCCGGTCGACGAAGCCGCCGCGCTGCGGCGGCTGTCGCGCGAACTGCAGGCCCGCGGGCTGCGGCTGGACCGGCGCGCCTGGCTGCGCCTGTCGGCGGCCGGCGGCGCCTCGGCGCTGCTGGCCGGCTGCAACGTGACCGACACCGACGGCCTGCAGCAGGTGTTGCGGCGCATCTCGCGCTTCAACGACGGCGCCCAGGCCGCGCTGCTGCGGCCCGGCCTGCGCGCGCCCGAATACAGCGCCGCGCAATTGACGAAGCCGTTCCGCTTCAACGCGTTCTATTCCGAAGCCTCGGTGCCCGAGGTGGACGAGGCGAGCTGGCGGCTGGAGGTGGGCGGCCGGGTGCAGCACGCCGATGCGTGGACGCTGCCGCAGCTGCGGGCGCTGCCGGTCGTCACCGAGATCACGCGCCTGATCTGCATCGAAGGCTGGAGCGCCGTCGGGCAGTGGACCGGCGTGCCGTTGTCGCACTTCCTGCGGCGCATCGGGGCCGACCTGTCGGCGCGCTATGTGGCCTTCCGCTGCGTCGACGGCTACTACACCAGCATCGACATGGAAAGCGCGATGCATCCGCAGACGCTGCTCGCGCACGGCTTTGCCGGCGCGGACCGGCTGCCCGACGAGTTCGGCTTCCCGCTGCGGCTGCGCATCCCGATCAAGCTCGGCTTCAAGAACCCGAAGCACCTGGTCGGGATCGCGGTCACCAACGAGTTCAGCAGCGGCTACTGGGAAGACCTGCACGGCTACAACTGGTTCGGCGGGCTGTGATGCGCTGGCGGCGGCGGGCCTCGCCGTCAGGCCCGCCTTGCCGTCAGCCACTGGCCTGACTTCAACGCCTCGGCCACCACGCGCACTTCACCGATCTTGCCGAAGAAGCCGTCGGCCCGATCGCCGTCCCACGAGCCGGCGCCGACCACCCACGGCGAGCCGGCGGACAGCGTCGCGAGGCCGGGCACGTTGCTGGTGTTGCGCAGCACCGGCGCCCCTTCGACGTACATCACGGTGTCGTGCGTCGCCGGGTCGTTGACGATCGCGATGTGCACCCAGGTGTCGGCGATGATCTCGCCGGACCAGCTGGCAGCGCCCCCACGCGCACCGGCGATGTCCGGCACCACCTCCCACTGCACCTCGCGCAGGCTGGAGATCGCGAACAGCATCGGCGGGGATTCCGGATCGCCGCCGTCGAAGCCGGACAGGTCGCCACGCTTGCCGTCGCGCGTCATGATGTTCATCCAGGCGTGCTTCGACTTGTCCCAGGCTTTGTCGATCTTGATGAAGGCTTCGATGGTGTAGCCGGTGGCGGTGAAGGTGAGCGCATTGAGGGCCGCCGTCGTGTCGGTCAGGAAGTAGCTCATGCGCGGCGTGTTCTTGTCGGTGTTCAGGAAGGCCACCGAGCCCGGCGCCGCCGACAGGCGATGGTGGTCGCTGCTCCACACGATGTCCGCCGCCTCGGCGCCGACGATCACGCTGCTGTTCAGCGCATCGCGCCTGAGCGGGTTGGCGCCGGTGACGTCGGCGATCTGCGCTCCCGGCGCCACCGCCGTGCCGTCGGCGCCGCCGAAGAAGCGCCAGTGCGCGACGGTGGAGGCCACCTTGGGGTAGTCGTCGGTGTCCTTGGCCACCAGCGGGGTCGGCGCCGCGGGCTCGTCGTAGCCCTTCAGGACCAGGGCCCTCGCCTGCGCCGCGAGCGACGACGCCACCGTGGCCGGGCCGGTGCCGAAGCCCGGGTTGAAGCGGGCGAAGCGCTTCGCGAAATCCATGCCGATGGAGAAGCTGTGGTTGGGCTCGGCCAGCACGGCCTGGTCGAAGGCATTCAGCGTATCCGCCGGCTTCATCGGCACCCACGGCGAGAACGACAGCACGTTGATCTGCCGGTTCGTCAGGTCGAACTCGTACAGGCGCATCAGGCCGTTGCCGCCCTGGTAGGCCATCTGGTAGTCCACCACCATCTCCTCGACCGCGTGGCCGAAGTCGTTGGTCTTGGTCAGGTGGGCGCCGCCATGGTGGTGGCCGTTGAGCGTCATGAAGATCTGGTCGTTGTCGCGGATCAGCTTCTCCCACAGCATCAGGCCGTAGCCGGTCTCCAGCGGGCTCACCGCGTCCGGCGCGATGTTCAGCAACTGGTGGTTGACCAGGATGACCGGCAGCGTCGGGTGGCTCGCGATCACGCCGCGCGCCCAGGCGATGCCGGCGTCCGAGATGCGCCACGACAGCGACAGCACCAGGAACTGCTGCTCCTGCGCCTTGAAGACGTGGTACTCGTGGAAGCCGGTGCCGTCGCGCTCGCCGAAGGTCGACTGGCGCCTGGCGCGCTTCGCGCCGAACCATTGCAGGTACGGTTCGTTGGCCAGCACGCGCTGGGTGTCGGTGCCGGTCGCCGGGCTCGCGTCGTAGTCGACGTCGTTCAGCACGTCGTGGTTGCCCGCCAGGATCGAGTACGGCACCTTGGCCACTTCCAGCACCTGCATCGCGGTGTCGGCCACCTTCCATTGCTCGGGCTTGCCGACCTGGTCCACCACGTCGCCCAGGTGGATGACGAAGGGGATGTTCAGGCGTTGCGCGTTGTCGGCGATCCACCGGGTCTGCGCGTAGTACGGCTCGCTGCCGTAGTGGCGCTCGTACTGGCTGCTCTCGGTGGACGTGGCGTAGCGCGAATAGAACTGGGTGTCGGGCAGCACCGCCAGCGCAAAGCTGGAAATCTGCGTCGACGCGGGCGCAGCGTCATCGTCGCCGCCGCCGCAAGCGGCCAGCAGGCCGCCTGCGGCGACGGTGGACGCGGACGCAAGGCTCATCTTGAGCAGGCGGCGGCGCTGGATCGAGGGGGACTTCTTCATCAACGGCTCTCATCGGCATCGGGAGGCGGCCCACTCTAGGGATGCCATGTGCAGTTGCCGTGACAGTTCGATGATCGCGCGCGCGCAACAGCGGGTCACCGAGGTGTCACGAGGGCTTCCTAGGATCCATCCCTTTTCGCGAAGGAACCCATCGTGTCCATGTCCCATCGGATCAAGCTTCTGTCGTTGTTGTTGGGAAGCCTCTCCCTGATCTACGCCTGCGGCGGAGATGGCGACAGCGGCAACAGCGCCATCAACGAGCCGGCCGGCAAGTGGACGGCCGGCGACCTGCACGTGCACACCGTGCAATCCGACGATTCGCGCACGACGCAGACGCTGGACTTCGTGCTGAACAAGGCCTTCGCCACCTACAAGCTGGACTGGATGGCGCTGACCAACCACCTGCGTTCGTCCAAGTACGACAACGACGGCACGCTGCTCGCCACGCCGGTTCCGTTCGCGTACGGCATGGCGTCGCACGAGATCCCGCGCGTCAAGGCGCTGCAAGCCGGCGGCACCTACGCCGACAAGCTGATCTTCTCGGGCTTCGAATGGGACATGCCCACCCATGACCACCTGGGCATCGCGTTGTTCGAAGGCGCCCCGACGCTGCAGGCGTCGACCGGCGGCGCGAAGGAATTCCAGTACGCGTTCACGACGCTGGCGGAATCCCAGTTCGATCCCGCCGACGTGGCCGTCTGGAAGGCGAAGTACCCGCAGCGCTTCAACAGCACGGCCGCGGACGCGCTGCAGGCCATCTCGTGGCTGAAGACGAACTACCCGACGACCAGCTTCGCGACCCTCAACCACCCGTCGCGCAACCCCGGCAAGTACACGGTCAGCGACCTGCGCCAGATGAACGACCTGGCACCGGACATCGTGTTCATGATCGAAGGCATGGTCGGCAACCAGATGGAGCCGAACCGCGGCGGCTACACCTCGGCCTACGTGCCCGAGAACGCGCCGAACCGCACCTACGGCGGCGTCGACGCCCTCGTGGCCCGGCTGGGCGGTACCTGGGATGCGCTGCTCGGCGAAGGCCGGCGCATCTGGAACATCGCCGACTCCGATTCGCACTTCGAGATCGACGCGGCCAGCAACAGCAGCGGCTACTACCCGGGCGAGTATTCGAAGAACCACGTCTGGGTGGCCGACGGCCAGGCCGGCATCGGCGGGCTGACGAAGAGCCTGCGCGACGGCCGCATGTTCGGCGTGTTCGGCGACCTGATCGACGCGCTGGATTTCCGCATCGGCGGGTCGACCGGCAAGGGCTTCATGGGCCAGGAGATCAAGGTGCCCGCCGGCGAGCGCGTGACGGTCACGATCAGGTTCAAGAGCCCCGCGCTGAACAACTACCAGAAGCCGGTGGACAGCGGCACGCCGGGCAACATGAAGCCGGTCGTCGACCACGTCGACCTGATCGTCGGCGACGTGACCGGCAAGGCGCTGCCGGGCACGCCCGCCTATGCGGTGGCGACGAACGCCTCGACCCAGGTGCTGCGCCGCTTCACCGCGGCCGACTGGAAGCTCGAGGCCGACGGCTACTTCTCGGTCAGCCTGCAGGTCGAGGCGAAGAAGAGCCAGTACTTCCGCCTGCGCGGCACCAACCTGGCCCCGGACGTGGCCGGGCTGACCGCCAACGGCGAACCGCTGGCCGACCCGCAGACCACCGGTGCCGACAACGCGGCCCGCGTCAACGCGATCAACGACCGCAACTACGGCAGCCTGTGGTTCTATTCGAACCCGGTGTTCGTGACGGTCGCGCCATAGGCCTCGCTCCGGGGCGGCCCGTCAACGGGTTGCGGCCAGCCAGTCCCGCAGCGCCGGGTCGCGCACTTCCAGCACATCGAACAACCCGACGGCGCGCAGCGCCGGCAGGGCCTCGGCGATGTGCGCCGCGGCCGCATCGCGCTGCGCGGCGCTCGACGCAGGGTCGCTCCACACCGTCGCGTTCGCGAGGAAGGCGGCAATCGTGCCCTTGCGGACCGTCATGCCGTTGAAGTCGCCCTGGTCGGCATGGTCTGGCAATACGTCGTCGGCTCGCATCGGTTCTCTCCGGGGTCAGTGGGTGTAAGCCACGATTCTGGACAGCCTCTTCTGGCTGCGCTACGGTAGTCCGGTCAATCACTACCGCATCGCCGCCATGACCTCGCCCCTGCTCGTGTCGTCGCTGCTCGATTCGGCCGACGGCCCCGCGCTGCTCGCCGTCGAGGTCGAAGGCGCCGACCCGCGCGTCACCGCGCCGCATGCGCATGCGCGGGGCCAGTTGTTCGGTGCGAAGCGCGGGCTGCTGACGGTCGGCACCGAAGGCGGCCAGTGGGTCGTCCCCGCCATCCACGCGGTGTGGGTGCCGCCGCACCACAAGCACTCGCTGCGCTCGCATGGCGCGTTCGCCGGGTGGAGCGTGTACCTGGCCGAATCCTTCTGCGCGGACCTGCCCACCATGCCGTGCACGATGCGCACCTCGGGGCTGCTGCGCGAAGCGGTGCACCGAGCGGCAGGCTGGGACGGCAGCCCGCTCGATGCGCCGAGGATGCGCCTTGCCGAGGTGATCCGCGACGAGCTGCACGAGCTGCCGCACGAATCCTTCGGCCTGCCGCTGCCCAGCGACGCACGCCTGTTGCGCATCGCCCGGGCGATCGGCGATGACCCGGCCGATGCGCGCTCGCTCGACGACTGGGCCGCGTGGGCCGGCATCGCGCAGCGCACGCTGACACGCCGCTTCGTCGCCGAGACCGGCTTCCATTTCAGTGCATGGCGACAGCGTGCGCGGCTGATGCGGGCGCTCGAGCTGCTGGCCGCCGGCACGCCGGTGACGAACGTCGCGCTCGACCTGGGCTACGACAACCTGAGTGCGTTCATCGCGATGTTCCGCCGCCAGTTCGGTACGACACCGGGCCGGTACTTCAGCCCCTGACAGGCAGGCGGCGGTGTTCCTGGCCCCGGACGCGGCCAGCGTCGACAAACGAGTCGAGCAGTTTGGCAGGGGAGGCGCAGGTGCGAGGGCCAGGCGTCAGAGCGCCGGCGACGGCGTTTGACGGAAGCTTTCATACGCGAACGCGCCGGCAATGCGGTTGCAATCGGCCGGCGAGACGCCGGCTTCGCGGGCCGTTGCAAACCAGGTGCTGCGCACCTGCGCCTCCATCTCGTCGATCAGGTGCTGCGCCTCGTCTCGCTGCAGCAGGAAGCGCATGTGCTGCGACATCAGATTGCCGGCATTCGCGAATCGGCCCGCATCGCCGCAGGCCATCGCCAGATCGCGCCGCTCGATGCGGACCGGCACGGCCGGCGTCAGATCGTAAGCAGGCGACAGCTGCCAGTCGCGCCCCCTGGCGATCAACGCGTGGTTGCGGGGGTGGTCGTCGGTGTTGGAAATGAGCGCGTTGAAGCACATGCGCCGGAACAGCTCGGCCGCATTCGCCCGCGGCTCGCTGCAGGCCCGCCGCAACTCTTCAGCCAGTTGCACGTACGA
Source organism: Rhizobacter sp. SG703 (assembly GCF_012275445.1). Taxonomy (GTDB): domain Bacteria; phylum Pseudomonadota; class Gammaproteobacteria; order Burkholderiales; family Burkholderiaceae_C; genus Rhizobacter. Next base: position 132,906 of record NZ_JAAZQK010000008.1, on the reverse strand, counting down.
CCAGCGGTCGCGCGACTGGAAGGTGTCCTCGGCGCGCAGCATCGTCAACGCGCTGACCATGCGCGCGCGCAGGTAGCCATCCGGCACCTTTTCGCGGTCGAAACGGCGGACCAGCAGCACATCGCGCCCGCCAACCTCGACGACGCGGCTGTCGGCCGTCGTCAGGCCGCAGCGCCGTGCCAGCATCAGCATCGCATGCTCGACGCGAGCACTGTTCCAGGCATCGGTCGCCAGGTTGAACTTCGCGACCCACAGCCCAGCCTCGTCCTCCACCACCGCTTTCGGGCGCGCGCCACCCATCGACGTTCCGACCAGCAGCAGGTTGACAACCTGCTCGGTCATCGAATCGACTGGACGCTCGTCATCGGCGACGACCGCATCGGCCGTGGCCTGCAAGGCGGCCAGGGCCAGCGTCTGGTTGAAGCTGCGCTTCGGTGCCGGCGGCGTCGCGTTGAGGCCGAAGCCCAACGCGCCGGCACGGTCGTCGGGTGCGTGCAACAGGTAGGTCAACTCGCCCGGTTGAGCCTGCCCGAGGTGGCGCTGGATGACCCGGCGTCCCCAGTGATCCGGACTTGCATCGCGCAGCGCGCCGAAGACGCCGTTCAGCGCGTTCGTCGTGCTGGTGCGGTCGGTCAACCGGAGGTCGACCGGGTCGATGGGCACCGCGTCCTGCCGCGCCAGGTAGCTACGCCCGTAAACGAAGCGCCCCTCGGGGACGCCGTGCCGATTGACGCTCAGCTCGAAGCGGCCGCAGGTCACCGGCTCGGTCGCACCGGGCAATGTGATGTAGACGAAGCACTCGCCGGACGACTCAGAAGTCATTGCTCAGTCCCGTCTTGGTCCGGGCACGCCCGCGCTCCGACGACAGTGCCAGCGTCTGCCCTTCGGCGTCACGCTCGGGCGTGGCAACGTCGTCGAGCTGGCGCAGCAGGTCCAGCGCCCACAGAATGGCGGCGTAGGTCGCGATCGAAGCCGATGGCTTGCCATGCTCGGCGTCGGCCACCGCCCGTTTGCCAGTGCCGATCTTCCCGGCCATCTGCTCGATGGTCCAGTTGCGGCGCAGGCGGGCGGTACGCAGGTCGGTTCCCAGGCGCCTGAGCGATTGCTCGACAGCATGGGGAGGTGCGGCAAGAAGCGTGTTGCGGGTGCTCATGGGGCCGCAAGGTAGCACGCGATCCTCGTGGCGAGCAAGTTAAAGTGCCCTGAAGAGCACGTTATATGGACAAATGATTCCTCCAGAGCACTTGATTGCCGCCGGACTCTCACCTTGTCCAGTCGATGAGAGACAATGCGCCTCTCGCGCCGCCAGCAGGCTGCGCCCCTCCCGCGAGTCCCCGAGCCCATGTCCTCCGAGCTGACCCCGCAGGTGCGCCGCCGCCGCACCTTCGCCATCATTTCCCACCCTGACGCCGGCAAGACCACGCTGACGGAGAAGCTGCTGCTGTTCTCCGGCGCGATCCAGATCGCCGGCAGCGTGAAGGCGCGCAAGGCCTCGCGGCATGCCACCTCGGACTGGATGGAGATCGAGAAGCAGCGCGGCATCTCGGTCGCCAGCTCGGTGATGCAGATGGAATACCGCGATTGCGTCATCAACCTGCTCGACACCCCGGGCCACCAGGACTTCTCCGAAGACACCTACCGCGTGCTGACCGCGGTCGATGCCGCGCTGATGGTGATCGACGCGGCCAACGGCGTCGAGCCGCAGACGCGCCGGCTGCTGCAGGTCTGCCGCGCGCGCAACACGCCGATCCTCACCTTCGTCAACAAGATGGACCGCGAGGTGCAGGACCCGCTGGTGCTGATGGACGAGATCGAGCGCGAACTCGGCATGGGCGTCGTGCCGTTCACCTGGCCGGTCGGCATGGGCAAGCAGTTCCACGGCGTGATGGACCTGCGCGAGGAGCAGATGCGGGTGTTCAGCCCCGGCGAAGACCGCAACCACAACGACGACGAGATCCTCGCCGGCCTCGACAACCCGGCCTACGCCACGCGCTTCGGCATGCAGTACGAGCAGGCGCACGGCGAGATCGAGCTGGTGCGCGAAGCGGCGCCGGCCTTCGACAAGGCCGCCTTCCTCGCTGGCCACCAGACGCCGATGTTCTTCGGCTCGGCCGTCAACAACTTCGGCGTGCGCGAGGTGCTCGACGCGCTGGTCGACCTGGCGCCCGCGCCCGGCCCGCGCCAGGCCACGCAGCGCCTGGTCGAGCCGGACGAGAAGAAGTTCACCGGCGTCGTCTTCAAGATCCAGGCCAACATGGACCCGGCGCACCGCGACCGCATCGCGTTCGTGCGCGTGGCCAGCGGCCACTTCGAGCGCGGCATGCGGCTGAAGGTCGGCCGCTCTGGCAAGGAGCTGCGGCCGAACACCGTGGTGAGCTTCCTGTCGCAGCGCCGCGAGCTGCTCGACGAGGCCTTCGCCGGCGACATCATCGGCATCCCGAACCACGGCGTGCTGCAGCTCGGCGACACGCTGACCGAAGGCGAATCGCTGCTGTACACCGGGCTGCCGTTCTTCGCGCCCGAAATGTTCCGCAGCGTCGAGGTGGCCGATCCGCTGCGCACCAAGCAGCTGAAGGCCGGCCTGCAGCAGCTCGGCGAAGAAGGCGCGATCCAGGTGTTCCGACCGGTCGCCGGCTCGGTGCTGCTGCTGGGCGCGGTCGGCCAGCTGCAGTTCGAAGTCGTCGCGCACCGGCTGGAGCACGAGTACGGCGTGAAGGCGCGCATCCAGCCGAGCCGCTTCCAGGTCGCGCGCTGGGTCACCTGCGACGAGGCCGACGGCGGCGAGCGCGAGCTGAAGCGCTTCATCGACGCGAACGACCACCGCGTGGCCTACGATGCGGTCGATGCACCGACGGTGCTGGTGGAATACGCGCCCGAGCTGCGCGCGATCGAGGCCAACTGGCCGAAGATCAAGTTCCACGCGCTGCGCGAGCACGCCGGGCTGGTGTTCCAGAAGAAACTCGACGGCTAGAACAAACCCTCCGGAGGAACCGCATGCTCGCCAGTTCGCTTGTCGCCGCCCTGCATTTCATCGCTGCGTTCGGCATCGCCGCGACGCTGTTCCTCGAATGGCTCAGCTTCAGCCGCACGCCGACGTTCGCCGAGGCGAAGCGCATCGCGCTGGCCGACCGCTGGTACGGCATCTTCGCGGGCCTGCTGCTGGTGGTCGGCTTCGTGCGGGCGGCGCACTTCGAGAAGGGCTGGTCGTTCTATGCGCACAGCCCGTTCTTCCACCTGAAGCTGACGCTGTTCGTGCTGGTCGGCCTGCTGTCGATCTACCCGACGGTGCGCTTCATCCGCTGGGCCCCGGCGCTGAAGGCCGGCCGCGCGCCGGAAGTCACCGAGCGCGAGCACAGGTTGATCTCGCGGCTGCTGACGGCGCAGATGGCGCTGCTGGTGCTGATCGTCGTCTCGGCGTCGTTGATGGCGCACGGGGTCGGTCTCTAGGCCCCTAGAATCCGCGCGCGGCCACACACGCCGAGCAGAAACGGGTTGCAGTACGGGCCCGGCTGTGGGGTACCCCCACGGCATCGAGTCGACCTTGGCATTCGCATGCAGGCGCGGGCCGAGCATGCGCTGGGAGCGTCGCCGGACTGGCTGCGCCGGTTGATCGCTGAACTGCCGCGCGTCTGCGACGCCACCTGGCAACGCCAGGAGGTCGACGACCTGGCCGCACGTGTCGAGCAGACGCGCGCGTTCTCCGACGGCCGGCGCGCCTCCGGTGTGCCGTTCCTGCGGCGCTGGATCCTGCGCGCCTCGCGCATGCACCCGCCCCCGCTGGGGCTCGACGAGCTCGGCCTGCCGCCGTTGCCGCACAGCGCGGCCATCGCCGCGTGGCTGGCGATCACGCTCGACGACCTCGACTGGTTCACGCACGAGCGCCGGCATCGGCTGCCGCTGCCATCGCAGCACTACGGTTTCACGTTGCAGCCCAAGCGCAGCGGCGGCGGCCGGCTGATCGAATCGCCGCGCCGCCGGCTCAAGGCCGTGCAGGCACGCGTGCTGCACGGCCTGCTGGACCGCGTGCCGGTGCACGAGGCCTGCCACGGCTTCGTCGCCGGCCGCTCGGTGCTGACGCACGCGCGGCTGCACACCGGGCGACCGGTGGTGATGCACTTCGACCTGCAGAACTTCTTCGGCCGCATCGTGGCGTCGCAGGTCGCCGCGGTGTTCCACACGCTCGGCTACCCACGCGGCGTGGCGCGGCAGCTGGCGGCGCTGTGCACCGTCAGCACGCCCGAGCCGGTGATCGAGCGGCTGCGCGACGACGGCTGGGTCGACTGGCAGGACGCGCAGGCGCTGCGCCGTGCCCACCTGCCGCAAGGCGCGCCGAGTTCGCCGATGCTCGCGAACCTGTGCGCGTTCCAGCTCGACCTGCGGCTCGACGGCCTGGCCCATGCGCTCGGCGCGACGTATTCGCGCTACGCCGATGACCTGGTACTGTCCGGCCCGGCCTCGTTGCGCGGCTCGTTCGACCGCATCGCCGCCTGGGTCGGCCGCATCGCGCTCGAAGAAGGCTACGCGCTGAACCACCGCAAGACGCGCTTGGCGACGCAGGCCGCGGCGCAGCGCGTCTGCGGCGTGGTCGTCAATGCCCACCCCAATCTGCCGCGCCGCGAATTCGACCGGCTGCGCGCGATGCTGCACCAGTGCGCGCTGCACGGTCCGGCGTCGCAGAACGTCGATGGCCGGCCCGACTTCCGCGCCCATCTGTGGGGCCGCGTGCAGTGGGCCGCGCAGCTGAATGCGGCCAAGGCTGAACGCCTGCGCGCGCTGTGGCAGCGCATAGACTGGTCGCCATGACCGCACCCACCGCGCCGACGCCGTCGCGCCTGTCGCTGTACCTGAACCTGATCCGCTGGGACCGCCCGGCCGGCAGCTACCTGCTGCTGTGGCCGACGCTGTCGGCACTGTGGATGGCGGCCGGCGGCTTCCCCGGCTGGCACCTGCTGATCGTCTTCACGCTCGGCACCTTCCTGATGCGCAGCGCCGGCTGCGCCGTCAACGACGTCGCCGACCGAGATTTCGACAGGCACGTGAAGCGCACCGAGCAGCGCCCGGTCACCAGCGGCGCGGTCAGCGTGAAAGAGGCGCTGCTGCTCGGCGCGGTGCTCGCGCTGGCCGCCTTCGGGCTGGTGCTGACGACCAATGCCGCGACCATCGCGTGGAGCGTCGCGGCGCTGGCCGTCAGCATCGTCTACCCGTTCACCAAGCGCTTCTTCTCGATGCCGCAGGCGGTGCTCGGCGTCGCGTTCAGCTTTGGCATCCCGATGGCGTTCGCAGCCGTGCGCGGCGAAGTGCCGGCGCTCGCCTGGGGGCTGCTGCTGGGCAACCTGTGCTGGGTGATCGCCTACGACACCGAGTACGCGATGGTCGACCGCGACGACGATTTGAAGATCGGCATCAAGACCTCGGCGATCACGCTCGGCCGCTTCGACGTGGCCGGCGTGATGGCCTGCTACGGCCTGTTCATCGCGAGCTGGGGCGTGCTCGGTGCGCAGCAAGGGCTGCGCTGGCCGTTCTTCGCGGGCCTGGCGGTGGCCGCCGGCATCGCCGGCTGGCACTGGACGCTGATCCGCACGCGCACCCGCGACGGCTGCTTCCGTGCCTTCCGGCTGAACCACTGGCTGGGCTTCGCCGTGTTCGCCGGGGTGTTGCTCGGCCAGTGGACGTAGCCCGGATCAGGGATACAAGCCGCGTTCTTCTCGCGCGATGAGGATCCGCTCGCAGGCCACCGCGAAGGTCGCCGTGCGCAGCGTGATCTTGTGCCTCTCCGAGGTCTCGTAGATGTGGCGCAGCGCATCGACCATGATCTTGTCGAGCCGCACATTGATCTCGTCCTCGCTCCAGAAGAAGCTGCTGAAGTCCTGCACCCATTCGAAGTAGCTGACGGTCACGCCGCCGGCGTTGCAGATCACGTCGGGCACCACGAGGATGCCGCGGTCGTGCATCACGTCGTCGGCATCCGGCAGCGTCGGGCCGTTCGCGCCTTCGAGCACCAGCTTCGCCTTCAGGCGGTTCGCCCGCGCCGCGGTGATCTGGCCTTCGAGGGCCGCCGGGATCAGGATGTCGCAGTCGACGTCCCAGAAGGCTTCGTTGTCGATGCGCTCGGCGTTCTTGTAGTTGGCGATGCCGCCGTCGCGCTTCAGCACTTCCATCGTGTCGGCCATGTCGAAGCCGTTCGGGTTCGCAAGCGTGCCGGTGTGGTCCTGCACCGCGACCAGCTTGGCGCCGGCCTGCACGAACAGCTCGGCCGCCGAGCTGCCGACGTTGCCCATGCCCTGCACGGCAATGCGGGCGCCGTCCAGGTTCAGGTTGATGCGGCGCGCCGCCTCGCGGCCGGTCACGAACACGCCGCGGCCGGTGGCCTTCACGCGGCCGAGCGAGCCGCCCAGGTGGATCGGCTTGCCTGTGACGACGCCGGTCGCGGTGGAGCCGGTGTTCATCGAGTACGTGTCCATCATCCACGCCATGATCTGGCCGTTGGTGTTCACGTCAGGAGCGGGGATGTCGCGCTGCGGGCCGATGATGATGCCGATCTCGCTGGTGTAGCGGCGCGTCATGCGCTCCAGCTCCTTCATCGACAGCGCCTTCGGGTCGACCCGGATGCCGCCCTTGGCACCGCCGTACGGCAGGCCGACGCCGGCGCACTTGATCGTCATCCAGGCGCTCAGCGCCATCACCTCTTCGAGCGTCACGTCGGGGTGGTAGCGCACGCCGCCCTTGCCCGGGCCGCGCGACAGGTTGTGCTGCACGCGGTAGCCCTCGAAGTGCCGCACCGTGCCGTTGTCGAGCTCGATCGGCACGTCGACGATCAGCGCGCGCTTCGGGCGCTTCAGCGTCTCGCCCCATTTGGCCAGCGATCCGAGGTAGGGGAGCACGCGGTCGACCTGCGACAGGTAGGTCTGCCAGGGACTATCGGCGTGCGGGGTGACATAGGACAGGTTGCTCATGCGGGTCTCCGTGGGGGAAGTCGTCATGCCCTGGCGCTGCGCAAACTCGTGGCCCACGCCGCCGGCATGGAGCGCGACTGTAGGCCCGCGGCGCCCGAATTTCTCACCGAAGCTCATGCCTCCTTTGCATGATGTGTTCCAGGCATCACATACCTTGCGCGGTCCGCCAAGGCGGATCAGCCGAATTCGTCACCCAGTTCACGCGCGCGACGCTGCGCCGCCTTCACCGCCGAGACGATCGCGCCGTGCACGTCGCTGCGCTCGAGCGACGTCAGGCCGGCGTAGGTGGTGCCGCCCTTCGACGTGACGCGCTCGCGCAACAGCGACGGCGCTTCGCCGGATTGCAATGCCAGCGCCGACGCGCCGGCGAAGGTGGCCAGCGCCAGCACGCGGCCCTGGTCGGCGCTCAGGCCCATGTCCTGTGCCGCCTTCATCATCGCCTCGACGAAATAGAACACGTAGGCCGGGCCGGAGCCGGACAGCGCGGTGACGGCATCGAGGTCTTCCTCGCGCTCGACCCACAGCGTGCGGCCGGTGGGCGCGAGCAGGCGCTCGACCTGCACGCGTTCGTCGTCGCCGACAGCCGGCCGCGCGAACAGCCCGGCGATGCCCTGGCCGATCAGCGCCGGCGTGTTGGGCATCGAGCGCACGACGCGCTCGGTGCCGAGTGCGCGCGCAATGTCATGGCTGCGGATGCCGGCCATCACGCTGAACTGCAGCGCCGCGGCGATGTGCGCGGCGCACGCAGCGGCCGCTTCCTTGAAGTGCTGCGGCTTGATCGCCCAGACGACGATGCCGGCGCGCTGCAGCACCGAGCCGGGCGCCTCGAGCGTGATCACGCCGAGGTCGCGCTGCAGCCGCGAGCGCTGCTCGGCATTCGGTTCGAGCACCAGGATGTCGCCGGGCGCGCGCCCGCTCTTGAGCAGGCCGCCGATGATGGCGCTGGCCATGTTGCCGCCGCCGATGAATGCAATGCTGTTCATCGGCGCAGTGTAGGAGTTTCAGGCCCGATTCAGCCGGCTGCCCATTGCCGCAACAGGCGTTCGGTGTCGCGCAACGCCGGCCGGGCCAGCACGTGGAACGACAGCCGGCCGGGCGACGGCCAGCCGCGCGGGTCGCGCCGGGTCAGCACGTCCAGGTCGGCCGGGATCGCCGACTGGTTCAGGCAGCCGATGCCCCAGCCGGCGCGCATCGCGGCCACCGCGCCGTGGCTGCCGGTGCAGCTGAGCTGCAGGTGGTACGGCCGCGCGCTGCGGGCCAAGGCCGCCAGCGCCATCGCGCGCACCGGGCAGTCGGGGCCGAGCAGCACCAGCGGTGCGGGCGCGTTGGCCGGCGCTTGCCAGCCGGCGGCGGCCACCCACGACAGCGGCTCGCGGCGCAGCAGCCGCGCGCCGGGCAGGGCCTTGTCGCTGGTGACGACGGCCAGGTCCATCGCATCGGCGGCCCACAGTTGCTGCAGTGCAGCGGAGCTCGCCCACAGCAGCTCGAAACGGGCCTGTGGTTGCGCGTCGCGCAGCAGCGCCAGCAGGTCGGCGAGGCGCGCCGGCAGGAAGTATTCGCTGAGGCCGATGCGCCACACCGCCGCCTGCGGCGCCGGCTGCACCGCGGCGCGGGCTTCTTCCTGCAGCTCGATCAGCCGGCGCGCATGCGGCAGGAAGCGTTCGCCCTCGGCCGTCAGCGCGAGCGCGCGCGTGCTGCGCTGCACCAGCCGCGCGCCGACGCTCGCCTCCAGCTGCTGCAGGTGGGTGCTGACGGCCGACTGCGTGCGGTTGACGCGATCGGCCGCTCGCGTGACCGAGCCGGCCTGCGCGATCGCGATGAAGCTGCGCAGCCACAGCGGGTCGAGGTCATTCATCTGAATCGTCCATCAATGCCATCGAATCAAACTGATTCACGGATGGATGCTCGGCGCCTAGAGTCCAGTTGTCAACCCGACGCAACCGCCCTCACCAGGAGCCCTCCATGCCCTACCTCCACATCCAGATCTCCGGCGCCGCCGACGATGCACTCGCCGCGAACGTCGCCCGCAACGCGACCGAGCTGACGGCCCGGCTGCTCGGCAAGGACCCGTCGCTGACGGCGGTCGTCGTCGACTTCATCGCGCCGTCGCAGTGGTTCATCGGCGGGCGAACGCTTTCGGCCGGCGGGCCGCGCAGCTACCACTGGATGGTCAGCATCACCGACGAGACCAACACCAAGCGCGAGAAGGCGCTGTACCTGGAGGCGGTGCACGGCACGATGCGCGAGCTGCTGGGCGGCGTGGCCGAGCATTCGTACGTGCACGTGGCCGACTTGCGTGCGAGCGCCTACGGCTATGGTGGGCAGACGCAGGAGCACCGCTACCAGCATGCCGGGTGATGACGACCCCTCGACCTGCGGGTACGCCAGTCGATCCCCCGAGGGGATGCGGGCCGGCTTGGGGCGGCCCGGCGCTCGGTCCGCTTGACGCCAGACATGGAACCTGAGCTTCGGATCGCCGTCGGCTGCTTCGGATCGGCAGCGGCCGGCGCGCGCGACAGCGCCTACCTTGGCGCTGTCGTGCGCAGCGGGGGCGTTCCCCGTTCACCGGAGCATCGCCGTGGCCATTCCCAACTCGCCTTCTCTTGCCGCCTCCCGCTCGCGCAGCTCGTCGATCGCGCTGCGGGAGCTGCCGCCCCTGCCGAGCTCGTCGGCGAACTCGACGGCGTCCCGGCGCCCCCCGACCGAGGGGCAACTGCCGAGCCGGCGCAACAGCGAGGCGTCGCTCGCACGTTCCGACAGCAGCCGGGCATCGACGCGGGCGCCGCGGCAGAGTTCATCGAGCCTCGGCGCCGCCGGTTCGCGTCGCAACTCCGCCGATTCGATCGAGTTGTCGATGCCCGGCGGATTCAACCCGTCGATCCACTCGACCGAAGCGCCGCCGCCGATCGAACAGGCGCCCGACCACCTGGCCTCGATCGAGGCCACCCAGGTGCCGAGCTTCCGCGACGTCAACCCGTACTTCTTCAACAAGAGCGCCTTCCATGCCAAGCTGCCGAACGACGTCACCGGCTGCGTCGCCTTCGTGCTCAGTTCGATGCGCCGGGATGACGCGGACATCCAGCCGCTGAAAGACCTGGCAGAGAAGCAGTCGAAGGTGCTGCAAGACCACGGCATCACGACCCGCGAGCAATTCATCGGCCTGCTGAACCAGGTCGAGTGGCGCGATCGCGGCACCGGGCTGGTGCACGGCATGGCCGGCGCCAGCGGCTTCAACACAGGCTCCGCGATCGTCGATTTCGCGCTCGCCGACAAGGCGCTGGCAGGACTCCTCGGCAGTTGGAAGGACGTGCCGGCCGCGCTGCCGGCCTACGCCGCCGGCGCATTCCTGGGCGTGATGATGTCGGCGATGGACGTCGGCACCGGCCCCGCAGTCGCCAAGACCTTTGCCGACGCCTATTACCTGCGGCCGCCGGAAGACCAGACGCCCGCCCCGCTGAAGGGTGCGAATGCGCACACCAAGGCCAGCCTGGCGGCCAGCATCAGCGTGGCGGCCGGATCGAGTTTCGGCGCCGCCCGAAACGGCGGAATCCGCCTCCCGCAGACGGTCATCACCCACCACGTCGGGTCATCGGAACAGCGCTCGCTCGGCGACAACGTGATCGATGTGGTCGGCGGCGAGATCGTCGGCGGCGGCGGCATGCAGCTCATCCGCAACAGCCTCGACAACGGCGCCGGGCGCTCCGGCTTCCAGCACTTCCTGGCCCGCGAAGACCTGGGCGCCTGCCTGGACCACCTGAACAAGCCGGCGCTCGAGCAGATGGCCAGCGTCGCGAAGCGCTTCGGCAGCTACGGCAAGAACGTCGTCACCGAGATGCCGGCCGCGATGAAGTCGGTGCTGGCCAGCGCCGCAGGCTGGACGTCGCACGGCGTGCTGGGCAGCGGCTTCGGCGCGCTGTTCTCGATGCTCGTCGCGATGCCGAAGACGCTCGAGGCCAACGGCATCAGCAAGAAGGACGCTGAGCTCTACACGCAGCTGGCCAAGTACGCGGTGCTGCAGGCGCTGTACCACGTCTGGGGCGGTGCGATGGGGGCCGTCGCCGGCCCGCGGGCGACGGCCGACCCGTCGCCTGTCTAGGCGATCAGGCCGCTGCGATCACTTGCTCGCGACGGCCGATGCCGCAGCCTCGACGCCGACGACGGCCTGGCCGTCCTTCTCGGTGCTACGGTCGAACACCATCGTCTTGCCGAACTTCAGTTGCAGCCAGCTCGGGTAGTTGTAGCCCTTGCCGTTGTTGTGGTCGATGATCGCGCCGATGCCGCCGCCGAAGATGATGTTGCCGTACATGCCGCCGCTGGCGCGCGAGATCGCGTGGGCGATGGCCTGCGGGCTGTTCGGGTCCGTGCAGACGATGTCCAGGTCCTTGCTCGAGCGGTGAACCGGGATCGCTTCGCCGGACTCTTCATGAAATCCCTCCGGATTGGATTGGTTTTTTAGATCGCAGCCCCTCTGCTGCGCGGCGCAGTGTAGAAGCGCAAGCTTGAATTTCTTTCCCCCATGTTGAGGGTGCCGCGCACGGTTGCCGACAATCAGCCAGCTTTGTCACGAATGACGGCACCCGTGGAGGTCCCCCGATGCACCTGGAAGGATCCTGTCACTGCGCCGCCGTGCGCTTCAGCCTCGAATCGCACAGCCCGCAGCCCTACATGCACTGCCACTGCAGCATCTGCCGCAAGACGGCCGGCGGGGGCGGCTACGCGATCAACCTCGGCGGCGACGCGACGACGCTGAAGGTGCGCGGCCGCAAGCACCTGGCGGTCTACCACGCGGTGATGCGCGAGCCCGGCAAGCGCGCGACGCGCTCGAAGGCGCAGCGCCACTTCTGCGTCAAATGCGGCAGCGCGCTGTGGCTGTGGGATCCGCGCTGGCCCGAGCTCGTGCACCCGCATGCGTCGGCGATCGACACGCCGCTGCCGAAGCCGGCCGAGGTCGTCGAGGCGGCGCTCGCGTTCGTCGCGCCATGGGTCGACGTGCCGAGCGGCCGCGGCCATGTGCACTCGCAGCATTGGCCCGACGAATCGCTGGCCGACTGGCACCGCCGGCACGGCGTCTGGAGCGAGTGACGGCGATCTTGCACCGCGCGCCGATGCCCCGCCGCGGTGCGGATTGCTGCACGCCACGCAAAGCAGTTTCAGCCTGGACGCACGGACTGGCGCGGGACGCGAACACCACGTACGTGAATACCACGAGGGCAGATCGGGGCGAATGCGCGAGCATCGGCGCTGGTCGCAACGGAGCACCGCAACACGACACGCCGACGCTGCGCGTGATCGTCGTGTCCCACGGGAACACAGGGCTTTGCCAGGACTGAAGTTCAACCACCCGCCGCACGCAGGAGACACCATGCGCAGCCCCCGGACCCGTTTTTCCAACCTCTTTCTCGCGAGCGCGCTGAGCCTGGCCGCCGCTGCCGCCTTCGCCGCCGACCCGATCAAGATCGGCGTGGCCGGACCGTTCACCGGCGGGTCGTCGTCGATGGGGGTCAGCATGCGCGACGGCGTGCGGCTGGCCGCCGACGAAATCAACAAGGCCGGCGGCGTGCTGGGCCGCCCGCTGCTGCTGGTCGAGCGCGACGACGAGGCGAAGAACGAACGCGGCGTGCAGATCGCGCAGGAGCTGATCAACAAGGAGCGGGTCGCCGCGACCGTCGGCTACATCAACACCGGCGTCGCGCTCGCGTCGCAGCGTTTCTACCAGGACGCGAAGATCCCGGTGATGAACAACGTCGCCACCGGCTCGCTGATCACGCACCAGTTCGACAGCCAGCCCGAGAACTACATCTTCCGCAATGCGGCGCACGACAGCATCCAGGCGCCGATGATCGTCGAGGAAGCCATCACGCGGCGCGGCTTCAAGAAGGTCGCGATCCTGGCCGATTCGACCAACTACGGCCAGCTCGGCCGCGAGGACCTGGAGAAGGCGCTGGCGCTGAAGGGCATCAAGCCGGTCGCGGTCGAGAAGTTCAACATCAAGGACGTCGACATGACGGCCCAGCTGCTGAAGGCCAAGGAGGCCGGCGCCGAAGCGGTGCTGACCTACGGCATCGGCCCGGAGCTCGCGCAGATCGCCAACGGCATGACCAAGCTCGGCTGGAAGGTGCCGCTGGTCGGCAGCTGGACGCTGTCGATGGCCAACTACATCGACAACGCCGGCCCGGGCGGCGAGGGTGCGCGCATGCCGCAGACCTTCATCCAGGAGCCGACGACGCCGAAGCGGCAGTCGTTCATCATCAACTACCTGAAGACCTTCAACCCGAAGAACGCGCGCATCGATTCGCCGGTGTCGGCCGCGCAGGGCTACGACTCGGTCTACCTGCTGGCCGCGGCGATCAAGCAGGCCGGCAGCACCGAGGGCCCGAAGGTGAAGGCCGCGCTCGAGGACCTGAAGGCACCGGTCGAGGGTGTGGTGACGACGTACAGCAAGCCGTTCAGCAAGGGCGACCACGAGGCGATCACCGCGAACATCCCGGTGTTCGGCGAGGTCAAGGGCCAGCGCGTGGTCTACGCCTACCCGGACGACTTCAAGAAGGCGTCGGAAGTCCGCGTGAAGGACCCGAACGCCAAGGGCGCGCTGACCGCCACCAAGAAGTAGGCCTGGTCGGAAGAAGACGCCGCCCCGGCCCGTGCCGCGGCGGCGTTCGTTTGTGGAGTCCTTGCAGGAAGCACCATGCAGATCCTGACCCAACTCATCTACAGCGGCATTGCGCTCGGGATGATCTACGCGGTGATCGCGTTCGGCTACCAGCTGACCTTCGCGACCTCCGACACGCTGAACTTCGGCCAGGGCGACGCGCTGATGCTGGGCGCGCTGGTCGGGCTGACGCTGGTCGGCCTGGGCCTGAACTACTGGCTGATGATCCCGCTGGTGTGCGTGTTCGGTGCGCTGCAGGGGGCTGTCGTCGAGCGCATCGGCGTGCGCCCGGCGATCAAGATCAAGTCGGAGTTCGGCTGGATCATGTCGACGATCGCGCTGGGCATCATCTTCAAGAACGTGGCCGAGAACGTGTGGGGCCGCGACGACCTGAAGTTCCCGTCGCCGCTGCCGGAGTCGCCGCTGAAGTTCCTCGGCGCGAACGTTCTGCCGATGGAGATCCTGGTGGTGGTGGGTGCGCTGTTGATGATGCTGGCGGTCGAGTTCTTCAACCGCAAGACGATCTACGGCAAGGCGGTGGTGGCGACCTTCAACGACCGCGACGCCGCCAAGCTGATGGGCATCAACACCGGGCTGGTGATCACGTTCTCGTACGCGCTGTCGTCGCTGACGGCGGCCTTCGCCGGCGTGCTGATCGCCCCGCTGACGCTGACCGGCGCGACGATGGGCGCGGTGCTGGGCCTGAAGGCCTTCGCGGTGGCGATCATCGGCGGCCTGACCAGCGGCATGGGCATCATCGTCGGCGGGATCATCCTCGGGATCGCCGAGACGACCACCGGGTTCTACCTGTCGACCGGCTACAAGGACGTGCCAGGGTTGGTGCTGTTGCTGATCGTTCTCGCGGTGAAGCCGGCCGGCTTGTTCGGCAAGTCCGCGATCAAGAAGGTTTGACGATGTCGTCCTGCTGCTCGATCCAGGCCGATGAAGCAAGTGTGCGCTCGCAGGCTCAACGATCACTTCAGTCTTTTCTCCCCAACAAGAGCGGGTGGTGCTTCGCGGCGGGTGTCGGGCCACGCAAGAGCAGCAAAGCATGAAACGCCAAACACTCATCGCGGCCACCATCGGCGTCGCAGCCCTCATCGCCTTCCCGCTCGGCATCGAGAACCCGTACTACATCCACCTGGTCGAGACGATCATGATCTACGCGATCGTGCTGTTCGGCCTGGACATCGTCGTCGGCTACACCGGCCAGGTCTCGCTCGGCCATGCCGGCCTGTTCGGCATCGGCGCCTACACCGCCGGCGTGCTGGTGATGAAGCTGGCGGCGCCGCTGTGGATCACGCTGCCGGCCGCCATCGCCGTCACCGCGCTTTTCGGTGCGCTGCTCGCGCTGCCCGCGCTGCGCGTCACCGGCCCCTACCTCGCGATGGTCACGCTGGCGTTCGGCACCATCGTGCAGATCCTCATCAACGAGATGAGCTTCCTGACCGAGGGCCCGATGGGCATCAAGCTCGACAAGCCGCTGCTGTTCGGCTGGCAGCTCGGCGAACGCGGCTTCTACTGGGTCGTGGTCGCGATGCTGGTCGCGTCGCTCGTCGTCGTGCACCGCATCCTGCGCTCGCACCTCGGCCGCGCGTTCGAGGCGCTGCGCGGCAGCCCGGTGGCGTCCGACTGCATGGGCGTATCGGTGTACCGCTACAAGGTCTATGCGTTCGTCATCAGCGCCGGCCTCGCCGGACTGGCCGGCTCGCTCTACGCCTACTCCGAGCAGTACATCTCGCCGAACACCTACAACTTCGAGCTGACGGTGCTGTTCCTGCTTGCCATCATCATGGGCGGGCGCAAGACGCGCAGCGGCGCGCTGCTCGGCGCGGCCATCATCGTGATGCTGCCCAAGCTGCTCGACGACATCGAGCTGTTCCGCTGGGTCGCGGTGCTGATCGCAGTCGGCGTCGCAGCGGGTTGCGCCATCGCACTGAAGCGCGGCAAGGCCACGCCGCGCTCGGTCGCGGTGCCGGTCGTCGGCAGCCTCGCGCTCGCCGGCGTGTCCTTCGTGCTGACCACGATGACCGACTGGCGGCTGTCGATCTTCGGCGTCATCACGCTGTTCGTCGTGTACTACCTGCAGGACGGCATCGTCGGCTTCGTGCGCAATGCGCTGAACCTGCACAGCCGCGTCGAAGTGCCGGCCGTCGATGCGGCCACCGCACCGAAAGACGCCGTGTCGACCGCCGCGCAGCACAGCGCGCCGGAACTGCTGGTCGCCAACGGCGTGCTGATGCAGTTCGGCGGGCTGAAGGCGTTGAACAACGTCGACCTGAGCGTACGGCGCGGCACCATCCACGGGCTGATCGGGCCCAACGGCTCGGGCAAGAGCACGATGATGAACGTGCTGACCGGCATCTACACGCCCACCGGCGGCACGCTCGCGTTCGCCGGCCGCTCGCTGGTCGGACGCACCTCGGCCGACATCGCGCTGTCGGGCATCGCCCGCACCTTCCAGAACGTGCAGCTGTTCGGCGAGATGACCGCGCTGCAGAACGTGCAGGTCGGGCTGCACCACAGCTTCCGCAGCCACCTGGCCGACGTCGCGCTGCACACGCCGCGCTACCGGCGCGAGGAACGCGCCGCGGCGCAGCGCGCGCTCGCGCTGCTGGAGTTCGTCGGCCTCGCCGGACTGGTGCACGAGGAGGCGCGCAACCTGCCATACGGCAAGCAGCGGCTGCTCGAGATCGCCCGCGCACTGGCGCTCGACCCGCAACTGCTGCTGCTCGACGAACCGGCGGCCGGCCTGACCGCGCCCGACATCAAGGAGCTGATCGCGATCATCCGAAAGATCCGCGAGCACGGCATCACGGTGATCCTGATCGAGCACCACATGGATGTCGTGATGAGCATCTGCGACACCGTGTCGGTGCTCGACTTCGGGCAGAAGATCGCCGAAGGCCTGCCGGCCCAGGTGCAGGCCGACGAGAAGGTCATCGAAGCCTACCTGGGCGGCCAGGCCGCGTGAGGACGACGACATGCTGACCATCCAGAAGCTCGAAGCCGGCTACGGCAAGGTGCAGGTGCTGCACGGCATCTCGATCGAGGTGCCGAAGGGCCAGGTCGTCACGCTGATCGGCTCGAACGGCGCCGGCAAGACGACGACGATGCGCGCGGTGTCCGGCATGATCAAGCCGAGCGCCGGCGAGATCAGCCTGAACGGCCAGCGCATCGACGGCCTGGAGTCGTACCACATCGCCAAGCGCGGGCTGGCGCATTCGCCCGAAGGCCGGCGCGTGTTCGCGACGATGACGGTGACCGACAACCTGACGCTCGGCGCCTTTCCGCGCCTGACCGGCAGCCGCCCACGCGGCGACGTGCGGGCCGACCTGGAGCGGGCACTGGAGCTGTTCCCGCGCCTGAAGGAACGGCGCGAGCAGCTCGCCGGCACGCTGTCGGGCGGCGAGCAGCAGATGCTCGCGATGGCCCGCGCGGTGATGCTGAACCCGGAGATCGTGCTGCTCGACGAGCCGTCGATGGGGCTCGCGCCGATCCTGGTGGAGGAGGTGTTCCGCATCATCGCGCGCCTGAAATCCGAAGGCGTCACGATGCTGCTGGTCGAGCAGTTCGCGGCCGCGGCGCTGAACGTCGCCGACTACGGTTACGTGCTGGAGAACGGCCGCATCTCGGTGCACGGCCCGGCCGAGCGGCTGAAGAACGATCCGGCGGTGAAGGCGGCCTATCTCGGCGGCGGCCACTGAACGACAGGTGGGCCGAGCGCCGGGCCACGTCCCCTTGGGGGACCGTCCGGTGTACCCACCGGGCGAGGGGTGGTCATGTCGCCAACAGCCGCCGCAGCGTGGCCCACAGCGCATCGTCGCGGAACGGCTTCGCGATGTGGTCGTCCATGCCCGCGGCGAGGCTGCGCTCGCGGTCGCCGTCCATCGCGTTGGCCGTCAGCGCGACGATCGGCGTGCGCCGGCCGTCGCCCGATTCCTGCTCATGCTCACGCATCCGGCGGGCCGCCTCGAAGCCGTCCATCAGCGGCATCTGGCAGTCCATCAGCACCAGGTCGGGCCGGCGCGCCTTGAACGCAGCCACCGCCTGCTCGCCATCGCCGACCACCTGCACCGACAGTCCCAGCGCTTGCAGCGCCGCTTCGGCCACCAGCGCGTTCACCGGGTTGTCCTCCGCCAGCAGCACGTGGCCGCTGAGCAACCGCGCTCCATTCGGCGCGACCGCCTCGGCCGGCGCATCCGCCGGCGCACTGGGCAGCGTCACCGTCAGGCGGAAGTTCGAGCCCTCGCCCGGCACGCTGGTGAACAGCAGGTCGCCCCCCATCGCACGCGCCAGCTCGCGCGCGATCGTCAGGCCCAGGCCGGTGCCGCCGTAGCGGCGGCGAAACGAGTTGTCGCCCTGCTGGAACGCATCGAAGATGCGGCCGCGGTCGACCGCCGCGATGCCGATGCCGGTGTCGCGCACGTCGATGCGCACCCGCCCGCGCACCGGATGGTGCTTCACGGTCAGCGTCACCGAGCCGGCTTCGGTGAACTTGATCGCGTTGCCCAGCAGCTGCTGCAGCACCTGGCGCAGCCGCGCCGCATCGCCGATCACCAGCGCCGGCCGCGTCAGCGTCAGCCGGGTCTGCAGCAGCAGCCCGCGTTCGCTCGCCGCGAGGGACGATTGCGCGATGAGGTCGTCGAGCAGCTGCGCCAGGTCGAAGCGCTGCTGCGCCAGCGCGATGGTGCCGCCCTGCAGGTGCGAGAAATCCAGGATGTCGTTGATCTGCGCCAGCAGGTGCTCGCCGGCGCGCTCGATGACGTCCCACTGCGCCGGCGTCGGCGCCTCGGGCTGGCGCCGCAGCAGCCGCGCGAGCCCGAGGATGCCGTGCAGCGGCGTGCGCATCTCGTGGCTCATCGTCGCGAGGAACTGGCTCTTCACGCTGCTCTGCCGCTGCGCCAGCGCGAGCGCCTCGGCGCGTTCTTCGGCAATGCGGTCGGTGGTGTAGCGAAGCCGCAGCAGTTCGCGGATGCGCAGCTCGGCACGACGCGCCTCCCACAGCATCAGGCCGAGGAAGAACAGCACTCCGATCGCGGTGAAGATGCCGGCGCGCGTGCCCTGCATCGCCTGCAGCAGCACCGACGGCAGCAGCAGCGGCACCAGGAAGGCGACGCAGGCCGACGACGCGGCCTGCAGCACGAACACCGCGACCGCCGACACGCCGACCAGCGAGGCCATCATCAGCGCGACGATGTCGGGGTGCTGCTGCGGGATCAGCCAGGTGCCGGCCAGGCTCCAGACGAAGCCGTCCAGCGCCAGCACCGCCAGCAGCCGCCCACGCCACGGATGGGTCGCCGGCTCGGCCTGCGCGAAGAAGCGCTGGCGCAGCACCAGCCGCAGGGTGGAGACGCTGCAGCGCATCGCGAACCAGATCCACAGCTGCACCGGCGTGCCATACGGCATCAACCCCCAGCAGACCAGCAGCGCGAACGGCACGCCGGTCAGCGTGGCGGTGTGCGAGCGCTGGTAGAGCAGGGCCGTCTGCTCGTCGGCCATGCGACGCGCCAGGTCGGCGACACCAGGGTGCGACGAGGGCTCGGAGGTTTCCGCCGGAACTGCGGGCATGGACATCCTTGGCGGCAGCAATCGGCCGGATGACGCATTATCGACAGCCCGTCGGCACCGAGAGCACGCATGTCGTTCCTCCTCACTCCTGTGAAACCCGCATCGGCGCGGCTCGTCCTGCTGGGCGCCGCGTTGCTGGCGGGCACCCACTTGGCGGCCGCGCAAGCCACCGCCGAACCCACCCCTGCCCCAGCCTCGATTGCAGCCGACACGACGGCGGTCTACCTGATCGACCCGGCGCACACCCACATCCAGTGGGAGGTGCGGCACTTCGGCACCTCGACCAGCCGCGGCCGCTTCGACGACATCGCCGGCCACGTCACGCTGGAGCGCGCGGCGCAGCGCGGCGAGGCGTCGATCACGATCGGCACCGCGACCATCAACAGCGGCGTCGCGCCGCTCGACACCATCCTGCGCAGCCACAGCTTCCTCGACGTGAAGAACCATCCGCAGGCCTATTTCGTCGCCGACAAATTCCGCTTCGCCGACGGCCAGCCGTTGGAACTGCGCGGCGAGCTGACGCTGCACGGCGCGTCGCAGCCGCTGAGCCTGCGAGCGGTGAGCTTCAACTGCTACGAGCACCCGGTGCTGAAGCGCGAGGTCTGCGGCGGCGACTTCGAGGCCGAGTTCTCGCGCAGCGGCTTCGGCATCACCTACGGGCTGCCCTTCGTCGGCGACACCGTGAAGCTGCAGATCGGCATCGAGGCGATCCGCCAATGACGGTGGCGCTGCCGGCCGGCGTCGTCGTGCTGGAGCGCGGCTGGCTGTCGTCGAACAACGTGCTGCTGCACGGCGGGCCCGACGAGGGTGCGCTGCTGATCGACAGCGGGCATTGCCTGCACGCCGCGCAGACGCTGGCGCTGGTGACGCAGGCGCTGGCCGGCGTGCCGCTCGCGCGCATCGTCAACACGCACCTGCATTCCGACCACTGCGGCGGCAATGCGAGCTTGCAGCGCGCGCTGGGGGCCGAGATCACGGTGCCGCGCGCGAGCTGGCGCACCGTGCAGGCCTGGGACGAAGACGCGCTGTCGTACCGCGCGACCGGCCAGCTGTGCGAGCGCTTCCGCGCGCAATCGTCGCTCGCGCCGGGCGAGGCGCTGCAGGTCGGCGGCCGGCGCTGGCAGGCGCTCGCGGCACCGGGTCACGACCCGCAATCGCTGATGCTGTTCGACGAGCGCGACGGCGTGCTGGTCTCGGCCGATGCGCTGTGGGAGAACGGCTTCGGCGTGGTGTTCCCGGAGCTCGACGGCGTCGATGCGTTCGACGAGGTCGCCGCGGTGCTCGACCTGATCGAGCGCCTGCCGGTGCGAGTGGTGCTGCCGGGCCACGGCGCGCCGTTCGACGACGTGGCCGGTGCGTTGTCGCGCGCCCGATCGCGGCTGGCCGGCTTCCGCGCCGACCCGCTGCGCCATGCGCGGCACGGCGCGAAGGTGCTGCTGAAGTACCACCTGATGGAGCAGCGCTCGCAGGACTGGGCGGGCCTGCTGGCGTGGGCCGAGGGCACGCGGCTGTTCGCCGGCATCGGGCGGCAGCTCGGCTGGGCCGATGCATCGGCCGGCTGCCGGCAGCTGGTGGCGGAGCTGGCCGGGCAAGGTGCGCTGCGCGCCGACGAAGCCGGCGTGCACGACGCCTGAGCCGCGGGCACCGATCCTGCTGCCGTGATGGCATGCGCCCCGCACGCCGGGGATGACCGCCGTGTCCTGACGGAACACGCCCCGAACGGGCGCGACCGGCTGACACGAAGCGCCACATTTGCAAGCAAGCGAGACGCGTCATGCCGTTTGTAAACGCCCTGAGCCATGCCTTGATCCACGGCCACCGAAGCCGACACCTGGCGGCCACCTTCCTCAGCGTCGCGCTGCTGGCCGCCTGCGGCGGCAAGGGTGGCGAGGACAGCAGCGCCCCGCCGCCGGTGTCGGACGCACCGACGCCCGCCCCGGCGCCGTCCCCTTCCCCCGCGCCGGCCCCTGCGCCTGCGCCCTCTCCTGCGCCCTCCCCTGCGCCTGCTCCGGCGCCATCACCCTCGCCGGCCCCCGCGCCTTCACCGGCCCCGTCGCCCTCACCGGCGCCAGCCCCGTCGCCTGCACCCGCACCAGCACCCGCGCCGGCACCGGCCCCCACCGCGCCGGCCTCCGCCACGCAGCGCGATGCCGTCCGCCTCGCCGACCAGGCCAGTTTCGGCCCGAGCGAGACGCTGGTCACCGACATCAAGTCGAAGGGCGCCGCCAGCTGGATCGCCGCGCAGATGGCGCTCAACAGCTCGCGCTACACCAGCGGCAAGACTGGCGAGATCCACCAGAACACCAGCAGCACCGACTTCTGCGAGCTGCCGGCCCACGTCAACGAGGCCGACTGCTGGCGCGACTGGTTCTCGACCGAGCCGCTGCTGTGGGACTTCTACCGCAACGCGGTGAAGCAGCCCGACCAGCTGCGCCAGCGCGTCGCGTTCGCACTGCAGCAGGTGGTCGTGGTCAACAGCCTCGAGGTCAACGGCAACTACGGCTTCCGCGTCTACTACAACAACCTGCTCGACAACGCGTTCGGCAACTACCGCGATGTGCTGAAGAAGGTGACGCTGTCGCCGGTGATGGGCGACTTCCTGAACAACGCGAACAACGACAAGGCCGCGCCGAACGAGAACTACGCGCGCGAGCTGCTGCAGCTGTTCTCGATCGGCACCTGCGAGCTGAACACCGACGGTTCGCTGAAGACCGGCAAGTGCGTGCCGACCTACAGCAACGACACGGTGCGCGCCTATGCGTTCGCGCTGACCGGCTGGACCTACCCGGCCGGCGGCAGCACGTCGTACGGCTGCTACCCGACCGGCATGAACTGCCGCTACTACGGCGGCGACATGGTCGCGGTCGACAAGTTCCACGACACCGCCGCGCGCGACCTGCTGGGCGGCGCGAAGCTCGCCGCCGGCACCAAGGCCCCGGCCGCGCTCGAGACCGTGCTCGACAGCCTGATGGCGCACCCGAACACCGCGCCCTTCATCGGCAAGCAGCTGATCCAGCAGCTCGTCACCAGCAACCCGACGCCGCAGTACGTGGCGCGCGTGTCGGCGGCGTTCAGCAGCGGGCGCTACACCTACTTCGACAAGAGCTGGGGCAGCGGCAGGAACGGCGACCTGGCCGCCACCGTTGCCGCGGTGCTGCTCGACAGCGAGGCCCGCGCCGAGACCGCGACGCGCAACAGCGGCAAGCTGCGCGAGCCGACGCTGATGTTCACCGGCACGCTGCGCGCGCTGAACGGCAACACCGACGGCGACTCGCTGAGCTGGTGGTGGGGCGACAGCCTGCGCCAGCACGTGTTCCGCCCGCCGTCGGTCTTCAACTACTACCCGCCCGACTACCCGGTGCCGGGCACCGCGCTGGTCGGCCCGGCCTTCGGCATCCACAACGCCAACTCGGCGCTGGAGCGCCTGAACTTCCTGACCTACCTGCTCGACTGGGGCGGCACCAAGCCGGCCGGCAGCGGCGCGCCGAACCCGGTGGGCACGCTGGTCGACCTGTCGGCCTTCACCGCCGACGCCACCGATGCGGCCAAGCTCGTCGACCGGTTGTCGATGCTCGCGATCGGCCAGACGCTGCCGGCCGGGCCGCGCACCGACGTGATCGCCGCGGTGTCGGTGTCGGGCGCCAGCACCGACGCCCAGAAGCTCAACCGCGTGAAGATGGCCGCCTACCTCGTGTTCGGTTCGCCGAACTACCAGGTCCAACGCTGAGGACTGCACGATGACCCGCTCTTCCGCCCCCCTCTCGATCGACCGCCGCCGCTGGCTGCTCGGCTCCGGCGCCACGCTGGCCGGCGCGCTCGGCACCGGCACGCTGTCCAACCTGCTGCTCGGCGCGAAGCCGGCCTACGCGGCCGACTACAAGGCGCTGGTCTGCCTCTTCATGTACGGCGGCAACGACGGCTTCAACACCATCGTGCCGACCGACAGCCGCTATGACCAGTACGCCAACGTGCGGCAAGGCCTCGCGATCCCGAAGGCCAGCCTGGTGAACCTGGCCGGCATCAACTACGGGCTGCACCCGTCGCTCGCGGCGCTGTCCACCGCATGGAGCGACGGCAAGCTCGCGCCGGTGCTGAACCTGGGCACGCTGAACTCGCCGCTGACGAAGGACCAGTACCGCGCCGCGGCGAGCAGCTCCGACCTGCTGCCCGACAACCTGTTCTCGCACTCCGACCAGCAGATCCTGTGGGAGACCGGCAGCTCCGACTCGCTGACCCGCACCGGCTGGGGCGGCCGCGCGTCCGAGACGCTGGGCACCGCGAACCCGGTGATCTCGGTCGCCGGCTCGACGCGCTTCGGGCTGTCGTCGGCGCAGACGCCGCTGGTGCTGCCCGGCCCGGGCGCGACCTTCGGCGCCTACAACCTGCAGCCGAAGGACCTGACCAACAACGCGTCGAACACCGCGCGCAAGAAGGCCATCGACTCGCTGTACGCGCAGGCGCAGGACGCGGCGCTGGCCGACGCCTATGCGGCGGCGCAGCGCAATGCCTTCAGCGTGTCGGACCGCCTGGCCGCGACGGTGGCGGTGACGCCCGGCGGCACCGGCGCGCTGGCGGCGATCGACAGCGCATTCGCACCGCTGATCTCCGCCGGCACGCTGAAGACCGGCCTCGCGAAGCAGCTGTACCAGGTGGCCAAGCTGATCGCCGCCAACGGCACGGTGCAGGGCAACCGGCAGATCTTCTTCGCGTCGATCGACAGCTTCGACACGCATGCGAACCAGGTCACCGGCGGCGCGCCGACCACCGGCGCGCATGCCGACCTGCTGAAGGAAGTCGGCGATGCGCTGGGCGCGTTCTATGCCGCGATGAAGAACCTCGGCATGGCCGACGCGGTGACGGCCTTCACGCAGAGCGACTTCGGCCGCACCTTCACGCCGAACAACAGCAACGGCACCGACCATGCGTGGGGCAGCAACCACCTGGTGCTCGGCGGCGCGGTGAAGGGCGGCGCCAGCTACGGCACATTCCCGACGCTGACGCTGGGCGGGCCGGACGACGTCGGCAAGGACAGCTGGGAGCTGCAGGGCCGCTGGATCCCGACCACCTCGGTCGACCAGTACGCCGCGACGATGCTCGGCTGGTTCGGCGCCAGCGACGCGCAGCTGGCGACGGTGCTGCCGAACCTGAAGAACTTCGGCACGAAGAAGCTCGGCTTCCTGTAGCTGGCAATCCGCGATCGTTCCGTCGCGGATGGTTGCAGCCTGTCCGACGGATCGGCCGGACCGTCGCCTGGCGCTCGCGCCGGCCCGGCGCCGCCGCTTACAGTGGCCGCATGGATTCTCGTTCCACCCCGCCCGCCGCCCCCGGCTTCACCGGCTCGATGCTGCCGGCCGCGCGCCGCGGCTTCAGCGCCTACGCCCGCTGGCTGGACAGCATCAGCTGGAAGCGCTTCATCGTGCTGTCGGTGCTGGCGCTGATCGCCTCCGGCATCCTGTCCGACCTGCCGCCGTTCAACCTGCGCTGGAGCGACGACCGCGTCATCGTGAAAGGCCCGAAGCGCAAGGCGCCGGCGGCCCCGGCCGCTCCGGCCAGCACCGCGTCGTCGGCGGACACCGGCAAGCATGCCAACGTCACCATCGCCGGCAAGCCGTTCGAGGTCACGATCGACGACAAGGGCGTGCGCATCGGGCCGCTGGAGATCGACGACCGGGGCGTGCGCGCCGGCGGCGTGACGATCGACGACCGCGGCGTGCGCATCGGCCCGGGGTCGCCGGCCGCGGCGGCGTCGGCGGCCGCCTCGGCCGCGAGCGGGATCGCGATCTCGGTGCCGGGCATCGAGGTCAAGCTGCCGAAGAACGCCGACACCGAAGAGGTGCGCGCCGCGGTCGAGCAGGCCAAGGCCGACATCCAGCGTGCGATCGCCGATGCGCAGGAGGCCGCGGTCGATGCGCAGCGCGAGGCCGCCGACCGCGTGCTCGAGAAGATGGCCGCCGACGACGAGGTGGAAACCACCACCATCAAGGGCTTCCGCCCCGGCGACCACCTGCCCGGCTTCACCTTCCTGCTGATCTTCATCTCGATGATCATCAAGATCATGGCGGCCGGCCGCTTCAAGGCCGAGGCGCAGGCGGTGGTGGCCACCGAGATGGCCGAGTCCGAGGCGCTGAAGCGCCAGGTGATCGAGGCCCGCATGGCCGCGATGCAGGCGCAGGTCGAGCCGCACTTCCTGTTCAACACGTTGGCCAGCATCGACCACCTGATCGAGACCGACCCGCCGCGCGCCAGCCGGATGCAGAAGAACCTGATCGCGCTGCTGCGCGCCAGCATGCCGACGATGCGCGAGGCCAATGCGCAGGCCACCCGCGACCTCGGCCGCGAGCTCGCGGTGATCCGCCCCTACCTGGAGATCCTGAAGGTGCGGATGGAAGAGCGGCTGCAGACCGAGGTGCGCGTCAGCGACGGCCTGTTGTCGGCCGAGTTCCCGCCGATGATGCTGCAGAGCCTGGTCGAGAACGCGATCAAGCACGGGCTGGAGCCGAAGGCCGAAGGCGGCTCGCTGACCGTCGGCGCCGAGATCGTGCACGGCAAGCTGGCGGTGACGGTGGCCGACACCGGCCTCGGCTTCGGCAAGGCCGCGACCGCCGGCACCGGCATCGGCCTCGCGAACATCCGCGAACGCCTGCAGCTGCTGTATGGCAACAAGGCCAGCCTGACTGTCGCCGAGAACCCCGGCGGCGGCACGCGGGTGACGATCACCGTGCCCTACCGTTCCAAGTCCGATGAAGGAGCCTCCGCATGAAACGCGTCCTCCAGGCCTTGCTGTGCCTCGCCCTCAGTGCGCTCGTGATGGCCGGCCTGCTGGCGGCGGCGCTGCTGCACAGCCTGCCCACCGACGGCATCCACGTCACCGTCGACGGCGAGTCGTGGACGCTGCCGGCCCTGCAGGTGGGGCACTGGCTGGTGGCCACCGCCTGCCTGCTGGTGGTCGGGCTGGTGCTGGCGGTCGTCGTGCCGTGTGCGCTGATGGTGGGCGTCGGCGTGCCGCTGCTGATGGCGGCGCTGGCCATCGGCATCGCGGTCGCGGTGGCGCTGCTGGCCGCCGGGCTGATGCTGTCGCCGGTGCTGCTGCTCGCCGGGTTGCTGTGGCTGGTGTGGCGGCTGCTGGAGCGCCGGCCGAAGCCTCCGCAGGCCCCGGCTGAGGCTACGATCCGGGGATGAACATCCGAGCTGTGATTGCCGACGACGAGCGGCTGATGCGCGAGCAGCTTCGCGCGCGACTCGCCGAGGTGTGGCCCGAACTGGAGATCGTCGCCGAGGCGAAGAACGGGCTCGAGGCGGTCGAGCTGACGACGCAGCACCGGCCCGACCTGGTCTTCCTCGACATCCGCATGCCGGGCATGACCGGCGTCGAGGCGGCGCGCCAGATCGGCCAGCTGGCCGCCGGCGACGACGAGTGGGACGGCTGCGAGATCGTCTTCATCACCGCCTACGACCAGTACGCGGTCGAGGCCTTCGAGCAGGGCGTCGTCGACTACGTGCTGAAGCCGGCCGAGCGCGAGCGGCTCGCGCTGACGGTCGAGCGCATCCGCAAGCGGCTCGCGCAGCGCGCCGCGGCGAACGACGCGCCGCCGGTGGCCGGGCCCGAGATGCAGCAGCTGCTGCAGAAGCTCGCGCTGCAGCTGAGCCCGGGCAGTGCGCCGCAGCGGCTGCGCTGGATCCAGGCGACGGTCGGGCAGAGCATCCAGATGATCCCGGTCGACGACGTGCTGTTCTTCATCTCCGACGAGAAGTACACCCGGGTGCAGACGGCGACGATCGAGGCGCTGATCCGCAAGCCGATCAAGGAGCTGCTGGACGAGCTGGACCCGAACCAGTTCTGGCAGATCCACCGCTCGACGCTCGTCAACACGCAGGCGATCTCCGGCGTGACGCGCGACCTGCGCGGGCGCCAGCTGGTCAGCGTGAAGGGGCATGGCGAGAAGCTGGAGGTGTCGCGCAGCTTCACCGGGCTGTTCAAGGGGATGTGAGCGGGCGCAGGGACCGGTGGTTCAGCTCAGCAGCTTGACCAGCGCATCGGGGTGGATGCCCAGGCCGCCCAGGCCCGCGACGCCCATCAGCACGCCGAAGCCCATCGGTACCCACGCCAGCCAGTACAGCCACCACAGCTGCGTCAGCGCCGTCACCGCGAGCAGCGCGATCGCGATCGCGAGCAAGGCGTCCGACAGGTCGAACTGGTCGTCGCGGAAGTTCAGCGCGTCGTAGGCCTTCTGGTCCTGTTCGGCCTGTGCCTTGACCTCGAGCTTCTTCTTCGCCTGGTCGGCCGCCAGCGCCGCGTAGCGCGCGATCTCGGTGTCGTAGGCCGCTGCCTCGGCCCCGCTGCGGCCGGCACGCGCGAGGCGCAACTGCGTCAGCGTGGCCTCGGCCACCTCTTGTCGAACATTGCGCGCCTGGTAGTAGGACCAGTGGTCCAGTTTGTCCGCCTGCGCCTGCTGCATCGCCTGCACGATGTTGTCGTCCTTGACCTTGCAGATGCCCATGAAGGTCGCGAGGATCGCCACGCTGATCGCCACCGCCGCATTGAGGCGCGCATGGCGTTGCGTCGTGGCCGACGCCTCCTCCCGCAGCGACTCCACCGTCTGAACCGGGTCCACATCCATCACGTCTGCTCCGACAACGGTTTGTTCGAATTCTCCGCGCGCATCGACACCGCGATCAACCACTGCGCCGCCCAGTAGCTGCCGAGGATGAGCAGCGCCGACAACGGCAGCGGCGCGCCGAATCGGTCGGTGGCGAGCAACGCGTCCGACGCGACGAACACCGCGCCGCCGATCGCGGCATGACGCGCGAGCCGCACCGCCTGCACGTCGCCGCCGGCATGCGCCGCATGCCATGCGCACATCGCCTGCGCCGCCATCGCCGACAGGCAGGCCACATAGGCCAGCACCGGCAGCCGCAGCACCGACGGCACGCCGTTCCACAGCAGTGCCAGGATCGCGCCAGCCAGCACCGCATACGCCGCGAACGCCGTCGGCCAGGCCGCGAAGCGCAGCCCGCGCGTGAAGGCCACGATGTAGGCCAGGTGCGCCAGCAGGAACGCCACCAGCCCCGGCAGGAAGCCCCGCACCGGCCACAGCAGCGCGACATCGCCTGCCAGCGACAGCCCGAGCCCGACGCGGATCCAGCGCCGCCGCGCCGGGGCATCGGCCCCGCGCGGCCACGCGAACGCGATGACCAGCAGCGTGGTCAGCGGCTTGAACACGAACAGCCAATGCGACGCGATCAGCCCGTCGCCGGCGGCGATCGCCAGCACGGCGCTGGCGAGCACGGCGAGCGCCCACGCGATCGTCTTCATGCCGCCCCCGGCGCCGCGGCCTTGGCCTGCTCGGCGCGCGCCAGCGCCGCGGCGCGCAGCGCCTTCAGCTTCTCGCGCGGATCTTCCTTCGGCCCGGCCTCGTGCAGCTTCATCTCGCCGATGAAGCGGCTCGGGATGCCCTGCACGAAATCGCGCCCGCGCTTGCGGCGGCGCAGCGTGCTGACCGCCAGCGTCGTGCGCGCCCGCGTGATGCCGACGTACATCAGCCGGCGCTCTTCCTCGAGCCGCTGCGGCGTCATCTCCTCGTCGTCGCTGCGGAACGGCAGCAGCCCCTCGTTGACGCCGGCCAGCACCACGTGCGGCCATTCGAGGCCCTTCGACGCATGCAGCGTCGACAGCGTGATCACGTCCTGCTCCTCGCCGCGCTCGGCCAGGCTC
This sequence comes from Rhizobacter sp. SG703, assembly GCF_012275445.1. Classification (GTDB taxonomy): domain Bacteria; phylum Pseudomonadota; class Gammaproteobacteria; order Burkholderiales; family Burkholderiaceae_C; genus Rhizobacter. Next base: position 104,021 of record NZ_JAAZQK010000008.1, on the reverse strand, counting down.
ATGATCACCGAGATGGTCTGCGCGACGTCGAGCACGCTGGTGCGCTCGGTCTCGATGCTCATGCCGCCGTCGTTCTCGATCTCGCCGCCGCAGCGTTTCGCGATCCAGTCGATGAAGTCGATCACGTTCGACCAGCGCGCGGCGGCGACCTTCTCGCTGTCGTCGCCGTCGTACAGGTGCTTCTCGTAGTCGATGTCCTTCAGCCAGCCCATCAGCAAGGCCTTGGCATCTTCCGAGCCGGTGGTGTGGCGGGCGCGGTACTCGAAGTCGCTGACGTAGCGGCCGAACTCGTGCAGCGAGCCGATCGCGCGCGCATTGATCGCGGTGCCCAGGCTCTCGGCGAACAGCGCCTCGTACAGGCTGGTCTTCCACTTGCCGGCGAACTCGCCGAGGCTGCCCAGCGTCTGGTGGCCGATGCCGCGCTTCGGCGTGGTCACCGCGCGCAGGAACGCCGGGTCGTCGTCGTTGTTGACCAGCAGCCGCAGCCAGGCGCACAGGTCGCGGATCTCGGCGCGGTCGAAGAAGCTCTGCCCGCCCGACACCTTGTACGGCAGCTCGGCCTTGCGCAGCGCCTTCTCGAACACCCGCGCCTGGTGGTTGGCGCGGTACAGGATCGCGAAATCCTTGAACTGCACGCCGTCGGCCGCTCCGTTGGCCCGGATCGCCTGGATGCGAGCGACCGCGCGCTCGGCCTCGTGCTCCTCGTTGTCGCACTCGACCAGCTGCACCGGCTCGCCGTCGCCGAACGCGCTCCACAGCTTCTTCTCGAACAGCTTCGGGTTGTGGCCGATCACGCTGTTGGCCGCGCGCAGGATGTGGCCGGTGGAGCGGTAGTTCTGCTCCAGCGGGATCACCTTCAGCGCGGTGTATTCCTGCGGCAGGCGGCGCAGGTTCTCGATGGTCGCGCCGCGCCAGCCGTAGATGCTCTGGTCGTCGTCGCCGACCGCGGTGAACATGCCGCGTTCGCCGACGATGCTCTTCAGCAGCTCGTACTGGATCGCGTTGGTGTCCTGGTATTCGTCGACCAGCACGTAGCGCAGCGTGTTCTGCCAGGTCGCGCGGGCCTCGTCGTCGCGCTTCAGCAGCCGGTACGGCAGGCCGATCAGGTCGTCGAAGTCGACCGCCTGGTAGGCCGCGAGCCGCTCTTCGTAGCGCTTCATCACCTTCTGCGCGACCGCGTCGTCGTCGGTCTCGGGCTTCACGTCGTCGCTGGCCAGGCCCTCGTTCTTCCACAGGCTGATGGTCCACTGCCAGCGGCGCGCCATCGCGACGTCGGTGGTGCCGCCGGCGTCCTTCAGGATGCCGAGCACGTCGTCGCTGTCGAGGATGCTGAACTTCTCCTTCAGCCCGAGGCGTGCGCCCTCGGCGCGCAGGATGCGCACGCCCAGCGAGTGGAAGGTGCTGACCACCAGGTGCTTCGCGGCGCGCGCGCCGATCAGCGACTTGGCGCGCTCGCGCATTTCCTGCGCGGCCTTGTTGGTGAAGGTGATCGCGGCGATCTGGCCCGGCGCATAGCCGGCCTGCAGCAGCCGCGCGATCTTGTGCGTGATGACCCGCGTCTTGCCCGAGCCGGCGCCGGCCAGCACCAGGCACGGACCGGACAGGTGCTGCACCGCCTCCATCTGGGCGTTGTTCAGCGTGGAGACGGAATCGGGGGAGGAGGACACGGGCGGACGGCTTCGCAAGGGGGAGTCGCGTCGATCATAGGCGAGCGACCCGCGCCGAGACGGCGCGCGACTGTGATAGAACCGGCGCGGCCTGCCTTCGCAGCGATCTCCCGTACCGCCCTCTTTCCTGCCGACCCGATGAGCCTCACCTCCTTCGACCGCCGCCGCCTGTTGCAATGGGCCGCGATCAGCACCGGCGCCCCGTGGTTCGTGCCCGCCGCGCGCGCCACCGACGTCGACCGCTTCGCGCTCGGCATCGCCTCCGGTTCGCCGCGCGCCGACAGCGTGGTGCTGTGGACGCGCCTGGTCGGCGCTGACCTGCCGCCGCGCGTGCCGGTGCAGTGGGAGCTGGCGCGCGACGAGGCCTTCACGCAGGTCGTCGCGCGCGGCACCGAGACCGCCGAAGCCGCCTGGGGCCACAGCGTGCATGCACAGCCGCGCGAGCTGGCGCCGTCGCGCAGCTACTTCTACCGCTTCAGCGCGCTCGGCGCGCGCAGCGCGACCGGCCGAACCCGCACCGCGCCGCCGCGCGGCGCGAACGAATCGCTGGCCTTCGCGATCGCGTCGTGCCAGCGCTGGGACCACGGCCATTTCGCCGCCTGGCGCCACCTGGCCGACGAAGCGCCCGACCTGGTCGTCTTCCTCGGCGACTACATCTACGAGTACGCGCCGGTGGCCGGCCGCGTGCGCCTGCACGAAGGCAGCGGCGAAGCGACGACGCTCGCGCAATACCGGGCCCGCTATGCGCAGTACAAGGGCGATACCGACCTGCAGCGCATCCATGCCGCCGCGCCGTGGATCGTGACCTGGGACGACCACGAGGTCGCAAACGACTACGCGAATGACCTGGCCGACGCGGCCGCGCCGGATTTCCTCGCGCGCCGTGCCGCCGCCTACCAGGCCTGGTGGGAACACATGCCGCTGCCGCCGTCGTCGCGGCCGGTGCGCGCGAACGCGCAGGTGTTCGACCGCTACGACTGGGGCGCGCTGGCGCGCTTCCATGTGCTGGACGACCGCCAGTACCGCGACCACCAGGCCTGCCAGAAGCCGGGCCGCGGCGGCGGCGGCACGGTCGACCTCGCCGCCTGCCCCGAGCTGGTGGCACCGAAGCGCACGCTGCTCGGCAACGCACAGGAGCAATGGCTGGGCGACGGCCTCGCGCGCGACGACGTGCGTTGGAACCTGCTCGCGCAGCAGACGCTGATGGCGCCGTTCACCTGGACCAAGGAAGGCCGCTTCTGGACCGACGGCTGGTCCGGCTACCCGGCCGCGCGCGAGCGGCTGCTGGACACGCTGGCCGAGCGGCGCACCGCGAACCCGGTGGTGCTGAGCGGCGACGTGCACTGCAACTACGTGGCCGACCTGAAGCGCCGCCCCGGCGATGCGGCGCCGCTGGCCACCGAGTTCTGCGGCACGTCGATCACCAGCCATGGCATGGCGCAGGCCCGGCTCGATCCGGCGCTGCCGCTGAACCCGCACATCCACTACGCGCGCAGTGAGGAGCGCGGCTACATGAGCTTCCGGCTGAACCCGCAGCGCCTCGAGGCCACGCTGCGCGTCGTCAGCGATGCGAACGACCCGCACGCGACGATCCGCAGCGCGGCGCGTTTCAGCGTCGAGGCCGGCCGGGCGGGTGCGCAGGTCGGATAAAGCAAGCGAGTCCCCCCCTTCAAATGGGTTATTGGCGCGGCGAACGCAGATCGCGAATACTGGCGCCGACCATGAGACAGTTCATCCGCCACCCTGTCGACCTGCCGGTCCAGATCGGCGCCGAGAACCTGCACGGGCCGGCCGCTGCCCATGCGCACGACATCAGCGCCGGCGGTCTCGCGGTGCATGTCGACCGCGCGGTGGCGCCGGGCGCGCATGTGCGCATCCGCATCCCGTATGTGCAACCGGCCTTCGAGGCCGATGCGCGCGTCGCGTGGTGCGAGCCGAGCGAGATCGACGGCTACGAGCTGGGGGTGACCTTCCTCGATGCCGAGGTCGCGTTCCTCGCACGGATGGTCGAGCAGGTCTGCCACATCGAGGACTACCGCCAGTCGGTCGGCCGCATCGAGGGCCGGCAGCTCACGGCCGAAGAGGCCGCGATGGAATGGATCGAACGCTATGCAGGCGAGTTTCCGGCGATCGCGGCCGGCCGGCCGCACTGACCTGTCGCGGCCTCAGCGCGGCGCGCGCAGGTCTTGCAGCACGCGGCCGGCCGCGCGGAGTTCGTCTTCATGGCCCGCGTGGCGCCACGGTTCGGCCAGCGCCTCAGCATACCAGGCCTGCATCGCCGGCAAGGCCAGCAGCCGCGCGAGGTACTCGTTCGAGCGCGCCGACAGCGCCGGCGAATAGGTCTGAGCCCGGAACGCCAGCGGCGCGAAGAACGCATCCACCGCGGTGAAGTGCGGGCCCGCGAGGAACGGCCCGCCGAAGCGCGCAAGCCCTTGGTCCCACAGAGCCGACAGCCGGTCCCATTCGGCCTGCAGCGCGGGCGGCCACGGGTCGATCCGCACGCGTACGCCGCAGTTCATCGAGCACAGGTTGCGCACCATGAAGAAACCGGAGTGCATCTCGGCGGCCGCGCAGCGCGCCCATGCGCGTGCGCCGCGGTCGGCGGGCCAGGCGGCAGGATGCGACTCGGCCAGGTACTCGACGATCGCCAGCGAATCCCACACCACCGTCTCGCCGTCGACCAGGCACGGCACCTTGCCGGAAGGCGAGAAGCTGCCGAAGACCTCCGCCTGCGAGCCGGCGCCGAACGGCACCAGCTGCTCGTCGAACGGGATCGACAGCGTGCGCATCAGCACCCAGGGGCGCAGCGACCAGGACGAGTAGTTCTTGTTGGCGATGAACAGCTTCAGCGGGTGGGGTGCGGTCATGCGTGCGGTCATGCGGCAGTGTAGGCAAAACGGTATCGCCTGCAGGCCCGGGCCGGTGGGCTTAGCATCGCGCGATGGATTTCCGCCGCGCCGTCGCCGTCGCCTTCGCCATGTGGCTGCTGTGCCCGTTGGCGCATGCCCAGCCGGTCGACGTGCAGGTGCTGCTGCAAGGCGACAAGGTGGTGCTCGACGTCAGCGCGAGCGTCGCCGCCGAGCGCGAGCAGGTGTGGGCGGTGCTGACCGACTACGAGCACATGGCGGGCTTCGTCTCGAACCTGAAGTCGAGCGTGGTGATCGGCCACGACAACAACGCGCTGCAGGTCGAGCAATCCGGCGAAGCGCGCCACGGCCTGCTGCATTTCGCGTTCCACAGCGTTCGCTCGGTCGAGCTGGTCGCGCCGCAGGAAATCCGCTCGCACCTGGTCAGCGGCGACTTCAAGAGCTACGAGGCGACGACCCGGTTGATCGCCGAGGACGGCGGCCACACGCGGATCGCGTTCCACGGCGAGTACGTGCCGAACCGCTGGGTGCCGCCGGGCATCGGGCCGTCGCTGATCCGGTCGGAGACCGGCAAGCAGTACGACGAGCTGATCGCCGAGATCCGGCGCCGCAAGAACGCGGCGCTGCCGCCGGCTGTACCGGCCTCTGCCACCCCCTGAGGGATCTGCGCAAGGCGATACTTGCGGCCCTGTGCAGTCCATCCTTGCCGTCACGATTCCCTTTTTCGCGCTGGTGCTGTGCGGCTACCTCGCCGCCCGCCGCCACGTGCTGCCCGAGGCCGCGATCCCCGGCCTCAATGCCTTCGTGCTGTTCTTCGCGCTGCCGTGCATGCTGTTCCGCTTCGGCGCCAGCATGCCGTTCGCGCAGCTGATCGACCCGGCGCTGATCGGCGTCTACATCGCCTGTGCGCTGCTGGTGGTGGCGCTGGCCGTCGGGCTGGCGCTCCACGGCGGGCTCGACCTCAAGAACGCCGCGTTCGGCGCGCTGGTCGCCGCGTTCCCGAACACCGGCTTCATGGGCGTGCCGCTGCTCGCCGCGCTGCTCGGCGAACGGGCCGCCGGGCCGGTGATCGGCACCGTGCTGGTCGACCTGCTGCTGACCAGCTCGCTGTGCGTGGCGCTCGCCCAATCGCGCCGGCACGACGGCACGCCGCACGGCGACCTCGGTGTGTCGATCCGGCGCTCGCTGCGCGGCGCGCTCGGCAACCCGCTGCCGTGGGCCATCGGCCTCGGCGCGCTGCTCGCGGCCAGCGGGCGCGAACTGCCCGGGCCGCTGGCGCAGATCGTCAAGATGCTCGGCGATGCAGCGACGCCGGTCGCGCTGTTCACGATCGGCGCGGTGCTGTGGCGCGCCGGCCAGCATGCGCACGGCCGCACGCCGGTCCGGCACTACCTGCCGGTCGCGCTGGTCAAGCTGTTCGTGCACCCGCTGCTGGTGTTCGGCCTGGGCCTCGCGGCGCGCCGGGCCGGGCTGGCCGTCAGCGACTTCGGCCTCGTCGTGCTGACCTTGGCCGCGGCGCTGCCGAGCGCCAGCAACGTCTCGCTGCTGGCCGAGCGGTACCGCGCCGACAACGGGCGCATCGCCCGCATCATCCTGGCCAGCACGGTGCTGGCGTTCGCGAGCTTCTCGCTGCTGGCGGCATGGCTGGTGCCGCGGGCCGGCGCCTGAGGTGCCACCGCCGGCAATTGGCATTCGCTATGGCTGGTCTTTGAGCAATTGAATTTACAGAAAGCCCGCGCTTTCTGACACTGGCGGGACCGAACCCAGGAGCCCGCATGAGCCAAGACACTTCCCGACTGACCACCGCCGCCGGCATTCCGGTCGACGACAACCAGAACTCGATCACCGCCGGCCCGCGCGGCCCGGTGCTGCTGCAGGATTTCCACCTGATCGAGAAGCTGCAGCACTTCAACCGCGAGCGCATCCCCGAGCGCGTGGTGCATGCCAAGGGCTCGGGCGCCTACGGCACCTTCACCGTCACGCACGACATCGGCCGCTTCACGAAGGCACGCCTGTTCAGCGCGATCGGCAAGCAGACCGAGACCTTCGTGCGCTTCTCGACCGTCGGCGGCGAGAAGGGCAGCGCCGACACCGAGCGCGACCCGCGCGGCTTCGCGCTGCGCTTCTACACCGAAGACGGCAACTGGGACCTGGTCGGCAACAACACGCCGATGTTCTTCATCAAGGACGCGATCAAGTTTCCCGACTTCATCCACACGCAGAAGCGCCACCCGCAGACGAACCTGAAGTCGCCGACGATGATGTGGGACTTCTGGAGCAAGGCACCGGAGAGCCTGCACCAGGTGACGATGCTGTTCAGCGACCGCGGCACGCCCGACGGCTACCGGCACATGGACGGCTTCGGCAGCCACACCTTCAGCCTGATCAATGCCGACGGCGAGCGGGTGTGGGTCAAGTGGCACCTGAAGACGCAGCAAGGCATCCGCAACCTGTTGCCCGAGGACGCGGTGCGGCTGGCCGGCAGCGATCCGGACCATGCGCAGCGCGACCTGTTCGCGGCGATCGAGCGCGGCGATTTCCCGAAGTGGAACGTCTCCATCCAGGTGATGACCGAGGCCGAGGCGGTCGCGTGGGAAGCACGCACCGGCTGGAACCCGTTCGACCTGACCAAGGTGTGGCCGCACGCCGATTTCCCGCGGCTGCCGGTCGGCGTGCTGGAGCTCAACCGCAACCCGGTCAACTACCACGCCGAGGTGGAGCAGGCCGCGCTGTCGCCGGCCAACGTGGTGCCGGGCCTGGGCTTCAGCCCCGACAAGATGCTGCAGGGCCGCCTGTTCGCGTACCACGATGCGCAGCTGTACCGCGTCGGCACCAACCACCAGCACCTGCCGGTGAACCGGCCGCGCTGCCCGGTGAACCACCAGCAGCGCGACGGCAGCATGGCCGGCAGCGCAGGCGACACCAACGGCAGCAGCGCGGCGCAGAACTACGCGACGGTGCAGGCGGGCGGTGTCGCGCCGACGGGCTTCGGCCATGGCGATGGCGGCTGGGCTTTGAACGGCACGGCCGGCCGCTACGACGAACGCGGCCAGTCGGACGACTTCACGCAGGCCGGCAACCTGTTCCGCCTGCTGCCGGCCGACGAGAAAGACCGGCTGACCAGCAACATCGCCGGGGCGATGCGCGGCGTGCCGGCGGAGATCCAGCAGCGCCAGATCGGGCACTTCACGAAGGCCGATCCGGCCTACGGCGATGCGGTGGCGCGCAAGCTCGCCGCGCTCGAAGGGGGTGCGCGTTGAAGACCGTCCGCCTGGCGATCGGGATGCTGATCAACGGCCTCGGGTTCGGGATCCTGGTCACGCACTGGATCGGCTGATCGGCATACTGGCGAGATGCACGCTGCCACGCTGAACGCACTCGCCAGTTTTCCCGACCAGCTCGCCGCCTTCTACGCCGAGGTGCCGCGGGGCTGCGAGACCTTCGTGCCCGCGTCGTGGAAGGGCGTGCCGAGCGAGGCCTTGTCGCCGCTCGCGCAGCTGTGCCACGTGCGCGACATCGAGATCGACGGCTACCACGTCCGCCTGCAACGCACGCTCGACGAAGAGCGGCCGCTGCTCGCGTCGATCGACACCGATGCGCTGGCCGTCGAGCGCGACTATGCGCATGCCGATGCGGCGCAAGCGCTCGCCGCCTTCCGGCTCGCACGCGAACAGACGCTGGCGCTGGTCCGCCGCATCGAGCCGCACCAGTGGGAGCGCACCGCGGTGTTCGAAGGTTATGGCGCGCTGACGCTGCGCAGCCTGGTGCACTACCTCGCGAGCCACGACCAGCAGCACCTGGCCGGGCTGCAGTGGCTGCTCGGCAAGATCGACGCCGCGCGCCACGCGGGCGGTGTCAGCTGAGCCCCGCCATGAGCCCCGCTACCAGCTCAACGGATTGACGCGGTAGAAGCGGCTCAGCTCGGCGAACAGCGCCGGGTGCTGCTGCGCCATCAGCGGCGCCTGCTCGAAGAACACCTCGCTCGCGACCGCGAAGAACTCGGCCGGGTTGGTCGCGCCGTAGTGGCTGAGCAGCGTGGCCTCGCCGCGCTCGGCCTGTCGCTGCAGCAGCGCGAACTCGCTGCCGAACACCTGCGCCCAGTGCGCGCGGTGGCGGCTGCCGATCCACGGCGCGCCGTTCGCATCGCCGTTCTCCTGGTCGAGCTGGTGCGCGAATTCGTGGATCACCACATTGCGGCCGTCGTCGGCGGCGGCCGCGCCTTCCAGCGCGTCGTGCCACGACAGGATCACCTGGCCTTGCGACCAGGATTCGCCGGCCAGCACCTGGCGCTGCTCCTGCAGCACGCCGGCCGGGCCGGTGTGCACCTTGTCGACGACGAAGGCGCCGGGGTAGACCAGCACCTGGCTCAGGTTCGGGAAGTAGCCGGGCCGCCGCTTGTTCAGCAGCAGCAGGCAGGCCTGCGCGGCGATCGTCACCTTCATCTCCTCGGTGACCTGCAGTCCGCCGCAGCCGATGAACACCTTCTCGGCGAGGAACACCTGCATGTGCTTCTTCAGCTGCAGCTGCAGGTCGGCCGGCATGCCGCGCACATACGGCACATGGCGGCGCAGGACCTGGCGCCAGTCGGCCGGGAACGGACGGGCACGCACGCGGCGGCGGCGCAGCTCGATCCAGAACGGCTCGCCGATCAGCCAGGCGACGAAGGCGCCGACGAGGAGCACGACGATGATGAGGGTCAGCATGGTGCGGCGTCCTGGTCGGTGGTAGCTCCCACGTGGGCCCGCGTGGCGGCATTTCAATGCGGGCCTGCTGCGGCAAAGTTGGCTCCAAAGGTAACGGCGCGGCCCCCGCTGCTACAGTGGCGACCGCTTTTCAAGGCCCGCGCCCATGTCACACCCCATCGTCATCCTCGGCACCGGCCTCGCCGGCTTCACGCTCGCGCGCGAACTGCGCAAGCTCGACACCACGACGCCGCTCGTCATCGTCAGCCGCGACCACGCCGGCTTCTATTCGAAGCCGATGCTGTCGAACGCGCTGGCCGGCAAGAAGACCGCGGCCTCGCTGGTGATGAAGCCGGCCGAGAAGATGGCGGCCGAGTTGACTGCGACGCTGCGGTCGAACGCGGTCGTCGCGCGCATCGACACCACCGCGCAGCGGGTCGAGCTCGACGGCGGCGAGACGCTCCCGTACCGCGACCTGGTGCTGGCGCTCGGCGCCGACCCGATCCGCGTGCCGCTGGCCGGCGATGGTGCCGACGACGTGCTGTCGGTCAACGACCTCGACGACTATGCCCGCTTTGCCGACCGGCTCGACGGCGCGCAGCGCGTCGCGATCCTCGGTGCCGGGCTGATCGGCTGCGAATTCGCGAACGACCTGCTGGCGCGCGGCATCGCGCCGACGGTGATCGACCTGGCACCGCGCGCGTTGCCGCGGCTGCTGCCCGAGCAGGCCAGCGCACGGCTGCGCGACAGGCTGGAGGCCGCGGGCGTGGGCTTTCGGTTCAACACGTCGGTGGCGACGGTGCAGCGCGCGGGCCGCGGCTTCACGCTGACGCTGAACGACGGCAGCACGCTCGATGCGGACCTGGTGCTGTCGGCGGTGGGCTTGCGCCCGCGCACGGCGCTCGCACACGCGGCCGGCATCACGACCAACCGCGGCGTGGTGACGAACCGGCTGCTCGCGACCAGCGCGGCCAACGTGCATGCGCTCGGCGACTGTGCCGAGGTCGACGGCCACACGCTGCCGTACGTGATGCCGATCATGCAGCAGGCGCGCGCGCTGGCCGCGACGCTGGCCGGCAAGCCGACGCCGGTGGCCTACCCGGCGATGCCGGTGATCGTGAAGACGCCGGCCTGCCCGACGGTGGTGTGCCCGCCGCCGCTGGAGGCGTCGGGCGCGTGGACGGTGACGCTCAGCGACGACGGCTGCGATGCGCGCTTCCACAGCGGCGACGGGCAGCTGCTCGGCTTCGCGCTGCTGGGCAGCGCGACCGCGCAGCGGCAGGCGCTGGTGCCGCAGGTGCCGGGGCTACTGGTGTGATGGACCACGTCCTGGCTTGACTCGCGATTCGCCCTGCCCAGGGCGAAGGGGTTGGGTCAGATCGCCAGCGGATCCACATCCAGCGCCCAACGCAGCACGCCCTTGTGCTCGCTGCGCAATGACGGCAAGCTCGCGACCCACGATGTCAGCACCCGCTGCAACACGCCGCGCGACGGCCCCTCCATCAGCATCTGCATGCGCTCGACATTGGCGACGCGCGCGATCGTGGTCGGCACCGGCGGGTAGATCAGCAGCTGGTCGGCGCCGTCGAACTGGTTCGCCAGGTCCGACGCCGCCTGCAGGAAATCGCGCGCCGCCTGCGCGGTGCGCGCCTCGGCCCGCAGCAGCGCCAGGTGCGTGAACGGCGGCAGTCCGGCCATCTCGCGCTCCTTCAACTGCTGCGCCGCGAAGGCCGCATAGTCGTGCGTGCGCAGCGCCTGGTACAGCGCATGCCGCGGGTGCCAGGTCTGCACCCACATCTCGCTCGCGCCCGCTTGCGCCGCATCGCGCCCGGCCCGCCCGGCCGCCTGCATCAGCAGCGAGAACACCCGCTCCGGCGCGCGGAAATCGCTGCTGAACAGCGCACTGTCGGGGTCGACCGCCGCCACCAGCGTGATGCGCCGGAAGTCGTGCCCCTTGGCCACCATCTGCGTGCCGACCAGCACGTCGACGTTGCCGTCGTGCACCGCCGACAGCTGCGCTTCGAGCGAGCCCTTCAACCGCGTCGAATCGGCATCGATGCGGGCGATGCGCGCGCCCGGCAGCGCCTGCGCGAGCTGCTCCTCCAGCCGCTCGGTGCCGCGGCCCATCGGCGCGATGTCGAGGTTGCCGCAATCGGGGCAGGCGCGCGGCACCGGCTGCGTCAGGCTGCAGTGGTGGCAGCGCAGCGTGCGGTCGACGCGGTGGAACACCCGGAACGCGCTGCAGTTCGGGCAGCCGCTCTTCCAGCCGCATTCGCCGCAGTGCAGCACCGGCGCATAGCCGCGCCGGTTCAGGAACAGCATGCTCTGCTCGCCGCGCTCCAGGCGCGCGCCGAGCGCCGCCACCAGCTGCGGCGACAGCGCGGTGCTGATGCCCTTGACCTTGGGCAGCAGGTTCATGTCGACCAGCCGCACCGCCGGCAGCGCGCCGCCGCCGATGCGGTGGCCCATCGTCAGCCGGGTGTAGCGGCCCTGCTCGGCACGCTGCCAGCTCTCGATCGACGGCGTGGCCGAGCCGAGCACGACGCAGGCGCCTTCGAGCTTGCCGCGGTACACCGCCAGGTCGCGCGCCGAATAGCGCGCGCCTTCCTGCTGCTTGTACGACGGGTCGTGTTCCTCGTCGACGACGATCAGCCCGAGACGCGGCAGCGGCGCGAACACCGCGAGCCGCGTGCCCAGCACCAGGTCGGCCAGCCCGAGGTGCGCCGCGAGCCAGTGCTTGAGCCGCTGCGCCGGCGTCAGCCCGCTGTGCAGCGAGACGATGCGCCGCGGCGACGGCCCGTTGCCGAAGCGCTCGGCGAAGCGGGCCTCGAGCTGCGGCGTCAGGTTGATCTCCGGCACCAGCACCAGCACCTGCTGGCCGGCGGCAAGCGCCCGCTCGGCGGCACGCAGGTAGACCTCGGTCTTGCCGCTGCCGGTCAGCCCGTGCAGCAGCACGACCGGCGCCGAGCCCGGCGTGTGCAGCGCCTGCAGCTGCTCGAGCACCGCGGCCTGGTCGGCATTCAGCTCGGGCGCCGGCACGGCCGCAGCGCTCGGCCGGGGCGCCGCCGCGGTCGCCTTGCGCAGCCGGGCGATCCGGTTCGCGAGCTGGGCGTCGTCGAGCTTGCGCAGTTCGGGCGGCAGCACCGCCAGCGCCATCTCGCCGACGCTGCGCTGGTAGTAGGCCGCCGCAAAACCGACCAGCTCGCACCAGCGGGTGCTCAGCGGCGGCAGCGCGTCCAGCACCTGCGCGATCGGTTTCAGCGCCAGCGATGGCTCGCTTCCGGCCTCGCCGGGCCAGACGATGCCCGGCACCTCACGCCGCCCGAGTGGAACACGTACCAAGGTTCCTGGCGGTAGCGGGCGCTCGCTCAGGTAGTCGAGCGTGCCCTGCAACCCGCTGTGCTGCGGGGTCTCGACCGCGACCGGCAGCGCGGTGGCGAGCTCGGCAGGAATCAGGGGCGAGTTATCGGCCAAAGCTAGAGTGACTCACAGGAAATCCGTCTAAGTCGCTGATACAAAAGGCGTTTTGGAGCTTTCCCCGCGTTCTGTGGATAACTTTGTGGGAAACCTGCAGAGAGCCGCGCTAAGTTCTTGATCTGTCTGGCCTCTGCTTGCGTTGCTCACTTTCGCGGCAATTTTCAGACTCAATGAAATCAACAACTTAGCGCATGCACCAGGATCTGGCAGTGACACTCGCTGAGCTTCGCAGCGGCATTCGTCACATTCAGCGTTTTGGGGATAAGTCAAGCTCGGTGCAAACGTACCTCGGGAAATTACTCCCCCCAGAAGCCCAGCCGCTGTTACCAGCCCCGACCGCGTCGGATGCCCGCGGACCGGTGCAAAGCCGTACCGATTCAGCGCCGCGAGGCCTCGTGCACCGCATCGACCAGCACCGAGACATGCTCCGGCGGCGTGTGCTGGCTGATGCCGTGGCCGAGGTTGAAGATGTGGCCGGTGCGGTCCGGACCATAGCTCTGCAGCGTGCGCTCGACCTCGGCGCGGATCTGCGCCGGCGGCGCGAACAGCACGTTCGGGTCGAGGTTGCCCTGCAGCGCGACCCGGCCGCCGGTGCGCTGGCGCGCCTGGCCGAGGTGGACGGTCCAGTCGAGCCCGACCACGTCGGCGCCGCTGCCGGCGATCTGCTCGAGCCACGGGCCGCCGCCCTTGGTGAACACGATGTGCGGGATGCGCTGCCCGTCGTGCGCCTTCTTCAGCTGGTCCAGCACGCGCTGCGTGTAGGCGAGGCTGAAGGCCTGGAACGCGCCGTCGGCCAGCACGCCGCCCCAGCTGTCGAAGATCATCACCGCCTGGGCGCCGGCCTCGATCTGGGTGTTCAGGTAGAGCGCCACTGCATCGGCGTTGATCGCCAGCATGCGGTGCATCAGGTCGGGGCGGCTGTACAGCATGGTCTTCACCAGCCGGTAGTCGTCGGAGCCGGCGCCTTCGACCATGTAGCAGGCGAGCGTCCACGGGCTGCCCGAGAAACCGATCAGCGGCACCCGGCCGTTCAGCGCGCGGCGGATCGACGTGACCGCGTCGAACACGTAGCGCAGCTTGTCCATGTCGGGCACCGCGAGCTGGTCGACCGCGGCCTCGTCGCGCACCGGCGACGCGAACTTCGGCCCTTCGCCGAGCGCGAAGCTCAGGCCCAGGCCCATCGCGTCCGGCACGGTCAGGATATCGCTGAACAAGATGGCTGCATCGAGCGCATAGCGTTCGAGCGGCTGCAGCGTCACTTCGGTGGCGTAGTCGGTGTTGGTGGCCAGGCCCATGAAGCTGCCGGCCTTGGCGCGGGTGGCGCGGTATTCCGGCAGGTAGCGGCCGGCCTGGCGCATCAGCCAGACCGGCGTGTGGGTGGTGGGCTGGCGCAGGCACGCGCGCAGGAAGGTGTCGTTCTGAAGCGGTGCAAACATCATCGAATTATCGCGCCCATAATTTGCGGTCCAACGACGGAGGCATCCATGCTCGCATCGAACGTTCTGCAGACCATCGGCAACACGCCGCACATCCGCATCAACCGCCTGTTCGGCGGCACGCACCAGGTCTATGTGAAGAGCGAGCGCTCGAACCCCGGCGGCTCCATCAAGGACCGCATCGCGCTCGCGATGGTCGAGGCGGCCGAGGCGAGCGGCATGCTGAAGCCCGGCAGCACGATCGTCGAGCCGACCTCGGGCAACACCGGCGTCGGCCTTGCGATGGTCGCCGCGGTGAAGGGCTACAAGCTGGTGCTGGTGATGCCCGAGAGCATGAGCGTCGAGCGCCGCCGGCTGATGCTGGCCTACGGCGCGACCTTCGTGCTGACGCCGCGCGAGAAGGGCATGAACGGCTCTATCGCGCGCGCCAACGAGCTGGTGGCCGAAACGCCCGGCGCCTGGATGCCGCAGCAGTTCGACAACCCGGCCAACATCGACATCCACGTGCGCACCACCGCCGAAGAGATCGCCGCCGATTTCCCGAGCGGCATCGATGCGCTGGTCACCGGCGTCGGCACCGGCGGCCACATCACCGGCTGCGCGAAGGTGCTGAAGGCGCGCTGGCCGAAGCTGAAGGTGTTCGCGGTCGAACCGACGCTGTCGCCGGTCATCAGCGGCGGCAAGCCCGGTCCGCACCCGATCCAGGGCATCGGTGCCGGCTTCATCCCGAAGAACCTGCACGTCGACCTGCTCGACGGCGTGATCCAGGTCGATCCCGATGCCGCGAAGGAGATGGCGCGGCGCGCCGCGCGCGAAGAAGGCCTGCTGGTCGGCATCTCGTCGGGGGCCACGCTGGCCGCGATCGCGCAGAAGCTGCCCGAGCTGGCGGCCGGCGCGACGGTGCTCGGCTTCAACTACGACACCGGCGAGCGCTACCTGTCGATCGAAGGCTTCCTGCCGACCGAATGAAACCGCGCATCCTGATCGTCGAAGACGAGCCCGGCATCGCCGACACGCTGCAGTACGCGCTGCGCACCGATGGCTTCGAGCCGGCCTGGGTCGCGACCGGTGAAGAGGCGGTGGCGCAGGTGCAGGCGAGCGCGCCGGAAGACCGGCCGGCATTGGTGATCCTCGACGTCGGCCTGCCCGACACCAACGGCTTCGAGGTGTTCAAGCGCATTCGCGCGCTGGCCGACGTGCCGGTGGTGTTCCTGACCGCGCGCAGCGACGAGATCGACCGCGTGGTCGGGCTGGAGCTCGGCGCGGACGACTATGTCGCGAAGCCGTTCTCGCCGCGCGAGCTGGTGGCGCGCGTGCGCACGGTGCTGCGCCGCGCGACGAAGCCGGCCGCCGCGCCGGCGGCCGCGGCCGGATCGCCGCTGCCGATCGCGGTCGACGACGGCCGCCGGCAGATCCGCTTCTACGGCCAGCTGCTGGAGCTGTCGCGCTACGAATACGGGCTGCTGAAGACGCTGGTGTCGCGGCCGGGCCATGTGTTCTCGCGCGACACGCTGCTCGAGCGCGTGTGGGACGACGCCACCGAAAGCCTGGACCGCACCGTCGACGCGCACGTGAAGACGCTGCGCGCGAAGATGAAGCTGGTCGCACCGACGCTGGAGCCGATCAAGACGCACCGCGGCACCGGCTACGCGCTGGCCGAAGACCTGCCGGCCGGCAAGCCGGAGAGCTGACATCTCGAAGCGCACGCGGATCTTCGTCGGCATCCTGCTCGCCTACGCGTTCGGCGTCGGCGTGCTGATGTACCGGCTGCTCGGCGACATCGACCCGCGCTACCGCGAGTCGGCCGAGGAGTCGCTGGTCGAGACCGCGCACCTGATCGCCGCGACGCTCGAGGCCTCGTCGACCGACGGCACGCTGCGCGCGCAGACGCTCGCGCCGGTGTTCGAGTCGCTGTATGCGCGGCGCTTCAAGGCCGACATCTTCGGCTTCGAGAAGACGCGGGTCGAGCTGCGGCTGATCGTCACCGACCGCGCCGGCAAGGTGGTCTACGACTCGACGCAGCGCCACCTCGGCGAGGACTATGCGCAGTGGCACGACGTCTGGCGCGCGCTGCAGGGCGAGTACGGCGCGCGCACCACGCCCGACATCGACAACGACAACCGCACCGCGGTGATGTACGTGGCCGCGCCGGTGCGCGCGCGCAACGAGATCATCGGCGCGGTCAGCGTCGGCAAGCCGGTGCAGAGCTTCGGGCAGTTCGTCGATGCGGCGCGGCGCAAGACGCTGCTGGTCGGCGTGACCTCGGTGGTCGCGGTGCTGCTGCTGGTGGTGATCGTCTCGGTGTGGCTGGTGCGGCCGTTCGGGCTGATCGCCGACTACGTGCGCTATGTGCGCTCGCAGCGCAGCTTCAGCCTGCCGCGGCTCGGCCGGCGCGCGCTCGGCGCGATCGGCGCAGCCTACGACGAGATGCGCGATGCGCTGGCCGGCCGCAACTATGTGGCCGACTACGTGCAGACGCTGACGCACGAGGTCAAGAGCCCGCTGTCGGCGATCCGCGGCGCGGCCGAGCTGCTGCAGGAGCCGATGCCCGACGCCGACCGGGCGCGCTTCGTCGCCAACATCGCGCGCGAGACGCACCGCATCCAGGAGCTGGTCGACCGGATGATGGAGCTGACCGCGCTGGAATCGCGCCGCAGCCTGGAGCGGCGGGCGCCGGTCGCGCTGCGGCCGCTGGTCCACGAGATCGCCGCGAGCGCGCAGGCGGCCGCGGCGGCCCGCAAGCTGCGCATCGTGGTCGACGACGGGCCCGACGCGAGCGTCGACGGCGATGCCTTCCTGCTGCAGCGCGCGCTGTCGAACCTGCTCGACAACGCGCTCGATTTCTCGCCCGAGGGCGGCACGGTGCGGATCTCGCTGCAGCTGCACCGCCGCACCGTCGACCTGCGGGTGCAGGACAGCGGCCCGGGCATCCCCGACTACGCCGAATCGAAGGTGTTCGAGAAGTTCTATTCGCTCGCGCGACCGCATTCGCGCAAGAAGAGCACCGGCCTCGGGCTGTCGTTCGTCAGCGAGATCGCCGAGCTGCACGAAGGGCGCATCACGCTGAAGAACGCCG
This sequence comes from Rhizobacter sp. SG703, assembly GCF_012275445.1. Taxonomy (GTDB): domain Bacteria; phylum Pseudomonadota; class Gammaproteobacteria; order Burkholderiales; family Burkholderiaceae_C; genus Rhizobacter. Next base: position 86,816 of record NZ_JAAZQK010000008.1, on the reverse strand, counting down.
CGGCGGGCGGTGCCCTCGCCACGCTGTCGCTGCCGCTGAACCCGTAGCCCGGACGCCGATCCGGCATCGTCGTACACGTCACCGGGCATCCCGGCGACCTTCACGCGCACTTCACACAGCGGCGCATCCGCCTTCGAATTCGCTTCGCAGGCCCGGTCGATTCTTGCGGCCACGCGCCCACCGAGCGGCGCGCCCAGGAGAAAACCATGCCCCCGCTGCGCCGCGTTCCGTTCCACCCGCTTCGCCCCCTCACCAACGTCGGCCGCGTGATGCTGTGCATCGCGCTGTCGTTGTTCGCGGCCGTCCTCACGCTCGCGTGGTCGCCGGCCCGCGCCGACGACGCCGAAGCCCGCAAGGGCGAGAGCCCGTACTTCTTCATCGACAACGGCGACCCCGGCACCGATCGGCTGCCGCTGAAGTCGACCGCGGTCGACGTGCGCATCAGCGGCGTGATCGCCGACGTGACCGTCACGCAGCATTACCGCAACGAAGGCCAGCGGCCGATCGAGGCCCGCTACGTGTTCCCCGGCTCGACGCAGGCCGCGATCTACGCGATGAACGTGCGGCTGGGCAACCGGCTGCTGACCGCCCGCATCCGCGAGAAGCAGCAGGCGCGCATCGAGTACGACAACGCGAAGCGCGAGGGCAGGACCAGCGCGCTGCTGGAGCAGCACCGGCCGAACGTGTTCGAGATGAACGTCGCCAACATCCTGCCGGGCGACGACGTCGCGGTGGAGCTGCGCTACACCGAGCTGCTGGTGCCGACCGACGCGCAGTACGGCTTCGTGTTCCCGACCGTCGTCGGGCCGCGCTACGGCAGCCCGTCCGCGGCCGACGCCACCGGCCGGCCGGTGTGGGCCGCCGCGCCCTACCTGCGGGCCGGCGTCGACTCGACCACCGCGTTCGCCCTGAAGCTGCGGGTCGACGCGCCGATCGCGGTGAAGGATGTCAGCTCGTCGTCGCACGAGATCCGCGTGCAGGGCGCCGACACCGCGCACGCCGTCGTCACGCTGGCGGATGCGACCCAGGCCTCGAACAACCGCGACTTCATCCTGAACTACCGCCTCGCCGGCGACCGCATCGCGTCCGGGCTGATGCTGTACCGCGGCGACGACCTGACCGGCGGCGAGAACTTCTTCCTCGCGATGGTCGAACCGCCGAAGGCCGTGCCGCTGCAGCAGGTCAGCCCGCGCGACTACATCTTCGTGGTCGACATCTCCGGCTCGATGCACGGCTACCCGCTGGACACCGCGAAGGTGCTGATGCAGAACCTGATCGGCGGCCTGCGCCCGAGCGACACCTTCAACGTGATGCTGTTCTCCGGCAGCAGCCGCATGCTGTCGCCGACCTCGGTGCCGGCCACCCGCGCCAACATCGAACGCGCGGTGCAGGCGCTGACGCAGACCAGCGGTGGCGGCGGCACCGAGATCGTGCCGGCGCTGCGCCGCGTGGCCGAGCTGCCGAAGCCCGCCGACCTGTCGCGCAGCGTGATCGTCGTGACCGACGGCTACGTGACGGTCGAGTCCGAGGTCTTCCAGCTGGTGCGCCGGCACCTGAACGACTTCAACGTGTTCGCGTTCGGCATCGGCAGCAGCGTGAACCGCGCGCTGATCGAAGGACTGGCACGGGCCGGCCAGGGCGAGGCCTTCGTCGTCACCAGGCCGGCCGAGGCCGCCGCGCAGGCCGAGCGGCTGCGCCGCATGATCGACTCGCCGGTGCTGACGCAGCTGAAGGCGCGCTTCGACGGGCTGGACGTGTACGACGTCGAGCCGGCCGCGCTGCCCGACGTGCTGGGCGGCCGCCCGGTGGTGCTGCAGGGCAAGTGGCGCTCGCAGCCGGGCGTGCCGGCCGGCGGCCGGCTGGTGCTCGACGGCCGCGCGGCCGATGGCCCGTGGCACCAGGAACTGCTGGTGGCCGGCCACGAAGACCAGACCTCGTCCGCGTTGCGCCACCTGTGGGCCCGCCAGCGCATCGCGGCGCTCGGCGACCAGGAGTCGCTGGTCGGCGGCAACGCCGAGAAGGAAGCCATCACCGCACTGGGCCTGAAGTACAGCCTGCTGACGCCCTACACCAGCTTCATCGCGATCGACGAAGTGGTGCGCAACCCGAACCCGGCGCTGGCGCCGACCGTCGACCAGCCGCTGCCGCTGCCGCAGGGCGTGGCCGAGACCGCGCTCGGCGCCGAGGTGCCCAGCACGCCGGAGCCGGCGGCCTGGCTGGCGCTGCTGGTGGTGGTCGGCGTGGCCGGCGTCGCGCTGCAGCGCCGCCGCACCGCCGTGGTCGCATGAAAGGCATGAGGCTCACCGATGGGAACCGTGTTGTCCACCTGCGCCATCGGCCGCTGGCTGGGGCGCTTCGAAGCGATGCCGCCGCTCGCCTGGCTCGGGCTGCAGGCGGTGGCGCTGTGGCCGCACTGGCGCTGGGCGGCTGGGCGGCTGGCCGATGGCTCGGACGATCCGCTCGGGCTGGCCGCGGCGGCGGTGCTGCTCGGCTGGGTCGTGTGGCAGGCGCCGGGGCTGCGCGGCAGCGCGCGGCCGGGCTGGTGGGTCGCGGCCGGCGCGCTGACGCTGCTCGCCACCGCGTCGCAGGCCTTCGCGCCGCCGCTGGCCGGTGCACTGCTCGCCGCGCTGGCGCTGGCCTGCGGCTGGCGCGCCATCGCGCCATCGGGGCAGGCCACGCTGCCGCTCGCAGGGCTCGCGGTGTTGTCGTTGCCGGCCGTGTCGTCGCTGCAGTTCTATGCCGGCTTTCCGCTGCGGCTGGTGACCGCGCAATGCAGCACCTGGCTGCTTCAGCTGGCCGGCCGGGCCGCCGAGCGCAGCGGCACCGCGATGGTGGTGGACGGTCAGCTGGTGATCGTCGATGCGCCGTGCTCCGGCGTGCAGATGGTGTGGATGGCGTATTTCTGCGCCTGTGCGATGGCGCTTCTCGGCGGGCTGCGCGAGCGCAGCTTCATTCGGCGGCTGCCGCTGGTGGGCGCGCTGGTGCTGGGTGGCAACGTGCTGCGCAACACCGTGCTGGTGGCGCTGGAGTCGCGCGGACCGCTGGCCGACGCCTGGCACCAGGGCATCGGGCTCGCGGTGCTGGCGATGGTGTGTGCCGCTGTGACGATGCTGATGCGGGAGGGGCGTGATGCTGCGCCGCAATGACCGCGACGGGCTGCGACACAAGCTGGGCTTCGCGGCACTGCTGCTCGCCTGCGCGCTGCTGCCGGTGCTCGGTGCGCCGCACAACGGCACTGCCGCCACGGCGGCCGACGCAGCGTTCGAATGGCCGATCGAATGGGAAGGCCGCCCGCTTCGCCCGCTCGCGCTGAGTGCCGTCGAACAGCGCTTTGCCGCGCAGTTCCCGGGTCGCATCGCGCGGCTGACCGATGGCGCGCAGGTGCTCGTGATGCGCGAGGTGCGCACGCCGACCCGCATGCTGCACCCGGCAGCCGATTGCTACCGCGGGCTCGGCTACCGCATCGAGCAAGCGCGGCTGGAGCGCGACGACGCGCAGCGGCTGTGGCGCTGCTTCGTCGCCGAGCGCAACGGCCAGCGCACCCGCGTCTGCGAGCGGATCGTCGGAGCCGATGGCGCGGCGTTCACCGACGCATCGAGCTGGTTCTGGGCCGCGCAGCTCGGGCAGAGCACGGGGCCGTGGCAGGCCATCACGACAGCGAGGGCACTGTGAGACCTTGGCACGACAGAGGTTGGCGCGCGAGAGCGGCGCTGTGGATCGCCGGCCTGCTGGCCGGCCTCGTGACCGCGCTGCTGATCGGCGGCTGGGCGATGCTGCGCCTGCTGCGGCCGGTCGACGGCGAATGGGCGCAGACGCTGCACCTCGGCCCGTGGCAGCGCGCGATCAGCGTGCCGACGGTGATCCGGCTCGCGACGCACCCGGTGACGCTGCGCGTACTCGAAGGCCGCACGCTGCGCACGCCGTTCGGGCGTGTCGCGGTGGAGCCTGACGGACCCGATGGCTGGCGGATGACCTGCGCCCCCTGCGCGCTGCGCGGCATCGGGCTGCCCGGCGATGCGGTGCGGCTGACGCGCCTGGTGTTCACGCTGGCGCGCGATGCCGACATGAACCTGCAAGGCGACTTCGCGCTCGGCGAGCCGGCGCATGCGGTGCGTGGCCGCTGGCGCGCGGCGCTGACGCCACAGCAGCTCGAGCTGAACGTGCAAGGCGACGTGACGCCGATCGCCGATGCGTTCGCGCTGTTCGCATCGACCATTCCCGAGCTGCCGCGCGCGCAGGTCGACGGGCTGATGCGCTTCGACCTGCGGCTGCGCCTGCCGGAGCGCACGCTGGAATTCCGGCCGCGGCTCGACGGTTTTCGCGTCGCCGGGCTGGGCACCGAGGCGCTGCTGAACGCCGCGCCGCAATGCACCGCGGAGGGCGCGGTGCCGGCCGGCGGCTTCGGCACCTGGCTGCCGCGCGCGGTGATCGCCGCCGAGGACCAGCGCTTCCACGAGCACACCGGCTACGACCTCGACGAGATCGGCCACGCGCTGTCGTTCGAGCCGCAACGCGGCGCGAGCACGCTGTCGCAGCAGCTCGCGCGGCTGGTCTACACCGGCGGCGCGCGCGGCCATGCGCGCAAGCTGCGCGAGCTGCTGTACGCCGTCGAACTGGACCGCACGCTCGGCAAGGCGCGCGTGATGCACCTCTACCTGTCGCTGGTCCCGTGGGGCCAGGGGCGCTGCGGCGCGCATGCAGCCGCAGCGCAGCTGCTGCACAAGCGCGTCGACCAGCTGACACCGGCCGAAGCGGCGTGGCTGGCCAGCCTGCTGCACAACCCCGACCTGGAATTGGCGCGCTTCGATGCGCGCGGCGAGGTCAATGCAGCGCGCGTGCGCTGGGTGCTGTCGCAGATGCGGCCGCTGCCGCGCACGCCGAAGCCGCCGGCGCGCGGTGGCGGCGCCGGGAGCGTGTCCCCGGAGGACGCTACGGCTGCGCCGGCGGCTCCGATCCAGCAGGCGCTGGCACTGGCGCTGGCCCGTTGAGCCAGCGCTGCGCGAGGCTGGCGATGTCGTCGACCTGCGCGGCCTCCCACACCGTCTCCGGCGGCACCACGCGCGTGCCGGGCGGGCTGTGCGCAAGCCGCGCCGCCAGCTGCGCGGCGAACTGCGCGACCTTCTGCGCACGCACCGGGCGGTCTCGCTGCGGCACCATCATCTGCAGCTGCGACAGCATCCAGTGCGCCAGGCGCTGCGCCGGGTGGCTGACGCGTTCGTGCGCGCCCGCCTGGGCGGTGCGCACGAAAACCAGGTGCTCGAAGCCGAGCGCCGCGACAGCGTGCTCGTCGAGGTTGGCCAGCCCGCGCTTCAGCGCATCGGGCAGGCTCGCCGTCGTGTGCGGCATCACCACCAGCAGGTGGCGCACGCCGCGCGCCTGCCATTGCGCCGCGATGGCCGGCAGATCGGCCGGTTCGGGCCGGTAGAACGCCAGTTCGCGGCCGTTGGCATGGCGCTCGCGGTCGAACACGATCACGCCGACCCGCTCGTCGCCCGGCGGCAGCGCGGCGCCGGCAGGCCACAGCAGCGCGTGCAGGCCATGCAACGCGGCGCGCGTCGGCTGCGTGACGAGCACGCTGACCGGCGCGAAGGCCCGCACCGACAGCAGGCTTTCGAGCAAGGCCGAGCCGAGCGGGCCGCCGCCACCGGCGACCAGCACGCGTTGCAATGCGGTGGGACTGCGCGGCACGGGGGCGTGGCCGGCACGCAGGGCTTCATCGATCAGCGACATCGCTGCAGTATCGGTCCGCTTGGTGGCGGGTCCGCCGCGTGCCATCATCGGCCCACCCATCCGTCAGGAGACCGCCATGCGCCGCTTCCGCCTTGCGTCACCGGGCCTGCTGTTGTCGTGCGTCGCCATGGCCGCGCAGGCGCAGGCGCAGGCCCAGAACGCGCCACCGATCAAGCCGGGACTGTGGGAGGTGAAGAGCGAGCGGCTCGTCAACGGCCAGCCGATGCCCGACATGGCGCAGCGCCTGAAGGACATGCCGCCCGAAGCGCGGGCCCGCATGGAGGCGGCGATGAAGGCGCGCGGCGGCCCGAGCGGCGGCCTGAAGATCTGCCACACGAAGGAATCGCTGGACCAGGGCCGCTGGCAGGAGGCGCAGACGCGCTGCAAGACCGACGTCGGCTCGCGCAGCGGCAGCGTCTGGAAGTGGCATTCGAGCTGCACCGAGCCGATGCCGTCGGAGACCGACGGCGAGGTCACCTTCACCAGCCCCGAGAGCTACGCGGTGAAGACCTCGACGACGATGACGATGAAGGGGCAGGCGCGCACGTCGCAGATGACGATGACGGCCCGGTGGCTGGGCAGCGATTGCGGCACGGTGCAGCCGATGACTGCACCTGCCGCGTCCGGCAAGCCCTAGGGCACGGCGCCAAAACGAAACCCGCCGGGCTCGCGCCGGGCGGGTTGGTCGTGAAGCCGCAGCGGCTTACTTTTTGCGGTACTTGCGCAGCGCAGCGATTTGCGCGGCCAGCGCCACCAGCTCGTTCTGCGCCTTGGCCAGGTCGAGGTCGCTCTTCGCGTTCTTGACAGCCTCTTCGGCGATCTTCTTCGCTTCGGCGGCCTTGGCCTCGTCCAGGTCCTTGCCGCGGATCGCCGTGTCGGCCAGCACGGTGACCGTGCCCGGCTGCACTTCGAGGATGCCGCCGGCCACGAACACGAACTCTTCCTCGCCGGTGTCGGCGCGCTGGATGCGCACCGCGCCCGGCCGGATGCGGGTGATCAGCGGCGTGTGGCGGGGCAGGATGCCCAGCTCGCCGTTCTCACCCGGCAGCGCCACGAACTTCGCTTCGCCGGAGAAGATGGCTTCCTCGGCAGAGACAACGTCGACATGCAAAGTCGCCATGCGATTTCCTTTGATTCAGTTTGGTCCCGTGACCCAGCTGCCTCCGTGGAACCGGCTTCGCCGGGCCACTGGAGGCGCCCCCTGGGGGGAGGCGCGAAGCGCCTCGGGGGGGATCATTGAATGGTCTTGGCCTTGGCGATCGCTTCGTCGATCGTGCCGACCATGTAGAACGCCTGTTCCGGCAGGCTGTCGCACTCGCCGTTGACGATCATCTTGAAGCCGCGGATCGTTTCCTTCAGCGGCACGTACTTGCCCGGCGAGCCGGTGAAGACCTCGGCCACGTGGAACGGCTGGCTCAGGAAGCGCTGGATCTTGCGCGCGCGGGCCACGGCCAGCTTGTCTTCGGGGGCCAGTTCGTCCATGCCCAGGATCGCGATGATGTCGCGCAGTTCCTTGTAGCGCTGCAGCGTGCCTTGCACCGCACGGGCGACGCCGTAGTGCTCTTCGCCGACCACGTTCGGGTCGAGCTGGCGGCTGGTCGAGTCGAGCGGGTCCACGGCCGGGTAGATGCCCAGCGACGCGATGTCGCGCGACAGCACCACGGTGGAGTCCAGGTGGGCGAAAGTGGTCGCCGGCGACGGGTCGGTCAGGTCGTCCGCGGGGACGTACACGGCCTGGATCGACGTGATCGAGCCGACCTTGGTGGAGGTGATGCGCTCTTGCAGGCGGCCCATTTCCTCGGCCAGCGTCGGCTGGTAGCCCACGGCCGACGGCATGCGCCCCAGCAGTGCCGACACTTCGGTGCCGGCCAGCGTGTAGCGGTAGATGTTGTCGACGAAGAACAGCACGTCCTTGCCTTCGTCGCGGAACGACTCGGCGATCGTCAGGCCGGTCAGCGCGACGCGCAGGCGGTTGCCCGGCGGCTCGTTCATCTGGCCGTAGACCATCGCGACCTTCGACTCGGGCAGGTTCTCCAGGTTCACGACGCCGGAATCGGCCATCTCGTGATAGAAGTCGTTGCCCTCGCGGGTGCGCTCGCCGACACCGGCGAACACCGACAGGCCCGAGTGAGCCTTTGCGATGTTGTTGATCAGCTCCATCATGTTGACGGTCTTGCCGACGCCGGCGCCGCCGAACAGGCCGACCTTGCCGCCCTTGGCGAACGGGCACACCAGGTCGATCACCTTGATGCCGGTTTCGAGCAGGTCCTGCGACGGGCTCAGCTCGTCGTAGGCCGGCGGCTTGCGGTGGATGGAGGCGGTCAGCTCCTGGCCGACCGGGCCGCGTTCGTCGATCGGCGAACCCAGCACGTCCATGATGCGGCCGAGCGTTGCGCGGCCCACCGGCACGGTGATCGGCTTGGCGGTGTTCTTCACCGTCAGGCCGCGGCGCAGGCCGTCGGACGAGCCCAGCGCAATCGTGCGCACCACGCCGTCGCCCAGCTGCTGCTGCACTTCCAGCGTCAGGTTCGAGCCTTCCATCTTCAGCGCGTCATAGATCCGGGGCATGGCGTTGCGCGGGAACTCCACGTCCACCACTGCGCCGATGCACTGAACGATCTTGCCTTCTGCAGAAACCGAAGCCATGTTCTTTCCTTTGAATCAAATCTTCTGGGTCAGACCGCCGCCGCACCGGCAACGATCTCGGACAGTTCTTTGGTGATCGCCGCCTGGCGGGTCTTGTTGTAGACCAGCTTCAGCTCGCCGATGACGCTGCCGGCGTTGTCGGTCGCCGACTTCATCGCCACCATGCGCGCCGACTGCTCGGACGCCATGTTCTCGGCCACCGCCTGGTAGACCAGCGCTTCGGTGTAGCGGACCAGCAGCTCGTTGATCACCGTCGGCGCGTCGGGCTCGTACAGGTAGTCCCAGCCGTGCGTGCCCTTGTCGACCACCAGGCTGTCGGCCGCGAGCGGCAGCAGCTGCAGCACCACCGGTTCCTGCTTCATCGTGTTGATGAAACGCGTGTAGCACAGGAACACCTGCTTCAGCTTGCCCTCGGCATACGCGTCGAACAGCACCTTCACCGGGCCGATCAGCTTGTCGAGATGCGGCTTGTCGCCCAGCTGCGTGGCCTGCGACACCACCTTTGCGCCGACGCGGTTCAGGAAGCCCAGGCCCTTGTTGCCGATGGCCACCGCCTCGGCACCCAGGCCCTGCGTTTCCAGCTCGCGCAGCTTGCCGGTGACGGCGCGCAGCACGTTGGTGTTCAGGCCGCCGCACAGGCCCTTGTCGGTGGTCACGACGATGAAGCCGACCGTCTTGGCACCTTCGTTGGCGACCATGAACGGGTGCTTGTACTCGGGCGTGGCCGTCGACAGGTTGGCCGCCAGGTTGCGGATCTTCTCGGCGTACGGACGCGCATGGCGCATGCGGTCCTGCGCCTTGCGCATCTTGGAGGCGGCAACCATCTCCATGGCCTTGGTGATCTTCTTGGTGTTCTCCACCGATTTGATCTTGCCGCGTATTTCCTTGCCTGCTGCCATCAGCGAACTCCTTTGGTTTTGCGTGTCACCCGGGGGCGACAGGGGTTCTTCAGGCGAAGCTCTTCTTGAACGCGGCAATCGCGGCAGACAGCTCCGGCTCGGCTTCCTTGCTCAGCGCCTTCGAGTCCTCGATGCCCTTCAGCAGCCCGGCGTGGCTGGTCTTCAGGAACTGGTGCAGGCCGGCTTCGAAGGCCAGGATCTTCTTGACCTCGACGTCGTCCATGAAACCCTTGTTGACCGCGAACAGCGTCGCGCCCATCAGGCTGATCGACAGCGGCGAGTACTGCGCCTGCTTCAGCAGTTCGGTCACGCGGGCGCCGCGGTCGAGCTGCTTGCGGGTCGCGTCATCGAGGTCGGAGGCGAACTGCGCGAAGGCCGCCAGTTCGCGGTACTGCGCCAGGTCGGTACGGATGCCGCCGGACTGGCCCTTGATGATCTTGGTCTGCGCCGACGAGCCGACGCGCGACACCGAGATGCCGGCGTTGATCGCGGGGCGGATGCCGGCGTTGAACAGCGAGGTTTCCAGGAAGATCTGGCCGTCGGTGATCGAGATCACGTTGGTCGGCACGAACGCGGACACGTCGCCGGCCTGCGTCTCGATGATCGGCAGCGCGGTCAGCGAGCCGGTCTTGCCCTTGACTTCACCCTTCGTGAAGGCTTCGACGTAGTCGGCGTTCACGCGCGCGGCGCGCTCCAGCAGGCGGCTGTGCAGGTAGAACACGTCGCCGGGGTAGGCTTCGCGGCCCGGCGGGCGGCGCAGCAGCAGCGAGACCTGGCGGTAGGCCACGGCCTGCTTCGACAGGTCGTCATAGACGATCAGCGCGTCTTGCCCGCGGTCGCGGAAGTACTCGCCCATCGTGCAGCCGGAGTAGGCGGACACGTACTGCATCGCGGCCGATTCGGCAGCCGACGCGGCGACGACGATGGTGTAGTCCATCGCGCCGTGGGCTTCGAGCGAGCGCACCACGTTCTTGATCGACGACGCCTTCTGGCCGATCGCAACGTAGATGCAGGTCATGTTCTGACCCTTCTGGTTGATGATCGCGTCGATCGCGACGGCGGTCTTGCCGGTCTGGCGGTCGCCGATGATCAGTTCGCGCTGGCCACGGCCGACCGGCACCATCGAGTCGATGGACTTCAGGCCGGTCTGCATCGGCTGGTCGACCGACTTGCGGGCGATCACGCCCGGGGCGATCTTCTCGATAGGCGCCGACAGCTTGGCGTTGACCGGACCCTTGCCGTCGATCGGCTGGCCCAGCGCGTTGACGACGCGGCCGATCAGCTCGGGGCCGACCGGCACTTCGAGGATGCGGCCGGTGCACTTGACCGTGTCGCCTTCGGAGATGTGCTCGTACTCGCCCAGAATCACCGCGCCGACGGAGTCGCGCTCGAGGTTCAGCGCCAGGCCGAAGGTGTTGCCGGGGAACTCCAGCATTTCGCCCTGCATCACGTCCGACAGGCCGTGGATGCGGCAGATGCCGTCGGTCACCGACACCACGGTGCCCTGGTTGCGAATGTCGGTCGAACCGGCCAGGCCCTCGATGCGGGACTTGATCAGTTCGGAAATTTCTGCGGGATTCAGTTGCATTGCTTTCTCCGGTCCGCGGCACGCTGGCCTGCAGGTTGGAATGCTGTCGCCTGCGGCGGACAACCCTTGCGGGTCGTCACGCCGTGAGCGCCACCTTCATTTGTTCGAGACGGGCCTTGACCGAGGTGTCGAGCACCTCGTCGCCGACCACCACGCGGATGCCGCCGATCAGTTCGGGCTCGACCTGCACGCTGGCCGTCAGCTTGCGGCCGAAGCGCTTCTCGAGCGCGCCGAGCACGGCCGTCAGCTGCGCCGCATCGATCGGGAACGCGCTGTAGACGGTGGCTTCCGACACGCCCGAGCGAACGCTTACCAGCGCATGGAACTGCACCGCCACTTCGGGCAGCGCGGCCAGGCGGCCGTTCTCGATGATCGCGCGCAGCAGGTTGCGCGTGGCGTCGGACAGCGGCGACTTGACGACCGAGGTGATCACGTCGAACACCTGCTCGACGGTCGCCTTCGGGTTGTCGGCGTACTGGCGCATCTGCGCGTTCGCGGCGACGGCCGCGATCGCGTCGAGCTGCCCGGAGGCCTGCTTCAGGTCGCCGGCGGCGGCAACCTGGAACAGGGCTTCCGCGTACGGGCGGGCGATGGTAGCGAGCTCGGCCATGGTCAGAGTTCCGTCTTCAGGCGGTTCAACAGGTCGGCGTGGACGCCGGCGTTGACTTCCTTGCGGAGGATCTGCTCGGCGCCCTTGACGGCCAGTGCGGCGACCTGCTCGCGCAGCGCCTCGCGGGCCTTCACCGATTCCTGCGCGGCTTCGGCCTTGGCGGCGGCGACGATCTTCGCGCCCTCTTCGCTGGCGCGGGTCTTGGCCTCTTCGACCATCGCCTGGGCCAGGCGCTCGGCATCGGCCAGGCGCTGCGCGGTTTCGTTGCGAGCGGCCGACAGCTGCTCTTCGACGCGGCGGTTGGCGGCGCTCAGGTCGGCTTTCGCCTTGTCGGCGGCCGACAGGCCGTCGGCGATCTTCTGCGCACGCTCGTCGAGGGCCTTCACGATGGGCGGCCACACGAATTTCATCGTGAACCCGACCAGGATCAGGAACACGATCAACTGCGCGATCAGCGTAGCGTTGATGCTCACGTTGTTGCCTCTGGAACTAAAGAGAGAGGGGCTCCGGTGGTCCGGCGCGGCTTACTTCGGCAGGTTGGCGATCTGGGCCAGGAACGGGTTGGCGGTGGCGAACCACAGCGCGATACCGGTGCCGATGATGAAGGCCGCGTCGATCAGGCCGGCCAGCAGGAACATCTTGGTCTGCAGTTCGTTCATCAGCTCGGGCTGGCGGGCGGCCGACTCGAGGTACTTGCTGCCCATGATGCCGATGCCGATGCAGGCGCCGACGGCACCCAGACCGATGATGAGGCCGGCGGCGAGGGCGACAAAGCTAATGACTTCCATGGTGACTCCTGTTGAGGTTTGGTAGTGAAAACGAACGAAAAACGAAAGAACGACCCGCCGCGAAAGATCAGTGGTGATCGTGCGCCTGGCCCACGTAGACGAGGGTCAGCATCATGAAGACGAAGGCTTGCAGCGTGATGATCAGGATGTGGAAGATGGTCCACACCGAGCCGGCGATGATGTGGCCGAGGAACAGCGCGATGCCGGTGCCGGTGAACGCGAAGGCACCGCCCATCAGCGCGATCAGCATGAAGATCAGTTCGCCGGCGTACATGTTGCCGAACAGCCGCATGCCGTGCGAGACGGTCTTCGCGACGAACTCGATGATCTGCATCGCGAAGTTGACCGGATACAGGAACCACTTGTCGCCGAACGGGGCCGAGAACAGCTCGTGCACCCAGCCGCCGGCGCCCTTGATCTTGACGTTGTAAAAGAGGCAGACCAGCAGCACGCCGAGCGACAGGCCCATCGTGATCGACAGGTCGGCGGTCGGCACGACGCGCAGGTACGGCAGGCCGACGGTGTGCTCGTTGACCCACGGCAGCAGGTCGACCGGCAGCATGTCCATCGCATTCAGCAGGAAGATCCACACGAACACGGTCAGCGCGAGCGGCGCGACCATCTTGCGGCTCTGCGCGTTGTGGACGATGCCCTTGGCCTGGCTGTCGACCATCTCGACGAGGATCTCGACGGCGGCCTGGAAGCGGCCCGGGCGGCCCGACGTGGCCTTGCGCGCGGCCAGCCACAGCAGCCAGCAGCCCAGTGCGCCGAGCACGACGGTGAAGAACACCGAATCGAGGTTGATCACCGAGAAGTCGACGACCCCTTCCTGGTGCTTGTTCTGCAGATGGTGCAGGTGGTGAATGATGTATTCACCGGCGCTCGGGGCGTGCTCTTGGCCTTCGGTCGTCATTCGTGAAACCCTGTATCCATCAGCGGCGGCGCCACAGCAGCGCCAGCCAGTTCACCTTCATGCACACCACCATCGTGACCAGCAGCACCGGCCAACTGAGGTTGGGCACAACTTTTGCTGCAATCACCAGCATCGCGATGGCAACTGCAATCTTCAACATTTCCCAGAACATGAAGCCGACGGCCGCAGCCACCGCGTTTCGTGTTCCTCGTGTCATTCCCCTGGCGAGCAATGCCGCCGGAAGAACAACGGCTGCCGCGCCGTACAACGCCGACCAGGCAGCTCCAGAACCTTGTCCCATCAGTTGCGTCACGACGACCGCGATGGCCGTGCAAAGCAAACCCGCCAGCGCCTGCACCGCCACCACCCTCCAGGGCGATACCTGGGGAATTCGTCCTCGCAAGGCCTGGGCTTCTTGTCGCGTCAGGGTCTTGAAAGGCTGGTCGTCGTTGCCATCTTCTGAGGCTCCGCCACGGTCGAGGGGTTCGGTCATGGCGAAAAGACAGTCGTCAGCAGCAAAGCCTCGGGATTATATGGGCAAAGACCCGCACTCCCTGACACACCCCGACACAGACGCCGGGGTTCTCGCTCGAGCTTGACTTCGTGCACGCGCCGCCGCGCGTGCCGCCGTTCAGCGCGGCTCGCCTCGTCAGCCGAACAGCGTGGCCGGCAGCCCGGGCACCTCGACCCGGAACGCCAGCACGCGGCCGGCCAGCGGCTGCTGCGCCAGCTCGTCGGCCGGGCGCTTCTCGCGCGAGGTCGTCACGTACAGCGTCTTCAGGTCGGGACCGCCGAAGCACGGCATCGTCGCGCAGCGCACCGGCAGCTTCAGCTCGTTCAATATCTGGCCGGTGGGCGACAGGCGCAGCAGCCGCTGGCCTTCGAACATTGCCGACCAGTACGCGCCTTCGCTGTCGACCGCCGCGCCGTCGGGCCGGCCGCCGTAAGTGGCGAGGTCCTGCTCCGGCTGCTTCAACGGGAAGCGCGCGAAGACGCGGCGCGGACCGGGCCGCCCGCTCGCGCCGTCGAAGTCCATCGCGAAGACGGTGTGCGAGGTGGTGTCGCTCCAGTACATCGTGCGGCCGTCGGGGCTCCACGCAAGGCCGTTCGACACCGTCACGTCGTCGGCGATGCGCTGCAGCGTGCCGCCGCCGAAGCAGTACAGCGCGGCCAGCGCCGGCTTGCGCGGCTCGTAGATCGTGCCGACCCAGAAGCGGCCCTGCGGATCGCACTTGCCGTCGTTGAAGCGCTCGAGCGCGGGGTCGTACGGCGCGGTCGCGAGCGGCATGCGCTCGCCGCTGCGGGTGTCGAAGCGCCACAGCCCGTCGCGCATCGCCAGCAGCATGCCGCCGTCGCGCATCGCGGCGCAGCTGGCGACCTCGGTCGCGAAGGTCCAGTGCGAATGCTGCCCGCTCGCCGGGTCGAACCGGTTCAGCGCGAAGCCGGCGATGTCGCACCAGTAGAGCACCTGCTCGACCGGGTGCCACAACGGCGATTCGCCGAGCACCGAGGCGGGCACCGGCAGCGGCGGGAACGCGTCAGCAGCGATCACGTCGCGCACCTCAGACCGGCGACACGTCGATCTTCATCCACGCCTCCAGGCTCTCGCCCGGCTGCAGCGTGCGCAGCCCGTGCGCCGCCGGGTCGGCCATGTGGATCGCGTTGCTGACGTGGCTGACCGGCTCGACGCAGTAGTACGGCTTCTCGGCCGGCGTGTAGACGACCAGGTAGGGCAGCGACGAGGTCACCTGCATCGAGAACTTCTCGTCGCGGATGCGCGCCGGGCCGGTCCAGCCTTCGAAGCAGTTGTCGAAGCCGAGGTGCGACACGTCGCCGTCGATGCCCGGTTGCGGGTGCTTGCGCACCGGCAGCTGCGTGGCATCGGAATCCCAGCGGTCGGACAGGTCGATGTGCAGCCGGCTGCGCTCGCGGCGGTGGAAGTACGGGTGCCAGCCGACGCCGGCCGGTTGCGGCGCATCGTGCGTGTTGGTCAGCACCAGCTGCACGCCGCATTGCGACGGCGTCAGCGTGAAGTACTGCTTCACGTCGAACGGGAACGGCCAGTGTTCATCGGGCACGTGGGTGTAGACCAGCACCAGTTCGGTGGCGCTGGTCGACAGCACCTCCCAGGCGCGCTGCCAGGCCACGCCGTGCAGCGAATGCGGGCTGTCGTCGAAGTTCGGCGCGGTGGTGTAGTCCTTGCCCTTCCAGCGGAAGCGGCGGTAGCCGAGGCGGTTCGAGTACGGCACCATCGGGTAGCTGCCGCCCAGGCGCGGGGACGCCAGGTCGCCCGGTTCGGTGGACCTGAGGATGGGTTGGTCGCGATGCCAAAGACCGGCGATGGTGCCGCCCAGGTCGGGGCGGACGGCCAGGCGCAGCGCGCCGGCGTGCAATTCAAAGCTGTTGTTCGACGATCCAGTCATTGGCCTTCCCGGCAAGGGTGGAACACAGGGCGCCCGATGGCGCCCGGGATGGCGACAATGCTACGCCGGTACCGCGACGAAACCGGCCGGGGCCGGCGCTTCTTTCTGGGGATGCGCGGCCCGGGCCGCGGGGTCGTCCGGGGATCGCTCAGGGTCTGTCGACACTAGTACGCCGCCTCGGCGCGCGTGCCGCTCGCGAGCGTATGCACATGCTCGGTGTCGCGCGTGCGCAGTGCGGCCAGCGAGGCCTGCGCGCCGCGCATCATCAGCCCGAGGTCGGACGCGATCGCGACGAAATCGAAGCCGGCGGCGCGGTACTGCGCGACCACCTCCGGCGTGCCGCCGACGGTGCCGACCGGCTTGCCGATCGCCTTGCAGCGCTGCACCGCCTGCGACATCAGGTCGAGCACCGCCGGGTGCATCGGCTGGCCGACATGGCCCATCGTCGCCGACAGGTCGGCCGGGCCGACGAAGATCGCGTCGACGCCCGGCACCGCCGCGATCGCCTCGAGCCGCGCGATGGCGGCCGGCGTCTCGAGCTGGATGATCGCGCCGATGTGCTGGTTGGCGGTGGTCGCGTGGTTGGCGATGGTGCCGAAGCGCGAACCGCGGTTGATGCCGGCCATGCCGCGCAGGCCGTCGGGCGGGTAGCGCGTCGCGGCGATCGCGCGGCGCGCCTCGTCAGCGTCCTGCACGAACGGAAACAGCAGCGTCGCCGCACCGGCATCGAGCACGCGCTTGACCACCACCGCATCGTTCCACGGCACGCGCACCACCGGCAGCATCTTGGTCGACGAGACCGCCTGCAGCAGGTGCACCAGGTCCATCAGGTCGAGCGGCGAATGCTCCATGTCGAGCACGCCCCAGTCGAAGCCGGCACAGCCCATCGCCTCGGCGACGATCGGGCTGCCCGACGAGATCCAGGTGCCGATCGGGGGGTGCGCACCGGACGAGCCGAGCAACTGGCGAAAGGCATTCATCGTGGTCTCCTGGGTCGTCGCGAAGGCGTGGCGGGTACGTCGCTAGTAGGTCGAGGTCTGCCAGTCGAGCGCCACCTTCAGGTAGTGCGCGCCGGGAATCGGGTTGTAGTAGTACGGCGGGATTTCCTCGAAACCGAGCGACGCGTACAGGCCGCGCGCGGTTTCCATGTCGTCCAGCGTGTCGAGCAGCATCGACGAATAGCCGGCACGGCGCGCCTCGTCGATCAGCGCCTGCGCGAGCACGCGGCCGAGCCCGAAGCGGCGGAACGCCGGCCGCACGAACAGGCGCTTCATCTCGCAGGCGTTCGCATAGTCGGCGTCGGGCAGCCCGCGGATCGCGCCGCAGCCGGCGATGGCGCCGTCGACCAGCGCGAGCAGCAGGTGGCCGGTCGGCGGGGCGTAGTCGCCGGGCAGGCGGGCGAGTTCGTTCTCGAAGTCCTGGAAGCAGAGGTCGATGCCCAGGCTGTCGGCGTATTCGCGCATGATGGCGCGCGTGGCGTCGAGCAATTCCGGCGTGTCGGGGGCGACCAGTTCGATGACGGGCGTGTCCATGCAGGTGTCGAGTGTAGGCAACCCGGCCCGGCTTGTCAGGTGCGTGTCAGGCGCCGAGCCGCCAGACCCAGCCGGCCAGCGCGGCGCAGGCGAGCAGCAGCACCAGCGCGAGCCCGCGCGTGGCCGCGTTGTCGCGCGATGCCGGCGTGTCATCCGACAAGGCCTTGTCGCCGCGCAGCATTGCGCCGGTCAGGTTGTTGCCGCGCTTGAGCAGGTAGAACAGGATGGCCGCGATGTGCAGCGCGACCAGCAGGTAGATCAGCCACTGCCCCCAGTGCTTGTGCCATGACGTCGCGAGGCTGCTGGTGGCCCCGCTGACGAACTTGACCAGCGGCCCGGTGGTCGAGATCTCGTCGTCGGCCACCAGCCCGCTGGCGACCTGCAGCCCGAGGATCGCCAGCATCGCGAACACCGACAGCGCGCCGCTCGGGCTGTGGCCCACCTCCAGCCACTCGTCGCGCCGGCCCTGGCCGCGCAGGTGGCGCAGCAGCGTGGACGGCGCATGGAGGAAGCTCGCGAAGCGCGACCAGCGCCCGCCGACGAAGCCCCACAGCAGCCGGAAGGCCAGCAGCGTGAACACCATCAGGCCGAAGCGCAGGTGCCACTCCATCGCGTTGCCGCCGAGCTTGGCGCTGACGACCGAGCCGACGACGCAGATCGCCAGCAGCCAGTGGAACAGCCGGGTCGGCAGGTCCCAGACGCGCACCGGCGTCGTCGGCGTGGAGGGTTCGATCGGCATGGCGTCGCACGGCCTCAGCGGCCGGAAGTGGCTGGCAGCCGCAAAGATAACCCGGGGGCTGCGGCGGTTACAAAAAAGAAGGCGCAGCATGTCGATTTGCGCTGCCGCGGTGCGTCGCGGGAATGAAGCCGTCGCTTCCCATTCATCCAAGGAGATCCAGCATGCGATTCATGATCCTGATCAAGGCCGACAAGAACTCCGAAGCCGGCGTGATGCCCGACACCCAGCTGCTCGAAGCGATGGGCCGCTTCAACGAAGAACTCGTCGAGGCCGGCGTGATGCAGGCCGGCGAAGGGCTGCAGCCGAGCTCGAAGGGCGCGCGCGTGCGCTTCAAGGGAAGCGAGCGCAGCGTCGTCGACGGGCCGTTCGACGACACCCGGGGGCTGATCGCCGGCTTCTGGATCTGGAAGGTCAAGTCGAAGGACGAGGCGATCGCGTGGGTCAAGCGCTGCCCGAACCCGATGGGCGACGAGTCGGAGATCGAGATCCGCCAGGTCTTCGAGGCCGACGACTTCGGCGCCGAGTTCACGCCCGAGCTGCGCGCCCAGGAAGACCGTCTGCGTGCGCAGATCGACGCGAAGCAGGCCGACGCGGTCAATCCGGTGCCGCCGGCCACCGGCAGCACGCCCTACCTGGTGGTCAAGGGCGCGAAGGACGCGGTCGCCTGGTACCAGAAGGTGTTCGGCGCGCAGGTGGTGATGCAGATGGACGCGCCGGACAACAAGCTGATGCATGCCGAGCTGAAGGTCGGCAGCGCGCAGTTCATGCTGACCGAAGAGCGGCCGGAGCACCAGGCGCTGAGCCCGCTGACGCTCGGCGGCTCGTCGAGCTCGGCGCTGCTGTACGTCAGCGACACCGACGCGGTCGTCAAGCAGGCGGTGGCATCCGGCGCGCGCATCACGATGCCGGTGGCCGACCAGTTCTGGGGCGATCGCAGCGGGCACCTGATCGACCCGTTCGGCCACCAGTGGTTCATCTCGACCCACAAGGAAGACCTGACGCCGCAGCAGGT
The DNA here is from genome assembly GCF_012275445.1 of Rhizobacter sp. SG703. Classification (GTDB taxonomy): domain Bacteria; phylum Pseudomonadota; class Gammaproteobacteria; order Burkholderiales; family Burkholderiaceae_C; genus Rhizobacter. The sequence goes on along the minus strand of NZ_JAAZQK010000008.1, from coordinate 67,936 downwards.
GAGCGAACGCCTGCAGAAGCTCTTCGGCTGAGCGGCGGTGGCCGGAATGCCCCGTCGGCCCGCCAGGGGATCGCGGGGCTGGTCCAATCGGACCATGAAGATCGATTTCGTTTCCGACGTTTCCTGCCCGTGGTGTGCCATCGGGCTCAAATCGCTCGAAGAGGGCATCGCCCGCTTGGGCGACAGCGTGAAAGTGGACCTGCACTTCCAGCCGTTCGAGCTGAACCCCGACATGGGCCCGCAGGGCCAGGACATCGGCGAGCACCTGATGCAGAAATACGGGGCGACCGCCGAGCAGCGCGCGCAGAGCGGCGAGGCGATCCGCGCGCGCGGCGCCGCGCTCGGCTTCACGTTCCGCATGGACCTGCGCGGGCGCATCTACAACACCTTCGATGCGCACCGGCTGCTGCATTGGGCCGAACTCGAAGGCCGGCAGCTCGCGCTGAAGCATGCGCTGCTGAAGGCCTACTTCACCGACGGGCAGGACCCGAGCTCGCACGAGCTGCTGGTGAAGGTAGCGGGCGAGGTCGGGCTCGACGAAGCGCGCGCCCGCGAGGTGCTCGCGACGAACGAGTTTGCCGACGAGGTGCGCGAGCGCGAGGCGTTCTACCGCGAACACGGCATCCAGGCCGTGCCGTCGGTGATCATCAACGACCGCCACCTGATCCAGGGCGGCCAGCCGCCCGAGGTGTTCGAGCGGGCGCTGCGCGAACTGGCAGCCGCCGGCGCCGAGTGACGCCGGGTCGCGCGCCGCGGCGGCGAGCCGCCCGGGTCGAGGCCGCCGTTCAGTGCTGCGTCAACCACTGCCCGTTGACGTTCACCAGTTCGCACGGGTCGGTGTAGGGCTTGCGGTTGGCCTCGCAGGCCGCCATGGCCTGGCGCGCCGCCTCGCGCGGCGACCCCTGGCCGGAGCGCCAGCCGAAGGCACCGCTGTCGGACGACGCGAAGGCCTTGTGGTTCGGCTGCGGCAGGTACTCGTCGGTGAACGCCTTCTGTGCCGCCGGGCCGGTGATCACCTCGGCGGCCTGCGCGGCGCGCGGGTCGAACCGCTCCTGCCCCTGGGCCTCGCCCGCCGCGTGGCCGAGGCGCTTGGAGTACGAGCGGTACGACACCAGCGAGCCGCCCAGCATCACCACCAGCAGCACGCCCATCACCGCGGCGGCGACGCCATTGCCCTGCCGCGGCTGCGGCCCGTAGTCGTTGTCGCCCTCGGTGCCGGGCCAGAACATCATCGCGAGGCTGACGACCGAGCCGAGGTACGGAATCAGCAGCACCAGCGCCCACCAGCCGCTGCGGTTCAGGTCGTGCAGGCGGATCGCGCTGACGCGCATCGCCCAGACGCCGAAGGCGGCGAACGCCAGCACCAGCGGCACGACGAGCGTCGCCGAGCGGAAGATCGGCAGCAGCACGGCCGCGCCGACGCCGATCAGCGCGATGCCGAGCAGGCTCAGCATGCCGGTGTTGAAGTACGCGATGCGGCCCATGCGGCCTTCGAAGCTGAGGCTCATGACCGGCGGCAGCTCGTCGGTGCCTTCATGCACCACGGCCACGCCGGATTTCGGCGGTGCGTAGCGGCCGCCGTTGCGGGCCGCCAGCCGTTCGGCGCGGGCCCGGTCGAGTTCTTCCTGCTTGTTGGCGAGCGCTCGTGCGATGTCGGTGGAGCAGCTGCGGCAGAACGCGCGCATCGACTGGCGTTCGCCGCAATTGGGGCAGGTCACCTGCGCCTCGGGCGGGGCCAGCGGCGGGGCGGTGGCGGCCGCAGGCGGCGGCGCGGGGACGGGCGAAGCGGCCACCGGGGCAGCGACGGCCGGCGCGGCGGGCGCGGCCTTCGGTGCAGCGACGGGGGCCGGCCGGGATTCTCCGTCCGCCGGCTCGACCAGCACCTGCATGCCCATCTGGCGGAATTTCTCGACGTAGCGCTCGACATCGGCTGGCGCGACCGCCCGCTTGATCACGGTGCGTCCGCCGGCGAACACGGCGTCGAGCCGTTCGCCATCGACCTTGTAGGCCTGGCCGAAGCTGCGCTTGACCTCGTCGACCCCGAACCCGCCCACCAGTTCGCCCGCGAACACCAGGCGCACCTGTGCACTGCCTTCCATCGAATCCCTCCAGGGCCCCGGCCCGTGTGCTGTTTGGGGCGAAAGCATAAGGGCGGCCGCGTTGCGGGAAACATTCGCACACGGCGTTTCGTCCGCAACAGTGATGAAGTTCCGTGACGAGTTCGTCGGCGCCCAGGGCCCGGAAACAGAAAAGCCCCGGTCAGCGGACTGAACGGGGCTTCCTGTGGAATCTGGTGGCCAAGGGCGGAATCGAACCACCGACACGCGGATTTTCAATCCGCTGCTCTACCAACTGAGCTACTTGGCCGTGAGCCGACGAGTATAGCAGCTTGGGACGGGCGCTTCCGTCAGATCCCGCCGCTGCGCTTGTTGCGCGTCAGGTCGACGCCCAATTGCTTGAGCTTGCGGTACAGGTGCGTGCGCTCCAGCCCGGTCTTCTCGGCGACGCGCGTCATGCTGCCGTTCTCCTTGGCCAGGTGGAACTCGAAGTAGCTCTTCTCGAAGGCGTCGCGCGCCTCGCGCAGCGGCCGGTCCAGCTCGAAGCTCTGCTCCGATTGCGGACCGATCGGCGGCAGCGGCAGCACCACCGCCTGGCTCGCCGGGATCGACTCGATCGGCATGCCGTACTCGATGCGCGGCAAGGGCAACGGCGGCGGAGGAGGCGGCGGCGGCGGGGCCGCGCGGCTGTTCGGCTTGACCAGCGCCTGCTCCACCGCGCGCAGCAGCTTCTGCAGCGTGATCGGTTTTTCGAGGAAGGCCACCGCACCCACCTTGGTCGCCTCGACCGCGGTGTCGATCGTGCCGTGACCCGACATCATGATCACCGGCATCGTCAGCAGCGTCGTCGCACCCCATTCCTTCAACAGCGTGATGCCGTCGACGTCGGGCATCCAGATGTCGAGCAGCACCAGGTCCGGGCGCACCCGCTCGCGGCATGCACGGGCCTGCGCCGCGTTCTCGGCCAGTTCGACCTGGTGGCCTTCGTCGGTCAGGATCTCCGACAGCAGGGCGCGTATGCCCAGTTCGTCATCTACAACAAGAATGGTGGCCATGAACCCTCAGTGCACCCGGCTGTCGGCGGCGGCCGCTTCAGCGGACCCGACCGGTGCGAATTTTGAAAATGATAGCGAAACTTGCGCGCCGATCACGACTTCTCCCTGCTCGGAAGCGTCGGTGAGGTTGGCCAGCCGGATGCGCGCCCCGTGTTCGTCGGCGATTTTCTTGACCACGGCCAAGCCCAGGCCGGTCCCCTTGCTCTTCGTGGTGACGTACGGTTCGAACGCCCGCTTCAGCACCTTGTCCGCAAATCCCGGCCCATTGTCGATCACCTGCAGCCGCACCGCGCGCACTTCGCCCTGCTCGGTGCGCGCGAGTTCGGTGGCCACCCGAACCAGGCCGTCGGGCCGCTCGGCGACCGCATCGATCGCGTTCTGCACCAGGTTGTGGATGACCTGGCGCAGCTGCGTGGTGTCGCCGATGATCGGCGGCAGGTCGGCCGCGAAGGCGGTGCGCAGCTGCCCCGATTCCTGCGCGGTGGCATACAGCGTCAGCACCTCGGCCACCAGCGCGTTCAGGTCGAGGGCGTGCGGCCGTGCGGCCGGCAGCCGAGCGTAGTCGCGGAACTCGTTGACCAGCGTCTTCATCGCCTGCACCTGGCTGACGATGGTGCCGACCGAGCGCACCAGCATCGCCTGGTCGAGCCCCTCGAGCTTGGATTCGAGCTTGTGCTGCAGCCGCTCGGCCGACAGCTGGATCGGCGTCAGCGGGTTCTTGATCTCGTGCGCCAGGCGACGCGCGACCTCGCTCCAGGCCTCGGCACGCTGCGCCGAGACCACGTCGCTGATGTCGTCGAACACCATCAGCCGGCCGTCGTGCGGCATCGCCGCGCCGCGCACCAGCAGCGTCACCTTGTCGCGGTCGGGCGCCGTCTGGAGGTCGAACGCGTCCTGCCAGTGGTCGCGCTCGCCGGCCTCCGGGCTGCTGCGGTGCAGGTCGAAGCGCTGCAGCACCGCCTGGCCGAAGGATTCGAGCCCCGGCACCTCGGCCAGCGTGCGCCCGCGGTAGGCCGACAACGGCAGCCGCAGGATGCGCGTCGCGCCTGGGTTGACGGTGTCGATGCGGCCGTCGCGGTCGAACACGATCACGCCGGCGGTCAGGTTGTCGAGGATGGTCTGCAGGTTGGTGCGCGCCGCCTCCAGCTGCGCGAGGCTGCGCTGCACCAGCGAGCGCGCATCGGACAGCTGCTCGGTCATGTCGGCGAACGAGCGCGTCAGGCCGCTCAGCTCGTCGCGCGACGCCACCACCTGCTTGCGCGTCAGGTCGCCGCGCGCCACCTGGCGCACGCCTTCGGCCAGCACCAGCAGCGGCCGCGCGAGCTGGTTGCCCAGCGTCACCGCGAGCAGCAGCGCGCCGAACACCGCGAGGATCAGCGTCAGCGTCAGCGTGCCGATGTACATGCGCCGCAGCCCGTCGCGCGCCAGCGAGCGCTGCTGGTACTCGCGGTAGGCCGCCTGCACCGCCAGCGCGTTCGTCACCACCGAACTCGGCAGCAGCTGGGTGACGAGCAGGAAGCGGTCCTGGCCGTCGAGCGAGAGGTTGGTGCTCGGCATGAAGGCCAGCGCCTTGATGCGCGCGGTGCCCGAATTCGCCGCGGTGTCTTCGTCCAGCCCTTCCAGCTGGCTGAGCACGCGGGTGCTGCGCGCCTGGCGCAGCTGGGCCTGCGTCGGCCGGTCGGGCGACAGGTTGCCGGCGGCGCTCGGCCCGACCGTCAGCAGCACCTGGCCGCTCGGGCCGAGCACGGTCACCTCCTGCGCCGACAACTGCTCGCGCAGCCGCTCCAGCTGCAGCGGCTGCACGGTCGGCGTGCTGTCGGCCAGCCGCTCGGCGGCGAGCCGGGTCTTGCTCGCGAGGTCGTTGACCTGCGCATCGAGCGTGCCGCGGCCGAGGTTCAGGCCGGCATCGAGCGCGCCCTCGACCTTCACGTCGAACCAGGTCTCGATGCTGCGCGAGACGAACTGGTAAGACACCGTGTAGATCAGCAAGCCGGGCACCACGCCCACCATCGCGAAGATGGCGGCCAGCCGCAGCAGCAGCCGGCTGCCGAACTTGCCGCGCCGCACCCGCAGCAGCAGCCGCACCGAGGCGATGCCGATCACCAGCAGCAGCAGCGCGGCGACGAGCAGGTTGACCCAGAACAGCCAGACGTAGTGCTTCTCGTACAGCCCGCGGCTGTTGGTGGCGATCGACAGCAGGAACACCAGCACCAGCCCCGCGCCGGTGACGGCGACCAGCGAGACGATCCATGCCCAGCGGGAAGCCTTGGTCATGTCAGTGACGAACCCACGACAACGTAGCGATCACCCTTGGAGCGCAGGACGCATCAGAACCGCTTGAAGCGTTCGACGCGCAAGGTCCAGTCGGCCTGGCCGCCGATGCCGATCTGCATCGGGCGCGGCAGCTGGCTGGTGTCCAGCCGGTAGCTGAACTCGATGTAGTGGTGACCATCGTCCTCGATCTGGGTGGCATCGGCCAGCCGCCAGCTCACGACGCGGCGCAACGAGGCCAGCGCATCGAACAGATTGTCGTAGCTCTGGTGCAGCCCGCCGAAGGTCACGCGGTATTTGCGCGTCAGCGGCTGGTAGGCCAGGCGCCAGGTGCGGGTCGCCGACGAGACCAGCTTGTCGCGCCAGTACCAGCGGTCGCGGTAGACCTCGGCCTCGGCGACGAAGTACACCGGCACGCCCTTCAGCAGCGCGTCTTCGACCGGCCGGGGCAGCTCGAACTGGGCCGAGAAGCCGAGCATCAGGCCATCGTCGCCACGCACCAGGTCGAAGCTCTCCAGCTCGATCGGCTCGGCCCGCAGCGGCGCGTGCAACGTCACCAGCAGCGCCATCGCCAGCCACAGCACCAGCCGCCCCCAGCCGCGCGCGCGGGGGGCACCACAGCCTTGCCTGGGAGAGAGCCGGTGAGAGCGCAGCACGGGTGCGTTCTAGGATTTGGTCAGCAGTGCGTAGAAGAAGCCGTCGGGCGATGCACCCGGTTGGAGCGCGTGGCCTTCGGCTGGATTGTCAGCGAGCGGCAGCAGGTGGCCGGGCGAAGGCCGGTCGGAAGCCACGGTGGCACGGGGTTCGCGTTGCAAAAAAGCGTCGATCACCTGGCGGCCCTCGGCCTGGAACACCGAGCAGGTGCAGTACACCAGGCGGCCGCCGGGCACCAGCAGCGGCCACAGCGCATCCAGCAGCTCGCCCTGCAGCGCGGCCAGCGTGGGGATGTCGGTCGGGCGGCGCAGCCAGCGCACGTCCGGGTGGCGGCGCACGATGCCCGAGGCACTGCAGGGGGCGTCGAGCAGGATCGCGTCGAACGGCCGGCCCTGCGACCAGGCCGCGGTGTCGCGCGCATCGGCGGCCACCAGCGTGGCGCGCTGGCCGACCCGGTCCAGCGTGTCGCGCACCCGCGCCAGCCGGTTCGGGTCGCTGTCGAGCGCCGTCACGTCGAGCTCGGCCAGCTCCAGCAGGTGGGCGGTCTTGCCGCCGGGGGCCGCGCAGGCGTCCAGCACCCGGGCGCCGGCCGGCAGCCCGTCGCCGACCAGCAGCGGCGCGGCGAGCTGGGCCGCGGCGTCCTGCACCGAGACATCGCCGGCCGCGAAGCCGGGCAGCCGCTGCACCGCGGTCGGCTGCGCCAGCACGACCGCATGCGGGCCGGCGACGCGGCCTTCGAGCCCGGCGTCGGCGAGCCGGCGAACATAGGCCTCGGGCGTGCCGCGACGCGCGTTGACGCGCAGCGTCATCGGCGGGCGGCTGTTGTTGGCGGCCAGCAGCGCCTCCCAGTGCGCCGGCCAGTCGGCCTGCAGCCGCTCGATCCACCAGCGCGGGTGGTTGTGGCGGGCCAGCGGGTCGGCGAGCGCCGCGGCCACCTGGGCCGGCTGCTCGCGCAGGTAGCGGCGCAGCACCGCGTTGACGAACGACGCACTGGCCCGCGCACGCTGCTTGGCGGCGTCGACCGCCTGGTTCACCAGCGTGTGCGGCGCGTAGCGGGCGCCGTCGTCGGCCGGCGCGGCGTCCTCGCCGGGCCACATCAGCGCCAGCACGCTCAGCAGCAGCGCGTCGACGAACGGCGGCGGCGGCTTCGGCACCAGCCGGCGGCGCAGCACCTCGGCTGCTCCGAGCTTGCGCATGACCTCGAACGCCAACGCCTGCGTGCCGGGCCGGGCCTCGGCGGGGCAGCGCGCGAGCGCGTCGTTGAGGGAGCGGCCGTCGCGCACGGCCTGCACGGCGGTGGCGACATGGATGAGGAGCTGGGACAGCGGCAGGGAGGTCACGGGCGAGAGTCTACGGGGGACAGTCTCGGGGAGACCCGGGCGGGCCCGCGGCGGATCGCCAACGAGACGGCGGGCGTCGCGGCACAATCGCCACCCGGCGGCACCCGATCCGCCCCGACCTCGCGCAGCACCCCAGAAAGGCCGACATGCCGAAAGCGCCCCCCCGCAGCGACGCCCGCAGCGACGCAGAACTCGCCGCGCTGCCCGCGTCCGAGCGCATCCGCTACCGGCTGGTCGGCGCCGACTGCCGCTACCACGCCAACGACAACATCGCGGCCCACATCCGCGACGGCGAGATCGACGAGCTGCGCGACGAGGTCGCGGCGAAGATGCAGCAGGTGCTGCAGGCGCTGGTGATCGACACCGACAGCGACCACAACACCCACGAGACCGCGCAGCGCGTCGCGAAGATGTTCCTGACCGAGGTGTTCCGCGGCCGCTACGTGCCGATGCCCGCGGTCACCGAATTCCCGAACGCCGAGCGGCTCAACGAGCTGATGATCGTCGGCCCGATCACGGTGCGCAGCGCCTGCTCGCACCACCTGTGCCCGATCATGGGGCGGGTCTGGATCGGCATCCTGCCGAACGAGCATTCGAACCTGATCGGGCTGTCGAAGTACGCCCGCATCTGCGACTGGATCATGAGCCGCCCGCAGATCCAGGAAGAGGCGGTCACGATGCTGGCCAACGAATTGCAGAGCCGGGTCAAGCCCGACGGCCTCGCGCTGGTGATGGAAGCCGACCACTTCTGCATGCACTGGCGCGGCGTCAAGGACGACCAGTCGATGATGACCAACAGCGTGATGCGCGGCGCGTTCCTGAAGGATGCGAGCCTGCGCCGCGAATTCCTGTCCCTGCTGAGCAAGAAGACCTGAAAGGATTCACCATGCTCGTGCGCCTGATGTACGCCAGCCGTGCCGCCGCGTCGATGGACAACGAGACGCTCGCGGCCATCATGAAGAAATCGCGCGCCCACAACCCGCAGGTCGGCGTGACCGGCGTGCTGTGCTTCTCGGGCGGCATCTTCCTGCAGGTGCTCGAAGGCGGCCGGCTGCCGGTCAGCCTGCTGTACAACCGCATCGCCAACGATGCGCGCCACCACGACGTGGCGCTGCTGCGCTACGAAGAGATCGGCGAGCGCCGCTTCGCGGGCTGGGCGATGGGCCAGGTGCAGATGAACATGCTGAACCCGGCGCTGCTGCTGAAGTACTCCGAGAAGGCCGAACTCGATCCGTATGCGGTATCGGGCGAGGTCTCGATGGCGCTGTTCGACGAACTCGTCGCCACCGCGTCGGTCATGTGCCTGAACTGATCGCGGCCGGCAGCTCGATGTAGTGCCGCGCCAGCTCGGGCGGCATCGGCGAATCCAGCAGCAGCCCGGCCAGCCGCAGCGCATCGGCCGCGCCGTCCGACAGCCGGTTCAGCGGGCTCGCGGCCAGCGCCGCCTCCAGCCAGGCGCGCACCAGCACCGGCCGCAGCATCCACGGCAGGCCCTGCACCGCCGCCAGCGCCTGCGCCACCTCGTCGGCATCCGGCAGTTCGGGCGCCGGCACGATGGCGCCGCGCACCCAGCGCTTCATCACCGACTGGTACCAGGCCGTGCCGGTCTCGAGTTCGCCATCGGGCACCAGGCGCGACAGGAAGGCGGTCAGCCGCGCCACCTGCATCAGGGCCGATTCCGACAGGTCGGCCAGGTCGTTGCTGGTGCCGGCGCTCGGGCTCGGCGGGCGCGCTTCGCCCAGGCGGTGCCGCAACGCCAGCCAGTGCAACCGGTCGATCGGGCGGACCTGGCCGTCGGCCGCCATCACGCGGCGCGCGGCCTCGACGACGTCCTGCCGGTCGTGCAGCGGCGCGCGCGCGAGGCGCCCGAGCAGCACCTCCAGCCACGGCAGGCGGGCCGCGGCGCCCAGCTTCTTGACCTCGTCGCGCAACGCGTCGGCGGTGCTGAGGCCGCGGGTCTCGTCGCGCCAGGCACGGCGCTCGCGCTGGCTGCCGGGTGTCGCGATCAGCGCCAGCAGCACGGCCCGCATCTCGCCGGGGCCGTGCACACGCGCGAGGCGATCGATCGCCTCGCGCTCATCGTCATCCGACGTCGGACGGGGTTGCGGCAGCGTGCCGCTGGGGTCGTGGGTCTCGGCCATGGCAACAGCATAGGCGATGGAAGCAGCGGCGGGAGCCAGCGCGGCGGGCGGCACCGGCGCGGACGCCCGCCGCGGCTCGTCGGCGTCGCCGGCCGCCAGCACCGGGGCGGCCAGCGGCGCCAGCACGCGACCGCAGACGCGGCGCACGCGTTCGGCCAGCGGCGGGTGCGTCGACAACCAGCCGGGCGGCGCCTGCATCAGCTGGCCGGCCATCAGGCGCGACGGCAGCCGCAGCAGCGCGGCCTCGTGCGCGTCGACCTGGTACCAGATCTTGCGCAGCGTGCCGCCCAGGCCGTCGCGGCTGCGGGTGAACTGCACCGCGCTGGCATCGGCCAGCAGCTCGCGCTGCCGCGAGACGGCGGCCTGCAACATCCGGCCGGCGATCCAGCCCAGGCCGCCGGCAGCGATGAAGACCGGGCCGACCAGCACGCCGGGAACGCTGCGGCGGCCGTCCTCGCCGGCATCGACCAGGCGGTGGCCGTAGCCGTGCACCAGCGACAGCCCCCACACCAGCGCGAGCAGCACCATGTGCAGGCGCAGGTCGCCGTTGTGGATGTGGCCGAACTCGTGCGCGACCAGCCCTTGCAGCTCGTCGCGGGTCAACCGCTGCAGCGCGCCGCGCGTCACCGCGACCACCGCCTCCTGCGGCGACCAGCCGGTCGCGAAGGCATTGATCGCCTGCTCGCGCTCCAGCAGGTAGATGCGCGGGCGCGGCAGGCCGGAGGCGAGCGCCATCTCGTCGACGATGTTCAGCAGCCGGCGCTCGGTGACGTCGCGCGGGTCCGTCAGCTCGCGCCCGCCGGCCCATTCGGCCACATGCGCACCGCCGCCGCTGCGCAGCCGCAGCGTCTCGACGCCGCAGCCGCCGAGCACGAACACCAGCACGATGGCGGTGTTCGTCTCGAAGAAGAGCGGCGGCAGGTAGAGGAAGCCGGAATCGCGCAGCAGCAGCGCGCTGCCGCCCCACCAGAGCGCGCACAGCGCCGCGTTGACCGCCAGCACCAGCGCGACCAGCAGCAGCCCGAACAGCGCCAGCAGGCGCAGCGTGGCCCGGCGGGTCTCGTGCTGCTGGTCGCGAAAGCGCACGCCGGCGTGCGGACTACAGCTGCACGCGCACCGCGGCGCGTTCGGCGTCGCTGGTCGTGGCCTGCAGCATCGCGGCCTCGCGGAAGCCGAACAGCGCGGCCAGCAGCCGCGTCGGGAACTGCTGCGCGGCGACGTTGTAGTCGCAGGCCGCGTCGTTGAACAGCTGGCGCGAGAACGCGACCTTGTTCTCGGTGCTGGTCAGTTCCTCGGACAGCTCGCGCAGGCTCTGGTCGGCCTTCAGTTCGGGGTAGGCCTCGACCAGCGCCATCAGGCGGCCCATCGCCGAGCCGAGCACGCCTTCGGCCATCGCGAGGCTGGTCACCGGCCCGGCGGCGCCGGGGCGCGACCGCGCCAGGTCGGCGGCCGCCTTGGCCTGGTTGCGCGCGGCGGCCACCGCCTCCAGCGTCTCGCGCTCGTGCGCGACGTACTTGCGGGCGACCTCGACCAGGTTCGGGATCAGGTCGTAGCGACGCTTGAGCTGCACGTCGATCTGCGCAAAGGCATTGCCGATCACGTTGCGCAGCCGCACCAGGCGGTTGTAGGCGCCGACGGCCCAGAAGACCAGCACGGCGAGAACGATCCAGGCGACGATTTGGGGGGTACTCATGAAAGTATTGTGCCCCCCAGTCGCTTCTCTCCTGCCCCCGAGGGGCGCCACCCCTGGGCCCGGCAAAGCCGGATCCCGGGGCGTTGCTTGATCGTTCGCGGCCTTCGGCCTGCTCAGCGCTCGACGGGCGGGTGCTTCAGCGAATGCGCGACCTCGGCCAGCGCCTCGCGCGCCTGTTCGCTGTCGCGCGCCAGGCCCAGCTCGCCGCGTTCGTAGGCCATCGCGAGCGCCTGGTGGGCCGGCGGGTATTCCAGCGCGGCAGCCTCGCGGTACAGCGCCAGCGCACGCGCCTCGTCGCGCGGCACGCCGTTGCCTTCGCGCGTGGCATTGGCGAGCAGGAACAGCGCTTGCGGATCGTGCGCCTGCGCGGCCTGCGCGAGCCAGCGCGCCGCGGCGACCGGATCCTGCGCGCGGCGCGCCATCAGCCCGCGCTGCAGCGCCGCGCCGGCATGGCCTGCCGCGGCGGCCCGTTCGAAATCGCGCGCCGCGTACGCTTCGGCGTGCAACGCGGCCGATTGCAGGTGCAGCCGGCCCAGCAGGTACGACGCCTGCGCGTCGCCTTGCTGCTGCGCCGCCTCCAGCCAGTGAACCGCCTCGGCACGGTCCCCGCCGTCGATCGACGCCAGCACGCTGCCGAGCGCCTGCTGCGCCTGCGCCACGCCGCCTTGCGCGCGGTAGCGCAGCTGCTGCAGCGCCTGCGCGTCGCGGCCGGCCCCGGCACGGACCGCCAGCTGCTCGGTCGACACCGCGGCCAGCGCCGCGCGCTCGGACGAGCCGTTGCGCAGCGACAGGCCCGCTGCCAGCGCCGCGGTGGCCGCCGCCAGCGCGACCAGCGCCCAGAAGAAGGTCCGGTCGGCCGGCAGCGCCGTCGGCGTCAGGTCATCGGTCGCCGCGGTCGTCACGGCGGCACTCACTGCGCCAGGTCGATCGCGTAGACCGACAGGCTCTTGCCGCTGCCGTCGTCCGCCTGCTGCAGCGTGATGCCGGACAGGCCGGCCGCCTGCGCCAGCGCGAGCTGGCCGGTCGCCGACTTGAAGGTCACCGGGCCGGCCGTCGCCACCTTCGTGAAGCGCCAGCTGCGGTGCGAGCCGTTGCTCGCGCGGGTCAGGTTCTTCGCGGTCTTGATGTAGGCGATCAGCGCATCGCGGTTGGCATCGGGCGATGCGTAGATCGTCTTGCTGCCGTCCAGCCCCGGGAAGCTGCCGCCGCCGCTGGCGCGGTAGTTGTTGGTCGCGACGACGAACTCGGCCGCCGCGCCGATCGGCGCGCCCTTGTACATCAGGTTCCTGATGCGGCTGCCGACCGGCTGCGTCACGTCGATCTCGTACTGCACGTCGGCCGACGTGAACATGTCGAAGTTGTAGCCCGGGTAGCTGCTGACCAGCTCCTGCGCCGTGGTCAGCGCCGGGTTGATCGTGTTGAAGCGCTTCGCCGCGGTCTCCAGCCAGGCCTTGATGTCGGCACCGGTCACCTTCACCGCGTAGATGGTGTTCGGGTACAGGTACAGGTCGGCCGCGTTGTTGATCGCGAGGGGACCGGCAGCCACGTCGGTGAAATCGGCACCGCCGGCAAAGCCCGACTTGAACGGTGCGCTGACCGACAGCACCGGCAGCGTCTTGAACTCCGGCATGTTGGCCTGGATGTAGCTCGACACGTAGTCGGCCTGCGCCTGGTTGACGATCTCGATCGCGCCGGGTTCGCCCACGTCGGCGAAGTAGGTCGTCATGCGGAAGTCGGTCGTGCCGACCGGCGTCTTCACGTAGGTGATCGTCGCCTGGTGCTCCGCCTCGACCAGCGGCGCGATCGTCGCGTCGACCGCGACATAGGTCTTGTCGGCGTTCTGCGTCGAACGCGCCTGCACCGTGGTCTTCGTCGTGTCGACGCTCCACTTGCTGCCGTCGTGCTTCAGCGACAGCCCGATCACGCCCAGGTGCTTGCCCCAGAAGTTGGCCATCACGGTCGGCACGCCGTTGACGGTGCCCTTGGCCTTGTCGACGCCGGTCTGGTTGAACTGGCCGACGGTGCTGGCGGCGTCCGGGAAGATCTGGTGCGAATGGCCGATCAGCATCGCGTCGACGCCGGCCACCTTCGACAGGTGCCAGCTGCCGTTCTCCAGCGTCGGCGAGTAGGCCGAGCTGTCGAGCCCGCCGTGCGAGATCACGACGATCAGCTCGGCGCCCTTGGCCTTCATCTCGGGGATGAACTTCTCGGCGGTCTCCTTCACGCCTTCGGTGTAGACCTTGCCGTCGAGCCAGCGCTTGTCCCAGGCCAGGATGGTCGGCGGCGCGAAGCCGATGAAGCCGACCTTCACCGGCACGATGATGTCCTGGCCGGCCGGGTCCTTGGCCTTCAGCATCTTCGTGACGATGGTGTAGGGCGTGAACAGCGGCTGCCTGCTCTTGACGCTGTAGACGTTGGCCAGCACCTGCGGGAAGGCCGGGCCGGCGCATTTCGCCTGCGCGCTCACCGCCGGCATGCCGTCGACGTCGAACTTGCTGCCGGTGACCTGCGCGAGGTAGGGCAGGCCGTAGTTGAACTCGTGGTTGCCGATGCCGCCCACGTCGTAGCCGGCGGCATTCATCGCCTTGTAGATCGCGAGCGTGTCGGTGCAGGCCGCCGGGTTCACCAGCGCCTGGTAGTCCGACAGCGCCGTGCCCTGGATGGTGTCGCCGTTGTCGACCAGCAGCGTGTTCGCGAACTCGGCGCGCGCGGCCTTGATCAGCGTCGAGGTGCGCTCGAAGCCGAGCGAGGTGTCGGCGGCGAGCTTGAAGTAGTCGTAGCTGCGCACGTTGGTGTGCAGGTCGGTGGTTTCCAGCAGCGCGAGCTGCGCGGTGCTGCCGGCTGCGATGGTCGGCGTGCTCGCCGGCGGCGTGTCGTCGTCGCTGCCGCCGCAGGCCAGCAGGCCGGCGCCCACGGCGATGGCACCCAGGCTCCAGCCGATTCCCCGATTCAACTTCATCTGAACTCCTCGTGGTGTGGTCGCCTTGTGGGCGAAGCGGGGAGTGTCGCGACGACATGTGGCAGGTCTGTGAAATTCCGATGCTTCGATCCAGCCCGAAGCCTCCGGCGGGTCGCAGGCGCGACGATGGCGGCATCGCTTCCGGGACTTTCCATGACTTCCATCGACCTGTCGTTCCTGCTGGCCTTCGCCGGCTTTGTCTTTGCCCTCGCCGGCTTCGTCAAGGGCGTGATCGGCCTCGGCCTGCCGACCATCTCGATGGGGCTGCTGAGCGTCGTGATGCCGCCGGCGCAGGCCGCCGCGCTGCTGGTGGTGCCGTCGTTCGTCACCAACCTGTGGCAGATCGCCGGGCCGGGCTTCGGCAGGCTGCTGCGCCGGCTGGCACCGCTGCTGGCGGGCGTGTGCGTCGGCGTTGCGCTGGGGGCCGGCTGGCTGGGCGTCGGCCATGCGCCGGGCTGGGCCGGCCTCGCGCTCGGGCTGTCGCTGCTGGCCTACGCGAGCCTCGGCCTGCTGTCGGTGCGGCTGCAGGTGCCGGCGCGCTGGGAGCGGTGGCTCGCGCTGCCGATCGGCGTGGCCACCGGCCTGGTCACCGCGGCGACCGGCGTGTTCGTGATCCCGGCCGTGCCGTACCTGCAGGCACTCGGCCTCGCGAAGGACGAGCTGGTGCGCGCGCTCGGCATCTCGTTCCTGGTGTCGACGGTCGCGCTGGCCGTCAGCCTGCGCCACGGCGGCGCGCTCGATGCACGGGCCGCCGGCAGTTCGCTGCTCGCGCTGCTGCCGGCGCTGCTCGGCATGGGCCTCGGCCAGCGGCTGCGGCGCGCGGTGCAACCGGACACCTTCAAGCGCGTCTTCTTCGCCGGGCTGTGGCTGCTGGGCGCGTATCTGGCACTGCGGTCGGCGCTGGCCTGACCCGGCATGCGAGGATCGCGCGATGAGCCACCCGGAACCCCGCTTCGCCCGCATCGCCGCGATGATCGGCGATCCGACCCGCGCCCGCATGCTGGCCGCGCTGATGGGCGGCCAGTACCTCGCGGCCGGCGAGCTGGCCGAGGTGGCCGGCGTCACCGCGCAGACCGCCAGCACGCACCTGGCGCAGCTGGTCGACAACGAGCTGGTCGTCGTGCGCACGCAGGGCCGGCACCGCTATTTCCGGCTTGCCGATGCCGACATCGGCCATGCGCTCGAAGCCCTGTCGCTGGTGGCCGAGCGGGCTGCCAGCGCCGACAAGTGGAACCACGGCGCCTACAAGCCGCTGAAGGCCGCGCGCACCTGCTACAGCCACCTGGCCGGCGAACTGGGCGTCGCGTTGTTTGAGGGGTTGCTGGCGCGCGGGACGCTGGCACCGCGCGACGGCCAGTTCGTGCTGACCGACGTTGGCCGGCATGAGCTGCAGACGCTCGGGGTCGGCGTGCCGGCGGCCGGCTCGAAGCGCCAGGCCTATGCCTGTCTGGACTGGTCGGAGCGCCGCGACCACCTCGCCGGCACGCTGGCCGTCAACCTGCTGGACCATGCAATCGCGCACGGCTGGCTGCGCCGCGTCGACGGCTCGCGCGCGCTGACGCTGACGCCGGACGGCCGGCGCGCGCTCGCGCCGTGGCTCGCGGTTCAGCCGGCGCGTTCGGTGTCGGCGAACGGCATCGCGCCGTGACGGCGCCAGGCCCCGTAGCCGCGCGCCCGCAGCGCGCAGGCGGGGCACTGCCCGCAGCCGTAGCCCCATTCGTGCCGCAGCGTGCGCTCGCCGAGGTAGCAGGTGTGGGTGTGCTCGACGACGATGTCGGTCAGCGGCTCGCCACCGAGCTCGGCGGTCAGCGCCCAGGTCTGCGCCTTGTCGAGCCACATCAGCGGCGTCTCGATCGTCATCGGCGTGTCCATGCCCAGGCTCAGCGCGACCTGCTGCGCCTTCAGCGTGTTGTCGCGGCAATCGGGGTAGCCGGAGAAGTCGGTCTCGCACATGCCGCCGACCAGCACGCTGAGGCCGCGGCGGTAGGCGATCGACGCGGCGAACGTGAAGAACAGCAGGTTGCGGCCCGGCACGAAGGTGTTCGGCAGGCCGCTCGCGTTCATCTCGATCGCGCGCGACTTGGTCAGCGCGGTGTCGGAGATCTGGCCGAGCAGCTGCAGGTCGAGCAGGTGGTCGTCGCCGAGCTTGCCGGCCCAGCGCGGGAACTTGGCGTGCAGTTGCGCGCGCACATTCAGCCGGCACTCCAGCTCGACGACGTGGCGCTGGCCGTAGTCGAAGCCGATGGTCTCGACATGGGCGTAGCTTTCGAGTGCCCACGCGAGGCAGGCGGTGGAATCCTGGCCGCCGGAGAACAGCACCAGCGCAGATCGTGGATCACTCATGTGCGGACCTCGCCCTGACCCAGCACGACCCATTTCATCGACGTGAGCCCTTCCAGGCCGACCGGCCCGCGCGCGTGGAACTTGTCGGTGCTGATGCCGATCTCGGCGCCGAGGCCGTACTCGAAGCCGTCGGCGAAGCGCGTGCTGGCGTTGACCATCACGCTGGCCGAATCGACCTCGCGCAGGAAGCGCATCGCATGGCCGTGGTGCTCGGTGAGGATCGCATCGGTGTGGTGCGAGCCGTGGCGGTTGATGTGCGCGATGGCCTCGTCGAGGTCGGCCACCAGCTTCACGCTGATGACCGGCGCGAGGTACTCCTCGTTCCAGTCCTGCTCGCTGGCGGCCGCGAGCGCCAGCCCGGCCACCGGCTGCAGCAGCGCGAGCGCGGCCGCATCGCAGCGCATCTCGACGCCCTTCGGCGCCCACAGCGCGCCCAGGCGCGGCAGGAAGGCGGCGGCGATGTCGCGGTGCACCAGCAGCGATTCGGCCGCATTGCAGGGGCTGTACTTCTGGGTCTTCGCGTTGTCGGTCACGCGCAGCGCGAGCTCGAGGTCGGCCTGCGCATCGACATACACGTGGCAGTTGCCGTCTAGGTGCTTGATGACCGGCACGCGGGCCTCGCGGCTGATGCGCTCGATCAACCCCTTGCCGCCGCGCGGGATGATCACGTCGACAGCTTCGGGCGATGCGATCAGGTGGCCGACGGCGGCGCGGTCGGTGGTCTGCACCAGCTGCACCGCGTCGGGCGGCAGGCCGGCCTCGGCCAGCGCGGCCTGCACCCGCTTCCACAGCGCGAGGTTCGAGTGGATGGCCTCGGAGCCGCCGCGCAGGATGCAGGCGTTGCCGCTCTTGATCGCGAGCGACGCGGCTTCGATGGTCACGTTCGGGCGGCTCTCGTAGATCATGCCGAACACGCCGAGCGGCACGCGCATCTGGCCGACGCTGATGCCGCTCGGCCGGCGGCGCAGCCCGGTGATCTCGCCGATCGGGTCGGGCATCGCGGCGATCTGCTCGCAGCCTTCGGCGACGGTGGCGAGCACCTTGGGCGTCAGCCTGAGCCGGTCGACCATCGGTGCGGCCAGGCCGGCGGCGATGGCGGCATCAATGTCCTGCTGGTTGGCTTGGGCCAGCGCACCGCCGTCTTCACGCAGCCGCCGGGCCAGGGCCAACAGGGCGGTGTTCTTTGCGGCGGTGGAGGCCGCAGCCATCCGGCTGCTGGCCGCACGTGCCGCGGCGCCCATGTGGGCGATCACGGCCTGGAGGTCGTTCGAGGTCATGCGGGCGATTGTCGCAAACCCCGTGCCCGCCAGGGTCGTTGCGGGAATCGCCTCGTCAGGCCAGCTCGGCCGACCGATGACACGCCGCCCACTGCATGGGTGCCACCTCGGCCAGCACCGGCACCTCGGCGCGGCAGCGCTCGATCGCATGCGGGCAGCGCTTGTGGAATGCACAGCCGCTCGGCGGGTTCAGCGGCGACGGCAGCTCGCCGGCCAGCACCGCCTTCTGCGCGCGCGAGGCCGCATCGATGCGCGGCGTGCTCGCCAGCAGCGCCCGCGTGTACGGGTGGCGGGGAGCCGCGAACAGCTGTCGCTTCGGCGCCTTCTCGACCACCTTGCCCAGGTACATCACCAGCACCTCGTCGGCGATCAGCTCGACCACCGCCAGGTTGTGCGAGATGAAGACGTAGGCCACCTGCGTCTCTTCCTGCAGGTCCATCAGCAGGTTCAGCACCTGGGCCTGGATCGACACGTCGAGCGCCGACACCGGCTCGTCGGCGACGACGATGCGCGGCTGCAGCATCAGTGCACGCGCGATCGCGACGCGCTGGCGCTGGCCGCCGGAGAACATGTGCGGATAGCGCTGGTGGAATTCCGGACGCAGGCCGACGCGCGCCATCATCGCGCGCGCTTTCTCGGTGCGTTCGGCGGCCGACAGCGTGGTGTTGATGACCAGCGGTTCCTCGAGCGCATGGCCGATCCGCTTGCGCGGGTTCAGGCTCGCGAACGGGTTCTGGAACACCATCTGCACCTCGCGGCGCAGCCGCTTGCGGGTGGCCGCATCGGCGTTCGCGACGTCGACGCCGGCCAGCACCAGGTGGCCGCTGGTCGGCGTCTCGATCATCGTGATCTGGCGCGCCAGCGTGCTCTTGCCGCAGCCGGATTCGCCGACCACGGCCAGCGTGCGGCCGGCATGGACCTCGAACGACACGCCGTCGAGGGCACGGGCCAGCGCCTTCGGCTTCAGGAAGCCTTGCGAGACCGGGTAGTGCTTCGCCAGGTCGTTGGCGACCAGCACGATACCGTCCCGTTCGGGCTGAGTCCCATCCCGTTCGGGCTGAGCTTGTCGAAGCCCTGGTTCAATGCGAGCCGGCCCTTCGACAGGCTCAGGGCGAACGGTATTCATGCCACCTCCGTCAACGGAAAGAAGCAGCGCGCCTGCGCGCCGTCGGGCCCGTACAGCGCCGGCCGCTCGGCGCGGCAGCGGTCCTGCACGCGTGGGCAGCGCGGCGACAGCAGGCAGCCGCCTGGCCGGTCCCAGGCCCCCGGCACCACGCCGGGCATCGAGTTCAACCGGCGCTGGCCGATGTTGTGCTCCGGCAGCGCCGACAGTAGCGCCTCGGTGTACGGATGGCGCGGCGCCTCGAAGATGCGCGGCACCGCGGCGGTCTCGACCACCTCGCCGGCGTACATCACCTGCACCCGCTGCGCGACCTCGGCGACCACGCCCAGGTCGTGCGTGATGAGCATCAGCGCCATGCCGCGCTCGCGCTGCAGCCGCAGCAGCAGCGCGAGCATCTGCGCCTGGATCGTCACGTCGAGCGCGGTGGTCGGCTCGTCGGCGATCAGCAGCCGCGGGTTGCAGGCGATCGCCATCGCGACCATCACGCGCTGGCTCATGCCGCCCGACAGCTGGTGCGGGTAGGCATCGAGCCGGCGCTCGGCGTCGGGGATCTCGACGTCGCGCAGCAGCTGCAGCGCACGGGCGCGCAGCGCCTTCTTCGAGCCGCCTTCGTGGATGCGCAGCGTCTCCATCAGCTGGTACGCCACCGTGAAGCAGGGGTTCAGGCTGCTCATCGGATCCTGGAAGATCATCGCGATGTCGCGGCCCAGCATCTGCCGGCGCTGCTTCAGCGGCATCGCCAGCAGGTCGTGGCCGTCGAAGCGCAGCGCCTGCGCCGAGACCCGGCCGGGCTCGTCGATCAGCCCCATCAGCGCGAGCGCGGTCACGCTCTTGCCCGAGCCCGATTCGCCGACGATGCCCACCACCTCGCCGGCGTCGATGCGCAGGCTCACGCCGTCGACCGCCTTGAACGGCGACACGGTCGAGCCGAACTCGACCCGCAGTTGATCCACTTCCAGCAAAGGCATCGGTCTTATCTCTTCAGCTTCGGGTCCAGCGCATCGCGCAGCCCGTCGCCCATCAGGTTGAAGGCCAGCACCGACACCAGGATCGCGAGACCCGGCAGCGTGACGACCCACCAGGCGCTCTGGATGAACTCCAGCGCGCTGGCCAGCATCGAGCCCCATTCGGGCGTCGGCGGCTGCGCGCCGAGGCCGAGGAAGCCCAGCGCGGCCGCATCGAGGATCGCGGTCGAGAAGCCGAGCGTGGCCTGCACGATCAGCGGCGCGGCGCAGTTCGGCAGCACGGTGTCGAACATCAGCCGGAACGTGCCGGCGCCGGCCAGCCGCGACGCGGCGACGTAGTCCTTGCCCAGCTCGCCGATCACCGCGGCGCGCGTCAGGCGCACGAAGTGCGGCAGCATCACGATCGCGATCGCGTACATCGCGTTCATCAGCCCGGGGCCGAGGATCGCGACCACCGAGACCGCCAGCAGCAGGCTGGGCAGCGCCAGCATGATGTCCATCAGCCGCATGATGGTGAACTCGGTGGCGCCGCGGAAGAAGCCGGCCAGCAGGCCCAGCACCACGCCGATGCTCAGCGACAGCCCGACCGACACCAGGCCGATCAGCAGCGACAGCCGCGTGCCGTGGATCAGCCGCGACAGCACGTCGCGCCCGACCGGGTCGGTGCCGAGCAGGAAGCGGTGGCCGTTGACCGGCTCCCACGACGGCGCATGCAGCGTCGCGTCGCGGTACTGCTCCGACGGCGCATACGGCGCGATCACGTCGGCCAGCAGCGCGCACAGCAGCAGCGCGACGACGATGACGAGGCCGATGATCGCGCCGCGGTTGCGGCGGAAGTCGCGCCACAGCTCGGCGAGTTGCGTCGGCGGCGCGCCGGTGTCGGGCGGGGCGGCGATGGCGGCTGGCGGAGTGCTTGCTTGGTTCATGGTGCCGCCCTCAGTGGTGCCGGATGCGCGGGTTGATCACGCCGTACAGCAGGTCGACCACCAGGTTGACCGCGATGATCACCGTGGCCGACATCAGGATGCCTCCCTGCACCGCCGGGTAGTCGCGGCGGTGGATGGCCTCGACCAGCCACTTGCCGATGCCCGGCCACGAGAAGATGGTTTCGGTGAGGATCGCGCCGGCCAGCATCGTGCCGACCTGCAGCCCGACCGTCGTGACGACCGGGATCAGCGCATTGCGCAGCGCATGGATGCCGACCACGCGCCAGGTCGACGCGCCCTTCGCGCGCGCGGTGCGCACGTAGTCTTCGCGCAGCACCTCGAGCATCGACGAGCGCGTCATGCGCGCGATCACCGCCAGCGGGATGGTGCCGAGCGCGACCGCCGGCAGGATCAGGTGCGAGACCGCGCTGCGGAACGCGCCGGCGTCGTCCGACAGCAGCGAATCGATCAGCATGAAGCCGGTGACCGCCGGGATGTCGAACTGGATCGCGATGCGCCCCGACACCGGCGTCCAGCCGAGCGTGACCGAGAAGAACAGGATCAGCAGCAGGCCCCACCAGAAGATCGGCATCGAGTAGCCGGTCAGCGACGCGCCCATCACGGTGTAGTCGTAGACGGTGTTGCGCTTCATCGCGGCCAGGATGCCGGCCGGCAGGCCGATCGCGAGCGCGAGGAACAGCGCGACCATCGACAGCTCGATGGTGGCCGGGAACAGCGTCAGGAACTCGCGGAACACCGGCTCGTGCGTGATGGTCGACAGCCCCAGGTCGCCGTGCAGCGCGCGCCAGACGTAGTCGAGGTACTGCTGCCACAGCGGGCGGTCGAGGCCGAACTCGTGCACCAGGCGCGTGTAGCGCTCGGGCGTCATGCCGCGCTCGCCGGACATGGCTTCGACAGGGTCGCCCGGCAGCAGGCGGATCAGGGAGAACACCAGCAGCGTGATGCCGAGGAAGGTCGGCAGCACCAATGACAGG
Organism: Rhizobacter sp. SG703; assembly: GCF_012275445.1. Taxonomy (GTDB): domain Bacteria; phylum Pseudomonadota; class Gammaproteobacteria; order Burkholderiales; family Burkholderiaceae_C; genus Rhizobacter. Next base: position 46,137 of record NZ_JAAZQK010000008.1, on the reverse strand, counting down.
CGCTTGGCGATGAAGGAAATCATTTGAATGGTGGCCGGAGAGAAAGCGGGCCGAGCGCCGGGCGGCCCCAAGCCGGCCCGCATCCCCTCGGGGGATCGGCCGGCGTACCCGCCGGCCGAGGGGTCGTCATTTCGCCAAGTCGACCTTGGTGAAGTAATGGTGCGCGGTCGCATCCATCTTGTAGCCGATCACTTCCTTGCGCACCGGATCGAAGCGCACCGAATGGGCGATCGGGATCCACGGCGCTTCTTCGTGCACGATGTCCTGAGCCTTCGAGTACAGCGCGGCGCGGTCGGACTGCTTCGTCACCGCCTTGGCCTTCTGCACCAGCTCCTCGAAGCCCTTGTCGCACCAGCGCGCGACGTTGCCGCCGCCCTTCACCGCCGAGCAACCCAGCAGCGGCACGAAGAAGTTGTCGGGGTCGCCGTTGTCGCCGGACCAGCCGAACATCATCGCGTGCTGCTCGCCGGTCTTGCTGCGCTTGCGGTACTCGCCCCATTCGAAGGTGATCAGCTTGGTCTTCACGCCGATCTTCTCCCAGTCGGCCTGGATCAGCTCGGCCATGCGCTTGCCGTCCGGGTTGTACGGGCGGGTCACCGGCAGGTACCACAGCTCGACCTCGGTGCCATTCGGGAAGCCGGCCTTGGCCAGCAGGTCCTTCGCCTTCGCCGGATCATAGGCGTAGTCGGTGACCTTGTCGTTGTACGACCAGAGCGTCGGCGGGATCGGGTTCTTCGCCTGCTGGCCGGCGCCCTGGAACACCGAGTCGAGGATCGCCTTCTTGTTGACGGCCATGCTCAGCGCCTGGCGCACCTGCTTGTTGTCGAACGGCTTCTTCTCGACGTTGAACGCGATGTAGCCGACGTTCAGGCCGTTCTGCTGCACCAGGTTGATGTTCGGGTCGGTCTTCATCAGCGCGACGTCGGCCGGCTTCGGGAAGGCCATCACATGGCATTCGCCGGTCTTCAGCTTGGCATAGCGCACCGAGGCGTCGGTGGTGATCGCGAACACCAGGTTGTCGATCTTCGGGCGGCCGCCCCAGTAGGCGTCGAAGGCCTTGTAGCGGATCACCGCATCCTTCTGGTACGAGACGAACTGGAACGGGCCGGTGCCCACCGGCTCGCGGTCGAGCGCCTCCGGCGTGCCGGCGGCCTTCATCTTCTCGCCGTACTCGGCCGACAGGATCGACGCGAAGTCCATCGCCATGTTGGCCATGAACGGCGCCTCGGGTTTCTTCAGCACGAACTTGACCGTCAGCGCGTCGACCTTCTCGACGTGGTCGACGATGTCCTTCATGCCCATGTCCTCGAAGTACGCGTAGGTCGCGCCCGGCTGGGTCTTGGCCAGCGGGTGGTTCGGGTCGGCCATGCGGTTGTACGAGAACAGCACGTCGTCGGCGTTGAAGTCGCGCGTCGGCGTGAACTTCGAGGTGCTGTGGAACTTGACGCCCTTGCGCAGCTTGAAGGTGTAGCTCAGGCCGTCGGCGGCGGCGGTCCAGCTCTCGGCCAGCGCCGGGATGATGTTGGTGGTGCCGGTGTCGAACTCGACCAGCCGGTTGAACATCGGCACGGACACCGCGTCGAACGTGGTGCCGGTGGTGTAGTACTGCGGATTGAAGCCTTCCGGGCTGCCCTCGGAGCAGTAGACCAGCGTCTTGGCCGCGAACGATGCGCCCGCGCAGGCCAGCAGGCAGGTGGCCGCAAGGGCCTTCAAGGGGAAGCCGCGAAGTTTCATGGGGGTGGGTCCTGAGAAGGGTTGTCCAACGTCTGAAGGAAAAGCGCCGCCTTGTGGGCAGCGCGCCGGATGATAGCGCCCCGATTGACGTGCACGGCAATCGGCGGCGCAAGGTGGTCTAGCCCAATCGACTCGGCAACCACAGCCACAGCGGTGCGGTCAGCATGTAGCCGCAGGTCGACAGCACGATCGCCGCGGTGGCCTCGGCTTCGAGTGCCGCATAGCGCTGCGCGAAGATCAGCGCATTGCTGCCGATCGGCAATGACGCCGCCATCACCACCACCGCCAGCGGCAGCCCCGCGAGCCCGAAGCCCCAGTGGCCGACGACCAGCACCAGGGCCGGCAGCACCAGCAGCTTCAGCACCGAGATCACCACGGCACCGCGCACGGCGCCCTGGACGCCGTAGTACGCAAGGGACATGCCAATCAGCACCAGGCACAGCGGCACGACCGGCAGGCCGAGCTGGACCAGCACCTCGTCGAGCACCGCCGGCATCGCAAGGCCCGACAGGTTCCAGGCCAGCCCGGCCAGCACCGGCAGCGTCACCGGGTGGACGATGGTGTTGCGGGCGGTGCGCGCCAGCGTGCGCCCCAGGTGCGCGCTCGAATGCCCCTGCCTGACGCGTTCGTGCGCCAGGTCGAGTTCGACCAGCGCGGTCAGCACCGTCAGCAGCGTCAGCGCATGCAGGCTGACGATCGCGACGTGGATCTCGAGCCCCGCCTCGCCGAACACGGCGGTGACCAGCGGGATCCCGACCTGCACCGTGTTGCCGAAGCTGGCCGAGATCGCCCGCACGCCGGGCGCGGCGGTCGCGAGGCGGCCGGCGCGCACGCGCGGGCGCTGCCAGGCGTAGACGCCGAGCAGCAGCACCAGCACCGGCACGAAGAACGCGAGCAGCGTGCCCCACGGCATGCTGGCGAGGTCGAGCCGCGACGTGGTGCGGAACAGCAGCGCCGGCACGAACAGGTAGAACGCCGCGTTGCCCAGCACGCGCGCGGGGTCGTTCTCGCCCAGCCAGCGCAGGCGGCCGGCGAGGTAGCCGAGGGCGACGACGACGAAGATGACGAGGAGCTTGAACAGTACCGGCAGCGACATCGCGCCAGTATCGATCAAGCCCTCCGGTCAGCCGGGTGCGGCCGACGTGGCCGCCGCGGGCGCGACCCGCTTCGTCGGCATGCTCACCCAGTAGACCTTGACGCCCCGGCCGAGGGCGGCGCGGTCGATCGCGGCCACCCTCTGCTGGTCGACCTCCTGGGTGGATCCGCCCGGCAGGCCGGCGCAGGCGCCGAGCAGCAGCATGGGCACGACACTGAACGCACGAACAACACGCAGCATGGCGGGCTCCTCGGGATACGTTGCGGGCCTCCCGAGATTAGGCTGCGCCGGGGCGCCTTTCAACCGGCACGAACCCGCGGCCCCCGGCTCACAGCCCCAGCCAGGTCCCGATCGCCATCATTGCGGCGTCGTCGTAGCGCACGAAGCCCTGGTACTTGGTCGGTTCGAGCTTCTTGCGGCCTTCTTCGCTGCCGTCCAGCCCGAGCAGGTACTCGCGCACCTTCTCGACCTGCTCGGCCGACAGGTTCGGGCTCGCGATGATGTGCTTGATCGGCACCGGCTTCGACTTGAACATCACCTTGCCGCCCTTGGCCAGCCAGTCCTTGACGACCGCGTTCGACGCGGTCGCGCCGGCCTGCGTCAGGTTGTTCTCGACGAAGAACGGCACCGCGTCCTGGTAGCGGGTGTAGGTGGTGGCGACCAGCTTCGGGTCGCCGATCGCGTCGCGCAAGGTCGCGCGCACCATCCATGCGGTGATCGAGTCCTCGTCCGGCGCCCCGAGCTTGCGGCCCTTCAGGTCGGCCAGCGCGGTCACCGGCGAGTCGGCCTTGACGAGGAAGCTGGCCCGGTACTCCAGGAAGCCCTTGGTCACCACGACCAGCTTGTAGCCCGGGCTCTTGATGGCGGCGATCGAGATGTGTGCCGGGTGCACCATCGCCAGGTCGTAGCTCTTCTCGGCCAGCCCGCGCTTGAGCGACGGGTAGTCGCCGATCGGCTCGATGCTGACCGGCTGCTTCAGGATCTTGCTCAGGTCGGCCGCGATCGCGGCGTACTTGGCGCGGATCTCTTCGGCCGGGACGCGGTAGGTCACGCCCTCGTTGACCGCAAAGACCAGGGCCTGGGCCCACGGCGCACAGGCAAGCAGCGCCACGGCGGCCAGCCAACGGAAGTCACGCAGTTTCATTCGGGGATCCCTGTTCCTGTGTTGGACGCTTGCGGCCTCCAACGCCAGGCCGCGCCGCCGCATCACCCCGGTGCAGGCCGGTCGTCGGTGTCGGACGACCGGTGACCGCGCCGAGTGTGTGCGCACTTGTAGTGGGCGCAGTGTCGCACTACACAGGAGTCACAACACGCCGCTACGAGAGACTCGTCGTGACAAATGTGGTGACAAGGGAACGAATGAATACCCAGGAGTAACGTTCAGGCCTGTTCAGTTCAAGCGCCGTCGTCGGCCGCCTTCTTCGTCACCTTGCGGACGGCCTTCTTCGCGGGGGCTTTCGCCGTGGCGGGTGCCTTGGCTTCGGCCTCGGCGGCCGGCGCGGCGGTGGCGGCCTTGGCGGCCGCCCCCTTCGCCGGCGGCTTCGCGGCGCGCGGCTCGAACTCGAAGCTGACCTTGCCTTCCTTCTTGTCGAACGCCAGGAAGGCCTTGAACTTGCGCCGCGTCTTGTTCGAGACGAAGTTCTCCAGCAAGTCGGTCTTGCCGGTGGCGAGCAGCTTGCTCATCTGCTCGCGGGCCACCGGCTGCTGCAGGATGATCTTGCCGCTCTTGAAGTCGCAGGTGATGTGCGCGCCCACCGCGTGCTCGCAGACGTAGGAGCTGCCGAACTCGAACACCCGGCCCTGGCACTTCGGGCAGGCGCCGAGGCTCTCCTGGTCGGAGAAGTCGACCGGTTCGCCGGCCTCGGCGTTCTTCGCGTCCTCGCCGAAGTCGAACTCGAGCTTCCAGTTCTTGATCTCGTCGTCGAAGGCCAGCTTCAGCTCGGCGGTGAACGGCCAGCCGGCCTTCGAGCGGAAGCCCTCGAGCGGGCCGATCTTCTTGTCGGCGATGAAGCGCTCGACCTCGTCGAGCTCGAAGCTGCGCCCGCCGGGGATCTTGCTGATCGAGAAGCCGCAGCCGTTGTCCTCGGCCGGGCTGGTGCCGACGCAGGTGAAGCGGCGGTAGTTCTCCTTCACGACGCCGCCGCAGTTGGGACACGGCGTCTTCAGCGTCGCGTAGTCGCCGGGGATGGTGTCGCGGTCGTACTCCTTGGCCTTCGCGACGATGCGCTGCGTCATCGCGGCGATCTCGGCCATGAAGGTCTCGCGACTGAGCTTGCCCTTCTCCATCTCGGACAGCTGGAACTCCCAGTTGCCGGTCAGCTCGGGCTTGGTCAGGTCCTCGACGCCCAGCCCGCGCAGCAGCGTGGTCAGCTGGAAGGCCTTCGCGGTCGGGATCAGCTCGCGGCCTTCGCGGTGCATGTACTTCTCGAGGATCAGCCCTTCGATGATGGCCGCACGGGTGGCCGGCGTGCCCAGGCCCTTCTCCTGCATCGCCTCGCGCAGCTCGTCGTCGTCGATCAGCTTGCCGGCGCCTTCCATCGCCGACAGCAGCGTCGCCTCGCTGTAGCGCGCCGGCGGCTTGGTCTTCATCGCGTTGACGGCCACCTCTTCGGTGCGCACCATCTCGCCCGGCGCCACCGCCACCAGGTTGGCGTCGTCTTCCTGCGCCTCGCGTCCGTACACCGCGAGCCAGCCCGGCTTCACCATCACCTTGCCGTTGGTCTGGAAGCTGTGCTCCTTGCCGGCCGCCTTCACGGTGCTGATGCGGGTCGTCACCATGAACTCGGCCGACGGATAGAACACCGCCAGGAAGCGCTTGACGACCATGTCGTACAGCTTGGCTTCGATCTCGGTCAGGCTGCGCGGCGCCTGCAGCGTCGGGATGATCGCGAAGTGGTCCGACACCTTCGCGTTGTCGAAGATGCGCTTGTTCGGCTTCACGTAGCCTTCCTTCAGCGCCTTCGCGGCGTGCGCCGACAGCGGGCGCAGCGGGCCCGGCATGTCGTCGGTCGCCAGCATCTGCATCGTGTCCTTCACGACGGCGACATAGTCCTCGGGCAGGTGCTTGCTGTCGGTCCGCGGGTAGGTCAGCACCTTGTGCTTCTCGTACAGCGCCTGCGCGATGCTCAGCGTGGTCTTCGCGCTGAAGCCGAAGCGGCTGTTGGCCTCGCGCTGCAGCGTGGTCAGGTCGTACAGGCCGGGCGCGCTCTGCGTGCTGGGCTTGGCCTCTTCGGTGACGCTGGCCGGCTGGCCGCGCGCCGCATCGGCGATGGCCTGCGCATCGGCGGCGTTCCACAGGCGGTCGGCGCGCTGCTCGGCGTCGTCGGGGTTCTTCTTCCACTTCGGGTCGAACCACTTGCCTTCGTACTCGCCAGCCTGCGCCGCGAAGCTGGCCTTCAGCTCCCAGTAGTCGCGCGAGACGTGCTTGCGGATCTTCTCCTCGCGCTCGACGACGATCGACAGCGTCGGCGTCTGAACGCGCCCGACGGTGGTCAGGAAGAAGCCGCCGTCGCGCGAGTTGAAGGCCGTCATCGCCCGCGTGCCGTTGATGCCGACCAGCCAGTCGGCCTCGGAGCGGCTGCGCGCCGCCTGCGCCAGGCCCTGCAGGCTCTCGTCGCTGCGCAGGTTCTCGAAGCCCTCGCGGATGGCCGCCGGCGTCATGCTCTGCAGCCACAGCCGGCGCACCGGGTGCTTGCTCTTCGCGTGCTGCTGGATCAGCCGGAAGATCAGCTCGCCCTCGCGCCCCGCGTCGCAGGCGTTGATCAGCTCGGTGACGTCCTTTCGCTTGACCAGCTTGACGATCGCATTCAGCCGCCCCTTGCTCTTGTCGATCGGGTTCAGATCGAAGTGCGGCGGGATCACCGGCAGGTTCGCGAAGCTCCACTTGCCGCGCTTCACGTCGAACTCCTCCGGCGCCTTGATCTCCAGCAGGTGGCCGACGGCGGAGGTCACGATGTGGTGCGCGCCTTCGAAGTACTCGTCGTGCTTGTCGAACTTGCCCGCGGTGGGCGTCAGCGCGCGCACGATGTCCTGGGCGACGGAGGGCTTCTCGGCAATGATCAGTGACTTGCTCATGGGACTTTCTGGTGATGGCTCGGCCGGGGTCGGCGCGTGCTCTCTACAATCCGGGCTTCTCGCGCGCATGCACGCATGCGCAGGCACGCGCGCGCACCCATGAATTCAATGTACCCAAAGAAACCGATGACGCAAGCCGGCACCGCCAAGTCCCCTCGGTCCAGAACGACCCCCTCGCCGACCCCAGCGAAGGCCGCGGGCCAGGCCGCCGCTGCCGGCCGGCGCATCCAGGTGCGCCGCTCCGGCGTGCACGGCAAGGGCGTGTTCGCGATCGCCCCCATCGCCCGCGGCGAGATCGTCATCGAGTACAAGGGCGAGGTCATTCCGTGGGAAGAGGCGCTGCGCCGCCACCCGCACGACCCGAAGGACCCGAACCACACCTTCTACTTCCAGCTCGACGGCGACATGGCCATCGACGCCAAGTACGGCGGCAACGCGGCACGCTGGATCAACCATGCGTGCACGCCGAACTGCGAATCCGACGAGATCGACGGCCGGGTGTTCATCAAGGCCCGGCGCGCCATCAAGCCGGGCGAGGAACTGTTCTACGACTACGGCCTGATCATCGACGAGCGCTACACGCCGAAGCTGAAGAAGGAATACGAATGCCGCTGCGGCACCCGCAACTGCCGCGGCACGATGCTGGCCCCCAAGCGCTGACGCACCGGGACGCCGAAAGCCGAACGCCGAGACTGCGATGACCGACCTTCCCGAAGACGACACCCCCGATCCGACGCTGCCCGCGCCGACGCCGCAGCACTGGGGCGCCGAGGCGCTGTGGCAGCAGCTCGAGCCGCTGCTGCCGGGGTTGAGCGTCGAGGTGGTCGCGCGCATATCGTCGACCAACACCGCGCTGCTCGAGCGCGCCCGCGTCAACATGAGCGCGATCGACGAAGCCGCGGCCGAGCTGGTGCAGGTGCGCCGCAGCGTCGAGAGCGCCGCGTTCGGCCGGCGTGCCGCCGACGTGCAGCCCTGCCTGCTGGTGGCCGAGCACCAGACCGGCGGGCGCGGCCGCATGGGCCGGGTCTGGAAGGCCGCGCCGGTCGCATCGCTGACCTTCTCGCTGTCGCTGCCGATGAACCCGCCCGACTGGTCGGGGCTGTCGCTCGCCGTCGGCGTCGCGCTGGCCGACGCGCTCGACCCGCGCACGCCGGGCGACACGAGCGCGCCGCGCATCGGCCTGAAGTGGCCGAACGACCTGTGGCTGATGGAGCCCGGTGCCGAAACCGGTGCGCTCGCGCAGCCCGGCAGCCGGCTGGGCCGCAAGCTCGGCGGCGTGCTGATCGAGACGGTGGCCGCCGGCAAGCGGCGGCTCGCGGTGATCGGCATCGGCATCAACGTGCAGCCGATGCATGCCACCACCGAGCTGAACACCGGCTACGGCTGCGTCCAGGAACTCGACGCGACGCTGACCGCCCCGGCCACGCTGGCGCGCGTCGCCTTGCCGCTGGTGAAGGCGCTGATCGAATTCAACCGGCGCGGCTTCGCGGCCTTCGTCGACCGCTTCGCCGAGCGCGACCTGCTGCGCGGCCGCGCGATCACGACGACGCAGCCCGACGTGGCCGAGGGCATCGCCGACGGCGTCAGCGCCAACGGCATGCTGCGCGTGATCACGGCCGACGGCCCGCGCGAGGTCGGCAGCGGCGAGGTCAGCGTGCGCCTGACGCCGGCCGACGGCGGAGCGCCCGACGTGCCGGCCGAGGACGCCTGATGCTGCGTGCCGTCGTGCTGTTGCTGCTGCTCGCGAACCTGGGCTTCTGGGCCTGGACGCAGGGGCAGCTCGACGGCGTGGTCGGCGTGCGCGCGCAAGGCGACCGCGAGCCCGAGCGGCTGGCGCGCCAGGTGCGCGCCGACACTGTCCACATCCTGCCGGCGGGTGCGGCCACCGCGCCGGCCGCCGGCCCCGGCGAGCCGGCGCTGGCCTGCCTGGAGGCCGGCCCGTACACGCCGACACAGATCGCCGGCGCCGAAGCGGCCCTGCAGGGTGCGCTGCCGCCCGGCAGCTGGAGCAGCGTGAGGAACGAGCTGCCGGCGGTCTGGATGGTCTACATGGGCAAGTACCCGAACCGCGAAGGCCTGCAGAAGAAGGAAGACGAGCTGAAGCGGATGAAGGTGCCGTATGAAGAGCTGCGCAACGCACCGGAGTTCGAGGTCGGCCTGTCGCTCGGCCGTTTCGACAACAAGGATTCGGCCGAGAAGGCGCTCGCCGAGCTGACGCAGCGCGGCGTGCGCACCGCCCGCGTCGCGCAGCTGTCGGCGCCCGGCGTCAGCCATTCACTGCGCATCCCGCGCGCCGACGACGCGCTGTGGGCGCAGGTGATGGCGTTGAAATCCGACGCGCTGCTCGGCCGCCCGTTCGGCAGCTGCGGGAGATAGCCCTCCGGTCGCCTTGCGCCTGCCCGGCAGGCTGCAGCGTGGAACCTATGCGCCGCAGGCCGCCATGAAGACCCGCACGGCCTCGCGCAGAAGAGCCCTGTTTTCCCGGGGATCCGGCATCTCGAGCTTCAGCATTCCGCGGATGTGCCCGGAGCCCAGGAACATCGACAGGAACAGGTCCGCTGCCCGAAGCGGGTTCCGCACCTTCAGCGTGCCCGCCGCGTCGGCACGGCGCAGGTAAGCAGCCAGCTCGCCGTTCACGCGCTCCGGGCCGTCCCTGTAGAACGCAAGGCAGACTTCCGGCTGCGTCCCCGCAACGCCGTAGACAGCGCGCAACGCGCCCAGCGCGTCGTCCCCGCGCGCCAGTGCGAGAAACCGGGCGCCGATCGCCAGCAGCGCCTTCTCCGGCTGGTCCGGGTCCAGTGCCCCGGCGCCCGGGACGCCAGCCACCACCGTCGCCGTCCTGTCGCGCACGACCGCCTGGAACAGCCTCTCCTTGGAGCCGAAGTTGTTGTACACGGTCGTCTTGGAGACACCGGCGTCCGCGGCGATGGCATCCACGCTGGCACGCTCCAGGCCATGCTCGTTGAAGTGCCGTTGCGCCGCTTCCAGGATGCGCCTCACGCGCTCGGGATCGCGTGGCCGGCCGCGTTGGGGCTTGGGAGAGGGATCTGGAGAGCGGGCCATGGGCATATTTAGTGAACTTGACAGTTCACTATAGACGACGCATATTATTGAACTCAGGAGTTCAGTAATTTGCGGCACCCGCCCCCCCCCTTCCCTCCCCGACATGGAGCCCATCACCATGGATGACGTCATCATCATCGGCGGCAGCTTTGCCGGCCTCGCCGCCGCCCTGCAGCTCGGCCGTGCCCGCCGCAAGGTCACCGTTCTCGATACGGGCCTGCCGCGCAATCGGTTCGCCGGCCACTCGCATGGCCTGCTCGGTCACGATCACAAGCCACCGCTGGGCATCCTGGCCGAGGCGCGGCAGCAGCTGGCGCGCTATCCCGCGATCAGGTTGGTCAACGCCCGGGCCGACAGCATTTCCGGCGCCATCGACGATTTCTCCGTGCTCACTGGCGATGGCGAAAGCCTGGGGGCGCGCCGCGTGATCCTGAGCTATGGCGTCGCCGACCAGTTGCCTGATGTTCCGGGCTTTGCCGAAAGCTGGGGCACGTCCATCGTGCCATGCCCCTATTGCGACGGCTTCGAAGTCGCCGGCCAGCATTGGGGCTTCGTCTGGGCCGGCTCGCAATCGCACCAGTCTGCCAAGCTGTTCCAGCATTGGACCGACAAGCTGACTGTCTTCGCCGATGGTCACGACATTGCGCCCGATATCCAGGCCGATCTGGCGCGCCGCCACATCTCTGTCGTCGATGGCCGGATCATCGAGATCGCCCATCACAAGGGCCATATCGCCACCGTCAATCTCGATACCCGCCGCACTGTCGCGGTCGACGTCCTGTTCGCTCAGCCGCGCAACAAGCCGTCCGCGAGCCTGCATGAGTCACTGGGCCTCGCCACGGTCGATACGCCCGTCGGCATCGCCCTCAGGGTCGACGAGCGCCGCCAGACCAGCATGCCCGGCATCTACGCCGCCGGCGACCTCACCACGCCCTCCTTGCCCTCGGTCACCCAGGCGTCATCGCAGGGCGCGATGGCGGGCATCTTCGCCCAGCAATCGATGCTGGTTTGAGAGCACGGAATCCGGCAACCCTGACGATGCCGTTTGCGCTGGGCAATCGGCCGTCGTGGACCAGGTTCTGCAGGCCTTCCCTGGCCCCGGGCCTGTTATTCAGGCCCTAGGCGTTGGCGCGGCGCTGCAGCGCGACCACCGCCGCCAGCAGCCCCACCAGCCAGCCGAACCCGAGCGCCCCGCCACCGTCCCCCGGCGGGTTGATCGGCGGCGTCTGCGGATCGGTCACCGGATCGCTTTGCCCGTTCGCCGGCAGGTCCTGGCCCTGGGCCGCCGCGGCTCGCAGCGCCGGCGTGTCGATCACGACCGACGACCAGTTCGGCGGCGTGTAGCCGGTCGGGTTCGCCGCATACACCAGCGCCTGTGCCGCATCCATCAGCCCGGCGCCGCAGGTGCTCGTCGTGCAGATGCAGCGCCCCGGGTTCGCATTCGCACACGCCCCGACCACCGGCGACGTGACGTGCGGCCGCGCGCTGCGCTTGAGCCCGTCGATCAACTGCGCGGTCGTCAGGTTCGGGTTGACGCTGACCATCAGGCTCAGCACGCCGGACACCAGCGGCGTCGAGAAGCTGGTGCCGAACACGTTGACGTAGCTGCCGGTGCCGGGCGTGCTGAAGCCGCTGTTGCTGATCGTCAGCAGCCCGTCGTCGTTGACCGTGGCGCCCCACGCGCCGATCTGCGAGGTATCGCCGCCGACCGTCGCGATCTGGATGCTCGGCCCGAAATTCGAATAGCTGGCCTTGAAGCCGTCGCGGTTCACCGCGGCGACGCCGACCACGCCACTGCAGTTGGCCGGCCGCGTCACGCCGCCGCTTTCGTTGCCGGCCGGCGCAACCACCACGGTCTTCACCGCGGCCAGGTCGTCGATCGCGCTCTGGTAGGCGGCGTTGCAGGCGCTGCTGCCGCCGAAGCTCAGGTTGATCACGCGGGCCGGATGCGGGTTGACGGGAATCGTGTTGTTGCTGGCGTCCAGCACCGACAGGCCGGCCGCCCAGCGCATGCCGTCGACGATGTCGCCGACGGTCGCGCCGCACTTGCCGGAGATGCGCACCGGCAGCACGCGGCTGGTCCAGTTGACGCCGGCCACGCCGACGCCGTCGTTGCTGGACGCGGCCGCGATGCCGGCCGTCGTGGTGCCGTGCCACGAGCTGTCCTCGACGCCGCAGCCGGCGAAGGCCGGGTCGCTCAGGTCGGCTTGCGTGACCCAGTCGCCAGGGTCGCTCGGGTCGGTGTCCCAGCCGTTGCCGTCGTTCGAGTAGTCGAGTTCAGAAACGAAATCGCGGCCCGGCCAGTAGCGCGCGGCCGACAGGTCGGGGTGGACCGTGACGCCCGAATCGAGGATCGCGATCGTGACCGCGGCGTTGCCGGTGGTCGTGTCCCACGCACCCTGCACCCCCGGCACGCCGCGCATGCGGTCGGCCGCAACGTTCAGGTTCGAGCCGCCGACCGGCTGCAGCCACCATTGCCCGGTCGTGCCAGCGGTCTTCGGGAAACGCGGGTCGTTCGGCAGCGCCAGTCGGCGCTCCAAATCGTTGGTGACGACCCATTCGACCTCCGGCTGCGCGCGCAGCCGGCTGGCCAGCGCCGCCGCTTCGCCGGCTGACAGCACGTGGTCGAAATCGACCCGCTGCGCCGCGCGCCCGTTCGGCGAGATCTTCAACGCGTTGAGGCCCGACGCGCGCATCACGCCCTGCAGCCGTTCGGTGCCAGCCCTCGTGGTGCCGAGTGCCGCGGCCTGTTCGTGCGACGGCGCATCCTTCAGCTTGACCAGCAGCCCGAGCGCGCGCGGCCCTTTCGAGGTGGCGGTCACCGAACGGTCCGGCGGGGGCGAGGCGGCCTCGGCGTGGCCGGCGGCCAGGGCCCCGAGCACCGCGAGGGTGCAAGGGAGTGTCAGAAAGTGGCGCATGGGATGTCTCCGTCGAGCGGAGATCATGCCCCAATGCCGTGCTTCAAGTTGTGTGCAAGGGCTAGCGGCGCATGACGCGGTGCCGCACGCGCGACGCCCGCTGCAGTGCCAGCACCGCCGCCAGCAGCCCGGCCAGCCACGGCCAGCCGAGCGCACCACCGCCGCCGTCGCTGCTGGTCGCGGCGGGCGGCGCGGGGGGCAACCTTGGCGTCGAGACGGCACTCACCGCGACCGACGCGGTGGTGGTGGCCTGCGCCGCGGTGTCGTCGGTGACGGTCAGGCTCGCGGTGAAGCTGCCGGTCGCCGTCGTCGCGACCGTCGCGGTGGCTGCGTTGGTCGCGCTGGTGAAGCTGGCGATGCCGCTGCCGGCGGTCAGCGTCCACTGGTAGCCGGTGATCGCATGGCCGGCGGGTGCCGACGAGCCGCTGCCGTCCAACGTGATCGACGAGCCAGCCGTCGTGCGGGACGAGCCGGCATCGATGCGCGCCACCACCTGTGCGACGGCGGTCACCGCCGCACCGGCGTCCAGCAGGCCGGCGCCGCAGGTGGTCGTCGTGCAGTAGCACTCGGCGCTCTGCGCGGTCGCCGACGGCGCCTTGCAGGCCGCCACGCCGGCGCCCGCCCCGGTGCTCGGGAACGCGCGCGCGGTGCTCTTCAGCACGCCGATCGCCTGGGCCGGTGTCAGGCTCGGGTTGGCCGAGAACATCAGCCCCAGCGTGCCGGCCACCAGCGGCGTCGAGAAGCTGGTGCCCAGCGACGGATTGGCGCTGTCGGTGTAGGCGCTGGCGAGCGGCGTGGTGCTGCCGGTGTTGGTGGTCGTCAGGATCGGGTACAGGCAGGCGCCGCTCGTGTTGACGCAGTTGCCGGCGGGTGCAGCGATCGTGAGTTCGGGCCCGAGGCTCGAGAAGCCGACCTTGGTGCCGCTGTGGCGCACGCCGGCCACGCCGACCACGCCGGGGCAGTTGGCCGGCACGTTGACTGCGAGGCCGTCGTTGCCGGCCGCCGCGACGACGACGACGCCGGCGGCGGTCAGCTCGGTCATCGCATCCTTGTAGGCCTGAGAGCAGGTGCCCTCCCCGCCGAGGCTCAGGCTCAGCACCTTGGCCGGGTTGGCATTCTTCGTGACGCCGGACACCGTGAAGCCGGCCGCCCAGCGCATCGCCGCGATGATGTCGCTGTCGTCGCCGCCGCACTTGCCGAGCACGCGCACCGGCAGCACCTTCACGTCGCGCCCGATGCTGGCCATGCCGCTGCCGTTGTTGGTCGACGCGCCGACCAGCCCGGCCGTCTGCGTGCCGTGCCAGCTGCTGCCTTCGGCGCCGCAACCGGCGAAGGTGCCGCTCGCGTCCTCGGCCGACGTGATCCAGTCGCCGGGATCGCTCGGGTCGCTGTCGCGGCCGTTGCCATCGTTCGCGGTGGCGGCGTCGCTGACGAAGTCGTAGCCGGGCAGCAGCTTGTTGACGAGTTCCGGATGGTCGGGCCGGATGCCGGTGTCGAGCACCGCGACGACGACGCTGCTGCTGCCGGTGGTGATGCCCCAGGCCGTCTCGGCGTTGATGGCCGAGACCACGCTGGCGGTCGACGCGCGCAGGTACCACTGGCCGACGGTCGGCGACACGCTCGGGCCGCCGGCGTACAGCGGGTCGTCCGGCGCGGCGAACGCGCGGCGGCGGCCGTCCGGCACGGCGTATTCGACATCGGACAACGCCGACAGGCGCGCCGCCAGCTCGGCCGAGCTGAGCCCGCTGGCCTTCACGACCTGGCTGCGCGCCGTCAGCGCGTGGCCGTCGGTGAGCGCCAGGCCGAGCCGCTGCGACAGTGTCTGCGCCTGCTGCGGCGCGGCCTGCGCGCTGCTGCCGCTGGCGGCCGACAGCGCACGCATCGCACTCGAATCGGCCTTGAACTTGACGATGACCCGCGCCTGCATTTCGGCGGGGATCTTGCGCGGGGTGGGCGCCTGTTCGGCCGCCGATGCAACAGGCGCGAGTGCCGCGGCCAGCAGCGAGGCGATGCAGCACGAAATGAGTCGCTTCATGGGACAACCTGAAGGGGCTCGCGGCCCGGAGCGGCCAGTGTAGGCACGGGCCGGCCGTTCCGGGGCGGCGCAGACATCGGCCGACACGCTTGGCGACAATTGCGTTTCAACTGCCGTGAATTCCCGACGGATCCGGGCCCTTCGCGGGGTCAGCGTTCGTAGAAGACGATCTGTCCGTTGTCGATCTTGCAATCGAATTCGATGCGATTGCCCTCGGCGGCAGGCAGCATGTAGTCGCGTTGCGGCACCAGCGCACGCAGCCAGTCCTTCAGCGGCTCGCCACCCGCGCCGTCGAAACTGACGATGGCATTGGGTGCTTGCGGCTGCCGCAACACGAGCATCGCCCTGATCGGGCAGATGCCGGTGCCCCAGTCGCCCGCCGGCAAGGTCGGTGCCGCCGGCGCTGCCTGGAAGGCGTAGAGGCCAAAGGCTTCCTGGTCGGGCAGCTGGTAGGCGCCCTTGAGGCCGAACGTCAGCCGGATCCGGAACAACGTGTCGCGCTGGTTGGCGGCACAGCCGGTCCACTGCCGCACGAGGGGCATCCACAGGCGCGCATGCCCCGGCCCACCCGCCTCGCTGACGACCCGGACATCGGTGACCGGCACGGCGCCGGGCCGCACGTGCATCTGCAGCGTCACCCAGCCCGGACGCAGCAGCAGGCCGTTGTCGGCCGCCACCTCGCCGGACAAGGTGGGGCCCGCGGGCGGGCACCAGCCCGATTCGTCGGCCGCCTGCGCGGCCGACGCGCCTGCCTTGGCGGCCATGCCGCACGCCAGGACCAGCGCGTGAAGGGTCACTCGCACCGAGGCGCGCTTCGGCTTACTTCGAGATCACGCGGACCATCTCGAGCACCTTGTTCGAGTAGCCCCATTCGTTGTCGTACCAGGCCACCAGCTTCACGAAGGTGCCGTCGAGCGCGATGCCGGCATCGGCGTCGAAGATCGAGGTGCGCGGGTCGCCGCGGAAGTCGGTCGCGACGACCTTGTCCTCGGTGTAGCCGAGGATGCCCTTCAGCGCGCCTTCGGACTGCGCCTTGAACTCGGCGCAGATCTCCTTGTAGCTCGCTTCCTTGTTCAGCTCGACCGTCAGGTCGACCACCGAGACGTCGGAGGTCGGCACGCGGAACGACATGCCGGTGATCTTCTTGTTCAGCTCGGGGATCACGACGCCGACGGCCTTGGCCGCGCCGGTCGACGACGGGATGATGTTCTCGAGGATGCCGCGGCCGCCGCGCCAGTCCTTGTTGCTCGGGCCGTCGACGGTCTTCTGCGTCGCGGTGGTGGCATGCACCGTGGTCATCAGGCCGCGCTTGATGCCCCACTTGTCGTTCAGCACCTTGGCCAGCGGCGCCAGGCAGTTGGTGGTGCACGAGGCGTTGGAGATGATGTCCTCGCCCTTGTAGGTCTTGTCGTTGACGCCGAACACGAACATCGGCGTGTCGTCCTTCGACGGGCCGGTCATCACGACCTTCTTGCCGCCGGCGGCAATGTGCTTGGAAGCGGTGTCCTTGGTCAGGAAGATGCCGGTGCCCTCGACGATGATGTCGGCGCCGACCTCGCCCCACTTCAGCTCGGCCGGGTCCTTCACCGCGCTCAGGCGGATGCGCTTGCCGTTGACGATCAGCGTGTTGCCGTCGACCGCCACCGTGCCGTCGAAGCGGCCGTGCACCGAGTCGTACTGCAGCATGTACGCGAGGTAGTCGGGTTCGAGCAGGTCGTTGATCGCGACCACCTCGATGTCCTTGAAGTTCTGCACGGCCGCGCGGAACACCATGCGCCCGATGCGGCCGAAGCCGTTGATGCCGATCTTGATGGTCATGAGCTGTCTCTCCAGTTAGCGCTTGCAAAAAATCGAGGGGGCCATTGTCGCCGTTCGGGGAATTCAGCGGAGATCAAGCTGGGTACAAGGCACCGACACCGTCATCGACGAGCCCAGCACGTGGTTGAAGTCCTTGGGCGACAGCTTGAGCGAGATGCCGCTCAGCCAGTCGAGGAACGCGTCGCGGCGCGGATCGGCGGCCCCGACTTCGCCGACCGAGTTCTTCAGGATGGGCCGGAACAGGCGCAGGCGAACGTCGAACGGGCACCCCATCGCATTGAAGTCGAAATGGACGTGCTGCTCGTCGAGCTTGTCGATGGCCGGCACGAGCTGCTGCAGGCTGAGGTCTTTGAGGACGATCTGCCCCGGGCTGTCGAGCTCGAACGAAACCCTCTGCACGGTGCTGAGGGTCTGGTCCTCCCGCAGGCATGGCAGCCTCACCTGCGAGGCCCACCGGGTGACGGCCTTCTCGAACGGGGGCGCGCCCACCTGGTGGACCACCTCCACCTCCGGCGGCCGGGTCGGCCCGTGGAACGTCGTCCTGACCAGCAGGACCGCGAACACGGCGCCCCGGTCCATGGCCGCGCGCGGAAACTCCGGCGGCTTCGCGGGGTAGCGTGGCCGGCAGGCCTCGGATTGCAGGTCGACGTCTTCCCCGCGCAGGTGACGCCATGCCACCGGCCGCCCGTCGTCCGGCCTGAACGCGAACTCCTGGGTGGCCGTCACTGGATCCGCGTCTTCGCGCAGGCATGGCAGCCGGTAGGCCGAGACGTAGTCTTCGACCAGGTCGTTGAACTCGCGAACGTCGGCGTAGGCGATGAAACTGACCCGCGGCGGCTTCTGCGGGTGCTGGAACACCAGCCTGACCCGCACCAGGCCCGACAGCCCGGCACGCCGTGCGGCTTCCGGGTACTCGATCGGCTTGCGATCCGCCGCGGCCGGTGTCAGGCAGGCGAACTCCGCCGGCTCCAGGACCTCCATGCCGTCCGCAGGCGGGCCGCTGGCGGCCTGCGCCGACCAGGCCGCCGACAGGCTCAGCAGCACCCCGGCCAGCGCACGCTCCATCAGCGGCCCAGCACGACGCGCACCGTGTCGGCCACGTTCTCGGGCGTGAAGTGGAAGTGCTTGAACAGCACCGGCGCCGGCGCCGATTCGCCGTAGGTGTCGATACCGACCACCGCGGCGACGCCGTACTTCCACCAGCCGTCGCTGACGCCCATCTCGACCGCGATGCGCGGCACGCCCTGCGGCAGCACGCTGGTCTTGTAGGCGGCGGTCTGGCGATCGAACACCGAGGTGCTGGGCATGCTGACCACGCGCACCGCGATGGCGCCGTTCTCGGGCTTCGCGAGCAGCTGCTGCGCATGCAGCGCGAGCTGCACCTCGGACCCGGTGGCGATGATCACCGCCTGCGCCTTCTTCTTCAGGCCCACCTCGCTCGGCTCGGCCAGCACGTAGCCGCCCTTGGCCAGCGTGTCGATCGCCGCCTGCGGCTGGCCGGCCTGGAACTCGGCCTTCGGTGCGTACGGCAGGTTCTGGCGCGACAGCAGCAGCGCGCTCGGGCGGTTGCTGTTCTCGATCGCGCTGGCCCAGGCCACGGCGGTTTCGGCGGTGTCGGCCGGACGCCAGACGTCCAGCCCCGGGATCAGGCGCAGCGCCGCGGCATGCTCGACCGACTGGTGCGTCGGGCCGTCTTCGCCGAGGCCGATGCTGTCGTGCGTGAACACGTGGATCACGCGGATCTTCATCAGCGCGGCCATGCGGATCGCATTGCGGCTGTAGTCGCTGAAGGTCAGGAAGGTGCCGCCGTACGGGATGAAGCCGCCGTGCAGCGCGATGCCGTTCATGATCGCGGCCATGCCGAACTCGCGCACGCCGTAGTTGATGTGGCGCCCGCCGTTCGACGAACCGTCGGCCTCGAAGCGCAGCGGCGGCGTGCTGCTGGTGTTGGTCAGGTTCGAGCCGGTCAGGTCGGCGCTGCCGCCGAGCAGCTCGGGCAGCGCCTTCGTGAACGATTCGAGCGCGATCTGGCTCGCCTTGCGGCTCGCGACGTTCTCGGCCTTGGCATTCGCGGCGATCGCGGTGTCGAGCACCGTCTGCGCGAAGTTCTTCGGCAGCTCGTGCGCGGTGCGGCGGATGAACTCGACCGCCAGTTCCGGGAACGCCTTCGAATAGGCCTCGAACGCGTCGACCCACTGCGTCTCGGCGGTCAGGCCGTCGGCGCGGCTGTCCCATTCTTCGTAGGCCTGCTCGGGGATCACGAACGGCTCATACGTCCAGCCGAGGGCTTCGCGGGTCAGCTTGATCTCGTCGGCGCCCAGCGCCTCGCCGTGCGCCTTCGAGGTGCCGCCGCGGTTCGGCGAGCCCTTGCCGATGGTCGTCTTGCAGCAGATCAGCGTCGGCTTGTCGGCCTGCTTGGCGGCGGTGATCGCGGCATCGACGGCATCCGCGTCCTGCCCGTCGACCGCGGCGATCACGTTCCAGCCGTAGGCTTCGAAGCGCTTCGGCGTGTCGTCGATGAACCACGGCGCGACCTTGCCGTCGATCGAGATGCCGTTGTCGTCGTACAGCGCGATCAGCTTGTTCAGGCGCCAGGCGCCGGCCAGCGCGGCGGCTTCGTGGCTGATGCCTTCCATCAGGCAGCCGTCGCCGAGGAACACGTAGGTGTGGTGGTCGACGATCGTGTGGCCGTCGCGGTTGAATTCATGGGCCAGCAGCTTCTCGGCCAGCGCCATGCCGACGGCATTGGTGACGCCCTGGCCGAGCGGGCCGGTGGTGGTCTCGACGCCTGGCGTGTAGCCGACTTCGGGGTGGCCGGGGGTCTTGCTGTGCAGCTGGCGGAAGTTGCGCAGCTCGCTCATCGGCAGGTCGTAGCCGGTCAGGTGCAGCAGCGCGTACAGGATCATCGACGCGTGGCCGTTGCTCAGCACGAAGCGGTCGCGGTTGGCCCAGTGCGGGTTGGCCGGGTTGTGGCGCAGGTGCCGGCCCCACAGTGCGACCGCCATGTCGGCCATGCCCATCGGGGCGCCCGGATGACCTGAATTGGCCTGCTGGACGGCGTCCATCGCCAGGGCGCGGATGGCGTTCGCCATCAAGTTGGTGTCGTGGGCGGGGGCAGTCATGCCGGGCGGCTCCTGGGGTTGGGTGGGGCGGAAGCGGCGCATTTTAGGCGCCGCCGATAATCCCGCCGATGCAAGGCCTGCACCTCACCGCCGACCTGCGCGGCTGCGCCACCGGCAACCCCGCAATGACCGACCCCGACGCGCTGCGCCGGCGCTGCCTCGCGGCCGTCGCGGCGGCGGCGCTGCAGCCGGTCGGCGAGCTGTTCCACCGCTTCCCGGCACCGGGCGGCGTGACCGGCGTCGTGCTGCTGGCCGAATCGCACCTCGCGGTGCACACCTGGCCCGAGCTGGACGCGGTGACGCTGGACGTCTACGTCTGCAACCTCGGCACCGACAACTCGGCCCGGGCGCAGGCGCTGCTCGACGCGCTGCTCGGCGTGTTCGAGCCGGCCCGGGTGCAACGCCAATCGCTGCTGCGAGGGACCGAATGAAACCAGGCATGAAAGCCATGATCCTCGCCGCCGGCCGCGGCGAACGCATGCGGCCGCTGACCGATGCGCTGCCGAAGCCGCTGCTGGCGGTGCACGGCAAGCCGCTGATCGAATGGCACCTGGAAGCGCTGGCGCGCGACGGCGTGCGCGACGTGGTCGTCAACACCGCATGGCTGGAAGACCTGATCCCGGCCGCGCTCGGCGACGGCAGCCGCTGGGGGCTGCGCATCCGCTATTCGATGGAAGGCCGCGACCACGGCGGCGCGCTCGAGACGGCCGGCGGCATCGCGAAGGCGCTGCCGCTGCTGGTCGACGGGCCGGACGACTGCTTCTGGGTGGTGTCGGGCGACATCCATGCGCCGGGCTTCCGCTTCGACGCGGCGCAGGGCGAGCGCTTCGCGGCCGGCGAGTTGCTTGCGCACCTGTGGCTGGTGCCGAACCCGGCGTTCCACGCGAAGGGCGATTTCGGCCTCGATTCGGACGGCTTCGGGCTGGCCGATTCAGCGGGGCCCGACGGCGTGCGCTGGACCTACGCGAACCTCGCGCTGTGCCGCGCGTCGCTGTGTGCCGGCATCGCGCCGGGCAGCAAGGCCGCCCTCGGCCCGCTGCTGTTCGCCGGCATGCGCGAGCGGCGCATCAGCGCCGAGGTGTGGCGCGGTGCGTGGGAGAACGTCGGCACGCCCGATCAACTCGACGCCTTGAACCGCCCTCGGGCCTTCTAGGGCCTGCGCATCGCATCCACCAGCTGCGACGTTGCCGCCGTCCAGGTCTTGGTGGGCGGCAAGCGGTCCAGGTGCTGGCGAAAGGCGCCGCGGTCGATGGCGTCGCCGGCAGCAATGCGCGACATCGCTTCGACCAGTGCGTCGAAATCGGGTTCGCGGTAGCGCACCGGCCGGCCTGGCTCGTCGCCGTCGCGGCTGAGCATCCTGCTGGGCAGACGCGTCGCCACGGCCGGCGGGCAGAAGTCGTCCGTCGAGCCGCCGTCGGTCACGATCACCGGCACCGCACAGGCCAGCGCCTCCAGCACCGGCAGGTTGAACCCCTCGGCACGGTAGGGCGAGACATAGGCGTCGGCCACGCCATAGAGCCCGGCCAGACGCGTCTGGGACAGATTGCTGCCAACCAGCGCAATGGCGTCGATGGTGTCGGCCGTGAAGAGCGCTGGATGCCGGTTCGACAGGCCGCGCAGGGTGTTCTCGGCTGTCGTGACGGCGTAGACCGCCCGTTGGTCCTTGAGAATCAGCCGGATGTCGCGGCGACGCTGCCGCAGCGTGGCGAAGGCCAGCATCACCAAGTCGACGCCCTTGTTCCAGAACGCCGCGCCGAGGTTCAGGAACACGATCTCGTGCTCCTGCAGGCCCAGCTGCCGGCGCCCTTCGGCGCGCTGCAACGGCTCCGGCGGCGCGAACACTTCGCGATTGACGCCGCAGGTGACGATGTCGATGCCGTCGGCGTCCAGGCCCGCGTCGACCAAGCGCTGCTTGGACCACCGGCTCGACGTGACGACGCGGTTGCCGCCCGCCGTGAAGCGGCGGATGTCCATGCGGCCGTCCGCGAAGTTCGCTTGCATCAAGCCGCACTCGGTGACCATGTAGGTGAAGGTCCTTCGCGAGTCGTGCAGCTGCGGCGCGGTGAACGGTGCGCCGATGCGGTAGACGCAGTCCGCGGCTGCCCCTTCGGGCACCACAGGCACCGCGTCGATCTTCGCTTGCTCGGCCGACTCGAATCCCGCAGGCACCGTGCGCGGGTTCCAGTGCCCGAACGCGAAGGGCAGGTCGCGGCAGCTCAGCACGACATCACGTCGCCGCAGCAGTTCGAGGATCTGGAACTGGTGGATCAGCGCGAATGAGTGGTTGATGCCGCGCCAACCCTCGACCACCAGCTTCATCGGCGGGCCATCACCGGGGTCTAGCCCCGCATCCGCCACGCCATCAGTTCGCACCGGCACGACCTGCGCCAGCCCGGCCAGGCGCCACTCGAACGCCAGCCGCCCGACCCCGATGCGCAGCTCCAACCGGGCCGGCTCCGCTGCCAGCATCTCGCGGGTCATGTCCAGCGCCCGCAGGGTATCCCCGCTCGTCTCCAACGCGACGAGAAGGTTGGAGCGGGCCGTTTGCATGCCGGGCTCCAGCGCCAACGCGCGCTCGAAGGCCTGCACGGCCTGCGCAGGGTCCTGCTGCGAAAAAACCACGTACCCGGCGAGCACGTGGAAGTCGGCACGGTCGGGGTGGAACTCGATCGCACTGCGCATCAGCGCCGACGCGCCGGCCAGATCACCCTGTTCGTACAGCAAACGGCACAACGGCGCGCAAGCTGGCGCGAAGCCGGGTTGGGTCTGCAGCGCGGAACGGTAGTACGCGATGGCCTGCGCCGGCCGGCCCGCTGCCTGCGCGTGCTCGGCGAGGCGTTGGTACAGGCGAGCCGCATCGGCCAGCCGCCCCTCGCGGAGTGCCTGTGTGGCCGACCGCCTCCAGGCGGTGGGGTCGTCATCGGTCACAGGAGGGAGCCTGCGGTGGGGGTGGATGGCAGAAGTCAGTGCAGCTTGATCTTCGGCCGGTAGGTGCGGTCGAGGAATTCCGACAGCGTCACCAGCACCATCCGCCAGAAGCCGCCGAGTGCCATCTGGTGCTGCTTGTGCAGCGCCCAGTACATGAACTGTGCGAGCCGGCCTTCGATGAACAGGCTGCCGCGCGTCAGGCTGCCCATCAGGCTGCCGACCGACGAGTACTCCGACAGCGACACCAGCGAGCCCTTGTCGCTGAACACGAACGGCTTCACCGGCTGGCCGGCCAGCAGCTTCGGGATCGCCTTCACCAGGTACATCGCCTGCTGGTAGGCGGCCTGCGCGCGCGGCGGCACCCAGGTGCCGTCGGGCTGCTGGCAGGCCGCGCAGTCGCCGAACGCGAAGATGGCCGGGTCGCGCGTGCTCTGCAGGTTGCCGTTGACCACCAGCTGGTTGAGCTTGTTGGTCTCCAGCGGCTCATTGCCTTGCGCACCCCCCAGCGTGCGCAGGAAATCCGCCGCCTTCACGCCGGCCGCCCACACCGTCAGGTCGGAGCCGATCACCTTGCCGCTGGCCATCCGCAGGCTGTCGGCGGTAACCTCGACCACCCGCTCGTTGGTGTGCACCTCGATCGCCAGCTTGCGCAGCTCGCGCACCGCCGCTTCGCTCAGGCGCGCGGGCAGTTGCGACAGCAGCCGCGGCGCCGCCTCGACCAGCACGATCTGCAGGTCTTTCTCGGGGTGGATGTGGTCGAAGCCGTAGTTCGCCAGCACGCGCGCGGCGGCATGCAGCTCGGCCGCCAGCTCGACGCCGGTGGCGCCGCCGCCGACGATCGCCACCGTCAGCCGGCCGCTGCCGGCCGCGCGCGGCACGCTCTGCGCGCGGATGCAGGCGTTGATCAGCCGGTCGTTGAAGCGCTTGGCGGCCGGCGGGCTGTCGAGCTTGATGGTGTGCTCGGCCGCGCCGGCGGTGCCGAAGTCGTTGGTCTGGCTGCCGACCGCGATCACCAGCGTGTCGTAGGCCAGCGTCTGCGCCGGCGTGATCTCGCGGCCGGCCTCGTCGAAGCTCGCATCGAGCTGCACCGTCTTCGCCGCGCGGTCGACGCCCGACAGCCGGCCGAGGCGGAACTTGAAGTGGTGGCCGCGCGCCTGCGCGAGGAACTCGATCTCTTCGGCATGGGTGTCGAAGCTGCCGGCCGCCAGCTGGTGCAGCAGCGGCTTCCAGACGTGCGTGCGCGCCGCGTCGACCAGCGTGATCTCCGCCAGCCCCTTGCGCCCGAGCGACTTGCCCAGCTGCGTGGCCAAGGCCAGGCCCCCGGCGCCCCCACCGACGATCACGATCCGTTGCATGCGAAGCCCTTGTTGTGCTGATTCAGGCCGAGGGTATCAGTCGACGGGCATGGAAAAGGGGCCCGAAGGCCCCCTGATCACCGCGTCGAGCCATGCCTCAGGCCGCGAACGGCACCGTGATCTCGTCGATCTTCGCCAGCACCTCCGGCGTCAGCTTCGGCGTGATCGCCAGCGCGCCGAGGTTGTCCTGCAGCTGCGACAGCTTCGACGCGCCGAGGATCACCGTGCTGACGCGCGGGTTGCGGTTGACCCAGGCCACCGCCAGCTGCGCCAGGTTGCCGCCCAGGTCGCGGGCGATCGGCTCCAGCTTCGCGACCGCGGCGTTCTTGTCGGCATCGGTCAACCCCTTCAGCAGGAAGCCCATGCCTTCGAGCGCACCGCGGCTGCCCTGCGGCACGCCGCTGCGGTACTTGCCGGTCAGCAGCCCGCTGGCCAGCGGGCTCCAGGTCGTCAGGCCCAGGCCGATGTCGTCGTACAAGCGGGCGTATTCCTGCTCGACGCGCTGGCGGTGGAACAGGTGGTACTGCGGCTGCTCCATCACCGGCTTGTGCAAGTGGTGGCGCTCGGCGATGTCGTAGGCGGCGCGGATCTCGGCGGCGCTCCATTCGCTGGTGCCCCAGTACAAGGCCTTGCCGCGGGCGATCATGTCGCTCATCGCCCAGACCGTCTCCTCGATCGGCGTGTGCGGGTCGGGCCGGTGGCAGTACACCAGGTCGATGTGCTCCAGCTGCATGCGCTTGAGCGAGCCGTCGATCGCCTGCGTCAGGTACTTGCGGTTCAGCGTGTCGCGCCGGTTGACGGTGTTGCCCTCGCGGTCCAGACCCCAGAAGAACTTGGTCGACACGACGTAGTTCAGGCGCGGCCACTTCAGCCGGCGGAACGCCTCGCCCATCACCACCTCGCTCTGGCCGGCGGCATAGGCTTCGGCGTTGTCGAAGAAATTGACGCCGGCGTCGAAGGCCGCGGCGAGCATCTCGGCGGCCGAGCCGGTGTCCACCTGGTTGTGGTACGTGACCCACGAGCCCAGCGACAGCTCGCTGACCTGCAGGCCGCTGCGGCCCAATCGACGGTATTTCATCGCTACACCTCGTTAAGAATTGCGGCATCTTAGCCACAGCCCCGCGTCGATTCGCGCACGCGACGCGAGCCCCGGGACGCAGTGCGGGTACTGTGGCAGCCCGGTTTCTCGTCGTCCCTCTTTGCGGGCGCAGCGCTTCGCGTTACCGTCGCGTCCGTGATCAAGTTTCCCCACCCCCGCTCCCTGCTGCTGCCGCTGGCGCTCTGTGCGCCCGTCAGCCCTTCGATGGCCGCCGCCGCCGCCCGCGCCAGCGGCCTCGCGTCGTTCAGCACCTGGCTGCTGCTGCCCTTCCTGGTCGCGTTCGCGGTCGCCGGCCACATCCTGATCGGCCGCGGTGCGAAGGCGCTGACCGCATCGTTCCAGCCGCTGGCCAGCGGCGAACTCGAACTCGCCAGCTACGACCGCAACGTCTACGGCACCTCCGACCACGCGATGCTCGAAGTCGTCGTCGTCCCGATCGTCGCCGGCCTGGTGATCTGGCTCGGCACCGCACTGTCGTTCGGCTGGCTGATCTTCGTGGGCATCCTCGGCGTGCTTGGCGCGGTCGCCTTCGACATGGCGCGCTGGGAGCGCGTCAGCGTCAGCGCGAGCTACGTCTGGTTCCAGCGCGGCTTCGCCGGCAAGGTGCACCAGGTGGCGATCGAGAACATCCGCGACGTCAGCGTCGTCGAGGAAGACGGCACGCTGCCGACGCTGCGCCACCTGAACAACAACCGCGTCTGCCGACTGCTGATGCGCATGACCGACAAGCGCGCCGTGGCCCTGCCGAAGACCGATGCCGACACCCAGCTCGACGCGGTCGAGAACGCGGCCAACCAGATCCGCTGGCGCCAGCAGGCCCTGCTCGACAAGCAGAACGACAAGCGGGGCGACACGCCGGCCGGCGAGAGGGGCAGCAGGAGCGAGAGGAATGCGGGGCACGAGAAGGGCGCGAGCACCCGACCGGGCCCGCTGGACACCCGCCCCGGCGCGCCGGACACCCGGCCCGCCGACGCACCCGACCCCGACGGCGGCCGCATCCCGACCGCCGGCGACAAGGAAATGCTGCGCGAGCTGCGCCGCCTGCGCAAGCAGCGCGCCGCGGCCGCCGCCGCCGCGGATCCCTCCCAGCCGCCCAAGGCCCGCGCGGACAGCGAGTCCTGACGCACCGGCGCACCGCCCGCCCACCGATGCGCACCCCACCCTTCCGCCGGCGCCGCGCCGAGCTGGCACGCCGCCTCGCCGCGGCCGGCGGCGGCATGGCGATCGTGCCGACCGCGCCGATGCAGATGCGCAACGGCGACAACGAGCACCCGTTCCGCCACGGCAGCCACTTCCACTACCTGAGCGGCTTCGACGAGCCGCACAGCTGCCTGGTGCTGCATGCCGACGGCTGCAGCGAGCTGTTCTGCCACGCCGCCAACGCCGAGCGCTCGGTGTGGGAAGGGCCGATGCTCGGGCCGGAGGCGGCGCCGCAGGCACTCGGCGTCGACCTGGCTTGGCCGATCGAGCGCCTCGACGAGCTGCTGCCCGAGCTGATGGGCCGGGTGCGCAACGTCTGGACGCTGTTCACCGTGCCGAGCGCGATCGACCAGCGCCTGCCCGGCTGGCTGGCGCGCGCCCGCACGCGCGCCGGCCTCGGCGCCGAAGGCCCGGTGCACCGCGACCTCGGCCCGCTGGTCGACGAGATGCGCCTGATCAAGGACGCCGACGAGATCGACACGATGCGCCGCGCCGCGGCCATCTCCGCCGCCGCCCACGCACGCGCGATGCGCTACTGCGGCCAGCGCCTGCGCGCCGACCCGGCGGCCGCGGTGCGCGAGTACGAGATCGAGGCCGAGCTGCTGCACGAGTTCCGCCGCCGGGGCGCCACCGGCCCGGCCTACGGCAGCATCGTCGCGGCCGGCGGCAACGCCTGCGTGCTGCACCACGCGGCCGGGCCCGGCGAGCTGCGCGCCGGCCAGCTGTGCCTGGTCGATGCCGGCTGCGAGCTCGACGGCTATGCGAGCGACATCAGCCGCACCTTCCCGGCCGACGGCCGCTTCACCGGGCCGCAGCGGACGCTGTACGACGTGGTGCTGGCCGCGCAGCAGGTGGCGGTGGCCGCGACGCGCCCCGGCAGCCGGCAGCGCGATGCCCACGAGGCGGCGGTGCGCGTGCTGTCGCAGGGCCTGCTCGACCACGGGCTGCTGGCGCGTGACCGCCATGGCGACGTCGACGCGGTGATGGCGAGCGGCGCCTACCGGCGCTTCTACATGCACGACACCGGCCACTGGCTCGGGCGCGACGTGCACGACGTCGGCGAGTACCTGTCGCTGCAGGAACCGGCGGTCGACCAGCCGGATTTCCGCGGCGGGCGGGTCGTGCGCGCACCGTCGCGCCGGCTCGAATGCGGCATGGTCGTGACTCTGGAGCCAGGCCTGTACGTGCAGCCGGCGCCCGACGTGCCGGAAGCGTTCTGGAACATCGGCATCCGCATCGAGGACGATGCGGTCGTCGTCCCCGGCGGCTGCGAGCTGATCAGCCGGGCAGTGCCGGTCGAGCCTGACGCCATCGAGGCGTGGATGAGCGCGCACTGAGGCGCCTTCGCGCATGAACGGCATGCCATGAAC
The DNA here is from genome assembly GCF_012275445.1 of Rhizobacter sp. SG703. GTDB lineage: Bacteria > Pseudomonadota > Gammaproteobacteria > Burkholderiales > Burkholderiaceae_C > Rhizobacter. Next base: position 18,325 of record NZ_JAAZQK010000008.1, on the reverse strand, counting down.
GTCACCGAGACCCTGCCCCCTGCCGAACTGGCCAGCCTGTTCGAGCTCGCGCCGGTCTCGCTGTGGCTGGAGGACTACAGCGCGCTGCACGCGACCTTCGCGCGCTGGCGCGGCGCGGGCGTGACCGACCTGCGGGCGCACCTGCGGGCCGACCCGCGGCGCGTCGCCGAATGCTCGGCCTGCCTGCGCGTGCTGCAGGTGAACCGGCGCACGCTCGAGCTGTACGGCGCACGCGACCTGGCGCACCTGGTCGAGAACCTGCCGCGGGTCTTCCGCGACGACATGTTCGAGCAACTCGTCGAAGAGCTGGCCGCGCTGTGGGACGGCCACACCCGCTTCAGCAGCCAGACGGTGAACTACGCGCTCGACGGCCGGCGCCTCGACATCGTGCTGAACGCCACCGTGCTGCCGGGCCACGAGGCCGGCTGGGACCGCGTGCTGCTGTCGATCGAGGACGTGACCGAGCGCAGCGCCGCCGCCGAGGCGCTGCGCATGAGCGAGCTGTATGCGCGCGGGCTGTTCGAGCATTCGCCGGTGTCGTTGTGGGTCGAGGATTTCAGCAGCGTGAAGCGCCTGCTCGACGAGGCGCGCGCGCAGGGCATCAGCGACTTCCGGGTCTTCACCGACGTGCACCCGGAGTTCGTGACCCGCTGCCTGCAGGAAGTGCGCGTGGTCGACGTGAACCAGCAGACGCTGCGCATGTTCGGTGCGCCCGACCGCGACACCTTGCTGCGCCGGCTCGGCGACGTGTTCCGCGACGACATGACGGCGCACTTCGGCGAGCAGCTGCAGGAGCTGTGGAACGGCAAGACCGCGCACCAGCGCGAGGTCGTCAACTACAACCTGGCCGGCGACCGGCTGCATGTCTACCTGCAGTTCTCGGTGCTGCCCGGCCACGAGGCCGACTGGGACCTGGTGCTGGTCTCGCTGACCGACATCACCGCGCGCAAGCAGGCCGAGGCCTACCTCGAATTCCTCGGCAAGCACGACCCGCTGACCAAGCTGCGCAACCGGGCGTTCTTCGTCGACGAGATCAACCGGCTGGAGCGCAAGGGCCCATGGCCGGTGACGGTGGTGGTCGCCGACCTGAACGGGCTGAAGACCATCAACGACACGCAGGGCCACGCGGCCGGCGATGCGCTGCTGCGGCGTGCCGGCGAGGTGCTGACGAAGGCGATCGACAAGCCGATGTGCGCCGCGCGCATCGGCGGCGACGAGTTCGCGCTGCTGCTGCCCGGCATGGACGCGCGCGCGGCGCAGCTGCTGCTGGACCGGCTGGCGTCGCTGTCGGAGCTGAACAACCAGTTCCACGGCACGACCACGCTGAGCTTCGCGCTGGGCATCGCGACCTGCGAAGCCGGCGGGCGCATCGAGGCCGCGGTCAACGAGGCCGATCACGCGATGTACGCGTCGAAGAAGTCGTTCTACGAGAGCGCGGCGATGGATCGGCGCAAGGCGGGCTAGGGCGCTATCGGTACCCCATCGACTGCGGCAGCCACAGCACGATCGGCGGAAACAGCGTCATCGCGAGCAGCAGCGCCAGCAGCATCACGATGAACAGCCAGCCCTCGCGCAGCATGTCGCGGATCGGGATGCCTGTCAGTGCGTTGGTGACGAACAGCAGCATGCCGAACGGCGGGTGGATCAGCCCGATCATCATGTTCAGCACGATCACCACGCCGAAGTGCACCAGGTCGATGCCCAGCGCCTTCACCATCGGCAGCAGGATCGGCACGAACACCAGCAGCAGCACCGAGATGTCCATGAAGCAGCCGAGCACCAGGAACAGCAGGTTCACCAGCAGCAGGAACGAGGTGCGGCCGAGCTCGAAGCCGGCCATCCAGGCCGCCAGCGACTGCGGCACGCCCTCGGCGGTGAATGCGTAGTTCATCATGAAGGCGCCGGCCAGGATCATCGTGATCGCCGCGCTGGAACGCGTCGACTCCATCACCACGCCCCACAGCGTGCGCCAGCTGAGCGCCCGGTAGACGACGCCGGCCAGCAACAGCGCATGCAAGGCGGCCACCGCGGCGGCTTCGGTCGGCGTGAAGATGCCGGTGTAGATGCCGGTCAGCAGCAGCACCGGCAGCGACAGCGGCAGCGCGCCACGCCACAGGATGAGCGGCCATTCGCGCAGCGGCACCTTGTCCTCGCGCGGCATGTCGCGCCGCGTCGCGATGAAATGCACCACGCCCATCATCAGCAGCGCCATCAGCACGCCCGGCACCACGCCGCCGAGGAACAGCGCGCCGACCGAGCTGCCCGACACCAGCGCATAGATCACCATCGGGATCGACGGCGGAATGATCGGCCCGAGCGTCGCGCTCGCCACCACCACCGCGCCGGCGAAGCCGGGCGTGTACTCCGGCTTCTTCAGCATCTGCCGGATCGTCACGAGACCCGGCCCGGCCGCATCGGCGATCGCGCTGCCGCTCATGCCCGAGAACACCACGCTGACCAGGATGTCGACCTGCGCCAGCCCGCCGCGCAGCCGGCCGACCAGGATGCGGCAGAAGTCGAAGATGCGCTCGCTGATGGTGCCGGCATTCATCAGGTTGGCGGCGAAGATGAACAGCGGCACCGCCAGCAGCACGTAGCTGTTGTACAGCCCGTTCAGCACCTGCTCGGCCGCGAGCCCCAGGTCCTGCCGCTTGACGACGAGGTAGGCGATGCCGCTGCCGATCATCGAGAAGCCGATCGGCGCGCGCAGCACGAAGCCGGCGACCAGCACGCCGATCAAGGCCCACAGCGCGGCAGTCACGGTTTCACCTCGCCGCTCGATTCGTGGTCGAGCCCGCGCGCGAGGCGCCACAGCGTGAACGCACTGCGCGCCACCACCGACGCCAGCATGAACGCGAACGGCACGAACACCGCCATGAACGGCAGCCCGAGCACCGGCGTGCCCTCGCGCGCCATGAAGCGGATGTAGTCCCAGCTGGCCGGCAGCGCCCACAGCGCGAGGCCGCCGAACAGCGCGGCCGAGAGCCCGCGGAACACGCGCCGCACGCTGGCCGGCATCGCGTTGTAGACCAGGTCGAACGCGACGTGCTCGCGCTGCGGCACGACGAACGCGGTCGACCACAGGATCACCCACACATACAGCACCACCGCCAGCTCGTCGGTCCACGGCAGCGGCTGGTTGAAGCCGAAGCGCGCGGTGATCTGCACCAGGAACACCAGGAACAGCAACACGAACAGGCCGCCGCCGACCGCGTCGGCGCCCCGTTTCAGCCAGCGTCGCATCACGAGGTTCCGTTGATGCGCCCGAGCATCCCCTGCGGCCACGCCTTCGCCTGCTCCGACGCGGCATAGGCCTGCTGCACCGCGTGGCGGAAGGCCGCGACGTCGGGCGTCGTCACCTGCAGCCCCTGCTGCTTGAAGAACTCGACCAGCTGCGCTTCTTCCTGGATGCGGTGGTCGTTGTTGTAGCGGGCTGCCGCCTGGGCCGCCGCCTTCAGCTTCTGCCGCTGCGCGGGGCTCGCGGCGTTCCAGGTGGTGTCGGCGACCGCGATGAACAGGCCGTCGACCAGGTGGCTGGTCAGCACCAGCTGCTTCGTCACCTCGTAGAACTTGGCGGCGCGCACCGTCGGCAGCGGGTTGTCCTGGCCGTCGATGGTGCCGGTCTTCAGGCCCAGGTAGACCTCGCCGAAGGCCAGCGGGGTCGGCGTTGCGCCGAGCGCCTGGCCGAGGAACAGCCATTCCTTCGAACCCGGCATGCGCAGCTTCACGCCCTTCAGGTCGGCCGGCGTCGTCACCTTGCGCACGTCGCGCAGGTTGACCTGGCGGGTGCCGAGGTAGGCGGTGGCGAGCACGGTGACGCCGAGCTTGTCGGAGACGCGCTTGAACATCTCGTCGCCGATCGGCCCGTTGAACACCTTCTGCTGATGCTGCGGGTCGCGCAGCATGTAGCCGGCGGTGAAGATCGAGAACTCCGGCAGCAGCTTCGCGATGTCGAAGGCCGAGATCGACGCCAGCTCCAGGTTGCCGCGCGCCATCGCGGCCGGCTCGGCGCCCTGCTTGAACAGCGCCGCGTTCAGGTTGACCTGCACCTCGAACTCGCCGGGAGCCGACTGCTCGAGCGTGTCCTTGAAGACGGTCCACATCTTCGCGTGCCAGTCGTCCGGCACCGCAGGGGTCGAGATGCGCAGCAGCGTCTTGCCGGCGGCCCGCGCGCCGCGCGAGGCCAGGCCGGACAACACCAGGCCGGCCGCCAGGCGGCGGCGCCGTGAATCGAAAGTCATGCAGTCTCCAGGTTCCTTGTTCGGGTCAATCGACGTCGAGGTCCAGCGCGATCGGCTTCAGTGCATGCTGCAGCGTGTGCATCTGGTCCGTCGTCAGCGCCACCAGCGGCGCGCGCACTCGCAACCAGCCGGGTTCGCCGCTCAGGGCCGCCATGATGCCCTTCAAAGCGGGCGTCAGCGCATACGGGCCGAGCATCGCGAGCAGCAGCCGCACCCGCGACACGTCGTGCGGGGTGTTCGGCGCGTCGGGCCGGCCGGCCAGCCGCTGCACCACGTGCGGCATGAAATTGGCCAGCCCGCTGACGGCGCCGGTGCTGCCGCGCCGCGCCAGCTCGGGCAGGTCGGGCTCGTGGCCGGCGGTGACCATCAGCGTTTCGTTGAAGGCATCGGCCAGCGCCAGCGTGTGCGCGGTGTCGCCGCTGCTGTCCTTGATGCCGACGATGGTCTGCGGGTACAGGCGCTTCAGCGTCTCGACCACCTTGCGCGAGAGCCCGACGCCGCTCACCTGCGGGATGTGGTACAGGTACAGCCGCAGCCGGTCGTCGGCCGCGCCGTCGATCACCTGGCGGTAGCTGTCGATCACGCCCTGGTCGGTCACCTGGTGCGCCCCGCCCTTCAGGAAGAACGGCGGCATCATCAGGCAGCCGTGCGCGCCGATCGCCAGCGCATGGCGCGTCAGCGCCAGCGTGTCGGGCAGCGCAGCGCAGCTGGTGGAGACCAGGATCTGCGCCGCCGGCACGCCCTCGCCGACCAGCGCGTCGACCGCGTCGCGGCGCTCGTCGACCGAGAACGCCGGCCCCTCCCCGGTGGTGCCGAACGGCACGACGCCGCCGCAGCCCTTGGCATGCACCAGCGCGCGCGCGTGCAGCCCGAAGCGGTGCAGGTCGATGCCGAGGTCGGGCTTCAGCGGCGTCAGCAGCGCCGGCCAGATGCCGTGGAACGAGGCGGATGCGGCAGGAATCGTCATGGTCTTCTCCCGTCAGTGGGAGCAGATGGACGGCGCAGCTCCCGTCGCGCCAGAAACGAACGTCGGATCGGCCGGTGGGTCGTCAGTCGGTGGCCACCACCCCCTTGCGCAGCAGCAGGTTGCCGTATTTGCGCTGCTCGCCGGTGCGCAGGATCAGGAAGGCGCGCCGGGCCTGCTCGTAGAACGCGAAGCGCTCCAGCGCTGCCGGCTCGCGCTCGCCGGCGGCGTGCAGCAGCCGGTGGAATTCGACGACCGGCGGCGGTACCGCGCGGGCGTCGCCGACCACCTGCATCGTCCAGGCGCATTGCGGCACGAAGGTGTCGAGCGGAAACAGCGGCAGCAGTGCCGCCAGCACCGCCGGGGCGTCGGCGCCGGCGACCTGCACCAGGCGCGCACCGGCCTGCTGCGCCACCTGGGCGGCGGGGAAATTCGCGTCCACAATCGCCAGGTCGTCGCCGTGGCCCATGCTGGCCAGCGCGTGCAATGCATCGGGCGTCAGCAACGGCGATATCGTCTTGAGCATCGGGACTTCCTTCGCTTTCTTTGTGGGACAGCGGTGCCTGACACGCCAGGTGTCATGGTAAGCGCCGGCCCCGCAGCGTTCAGCGGGACAAACCCTTCTGCCCTGTCAACCCAGCCGCGAGAGCCTCCATGAGCATTCCAAACAGCAGTCCCACCATCAGCACCCCCAGGAGCATCCAGTTCCCGCCGCTGCCGCTGCAGGTGGCCGAGTCGCTGCCGCACGACGCCCGGCGCGCCACGCTGGTGGGCCGGCTGTGGGTGCCCGGCGTCGGGCCGACACTGGTCACGCTGGCCGGCGACGACCTGCACGACCTCTCGACGGTGGCCGCCACCAGCAGCCAGCTGATGGAGCTCGACGACCCGGTGTTCGCGGTGCAGTCGGCGCTGCGCAACGACCAGGCGCCGCGCATCGCGTCCTATGAGTCGGCGCTGGCCAACAGCGACGAATCGCTGCGCGACGGCACGCAGGCCTGGCTGATGGCGCCGTGCGACCTGCAGCCGGTGAAGGCGAGCGGCGTCACCTTCATCGCCAGCCTGCTGGAGCGGGTGATCGAGGAGCAGGCGCGCGGCGACGCGTCGCGCGCCGACGCGATCCGCCGCTCGCTGACCGGCATCCTCGGCGACAACCTCGCCGGCATCGTGCCCGGCTCGGCCCAGGCGGCGCAGGTCAAGGAGGTGCTGATCGCGCAGGGCGCGTGGTCGCAGTACCTGGAGGTCGGCATCGGCCCGGACGCCGAGGTGTTCACGAAGGCGCCGCCGATGGCCGCGGTGGGCACCGGCGCCGATGTCGGCCTGCACCCCGGCTCGTCGTGGAACAACCCGGAGCCCGAGGTGGTGCTCGCGATCGACAGCCGCGGCCAGGTGCGCGGCGCGACGCTCGGCAACGACGTGAACCTGCGCGATTTCGAAGGCCGCAGCGCGCTGCTGCTCGGCAAGGCCAAGGACAACAACGCGTCGTGCGCGATGGCGCCGTTCATCCGGCTGTTCGATGCGCACTTCGGAATCGACGACCTGCGCCGCTGCGAGATCGCGCTGCGCGTGATCGGGCCGGACGGCTTCCGCGTCGAGGCCCGCGACACGCTCGCGAAGATCAGCCGCGACCCGCTCGACCTGGCGGCGCAGGCGATCGGCCCGCACCACCAGTACCCGGACGGGCTGATGCTGTTCCTCGGCACCATGCTCGCGCCGACGCAGGACCGCATGGGCCCGGGCCAGGGCTTCACGCACGTGGTGGGCGACGTGGTCACGGTGTCGTCGCCGGCCTTCGGCGCGCTGGTCAACCGGGTGCGCCGCTGCGACGAGATCGCGCCGTGGCGCTTCGGGCTGACCGCGCTGATGCGCAGCCTGGCGGCGCGCCAGCTGCTGGCGTGAGCCTGCCCGGCAGCGGCGCGCCGCTGCTCGCGCTGGAGCAGGTGACGCGCCGCTACACGCTGCCGCGCGAGCGGCTGCTGCAGCCAGCGCCGGTGGTCGACGCGCTGCGCGGCGTCAGCCTGCAACTGCAGGCCGGGCACAACCTGGGCGTCGTCGGCGAATCCGGATCGGGCAAGTCGACGCTGGCGCGCATCGCGATGGCGCTGGAGCCGCCGAGCAGCGGGCGGGTGCTGTTCGACGGGCGAGACCTGAACGCGCTGGCGCCAGCCGGGCTGCGCGCGGCGCGGCGCGACTTCCAGATGGTGTTCCAGGATCCGTACGGCTCGCTGGACCCGCGGCAGCGCGTCGGCCGCATCGTCGCCGAGCCGCTGCCCGACGGCGCGCCCGATGCGGCCGGGCAGGTGGCCGAGGCGCTGGAGGCGGTCGGGCTGCGCGCGTCGGATGCCGACCGCCATCCGCACGAGTTCTCCGGCGGCCAGCGCCAGCGCATCGCGATCGCGCGGGCGCTGGTGACGCGGCCGAAGCTGATCGTCGCCGACGAGCCGGTGAGCGCGCTCGACGTCTCGGTGCAGGCCCAGGTGCTGAACCTGATGAGCGACCTGCAGCAGCGCTTCGGCATGACCTACCTGCTGATCAGCCACGACCTCGCGGTGGTCGACCACCTGTGCGCGCAGGTGCTGGTGATGCGCAACGGCGAGGTCGTCGAGCGCGGTGCGGCGGACGAGGTGTTCGGGGCGCCGCAGCATGCATATACGCGTGCGTTGGTGGCGGCCGCAAGTGTTCATCAAGTCGCGCCAGGGCCCGTTCGGGCTGAGCTTGTCGAAGCCTTGCCCGCAAAGCTCCGTTCGGGCTGAGCCGGTCGAAGCCTGCGCACAGCGCTTCGACAGGCTCAGCGCGAACGGTTTGTGTGCGATCACCGCGACGACGTGTGTACGCGAGGCTTCGACAGGCTCGGCCCGAACGGTTTGTGTGCAACGCTCCAGTCGTTCGGCTGCCGCTACCATCGCCCGATGACGCACGCCGCCCTCAAGACCACCGCCACGCTGCTGCTGTTCGCCGCGACGCTCGCCACCGCGCAGTCCCGCAAGGACAGCGCCGTCATCGGCATCACGCTCGAGCCGCCGGGGCTCGACCCGACCACCTCGGCGGCGGCGTCGATCGGCGAGATCGTCCACTACAACGTGCTCGAGGGCCTGACGAAGATCAACGTCGACGGCAGCGTGACGCCGCTGCTGGCCGACAGCTGGAGCATCGACCCCGACGGCCGGCTCTACACCTTCAAGCTGAAGAAGGGCGTGCGCTTCCACGACGGCGAGGCCTTCGATGCGTCCGACGTCAAGTTCAGCTTCGAGCGCGCCCGCGCCGAAGGCAGCACCAACAAGGCGAAGAAGGCGGTGTTCGACAACATCACCCGCATCGAGACGCCCGATGCGCAGACGGTGGTGCTGGTGCTCGCGAAGGCCGACGGCAACCTGCTGTTCCGCCTGGGCGAGAACACCGCGGTGATCCTCGACCCGAAGAGCGCCGCCACCACCGCGACGAAGCCGGTGGGCACCGGCCCGTTCCGCTTCGAGAGCTGGTCGCGCGGCACCGCGGTGGTGCTGTCGCGCTGGGACGGCTACCGCAACGCCGCCGCGATCAAGCTGAAGAAGGTGAGCTTTCGCATCATCAACGACCCGGCCGCGCAATCGGCCGCGCTGATGGCCGGCGACGTCGACGCGTTCCCGCGGTTCCAGGCCGCGCAAAGCCTCGCGCAGTTCCAGAACGACCCGCGCTTCACCGTCGCGGTCGGCGGCACCGAAGGCAAGACCCTCGTCGCGATCAACAACAAGCGCAAGCCCTTCGACGACGTGCGCGTGCGCCGCGCGATCGCGATGGCGATCGACCGCAAGGCGGTCATCGCCGGCGCGATGGAAGGCCACGGCGCGCCGATCGGCAGCCACCTGGTGCCCAGCGATGCCGGCTACGTCGACCTGACCGGCGTGAACCCGTACAACCCCGACAAGGCACGCGCGCTGCTGAAGGAAGCCGGCGTCGCGACGCCGCTGAACGTGACGCTCTCGCTGCCGCCGCCGCAGTACGCGCGCAAGGGCGGCGAGATCGTCGCGGCGCAGCTGGCCAAGGTCGGCATCGTCGCGAAGATCGACAATGTCGAATGGGCGCAGTGGCTGGCCGGCCCGTTCAAGGGCAGCTTCGACCTGACGATCATCAGCCACGTCGAGCCGCTCGACTTCGCGGTGTATGCCGACCCGTCGTACTACTTCGGCTACGACGGCAAGGCCTACGCCGGGATCGTCGCGAAGTACGACGCCAGCACCAACCCGAAGGAGCGGCTGAAGCTGCTCGGCGATGCGCAGCGCCGGCTCGCCGACGACGCGGTCAACGCCTGGCTGTTCCAGCTGCCGCAGTTCCTGGTCGCCAACAAGCGGCTGAAGGGCCTGTGGAGCAGCTCGCCGGTGTTCGCGAACGACATGGGCGCGGTGAGCTGGCAATGAACGCGCTCGCGCAGCTGGGCGCCGTCGAACTGCTCGCGGCCTATGCGGCGCGCACGCTGTCGCCGGTCGAGGTGACGCGCGCGGTGCTGGCGAACATCGAGGCCTGGGAGCCGCGGCTGTGCGCCACCTATGCGCTCGACGCGGCGGCGGCGCTCGCCCAGGCCGAGGCCTCGCAGGCGCGCTGGCTCGCGAACGCACCGCTCGGCGCGCTCGACGGCGTGCCGGCGATGATCAAGGAGAACATCGCGACCCGCGGCACGCCGGTGCCGCTGGGCACCGCCGCCACCGAGCTGGTGCCGGCCGCCGCCGACGCGCCGCCGGCCGCGCGGCTGCGCGAGGCCGGCGCGGTGATCCTCGGCAAGACGACGATGCCCGACTACGGGATGCTGTCGTCCGGGCTGTCGAGCTTCCACCCGCTGGCGCGCAACCCGTGGGACCTGCGCCGCAACCCGGGTGGCAGCAGCGCCGGCGCCGCGGCCGGCGCGGCCGCCGGCTACGGGCCGCTGCACGTCGGTACCGACATCGGTGGCTCGGTGCGGCTGCCGGCCGGCTGGTGCGGGATCTTCACGCTGAAACCGAGCCTCGGCCGCATCCCGATCCAGCCGCCGTACGCCGGCCGCGTGGCCGGGCCGATGACGCGCACGGTCGCCGATGCGGCGCTGCTGATGGGCGTGCTGTCGCGGCCCGATCCGGACATGCGCGACACGATGAGCCTGCCGCACCAGGACATCGCGTGGGGGCAGCTCGACCGCCCGCTGCGCGGGCTGAAGCTCGGGCTGCTGATGGACGCCGGCTGGGGCCTGCCGGTCGAGCCCGAGGTGCGGGCGGCGGTCGACGCGGCGGCCCGGGCCTTCGAAGGCGCCGGCGCGATCGTCGAACCGGTCGCGCCGTTCATGACGCGCGAGATGATCGACGGCATGGACCGCTTCTGGCGCTGCCGCGCGTGGACCGACATCGCGGCGCTGCCCGAGGCGCGGCGCGCGAAGGTGCTGCCGTTCATCGTCGACTGGGCGCGCGGCGGTGCGGCCTTGAGCGGCGCGCAGGTGTTCCACGGCTACAGCCAGATGGGCGCGATGCGCGAGGCGGCTGTCGCGGCCTGCCGGCCGTTCGACGCACTGCTGTCGCCGACCGCGCCGATCCCGGCCTTCGCCGCCGAGCTGCCGTGCCCGACCAACGACCCGGCGCGGCCGTTCGAGCACATCGCGTTCACGCTGCCGTACAACATGAGCGAGCAGCCGGCGGCCAGCATCAACTGCGGCTACACCGGCGACGGCCTGCCGATCGGGCTGCAGATCGTCGGCGCGCGGCATGACGACCTGGGCGTGCTGCAGCTGGCGTGGGCGTGGGAGCGGATGCGGCCGGCGCAGCGGGCGTGGCCGCACCCCTGATCACACCAGCGGCGGCTGCAACCCCTCGCGCGCCAGCATCCGCTGCACCGCCGGCCGTGCCAGCACGCGTTGCAGCCAGTCCCCGAGCGCCGGCAGGCTGCGCGCCGGCCGGTGGAAGCCGCGCGTCCAGCGGCACAGCATCAGCGCGTACAGGTCGACCGCGCTGAACGCATCGCCGAGCAGCCACGGCTTGCCATGCGACGCCAGCTCGGCCTCGAGCAGGTCGACCAGCGCGCCGACGCGCGCCTCGGCGCAGTCCTTCACCTGCGGCACCGCGTCGGCATCGCGCACGTAGCGGTCGGGGTAGAAGTAGGTGATCAGGGCCGGTTGCAGCGTGTTGGTCAGCCACATCAGCCACTTGTAGAAATGCGCCCGCTGCGGCGTGCCGACGGCCGGCGCGAGGCCGGACCGCGGGTGCGCGTCCAGCAGGTGAAGGCAGATCGCCGCGGCCTCGTACAGCACCAGCCCGCCGTCGACCAGCACCGGGATCAGCCCGTTCGGGTTCAGCTTCAGGTACTCGGGCGAGCGCAGCGCGCCCTTCTCGCGTTCGACGCGCACGAGCTCGAACGGCACGCCGAGCTCTTCGAGCAGCATGTGCGGTGCCATGCTGGCGTTGCCGGGAAAGTAATACAGCTGGATCATGGGGAGGCCGGGGTGGGTGCGGAGCCCGGCATCTTAAGAGCCCGCCGTGCCGGGGCGGGCCTCGATCAGGCGGCGTTCGCGTTGCGGTGCGCCTCGGCCGCGGCCTCGTTGTGGCGGAACAGGTCGGCCAGCGTCTTGCCCGGCTCGTCGCGGAACGCGGAATCGGTGACGATCAGCTGCCGGATGCGGTCGACGCGGAAGCTGCGGAAGCTCTCGCGCGTCTCGCACCACGCGGCCAGCGTCCACACCGCGCCCCAGTAGAAGCAGCCGAGCGGCCGCACCGTGCGCTCGGTGCCGACCTCCTTCAGGTCGACGTACTGCAGCTCGACGCGGCGGCGCGATTCGGCGGCCAGCCGCAGCAGCTCCAGGTGCGAACGCGCCTGCGGGTCGAAATCGAAGGTGGGCGCATACAGCGCGAGGCTTTCGGCCGCCGCGCGGGCCGCACTCGGCAGCACCGACAGGATCTTCGACAACGCGGCGTCGGCGCGCGCCGCGAGCGCCGCATCGATGCGCGGCTGCGCGATGCGCACCGCCGCGACCAGCGCCTGCGCCTCTTCGCCGCTGAACATCAGCGGCGGCAGGTCGAAGCCGGCCCGCATGCGGTAGCCGACGCCGGCCTCGCCTTCGATCGGCACGCCCTGCAGCTGCAGGTCGGCGACGTCGCGGTACACCGTGCGCGCCGACACCTCGAGCCGCTCGGCGATGAACTCGGCGGTGGTCAGGCGCCGCCCGCGGACGAGCTGCACCAGCTGGAACAGGCGATCGGCGCGGCGCATCAGCAGGGGCGGGCTCTTGTGGAGCCGGGGGTGGCGTTCATGACGACGTTTCCTGGGCGCGAATGCTACGCCAGCGCGTGCAGGCCGATGCGGTTGCCTTCGCTGTCGGCGATGTGGGCGAAGCAGCCCATGTCGCCCGGCAGCGTGACCTTCGGCGTGGTGATGGCGCCGCCGGCAGCCTGCACGCGCTCGAGCACCGCATCGAGCGACGGCTGCGCGTTCAGGTAGACGATGGTGCCGCCTTGCGACGGCGGCGCGACGCTGTCGCCGGCGATCAGGCAGCCGCCGACGCCCGGCTCGTCGTAGCCGAACACCGCCAGCGTCACCTCGCCCATCGGCTCGCGGCGCAGCGTGGTCGCGAAGAGCTTCTCGTAGAAGGCCTGGGCGCGGTCGAGGTCGGTGACCGGGATCTCGAACCAGTTCAGGGCGCTGCGGATGGTGTCGGTCATGGCGGATCTCCAGGGGTGGCACGAGGCGGCGCCGCGGGGCGCCGGAGAGAAGCCGCGATGCTGCGCGGCGCCTGCTGACAACGTCGTGTCAGCAGCCCGGCAGAATGCGGCGCATGCTGTCATTGCCGCGCACCGCCACCGCCCCGTTCTGCCCGTCCGAAGTCCGCGGCAGCATCGCGATCCCCGCCCAAGCGCCGCTGTGGCGCAAGCTGCTGCGGGTGGCCGGCCCGGGGCTGCTGGTGTCGGTCGGCTACATGGACCCCGGCAACTGGGCGACCGACATCGAGGCCGGCTCGCGCTACGGCTACGCGCTGCTGTGCGTGGTGCTGCTGTCCAGCCTGGCGGCGATGCTGCTGCAGACGCTGAGCCTGCGCCTCGGCCTGGTGGCCCGCAAGGACCTGGCGCGCGCCTGCCGCGACCACTACCCGAAGGCGACCAGCCGCGTGCTGTGGATGCTGGCCGAGCTCGCGATCGTCGCGTGCGACGTCGCCGAGGTGCTGGGCAGCGCGCTCGCATTGCACCTGCTGTTCGGCGTCTCGCTGGTCACCGGCATCGTGATCACCGCGTTCGACACGCTGGTCGTGCTCGGCCTCAAGGGCAAGGGCTTCCGCCAGGTCGAGGCGATCGTGCTCGGGCTGATCGTCACGATCGGCGTCTGCTACGCGGTCGAGCTCGCGATGGTCGGGCCCGACTGGCGCGCCGTCGCGCAGGGCTTCGTGCCGCGGCTGTCGGCGATCGAGAACCCGCAGGCGCTGTACCTCGCGATCGGCATCCTCGGTGCCACCGTGATGCCGCACAACCTGTACCTGCATTCGTCGATCGTGCAGACGCGCCACGTCGGCGGCGACGATGCAGCGAAGCGCGAGGCGATCGGGCTGTCGACGCTGGACACCGTGGTGTCGTTGTCGCTCGCGCTGCTGGTGAACGCGGCCATCCTGACGCTTGCAGCGTCGGCCTTCAACGGCAGCGGGCACACCGAAGTCACCGAGATCCAGGACGCCTACCACCTGCTCGACCCGCTGGTCGGCGGCGCGTTCGCATCGGTGCTGTTCGGCGTCGCGCTGCTCGCGGCCGGGCAGAGCTCCACCTTCACCGGCACCATCGCCGGGCAGGTGCTGATGGAAGGCTTCCTCGACCTGAAGATGCCGTGCTGGCAGCGCCGGCTGATCACGCGCGGCCTCGCGCTGCTGCCGGCGCTGGGCGGTGTGCTGTGGCTCGGCGAGGCGGGTGTCGGCCAGCTGCTGGTGGCCAGCCAGGTGGTGCTGAGCTTCCAGTTGCCGTTCGCGATCTGGCCGCTGATCCGCTTCACCAGCGACCGCGCGCTGATGGGTCCGTTCGCGAACGGACCGTGGTTGAAGACCGGCGCGTGGACACTGTTCGTGCTGATCGGCGCGGCCAACCTGTGGCTCGTGTCGGCACTCTGGCGCTGATCTGTGCTCGTCCCTTCAATTCAAAAAGGGATTTCCTTGCGACTCACCGAGAGGAGTTGAGATGGCCTTGGCAGAAGTATCGGCATTGATGCAGGTCCACGACGCCGACCTGGTCGGCGCCGCGGCACGGCTGCGCGCGATCGCACCGTCGACGCTCGAAGTCGACGACCTCGCGTCGTACAGTTGGTTGGTGAACCATGTGATCGGCGAGAAGGGCCACGACTGGCCCGGCGCGCGGGCGCTGCTGGAGGCGCTGCCGGCGCTGGCCGGCCAGCCGCCGGTCGTGCTGCGCAACCGCGCGGTGGCCTGCGCGATGAGCGGTGCCGCGCTGCAGGCGTGGCAGGCCGAGGCCGAGCTCGCGCAGGCGCTCGGCTGCGGCCCGAGCCTGGCCGCGGTCGCGGTTCGCCTGGGGGCCTTGCAGCACCTGGCCGGCACCGCCGACCCGGTGCTGGTGGCGGCCAACCTCGTGCCCTGCGTGCAGGCGATCGAAGCCGCGCCGGCCGGCGGCCCGGTGCTGGCGATGGCGGCGCGCGCGATCAACAACACGCTCTCCGGCTGGCTGGAACACCCGCAGCCTGCCACCACCGACCCGGCGGTGGCGGCATCGATGAGCCGCGCCGCCCGCTGCTGCAAGACGGCCTGGCAGCACGCCGGCACCTGGATGCAGGTGGAGCGTGCCGACTACCTGATCGCACTGGTGGCCAATGCGCTGGCCGACTGGGAGACCGCGGCGCATGCCGCGCGCGACGGCATCAACACGATCGAAGCGAACGGCAGCGAAGACGTCGACCGCGCCTTCCTGCTGCTCGAACTGGCACGCGCCCGGCACGGCATGGGCGAGCACGAGGCAGCGCGCATCGCCCGCCATGCGTCACTCGCGCTGGCCGAGCGCTTCGACGAGCCCGGGCTGCGCGAGTGGTTCGACCGCAAGGCGGCGTCGTTGCCGGCGTTGCCTACGGCCGGAGCATCCCGATGAGCGGCGTGAAGCACGCCACGCCTGAAGGATTTCCAGATCAGTGCAGCACTCGGCGAAGTTGCCATGCAACGGAAGGTCGCTGTGCGCCATCATGACCTTCCGGCCGCAATTGCTGATATCTCGTCTGTGCGTCGTCGACCTTGCCTGTTTGGCGGGGTGTTGCACTTCAGGCTTGAGACCGCTAGGTTCAAATTCTTCATTGAGTCGACCCTGTGTAAGGCGAACCATTCGGGTACGTGGTCCGAAAGCCTATCCGGGGCGGGCTGCGACTAGCGGACGACGGCTAAATCGAGGTCGACCGCAGCGGCGCGGTGCGGAGTTGCCGGGCCGGTATGCCGCCGGCAAGGTGACGAACTTCTGGCACCCGTGCGTGACGACGGCGTATGCGCATGGGTGCAGGTGGCGAAGTCGACCACGCGTTGGCTGAAAACGAGTTGTTCAGGGCGGACTAGTCAAGTTTTATCCCTAGGGCCTCGAAGAAGGCGGAAAGCCGTTCCGAAACTGGCCGTCCTGCTTGGAATTCGCCGTGACTCGAGAAGAGCGTTTCCTCCGTCATGACGTCGATGACCTCCGCGTCGTAATCACCACTCTCCCAACACGTAACGCGAGCAACCATCGTAGGCGCATCAATGTCCAATCGTGCTGATGGATTGGCTGAGGGCTCGCTTACCGTGAGACGCATCTCAATATCCTGTCCAACAGGTCTGCGCGAGATTTGCCTTGCCCAAAGAATAAAAAGATCCAGCATGTTCTCGCTCCTATGGAAGTTTGGTCGCTGTATGAACGATGTTCGTTGCTTCCGGCATTTGAGGTATTTCTAACCCTTTTCGCGCCGCAAGCCGTCCCTCCAAGGAGTTGGGACCAACAATTTTTGACCATCCTTCGTTAGTTGCCTTCAATGCTGCGTTGGGCACGTTGAACTCCACATACACGCTTCCCGGCTTGGCTTGACTAATGAACGCGGTCGCCTCGGCCGGGGTGGCTACGTGAGTTGTTCCAGACAAGCTTTCTTGTACCTTTCCTGAGGCCTTCATCGCATCGTACTCAGCTTGCGACATCCATCGTCCGACCCTGGTTGTTTCGTTTGTGACGCCTGCCGATGGACCCTTTGCAGAAGCAGGCGGCTTTGCCGCAACAGGTGGAGCTGTTTCCGATGCCGGACCGAAAATTCTTCCGATTCCCTGAAAAATCAAAGCCGTGACCGCCTCAAAGATCGTCGACCGATTGCGGTTGTGGTAATCCTGGCTGTCGGAGTAGATCTTGTTGCGACAAACCTCATCGCACTGGCCGTGCAATCGGATGTTCGGCTCGTTGGCTGTCTGCTCTTGCGCCGGAGTCATGGGTGCTCCCGTGGCACGTGGCGGCGGCGGCGGCGGCGAGTCATTCGCGGCCGGAGTAGTCGTCACGCCCCCTTCTCTGACAGCCACTCCCATTTTTTCGCCATTCGTTTTCCCCGGTTCTTCGTCAGGCGGCAATTCGAATTGCACTCGGCAGTCTGGCTTCCCCAGGCAGATGCTGTCGCTGGTGGTGTTGCGCTTTCCGTCCGGCGCCAGCCCGGTCGGATCCGTGAAGACCAACGCGTTGTTCAACACATAGCTGTAGCGATTGAACGCCTGCACGTTCGTCGGATCCGGCACCGTCGGGTCCGCACTGGTGTGCCGCCCGAGCAGCGGGTCGTACATCCGCGCGTTCATGTTCACCAGCCCCAGCTGGTCCAGGTGCTCGTGGCCGGTGTAGCCGCTGTGGTCCTGCGCGTTCTTCAGGCTGCCCCATTGCGGGCCGGTGTCGTCGCTGCCGTCGGCGTTGCGACGGCGGCCCCACGCGTCGTAGCTCATGCGCTGCAACACAGCCTGCACCTGGTCCATCTCGGCGAGCGTGGAGCCGAGGTGGTCGGTCAGGAAGTAGCGCAGGTTGCGCACACCGTCGGCCGTCGCTGCCGTGGCCGTGCCGCTGAACCTCTCCTCGATGAAGCCGAGCTGCGCCGGCAGCACCGTGCGGATCGTCGTCGTGTTGGCCGCGGTGTCGATCTCCTTTTCCATCGCACCGCCGTACCAGATCGTCGTGGTCGGGCTTCCCGCCACCTCGCCGCTCATCGGGCTGATGGTCTGCCGGGTTCTTGCATGGTCCGGGCCGTACAGGAACGCCGTGCGCTGCACCGGGTTGGTCCCGTCCAGCCTGTCGATGCTCGACGGCATGTCGTACGCGGTCCACGCATAGCGGCGGCCCAGGCCGGTCTTCAGGTTGCCATTGACCTCGTAGCTGAAGCCCGGGTTCGCCAGCCCGGCCACCGTGCCCAGCACCGACGCCACCGCGTTCGGCGCAACGCTGCCCGCGCCCGATGGCGGATAGCGGTACAGCCCGACGCCGGTCTTGCTGGTCAGGTTGCCGAGCTCGTCATAGGTCGTCGTCTTCGTGACCCCGCCGATCGTGCTGGTGTTCAGCCGGTTCAGCGCGTCGTACGTGAAGCTCTCGTTCAACGCCGCGCCGCCGTTGGTCATCAACTGGCTGCGGCTCTCCAGATTCCCGAGCACGTCGTAGTCGTAGCTGTCGTCCTGGAACTGCGCATCGGCGGCCGACACCCCGCTGCGGATGCTGTTCAGGCGCCCGGTGTACGGGTTGTAGCCCCGTCGGGTCACCGCGCCGTTGCCCAGCTGCTCCTGCGTCAGCCGGCCCTCGGCGTCCATCGACTGCGCGGTCCACAGCGTGGTCGCCGTCGTGCTCGCGCCCTCGTAGCGGTCGATGCGGTCCACGTAGCCGGTCGCGTTGTAGTGCTGCTGGAAGGTGTTCGACGCGGGCACCGCGCCGATGGCACCCGCCCCTCTGGCCGAGCGGCTGTGCGTCGTGCGGTCCGGGCGGCCGAACGCGTCGTAGGTCACCGTGCTCGCGTAGTCCGCGTCCAGGCTCGTCACCGTCGTGCTCGGGCGGCCGAGTGCGTCGTAGCCGTGCACGCGCCGGTAGTCCTTCGTGTTGCCCGCCCAGGTGAAGGTCTCGGCCAGCTCGCCGGTGCCCTGGGTCGCGGTGTCGTACTCCCAGCGGCTGTCCAGGTCCGGCTCCAGCCGGCGCGTCAT
>NZ_JAAZQK010000007.1 GCF_012275445.1 Rhizobacter sp. SG703 | reverse complement strand
GGAGACTTCGCGGCGGCCGCCATCCTCTCCGGGCTGCCGATCACCATCGTGTTCATCCTGGCGCAGAAGTGGATGATCTCGGGGCTCACGGCCGGCGGCATCAAAGGCTGAATATGCACATATAGTTTACTGAATGGCCTGATGGCGATAAACTATATGTTGTGTCCAAGGCCTCGCTCGCACTGACCCAGCTGCCGCCGTCCACCGTCGCGGCGCTGGAGCAGCTCGGCGCCGACCTGGCGGTGGCGCGGCTGCGCCGCAAGGAATCGCTGAAGACCTGGGCGCAGCGCATGGGCGTCAGCGTGCCGACGCTGCTGCGCCTCGAAGCCGGTGAACCCGGTGTCAGCGTCGGCGTGCTGGCGACGGCGCTGTGGCTGATCGGCCGCGACGCCGCGCTGGCCGGCTTGGCGACACCGCTGGAAGACCGCGGCGCGATCGAGCTCGACGTGCGGCAAGCCGAGGCGCTCGGCCGGGAGCGCGCGCAAGCCACGGCGCAGGCGAAGCTGCAGCGGGCGTCGAAGCGACAACGCGGGTCCGGCGAATGAGGCACGACGAGCTGCACCTGTGGTTCCTCGGCGACCCGGCGGTGCCGCGATACGTCGGCCTGCTGCGCTTGGTCGATGCCGGCAAGGGCGTTTCGCTGCGCTACGCCGCCGGCTGGCTGGCCGACGGATTCCCGCTCAGCGAAGACCTGCCGCTGGTCGACATCGAGCACCTGCCGCGCTGGAAGGGCATGGCGGTCGGCGCGGTCGACGATGCCCGGCCGGATCGCTGGGGCGAGCGCGTCATCCAGTACATCGACAAGCCGGCGCGGCTGTCGCTGATGGAATACCTGTTCTACGCCGGCGACGACCGCTTCGGTGCGCTCGGCGTGTCGACCTCGGCCGACGCGTACCTGCCGCGCGCCAGCAGCCCGCTGCCGCGGCTGGCGCAGGCGCAGGCCCTCAGCGAAGCGGTTCACAAGGTCAGCGACCGCGAGCCGCTGAACGCGATCGAGCGTGGCCTGCTGGCCGCCGGCGGCAGCTTCGGCGGGGCCAAGCCGAAGGCGCTGATCGACATCGACGGCGAGCAGTGGGTCATCAAGTTCTTCAACAACGAGCCGGTCGACGTGCCGCTGATCGAGCATGCATCGATGACGCTCGCGGCGCAGGCCGGCATCACGGTCGCCGAGACGCGCATCGTGCCACTGGCCGGCGAGAACGCGCTGGCGGTGCGCCGCTACGACCGCGACGGTGCGCTGCGCATCCACTGCATCTCGGCCGGCACCGCGCTGCGCGCGCAGGCGGTGGCCGGGCGCGAGCCGGAACTGGGCTACCCCGCGTTGGCCCAACTGCTGCGCCGTGCCGGCGTGGCCGAGGACGGGCTCAACCTGCTCGACATGCAAGAGCTGTTCCGCCGCATGGTCTTCAACATCCTGATCGACAACACCGACGACCACGAGAAGAACCATGCGCTGCGGGTGGTCGCGCCGGCGCGGCAGGGGCGGTACCGGCTCGCACCGGCCTACGACGTGCTGCCGACGAATTCGGGGCAGGGCTACCAGGAGTTCATCGTCGGCACGGCGCAGCGGGATTCGACGTTGGCGAACGCGATGTCGCAGTGCGAGCTGTTCGGCTTCACGCCGGCGCAGGCGGCCGCCGAGGTCGTGCGGGTGATCGGCGTGGTCGACGGGTGGCGCGAGCATTTCGCGGTCTGCGGCGTGACCGCGGCCGATCTCGACAGTCTGGCCGAGCGCATCGATGGGGAGCCGCTGCGCAGCCAGCGGCAGGCGTTCGATCCCGCGGCGCATGCCAGGCCGACCCGTCCGACGCGGCGACGTGGTCCCTTCGCCCGATAGGCGGGATGTGAAGAATGTGTGTTCAGTATTTCAGGCAAAAATCAGGCGAAATTGCCTACAATACTGAACATGCCAGCCCACTCGGAACTCAGTTCGCCCGTTGAGCGCCAGTTGTTGTTTCAACTCGGCGAGCGACTGCGCCGTGCGCGGAAATCGCGCTCGCTGTCCTCCGTCGAGTTGGCGCGGCAGGTGGGCATCTCCCGAACGACGCTGAGCGCTGTCGAGGGTGGCGATCCGTCGCCTGCCTTCGGCACCTATGTGCGCGTCTTGTCCGCACTCGGCATGGTGGCTGATCTGGCGATGGTGGCTGCGAGCGCGCCTGCGACCGCCGTCGAAGCCGAACCCGTTGCGCCGATGGATCTGCATCGCGCGCAGGACCTGCAGAGCCTGCTGATGCACGAGGAGGCGGTCCGGTTGCTGCGCGAGGATCCCACGCTGGTGGGGCGCTTGCAGCAGACGCTGTCACGCTGGTCGACGCGCGATGACCCCCCTAGCCGGCCGCTGTTGCAACGGTGGATCGACATCGTCGCAGCCCGTGAGTGGGACGCCGCCATCGCCGATACCGAAGAGGGCCGGCAACTCCGACAAGCCTCGCCGATGGCCACGCTGCTGCCGCAGGAGATTCGGCTGGACATCATCCGCAAGGTCAAGGCCTTGAAGGAGCGCGCTCGTGCAAAGGCATGAACTGGAGCATCCGATTCGAGCCGCCGCGCGCATCACGGACGAATACGAATTCGTTGTGGTCGGCAGCCAATCCATCCTGGGTTCCGTGCTCCGGCCGCCGGCCGAATGCGTGATGTCCAACGAGGCCGACATCTTCCCGATGAACGCGGAAGACAAGGCGGACTTGATCGATGGCGCCATTGGTGAAGGCTCGCAGTTCCACGAGACCCATGGCTACTACGCCCAGGGTGTGGATTCGACGACGGCCGTCCTGCCCGCGGGTTGGCGCGACCGCCTGGTGCGGATCCAGTCGGAACAGACGGAGGGCCGCGCCGGATATTGCCTTGACGTGCTCGACCTCTTCTTGAGCAAGTGCGCCGCGAATCGCGAGAAGGACAGGGTCTTCAACCGTGCGCTGCTCGCGCATGGGCATGTCACCGTCGAAGCAGCCTTGGAGCGGCTCCCGAGCATGCCGTTGGACGCCGATCGCACCGCGGGCATTGCGTTGCTGGTCCGGCGGCTCGCCCGCGAAGCCGGCTTCTGACACCTTCCTGTTGCACGCCCCCTCCTCACCCAAAGCTTTCACAGCCCCTCGCAAGTCCTTGCTTTTACAACTGTTTTCACTTGGCCAGATTTCACAATCTGCTCTAAGTTCTTGATTTCATTGATTTTTTCTTACAACTCTCATTGACCTTCTAAAAACCATCCGCTAAAGTGGTGAGAAGTGCACTTTGGTGGGATTTTGTGGCGGAATTTGGCTTTCAAGGCAGCTCAGCGTTGTCGCTGGATGGGAAGGGGCGGATCACCGTCCCGGCCCGCCAGCGCGATGTGCTGCTCGCCGATGCCGGGCCGCAGCTCACGTTGACCAAGCACCCGGCGGGCTGCCTGCTGGTGTTTCCGCGCCCGGTGTGGCTGGCTTTCCGCGAGCGCCTGGTGGCGCTGCCGATGTCGGCCGACGGCTGGAAGCGCATCTTTCTCGGCAGCGCGATGGACGTCGAGATCGACGCCTCGTCCCGCGTGCTGATCTCCCCCGAGCTGCGTGCCGCCGCCCGCCTGACCAAGGACGTGCTGCTGATGGGCATGGGCAGCCGGCTGGAACTGTGGGATCCGCTGGTCTACGCTGAACAGGAAGCCAAGGTCCTGCAATCCGAGATGCCGGATTCGCTCAAGGACTTCCAGGGCTAGTGGCATGACCCGCAGTACCGACAGCTTCCTGCACCAGACCGTCCTGCTCGACGAGGCCGTCGACGGCGTGCTCACGCGCGCCGACGGCATCTACGTCGACGGCACCTTCGGCCGCGGCGGCCACTCCCGTCTGCTGCTCGGGCGGCTCGCCCCGCAAGGAAGGCTGGTGGCGATCGATCGCGACCCGGATGCCATCGCCGCTGCAGCGTCGGGCGCCACGCGGGTCGATGACCCGCGTTTTTCCATCCACCACTCGCCGTTCGGCGGCATGTCGGAGGTGCTGGCCCGGCTGGGCATCGCGCACGTCGACGGCGTGCTGCTGGACCTGGGCGTCTCGTCGCCCCAGATCGACAACCCCGAACGTGGCTTCAGCTTCCGTTTCGACGGACCGCTGGACATGCGCATGGACACGACCCGCGGCGAAAGCGCCGCGGATTTTCTGGCCCGCGCCGACGAGCGCCACATTGCAGAGGTGGTACGCGACTATGGGGAAGAACGGTTTGCTGTATCGGTTGCAAAGGCGCTTGTTGCTCGGCGCGAGAGCGGGCATCCAGTTCGCACCACCGCAGAGCTTTCCAGCGTCGTGGCTGGTGCGGTCAAGACCCGCGAGCCGGGCCAGGATCCTGCAACGCGCACATTTCAAGCTCTTCGGATTTTCGTCAACGCCGAGCTTGAGGAACTCGAACAGGGGCTGAACGCGGCCCTCGGGTTGCTCGCACCGGGCGGCCGGCTGGTGGTGATCAGCTTCCATTCGCTCGAAGACCGCATCGTGAAGAACTTCATCGCGCGCGAAAGCAAGAGCGAGTTCGACCGCCGGGCGCCGTTCGCGCCCGAACGGCCGAGCAGGCTGAAGGCGATCGCCCGCGTGAAGCCGTCGGAAACCGAGGTGCGCGCGAACCCGCGCTCCCGTTCCGCGATCATGCGCATCGCCGAGCGCACCGAGGTGCCGGCATGACCCGAGCCCGAGCGCACGGCCGCCCGAAGCCGGGCTCGACCCTCTCGGAGGGTCGGGCGATGTACTCATCGACCGGGGTGCTGTCATGACGCGCATCAACCTCGTGCTGCTCGTCGCGCTGATCGCCAGCAGCATCTACCTGGTGCGGGTCTCGTACGACGCGCGCCGGCTGTTCGCCGAGGTCGACCGGGCGACCACCGAGTCGCACCAGCTCGAGATCGAGCACGAACGCCTGCTGGCCGACAAGCAGTCGCAGGCGACGCCGCTGCGCGTCGAACGCGTCGCGCGCGACAAGCTCGCGATGCGCAACGCGACGCCGGCGGTCACGCAGTACGTCGCGTACGCGCCGGCCGCCTCGGGAGCCGCGAAATGAGCTGGATCGACAAGATCCGCCAGCTGCGCGGCGACGCTCGGCCGAATCCGGCGCGCGCCGGCGCGGTCAACGTGCGCAGCGTGATGTACTCGACCAGCCCGTTGCTTGCGTCGAAGACGCCGCCGTGGCGCTCGAAGTTCCTGGTCGGCCTGGTCGGCCTGGGCTTCTGCGTGCTGGTCGGCCGCGCGGTCTACGTGCAGATCATCGGCAACGACTTCTTCCTGAAGCAGGGCGAGATCCGCTACGCGCGCACGCTCGACCTGTCGGCCAGCCGCGGCCGCATCATCGACCGCAACGGCATGATCCTCGCGTCCAGCGTGCCGGCGCCGTCGCTGTGGGTGATCCCGAAGGAGTTCCAGGCCGACAAGAAGCAGCGTGCGCAGCTCGCGAAGCTGCTCGGCTACACCGCGAGCGAACTCGCCGGCAAGCTCGACGACAGCCCGAACTTCGTCTGGCTGCGCCGCCAGGTCGACGAGCAGGTCGCGAAGGACGCGCTCGGCCTCGGCATCAAGGGCCTGTTCCAGGTGCGCGAGTTCAAGCGCAAGTACCCGGAAGGCGAGGCCGCGGCGCACGTCGTCGGCTTCACCAACGTCGAGGAGAACGGCCAGGAAGGCATCGAGCTCGCGTTCCAGAAGGAACTGCAGGGCCGCAACGGCACGCGCCGCGTCGTGAAGGACCGGCTCGGCCAGGTCGTCGAAGACATCGGCGAGAGCGTCGCGCCGGTCGACGGCCGCGACATCGAGCTGTCGATCGATTCGAAGGTGCAGTTCTACGCCTACCAGCGCATCCGCGACGCGGTGACCGAGAACAAGGCCAAGGCCGGTAGCGTGGTGGTGCTCGACGCGCAGACCGGCGAGGTGCTCGCGCTGTCCAATTTCCCGAGTTATCAACCCGGGGACCGCAGGAACCTCTCCGGCGCGCAGCTGCGCAACCGGGCGCTGACCGACACCTTCGAGCCCGGCTCGACGATGAAGCCCTTCATCGCCGCCTGGGCGCTCGAGACCGGCCGCGTGACGCCCGACACCGTGCTGCAGACGGCGCCCGGCCGGCTGAACTTCGCCGGCTCGGTGATCACCGATTCGCATGCGCACGGCGACCTGACGGTGACGCAGACGATCCAGAAATCGAGCAACGTCGGCGCGGTGCGCATGGCGATGCAGTTCCAGCCGCGCGAGATGTGGGAGCTGTACTCGCAGGTCGGCTTCGGCCAGAAGCCGCAGATCGGCTTCCCCGGCGCGGTGACCGGCCGGCTGCGGCCGTACAAGTCGTGGCGCCCGATCGAGCAGGCGACGATGAGCTACGGCTACGGGCTGTCGGCCTCGCTGTTCCAGATCGCGCGCGCCTACACGGTGTTCGCGCACGACGGCGAGCTGATCCCGGTGTCGCTGGTGAAGAACCGGCAGGTCGACACCCCGACGCCGGCCGGCCTGCGCGTGATCTCGCCGAAGGTCGCGAAACAGGTGCGCGAGATGATGCACCTGGTCACGCTCGAAGGCGGCACCGCGCCGAAGGCGCAGGTGCCGGGCTACTCGGTGGGCGGCAAGTCGGGCACCGCGTACAAGCAGGAAGGCAAGGGCTACGCGGAGAAGAAGTACCGCTCGTGGTTCGTCGGCCTCGCGCCGATCAGCAAGCCGCGCATCATCGTCGCGGTGATGGTCGACGAGCCGAGCAACGGCAAGTATTTCGGCGGCGACGTGGCCGCCCCGGTGTTCAGCGAAGTCGTTCAACAGACCTTGCGCTCGATGGGGGAACCCCCCGACATCGAGGTGCGGCCGCAGATCGTGACCCACGCGCTGCAGGCCGAGGAAGAGAGTTTCTGATGAGCCAGGTTCCAGTCCTCATCCACCACGCGAGCGTCGAATCGGCGCTCGCGTGGCTGCTTGCGCGCGGCGTGCGCGGGCTCGCGACCGACAGCCGCCGCGTGCGGCCGGGCGATGCCTTCATCGCTTGGCCGGGCTATGGCGTCGACGCACGGCAGTTCGTGCCGCAGGCGCTGGCCGCCGGCGCGGTGGCGTGCCTGGTCGAAGCCGATGGCGCGACCGCGTTCGAGCTCGATGCCGCGCGCGTGTCGGCGCTGCCCGACCTGAAGGCCGCCACCGGCGAGCTGGCGAGCGGCTTCTTCGGCGAGCCGAGCGCGCGGCTGCGCGTGGTCGCGAGTACCGGCACCAACGGCAAGACCTCGACCGCGTGGTGGACCGCGCAGGCGCTGAGCCTGCTCGGCGCGCGCTGCGGCGTGATCGGCACGCTGGGCGTCGGCGAGCCGCCGTCGGGCGCGGTGCCCGACGCGCAGGTGCTGGCCACCGGCCTGACCACGCCCGACCCGGTGACGCTGCAGGCCGCGTTCGGGCAGTTCGTGCAGCAGGGCTTCCAGGCCTGCGCGATCGAGGCGTCGTCGATCGGCGTCGTCGAGCAGCGGCTGGCCGGCACGCACGTCGAGGTCGCGCTGTTCACCAACTTCACGCGCGACCACCTCGACTACCACGGCACGATGGACGCCTACTGGGCCGCCAAGCGCCAGCTGTTCGCGTGGCCGGGGCTGCGCGCCGCGGTGCTGAACGTCGACGACGAGCAGGGCGCGTCGCTGGTCGGCGAGCTGGCCGGCGGCGGGCTCGACCTGTGGACCTACAGCACGCGCGATGTCGCGCGGCTGCGCGCGCAGGACCTCCACTACGTCGACGGCGGGCTGGCCTTCACGCTGCGCGAGGGCGACGAAGCCGCCGACGTGCACAGCCGGCTGATCGGCGACTACAACGTGTCGAACCTGCTGGCGGTGGTCGGCGGGCTGCGGGCGATGGGCCATGCGCTGGCCGACATCGCTGCGGTGGTGCCCGAGCTGACCGCGGTGCCGGGCCGCATGGAGCGCGTCGACGCCGAACCCGGCCAGCCGGTGGCGGTGGTCGACTACGCCCATACGCCGGACGCGCTCGAGAAGGCGCTGTACGCATTGCGCCCGTTCGCCCGCGAGCGCGGCGGCCTGCTGTGGGTGGTGTTCGGCTGCGGCGGCAACCGCGATGCGACCAAGCGCCCGCTGATGGGCGGCATCGCCGAGCGGCTGGCCGATCGCGTCGTCGTCACCAGCGACAACCCGCGCAACGAGGCGCCCGACCAGATCCTGCGCGAGATCGTCGAGGGCATGGCGAGCCCGCTGAACTCGACGGTGCTCGAAGACCGCCGCGCCGCGATCGCGCATGCGCTGCACCACGCCGGCGGGCGCGACGTGGTGCTGATCGCCGGCAAGGGCCACGAGGCCGAGCAGGAGATCGCCGGCGTCAAGCACCCGTTCTCCGACGTGCTGGAAGCGCAGGCGATGCTGGCGGTGCTCGACCCCGAGCCGGCGCCGTCGGCGCCTGCACCACTGTCAGCGCTCGACGGGGGCACGCCATGATGATGACGCTCTCGCAAGCCCACGCGATGCTGCCCAGCTCGACGCTGGTCGGCGACGGCGCCGTGCCGATCGCGCGGGTGCATTCCGACACCCGCACGCTGCAGCCGGGCGACCTGTTCGTCGCGCTGCGCGGCGAGCGCTTCGATGCGCACGACTTCCTTGCGCAGGCGCGGGAAGCCGGCGCGGTCGCGGCCATCGCCGAACGCGGCCTCGTCGCCGATGGCAGCGGCCTGCCCGGCCTGCTGGTGGCCGACAGCAAGGCCGCGCTCGGCCAGCTGGCCGCCGCGTGGCGCGCGCATTGCGCGTTGCCGCTGATCGCGGTGACCGGCAGCAACGGCAAGACCACCGTCACGCAGATGCTGGCCTCGGTGCTGCGCGCCTGGCTCGGCGAATCGGCGTTCTCGACGCAGGGCAACTTCAACAACGACATCGGCGTGCCGTTGACGCTGCTGCGGCTGCGCCAGGACGACACCTGCTGGCACCGCGCCGGCGTGGTCGAGCTCGGCATGAACCACCCGGGCGAGATCGCCGCGCTGGCCGCGATGACCGCGCCGACCGTCGCGCTGGTCAACAACGCGCAGCGCGAGCACCAGGAGTTCATGGCCACCGTCGAGGCGGTGGCGCGCGAGAACGGCACGGTGATCGAGGCGCTGCCGCCGACCGGCGTCGCGGTGTTCCCGGCCGACGACGACTACGCACCGGTCTGGCATGCGCTGGCCGCGTCGCGCCCGACGCTGACCTTCGCGCTGCACGGCGCGGCCGACGTGACCTGCGACGCCGAATGGCTGGACGACCACTGGTCGCTGATGCTGCACACGCCGGCCGGCTTCCATGCGGCCGACCTGCGCATCGCGGGTCGCCACAACGTGAAGAACGCGCTGGCCGTCACCGCCTGCGCGCTGGCCGCCGGTTGCCCGCTCGAATCGATCGCGCAGGGGCTGGCGGCGTTCGAGCCGGTCAAGGGCCGCTCGCAGCTGAAGACGGCGCAGGTGCATGGTCAGCCGGTCACGCTGGTCGACGACACCTACAACGCGAACCCCGATTCGGCGCGCGCCGCGATCGAGGTGCTGGCGCAACTGCCCGGCCCGCGCTGGCTGCTGCTGGGCGACATGGGCGAGGTCGGCGACCAGGGCCCGGAATTCCACCGCGAGATCGGCGCGTACGCGCAGGCGCGCGGCATCGAATCGCTGTGGACCGCCGGCACGCTGAGCCGCCATGCGGCCGGGGCCTTCGCCGGCGCGCGCCACTTCGGCGACGTGGCCGCGCTGATCGCCGCGCTGCCGGAAGCCCCCGCCTGCGCCGCGGTGCTGGTGAAGGGCTCGCGCTTCATGAAGATGGAACAGGTGGTGGCCGCGCTGCAGCGCAGCGGCGCCGAGGGGAACGCCGGGCCGCTCCCAAGTTCCCCTGCCCCCCAGCGGGGGTTGTCGGGTTCACCTGGCAACGCCAAAGGACCGAACGATGCTGCTTAGTCTTGCCCAGTGGTTGCAGGGTGCCTACCCCGACCAGCTCGGGTTCCTGCGGGTGTTCCAGTACCTGACGATGCGGGCGGTGCTGGCGGCGATGACCGCGCTGCTGATCGGGCTCGCGTTCGGCCCGATGGTGATCCGCCGGCTGGCCGCGCTGAAGATCGGCCAGCCGATCCGCGAGTACGGCGTGCAGTCGCACCTGGCCAAGAGCGGCACGCCGACGATGGGCGGCGTGCTGATCCTGCTGGGCATCGGCATCTCGACGCTGCTGTGGTTCGACTGGAGCAACCGCTTCGTCTGGATCGTGATGCTGGTGACGCTCGGCTTTGGCGCGATCGGCTGGGTCGACGACTGGCGCAAGGTGGTGCACAAGAACCCCGAGGGCATGCGCTCGCGCGAGAAATATGTCTGGCAGTCGCTGATCGGGCTGGTGGCGGCGCTGTACCTCGCGTTCAGCGTGTCGGAGACCTCGAACCTGCGCGTGCTGGAGCTGTTCCTGCGCTGGGTGCAGAGCGGCTTCTCGAACGACCTGCCGCCGAAGGCCGACCTGATGGTGCCGTTCTTCAAGAGCATCAGCTACCCGCTCGGCGTGTTCGGCTTCATCATCCTGACCTACCTGGTGATCGTCGGCAGCAGCAACGCGGTGAACTTCACCGACGGGCTCGACGGCCTGGCGATCATGCCGGTCGTGATGGTCGGCTCGGCGCTGGGCGTGTTCGCGTACGTCACCGGCAGCTCGGTCTACTCGAAGTACCTGCTGTTCCCGTACATCCCCGGTTCGGGCGAACTGCTGATCTTCTGCTCGGCGATGGCCGGTGCGGGGCTGGCGTTCCTGTGGTTCAACACCCACCCGGCGCAGGTCTTCATGGGCGACGTCGGCGCGCTGTCGCTGGGTGGCGCGCTCGGCACCATCGCGGTGATCACGCGGCAGGAGATCGTGCTGGCGATCATGGGCGGCATCTTCGTCGCCGAGGCGCTGTCGGTGATGCTGCAGGTGGCCTGGTTCAAGTTCACGAAGGCGCGCTTCGGCGAGGGCCGGCGCATCTTCAAGATGGCGCCGCTGCACCACCACTTCGAGAAGTCGGGCTGGAAGGAGACGCAGGTCGTCGTGCGCTTCTGGATCATCACGATGCTGCTGTGCCTGGTCGGGCTGGCCAGCCTGAAACTGCGGTGAACGCCCGATGAACCACTTGCAGAACCTCCATGTGCTGGTGCTGGGGCTCGGGGAATCCGGGCTCGCGATGGCGCGCTGGTGCGCCCGCTTCGGTGCGCAGGTGCGGGTGTGGGATTCGCGCGAGAACCCGCCGCACGCGGCGGCACTGGCCGAGCACGTGCCGGCCGCGGTGCTGCTCGGCGGCGCGCTCGGTACCGAGCAGTTGCAGGGCGTGCACCTGGTTCTGAAGAGCCCGGGTCTCGGCCCGCGCGATCCGCGCGTGGAGCCGCTGCTGAAGCTGGCCTTCGACACCGGCGTGCCGGTGCAGGGCGAGCTCGACCTGTTCGCCCGCGCGCTCGCCGACCTGAAGGCCGCGCGCGGCTATGCGCCCGGCGTGATCGCGATCACCGGCACCAACGGGAAGACGACGACGACTGCGATGGCGTCGCAGCTGATCGCCCGTGCCGGCCGCCGCGTCGCGACCGCCGGCAACATCGGCCCGACGATGCTGCAGACGCTGGCCGAGGCGCTGGACGCCGAGCCGGCGCCGCTGGTCGAGCAACTGCCGGACGACGCCGCGCTCGATGATGTTGCGCAAGGGTCGGAAGCCGTGCCGTCGGCGGAACCGGTCGCCGATGCGGTGATGGAGGACGCCGTCGAGGCGATCTCCGAAACCCTGCCCGAGGCGTTGCCGGTCGAGGTCGTCAGCGCCGGCGCCGATGCGTCGGCCGACGATGTCGCGTCGGTCGAGGTCGGCCCGGAACCGGTCGCCGACGACGTGCTCGATGCCGCGGTCGACGAGATCGCGGTGCTGCCGCCGGAAGACGTCGAGATGCCGATGGGCGGCGGCCCGCCGCCGCACCTGATCCCGCCGCCGCCGCCCGGCCCGGTGTTCGAGGCGCTGCCCGAGGTCTGGGTGCTCGAACTGTCCAGCTTCCAGCTCGACGGCGTGCAGGGCTTCGAGCCCGGCGCCGCGACGGTGCTGAACGTCACGCAGGACCACCTCGACTGGCATGGCGACATGAAGGCCTATGCCGCCGCGAAGGCGCGCATCTTCGGCAAGACCGCGGTGATGGTGATCAACCGCGACGACCCGGCGGTCGAGGCGATGGTGCCGGCGCCCGTCCCGGGCAAGGGGCGCTTCGCGAAGCCGGTCGAACGCCACGTGGTGCGCTTCGGCCTCGACGCGCCGAAGCGCCCGGGCGACTTCGGCCTGGTGCAGCAGAACGGCATGGCCTGGCTGGTGCGCGCGATGGAGGCCGACGAGACCGCGAAGCCCAAGGGCCGCGGCAAGGCGGCAGTCGAAGAGGAAGAGCTGCACATCCAGCGGCTGATGCCCGCCGATGCGCTGCGCGTGCGCGGCCGCCACAACGCAGCCAACGCGCTGGCGGCGCTCGCGCTGGCGACGGCCATCGGCTGCCCGCTCGCGCCGATGCTGCACGGGCTGCGCGAATACGCCGGCGAGCCGCACCGCGTCGAGTTCGTCGCGCTGGTCGATGGCGTCGAGGCCTATGACGACAGCAAGGGCACGAACGTCGGCGCGACGGTCGCGGCGATCAACGGGCTCGGTGCCGACAAGGCGCCGGGCCAGCTGGTGATGATCCTAGGCGGCGACGGCAAGGGACAGGACTTCGGCCCGCTGCTCGCGCCGGTGCGCCAGCAGGTGCGCGCGGTGGCGACCATCGGCCGCGATGCCGCGGCGATCGAGCAGGCGCTGCAGGGCGCCGGCATCGCGATCGAGCGCCACGAGACGCTGCAGGCGGCGACGCGCTGGGCCTTCACTCGCGCCCACCCCGGCGACGCGGTGCTGCTGAGCCCGGCCTGCGCGAGCCTGGACATGTTCCGCAACTACGCGCACCGCGCGCAGGTGTTCTGCGACGAGGTGCGGGCGATCGCCGCGGAAGGGGGCAGCCAGGCATGAGCACGCTGACCGCCCGCTCCGGATTCGACGCGCTGAAGGAGCGCGTGCGCGCGCTGTTCAAGCGCGACGCGTCGGTGCCGATCCGCGACTGGACGGGTGCATCGGCGAACAAGCCGGTGCAACTGCAGGGCTTCGACCAGCCGCTGGTGTGGGTGGTGGTGGCGCTGCTCGCGCTCGGCATGGTGATGGTGTATTCGGCCTCGGTCGCGCTGCCGGACAACCCGAAGTTCACCCGCTACGCGCCGACGCACTTCCTGGTGCGGCACATCGTGTCGATCGTCGTCGCGCTGGTCGCCGCGGTGGTGGTGGTGCAGCTGCCGGTCAGCCTGTGGGAGAAGTGCGCGCCGTGGCTGTTCGCGGCCTCGCTGCTGCTGCTGGTGCTGGTGCTGATCCCGCACATCGGCAAGGGCGTCAACGGGGCGCGGCGCTGGATACCGCTGGTCATCACCAACTTCCAGCCGTCGGAGCTGGCCAAGCTGGCAATCGCGCTGTATGCCGCCAACTACATGGTGCGCAAGATGGAGGTGAAGGAGAACTTCTTCCGCGCGGTGATGCCGATGGCGATCTCGGTCGCGGTGGTGGGCCTGTTGCTGCTGGCCGAGCCGGACATGGGCGCCTTCATGGTGATCGCGGCGATCGCGATGGGCATCCTGTTCCTCGGCGGCGTCAACGGCCGGATGTTCTTCCTGATCACCGCGGTGCTGGTCGGCGCGTTCGTGCTGATGATCACCTTCAGCGAATGGCGGCGCGAGCGGATCTTCGCGTACCTGAACCCGTGGGACGAGAAGTACACGCTCGGCAAGGCCTACCAGCTGTCGCACTCGCTGATCGCGTTCGGCCGCGGCGAGGTGCTGGGGCAGGGGCTGGGTTCCAGCGTCGAGAAGCTGCACTACCTGCCGGAGGCGCACACCGACTTCCTGCTGGCGGTGATCGGCGAGGAGCTCGGCTTCATCGGCGTGGCCTGCGTGATCGCGGCCTTCTTCTGGCTGTCGCGCCGGGTGTTCCACATCGGCCGCCAGGCGGTCGCGCTCGACCGGGTGTTCGCCGGCCTGTTCGCGCAGGGCATCGGCATCTGGATGGGTGGGCAGGCCTTCATCAACATGGGCGTGAACCTGGGCGTGCTGCCGACCAAGGGGCTGACGCTGCCGCTGATGAGCTATGGCGGCTCGGCCATCCTGATGAACCTGATCGCGCTGGCGATCGTGGTGCGCATCGACATCGAGAACCGGCAGATGATGCGCGGGGGGCGGGCATGAGCAGGCACCTGGTCGTGATGGCCGCCGGCACCGGCGGCCACATCATCCCGGGCCTCGCGGTCGCGCGCGAGATGCAGGGCCGCGGCTGGTCGGTCAGCTGGCTCGGCACCACGCACGGCATGGAGAACCGGCTGGTGCCGCCGAGCGGCATCCCGATGGATGCGATCACCTTCAGTGGCCTGCGCGGCAAGGGCCTGCTGCACACGCTGACCGGCGGGCTGCGGCTGCTCGGCGCGTTCTGGAGCTGCCTGCAGATCCTGCGCCGCCGCCGCGCGAATGCGGTGCTCGGCATGGGCGGCTACGTCTGCTTCCCGGGCGGGCTGATGGCCTCGCTGCTCGGCAAGCCGCTGATGCTGGTCAATGCCGACGCCTCGCTGCTGATGAGCAACAAGAGCCTGCTGGCGGTGGCCGATCGCATCGCGTTCGGCTTCGACGGCGACGCGGCGCACAAGACGAAGCTCGGTGTCGTGACCGGCAACCCGGTGCGCGCCGAGATCGAATCGCTGCCGCCGCCGGCCGAACGCTTCGCCGGCCGCAGCGGCCCGCTGCAGGTGCTGGTGGTCGGCGGCAGCCTCGGCGCGAAGGCGCTGAACGACACGCTGCCGCAGGCGCTCGCGCTGCTGCCGGCCGATGCGCGTCCGCGCGTGACGCACCAGACTGGCGCCGCGCAGCTCGACACCGTGCTGGCGGCCTACGCATCGGCCGGGCTCGACGCCGAGGTGCTGCCCTTCATCGACGACATGGCCGCGCGCCTCGCCGCCTGCGACCTGATCGTCTGCCGCGCCGGCGCGGTGACGGTCAGCGAGCTGTGCGCCGCCGGCGTCGCGAGCGTGATGGTGCCGCTGGTCGTCAGCACCACCAGCCACCAGCGCGACAACGCCGCGTGGATGGCCGGGCACGGTGCCGGCATTCACCTGCCGCAGGCCGACCTGACGCCGCAGCGCCTGGCCGACCTGCTGAGCGGCCTGACGCGCGAGGCACTGAACACGATGGCGACGAAGGCGCGAGCCCTCGCCCGACCCCACGCCGCCGCGCGCGTGGCGAATGAACTCGAAAGGCTGGTCGCATGAAACATGCGGTGAAGCACATCCATTTCGTCGGCGTCGGCGGCGCCGGCATGAGCGGCATCGCCGAGATCCTGCACAACCTCGGCTACACCGTCTCCGGCTCCGACCAGAGCGACGGCGCCACCACGCAGCGCCTGGCCTCGCTCGGCATCCGCGTGTTCGTCGGCCATGACGCGTCGCACATCGCCGGCGCCGAAGCGGTGGTCACGTCCACCGCGGTGAAGGGCGACAACCCCGAGGTGATCGCTGCGCGCGGCAAGCGCGTCCCGGTGGTGCCGCGCGCGGTGATGCTGGCCGAGCTGATGCGCCTGAAGCAGGGCATCGCGATCGCCGGCACGCACGGCAAGACGACCACCACCTCGCTGGTGACCAGCGTGCTGGCCGAAGCCGGCGTCGACCCGACCTTCGTGATCGGCGGCAGGCTGAACGCCGCCGGCGCGAACTCGCGGCTCGGCTCGGGCGACTACATCGTCGTCGAGGCCGACGAGTCGGACGCGTCGTTCCTGAACCTGCTGCCGGTGCTGTCGGTCGTCACGAACATCGATGCCGACCACATGGACACCTACGGGCACGACTTCGCGAAGCTGAAGGCCGCGTTCGTCGAGTTCCTGCACCGCATGCCGTTCTACGGCGCGGCCATCCTGTGCGGCGACGACCCCGGCGTGCGTTCGATCATCCCGATGGTCTCGCGCCCGGTGATCACCTACGGGCTCGGCCCGGACGTGCAGGTGCGCGCGGTCGACGTGCAGGCGCTGCCCGGCGGGCAGATGCGCTTCACGGTGCAGCGCCGCAACGGCGTCGTGCTGCCGGACCTGGCGATCACGCTGAACCTGCCGGGCGAGCACAACGTGCTGAACGCGCTCGCGGCGGTGGCGGTGTCCACCGAGCTGGAGCTGCCGGACGCGCCGCTGGTGAAGGCGCTGGCCGAGTTCCACGGCGTCGGCCGCCGCTTCCAGCGCTATGGCGACCCGGCCGTTCGCAGCACCAACGGCGGCGGCCACTTCACGCTGATCGACGACTACGGCCACCACCCGGTCGAGATGGCCGCGGTGATCGCGGCGGCGCGCGGCGCCTTCCCCGGCCGGCGCCTGGTGATCGCGTTCCAGCCGCACCGCTACACCCGCACGCGCGACTGCTTCGAGGATTTCGTCAAGGTGATGGGCAGCGCCGACGCGGTGCTGCTGGCCGAGGTGTATGCCGCCGGCGAGGCGCCGATCGTCGCCGCCGACGGCCGTTCGCTGGCGCGCGCGCTGCGCGTGGCCGGCAAGGTCGATCCGATCTTCGTCGACGAGATCGCGCAGATGCCCGAGGCCATCGCGTCGCAGGCCCGCGACGGCGATGTCGTGATCGCGATGGGCGCCGGCTCGATCGGCGCCGTTCCGGGCCAGGTGCTCGAACTGTTGAAGGAGGGCGTGTGATGGTCAGCCCGTTGAATCCCGTCGATCCGGCATCGCTCGGCAAGGTCGCCGTGCTGATGGGCGGCAGCTCCGCCGAGCGCGAGATCTCGCTGCTGTCCGGCGGCGGCGTGCTGGCCGCGCTGCGGTCGCAGGGCGTCGACGCGCATGCGTTCGACCCGGCCGAGCGCGAACTCGCCGACCTGAAGCACGACGGCTTCGCCCGCTGCTTCATCGCGCTGCACGGCCGACATGGCGAAGACGGCACGGTGCAGGGCGCGCTCGAACTGCTGGGCGTGCCGTACACCGGCTCCGGCGTGATGGCTTCGGCGATCGCGATGGACAAGGTGATGACCAAGCGCATCTGGCTGGCCGACGGGCTGCCGACGCCGCGCTATGTGTGGCTCGCGCCCGATCGCCAGGACCGCGCGCAGGTGCAGGCGGTGCCCGACGAGCTCGGGCTGCCGCTGATCGTGAAGCCGCCGCGCGAAGGCTCGTCGATCGGCGTCAGCAAGGTGCAGGGTTATTCCGACATGGCCGATGCGGTCGCGCTGTCGGCGAAGTACGACCCCGACGTGCTGTGCGAGGAGTTCATCGACGGCGCCGAGGTGACCTGCCCGGTGCTCGGCCAGGGCGCCGGCGCGCAGGCGCTGCCGGTGATCCGCATCGCCGCGCCCGAGGGGGCCTACGACTACCAGAACAAGTACTTCACCGACGTCGTCAAGTACCACGTGCCGAGCGGGCTCGATGCCGCGCTGGAAGCCGAGATCCAGCGCATCGTCGTGCAGGCCTTCCGCACGCTGGGTTGCCGCGGCTGGGGCCGTGCCGACCTGATGATCCGCAAGAGCGACAACCGGCCCTTCCTGCTCGAGATGAACACCTCGCCGGGCATGACCTCGCACTCGCTGGTGCCGATGTCGGCCAAGGCGGCCGGCATCAGCTACGAGCAACTGTGCATGCACCTGGCGTCGCTCGCGACGCTGGACAGCCACCGCACCTGACCGCTGCATGCGCCACAGCACCGCACTCCACCGCACACCGGCCGCCGAGCTGCCGGTGGACGTGCGCCTGCTCAACGCCAGCGCGTCGGCGCTGTTCCTGCTGGCCGCGGCGATCTTCGCGGCGCTGCTGATGCTGTGGCTGTCGCGCCAGCCGGTGTTCGCGATCCGTGCGATCCGGGTCGAGGGCGATCTCGCGCGCAACAGCGTCTCGACGATCCGCGCCAACGCGCTGCCGCAGCTGGCCGGCAACTTCTTCACGCTCGACCTGGCGCGCGGCCAGCGGGCCTTCGAGTCGGTGCCTTGGGTGCGCCATGCGATCGTGCGCCGCGTGTGGCCGAACCGGCTCGCGGTGCAACTGCAGGAACACCGCGCCGCGGCGCTGTGGTCTCAGGACGAGGGCGGCGACAAGCTGGTCAACACCGAGGGCGAGGTGTTCGAGGCCAACCTCGGCGATGTCGAGGACGACGGGCTGCCGACGCTGTCGGGCCCGGACGGCAGCGCCGGCCAGGTGCTCGCGATGTTCCGCCGGCTCGCGCCGCTGTTCGCGCGGCAGGAGCTGGCGATGGATGCGCTGTCGCTGAGCGGGCGCGGCTCGTGGCACGCCGAGTTCGACAGCGGTGCCGAGGTCGAGCTCGGCCGCGGCACCGACGACGAGATGCAGGCGCGCGTCGAGCGCTTCCTCGGCACGCTGCCGCAGGTGATCGCGCGCTACCAACGACCGCTGGTCTATGCCGACCTGCGCCACAACGAAGGCTATGCGGTGCGGCTCAAGGGCATCACCACGACGCTGGAGGCCCCGGCCTCCGGCAGACGGAAATGAGAGGGTGACACGGAACATGGCCAAGGAATACAAGGACCTGGTGGTCGGCCTCGACATCGGCACCGCGAAGGTGATGGCGGTGGTGGCCGAGGTGCTGCCCGACGGCGAGCTGCGCGTCGCCGGGCTCGGCATCGCCTCGGCCCACGGCCTCAAGCGCGGCGTGGTCGTCAACATCGACGCGACGGTGCAGAGCATCCAGCAGGCGCTGAAAGAGGCCGAGATGATGGCCGACTGCAAGATCACCCGCGTCTACACCGGCATCACCGGCAGCCACATCCGCGGCCAGAACTCGACCGGCATGGTGATCGTGCGCGACAAGGAGGTCACGCCGGTCGACGTGGCGCGGGTGGTCGAGACCGCGAAGGCGATCAACATCCCGAACGACCAGCGGCTGCTGCTGGTCGAGCCGCAGGAATTCGTGATCGACGGCCACGAAGTGAAGGAGCCGATCGGCATGAGCGGCGGCCGGCTGGAGGTGAAGGTGCACATCGTGACCGGCGCGCAGAGCGCGGCCGAGAACATCGTGAAGTGCGTGCGCCGCTGCGGGCTCGAAGTCGACCAGCTGGTGCTGAACCCGAGCGCGTCCAGCCATGCGGTGCTGACCGAGGACGAGAAGGACCTCGGCGTGGCGCTGGTCGACATCGGCGCCGGCACCACCGACGTCGCGATCTTCACCGACGGCGCGATCCGCCACACCGCGGTGATCCCGATCGCCGGCGACCTGATCACCAGCGACATCGCGATGGCGCTGCGCACGCCCACCAAGGATGCCGAAGAGATCAAGGTCGAGTACGGCGTGGCCAAGCAGCTGCTGGCCGACCCGAGCGAGAACCTGGAGGTGCCCGGCCTCGGCGACCGCCCGCCGCGCATGCTGAGCCGCCAGGCGCTGGCCGGCGTGATCGAGCCGCGCGTCGAAGAGATCTTCTCGCTGGTGCACCAGGTGATCCGCGAGAGCGGCTACGAGGAGCTGCTGTCCAGCGGCATCGTGCTGACCGGCGGCGCGGCGGTGATGCCGGGCATGGTCGAGCTGGGCGAGGACATCTTCCTGAAGCCGGTGCGCAAGGGCATCCCGACCTACCACGGCTCGCTGCACGACATGGTGGCGAGCCCCCGTTCGGCCACCGTGATGGGCCTGCTCGAGGAGGCGCGGCTCGGCCGCGCGCGCGGCATCAAGGCCGCGCAGCAGGCCGGCTCGGTGAAGACGCTTTTCGGTCGCGCCAAGGACTGGTTCCTCGGCAATTTCTGAAACACCACGGAGAACGCGCATGACGACACGCAACCCCGCATGCCTCGGCCTCGAGCTCTGTGGCAGCAGGTATCCCCCATGAAGAACAACAACACACCAGACGAGGACTCTCAGAGTCCCACCCCGGAACGGCAACTGCAACAAGGATTGGAGAACACCATGGCCATTGAAATGATCGAAGACTTCGACCTGGGCACGCAGATCAAGGTGATCGGTGTCGGCGGCGGCGGCGGCAACGCGGTCGACCACATGATCGCGCGCGGCGTGCAGGGCGTGGAGTTCGTCTGCGCGAACACCGACGCGCAGGCGCTGAACCGCTCGACGGCCCACCACCTGATCCAGCTCGGCACCACCGGGCTGGGCGCCGGCGCGAAGCCGGAAGCCGGCCGCGCCGCGGCGGAAGAAGCGGTCGACCGCATCCGCGATTCGATCAAGGGCGCGAACATGCTCTTCATCACCGCCGGCATGGGCGGCGGCACCGGCACCGGTGCCGCGCCGGTGATCGCGCGCGTCGCTAAGGAGATGGGCATCCTGACGGTCGGCGTGGTCACCAAGCCGTTCGACTTCGAAGGCAACCGCCGGCTGAAGGCGGCCGACGCCGGGCTGGCCGAGCTCGAAGCGA
Organism: Rhizobacter sp. SG703; assembly: GCF_012275445.1. Classification (GTDB taxonomy): domain Bacteria; phylum Pseudomonadota; class Gammaproteobacteria; order Burkholderiales; family Burkholderiaceae_C; genus Rhizobacter. The sequence goes on along the minus strand of NZ_JAAZQK010000007.1, from coordinate 448,192 downwards.
ACGTCGACTCGCTGATCGTGATCCTGAACGACAAGCTGCTCGACGTGCTGGGCGACGACGTGACGCAGGACGAGGCCTTCGCGCATGCCAACGACGTGCTGAAGAACGCGGTCGGCGGCATCAGCGACATCATCCACATCCCGGGCCTGGTCAACGTCGACTTCGAGGACGTGAAGACGGTGATGAGCGAGCCCGGCAAGGCGATGATGGGCACCGCCACGGCCAGCGGCCCGGACCGTGCGCACAAGGCGGCCGAATCGGCGGTGGCCTGCCCGCTGCTGGAGGGCATCGACCTGTCCGGCGCGCGCGGCGTGCTGGTGCTGATCGCCGCCGGCAAGGGCAGCTTCAAGCTGAGCGAGAGCCGCAATGCGATGAACACCATCCGCCGCTATGCCGCGGACGATGCGCACGTGATCTACGGCACCGCGTACGACGAGAGCCTGGGCGACCAGCTGCGCGTCACGGTGATCGCCACCGGCCTGAGCCCGGCCAAGCGCGTCGCGGCGCCGATCAGCGTGGTCCACACGCAGGTCGCGCAACGCACCGGCACCGACAACATCCCGGTGCTGACGCAGCCGGTCAATCCGCCGGGCGGCGCGGCGCACGACTACAGCAGCCTGAGCGTGCCGAGCGTGTGGCGCAACGGCCGCACGGCCGCGGCGAAGGTGGATGCGCTGGCCAGCAACGGGATGGACGAGATCGAGATCCCGGCGTTCCTGCGCAAGCAAGCGGATTGAGGTTGGCACTCGCTATCGAATCGGTTGGGATTTCTGTGGGTGGCCCGGGCGTGCCCGGGTCGCCCGCTGACTAGAATCCCGGGATGCTTGCGCAACGCACCCTCAAGTCACTGACCCGCGCCGTCGGCGTCGGCGTGCACGGCGGCCAGCGCGTCGAACTGACGCTGCGGCCGGCGCCGCCCGACACCGGCATCGTGTTCCGTCGGATCGACCTGCCGACGCCGGTCGACATCCCGGTGGCGGTGCTGTCGATCTCGGAAGCCCGCATGGCGACCACGCTGTCGCTGAACGGCGATCCGGGCGCGCCGAAGGTCAACACCATCGAGCACCTGCTGTCGGCCTGCGCCGGGCTGGGCATCGACAACCTGCGTGTCGACATCACCGCCGAAGAGGTGCCGATCCTCGACGGCTCGGCCGCGTCGTTCGTGTTCCTGCTGCAGTCGGCCGGCATCGAGCTGCAGGATGCGCCGAAGCGCTTCATGCGCATCCTGAAGCCGGTCGAGGTGCGCGAGGGCGAGGGGCCGAGGCTGAAGTGGGTGCGGCTCGAACCGTACAGCGGCTACCGGCTCACGTTCGAGATCGACTTCGACCACCCGGCGGTCAACCAGACCGGCCAGCGGGTGGTGTTCGACATGGGCTCGGGCCACTACAAGCGCGACATCGCGCGGGCCCGCACCTTCGGCTTCACGAAGGACGTCGAGATGATGCGTTCGCGCGGGCTGGGCCTGGGCGGCAGCATGGACAACGTGATCGTCGTCGACGACTACCGGGTGCTGAACGCCGACGGGCTGCGCTACGACGACGAGTTCGTCAAGCACAAGATCCTCGACGCGATCGGCGACATGCAGGTGGCCGGCCACCCGCTGATCGGCGCATACACCGCGTACAAGTCGGGCCATGCGCTGAACAACAAGCTGCTGCGCGCGGTGCTGGCCGATGCGTCGAGCTACGAGATCGTCAGCTTCGAGGACGAACGTGAAGCGCCGGCCGGCCTGGCCGCGCTGGCCCCGGCGTGGTGACGCCGCTCAACTCCAACCCGACTCCCTGATGGCGATCTTCAGCTGGATCATGCTCGGCCTCACCGCGCTGCTGTTGCTGGGCAGCGGCATCGCGTGGGGGTTGTTCCTCGCGATGGACGATTCGGACTGGCGCAAGCTGGGCGTCAAGGTGTTCCGCATCGCGATGGTGGTGGTGCTGTTCTACGTCAACGCGATGATCTACCTGCACATCATGCGGGTGTTCCGCGGCGAGCCGCCGGTGGTGGCGGTGGAGCTGCCGACCTCGGATTGACGCGTCCTGGATCGGTACCGATCCGGGTCCTGCGTTCAGGCCCTCGCCAGCTGCGGCGCCTTCTTCTTGTCGACCTGCGCCGACACCAGCACCACCCCGAGCGCCAGCACCGCGACACCGGCCCCCAGCCAGCACAGGTCGGTCAGCGGCCGGTCGGCCGCGATCAGCAGCCCGCCGAGCCACGCGCCGCCGGCGTTGCCGAGGTTGAACGCGCCCTGGTTCAGCGTCGACGCGAGGTTGGGCGCGCCGGTCGCGGTGTCGAGCACGCGCACCTGCGCGGCCGGGCCGATCGCGAACGAGACGATGCCCCACACGAACAGCGTCACCATCGCCGGCAGCGCGAACTGGGCGGTCCATGAGAAGGTGAGTTGCACCAGCGCGATGCAGGCGAACAGGCCGGCCATCGCCGGCATCAGCCGCCAGTCGGCCAACCGTCCGCCAAGCAGCCCGCCGACCGTGATGCCGCCGCCGAACAGCATCAGCGCCCAGCTGATCTGGTCGGGCGAGAAGCCGGTGACGTCGCGCAGCAGGTAGGCGATGTAGGTCAGCACGCTGAACATGCTGACCGAGGCCAGCGTGCTGATCAGCAACGCGCACTGCACCTGGAAGCGGGCAATGGCGCGGAACTCGCGCAGGATGCTGCCCTGTTGCGCCGGCAGCGCCGACGGCAGCCAGCGCCACAGCGCGGTGATGGCGACCAGCCCGATGCCGGTGACGGCCCAGAAGGTGGAGCGCCAGCCGGCGGCATGGCCGAGCGCGGTGCCCAGCGGCACGCCGAGGATGTTGGCCACGGTCAGCCCGGTGAACACCAGCGAGACCGCCTGCGCCCGCTTCTCGTGCGGCACCAGCCCGGCGGCCACCACCGCACCGATGCCGAAGAAGGCCGCATGGCAGAACGCGGTGACGACGCGCGCGACCATCAGGAATTCGTAGTTGGGGGACACCGCGCACAGCGCGTTGCCGACGATGAACAGCCCCATCAGCGCGACCAGCGCGCGCTTGCGGTGCCAGCTGGCGGTGAGGATCGCGAGGATCGGCGCGCCGATCGTGACGCCGAACGCATAGCCGGAGACCAGCATGCCGGCCACCGGCGCGGAGACCCCGAAGTCGTGGCCGACGTCCGGCAGCAGTCCCATGATCACGAATTCGGTGGTGCCGATGCCGAAGGCGGCGGCGGCGAGGGCGAGCAGGGGCAGGTTCACGGTGACGGCGCGGCAGCGGAGGAGAGTGTCGAACTCTACGGGATAACCCGCGTCCCGGTGACCGTTCAGAGCGCAGGACGGCACTGAACGAGGGAATTGCTGCACTGCGACGGGTTACTGAGTGCTCGCCGCGTCAGATCAAGCTCGTCTGGCGCGGCGCGGTACCAGGGAGGGATACCCCCACGAAGGATGTCCCGAATGAGCCAAGAGAGATTTGATGCAGCGCTGTCCCGCCTGGCAAGTCAGCTGGATCTGGACGACCTGCCGGACCTGATCCACCGCGGGCGGGTCAACGTGGCCGGCACCGACGTCCTGCTCGGCTGCGCTCCGGACGGCAGCTGTCGGCTGGTGATCGACCTGGGGCCGATGCCCGATGGCGACGAGCCGGCCGTCCTGCGCCGGCTGCTCGAACTGAACCTGCGGCGCGCCGGCGGCACGCAACTTGCGCTCGGTCTGCACCCGAAGAGCGGCCACATCGTCGGGGTCGTCCAGGTCGCGATCGATGCGGTCGAGCCGGAAGGCGCGCTGTGGCGAATGCTGTCCTGGGACATACCGTCGTGGGTTGCGCGGCTGGAGACGGACCTGCAGACGATCGACCTGGCGACGGGCGCTGGCAGCACGGCAGAGTTCCAGCGCGAGGTGTCGGTATGAAGGCCGGCCTTCAACCTGGAACGCCGCGCCCGGTCGGGCCTCGCACGACCGCGCGGCCGCTTCCGGGAGGCGCCTCGACACCGGTGTCCGTCCCGTCCGGCCCGGCCACCGGGCTGCAGGCCCCGAGCTATGCCGAATTCATCCAGTCCTACGCGGCGGGCGCCGAACCGGCCCCGGTGAAGCGTTTCGGCACGCTGGATCAGGTCGCCTTCCAGAACTACGCAGAAAGCATCGTCGGCGAAGGTGTTCCGTCCGCGTACGTCGACAGCCTGGAGCAGCACGTGATGCTGTCGGCGCGGATCCTCGACCGCATCGCGCCGCTGGTCGCCCGCCAAGCGAGGAAGATGACCGAAGCCGGGCTTGTCGATTTCGGCCCGGCGGGTGGCACGCTGACACGGACCTCGAAAAAGTCGCACATCGACAAGCGCCAGGACCGGTCGAAGAAGATCGGTGCCTGTGTGCGTCGCAAGATGGCACGGATCGAGATCGGCGCAACTTCCGCCTTCAACCTGCAAGCACCGGCGGACGTGTTGACGACCCGCAAGCATCGCAACAACTACGGTGTGACCACCATCCTCGGGACCACCAAGGTGCTGGGCAACTTGGCTGCCGGTGGCGCCGCGGCGGGCTACTTGGTTCAGGGCGCGGCCGAGGTCGCAGCCATCGTTCCGCTGGCCTGGCATTCGGCCACCATCGATGGCGTGACGCTGGCCAAGATGTCGGCAACCGAGCAGGCGAAATGCAAGGTGCTTCTCAACTTCGCGGCGGCCGAGGCGGTGGTGCGCAGCCGGATGAAGGGCGAGCGCCCGGACGCCCAGCTCGGCATGCAGTCGCTCGAGTTCTGGTCGGCCCTCGCCGCCTGGCCCGAGGGGGGGATGGTGATGGCCGCGGCCATCCGCGAACACCTGGACAGCGAGGGACCGGATCAGCAGGGGGCGCTGCGGACGGCTGAGCTGAACGCCGTGCGCAACGCATACGACGTGAAGCAGGCGAAGACAGGCTGGACGCGCGACGTCCTGGGAGCGGTCCCGCTCGGCCTCACCGCGATCGGCCGCGCGGCGTTCTACTTCATGGGCGACATGATGATGGCCGGCTCCGGCGGTCCGATGTCCGTGCTGGCAGGCATGTTCCACGACATGCCGCAGGGCTTTGACGAGCACCTGTGGGCCAGCGCGACGAAGGAGCACTTCCGCTGGCGCTTCGACCAGTTGGAGAAACTCGAGAACGAGGCGGCGAAGAGTCTCCGGCATCGCGAGATCCTGCTGACGACGATGCTGTATTGCGCGCGCAAGAAAGACATCGCCGACACCGAGATGACCATCGCCCTCACGCGCGTGCTGAGCGGGTTCCTGCGGGCCAGCGGCGGGGCGGTCTCGTTCGCGGCGTTGGGGCCCGCACTCGGCATGGGCATCGCGGCCGGCACGGCGGCGGTGGCGGGCAAGGCCGGGGCGGCGCTGATCGGGGTCGGGTTCGTCGCGTTCCAGGGTTTGATGTACTACCGCCAGCACCTGCGGCAGAAGGAAGCGCATGCGCAGAAGGAGGGCGAGCGCAGCGGCGAGGCCGTGAAGGCCACCCGCGACTTCGACGCGCTGTGCGACACCTTCATGAACGGCTTCAAGGTCACGCGCGGCAAGGGCAAGCTCGTGAACGGCGATGTGGGCTTCAGCAGGGTCAAGGAGACCACCTACGGCTCAGGTGGAAACGAAATGCTGGCATGGGAGATGATGGCCCGCGAGATCGTCGATGGCTTCCGAGACGGCGAGCCGCTCAGCTTCCCGATGAAGATGCTGCTGAGCCTGGGGCTTGGCATCCTCGACGCCGATGCGCTCGAGCAGGGCGTGCTGGCGAAGCTGCATGCAGGCGACGATGCCGGCGCGGTGGACGCGGTCGAGAAGGTGATCCGCGGCCTGCTGGCAGCACCGCCGGCGCGTGCGTCGGAGGCCATCCAACCGCGCGTCTTCAAGCCGTTCTTCGAGGCTGCCGAAAAAAAGGCGAAGCACATCGACGGCATCGGTGCGCTGGCGGACGATGAAACGATCGCCGCATGCCTGTTCAATGCGCGGCAGGACGGTGGCCTCGCCGTCGACCGTGCCGCGTTCCAGCGCTCCATGGAGGTGCTGGACGAGGCGTTCGCCAAGCGAGGGCCCAAGGCCGGCGGCGACGGCGTCTACCGGCGCATGCTCCAGTTCAGCCGGACGCTTGCACCCGCGAAGGCCGACTCGGCAGCACTGAGGCACCTGCGCGCCTGGGCGCAGGTCGCGGACCGGGGGGCCCAGGCCGGCTGGACGCCGGCGTTGCAGCGCTCCCACCTGCGCATCGGCCAGCTGCTGGCGCGGGCCGAGCAGCAGCAGGCGGGGCCCTGGCGGAAGCAGGTGGGGGCCGCGCTCGATGCGAGCGCCGGTCACCTGCAGGCCGGGCAGCGGGCGAAGCTGAACCAGGTACTGCTGGCGGACCTGCAGGCGTTGCAGGCGGACGGAATGCTCGCGGGACAGGTGGGCCTGGTCGCGCAGGAGTTGTCCGGCCTGCTGGCCCCTGCCGATGACGCGGTGGCCAAGACTTGAGCTACGCAGTCACTTGCCGGCATGCGGCATTGGGTTCCAATGCCGCATGCACTCCCCCGACGACCCCGACCTCCGCCTTACCGCCCTCGAAATCAAGGCCAGCTTCACCGAGGACCTGCTGGACACGCTGAACGCGCTGGTGGCCCGCCAACAGCAGCAGATCGAGCAGCTGGCTGCGCAGGTGGCGCTGATGCGCAGCCAGGCCGCGGGCCAGGACGCCGCGCCGTTCCGCAGCTTGCGCGACGAGTTGCCGCCGCACTACTGACCGGATCGAACAAGCCGGCCTTCGCCCTGCGATTCCGCCGTTTGCCGGACGCTTGCGCGCGCTCCAATGGTGTCCATGCAGGACGCTGCAACCCAGCTGTTTCACGAAGGCAACCACCACCTCGCCGCGCGCGACTTCGCGCAGGCCGAGGCCTGCTTCCGCGATGCGGTCGATCAGTCCCCCGCGCTCGGCGAAGCCCACGCCAACCTCGGCTGGCTGGCCGAGGCCGCCGGCCGGCTCGACGAAGCCGACGGCCACTACCGCCGCGCGCGCTCGCTGCGGCCGTCGCTGCCGACCGTCCACCTGAACCACGGCGCGCTGCTGGCGCGCCTGAAGCGTTTCGACGAGGCGCTGGCCGCGTCGTGGCGGGCGATCGAACTCGATGCCGACTCGGCGCCGGCCTGGTCCAACCTCGGCGTGCTGCTCGTCCAACTGGGCCGCCACGCCGATGCCGAAGCCTGCTGCCGGCGCGCCCTCGCGCTGGCCCCCGACCACGCCGGCGCGCACGTCAACCTGGCCTACCTGTGCCTGCGCGACGGCCGCTGGGACGAAGGCTGGGCGCATTACGCGCGGCGCGGCTGGCAGTGCGACCTGTCGGCGCGCGCCGCCTGCCCGCGCTGGAAGGGCGAGCCGCTGGACGGCCGCGCCGTGCTGGTCGGGCTCGAAGGCGGCTACGGCGACATGATCCAGTTCAGCCGCTTCGCCACCACGCTGAAGCGGGCCGGCGCGCGCCAGGTCACGCTGCTGTGCCCGCCGCCGCTGCGGGCGCTGCTGTCGACGCTGGACGGCGTCGACGAGGTGCTGTCGTCGGACGGCCCGCTGGCCCCGGCGCGATGGGACTGCTGGACCTCCGCGACCAGCGTGCCGCGACACCTCGGCGTCCGGCCCGACACACTGCCTGCCGCGCCGTCGTACCTGCGGGCCGAGCCGGCCGCGGTCGCCCGCTGGCAGGCGCGGATGCGGGCCCCGCTGCCGGCTTCCGGCCTGCCGGCCCCGCTGCCGGCTTCCGGCCTGCCGGCCCCGCTGCGTGTCGGCCTGGTCTGGAAAGGCAACCCCGGCTTCGAGAACGACGACGAGCGCTCGCTGCCGTCGATCGACCTGCTGGCGCCGCTCGCCACGCTGCCCGGCGTGCAGTTCATCAGCCTGCAGAAGGGCGCCGGCGAAGGCGAGGCCACGCGCGCGCCGGTCGCGCTGCACCTGGGCGGCGAGATCGGCAGCTTCGCCGACACCGCCGCGATCGTGCAGGCGCTCGACCTGGTGGTCTGCGTCGACACCGCGGTCGCCCACCTCGCCGGCGCGCTCGGCAAGCCCTGCTGGGTGCTGCTGCCGCACCAGATGACCGACTGGCGCTGGTTCGCCGAGCGCGACGATTCGCCGTGGTACCCGGGCGCGCTGCGCTTGTTCCGGCAGGTCCGGCGCGGCGACTGGGCACCGGTCGTCGCGACGCTGGGCGAGGCATTGCGTCGGCTATCCTCGCCGGACCATGCCGTCCCAGCCGATCACCACCACACCGATCCCTGAGGTCTCAGGCCTCGACGACGAGACGCTGCGCCGCGAGGTGCTCGCGAGCGCCCGCCCGACCATCCTGCGCGGGCTCGTCAGGCACTGGCCGGCGGTGCGCCACGGCCTGGCCTCGCCGCTGGCACTCGCGCAGTACCTGGCCGACCACGACAACGGCAGCCAGGTGCAGGCGGTGATGACGCCGCCCGACCAGCACGGGCGCCTGTTCTACAACGCCGACATGAGCGGCTTCAACTTCATGCGCAACCAGCTGCCGCTGTCGATGGTGCTGGAGCAGGTGCTGCGCTACTCGGCGTTCCCGAACCCGCCGGCGGTGGCGGTGCAGAGCTCGCCGATTCCCGACTGCCTGCCCGGCTTCGTCGACGAGAACCCGCTGCCGCTGCTCGGCGGGCGCATCGTGCCGCGCCTCTGGCTCGGCAATGCGATCACGACGCCGGCGCACTTCGACGAATCGAGCAACATCGCCTGCGTGGTGGCCGGCCGGCGCCGCTTCACGCTGTTCCCGCCGGAGCAGATCGGCAACCTGTACATCGGCCCGCTCGACCACGCCCCGACCGGCACGCCGATCAGCCTGGTGAACTTCGCGGCACCGGATGTCGAGCGCTTCCCGAAATTCCGCGACGCGATGGCCGCCGCGCAGGTGGCCGAACTGGCGCCGGGCGATGCGATCCTGATCCCGGCGCTGTGGTGGCACCAGGTCGAATCGCTCGCCGGCTTCAACATGCTGGTGAACTATTGGTGGCGCGGCGCGCTGGCGGCGAACGACCCGGTGCCGTCGGCGCTCGACAGCCTGCTGCATGCGCTGCTGTGCCTGAAATCGCTGCCGGCCGAAGAGCGCCGCGGCTGGAGCGCGATCTTCGAGCACTACGTGTTCGATGCGCAGCGCGACGCGGCGGCGCACATCCCGCCGAACCGCCGCGGCTCGCTCGGCGAGATGACACCCGAACTGCGCCAGCGGCTGCACGCGCTGCTGAAGGAGCGCTTGCGCTGACGGCCGACCGTCAGCGCGCCGCGCGGCGCGCCGGCAGCGTGAAGAAGAAGCTGGCGCCCTTGTCCTTCTCGGCCGCGACCCAGATCTCGCCGCCGTGCTTCTGGATCACGCGCCGCACGATCGCCAGGCCCACGCCGGTGCCGGGGAAGTCCGATTCGCGGTGCAGCCGGCGGAACGGCTCGAACAGCTGCTGCACGTAGGCCATGTCGAAGCCGGCGCCGTTGTCGCGCACGCAGTAGACGAGGCGGCCGTCTTTCTGCGCCTCGACGCCGAACGAGATCGTTGCGTCGTCGCGCTTGCTGGTGAATTTCCAGGCGTTCGACAACAGGTTCTCGAGCGCTAGCCGCAGCAGCCCGGCGTCGCCGTCGGCCACCAGGCTCGGGTCGAGCTCGACGCGCACGCTGCGCTGCGGCCACGCGGTCTGCAGCGTGGCCAGGATGTCGCGGGCCATCGCGCCGATGTGCACCGACTGCACCCGCACCTGCGCACGCGTCACCTTCGACAGCCCGAGCAGGTCTTCGATCAGCGTGTTCATGCGCTGCGACGCGGCCAGGATGTTCTGCGCGAACAGCAGCGGCTGGCCCTGCAGCGGCGGCACCGTGTCGGCCAGCAGCATCTCGCCGTAGCCCTGCACCGCCCGCAGCGGCGCGCGCAGGTCGTGCGACACCGAGTAGGTGAAGGCCTCGAGCTCGCTGTTGGCCTCCTGCAGTTCGGCGGTGCGCTGCTGCACGCGGCGCTCCAGGTTCTCGTAGACCGCGACGTTCTCGAACGCCAGCGAGCAGCAGTCGGCCAGCGCCTGGATCAGCTGCACCTCGTCGGGCGTCGCATCGTGCGGGTCGGCCCAGTAGTTGCCGATCGCGCCGATCGGCGCTTCGGCCCGGATCGGCACCATCACCAGGCTCTTCACGAAGGTGGGCCGGTAGGCGTCGTGCGGGATGCGCGGGTCCTGGTAGATGTCGGCGATGGCCACCGCCTGCCGGTTCAGCATCGCCCACCCGCTGATGCAGGCGTCGAGCGGGAAGCGGCCGCCCTTCCACAGCGGGCCGATCGCGTCTTCGTCGACGTAGTGGCAGAAGTCGCCTTCGCGCATCACGAGGGTCGCGCCGTCGGCCTGGTTCAGCTCGCGCGCGCCGCGCCGCACGATGCGCACGATCGCGTCGACGCTGCGCGCGAGCGACAGCTCCTTCACCAGGTCGACCAGCAGCGCGCGCCCGCGTGTCAGCGCGGCCAGCCGCTCGGCCTCGCGCGCGTCGTGCAGCCGGCGCAGCGCGCTCGGCAGGCGGAACAGCTGGTCCTTCGGGACGTAGTCGGTGGCGCCGGCCTCCAGGCAGTGCTCGGCCCAGCGCGGGTCGGTGTTGCCGCTGACGAAGATGAACGGCATGCCGGGCCGGCGCTGCCGGGCCACTTCGAGCGCCTGCAGGCCCTCGATGCCGGGCACGCGGTTGTCGGAGAGGATCGCGTCGAAGCGGGTGTTCTCGATCGCGTCGTAGAACTGCTCGCTCGAGCTGACGGTCACCCAGCGGGGCTGGATGTCGAGCCGCGCCACCTCGCGGTGGACGAGCTCCGCATCGAGCGTGTCGTCCTCCAGGTGAAGGATCTGCAAGCCTTCCATGTCGTGCACCTCCGTGATGTGCTGCCCGATGTGTGCGGCGTGTGCTGCCGTCGTCTGCGGATGGTATCGAACCACGGCACACTGTGCGGCTTGCGTTGAGAACAATGCCGCACGAAATACGGAGGAAAACGATGATGCGCTGGCCCGAGGGATCCGGCCGCTGGGCCGCCTGGCGCCGGCGCTGGCGGGCGCGGCTCTCGCTGCGCCCGGGCGACCTGCTGCACGACGCCACCTACCGCCGGCTCTGGACCTCGATCCTGATCAGCTCGTTCGGCGGCCAGGTCACGATGCTCGCGCTGCCGCTGACCGCCGCGGTGCTGCTGCATGCGTCGCCCACGCAGATGGGGCTGCTGACGATGATGGAGACGCTGCCGTTCGTGCTGTTCTCGCTGCCGGCCGGCGTCTGGCTCGACCGGGTGCGCAAGCTGCCGGTCTACATCCTCGGCGAATCGAGCCTCGCGGCGATCGTCGCGAGCGTGCCCTTCGCCTGGTGGATGGGCTGGCTGACGATGCCGTGGATGTACATCGTGGCGTTCGTGATCGGCACCGTCTACACCACCGCCGGCACCGCCGCGCAGATCGTGCTGACGCAGGTGGTGGCGCGCGAGCGGCTGGTCGAGGCGCATGCGAAGAACGCGTTGGCCACCTCCGGTGCCGAAGTGGCCGGGCCGGGGCTGGCCGGCGCGCTGATCAAGCTGGTGGGCGCGCCGCTCGCGCTGCTGGTCGATGCGGTGCTGCTGCTGCTGTCGGCCGGCATCCTGCGCGGCATCCGCGTCGTCGAGCACCGTCGGCCGCGCGCCGATGCGCACTTCTGGCGCGACCTGCAGGCCGGCGTGCGCTTCGTGCGCAGCCAGCGCCTGCTGATCGCGCTGGCGGCCGCGGTCGGCCTGTGGCAGATGTGCCACCACGCGGCGCTGGTGGTGCAGATCCTGTTTGCCACGCGCACGCTGGGTCTCAGCGAGCAGGCGGTCGGGCTGAGCTACATGGGGATGGGCGGCGGCACCATCCTGGCGAGCGTGTACGGCAACCGCATCAGCCGGCGCTACGGGCCGGGGCCGTGCCTGGTGCTGGGCTTCGTGATCTGCGGCGTCGGCTGGCTGGTGCTGGCGGTGGCGCCGGCCAATTCCTGGGGCATCGCGGCGTTCGCGGCGATGCTGCTGTGCTTCTCGGCCGGCGCGGTGCTGATCTTCATCAACTTCCTCGGGCTGCGGCAGGCGGTGACGCCCGAGCCGCTGCTCGGGCGCATGACGGCGACGATGCGCTGGCTGATCCTGATCCCGGCCGGTCCCGGGGCGCTCATCGGCGGCTGGCTGGGCGAGCACGTCGGCTTGCGCGCGTCGCTGGCGTTCGCCGGCACCTCGGTGCTGCTGGTGGCCGCGGTGGCGGGGCGGCATCCGGTGATCCGCAATGTGCGCGAGCTGCCGAAGCTGGAGAACGTCGAGGACTGGGTGGGCGCGGAGGCCGACGTGCGGCCGGCCGGCGAGTGACGGACGGTCCCCGGGTTGCCACCCGGGCTACACCTGTCCGTCGCCCGGGCGACAACCCGGGATCACGCTCAATCGTGAACGGCGACGCCCGGTGAAAAGCGGTTCACCGCATCGGTGATGATCCCGTCGATCCCGAGGCCCACCAGCCGGCGCGCCTCGGCCGGGTCGTTCACCGTGTACACCAGCGCGCGCAGCCCGGCGCCGTGCACGCGTGCCAGCACCGCGGCATCGATCAGCCCGTAGTGCGTGACCACGGCAACGCAGCCGAGCGATTGCGCCTCGTCGAACCAGCCGTCGCGCAGGCTGTCGAGCAGCAGTGCCCGCGGCAGCTCGGCCGCGCTGTCGCGTGCGGCGGCCAGCGCATCGGGCTTGAACGAGCTGAGCAGCGGCTTCAGCGCCTCGCCGGCCCACAGCCGGGCCGCTTCGCGCGCGACGACGCGGCCGGTCTCCGCCTCGTCGCCCGGCGTCGGCTTGATCTCGATGTTCAGCGCGAAGCCGTTGCGCAGGCAGTAGCGGGCGATCGCCTCGAAGCTCGGGATCGGCTCGCCGGCGAAGCCGCGGCTGTGCCAGCCGCCGGCGTCGAGGCGCGACAGCTGGTCCCAGGAGCGGTCGGATGCACGGCCGCGCTCCGGCGTCGTGCGCTGCAGCGTCGCGTCATGCAGCAGGAAGGGCACGCCGTCGGCGCTCAGCTTCACGTCGCATTCGAAGGCGCGGTAGCCGTGGCCGGCGCCGACCCGGAATGCGGCCAGCGTGTTCTCGGGGGCCAGCAGCCCGGCGCCGCGGTGCGCGACCCACAAGGGATACGGCCAGGTGGTCATGACAACCCCTCGTCCGACGGGTACGTCGGCCACTCCTCCGAGGGGAGGGCGGGTCGGCTTGGGAGCGGCCCGGCGCTCGACCCGCTCATGCCACGACCCGCTTGCCGTTCGCCGCGTCGAACCAGTGCAGGTGCTCGGCCGACGGCTTCAGGTGCAGCGTGCTGCCGGGGGCCGGCGGCGCGAGCGTGCCGTCGATGCGCAGCGTGAAGCCGTGGTCGGCGATGCGGCCGTGCACCAGGCGCTCGGCGCCGAGCATCTCGACCATCTCGATCGCGAGCGGCCAGCCGCCGTCGTGCGCGACGCTCGCATGGCCCAGGTGCTCCGGGCGCACGCCGAGGATCAGCTCGCCGTCGCGCGGCGCCGCGACCGGCAGCGGCAGGTCGACGCCGCCGAACGCGAAGCGCGACCCGTGCGCGCGGCCGGTCAGCAGGTTCATCGGCGGCGAGCCGATGAAGCTCGCGACGAAGGTGGTGGCCGGGCGGGCATACACCTCTTCCGGCGAGCCGATCTGCTCCATGTGGCCGGCGTTCATCACGATCATGCGTTGCGCGAGCGTCATCGCCTCGACCTGGTCGTGCGTGACGAACAGCGAGGTGACGCCGAGCTCGGCGTGCAGCTTGCGGATCTCGAGGCGGGTCTGGCCGCGCAGCTTCGCGTCGAGGTTGGACAGCGGCTCGTCGAACAGGAAGACCTGCGGCTGGCGCACGATCGCGCGGCCCATCGCGACGCGCTGGCGCTGGCCGCCCGACAGCTCGCGCGGCTTGCGCTGCAGCAGCGTGCCGAGTTCGAGGATCTTCGCCGCCTTGTCGACGCGGGTCTTGATGTCGGCGACCGGCACTTTCGCGATCTTCAGCCCGTAGGCCATGTTGTCGAACACGCTCATGTGCGGGTAGAGGGCGTAGTTCTGGAACACCATCGCGATGTCGCGTTCCGAAGGCTCGACGTCGTTGACGACGCGTCCGCCGATCGAGATCTCGCCGCCGGAGACCTCTTCGAGCCCGGCGACCATGCGCAACAGCGTGCTCTTGCCGCAGCCAGACGGGCCGACGATCACGATGAACTCGCCGTCGCCGATCTCGGCATTGACGCCGTGGATCACCTGGTTGGCCTTCGGGCCGATGCCGTAGCGCTTGACGACGTTCTTCAGGGAAATGGCTGCCATGATTTTTTACTTCTCGGTATCGACGAGGCCCTTGACGAACCAGCGCTGCATCAGGATCACGACGGCCGCCGGCGGCAGCATCGCCATGATCGCGGTGGCCATCACGATGTTCCATTCGTTGCCGGAGTCGCCGCCGGCGATCATCATGCGGATGCCCACCACCACCGGGTACATCTGCTCGCCGGTGGTGGCGATCAGCGGCCACAGGTACTGGTTCCAGCCGTAGATGAACTGGATCACGAACAGTGCCGCGATCGAGGTCTTCGACAGCGGCAGCAGGATGTCCTTGAAGAAGCGCATCGGGCCGGCGCCGTCGATGCGGGCGGCCTCGACCAGCTCGTCCGGCACGGTCAGGAAGAACTGCCGGAACAGGAAGGTCGCGGTGGCCGACGCGATCAGCGGCACTGTCAGGCCGGCATAGGTGTTCAGCAGGCCGAGGTCGGACACCACCTTGTAGGTCGGGCTGATGCGCACCTCGACCGGCAGCATCAGCGTGACGAAGATGGCCCAGAACACCAACCCGCGCAGCGGGAAGCGGAAGTACACCAGCGCGAAGGCCGACAACAGCGAGATCGCGATCTTGCCGAAGGTGATCACCAGCGCGGTGACCAGGCTGACCCACATCATGCGGGCGACCGGCGCGTTCGAGCCGGCACCGCCGCCGTGGCCGTTCAGCGCCGCGGCGTAGTTCTCCCAGAAGTGCCCGCCGGGCGACAGCGGCATCGGCACCTGCAGGATGGCCTGCGAGGTGTGCGTCGACGCGATGAACGCGATGTACAGCGGGAACGCGACGATCAGCACGCCGAGGAGCATCACGGCGTGGGCGAGGATGCCGAGGGCGGGGCGTCTTTCAACCATGGCGGGCCATCAATAGTTCACCTTCTTCTCGACGTAGCGGAATTGCAGCACCGTCAGCGTGACGACGATCAGCATCAGCACCGTCGACTGCGCGGCCGAGCCGCCGAGGTCGCCGCCCTTGAAGCCGTCCTGGTAGACCTTGTAGACCAGGATCGCGCTGTCGCGGCCGGGGCCGCCGTGGGTGGTGGCGTCGATGATCGCGAAGGTGTCGAAGAACGCGTACACCATGTTGATCACCAGCAGGAAGAAGGTGGTCGGCGACAGCAGCGGGAACTGGATGGTCCAGAAGCGCCGCCACGGCCGCGCCCCGTCGATCGCGGCGGCCTCGATCAGCGATTTCGGGATCGACTGCAGCCCGGCCAGGAAGAACAGGAAGTTGTACGAGATCTGCTTCCACACCGCGGCGGTGACGATCAGCGTCATCGCGTGGGTGCTGTTCAGCAGGTGGTTCCATTCGAAGCCGAACAGGCGGTCCAGCCCGTACGCGACGACGCCGATCGACGGCGAGAACATGAAGACCCACAGCACGCCGGTGACCGCCGGCGCCACCGCGTACGGCACGATCAGCATCGTCTTGTAGAACAGCGCGCCGCGCACCACCCGGTCGGCGAAGATCGCCAGCATCAGCGACAGCGCGATGCCCAGCACCGCCACCAGCAGCGAGAACACCGCGGTGACCTTGAAGGATTCGAGGTAGGCCGAATCGCCGAACAGCGTCTTGAAGTTCTCCAGGCCGACCCATTCGGTCGACAGGCCGAAGCTGTCCTGCACCTGCATCGATTGCAGCAACGCCTGGGCGGCCGGCCAGAAGAAGAACACGGCGCAGATTGCCAGTTGCGGTGCGACCAGCATCCACGGCAAGACCTGCGAGTCAAAGCGAACACGTTTTTCCATGAGGCGGCGATGGTACGTGTTTGATCAAGCAGCCCCCGTGGAACCGGCTTTGCCGGGCCACTGGGGGGCGCCCCCCTTGAGGGGGAGGCGCGTCAGCGCCTCCGGGGGTGGGTCAAAGCTGTGCCTTGTTCTGCTTCTCGAAGCGTTCGAGCTGCTCGTTGCCGCGCTTCACCGCGTCATCGAGTGCCGTCTTCGCGTCCTTCTTGCCCGACCAGATCTGCTCGGTTTCCTCGTCGATGATCGTGCGGATCTGGACGAAGTTGCCGAGGCGGATGCCGCGCGACTTGTCGGTGGTCTTGCGGATCATCTGCGTCACCGCGACGTCGGTGCCCGGCTTGTCCTTGTAGAAGCCCGACTTGTCGGTCAGCTCGTAGGCGGCGGTCGTGATCGGCAGGTAGCCGGTGCGCTTGTGGCTGGCCGACTGCACTTCGGGACTCGACAGGTACTTGAAGAACTCGGCGACGCCCTTGTACTCGGCCGGCTTCTTGCCCGCCATCACCCACAGGCTGGCGCCGCCGATCGCGGTGTTCTGCGGCGCGCCGGGCACGTCCTGGTAGTACGGCAGCGGGGCCAGGCCGTACGCGAACTTCGCGCCCTTGCTGACGTCGGCGTACGAGCCGGACGAGCCGGTGAACATCGCGCATTCGCCCGACACGAACGACGGCACCGCGACGCTCGCCCGGCCCTTGTAGACGAACAGGCCCTGCTTGGACATGTTGGCCAGGTTCTCGAAGTGGCGCAGGTGCAGCGGCGAGTTGAAGGCGAGGCGGGCGCTCGGGCCGCCGAAGCCGTTGTTCTGCGTCGCGAACAGCGTGTTGTGCCAGGTCGAGAAGCTTTCCAGGTGCACCCAGCTCATCCAGCTGGTGGTGTACGGGCACTTCGAGCCGGCGGCCTTCAGCTTCGCGGCGGCCAGCGTCACCTCGGGCCAGGTGGTCGGCGGCTTGTTCGGGTCGAGGCCGGCGGCCCTGAAGGCATCCTTGTTGTAGTAGAAGATCGTCGTCGAGCTGTTGAACGGGAACGACAGCATCTCGCCGTTCGGCGCGGTGTAGTAGCCCGACACCGCCGGCACGTAGGCCTTCGGGTCGAAGGCGACGCCGCTCTGCTTCATCACTTCGCCGACCGGCTTGATGGCACCCTTGGCCGACATCATCGTCGCGGTACCGACCTCGAACACCTGCAGGATGTGCGGTGCGTTGCCGGCGCGGAAGGCGGCGACCGCGGCGGTCATCGACTCGTCGTAGTTGCCCTTGAAGGTCGGCACGACCTTGTAGTCCTTCTGGCTCGCGTTGAACTGCGTGGCCAGGTCGTTGACCCATTCGTTCAGTCCGCCGGTCATCGAGTGCCACCACTGCACTTCGACCTGGGCCTGGGCGGGGCCGGCGAGCGCCAGTGCGGCGAAGCCGGCAGCGGCGACGGCGGCGAATCTTTTCGTTGTCATGTACTTCTCCGGAAAATGACGGGTTGGTTTTTGACCAGCCGCGCAGTGTGCTACGAGTTTGTGACACTCCGTTTATGTCGTTGTTGGGGGGCTGCGGCAACTGTGGAATACCCCTCTTGGGTCTTTCGTTTGCTTGCTCGGGGTGCTGGGGTACTCGGGGGCTGGACTGTCCCCCGCCCTCGTTCTGCCTCCCGGCAGACCGAGGGCTCCTCCTTTACGTCCCGCCCCCGGGCACCCCAGCACCTCGAGCCGAGACGTTTCCTCATGCGCGCGTTCCGCAGCGTGTGGGTGGGGGAAGGGCGTGTGTACCGAGTTCTTCTCGCTCTTCGTACGAGGCAACCCGGGCGCAGGAGGGCGGGTGCTTCGGGGAGGGACGTAAAGGAGGAGCCGGTGGACTGCCGCGAGGCAGTCTGCCGGCGGGGGACAGTCCCGCCCCGGAGTGCCCGCCGTCCTGCGCCTGCGAAGCGAGCGAAAAAGGGCACTGAGGTACCATTTGCGACCAAGTGCCCCACAGGCGAGCAGGCTGCCTGGCCCCCATGAACGCACCTATCCCGTTGAACCAGATCGCCGCGGCGACCGCCGCGCACCAGGCCCCCCGCCTGCGCGAGATTCCGTACAACTACACCTCGTTCTCCGACCGCGAGATCGTGATCCGGATCCTGGGGTCGCGGGCCTGGGAGCTGCTGGACCGCCTGCGCGACGAACGCCAGACCGGCCGCTCGGCCCGCATGCTCTACGAGGTGCTCGGCGACATCTGGGTCGTGCAGCGCAACCCCTACCTGCAGGACGACCTGCTCGACAACCCGCGCCGCCGCCGCCTGCTGATCGAGGCGCTGAACCACCGCTTGCGCGAGGTGCAGGCCCGCCGCACGCCCGACGGCGACGCGCAGCGCGACGCCTCCGTCGGCGAGCTGCTGGACGCTGCGCACAAGGCCGTGCAATCGTTCGCCGACCAGTTCGACGCGATGGACGCGCTGCGCCGCAAGGCCACCCGCGCGCTCGGCCGCCACACCGCGAAGGACAACGTCAAATACG
The DNA here is from genome assembly GCF_012275445.1 of Rhizobacter sp. SG703. Lineage (GTDB taxonomy): Bacteria > Pseudomonadota > Gammaproteobacteria > Burkholderiales > Burkholderiaceae_C > Rhizobacter. The sequence continues at coordinate 429,670 of NZ_JAAZQK010000007.1, read as the reverse complement.
ACGGGCTGTCGCGCGTTTCGCACGTGACCGACGCGACCGACTGGCGCGTCGAATACCCGTTCGTCGTGCTGACGCCCGACACCGAAGCCGAGATGGCGGCACTGGTGAAGGCCTGCATCGAACTCGGGCTGACGATCATCCCGCGCGGCGGCGGCACCGGCTACACCGGCGGCGCGGTGCCGCTGACCTGGAACAGCGCGGTCATCAACACCGAGAAGCTCGAGGCGATGACCGAGGTGGAGCACCTGCGCCTGCCCGGCATGGACCGCGACGTCGCCACCATCTGGACCGAGGCCGGCGTCGTCACGCAGCGCGTGGCCGATGCGGCCGAACGCGCCGGCTTCGTGTTCGCGGTCGACCCGACTTCGGCCGAGGCCTCGTGCGTCGGCGGCAACATCGCGATGAACGCCGGCGGCAAGAAGGCCGTGCTGTGGGGCACCGCGCTCGACAACCTGGCCTCGTGGCGCATGGTCACGCCCGACGCGAAGTGGCTGGAGGTGGTGCGGCTCGACCACAACATGGGCAAGATCCACGACGTCGACGTCGCCCGCTTCGAACTGAAGTACTTCGACGCCAGCGGCAAGGTCCTGGAACGCACCGAACGGCTCGACGTGCCGGGCCGCACCTTCCGCAAGGAAGGCCTGGGCAAGGACGTCACCGACAAGTTCCTGGCCGGGCTGCCCGGTATCCAGAAGGAAGGCTGCGACGGCCTGATCACCAGTGCGCGCTGGGTGGTGCACAAGATGCCGGCACACACCCGCACGGTGTGCCTGGAGTTCTTCGGCAACGCGAAGGACGCGGTGCCGGCTATCGTCGAGATCAAGGACTTCATGTTCGCTGAAGCGAAGAAGCCCGGCGGCGCGATCCTGGCCGGGCTGGAGCACCTGGACGACCGCTACCTGAAGGCGGTGGGCTACGCGACCAAGAGCAAGCGCGGCGGCCTGCCGAAGATGGTGCTGGTCGGCGACATCGCCGGCGAAGACCCCGACGCGGTGGCACGCGCCACCAGCGAGGTGGTGCGGCTGGCCAACGGCCGCGCCGGCGAAGGCTTCGTCGCGGTCAGCGCCGAGGCGCGCAAGAAGTTCTGGCTCGACCGCAAGCGCACCGCGGCGATCAGCCGGCACACCAATGCGTTCAAGGTCAACGAAGACGTCGTGATCCCGCTGCCGCGCATGGGCGAGTACACCAACGGCATCGAGCGCATCAACATCGAGCTGAGCCTGCGCAACAAGCTGGCGCTGGTCGACGCCCTCGAAGGCTTCTTCGTCGCCGGGCAGCTGCCGCTCGGCAAGAGCGACGACGCGAACCAGATCGCATCGGCCGAACTGCTCGAAGACCGGGTGCAGCAGGCGCTGGTGCTGCTGCGCGAGGTGCGCGCGCTGTGGTCGCACTGGCTGTCGAACCTCGATCAGGTGCAGCCCGACCGCGGGGTCACCCTGTTCGACGACCTGCAGGACCACACGCTGCGCGCGTCGTGGAAGGCGCAGATCCGCACGCCGCTGCAGGGCATCTTTGCCGGGGCCACGCTGTCGCCGATCGTCGACGCCTGCCAGAAGATCCATGCGGACGTGCTGCGCGGCCGGGTGTGGGTGGCGCTGCACATGCATGCCGGCGACGGCAACGTGCACACCAACATCCCCGTCAACAGCGACAACTACGAGATGCTGCAGACGGCGCACGAGGCGGTGGCGCGCATCATGAAGCTGGCGCGCTCGCTCGACGGCGTGATCTCCGGCGAGCACGGCATCGGCATCACCAAGCTCGAGTTCCTGACCGACGACGAACTGGCCGGTTTCACCGCGTACAAGCAGCGCGTCGACCCCGAGGGCCGCTTCAACAAGGGCAAGCTGCTGCGCGACGCGAGCTTCGGCGGCGTGCGCCTGAAGGCCGACCTGACCAACGCCTACACGCCGAGCTTCGGGCTGATGGGGCACGAGTCGCTGATCATGCAGCAGAGCGACATCGGCGAGATCGCCGCGTCGGTCAAGGACTGCCTGCGCTGCGGCAAGTGCAAGCCGGTGTGCGCGACGCATGTGCCGCGCGCCAACCTGCTGTACAGCCCGCGCAACAAGATCCTCGCGACCTCGCTGCTGGTCGAGGCCTTCCTGTACGAGGAGCAGACGCGCCGCGGCGTCAGCATCAAGCACTGGGAGGAGTTCGAGGACGTGGCCGACCACTGCACGGTGTGCCACAAGTGCCTGAGCCCGTGCCCGGTGAAGATCGACTTCGGCGACGTGTCGATGAACATGCGCAACCTGCTGCGCAAGATGGGCAAGAAGAGCTTCCGCCCCGGCAACAAGATGGCGATGATGATGCTCAACGCCACCAACCCGGAGACCATCAAGCTGCTGCGCGGCGCGATGGTCGACGTGGGCTTCAGGGCGCAGCGCGCGGCCAACAACCTGCTGCGCGGCCTCGCGAAGAAGCAGACCGCCGCGCCGCGCTCGACGGTGGGCACCGCGCCGATCAAGGAGCAGGTGATCCACTTCATCAACAAGAAGCTGCCGGGCGGGCTGCCGAAGAAGACCGCGCGGGCGCTGCTGGACATCGAGGACAAGAACTACGTCCCGATCATCCGCAACCCGAAGGCGACCACTGCCGAGACCGAGGCGGTGTTCTATTTCCCGGGCTGCGGCTCGGAACGGCTGTTCTCGCAGGTGGGCCTCGCGACGCAGGCGATGCTGTGGCATGCCGGCGTGCAGACGGTGCTGCCGCCGGGCTACCTGTGCTGCGGCTACCCGCAGCGCGGTTCGGGGCAGTTCGACAAGGCCGACAAGATCATCACCGACAACCGGGTGCTGTTCCACCGCGTGGCCAACACGCTGAACTACCTCGACATCAAGACGGTGGTGGTGAGCTGCGGCACCTGCTACGACCAGCTGCAGGGCTACCAGTTCGACAAGATCTTCCCCGGCTGCCGGATCATCGACATCCACGAGTACCTGCTGGAGAAGGGCATCACGCTCGATGCGACGCAGGGCGCCGGCTACCTGTACCACGACCCCTGCCACTCGCCGATGAAGCTGCAGGAGCCGATGAAGACGGTGAAGGCGCTGGTCGGCGGGGACCGGCCGGAGAGCGTGCTGAAGAGCGAGCGCTGCTGCGGCGAGAGCGGCACGCTGGGCGTCACGCGGCCCGACATTTCGACGCAGGTGCGTTTCCGCAAGGAAGAAGAACTGCGCCGCGACGAGGCCAAGCTGCGCGCGACCGGCGTGGCAGCCGAGGGGCCGGTGAAGATCCTGACCTCGTGCCCGAGCTGCCTGCAGGGGCTGTCGCGCTACGGCAACGACCTGCAGAACGGGCTGCTGGAAGCGGACTACATCGTCGTCGAGATGGCCAACAAGATCCTCGGCGCGGACTGGATGCCGGCGTACGTGGAGATGGCGAACGACGGCGGGATCGAGCGCGTGCTGGTGTAGGTGCGCGCACTCCGGGCCCGGGCGCTGGTGACCCACTCCCGTTCGGGCTGAGCCTGTCGAAGCCTGCGATGGGAACCGATGCCCCCCGTTCGCGTTGAGCTTGTCGAACCGCCCGCGTGATTTGCCGGCTTCGACAGGCTCAGCCCGAACGGTGGTTGCCGGCGTTTCAGTCAGCGCTGAGCTTGCGCTCCTTGATCAGCGCATGCCAGAACGTCGTCTCCTGCTGGACGAAGCGTGCCAGCGCCGGCCCGTCGGTCGGCGCGACCTCCAGGCCGAACTCCTCCAGCCGCGCCTTCACCTCCGGCGTCGCGATCGCCTTGTGCATCTCCTGCGTCAGCCGCGCGACGATCTCGGCCGGCGTGCCGTGCGGCACGAACAGGCCCTGCCACGCGGTCACCTCGAAATCCTTGATGCCCAGCTCGTCGAGCGTCGGCACATCGGGCAGCGAGGCGATGCGCTTCTTCGACATCACCGCCAGCGCCTTCACCTTGCCGCCCCTGATCTGCGGCAGCCCGGCTGCGGTGTCCAGCACCATCATCGGCACCTGGCCGGAGATCACGTCCTGCACCGCGAGCGCCGTGCCGCGGTACGGCACGTGCACGACGAAGCTGCCGGTGCGGTCCTTCAGCAGCTCCATCGCCAGGTGGTGCGGGCTGCCGATGCCGGGCGACGCGTAGCTGTACTTGCCGGGGTTCTTCTTGATCGTGTCGAGCAGCTGCTGCGCGCTCGCGAAGCCGGCGTTCGGGTTCACCGCCAGGATCAGCGGGAAGCGCGCCATGAAGCCGACCGGCGACAGGTCCTTCGGCTCGTACGGCACCTTCTTGTACATCGCCGAATTGAAGACCATCGCGCCGTTGTCGCCGGTGACGATGGTGTAGCCGTCCGGCGGCGACTTGGCCGCGTTGTCGGTGCCGATCATGCCGGCGGCACCGGGGCGGTTGTCGATGATGATCGTCTGGCCGAGCTGCTTGCCCAGCTGCGGCGCGAGCTGCCGCGCGAGGAAATCCGAGCCGCCGCCGGCCGGATAGGCCACGACCCAGCGGATCGGCTTCGAGGGCCAGACGTCGGCACGGGCCGGGCCGGCCGCGGTCAGCGCCCCGGCGAGGGCGATGTTGAAGTGGCGGCGTGTCAGCGCAGAAGTCATCACGGCATGTCTCGTTCTCTAGAGGAAGCCTGGATGTTATCGGCCCGCCGATAATGCGCCGATGCTCACCGACTTCCTGCGACCCGACCAACCCGCCGCCGGCTGCGAGCTGTGCCGCAACAGCGGCGGCGCGCTGGTCTGGCAGGACGATGCCTGGCGCGTGATCCGCATCGCCGATGCCGCCTTCCCCGGCTTCTACCGCGTCGTCTCGCGCCAGCACGTGGCCGAGTTCTCCGACCTCGACGCCGCCGCCCGCGCCCATGCGATGACGCTGGTCGCCACCGTCGAACGCGTGCTGCGCGACGCGCTCGCGCCGACCAAGGTCAACCTTGCGGCGCTGGGCAACTTGGTACCGCACCTGCACTGGCACGTCATCGCGCGCTTCGACTGGGACAGCCACTTCCCGCAACCCATCTGGGGCACCCGCCAGCGCGAGGTGCAGCCGCCCGCCGCCGAGCGCCTGGCCGCCGAGCTCGCCGGCCTCGACGAACGCGTGGCCGCCGCGCTGTCGGCCGGCGCCTGAACCCTCCTACACTCGGATTCCCCATGGCCGGCCTCACTGCCCAGACCCCGCAACCCACCGCGATCACGGTGCACGAGCAATCGCGCGTGCTCGAGGTGGCCTTTGCCGACGGCCGCAGCTTCCGCATCCCGTTCGAGCTGATGCGGGTCTACTCGCCGTCGGCCGAGGTCAAGGGCCACGGCCCGGGCCAGGAGACGCTGCAGACCGGCAAGCGCGACGTGACGCTCACGGCGCTCGAACCGGTCGGCAACTACGCGGTGCAGCCGACCTTCTCTGATGGCCACCAGACCGGCATCTTCTCGTGGGACTACCTCTACTTCCTCGGCTCGCAGGAGGCCGAGCTGTGGCAGCAGTACGAGGCGCGGCTGCAGGCCGCCGGTGCCACGCGCGACACGCCGATGCCCGACAAGACCGCGTCGGCCTGCGGCCACCACCATTGACTGCGACGGACGGACTGACCCCCATGAGCAACACCCATTTCGGCTTCGAGACCGTCGACGAGACCCGCAAGGCCGAGCGCGTGCGCGGCGTGTTCGACTCGGTCGCGTCCAAGTACGACCTGATGAACGACGTGCTGTCGATGGGCATGCACCGGGCCTGGAAGGCCTACACGGTGGCCGTCGCGAACCTGCGCGAAGGCGATGCGGTGCTCGACATCGCCGGCGGCACCGGCGACCTGGCCGGCGCGTTCGCGAAGAAGGTCGGCGAGCGCGGCACGGTGGTGCACACCGACATCAACGAGGCGATGCTGCGCCACGGCCGCGACCGCATGCTCGACCAGGGCCTGGTGCTGCCGACCGCGATCTGCGATGCCGAGCAGCTGCCGTTTGTGAGCGATCGCTTCGATCTCGTCAGCGTCGCGTTCGGGCTGCGCAACATGACCCACAAGGACCGCGCGCTGGCCGAGATGTGCCGCGTGCTGCGCCCGGGCGGCCGGCTGCTGGTGCTGGAGTTCTCGAAGGTGGCCAAGCCGCTGGAGAAGTTCTACGACTGGTATTCGTTCAAGGCGCTGCCGCAGATCGGCAAGCTGGTGGCCGGCGATGCCGACAGCTACCGCTACCTCGCCGAATCGATCCGCATGCATCCCGACCAGCAGACGCTGAAGGCGATGATGAAGACCGCCGGTTTCGGCCACGTCGACGTGCACAACCTCAGCGCCGGCATCGTCGCGTTGCACGTCGGCATCAAATGTTGAGCTGACGCTCGCTGCCGCCCCCCTGTTCACGGGGGTGGGCCCCCGTTTAGAGGATTGGGGGCCGGTCCACCTGTACTGACAATCCGCGCCATCTGCTTGCGTCCCGCGCAGCACGCCGAAGAGATCGGCGGCACCCCCCGGGAGGCAGTTCTGAAGGATGAGCGTCATGTTGAAGGTGTTTCAGTTGCATGTCTCGGTGGCCACCCTGTTCGGGATGATCGCCGACGGACTGCTGTGCTTCTTCGCCATCGTGCTGGCCGCCTCGTCGGTCCACATCCTGCCCGGCGTGCAGGACGCGCCGGCCGGCCTGACGGTCCCCCACCTGTTCCTGTTCGCCAGCGGCTTCGCGATGGTGATGTCGCTGCTGTACGCCTTCGCCGGCTTGTACCGCCCGACCCCGATCGGCTTCGCCGCGATGCTGCGCCGCACGCTGGCCGCGCTGGTCGTCGGCGCCTACGTGACCTACCTGGTGCTCGACAGCATGGCCAACGGCGGCTATGCGGTGCAGATCATGACCTCGGCCGTGCTGTACCTGCTGGTCGGCCTGGTGCTGGTGCGCGGCGCGATGTACCTGATGAGCCGCATGGCCACCATCCCGAAGGTGCTGATCGTCGGCAATGGCGCCGAAGCGCAGAGCGTCGCCAGCGACCTGATGACGATGAAGCGCCTGCGCCGCAACGTCGCCGGCTTCTTCCCGACCGAATCCGACGCCGCCTCCGGTCTGCAGGTCGCGAGCCTGCGCGGCCACCGCGTGTTCTCGCGCGAGCTGTCGATCGAGGACATCGTGCGCGACCACCAGATCGACGAGGTGATCGTCGCGGTGCGCGAACAACGCGGCGGCGGCGTCCCGATGGACCAGCTGCTCGCCTGCCGCATCCGCGGCGTGCCCATCGTCGACCTCGCCGGCTTCTACGAGCGCGCCAAGTCCGAGGTGCCGATCGACAGCCTGAAGGCCAGCTGGCTGGTCTACGGCCAGGGCTTCGTGCAGGGCCGCCTGCGCATGGCGCTGAAGCGCATGTTCGACATCGCGAGCTCGTCGTTCCTGCTGCTGATCGCGTCGCCGGTGATGCTGCTGGCGGTGCTGGCGATCCGCCTCGAAGGGCGCGGCCCGATCATCTACAAGCAGGAGCGCGTCGGCCTCGGCGGCAAGTCGTTCATGTGCATGAAGTTCCGCAGCATGCGCACCGATGCCGAGAAGGACGGCGTCGCGGTCTGGGCCACCAAGAACGATTCGCGCGTGACGCGCGTCGGCGCCTTCATGCGCAAGACCCGCATCGACGAACTGCCGCAGCTGCTGTCGGTGCTGCGCGGCGAGATGAGCATGGTCGGCCCGCGCCCGGAGCGCCCGAGCTTCGTCAAGCAGCTGAAGGAACAGATCCCGTTCTACGACGTGCGCCACAGCATCAAGCCGGGCGTGACCGGCTGGGCCCAGGTGCGCTACAGCTACGGCGCGTCGGTCGACGACGCGCGCCGCAAGCACCAGTTCGACCTGTACTACGTGAAGAACAACTCGCTGGTGCTGGACCTGCTGGTGCTGATCGAGACCGTCAGCGTGGTCCTCTTCCGCGAAGGTGCTCACTGAGCCCCGCAGCGCCGAAACAACAAGGGAATCCGAGAATGAACCTCAAGAAACTGTCGGGATGGGCCGCTGCCGCCGCAATCGGCCTGGTGCTCGCGGGCTGCGGCAGCCTGAGCGGCCTGCCGCCGGCGCCGAAGGTGGCCGAGACGCCGGACCACCGCTACCTGATCGGTGCGCTGGACAGCATCAACATCGTCGTGTGGCGCAATGCCGATCTGTCGTCCACCGTCACCGTGCGGCCCGACGGGCGCATCTCGACCCCGCTGGTCGAGGACGTGCTCGCGGCCGGCCGCAGCCCGGCCGACCTGGCGCGCGACATCGAGGCCAAGCTCGGCAAGTACATCCGCGACCCAGTCGTGACCGTCGTCGTCAACAACTTCCAGGGCTCGTTCTCGGAGCAGATCCGCATCATCGGCGAGGCGACCCGCCCGCAGTCGGTGCCGTACCGCCAGAACATGACACTGCTCGACGTGATGATCCAGGCCGGCGGCCTGACCGAGTTCGCCGACGGCAATGCCGCCGTGCTGGTGCGTGGCACCGAGCAGGGCAAGCAGTACAGCGTGCGGCTGAAGGACCTGATCAAGCGCGGCGACATCTCGGCCAACGTCGACGTCAAGCCCGGCGACGTGATCATCGTGCCGCAGAGCTGGTTCTGATCGATCCGGTTCCGACCGGGGCCATTCCGCCGACGCCCGGCCCCGCAGGTCGCCGGCCCCTCCAGAAGCTTCAAGATGAATGAGTTGACCCGTCAGATCTCGATCGTGCTGCGCACGATCTGGCAGCGCCGCTGGCTGGCGGTGGCCGTCGCCTGGGCCACCGCCGTCGTTCTGGCGCTGCTGGTGTGGGTGATCCCCAACCGCTACGAAGCCACCGCGAAGCTGTTCGTCGACACCCAGTCGGTGCTGAAGCCGCTGATGGCCGGCCTCGCGTTCCAGCCCGATCTCGACCAGCAGGTGCGCATGCTCGCGAAGACGCTGCTGTCGCGCCCGAACATCGAGCGCCTGATGAGCGACCCGGGCGTCGGCCTGGGCACGCTGACCGACCTGAAGCGCGAACAGGCGATCGACCGCCTGAGCGCGCGCATCAAGATCGAGCACAGCGGCGGCAACCTGTACCTGATCAGCTACCGCGACGGCGACCCGAACCGCGCGAAGGCGGTGGTCGACGGGCTGGTCAACCTGTTCATCGATTCCGGCAACGACTCGAAGCAGCGCGACTCGCAGGACGCGAGCCGCTTCATCGACGAGCAGATCAAGGCCTACGAGGTCAAGCTGGTCGAGGCAGAGAACCGCGTGAAGGACTTCAAGCTGCGCAACTTCGGCGTCTCCGGCGTGTCGGGCCAGGACTACTTCGCCCGCATGTCGGCGCTGACCGACGAAGTCGGCAAGCTGCGCATGACGTTGGCCGCCGCCGAGCAGTCGCGCGATGCCTTGAAGCGAGAGCTGTCGAACGAAGAGCCGAACGTGGCTGTCGATGCCCCGACGCCGGCGGTGCCGATGGCGATGCAGACCGAGATCGATTCGCGCCTGGATGCGCAACGCCGCTCGCTCGACGACCTGCTGCGCCGCTACACCGATGCGCACCCCGACGTGGTCGCGGCGCGCCGGATGATCGGCCAGCTGGAGGCGCAGAAGCGCCAGCAGGAGGCCGAGCGCGCGAAGGCGGCGGCCAAGAACGGCGGCCGCGTCGCGTCGTCGAACCCGGTGTACCAGCGCCTGCGCATTGCGCTGGCCGAGGCCGAAGCCAATGTCGCGTCGCTGCGCAGCCAGCTCGGCGGCCAGCAGGAGCGCCTCGACCAGGTCAAGGCCACCGCGAGCCGCGTGCCGCAGGCCGAGGCCGAACTGGCACAGCTGAACCGCGACTACGACATCATGCGCAAGCAGTACGACATGCTGGTGTCGCGCCGCGAGGCGGCGTCGCTCGGCCTGAAGATCGACCAGTCGAAGAGCATGGCCGAGTACCGCCTCGTCGAGCCGCCGCGCGTGCCGGCCAAGGCCGCGTTCCCGGACCGCACCGTGCTCGCGGTGGTCGCGATGATCCTCGCGCTGGCCGCCGGCGGCGCGGCCGCGTTCGGCATGGGCAAGCTCTACCCGACCTTCGACACGCAGGAGGCGCTGCAGGCCTTCGCGAAGCGCCCGGTGCTGGGTACCGTGTCGCGCCATCTGTCGCTGGCCGCCGAGCGCGCGCAGCGCTTCGACCTCATCCGCCTGTCCGGCGCGATGGTGGTGTTCATGGCCCTGAACGTGACCTGGATCGTCCTGCTCGCCGGCGGCATCCAGCCCCACTAGACATGGACCACCCCCGAAACGCCTTCGGCGTCTCCCCCTCCAGGGGGCGCCGCCAGCGGCCCGGCGAAGGCGGTTCCGCGGCGTCCGCTGGATGGCCACGGCGGCTTGCGCCGCGTGGGTCAGCCGGGTCGAACTGGTCGATTGAAACCCGGATCACTGCCTCATCATGAGCATCATCGAACAAGCCACCCGTCGCCTCGAGGAACTGCGCCGCGCCGGCATCGACGTGCCGAGCTGGGCGCCGAACGCCACCGAGCCCGGCTTCGGTCCTGTCACTGGCGCCGGCACCGCGACGCTGCCGGCCGGCCTCGCGCCGCAGGCACCGGCTGCACGCACCCCGGTCGCCGAACCCATCGAGCTCGCGCCGCGCACCGTCGCCCGGCCGACGCGCGCCGACCGCGCGCCGACCAACGCCCGCTCGCGCGAGGTGCAGATCGACCTGCGCCGCCTCGCGGCCGAAGGTTACCTGACGCCGGACGATCCGCGCATGGGCCTCGCCGAGGAGCTGCGCGCCGTCAAGCGGCCGATCATCGAGCATGCGCAGGCGGCCCGCGAGGCCGGCAAGGCCGGCGGCAACCTGATCTTCGTGACCAGCGCGCTGCCGGGCGAGGGCAAGACCTACAACGCGATCAACCTCGCGATGAGCATCGCGATGGAGGTCGACCATTCGGTGCTGCTGGTCGATGCCGACGTGGTGCGGCCGTCGGTGATGTCGCGCCTGGGCGTCGAGGCCGAACTCGGCATGCTGGACGTGCTGACCAAGCCGTCGCTCGACCTGTCCGAGGTGCTGATGCGCACCAACATCCCGAAGCTGTCGCTGCTGCCGGCCGGCCGTCCGACCGACCAGTCGACCGAGCTGCTGGCCAGCGTCGCGATGGAACGGCTGCTGGCCGACCTGGCCGATCGCTACTCGGACCGCATCGTGATCTTCGACGGCCCGCCGCTGCTGGCCACCAGCGAATCGCGCGTGCTGGCCGCCCGCATGGGCCAGGTGCTGATGGTGGTGCAGGCGCAGAAGACCGCGCAGAGTTCGGTCGCGCGCGCGTTCGCCGATGTCGAGGCCTGCGAGACCGTGTGGTGCGTGCTGAACAAGGCCACCAGCCAGCGTGCGTCGGCCGGCTACGAACGCTACCCTCAATACCGCCGGACTTGAACGACGTGCGCGCCAGCCGACGGATCCTCCGCCCCACCGGCCCCACCGGCCCCGCCCGTGCCCTGCTGGCAGCGCCGCTGCTGGGCTGCGCGTTCGGCGCGTGGGGGCAGTACGCCGGCGCACCGGTGGTGGCACCCGGCACGCCGGGCACGGCCGCCACCGCCGCACCGGCCGGCACCGGCGCGTTCGGCAGCATCTCGGCGCCGTCGGCCGCCGCCGCGGCGTCGGCCCCGGCCGGCCCGCCGCCGGCCACGCGCGTGCAGTTCGCGATCGATTCGCGGCTGGTCCACACCGACAACGCGACGCCCGACCTCGGCGTCAAGCAGAGCGACACGGTGCTCGAGGTGCAGCCGTCGGTGGTGTTCGAGCGTCGCGGTCCGCGCATCACGCTGAGCGGCAATGCGGCCGTCAGCGGGCTGAGCTACCTGAACGACAGCCAGCCGGCGCGGCTGCTGCCGCGCGCCCGCGTCGACCTCGCGTCGAAGCTGGTCGAGGACTGGGCCTACTTCGACGCCTGGTACCGCATCGACCCGACCTTCGACGACCCGTACGCGACGCGCCCGGAAGCCGCCACCTCGTACAAGCTGGAGCCGCGCCGCCGCTACGAGCTGAGCCCGTACCTGATGCACCGCTTCAACGAGCTCGATTCGATGCTGGCGCGCGTCGACTACACGCATGCGCGGATCACCGACTTCCTGACCAAGCAGACCCGAACCACCAAGGGCCTGGACAAGATCGTTTCGTACGAGCGCGCGCCGCGCAGCTTCGGGCTGCAGATCGAAATCAAGGCGCACGACGAGAGCGACGACTTCACGCAGGGCCAGACGCTCAGCACGCGCGAGGCGCGGCTGTGGCTGAACTGGCAACCGCAGCCGCAGCTGGTGCTGGGCATCGTCGGCGGGCGCGAGAAGACCTCGCTGCTGGCGGACACGCCGACCGACACGCTGTACGGCGGCCGCGTGACCTGGCGGCCCGACGAGCGCAGCAACCTGCGCGTGACGGTCGAGCACCGCTACTTCGGCAACGGCTGGGACGCCGTCTACGCCCACAACTCGGCGACCACGACGATCGGCCTGCAGGCCAGCCGCACGGTGTCGAGCCAGGGCATCCCGGACAACAGCGTGCTGCCGCCCGGCAGCGCGTCGCCGGTGCCGGTGGGCGGCGGCATCAACCCGGCCGCACTGTATTCGGTGGTGGCGCAGCTGCGCGAGAGCGCCGGCTTCCAGGCCGCGTTGCAAGGCCGGCGCAACCGCATCTACCTGCAGGTCGGCTACCTGAAGCAGCAGGCGCTGCAGATGGCCGGCCAGACCAACATCCCCGACCCGTCGTACGACACCGAGCAGAAATCGGCGTCGCTCGGCTGGGACTACAAGCTCGGGCCGCTGACCACGCTGACGGTGATCGGCGACGGCTCGCGCATCGAAGGGCTGGGCGGCACCAACCTCGGCCGCTACACGACGCAGTATTCGCTGCGCGTCGAGGGCTCGCGCACGCTGTCGCCGCACACCACGGCCACCGTCGGCGCGCGCCGTCTCACCGTCAAATCCAACAGCACGACGCTGACCTCGGTCGATCTCGACGGCGAGACGGCCATCTACGCCGGGCTGCGCTACAAGTTTTAAACCTCCCATGTACGAGTCCCATTTCGGCCTCAGCGGCCCACCCTTCCAGCTGAACCCGGACCCGGCGTTCTATTTCGACAGCCGCGGCCACAGCAATGCGCTGGCCTACCTGAAGTTCGGCGTGCACCAGGGCGAGGGCTTCATCATCGTCACCGGCGAGATCGGCGCGGGCAAGACCACGCTGGTGCGCACGCTGCTCGAAGGGCTGGACGCCGACAACGTCGTGGCGGCGCAGGTGGTCAGCACCCAGCTCGAATCGGGCGACCTGCTGCGCGCCATCCTGACCGCCTACGGCGTGCCGACCGCCGGGGCGTCGAAGGCGCACCTGATCGCGAGCCTCGAAGGCTTCCTGACCGCGCTGGCCGCGAAGGGCCGGCGCGCGCTGCTGATCGTCGACGAGGCACAGAACCTGAAGCACGAGGCGGTCGAAGAGCTGCGCATGCTGTCGAACTTCCAGCTCGGCAACCATGCGCTGCTGCAGAGCTTCCTGATCGGCCAGCCCGAGCTGCGCACGCTGCTGCAATCGAAGTCGATGGAGCAGCTTCGCCAGCGCGTGATCGCGTCGTGCCACCTCGGCCCGCTCGACCAGACCGAGACGCGCGCCTACATCGAGCACCGGCTGCACCGCGTCGGCTGGAAGGATTCGCCGTCGTTCAGCGACGACGCGTTCGATGCGATCCACCGCTGGACCGGCGGCGTGCCGCGCCGCATCAACCGGCTGTGCAACCGGCTGTTCCTCGCGGCCTTCCTGTCGGGCAAGGACGCGATCGCGGCCGAGACGGTCGACCAGACCGCCGGCGAGCTGCGCAGCGAGATCGGCGAACTGGCCGACGTGCCGATGCTGATGTCGAGCGTGGCCCATCCCGGCCGGCCCGACGTGACGATCCCGCCGAACCCGTCGATGCCGGTGCTGGACGCCGCGGTCGATTTCGGCGCGGCCGGCAGCGGCATCGGCAGCAACGCGAGCCTCGGCGTGGTGCAGCGCTCGCGCAGCGGCAGCAAGCTGCAGCGCCCGCTGCTGTGCGTGGTCGACACCCGCACCGATTTCCTGAAGATCGGCGCGCTGTCGCGCGTGCTCGAAGAGTACGGCGACCTGCCGCCGGTGATGGCGGTGCAGCCGGGCACCGAAGAGGGCCTGGCGATCGGTGCGGCCGGCGCCGCGGTGCTGCCGCTGCCGAAGATGGAGATCCACCTCGGCATCGGCTCGATCGGCGTCGCGCACGGTTCGGCCGCGGCGCTGACGCGCTTCGACGAGGTGCTGGCCGAGTTCATGCCGAGCGCGGTGCTGGCGGTCGGCAAATCGGATGCGGTGCTGATGTGCACGCTGCTCGCCAACAAGCGCGGCGTGCCGGTGCTTCGGCTCGACGCCGGCCAGCGCAGCACCGGCGGCGGCAGCAGCGCCGAGATGAACGGCGTGCTGATCGACCGCGTGGCCGACGCGCTCTACACCAACAAGCTGCTGACCTACTACACGCTGTACCGCGAAGGCATCCCGTCGGACCGGGTGCATTGCGTCGGCAGCCTCGCGGCCAACCTGCTGCACTTCGGGCTGCCGCATGCGGTGCCGCCGCTCGAATCGTTCGCCCGCGCCAAGCTGTCGCCGGTGGTGCTGAACGACCCGCGCGGCTTCGGGCTGGTGAGCCTCGCGCTGCAGCCCAAGGCCATGGACGAGCTGCTGCCGATGCTCGCGACGCTGGGCCGCGAGCTGCCGCTGGTGTGGCCGCTGCGCGAGGATGCGCTGGTCGCGTTGAAATCCACCGGGCAGGAGGCGCGGCTGGCCGATTCCGGCGTCATCGTGATGCCGGCGCAGGGCTACCTCGAAGAGATCGGGCTGCTGCAGCAGGCGCGCTGCCTGATCGCCGGCAGCGAAGGCGAGCTGGTCGAGGAAGCGGTGACGCTCGGCGTGCGCAGCATCACGCTCGGCAACGACCGCAGCGGCATGCCGGTGGCCGATCCGTCGAGCATCGTCGTCGGCCGCAACGTCGAGCAGGCGCTGAAGGCCGTGCGCGAGATCCTGCTGACCGAATCCACGCGGGTCGACGTGCCCGAGTACTGGGATGGCGGCACCGCCAGCCGCATCGCCAAGCACCTGCGCAGCTGGTTGCCGGCGTCGATGCGCGTGTCGACCGCGCGCGCTGCCGAATCCGTCCGCTGAATGTCCGTGCCGAGCCGATGAACATCCCGAATCCGACCCCCGCCCCGATCACCAACGCGCTGACCGTCGACGTCGAGGACTACTTCCAGGTCTCCGCGCTGGCGCCGTTCATCGCGCGCGACCGCTGGGATTCGATCCCGTGCCGCGTCGAGGCGAACGTCGACCGGCTGCTGAACCGCTTTGCCGACAACCACGCGAAGGCCACCTTCTTCACGCTCGGCTGGATCGCCGAGCGCTACCCGCAGGTGGTGCGCCGCATCGTCGCCGACGGCCACGAGCTGGCGAGCCACGGCTACGGACACCAGCGGGCCAGCGAGCTGTCGCGCGAGGCGTTCGCGCAGGACGTGACGCGCGCCAAGCGCATCCTCGAAGACATCGCCGGCGTGCCGGTGATCGGCTACCGTGCGCCGAGTTTCTCGATCGGGACCGACAACCTGTGGGCCTTCGACGTGCTGAAGGAAGCCGGCTATGTCTACAGCTCCAGCGTCTACCCGGTGCAGCACGACCACTACGGCATGCCGGACGCGCCGCGCTTTCCGTACCAGGTGCGCGACGGGCTGACCGAGCTGCCGATCACGACGGTGCGTGCGCTCGGGCGCAATCTGCCGGCGGGCGGTGGCGGCTACTTCCGCTTCGCGCCGTACAGCGTGTCGCGCTGGGCGATCGACCGCTTCAACCGCGACGAGCGCGCGCCGGCGATCTTCTACATGCACCCGTGGGAGATCGACCCGCTGCAGCCGCGCGTGCCCGGCCCGGGACTGAAGACGCGCTTTCGCCACTACGTGAACCTGCACCGCACCGAGGGGCGGCTGGAGCGCCTGCTGGGCGATTTCCGCTGGGGGCGGATGGACCAGGTTTTCAACATCGCCCGCTGACAGGGCCGAACACAAGCCCGTTCGGACTGAGCTTGTCGAAGGCCTGCGCCGTGGCACCCACCCCCCGACAGGCTCAGGTCCTTCGACAAGCTCAGGGCGAACGGACACGGTGAGGCGATGCGCTCCCTCCTGACCGACCTCGTTCACCTGCTGCTCGCGATGCCGCTGTACGTGCTGCTCGGCCTCGCCTGGGCGACGTGGCGCGCGTACCGCACGAAGGCGGGCCGCTGGCATCGATGGCGCCACGCACTGGCGCTGCTGTGGGGCATCGTCTACGCGATCTCGATCCCCGCGACCGCGAACACGCTGCTCGCGCACCTGGAAGCCTGGTGGCCGGTCCCCACCGATGCACAGCTGCAGGCCCTGCCCGGCGCCGACGGCCCGCGCATGCTGGTGCTCACGGCCGGCTGGTTCCGCAAGACCGACACCGGCTACCGCGTCGTGATGGGCGCGCCGAGCTGGGAGCGCACCGAGAAGGCGGTCGAGCTGCACCAGCGCTTCGGCGGCCGGCTGATGTTCGCCGGCGCGCCGCTGCCCGACGGCTCTGACTCGGTCGCGCAGCATATGGCGGCGGCTGCGCAGCGGCTGGGCGTGCCGGCATCGGCGATCGGCGTCGAGACGAAATCCATCAACACCCACGAGAACCTGCTGTTCAGCGAGCGGCAGTTCGGCCTGCGCGCGCAGGGCAGGGTGTTGCTGCTGACCAGCGCGATCCACCTGCCGCGTTCGGTGGCCGCGGCGCATGGCGTCGGGCTGGACGTGCTGCCGTATCCCTGCGATTTCCGCGCCGACACCGCGCTGAAGTGGCAGCATTTCGTGCCCAGCAACGAAGCGCCCGGTGCGCTCGAGGAGGTGCTGCATGAGTGGCTTGGTCTCGCGATGTACGCGCTTCGCGGTTGGCTGTAGCGCGGCGCTGATCGGGGCGCTGGTGGGCGCGGCCACCGCGCACGCGCAGCCGCGCAGCTTCGTCGTCGCGCCCGACGGCACCGACCGCGCGGTGGGCACGCTCGACGCGCCGCTGCGCACGCTGGATGCCGCGGTGCAGCGCGTCAAACCTGGCGACACCATCGAGTTGCGCGCCGGCACCTACGACGGCGCGGTCATCCGCAGCCCCGGTACCGAAGACGCTTGGATCACGCTGCGCGCGCATGCCGGCGAGCGCGCGGTGATCCAGGGCACCGGCCGCGGGCCGGCGATCTACTTCTACCACCGCACCTGCGACGAAGAGGCGCCGAAGGGCACGGTGTGCCAGCCGATGTACTGGGAAGTGCGTGGCCTGGAAGTGCGCGGCAGCGCCGACGGGCAGGAGGAGGGCTACACGGTGAAGATCGACACGCCGCGGGTGCGCCTGGTCGGCAACGACCTGTGCTGCTCGCGGGCCGACGTGGTGAAGCTGGTGCGAACCGCCGACGACGTGGAGATCCTGCACAACCGCATCCACCACCCGGCCGCGAAGATCGGCGACAACGCGCAGGGGGTCGACATCGTCGGTGCCGACCGCACGCGCGTGGCCTTCAACCATGTGCACGACATCCCGTCGATCGGCCTGTATGCGAAGGGCAATTCGAGGAACACCGTGTTCGAGTTCAACCGGGTCGAGCGGGTGTGGTCGAACGCGATCATGCTGGGCCAGGAGACCGACGACGACCGGCTGGTCGACGGCCCGTACGAGACCTACGACGGCGAGATCCGCGACAACGTGGTCAGCGAGGTCGGCTGGGCCTGTCTCGCGACTTCGTCGTCATGGAAACCGCGCATCCACCACAACACCTGCTGGAACACCGGGCAGCTGACGCATGGGTCGGTGCTGGTGTCGAACGAATCGGAGATCCACCAGGGTGGCACCGATGTGGCGATCACCAACAACCTGATCGTCGGCGGCTCGAAGCTGCCGTTCATCCGCATCACGTCGGACGCGATGAGCGATGCGCGCACGCTGGTGATCGACCGCAATGTCTACGCCACGCGCAGCGGTGCGCCGGGGCTGTTCAGCTGGGAGGACAAGCGGGTCGAGAAGGTCGGGCTGGAACGCTGGCGCGAGGCGACCGGGCTGGACCGGCACAGCGTCGTGCTGCCGTCGGCGGACGGGTGGTTCGTCGACACGACGTCGCTGCAGCCGAAGCTGGGCGGGCCTGGGTGGGACGCGAAGCTGGCGGACGATGTGCAGCCGTTGAAGGCGGGGTGCCCGCCGAGGGCGAAAGTGGGGGCGAGGTTGCCGTGTCCGGCGGAGGTGGTGGGACCGCGGCCGTGAGGGTCGCTGGCGTGCTTCAGGCGGGGCGTGGCGCTGTCTTGATGACATGCCCGAGGATCACCTGGCCCTTCAGGAGCGTCGTGAAGCTCCAGGCCGACTGAAGCCCGTTGAGCAGGGAGAGCCGTGCTGCGTCCGCTTCCTGTTCGATGCCTTCGGCCAAGGGGCACGAGTCAGGTCCGAAATCCATGTCGGTGCGGACTGTCTTGCACCAGGACGAGAGTGCCGATTCCTTGTCGTCGGCGTGGGTCTGCGAGACATAGGTTCCACCGCCGTACTCGAGCACGATGGTGTAGAGGCTCATCGTTCGTGTTTCGGGGACTGCCGCTGCAGGAGGCGTTGTCGTCGTCATGGGAGGTTCCGGGTGAGGAGGATCGACTCGCGCCATCACACCCTCTCTACGACCAAGGACGACTGCTCAGACGACGTGGCCGGACGATTACAAGCGAAGCAAAGGGCTGTGCCAAGAGGGTTCGCCGCCGGTATTTGCTGAAGGTACATCTGTACAGGCAGCCCTCGGTGCCGGACGACATCGCTGCGGCCGAAAGTAGGCGATCCGGGGTCGGATGACCGCGCCAAGAGGGTTTGGCGCAGACCACGGCGCGAAGTACATCTGTGCCAGCGCCGAAGTACGATCCCGCTCCTCACTCCCTGGAAGCGACGATGAATGCGCAGTGGATCGCAGTGGCCTACGGCGGCTTGAGCGCGATCACGTTCGTGGTCTACGCGATCGACAAGTCGGCGGCACGCCGCCGAGGGCCTCGCACGCCGGAGCGCACTTTGCACCTGCTGTCCCTCGCCGGTGGCTGGCCGGGCGCGTTGCTCGCGCAGCGGTGGCTGCGCCACAAGTCCGCCAAGGCGTCGTTCCGCCGCGTGTTCTGGCTGACGGTCCTCGTCAACCTGTTCGGCGTCGTGGCACTGTGCTGGGCGTTGCGCCCCCACCTCTCCGGATGAACGAAGGGATCAGTCCCCAGATGACGACGCCGGCTTCGCCGACGACTGCAGCTTCTCCCCGCCTCGCTTCATCACCTCGCCGGTCTTGTCGACGCCCTTGCGGACGAACTCGCCGGTCTTCTCCGCGCCCTTCTGCACCGCGGCCCCGGTGACCTCGGCCGCATGCTTCACCGCATGCCCGGTCTTGGTGGCCGCCGTCGAGGCCGCATGACCGACGGCCGAGGCCGCGCGGTCGATCTTCGACGGCTCTTCATCGGCACGGGCCGCGGTCGCGGCGCCGGCCAGCAGGGCCGCCGACCACAAGATGGTGCGCAGGGCGTGGGTCATGCTGTCGCTCCTCGATGCATCGTTCGGCGACCGGTCGATCAACCGATCACTTCCGGCCATTCGGTGTGGAACATCGTGCCTTCCGGCTTGTCGATGCGCTCGTAGGTGTGCGCGCCGAAGAAGTCGCGCTGCGCCTGCAGCAGGTTGGCCGACAGCCGCGCCGAGCGGTAGCTGTCGTAGTAGCCGAGCGACGCGCTGAACGCCGGCACCGGGATGCCGTTCGTCACCGCCAGCGCCACCGTCTCGCGCCAGTTCTGCTGCGTGCGGTTCAGCAGCTCCTTGAAGAACGGGTCGAGCATCAGGTTGGTCAGCTGCGGGTTGCCGCGGTACGCGTCGGTGATGCGGTTCAGGAAGCGCGCGCGGATGATGCAGCCGCCGCGCCAGATCGCGGCGATGCGGCCCAGGTCGAGCCCCCAACCCTTCTTCTCGCCCATCGTCTTCATCAGGTCCAGCCCCTGCGCATAGCTGATGACCTTCGACGCATACAGCGCGTCGTGCACCTTCGCGACCAGCTGCGCCTTCACCGGCGACAGGTCGACCTCCGGGCCCTTCAGCTCCCTGCTCGCGGCCACCCGCTGCTTCTTCTGCGACGACAGCACGCGCGCCTCGACGGCCGCGTTGATCGTGCTGATGACCACCGCGTTCTCGGCCGCGTTCAGCAGCGTCCACTGGCCGGTGCCCTTCTGGCCGGCCTTGTCGAGGATCAGCTCGACGATCGGCTTGCCGGTCTCGGCATCGACCTGCTCCAGTGCCTTGCCGGTGATCTGGATCAGGTAGCTCTGCAGCTCGCCTTCGTTCCACTGGTTGAAGATCGCCGCCATCTCCTGCGTCGTGAAGCCGGCGGCCTTGAACAGGCTGTAGGCCTCGCAGATCAGCTGCATGTCGCCGTACTCGATCCCGTTGTGGATCATCTTCACGTAGTGGCCGGCGCCGCCCGGGCCGATGTGGATCACGCACGGCTCGCCGTCGACCTTGGCCGAGATGGCCTCGAAGATCGGCTGCATCACCTCCCAGGTCGACAGCGGCCCGCCGGGCATGATCGACGGGCCCTTGCGCGCGCCCTCTTCACCGCCGGAGACGCCGGCGCCGATGAAGCGCAGGCCCTTGCTGGTGAGGTACGCATCGCGCCGCTCTGTGTCGGTGTAGAGGCTGTTGCCGCCGTCGATCACGATGTCGCCGGGCGACAGCAGCGGGATCAGCTGCTCGATCACCGCATCGACCGGCGCACCGGCCTTCACCATGATCTGGATCTTGCGCGGCGTGGCCAGGCTCTCGACGAAGGCCTCGAGCGTCGCGGCGCCGACCAGCTTCTTGCCCGGGTGGCGGGCGACGAATTCGTCGGTGACCGCCGTCGTGCGGTTGAACACGCTGACCTGGAAGCCGTGGCTTTCCACGTTCAGCACCAGGTTCTGGCCCATCACGGCCAGGCCGATCAATCCGAAATCGCTTTTCATGGTGACGTTGGCGCGCGGCCCGAAGACGTTGTGAATGGCGGCCATTTTGACGCCATTCGCGCTGCCCTGGCCGGCTCAAGGTTTCGGCCACATCCGGTCGATCCAGTCCGACCACACCTTCAGCCGCGCCGGGTCGGCCCCCATCTGGGTCGCCTTCCACAGCCCGTACTGCTCGGTCTGCTCGGTGGTGGCACGGTAGTTCACCTGGTTCATGAAGTAGCTGCCGTCGGCCGCCTGGCCGAGCGGCGTGCGCTGCGCGTCCAGGCAGTAGCGGAAGCCGGCCCACGGCTCGGGCTCGCCGAGCTGGCTGTTGTCAGGGTCGCAGCGGCGCCAGGCCGACGCCGCGGTCTGCGAGTACAACGCGTTGAACTGGCTGATCGCGCCGTTGACCACGCGCGGGTACAGCCCCGGCGACAGCTCGTCGAGGAAGCGGTACTTGCTCTGCGCCTTGCCGTTGTTCGACGCGGTGTCGATGAAGTTGGCCACCGCCAGGTGCTTGGCGACCTGGCCGCGGCCGTAGCGGCCGCGGTTGGCGAACAGGTCGGGCTGCGCCGGGTCGTACAGCACGATGCCGTTGTTGACATACTGCGCCGACTTGATGCGCGCCTGCAGCAGCCGCACGTAATGCGTGTCGTTGGCCGCCTTGGCCGCCGGCGTCGCGGTGCCGACCTTCATGCCCAGGTAGTCGTCGAAGGCCGTCAGGTACGGCCAGTCCATCGAGAAGTTGACCCAGTCGCTCTGCCCCCCCGGGTTCACCGACATCTGCAGCTGGTACCACTGGTTGGTGCGGTAGTACGAGCCGACGATGTTGCCGGCCTCCCATGCGTCATACCACTCGCGGGTGATCTTGCCGGTGCTGTCGGTGTCCTGCTGGTACACCATGTGCGGCGCGAGGAAGAACAGGCTGACGCTGTTGAACGGCCAGCCGTGCGCTTCGCCGCGGCCCTTCCAGGCGCCGGTGGAGGCGTCCTTGTCGCCGATGAACCACTGCTGGTTGCCTTCGAGGCCGTAGACCTGGGCCATCTCCCACTGCTTCACCGCGTTCCAGTGCAGCATGCTGGCCACCGAGCGCTCGATGAAGGCGTTGGTCGTGAAGGCCGCCGGGTTCGTCGCCGTGGTCGCCGCCGACGCCAGCTTCTGCAGGTTGGCCGCGCCGACCTGCGCGCCGTACTGGCCGCTGGCCGCGATGTGGTTGCCGCGGCCGCCGCCGAGGTAGTTGTAGCCCTCCCAGCCGGCCTGCGTGAACATGGCCTTGGCCTGCACGCGCTCGTCGACCTTCAGGTGGCTCCAGTCGCCGTGCACGCCGTTCGGGTTCTTGTGCGCGGTCAGCCACGCGAGCAGCGCCTTGTACTTGCCGTTCGGGTCTTTCTTGCCGTCGGCCGCGCTGAACTTCGCGCCGGCCTCGAACGAGCCTTCGGTGGTGGTCGGCCACACGTCGTACGGGTGGGTCGTCGGCAGCCAGGCGTTCCAGTCAGGGAACTGCATCGGGATCTGCATCTCGCGCGCGTTCATCGTCGCGGCCGGGTCCATCACCTTGTCGACCTCGGCCTGCGTGACGCTCAGCGCGCCGGCGAGGGGCTTGCCGAACAGCGCCTTGGTGGCGTCGGTCGCGTTGTCGAGCACCGCCTCCAGACCGGCGCCGGCGGCCCACTGCGTCTCGCAGCCGATGCCGCTGCAGTCCAGGCCCGGGCCCGGCTGGTACGGCGGGTTCCACGGCCGCGCCTTCGCGGCATGCGGCACGTCCTGCAGCGTGTAGCGCAGGAAGGCGGCGATCTGCCTGCCCTGCGCTTCGCTCAGGCCGTGGTAGCGGCTGCGCTGCACGATCGCGTTGTTCGAGTAGTTGAAGTACTGCAGGTCGCGGCCGTCTTCCGCATGGCACGACGAGCAGGCCGCCTGCAGCTTGCGGCTGACCAGCGGCGACTTGGCCAGCGCACCGCGCGCGCTCCACAGCGCACGGCCGGGCTCGACGTCGCCGGTCAGCGCCTTGCCGGCGTTCTTCTCGACCAGCGGGTCGACGCGCACCACCGGGTTGCTCGCGAGGCTGGCATCGGCATCGTTGCGCAACTGCAGGTCGAGGACGCGGAAGCCGTTGCTCTCGCCGTCGGTGCCGTTGAAGCGGAACTGGATGCGGTTGCCCTTCGGCCACGCGACCAGGCGCGCGCGCGTCGCGGTGTCGAGCGCGAGCGTGATGCGGGTCGTGAAGAAGCCGCCGTTGACGCCGCCGTGGACGCGTTCGTTGTCGGCCAGCGTGACGGTCTGGTCGGTGATGTCGACCCACGGCACCTGGGCCTCGCCGGCGGCGTCGGCGCCGCCGAGCACGCGCAGGCTGGCCTTGACCTTCGGCGGCGTCGCGTTCAGCGCCTCGAACTCGGGGGCGCCATAGAAGCCGCAGCGGTGGCACAGCAGGTAGAGCCTGGTGGCGGACGCGAGCTTGCTGCTGTCGAGGTCGAGCCGGGTCTCGACGACCAGCGGCGCTTTCGGCGAGCCGTCGCCGAGCACTTCGATCGGCAGCGTCAGCGCTGCGGGTTGGGCGGGCGCCGGTGCCGGGGAGGGCGCCGGTGCGGGCGACGGAGCCGGTGCGGGAGCAGGCGCCGGCGAGGGGGATGGCGCGGGCGCTGGGGCCGGCGCAGGGGAGGGTGCCGGGGCGGGGGCCGGGGCGGGAGCAGGTGCGGGAGCAGGTGCGGGAGCCGGCGCCGGCGCCGGCGCTGAGCCCACCGGCGCCGGCGCCGCCTTGTCGCCGTCATCCGACCCGGCGCCGCAACCCCCGAGCAGCAGCATCGACAGGAAAAGAGTGGAAACGGTTCCGCCCATGCGGGCAACTCGGCTGCTTCGGATCATCATGCGGGGGTGTCGGACGTATCGCGATCGCCGATGGATGACGCGGCACGGCTGACGCATTGCGTCAGTCCGGCTTCAGTTCGCGTCGCATCCTGCCGGGAAAGGCGGCGTGTGCCTGCGGTTGTTCTGGATGCAGGCCTCGAAGCAGTTCGCATGCCGCGGCCGGGCCGCGCTTGCGATTGGATGCAATTTCAGCCGGCGCGCGGCCCGGCCGCGGCCCGCCATTGCGCGACGCATTCGGCCAGCAGCGTCGGCGCGTCGGCGGCCTGCGCTTGCAGGCCCAGCGCCGCGGCGGCATTGCGCAACGCGAGCGATGGCTGCGCCAGGTCGAGCGGCGCCGCGCCGTTCTGCTTCGACAGCTTCTCGCCGTTCGCGCCCAGCACCAGCGGCGTGTGCAGGTAGCGCGGCGTCGGCAGGCCGAGCAGCCGCTGCAGGTGGATCTGGCGCGGCGTGTTGTCGGCCAGGTCTTCGCCGCGCACGACATGCGTGATGCCTTGCAGCGCGTCGTCGACGACCACCGCGAGCTGGTAGGCCCACAGCCCGTCGGCGCGGTGCAGCACGAAGTCGCCGACCGCCTGCGTCAGGTTCTGCCGCTGCGCGCCGAGCCGGCGGTCGTGCCAATCGATCTCGATGTCGGTTTCGTCTGCATTGCAGCTCAGCACCCGCGTCGCGCGCGCCGGCTTGCCGTGCAGCCCGTGGCGGCAGGTGCCCGGGTAGACGAGCTCGCCGTGCCGCGGCTTGCCGTGGCCGGCGGCTTCCAGCGCGAGCGCGATGTCGCGCCGCGTGCAGCCGCAGGGGTAGACCTGCCCGGCGGCGCGCAGCATGCCGAGCGCGGCCTCGTAGTGCGCGCCGCGTTGCGACTGCCAGGCCGGCGGCTCATCGGGCAGCAGCCCGCATTGCGCGAGCTGCGACAGGATCTGCGCATCGGCGCCCGGCACGCAGCGCGGCGTGTCGACGTCCTCGATGCGCACCAGCCACGCCCCGCGGTGCGCCCGCGCATCGAGCCAGCTTGCGAGCGCCGCGACCAGCGAGCCGGCGTGCAGCGCACCGGTGGGCGACGGCGCGAACCGCCCGCGGTAGGCCATCGTGGTCAGGCCCCGCCCAGCGGCAGCAGTCCGCTGTGCCGCTCGATCAGCGCACTGCGCGTGGCCGGGCTCTCCAGCTGCGACAACCACCAGCGCAGCGCCAGCCCCAGCTGCGGCTTGCGTGCCGCGCTGCCGGCCGGCACGCTGCGCCATGCGTAGCCCAGGCGCGCGACCTGCGTCGGCCGCTGCACCGCCTTGACGACCAGCCGGCCGGCGGCGATGTGCTCGCGCACCAGCGGCTCGGGCAGGAAGCCGCAGCCGAGGCAGCGCAGCTGGGCCTCGATCTTGTTCTGCATCGTCGCGACGGTCAGCACGTCCTGCCCGGGCAGCAGGTTCACCGTCAGCGGTGCCATGCGCTGCGCCGAATCGGCGACCGCCACCGCACGGTGGCGAATGAGGTCGGCGTCGCTCAGCACGCCGTCGGCGTGGGCCAGCGGATGGTGCGGTGCGATCGCGAACACGAAGCTGATGCTGCCGAGCGGCTGCATCTGGATGCCGGGCGGCATCGTGCGGTCCACGCCGACGCCGATCGCCAGGTCGGCCTGCCCGCTGACCAGCGCCTCCCAGGTGCCGGCCAGCACCTCGGTGCGCAGCCGCAGCCGCGTGCCCGGTCCGCCGCCGGTGGCGCCCGGCGCCTCCGGGCTCAGCGCATAGAAGGCCTCGCACAGCTCGAACAGCGTGGCGCGCGACATGATGCCGTCGACCGCGATCGTCAGCTGCGTCTCCCAGCCGGTCGCGACGCGCTTGACGCGGTTCGCCACCGCATCCATCTCCTCCAGCAGCCGCCGGCCCTCGTGCAGCAGCTCCTCGCCGGCGGCTGTCAGCCTGGCCTGGCGCGAGCGGCGGTCGAACAGCAGCACGTCGAGCGCGTCCTCGAGCTGGCGCACGTTGTAGGTCAACGCCGACGGCACCTTGCCGAGCTCGCGGGCGGCCGCCGCGAAGCTGCCGGTGCGGGCGATGACGTCCATCATCGCGAGCGCTTCGGGGGTCAGGACGTTGCGGGAACTGGTCATGGCGAGGCCGTCGGAGTTTCGTTCATCTTATTTGAATGAACGCTTCAATGCGCGGCCCGCGATGGACCGCGGAGCGGCGCCTACAGTCTCTTCAAACCCGAGAGATCACCACCGAAAGGACACGACATGCTCACCCTGCGCAAATCGACTGAACGTGGCTACGCCGACCACGGCTGGCTGAAGTCGTTCCACAGCTTCTCGTTCGCCGACTACTACGATCCGAAGCACATGGGCTTCGGCAACCTGCGCGTGATCAACGAAGACCGCATCGCCCCCGGCACCGGCTTCGGCACGCACGGCCACCGCGACATGGAGATCGTGTCGTACGTGTTGTCGGGCGCGCTCGGCCACAAGGACAGCATCGGCAACGGCGCGCAGATCGTGCCGGGCGACGTGCAGCGCATGAGCGCCGGCCGCGGCATCCAGCACAGCGAGTACAACCATGCCGCGCAGGACACGACGCACTTCCTGCAGATCTGGATCGAGCCCAACGTGCGCGGCATCGAGCCGGGCTACGAGCAGAAGCACTTCGACGCGGCGCAGAAGCGCGGCACACTGCGCCTGGTCGCGAGTCCCGACGGCCGCGACGATTCGGTCAAGCTGAACGCGAACGCGGCGCTGTATGCAGGGCTGTTCGACGGCGACGAGCGTGCCGATCTGGCGCTGCCGGCGAACCGCAAGACCTATGTGCATGTGGTGCGCGGCAGCGTCGAGGTGAACGGCCAGGCCTTGTCGGCGGGCGACGCGGCGATGCTGGACCACGAACCGGCGCTGCAGATCGGCGCCGGGCGCGACGCCGAAGTGCTGGTTTTCGATCTGCAGTGACCCTGTTGTTCCACTCACTTCAACCGAGGACGACCCATCATGTTTGAACGCCTTCAAAACCCGCTCGCGCTGGCCGCGCGCATCCTGCTGGCCCTGATGTTCGTGCTGGCCGGCTTCAGCAAGCTGACCGGCTTCGAGGGCACGGTCGGCTACATCGCATCGAAGGGCCTGCCGCTGCCGCAGGTCGGCGCGGTGATCGCGCTGCTGGTCGAGATCGTCGGCGGCATCGCGCTGGTCGTCGGCTGGAACGCCCGCTGGGCGGCCGCCGTGCTGGCGGTGTTCACCGCGGCCGCGACGGTGATCTTCCACAACTTCTGGGCCGTGCCGGCCGACCAGGCGATGGTGCAGAACCTGATGTTCATGAAGAACGTCTCGGTGATCGGCGGGCTGCTCGCGATCGTGGCCTTCGGGGCCGGGGCGCTGAGCCTGGATGCGAAGCGGCGCTGATGACCATCGACGCCCACCTTCATCGGCTGCCCTTTGCGGCTGACCAGGCCGCCAGCGCACTGACGCTGCTGACCAATGGCCGCCACGCATGGGCTGCCGACGTCGAACGCAGGCTCGGCAGCACCGACGCTGCGCCGAGCCCGCACGCCGAGCGCGCCCGGCTGCTCGAGATCGCCGGCAAGTGCCCGATCCACCGGGTGCTCGAAGGACAGACCCGGATCGAGACGACGCTGGGCTGATCCGTTCGGACTGAGCTTGTCGAAACGCCGGTGCCGGTGGCAGGGCTTCTACAGGCTCAGCCCGAACGGCTTCCTGCAACCGCTGGGCCCCTTTTCACGAGCTACAGTCGCCGCCATGGACATCATCCTGAAGCTCGTGGCGGTGCTGCCCTGGTCGGACTGGGCGGCGCTGGTGGCCTTCTTCTGCGCCTGGGCCGGCTACATCTGGTTCGCACACCGCCGCGCGCTGACGCAGCCGTCGATCCTCGCGTCGACCAACCGGGTGCGGCGCGAATGGATGCTGCAGACCACCTACCGCGAGGTGCGCGTGATCGACGGCGTGGTGCTGCAGAACCTGTCGACCAGCCCGTCGTTCTTCGCGTCGACCACGATCCTGATCATCGGCGGCCTGCTCGCGGTGCTGGGCACGAGCGACAAGGCCACCGAGATCGTGCGCGACCTGCCGTTCGCGGCCCGCACCTCGGTGCTGGTGTTCGACCTGAAGATCGTGCTGCTGCTCGGCATCTTCGTCTACGCGTTCTTCCGCTTCACCTGGTCGATGCGGCAGTACACCTTCGGTGCGCTGCTGATCGCGGCGGCGCCGGAGGCCACGCAGTTCCTCGAGCAGGGCTCCGACGGCGAGGTGCGCCGGCAGGCCTTCGCGAAGAAGGCCGGCGGCGTCGTCAGCATGGCGGCCGAGACCTTCAACGACGGGCTGCGGGCGTACTACCTGTCGTTCGCCGCAGTCGCGTGGTTCTTCTCGCCGCTGATCTTCATGCTCGCGACAGCGGGCGTGGTGTACGTGCTGTACCAGCGCGAGTTCAGGTCGGACGTGCTGGCGGTGTTGAACACCTGATCAGTCGACCACCGTCTCGTAGTGCCCGCCTTCCAGGCGCAGTACCAGCCGCGGCTTGTGGGGATCTGGCGCGCCGAACACCAGCGGATGCTCGTGGTCGGCGTAGCGCGTGAGGACCTCGATCTGCAGGTCGAAGGTGTCGGCCGCGATCGCCACGTACAGGTCGCCGATGTCGTGGTGCCAGCTGCCGGGCGTGGCGAGCTGAGCCAGCATGCGATGTCGCTCATGGTCGTCGCGTGGCAGGACGGCGAGGTACTGCTTCTCGTCCGGCATGTCGCTTGCCGGCGTGTCGCGCCAGCGCACGTATTCGCGTTCGACGTGCGCCACCATCTGCTGGCGCATTCCGGCGGGCGTGGACGGGAGTTTCGCCACCACCCGGTCGCCAAGATGCGTGGCGCCAGCGCATATGGCAGCCAGCGCGCAGTCACCGTCCCCGGTGACGGGCTGGGTCTTCGCATTGGCAAAGCGGGTGGGATGGATGCGGACCGGCGCGTCACGGACCGGCGCTTGATCGATGGGGGCCGGGTCTTCGGATTGCGCGTGCTCGGCGGCCTTCTGCCAGTAGAGCTGCTCCACGTTCCTCAGGTCTTCGCGGAAGCATTGCTCGATGCCTTCCACGCCGATCATGTGGAAGAACGCGTCCTGACCTTCGACGGTGTTCAGGTCCGGAAAAGCCGCACAGGTCTCCTTCGCCTGCAGGCGAGCGCGTTTTGACGCAGGCTCGCGGCCCGGTGTTGGCGCCCGGGTTGGCACAGACGCCTCCCGCTCTCTCCTCTTTCCCGTCGACAGTCCCACGCGCATGCAAGGCTCCCGCAACCAGATTCACCTGGCGCGAGCACTTGGTAACGCCACCGACGACGCCGTTCCACCGCCGGTTCAATTGACTGGGCTCAGCCGCTGTCCCGCGCCAGCCGCAGCCCGCTGAACTGCCACTGCACCTCCGGCGGAAAGAAGTTCCGGTAGCTCGCCCGCGCATGCCCCGCGGGCGTCGCGCACGAGCCGCCGCGCAGCACCATCTGCTGGCTCATGAACTTGCCGTTGTACTCGCCGACCGCGCCGGGCAGCACCTTGTAGCCGGGGTAGGGCAGGTAGCTCGACTGCGTCCATTCCCAGACGTCGCCGAACAGCTGCGACGGCGCGTCGGCCGGTGCGTCGGCCAACGGCATCGGGTGGAAGGCGCCGCTGTCGGCGAAGTTGGCCCGCGCCTGCGGCCTGGCCTGGCGGGCCGCGAACTCCCATTCGGCCTCCGTCGGCAGCCGCGCGCCGGCCCAGCGCGCATAGGCGTCGGCCTCGAAGTAGCTCAGGTGGCAGGCCGGCGTGTGCGGGTCGACCGCCATCTCGCCGTGCAGCGTGTGCGTGCACCACTGGTCACCGTCGCGCCGCCAGTACAGCGGCGCCTGGTGGCCGCCGCTGCGCACCCAGTCCCAGCCGAGCGACAGCCACAGCTCCGGCCGCCGGTAGCCGCCGTCGTCGATGAAGGCCATCCACTCGCCATGGCTGACCGGCCGCGATGCGAGTTCGAACGGCGCGATGAAGCTGCGGTGCCTCGGCGTCTCGTTGTCGAAGCAGAACGCGCCGTCGCGCTCGGGGTCGTGGCCCAGCTCGAACAGCCCGCCGCCGTAGCCGAACCAGCGCAGCGCCTGCGGCTGCACCGCGCTGATCGGCCAGCGCTTGCCGTAGCCCGGGTGGCCGGGGCTGAACGACAGCGCATGCTTGATGTCGGTCAGCAGCAGCTCCTGGTGCTGTTGCTCGTGGTGCAGCCCCAGCGTGACCAGTGCGGCCAGTTCGGCGTCGCCGGCCCGCTGCACGATCAGCGCCTGCATGCGCGCATCGACATCGGCGCGGTAGCGCAGCACGTCGGCCAGTGCCGGGCGCGTCACCAGTCCGCGCTTCGCGCGCGGGTACTGGTCGCCGATGCCGTTGTAGTAGCTGTTGTAGAGCACGCGGAAGCGCGCGTCGTGCGGCTGGAAATCGCGCTCGAAGCGCTCCAGCAGGAAGGTCTCGAAGAACCAGGTGACGTGCGCCAGGTGCCACTTGGTCGGGCTCGCGTCGGGCATCGACTGCACCTGGCAGTCTTCGGGCGACAGCGGCGCGGCGAGGGCGAGGCTGGTCTCGCGGACTTGGGCATACCGATTGCCGAGCGGACTGTTCGGCTGGACGGGAAGGCTGCCGCTGCGGGGCAGGCTGTGAGGCTGCATCGGTGTCTCCTGCGCGGCGCCTTGAGTCGCGCCGATCGCAGGCACCTTACACCGATCTCGTCGGCAGCAGCTCGGCGTCGACGGATTCCCTTTCGTCGAACACGAAACAGTGGCCGTCGAAGTGCTTGCCGCCGGCCTCCTCGAAGTACTTCAGGATGCCGCCTTCGAGCTGCAGCACGTTCTGCACGCCGGCCTCGGCCATGAACAGCGCGGCCTTCTCGCAGCGGATGCCGCCGGTGCAGTAGCTGACCACCGTCTTGCCCTGCAGCTCGGCCGCATGCGCGCGCAGCGCCTGCGGGAACTCGGTGAACTTCGCGATGCGCCAGTCGAGCGCGTGCGCGAAGCGGCCGTGGTCGACCTCGAAGGCATTGCGGGTGTCGAGCATCACGACCTCGCGGCCGGCATCGTCGCGGCCGGCATCGAGCCAGCGCGACAGCGTCTGCGCATCGACCGCCGGCGCGCGCCCCGCCTCGGGCCGGAACTGCGGGTGGTTCATGCGGATGATCTCCGGCTTGACCTTCACCAGCAGCTTGCCGAAGGGCACCGCATCCGACAGGCTCTCTTTCGGCGCCAGCGGCGCGAAGCGCGCATCGCTGCGCAGCCAGGCCACGAAGCCGCGCACCGCATCGGGCGCGCCGGCCAGGAACAGGTTGATGCCTTCCTCGGCGAGCAGCACCGTGCCCTTCAGGTTGCGCTCGGCGGCTTGTGAGCGAATGCTCTCGCGCAGCGCCTGCGTGTCCGTCAGGGTCACGAACAGGTAGGCGGAGATGTTGAGGACGGGTTTCAGTTTCATACGCAGCGCGGCATTTTACGGAGCCCCTGCTCCCTAAAATGCCTGGATGGCCTTCATCCACCTGCGCACCCACACCGAGTTTTCCGTCGTCGATGGCACCCTCCGGATCGACGAGCTGGTGGATGCAGCCGCGCAGGACCGCCAACCCGCGCTCGCGATCACCGACCTGTCGAACCTGTTCGGCGCAGTCAAGTTCTACAGCGCCGCGCGCAAGAAGGGCGTGCAGCCGATCGTCGGTGCCGACATCTGGCTCGAACCCGATGCCGGCGTCGGCGAGAAGAACCCGAGCCGGCTGCTGCTGCTGGTGCAGAGCGCGGCCGGCTACCACAACCTGTGCGAGCTGCTGTCGCGCGGCTGGGTGCAGAACGCGCAGCGCGCGCAGGCCTGGCACAAGCTCGAATGGCTGCAGGAACTGAACGGCGGGCTGATCGCGCTGTCGGGCGCCGAGATGGGCTCGATCGGCCAGGCGCTGATGGCGCAGGACACCGCGCGCGCCACCGCCGCGGCGCAGAAGCTCGCGGCCATTTTCGACCGGCGTTTCTATCTCGAATTGCAGCGCGCCGGCCAGCCGACCAACGAGGCTCATGTGCGCGCCGCGGTGCCGCTGGCGGCCGCGCTGCGCCTGCCGGTGGTCGCGACCCATCCGGTGCAGTTCCAGACGCCGGACGATTTCGAGGCGCACGAGGCCCGAACCTGCATCGCCGAAGGCGAGACGCTGACCAACCCGCGCCGCGTCAAGCGCTTCACGCGCGAGCAGTACTTCAAGTCGCAGGCACAGATGGAGGCGTTGTTTGCCGACCTGCCGAGCGCGTTGGCCAACAGCGTCGAGATCGCGAAGCGCTGCAGCCTGACGCTGGTGCTCGGCAAGCCGCAGCTGCCCGATTTCCCGACGCCCGAAGTCAACGGCGAGCGCATGCTGCCCGAGGCCTACTTCCGCTACGCGTCGCACGAGGGCCTGAAGGAGCGGATGCTCCACCTGTACCCGAACGAAGCCGACCGCGAACGCGAGATGCCGCGCTACGTCGAGCGGCTCGACTTCGAGATCAACACGATCCTGAAGATGGGCTTCCCCGGCTACTTCCTGATCGTGGCCGACTTCATCATCTGGGCCAAGAACAACGGCTGCCCGGTCGGGCCGGGCCGCGGCTCGGGTGCCGGCTCGCTGGTGGCCTATGCGCTGAAGATCACCGACCTCGACCCGCTGCGCTACAACCTGCTGTTCGAACGCTTCCTGAACCCGGAACGGGTGTCGATGCCCGACTTCGACATCGACTTCTGCCAGGGCAACCGCGACCGCGTCATCGACTACGTGAAGGACAAGTACGGCCGCGAGGCGGTCAGCCAGATCGCCACCTTCGGCACGATGGCCGCCAAGGCCGCGCTGCGCGACGTGGGACGCGTGCTCGGCATGGGCTACGGCCATGTCGACGGCATCGCGAAGCTCGTGCCGGCACCGCCCGGCAAGACCGTCACGCTGAAGCGCCCCGGCGACAAGCCCGACAGCGGCATCATCTACGCGCGCACCGAGGCGCCCGAGATCGAGGAGCGCGAGAAGAACGAAGAAGAAGTGGCCGAGCTGCTGGCACTGGCCGAGCGCGTCGAAGGCATGGTGCGCAACATCGGCATGCACGCCGGCGGCGTGCTGATCGCGCCCGGCAAGATCACCGACTTCTGCCCGCTGTACATGCAGCCCGGCAGCAACAACGCGGTCAGCCAGTTCGACAAGGACGACGTCGAGGCGATCGGCCTGGTGAAGTTCGACTTCCTGGGCCTCGCGACGCTGACCATCCTCGAGATGGCGAAGGACTTCATCGTCGCGCGCCACCCGTCGCGCCGCGATTTCTCATTCGACAAGATCCCGCTGACCGACCGCGGCGCCTACCAGCTGATGAGCGAGGGCAAGACGGTCGCGGTGTTCCAGCTGGAATCCACCGGCATGCAGCGCATGCTGAAGGACGCGAAGCCGAGCGTCTTCGAGGACATCATCGCGCTGGTGGCACTGTACCGCCCGGGCCCGATGGACCTGATCCCGAGCTTCTGCGCGCGCAAGCACGGCCGCGAGGAAGTGGAGTATCCGCACCCGCTGATGAAGGAGGTGCTGGAAGAGACCTACGGGATCATGGTCTACCAGGAGCAGGTGATGCAGGTCGCCCAGCGCCTGGGCGGCTACTCGCTCGGCGGCGCCGACCTGCTGCGCCGCGCGATGGGCAAGAAGAAGCTCGAGGAGATGGTCAAGCACCGCGCGACCTTCGCCGAGGGTGCCGCGCGCAACGGCATCGCCGAGCCGCTGGCCAACGAGATCTTCGACCTGATGGAGAAGTTCGCGGGCTACGGATTCAACAAGTCGCACGCCGCCGCCTACGCCCTGCTCGCGTACCACACGGCCTGGCTGAAGGTGCACTACCTGGCCGAGTTCACCGCGGCCAACATGAGCGTCGCGCTGGACGACACCGACAAGCTCAAGATCTTCCACGACGACGCGGTGATGCTGGGCATCACCTTCGAGCCGCCGAACATCAACACCGGCACGCACCGCTTCGAGCCGGTGGCCGACAAGGTGGTGCGCTACGGCCTCGGCGCGATCAAGGGCACCGGCCAGAGCGCGATCGAGGCGATCGTGCAGGCGCGCGCCGACGGCGGGCCGTTCAAGAGCCTGTTCGACTTCTGCGCGCGGGTCGACCGCAGCCGCATCAACAAGCGCACCGTCGAGGCGCTGATCAAGGCCGGCGCGTTCGACCTGCTGCACCCGGAGCGCTCGCTGCTGGTCGCGAGCATCGGACTGGCCTTCGAATACGCCGACACGCAGGCGGCGCACGCCGACCAGGGCGGGCTGTTCGACTTCGGGGATTCCCATGCGGCATCGACGCAGGAGCCCGAGCTGGTGCAGGTGCCACCGTGGAGCATCAAGGAGCGGCTCAGCTTCGAGAAGGTCGCGCTTGGCTTCTACCTGTCGGGCCACCTGTTCGACCAGAGCGGCGACGAGGTGCGGCGCTTCGCGAAGCGCAAGATCGCCGACGTGATCGACAGCCGCGAGCCGCAGATGCTGGCCGGCATCGTCGGCGACCTGCGCGTGATCAACGGGCAGCGCGGCCGCGTCGCGATCTTCAAGCTCGACGACAAGAGCGAGGCGATCGAGGCGGTGGCGAATGAAGAACTGCTGAACGCCAACAAGGACCTGCTGAAGGACGACGAACTGATCATCGTCTCCGGCAAGGTGCAGCCCGACCGCTTCTCCGGCGGCATGCGGCTGAACGTGCAGCAGGTGTGGGACCTCGCGACTGCGCGCTGCCGCTTCGGCAAGTACCTGCGCGTCGAGGTCAACGGCAGCGTGCCGCCGGTGGCCGAGGTGCTGCGCGACTTCCCGAGCCGGCGCGTGCAGACCGACCAGGGCACGACGACGCAGGGCCTGGCGGTGCGGCTGGTGGTGCAGCGCGAGGCGGCCATCGGCGAGCTCGACCTGGGCGAGGAAGGGCGCTTCTTTCCGAGCGATGCGGCGCTGGCCCGCTGGTTCGAAAGCGCACACGGCCGGGCGAATGTTGTTTACGAATAGTCACCAGTTGGCTGTTCGTGAGTCGGCACTCAACGCCGCAGAAACGTTTTGAAGTCATCATCAGCGCGAAGTCACTCGCAGGAGATGTTCATGAAACAAGCCATCACCCTCATCGCCCTGGTTGCCGCCGGCGTGTCCGCGTATGCGGGCACCAACGTCGGCGTGTCGGTCAGCGTCAACCAGCCCGGCGTCTATGGCCGCATCGACATCGGCAATGCGCCGCCGCCGGTCGTCATCAACCCGCAGCCGATCATCATCCAGCAGCCTCCGACGGTGGTCGTCGAGCGCCGCCCGATCTACCTGCGCGTGCCTCCGGGCCACCAGAAGAACTGGGGCCGCTATTGCGGCCAGTACGCGGCCTGCGGCCAGCCGGTCTACTTCGTGCGCGAGGACTGGTACCAGGAGCACTGGCGCCGCGAGCACGAGCATGACCACGACCGCCACGAGGACCACGGCCGCGGCCATGGCCGCGGGCACGACAAGCATGACCGGCACGACGACCACGACCGCGACGACCACCGCGGCCGCTGAGATCGGTGCGACACCGGCTGCTCCGGGCTGAACCCGATCCGGCGGTGCGCGCGGCCTGACTACACTCGGGCCCCATGCCGCCACCACCCACCACGGGCCTGATCCTCACCGGAGGCGGCGCCCGTGCCGCCTACCAGGTCGGCGTCCTGAAGGCCCTTGCGCAGATCCGCCGCGAGGTCTCGCCCGACGACCGCAGCAATCCCTTTCCCGTCATCACCGGCACCTCGGCCGGCGCGATCAATGCGGCCGCGCTGGCCAGCCACTGCGACGATTTCGACGCCGCGGTCGCGGCGCTGTGCTCGGTGTGGGAGAACTTCCGCGCCGAGCAGGTGTACCGCTCCGATTCGTTCGGCGTGATCCGCACCGGCGCGCGCTGGCTGACGATGATGTCGATCGGCTGGGTGATCGCGCGCTGGCGCCGTGCGCGCCCGCGCTCGCTGCTCGACAACTCGCCGCTCGAGGCACTGCTGACGCAGATGGTGTCGGTGGGCCGGCTGCACGAACTGATGACGGCCGGGCACCTGCAGGCGCTGGCGGTCACCGCGTCGAGCTACAGCTCGGGCACGCACGTGACCTTCTACGATTCGGTGCAGGACATCGTGCCGTGGACGCGCTCGCAGCGTGTCGCGGTGCGCGATGCGATCACGGTGCCGCACCTGCTGGCGTCGGCCGCGATCCCGTTCGTGTTCCCCGCGGTGCCGTTGAACTTCGACGGCATGCTCGAGTACTTCGGCGATGGCTCGATGCGGCAGTCGGCGCCGATCTCGCCGGCGGTGCACCTGGGGGCGAGCCGCATCCTGGTGGTCGGTGCCGGCCGCATGCACGAACCGCCGGGGCGGCGGCGGGTGAACGGCGAGTACCCGAACATCGCGCAGATCGCCGGCCATGCGCTGTCGAACATCTTCCTGGATGCGCTGGCGGTGGACGTGGAGCGGCTGCAGCGGGTCAACAACACGCTGTCGCTGCTGCCGCCCGAGGCCTTGGCGCGCACCAGCCTGCGGCCGATCGACGTGCTGGTGATCGCGCCGAGCGAACGGCTGGACGACCTCGCGGGCAAGCACCTGGCGAGCCTGCCGGCGCCGGTGCGCGCGTTGCTGCGCGGCGTGGGGGTGTCGGGCCGCGGGGTCGATACACGGGGGGCGGCGCTCGCGAGCTACCTGTTGTTCGAGGCGCCGTACACCCGTGAACTCGTGGCTCTTGGCGTTGCCGATACGCTGAAGCGGCGGGAGGAAGTGGCGCGCTTCTTCGGCTGGCTTGTTCAGTGAGGTTGCCCGTCGTTCGGCGGTGGGTGCGAAGGCGTGGACGGGGAGACCGTGGTTCGCCGGACGGAGCGGTCATCGCCCCTGTGGGGCGATGACTCCCCTGCGCTGACTGGTTTCAAGGCCCGTCGCCGAAACTCCCTCCACTCACTTCGTTCGTTGTGCTCAGACAGTCGGGGACAGTCAGTCCACGAAGCGTGCTGCGCACGCGGGCCATGAAACCAGCCAGCTCCGGCGCCCCACCCTGATTGGCGCTCCACGGACTCCACAGCCGCAACTTGCGCGCACAGACAGAAAACGAAAACGCCCCGCGATGAGCGAGGCGTTGCAGCGACCGGGCTCGTGGCCCGGCGCGGTGAATTACTTCTTCGCGTCCTTGGCGCCGGCCGCAGCCTTGTAGGCCCCGCCGTTGACCGTCAGCCCCGCATCGGACAGCTTCGCGGCCTGGTGGTCCTTGACGCCCTTCACGCGGCCCATCACGTCGGTCCAGTCCTTGAACTCGCCCTTCTTGCGCTCGGTCAACATGCGCGTGGCCATCGCCGGACCGATCCCCTTGACCGCTTCGAGTTCGGCCTGCGTCGCCTTGTTGATGTCGACGCCGGCCGCAAACGCCACTGCCGAGAACAACGCCAGCAACGTGGCGATGATGGTCTTCTTGAACATGGTGATCCTCTCCTGGAAGGTTGATGAATTGCCGGTTGACAACTCCGCGGCCTAACGAGGCCTTTCCCAGGAACGTTGACCGGCCTCGACCGGTACAGATGCACCTTTCTAGCGGGTCGTTGCGAGCCAGTCCACGTAGCGCTTCACACCGCCGGCCACGTCGGTGAACGCATGGTCGCAACCTGTTGCGCGCAGTCTCGACAGGTCAGCCTGGGTATGGCTTTGGTACTTGCCGACCAGCGCCTGCGGAAACTCGATGTACTCGATGAAGCCCTTCGCGACGAGCTCGGCCAGCGGCAGCGCCGGCTCGCCTTTCAGTGCCCGCGACGCGTTGACCGTGGCCTCGGCGACGTCGTTGAACGGCTGCGCGCGGCCGGTGCCGAGATTGAAGATGCCGCTCTGCCCGGGGTGCTGCAGGAACCACAGGTTCACCGCGACCACGTCGTCGACGAACACGAAGTCGCGGTTCTGCTCGCCTGGCCCATAGCCGCCGTACTCGCCGAACAGCTTGACCTTGCCGGTCTCGCGGAATTGGTTGAAATGGTGGAAGGCCACCGAGGCCATGCGGCCCTTGTGCTGCTCGCGCGGGCCGTAGACGTTGAAGTAGCGGAAGCCTGCGACCTGGCTGCGGTTGTGCGGCAGCATGCGGCGCACGACGTTGTCGAACAGCAGCTTCGAATAGCCGTACACGTTCAGCGGCCGCTCGAATGCCGGCTCCTCGCGGAAACTGTCGCTGCCGCCGTAGGTGGCCGCCGACGACGCATACAGCAGCCGCGTGCCCTGCGCCTGGCAGGCGTCGAGCAGGTCCTTCGAGCAGCGGTAGTTGGTGTCGAGCATGAAGCGCCCGTCGTGCTCCATCGTGTCGGAGCAGGCGCCCTGGTGCAGCACCGCGTCGACCTTGCCGAAGTCGCCGTTCGCGAAGCGTTTGTAGAACTCGCCCTTGTCGAAGTAGTCGCTGAGCTTCGCGCCCAGCAGGTTGCGGTACTTCGGGCCGTCGGTCAGGTCGTCGACGGCGATCACGTCGTCGATGCCCTGCGCGTTGAGCCCGTGGACGATGTTGCTGCCGATCATGCCGGCCGCGCCCGTGACAACCACCTTCATTCGAACAACTCCTCGTAGCTGACACTGGCCGTGCCGAACTTGCCGACGACGATGCCACCGGCGCGGTTGGCGATCGGCATGGCCTCGCGCAGCGGGACGCCGCAGGCGAGCATCGCGGCCAGCGTCGCGATCACGGTGTCGCCGGCGCCGGTGACGTCGAACACCTCGCGCGCCTGCGCCGGCACGCGGGTGTGGCCGTCGCTGCCGCCAACCTCGTCGAACAGCGACATGCCTTCTTCCGAACGGGTCAGCATCAGCGCCGACAGCCCGTGCGCGCGGCGCAAGGCCTGCGCGCGCTCGTGCAACTGCGCTTCGCTGCCCCAGGCGCCGATCACCTGCGCCAGCTCGGCGCGGTTCGGCGTGATCACCGTCGCGCCGGCGTAGCGGCTGTAGTCGCTGCCCTTCGGGTCGACCAGCACCGGCTTGCCGACGGCCCGTGCGAGCTCGATCATGCGCGGGATGTGCGTCAGCCCGCCCTTGCCGTAGTCGGAGAACAGCACCGCGTCGTGGCGCGCCAGTTCGCGCTCGTAGTCGCCGAGCATCGCGGTCAGCACCTCGTGGTCGGGCTGGTTCTCGAAGTCGACGCGGATCAGCTGCTGCGAACGGCCGATCACGCGCAGCTTGACGATGGTGTAGAGCTGCGGGTCGTGGCCGAGCACCGTGTTGACGCCGTGCTGCTCGAGCAGCCGCTGCAGCTTCTGCGCCGGCTCGTCGTTGCCGACCACCGTCAGCAGCGTGGCCTGCGCGCCCAGCGTCTTGACGTTCAGCGCGACGTTGGCCGCGCCGCCCAGGCGTTCTTCCTCGCGGTTGACGCGCACCACCGGCACCGGCGCTTCCGGCGAGATGCGGTCGACCGCGCCGAACCAGTAGCGGTCGAGCATCGCATCGCCGACGATCAGCACGCGGGCGCGCGCCAGGCGATCGGGATCGATCGAAGCCGTCATCACAAATCCTCCAGGCGTTGCGGCGGGTAGGTGTCCCAGCTCAGGCAGCCCGGGCATTGCCAGAAATAGTGCTGCGCCTCGAAGCCGCAGGCGGCGCAGCGGTAGCGCTGCAGCGGCTTCGCGGCGCGGCCGATGGCCTCGCGCAGGCCTTGCGTCTCGTCGCTGCTGAGCGTGTCGCCGGCGCTGATGCGCAGCAGCTCCTGCGCCGCCGACAGGCTGGGCTGCGTCTGCAGGTGCGCCAGCAGGCGGCTGCGCTGCACCGCGGCGCCGGGGTCGAGCAGCGTGATCGCGGCCAGCAGGTCCATCGTCGGCGCGCGGCCGTACAACGCGCGCAGCCGCTCCAGCGCGCCGGCGGCGTCGCTGGCGGCGAGCGCGCTGTTTGCGTAGTCGCGGGCGACCAGGTTGAAGGCCACCGGGTGCGTCGTCATCAGCTCGCCCCAGGCCTGCATGACCTCGGCATGGGCGCCGCGCGCCAACGCGCGCTGGCCGGCCAGCACCATCGGCCGGGCCGCCTGCGGGGCCGCGGCCCGCGCACGGCGCAGTGCGTCGTCGCCATCGGCCTGCTGCTGGCGTGCATCGGCATCGATGGCCAGCTCGCACCAGTAGTGCGCGATGCGCGACGCGAACGAGCCGGTGCCGCTGCGTTCGAGCTTCTGCGCCACCTCGACCGCCGAGCGCCAGTTGCGCGAGCGCTCGTGCAGCGTCAGCAGCGCGAGCCGGGCCTCGGTGTCGAAGGCGGTGCCTTCGAGCGCCTTGTAGGCCTCTTCGGCGCGGTCGAACAGCCCGGCCTTCATGAAATCCTGTGCCAGCGCATGCTGCGCGCGTTCGCGGTCGGCACGCGGCAGGTCGGCGCGGTTCAGCAGGTGCTGGTGCACGCGCACCGCGCGTTCGTATTCGCCGCGGCGGCGGAACAGGTTGCCGAGCGCGAAGTGCAGGTCGGAGGTGTCCGGGTCTTGCTGCACGGCCTCGATGAAGGCGTCGATCGCCTTGTCCTGCTGCTCGTTCAGCAACAGGCTCAGGCCCTTGAAGTAGGCCTTCGGCGAATCGCGCTGCTCGCGCTTCCATTGGCGCAGGTCCAGGCGCGAACCCAGCCAACCGAGGGCGAACGCGACCGGCAGGCCGAGCAGGAACCACTGGTAGTCAAAGTCCATCGCGCGGGGGGTGGGAATCGGTTCGGGTGGGGAGCTCGGACGACGGCGACAACGCGCTGTCGAGCAGTTCGGGGTGGTCGCCGCGACGGCGCAGGCGGCGCTGCGCGAGGCGGCGGTTGCGCCACCAGCTCGGCACCATCGCGAGCACGCCGAAGGCGCAGCCGAACGCGAAGGCGCCCAGCACGACGAACACCATCGGGGCATGCCATTCCTGGCCGAAGAACCAGCGCACGGCAGCGTCGTGCTGGTTGTTCAGCGCGAAGGCGAACAAACTGAAGAAGATGAAGGCCCGGAAGAGCCAGACGGCGATGCGCA
The DNA here is from genome assembly GCF_012275445.1 of Rhizobacter sp. SG703. Classification (GTDB taxonomy): domain Bacteria; phylum Pseudomonadota; class Gammaproteobacteria; order Burkholderiales; family Burkholderiaceae_C; genus Rhizobacter. The sequence continues at coordinate 388,947 of NZ_JAAZQK010000007.1, read as the reverse complement.
TCATGTAGCCGACGATTATGACGACCCCGCGCCCGTCGAGTGCACCGGGCGGTCCCCCGAGGGGACGCGGGCCGGCTGGGAGCGGCCAGGCGCTCGGCCCGCTCCGGTCGGCGATCAGGTGCCGGTGAGCGGCGTGATCGGCATCGGCTGGTCGTCTTCGAGCGGAACCTGCTCGTCGACGGCTTCGCGCAAGGCCTTGCCGGGTTTGAAATGCGGAACGAGCTTCTCGGGGATCACCACCTGCTCGCCGGAGCGGGGATTGCGCCCCACCCGCGGCGGGCGGCGGTTGATCGAGAAGCTGCCGAACCCGCGGATCTCGATGCGGTGCCCGCGCGCGAGCGCATCGGACATCGCATCCAGGATGGTCTTGACGGCGAACTCGGTGTCGCGATGCGTCAGCTGGCTGAACTGCTCTGCCAGCCTGGTCACGAGATCGGAACGCGTCATGGGTCCTGTTGATCCTCAGGGTCGGTCGATGAACGTCGGACTCAACCGTTGTTCTGGTTGTCCAGCTTGGCGCGCAGCAGGGCGCCCAGGCTGGTGGTACCGGCGGTCTCGCGCTCGTTCGTGGACGACAGGCGCTGCATCGCTTCTTGCTGGTCGGCGTTGTCCTTGGCCTTGATCGACAACTGGATCGAACGCGTCTTGCGGTCGATGTTGATGATCACGGCCGAGACTTCGTCGCCTTCCTTCAGCACGTTGCGCGCGTCTTCGACGCGGTCGCGGCTGATTTCGGAAGCACGCAGGTAACCGGTGACGTCGTCGTTGAGCTGGATCTCGGCGCCGCGGGCGTCAACCGTCTTGACCTTGCCGTTGACGGTCATGCCGCGGTCGTTGACCGAGGTGTAGCTCGTGAACGGGTCGGAATCGAGTTGCTTGATGCCCAGCGAAATGCGCTCGCGCTCCACATCGACGGCCAGCACGACGGCTTCGACTTCCTGGCCCTTCTTGTAGTTGCGGACCGCGGCTTCGCCCGGCTCGTTCCACGACAGGTCGGACAGGTGCACCAGGCCGTCGATGCCGGCAGCCAGGCCGACGAACACGCCGAAGTCGGTGATCGACTTGACGGGGCCCTTGACCTTGTCGCCGCGCTGCACCGTGGTCGAGAACTCTTCCCACGGGTTGGCCTTGCACTGCTTCATGCCCAGGCTGATGCGGCGCTTGTCTTCGTCGATCTCGAGGACCATGACCTCGACCTCGTCGCCCAGCGAAACGATCTTGCTGGGGGCGACGTTCTTGTTGGTCCAGTCCATTTCGGAGACGTGCACCAGGCCTTCGATGCCCGGCTCGATCTCGACGAACGCGCCGTAGTCGGCGATGTTCGTGATCTTGCCGAACAGGCGCGTGCCGTTCGGGTAGCGGCGCGAGACACCGTGCCACGGGTCGTCGCCCAGTTGCTTGATGCCCAGCGAGACGCGGTTCTTCTCGGCGTCGAACTTGAGGACCTTGGCTTGCAGCTCCTGGCCGACCTGAACGACTTCGCTCGGGTGGCGGACACGGCGCCAGGCCATGTCGGTGATGTGCAGCAGGCCGTCGATGCCGCCCAGGTCGACGAACGCACCGTATTCGGTGATGTTCTTGACCACGCCGTTGACGATCGCGCCTTCGGACAGGGTTTCGAGCAGCTTCGCGCGTTCTTCGCCCATCGAGGCTTCGACCACGGCACGGCGCGACAACACGACGTTGTTGCGCTTGCGGTCGAGCTTGATGACCTTGAACTCCATGGTCTTGCCCTCGAACGGGCTCATGTCCTTGACCGGGCGCGTGTCGAGCAGCGAGCCGGGCAGGAAGGCACGGATGCCGTTCACGAGGACGGTCAGGCCGCCCTTGACCTTGCCGTTGACGGTGCCGGTCACGAATTCGCCGGATTCCAGCGAGTTCTCCAGCGACAGCCACGAGGCCAGGCGCTTGGCCTTGTCGCGCGACAGGATGGTGTCGCCGTAGCCGTTCTCGATCGCGTCGATGGCCACCGACACGAAATCGCCGACCTGGACTTCGAGCTCGCCCTGGTCGTTCTTGAATTCTTCAATGGGCACGTAGGCTTCGGACTTGAGGCCTGCGTTCACCACCACGAAGTTGTAGTCGACACGCACCACTTCGGCGGTGATGACCTCGCCACTGCGCATTTCCGAGCGCTTCAGCGATTCTTCGAACAGGGCGGCAAAGGATTCGCCGCCTTGGTTGGTGGCGGTTTGGGTTTGAGGCATGTGGATTTCCGGGTGCAACTTGCGTTGCGGTTGGGTTGAAGATCCGCTGCCTCGGCGCAGGTCTCTCGTTGAGGCGAGAGCGATGCAGGAGGGAAGGCAGCGGGCCGATCGATCCAGTTGGGGTCGGCTTGCGCCGGCTTCAACCGAAGGTTTGCGAAGCTGCCCACCAATCCAGCACCGCCTTGACGCATTCGTCGATGGTCAGCGCCGAGTTGTCGAGCACCTTCGCGCCCTCGGCCGGCTTCAAAGGCGAGACCGCCCGGTTCTGATCCCGGGCGTCGCGCGCTTCAAGGTCGGCTCGAAGGTCATCGATACTAGTCGAAATTCCCTTAGAAATCAATTGCTTATGGCGCCGTTCGGCCCGCACCGCGGCGCTCGCGACGACAAAGATCTTCAGGTCGGCGCCGGGGAAGATCACGGTGCCCATGTCGCGCCCGTCGGCCACCAGGCCGGGCAGGCGGCGGTGCGACAGCTGCAGCTCGTACAGCGCCTGGCGGACCGCCGGCCAGGCCGACACCTTCGAGGCCATCGCACCGATGTGCTCCTGGCGGAGGTCGTCGCTCACATCGCGGCCGGCCAGCCAGATGCGCTGGTCGTGGAAAGCCAGTTGCAGCCCGGCGGCGACCTTCGCGAGGCCGGGCTCGTCGGTGTCGGCGATGCCGGCCTCGCGGGCCGACAGCGCGGTCGCGCGGTACAGCGCGCCGGAATCGAGGAAGTGGTAGCCGAGCGCCTGCGCGACCGCGCTCGCCAGCGTGCCCTTGCCGGACGCGGTCGGCCCGTCGATCGTGATCACCGGCACGCCGGCCGGGCCAGGCTGCGCGACGCCGAACAGCGTCTCGAAGTAGTCCGGGAAGGTCTTCGCGACGCAGCGCGGGTCGAGGATGCGCACCGGCACGCCCCTGGCGTCGCCTGCTGACGCTGCCACCGGGTTGAACGCCGCCAGCGAGAAGCACATCGCCACCCGGTGGTCGTCGTAGGTGTGGATGGCCGCGGCGCGCCAGGTGGCCGGCGGCGTGACCTCGATGAAGTCGGGCCCTTCGGTGACGGTGGCGCCCAGTTTGCGCAGCTCGGTTGCCATCGCGGCGATGCGGTCGGTCTCCTTCACGCGCCAGCTGGCGATGTTGTCGAGGCGGGTGGTTCCGGTCGCGTACAGCGCCATCACCGCCAGCGTCATCGCCGCATCGGGGATGTGGTTGCAGTCCAGCGTGATCGCCTTCAGCGGCCAGGCACCGCGGCGCACCTCGAGCCAGCCGGCGCCGCAGCGCACGTCGGCGCCCATCGCACGGGCAGCGTCGATGAAGCGCAGGTCGCCCTGGATCGAGTCGTCGCCGACGCCTTCGATGCGCAGCGCCCGGCCGTCATGGGCCGCGATCGCGCCCAGCGCGACGAAGTACGACGCCGACGACGCATCGCCTTCGACGTGGATGCTGCCCGGCGAGCGGTACGCGCTGCCCTGCGGGATGACGAAGCGCTGCCAGCCGTCGCGCTGCACCGCGATGCCGAAGCGGGCCAACAGGTTCAGCGTGATGTCGACGTAGGGCTTGGAGATCAGCTCGCCGTCGACGTCGATCGTCACCGCATGCTCGGCCGACACCAGCGGCAGCGCCAGCAACAGCGCGGTCAGGAACTGGCTCGACACATCGCCGCGCACGCGGATCGGCCGCGCGGTGTCGAGCCGGGTGCCCGCGGCCGCCAGCCGCAGCGGCGGGAAGCCCTCTTGCCCGAGCGAGGTGACGTTGCACCCCAGCTGGCGCAGCGCGTCGACCAGGTCGCCGATCGGGCGCTCGTGCATGCGCGGCACGCCGCGCAGTTCGAAGCGGCCGTTCTGCGTCGCGGCCAGCACCGCCAGCGCGGCGGTGAGCGGGCGCATCGCGGTGCCGGCGTTGCCGAGGAACAGGCTCGCCTCGCGCGTCGCGAGCCGCCCGCCGAGCCCGGTGATGCGCCAGGCGCTGCCGTCCGCCTCGACGCCGCAGCCGAGTTCGCGCAGCGCGGCGAGCATCACCTGGGTGTCGTCGGAATCCAGCAGGTCGTGCACGACCGTGGTGCCGGCGCTGAGCCCGGCCAGCAGCAGCACGCGGTTGGAGATGCTCTTCGAGCCGGGCAGGCGGACGCTGCCGTCGGCACTGGCCAGCGGTGGAAGGTCGATGAAAGGTGTCGAGAACATGGTCGATGGGCGGCCGGAGGCAGCGCACCATCGCGCTGCGGTGTCAGTCAGGAATGCAGTGCGACGTGTCTCTGCGCGACGATTTCAGCGCGACGAGCTGGGCTTGCCCGCACCCATCTGCCAGCCGGAGCGCGCTTCGGATGCATTGCGGATCAGCCCTTCGAGCGCTTCCGCATTGCCGGTCTTGATGACGTGCTCGAGCGCATCCAGCGTGTGCCGGAAGCGCATCGACTGCTTCAGGATCTCTTCGCGGTTGGACATCAGGATGTCGCGCCAGACCTCGGGGTCGCTCGCGGCGATGCGCGTGAAATCGCGGAAACCCGGGCCGGCCAGCGACAGGAAGTCCTTGCCCGCCGGCTGCTTCGCGACCGAGCTGAAGAACGCGAAGGCCAGCATGTGCGGCAGGTGGCTGACGGCGGCGAACGCGGCGTCGTGGTTCTCGGCCGTCATGCGCAGCACCTGCGCGCCGATCGCCGACCAGACGTCGGTGGCCTTCTGCACCAGCTCCGGCGAGGTCTGCGGCAGCGGCGTGATGATGACCTGCCGCCCGGTGTACAGCGAGGCGTCGGCATGCGCGACGCCGGCCACTTCCTTGCCGGCGATCGGGTGCGCCGGCACGAAGGCGCTGGCGCGCTCCTTCAGCACGCGGCGCGCGGCGTCGACCACGTCGCGCTTGGTCGACCCGACGTCCATGAACAGCACGTGCGGCTCCACCAGGTGGCGGATCGCCTTGAAGGTGGCTTCGGTGGCCGACACCGGCACCGCCATCAGCACGATGTCGGAGCCCGACACCGCGAGCAGCGCCGATTCGGCGGCCACGTCGATCACGCCCATCTTGCGGGCGCGTTCGGTGGTGGACGGCGACTTGCTGTAGCCGACCACGCGCTTGACCAGCCCGGCCCGCTTCAGGGCGAGTGCGAACGAGCCGCCCATCAGGCCGACACCGATCACGCCGAGTTGGTTGAACATGGTCAATGGACGTCGATGGGGTAGGTGCCGAGCACCTTGAAGAAAGCGCACACCTCGCGCAGCTCGCTCAAGGCGGCCGCGACGTGGGGCTCGTCGGGGTGGCCCTGCAGGTCGACGTAGAAGTAGTACTCCCACTGGCCGGACCGCGCGGGGCGGGATTCGAAGCGCGTCATCGAGACGCCGTGGCGCTTCAGCGGCACCAGCATGTCGTGCACCGCGCCGGGCTTGTTGGCCACCGAGACGATCAGGCTGGTGCAGTCGTGGCCGGAGGCCTTGGGCTGCGGATGCTGGTGCGGGTGCGCGAGCACCGTGAAGCGGGTGCGGTTGTGCGCGTCGTCCTGGACCGCCGGCGCGACGATGTGCAGGCCGAACTCGCTGGCCGCGCGTTCGCTCGCGATCGCGGCGACCGTCGGGTCCTGCTGTGCCATGCGCGCGCCTTCGGCATTGCTCGCGACCGGGCGGCGCTCGACGTTCGGCAGGTGGTTGCTGAGCCAGCCATGGCATTGCGCCAGCGCCTGCGGGTGCGCGCAGACGGCGGTCAGGTGGTCGAGCGAGTTTTCGCGGCGCAGCAGGTTGTGCCGCACGAACAGGCTGGTCTCGCCGATGATGAACAGCGGCGTCGTCAGGAACAGGTCGAGCGATCGCGTGACCACGCCTTCGGTCGAGTTCTCGACCGGCACCACGCCGAAATCGGCCGAGCCGGCGCTGACCGCGTGGAACACCTCGTCGAAGTTGGCGCACGGCACCTTGACGATCGACGAGCCGAAGAAGCCGAGCACCGCGAGTTCGCTGAAGGTGCCAGACGGGCCGAGGTAGGCGACGCGGGTCGGCGTCTCGAGCGCGCGGCAGGCCGACATGATCTCGCGCCAGATCGGCGCGACGCTGTCGCTGGCCAGCGGCCCGGTGTTGGTCTGCTTCAGCCCGTCGATGACCTGGGCCTCGCGCTCGGGACGGAACGCGACCGAGCCTTCCTTCTTCTTCAGCTCGCCGACATGCAGCGCAAGCTGCGCGCGCTGGTTCAGCAGGCCCAGCAGCTCTCGGTCGACGCGGTCGATCTGGGTGCGAAGGGCCAGCAGGTCAGGGTGGGGGGCGGGTGTCGGGTCAGCCATGGCGCGCGGCGAATTCTCGCATGTACGCCACCAGTGCCTGCACGCCGGCCAGCGGCATCGCGTTGTACAGGCTGGCGCGCATGCCGCCGACGCTCTTGTGGCCCTTCAGCTGCAGCAGCCCGCGCTCTTTCGCGCCGGCCAGGAAGGCGTCGTTCAGCGATTCGTCGCGCAGGAAGAAGGGCACGTTCATCCGCGAGCGGCTGCCGCGGTCGACCCGCGACAGGTAGAACCCGGAATCGTCGAGGTAGCCGTACAGCAGCCCGGCCTTCGCGATCGAGCGTTGTTCCATCGCGGCGACGCCGGTGGCCGCGCCTTCGCGCTGCGCCTTCAGCCACTGGAACACCAGCCCGGCGATGTAGATGGAGTAGGTGGGCGGCGTGTTGTACATCGAGCCGTTGTCGGCCACGGTCTTGTAGTCGAACGCGCTCGGGCAGATCGGCAGCGCCCGGCCGAGCAGGTCGTCGCGCACGAAGACCAGCGTCAAGCCGGCCGGGCCGACGTTCTTCTGCGCGCCGGCAAAGGCCAGGCCGACGCGCGACCAGTCGATCGCACGCGACAGGATGTGCGACGAGCAGTCGATCACCAGCGGTGCCTTCGAACCCAGCGCGGCCAGGTCGGGCAGCGTGTGCAGCTCGACGCCGTGGATGGTCTCGTTGGTGCACGCGTGCACGTAGCTCGCGTCCGGGCTCAGCGACCAGGTCTCGGGCGCCGGGATGCGGGTGTGCTGGTTGTCGGCGTTGCTCGCGGCAATGCGCGGCTGCGCATAGCGCTGCGCTTCCTTGTACGACTTCTGCGACCACGCGCCGGTGACCACGACGTCGACCACGCCGCCGCGCGACAGGTTCATCGGCACGATCGCGTTCTCGGCCAGCCCGCCGCCCTGCATGAACAGGATGCGGAAGTCGGACGGCACTGCCAGCAGCTCGCGCAGGTCGGCTTCGGCCTGCTCGTAGATGCTCGCGAACTCGCGTCCGCGGTGGCTCATCTCCATCACGCTCATGCCCGAGCCGTGCCAGTCGAGCATTTCGGCGGCAGCCTGGCTCAGCACCGCTTCGGGCAGCGCGGCCGGGCCGGCGGAGAAGTTGTACGGGCGTTGCATCGCGCTCATCCAGGGTCTCGGGGAAACGAATTACTTGCCGCCCGCCTTCGACGCGGCCGATGCGGCCGGCTTCGCCGCGCGCGGGCCCGCCGCCGGTGCCGAGGCCGGCGCCCCGGCCGCCGACACGCCGAGCGCCGACGAGATGCTGGAATCGAGCGCCTTCAGCTTCGGGTCCACCGACGCGCCGGCGTCGGCGACCAGCTTCTGCACGAACCTGTCGCTGATCTCGGGCATCGCCTGCTGGAACTTCTTGAAGGCCGGGTTCTCGAGCGTCGCGACCAGTTGCTTCAACTCGTCTTCGGTGAAGCGTTCGTCCAGCATGCCGGCGAGCGTCGTCTGGCTCAGCGCCAGCGCGCGTTCCTTGACCAGCGGCACCGCTTCGCCCAGGTACTTGCGCACGGCGGCCTGCACCTGGGTCCACATCGCTTCGCGCTTGTCGGCCGGCACCCGCTGCTGCAGGTACTGCTGCGCGGCGTTCGTCAGCTGCATTGCCGGGCGCTCGGCCACCTCGCGGGCGGTGTTCTCGAGTGCCGGCTGCTGCAGCGTCAGCACGCGCTGCACCAGGGCCTTCTTCGCGGGGCTGGAGGGCGCGGCCGGCGCGGAGGCTGCCGCCGGCGATGCCGGCGCGGCCGGGGTCGACTGGGCCCAGGCGCCCAGCGTGGTGCTGCCCAGCAGCGCGATCGTGATCAGGTGGTGTCGCATCAGGCTTCCCCTTCCGTCGGGGCATCGCCCGTTCCATCGCCGGAGGCATCCCCGGCGTCGTTTCCATCGGTGCTGTCTGTGTTGGCATCGTTCTCGACGATGCGCTGCAGGCCGCTCAGTTTCGATCCGCCGTCGAGCGCGATCAGCGTGACGCCCTGCGTCGCGCGGCCCAGCTCGCGGATCTCGGAGACGCGGGTGCGCACCAGCACGCCCTTGTCGGTGATCAGCATGATCTCGTCGTCCGGCCGCACCAGCGTCGCGGCGACGATCTTGCCGTTGCGCTCGGTCTGCTGGATCGCGATCATCCCCTTCGTGCCGCGGCCGTGGCGGGTGTATTCGACGATGCTGGTGCGTTTGCCGTAGCCGTTCTCGCTGGCGGTCAGCACGCTCTGCGTCTCGTCTTCGGCCACCAGCATCGCGATCACGCTCTGGCCGTCGTCGAGCATCATGCCGCGCACGCCGCGGGCGCCGCGGCCCATCGCGCGCACGTCGTCTTCGTCGAAGCGCACCGCCTTGCCGCCGTCGCTGAACAGCATCACGTCGTGCTTGCCGTCGGTCAGCGCGGCGCCGATCAGGAAGTCGCCCTCGTCCAGGTCGACCGCGATGATGCCGGCCTTGCGCGGGTTGCTGAACTCGTCGAGCGCGGTCTTCTTCACCACGCCCTGCGCGGTCGACATGAACACGAAGTGATCGGCCGGGAAGCTGCGGAAGCCGTCGGTCAGCGGCAGCACCACGTTGACCTTCTCGCCCTGCTGCAGCGGGAACATGTTGACGATCGGCTTGCCGCGCGAATTGCGCGAGCCCTGCGGCACCTCCCAGACCTTCAGCCAGTAGACGCGGCCGCGGTTGGTGAAGCACAGGATGTAGTCGTGCGTGTTCGCGATGAAGAGCTGGTCGATCCAGTCGTCTTCCTTGGTCTGCGTGGCCTGCTTGCCGCGGCCGCCGCGCTTCTGTGCGCGGTACTCGGACAGCGCCTGGCTCTTGATGTAGCCGGTGTGCGAGAGCGTCACGACCATGTCGGTCGGCGTGATCAGGTCTTCGGTGCCGAGGTCTTGCGCGTTGTGCTCGATCTGGCTGCGGCGCGCGCCGAGCTTGGTCTGGCCGAATTCGAGCTTGATCGCGGTCAGCTCTTCCGAAATGATCGTCGTCACGCGCGACGGCGTCGCGAGGATGTTCAGCAGGTCGGCGATCTCCGCCATCACCTCCTTGTATTCACCGACGATCTTGTCCTGCTCGAGGCCGGTCAGGCGCTGCAGGCGCATCTGCAGGATCTCGCCGGCCTGGTCGTCGGAGAGGCGGTACAGGCCGTCGGCCTGCATGCCGTACTGGCGCGGCAGGCCTTCGGGGCGGTAGGCGTCGCGGCCGCCCGGGGTCTCGCCTTCGGCGCGCGAGAGCATGTCGCGCACCAGCGAGGAATCCCACGACTTGCTCATCAGCGCGGCCTTCGCGACCGGCGGGGTCGGCGAGGTCTTGATGGTCTCGATGAATTCGTCGATGTTGGCCAGCGCGACCGCCAGGCCTTCGAGCACGTGGCCGCGCTCGCGCGCCTTGCGCAGCTCGAACACCGTGCGGCGGGTCACGACCTCGCGGCGGTGCTCGAGGAAGATGCTGACCAGGTCCTTGATGTTGCAGAGCTTCGGCTGGCCGTCGATCAGCGCCACCATGTTGATGCCGAAGGTGTCCTGCAGCTGGGTCTGCTTGTAGAGGTTGTTCAGCACGACCTCGGGCACTTCGCCGCGTTTCAGCTCGATCACGACGCGCATGCCCGACTTGTCGGACTCGTCCTGGATGTGGCTGATGCCTTCGATCTTCTTCTCGTGGACCAGCTCGGCCATGCGCTCGAGCAGGGTCTTCTTGTTCACCTGGTACGGGATCTCGTCGACGATGATCGACTGGCGCGAGCCTTTGTCGATGTCTTCGAAATGGCACTTCGCCCGCATCACCACCTTGCCGCGGCCGGTGCGGTAGCCGTCGCGCACGCCGCTGGTGCCGTAGATGATGCCGGCGGTGGGGAAGTCGGGCGCCGGAATGATCTCGATCAGCTCGTCGATCGTCGCTTCGGGGTTCTTCAGCAGGTGCAGGCAGCCGTCGATCACCTCGTTCAGGTTGTGCGGCGGGATGTTGGTGGCCATGCCCACCGCGATGCCGCCGGAGCCGTTCACCAGCAGGTTCGGCATCCGCGTGGGCATCACCAGCGGCTCTTTCTCGGAGCCGTCGTAGTTCGGGCCGAAGTCGACGGTTTCCTTGTCGAGGTCGGCCAGCAGTTCGTGGGCGATCTTCGACAGGCGGATTTCGGTGTAGCGCATCGCCGCGGCGTTGTCGCCGTCGACCGAGCCGAAGTTGCCCTGGCCGTCGACCAGCATGTGGCGCATCGAGAAGTCCTGCGCCATCCGCACGATGGTGTCGTAGACCGACTGGTCGCCGTGCGGGTGGTACTTGCCGATCACGTCGCCGACGATGCGGGCCGACTTCTTGTACGGCCGGTTCCAGTCGTTGTTCAGCTCGTGCATCGCGAACAGCGCGCGACGGTGGACGGGCTTCAGGCCGTCGCGAGCATCGGGCAGTGCGCGCCCGACGATCACGCTCATCGCGTAGTCGAGGTACGAGCGGCGCATTTCCTCTTCGAGGCTGATCGGCAGGGTTTCCTTGGCGAACTGGGTCATTCGAGGTCGTCGGCGGAGCCGGTGAAGACGGGCGCTGGCGGGCCCGTGAGCGCAATCCGCGATTCTAGTTCGCGGCCGTTGTAGTGCTCGCGCAACATCTGCTTCGACTCTCGTAGGACGAAGCCGCGACACCGGGCCAAAATCCAGGCCGTCAGAGGCCCTATGGCACAATCAGTCGACGGTGGTGAGCGCTCGGGACCGAGGGTTTCGCCGTACCTTTCCGATTCCGGTTTGGACGTTTTGCAGGCCATCTGCGACATTCCTCAAGAGGAGAATCATGAAGAAACTGAATAAAGTGGCATCGCTCTTCGCAACCGCCGCGCTGGCCGCATCAGCGTCTGTTGCGTTCGCCCAATCCAACGGGGCTGACAACTGGGTGAACAGCACCGGCATCCCCTGGAAGAACGGTTCCAACGAACTGTGCTGGCGCGATGCCAACTGGACGCCGGCCACGGCCAACCAGGCGTGCGACGGCGCACTGAAGCCGGCACCGGCGCCGGCGCCGGTTGCACAGGCCCCGGCTCCCGCCCCGGCCCCGGTGGCTCCGGCCCCGGTCGCACCGCCCGCACCGGTCGTCGTTCCGGTCGCTCCGGTCTCCGAGAAGGTCACCTTCGCTGCCGACGCCTTCTATGACTTCGGCAAGTCGACGCTGAAGCCGGAAGCCAAGTCCAAGCTGGACGACCTGGTCAGCAAGACCTCGGGCGTGAACCTCGAAGTCATCATCGCCGTCGGCCACACCGACGCGATCGGTGGCGACGCCGCCAACCAGAAGCTGTCGGTCGCTCGTGCCGAGTCGGTCAAGACCTACCTGGTCAGCAAGGGCATCGAGAAGAACCGCGTGTACACCGAAGGCAAGGGCAAGAAGCAGCCTGTCGCCGACAACAAGACCGCCGAAGGCCGCGCGAAGAATCGCCGCGTCGAAATCGAAGTGGTTGGTACGCGCAACAAGTGATCGGCCTCGGCTGATGCACGACAAACCCCGCCTCGGCGGGGTTTTTTGTTTTTGCGCCCGCTACTTGCGGGGTATCCTGCGCCCCCCGATATGCCAGCCATGGCATGCCAAACTGACGGCCACATGATCAACGCCGACCCTCAAGAGCTCGCCAAATTCAGCGACCTGGCTCATCGCTGGTGGGACCCCGACAGCGAGTTCCGCCCGCTGCACCAGATCAATCCGCTGCGGCTCGACTGGATCGACCGGCTCGCCGCGCTGAAAGGCAAGCGCGTTCTCGACGTCGGTTGCGGCGGCGGCATCCTGGCCGATTCGATGGCCCGCAAGGGCGCCGACGTGCTCGGCATCGACCTCGCCGGCAAGGCGCTGAAGGTGGCGCAGCTGCACGCAATGGAAGCCGGTACCACCGGCGTCGAATACCGCGAGGTCTCGGCCGAGGCGCTGGCCGCCGAAGCGCCGGGGCAGTTCGACGTGGTCACCTGCATGGAGATGATGGAGCACGTGCCCGATCCGTCGTCGATCGTGCAGGCCTGCGCGACGCTCGCGAAGCCCGGCGGCTGGGTGTTCTTCTCGACGATCAACCGCAACGCGAAGGCCTTCATGTTCGCGATCGTCGGTGCGGAGTATTTGCTGAAGCTGCTGCCGCAGGGCACGCACGAGTACGCGCGCTTCATCAAGCCGAGCGAGCTAGCGCAATGGGCGCGCAGCGCCGGGCTGGCGCTGGAAGGCACGCGCGGCATGGAATACAACCCGCTGACCGGCCGCTACTGGCTGTCGGCGGATACCAGCGTGAACTACCTGTTCGCCTGCAGGAAGCCGCTGTGAGCCTGCGCGTGAAGGCGGTGCTGTTCGACCTGGACGGCACGCTGATCGACAGCGCGCCCGACCTGGCCGGCACCGCGAACGACATGCGCGCCACGCGCGGCCTGCCGGCGCTGCCGTTCGAGCAGTTCCGGCCGATGGTCGGCTCGGGCGCACGCGGGATGATCGGCGTGGCGCTCGGCATCACGCCGGCCGAGGGCAGCTTCATTGCATTGCGCGACGAGTTCTTCGACCGCTACGAGGTGCGGATGACGCAGCACACGCGGCCGTTCGACGCGGTGCCGGCGATGCTGGACGCGATCGAGGCGGGCGGGCTGCGCTGGGGCATCGTCACCAACAAGGCGAAGCGCTTCACGAACCCGCTGGTGAAGGCGCTCGGGCTCGACTTGCGCGCCGGCGCGGTGGTGAGTGGCGACACGACGCCGCATTCGAAGCCGCACCCGGCGCCGCTGCTGGAGGCGGCGCGGCAGATGGGCGTCGCGGTGCAGGAGTGCGTGTACGTCGGCGATGACCTGCGCGATGTGCAGGCGGGGCACGCGGCCGGGATGGCGACGGTGGCTGCGGCCTGGGGCTACCTGGGTGTCGGCGAGCCGGTGGCGGCGTGGGGCGCGCAGCATGTGGTTCATTCGCCCGATGAGCTCTTGAAGCTGCTGGCGATGGCCTAAACTACGACCCTCTGGGGCCGACCTGGTTTCGACGTAGGTTCGGATTCGGAGCGGGGCATGTCGAGCACCAGTTCGCTCGTAAATCCACTGGATCGCACTTAACTGCGAACGACGAAAAGTTTGCCCTGGCGGCGTAAGCCAAAACGGGTTGAACTACCCCCCGCCGCGTAATACCGGCGGGCTTCGCAACAGCACGTCCATGGGCTGGGCTTGAGGGGCAACCCAAGAGCTGCGAAGTCATTCACATGGAATCGCTCTAAACCGGGTCACTCGGTTCAAGGGCTAAATCAAGTGACTCGGGATGAGGGTAGCGTGCTGCTGCGCGACCCCTGTCCTCAAAAACAAATCAGTCAGCTACACATGTAGATCTGCCCGGAAAAGGCTTGCGGACGGGGGTTCGATTCCCCCCGGCTCCACCAGTACAAGGTCCACCGAGGACCGCGATGTTGCAAAAAGCCCTGGCGCCTCGCGCTCCAGGGCTTTTTTGTTGCGCATGCCTCGCCACCTTCGACATCGCGCTGGCCGCGGCCTGAGGCGTGCCGTCCGCCGGAGACAATCGCCGCCATGAAGATGCTCACTCGCGGACTGGCAACGACGATCCTGCTGGCCCTGCCCCTTTTCGCCGTGGCCCAGCGCTTCACCGAGGCGCGGATGCTGAAGGAGCCTTGGATCGGCGGCGCGTCGGTCGGATCCCTCAGCCTGTCTCCCGATGGCCGCTACGCCGCCGGTATCGCCTACAGCGGCAACACCACTGCCGCCGTGTTGATCGACACCGCGGAAACCAACGCCGCCAAGCCCCGGTTGCTGGCCAAGCCCGAGCGCGACTCGCGCTACGTTTTCGGCCAGATCCCGATCGCGATCCACTGGGTGGCCAACGACCTGCTCGTGATCGACTACAACAACAAGCAGTCGGTCTCGGTCGACCTGTCCGGCAAGCCGGTCGTCTCGCTCGGCGAGCGCTTCATCCGGCGCATGGGCACCGAAGGACCGCTGGCCGAATCGGTGCTGGTCTACCGCGACGAGGAAGACGGCGACATGGACCTGGTGAACGCGCGCACCGGCAGCCGACACAAGTTCCGCCTGTCGGTGCCCGGCAAGCCGATGGCCTGGGCGTTCGACGAATCCGGCGAGCTGCGTGCGGTGACGATGATCGATTCGAGCCGCTGGTCCAACACATCGAAGATCAGCAGCTGGTACCGCCACGCCTCGACGCAGGAGTGGCAACTCCTGCAGGAATGGCCGGCCAGCGCGTTCAACGAGGTCTGGTACCCGCTTCGCGTGCTGCCGCAGGCCGACACGCTGGCGGTGCTGTCGCGCCAAGGGCGCGACACCTGGGCGGTGTTCAAGTACGACGCCGTGTCGCGCCAGCATGGCGAGGTGATGGCCGCTCATGCGCAGCAAGACATCCTGCGCACCGAAGCGCTCGACGACCAGAACCTCGAACGCCTGGTCACCGGCGGCATGCGCCCGCACACCTTCTGGCTCGAACCGCGCTGGGCCGGCCTGCAGGCCGGCATCGACGCCGCGCTGCCGGATCGCACCAACGTGCTGGAAGGCGACAAGAACGGGCTCGTGCTGGTCACGTCTTTCGGCGACGTCGATCCCGGTCGCTGGTTCATCCTGGACACCCGCACCGCCCGACTCCGCGAGATCGCATCGGCCATGCCGCTGATCAACCCGGCTCGCATGCGCCCGAAGCAGGTGATGCAGTACGCGGCACGCGACGGCCTGAGCATTCCGGCCTACCTCACGCGGCCGGTCGGCTTCGACGACCAGCCTGCACCCACCGTCGTCCTGATCCACGGCGGACCGAACGTGCGCGACCGGTGGGACTGGGACGAAGAGGTCCAGATGCTCGCGAAGGCCGGCTATGTGGTCTTCCAGCCGCAGTTTCGCGGATCGTCCGGGTTCGGCCGCCGCTTCGAGGAGGCCGGCCATCGCCAGTGGGGCCTGCGCATGCAGGACGACATCACCGACGGCGTCCTGCACCTCATCAAGGAGCACATCGCCGACCCGGCACGGGTGTGCATCGTGGGCGCCAGCTACGGGGGTTACGCGGCGATGTGGGGCGCCATCAAGACGCCCGAGCTGTACCGGTGCGGCGTGAGCTTCGCGGGCGTCAGCGACCTTGCGGACATGCTGTCCAACGGACTGCGGGACGACTCGACCCCGTTCTCGCGCGCACTGATGCGCGCGCGCGTCGGCGACCCCGACAAGGACCGCAGCGCGTTGGACGAGGTCTCGCCGCTCAAGCACGCGGATCGCGTGCGCATCCCGTTGCTCATCGCCCATGGGGAAGAAGATCGGCGCGTGCTGCCATCGCAAAGCAAGACGATGGTGGCGGCGCTGCAGCAGGGCGGCCATCCGGTGGAATGGATGTCCTTCGAAGACGAAGGCCATGGCCTCGCGTGGACCAAGTCCCGCGTGCGTTACTTCACTGCCCTTCTCAACTTCCTCGATCGCCACCTCGCCTCGGAGCCTGGACCGGCACCCTGATTCCGCGCGATCCTGGCGCTGCCGGAGGGGTCACGCGCCCGACGCCTGGTTGACCGCGATCGACGCGTGGAACAGCGCCTTCAGCGCGGCGGCGTCCGGCTTGTCGCCCTCGTGGAAGTCGATCGCGCGCCGGACGTTGCCGTCGAGGCTCGAGTTGAAGAGGCCCTTCGGGTCGGGCACCGAGGCGCCTTTCGCGAACGTCAGCTTCACCGCCTTCTTGTAGGTCTCGCCGGTGCAGATCAGCCCGTGGTGCGACCAGGCGGCGGTGCCCCACTTCCATTCCTCGGTGACGCCGGGGTCGGCGGCGAGGATCAGCGCGCGCAGCGTGGCGAGCATCTCGCCGCGCCAGTCGGCCAGGCCGTCGATCTTCTGGTCGATGAGTTCGGAAGGAGTGGGCATCGCGGTCCTCGGCTCGATTCGGAAGGCCGGCATCGTACCGCCTAGACTGCGCGGATGATGAACACCAACGACGATTGGGCCACCCCGTTCGAACGGGGCAACGGCAACCAGACCACGACCTGGCGCGCGTGCATCGATTTCCACCAGCGGCTGGCCGCGACCTTCGGCGCCTGGCTGCGCTTCGAGGAGGCGGGCCGATCGGACGGCGGCGTGCCGATCCATGTCGGCGTGTTCTCGAACGACGGTGTCTTCGACCCGCAGGCGGTGAAGGCCGCCGGCCGGCCGGTGTTCTTCAACAACAACGGCATCCACCCCGGCGAGCCCGAAGGCATCGACGCCTGCATGGCGCTGCTGCGCGACCTGTGCCTCGACCCGGCGCGGCGCGCGGCCCTCGGGCGCACGGTGCTGCTCTACATCCCGCTCTACAACGTCGACGGCGCGCTGAACCGGCAGGACACCAGCCGCGTCAACCAGAACGGCCCCGAAGCCTTCGGATTCCGCGGCAACGCGCGCCACCTCGACCTGAACCGCGATTTCGTCAAGGCCGACAGCCTGAACACCCGCACGTTCGCGCAGGTGTTCACCCGCTGGGATCCGGACGTGATGGTCGACACCCACACATCGAACGGCGCCGACTACCAGCATGTGGTGACGCTGATCGCGACGCAACCCGACAAGCTCGGCGGCCGCACCGGCGAACACCTGCGCGACGCGATGCTGCCGGCGTTGTATGCCGACATGGACCAGCGGGGCTTCCCGATGTGCCCGTACGTGAACACCATCGACGAGATTCCGGACGACGGCATCGCCGATTTCCTCGACTCGCCGCGCTTCTCGACCGGCTACGCAGCGCTGCACCACACGATCGGCTTCATGCCCGAGACGCACATGCTGAAGGCGTTCGACGCGCGCTACCACGGCACGCGAGCGCTGGTGGACGCGGCGCTGGCGCACACCGTCGCGCACGGCGACGCAATCCGCGCCGCGCGGGCCGCTGACCGCGCGGCGATTGCGGGCGGCGCGCCGGTCGCGCTCGACTGGACGCTCGACCGGCAGCGCAGCCGGCCGTTCCGCTTCAGCGGGTTCACCGCGGTGCGCGAGCCGAGCCGCCTCGGCCATTACCAGCGGCTGCGCTACGACCGCGCTGCGCCGTGGGTGAAGGACATCCCGTACTTCGACCGCTACCAGGCCACCGTCAACACGGTGCCGCCGCGCGCCTACCTGCTGCCGCAGGCCTGGCACGACGTCGTGCTGCGCCTGCAGGCGCATGGGCTGCCGCTGCAGCGTGCACGGCGCGCGGGCCGCGCGGCGGCCGAGGCCTGCCGCATCGAACGCTTCGAGAAGCGGCGGCTGCCCTTCGAAGGCCGCCACCTGCACGAGCTGCTGGAGACCCGCACCGACGCCTGCGTCGCCGACGTGGCCGAGGGCGACTGGCTGCTGCCGCTCGGCGGGCCGCACGACCGCTTCGCGATCGAGGTGCTGGAGCCGCTCGGCATCGACAGCCTGTTCCGCTGGGGCTTCTTCGACAGCGTGCTCGACAAGAAGGAAAGCTTCAGCGACTACGTGTTCGAGGACGAAGCCGCGCAGCTGCTCGACACCGAACCCGGCCTGCGCGACCGCTTCGAGGCCTGGCAGGCGGCGCACCCGGAACTGCTGGGCGATCCGCAGGCGGTGCTCGGCTTCATCTTCTTCAATGCGCAACGCCACGCGGAGCCCGAGTGGCGGCGGTATCCCGTGCTGCGGCTGCTCGAGTTGCCCGACGCGTCGTTGACCGCGCCGTGTTGACGCAGCGCCTGCTCGACGCTTGCGGCGCGCGGATCAGGGCGCCGGCGTCAGCACGAACGCATGCTGCTGTCCGCCGATGCTGCCGGTGCCGGCGATCTGGCCGGCGTCGTTCAGGTAGACGTTGTCCGGGTTGATGTTCGACAAGCCCGGCACGACGGTGTTCAGGTTGACCATCGTGCCGTTGGCGTAGAAGAACGGCTGCTTCGCGCCGCTGGCGAGCGTCGAGTTGCCGACCGCCTGCCCCAGCGCGTTGACCGCCGTCGCGACGCTCGAGGTGCCGCCCAGCGTGCCCATGTCGATCATCTGCGTGCCGTCGTGGATGAACGCATGCGTCTGGTTGGCCGCGGTGCGCGCGGAGCCGACGACATGCCCGTGGCGGTTGATCGCCTTGCCCAGGCTGCTGCTGCCGCCCAGCGTGCCGAGGTCGACCATGCCCTGCGGGCCGCGCAGGAAGGCATGGCCGATGCCGGCAGCGGTGGCGCTGCTGCCGGTCACCTGGCCGGCGTCATTGACGGCAAAGGCGTTGCAGAAGCTGCCGCCCAGCGTCCCCGGGTCGACCAGGCCGCCGCCGCTCGACAAGAAGCAGCGCGCCTTGCCGGCGGTGTCGTAGGCCGACCCGACGACGAGGCCGCCTTGGTTGATGGCGTACGCATAGCTGTAGAGGCCGCCGTAGGTGCCGAGGTCCAGCATGCCCGACGCGGTGGCGAGGAAGGCGTGCTCCTTCTCGTCCGGCGTGCGGGCGAAGCCGATCACCTGGCCGCTGTCGTTGACGCCCGCGACGGTGCTGAAGCTGCCGCCGAAGGTGCCGAGGTCGATGGCGTTGCCGGCCGACATCAGCGTGGCGTCGAGCCGCGTGCCGTCGAGGCTGGCGACGTTGCCGGCGACCGTGCCGCTCGCGCTGACGGCGATGGCGCGCCCAGGGCGCGAGCTCAGCTGCAGCACCACGCCGGCATTCCAGATCGCCGGGTACGGCGTGCCGTCGGCCGCTTCGGCCAGGCCGACGACCTGACCGGCATTGTTGAGGCCGTTGGCCGCGCTGGAGGCCCCACCCAGCGTGCCCAGGTCGGTCAGCACCCAGCCGGCGGCCGGTGCCGATGCGGCCGCCAGCAGCGAAACCAGGCCGCCCAGCGCCGCGCGCAGCAGTGTCATCTTGCTCATGCGAGTCCTCCCCGTTGAAAGGCCGTCATTGTCGACCGCGGGGCGTCGCCGTTGTCAAGCCCGGCGCGCCCACGGCGCGAGCCAGGCGAGCCAGCGAGGACGCCATGCCAGCGTCAGTGCCACCAGCAGCGCGGATGCGGCGAGCGACATCACCCACACCAGCACCGCCATCGTCGCGTGGTCGGCCACGAGGCAGGCGACCAGCGAGGCGAGCAGTGCCGCGCTGCCCAGCACCCGCAGCGCGGTGGCCGTGCGGCGGCCCGGCCCGGTCGCGCTGCCGTGCGCCTGTTGCCAGTGCACCTCCATCGCGAGCGCCAGCCACGCGATGCCACCGGCGCTGAACAGCAGCGCGGCGGCCAGCAGCAGGGCCTCAGGCATTCGCGGCCTCCGCGGCGTCGACGGTCGACGCCGCCGGGTCGCTCTTGGCGATGGCCGCGCCCGCGCGGCGGCGCAGCGCCAGCGCCGCCGCGCCGGCGATCATGCCGACGACCAGCAGCGCGAGGTCGAGCCCCGCCACCGGCCAGAAGCGTTCGGCGAGCGTCCTGACCAGGTGATCGCCGGTGGTGATCCAGTTCAGCGCGACCGCGGCGAACGCGAGCGCGGCCACGGCGCTGCACTGCTCGGCCCACGCCGGCGACAGCCGTGCGTCGCGCACCGGCGCGCTGCGCCACAGCGCATGCGCGGCCGCGAGCACCCAGGCGCCCCAGAAGGCTGCCTTCTCCCAGTCGCCGCGCTGCGCCAGGTCAGTGGGCAGCAGCCGGTTCGCGACCAGGATCGCGAGCGTCGCGACCAGCATGCCGGTCACCGTGGCCACCGCCACCGCATCGGCCCAGCGTGCGCCGCCGGTGCCGGCCTTCGCATGCTGGCGTTTGCGCTTCTCGACGAAGAAGATGAAGCCGGTCGCGATGCAGGCGCAGCCGCACAGCCCGCCGAACACGTAGAACCAGCGCAGCAGCCAGTGCTCGAAATGCTGCAGGTGCAGGCCGGTCAGGAAGTCGTTGACGCTGGCCACCGCGCTGGGCGATGGTTCTTCGAGCAGCACGCGGCCGGTGCTGCCCTCGAAGTGGATCGGCTGGCCGACCAGCGTCACCCGGTCGCTGCCGGCGCGGTACAGCGTGACGGTGCTGTTGCGGTCGCCGACGTGGTTCACGTAGAGGTAGCCGACCTCGCCCGGCATGCCGCGTGCGGCCCAGAGGCGCTTCGCCTCGACCACCATCGCATCGACCGATGCGAGCGGCGCCTGCACGCCGGCCGGCTTGAACGGCAGGCCCTTGGCCGCCGCGTCGGCCATCGCGGCCGCGACCGCCTGCGGTTTCAGCAGCGTCTCGGAGACCGGCAGGTAGATGCTCGCGAACACCGTCAGCCCGGTCAGCGCGAACATGAAGTGGAAGGGCAGCGCGACCACGCCGGTCAGGTTGTGCAGGTCGAGCGTGCTGCGCTGCACGTGCTTGCGCGGGCGGAAGGTGAACAGCTCGCGGAACAGCCGGCGGTGGATCACCACGCCCGACACCAGCGCCGCCAACATCACCAGCGCCGCGAAGCCGACGATCCAGTACCCGAGGTCCTTCCAGGCCAGGTTCAGCCCGTAGTGCATCGGGTAGAAGAACTCGCTGCCGATCTTCAACTGGTCGTCGGGCAGCAGCCGGCCGTTGCGCGGGTCGAGGGTCGCGTGGCCGTGCACATGGTCGTCGGGATCGGCCGGATTGTTCGGCACCGCGTACTCGGCGTACAGCGAGAGCACCGGGTCGCGGTGCGTGGTGTAGGCGCCCCAGTTCATCGGCGCGAGCGTCGCCGGCAGCAGGCCCTTCACGCGCGCTGCGGCGGCCTTCAGTTCGTCGGGCTCGGGCGCCATGCGCGCGAAGATCGGCGCGAGCATCGTGTCGAACGACGGCATCGGCTGCGGCGCGAAGCGCGTCTCGGGAATGGCCCAGCGGTCGATCTCGCGGTCGAACACCGACAGCGAGCCGAAGAAGAACACGACGATGAGCACGTAGCCGAGCACCAGGCCGAACCAGGTGTGCAGCCAGGTCATCGACAGGCGGAAGGTGGAGAACATCGCGCGATTCCTCAGGCTCTTCAGACGGCCTGCAGCCGGGCCATCCACCAGCCGAGCCCGGTCATCGCCGCGCCGCCGCCGAGCAGCACGAGCCAGACGCGGGCGATGCTGGTGGCCGCGAACGACCAGCAGAACACGACCAGGTAGACGAGGAAGGCCACCAGGTACAGCAGCGTCTGCGCGTCGGCATACGGCATGCCGGCGGCGAGTGCCAGCGCGATGCCCAGCACCACGAAGCCCCAGGTGAACGACCAGCCGCCGAGCACGCCGGCGGCGACGCGGGAGACGATCTGGAGTGTGCGCATCGGCCCGGACTGTTGAGAATGATTCTCAACATTATCCATGAAGAACGGCGCCCTCCCGGGCGCCGCGCTGCCGACTACTTGAACTGATAGCTCACCGACGCGTAGTAGAAGCGCCCACGCGGGTCGGTGAACGACGCCGCGTAGCCGGTGGCATGCGAGCCGTACGACGCCACCGCGGTGAACGGCGGCTCTTCGTCGAACAGGTTGCGCACGCCCAGGCGCACCGAGAAGTCCTTCAACCCGTTGTAGACGCCCGACAGGTTCCAGCGGCTCGAGTCCTTCACGTGGTACTCCTGGTGCACGCCGACGTTGGCGTCGACCAGGTCGGCCGACTCGGTCCAGCCCTTCACGAACACGTTCTCCAGCGTCGCGCCCCAGCTGTCCCGCTGCAGGTCGATGCTGAACGAATGCTGCCAGCGCGGGTGCGGCTGCACGCTGCCGCCGTCGCCGGCGGTGCCGGCGTAGTCGGTCATCGGGCCGTCCTTGTAGGCCTGGCGCTTCCAGCTGTCGACGTAGGTGCCGTTCAGTGCCACCGTCAGCTTGCCGACCGACGGCAGCGCCCAGCGCGTCGTCACGTCGAGGTCGATGCCCGAGGTGCGCAGGTCACCGAGGTTCTCGACCGGCGTGTCGATGTAGCTGATGAAGCCGTCGGCGGTGCGGTGGATGCGGTTGCCGAACTTCGCCAGCAGCCCCGGCTCGGTCAGGATCGCGTCGCCGGTGACTACGCTGATCTGGTCCGTCTTCTTGATCAGCCACCAGTCGAGCGAGGTCGACAGCCACTTCACCGGCTCCAGCACGATGCCGGCCGAGAACTGCTTCGACTTCTCGGCCTTCAGGTCGCTCGACGACGAGAAGCGCTCGTTGAACTGGCTTTCGCAGCGCTCGTCGCCGGCGATCGGGCAGTTCGGATCGCTCAGCGAGTTGGCCGTGTTGGTCATCGACGGCGGGCTGTTCACGTCCCACAGCGACGGTGCGCGAAAGCCGGTGCCGGCCGAGGTGCGCAGCAGCACCTCGCGCGCCGGCTGCCAGCGCAGGCTCGCGCGCGGGTTGAAGCTGGAGCCGAAGTCGCTGTAGCGGTCGTAGCGGGCCGCGAGCCCGGCTTCCCAGCCGGTCGCGAACGGCGCGGTGACTTCGGTGAACACCGCGACCACGTTGCGGCTCGCGCGCGTCTCGGGCACCGTGCCTTCGCCGCCGATGTGCAGGCCCTGCCGGTAGTCGTCGTTGACCGGCGTGTCCTTGGCCTGCTCGTGGCGGATGTCGAAACCGAAGGCGGCCGCCAGCGGGCCGCCCGGCAGCGCGAAGAACTCGCGGCTCGCCTTGCCGTCGAGCACGGTGGTGGTGCTGGTCGATTCGCGCATCTTGCCTTCGAGCAGCGTCGAGCGCAGCAGCGCCTCGCCGGCCGCGTCGCTGGGGCCGAACGGGTTGATCTGCCCGGTGGCCAGCGCGGCGATGAACTTCGGCTCGCTGATGTAGCCGGAGTAGCTGAGCGTGCCCATGGCGCGCGCCACGGTCAGCGCCGAGTCGTAGTCCCAGCCCTGCGCCGTGCCCTTGACGCCGGCCACCGCGCGGACCTGCTCGTTGAGGTTGTCGTTGATGCGGTTGCCCACCGGCACGGCCCGCATCGAGACCTCGGCCTTGCCGTTGGCCGGCGCGGCGTAGCCCAGCGTCGCCAGCAGCGCGGCCGGGTAGTACGGGCTGGTGATCGGAATCGAGAAGCTCGGGTAGGTGGCGGTGTCGGGGTTCAGGTGCCCCGCGGTGGAGTCGATCGGCACCGGCGCGATGCGTCCGATGTTGTGATTGCGTGCATACGAGGCTTCGGCGAAGAGCTCGTTCTGCGGATCCAGGCGCAGCGTGAAGCGTCCGAACAGGTCGCCCTTGGTCTGGTCGGGCAGGTTGTCGAGCGTGGCCGAGTAGATGAAGCGGCAGGCCTGCTTCGGCTGGCCGTTCGGCGTGGTGCCTGCGGTGGTGACGACGGTGAACTTCGGATCGCAGGGCGCGAAGTTCGGGTCGTCGAAGCCGTTGGTGCCGCGGTAGGCGCCGGGGCTGATGCCGAAGTCGACCAGCCGGCCGGGGAAGCCGCGCCCCGAGGTCGGCGGCGCCGAGCCCGGAACCTCGGTGGTGCCGCGGTTGTAGTAGCCCTGGTCGATCGCGCGGATGCGGGTGTTGTCCTGGTAGTTCGCGGTGAACAGGACGTTGTAGCCGTCGCTCGACAGGTCGCCCTGGCCGTAGGCGAGGCTCAGCCCGCTTTCCCGGCCACCGACGTTGGCCTGCGTATCGCCGTAGCGCACCGTCAGCTGGCCGCTGGTGTAGTCGCGGCGCGTGATGAAGTTGATGACGCCGCCGACCGCATCGGTGCCGTACACCGCCGATGCACCATCGCGCAGCACCTCGATGCGCTCCAGCGCGGCGAACGGGATGCTGTTCAGGTCGACCGACACCGTGCCGCCGATGCTGCCGAACGGGTGGTTCGCAAGCCGCCGGCCGTTCAACAGCACCAGCGTCGAGTTGGCTCCCAGACCGCGCATGTTGGCGTTCGAGGTCGCGTAGCCCGCGCCCTGCGTGGTGTCCGACTGCAGCCCGGTGCTGGCCGACACCCGCTGCAGCAGCGCCTCGACATTGGTCGCGCCGCTGCGTTCGATCTGCTCCTTCGTGATGACGGTCACCGGCAGCGCTGTCTCGGATTCGACACGCCGGATCGACGAGCCGGTGATTTCGACGCGTTCCAGCCGCTGTTGCGTCGTGCCTTGCGTGGTGCCCTGCGCCGCGTCCTGCGCCGCGGCCTGCTGGGCGCTGCCCAAGGCCATGCCGCCGCTGAAAGCCAACGCGATGGCGCGATGGATCCTGGTTGTTCTCTGCATGCGATCCTCCCTCCCTGACGGGATGGCGAGCGGTGAAAGGAATCCGCGCGCCGTGCTCAAGGGCGCCCGGCGGTGCCGGCGGGCGCCGGACCGGACAGAATCGTGTTCGAGAGCAAGAAGAAGACCAACTGCGACGCACCATGTCGCTTCGTTGCGTCGGTACCGCGCAACCGCACCGGTCTCGACGCCGTCCTGCTGCGTCTGAACCGGGTGCTCGCCGCGACGCGGCCGCGACGGCGGCGCCGGATGCTGCGGTAGGCTCGTGGCATGGACGAACTGCGAGCGTTGTCGACTTTCGTGCGGGTGGCCGAGCTGGGCAGCTTCAACCAGGCCGCGCAGGCGCAGGCCACGACGCCGCAGGCGGTCAGCAAGACCATCCGCCAGCTCGAGCAGCACCTGGGCGTGCGGCTGTTCCACCGCACGACGCGCAAGAACTCGCTGACCGAAGAAGGCGAGCGGTTGCTGCATTCGGCGCGGCCGAACCTCGACGGGCTGGTCGATGCGCTGACGCGCGCGCGCAGCGCCGCGCGCAACGACGAAGGGCTGGTGCGGGTCAGCGCCGCCGGCGCGACGGCGCGCAAGGTGCTGGTGCCGATGCTGGCGGATTTCCAGGCGCAGCACCCGGCGATCCAGATCGACCTGTTGCTCGAAGACCGGTTCACCGACCTGGTCGGCGAGCGCATCGACGTCGGCTTTCGTGCCGGCAGTCCGCCCGACGCGCAGGTCATCGCGCGCCGGCTGTTCACCGTCCAGCAGATCGCCTGCGCGTCGCCGGCCTACCTGGCGCAGCACCCGGCGCCCCAGCAGCTGCAGGACCTGCTGCAGCACCGCTGCACCGCGTACCGCCAGCCGGGCACCGGCCGGCCGATGCCCTGGGAGTTCGAGGTCGACGGCAGCACGGTGTTCCAGCACGTGACGGCGGTGCTGTGCAGCAGCGAACCCGAGGCCGACTGCTTGGCGGTGCTGGCCGGCATCGGCCTCGGGCAGGTCGACAGCATCAACGCCGCGGCCGCGTTGCGCGACGGCCGGCTGGTGCCGGTGCTGACGGAGCACGTCAGCGAGCGCATGGGGCTCTACCTGTACTACGCGCAGCGCGCCGACATGCCGGGCCGCGTGCGCCGCTTCATCGACTTCAGCACCGCGTGGCTGCGCGACAGCCGGCAGTTCTCGATCGCGCCGGCCGAACTGCGTTCGCTGGCGCGGCGCGTGCGCAGGGCACGCCGCTGATTCGAAACCGAGGGTTGTCAAAGTAACGGCTTTGGCGGACTACCCAGGTTGGGACTCGATTCCTACAGTGCGGTCCATGCGTCGCCGTCGCGGCGCCCAACCCAAGGACGAATCCCATGACCATCGCCTCGAACCCCTTCGCTTCCCAACTGGCCGGCCGCGTTGCGGTCGTTACCGGCGCCTCGAGCGGCATCGGCCGCGCCTCGGCGCTTCTGCTCGCCGCGCGCGGCGCCAGGGTGGCCGTGATGGCACGCCGCCAGCAGGCCCTCGACGGGCTGGTGGCCGAGATCGCCGCGGCCGGTGGCGAGGCCATCGCGGTGCCGGTCGACGTGACCGACCAGGCCTCGGTGGCGGCGGCCGCGGCGCGCGTCGCATCGACCTGGGGCCGGGCCGACCTCGTCTTCAACAATGCCGGCGTGATGCTGCCGGGCGCAATCGACGACGGAAAGCTCGGCGAGTGGGAACAGCAGATCGACCTGAACGTGACCGGCGTGATGCGCGTGATCCACGCCTTCGTGCCGCAGCTGGTGCAGGCCGCGGCCGAAGGCGCGACGGTCGACCTGGTCAACACCTCGTCGATCGCCGGCCAGTACCTCTACCCGTACTTCGCGGTCTACACCGCGACCAAGGCCTACGTGAGCCACCTGACGCGGCACCTGCGCATCGAGCTCGGGCCGAAGAACATCCGGGTGTCGATGATCGAGCCGGGCATCGTCGCGACCGAACTGCAGGGCCACGTGACCTTCCAGGGCGCGAAGGACTGGCTGGCCGGTGCCGAGAAGACGATGGAGTTCCTGCAGCCGGAGAACGTGGCGGAGAGCGTCGGCTTCATCGTTGCGCAGCCGAAGCACGTGAACCTGCAGCAGGTGGTGATCATGCCGACGAAGCAGGGGATCTGAATGGCCTGAAAATGGCCCGATGAAAATTCCCGCCCGCCTGCAGAACCTGGTTGCCGAAGGCTTGGTCGACAGCGTCGTCCGCCAGCTCAAGAGTGGCAAGGAGGCCGATGTGTACGTCGTGCGCTGCGGCGACGAGACCTGCGCCGCCAAGATCTACAAGGAGGCGCACAAGCGCAGCTTCCGGCAGGCGGTGGATTACACCGAGAACCGCAAGGTGCGCAACAGCCGCCAGGCGCGGGCGATGGCCAAGGGCACGGCGTTCGGCCGCGAGCAGCAGGAGGCTGCGTGGCAGAGCGCCGAGGTCGACGCGTTGTACCGGCTGGCGGCAGCGGGTGTGCGCGTGCCGAAGCCGCACAATTTTCTTGATGGCGTGCTGCTGATGGAACTGGTGGCCGACGAGCGGGGCGATGCCGCGCCGCGGCTGAACGACCTGCAGTTCACCGAGGCGCTGGCGTTGCAGCACCATGCGAGCTTGATCGGCGAGGTGGTGCGCATGCTGTGCGCCGGCGTGATCCACGGCGACCTGTCGGAGTTCAACATCCTGCTGGCCGCCGACGGCCCGGTGATCATCGACCTGCCGCAGGCGGTGGACGCCGCCGGCAACAACCACGCGCCGCGCATGCTGATGCGCGATGTCGACAACCTGCGCAACTTCTTCGGCCGGTTCGCGCCGCGCCTGCTGGGCACGCAGTACGGGCCGGAGATGTGGTCGCTGTATGCCGGTGGGCTGCTCGCGCCGGGCGTCGCGCTGACCGGCCGCTATGAGCAGCGCGCCGGTGCGGTCGATTTGTCGGGCGTACTGCGCGAGATCGAGGATGCACGGCTGGAAGAAGCGGCGCGCGCACTGCGGATGAGTGCCCCATGAGCGCCGACCCGCGTCGCCACAGCCCTGCCGCCGAGCGCAACCGTGCGGCGATCCTGGCCGAGCTGCAACGCCTGCTGCTGCCGCACGGGCTGTTGCTGGAGATCGCCAGCGGCACCGGCCAGCATGCGGCGCATTGCGCGCCGGGGCTACCGGGCTGGCAGTGGCAGCCGAGCGATTTCAATGCCGAGACGCTGCCGTCGATCGGCAGGTGGTGTGCGGGGATCGACAACGTGCGCACGCCGCTGCAACTCGATGTGCTGTCGCCCGAGTGGCCGGGCGTGCCGGCGCAGGTCGACGCCGTCTACTGCGCCAACATGATCCATGCCGCGCCGTGGGCATGCTGTGGCGGGCTGATGCATGGCGCGGCGCGGCACCTGTCGCCGCGGGGTGTGCTGATCACCTACGGGCCGTACCTCGAAGATGGCGTGCCGACATCGCCGGGCAACCTGGGCTTCGATGTCGACCTGCGCATGCGCAACGCCGGCTGGGGCCTGCGCCGTCGCGAGGACGTCGAGCACGAGGCGGCGCAGGCCGGGCTGGTGCTGCGGGAGCGGGTGGCGATGCCGACCAACAACCTTCTGTTGGTTTGGGGTTTTGCTGGTTGAGCTTGGGTGTCTTGAGGTGCAAAGGCGCGGGTGGGGAGGCTGTGGCGCGCCGTCGGGGGCGGTCATCGACCCTGGCGGGGCCGATGACTTCCCTGCGCTGACTGGCTTCATGGCCCGTCGCCGAAACTCCTTCCGCTCACTTCGTTCGCTGTGCACAGCCTCACCCCCCGCGACGCGCGCTAGACCAGGCGCAAAGCACGCGCCCGAACCAACGCCCCCACCCGCGTCCCCACCCCCAGCTTCGCGAAGATGTTCTTCACGTGCCACTTCACGGTGGTCAACGAGATCTGTGCCCGCGCGCTGATCTGCTGGTTGCTCAAGCCCTGGGCCAGCAGCGCCAGCACCTCCAGCTCGCGCGCGGTCAGCGCATCCACCGCATGCGCGGGCCGCGCCTCGCCGCGCCCGAGCGCGGCGCCGAACACCCGCAGCACATGCTCGGGCATCAGCCTGCGCATCGTCGGCACCTGCAGCGCGGCCACCAGCACCTCGTGGAAGCGCGGGTTGTCGTCGAACCAGCTGCGCGACGGCGCATGGCCGCGCGCACGCAACAGCGACCGGTGCAGGCACTGCAGCGCCTCGTCGCGCGTGCCGGCCTCCCACAGGTTGCTGGCCAGCGCAGCCTCGATGGCATGCAGGCGCAGCACATGACCCGCCGCCTCGGCGCTGCCTCGCAGCACCTGCAGCACCGCGCGGGCCTCGTCGAGCCGCTGCGCGTGCGACAGCAGCGCAGCGTGCGCCATGCCGCGCCGCTCCCAGGCTTCGTCGTACGGCCGCGTCTCTCGCCACTCGCTGCCATCGCCGATGCCGAACTCCGCCGCGCAGTCGCGCGCCCGCACCGGCTCGTCGATGGCGAGCCACAGCCGCACCTTGTCGAAGCCGACCTGCGCCGCGAAGCGCCGCTCGTGGCTGCCGCCGAGCACGCCGTGCAGGTAGTCGAGCAGCCGCATCGCGGCCTCGGGCTCGTGCTCGGCGGCATGCACGCGGGCCAGCGTGCGCGTGGCGGCCACCAGCGTCTCGTAGGTGCCGCCGGCTTCCACCAGCGGCAGCAGTTCCTCGCACAGCGCACGCGCTTCGGGCAGGCGGTTGGTCTCGTAGCGCAGCACCGCGAGCGCGGTCGCCGCATTCGCCCATGCCGCATTGCGCGGGCCGTTGCGCGCGCCGGACCACAACGCTTCCACGCGCCGCGCGGCCGAGCCGAAGTCGCCCTTTGCCCGCTCCACCAGCGCCAGCAGGCTGCTGGCATAGCCCTCGCCGTACGGGCTGATCGGCTGCAGGATCTCGCGCGCGCGCATCGCGAGTCGCCACGCGGCATCGAAGCGGTGTGCGCAGAACAGCGCATACGCCCGGTTGACCAGCTGCAGCCCGCGCAGCTGCGCATCGCCGTCGCTCTCGTCGGCCGCCGGCGCCTCGTCGACCAGTGCCGCCGGTTCGCCGAGCAGCGCCTGCAGGATCTGCTGCAGCGTGCGCAGGTGGAAGCCGAATGGCGCGCCCTCGTGCGTCGCAGGATCCGCGGCCAGGTGGCGCAGCATCGCGCGCGCCTCGTCGAAGCGGCGGCACAGCACCAGGCAGGTGGTGAAGGTCACACCCAGCGCCGGCCGGGCCAGCAGTTGCTGCCGCGGCAGCCGCTCGCACCAGCGCACCACCTCGGCGATGTCGCCCGATTGCTGCCAGCGCGCGGCGGCGCGCTCCATCAGCTCGGCACACCACGCCGGCTCGCCGGACTGGAAGGCATGGGTGAGCGCCTCGGCGAAGCGCAGCTGCGCGGCATACCAATGGCTGGCGCGGGCGTGCAACGCGCGCTGGCGCGCCGGGTCGGCCGCCAGCCGGCTGCGCAGGAAGCCGAGGAACAGCGGGTGGTAGCGGAAGGTCAGCCCGTGGCTGTCCTGCGCGGCGACGAACAGCTGGCTGCGCTCAAGCTTCTCGAGCACCGCCTGCGCGCCGTCGCGGCCGAGCAGCGCATCGCACAGCTCGCCGGTCATCGCATCGACGACGCTGGTCGACACCAGGAACTCCTGCATCGGCGCGTCCTGCTCGCTCAGCACCTCTCGCTGCAGGTAGGCGGCCAGGTCGACATGGCCGCCGTCGAAATCGCCGAGTGCGGCATCCAGCCCGCCGGCCTCGTGCGGGCGGGCCGCCAGCGCCAGCAGCCCGAGCTTGACGCCGGCCGTCCAGCCCTGCGTGGTCTCCAGCAGGCGCTCAGCCTGCGCCCGGCTCAGCGGCTCGGCCATCAGCTTGCGGCCGAGCTGCACGACCTGTGCGGCGTCGAACGCGAGGTCGCCGCCGTCCAGCACTTCCAGCTGGTCGCGCAGCCGCCAGGCCGGCAGGTTCAGCGCCGGCACGCAGCGGCCCGACAGCACCCAGTGCACACCGGGCGCGCAGGCGGCCAGCAACGCATCGAGCAAGGCAAGGCAGCGCGCGTCCTGCGCGTGGTGCACGTCGTCGATGACGATCAGCAGCTCGCCGCTGCGCTGCGCGAGCAGGCCTTGCAAGACCGGCGCGGCGCTCTCCGCAGCGGGCGCCGAGGCGGGCTGCACACCGGCCGCGGCCAGGCTGGCCAGCAGCCGCGCGGCCAGGGCCTGCGGGCCGGACAGCGGGCCGTCGAGCGTCAGCCACGCCACCGTCCGCCGCTGCCGGCGCTGGCGGAACCACTGGGTCAGCAGGCTCGTCTTGCCGGCGCCGGCCGGCGCGGCCACCAGCACGAGGCGCAGCTTGGACGCGGCATCGAGCCGCGCCATCAGGGCAGGGCGCGAGACGCTGGAGGGCGCCAGCAGCGGGGGCTCGATCGTCGTTTCTGACATCGCGGGCGGCCGGGAAGGGTGAACCCTGGCAGGGGCGCGGGAGTGTAGCGCCCCCTCCCGGCGGAGGGGGCGCGGCAGGCGGCCGCTCCCTACGATCCAGCCGCGAGCCACCGTCGGGGCAGCCCGCATCCAACAAAGAAACAAGGAGACACCACATGCAAGCGCATCCCATGCCGGGTCGGGGCAGGCCGCGGCCCATCCTGTCCTCGTTGCTGTCGTCATTGCTGTCGTCGTTGGCGTTCGCGATGGCCTTGTGCACGGCGCTCTGGTCCGCCCCAGCACAGGCCCAGGCGCCGTCGTTCATGCAGTTCGAAAGCGGCCCGGTGCGGCCGATGGCGATGTCGCCCGACCGCACGCGGCTGTTCGTCGCGAACACGCCCAACAACACGCTCGACGTCTTCAACATCGCCGGGGCCGCGCCGCAGCTCGTCGCGCGGGTGCCGGTCGGGCTGGAGCCGGTGTCGGTCGCGGTGCGTGGCAACACCGAGGTGTGGGTCGTCAACCACCTGTCCGACAGCGTCAGCATCGTCGACCTCGGCGGCACGCCGCGGGTGGTGCGCACGCTGCTGGTCGGCGACGAGCCGCGCGACGTCGTGTTCGCCGGCAACCCGGAGCGCGCCTTCATCACCACCGCGCACCGCGGGCAGCAGCGCAGCGACCCGTCGCTCGCCGGCGTGCCCGGCGCCGGCGACCCGCAGCTGACGACGCCCGGCATCGGCCGGGCCGACGTGTGGGTGTTCAACCCGGCGAACCTCGGCAGCGCGTTCGGCGGCCTGCCTCTGCGCATCATGAGCTTCTTCAGCGACACGCCGCGCGCCCTGGCGGTGAGCCCCGACCGCAGCACGGTCTACGTTGCTGCTTTCAAGTCGGGCAACCAGACCACCACGCTGCTGGCCGGCGTGATCTGCGGCGGCTTCAACCCGAACCTCCCCTGCCTCGGGCCCAACTTCAAGATCATGCCCGGCGGCAACCCCGGCCCGAAGACCAACTTCGAAGGCAGGCAGGCGCCGGAGGTCGGCCTGATCGTCAAGTTCAACAAGGCCACCGGACGCTGGGAAGACGAACTGCATCGCAACTGGAACAACGCGGTGCAGTTCCGCCTGCCGGACCGCGACGTGTTCGCCGTCGATGCCAACACGCTGGCGCAGAAGACCAGCTGGTCGGGCGTCGGCACGGTGCTGTTCAACATGGTGACCAATCCGGTCAGCGGCGCGGTCTACGTGTCGAACACCGAGGCCATCAACGAAGCCCGCTTCGAAGGCCCCGGCACCTACGCCGGCCACACGGTGCAGGGCAAGCTGGCGCAGACGCGCATCACCGTGCTGGCGGGCGCCAACGTGTCGCCGCGCCACCTGAACAAGCACATCGACTATTCGAAGCTGCCGTCCAACCCGGGCTTCGACTGGACGATGAAGAACCATTCGCTGGCGATGCCGCTCGACATGGCGGTCACCGGCGACGGCCGCACGCTGTACGTCGCGGCCTTCGGATCGAGCCGCATCGGCGTGTTCGACACCGCTTCGCTCGAGAACGACAGCTTCGACCCGCGCAGCGCGAGCGCGCGCTACATCGAGCTGGCCGGCGGCGGCCCGAGCGGGCTGGTGCTCGACGAGGCGCGCGGCCGCCTCTACGTCACCACGCGCTTCGACAACGCGCTCAAGGTGGTCGACCTGGCCACGCGCGCGACGCTGTCGTCGGTCGCGATGAAGAACCCCGAGCCGGCCGCGGTGCGCACCGGCCGGCCGTTCCTGTACGACGCGCGCCGCTTCTCGGCCAACGGCGAGGCCTCGTGCGCGAGCTGCCACACCTTCGGCGACACCGACGACCTGGCGTGGGACCTCGGCAACCCCGACGACCGCGTCACCAACAACCCGATCGTGAAGAACCTGGCGTCGCCGCTGGAGATCACGCTCGGCAAGGTGCTGTTCGGCGTCAAGTCGCCGGTCAACGGCAGCGACAACGCCAACGAATTCCACCCGATGAAGGGGCCGATGACGACGCAGACGCTGCGCGGCATGCGCAACTCCGGCGCGATGCACTGGCGTGGCGACCGGGCGACCGGGCTGTTCGGCAGCAGCGGCACCGACAGCACCTTGTCGTTCAAGAACTTCGCGGTGGCCTTCGAAGGACTGCTCGGCGGCACCGCGCCGCTGAGCGAGGCCGAGATGCAGCAGTTCGCCGACTTCCAGCTGCCGGTGATGCTGCCGCCGAACCCGATCCGCAAGCTCGACAACACGCTGACCGCACCGCAGCAGCGCGGGCGCAGCTTCTACAGCGGCACGCGGCCATCGGACGGCATCGACCTCGGCGCGCTCGGCGGGCTGGTGCCGAACCAGACGGCGTTCACCTGCGAAGGCTGCCACCGGCTCGATCCGGCCAACGGCTTCTTCGGCACCGGCGGGCGCGCCAGCTTCGAGGGCATCACGCAGATCGTGAAGATCCCGCACTTGCGCAACATGTACCAGAAGGTCGGCATGTTCGGCGCGCCGCGGGTGGAGTTCTTCGGCGCGCCCGACACCGGCTTCCTGGGCGACCAGGTGCGCGGTTTCGGCTTCGTCAACGACGGCTCGGTCGACACGCTGTTCCGCTTCTTCACCGCCAAGGTGTTCAACCCGCAGCTCACCGTCGGCTTCCCGATCGTGGACCCGGATGCGACGCGGCGCGACGTGGTCGATTTCATGATGGCCTTCGACAGCGACCTCGCGCCGATCGTCGGGCAGCAGGTCACGCTGAACAGCGGCAATGCCGCGGCGGTGGCCGGCCGCATCAACCTGCTGCTGCAGCGCGCGGCCACGCCGTTCACGTCGAAGGACCTGGGCGGCGCGACCACCGAGTGCAGCCTGGTGGTGCGCATCGTCGAGGCCGGCGTGTCGCGCGGGCTGCTCTACAACCCGACCGCGCAGGCCTTCGTCGCGTCCGACGGCAGCCAGCGCAGCGATGCGGCCGTGCGGGCGCTGGCGACGGTGCCGGGGCAGGAGGCGACGTACACCTGCGCGCCCCCGGGGTCGGGGGCGCGCATCGCATACGACTCCTGAGGGGGAACGTCAGGCTGTGCTGCGGCGCAGCTTGACGGCCGGGAAATCGACCGGCACCGCGAGGGCCACGTTGACGTAGTTGGTGAACAGGTTCAGCGCGACGTGGGCGACGATCTCG
Organism: Rhizobacter sp. SG703; assembly: GCF_012275445.1. Taxonomy (GTDB): domain Bacteria; phylum Pseudomonadota; class Gammaproteobacteria; order Burkholderiales; family Burkholderiaceae_C; genus Rhizobacter. The sequence goes on along the minus strand of NZ_JAAZQK010000007.1, from coordinate 354,991 downwards.
ACGACCTGTTCGTCGTCGAAGCCCGCGCCGCGCAGCGCCTGCACATCGGCATCGCCGACCTGCCCGCGCTCGTTGACCAGCTTCAGCACGAAGCGCAGCGCGGCGGCCGTCTTCGGGTCGACCGATTCGCCGTGCTGTGCCGCGGTCATTTCTTCGCTGGTGGCGCCGGCCTTGCGGCCGAGGGCGGTGTGGGCGGCGAGGCAGTACTCGCAGGCATTCCGGTCGGCCACCGCGACGGCGATCTGTTCGCCGAGCTTCGCCGGGATCGAGCCGCCGCCCAACGCGCCGAAGCTGCCCCACAGGCTCTTCAACGCGGCGCTGGAGTTGGCGACGGCGCGGAACATCGCCGGCGTGGTGCCGAAGGCGGCCTGGATCTGGTCGAGCACCTGCTTGCGCTCGCCGTTGGCAGTCTTGGGGTCGATGAGTTGAACGCGGGACATGGTGGTTTCCTTGGAGGGTTCGAAGTCGGGGTGAAAGAGGTTCGGCAGCTGCTGGTCGCCAGTGTGCGTCGTGAAGCCGTACTATTGGGCACCTATCGTCCTGACGACATGACTGATCGTCCAGGTCGCGCCCTTCACCACTGTCGCCCCATGAGCCCACCCGACCCGGCCCCGATCGACCGCCTGTCCAGCCTGCTGGAGCGCTTCAAGGTGCGCGCGCGGCTGTTCCACCAGGGCCCGCTGTGCGGCACCACGCACTTTCCGGCGGTGGCGGGCCGCGGCTTCCTGCACGTGATGCGGCGCGGCGAGATGGAGCTGCGCCATGGCGCGACGACGCGACTGAGGCGGCGCATCGTCGTCGCCGAGCCGACGCTGCTGTTCTACCCGCGGCCGCTGTCGCATGCGTTCCGCAATCCGCCGGTGGACGGCTCGGATTTCGTCTGCGCCGAGCTGGAGTTCGATGGCGGCGAGCGCAACCCGCTGGTGCGGGCGTTGCCGCCGCTGATCGTGCTGCCGTTGTCGCAGGTCGACGGCCTGGAGCCGGCGCTCGCGCTGCTGTTCAGCGAGGCCGAGCGGCTGCGCTGCGGGCAGCGCCTGCTGGCCGATCGCCTGTTCGAGGTGGTGCTGATCCAGCTGCTGCGCTGGCTGATCGACCACCCGGCCGAGGCCGGCATGCCGCAGGGGCTGCTGACGGGGCTGTCGGACCCACGGCTGGCGCGCGCGCTGGTGGCGCTGCACGACGCGCCGGGCGAGCCATGGAGCCTGGCCGCGATGGCGCGCGAGGCGGGCATGTCGCGCAGCGCCTTCGCCGTCGCGTTCAAGACCGCGGTCGGCCAGCCGCCGGCAGGCTACCTGGCCGACTGGCGGCTCAGCTTGGCGCAGGCGCAGTTGCGCGAGGGCCGCTCGGTCAAGGCGATCGCCGATGAGCTGGGGTATGCGAGCGCGTCGGCGCTGTCGCGCCTGTTCAGCCAGCGGGTGGGACACTCGCCGCGTCACTGGCTGGAGCAGGACCGTGGCTGAGGTGTTGCCGGGCCATCGGTAGACTTGCTCCCATGACCGCGACACTCCGCGCCATTCGCGCCGACATCACGACCCTGGCCGTCGACGCGATCGTCAATGCCGCGAATTCGTCACTGCTGGGAGGCGGTGGCGTCGACGGAGCGATCCACCGCGCAGCCGGGCCGGAGCTCCTCCATGAATGCCGGCTGCTGGGCGGCTGCAAGACGGGCGATGCGAAGCTGACGAAAGGCCATCGGCTGAAGGCGAAGTACATCGTCCACACCGTCGGGCCGGTCTGGCGTGGCGGTGGGCACGGTGAGGCGGACCTGCTGGCGTCCTGCTACCGGAGGTCGCTCGACGTCGCCGCTTCGAAGGGCGTCAGGTCGCTGGCGTTCCCGAGCATCAGCACCGGCATCTACGGGTATCCGGTCGAGTTGGCTGCTCGGGTGGCCGTGACCACGATGCGTGCACTTCTGCCGCAGTTTCCCGATGTCGAGGAGGTCGTGTTCTGCTGCTTCTCGGCGAGCGATCTGGCGGTCTATGACAGCGCCATCAAGGAGCATCCTTCAAATGATGGATGAACTTGTTGCATCCACCTCAAAGAGGACTGGCGGCATCCCGATGATTCGATAGGATCTGCACGTTGCGTGCGTCTCGATGCAGACGTCATCGCCTGACAAGCGGCCCCGGTCGGGCCAGCCTCGCTCACAAACGCGAGGCGGTACGGACTGAGCGGCCTCGGGAGGATTCCAGTGTTCAAGAGTGACGATGTCGTCATGCTGCGGCATGGCACGGCGCGGGTGTGGTTTGCGCGGGTTGCGGCTCGCCTGATAGGGGTGACGGCGTTGGCGGTATTTGCTGCGGGATCGACGCAGGCACAGACCGCCGTCGCCGTCCAGCCGCCGAACATGGCAGGGCCCGTGGCCGGAGCCCTCGCTGGCAAGGCTTCGGTGAACGCTGGCGTAGCGACCTATGAGGTGCAGATCAGCGTGCCGCCCGGCACGGCCGCCATCGCGCCGAGCGTCTCGCTGCACTATGGCAGCCAGTCCGGGATGGGCTACCTCGGGCGTGGCTGGTCGCTCGGTGGGCAGTCGAGCATCACGCGCTGTGGCAAGACCTTCGTTCCGGATGGCGTGCGCACTGCGGTGTCGTTGACGGCGGCCGACCAGTTCTGTCTCGACGGGCAGCGCTTGTTGCTGGTGTTGGGCACCCACGGCGCGACGGCAGAGTACCGAACGCGCATCGACGGATTCAGCAAGATCGTCTCCACCGGCTCCGATCCGGCCAAGGGCCCCGACTCGTGGACGGTGTATCCGAAGACCGGCGCGGTAATGACCTACGGCGGCACTGCCGATTCGACGATCGAGGCGCAGGGGGCGACGCAGGTGCTTCGTTGGGCGCTGTCGCGCTCGCAAGATCGGCGCGGCAACTACTTCACGCTGCATTACGTCGAGAACAACGCGGCCGGCGAGTTCTATCCGGATCGCATCCGCTACACCGGCAACGATGCAAGCGGACTGGTGCCGTACAACGCGGTCAACTTCATTTACGCAACGCGACCGGATCCGTGGCAGGGTTACGTGGCGGGCACGCTGCTCAGCCGCACGCAGCGGCTGGTGGCCATCCAGACGCGCATCGAGACCGCGGCCGATGGCAGCGGCGGCACGTTGGCGCGCGACTACCGCATCGCGTACAAGACGAACCCGGTGAATGGGCGCAGCCTGGTCGACACCATCAGCGATTGCGACGGTGCAGGAAATTGTCTGCCCGCGACGCGTTTCGACTGGACGGTGCGCGACAGCGCGGCGAACACCTTCAGCGCCGCGGGCAGTGGCGACTGGGGCGGTCCGGTGCCGTCGCTGCAGAACATCACCCAGGCCAATGTGCAACTGGGTACCAAGACCCAGCAGACGCAGACGCAAGTGCTGATGGGCGATTTCGACGGCGACGGGGCGATGGATCTGCTGCGCTCCGAAGGCAATGGCATTTGGCGCATGTGCCTGTCTCGGCGCACTCGTTTCGATTGCCAAGCCTGGGCCGGGCCGGCCGTCGGCGTCAATCCGATCAGCGGTTCGCTGCCGGTGATGCAGGGCGATTTCAACGGAGACGGGCGCACGGACCTTGCCATCGTGCCGGACACCAACAGGCCGGGCTGGACCATCTGCCTGTCCACCGGCAGTTCGTTCTCGTGCACCCCCTGGACGGCCCAATCCTCGGGCGTCAACTCGAACCTGGTGGGTGACTTCAACGGCGACGGGCGCGACGACATCATCGTGTTGGACCGCCGCCAGGACAAAGGCGGAACCAAGTTGTGCCTTGCGGTGGGAACCGGGGGTTGCAGCGTCATCGATGCCGTCGACTTCGTGGCGGCCATCCAGACCGACTCCGAGACCGGCCCGAACATCCTTCGCACCACAGGCGACTTCAACGGCGATGGACGCACCGATTTCATCATCACCCAGAAGTCGGGACGCTTCAGCGATGCCAGTGTCTACCTGATGGGCGATCAAGGGCTGGTGTGGTCCCGCCCGATGGGGGCGACAAACTTCTTCCTGCCCGTGATCCCCAACCCTGGCACCACGCAACTTGGTGATCACAACGGAGACCCTTATGACAGTTATTCCGACGCCTTCGAGGCACACAACCTGAACAGCGTCTTCACCACGCAGGTGTGCCACTCCACTGGCACGCAATTGCTGTGCTCGTTGGTGCAGGACAGCAGCGCATCGGTCTTGCTGTCGGACATGTTGGACTACGACGGCGACGGTCGCGTGGACGCCTTGAGCAACGGAGCCAAGGTGTGCCAGGTTGGCGAAAGCGCGCCGTACAAGACCGGCACCACCTTCGGGGGCGACGTGAATGTGGTCTGCACGCCCTGGACACCGACCAACATGGGCAGCATTTCGGACGTCACGGCCACCTACGTCGGCGACTTCAATGGCGACGGGATTCCAGACCGCGCCTCGTACATCGAATCCGCTGGTACCTGGCGCGTGATGCTGGCGGGCAATGGCGGCTTCACTGATCTGCTGTCCGCCGTGACCGACGGAGAAGGGAATCGGAACCAGTTCAGCTACAAGCACATGGGCGACCCGACGGTGTACACGCGCGGTGCGGACGTGATATTCCCCGCCCGCAACGTCGTCAGTGGTCCGCCGCTGGTGTCACAGCAACGCCGTGGCAACGCCCTGGGCGGATGGCTGAGCACCGACTACCGTTACCAGGGACTGCGCAATCATCTTCAGGGATTGGGCTCACTCGGCTTCGAGAGCATCACGGCGGTCGACAACGTGACGGCGACGACGCAGCTCACCAGCTTCCGGCAGGATGACCCCTTCATCGGCATGCCCAGTCAGGTGAAGGCTACACAAGCCAATGGCGTGGTGCTGAGCCAGACGGACACGCAGTACGCGGCTTTCGCAACGACTGGTGGAGCGCTTCATCCCTACACCGTTGGCAAAACGTCTGTCACGCGCGACCTCGACGGCTCGCCGATGGCGAGGAGCGTCAGCCAGGTCAACGGAATAGATGCATTTGGGAACGTCACCGCCAACACAGAAACAGTGAGCGGCGGCGACAGTTTCACGTCGGTCACCAGCAACACCTACGACAACCTCCAGGCCAGCTGGCTGATCGGGCTGTTGCGCAAGACGACGGTGACGAAGTCGGCGCAACAGGCGGGCGACGTGGCAGCGACGCCGGCCGCGCTGTCCTTCTCGGCGTGCAACACCTCGAGCCCGGCGGCCATGTCGGCGCTGGCGTGGATGAGCTGCACGCTCGTCAACACCGGCCAGACGGTGGCCGCATCGATCGCGTACGCCGCGCCGGCGGGCATGACGGTGAACGGCCCGGCCAACTGCTCGGCGAACACCGCCGACTGCGGCGCGGTGGTGCTGACCTCGGGCGCGGCCGCCGGCACCTACGGCGGCACGCTGAGTGCCACGCCGTCGCCGGCGGGCAGCGCCGCATCGAAGGCGGTGTCGCTGACGGTGGCGCCGCCTCCGCTGGTCTTCGTGCCGGTGTCGACGCAGTGGGGCACGGTTGGTGCAGCGTCCGACTCGGGCGACTGGCCGACGATCAAGAACAACAGCAGCGTGTCGCTGCTGGTCACCGCGCACACGACCGCCGCCGGGCCGGCGGGCATGTGGTCGTGGCAAGGCCAGGCCGGCTACTGCCAGCCGGGCAGCACCGTGCTTGCGCCCGGTGCGTCGTGCCAGACCTTCTTCGGCACCGGCGGCCTGGCCACGCCGGGCAGCTACACGGCGACCGACCAGATCGGCTACCAGGTGGTCGGCGCGACCGGCACGACCTACACCGTGCAGCAGAGCTATGGCTTCTCGATGGCGAGCACCACGCCGAGCGTGGGCAGCCTGTCGTTCGGCAACGTGCCGATGAACACGACCAGCGCGACGCAGAGTTTCACGCTGACCAACAACGCGACGAATGGCGGCACGCTCGCGAACCTGTCGATCGCGCTGACCGGCGCGAAGCCGGGGGACTTTGCGCTGACGCACACCTGCGGCAGCGGTCTCGCCGCGGGCGCGGCTTGCACGGTGACCGTGAGCTTCAAGCCGACCGCGATCGCCAACGGCATCGGTGCCACGCTGCAGGTGCAGGGGTCGTATCCGCGCATGCAAGGCGGGGCCAACGGGGGCTACATCCTTGCGAATGGCGTGAACCTCGCGATCCCGGTGGCGGGCAACGGCACTGGCACGATCGCCACGCTGACCTCGGCGGCGAACCTCGTCGTGCCCGCAACCTGGTACGGCGGAGGTGCGCAGACGGTGACGGCCACCTACCGCAACGACGGCAACCTGCCGATGAGCCTGGCCTCGCCGGCGCTGGCAGCGCCGCTGAGCGTGGCAAGCAACGGCTGCAGCGCCGTGGCGGCGGGCGCGAGCTGCAACCTGGTGATCGCTGCGGCGACCAATGTGCCTGGCATCGGCCAGAGCCAGGCCTTTGCCCCGAGCGGCGCCACCACTGCACCGGCTGCGACGACGGTGACGTGGACCACGCAATCGGCGGTGCCACGCTGGAGCCCGACGAGCCTGGCCTTCGGCAACGTGGGCGTGGGCAACTCGGCCTCGCAGAACCTGACGCTCGTCAACGATGGCAACGTGGCCTACAACTGGGCTGCCAATTCGGGCATCGCGAACCTGCCGGCCGGCTTCAGCGTGAACACCGGCGGCTGCGCCAACGTGGCGCCGGGTGGCAGCTGCACGGCGACGGTGAGCTTCGCGCCGAGTGCGGCGACGAGCCAGGGCGGCAGCGGCATCTCGATGAGCGCGGCCTCGTACAACAGCAACACCTTCAGCGTCTCGGGCACCGGCTATGTCATTCCGATCCTCACGGCGTATGGTGCCCCGGTCAGCGCCACGTCGACGGCACCCACGCCGGCGGTGGCTTATGCGAGCTACCGCAACAGCACGCCGACGCCGACAACGCTGAACCTGTCGTTCAGCAGCAGCGGCCTGACGTTGGGCAGCACGACCATGACGTGTCCGGCCTGGTCGGAGCTCGGCGGCGGCAGCTGCAGCGGCGTGCGGATCGATTCGCCGGCCACTGCCGGCACCTACACCGGCACGATCACCGGCACGTCGTCGATGGGCGGCAGCGTGCCGCCGATCTCGGTGACGCTGACGGTGCTGCCGGCGCCGAGCAACACGACGATCACGTTGAGCCCGACCGCGCTGGACTATGGCGCGCAGGGATTGGACCGTACCTCAGTGGCGAGGACGGTGACGTTGTCGAACACGGGATCGGCGCCCGCACCGTTGACGACGGTGTTCCCGTCGGGTTCGGGCGGTTGGTCGTTCGAGCGACAAGGCGGCACCTGCCCGGTCGACGGGCAGCAACTCGCGGCCGGGGCGTCGTGCACGCTCGGCGTGGTCTTCGTCACCGGGTGCACCTCGGGCAGCGCAGCGGGCGACCTGAAGGTGCAGGGACAGAATTTCACGACCGCCACCGTGCGCCTGACCGGCACGATCAAGACGGGGAAGTGCACATGAGCGCGATTAAGAACAAGATGATTCGCGTCGCGTTTCGGGTGGCGCTGCTCGGGCTGAGCGTTGCAACGCAGGCGCAGACGCTTGGCCAGCCTGTCACGCGCACCGTCGCATTCGAATACGACGCCTACGGCACGTTGGTCAAACAGACGGTCGAGCCGGACGACGCCACCTACACGGTCACGACGGTCAGCGTGCCGCATCCGAATTACGGCGTGGTGACCAGTCGCACGACGAGCTGGAAGGATCCGCTCACGGGCGGTGCGAAGGCGCGCACCGAAGACACAGGGTATGACACGCGCTACCGCTACGCCGAGCGCAGCACGAACGCGAAGCAGCAGATCAGCACCAGCACGCACGATCCCGTCACCGGCCAGGTGCTGACAGCCACCGACCCCGACCTGCTTGTCAGCCGCTGGGAGTACGACGGCTGGGGCCGCAAGACTCGCGAGGTCCGGCCCGATGGCACTGCCACTTCGATGGCGTACCGGCAGTGCGTGGACAGTTGCCTGAACGGCGCGCTCACGGTGGCGATCACGCAGCACTGGGGTGGCCCCGGCCAGGCGAGCCAGACGGCGGTGCCCAGCGAAACCTTCACCGATGCGCTCGGCCGCCAAGTGTTGACGCGCAGCTGGGGCTTCGACGGCACGCCCGTGCTCGGCGAGAAGGTGTATGACGAACTGGGGCGGGTACTGCGCATCTCACGGCCGCATTTCGCCGGTGCGTCTGCTGTGTGGACCTGGTATGACACCCGCGATCCATTGGGCCGAGTGACGCAATTCCGCTCGCCCGACAAGACTGGCAGCAGCTACGACACCAGCAGCTATGCCTACCATGGGTTGAGCCGCACCAGCACGAACGCGCGCAACCAGACGCGCACCGAGCTGCGCAATGCGCTCGGCAAGGTGAGCGCGGTCACCGACAGCTACAACGCGACCACGGGCTACGTCTACGAGGCGTTCGGCGCCCTCGCGCGCACCACCGACCCGAAGGGCAACCAGATCACCATCGGCTACGACCGGATGGGACGGAAGACCTCGCTGTCGGACCCGAGCCTGGGTCGCTGGAGCTATGTGGTGGATCCCGTCGGCCAGACGCGTCAACAGGTGGATGCCAAGCAGCAGAGCACGACCTTCGAGTTCGACGACCTGGGCCGCATGACGCGACGGCTGGAGCCCGACCTGGACAGCCGTTGGGACTACGACACCGCCGCCCATGGGACTGGCGAACTGGCCGAGGCCTACACCTGGGCGGGCGGCACAAAGGACTACCGCCGTGTGCACAGTTACGACGCGGTGGGGCGGCCCAGCAGCACGGTGACGAGCCTGGACTGGGACTATGCGAGCACGGTGGGCTACGACGCTTTCGGGCGACCGCTGACAACGGCACACCAGCGCGCGGCCCGAGGTGCGGGGGCCACTGGCGTGACCAACGCCTTCGTACAGCACTACAACGCGCAGGGCTTCGTCGACCGGATCGACCGCAACGACGGCAGCAGCAGCAGCACCGTGTGGCAGGCCCAGGCGATCGATGCCGAAGGCCACACGACTCAGGAGCAACTGGGCAACGGCTTGGTGACGAGGCGCGGCTACAACCTGTACACCGGTCGATTGGAGAGCATTCGCAGCGGGCCAGGGGTCAGTGATGCGAGCGTCCAGAACGACAGCTACGACTACGATGCGCTGGGCAACCTGACGAGCCGCAGCCAGCTGGTGGCCAACGGCGGGGCGGTGTTGGCCGAGAGCTTCGGCTACGACGACCTGAACCGCCTGAACGCGAGCACCGTCAATGGCGTGACCCGCGGCGCTACGTACGACGCGATCGGCAATTTGACGAGCAAGACGGGCGTGGGGATCTACCGCTACCCGCCTTCGGGTGCTGGCAGCACCGGGCCGAGTGCAGTGAGCGCGGTGGCGGGCACGGTGGCCGGGCTCACGAACCCGGTGTTCAGCTACGACGCGATCGGCAACCAGGCGAGCGGGCTGGCCCGCAGCTACGCCTGGACTTCGTACAACATGGCGTCGAGCATCGACAAGCTCGACGGCGCGACCGCGGTACAGCGCACGGCCTTCATCTACAACACGGAACACGAGCGCACGCGGCAGGTGGTGAGCCCGATGAGCGGTGGCGCGCCAGGCGCGGCGAGCCGCACGATCTGGTATGGCGGTGGCATCGAGAAGGAGATCGATGCAGCGGCCAACACGACGACGATCCGAACCACCATGCCGTCGGGGTTGGGCTTCATCGAAGAGGAGTTCAGTGGCACCAACATTGCCGCGACGGCCAGTGGCACGCGCGACCTGCGCTACTTTCTGACAGACCACCTCGGTTCGACGTTGGTGATCGTCGACCAGGGCCAAGTGGTGCTGCAGCGCATGAGCTACGACGCGTGGGGGCGCCGGCGCAACGCTGACGGCACGGACGACACCGGTCCGCTGTGGGGCAGCCTGAAGAACACCGAGGACCACAGCGGCTACACCGGGCACGAGACGCTGGATCAGCTCGGCTTGGTGAACATGAACGCGCGCATGTACGACCCGATCCTCGGTCGGCACACGAGTGCTGACCCGACCGTGCCGGATCCCGCCAACGCGCAGGCGTTCAATCGCTACAGCTACGTGCTGAACAACGCATTGGTGTTCACGGACCCGACGGGGCTGTCCCCATCGACCAACGGCTTCGCCGATCATGGCGGAGGGATGTGGGACACGACGTTCGTCAACGAAAGTCCCTCGCCCGCTGCGGCGGGGGCCGGACGGGTGAGCGGGGTACCTTCTGGATCGGAGCAGTCCTGTACGCCGGCCAATACTTCGAAGGACTCGATCGGCCCGAGCCAGCCATCGCCCTCTGAACGCTTGCGAGCGGCAGCCACTGGCAACGGGATTGCAACCGCAGCTGTGGGTGTGGCGGAGAGCGTCGCGCGCGCCTTGGCTGCATTCCACGTCACGACAATCGACGACATTCCATACGATTACATGACGGGGCGCTTTCTGAGCCCGGGAGCCGCGCAAGACGCTCGAATTGAGACGGTCATATTCGGCGCGATGTCCGCCGTCGTTCCCGGAGCGGGGACAGAGATTGGGGAGCTCAAGCAGTCGGTTAAAGCAGGCGCCGATGTGGCAAAGGGATCAACTTCATTGTTCCGAGCAGTCGGCCCTGAGGAGCTGGCCGATATCGGATCCACAGGTGCATTGAGAAATTTGGGGTCGGCAGAAGGGAAGTACTTCACGACTTCGGCACCCGAAGCTTCAGCCTATGCAAAGCAGGCTGTCAAAGCGTTCGGCAATCAGCCATACACGATCATCAGGACGGATGTTCCGAATAGCATCTTCAAAGGCTTGTCGCCGGCGACTGTCGATCGAGGCATTCCAGCTTGGGTCATCCCAACGGACCGCGTGCCTGGGCTGGTACCGCGTGTGATTGATCACTCTCCTTCGCAACCAGCGGGGTTCTAACGATGAAGCCGGATGCCATCATCAACGTGCGCTTCTTGACGACTGCGGAGGGCGGTCGTAATACAGCGGTGCAAGGACAGTTCTATGCCTGTCCGCTAGTCGTCGACAATGAAGGCTTCGACTGCCGGCTGCTGCTAGAAGGGCGGCGCCTTGAGTTGGGCGCCGACTACGAAGTGCCGGTCAAGTTTCTCTATCGCGAGTTGGCGCATCCAAAGCTGACCATAGGAAAGGATGTGCTGCTGTGGGAAGGGCGGATCGTGGCAAAGGGCCAGGTGATCAAGATTGTCGAAAAGTAATTGCCGTGCCGCTCAGCGTCTGGCCATTCCATCGAGCCTTCTCGACGAAATGAATTGAAATGATGCCCCAACAGTTTGTGAGAAGTCTTCAGTCTTCGGTCATTGACGAAAACATTGCGCTCTATCGCGCGCAGTTTTCCGAGACCGAACCTGGATCCGCGTCAGGTGAATACTGGAAGCGCGCTATCGCACTCTTCGGTGGCTTGACGGACGAACAGCGTCAGGTGTTCTTCGAGGTGATACGACAGATCGCTATAGACACCGCCTCCAACATCCTGGGCATGCTGGACGGAGTCGTGCCACTCGAAGGTGCAGAGAGCGGGTTGGAGTTGACATGCGCAAGCCATCGACTCAATGGAGGTCTGCAGGACATCCTCCTGGAGGAGGACGAACGCAGGCGGCCAGTATGAATCCCACGTCATGAGCGCTTTCGCTCGCCATCTTCATGGACGACGCTCGAAGATCAATGAGGCAGTCTGATGTTTGTGCAACGAAGCCATGGTCTCATCGAGGCCGTTGAGCAGTACTCGACTGACTCATTGATCCGAGCAAAGGCCGAGGTCGAACGGCTTCTGGCAGGAGAAGCCGTAACCCTCGAGTTCTCTTCTGAATTGGCGAAGGACGAGTTCCGGAGGAAGGCAGAGGGCTGTGGCGCGATTTTTGGCTGACTTCTCGCCGCAAAGGGTTTTCCCGGCGTGGCATTGGTCTGTCGCGCGCCGGAGCTTCCATCAATGAACTTGCGCAGCTATGCCAGCCATCGAATCCTGGGGTGACCTGCTGCGCGATCGTTCAGAGGCGGACGTGATCGCATTCGTCCGCCAGCAGCCCGAACTGGTGAACTCGCCGGATGCCGTGTCATCCGAATACGCGCTGGAACAAGCCGTCTTTTTCGAGCGCTGTGAACTGGTCGAGGTCCTGCTCGATCTCGGCGCGGATCCGAATCAACTGAACGATCAAGGCTGCCTGGCGCTGCACACGGCCATCGAGTTGTTCGAGCGTTCGCCGGATGTCGCCTCGCGGCTGGTCGATGTTCTGCTGGCCCGCGGCGCGGACCTCGAGGCCCGCGGGTTCCCGGACTTCACCGCGTTGCATCGGGCCTGCGCCGTGAATGCCATTCCGATCGCGATCACACTGATCGAGCGCGGAGCCAGCCTGACGGCTTCCGCAGAAGCGTGGGTGGACGGCGGGCGCACGCCGCTCGACGTGGCCTTGACCCATCGCTGCGAAGAGCTTGCTTCGCTGCTGCGGGACCGAGGGGCGAGAAGCGTTGACGAGCTGCCAGCAGGCTGATCCGCCTGGGGTGCGACGGCCGTTGCACTTCAAAAAATATCTCCGCCGCCTGTCGATTTCAGCGACCGCCGTTCGTCGCCCCTTTGTCACCTCACCCTTGGAGATGCCCATGACCGCCCAGCCCGCCCTCCGCCCGGCCAAGGACCTGGCCCAGTCCAAGCGCCGCTTCCCCGGCGAAAGCCCCGAATACCGCGCCGCACGCAATGCCCTGCTCGAACAGGAAATCGAATTGCGCCGCCTGAACGAGCGTGTCGCCGCGCAGCGCCGCGCGCTGCCGCCCGGCGGCATCGTGCCGCAGGACTACCGCTTCGACGGCGAGCAAGGCGCCGTCACGCTGTCGCAGATGTTCGGCCCGCACGACACGCTGGTCACCTACAACTTCATGTACGGCCCGCAGCGCAAGCGGCCGTGCCCGATGTGCACCTCGATGCTCAGTGCGTTCGACGGCGAGATGCCTGACATCCTGCAGCGGGTGTCGTTCGCGGTGATCGCCCGCTCGCCGATTGCGCGCATCGCCGCCTTCAAGAAGGAACGCGGCTGGCGCCACCTGCGCCTGTACTCGTCGGGCGGCAACGACTTCAACCGCGACTACGCCAACGAAGACCCGGCGAGCGAGTCCGACAACGCCGGCTTCAACGTCTTCACGCGCCGCGACGGCGTCATCCGGCACACCTGGGGCGACGAGATGGGCCCCGAGAGCGCCGACCCCGGCCAGGACCCGCGCGGCGCGCCCGAGGTGATGCCGATCTGGATCGTGCTCGACATGACGCCGGGCGGCCGCGGCACCGACTGGTACCCGGAGCTCGAGTACCCGCAGCGCTGAGGCGCGCGGCCGGCGGCCCCGTCGCGGCCACCTCCGCCAGTCCGCTCAGCTCCTCAGCCCGCTCAGGCCTCGCCGATGTCGATCGCGATCTTGCCGCGCGCGTGGCCGCCGGCCATGCGCGCGTGGGCCGCGTCCACGTCGGCCAGCGTGAAGCGCTGCGCATCCAGCATCGGCCGCAGCTGACCTTCGGTGGCCAGCCGCGCGGCATGGCCGAGGATCTCGCCGTGGTGCTCGAGGCCTTCGCCGGTCAGCAGCGGCAGCAGCGTGAACACGCCGGAGTAGGTCGCGCCGCGGAACGACAGCGGCGCCAGCGCATGCGTGCCCCAGCCGAGGCTGCTGACGACATGGCCGGTGTAGCGGCGCGCCGCAAGGAACGACGCGTCGAGCACCGCGCCGCCGACGGTGTCGAACACCACGTCGAAGCCGGCCCCGGCGGTGGCCTCGGCCGCATAGCGCTCCAGCGGCGTCGTGGCAGGGTCGATCGGCGTCGCGCCGAGCCGGTGGATGGCATCGAGCTGCGCCGCGTGGCCGGTCGCCCACACCTCGGCGCCGTGCGCGCGCGCCAGCTGCACCGCGACGTGCCCGACGCCGCCGGCCCCGCCATGCACCAGCACCCGGTGGCCGGGCTGCACGCGGGCGCGGTCGACCAACCCTTCCCACGCGGTGATGGTGACCAGCGGCAGCACCGCGGCCTCGCGCGCCGACAAGGCCGCCGGTCGCAGCGCCAGCAAGCGCGCGTCGACCGCGATGAAGCCGGCGAGCGTGCCGGCATGCCCGCCGACGCCGCCGACCATGCCGAACACCTCGTCGCCCGGCTGCAGGTGCGACACCCCCGCGCCGACCGCGCGCACCGTGCCGGCCATGTCGATGCCCAGCACCGCCGGCAGCGGCTGCCGTGCGTGGGCGGCCTGGCCGGCGCGGATCTTCGCGTCGAGCGGGTTCAGGCCGCTGGCGCGAACCTGCACCAGGACCTGGCCTGCAGCGATCGACGGCATCGGCTGTTCTCGCACGACGAAGGGCGCGCCGGCTGCGTCGACGACGGCCGCGGTGGTGAGGGATGGAAGGGTGAATGACGACGACATGTCGTTCTCCAGGAGTTGATGCGACCAGTCTGGTTCATTCACAAACGTTCATCAATCGACAAGAATGCACGCTGCTCATACGAAACTGCATGGGGGCGAGATGGAGTGGAGCGACGTGAAGGTGTTCCTCGCGGTGGCGCGCGAAGGCTCGCTCGGCGGGGCCGCGCGGCAGGTCGGGCAGACGCAGCCGACGATGGGCCGGCGCCTGCGCGCGCTCGAGGCCGCGCTCGGCCAGAAGCTGTTCCAGCGCGGCGGCGCCGGCTTCGTGCTGACCGAGGAAGGGCAGTCGGTGCTGCAGCATGCGCAGCGCATCGAGGAAGAGGCGCTGGCGATCGAGCGCCGGCTGGCGGGCGGGCAGGTCGCGCTGAGCGGCCTGCTGCGGATTTCGTCGTCCGACTGGTTCGGCGTGCACGTGCTCGCGCCGTGGTGCGCCGAGTTCATGGCGCGGCACCCGGAGGTGTCGATCGAACTGGTCACCGACACCCGCCTGTTCAGCCTGGCGCGCCGCGAGGCCGACCTGGTGTTCCGCATCGCGCCGTTCAGCGAACCCGAGGTGGTGCAGCGGCGTTTCATGCACCTCGACTACGGGCTGTACGCCGCGCGCAGCCGGCCGGGGCCGCTGCCGCGCCGAGGCAAGGGCCTGCGCCTGGTGACGATGGACAGCGCCTTCGACGACATGCCCGACGTGGCCTGGCTGAAGCGCAGCTTTCCCGAGGCCCGCACGGTGTTCGGCAGCAACAGCCGCGAGGCGCAGGCGCGGCTGTGCGCGGCCGGCGCCGGCGTGGCGGTACTGCCCTGCGTGCTGGCCGATCCGATGCCCGGTCTGCGCCGCATCGCGCGGGCCGAGCCGCCGCCCGGCCGCGAGGTCTGGGCCGGCTACCACCAGGACCTGCGGCAGGCCGGCCGGCTGCGGGCGTTCCTCGAATTCGTCGTCGCGAAGGCGGAGCAACGCGACGCCGCTCGGTGATGCCCGCCGCGTCGGCTCAGGACGGCCGAGGCGCGGGTCGTGTGTTGACGAACAGGCACAGGAACGCCGTCAGCAATGCCAGGCCGATGTGCAGGCCGTAGACCGCATTGAAGTCGCTGCGCTGCACGACGCCGTGGCCGAGCAGCAGCACCGTGATCGCGACGCCGATCACCGCGCCGATCTGGCGCGTGGCCTGGTTGACCGCGCTGCCGACCGCGTAGTGCTGCGCCGGCAGCTTGCTGACCGCCGCGCCGGACAGCGAGGGCAGCACCATGCCGACGCTTGCGCCGCTGAGGAACAGCCCGGGCAGCCAGTGCGTCAGGTAGGCCGGCTCGGTGCCGGGCACGAGCATGAACCAAAGTCCGGCCGCGGCGTAGAGCAGCGCGCCGCCGACCAGGAAGGGCCGGTGGCCGATTCGCCCGGCGAGGCGGCCGGTGACGATGGCCACCGGGATCACCGTCAGCGGGCCCGGTGCGATCGCGAGGCCGGCCTGCGCCTGGCTGTAGTGCCACACGTTGCCCATGTAGAAGAAGAACGCGAAGAACATCGTCGCGAACGCGATGCCGAACGACAGCGTCGCGGCATTGACGGCGCTGTAGGTGCGGTGGCGGAACAGGCCGAGGTCGACCAGCGGATCGCGCGCATGGCCGGCCCAGATCACGAACGCGACGAGTGCGATCACGCCGGCGGCGGCGGCGCCGATCAGCTGCGTGCGCGTCCAGGCCGGCGATTCCGATTCGACGATGGCCAGCGCGATCGCGCCGACCGCCACGATCAGCAGCGCCATGCCGACCGCGTCGACCTTGCGCGGCGTGGTCGAGCGGGTCGATTCGCCGAGCAGCGCGGCACCGCGCCACAGCGACAGCGCGCCGATCGGCAGGTTGATGAAGAAGGCCCATGGCCAGCCGACGGTCTCGACGACCAGCGAGCCGAGGCTCGGCCCGACCGCGGCCGCGAAGCCGGCAACCGCGCCCCACAGGCTGACGGTCAACGCGCGCTTCTCTTGCGGGAACGCGGCCAGCACGATCGACAACGAGGCCGGCGTCAGCAGTGCCGCACCGACGGCCTGCAGCACGCGGGCGGCGATCAGCCAGCCGACGCTGCCGGCCAGCCCGCAGGCGGCCGAGGCCGCGATGAACAGCGTGACGCCGAACAGGAAAACCCGCTTGCGGCCATGCGTGTCGGCCAGCCCGCCGGCCGGGATCAGCATTGCCGCGTAGACGACGGTGTAGGCGTTCAGCACCCATGACATGTCGGCCGCGGTGGCCTGCGGAAAGCCGGCGCGCAGCGCGCCGAACGCGGCATACAGCATCGTGCTGTCGAGCGACACCAGGAAGGCCGCGACGCTCGCGACCCAGAACACCGGCCAGGGGGAGGTGCGCCGGGCGGGCGGCTCGATGGCGACGGGCGTGGCGATGCTCATGGGGTGGTCCTGGGGGAAGAGGAAGCGGGGGGTGTGTCGTAGTGCTGCAGCAAGGCCTGACGCGCGTTCGAGAGCAGCGCGCGGCCTTCGCTGTTGTCGCCGAGCGCGCGCGCCAGCTGCAGCGAGCCGACCAGCGTGCCGGTGACCACGCTGGCGGCACTGCGGTGCGCGTCGGGCAGCGCGGTGGTCACGCGCTCGACGAGGCGGCGCACGCGCAGCGCGGAGGCGTCGCGCACCAGCTCGGACTGGCGCGGCATGTCGGAGCCGAGCGCGGCCACCGGGCAGCCGCTGTCCATCGACGCGAGGTGGCGGTCGGAAAGGTAGCTGTCGACCAGCGCGCGGAACGGGCTGACGCCTTTTGCGGCGCGCTGCGCGGCGGCGCGCGTCACCGATTCGGCGCTGTCGCGGCCGGCGCGCTCGAGGGCTTCGACGAGCAGTGCGTCGCGCGATTCGAAGTGCGCATAGAACCCGCCGTGCGTCAGCCCGGCATCCTTCATCACCTCGGCGACGCCGAGGCCGGCGTAGCCATGGCGACGGATCGCGCGGGCGGCCGCCTCGACGATGCGCTCGTGGGTTTCTTCCTTCCGGGTGTTGGCGGGGCGTGCCATCGGTCTTCTCCGGTCTGGTTCCTTTAATATGACCATCATCATATTCTTGTTTGGCCGGTCTTGCTTGAGGGCTGTGGCTCATCCCCCCGTTCGCCCTGAGCAGGGACCGAGCCTGTCGAGGGCCCGTGTCGAAGGATTGTTGCCAGGCGAGCGAAGGCTTCGACAGGCTCGGCCCGAAAGAACCTACCAGCCCGACATCCCGAAGCTGCGGCTCCAGCTGAGTTCGACCAGCGGCGTCGCCTGAGGCGCGCGCAAGGGCTTCATCGCACCGGCCCCGAGGCGCCATTCGCTGCGGGGCGTCGGGTTCCAGCCGGCCCACAGCACGGCCTGCAGGATCGCACCGCCGTCGGTCGCGACGCCGCCACCCCCCGCCGCGCCCCCCAGCGCTTCGACACCGACCCGCCACGGCGAGCCCGGCCGGCTCGCGACGCCCGCGCCGACCAGGCCGACCGAGTAGGCGCCGGCCCGGCCGGCGAACGCGCTGTGCGCCTGGCCGCTGACGTAGATGTTGTCGTCGACGTAGCGGTTCAGCTTCAGGCCGATGGTGTCGAGCGCCTGGCGGCTGCCATCGGTGCGCCGCACGCGGTCATGGTGCTGCAGCACCGCGACCCATTCGGTGCGCACGACGCGCGGCGGCGTGTTGCGGCCGTCGTGGCCGGGTTCGAGGTCGATGCCGAGCCACAGCTGGACCTGGCGTGCGCGCAGGCCACCTTGCGCGGCATGGATGCGGCCATACTCGCCGCCGACGGTCCAGCCCGGCGCAGGGCTCCACTCCAGCGTGCCGGAGGCCTTGCCGATCAGGCCGCCGCCGGTAGGCACCGCGCCACCGCCGCCCAGCCCGGCGGCCACGCGCACGCCGGCCCGCCAGGTCGGCAACAGCACCGGCCACGGCGCGAAGCTCGCGCCGAGCGTGCCCAGCACTTCCATGTAGCCGGCGGCATCGCCCTTCGCGGCCGCGGCGGATTCGATGCCCCACGACAGCCCGTTCGCCAACCGGCGCTCGGCGCGCGCGCCGGCGAGGCCGATGGTCGGCCGCAGCCCGCCGTCGAAGCGGTAGGCCGATGCGGTGAACGCGATGCGGTCGAAGCCGAGGCCGGTGACTTCATCGGATGCGTCGGTCGTGCCGCCGTGCTCGCCGGCCAGGTGCTTGAAGCCGCCGCGCCAGGCGAGGGCCAGGCCCAGTTGCTGGCTCTGGATCTCGCCACTCGGGAAATGCACCGCGGACAACGAGACGCCGAGCTGCAGCGTGCTGCCGAGGTCTTTCAGGAGCGTCAGCGCCGGGCGCAGCATCAGGCCCGAGCCGACCGGTGCCGAGGCCCCGCCGCCGCCGCCGGCGTACACGCCGGAGGCCAGCGTCCACCCGGGCACGACCTGCCAACGGTGCTGCAGCTCGACACCGGCGACGAACAAGCCGCCGCGTTGCCCGGTGGCCGCGCCGTACACCGCCGGCCCGAAGGCCCAGCCGGAGCCGACGTCGAACAGCAGCGAACCGCCGACCAGGCCCATGCGCTCGCCCTGCGGCAAACGCACCCGTTCGTAGCCGAACAGCGAGATGGTCGGGATCGATCCGGCGACGTCTCGATGCGGGCCATCGCCGACCGCATCGGTGTCGGCTTCGCGCCCGACCGGCTCCCGGGCAGGCGGCTCGGCCTGGGCCTGGACCAGCCCGGCGGCCAGCAACGCACCGGCGCACACCGCCGCGCCGCGCAAATGCCGCCGGCTCAAGCGAGTTCGCGCGCGAGCCACGCAGCGGCCGAGTCGGCCGTCAGCCGGAAGCCGGCGTCGACCCGCTTGCGGGCGACCTCCTGCCCGTCGGCATCGCGCGCGGCGAGCGTGGCATACGGCTCGTCGTCGTCCGGCACGATGTCGAGCGTGACGACGAAGGCGCCGGCCTCGGTCGCGATCGACACCTGCCTGTGCAGCCGCGCCTGCAATTGCTGCTCATGGCGCCGCCGTACTTCATGCGCGGTCTTGACCAGCGTGTGGAACGCCGGCGCATCGAGCGGCTTCGGGTTCTTCTTGTCGCGGCCCATCGTCCACGGGCCGATCAGCGCCGGCTCGGCCTCGCCGCGCAGCGTCATCGAGACCGCCCAGCCGTCGTCGTCTTCGTTCTTGATGACCTGGGCGATCCAGGTCTCGTCTTCCCAGTGGCGCGCTTCCTGGATCGGCGCGGCTTCGTCAACGGCAGTGGTTTCGTCGAAGGTGTCGGACATGACGGCGTGCAGAGTGAATGGACTGGGCGCGTACTGTATAGGCATACAGGCGAGACGTCGAGCGCCGTGGCGGCTCAATCGGTTTGCAGCGCCTGCCGGACGATCCAGGCCTGGAACACCCGCATCGCCTGCGTCGGCGCGCGCGACTTCAGCCGCGTGATCCAGTAGCGGCCGAGCGACACGCCGAGCGCGAACGGCTGCACCAGCCGCTCGGTGCGCAGCTCTTCGCCGAACATCGCCGGCGGCAGCAGCGCGACGCCGATGCCCTGCGCCGCGGCCGCCGCCATCGCGATCGACGAATCGAACACCGGCCCGCGCAGCAGCGGCGTCTCGATGCCGGCGGCCGCGCACCAGCGCGCCCACTCGTCGGCACGGTACGAGCGCAGCAGGGTCTCGTCGGCCAACGCGGCCGGCGAGCGCAGCCGCCGCGCCAGCGCCGGCGTGCACACAGGCGACAGCGGTGCCTCCAGCAGCGGCTCGGCCTCGGTGCCGTGCCAGGCGCCATCGCCGAAGCGGATCGCGCAATCGAGCCCCTCGGCGGCCAGGTCGACACGGTTGTTGTTGGTCAGCAGCCGCAGGTCGATGAACGGATGGTCGCGCTGGAACGCCGCGAGCCGCGGCAGCAGCCATCCGACCGCGAAGGTGCCGACCACCGCGACGGTCAGCACCTCGCGGTGCAGGCCGCCTTCGAACTGCTCCAGCACGAGCCGCATGCGCTCGAAGCTGTCGCTCAGCATCGGCAACAAGGCGGCGCCCTCGTCGGTCAACGCCAGCCCGCGCGGCAGCCGGCGGAACAGCGGTGCGCCGAGGCGCTCCTCCAGGTTCCTGACCTGCGCGCTGACGGCGTTCTGCGTCACGCACAGCTCCATCGCGGCGCGGGTGAAGCTCAGGTGGCGTGCCGACGCTTCGAAGGCGCGCAGCGCGTTCAACGGGAGTTGCATGCCCCAGATTATCTGGGGTCTCGCCCTCGAAAGCAGCGTTTGAGCGATGGCAGGGAGATCGCTATCGTGCACGCTCCGAACCGACATGCCACGAGGATTTCCCGATGCAAAGAAGACAGTTCAACAGCGCGCTCGCCTGGTCGCTGACGACCGCGATGCCGATCGCCTGCGCCGCGATGCCGGCGCAAGCTGCACAGAAAAACTTTGCACAAGGGCACGACCCTCGCTGGGCCGCGATCGAAGCCGAATCGGGTGGGCGGCTCGGTGTCGCGGTGCTCGACACCGCGACCGGCCAGGTCGACGGCCACCGTCTCGACGAGCGCTTCCCGATGTGCAGCACCTTCAAGTGGCTGGCCGCATCGCTGGCGCTGCAGCGCGTCGACACCGGGATCGAGCGGCTGGATCGCCGCATCGTCGTGCGCCGCGAGGTGCTGCTGAGCAACTCCCCGGTCACCGAGAAGCACGTCGGCGGCGACGGCATGAGCATCGCCGAATTGTGCGAGGCGGCGGTGCTGGTCAGCGACAACGCCGCGGCCAACCTGCTGCTGGCGAGTTTCGGTGGACCGGCCGCGATCACCCGCCATGCGCGCGCGTTGGGCGACACGAAGACACGTCTGGACCGCACCGAGCCGGCGCTGAACGAGGCCCGCCCCGGCGATCCGCGCGACACGACCACGCCGCACGCCATGGCCGTCGCGCTGCGCAGCGCCTTGCTCGGCACCGCGCTGTCCGACGCATCGCGGGCCCGGCTGGTGCAATGGATGGAGGCAGTGCGCACTGGTGTCGACCGGTTGCGCGCCGGCGTGCCGCCCGGCTGGCGCGTCGCCGACAAGACCGGCACCGGCGCTCGCGGCAGCACCAACGACGTCGCGGTGATCTGGCCGCCGCAGCGCGCGCCGCTGGTCGTCACCGCCTACCTGACCGACAGCAAGGCGGATGCGGCGCGGCGCAATGCGGCGCTGGCGGCGGCGGCGAAGGAGGCGGTTGCGCGCCTGGGGTGAGATCGGGCGGGAGCGCCTGTCGCTCAGCCGGCGATGGCCATCACCCTCCCACCGGCGAGCATCGCGTCGATCGCCTGCGCCGCGACCGGCCGGCTGTAGAGGAAGCCTTGCGCGAAGTCGCAGCGCTGCGCGGCCAGGAAGTCGCGCTGCGCGACCGTCTCGATCCCTTCGGCGACCACCGTCAGCGACAGGCTGTGCGCCATCGAGATGATGGCCGACGCGATCGCTGCATCGTCGCTGCTGTCGGGCAGGTCCTTCACGAAGGCGCGGTCGATCTTCAGCTTGCCGATCGGCAGCCGCTTCAGGTACGCGAGCGACGACAGCCCGGTGCCGAAATCGTCGACCGCGACCTGGATGCCGAGCGCGCGCACCGCCTCGAGCTGCGCGACGTTGCTCGCCAGGTCCTCGACCATCGAATGCTCGGTGATCTCGATCTGCAGCGAACGCGGGTCGGCGCCCGAGGCACGCAGCGCGGCATCGATCTGCGCCTGGATGCCGCGGCGGATCTGCAGCGCCGAGACGTTCACCGCGACGTGCAGCCGGTGGCCGGCGTCGTGCCAGCGGCGGATCTGCAGGCACGCGGCATGCAGCACCCACTGGCCGATGTCGACGATCAGGCCGCTCGCTTCGGCGATCGGGATGAACTCGACCGGCGACACTTGGCCAAGCCGCGGATGTTCCCAGCGCAGCAGCGCCTCGACGCCAACCAGCCGCTGCGTGACGAGGTCGACGATCGGCTGGTACAGCAGCCGCAGCTGCTGGTGCGAGACGGCTTCGCGCAGGTCGGCTTCGAGCTGCACGCGGCGCGTGGTGTCGTTCAACATGCGCGGCTGGAACACCGCGAAGGTGTTCTTGCCCAGGCGCTTGGCCTCGTACATCGCGGTGTCGGCGGCGAGCACCAGCGAGGCAGCGTCGACCGCGTCGTTCGGGTACAGCGCGACGCCGGCGCTGCCGCGCACCCGCAGCAGCTGCGCGCCGACGGCCAGCGGCTCGTCGAAGGCGCGCATCGCCGCATTGGCGAGCGCCTGCAGCTGCACCGGGTCGACGACGCGCGGCGACAGGATCACGAACTCGTCGCCGCCGAAGCGGAACGCGATGTCGGTGGGCCGCATGAACTTCGTCAGCCGGCCGGCCAGCGCCCGCAGCAGCTCGTCGCCTACGCCGTGGCCGAGCGTGTCGTTGACGAGCTTGAAGTCGTCGAGGTCGAGCAGCAGCAGCCCGAAGCCCTCGCTGGTGCGGCCGACCGTCTCGATCAGCCGCTGGATCTGCTCGTTGGCCGCATGCCGGTTCGGCAGCCCGGTGACCGGGTCGTAGTGGGCGAGGTAGTCGAGGCGCTTTTCGGTGCCGTCGATCTGCCGGCGAATGCCGACCGCGAGCGCGAAGGCCAGCGCGAACGACACCAGGCTCACCACCAGCGTGATCGCGACGAACGCGGCGACGCGCTCGTACAGCGGGCGCAGGCTCGCGCTCAGCAGCACGTGGCCGACCACGCGGTCGCCCTCGCGCACCGGCACGCGCACCTGCAGGCGGTTCTCGGCAAAGCGATGGCCTTCGGTGGCCAGTGCCGTCGGTGCGGTATCGATGCGCTGCGTGCGCAGGCCGGGCGCGTTGTAGGCGGCGAGCAGGCGGCCCTGCAGGTCGTGCAGCGATGCGCGTTCGATGGCTTCCGACGACTGCAGGCCCGAGAGCGTCTGCGCCGCGGCGCCGTTGTCGCCGAACAGCACCGCGGCCGAGCTGTTGTCGGCGACGATGTGCGCCTGCGCGGTGAGGTCGTCGACCATCGCGGCCCGCAGCGAGAAGTACACGTAGGCGTCGAAGCTGAGCCCCGCCAGCAGCAGCGCGGTGCTGACGCTGAGCGCCACCGCGCGCATCAGGCGGCGGCCGAGCTGCGGGCCCGGCTGCACGCGGAACGGGTCGCGGCGGCGTTCGGTGTCGGTCATCGGGTCAACCGCTCACTCGCTGACGCGGTGCGCCACGCGCAGCAGCTTCGAGCTGACCTGCAGGCGCGACTGGCGGACGGTGGCGAGGTCGATGTCGAACACCACGCGCTCGCCGGTGCGGTGCAACACCACGGCCGCCTGGACCGACGGCGCGGCATCGCCGTCGGCGATCAGCAGCGTGCCGACCGGCGGGCGTTCCGGCGCGTTCGACGGGCTGTCCAGCAGCACGGCATGGCAGGCCGACCAGCTGCCGGCGGACGCCAGGTCGCGCACGTCGAGCCGCCAGTGGCGCACGATGCGGCCGTCGAGCGCCTGCACCGCCGGCCGCAGCGGGCTCGCGCGGTCGATGCACAGCGCGAGCGACGGCGCCTGCGGCGGCAGCACGTCGGTCGGCCAGTCGATGAACAGCAGCAGGTTGAAGACGAGGGTCGCCTTCTGCTCGGCGTCGTCGGCCCGCGCGGCGGGCACCCATGCGCAGGCCGCGGCGCAGGCCAGCGCCGCCAGTCGCCGCGATGGCGGCCGAAGGACCGGAAGGGTGGAGCGATTCACGGCGCAGGAGGATGCACGGGTGCCGACAAGGCAAAAAGCGCCGACCGCGACATGCGGACGGCGCCCGTAGCTTATCGGCCCGTACCCCTCCCGCTTGAGTGCCGGCCGCCAGACATGCGTACCGGCAGCGCCGCGGGGCGGGCCTGGCTTACCAGCCGATCGTGACGATCATGCCGCGCGGCGTCGGGTGCTCCAGCAGCGTGCTCTTGCTGCGCACGTCGTCGTAGGCGAAGCCGTAGGCCAGGCCGTCGATGCTGTGGTCATGCCAGAACTTCGCGTAGTAGTTGGCCGGGCCGGCGGGGTAGTACGCGGCCGAGTTGCTCCACTGCGACGGGTCGACGCTGATCAGCAGGTGGCGGTTGAAGGCGGCGGCGATCTGCGCCTGCACCACCAGCTCCTGCGAATTGCCGCTGGCCAGGTTGCCCGAGGCCTCGAGGATGCCCTGCGTGGTGGGCTTGCCGCGGATGTACAGGTTCTGCGGGCCGCCGTCCTTCGAGAACACGAAATCGTTGCCGATCACGCGGCCGCGGAAGGTGCCGGCCTCGGCGCTGAACACCAGGTCGGTGCCGGCGTAGCGGCTCCACACCTGGTCGACGTACGACGCGAAGTAGTTGCCCTGCGCGCGACCCGCGCCGAACTGGCCCTTGGCCGGCGCGACGATGCGGTACGGCCGCTGCACCAGCGCGCGGAACTCGGCCTGCGGCAGCGCTTCGAAGTCGGCAAAGATCTGCGCCCGCGACGCGTTCTCGCCCAGCGTGCGGTCGTAGCCGTCCTTGCCCAGCAGGCGCGTCTTCAGCGGGAAGCCGAACTGGTCGACCCGCGTGGTGTTGCCGTGGTAGCCGCTGTTGTCGACGGTGAACTCGATCCACTCGAAGTTCACGTCCTGGTTCGGATCGGTCGGGTTGTTCAGGTCGGGACCGGCGAAGCCCAGGCGGCCGTCGCCCGCGGTGTTGATCTTGATGAACATCGGCGAACCGAGGCTGATGAACATGCGGCCCGAGTCGATCTTCGGGATCGAGACCCAGCCGGCGTCGCTCAGCTTGTTGAAGTAGTTCGAGTAGGTCTGGCCGTTCTTCGCGAGGCGGTTGCCGGCCGTGTTGTCGGCCAGTGCGGACGGCACCAGGCGGCCGCTCGCGTCGACATGCGACAGCACCTTGCTCGCCGGGTCGTAGCCGATGATCGACCAGTAGACCTGGTTGTCGGCGAAAGCGCCGCCGGTGTTGTTCACCAGCTTGATCGTCATCACGCCGCTGCCCACCGGCAGGTCGACGCCGCCATTGCCCTGGCGCACGCGGAACGACGACATGATGTCGTTGAAGTTCACGTTCACCAGGTTGGGCGTGTCGGCGCCGAGCGTCAGCGTGCGGCCGCCGAAGTTGATGTCGTCGAACAGGTCGACCTGGTAGCCGCTCTTGACCTTGACCGACGAGACGCGGTCGTTCCAGGTGGCGCCGACCCAGCTGTTGTCGGCGTCGCCGCAGAACGACGCGCCCTGGTAGTCGGCGTGCTCGTAGAAGCAGATCGTGCCGCTGGTCGCGGGCGGCGGGGTGGTCGTGCCGCCGCCGACCGTCGCGGTGAAGCGGGCCGAGTCATAGGCCGGCGCACCGTTGTTGTAGGTGAAGAAATAGCCGAGCGCGTTGCCGTTCGCGACGCCGGTGATCACCTGCTCGTAGCGGGCGGCGCCGCTGTTGTAGCCCATGCGCAGGTTCTGCTGCGCGCCGCCATTGACCTGGTAGTGGATGTCGACCCAGGTGGTCGCGACGTTCGACTTGAACCAGATCGTCGCGGTGCTGCCCGAACTGGTCACGCCCTGCGTGAAGTCGGCCGCCGCGGCGTGGCCCGCCAGGCCGGCCGCGAGCGCGAACGCGGCGACGATCCATCCCAAGAAGCTTCTTGCTTTTCCCAACATGACGTTTCCCTCGCTGTGTGTGCCGGCATGGGCCGGACGTCCGGGGGCGATTCTCGAATCGCCGCCGCCGCGACGGGGCGGCGGCTTGCAACCAATTGCGAGACGATTCAGAAAGCGCTTTCACGAACGACCGTGCGATCGGACGTGGCATCGCTCACAGGTGCTGCGTCGGGCGGGTCGGTCCGGCGCTGGAGCGCTCGCTTGAGAACAATCGGTTGCAATTGAGGCCGGGGCCCGGCGCGACCGGCGACAATCCCCGGCTCCGTTCCTCTTCCATCAGGACTTGCGCATGAGCTCTTCGTCTTCTTCCCGCGTGGTGCTGGTCGCCGGCGGCACCGGTGCGCTCGGCGGTGCGGTGACGCAGGCCTTCGTCGACAGCGGCGCGACGGTGCTGGTCACCTACCGCCAGCGCAAGTCCTTCGATGCGCTGCAGAAACAACTGCGCGCCGGCGCGGTGCCGGTCGAAGGCATCGAGCTCGACGCGAGCGACGAGGCCGCGGTGCGCGACTGCGTCGCCGCCTGCCTGGCGCGCCACGGCCGGCTCGATGCGATGGTCAATGCGATCGGCGGCTGGGCCGGCGGCGTCAAGCTGTGGCAGCAGGATGCCGCCGCGTTCGACCAGATGATCGACCTGAACCTGCGTGCCACCCATGCACTGCTGCGCGCAGTGGTGCCGACGATGCAGGCGCGCGGCGCCGGCGCGCTGGTCAACGTGGCGGCGATGTCGGGACTGGTGCCGGCCGCGGGCTCGGCGGTCTATTCGGCGTCGAAGGCCGCGGTGCTCGCGCTGATGGCAGCGCTGGCCGAGGAGTTGCGCGGCAGCGGCGTGCGGGCCAATTCGGTTCTGCCGGGCACCATCGACACGCCAGCCAATCGCAACGCGATGCCGACCGCCGACACCGGCCAGTGGACCTCGCCACAGGACATCGCCCGCGTGATCGTCTTCCTGTGCAGCGACGACGCGCGCGCCGTGCACGGCGCGGCGATTCCGGTGCGCGGCGGCGGCTGAGGCCCTCAGCGCCGCTGGCGCTGGATCCAGGCCTCGAACTCCTGCAGCAACCGGCTGCGGAACTCGCGCGTCTTCTCGTCGCTGATCTCGCCGTTCGGCCCGAGCCGGCGCGACGCGACGGGACCCCCCGTCGATCTCCCCGACTTCAAGTCCGGAGGCCGGCGTTCATTGTTGCGATCGTGGCAACGATCAATTCACCAAACCGCCGTCGATGAATTCAGGGTTAACCACTAGAGTTCACCCCATCGACTCTTCGTCTTCCACCAGATGACCGGTCGAGTTCGAACGAGCCGGACACGCGATGAAGGCGTGGCGACCCGCAAGAAAACAAGCTCCATCAACCTTTCATTGCCACCTTCAAGCTCAAGGAACTCATCATGAACAGCAAGCTTTTCATCGCCGCCTCCCTCGCCCTTGCCGCCGTCCACGGCGCTGCGCTGGCCGACACCTCGTCGTATGCCGAAAGAATGCGCCTGATCGGCCGCACCGCCCAGGCTGGTGAACAGGCGCCCGCCCAGTTCGTCGACAACAGCGGCAAGCTGCGGACGGCTGCCGAACAGCGTGCCGACCACGTCGCCCGGATGAACTTGATCGGCCGCACCGCGGCACATGGCGAAACCTCGGCAACGGTCGTCAGCGACACCTTCGCCGGCAACGCGCAACAGCAGTTCGAACAGCGCATGAAGCTGATCGGCCGCACCGTGTCGCAAAGCGAACTGGCCGGCTACAACGTCGAGACCAACAACCAGCTGAGCGCGCAACGCGCAACGCGCTCGGCCCAATGAAGCCGGCGGCCTGACGGCCGCATCTCATCGAGCGCCCCGCGTCGGCTTTTGCCGCGCGGGGCGTTTTTCATGCGACGACGGGTCCCGGGGTGTGCAATACGGGACGTTTGTGGGCTTCATGCCGTTCCATCCGTCGTCGATATCGCCTTCAGTACGCCGGTAGTGGCCTCCCGCCGCAGCGTGCTCGGGACGATCACGATGAATTTCCTCGGCAATTTCACGATCGGCAGGCGGCTCGGTGCCGGCTTCCTGATCACGATCACGGTGGCGGTCGCGATGGCGCTGTCGGCCCGGCAGCAGATGACGGCCATCAGCCAGCAGGTCGGCGACCTCACCAGCGGCGAGATGGCCAAGGTGGTACAGCTGTCGCGCATGAAGGACAACCAGAACGTGATCGCGCGCGGCGTGCGCAACATCGTGCTGCTGTCCGAGCCGGCCGGCATGCAGGCCGAGAAGAAGCGCATCGACGAGATGCGCGCGAAGAATGCCGAGATCGTCGCGGACCTGGAAGCCACGGTGCGCAACACGTCGACCCGCGAGCTGCTGAAGGCGGTGTCGCAGACGCTGCCGCCGTACGAGCAGGCGCTCGACAAGGCGATCGCGCTGGGCCTGGCCGGCGACGATGCCACCGCGACGAAAACCCTGCTGGCCGACGTGCGGCCGATGCAGAACGCCTATTTCAAGGCGGTGGATGCGCTGGTCGACGCGCAGCAGCAGGAGATGCGCGAGGTGGCGAGCGGCATCCAGGCGGCGGCCCGCGCCGACAGCCTGCTGATGCTCGGCCTGGCCGGCCTGGCGGCGGCGTTCGGTGCGCTGATCGCCTGGGCCGTCACCCGCTCGATCGTGCGGCCGCTGAAGCAGGCCGCGGCACTGGCCGAACAGGTCAGCGAAGGCGACCTGAGCACCACGCTGAAGATCGACGCGCACGACGAGACCGGCCACCTGCTGCGCGCGCTGCAACGCATGCGCGACAGCCTGGTGCAGATCGTCGGCAGCGTGCGCGGCAACGCCGAGAGCGTCGCCACCGCCAGCTCGCAGATCGCGCAGGGCAACCTCGACCTGAGCCAGCGCACCGAAGAGCAGGCGAGCGCGCTGCAGCAGACGGCCGCGACGATGGAAGAACTGAACGTCACGGTGCGCAGCAACGCCGACAACGCGCGCCAGGCCAACCAGCTGGCGCTGGGCGCGGCGAGTGCGGCGAATGACGGCGGTGCCGCGGTGGGCCGGGTGGTCGACACGATGCGCGGCATCCAGGCGTCGTCGAAGAAGATCGTCGACATCATCGGGGTGATCGACGGCATCGCGTTCCAGACCAACATCCTGGCGCTGAATGCGGCGGTGGAAGCGGCGCGTGCCGGCGAGCAGGGCCGCGGCTTCGCGGTGGTGGCCGCCGAGGTGCGCACGCTGGCCCAGCGCAGCGCGTCGGCAGCGCGCGAGATCAAGGCGCTGATCGGCCACAGCGTCGCGCAGGTCGAGCAGGGCACGACGCTGGTCGACCAGGCGGGGCAGTCGATGCAGCAGATCGTCGCGGCGATCCAGCGCGTCAGCGACATCGTCGGCGAGATCAGTTCGGCGGCGGTCGAGCAGAGCTCGGGGGTCTCGCAGGTCGGCGAGGCGGTGTCGCAGATGGACCAGGCGACGCAGCAGAACGCTGCGCTGGTGGAAGAGGGCGCGGCGGCCGCCGAAAGCCTGAAGCAGCAGGCGCGCATGCTGGTGGAAGCGGTCGCGGTGTTCAAGCTGCGCGGCGGGCCGGTAGCCATGCCGGCCTGACGGGACAACGCGCGGGCACAAAAAAAGCCGCTGTGAAGCGGCTTTTCCTGATCCGGGCCCCGAGGGGCTGGAGATGTTGGTGCCGGTGAGAAGAGTCGAACTCCCGACCTTCGCATTACGAATGCGCTGCTCTACCAACTGAGCTACACCGGCGTGAAGCCAGCGAGTATAGCGTGGCTTCAGCCGTTTTCGCGATGATAGGCCGTGACTCTCTCAACTTCGTTCTTCGACCCCAGGATCACGCTGACGCGTTCGTGCAGCGCGGTCGGCTGCAGGTCGAGGATGCGTTGCCCGGCGTTGGTCGCCGCGCCGCCCGCCTGCTCGACGATGAAGGCCATCGGGTTCGCCTCGTACATCAGCCGCAGCTTGCCGGCCTTCTTCGGCTCGCGCCGGTCCCAGGGGTACATGAACACGCCGCCGCGCGTCAGGATGCGGTGCACGTCGGCCACCATGCTGGCGATCCAGCGCATGTTGAAGTCCTTGCCGCGCGGGCCGGTGCTGCCGGCCAGGCACTCCTCGACATAGCGCTGCATCGGCGGCGCCCAGTGCCGCAGGTTGCTCATGTTGATCGCGAATTCCTTCGTGTCTTCCGGGATCTTCGCGCCGTCCTGCGTCAGCAGCCAGGCGCCTTCCTCGCGGTCGAGCGTGAAGATCGCGACGCCGTCGCCCACCGTCAGCACCAGCATCGTCTGCGGACCGTACACGCAATAGCCGGCGGCAGCCTGCTGCGAGCCGGGCTGCAGGAAATCGGCCTCGCTGACGCCGACCGTGGCGCCGGCGCTGTTCTCGGGCTTCTTCAGCACCGAGAAGATCGTGCCGATGCTGACGTTGACGTCGATGTTGCTCGAGCCGTCGAGCGGGTCGAACAGCAGCAGGTACTCGCCCTGCGGGAAGCGGTTGGGCACCACGTAGATGCCCTCCATCTCCTCGCTGGCCATCGCGGCCAGGTGGCCGCCCCATTCGTTGGCCTCGATCAGCACCTCGTTGGCGATGATGTCGAGCTTCTTCTGCATCTCGCCCTGCACGTTCTCGGTCTCGGCGCTGCCGAGCACGCCGCCGAGCGCGCCCTTGTTGACGCTGATGCTGATGCGCTTGCAGGCGCGCGCCACCACCTCGATCAAGAGCCGCAGCTGGGCCGGGATGTTGCCGTGGCTGCGCTGCTGCTCGATCAGGTACTGCGTCAGGCTGATGCGCTTCGGGGTCAGGCGCTGCGTCATGCCGCGCCCTCGCCGGATTGCAGCGCCCGGCCGACGATCTCGCGCACGTCGTTCGACAGGTCGGGCTTGGCCGCGACGCGCTTCAGCGCCTCGCCGGCCGCGGTGCGGTACGGCTCGGCCAGGTTGCTCCAGCGGTCCATCACGCGGGCAACGCGCGCGGCGAGCTGCGGGTTCAGGCTGTCCAGCTCGATCATCCTGTCGGCCCAGAACACGTAGCCGGCCGCATCGCTGCGGTGGAAGGCCGCGGGGTTCAGCATGCACAGCGTGGTGATCAGGCTGCGCGCGCGGTTCGGATTCTTCAGCGAGAAGTCCCGGTGCTGCAGCAGCTGCTTGGCCCGCGTGAACACGCGGCCGTCCTTCTCGGGCGCTCCCGCCTGCAGCGCGAACCACTTGTCGATGACCAGCGGCTCGCCCTTGAAGATCTCGTGGAAGCGCTGCAGCGCCGGCTCGGCCAGCTCGGCATGCGCATGCACCAGCGCGGCCAGCGCGCCAAGCCGGTCGGTCATGTTGCCGGCGTCCTTGAAGCGCTGGAACGCGCGGCCCGGCCACACGCTGTCGCCACGGCGCGTCGAATCGAGGCACAGCATCGCCAGCGCCAGGTTGGCCAGCGCGCGCTTGCCGGCCGACACCGGATCGGGCGAGTAGCCGCCGCGCACCTGATGTTCGTCGAACGCCCGTTGCCAGTCGTCGCGCAACGCCTGCGCGAGCTGCAGCTTCATCGATTCGCGCGCCGCATGGATGCGCTGCGGGTCGACCAGGTCGAGCTGCTCGGCGACATAGGTCTCGCTCGGCAGCGTCAGCGCCAGTTCCTTGAACGCCGCGTCGAGCGCGTCGTGGCGCAGCACCGCGCGCATCGCCTCGATGAAGGCGGCGTCCAGCGGCTGCGGCTGCTCGCTCGCCACCGCGGCCAGCAGGCGGTTCAGCGCCAGGCGCTGGCCGGCTTCCCAGCGGTTGAACGGGTCGCTGTCGTGCTTCAGCAACACCAGCAGGTCGTCGTCGGCCAGGTGGTCGATCAGCATCACCGGCGCCGAGAAGCCGCGCAGCAGCGACGGCACCGGCTCGACGTCGACGTTGACGAAGGTGAAGAAGCTGCGCGCTTCGTGCAGCACCAGCACGCGCTCGGTGCCGCCGGCGGCCGCTTCGCCTTCGAGCTGCAGCGGCAGCGGCCGGCCGTCGCGGCCGATCAGCCCCATCGCGACCGGGATCACGTTCGATTCCTTCGCCATCTGCCCCGGCGACGGTGGGCAGCTCTGCTCGATGCCCAGCGTGTAGGTGCGGCTCGGCGCGTCGTAGCGGCCGCGCGCGTTGACGCGCGGCGTGCCGGCCTGGCTGTACCAGCGCTTGAACTGCGTCAGGTGCTTCGCGAGCTCGCTGTCGGGGTTGGCATCGGCAATCGCCTGCGCGAAGTCGTCGCAGGTCACCGCCTGGCCGTCGTGGCGTGCGAAGTACAGCGTGATGCCGCGCGCGAAACCTTCGCGGCCGACCAGCGTCTGCATCATCCGCACCACCTCCGAGCCCTTCTCGTAGATGGTCGCGGTGTAGAAGTTGTTGATCTCGACGTAGCTGTCCGGGCGCACCGGGTGGGCCATCGAGCCGGCGTCTTCGGGGAACTGGATCTGGCGCAGCTGGCGCACGTCCTCGATGCGCTTGACGGCGCGCGCCGTCGGGCTGCCGGCCATGTCCATGCTGAATTCCTGGTCGCGGAAGACCGTCAGGCCTTCCTTCAGGCTCAGCTGGAACCAGTCGCGGCAGGTGATGCGGTTGCCGGTCCAGTTGTGGAAGTACTCGTGGCCGACCACGCTCTCGATGCCGGCGTAGTCCACGTCGGTCGCGGTGGCCGGGTTGGCGAGAACGAACTTCGTGTTGAAGATGTTCAGGCCCTTGTTCTCCATCGCGCCCATGTTGAAGTCGCCGACCGCGACGATCATGAAACGCTCCAGGTCGAGCGGCAGCTTGAAGCGGGCCTCGTCCCACACGACGCTCGCGATCAGCGAGTTCATCGCATGCTCGGTCTTCTCGAGGTCGCCGCGGCGCACGTACACCTGCAGCAGGTGGTCCTTGCCCGAGCGGGTGCGGATGTGCTGTTCGCGTGCGACCAGGTCGGCCGCGACCAGCGCGAACAGGTAGCTCGGCTTCGGGAACGGGTCGTGCCATTTCGCGAAGTGTCGGCCGTTGTCGAGTTCGCCCTGCTGCACCAGGTTGCCGTTCGACAACAGCACCGGGTAGGCCTTCTTGCTGGCCTTCAGCGTCACGGTGTAGACCGCCATCACGTCCGGGCGGTCGAGGAAGTACGCGATGCGGCGGAAGCCCTCGGCTTCGCACTGCGTGAAGAATCCGCCGCCCGAGGTGTACAGCCCCGACAGCTGGGTGTTCTTCTCGGGTGCGCAGGTGTTGCGGATCTCGAGCGTGAACTCGCCGGCCGGCACGTCGGACAGGCTGTCGATCACCAGCATGCCGTCTTCATGGCGGAACGACACCGATTCGCCGTTGACCAGCACGCGCGTCAGCGTCAGGTCTTCGCCGTGCAGGCGCAGCGGCTGCGGCGGCAGCGCGGTGTTGCGCTCCATCGTCATGCGGTTGATGACCAGCGTCTTCGCCGGGTCGAGGTCGAACGTCAGGTCGACGGTGCGGATCCAGAACGCCGGCGCGGTGTAGTCCTCGCGGCGGATCAGCGGTGCAGTGCCTTCACGCATGGTGTTCTTCTTTCGTCAGGGCTGATGGATCGGGAGGGAAAGCTTGATGTCCTGCAGATCGGGCACGACGGCGACGACGTTGTCGAAGCCGGCGAAGGCGTCGGCGCCCATGGTCGTGGTCAGCGCAACCGCCTTCATGCCGGCGCGGCGCGCGGCCTCGACGCCGAGCGGCGCGTCTTCGAAGACCAGGCAGTCGGCCGGGCTCACGCCGAGGCGCTTCGCGGCCTCGAGGAAGATGTCCGGATGCGGCTTGCCGCGCAGGCCGTCGGCCGGGCTCACGGTGGTCTGCACCTTGTCGCCGATGCCGAAGCGGTCGTAGGCCAGCGCGATGTTCTGCGGCGTCGACGCGGTGCACACCGCGAGCTTCAGCCCGAGCCCGGCGGCGCGGTCGAGCAGCTCGTGCGTGCCGGCGATCAGCCCCAGGCGGGTCGCGGCGATGTCGCGGTAGATCGCCTCCTTCTCGGCGGCGAGCGCGGCGTAGTCGTCGCCGCTGCGCCCGGGCAGCATGTCGGTGAAGATCTCGACGTTGCTGCGCCCGGCCGTCTCGAGGAAGAAGCGCTCGGCATCGATCGTCAGCTCGCGCCGCCGGTGCCACTCGACCCAGGCGGTGTGGTGGTGCGGCATGCTGTCGATCAGCGTGCCGTCCAGGTCGAAGAGCAGGGCCTTCAGCTGCGTCATCAGATGCCCTGCTTCAGGCTGGCGGTGATGAACTGGTCGAGGTCGCCGTCCAGCACCTTCTGGGTGTTGGAAATCTCCACGTTGGTGCGCAGGTCCTTGATGCGGCTCTGGTCGAGCACGTAGCTGCGGATCTGGTGGCCCCAGCCGACGTCGGTCTTGGTGTCTTCCAGCTTCTGCTGCTCTTCCATGCGCTTGCGCATCTCGTGGTCGTACAGGCGCGAGCGCAGCCGCTTCCAGGCCACGTCGCGGTTGCTGTGCTGGCTGCGGCCGTCCTGGCACTGCACGACGATGCCGGTCGGGATGTGCGTGAGGCGCACCGCCGAATCGGTCTTGTTGATGTGCTGGCCGCCGGCGCCGCTCGCGCGGAAGGTGTCGGTGCGCACGTCCGACGGGTTGATGTCGATCTCGATCGTGTCGTCGACCTCGGGGTAGACGAACACGCTCGCGAAGCTGGTGTGGCGTCCGCCGGCGGAATCGAACGGGCTCTTGCGCACCAGGCGGTGCACGCCGGTTTCGGTGCGCAGCAAGCCGAACGCGTACTCGCCCTCGACCTTGATGGTGGCGCTCTTGATGCCGGCGATGTCGCCGTCGGACACGTCCTCGACCGTCGCCTTGAAATCCTTGCGCTCGGCGTACTTCAGGTACTGGCGCAGCAGCATGCCGGCCCAGTCGCAGGCTTCGGTGCCGCCGGCGCCGGCTTGGATGTCGAGGAAGCAGTTGAGCGGGTCGGCCGGGTTGTTGAACATGCGGCGGAACTCGAGCCCGTCGACGATCTCGGTCAGCTTCGCGGTCTCGGCCTCGATGGCCTGCAGGCCGTCGGTGTCGCCTTCGGCCTTCGACATCTCGTACAGCTCGGAGTTGTCGGCCAGGTTGCTGGTCAGGTGGTCGATGGTCTCGACGACCTGCTCCAGCGTGCGCTTCTCGCGCCCCAGCTCCTGCGCGCGCTTCGGTTCGTCCCAGACCTTGGGGTTCTCGAGCGCGGCGTTGACTTCGTTCAGTCGCAGTGCTTTGCGATCGTAGTCAAAGATACCCCCGGAGGCCGACCGTGCGCTCGGTCAGGTCGGCCAGGGTGTTGCCGATGGCATTGATGTGTTCGACGTCCATGGTGCGGTTCCCGTGTGTGTTCTGCGAATCGCGGGATTTTCGCACGCACGACATGCCCATGCGAGCGGGCCGAACGGCGGGCCGCCCCAAGCCGGCCCGCATCCCCGCGGGGGATCGGTCGATGGTCCCGTCGACCGAGGGGTCGTCATCCTCCTTCGAGGAAGCGTGCCAGATGGGCGGCGAGTGCCTCCGGCTGGTCGTGGTGCAGCATGTGCCCGGCGGGCGACAGCACCTGGCGCTCGACCCGCGGCACCTGCGCGAGGCGGGCGTCGAAGTCGCTGCGCGGGTAGCGGTCGCCCCACCACTTGGCGACGTCGGTGCGGTCGCCCTCGACCCACAGCAGCGGCGCGGCGATGCGCTGCCAGCAGGCCAGCACCTCGTCCTTCTGGTAGAGCACCGGGTTGGCGCGCTTGTGGGCCGGATCGCCGAGGATGTGCCAGCGGCCGTCGTCCGCCTGGCGCGACCAGTGGCCGGCCAGCCAGGCCGCGCGGTCCGCGCGCAGCAGCGGGTTGGTCTTGCGCAGCCGGTCGGCGACCGCGGCCAGGCTGTCGTACGGGCGCAGCGCCACCGGCTGCTTCAGTTCGTCGAGCCACTGCCGGTAGCGCGCCGGCGCCTGCGCCGGGCGGGTGGCCGGCAGGCCGAAGCCCTCCAGGTTGACGAGCCGGCGGATGCGTTCGGGCCGCACCCCGGCGTAGACCATCGCGACGTTGCCGCCCATGCTGTGGCCGAGCAGGTCGATCGGGGCGGCCGGATCGGCCCGCGAATCCAGCAGCGCATCGAGGTCGCCGAGGTAGTCGGGGAACCAGTAGCCGTCGGCGCCGCCCGGGTCGCTGAGGCCGAAGCCGCGCCAGTCGGGGGCGATCACGTGGCGGCCGTCGCCCTCGATCGCCGCCAGCGCGTCGACCGCGAACTGGAACGACGCGCCGACGTCCATCCAGCCATGCAGCATCACGAGCGTCGGCCGGTCGGCGCTGGCCTGGCCCGCGTCGCCCCATTCGTTCAGGTGGCAGCGCAGGCCGCGCAGGTCGACGAAGCGGCTGCGGCCGGGGCGATGGGGCAGGTAGGGCGCGGAGGACGACATGGCCGCCGATGTTAGGAGCTTGCCCGCCGGCCGGCTGTCCGGCCAGGGACAGTGGCGGCGCGCGCGGCTTCAGGACAATTCAGCCGTGCTTCAGGACGGCGGGACGGTGCAGCGCCGACCATGCGGGCCATGAAACCGATGCGCCCGATCTTCATCCTGCAGACCCCCCAGCTGCGCTTCGCCGCGGCCGTTCTCGGGGTCGCGGCCCTGTTCGCGGGTTTCCATGCGCTCGCGACGCCGGCGCCACTCGTGATTTCCTGCGCACTTCCGACCGCTGCCGGCCATGCGCGAACGCCGCCGTCGTCGGGCGCGGGGCCAACGCGCCCTATGCTCGGGGAGGAGGGCATGTCCGCCGTGAAGGAAAAACTGGACTGACCCGTGCCGTTCTGCAGTAACGACGTGAGGGAGCTCGAGGAGATCGCGACACCGGCACCGTGCCACCCACGGCCGCCGGCGCGGGGCTTGCACGTCGGTGTCACGGGGCATCGCTTGAATCGCATCTCGCAACATCAGCTGGACCAGATCACGCCGCAGATCGAGCCGGTGCTCGCCCACCTGGCGAGCGCATCGCGCTGCATCGAGCCGGTGCTGCTGTCGAACCTCGCCGAAGGCAGCGACCGCCACCTCGCGTGGCTCGGCCTGCAGATCGGCTACACGCTGCACGCGGTGCTGCCGCGCCCGCGCGACGACTACGCGCGCGGCTTCAGCAGCGCCGCGTCGCGTCGCGAGTACCGGGCGCTGCTGGCCGACGCGGCACGCATCACCGAGTTGCGCGGGCCGCTGGGCGTGGCCGGGCGCACCTACCTGCGCGCCGGGCATGCGCTGCTCGACCAGGCCGACCTGCTTCTTGCACTGTGGGACGGTGCGCCGTCGCGCGGCACCGGCGGCACGGCCGACGTCGTCGACGAGGCCTTCCGGCGCCGCATCCCGGTGCTGCACCTGTCGACCCGGCCGCGCCAGCGACCGAGGCTGCTGTGGCCGCGGGCCGGCGGCACGGTGGAACAGTGCTGCGACCGCCGCCGGCTCGACGCGGTGCTGGCCCACGTGAGGGACACGCGGCGATGAACGCCGACGAAACGCCGGCCACCGCATCGCCTGTTCCTGCACCGCGCTACGGGGCCTTCATCAGCTACAGCCACCACGACAAGGTGGCGGCGCGCCGGCTGCAGCGGCAGCTCGAGACGTACCGCATCCCGCGCCGGTTGCTCGGGCGCGCGACGCCGCACGGGCCGGTGCCGGCGCGCCTGCCGCCGCTGTTTCGCGATCGCGACGAGCTGAACGCCGGCGCCGACCTGAAGGCGAGCGTGCAGGAGGCCCTCGCGGCCAGCCGCTGGCTGATCGTCGTCTGCTCGCCGGACGCCGCGCGTTCGCCGTGGGTGAACCGCGAGATCATCGAATTCAAGCGCCTGCATGGCGAAGGCCGCGTGCTGGCGCTGATCGCGCGCGGCGAGCCGTTCGCGAGCAACACGCCGGGCCGCGAGGCGAGCGAATGCTTCCCGCCGGCGCTGCGTTTTGCGCTGACGCCCGACGGCCGTGCCGAAGGCGAGCCGCTGGAGCCGATTGCCGCCGACCAGCGCGCCGAAGGCGACGGCCCGCGCCGCGCCGCGCTGAAGCTGCTGGCCGGCATGATCGGCGTCGGCTTCGACGACCTGGTCCAGCGCGACACGCAGCGGCGGCTGCGCTGGCTGGCGGCGATCGCGACCGCTTCGGCTGTCGGCGTGGTCGTGTTCGCGCTGCTGGCGGTGCTGGCGGTGCGAGCGCGCAATGAAGCACAGCACCAGCGTGCGCAGGCCGAGGGCCTGATCGAGTTCATGCTCGGCGACCTGCGCAAGAAGCTCGAACCGGTGGGTCGACTGGAGGTGCTGGATTCGGTGGGGGAGAAGGCGCTCGCGTACTACGCCGAACAGCACGCCGATCGGCTCGACGCCACGGCGCTCGGTCATCGGTCGCGGGCCATGCACCTGATCGGCGAGATCCGCGACCTGCGTGGCAACGCGGTCGAGGCCCAGGCGGCCTTCGAGCAGGCGGCCGCCACCACGCGGCAGCTGTTGCTGAAGGCGCCCGGCGATGGCCAGCGCATCTTCGACCATGCGCAAAGCGTGTTCTGGGTTGGCTATGCCGCATGGAAGCATCTGGACGGGCGGGCCGCGCTGGCTCGCTTCCAGGAGTACCTCGCCCTCGCGCAGCGGCTTGTCGCGCTGGACTCCGCCAACCTCGACTGGCGGGCCGAAGTGGCGTTTGCCCACGTGAACATCGGTGGCGTGCAACTCGGGATGGGGCGGCCTTCGGATGCGCTCGCATCGCTGCGCCAGGCCGACGAGCTGCTTCGCGAACTGGCGCCCAAGCGCCCGGAGTTCGCCTCCGAATGGGCGCAGAACCATGGCTGGCTCGCCGAAACCTACGCGGCGCTCGGCGACTACGAGCATGCGCTGCGAGAGCAGCAGGAGAAGCTCGCGCTGCACCAGCGGATGGCCGACTCGTCGAAGAGCCGCGTGGCGCAGCGCAGTATCCAGAACGCGCTCAACATCATCAGCTTCTTCGAGCTGGCACTCGGCCGGCCGCACGATGCGGAACTGCACAGCCGCGCGGGATTGAAGATGGCCGACAACCTGGTGCTGGCCGACGCGAGCAACATGCTGTGGCTCGGCGATGCGTGCTTTGCGCGGCTGCGCCTGATCGAGACCCTGGTGGCGCAATCGCGGCACGACGCGGCCCGCGAGGAGCTGACCGCGGCGACCGCGTGCGTCGACAAGTTCCTCGCCGGCGAGGCGCGGGATGCCCGCTACGCGGTCGGGCTGCGCAGTCGCCTGCTGGAATTGACGGCGCAAGTCGTGCAGGCCCCGGGGCGCGGCGAATTGATCTCGAAGCTGCAGGCGTTGCTGGCATCCACTGACATGCAGGCGAAGGGCGACGCGCACCTCGCTGCGCGGCAGGCGGTCGAGATCTCCGGCGCCGCCGCGGCGCTGGCGGTGCTCGCGGAGCCGGATCGCCGCGATGTCGCGCAGCAGGCCTGGAAGCGCGTGGAGTCCGCGCTGGCGCCGTTCGCCGCGATGGACGACGGCGCGGTCCTGACACCGCTCGCGCGGGCCCGGCTCGGGCTCGGCGATGTCAAGGGCGCCCAGGCGCTTGCAACCCGGATCGAGAAAACCACTTATCGGCACCCCGCATACGCCGAACTCGCCAGACGATTGCAGACCGCGCGGGGCGGAAGCAGTCACACATCCAACTAGAAGGACTACCCCATGAGCAACGAATCCATCGTGCCGATCCCGCCGACAATGACCGTCACCATCGCTGCGTACATGACAGCCGAAGCGCCCAACGTCGTGGTGACGCGAGTGGAGCCGGAGTTCCTGAACCTGATCGGCATCGGCGACAGCGTGAATATCGTCTTCCAGGTGGCGACGTCAGGGTACGCGTTCCGCGACAAGCTTTCCGGCATCCAATCCCTCTCGAACGGATGGGACGCCTCGTTCACGACGATCCAGTATTCGGACGACATGCGGACCGCGACGGTCTCGAACGTGAATCAGAGCGGCCTGGCCTATCCCT
Organism: Rhizobacter sp. SG703; assembly: GCF_012275445.1. Taxonomy (GTDB): domain Bacteria; phylum Pseudomonadota; class Gammaproteobacteria; order Burkholderiales; family Burkholderiaceae_C; genus Rhizobacter. The sequence goes on along the minus strand of NZ_JAAZQK010000007.1, from coordinate 315,161 downwards.
ACCTGGTGAACGTCATCCACCTGGCCACCGGACTGACCGGCAGCGTGGATCCCGTCATCCAGAACGAGAACCGCTGAGCGCCCTGGTTGAGCGCGCGACGCCGTCCCACAGCGCCATGGCGCTGGACGCGTCGAGTTGCTCGCCGTTCTTTCGCAACGGCTCCTGCAGCGTTGCCGGCAGGCCGGACAAGCGCCGCCGCACTTCTTCGCGGGCGTGCTCGCGTGCCGGTGTGCGCGGCTCGTCGCGCTGCCGGTACGACGCATCGGACCACCCGGCCAGACGGGCCGCCGCCTGCAGGTCGCCCTGGCAGGCGGCCAACCAGGCCAGCACATCGACCGCTTGCCACGTCAGGCCGTGATCGAGCGCCAGCTGCAGCGTCGCCCTCGACAGTGACCATGCCTCGTCGACCGACCCCCGGACCAGCAGCGCATGCATCAGGTTCAGCTGCGCGGTGCACAGCGTCGCCGGCGCGCGCTTGTCTCGCAGCGCATCGACCAGTTGATGACCGAGGTACACCGCCTCGTCGACCTCGCCGATGGCCAGCGCCAGGTCGGCCAGGTGCGCGCGTGCGCGCCACGCGCCGCGCTCGTCGCCGGCGGCGATCCGCAACCCGAGTTCGACCTCGCGAGCGGCCCGGCTGTCCGCCAGCCGGCCTTCGGCGCGCGCCACGTCGGCCCGCGCACGCTGGCCCCAGGCGCGCTCGCGCGCCGGCCAGTCCGGCCGCTCCAGTGCCAACGCTTCGTCCAGCGCCGCCCGCGCCGCCGGGTTCGGCTCGTGCCACAACCCGGCCAGTCCGGTCAGCTGCGCGTACAGCCCGTGCTCGTCGCCGAGCGCACGGAACAGCGACTGCGCATGGTCGGCCGCGCCGCGCGAGCGCCCCGGCGAGGCGTCGGCCCACACCCATTGCGCGGCCCGCCACCAGGCTGCAGCGAGTGGCTTGGGAACGTTGTCATCAACCATCGCCTCGCTGATGTCATGCCAGCGCCTGGCCTCGGCATGCAGCGACAGGTGATGCCACAGCGGCGCGGCCGCGCCGACCAGCGCGACCAGCGTCTCGGGGTCGTGCTGCTGCGACCACGCGAGCGCGGCCCGCAGGTTGTCGAGCTCCGGCTCGTACAGCGCGAGCCACGGCGCATCGGCCATCCGCAGCCAGTCGCGTTGCGCACCGGCGAAGAACGCGCGCAGCGCACGCGCATGGCGGCCGCGCAGCGCATCGGCCTGCGGGTCGTCCGCCAGCCGGGACTGCGCATAGGCCCGTGCGCTCTCGCTGAGCGCATAGCGCGGCGGGTCGCCGTCGCCGACCTGGACCAGCGAATGGTCCGACAGCAGCGCCAGCCCGTCGATCGCGGCCCAGCCGTCGGCATCGCTGCCGTCGGCCAGCACCGCACTGGCCAGCGCCAGCGTGAAGCCGCCGGCGAACACCCCGAGCGAGTCGAACAGCGCGCGCTGCGCCGGCGTCAGCAGCGACAGGCTCCAGTCGAGCGCCGCCTGCAGCGTCTGCTGGCGCGTCGGCGTGCCGCGCGTGCTGCTGGCCAGCAGCCGGAAGCGGTCGTCCAGCCGCGATGCGATCCCGCCGACGCCCAGCACCGGCACGCGCGCGGCCGCCAGTTCGAGCGCCAGCGGCACGCCGTCGAGCCGGCGGCAGATCTCGGTCACCGCGCCGACGTTGGCATCGGTCAGTGCGAAGCGGCGGTCGACCGCCAGCGCGCGCTCGCAGAACAGCGCGACCGCGCCATGCTGCAGCGCCGGACCGGCGGCGCTGCCGTCGGGCGGTACCGCCAGCGCCCCGATGCGCTGCAGCCGCTCGCCCGCCAGGTGCAGCGGCACCTGGCTCGTCACCAGCAGCCGCAGGCCGGGAGCGCCCTGCTGCAGTGCCTGCACCAGCGGCGCGAGGCCGTCGAGCAGGTGTTCGGCGTTGTCGAGCACCAGCAGCGCCTGCAGGTTCTTCACCGACGCCAGCAGCGCGGCGGTTGCATCGCCGCCCACCGCGAGCTGCAGCGACAGTGCCTGCGCGATCGCGCCGCCGATCAGCGAGGCATCGGTCAGCGACGCGAGTTCGACCCATGCGACGCCGTCGGCCCAGGCCTCGCGCCGCGCCTGGGCGGCGGCGCGGGCCAGCGAGGTCTTGCCGATGCCGCCGGGGCCGACCAGCGTCACCAGGCCCGAGCCGTCCAGCTGCGCCAGCAGCTCGGCCAGTTCGCGCTCGCGCCCGACCAGCGCGACCGGCCGCTCGGGCAACGCATCGCGCGGCGGCCGGGCCGGTGCAACCGCCGGCGCGGGCGCGGGCGAAGGCGAGGGGGTCATCGTGAAGCGGTAGCCGCGCCCCGGCACCGTCGAGATCGCCTGCGCGCCCAGCAGCTTGCGCAGCGCCGAGACATGCACCTGCAGGTTGTTCTCTTCGACCACGAGGCCGGGCCAGACCAGGTCGAGCAGTTCCCCCTTCGACACCAGCCGGTCGCTGCGCTCGACCAGCGCCTGCAGCAGGTCGAACGCGCGCGCGCCGAGCAGCGCGGGCTGGCCGTCGATCAGCAGCTGGCGCGTGGCCGGGCTCAGCGCGATGCGTCCGAAGCGGTAGTGGTCAGGCAAGTGGATCCTCCAAGGCGGCGAATTTACGCGATGCCGCCGGCTTCAGAACGATTCAGGCCGGTTTCAGTCCGCTGAAGGACGGCGCGGGCGTGGAATCGGACACTGGGTTTCGCTCAGGGGGATTTTTCATCGTGGACATCGGCTCGGCAGCAACGGTCGTCGCTTTCACCGGCGTTCTCGCCTATGCGGCAGCGTGTCTCTGGTTCGCGCACCGTCACACGCGGGCCCGTCCGAAGCCGCCGGCGCGCGGCGCAGCCGCCCTCGACCGGGTGGGTTTTGCGGCCCGCGACGGCTGCGCCCGCGTCTGCGGCGAGTACCTGCCGGTGCCGGCCGGCCGAGCCGCGGTGGTGCTGGTGAACGGCCGCGACGGCCGGCGCAACCGCGAGCTGGCGCAGGCGCTGCGGGCACAGGGCCTGTCGGTGCTGGCCATCGACCTGCGCGGGCGCGGCGGCAGCAGCGCCCACCGGGGCAGCTTCGGCCGCCGCGAGCGCCACGACGTGCTCGGCGCGGTCGACTACCTGCTGGAGCGCGGTCACCCGCCGGGACGCATCGGCGTGATGGGCTCGGGCATCGGCGCGAATGCGGTGCTGGGGGCCGCGGCCGACGAGCCCGCGATCCGCGCGGTGCTGGCCGAAGGCACCGGCGCGACCCTCGATCGCGCACTGCGCCGCCGGTGGCAGGCGCTGCCGTGGATTGCCGGCGCTCTGGCGCCGGGCGTGCTGGCAGCTGCCTGGTGGCTGGGCAGTGCCGCCATGGACGACGACTGGCTGCGCCGGCGCATCGGCGCGCTGCGCGGCCGGGCGCTGCAGCTGGAGTCCGGGCGGGCCGCCGCCGGCGCGACGGCGGCGTACACGGCGCGCGTCGCCGCCTTCTTCTGCCAGCAGCTGATGACCCCGCGCACCGTCTGCGTGATCTGGCCCGAGCCGGCCCGTGCCGCCCCGGCCGTGGCCTGGGAGCGGCTGGCCGCCTGAACGGGGGAGGGCCTTCGGGGTGCGACGGGTCGCCGGCCTGAGACAATCGGCGCATGCCCACCTCTTCGATGCCGCTCGACGGCAACCCCGCCTACGCGCTGCGACCCGCCGAACTGCGCGACGTCGTGCCGATCGTCGGCCTGATCCGCGAACTCGCCGAGTTCGAGAAGCTGACCCACCTGCTGCAAGTCACGCCCGAGAAGCTGCGGCCTAACCTGTTCGGCGAGAAGGCCGTGGCCGAGGCGATGGTCGCCGAGGCCGACGGCGAGGTGATCGCCTTCGCGCTGTTCTTCACCAACTTCTCGACCTTCCTGGCCCAGCCCGGGCTCTACCTCGAAGACCTGTACGTGCAGCCCGCGCACCGCGGCGCAGGCGTCGGCGAGGCCATGCTGACGCGGCTGGCCCGGCTGGCGGTCGACCGCGGCTACGGCCGCTTCGAATGGAGCGTGCTCGACTGGAACGAGAACGCGATCCGCTTCTACGAGCGCATGGGCGCGACGGTGATGCCCGACTGGCGCATCTGCCGCATCACCGGGGAAGCGCTGGCGCGCTTCTCTGGATAGGGCCCCCCAGTCGCTTCGCTCCTGCCCCCGAGGGGCGCCACCCGGCGGCCCGGCAAAGCCGGTTCCGCGGGCGTTGCTTGATCGGCTGCGCAGCAACGCGCATTAAGCTTGTGGTCATGCCTGACGTTGACCACTATCACAGTCTGTACTCAAGCTTCCGCTGGCAGGTGCCGGCCGACTTCAACATCGGCGAGGCCTGCTGCGGGCGCTGGGCGCGAGAGACGCCGGATGCGATCGCGATCCGGCATGAACGCGAAGACGGCACCCGCCGCACCTGCAGCTACCGCCAATTGCAAGCCCGCTCGCGGCGGCTGGCGGCAGCCCTGCAACGGCTCGGCGTGCGACGCGGCGACCGTGTCGCCATCGTGATGGCGCAGCGCATCGAGACCGCGGTCGCGCACATCGCGCTGCACCAGCTGGGTGCGGTCGCGATGCCGCTGTCGGTGCTGTTCGGTCCCGAGGCGCTGGAGTTCCGGCTGCAGGACAGCGAGGCCTGCATCGCGATCGGCGATGAAGCGTCGATCGGCGCGTTGCGCGCGGTGCACCCGCGGTGCCCGTCGCTCGCGTCGCTGGTGGTCGTCGGCGCCGCGGCGGCCAGCCCCGGCGAGGTCGCCTGGGACGCGCTGCTGCAGCAGGACGAAGCCGGCTTCGTGCCGGTCGCGACGCGTGCCGCCGACCCGGCGATCCTGATCTACACCAGCGGCACCACCGGCCCGCCGAAGGGCGCGCTGCTGCCGCAGCGGGCGCTGGTCGGCAACCTGAGCGGCTTCGTCGCGAGCCAGAACTGGTTTCCGCGCCGCGACGAGGTGTTCTGGAGTCCGGCCGACTGGGCCTGGACCGGCGGGCTGATGGATGCGTTGCTGCCGACGCTGTGCTTCGGCCGCGAGATCGTCGCGTATCAGGGCCGCTTCGGCCCGGAGAAGGCCTTCGAACTGATGGCGCGCTACGGCGTCACCAACGCCTTCCTGTTCCCGACCGCGCTGAAGGCGATGATGAAGGCCGTGCCGGCCCCGCGCGGGCGCTACGCGCTGCGCCTGCGTGCGGTGATGAGCGCCGGCGAGGCGGTCGGCGACGCGGTGTTCGCCTGGTGCCGCGAGCAGCTCGGCATCACCGTCAACGAGATGTTCGGCCAGACCGAGATCAACTACGTGGTCGGCAACTGCACCGAATACCTCGATGCCGACGGCCGCGTGCAGCCCGGCTGGCCGGCGCGGCCCGGCAGCATGGGCCGGGCCTACCCGGGCCACCGCGTCGCGGTGCTCGACGATGCCGGCCACGAATGCCCACGCGGCACGCCCGGCGACGTCGCGGTGCACCGCCGCGACGTGCACGGCGACCTCGACCCGGTGTTCTTCGCCGGCTACTGGCGCAACGACGGCGCGACGCGCGCCAAGTTCACCGGTGATCCGGACGACAGTTGGTGCCGCACCGGCGACACCGCGTTGATGGACGACGACGGCTACCTCTGGTACCAGGGGCGCAGCGACGACGTGTTCAAGGTGGCGGGCTACCGCATCGGGCCGGGCGAGATCGAGAACTGCCTGGTCAAGCACCCGTCGGTGGTGAACGCCGCGGTGGTGCCGAAGCCCGACCCGGCGCGCGGCGCGCTGGTCAAGGCCTACGTGGTGCTGGCCGACGGCGTGGTCGGCGATGCCGCGTTGGTCGGGCAGCTGCAGGCGCATGTGAAGGGTCGGCTCGCGCCGTACGAATACCCGAAGGAGATCGAGTTCATCGACGCGCTGCCGATGACGACCACCGGAAAAGTGCAGCGGCGGGTGCTGCGGCTACAGGAGGAGGAACGAGCGAAACAACGATAGAAATCGTTGTCGTGTGCTGCGGCGTGGTCTGGCGCCCGCCCTTGCGACTGTCACGACGTAGACTGCCAGCAAGGCACGGACAAGGAGGGCGCATGTCGCTCAAATCAGATGTAGATGCGAAGCGTCGCGAGATTTCTTCGGACAATCTTTCGATGTCGATCGGCGAGTTGCTCAATCTGTACAAGGACAAGGAACTCGATATCCACCCTGAGTTCCAGCGTGTCTTTCGCTGGGAGAGTCAGCAGAAGTCGCGGCTGATCGAATCGCTGCTGCTAGGGATTCCACTTCCGTCGATCTACGTCGCGACAAGTGACGCCGGAGTGTGGGAAGTTATCGATGGCGTACAGCGTCTCTCCACGATCTTCGAGTTCATGGGAGAACTGCTGGGTCCGAATGACGACGCCAAGCTTGAACTGCAGTGCAAGCCGGCTCTTGTGCTGGAAGGGACCAAGCACTTGCCGAGTCTGGAAGGAGCGACGTTCGAGACCATGGATCATGCGCTGCGCCTGGAGTTCAAGCGGACGCGCCTGGACATCAAAGTTCTGGCAAGAGAGCAGCAAGGCAAAGCCACAGGGAAGTTCGATCTCTTCGAGCGACTGAACACGTATGGTGAGCCGCTGTCTCCGCAAGAACTGAGGAATTGTGTGCTGGTCAGCCTGAATCCCGGCCTCTTCAGATGGTTGAAGGAGCTGGCTTCCGATGCTCACTTCCGTGCCAGTGTGCTGCTGAGCGAAGCGCAAGTCCTTGAGCAATACGATATGGACCTTGCGTTGCGCTTCGTCACGCTGCGCGACGTTGATCCGACCTCGATCGGAGACGTGCATGAGTTCTTGAGAGATCGGATGGAGCAGATCGCTACCGATCCGGAGTTCGATACCGAATCCGAGCGCGAAGTGTTCCAGGAGGTGTTTGCTTTCCTTGACGCGACGCTGGATGGCGATGCATTCAGACGTTGGAATGAAGGCCGCGACTCCTTCAGTGGCGGATTTTCGCTGGGGGCATACGAAGGCTTGGCGCTCTCCCTCGGGCGGCGCTGGCAAGAGGTCAGAGCTCATCACGACACGTTCGACATTCGCACGGTCGTCAAGTCCCTCTGGTCCACGAAGGCGTACCAGGAGAGCTTCTCCGGTTTGCGGGCGCGGGAGCGGATGGCCCGCGTGCGCCCTGCCGCCGATGCGCTGATTGCTGATGAACTCGCTCGCTGTGCGCCCCGCCGACGCAGCGCTCCGATGGCACAGGCTGCTGCCAAGGTTGTACCGACGAGCAAGGCCGCAGCCAAGCGGGTGGCTGTGCCGCGTCGACCTTAGGAGCCGCCGTGAGCGTTCAGTCTCTGGAAGGCCTGCAGGCTGCGCTGGAGAGGGATCTCTCTTGGCGCAAGAAGGAGCTCAGTGGCTTGCGCATTTCCGCCATGAGATCAGCGACAGAAAGGAACTATCTCTTTCGGGCCGGCCTCGTTCTCATCTGCGCCCACTGGGAGGGCTTCTTGAAGAAGGCCGTCGAGAAGTATGTGGCGCATGTGTTCGCACAGGGGCTGCGGTTGCATGACTTGGCGCCCGTGTTTGTTGCGCAGGCCCTCTTCTCGGATGTCCGGCGAGCCAGCGAGGCTGAGTTTCCTGGCAGCGAAACACACGTTCGGCTGGCAAAGCGAATTCAGCAGGGGCTTGATGTGGTGTGCTCTCGTTCGGAGTGGGTCGCAAAAACCGAGGGGAATCCCGGCAGCACGCTGGTGGCAAGGCTTCTCGGCTCGGTGGGAATCGATGCAGAGATCGGGCTCGACGCGGCTGGCTGGTCCACGACAAGAGTGTTCATCGATGAGCAGGTCGTGGCAGATCGTCACAAGGTTGCCCACGGGGACGGTTTTCCTGTGTCGAAAGAGCAGTTCCTGGAACGGTCCGGCCGGATGCTCGATCTCCTGGATCGTCTCAGTTCGGAGATCATTCGAGCCGCCGAGACGAAGGCCTATCGACTGTCGTGACGGCGCATGTTCCCCGAGTGGTCATGGACGACTGATGATGCCCAGTGCAGGCAGGCGGGCGCGTTTGTTCATAAACTCGCGCGATGACCACCTTCACCACCCTCCCGCTAGGCCGCAGCGACCTGCGCGTCACCCCCATCTGCCTCGGCACGATGACCTTCGGCGAACAGGTCGATGAGGCCGCGGCGCATGCGATCCTCGACCAGGCCATCGAACGCGGCATCAATTTCATCGACACCGCCGAGATGTACGCGGTGCCGACGCGCCGCGAGACCTACGGCGCGACCGAACGCATCATCGGCAACTGGTTCGCGGCCCGTCCCGGCGTGCGCGGCAAGGTGGTGCTCGCGACCAAGGTGGCCGGCCCCGGCCGCAACATGGACTGGGTGCGCGGCGGCAGCCCGAACCTGCTGCCGTCCGAGATCGTGCAAGCCTGCGACGACAGCCTGAAGCGGCTGCGCACCGACGTGATCGACCTCTACCAGATCCACTGGCCGAACCGCAACGTGCCGACCTTCGGCGCGCTGTACTTCGACCCGGCGAAGGACGCCGAATTCAGCAGCATCCACGAGCAGCTGCAGGCGCTGGCCGGGCTGGTGAAGGCCGGCAAGGTGCGGCACATCGGACTGTCGAACGAGACGCCGTGGGGCGTCGGCGAATTCGTCAAGCTGGCCGACCAGCACGGCCTGCCGCGCGTGGCCACCGTGCAGAACCCGTATGCGCTGACCAGCCGCGCGCTCGACAACGGGCTCGACGAGACGCTGTACCGCGAGCAGGTCTCGCTGCTCGCCTACTCGCCGCTGGCGTTCGGCGCGCTGACCGGCAAGTACGACGCGGTCGGCTTCGACGCCGCCGACAAGCCCGGGCGGCTCGCGATCTTCGATGGCATGAAGAAAGGCCGCTGGGGCCGGCCCGAAGCGCTGGCCGCAGCGCGCCTGTACAACGCGCTGGCGCGCCGCCACGGGCTGACGCCGACGCAGCTGGCGCTGGCCTTCGTCTACCGCAGCCGGCGCGTCGCGAGCACCATCATCGGCGTCACGTCGCTCGCGCAGCTGGACGAGAACCTGGCCGCGTGGGACACGACGCTGTCGCCCGAGCTGCTGGCCGAGATCGACGCGATCCGCTGGACGCACCGCGATCCGGCCCAGTGATCGCAGGCCGGGAGCGTCTCAGCCGAAGGTGAACGCGAACGCGCGCACGCCGGCATCGAGGAAGCGGATCTCGATCGTGCGGTCGCCGATGCGGCCCTGCTGGCGCACCAGCTGGTACAGGCGCTCGCCGTCGATCACGCCGTTGCCGGCGGCATCGGTGTCGACGCCGTGGTCGGCACCCGGCGGCTTGCCGTCCAGCGTCAGCTGGAAGCGCAGCGGCTTGCCGGCCGATCCGCGGCCGAGCACCAGGTGCAGGTCGCGCGCATGGAAGCGGTACACCACGCTGCCGCCGGCGCGGTTCAGCTCGGCGAACTCGGGCCGCACGGTCCACTCGCCCGACAAGCCCCATTCGTTCAGCCGCGGCATCCCTGGCGCATAGGCATGGGCGCTGTCGGGGAAGACGCCGCCCGGCGACGCGAAGCCTTCGGCCTGCTGGTAGCCGACGTAGGTTTCCGACGACTTCGCGTTGCGCATGTCGGGCGGCAGGCCGACGCCGCTGGTGTCGAGCGCGACCGGCGGCACCGGCTTCGGCGCCGCCGCGGGGCCGGCCTCCTTCAGCAGCGACTGGATCATCGTCTCGGTCGCGTCGAAGTCGCCTTCGCCGTACTGCTGGTGGCGCACGCGGCCCTGCGCATCGACGAGGTAGAACGCCGGCCAGGCCCGGTTCTGGAACGAACGCCAGATCGCGAAGTTGCTGTCGATCGCGACCGGGAAGCCGATCTTCAGGTCCGTGGTGGCCCGCTGGACGTTCGCGAGGTTCTTCTCGAATGCGAACTCCGGCGTGTGCACGCCGACCACGACCAGCCCCTGGCCGGCGTAACGCTGCGCCCAGGCCCGCACGTGGGGCAGCGTGCGCAGGCAGTTGATGCACGAGTACGTCCAGAAATCCACCAGCACGACCTTGCCGCGCAGCGACTCGAGCGTCAGCGGCGGCGAATTGAGCCAGCCGACCGCGCCGTCGAGGCGCGGCATCGGTGGCTCGGCAGCGTGGACGGCCGGCGTGGCCAGGCTGGCGGCCAGCACGGCCAGACGGGTCAGCGTTCGGCACAGCGAGGCGATGCGGTGGAGGATGGACATGGCGGGCCTCAGCGGACGGCGTGCACGGCGTCGAGTATCACGGCCGCGACCTTGTCGGGCTGCACCTGCTGCGGCACGTGGCTCGTCTTCAGCGGGGTCACGGTGGCGCCGATCTTCTTCGCCATGTCCAGCTGCTGCTGCGGCTGGATCATGTGGTCGTCCAGCGAGACGACGAACCAGCTCGGCCGGGTCTTCCACGCGGCGGCCGTCACGGCCTGCCCGAACGCCTTGCCGAGGATCGGCCCCTGCGTCGCGAACATCACCGAGGTCTGCTTCGCCGGCAGGTCCGGCGCGAAGTGCTTCGCCATGCCTTCCTCGCTGAGGCGCAGGAAGCCCGACGCGTCGCTGACGAGGTGCGCCAGGCCCGGTGCCGGCGCGTAGCCCTTGCCGACGTCGGCGGTCGACTGGCCGGCGTCCGGTGCGAACGCGCTGACGTAGACCAGCGCGGCCACCTTGCCGTCGTTGCCGGCTTCGGTGATCACCGTGCCGCCCCACGAATGGCCGACCAGCACGACCTTGCCGGGCTGGGCGTCGATGGCGCGCTTCGCGGCCGCCACGTCGTCTTCCAGCGAGCTCAGCGGGTTCTGCACCGCGGTGACGCTGATGCCCTTGGCCTGCAGCAGCGGGATGACCTTGGCCCAGTCGGAGCCGTCGGCGAAGGCGCCGTGGACGATGACGACGGACGGCTTCGAGGCGTCCTTCGCATCGGCGGCCTGTGCGCCGGCGGTCAGCCCGACCAGCAGCGTGGCGCCGACGATGGCGGTGAGGGAGCGGAGTTTCTTCATGGGGATGTCACCTGGGGTTGAAAAGAGGGGGAGAGCGAAATCGGATCAAGCCTTCGCGGCGACATCGATCACCGCCTGCGCGAACGCATGCGGCGCTTCCTGCGGCAGGTTGTGGCCGATGCCGCCAGTGACGTTGCGGTGTTCGTACGGGCCGCTGAACTTGCTGGCGTACGCCGACGGCTCCGGGTGCGGCGCGCCGTTGGCATCGCCTTCCAGCGTGATCGCCGGCACCGCGATGCGCGGCGCGCCGGCCAGCTTTGCCTCGATCTCGTCGTACTTCGATTCGCCGGCCGCGAGGCCGAGGCGCCAGCGGTAGTTGTGCACCGCGATCGCGACGTGGTCGGGGTTGTCCAGCGCCTTCGCCGAGCGGTCGAAGGTCGCGTCGTCGAAATGCCATTGCGGCGACGCCGTCTGCCAGATCAGCTTCGCGAACGCATGGCGGTTCGCGTCGTAGCCGCGACGGCCGCGCTCGGTCGTCAGGTAGAACTGGTACCACCACTGCAGCTCGGCGGCCGGCGGCAGCGGCTGCTGGCCGGCCTGCACGTTGCTCACCAGGTAGCCGCTGACCGACACCAGCGCCTTCGTGCGCTGCGGCCACAGCGCCGCGACGATGCAGGCGGTGCGCGCGCCCCAGTCGCAGCCGGCCATCACCGCCTTGTCGATCTTCAGCGCATCCATCAAGGCGATCACGTCCTGCGCGATCGCGCCCTGCTGGCCGTTGCGCGGCGTGTCGGCCGACAGGAAGCGCGTCGTGCCATAGCCGCGCAGGAACGGCACGATCACGCGCCAGCCGGCCGCGGCCAGCAGCGGCGCCACGTCGACATAGGTGTGGATGTCGTAGGGCCAGCCGTGGAACAGCATGACCACCGGGCCATTGGCCGGGCCGGCTTCCGCATAGCCGACGCTCAGCACGCCGGCGTCGACCTGCTTCAGCGGGCCGAACGAGGTGGCGCTGCCGGGCGCCGCCTGCGCGGCGGAGGCCGGCGCGATCAGGCCCAGTTGCGCGGCGCCGAAGGTGGCCGCGGCGGCGCCGAACAGGTGGCGGCGTTGGAGATCGATCTTCTCGGACATGGCGAACCTCTTGTGTTGATGACGGGTCAAGGACAGGCCTCATTGAGCCGGCCCGACGTATCCGCGGTGTGTCATGAACGCGGCCGTTTTGTCCCGCGCCGTGTCGTCGCCCGCTCCGGACAAAGAGCGATACAAACCGGATTCCCTACACTCGCGGCCATGGCACGCAAGGACCACGCTTCCGAAACCCCCGCGACGCAGCTGCTGCGCAAGCACGGCATCGCGTTCACCGAGCACCTGTACGACTACGTCGAGCACGGCGGCACCACCGAATCGGCCCGCCAGCTCGGCGTCGACGAGCACCAGGTCGTCAAGACGCTGGTGATGGAGGACGAGACCGCCGCGCCGCTGATCGTGCTGATGCACGGCGACCGGCAGGTCAGCACGAAGAACCTCGCGCGGCAGATCGGCGCGAAGAAGGTCACGCCGTGCAAGCCCGAGGTGGCGCAGCGCCACAGCGGCTTCCTGGTCGGCGGCACCTCGCCGTTCGGCACCCGCAAGGCGATGCCGGTGTATGTGGAGGCCAGCATCCTCGAGCTGCCCGGCCTGTACATCAACGGCGGGCGCCGCGGCTACCTGGTCGGCATCGCGCCCTCGGTGCTGACCGGCCTGCTCGGCGCGAAGCCGGTGCAGTGCGCGGGTGCAGAATGAGCGCCCAGCCGCAATCGCCACTGCCACCGCACGCCAGGACCCCATGGAGACTCTCTACACCGTTGCCGCCGTGATCGCGGCCTACCTGATCGGCTCGCTGTCGTTCGCCGTGATCGTCAGCCGGGCCATGGGCCTGAACGATCCGCGCAGCTACGGCTCGGGCAACCCGGGGGCGACCAACGTGCTGCGCTCGGGCAACAAGACCGCCGCGATCCTGACGCTGCTGCTCGACGCGCTGAAGGGCTACGTGCCGGTGCTGCTGGTGGTGCTGTTCGGCGCGCGCTTCGGGTTGCGCGAGGGCACCGTCGCGCTGGTCGGCCTCGCGGCCTTCGTCGGCCACCTGTGGCCGGTGTTCTTCCGTTTCCGGGGGGGCAAGGGCGTGGCCACCGCGGCCGGCGTGCTGCTGGCGTTCAACCCGTGGCTGGGCGCGGCGACGCTGCTGACCTGGATCATCATCGCGGGCTTCTTTCGCTACTCGTCGCTCGCGGCGCTGGTGGCCGCGGTGTTCGCGCCGTTCTACCAGCTGCTGATCTGGGATGGCGGCCCGCTGGCCGGCGCGATCGTCGCGATGAGCCTGCTGCTGGTCTGGCGCCACCTGCCCAACATCCAGAAGCTGATCGCCGGCACCGAGAGCAAGCTCGGCAGCAAGAAGAAGGCGCCGGGCAGGGCCGCGCCCGCCGACCACGCGGCCCGGCAGGCCGCGAAACACGCCCACAAGCACTCCCACAAGCATTCCGACCACGGAGCCAAGTCATGACCCACGCCGTGCGGCGTTTCCACGTCGAGGACCGCTATTCCGACATGGCCATCCACCATGGCACGGTCTACCTTGCCGGCCAGGTGCCCGACGACACCACGCAGGACATCCGCGGCCAGACCCGGCAGGTGCTCGCGATGGTCGACCGGCTGCTGGCCGAGGCGCACACCGACAACGCGCACATCCTGATGGCGCAGATCTTCCTGGCCGACATGGCCGATTTCGCCGGCATGAACGAGGTCTGGGACGACTGGGTCGCCCCCGGCGACGCGCCGCCGCGCGCGACCGTGCAGGCGAAGCTCGCGAACCCGGCCTACCGCATCGAGATCGTCGTCACCGCGGCGCTGAAGGCCTGATTCCCCGCGCTGCCGGGCGAAAGCCGGACCGGCGCAGGGGTTTGTCGGCCCGGGGGCTTGTAGATGCGAACAGTTCGCATTTAAACTGAGCCCATGCACACCTCCACCCTCATGTCCTCCGCCGCGCAGGCCTTGCCCGCGGCGCCCGCCCGTTCCCTTCGTGCGCAGCCGGCTGGCGGCAGCGCTGCGGGGCCGGTCCGCTGCATCAGCAGCGCGCAGATCCTCGACGGCGAGACGGTCGTCGAGATCGAACACGACGGCATGCGCTACCGCCTGCGACAAACCTCGCTCGGCAAGCTGATCCTGACGAAATAGGGGTCGTTCGTCCTCAAGTCGGTGCGACCGGGCGCCGATAGCCTCCTGATCCCGTTGCGGCCGTCCGGGCTGCGCGGGCGACTCAGGAGACAACCAACATGAATTTCGTCAACCGGATGAAGATCGGGACGCGGCTGGGCCTGGGTTTCGGCGTCGTGATCCTGTTGCTGGTGCTGATCACCGGCGTGTCGGTGTGGCGCATTCGCGCCATCAATGCGGCCACGGCCGAGATCGTCACCGAGGGCTACGGTCAGATCGCGCTGGCCAACGAGATCGACCGTGCCGTCAACAAGCAGGCCAACCACCTGCGCAGCGCGGTGCTGGCCGTCGGCGACGAGGCCGAGGTCAAGGGCTACATCACGAAGGTCAGCGAAGCCACGCGCGAGATCTCGCAGCTGCGCGAGAAGCTGGCTGCGACCGGGGCCTCGCCGAAGGGCGACGAGCTGCTGAAGACCTTGCAGGAAAGCGGCGACGCCTACGTCAAGAAGCGCCAGAAGGTCGTCACGCTGCTGCAGGCCAACCTGCCCGATGCCGCGCGCAACTTCCTGTTGAAGGAAGTGCGGCCGCTGCAGGACGCCTACCTTGCCGCGTCGCTCGACATGGTGCGCTTCCAGGAATCGCAGATGCAGGCGGACGCGCAGCAGGCACAGGCTTCCGGCCGCGCCGGGATCGTCACGACGCTGGTGCTGGCCGGCGTGGCCGCGTTGTGCGCCGTCGCGATCAGCCTGGTCATCAGCCGCTCGATCACCGGCGCGCTGCGGCGCGCGGTGCAGGTGGCCGAGACGGTGGCGGCCGGCGACCTGACCTCGCGCATCGAGGTGCACGGCACCGACGAGACCAGCCAGCTGCTGGGCGCGCTGCAGGTGATGAACGACAGCCTGGTGCGGGTGGTGGGCGCGGTGCGCGCCGGCTCGGACAGCATCGCGACCGGTTCGAGCGAGATCGCCGGCGGCAATGCCGACCTGTCGCAGCGCACCGAGGAGCAGGCCTCGAACCTGCAGCGCACGGCCGCGTCGATGGAGCAGATCACCGCGACGGTGCGGGCGAATGCCGACACCGCGCGCCAGGCCACGCAGCTCGCGAGCTCGGCCCGCCAGGTGGCGGTGCAGGGCGGCGACGTGGTCGGCCGGGTGGTGACGACGATGGAAGAGATCAGCGCGAGCTCGCGCAAGATCAGCGACATCATCGGCGTGATCGACGGCATCGCGTTCCAGACCAACATCCTGGCGCTGAACGCCGCCGTGGAAGCGGCGCGCGCCGGCGAGCAGGGGCGCGGCTTCGCGGTGGTGGCGGCCGAGGTGCGCTCGCTGGCGCAGCGCTCGGCCCAGGCGGCCAAGGAGATCAAGGCGCTGATCGGTGCGAGCGTCGAGAAGGTGGCGGCCGGCACGCAGCTGGTGGGCAACGCCGGCGTGACGATGACGGACGTGGTCGCGCAGGTGAAGCGGGTGGCCGAGCTGATCGACGAGATCAGCAACGCGACCGGCGAACAGACGGCCGGCATCGGGCTGGTCAGCGATTCGGTGATGCAGATCGAGCAGGTGACGCAGCAGAACGCGGCGCTGGTCGAGCAGTCGGCCGCGGCAGCGGACAGCCTGCAGCAGCAGGCGGCGCGGCTGGTCGACGCGGTGCGGCAGTTCAAGCTGAAAGACGACGGGTTGCTGGTGGGTGCGGTTGCTGCCTGAGGTCTTGTGCCTCGCGCGCCCGCCGCCACCCCGCACCGCGCGCGAACCGCGTGTGTTCGCGGCGGCAACCGCTTGTTGTTGATGGGGTGGGTGGTTTGAGTGCCGGTGGCCGTCAGGCCACCGGAAGGCCGAGCAACGCGGGGTCGCCTCGGCCCAGGCGGAACAGCACCGGCTCGTCCGTCGTCAGGTCGACCACCGTGGTCGGCTCGCGCGGGCAGGCGCCGGCATCGACCACCGCCTGCACCCGGCCGGCGAAACGCTCGCGGATCTCGTCGGGGTCGTTCAGCGGTTCGGTCTCGCCCGGTGCGATCAGCGTCGTCGACAGCAGCGGCTCGCCGAAGATGTCGAGCAGCTGCTGCAGCATCTTGTGGTCGGGCACGCGCAGGCCGATGGTGCGGCGCGACGGGTGCGAGACGCGCCGCGGCACTTCCTTGGTCGCTTCGAGGATGAAGGTGAACGGGCCCGGCGTCGCGTGCTTCATCAGCCGGTACTGCCGGTTGTCGACACGGGCGTAGCTGGCCAGTTCCGACAGGTCGCGGCACAGCAGCGTCAGGTGGTGCTTGTCGTCGACGCCGCGGATGCGCCGCAGGTTCTCGGCCGCGTTCTTGTCGTCGAGGTGGCACACCAGCGCATAGCTCGAATCGGTGGGCACCGCGGCGATGCCTCCGCCGTGCAGGATCTGCGCGGCCTGCTTCAGCAGGCGCTGCTGCGGGTTGTCGGGATGGACTTCGAAGAGTTGCGGCATGGGCCGCGATGCTAATCCGCGATCGTGTCGGCCGCCACTGTCGATGTCGCGGGGTGCGACGCGGTCTTTCGCATGTTCAGCCACGCGCTCGCGGCACCGCACACCGCGATCACGCCCATGCCGACCCAGGCCCAGCCGTCGGGCACGTAGCGGAACACCACCCAGCTGACCGCCGCCGCGACGCCGATCTGCAGGTAGATGAACGGCATCAGCGTGGCCGTCGGCGCGAGGCCCAGCGCGAGGATCAGGAACAGGTGGCCGACGGTGCCGAGCGCGCCGATCGCCAGCAGCAGCGCGAGCTGCCGCGGCGGCGCGGCCAGCAGCGTGCCGTCGGTGTCGATCGCACTGAAGAACAGCAGCGGCGTCAGCACCAGCGCGCCGGTCAGGCCGGTGTAGAAGTGCGTGGTGTACGGGCTCTCCAGCGCCGACAGTTTGCTCGTCAGCACCTGGAAGCTGGCGTAGGTCAGCGCGCCGGCCAGCGGGAACAGCACCGCCCAGCCGAACAGGCCGCTGCCGGGGCGGATCACGATGACGGCGCCGGCGAACGCGGCGCACACCAGCGCCCAGCGCGGCGCCGACACGCGCTCGTGCAGCACCCAGGCGGCCAGCAGCGTCACCACCACCGGCGTCAGCATGTTGATCGCGGTGAACTCGGCAACCGGCATGCGCTGCACGCCGAAGAAGCTCAGCGCGCTGGTGGCCAGCAGCAGCGCGCCGCGCGCCAGCTGGAAGCGCGGGTGCTCGGTGCGGAAACCCGCGGTCTTCGAGCGCACAAGGAAACGCAGGGCCGTTCCCAAGTTTCCTTGTCCCCCTCGGGGGGCCTGACGCGAAGCGGCAGATTCGGGGGTCAACATCAGCCACAGGCCCATCGACACCGCCTGGAACGCGTAGCGTGCCCACAGGATCAGCAGCACCGGCAGGAAGGCGCCGAGGTACTTGATCGTGGTGTCCATCGTCGCGAAGCACAGCGCGGCCAGCGCGATCAGCGCGATGCCCCGGGCAGGGCGGTGTCCCTTCACGACAGCAGGCTCACGACGGCAACAGCACCCGCTCGGCCAGCGCTTCCCACACCGGCGACAGCTGCCCCGGCAACGGCGGCAGCGTGCCCAGGTCGACGTGGCTCTCGTCCGGACTGTGGAAATCGGAGCCGCGAGACGCCAGCAGCTCGAACTCGAGCGCCATGTCGGCGTACTTGATGAAGTCGGCGCCCGAGTGGCTGCCGGTGATGACCTCGACCGCGCGACCGCCGTGCGCCTTGAATTCGGTGAAGAGCGCGTACTCCTCGTTCGCAGTGAACTTGTAGCGCCCGGGGTGCGCGATCACCGCAATGCCCTGTGCCTCGCGGATCCAGCGCACCGCGTCGCCGAGCTTCGCCCAGCGGTGCGGCACGAAGCCCGGCTTGCCTTCGACGAGGAACTTGCGGAACACCTCGTGCGTGTCCTGGCAGACGCCGCTCTCGACCAGGTGCCGAGCGAAGTGGGTGCGCGAGATCAGCTCCGGGTTGCCGACGTATTTCAGCGCGCCTTCGTAGGCCCCGGCGATGCCGACCTGCGCCAGGCCGGCCGCCATCTCGCGGGCGCGTTCCTCGCGGCCGCCGCGGGTTGCGGCCAGGCCGGCGGCGAGCTGCGCATCGCCGGCATCGAAGCCGAGCCCGACGATGTGCACTGTCAGGCCGGCAAAGGTCACCGAGATCTCGGCGCCGGTCAGGTAGGGCAGGCCCAGCGCCAGCGCCGCCGCCCGGGCGCGCTGCAGGCCGCCGATCTCGTCGTGGTCGGTCAGCGCCCACAGCTCGACGCCGTTGGCCTTCGCACGCGCCGCGAGCTCCTCGGGCTGCAGCGTGCCGTCCGACACGACGGAATGGCAGTGCAGGTCGGCGTTGGTCCAGACAGCAGGTTGGCTCACCCGCCGATTGTAAGGATCAGCCCCGGCAGCGGCGTTGAAGGGGTTACGGCACGACGCGCAGCACGCGGCCGGGGTTGTTGTCGGTCAGCAGATAAAGCAAGCCGTCCGGCCCCTGGCGCACGTCGCGGATGCGCTCGTGCAAGTCGGTCAGCAGCCGCTCTTCCTTGACGACCTTGTCGCCGTCGAGCTGCAGCCGCACCAGCATCTGGCCGGCCAGCGCGCCGACGAACAGGCTGCCCTTCCAGCCGGCGTAGCGATCGCTGGTCAGGAAGGCCATGCCGCTCGGCGCGATCGACGGCACCCAGTACGTCAGCGGCTGCTCCATCCCGGCCTTGGCCTTGCCTTCGCCGATCGCAGCGCAGCTGCCGTACTCGCAGCCGTAGGTGATCACCGGCCAGCCGTAGTTCTTGCCGGCCATGTCGAGGTTGACCTCGTCGCCGCCCTGCGGCCCGTGCTCGTGCGTCCACAGCGCACCGGTCCACGGGTTCAGCGCGGCCCCTTGCATGTTGCGGTGGCCGATGCTCCACAGTTCGGGCCGCGCGCCGGCCGCCCTGGCGAACGGGTTGTCGGCCGGCACGCCGCCGTCGGCGTCGATGCGCACCACCTTGCCGAGGTGGTTGCCGAGGTTCTGCGCATCGTCGCGTCGCAGGTAGCGGTCGCCGAGCGTGACGAACAGCCGGCCGCTGCGGTCGAACACCAGCCGCGAGCCGAAATGCGCGGTGCTTTTCACCTTCGGCAGCTGCCGGAAGATCACGCTGACCTCGGTCAGCCGCTCGCCCTGCAGCCGGCCGCGCGCGACCGCGGTGCCGTTCTTGTCGGCCTCGCTGCGGCTGCCGGCTTCGGCATAGCTCCAGTAGACGAGCCCGTTGCTCGCGAACTTCGGGTCGAGCGCGACATCGAGCAACCCGCCCTGGCTGCGCGCATCGACCGCCGGCAGGCCTTGCAGCGGCTCGCCGAGCCGGCCGTCGGCGGCGACGATGCGCAGGCGGCCCGGCCGCTCGGTGACCAGCATGCGGCCATCCGGCAGGAAGGCCAGGCCCCACGGGTTCTCCAGCCCGGTGGCGACCGGCACGACCTCGATCGCGTGCGCGGCGCTGGCCGCCATGCTCATCGCCACCGACATCGCGACGACCAGCGCCGCCCGCCTCATCGCGTTCATCCCGCCCCTTCCACGACCATCTGCACCCGCTGCTGGCCGTTGTACTCGTCGACGCGCAGCTGGTACGCCAGCCGCACCCGCGCGCCGACGGGCTCGGTGTGGCCGAACCAGATCGCGTCGCGCAGCGCGCCGGCATGCCGCACCGACAGCTTCAGGTGCTTTTCTGCGACGAGCCGCTGCGACACCACCTCGACCTCGTCGCAGAACAGCGGTGGCTCGAAGGCCTGGCCCCAGACCTGCGCATCGAGCGAGCGCACCGTCTCGGCATTGAAGTACTCGGCCGGCAGCGGCCCGTCGGTCAGCAGCGTGCGCGACAGCGTCGCCGCATCGAGCCATTCGTGCGCGACCTGCTGCAGCGCGCCGTCGAAGGTGTCGAAATCCTCCTCGGCCAGCGTGCAGCCGGCCGCCATCGCATGCCCGCCGAAGCGCTTGAGCACGCCGGGGTGGCGCTTGGTGACGAGGTCGAGCGCGTCGCGCAGGTGGAAGCCGGGGATCGAGCGGCCCGAGCCCTTCAGCAGCCCGTCCTGGCCGAGCGCGAACACGAAGGTCGGCCGGTGCAGCCGGTCCTTCAGCCGACCGGCGACGATGCCGACCACGCCTTCGTGGAACTCCGGGTCGTAGAGGGCCAGCGCGGGCGGCGCATCGCCTTCGGGCATCAGCGTCTCGAGCATGGCCTCGGCCTGCTCGCGCATGCCGGCCTCGACCTCGCGGCGTTCGCGGTTGATGGTGTCCAGCGTCTGCGCGAGCTGCGCGGCGCGCGCCGGGTCGTCGGTCAGCAGGCATTCGATGCCGAGCGACATGTCCGACAGCCGGCCGGCCGCATTGATGCGCGGGCCGAGCGCGAAGCCGAAGTCGAAGCCGCTGGCACGCGATGCATCGCGCCCGGCAGCGCTGAACAGCGCGGCGATGCCCGCATGCATGCGGCCGCTGCGGATGCGCCGCAGGCCCTGGGCGACCAGCCGGCGGTTGTTCGCATCGAGCCGCACCACGTCGGCCACGGTGCCGAGCGCCACCAGGTCGAGCAGCGCGTCGAGCCGCGGCTGCTGTTCGGCGCTGAAGGCCCCGCGCACGCGCAGCTCGCTGCGCAGCGCGAGCAGCACGTAGAACATCACGCCGACGCCCGCCAGGTTCTTGCTCGGGAAGCCGCAGCCGGGCTGGTTCGGGTTGACGATCACGCTCGCGTCCGGCAGCACGATCTGCTCGCCTTCCTTCGCCGGCAGGTGGTGGTCGGTGACCAGCACGTCGAGGCCGAGCGCGCGGGCGTGCGCGACGCCGGCGAGGCTCGCGATGCCGTTGTCGACGGTGAGCAGCAGGTCGGGCCGGCGGTCGGGCCCTTGGCCGAGCGCCAGGTCGACGATGGTCGGCGTCAGCCCGTAGCCGTGCACCGCGCGGTCGGGCACCACGTGCTGCAGCGTGCCGGGCGCCGCGCCGAGCAGCGCGAGCCCGCGCAATGCCACCGCGCAGGCGGTGGCGCCGTCGCAGTCGTAGTCGGCCACCACGCAGATGCGCTTGCGCGCCGCGATGGCATCGGCCAGCAGCACCGCGGCGGCTGGCGCGCCGAGCAGCTCGGTCGGCGGGATCAGGCGGGCCAGGCCGTCATCGAGTTCGTCGTTGCTGCGCACGCCGCGCGCCGCGAACAGCTGGGCCAGCAGCGGGTGCACGCCGGCCTGCTCCAGCGCCCACACGCTGCGCGGCGGCGCGTCGCGGCGCGAGATCCGCAGGTCGGCCATCACAGCGCCTCCAGCAGCGCCAGCGGCGACGCGCCGCCGAAGCGACGTGCCATCCGGGCGAGCCAGCCCTGCGACTGCGCCTGCAGCCGCTGCGCGAAGCGCTCGCCGCACAGCGTCAGCGACACCGCCTCGCCGGCGTCGTGGCGGGCCAGCAACTCGCGCACCGGGCCGGCATCGAGCGCGCGCCAGGCCTCGGCCCAGTCGCCCCAGTTCTCGCCCAGCAGCGGCGCGCGCAGGCGGTGGTCGATGACGAGATCGGGCGTGGCCGCGGCTTGCTGGCGGCGCCCGCAGCCGCTGAGCCAGAACGAGTTGACCGGCATCATGCTCATCTCGGCCCGGTGGTCGTTCTCCGGCTGCTGGTACAGCATCATCTGCACCTCGTTCTGCAGCCGGCGGATCGCCTTGGCCTGCGGATGGTCGGGCATCCACAGGTCGAGGTTGCGGCCGATCACCCGTTCGAGCGATGCGGTCGGCAGGCCGTCGAGCGATGCGTGCGATGCATACCAGCGCAGCGGCGAGCCCCAGGTCAGCTGCCAGCCTTCGCTCTCGAACAGCGGCCGCACCGCTTCGAACAGCGCGTGCGATTCCCGTGCGCTGAGCCGCAGCAGCTCCGGGTAGCCGACGCTGACGTGCTCGGCACCCACATGCCAGTGCACCGGCGTCAACAGGCCCCAGGGCGCGTCGCCGACCGGCACGCCGTCGGCCGCGGCGGCCTGCGCGGCCCACGGCAGGCAGCCGTCGGCACCGTGCCAGCCCAGCAGTTGCGCCTGCGCCTGCTCGGCCGGCGTGCTCAGCGAATACTCGTCGCTGCCCAGTTTCTCGGTGGGCACCATGCGCGGCAGCAGGCGCTGCAGGTGGGGGAGGGCCAGGCCGCGCTGGGCCGGCAGGCCAGCCTCCGAGAGCGTGCTGGCGTAGGGGATCAACAAGTGCATCGGGCGATTATCGGATGGCGCGGCGTCACCGGCCCGTCATGCCCTTGCCACTGCCACGTCACGCCCGGCTGCGAAGCTGGGCGTCCATGCAACGAGACGCCTTTCTTCGTGCCTGGACCGTCCCGCAGGAGCCGCCGCCCGGCGCCGAGGACGAACCGACCGCGCACCGCCTGCGCTACCGCAGCGTGTGGATCTCGGACCTGCACCTGGGCACGCCCGGCTGCCGTGCCGATGCGCTGCTCGACTTCCTGCGCCACGTCGAGAGCGACACGCTGTTCCTGGTCGGCGACATCGTCGACGGCTGGCAATTGCGGCGCCACTGGTACTGGCCGCAGTCGCACAACGACGTGGTGCAGAAGCTGCTGCGCAAGGCGCGCAAGGGCACGCGCGTCGTCTTCGTCCCGGGCAACCACGACGAGTTCGCGCGCCGATACGTCGGACACGAGTTCGGCGGCATCGAGGTCGCCGAGGAGTGGGTGCACGAGACCGCCGACGGCCGGCGGCTGTGGATCCTGCACGGCGACCTGTTCGACGGCGTCATCCAGTGCGCCAAGTGGCTCGCCCACGTCGGCGACACGCTCTACGAGTTCACGCTGAAGCTGAACCGTCACCTGAACTCGCTGCGCGCGCGCATGGGCCTGCCGTACTGGAGCCTGTCGAAATACCTGAAGCTGAAGGTCAAGCGGGCCGTCAGCTTCATCGGCGACTTCGAGAACGCGGTGGCCCGCGAGGCGCGCCGCCGCGGCATGCACGGCGTCGTCTGCGGGCACATCCACCATGCCGAGCTGCGCGAGATCGACGGCATCACCTATGCGAACGACGGCGACTGGGTCGAGAGCCTGACCGCGCTGGTCGAGCATGCGGACGGGCGGCTCGAGATCATCGACTGGGCGCAGCAGCTGCGCGATCGCGAGCCGCAGGCGACGGCGACCGCGCCCGCCGTCGCGGAGGCCGCATGAGGATCCTGCTGGTCACCGATGCATGGAAGCCGCAGGTCAACGGCGTCGTCACGACGCTGGTCGAGCTGCAGCAGGGGCTGACCGCGCTCGGCCACCAGGTGCTGATGATCGAGCCGTCGGGCTTCAGGCGCTTCGCCTGCCCGGGCTACCGCGAGATCGAACTCGCGTGGAGGCCGGGGCGCGAGGTGGCGCGGCGCATCGACGATGCCGCGCTTCACGATGGTGGCATCGATGCGATCCACATCGCGACCGAAGGACCGCTCGGCGGCGCCGCGCGTGCGCACTGCATCCGGCGCGGGCTCGCGTTCACGACGGCGTTCCACACCCGCTTCCCCGAGATCCTGGCGCGGGCGCTGCACCTGCCGGAGCGCTGGGGCTATGCCTGGTTCCGCCGCTTCCATGCGAAGTCGAGCGGCATCATGGTGCCGACCGCCGGCATGTTCGACATCCTGCAGGGCTATGGATTCACGCCGCTGCGGCGCTGGTCGCATGGCGTCGACCTGGGACTGTTCGAGCCGGTGCCGGGCGCCGACCTCGGGTTGCCGCGGCCGGTGTTCCTGCATGTCGGCCGGCTCAGCTACGAGAAGAACCTGGAGGCCTTCCTCGACCTCGACCTGCCGGGCTCGAAGATCGTCTACGGCGTCGGGCCGCTGCAGGAGCGGCTGCAGCGCGAGTACCCGCAGGTGCACTGGCGCGGCGTGGTCGACCGCAGCGAGCTGGCGCGCATCTACAGCGCCGCCGACGTGTTCGTGTTCCCCGGCCGCTCCGAAACCTTCGGGCTGGTGATGCTGGAGGCGCTGGCCTGCGGCACGCCGGTCGCCGCCTACCCGGTGGCCGGGCCGCTGGACGTGGTCGCGCCGCAGCGCGACGGGCGCGATGGCGGCGTGTTGCACGACGATCTGCGCACGGCGGCACTGCAGGCGCTGGAGATCCCGCGCGATCGGGCCCGCGAGCGCGCGCTGCAGTTCGGCTGGGAGCCGGTGTGCCGCGAGTTCCTCGGCCACCTGGTGCCGGCCGCGCCGGGCGCTGACCTGGCTGTCACGAAACCGACGCAAAACCTTCATAAACTCGTCGGATGACCCCGCCGACCGCCGCTTCGCCGGCACCGCTGATGCCGGCGCTGCTGAACCGTGAAAGCGCCATCCTGGAGTTCAACCGCCGCGTGCTGGCCCAGGCCCGGCGCGACGACGTGCCGCTGCTGGAGCGGCTGCGCTACATCTGCATCGTGTCGTCCAACATGGACGAGTTCTTCGAGGTGCGCTTCGCCGACTACATCGAGGCGGTGCGCCAGCCCGGCGCCGGCGTCTCGGCGCGCGACCTGGCGACGGTGGCCGCCGAGGCCCACCTGCTGATCGACGACCAGTACCGCTGCTTCAACGACGAGGTGATGCCGGCGCTGAAGCAGCAGGGCATCCAGATCCTGAACCACAGCGACCGCAACGAGGCCCAGCGGCGCTGGGTCGACGCCTTCTTCCAGCGCCAGGTGCGCCCGTTGCTGGTGCCGGTGGGGCTGGACCCGTCGCACCCGTTCCCGCAGGTCGCGAACAAATCGCTGAACTTCATCGTGCGGCTGGGCGGCAAGGACGCGTTCGGGCGCGAGAACACGATCGCGATCGTCAAGGTCCCGCGCGTGCTGCCGCGCGTGATCCGGCTGCCGGACGACATCGCCGGCGGCGGCCAGGCCTTCGTGCTGCTGACCAGCGTGATCCGCGCCCACCTGGCCGAGCTGTTCCCTGGCCGCGAGGTCGAGGCGTTCTCGCAGTTCCGGCTGACGCGCGACTCGGACCTGGCGATCGACGAAGAAGACGTCGCCAACCTGCGGCAGGCGCTGCGCTCGGGGCTGACGACGCGCCACTTCGGCCAGGCGGTGCGGCTGGAGGTGGTGAACACCTGCCCGCCGGAGCTGTCGGAGTTCTTGCTGTTGCAGTTCGCGTTGCCGCAGGCGGCGCTGTACCACGTGAACGGGCCGGTCAACCTGGTGCGGCTGAACGCGCTGATCGACGCCGCCGATGCGCCGGCGCTGCGCTTCGCGCAGCACGACGCGCCGTGGCCGGCCGGGCTGTCGCGCGACCATTCGATCTTCGAGCGGCTGCGCCATGGCGATGTGCTGATGCACCACCCGTTCGAATCGTTCGAGCCGGTGGTGCAGTTCCTGCGCGAGGCGGTCGAAGACCCCGACGTTCTCGCGATCAAGCAGACGATCTACCGCACCGGCAGCGAGTCGCCGCTGATGGACCTGCTGATCGACGCGGCGCGGCGCGGCAAGGAGGTGATGGCCGTCGTCGAGCTGAAGGCGCGCTTCGACGAAGAGGCGAACATCAATTGGGCCGAGCGGCTGGAGGCGGTGGGCGCGCAGGTGGTGTACGGCATCGTCGGGTTGAAGACGCACGCGAAGCTGCTGCTGGTGACCCGGCGCGAAGAGGGCAGGCTGCGGCGCTACGGCCACCTGTCGACCGGCAACTACAACCCGAAGACCGCGCGGCTGTACACCGACGTCGGCTGCCTGACGGCCGATGCCGAGATGACCGCCGACATCGACACGGTGTTCCAGCAGCTCGCGAGCCTGGGCAAGATGCGGCCGCTGCGCCAGCTGCTGCAGGCGCCGTTCACGCTGCACAAGCAGATGCTCGCGCACATCCACCAGGTGGCCGATGCGGCGCGAGCGGGGCGGCCGGCGCGCATCGTCGTGAAGATCAATGCGCTGACCGATGTGCCGCTGATCGAGGCGCTGGTCGCTGCCGGCCAGGCCGGCGCCGACATCGACCTGATCGTGCGCGGCGCCTGCATGCTGCCGCCGGGCATCCCGGGCCGCACCGACCGCATCCGCGTGCGCTCGGTGGTCGGCCGGCTGCTGGAGCATTCGCGGGTGCTGTACTTCCGCTGGGGCGAGGGCGAGGCGGACGAGGCCTTGTTCTTGTCGAGCGCCGACTGGATGGGGCGCAACATGTTCCGCCGCATCGAGGTGGCCTGGCCGGTGCGCAGCGCCGCGCTGCGCCAGCGCGTCATCGACGAATGCCTGGTGCCCTACCTGCACGACGGCCAGGACGCGTGGTCCCTGCAGTCGGACGGCAGCTACCAGCGCATCGGCACCGAAGGTCCGAGCGCGCAGCAGGCACTGATGCGGTTGATGACGGCGAAGCCATCCGGAGCGGGGTGATCGACATGGACCTGATCCTGTGGCGCCATGCGGAAGCGCACGTGTTGCGCGAGGGCCAAGGCGACCTCGAGCGCGCGTTGACGCCAAAGGGCGAGCGCCAGGCGCAGCGCATGGCCGAGTGGCTGAACCAGCGGCTCGCGCATTCGACGCGCATCCTGGTCAGCCCCGCGGTGCGCACGCAGCAGACCGCGAAGGCGCTCGACAAATCGTTCAAGACCGTGCCGGTGCTGGCGCCCGAGGCCACGGCAGAGGCGGTGCTGAAGGTCGCGCGCTGGCCCGATGCGACCGAACCGGTGCTGGTGATCGGCCACCAGCCGACGCTGGGCCAGGTGGCGGCGCTGCTGCTGAGCGGCCAGCCGCAGGCCTGGTCGATCAAGAAGGGCGCGGTGTGGTGGTTCCGACGGCGCGACCGCGAAGGTGTCGTCGACACCGTGCTGCAGGCGGTGCAGGCGCCGGACTGCTTGTAACGTCGGCGGTCAGGGCCGTGGTCAGACCGGGAAGGCGGGCAACTCTTCCAGTGCGGACAGCATCCCGTTGAGACGCTCGGAAGCTGGGCCGCCGACATCCGAGGGTGGCGCACCGAGCATCACGTGCTGCAGCTGAAACTCCGGCAGAAGCGCGGTTGTGGGAAGCCGCTCCTGGCTCACCGTGTGGTCCCCGACCTTGATCGGATGGCGGCTGTGCGGAGCGCCAACCGGCCGCCGCCGCCTCACATCATCAACTGCAGTTCCAGTTCCAGCGGATCCATCGGCGGGAACTCGCTGACCTCGATCACTTCGGCGTTCTCGACATCGGGCCCGGCCGCGATCATCGCGTCGAGCCGGGTCAGGTTGTCGAGGAACAGCTTGAGCCAGTTCGCGAACTTCACATCGTCGAGTTGCGCGACCGGTGCGCTGGCCAGTTGCAGCACGCTGCCGGTCGATTCATGCCAGCGCAGCGCCGACGTGAAGCCTTCGGCATCGGTGCGGTCGGTGCTGGCCTGCCAGCGGTCTTCGCCGTGCCGATCGCGCAGATGATCGAGGCCGAAGGGCATCGTGCCGGCTTCGGCGAACAGGTGGATGCGGGATTCGTCGGGCTCGTGCAGCAGGCTCACGACGTACTTGCCGTCGACCACCAGCTGCAGGTGGCCTTCGCCGTCGAACTCGAAGTGCGTGCCGCCGACGCGACGCGCGAAGCCGTCCACCAGGTTCTTCAGGATGTTGCTCATGGATCGATGTTCATGCCGAGGGATTCGGTGCGGACTGAGTGGCCTGACGCCGCCGCCGGTTCCGGTCCCGGCGCCAGACATTCGTACCCGTGATGGGTGTGTCAACGCAGTTGGCAGTTGTTGACTTTTCGAGTGGGCGACCTGTGCGGCAATTCCTTACGTCACGTGACAACCTGAGCCGATAGTCGTCGGGTGCAGTGACGCATCACGCACACAACGATTGATGAGGTCCTCATGCCCTGGTTGGATGCCGAAAAAATTGCCGCTGTTGTTCTCGCCGCCGCGCTCGGCGGCTTCGCTGCAGGACAAGCGTGGGCGCAGGTCGACGAGCCGATCCGGCCGATCCCGCTCGATGTCCGGCTCGATGCGCGCAAGGTGGCGCTCGGCGACCGCCTGTTCCACGACAAGCGCCTGTCCGGCGACGACACCATCGCCTGCGCCAGCTGCCATTCGCTGGAGCGCGGCGGCGTCGATGGCCGCGTCAGCGCCATCGGCATCGGGGGCGCGGTGGGTCCGATCAACGTGCCCACGGTGTTGAACAGCGGCTTCAACTTCCGCCAGTTCTGGGACGGCCGCGCGGCGTCGCTGGAAGAACAGGCGGCCGGCCCGGTCCACAACCCGAAGGAAATGGGCAGCAACTGGTCGCAGGTGATCGAGAAGCTGTCGCGCGACAAGAGCCTGGTGTCGGCCTTCGGCGAGTCGTACCGCGACGGGCTGAAGCCGCGCAACATCCAGGATGCGATCGCGGTGTTCGAGCGCTCGCTGACGACGCCGAATGCGCGCTTCGACAAGTACCTGCGCGGCGACATGACGGCGCTGCACCGCGACGAACTGCAAGGCTACCGGCTGTTCAAGAGCTACGGTTGCGTGGCCTGCCACCAGGGCGTGAACGTCGGCGGCAACATGTTCCAGGTGTTCGGCGTGATGGGCGACTACTTCGCCGGCCGCGGCGAGCCGACCGGCGCCGACATGGGTCGCTACAACGTGACGCACAACGAGGCGGACCGGCACATGTTCAAGGTGCCCAGCCTGCGCAACGTCGCGCTCACGGCGCCGTACTTCCACGACGGCTCGGCCCGCACGCTCGACGATGCGGTGGACACGATGTTCCGCTACCAGCTTGGGCGACCCGCTCCGCAGCAGGACAAGGCACTGATCGTGAAGTTCCTGTACACGCTCACCGGCGAGCTTCGCGGCCGCTCGCTCGAGCCCCGCACCCAACCTTGAACGAGCGAGCTCCCATGATCACGATGAACAAGAGAACCTGGGTGAACCTGCTGGTCGGCGCCGGGCTGGCCCTGGTGCTGGCGCTGCTGGTGGACAAGACCTCGGATGTAAACCACGCCGAATACGGCGAGATCAGCTCGCTGCTGCGCCAGCTCAAGCAGATCGATGCCGAATGGAACGTCGACGTGCTGCGCTCGAAGACCGGCCTGAACGCGAGCTACGACCCGGTTGCGAGCCCGTTGCCGGTGATCGAATCGCTCGACGACCTGCTGCGCAGCAAGACCAACCTGTTCTGGAGCGGTCGCGGCGACAGCGGCGCGCGCATCGTGCCGCTGCTCGACAACTACCGGCAGCTGATGGCGTCCAAGGTCGAGCTGATCGACCGCTTCAAGTCGCAACATTCGATCCTGCGCAACTCCACCCGCTACCTGCCGTCGGCGGCCGCGGAAGTGCTGGCCGCGGGGCCGGCCGCCGAACGCGACGGGCTGATCCAGGCGGTCGACCGCGTTCTGGTCGACACGCTTGTCTACACCGACACGCCCGACGCCGGCCTGGTCGCCCGTGTCGACGACAGCATCGCCCACCTGCGCAAGCTCGCCAAGGCGCTGCCGGACGCCACGGCCGAGCGCATTGCGGGTTACGCGGCCCATGCCGAGACGGTGGTGCGCCAGCAGCAGCTGGGCGACAGGCTGCTGAAGCAGCTGGCGGTGCTGCCGACGGCGCGCGCGCTGGACGAGCTGGCCGACATGAATGCGCTGGAGCACGAGAAGCTGCTGGTCTCGCAGCAGACCTGGCGCTGGGTGCTGGTGGCCTATTCGGCCGCGCTGCTGGTCGCACTCGGCTGGTTCGCGTGGCGCCTCGTCGCCAGCTACCGCCTGCTGGCGCGCGTCAACCTGGAGCTGACGCGCAGCCACGACGAGCTGAAGGAGTCGCAGGTCCACCTGGTGCAGTCCGAGAAGATGTCGGCCCTCGGGCAGATGGTGGCCGGCATCGCCCACGAGATCAACACGCCGCTCGCGTACGTCAAGGGCACGTTCGAGGTGCTGCGCGAGCAGGTCGTGCCGGTGGCGCAGCTGGCGGCCAACAGCGTGCAGTTCGCGCAGATGCTGCACCTGCCGAACGAGCAGCGCGACCGCGCGCAGTTGCAGACGGTGGCGAACCGGTTCGACAAGTCCACGCGGGAGGTCTCCGGCAGCCGCGTGATGGACGAGATGGGGCAGCTGCTGGCCGACGGCATCCACGGCATCGAGCAGATCTCGGAGATCGTCACGAACCTGAAGAACTTCAGCCGGCTCGACCGCGCGAAGGTCAGCGAGTTCGCGGTGCACGAGGGCCTGGAGAGCACGCTGCTGCTCGCGCGCAACCTGCTGAAGAACACGGTCGAGATCCGTCGCGAGCTGGCCTTCGACCTGCCGAAGATCCAGTGCTCGCCGTCGCAGATCAACCAGGTGTTCCTGAACATCATCACGAACGCGGTGCATGCGATGCCGGCGGAGCGCGCCGAACCCGGCGTGATCACGCTGCGCACCGCGCGCGAGGGCGACGACATGGTGCGCATCGAGATCCAGGACAACGGCAGCGGGATTCCGGCGAACGTGCTGCCGAAGATCTTCGACCCGTTCTACACCACCAAGCCGATCGGAAAAGGCACCGGCATGGGCCTGTCGATCTCGTTCAAGATCATCCAGGAGCACGGCGGCAAGATCCTCGTCGACACCGAGCCCGGTGTCGGCACCGTGTTCTCGATCCTGCTGCCGCTGGGCCCGCGCGAGCCGGAAAAATCCGACAAGGCCGCCAAAGCGGACAAGCCGGTCCTGCTGGCCGCCTGATCCCCGCGACCGCCCCCACCCGCCAACCCACCGACGGAGCCCGCCACGTGACAGCCCCGCAGAAAGCCCGCATCCTGTTCGTCGACGACGAAGAACGCATCATCAACCTGCTGCGCGTGATGTTTCGCAACACCTACGAGGTGTTCACCGCGTCGAGCGGCGCGCAGGCGCTGGAGATCCTGCGCCACGAGCCCATCGACGTGATCGTCAGCGACCAGCGCATGCCCGGCATGACCGGTGTGCAGCTGCTGGCCAAGGTGTGCCAGCATTGGCCGCACACGGTGCGCGTGCTGTTGACCGGCTATGCCGACCAGGAGGCCATCCTCGGTTCGGTCAACGACGGCCAGATCTTTCGCTACCTGACCAAACCCTGGGACCAGGACGCGATCCGCACGACGCTGGCCGACGCGGCCGAGGTCGGCCAGATGCAGTCGCGCCCGGCCCCGATCGTCACGCCGCCGGGTTCGGCGGGCCGCGCCGCGGCGGCGCCGGTGGCCGGCGTGCTGCTGCTCGATGACAGCGAGGACGACTGCGCGCTGGTCCGGCAGGCGCTCGGCGCGGAGCTCACGGTGTACCGGGCCGACAGCGTCGCCGGCGCGTTGCAACTGCTGGCGCGCCACGCGATCGGCGTAATGGTGTGCGAAGCGCGCGTCGGCGGCGCCGACACCGGCCAGCTGCTGCACGCGTTGAAGACCCATTTCCCGGCGCTGATCACCGTGATGCTGACGGACCACACCGATGCGGACGAGGTCGTGCGGCTGATCAACCAGGCCCGCATCTACCGCTTCGCCAGCAAGCCGATCCGTCCGGCGGTGCTGAGCCTCGCGGTGTCGGCAGCGATGAAGGAGCACCTGCGCTGCCTGGGAGACGCCCGCCACGTCGCGCTGCACCGCACGGTGCGCGTTGCCGGGCTCGACGCGCCGGTGCCGAGCGGCATCCTGCAGGGGCTGAAGGCGATGACCGCGCGCTGGCGGCTGTTCTCGGCCTGAACGGGGCGGTGCCGGAGCCGATACCATCGCAGCCACGATGGACGACACACCCGACTGGCTGCACCACCTCCACACCCTGGCCGACCAGCCCCCGCAGACGCTGCGCGAGCGGCTTTGGCTGCAGGCCACCGACGCGGTGATCGGCTCGATCGAGCCGCTGCTCGCCCGCCACATGGAACAAGCCGACCTGCCAGTGCGCCCGCGTGCCGGCGGCTGGCAGGTCGAAGGCCCGCCGGACGCGGCGCTGGCGGTGATCGCCCGCTGGCTGCACGAGCACGGCCTGGGCGGCGCCTGGCGCGACGAGCTGCTGGCGGTGACGAACGAGCACGACGAGCGGCAGGCGCTGATCGAGCGTGCGGCGGTGCGCCCGCTGGGCATCGCGACCGTCGCGGTGCATTTGGTGGGTCACACCGGCGACGGCCGCGTGTGGGTGCAGCAACGAGCGTTCGACAAGGCGACCGACCCCGGCCAGTGGGACACGCTGTCCGGCGGCATGCTGTCGGCGAGCGAGACGGTGGCGTCCGCGCTGCACCGCGAGACCTGGGAGGAAGCCGGGCTCGAAGTGGCGACGATGCGCAACGTGCGCGCGCTCGGCCACCAGCGGGTGCGCCGCCCGGTCGACGGCAACGGGTACATGGTCGAGCGCATCGAGATGTTCGAGGGCGAGGTGCTGCCCGGCATCGATCCCGACAACCAGGATGGCGAGGTCGAGGGCTTCGATTGCGTGCCGGCCGGACAACTGCTCGAGAGCCTGAAGGCCGGCGTCTTCACGCTCGAGGCCGCGCTGGTGCATGCGCACTGGCTGAAACGGCACGGCTACTTGTAGTTGGCCCCTCGGTCGACGGGTACGTCGCCCGATCCCCCGAGGGGAACGATGGCCGCGGCTCCAAGCCCGCCTGCGCGGGCTTGGACGGCCAGAGTGCGAGCCGCGTCTCGCGGCTTGCGGGGGCCGGCTTGGGGCGGCCCGGCGCTCGGCCCTCTAGGATTCGTCGGAAGAGAGCGCCGACAGCTGCGAATGCCGGATCCGCGTCTGCGACAGCGCGCCGGCCGATTCGAGGATCGGGTACGCGATCGAGCAGATGTGCGAATTGATGCGTTTCAGGTCGCTGATCAGGTCGATGTGCAGCGAACTGGTCTCGATGCTCTGCGCGGTGTTCTCCTGCAGCCGCACGATGTGGCTTGCGGCGTACTCGTGCTCCAGGTCGCGGAAGCGCGCCTTTTCTTCCAGCAGCCGCTTCGCGTCGCGCACGTGGCCGTCGAGGAACACGCTCATGCCAAGCCGCAGGTTGGCCATCAGCCGCTCGTGCAGGTGCACGATCTCGGCCATGCCGGCATCGGAGAAGCTGCGGTTCTTGCGCACCTTCTTGTCCTCGATGTCCTGCAGCACGCGCTCGATGATGTCGCCGATCTGCTCCATGTTGATCGTGAACGAGACGATGTCGGTCCAGCGCCGGCTCTCGCGCTCGGACAGCGCCTTGCGCGAGATCTGCGTCAGGTAGAACTTGATCGCCGAGTACAGCTCGTCGACCACGTCGTCCATCTTGCGCAGCTGCTCGGCCAGCGCCAGGTCGTTGTAGCGGATCACCGGCAGGATGCCGCGCAGCATCGTCTCGACCACGTCGGCCTGGTGCAGCGCCTCGCGCGCGGCGCAGGCGATCGCGACCGACGGCGAGCTCAGCGCCAGCGGGTCGAGGTGGCGCGGGCGGTCGGTGCCGAGCGCGCGCGGCTGCGGCAGGTAGTTGTCGAGCAGGCGGCCGACCAGCGGCGTGAACGGAATGAAGAGCACCGAGCGCGCGATGTTGAACGCCAGGTGGAACACCACCACCTGCTGCAGCACGGTCGGCACATAGTCCTGCAGCAGCACGTGGGCCTGCGGCAGCAGCGGGATCATCGCGAGGCAGCCGACCAGCTTGAACAGGAAGTTGCCGAGCGGCATGCGGCGCGCCTGCACCGACCCGCGCGCGGTCGCCAGCAGCGGCAACGCACCGGTGCCGAGGTTGGCGCCAAGCACCAGGCCGAGCGCGACCGGCGCCGGCAGCAGGCCGGCATTGGCCAGCATCGCGACCAGCAGCACGGTGGCGAGGCTGGAGTACGAGACGACGGCCAGCACCGCGCCGATCGTGATCTCGAGCATCACGTCATTGGGCAGGCTGACCAGCATCGCGCGCACCGCCGGCGAGCGCGTCAGCGGCTCGGTGGCGGCGACGATCAGCTGCAGCGCGAGCGTGATCAGTCCGAGGCCGATGACGACGCGCCCGACGCGACCGATGCCGCGGTCTTCCTGCGACAGGAACATCACGACGCCGGCGAAGATCAGCAGCGGCGACACCCACGACAGGTCGAACGACAGCAGCACCGACATCAGCGCGGTGCCGACGTCGGCGCCCAGCATCACGGCCAGCGCGGCGCCGGTGTCCATCAGGCCCTTGCCGACGAACGAGGTGACGATCAGGCTGGTGGCGGTGCTCGACTGCACCAGCGCGGTGACGCCGACGCCGGCCAGCAGCGCGACGATGCGGCTGCGTACGCTGCGCGAGATCACGGCCCGCAGGTTCTCGCCGAACACCCGCAGCATGCCGACCCGCACGATGTGCGTGCCCCAGACGAGCAAGGAGATGGCGGCGAGCAGGTTCAGCAGGTGTTGCATGTGGTGAGGTTGTAACCCAATTTCGGGCCGGGCTTTGCGATCATGCGGGCTCCAACTGCGGGGGAAGGTCCATGGCGCGGCAGACGAGGTGGCACGGGAAGCGGTGGCTGGTGGCGATGGTCGGGCTCTGGCTCGGTTGCGTGGCGGGGGGGCGCCTGCGGGGCCAGCCTGCGGGTGGCCAGCGGCTTCGACCCGCAGACGATGGACCCGCATGCGCTCGCGCTGCTGTACCACTCGCGGGTCAGCACGCAGGTGTACGAGTCGCTGGTGGGGCGCGACGAGCAGTTCAGGCTGGAACCCG
The DNA here is from genome assembly GCF_012275445.1 of Rhizobacter sp. SG703. Classification (GTDB taxonomy): domain Bacteria; phylum Pseudomonadota; class Gammaproteobacteria; order Burkholderiales; family Burkholderiaceae_C; genus Rhizobacter. The sequence continues at coordinate 280,620 of NZ_JAAZQK010000007.1, read as the reverse complement.
CGCTTGCGTTGTCGTGGCAGGCGATGGACGAGCGGACCTGGCGCTTCAAGCTGCGACCCGGCGTGGTCTTCCACGACGGCAGCCCGATGAGCGCCGACGATGTGGTCTTCTCGGTCGATCGTGCGCGCCAGCCGCCATCGCAGCGCGCGTTCCAGCTCGGCGCCGTGGCCGAGGTCCGCAAGGTCGACGCGTTGACGGTCGACTTCGTGCTGGGCTCGCCCGACGCGGTGTTCCCCGAGAAACTGCCGTTCATCGGCGTCATGAGCAAGGCCTGGGCCAGCCGCCATGGCGTCGAGCGCGCGCAGGACTTCAATGGCAAGCAGGAGACCTTCGCGGTGCGCAACGCCAATGGCACCGGACCGTTCCGGCTGGAGCGTTACGAGCCGGATGTGCGTGTCGTGCTGAAGGCCAACGAGCGCTGGTGGGGCCGCGGCGACAAGCGCAACGGCAACCTCGACGAGGTGAGCTTCCTGCCGATCCGCCAGGAGGCGACGCGGCTGGCGGCGCTGAGCTCCGGTGAGGTCGACCTGGTGCTCGACCCGCCGTTCCAGGACGTGGCACGCCTGAAGGCCGACCCGGGCCTGACGGTGATGCAGGTCGCCGACCTGGGCCAGCAGTACCTCGCGTTCGACCAGTCGCGCGAGCAGTTGCTCGATGCCGACGTGAAGGGCCGCAACCCGTTCAAGGACCGGCGGGTGCGCCAGGCGGTCTACCAGGCGATCAACGTCGACCTGATCGTCGGCAAGGTGCTGCGCGGCCAGGCGACGCCGACCGGGGCCTTCCTGTCGCCGCTGGTCGACGGCTCGCTGGCCGAGCTGGACAGGCGCCTGCCCTACGACCCGGTGGCCGCGAAGAAGCTGCTCGCGCAGGCCGGCTACCCGGACGGCTTCGCGGTGACGCTGGATTGCGTGAACATCGCGTGGCGCGAGAACGTCTGCCAGGCCGCGACCGCGATGCTGGCGCAGGTGGGCATCCGCACGACGCTGCGCTCGTCGGCGACCAACCAGTTCTTCCCGAAGCTGAGCCAGGCAACCGGCACTTTCGTCGAGTTCGGCTGGACGCCGACCACCGACGCCTGGGCGACGCTGAACGCGCTGTTCCACAGTTTCGGCCAGGGCGGGGCGGGCACCTTCAACGTCGGGCGCTACGCCAATCCGGCGCTGGACACGTTGATCGACGGCATTCGCGTCGAGCCCGACCTGATGCGCCGGCGCGCGATGGTCGGCGTCGCGCTGCGGCTGATCGGCGACGACCTGCCCTATGTGCCGCTGTACCGGCGTACGCTGAGCTGGGCGATGCAGAAGAAGGTGAAGGCAGTGCAGTGGCCGGACGACATCGTGGCGCTGCGCTGGGTGAAGGTGTAGCCCCCCAGTCGCTATCGCTCCTGCCCCCGAGGGGCGCCACCTGGCGGCCCGGCAAAGCCGGCTCCGCGGGCGTTGCTTGATCTTTCACGGCCTGTCGGCCTGCTCGGTCACGTTTTCATTTGCAGCAGCCGCGAGATCGTGTCCGCCGCCTCCAGCAGCTTCGGCAGGAAGGCCTCCAGCATGTGCCCCGGCGGCGTGCGGTTGACCTGCCCGCTGATGTTCAACGCGGCGATCGAACGGCCGGAGCGATCGCGGATCGGTGCCGACATCGACACCAGCCCTTCCTCCAGCTCCTGGCTGACGAGGCTCCAGCCCTGGCGCCGCACCTGGGCGATCAGCCCCTTCAGGCGCTGCGGGTCGGTCTCGGTGTGCGGTGTGCGGGCGGTCAGTGCCATCGACGCGATGCGCTGGTCGAGCTCATCCGGCGGCAGCCCGGCCAGCAGCGTGCGGCCCATCGACGTGCAGTAGGCCGGCAGCCGGCTGCCGATGCCCAGGTTGATGCTCATGATCTTGTGCGTCGGCACGCGCAGCACGTAGACGATGTCGGCGCCTTCGAGCACCGCCGCCGAGCTCGATTCCTTCACCTGCTCGACCAGCGCCTCCATCACCGGCTCGGCCAGGTTCCACAGCGGCAGCGACGACAGGTAGGCGAAGCCGAGGTCGAGGATCTTCGGCGTCAGCCGGAACTGCCGGCCCTGGCTCTCGACATAGCCCAGGCCTTCCAGCGTCAGCAGGATGCGGCGCGCGCCGGCGCGCGTCAGGCCGGTGCGCTGCGCGACCTCGCTGAGCGTCTGTTGCGGCGCCTTCGCGCTGAACGAGCGAATGACGCTCAGGCCGCGTGCGAACGACTGCACGTAGGTGTCGCCGGGGCGGGGTTTGTCGGCGGGCGGGACAGCGGGGGAGGCGTCGTCGGGCGAGGTCATCGGCGCAGTCTAGCGCCGGCTTTCGCGCGGTTTGCCGGCGCTCGGCATGAGATCGATTGCGACGGCAGATGTCGTGCACGTCGCACGGTGTGGCATCAGGGTTTCACCGGGTAAAGGCGCCGCGGACGGGGGAACGGCAGGCGGCGAGGGGCGACCCAACCCGCACCCCTCACGCTTCGCGAAAGGATGTTCCATGAGACCCCTGCTGATCCTCGCCGTCGCCACCCTCGCCACGCAGGGTGCCGCCTTTGCCGCGGCCGCCACCGGCCGCGAGACCGCCCCCGACGCCGCCTGGGCCGAGCGCATGCGGCTGATCGGCCGCACGCCTGAGCCCGGCGAGCGCGCCGTGCCGCTGCCGTCCGACACGCTGGCGCAGAGCGCCGCCGAGCGCCGGCAGGACTATGTGGAGCGCATGGCGCTGATCGGCCGCACGCCCGGTCCGGCCGAGGTGGCCGCCGCGACGGCGCCCGGCCACCCGATGCTGGCCGCGGCACCGAGCTTCGACGAACGGATGAAACTGATCGGCCGCAGCCCCTGGTCGCAGTGACGGTGGGGCCGGGAAACCCGGCAGCGGAACCGGCCCGGGGCGCGGTATGGTTCGGGACTTGCAACGCGGTCCCGTCCCCTACCGGAGCCCCCCCGATGAAACGAATCCTCCCGCTGCTGCTGTGCTTCGCCGCGCTCGGTGCGCAGGCGCTGGACCTGTCGAAGCTGCCGAAGCTGCGTGTTGGCGTCGAAGGCGCCTACCCGCCGTTCAGCACCATCGCCCCCGACGGCACGCTGCAGGGCTTCGACATCGACATCGCCAACGCGTTGTGCACCGAGATGAAGGCCCGCTGCACCTTGGTGCAGCAGGAGTTCGACGGGCTGATCCCGTCGCTGCAGTCGCGCAAGTTCGACCTGATCGTCGCGTCGATGGCGATCACGCCCGAGCGCCTGAAGGTGGTCGCGTTCACCGACAAGTACTACAACAGCGCGAACAAGCTGATCGCGAAGATCGGCTCGCCGATCGACGGCACGCCCGAGCGCTTCAAGGGCCTGCGCATCGGCGTGCAGCGCACCACCATCAACGACCGCTACGTCAGCGCCAAGTTCACCACCGCGACCATCGTGCGCTATGCGAGCCAGGACGAGGTCTACCTCGACCTCGCGGCCGGCCGCATCGACGCGACGATGGTCGACGGCATCGCCGGCGACGTCGGCTTCCTGAAGACGCCGGCCGGCAAGGGCTTCGGCTTCGTCGGTCCCGACTACCGCGACCCGGAGTACTTCGGCGCCGGTGCCGGCATTGCGCTGCGCAAGGGCGACACCGAGCTGCGCGACCGGCTGAACGCCGCGATCAAGGCGATCCGCGCCAACGGCACCTACCAGAAGCTCGCGTCGAAGTACTTCAACTACGACATCTACGGCCAGTGATGCTGCACGGCTACCTGCCGAGCCTGCTCGAGGGCCTGCGGCTGACGCTGGGCGTCGCGCTCGCATCGCTGGCCGTCGCGGTGCTGCTCGGCTTGGCGGGTGCCGCGGCCAAGCTGTCGCATTCGGCGTTCTGGCGGCGCAGCGCAACCGTCTACACCACGCTGATCCGCGGCGTGCCCGACCTGGTGCTGATGCTGCTGATCTTCTACGGCGGGCAGCTCGCGGTGAACGAGATCGCACCGCACCTGGGCATCGACGACTACATCGACATCGACCCGTTCGCCGCCGGCGTGGCGACGCTCGGCTTCATCTTCGGCGCCTACCTGACCGAGACCTTCCGCGGCGCGATCCTCGCGATCCCGCACGGGCAGGCGGAGGCGGGGCGGGCCTTCGGCATGACGCCGGCGCAGGTGTTCCGGCGCATCCTGCTGCCGCAGATGCTGCGGCTCGCGCTGCCCGGCTTCGCGAACAACTGGCTGGTGCTGGTGAAGTCGACCGCGCTGGTGTCGGTGATCGGGCTGACCGACATGATGCAGAAGGCCGGCCAGGCCGCCGGCGCGACGCGCGAGCCGTTCACCTTCTACCTGGCCGCGGCCGCGCTGTACCTGCTGATCACGACGGTGTCGGTCGTCGTGCTGCGCGCGCTGGAGAAGCGCTGGTCGGCGGGCGTGCAGGCGATCTCGCTGTGACGCGGTCGACGAGGCCGGCGCGATGAGCTTCGACGCGATCGCCGACAACCTGCCGCTGTACCTGTCGGGCGCATGGACGACGCTGCGGCTGCTGGCGATGTCGCTGGCGCTCGGCCTGCTGGCCGCGATCCCGCTCGGCGTGATGCGCGCGTCGAGCCGACGCCGCTGGTGGCTGCCGGTGGCGTGCTTCACCTTCGTGGTCCGCGGCACGCCGCTGCTGGTGCAGCTGTTCCTGCTGTACTACGGGCTCGCGCAGTTCGAGGCGGTGCGGGCCGGCGTGCTGTGGCCGCTGCTGTCGAGCGCCTGGTTCTGCGCGGTGGCGGCGTTCGCGGTCAACACCTGCGCGTACACCACCGAGATCGTCGCCGGCGCGATCCGCGCGACGCCGGCGGGCGAGGTCGACGCGGCGCGCAGCGTCGGCATGCCGTGGACACTGATGGTGCGGCGCATCCTGCTGCCGTCGGCGCTGCGGCGCGCGCTGCCGGCCTACGGCAACGAGGTGGTGCTGATGCTGCACGCCACCTCGCTGGCCAGCATCGTCACGCTGCTCGACCTGACCGGCGCGGCGCGCGACGTCAACTCGCGCTTCTTCCTGCCGTTCCCGGCTTTCGTCACCGCGGCGCTGTTCTACCTCGCCATCACCTTCGTGCTGGTGGCGCTGTTCCGGCGCGCCGAAGCGCGCTGGACCCGCCACCTGCGACCCCGCTCCTGACCCTCCTGCCCCGACTCCCGATGCAAACCCGACACCACCCGCTGAGCGGCGCTTCGCTGCTGACCCGACGCGAGATCGTCAGCTTCCACTACGGCCCGCAGGACAGCGGCCGCAAGGTCTACGTCCAGGCCTCGCTGCATGCCGACGAGCTGCCCGGCATGCTGGTCGCGCACCACCTGCGCCTGCGGCTGGCGCAACTGGAGAGCGAGGGCAGGCTGCGCGCCGAGGTCGTCGTCGTGCCGGTGGCCAATCCGATCGGGCTCGGCCAGTCGCTGCTGCGCATGCCGATCGGGCGCTTCGAGCTCGGCAGCGGCGAGAACTTCAACCGGCACTACCCGGCCTTGTTCGAGCCGGTGCGCGCGCGCATCGATGCGACGCTCGGCGCCGACCCGGCCGCCAACGCGCGACTGGTGCGCGAGGCGCTGCGCGACGCGGTGCGCGCGCTGCCCGAGATCCACGAGCTGATGAGCCAGCGCAAGACGCTGATGGCGCTGGCCTGCGATGCCGAGGTGGTGCTGGACCTGCATTGCGACAGCGAGGCGGTGGCGCACCTCTACACCGCGACGCCGCTGTGGCCCGAGGTCGAGCCGCTGGCCCGTTGCCTGGGCGCGCAGGCCTCGCTGCTGGCGCTGGAGTCGGGCGACAACCCGTTCGACGAGGCCTGCTCGCAGACCTGGTGGCAGCTGGCCGCGCACTTCGGGACGCAGCGTCCGGTGCCGCTCGGCTGCCTGTCGGTCACGGTGGAGCTGCGCGGCGAATCCAGCGTCACGCACCCGCAGGCCGCGGCCGATGCGGCGGCGCTGCTCGACTTCCTGACGCTGCGCGGCCTGGTCGACGGCCCGGCCCCGGCCTTGCCGCCGCTGCCGTTCCCGGCCACGCCCTTGTCGGGCACCGAGGTGGTGTCGGCGCCGGCGAGCGGTGTGGTCGCCTACCACCGCGAGCCGGGCGACGTGGTGCGCGCCGGCGACCTGATCGCCGACGTGATCGACCCGATCAGCGGCGAGGTGCACCCGCTGCACACCCGCGTCGACGGCCTGTTCTTCGCGCGCGACCGCGTGCGCTACGCGGTGGCGGGCCGCCCGCTGTTCAAGGTCGCGGGCGCGACGCCGGTGCGCAGCGGCAAGCTGTCGAGCGATTGATGACGGCCGTTCGGGCGGAGCAGCTCCGGGTCGAGGACCTGCACAAGAAGTTCGGCGACACCGAGGTGCTGAAGGGCGTCTCGCTGGCCGCGGGCCAGGGCGACGTGATCAGCATCGTCGGCTCGTCGGGCTCGGGCAAGAGCACGCTGCTGCGCTGCATCAACCTGCTCGAGCCGCCCGATGCCGGCCGCATCACGCTGTCCGGCGAGACGATCGCGCTGAAGCCGGGGCGCGACGGCCGATTGCGGGCCGTCGATGCGAAGCAGCTGCAGCGCCTGCGCAGCCGGCTCGCGATGGTGTTCCAGCACTTCAACCTGTGGGCGCACATGACCGCGCTCGAGAACGTGATCGAGGCGCCGGTCCATGTGCTCGGCGTGCCGAGGGCGCAGGCGGTGGAGCGCGCCGAGGCGCTGCTCGCGCGCGTCGGCGTGCTGCACCGCCAGGGCCTCTACCCGTCGCAGCTGTCGGGCGGCGAGCAGCAGCGCGTCGCGATCGCGCGGGCGCTCGCGATGGAGCCGCAGGTGATGCTGTTCGACGAGCCGACCTCGGCGCTCGACCCCGAGCTGGTCGGCGAGGTGCTGAAGGTGATGCGCGGACTGGCGGCCGAGGGGCGCACGATGATCGTCGTCACCCATGAGATGGCGTTCGCGGCCGAGGTGTCGCGCCACGTGATGTTCCTGCACCAAGGCGTGGTCGAGGAAGAGGGCGACCCGCGCGAGGTGCTGGTGCGCCCGCGCAGCGAGCGGCTGCGGCGCTTCCTGGCCGGCAGCCTGAAGTGATCGCGTGACGTGGCCCGTCAGCCGCCGGTGTCCGCCATCGCCTCGCCGAGGCGGATCGCGCCGCCCGGCGCCCACGCCGGATTGAAGGCCAGCGGCCCGGCGGGAAACAGCATCACCACGGTGGAGCCGAGCAGGAAGCGGCCCATTTCGGCGCCTTGCTTCAGCTCCTGCGGCTCGATCTCGTAGCGCCAGTCGCGAACCCGGCCGGTGCGCGTCGGGTTCACGACGCCGTGCCAGACCGTCGCCATGCTGCCGACGATGGTGGCGCCCACCAGCACCAGCACGAACGGGCCGGCGGCCGATTCGAACACGCAGACGACGCGCTCGTTGCGCGCGAACAGCCCCGGCACCCCGCGCGCGGTCGTCGGGTTGACCGAGAACAGCGCGCCGGGCACGTGGATCATGCGCACGATGTGGCCGTCGCGCGGCATGTGGATGCGGTGGTAGTCGCGCGGGCTGAGGTACAGCGTCGCGAAGTGGCCGTTGTCGAAGCGTTTGGCCAGCGCCGCGTCGCCGCCGACCAGCGCGGTCGTGGTGTAGTGGTGTCCCTTGGCCTGGAAGATCTGGTCGTGCTCGATGCGGCCGAACTGGCTGATCGCGCCGTCCACCGGGCAGACCAGGTCGGCCTTCGCGATCGGCCGCGCGCCCGGCTTCAGCGCCCGCGTGAAGAACTCGTTGAAGGTGGCGTAGCTCTCGATCTCGGGCCGCGCCGCCTCGCTCATGTCCACGCCGTAGCGCTTGACGAACCAGCGGATCAGCCGCGTCGTCGACGGGCCGGCGCTGGCCGACGCGATGCGCCCGGCCAACAGCGTCAGCGCTTGCTTGGGAAGAAAGTACTGCGGCAGGACAGAGAAGCGATCCGACACGATTGGGGGGCACGAGGCTGGCGAAGCTGCGCAGTGTAGCGATGCCGCCGCGCGCGTCCCCCGGGGATCATCCCGCAGTGCGCAGCTGGGTGTTGAAGAACGCGATCGTGCGCGTCCAGGCCTGCTTCGCGGCCGCCTCGTCGTAGCGCGGCGTGGTGTCGTTGTTGAAGCCGTGCTGCGTGCCGGGGTACTTGTAGGCGTCGAACTTCACCTTCGCGGCCTTCAGCGCCGCCTCGTACGGCGGCCAGGCGGCGTTGATGCGCTCGTCGTTGTCGGCGAAGAACAGCAGCAGCGGTGCCTTGATGCCGGCCACCTTGTCGAGCGCCGGCGCGTTGCCGTAGAACGGCACGCCGGCCGCCAGCTCGGGCACGCGCGTGGCCAGCGTGTTGACGACGCCGCCGCCGTAGCAGAAGCCGACCGCGCCGAGCTTGCCGTTGCCCAGCGGGTGCGCGCGCAGGTAGTTGGCGGCGGCGACGAAGTCCTCCAGCGTCTTGGCTTGGTCGAGCTTGGCGAACAGCTCGCGTGCCTTGTCCTCGTCGCCGGGGTAGCCGCCGAGCGGGAACAGCGCGTCGGGCGCGAACGCGATGAAGTTCTCGAGCGCGAGGCGGCGGGCGATGTCCTCGATGTGCGGGTTCAGGCCGCGGTTCTCGTGCACCACCAGCACCAGCGGCAGCTTGCCGGCGACGCGTGCCGGCTTGACGAGGTAGCCGCGCACCTTGCCGTAGCCGAGCGGCGACGGGATCTCGACCGATTCGGCCGAGATGCGCGGGTCGGTCTTCGGCACCTGTTCGGCGGCGGCGAATTTCGGGCTCAGCGCCTCGAGCAGGCCGACGGCCGTCAGGCCGCCGACGGCGTACTTGCGGGCGCCGTCGAGGAAGCCGCGGCGGTCGATCTGGCCATGCACGTACTTGTCGAACAGGCGCAGCACCTCGGGGTCGAAGTCGTTCGCGGTCTGGCGGGGCTTGTCGTTGGCCATCGGGGAACCTCTCTGGTGGTGGATCGGAACAGGGCGGGGACTGAGCCGCGCAGTTGAGCGGCAAACGGCAGGCCTGTCACCTGCCCGGCGATTGCCAACGTACAGAACTCAGGTTTTGGGCGCTGACCGCACGCCTGAAACGCACACCTGCCTGCGCGGCCCGCAGAATGCGCGATCCCCGCTGCCGCCATGCCCCGTGATCCCCTACGACCCCAGCCGCACCGCCTTGTACGCGCCCGAACGGGCGCCCACGTTGTTCGCGCCCCAGGCGCCGCCGACGTTGCTGCAACTGGCCACCGAGGCGTCGCGCCTGGCCTATGTGCGGGCCGAGGGCTCGAAGGCCGAGGCCGACCGGCTGGCCGCCGCGCTGGCGCGGGCCGGCTTCGAGGCGCCGCGGCTGTTCGTCGACACGGCCAGCGGCTCGCAGGCCTTCGGTGCGCTGCGCCCGGCCGACGGGCTGGTGCTGGTGGCCTTCCGCGGCACGCAGCCCGACGAACTCGCCGACCTGGCGACCGACCTGAACGCGCTGACGACACCGTGGCCCGAAGCCGCCGGCCGGGTGCACGTCGGCTTTGCCGGCGCGGCGCGCACGCTGCTGCCGCGCATCGGCCATTGGCTGGATGGCGATGCAAAGCCGCGCAACGGGCTGCTGCTGACCGGCCACAGCCTGGGCGCGGCGCTGGCGACCCTCGCGGCCTCGGTGTGGCCCGAAGGCCGGCTGGTGACGCTCGGCTCGCCGCGGGTCGGCGACGCGGCCTTTGCCGCCGGGCTGCGCAATCCGCAGCGCATCCGGCTCGTCAACTGCTGCGACCTGGTCACCGACCTGCCGCCGAGCCTGAGCGCGTATGCGCACGTGACGCCGGCCAGCTACATCACGAGCGGCGGCGAACTGGTCGAGCGGCCCGATGCGGTCCAGGTCGACGACGACCGAATGCGCGCCCGCACCGCCTACTTCGGCGAGCATGCCGGCAAGCCCGGCGCCGTGCTGCTGCGCGACCTGGCGGACCATGCGCCGATCAACTATGCGCGGGCGTTTTTCTGAGCCTCAGTCACGGGTGCCGGGCAGCGGCGCACCGCAATCGCTGCAATAGCGCGCGCTGGCGGCATGCCCCTCGCTCAGGCAGGCCGGGCAGGTGCGGGTGGTGGGCGCCGGCTGGCCGCGAAAGCGCAGCGCGGTGAATTCGGCACTGACGATGCCGGTGGGCACCGCGAGCGTGCCCCAGCCGACCAGCATCATGAACGACGCGATGAAGCGGCCGAGCCCGGTCTTCGGCGTGATGTCGCCGAAGCCGACGGTGGTCATCGTCGAGATCGCCCAGTAGACCGACACCGGGATGTTGTCGAAGCCGTTGCGCGGCCCCTCGACCGCATACATCAGGCTGCCCATCACGATGGTGACCAGCAGCACGAAGCTCAGGAACACCAGGATCTTGCGGCGGCTGGCCATCAGCGCCTCGCCGAGCGCGCGGTATTCGGCGATGTAGGCGGCCAGCTTCAGGATGCGGAACAGCCGCAGCAGGCGCAGCGCCCGCACGTCGATCAGCGCATGCAGGCCCGGCACCACCAGCGCGGCCCAGGTCGGCAGCACCGCCAGCAGGTCGATCACGCCGAACACGCTGCCGGCGTAGCGGCCGGGCCGCTGCACGCAGGCGAGCCGCGCCAGGTACTCGAGGCTGAACAGCACGGTGAACACCCATTCGAGCACCGAGAAGACGCCGCCCCAGCGCGCGTGCACCGACGCGAAGCTGTCGAGCATCACGACGGCGACGCTCGCGAGGATCAGCCACACCAGCACCAGGTCGAACAGCCGGCCGCTGCGCGTGTCGGCTTCGAAGATCACCGTGAACAGCCGCAAGCGCCAGCCGGTGGGCGGGCGGCCGAAGCGGTCGGCGGGCTCGGCCGGCGCGGCGGGCGGCACCGGCATCAGACCGCTTCCCAGCGCTCGCTGCGTTCGGAGCGGAACAGCGCGTCGATCACCCGCATGTTGGTGATCGCATCGTCGACGCCGTAGGGCAGCGCGATCTCGCCGCGCACCGCGCGCGAGAACGCATCGCCCTGCAGCGTGTACTGGTCGGCCTCGGGCAGCGTCTCGGTCTCGATGGCCGAGCCGTCGAGCGCGCGGCCGGCGTCGATGAAGATCTTCGTGCGGCCGCCGAGCGGCGCATTGAACGGGATCTGGATCTCGATGCGGCCGGTGGTGCCGACCACCTGCACGCGCTGGTACGGCACGCTTTGCGTCGACACCGTGAAGTCGAGGTGGCGGCCGGCGCCGAAGTCGGCGAGCGCGCTGCAGCTGCGGTCGGTGCGGAAGTTCGGGTCGCGGTCGATCAGCGCGATCACGCGTTTCGGATCGGCCTCGAACAGGAAGCGGCCGGCGACGATCGCGTAGCAGCCGATGTCGTACAGCGCGCCGCCGCCGATGCCGGGCATGTTGCGGATGTTGGCCGGATCGTCGTTGAAGTACGAGAAGAAGACCTGCACCGAGCGCACGGTGCCGATGCGGCCGGCGCGCAGCAGCTCGCGCACGCGCAGCCACTGTGGGTGGTAGCGCACCATGAAGGCCTCGCTGACGAGGACCTTGTCGGCGACGGTGCGCAGCTCGGCCGCTTCTTGCGCGGTGATGGACACCGGCTTCTCGCACAGCACGTGCTTGCCGGCCCGCGCGGCCTGCAGCGTCAGCGGGATGTGCAGATGGTTGGGCAGTGGGTTGTAGACGGCCTCGATCTCGGGGTCGGCGAGCATTTCTTCGTACGAACCGTAAGCCTTGGCCAGCCCGAGCTTGTCGGCCGCCTCGCGGGCTGGCCCGAGCGAGCGCGACGCGATGCCGCGCACCTCGCAGAAGGCGCTCTTCTGCATGCCGGGAATGACCTTCTCGATGCCGATCTTCGCGGTGCTGAGAACACCCCACACGACCTTCTTCATGCTGCCTCCGGGAATTGGTGCCGGCCGACACTGTAGTCCGGCCGGAGCTCCCGTGGAATCCGGCGGGGAGATGGGTCAGCCGCGCAGGTCGCGCCGCATGCGCACCGCGTCCTCGACGTCTTCGTAGTAGCCGGAGACGATGCCGGTCTCGCGGAAGCCGTGGTGGCGGTAGAACGAGCGGGCCTGCGTGTTGCTGGCGCGCGCCTCGACGCGGATCACCGCGATCCCGGCGGCGCGGGTGGTGGCATCGAGCCAGGCCATCAGGCCCGAGCCGATGTGGCGGTGGCGCTGCGCCGCGGCGACGGCGAGCAGCAGCAGGTGGGCTTCCTCGTCGTCGTATTTCATGATCGCGAAGCCGTGCAGCGCGCCCTGTTCGTGGCAGACGATCACGTTGGTGCTGCGGTCGCGCAGGCTGCGGCGCACGCGCTGCGGCGTCCAGCGCCAGGGCAGGCCGTGCTCGATGGCCTCGCGCGACAGTGCGGCGATGGCGTGCGCGTCTTCGGGCAGGGCGAGGCGGATCTCGACGGCGGCGGGCATGGCGCGCAGCTTAAGCGCTCCGGCACCCCGATCCGGGCGGGCCGGCCCGCCGTTTTTTTTGATAGACTGGCGCCCTTGTTGGGGGGGTAGCTCAGCTGGGAGAGCGTCGCGTTCGCAATGCGAAGGTCGGGAGTTCGATCCTCCTCCTCTCCACCAACAAACCCTTGAAGCCCGTTGGATGTCCAACGGGCTTCTTCATTTCCGAGGGCTGCTGGCTACTCCGCAGCAATGTCGTGACCCGCCATGTGTTGTACGGCGCTAACCACCACGGATGTCCACACGCGGTGCCACACGTTCCCGCATTTGTTCATAGATGGGAATTGCCACACCCTCGGCAACTTCAAGAGATACGCACAGCGCAAACTTCACCGGGTCAACGATGCGGCCAGCATCGGCAAGGCAGTTCACGCGAACGCTCAGGTACGTTTCGTCATCGACAGGAACCGCACGAGCCCCATCGAACACCTCATGGTGGACCGTTCCCAAGCGAAGCTGCCGCCACTCGCCTTCAGCACGTTCACCCCGCAATGCGCCGTCTGGCAGATCAACCCACAGTCGGGCAACGCGGTACTTGGAATGGCGTGGGTTGACGGGCGTCATCCATGCCAGCGTCGCAGTGACTCGGCGACCAAGGACCGTTGCATGAAGGGCGCGTGGAATGGGCACACGAAACTCCAGCGCCTTCTCGTTACGCAGCGTACCTACGCCGAGGAGGGTGGCACGCTGGGCTGAGCAAGTCAGGGCTCGCTCGACATCTGCGACACCCAAGCCTGCATACCGGCTGACAAGACGGCGCTGCGCCTGCCATTCATCGACATCGGGCCTCGCAGCAAGAACTTGCGCTTGAATGTCACCAAGGCCCGCGCCGTGCGCCAACAGAGCCTTGATCAGCACCGTGTCGTACCGAGCTTCCAGTGTGGGGTTGCCTGCACGCAAGATCTCCAGCATCGCATGCGTACGCGCTGACCATCGCGTAGCTATTGCGCACGCATTGCTTGTTCCGCGAGTGTGAACCGCTATACCCTGCGGCGTGGGAGGTGCCGCGACAAGCTGACCAGGGGGCTGCAACGAATGAATCGGGTGCACCCGCGTCTGACCAGTAGGCGAAATTGCCGCCTCTCGATACAGGACACGCCCACCCGGCAGCAGGATGTCAGGTTTCACTGCACGCCGGAACCCCGGACCAATGCCTGAGTACGGAGCCAAACCACTCTCCGCAAATATCAGGAACCGGCCGCCCACAGCGGGCGGCGTTGATGCGTCCGCGTGGCTTGCTCCCACCGTGAGCGCGTTTACGGATTCCGCAGGGGCCAGAACGCGTCGATGCATGTCATCGCTGCAGATAGCTCTCGTCGCCAACTCCGACCGCTGCGGCAGCGTCATCTTCTGTAAGGTTCCTGAGGCGGTATCGAGCAGCAAATCGTCCATCTGATTGCCCGCGCTCACGATGAACAGCACGTTGTACTTATGCTGGAGCCAGTCGATCAGCCGTGCCCATGGGGACAGCTCCCCCGTGAAGAAGCGATACGGATCGCCTACTGACAAGTTGATCACCCTCACGCCCGGTGCCGCTGCTGGCCGCCCGGGCTCGCTCTCGAACATTCGCCGCACAGCTACATGGACCAGATCGATGAGCAAGCGGTCGTCGGGCGTACGCTCTTCACGCTGTCCGCCTTCTCCCGCTGGCCGCATGATGGGTCGCGCATAAATGGGGCGAGATAGTGGAGCCCCTGGCGCGCCGAGATCGCCCAACGCAATCAGCGACGCCATCGCTGTTCCATGAAAGCGCTCAGGGGCGGGGTAGTCTTCTGACCACGAGTCTGGATCGTCGATCAAGACGCGGCCTTGCAGGAGCGGGTGATTCGCCAAGGGCAGGCCGTCAAGCAATGCAACGATGGGCGTGCCATCGGTGCGTTGCACCAACGGCTGTGCAGGCGCACGTTCATTCCCTGGCTCAAGAGGTACCGTAGCCTGCCCGTGAGCACGAAAGAACATCACGCGATCGGATTTCAGTAGTGGTGGCATATCGCCGGCAAAGAACTCGGCGACACCCGCAGCCGGAACCGCTACCAAAAAGGCGTGATACGCGATCTCGTCGATAAGACTTTCCGACAGCACGGTTCCGCGAAGGTGGGCGACCAACGCACGAATCTCACGTGTCGCGGCGGCATTTCTTGCCGGTGACTCGAAATGCCAAGCCTCAATCTCAAACCTCAGTACTGCATCACCATGCTCGATCCTGAATCGCCACGAGTCGCGCAAACTCGGCTCTAGTCGATCTGCCGGCCCCCAGAACCTTGCGTCCTTGAGATGCTTGAAAACCTGCTTCCACGCTTCGAGCTTGCTACCCAGCTTCACGTTTGGGTCGGCATTGAATCTTTCCCATAGACGCACAACCTCATCCAACGCGGCGCGGTTGCTGCCGACAAGAAATACCTTTCCGCCCAAACGCTTGTCGCCGTCATCCGTGTCGTAGAAGTCCTCGTCCGGCTCGACCTTGTCGTCCATGCCGGCAAGCCATTCCAATCCCGGGACGCGCCGCGCCGCGGTGATGAAGTCGCTCACCGCCCCAACAGTCTCAAGAACGAGCACCAAGTCTGGATCGTCGTTCTGTGCGTGGGCACGAAGCTCAAGGCGACGAGCATCGAATGCATGTTTCAAACGCGCAAACTGCGTACCCAGGCGAATGCCTTGCCGAGCATGGTTCGGCAAGTGGACCGAAGACGGGAATCCCTGACCGTCCTCGCGTTGAACAGCGGTCGGTGCCGGGAAGATAAGCAGAGGAAGCGCCTCGGGGGTGCCCGTAGCCACTGCTTAGTCCTTGGCTGCGGTTTCTGGCCCTACTCGACCTTTCCACTGCGTCAAGCGATCGGCCACGATGCGCTTGATATCTGCCCCCGGCAGCGCCAGCACGTAGCGTCGTCGCACGTCCAGGCAGAACTGCTCAAGGTCTGAAAAATTTTGGGCTGGGAAACGCCCGGCAAGGGTCTTGGTAGACATGCCGAGCGGCATTCCGACCTCGCCTTCAAAGCGATCGAACCACGCAACCCGCTGCGCGAACGTCGGCGCAGGCAGGTCCAACCGAAGCTGGAACCGTCGCCACACGGCCCGGTCAAGAAGCTCCGCGTGGTTGGTGGCCGTCACCACAACCACATGGCTTGGCAACGAATCAATCTGAAGGAGCAGCGAACTCACGACGCGCTTGATCTCGCCCGTCTCATGGGTATCCCCTCGCTCCTTGCCCAACGTGTCGAACTCGTCGAAGAAAAGAACGCAATGGTGGGTACGAGCGAAATCAAAAAGCCGCTTCAACCGACCGCTCGTCTCGCCAAGAAAACTTCCAACGACGGCTTCGTAGCGCACCACGAAGAGAGGAGCCATCAACTCAAACGCGATGCCCTCTGCAAGCGTCGTTTTGCCGTTGCCGGGAGGTCCAGCCAACAGCACGCGATGGCGCGGCTCGATGCCGTACGACCGCAGAAGATCAACACGCTGCTGCTCTTCGACCAGTTCGCGCACCGGGGCCAGTACCGAATCGTCGAGAAAAATGCTCTCCAATCCTCGGCGCGGTTCGATCTCGTAGAGCAGACCTCCGTGGCCGCCGTCGAAACTACGCACCACCTCGGGAGTCTTGGCGCCTTGCGCCGGCTGATGACGCAGGTTCTCCTCCAACCTGTCGGCGAGTTGGCCGTGCCGCTTGGCGCGTTCCTCGGCCGCCATGGCCTCTACGGTCGAGCGGAACGTTCGTTGATCGCCCTGGGTGCCAGCGCGCACGAGGTTTACAAGGAGATCTGCTCGGGGCATGGGTGGGCGAAAGTAGGTTGTCGGGCGAGTATATCGATGGACTGTTGCCGGCCATCTTGACTGTTAGCACATCAATGCACATGCTTCGCCGCGTGCCAAAGCTTTGATTTCGAACACACATGAGCGAGCCATCACCAACAAGACCTTGCTTGATCCGTTTGCGAACGAGCGGTTGCGTCAGGCCGACATCGACGCCGGCAAGTTGGTGTTGCGCAAGCGGGGCGGAGCAGGGGCCCTCCAGCGTCACGAAGAGTCGACGTCGTTCGAGGAGCATGAGCGAGTCGAGGACGTCAAGCGCGAGGCCCTCAAGCAGGCGGCTCGCCGAGGCTGGGTGGATGTCTCTGCGGGGCGCTACGCCGATGTCGCAGACGATCAGCTCAAGGAATTCGTCGGCCAAATGGGGTGCCGCGCTACACACACTGCCAAGACGAAGACGTGATATCGAGATCTGCCGTTCCACCGCGCTGCGCGTCATGTGCAGATAGCCGGTAGCGGCGCACAGTTCTGGCTCGTCGCGGCCGCGACAAAGGGGCAGCGTTCGGTGAGATCCGGTACGGCATGGAGCTCATCGCCCGCGCCCTTCAGGCGTTCATGCCCCCATCCCCCTCAGCACGTCATAGCAAGCCCCCATCGTGTGGTAGTCCACCTTCCCGGCCGGGCTCTTCTCGTCCGAGATCTTGCGGTTGTCCGGCGTCAGGATGCGGTACCACGCGCCGTGCCGGTGGTCGATCATGTGCGCCCAGCTGTAGCCCCACAGCTTGTCGTACCAGCCCCAATACGCGTCGTCGCCGGTGCGCAGCGCGAGCAGCGCGGCGGCGGCCAGGCTCTCGGCCTGCACCCAGAAATACTTGTCGCCGTCGCACACGCTGCCATCGGGCGCGAAGCCGTAGACCAGCCCGCCGTGCGTTGCATCCCAGCCGCGGCGCATCGCGGTGTCGAAGAAGCGGCGCGCGGTCGGCAGCAGCCAGGCCGGGCGCTGGTCGGCCGGCAGGTGGGTCTCCAGCTGCAGCAGCAGCTTGGTCCACTCGGTCAGGTGCCCGGTCTGGAAGCCCCACGGCCGAAAGATGTTCGTCTTGTCGTCGCGGTTGTAGTCCCAGTCGACCGACCAGTCGGCCCGGTAGTGCTCCCACACCAGCGGGCCGTCCTGCGTGTCGGCCAGCGCCGCCTGGCGCTGCGTGATCGATTCGGCCAGCGTCAGCGCGCGCTGCAGGTACTTCGGGTCCTTCGTCGCGTCGTACGCGGCGATCATCGCCTCGCAGCTGTGCATGTTGGCGTTCTGGCCGCGGTAGCTGCCGACGGTCCACGCGGCATCCGCCTCGTCGGCATACAGCCCGCGCGCCGGTTCCCAGAAGCGCCGCTCCATCAGCGCGACGCTCTCGTCCAGCCCGGCGCGCGCCTCTTCCACGCCGGCCATCAGCGCGTGCGCATGCGCGAGCACCACGAACGCCAGGCCGTAGCAGTGGTTGGTGTCGTCCTGCACGGTGGCCTTCGTGCCGTCCCAGTCGAGCTGCCACGCATAGCCGCCGTTCGGCTGCCGGTGCGCCTGCTGCAGGAAGCGCAGGCCATGCCGCGCGCCGTCCTGCCAGCGCGCATCGCCGAAGCGCCGGAACGCCATCGCGTGCGTGAACACGAAGCGCGTGCTGCTGACCAGGTGGCGCGTGCGCCGGTCGTAGACGGTGCCGTCGTCCTTGAAGAAGTGGAAGAAGCCGCCGCTGTCGTCGCGGCAGCGGCCGTCGTAGAAGGCCAGCGTGTGGCGGATGTGGGCGAGCAGGGGCTCGGGGCGGCGGAAGTCGGGCACGGGCGGCGTCGTTGTCATGGGAATCGTTCAGGGAAAGTCGTTCAGGTCCAGCGGGTCAAGTCCAGTCCGTCAGCCCCATCTGCATGAGGCCGAGCGGGCTCAGATTCTCCTCTCGCGCGCGGCCCGCGAAGCCGAGTTCGTAGTCTTCCGGCGCGAAATCCGGGCTGCTGCGCCCTTCGAGGAAGGCCGGCGCCTGGCGCTGCGCGAACGCGGCGTTCTTCGCGCACCACGGCGCCGCGCCGATGTAGATCACGTTGCTGTAGCCGCTGCCGGTGTGCTGGTCTTCCACCGCATGGATCACGTCGGAGTGCCACCACACCGTGTCGCCCGGTTCCACTTGCGGGATCGACACCAGCCCGGCCAGCAGCGGCGCATGCCATTGCGGCGACGCGCCCAGCGCGCGCCCCGGCTGCGCGCCGCACAGGTCGCCGTCGGGCACGTCGGGCTGCAGCGCGCGCAGCAGCATCCATGGCGTCGTCTTCGCGATCGGCACCAGCTTCAGCGTGCCGTCGCCGGGGCCCTGGCGGGTCAGTGCGGTCCAGCCCTGGAAGGTGCGGAAGGCCGAGCAGACGGCCGGCGACGGGATCTCGCGCGTCGCGGTGCGGCCTTCGGCATCGAACGGGTCGAAGGCCAGCGGGTCGCCGTCGAACACCTCGCGGTAGACGTGGCGGAAGCTCGGCTCGCACCAGCGCTCGACCGAGCCGCCGTCAGAGTGCGGCGACAGCCCGAGCGTCGAATCGCCCGGCTCGCGGCGGCGGATCCGGTCGGCGTAGTTGAACTGCCGGTCCGGGTCGAAATACCGCGTGCCGTTCTTCTCGAAGGTCCACAGCCGGTTCAGCCAGCTGCGCAGCGTCGCCATGTCGGCATGCTGGCGCGCCTGCATCTGCGGCAGCGACCAGTACAGGCTGTAGATCTGCGGCCGGCTCGAACCGAGCGCGCTGAAGTACTTGTCCAGCCCCGCCTTCTGCGGCATGCGCTGCAGGTACTGCACGTCGTCGATGTAGCGCACGATGGCCTCGTTCCACGCACCGACCTGGTCGGGGTCGAACACGCCGCGCACCACCACGCAGCCGCGCCGCTTGATGTGGGCCCGCTGTGCCGCAGTGACGCGGCCGGCGGCCACGTCCTGGAACGGCAGTTCGGGCACCGCGCCGCCGTGCGCCTGCTCGCTGCGGATCGCGGCCACCTCGGCCTCCAGCGCATCGCTCAACCGCGCGAAGCGGCCGGGCAGGTCGCGCACGTCGCGGCGCAGTTGCCGCTGCGAATCCCGCACGGCGGCGGGCACGTCGTTCATCCAGGCTTCCATCGCGTTCACCTCCTGGCTCAGTTGAGTCGCTCCCCACTGTCGGCCGAAAACACGTGCAGCGCCTGCGGCGGCACGTGCACCCGCACCGCCGCGCCGGGCACCACGTTCGGCAGGCCGCTCATGCGCACGGTGATCTCGGTGTGGCCGAGGTCGACCAGCGCATAGGTCTCCGGCCCGGTCGGCTCGACGAGCGAGATCCGCCCGGCCAGCTGGCCGTCGTCGCGCAGGCCCATGTCTTCCGGGCGCACGCCGACGACCACCTTGCCGCCCGGACCGTTCGCGAGCTCGCCGATCGCCGTCCCGTCGGGCAGGCGCAGCAGGCCCGCGGCATCGCGCGTCGCGTCGAACAGGTTGATCGACGGCGAGCCGATGAAGGTCGCGACGAAGCGGTTGGCCGGCCGGGTGTAGATCTCCAGCGGCGTCGCCAGCTGCTGGATGCGCCCGCCGTCGAGCACCGCGATGCGCGTGCCCAGCGTCATCGCCTCGACCTGGTCGTGCGTCACGTAGATGGTGGTGACGCCGGTGCGCATGTGCAGCCGCTTGATCTCGGCGCGCATGTCCACGCGCAGCTTCGCGTCGAGGTTCGACAGCGGCTCGTCGAACAGGAACAGCTGCGGCTGCCGCGCGAGCGCCCGCCCGATCGCGACGCGCTGGCGCTGGCCGCCCGACAGCTGGCGCGGCTTGCGCTGCAGCAGCGGCGCGATCTGCAGCATCGCCGCCACGTCCTGCACGGTCTTCTCGCGCTCGGCCTTCGGCACGCCGCGCATCTCCAGCGGGAACGCGATGTTCGCCGCCACCGTCATGTTCGGGTACAGCGCGTACGACTGGAACACCATCGCGATGTTGCGGTCGGCCGGGCCGGAGGCGGTGATGTCCTGGCCGCCGAGCAGGATGCGCCCGCCGCTCGGCTCCTCCAGCCCGGCGATCAGGTTCATCAGCGTGCTCTTGCCGCAGCCCGACGGGCCGACCAGCACCAGGAACTCGCCGTCGGGCAGCTGGATGTCGATCTCGTGCAGCACGCGGGTCGCGCCGAACAGCTTGTGGAGGCCTTGCAGGGCGAGTTCTGCCATGGTGTGTGTCGGAAACTGCGGGAATCAGCCCTTGACCGAGCCGGCCATCAGGCCGCGCACGAAGTACTTGCCGGACAGGATGTAGACCAGCAGCGTCGGCGCGCCGGCGATGAACGCCGCCGCGAAGTGCACGTTGTATTCCTTGACGCCGGTGCTCGAATTCACCAGGTTGTTCAGCGCCACGGTGATCGGGAAGCTGCTGTAGTCGCTGAACGACGCGCCGAACAGGAAGTCGTTCCAGACGTTGGTGAACTGCCAGATCACCGAGACCACGATGATCGGCACGCTGTTGGGCAGCAGCAGCCGGAAGAACAGGCGGAAGAAGCGCGCGCCGTCCATGCGCGCCGAACGCACCAGCTCGGGCGGGAAGGCCGCGTAGTAGTTGCGGAAGAAGAGGGTGGTGAAGCCGATGCCGTACACCACGTGCACCAGCACCAGCCCGGGCACCGTGCCGGCCAGGTGCAGGATGCCGAGCGTGCGCGCCATCGGGATCAGCACGATCTGGAACGGGATGAACACCGAGAACATCAGCATCGCGAACACCAGGTGTGCGCCGCGGAACCGGAACTGCGTCAGCACGTAGCCGTTGAAGGCGCCGATGCCGGTCGAGATCAGCACCGCCGGCAGCGTCATCAGGAAGCTGTTGACGAAGTAGGGCTTCAGCCCGGTGGCCTGCACGCCGATCTGCGCCAGGCTCCAGGCGTCGTGCCACGGCTGCAGCGTGAACGCGTCGGGCCAGGCCATCAGGTCGCCGCCGCGGATCTCGTCGAGCGGCTTCACCGAGTTGACCAGCATCACGTACAGCGGCATCAGGAACAGCAGGGCCGCATAGCCGAGCACGCCGTAGAGCAGCACGCGAGGCAGGACCCGTGACACGACGGCCTTCAACCTGCGCTCAGCCATGCGCATCCTCGCCGCGCGTCTCGCGCAGGATGTACGGCACCACGACGATCGCGATCGCGACCAGCATCAGCACCGCACTGGCCGCGCCGACCGCCATCTCGTTGCGGGTGAAGGTGTATTGGTACATGAACAGCGACGGCAGCCAGCTCGCGCGCCCCGGTCCGCCATTGGTCAGCGCGATCACCAGGTCGTAGGACTTGATCGCCATGTGCGCGAGGATCACGAAGGCCGAGATGAAGCTCGCGCCGAGCTGCGGCAGGATCACGCGCTGGTAGATGCGCCAGGCGCGCGCGCCGTCGAGCCGGGCGGCGTTGACCACCTCGGTGTCGACGCCGCGCAGCCCGGCCAGGAACAGCGCCATCACGAAGCCCGAGGTCTGCCACACCGCGGCGATCACGATGCAGTAGATCGCGAGGTCGCTGTCCTTCACCCAGCCGAACGCGAAGCCGGTCCAGCCGATCGCGTGCATCGAGCGCTCCAGCCCGATGCCCGGGTCCATCAGCCACTTCCAGGCGGTGCCGGTGACGATGAACGACAGCGCCATCGGGTAGAGGAAGACCGACCGGAAGCCGGCTTCCGCGCGCACCTTCTGGTCGATCAGCACCGCCAGCAGCAGCCCGAGCACGCCGCAGCCGAGGATGTACAGCGTCGCGAAGATGCCGAGGTTCTTCACCGACAGCACCCAGTTGTTCAGCCCGACGAGGCGCACGTACGCCTCGGGGCCGGACAGCGTCGTCACCGGCACCATCGTCGAGGCGGTGAACGACAGCCACGCGGTGAACGCGATGTAGCCGTAGACGCAGACGCCGATCAGCAGCACGCTCGGCGACAGCACCGCCTTCGCGATCAGGGGAGCCTTCATCGGCGGTCGGTGCCCGGTGGATCAGTTGTCGACCGCGGCGACCATCTCCTTGACGGCGGCCTTGCTGTCGATCTGGCCGTTGAAGTGACGCGTGATCACGTCGTAGAACGCGTTCTTGATGCCGGCCGGCACCGCATGGCCGTGCGCCATCGAGCCGACCAGCGCGCCCTTGCCGCTGGCTTCGGCCAGGTCCTTGATGCCCTTCTTGCCGCAGTCGTCGAACGCCGCGTCGGAGACGTCGGTGCGTGCCGGCACCGAGCCCTTGACGACGTTGAAGGCCGACTGGAACGCCGGGTCCATCACCGCGCTGGCCATCTTGGCCTGCGCGGCCGCCTTGTCGCCGCCGACCTTGAACATCGCGAACTGGTCGGAGTTGAACGACACCATGCCCTGCGTGCCGGGGAAGCGCATGCAGATGAAATCGACGCCCGGCTTCTTCTTCGCCGCGACGAACTCGCCCTTGGCCCAGTCGCCCATCATCTGGAAGCCGGCCTTGCCGCTGATGACCATCGCCGACGCGAGGTTCCAGTCGCGGTTGGAGAAGTCCTTGTCGACCAGCTTGCGCAGCTGGCCCATGCGGTCGAAGGCCTTCAGCATCGTCGGCGAGCCGAGCGCGGCCTTGTCCTTCTGGATGAAGACCTTCTTGTAGAAGTCGATGCCGCCGGTGCTCAGCACCACGCTGTCGAACAGCGTCGCGTCCTGCCACGGCTGGCCGCCATGCGCGAGCGCGACGAAGCCGGCCTTCTGCACCTTCTCGGCGGCGGCGATGAACTCGTCGAAGCTGGTCGGCATCGCGGTGACGCCGGCCTTGTCCAGCACCGACTTGTTGGCCCAGACCCAGTTGGTGGAGTGCACGTTGACCGGCGCGGCGATCCACTTGCCGTCGTACTTCGAGAACGCCTGCAGCGCGCCCGGCACGACCTTGTCCCAACCTTCCTTCGCGGCGACCGCGTTCAGGTCGGCCAGCACGCCTTGCTTCGCCCAGTCCTGGATGTCGAAGCCGAGCAGCTGCACCGCGGTCGGCGGGTTGCCGGCGGTCACGCGGGCGCGCACCGCGGTCATCGCCGCCTCGCCGCCGCCGCCGGCCACCGGCATGTCGTTCCACTTGACGCCCTGCTTCTCCAGGTTGCCCTTCAGCACGTTCAGCGCCGCGGCCTCGCCGCCGGAGGTCCACCAGTGCAGCACCTCCACGCTTTGCTGGGCGGCCGCCAGGCCCGAGAACGCGAGCGCGCATGCGGCCGCGACGAATGTTTTCAGTGGGTGACGTGTCATTCGCTTGTCTCCTGCTTTGTAGGGGCGTGACGTCGAGGTCACGCCGATCAGGATAGGCCGCAGCGCCGAACGTTCTGACGGGGGATTCCCGCGCAAGAGTCAGCGCAGTTCGCGAAACAAACGGTGTTTAGCAGCCCGAGCTCTCCCGCACCACCAGTTCGACCGGCTGCACGATGTCCTGCGGCATCGCGTCGCCCTGCATCACCATCTCGACGCCGGTGCGGCCGAGCGCCTCCTTGTCGACGCGCATCGTCGTCAGCCCCATCGTGCCGTAGGCCGCGGCGGCGATGTCGTCGAAGCCGACGAAGGCGATGTCCTGCGGCACGCGCAGGCCGGCGGCCTGGCAGACGCGGATCGCCGCCAGCGCCGCCATGTCGTTGTAGGCGAACACCGCGTCCGGGCGCGGCCGCAGCTTCAGCAGCTCGCGCATCGCGGCCTCGGCGCCGGCCGAGGTGTCGAGCCCGGGCGGCGCGACCACCTCCAGGTCGGGATCGGCCAGCACGCCGGCCTCGAACAGCGCGCGCCGGTAGCCGCGCTCGCGCTCGCGGATGCTGAAGTGCGCCAGCGAACCCGCCAGGTAGGCGACGCGCCGGTAGCCCTGCGCCAGCAGGTGCTGCGTCGCGAGGTAGCCGCCTTGCGCGTTGTCGGGGTTCACCGCACGGCAACCGGGCATCCAGAAATCGACCAGCGCGAGCGGCAGGTCCATCGCGCGCAGCAGGTCGACGACCTCGGCCTCGAAGTAGCCGGCGGCCATCAGCGCATCGGGTTCGTGCAGGCGCAGCAGCTGGCGCACCGGGTCGGCGGGCCCGGCGCTGAGCACCGTCGGCACCACGCCGAACTCGCGGCAGGCCTCTTCGACGCCGTGCATCACCTGCGAGAAGAACGGGTTCAGCGAGAAGCTGCTGTGGTGGCGGTGCACCATGAACAGCAGCCGCCGCGCCTTGGCCGAACGCAGCCGGCCGGGGTCGTAGCCGAGGTTGCGCGCGACCTCGCGCACCTGGCGGCGCGTCTCGTCGGAGAGACCGCGCTGGTTCTTCAGCGCGCGCGAGACGGTGCCGATCGAGACGCCGGCGGCTTCGGCGATGTCGCGGATCGTGACGCTGTCCGAACTCATTGCTTCAGCGGCGCGGCCGACAGCCGGTAGCGGATCACGCAGGGCTCGTCGGGATGCAGCGCGATGCCGTCGCGCGCGGCGAGCGGGTGATCGGCCGGCGGGCGGCCGACGCGGCCCAGGTCCCACGCGCCGTGCACCGGCTCGACACCGAGCGCGAGGTGCCGGCCGCTCCACGGCGGCGCGAGCCGGCCGCGCTGGCTGACCCACAGCACCAGGTCGGGCAGCAGCGCGCGGTCCCAGTCGAGCGTCAGCGACCAGCCGGCGTCGAGGTAGCGGGCGCTGACCGCGCCGACGATGTCCATCAGCTGCAGCAGGTCTTCGCCATCGGCCGCTTGCGGGAAGCGGCTGAGATCGCCGGTGCGGCCGTCGGCCAGCGGCACGGCATCGAGCCGATCGAAGCGCGCATCGGGCGCGAGCCGCGAGCGGCCGGGCTCGGTCGGCACCGGGTAGGTGAAGCCCGGCCCATCGTGGCGCAGCGCGAGTTCGATGCGGCCGATGTCGAGCCGCAGGGTCGGGTGCAGCGCCACCGGCAGACGGCACGGCCTGCGGGCCTCGATCTGCAGTTCGAGCTCGAGCGCCGGCGCATCGGCCGCCGCGCGCACGCGGCGGGTCAGGCGCTGCAGTGCGTGATCGGGCGGCATCTCGATGTGCAGCGCGAGCGTCAGCGGGTCCTGCGGGTTCGCATCGAGCCACTGCCAGCGGTGGTGCGACGCGTAGCCGTGCGCCCACTCGTCGGCAGGCTGCCGCGCCTGCCAGCCGGCCGGCAGCGCATCGGGACGGTCGCAGCGGCCGAACGGCACGCACGGCCATTCGCCGCGCAGCCGGCCCTGCAGCCCTGGCCATTGCCGGTGCGCCTGCGGATCGTCGGCCCACGGCGCGACGTGCAGCGGCGAGAAGTCGGCATGCCCCTCGGCGCTGAAGCGCACCGGCGCCAGCATGCCGCCGAAGGCGTGCAGCGCCGCTTCGCCATGCGCCCAGCGCAGACGACGGACATCGTCTTTGGGGAAGGCGGTGGAGGAGGTGGGGGCCACGATCGGGCCAGTGTAGAAACCCGTCGTTGTTTAGTAAACGTCTAAAGCCCAGGCAGGGTGTTCCTGGGGGCGGGCGGGAACCAGGCGTCGAGGTGCGCCAGCGCTTCGGTGAGCGACACCAGCTGCCGCAGCGAGCGGGCGGCGTCCGGCGTCTTCAGGTCGGGCACGGTGACGACCTGCAGGCCGGCGGCACGCGCGGCGGCGCTGCCATGGTCGCTGTCCTCGAACGCGAGGGCGCTGAGCGGGTCGATGCCGGCACGCTGCGCCGCCAGCAGGTAGACGGCCGGATCGGGCTTGCCGCGCGGCACCTCGTCGCCGCCGGCCACCGCGCGGAAGAAGCCGTCGATGCGAGCGATCGCGAGGCGGCGCCGCACTTCGGCCACGTGCGTCGACGACGCCACCGCGCACGGCACGCCGCGCTGCTGCAGGGCCTGCAGCAACAGCATCGCGCCGGGCTTCAGCGCGAACACCACGCCGGCCTCGGGTGCGAGCCGTCGCGCGGCATCGCGCTGCACGCGTTCGTAGGCCTGCGTGCTGCCGAGCAGCGCGGTGAGCCGCGCGGTCGACTCGGCGTGCGCCAGCCCGATCACGCCGATGTAATCGGCCTCGTGCAGCAGCACGTCGAGCGCGCGCGCCGCATCGAGCCACGCCTGCATGATGGTGCGTTCGGAATCGAGCAGCAGCCCGTCCATGTCGAAGATGGCGGCGGTGAACATCGGCAGGATTGTGACGATCCCTCCCCCCAAGTTCGTGGGAGATGACTTAAGCAATAAAGATGGGACCCCCCCTGGTGCGTGTCGGATTGCGTCGTTAGACTGCGCTTCGAATTCTGGGAGGAGTTCCACATGGTCCAGTTGCTGACAGCACGCCTGCCGTTCAAACACGGCAGCGCCAAGGCCTCACCCGTCGTCGCTCGACGACGTCAATCATGCGCCGCCACGTTCCGTTGGCGCTGCCCATCGCCGCCGTCGATCGGCTAGCGACAGTCCCCGATCCGCACCCGTCTCCCGCTGCCTGAACCGCAGCCCGAGTCCGGCTTGGCCGTGCCTGGCGCATGGCGATGCCGCAGTTCGTTCCTGTCGTCGCTTCCACCGATGTCCTCCCTTCGCGGACCCGAGCCCATGACGCTTCCTGCCTGCCTGCGCGCCAGACTCGCCTTCTCAGCCGTCGTCCTCACGGTGGCCGGGCTGCTGCCGTTGCTTGCGTCCGCGCAGACCGCGGTGTCCGGCACGATCGGCGGCGACACGCGCTGGACCGCGTCCGACAGCCCCTACCTGCTGAGCGGCGAGGTCGCGGTGCAGGGCGGTGCAACGCTCAGCATCGACCCCGGCGTCACCGTCTACATGGCCGCCGGCGCGCGGCTCACGGTGCAGGCCGGTGCGGTGCGCGCCGTCGGCACCGCGGCGCTGCCGATCCGCGTGTTGTCGGACAAGACCCGCCAGGGCCAGGCCGGCGCGCCCGGCGACTGGGACCAGTGGGTGTTCGGCAGCGGGACCACCAACACGCGCCTCGAGCAGATGGTGTTCGAGCACGGCAAGGGCCTCGCGATCCACGGGTCCGCGCCGGTGCTGAACCACGTCGACATCCGCAACCAGCAGGGCGCGGCCATCACGGTCGACCTGGCCGCATCGCCCAGCGGCGTCGGCAACCGTGCCAGCGGCAATGCGCTGAACGGCATCGCGGTGCCGGCCGGCGACGTCACCGGCAGCGTGCGCTGGGGCCTGCGCGGCATCCCCTACGTGATCACCGCCGGCTCGGTGTCGGTCGGCGCCAGCCCGTCGGTCGGCGGGGTGTCGCCGGCGACGGTCGAGCAAGGCCAGACCGTCACGCTGACGGTGAACGGCACGCGCCTCACCGGCCTCGCGAGCGCATCGTTCGACCGCGCCGGCCTGACGTTGACGCCGTTCAGCGGCGGCTCGTCCTCGCAGCTCTTCCTGCAGCTGAAGGTGGATGCGGCCGCGGTGCCCGGCACCGCCGCGCTGCGCCTGCAGGTCGACGCGGGCGAGCTGCTGCTGCCCAATGCGATCAGCGTGACGGCGCCGATGCCGGCCATCACGGCCCTCGATCCGTCGACGGTGCTGGCCGGTGCCGGCGCGAGCGAGATCACCGTCACCGGCCGCAACTTCGCGGCCAACTCCGAGCTGACCTTCAATGCCGCCGCGGTGCCGACGGTCGTCATCGGCAGCACGCAGCTGCGCGGCACGCTGCCCGGCCAGCCCGCCCCGGTGACGCTGCAGGCCCAGGTGCGCACGCCCGATGCGGCGCGCCCCGGGCAGTACCTGCTGTCCAACGCCGTTGCGCTGCCGGTGCAGGCGCCGGTGCCGCCGACCGTGGCCATCGAGCCGACGCCGATCGCGTTGCCGCCGGACGGCAAGGCGCGCGACATCACGATCCGCCTGTCCAAGGCCGACTACCGCGACAACACGCTGAGCTTGTCGGTCTCGGACACCAGCAAGGCCACCGTCACGCCGGCCAGCCTCGTGATCCCGGCCGGCCAGACCAGCGCGAAGATCACCATCGTGCCCAAGCTGACCGGCACCGTCACGCTGACGGCCGACTCGGCCACGCTGGCGCGCATCAGCGTGCCGTTGTTCATCACCGCCGATTTCCGCGGCGCCAACACCGCCTACGCGTCGCCGGTCGGCGTGGTCGTGCAGTCGAACACGCCGCCCGCAACGCGCCAGGTCACCGCCGTCAATGCGATGGTCGGCGTGGCGGTGGGCGGCGTGCTGTCGCAGGTGGCGCCACGCTCATGGGCTGTCGGCAGCAGCACCGAGATCGCGATCGCCGGCGCCGCCATTCCGGCCGGCGCACAGGTCAGCGTGCTGCCGGCCACCGGCATCGTGCTCGGGCCGGTCACGGTCAACGCGCAGGCCAGCGAGCTGCGCGTCACGCTGACGACGGCCGCCGATGCGCCGATCGGCGCCCGCAAGCTGGTGGTGCGCGATGCGGCCGGCAAGGAACTGGTGTTCGCCAACCCCGCTGCGTCGGTGGTGCAGCTGATGACCGGGCTGCCGTCCATCGAATCGATCGAGCCGATCTTCGGCAGCCGCGGCAACCTGTTGAAGCTGGTCGTGCGTGGCCGCCACCTGCAGCAGGGCCAGCTGCGGCTGGTGCCGGACACCGGCCTGCATGTCGACAGCACGCCGGTCGTCAGCCCTGACGGCAGCATGCTGACGGCTCCGCTGCAGATCGATGCCGATGCGCCCACCGGCAACCGGCTGGTGCAGGTCGTCACGCCGTCCGGCGCTTCCGCCGCGGTGCTGTCGGCGGCCAACACCTTCACGGTGGCCTCGGCCGTGCGCGAGACGGTGACGCCGGTGGCCTCGCGCCTGGTCGGCGTCGTCGTCGGCACGGCCTCGCCGCCGGCCGAGCCGGTGCAGCGCCAGCCGGCTTCGTCGCTGATCGGCGTGCTGCTCGGCACCGGCATCACCGAGGTCCGCCCGAACACCGGCGTCGTCGGCACCACCACCACCGTCATCGTGCGCGGCGCCGGCCTGCAGGCGGTCAGCGGCGTCAGCGTGACGCCGGCCGCCGGTGTCACGATGGGCACGCCGACCGTCAATGGCGACGGCACGCAACTGAGCGTGGACATCACGGTCGACGCAGGTGCGGCGCTCGGCGCGCGCCGCCTGACGCTGACAGCCGCCGGCAAGCCGGTGACCTTCTCGCGCCCCGGCGATGGCAGCTTCCTGGTCTCGGCGCCGGTGCCCGAGCTGACGGCCGTCGCGCCGCAGGTGCTGTTGGCCGGGCAACCCGCCGTCACGCTGACGGTGCGCGGCCGCAACTTCACCAACGTGTCGGCGGTGCGCATCGAGCCGTCGCAAGGCGTGCAAGTGCAGTCGTTCCAAGTTAACGCCGACGGCATGCAGCTGACCGTCAACGCGACGGTGGCCGCCGGTGCAGCGCCGGGCAGCCGCGCGGTCGTCGTGACCACGGCCGCCGGCGAGTCCACGCCGACCGTGCAGCCGGGCAACCTGGTGCGCATCGCGACGCAGGTCGGACCGACCTACGCCGGCATCTTGTCGCTGCCGGTCGGCGTGCGGGTCGGCAGCGGCGCCACGCTGCCGACGGATCCGGTCAACCGGCTGATCGGCGCGCCGCACGTCGGCGTGGTGGTGGGCAGCGCGACCCCCGCTCCGCAGAGCATCAACGGGACCGCCGCCAGCAAGGCGGTCGGCGTGGTGGTCGGCGCGGCGGCGCAGGCGATCAGCCCGACCGGCTGGCTGCAGGGCGCGTCTGGCACGGTGACGATCAACGGGCGTGGGCTCGACACGGTGACCACGGTCTCGGCGACGCCGGCCACCGGCCTGCTGCTCGGCGCCCCGGTGGTCAACGGCGACGGCAGCCAGCTGAGCCTGACGCTGTCGGTGGCGCCGGACGCGCCGCTCGGCCTGCGCTGGCTCAGCCTGGGCACGGCCGCCGGCCGCACCGTCACCTTCGCGAACCCGGCGCTCGCGGCCTTCGGCATCGGCAGCCTGCCGACCATGACCTCGGTGTCGCCGATCGTCTTCGAACAGGGCAAGGGCGCGATGCTGCTGATCCGCGGCAGCAACCTGAAGAACGTGCTGCGCGTCGTGTTCGCGCCGGGCAGCGGCCTGCGCCCGGCCGGCGACATCGCGTGGTCGCAGGATGCGCTGGGCGAGCTGCTCAGCGTGGCCGTCACCGTCGACGCCACCGCCCCGCTGGGCAACAGCGTCGTGCGCCTCGAGGTGTATGGCGGCCTCACGTCGGCCGCCCCGAGCCCCGCCAACACCATCAACGTGGTCGCCCCGCAGTGACCGAGCCTGGAGCACCCATGTCCTTCTTCCTTTCTTCACGTCCCGTCGTTCACCCTGCTTCGAGGAGCCCCTCCATGAAACTTTCCACCTTCAAGCCGCAGGCCGCCTTCGTGCTGGCGGCGCTGGCGGCAGCCTCGGCGCAGGCGGCCTTCAACAGCGGCAGCACCGGTGCCGACGGTGCGCTGAACCCGACCGTCAACACCGAGATCCAGCTGCCCGAATCGGGCATCCTGAATTACACGACGGTCAACATCCCGGCCGGCGTCACGGTCAAGTTCAAGAAGAACACCGCCAACACGCCGGTGTTCGTCCTGGCCAGCGGCAACGTGACGATCGCCGGCACGATCGACATCCGAGGCGGCGATGCGACGGCGACCGGCACGTACGGCGACGGCGCGCAGGGCGACGACGCCATCCCCGGCGCGGGCGGTCCCGGCGGCTATGACGGTGGGCGCGGCGGACGCGACGACCTTCAGCAGCGGGTCGACATCATCCGCGGCGGCAGCGGGCTCGGCCCGGGCGGCGGCCTGGGCGGACTGGAGGGCGGCGATGGCTGCAACGCCATCGGCTATTACCACTACTTCGGCACCGGCGGCGGCTACGCGACGAACGCCTACCAGGCGGGTGGCGCCGGCTACCAGTGCGCGGCATCGACGATCACCGTGTTCGCGAAGGCCTACGGCTCGCCGTTGCTGCAGCCCTTGCTGGGCGGGTCGGGCGGTGGCGGCGGCCGGGGGGGAACCGCCTTCCCGGGCGCAGGCGGCGGCGGCGGTGGTGGTGCGATCCTG
The DNA here is from genome assembly GCF_012275445.1 of Rhizobacter sp. SG703. Taxonomy (GTDB): domain Bacteria; phylum Pseudomonadota; class Gammaproteobacteria; order Burkholderiales; family Burkholderiaceae_C; genus Rhizobacter. The sequence continues at coordinate 249,568 of NZ_JAAZQK010000007.1, read as the reverse complement.
ATCGCCTCGTCGGGGGTGCTGCAGCTGACCGGGAGCATCAACGCCCGTGGCGGCGACGGCGGCGGGCTGGCGGGCGCCGGTGCAGGGGGCAACGGTGCCGGCGGTTCGGGCGGCGCGATCCGTCTCGTCGGCACGACGGTGTCGGGCAACGGCAGCCTGTTGGCCGACGGCGGTTGCATCAACAACAGCAACCAGCCGCGGCAGAACTGCCTGGCCACCGGGTATAGCGGCCAGTTCGGCGGCTCCGCCGGCCGCATCCGCATCGAAGGCGAGGCCATCACATACTCGGGCAGCGCGAGCCCGGCTTTCGTCGCCGACGTCCCCGGTCCGGTCTTCATCGCCGAAGCCCCGAGCCTGCGCATCGCGTCGGTCGCCGGCACCGCAGTGCCGGCCAACCCGACCGGCAATGCCGACGTGACGCTGCCGGCCACGACCACCGGCCCCATCGATGTCGTGTTCCAGACCGTCAACGTACCGGTGGGCAACACCGTGCTGCTGCGCGTCGTGCCGGCCTATGGCCAGGCCACCGAGGCACTCAGCCCGGCCATCACCGGCAGCAGCGCGAGCGGCAACGCGTCAGTGTCGGTGACGCTTCCGTCGGGCCCGAGCACGCTGCAGGCGACCACCACCTACACCGTGGTCGTGGCCGGCACGCTCGACCTGTCGCGCTTCGCGCACAACGAGCAGGTCGAGAAGGTCGAGGTCACGGTGTCGATGGTCGGCGAGGCGACCGCCCGGCTGCTGACTGCCAGTGGCAAGGCCTACGACGTCTCGTACGCCGCGCTGCGCGCCGCCGGCTTCCGCGGCTGACGTCCATCCCGCAGCCACGACCCATCGCCGACCCCCCACTGGTTTCCACAGGACCATGATGACGACAGAGGCCAACACCACCGCGCGGCGTGTGCTCGCCACGCTGACGACCGTCGCGCTGGCGGTCAGTGCGGTCTCGACGCGATCGGCCGAGCTGGTCGTCGACGACGGTGTCGTCATCAAGTTCGGCGGCGATGCGCAGCTGGTGCTGCGCGACAAGCTGACCGCCGGCAAGGGGGTGGTGCTGACCAGCCAGAAGGACGATGCCAACGGCGGCCAGGCCAATGCCGCGCCGCAGGTGCCGGCGGCGGGCGACTGGCGGGGGCTGCGCATCGAGAAATCCGCGGCCGCCTTCGGTGCCCTGTCGCTGAGCGACTGGACACTGCGTTACGCGGGCGGTGGCGAGGCCGGCGCGGCGGTGACGCTGCGCGGCTTCAACCCCGGCCTCGAGTACCTGCAGGTGATGGACGGCACGACCGGCCTGCGCCTGCTCGACGGCGCCTCGCCGGCCATCACCGGGTCCAGCTTCCTGCGCAACGCGATCGGCCTGGACGCCGACGGCAACAGCGCGCCCGTCATCGGCAGCACGCAATTCGCCGGCAACACCACGCAGGCGATCCTGAACCGCACGCCGGCCACGCTGATCCAGGCCACCGGCAACTGGTGGGGCCACCCGAGCGGCCCGAAGGACGCGGCGGGCAATCCGCAGGGCCAGGGCGACGCGGTGTCCGCCGGCGTCAACTACGCCAACCCGCTGGCGCTCGCGCCGCTGATCGCACCGTCGGTGCGGCTCGCGAGCCCGCTGCCGTTCTACGAAGGCCGCACCATCACGTTCGACGTGGCCTGCATCAACGCCACCGAATTCCGCATCGCCGAAGGCACCGCCTTCGCCGGCACCCTGTTCCAACCGTTGGTCAACGGCCGCGCGACCGTCGACTTCACGCTGTCGGACGGCGACGGCCAGAAGCCGGTCAGCGTCCAGTTCCGCAACGCGGCGGGCACCGTGACCAGCGCCTCGCTGTCGGGCGGCGTGCTGGTCGACACGCAGGCGCCGGTGTTGTCGATCAACAACCCGGCCCCGGGCAGCATCGTCAGCGGCCCCATCACCGTCGAGGCCAGCGCGAGCGATGCTTCCGGCGTGGCCAGCGTGCGCTTCTACCTCGACGAGCAGCTCGTCGCGACGCGCACCGCCACCCCCTACACCTACGCCTGGAACACCGACACCAGCACCGACGGCAGCCACAGCTTCCGCGTCGTCGCGCTCGACCAGGCCGGCCGCAGCGCCGAGCTGGGCCGCGCGGTGACGCTGTCGCGCGCACCGGTCCAGCCCGACCTCGAAGGCCCGCAGCTGGCCGCCGTCGCGGCCGGCGGCAGCGCGCTCGCCAATGGCGCGAGCTTCGCGCGCAACACCACCATCACCTTCAGCGCCAGCGACCGCAGCGGCATCTCGCGCATCGAGCTGCTGCTCGACGGCGCGGTGGTCGGCACCGCCAGCGGCTCGGGCAGCTACAGCGTGCCGTTCAGCCTGGCCGACGTCGCCAACGGCGCGCACACACTGAGCCTGCGCGCCACCGATTCGGTGGGCAATGTCAGCACGACCAGCTACAGCGTGACCGTGGCGCATGCGGTGCCCGACGCACCGCAGCTTGCCAGCCCGGCCAGCGGCAGCACCACGCGCAGCGCCGATGCCGTCGTCAGCGGCACGGCCGCCGCGGGCGCCAGCGTGCAGCTCGCGCTCAACGGCCAGCCGGCCGGTGCCGCGATCGTCGCCGGCAGCGACGGGCGCTTCAGCGGCCCGCTGACGCTGGTCGCCGGCAGCAACCAGATCCGCGCGACCGCGACCGATCAGTGGGGCACCAGCGCGCCCTCCGCGGCCTTGCTCGTGACGCTGGACGTCACCGTGCCGGCCAGCCCGGCCAACCTGACGGCGCTCGCGCAGCCGCAGGGCAAGGTGCGCCTGTCGTGGACGCGCTCCACCGACCCGAACGCGACCGGCTACGACCTGTACCGTGCCGCCAACGCCTTCACCGGCATCGGCGAGGCGGTCAAGGTGAATGCCGGCCTGCTGACGGCGACCACGGTCGACGACCTGCCGGTGCAGGACGGCACCTGGTACTACCGCGTCGTCGCGGTGAATGCCGCCGGCACGCCGTCGCTGCCGACCAACCAGGTGCAGGCGCTGTCCGACAGCACCGCGCCGAAGGCCGTCTCCATCGTCTACACGCCGCTCGGCAAGGTCGATGCCGCCACCGGCCGCATCGGGCAGGGCCGGGTCAACCTGGTCGTCACCGTCACCGAGGCCTTGCAGGCCACGCCGTACCTGTCGATCGTGCCGCAGGGCGGCACGCCGCTGCCGGTGGAGCTGGCGAAGACCGGCGACAGGACCTACGCGGGCAGCATCGTCGTCGACGCCAACACCGCGTCGGGCGTCGCCAATGCGCTGTTCTCGGCACGCGACCTGGTCGGCAACCGCGGCACCGACGTCGATGCCGGCGCGACGCTGCGCATCGACACCGAAGGCCCGGCGCTGTCGGGCATCGTGCTGACGCCGTCGTCGCCGATCAAGAACGACGGCGCACCGGTGCTGCAGGCGAGCTTCAGCTTCAGCAAGACACCGAAGAACGGCGCGACGCCGCAAGTCAGCTACCTGCTGTCGGGCCCGGTGCGCTCGCCGATCGCGGTGGGAGCGCTGACGCAGGTCAATGCCACCACCTGGCAGGCCTCGTTCACGCTGCCGTCGGACGGTGGCCAGGCCGGGCCGGAGACGCTGGTCTTCAGCAGCCAGGCCATCGACGACCTGGACAACGTGTCGAACAAGGTCACGGCCTTCAACCGCTTCCAGGTCTACCAGGGCAACCTGCCGCCGCTGAACGTGCCGTTCGGCTTCGCGGCCAAGGCGCAGCCGGGTGGCAAGGTCAAGCTGAACTGGCAGGCGGTCGACGGCGCGGCCAGCTACCAGCTGTACCGCCAGGGCCCGGGCCAGGCCGAGCTGCAGCCGCTGGTGCGCGCCGGCGGGGTCGACCTGATCGACCAGACGCCGCAGGACGGCACGTACCGCTACGCCGTGGCGTCGGTGCGGCAGTCCAACGGCCAGGAGTCGGTGTCGGGCCAGAGCGCCGCGGTCGAGGTGGTGACCAGCGCGACCGCGCCGGGCGCGCCGCAGAACCTCGCGTTGCAGCTCACCGGCCAGGGCATCTATGCCAGCTGGCAGCCGCCGCTCTCCAGCACGGTCGACTACTACAACCTGTACCGCGCGTCGGGCACCAGCATCGGCAGCATCGAGGGCCTGGTGCCGCTGAAGACGCGCATCAAGAACCCGGTGACCTACGACACCAGCCCGTCGCCGTCGCAAGGCGCCTATGTGGTGACCGCGGTCGATGCGGCCGGCAACGAATCGGCGATCTCGAACTCGGCCTACCTGAACGCCAGCCTGCTGCCGGTGCGCGACCTGAAGGTGGAGCAACTGGGCAACGAGCTGCCGGTGCTGAGCTGGACTGCGCCGAACGGCGGCGTCGCCGGCTACCACGTCTACGTGGGCCCGGAGGCGAGCCGCGTGCGCCTCACCTCCAGCCCGACCACGGCGACACGCTTCACCGACACCGGCTACACCAGCGGCGAGCGCCGCTACACGGTGGCGACGGTCGATGCCAATGGCGTCGAGCTGCCGCGTGTCGTGCTGCTGCCGGCGGTGGGCACGCAGCTGGCCGGCGGGCTGCCGCTCAAGCGCGGCGTGATGAACAAGCTGCAGGTGCAGGTGGCCAACACCTCGGCCGGCGTGCTGGCGGGCGTGCGTGCCGTGGTGCGCGTGCCGGTCAACAAGGATTCGACGCAGTTCAAGGACCACCGGTCCGAGCCGTTCACGCTGGCCGCCAACGAGACGCGCCTGGTGCCGGTGATCGTCGGCGGCTACGGCGACATGCCGTCGCTGGCGGCCGGCCAGGTGGGCGTCGAGATCGCGCCGGAGGATGGCGAGGTGGTCAAGCTGAGCCGCAACGAGGGCCTGGACGTCGTCGACGGCAGCCTGGTCGTCGGCATGGCGACCGAGGAGTTCACCCGCGGCGGCACCGGCAAGCTGCGCCTGACGATCGAGAACACCAGCGAGGTCGACGTCGAGCTGCTGACCGCCACCAACGGCGGCAACAACGACTCGTCCGAACTGCGCTTCAAGATCGTCGACGGCGACGGCAACGTGCTGGCGACGCAGGCCTACAAGCAGGCACTCGGTGCCAACGTGCTGACGCTGACCAACGGGCTCACGGTGGCGCGCATCGCGGCGGGTTCGAGCTACACCTCGGACAGCTTCAGCCTGAACGTGCCGGCCGGCAGCCCGAACAACATCGCGGTGCGGCTGGAGGTCGACAAGCTGCGCTACCACACCGGCCAGGACGACGAAGTCAGCATCGCCGGGCGCGGCACCGAGAAGGGCGTGTCGCTGCTCGACACCGCCTATTACGGCGAGGTGACCGACGTCAACCCGATCAGCTCGTTCGGCGACCAGGACATCACCATCACCGGCCGCGCGCTCGACCGCCGAGGCAACGTGCCGCTGCCCAACACGCGCCTGAAGCTGGTGCTGAACCAGCAGGGCTTCGAGCGCGTGTTCAGCGTGCTGACCGACGGCGGCGGGCAGTTCGCCTACGTCTTCAAGCCGACGCTGACCGACTCCGGGCTGTACAAGGTGTCGGCGGTGCACCCGGAGATCACCGACCGGCCGGAGCAGAAGGCCTTCACGATCAACCGCGTGACCGTCGGCCCGACGCCGTACAAGCTGGACGTGCCGCGCAGCTACGCGTTCAGCATCCCGTTCTTCGCGCAGGCCGGGCCGGGCACCTCGGCGGCCAACCTGCGGCTGACGCTGGATGCGGCCAGCCAGCCGACCGGCCAGCTGCCGGCGGGCATCACGGTGCAGCTGCCGGCGCCGGTGACGCTCGCCGAGCGCCAGCGGCTGAACGTGCCGGTCAGCTTCGTCGCCAACAACGACGCGCAACCGAGCGGCTCGCTGATCTTCAACGTGGTCAGCGACGAGCACCCGCTCACGCCGATCGGGCAGGTGACGGTGAACTACACGCTGTCCGAGGCCAAGCCGTTCCTGACCGCGAGCCCGAGCTTCGTCGAGACCGGGCTGGCGCAGGGCGGCAGCGAGACCGAATCGGTGCTGGTCGAGAACAAGGGCCTGCAGGAGGCGCTGAACCTGCGCTTCACGCTGACGAAGCCCGATGGCTCCGCGGCACCGGCCTGGGTGTCGATCGCCAGCCGCGCCGACGGCACGATGGCGGTGGGCGACAAGCGCTCGGTCGACGTCGCGTTCACGCCGCCGTCCACGCTGGCCGAGGGTGTGTACGAGTTCCGGCTGAACGTGCAGGGCGACAACGTCGCGACGCAATCGCTGAACGTCTACGCGAGCGTCACGCAGAGCGGACAGGGCAACGTGCTGTTCAAGGCGGCCGACCTCTACACCGCCACCGTCGACAAGCAGGGCCACCTGATCCCGGGCCTGGCGGGGGCGCGCATCGCGGTGCAGAACGAGGACGTGGTGACGGTGACGCAGGAACTGCTGACCGATGCGGTCGGCGAGGCGCTGTTCCAGAACCTGCCGGCGGGCCGCTACAAGTTCCGCGCGACGGCGGCCAACCACCAGGAGATCGGTGGGCGGCTGATCGTCAAGCCGGGCATCACGTTCAACCAGTCGGTCTTCCTCGACTACAACCTGATCACGGTCGAGTGGAGCGTGCGCGAGATCACCATCCAGGACCGCTACGACATCACGCTGAACGCGACCTTCGAGACCGACGTGCCGGCCGCCGTGGTGGTGCTGCAGCCGGCGAGCGTGAACCTGCCGAAGATGAACGCCGGCGACGTGTACTACGGCGAGCTGAGCCTGACCAACTTCGGGCTGGTGCGCGCCGACAGCGTGGTGCGCACCCTGCCGGCCAGCGACGCCTTCTTCCGCTACGAGTTCCTGGTCGACGTGCCGACCTCGCTGGAAGCAAAGCAGCGCGTGACGATCCCGTACCGCGTGGTGGCGTTGCAGCCGCTCGATGTGGCGGCGAGCAGCGGCGCGGCGAGCGGGGGCGGGTGCTACAGCTACAGCAGCCAGTTCTCGGTGGCGTGCAAGTTCCAGTGCGCGAACGGGCAGCAGTCCAGCTGCGGCTCGGCGATGTCGTGGTTCTCCGTCAGCAACAGCTCGTGCCCGGCCGGTGGTGGTGGCGGGGGCGGGGGTGGTGGCGGCGGGGGCGGCGGTGGGGGTGGCGGCGGCTGGGGTGGCGCCGGTGCCAGCACGCCGATCAAGATGAAGGGCAAGAAGTGCGTGTTTATTCCCAAGGGTGGAACGCAATGCGATTGAGCCGCAACCTCTCGTTCGCCCTGGGGGCGTGGCTTGCGCTGGCGGCGCTGGCACCGGCGCAGGCCGAGGACAGCCGCAACGGCCTGGTGGTGACCTCGCCGAACGGCTACGCCAACCTGAACGCGCAAGACCTGGAACTGCGCAGCACGGCCGGGCCGGTGCGCTGGACGCGCTCGTGGAACGGGCAGGAGTGGAAGTTCAACCCGCAATGGGAGAGCCTGTCGCAGAGCTGGAGCAACCTGACCGGCAGCCAGACGCAGGATTCGAGCGGCAGTCTGGCCTCGGGCAACAGCGACGGATCCGGCGTGGTGCTGGACACGCCGGCGCCGCGCAGCGCGGGTTCGGTCAGCATGAGCGGCGGCGGTGGCGAGGGCTGCTGGGTGTGGGTCGACGAGGACTGGCAGCCCACCTACTCCGCGGTGATCGAGGTCAGCACGGGCCTGCGCGACGCCGGGCCGCTGATCCCGCTGCGCAGCACGCCGTTCAACCGCGTGATGCCGGAAGCCGGCAGCGACTACGCGCCGGGCATGCGCGTCAGCGTCGACTACGCGAGCCTGTGCGCAGGCAGCAGCGGTGCGAGCGGTGCGGTGTCGATGGAGGGCATTCGCCGCATCAACGAGCTGCACCTGGGCGACAACGGGCGCTACTCGTTCAACAACCGCACGGTGCTGGAGAAGCGCGCGGTGCGCCAGCAGGCGCCGGCATCGGTGGCACAGCTGGCGAGCGGGCAGGTCGCGCCGGCGCCGGTGGCCAACGACAAGGGCTACCGCTGGATCGACCGCAGCGGCGCGTGGATCGACTACAACACGCAGGGCCAGGTGGTGGCCTACGGCGATCGCAATGACAACGCGGTGTGGCTGGTGCGCGATGCGGGCGGCACGCTGCGCGGCGTGGTGGATGCGGCAGGGCGGGTGCTGCTGACGCTGCACTACACCGGCGAGCTGATCACCGAGGTGCGCGACTACCCGGTGGCCGGCTTGGCTCAGGACCTGCCCGCGCGCTCGGTGAAGTACGCCTACGACGAGCGCAACCGGCTGGTGCAGGTGACCGACGTGCGCGGCAACGTGGTGAAGTACGAGTACGACATCGGCAACCACATCGTCAAGATCACCGACCAGGAAGGGCATGCCGAGACGCTGCTCTATGCGGGCGAGACGGTGAAGAAGCGCACCGCGCCGGACGGCGGGGTGACCGACTACGAGTTCGACTACGACGACGCCAACAAGCAGTTCGTCAGCAAGATCACCGGGCCGGAAACGCCAGCCGGCCGGCGCGTCGAGGACATCACGCAGAACCGCGTGGGCAAGCTGGTGCGGCGGTTGTACAACGGGCAGGTCGATGTCGAAGTGCGCTACGACACCGGAGCGCGCGCCGAGACGGTGACGAATGCGCGCGGCTTCACGACGCGCACCACGCGCAACGAGTTCGACCAGCCGGTGGAGGTGCTCAATCCCGACGGCACCAGCCGTAAGTACAGCTACTCGGCGTTGAATCTGGCCGTCACCGAGAACGTCGATGAGGCCGGCGTCAGGACGGCTTATTTGCGCGACGTGCGAGGCAACCTGCTCAAGCTGACGGAGGCCGTCGGCACCTCGCAGGAAACCGTGATCGAGTACGAGCGCAATGCCCTCGGCCAGGCAATCCGCACGACGCGCAAGGGCCGTACGGAGGCAAACGGGGTCGTGACGGCGGACGCCGTGTGGCAGTCGGAGTTCGATGCGCGGGGATTGCTCAAGAAGATCACCGACGCAGAGGGGCATGTTCACCAATACGTCTACGACCGCGCGGGCCGCCTGATCTCGTACACCGATCCGAGAGGCCATGCGACGAGTTTCGAGCTGGATCCGGACGGCAATCTGGTCAAGGTCACCGACGCGCTGGCCCGTGTGATCGCCCTTTCGTACGACAAGCTGGGCAATCCGTTGAGCGAGACCGACGGCCGAGGCAAGGTGGCTCGGCGGGCCTACGACAGCATGAGCCGTGTGACGCAGTTCACCAGCCCGGTCAGCGGCGAATACAAGATCCAGTACGACGCGCAAGGCTTGCCGATCCGCACCACCGATGAAGACGGCCGAACCACGGCCTACGAGTTTGACAACCTGCTGCGGTTGACCCGGCACACCGACCCGCTGGGCAACGCGACGCAGTTCAGCTACCGCATTGCCGACGGATCGCAGGCGGGCCAGATCGGATCGCTGGAGGATCCCACCGAAGTCAAGTACCCGACCTTCACGCAACGGGTGCGCTACGACGCGCGCGAACGGCCGACCAGCGGGACGGTCCTGAACCCCGGCACTGCCGGGACCGAAGGCCTTGTCAGCGCGACCGAGTACGACGTCCGTGGACAGGTGAAGAGCGATACCGATTCCAACGGCAAGACGCGCTTCTATGACTACGACGTGATCGGGCGGTTGACCACCACGACCGACAGCCTCGGCAACAAGACGCATGCCCAGTACGACGTTCGGGGCAACCTGCTGCAGATCACGGATGCCAAGGGCAACACGAGCCGCTTTGAATACGACCGCAACGATCAGGTCGTCAAGGAGATCCTGCCGCTCGGACAGACGAGCGTGCTGAACTACGACGACGCGGGCAACCTGGCCGAACGGGTCGATCCGAACGGCAACAAGGCCACCTACGAATACGACGCCGTGAACCGGCTGACCGATGTCGGCCAGTTCAATGCGGCGGGCGTGCAGGTGCGCAGAACCCACTACACCTGGGACGATTCGGACAACCTTAAGGGGTGGACGGACACCGACCTCACGCGTCCCGTGGGCCAGCAGAACACCGCGTCGTCGTCCACCTTCGACGACGACAGCCGGCTCACCGCCCAGACCGTCAGCTACCCGACGCCAGACGGTGGCACCTACACGCTGAGCTATGGCTATGCGTACAGCGCCGCGGGCTACAAGACGCGGCTGACGTGGCCGGACGGAACGGACATCGGCTATGCCTACAGCGGGCATGCCGAGTTGCAGGACGTGACCATTCCCGGGGAAGGCAGCATCAGCGTCAACGAGTTCAAGTGGATCGCACCGGCGAAGGTGACGCTGCCGGGCGGCAGTGTCCAGGAGCGAACGCTCGATGGCCTGCTGCAGCTCGAAGGCCTGAAGGTGAAGACCCCAGGCCAGCAGACGATCCTGAGCGTGGCCAACACGTTCGGCAAGGTGCAGGAACTCAAGAGCAGCAGTCGCACGGACACTGTCGACGGCGTCAGCACGACCCGCAACAGCTCGCATGCCTATGACGACGAGACCCGCCTGACCCAGACGTCGACCGATGCCGGCAGTGCCTTCGGGACCGAGACCGAGAACTTCACGCTCGATGCCGTGGGCAACCGCATTGCGCACAGCCAGGTGAACGGTGCCTGGACCTACGACAAGAACAATCGGCTGCTGCAGCGCGGCACCGGTGCCAATGCCACGAACTACGACTATGACGACGCAGGAAACCTGACCCAGGTCGCGGAGTCGGGCGGTGTGGTGACGCAGTTCGTGCACGACGCACAGAACCGCCTGAGCGAGGTCAGGGACGGCGCGGGACGCCTGGTCGCCCGCTATGGATACGACCCGATGGACCGCCGTGCGTGGCGCGAGCAGTACCGCACGCGCGACGGTGTGGCAATGAACCCCGCCAGGCGGAGTTACTACCTCTACGCGGACGAAGGCCTGATCGCCGAGAGCCAGCAGGACATCGCGCTGGCGGGCGACGGCAGCGTCACGGTGCTCGGCGCACCGGCCCTGATCGCGCAGTACGGCCCACGTCCCGACGCCGAGTTCACGACGGGCATGCTGTTCGTCAAGGCCCGAAACAGCAACGGATCGGACACCGTCGCCTACTATCACCACGACCAGCTGGGCACGCCGATCCAGGCAACCGACCGCGCCGGAAACGTCGTATGGGCTGCCAGCTACAACGCCTTCGGCAAGGCCACCATCACGACTCCGGCCGCGACCCCGGAGCGCCCGACCATCGTGTCAGTGCTGCGCCTGCCGGGGCAGGTGGAGGATCCGGAGACCGGCCTTCACTACAACTACCGGCGTTACTACGACCCCTCGACCGGACGCTACATCACGCAGGATCCGATCGGCCTCGCGGGCGGTGACAACCGCTACCGCTATGTCGAGGCCAACCCTCTCAACCTGACCGATCCCACCGGCGAGATCCTTCCTGCCGTGGTGGCCGCCGTGGAAGGTGCCGCCGAGATGATCGCGGCCTGCACGGCCGAGTGCGCGCTGCTGGACACGGGCGAGAAGATCCTGACGGGCGAATGCAATGACGTGGCGGACACCGTCAAGGAATGCGCCAAGGATTGCGCGCTGACGCTCGGGCTGGGCTGGGCCGCCAAGAAGATCTGGAAGTACGGCAAGAAACTCTGGGATCGCCTGCCTTGCGCGCTCAACAGCTTCCCCGGCGACACGCTGGTCCATGTCCGACCCGCGGGCGCCTCGGAATCGGATGCGGTGCAAGGGAAGTCGCAGTTGCGCCCGATCAGCGAGCTGCGAGTGGGCGACGAAGTGCTCGCGTTCTCCGAATGGCAGGAGAACACGCTCGCCGCGGCAGGCGATGAACGCCTGAGCTACCAGCGGGTGACCGACCTCCTGACGAACCACATGCCGCGCACGCTCGTCCATCTGGTCCTCGACAACGGGCAGCAGATGACGGCGACCGACAGCCATCCATTCCGGACGACGGAAGGCTGGCGCGATGCGGTGATGCTGAAGCGGGGGGGGAAGCTGCTGTTGAAGGGGGACGGCGGCGATGGCGAGACAACTGCGACCATCGTCGACGTCCGGACCGAACAGAAGCTGTTGCCGGCATTCAACATCGAGGTCGCGAATGCCCACACCTACTTCGTCGGCGAGGATGGAGAACTCGTCCACAACGGCTGCCTGCGCCGCCCCTACATCCGCAAGTGGGTACGCGACGCGATCGACAAGGCGGCCAAGAGAACCAAGGACGGGCGCCCCCGCGATCCGCACACCGGCAAGCCCATCGACGGTACGCCGGACCGGGGTCACAAGCCGGGCCACGAACATTGGCGCGAGAAGGAAGCCGCGGAAGCCAAGGGCATGAGCCAGAAGGATTTCAACGATCACATGAACGATCCGAACAAGTACCACCTGGAGGATCCGCATGAAAACCGATCGCACAAGCACGAGAAGCCATGACGAAGAAAACCGGTAGGCACACGCTGAAGTCCAGCCCCTTGCTGATGGCCGTGGAGCTCGGCGACGTGGCTGCGGCCGTGCGGGCCCTCGATGCAGGTGAGGCGGTCGACGTCCTGGACCTGGACGGCAACACCCCGCTCACACGGGCTGCCTTCCTCGGCAACATCCCGTTGATGCAGGTCCTGCTGGACCGCGGTGCGAACCCCGACGCTGTCAACGACATCGGCTGGTCGCCGCTGCATTTTGCGGCGCAGGAGAACCGGCCTGACGCGGCAGGGCTGTTGATCGCACGTCGAGCGACCATCGAGCCGCGCGATCCGAATGGCAATACGCCGCTCTGGACGGCAGCCTTCAACGAGTCTGCCGAGGTCGTCGACCTCCTCGTGCGCCATGGGGCCTCGCTGACGACCGCCAACAAACACGGGGTCACGCCACAGGAATTGCTTGACTGAGCGACCGACGATGGACCACACCACCACCGCCCCCCTGCCGCGCCGCCTCGCCGCCTGGCTCGCGGCTGCCGCCGCGTTGCTGCTGCCGGTCGCCGCCCTGGCCCAGGAAACCGTCTGCGCCCGCGTCAAGATCGAGATCAAGCAGGAGCTCACGCTCGAGCGCCAGGCCTTCGACGCCGAGATGAAGATCAACAACACCACCGACAGCGGCGTGATCGAGAACGTCTCGGTGGTGGTCAAGGTCACCGACGAGGCCGGCACGCCGGTGGCCATCACCGACAACCCGAACGACACCTCGGCGAAGTTCTTCATCCGCCTGTCCGGCAAGCAGAACATCGGCGACGTCGACGGCAGCGGCACCGTCAACCCCAAGACCACCAGCGTCATCAACTGGCTGCTGATCCCGGCGCCCGGCTCGGCCGGCAACAGCCCGCTCGGCAAGAAGTACCTCGTCGGCGCGACCCTCAAGTACCGCTTCGGCGGCGAAGACACGGTGCTCGAGATCTCGCCCGACGTCATCACCGTCAAGCCGCTGCCGCTGCTCACGCTCGACTACTTCCTGCAGCAGGACGTGATCGGCGACGACCCGCTGACCCCCGAGATCGAGGCGGTCGAGCCGGCCACGCTGGGCGTGCGCGTCAAGAACAACGGCTATGCCGCCGCGAAGAACCTGAAGATCGATTCGGCGCAGCCGAAGATCGTCGAGAACAACCAGGGCCTGCTGATCAACTTCACGCTGACCGGCAGCTACGTCAACGACGCGCCGGCGCAGAACACGCTGCTGCTGAACTTCGGCGACATCGCCGCCGGCACCAGCAAGACCGGGCGCTGGCTGCTCGAGACCACGCTGGCCGGCAAGTTCACCGAGTTCACCGCCAAGTTCAGCCATGCCGACGAGCTGGGCGGCACGCTGACCTCGCTGCTGCAGGCCACCAACGCGCACCTGCTGATCCGCGACGTGCGCGTCGACCTGCCGGGGCGCGACATGGTGCGCGACTTCCTGGCGCAGGACGGCGACGTCGTGCGCATCTACGAATCCGACGGCCCCGACACGCTGGTCACCGACCGCAGCGCCGTCGCGCAGATGACGGCCGGCACCAACCCGGCAGGCAACGCGAGCTACCGCATCACGTTCCCGGCCACCTCGGGCTTCGCCTGGCTGAAGCTGCCCGACCCGTTCAACGGCACCAAGGCGCTGGGCCAGGTGCAGCGCTCCGACGCGAAGCAGCTGCTGCCCGAGAACGCCTGGCTGTCGAAGACCCGCAACCTCGAGGCCAAGCGCTGGGAGTACTGGGTCAACATCTTCGACGTCAACACCACCGGGAGCTACGACACCGAGTTCAAGGCGCCGCTGCCCACGGCCACGCCGCCGCAGCTGCAGTTCATCCCCGACCACACGGTCAAGGAAGAGCAGCAGGTGTCCTTCCTGGTCGAGGCCAGCAGCGCCGCCGGCCTGCCGCTGCTGATCAGCGCCGCGCCGCTGCCGGCCGGCGCCCGCCTGCTGCCGCAGGCCGCCGACCCGCAGGCGCCGACGCTGGCGCGCGCGCTGTTCGACTGGACCCCGCCCAAGGGCTCGGCCGGCACCTACCTGATCACCTACACCGCCAACGACGGCACGCTGTCCGGCACGCGCTCGGCGCGCATCAAGGTCGAATCGAGCACGCCGCCGCCCGGCCCCGGCACGCCGACCATCGACACGCCGGCCTCCGGCGGCCAGGTGACGAGCCTGCGGCCGAGCCTCGCGGTGCAGGCCTCCACCAACCCGGCCGACCCGAGCACGCAGCTGCAGTTCGAGCTGTACCGCGACGAGGCGATGACGCAGCTGGTCGAGAGCGCGCTGGTGGCCAAGGCGCCGCCGCTGCCCGGCAACGGCGGCGGCAGCGTGCCGCAGCCGACCCGCTGGCAACCGGCCGCCGACCTGAACGACAACACCACGTACTGGTGGCGCGCGCGGGCCTACGACGGCACGCAGATGTACAGCACCTGGGTCAACGGCCGCTTCTTCGTCAACCTGTTCAACGACGCGCCCGACAGCTTCAACCTGACCAGCCCGTCGCCGAATGCCGAGGTCTCGCTGCTGCAGCCGGTGCTGAGCTGGACCAACAGCGCCGACAAGGATGGCGATGCGCTGACCTACGCGGTGGCGGTCTACCGCAATGCCGCGCTGACCGAGCTGGTGACGCAAGGGGCCGACCTGCCGGGCGATGCCGGCGGCACCAGCAGCTGGACGGTGGCCGTGCCGCTGTCCAACCACGTCACGTACTACTGGCGCGTCACCGCACGGGACGCGCTGGGCGCGCAGACGGCCAGCCTCGCGCGGCCGTTCCTGGTCAACACCGGCAACACCGCGCCGTCGGTGCCGGTCATCCAGAGCCCGCTGCCCGGCAGCCAGAGCGCCGTCTCGCCGACGCTGCTGGGCATCCAGAACAGCAGCGATGCCGAGAACGACCTGCTGACCTACGTGTTCGAGATCGACACCGTCAACACCTTCGATTCCGGCGACAAGCGCAGCTCGGGTCAGGTGATCCAGAGTGCCGGTGCGGTCACCAGCTGGCCGGCCGCCAACCTGGTCGAGAACAAGCACTACTACTGGCGCGTCAAGGCGCAGGACGGCCGCGCCGAATCGGCCTGGGCCGGCGGCGACTTCCTGTTCAGCGCCGTCAACGAAGCCCCGCCCGCGCCCACGGTGCGCAACCCCGGCAACGGCGCGTGGACGCCGAGCCTGCAGCCCAGCCTGGAAGCCAACCCGGTGCTCGACCCGGAAGGCGAAGCCGTCGGCTACCAGTTCGAGGTCTACCGCGACGCCGCGTTGTCCAGCAAGGTGATCGACGGCAGCTCGTCCAACGCCGGCTGGATCGTGCCGGTGGCGCTGGCCGACAAGACCACGCACTGGTGGCGCGTGCGCGCGGTCGACCCGCGGGACACCGCCAGCGCTTGGTCGGCACCGAGCGTGCTGTATGTGAGCACCGGCCCCTACCAGGATCCGAGCATCCAGGTGACGGCGCCGGCCACCGCAGTCCAGCCGACGCTGGTCGACAAC
Source organism: Rhizobacter sp. SG703 (assembly GCF_012275445.1). Taxonomy (GTDB): domain Bacteria; phylum Pseudomonadota; class Gammaproteobacteria; order Burkholderiales; family Burkholderiaceae_C; genus Rhizobacter. Next base: position 233,746 of record NZ_JAAZQK010000007.1, on the reverse strand, counting down.
CGCAAGCTGGTGACGCTGCGCTGGGAAGGCACCGACCCGAACATCGAGCCGACCATCGCGCTGTACTACGGCACCAGCAAGACCGGCTTTGGCGGCACGCTGATCGTCGACGGGCTGCGCCAGGTGGCCGGCACGCAATCGGGCACCTACGCGTGGGACGTGACGGGCCTGCCCACCGGCACCTACTACGTGCATGCCGCGATCTACGACGCCAAGGGCATCGGCCGGGCCTATGCGGCCGGCTCGGTGGTGATCGCCCCGGCCGCGCAGACCGGCGTCATCACGGTGGCCGGCGACAACCTCGCCACCAACGAGACCGGCACCGCCAGGACCTTCACCGTCAAGCTCGGCAGGCAGCCAGCGGCCGACGTCGTGATCCCGGTGGCGTCGAACAACCCGCGCGAGGGCACGGTGAGCCCGCCGTCGTTCACCTTCACCCCGGCCAACTGGAACAGCGCGCAGACCGCCACCGTCACCGGGCGCGACGACTGCGTGCTCGACGGCGCGCAGACCTACCAGGTGGTGCTCGGCGCGGCGGTGTCGAACGACCCGAACTACATCGGGCTGGTCGGCCGGCCGGTGAACGTGACCAATGCCGACCGCGGCGACAACGCGAGCGGCACCAGTTCGCCGGACATCCACGTCTGCGGCTACTCGCTGGTCAGCATCCGCCAGCTGGCGGCCAAGAGCTACGAGTACGTGATCAAGGTCGAGTTCTCCAACAGCGGCGCACCGGTCACCGGCGTGCAGGCGATCCTGAGCGGCATGCCCAGCGGCTTCACCGCACCGGACAACCAGATCCAGATCGGCGCGATCGGCACCAACGAGACCGCCAAGCCGGCCGACACCGTCACCTTCCTGGCGCCACGGCTGTTGTTGAATCCGCCCAACAGCATCAAGGGCTGGGCGGTCTGGAGCGTGACGATCCAGCGCTGAGGTGCATGGCGGCGTCATGGGCATGGGTGGGCAACCAGGTGAATGGTGGTCTGCACCATGGAGAGATTGAAAGCAGGATCCATCGAATGACACATCGACTCGCACGCACGGCTTCGGCCGCCATCCTCCTGCTGCCGGCCGTTTGCCATGCGGTGGACTCCGGCAGCACCGCCTACCGCAGCGGCAAGGCGGCCGGCTATGTCCTCGGCGGTTTGCTGCTGTTCTTCCTCGCCCGCCGACTGCTCGGCGGCCTGGCTTGGGCGCGCTGGCTGATCGTGCCCGCCATCGCGATCGCGCTGTTCCGCATGCAGCCGTTCGGCGCCGCCGGCAGCGGCGACCTGGATGCCGACAAGATCCACGCCCTCGCCGCCGGCGTGCGCGCCGACGAGGTGCTCATGTACTCGACCACCGAGTGCGTCTACTGCGCGCAGGCCAAGGGATGGCTGAGCCAGAACGGCTTCGCGTTCACCGAATGCAACATGAGCGTGAGCCCGGCCTGCGTGCAGGATTTCACCCGCTTCGGCGGTACCGGCACGCCTTACCTGGTGGTGCGCGGACGCCACATGAAAGACGGTTTCGACTCCGACCAGTTCCTGGCCTTGCTGAGCCCTTGATGTCCTGCCGCAGCGTGAAGACTCCAACACCGCTGCCGTGCGGAAAGCAGGCAGTTCCCCACTAGACTGCCGGCTGGTGAGGTTCGAGGTTTCCAGAATGAGAAGAGCTGTCAGAAAGTGTGGAGGACTGCGGCCAGCGTCGCACCGGCGCGGGTTCACGTTGCTGGAACTGCTGGTGGTGATCGTCATCATCGGCCTGCTTGCCGCCTATGTCGGGCCGCGCTATTTCGCACAGCTGGGCAAGTCGGAGCGCGGCGCCGCCAAGGCACAGATCGAGGGCCTGGGCCGCGCGCTCGACGCCTACCGGCTCGACACCGGCCACTATCCGACCACCGAGCAGGGCCTGAACGCGCTGGTCGTCAAGCCGAACGACGAGCCGAAGTGGACCGGCCCCTACCTGCAGAAGGCCGTGCCGCCCGACCCCTGGGGCACGCCGTACGTCTACCGCTCGCCCGGCCAAGGGGGGGATTTCGACCTGCTGTCCAACGGCAAGGACGGCCAGCCCGGCGGGGATGGCGACGCGGCCGACATCTCGTACCGCTGAGCACCAGGGTTCCGCCATGCAAGTCCCGGATCGTCCCAGCCCCGTGGGAGCGGCGGCGCCCGTCACGCGCCTGCGCCTGCGCGTGCAGGGCGCCGACGGCCGCGCGCAGACGCTGGAGTACGCCGACGTCTCCGAGCACGAGGCGGTGCGCCGCGTCGTCGCGCGCGGACTGCGGGTGCTGGCGATCGAGACCGGGCTCGATGTCGCGGCCGCCTCGGCCTCGGCCGCCGGTGCGCATTTCCCGCTGCTGCTGTTCAGCCAGGAATTGCTGGCCCTGCTCGACGCCGGCCTGAACCTGAACGAGGCGCTGCAGACGCTGCACGCCAAGGAGCGCCAGCCGCCGGTGCGGGCGGTGCTGGCCGAGATGCTGCTGGGCCTGAGCGAAGGCAAGAACTTCTCCGACGTGCTGGCGCGCACGCCGCGCCACTTTCCCGAGGTGTACGTGGCGACGGTGCGGGCGGCCGAGCGCACCGGCGACCTGCCGCGCGCGCTGTCGCGCTTCATCGCCTACCAGCTGCAGTTCGACACCATCCGCAAGAAACTCATTTCGGCCGCCATCTACCCGGTGATGCTGCTGGTGGTGGGCGGCTTCGTCACGCTGTTCCTGCTCGGCTACGTGGTGCCCAGGTTCAGCGCGGTGTACGAGTCGTCGGGCCGGCCGCTGCCGTGGATGTCGGGCGTGCTGCTCGGCTTCGGGCAGGTGATCCACGCGCACTGGCAGCTCGCGCTGGCGGGCTTCATGGTGGCGGGGGCGGTGTTCGGCTGGGGCGTCAGCCGCGCGCGTGGGCGGGCCTGGCTGCTGGAGCAGGTGTTGCGGTTGCCGTGGTTCGCCGGCAAGGCCGAAGAATTCCGATTGGCGCGCTTCTACCGCGCGGTGGGGCTGCTGCTGGCATCGGGCATCTCGCTGTCGCGTGCGATGGGCATGGTCGACGGCCTGCTCGGTGCGCGCCAGCAGGCGCGGCTGGCGCAGGCGCGCCAGGCGGTCGAGCAGGGCCAGAGCCTGTCGGTGGCGCTGCTGGCGGCGGGCCTGGCGAGCCCGGTGGCCGAATCGCTGATCAAGGTCGGCGAGCGCTCCGGCCAGCTGGCCGAGATGCTGGAGCGCACCGCGCGCTTCCAGGACGAGGATTTCGCGCGCTGGGTCGACTGGGCCTCGCGGCTGCTCGAGCCGATCCTGATGAGCGTGATCGGCATCGTGATCGGCACCGTCGTCGTGCTGATGTACATGCCGATCTTCGAACTAGCGGGGAGCCTGCAATGACCGGCCCGCAGCCGCCGCTGGTGCCCGAGGTGACGCCGGCACTGATCGATGCGGCGCGCGCGCTGGCCGCGCGCGAGGAGCGCTCGCTGGTGCAGGCGCTGCAGCAGCTGGCCGGCTGGCCGCCCGAGCTGCTGATGGCCGCGCTCGGCGAACGCTTCGGCTACCCGGTGCTCGGCATGCGCGAGCTGCACGCGATGCGCCCGCAATTCGAGCGCATCCCGTACGCCGATTGCCTGCAGCGCGGCGTGCTGCTGGCCACCGATGAAGCGCGCGTGCCGCACCTGGTGCTGAGCGACCCGTTCGACGGTGCCGCCGAGGACTGGGCGCTGCGCCGCCACGGGCTGGCCGGTGCCGCGCCGCGCGTCGCGATCGCCCACCCCGACGACCTGCAGGCGTGCCTCGCCCAGCAGGAGCGCCAGCTGCGCGCGATGGACGGCTTCCACGGCGGTGCCGGTGCCGCCGGCGACGAAGAAGTGGCCGCGGTGATCACGCTGGCCAGCATCGGCGACGACGCGAGCCCGGTGGTCAAGCTGGTCAACTCGACGCTCTACGACGCGCTGAAGCTGCAGGCGAGCGACATCCACCTCGAATGCGATGCCGGCTGCCTGCACGTGCTGTGCCGCATCGACGGCGTGCTGGTGCCGCTGACCCAGGTGCAAGGCCAGGAGATGGCCGAGCAGGTGATCTCGCGCATCAAGGTGATGGCCGAGCTCGACATCGCCGAACGCCGCATCCCGCAGGACGGGCGCTTCAAGGTGCGCGTGAACGACCGGGAGATCGACTTCCGCGTCTCGGTGATGCCCAACATCTTCGGCGAGGACGCGGTGCTGCGCCTGCTCGACCGGCAGTCGCTGACCGAGCAGGCCAAGTCGCTGCGCCTGGACCACCTGGGCCTGGATGCGCTGACGATGGCCGGCATCCGCCGCCTGGCGGCGCGCCCGCACGGCATGCTGCTGGTGACCGGGCCGACCGGCTCCGGCAAGACCACCACGCTGTATGCCGCGATCACCGAGATCCACACCGGCCGCGACAAGATCGTCACCATCGAGGACCCGGTGGAGTACCGGTTGCCGCGGGTGCTGCAGATCCCCGTCAACGAGAAGAAGGGCCTGACGTTTGCGCGCGGGCTGCGGTCGATCCTGCGCCACGATCCGGACAAGATCATGGTCGGCGAGATCCGCGACGGCGAGACCGCGCAGATCGCGGTGCAGGCCGCGCTGACCGGCCACCTGGTCTTCACGACGGTGCATGCGAACAACGTGTTCGACGTGCTGGGCCGCTTCCTGCACATGGGCGTCGACGCCTACAGTTTCGCGGCGGCGCTGAACGGCATCGTCGCGCAGCGGCTGCTGCGCATCAACTGCCCGCACTGCGCGGTCGAGGTGCAGCCGGCGCTGCACGAGATCGAGGCCGCCGGCCTGACGGCCGGGCAGGTGCAGGGCTGGCGCTTCAAGGCGGGACAGGGCTGCGGTCACTGCCGCGGAGCCGGCTACAAGGGCCGCAAGGCGGTCGCCGAAGTGCTGCTGCTGGACGACGGGCTGCGCGAGCTGATCGCCGGCAAGGCGCCCATCTCGGCGCTGAAGGAGCGCGCCGCGCAGGCCGGGCTGCAGCCCTTGCAGCAGGCGGCGTGGCAATGGGTGGCGCGCGGCGAGACCACGCTCGAGGAGGTGGCCCGTGTCGCCGGCTGATGCCACGTTGGTGGTCGCGATCGGCGCGCTGCGCGTCGAATGGGGCGTGATGGCGCGCGGGCAGTGGGTGCCCGACAGCGCGTCGGCGCTGTCGATCGCCCCGGTGGGGGCCGACGCGACGCTGGCGGGCGTGTGTGCCGCGCTGGAGCGCGTGCAGGTGGAGACCGGTGCGGCCCGGTTGCGTGCCGTGGTCGCCGACAAGTGGCTGGCGGTCGCGTCGGTGCCGTGGAGCGCGGCGCTGCAGGATGCCGGCCGGGCCGAGGCGTTCGCGCGCGGCCAGTTGCTGCAGGCCGGGCACGAGGTGCAGGCCCCCGACACGCTGCGGCTCGACGATGCAGCCTTTGCGCAGCCGCGGCTCGCGGTGGCCTATCCGGCGCTGCTGCTCGATGCGCTGCGCGCGCTGGCCGGGCGCAGCCGGGCGCGCCTCGCGTCGGTGCTGCCGACCAGCGTGACCGCGTGGACGGTGGCGCCGCGCGGCCGCGCGGCGCTGGCGGTGCTCGACCAGGGCCAGGTGGTGCTGGCACAAGGCGCGTGGCGGTTGGCGGACGTCACGTTGCGCGAAGGCGGCGTGGCGGAGTTGGAAGGCCTGTGGCAGCGCGTGCGCCTGCGCGATCCGCGCCTGGCCGCGGTCACCGAACTCGCGGTGCTGGACCTGGCGCCGGCACCCGAATCGCCCGCCCAGGCGGTGGCCGGGCTGAACCCCGTCGACCTGCCTCTGCAGGCGCGCGCCATGTCGCGCGCGCTCCAGCTGGCGGGGCTGGCCGCGACGCAGCGCCTGGCCATCGACGCCGTGCCGCCCGAGGCACCGGTCACGCGGCTGCGCTGGGCCGTGGCGGCCGCGATGCTGCTGGTGGCCGGCGGCCTGTCGCTGCAGGCTTGGCAGGCGGTGCAGCGCGTCAACGGCTTGCAGCAGCAACTGGATGCGGCACAAGTGCGCAGCGTGCCGGCGGTGCCGGCCGCGCTCAGCCGGGACGAACAGGCGCGGGTGCCGGCGGTGAATGCCGCGATCCGCGAGATGAACCTGCCGGTGTCGGCGCTGCTGCAGGCGCTGCAGCCGCCGCGCGACATCCGCGTTGCGGTGCTCGGTGTCGACGTGCTCGGTGCGGCGCCCGGTGCGAATGCAGGTGCGGGTGCCGGCATCAAGATCACCGGCGAAGCCCGCACCGGCGCCGAGATGGCGCGCTACGTCGCCTTCGTGTCGTCGCGCAAACCGTTCACCGGCGCCTACCTCACGCGCCACGAGATCGACGACACGACGCCCGAGCGGCCTTATCGCTTCACGCTGGAGGCCGCATGGAACGACTGAGCCTCGTCGGTGCGATGCTGGCCTGGGAGCTGCGCCGCATCGTGCGTGCCTTCATGCGGCACGGTGGGCGCCTGGGCATCGTGCCGGTGCTGGCGGCCGTTCTCGGCATCGCCGCGGCGGTCGTCGGCCGGCAGCAGAGCGTTGCCGCGCAACAGGCGCAGGCCCAGCTGGCCGAACGCCTGGCCCGACGCGCCGCTGAACCGGCGGCGGCGCCGGTCGTCCCCGGCGAGCGCGACGGTCGCGCGCGCCTGAAGGCGTTCGACGACTACCTGCTGCCGCACGACGACATCCCGACGGTCGTGCAGGACCTGCTGAACGAGGCCGAGGACCTGCGCCTCGTGCTGGCGCGCGGCGACTACCGCGCGCAACCCGACCTGCAGGGCGGTTTCATGCGCTACCGCATGAGCTTGCCGGTGAAGGGCGATGCGCCGACGGTGCTGAAGCTGATGCAATCGGCCTTGCAGTCGCACAAGACGCTGGCGCTGGAGAGCGTGCAGTTCAAGCGCGCACGCATCGAGTCGACCGACGTCGAGGTGCGCTTGCAATGGGTGCTGCTGACGCGCCTGCCGGAGCCGGTGCGATGAAGCCCGTTCTCACGCGCAGCCTGCTCGGCCTGGGCCTGGGATCGACGCTGCTGGCCGCCTGGTTCGCGCCGGCGCCGGCCAGCGGTGGGGTCGAGCTGGCCGAGCGCACGCGCACGGCCGCAGCGCGCGCGCCGGCTGCCGCGGCGTCTTCGCCTGCGCCGGTGCGGGCCGCCGCGTCGCGCAACGCCGAGGTGCTGCGCATCCGTCCCCGTGAAGGCGCCGGGGCACCGGGCGAGACCGACACGATCTTCGGCGCGACGCGCTGGACGCCGCCACCGGCACCCGTCGTCGCCGCGCCGGTGGCCGTGACACCACCGCCTCCGCCACCGCCGCCGCAGGCGCCGCCGCTGCCGTTCCGCGTGCTCGGCCGCTACGACGACGCCGGCGAACTCGCGGTGTTCCTGCAATACAACGACCAGAACCTGGTCGTGCGCGTCGGCGACACCGTGGCCCAGAACTACAAGGTGGAAAGCCTGCAGGGCGGTACGCTGACGCTGGTCTACACGCCGCTGAACCAGAAGCAGACCCTGGACGTCGGGGGAAGCGAACCGAGAGACACGAGATGAGATGGTTTGATCCACGGGCGGCGTTGCTGGTGCTGGTGCTGCTGCTGAGCGGCTGCGCGGCGCCGCAGGCCTACCGCGACGGCAACGCGTTGCTGGCCGCCGGCAAGACGACCGAGGGCCTGGCCAAGTTGCAGGAGGCGGTGCGGCTGGAACCTGCCAACGCCGAATACCGCATCGGCCTCGCGACGCAGCGCGCGTCGCTTGTCAACCGCCAGGTGCTGGCCGGCGAGGCGGCGCGCCGCGAGGGTCGGCTCACCGATGCCGAGAAAGCCTACCGCCAGGTGCAGGCCATCGAGCCCGACAACGCGATGGCGCGCCAGGGCCTGGACGCGCTGCTGACCGAACGCCGCCACCGCCAGGCCGTCGCCGAAGGCGAGGTGCTGCTGAAGAAGGGCGCGGCGGCCGACCTGGACCTCGCGCTCGAGAAGATCCGGCCGGTGCTGGCCGAGAACCCCAACCAGAAGGATGCGCTGAACCTGAAGGCGCGCGTCGACGAGGCGCGCGGCAGGCTGGTCAAGCCCGAGACGCGCCTCGCCGCGGCCTACCGCAAGCCGATCACGCTGGAGTTCCGCGACGCGCCGCTGAAGTCGGTGTTCGACGTGATCGCCAAGGTGTCGGGCCTGAACTTCCTGTTCGACAAGGACCTCCGTCCCGACCTGAAGGCCAGCATCCTGGTGAAGAACACCTCGATCGAGGACGCGGTGCGCCTGCTGCTGGTGACCAACCAGCTGGAGCAGAAGGTGCTGAGCGACAACGCGCTGCTGATCTACCCGAGCACGCCGCAGAAGCTGAAGGACTACCAGACGCTCGCGGTGCGCAGCTTCTACCTGACCAATGCCGACGTGAAGGCGGTGTCGGGCGCGATCAAGACGCTGGTGAAGACCAAGGACCTGGTGATCGACGAGCGGCTGGGCATCATCATGATGCGCGACACGCCCGAGGCGATCCGCATGGCCGAGCGCATCGTGGCGCTGCAGGACCTGAGCGACCCGGAGGTGATGCTCGACGTCGAGGTGCTCGAGGTCAAGCGCACCCGGCTGCTCGAGCTCGGCGTGCAGTGGCCGAGCCAGCTGACGCTGTCGCCGCTGAACATGGCCACCGAGCCGTGGACGCTCAACGAGTTGCGCAACATCAACCGCAACACCATCCAGGCCTCGGTCGGCAGCATGCTGATCAACGCGCGCAAGGAGGACACCGACGGGAACATCCTCGCCAACCCGCGCATCCGCGTGCGCAACAAGGAGAAGGCGAAGATCCTGATCGGCGATCGCGTGCCGGTGATCACCACCACCTCCACCTCGACCGGCTTCGTGTCGGAGTCGGTGAACTACGTCGACGTCGGCCTGAAGCTGGAGGTCGAGCCCACCATCTACCTCGACGAGGAGGTGGCGATCAAGGTGAACCTCGAGGTCTCGAGCCTGGTGCGCGAGGTGCTGAGCAAGTCGGGATCGCTGTCGTACCAGATCGGCACGCGCGGTGCCAACACCGTGCTGCGGCTGAAGGACGGCGAGACCCAGATCCTGGCCGGACTGATCAACGACGAGGATCGGTCCACCGCCAACAAGGTGCCGGCGCTCGGCGAGTTGCCGGTGCTGGGGCGGCTGTTCGGCAGCCAGAAGGACGACAAGCAGCGCAGCGAGGTGCTGCTGTCGATCACGCCGCACATCGTGCGCTCGATCCGCCGGCCCGACCTGGTCTCCGCCGAGTTCGATTCGGGGACCGAGAGCAGCATCGGCGCGCCGTCGTTGCGGCTCGAGGCGGTGGAGCCCGAGAAGGCGGCCGCGGCGGCGGTGCCGCGGGTGGGCCAGCCGGTGCCGGCCGCGGGGGCGACACCAGCGCCGCCGGGCGTGGCGCCGGCGGTGGCCGCCGTGGCTGCCGCGCCGCCCCCGGCCGCCACCGTGCCCGGCGCCGTCTCGCTGAGCTGGCAGCTGCCGGCGCAGGTCAAGGTCGGCGAGCAGTTCACCGCGGTGCTGCGGCTGTCGAGCCAGGGGCCGCTGCGCGGGCTGCCGCTGCTGCTCGGCTTCGACCCGCAGCTGTTGCAGCTGGTGCAGGCGCAGGAGGGCGATTTCTTCAAGCAGGCCGGCGGCGCGACGCTGTTCAACCAGCGCTCCGATCCCGCGCAGGGCAAGCTCTTCGTGTCGATGGTTCGCCAGAACCCGTCCGGCAGCGATGCCGGCGTCAACGGCTCGGGCAACGTGCTGCTGGTGTCCTTCAAGGCGCTGAAGGCCGGCAGCGGCAAGCTGCAGCTGCTGTCGGCCACGCCCGAACCGGCCCCGGCCATGCCGCTGGCGCTTCCCCCGGAGCAACTGGTGAAGGTGCTGCCGTGACCCGCAGGCGCGCCGCCGGCTTCACCTTCGTCGAGCTGATGATGACGCTGGCCATCATGGGCGTGCTGGTGATGGTGGCCGTGCCGATGGCGCAGGTCGCGGTGCAGCGCGACAAGGAGCGCGAGCTGCGCAGCGCGCTGCTGCAGATCCGCGAGGCGCTGGATGCCTACAAGCGCGCGTCCGACCAGGGCCGGCTGGTGCAGAAGCTGGGCGAAAGCGGCTATCCGAAGACGCTGGACGACCTGGTCGACGGCGTGCCCGACCAGCGCAGCCCGACGAAGCAGAACATCTACTTCCTGCGCACGCTGCCGCGCGACCCGATGGCGGCCGACGCCTCGCTGAAGCCGGCCGAGACCTGGGCGCTGCGCAGCTATGCCTCGCCGCCGGACGATCCGGCCGAGGGCGAGGACGTGTTCGACGTGCATTCCAGATCGACGCGGCAGGGCCTGAACGGCGTGCCGTACGAGCAATGGTGACCCCCGTGCGCCGCGGCTTCACGCTGATCGAGATGCTGGTCGTGATGGCGATCGTCGCGCTGCTGCTGGCGATCGCGCTGCCACGCTACTTCGGCTCGCTCGACAAGTCGAAGGACGTGGTGCTGAAGGAGAACCTGCAGGTGCTGCGCACCACGCTCGACAAGTACTACGCCGACAAAGGCCGCTACCCCGAGACGCTGCAGGACCTGGTCGACCAGAAATACCTGCGTGCGGTGCCGACCGACCCGGTGACCGATTCGGATCGCAGCTGGATCCTGGTGCCGCCCAAGGACAGCGAACAGACCGGCATCGCCGACGTGAAGAGCGGTGCCGCCGGTGCGGCGCACGATGGCAGGCCGTATGAGACGCTCTAGGGCCCGCCGACTCGATGGCTTCGCCTACCTGTGGGTGCTGCTGGTGGTGGCGTTCCTCGGCATCGGGCTGACCGCGGCTGCCGAGGTCTACAGCACCGCGGTGCAGCGCGACAAGGAGCGCGAGCTGCTGGGCATCGGCCAGCAGTTCCGGCGCGCCATCGGCCGCTACCACGAGACGCAGCTCGCGGGCGGGCGGCGCGAGTACCCCGCCGAGCTGGACGACCTGCTGCGCGACAAGCGCAGCCCGGGCCTGCGCCGCTACCTGCGCAAGGTGTTCGTGGACCCGATGACGGGCCGGCCCGAGTGGGGACTGATGCGCGTGGGCGGGCGCATCGTCGGCGTGTACTCGCTGTCGCAGCGGCAACCGATCAAGCAGGACCACTTCGACGCGGACGACATGGCATTTCGCGGCAAGCAGAAGTACAGCGACTGGGTCTTCACCTACCCGGCGGATCTGTTGCTGCGCGCAGACGGTGCTGCCGGCGCACCGGCCGACGCGGCCAGCGCGGCCCCTGCGGCATCGGCGCCCTTCCCCGGGGCGAGTGCGCCATGACGCGCTGGGTCGCGATCGCGTTGCTGCTGGCCGCCGGGTCGGCGCTGCCGCAGACGGTGCGCCCGGGCTCGGTGCTGCCCGACGCGCTGAAGAACGTCGCGCCGTCCACCGGTGTCTGCCGCCGCGACGATTTCACCGGGCCGGGCGATGCATGGCGCGGCGCGGCTGAACCGAAACCCGACCTGGCGTGCCGCCTCGGCGTCGACCAGTGGGTTCGCCTGGCCGGGCAGGGGCAGCCCCTGCTGCTCGACGTGCGCAGCAGCCCCGAACGCGAACTGGCGACCGTCGACGGCGCGCTGCAGCTGAGTGCCGACCAGCTGTCCGGCAAGCCGTTCCTGAAGGGAAAGACGCTGGTGCTGATGGGCGATGGACGGGCCGAGCGCGAGTTGTACGTGGCCTGCGCGAGGCTGAAGACGCAGGGCTTTCGCGACGTGCGCGTGCTGCAGGGCGGCATGCCGGCCTGGCGGGCCGCCGGGCGGCCGGTGCTGTCGCGCAACGCGCTGGCCGACGAGGTGCCGCGACTCAGTGCGCCGCAGTTGTGGCTGGAAAGTCACTTCGACGCCAACCTGGTGCTGGCCGTGCCGGACCAGGCGCGCCTGCAGGCCGCGTTGCCCCAGGTGCAGGTGATCGCCGATGCGGGCGTGGCGACCGTCCGGAAGGCATTGGCGACACAGCGCAAGACGACGAGGGACCGTGCCGTCGCGGCCGTCGTGCTGGTGGCGCCGCCGGAGATGCCGGTCGGCGACCTGCTGGCCTTGCGCAACGCGCTGGCCCCGTTGCCGCTGCTGGTGTACGCCGACGGTGCCGACGCGTACGCGAAGCAGATGAAGCAGCAGCAGCAGGTGTGGACCGCCCAGGCGCGCGGGCCGAAGCAGCCGGCGTGCGGACTGTGAGCGCGTCCCGCCGCGCGGTGCTGGCGTGGCTTGCCGCCGCGGTGCCGGCGCGCGCCCTCGCTGCCGAGCCGGCGCTCGATCGGCAACTGCGCTTCGCGATCACGCTGACCAACCCGGGTGGCGATGTGCTGCAGGACCAGGTGCTGTGGCTGTACGCGCCGCTGGCCGACGGCCCGGCGCAGAAACTGCTGCGCGTGACCTGCGCGCTGGCGCACGAGCAGGTGGGAGACCCGCTCGGCCACACGCTGCTGAAGCTGGCGCTGCCGCCGGTGGCGCCCTGGGGGACCAAGGTGCTGGCGCTCGGCTTCGAGGTGGCGATGCGCCGTGCGCCGCTGCCGTCTGCGCTGGACGACCCGCGCCCGTGGCTGCGGTCCGAGCGCTACATCGAGGTCGACGATGCGCGCATCCGCGAGGCCGCGCTCGCGCTGAAGCGCGCGACGGCCATCGAGACCGCACAGGCGATCTACGAATCGGTGCGCACCCGCCTGCAATACGCCGGCTACGTCGCCGACGACCTGGGGGCGCTGCAGGCCTTGCGCCAGGGGCGCGGCGATTGCACCGAATACGCCTTCCTCGCGGTGGCGCTGGCGCGCGCGAACGGCATTCCGGCGCGCATGGTGGGCGGCTACGTCACCGAAGGCAGTGCCGCGCCGCGCGCCGAGGAGTATCACAACTGGGCCGAGCTCTACCTGGACGGCAGCTGGCGCCTGCTCGATGCGCAGAAGGAGCGCTGGCTCGCGCCGTCGGAGCAGTACGTGGCCTTTCGCCTGTACCGCGACGAGGCCGTCAACCCGGTGGGCCTCGCACACCGGTTCCGGATGGACGGCCGCTTGCGTGTCAGGATGTAAAGCACGGCTTGTCGCGCCTCGCCGCGGTCGTCGGATGTCGGGCCGGCCGCGTTGTGAACACCACATGCCGACCACCAAGGATGAAATCTCCATGAAAGCTGTCTTGAAGTTCTTCCTCGCGCTGTGTGCGCTGGCCGGGGCCGGCGCCGCGTCGGCCGAGGCCACCTTCTACGAGCACGACAACTTCGGCGGGCGCAGCTTCGCCGCCCGCGACCCGTTGAACGATTTCACCCGCATTGGCTTCAACGACCGCGTCTCGTCGGTCGTGGTGCGCGGCGAGCCGTGGGAGGTCTGCGAGCACGTCGAATACGGCGGCCAGTGCTTCATCCTGCGCCCCGGCAGCTATGCGTCGCTCGGCGCGATGCGCATGAACGACAAGCTGTCGTCGGCCCGCCCGGTCGATCGCGACCGCCGCCATGACGAAGGCCGCTACGCGCCGCCGCCGATGGACGGGCAGATCACCTTCTTCGAACGCGAGGGCTTCCAGGGCCGCGCGTTCAGCACCGAGCGCGACGTCGTCAACTTCGACCGCTTCGGCTTCAACGACCGCGCGTCGTCGGTCATCGTGCTCGGTGAGCGCTGGGAGGCCTGCGAACACGCCGACTTCAGCGGCCGCTGCGTGATCCTGCGCCCCGGGCGCTACCCCGACCTGCGCTCGATGGGCCTGAACGACCGGCTGTCGTCGGTGCGCGCGCTGCACCCCGCGGCCCGCTATGACGAAGGCCGCTACGCGCCGCCGCCGGCCCCGGTCTACGACTGGCGCCGCCGCCCGCAGGAGCGCATCTTCGAAGCCCCGGTGACGGCGGTGCACGCGGTCTATGCCGCGCCGACGCAGCGCTGCTGGGTCGAGCGCGAGCAGGTCGTGAAGAACGAGCGCGGCGACCCGAACGTCGGCGGCGCGGTGATCGGCGGGATCGTCGGCGGCATCCTCGGCCACCAGGTCGGCAGCGGCTCGGGCCGCGACATCGCGACCGTCGGCGGCGCGGTGGCCGGTGCGGTGATCGGCGCCAACGTCGGCCGCGACGGCCGCAGCGTCGCGACGCAGGACGTGCAGCGCTGCGCCGCGGTGCCGGCGCAAGGCCGTCCGGAATACTGGGACGTGGCCTACCAGTTCCGCGGTGTAGAGCACCACGTGCAGATGACCGCGCCGCCGGGCCGCACCGTGGTCGTCAACGACAACGGCGAGCCGCGCCTGTGAGCGTTCGCACGTAATGGCTGCTTACACGATGGACGCGCCGTGCGCGCGCCCATCGTCTTGCGGCATGCGATCCATCGCGCACCGCGGGTGACGATGCAGGAATCGTCAGATCTTCCGCGGCAGCGCGGGTCGTGACAAAGGCACGCTTTCTGCGTCATGGAACGGAAACGGTTCCGTGTAACAGGAAGAGAGCGCCATGCAGCCCGACGATTTCACCCACCCGCGCACCGCGTCGCGTGCCGCGCTTCTTGCGGCGATGTTCGCTTCCGCGCTGGCCGTGGCCGCCTGCGGTGGCGGCCACGACGACGCGCCGGCCGGCAGCCCGCCGAGTTCGTCGGCGCCTTCTCCGGCGCCTGCGCCGAGCCCCGCCCCAGCACCTGCGCCGAGTCCTTCGCCTGCGCCTGCCCCTGCGCCGAGTCCTTCGCCCGCACCGGCGCCCGCGCCGAGCCCGGCACCCAGCCCCGCACCGGCTCCATCACCGGCCCCGGCACCAGCGCCTTCGCCCGCACCGGCGCCCGCCCCGGCACCGGGCCCGGTCCCCGACACCGGCGCGACGCCCGACCTCGGCCCGAACGTGCTGGTGTTCGATCCGTCGACGCCGCAGGCCACGCTGCAGGCCAAGGTCGATGCGGTCTTCGCGACGCAGCAGACCAACCAGTTCGGCACCGAGCGCTATGCCCTCGCGTTCAAGCCGGGCACCTACAAGGTCAACGTCAACGTCGGCTTCTACACGCAGGTGCTCGGCCTCGGCGCGTCGCCGGACGACGTGACGATCAACGGCCGCACGCAGGTCGACGCCGCGTGGTTCAACGGCAATGCGACGCAGAACTTCTGGCGCGGCGCCGAGAACCTGTCGGTCGCACCGCAGAACGGCGAATCGCTGCTGTGGGCGGTCGCGCAGGCCGCGCCGTTCCGCCGCATGCACGTCAAGGGCAGCATGACGCTCGACCCGGGCGGCGGCTGGTCCAGCGGCGGCTTCATCGCCGACAGCAAGATCGACGGCAACACCGGCTCGGGCAGCCAGCAGCAATGGATGTCGCGCAACGCGCAGTTCGGCAGCTGGAGCGGCGGCGTGTGGAACATGGTGTTCGTCGGCAGCGACAACGCGCCGGCCGGCGACGCCTGGCCGAACCCGCCGCACACCACGGTGGCGCAGACGCCGTCGGTGCGCGAGAAGCCGTTCCTGACGGTCGGCAGCGACGGCCGCTACGCCGTCGTCGTGCCGGCGGTGCGCAGCAACAGCCACGGCGTCAGCTGGCTCAACAACAACGCGCCGGCGAGCCAGACCGTCCCGATCGCCGACTTCTACGTCGCGAAGCCGGCCGACAGCACCGCCACGCTGAACGCCGCGCTGGCCGGCGGCAAGCACCTGCTGTTCACGCCGGGCGTGTATCACCTGAAGGAAACGCTGAAGGTCACGAAGGCCAACACCGTGGTGCTGGGCCTCGGTCTCGCGACGCTGATCCCGGACGGCGGCGTCACCGCGATGCAGGTGGCCGACGTCGACGGCGTGAAGATCGCCGGGCTGCTGTTCGATGCCGGCACCGCGAACTCGCCGTCGCTGCTGGAGGTGGGCACCGCGAACGGCACGGCCGACCACGCGGCCAACCCGAGCTCGCTGCACGACCTGTTCTTCCGCGTCGGCGGGGCCGGGCCGGGCAAGGCCGACACCAGCCTGGTGATCCACAGCCGCCAGGTGCTGGGCGACCACTTCTGGATCTGGCGCGCCGACCATGGCGACGGCGTGGGCTGGACCGTCAACACGACGCGCAACGGCCTGGTCGTCAACGGTGCGGACGTGACGCTCTACGGCTTGTTCGTCGAGCACTTCCACGAGTACCAGACGGTGTGGAACGGCAACGGCGGCAAGCTGTTCTTCTACCAGAGCGAGATTCCGTACGACGTGCCGAACCAGGCCGCGTGGATGAACGGCGGCGCCAACGGCTATGCGTCGTACAAGCTCGGCAGCCAGGTCACCAGCCACCAGGCGACCGGCCTCGGCATCTACTGCTTCTTCCAGACCAACCCGCAGGTCAAGCTGGGCAGCGCGATCGAATCGCCGACCGCCGCCGGCGTGAAGTTCACCCGCATGGCGACCGTCTCGCTGGGCGGCAAGGGCGAGATCACGCACGTGATCAACAACCGCGGCGACACGGTGAAGGACGGGGCGAACAACGCGTACCTGGCGCAGTAGCGCGCGGCGGTCGCGTTCAACCGCGGCGCCGCGTTCGTGGCGCCGCGCCGTGGAAGCAGAAGTCCACCAGCGGCCCGATCAGCGCCGACGCATCGACCTTGCGCCCGCGCCGCGCCTCGCCCGGCGCGCGCGCCGCCTGCGCCGCCATCCCCAGCGGGTGCAGCAGCGATTCGGTGATGCTGCCGAACACGCAGGCCGCCGCGACGCGGGGATCGGCCACGCGCAGTTCGCCGCTCGCCTGGCCTTCGTCGAGCAGCTTCTGGAACAGCGCGATGAACTCGGCGTGGAACTGCAACCGCAGCTGCTCGACCTCGGCATCGGTCGGCTCCAGCACCAGCGCATACGACAGCCGCCCGCCGTTCAGCGCGCGCTGCGCGAAGCTGCCGATGGCGGCCGCGAGCCGCTCGCGCGCGCTGCCCGGCTGCGCGGCGATGGCGGTCGTGATCGCCAGCTCGTTGCCGGCCTGCACGCGGTACAGCTCCAGCAGCAGCTGCGTCTTCGACGGGAAATGCAGGTACAGCGATCCCGTCGACAAGCCGGCCAGCGCGGCCACCGCCGACATCTGCACGTCGCGCCAGCCCCCCTGCGACAGCAGCGTCAGCCCGGCCTCGATGAAGCGGTCGCGCGCCTCGGCACGCTTGCTCTCGACATAGGGGGTGCGCTGGTACGCCATGCGGGTTGATCAACCGGGTCGGGTCGCCTAAGCTATGAATCCGGATTCATGACATGAACCCGGGTTCGATATTCAACCGGCGCCGCGCTGCTGTCAATGAGTCCCGTCCCACCCCCCGCGTCGGTTTCGACGTCGGTCTCGATGCTGAGCCTGTGCGCCGACGACGGCACGCTGCCCGCCAGCGAGCATTTCCAGGTCGTGTTCGGCATGCAGGGCCGCCTGGAGCTGGTGCTGAAAGGCCGCCGCCATGCGGTGCAGGCCGGCCGCGTACTGGTGGTTCCGCCCGGCGAGCCGCGCCGCTGCACGATGCGCGCCGACGCCGCCTGCCTGGTGCTGCGCTCCGGCGAGGCGGCGCACCGCGCGGCGCTGGCGCCGTTGGCCGGGCAGCTGCGTTCGTTGCATGCGTCGACCGCGCACCTGATGCGCTACCTCGCGAGCCGCCGGCATACCGACGACGCGGCGTCGCAGGCGGCGACCATCGAGCTGCTGGTCGCAAGCCTGGCCGCGAGCACGCCGCTCGGCGGGCCGCGGCTGCGCCGCAGCATCGACTGGGAGGCGCTCGACCGCTGGATCGACGAGCGCCTCGACGAGCCGGTGGCGGTGGCCGACCTCGCCGCGCAGGTCCACCTGAGCGCGCCGCAGTTCGCGTTGCGTTGCCGCGCCGAGCTCGGTGTCAGCCCGATGGCGCTGGTGCGGCGGCGCCGGCTCGCGGCCGCCCGCCGCTGCCTCGATGCCGGCATGCCGGTCTACCAGGCCGCGCTGCAATGCGGCTACCAGTCGCCGTCCGCGCTGACCGCGGCGCTGCGCCGCGAGCCGCTGCCGGCCTGAGCCCGAGAGTCGTCGGGCACGCTCGAAATACGCTCGGCCTCTTACGCGAACATTTGCAACATCGCTGCGCGACGAAGCAACGTCGCCGCGCGACGAGTCCGCGAGCGGTCGCCTCCTACGCTGTGCGACATGTCCCGACCGGGGCATGTCAACCGCCTTGAGGACCCTCGATGAACACCTTGCTGAAGCAACTGATGACCACCGTCGCCGCTGCCGTCGCCGCCTGCACCGCGCTGCCCGGCCAGGCCGCGATCCCGAACGAACAATTCTTTCCGGTGCTGGTGTTCCGCACCGGCGCCTATGCGCCGAACGGCGTGCCGTGGGCGAACGGTTTCGTCGACTACCTGAACCTCGTCAACGAGCGCGACGGCGGCATCGGCGGCGTGAAGATCACCTACGAAGAATGCGAGACCGGCTACTCCACCGACCGCGGCGTCGAATGCTACGAGCGCCTGAAGGGCAAGGGCCCGACCGGCGCGACCAGCTTCAACCCGCTGTCCACCGGCATCACCTTTGCGCTCGGCGACAAGGTGGCCGCCGACAGGATCCCGCTGATCACGATGGGCTATGGCCGTTCGGAGTCGACCGACGGCAGCGTGTTCAAGTGGAACTTCCCGCTGCTCGGCACCTACTGGGACGCGGCCGACATGCTGGTGCAGCACGTGGCCGAGCGGGAGGGCGGCATGCCGAAGCTGCGCGGTCGCAAGATCGCGCTGCTGTACCACGACTCGCCGTACGGCAAGGAGCCGATTCCGGTGCTGCAGGCGCTGTCGCACCGGTTCGGCTTCGAGTTCGTCGCGATCCCGGTGGCCCACCCCGGCATCGAGCAGAAGGCGGCCTGGCTGCAGATCCGACAGACCCGTCCCGACCACGTGTTCATCTGGGGCTGGGGCGTGATGAACTCGACCGCGATCAACGAGGCCATCGCGGTGAACTACCCGCGCGACCGCATGTACGGCGTCTGGTGGGCGGGTGCCGAACCCGACGTGCTGCCGTCGCAGGCGGCCGCGGCCGGCTACCACGCGCTGACGCTGCAGCACAGCGCCGACCAGCGCCGCGTGCACGACGACATCCGCCGCTACGTGTACGGCCGCGGCAGGGGCGCCGGCGACCCGTCGGCGATCGGCCAGGTGCTGTACAACCGCGGGCTGTTGAATGCGCTGCTGGTGGTCGAGGCGGTGCGCACGGCGCAGGGCCGCTACGGCCGCCAGCCGCTGACCGGCGAGCAGGTGCGCTGGGGCGCCGAGAACCTCGCGATCGACGGCGCGCGCATCGGCACGCTCGGCATCGACGGCATGCTGCAGCCGCTGCACACCTCGTGCGCCGACCACGAAGGCGCACACCGGGCCCGCATCCACAGCTGGGACGGCACGGCCTGGCGCTACACCTCCGACTGGTACGAGTCGGACCGCACGCTGCTCGGCCCGATGATGGCCGTGGCCGCGAAGAAGTACGCCGCCGACAAGGGCCTGCCGGTGCGCGACTGCAGCAAGGAGGGCTGAGCGATGAAGGCATCATCAAGGTTCATCCTCGCGATGCTGGCGTGCGGGCCACTGCTCGCGGCAGCGCATGACGCCGACGGGCTGCAGGTCGCGTTCGGCGACTACAGCGTCAGCCGGCGCGAGGTGATCGCGACCGGCCAGCCCGAGCGCGAATCGATCGTCGTCGTCGAGAGCCTGGCGCGCACGCGTGTCGACGGCGGCACCGGGCCGTTCCACGTCGCGAGCGGCCGCTGCATCGGCCTGCGCGGTGCCGGCGTCGTGAGCCGCCGCACCTGCGTGCTGGTCGATCCGGCCGGCGACCGCTTCGTGTTCGAGACGCAGGCCGACGAGGCCGAGCTCGACGGCTACGGCCTGCGGCGCAGCCGGCTGGTCGGTGGCAGCGGCAAATACGCCGGACTGGTCGGCGAGGTGCTGGCGTACCCGGTGTCGGTCCGGGCCGGCGCGCGCAGCAGCGGCCGGCTGGAGATCCGCTACCGCCGTGCCGCGGCGGGAGCTACGTCATGAACGCGCCGGGCCGCCCCAAGGGCGAATACCGGAGTGCGCAGCACGAAGGTACTCCAATGAGCGCGCCGCCCATCGACCGCACGCTGCTGGCCGGCGTGCTCGCCGGGTCGCCGCTGCCGGCCGGCTACCGCTTCGAGCTGCTGCGGCGCGACGACATCGGCGCACTGGTCGCGCACCTCGACCGCTGGTACCCGGACGTCGGCGTCGGTGCCGCGAGCGGCTTCCTGCGCCGCGGCTTCTACGACCGCGAGGTGCTGCTGGCCGACGGGCCCGATGCGCCCGACCGCAACGCCATCGTCGTCATCGTGAGGTGCGGCGAGCGCATCGCCGGCATGATCGCGTGCGAGCGCGAGCCCGAGGCGCTCGCGCTGTACGGCCGGCTGGCGGTCGTGGCACCCGAGCACCGTGGCGCGGGACTGGGCCTGCATGCCATTGCCGCGATCGAGCGCATCGGCCGCGCGCTCGGCATGGGCTTGGTCTACGGCATGGCGACGCTGAAGATCCCGCACACGCAGCGGGCCTTCGAGCGGCTCGGCTGGCGGCTGATCGGCATCGTGCCCGGCTACGACCGCGAGTTCGTCGGCAGCGGTGCGGTGCGTCGCATCTACGAGGCGGTGTACGCGAAGGTGCTGGCGGCGTGCCATGAGCTGCAGCACCCCGATCGGCAGCACATGACGCCGCGCACGCTGCAGCTGTTCGAGCTGCTGTTCGCCACCACGGACAACGAGGTCGACCGCGTGGCCGAGCCGCTCGGATGAGTCGCCGACGACCACGGGGCGCCCGCGTCAGGTTCGGTGTTTGCCGTACAGGTCGAACGCCAGTCCGTTCCTGTCCTCATAGCGGCCCGGGGACAGCTGCTGGAGATCGTGACCGGCCTCGCCGGAGAAAGGAGACCGCTCGGTCACCGTGAAGGCCTCTTCGCTGCAGATCATCCGCGGATGAGTCACATGCGACGTCGCTGGGTCGAGGTGCGCCACCTGGCTCACCCAGTCCGTCAGGCGGGCCTGGTCTTCCGGAATGCCCACCAGCAAGGCCGCTTCCATGGCGTTGCCGGCGGGTGGCGCCATCGCGATGTGCGCCTCGGAGGGCGACAAGGCCTCGAGCCAGGCGCGCAGTTCGCGCTTGACTTGCTTGTCGCCCAGGGTCTTGGCCGGGTAGTGGAAGGCGCCGCAATGCCCCGAGGTCACAATGGACGCCTCGAGATGAGTGTGGGGAAGGCATGCGCTTCGGACGACAGATGCTCGAACACTGGTGGCTCGACCCCGACGCCACCTACCTGAACCATGGCACCGTCGGCGTCACGCCGCGCCGCGTGCTCGATGCGCAGCAGCGCCTGCGCGAGCAGATCGAGCACCATCCCGCGCGCTTCCTGCTGCGCGAGCTGATGAGCCTCGCGCCGCAGGCGCCCGCCGAGCCGACCCGCGTGCGCGCGGCGGCCGCGCGCGTCGCGGCCTTCGTCGGCGCCAGCGGCGATGACCTGGTGTTCGTCGACAACGCGAGCGCCGGCGTCAATGCGGTGCTGCGCTCGCTGCGGCTGCAGGCCGGCGACGAGATCGTGCTGTTCGACCATGCGTACGGCGCGGTGTCGCGCACCGCCGCCTTCGTCGCCCGCGAGCACGGCGCCCGCGTCGTCACGCTGGCGCTGCCGTTCCCGCTGGCCGACGAGACGCTGCCGCAGCGCCTGCTCGAGCCGGTGCTGAATGCCCGCACGCGGCTGGTGATCCTCGACCACGTCACGTCCGAGACCGCGTTGGTGCTGCCGCTCGCCCGCCTGGCGGCGCTGTGCCGTGCGCACGGCGTGCCGGTGCTGGCCGACGGGGCGCATGCGCCGGGCGCGATCCCGCTCGACATCCTGGCGCTCGGCGTCGACTGGTACGTCGCGAACCTGCACAAGTGGGCCTTCGCGCCGCGCGGCTGTGGCCTGCTGTGGGCCGCGCCGGACCGCCGCGACGGGCTGCACCCGCCGGTGATCTCATGGGGCCTCGACGTCGGCTGGCACCAGGAATTCGACTGGACCGGCACGCGCGACCCGACGCCGTTCCTGTGCGCCCCTGACGGCATCGAGTTCATCACCGGTTTCCTCGGCGAGGCGGCGATGCACGAGCACAAGCACGCGCTGGCGCGCCGCGCGGCGCTGCGGCTGGCGTCGTTGTGGGGCCAGCCGTGGCTGACGCCGGATGCGATGACCGGTTGCATGGTCACGCTGCCATTGCCGGCGCGGCTGGCGCACGGCGATGCCGCCGTGGCGCTGCGGCTGAAGAACTGGCTGTTGGACGAGCGCCGCATCGAGGTGCCGGTGATCTCGCGCGGCGATCGGCTGTTCGTGCGGGTCGCCGCCCAGGTCTACAACGATGACGACGACATCGAGCGCCTGGCGCACGCCGTCTCGGAGCTGTCATGACCAAGGCGACGCAGGAGACCAGGGAAGCCCCCGAAAGCAGCGCGCGCCGCTTCGCGACCGTCCGCGGCTGGGAGGCCTGGCTCGCCAGGAACCATGCGAGTTCCGACGGGCTGTGGCTGCTGATCTCGCGCCCAGGCGCCGAGAAAGGCTCGGTCAGCTACGCCGAAGCGCTGGAAGTGGCGCTGTGCCACGGCTGGATCGACGGCCCGAAGAAGGGTCTCGACGCGCACCACTGGCTGCAGCGCTTCACGCCGCGCCGAGCGCGCAGCCTGTGGTCGAAGGTGAACCGCGAGAAGGTCGCGGCCCTCGCTGCGCAAGGCCGCATGCAGCCGGCCGGCCAGCGCGAGATCGATCGCGCGAAGGCCGACGGCCGCTGGGACCAGGCCTACGACTCGATGCGCACGATCGCGGTGCCGCCGGACCTGCAGGCGGCGTTCGATGCCGAGCCGGCCGCGGCCGCCTTCTTCGCCACGCTGAACAGCAGCAACCGCTATGCGGTGCTGTGGCGCGTGCAGACCGCGAAGAAACCCGACACCCGCGAGCGCCGCATCGCGACGCTGGTCGCGATGCTGGCCCGCCATGAAAAGCTCCATCCCTGACCGCGATGGCTGGCGCAACATCTGCTTCAGCGGGATGGGTCGATCGCCGTTGGTAACACGTCGATGCCTTCGCGTTGGAGCGCGTGACTTTTCTCACGCGCCCCCTCGATGTATGACAACCACCGTCCGACCACCCCGTGGGCTCGGCTCCAATGAGTGCCCACCGCCGGATTTCGCAGCGATGAATTTCTGACCATGACGACGCCTCGCGCCCCCCAGAAACCCGACTTCGGCCCGACCACGCAGTTCGACACCGTGCCGGCCAGCGACGTGCTGCTGGCGGGTGCGCGCGTCGGCGGGTTCCGCATCGTCGAACTGCTCGGCCGCGGCGATTCCGGTGTCGTCTACCTGGCGCTGGATTCGTCGCTGCAGCGGCAGGTCGCGATCAAGGAGTATTTCCCCACCGCGATCGCGCAACGCGGCGACGGCGTCGAGGTGGTGCCGCGGCGCAGCGGCCATGTCGCGGCCTTCGAGGCCGGCCGGCGCGAGTTCCTGCAGCGCGCCAAACTGTTCGCCCGCTTCGAGCATTCGGCGCTGATCCGGGTGCAAAGCTTCTGGGAAGAAAACGGCACTGCGTACTATGCGATGAATTTCGTGCCGGGCCCGAACCTGGCCGGGGCGCTGAAGGCCTTGCCGCGCGCGCCCGACGAAGCCTGGCTGCGCGCGATGCTGACGCCGGTGCTCGATGCGGTCGACCTGCTGCATGCGGCGCAGGCCCACCACGGCGGCATCTCGGCCGAGGCGATCGTCGTGCGCGGGGTCGGCGTGCCGGTGCTGCTGGCCAGCGCGCCGCCGGCCACCGACGAGAAGCCGCTGGCACCGCCCGGTGCATGGAGCGACCTGCGGGCGCTCGCCAGCGTGCTGCATGCGGCGGTCACCGGCCAGGCCGCGCTCGGCGCCGCGGTGCCGCGCGTGCACCGGCCGCTGACCGGGTTGCCGTACGACCCGCGCTTCCTGTCGGGCATCGACCGCGCGCTGTCGGTCGACCCGCGGCAGCGCCTGCGCAGCGTGGCCGAGTTCCGCCGCTGCCTCGGGTGGGCGCCGCCGGCGGCCGCCCCTGCCGCCACGACGGCCCCGGCGTCGCCGCGCGCCGCGGCGCCGGTGCTGTCGGCCGCGGCCGAACGTGCGCTCGCGCCGCCGGTCCGCCCCGCCACGCGCAGTCCGGGCGGCAGCCGTGCCGAGCCCGGCTTCGGCGACTCCCGCTTCCAGTCGCGCTTCGACCCGCCGCCATTGCCGGTGGCGCCGCCGCGCCGCAGCGGCACCTGGCTGGTGCTGCTGTGCGCGGCGGCGTTGGCGGGCGCGGCGCTGTACCTGACGCTGCGGCCGCGTGCGCCCAAGCTGGCGCCGGTGCCGGTGCCGGCAGTGGCCTTGCAGCCGCTGGCCGCGCCGCTGCGCGCGGCACCGGCCGAGCCCGACAAGGCGGCCGACGACGACGGCCCCGAGGCCACGCCGGCGGCGCCCGCCGCGGCGACCGCCCCGCCGGTGCCTGAACCGGCGGCCGTCGCACCGGTCGAGGCCGCACCGACGGTGCACGCCGGCGCACCGGCCGCGTCCGCCACCGCGAAGCCCGCGGCCGATGCGATCGTCGCGAATGCGACCAACCCGCGCGCCGCCTGCGGCTCGCGGGTGAATTTCGCGCTGCTGTACTGCATGCAGGCGCAGTGCGCGAAGCCGCAGTTCGCGAAGCACGCGCAGTGCGACGAACTGCGGCGCGCCGGCGAAGTTCAATAGCACGGGGCACAACGGAACTGGAACTGCCCGCCGCCTGAGGTTACTCAGCGGGCGGGTTGGCGCGAGGCCGCCGACCGACTCACCCGGGAGTTCGGCATGCGGCGGTTTCAGCACGAGTTCAAGCACCTTCCTCGCCACCAGGCGCAGATCAGGCATGTGCCGGAGTCTTCAGAGGTCACCGTGGCCCGCGCCGGCCGCCCGCACCGCTGGACCCGCCGGTTCGCGACGCCGCCGTTGTTGAATGGCGTGCCCAGGCCGGCACCAAGCCGGACGGCCCTGCTGACCGGCATCCACTACATGGCCGTGCCCGATGCCGACACCCGCGATGCGCTGGAGGCGCTGGTGAATGCGTGGCGGCAGGCCGCCGATGCGTTCGGCGAATCGATGCTGCAGTACGCCGAGCGCCGACTGTTCGAGGGGCGCCACGTGCCGCTGCCGGTGGTCGACACGCCGCCGCCGGCCGAGGGCGTGCCGTTCGCGGTGCGCGCCGTCTCGAATGACGAGATGCAGCGGTTCGAGAAGCCGGTCGTGCGCATCGAGGTGCGCGCGCCCGACACGCTGGTGGGCCTGGGGGCGCTGATGGTGCGCTGGTCGGTGCTGGCCGACGGCCAGGCCTGGGACTTCATCGAGATCGGTTGCCGGCGCATGCTGCACGGCGCCTGAGCGCCACGGCTGTCGCGAGCCCGGCTCAGCCGAGGGCCGTCAGCACCTCGGCCAGCGTCGGCAGCGGTGCAACCGCGCCATGGCCGCGCGTGCTGAGTGCCGCCGCCACGTTGGCCAGCCGCGCCGCGCGGTCCAGCGTGTCGCCGGCCGACAGCCGCGCCAGCAGCGCGCCGGCAAAGCAGTCGCCGGCACCGGTCGCATCGACCGGCGTCACCGGGTGCGGCGCGACCAGCCGCGCGCCGTTCGAATCCGACACCAGGCAGCCGGCGGCGCCGAGCTTCAGCGCGACGCGCTTCGCGCCCTGGTCGTGCGACCAGCGCAGGATGTCGTCGTGGCGCAGCAGCCCGGTCAACGCGCCGATCTCGTCGATGCTCGGGAAGAACAGGTCGCAGTGCGCCAGCGTCTCGCGCGCGATCGCCAGCGCGCGGGCCGCCGGCCACAGCGCCGGGCGGAAGTTCAGGTCGTAGCTGATGTGCGTGCCGGCGCTGCGGGCGCGGGCGATGGCCTCGAACACCGCGTCGCAGGCCGACGCGCCGATGGCCTGCGAGATGCCCGAGCAATGCAGCCAGTGCGCGCCCTGCACGACACCCGGCGGCAGGTCGACCGGCCGCAGCCGGCTGGCGGCGCTGCCGGCGCGGCGGTACGAGAAGCGGTGCGCGCCATCGGTGTGCGTGACGAAGTACAGGCCGGTCTCGGCACCGGCGAGCCGCTGCACGCCCTGCGTCCCGATGCCTTCGTGCCGCCACAGCGCCAGCAGCTGCTCGCCGAACAGGTCGTCGCCGACCTGCGTCAGGTAGCCGGTGCGCGCGCCCATGCGGGCGGCGGCGATCGCGCAGTTCGAGGTGTCGCCGCCGAATCCGGCGAGGTAGCGGCCGTCGGGCTGCTGGTTGAACTCGGCCATCGCCTCGCCGATCGCCAGCACATCGAGCGATTTCTCCAGCATCTGTTCAGACGGCATCCGGTGTTCCCCTCGTCAACATGCGACCCGCGCGCTGCAGCACCAACGGCTGCGGCCCTGCAGCATAGGCGCGCACGCCGTTCACGTGCACCGAGGCAATCCCGATGCTCGCGCTGATCGGCGTGTCGTAGGTGGCGGTGTCGGCGATGCGGGCCGGGTCGAACACCACGACGTCGGCCATCATCCCGGGGCGCAGCAGGCCGCGCTCGGCGATGCGGAAGTTGCGCGCCGTCAGTCCGGTCATCTTGTGCACCGCCTGCTCCAGCGTGAACAGCTGCCGCTCGCGCCAGTAGCGCGCCAGCACGCGCGGGAACGCGCCCCACAGCCGCGGGTGCGGGTGGCGGTCGTGCGGCAGGCCGTCGGAGCCGATCATCGTGCGCGGGTGGGCAATCACCCGCTCGACATCTTCCTCGGTCATCTGGAAGTAGCAGGCGCCGCCCGGCTGCAGCCGGCGGCACGCGGTCTTCTGGTCGACGCCCCAGTCGTCGGCGATGGCCGACAGCAGCCGGCCGGTGTGCTCCGGGTGCGCGTCGCTCCAGGTCAGCATCACGTCGATCACGCCGTCGACCAGGTCCTCGCGCAGCACGGTCGAGCCGGCGACGTAGGGGTAGACGTCCATCGCGACCGGCTGGCGCGCGCCGAGCTGGTCGATCAGCGGCAGCGTTTCGCGGGTGCGGCCCCAGTTGGCCGGGCCGGCGCACTTGTGGTGCGAGATGACCAGCGGCACGCCGGCCTCGAACGCGGTGTCGCCGGCCTCGTGCAACGCCTCGATGATCTGCGCCATCTCGCTGCGCAGGTGGGTGGCGTAGATGCCGCCGTGGCGCGCGACGATGCGCGCGAGCTGCGTCACCTCGTCGGCCGGCGCCGGGTAGGCCTCTTCGTAGAACAGCCCGGACGACAGGCCGTGCGCACCGTCGGCCAGGCTGGCCTCGAGCAGCGCGGCCATGCGCGCGCGTTCGTCGGCGCTGGCCGGCTGCGACAGGTCGGCCACCGCCGCGAAGCGCAGCGTGGTATGGCCGACCAGCGCGGCGACGTTCAGCGACGGCTGCGCCGCCCGCACCGCATCGCGGTAGGCGGCCATCGTCGGGTAGCGGAACGAGCCGGCGCCGAGCAGGTTCAGCGGCGGCTTCGCGGCGTCGGTGACGAAGGGCGCGAGCGAGATGCCGCAGTTGCCGGTGACGACGGTGGTGATGCCCTGCGACAGCTTCGGCAGCCCGTCGGGGTCGCGCAGCACGATCGCGTCGTCGTGCGTGTGGGCGTCGATGAAGCCGGGGGCGATGGCCAGGCCGGTGCAGTCGACGGTCTCGACCTCGTCGGGGGGGATGTCCGCGGGCAGGCGCTCGCGCAGGCCGACGCCGGTGCGCAGGATGCGGTCGCCGGCGATCAGCACGTCACCGGTCCACGATGGATCGCCGGAGCCGTCGACGACGCGCCCGTTGTGCAGCAGCGTCACCTTCATGGCTTGGCCCCCACGCCGCCGCCATCCCAGCTCTGCAGCGGGTGCGTGCGCACGTCGATGCCGTGGCGCTGCAGCGCCTCGCGCACGTAGCGCAGCCGCTGCACCGCCGGGTCGCCGCGGCGCTGCGCGACCAGCACGGTCAGGATCTCGATCACGGTCAGGTGGGTCAGGTAGGCGTCGATGCCGACGTGCATCACCGCATCGTCGGGCACGCTGAGCGCGATCAGCATGTCGGCGCGTTCGGCCAGCGGCGTGCCGGGGCGGGTGATGCAGACCGCCTTCGCGCCCTGCGCGCGCGCGATGTCGACCGAGTCGAGCAGCGACGGCATGCCGCCGACGTGCGAGATCGCGATCACGACGCCGCTGTCGTTCTGCGCCGCGGCCGCGACCTGCTGCAGGTGGTAGTCGGCCCAGGCGGTGGCCGACAGCCCGAGGCGGAACAGCCGCGCTTGCAGGTCCTGCGCCATGAACCAGGAGGTCGACCCGGCGCCGTACAGGTCGATGTGGCGCGCGAACGCCAGCGCATCGACCGCGGCGCCGAGCGCGGCCATGTCGAGCTGCGCGCGCACGCCGGCCACCGACGCGGCCGCGCTGCGCGAGATCTTCGCGACCACCTCGTCGGCGCTGTCCTCGATGTTGACGCGGCGGTGCAGCGGCGAGCCGCCGAGCGCGAGCGCATGGGCCAGCGCGAGCTTGAACTCGCGCAGCCCTGCGAAGCCGAGGTCGCGGCAGGTGCGCATCACGGTCGGCACCGAGCTGCCGGCGCGCTCGGCCAGCGATTCGAAGCTTTCCTCGAGCACGCGGTCGGGGTCGTCGAGGATCAGGTCGAGGATCGCGCGGCGCGCGGTCGGTGCGCCTTCGCGCGCCGCGGCCACGTTCTCCAGCAAGGTACGTGTCATCTCAGTTCTCGGTTGCGTCTTTGCGCTCCGGGTTCGGCCGGAAGCGAATGACCAAGCGGACACCGCGGAACCGGCTTTGCCGGGCCGCTGGTGGCGCCCCCTCGAGGGGGAGCGCCGAAGGCGCTTCGGGGGTGGGTCATCCCTAGAAATGCATCGCCACCGCGTCGCTGACGCGGTAGTCGTTCTCGACGACCGGCATCCAGTGCCATTTGTCGAAGGTGGTGCAGGGGTGCGAGATGCCGAGGCCGATGCGCTCGCCGACGGCCGGGCCGCTGGCTTCGTCGGCTTCGGCCCAGCGCAGGTAGGCGTGCTGGTCGTTCAGCCCGGTGATGGACCAGCCGGCCGGCACCGGGCCGGCCTGCAGCACGCCGCGCGCGGCGCGCGCGATCGGCACCGGCAGCGCCAGGTCGAACGAGAGGTCGCGCTTGCCGACCGCAAGGATCGCGAGGCCCGGCTCCGGCCGCGACTGCACCATCGCCCACACCTCCATCGCCGGACGCAGCGTCTCGCCGCAGCCGCAGCCCAGGCGGGCTTCGACGCTGTTCACCATGCGCTGGTAGAAGCCGTGGTCGTGCGTCACGTAGCAGCCCGAGCGCAACAGGCCGCGCACCGGCCGCGCGAGCGACGGCGTCAGCCGGCCGGCCACGAGGTCGAAGATCGCGGAGCCGCCGGCCGACAGCAGCACCTCGTCGGAATCGAACAGGCCTTCGGCGTCGGCGGTCTTCGCGATCGCCTCGACGCGGTCCATCAGCGCCTTCGCATACGGCACGTCGGCGTCGGTCTCGCCCTTCGCGCCGAGGCCTTCGTAGCATTCGATGCCGACCAGCTTCACCGCGGCGCTCGCATGCAGGCGGCGTGCGAGCGCGCTGGCCTCGTCGTCAGTGCGCACGCCGCTGCGGCCGCCGGCCACGCCGACCTCGAGCATCGCCTCGAAGGGCAGTGCGCCGGGGTGGGCCCGGGCCCAGCCCTCGATCAGGTCGAGCTGCGCGAGCGAGTCGACCAGGAACACGATGCGCAGCCCGGCATGGCCGCGCAGCAGCGCCTGGATCGCCGCCAGGTCGGCGTCGTGCACCACCTGGTTGGCGATCAGCGTGCGGCGCGCGCCGGCGGCGACGCCGATCGCGAGCTGGTTGACCGTCGCGAAGGTCAGGCCCCACGCGCCGGCATCGAGCTGGCGGCGGAACAGCTGCGGCGACATCGTCGTCTTGCCGTGCGGTGCGAGCTGGATGCCCCAGTCCTGCGTGCGCTGCTGCATCCACGCGATGTTGTGCTCGAGCGCCTCGCGCTTCAGCAGCGCGAGCGGCAGCGGCAGGTCGCCGGCCAGCACGTTCCAGCCGGCGGCGGCGACCTCGCTGCGCCGGCGCGGCGACGCGGTCAGCGGATAGCCCTTCAGGCCGGGTTGCAGCAGCGGGTCGATCAGGTCGTGGGTCATGGTCGCAGCCCGGATGTCCATCCGGGTCCATCGGTCGATCCCGGATTGGCATCCGGGCTACTGAGAATGCAGGCGGAGAAACGCCCAGGCGCCTTCTCTTCCAGCGGCGGAATGGTCTGCGCGCACGCGTCGATCGCCTTCGGGCAGCGCGTGCGGAACACGCAGCCCGACGGCGGGTTCATCGGGCTCGGGATGTCGCCCTTCAGCGGGATGACCTCGGTCTTGTCCAGCGGGTCGGGCTTCGGGCTCGCGGCCAGCAGCGCCTGGGTGTACGGGTGCAGCGGGCGCGCGAACAGCTCGGCCGTCGTCGACACCTCCATCACGCGGCCCAGGTACAGCACCACCACCCGGTCGCACAGGTACTCGACCACGTCGAGGTCGTGCGAGATGAACAGCATCGTCAGCGACAGCCGCTCGCGCAGCTCGGCCAGCAGGTTGATCACCTGCGCCTGGATCGACACGTCGAGCGCCGACAGCGGCTCGTCGGCGACGATGAACTCCGGCTCCACCGCCAGCGCGCGCGCAATGCCGATGCGCTGCCGCTGGCCGCCGGAGAACTCGTGCGGGAAGCGGCTCGCATGCTCGGGCCGCAGCCCGACCAGGTCGAGCAGCTCGGCGATGCGTTCGTTGCGGCGGCCCTTCGCGAGCCCGTGCGTCGCCAAGGCCTCGTCGAGGATCGCGCTGATCCGCATCTTCGGGTTCAGGCTGGCGTACGGGTCCTGGAAGATGATCTGCAGCTTGCTGCGCAACTTGCGCATGCGCTCGGCCGACAGCGCGGCCAGGTCGCCGCCGCGGTACAGCACCTGGCCGCCGGTGCGCTCGATCAGGCGCAGCACGGTGCGGCCGATGGTGCTCTTGCCCGAGCCGGATTCGCCGACCAGGCCGAGCGTCTCGCCGGCGCGGATCTCGAACGACACGTCGTCGACGGCGCGCACCGGTTTGTCGGCGCTGCCGAAGTAGCGCTTGAGGTGTCGCACCTCGATCAGTGGTGTCTCGATGGCGCTCATGCCGCCGTCCTTTCCAGCGACGGCACGCGGATGCAGCGCGCCTGTCGCGATTCCTCGGTGGGCACCAGCGGCGGCACCGCCTGCGCGCAGGCGGGGATCGCCCGGTCGCAGCGCGGCTCGAACGCGCAGCCCGGCGGCGGCGCGAGCGGGCTCGACACCTGGCCGCGGATCGCGAACAGCCGCTTCGGCCGCGGCTGGCCCGGCGTCGATGCTGCGTGGGCCTTGCCCGGCAGGCAGGCGAGCAGCCCCTGCGTGTACGGATGCGCCGGCGATGCGAACAGCGGCCGCACCGGCGCCGACTCGACCACGCGGCCGGCGTACATCACCACCACGTCGTCGGCATGATGCGCGACCACGCCGAGGTTGTGCGTGATGAACAGGATGCTCATGCCGGTCTCGGCCTGCAGCCTTCGCATCAGCACCAGGATCTGCGCCTGGATCGTCACGTCGAGCGCGGTGGTCGGCTCGTCGGCGATCAGCAGCGTCGGGTCGCAGGCCATCGCGAGCGCGATCATCACGCGCTGGCGCATGCCGCCGGACAGCTGGTGCGGATACTCGTGCAGGCGCTGCGCGGCGGCCGGGATTTCCACCAGGTCGAGCATGCGCTTCGCATGCGCGAGCGCGGCGGCGCGGTCCAGGCCCTTGTGCAGGCGCACGCTCTCGGCGATCTGCTCGCCGACGGTGAACACCGGGTTCAGGCTCGTCATCGGCTCCTGGAAGATCATCGCCAGCTCGTTGCCGCGCAGCGCGCGCATCGGCGCATCGGCCAGCGTCAGCAGGTCGACCTCGGTACCGGCGCGCGTGACGAAGCGCGCGCTGCCTTCGACCTGCGCCCGCGCGGTCTTCGGCAGCAGCCGCATCAGCGTCAGGCTGGTGACCGACTTGCCCGAGCCCGATTCGCCGACCAGCGCGGTGGTCTTGCCGGGGGCGATCGCGAAGCTGACGTCGGCGACCGAGCGCACCAGGCCGTCTTCCGTCGGGAAGCAGGTGCTGAGGCCTGAGACGGTGAGGCGATTGGCGGTCATAGCGTCTTCTTCAGCTTGGGGTCCAGCAGGTCGCGCACGCCGTCGCCGAGGATCTGCAGCGACAGCGCCGTCACGATGATCGCGAGGCCGGGGAACAGCACGACCCAGAACGCGCGGTCGGCGTACTGCTGGCTGCCGGCCACCATCGTGCCCCAGGTCGGGATCTCCGGCGGCACGCCGACGCCGAGGAACGACAAGCCGGCTTCGGCCAGGATCGCGTACGCGAAGATGAACGACACCTGCACCAGGATCGGCGACAGCAGGTTCGGCAGGATGTGGCGCCACAGGATGCGCGAGGTGCGCACGCCCAGCGCCCGCACCGCCTCGACGAACAGCAGCTCGCGCACCACCAGCGTCGACGCCCGCACCACCCGGGCGACGCGCGGCGTGTAGACCAGCACCAGCGCCAGCACCACGTTCAGCAGCGACGCGCCGAGGATCGCGACCAGCGCGATCGCCAGCAGGATGTCGGGGAAGGACATCATTGCGTCGACCACGCGCATCAGCGGCGTGTCGAGCCGGCGGAAGAAGCCGGCCACCAGCCCGAGCAGCGTGCCGGCGAGCACCGAGCCCAGCGCCGTCAGCGCGGCGATCGCCAGCGAGTAGCGCGCGCCGTGCACGATGCGCGCATACAGGTCGCGGCCGAGCTCGTCGGTGCCGAGCAGGTGGGCGGCGCTCGGCGCCTTCAATCGCTCGAGCACCGCGGTGTCGTTCGGGTCGAACGATGCGAACCACGGCGCGCCGAGCGCCAGCACCGCGATGGCCAGCAGCAGCGCGGCCGAGACCATCACGATGCGGCGGTGCATCAGTTGCTTCAGCAGGCGAGGGACTTTCACAGCTTCACCCGGGGGTCGACGGCGACATACAACAGGTCGATCGCGAAATTGATCAGCACGTAGATCGCGGCAATCACCAGCAGCGCGCCCTGGATCACCGGGTAGTCGCGCCGCAGCACCGCATTGACCACCAGGTTGCCGATGCCCGGCAGCCCGAACACCGTCTCGGTGACGACCGCGCCGCCGATCATCAGCGCGACCGTCAGCCCGAGCACCGTGACCACCGGCACCAGCGCGTTGCGCAGCGCGTGCTTCAGCACCACCGTGCCTTCGCCGAGGCCCTTCGAGCGTGCGGTGCGCACATAGTCTTCGCCGAGCACGTCGAGCATCGACGCGCGCGTGAAGCGGATGATCAGCGCCGAATTCAGCACGCCCAGCACCAGCGACGGCAGCATCAGCGCATGGAAGCGCTCGCCGAGCGCGGCATCGGGCGCGCCGTAGCCCGACACCGGGAACCAGCCGAGCGACACCGCGAACAGCTGGATCAGCACGATGCCGAACCAGAAGCTCGGGATGCTGGCGCCCAGCATCGCGGCACCGGTGACGACCTGGTCGAGCCAGCGCCCGCGGTACACCGCCGACACGATGCCGCACGGGATGCCGATCAGCGCCGCGATGGCCACCGCCATCAGCGCGAGCAGCGTGGTCGGCTCGGCGCGTTCCCACAGCGCCTGCGTGACCGGGCGCTGCAGGAAGATCGACTGGCCGAGGTTGCCGTGCAGCACCTCGCCGATCCAGTACGCGAACTGCACCGGCAGCGGCTTGTCGAGGCCGTAGTCCTTCTGCACGCGGGCGATGTCCTCGGCGGTGGCCTGGTCGCCCAGCAGCACCGAGACCGGGTCGCCCGACGCGGCGCGCGTCAGCACGAACACCATCACCGCGACGATGGCGAGCACCGCCAGCATGCCGGCGAGTCGGGAGAGGAGGTAGCGATGCATTGGCTGCCTGTGCGGATGAAGCAGGACTTACTTGATCCGCGCGTTCCAGAAGAACGGCCAGGTCGCCGGCACGTAGCCGTCGAGCGCGAGGCTGCGCGCCGACAGCCCGTTGAAGCGGCCGACGTTGATGTACGGCACCTCGTCGTAGACCACCTGCTGCACCTTGCCCCACAGCGCGCCGC
This sequence comes from Rhizobacter sp. SG703, assembly GCF_012275445.1. Taxonomy (GTDB): domain Bacteria; phylum Pseudomonadota; class Gammaproteobacteria; order Burkholderiales; family Burkholderiaceae_C; genus Rhizobacter. The sequence continues at coordinate 199,750 of NZ_JAAZQK010000007.1, read as the reverse complement.
GCTTCGCGGCATCGGTTTCCTGGTTGAAGGCCGAGAGCGCCGCCTGCTTGGCCGGCGAGCTCCACCAGCCCGGCGCGCCTTCGCCGAGTTGCGGCGGCGACAGCATCGGCTCGGGGAACTGGCCGGAGTGGGTGACGTACAGGTCCCACAGCTTCGAATCGTTGCGGCGCTGCACCAGCGTGGCCCAGTCGACCACGTTCAGCTCGACCTTGAAGCCGGCGCGCTTCAGCTGCTCGGCCATCAGCAGCGCCATGTTGTAGTGGAAGTCGTACTGGCGGCTGGTCAGCACGCGCACCGGCTCGCCCTTGTAGCCGGCCTTCTCGGCGTCGTCCTTGGCCTTCTTCGCGTTGCGCTGGTTGTAGGCGTCGGTGCCGGCGTTCGAATAGAACGGCGAACCCTTCGGGAAGTGGTTGCCTTCGGCGCTGAAGAAGCGGGTGTCGCCGAAGCCGGCGGCCAGCATCTCGCCTTCGCCGATCGCGGTCTGCAGCGCGCGGCGCACGCCGACGTTGGCGGCCACGCCTTCCTTGGTGTTCAGCACCAGGTACGGGAAGCCGAACGACGGGGTCAGGATCGGCAGCGTCTTGCCGCCGGCCTTCTCGAGCCGCGACAGCGCCTCGACCGGCAGCAGGTCGGCGAAGTCGTACTGCGCCGCGAGCGCGCCTTCGACGCGGGTGTTGGCATTGGGCACCGGCACGAAGCGCAGCTCCTCGATCAGCGCTTCGCGCTTGCCGGCATAGCCGCTCGCGGCTTCCTTGCGGGCGCTGTACTTGTCGAAGCGCGTCAGCAGGACGTAGGCGTCGGGCTTGCGTTCCTTGAAGCGGTACGGGCCGGTGCCGACGAACTCCTTCAGCGGCGTCGCGATCGACTCCTTGGCCATGATCGCGGCCATGCCGCTCGGCAGCGCGAGCTGGGCCAGCAGCGGCGCATACGGGTTCTTCAGCACGATCTGCACCGCCAGCGGGCCGGTCGCCTTCAGGCTGTCGAGCTCCTTCGCGACCGCCTTGCCGCGCGGCGCCTGCTCCATCCAGCGCTGCAGGCTCGCGACCACGTCGTCGGCGGTCAGCTCGCGTCCGCTGTGCAGCATCACGCCCTTGCGCAAGGTGATGGCGTAGGTCTTGCCGTCGGCGCTGATCTTCGGTTGCGATTCGGCCAGCATCGGCACCACGTTCCACTTCGCGTCGAAGGTGTAGAGCGGTTCGTAGACGTGCTGCATGATGGTGCCGACCAGGTCGGCGGTGGAACCCATCGGGTCCAGCGTCTGCGGTTCGCCGACCATCGCGAGCGTCGCGAAATGGCGCGGGCCTTGCGCCTGCGCGGCGCCGGCGGCCCCGAGCAGGCAGGCGGCCAGGCCGAGCGCGGCGGGCAGCTTCAGCAGGGTGCGGCGGGGGAGGGATGCGGTGCGGGGCATGGCGGGTCTCCAACAAGGGCGTACGGCTGAAATCTGAAAGTATTTTTCAGAACGACGCGACTATGGAGCAATCCTTGTGCCAAATAATCGGGGTTTACCCGCCGTGCAACGCTGTTGACTGAAAGATGCTTTCACATCTATGGTGCGCAGCTGCACCGTTTCCACCCTGAAGGAGCCTTCCATGCCCCTCGAATACCTTGGCGCCCCGCCGGTTGCTTCCGACCGCCAGGCGCGGCCTTTCTCGCCGGCGGTGCGCGCCGGCGACTTCATCTACGTGTCGGGGCAGGTCCCGGCGGATGCGAACGGCGAGATCGTCGCCGGCGGCATCGAGGCGCAGACGCGCCAGGTGATGGAGAACCTGAAAGCGGTGCTGGCGCTGGCCGGCGCGACCTTCGACGACGTCTGCAAGAGCACCTGCTGGCTGCAGGACGCGCGCGACTTCGGCGCGTTCAACCGCATCTACATGAGCTACTTCCCGAACGGGAAACCGGCGCGATCGACGACCGAGGCGCGGCTGATGGTGGATGCGAAGGTCGAGATCGACGTGATCGCGTTCAAGCCCGCCTGACTGGCCCCCAGTCGCTTCCAGGATCCCGACCAGGCGGCAGATCGTCGCGCGGCATTCACGCAGTTGCCACCGTCTTGCGCTCCTGCGCCGCCACCCGCCCCCGTTCGATCACCACCACCCGGTCCGCCATCGCGATCGTGTCCGGCCGGTGCGCCACCACCACCCGCGTCAGCTGCATCGCCGCCACCGCGTGGTTCACCGTCTGCTCGTTGCGCAGGTCGAGGTGGCTGGTGGCTTCGTCGAGCACCAGGATGCGCGGCTCGCGGTACAGCGCGCGCGCCAGCAGCACGCGCTGCTTCTGCCCGCCCGAGATGCCGACGCCGACGTCGCCGACCAGCGTGTGGTAGCCCATCGGCATCGCCTCGATCTCGCCGTCGATCGCCGCGAGCTTCGCGCAGGCCTCGATGCGCGCCATGTCGGGCTCGGCATCGAAGAAGCTGATGTTGTCGGCCAGCGAGCCGGAGAACAGCCGGTCCTCCTGCATCACGGTGCCGATCAGCGCGCGGTAGTTCGCCAGGCCCAGGTGCAGGATCGGCGTGCCGTCGAACAGCACCTCGCCTTGCGTCGGCGCCAGCAGCCCGAGCATCACCTTCACCAGTGTCGTCTTGCCGCAGCCCGATGCGCCGGTCAGCGCCAGGCATTCGCCGGCCTCCACCGTCAGGTCGATGTTGTCGAGCACCCACGGCTCGGTGCTGGCGTAGCGGTACGACACGCCGCGCAGCTCGATGCGCGCCGGCCGGCGCGACAGGTCGACCTCGACCGCGCTCGGGCCGGCGATGCCTTCGGCCGCCTCGGCCTCGGCGAGCACGATGTCGGCCACGCGCTCGCCGTGCAGCCGCAGCATCGCCAGTTCCGACAGCTTGTCGATCGCCGACGCGACGCGCGTCGAGAACAGCTCCTTGTAGGCCATGTACGCGAACAGCATGCCGACCGTGAAGCTGCCGGCGAGCACCGAGCGCGCCGCGAGCCACACCACCAGCACCCGCTCCAGCCCGAACAGCAGCGTCTGCGCCGTCTCGTTGCCGATGTGCACCCGCTGCACCCGCAGCCCGGCGTTGAACTGGTCGGCCAGCATGTTCATCCAGCCGGCGCGGCGCAGGTTGCCGCGGCCGAACAGCCGCACGCTCTGGATGCCGCTGGCGGTCTCGAGGAAGTGCGTCTGCTGGCGAGCGGCATGGATGATCTCCTCGGCGCTGGCCGCGCGCAGCGCGCGGAACACCGACCAGCGCAGCCCGGCGTACAGCGCGGTGGCGGCCAGCGACACCGCCATCAGCTGCAGGCTGTAGGCGGCCATCATCGCGGCGGTGCCGAGCACCATCAGCGTGTCGACCAGCGCGGTCACCACGCCGGTCGTCAGCGTCTTCTGGATCACCGTGATGGAGCCGAAGCACGAGATGATGTGGCCGACGTGCCGCTTCTCGAAGAACTCCAGCGGCAGCTTCACCAGGTGGCCGAACACGTTGCCCAGCCATTGGAAGTTCAGCCGCGCGCTCAGCGTCGCGACCCACCAGCCGCGCACCGCGCCGAGTCCGGTCTGCAGCAGCACCAGCAGGCTGAAGCCGATCGCGAGGATCGCGAGCAGGTCGAGGTCGGCCGCCAGCAGCGCGTGGTCGACCACCCACTGCAGGTAGAACGGCAGCGCGATCACGACGACCTCGAGCGCGACCGCCAGCGCGAGGATCTGCCCGAGGCTCGCGCCCAGCCCGGTGATGCGGCCCATCAGCCCGCGCAGCGTGAAGTCGAGCTTCTCGCGCCGCGGCTCGAAGCCGGCCGACGGCGTCAGCTCCATCGCGATGCCGGTGAAGTGCGGCGCGAATTCTTCCGGGGTGAACGAGCGCACGCCGATCGCCGGGTCGTGGATCACGATGCGCCGCGCCGACACCGACTTCAGCACGACGAAGTGGTTCATGTCCCAGTGGAGTACGCAAGGCAGCGCGAGTTGGGGCAGGTGCTCCATGTCGAGCTTCAGCGGCCGGTTGTCGAGCCCGAGCGCGGCGGCGATGCGCACCATGCTCTCGAAGTTCGTGCCCTTGCGCGACAGTGCGAAGCGCAGCCGCAGCGTCGGCAGGTCGGTGTCGATGCCGTGGTAGACGGCGATCATCGCGATGCTGGCCAGCCCGCATTCGGTGGCCTCGGTCTGCACGATCACCGGCAGGTGGCGCGCGAGGCCGAGCCGGCGCGTCACGCCGGGCGGCACCGGGTCGTGTTCAAGGCTCATCGGGCCGCCACCTGCAGGCCGGCCAGCGGCTCCAGCACCCATTCGACCAGCGTGCGCTTCTCGGCCACCAGGCTCGCCTGCACGCGCATGCCGGCCTTCAGCGCGTCGCGCCACGCGAGCGCGGCGGCGTCGGTCGCGTCGATCACGACGCGCACGCGGTAGACGCCGCTGGCGGCAGCGGCGCCCGCCGCGCTGCTGCCGGCAGCGGTGTCGTCGGCGGGCGCCATCGCCACCGCGCTCTGCGAGACCTCGCGCACATGCGCCGGCAACTGCCCGAAGCGCGCATACGGGAACGCATCGACGCGCAGCTTCACCGGCGTGCCGGGCCGCACGAAGCCGGCGGCGCGCGTCGGCACCTCGAGCTCGGCCTCCAGCGCGCTGCCGCTGCCGCCGGGAAGCAGCGTCGCGAGCAACTGGCCGGCCGCGACCGACTGGCCGGGGCTGGCCAGCACGGTGGCGACGCGGCCGGCCTGCGGCGCGAGCACCGCGGTTTCGCGGCGGGCTTCGTTCTCGGCCTGCTGCTGCGACAAGGCCTGCGCCTCGCGGCGCAGCTGCGAGCCTTCGCGCCCGGCCTGCAGCGGCACCGCCTGGCGCTGCGCGCGGGCGCTTGCCAGGTCCTGCTGCAGCGCGAGGCGCTGCCGCTCCAGCGTGGCCAGCCGCGAGCGCTGGTCCAGCACCTCGGCATTCTTCTCGGCCACCTCGACCGGCGACACCGCGCCCGAGCGCACCAGTTCCGGGTAGCGGGCGGCGATGTCCTGCATCACCGCGACGCGCTCGCGCTGCAGCGCGAGTTCGCGCTCGTGCTGCTGCAGTGTCGCGGCGAGGTTGCCGATGCGGTCATCGAGCGCGGCGGCCTGCTGGCGTGCCTGCTCGGCCTGCTGCTTCAGCTCGTCGCGCAGCGCGAGCTGGCGGCTGCTCAGCGATTCGGCGACCGCCGCCTGCGTCGGCCCCCGGGCGCTGGACTGCTCGGCCGACAGCCGCAGCACCGGCGCGCCGGCGGCCACCTGCTGCCCCTGCGCGGCGCCGCCCGGCAGCACCACGCCGGCCTGCGGCGCGACCAGCCGCAGCACGCCGCCGCTCGGCAGCAGCACGCCGGTGACGGTCTCCTGGCGCGCGAAGCCCTGCGTCGCGGCGAACGCCAGCAGCGCCAGCACCAGCAGCACGAAGAAGGCCGTCCACGCAGCCTGCTGCGGGCTGCGCGTCAGCACGATGGCACCGTGGAACTTCTGGCGCTGGTGGTCGATGGCCTGGCGGCGGAACAGGTCGGGCACGACGGAGGGGGGGAGGGTTGCGGGCCGGGAGGATTTCCGGACGCGCAAGCGTACCTCACCGGTCCTCAGGTGCTGTCGCGCACCACCAGCTGATAACCCGCATCCACCGCCGGTTGCGCGACGCTTTCGCCGCGCATCAGCGCGAGCAGCATGCGGGCGGCCGCCGCGCCGACCTCGCCGCGCGGCGTGCGCACGGTGGTCAGCGCCGGCAGCATCTGGTCGCTGCCGGTCAGGTCGTTGAAGCCGGCGATCGCGATGCGCTGCGGCACCGCGACGCCCAGCCGCAGCGCCGCCAGCAGCGCGCCCTGCGCCAGGTCGTCGTTGCAGAAGAAGATCGCGTCGACCGGCCGCTTCAGCTCGAGGATCTGCTCCAGCATCTGCCCGCCGAGCGCCAGCGACGACGGTGCCGGATTCAGCCATTCGAGCGTCGCATCGTAGGCGCCGGCCAGCTTCAGCTCGCGCCGCCAGCCTTCGCGCCGCTGCATCGTGCGCGGGTCGAGCTGGGCGGCGGCGAACGCGATGCGGCGGCGCCCGCGCGCCAGCAGGTGGCGCGTCAGCGTGGCGGCCGCGTCGGCCTGCGAGAAGCCGACGCTGTAGACGCCCGGCACTTCGGACAGCTCCATCAGGTGCACGCAGGGCACGCCGCTCTGCGCGATCAGCGTGCGCGTGGCCTCGCTGCGGTCGAGCCCGGTCACCATCAGGCCGGCCGGGCGGTGCTGCAGCTGCTCGCGCAGCAGCTGTTCTTCTTCGCCGATGTCGTAGTGCGTGACGCCGATCAGGCTCTGGTAGCCGGCGGCGCGCAGCGTGCCCTGCACCTCTTCGAGCAGGTCGACGAACAGCGCGTTCGACAGCATCGGGATCAGCACCGCGACGTGCGCGCTGTGCCGCGATGCGAGCGCGCGCGCTGCCGGGTCGGGCACGTAGCCCAGCCGTTGCGCGGCGCTCTTGACCCGCGCGACCAGGTCCGGGTGCACCGCGCGCTCGCCGCGCAGCGCGCGCGACACCGTGATCGGGCTCACCTCGGCCAGCCGCGCCACGTCGGCCAGCGTCACGCGGCCGGTGGCGCGCGGGCGGGCAGGGGCGGGGCTCGGCAGGGCGGCGACATTCGACATGGCAGGCAGATCAGGGAAAGTCCGCATCGGAGACCGATGCCATTTTCACTAGGATAGCGCTGTCCTGCAACAGCAATGATGCAGTGATTCCCCTGATATCCCTGCCTGATCGGTAGAGGACAGCGCTGTCTGGGTCGCTTTCGCGCCCGACCGCCCAGGCCTGTGTTTTCCAGCTTCTTCGTACGGCGGCAGATGATCGGTTCGGTGGTGATGATGGGTGTGGCCGGGTGCGGCAAATCGACGGTGGGTGCGGCGGTGGCGCAGGCCGAGCGACGGCCGCTGGTCGAAGGCGACGATCACCACAGCGCGGCCAGCCGCGACAAGATGAGCCGCGGCATCCCGCTGACCGATGCCGACCGCGTCGGCTGGCTGGCGACGCTGGCCGGCGAGCTGGCGGCGCAGCCGCAGGGCATCGTGCTGACCTGTTCGGCCTTGCGCCGCGCCTACCGCGAGCAGCTGCGCGCGGCCGCGCCGGGGCTGCGCTTCGTGTTCCTCGAGCTGACGCGCGAGCAGGCGCTGGCGCGCGTCACCGCGCGGGCGTCGTCGCACTTCTTCTCGGCCACGCTGGTCGACAGCCAGTTCGAGACGCTCGAATCGCCGGTCGGCGAGCCGCGGGTGCTGCGCGTCGACGCGACCGCGCCGCTGTCCGAACTGCAGACCCGCATCTCGGCCTGGCTGCTGGCCACGGAGACCCCATGACGACGACTTCTTCTCCCGGTTCATCACCCGAGCCGCAAGCGCGGCGGCACCCGCTGCTGCGCGTCGCCAACCTCGCGATGGCCGGTTGCCTCGGCGTGATGGCGGTGGCGGTGTTCATCAACGTGGTGCTGCGCTACGGCTTCGGCAGCGGCGTCGCGGCCAGCGAGGAGCTGTCGCGGCTGCTGTTCGTCTGGATGGTGTTCATCGGCGCGACCGCGGCCTATCCGCTCGGCGAGCACATGGCCTTCACCAGCCTGCTGGGCGCGCTGCAGCGCAAGCCGCTCGCGCTGCGGCTGCTCACCGTGCTGATCCGTGCGCTGGTGGTGCTGGCCAGCGTGCTGCTGGCCTGGGGCGCCTGGCAGCAGGTGGTGGTCGGCATGGGCAGCAGCTCGGTGGTGCTTGGCTACCCGGCCGCGCTGCTGCCGCTGCCGGCCTTCCTGTGCGCCGCCGCGATCGGCGTGATGGCCCTGGTCGAGCTGGTGCGCAACCGGCCGATCGTGCTCGGCCACGGCGCGGAGGTCGAGTGATGTCGCCCGAAGGTCTTGCATTCGTCGTGTTCTCGGCCGGCATGCTGCTGCTGATGGGCATCGGCATGAACATGGCGCTCGCGCTGGTGCTGACCGGCGCCGGCATGGCCTGGGTGCTCGGTTTCTGGGACACCCAGCTGCTGGCGCAGAACCTGGTGGCCGGCATCGACAGCTTCCCGCTGCTGGCGGTGCCCTTCTTCATCCTGGCCGGCGAGCTGATGAATTCCGGCGGCATCAGCCGCCGCATCATCGACATGGCGCAGGCCTGGGTCGGCCACATCCGCGGCGGGCTCGGCTACGTGGCGATCGGTGCCGCGGTGCTGATGGCCAGCATGAGCGGCTCGGCGCTGGCCGACACCGCCGCGCTCGCGACCATCCTGCTGCCGATGATGCGGCAGCGGGGCTACCCGATGGCGACCTCGGCCGGGCTGATCGCGTCGGGCGGCATCATTGCGCCGATCATCCCGCCGTCGATGCCGTTCGTGATCTACGGCGTGACGACCAACACCTCGATCTCGGCGCTGTTCATTTCCGGCATCGTGCCGGGGCTGCTGATGGGCATCGGCCTGGTCCTCGCGTGGCGCTGGGTGCTGCGCCGCATCGAGCTGCCGCGCGGCACGCCGCTGCCGATGCGCGAGCGGCTGAAGGCGACGGCGCGCGCGTTCTGGGCGATGCTGATGCCGGTCATCATCATCGGCGGCATGAAGAGCGGCGTGTTCACGCCGACCGAGGCTGCGGTGGTCGCCGCGTTCTATGCGCTGGTGGTGGCCTTGTTCGTGCACCGCGAGATGCGCATCGCCGAGGTGGTCGGCGTGCTGGAGCGCGCGGCCAAGACCACTGCGATCGTGATGTTCCTGTGTGCCGGCGCGCAGGTCGCGAGCTACATGATCACGCTGGCCGACCTGCCGAGCGTGCTGACCGGCTGGCTGGGCCCGCTGGTCGAGAGCCCGCGGCTGCTGATGGCGGTGATGATGATCGTGCTGGTGCTGATCGGCACCGCGCTCGACCTGACGCCGACGATCCTGATCTTCGGTCCGGTGATGCTGCCGATCGCGGTGAAGGCCGGCATCGACCCGGTCTACTTCGGGCTGATGTTCATCCTGAACGGCGCGATCGGGCTGATCACGCCGCCGGTGGGCACGGTGCTGAACGTGGTGGCCGGCGTCGGCCGGCTGTCGATGAGCAGCGTGATCAAGGGCGTCAACCCGTTCCTGCTGGTCTACGTGCTGCTGCTCGCGCTGTTCGTCGTGTTCCCGCAGATCGTGACCGCGCCGGTGCACTGGATGCGCTGACGCCGCGTGCCGATGGATTTCCCTTCCCCTTCCGCTTTTCCTTCCATTTCCTCCAGGAGACAACGATGAACATGATTCGCCGTACGTTCGTGTCCGCCGCCGCGGTCGCGATGCTGGCCGCGCCGCTGGCCGGTTTCGCGCAGGACATCAAGCCGCGCCTGATCCGTTTCGGCTACGGCCTGAACGAGCAGAGCAACCAGGGCCGCGCGGCGAAGTTCTTCGCCGAACAGGTCGAGAAGGCCTCGGGCGGCAAGATGAAGGTGCGCGCGATCGGCGCTGCCGCGCTCGGCCCGGACGTGCAGATGCAGCAGGCGCTGATCGGCGGTGCGCAGGAGATGATGGTCGGCTCGACCGCGACGCTGGTCGGCATCACGAAGGAGATGGCGCTGTGGGACACGCCGTTCCTGTTCAACAACGCGAAGGAAGCCGACGCGGTGCTCGACGGCCCGATCGGCCAGAAGGTGATCGCCAAGCTGCAGGAGAAGGGCCTGGTCGGCCTCGTGTACTGGGAGAACGGCTTCCGCAACCTGACCAACAGCAAGCGGCCGGTGACGAAGCTGGAAGACCTGAACGGCATCAAGCTGCGCGTGATGCAGAACAACGTCTACCTCGACAGCTTCAAGACGCTGGGCGCGAACGCGGTGCCGCTGCCGTTCTCGGAGCTGTTCAGTGCGCTGGAGACGAACACGGTCGACGGCCAGGAAAATCCGTACAACACCATCCTGTCGAGCAAGTTCTTCGAGGTGCAGAAGTACCTCAGCATCACCAACCACGTCTACAGCCCGTGGATCGTGCTGGTCAGCAAGAAGTGGTGGGACGGGTTGTCGAAGGACGAGCAGAAGGTGCTGGCCGATGCCGCGAAGGCGAGCCGCGACTTCGAGCGCAAGGACACGCGTGACGAAGCGGGCAAGGCGCTGGCCGACCTGAAGGCCAAGGGCATGCAGATCAACGAGCTGTCTCCGGTCGAGGCCGGCCGCATGCGCGACAAGCTGACGCGCGTGAATGCGGGCATCGGGGCTGGCATCGGGATGGAGCTCTGGCAGGAGACCCAGGCTGAGCTGGCGCGGCTGCGGAAGTAAGTCGTTCTCTTGCTTCGCGCATGGGGAGCTGGGGGCTCCTCTCCGGTCATGTCCCCCGTCCCTTGATTGCCTGTCGGCAATCAAGGGCCTCCTCCTTTACTTCCCTCCGAGGAGCCCCCAGCTCCTCACGCGACACCGCGCACTTCCCTCAAAAGGGCAGAGCGCGCATTGTCTTTTCCGGCGAAGTGGGGGAGCGGTGCCGCCGCGAGGAGGCGAGGTGCCCCTCGGAGGGAAGTAAAGGAGGAGCGGAAGGCCTGCCGCGAGGCAGGCGTTTCGCGGGGGACATGACCGGAGAGGGGCGCCTCGCCTCCTCGCGGCACAGCAAAAGAACGTCAGCGCGTGAACGAGTCGACCGTCGAACCATCCGCGCCGATGGCCTTGACGGTGATGGTGGAGTCCTTCACGTCGAGCCGGAGGTAGTGGTAAGCCGCAGTGGCCTTGGCATTCAACGAACCGATCGCACGGAACCCGGCCAGTTCGGAGCCGCCACCGCCGGTGATCACGTACACCGTGCCCTTCGCGTCGTCGCGCAGGCCGGCCGGCGTCGCGCTGTCGGCATAGACCGGCACCGAGCGCTCGTAGACGTGGTTGTGGCCCGAGATCACCATCTTGACCTTGTACTTGCTGAACTCCTGCAGCAGCGTGTTCCACGACGCGTTCGGCGCGTGCCCGTCGGAGTAGGTCACCAGCGGCGCATGCGTCAGCACGATGGTGTTCTTGATCGCCGGGTTGGCCGCCGCCTTCGCCAGGTCCCAGCGCAGCCAGTCGAGCTGGTGCTTGTAGTAGTAGGCGTCGTAGTTGCCCTCGTTCGCCACCGTGCAGTTGTTCGAACACTCCATCAGGTTGTAGTAGTCCGAATTCAGGTGCATCACCGTGAAGTGCGTGTTCTTGTAGTCGAACGAGTAGTACATGAACTCGGCATACACACCCTTGGTCTTCGCGCAGGCCGATGCATAGAAGGCGCTGTCGGTCAGGTGCTGCACGTCGGTGCGCGTCCAGTCCTGGAAGTAGGCCTTGGCCTGCGTGTGGTTCGGCACCAGCTTCTGCACCGTCGCCTGGCTGAACACGTCGCAGAAGCCGTTGCCGAACTTGTCGGGGTACCAGCCGTCGCCGAAGTTGTCGTCGTGGTTGCCGACCACCGGGAAGTAGTACACCGGCAAGCCCGCCGCCGGCGCCTTGTCCTGCAGCGGTGCGATGATTTCCTTGAAGCTGCCCTTCGATGCGTCGGCAGTGCAATCGCCGCGCTGCACCCAGTTGGTCGACTTGTCGTAGCCGGTGATCATGTCGCCGGTGTTGAAGACGAAGGCGGTGTTGGCCTCGGCCGCCATCTTGCCGACCAGCTTGATGTGCGTCGCATTGCCGTCGCAGCCACCGCCGGCCCGGCTGTCGCCATAGGCCAGGAAGCTGAACGAGGTGCCGTCGCCAGGCACCGGCGCGCCGGGCGCGGCTTCGGCCGGATCGCCGCCCCCGCCGCCGCTGCAGGCCGCTACCGCCGCAAGGACCGCCAGCGTGACGTGGAAGAAGCGATGCATCACCGTGCTCCGATCAGTATTCATACGCGCCGACGTCGATCGTGCCATTCAGCGGGCGCAGCGTGGCGAGGAAATCGCGCGCCACCAGCGCGGTCGGCACCCCGGTGTCGATCGCCGGGCTGGTGGACTTCAGCGTCAGCGGCGTGCCGCCGGTGGTCGTCGCGAACTGCGGGTCGAGCACGCGGCTCGCGTCGGTCAGCCCGGTCACGCTGCCGTACAGCGTCGACCACTGCCCGGCCGGCACCAGCGCGTCGCCGATCGCGAAGGTCGGCACGCCGTTCGGGGTCCAGTAGATGTTGCCGCTGATGCGCAGCGTCTTGACGTCGGTCATCGCATCGGCGGTGACCTTGATCACCGGCCGGTTGCCCGAGCCGTAGACGATGTTGTTGACGATCTCGATGTTGGTGCCGGCCTGCCCGACTTCCGATTCGTTCGACACGAAGATCGAGCCCTGGCTGGCGGTCGCGGTGTTGTAGCAGCTGTTGTTGTAGATGCGCACGTTCGACGACGACGAGGTCGCGACGCAGGCCCAGGTGGCGTTGATCACCACGTTGTTGCGCACGATGCCGTCGTAGCTCTCGTAGCGGCCGTCGGCCAGCCGGTCCGAATCGGTCTCCTGGCCCAGCATGATCGCGTGGCCGTTGTCGGCCCGGCCGATGTTGACCAGCAGGTTGTTCTCGAAGATCGTGCTGCGCGCGTTGCCCTTCGCGTACATGCCGAAATCGGGCACGTCGTGCACGTAGTTGCCGGCCACCCGGGTGTTGTTCGCGCCGACGATGTCGATGCCCTGCGCATTGCTGCCCGGCGTCACCGTGCCGGTGCTCTGGAAGATCTCGTTGTCCAGCACCTCCACGTCGTTGGCGGTGCGCACCAGCTTGACGACGTCGGCGACGCTGCAGCACAGCTTGTTGCCCTGCAGGCGCACCTTCGCGGTGTCGATCTTGATCACGTTGCCGTCGTCGCCGCCGGTCGTGCTGCCGCGAACTTCCAGGCCCTGCACCGTCCACCAGCTCGCGAAGCAATCGACGTTGCCGCTGCCGGTGCCGATGGTGCCTTCGTCGCAGGCGTCGTTGTAGAAGTAGATCGTCGGGCCGCTGCCGCTGCGCTGCAGCACCGGGCGCGCCGGCAGGTCGGCGGTGTAGCCGCGCAGCGTGATGCGGGCGGTCGACGTGCCGGCCGTGCGGATCACGACTGCCTCGGTGTAGGTGCCGGCCCGCAGCTCGATGGTGTCGCCGGCGGTCGCGACGCCGACGGCCTTCGTGATGGTCTTGAACGGCGCGGCCAGCGTGCCGGCCGCGCTGTCGCTGCCGGTGGCGCTGACGAACCAGCTCTTGCCGCTGGAGCTGCCGCCCGGCGTGAAGCTCGCGCTCACCATGGCCGCCGCGTTCATCGTCACGGTGCAGCCCCCGGTGCCGCTGCAGGCGCCGCCCCAGCCGCTGAACACGTAGCCGGTGCCCGGCACCGCATTCAGCACGAAGCTCGTGCCCTGCGTCAGCGCGACGCTGCAGTCGTTGCTGCAGCCCAGGCCGGCAACCGTGGAGTTGATGCTGCCGGAGCCATCGATGTGCGCCTGCAGCGTGACCTGCGGCCCGGTGGGCTCGCCGCCGGTGCCGCCGTCGCCGGATCCGCCACCGCTGCCCCCGCTGCACCCGGCCAGGCCGATGACGACGACGGCGGCGAGCGCCGCGAACTGCTGGATTCTGCTGATGACCACGGCGACCTCGGAAAAACGACGGCGCCCGGGCGGTGCCCGGGCGAATCGCGATTGTCCGACAAGGCCGCGGCCCTGCGCCGGCCTACCCCCTCACTCAGGGTGGCCGCCCGCATCCTTCAGGTTATCGAGAAAAGGAATCCAGCACGGTGCCGTCCTTGCCGATCGTCTTGACCGTGACGGTGCTGCCGTTCACGTCCAGCTTCATGTAGTGGTAGGCCGCGGTTGCCTTCGCATTCAGCGGCCCCAGCGTCTTGAAGCCGGCCAGTGCCGAGCCGCCACCGCCGGTCACGACGTAGACGGTGCCCTTGGCATCGTCGCGCACGCCGTTCGGGTTCGCATCGTCGGCATACACCGGCACCGAGCGCTCGTAGACGTGGCTGTGGCCCGAGATCACCATCTTCACCTTGTACTTGCTGAACTCCTTGACCAGCGTCGGCCACGAGGCCACCGGCGCATGGCCGTCGGAGTACGAGATCACCGGCGCATGCATCAGCACGACGGTGTTCTGGATGGCGGTGTTGGCCACCGCCTTCGCCAGGTCGTAGCGCAGCCAGTCGAGCTGGTGCTTGTAGTAGTACGCGTCGTAGTTGCCTTCGTTGGCGGCGGTGCAGTTGCTCGAGCACTCCATCAGGTCGAAGTAGTCGGAGTTGATCCGCAGCACGACGAAGTGGGTGTTCTTGTAGTCGAACGAGTAGTACATGAAGTCGGGGTACACGCCGTTGCGCGTGGTCGCGCAGGCAGCGGTGTAGAACTCGGCATCGCTGTAGTGCTTGACGCTGGAGGTGGTCCAGTCCTTGAAGTACGCCTTCGCCTGCGTGTGGTTCGGCACCAGCTGCTTCGGGTCGAACACGCTGCAGAAGCCGTCGCCGAACTTGTCGGGGTACCAGCCGTCGCCGAAGTTGTCGTCGTGGTTGCCGACCACCGGGTAGTAGAAGACCGGCAGGCCCGCGGCCGGCGTCTTGGTCTGCAGCGGCGCGATGATCTCCTTGAAGCTGCCCTTCGACGCGTCGCTCGGGCAATCGCCGCGCTGCACCCAGTTGGTCGACTTGTCGTAGCCGGTGATCATGTCGCCGAGGTTGAACACGAACGACGCCGGCTCGGCCACCATGCGGCCCACCAGCGCGATGTGCGCGGTGTTGCCGTCGCAGCCGTTGCCCGAGCGGCTGTCGCCATAGGCCATGAAGCTGAATGCGCCGCCCGCGACCGGCGCCGCGCCGGTCGTGAAACTCCACGACTTCGCGGCGGCCATCGCATTGCCGGCCAGGTCCTTCACCGCGGTCGTCACCTGCGCGGTGTAGCTGGTCGCATACGCCAGGCTCGCGGCCGGCGTGAAGATCGCGGTCGAGCCGCTGCACGAGACGGTGCCGCTGACGCCGCTGATGCCGAGGCTCGTGCTGGTCACGGTGCTGCAGTTGACGGCTTCGGAGAAGCTCACCGACACCGTGGTCGCGATGCCGATCGACGTGCCGCCGCTGGCCGGCGTGGTGCTCGACACCGTCGGCGGCGTGCTGTCGGCCGGCGCGGTCGATGCGAAGCTGGCGGTGACCGACGCCGCCTGCGACATCGTCACCGTGCAGGCGCCGGTGCCGGTGCAGGCGCCGCTCCAGCCGCTGAAGCTGGCGCTGGTGCCGGGCGCGGCATTCAGCGTCACGACGGTGCCCGACGTGAAGTTCTGCGTGCACGACGCGCCGCAGTTCAGCCCGGCCGGCGACGCGATCGCCACGGTGCCGCTGCCGGTGCCGCCGGTCGCGACCGTCAGCGTGTACTTCGGCTTTTCGGTGAAGCTCGCGCTGACGGCCTGGTTCGCGCCCATCGTCAGGCTGCAGGTCGCGACCTTGCTGCTGGCGCAGGCGCCGCCCCACGATGCGAACTGGAAGCCGTCGGCCGGCGTCGCGGTCAGCGTGGTCGCGGTGCCGGTCTCCAGGTTCACCGCGCAGGTGGCGCCGCAGTCCAGCCCGCCGCTCGACGACTTGATGCTGCCCGAGCCGGTCTTGGTGGCCGTCAGCGTGTAGGTGATGGCCTGGAACCCGGCATTGACCGAGGTCGCGCTCGACAGCGTGACGTTGCAGGTGGTGTCGGTGCCGGTGCAGCCGGAGGTCCAGCCGGTGAAGCGCTGCTTCGCGGCGGCCTGGGCCGTCAGCTTGACCTGGGTTCCCATCGGCAGCGATTCGCTGCAGTCGCCCGGGCAGTTGATGCCCGATGGCGCCGACAGCACGCTGCCGCTGCCGTTGACCTTGACGTTGATCGCCGCCATGCCGGCGGGCGTCGGCGTGAAGGTGGCCGTGACGCTCTGCGCATTGCCCATCGTCACGGTGCAGCTGCCGCTGCCGGTGCAGCCCGCGCCGCTCCAGCCGTTGAACGTGAAGCCGCTGTTCGGCGTCGCGGTCAGCGTGACGGCGCTGCCCTGCGGGAAGCTCTTGCTGCAGGCGGTGCCGCAGCTGATGCCGGCCGGCGACGAGCTGACGCTGCCCGAGCCGCTGAGGATCACGTTGAGCGCGAAGCTGGCGGTCGGCACCGCGGTGAAGGTGGCCGTCACCGAACGGGCGCTGCTCATCTGCACCTGGCAGCTGCTGCCGGTGCAGGCGAGGCCGCTGCCGCTCCAGCCGCTGAAGGCATGGCCGGTCGCCGGCGTCGCGGTCAGCGTGACGGCGGTGTTGGCGGCGTAGTTGCCGATGCAGTCGCTGGCGGTGGCGCAGGTCAGGCCGCCGACGTCGGCAGCGATGCTGCCGCTGCCGGCGATCGTCAGCGCGAGGTTGAAGCGGGTCGCGGCCTGTTGGCTGAAGGTGGCGGTCACCGCCTTCGAGGTCTCGACGGTCACCGCGCAGTCGCCGGCGCCCTTGCAATCGAGTGCGCTGCCGCTCCAGCCGACGAAGTCGTAGCCGGCTGCCGGCTCGGCGCTCAGCGTCACCGACGCGCCGCTCGCGAAGGTCTTGGCGCAGACGCTGCCGCAGTCGATGCCGCCCGGGCTCGACTGCACCTGGCCCTGGCCGACCCGGCTCACGGTGAGCGTGGCCTGGTCGGTCGAGGCGGGGGCGTCGTCCTCGCCCTTGCCGCAGGCCGCGAGGGTCAGTGCGGCAACGAGAACAGCCAACAGGCGAAAGTGCTTCATGGGGACATCCAAAATCAAGAAAGCCCAGCAGACGCCGCGGAACCGGCTTTGCCGGGCCGCTGTCGGCGCCCCCTTGGGGGGAGGCGCCGAAGGCGCTTCGGGGGGGTCAATATTCGTAGGCGCCGACGTCGATCGTGCCGCTCAACGGGCGCGCCGCGCCGAGGTAGTCGGTCGTGATCAGCGACGTGACGACGCCGGTGTTGATCGCCGGGCTGCCCGTCGAGAGCGTCAGCGGCTTGCTGGTCGCGCCGGTCACGGTGGTGCTGGCGTACTTCGGGTCGACGATGCGGCTGGTGTCGGTGCGGCCGGTCGCGCTCTTGTACTGCGCGGCCCAGGCCGAGGCCGCGACGCTGTTGTCCTTCAGCACGAAGGTCGGCGCGCCGCCGTTCACCCAGTAGATGTTGCCGTCGATGCGCAGCGTCGAGAAATCGGCCATCGCGTCGCCGTTCACCTTGATCACCGGCCGACCCGCCGAGCCGTAGATGATGTTGTTGACGATCTCGATGTTGACGCCCTTGGTGCGGATCTCGGATTCGTTCGACACGAAGATCGAGCCCTGGCCGGTGGTCGCGGTGTTGTAGCAGCTGTTGTTGTAGATGCGCACGTTCGACGACGACGAGGTCGCGACGCAGGCCCAGGTGGCGTTCACCACCACGTTGTTGCGCACGATGCCGTCGTAGCTCTCGTAGTCGCCGTCGACCAGGCGGTCGGTGTCGGTTTCCTGGCCGAGCATGATCGCGTGGCCGTTGTCGCTGCGGCCGATGTTGTAGAGCAGGTTGTTCTCGAAGATCACGTTGCGGGCATTGCCCTTCGCGTACATGCCGAAGTCCGGCACGTCGTGCACATAGTTGCCGGCGACGCGCGGGTTGTTCGCGCCGACGATGTCGACGCCCTGCGCGTTGGTGCCCGGCGTCACCAGCGAGGTGTTCTGGTAGATCTCGTTGTCCAGCACCTCGGTGTCGTTGGCGGTGCGCACCAGCTTGACGATGTCGGCGACGCTGCAGCACAGCGTGTTGCCCTGGATGCGGACCTTCGCGGTGTCGATCTTGATCACGTTGCCGTCGTCGCCGCCGCTGGTGCTGCCGCGCACCTCCAGGCCCTGGATCGTCCACCAGCTGGCGAAGCAGTCGGTGTTGCCGGTGCCGGTGCCGATGGTGTCTTCGTCGCAGGCACTGTTGTAGAAGTAGATCGTCGGACCGGCGCCGGTGCGCTGCAGCACCGGGCGCTCGCCGTTGTAGCCGCGCATCGTGATGCGCGCGGTCGACGTGCCGGCGGTGCGGATCACGACGGCTTCGGTGTAGGTGCCGGCGCGCACCTCGATGGTGTCGCCGGCCGTCGCGACGCCGACCGCCTTGGTCAGCGTCTTGAACGGTGCGGCCAGCGTGCCGGCCGCGCTGTCGCTGCCGGTGGTCGCGACGAACCAGCTCTTGCCGCTGGTGTTGCCGCCCCCGCCGCCGGTGCTGGTCGCGGTGAAGGTGGCGCTGACCGACTTCGCGGCGCTCATCGTGACCGCGCAGGTGCTGCTGCTGCCGGAGCAGGCACCGCCCCAGGCGGTGAAGCTGTAGCCGGTGGCCGGCGTGGCGGTCAGCGTGACGGCGGTGCCGGCGTTGAAGCTCGCGCTGCAGCTGCTGCCGCAGGCGATGTTGCCGCCGCTCGACGCGACCGTGCCGCTGCCGGTCTTGGTCACGGCCAGCGCGTAGGTGTTCAGCGCGAACGCGGCGCCGGCCTGCGTCGCGGCGCTGACCTTCACGGTGCAGGTGCCGCCGGTGCCGGTCACGGTGCCGGTGGCCGCGCAGGCGCCGGTCCAGCCGCTGAAGGTCGACGTGGCGCCGCTGGTCGCGGTCAGCGTCACGCTGGTGCCGGACACCACGGTGCTGCCGCAGGTGGTCGGGCAGTTGATGCCGGCCGGGTTCGACACCAGCGTGCCGGCGCCGGTGCCGGTCACGGTGGTGGTCAGTGCAAAGCTGCTGGCCGGGATCGCGGTGAAGGTGGCGGCCACCGTGCGCGCGGCCGACATCGTCACCACGCAGGTGTTGGTGCCCGAGCAGCCGGCGCCGCTCCAGCCGCCGAACGAATAGCCGCTGGCCGGCGTGGCGCTCAGCGTGACGACGGTGTTCTGGCCGTAGCTGTGCGCGCAGGTGCTGCCGCACGAGATGCCGGCCGGCGACGAGCCGACCGTGCCCGAGCCGGTCACCGTGACGCCGAGCGAATACGTCGGCACGGCCACCGCGGTGAAGCTCACGCTGACGCTGCGCGCTGCGCTCATCGTGACCTGGCAGGTGCTGCCGCTGCAGCTGACGCCGCTGCCGCTCCACGCGCCGACGTTGTAGCCGGAGGCCGGCGTCGCCGTCAGCGTGACGACGGTGCCGGCGGCGTAGGTGCCGCTGCAATCGGTGGCGGTGCTGCACGAGAACGGCGCGGTGTTCGCGGCCACCGTGCCGGAACCGGCGATCGTCACGCCGAGCGCGTACTCGGGCGCATCGACCGCGCTGAAGGTCGCGACCAGCGACTTCGACTGGTCGAGCATCACGCTGCAATCGGCCGTGCCGCTGCAATCGACGCCGGCGCCGCTCCATCCGACGAAGGTGCTGCCCTGCGAGGCCGCAGCGTGCAGCGAAACCTCGGTGTTCTTGCTGTAGGTGCCGGAGCAGTCGGTGCCGCAGTCGATGCCGTTCGGCGTCGACGCGACCGTGCCCTGGCCGACGCGGTTGATGGACAGCACCGACATCTGCGCTGGCGGCGCGGGGCTGTTGTCGCCGTCTTCGCCCTTCGATCCGCCACAGGCCGCGAGGACGGCGCCGAGCACGAACAAGGTCAGATACTTCGAGACACAAGAGAGGGCGGAGATCGGGGTCGGGGACATCGCACGGTTCCAGCTGAGACCTCGATCCGACACGGACCGAGGACCGACCGGATTGTGTTGGCACCCACTCACCAACCTGTGTCCAGATGTGGGATAGACACGTTACAGGGAGCTGTGGCGGGTTTCCGACGGTCGAGGGCGGGCGTGGGCGCCCGCTCGCATCGATTCGTGGCGCAGCGCACACGGTGCATCCATCGGATGTCCGAATGCCTGACATCGCGGGCTTCGAGTGTCGGTCGCCTGCAACGCTGGCCGGCTGGCATCCGACTGTCGGACGCCCGCGGCCACCCCCTCGGTCGCGGGGGCGCTGTTACAAAAACAATCGGAAAAGTCTGCCGGTGGGAAGCGTCCGTTTGGCAGAACTTGCAGCAGTACGCACGGGGTGCACACCCGCGCGAGGCGCTGGAGATAACCCGCGCGGCCGTTCGCACGCCCCGTGGTCCGACCCCACAACTCAGGGATTGGCGCTGCCAGGGGGTTCTCGGATCATCCGGTCCATTCAAAAGGGGAGCATCAGCGAGGTCCGGAATTGATATCGGTATTCAGGGCGGGTTGGCAGTAAACACGTCACTTACGATTCGTCCCTCATCCGGTCCGGTGCTCTCTTCCATGGCAACGCTGGGCTTTCTCAATACACCGCGGCGAGATTCGCGGCACCACTTTCCAAACAAAGAATCATGACCACCGTTGCTATCGTCGGCCTGGGGTATGTCGGATTGCCGCTGGCAGTTGAATTCGGCAAGAAATACAAGACCATCGGATTTGATTTGTCGGCCGCGAAAATCGCCGCCTACCGCGAACACATCGATCCGACCGGCGAAGTCAGCACCGAGGCGCTGAAGGCCGCGAGCCAGCTCCACCCGACCACCGACGCCAGCGCGCTGAAAGACGCCGACTTCATCGTCGTCGCGGTGCCGACGCCGGTGGACGAAGCCCACAACCCCGACCTGTCGCCGTTGGTGGGGTCCAGCACCTCGGTGGGCCGCAACCTGAAGCGCGGCGCGACCATCGTCTTCGAATCCACCGTGTACCCCGGCGCGACCGAAGAGGTCTGCATCCCGATCATCGAGCGCGAATCCGGCCTCAAGTGGAAGCAGGATTTCTTCGTCGGCTATTCCCCCGAGCGCATCAACCCGGGCGACAAGCAGCACACGCTGACGACCATCACCAAGGTGGTGTCGGGCGACACGCCGGACACGCTGAAACTGGTGGCCGAGATGTATGGCAGCGTCATCACCGCCGGCGTCTACAAGGCCACCAGCATCAAGGTGGCCGAGGCCGCCAAGGTGATCGAGAACACCCAGCGCGACCTGAACATCGCGCTCGTCAACGAGCTCTCGCTGATCTTCCACCGCATCGGCATCGACACGCTCGAGGTGCTCGAGGCCGCCGGCACGAAGTGGAACTTCCTGCCGTTCCGCCCGGGCCTGGTCGGCGGGCACTGCATCGGCGTCGACCCGTACTACCTGACGCACAAGGCCGAGCGCCTGGGCTACCACCCGCAGGTCATCCTGGCCGGGCGCCGCATCAACGACGGCATGGCCAAGTACGTCGCCGAGCAGACCATCAAGAACCTGATCCAGGCCGGCTTCCAGGTGAAGGGCGCCGACGTGATCGTGCTGGGCCTGACCTTCAAGGAAGACTGCCCGGACCTGCGCAACTCGAAGGTGATCGACGTGGTGCGCGAGCTCGAGAGCTACGGCGTCACGGTGCACGTGCACGACCCGGTGGCCGCGGCCGGCGAGGCGAAGCACGAGTACGGCGTCGACCTGGTCGGCTGGGACGCTCTGCCGAAGGCGCAGGCCGTGGTGGCCGCCGTCGCGCACAAGGCGCTGAAGGCCCGCCCGATCGACGACTTCGTCGCGAAGCTGGTGCCGGGCGGCCTGTATGTCGACGTGAAGAGCCAGGCCGATGCGAAGGCGCTGAAGGCGCGCGGCCTGAACGTCTGGCGCCTGTGAGCTCGACCGCCATGGCCGCCAACGAATTCCTCGACCCGGTGCTCGCGCAGCTGCGCGCCGCGCCGCGCCGCTGGCTCGTCACCGGCAGCGCCGGCTTCATCGGCTCGCACCTGCTGGAGAACCTGCTGCGCGCCGGCCAGCACGTCACGAGCCTCGACAACTTCTCGACCGGCCACCAGGCCAACCTCGACGAGGTGCGCCGCCTCGTCGGCGAAGAAGCCTGGTCACGCCACACCTTCATCCGCGGCGACATCGCCGACCTGGCGAGCTGCACGCAGGCCTGCGACGGCGCCGAGATCGTGCTGCACCAGGCCGCGCTCGGCTCGGTGCCGCGCTCGATCAAGGACCCGCTGACCACGCACCGCTCGAACGCGACCGGTTTCCTGACGATGCTCGAAGCCGCGCGCGGCGCCGGCGTCAAGCGCTTCGTCTATGCGGCGTCGAGCTCGACGTACGGCGATTCGCCGACGCTGCCGAAGGTCGAGGACAAGATCGGCCGTCCGCTGTCGCCGTATGCCGTCACCAAGTACCTGAACGAGCTGTACGCCGAGGTGTTCGGCCGCTGCTACGGCCTGTCGACGATCGGGCTGCGCTACTTCAACGTGTTCGGCCCGCGCCAGGACCCGAACGGCGCCTATGCCGCGGTGATCCCGCGCTGGGCGGCCGAGATGCTCGACGGCGCGCGCTGCGTGATCAACGGCGACGGCGAGACCTCGCGCGATTTCTGCTACGTGGCCAACGCGGTGCAGGCCAACCTGCGCGCCGGCCTGTGCGCCGATCCGGAGGCGTCGAACCAGGTCTTCAACGTGGCGGTGGGCGACCGCACCACGCTGAACCAGTTGCACGGCGCGCTCGCCGAGGCGCTGCAGCGCGAATGCCCGGCGCTGCGCGTCGAGCCGCCTCAATATGCCGCGTTCCGCGCCGGCGACGTGCGCCATTCGCTGGCCGACGTGTCGAAGGCGCGCCGGCTGCTCGGCTACCAACCCAGCCACGACGTGCGCGCCGGGCTGCTCGAGGCGATCGGCTGGTACGTGCAGCGCGCCCGCCAGACCGCCTGACCATTTTCTCGACGCCGTGCGGCACGGGCCGCGCGGCAGAAACTTCCCTTGAAACGCAGGACATCGACATGCACACCGACCAGATCCGTTCCGTCATCGCCAAGCACGCCCGCCTGTCGGTGGACGCCGCCACGCTGACCGACGACAGCGACCTGTACGCCGCCGGGCTGACCTCGCTGACGACGGTCAACCTGATGCTCGCGCTGGAGGACGAATTCGACATCGAGTTCTCCGACAAGATGCTCGGCCGCAAGACCTTCGAGAGCATCCGCTCGCTGTCCGAAGCCATCGAAGAACTCGTCAGCGCCTGAAGCGCTGCACTGCCGCCTTTCCTGGAGACACCCGCGTTTGGGACACACTATGCAACCGACCCGCCTCAGCCCCCAACTGCCCGCCTTGCTCGAAGGGCTGCACGGCATCGGCCGCGACATCATCGCGCCGCACGCCGCCGAGGTCGACCGCGACGCGCGTTTCCCGCACGAGGCCTACGCGGCGTTGCGCCAGCAGAAGCTGCTGAGCTGCTACGTGCCGGTGGAATACGGCGGCATGGGGCTGAACATCAGCGACTTGTCGCAGATCTGCGAAGTGCTGGGCCAGTACTGCGGCTCGACCGCGATGATCTTCGCGATGCACCAGATCCAGGTCGGCTGCATCGTGCACCACGCGTTGGAGTCCGAATTCTTCCAGGCCTATGCCCGCGAGATGGTCGAGAAGCAGACGCTGATCGCATCGGCCACCACCGAGCTGGGCATCGGCGGCGACGTGCGCTCCAGCCTGTGCGCGGTGCAGGTGAACGGCGACCGTTTCACGCTCGAGAAGCAGACGCCGGTGATCTCGTACGGCGCGACGGCCGACGCGATCCTGGTGACCTGCCGCAAGTCGGAAGACGCGGCGCGCAACGACCAGGTGCAGGTGCTGGTGCGCCGCGGCGACTACGAGCTGACCAAGCTGTCGGGCTGGGACACGCTGGGCTTCCGCGGGACCTGCAGCGAAGGCTTCGTGTTGAAGTCACAAGGGCGGGTGGAGCAGATCCTGCCGCAGCCGTATGCCGACATCCACCGCCGCACGATGCACCCGTTCTCGCACGTGGTGTGGGCCTCGCTGTGGCTGGGCTTGTCGATCGACGCGGTGAGCCGCGCGCGCAGCGCGGTGCGGGCCGAGGCCCGCAAGAACCCGAGCGTGACGCCGATCTCGGCGACGCGCCTGGCCGAGCTCGACACGGTGCTGTTCTCGATGCGCGGCGGCGTGTACCAGACGCTGCGCGAGTACCACGACGTGCTGATCGCCAACGATCCCGAGGCCTACTCGGGCTTCAGCTTCGCGATCAACATCAACAACCTGAAGCTGACGGCCTCGCAGTTCGTCGTCGAGGTGGTCGGCAAGGCGATGCTGATCTGCGGCATCCAGGGCTACCGCAACGATTCGAAGCTGACCCTCGGCCGCCACCTGCGCGATGCGTATGGCGCGGCGCTGATGGTCAACAACGATCGCATCCTGGGGCAGAGCGCCACGATGCAGATCGTGCAACGCTGAAGAACCACAAGGATTCCTGCCATGTGCACCCAACACGACGATCCCTACAAGCAGTACCAGGCCGAGCTGATCGAGGCCGGCCTGCTCATCCCTTCGGGCGTGCGCGGCGTCTACGGCCGCAGCGGCACCTTCGAGAACATCATCGACCAGTTCGAAGGCCTGGTGACGCGCGAAGGTGCGTTCCAGAATGCCGAGGTGATGCGCTTCCCGCCGATCTTTCCGCGGGCCCACTACGCGCGCATCGACCACATCAACAACTTCCCCGACCTGATGGGCTCGGTGCACAGCTTCCTCGGCGGCGAGAAAGAGCACCAGGCCATGCTCGGCAAGTTCGAGGCCAAGGAAGACTGGACCAGCGCGCTCTCGCCAGCCGAAGTGATGCTGGTGCCGGCCGCCTGCTACCCGCTGTACCCGACCGCCACCGGCACATTGTCGGCACAGGGTCGCGTCGTCGACCTGAAGACCTTCGTGTTCCGGCACGAGCCGTCGGACGACCCGGCGCGCATGCAGATCTTCCGCCAGCGCGAGTTCGTGCGGCTGGGCACGCCGGAGCAGGCGCTGAACCACCGCAACGACTGGCTGGCACGCGGCCAGGCCATCCTCGAATCGGTGGGCCTGCCGGTGAAGAAGGTGCTGGCCGACGATCCGTTCTTCGGGCGCGGCGCGCGCATCATGAAGGCGACGCAGCGCGAGCAGGACCTGAAGTACGAGCTGGTGGTGCCGATCTGCAAGGAAGACAAGCCGACCGCGATCACCTCGTGCAACTACCACCTCGACCACTTCGGCATCTCGTTCGACATCCTGCAGGCCAATGGCACGCCGGCCCACACCGCCTGCATCGGCTTCGGGCTCGAACGCATCGCGCTCGCGCTGCTGAAGACGCACGGCTTCGACCCGCAGCGCTGGCCGCACGAGGTGCGCAGCCGCCTGGCGATGGCGTGACGAGGGCCGCATGAAACGTGTCCTGCCGATCGAGCCGGCGAGCTTCCAGCGCCATCCGATCCACACCGAGGCCCGCACCTGGGCCGAGACCAACTGCTACGCCGACGTGCTGATCGAGCTGCTGCACGGCCTCGGCCACGACCCGGTGCCGGCGCTCGCGTTCACGATCGGCGTCGACTTCGAAGGCGACCAGTGGACCTTCTTCAAGTTCCCCGATGGCGACCTGTACGACCTGTACGGCGTCGATATCCAGGAGCTCGCGGTGTGGCGGCCGCTGGTCGACCACATCGAGGACCAGGTCGCGCAGGGCCGGCCGGTGCTGGTCGAGCTGGATTCGTGGTTCCTGCCGGACACCGCCGGCTCGGCCTACCGGCTCGCGCACACCAAGTCGACGGTGGGCGTCAATGCGATCGACGTGAAGGCGCGTCGCATGGACTACTTCCACAACCAGGGCTTCTACGCGCTGGAAGGCGATGACTTCCGCGACGTGTTCCAGCTCGACGGGCTGGTGCACGAACGCATGCTGCCGCCGTACATCGAGTACCTGAAGGCGCGGCCGAACTTCACGCCGCCGACCGGCGCGGCGCGGGTCGACGGCTCGCTCGCGCTGCTGCGCAAGCACCTGACGCGCGTGCCGGCGACCAACCCGTTCACGCGCTTCAAGACGCAGTTCGCGAAAGACCTGGACTGGCTGATGCAGTCCGACATCGCGGTCTTCCACACCTATTCGTTCGCGACGCTGCGCCAGTATGGCGCGTGCTTCGAACTGGCGGAAACCTACCTGCGCTGGCTCGCCTCGCAAGGCGTCGACGTCGCGACGTCGGCCGATGCGTTCGCCCAGATCTCGCAGACCGCGAAGGCCTTCCAGTTCCAATTGGCGCGCTCGATGGCGCGCAAGAAGCCGCTCGACCTGTCGCCGATCGACGCGATGGGCGAAGCGTGGTCGTCGGGCATCGCAGAGCTGCGGCGCCGACACGGGTGACGCACGCGGCCATGAACGCGGCGATCGCGCTGGACAGCGGCTGGGAGATCGCCGCGGGTGCGTCCGATGCGCTGGCCTGGGCACCGGTGCGCGAGTTCGGCACCGTCGGGGCGAGCCTCGGCGTCGAGCTCGACACGCCGAACGGCCGCTACGACGCGCAGGACTGGTGGTACCGCTGCCGTTTCCCGGCATCCGCGCCAAACGGCACCGACCGCCAGCGCCTGCGATTCGACGGCCTCGCCGGCATCGCCGAGGTGTGGCTGAACGATGAACCGATCCTCCACGCGCGCAACATGTTCACCACCGAGGTGGTCGACGTCACCGGGCGACTGCGGCCGGACAACGAACTGCGTCTCTGCTTCCGCTCGCTCGACGCCGAACTCGCGGCCCGCAAGCCGCGCCCGCGCTGGAAGACCGCGCTGGTCGACGCACAGAACCTGCGCTGGGTGCGCACCACGCTGCTCGGCCGCATCCCCGGCTGGACACCGCCGGTCCACCCGGTCGGGGTCTGGAAACCGGTGTGGCTCGAAACGGTATCGCCCGGCGGCATCGCGTCGATCGACCTGCAGTGCGATGCCGCCGCCGGCGTCGGCCGCGTGCGGCTGCGCGCCACGCTGACGGCCGGCAGCGACGTCGCCGAGGCGCGCCTGCGCGTCGGCGAGCGCACCCATGCGCTCGCGCTCGATGGCGACACGCTGTCGGCCGACCTGACGCTGCCCGGCGTCGCGCTGTGGTGGCCGCACACGCACGGCGCGCCGGCGCTGCACGACTGCGCGATCGAACTGCGCCAGGGCACGCAGTGGACCGCGATCGACCGCGGCCGCATCGGCTTCCGCCAGGTCGAGGTGCGGCGCGACGACGGCCTGGTGCAGTTCCACGTCAACGGCACGCCGGTGTTCTGCCGCGGCGCCTGCTGGACCACCGACGATTTCCTGCGGCTGCACGGCGACCCGGCGCAGTTGCGCCGCACGCTGACGCTCGCGCGCGACGGCGGCCTGAACATGCTGCGCATCGGCGGCACGATGACCTATGAATCGGACGCGTTCTACGCGCTGTGCGACGAACTCGGCATCCTGGTCTGGCAGGACTTCATGTTCGCGAACATGGACTACCCGGTCGCCGACGACGCCTTCCGCGCCGGGATCGAGCGCGAGGCCGACCAGCAGCTCGGCCGCCTGCAGGCGCACCCGTGCATCGCCGCGTATTGCGGCGGCAGCGAGGTCGAGCAGCAGGCCGCGATGCTGGGCCTGCCGGCCGAGCAGTGGAGCAACGATTTCTTCGGCGAGACGCTGCCGGCGCGCTGCGCGAGCCGCCATGCCGGCGTGCCGTACTTCCGCTCGTCGCCGTGCGAAGGCGCGCTGCCGTTCCACGTGGGCACCGGCATCTCGCACTACTACGGCGTCGGCGCCTACCGCCGGCCGATCAGCGACGTGAAGCATGCCGGCGTCAAGTTCACGACCGAATGCCTGGGCTTCTCGCACGTGCCCGAGCCCGAAACCATCGAGCTGCTGGCCGGCCAGCCGACGATCGCGCCGCACCACCCGCTGTGGAAGCAGCGCCAGCCGCGCGACAACGGCGCCGGCTGGGACTTCGAGGACATCCGCGACCACTACCTGCGCGAGCTCACCGGGCTCGATCCCATCGCGCTGCGCAGCACCGACATCGCGCGCTACCTCGCGCTGTCGCGCGCGGTGACCGGCGAGGTGCTGAAACGCGTGTTCGCCGAATGGCGCGCGCCGGGCAGCGTCTGCGGCGGCGGGCTGGTCTGGTTCCTGAAGGACCTTTGGCCGGGCGCCGGCTGGGGCCTGATCGACAGCACCGGCCGGCCGAAGGCGGCGTACTGGGCGCTGAAACGCGCGTGGGCGCCGCGCAGCGTGCTGATCACCGACGGCGGGCTCGACGGGCTGCAGCTGCAGCTGCACAACGAGGGCGGCACGGCGTTCGCCGGCAGCGTCGAGATCGCGCTGTACCAGGATGGGCAGGTGCGCACCGCCGGCGGCCGCCTCGACGTGATGCTGGCGGCGAACCAGGGCATCGCGCTGCAGGCCGATGCGCTGATCGGACACTTCGCCGACACCGCGTACGCCTACCGCTTCGGGCCGCCGCAGCACGACGTGGCGGTCGCGCGGCTGAAGGATGCGGCGGGCGACACGCTGGCCGAGGATTTCCATTTTCCGCACGGGCTGAACCTGCCGCCGCAGCGCGCCGGCACGCTGACCGCGCAGGCGCAGCGGCAGTCCGACGGCAGCGTGCTGGTCACGCTGGAGGCGGCCGCGTTGATCCAGTCGCTGCAGGTCGAATGCGCCGGCTACGCGGTCGATGACCTGCATTTCCACCTCGCGCCGCAGTCGCGCCGCACGCTGCGGTTCCGCCCGCTCGAGGCCGCGCCGCGCAAGTTCAAGGCGCACCTCGGCGCGCTGAACCTCCGAGAGCTGGTGACCGTCCGTGCGGACTGACGACATCCCGCTGCCGCCGGAGGCCGCTCGCCGCCCCGAGGTCAGGCGCGAGCCGCTGATGCTCGGCGGCGATGCGCAGCCGCTGTTCGGCTGGTACCACGTGGCCGATGCGGTGCCGCGCCGCGATGCGGTCGTCGTGATCTGCAACCCGATGGGCTACGAGTACGCGCACGGGCACCGCTCGCTGCGCCACCTGGCCGACGACCTGGCGCGCTCGGGCGTGCCGGT
Source organism: Rhizobacter sp. SG703 (assembly GCF_012275445.1). Taxonomy (GTDB): domain Bacteria; phylum Pseudomonadota; class Gammaproteobacteria; order Burkholderiales; family Burkholderiaceae_C; genus Rhizobacter. The sequence continues at coordinate 171,201 of NZ_JAAZQK010000007.1, read as the reverse complement.
GCTGCGTTTCGACTACCACGGCAGCGGCGATTCGCCGGGGCTGGAGACCGACGCCGGCCGGCTGCGGCGCTGGCAGGACGACATTCACGCGGCGATCGCCGCGGCGCAGGCGCTGAGCGGCAGCGCACGCGTCGGGCTGCTCGGCGTGCGGCTCGGCGCGACGCTTGCGGCGCTGGTCGCCGCACAGCGCGAGGTCGACTGGCTGGTGCTGTGGAACGTCTGCGCGTCGGGCCGCCGCCATGTGCGCGAGCTGCAGGCGCTGGACATGGCGGCCGGCGGCGGCCAGCGGCCGGTCAGTGCGCCGCTGGAGCCGGCGGGTTTCCTGGTGAGCGGCGAGACGCAGGAGGCGGTGAAGGCCGTGCAGCTGACGCGCGAATCGCTGCGCGTCAGCGGCCGCGCGCTGCTGGTGGCGCGCGACGACCTGATCGGCGAAGAGGACGCGCTGCGCGAGCACCTGCTGACGCTCGGTATCGCGACCGATGCGATCGCCTGCGCCGGCTATGCCGACATGATGGCCGAGCCGGTGCACACCGTGGTGCCGCGCCAGGCGCTGGACGGCATCGTGCAGTGGATGGTCGCACAGACGGTGTTGCGCGGGGCCGCGCCGCCGCTGCTGGCATCGCCGGCCGGGGCGGCACAGGCGCGCTTCACGCATGCGACCGCCGATGGGCGCAAGGTGGCGCTGACCGAGACGCTGTGCGCGCTCGGCAACGAGGGGCAGCTGTTCGGGCTGCTCGCGCAGGCCGACGGCGCCGAAGTGGGCGTGCGGCCGATGGTCGTGCTCTTCAATGCAGGCACCGTGCACCATGTCGGCCCGAACCGGCTGTACGTGACGCTTGCGCGCGAGTTCGCGGCGCTCGGCTTTCCGACCGTGCGCTGCGACCTCGAAGGGCTGGGCGACAGCGTGCAGCGCGGGACCGGGCGCGAGAACCACCCGTACCCCGACAGCGCGGTGCCCGATGCGCAGCAGGTCCTGCACAGCCTGCGCGAGCGCTTCGGCGTGCGCGAGTTCGTGCTGATGGGCTTGTGCTCCGGCGCGTACACCGCGTTCCAGACCGGGCTGGTCGAGCAGGCGGCACAGATCAGCGAGCTGGTGCTGATCAACCCGCTGACCTGGCGCTGGGTCGAAGGGGATGCCGTCGACACCAAGCATTTCTCGGCAGTGGCGCACTACAAGGGCACGATGCGACGGCTCGACAGCTGGAAGAAGCTGCTGCGCGGGCAGGTGAACCTGGTCTACCTCGGTGGCGTGGTGCTGTCGCACCTGCGCAAGCAGGTAGCGTCGCGCGTGAGCGCGCTCAACGAGATCTTCTTTCCGTCGCGCGGGCCGCTGTTGTCACGGCAGCTGCGGCAGCTGTTCGCGGCGAAGCGTCACGTGACGCTGATCGTGTCGTCCGGCGACCCCGGCTGGGACATGCTGCAGGACGGCGCGCGCCAGACCGCCCGGCGGGCGATCAAGAGCGGCGACCTCGCGCTGGAGTTCATCGACGACGCCGACCACACGTTCTCGCGCGAAGCGGCGCGGCAGCGGGTGGTGGCGGCGATCGGGCAGCGGCTGCTGCAGCGGTTTGGCGGGTGATGGCAGAGCGTGCTTCACTGCGTCTGCAAGCGTTTTTGCGTGAGCTACTCTTTCAGAGCAACTTCTTGGTTGCGTCAAGTTCGAATTTCTCCCAGCCGGCATTGAAATTACGTTTGAGTACTGGGTTGTCTCGCCACGGTGAATTCTTTGCGATGCACTCTTCAAGGTGGGTGTTGAGCGCTTCTTTCGCGGCTCGGAAGGCCGGATTGGTGTCATGAGCTCGGGATCTGACGGCATCCCACAGGTCTTGTGCTTTCTGCACGTCGTAAATAAGCAGGCAGCGGACGAGCTGTACTATTTTGTTATATCCGGGCGTCTTGTTCTTCTCGATAATTTCTTCGATTGCCGGGATGTTGATGGAGAATTCAATGAAATACTTGTTTTCAATTTTGATTGCCCACGATTGTTCGGCGCTTTCAAGGGCCTGTCTGAGGTGTACTTTTCCTAATTCTTGCGCGACGCTCGCGTAGCATTTTGCATAAAGATTCTTCAGGGAATTTATATCTTCTTGGCTTGGCTTCTTGCCCGCGCCTTGATGAGGTTTCCAATTTTTTTTCTTCGCCTTGGGGCTATTGACGGTTCTCCAAATTTCCTGAGCCAGCACATCCCTGAACTTGACAGGCATTGCCTCAAAATTCTCAAGATACTTGATCTTCTTCGCCTTTTGATCGGCATCTTCCGTGCCGATGTATGCTGTCAACAGCCCTTCGGATACTTCTCGCCATTCTTTTCTATCGGATTCGTCGTCGTGTTGTTTTGACGTCGATTCGATATTGCCTTCCCCGTCGGATGATATTTCGTCTGTTGGGGCTGTCGTTTTGCGCAGCAAAATATACGATGCCGCGACGATGTCCATGGTGACCCGTGCGGCGACAACACTGTCTCGGAAGGGCTTGATTTCCGATGCGTCGTGCAGGAAATCTGTCTGTTGAATTGGATCCCGCCGCGATGATCGACTGACTTTGTGTTGCATTTGAAATCTCGAAAGTTTGTCTTGATGAAGATGCGAAAACTCTTCACGCAGGACCACATTGGTCGCAATCGGGCGAGGAAGGTTCCAATCGACGGGATGAATTCAAGGCAGCTGAGGCAGCTGTTCGAAACGAGCAAAACGTTCGTTTCGCATTGCCTGTGCGGACCAGATTCTTGCCGATACCCTTTACAACGAGTCCGGCGATTGAGTGACGCTCCAGCGCTGCAAGTTCACCGTTGTGTTGTTCTCTCCGGGGCCGGTGTCGTCTGTGCAGGGTGTCTCGCGCATCCCTTTGCCCGGCGCTTCCCGCGGGTCCCGGATGGGCGTCCGCGCTACTCGAACCCGCGCGGATTCCCGCTCTGCCACCGCCACGCATCGGCGCACATCGCGTCGATGTCGCGCGTCGCCGTCCAGCCCAGCAGTTTGCGCGCGAGCGATGGGTCCGCATAGCAGGCCGCCACGTCGCCCGCCCGCCGCGGCATCACGCGGTGCGGCACCGGCCGGCCGCTGGCCCGCTCGAAGGCCTTCACCACGTCCAGCACGCTGTAGCCGCGACCCGTCCCGAGGTTGACCGTCAGCGATTTCTGCTGCTTCAGCAGGTAGTCGAGTGCCGCGACATGCCCGTCGGCCAGGTCCATCACATGGATGTAGTCGCGCACGCCGGTGCCGTCGGGCGTGTCGTAGTCGTCGCCGAACACCTGCAGGAACTCGCGCTGGCCGACCGCCACCTGCGCGACGTACGGCATCAGGTTGTTCGGCACGCCGCGCGGGTCTTCGCCGATGCGACCGCTCGGGTGCGCGCCGACCGGGTTGAAGTAGCGCAGGAAGGCGATCTGCCACGCCGCGTCGCAGCGCGCCAGCTCGCGCAGCAGCTCTTCGCCGAGCAGCTTGGTGGTGCCGTACGGGTTGGTGGCCGACAGCGCCGCATCCTCGGTGATCGGCAGCCGCTCCGGCTGGCCGTAGACGGTGGCCGACGAACTGAACACCAACCGCTTGCAGCCATGGTCCTGCATGACCTGCGCGACGTTGATCAGCCCGCCGAGGTTGTTGCGGTAGTACTCCAGCGGCTTCTGCGCCGATTCGCCGACCGCCTTGTGCGCCGCGAAATGCACCACCGCATCGACGCGGTGGCGGCGGAACACCGCTTCCATCGCCGACCGCTCGCAGACATCGGCCTCGACGAACACCGGCGTGTGCCCGCCCAGCTCGGCCAGCCGGTCCAGCACGATGCGCGAGCTGTTCGCGAAGTTGTCGACGCCGACCACGTCGAAGCCGGCCGCCTGCAGCGCCAGCCAGGTGTGGGACGCGATGTAGCCGGTGGCACCGGTCAGCAGGATCGTGGGCATGGCAATCGTTCGTTCTGCGCAGGGCCGGGGATGATAGGCCGCAGGCCGCTGCGCGCGAGCCCCCGGGATGAAGGGACGCGGTGCGCCACCTACAATCCCGCGCATGCTGAATGCCTTCTTCGCGTCGCTAGGCGCCGGTGCGCTGGAGCGCATCACCCTGTTGCTCAACCATGTGATCGCGTCCGAAACCGTCGCGACCGATCGCCTCAAGCCGCACGCCGGCCGCAGCGTGCAGCTCACGCTGACCGGCTGGCCGGCGATGCTGCCGCCGCCTCCGCAGATCGCATTCCGCATCACGCCGGCCGGGCTGCTCGAATACGCCGGCGGCGAGCCGGTCGCCACACCCGACCTGCGCGTGACGCTGGATGCCTCGAACCCGGCGCGGCTGGCCGCCCAATGGTTCGGCGGCGTGCGCCCGAAGGTCGGCATCGAGGGCGATTCGGCCTTCGCCGCCGATGTCAGCTGGCTGATCGACAACCTGCGCTGGGACCTGCAGGACGACCTCGCCAAGCTGATCGGCCCGGCGCCGGCGCACGAGCTGTCGCGCTTTGCCGCGATGGTGGCCGGCGGCCTGCGCGAAGCCGTGCACGTGCTGCAGGGCCTGGTGAACCGCAATGGGGGCGGCACCCCTCGATGAGGCACCTGCTGCGCCTGCTGTTCATCGGCTTCATCGTTCTGCGCTACGGGCTCGACGAGCTCGCGCTGTCGGGCTTCCGCCAGCGCTGGGTGCGCCTGCTGGTGCGCGTGATGACGCTCGGCCGCCGGCTGCACGCGCCGCGCGGTGTGCGGCTGCGCGAGGCGCTGGAGCGGCTCGGCCCGATCTTCGTCAAGTTCGGCCAGGTTCTGTCGACCCGGCGCGACCTGCTGCCCGACGACCTGGCCGACGAGCTGGCCCGGCTGCAGGACAACGTGCCGCCATTCCCGGCCGCGCTCGCGCGCCAGCTGGTCGAGCGGGCCTACGGCCGGCCCATCGAGGAGATCTTCGCGAGCTTCGACGCCGAGCCGGTGGCCAGCGCGTCGATCGCGCAGGTGCACTTCGCGACGCTGAAGAGCGGCCGCCAGGTCGCGGTGAAGGTGCTGCGCCCCGGCATGCTTGCGGTGATCGAGGACGACCTGACGCTGCTGCGCAGCGTCGCGCGCTGGATCGAGCGCCTGTCGTCCGACGGCAAGCGCCTGAAGCCGCGCGAGGTGGTGGCCGAGTTCGACAACTACCTGCACGACGAGCTCGACCTGGTGCGCGAGGCCGCCAACGCCGCGCAGCTGCGCCGCAACATGCAGGGCCTGAACCTGGTGCTGGTGCCCGAGATGGTGTGGGACCTGTGCACCACCAGCGTGATCGTGATGGAGCGCATGTACGGCGTGCCGATCAGCCAGTCGCAGCGGCTGCGCGATGCCGGCGTCGACATCCCGAAGCTCGCGCGCGACGGCGTCACGATCTTCTTCACGCAGGTGTTCCGCGACGGCTTCTTCCATGCCGACATGCACCCCGGCAACATCCAGGTCAGCCTCGACCCGAAGACCTTCGGGCACTACATCGCGCTCGATTTCGGCATCGTCGGCACGCTGACCGAGATCGACAAGGACTACCTCGCGCAGAACTTCATCGCGTTCTTCCGCCGCGACTACAAGCGCGTGGCCGAGCTGCACGTGGAGTCGGGCTGGGTGCCGGCGAACACGCGGGTCGACGAGCTCGAAGGCGCGATCCGCGCGGTCTGCGAACCCCACTTCGACCGGCCGCTGAAGGACATCTCGCTGGGCCAGGTGCTGCTGCGGCTGTTCCAGACCTCGCGCCGCTTCAACGTCGAGATCCAGCCGCAGCTCGTGCTGCTGCAGAAGACGCTGCTGAACGTCGAGGGCCTGGGCCGCCAGCTCGATCCGGAGCTCGACCTGTGGAACACCGCGAAGCCCTTCCTCGAACGCTGGATGAACGAGCAGGTCGGCTGGCGCGGGCTGCTGCAGAACCTGAAGAGGGAGGCGCCGCGCTACGTGCAGCTGCTGCCCGAGCTGCCGCGGCTGCTGCACCACGCGCTGCAGCAGCCGCGCGGCACCGAGCCGCGGCTGCTGGAGGCGGTGCTGGCCGAGCAGCGGCGCACCAACCGGCTGCTGCGGGCGATCATCTACGGCGCGGTCGGATTCGTGCTGGGGCTGGTCGCGACACAGGTGATGACCCACCTGAGGTGAAACACCGGGCCCGGCACTTGCATGGACGGGCGCTCCACCATGGATAATTCCGCCCGCCTCCAACCCGCGCCGCGTGCCTAGGTCGATGAACACCACCCTGATTTCCTTCGTCGTGCTGTATCTGCTGGGAACCCTGGGCCTGGGCGTCTGGGCCGGCACGCGCATCAAGAACACCCGCGATTTCGCGATCGCCGGCCGCAGCCTGCCGCTGATCATGGTGGTCACCACCACCTTCGCGACCTGGTTCGGCGCCGAGACCGTGATGGGCATCCCGGCCAAGTTCGTGCAGAGCGGCCTGGGTGCCATCGTCGAAGACCCGTTCGGCGCCGGCACCTGCCTGATCCTGGTCGGCCTGTTCTTCGCGACCCGGCTCTATAGGCAGAACCTGCTGACCATCGGCGATTTCTATCGCAAGCGCTACGGCAAGGGCGTCGAGGTGTTCTGCTCGATGGCCATCATCCTGAGCTACCTCGGCTGGGTGGCGGCACAGATCACCGCGCTCGGGCTGGTCTTCTCGGTGCTCACCAACGGCGCGATGTCCGAGACGGCCGGCATGATCGTCGGCACGCTGGCAGTGCTGATCTACGTGGTGGTCGGCGGCTTCCTCGCGGTGGCCTGGACCGATTTCATCCAGATGATCGTGCTGGTGATCGGCCTGAGCATCATCGCGGTGTTCGCGAGCGACCTGGCCGGCGGCACCGGCAAGGTGCTCGCGCTCGCGCAGCAGAAGGACCTGTGGCACTTCCTGCCGGCGCCCAGCTTCACCGAGATCGCGATGTTCGTCGGCGCGGGCCTGACGATGATGCTGGGCAGCATCCCGCAGCAGGACGTGTTCCAGCGCGTGATGTCGGCACGCAGCGCCGGGACCGCCCGCAACGGCGCGGTGATCGGCGGCGTCAGCTACATCCTGTTCGCGTTCGTGCCGATGTTCATCGTGGCCTGCGCGGTGATCGTGATGGGCGACAGCGCGGTCGAGCTGGCCAAGAACGACTACCAGCGCCTGCTGCCGACCTTCGTGCTGACGAAGATGCCGCTGGTGATGCAGATCCTGTTCTTCGGCGCGCTGCTGTCGGCCATCAAGAGCACCTCGTCGGCCACGCTGCTCGCGCCCAGCACCAGCTTCGTCGAGAACATCCTGAAGAACCTGCGCCCCGGCATGAAGGACCGCGAGCAGCTGTTCGCGATGCGCTGCACCATCGTCGTGTTCGCCGCGCTGGTGCTGGCCTATGCGATCGCGATGAAGGGCACGTCGATCTACGACCTGGTGTCGGCGGCCTACCAGATCACGCTGGTCGGCGCCTTCGTGCCGCTGGTGATGGGCCTGTACTGGAAGCGCTCGACCACGCAGGGCGCCATCGTGTCGCTCGGCGCCGGCATCGCGGTGTGGGTGGTGTTCTTCCCGCAGATCTCCTCGTGGGGCGAGCACTTTCCGGGGCAGCTGGCCGGGCTGATCGCCGCGTTTGCGGGCATGATCGCGGGTTCGCTGGCACCCCAGGTGCTGCAGAACCGGCACGAGCCGCGCCACCTGGCGGCGGGCTCGAACGGCTGAGCGCCGGGCCGGCTGCGGCACGGGCCGCCCCGCGCTGTCGGGGGTCAAGCCCGGGCCACCTATAATTTCGTGTTTTGAATCAAAGGCTTAGCCATGCCCATCTACGCCTACCGGTGTGCGGCCTGCGGCCACGCCAAGGACGTGCTGCAAAAGATCTCCGACCCCGTGCTCACCGTGTGCCCGAATTGCGGTGCCGAAGCCTTCCAGAAGCAGGTCACCGCCGCCGGCTTCCAGCTGAAGGGGTCGGGCTGGTACGTCACCGATTTCCGCAACGGCTCGACCCCGCCGGCCACCGGCACCGCGGCGTCGGGGGCTGACAAGGCCGCCGCCGGCACGTCCGAGGCCGCCGCGCCGAAGGCCGATGCCCCGGCCGCGGCACCGCCTGCCGCCACGCCGGTCGCTCCGCCGAAGCCGCAAGGAACCCAGTGAAGAAATACCTGATCGCCGGCCTGCTGGTCTGGCTGCCGCTGGCCGTGACCATCTGGGTGCTGCACTCGGTGCTGGGGCTGCTCGACGACGTGTTCGGCAGCCTGGTCTCGGCGTCGCAGGCGGTGCTGCCCGAGGCAGCACGCCAGCCGCTGACCGACCTGCGCAACATCCCCGGCCTGGGCATCGTGCTGCTGATCGCCGGGCTGCTGCTCACCGGCATGTTCGCCGCCAACATGTTCGGCCAGTGGTGGCTGACGCAGGCGCACCGCGTGCTCAACCACATCCCGATCGTCAAGTCGATCTACAGCTCGGTGAAGCAGGTGTCGGACACGCTGTTCTCGAGCAGCGGCAATGCGTTCCGCGAAGCCGTGCTGGTGCAGTACCCGCGCGCCGGGTCGTGGACCATCGCGTTCGTCACCGGCCGCCCCGGCGGCGAAGCGGCCACGCACCTGAGCGGCGACTACCTCAGCGTCTACGTGCCGACCACGCCGAACCCGACCTCGGGTTTCTTCCTGATGGTGCCGCGCGCCGACGTGGTGGTGCTCAGCATGAGCGTCGACGAAGCGCTGAAGTACGTGATCTCGATGGGCGTGGTGGCCCCGCCGATGCCGGCGCCGCCACTGGCGATGCCGCCGGACGAGCCGCGAAATCAGACCGGTTGAGCGCCTGGCAGCCGCTCAACCGATGCGCCGCCCGCGGGGCTTGCAACCGCGCCCGCCAACGCCTGACACTTTGATGCCGACGCGCGCCGTGCGCAGCGCGCCGGCCACGATGACCGATTCCGGAGAAGACACATGAGAACAACGTATTGCGGCCTCGTCAGCGAGGCACTGATGGGCCAGACCGTCACCCTGATGGGCTGGGCCCACCGCCGCCGCGACCATGGCGGCGTGATCTTCATCGACCTGCGCGACCGCGAAGGCCTGGTGCAGCTGGTGTGCGACCCCGACCGCGCCGAGATGTTCAAGGTCGCCGAGGGCGTGCGCAACGAGTTCTGCCTGAAGATCGTCGGCAAGGTGCGTCCGCGCCCGGCCGGCACCGAGAACGGCAACCTCACCAGCGGCAAGATCGAGATCCTGTGCCATGAGCTCGAGGTGCTGAACCCGAGCGTCACGCCGCCGTTCCAGATCGACGACGACAACCTGTCGGAGACCACGCGCCTGACGCACCGCGTGCTCGACCTGCGCCGCCCGGCGATGCAGAAGAACCTGATCCTGCGCTACCGCGTGGCGATGGAGGTGCGCAAGTTCCTCGACGCCAACGGCTTCATCGACATCGAGACCCCGATGCTGACGAAGAGCACGCCGGAGGGCGCGCGCGACTACCTGGTGCCGAGCCGCGTCAACGAAGGCATGTTCTTCGCGCTGCCGCAGAGCCCGCAGCTGTTCAAGCAGCTGCTGATGGTGGCCGGCTTCGACCGCTACTACCAGATCACCAAGTGCTTCCGCGACGAAGACCTGCGCGCCGACCGCCAGCCGGAATTCACGCAGATCGACATCGAGACCAGCTTCCTGACCGAGGAAGAGATCCGCGGCATGTTCGAAGGCATGATCCGCAACGTCTTCCGCAGCACCATCGGCGTCGAGCTGCCGGTGTACCCGGTGATGACGTATGCCGACGCGATGTTCCGCTTCGGCTCCGACAAGCCCGACCTGCGCGTGAAGCTCGAGTTCACCGAGCTCACCGAGCTGATGAAGGACGTCGACTTCAAGGTGTTCTCGGCCCCGGCCAACGCGGCCGACGGCCGCGTGGTGGCGCTGCGCGTGCCGGCCGGCGGCGACATGAGCCGCGGCGAGATCGACGCCTACACCGACTTCGTGAAGATCTACGGCGCCAAGGGCCTGGCCTGGATCAAGGTGAACGATGCCGGCAAGGGCCGCGAAGGCCTGCAGAGCCCGATCGTGAAGAACCTGCACGACGCCGCGATCACCGCGATCATCGCGCGCACCGGCGCACGCAACGGCGACCTGATCTTCTTCGGTGCAGACAAGGCCAAGATCGTCAACGACGCGATCGGTGCGCTGCGCGTGAAGATCGGCCACAGCGAGTTCGGCAAGAAGAACGGCCTGTTCGAGGACAAGTGGGCGCCGCTGTGGGTCGTCGACTTCCCGATGTTCGAGTACGACGACGACGGCGAGCGCTGGAACGCGGTGCACCACCCGTTCACCGCGCCGAAGGACGGCCATGAAGACTACATGGACAGCGACCCGGGCAAGTGCATTGCCAAGGCCTACGACATGGTGCTGAACGGCTGGGAACTGGGCGGCGGCTCGATCCGTATCCACCGCGCCGAGGTGCAGAGCAAGGTCTTCAGTGCGCTGAAGATCGGGCCGGAAGAAGCTCAGCTGAAGTTCGGCTTCCTGCTCGACGCGCTGCAGTACGGCGCCCCGCCGCACGGTGGCCTGGCCTTCGGGCTCGATCGCCTGGTGACGCTGATGACCAAGGCCGAGTCGATCCGCGACGTGATCGCGTTCCCGAAGACGCAGCGTGCGCAAGACCTGCTGACGCATGCGCCCAGCCCGGTGGACGAGAAGCAGCTGCGGGAGCTGCACATTCGCTTGAGGAATCCGCAGGCGGCTTCGGCGGGGTGAGTGCGCATTGGCGAGGTGCAGCTTCCGTTGATCGGACGCTGCACCGGACGTACTAGGTAGGGGTCACGGGGGTACAGGTAGGAGTACTTCCCTTCAACGTGACGGCACTGCTTTCTCCCCGCAAGTTTTTTGCTTTGACCTCGATCGAATAGCCGTCGTAACTCAGGTCCAGATCGAAGCTCTTCGTCGCGCTTGGAGGATTGGACGCCGTGCTGGTGTGGTAGGTGTGGCTGGCGGCACCGCTCGGGGCGTAAGAGACGTCATCTTCAACGAGCTTGACGGTATACGTGATGTCCGATCCACCATCGGACAATGGTGCGCCATACGTCACCGCCAGCCTTGGGTCGAACCCGCCCTTGCAATACGCATTGGCGGCGACCTCGGTTGGTGCGCCTGGAGCGGTACCTTGTCTGGGCGTGCCGCTGATCGGGTTCGACGTCGCAGAGCCGGCGGAGTTGGTCGACTTGACCGTACAGCTGTAAGTAACGCTGTTGCTCAACCCTGCAACGGAGACGGTGCTGCCAGCGATGGTCACGGTGCCGGCAGGTACCGTGGGATTGTTGGCCTCGGTGCACGAAGCAGCGTAGGTCTCGCCGTAAACGGGCGAGAACGTGTAGTTGAGCGACGTGTCGCGCTCCGACGCGAGCGTCAGCGTCGGTGTGGTAGGGGCCGCGTTGGGCGTGCCATTCACCAGGTCCGATCGTACAGAGCCGGTGGAGTTGGTCGATTTGATCGAGCAGCTGTAGGTGGTGCCGTTGATCAAGCCTGCGACCACGAGTTCGCCACCGTTGACGTACGCGGTGTCCTTGGGTGTCGTGTCATTGACGACGGTGCACAAGGCGGCGTAGGTCTCGCCGGGAACGGGCTTGAACGTGTAGAGGAGCGCCGCGCTCTCCACCCGCGCGAGCGTCAGCGTGCGCGGGGTCAGCCTCGCCCTGGGCGTGCCATTGACCGAGGCCGATATCGCAGAGCCGACAGAGTTGGTCGATTTGACCGCGCAGCTGTAGGTGGTGTCGTTGTTCAGTCCCGCGACGACGACCTTGCCGTTGTTGATGGCCGCTGTGCCCACAGATATCGCGGTGTTGTTGACCTCGGTGCACGAAGCGTCGTAAGTCTCACCGGAAATGGGCGTGAACGTGTAGCTGAGGACCTTGTAGCCTTCTCCATCGAGCGCCAGCGTGCGTGCGGTGGGCGCTTGGTTGGGGATCACGCTTTGGCTTGCGGCCGACGTGACGGACACGTTGGTCGAGTTGATGGCCGTGATGGTGCAGGTATAGGGGGAGCCATTGGTCAGCCCCGTCACCGACACCTTGCCCTCCGAGCCCTTGTTGAAGCTCGTGCCGCCGTTGCAGCGTCCGGTGTAGGTCACGCCACTCTCATTGTTCGGGCTGAAGCTCAGCACGATCTTTTGATCCCCCGGCACGGCGCTTGAGATGAAGGGCGTCGCCGGCGCGGCCGGTAGCGTGACTATCCATGCCGCGGAGGTGGTCTTCACGCCGGAGATGTCGTTGGTGGCCGTCACATAGCAGTTGTATTTCGTGCCGTTGCCAAGGCCGGTGACGGTCAGATTGCCATTCGTTTCGCGCCTGAAGCTGTCATTGGCGGCGCAGGTGGCCGAGTAGGTGATGCCGCTCAGGTGCGGGGCGAAGGACAGCGTCACTTCGCCGTCGCCCGGTGTCACGATGATGATCGCCGGCTTTACCGGCGCATTGGGCAGCGTGAAGCTGGGCACTGCCGCGGTCGCCTTGTCGGCGGTGCCATTTGACACCGTCACGGCGCAATTGCTGTAAGTGCTGCCATTGGTCAGGCCTGTCACCGTCAGGCTGCCATTGGCATTGGCGGTAAAGCTGTTCTTGCTGCCGCAGGCGGCCGAGTAGGTGACTCCGCCCACGTTGTCGGTGCTGAAGCTCAGCGTCACGCTCGCATCGCCGAGCTTCACGGCGATGTTGTACGGCGCCGTGAGCTGGGTCGCCGGGGTCGGCGTGACCGTTGGGGTCGCGGTCACCGTGCTCAGGACGGTGCCGGCGCTGTTGGTGGCGCTGACGCTGCAGGTGTAGGGCGTGGCGTTCGTCAGGCCACTGACCACGAAGGTCAAGTTGTCGAGTGACACGGTGCCTGCCCCGCAGCTCGCGCCGTAGACGACATCCAGGCCATTCCCACCCGGCTTGGTGAACGGAATCGTCAGCATGCCATCGCCGGCCGTCACGGTGCCGAGCACCGCGGCCATGGGCATCGCATTGGGCGTGGCCGACACGGTGGCTGACTTCTTGGTGTCTGCGGCGCGCTTGGCGCTGATCTGGCACGAATATTCCGTGCCGTTGGTCAACCCGGTGGCGGTCACCGCGCCGCTGTCGGCGGGCTTGCTGATGGGGCCGGGCGAGCAGTCGAGGGAGTAGCTCACGTCGCTGCCGTTGCCGCTCGGCCGGTCGAACTTGAAACTCAGCTGTCTGTCGCCGATGCTCACCGTGGGTGCCTCCGGCGCCACGAAATCCGTCTGCACCGCGCTGGCGGTCGGCGTGACGGCGCTGGCTGCAGCGGAAGCCGCGCCGGCACCGGCCGGATTGACGGCCTGCGCGCTGCAGTCGTACGCCTTGTCGTTCACGAGCCCGGTCACGGTGATCGAGCGATCGTTCGGCGAGGTCGATTCGGCCACATGCCGGATGCCACCATTGGTGCACGCCGCGATGTAGCTGGAGATGTCGGCGCCGCCGTTGTCGGCCGGTGCCGCATAGCTCACGGTGATCGACTGGTTGGCGGCGACAGCCGTCACCGAACCGGGTTGGCCGGGTACGGTGCGGGGCTTGGTCGACATGCTGTTGGAGGCCTTGCCCTTGCCGCCCGCCTGGCTGGTCGCGTAGACCGAGCAGGCATAGATGGTCCCGTTGGTCAGCCCCGGGACGGTGATCGGGCTGCTGCTGCCGGTGCCCGGGAAGTTGCCGCAGGTGGCGGTATAGCCGGTGATGGCCGAGCCGCCGTCCGCCGGGGTGGTGAAGTTCAGCGTGATCGAGCCGTTGCCGGGGGTCACGCTGTTCAGCGTCGGCGCACCGGGGGCGGTGGCTGCCAGCGTGATCTGTTGCGTGGCCGAAGCCTCGCCGCTGCCGGCTTCAGTGCGTGCCGTGACCCAGCAGGTGTAGGTGACGCCGCTGCGCAACGGGCTCACGACGATCGGCGAACTGGTGCCGGTGGCCGTCACCGTCTCGTTGCCGGCGCTGCAGGTGACGGTGTAGTCGAGCACGGTCAGTCCGCCACCGGTGACGGGGGTGAACGAGAAGGAGGCGCTGTCGCTGCCCGGGGTGGCCGGGGTCACCTGCGGTGGGGCGGGCAACTGGCTGGCATCCGGCGCTTGCGTGCCCCTGGCTTGCTGAGGGGTGACACTGAGCGACGCCGATGCGTCGCTGGTGCCGGCGGCCGCATTGCGGGCGACGACGCTGCAGCTGTAGAGGTTGCCGTTCACCAGGCCGGCCACGGTGATGGTTCCGGCGCTGGTCGCGTCAGCGCTGGCCGTCTGGGTATCGAAGCGGCAGGTCGCGCGGTAGCCCTGGATCGCCGAGCCGCCGTCGAAGGCCGGCGCGGTGAAGCTCAAGGTGGCGATGCGGTCGCCTGCGGCGATGGCCGACAGCGTGGGCGCGCCCGGCACCGTGAACGGCACGACGGTGGCTGCCAGCGACTTGCCGCTGGTTCCCGTGGCGGTCGTGGCCGTGACGACGCATGAATAGGTGCTGCCGTTGTCCAGGCGAGGCACGGTGATCGGGCTGCCGGTCGATTCGGCGCTGACGACGCTCAGCGCGGCGGAGCAGGTGGCGCGGTAGAGCACACCGGTGCCGGCTCCACCGGCACCGGGCACGGGGTCGAAGGCGATCGATGCCGAGCCGGCACCGGGGGTGGCGACGACGTTGACCGGTGCCGCCGGCGCGTCGGCGCTCACGGTGGCGTTGGCCAGCGGCCGCACCGGCAACGGCTCGGATGCCGTGCCCACACCGTTGGCGTTGATGCCACTGACCCAGCAGGTGTAGTCGACGTCGGGTGTCAGCCCTGTCACCACGACCGGGCTCGCCACGGCATAGCTGGACGACGTGACATCGGAGCCGGAGCAGACCCCGAGGTAGGAACTGATGGCCGAGCCGCCGTTCGCCATGGGCTCGTTGAAGCTGATCACGGCCGAAGAGGGCCCCGCAGTGACGGTGGTGTTGCCGGGCTGGCCGGGCATGTTGCCGCTGCTGCTGTTCGTGGCCACCACCGAGGCGCTGGCCGCACTCGGGATACTGCCGCTGTTGAACGCAACGACGCTGCAGCTGTAGTGCTGGTCCTGTGCATTCGTCAGCCCGACCACCCGCACTTCGTCGGTGGCGGTGCCATGGGCCACGCCGGTGGCCGTGACGGTCTGGTCGGCGCCGACGCAGGTGGCCTTGAAGCCGGTCACGTTCTGCGGCTCGGGCACGGTGAAGGTCAGCACGACGGTGTCATCGGTGGCGGTGGCGACCACATCGGTCACCGCAGCCGGGGCCACGACGGGCACGATGCCGCCGGAGGAATCGCCGCTGCTGCTGCCACTGTCGCTGCCGCCACCGCCGCAACCGGTGATGAGAAGCGCGACGAGCCAGGCCGTTGCACGGCGCCAGGGTCGGGATGAACCGGGGCGAATGTGGTCGATGGGGGCCGGGTGCTTCATGGCGGTCTTCTGCTCCTGGAATGTGCCGGCCGACACGAGGGGTGCCGGAGGCGGCTGCGGGATCGACGGAGCTTGCTGACCGAATTTGCAGAACTTGTGCAGACCGGCGAGCCATGCAACCGAGAACAAAGTGCTACGAATTGATGGACCCGTGATTGAGGGGGGCCTGCCGGATGCCGGTGGTTGCGCTGGCATGATCGGCGCCTTGTCTGGTATCGATGGCTTGGAAAGGCTCCCGCATGAACCGCGTCACCGTTGCATCAGG
Source organism: Rhizobacter sp. SG703 (assembly GCF_012275445.1). GTDB lineage: Bacteria > Pseudomonadota > Gammaproteobacteria > Burkholderiales > Burkholderiaceae_C > Rhizobacter. Next base: position 155,619 of record NZ_JAAZQK010000007.1, on the reverse strand, counting down.
TCTGGTGCTGGCATTGGTCGTTGCCGGCTGCGGCAAGCAGGGCGCAGCGCTCGGCGAAGGCGGCTCGGTCGTGACCGGCTCGGCCGGCCCGGCCGGTGCGCAATCGGCAGCGCGCGAGCTGGTGCGGTGCGACGCGCCGGTCGCCACGCTCGCGCTGGTCGAGAACCCGAACGGCTACACGATGGTGTCGGGCTACAACCTGCCGCAATCGCCGGTGCCTCTGATCCGGCTGCTGGCGCAGCAAAGCGGCTGCTTCCGCGTGGTCGACCGCTCGGCCGGGCTGCGCGCCACGGTTCAGGAGCAGGAGCTGAAGAACGCCGGCGTGCTGCGCCAGAACGGCACGGTGGCCAAGGGCAAGGGCTATGAAGCGCAGTACTCGCTGACGCCCAGCCTCACCTTCAGCGAACAGAACGCCGGCCGCGAGATCGGCGGCATCCTCGGCATGATCCCGGTGCTCAACAAGTTCGTCGGCATGGCCGACAGCGTGAAGCTGAAGGAAGCGCAGGTCGCGCTGCTGCTGACCGACAACGAGACCACCGAGCAGCTCGCGGCGTCGACCGGCTCGGTCCGCGTCACCGACCTCGGCATGGGAGGGCTGGTGCTCGGCAAGCTGGGCGGCGCGGCCGGCGCCGGCTGGAGCAACAGCAACGAAGGCAAGGTGATCGCGGCCGCATTCCTCGATGCGCACAACCACCTGGTGACCCAGGTGCGCATGCTGCAATCGAAGGAGTTGCCGCCCGCGGTCGCGGTGAAGGCCGGCGCGAAGGGCTGACCCGGGGGGCGATGCCGCGATGAAGCGCAGGGGCCGGGCGTTTGCCCGACCCGCCGGCGAGGTGTCGGCCGACACGGGCCGGCCGCGGCGAGCCGCTATCCTTCACGCATGAAACTGCCGGAATCGGTGCTGGTGCTGATCCACACGCCGCAGCGCGACGTGCTGCTGCTGGAACGCAACGATGCGCTGCGCGGCTGGCAGAGCGTGACCGGCTCGCGCGCGTCGGCGGATGAGCCGCTGCGCGACACCGCGGTGCGCGAGGTCGCCGAGGAAACCGGCATCGTGATCGGCTCGGCGGCGGTCCCGGCCACTCGGCTGGTCGACCTCGACCGCCGCCACGTCTACGAGATCCTGCCGGCCTGGGCGCACCGCTATGCGCCGGGCATCACCCACAACACCGAGCATGTGTTCACGCTGCAGGTCGATCGCGGGACGCCGGTCCGCCTGAGCCCGCACGAACACCTGCGCTTCGAATGGCTGCCGTGGCGCGACGCCGCCGCGCGGTGCTTCTCGCGCACCAATGCAGCCGCCATCCTCGACCTGGGAGCCACCGCGAGATGAACGCGTCACCGTCGACCCTGCACCCGCCGCACGTGCTGCGCGTGGCCACCTACAACATCCACAAGGGCGTGCGCGGCGTGGGCCCGCGCAAGCGGCTGGAGATCCACAACCTCGGCCTGGGCATCGAGGCGCTCGACGCCGACATGGTGTTCCTGCAGGAGGTGCGCAGCTTCCACCATGGCGAAGCGCGGCGCTTCCCCGACACCCACATCGGCTGGCCGCGCGTGCCGCAGGCCGAGTACCTGGCGCCCGACGGCTACCACGCGGCCTACCGCACGAACGCGGTGACGCCGGGCGGCGAGCATGGCAACGCGCTGCTGTCGCGCTGGCCGCTGGGCGACGAGATCGGGCACCACGACGTCTCCGACCACCGCTTCGAGCAGCGTGGGCTGCTGCACGTGCGGGTGCACTGGAACGCGGTGGTGGTGCATGCGATCGTGGCCCACCTCGGGCTGATCCATTCGAGCCGCGTGCGGCAGGTGGAGCGCATCGGCGCGTTCGTCGCGAGCCAGGTGCCGGCCGGCGAACCGGTGGTGCTGGCCGGCGATTTCAACGACTGGGGCGGCAAGCTCGACGCGCCGATGCATGCGCTCGGCCTGTACCGCGCCGAACGGCGCGGCGTCAGCTCGCAGCGCACCTTCCCGTCGCGCATGCCGGTGTTTTCGCTCGACCGCATCTACACGCGCGGCTTCCGCTGCACCGGCACCTCGGTCCCGCGCGGGGCGGCCTGGGCGCGCATGTCTGATCACCTGCCGCTGGTCGCGGAGCTCGAGCTCGATGGCGCTACGAGTTGACCTCATCGCCACCGACCGGCCACGCGGCTTTCAGCTTGCGGCTGGCCTCGTGGCGCGTGTCCTCGTCAGGAATCGCCAGTTCGAACAGCTCGGCCAGCAGCAGGGCGGCGGTACCAGGGTCGAAGCCGTGGTGGTCGACGAGGCTGCGCAACGGTTCGGCATCGTTGCCGAGCAGGCGCTCGATCGCATCGGCGAAATCGAAGCAGCCGGTTGGAAACGGCTTGTCGTCCTGGCGCGGCAGCGGGTTGAACAGCGCGTGGAAGTAGTCGTTCACGCTGTAGGTGTCGACGTCGAGCCGCTGGTCGCCGCAGACCAGTGCCGTGACCGGCCGCCGCTTCGACAGCGGCCACAGCGTGCCATCGTCCATCGCCGCGCCGGTGCGCTTCGTGGTGGGCGGTTCGGAGGCGTCGCGAATGGCCTCGTCGCTGATGCAGTCGGCGGGTGTCAGGCGGTCCAGCCGGGCCACCGCCTGCTGCAGCAGGCGCCGCTGCCCGTCCGTCAAGCGGGTGCAAGAACGGAGCACCTCGCCCAGCGGGAGCCCGCTGCCGAAGCCGAAGGATCCCATCTGCACGGTCAGCAGGTCGAAGTCGAGCTTCTTGTTGCCGTGGTTCTGCAACACCGGCACGGCGATCGTCGTCCAGGGGTCTGCCCGGACGAGGTCGTCGCCGTTGCCGACCAGCGTGACGACGTGATCCCGATCGCCATAGAGCACCTGATCGATGCGTGGCGTCGCCAGCGTGGCTGCCAGGTACAGGAAGGTCAACTCGCTGCATTCGTGGCAGTTCCCGATGCCGTGGCGGGCGATGGCTTCGCAGCGGGCGACGAGTTTCGCCCAGGGGTCCCGAGACTCGCGCTCGATGGTGGCCAGCTCGGCGCTGAGCAGGTTGATCGCCTTGTCGGCGAGCTGCTGGTCGCAGTTCACGAGGAAGGGGTTGTTGCGAACGCCTCGAAAGAGCAGCTTGCGGGCCCAGCGGTTGGCATCGCCGGCCGCCCGGGCATGCGCGAGGGTTTGCGCAGAAACGACCAGCTCGTGCGGAGACACCGCAACGCCGTCCTTGCCCTTCATCTTGAGTTGCCGCGCGCCGATTTCGGCCAGGCTCAGTGTCGTGAAACGGGTGGAGGGTTGCATGCAGGCCATGGCGAGAGGTCGTTCCGCCGTGATGATGTGACCGCGCTGAGTCACCGCGCGGAAGGAATCGTTCCAGGCCGCCTGGCGAGCGGAGGCTTGCTCCCGTGAGCCGCCGACATCGCCGCCGGCACGGCGAGCCGCTGCCCGACGACCTGTGGAGCACCGTGCCGCGCGCGCTGTTCTGCGGCGGCAACCAGGTCGAGCTGCTCAGCGGCGGCGACCAACTCTTTCCGGCGATGGCAAGGGCCATCGATGCGGCGCGGCACGAGGTCTGGCTCGCGACCTACATCTACCAGCACGAGGGCAGCGTCACCGCCGTCACCGATGCGCTGCTGGCGGCCGCGGCGCGCGGCGTCGCGGTGCGGGTGGTGCTCGACGGCTTCGGCTCGCGCGCCTTTTTGCCGCAGCTGCAGCCGCTGTTCGAAGACGCCGGCGTCGACCTCGCGGTGTTCCGCCCGATCACCAGCTGGTGGAGCTGGTTCCAGCCCGGCCAGCTGCGCCGGCTGCACCAGAAGCTGTGCGTGGTCGATGGCGAGGTCGGCTTCGTCGGCGGCATCAACCAGATCGACGACCGCATCGACCTGGTGCACGGCGCGACCGAGCAGCCGCGGCTCGATTTCGCGGTGCAGCTGCGCGGGCTGGTGGTCGCGCCGGTCGAGCAGGCGATCCGCGCGGTGTGGACGCGTGCCGACCTGGGGCAGGATTTTCGCGACGAGATGGTGGCGCTCGCGCGCAGCGCAGAGCCGCTCGCGCGTGCCAAGCGCCTGCTGCGCCGCCTGCGCATGCCGCGCAGCAAGGGCCTGCAGCTGAGCCCGGACGCGCTGCCACCGGTGCGGGCCGCGTTCGTGCTGCGCGACAACCTGCGCCAGCGCCGCACCATCGAGCGCAGCTACATCGATGCGATCCGCGCCGCGCGCGAACGCGTCGACCTGATCAGCCCGTACTTCTACCCCGGCCGGTCATTCCGCCGCGCGCTGCGCGATGCGGCCGACCGCGGCGTCGCGGTGCGGCTGCTGCTGCAGGGCAAGCTCGACTACCGCATCGCCGGGCTGGCCGCGCGCGTGCTGTACGACGAGCTGCTGGCGCACGGCGTGCGCATCCACGAATACACGCCCGCCTACCTGCACGCCAAGGTGGCGGTGATCGACGGCGACTGGGCGACGGTCGGCAGCTCGAACATCGACCCGCTGTCGCTGCTGCTGAACCTCGAGGCCAACGTGATCGTGCGCGACGAGGGCTTCACGCGCGCGCTGGCCGAGCGCTTCGATGCCGCGGTCGCGCAGTCGCGCGAGATCGACCCGAAGCTCGCGCACCCCCGCACGCTGGCCGGCACGCTGCGGCGCGGCTTCGTCGCCTGGTGCGCGCATGTGTATTTGCGCATCGCGGGGCAAACAGGCCGGTATTGAATTGATGACCCCCGACGACCTGGTGATCGAACGGCCCGAAGGCCTGTACTGCCCGCCCGGCGACTTCTTCATCGACCCGTGGCGGCCGGTCGAGCGCGCGGTGATCACGCATGCGCATGGCGACCATGCGCGGCGTGGGCATGCGCACTACCTCGCGTCGGCCCCCTCCGAAGGCGTGTTGCGCGCGCGGCTCGGCGACGACATCGCACTGCAGACGCTGGACTACGGCGAGTCGATCGAACACCGCGGCGTGCGGCTGTCGCTGCACCCGGCCGGCCACGTGCTCGGCTCGGCCCAGGTGCGGCTGGAGCACGGCGGCCGCACCTGGGTGGCGTCGGGCGACTACTTCGTCAGCGGCGCCGGCGACGACAACCGCACCTGCGTGCCGTTCGAGCCGGTGCGCTGCGATTGCTTCATCACCGAATCCACCTTCGGACTGCCGATCTACCGCTGGCAGCCGCAGCGCGAGGTGTTCGCCGACATCGATGCATGGTGGCGCGCCAATGCCGACGCCGGCCGCGCAAGCCTGCTGATGGCCTACAGCTTCGGCAAGGCGCAGCGGTTGCTGGCGGGGGTCGATGCGTCGATCGGGCCGATCGTCGTGCACGGCGCGGTCGATCCGCTGAACCAGGCCTACCGCGCGGCCGGCGTGGCCTTGCCGCCGACTCAGCTGGCGAGCGACGTCACCGACAAGGCGAGCCTCGCGCGGGCGCTGGTGATCGCGCCGCCCTCGGTGCAGGGCTCGGCCTGGACGCGCCGCTTCGGCGACTACGGCGATGCGTTCGCGAGCGGCTGGATGCAGCTGCGCGGCACGCGCCGCCGGCGCGCGGTGGACCGCGGCTTCGTGCTGAGCGACCATGCCGACTGGCCCGGGCTGCAGCGGGCGATCGCCGCGACCGGCGCGGCGCGCGTGATCGTCACGCACGGCTACGAGGCGGTGATGGTGCGCTGGTTGCAGGAGCAGGGGCTGCAGGCCGGCGCGTTCCACACCGAATACGACGACGAGCGCAGCGACGCGGCGGATCCCGGTGTTGCCTCCGATGCCGCCGCGGATGCTGCCGCCGCGCCCGGTCCGGAGCCGGCCGCATGAAGCGCTTCTCGCGGCTCTTCGCCGAACTCGACGCGACCACCGCCACCTCGGCCAAGGTCGCCGCGTTGCAGCGCTACTTCGCCGACGCCGCGCCGGCCGATGCGGCCTGGGCGGTGTATTTCCTGTCGGGCGGCAAGCCGCGCCAGGTCGTGCCCACCGCCACGCTGCGCGCGCTGGCCTGCGAGCGCGCCGGCATCAGCGACTGGCTGTTCGACGAGTGCTACCAGGCGGTCGGCGACCTCGCCGAGACGATCGCGCTGGTGTTGCCGGCGCCTCAACACGAGAGCGATGTCGGGCTGGCCGACTGGGTCGAGCAGCGGCTGCTGCCGCTGCGCGGGTTGTCGCCCGCCGAGCAGGCGGCGCGCATCGCGGCGTTCTGGGACGAGCTCGACACCACCGGCCGCTTCCTGCTGACCAAGCTGATCGGCGGCGGCTTCCGGGTCGGCGTCAGCAAGCTGCTGGTGCAGCGCGCGCTGGCGGCACACGCCGGGCTGGACGACAAGCTGCTCGCGCAGCGCATGATGGGCTGGACCGATGCGAAGCAGACGCCCGATGCGGCGCGCTTCGCGGCGCTGCTGGCGGCCGAAGGCGCGGGGGGCGCGGCGCCGCTCGGCCAGCCGTATCCGTTCTTCCTCGCGCATGCCGTCGAGGGGCTGCCATCCGAGTTCGACGCGCGGCTCGGCGCACCCGGCGACTGGCTGGTCGAATGGAAGTACGACGGCATCCGCGCACAGGTCGTGCGGCGCGGAGGTCAGACCTGGATCTGGTCGCGCGGCGAAGAGCTCGTCACCGAGCGTTTTCCCGAGGTCGTCGCGCTCGCGCAGGAGTGGCCGGACGGCACCGTGCTCGATGGCGAGATCCTGGTGTGGAAGGGCGATGCCCCGGCGCCGTTCAACCTGCTGCAGCAGCGCATTGCGCGCAAGACGCTGACGAAGCGGGTGCTGGCCGATGCGCCGGCCAGCTTCATCGCGTACGACCTGCTCGAATGGCAGGGCGTCGACCTGCGCGCCCGGCCGCAGCGCGAGCGGCGTGCGCTGCTCGAAGCCGCGTCGGCCGGGCGCAGCATGCGGGTCTCGCCGGTCGAGCAGCGCGACAGCTGGGCCGCGCTGGCCGCGCTGCGCGAGGAATCGCGCGCCCGCGGCGTCGAGGGCTTCATGCTGAAGCATGGGCAGGCGCAGTACGGCAGCGGCCGGCGCAAGCAGGAAGGGCTGGCGGGCGGCACCTGGCTGAAGTGGAAGATCGACCCGCTGAGCGTCGACGCGGTGCTGGTCTATGCGCAGGCCGGGCATGGCCGGCGCGCCAGCGTCTACACCGACTACACCTTCGCGGTGTGGAGCCACCCGCCGCAGGATGCCGCCGAGGCGCAGCAGGTGGTCGACGCCATCGCGCGGCGCGAGCCGGCACAGCCCGGGGCGCTGCAGCTGGTGACCTTCGCGAAGGCCTATTCGGGTTTGAGCGATGGCGAATTCGCCGAGGTTGACCGCATCATCCGGCAGACGACGCTCGAGAAGTTCGGTCCGGTGCGCAGCGTGCGGCCCACGCTGGTGTTCGAGCTGGGCTTCGAGGGCATCAACGCGAGCCCTCGCCACAAGAGCGGAATCGCCGTGCGCTTTCCACGCATGCTGCGGATCCGGCACGACAAGCCTTTGCATGAGGCCGACAGCCTCGCTACGCTCAAGGCCCTGATGGATGACGGTGGACGAAGAGAGAGGGAGCTTTCGAATGACGGTATCGGTTGACGCATCCTACGACTGCGACCTGTTCGTGATCGGTGCCGGCAGCGGCGGTGTGCGGGCCAGCCGCGTGGCCTCGCAGCTCGGCGCCCGGGTCATCCTGGCCGAAGGCAGCGCGCTCGGCGGCACCTGCGTGAACCTGGGCTGCATCCCGAAGAAGCTGTACAGCTATGCGGCGCACTACCACGAGGCGTTCGCGCAGGCGCGCGGTTTCGGCTGGACGCTGGCCGAGCCCGAGTTCGACTGGGACGTGCTGAAGGCGCGGCGCGGCGCCGAGATCGCGCGGCTCAACGGCGTGTATGCCGAGCTGCTGCGCGGGGCCAACGTGCAGCTGGTGCGCGGCTGGGCCAAGCTGCTCGACGCGCACACCGTGGCCGTCAAGACCACCACCCACGAACAGCGCTTCACCGCGCGGCACATCCTGCTGGCCACCGGCGGCGAGCCGCTGCGGATCGAAGGGCCGGGCGCGCAGTGGGCGATGAGCTCCGACGACATGTTCGACCTGTCGCCATTCCCGAAGCGGCTGGTGGTGGTCGGCGGCGGCTACATCGCGTGCGAGTTCGCATCGATCTTCCACGGCCTCGGCTCGAAGGTCACGCTGCTGCACCGCGGGCCGCAGCTGCTGCGCGGCTTCGACGGCGAGATGGCGCGCTTCGTCACTGCCGAGATGCGCAAGAAGGGCATCGACATCCGGCTCGAATCGCGCATCGCCGCGGTGGAGCGGCGCGGCGAGGTGCAGCGGCTGCAACTGGCCGACGACAGCGTGCTCGAGGCCGACACCGTGCTGCATGCCACCGGCCGGCGCGCGCGCAGCCGCGGGCTGGGGCTGGCCGAGGTCGGCGTGAAGGTCAACGAGGACGGCACGGTGCCGGTGGATGCGGGCTTCACGACCAACGTGCCGTCGGTGCATGCGCTGGGCGACCTGGTCGGCAACAAGGCGCTGACGCCGGTGGCGCTGGCCGAGGCGATGGTGCTGATCGGCCGGCTGTTCGGCGAAGGGCGCCGGCCGGCGCTCGACTACGCGACGGTGCCGACCGCGATCTTCACGCACCCGCAGGTCGCGACGGTGGGGTTGAGCGAAGAGGTCGCGCGCACGCGGCACGGTGTGCTGCGCATCTACCGCAGCGAGTTCAAGCCGCTGCAGCACACGCTGAGCGGCAGCACCGAGCGCACGCTCTTGAAGCTGGTGGTCGACGACGCGAGCGACCGTTTGCTCGGCGCGCACATGGTGGGCGGCGATGCGGGCGAGGTGCTGCAGGGTTTCGCGGTCGCGGTGCAGGCGGGGCTGACGAAGGCGCAGCTCGACCGCACGATCGGCATCCACCCGACGGTGGCGGAGGAGTTCGTGACGATGCGGGTGGCGGCGTCGAGGGGGTGAAGGGGCGCGATGGTCGGCGATGCGATCTGCGGGGCGACATGTCGCTGCAGCCGATTGCAAAACGGACAGAGACACATGACGAGACGCTGGAGGGAACGACCGGCATGAGTTGGTGACTCAGGGTGACGTATTTGCGAAGGTCCACACGCGGCCTCATCGCATTCGATCCTCACCAGGAGTTGCTTGATGGATGCAAGTGCTGCGACGGAATTTCAAGACGTCATCCGCCCCTTGCTTGCGCGCATGGGCATGGCCGAATCCAGGGACCCGCAACGCCTGGTGGTCACGCTGATGGTGGATGAGAGCCTGACCGTTGCGTTGCTCGGGCATCAGCCGGGATTTCTGGTGGTGATCGCCGAGCTGCCCGAGCTGGTCGACACCGGTGACGCACAGCGGCTGCTGCCGCTTCTGTCGGCCAACGGCTTCACCGCCGAGCACCCGCCGTTGATCGGTTCGGTGCAGGCCGACAGCGGTCGTTTCTCGTTGTGGGCGCGCCAGCGACTGGCTGAGCTGGACGAAGCGGGTGTCGTGGCCTTGTTCGACAGGTTGCTGGCTGCGGCGAGTGCCGTGCGGGACTGGTTGCGCGAGCCGCTGCCCGAGCCCGATGCGCGCGAGCCGCTGCACGGCGAAATGCGGGTCTGACGGGCGGCGGCGCGATGCACAACTCTTCCTTCAAATCACGATACGCAGCGCTGCAGCAGCCCTTGGAAATGCGGGTCGACGCAGAGGTGTGCTATCACGAAGCGCGGGCCAGCTGGTACCAGGCGACCACCGGTCGTGCCCCGACGTACGAGATCGAAGCCGTCGAGCCGAAGGTCATGACGGCGCTGCAGGTGGGTGACCTTGCCCTGGCGGAATTTCCGCAGGTGATGACGCCGGCTCCTGCCAACCAGAGATGGGGCAATGCGCTGCATGCCGGACGCCCGGCCGAGAGAACCAGGCTGGCCTACGCGGAGTTGTCCCAACCATCCGCTGAAAAGCGTGCGCTGGCAGCTGTTGCCGTGGACAGTGGCGTGTGCAACAACCTGAGCGCGGTCATCTTCAAAATGGTGATCCACTGGTACGACGGCGCCTTGGCCGATGTCCCGCAGGATCAATGGCAGCCTGTGCACAGGGTGACGAACGATGCTCACGAATGGGTGCAGATCGGCGATGGCGAGCACGCAGTCGTCGTCGACGCCTGGACTCCAGACAGGCGCAGCCTGCTGGCCAAGGATGCGGCCTTGTTGTGCTTCGGTGCCCCCGTGAAGCGCGAGACCTGGTACCCAGGCTCGAGCCCGACCTGCCCATGGACGCAACTCAAAGAAAGTGGCATCGCACTCGGCCTGTTGAAAGCCTCGATGTCCGAGGACGCGCCGGTCAGTCCGGATCTGGGATTGAACTGCCACGTGGCCGATTGGCTCGATGGCAAGCTTCAGCGGCAGTGGAATGTTCTGTCTGCGCTCGGCACGGCGTATGACAACAGGATCGGACGCCGCCCTGTGTATGTGTGTGAAGAGACCGGCGAAAGTCACAACCCGGACCTGGTGCTGCTGTCGGCTCGGGAAGCATTGCTTCAAAGTGAGCTGCGCCTGAACCAAACCAACCTCGTGGCGACGCTTGCGGCTGGCCACGTCGGCCGGATGGCGTTGCAGGAATGGGGAAACGCACTGAACGCGCTCTGCACGCGGCTGGACTCGGCGGCCGTCGAGCTCTTGCTCATGCATGCCAACGACGAAGTGCGCGGGCAGCCGGGTCACCGGCTTGCGCTGAGCGCAGAACTGACCAGGTTGATCGACCACAGTTGGCCCGATCATCAGAGGGGGCGCATCGCCCGCCTTCTGCTGAATGCCGGAGCTCCGCTCGACTCGCTTGACCGTGATGGAGCGACGCCGCTGGCGCGAGCCTGCTTGCGGGGCACGGCTGACCTGGCGCAGATCCTTCTCGACGCGGGCGAGGAGCAGGGCGCTTCGGTCGCAGCTTGTGTTCCGCCGAACATGTCGTTGCCCATGTTGGTCGCATCGGAAGGGCATTGGAGCATCGTGCACCTGCTGTTGATGCATGGCTGTCCATGTCCGCCGACGCCGTCGGGCGAACGCCTGCTCGCTCTGGCCCGACGGAAAGGTCGCAGCGACGTCGAACCTGTCTTCAAGCAGATGCTCGGGTTGGCGCTCTCGGCCTCGCCGATCAATCGGCAGGTCGTCACTGCACTGATCGACGCCGGCACTGAATTGCCCGTTGAGCGCTGGAGAGACTTGTTCGGAAGTGCTTGTCGTGCGGACAACCCCGCACTGATGGAAGTGCTCCTCGCCATGAGGACGACCGACGTGGCGCCGCTCGTTTCGGCGGGGCTCGGTTTCGTTGGCAATTGCGTTGGAGAGGCCGCGACGCGCCTGGTCGGGATGTTGCTCGATGCAGGAGCCAAGGTCGATGAGCGCGGGGCATACGAACAGACGCTGTTGATGCGGGCGTGCATGCAAGGCGCGGTTCCGATGGTCAAGGTGCTTGTGGCGCGTGGCGCGTCCGCCGGCCAGAAGGACGAAGCTGGCATGACGGCGCAGATGTACGCGGTGCAGAGCGGGCACCGAAGCATTGTCGACCTGCTTCCCAGCGTTTGACCTTGATGACAAGGCGGGCGGCGCCGGGTATGTGAGGCGAAAGACGGATCGGAATGCCTGGCTCGGGGGCGTTGCAACCGGAACACATGCCGGCGTGCGCGGTGGGAACCGCGGCGCCGCGATGACCACTCACCGCGATACCTTGGCGAGGCCGGTCTCGCGCGACCACTGCGAACGAGCGGCATGCCATCCAACCCTTTCATCGTCACGAGCGTGAACCATGCAGTACCCCGCCTCCGCGTCTTACCGAAACAACCCGCGTGTGCCGCTGAACGCGATCATTGACAAAGCGCAAGGGCCGAGCGAGCCGGCCAGTGCCATCGTGAAGGGCAAGGTGGAGGATCTGTGGGATCGGCGTGTCAGCCACTACAAGGCGACGACCGGGCGGGACCCCGTCTATGTGATCGTGGACGTGAGCGATGACGCCATGCATTCCGTGCAGCTGGCTCCCATGGTGAAAAGAAAGCTCGGCGAAGGCTTTTCACGCGATTCCGGCAATGTGATGCAGCACATCGCCACATCGAACGGCAAGTCGAACTGGTTGCTTTCTCGCGCATTTCTAGTATCAGATCCAGGCACCAAAGGCTGGCTTTTTCAAGCCCTGCGAGAGGGTGCGAGGCAATGCGGGTCGATAGCCGAGGCGACGCGAGCGATCTTGATCGAACACTACGCGAGTCAGGCGAATCCGCGGTGCGATCGCGTCGAGCTTGTCTGGTCACCGAGCATGGATCATGTGTTCGCGCGAGTCGTCATGAAGGACGGCGCCATGGTGATTCACGATCAATGGATCAACCCTGAGGCCTTCCTGGCGGAGGACGGCAGGTTCAGCAGCGCAGATGGCCTGATCGTGGAGTCAAGCTGGTCGCCGGGAGATCCGCTGCCGCAGCGGTGGGAGGACTTGAAGCAGCAGGCAAAGGATGCCGGCCCGATTCTTGACGGTGAACTTCGTGCTGCGTGGCGGTGCTTGGTCGGGGATGGGACGCCGCAGGATCTGATAGCGTATGCCAGACGAAAGATCATTTTCGGCCACCTGCTCGACAGGATCGAATCCGATTGCCTGCTGACGGAAAACCAGGCGGCCGAGCGCGGATTGCAGCCCAACGAAAGAATCGTTTATCACCATGGCGGCAGGTACTACGCCAACGACGTGGTCGCTGAATCTTCGCTCCGCCGCGTCAACGATCCCGCATTTCCCAAGTTGCATCTGCACCAAGCGCGATGGGAACTCGATGTGGAAGCCGCAATCGCCCGCCGGGACCTTCAGACACTGACTCCACTGTTGCAGCGCACCGACGTGCGCGAATGGTTCCCCGAACGCCATCGCAACCTGTGTCTCGGCGCCGTGAACATGGCATTGTGCGGCCCGCTTGATGAGCGCAACATGGCGCTAATCGCCGAGCTCTACAGCAACGCCGTCGACGCGCCCACGGCAACGCAGATGCAGACGATGCTGCGGATGCGCATGATCGACGACGCGCTGAAGAATCGCGATACGCTGGCCCTGACAAGCTGGCTGAACACGCAAAGCATCGCGGCCTCCGCAGACCAGGGCTCGAGATGGCTGATGATGGCCTGCACGCACCTCGACGTACGGGGCGTCAAACGGCTGTTGAAGGCGGGCGCGCAGTTCGGTACGTCTCACGGTCTGGAGAATGGATTGATCCTGGCGATAGAGGCCGGCGGAGCCGAGATGGTGAAGCTGTTGCTGAAGCGGGGAGCCTGCGCCTTGCGGCCGAACGTTGTCGGGCTCGTCGCGTGGGACTTCGCGCAACAGATGCTGCGAAGCGCTCATGCGGCCGGAGGCGACGTCGTGCGTCAACAGGAGGTTGCGGCACTCGTCTGCGGCCACGCGGTCGCGCAGGCGATTGCATTGCAACCGGCGGACAGGGCGCTGCTGGAGACAATGAAGGCGGGCATAGACAACGAAGCTTTGAGCGACGAGCTGACGCGCGCGATGCAGCGTTTGGGCGACTCGACGCGTGTCGGTCAAACGCCGGATGTCGAGATGATCGGGGAGACGGCGGCCGACAGCGCACAAGAGGAATTGCAATGACACCGTTGCCGTCATTCTGAGACGTGATCCGCCTGCCTGCGAACGCATCGGCATCGCGCCCTCCGACGAACGCTGATCGGGGCCGTCGAACCAGACCGCGGCCGATTCTCGCCGTGGGCCCGCGCGCGCCTCGTGGAATTCGATGAGCCCGCGTTGATGGCCTTGTTCGACCGCGTGCTGGCGGAGGCACTCGAGCTGCGCGCGTGACGCGGCGGGCCGTGCCGGCCAGGCTGGCAACTCTGGTGACAATGCGGGTTTTGCCTCGCCTGCGCCGTCGTCTCCATGTCCCTGTTCGCGCTCTGCCTCGTCCTGATCGCCGCCCTGCTGCATGCCGCCTGGAACCTGGTCGCGAAGAAGGCCGGCGGCGACAGCCGCTTCGCGCTGCTGTGCAGCCTGATGATCCTGGTGCTGTGGGGGCCGGTCGGCATCTGGGTCGGCTGGAGCGCGGTGCCGCTGTGGGGCGGCAAGGAATGGGCGCTGGTCTTCGCGAGCGGCATGGCCCACCTCGTGTACTTCAACGTGCTGCTGCGCGGCTATGCGGCGAGCGACCTGACGGTGGTGTACCCGGTGGCGCGCGGCACCGGGCCGCTGATCAGCTCGTTCGGTGCACTGCTGCTGCTCGACGAGCACATGAGTGCAGGCGGCGTGCTGGGTGTGTTCGCGGTCACCGGCGGCGTGTTCCTGATCGCCGGCGGCCCGTCGCTGTGGGCACGCGCGCACGACCCGGTGCAGCGGCAGCGCGTGATGGCCGGCCTCGGCTACGGCGCAGCCACCGGCTGCATGATCGCGCTGTACACGCTGATCGACGGCTACTCGGTCAAGGTGATGCTGATCTCGCCGATCCTGATCGACTACTTTGGCAACCTGCTGCGGGTGCCGTTCATGCTGCCCACGGCCTTGCGGCGGCCCGAGGCCTTCGTGACGTCGGCTCGCGCGCTGTGGAAGCACGCGCTGGTGCTGGCGGTGATCAGCCCGCTCGGCTATGTGCTCGTGCTGTACGCGGCGCGGCTCGCGCCGCTGTCGCACGTGGCGCCGGCGCGCGAGGTGTCGATGCTGTTCGCCGCGCTGCTCGGCGGGCGGCTGCTGGGCGAGGGCGAGCGTGGCACGCGCATCGTGGGGGCGGCTTGCATTGCGATGGGCGTGGTGGGGCTGGCCGCGGGCTGATACACGTTCGCTTCGCACCGGACGTGGCGCGATGGCCTGCCCGGGGGCCGCTAGAGTGCGAGACCGACCTGTCCGGCACCTCATGACCTTCGCTTCCCTCCCGAACACCGCTTGCCCGCTGGCCGGCGTCGACTTCACCAGCCGGCCGACACGGCGCAAGCCGATCACCGTGGCGCATGGCCACCTCGCCCATGCCGTCGTGAAGCTGGATCGTCTCGACGCGCACGAGCACTTCGACAGCTTCTCCACCTGGCTTCGCACGCCCGGCCCGTGGCTCGCGGCCTTCGACTTCCCGTTCGGCCTGCCGCGCGAGCTGGTGCAGGCGCTGGGCTGGCCGCTCGACTGGCTGCCGTTGATGCGCCACTACGCCGGGCTGTCGCGCGACGAGATCCGCACGCGCTTCGCGGCCTTCTGCGATGCGCGGCCGGTCGGCGCGAAGTTCGCGCACCGCGCGGCCGACGGCCCGGCCGGCTCGTCGCCGTCGATGAAATGGGTCAACCCGCCGGTCGCACTGATGCTGCATGCCGGCGTGCCGCTGCTGATCGATGCCGGCGTCGACCTGCCGGGCCTGCACGCCGGCGATGCGCAGCGCGTTGCGCTCGAGGGCTACCCCGGCCTGCTGGCGCGCGAGCTGATCGGCCGGCGCTCGTACAAGGCCGACGACAAGGCGCGCCAGACCCCCGATCGCCTGATCGCCCGCAAGGACCTGCTCGATGCGCTGGAGCAGGGCCGCTCGCGCCTCGGGCTGCGGTTGCGGTTGTCGCATGCGCAGCGCGATGCGCTGGTGGCCGATGCATCGGGCGACCGGCTCGACGCGGTGCTGTGCCTGATGCAGGCCGCGTGGGCGGCCGCGCAACCGGGCTTCGGCAGGCCGGCCGATGCCGATCCGCTCGAAGGCTGGATCGTTTCGTCGCCGGTCGATTGATTTTTCAATTTCTGCATTGACAGAAATATCAGGCGGCCCTAGAGTCCGCCGCATGAACCTGTCGCCGACCCTTTCCCGATTCGTGCTGCACTGGGGCGAGATGGGCACGCGCTGGGGCGTCAACCGCACGGTCGCGCAGATCCATGCGCTGCTGTTCATCACCGGCCGGCCGATGCACGCCGAGGAAATCGCCGACACGCTCGACGTCGCGCGCTCCAACGTCAGCAACAGCCTGCGCGAGTTGCAGGGCTGGAACCTGATCAAGCTGACGCACTTGGCCGGCGACCGGCGCGACCATTTCGAGACCTCGACCCAGGTGTGGGAGCTGCTGCGCACCGTGGTGCGTGAGCGCCAACGTCGAGAGATCGCGCCGACGATCGAGGTGCTGAACGAGCTGCTGGCCGATCCGGCGCTGAGCCGCGACCCGGCCGAGGCCCGCCTGCGCATCCGCGAGACGCAGGAACTGCTGGTCACGCTGACCGCCTGGAGCGACGAGATGCTGAAACTCGACACCGACACGCTGACCAAGGTGCTGAAGCTCGGCGCGAAGATCAAGAAGCTGCTCGGCCGCGATAGCGCGGCGGCACCCGACGAGGTCAATCCGGTTCAATTGCTCGGGCCTTGAGGGCCCCATTTTTTTGATCTTGTATTTCTCTATAAACAGAAATTACTGACGTAAATAACACACGAGATCACCCACCATGGCCGCCATCACCTACCCGTTGACCCTCTTCTACGACGCCGCCTGCCCGGTGTGTTCGCTCGAGATGGACTCGCTGCGCGAGCGCGACGCCGACGGTCGGCTGGTGTTCGTCGACATCAGCGCGTCGGGCTTCGATGCCTCGCCATGGGGCACCACGCGGGAGGCGATGGACGCCGAGATCCACGGGCTGACCGGCGACGGGCAGTGGCTGCGCGGCGTGCATGTCGTGCGGCTCGCCTACGAGGCCGTCGGGCTGGGCTGGATGTGGCGGCCGTTGCAATGGGCGCCGCTGCAGCCGGCGCTCGACACCAGCTACCGGTGGTTCGCGCGCCACCGCCATGCGATTTCGGCGACCGCGGCACCGCTGGTGCGCGGCATCCGCGCATGGCGTGCGCGTCGCGCCGCGCTGGACCCGCGGGCCTGTCGCGATGGCCGCTGCGCCGATCGCCGTGCCCGCTGATCGCGGAGCCATCGCCATGCGCAATGACGTCACCACTGTCCATGCCGATGCGCGCGCCAGCGCCGTCGAAGGCCGCGTGGCCTGGGCCCCGGCGCGTTCGCTGTGGTGGTTCGCGATGGCCGCCGGCGGCGTGCTGGCCGTCGGCGTGTTTCCGAGCTGGAGCGGGCTCGCGCTGTTCCTCGCCAGCAGCGCCGTCACGCTGTGCCTCGGCCATTCGCTCGGCATGCACCGGCGGCTGATCCACCGCGCCTACGCCTGCCCGTTGTGGCTCGAACGCGGGCTGGTCTACCTCGGCGTGCTGGTCAGCATGGCCGGGCCGGTCGGCATGATGCGCACCCACGACCTGCGCGACTGGGCCCAGCGGCAAACGCGCTGCCACGATTTCTTCGCGCACCGGCGCGGTTTCTTCGTCGACGCCTGGTGGCAGTTGCACTGCGAACTGCGCCTGGTCCGCCCGCCGCGTTTCGAGCTGCCCGGGCACCTGGCCGACGACCCGGTGCTGATGTGGATCGAGCGGCACTGGTTGCTGCAGCAGCTGCCATGGGCGCTGTTGTTCTTCGCGCTCGGCGGCATCGGCGCGGTGCTGTGGGGCGTGTGCCTGCGCTGCGTCGTCAGCCTCACCGGCCACTGGATGATCGGCCACTTCGCGCACCGCGTCGGCCCCCGCAGCTGGCATGTCGACGGGGCCGGCGTGCAAGGCCACGACGTGCGCGGCTGCGGCCTCATCACCTTCGGCGAGGGCTGGCACAACAACCACCACGCGTTTCCCGGCTCGGCCCGCCTCGGGCTCTACCCCGGCCAGGCCGATCCCGGCTGGTGGGTGCTGTGCGCGCTGCACCGTCTCGGCCTGGTGTGGGACATCAGCCTGCCGGCCACCTTGCCGCCCCGCGCCGGGCTTCAGGCGCTCGAACCCGAGGCCGCTCGCGTGCTCGATACCGCGCGGCCCGGGCCCTGCATTCCAAGGAGTACGTCATGAAGGTCCTCGTCTGCGGATCGACCGGCTGCATCGGTGCGGCCGTCGTCCATGCGCTGCGTGCGCGCGGCCACAAGGTCGTCGAAGCCTCGCGCCGACCGGGCGCGGCGCGCGAGCGCTGGTTGCTGGATTTCTCGACCCCGGTGGCACCGCGGCGCTGGGCCGAGCGGCTGCGCGACGCGCAGGTCGACACCGTCGTCAACTGCGTCGGCATCCTGAAGCCCTCGCGCGGGCAGCGCTTCGAGCGCGTGCATGCGCAGGGGCCGATCGAGCTGTTCCGCGGCGCGGCGCTGGCCGGCGTGCGGCGCGTGATCCAGGTGTCGGCGCTCGGCGTCGGACCCGGCGGCATCGACAGCCAGTACCTGCACAGCAAGCTGCTCGCCGACGACCTGCTCGCGACGCTGCCGCTCGACTGGGCGGTGCTGCGCCCGTCGCTGGTGTACGGGCCGCGCAGCGCCAGTGCGGCGCTGTTCGCGACGCTCGCGGCGCTGCCGGCCGTCAGCCTGCCGGGGCGGGGCACGCAGCGCCTGCAGCCGCTGCATGTCTACGAGCTGGCCGAGGCGATTGCGCGGCTGGTCGAGCAGCGCGGCGCGTTGCGCGTGGTGCACGAGCTCGGCGGTCCCGAGCCCGTCAGCTATCGCGAGATGCTCGCCGGCTACCGCACCGCACTTGGTCTTGGCGAGCCGCTGTGGCTGCCGGTGCCGATGCCGCTGATGAAGCTCGCAGCCCGCGTGGCAGGCGTGCTGCCGCAGAAGTCGTTCAGCCCCGAGACGCTGCACCTGCTCGAACGCGGCAGCGTGCCGGCGACCAATGCGTTGCCGACCCTGCTGGGCCGCAGCCCGACTGCGCTGGCGCAAGGCCTGCGCATCAGCCCGCCCGAGCCGCGCATCGAGTGGCGCGCCCGCTTCGCGCGCACCGTCTCGCTGGCGCAGAAGCTGACGATCGGCGTGCTCGCCGTGCTGCTGTGGATCGCGCACACCCGATGAGCGCCGGCCACCTTCCGTACCGCTACCGCTGGCCGGTGCTCGCCGGCGCGCTGGCGGGCATCGTGCTGCGGCTGGCGTTCTCCGGCGCGGCCGGCAGCCGGTGGTCGGCGATGGCCGGCGCCTTCGTGTTCCTCGCGCCGATCGCGGTGGGCATGGTCACCGTCTACATCGCCGAGCGCGAGGCGCGGTGCTCCTGGGGCTACTGCATCGCGGCGCCGTTCCTCGCCACCGGGCTGTTCGTCCTCGGCACGCTGCTGATCAACATCGAAGGGCTGATCTGCGCGATCGTCATCGCGCCGCTGTTCGGCGTGCTCGGCAGCGTCGGCGGGCTGCTGATGGGCGTCGCCTGCCGCGTCACCGGCTGGCCGCGGCCCACGCTGTATGTGGTCGGCGCGTTGCCGTTGCTGCTCGGCGGACTGGTGCCCGGCACCGCGTTGCAGGACGAACACAGCCGCATCGAACGCAGCCTGTGGATCGCAGCCCCCGCCGCGGTGGTGTGGCAGCAGTTGACACAGCTGCCGGACATCCAGGCCGCGGAGGTCGAACGCGGCTGGGCCTACCGCATCGGCGTGCCGCCGCCGCAGTCCGGCATCACCGGATCGGCCGGCGGCCGTGTGCAGCATTTCCGGATGGGCAAGGGCATTCACTTCGATGCCGACATCACCGACTGGCAACCACCGCGCCGCATCGCGTGGACCTACCGCTTCGCCGACGACTCGGTGCCGTCGGGCGCGCTCGACGACCACGTGCGCATCGGCGGCCTGTACTTCGACCTGCACGACACCGCCTTCGAACTGCAGCCCGAGCGCGGCGGCACCCGCCTGACGATGCGCACCCACTACCGCGTCAGCACGCAGTTCAACTTCTATGCGGACGGCGTCGCGCGGCTGCTGCTCGGCAACGTCAGCGAGGTGCTGCTGGAGCTGTACGGACGGCGCTCGGTGGCCGGCCAGCGACCCGGCTAGTGCTTCAGCTCGATCGTGCCGCGCGCCACGTAGCGCTGGAAATCGCCGATCGGGATCGCGGTGGAGCCGTGGGTGTCACCGTCGACCCAACTGAGCGTCGCGTCGGTGAGGGTGGTCTCGACCTCGATGGGGCCGGGACGGATCTCGATCGCCTGGCCGTCCCCTTCGCGGTACTCGACCTTGCCGATGATCTGGGCTTCCTGGGGCATGGGTTCCTCCTTGATGTCATGTCGTGGCTTGCGTGACACCAAGAGTCCCCGGCATGACCGGTCGCGAGAATCGGACGGCATGCCGCAGCGGCGTAGGGCATTTCCTACGCCGCCGAAGCAGCTCAGAGCGCGTTGACTTTTTCCTTCAGGCGGAGGGCCTTCTGCCGTTCGAGCCTGGCCGTCTCGTTGGACGGATCGAGCTCGAGCACCTTGTCCCAGGACTTCACCGCACCGTCCAGGTCCTGGCGCGCCAGCGCCGAGCGGGCATTGCGCGAGTGCGTGTCGACCAGCCGCTTGCTGGTCGCGTCCGCCTTCGGTCCGGCCGCGGCCACGCCCAGGCTGGCCGCCTGCTTGTAGTCGGCCAGTGCGCGTTCCAGGTTGCCGGCCTTGGCCGAGGCCTCGGCCGCGCGGAACGCCTTCTCGCCTGCTGAAGGTTCGGCCGGCGCCACCGGCGCGGTAGCCACCGGCGGCGGTGCCGGTTCGGGTGCCGGTTCCGGCCTGGCCGGCGACGGCCGCGGCGGGCGGGTCGGCTCGGGCGGGGGCGCCTTGCCGGGGATGCGCAATGTCGTGCCTTCGCCGACCTGGCGCGGCACCTTGATGTTGTTGTAGCGCGCGAGGATGTGGAAGCTGTAGATGTCGCCGAGGAAGCGCCCGGCGATGCGCGACAGCGTGTCGCCCGAGCGCACCACGTACGGGAACGACTCGCGGCCGAGCGTGGCCTGCGGGTCTTCGGTCATCTGCTTCTGCAGGTTCAGCGCCAGCTTGTTGGCCGGATCCAGCGTCAGCGCGCGCTGCAGTTCGGCGCGCGCCTGCTCTTCGTTGCCGGCCTCGAGCAGTTCGACGACGCCTTGCGCGACCTTCTGCGACTGGGCCTGCATCGCCGGGGTCGGCGGCGGCGGCGGTTCCGGCGCGGGGGCGGGGGCCGGCGTGGCGGCCGGCGGTTCGGGGGGAGGCTCGGCCGGTTTGGTGGCACAGGCCGACAGCGCCAGCGCCGCGACCAGGGCCGTCATCAAGGCAGCCGTGCCGGCGAGGCGGGACGGTGCCGTGCGATCAGTGGTTGCGATCATGCGTTCCATCTTCAGTCGAAGTGAGCGGAGCCCGGCAGCCGGGGGCCGCCCGGGTGCGGGCGGCGCCGCTGGGGCGAACGGCAGATTGTGCCCCGAGCCGGGGGCGGATCAGAACCGCTTCACCCCGTCATCCGTGTGAAGAAAGTGCTTGCCACCACAACCACGTGGCCACCGCCGAGAAGATCGCGCCGACCAGCAGCCAGGCCTTGGCCTGCGGGATCACGCGGCCGGCAGTGAGCCAGCGTGCCAGGCCGAGCACAAGGAAGGCGGGCCCGAGGATGGCGAGGATCAGCTTGGCGTCGATGGGGGGCATCGGGTCTTCCTGGGTGTTCTGGTGAGCCGCGCAAGGGGCCGCGGGGAGTATTGCACGGGGCCTGTGCGGGCGCGATGCCGGACCGGGCGCGCAAGGGGCAGCGATCGCCCTCAAACCGTCATCGATGCGAGCAGCCGTTGTTGCCGCCACGCGGGCGCCGCGGTGTTGAACAAGGCCGTTCCCGGATTCATCAGGCAAAGATACTCTGCCGCCGACCGACGTTGACGTTGCAAGCCTGTACCGAGCACGGACAGGCAATGTGCCGAGCTGGGGGATGCACCGACGAAATACTTCGTGCCCGCAACGAAGCCCGACCCGTGGATTTGCCACCAGGCAGTGATCTTCGATGGGTCCGGCCACGGCAGGCCGAGGTCCTCGTCCAAGGCGACATCGCTGTCGCCGGCGTCCTCGTCACGCCCCGGCTCCGCGTCGGCCGGTGCGTCGAGTTCCATGTCGAGCATCGAAAGATCGAGCCCCGTGATCATGCTGAACGACTCGCCAGCAAGGCGCGCCAGCCCGACGTCGGACATTTGCTTGATCAACCACGGCACATAGAACGGATCCCCTGCCGCCGCAATGGAGCGAATCAGAAGCCGACTTTGCCCCGGCTCCCTGGCGAGTCCGCGCAGCCAGTCGGAAGCCTGGTCGGTTGCGGCGACCCTCAGCCACAACCCGGCGGCCACGGCCTGTTCGGGGCCGGGGATGCGCATCAGGGACAACAATGCCTCCATGGCAGCCGTGCGGTCGCCCAGGAACAGGGCGGAGCGGGCAGCAACAAGCCGCAATGCCGGGTTCGCCGTGGTCAAGGCGTCCAGGCACGCCGGCAGCCGCTCCGAGCGGCCCGACTGACCTGCCGCGGCGAGCGCCCTGGCGGTGTACTGCCCGCTGGACAGCGCAGTGTCCAGGGCCGCCCCAGGGTCCACCTGATGCAGTCGGCATGCGGCCAGGCCCATGTCGCGTCGAGCGGCGCTGGCGGAGTCCAGCAGGTTGCGGACGATCCCTCGCAACTCGCTGGCGGCCACCCAGCCGAAGGCTGAAATCAGGCCGACCATGGCGGCCGGCTCGACCTCCGCGATGGCGAGCAGCGTTTCGAGGCTCGGCAGGTCCTGGTGCCGGATGACGTTGACACCGGCCGTGAACATCGCGCCGGTGCTTGGTTGCTCCAGGGCTTGCAGGCTCAACCGCGCCCCGTCTGCGCCAGCCTCTGCCACCCCATCCAGGTGCGCTGCCAACCGGTCATCGAGCCGTCGCAGGTGATGGAGGCGAATGTGCGGTGCGCGGACCAGAGACGAGCGTGTCGAGCGCAGCACCGCGGCGTCTTCGAGATGCTGCTGCAGAACGACCGAGACGGACCCTCTCTGAAACGTCGAGGCGGAGGCGGGCAGCGCGGACATCAGTCGATGCGCTTCCAGGCACTGCCGTCGAAGCAGAAGATGTCCGAAGCCCCGATGGACCACAGGACACCTTCAGCCTGCGTCAGGCGATAGAACGTGGCTGGGCGGTCGGCTCCGAAGTCGACAGACTGCAGGCCGTCGTCCGTCAACACGAACAGATCGGTCATGCTGCTCATGTAGAGCTGCCCCTTGTACCAGGCGACGTCCCACAGGTCTTCGGCGAAATCCCCCAGGTCGACGAGATCCCATTGCTGACCGCGGCCGCGCAGCAGGCTGCCGCCTTGGCCGCAGATGACGACGTCGTTGTCGGTGGTGCACAGCGCGGTGAGGATGTAGTTGGTCAGCGAGCCGAGGGATGTCCAGGCCGCGCCGTTCCAGCGCCAGATCTCTCCGGCCCACCCGGCCGCGTAAACCTCCGTTGCCGCGAAACCGCCGATGGCCTCGAAGCCGGCATTGGTTCCAGGGGCGGGCGCGGGTGCGCTGATGTCGGTCCAACGACCTTCTTCGTCACGCCGGTAGACCTGGCGCTTCATGCCGCATGCATAGACCAGGCCGTCGACGACACCGGCCGAACGGATCACGCTGGGCGTGGGCGTCAGTTGTTCTTCGGTGTGCTTGCCCGCAGCGTAAGTGAACACCGCCCCCTCTTCGCTGACGACCACCATCCGTTCGCTGGGCCGCTTTGCAATGGCAATCGCCGTGGCAGTCCAGTTGCGATCGCCCATGTGGCCGAACTTGCCGCCGTCGAAGCCGATCAGCCGGGAGTGCTCGACGTGCTGCTGATCCAGGCTGCGGTCCCGACCGATGACGTAGACCAGGTCGCCGAAGCGTGCGGCACCGACGCCGAACACGGTGGATTTGGAGATGGGTTTTTCCATGAGATTTTCGGCCTCGTCCGAGGCTCTTAGCGGAGGACGACCTCAGGCTTGTAGGCCTGGGCGCGTGAGGATATTTCTTCGTTGGACATCGTACTGCCGGACGGGCTGTGCTTGACGTTGCCTTCCTGCTTGCCCATGCCCTTGTGGCCCTGCCTGAGCTGATCCTCGATGCAGCTCGGGCTGCAGCCCGACCCCTGGAAGACCTCCGCAGCACCCGCAGCCGCCAGCGTCACCTCGGTTTCAAACGGGTGGTAGACACCCTTGCCCGGGCCGTTGGCCTTGTGGTGCGAATGTCGCAGGCCATGGCTGCCGGCGGTGTTGCTGCCGCCTTCCGCACACATGCACGGTGCCTTGGAATCGTCGTAGTGGGGCCAGTCCGCAAGCTTCTCGCCCGCCCCGTCCTTGTAGCCGTCAACGAAGAACGAGGCCTTCGGCACCAGGTGATCGGCAGTCTGCGCCGGGCAGCAACCCGAAACGCCATCCTTCTTCGCGTTGTACGGCACCAGGCGGCAGCGGCGCGCGGCCAGGCATTTGTTGGCGGCCGACTTCTTGCTCTTGTCGTCGGCCCATGCCTTGGGCGTCGCGAACCCTGCGGCCTGAGCCTCGGAGCTGCTTTGGACCACGTTGCCGCTCAAACCGGCGTCGGCGCAAACGTCGGTGTCCTTGTACGGTGCGTACTCTTCGCAAGCCGTCTTCTCTCGAGCCACGTCATCCTTGCAGTTGCCCCCGCCTGCAGCCATCGTCATCTCGTCGATGTGAGGCCACGGTGTCGTGTTGGGGCCCTGGGATGCGTGGTTGTGGGTGGTCAGGTCGAGGTGCCGGACGACGTTCTCGCCCTCGGCCTTCACATCCATCGACCACATCGTGAAGTAGACCTTGCCCTTGATCTTGCTGGTCACGACGCCTTTCTTCGGTGCCGAACCGGCTTCATCCCCAGTGCTCGTCTTGAAGTACGACTTGTTCTTGAGCATCACCTCCTTGCCGGAGATCTGAAGGGTCGTGGATCCATCGGTGCAGTCCGAGGCCATGCCCGTATTGGGGTAGGGAATCGGCACGCCCGGAGGCGTGGCCGGCGTCAGCGGTGGCGTGAAGCAGACATCCGGGAAGGCGCAGATCGACTTGCCGGCGGCAGCCTTGCACGACACTTCCATCATGTTGGCGAAAACTTGATTGCTCACGAGGCCTCTGCGAAATGAAGAACGGCGGCGGCACGTTGTCCGGCATCGTTGCCGAAGTGCGTGACGATGTTCGGCCCGAGCGTGTATCCCTTGCGGCAGGCTGCTTCGGCCACGCACAAGATGGCCAGGCCACTCGCCGCGCCCGTCTCCCCGATGCACTCCGCCGGGTGCCAGATGTCGAAAGCTTCCTTGCGTCGGCGCAGCGTGCGCGACAGCGCGAGAGCGGCTTCCTTGAAGTAGTACTGCTCCCCCGACACATCGGTGATGCGGAAATCCATCTCGTGCATCTCGCGGCCGGCATCTGCCAGTGCCTGCTTGATGGCACTGGCCAGGCCCTCGGCGCGAAGCGGCTCTTCGGAGTTCAGGTGCGCCTTCTCCACTCCGAAGCCGATGCCGAGGCAACGCAGTTCGATGCGTGCAGTTCCGGCCCGTCCCAACAGGACGGCACCGGCCGCTTCGCCGGGCAGAAAGCCATTCGAGTTGGTGTCCGTCAGCAACCGGTCGCCTTGCTCCATCACGCTCAAGGTGGGCCATGACACCAGGCTGTCGACGCCTGCCACGATCACGCCGGGGCATTGCGGGTCCTGAAGCAGGCTGCGTGCTGCGGCGAGTGCCACCGCGGTACCGACCCTGCCATGCGCCACGACGGCCGATGCTGCCGCGAAGCGTGTCGACAGAAGTCCCTGGATTTCGCCGAACAGACGATCATCGAGGCCATTCTCGCGGCCGGGCCGCTCCTGCTCGGCGACACAGAGCAGCAAGGGAATGCGCGCCCACTCTTCGCGAGCGAGGCCGGACAGGCTTTCCTCGATCGCCATCGCGGCCATGCGTGCCAGCTTGGACAGCCCGCGCCAAGGCTTGTCGAGGCTCACTTCGTGGGCCGCGATGGGCCTTCCGGCGGGATCGATGAAGCGGGTCAGGCTCGGGTTCGAGATCTTGGCGCGAATGGCTGCGCAGGCGGTCGCCGCCGTCAGTCCCACGCTGGTGACCAAGCCGGTCTGCCGTATGGCGATGGAAGTCGTCGGCATGGTGTCAGGGGGCGTGGGCCGTTTCACGCCTGGGGACGTGGATCATCACGACGGGGATGGGGAAGCTGTTCTGGTCGCGTTGCTGCCACCATTCCCGCCCCTTCTTGCCCACCAGCACCTGCGCGATCTCGAACAGGTTCTTCTTCAGCGGTCGCGAGACGCGCCAGGTCAGGCTGAACCGCTGCAACTCCGGCTCGATCACGATGGTGTCGAGCATCGCAGTGAAGTCCTCGCGCGCACCGCGCTTCGGGAACACGTGCACCGGCGCCACCAGGTTCGGGATCGTGAAGCGCGTCAGTCCTTCGGGCGTCAGGTTCGCCAGCGCCACCTCGACCGGACCGCCGGCGAACGACTCGAGCGGCAATTGCTGGTCCAGCGGCGCCGCCTGGAAATATTGCTCGTCGAAATCCGGCGGCAGGAACGGGAAGTGCTGTTCGAGCCACTCGTCGCCGTACGTGCCGGCGAAGCGCGAGCGCGACGACCAGCCGCGCCCCAGCGGCCCGTACGACATCGGCGCGTAGTCGCTGTCGGGGTCGCTGATGCTGCGACCGATCTCTTCGGTGCGCGGCAGCGGCTTGCCGTCGACCCAGGCCCTCTTCAGGTGCTTGTGGAAGCCCACGCCGACCGGGTTGGCCATGTAGGCGGCATGCTGCGACGGGTCTTCATGCGCGAGGTCGGTTCCGCCATAGGCCACGTCGTAGCTGATCGGCTGCGTGACGAAGGGCTCGGCCGGCGTCGCGCGCAGCGTGGCCAGGCCGCAGTCCCATTGCCGTGGCCCGACCACCGCGATGCGCTTGCTCCAGGCGCCGATGCGGATGCCGGTCTCCACGCGCGTGGCCGGCCGGCCGTGCGGCGCATGCGCGCTGCCCAGCAGCAGCACGTCGACGCGCGGCTTGCGCGGCGCGAAGTCGACCTCGTACACCGGTGCCGACAGCCCCGGCTCGCCGGTGAAGGTGTCGGCCATCACCAGCGGCAGCTGCTCGTCGTGCAGCGCGAAATGCGTGGCCGGCTCGCCGGCCTGCGGGAAGCGGAAGGTGCCCTTGATGACGACCACGAGCGACTCGCGCCCGCTCGGTTCGAGGCCCATGTTGTAGCCCGCCGTCATGCGGGTGGCGTTGATCAGTTCCATGCGGGTACGACAGCCGTGCGGTCAGTTCAGTTGCACCGAGCCGCCCTTGATGCGGTTCACGCCGGTCGAACGGCTCGACACGTAGCTGCCCTGGATCAGCACCTTGCCCGCTTCGGTCAGCGTGATGCTGGCCTTGCCGCAGCGCAGGGTCAGCTCCTTCTTCGCGCTGACCAGCATGCGCTGGCCGTCGCTGTCGAGCTGCACCTGGTCGGGCCGGTCGGCCAATGGCCAGCCCGCGGCCGGGCGCAGCACGCCGGTGACGATCGGCAGCGCCGCATCGCCGTTCTCGAACATCAGCGTCACCTGGGCGCCGATGTGCGCGCCATGCAGGTCGAGCACCGTCCTCGCGCGCAGCGCGGCCGTGCCGGGCTGGCCGGGGTAGAGCACCAGCGGCGTCGCGCCGTCGTCGGCGATCGCGATCAGCTCGCCGATCACCAGCGACGGCAGCGGCTCGCTGCGCAGCACGGCCGGGCGCGATTGCAGCAGCGGCTGCAGCGCATCGACCCGATCGGCGGGCTCGCCGATGGGCGAGGCGGGGATGGCTTCTTCGCGCGCGTGCGCTTGCAGAAGTTGTTGGTCCAGCGTGTCGCGGCCGCTCATCGTGTGCCTCAGTTCTGAAGGATCTTGGAGCCCTTCATCACGATGTTGCCGCCGGCCTTCTTCTTGATGTCGCCGGAGCCCTCCACCGTGATGTCCTTGCCCTTGATGATGATCGTGCCGTCTTTCTTCATCGTGATGCTGGCGTTGCCGGTCTTCAGCGTGATCGAGTCGGCCGCCTCGAGCACGTAGTTCTTGCCGACCTTCAGCGTGTTGTCCTCGCCGACGCTGGTGTTGCGGGCCTTGGCCACCTGCACGCTCTGCTTGCCGCCGACGCTCAGGCTGCGGTCGGAGCCGACGTCGATGCTCTGCTTGGCGCCGATCGAATGGCTTTCGTTGATGCCCACCGTGACCGAGCGCGTGGCGCCCACCGTGATGCTCTGCGCCGCGCCGACCACCACTTCCTGCGCCGCGCCGATCGCCACCGTCTCGTTGACGCCGACCGCGCGGGTGCGCTGCAGCGCGACCGTCTCGGTCTTGCTGGCGCCGATCGTCACGGTGCGGTTGCTGCCGATCGTGATCGTCTCGTTCGAGCCGACCGTTTCGGTGCGGTTCACGCCGATCGCGATGGTCTCGTTGCTGCCGACCTTCTCGTTGCGGTTGACGCCGATCGTGATGTCTTCGTTGTTGCCGACCTTTTCGGTGCGATCGACGCCGATCGTGATGGTCTCGTTGTTGTCGACGGTCTCGGTGCGGTCGTGCTTGACGTGCACCGTCTCGTCGCGGTCGATGGTCTTGCTGCGGTCGCGGCCGACCCACTTCGATTCGTCGTTCTCGACCTCGGTCAGCTGGTCTTTCTCGGCGTGCAGCCACAGCTGCTCGGCGCCCTGCTTGTCCTCGAAGCGTATCGCGTTGGCATTGCCGTAGCCGCCGCCCTTCGACGACCGCGTCAGCAGGCCCGACTGCGTCGCGTTGGCCGGCAGCTCCCACGGCGGCATCTGCTCGGCGTTGTAGACGCGGCCGGTGATCAGCGGCTGGTCGGGGTCGCCCTCGAGGAAGCCGACGACCACTTCCTGGCCGATGCGCGGGATCGAGATGCCGCCGAAGTTCTTGCCGGCCCACGGCGACGACACGCGCACCCAGCACGAGCTCTTCTCGTTGCTCTCGCCATAGCGGTCCCAGTGGAACTGCACTTTCACGCGGCCGTACTTGTCGGTGAAGATTTCTTCGCCGCCGGGGCCCACCACGACAGCCGTCTGCGGGCCTTGCACGAAGGGCTTCGGCGTGATGCGCTGCGGACGGAACTGCTGCTTGCTCGGGATGGCCGAAAACGCGCAGTGGAAGCCGGCACCGGAACCGGCCTCGGCGCCATGGATGCCGAGATGGGCCTGCACGTCCATCGATGTGACCAGGTATTCGCTGTTCTGGTCATCCCGCGGATGCTTGCTGAGCTTCATGTTGCAGCCCACCTGAAGCCCCAGTGCATTCGACATGCCGTGCATGCGGGAATAGCGCGCCTGGACTTCGTCCATGCGGTTCTCGGCCCATTGGGCGCCATCGCCTTTCTGAACGTAGTCGCCCTGATAGTCGAAGCGTTCGTAGTCGGCAAGTTCGTGACTGCGCGTGTTCGAGGTCTCGACTTCCAGCGAAGTCGACGGCCGCTCGAAGTCGTAGCTCGTCATCACGGTCTTGCCGGTGCGTACCGATTCGTCGAAGACCCAGTTCGAGACGTACTCCTGGTCCGGCGGCGCGTTCGAAGGATCTTCGATGTAGCGCATCGTCTCGTAGCCCGGTGCCGCGTCGTGCGCACTCTGCGAATCGATCAGTATCAGCTTGTGGGCGCCGTCGGTGTGCTGGAAGTACCAGTAGATGCCCTCGTGTTCCAGCAGGCGCGCGATGAAACTGTAGTCGCTCTCG
Source organism: Rhizobacter sp. SG703 (assembly GCF_012275445.1). Taxonomy (GTDB): domain Bacteria; phylum Pseudomonadota; class Gammaproteobacteria; order Burkholderiales; family Burkholderiaceae_C; genus Rhizobacter. The sequence goes on along the minus strand of NZ_JAAZQK010000007.1, from coordinate 126,280 downwards.
CGGTATTGAACGCAGTAGGTGCGCGGCTGGTAGGTGCGAAACAGCTTGGGCTCGAAGCTCGCGACGCCATGGTCGCCGAACACCTTCTTGACGATGTCGGGCACCGACATGTCCTGGAAGATGCGGCAATCGGTGGTGCGGGTCAGGAACCACAGCCACGGACGCACCGTCGCGCGATAGCCGAAGTAACGGCCCTTGTGGGCTCCCAATCCGAAGCGCGTGACGTAGCCGTTGAAATGGCGCTTGCTGCCGCTGGCGAGCGTCACGTTCACGGTGACGGACTTGCCGAGCAGGTCTTGCGGCTTCAGGTCGGGCTTCTCGCTCAACAGCGAGAGCTGCATCTCGCCCAGCATGCTGAGGCCGGCCGACAAGGTCATCGACTCGAAGAACAGGTCTTCTGGCGGGAGTGGTGAACTCAGCGTGATGGGATTGGCCATGGGTGCGCTTGCTGTGCAGACGAGGAGCACACGGGAGGTGCGCCATGGTCCTCAGGGTAGGAAAACCGGCCGGGGGGGTAAAGCGACGAAAGTCATCTGGCCCCGCGACAAGAGGCCGCCGATCACGTGCCGGCTTGCCTCTGGCGCGACAACTCGTTGCGGACCTGCTGCCAGGCGTCGGCGAAGGCAGACAGCATCATCTTGTCGAACTGCTTCAGAAGCGGCGACGCCATTCTGGCCGGCCAGCGTTCGCGGCGACGCAGGTGATCGAGCACCATCTCTCGCACGTCTTCGGCCTTCCAGCCGGTCCAGTTGCCGGCGAAGACGTTCCTGACGAAGACGGGAGCCACCTCGCGGCGCAACATGAGGTCGAGCGCGGCGTCATCGAAGCCGGTGGTCTGCAACTGCCGGGCGATCGAGCGCGCCGTGGCCTCGTCGAACTCGGTGTCGACAAACAGCTCCGACAGTGCGCACCATGCCGGCAGGCGTCGGGCGATCTCGGCATCGTCGAGCATGAGGTGGCTCAACGTGCCGGCTTGGGCCACAGCGAGCTGAACGCCCAGTCCGTGCCGAACGCCAGGGCCATCGCACCGACGATCGCCGCCGCGCCCACGCAAACCGGCGCGGTGGCAGCGCATACGCCGAGCGACACGGCGCCTGCTCCGGCGAGGTAGCCGCCGGCGACACCCGCCGCCATCAGGGACCCCTGGTGGGCGACCTCGCGCGGCTTGTCCTCGGCATCCATGATGTCGGAGAGGGCGATCGCGAGGGACAGCACGAACAATGCGCGTCCGGCATAGCGCAGCCCCATTGCCTGGCGATTGACCAGGGCATTCGGCTGCCCTGACTGCCGGATGATGTGAAGCCACACGGCAGCCTGCTCCGCTTCGCCCAGCTGCGCGAATGGCTTGGCGTAGAGTTTCCCCGCGTATTTCTCGCACAGCTCGGTCAGCGTCTTCCCCTGCTCCTTGAGCGACTTCGCATAGGCCAGCATCGTCGGACTGGTGCGTGCACGCATCATCTCCATCGCGCTGTTGCGCAGTGTCTGGGCCTGCTGGGCGGCTTGAGCGGGCGTCATTTCTCCGCGTTGCACGGCGGCCAACAGGTCCTGTGCGGCCTTGCGGGTCATCGCCTGGTATTCCATGCGCACCCTCGCATCGGTCTGACCCGTGGTGCCGAAGTGAGCTGCCGTGGCTTGCAACGACTCCAGCGCCTGGTGCAGCGCCTGCATTTCGCCGGACTGTGCATCACGCCCGGACGGTGCCTGGCCTGTGCCCGGAACAATGAATCCGCTCATGGCGCAAGCATAGAACGACGCCGTCACGAGCCCGACGACCAAAGTCATCTGCACGACATGCGGTCCGATGCATTTTGGACGCCGCCGCGCTCACCAACCGTTACGCCTGCACACCCCGATCCGGCGATTCCCCGTTGTCCAACGCCCCGCCGCGCCCGTAACATTCCCGGCGCAATGGAAGAGGGCAGACGGGCGCCACCCCAGGACGCCCGCGTCGACCGCATCGGAGGGATCTTCATGACATTGCCTGGCGCCAGAACCGCCCCGCAGGACCACCTGCCCGAACTGACCAGCCTGCGCTTCATCGCGGCCTTCGCGGTGCTCGTGCTGCATTACCGCGACCTGTTCGGCCCGCTGCCCGACGGCCTGCTGCGCGCGATCGTCGGCGGCCAGTACGGCGTCACCTTCTTCTTCGTGCTGAGCGGCTTCATCCTGACCTATCGCTACCACGACTGGTTCGATGGCGGTGTTCGCGATGGACGCTTCTGGCGCTTCCAGCGACTGCGCTTCGCGCGCATCTACCCGGTGTACCTGCTCGGGCTGCTGCTCGACACGCCGTGGCACCTGATCGAGCGCGCGCAGGCCGGCCAGCTGGCCGAGGTCGGACAGACCTGGTGGGCGTCGTGGCTGCTGAACCTGGTCGGGCTGCAGGCCTGGGTGCCGGCGGTGCCGTTCGCGATGTTCTGGAACACGCCGGCCTGGAGCGTGGCCGCCGAGTTCTTCTTTTACGCGACCTTCCCGTTCCTGTGCGCCGGGCTGCTGCGCCTTCGGCTGCGGCTGCGCGGCCTCGCGTTGCTGCTCGCGGCCAGCGTCGCGCTCGGCGTCGGCCTGTATGCCGCGGTGATCTGGTGGATGAACGTCGTGCTGCATGCCGAGGCGCAGACGCAGTACATCGTGATGGTCTACAACCCGCTGCTGCGCTACAGCGAATTCCTGGGCGGCTGCCTGACCGGCCTGGCGTTCCTGCAGCTGCAGGCCGGTACCTGGCCGCGCGCGGTGTGGCTCACCGGCACCGATGTCCGTGCCCGCCGCGTGCGCGATGCGATGGTGCTGCTGGCGCTGGCGGCGGCCGGCGTGCGCATCGGCCTGCCCGACTACACCGGGCCGTCGATGGAGCGCTGGGTGTTCGACGTGGCGGTGAAGTACGGCATCTTCATCGTGCCGTTCAGCGCGCTGATCCTGGCCGTGGCGTCGGGTCGCACCTTTCTCAGCGCGCTGCTGAAGCAGCCCTGGATGGTGCTGCTCGGCGAGGCCAGCTACGCGCTCTACATCATCCACTGGTCGGTGACGACCTTCCTGCGCCTGGGCTGGCTCGGCGAGGCCGGCACGCCGGCGGTGCACGGACTGTTCCTGCTCGGCACCGTGGCCGCCTCCGTGCTCTGCCACCGCTTCATCGAAGTGCCGTGGCGACGCCGCTTGCGCGGCACCGCCGATGCCGGCACGCTGGCCACGCCCGCGGACGCCACCGTCCCCCTTCAACCCCAACCGAGACCTGCTCTGCCATGAACGCTTCCACGCTGATGCCCGCACCGCGCCCGCGCGAGATCGAGGCCGAGGCCCGTCCGATCGACAACGGCTGGCTGCAGTGGGTGGCCGAGAACAAGCTGCGCAACTGCGCGATGGAATCGATGCTGCAGACGATGACGGCCGCCGGCCTGTCGCGCGCCGAATCCGAAGCGGCCATCGTCCGCATGGACAGCGACCCGGCCTACCTCGCGGCGAAGCGTTACCAGCAGATGCAGCGCAAGTTCGAATCGGTGCTCGCGAACCAGCAGAAGCTGTGGGAATCGTCGCCGCATTACGGGCGCGTCGAGAAGCGCAGCCATGTGCCGCGCGACGAGTTCATCGAACGCTACGTGCGCGGCAGCCGCCCGCTGGTGCTGACCGAAGCGGCCCGCGACTGGCCGGCGCGCACGCGCTGGTCGCCGCAAGACCTGAAGACCCGCTTCGGCCACCTCGACGTCGAGATCCAGGCCGAGCGCAATGCCGATGCGAACTACGAGCAGAACAAGCTCGAGCACCGGCGCACGGTGCGGCTGGGCAGTTTCGTCGACCAGGTGCTGGCCGGCGGCGCGACCAACGACTACTACCTGACGGCCAACAACGAGGTGCTGCGGCGCCCGGAGTTCGCGCCGCTGCTGAAGGACATCGGCACGCTGCCCGAGATCTGCGACCCGGCGCAGCTCGCGCAGCGCTCGTCGTTCTGGTTCGGGCCGGCCGGCACGCGCACGCCGCTGCACCACGACACGCTGATGCTGATGCACACGCAGATCGTCGGCCGCAAGCGCTGGCGCTTCATCTCGCCGCTGGAGACACCGAAGCTCTACAACCACTTCCGCGTCTACAGCCCGATCGACCTCGACGCGCCGGACCTGGTGCGCCACCCCGATTTCGCGAGCGTGAAGGTGCTGGAGGTGATCGTCGAGCCGGGCGAGACGATGTTCCTGCCGCTCGGCTGGTGGCACCAGGTGACCTCGCTGGACGTGAGCCTGTCCTTCTCGTACTCGAACCTGGCGATCCCGAACGACTTCACCTACGTGAACGCGGAGATCCACAACTGGTGAAGTGACGCGCCCGGTCTGGAATGCGTCTTGCACGGGTGGTCGAACAAATCGAACGCCAGCACGGATGGGTAACCGTTCGTATCAACAAACGACGCCAGGAGGGTTCCATGAATCAGCAGCGCATGCCGGCCAGAGCAGGTCGGAACGACAGGTCGCGAACACTCGCCGCGGTGGCGATCCTGTTCGGCAGTGCAATGGCGCTGTCGGCCTGCGGCTCGGGGGGCGGCGATGATGCCGGCCCGGCGAGCAGCCCGCCGCCGACGAGCAATGCGCCGGCGCCTTCACCGGTGCCTTCACCGGCACCCGCTCCCGCGCCGTCCGCAGCGCCGTCCCCTGCGCCCGCACCGGCCCCCGCGCCGTCGCCGAGCACGCCGGTCTCGTCGGCCCCTGCACCCGCCGGCACCGGCGTGAGCGACTACGTGCCGCTGTTCAACAGCGGCACCAAGCTGATCGAGCAGATCCAGTACAGCGAGGCCGACGGCACGCTGGTGACCTACGCCGGCTTCCGCCCGACGCCGCGCCATGCGCGAGAAGGCGGCGAGCCGTGGACCGACACCGTCGACAAGGGGCCGGGCAGCTACTTCGCGTTCCCGCCGTTCTATTTCCAGAACCGCACCTTCGGGCTGGTGATCCGCGACGAGGTGCCGGCCGGCCGCCAGAAGATCACCGCGTACCTGAAGCCGAACGTCGGCACGATGATCAACAACAGCTTCAGCGCGTTCCGCCGGCTGGACCCGAACGTCATCGAGTACGGCTGGAAGATGGGCGTCGGCTACACCAACCCGAAGGACGGCACGCAGCGCTGCAACCCGGCCACCGCGATCGCCGACCTGTGCGTGGCGCAGAGCATCACCGACTACTGGCGACTGGCCGACGAGGCGCAGTACCAGGGTCTCACGCGGCCCGACAACAAGCTGCGGGTCGGCGACAAGATCGAGATGTCGCCCGGCGTGTTCCTCGACTACGTGCCCGGCACCGACATCGCGCTGATCGACGGCGGGCACAACCGCGACTACTCGTTCGAGCAGCTCTACGTCGTCGGCAAGGGCATGGTGCCGTGGTATGGCATCGCGCCGAAGCTCGACACCACGCCGCTGCCCGACGATGCGCTGCTCGGCGGCCAGGCGAGCGTCTCGTACAACTATTCGGAAGAGCCGCACCGCGTCTTCCAGCAGTCGGTCAACAACATCGGCATCGCCGACATGCAGCGCTTCGTCGAAGGGCGCCGGCTGTTCCACACCTCGTTCCTCGACGGCAAGCACTCCGAGAGCCCGACGGTGAACCCGGTGTTCGCCGCGCATGCCGGCCAGCTGGGCGAACGCTTCAACGAAGTGCGCTGCCTCGGCTGCCACACGCTGAACGGCCGCAGCCCGGCGGCCGACATCGGCACGCCGCTGAACAAGTTCGCGGTGCTGACCGCGGCGGCCAGCAACACGGCGGGCGTCACGCCCGACGCCACCTACGGCGTCAACGTGCAGCAGCTGTCGCGCACCGCCGGCGCGGCCGACTACGGCGTCAGCATCCAGTCGTACGTGAAGACGGTGCGCACGCTGGCCGGCGGCGAGACGGTCGAGCTGCAGAAGCCGGTCTATGCGTTCAAGGGGCCGGTGCCGGCGCAGCTGTCGGTGCGGCAGGCGCCGCAGGTGGTCGGCATGGGGCTGATCGAGGCGCTGGACGAAGCGACGATCCTCGCGCTGGCCGATCCGGACGACAAGAACGGCGACGGCATCCGCGGCATCCCGAACTGGTCGACCAACCCCGAGACCGGCCAGCGCCACCTGGGCCGCTACGGCTGGAAGGCCGGCAAGGCGACGGTGCGCCAGCAGGCGGCAGGGGCCTTCCTGCAGGACATGGGCGTCACCACCCCGGCCTTCAAGACGCTGGGCTGCCTGCGCGGCGCGGCCGATTGCAAGACCAGCACCGCGACGCCGGCCGTCAGCGACCTGGAGCTCGACCGCATCGCGTCGTACCTGCAGTTGCTGGGCGTGCCGGCGCAGCGCAAGTACGCGAGCGGCTACACCGACGGCACGGTGACGCCGCCGGAGCACGACATCAGCGATGCGACGCGCACCGCGATTGCGCGCGGCAGCCAGCTGTTCGCGCAGGCGGGTTGCACCGGTTGCCACACCGCCGAGCTGAAGACGGGCGGCAACCACCCGTTCCAGGAACTGCGCAACCAGACCATCCACCCGTACACCGACGTGCTGCTGCACGACATGGGCGCAGAGCTGGCCGACACGATGACCGAAGGCCAGGCCGGCCCGAGCCTGTGGCGCACGCAGCCGCTGTGGGGGCTGGGCTCGCTGAAGTACGTGCAGAAGGAGACCGGCTTCGCCGACGCGCAGGCGGTGCGCTACCTGCACGACGGGCGGGCGCGCACGCTGGTGGAGGCGATCGGCTGGCACGGCGGCGAGGGTGCCGGCAGCCGCACGAAGTTCGAGGCGATGAGCAAGGCCGACCGCGATGCGGTCGTCGCGTTCCTCGAGTCGTTGTAGATGTGTGAGGCGGCCGGCCTGAGCGCCGCGCCGCCGCCCTGGACAGCGGCGCCCAAGACGCCGTCAGGCCCTGCGCGCGGAGCTCGCCAGGACCGCGCCGTGCCAAAGGGCTTCTGCACTTTTTCTCCAAAGTCCCTGTCGAGACTCGCTGGCGAAGTCCAACCCAGGGAGATGACATGGACCCCACGCTGTCGAGCCCGCATCGCGGCGGGCGACGAGTTCGCAACCTGATCCGGCGCTGGCTGGTTCCACCGATGATGGCGCGCGCACATTGCTCGCGACCTGCGAGGCTGTGCTTCGAGAACATCGCATCGACTTTCGCCGCGCCGCTCTTGGTCGTCGTGCTCTGTCAGCCGAAGCTCTCGATGGCGCACTACGTGCAGAGCGACCCGATCGGACTGGCGGGTGGGGTCAGCACCTACACCTACGTCGAGGGCAATCCATTGAGCCATGTCGATCCGCAGGGGCTGGCAACCTGTGTCTACTCCGTCGGCGCAGGGCGCATGGACTGCATGCGCAACGGAAGCGAAAAGTTCACGTGGTCGGGCAGCTTTGCTTCCGGCAACAACAGCGTGGCCGGGTGCAAGAACAATGCGAGTTGCGAGAGCATGCAAAACGTCGGGCCGATTCCGAGAGGCTGCTGGCTTTGGAGCAGCGAGTTCACCAACATGCCTGGAGGTCGGACTCTGGCCCCCCTGCCACCGCTGGCGTCACGCCCGTTCGGTCGAGATCAGTTTCGAACACACAGCTGCCTGAACGCCTTTGGTCCGTCGACAACGCCGCCTTATTGCTCGAAGGGTTGCGTGACGGGTCAATCGAGTACGGTCTCTGAACTGAATGATCTGATCGATTCGGAACCTGGGAGCGTCATGTGCGTAGTCGATTGATTGCAGCAGCGGTGGCACTGCTGAGCTACCTTCCGGCGCTGGCTGCCCCTGTCGATGAGGAGCAGGACCGCATTGGCGGGCAGTTCATCTTCCATATCGTGAAGATCTTGGCGACGACGCCGAATTTGGACCAGGATGCACGCGGCGCGCTGGAATCGTCGCTGGAATTCATGTTCCTGCAACTTCAGCGCTCTCCGACGAAGTCAGCTGCAGAAGCTTTGGCGCGGACGGCCGTCCTTCAGATTGACGCCGGTGGAGGTGAGAGCAAGGACGAGGCCATTCTGTCGAAGGGGGCCGAGATGTTGCCGCTGCTCAGGAAGATCCCGCTTGAGGAGTACTCGCGCCTGTGCGCTGGCGCGATGAGCGCTGTCTGCATGAGCGAAAGCGACGTGAAGCGCTACGTGGCCGATCTGTCCGACGCGTTGATTCACGGCCGGACCGTGCCCGACTGATCTCGCGGCCAGCCTCACCGCCGCGCCGCCACCAGCCATCCCGTCACCGGCTTCCCGCCTTCCTGCCGCAGCGTCTCGCGGCCGATTTCGACCAGCGTGAACCCGCTCGCCGCCAGCGCCGCTTCGACGTGCGCCCGCGCATGCGCATAGCGCCCGTGGGGCTCCAGGTGGAACATCTGCGGGCGGTCATCGGCCAGCGCCTCGACGGTGAACACCATCCACCCGCCCGGCTTCACCGAGCCGCTCGCCGCCGCCATCAGCGGCATCAGGTCGCCGAAGTAGCACAGCGTGTCGGCCGACAGCACCACGTCCCACTGGCCCGGCGACTCGCGCAGGAACTCGGTCAGCTCGGCCTTGTACAGGTCGCCGTAGACGCCCTTGGCCTGCGCGTGCTTCAGCATGCCGCCCGACAGGTCGACGCCGGCCAGCACGCGCGCCCACGGCGCCACCAGCGGTCCGCACAGCCCGGTGCCGCAGCCGGCGTCCAGCACGGCGAACTGCTTCGCCGCCGGCGGCAGCCGCCGCGCCAGCAGTTGCGCGCACAGTTGCGGCGCGCGGTAGTCCAGCCGTTCGTTCAGCTGCGTCTCGAAGCTGTCGGCGAAGTGGTCGAAGGTGTACTCGACGTAGTCGTCCGATGCGCGCTCCGGCGCACCGCTGCCGGAACAGGCCGCGAACATGTGCTGCGCCATCGGGTGGCCCGGCTCGTCGGCCAGCCACTGGCGGAACACCTCGGCCGCCTCGCGCACCTTGCCCATCGTGTAGTAGGTCATGCCGAGCAGCTTGCGGCCGTCCGGGTGCTCGGGCAGCAGCTCGATCGACTTGCAGTACCAGCGGATCGATTCCGGCAGGTCGTCCTGCGACGCCGCCAGCAGCCCGAGGTTGTTGTGCGCGTTCAGGTGCCGCGGGTCGAGCTCGATCGCGCGCAGGTAGGCGGCGCGTGCGTCGGCCGGGCGCTTCTGCGCGCGGTACAGCGAGCCGAGGTTGTTCTGCAGGTCCGCGCTGCCGGGCTCGAGTTCGGCCACGCGCTCGTAGGCCGCGGTCGCCTCCGGCAGCTCGTGGCGCGACACGTGGATGTTGCCGAGGTTGTTGTGATAGCCCGCGTAGTCCGGCACCAGCGCGATCGCGCGCCGGATGGCCGCGATGCCTTCGTCGCTGCGCCCGGTCTCGTGCAGCACCCGGCCCAGCAGGTGCAGCGCGTCGGGGTGGTCCGGTGCCACCGCGAGCACGCGGCGGTAGACCTCTTCGGCACCGGCGAGCTGCTGGTTCTGGTGCAGCCCGATCGCGAACTGCAGCGCGTCGTCGAGGCTGAGGTCGGCAGGCTCGGTCACGGCGGTACCTCGGTCAGTGGATCAAACAGGGATTGCGCTTCACATGTCGCCCAGCGTCGCGCCGAGCCGGTTGTTCGGCACGACCATCGGCACGCCGCCGCTCAGCAACATCAGCACGTAGGCGAGGCGTGCGGCGCGCTTGTTGCCGTCGGTGAAGGCCTGCGTGGTGATGATCGCACCGTACAGGTACAGCGCCCGCTCGTACCAAGCGTCGCTGCCCTGCGCCGGCATCGGCGAGGTGCTCAGGTCGGACAGCACGTCGCCCAGCACCTTGGCGCCGCCGACGTTCGACGGGTACTTCTGCATGCCGGCCGCGTTGTTCCAGCCGCGGTAGGCCGGGGCCAGCGGCACCATCCGCTGCCAGGCCGCCTGCAGCGGGGCGAGCGTGCCGCCAAGGGGGAAGCTGCCGTCGCGCTTGACCAACCCGAGCAGCACCTGCGAGTAGGCCGACGCATCGCCCTGCACGCCGCTCGTGAGCCAGGCCAGCCCTCGGGCCTGGTCGAGCGAGCGCTCCGAGCGCGGCGGCACCGCCGGCACGCCGGGCTTCTGCGCCACCGGCGCCGGCGCCTGGTAGTAGCTGGCCTCGGGCTGCGTCTCGGCGCGCAGTTGCGGCAGCAGCAGGTTGGAGCCGGCCTTGCCTTTCAAGCCGTTCACGTAGGCCGCGCGCCGCTCGATCAGCGTCAGGTCCATCTCGAACAGGCCTTCGACCGCAGTCATGAAGAAGGTCAGGCCGGCGTTGTCGGCAAAGCGCAGCGCCGCCGGGTTGCCGACATTGGCGTTGGTGCCGTAGTGCCAGAAGCCGTCGGCTCCCATCGCGCGCAGCGCTTCGGTGAAGGCGTTGTCGAACGCGGTGCCGGCCGGCAGCAGGCCCACCGCCTGGCTGTACCGCCGGAAGATCGGCCGCGGCCGCATCGTGGTGATGAACTGCGTCCGGTCCATCGTGATCGCACCGGTCGGCGCGACGTACGGGGCGACCTTGGGCTTGGTGTCGAACAGGGCCATGGGTCGCTCCTCAGAACGCGTAATGGAAGTTGTTGTCGACGACGCTGACCGTCACCCGCTCGATCGGCGCGCCGTCCATCATGCGGGTCAGGAACTCCTTCGAGATGTCCGGCAGCATCGTGTTGGTCAGGATCGCGTCGATCATCCGGCCGCCCGATTCGCTCTCGGTGCAGCGGCTCACGACCAGCTTCACCACGTCGTCGCCGACCTCGAACGGGATCTTGTAGCGCGCCTCGACGCGCTTCTTGATGCGCCCGAGCTGCAGCTTGACGATCTGCCCGAGCATCTCGTCCGACAGCGGGTAGTACGGGATCGTCACCAGCCGGCCCAGCAGCGCCGGCGGGAAGATCTTCAGCAGCGGCTCGCGCAGCGCCTTCGCCAGCCCCTCGGCCTCGGGCATCAGCTCCGGGTCCTTGCACATGTTGGCGATCAGCTCGGTGCCGGCGTTCGTCGTCAGCAGGATCAGCGTGTTCTTGAAGTCGATGAAGCGGCCTTCGCCGTCTTCCATGAAGCCCTTGTCGAACACCTGGAAGAACATCTCGTGCACGTCCGGGTGGGCCTTCTCCACCTCGTCGAGCAGCACCACCGAATAGGGCTTGCGCCGCACCGCTTCGGTCAGCACGCCGCCTTCGCCGTAGCCGACGTAGCCGGGCGGCGCGCCCTTCAGCGTCGAGACGGTGTGGGCCTCCTGGAACTCGCTCATGTTGATCGTGATCAGGTTCTGCTCGCCGCCGTACAAGGCCTCGGCCAGCGCCAGCGCCGTCTCGGTCTTGCCGACGCCCGAGGTGCCGGCCAGCATGAACACGCCGATCGGTTTGCTCGGGTTGTCGAGCCCGGCCCGCGAGGTCTGGATGCGCTTGGCGATCATCTCCATCGCATGGTCCTGGCCGATCACGCGCTGGCTCAGCAGCGACGCCACCTTCAGGATGGTTTCCATCTCGTTGCGCGCCATGCGGCCGACCGGGATGCCGGTCCAGTCGCCGACCACGCCGGCGACCGACTGGTAGTCGACCGTCGGCAGGATCAGCGGGTGTTCGCCCTGCAGCGCGGCCAGTTCGGCCTGCACCCGCTTCAGCTCGGCGAGCGTCGCGGCGCGGTCTTCGTCGGACAGCTTCGGCACGTCGGCGGCGACCACCTCCGCAGTCTTCTCCACGCTCTTCTCCAGCGCGCTGCCGGTGCCCTCGACCGCGCCGGCCACGCCGCGCAGCTTCGAGCGCAGCGCGAGCAGCTGGTCGACCAGGACCTTCTCGGCCGTCCAGCGCGTCTTCAATTCATCGAGCCGCTGGCGCTCGATGCCGAGCTGCTCGGTGACGATCGCGCTGCGCTCGCGGGTGTCGATGCCGATCGCCGACTCGCGGCCGATGATGCCCTGCTCGGTCTCCAGCGCCTCGATGCGCTTGCTGCAGTCGTCCACCTCGGCCGGCGTCGCATGCAGGCTGACGGCCACGCGGGCGCACGCGGTGTCGAGCAGGCTGACCGATTTGTCGGGCAGCTGGCGCGCCGGGATGTAGCGGTGGCTCAGCTTCACCGCCGCTTCGAGCGCCTCGTCGAGGATCTGCACCTTGTGGTGCTTCTCCATCGTGGAGGCCACGCCGCGCATCATCAGGATCGCCTTCGGCTCGTCCGGCTCGTCGACCTGCACGCTCTGGAAGCGCCGCGTCAGCGCCGGGTCTTTCTCGATGTACTTCTTGTACTCGGCGAAGGTGGTCGCGCCGATGGTGCGCAGCTGGCCGCGCGCGAGCGCCGGCTTCAGCAGGTTGGCGGCGTCGCCGGTGCCGGCCGCGCCGCCGGCGCCGACCAGCGTGTGGGTCTCGTCGATGAACAGGATGATCGGCTTCTCGCTCGCCTGCACCTCGTCGATCACCGAACGCAGCCGCTGCTCGAACTCGCCCTTCATGCTGGCGCCGGCCTGCAGCAGGCCGACGTCGAGCGTGCGCAGCGTCACGTCCTTCAGCGCCGGCGGCACGTCGCCGCGCGCGATGCGTTGCGCGAAGCCTTCGACCACCGCGGTCTTGCCGACGCCGGCCTCGCCGACCAGGATCGGGTTGTTCTGGCGGCGCCGCATCAGGATGTCGACCACCTGGCGGATCTCGTCGTCGCGGCCGACGATCGGGTCCATCTTGCCGCCGCGGGCCTGCTCGGTCAGGTCGGTCGTGAAGCGCTTCAGCGCCTCCTGCTTGCCCATCGCGGCCGGTGCGATCGCTTCGCTGGCCTCGCCCGGCGCGCCGCCGTCGCTGGCGGCCTGCGCATGCTCGGGCGATGCCGCCAGCAGCGACGCGAAGCGGTCGATCAGGTCGTCGAGCTTGATGCGTTCGAACTGCTTGCTGATCGCCAGAAGCGCATTGCGCAGCGACGGCGTCTTCAGCGCGCCGACCAGCAGGTAGCCGGTGCGCACCTGGCGGTCGCCGAACATCAGCGAGCCGTAGACCCAGCCGCGTTCGACCGCGTTCTCGACGATGCTCGACAGGTCGGTCACCGACGTGGCGCCGCGCGGCAGCCGGTCGAGCGACTGCGTCAGGTCAGCCACCAGCTGCGCGCCGTCGAGCTCGTAGTGCTTGACGATGCGGTGCAGGTCGCTGTCGTTGCCGTTCAGGATCTGGTAGATCCAGTGCTGCAGCTCGACATAAGGGTTGCCGCGCAGCTTGCAGAACACCGTGGCGCCTTCGATGGCCTTGTAGGCGATCGGGTTGAGCTTGCCGAAGAGGGCGGTGCGACTGATTTCAGCCATGGTCGTTCCTTGGGGTGGAAGGGTGCGCGGTGACGGCCGTCATCTGCGCCGGGTTCAACAGGAGTTCGCCGCGGTCGGGGTGCGGCGTCTTGCGGCCGAGCCAGCTGGTCAGGCCGAGTGCCGCCGGTGTCGCGCCCGACAGGCCGAGCGCCGGCACCGCGCTGCCCTGCAGGATCAGCCGCAGGTCCCACAGCATCTCGAAGCCGAGCAGCTGGCGCATCCAGTCGCGCAGCTCGACCAGCGAGCGCTGGCCGGGCAGGAACTGTCGGTACTGCGCGAGCGTCAGCGGCCCGATGTGCAGCCGCAGCTTGTACTGGCGGTCCCACACCTTGCTGCCGGCCACCGCCGAGACGCCGAGCGTCGCGCCCATGCCGCCGCGGCCGCCGAGGCGGGTGCGGTCCTCAGGCCGCAGCGGCAGCCAGTGGCCGACGTGCGACTCGACGCGGATCGGCACCGCGAAGTACTGGCGCAGCACCTTGACGATCGACTCGGGCCGGCGCGTCGCGCTCGCCAGGTGGCCGCTCATGAAGCGCTTGGCCGCATCGGGCACCTGGTCGGCGCGGTGCAGCGCGGCAGGCGCCTGGCCGAACAGCGCGCCGACCCATTTGGCGAACTGGTCGTCGCTCGCGCGGTCGGCCTGCACGGCCGGCTGCGACTGCGCCCACGCGCGGTAGAACAGCAGCAGCATGCGGTGGTGGAACAGGTCGGCGAAGCGCGCGAAGGTGGCATCGCCGTGGTTGCGCAGCCGGTCGCGCGCGTGTTCGGTGTAGTGCAGCGGCAGCGGCCCCATCGGGCCGAACAGCCCGAAGAAGCGCACGCCGAGCCGCGGCACGTTGCGCTCGCTGGCGTCGAACGACATCACGCCGGCCGGCGCGAAATCGAGCTCCGGGTCCTGGCCCAGCCGCACCGGCTCGGCCCCGGGCCGCAGCGCCGAGCCGAGCCGCGGCGATTGCGGCCAAAGCGCATCGATCTGGCGCAGCACCGCGAAGAAGTCGTGCGCCCACGGCTGCTTCGCGAGCTCGTCGAACAGCCGCGTGCGGCGTTCGTGCAGGGCCTGCGGGTCCGGCGGCGTGGCGCTCACAGCATCGCCTTCGAGCCGACGCGCGGCTGCGATCGCAGGATCTCGCCGCGCGTCGCCGAGCGGACGATGGTTTCGGAAAAACTGTTGGCCGACGCATGCCGGGCATAGAAATGCTCCAGCACGCAGCCGAGCAGGAAGGCGCTCGAACCCTGGAAGCCGAGCTCGTCGACGGTGGTGGTCACCTCGACGCCACAGCCGAAGGTCAGCGGCCCGGGGAAGGGCAGCCTTCGCACCACCGCGCGCGCGTCCACCGCCTGGATGCCCTCGACCTGCTTGGCCCAGCTGACGTCCTGTTCCGGCCCGTGCAGCGCCATCAGGCTGCGCAGCGCCGACGCGGCACGGCGCGGGTCTTCGCCGGCGATGCTCAGGTAGTTCAGCGTCAGCAGGCTGACCAGCGACCAGCCGACGTCGCCGCGCGCGATGCGCTGCACCGGCCGCGACGGGCCGCGCATCGTCTCGATGCGGCCGGCCGGGCCGGCGACGTCGAGCGCCCAGGTGCTGGCCGAGCCGGGCAGCAGCGTCGGCAGGTCGCGGTTGGTGACCAGCGCGGTCAGCGAGACCTGGCGGATGTCTTCGCGGTACGGCGCGTTGCGCGGGTCGACCAGCGACAGGAACACCTCCTGGCCGACGTAGGCCGAGCGCGGCCCCTCGAGGCGCTGCCGGCTCGACAGCAGCCGCGGCTCGCGGCGCAGCGTGTAGAACGCGCCGTGGTTGCGCGACTCTTCGTGGAAGGTGGCGTACAGCGGCAGGAAGCGCTGCTCGGCGACCTGGCCGGTGCCGAAGCCGGTGACGCTCTCGATCGTGTGGACCTCGTAGTCCATCGGCCGCGTGCGGTCGGGCACCGCATGGTGCTCGAAGCTGCCCGGGCCGAGCTGGATGCGGTCGAGCCGCTTCGGGAACAGGTTGATCGCCGGTGTGCAGTACAGCGCGAGGCTGTTCGCATCGACCAGCGATTCGAGCGCCGGCTCGCCGCGGCCGAACAGCAGCACGATCTCGCATTCGCTGCTGTCGATGCGCGCCAGCCGCCGCGCCAGGTCGGTGACCGAGAAGAACAGGAAGCGCTGCGGCAGCGCCGCGTACTCCTGCAGCAGCCGGTGGCCGCTGAAGCCGCGCAGCGTGTCGGGCAGCAGCGCCCGCTCGTCGTCGTAGCCGACCGCCTCGACCGACGCACCGTCGGCATAGCCCTGGTTCGGCGAGCGCGCGGCACCACCGTGCACCCAGGTCGCGAGGCTCGCGCCCAGCACCAGCTCGTGCAGGCGGAACGCGACGTCGTCGCCGGCGCTGATGTAGAAGCTCAGCTGCTCCATCGGCAGCTGGCTGAACTTGAGGCCGGCGCTCGCCTTCAGCCGGATGCGCAGGCCGCCGCGCACCTGGCGGGCCGGCGGCAGGTGGGCCAGCGGCAGGTCGGGTGCGTGCGTGAAGTACTGCACCGCGTCGATCTCGACCGGCCACAGCGTCACGTCGTGCGCGGTGCGGAATTCGCAGCGGGTGTTCTGGCCGCGCACCAGCTCGCTGTGCAGCGCGCTGCCGCGCTTGACGCCGAAGCCGCGCGCCAGGTTCGGATCGAGCGGGTCGGGCCGCATGCGCGCGATCATCGTCGACGGCATCGGCGACAGGAAGCCGGGGTAGACGGTCTCCAGCAGGTGCTGGATCAGCCGCGGGTGCTCGGCGTCGATCTTCAGCTGCACCCGCGCGGCCATGAAGGCAAAGCCCTCCAGCAGCCGTTCGACGTACGGATCGGTGACCTCGACGCCGTCCATCGACAGGCGCGCCGCGATCTTCGGAAACTCTTTCGCGAACTCGGCGCCGACCTCTTTCAGGTGCCCGAGTTCGTCGTTGTACAGGCGCAGCAGGTTCGGATCCATGCTCGTGGCCGCTTACGTTTTTCGTTTCAGGGAGCCGCCCGCGGCGTCGCGCACCTCGATCTGCCCGGCCTCCAGGTCGACCTGGGTGCGCAGCAGCAGCTCCAGCGGCACCGGCTGGGCCCACATGAAGCCGCGGATCTCGAACTCGATGACGTTGTGGGTGTCGAGCACGCTGGACGGTTCGAGCGCTTTGACGTCGAGCGAGTCTTCCATCACGCGCGGCTCGAAGCGCAGGATGGCCTGCTTGATCGTGCGCTCGAGCAGCGGCACGTCGATGCGCGACGCGAGCTGTCCCGACATCGGCGGCAACCCGTAGTTGATGACCGACTCGCCGGCCAGCGGGTAGGTTTGCGACAGCAGCGGCATCGGCTTGACGGCGTTCAGCAGCCACGACAGGTCGCGCAGCACCGCCTCGCGGATCTGCGCCTTGTTCATCACGCGGCTGTCGTCGGACTCGACGCGCGACTGCGGGTCGAGGTCGGTCAGGCGGTCGAGCAGGACCGGCTGCAGCCGATCGCGTACCTCATGGTTGGCCATGGTCTTCGGTCAAGCCGCGGCGTCCGGCGTCGGCTCGTCGTCGGCCACCGGCAGCGGTTCGAGCGTGATCTCGCGCACCGCCAGCAGGTCGCTGTCGTGCTCGCCCAGCGCCAGCACGCGCTGGCCGATGCCGCGGAAGTGTTCGTCGTTCAGCGCGTGCCATTCGGTGCGGCGCGCCAGCTGCGCGAGCGCATCGCCTTCGGTCGCGGTGCCGGGGTAGCGGGTCGGGATCAGCGCGACCGACTGGCCGCCGTTGGTGAAGTCGAGCTGTGCGGCGCTCCACACCATGTCGCGCAGGTCGGCCGGTTCCTCGATCGTGATCTTCGTCAGCGCGCTGAACGGCACCCAGCAGTAGCGGCCGTTGATCAGCGCTTCGAGCACCGGGCCGAGCCGCGAATCGGCGTCGGCGATCCAGTCGAACGGCTGGCCGTTCAGCGTGCCGGGCGTCGGCGGCGCGGCGTCGAAGGCATCGCGGCGCAGCTTCGCGGCGACGGCCGCATCGCCGCGCGCATCGGCCATCAGCGCCTCGACCAGCCACGCCACCCAGGCCTGCGGGCGGCCGAACACCATCGGCGTGGTCTTGCCGGCGAACACCGATTCGCGCAGCGTCTCGCACTTCAGCGCCTCGCGGTAGGTGTTGACCATCGGCAGCGTCGACGCGTCGAGCTCGCCGCACACCTCCAGCTGCGTCATCGCGCGCGGCCATTGGCCCAGCACGCACAGCAGCTGGAACAGGAAGACGCGCAGCTTCGGATCGGCCGGCTTGGCGCGCACGCCGTCCTGCAGGCTCTTCAATGCGGCATCGGTGCGACCCTCCTTCAGGGCCTGTTCGGCGGCTTGGACGGGCGTCATGTCAGGCCGTCACTTCGTTCTCGAAGGTGTTCACGCCCTTGGCGGCGCCCGCCATGTCCTGCGCGCGGTACTCGACCTTCACCTTGAAGAAGGCGATGCGGATCTCCTCGATCAGCTCCGGCGCGCCGTCGGTCTCGTTGCGCAGCCGATGCGACAGGATGCGCGCCTTCTCGACGGTGATCGTCAGGTACGGGATCGACGCCATGCCGCCGGCCTTGTGGACCGACAGCGTCGCCTTCTTGATGATTTCGTTGCTGCGCAGCGCGGACATCAGCCCGGTGCTGGCCGAATCGACGCGCTTGCGCACGACCAGTTCCTGCATCGTCGTGCGGGCGGCCGCGCTGCCGAAGGCGGTCGCATTGCCGTCCAGGCCCCAGCTCCAGCCGACGACCTCGATCTCGTCGGTGTGCTTGGCATCGCGCGATTCGCCCTTGATCGGGCCCTGCGCCGTGCCCTCGACCTTCAGGTACATGTCGGCCTTGGCCATGTTCTTTCCTCGGTGGCGTTTGAGTTGTCGGGGTCACGCAATGAACACCGCCACGAAACGGCCCGAAGGCCGATCCGTGGCGTGCGCAGGAAGCCTGCGACCGGTCACTTGACTTCGTTCTTCTCGCGGTCGATGCCGACGGTGCTGGTGGAACCCTTGCCGCCGGTGTCCGACTGCGTGGTGTATTCCATCTTGAACTTCGCGAAGTTCAGGCTGATGTTTTCCGTCAGCCGGTCTTCGCCGCCGCTGCCGCCGGTCGACAGCGACGACACGATGACGCTCTCGAGCGTGATCTTGATGTACTCGAGCGGCTTGTCGCCGGCCTTGCGCACGGTCAGCACGGCCTGCTTGATGTGCGTGCCCTTGAAGCTGGCCATCGCCAGCGCGGTCGACGCGGCGTCGACGTACTTGGTCAGCGACAGGTCCTGGATGCTGACCTTGCCCGAACCGCCGCCGGCGCCGTTGCCGAACGAGGCGCTCTGCGCGCAGCCCCAGTTCCATGCCAGGACGTCGATCTCGTCCTTGTGCGACGAATCCTTCGATTCGCCCTTGATGTCACCGATCTTGATGAACATGTCTACAGCCATGATGCTTCTCCTTCAACTGAGTTGACCCGCTTGTGGGATGCCGGGAGAGGGGTGCCGCGACGTCTGGGTATTCCGTCGCGCGCCCGGCGTTTCTGTTTCGTTTCCCGGCAAGCTGAACCTCCCGGGCTGCGATTCGCGCGGCACGCCGTGGGAGGTTCCACGCCGGCCCCGCTTTCCTGCACCTGATCAGGCCGCCTTCTGGGAGGGCAGCTTGGACACCAGGCGCAGAGACACTGTCAAACCTTCCAGCTGGTAGTGGGGACGCAGGAAGAACTTCGAGCTGTAGTAGCCCGGGTTGCCTTCGACCTCTTCGACCACCACCTCGGCCGCCGCCAGCGGGCGACGTGCCTTGGTGTCTTCCGACGAGTGGGCCGGATCCCCGTCCACGTAGTTCATGATCCAGTCCTGCAGCCAGCGCTGCACTTCGTCGCGCTCCTTGAACGAGCCCACCTTGTCGCGCACGATGCACTTCAGGTAGTGCGCGAAGCGGCAGGTCGCGAACAGGTACGGCAGGCGCGCGGCCAGGTTGGCGTTGGCCGATGCGTCGGGGTCGTCGTACTCGGCCGGCTTCTGCAGCGATTGCGCGCCGATGAAGGCCGCGAAGTCGGAGTTCTTGCGGTGCACCAGCGGCATGAAGCCGTTCTTCGCGAGCTCGGCCTCGCGCCGGTCGCTGATCGCGATCTCGGTCGGGCACTTCATGTCGACACCGCCGTCGTCGGTCGGGAAGGTGTGCGTCGGCAGGCCTTCGACCGCGCCGCCCGATTCGATGCCGCGGATGCGCGAGCACCAGCCATACTGCTTGAAAGAACGATTGATGTTGACCGCCATCGCGTACGCCGAGTTCGCCCAGGTGTACTTGGTGTGGTCGGCGCTGCCGGTGTCTTCCTCGAAGTTGAAGGCCTCGACCGGGTTGGTCTTCGCGCCGTACGGGATGCGCGCCAGGAAGCGCGGCATCGCCAGGCCGATGTAGCGGGCGTCGTCCGATTCGCGCAGCGAGCGCCAGCCGGCGTATTCGGGCGTCGTGAAGATCTTGCTCAGGTCGCGCGGGTTCGCCAGTTCCTGCCACGAACCCATCTGCATCAGGCTCGGGTCGGCGGCGGCGATGAACGGCGAGTGGGCCGCGGCCGAGACCTTCGCGATCTCGCCCAGCAGCTCGACGTCGGGCGGGGTCTGGCCGAAGTAGTAGTCGCCGACCAGGCAGCCGAACGGCTCGCCGCCGAACTGGCCGAATTCTTCTTCGTAGACGCGCTTGAAGATCGGGCTCTGGTCCCAGGCCGTGCCCTTGTAGCGCTTCAGCGTCTTGCTGAGCTCCGTCTTGCTGATGTTCATCACGCGGATCTTCAGCTGCTCGTCGGTCTCGGTGTTGTTGACGAGGTGGTGCAGCCCGCGCCACGCGCTTTCCAGTTGCTGGAAGTCGGGGTGGTGCATGATCAGGTTGATCTGCTCGCTGAGCTTCTTGTCGAGCTCGGCGATCATCGCCTCGATCGAGTTGACGACATCGGTGCCGATCAGCTTGGTCTGCGCGAGCGCCTGCTGCGCGAGCGTCAGGATGGCGGTCTCGACCGCCGATTTCGCCTCGTCGCTCTTCGGCTTGAATTCCTTGTTCAGCAGGCTGGCGAAATCGCCGCCCTGGAATTCGACGCCCTGCAGCGCGGAGGATTGGTTCTGTGCTTCTGCCATTGCGTTCTCCTGTGTCGCGCTGCGCTTATTCGGCCTTCGGCTCGTCGGCCTTCCTGGCGCCCGCCAGGCTGCTCAGCAGCGCCGGGTCGGCCATCACCTTGGCCAGCAGTTCTTCGGCGCCGCTCTTGCCGTCCATGTAGGTGATCAGGTTCGACAGCTGCTGGCGGGCTTCGAGCAGCTTGCGCAGCGCATCGTTGTTGCGCGCGATCGCCGCCGGCGAGAAGTCGTCCATGCTGTTGAAGGTGAGGTCGACGCTGACGTTGCCCTCGCCGGTCAGCGTGTTGGGCACCTGGAACGCGACGCGCGGCTTCATCGACTTCATGCGGCTGTCGAAGTTGTCGACGTCGAACTCGAGGAACTTGCGGTCGGCCACCGGCGCGAGCGGGTCGGCCGGCTTGCCCGACAGGTCGGACAGCACGCCCATCACGAACGGAAGCTGCACCTTCTTCTCGGCGCCGTAGAGCTCCACGTCGTATTCGATCTGGACACGCGGCGCGCGGTTGCGGGCGATGAATTTCTGACTGCTGGTGGCCATGGTGGACTCCGTGGTGTTGACAGGCCCTAGGGCGGGTTCGGTGGTTCGGTTTGCTACTGGTCGGGACTGCCGGCGATGCGTTCGACCTGGCCGAGGCCGTCGGACGCGAGGTCGCGGATGATGTCCATGAAATTCTTGCCCATCAGCCGCTGCGCGCGGCGGATCAGCAGCGGCGCCGGGTTGCTGGGTTCGTTGCGTTCGATCCATTCGCAGACGCGGTCCAGCGTGCGGCTGACGTCCTCGCGGCTGCGCAGCGCGCCGACCGCGACGGCGCTGCCGCCGGTGGCCGTGGCACCGCCGGCATCGCCGCCGTCGGTCGCTTCAGCGGCAGCCTCGCCGTCGGATGCCTCGGCCTGCGCCGCGGCGCTCGCGAGGCACTGGGCCAGCACGCGCAGCGGGCGCAACTCGGGGCCCTGGCTGCCGCCGACCTTGTCGATCAGCACCGCCTCGATGCGGGCCATCTCGTCGCCGGCCTGCTTCAGCGCGGCCAGCGTGCCGGGGGCCTGGGCTTCGGCGGCCTTCAGCGCTTGCTGCACGCCTTCGGGGCTGGGGGCGGATTCATTGCTGTTCGGCTGGGCCTTGCCGGCGGCCAGCTCGATCTGGCGCACGGTGAGTTGCGTGCGGCCGCCGCCGACCGGGGCGTGGCGCAGGTCGGCCAACCCGAACGACGGATCGACCAGCGGTGCCAGCGCGTTCAGGCGCATCGTCGGGTCGTTGTTGTCGTCGGCGTCGAGCAGCGGGTAGGCGTGGTCCCAGTGGCGTTCCAGCAGGCCGGCGATCAGCGCCAGCGCGCTGGCGTACATGGCCGCGCCGCGCTGGCGGGCGCCGGAACGGGCCAGCAGCACGGCCACCCGCAGGTCGCGGGTGCGCTCGGCGAGCTGGCGGGATTGCTCGAAAACGGTGCGCCAGTCGGGGTCTTCGGCCGGGATCACGGTGTCGCCGAACTGCTGCTCGGGCTTGCCGCGCGAGGCTTCTTCCAGCGCGAGGAACGCCGGGTCGTACTCCAGGTCCGGCCCGCAGGGCGCGTCGTCGGAGAGCGGCGCCAGCAGTTCTTCGACGGGGAGGGCGTTCATGGAGGTGCAGGACGGCAGGCAGTGACGATGGGGTGGACTCTAGAAAGGAGGGGAGTCCTCCACATCTGCCGAAAGTCACTTCTTCACGGTCAGGGCTCCGTTCTTGCCCCGTTGGTTCCCCCATGTCCAGGGGGGGCGAAGCGCATCGACACCTCGAGTCCCGGCCCGGCCAGCCGGATCTGCAGCGCGCTGCCGTGCGCCTGCGCGACCAGCCGGCACAGGTACAGCCCCAGGCCGACGCCGCCGGTGCTGCGCTGGCGCGCACGGTCGAGCCGGTAGAAGGCCTGGCTGAGCTGGGCCAGCTGCTCCGGCGGCACGCCCGGGCCGTGGTCGCGCACGCTGAGTGTCACGCCGCCGTCATCGTCGAGCCGGGTGGCGACGACCGGCGGCCGGCCGGCGTCGGCCGCATGGCGCAGCGCGTTGTCGACCGCGTTGCGCAGCAGCAGCCGCAGCCGCATCCGGTCGAGCGCCAGCATCGGCAGCGCCGGCGCCAGCTGCTGCTCGACCGGCTGGCCGGCGAAATGCGCCGCCAGCGTGTCGGCGACCAGCGCGTTCAGGTCGGTCGGCTCGCGCTGCAGCGCGGCATGGCCGGACGCCAGGCGCTCGCTCTCCAGCAGGTCGCTGACCAGGTCGCGCATCTCGGCCAGGTCGCGCAGCAGCGCGGCGCGCTCCGGGCTGTCGTCGATCAGCTCGGCGTTCACGCGCGCGCGGGTCAGCGGCGAGCGCAGCTCGTGGCTGATGGCCAGCAGCAGGCCGCGCTTGGCGTCGAGCATCGCGCGGATCTCCTGCGCCATCGTGTTGACCTGGCGGGCCAGGTCGCCGAGTTCGTCGTCGCGCCGCACTGGAATGGCGTCGTCGAACTCGCCGCGGCCGAAGCGGATCGCGCCGGCGCGGATGTCGTCCAGCGGCCGCAGCAGGTGCCGCACATGCCGGAACGCGATCCAGGTGATCGCCAGCAGCAGCGTCAGCGTGCCCCAGCCGACCCATTTCGGGTGCGCCGCCGGGCTGGGCGGCGCGAGGCCGAACACCAGCCGGTGGCCGTCGGCCAGCGTGCGAATATGGATCATCCCCTCGGGGTTGCCGGGCGAGGCGATGCGCTGCCACGGTGCCGGGCGCTGCGGGTGCGAATCCCACTGGACCTGCGGGCCGTCGATGTGCAGCGAGATCGGCAGCCGCGCGACCAGCGCCTTCGCGCGTTCGACGTCGGGCGGCGTGCCGATGTCGGCGGCCAGCAGCGTGACGTAGTCGGCCAGCAGCGGGCGACCCCAGCCCTGCCAGCCCAGGCGCACGATCTCCTTCATGCCGACCAGGAAGATCACCGTGGTGCCGAGCGCGAGCAGCAGGAACAGCCGCACCAGCTTCCACTTCAGCGAGTGGTTGACCCGCTGGCGGGCGCGATTCCAGGAACGAGACCAGGGGCGCGTCCAGGGGTTCATGCGGCGGGCCCGGCCGCGAAGCGGTAGCCGACGTTGCGCATCGTCTTGATGCAGTCCAGCGGTTCGAGCTTCTTGCGCAGGCGGCTGACCAGGATGTCGACGGCGCGGGTGTAGAGGTCGTCGGCGGCCTGGCCGCGCAGCTGCTCCAGGATCTCGTCGCGCGAGAACACCTTGCCGGGCATCGTCGCCAGCATCACCAGCAGCTCGAACTCGGTGCTGGTCAGCTCGAGCGGCTGGCCGTGGCGGCGAGCTTCGCGGCGTTGCAGGTCGATCTGCAGGCCGTCGAACGCCAGCTGGGTCGGTGCGTTCAGGCGCAGCGAGCTCGGCCGGGTGCGGCGCAGGATGGCCTGCACGCGCACCAGCAGCTCGCGCGGCTCGAAGGGCTTGGGCAGGTAGTCGTCGGCGCCGAGCTCGATGCCGACGACGCGGTCCATCACGTCGCCGCGCGCGGTCAGCATCACGATCGGGATGTCGCTGAAGCGGCGGATCTCGCGGCACACCTGGAAGCCGTCCATCTCGGGCAGCATCACGTCGAGGATCGCGAGATCGTAGGTCACGCCGCGCAGCGCCGGCAGCGCGGCGCTGGGCCGCGTGACGGCGTCGAGGTCGAGATCGTGGCGGTGAAAGTAGGTCCGCAACGGCCCTGCCAAGTGTTCGTCGTCGTCGATCAGCAGGATTCGTTGCATGAGCGATTGTGCAAGCGCAGCGAAGCACCCATCAAGCAACTCTCCGAGGAACCGGCTTCGCCGGGCCTCTGGAGCGGCGGCCCCTCGGGGGGCAGGAGCGCAGCGACGTGGGGGCCGTCATTCAGCTCCACGGCCCGTGCCGGCGCTGCAGGAAGTCGCGCACCTGCCGCTGCTGCTCCGGCCGCAGGCTGTCGTAGAAATCGCCGACCGCCGCGACCAGCTTCGGGCTGCCGTCGCGCACGCTCGCGAGCTTGCTGTTGATCAGGTCCTGCGCGTGCCAGCGGTCGAAGGTGCCGTCGCCCATCAGCGCCTGGAACTGCGCGCGCGGGTCGGCGCTGCCGCGCAAGGCCTGGCGCTGCTGCTGCAAGGTGTCGATCAGCACGCCGAGCCGCGCCTGCTGCACCGCATCGAGGTCGAGGCTGCGCGTCGCATGGTCGATGGCCCGCGACTTGAAGCGCGCGACGTCGGCCTCGCTCATCGATTCCCAGCGCCCGAAACCGTGCGGATGCTGCGACCACGCCGCGAAGCCGCCGAACAGGGCCGAGGCGCCGAAGACGCCGATCAAGGTGCGTTTGAGCCAGGGTCGCATGAAGAATCCTCCTGCAGGTGTGAACATGGCCTGCATGCTCGGCGCTGCGTCTTCCGGCGTCTTGTCGTGGCGGTATCGCTGTGTATCGTTTTTATTCAGGCTTCTTTTCAGCGCGCGGTGAACACGTAGCGCAGCGCCTGCTCGAACCGCTGCCCCGGCCGCAGCACGCAGCCCGGCCACTCGGGGTGGTTCGGCGTGTCGGGCGAGTACTGCGGCTCCAGCGCGAACCCGGCGTGCTGCGCATAGGTGGCGCCGGCCACGCGCGTCGGCGTGCCGGGCAGGTAGTTGCCGCTGTAGAACTGCAGCGCCGGCAGCCGCGTGTGCAGCGCGAGCGTCACCCGGCCGTCGCCCGACAGCACCTCGGCCGCCGGTGCGCGGCCATCGGCGCAATCCGCATCCAGCCAGTACGAGTGGTCGTAGCCGCGCGTGAGCTGCTGCTGCTCGTCGCGCATCAGCGCCTCGCCGATCGGGCGCGGCGCGCGGAAGTCGAAGCCGGTGCCGGCGACGTCGCGGCGCTCGCCGGTCGGGATCGAACCGGCATCGACCGGCAGGAACTGCTGCGCCGCGATGCGCAGCCGGTGTGCGCGGATGTCGCCGCCCGGCGCATCGCCGTCGAGGTTGAAATACGCATGGTTCGTCAGGTTGACCGGGCACGGCGCGCTGACGGTGGCCGCCAGTTCCACCTGCACGGCGAGGTCGTCGCCGAGCCGGTAGCGCACCGTCGTCTCCATGCGGCCCGGGTAGCCCTGGTCGCCGTCTTCGCTGGTGAGCGACAGCACCAGCTCGGTCGGCGTGTGCGAGACGGGCGTCCACACGCGCTTGTCGAAGCCGACCGGCCCGCCGTGCAGCTGGTTGCGGCCTTCGTTCGGCGCCACCGCCACCTCGCGCCCGTCGAGCGGGAAGCGCGCGCCGCCGATGCGGTTGGCATAGCGGCCGATGGTGGCGCCGAGGTAGCCGGTCTGCCGGCGGTAGTCGTCGAGCCGGGCGCAGCCCAGCAGGACCTCGCGCGATGCGCTGCCGGGCAGCGGCACGGTGCAGGACACCCAGGTGGCGCCGTGGTCCATCACCTGGATGGACAGGCCGGCGGCGTTGGTCAGCGTGAAGACAGCGGTATCGAGGGCGAGGCTCATGCGGATGTAGGCAAAGGACTGCAGCGAAATCAGTCCGCCAGTGTGCCTCGGGTTGAAGGCCCTCTGATAAGGTCGCCGCGATGCACGCCTTCCTCCTCCTGCTGCTGGCGAGCGGGCTGTTGATCTTCGTCAGCCTGCTCGCGGGCGTGTTCTCGGCCCGGCTCGGGCTGTCGTTCCTGCTGGTGTTCCTGGCCGCCGGCATGCTGATCGGCGTGGACGGCCCGGGCGGGTTGCGCTTCGACGACACGCAGATGACGGCCTGGGTCGGCAACGCCGCGCTCGCGGTGATCCTGCTCGAGGGCGGCATCAGCACCCCGATGGCCAGCGTGCGCGCCGGGCTGAAGCCGGCGCTGTCGCTCGCGACGCTCGGCGTCGTTCTGACCGCGTTGATGGTCGGCGCGGTCGCGGTGGCGGTGATGGGTGTCGAATGGCGCCATGGCTTCCTGCTCGGCGCGATCGTCGCGTCGACCGATGCGGCGGCGGTGTTCTCGCTGCTGCGCCATGCCGGCATCGAGCTGCCGGAGCGGGTGTCGGCCACGCTGGAGATGGAGTCCGGCCTGAACGACCCGATGGCGGTGTTCCTGACGCTCGCGATGACGGCCGCGATCCGCACGCACGCCGGGCTCGGCGAACTCGCGCTGCTGTTCGCGACGCAGGCCGGCTTCGGCCTCGCGATCGGCCTGGCCGGCGGCTGGGGCGTCGCCTGGCTGCTGAACCGGCTGACGCTGACCGTCGAGCACGGCGGGCTGCTCGCGCTGATCGTGCTGTCGGGCGGGCTCGCGGTGTTCGCGGCGGCCGGCCTGGTCGAAGGCTCGGGCTTCCTCGCCGTCTACCTGTTCGGGCTGCAGGTGCGGGCGCGGGCCGAGGCGGCGGCGCATGGCGCGTCATCGGCGCTCGACGGTTTTGCGTGGGCCGCGCAGGCCAGCCTGTTCGTGCTGCTCGGGCTGCTGGTGTCGCCGCGGCAGATGCTGGGCATGGCGGTGCCGATCGTCGCGGTGGTGGCGGCGCTGCTGTTCGTCGCGCGGCCGCTGGCGGTGTGGCTGTGCCTGGCGCCGCTGCGCTTTCCGGCGGCGCAGCGGCTGTTCATCGGCTGGGTCGGCCTGCGCGGCGCGGTGCCGATCGTGCTGGCGCTGTTCCCGCTGATGGCCCAGGTGCCCGACAGCTACCGCTTCTTCAACATCGCGTTCGGCGTGGTGCTCGCGTCGCTGCTGATGCAGGGCACCTCGCTGCGCTGGGTCGCGAACCGGCTCGGCGTGGTCGAGCCGCCGGCGCTGCCGCCGGATGAAGAACGCGCGGTGCAGGGCCGGCTGACGCTCGACGCGCAGCTGCCGCTGGCCGACGTGTTCGCGTTCTTCCAGCTGCCGGTGCCGCACAACGCCGGGCCGTCGCTCGGCGACTGGATGACCGACAGCCTGGCGCGCGGGCATGCCGAAGGCGACGCCGTCGAATGGCATGGCGCGCATTTCGAGGTGCAGGAGATGGCGGACGGGCGGGTGTCGCGGGTCGCGATGGCGCTGCGCTCGCGGGATCCGCAGGCGCAATGAACAGGCGCATGGCGGGCCTCGGCGCGCGCTGGTTCGCGCAACGCGGCTGGAAGCCGTTCCCGTTCCAGCGCGAGGTGTGGAAAGCGATGGCCGACGGCCGCAGCGGCCTGCTGCATGCCACCACCGGGGCCGGCAAGACCTATGCGGTGTGGTTCGGCGCGCTGGCGAACGCGGCGCGCTGCGGCGTCGACCCGCTGGCGGCCAAGTCGCCGCCGCTGGGCGTGCTGTGGATCACGCCGATGCGTGCGCTGGCCGCCGATTCGGCGCGTGCGCTGCAGGTGCCGCTGGCCGAACTGGGCAGCGGCTGGAGCCTCGGCCTGCGCACCGGCGACACCGCGTCGGCCGAGCGCGCGCGGCAGGACCGGCGCTTCCCGACCGTGCTGGTGACGACCCCCGAATCGCTGAGCCTGATGCTGACCCGCGAGGCCGCGCGCGACGAACTGGCCGGCGTGCACACCGTGATCGTCGACGAATGGCACGAGCTGATGGGCAACAAGCGCGGCGTGCAGGTGCAGCTGGCGCTGGCGCGGCTGAAGCGCTGGAACCCGGGCCTGGTCACCTGGGGGTTGAGCGCGACGCTCGGCAACCTGGACGACGCGATGCGCGTGCTGCTGGGCGACACGCCCGGCACCGCGGTGCGCGGCAGCCTCGACAAGAGGCTGGTGATCGACACGCTGCTGCCGCACGAGCCGGGCCGCTTCTCCTGGGGCGGGCACCTGGGCAAGCAGATGCAGCAGCCGGTGGTCGACGAGATCGAGCGATCCGGCACCACGCTGGTGTTCGTCAACATGCGCTCGCAGGCCGAGGCCTGGTACCAGATGCTGATCGCGCAGCGCCCGGAGTGGGCCGGCACCGTCGCGCTGCACCACGGCTCGCTCGACCCGTCGGTGCGCGAATGGGTGGAACTGGGGCTGAAGGAGGGGCGGCTGAAGGCGGTCGTCGCGACCTCGTCGCTGGACCTGGGGGTCGATTTCCTGCCGGTGGAGCGGGTGTTGCAGATCGGCTCGGCCAAGGGCATCGCGCGGCTGCTGCAGCGCGCCGGCCGCAGCGGCCATGCGCCGGGCCGGCCGAGCCGCATCACGCTGGTGCCGACCAACACGCTCGAGCTGGTGGAAGCGGTGGCCGCGCGCCGCGCCGCGCAGCAAGGTCGCATCGAGAAGCGCGCGACGCCCGAGAAGCCGTTCGACGTGCTGGTGCAGCACCTGGTGACGGTGGCGCTCGGCGGTGGCTTCACCGCCGATGCGCTGTACGGCGAGGTGACCGCCGCGCACGCCTACCGCGCGCTGGCGCGCGACGAGTTCGACTGGGCGCTGGCCTTCGTCGAACGCGGCGGCAGCAGCCTGGGGGCCTACCCGGAATACCACCGCGTGCAACTGGTCGACGGCGTGTACCGCGTGCCCGACCGCGGCATCGCGCGGCGTCACAAGCTGCAGGTGGGCACCATCGTCGCCGACTCGGCGATGCAGGTGAAGTACCTGAGCGGCGGGCGCATCGGCACGGTGGAAGAAGGCTTCATCGCGAGGTTGCGCGCCGGCGACTGCTTCGTCTTCGCCGGCCGCACGCTCGAATACGTGCGCACGCAGGAGATGACGGCTTACGTGCGGCGCGCCGAGGGGCGCAAGGGCGTCGTGACGAGCTGGGCCGGCAGCAAGATGCCGCTGTCGAGCGAGCTGGCCGATGCGGTGCTGGATGTGCTGGCCGGGGCCGACGCCGGCGATTTCGACGCGCCGGAGCTGCAGGCCGCGCGGCCGATGCTGCTGGCGCAGCAGCGCATTTCGCGGCTGCCGACGCCGGGCACGCTGCTGGTCGAGCGCATCCGCTCGCGCGAGGGCCAGCATCTGTTCCTGTACCCGTTCGGCGGGCGCAACGTGCACATCGGCCTGGCGAGCCTGCTGGCCTGGCGGCTCGCGCGCGACGCGCCCAACACCTTCAGCATCTCGATCAACGACTACGGGCTGGAGCTGCTGAGCGCGTTGCCGATCGACCCGCAACCGCTGCTGGACGGCGCGCTGTTCGGCGACGCGCAGCTGCAGGACGACGTGCTCGCGAGCCTGAATTCGAGCGAGCTGGCGCGCCGGCGTTTCCGCGAGATCGCGCGCGTGGCCGGGCTGATCTTCACCGGCTACCCGGGGCAGGCCAAGAGCGCGCGCCAGCTGCAGGCGTCGAGCACGCTGTTCTACGAGGTGTTCCGCAAGTACGACGGCGGCAACCGGCTGCTCGACCAGGCGGAGAACGAGGTGCTGAGCCAGGAGCTTGACATCCGGCGGCTCGCCGCCAGCTTGGAGCGCATGCGGGGCCAGCGCGTCGTGTTCGTCGAGCTCGAGGTGCCCAGCCCGTTCGCGCTGCCGCTGATGGTGGAGCGCTTTCGCGAGAAACTCACCACCGAGAAGCTCAACGACCGCCTGGCCCGCATGCTCAAGGACATGGAGCGCGCGGCCGGTCCCGGCAACCAGGACCCCCGATGATGTTGCGCAAATCCCGGCTGCTGCGCGCGGCCAACACCGCCCGGCTGGCGACCTACCTGATCGCGCTGTGGAAGCTGTTCAAGCACCCGCAGGCACCGCGCGGCGCCAGATGGGTGGCGGTCGCGGTGCTGGCGTATGCCGTCAGCCCGATCGACCTGATCCCCGATTTCATCCCGGTGCTCGGGCAATTGGACGACCTGCTGATCATTCCGCTCGGCGTCGCGCTGGTGCGGCGCATGACGCCGGACCCGCTGTGGCAGCAGTTGCTGGTCGATGCCGAGAAGGCGCGCGAGAAGCTGCCGCGCTGGTGGTGGGGCGCGTTCGTGGTCGTCGTCGTGTGGCTGCTGCTGGTCGGCGGCTTCGTCTGGTGGTTGTGGCACGGGTTGTTCGGCGCATGACGCGGCAGTGGGGGTGGTGGCTCGGCCTGCTGATCGCGGCGGGGCCGGCGGGGGCGGCCAGTGGCGTCGTGACCCACGTGACCGATGGCGACACGCTGTGGGTGCGGGTCGACGGCGCATCGCCGCGCGCGAAGCCGAAGAAGCTGCGGCTGCAGGGCATCGATGCACCGGAGCGTTGCCAGGCCTGGGGACCGCAGGCGGCCGAGGCGCTCGGCCAGCGTGTGCTGCAGCGGCGCGTGCGCTTCGAGACGGTGGCGCAGGACGGCTACCACCGCAGCATTGCGCGGGTGTCGGTCGACGGCGACGATGTGGCCGCGTGGATGGTGGCGCACGGGCATGC
The DNA here is from genome assembly GCF_012275445.1 of Rhizobacter sp. SG703. Classification (GTDB taxonomy): domain Bacteria; phylum Pseudomonadota; class Gammaproteobacteria; order Burkholderiales; family Burkholderiaceae_C; genus Rhizobacter. The sequence continues at coordinate 95,805 of NZ_JAAZQK010000007.1, read as the reverse complement.
CTGGGGCGACCACTACCGGCGGCGCGATGGCGGCCGCTATGGGGCGCTCGAAGCGCAGGCGAAGGCCGCGCGGCGCGGGCTGTTCGCGCAGCCCGGGGCGATCGAGCCGCGGGTGTTCCGTAGGATGCATGGGAGTTGCAAAGTCGGCGCACACTGACCGTTACATCGTTTGCCGGGGCGGAAGACGAATCGGTGACAGCGGCGCCCTAACATCGGCGCCAACGGCAACAGGGAGCGTCGATGGGTTGGACGATGAGACGCTTCGGGCGGGGTGCTGCGGTGGCGGCCTGGGGCGTGGCAGCGGCCTGTTGGCTGAGCGCCTGTGGCGGCGGCGGCGATGGCGGCGACGGCGCGGTCCCACCCGAGCCCGGCCCGCCGGCGCCAAGCGGCCTGGCGCTCGGCGGGAAGGTGATGCGCGGCTACCTGCAAGGCGCGACGGTGTGCGTCGATGCCAACGACAACCTCCACTGCGATGGCGACGAGCCGGCAGCGCTGACCGATGCGCAAGGCGACTGGCGGCTCGAACTGACGGCGGCGCAGGCGACGCTGCTGGCGACCACGCGCTTGATCGCGGTGGTGCCGGCTGCGGCGGTCGAGGCGTCGACGGGAGCGCCGGTGGGTGACGAGCATGTGCTGCTGAGCCGGCCGTACGAGGCGGGGCGCGTCAGCTACCTGTTCACGCCGCTGCGTACCCGCGTCGAGCAACTCGTGTGGGGCGGGGTGGCGCGCGAGGAGGCCGAGGCCGTCGTGCGCCGCGGTGCCGGCCTGGTCGACCTGGCGATCGACGATGACTACATCGCCGCAGCCGACGGGCTGCACCGCGACGAGGCGACGTGGGTGCGCGAGCAGGCGGTGGCCTGGTTCGGCCAGCAGACGCGCGGGTTGATGGCGATGCTGCACCGGCCGTCGGAGTCGTGGTTCACCGCGGCGTCGGGCGCGGGCGTGTTCGAGCTGTCGGCCGACCTGGGCCGCGACGGCCCGGTGTACACCGCGACGGCGACGCAGCTGGCCGCAGGACCGGTCGCCGGCGAGATGCTGGCGTCACGGCGCGTGTGGACCTTCGACCCGGCGGTGGACACCGCGTTTCACGGCTACGCACCGATCGGCGAGCGATCGGACTTTCTGGACGAGACGGCCGGCTGGCTGGATGGCGACCCGCAGGGCACGTTGGCGCAGCGGCTCGATGCGGGGCGCGTGCTGCAGCTGCGCAGCGGGGTCGCGATTGCCGCGGAGTTCCATGACGTTGAGGACCTGACGGGCCAAGCCATCACGCGCGACGACGTGGGCGGCACGGCGGACGTCGTGGTGGCTGGCACCTACCCCGCCGGCGCGCAACGCTTTCGCCACCAGGCCCGCGTGCAGTGGCGCGCCGGCGGCTATGCGCGCGCGTACGAAGAGGGCGAGCCATTCGGGATGACGCTCGCGAGCCTCGACCAGTTCATCGCGACGCGCCGCGTGCAGCCCGATGGCAGCGGCTCATGGCGCGCGCTGCGCGGGCTGGACGCGAGCGCGGTCGAGCTGGGCTTCGACGGCCAGGGCGGCGTGATCTTCCGCGACACGACGACGCTGCGGCCGCTGGGCGGCGCCGCGATCGAGACCTTCACGTTCGGCGGCGTGCCGGTGCTGCGCGTGCCGTTGAGCGACGAGGCGAGCGCGGCGGAGTTCGGGGTGCGTGGCGTCAGCCTGTACTTCGCGGTGCATCGCGGGGTGCATCAGCTGGAGATGGTGGAGGCGGGGGCGATGACACTTGAGTGGGACAGGCTGTGGATGGACCGCCGTGCATCGGATGCGCTGGCACAGGCACTGCGGGTGCCTGCACTCGGAGATTGATCTCAGACGAAGAGGGTCGTGGCAGTCAGGCCTTCAACGTACTCGTCTGGCGTCTTGTTGGTGCCTTTGACGATGCGCACGGGCTTTGGGTCGGCGGCGATGTCGTAGGCTTCCTCCGAGTCACTGCCACTGGAAACGTCATCCGCTGTCTTTACCGGCTGGTTCTTTCTCTTTCGTGCCAGCCCTAGCGTCGCGTCAGGGTCGGGGTCCAGTGATCCGGGCTTGCGATACGGCGGGCCGGCCCATTTCTTCAGAACCTTGCTGGAAAGAAGCGGCTGCGGCTTCGTCATTTGCTCCCATATGTCGCGCATCACCGAGACTTCACAGTCGTAGTCGAAAGGTGGCGGCATGTCCCCCGGTGCGATGAACGGCGGTATGAGGGTGTCGAAGTTGTCGGCTTGCCGCTGCATGGTGGACAAGCTGAATACCGGGGCGAAGTCGTGTTCGCCCTGCTTCTGAATGCCGCTGTTGGGTGGCGCGATCACGTCGGCTTCCTTGTCGGCGCCGCGACCCTCGTTCTTGAGCTTCACCGTTCTGTATGAATAGCCGGAGGTCGATCCCCAGCAGGGACCGCAGCAGGAGCAGATTGCCGTGGCGAGATCGATTCCTTGGCTGGCCATGCTCGGACTGTCGATGCCCGCTACCAGTTGTGCGACCGATGATGCCGTGCCGCCAATGGCCTTGGTGGCGAAGAAGCTGCCGTTCCCCCCAATGATGTTGCTGAACGTGGGCCCCACCTTGCTCGAGATCTGTCTTGCGTTGGCGGTCAGCATGCGAATCTCGGTTTCTGCTCCCCAGCGGACGAGGCGCTCATCGCACGCTTGGGCGAAAGCGTCATGGTCGTCGCCGGAATACAAGTGCTGTGCATGCTGGAGCGACCCGACAAGCGTTTTCATGACCTCAGGCGCCAGGAGATGTGCATTATCGAGTTTGCTCAAATTTCCCTTCTTGCACGCTTTCACAGCAGAATTGTTTACCGCAACTTGTGTGAGAAGGCGTTCGACGGACGACTTGGTTTCTTCATCTGCCTCGATGTGATTCAGGGTCTTGCGAACAAAGGCATGGATGTCATGCTTTGATTTGATGATGGTATTGAACTCGCGCTGCAGCCCCAGGAAGGTCAGCGGCACCTTCCTTTTGCCATTCAGGCTGAAAACCTCGCTGCTTTGCGTGGATGACTTGATGTGACCAATGATGGCCAGCATGTGAACGGCACTGTTGAAATTCAGTGCTTTGACCAAGGTCGTCATGCGGGTCATGCGAGGGCCGATCACAAGCTTGTCCAGCGCTTTCGGATCGATCTCACCGGTCCTGGCGGACCGCAGGTCACCCTTTCTGGTCTGGCCGATCAGTGCAAACAGGGTGGCGATCTTGGCGCAGTGGTCCTCTCCCGAAGCAGACCCCTGCGTGCATCGGTAGAGCAATGCCTGAGTCACGCTCAACGCGGTGGAAACGAGGCCGGCAGTGATGACGCCGAAGTCATAGCCGCTCGCGTCGCTGTCGGCGACTTCGTGAGCAGCTTTGATGATCGAGGCCAGGCCGTTGCCCATGTTGAACATGCTGCGCCACCATTTTCCGTTGCCGACGTGGTGCTGGACATTGGCGCGAAGCAGTCGGTCTCCGACCGCAAGTTCGTCCAGCAGTCGTGTCCGGTGCCCCCAGACGGTTCTCATCGCCAGGACGTGTGGATCAGCATACGAGTCGCGTTCGCTGTCAGTCCCGCCGTTGGAAGAGGAGTCATCTGTCTGATTCAGGACGGTTCCGGCAGGTGTCAATGCGTTGAGAAGATCTTCGATCAAGGTCAGGTGCTCGCCCAGTCGTTTCATTTCCAGCTTCTGGTGTCCCGTCGGATCCGGATGCTCCCTCTTCTTCTCCGAAATGGCGCGCCCAACCCGCTCGCGCCGCGTCTCCAGGTTGTGCAACAAGGTCTCGGTCGACTTGGGGCTCGCGTCCAGCTGGAAGGTATCGACGACCGCATTGACCAGCCTGAGGCTCTTCTTGACATGAGGCAGCGACGGAGGAGGCGCTTCGTTGCCGGACATATCGATGTAACTGGTGGTCGGCTGGTCCGGCATGAATTCGGTCGCGACGTGCGCTGTCTCCTGAACGACCTTGCTCTGATGCGTTCCGCTGCCCACCGTGCCTACACAGCAAGTCACGAATGACTGAAGAACGGCGTAGCTGAGATTGACGGCGATCTTGGTGCCACGCAACGCAACTGCATGGGCCGGTGCCGCCATCGTCGACACGTCGAGAATCAGGCCGAGCAGGGTCTTGGCGATAAGAAGTCCGCTGCTGAGGTCGTTGACGAATACCGATGGGTAGACATAAGCATCGCCCATTGCCTTGCACCGGCGCTTTGTCTCGTCTGTCCAGCCCGCTTCGGTGGCAAGTCCGTAAGCGCGCGCAAGCAAGGTTCCGAGCGCGGTTGCGCGGCGATCGAGCTCAACGGGGCCGACGATGCCGGCCTGCCGATCCTCCAGCAGGCGCTGATAGCCGGCGTCGTACTTCTTGACCAGCTTCTTGAGTTTGGTCCCGGACTCGGACTCCGATTCGTACTTCCTCTGCCACGTCGATCGTTCGACTTTGATGGCTTTATTCAGTTCATCGATCGTCTTCCCGAGGGCGTCGCCTGTTTTCAGCGCGGACCGGACATCGACGTGGGTCGACAAACCACCGCGGACGGCGGGCCTGCCCCGATGAGCCGATGAGGATTCCATCCCGTCATCGTCAGAAGCCTCTTCTTCACCGTCCGAGGGTCTGATGACGATGTGCTCGGGGTGATCGTTGCGGGTGGTCTTGAAGCAATGAAGCATGATGGGCAAAAGGTGCGAACTTGAAATCGAGCACAAGAACGGGAGTTCCGTTCGGAGCGGCGTCAGGCATCTGCCTGAGACAGAGACACACGCCATTGGCGGACGGTCGTCGCGAGGCGAACCGCGCTGGCGTAGATCGTCTCCGGGCTGAGCCCATCGAGCGGGCATGTAGCTGAGCAGGTCACTTCTGCGGTGTCCGGGCAGAGGCTGTAGCCGCTGCGTTGCAATGTGCAAATCTGAAAATTCAACACGAGCAGCCGTTCATGCCAGAACGCTTCACGCCCGGGTGGAATGCGGCCAACGCGACATTCGATGATCAGTTGATCGCCCGCTCCCATGCTGCAGACGCGGGTCAACGTCAATGCTTCGCCGTGCAAGAAGAGGTTGATTGACAGGGGTGGCATGGCGACATGCGAACTGGTGAACGCTGCGGCGAGAATGCCGCACTCGCATCGTCCCGATCAATGGCACACGGCCTGCTGCATGAACGAACGCCAAAGCTGAACCGTCGGGACCATGCCCTCCATCGCTCGCAAGACGCCAGGCGCGGAAGCGCTCCGCAAGGACGACAACAGGCTGAAGATCAGTTCCCTCTCGTCCGCATCAAACACAAACATGCCGGCGGCTTGCCGAGCAAATGCATGATTCAGCTCCAGGGCGGCCTGCAACACGCCAGCGGGAGCTTCAGGGGGGATCTTGCAGAAATGGCACTGCAGTAGAAAATTCCCGACTGTGTCATCAGGATCATCGTGCAGGAGCCGGAATCCGATGCCGCGCAGTTTCAGCGTCGTCTGCCAGCTCCCGTCGAAGGCATCGTCGACGGTGGGGGGCGTCTCCCCGCGCAAGCAATAGAGGGACTCCGTCAGCTCGATGAATCGCCTGCGCCACAGGCGCATCTCGGTCGTCATGTTGTCTCCTGCCTTTTGCTTTGGTCAGCAGGCGACATCCCTGCTGCATCGTGCAGGGTGAGTAACAGAGACCGCCCGCCAGTTCCCTTCAAGAACGTGGGCGGTACGCTCCTACTTCCTCATCAACGTACTCTTGCCAAACAACGACTCGATCAAGTCCACCGCCACTTCCGCGGTGCGGTTGCGCACATCCAGCGCCGGGTTCAGCTCCATCACGTCGAGCGAGCCGAGCCGCCCGGTGTCGGCGATCATCTCCATGCACAGCTGCGCTTCGCGGTACGTCGGCCCGCCACGCACCGTGGTGCCGACACCCGGCGCCACGTCCGGGTCGAGGAAGTCGACGTCGAAGCTCACATGCAGGTGCGTGTTCGTATCGAGCGTCGCCAGCGCCAACTCCATCGCATGCCGCATGCCCATCTCGTCGATGTAGCGCATGTCGAAGACCTCCAGGTCCATCTCGTGCACGAAGCGCTTCTCGCCTTCGTCGACGCTGCGGATGCCGATCTGCCGGATCCACTTCGGGTTGATCGCCGGCACGTGCCCGCCGATCTCGATCAGCTCTTTCGGCCCGTGCCCGCACAGGCAGGCCACCGGCATGCCATGCAGGTTGCCGCTCGGCGTCAGGATGTTGGTGTTGAAGTCGGCATGCGCATCGAGCCACAGGATGCGCAGCTTCTTGCCGGTCTCGCGGCAGTGCCGCGACACCGCGCTGATCGACCCGAGCCCCAGGCAGTGGTCCCCGCCCAGCAGGATCGGCAGCCGCCCCAGCACCAGTTCGGCATGCACCGCGTTGTGCACCGACTGGTTCCACGCCACCACCTCGCGCAGGTGGCGGTAGCCGTCGGTGGGCGGCAGCCACGGGTTCGACGGGCCGGTCAGGTTGCCGCGGTCGGCCACCTCCAGCCCATGCCCTTCGAGCACCGGCACGATGTTGGCCACGCGCAAGGCCTCCGGCCCCATGCTGGAGCCGCGGGTGCCGGCGCCGATGTCGGTCGGGGCGCCGATGATGCTGATCTGTTTGCTCATGTCAGAGATCCGTCGCGAAATGATTCTTGTCGTCGGGGTCGATGTCGCGCAGCTCGAAGCCGTATTCGGCCTCCAGCAGGTCCCACGCCTCTTCGGCCGTCTCGACGAAACGGAACAGCTGCAGGTCGACCTCGCTGATCATGCCGGTCTGCACCAGCAAGTCGAAGTTGATCAGCTGCGTCCAGAACTCGCGCCCGAACAGCAGGATCGGCCGGCGCCGGCACTTGCCGGTCTGGATCAGCGTCAGCGCCTCGAACATCTCGTCGAGCGTGCCGAAGCCGCCGGGGAAGCACACCAGCCCGATGCTGCGCATCAGGAAGTGCATCTTGCGCATGCCGAAGTAGTGGAACTGGAAGCACAACTCCGGCGTGATGTAGGGGTTCGGCGCCTGCTCGTGCGGCAGCACGATGTTCAGCCCGATGCTCTTGCCGCCGATCTCGTGGGCGCCACGGTTGCCGGCTTCCATGATGCCGGGGCCACCGCCGGTCACGACGTAGATCGGCGTGCTCAGCGCCTTCGACTTGAGCGTGACGATCTCGGCGAAGCGGCGCGCCTCTTCGTAGAAGCGGGACATCGCGACATGCCGCTCGGCGATGCGCAGCGCAGTGGCATCGCCGGCCGCCTGCGCATCGCTCAACAGCCGCTGCGCAACGTCGGGCGACACGATGCGGGCACTGCCGAAGATCACGATCGTCGATTCGATGCCCTGCTCGGTCTGCACCAGCTCGGGCTTCAGCAGCTCCAGCTGCATGCGCACCGGGCGCAGCTCTTCGCGCAGCAGGAAGGTGGTGTCGGTGAACGCCAGGCGGTAGGCGCTCTCGGGGCCGTCGTAGCGGTTCGGGGCACTCGGTTTGTCGGCCTCCTGGCGGGCCGATGGGAAGTTGCGGGCGGTGAGGTCGGTTCGCTTGTCCATGGCGCGCAGCTTAACGCCGCCGCAGGCCGGATCGGCACCCCGCGTCACCCGGCGTGCGACAGCAGCGCATCGAAGGCCTCGCGCATCGCCGGCGTGCTGGCGGCCAGCGACCGGCTCTCGAGCAGCGGCAACCCGTCGCGCGCGACGATGCCAGCCCCGGCCTCCTGCAGCAGCACGATGCCGGCGGCAGCATCCCAGGCGCCCATGTCGTGCTCCCAGAACGCGTCGATGCGGCCGGCCGCGAGGTAGGCCAACTCCAGCGCCATCGAGCCGGAACGCCGCACGCCGCCGAAGCCGCGCAGCACCCGACCGAATTCGCCCAGGTAGCTCGCCATGCGCGGCGAGGTGGGCTTCGGGAACACGGTGGCGGCCAGCGCGTCGATCGGCCGGGCCCGGTCGGCGCACTGCAGCGCCGCGCCGTTCAGCCGCGCGCCGCGTCCGCGGATCGCCGCGAAGAATTCGTTGCGGCACGGGTCGAAGATGACGCCGAGCACCGGCGCGCCGTCCACCACCAGCGCGATCGACACCGCGTACTGCGGGTAGCCGCGCAGGTAGTTCGCGGTGCCGTCCAGCGGGTCGACCACCCACAGCGGCGGCTCGCCGTCGCCCGGGCCCGCCTGCACGACCGCGGCAGCCGCGTGCCGGCCGAGCTCTTCGCCGAGGAAAGCATGGCCCGGACAGGCACGGCGCACCACGTCGAGGATCAACTGCTCGGCCTCGTGGTCGATCTCGCTGGCCAGGTCGCCCGGTTGCTTGCGCAGCAGCGCCACCGCGTTCAGCCGCGAGCGCGAGGCCTGCAGGTGGGCACCGGCCGCGCGGGCCGCGCGTTCGGCCACCTGGTAGGCGGCGAGCAGGTCGAGGGAGCCGGGCACAGCGATCATCGGGCGCCATCCTTTCGGGACAACAAACTCACGTAGTCGTGGTGCGCGGTGTTGATGATCGATTCGCGGTGCTCCACCGGCTTGTCGCCGAAGGTCAGCGCGACGCGGTGCACCTGCATCACCGGCAGCCCGGCCGCGATGCCGAGCACCCGCGACGCATGCCGGTCGGCGGCCGCGGCGCGGGCGCGTTCGCGGGCATGCACGACGGTGATGCCGAACTCGCTCTGGTACAGCTGGTACAGCGTGCTCGGCCGCTCGCGCAGGCGTTTTTCGGTCAGGCCCTTGAAGAGGCCGGCCGGCAGCGTCAGCCGGTCGAGGATCACCGCGCGGCCCTGCAGCGCGAGCCGGTTCTCGAACTGGAACGCGGCATCGCCGGCGCGCAGGTTCAGCGCCTCGGCCTGCGCGTCGTCGAGCTTCACGCGGTCGAACGACAGCAGCTCGACCGACGGCGCCTCGCGCAGCCCGTCGGCGCGCTCGACGTGGAAGAACTGGAACAGGAAGCGGTCGGGCGAGTGCGTCGCGACGAAGGTGCCGCGGCCCTGGCGCCGCACCAGGATGTGCTCGGCCGACAGCTCGTCGACCGCCTTGCGCAGCGTGCCGATCGACACGCCGAACGCGGCGGCGAGCTCGGTCTCGCTCGGCAACGTGCTGCCGGGGGCCCAGGTGCCGCCCTCGATCGCCTGCAGCAGCGCGCGCTTGACGACGCGGTACAGCGGCATGCCGGCCGACTCCGGGGCGATGGCCTCGAAGTGCAGGGTTGCTGGCGACGTCGGGGGCGCGGTCGGCATCCGGCCATTCTACGTCCAGGTGATACAGGTCAATCAAGTCATATGAATGACTCGTTTGACAGCCGCCGGGAGCGGGCAGATATTGGCCGCCATCGTTGCAGGCAGCCGCCGTTGCGCGGCAGGAGTTTCCGGATGATTCATTTCGTGTTGCATGACGCCCACGACAGCGTCGCGGTGGTGGTGGTCGAAGGCGTCAAGGCCGGCATGCCGCTGGCCGGCTGGATCATGGACGAGGACCGCATGACCGAGCTGGTCGCGCGGCAGGACATCCCGATCGGCCACAAGGTCGCGTTGCGCGACATGGCGGTCGGCGACACGGTGCTGAAGTACGGCATCGACATGGGCAAGGTCGTCGCGCCGATCAAGGCGGGCGAGCATGCCCATGTGCAGAACATCAAGACCAAACGGTGGTGAGACGCGGAGGGCGAAAGAGGGGCCCCACGAAGTGGGGATCGCAGCCCGTAGTCGTCTCGCGGCTCGAAGAGCCGCCTCAGCGTTGAACCAGAGGAAACCTGAATGTCCGTCATCTCAAATACCACCACTTTCCTCGGCTACCGCCGCGAGAACGGCCGCGTCGGCGTGCGCAACCACGTGATCATCCTGCCGCTGGACGACCTGTCGAACGCCGCGGCCGAGGCCGTCGCCCACAACATCAAGGGCACGATGGCGATCCCGCACCCGTACGGCCGGCTGCAGTTCGGCGCCGACCTCGACCTGCACTTCCGCACGCTGATCGGTGCCGGCTGCAACCCGAACGTCGCGGCGGTCGTCGTGATCGGCATCGAGGACGGCTGGACCAAGAAGGTGGTCGACGGCATCGCCGCCACCGGCAAGCCGGTCACCGGCTTCGGCATCGAAGGCCACGGCGACCACGACACCATCCTGCGTGCGTCGCGCATCGCGCGCGAGTACGTGCAGTGGGCGAGCGAGAAACAGCGCGAGGCCTGCGCCATCAGCGAGCTGTGGGTGTCGACCAAGTGCGGCGAATCCGACACCACCTCCGGCTGCGGCGCGAACCCGACGGTCGGCAACGCCTTCGACAAGCTGCACCCGCTGGGCAGCACGCTGTGCTTCGGCGAAACGTCCGAGATCACCGGCGGCGAGCAGATCGTCGCGGCGCGCTGCGCGACCGACGCGGTGCGCGAGCGCTTCATGTTCATGTTCAACCGCTACCAGGACATGATCAACCGCCACAAGACCAGCGACCTCTCCGACAGCCAGCCGACCAAGGGCAACATCGCCGGCGGGCTGACGACGATCGAGGAGAAGGCGCTCGGCAACATCCAGAAGATCGGCAAGGTCTGCACCGTCGACGGCGTGATCGACAAGGCCGAGATCCCGACGCATCCCGGCCTGTGGTTCATGGATTCGTCGTCGGCCGCGGCCGAGATGGTGACGCTGTGCGCCGCGTCGGGCTTTGCGCTGCACTTCTTCCCGACCGGGCAGGGCAACGTGATCGGCAACCCGATCGTGCCGGTGATCAAGATCTGCGCCAACCCGCGCACCGTGCGGCTGATGGGCGAGCACATCGACGTCGACACCTCGGGGCTGCTGCAGCGCGAGATCACGCTCGACCAGGCCGGCGACCAGTTGCTCGAATCGATGCTGCGCACCGCGAACGGCAGGCTCACGTCGGCCGAGGCGCTGGGCCACCGCGAGTTCGTGCTGACCCGCCTGTTCGAGAGTGCATGATCCGGCGATGAAGATCCTCATCACCGAATTCATGGACGCGCCGGCGGTGGCGCAGCTGGCCGCGAAGCACGAGGTGGTGCACGACGCGACGCTGGTCGACGACCCGGCGCGCATGATCGCGCTGGCGTCCGGCGCCGACGCGATCATCGTGCGCAACCGCACGCAGGTGCGCGGGGCGCTGCTCGATGCGCTCGCCCGCTGCAAGGTCGTCGGGCGGCTGGGCGTCGGGCTCGACAACCTCGATCTGCCCGGCTGCGAGGCGCGCGGCATCCGCGTGATCCCGGCCACCGGCGCCAATGCGCAGAGCGTGGCCGAGTACGTCGTCGCGACCGCGATGCTGCTGCTGCGCGGAGCCTATGGGTCGTCGGCCGAGGTGGCTGCGGGCGCCTGGCCGCGCGCTGCGCTGACGAACGGCCGCGAGATCGGCGGCAAGACGCTCGGGCTGGTCGGCTACGGCTCCATCGGGCAGCTGACCGGGCGGCTGGCGCGCGCGGTCGGCATGCGGGTCGTCGCGCACGATGCGGCGATGGCGCCGGGGGCCGATGTGCCGTCGCTGTCGCTCGATGCGCTGCTGGCGCAGGCCGACGTCGTCAGCCTGCATGTGCCCTTGCTGGCCAGCACCCGCCACCTGATCGACGCGCGGCGCCTGACCGCGATGAAGCCGGGCGCAGTGCTGATCAACACCGCGCGCGGCGGCGTCGTCGACGAAGCGGCACTGGCCGACGCGCTGAGGTCCGGGCACCTCGCCGGCGCGGCGCTCGACGTGTTCGAGGCCGAACCGTTGCCGGCCGGCGGCCCGCTCGCCGGCTGCCCGAACCTGCTGCTGACGCCGCACATCGCCGGTGTCACCGCCGAAGCGAACGAGCGCGTGTCGTCGCTGATCGCCACCAAGGTGCTGGAGGCCCTCGCGTGATCACGTTGACGATGGACGACGCGCGCCGCCGGGTGGCCGCCGCATTGCAACGCGCCGGCGCCAACGCCGCGATGGCCGAATCGACCGCCCGCGCGCTGGTGCTGGCCGAGGCGCAGGGCCTCGCGTCGCACGGCCTGGGCCGCGTCGCGCAGTACAGCGGCCACCTGCGCTGCGACCGCGTCAACGGCGCGGCGCAGCCGCAGGTCGTCAAGCGCAAGGGCGCCGCGCTGGTCGTCGATGCGCAGGAAGGGCTCGCGTTCCCGGCCTGCGACCTGGCCATCGCCGAGGCGATCCGCACGGCCGGCGAGTTCGGCATCTGCATCGTCGGCGTCGTCAACAGCCACCACTGCGGCGTCGTCGTGGACCACCTGCGCGCGGTCACCGCGGCCGGCATGGCGGGGCTCGGTTTCTCGAACTCGCCGTCGGCGATGCCGGCGGCCGGCGGAAAGCACCCGATCTTCGGCACCAACCCGGTGGCCGCGGCATTCCCGCGGCGCGGCGCCGATCCGCTGCTGATCGACCTGAGCCTCAGCGAGGTCGCGCGCGGCAAGCTGATGGTGGCAGCCAAGGAAGGCCGCAGCATCCCGCTCGGCTGGGCGCTCGATGCGAACGGCGAGCCGACCACCGACCCGAAGGCCGGCATGGACGGCTCGATGCTCGCGATCGGAGCGGCCAGCAGCCCGAAGGGCGCGATGCTGGCGCTGGTGGTCGAGCTGCTGGTGACGGCGCTGATCGGCGCGAACTTCGGCTTCGAGGCGTCGAGCTTCTTCGTCGACGAAGGCAACCGGCCGCACCTGGGCCAGACTTTCATCGTGATCGACCCGGGCGCGCTGGCCGGCCGCGAGATGTTCCTCGACCGGCTGGAGGTGCTGGTGCGCGAGATGCTGCGCGACGACGGCGTGCGCCTGCCGGGCGCGCGGCGCGAGCAGCTGCGGCGCGCCGCGGAGCGGGATGGACTGACGGTGTCGGAGGTGCTGGCACAACAGCTGTCCTGAAGCTACGACTTTCCGCGCATAACGATAGGTTTGCAGCGAGCCCGGCTCCCGGGCAGCATGCCGGCCTTCTGACCAAGGAGACGAGCGTGAAGCGACGTGCAGTACTGATCGGTGCCGCGGGCCTGTGGCCGGCGCTGGGTTTTTCGCAGGCGGGCGACTACCCGAAGCCCGGCGCGGCCATCCGCTACGTGGTGCCGTTCCCGCCCGGCGGCCTGACCGACGTGATGGCCCGCCTGGTCGGCCAGCAGCTCGGCGAGCGCTGGAAGGTCAGCGTCGTGATCGACAACAAGCCCGGCAGCGGCGGGCAGATCGGCGCCGACGTGGTCGCCAAGTCGCCCGGCGACGGCAACACGCTGCTCGCGATCACGCTGACGCATGCGGCCAACGTCACGCTGTTCCCGAAGGCGGCCTACAACTTCGCGAAGGACCTGCGGCCGGTCGCGCTGCTGGCCGGCTCGCCGATCCTGGTGGTGGTGCCGGCGGCCAGCCCGATCCAGACGCTGAAGGAGCTGACCGCGGCCGCGAAGGCGCGCAACCTGAATGCCGGCTCCAGCGGCAACGGCACGCCGCCGCACCTGACGCTGGCGCTGTTCAACGAGCTGAGCAAGACCACCATCCAGCACGTGCCGTACAAGGGCGGTTCGCCGGCGATGACCGACCTGATCGGCGGCCAGCTCGACGTGGTGTTCTCCAACTTTCCCGAGAGCATCGGGCACGTCAAGTCCGGCAAGCTGCGCGCGATCGCCATCGCGAGCGCCGCCCGCCACCCGCTGGTGCCCGACGTGCCGACCACCGCCGAGGCCGGCCTGCCGGAGCTGCTGACCGAGAACTGGACCGGCCTGATGGCGCCGGCCTCGATGCCCGACGCCGCGGTGAAGAAGCTCGCCGCTGAAGTGGTGCGCATCATGCAGACGCCCGAGCTCGAGGAGCGGGCGCGCACGCAGGGCTTTCGCATCGATGCGCGCGGGCCGGAGGCCTTCGCGGCCTTCCTGCGCGACGAGGTCGCCCGCTGGGCGAAGGTGATTCAGGCGGCGAACATCAAAGCCGACTGAGCTTGGCGGGGCCGCGCTGCGCGCACACCGGGCAGCCGGCCTGGCGGGCGAGGCGGATCTCGGTCCATTCCATCGTGCGGGCGTCCAGCATCTGCAGCCGACCGGCCAGCGAGCTGCCGATGCCGGCCAGCAGCTTCAGCGCCTCGGCAGCCTGCATGCTCCCGATGATGCCGACCAGCGGCGCGAGCACGCCCATCGTCGAGCAGGCGACCTCCTCGAACGCGACGTCGGGCGGGAACAGGCAGGCGTAGCACGGCGCGGTGTCGCTGCGGGTGTCGTAGACCGAGATCTGGCCGTCGAAGCCGATCGCGGCGCCCGACACCAGCGGCCGGGCGTGCCGGACGCACGCGGCATTGACCGCATGGCGGGTCGCGAAGTTGTCGCTGCAGTCGATCACCACGTCGGCGTCGGCGACCAGCGTGTCCAGGCGCTGCGAATCGGCACGCTCGGTCAGCGCGTGGACCCGCACGTCGGGGTTGATGGCCGCGATGGAGCGCGCGGCCGAAGCCGCCTTCGGCTGGCCGACGCGCGACAGGTCGTGCGCGATCTGGCGCTGCAGGTTGGTCAGGTCGACGGTGTCGTGGTCGACGATCGTCAGCGTGCCGACGCCCGAGGTCGCGAGGTACAGCGCCACCGGCGAGCCCAGCCCGCCGGCGCCGATCACCAGCGCATGCGAATCGAGCAGCCGCTGCTGGCCGGCGATGTCGAGCTCGTCGAGCAGGATGTGGCGGGAGTAGCGCAGCAGCTGGTCGTCGTTCATGGCGGGATGGTAGTGGCCCCGTTCGCCCTGAGCTTGTCGAAGGGCCGGGTTGAGTCGCACCCGTTCGGGCTGAGCCTGTCGAAGCCTCGCACCAAGCAAAACGCCCGCGCAAGGCGGGCGTTCGGCAGGACGTGACGGGAAGATCAGTTCGTCGCCGGCGCCTCGGCATGCCGTTCGACGACCGATTTCGAGACGATGACCGGCTTGCCCTTCAGGCGGTTGATCGCCTGGGTCAGCGGGAAGTCTTCTTCGCTGCCGAACTCCGGCAGCGGCTTCAGCGGGTTCTTCTTGGCCGCCTCTTCCTCGAACTTCTTGCGCGCTTCCTCGCGCGCCTTCTCGCGGGCTTCGTCCTTCTGCTCGGCACCCTGGCCGCTGCCGATGTGCTTTTCCAGGTCGGCTTCGCGCACGCGCAGCGCCGAGAACAGGTTGCCGTCGGCGGTTTCGTCGATCATCACGTCGGGCACGATGCCCTTGGCCTGGATCGATCGACCGCTCGGCGTGTAGTAGCGCGCGGTCGTGATCTTCAGCGCGGTCTCGGGCGACAGCTGGCGCACGGTCTGCACCGAGCCCTTGCCGAAGGTCTGCGTGCCCATGATGGTGGCGCGCTGGTGGTCTTGCAGTGCGCCGGCGACGATCTCGCTGGCCGAGGCGGAGCCTTCGTTGACCAGCACGACCAGCGGCACCTTCTTCAGCGCGTCCGGCAGCTTGCGCAGCGGGTCGCCGCCGCCACGGCGCAGGTAGTCGCTCGGCGAGGCCTTGAACGACTGCTTCGATTCGGCGATCTGGCCGTTGGTGGTGACGACCACCGCATCGGTCGGCAGGAACGCGGCCGACACCGCGACCGACGCTTCGAGCAGGCCGCCCGGGTCGTTGCGCAGGTCGAGCACCAGGCCCTTCAGGTTGGGCTCCTGCTTGTAGATGTCTTCGAGCTTGCGCGCGAAATCGTCGACGGTGCGGTCCTGGAACTGGCTGACGCGCAACCAGGCGTAGCCGGGCTCGACGATCTTCGAGCGCACGCTCTGCACGCGGATCTCTTCGCGGGTGATCGTGACCGGGAAGGTGCGGCTTTCGGACTTGCGGAAGATGGTCAGCAGCACCTTGGTGCTCGGCTCGCCGCGCATGCGCTTGACGGCCTGGTCCATCGTCAGGCCCTTGACGACGGTGTCGTCGATCTTGGTGATCAGGTCGCCGCTCTTCAGGCCGGCGCGGAAGGCCGGGGAGCCTTCGATCGGCGAGACGATCTTGACGAGGCCGTCTTCCATGCCGATCTCGATGCCGACGCCGACGAAGCGGCCGGTCGTGCCTTCACGGAATTCCTTGAAGGTCTTCTTGTCGAAATACTGGGAGTGCGGGTCGAGGCCGGCCACCATGCCGCCGATGGCGTCGGTGATCAGCTTCTTTTCGTCGACCGGCTCGACGTAATCGCTCTTGACCATCCCGAAGACGGCGGCGAGCTGCTGGAGTTCTTCCAGCGGGAGTTGCGCGGCGGTGTTGCGGGCCGTGGCCTGCAACTGCATGGTGGTCAGCGCGCCAGCGACGGCCCCCAGCGTGATCCAGCCTGCGACCTTGAGTTTGGCACCCATCATTGACCCACTTCCTGCCTGATATGAAGACTTCACGCGAACCCAGTATAGAGCTGTGACCGGGCTTGGAGCGGCAGAGCTGCAGGAAGTTTCAAGGCTATTTCGGCGCTTTGACCGGCATGGTGTCGCCACGTGACGCGGGGTTTTCCCGCGATGGTGTCAGACACGCATGCCGCCGGCGGGCCGTGGCCCGCCGGGTCGTCACTGCTTCGTGGCCGCCCAGGTGCCGGTGGCCGACGCGCTCGGGCGCGACCAGGTGCCCGAGCCGGTGGCGGCGCCGAGCGTGCCGGTGAAGCTGGCGTCGCTGCTGGTGCTGCCCACCGAGAGGCCGCCGGCGGCATCGACCGTGCCGCTGACGATGAAGCTGCCGCCCACGCCGGACGAGGTGCAGGTGCCGATCACGTGGGCCGCGGCGTTGACCGACAGCGCGGTGCAGCTGCCGGTGTCGCCGCCGGCGTAGGTGACGCTCCAGGTGCCGGCCGTGGCCGCCGGATGGTCGGGAATGACCGGCGGCGTGACGCCCAGGCTCGCGGCAAGCGCCTCGAACGCGACCTTGTTGAGGCGGGTCTGCTTCGTCATCACGGCCGGCTTGTCCTGGAAGCCCTGGTAGACGTGGCCGCCGCGCTGCACGAAGACGCGGGTGAAGGTCTGGGTGGACACGGCGGCCGGCAACCCGCTGAACGTCATGATCGGCGTGACGCCGTCCAGCGCGGTGGTCGACTGGTAGTTCGCGGTGCCGATGCTGCTGCAGTTGGAGAACACACCGGACACCGTGTCGAGGTCGCACAGGTGCAGGGTCACGGTGCCGTTGGTATTGAAGCTGCCGCGCATCCGCTCCTGCAGGCAGACCTGGGCCCCGCAGCCGTTGCTGCCGTGCAGGTTGCCCATCGACACGGTGTTGGCCGTCGACACCGCCGCGGCGTTCGACACGGCCGGGTAGCTGGTGACCAGGTTCGCCAGCGTCGTCACGTTGTTGCCGGCGAAGCCGTCCGTCAGCCGGTAGCCGACCGGGGTGAGGCTCTCGGTGTTCGAGATCGCGCGGATCTTCGCGCCGGCCGGCATCACGCCGGTCAGGGTCGCCGCGGTGACGCCGACGATGGTGGACGAGGTGTTGGTGCCCAGGTCCTGCACCTTGGCCACGACGCTCGCGATCGTCTGGCCGGCCACGTCGGTGTCGACCGAGGTCGATTGGCCGATGTAGCCGTGGTTGTAGTCGTAGGCGCCGTTCGGGCCGCTGTGGTTGG
The DNA here is from genome assembly GCF_012275445.1 of Rhizobacter sp. SG703. Taxonomy (GTDB): domain Bacteria; phylum Pseudomonadota; class Gammaproteobacteria; order Burkholderiales; family Burkholderiaceae_C; genus Rhizobacter. The sequence goes on along the minus strand of NZ_JAAZQK010000007.1, from coordinate 78,404 downwards.
GCGTGGCACCGTCCAACGGCGTGTGCCAGCCCTCGGCGGTGACGAACTGGACGGTGTCGTACACCACCACCGCCGGCTTGCCGCCCGACTGGGCCTCACGCACGTCGTAGTAGGTGCTGCGGCCGGTCGAGTCGACGACGTTGTCGGAGTAGTAGTAGCGCAACACATGGTTGCCGGCCGAGGCGTACGTGAAGGTGCGGGCCCAGTAGCTCGCCGGTGCGGGTGCAGGCGCAGGTGCAGGTGCAGGCGCAGGCGCAGGCGCAGGTGCCGGTGCGGGTGCGGGTGCGGGTGCGGGTGCGGGTGCCGGTGCGGGTGCGGGTGCCGGTGCCGGTGCCGGTGCCGGTGCCGGCGGCGTGCCCGCGACCGGGGCCGGCGAGCCACTGTCGCCTCCACCGCCGCAGGCGGCCAGCGTGGACAGCGAAACGGCCAGGGCGGACGCCCACAGGGCGCGCGTGGAGGCAGTGATCATGGATCTCCCTCGTGACATGACGTTCTGGATCGTTGTGATCCGGCGTGCGATCTCGGTCGCGCCCGGCTGCGGCGGATTCTGTCGGAGAGCTCAGCTGTCCTACAAGCCCCCACTTTGATGAGCCGGTGTGCGCATGTGTGTCATGCGCGACACGAATGGATGTCGTCCGGTCAGCCGCAGCTCCCGATGTGCCCGCAGGCGGTGCAGAACTCGCAGCCGTCCTTGTGGATGACCGCATGGTTGCCGCATTCGGGGCAGGCCGTGCCGGCCAGCGGCGCGGTCGCGGCGGCTTCGCCCGGGTCGGGCGGCTGCAGGATGCCCATGTCGCGCAGCGGATAGCCGGCGTCGTCGAGCACGCCCAGCATCGTGTAGCGGTGGATCACCAGCCGCGCCAGGTAGGCCACCGTCGACGGCCAGGTCTGCTGGCGCTGCTGGCCGGGCGCGAGCCCCGGCACGAAGGCCATGAAGTGGCCGAGCGGCTCGGCATAGCTCAGCAGCTTGCGCAGCTTCATGCCGATCCAGGCCGGGTCGAGCACCCGCATGTCCAGCGACAGGATGCGCGCCAGACCGTCCATCGCCCGCGGGTAGTTGCCCGACAAGCCCATCGCGCACGGCAGCGTGACGGCCGCGCCCTGGCCGCCCAGCCCCTCCGGCAGCTGCACCTCCTTCAGCGACAGCGTGAAGGCCTCGTCGCTGGCCGGGTTGTGGATGTCGACCGACCATGCGAGCGTGCCGTTCGGTCCGGTCAGCGGTTCCTGGCGGCTGAACATCGCGTCGATCACCGGGGTGGAGACGGGTGCGCCGGCGGCGCCCGACCACAGCCCGAGCTGCTCGCAGCGCCAGCGGATCACCGCGGCGGTGGCCGCCACCACGCCCGGAAAGCGCCGCGCGGCGCCCTCGGGCGGGAACGGCATGTCGAAGGCGCGCTCCTCCTGCACCGTGGCCAGCGCGTCGAGCTTCAGCCGGACCCAGGCCGGGTCCTTCGCCCGCAGGTCCATCGACAGCGTCTTCGCGAGCGCACCCAAGCCGCGCGGCTGCTCGGCGCCGTTCACCCACACCTCGAACGGCGCGCTGCGGCCGTCCTGCGGCAGCTCGCCGATGAACAGCGCGAACTCGCCATGCGGGTGCCGGATCATGTAGGTCCACGCGGCGTTGCCGGCCATCAGCTCGGGCCGGCCCGGCCAGCGCAGCGAGGCCAGCACCGGCTGCGGCGGCCGTTCGATCGCCAGGCGCTGGTTGGCGTGCACGGCCGGCGCCAGCTGCAGCGGCAGCGCGGTCTGCTCCGCACTTCCCGCACTTCCCGCGCTCGCCACGCTCAGCACCGAACCGAGCACCGCGTTCGGCCGGTACGTCGCCAAGCCCTTCAGCCCCGAGGTCCACGCCCGCAGGTACAGGTCCTGGAAGTCCTCGTACGGGTAGTCGGCCGGCACGTTGACCGTCTTCGAGATCGCGGTGTCGACGAAGGGCGAGACGGCGGCCACCATTTCCTCGTGCGCCTGCGCGCTCATCTCGAGCGCGGTGACGAAGGCGTCGGTCAGCGGCGCCTGCGATCCCTTCAGATGGCGAAAGAGCCGCCACGCGTGGTCTTCCACCGGGTACTGCTTCATGCTGCCGTCGGCCATGCGCTTGCGGCGCTGGTAGCGCCACGAGAACGCCGGCTCGATGCCGTTGCTCGCGTTGTCGGCGAAGGCCAGGCTGATGGTGCCGGTCGGCGCGATCGACAGCAGGTGCGAGTTGCGCAGGCCCTGCTTGCGGATGCGCTCCTTCAGCGGCGCGGGCAGGCGCGACGCGAAGGTGCCACGGCTCAGGTACAGGTCGGCATTGAAGAGCGGGAACGCGCCGCGCTCGGCCGCGAGATCGCAGGACGCGGCATACGCGGTGTCGCGCAGCAGCGTGGCGATGCGGCGCGCTTCGTCGCGGGCCGCTGCGCTGTCGTAGCGCAGGCCCAGCATCACCAGCGCATCGCCCAGGCCGGTGAAGCCCAGGCCGATGCGGCGCTTGTTGCGGGCCTCCCGCGCCTGGGCGTCGAGCGGCCAGAAGCTGATGTCGAGCACGTTGTCGAGCATGCGCACCGCCAGCGTCGCGAGGCGGGCGAAGCCGGCGTCGTCGAAGCGCGCGCCCGCGTCGAACGGCGCGCGCACGAAGCGCGTCAGGTCGATCGAGCCGAGGCAGCAGCAGCCGTAGGCCGGCAGCGGCTGCTCGCCGCACGGGTTGGTGGCGGTGATGGTCTCGCAGTACGACAGGTTGTTGTCGAGGTTGATGCGGTCGAGGAACAGCACGCCCGGCTCGGCGTGGTCGTAGGTGGAGCGCATGACCTGTTCCCACAGCGCGCGTGCCGGCAGGCTCCGGTAGACCCACAGACCGTCCTCGCGCTGGTGCGCACCGGCCGCCACCTGCTGCGGCCCGGCCGCGGCGCGGTGCACCAGGTCGACCGGGGCGTCGCGTTGCACCGCTTCCATGAAGGCATCGGTCAGGCCGACCGAGAGGTTGAAGTTGCTGAGGTCGCCGTGGTCCTTGGCATGGATGAACTCCTCGATGTCCGGGTGGTCGCAACGCAGCACGCCCATCTGCGCACCGCGCCGCGCGCCGGCCGATTCGACCGTCTCGCAGGAGCGGTCGAACACCCGCATGTACGACACCGGCCCCGAGGCGCTCGCCTGCGTGCTGGCGACCCACGCGCCGCGCGGGCGGATGCGCGAGAAGTCGTAGCCGACGCCGCCGCCGCGGCGCATCGTCTCGGCCGCCTCGGTCAGCGCGGTGTAGATGCCGGGGTGGCCGTCTTCTTCCTGCGCGATCGCGTCGCCCACCGGCTGCACGAAGCAGTTGATCAGCGTGGCGGTGAGCTCGGTGCCGGCCGCCGAGTTGATGCGGCCGGCCGGGATGAAGCCGGCCTGCAGCGCCTCGAGGAAGCGCGCCTCCCATTGTTCGCGGGATCCGGCACGCGCCTCGGCAGGCTCGGCCTGCGCGATCGCGCGCGCGACGCGCCGGCGCACGTCGTCCGGGGTGCGCTCGTCGCCCTTTGCGTATTTCTCGAGCAGCACCTCGGTGCTGATGTCCTGGGGGAGGAGGGCGGCAATCCGGGTGTCGGCCGGGGTGTCGGTGCTCATCGGGCTCCTTCGGGGCAGGTCCGTCGGTGGACGGCGCCATCGTGGCCCAGGCACCCGCGCACGTAAAGCGGCTGCGCGCGGATCCATGACGGCAGCAATGTTGACGCGGCGCAAGCCGCGGCGGGCTTGGCGCTCCTAGAGTCGCCGGCTCCCACTCGAAACCACACGATGCCGACAGAACTCTTCAATGCCGACGGACACCAGTGCCTGATGTTCACCGACCTCTGCGACGAGGACGGCGACGCGGTGCAGTCGAACCAGTTCCTGATCGTCGACCGCGGCACCGGCGCGATCATCGACCCGGGCGGCACGCTCGCCTACAACGAGCTGTACATGGCGATGACGCGCCATTTCGCGCCGCACGAGCTGTCGGCGATCGTCGCCTCGCATGCCGATCCGGACATCATCGCGTCGCTCGACCGCTGGATGACGGCGACCAGCAGCGCGAAGCTGTACATCTCGCGCGTGTGGGAGCGCTTCGTGCCGCATTTCTGCAAGGCCGGCAAGGTGAAGGGGCGCATCGTCGGCATCCCGGATGCCGGGCAGCGCATCCCGATCGGGCGCCACGAGCTGATCGCGCTGCCGGCGCACTTCCTGCACGCCGAGGGCAACTTCCAGTTCTACGACCCGGTGAGCCGCATCCTGTTCTCGGGCGACCTCGGCGCGTCGATGGGTTCGGGCGCCCAGGCGCAGCAGCCGGTCACGTCGCTGGCCGCGGTGTTGCCGCGGATGGAGGGGTTCCACCGGCGCTACATGGTGTCGAACAAGGTGCTGAGGCTGTGGGCGCAGATGGTGCGCCCGCTGCGCATCGACATGATGGTGCCGCAGCACGGCGCGCCGCTGGCCGGCCCGGCGGTGAAGGAGTTCATCACGTGGGCCGAGGGCCTGAGCTGCGGCATCGACCTGATGACCGAGCGCGACTACCAGGTCCCGGCCTGAGCCGGGCCCGGGTCCCGGCCCGGCGCTAGAACCTCCAGCCGAGGCCGACGCCGACCAGCAGCGGGTCGACCTTGAAGGTGCCGAGGTTCGTCCCGGCGGCACTCACGTCGGTGCGGATCTGCACCTTCTTCACATCGAAGTTGAGCGACAGATTGCCCTGCAGCGGGATGTCCACGCCCGCCTGCAGCGCGAGGCCGACGCTGTGGCGGTCGATGTCGACGCCCGCGGGCAGTTCGACGTTCGAGAACTGCGTGAAGTTGACGCCGGCACCGAGGTAGGGCTTGAAGCCCTTCAGGCCGGTGAAGTGGTACTGGGCCAGCAGCGTCGGCGGCAGGTGCTTCAGCGAGCCGATGACCGTGCCGCCGGCCTTCACGTCGTGCTTCTGCGGCCAGGTCAGTACCAGCTCGGTGGCGATCTCGGGCGTGAAGAAGTACGAGATGTCGACCTCGGGGATCACCTTGCTGTTGATGCTCAGGTCAAGGCCGGTGTCGTCCTTGTTGGCGCTGTCCAGGTAGACGGCGCGCAGGCGCACCAGCCATGGGCCGGAGGCCTGGGTCTGCGCCTGGGCGGCGCAGGGGAGGGCGGTGAAGGCGGCAAGCGCGGCCAGCGCCAGCGCGGCGCGGGCGAACATCGAGCGGGGAGTCATGGTCTCTTTCCTGTGGCTGTGGGGTCGTGCGCGGGGAACATCCCCCGGCACGCCATTGCAGCGCGTTCCGGCCGTCCCGACCTTGCCGCCGCGCAAGCTCGGGCCCGGCGGAGCCGTCGACCCGGGCGCGGCGTGACGCCGGTCAATCGAAGCGTTGTCCGAATCCGCACTGCAGCGCGCTGTCGCCGCAGGCCGCCTGGTGGCCTGGAACGCGCCGGCCTACCCGCCAGTCCCGGCCAGCCCGCCCGGCGCCAGCAGCCGGCGCTGTCGCCAGCCGGGTGCCGACGTGTTGAACAAGGGCTGCCCCGGCTGCAGCGCGGCCCGGTGCAGCGCTGCGGCCGAGCGGTGCCGCTGGACGCCTTCGCGAAGCACGCGAAGGCAGTTCTCTGCGTTTGCCGCGCCCCCCACGAAGAAGCGTCGGCCCGGCGGGAAGCGATGCTGCGCAGTGGTCCACCACGATCGCAGGCGAGGCGTGTCCGGCCAGGGCAGTCCGTCGTCTTCGTCGCTCGCGGTCTCGTCGTCCGGAACCTGCTCCGGGGCACGCCTCAGGCCGAGCGAGGCGAGGTCCGCACCGGTGATGAAGCACAAGGCCTCGGCAGCGATGCGTGCGTGCCGATCGTCCGCCATGCGCTCGAAGAGCCAGGGCACCACCCGGGTGTCGCCCGTCCAGGCCGCCGCTTTCGTCATCGTGCGCACGTCCGCGGACGCATCGGCGAGTCGCCGCACCAGCCGCCGTGCCTCGTCGGGCGCGGCGGCGACAAGCGACACGAGAAGCGCCTGCTGCCCCATCGGGTCGTCGGCGATGGCCGCCGAGTGCAGGCATTCATGGACCGCCTGACCCTGGCCGAGCAGCACCGCGGTCCGCGCCGCTTCGAATCGGCACCGTGCATCGCCGTCGGCCAGGCTGCGCATGCACTGCGCGGCCCGTGCGTCGAGACCGACATCGCCGACGGCGCGCAGGCCCTGCGCGCGCACCCCGGGATCGGTGTCCGCCAGCGCCTGCACCAGCGCGTCGCCCGGGTCCACGCGATGCTGCGCGCAGACCGCGATGCCAAGGGCACGGACGACGCCGGCCCGATGGGTCAGCAGCCGAGAGACCAGGCCGCGCAGCAGCGGCGCCGAGCTCCATCCGAAGGCGGACGCCATGGCCGGGCCCGCGTCGGGAACGACCTCGACGAGCGACAGCAGGCGATCGATCGCCCCGGCATCGCGATGCTGGACGGCCAGGATCGTCGCGACGAAGATCGATCCGGCATCGGGTTCGGCCAGGCCCTGCCGGGCCAGCCGGATGGCGTAGTCTCCCGCGAGGTACAGGCCGTCCAGATGCGCCAGCAGGCGGTCGTCGTGCCGGATCAGGTCCTTCAAACGGATTTGCGGGGCTCGAACCATGCGCTTGCGCTGCGCGCGCAAGGAGATTGCATCGTCCCAATGCTGCTCGACCATGAGCGGCAGCACGCCCTCGTTCGCCAGTCGTTCGGTCTCCGTCATGGCGGTGACCGGCCCCTTCATGCGACGTCGATCAAGTCAAGCACGAGATACCCCGAGCTTGTCTCGAACAGCCGCCCACTCCACCGTTTCGCTTCGACCTCGCGACGCTGCACGGTCTCGTGTCGAACCCCCGCCAACTGGAAGTTCCAACGCCGGATGACGTCGAAGGTCGGCGCAACCAGCCACTCGACGACGTCGGCGGAGGCCGGCGGACGGGTCAAGTCGGGCACATCGTCGAGCCGCTTCAATCCGAACGCGGCCGGTGCAAAACTTTCGACTGCCAGCAGCAGGAACGCCACGAAGTCCTTCTTGACGGCATCGTCGATGATCTTGTCGACATAGTCTCGGTCGCTGTGCAGCGCGTCCCAGATGGATGCGTCGAACAGCACGGACAGTGCGGCCTCGCGGGGGCCGGTCGGGTGAACGAACAGGTCCACGAGATGCAAGCGGCCTTCGATGTCGATGTCGCCGGCGGCGCGGAGCCATTGATAAGGCTCTTGCATGGATTCCGTGACGTCAGTGGTCATGCCCGACTCAAGGAACGCCTGCCAACGCGCCTCGCATTCGGCCAGACTGTGGCGGTAGGCGTCGAACTCTTCGTCCGACGCGTAGCGCCGCTCCTTGAATCCGTATTGCGCCAGGTAGGTTCGCAATCGGGCGAAGGCTGCATCGCAGTTCGCCGCCGGGATACCCGTGGTCAGAAGGCAGGTGTCCATGGCAGTCAATGTGGTTGGATGTGGAAGTCCTTGCCCGGCTCCAGGCGCTGGCTGGCGGCAGATTTTCGCAATGTCGCCACCTTGTCTCCCGGGATGGCCTGGTGCACTCCCTTGAACTTGCCGCCGAGCAAGGCCGGGCCCGCAATCGAGTACTTCTTGACCTGGTCGGCCTTGATCGTCCCGGGTCGCTTGCATTCCTTGATGGCGCCGCTGGGCATCACGATGTCGATCTCGCCGTGCAGCTTGCAGTGCTTGCACTTGTACTTGATGTTGGTCCAGACGGCTTTCACGTCTTCGGCCACCTTCTGCTCGAATGCCTTGTCTTCGGCATATCCCTCGTCATCGAGCGCGATCTTCATCAGCGCTGCCGGGTCGAGGTTGTCCTTGCCCCTGTAGGCCAGCTTGGGTCGACCCGTCTTCTCATGCAAGGCCGCCAGCTTGGCCGCCTCGTCGCTGTTGGCGAGATCCTGCTTCCTGGCCGCTTCCAATTCCTCCCGGCGCTTCTTTTCGGCGTCGTCCGTCAGTTCGGAGAATTCGATCTCGTGGCCGGGGCAGTCGTCGATCTCCCGCTCGGACTGATCGACTCCCGCCATCGTCGCGCCGGTATTCGACGGGCTGCCGCTCGGCCCGCAGTTGTTCAGCATCGGCTCGCCCAGAAGATGCACCGACTTGCCTTCGATCTTCACGGTCATCGAACCCGGCGAGATGAACTTCGCCGGGCCGTGGGTGTTGGCCGAGATGAGCCCCCCGCCGGTGCCCTTGCTGGCCATGTCGCCGATGCTTTCGAACATGGCACCACGGATGGCGACCGCGTGCCCCTCGATGGTGACGCTCGTCGAATAGCCTTGCGGCGAAAGATTCGACTTGGCGATGTTCGGCAGGGGCGCGGGAACGAAGGGCGCCGGCGGGGCCGGCATCTTGCAGATGTTCGGCAGCGTCGCCTTGGCCGTGCCGAGGCTGCCTTCGGTGACCGGCGTCTTGGGCGGGTGGATGGCGACGCTGTTCATGTCATCAAGTCCCGGCGGGTGAGGGGGAATCGAGCACGGCGGCCGCCCTCGAGCCGTCATCCGAGGCAGCCCAGAGGAGCGTTCGAGGTCCACGGGCGTACCCGCGCGCCATCGCCTGGCAAGCCAGCGCGGCGAAGAGCGGGCCCGAAGCGGCGCCGCTGTCTCCCCAGGCATCAGCAGGAGACCAGTAGTCGGTCGGATCGTCGAAGGCTGCGCCGTGCCGCAGGCAGACGAAGCCCCATTCCTCGCTTCGATGGCGCTCGCCGTTGATGTCGCAGATGACCGCATCGAAGCGTCCCGGCCGTGACGACAACCGGTCGAGGACCGAGCCGATGGTCGAACTGAGGCCTTCGCCGAGGCACGGCTCGTCGCTCGTGACCGTGCGCATTTCCCGCCCGACGGCGCTGGCGACGAGGCACGCCTGCGAATGCAGGCCCGCGCCGTCCATGGCCGATTCGCTCATCAGCAGCACGAAGGCTGCGGCCTCGCCCGGCACGAAGCCCAGGCGCGTGGACGCACCGGACAGGCGCCGGCTGTCGGCGAGCCACTTCATCGTGGCGCCGTCGGCGTAGCTGTCGACGCCGCCCACCAGGCACAGCGGGAACTCGCCGGACGCGATGCGCCGCGCGGCCGCATCGATCAGCGCCAAGCCGCCGGCATGCCCCCGGCCGGGCACCGTCGAGTCGAGCCGGCACAGGCGCAGGTCCTCGCCCGACCCGATGGCGGATCGGACGGCGTCGGCCCAGGCCTCGTCCCAGCCCGGCCGGACCTCGGGAAGCGCCAGCATCAGCGGAACCTCCTGTCCGCGCGGCAGCGAGGCCGCCGCGCGGGCCTCGCGCAGCGCCGTGTCGGCCAGCGCCAGCCACCGCTCGACCCCCGTGGCGTCGACGTCGAGGGCCTGGTCGAACGCCGTGATCAAGCCGTTGCCCTTGGCATCGCGGAAATGCGGGTGTTCGCGTGCCGCGCTGAGGCCGGCCCGATAGGCCGCCGCGCTCGATGCGGCGCGCAGCCCGAGGGAGGTGCGGGCGCCGCAGGCGACGATGTGCACGGGGCGGTTCATGGCGCGGCGAAGGCCTCGTGAACGGTGGTCCGGTCGAGGTCCTCGGGCACACCGCGGTAGGTCAGCGCTGTCGTCCAGAGCATCGTCAGGCGCGCCTGCTCCGGCTCCAGCAGCACCGTGGACAGGTGTGCCGCATGCTCTTCGACGCCGTGGCCGTCGATGCGGGTCGAGAACACGAAGTCGGCACGCGGCAGGTCGAACTGCACGCGGCCCGACGGTGTCAGGTTGAGCAGGTCGACCGGTTCGCCGCCGCGCAGGGGCTCGCGGGCTTGTTGGTCGAGCGGCGCGCATTGAAGCGAGCGCGGGTGCCAGTCCTCGGCGAGCAGCGGCGCGCGGTGCGCCCTCCAGGCGTCGTCGTACGTGCCCATGGCTTCGCGGCGCGGCGACCAGTGTCCGTCGATCGGTCCGAAGCAGGCCGGTCCGGTCTTCTCGACATCGCCGTCGGGGTATTCGAAGTTGGGCAGGCGGTGGCCGCTTCGATCGCCACCGGGGGCGGCCAGTCCGCAGCCGACCGGATTGCGCGGGTCGTAGACATGCCGGGACGGATCGTCGGACGTCAGGTCCTGTCCGCCGAAGCAGCGTTCGTAGACGATCGGCACCTGCGTCACGGGCATCGCGGCAGAGGCCCTGGCACCCCATCGCCCGTCCGCCCAGGTGCGGTCGCCGCGAACGGTCAGCGCCTTTCGCACGGCGCCAAGCCGGAACGCGACGTGGAACTCGGTGCTCGCCCGGTGGCCCGGCGCATGTGCGATCCCCTGGACCAGGACGTCGGTCAGCGGCTTCGGCTCGGTCAGGTCGGCTTCGTAGCGCAGGCTCGATGCGCCCGGGTCGCCGTGGTATTCGGGCGCGATCAGCGGCGGGACCTGCCGGTCGGAGCGTCGCAGTCGACCGGCCGCATCCCAGTCGAACGAGGCCTTCACGGCGACGATCCACTGGTGGATGCCGTTCCTGTCGCGGCCCCAGGTCCTGCCCACGGCGTACGGCGTCCGGTTGCGAAGGGTCCACATGCCGTCATCTCAGGTGGCGTGATCCATGCGCTGGTGATGGCGCGTGGTGGCGTAGCCTCGTCCGGCTTCCCAACAGGCCAGCGGCTGCGATGCGGCGACCGCTTCATTGAAGGCGGGCAGGCGCAGGTCGACGAGTCCGTTGCGGTGCAGCAGCAGCAGGTCCTCCATCGCGCCGGCGACGTCGTCGAACAGGTCTGCGACCGGAGCCCCGTCCGGCCACCCGGCCTGCAGGCGGCGCAGCGCGGGCTCCATCGCCGGCCCCGACGTCTCGACCTGCACGCGAGTCGTCGGATGCTCGAACAAGGCCGATCCCGCTGCGGTTCGCTGCCCGGTCGGCGCCAGGCAGGATGCCATCTCGAGCGCTTCGCATTCCGCGAGCGTCAGCGGCACCGGCTCGAACGCGCCGAAGGACAGGATGGGCGAATGCAGCTGCCGATGGAGCAGCAGGTCGACCGTGTCCTCGATGGATCGGCCGACCAGCCCGGCGTGGCGGAGCTCGTCGTCCAACCCCGGGCGAACGCGGCCCGATGCATGGTTGAAATCGGCATCGCCGACGGCGTGGAAGTCCCTCGAACGCAGCATCGACAGGAACTCGCTGCGCCAGTACGCACGGTTGTGTTCGCTCAGGTATTCGTGGGCGATGTAGGACACGTCGTGGCTCAACAGGAAGCGGAATTCGTCGGCGAGCAGGCGGGCATACGGTGCTGCTGCGTCGTCGGCGACGCCAGACGCTGCGGCGATGCAGGCGGCGGCGCGCCGGGCGAGCTCGGCCCGCTCGCGCAACCCGCCGTGCCCCGCCGTCTGCGCCAGCAGGAACTCGCGCACCAGCCCGCGCACCGCCCACCCGGGCAGCGTGTTGTAGTTCAGGTAGAGGAGCCCGTTCTCGCGCAGGCATCGCTGCGCGATGTCGAGCAACCGGTCGCGCGCCTCGTCGTCGATCCACGAGAACACCCCGTGGCCGATCACGTAGTCGAACCGGCCTTCGATCCGGTCGCTGGCCTGCCTGAAATCGGCATGGATGAACCGGACATTGCGAATGCCCAGGCGCGCCGCCGTGTCGCGCGCCACGCCGACCTGGCTCGCGGCGCCGTCGACGCCGACGAAGGTCGAACGCGGGCGGTGGAAGGCCATCGGCAGCAGGTTGCCGCCATCGCCGCAGCCGAGTTCGAGCACGTCGCACCGGTTCGACGGTGCGCGCGGGCCGCCGTGCAGCATCGAGGACAACGACAGGCGTTCCGGTGCGGTCCACTCGATCGGACTGCAGCGGTAAACGACATCGTCGTAGGGGTTGCCCATGCGGTTGAGTCTTCAAGCCCGGACGACTCACAGGATCGGCCCATTCTGAAGCGCGGCGGCCGGTTGACCATCCCCAAGGTTGCCGATGGGGCTCTGGTCTCGTCACGCGTCACGCGTCCCGCACCCCCACCGGGGCGTGCTGCGCCATCAGCTCGGCGATCCAGTCGATGAACACCCGCAGCTTGGCGCTCACGTGGCGGTTCGGCGGGAACGCGATATGGAGCGGCATCGGGTCGAAGCGCCAGTCCTCGAACAGCGGCAGCAGTTCGCCGCGTGCCAGGTGGGACTGCGACATGTAGTGCGGCAGCCAGAGCACGCCCAGGCCGGCGAGGCCGGCTGCGAGATAGGCATTGCCGTCGTCCACCGCGACCACGTAGCGGCCGGTCACCACGATGTGCTCGCCATCGCGCTGCATCGCGTACGGCACGACCTTGCCGGCGCGCGATCCCTTGTAGCCGACGATGCGGTGGTGCGTGTCTTCGAGCTCGCGCGGGTGCGTCGGCGTGCCGGCGCGCGCCAGGTAGCCCGGCGCCGCGCAGGCGCCCAGCCGCAGGTCGCCGATGCGTCGGGCCACCAGCGACAGGTCGGTCAGCTCGCCGCCGCGCACGACGCAATCGACCTTCTCGCCGATCAGGTCCACGATGCGGTCGCTGACGCCCAGGTCGAGCTGGATCTCGGGATAGCGCGCGTGGAAGGCCGGCAGCGCCGGCACCAGGATCAAGCGGGCCAGCGGGCTCGGCACGTCGACCCGCAGGCGGCCGCGCGGCGCCGCCGCGGCGCCAGACAGGCTGGTCTCGGCGTCGTCCATGTCGGCCAGCAGGCGCAGCACGTGCTCGTAGTAGGCCGCGCCGTCGGCGGTGACGTTGACCTTGCGCGTCGTGCGGTTCAGCAGCCTGACACGCAGCCGCGCCTCCAGCTGCTGCACCAGTTGCGTCACGCTGGTCTTGCTCAGGTGCAGCGTCTCGGCCGCTTTCGTGAAGCTGCCGGCCTCCACCACGCGGGCGAAGGCCTGCATTGCGTCGAAACGGTCCATCGCGGCGCCTCCCGGGAAAGTCGATTGTTTGCCTTGCGCAAACAGTGATTGTCGACGGACCTCGTTGATCCGCGCGGCACGGCTCCCTAGAGTCCCTGCATCGCAATCAAACGGGTCGGCTTCGACCCTTCAAGGACGGAAACGATGGGCCAACGTGATGTGGTTTTCCCGGCCGGGCGGCAGGCGCTGTATGACAGGAATCGCTATTCGCCGGCGATCCGCTCCGGCGGCTTCCTGTTCGTGTCGGGGCAGGTCGGCAGCCGGCCCGACGGCTCGCCCGAACCGGACCTGCAGGCCCAGGCGCGGCTCGCCTTCGAGAACCTGAATGCGGTGCTGGCGGCAGCCGGCTGCACGTTCGACGACGTGGTCGACGTGACGGTCTTCCTCGTCGACCCGGAGTCGACCTTCGAGACGGTCTGGAAGATCGTGCCGGAGTACTGGGGCGACGCACCCCATCCGACGCTCACCGGCGTCGGGGTCACCTGGCTTTACGGCTTCCAGTTCGAGATCAAGGTGATCGCGAAACTGCCGCAGGCCGTGGCGGGCTGAAGGGCTTGGCGACGGCGCTCAGACGCCGACGATCAGCACCTCGTTCTCGGCCGCCACGCGGGTCGCGTGGCGCGCCTCGCTGCGGCTCTTCGCGGTCGCGGGCGGGCTGCGTTGGAGGCCGGGAGCGCGTTGCGGGGCATCGCTGCGCGATGCGGATGCGGCTTGCGGGCGTTGCGTGGCGGGCCGCGGCGTCGCGGTTGAAGAGCGTTCGTTCATCGTGGACTCCTGTGGTTCAAGCAGTTCCGATGGTGGTCGTTGATTGATCGCTGGTAAAGCGATCTTTATTGGCCGATAAAAGCAATAATCTTGCATTCAAGGCAGGCACCGGAGGCCCCGTGGACGTCACGCTGGCACGCACGTTTCTCGACATCGTCGACACCGGCAGCTTCGTGCGGGCCGCCGAGCGCCTGCATGTCACGCAGACGGCGGTCAGCGCGCGCGTGAAGGCGCTCGAGGAAGCGGTCGGCGCCACCTTGTTCGTGCGCAGCAAGGCCGGCGCGTCGCTGACGCCGGCCGGCGAGCGCTTCGTGCGCCACGCGTCGATGATGGTGCAGGTGTGGGAGCGGGCGCGCCACCAGGTGGCGGTGCCGGCCGGCCATGAATCGGTGCTGACGATCGGCTGCGAGATGAGCCTGTGGGATCCGCTGCTGCTCGACTGGCTGCTGTGGATGCGCAACGCGGCGCCGCACCTCGCGCTGCGCACCGAGGTCGGCGTCGCCGGCGAGCTGATGGACCGCGTGGCGTCCGGCATGCTCGACATCGCCGTCGTCTATGCGCCGCAGCGCCGCCCCGGCCTGCGCATCGAGTTGCTGATCGAGGAGAAGCTGGTGCTGGTCACCACGCACGAACCCACGACCAAGCGGGCGCGCAAGCTCGACCCGGCCGATTACGTCTACGTCGACTGGGGCCCGGAGTTCGCGCAGCAGCACAGCCTGGCCTTCCCGCAGCTCGGCCATGCGGCGGTGTCGGCCGGGCTCGGCCCGCTGGGCCGCGAGTTCGTGCTGGCCAACGGCGGGTCCGGCTACTTCCGGCAGGCGGTCGTGCGCAAGCACCTCGACAACGGCCGGCTGCACCGCGTGAAGGGCGCGCCGGAGTTCCTGTACCCGGCCTATGCGGTGTTCGCCGAAGAGTCCGATGCGGCGGTCGTGCAGCCGGCGCTCGACGGACTGCGCCATGCGGCCGGCGGCACGACGGCCGACCACGAGTAGCGCTCGACGCGCTTCAGCCCACCGGCACCCGGTCGGCCTCCAGTGCGCGCTCGGCGCGCAGGCTTTCCAGGTCCCGCCCGATCGTCACGACCGCGAGCACCCGGCCGCCCAGGCGGTAGCGCACGCTGCAGTCGTGTTGCGCGAGCGAGCCGTCGATCTCGATCGCATCCCAGCGTTCGGCATGGCCGACGTACTGCAGCGTCACGTCGTAGTGCTGGCTCCAGAAGAACGGGCTGATGTCGAAGGCGCGACGCCGGCCGAGCATGTTCAGCGCGGCGACCTGGCCCTGGCGCTCGGCCAGCGTCCAGTGCTCGACGCGGATGCGCTCGCCCGAATGCGGGTCGGGCCAGCGCGCGATGTCGCCGGCCGCGAAGATGCCCGGCGCGCTGGTCTGCAGCCAGGCGTCGACGCTGACGCCGCGGTCGACGGCGAGCCCGGCCTGCTCGGCCAGCGCGAGCGCCGGCCGCACACCGACGCCGGCGACTACCAGGTCGGCCGCGAGCACCGTGCCGTCGGCCAGCCGGGCCTGCGTGCCGTCGAGTCGGTCCAGCGTCGTGCCGAGGTGGAACACCACGCCGTGCGAGGCATGCAGGTCGCGCACGAAGGCGCCGAGGTCCGGGCCGAGCACGCGCTGCATCGGCACCGCATCGGGCGCGACGACGTGCACCGCCAGCCCGCGCGTGCGCAGCGACGCCGCGACCTCGAGGCCGATGAAGCTCGCGCCGATCACCAGCGCCGAGCGGGCCGACGCCGCCCGCGCGACGATCGCGCGGCTGTCGGCGAAGCTGCGCAGGCGCAGCACCTGGCCGGGCGCGGCACCGGGCACGTCGAGGCGCACCGGGTCGGCGCCGGTGGCGAGCAGCAGCGCGCCGAACGGCCGCGTCGCGCCGCCGGCCAGTTGCAGCCGGCGCGCGGCCACGTCGATCGCGTCGACCCGCGTGCCCAGCAGCAGCTCGATGCGGCGCTCGGCGTACCAGCTGTCCGGCCGCAGCGGCATCCAGTCAGCCTCGGCCGTGCCGGCGAGGAAGTCCTTCGACAGGTTCGGCCGGTCGACCGGCGGGTCGGCATCGGCGCTGACGATCGCGAGCCGGCCGTCGTAGCCCTCGCGGCGCAGCGTGTCGGCGGCGGCCAGGCCGGCCGCGCCGCCGCCGACGATGACCACGTCGTCGAGCGCGTCCGACGGTGCCTGCCGGCGAGACCGCGGCGCGGCGACGATGCGCTCGCGCGCGAACACCTGGCCGCCTTGCTGCTCGACGCGCCAGCACGGCAGGTCGTCGAGCGCCGGCGCACAGAGCGCCGTGCCGCTGCGGATGTCGAACTGCGCATGGTGCATCGGGCAGTGCAGCACGTGCCCGTCGAGCAGGCCGTCGGCCAGCGCCGCGTGGTAGTGGCTGCACTGCGCGCCGATCGCGTAGACCGCATCGCCCTGGCGCACCAGCAGCGCGTCTTCGCCGTCGATCCGGCCGGCGAGCATCGCACCGTCGGCGATCCGTTCGAGCGGGATGCCGGCCTGCAGGTCGGGCGGGGTGTTGTCGCTCATGGGTCGCTCCGGTGGTTGCGGTCGGACATCGTGGCACGAATGGGGCCGTGACCCCAGGGCTGTGGCAATGACACCGCACCATGACCGCTGCCCCGTCCCGCCCCGCCGCCGCCGAGCCCTCGGTGACATCCATCACCCAGCGCCCGCCGCGGTCACCGCGCGACATGCTTTTCCGGCGATCGGCCCGGCGGGCGATGAGAACAATTCACTCATCGCAACCCGCACACCCCGCACCATGCACATCGCCCGCCCCGCCGGCAACCTGCCGACCCCTGCACTCCCGAAGGCCGCCAACCCGCCGGCCGCGGCACCGGGTGGATTCGGTTCCAGCCTGAAGCCTGCAGCCACTTCGGCTGCGGCGCCCGATGGGTCCGAGCCCGCACCGGCGGCGCCGCCGAAGCCGGACCTCGCGAGCCAGCTGTCGACGCTGTCGCTGGCCGCGACGACCACGCCGCGCCCGGCGGCCTGACACCCGGCATCCGGCCCGGCGGCGGCCCAGACCGCGCCGGGCGAATTCGCGAGGGAGACCCCATGGAACACACCGCTTCGATCGGCGCCGGTGCGCCTGCCGCGCATGCATCGGCCCCGGCCGCGGCACCGCACGGTGCACACGGCGCCGCAGCCCACCCGCCATCGCCGGCATCGCCCGGCGACGCCAGCAGCACGCTGGTGTCGCTCAGCGACGCCGGCCGGGCGCGTGCCGACGACGACACGCCCGACATGGCCGATGCGGCGCGGGTGGCCGCCCACGTCGCGCTGGCCGTGCTCGGCGAGCCCGACGGGCTGGTCGCCGACGTGGCCCAGGCGGCTGCGGGCTATGCGACGCAGGCCGGGCTCGACCTGGCCGGCCGCATCGATGAGATCGCCTGAGGCCGCGGTGTCGACACGTCTGCCGAACCGATTCGCCGTCGCGGTGGCGGCGGCCTGCAGCGGCCTGGCCGGCTGCTCGCTGCTGAGCCCGGCGCCGACCTGGGAGCTGGTGAAGGCGACCGGCAGCGCGACCGCGCATGCGATCGGCCGCTCGCCGTCGCATGCGAGCGACACCGTGCACTACGGCGATGCGCCGGTGAAGCGGCTGTGCATCGAGTTCAACCGCAACGCGCCGCTGCCCGACCTGGTGCCGGCGCTGCAGGCGGAGCTGCGCAGCATCGGCGTCGCGAGCCGCGTCTACGAGGCCGGTGCCGGTGCGGCTACCGGTGCCGACGACTGCGAGGTCTGGCTGCGCTACGCCGCCACGGTCGACTGGGACACGCCGCCGTTCGGCGACACGACCCGGCCGTACCTCAGCGCGGCGTCGATGAGCCTGCAGCGATCGGGCGGCGCGCTGCTCGCGAGCAGCGGCTACCGCGTCGACGACGCCGGCTTCGGCGCCAGCAAGTGGGCCACGACAAGAACCAAGCTCGCACCGGTGGTGCGGGCGCTCATCCAAGGATTCGAATGAAACCCCCGAAGTACGCGGTACGTGGTGCGGCAGCGGCCGGTGTGCTGATGCTGATGCTGGCGCTGGCGGCCTGCGCGAGCCCGCCGCCCAGCCTGGTGCCCGGACCGGTCAGCGCCGCGCCGCCGCTGGCGCCGATGTTCATCGAGCGCCGCAGCAATGGCGCGATCTGGCAGCCGCAGCTCGAAGCGGCCTCGCTGTTCTCCGGCGAGCGCCGGCCGCAGGCGGTGGGCGACACGATGAAGGTCGACATCGCCGAAAGCCTGAAGGCCTCGCAGAAGCGCGCGACCGACACCAGCCGCGACAACAAGCAGGCGGTCAAAGGTCCGGGCAATGGAGATAAAAACGGCGGCCTGTTCGACAAGATCCTGAACGTCGACGCGAACGCCGGCAGCAGCGATTCGTTCAAGGGCAGCGGCAGCACCGAGGTCGCGACCGAGTTCAGCGCGCAGCTCACCGTCTCGGTGATCAACGTGCTGCCCAACGGCCACCTGGTGGTGGCCGGCGAGCGCCGCATCGGCGTGAACGGCGGTGCGAGCGCGCTGCGCTTCTCCGGCATCGTGAACCCGCAGGACATCCGGCTGGGCAACATCGTCAGCTCGCGCGACGTGGCCAATGCTGCGCTGGAGAGCGCCGGCAGCGGCGATGTGTCCGAGGCGGCTTCGCGCAGCTGGTTGCAGCGCGTGATGGCCAAGACGCTCGCGGTGTGGTGATGCCGGCGCACTGGATCGACGATGCGGTGGAGCAGGTCTTCCGCCGCGGGCAGGCCATCGTGCGGGCCGGCGGCGAGCTGGCCGACTGGATGGCGATCCGCCAGGGGGCGGTCAGCCTGCACATCCGCGTGGCCGCGGGCACCGAGGTCGGCGTCGCGGTGCTGTGGGGCGGCGACGTGATCGGCTGGGGCTCGCCGCTCGGGCAGGACCGCGCGCTGTATGACGTGACGGCACTGATCGATGTCGTGGCCGTCAAGGTGCCGGCGGCCACGGTGCGGGCCGCGCGCGATGCCGGCGACCGCGGGCCGGGCGACGACATCGGCCGCCTGCATTCCGCGACCGCGCTGCGCATGCAGGAGCAGCTCGCGCTGCGGCTCGCCGGCAGCGGCTTCCAGCGGCTGGTGAACGTGCTGGCGACCTTTGCGGCGGCCTTCGCGCCGGCGCAGGCGCGCGCCCGCGGGCTGCACATCGGGCTGCCGGTGTCGCAGGCCTTCATGGGGCAGCTGGCCGGGCTGTCGCGGCGGCAGACCTGGATCTACCTCGGCCAGCTGGCCGACGCCGGCTGGGTCCGCACCGAGCGCGCGCAGGTGATGCTGGAGGCGCCGGCCGCGTGGCTGCAACTGCCGGCGCATGTCGAGCGCGAAGGGCTGGAGTGCATCGCGACGGCCGAGGAGTGCAGCGCGACGCTCGGGCTGCTGTGCCTGGCCGCGGCGTCGGGCCGGTCGGACGGCGGCGTCGCCTCGACGCGCTGACCGATGGCGTCCGCCCGCGCGCCGGCCTTCACCGGGCGGCGCTCGCGGCGGGCTCGATCGCCGTCACGGCGATCGCCCCGTTCACCCGCTCGGCGCTGAAGCGCACGGTGTCGCCTTCGCGAAGGTTCTCGAGCAGCCGCGGGTCCGACACCTTGAACACCATCGTCATGCCCGGCATCTCGAGGTTGGCGATCGGCCCGTGCCGCAGCGTGAGCTTGCCCTGGGCCTTGTCGATGCGGCGCACCTCGCCCTGCGTCATCGCGGGCGCGTCGCCGGCCACCAGCACCCGGCCCAGCATGCCGGCCTCGAAGTGCCCGGGCTGCAGGCAGGCGAACTGGAAGTCGCCGGCCTTCGTGAACTGCCAGACGATCTCGCCGCTGGCGCCGGGCTTCACATGCGCCATGTTCGGGCTCGCGTGCTCCATCTCCGGAAACTTCTGCATCAGCGCCGCGTGGGCCTTCAGGTCGGCCGGCGTGCCCAGCACCATCTCGTGCAGCAGCTTGCCGTCGTTGCGCACGACGAACTTCACCGTCTCGCCGCGCTGCACGGTGATGTCGGCCGGCGTGAAGCGCATCGCATCGCTCATGCCGAGCGGGATCACGCGGCGCACGTTCGCCGGGTTGCCTTCGTGGCCGAACGGGGTCTCCTCGACCTTGGCGGCGTCGTAGCGGCGCGGCGCGGCATGGTCTTCATCGCCGTGGGCCGATGCGGGAGCCGCGTGCAGCGCCAGTGCGGCGGCCGCCAGGGCCAGCAGGGTCGTCAGGGTCATCGGTGTCCTCAGGGTCATCGGGAAGCGGGTGTTCATGGTTCAGGTCCTTTCGTGTGTCGTGTCGTATCGGGTCGGGTTTCAATGGCCTGCATGGCCTTGCGGCTTGCGCACCTGCAGCGTGCCGGCATCGGGTTGCGCCGCCGGCGCGCGCGCCGGGGCCCCGGGCTCGCCGCCGTACTCGTGCGCCAGCGTCCCTGGCGGGTGCCGGTACGGCCCGGGGTCGCGGTGATCGCCGCGCGGCAGGTCGTCGCGCACCTTCACCACGCTGAACATGCCGCCCATGCCGACCGGGCCGAACGGGCCGGTGCCGGTCATCATCGGCAGCGTGTTGTCGGGCAGCGGCATCTCCATCACCGCCATGTCGTGCATGCCCTTGTCGCCCATCACCATGTAGTCGGGCACCAGGTTCGCGATCTTCTGCGCCACCTCGCGGTGGTCGACACCGATCATCGTCGGCACCGCGTGCCCCATCGCGTTCATCGTGTGGTGCGACTTGTGGCAATGGATCGCCCAGTCGCCGGCCACGGCATCGAACTCGAAGGCACGCATCTGGCCGACGCCGATGTCGGTCGTCACCTCCGGCCAGCGCGCCGTTTTCGGCACCCAGCCGCCGTCGGTGCCGACCACTTCGAAGTGCGGGCCGTGCATGTGGATCGGGTGGTTGGTCATCGTCAGGTTGCCGACGCGGATGCGCACCCGCTCGCCGGTGCGCGCGACGATCGGATCGATGCCGGGGAACGCCCGGCTGTTCCAGGTCCACAGGTTGAAGTCGAGCATCGTGTTCACGCGCGGCGTCGCGGCCCCCGGCTCCACGTCGTAGGCGTTCAGGATGAAGCCGTAGTCGCGGTCGACGCGCAGCTGCCGCGGGTCCTTCGGGTGGACGATGAACAGGCCCATCATCCCCATCGCCATCTGCGTCATCTCGTCGGCATGCGGGTGGTACATGAAGGTGCCCGAGCGCTGCAGCACGAATTCGTAGACGAAGGTCTTGCCGACCGCGATCGGCGGCTGGGTCAGCCCCGTCACACCGTCCATGCCCGACGGCAGCAGGATGCCGTGCCAGTGCACGCTGGTGACCTCGGGCAGCTTGTTGGTCACGAAGATGCGCACCCGGTCGCCTTCGACCGCCTCGATCGTCGGCCCCGGGCTCTGGCCGTTGTAGCCCCACAGGTTGGCCTTCATGCCGGGGGCGATCTCGCGCACCACCGGCTCGGCCAGCAGGTGGAACTCCTTGACGCCGTCCTTCATGCGCCACGGCAGCGACCAGCCGTTGAGCGTGACGATCGGGTTGAACGGCCGGCCGGTGGGCGGTGGCGGCGGCGCTTGCAGCGTCGCGCTCGTCTGCGTGACCGCCTCGGGCAGCGAGGCCGCGCCGACGCGGCTGACGGTGGCGGCGCCGAGCAGCGTCGCGCCGGCGGCCTTGAAGAAGTTTCTGCGTTGGGTCATGGCTGGCTCCGTCCGGCGATCGCCGTCTGCAATGAGGTTTCGGCGATCCAGTGGTCGCGCAACGACTCGACCGCGCCGGTCACGCCGGCGATCTGCTCGCGCGCATCGGCCAGCAACTCGAACACGCTGCCGAGCATGCCGTTGTAGCGAAGCATCTGTTCGTCGGAGATGCGCTTGCGCAGCGGCACCACCTCGTCGCGGTAGTGCTTCGCCAGTGCGTAGGCACTGAGGTAGGCGGAGTGCGATTCGCGCACCTCCGAGCGGGCCTGCAGCGCGAGCTGCGCGACGCGGTCGACCGACTGCCGGTAGGTGGCCTCGGCGCGCGCGACGCGGGTGCTGCCGGCATCGAACAGCGGCAGCTCGAACTCGATCTCGTAGCCGTTGCGACGCGGCTCGCCACCGGCGTCGCTGCGGCTGCTCTGGTTCTGGTAGCCGACGTCGAGCACGTTGATGAAACGCGTCGTCTTCGTCAGGCCGAGCGAGGCGGCGGTCGATTCGGCGCCGCGCCGGGCCATCAGCAGGTCGAGGCGCTTGTCCATCGCCGCCTGCTCGGCGTTGCGGGCGTCGATCGGCGCGGCTGGCAGCTCGGGCAGGCGCTCGGGCAGCGTGAACGGCGGCAGGTCGTCGGCCAGGCCGAGCGCGCGCGCCAGGCGCTCGCGCCCGGCCACTGCCTGGTGGCGCGCGCGCAGCCATTGCGCCAGCGCGTCGGCCTCGAACGCCTGCTCGCGCATCTGCTCCAGGCCGCTGAAGTTGCCGACTGCCCGCATGCGTCGGGCGAGTTCGCCCGACGCGTCGGCGGCCTCCTTCACCTGCCCGGCATAGCCCAGCAACTGCTGCGCGGCGACCGCGTCGAAGAACGCGCGCCGCGTTTCGGCGGCCAGGCTCACCGCGTCGGCGGCGGCCTGCAACTGGGCGATCTCGAAGCGATCGCGCTCGATGCGCGACGCAGTCGGCATCGACAGCAGCCCCAGCACGTCGAAGATCACCGCGCGGTCGATCTCGACGCTGCCGCCGCCGGCCAACCGGCCGAAGCGCAGCGAGGGGTTGTGCAGGCGGCCGGCGCGCACGAGGTCGGCCTCGGCGATGCCGAGCTCGGCGAAGCTCGCGCGCAGGCCGCGGTGGTTCAGCAGTGCGATCTCGACGGCGGCGTCGGGCGTCAGCGGGTGTTGCAGCAGTTCGGTGGTGCGGGTGCGTGCCGCGTCGGACGCGCCGGCGTCGCGCGGCGCGATCGGTGCGATGCCGGTGCGCTCGCGCGTCAGCGACGCGACGCGGTCGAAGCCGCCGTCGGGCGAGAAGGACGCGCAGCCGGTCAGCGCCAGCAGCGACAAGGCGCCGGCCACCTTCGACAGGTTCAGGTTCATGGTTCGAAGTCGTTTGAATCGCCGGCGCCCGCAAGGCGGGGTCGGCAACAGCCTGCGCGGCGGACGCGCAGGCACCCTCGGGCCCGGTCGACGGGCCCCGGTGGGGTCAGCGGCTTCGGGGAGGACGGTCGGGGCCGTCGGACTGGAAGCTGGGGGCCGGCGCGCGCAGCGCCGGGAAGCTCACCGTGGCCGCGAGCATCGACGGCTCGACCGTCGGCGCGCTGCTGGGCAGCGGGGTCATCGAGCAGAAGCTCGCGCAGAGGTTGCAGCCGCCGTCGTGCGCGTGGGACGCGGGGGACGGTGGTGCGGCGTCGTGGTGCATGCCCTCGTGATGCGCCTGCGCGGCAGCCGAGTCGTCGTACCTGTCGGGATGCGGCTCGTGCTGTTGGTGGGACACCGCGTCGCCCCCCGTCGGGCACAGCATCGCCCCCGCGACCGCGGCCCGCAGGGGCATCAGCAGCGCAAGGACGATCAAGAGGAGGGCGCGGGCGGTTCTCAAGGCAGGTGGGTATTCAGGCTGGCCGCGAGTCTAGGGGCTTCCACGGTGGCAATGTCAAGCGATGACCCGCCTCGTCGAACCGTGATTTTTCCCACTGAATGCCGGTGTGGACGCCCTGGATTCGTGATTTGGATCTCTAGACTTGTACGACAAGTGGAGCCTTTCCACTCCAAGGGAGCTTGAATGCACATGTGGAAGAGTGTGCTGGCGTTGACCGCCAGCTTGATGGCGTTGGCACCGGTCCACGCCCAGATCAAGATCGGCCAGACGGCCGGCTTCACCGGCCCGGTCGCCGCCGGCGTGCGGGACATGACGGCGGGCGCGACCCTCTACTTCGACACCATCAACAGCCGTGGCGGCATCGACGGCCAGCGCCTCGAACTGGTGTCGCTGGACGACCAGTTCCAGCCGCCGCTGGCCGCGAAGAACGCGAAGACGCTGGCGGCCGACCCGAAGGTGGTCGCGCTGTTCCTGAGCCGCGGCACGCCGCAGACGCAGGCGATGCTGCCGGTGCTCGAGCAATCGAAGATCGCGCTGGTCGCGCCGCTGACCGGCGCCGCGGTGCTGCGCAAGCCGGTGCAGCCCTATGTGTTCAACGTGCGGGCGTCGTCGTCGCGCGAGGCCCAGCGGGCGATCGAGCACCTGATGGGCGTCGGCGTGAGCCGCATCGCCGTCGTGACGCCGGAGGATTCGTCGGGGCTCGATGCGCTGGCCGGTGCCAACGCCGGCTTCGAGGCCGGCCACATCAAGCCGGTGTTCGCCGGCCAGTTCAACCAGCAGAAGCCGGAGTTCGGATCGACGGTCGAGGCCTTGAAGAAGGTCGAGCCGCAGGCGATTCTGTTCGTCGGCTCGGCGCAGGCGGTGGCCGGCGGCACCGCGCTGATCCGCGCAGCGGGGCTGCAGGCGCAGATCGTCACGCTGTCGAACAACGCGTCGAAGGGCTTCATCGACCTGATGGCGTCCAACGCGCACGGCACGATCATCGCGCAGGTGTTCCCGAACGAGCGGGCGATCTCGTCGCCGCTGATCAAGGAGGTGCTCGAGTTCGCGAAGGCGGCACATGTCGAGAACATCACGCCGGCGCTGGTCGAAGGGTTCGCCGACGCCAAGGTGCTGGTCGAGGCGATCCGCCGCGCCGGCCGCGCGCCGAACCGCGCCTCGGTGCTGGCCGCGCTGAACGGCATGGCCGCGTACGACCTCGGCGGCCTGCGCATCAACTACAGCACGAGCGACCACACCGGGCTCGATTTCGTCGACCTGTCGATCGTCGATTCGACCGGGCGGCTGCGCCGCTGACCCGGTCAGCCGGACGCCTTCTTCGCGGCCGGCTTCGGTCGGCACACGCGGGTCGCGATCCTCAGGAACTCCTTCGCGGCCGGCGAGGCCTGCCGCAGGCTGCGCACCGCGAGGCCGATCTGGCGGCGGGCGGCCGGCCGCAGCGGCCGCGCCACCACGCCCGGGTAGTGGCTGTCGAGCCGGTCGGGCAGCGCATGCTCGGCAACGATCGAGACGCCTTCGCCGCGGTCCACCATCGACAGGATCGTGACCATCTGCGAGACGCGGTGGCGGATGTCGGGGCGCAGCCCGAGCGCGCTGAAGCGGCTCTCGACCAGCGACGAACTGCCCGCCTGCGTCAGGATGAACGGCACGCCGACCAAGTCGGCCAGCGCGATGCTGCGCGCCTTCGACAGCGGGTGGGCCGCGGGGACCAGCGCCATCAGTTCGTCGACCAGCAGCGGCGTGGTGTCGAAGCGCTCGTCGGGCAGCACCACGAAGCCGACATCGACGCGGCCTTCGAGGATCCAGCGCGCGACGACGCTGTCCTCGCCTTCGTCGACACGGACCTCGATGCCCGGAAAGCTGCTGCGGAACTCGGCCAGGATGCCGGGCAGCAGCCGCACCGACGAGGTCGGCCCGAACGAGCCGATGCGCAGCACGCCCTGGCTCAGGCCGCCGGCGGCCGCGGCCTCCTGCTTCAGCGCCTCGGCCAGGTTCAGGATCTCTCGCGCGCGCAGCAGCACCTGTCGGCCGACCTCGGTCGGCTTCAGCGCCGTCGGGTGGCGCGAGATCAGCGAGACGCGCAGCTCCTTCTCGAGCGCCTTCAGCGCATGCGAGGCTGCCGACTGGGTGATCCCGAGGCGCGACGCCGCGGCGGTGAAGCCGCCGAGCTCGGCGACGAGCGCGAAGACTTCGAGCTGGGTGAAGGTCATCGGCGGCTCCACGAGTGGCATGAGCGTTTGCTCATTTGACCATGACCGCTCATGAAAACTAGCATTCGCGCCGAACCACGCTCCCTCGCCCCGCCATGACCGCCGTTCCCGTTCCCGTTCCCGTTCCCGTTCCCGTTCCCGTTCCTGCTGACGCTCTGTCCGCGCGCGAGCAGCCGAACCTCCCGTTCGTCTACGCCAAGCTGGTGATGGTCGCGCTGTTCTGGGGCGGCACCTTCATCGCCGGCAAGGCGCTCGCGCAGGCGATGCCGCCAGCGGTCGCGGCGGTGCTGCGCTTCGGCGTCGCGGTGCTGCTGTTGCTGCCGCTCGCCTGGCGCTCGGCCGGCGGGCTGGCCCGGCTGAGCTGGCGGCAGGCGCTGGCCACCGCGGGGCTCGGGCTCACCGGCATCTTTCTCTACAACCTGTGCTTCTTCTCGGCGCTCTCGCGCATGCCGGCCGGCCGCACCGCGCTGTTCGTCGCGCTGAACCCGGTCGTCACGGCCATCGCCGCGAGCCTCGTGTTCCGCGAGCGGCTGCGGCCGCTGCAGTGGTGGGGCATTGCGCTGGCGCTGACCGGCGCCGTGGTCGTGATCACCCGCGGCAGCCCGCTCGCCGCGTTGCACGACATCAGCCAATCGATCGGTGCCGGCGAGCTGCTGATGTTCGGCGCGGTGCTCAGCTGGGCCGCCTACACGGTGATCGGCCGCATCGCGTTCGCCGGGCTGAGCCCGCTGGTGGCGACGACCTGGGCCGCGCTGTGGGGCCTGTCGTTCCTGCTGCTCGGGTCGGCCGGCGATCTGGCCGAGCTCGCGTGGCGGCAGCTGCCCTGGCCGGTCTGGGCGGCGGTGGTCTACCTCGGCGCGTTCGGCACCGTGCTCGGCTTCGTCTGGTACGGCGACGGCGTCAAGGCCATCGGCCCGTCGCGCACGGTGGTGTTCAACAACCTGGTGCCGGTGTTCGGCGTCACGCTGGCGGCGCTGCTGCTTGGCGAGGGCATCACCGCGTCGATGGGGATGGGCGGCGCGCTGAGCGTGCTCGGCGTGATGCTGACCAATCGCAAGACCTGACCTTCCCGCGGCCTATCGCGGGCCGCGACAATCCGGCGTCGAGGGGTTCCTCGCCACCTTTTCTTTTCAACAGGAGATCCGAATCGTGCAAGAACTCATTGCCCTGGCGGGCATCGTCGCTGCGCTGTCCGTCGGCGTCGTCAGCCCGGGGCCCAGTTTCGTGATGGTGGCGCGCATGGCGGTGGCCGGCTCGCGTTCGCAGGGCGTCGCAGCCGCGCTCGGCATGGGTCTCGGCGGCATGGCGTTCGCGACGATGGCCTTGCTCGGCCTGCAGGCGGTGCTGATGGCGGTGCCGACGCTGTACGTCGCGCTGAAGCTCGGCGGCGGGCTGTACCTGTGCTACCTCGGCTTCCTGATCTTCCGCGGCGCGCGCGAACCGCTTGCGCTGCAGTCCGGCGGCGCCGACGAGCCGCGGCAGTTCGGCCGCTCGCTGTGGCGAGGCCTCGCCACGCAGCTCAGCAACCCGAAGACGGCCATCGTCTACGGCAGCGTCTTCGCGGCCTTCCTGCCGCACAGCTACTCGGTGGGCTTCGGCATCGCGCTGGTCGCCGCGGTGTTCGCGGTCGAGGCGAGCTGGTACGCCTTCGTCGCGCTGCTGCTGTCGTCGCAGGGGCCGCGCAAGGTCTACCTCGGCTGCAAGACCTGGGTCGACCGCACGGCCGGGGTCGTGCTGTTCGGGCTCGGGGTCCGGCTGATCGCGACCGCGCCGGACGCGTGAGTCGCGCGCGCGAGATCCCGCGCTGCGCGGAGGCGGTGAAGGCGGGGGGCGCGCAGGCGGAGTGAGGCTGGAGCGAGGGCCGGGCGTATCATCGATTCGCCCCCCCCAAGTCGAGGAGATGATCATGCAAATGGCGTCTCGCCTGTTGGCCTGCCTGCTGTTCGCCGCCCACCTGGCCGCTTCCGCGGTGGAGGTGGTCCGCGTTCCGAAGCCCGAGTTCGAAGGCGACCACCGCTACGACTACGCGCTGCAGCTGCTGCAGCTCGCGCTGTCGAAGAGCGGCACCG
Organism: Rhizobacter sp. SG703; assembly: GCF_012275445.1. Taxonomy (GTDB): domain Bacteria; phylum Pseudomonadota; class Gammaproteobacteria; order Burkholderiales; family Burkholderiaceae_C; genus Rhizobacter. The sequence goes on along the minus strand of NZ_JAAZQK010000007.1, from coordinate 51,082 downwards.
ACTACCGCACCCAGCCGGCCGAGACCGCGATGAACCAGGAGCGCCAGGTGCTGGAGATCGAGGCTGGTCGCAGCATCGATGTCGGGCCGATCCCCAGTTCCGCCGAGCGCGAGGCGCGCCTGCTGCCGGTCTACATCCCGATCAACAAGGGCCTGCTCGGCTGGCGCCTGGGCCTGATCCGCAGGGGCGACCAGGGCCGCGTCGCCGGCGTCGACACGCTGGCCGACCTGAAGCGGCTGCGGATCGCGCAGGGGCAGGAGTGGCCCGACACGCAGATCCTGCGCGCCAACGGCATCGACGTGATCACCGCGCCGCGCTACGAGGGCCTGTTCAAGATGCTCACCGGCCAGCGCTTCGACTACTTCCCGCGCAGCATGATGGAGATCTGGGAAGAGCAGGCGCTCAATGCCGATACGCTGGAAGTGGAGCCGCACCTCGCGCTGCACTACTTCTACGACGCCTACTTCATGGTGAACCGCAAGAACATCCGGCTCGCGCAGGACATCCGCGCGGGCCTCGAGAAGGCGATCGCCGACGGCTCGTTCGACAAGCTGTTCCAGCAGTACTTCGGCGAATGGCTGCGCAAGGCGCAGCTCGAGACCCGCACCGTGATCGAGTTGCGCAACCCGCTGCTGACACCCGGCACGCCGTCCGACCGGGCGGAACTCTGGTACGACGCCAGACGCGGACGCTGACCCGCCGCGTTCAGCCTAGCGCCTGCAGCTCGGCCATGACCGGGTCGAGCCGCCGCTCGACCTCGCGCAGCAGCGGCTCGATCCCCGCGTCGTCGATCTCGTCGATGCAGGCGCGCTCGAGTTCCGCCGCCGCCTGGTGCACGCGGCGCACGGCCAGCGTGCCGGCGACATTCTTCAGGTCGTGCGCCATGCGCATCGCGGCGGCCCTCTCGCCAGCCGCACGCGCGGCCCGGAAGCGCCGCACGAAGTCGGTCTCGCGGTCGCGGAACATGCGCATCAGGCGCCGGTACAGGTCTTCGTCGCCCATCGTCGCGGCGAGGCCGCCCGCGCGGTCGATCGCCGGCGCCTCGTCCGTCGCCGCGGCCGCGGGGCGGATCCAGCGGGCGAGGGTCGCGAACAACTGGTCCACGTCGATCGGCTTCGCGACATGGTCGTTCATGCCGGCCGCGAGCACCTTGTCGCGGTCGCCGACCAGCGCGTTGGCCGTCATCGCGATCACCGGCAGCTCTCGCCATTGCGGCTGCCCGCGCAGCGCGCGAGTGGCCTCGTAGCCGTCCATCACCGGCATCTGGCAGTCCATCAGCACGCCGTCGACCTGCCGGTCCGCCAGCACCTGCAGCGCTTCCCGGCCGTCGCAGGCCACGCTGACGACGATGTCGGCGCGGCCGAGGATGCTCAGCGCGATCTCCCGGTTGATCGGGTTGTCTTCCACCAGCAGGATGCGCGCGCCGCGCAGCTGCGCCTGGTGCGCATGCAAGGCCTCCTGGCGCAGTGCCACGCGCGGTGCGCGGGGCAGCGCCAGGCCCAGCGCCTCGCCGCAGGCGTCGAACAGCGTCGACGGCGAGACCGGCTTCGTCAGCAGCGCGCCGACGCGGACCTGCTTCTGCGCGAGTTGCCGTTGCGCGTCGTCGCGGCTGAAGGCGGTCACCATCAGCACCGTCGGCGCCGCATGGCGACGGCCTTCCTGTTGGCTCAGCAGGCGCGCGCACTCCACGCCGTCGAGCCCCGGCATCTTCCAGTCGAGCAGCACCAGGTCGTACGGCTTGCCGTCGGCGTCCGCCTGCTGCGCCATGCGCAAGGCGGCGTGGCCGTCGGCGGCGGTGTCGATGTCCAGGCCGAGCGAGCTGCACATGTCGGCCAGCAGTTCGCGCGCGCAGGCGTTGTCGTCGACCACCAGCGCGCGCCGGCCGCGCAGCGCCGCCTCGTGCGACGCCGGCGTGTCGTCCTGCTGCGGCTGCAGCGCGAAACGCAGCGTGAAGTGGAAGCTGCTGCCTCCGCCCGTCGTGCTGCTGACGCCGATCTCGCCGCCCATCAGCTCCACCAGGCGCCGGCTGATCGACAGGCCCAGGCCGGTGCCGCCGTAGCGCCGGCTGGTCGACGCGTCGCCCTGCGTGAACGGCTGGAACAGGCGCTGCTGCTGCTCGTGCGTCATGCCGATGCCGGTGTCGCGCACCTCGAAGCGCAGGTCGATGGTCTCGGCGTCGCGTCCGGCCAGGACGATGGCGATGACCACCTCGCCGCGCTCGGTGAACTTGACGGCGTTGTAGCCCAGGTTCAGCAGCACCTGGCGCAGCCGCGACGGGTCGCCCACCAGCGCGCGCGGCAGCTTCGGCGGCAGCGCGATCAGCAGCTCCAGCCCTTTCTCTTCGGCGTTCATGCCGACCAGGTGGCCCAGGCCTTCGAGCACGTCGCCGAGGTCGAACGCAATCGACTCGATGTCGAGCTTGCCGGCTTCGATCTTCGAGAAGTCGAGGATGTCGTTGATGATCCCGAGCAGCGATTCGGCGGCTCCGTGGATCTTCTGCACCTGGTTCAGCTGTTGCGGGTCGAGCCCGCTTTGCAGCGCCAGGTACGACATGCCGAGGATGGCGTTCATCGGCGTGCGGATCTCGTGGCTCATGTTGGCCAGGAAATCGCTCTTGGCCTGGTTGGCCGCTTCGGCGGCGCGGCGCGCCACCCGGTCGGCCTCGGCCTGCTGCCGCGCGGTGATGTCGCGCGCGATGCCGACCGTGCCGGTCACGCGGCCGTCGCGGTCACGCAAGGCCGTCTTGACGGTCTCGACCCGCGCGCTGCTGCCGTCGGCGCGCACGTGCTGCTCCTCGATGCGCTTGCTGGTGCTCGATGCCATCACCTCGGCATCGTCGAGTCGGTACGCGCGGCTGAGCTCCGGCGGGTGCACGTCGAAGTCGGTCTTGCCGAGCATCTGGGACGGGTGCTCGAACCCGAGCGTGGTGGCGAGCGCGCGGTTGACGGCCACGTAGCGCCCATCGGCGTCCTTCACCCACGCGAGGTCCGGGATGTTGTCGAGGATGATCGCCATGCGCGCATTGGCATTGGCAAGTTCGGCGGCATGCTGGGCCAGCCGCTCGCGCATCGCGTTCAGCGCATCGACCAGCTGGTCGAGTTCGTCGCCGCGGCCGCGCTGCCGGCGCAGCTGCAGCGGCGGTGCCGGCGCCTGCGGCGTGACGCGGCCGATCGACGCGACGATGTCCAGCAGGTGGCGGGTCGCGAGCCGGTGCACGACGAACAGGATGAAGAGCGCAACCAGGAAGGTCTTGGCGGCGTTGCTGAGCAGGATCACGATGGCCTGCGCCGCCAGGTCGCGGTAGATGTCCGCCAGCGTGGCTTCGATGTGCAGCACGCCGATGACCTGCGGATGGTCGCCGCAGCAGGCGAGCGGAAACTCCTTCACCACCGACTGGCTGGCCTGCCGCTCGCCGCGCAGCACCGTCAGCGCATGCGAGGACGACGCCGTTTCGCGCACCTCGGCGGCGCGGATCGACGGCAGGCGCACGATGCCTTCGAGCTGCTCCTCGAGCTGCTTGGAGTCGAGGGCCCACAGGCTTTCGCTGAGGCTGCGCGAGCTGGCCTGGTCGATCTCGCCGAAGCGGCTTTCGAGGCGGGCGCGCTCGCTGCGGTAGCTCAGCGTCAGCTGCAGGATGGTCAGCACCAGCGTGACGACGGTGCTGAACAGCAGCACGCGGATCAGCAGCGCGATCGCGATGCCGCCACCCGGGATCCGGGACACCGAAGCCAGCCAGCCGCGCCGCGGGGGCGCGGAATCCGATGCAGGTTCTTGGAGGATCATCGGTGAACTCGCTCGGACCGCCGGTTCCGGCGGGTCCCGGCTTGCGGCCAGCATAGCCGCGCACGGGATCGACGAGCCCGGGGGTTCTCCCCAGGGCCACCGTATCGCCCCCCGCCTCAGGCGGACCTGAGCTCGGTCTTGCGCTCGATGATCCGCGACACCAGCCCGTACTCGACCGCTTCCTCGGCCGACATCCAGCGGTCGCGCTCGATGTCGGCCAGCACCGCTTCGAGCGACTTGCCGGTCTCGCGCGCGATCGTGCGGGCGATGCGCTCGCGGGCCTTGATGATCTCGACGGCCTGGATCGCGATGTCGGTGGCCGGCCCGCCGGCGCCGCCGCTGGGCTGGTGGATCAGGAAGCGCGTGTTGGGCAGGCAGTAGCGCCGCTCGCGCGGCACTGCCAGGTAGAGGTGGGTGGCGGCGCTGCCGACCCAGCCGGTGCCGATCATGTTCACTGGCGCGGCGATGAAGCGCAGGATGTCGTGGATGGCGTCGCCCGATTCCAGGTGGCCGCCGGGCGAGCTCACCAGCACGTCGATCGGGTCGGCGCTGTCGGCGTCGAGTGCGATGAGCCGGCGCGTCACGTCGGCGGCCGTCACGTCGGTGACGGTGCCGAAGATCAGCAGGGTGCGCGCCTTGAAGGCCTTTTCCTCCAGGTAGGAGGTGCGCGGCTCGGTGGCGCTGGAGGGCGTGGCGGTGTCGGGGGTTTCCATCGAGGGGTCCTGGTGGTTGAACTGCCTTGACGAACGAGGCGCGGCTTTCGTGACACCGGCCTGCGGTCGGGCTGTGGCAAGCTGCGCGGATGCACGACGAACGCCAGCTGGCCCTGATCGATGCCGACCGCCGCCGGCTGGTGCGTGCGGCCACCCGCCTGCTGGGACCGGCGGAGGCCGAGGACGCCGTGCAGGACGCCTGCGTCCGCGCGCTCGAGGCCGACGCGCCGGAGCTCGACGTTGCACAGGCCTGGCTGCACACCGTGGTGCGCCACCTGGCCATCGACCGCCTGCGGCGACGAGACTGGATGCAGCACTGGCTGGCGCAGACGGCCGACGACGAGACCGCGGGCGCATCGCCGTCGGCCGAGACGGAGGCGGCGCGCTCGCAAGAGGCCGCCCGTGCGTTGCGGCTGCTGGCCGCCGAGCTGACGCCGGCGGACGGTGCCGCCGTGCTGTTGCACGAAGTGTTCGAGGTCGGCCACGCCGAGATCGCACGGGCCGGCGGCAGGTCCGAGCCGGGCAGCCGGCAGCAGTTGCGGCGGGCGCTGCTGCGGCTGCGCGAGGCGGCTGCCGCAGCGAAGCGCCGCGCCGCGCCGGAGCTCGATTCGAGCGAAGAGGCGGTCTTCCGCCTGTACCTGCAGTCGCTGCAGTTGCGCGATCCGCAGGCGCTGTGGGCGGTGCTGCGCCAGCCGCCCGTCAGTGCGTCGACGAGGATGTCGGCCGTCGCGGCCAACGCCGTACCGGCGCCGGCTGCGATCGCCAGCGCCGTGGTGCAGGTGGGTGGGCAGCTGGGGCTGGTGCTCGCGCTGGACGGTGTCAGGCTGTGCGTACTGCCGCTTGGCGTGCAGCCCGAGCGCGCGCTGGAGACCGCAGGGCCGTGATGGCAGGTCGTGTCGATCCGGGTCGGTGTGGTTCGTCGTATTGATGGCAGCACACATTCAAAGGACACACTCATGCCCAAGATCATCGTGAACGCATTTCTGACGCTGGACGGTGTCATGCAGGCTCCCGGCGGCCCCGACGAGGACCGCGAGGGGGGCTTCGAGCACGGCGGCTGGCAGGGCCCCTACACCGACGACGTGATGGGGCGGCTGATCGCCGAGGGGTTCTCGGACGCCGACGGCTTTCTGCTCGGCCGCAAGACCTACGACATCTTCTCCAACTATTGGCCCAAGATCACCGATCCGGGCAACCCGATCGCGGCCGCGCTCAATTCGCGACCGAAGCACGTGGTGTCGCGCAGCCTCGACCGTGTCGGCTGGAACAACGCCCGCCTGGTCCGGGGCGACGTGGTCGCCGAGCTGCGGAAGCTGCGCGAGCAGCCCGGGCAGACCGTGCAGACCTGGGGCAGCACCGACCTGATGCAGACGCTGCTGAAGAACGACCTGATCGACGAGTACCGGCTGTTCATCTTCCCATTGGTGCTGGGCTCGGGCAAACGGCTCTTCGGCAGCGGCACGGTGCCGGCGGCGTTCAGGCAGGTCGAGTCGGCGACCAGCAGCAAGGGAGCGACCTACCACCGGCTCGAGCGCAGCGGGAAGCCGACCTACGGGCAGATCGGGGCCTGAGATCGGCGACGTCATCGCGCCCCCGACCGATGGCGGCGAGGGCCGCTACGACGCGAAGGTCACTCAACGCCGCCCGGCGCTGTCGACATCGGTCGCCGGCGCGCTGGGGCGAACGAGTGCCTCTTGTCCGGCGGCGTGCACCAGCTCGAACAGGCGCTGCTTCAACGCGCTTCGTCGGCGGTGCTGTGCCCTGTGCTTCGACGCGACCTCGTGCTCGGGCCTGATCTGCGGGACGGCCGGCAGTCGCCAGCATCGCTCGCTGAGGCGGCTCGCACCGGCATCGCGCCAGACCTCGTCGTAGTCGAGCTGGATCTTGCATGCCCGGCCATAGCGGGCCGTCACGTGCCCTTTGCTCGATACCGTCAGCGGGGCCGGCAGCCCCCATCCGGCGCACAGGCCTTGCAGTGCGCAGATCAGCAGCGCGCCGGGCCTGAGCTTCTGCATCGCCGCACCGATCTCGCGCACCTCGTGCTCGGTTCCTCGAACCCCCTGGAAGCCGCCGACGAGCATGGCGCTCTGCCCGGGTCGGAGGCCTTCTTCGACAAACCCGCTGACGATGCTGAAATTCGCCGACATGACGCGACGTCCGGTGAACATCAGGTCGAGGCTGAGCTCGCCCTCCCGGCTCTGCGACGCGGAGTGGCGCAGCACCAGGCTGACGCCGGGAAACTCCGGCTCGGGCAGCGGCAGCAGGATCGGGGCGCCGCGCAAGAACGCCGGCGGCAAATGGTTGTGCAGCCAGTTGAAGTGCCACACCACGCAATCGACCCGTCTGCGCACGGGCAGGTTGGCGCACAGGTAGGGCCGAAGGGGCCTCAGATGGAGCTCGATGGGGTACTGCTGGGCGGTCTCGGCCGACAGCGCATGGAAATAACGGATGCAGCTGTCGACACTGGACCGGCGCAGGGCGAGCCTGGCATAGAACTTCAGTGCCCTGCGGACGGTGGCCCAGCGCCCGCCGGCACCATCGTCGATTCGCGAGAACAGCGAACTCCCTCTCCACGTCCCAGGCGCGGCGTTCGCGAACATCTTCAGGTCTCCTCAGGCCTTGCCGTCGCATCGCGATCGGATTGTGTTCACAAAACTTTACCATGCGGCAAACTTCGTTCGCAATTTATCCTACAAGCGAATCAGCGGTGGTGCGCCGGGCGGCTTGCGAGCCTGGCTCAGACTTCATGCCAACGGGTTTCAGCCTGGAGCTGATGGCGTCGGGGTGCGAGGGCTTCTAGATTCGCCGGCACATCAACCTGCGACAAGTCGATGAAACACCCCTTGGATCCCGCACCTGACCGCGTCCAGCGGCGGCTCGACGTGCAGCGGCGAACACGCGCCGAGGCGCCGCATTCGCCGCTGGATCACAGCCCGCGGATGATTGCCCAGCGCGAGCAGATCGAATCCGCATTCGGCACAACGGTGCAACGGGCGGAGGTCGTGCAGATGGTCCGGAAGCGCAACGTCCGGAATGTTCGCTTCGACGGCAGTGCCTACGCGCTTCGGACGCTCATCCTGCGATGGGGGTGTCCAGCGGCCTATACCGTCACGGTGAACCAGACGGATCACGTCGGCGGGAACTACGACGTCGAGTTCACCCATCCCAATACGGCAATTTCCATTGATACGGCACGGGGCTGGATTGCCGCTGCATTGGCACGAGCGGAGCCAGATTCATCGGATGCCGAGCCGAGCTCGGACTCCGAGTGACCGAACTGGGCAACGAGCCCGTGGGGGACGCCAATCGCCCCGGCTTTTGTGGAGGCCCGTCGACTGGACTGTGCACTGGTCCCGCCGACAGGAATCGAACCTGTATTTGCCGCTTAGGAGGCGGCCGTTCTATCCATTGAACTACGGCGAGGGGCTGCGGATTCTAGCGGGCGTCACGCGGGCTGGGCGGCAGTGCTTCGTACCTGCAGAGCGGGGACGGCGGTGCTCCGCCACGCCCACTTTGCAGGTCGAAAATGCAGTGATCTCCTGACTCCCTTCCCGGCGAGGTCAAGCGATCCGGATGTTCATTCAAGTGGTTCGTCGCCGTGATCTTCGTGGCGGTCATGCCGTGAGTCAGGCCGCGGCAGCGGGCACATCGATCGCCTGTGCACCGCCAAGAAACAGCCGCTCGATGTGCGGATCGGCCAGCAACTCGCCGGCCGGGCGGTGCAGCACGAGGCGGCCCGATTCGAGCGCGATCGCCTCGTCGGCCACCTTCAGCGCGCTCTTCACGTTCTGCTCGACCATCAGCACCGTGGTGCCCTGCAGCGCCAGTTCGCGCAGCAGCTTGAACACATCGGCCACGACGATCGGAGACAGCCCGATCGACGGTTCGTCGATCAGCAGCACGCGCGGCCGCAGCAGCATCGCGCGGGCGATCTCCAGCTGCTTCTGCTCGCCGCCCGACAGCGCCGACGCCTGGCTGCCGATGCGCGCCTGCACGCGCGGAAAGCGCGCCAGCACCTCGGGAATGCGCGCATGCGTGGCCTTCATGCCGAGCGTGATGCCGCCGAGCTCCAGGTTCTGCCACACGGTCAGCTGGCCGAACAGGTTGCGCCCCTGCGGCACGAAGGCGACGCCGTGCCTGCACAGCAGGTCTTTCGGCGTGGTGCCGGTGATGTCCACACCGTCGAGCCGGATGCGGCCCTGGCGCGGCTTCAGCAGGCCGAACAGCGCCTTCAGCACGGTCGACTTGCCGGCGCCATTCGGGCCGAGCAGCAGCGTGATCCTGCCGCGCCCGGCCTGCAGGCTGAGCTGGTTGAGGATCATGAACTCGCCATAGCCGGCGACGACGTCCTCGAACTCGATCGCCGTGTCCGTCATGCCGTCGCTTCCGTTTGCCGCTCGAATCTGACCAGCGACTCAGTTGCCGAGGTACGCATCCAGCACCTCCCGATTCCCCCGGATCTCCGCCGGCGTGCCCACCGCCATCACCGTCCCCTCGACCATCACCAGGATCCGGTGGCACAGGTCCATCACGAAATCCATGTTGTGCTCGATCACGATGAAGCTGCCGCCCCGCTCGCGGTTCAGCGCCTTCAGCAGCACGCCGATGCCGCCGACCAGGCTCGGGTTGACGCCGGCGCACGGCTCGTCGAGCAGCACCAGGTCGGGCTCGCTCATGAAAGCCATCGCGATGTCGACCAGCTTCTGCTGGCCATAGCTCAGTTCGCCGGCCAATTGCTGCGCCACGGGGCCGAGGCGGAATTTCTCGATCAACGCATCGGCCTGCGCACCGAGCCCGGAATCGGCCGGCGCGAACAGCCGGCCCGCCATGCTGCCGTGGTGCTCCTGCGCGGCCACCAGCAGGTTGTCGCGCACGCTCATCCTGCCGAACACCTGCAGCGTCTGGAACGTGCGTCCGACGCCGCGCCGGCTCAGCTGCAGCGGCGACAGGCCGGTGATGTCCCGGCCCTTCAGCTCGACCCGCCCGCCGTCCGGCCGGATCTGCCCGAGCACGCTGTTGAACATCGTCGTCTTGCCCGATCCATTCGGCCCGATCACGCCGAAGATCTCGCCCGGCATCACCTCGAACGACACGCCGGCCACCGCGGCGATCGCGCCATACGACTTGCGCAGCCCGGTGACCTTCAGCAGCGGCGCGCTCATGGCTGCGCTCCGATCGAGGTCGCCGCGGCCGCGCGCGCGGCCGACGCCTCGCGCGCCCGGCGCCGCGCCCGCAGCCGGTCGGGGAGGCTCAGCAGCCCGTCGGGCAGCCACAGCATCAGCAGCACCACCGCGCTGCCGAACACGAACAGGTACCAGCCCTGTGCAAAGCGCAGCCACTCGGGCAGCAGCACGCCGACCGCCGAGCCGACCACCGGGCCGGAGAAACGGCCGGAACCGCCCACCACCACCATCAGGTACATCATGATCGACGCGCCCACGGTGAACGGCGCCGGCTCGATGAACTGCACCAGCGACGCGAACAGCGCCCCGGCCGCGCCGGCATACGCCGCACCGATCGCGAACGACAGCAGCGTGTAGGCCTGGACGTGCACGCCCAGGCTTTCGGCACGGATCGGGTTGTCGCGCAGCGCGGTGAAGGCCTTGCCCCACGGCGAGCGCAGCAGCTTCCACAGCAGCGCGCCGAGCACCACGGTGCAGCCGAGGATGAAGTAGCAATACGGCAGGCTGCGCTCCAGCGACAAGCCGAACAACGACGGCCGCGCGATGTTGTTGATGCCGAAGGTGCCGCCGGTCAGCCCTTCCTCGTTGCGCATCGCCAGCCACACCGCGGTGTTGAAGCCGAGCGTCGCGAACGCCAGGTAGATGGCCTGCACCCGCAGCGCCGGGAAGCCGAGCGCGAGCCCGACCGCGAAGCAGCCCGCCATCGCGAGCGGCAGGCCGAACCAGAAGCTGAAGCCGGCCTTCATCACGATCGCCAGCGTGTACGCGCCGATGCCGAAGAAGGCTGCGTGGCCGAGCGACTTCTGCCCCGCGTAGCCGACGGTCAGGTTCAGCCCCATCGTGGCGATCACGAACACCAGCCAGTAGCTCAGCAGGTACAGCCCGTAGCTCTTCAGGAACGGCGGCAGCGCGACCAGCAGTGCAAGGCCGAGCAGGCCCGCCAGCCGCGGCACGAACGCCTTGCTCGGGCTCATACCTTGCGCTCCTCGCGGCGGCCCAGCAGCCCCTGCGGCTTGAACAGGATCACCCCCATGAACACCACCAGCGCGACCGCATCCTTGTAGGCGGCCGAGACATACGCCGACGCGAGGTTCTCCGCCACGCCGACGATCAGGCCGCCGAGCAGCGCGCCGCGCGAGTTGTTGAAGCCGCCGATGATCGCCGCGAAGAAGGCCTTGGTGCCCAGCGGCTCGCCCATGTCGAACTTGGCGAGGTAGGTCGGCGTGATCAGCAGCGCCGCGGCGCAGGCCAGCAGCGCATTGATCGCGAAGGTGTAGAACACCATGCGCGGCACGTCGATGCCGAGCACGGTGGCGCTCTCGCTGTTCTGGGCCACCGCCTGCATCGCGCGGCCGGTCACCGTCTTCGCAAGAAAGGCCTGGGTGCCGAGCACCAGCACCAGTGCCATCGCGAGCGTGCCCAGGTCGACCAGTGTCACCGTGACACCGCCGACGTGGAACAGCGTGTCGGCGAACAGGCTCGGAAACGGGTGCGCCTCGGCGGTGAAGCCGGCACGCACGCCGTTGCGCATCGCGATCGCCAGGCCGATGGTCGCGACCACCACCGGCATCAGCCCGAAGCGCAGCAGCGGGTCGGCGACGCCGCGCTTGAAAGCCCAGCCGAGCACGCCCACCGCGAGCACGCAGGTCAGCACGAAGCCGGCCCACAGCGGCAGGCCCAGGCCCATGAAGCCCAGCATCGCGAAGGCCGGCAGCATCACGAACTCGCCCTGCGCGAAGTTGATGGTGCCGCAGGCCTGCCACAGCAGCGTGAAGCCGAGCGCGGCCAGCGCGTAGATGCTGCCGGTCGCCATGCCCGACAGCACGAGTTGCAGGACATCGGTCATGACGGATCGACGATCCGGGATCCGTGCGTCACTTCTTCCCCAACGCAGGCAAGGTCTCCCTGACCTCCTGCTTGCCGTTCTTCACCTCGACGATGAAGCTCTCGCGGTCGAGGTCGCCGTTGGCATCGATGCTGACGTCCATCAGCACGCCCGGCTCCTTCGCCACCGCGATGCTCAGCCCGTGCAGCGCCTTCGCGACCGCGACGCGGTCGAACCTGCCGACCTTCTCGATCGCGGCCTTCAGCATGTAGACGCTGGTGTAGCCCTTGATGCCGTTGTGGTCCGAGACGTACTTGTATTCCTTCTCGAACTTCGCGCGGAACGAGCGCATCGCCGGCGTCGGCGCGTCCACCGTCAGGCCGACGTGCGCGATCGCGCCGTTCGCCGCCTCGCCGGCCAGGTCGATCACCTTCTGGCCGGTCAGCGTGGTCTCGCCGATCACCGGCTTGCTCCAGCCCTGCTTGCGCAGTTCGCGCAGCGCGCGCGCCGATTCCTCCTCGTTCGTGTAGACGAACAGCAGGTCGGCGTTGCTCTGCTTCGCGCGCAGCACCGGCGCCGCGAAATCGACCTGGCCCGATTCGGTGGAGATGTCGGCTGCCACCTTCAGCCCGGCGGCCTCCGCCGACTTGACGAAGGCGTCGCGCCCGCCCTTGCCGAAGTCGTTGTTGACGAACATCACCGCCACCGTCTTCGCCTTCAGCGTGGTCGCGATGTAGCGCGCGACCTTCGGCATCGACGAGGCCTGCGTGAAGCTGGTGCGGAAGATGTACGGGTTGCCCTGCTGCGTGATCGAGCTGGCCTCGCCGCCGGTGAAGTTGGGCACCTCGGCGCGCCGCGTCTCGGCCATGCTGACCAGCACCGAGCCGGAGAAGGTCGGGCCGAACACCGCGAACACCTCGTCGTCGACCGCCTTGGTGGCCAGGCCCTTCGCGATGCCGGGGTTCGATTGGGTGTCGTTGACCAGCGTCTCGAGCTTGCGCCCGAGGATGCCGCCGGCCGCGTTGATCTCCTTCACCGCGAGCTCGATGCCGTTCTTCGCGTTCGTGCCGGCGGTTGCGCCGGTGCCGGACAGCTCCTGGATCACCGCCAGCCTGACGGTCTGCTGGGCGTGCGCGGCGAAGGCGGCCGTGCCGAGGATCGCGGCGAACAGCACGCGGCGGGTGGACGGTTTCATGGCTTGTCTCCTGGTTTTCGAATGGGGGCATCAGGGCGCGCCGAACAGCGCGCGCAGCTCGGAGGCGTCGTCCTGCACCGCCTGCGCGATGCGGTCGAAGCCGAAGAAGGACAGGTACTCGGGCACCTGCTGCACCAGCATCTCGAAGCCGGGGTGGGCGACGATGCCGCGGGCGCGGCAGGCGCGCAGCAGCGGCGTCGGCTGGTTCTTCATCAGGATATCGACCACCACCGCGCCGGCATCGGTCCGCGCGGTGTCGAAGGGCAGCGGATCGTCGGGGCGCAGACCGAGCGGCGTTGCGTTGACGACCAGCGCGAAGCCGGCCGGGTCCGGTCGCGCGAGCGACACCACGTCGACGCCGAACTCGCCGGCCAGCCGCCCGGCCATCGCCGCGGCACGGCCCGGCGCGGTGTCGAACAGCGCGATGCGCGACGCCCCGGCCGCGGCCAGCGAGGTCGCGATCGCCACGCCGCCGCCGCCGACGCCGACCACCAGCGCGCTGCGGCCCGCCGCCGGCAGGCCGAAGTGGGCCAGCGCCTTCGTGAAGCCGACGCCGTCGAACAGCGCGCCTTCGAGCGTGCCGTCGGCATCGCGCCGCACCGCGTTCACCGCGCCGGCGCTGCGGCCGAGCCGGTCGCAGCGGTCCAGCAGGTCGACCATCGCGGTCTTGTGCGGGATCGCGAGCCACAGGCCGTCGATGTTGCGGGCCTTCAGCACGTGGCGCACGAAGCCGGCGAGATCGCCCGCCGCCACCTGGGCCGGCACCAGCACCGCATCGGCGCCGTGGCGGGCGAACAAGTGGTTGAACAGCTCCGGCGCGCGCACCTGCGCCACCGGGTCGCCGAGGATCAGGAAAACGCGCGTGCTGCCGGAAATGCGGCCCGGGGTGGGGCCCGGGATATGGCCCGGGATATGGTCCGGGATATGGCCAGAGAGGGTCATCGGCGCGAGCGTAGGCAGCCGCCGGGCCGGCCACAAGCGTGCTGACCCGAAAATGCGCGATAGTCGCTCAGGCAGCGCGATGATCGCGCCAAATCGGGTTAACTCGGGCTGCGGCCCCGCAGGCGCCAATGGACGACACGCCGTTCCAGATCGACAAGAAGGACCTGATCGACGGCCTGGGCAAGGGCCTGCGCGTGATCGAGGCTTTCGACGACGACCACCCGCGCCTGACGCCGAGCGAGGCCGCGCAGCTCACCGGCCTGACGCGCACCGCGGCGCGCCGCTACCTGCTGAGCCTGGTGCACTTCGGCTATGCCGGCACCGACGGCAAGCGCTTCTGGCTGGCGCCGCGCGTGCTGCGGCTCGGCCAGAGCTACATCGGCGCGGCCCGGCTGCCGCGGCTGGTGCAGCCCTTCATCCAACGGGTCTCGATGCAATGCGGCGAAACCGTCAACGTCAGCGTGCTCGACGGCCACGAGGTGGTCTACGTCGCGCGCAGCAATGCGCCGCGGGTGGTGTCGATCGGCTACCACGTCGGGGCGCGCGCGCCGGCGCACGTGGCGACGCCGGGCATCGTGATGGTGTCGGCGCTCGGCGATGCGGAGCTCGAAGCCTGGCTGGCCGGGCACGACTTCCATGCGTTCACCGCCCACACGGTGAGCACCGCGGACGTGTTCCGCGAGCACGTGCGCGCGGCGCGCGCGCTGGACCACTGGATCACCGCGCAGCAGCGCGACCTGGGCCTGTCGGGCATCGCGACCGCGCTGCGCGACCGCAAGGGTGTGTGCAAGGGCGCCGTCGGCATGACGCTGCAGTCGGTCTCGTACACGCCGGAGCAGATGCGGGCGCAACTGCTGCCGCTGCTGCACGAGGCGGCTCAGGCGCTGCGGCCCTTGCTGTGAGACGCTCCGCCGTCACACGATGTATCGGGGCGCCCGCGTAAGTCGCTGGTAAGTCGACTGACCGAACCATCGCGGCTTTCCTACTGAAGCGATCCGACCATGCTGAACTCTCCCCTGCTGCGCAGTCTCCTGCTGTCCGCCCTGGCCCTCGGTACCGCTCCGCTGGCGCGGGCGCAGCCGAGCGACCCGCCCCCGCCGTCGGGCTGGGGCCTGGGCATCGGTGCCGGCTGGCAGCGCCCGGCCTACGCCGGCTTCGACAACAAGACCCGCGTGCTGCCGCTGATCAGCTTCGAGAACGAGTACGTGCGCGTGCTCGGCCTCGGCGCCGACCTGAAGCTGCCGAGCCTCGGCCCGGTGTCGTTCGCGCTGCGCGCGCGCTATGCGCTGGGCGACGGCTACGAGGCCGATGACTCGCCGGTCCTCAATGGCATGGCCGAGCGCAAGCCGAGTTTCTGGCTCGGGGGTGCCGTGCAGTGGCGCACCGAGTACGCGAAGCTGTCGTTCGACGTGGCCGGCGACGCGTCGTCGCACAGCAAGGGCACCGAAGTGCGCTTCGGCGTCGAGCACGACTTCCGGGCCGGGCGCTTCATGTTCACGCCGCGCGCCGTCGCGGTCTGGCGCGATGCGAAGGCGATCGACTACTACTATGGCGTGCGGCCGGAGGAAGCCACCGCGACGCGGCCCGCTTACGAGGGCACTGCGACCACCAATGCCGAGCTCGGCCTGCGCACCTTCTACGGCATCTCGCCGCGCGACGGCGTGTTCCTCGACGTGAGCGCCACCGCGCTCGGCTCGGGCATCAAGGACAGCCCGCTGGTCGACCGCCGCACGCTGCCGGCCGTGCGGCTGGGTTACCTTTACCGCTTCTGAACGAGGATCTGCCGTCGATGAACCGTGTCGTGCTGGTCGAGGACCACAGCCGCCTGGCGGCGCTGGTGGGCAAGGCCTTGTCCGGCGCGGGCATCGAGGTCGATGCCTTCCAGCGCATCGAGCCGGCCTGGCATGCGCTGGGCGAGGCCGACTATGCCGCGGTGATCGTCGACCGCGGCCTGCCCGACGGCGACGGGCTCGACCTGGTGCGCCGGTTGCGCGCGGCCGGGCAGCGCGTGCCCTGCCTGATGCTGACGGCGCGCGATGCGCTGCACGACCGCGTGGCCGGGCTGGAGGCCGGCGCCGACGACTACCTGGCCAAGCCGTTCGCGATGGAAGAGCTGGTGGCCCGCGTGCGTGCGCTGATGCGCCGGCCGGCGCAGCTGCAGAGCCTGTCGCCGGCCTTCGGCGACCTGCAGCTGCGGCCCGAGGCCGGCTGCATGAGCTGCGCCGGCGAATCGGTGACCTTGCCGCCGGCCGAACTGCAGATCATGCTCAGCCTGGTGCGCGCGGCCGGGCAGACGGTGCGGCGCAGCGCGATGGAGCGCGCGGCCTGGGGCGTCGACGAGGCGGTGACGCCGAACGCACTCGATGTCGCGCTGCACCGGCTGCGCAAGAAGCTGCCGGCGATCGGCTCGGCGCTGGAGATCGTCAACGTCAGGGGGCATGGCTATGCGCTTCGCGCTGCGGATCCCGTCTAGCCTCGCGGCCCAGCTGCTGCTGGCGGCCAGCGGCGGGCTGCTGGTGGTGATGCTGATGGCCGGTGCCGTGCTGGCCGCGCTGCTGATGCAGGGCCCGGCCGACGCGACGCGCCAGGGGCTGGAAGACACCGCCCAGCACCTCGAACGCGGGCTGCGCTTCGATGCGCAGGGCCGCCCGGCGTACCTGGTGCTGAGCGAGAAGCACCAGGCGATGGTCGACGGCCTGCCGAAGGATTTCAGCTACCGCGTGCTCGACGGCCTGGGGCGCGTGCTGATGTCCGGCGAGGACGGGCCGGCCGCGCAGGTGCTGGCGATGCAGCCGGTGTCCGCCGGCGAGACCGTCAGCGCCGCGTCGACCGGCGAAGTCACGCTGCACATCCTGAACCGGCCGGTGCACCACGACGGGCAGGACTACGTGATCCAGGTGGCGCGCAGCGACCGGCTGGAAACCGTGCTGCGGCGGGTCGGCGGCGGCATCTTCGTGAAGGGCGGCGTCGTCGCCGCGGTGCTCGCGGTCGGCGTCTTCACCGGCGTGGTGCTGCTGACGCTGCGCCGCCTGCTGGAGCCGGTGCGGGCCGCGTCGGCCGCGGCGGCGCGCATCGGTCCGCACAACCTGAAGGCGCGGCTCGACGGCACGCGGCTGCCGCGCGAGCTGTCGCCGCTGATCGACGCCTTCAACCAGGCGCTGCAGCGGCTCGAAACGGGGTACCGCGTGCAGCAGGATTTCCTCGCCGCGGCGGCGCACGAGCTGAAGACGCCGCTGGTGCTGATCCGCGCCGAGGTCGAGCTCGACGACGCGGGCGGCGAACGCCGCGAGCTGCTGCTGAGGGACCTGGATTTCATGGGTCGCCAGGTGCACCAGCTGTTGCACCTGGCCGAGGTCAGCGAGGCGCAGAACTACATCTTCGAGCCGACCGACGTGGCCAGCACCGTGGCCGATGCGGCCGGGCAGCTGGAGCGGCTGGCCGGGCGCCATGCGGTGGCGCTGCAGGTGCAGCGGCCGGACGCGGCGGTGCGGCTGCAGGCCGACGCCGGGGCCTTGTTCATCCTGGTGAAGAACCTGGCCGAGAACGCGATCCTGCATTCGCCGCCCGGCGCGGTCGTGACGCTCGCGGTCGATGCGCAGGGCTTGCGCGTGCGCGACCACGGCCCGGGCATTCCGGCGGCCGAGCTTCCGCGGCTGTTCGAGCGCTTCTGGCGCGGCAGCGGCAGCGCGCACCAGGGCGCGGGGCTCGGGCTGTCGATCTGCCGCGAGATCGCGCGGGCCCACGGCTGGACGCTGGCGGCCGCCAATGCGCCGGGCGGCGCCGAATTCAGCCTGAGCTTCGCCGACCCTCAGGGCGCCAGCAGGATGTAGTCGGCGGTGTACGGCACCCGCTCGGTGCGGCCCAGGCTGGCGGCATCGCAGCTCGCAGCCGGCACCGCGCCGCCGGCGGTGTTGACGCGCTGCACGCTGGTGATCTTCGCCAGCCGCCCCGGACCGCCGACCGAGCGCGTCGACAGCAGCAGCCACGGGATCGCGCCGGCCAGCGGTGCATCGGCGCGCGACTTCACGGTGCCGATGATGCGGCTGCCATCGGCCGCCTCCCAGTGCGGGCCGGCATAGTGCCGGCCGGCCGGCGCGCCCTGCGTGTCGAGCAGGTCGGCTTCGGGCGCGACGAACACCCATTCGGTGCCGGTGCCGCCGACCTTGTTGCGGCATTCGTAGATCTGCACGCCGCGGGCGGCCAGCCGTTCGACGACGTGTTCGCCGGCCGGCACCAGGTTGGACGGCACCGCGATGCCGGCCGGTTGCGAGGCGCAGGCCACCAGCGCGACGGCGCCGAGGCAGGACGAGAGCTTGTGCATGGGCGTTCTCCTGTGACGAAACCGAAATGAAACGTAGCAGATGCGGCGATCCGCGCCGGAGCCAGGGTCGTAAGCTTCGGCGCGACCGTCGTTGACGGAAAGGGAAACTATGCGCCGCCTTTGCGCGTTCGCCGCGGCCCTGGTGCTGCCGTTGTGCAACAGCCTGTGCCTGGCGCAGGACGATGCGCGCGCCCGCATCGCCGCGCCGGGCGACTACCGCTACACCATCCGGCACGGCGAACTCGACCGCCATTACCGGGTGCACGTGCCGAAGAGCTTCGATGCCGCGAAGCCGCAGGCGCTGATCGTCGCGCTGCATGGTGGCGGCGGCAGCATGGACTACCAGGCCGACGACGCGAACTACGGGCTGATCGGCTTGTCGGAACGCGAAGGCGTGGTGCTGGTATTCCCGAACGGCTTCAGCCGGCTGCGCCGCGGCACGCTCGCGACCTGGAACGCGGGCACCTGCTGCGGCACCGCACGCGACCGCGAGGTCGACGATGTCGGCTTCATCCGGCAGGTGGTCGCGAACCTGCGGCAGCAGATGGCGGTGGACCGCCACCGCGTCTTCGCGACCGGCATGTCCAACGGCGCGATGATGGCCTACCGGCTCGCCTGCGAGGCAAGCGACGTGTTCAGCGCGATCGCCGCGGTGGCCGGCACCGACAACACGCGCCAGTGCGCGCCGGCGCGGCCGGTGCGGGTGCTGCACATCCACGCACGCAACGACCCGATGGTGCCGTTCGACGGCGGCTACAGCAGCAACACGCGGCTGCGCGCGGCGACCGGCGAGTTCGCGTCGGTGCCGGACACGATGGCGCGCTGGGCGCGCCACGATGCCTGTGCCGCGACACCGCAGCAGGTGCTGGCGGTGGCGGGCGCCCGCTGCGAGGCCTGGCCGTCGTGCGGCGGCGGCGCTCAGCTGGAGCTGTGCGTCACCGAGACCGGCGGCCATTCATGGCCGGGCGGGCAGAAGGCGCGCGGCGAGGCGCCTTCGCAGGCGCTGTCGGCCAACGCGCTGATGTGGGAGTTCTTCAACCGGCCCTGAGCCGGTGACCGAAGTGTCAGAGACGTTTCGACTGGAAACGATTCCACTTTTTTGACGTCGAGCGGCTACGCTGCCGCCCATGAACATCCTCCAACGCTGGCGCGCGGTCGCCGCATCCGTCATCCTGGCGGCTCCGTTGATGACGCCGGCGCAGGCGCAGACGGTCGATTCGTCGACGCTGGTCGGCAAGGTCCTCGTCGGCTACCAGGCCTGGTTCCGCTGCCCGGGCGACGGCAGCCCGGGCAACGGCTGGTCGCACTGGTCGAACGGCGCGCCGTCGGCCGGCACGCTGGCGATCGATGCCTATCCCGACCTGGGCGGGCTGCCCCAGGCCTCGCTGTGCACTGTGCCCGGCATGACGGTGCAGGGCCAGCCTGCCCGGCTGTTCTCGTCGTACCCGAAGGAGACGGCCGACACGCACTTCCAGTGGATGCGCAGCTACGGCATCGACGGCGCGCTGCTGCAGCGTTTCGTCAGCGACATCCCGTGGCTGCGCAGCGAGAAGGACGTGGTGCTGCAGAACCTGCGCAACGCGGCCGAACGATACGGCCGAACGTTCGCGATCGAGTACGACCTGAGCATGGACTACACCCAGGTCAGCGACGACGCGCTGATGGCGAAGCTGCAGGAGGACTGGCAGCACCTGGCGAACGAGCTGAAGCTGACCGCCAGCCCGGCCTACCTGAAGCAGGGCGGCAAACCGATCGTCTCGTTGTGGGGGCTGGGCTTCGGAGACGCGAACCATGTGAACCGGCCGGCGCTCGGGCAGCGCATCGTCGACTGGTTCAAGACGCAGGCGCAGGTCACGGTGATGGGCGGTGTGCCGGGCGGCTGGAAGGTGGGCGGACGTTCGAGCTCGGCCGATCCGGGCTGGGCCGCGGTGTATGCGTCGCTCGACGTCGTGCAGCCGTGGGCTGTCGGCTCGTTCGGCGATGCGGCTGGCGCCGACAACTGGAAGGCGCAGGTGCTGCAGCCGGACCTGGCGCAGGCGCGTGCGAACAAGCAGCTGTACCTGCCGGTGATCTTCCCCGGCTTCTCGTGGCACAACCTGATGAAGAACGCGCCGCAGAACCAGATCCCGCGCGATGGCGGCCGCTTCCTGTGGCGCCAGGCCTTCAATGCGCGCGATGCCGGCGCGGTGGCGGTGAAGATCGCGATGTTCGACGAGGTCAACGAATCGACGGCGATCTTCAAGGTGGCGAGCAAGCGCAGCGCGGCGCCGGACCAGGGCTACTGGCTGACGCTGGACGCCGACGGCCGCGACCTGCCGAGCGATTGGTACCTGCGGCTGGCCTACGAGGTGGCGCGCGTCTACAGCGGCCAGGTGGCAAACGGCGCGACGATGCCGGCCAACCCCGGCCCGGGGTCGACGACCGAGCCGCCTGCGCCACCACCCCCGCCGCCGGTCTCAGGCTGCGGCGTGGTGCCCGCCAACACGCTGCTGCCGGTCAACCGGCCGCTGAACTCCTGCGACGGCCGCTTCCAGCTGTGGATGCAGTCCGACGGAAACCTGGTGCTGTACCAGGGCAACCAGCCGCTGTGGTCCAGCGGCACCGCCGGCAAGGCGGTCGGCAAGATCGCGATGCAGGGCGACGGCAACCTGGTGATCTACGACCCGGCCAACCGGCCGTTCTGGGCCAGCAACACCTCCGGCCACCCGGGGGCGCACCTGACGCTGCAGAACGACGGCAACCTGGTGGTCTACCTGGGCAGCCAGGCGCTGTGGGCGTCGGGCAGCTGCTGTCATTGAGCAGCTGCGGGCGGCGACGCCGGATCGTCGCGCTCGCGCACCGCGGCGAGGACATTCGGGTCCGTCGTCTTGACGCGCTCGGTGGCCGGTTCGGCGGGCTCCGAAATGCCTTCCAGCGCATCGCCGGCCTCGCCCTGGTCGTGCTTGACGGCCAGGTCGCCCAGGCTCACCAGCCCGACCACGTGACGTTCCGCGTCGACGACCGGCATGCGGCGCACCTGCGCGTCGCGCATCGACTCCAGCACGTCTTCGACCGGCTGGTCTTCGGTGCAGGCCTGCGGGTCGCGCGTCATCACCTCGTCGAGCGACGTGTCGTCGACGGCGCGGCCTGACGCCACCGCGCGCAGCACGATGTCGCGGTCGGTCACGATGCCGACGAGCCGGTCGGCGTCGCACACCGGCAGCGAGCCGACGTCCATCTCGGCCATCAGCTTCGCCGCGATCACGACCTTGTCGCTCGGCGACAGCGTGCGCACGTTGCGCGTCATCACATCGGCAATGCGGGTCATGGGGATCTCCTTGCGTAGTGGTTGAGGTTGGAACCCGAGCTGCCCTGAACGCGGCAATCGACGTTCCGCTGCCGGTGCCGTGCGGCGACGGCGAAGGTTCGCTGGGCACACCGATTGCCCGCCGCTCTCGCGTCGCGTGACGCTACAGGGAGCCCACCATGTCCACACTCGAACGGCTGGTTGCCACCGCCGGATTGTTTGCCCTCGCCTTGCAGGCCGGCGCCGCCGACCCGCTGCCGCCGGATGCCACCTACCGGCCCTTGCCGACCCAGCCGCTTTCTGCCGTCAAGGCGGCCGATGAGGCGGCCAAGCCGGCGGTGATGCAGCGCCAGTCGGCGCTGCTGAACCAGCGCTACGACCTCGCGAACCGGCCGATGCCGGGCGTGATGATGTCGGGCGGCCGGCGCGCGGTGCAGGACGGCGTGCGGGTGCGCCTGCCGGCCGGCCAGTCGTGGGATTCGCTGGCGCGCATGACCCCGGCCGACATCCGCGAGCGCAACCTGCTGCCGGCCGGCTTCCGGCCGCTGCCGCACGTCAAGCAGGCCAGCGGCGGCCAGGTGTTTCCCGACCACCAGATCAACGAGATCGCGCGGCAGGAGCAACGCGATTTGCGGCGCTTCGATGTGGATTTCGACCTGCCGGACCACCTGACGCCGGAGTTCCCGTCGCCGATCTACCTGACGACGCACCCTGAGCTCGGCGACGTCTCGCGCGGCCAGGTGCTGACGCTGGCGAACTACTACGATGCGCTCGTCGGCATCGTCACGCCGGTGCAGATGGAAGGCATGCGCCTGCTGCTGACGCCGTTCCCGCAGGAGGAGTTCAACCAGACCGAGGACCGCAAGGTGGCAGCGCCGAGCCGCGGCGTGACCTGCCTGGACTGCCACGTCAACTTCAACACCAACGCGGCCTTCCACCTGACGCCCGACCTGCGGCCGCAGGCGTCGCGCTTCCGGCTCGACACCACCAGCCTGCGCGGGCTGTTCAACCAGCAGATCCACGGCTCCAAGCGTTCGTTGCGCTCGGTCGAGGATTTCACCGAATTCGAGCAGCGCACCGCCTACTTCAACGGCGACCACGTGAGTGCCGCGCGCAAGGGCGTCAACCTGCCCGACCGCGCGAGCCAGGTCGCGATGATGGCGCAGATGCAGAACATCATCGACTTCCCGCCGGCCCCGAAGCTCGACGCGGCCGGCCGGCTCGACCCGGCGCGCGCGACGCCGCAGGAACTGGCCGGCGAGAAGCTGTTCACCGGCAAGGCGCGCTGTGCCGAATGCCATGTGCCGGCGACCGCGTTCATGGACCAGCAGATGCACGACCTGAAGCTGGAGCGCTTCTACCGCACCGGCGTGGCCAGCAACGACCTGGTGCCGGTGCCGGACGGGCCGATCAAGACCTTCACGCTGCGCGGCATCAAGGATTCGCCGCCCTACCTGCACGACGGCCGGCTGCTGACGCTGGACGACACCGTCGAGTTCTTCAACCTGGTGCTCGGCCTGCGGCTGAACCCGCAGGAGAAGGAGGCCCTGACGGCCTACATGCTGGCGCTGTAGCCGGCCGATCCGCGCTCAGTTGCGCTGCACGCCGGCCAGGATGTCGAGGTCCTTGAACTTCCAGTCGTCCGGCGATTCGCAGCGCAGCACCTTGTCCTGGCACCAGGCGCTGCCCAGGTCCAGCTCCATCGGCTCGATGCGCATGTTGGACTTGGTGCTGAAGAAGGCCTTGACCTTCGGGGCCAGCAGGTTCTGCGCGTTCTGCGCCGTGACCACCGCGAGCTTGCCGGACTGCAGGCGCAGCAGCGAGCCGACCGGGTAGATGCCCACCGTCTTGACGAAGGCCTGGAACACGCGCGGCTCGAAGTGGCCTTTCCATTGCGCCATGCGGCGCAAGGCCTCGCCCGGATCCCAGCCGCTCTTGTAGGGCCGCACCGAGGTGATCGCGTCGTACACGTCGCAGACGGCGCCCATCTTCGCGAACAGGCTGATCTGCTCGCCGGCGAGCTGGTGCGGGTAGCCGCTGCCGTCGACCTTCTCGTGGTGGTGCAGGCACACGTCGAGCACCACCGCGCCGGCGCTGCCGCCTTCGAGCAGCATCTCGTGGCCGCGCTCGGGGTGGCTCTTCATGATGTCGAACTCGGCATCGGTGAGCTTGCCCGGCTTGTTCAGCACCTCGAGCGGCATCACTGCCTTGCCCAGGTCGTGCAGCATGCCGGCGAGGCCGGCCTTCTTCAGCTGCTCGCCCTGCAGGCCGAGCTGGCGGCCGAGCGAGACCATCAGCGCGCAGACGGCCACCGAATGCATGTAGGTGTATTCGTCGGCGCGCTTGAGCCGCGCGACGCTGATCAGCGCGCCGGGGTTGCGCAGCACCGATTCGGAGATCTCCTCGACGAGCTCCTCGCACTGGCCGGCGTCGATCGCCTTGCCCAGCCGGGCCTCGCCGAACATCGACGCGATCTTCGGGACCGAGCGGCGGTACAGCGCGGCAGCCTTGGCCATCGCGGCCTCGCCCGTGTTGAGCGCGTCGAATTCCATCGGCATCGACGCGACGAATTCCAGTTCGCGCTCGACCTCGTCGGCGACGGCTTCCTGCGTGATGGCCCTTGCCGTCGCCGCGAGGCCTTCGACATCCAGGCCCTTGCCGGTGTCGATCCACAGCTCGGTGACGCCGCCGGACTTGATGCGTTCGAAGTCGGCGTCGGATTTCAGCGTGAACTTGGAGCGCCAGAACGGGTGGTCCATCCACGAGCCGCAGAACTCGTGGACGTGCATGCCCATCCTCAACTGTCCAACGGGAATCTTCTTGATCAAGCGCGGCTTTCAGGCGTGTGCACAATTTCACAGCGGCGACGCGCCTCCCCTGACGGACGTCCACTTGCGCAGGATATCGGCATCGCTGGAGGGCAATTGAGGACGTTACCGGTCGGTTTTCACGCGAGTTCGAGCACCGCCACCGGCAATGCAGTCGTTCGAGGCCGGGCCCCTGCCGAAACCCCAGATTGCGCCGCCCGCCGCGCCGGGCTACAAGCCATGCCATGCCCATCACCCCGCCGGCGAACCCCCTGCCGAATCCGCCGCGCCGCAAGTTCGCTGCGGTGCTGGTTGGCTCGGCGCTGGCCGCCTCCGGACTGATCGGCTGGCTGCTGTGGACGGCCCGTCAGGACGCCATCCAGTCGGCCCAGACCACCGCGCTGAACTACGCCCGCACGCTGGAGGTGCGCATGGACGGCACCTTTCGCCGCACCGATGCGGTGCTGCGCGCGTTGGCGCAGCAGGTGCCGCCCGAGGCGCTCGCGCCGCAGGGCGAGCTGGCTTACGCCCCGCCGATCAATGGCGAACTCGATGCGATGCTGCGCGATTTCGACGAACTGATCGCGCTGCGCATCATCGACGCCGGCGGCGAGCAGCGTTACGTGACCTCCTCGTCCAGCGCACCGCGGGTCAACTATGCAGACCGGTCGTTCTTCGAAACTTACCAGCGCGATCCGCAGGCCGACCTGCTGTTCTCCGAGGTCGTGACCGGCCGCGTCAGCCAGCGCCCGACGATGGTGATGACCCGCGCGCTGCGCGACCCGCAGGGCCGCTTCTACGGCGCGGCGCTGGCGCCGCTGGACCTCAGCTACTTCCAGCAGCAGTTCCGCAAGCTCGACATCGGTCGCAACGGCGCGGTGTTCCTGCGCCGCACCGACGCCGGGCAGCTGGTGCTGCGCTGGCCGCAGATCGACGCCGAGGTCAACAAGCCGATGCCGGCCGGCCAGCCGATCCTGCAGGCGGTGCGCTCGGGGCAGCAGGAGACCGTCAACGAGTACGTCGCCTTCACCGACGGCGTGCGGCGCATCTCGGGCACCGTGGTCGTGAAGGGCTACCCGTTCTTCCTGACGGTGGCGCTGAGCCACGACGACGTGCTCGCCAACTGGCGGCGGCTGGCGCTGCTGACCGCGCTGGCCTGGGGGCTGCTGCACCTGCTGATGGCGCTGATGATCCGCCGGCTGTGGCGCAGCGACCGCGAGCGCCGCTCGCTCGAGGCGCAGTTGCGCGAGTCGCAGCGCATCGAGTCGATCGGCACGCTGGCGGGCGGCATCGCGCACGACTTCAACAACATCCTGGCGGCGATCCTCGGCAACGTCGCGCTGGCGCGCGAGGACATCGGCGCCGGCCACCCGGCGCTCGCGAGCCTGGAGCAGATCCACAAGGCCAGCGTGCGCGCGCGCGACCTGGTGCAGCAGATCCTCGCGTTCGGCCGCCGCCAGCCGCAGGCGCTGGTCAACCAGCCGCTGCAGCCGCTGGTCGAGGAATCGGTCCGGCTTCTGCGCTCCACCTTGCCAGCCGGGGTGTCGCTCGCCTGCCGGATGACGCCGCAGCCGCTGCACGCCAATGCCGACGGCACCCAGGTGCAGCAGGTGCTGATGAACTTGTGCACCAACGCCTGGCATGCGCTGCACGGGCGGCCGGGGCGCATCGAGGTCGGGCTGGAGCCGCATGAGGTGG
Source organism: Rhizobacter sp. SG703 (assembly GCF_012275445.1). Taxonomy (GTDB): domain Bacteria; phylum Pseudomonadota; class Gammaproteobacteria; order Burkholderiales; family Burkholderiaceae_C; genus Rhizobacter. Next base: position 25,329 of record NZ_JAAZQK010000007.1, on the reverse strand, counting down.
AGCCCGGCGCCGAGCGCGCGGCCCGCACCACGCCGCCGCTGGCCGCCGGCCACTACGCGCACCTGTGGGTGCAGGACAGCGGCTCCGGCATGGACGCGGCCACGCAGGCGCGCATCTTCGAACCCTTCTTCACGACCAAGCCGACCGGGCAGGGCACCGGGCTCGGGCTGTCGGTGGTGCACGGCATCGTCGCGGCGCACCACGGTGCGATCCGCGTCGACAGCGAGCCCGGGCGCGGCACGACGATGCACCTCTACGTGCCGACCACCGATGCGGCGCCGGCCGAAGAGCCCTTGCCGGTCACCGCGCCCGGGGCCTTGCAGGGTGCCGGGCAGCATGTGGCCTACATCGACGACGACGAGGTCATCGCGCTGATGGTGGAGCGGCTGCTGCGGCAGGCCGGCTATCGCGTCACCTCGTTCCGCGACGGGCACGAGGCGGTGGCCGCCATCGGCGCGCAGCCGTTCGCCTTCGACCTGGTGATCACCGACTTCAACATGCCCGGCTACTCGGGCCTGGATGTCGCGCAGGCGCTGGGCATGGTCCGCGCCGACCTGCCGGTGGTGATCAGCTCGGGCTACATCACCGAAGCGCTGAGCACCCAGGCGGCCGAAGCGGGCGTGCGCGCCCTGATGCGCAAGCAGAACACGCTGGAAGAGCTGCTGCGGCTGGTGCGCAAGGTCTTGGGACCTTCGGCCTGAATTTGGTCAAAGATCGCACTTGCTGCGCCGAAGTGCTCTTCTTAGCATCGGCCCCAACGCGCTCGGCCCGGACATTCCGGTCCGAAGACGACCACAGACCGGCCGACCACGGCCGCACAGGAGACAAGCAAGGTGATCCGCTGGGACGATCTGTCGCCGGGTGAACTGGCCGTGCTGGAGACCGTGTTCTGGTCGGCCAGCAGCTCGCGCAGCGCGCTCGCCGCCGCGTCGACCTTCTCGAAAAGCAAGGCCAACGCCGCCGTCGCCGGCCTGGTCGAGCGCGGGCTGCTCGAAGAGATCGGCCTGCAGGCTTCTTCCGGCGGTCGCCGGCCGGAGGCCTTGCGCATGAGCCGCGCGGTCGGCGTGCTGGCCGGCATCGACCTCGGCGCGACCAGCCTCGATGTGGCGATCCTGTCGCCCGACATGGGCGTGCTCGCGCACCATGCCGAGCCGGCCGACGTGCGGGCCAGCCCGGCGGTGCTGCTGTCGCGCATCCGCGAGCTGCTGCGCGAACTGCTGCAGCGCTGCGGCGCGACCCGCAAGGACGTGATCGGCATCGGCATGGGCGTGCCCGGGCCGGTCGCCTTCGGCAGCGGGCTGCTGGTCAACCCGCCGCTGATGCCGGGCTGGGAAGGCCTGTCGATCCGCGACGTGCTGGGCGAGGACTACGCTGCGCCGGTCTTCATCGACAACGACGTCAACGTGATGGCGCTCGGCGAGCTGTGGCGGCTGCACCGGCAGCTGCCGAACTTCCTGGTGGTCAAGATCGGCACCGGCATCGGCTGCGGCATCGTCTGCCATGGCGAGGTCTACCGCGGGGCCGACGGTTCGGCCGGCGACGTCGGCCACATCTGCGTCGACCCCGACGGCCCGCGCTGCCATTGCGGCAACCTCGGCTGCGTCGAGGCGATGGCGGCCGGGCCGGCGATCTCGCGCATGGCGGTCGAGGCGGCGCAGTCGGGCCAGAGCGCGCTGCTGGGCCAGGTGCTGGCGGCCCAGGGCAGCATCTCGCCGGTCGACGTCGGCCAGGCCAGCCGGGCCGGCGACGCCGCCGCCCACGGCATCGTGCAGAAGGCCGGCACGCGGATCGGGCAGATGCTGGCGTCCATCGTCAACTTCTTCAACCCGTCGCATGTGTTCATCGGCGGCGGCATCACCGGCATCGGGCCGCTGCTGCTGGCGTCGATCCGGCAGAGCGTTTATCACCGCTCGCTGGCGCTGTCGACGCGCCACCTGGACATCCAGTACGCGCCGCTCGGCGAGCGGACCGGGGTGATCGGCGCCGGCGTCCTCGCATTGCAGGAAGCGATGCGCACACCCGTCGCCCGGATGCCGGTCCGGGATGCCGGCGATTCGCAGAGACCCGGATTCGCATCCGGGCTGCGGGCATGAGCCTTCGCGTGGATTTCGCCGACGTGACCAAGGACTTCGGCCCGGTGCGCGTGCTGCATGGCGTCAGCTTCGAACTCGAACCGGGCCGCGTCGTCGGCCTGCTCGGCGAGAACGGCGCCGGCAAGTCGACGCTGATGAAGATCCTGTCGGGTTACGAAGCCTTGAGCGCCGGCGAGCTGCGCATCGACGGCACGCCGCAGCGATTCGCGAATTCGCGCGATGCCGAGCGCTGCGGCATCGTGCTGATCCACCAGGAGTTCAACCTGGCCGAGGACCTGAGCATCGCGCAGAACATCTTCCTCGGCCACGAGCGTCGCCGCGGCTGGCTGCTCGACGATGCGGCGATGCGCGACGAAGCGCGCCGCGTGCTGCAGCAAGTGGGACTGCAGGCCGACCCCGACACGCGGGTGCGCGAGCTTATCGTCGCCGAGAAGCAGCTGGTCGAGATCGCGAAGGCGCTGTCGCGCAAGGCGCGGCTGCTGATCATGGACGAGCCGACCGCGACGCTGACCCCCGGCGAAACCCAGCGCCTGTTCGCGCTGATCGCGCAGCTGAAGGCCGACGGCGTGACCATCGTCTACATCTCGCACAAGCTCGACGAGGTGGAGCGCATCACCGACGAGATCGTCGTGATGCGCGACGGCCGTTTCGTCACCCGGGCGCCGACCGCCGGGCTGTCGCGCCAGCAGATGGCCAACCTGATGGTCGGCCGCGAGCTGTCGGACATGTTCCCGGTGAAGCTGCCGGTGGCCGGTGCGCCGGTGCCGCTGCTGAAGGTCGAGGGCCTCAGCGTGCCCGGCTGGGCGCAGGACGTGAGCTTCGAGGTGCGCCCCGGCGAGATCCTCGGCTTCGCCGGGCTGGTCGGCGCCGGCCGCACCGAGATGTTCGAAGGCCTGCTGGGGCTGCGCCCGCGCAGCGCCGGGCGCATCGTGCTGAATGGCCAGCAGCACTCGCTGCGCAGCCCCCGGGACGCCGCGCAGCATGGCCTGACCTACCTCAGCGAAGACCGCAAGGGCAAGGGCCTGCACGTGCGGCTCTCGCTGCGCGACAACCTGACGCTGATGGACCTGGCGCGCCACACGCATCCGCTGCTCGACCCGGCGTCCGAGGAGCGGGCGCTGCAGCAGGCGGTGGCGGATTTCGGCATCCGCACCCGCGACCTCGGCAGCCGGGCGTCGTCGCTGTCCGGCGGCAACCAGCAGAAGCTCGCGATCGCGAAGGTGCTGCAGCCGCAGCCGCGCGTGGTGGTGCTCGACGAGCCGACGCGCGGCGTCGACGTCGGCGCCAAGCGCGACATCTATTTCCTGATCCAGCGCCTGGCCGAGCAGGGCCGCGGCGTGGTCGTCATTTCATCCGAGCTGATCGAGCTGATCGGGCTGTGCCACCGCGTCGCGGTGATGCGCGCCGGCCGGCTGCAGGCCACGCTGTCGGCCGAGCACCTGACCGAAGAGGAGTTGATTGCGCATGCCACCGGAACGCATTGAGATGACGACCCCTCGTCCGTCGGGTACGCCGGCCGATCCCCCGGGCGAGACCGGGCCGGCTTGGGGCGGCCCGGCCTCGCCTGTCACGGCCGCCTGGCGTGTGCGCCTGCGATCGGCGGGCCCGTGGCTCGGCCTGGTGCTGCTGTGCATCGCCGGCACGCTGCTGAACGGCGATTTCGCGACCTGGGACAACGCGATGAACGTGCTGACCCGCACCGCCTTCATCGGCATCATCGCGGTCGGCATGTGCTTCGTGATCATCGGCGGCGGCATCGACCTGTCGGTCGGCTCGATGGCGGCGCTGATCGCCGGCAGCATGATCCTGCTGATGAACGGCATCGCCGCGCAGGTCGGCTCGCCGCTGCTGACGGTGGCGATCGGCATCGTGTTCGCGCTCGCGCTCGGCGCGGTCTTCGGTCTTGCGCACGGGCTGCTCGTCACGAAGGGGCGCATCGAGCCCTTCATCGTCACGCTCGGCACGCTGGGCATCTTCCGGGCGTACCTCACCTACCTGGCGAACGGCGGCGCGATCACGCTCGACGGCAAGCTGTCCGACGCCTACAGCCCGGTCTACTACGGCAGCCTGCTCGGCGTGCCGTTCCCGATCTGGGTGTTCGCCGCGGTCGCGCTGGTCGGCGCGCTGATCCTGAACCGCACCGGCTACGGCCGCTACGTGCAGGCGATCGGCTCGAACGAGCAGGTCGCGCGCTATGCGGCGGTCAACGTCGACCGCATCAAGGTGCTGACCTACATGCTGCTCGGCGTGTGCGTCGGCGTGGCCACCGTGCTGTACGTGCCGCGGCTGGGCTCGGCCTCGCCGACCACCGGGCTGCTGTGGGAACTGGAAGCGATCGCCGCGGTGATCGTCGGCGGCACCGCGCTGAAGGGCGGCGAAGGCCGCATCACCGGCACCGTGGTCGGCGCGATCCTGCTCTCGGTGATCAGCAACATCCTGAACCTCACCAGCATCATCAGCGTGTACCTGAACGCCGCCGTGCAGGGCGTCGTGATCATCATCGTCGCGTTCCTGCAGCGCGGCCGCCGCTAGAGGAGGGTAGTGCCACGACACAAGCCCCCGATACCCCTGGGCCCGCAACGGCCCGTTCCACCAGACCAGATCGACAACAGGAGACAAGTTCCATGAAGTTCATTCCCCGCATCGTCATCGCGCTCGCAGCCCTCGCGGCCGGCACCGGCGCATTCGCCCAGGACAAGGTCGTGATGGGCGTGTCCATCCCGGCGGCCACGCACGGCTGGGCCGGCGGCGTCGTCTACTGGGCCAACCGCACCAAGGCGGAGCTCGAGAAGGCCCACCCCGGCCTGCAGGTGATCGTGAAGACCGCCGGTTCGGCCTCGGAGCAGGCCAACCAGGTGCAGGACCTGCAGACGGTGAACAAGATCAACACGCTGGTGATCCTGCCGTTCGAGTCGGCGCCGCTGACGCAGCCGGTGGCGCAGGTCAAGTCCAAGGGCGTGTACGTCACCGTGGTCGACCGCGGCCTGACCGACACCAGCGCGCAGAACGCCTACGTGGCCGGCGACAACCCCGGCTTCGGCAAGGTGGCCGCCGAATACATGGCCAAGGCGATGGGCGGCAAGGGCAACGTGGTGATCCTGCGCGGCATCCCGACGGTGATCGACAACCAGCGCGTCGACGCCTTCAACGCGGTGATGAAGACGCATCCGGACATCAAGGTGCTGGACGCCAAGCACGGCAACTGGAACCGCGACGATGCCTTCAAGGTGATGCAGGACTACCTGACGCGCTTCAAGCAGATCGATGCGGTGTGGGCGTCGGACGACGACATGGCCGTGGGCGTGCAGAAGGCCATCGAGCAGGCCAGGCGCAGCGACGTCAAGCTCGTGATCGGCGGCGCCGGTTCGAAGGACTACATCAAGAAGGTGATGGACGGCGACAAGATCGTCAGCGCCGACGTGACCTACTCGCCGAGCATGATCGCCGACGCGATGAAGATGACGGCCGAGGCGCGCGTGAAGGGTGCGGCGATGCCGGCCACCACCATCATCCCGTCGGTGCTGATCACGAAGGACAACGCGGCGAAGTACTACGTGCCCGACTCTCCGTTCTGACTTTTCTTCGAGGAGACCACCATGGCCAGACCCGTCACCCTGTTCACCGGCCAGTGGGCCGACCTGTCGCTCGCCGAACTGGCACCCCTCGCGAAAGCCATGGGTTACGACGGGCTGGAGCTCGCCTGCTGGGGCGACCATTTCAACGTGCAGGAAGCACTGCAGTCGGAACGCTACGTCGCCGACAAGCGCCGGCTGCTGGAGCAGCACGGCCTGCAGTGCTTCGCGATCGGCAACCACCTGACCGGCCAGGCGGTGTGCGACCTGATCGACGAGCGGCACAAGGCGATCCTGCCGGCCCATGTGTGGGGCGACGGCGAGCCTGAGGGCGTGCGCCGGCGCGCCGCGAAGGAGATGCAGGACACCGCTCGCGCCGCCGCGAAGTTCGGCGCGAAGACGGTGACCGGCTTCACCGGCTCGTCGATCTGGCATGCGCTGTATGCGTTCCCGCCGACGAACCAGGCGTTCTGGAACCGGGGCTTCGAGGACTTCGCGGCGCGCTGGACGCCGATCCTCGACATGTTCGAGGAGGTCGACGTGAACTTCGCGCTCGAGGTGCACCCGACCGAGATCGCGTTCGACGTCGCGAGCAGCCAGCGCGCGATCGACGCGGTGAAGGGCCATGCGCGCTTCGGCTTCAACTTCGACCCGAGCCACCTGGGGTACCAGGGCGTCGACTACGTCAAGTTCCTGCGCACCTTCGGCCCACGCATCTTCAACGTGCACATGAAGGACGTGTGGTGGGGCAAGGGCGACGGCACGGTCGGCGTGTTCGGCGGCCACACCAGCTTCGGCGACGCGCGGCGCTTCTGGGACTTCCGCAGCGTCGGGCGCGGCATGATCGACTTCGAGGGGATCATCGTCGCGCTGAACGACATCCGCTATGCCGGGCCGCTGAGCGTCGAATGGGAAGACAGCCGCATGGACCGGGTGCACGGCGCCACCGAGAGCGCGGCGTTCTCGCGCCGGCTCGATTTCAAGCCGTCGGCGCGTGCGTTCGACGCGTCGTTCGAGAAATGAGGGGCTGCTGATGCGCAAGCTGCGATATGCGATGGTCGGTGGCGGCCGGGGCGCGTTCATCGGTGCGGTGCACCGCAAGGCGATGGCGCTGGATGGGCAGATCGAGCTGGTGGCCGGTGCGCTGTCGGCCGATGCCGAGCGCGCGCGCGCGTCGGGGCGCGACCTCGGGCTGGCCGACGCGCGCAACCACGGCAACTGGCAGGCGCTGCTCGACGACGAGCTGAAACGCCCGCGTGGCGAGCGCATCGATTTCGTCAGCATCGTCACGCCGAACCATGTGCACTTCGAGGTGGCGAAGGCCTTCACCGACGCCGGCATCCACGTGGTGTGCGACAAGCCGCTGGTGCACACCAGCGAGCAGGCGCAGGCGCTGGTCGCGGCTTGCGAGCGCAGCGGCACGGTGTTCGGCGTCACGCACAACTACACCGGCTACCCGATGGTGAGGCAGGCGCGCGAGATGGTGCGCAGCGGCGAGCTCGGCGAGATCCGCAAGGTGATCGTCGAGTACAACCAGGGCTGGCTCGCGACGCAGCTGGAGGCCGGCGACCACAAGCAGGCCGACTGGCGCGTCGACCCGGCACGCAGCGGCATCGTCGGCGCGATGGGCGACATCGGCACGCATGCCGAGAACCTGGTCGCGAGCGTCTGTGGGCTGGAGATCGAATCGCTGTGCGCCGACCTGACCGCCTTCGTGCCGGGCCGCCGGCTCGATGACGACGGCAACCTGCTGCTGCGCTACAAGGGTGGTGCGCGCGGCGTGATGATCGCGTCGCAGATCGAGATCGGCGGCGAGAACGACCTGCGGCTGCGGGTGTTCGGCACGCAGGGGTCGCTGACCTGGCACCAGGAGGATCCGAACCTGCTGGTGCATGCCTCGCTCGACGGCCCGAAGAGATTGCTGACGCGCGGCTCGCCGTGGCTGTGCGATGCGGCGAAGAAGGCGTCGCGGCTGCCGACCGGCCATCCGGAGGCCTTCATCGAGGCGTTCGCGAACCTCTACCTCGGGGTGGCCGAGGCGATCCTCGCGAAGGAAGAGGGGCGGGCGCTTGCCCCGCTGGAAGGCGACTTCCCGACGCTTGCCGATGGCGCGCGCGGGGTGAAGTTCATGGAGAAGACGGTGGAGTCGAGCCGGTCTGCCGCGAAGTGGACGGCGTGGAACTGACGCGACCGATCAGCCCTTCAAGTCGGCCTTGCGGATCCGCACGGCCTTCTTCTTCTCCGGCTCCACCGGCTTGGCTGTTGCAGCGAACACCGACTCCGGCGTCAGCGCATGCTCGGGCACGCCGTCTGCGACGGCTGCCACCGCTGCCGCGGCGCCGTCATCCGCCTTGATCACCCGCGTGTACGGCGCCAGGATCCCGACCATCTGCCCGTAGATCTTCGGGTTGCCGGCCACCACCTCGCGCTGGTACATGAAGTCGGCTTCGCCGGTGAAGTTGCCGATCAGCCCGCCCGCTTCGGTGATCAGCAGCGAGCCGGCGGCGATGTCCCACGGGTTCAGGCCGGTCTCGAAGAAGCCGTCGTAGAAGCCGGCCGCCACGTAGCACAGGTCAAGGGCCGCAGCACCCGGGCGGCGCAGCCCGGCGCAGTTCTGCATCACCTCCTCGAACATCTTCACGTAGCGCTTGAAGTTGTCGCCCTTGCGGAACGGGAAGCCGGTGCCGATCAGCGAGTCCTGCATGCGCGTGCGCTTGGACACGCGCAGCCGCTTGTCGTTCAGGAACGCGCCGCGGCCCTTCGACGCATAGAACAGGTCGTTGCGCGTCGGGTCGTAGACCACCGCCTGCTGGATCTGGTCGCGGAACGCGAGCGCGATCGACACCGCGTAGACCGGGAAGCCGTGGATGAAGTTGGTGGTGCCGTCCAGCGGATCGATGATCCAGACGTATTCGCTGTTCTTCGCACCGTGCGTGCGGCCGGACTCTTCGGCCAGGATGCCGTGGCCGGGGTAGGCCGTCAGCAGCGTCTCGATGATGGCCTGCTCGGCCATCTGGTCCACCTCGGTCACGAAGTCGTTCGGCGACTTGGTGTTCACCTTCAGCAGGTCGAGGTCGAGCGAGGCCCGGTTGATGATCGCGCCGGCGGCGCGTGCGGCCTTGATGGCCACGTTGAGCATGGGATGCAGTGCTTGCGACATGAGGCGCCCTGAAGGTGGGAAGAGGCAGACGAAGATGAGAAAGAGCGTGCGGCGCGCGAAGCGCTGCGGATAATCCGCGATTTTAGCCGCTCGCCTTCGCCGCTGGCCCGTGCGGCTGGCGTTGCCCGCCCGATGCCCACCGATCCCACCCGCTTCATCCTGCTCAACACCAGCCACTACGGCAACATCGGCGCCACCGCGCGCGCGATGAAGACGATGGGCTTCTCCGACCTGGTGCTGGTCGCGCCGCGCTTCGCCGATGCGCTGGTGCACGAGGACACCGTTGCGATGGCCAGCGGCGCGGCCGACGTGCTGGTGCGCGCCCGCGTCGTCGCGAGCCTGGCCGAGGCGCTCGACGGCGTCAGCTACGCCTGCGCCACCGCGATGACGCCGCGCGATTTCGGCCCGCCCACCCACGCGCCGCGGCCGCTGTTCGCCGAACTGGCGCGCAGCGAGCACCGGGTGGCCTTCGTGTTCGGCTCCGAGCGCTTCGGCATGGCCAACGACGATGTCTACCGCTGCCACGCCTGCATCAGCATCCCGACCCACCCCGGCTACGGCTCGCTGAACCTCGCGCAGGCGGTGCAGCTGCTGGCCTACGACTGGCGCCAGGCGCTCGGCGGTTTCGACGTGCTGCCGCGCGTGCCCGATCCGACGCTGGCCGACGGCGCACAGGTGCAGGGCCTGCTCGACCACTGGCAGCGGGCGCTGGCCGACATCGGCTTCCTCGACCCGGCAGCGCCGAAGAAGCTGATGCCGCGGCTCCACCAGCTGATCAACCGCGCCGGGCTCAGCGCGGAAGAGGTGCACCTGCTGCGCGGCATCGCCCGCGCGATGCAGCGGCGCGGCTGAGCATTCGCCGGGGCGTGCACGCTTGCCCCTGACGGCCATGGACTTTCAAGCTGCCAGATAAACTGGTCCGCCCCGGTCTCACCCCACCCCCATGTTCGACCGCCTCCGAGAAGACATCGCCTGCATCCTCGAGCGCGACCCCGCCGCGCGCAGCACCTGGGAGGTCCTCACCTGTTACCCGGGCCTGCATGCGCTGCTGATGCACCGCTGGTCGCACGCCTGCTGGAAGCACGGTTGGCATTGGCTGGCGCGTTTCATCTCGCACCTCGGGCGCTTCTTCTCCGGCATCGAGATCCACCCCGGCGCGACGATCGGCCGGCGCGTCTTCATCGACCACGGCATGGGCGTCGTGATCGGCGAGATGGCCGAGATCGGCGACGAATGCACGATCTACCAAGGCGTGACGCTCGGCGGCACCTCGCTGGTGAAGGGCGCGAAGCGGCATCCGACGCTCGGGCGCGGCGTGATCATCGGCGCCAACGCCTGCGTGCTCGGCGGCTTCACGGTCGGCGAGGGCGCGCGTGTCGGATCGGGCGCGGTGGTGACGAAGCCGGTGCCGCCGGGCGCGACCGCGGTCGGCAATCCGGCGCGCATCATCCTCGCGAAGGACGATCCGTCGCATGCCGCGGCGGACAACGCGAAGGGCTTCTCCGCCTACGGCGTGACCCAGGGCGACGACCCGGTGTCGCAGGCGATGAAGGGGCTGATCGACAACGCGTCGGGCCACGAGCACCAGATCGCGCTGCTGTGGGCGGCGATCGAGAAGCTGTCGCCGACGAAGCCGGATTGCGTGCCGACGGATGCCCAGAAGACCGAGCACTTCGACGCCGAGCGGATGAACCAACTCGTCAAGTGAATCCCGTCAGCGCTTCGGCCTGAAGGCGCGGCACACCGCCTCGTCGGTCTCGATGAACGGCCCGCCGATCAGGTCGATGCAATACGGCACCGCCGCGAAGATCCCCGGCGCCGGCGGCGTGGCCGTCGGCAGCCCTTCCAGCGTTTCGGCGATCGACTTCGGCTGCCCCGGCAGGTTGATGATCAGCGCCTTGCCGCGCAGCACCGCGACCTGCCGCGACAGGATCGCGGTCGGCACGAAGCGCAAGCTGATCTGGCGCATCTGCTCGCCGAAGCCGGGCATCTCGCGGTCGCCCACCGCCAGCGTCGCCTCCGGCGTGACGTCGCGCGGCGACGGGCCGGTGCCGCCGGTGGTCAGCACGAGGTGGCAGTGCTTCGCGTCGACCAGCGCCTTCAGCGTGTCGCTGATCTGCGCCTGCTCGTCGGGAATCAACCGCGTTTCCCATTCGATCGGGTTGCGCAGCGCCCGGCCCAGCCAGGCCTGCAGCGCGGGCAGGCCCTTGTCCTCGTAGACGCCGCTCGATGCCCGGTCGCTGATCGACACCAGGCCGATCCGCACCGTGTCGAGCGGTGCGCGGGCGGCTTCATTCGTCATCGCGGTCACCGTCCTGCGCGCCATCTCCGGCGCCATCGGCGCCGTCATCGGCCAGCGTCTGCGCCTTGATGAACTGGAACAGCTCGCGGTACGCGCGGCCGCTGCGCTGCTCCGGCGCCACCGCGGCATCCTTGCGGGCCGCGCGGATCAGGCTGCGCAGCTGCTGCAGGTCGCTGCCGGGGTGCTTCTGGGTCCATGCGGTCAGCGCGTCGTCGCTCGCGATCAGTTCGGCGCGCAGGCGTTCGGCCTCGTGCAGCGCCAGCGAATCCTTGGCCTGGCCGAGCTGCATCGCGAGGACGGCCTCGCGGATCGGCTCGACATCGTTGCGCCGCATCAGCTTGCCGATGTACTGCATCTGGCGGCGCCGCCCTTCGTGCGAGCGGGTGCGGCGGTATTCCATCACCGCGCCGATCAGCGATTCGGAGACCGCCAGCCCGACGATGCGGCTCTCGGGCAAGGCCGCCAAGGCCTCGCCCAGCGCCTGCAGTTCGTGCATCTCCTTCTTCAGCTGCGTCTTGCTGGGGCCGTCGTATTCATCGTCGCCTTCGGAGGAGGCAACGGGGTCGGGCAGGTGATTCTTGGGAGTTCGAGGGGCCATGAGGGGAAACGAGGGCTGCACGGGCAAGGGCGTCGGTATGATAGCCCTCGCCCTCTGTTGCGCGCCCGCGGGGCCACCCCACGCCGGGCCGCCAAAAACACGAATCCCATGACCCAGCCCGCACTCACCACCCACGGTTTCGCGTATTCGCGCGAGCGCTTCCAGCAACTGGTCGAAGACGCGCTGGCGCTCGGCAAGACGCTCGGCGCCAGCGACATGGGGGTCGAGGTGTCCGAAGGCGCGGGGCTGTCGGTGTCGGTGCGCAAGGGCGAGATCGAGAACGTCGAGCGCAACCGCGACAAGTCGATCGGCGTCACCGTCTACCTCGGCCAGCGGCGCGGCAATGCCAGCACCTCGGATTTCTCGCCGGCCGCGCTCGAGCAGACGGTGAAGGCCGCCTACGACATCGCCCGCTTCACCGCCGAAGACCCGGCCGCCGGGCTGCCCGATGATGCCGACCTGGCCCTCGGCGAAGCCGCCACCCGCGACCTCGACCTGTTCCACCCGTGGGACATCGACGCCGCTGCCGCCGCCGAGATCGCGCAGCGCTGCGAGGCCGCGGCCATCGGCACCGACCGCCGCATCACCAATTCCGAAGGCGCCGGCGTGTCGGCGCAGCAGTCGCACTTCTTCGCCGGCAACAGCCGCGGTTTTCGCGGCGGCTACGCCAGTTCGCGCCATTCGGTGTCGGTGGCGCCGATCGCGTCGCTGCCGGGCCGCGGCGGCGACGACATGCAGCGCGACGCCTGGTACAGCTCGATGCGCTCGCCGGCCGACCTGGCGAGCCCCGAGGCCATCGGCCGCTACGCCGCCGAGCGCGCGCTGTCGCGCCTGAAGTCGCGCAAGATCAAGACCTGCGTGGTGCCGGTGTTGTTCGAATCGACGCTCGCCACCGGGCTGCTCGGCGGCTACGTGCAGGCCACCAGCGGCGGCGCGCTATACCGCAATTCCAGCTTCCTGCTCGACAGCCTCGGCAAGGAGGTGCTCGCGCCGCACATCGACCTGCGCGAGAACCCGCACCTGCGCGGCGGCAAGGGCAGTGCGCCGTTCGACGACGAAGGCGTGGTCACGCGGGTGCGCGACGTCGTCTCCGGCGGTGTCGTGCAGGGCTATTTCCTGTCCAGCTATTCGGCGCGCAAGCTCGGCATGAAGACCACCGGCCATGCCGGCGGTTCGCAGAACCTCACCTTCACCAGCCGGCTGACGAAGCCCGGCGACAACCTCGACGAGATGCTGCGCAAGCTCGGCCGCGGGCTGTTCGTGATCGAGCTGATGGGGCAGGGGGTGAACTACGTGACCGGCGACTACTCGCGCGGCGCCGCCGGCTTCTGGGTCGAGAACGGCCGCATCGCGTACCCGGTGCACGAGATCACGATCGCCGGCAACCTGAAGCAGATGCTGAAGAACATCGTCGCGGTCGGTGCCGATGCGTACACGATGGGCACCAAGACCATCGGCTCGGTGCTGATCCCCGAGATGAAGATCGCCGGCCTGTAGGCGGCCGGGCCGCCGTGCGTAGTTTCGCTGACGGGGAAACACCGCAGCGTGCGGCGCAGGGCGACTTCTAGAATTCCGCGGTTCGCCCGCATCACCCCAATTCACAGGAGACACCGCATGGAACGCCGTTCCTTCATCCGTCAAACCGGCCTCGCCGGCGTGCTGGCCGCCGGCATCGCGCCGGCCGTGGTGCATGCGCAGCAGGCGCTGCGCTGGCGCCTGGCCTCCAGCTTCCCGAAATCGCTCGACACCATCTACGGCGGCGGCGAAGTCTTCGCGAAGAAGGTCGGCGAGATGACCGGCGGCAAGTTCCAGATCTCGGTGCATGCGGCCGGCGAGATCATGCCGGCCTTCGGCGTGGTCGACGGCGTGCAGAACGGTACCGTCGAGATGGCGCACACCGTGCCGTACTACTTCTTCGGCAAGGACGAGACCTTCGCGATCGGCGCATCGATCCCGTTCGGCCTGAACTCGCGCCAGATGACCGCGTGGATGCTCGAAGGCAACGGCCTGAAGCTGATGCGCGAGTTCTACCGCAACTACAACATCGTCAACTTCCCCGGCGGCAACACCGGTGCGCAGATGGGCGGCTGGTTCCGCAAGGAAATCAACACCGTCGCCGACATGAAGGGCCTGAAATTCCGCATCGGCGGCTTTGCCGGCCGCATCGTCGAACGCCTGGGCGCGGTGCCGCAGAACCTGCCGGGCGGCGACATCTACCCCGCGCTCGAGAAGGGCACGATCGACGCCGCCGAATGGGTGGGCCCGTACGACGACCAGAAGCTCGGCTTCAACAAGGTCGCGCCGCACTACTACTACCCAGGCTGGTGGGAAGGCGGCCCGCAGGTCGACCTGTTCATCAACACCAAGGCCTGGGACGCGCTGACGCCGGAGTACAAGGCCATCGTCGAAGCCGCGTCGTCGCATGCGCACGTCGACATGCAGGCCAAGTACGACGCCCGCAACCCGGGCGCGCTGAAGCAGCTGGTCGGCGCCGGCACCAAGCTGCACCGCTTCCCGAAGGACGTGATGGAAGCCTGCTTCAAGGTGTCGATGGAGTACTACGCCGAGCTGTCGGGCAAGAACCCGGCGTGGAAGAAGGTCTACGAGGACTACAACAAGTTCCGCGCCGACCAGGTGCTGTGGTTCCGCTTTGCCGAAGCCGCGTTCGACGACTTCATGCAGGCGCAGAAACTTTGATGCCGGCCCCTCGGTCGCTGACGGGCTGACGGGCTGACGGAGCTGTGCGCGACGCGGAGAGCTGGGGGGCTCCTCTGCGGTCATGTCCCCCGCGCCTTGACAGCCTCTCGGCCATCAAGGCGCTCCTCCTTTACTTCCCTCCGAGGAACCCCCCCAGCTCCCCGCGCGGTACAGCGCACTTCTCCCTCAGCGAAATTCAGAGAGCGGGCGCCGTCTTTTTCTCGGAAGTGAAGGAGCGGCTCGCGCCGTGAGGAGGTGGGGTGCCCCGCCTCCTTGCGGCAAAAGACAAATTCCCGGCGCCCGCCCCATCACGTTCTCAACCGCCCTGCATAGCCGGTCATTTCCAGGTAGCCGAGTCCGACCCGGCGGCCCGACTCGTCCCTCACCTCGCTGAGCCCTTCCCAGTAGAAGCCGCCGGTGCTGCCGCGACTGTCGAGTTCCTGTTCGTCGAACAGGGCCCGCACCCGGTAGCGGCCGGCCGGCGTCTCGACCGCCCACTCGACCGGGTAGCTCGCCTGCGAGGCCGGGCTGGCCCAGCGGCGGCCGGCGACGAAGCGCACTTCGTCCGGCCCGAAATTGCGCACCGGCCCGCCCGCCGCGCGGAAGCTTCCGCCGGCGTAGAACTGCGTGCCGTCGGCGCGCCGGTGCCGCACCGCGGTCAGCGCGCTGCCGTCGTCGAGGTTGATGCCGATCCAGTCCCAGCCGACCGCGTCGTCGGCCAGCGCATGGTCGCTCCATTCGTGGTCGAACCAGGCCCGGCCCTGCACCGCGAGCGGTTTGCCGTCGAGCGTCAGCGTGCCGCTGGCGCGCAGCTGCGGCTCGCTGTAGTAGTGGCTCGCCTGGAACGGCTTCGGGCCCTTGCGCGAAAAGCCGGCTTCGCCCTGCAGCAGCACCGGCTGCGTGGCGGCGAACGCCAGCTCGAACGCGAAGCCGCCGCGCTCGCTGGCCACGCGCGTCGTGTAGCGGCTCGCGTCGGCGGCGCCCGCGCGGCGCAGCGACCAGTCGCGCAGCAGAACACCGGTGTCGCCCTCGGCAGCGTCGGCAATGCCGAAGCCGGCGCGCGCGATGCGCTGGTCGTGCCGCTGGCGGCGGCCCGCCACGTCGCCGACCACCGCGTGCGCGAACACCAGTTGCTGCGCAGCGAAGCGGCTCGGCGATGCCGGCAGGCCGGTGGCCGAGCGGAAGAAGGTGACCTGGAAGCCGTACAGCGCGGGCGCCGCGCCTTGCGCCGTCGCATTCCCGGCGGAGGCCGCGTCCTGCGCCTGCAGCCAGCCGGTGGCATACCACCATTCGGTGCGCGTCGCCGGGTGGGCGCCGAAGTCGGCCGGGAAGACCAGCGGACGCGGGCGCACGCTGGTGTCGGCCGGGGCGGCGAAGGCCGTCTCGGGCGACCCCAGCGGCGACACCGCGGCCCCGGCCATGGCGATGAATTCGCGTCTTTGCATGGGGCGCGAGCATCGCATGGTTGAGCCCGCCGGCTGAACGACAATGTCCCGCAGCCCATGACCGAATTTTTCATTCCCCCCGAGTTCGATTTCGGCCAGCAGTTCGACCGCGTGACGCTGACGCGGGCGATGGCGCTCCAACCCGAGCAGGCGCTGCTGGCGATGCAGATCGACGGCCAGGCGCTGCTCACGCGGATGCGCGGCAGCGGCGCCCACGTGTACGAGCAGCGCATCGAGTTGCCGATCGACCGGCGCCTCGGCCTGCAGGTGCGCGGCGTCTGCTCGTGCCCGGTCGGGCTGAACTGCAAGCACGTGGCGGCCGCGCTGATGGCCTTCGAGGCGCTGGAGCTGCGCCGCCGCAAGAACCCCGACCTCGCGCCGCCGCACCGGCTCGACCCGATTCCGACCCCGGCGGCGCGCGCCGCGCCGGTGCCGACGGCCGACGACTGGCCGCGCCCGGTGCGCCTGTGGCTGGCCGAGCTGGCCGACATCGCCGGCCGGCCGGTGCCGCCACCGAGCACCGCCAGCGCGCCGCAGCGCACGCTGATGTACGTGCTGAATGCGCGCGGCGGCACGCTGGTGCTGACGCTGCACCTCGGCAGCCTGCGCCGCACCGGCGAGCTCGGCTCGCACCGGCCGCATTCGCCGAGCGTGATCGACATGCTGCGCAACCGGCCCGCCTACCTGGTGCCGGCCGACCTGGAGATCCTCGCCGCGCTGCTGCCGCTGCTCGGGCCGAACGTCAATACCGGGTCGCTGCCGATGCGCGGCCGCGACGCGCTGGCGGTGGTCGAGCTGATCCTGCGCAGCGGGCGCGCCTGGATCGTGCCGCCGCTGCTCGGCGAGCTGCCGCATCCGCCCGGCGCGGTCGCGCGGCGCATCGACGAGCCGTTGCCGGTCTCGCTGCACTGGTTCGCCGACGAGATGGGCGACTGGCACACGCAGTGGCGCGGTCCCGGCGACGAGCCTGTGGTCATCGTGATGCTGCCCGAGCCGCAGGCGATCGACCTCGGCGGGCTGACGCTGCGGCCGGCCGCGCTGCAAGGCGTGTCGCCCGATGCGCCGGTGATCGACTGGCTGGCGCGCATGCCGCCGGTGCCAGCCGAGCTGCTGTCGAGCTTCACCGAGCGGCTGCAAGGCATCGCGGTGCAGCGCGGGGTGCAGCTGCCGGTGCCCGACGAGCAGGCGCGCGCGCTGCGCAACCTCGGCACGCTGGCGCTGGTGCCGGTGCTGCGGCTGGGCACCTGTGTCGACGCTGCCTCCGAGGCGATGCTGCACCAGCGCTTCGGCACCCGCGCGAGCCGCCCGCTGGTCAGCGACCACGCGCCGCGCCAGGCTTCGGTGCAGCTGCTGCTGCGCTACCGGGTGCCGGGCATGCCGCCGGTGGACTACCACCTGCCGGCCGGGCATGCCGAGACGACCTTCCTCGACGCGACCCGCGTCAGCGGTGCCACCACCGCGCAGCTGACGCGCTTCGACCGCGATGCCGACGCCGAGTCCGCGGCAGTGCGCACGATGGTCGACCCGCTGCGCCTGCGGCCGTGGAGCCTGGCGGCAGGCGCGGCGATGCAGCGGCAGTCGAGCTTCGGCAGCGGCCGCATCGTCAGCGCCGGGTATGGCGTGGCGCTCGAAGGGCAGCCGATGATCTTCGTGCCGCAGCAGCGCGACCAGTGGCCGCAGCTGCTGACGCAGGAGGTGCCACGCCTGAAGGAGCAGGGCTGGCTGGTCGAGATCGACGACGATTTCCCGTTCGAGCTGCACGAGGCCGACGACTGGACCGTCGACCTGCAGCAGGACCCGGGCAGCGAGTGGTTCCGCCTCGGCCTGAAGCTGACGGTCGAAGGCCAGCCGGTGAACCTGGTGCCGCTGCTGGTCGGCCTGGTGCAGAGCGGCTGGCTCAAGGTCGACAGCGCGCTGCGCGCCGGCACCGGCGAGGTGCTGGTGCCGTGGCCGGGCGAGACGCCGCCGTCGGCGCCGCTGCCGCTCGGCGCCCCGGCGCGGCAGCGGCTGCTGCGCGTGCCGGTGCAGCGCATCGCGCCGCTGCTCGACTGGCTGCGCGGCGTGTTCGAGAAGCCGACGATGAAGGCCGCCGACGCGAGCTTGCAGCTGTCGCGCTTCGACCTCGGCACGCTGGATGCGCTGACCACCGGCGCGCGCGTGGTGGCGCCGCCGAGCCTGGATGCGCTGATCCGCGAGCTGCGCGGGCTGGGCAACGGCAACGGGCTGCCGCCGGTCGAGCCGTCCCCGAACGTGCATGCGACGCTGCGCCACTACCAGCTCGACGGCCTGGCGTGGATGGACTTCCTGCGCCGGGCGCGGCTCGGCGGCGTGCTGGCCGACGACATGGGCCTCGGCAAGACGCTGCAGACGCTCGCGTTGCTGCAGGGCGAGCTCGATGCCGGCCGGCTCGACAAGCCGTCGCTCGTCGTCGTGCCGACCAGCCTGGTCGACAACTGGCACACCGAGGCCCAGCGCTTCACACCGCAGTTGAAGACGCTGGTGCTGCACGGTGCCCGCCGCATGCAGCACTTCGAACGCCTCGGCCAGGCGCAGTTGGTGATCACCAGCTACCCGCTGGCCGTGCGCGACATCGACGTGCTGGCCGCGCAGGACTGGCACTACGTCGTGCTCGACGAGGCGCAGCGCATCAAGAACAGCCGCAGCCAGGCCGCGCTCGCGCTGAAGGGGCTGCGCGCGCAGCACCGGCTGTGCCTGAGCGGCACGCCGCTGGAGAACCACCTGGGCGAGCTGTGGAGCCTGATGGATTTCGTCTGCCCGGGGCTGCTCGGCAGCGAGCTGCAGTTCCGCGAGCGCTACCGCCAGCCGATCGAGAAGCGCCAGGACCAGCTGCAGGCCCAGCATCTCGCGCGGCGCGTGCGGCCGTTCATCCTGCGCCGCACCAAGCAGCAGGTGGCACAGGAGCTGCCGGCGAAGACCGAGACGCTGCTGCGCGTCGAGTTGTCCGGTGCGCAAGCCGACCTGTACGAGACGGTTCGCGCGACGATGGACGAGAAGCTGCGCGATGCGATCGAGAAGCAGGGCTTGGCGCGCAGCCAGATCATGGTGCTGGACGCGCTGCTGAAGCTGCGCCAGGTGTGCTGCGACCCGCGGCTGCTGAAGGGCGATGCGCGCGAGGCCCAGGCGGCTGCCGGCAAGGCCGCGCCGTCGGCCAAGCTGGAGCTGCTGCTCGACCTGCTGCCCACGCTGGTCGAAGACGGCCGGCGCGTGCTGCTGTTCTCGCAGTTCACCGAGATGCTGGCGCTGATCGAGACCGAGCTGGCGCGGCTGAAGCTGCCCTACCTGATCCTGACCGGCGAGACCGACGACCGCGCCGGGCTGGTCGAGCAGTTCCAGCAGGGCGAGGTGCCGCTGTTCCTGATCAGCCTGAAGGCCGGCGGCGTCGGGCTCAACCTGACCGCGGCCGACACCGTGATCCTGTACGACCCGTGGTGGAACCCGGCGGTCGAGCAGCAGGCGATCGACCGCGCGTACCGCATCGGCCAGGACAAGCCGGTGTTCGTCTACAAGCTGCTGGCCAGCGGCACGGTCGAAGACAAGATGATCGAGCTGCAGGCCCGCAAGGCCGGGCTCGCGGACCTGCTGCTGAAGGGCGTGGCGAGCGATGCGGCGTTGAATGCGGAAGACTTCGACGACCTGTTCAAGCCGCTGTCCGATGGCGCGCCGAAGGAGGGTGGCTGAATGCTGACGATCCACAACCCGGTCCACCACCTGCACGCCGGGCGCCAGGAGATGTACCGCGGCCGGCTGGTGCCCTGCCACGAGGTGCCCGACCGGCTCGACCACGTGCTGGCCGAACTGCGGCGGCGCCCGCTCGGCGCGTTGCGCGCGCCGGGCGAGGTGCCGATGGACGTGCTGCGCCGCATCCACAGCGGGCGCTACCTCGATTTCCTGTCGCGTGCGTGGGACGACTGGGTGGCGCTCGATCCGGCGAATGCGCAGGTCGACGCGCTGCCGTCGGTGTGGCCGGTGCGCGGGTTCCGCGACGACGTGCTGCCCGACAACTTCGCGGCGCGCATGGGCTTGTTCTCGTTCGATGCCGGCACGCCGCTGACGGCCGGCACCTGGCAGGCGGCGCGCGCCGGCGCGGCCTGCGCGGTCGAGGCGGCGCGGGCGGTGGCGGGTGGGGCACAGCGCAGCGCCTTTGCGCTGACGCGCCCACCGGGCCACCACGCCGGGGCCGATTTCTTCGGCGGCTACTGCTTCCTGAACAACGCGGCGCTGGCCGCGCAGACGCTGCGCGACGGCGGCATCGACCGCGTGGCGGTGCTCGACGTCGACTACCACCACGGCAACGGAACGCAGAGCATCTTCTATGCGCGCGGCGACGTGCTGACGGTGTCGCTGCACGGCGATCCGCGCACCGAGTACCCGTTCTACCTCGGCCATGCCGACGAGCGCGGCAGCGGCGACGGCGCCGGCGCCGGCGCGAACCTGAACCTGCCGCTGCCGCGCGGCACCGACTTCGCGCGCTGGCGTGCCGCGTTGCACACCGGGATGGCGGCGGTCGGCCGTTTCGGCGCGCAGGCGCTGGTGGTGTCGCTCGGCGTCGACACCTTCGAGGGCGATCCGATCTCCAGCTTCGCGCTGCGCAGCCCCGACTACCTGCAGGTGGGGCGCGACATCGCGAGCCTGCGGCTGCCGACGGTGTTCGTGTTCGAGGGGGGCTATGCGGTGGCCGAGGTCGGCGTCAACGCGGTCAACGTGCTGGAAGGCTTCGAGGGGGCCGCTGCATGACGATCGAGATCCGGCTCGCGGACGGCGTGCGGCAGTTCGCGGCAGTGGAGACCGCGGATGAACACGTCGACGACACCGCGCGCTACCTCGAAGGGCTGTTCGCATCGGGGTCCTCGCGCCCCGAGTGGTGCTTCGTCGCATGGCGCGACGGCCGGCCCTGCGGGCGTGTCGCGTTCTGGGCCTTGCCCCGGGTCGGCCGGCCGCTCGACATCGTGCTGCTGAACCTGCCATGGGACGGCGATGCCGATGCCATCGGACGGGCGCTGCTGGAGGCCGCGCGGCAGGCGATGATCCCCACGGGGCTGACGACCGTGGGCCATTGCCACGACCACCCGCCGCGCGCGCCGCAATGGCAGACGCACGGCGACGCGCGCCTGGCCTGGCTGGCCGGCATGGGGTTTCGGACCCAGCGCGACACGCTTCGCTTCGAGACCGCGCCGGTGCCGGCGGGCGCGGTCGACACCGGCGCGCTGCGCCTGCGCGCGGCGACCGCCGATGACGAGGCGTTGCTGCAGCAGATGGTGGCCGCGGTGGCGATGGCCTCGCGCGACCAGATCGACATCGAGGCCGTCGCGGCGCGCGGTGCGCAGGCCCATGCAGCCGAGCTGATCGCCGACCTGCGCAGCATGCGCGTGGACCCGGGCTGGTGGCAGATCGCGTTTGACGCGCAGGGCACCGCCGTCGGCCTGGTGTTGCCGGTGGCGGGCGCTGACTTCGGCAGCATCGGCTACATCGGCGTGCTGCCGGCCCACCGGGGGCGCGGCCATGTCGATGTGCTGCTGGCCGTCGCGACGGCCCTGCTGCGCGATGCCGGCCTGCCGCGACTGGTCGCGGACACCGACCGCGCGAACACCGGCATGGCCCGGGCCTTCACGCGCGGCGGGTGGCGCCAGTTTGGCGAGCGTCGCGAACTGCTGCTGCCGGCTTGAGCCCGAACCCGATCCGCAGCGGCCCGCTGCGCAGCGCGAGGCGGTAGCCGAGCCAGCCGAGCGCGAAGGTCGCGGCGACCAGCAGCGGCGCCTCGGCCTCGAACGGCAGCGCCCACGGCCGCAGTGCGTGCGCCAGCAGGATGATCAGCGTCTGGTGCAGCAGGTAGAGCGGAAACACCGCTTCGGCGAGGGTCTTGCGCCATGGATGGTCGACGTTCCAGTGCCGGCGGGCGAAGCCGATCGCGGCGACCAGCGCGCCCCACTGCAGCACCGAGAACGCGAGCCCGCGCAGCCACGGCCACCCGGCCCCCGACATCAGCAGCCCTTGCAGCGCGAGCCAGCCGGTCACGGCCGACAGCAGGGCCCACCAGCGCCAGCGCTGCGCGTCCTGCGACAGGCTGCCGGCGTGCGCCAAGGCGGCACCGAACGCGAATATCGCCAGGTACTGGCCGTGCAGGAACCAGTCGTCGAGCAGCGCATGCGTGGCCGGGAAGCGGCGCGCCATCAGCAGGCGCCACCCGAACAGCAGCGCGAGCGGCAGCCACAGCAGGCGCGGCCCGGCCAGTGCGCGGGCGCCGCCTTGCGCGATGCCTTGCAGCAGCCCCGGCCGCCAGCGTAGCGCCCCCCACAGCAGCAGCGTGTAGGCGAACAGGTAGGGCAGGTACCACAGGTGGTTCCAGGTCGGCAGCACCAGGCAGCCGTGCACCGCATCGCAGAAGCCGCTGCCGCCGCGCAGGTAGAGCGGGATGAAGTCGAGGTAGCTGCCGGCGTAGCCGTAGCGGCGCTGCACTTCCAGCCAGGACTGCGGCGGCACGATCACCAGCATGCCGAGCAGCAGGGGCAGCAGCAGGCGGGCGCTGCGCTGGCGCAGCCAGGCGAACGAGGGCGGGCGGCCGCTGCCCAGCATCAGCGCGGTGGCGGCGCCGGAGACGATGAACAGCAGGTCCATGCGCCAGGGCGAGCTGAGCATCATCCACGGCTCGAGCGCGGTGTGCCACTGCGAGCTCTTGACGTGCCAGTCCCAGCTCACGTAGTACATGCCCACGTGGTACGGCACCAACAGCCCGAAGGCGGCGATGCGCAGCCAGTCGAGGTGGTACTGGCGGTGGTACGGGTGCGCGGGTGGGGTCGGGGTGTCCGTCATGGCAAGCCTTTCGCGGGAGAGTGCGACAAGGCTGGGGCCAGGCGGCGCAGGCGGACAGCGCGGCGGGACGAAGCGCCCCGGACGCGGGGCGAAGCGGATCAGCGCCTGGCGGCCAGGCTGGCAACCAGGTCTTCGCGGTACTGGCGGCTGCACGGTGCGGCCTGCCCGCCGCGCAGCGTGATGCGCGCATCGCCCTTGCCGAGCGGTTCGAGTTGCGTCACGTGGGCCAGCGCGACCGCTGCGCCGCGGTGCGTGCGCACGAAGCCGGGGCCCAGGTCGGCGAGCAGGCCCGACAAGGTGCGGCGCAGCAGCGGCGCCCGATCGGCGGTGTGCAGCACGACGTAGTTGTCGGCGGCTTCCAGCCACAGGATGTCGGCGACCGCGACCACCTGCGTGCGGCCGCGGTCGGCCACCAGCAGCTGCGCCGGCTGCAGCGGCGGGCGCGCCGCGCCGAGCCGCTCGCGCAGCCGTTGCAGCGCCTGCGCGAGGCGTTGCGGCTCGACCGGCTTCAGCAGGTAGTCGGCCGCAGCGGCGTCGAAGGCCTGCACCGCATAGCGGTCGTGTGCGGTGACGAAGACGATGGCGGGGGCCGGCTCGGGCAACGACGCGGCAATGTCGAGGCCGCTCGCGCCCGGCATCTGCACGTCGAGGAACAGCGCATCGGGCGCCTGCGCGGCGATCGCCGCCAGCGCTTCTTCGCCGTCGCGCGCCTGGCCGATCACTTCGACGTCGGCGAACGCGAGCAGCAGGCGGCGCAGGCGCTCGCGTGCCGGCGTTTCGTCGTCGACGATCAGCACACGCATGGCAGCTCGACGCGGGCCAGCACGCCGCCGCCGTCGCGCGGCTGCAGCGTCAGCGAGGCGCCGTCGCCATGGTGAGTCCGAAGGCGCTGCTGCAGGTTGCCGAGGCCCACGCCCCAGGTGGAGCCCGCGGGCGCAGCGGGCAGCTCGCCGGCGTCGTCCTCGACCTCCAGGTGCAGGCGCGCATCGGCGCGGCGCGCGCGCACGACGATGCGGGTGGGGGCCAGGCGGCGCTCGACGCCGTGGCGGAAGGCGTTCTCGAGCAGCGGCTGCAGCAGCAGCGACGGGACTTTGCACGGGTGGGTGGCGGGATCGACGTCGAAGGCGATGTCGACGCGTTCGGCAAAGCGCTCGCGCATGATCGACGCGTAGGCTTCGAGCAGCGTGAGTTCGTCGGCCAGCGTGCTCTCGGGGTGGCGCGCCAGGTCGGTCGCGGCGCGCAGCAGCGCCGCCAGGCGCATCAGCAGCGTGTCGGCCAGGGCCGGGTCGGTGTGGATCGTGGAGGCGATCGTGTTGAGCGCGTTGAACAGGAAATGCGGCTCGATCTGCTGCGCCAGCTGCAGCAGCTGCGCGCTTTGCGCGAGCCGCCGTTCGCGTTCGAGCCGCAGCCGCGCCGAGGCCAGCGCCGCATGCGAGCGCAGCCCGAACACGATCGCGGCGAACAGCAGGTAGAACATCGAGAACTTCAGCGTCTCGTAGCGGAACACCACCGGCCACGGGTCGTGCATGTAAGGCTCGCCGGCGAGTGCATGGACCGCATGGCGCAGCGCGAACACCGCGGCGATGAAGCACGGCGCGGCGAGCGGCAGCCATGCCAGGCTGGCGGCGAACCAGCGCCACGGGCGGTTCAGCAGCGCATCGAGACGCCCGGCGCGGCGCCATTGCAGCCAGACGATCAGGCTGGACACCAGCATCGAGCTGCCTTCCCAGAGCAGCGGCTTCCAGACGGCGGTGCCGCCCTGGCGCAGGTGGTCCTGCACGCCGATGGTCAGCATCAGCGCCCAGAACAGCCCCCAGGCGATGCCGAAGGCGAGACGCGGCATCGCTGGCGCGTCGTCGGGATCTCTAGCAGGGGTGGAGAAAGAGGAGAGGGCCGTCATGCTCCCGCATTGTTGCCCTGGGGTCCGCCGGGCGCCACGGTTCGAGGGTGAACCGGGCCCGTGCGGGGGTGAGACGGATCAGGCTTCGGCCTTCGTCTTCGTAGTCTTCTTGGCAGCGGTGCTGGCGCGGGGGCCGTTGGCAAACAGGGCCTCGATCTTGGCGTCGTGCTCCATCAGGTCGGCGGCGACGCCGCGGAGCTTGTCGGCACGCGCGAACACGCGGCGTTGCAGCTGGGCGATGCCAGCCGACTGTTCAACGCGTTGCAGGACGGTACCGGGGTCAATGGTCGATTCGAAGGGGTTGTTGACGTAGGTCGTGTCGTACATCGGGGTCTTCTCTTGTATGTTGGCTCTGTCGACGCCGACCGCTGTTTGCCACCAGACGGCCGGACGCGCCTCCCAACGGGGGCAGGGCGCGGATTCTCGCCGATGGCTCGCCGCCTGCGAAGCCCCGGATGCGGAATCGAGGGGCTCTCGGTGTGTCGCGGCATTTCAGAGAATCCCGACTAAATCAGAGGGTTGATGGTGTTGACGATTCAAAAGGGTCTGTGCATAATCGTGGGCTTCGCTGATGACAAATCAACGAAGCGACCAAGACAACAGATTGGGTTTCGGCGGGCGGCGAAAGCGGCGAGCGGAAAAAAATCAAAACAAGTTGTTGAAGTCGAGCAAAAAGGTGCTACAGTCTAAGGCTGCGCTGAACGAGACAGATCGAACAGCAAAGCAAGACGGCG
>NZ_JAAZQK010000006.1:262824-496901 GCF_012275445.1 Rhizobacter sp. SG703 | reverse complement strand
GTGTGAAAGTAGGACATCGTCAGGCTATTAATAAGGCCAACCCCCGTCTCCTCCCAAGGTGACGGGGGTTTCGCTTTTGGGGGATTCGAATTGCGGGTTGAAAATTCGGGGGATTTTGAAGCCGCCGGCAGCTATCGGACCGCCGAGCTCAGGCCGCTCTCAACTCCCGACGCAGTATTTTCCCGACGTTGGACTTGGGCAAATCGTCGCGAAACTCGACGTACTTCGGGCGCTTGTAGGCCGTGAAGTTCTCACGGCAATACGCCACAAGATCGTCCTCCGTCAGCGTCGAATCGCGCCTGACCACGAACAGCTTCACCGCCTCGCCAGACTTCGCGTCCGCCACACCCACCGCAGCACACTCCAGCACCGCGGGATGCTGGCTCACCACCTGCTCGATCTCGGTCGGGTAAACGTTGAAGCCGGACACCAGAATCATGTCCTTCTTCCGGTCGACGATTCGCACATAGCCTCGCTCGTCCATCACACCGATGTCGCCTGAGCGGAAGAATCCATCGTCCGTCATCACCAGGCGCGTTTCGTCCGGGCGATTCCAGTACCCCGCCATCACCTGTGGCCCGCGGATGCAGATCTCGCCGGACTCCCCCAACGGCACCGGATCACCCGCATCATTGCGGATCGCGATTTCCGTCGACGACACCGGCAACCCGATCGATCCGGTGAACGCTGGTTCGTCGAAGCGGTTGATCGTCGCGACGGGCGAGGTCTCTGACAACCCATAGCCCTCGACGATCGGACAGCCGGTCACGCGCTGCCACTGCTCTGCCGTCGCGCGCTGAACCGCCATGCCGCCGCCATTGGAGATCACCAAATCGGTGAAATCCAGCCGCCTGAAATCCGCATCGTTCGCCAGCGCATTGAACAGCGTGTTCACTGCCGGGAACATGTTGAAGCGCTGCCGTTTCAGCACCTTCACGAAGCCCGGAATGTCGCGCGGATTCGGAATCAGCACGTTGAGCATCCCGAGCCGCGCTCCGAGCATGTAGCAGGCCGTCAGCGCGAAGATGTGATACAGCGGCAGCGCGCACACCGTGACGATCTGCCGATCGCCCACCTTGTCGAGCATCGGCTGGAACCACGCCTGCGCTTGCAGGATGTTCGCGACGACGTTGCGGTGCAGCAGCACGGCACCCTTCGAGAGGCCCGTCGTCCCGCCGGTGTACTGCAGGAAGGCAACGTCGTCCGGGCCCAGGTCGACATGCCGCAGCGACAGCCGCGTGCCCTCGGCCACCGCCATGTTGAAGCGCGTGACCGAGCCGCCGGCCGGCGCGCGGAGATCGAACTCCGGCACCATCTTGCGCACATGCCGAACGACGAAATTCACCAGCTGACCCTTCGCGAAGCCCAGCAGGTCGCCCATCGATGCCAGCACCACATGCCGGATCGGCGTGCGGTCGAGCACCTGCACCAGCGTCTGCGCGAAGTTCTCGAGCACGATGATCGCCTCGGCACCCGAATCGCTCAGCTGGTGCTCCAGCTCGCGCGCGGTGTACAACGGGTTGACGTTCACCACCGTGCAGCCTGCGCGCAGCACCGCGGCGATCGCTACCGGGTACTGCAGCACGTTCGGCATCATCAGCGCGACACGCGCGCCGCTCGCCAGCCCGCGGGCCTGCAGCCACGCCCCCAGCGACGCGGACATCTCGTCGATGTCGCGAAAGCTCAATCGCCGCTCCATGCACACCGCCGCATCGCGCGAGGCATGCTGTCGAAACGACTCGTCGAGCAACGCGACCAGGGACCGGTAGGGCGACGTGTCGATCTCCGCCGGAACGCCAGGCGGATAGTGGTCGAGCCAAGGTCGTTGCATCGGTGCGGCGCTCGTGGGAATAAGGGTCCCATGGTGCGTGCCGCCCACGCGGCGCGGCTACGGTAGTTGTCCTAACGCAGCCGCGTGTGCCGTTGTCCCCTGTGTGACAGCGTCGGTCGCGAAGAGCGACTGCATCAACGACAACTCCCTCGAGCGAACGGTCTTCAAGAACTCCGAGGCGCCGCCCATCGCATGGAAGGTGTCGAAGCCCGACTCCAGGAACGATTGCAAGGACGACAGCCCCGCGGCGCGCGCCGGCACGCGCATCATGCGCAAGCTCCGGCGCAGCAGCAGCCGCCGCGTCAGCTGGTCGAGCGATTCGCCGATCTTCACGGTCAGCGCGACCTGACGCTCACGATCCGCCTGTCGCCCGCAGGCCTGCCAGGCCGCCAGGTATTCCGCTGCGTCCACCGGCGCGCGCGCCACGGCCGCACCCATGCCGCTGTCCAGCGATTCCGACAGGGCATGCAACGCCGCCAGCGATTCCACCGTCGTCAACACATCGCTCGGAAAGAGCCGCGTCAATGCCGGCACGACCCGCGCGAACTGCGCATCGCGCTCGGCGAAGTCCCGCGGGCCGTACAGCTCGTCAAGAAAAAATTGCGCTACGCCGCGATAGCGAGGCGACGCGAGCAGGTCCGCATAGGTGTGCGCGAACCGCCGCTGCTGATAGGCCTTCACGGCCGTCACGCGGGCCTGCAGCGAGCGGTCGCCCGCCCGGCGAACGCGTTCGGACTCCACCGCCGACAGGTGCTGAAGGATGTTGTCGCTCGTCGCGGCCATGGCAGAAGCTCGTTGCTCGTTGCGGGTTTACCAGAGGCCGGGCTAGTTCCGTGCCTCTACGGCGGCTGCGGCGAATGATGCAACACTGCGCGCGCATCCCACCAACCCCATGCAAAGACGCAAGCTCCTCCAGGTCGGCGCGGCCGCCTCGCTCACGCTGATGGCGGTCGGCGGCGGCCTCGTGCTGATGCGACCCGGCACGCCGGCCGACGAGTTGAACGCCGACAGCCGCGCGCTGTTCGCCGCGGTCGCACAGGCGGTGCTCGACGGCGTGCTGCCATCGGGGGCGGCACGCTCCGCTGCCGTCGCGGCGCACCTGGAACGGGTCCGGCAAACCATCCACGGCTTCGCACCCGCCGTGCAGAACGAGCTCGCGCAGCTGCTGGGCATCCTGTGCACCGCGCCGGGCCGTCGCCTGCTCGCCGGGCTGGCCGAGCCATGGGAGACCGCCACCGTCGCCGAGGTGCAGCAGTCGCTGCAGAACATGCGCAACTCGCGCCTCGCCACCCGCCAGCAGGTCTATCACGCGCTGCGCGACATCACCAACGGCGCCTACTTCTCGGACCCCACCGCGTGGCCGGCGATCGGCTACCCAGGACCCCGCGAACTCTGATGAGCCATATCGACGACCCGATCCAGCAAGGACTGCAGCGCGGCTGGCGCGTGCTCGGCGGCCCGCACGGCCCGACGCCGACCACCCTGAGCTGCGACGTCGCGATCGTCGGCAGCGGGGCCGGCGCCGGCATCACGGCCGAACTGCTGACGAAGGCCGGCCTGCAGGTCGTGATCGTCGAAGAAGGCCCGCTGAAGAGCAGCCGCGATTTCCGCCAGCGCGAGAGCGAGGCCTACCCGAGCCTCTACCAGGAGAGTGCCGCGCGCAAGACCGCCGACAAGGCGATCAACATCCTGCAGGGCCGCTGCGTCGGCGGCTCGACGACGGTGAACTGGACCAGCTCGTTCCGCACGCCGGTCGATACGCTGGCGCACTGGCAGTCGCAGTTCGGCCTCGCCGAGATGACAGCGGCCGCGATGACCCCGTGGTTCGAGCAGGCCGAACGCCGCCTCAGCATCGGTCCATGGCTCGCGGCGCCGAACCAGAACAACGAGCTGCTGCGCACCGGCGCCGCCAAGCTCGGCATTCCGGCCGCCGCGATCCAGCGCAACGTGAAGGGCTGCTGGAACCTCGGCTCCTGCGGCATGGGCTGCCCGACGAACGCGAAACAGTCGATGCTGGTGACGACCCTGCCGGCCGCGCTCGACGGCGGCGCCACGCTGCTGGTGCAGATGCGCGCCGAGCGCCTCGAGTCGCGCGACGGCGTCGTCCGGGCGCTGCACTGCGTGCCGGTCTCCGACAACAGCGCGGCGACCGGCGCTGCCGGCGTGCGCATCACCGCGAAGCACTACGTCGTCGCCGGCGGCGCGATCAACTCGCCGGCGCTGCTGCTGCGCTCCGGCGCACCGGACCCGCACGGCCTGGTCGGCAAGCGCACCTTCCTGCACCCGGTCGTGATCTCGGCCGCGAGCTTCGCCGATCCGGTGAACGGCTGGGACGGCGCACCGCAGACCCTCTACACCGACCACTTCCTGCAGACGCAGCCGCTGACCGGCCCGATCGGCTACAAGCTCGAAGCGCCGCCGCTGCACCCGGTGATCTTCGCGTCGACGCTGGCCGGCTACGGCCGCGCACAGGCCGAGATGCTGGCCGAGTTCCCGCGCACGCACAGCCTGCTGGCGCTGATGCGCGACGGCTTCCATCCGCAGTCGCCCGGCGGCGCGGTCGCGTTGCGCGGCGACGGTTCGCCGGTGCTCGACTACCCATTGAACGACTTCGTGATGGACGGTGCGCGCCGAGCCTTCCTCAGCATGGCCGAGATCCAGTTCGCCGCCGGAGCGCGCAGCGTCGTGCCGGTGCACGAGCGTGCCGGGCCGACCACGTCGTGGGCCGAGGCGCGCCGGCAGATCGAAGCGCTGGCCATGAAGCCGCTGCTGACGCGCGTCGTCAGCGCCCATGTGATGGGCGGTTGCCCGATGGCCGGCAGCGAAGCGCAAGGCGTGGTGCGCCCCGACGGCACGCACTGGCAGCTGGCGAACCTGTCGGTGCACGACGGCTCGCTGTTCCCGACCAGCATCGGCGCGAACCCGCAGCTGTCGGTCTACGGCCTCGCGACGATGCTCGCGACGCGCCTCGCCAAGCGCCTGACCGGCGCCGAAGTTACGCTGGCGTGAAGATTCGGTCCGCCGCGGGGGTGGGCACCCCTGCGCTAGCATCGTCCGCATGCTCGCGCGACTGCAACGCTTCATCACCCTCGGCCTGCTGCTCACCGCACTGTCGTGGGCCGCGTGGTTCATCCACATCGACCGCCCGTTGTGGGCCGGCGCCGGTGCGGCGCTGATCGTCTTCGGCTACGCGCTCTTCCTCGGCCTCGAGTTCGTGTGCCTGTACTTCGTGCATGGCGACGACCCGGCGCCGCGCGCGACGGTGCTGCAGCTGTTGCATGCCTGGATCGGCGAGGTGCTGACGGCACCACAAGTGTTCTGCTGGCGGCAGCCGTTCCGCTCGACGAGCGTGCGCGACCACGTGCCTGAGCACGCACCCGACCGGTCCACCGATCGCGGCGTCGTGCTGGTCCACGGCTTCGTCTGCAACCGCGGGCTGTGGAACCCATGGATGCAACGGCTGATGGCGCGCGGCACTCCCTTCATCGCGGTCAACCTCGAACCGGTGTTCGGCTCGATCGACCACTATGCCGACATCATCGAGCAGGCCGCTGCCCGGCTCGAGGCCGCGACCGGCCGCGCGCCGGTGCTGGTCGGCCACAGCATGGGCGGCCTCGCGATCCGCGCGTGGGCCGCGGCGCACGGCGGCGAGGCGCGTGCGCACCGCATCATCACGATCGGCAGCCCGCACCGCGGCACCTGGCTCGGGCGCTTCTCGACGACGGCCAACGGGCATCAGATGCGCCTCGCGAGCCCGTGGCAGCGGGCGCTCGGCACCCGCGAATCGGCCACGCTGCCGGGCCGCTTCATCTGCTTCTACAGCCACTGCGACAACATCGTGTTCCCGGCCAGCACCGCGACGCTGCCGGGCGCCGACAACCGGCATGTGCCCGGAGTCGCACACGTCGACCTGGTCAACCAGCCGGTGGTGTTCGATGCGCTGCTGGCCACGCTGTGATCACGGGCCCAGCACGCGGTCGCCGGGCAGCGTCGCCTCGGCCGCCACTTCGTCGCGCTGCGACACCGCTTCGTAGATCGGCGTGAAGTCGGGTGCGGTCGCGCGGAACAGCTGCTCGAACGAATCGATCACGAAGTAGGTGGCCTGGTAGGTGTCGATCTTGTAGCGCGTGCGCATGATGCGCTCCAGGTCGAAGCCCAGGCGCTGCGGCTGCGCGCTGGTCACGCTGTGGCGCAGCTCGCCGGCCGACGACAGGATGCCGGCGCCATATGCGCGCAGGCCGGCCGGCGTCGCGATCAGTCCGAACTCCACCGTGTACCAGTAGAGCCGCGCGAGGTACTCGCACGACTGCAGCCGGCTCGCCTTCATTCCGCCGGCGCCATAGGCCTGCATGTAGTCGGCGAACATCGGGTTGAACAGCAGCGGCACATGGCCGAACAGGTCGTGGAAGACATCGGGCTCGACGACGTAGTCGAACTCCTCCGGCTTGCGGATCCAGCCGGTGACCGGAAAGCGCCGCGCGGCCAGCAGCGCGAAGAACGCCTCTTCGGGAATCAGTCCCGGCACCGCCACCACCTCCCAGCCGGTCGCGCGGCGCAGCCGCTGCGACAGCGCATCGAAGCGCGGGATCTGCGTCGGCGTGCCGAGCTGGTCGACCGCGTCGATGAACTCCTCGCAGGCCAGGCCCGGCAGTTGCGCGGCCTGGCGCTCGTACAGCCGCTGGTACAGCGCATGGTCCTCGGGCGTGTAGCGGTCCCAGTCCTGTTCGCAGGTGTAGTCGGCGCGCGCCGACGCATAGTCGCCGCGCGGCGGGCGATCGCCCTGTCCGTAGGTGGCTGGCGCGACGCCGCTGTTCACGCCCTTGGCCACGCCGTCGACGTTCAGCGCAGCCATTTGTCGGCCGTCCGCTGGTACTCGCCGCTCGCCTTGGCCAGGTGCAGCCACTGGTCGACGAAACCCTTCATCACCATGTCGTTGCGCGGCAGCATCCAGGCCATCTCGCCATACTGCAGCGGGCGATCGGGATTGACTGCGCACAACCCGGGCCGCAGCTTCTGCTGCACCAGCGTCTCGGCGGCCTCGGTGACGAACACATCGGCGCGCCTGGCGAGCAGCTCGTCGAAGATCGTCAGGTTGTCGGCATGGATCGTCAGCGTCGCGGTCTTGAAATTGGCGCGGGCGAAGCGCTCGTTGCTGCCGCCCGGGTTCGCGATCGCGCGCACGCCGGCCTTGTCGATGTCGGCCACGCTCTGGTACTTCGACACGTCCTCGCAGCGCACCAGCGGCGTCTTGCCGTTGACCATGTAGGCGGTGCTGAAGAACACCCGCTTCTGGCGCTCGGTGCTGACCGAGATGCCGCCGATCGCGACATCGCACTTGCCCGCACCGAAGTCCGGCAGCAGGTTGGCCCAGCTCGTCTTCACCAGCTCGAGCTTGACGCCGATCGCCGCGGCCAGCGATTGCGCCAGGTCGACGTCCAACCCTTCGAAGCCGCCGTCGGCGCGCTGGAAGCTGAACGGCTTGTAGTCGCCCGGCGTGCAGGCGCGCAGCACGCCGGCCTTCATCACCGCATCGAGCGACGAATCCTGCGCCGACGCGCCGACGGCCAGCGCCGCGAGCGCGAGGCCGATGAACGAACGCGCGCGCTTCATGCGGCCGCCTCGGGTTCGGCCTTCAGCACGCCACGGCGCACCTGGTCGAGTTCGATGCTCTCGAACAGCGCGCGGAAGTTGCCTTCGCCGAAGCCCTGGTCGCCCTTGCGCTGGATGATCTCGAAGAAGATCGGCCCGATCACCGTCTGCGTGAAGATCTGCAGCAGCAGCTCGTTCGGCGCGCCCTGGTGCGTCGCGCCGTCGATCAGGATGCGCAGGCGCTTCAGCTCGTCGAGGCGCTCGCCGTGCTGCGGCAGCCGCTTGTCGACCAGGTCGTAGTAGGTTGCGATGGTGTCCTGGAACACGACGCCCTGGGTCTTCATGCCGTCGACCGTGGCGTAGATGTCGTCGGTGCCGAGCGCGATGTGCTGGATGCCTTCGCCGTGGTACAGGTCCAGGTACTCGGCGATCTGGCTCTTGTCGTCCGAACTCTCGTTGATCGGGATGCGGATCTTG
The DNA here is from genome assembly GCF_012275445.1 of Rhizobacter sp. SG703. Taxonomy (GTDB): domain Bacteria; phylum Pseudomonadota; class Gammaproteobacteria; order Burkholderiales; family Burkholderiaceae_C; genus Rhizobacter. Next base: position 489,004 of record NZ_JAAZQK010000006.1, on the reverse strand, counting down.
CCGCACGGGCTCGTCATCGCCTTGCTCTTCAGCCCGGTGAGCTTGCCCTCGATGTCGAAGTAGCGCACCTCGCGGAAGTTGAACAGGCGCTCGTAGAAGTCGGCCCATTCCTTCATGCGGCCGCGGTGCACGTTGTGGGTCAGGTGGTCGATGTAGGTCAGGCCGTTGCCGACCGGCGACGCATTCGCGCCGGGGATCGGCACGAAGTCGACGTCGTAGATGCTGATGTTGCCGATCGCGCCGGCGGCCGCGCCGTCCTTGCCGTGCCAGCGGTCGACGAAGTAGATCAGCGAGTCGCCGATGCCCTTGATCGCCGGGATGTTCAGCTCCATCGGGCCGGTCTGGTTGTCGAAGCCCCAGGCGCCGAGCTCCAGCGCGCGGGCGTAAGCCTGGGCGGCGTCCTTCACGCGGAAGGCCATCGCGCAGACGCTCGGGCCGTGGTGGCGCGCAAAGCGCTGCGCGAACGAATTCGGCTCGGCGTTGATGATGAAGTTGACGTCGCCCTGGCGGTACAGCGTGACGTTCTTGTGGCGGTGCCGCGCGATCGCGGTGAAGCCCATCGATTCGAACAGCCGGCCGAGCGCGACAGGGTCCGGCGCCGCGTACTCGACGAATTCGAACCCGTCGGTGCCCATCGGGTTGTCCCAGGGGGTGAACTGCATGGCGCGCTCCTGCAAAGTGGAAAGTTGCCTGCACTGTAGAGTCGTCCGGTTGCAGGAATCATGCAAGTTCTGTCCCGCGATGGGCGCGCTTCGCAGGAAAGCTGCAAAATTGTCGGCATGGAAACGGAAATCCAGCTGGATGCGATCGATCGGCGCATTCTTCGCGCGCTGCAGGCCGACGGCCGGATCACGTACGACGTGCTGGCCGTGCAGGTCAGCCTGTCGCCATCGGCCACGCTGCGGCGGGTCAAGCGGCTCGAGGAATCGGGCGTGATCGCCGGCTACGTCGCGCTGGTGCCGCCCGAGCGCGTCGGGCTCGGTCTCACCGCTTACCTGAACGTGCGGCTGGAGAAGCACTCCGAGGTGCACAAGCGCAACCCGATGGACCTGTTCCGCGCGGCGGTGCAGACCTGGCCCGAGGTGGTCGAGTGCGTCGCGCTGACCGGCGAGATGGACTACCTGCTGCGCGTCGTCGTGCAGGACATGGCGCACTACTCGCGCTTCGTGATGGAGACGCTGCTGAAGCACCCGAGCGTCGAGGACTGCAAGACCAGCTTCGTGATGGACCGGGTGAAGAACACCACGGCCGTGCCGCTGTAGTCAGTGGTCGAGGTCCCGCAGCATCGCCTGCGTCGCGGCGGTCGACAGGTTCAGCAGCTGTGCGATGTCGGCCACGTCGTCGGGGATCGCGGCGTTGTCCCAGCCGTGCGCGGTGTGCCGCGCGAGGCGGATCGCCAGCACGACGTTCTGCACCGTCGGGTGCTCGGCATGCCGGTCGTCGGAGATGCGGATCAGCAGCTCCGGCAGCGTCCACGCCTTCATCAGCGCCTGCTGCAGGTCGAACAGCTCGACGTTCAGCGTGCTCTGCTGGATGGCATTCGAGCGCAGCGTCGGGTCGGCGGCCTGCGCGCGCTGGATCGTCAGCGCCAGGTCGGGCGCATGCGCCCACAGCAGCATCTCGGCGAAGTCGTGCAGCAGCGCGGCTTCATGGATCAGCGCGGCATCGTGGTCCTGGCGGTGGATCGCGAAGGCCAGCGCGAAACGCGATGCGCGGTGCGCGCGCCGCAGCACGTCATTCAACCCGGCGAGGGCGTCGGGCCGGTCGGCCAGCCAGTCTTCGACCGTCGGCTGCACGCCGAACGCGCCGAAGAACGGCGAGATGCCCATCAGCACGACGGCAGCGGTGACGGTCTCGACATCGGTGACGAGCCGCGCCGGCCGGTGCGTCGCGGCATAGGCCAGCACCTTCAGCGTCATCAGCGGGTCGTCGGCGACCATCTCGCCGATGAGGTTCGCGTCGACGTCGTCTTCGTTCGAGCGCATCGCCTCCAGCGCATCTGCGGTGTTGGCCAGCACCGGGATCTCGCAGCCGAGGAAGTGCCGCACCCAGGCCGCCATGTCGGGCAGGGCGGTGGAAAGCGGCTGGAAGCCGCCGGCGCGCGGTGCGTTCTCGATGCTCACGTCACGGTGTCGGGAAAGTGTTACGGCAAGTATCGACCTCTTTGCGCCGCACTTGAGCAAAACCTCACGGCGCTCAGCGCCCGCCGAGCTTCGTCTTCACGTCCATGCCGACCTTCTTGTTGACGAACTGCAGCGTCGCGACCTTGGCCAGGTCGACCTCGCCCGGCTTGTACAGGCCGGCCTTCACCATCTGCGCGTAGAAGTCCTGGATGCGCTCCGCGCTCATCGCGCCGATGCCATTGCGCAGCGCCTCGCCCGAGTCGACGATGCCCTGCTGCTTCATCAGCGCGACCGACGCCTCGATCTCCGCCTCGGTCATCTCCGGGTTCTCCTTGATCATCATCGCGTTGGCCGCCTTGCGGTCGCCGTACAGGTAGTTGACCCAGCCGAGGATGGACGCGTCGACGAAGCGCTGCACCAGCTGCGGCTTGTCCCGGACGGTGTCGGTGCGCGCCTCGATCACCGTCGAATAGGTGCTGAAGCCATGGTCGGCCAGCAGGTGCACCACCGGCTTGAACTTGCCCTGGTTCTCGACGTAGATCGGCTCGGCCACGGAGTAGCCCTGCTGGATCGCTTTCGGGTTCGCGAGGAAGGGGCCGAGGTTGTAGTTGTAGGGCTTGAGCACCTCGTCCTTGAAGCCGTGCGTGACCTTCAGCCACTGCCACCAGCTGAACTGGCCGTCTTTCGCGATCAGCGCGAGCGGCGCCGTCTTCAGCTTCTCGAACGATTCATAGCCCTGCCCCGGGTGCGCGATCAGCGCCTGCGGGTCTTTCTGGAACATCGCGGCGACGACCACCGTCGGCACGCTATTCTTCACGTTGTCGAAGCTGTGCAGCAGGTTGCCGGTCATCAGGAAATCGATGCGGCCGGCCGGCAGCAGCGGGCGGTTGTTGACCTGCGGGCCGCCCTGCACCAGCGTCACGTCGAGCCCGAACTTCTTGTAGGTGCCGTCGGCCACTGCCTGGTAGAAGCCGCCGTGCGCGGCCTGCGCCTTCCAGTTGGTCGCGAAGCTGACCTTGTCTTGTGCGAAGGCGGCTGCGGCCGTCAAGGTCAACGCCAGTGCGGCGAGGCGGATCGTGTTCTTCATGGTCTCTCCTTGGATGGATCAATTCTCGGTGGCGTGCCAGCGGCCCAGCAGCAGGCGCGACACGGCATTGAAGCCGGCGAAGATCAGCACGCCGGTCAGCACCAGCAGGCTCAGCGCGGCGAACATCTTCGGCGTCTCGGTGCGGAAGCTCGCCTCCAGGATGCGCGAGGCGAGACCGGTCTCGCGGCCGGCGGCACCGGCCACCATCTCGGCCGTCACCGCGCCGATCAGGCTCAGGCCGCCGGAGATCTTCAGGCCGGCGACGAAATACGGCAATGCCGACGGCACCAGCAGCAGGCGCAGCCGCTGCCACGGCGTCGCGCGGTACAGCCGGAACAGCTCGCGCAGGTTCAGGTCGGCCGCGCGCAGCCCGACCACGGTGTTCGACAGGATCGGGAAGAACGCGACGATCCAGGCGCACAGCAGCAGCGCGGCGGTCGTGCTTTCGACGTAGATCAGGATCAGCGGCGCGACCGCGACGATCGGGGTCACCTGCAGCACCACCGCGACCGGAAAGAACGCCTCCTCGACCGGCCGCCACAGCGCGAACACCGCGGCGACCAGCACGCCGCCGGCGCAGGCCAGCAGCAGCGCGCCGAAGGTGATCTTCACGGTGAACCACCAGCTGCCGGCCAGCGACCCGAAGTTGCCGGCCAGCGTCTGCAGCACCAGGCTGGGCGCCGGCAGCGTGTAGTGCGGGATGTGGGCCAGGCGCACCAGTGCCTCCCACGCGGCCAGCAATGCGAGCAGGACGACGGCCGGGGCGATGCGGCGGCGCCAGGCCGGCTTCATGCGGTTGCCGCGTGCGCGGCCTCCAGCGAGCGCGAGACGGCGCGGCATTGCGCGACGTAGTCGTCGCTGTCGCGGAACCCGGCATCGTGCCGTGCCGGCCGGCGGACCTGGAACTCGGCGACGATGCGGCCGGGCCGGGCGCCCATCACCAGCACGCGTTGGCTCAGCGCCACCGCCTCCAGCACGCTGTGCGTGACGAACAGCACCGCCATCGGGCGCGCCTGCCAGGCGTCGAGCAGGTCGGCGTTCAGCCGCTGGCGGGTGATCTCGTCGAGCGCGGCGAACGGCTCGTCCATCAGCAGCAGGCGCGGCTGCGTGACCAGCGCGCGGGCGATCGATGCGCGCATCTTCATGCCGCCGGACAGCTCGCCGGGGAAGGCGTTCGCGAAGGCCTCGAGCCCCATGCGCTGCAGCAGCGGCATCACGCGCGCGGCGGCATTGCGCCGCGAGACGCCGGCCAGCCGCAGCGGCAGCCAGGCGTTGTCGAACACGCTGGCCCACGGCATCAGCGTCGGTTCCTGGAACACGAAGGCGGTGTCGCTCGCCGCATCGGCCCGCAGCGCCGGCGCCAGCACCTTGCCGGCACTCGCGCGATCGAGCCCGGCGACCAGCCGCAGCACCGTGCTCTTGCCGCAACCGGACGGGCCGAGCAGCGAGACGAATTCGCCCGGCTGCACGGCCAGCGACACCGACTGCAGGGCCTGCACGCCGTTGGCGAATCGCTTGTCGACCTGCTGCAGCGAGATCAGGGCATCGGAGGCATCTGACATAGGGTTGGCAGTGTGCCGCAGAACCCGTTCGCGTTAGGCTCCAGGGTCTGCTGCGGAGCTGCCGATGAATCACCTCGCCCTGCCTTCAGGAACCTCTGTGCCGACCCTGGGCCTGGGCACCTGGCGCATGGGCGAATCGGCCGCATCGCGGCGGGCCGAGGTGGCAGCGATCCGCCTGGCGATCGACCTTGGCTACCGGCTCTTCGACACCGCCGAGATGTACGGCGAGGGCGGCGCCGAAGAGGTGCTCGGTCAGGCCGTCGCCGAGGCGCTGCGTGCCGGCGCGGTGCGGCGCGACGAGTTGTTCATCGTCAGCAAGGTCTATCCGCACAATGCAAGCCGCACCGGCACCGCGGCCGCCTGCGAGCGCAGCCTGCAGCGGCTGATGCTCGACCACGTCGACCTCTACCTGCTGCACTGGCCCGGCTCGCACCCGCTGCACGACACGGTCGAGGCTTTCGAGCGCCTGCGGGCCCGAGGGCGCATCCGCGAGTGGGGTGTCAGCAACTTCGACGCAGACGACATGGCCGAGCTGTGGGGGTTGGATGGCGGCACGGCCTGCGCCACCAACCAGGTGTATTACTCGCTGGCCGAGCGTGGCGTCGAATTCGACCTGCTGCCGCGCCAGCGCGACCGGAAGGTCCCGCTGATGGCCTACAGCCCGCTTGCGCAAGGCGAACTGGCCGCGCACCCGGGCTTGCTGTCGCTCGCCGAATCCATCGGCGTGACGCCGACCCAGCTTGCGCTCGCGTGGGTGCTGCACCAGCCCGGCGTGATCGCGATTCCGAAGGCGGTGCGCGAGGCCCATCTGCGCGAGAACCTGGCCGCCGCCACCCTGAAGCTCGGCGCGGCCGAGCTCGCCGCGCTCGACCGGCTGTTCCCACCGCCGCAGCGCAAGACCTCGCTCGCGATGGTGTGAGGTCGGTATCCGGCACGCCCTGCGGTACCGCCCCGATTGACGCGGCGGGCCGGCTGCGGCGACACTGTCTTCCGCAAGGGGAGTAGCCCCCGATCAAGCCGCCGTCAGCACGGGCGCCGCTCCCGCGGTGCCCCGGCACTTGAGCAGTGCACGGACCCGAGGGACCGGCGCTGTGGGCAAGACCTTCACCCGCCGTGCATCCGCACGGCGTGCACTCCTGCAAGGTGAAGGACCATGGAACTCTTCTCAGCTGACTTCTTCTCGGCCTTGATGGCCATCGTGCTGCTCGACCTCGTGCTGGCCGGCGACAACGCGATCGTGATCGGCCTGGCCGCTCGCAACGTGCCGCCCCAGATGCAGCGCCGCGTGATCCTGTGGGGCACCGCCGGCGCCATCGTCATCCGCGCGCTGCTGACGCTGGTCGTCGTGTGGCTGCTGAAAATCCCCGGCTTCCTGCTGGCCGGTGGCCTCGCGCTGGTCTGGATCGCGTGGAACCTGACGCAGGACAACGATGGCGAAGGCCACAACATCAAGCCGCAGTCCACCGTGCGCGGCGCGATCCAGACCATCGTGATCGCCGATGCGGTGATGGGCGTCGACAACGTGCTGGCGATCGGCGGCGCGGCCCACGGCAGCATGCTGCTGGTGGTGCTGGGCCTGCTGATCAGCATCCCGATCGTGGTCTGGGGCAGCCAGCTGATCCTGAAGCTGGTCGACCGCTTCCCGATCATCATCGTCCTGGGCGCCGGCGTGCTCGGCTGGACCGCCGCGAAGATGATCAGCAGCGAGCCGCTGATCAAGTCGTGGTTCGAGCACCGGCACCTCGCGCACCTGGCGCTGTACCTGCTGTGCGTCGGCGGCGTCACGCTGCCGGCGCTGTGGCGCCACTGGAACGATCGCCAGCGCGAAACCGGCCTGCTGCTGGCGGTGATGGTGACCTGGCTCGGCGTGTTCGACCTGATCGAAGAGGCGATGGGCTGGGAAGACCAGCCGGTCGACACCTGGCAGTGGTGGCACGAGGGCATCGACCTGGTGATGTGGCTGGGCTGGGTGCCGGTCGCGGTGCTGGTGCACAAGCTGTGGGAGAAGCGGCATCCGAAGCCGCTGCCGGTGCACCCATGAAAACGGGGGCCGCGAGGCCCCCGTTTCGCTTTCACGCTTCAGCGGTGGATCACAGGCGCGTGACGCCTGGCACCCATCCGACGAGTTCGCCGTCGAGGTACAGCGCGCCTTCGGGCGCGCCGGACTGCGCGTAGAACTCGAGCACCGGCGGCAGCGGCGGTGCGGGCGGCGCCGGCGGCACTGCCAGGCGCTGGGCCAGTTCAGCGAGCACGGCGCTCGCGGACTTCAGGGCGGCCGCTGCGGTGCGGCGCGCGAGGGAGGAGCCGGGATGGCGCGGCGTCAGGGCGCGCCACGTCTGGGGCTTCGAGCTGGTCATGATGAGGTCCTTCGGCGGCAGCGCATCGGCGCTGCGGTGGATTCATGGGCTGTGGCGCAGCCTGGGGCTGAGCTGGTCGAGTTCGCGGCGTAGCGCGCGGCGCATGTCCTGTCGCGACGTGCCACCGGGCTGGTGGCTGCCGGCACGGCGGAAATGGGCGGGCGCCACCAGCGGATTGCGGGGCTTGCGGGCGGTGACAGTGATCTTGGTCATGAGACATCTCCTGTGCGGACGAGGACGGCAGGGCCGGAAAGCACGACGGCCCGGTGCGTGAAGCGACCGGGCCGTCGGGATGAGCGCGCGTGCGTCGCGAAGCTCAGCCGGCAAGCGGACCGGGCGGGGCCCGACGGCCACCGAGACACTGAAACGCCGGCACCGACGGCGCGACGGCGCGGCGGGCAAGGGCGGGGTTCAGTGCGAAGGCGATCAACGTGGGGACTCCGGGGTTGAGGGGCGGGGCGTCGCCGTGATCAAGGTGTTCATCACGGCTTGCGCATATGATAAACAATCGATTATCAATTTCAACCCCCTTGTTCAAAGGTGTGGGGCCGAATCAACGCTTTTTCTTGAGCGGCGCGATGCCGGCCTGCGTGCGCGCCCACAGGTCTTCGGCCGGCGGGGCCGGGCGGGGTGCCGCTGGGGCCGAGCGCGGCGGCGGTGCGGCCGGGGTTGGCGCATGGGCTGCCTCGGCCGGCGGCACCAGCACCTCGCCCAGCAGGTCGAGCAGCCGCGTGCGGGCCCGTTGCGGATGGCGGCGGTAGTAGGTCAGCACCAGCCCGACGATGAAGCGCTCGTCGTCGTCTTGCGGCACGTTGCGCAGCGCGTCGTCGGCGAGCGCCGGGGCGGGCTGTGAGCTGGCCGCGGCAAGGCTGGTCGCATCGTGCGGCTGGTCCATCCACCCGTTCGGTTTGTGGCACAGCACCTCGAACTGGCGCGCGAGCCGCTCGCCGATCTGCCGCGAGCGGCTCTTGATCTGGCTCCAGTAGCTCGGCTGGATCTGCAGGCGCTCGGCGAAGCGCCGCTCGAGGCCCCTCAGCGTGGCGGCATCCGGATGCTTGATGGTGTGGTGGACGAATTCATCGAAGAGGGCCAGCGCGTTGTCAAGGCGGATCTGGGCCACGTCACGGGAGCCGGATTGCATGGTGCTGCATGATAAATCTTCGTGCATCAGCAGATGCGGGCAGGGGCGTCGGCAAAATCACGCTCTTTCCGCCCACAACCCTTTCACGGCCGCGCAGCACCATGACGACCCTCGGAACCCCCCTCTCCCCCCAAGCCACCAAGGTGATGCTGCTCGGCAGCGGCGAACTGGGCAAGGAGGTGCTGATCGCGCTGCAACGCCTGGGCGTCGAGACGATCGCGGTCGACCGCTACGAGAATGCGCCGGGCCAGCAGGTCGCGCACCATGCTCGCACCATCACGATGAGCGACCCGGCGCAGCTGAAGGCATTGATCGAGGCCGAGCGCCCGATGCTGGTGGTGCCCGAGATCGAGGCGATCGCGACGCCGATGCTCGAGGAGCTCGAAGCCGCCGGCACCGTGCGCGTGATACCGACCGCCCGCGCCGCGCGCCTGACGATGGACCGCGAGGGCATCCGCCGCCTGGCCGCCGAGACGCTCGCGCTGCCGACCAGCCCGTATGTGTTCTGCGATTCGCTGGCCGAGCTGCAGGCGGCGATCGACGGCAAGATCGGCTACCCCTGCATCGTCAAGCCGGTGATGAGCAGCTCCGGCAAGGGCCAGAGCAAGATCGACGGCCCCGCCGACGTGAAGACCGCGTGGGACTACGCGATGGCCGGCGGCCGTGTCAGCCATGGCCGCGTGATCGTCGAGGGCTTCATCGATTTCGATTACGAGATCACCCAGCTCACCGTGCGCGCGCTCGGCGCCGGCGGCCAGGTCGAGACGCACTTCTGCGACCCGATCGGCCATGTGCAGGTGGCCGGCGACTATGTCGAGAGCTGGCAGCCGCACCGCATGACGCCGGCCGCGCTGGCGCGTTCGCGCGAGATTGCGAAGGCCGTCACCGACAACCTCGGCGGCCAGGGGCTGTTCGGCGTCGAGCTGTTCGTGAAGGGCGACATGGTGTGGTTCAGCGAGGTCAGCCCGCGCCCGCACGACACCGGCATGGTGACGATGATCACGCAGTGGCAGAACGAGTTCGAGCTGCATGCGCGCGCGATCCTCGGGCTGCCGGTCGACACCTCGCTGAAGAGCCCGGGCGCGAGCGCGGTGATCTACGGCGGCGTCGAAGCGAAGGGCATCGTGTTCGACGGCGTCGCCGATGCGATGCGCGTGCCCAACAGCGAGATCCGCCTGTTCGGCAAGCCGGAAAGCTTCAAGAAGCGCCGCATGGGCGTCGCGCTGGTGCACGACCAGGACGTCGAGGTGGCCCGCACGCAAGCGAAGCTGGCCGCAAGCAAAGTGAAGCCGCGAATCGCTTGAGATCAAGCAACGCCCGCGGAACCGGCTTTGCCGGGCCGCCGGGTGGCGCCCCTTGGGGGCAGGAGCGATTAGCGACTGGGGGGCTCCGTCAATCCTCGTCGCGGGCCTTGTACTGACCCATCAGCACCGTCTGCGCCGACGGCGGCACCGCCTCGTAGTGGCTCAGCTCCAGCGTGTAGCGCCCCTGCCCGCCGGTCATGCCGTTCAGCCGCGCCTGGTAGCCGTTCAGCTCCGACAGCGGCACCAGCCCGTGCACCGTGATGCTGCCGGCCTGCTCGGTGCGTGTGCCGTTGACCTGGCCGCGCTTGGCCGACAGGTCGCCAGTGATGTCGCCCATCGAGAAATCGGGCGCGGTGATTTCCACCTTCACCACCGGTTCCAGCACGATCGGCTGGGCCTTCAGCACCGCGTCGATGAAGGCCTTGCGGCCGGCCGTCACGAAGGCCACCTCCTTCGAATCGACCGAATGGTGCTTGCCGTCGTAGACGATCACGCGCACGTCCTTCACCGGGTAGCCGGCGATCACGCCGCTGTCGAGCACCTGACGCACCCCCTTCTCGACCGCCGGCAGGAACTGGCCGGGGATGGTGCCGCCCTTCACCTGGTCGACGAACTCGAAGCCCGCGCCGCGCGCGAGCGGCTCGATGCGCAGGAACACCTCGCCGAACTGGCCGGCACCGCCGCTCTGCTTCTTGTGCCGGTGGTGGCCCTCGGCCGGCAGCGTCACCGTCTCGCGGTACGCGATGCGCGGCGGCCGCGTCGACACCTCGCACTTGTAGGTCTCGCTCATGCGCTCCAGCAGCGTGCGCAGGTGCAGCTCGCCCAGGCCGTAGACCACCGTCTCGTTGGTGCTGGCCGCATGCTCGACCTTCAGGCACGGGTCCTCGTCGACCAGCTTCTGCAGGATCTCCCACATGCGCTGTTCGTCGCCGCGCCGCTTCGGCTCGATCGCGAGGCCGTGCACCGGCACCGGGAACTCCAGCGGCTTCAGGTGCAGGTGGTCGTCTTCGGCCGCGTCGTGCAGCACCGCGTCGAAGTGCATCTCGTCGACCTTCGCGACCGCGCACAGGTCGCCGGGGATGCCGCGCGGCACCTCGACGTGGTCCTTGCCCTGCAGCATGAACAGGTGCCCCACCTTGAACGGCTTGCGGCCGTCGCCGATGTAGAGCTGGCTGTCGCGCGTGACCGTGCCCTGGTGGATGCGGAAGATCCCCATCTTGCCGACATACGGGTCGACGGTGACCTTGAACACATGCGCGATCACGTGCAGCGACGCATCCGGCTGCGCATGCAATTCCTTCGCGTCGGCGCCTTCGCCCTTCAGGAACTGCGGCGGGTTGCCTTCGGTCGGGTTCGGCAGCAGCAGGTCGATCACGTCGAGCAGCTCGGCCACGCCGGCACCGTTGCGCGCCGACACGAAGCAGATCGGGATCAGGTGGCCTTCGCGCAGCGCCTGCTCGAGCGGCGCATGCAGCTCGCGCGGGTCGACGTCGCCGTCGTTCAGGTAGCGGTCGACGAAGCCGGGGTCGACCTCGACGACCTGCTCGACCAGCGCGCGGTGTGCGGTCTCCACAGATGAAAAATCCGCCTCGCCGGACGGATTGAAGAAGCAGTCGACCACCTGGGTGCCCTGGGCCGCGGGCAGATTCAGCGGCAGGCACTCCTTGCCGAAGGTGGCCTGGATCCGCGCGACCAGGCCCGGCAGGTCCAGCCCCAGCGCATCGATCTTGTTGACGATGATCATGCGGCACAGGCCGCGGTGCGCCGCCCAGTCCATCATGCGCGAGGCCATCATCTCGATGCCCGACTGCGCGTTGATCACGATGGCCGCGGTCTCGACCGCCTCCAGCGCCGTCATCGACTGGCCGACGCAATCGGGCATCCCGGGCGTGTCGATCAGGTGGATCTGCGAACCGCCATGCCGGAAATGCATCACCGTCGAATTCAGCGAGTGCTGCACGCGGCGCTCCAGCGGGTCGAAATCGCTGACCGTGGTGCCGCGGTCGAGGCTGCCGGGGGCGCCGATCGCGCCGGCCTTGCACAGCAGCGCCTCGGTCAGGCTGGTCTTGCCGGAGGCCGTCTGGCCGACCAGCGCCAGCGTCCGGATGGCCGCAATGCCGGCGTTCGCTGGGTTCGCAGCAGCCGCCGGGTTCGATGGGCTTGGCATGGCGCTCTCCTTTCGCGCCGCAGGCGCTGAGCGGTGAGGGGCCGGTCGAGGTTAGTGGATCGCCCCGCCTGCGGCAAGCGGGAGCACCCGCGGCTGTTTCAGGGCGTGTAGCTGGACGGCGTGCCCGGGCCGTGTCCTACAGCACCGCGCAGCCGTGGCCGACAGCCTGCCCCTGCAATGCGGGTCACAGTGTCCCGACAGGCAAGCGTCGATTGCCCGAAGGATCTGCCATGACCACCCAGCCGACCCCCGGCCAGAAGAGCGACACCACCGTGCGGCGCGACCAGGATTCCGAACCGCAGCTGCCGCATGAGCGCGACGAATCGAGCCAGCGCGACGACCAGCCGCGTCCGCGCATCGAGCAGGCGCACCGCGACGTCTCGCGTGGCCTTGTCGACACCGACCGCGGCCCGCCGGCGGACCGAGCCTACAGGAAGCAGAAGTAGCCCCGTTTCGCTCAAGCCCGAAGGACGGCCAGCCCCAGCTTCTCGAAGCCGCTGAGCGCCTTCTTCGGCGTGTCGCCGTCGACGATCAGCCCGGTCGCGGCGCTGCACGGCGCGATCGTGTACGCCGAAGCGCTCTGCAGCTTCTCGGCCGACGCCGGCACCCAGGTCTCGGCCGCCTGCGTCATCAGCGCGCGCTTGATGTGCGATTCCTCCAGGTCACCGGTCGACAGGCCGGCGCCGGTCGACACGCCGGTGACGCCCATGAAGTACAGGTCGGCCCGGATGCGGCCGATCGCCTCCAGCGCGCCGGCGCCCACGGCCACGACCGAATGCTTGAACAGCCGCCCGCCGATCAGCACGACCTCGACCCGCGGGTGCTCGACCAGTTCGAGCGCGATGGTCGGGCTGTGCGTGACGACCGTCGCGCGCAGCGTCGGGGCCAGCTGCCGCGCAATCTGCTGGCAGGTGGTGCCGCCATCGATGAAGACGATCTGCCCCGGCTGCACCATCGCGGCCGCCGCGCGCGCAATGCTCGCCTTGGCCTGCGGCTCGACCGCGCGCCGCGCCGAGAAATCGGCCACCGCGGCCGACGCCGGCAGCGCGCCGCCGTGCACCCGCTGCAGCAGGCCTTCGGCCGCGAGCGCGCGCAGGTCGCGCCGGATGGTGTCCTCCGACAGTCCCAATTCCTCGCTCAGCGTCGCGGCGACGACCTGACCATCCTGCCGCAGGCGGCCCAGGATCAGTTGCTTGCGTTGTTCGGTCAGCATGTCTGCGAGTTTGCACGAAAGTGCTTGACAGTGCACGAGTCTGCACGAATCATCGCGTTTCCATCCCGATCCCGGAGAACGCCGTGAACGACCGCGTGCGCATCGTCGACGTGAAAGTGCTGAGCGACGACTGGTACGTGCTCAGGAAGACGAGCTTCGACTTCCTGCGCAGCGACGGCAGCTGGCAGCGCCAGAGCCGCGAGACCTACGACCGCGGAAACGGCGCGACGATCCTGCTGTACAACCGCGAGCGGCGCACCGTGGTGCTGACGCGCCAGTTCCGCTTCCCGGCGTATGTCAACGGTACGCCCGACGGCATGCTGATCGAAGCCTGCGCCGGCCTGCTCGACCGCGACGACCCGGCCACCTGCATCCGCCGCGAGACCGAAGAGGAAACCGGCTACCGCATCGCCGAGGTGCGGCAGGTCTTCGAGGCCTACATGAGCCCCGGCTCGGTGACCGAGCGGCTGCACTTCTTCGTCGGCGCGTACGAGGCGCGCGACAAGGTGTCCGCCGGCGGCGGCGAGCAACACGAGGGCGAGGACATCGAGGTGCTCGAACCGACGCTCGACGAGGCGCTGGCCTGGGTCGCATCGGGGCGCATCCGCGATGGCAAGACCATCATGCTGCTGCAGTACGCGAAGCTGAACCGGCTGGTCGACTGATCAGCCGGCGTCGGAGGCCAGCCGCGACACCGGCACCGTCACGCGGCGGTCGATCGTGCCGTCCTTGCCCTGGTCGACGGTGATCGTCGCGAGCGCATCCGCGATCGACAGGCCGACCGCGACGCGCGGCAGCGTGATCGTCCACGCGCCGCCGGTCGGCAGCCCCGCGGCGTCATAGGTGGCGCTGCCCTGCGTGGCGACGGTGTAGCTCGACGAGCCGCTCGGCAGCGTCGCCGACAGGGTGTGCGTGCCATTGATCGAACTGGCTTGCAGCACGCCATTCACCAGGGTGGCCTGGCGCGTGATGTCGGCCGCGCTCAGCGTGAAGTTGCCGGTGCGGCCGTTGTAATGCGTCGTCAGCGCGAGGCTGGGCGATGTGAAGTGGCTGGTGAGTTGCGTCGTGCCGTTGCCGTCGGTGGTCGACGACACGCTGCGCGTGGTGATGCCGTTCAGCGAGGCGCTGCCGCGCGGCAGCGCGACCGACAGCCCGGTCGCTTCGGTCGTGACCGACAGCGTGCCTGCGGTGGCTTCGAGCACCGTCAACTCCAGCGCGCCGTTGACGACCGCCGCGCCCGCCGCGCCGCGGCAGTCCATGAAGGCCAGCGTGTAGACCTCGCCGGTGTCGAGCTGGCCGTTCAGCACGCTGCCGGCGCTGCCGCCGGCGATCGTGAGCAGCGCGGTACCGCCGCCGGCGCAGTCGACCGTCAGGTTCGTCACCGCCGAGGCGGAGACGCGTTGCGCCGCCTCATGCGCGGCGGCCACCGTGGCCTGCGTGGCCACCACCGATTGCGCGGCCAGCACGCTGGTGTCGAGTGCGGTCGCCGCGTCGCCGGAGAGCAGCGCGGCATTCGCGCCGTAGCTGGTGGCGGTGTCGGCGTCGAGCACCTCGTCGGCGGCATCGCTGCCGCCGCCGCCGCAGGCGGCCAGCGTGGACAAGGCAGCCAGCAGGGCCGCGCTCAGCAGCGTGAGCGGGGCGCGGGGGGTGCGGATCGGTCGGCTCATGGTGGGCTCCTGGGTCAGTGGTTGGTCTTCATTGAACGCGCTGCGCGGCGAGAGGGCGACCTCGCGGCGCGACAAATTGCGACGGCATTGAAACATCAGCCGAGCGTGACGCGCACGCGGTGCAGGCCGTCCACGCGCTCGAACGACAGCTCGCCGCCCAGCCGCGTCGCGACCTGCCGAACGATCGCCAGCCCGAGGCCGGCGCCGGGCCGCGCGCGGCTGCCGTCGCCGCGCGCGAACGCATCGGTCAGCCGCGCCGCGTCGCCGGCGGGGATGCCGTCGCCGGCGTCGTCGACCGTGATCCAGGCCTGCGCGGGCGAGCCGCCGACGCCCACCCGCACCGGCGCGCGGCCGTGCTTCAACGCGTTGTCGACCAGGTTGGCGAGCAGCCGCTCGACCAGCAGCCGGTTGGCATGCGCCCGCGGCAGCGTGGCCGGTGCGTCGATCGCGAGTTCGGCGGCCGGGCGTTCGAAGCCGGCCACCACCTGCCGCGCGACGGCGGCGAGATCCACCGTCTCGTCGCAGGCCAGTTCGCCGGCGCGCACGTGGTCGAGGAAGCTCTCGATCAGCCGGTCGGCGTCCCGCACGTTGCGCACGATGCCGGCACGGCGGGCCCGCGTCTCGTCGGTGTCGGGCAGCAGCTCGACGGCCAGGCGGATGCGGCCGAGCGGGCTGCGCAGGTCGTGCGAGACGCCCGCCAGCAGCACGGCCCGTTCGCGCTCGTGCTGCTGCAGCCGTGCCAGCAGGTCGCCGTAGGCGGCGTCGATCGCGGCGATCTCGGGGGACGCGGCCATCCGCTGCGTGGACGAGACCGGCTGCCCCGGCCGGTGCGACTGCATGCGCTCGCGCAACTGCTCCAGCGGACGCGTGAGGCGCCGCGTGAAGCGCCAGCTGACGCCGACGACCAGCGCGCTCGTGATCAGCAGCGCGAGCAGCGTACGCGCAGACCCGGCCGGCACCACCACCTGGCCGGCCACGCCCAGCCACCTGGCCGGCCGGTCCGCAGGCACCACGTGCAGCCACACCATCGGTTCGCCGCGGCCGGGGCCCAGCCGCACCTCGTCGACCGGCACGCCGCGTGCCAGCAGCGCCTGCCGCAGCGCGACGAAGCGCGGTGCGCTGCGCGCGGTGCGCCGCGTGTCCGGCGGAGCCTCGTCGCGCTGCTGCACCGCGAGGCTGTCAGGCACCGGCGGCGCCAGTCCTGCCGCCGCGGCCAGCGGCGACGCCCAGCGCTCGGCATACAGCGTGGCCACCGTCACGTTGCGCTCGATGTAGAACAGCAGCCCGAAGACGAGCGCGAGCGCGGCCACCAGCCCCAGCTGGGCGAGCAGCAGGCGCGCGAACAGGCTGTCGAAGCGGCGCATGGCGACGGGCCTGGTTCGGGTCAGCCGCGCGGCACGAAGACGTAGCCCTCGCCGCGCACGGTGTCGATCCATTCGGCGCCCGGCGCGGCCTCGGCCAGCTTGCGCCGCAGCCGCGCGACCTGCACGTCCACCGTGCGGTCCAGCGGCTTGTAGCTGCCGTTCTGCACCGCGTCGCTGAGCTGCTCGCGCGTCAACGGCTGGCCCGGCGTGCGCGCGAGGGCGGTCAGCAGCTTGTACTCGACGCTGGTCAGCGAGACCGCGGCGCTGCCGACCAGCACCTCGCGCTTCAGCAGGTCGATCGTCAGGCCGTCGAAGCGCAGCTGCGGCGCGTCGGCCCGGCCGGGCGCCTGGCGGCGCAGCAGCGCGCGCACCCGCGCCACCAGCTCGCGCGGCTCGAACGGCTTCGGCAGGTAGTCGTCGGCGCCGATCTCCAGCCCGAGCACGCGGTCCATCGGGTCGCCGCGCGCCGTCAGCATCACGATGCCGAGCCCGGGGTGGGCCGCGCGCCAGCGGCGGCAGAGCTCGAAGCCGTTGGCATCCGGCAGCATCACGTCGAGCAGCACCGCGTCGGGCCGCCATTGCGACAGCGCGCGCTCGCCGTCGCCGGCGGTCAGCACCGCGTGCACCGCCCAGCCCTCGCGCTCGAGCAGCTCGCACACCATGCCGGAGAGCTCGGCATCGTCGTCGACCATCAGGACCAGCGGCTTCATGGGGCGGCAGTCTACGGGGCGCCCGCCGGTGCGACGCGAACATTTCAGCGCTGTCGCAATTCGTCATCCGCGGGGCGCGGCGGCAGCGCGCTTCGGCGTTCCAATGCCGCCATCCCCTTGCCGGAGTCCGCCATGACGATGAAGTCGATCCTGATGTGCTTGTCGCTGCTCGCGCTGGCCGGCACGGCCGCCGCGCGCGATGCCAACCCGATGGCGCAGGCCTGCAAGGCCGACCACGCGAAGTTCTGCAAGTCGACGCCGCCCGGCGGCGGACGCATCGTCGACTGCCTGAAATCGCACGAGGCCGAGCTGGCGCCGGCCTGCAAGTCGGCGCTCGACACCGCATCGGCCTGTGGCCCCGAGGTCCGGAAGATCTGCGGCGACGCGAAGGGCAGCGCGGTGCGCGACTGCGTGAAGGCGCATGCCAGCGAGTTCAGCGAGGCCTGCCGGGCGACGCTGGCGAACCGCTGACGATTTCACTGCAGGGGCCGGTTTCAGCGCGTGCTGAAATGCCCCTTTCGAGTGAAACTGCCTTCGTCCGCGCGACCCCTTCCCCTACCATCCGCGCCAGCGCCCGTGAGGGCAGCCGCACTGGGACGAGGAAGGACCGAGGGAATGAGTTCACCGATCAAGGCGCAGCCGTCGACGCTGGTCGCCAAGCTGGCCCGGCCCAGCGCCGCGTACAGGCGCCATGCCTGGGCGGCCGTCGCCGCGCTCGCGGCCTTCATGCTGCTGTACCTCGGCCTCGCCGGCTGGTTCCTGTTCACCGCCTGGCGCCTCACGCTCGGCGCCGAGCATTCGTCCGGCGGCGCCGTCTGGGGCTGGGTGATCGGCGGCTGCGCCGCCTTCCTCGCGGTCTTCATGCTGAAGGCCGTCTTCTTCGTCAAGCAGGGCTCGCAGGACAACACGCTCGAGATCACCGCGGCCGAGCAGCCGCGCCTGTTCGAATTCCTGCACAAGCTGGCCGACCGGGCCGGCGCGCCGCGGCCGCACAAGGTGTTCCTGTCGGCGCGCGTCAATGCCGCGGTGTTCTACGACCTGTCGGTGCTGAACCTCGTGATGCCGTCGCGCAAGAACCTGGAGATCGGCCTCGGCCTCGTCAACGCGCTGACGCTGGGCGAGATGCGCGCGGTGCTGGCGCACGAGTTCGGCCACTTCGCGCAGAAGTCGATGGCGGTCGGCCGCTGGGTCTACGTCGCGCAGCAGATCGCCGGCCACCTGGTCGCGCGGCGCGACAAGCTCGACGCGTTCCTGAACGGCCTGTCGCGCTTCGACATCCGCATCGCGTGGGTCGGCTGGGTGCTCGGCGTGATCGTCTGGGCGATCCGCTCGCTGGTCGACAGCGCGTTCTCGGCGGTGCTGCTGGTGCAGCGCGCGCTGTCGCGCGAGATGGAGATGCAGGCCGACCTGGTGGCGGTGTCGCTGACCGGCAGCGATGCGCTGATCCATGCGCTGCACAAGCTGCAGGCGGCCGACGATTCGTGGGACCGCACGCTCGGTTTCATCGGCGGCGAGCACGCCAAGGAGCGCATCGCCCGCGATGCCTTCGCGATCCAGTCGCGCGTGATGCAGCGCATGGGCCAGGTGCTGAACGACCCGCAGTACCACCGCGTGCCGGCGCTGCCGGCCGAGAAACCGCAGCAGCACCGCCTGTTCAAGGCCGAGGTCGCGCAGCCGCCGCGCATGTGGCTGACGCACCCGCTGAACCACGAGCGCGAGGCCAATGCGAAGCGCCATTACGTGGCTGCGCCGTTCGACGACCGCAGCGCGTGGGCGCTGTTCGACGACGCGCCGGGCCTGCGCGAGCGCGTCACCGCGCAGCTGATCGGCGACACGAAACTCGCGCCGATCGCGATCGACGATTCGCTGCAGGCGCTCGACGAGCAGTTCGCCCGCGAAAGCCTGCAGGGCCGCTACCGCGGCGTGTACCTCGGCCGCTCGGTGACGCGCAGCGCGAAGCGCGCCGCCGAGCTGGTCGACCCGGCGCAGCGCGACGGCACGCGCGAGGCGCTCGCCGCGCTCTACCCCGAATCGCTGCTCGACGACGTGGCGCGGCTGCGCGAACTGGAGCGCGAGGTGGCCCAGCTGCGCGCGCTGGCGTCCGGCGCGCTGAAGGCCCCCGGCGGCGTGATCCGCCACCGCGACCGCACGCTGAAGCACGGCGAGCTGCCCGGCCTGCTGAAGCGCGTCGAGCGCGAGCACCGCCAGGTCGAGCAGCGCCTGCTGGCGCACGACAAGGCCTGCCGCAGCACGCATCGCGCCGCGGCGGCGCAGCTCGGCGGCGGCTGGGACGCCTACCTCGACGGCCTGCTCGCGCTGCTGCACTACGCCGATCACAGCGAGGCCAACCTGCGCGATGCGCAAGGCCTGCTGTCGAACGCCTGGCAGGTCGAGAGCGCGACGCGGCGCGTCGGCAAGGCCGGCGTCGCGCGGCTGGTCGTCGTCGCGAACCAGTTGCAGTCGGCCTTGCAGCGGGTGTCGGACCAGCGCGGTGCGGTGCTGCTCGACAGCACGCTGCGCGACAAGCTCGGTGTCGCGAGCTGGAGCGAACTGCTCGGCGAATTCAAGCTGCCGCCGACCAGCAAGGACAACCTGGGCGACTGGCTCGGCGTGGTCGACGGCTGGGTCGACCAGCTGGCCGGCGCCTGCGGCCGGCTGCGCTCGCAGGCGCTCGACCAGCTGCTGCGCACCGAAGCGGCGATCGCGCGGCATGCCCGCGGCGAGCCGGTGGCCGAGCTGTCGGTGGCGGCTCCTGAAGCGTCACGCGCGCCGGCGGATTACGACACGCTGCCGGCCGGCAGCGAGCGCGAACGGCAGACCCGCCTCGGCTGGCTCGCGCGCTTCCAGACGGCCGACGGCGCGCTGCCGGCGCTGGCGCGGCTCGGCGTGGCTGTCGGCATCATTGCCGCGGTGCTGGGCCTGGGCGGCTCGGTCGGCGATGCGCAGATCGTCGTCTACAACGCGCTGGGCACGCCGGTCGAGGTGTCGGTGGCCGGGCACAAGCTGGCCGTCGGCCCGAACGCGCTCGGCCGGCTGACGCTGCCGGCCGGCCAGATCGTGAAGGTCGAATCGCGCGCCGCCCGGGGCGCGCTGATCGAGTCGTTCGACGCCGATGCGAAGGGCAGCTTCGGCACCTACGTCTACAACGTCGCGGCGGCCGCGCCGCTGGTCGAGTGGACCGCGGTGTATGGCCGCACGCAGAGCATTCCGGAGCGCCTGCTCGGCACGCCGCGCTGGTCGTCGACCGGTGCGGAGCATGTGTTCGAGGAACCGCCGAAGACGATCAGCACGAAGGGCGGCGGCGGTACGCGCACCGTGCTGCAGGGCCTGGGCGACCTGTCGCCCGAACGGCAGCTGAATGCGCTGGCGAACGACGCGCAACGCCGCCAGCTGGTCGCCACGCACCTGCGCTGGGATGCGGCCGGCAGCGCACCAGCGATGGCATGGCTCGGCATGGTCGGCGACGATGCACAGTTGCTCGGGCTGCTGCGCGAGCGGCTGAAGACGACGCCCGACGACGTGGCGGCGCTGCGGGCCGAACAGGACGGCACGCGCGACACCGCGCACGCCGAGGTCTGCGCGCGCCATGTGGCGGCCAGTCGCGCCGCACCGGACAACCCGAACCTGCGCTATGCCGCGGTGCGCTGCGACACCGAGAACCCGCAGAAGTGGCAGGCCTTCATCGACGGGCATGCGCGCTGGCCGGCGCATGCGTGGTTCGGCTACGCCGCGGCGTATTCGGAGCTCGACTTCGGTCGGCTGGACGCCGGCCTGATCGGGCTCGGTGAAGCGCGCACCCGGTTGCCGCCGCTGGCCGAGCACATCGCGATCGACGAAGCACGGCTGCGGCGCTTCCTGAAACAGGACGACGCCAAACACATGGCCGAGCTGACGCATGCGTCGCCGATGCTGCGCCTGCGGCTGGCGATGGAGAGCGGCACGTCGACGGCCGACGAGCCGCTGCCGACCGAGTACGCCGAGCTGGCGCGCGGCCGCTTCGACGCCGCGGCCAGGGCCGCGGCCACCGGCACGGCACACCGCCAGGCGCGCCTGCTGCGGCTGGTGGCGGCATCCGATGGCGCGGACGCGCAGCTGGTGTCGCGCGCGATCGCGTTGCCGGCGGACCGAGGTGTCGACGACTCGACCGCCTGGCTGGCGGCAGCCGTCGCAGTGCGCGGCGGGCAGGACGTCGAGCCCTTCGTCGCGGTCGTCGCACGCCGTTCGCCGACCGATGCGGCGCTGATGCGGGTGTTCTTCGAGCAATTGCAGAAGACGCGCGATGTCGGCGTGGCCGACCGCGTGCTTGCCGAGGTGTCGTTCCAATGGCGGATGCAGGCGTATGCGGCCGGCGTCGTGTTGATGGGCCGCGAGGCGCCGTCGGCTTGGCGCGATGCGGCGCGCACGCTGTTGTTCGCCGACGAGCGGCCGTATTTTCTGTAGGCTGGATTTGCCCGCGGACTGCGAAAACTCTGCCGTTCGGGCTGAACCTGTCGAAGCCTGCGAACAGCGCTTCGACAGGCTCAGGGCGACCCTTCGACAGGCTCAGGGCGACCCTTCGACAGGCTCAGGGCGAACGGATTGGTGGGACTTTTCGCGAATCAACTCGATGAACGCCCGCAAGCCCGCCGGCACGTGCCGGCGCGTCGGGTAGTACAGGCAGATCCCGGCGTACGGCGGCGTCCACGCGTCGAGCAGGCGAACCAGCCGGCCCTGCTTCAGGTCCGCGCCGACATGCAGCTCCGACAGGTAGCCGATGCCGACCCCGGCCAGCACCGCGTCGCGCATCAGCGACGGCTCGTCGAGCGTGATCGGGCCGGGCACGTCCAGCGTCATCGCTTCGCCGTGCCGCTCGAACTCCCAGCGGTAGCGCGCGCCGCTCGCCAGGCGCCAGCGGATGCAGCGGTGCTGCATCAGGTCGCCCGGCGTGGCCGGCGTGCCGTGCGCCGCCACGTAGGCCGGCGACGCGACCACCGCGGTGCGCATCTCGCCGCTCATCGGCACCGCGATCATGTCGCGCGGCACCGCCTCGGCCAGCCGGATGCCGGCGTCGTAGCCCTCGGCCACGATGTCGATCAGCCGCCCGTCGGTCACCAGGTCGACCTGCATCTGCGGATAGCGCTTCAGGAACGCCAGCACGATCGGCTCGAACACGATGCGCGCCGCACCGACCGAGGTGTTCAGCCGCAGCGTGCCGGCCGGCGTGTCGCGCAGCAGGTTCACCGCTTCCATCGCGCCGCGGATGTCGCCGAGCGCCGGCGCGATGCGCGCGACGAACTGCTCGCCCGCCTCGGACAGCGCCACGCTGCGCGTCGTGCGATTGAACAGCCGCACGCCGAGCCGCGCCTCCAGCCCGGCCACCGCGTTGCTCAGCGCCGAGGTCGACATGCCCAGGTCGACCGCCGCTGCGCGGAAGCTGCCATGCCGCGCCACCGCCAGCACCGCTTCCAGCTCGACCAGGCCCGATCGGTGCATTGTCCTGATTTCCGAAATGAGTCGTGAGGCTTCGTGCAGCTTATCAAATCAATGGCCGGCACCTAGATTCGCTGCATCGCTTCACCACCGCAGGAAACCGACATGCACGACATCACCCGGCTCTACATCGACGGCGCGTTCGTGGCCCCGCACGGCCACGAGCGCTTCGACCTCTTCAACCCCGCCACCGAGGAACGCATCGGCCAGGTCACGCTGGGCGACGCCGACGACGTGCGGCGGGCGATTGCCGCCGCGAAGCGGGCGCTGCCCGGCCTGTCGGGCAGCCCGAAGGCCGAACGCGTCGCGATGCTGCGCCGCCTGCACCAGGCGGTGCTGGCGCGGGTCGACGACATCCGCGACGCGACCATCCTCGAATACGGCGGGCCGGTCTCGCGCGCGCAGTGGGGCGCTCAGTACGCCGCCGACGCCTTCCTGCTGGCCGCGCAGACGCTGGAGGACTACCCGCTCGAGCGGCGCATCGGCCGCGCCGAGGTCGTGATGGAAGCGGTCGGCGTGGTCGGGCTGATCACGCCGTGGAACGCGAACGCCGGCTTCATCTGCACCAAGCTCGCGACCGCGAT
The DNA here is from genome assembly GCF_012275445.1 of Rhizobacter sp. SG703. Lineage (GTDB taxonomy): Bacteria > Pseudomonadota > Gammaproteobacteria > Burkholderiales > Burkholderiaceae_C > Rhizobacter. The sequence goes on along the minus strand of NZ_JAAZQK010000006.1, from coordinate 466,256 downwards.
CGCCGCCGGCTGCACCGCGGTGATCAAGCCCAGCGAGATGAGCGCGATCCAGACCCAGGTCGTCGCCGAGGCGCTGCACGCGGCCGGCCTGCCGCCGGGCGTGTTCAACATCGTCAACGGCCGCGGCGACGTGGTCGGGGCGGAGCTCGCCACGCACCCCGACATCGCGAAGATCTCGTTCACCGGCTCGACCGCGGTCGGCAAGGGCATCCTGCGCGCCGGCGTCGAGACGATGAAGCGCGTGACGCTGGAGCTCGGCGGCAAGTCGCCGACCGTGGTGCTGGACGACGCCGACATCGGCGACGCGGTGAAGCTCGCGGTGGCGGCCGGCTTCATCAACAGCGGCCAGGCCTGCATCGCCGGCACGCGCATCCTGGTGCCGCAGGCACGCATGGCGGCGTACGCGCAGCGCATCGGCGACGCGGTGGCGCAGCTGCGGGTCGGCGACCCGGCCGATCCGTCGACCGCGATCGGGCCGATGGTGAGCCGGCGGCAGTTCGATCGCGTGCAGCGCTACATCGGCCTCGGCATCGCCGAAGGCGCGCGGCTGGTGGTCGGCGGCGAAGGCCGGCCCGACGGGTTGTCGCGCGGCTGGTTCATCCGCCCGACGGTGTTCGCCGACGTGCGCAACGACATGACGATCGCGCGCGACGAGATCTTCGGCCCGGTGCTGTCCCTCATCGGCTACCGCGACGAGGAGGACGCGATCGCGATCGCCAACGACACGGTCTACGGGCTGCAGGCGTATGTGTCGTCGACGAACCCGGCCCGCGCTCGGGCGGTCGCGGCGCGGCTGCAGGCCGGCCGGGTGCAGATCAATGGCCTGCACCACGAGCCGCTGGCGCCGTTCGGCGGCTTCAAGCAATCGGGCCTGGGCCGCGAGTTCGGCGAGTTCGGACTCGAGGCCTTCCTCGAGGCGAAGAGCGTGCTCGGCGCCGCGTGAGCGTCATCAGGCGGGCTTGCGGTTCAGCAGGCTGAAGCCGTGGGTCCAGTGGTTGTTGGCGAAGCCGTAGCGGATCCAGATCATCGCGAGCGACTCCAGCAGGCGAGCCTGCTCGATGCCGCCCAGGTCGATCGCGCTGCGCCAGCCGAAGCTGCGCAGGATGGCCGCGACCTCGGCCTTGGCGCCGGCGTCGTTGCCGGCGATGAACATGTCCGGCGCGCCGTCGGCCAGCGCCGGCTGCACCATGTGGGCCGCGGTGATGATGTTGAAGGCCTTCACGACCTTCGAATGCGGCAGCAACCGCTGCACGGTTTCGCCGGCCGAGTCGGTGAAGCCGAGCGCGAGTGCCGGCTGGCCCGAGCTGAAGTCGACCGGGTTGACGGCGTCGATCACCGTCTTGCCGGCCAGCGCGTCGGCCAGTGCCGGCGTCAACGCGGTCTTCAGCGCGGCCCACGGCAGCGCGATGACGGCGCTGTCGGCCTGCCGCGCGGCATCGAGCAGGCCAGCCGCGGTGCTGCCGGGTGCGGCAGCCAGCGCGGCGCGGGTCTTGTCGCCGCCGGTGTCGCGGCTGCCGAACACCACCCGGTCGCCGCGGGCGATGAAGCCCTTCGCGAGGGTCGTGCCGACGGTGCCGTTGCCAAGGATGGCGAAGGTGGAAGAACTCATGGTGGGCTCCAGAAAGATGTCGATGTGGGCATTGTGCGAAGCCGACATCCTCAACGTAAGATCGTTGCTGGTTCATGAACTCATAACCCGAGGTTGAGAATGGACGCTGCGCAGCGGGTGCCGGCCATCTTGTCTTTCGTGCAGACCGCCGACCGTGGCAGCTTTGCCGCGGCCGCCAAGGCGCTGGGCATTTCGGGCGCGGCGGTCAGCAAGAACGTCGCATCGCTGGAAGCCTCGCTCGGCGTGCGGCTGCTGAACCGCACGACGCGGGTGCAGCGGCTCACGACCGAGGGCGAGGCCTTCCTGGCGCGGGCGCGCGTCGCGATCGATGCGCTGGATGCGGCGGTCGACGCGGTCGCCGCGCAGCGGGCCGAACCGAGCGGCCGGGTGCGCATCTCGTGCCCGAGCAACTATGGCCAGCACTTCCTGCTGCCGCTGATGCCGGGGCTGCGGGCGCGCCATCCGGGGCTGACGGTGGAGCTGGATTTCGACGACCGGCGGGTCGACCTGATCGCGCAGGGCTACGACCTCGCGCTGCGCGGCGGCAACGCCACCGATTCGAGCCTGGTGTCGCGGCCGGTCGGGCGGCTCGAGATGCTGCTGGTCGCGACACCGGCCTACCTCGCGAGCCACGGCGTGCCGCGACGCCGCGCCGACCTGCCGTCGCACGACGTCGCGATGGTGCGGTTCCTGAGCGGCGAGGTGTCGCCGTGGACCTTCCGCGAGCCCGATGGCTCGACCGTCGACATCTGGCCGGAGCGCTGCGTGATGACGATCTCGACCGGCGCCGCGGTGGAGACCGCGCGCATCGGCCTGGGCATCGTGCAGGTCGGGCTGCCGCAGGCCTGGCCGCTGCTGAAGTCGGGCGAACTGAAGGCGCTGCTGGTCGACGAGCATGTCGCGGGCGATCGCGAACTGGCGCTGCACTACCCGCACCGCGCGCTGGTCGCGCCGCGCGTGCGGGCGACGGTCGATCACCTGGTGGCGCAGCTCGCGTCGAGCGAGGCGCTGCACGTCACGCGCGAGGCCGTCAGGCCCTACGCTGCCTCATAGCGAGTACATCCGAGGTTGGCCCCACTTTCGCGCGTCTACTGGAACGCCACCTCCGCAAAACTGCGCAGCTTGCGGCTGTGCAGCTGATCCACCGTCTGCGCCCGCAGCAGCTCCACCGCCCGCATGCCGATGCGCAGGTGCTGGTCGACGCGTTCGCGGTAGAAGTGGTTCGCCATCCCCGGCAGCTTGATCTCGCCGTGCAGCGGCTTGTCGCTGACGCACAGCAGCGTGCCGTAGGGCACGCGGAAGCGGAAGCCGTTGGCCGCGATCGTCGCGCTCTCCATGTCGAGCGCCACCGCGCGGCTCTGGCTGAAGCGGCGTTCCGGCGTGCGCTGCGGCAGCAGCTCCCAGTTGCGGTTGTCGGTGGAGGCCACCGTGCCGGTGCGCAGGATGCGCTTCAGCTCGTAGCCGGTCAGCTGCGTGATGTCGGCCACCGCGGTCTGCAGCGCCACCTGGATCTCGGCCAGCGGCGGGATCGGCACCCACAGCGGCAGGTCTTCGTCGAGCACGTGGTCCTCGCGCACATAGCCATGGGCCAGCACGTAGTCGCCCAGCGCCTGCGTGTTGCGCAGCCCGGCGCAGTGGCCCAGCATGATCCACGCATGCGGGCGCAGCACCGCGATGTGGTCGGTGATGGTCTTCGCGTTGGCCGGGCCGACGCCGATGTTGACCATCGTGATGCCGGCGCCGTCCTCGCGCACCAGGTGGTACGCCGGCATCTGCGGCAGCCGCGGCGGGATCGAGCCCAGCTCGTCGCCCGGGCGGTGCGCGGTGCCGGTGCGCCGCGTGATCACGTTGCCCGGCTCGACGAACGCCAGGTACTGGCTCGCCGGATCGGCCATCGCCTCGTGGCCCAGGCGCACGAACTCGTCGATGTAGAACTGGTAGTTCGTGAACAGCACGAAGTTCTGGAAATGCTCCGGCGCGGTGCCGGTGTAGTGGCGCAGCCGGTGCAGCGAGTAGTCGACGCGCGGCGCGGTGAACAGCGACAGCGGGTGCGACTCGCCGGGCCGCGTCTCGTAGGTGCCGTTGGCGATCGCGTCGTCCATCGCGGCCAGGTCGGGCAGGTCGAACATGTCGCGCATCAGCAGCCGCCGCTCGGGGCCCAGGCTGCCTTCGAGGTGGTCGTGCTCGGCCAGCGAGAAGTGCACCGGGATCGGCTGGCTGCTGACGCCGACCTCGAGCGCGACGTTGTGGTTCTTCAGCAGCAGCCGGAACTGCTCGAGGTAGTAGCCGTTGAACAGGTCGGGCCGCGTCAGCGTGGTCTCGTAGGTGCCGGGGCCGGCGACGAAGCCGTAGCTCAGCCGCGAGTCGGCGCGCGCGACGGTATCGGTGTGCACGCGCACGAACGGGTAGCAGGCCCGCACATGCTCGGTCGGCGCGGTGCCCGCGACGAAGCTGTGCAACGCGCCGCGCAGCTGCGCCAGGCTCCGCTCGTAGATGGCCCTCACCTGCGCGAGCGCGGCAACCGGGTCGTTGAAGCGCTGGGTGGGGACCGGGCCGGCCGGCAGCGTGGGAGCAAGGGACATGGAGGGTTCCTGGAGCCGTTCGTGACTATTCTCGCGCGCCGCCATGTCCCGCGCCGCCCCGGGCTTCCTACAATTTGCGTCCATCAGAATCATTCGAGGAGGACGCTCATGCCCATCGCAGGCCTCGGGCTGCACATCGTCATCGCCCTGTTCTTCGCGGTTCACGCGGTGCGCAGCCGCCAGCAGACCTACTGGCTGTTCGTGCTGTTCTCGTTCCCCGGGCTCGGCAGCATCGTCTACTTCCTGGCGATCTACCTGCCCGATTCGCGGCTGGAACGCGGCGCGCGCAAGGCCATCACCGCGGCGGTGAAATCGCTCGATCCGACGCGCGAGCTGCGCGATGCCCGCGCGGCGTTCGAGTACACGCCGACCGCGCAGAACCAGATGCGGCTCGCCGCGGCGCTGTACGACGCCGGCGAGTTCGACGAATCGGCGCAGACCTGGGAGGCCTGCCTGAAAGGCCCGTTCTCGACCGACCTGGAGATCCGCCGCGGCGCCGCCCGCGCCAGCTTCGCGCGCGAGCGTCCGCAGGAGGCCATCAGCCACCTGAACGCGATCCGCGCCCAGGACGCGAGCTTCCGCGAGGAAGAGATGGCGCTGCTGATGGCCCGTTCGCTGGCGGCGGCCGGCCGCCATGGCGAGGCGCGCGAGGCGTTCGAGCAGGCGGTGGCGCGCTTCGGCAGCTTCGAGGCGCGTGCCGAGTTCGCGATCTGGGCGCTGGTGCAGCGCGAGACCGACCTCGCCGCTCGGCTGCAGGTCGAGATCCAGCGCGCGACCGAGCGCTGGAACCGCCACACCCGCGAGCTGAATGCCGAGCTGATGCGGCGCCTGCGCCTGGCGCACGAGCAGACGAAGGCGCCGCCGGCCTGATCGGCCGCCCGGCGGGATCGGGGCTCAGGCCGTCGCCGGCTCGCCCAGGTACACCCCGCGCGGGGCGGCCAGTCCCTGCCGCACGCCGCGGCTCAGGTCGTCGGCCAGCACCTCTTCGGCGCCGCTCGCGAGCGCGTCGACGACCTGCTGCGCCACCTGGTCCGGGTCGGCCTTCGGCGTGTCCAGGCCCTTCGTCATGTCGGTGTCCATGTAGCCGACATGCACTCCCACCACCTGCGTGCCCTGCGCGCGCAGCTCGCCGCGCAGCCCGTTGGTCAGCGACCAGGCGGCCGACTTGGTCGTGCTGTAGGTGGCGGCACTTGGGATGTTGACCCAGCTCAGCACCGACAGCACGTTGACGATCGCACCGCCGCCGTTGGCCTTCAGCACCGGTGCGAAGGCCTGGCTCAGCGCCAGCGGGCCGAAGAAGTTGGTCTCCATCTCGGCGCGCGCCGCCTCGGCACTGCCGGCCGCCAGCAGCGGCGAGCCGCGCGTGATGCCGGCGTTGTTGATCACGACGCTCACGTCCTGCAGGCGCGCGGCCGCGGCGGCGATGTCGGCCGGCTTCGTCACGTCGAGCTTGACCGCTTCGACCCCCGCGAGCGTGATGCTGGCCGGGTCGCGGGCCGCGGCATAGACCTTCTTCGCGCCGGCGGCGAGCAGCTGCTTGACCAGCGACTTGCCGAGGCCACGGTTGGCGCCGGTCACCAGGATGACGGCATTGCGGATGTTCATGGCGGGGTCCTTTCGAGGAACGTGAAGCGGTTTTAAATGACGGTCGTCATGATTGAATTATATGACGCACATCATTTATCATGTCAAGCGTCGTCTTCAGCACCCCTTGCCGGAAAGGTCGTCCCGCGATGAAAGTCAGCCGTGAACAAGCCCTGCAGAACCGCGAGCGGGTGCTGGCCGTGGCGGCGAGGTTGTTCCGCGAGCGCGGCTTCGACGGCATCGGCGTGGCCGACCTGATGAAGGGCGCCGGCATGACGCACGGCGGCTTCTACGGCCAGTTCGGCTCGAAGGAAGACCTGATGGCCGAGGCCTGTTCGCGGGTGTTCGAGGCCGGGGGGCAGCGCTGGCAGCGCGTCGTCGGCGATGCGGCGGCACGCAGCGAAGACGGCCTGGCCGCGCTGGCGCGCAGCTACCTGTCGGCCGAGCACCGCGACGAACCCGGCGACGGCTGCGCGGTCGCAGCGCTCGGCGCGGAGGCCGCGCGCCAGGGGCCGGCATTGCGGGCCGCGTTCACCGCCGGGGTGCGCGGCGCGGTCGACTTCATCGCCGCGCTGGTCGGCGGGCGCAAGGCGCGGCGGCGCGAGCGCGCGATCGTCGCGTATGCCGCGATGATCGGCGCGCAGGTGCTGGCCCGCGCGGTCGACGACGAGGCCTTGTCGAACGAGATCCTGCAGGCGGTCGCGGCGGACCTCGCCGGCGAGCCGGCCGCCGCCTGACGAGGGTCAGTTCGACTCGACTGTACTCAGCGCAGCGGCGCGAACAGCGTCGCGAGCCGGTCCGGCGTGCCGTCGATGCGCTGCAGCGACGGGTAGCGCAGCCCGCCGCGCCAGTCGATGCGCACGCTGCGGTAGAGGTCGCCCGACTTCAGCAGCAGCTCGAGCGGGCCGCCGGTCTTCGCGGCGGTGACGGCCTCCTTCAGCAGTTCTTCGGTGTATGCGCGGCCGTTGACGGCCAGCAGCGTCGCGCCTGGCGCCATGCCGGCGTCGAAGGCCGGGCTGCCCCAGTTGACGTTGCGCACCTTCGCGGCTTCGCCGATGTCGAAGCCGAGCGAGTAGCTGAAATCGGCCACCTTGTAGCCTGCCATCCGGGCCTTGTAGTGCTCGCTCGGCGTGTCGCTCCACGCGAGCTTCCAGCCGGCGGCAGCGATGCCGCCCATCGGCGCCGGGCGGTCGTTCGTGTCCAGCCGCTGGCGCAGGAAGCCGGCCCAGTCGTGCGGCTGCACGCGATTCAGTTCGCGCACCACGTCGTCGAAGGTGTAGGTCAGCGGCTGCACGCGCTTCGGCTCGGCACCGAAGAAGGCGCGTGCGAAGTCGTCGAGCGAGCGCCTGCCGTTCGAGCGCTCGCGGATCAGCATGTCGGCCTCCAGCCAGATCAGGCGCGATTCGTCGTAGTAGTCGGCCGAGCGTTGCCACGAGGTCCAGTCGCGGCGGCCGCGCGTGGCCCACAGCAGCGGCTCGTTGGTGGTGTCCTGCAGGTTGCGCCAGGCGCGGCCGGCGCGGGCATCGAGCAGGGCCGCGGTTTCGGCCAGCTCGTCGCGCGCGTCGGCCGCGCTCACCAGCCCGGAGCGTGCGGCCAGCACCGCGCCCCAGTACTGCGTCTGGCCTTCGTAGACCCACAGCAGGCTGTCGCGCATCGGCGTGTTGAAGTGCGGCGTCCACAGGTCGGCCGGGCGGCGGAACTTGCCGTTCCACGAATGGGTGTACTCGTGCGGCAACAGGTCGCGCCCGAACGAGCCCTTGCTCCAATCGGTGAAGTAGGCTGCCTTCACGCCGTTCTCGCTGGACTGGTGGTGCTCCAGCCCGATGCGGCCGAACTGGTCGCTGAGCGCCAGCAGGAACTCGTAGTGCGTGAAGTGCCGCGACGCGAACACCTTGTCGGCCTGCGTGACGAGCGCGCGGTGCGCCGCGAGCTGCTCCGGGCTGATGATCCCCTGCGACGCGCGGTCGGCGACCACGTTCAGGAACACCGGCGCGCGGCCGGCAGCCGCCGCACCGGGGTCGAGGTCCAGCCGTTGCAGGTGGCGGCCGGCGAACACCGGCGAGTCGACCAGCGTGTCGAGGTCGGTGGGCTTGAAGGCGAAGGTCGTGCCGCGTGTCGATGCCCCGTCTTTCGACGCCACGTCGAGCGCGGTGCCGGCCTGCCACCCGGTCGGCAGCGTCAGGCTCGGCTGCACCGCGATCTGCGCGGCGGCGTGGCCGGCCGGGTACAGCACGACCGCGTTCCATTGCACGCCGAGCATGTCGGGCGTGACGACCACCCGCTCGGTGCCGGCCTCCACCGGGGTCAGGAACTGGAACTCGATGTCGAGCGCCGTCGCACCGGCCGGCACTTCGACGTGGAAGGCTGCGCTGTCGACCGTGTCGCGCAACCACGCGACCGGCTTGCCGCCGGCGCTGATCTGCAGGCCGCCGAGCTGCGCGAGCGCCGCGCCGGGCGAATGCGTCCCCGGCAGCCAGCGCGGGTAGTACAGCGCGAGCGGGCCGGGCGAGGCGGGAATCCTCTCGCGCACGCGGAAGATCTTGCGGTCGAGGTCGGTGGCATCCACCGACAGCTGGATCACGCCCGGGTAGGGCGCGTCGCTCAAGGCCGGCAGGGTTTGCGCGGCGGCGATCTGAGCAAGGGTGGCCAGGGTCGCCAGGGTGATGGCGGCCACGGCGGTGCGAAGGGTCGGGGTCATCGGGGTCCTGTGAGTTGGATTGCGGACGATATTCGAAAACGCGCCGACGCCATCCCGTCCCGTCGCCGGATGGGAATCGGTGCTTCGTCACGCTGCCGGCGCCTGGGGGCGCAGCGGGTCGCGACGTGCCCGGATCCGTGGCGACAATCCGCGTTCCGCCTCGCTCGTTGCGGCGCCCCTCCGTCGCCATGGACCCCGCCACCGTCATCCTGATGCTCGCCATCCACCTGCTTGCCAGCAGCGGGCTGATGGCGCTCGTGTGGCGCCGCATGCCGGCTGCGCCGGGGCTGGGCCGCTGGGCGCTGGCGAGCGGGCTGTTCGGTGCGGCCTATCTGGCACGGCTGCTGGCCGGGCTGCAGGGCGTCGATGCGCTCGGCCTGGCGTCCGACGGCACGATGCTGCTCGCGGTGCTGCTGTTCGGCGACGGCGTGCGCGAGTTCGTCGGCCGGCTGCCGATGCCGCCGCGGCGGGTCGGCCTGCTGGCGCTGCTGATGTTCGGCGCCGAGGTCGCGGCGGCGCAAGTGGGTGGCGCGCAGGCGCGGCACGTCGCGCTGAACGCGATGATCGGCCTGCTGTACGCGCAGATCGCGTGGATCCTCGCGACCGAGCGGCGCCGCCAGGGCGCGCCGCTGCAGGCGCCGCTGGCGCTGCTGGTCGGGATCGTCGGTGGGCTGTCGGCGTTGACGCTGCTGCGCGGTGCCCACATCGCGCAGGCCGGCATGCCGGTCGCCTTCCACGGCCCGATGGCGAAGGTCTACTACCTCTTTGCGTCGGTCACCGCAGTGGTCACCGCGCTGACGCTGGTGTGGATGATGCTGCTGCGCCTGAACGGCCAGCTCGCCGACCTGGCGACCCGCGACGCGCTGACCGGCGTGTTCAACCGCAACGGCCTCGCGCAGGCGCTGAAGCAGCACTTCGGCCAGCGCCAGGCCGTGCCGCTGACGCTGCTGCTGGTCGACATCGACCACTTCAAGCGCATCAACGACACGCTCGGCCATGCCACCGGCGACGCGGTGCTGCAGGTCGTCGCGTGCGAACTGACGGCGCAGCTGCGCACCGGCGATTTCGTCGCGCGCATCGGCGGCGAGGAGTTCCTGATCGGCTGCGTCGGCGCCGACCCTGCCGTTGCGCTCGCACTCGCCGACCGGCTCAGGCGCACCATCGGCCGGCTGCAGGTGCCGGCGGCGGTCGGCAGCGAACGGGTCGGCTGCACCGCGAGCATCGGCGTGTCGGCCGCCTTCGACCGCTTCGACGGCTGGGAGCCGGCCGCGGCACAGGCCGACGAGGCGCTGTACCGCGCGAAGGCCGCGGGCCGCGACGGCGTGCAGTCGCACCTGGCGACGCTCGGAACCTGAGCCATGGCCACCGACCCGACGCCGCAGATGCGCATCGGCGAACTGGCCGAACGCACCGGCCGCAGCGTGCATGCGATCCGCTGGTACGAGGCGCAGGGACTGTCGGCCACCGTGCGCAGGTGGAGGCGCAGATCGCCGAATGGAAGACGGCGCTGAAAGTGGCCGACGACCTCTGCTGGACGATCACCGGCAGCTCGGCCTAGTCCGGCACCTGGCGCGGCAAGAAGGCGGTGCGCGAGCAACTGCTCGCCCCGCTGTTCGCGCAGTTCGACGGCACCTGCACCAACACCGCCGAGCGCTTCATCGCCGAAGGCGAGCACGTCGCGGTGCCGTGCCGCGGCCGGGTCGACACCCGGGCCGGCAAGCCCTGCGACAACCACTACTGCTTCGTGTTCCGGCTCGCCGCCGGTCAGCTGACCGAGGTGGTCGAGTACCTCGACACCGCGCTGGTCGATGCGGTGCTCGCGCCGTCGCCGGCCGCCGCCTGAGCGCCCATCTGGCGCAGCCAGGCGCCGGGCGCCAGCCCGGTCGCGCCCTTGAAGCGGCGACTGAAGTGGCTCTGGTCGGCAAAGCCGGCGTCCAGCGCCGCGAGCGCCGGCGCAACGCCGGCCAGCAGCAGGCGCTTCGCGTGCTCGAGCCGCACCGCGTTCAGGTAGACGTGCGGCGGCACGCCGAAGTGCCGGGCGAACGCGCGGCTCAGGTGCACCCGCGACAGCCCGGCCTCGCGCGCCAGTTCGGCCACCGACAGGTCGCGCGACGCATGGGCGCGGATGTGGTCGCGCACGCGCAGCATGCGCCGCGCGCCGGCGGCCAGCGGCTCGGCGTGCGTCGCCGGCGTCTCGCCATGGCGTTGCAGCAGGCGCACCAGCACGTCGGTGGTCAGGGCCTCGCCGCGCAGCGATTCCTGCGGCTGGCCGATGGCGGCCATCGCGCGCTGCAGCGCGGCGGCGGCCTGCGGGTCGTGCACCACCGGCTGCCGGAAGAAGGCGCTGGCCAGCGTGCCGGCCTCGCGCTGCAGGTGGCGCGGCAGCGCGGCCGGGTCGACATAGAGGATCGCGTAGCCGAAGCCTTCGTCGGTGCCGCGCTGCCCGTCGTGGGCCTCGTCGGGGTTGAACAGCAGCAGGTCGCCCGGCAGGCTGGCGTGGGCGGCACCGCGGCAGTGGAAGGTCTGCACGCCGCTGTGCGTGACGCCGATCGCGTACTGCGCGTGGCTGTGCCGCTCGAAGACGTGCTCGGTGAAATGCGCCTGCATCAGCGTGATGTCGGGCGTGGCGCCCGGCTGGAAGCGGGCCCAGTCGGAGGCACTCGGGGCGCCGGGGCCGCCGGAAGGCGCGGTGATCATGCGACAAGCGTACAAGACCCGCGCCGCGTGCGTCGGCAGACTGTGTGCGGTTTCACTCTGCACGCCAGGCTTCCATGAACGCGATCGACCTGCACGACAAGCTCGAACTTTTCGACGACCACTGGGCCCCGCACACCGTGGCCGAGTACAACGGCCACGACGTGATGGTGGTCAAGGTGGCCGGCGAGTACCGCTGGCACGCTCACCCCGACACCGACGATTTCTTCCTCGTGCTGAAGGGCCGGCTGCACATCGACCTGCCGGACGGCACGGTCACGCTCGGGCCGGGGCAGATGTTCATCGTGCCGCGCGGCGTGCAGCACCGGCCGTGGGCCGACGAGGAGACGCACATGCTGCTGATCGAGCCGACCGGCACGCCGAACAGCGGCGACGCGGCGACGGCAGCGCCTCGGCGCGTGCTGTGATGGCGCCAGGGCGGCAGACAAAGCGCCCGAACACGCGGCCGCACGGAACCGGCGCGCCCGCGCGGTCACCCACCACCGTCTTCCACCTTTGAACGGGCATCACGTCGTGGGAATCGGTCCGGTCGGTCCAGTCGCCAATGCCGATCACAAGGCCAGGGCCCTGTCGGCCTGGGCTGCGTCGCACGACCCGCTGCCGGACCCGCCGGACCGCCGGGCCTACCTCGTGCTGAAGGTCTCGAAATGCCGCGGCGGTGCCCGCTTCACGGTGGCAACGGCCTGCTTCGACGGATCGGACGGGAACGGCGTCGATGCGCTGGCCGACATCACCGGCGGCGACGCGTCGAGCGACGAAGGCCTGTCGACCGGCGCAACGCAAGAGCCCGGGCGCAAGGGCCGGCGGGGCGTGTCGCGCGCGCGTGGCGCGTCTCGCAGCGGGCGCCGCCGGCACGATGGGCGAGGCGACGACCGCGGGCGCGACGCCCCGCACGACGACAACGACGACGACACCGGGCCGGACGACGATGGCGCCTAAGCCCCCGGGCCTTCGGCGCCCTTCACCACCGCATAGCGCGCCAGCGTGCGCTCGCGCGCCTCGTCGTGCATCACGATCGGCAGCGGGTAGTTGTCGCCGAGCCGCACGCCGGCTTCCGCCAGCTCGATCGGCCGTGCGAGCCACGGCGCGTGGATCGCCTTGTCGGACAGCCCTGCCAGCACCGGCAGGTAGCGTCGGATGAACTTGCCGGCGGCATCGAACTTCTCGCTCTGGCTGACCGGGTTGAAGATGCGGAAATACGGCTGCGCATCGCAGCCGGTCGACGCGGCCCACTGCCAGCCGCCGTTGTTCGCCGCCAGGTCGTAGTCGTTCAGCTTCTCGGCGAACCAGCGCTCGCCCCAGCGCCAGTCGATGCCCAGGTCCTTGGTGAGGAAGCTGGCCACCACCATGCGCAGGCGGTTGTGCATGTAGCCGGTCTGGTTGATCTGCGCCATCGCGGCGTCGACCAGCGGGTAGCCGGTGCGGCCGTCGCACCAGGCGTCGAACAGTGTGTGGGCCTGTTTTCCGTGCTCCCAGCGGATCGCGTCGTAGGCCGGCTTGAAGCTCGCATCGACGACGCGCGGATGGTGGTGCAGCACCTGGTGGTAGAAATCGCGCCACACCAGCTCCGACAGCCACACCGCCGCGCCGGCCGAGCCGTGGTGCATGCGCTGCGCCGCCTCGCGCGCCAGCGTGCGGACCGAGACGGTGCCGAAGCGCAGGTGCATCGACAGGTAGCTCGGCCCCTTCACCGCCGGGAAGTCGCGCGCCTCGCCGTAGCGGCCGATGCGCGGCAGGAAGTCGTCCAGCAGCGCCTGCGCGCCGGCCTCGCCGGCGCCCTGGTGCAGCTCGCGCAGGTTGGTCGGTTCGAAGCCGATGTCGGCCAGCGACGGGACCCCGCCGCCGATGTTGTCGGCAACGTCGTCCGCCGGCGGCGCCAGCCGGTGCACGTAGCGGGCCACCGGGTAGGCGCTGAGGTAGAACGGCTCCAGCTTGCGCAGCCAGGCGTTCTTGTACGGCGTGAACACGCTGTAGGCCTTGCCGCTGCCGGTCAGCAGCTCGCTGCGTTCGAACACCACGTGGTCCTTCGCGGTGTGCAGCGCGATGCCCAGGTCGGCCAGCGCGCCGCGCACGCGCGTGTCGCGGGCCAGCGAGGCCGGCTCGTCGTCGTGGTTCGCGTACACCGCCTGCACGTGCAGCGCCTGCGCCAACCGCGGCAGCTCGTCACGCGCGACGCCGTGGCGCACCAGCAGCCCGGCGGCACCGGGCGCCAGCGCGCGCAGCCGGGCGTCGAGCGCGGCCAGGCTGTCGCGGATGAACTCCACCCGCCGGTCGGCGCGCGGCAGCGCATCGAGGATCTCGCGGTCGAAGACGAAGCCGCACCAGACCTTGCGCGCCGCCTTCAGCGCGAGGAACAACGCGGCATGGTCGTCGGCACGCAGATCGCGCCGGAACCACACCAGCGCCGAGTCCAGCGACGGCTCTGTAACCTTTTCCATCGGGCGAGTGTGCCGCAGTCATAAAATGCCGCCTTATGCCTGCCGCGACCATCAACCTGACCAACCAGTTCCTGATCGCCATGCCGGGCATGGCCGACGACACCTTCGCCGGCGCGGTGATCTACCTGTGCGAGCACACCGAGAAGGGCGCGCTCGGCCTGGTGATCAACAAACCGATCGACATCAAGCTGAAGAACCTGTTCGAGAAGGTCGAGCTGACCCTCGACCGCGCCGACCTGGCCGACGTGCCGGTCTACTTCGGCGGGCCGGTGCAGACCGAGCGCGGTTTCGTGCTGCACGAGCGGCTGGGCGGCGAAGCGGGCGAGGGCGGGCACTACAACTCGTCGCTGCAGATCCCCGGCGGGCTCGAGATGACCACCAGCAAGGACGTGCTGGAAGCGCTGTCGCACGGCGCCGGCCCGAAGAAGATCCTGGTCACGCTCGGCTACAGCGGCTGGAGCGCCGGCCAGCTCGAGGAAGAGATCGGCCGCAACGGCTGGATCAACGTCGGCGCGGCGCCCGAGATCATCTTCGACACGCCGGTCGAGCAGCGCTACGACAAGGCGCTGTCGCTGCTGGGCATCGACCCGCGCATGCTCTCGCAAGAGGCGGGGCATGCATGAGGCGGCCCGTTCGTTCCTGGCCTTCGACTTCGGCACGCTGCGCGTCGGCGTGGCCAGCGGCAACACCGTGACGCGCACCGCGACGCCGCTTCGCACCGTGGCGGCGGTCGGCGATGCGCGTTTCGCGGCCCTGGGCAAGCTGATCGCCGAATGGCAGCCGAGCGCGCTGGTGGTCGGCGTGCCGCTGCATCCCGATGGCGCACCGCACGAGAACACCGTGCGCGCCCAGCGCTTCGCGCGCCAGCTGCACGGCCGCTTCCGGCTGCCGGTGCACGAGGTCGACGAGCGCTACACCACCACCGAGGCCCATGCGATGGGGGCGAGCGACGTCGATGCGGCGTCGGCGGCCATCATCCTGGAGCAATACCTGCGAGCGCTTCCTTGAACTCCACCGACAGGACCACCTGATGGGCACACTGCATCTCGACGCCGAAGCGTTGTACAAGGACCTGCAAGCGGTCGTGCGCAACCTGCTGCAACCCGATACCGTGCTGGTCGGCATCTGGTCCGGCGGCGCCTGGCTGGCCGAGCGGCTGCACGAGCAGCTGAAGCTGCCGGGCGAGATCGGCGTGATCTCGAGCGCGCTGCACCGCGACGATTTCGCGTCGCGCGGCATGTCCAGCGCCGACCCGACGCGGCTGCCGTTCGAGGTCGACGGCCGGCCGGTGCTGCTGATCGACGACGTGCTCTACACCGGACGCACGACGCGCGCGGTCATCAACGAACTGTTCGATTTCGGCCGGCCGGCCAGTGTCACGCTGGCGGTGCTGGTCGACCGCGGCGGGCGCGAGCTCCCGATCCAGCCGGCGTACTCGGCGGCGCGCATCACGCTGCCGCGCGAGCAGCGCCTTCGTCTCGCCCGCGACGACGAAGGCCGATTCACCTTCGACATCCAGGAAGGCAGCTGATGCTCTCGAAGCGAAACCCGCAACTCAACGCGCACGGTGAACTGATCCACCTGCTCTCGATCGAGGGCCTGCCGCGCGCGGTGATCCACCACATCCTCGACACCGCGGGTACCTTCCTGAGCGTCAACGACCGCGACGTGAAGAAGGTGCCGCTGCTGCGCGGCAAGAGCGTGTTCAACCTGTTCTTCGAGAACAGCACGCGCACCCGCACCACCTTCGAGATCGCGGCCAAGCGGCTGTCTGCCGACGTGATCAACCTCGACATCGCCAAGTCGAGCGCGGCCAAGGGCGAGAGCCTGCTCGACACCATCGCCAACCTGTCGGCGATGCATGCCGACATGTTCGTCGTGCGGCACGGCGAGAGCGGCGCGCCCTACCTGATCGCGCAGCACTGCGCGCCGCACGTGCACGTGGTCAATGCCGGCGACGGCCGCCATGCGCACCCGACGCAGGGGCTGCTGGACATGTACACGATCCGGCACTTCAAGAAGGACTTCAGCAACCTGACGGTCGCGATCGTCGGCGACATCCTGCATTCGCGGGTCGCGCGCTCCGACATCCATGCGCTGACCACGCTGGGCGTGCCCGAGATCCGCGCGGTCGGCCCGAAGACGCTGGTGCCGGCCGACCTGAAGGAGATGGGCGTGCGGGTGTGCCACGACATGGCCGAGGGCATCCGCGGCGCCGACGTGATCATCATGCTGCGCCTGCAGAACGAGCGCATGAGCGGCGCGATGCTGCCGAGCGCCGGCGAGTTCTTCAAGAACTACGGGCTCACCGACGAGAAGCTCGCGCTGGCCAAGCCCGATGCGATCGTGATGCACCCGGGGCCGATCAACCGCGGCGTCGAGATCGATTCGTCGGTGGCCGACGGCAAGCAGAGCGTGATCCTGCCGCAGGTCACCTTCGGCATCGCGGTGCGCATGGCCGTGATGTCCACCATCGCCGGAAACAACGCATGAAACTCCTGATCAAGAACGGCCGGCTGATCGACCCGGCGTCGGGCCTGGACCAGACCGGCGACATCGCGATCGCGGCCGGCCGCATCGTCTCGCTGGGCGGCGTCAGCGCCGATTTCCACGCCAGCCGCACCCTCGACGCCACCGGCCTGGTGGTGGCGCCCGGGCTGGTCGACCTGGCCGCGCGGCTGCGCGAGCCGGGGCACGAGCACGAAGGCATGCTCGAGTCGGAGATGGCCGCGGCGGTGGCCGGCGGCGTGACCAGCCTGGTGTGCCCGCCCGACACCGACCCGCCGCTCGACGAGCCGGGTCTGGTCGAGATGCTGAAGTTCCGCGCGCGCAACCTGAACCACGCGCACCTGTACCCGCTGGGCGCGCTGACGCGCGGGTTGGCCGGCGAGGCCATCACCGAGATGGCCGAGCTGACGGAGGCCGGCTGCGTCGGCTTCTCGCAGGCCGACGCGCCGCTGACCGACACGCTGGTGCTGCAGCGCTCGATGCAGTACGCCGCCACCTTTGGCTACACGGTGTGGCTGCGGCCGCAGGATGCGCACCTGGGCAAGGGCGTGGCCGCGAGCGGCGCGCTGGCGACGCGGCTCGGCCTGTCGGGCGTGCCGGTGATCGCCGAGACGATCGCGCTGCACGTGATCTTCGAGCTGATGCGCGTGACCGGCGCGCGCGTGCACCTGTGTCGCCTGAGCAGCGCGGCCGGCATCGCGCTGGTGCGGCAGGCCAAGGACGAAGGCCTGCCGGTCACCTGCGATGTCAGCGTCAACCACCTGCACCTGACCGATGTCGACATCGGCTATTTCAATGCCGCGATGCGGCTGACGCCGCCGCTGCGCCAGCAGCGCGACCGCGACGCGATCCGCGCCGGGCTGGCCGACGGCACGGTCGATGCGCTGGTCAGCGACCACACGCCGGTCGACGAGGACAACAAGAACCTGCCGTTCGCCGAAGCCGAGCCGGGCTCGACCGGGCTGGAGCTGCTGCTGAGCCTGGCGCTGAAGTGGGGCGACGAGCAGCGGCTGCCGCTCGCGACGACGCTGGCGCGCATGACCTGCGACCCGGTGCGGGTGCTCGGCGAGAGCCTGGGCTCGCTCGGCTCGAGCGCAGGGCGGCTGGTGCAGGGCGGCATGGCCGACCTGTGCCTGTTCGACCCGAGTGCGCGCTGGACGGTGGAGCCGGCGAAGTTCCGCAGCCAAGGCCGGCATTCGCCGTTCTCGGGCTACGAGCTGCCGGGCCGCGTGGCGACGACCATCGTCGCCGGGCAGGTGGCGTTCGAAGCCGAACCACCCGGCTCGCCGCGTTGACCCCCGTGCGGACGCTGCGCGCCGCCTGGCGCATCGTGGCCTGCCTGGCGCACGTGCTGCGAGGGGTGCTGATCTGCGCCTTCATCTTTCCGTTCCTGAGCCCGGCGCGGCGCGTTGCGCGGGTCGGGCCGTGGTGCGCGGCGATGCTGCGGCGGCTGGGCATCCGCGTCGTCGTGCACGGCGAGGTGCATGCGGCGCCGGTGATGGTCGTCGCGAACCATGTGTCGTGGATCGACATCCTCGCGATCAACGCGGCCTGCACCGCGCGCTTCGTCTCGAAGGCCGACATCCGCCAGTGGCCGGTGATCGGCTGGCTGACGGCCTGCGGCGGCACGCTGTTCATCGAGCGCGAGCGCAAGCGCGACGCGATGCGCGTGGTGCACCAGGTGGCCGAAGCGCTGCAGGGCGGCGATGTGATCGCGGTGTTTCCGGAAGGCACGACCAGCGACGGGCACGGCGTGCTGCCGTTCCACGCGAACCTGCTGCAGGCGGCGATCACGACCGGCACGCCGGTGCAGCCGGTGGCGCTGCGCTATGCGGATGCGACGCATGCGGTGAGCCCGGCCGCGGCCTACATCGGCGACACCAGCCTGCTGCAATCGCTGTGGTGGGTGGTGATGGCCGAGGGCCTGACGGCGCAGGTGACGGTGCTGCCGGCGCATTACTCGGCGCATGCGCAGCGGCGGGAGTTGTCGGAGGCGGTGCGGGCGGGGATCGTGGGGAGTTTGCGTCTCGGGTGAGCGGGATCAGGGCCCATTTATTGGAACGGCGGCTTTATCCCGCTATTGACATGCAGAGTCGCAGAGCGACTCGCGGGGCGCAACCTTGGCCTGCGCCACCGTCCACTGCGATCCCGATTTGACAAGACGAAGTTCGACCTGAGCAGGTGTCAACGCATGAGTCGAAGTGGCAGCGATCGTGAAAAGCGCTTCGCCCTTTGCGCCGTTGTCTCCTACGACTTCCTCGATACGCGCTTCGTTCGTCCAAGAAAGGCGCGATGACGCGATGACTTCAAATCGTCGCTGCGCGATTTGTGAGTGGCGTAGCCAGTGGTCAGCCGACTCGTATGCGCTACTGCATTCCACCATCGCAAAGACAGTTGCATATGCGAGCCCGCCAAATACAAGAAATCCAACGACAACAAGCGCTCCGATCTTTATCCAACGGCTACTTTGCTTTGCACGCACACTTGCCTCCTCCAAATAGTGTCAGTTGCGTTCCAGTCGACACGGTCATGTTGATGCCGCTAAGGATGCGCTGATCAATGACGGTTCTGTCGAACAACGCCGGCGAGTGGCGACGACCAGAACTGCAGACACGATGCACATCCGCCCACTGGCAGCGGCGCCGAGGGTCGTTTGAGGCCTCCAGCGAGGCCGTCGCCTGTCATCAAGAGGCACCTCGGGCATGGAGGGCCATCAATCGCCTCTTGGCGATGACGATGTTGGCCAGCCCGAACAGCGCGAACAATTGCGCTTCGTTCTTCGCCAGCCCCTTGTAGCGAACCTTCCGCTGGCGGAACAGGTTCTTGATCATGTGGAACGGATGCTCGACCTTCGCACGAACGCTCGCCTTGAACTGCTCGACCTTGTCCAGCAACTGCGCCCACTTGCGCGTGAGGTCCAGCTTGCGGCGCTTGCCCGGTTGCATCGCCACGTGCCACTGCGGCCCTTGCGCCTCGGCGCGCTTGCCCACGCCGCGGTAGCCCGCATCGCCGAACGCAACGCCCTCCTTGCCATGCAGCAGTGCTCCGGCCTGCGTCACGTCGTTGACGTTGGCTGCCGTTCCCACCAGCGAGTGCACCAGACCCGACTCGGCATCCACCCCGATGTGCGCCTTCATCCCGAAGTGCCACTGGTTGCCCTTCTTCGCCTGGTGCATCTCGGGGTCTCTGCCTTGTCCTCGTTCTTCGTCGAACCGGGCGCGGCGACGATGGTCGGGTCAACGATGGTGCCTGCACGCATCAGCAGACCCTTCTCGCCCAGGTGCGCGTTGATCTCGTCGAACAGCGCCCGCGTCAGTTGTTGTCGTTGAGCAGCCGCCTGAACTTCAGCAGCGTCGTCGCGTCCGGCACCGACTCGTGCGACAGATCGATTGCGCGACTTCGTGGGCAACTGCCGTCCGACCCGACCACTCGTCGGGTACAGCGGCTCGATCACCGCCATCAGCGTCCACGGCACGATCCGCTCCATCTCGCCCAGAAACTTCTCGCGCCTCGTCTGCTTCTTCTTCATCGCGTACTCGGCGCTCGCAAAGCTGCGTTGGCTCATCGGTCTTTGCCTCTCAGTTCGATGCCCACCGGCATGCATACGGCGTGCCGGGATGCGGGGCTCAGCAATCGCCTGCTCACCGGCAAACCATGACGGTGGCGTGAACGAACTTGCGCCGCCAACGCGGCCGCAAAGCCTGCTTGCGGACCAAACTCCCATCGAAGCAAGCGTTCATGAGTGTGGGCAACGTCTACGTCGTCAAATTGGTGACTGTTGGTTCTGCTTGAAGTGCTCGACCACCACCGCCTCTTCGCAGTGCGTGCACATGTTCTTGAGCGACGTGGACAGATCCGCGCGTAAGCAGATAGCTACCCGACATGCAGTCCCACCCTCCAGGAACGCTCTTTCCAGGATGTCTTGAGGCACTTTCGGTTGCTCGCAAAGCTCAGCCAGAGCTGAACGCGCCAACTCCAAATTCGCCAACTCAAGCAAGAGACTAGAGAACTTGCGCAAATCGTTCTCGCTTGCTGGGAAGTCGACCTCCAACACAGCGTTTCTAGCTGCATCCCATTTCATAGCAAGCTCTTCAAATTGAACCCGAGACAAATCGGGCCGCACTTGGATCGTCACCATACCAATTACCTCCTTGGAAACAGCATCACGAGAAGCGCCCTCGTGCTATGGATTCTCGTAGTGCTTCTTCAACAGGCTCGGAGGTGGCGTTGTAGTGCCTCGCCCACTCGGTCCTTTAGACCATTCAATAGGTGGTTGGCTGGCCGGTGTTGAAGATGCATTTGCCTTCTCGCACTCTTCACAACTCCACAACTCAGACACAGGCCATAGTGCCCCATTAATCGCAGCACCCGGCCCCTTGGAGATTACGTCATACACCAATATGAAGGGAGCAAAGCATTTCACCGAATGCCCGGCCTTCTCCAAGAACTTCTTCCAGAGAAGCGTTTCCTTCTTCGACAGCTTGCCGACGACTTGCCCTGTGTTCTTGTTGAAAATGTTCCCCTCAACATCGACAACGTGGTTCTTGTCATAGATGTGTCCATGCGGACTGCTCGGCCAAGGATCAACGTCGTTTTTGTGAACCGTGATGTTCTCTCCGCCGAGTTTTATCTTCGCCAATCCGCCGGGATCGACGAAGCTCAGCGGATCTGCATCCACATATGCGTACGTCGACAAGCTGCCACTTGTCAACCCAATTGGATCACTCTGCGTGTAAATCCCACCCTTCTGGTCGTAGTAGCGGTTCCAGTTGTAGAACAGCCCACTCTCCTGATCCGCATACTGCCCCGGGAACCGCAGGTTCTGCGTAAAGACCCCCAGCCCGCTCGGGTTGGTCTCCGGTGCGGTCGTGCCAAAGGGCTCGGCCAGCCAGCGCCAGCGCACGCGGTTCTGCCGATCCACCACCACGCGCGGCGTGTTCAGGTGGTCGGTGTGGATGTAGAACACCAGCGGCTCGCCCGTGGGGTTCGCCGGGTCGGGCGTGAACATCGCCATCGGCGTGTCGCGCAGCCACACGTATTCGCGCAGCGCCGCGCCGTTCTGGTCGTACTCGCCCAGCACGTGCCCGGCCTGGTCGTATGCGAAGACCACCGTGCTCTGCGCCCCGGTGCTGCTCACCTTGCGCACCCGCTGCCCCGCCGCGTTGTAGGTGTAGCTCGTCGTCACCCCGGCCTTCGTCAGCGTCGCGAGCTGCCCGCGCAGGTTGTACGTCGCGGTGTAGCCCTCGCTGTCGGTCGTCGTATTGCCCGCGCTGTCGTAGCCGAAGCTCCTTGCCGGGTTCGTGATGCTCGTGGTCCGGTTGCTCGTCGCCTCCACGCTGTAGGCGCTCAGGCTGCCGTTCAGGCTGATGCCCGTGCGGTTGCCGTTGGCGTCGTAGCCGATGCCCCAGCTCGCCGTGGGCGTCGTGATGCTGGTCAACCGGCTGTTCTCGTCGTAGCCGAAGGCCTGGTCCAGCGCGGGCTGCGCCGTGCCGTCCGCGCTCAGGTGCGTGAAGCTCACGATGCGGCTCGCCTCGTCGTAGCGCACATCGCGCAACAGCTCGCCCAGCGGGTAGCGCACCGCGCGGCCCGCCAGGTCGTAGTAGCGCTCGTTCGCGATCTCGCCACCGGCCATCGCCCACCGCCAGCGTTTCACGGTGCCGGCGAACGGCGTCCACTCGATCTGCGTGACGAGCGCGTTGCCGCCCAGCGTGAGCCCAGTCACTTCGCCATCGACCCAGCTCAGCCCCAGTTGCCGCCCTGACGGGTAGCTCACCCCCGTCAGGTTGCCCAGCGTGTAGCTATAGCCCACCGTCTGCGTGAGTTGCGTGGCATTGCCGCCGGCCACCGCGTCCACGCGCTGCAGGTCGCTCGTGATCTCGCCCTGGTCGTCGTAGGCGTACTGCGCCGAGCCGCCCGGGTAGCTGCTGCTCGTCAGCCGCCCCACGCCGTGGCTGAAGCCCGCGCCGGTCTGGCTGTAGGTCAGGCTCACCGTCTCGCTCGGCTGCCCGCTCTTCGTCGCCACCGCCCCGGTCAGCCGGTCGCTCGCGTCGTAGCCGTACGTTGTCAGCACGCCGCGGCTGTCGGTGCGCGTCTTCAGGTTGCGAGAGGCGTCGTAGGTCAGGTTCTCGGTGCCGGTGTCCGGGCTGATCACCTGCGTCGCATCGCCGAAGCCGTTGCGCGGGTACTGCGTCGCGAGGTTCCTCGGGTCGGTGACCTGCGTCGTGCGGCTGCCGCTGTCGTACGCGAAGCGCGTCGTGCCGTTCTTCGGGTCGGTCGTGTCCTTCACGCGCTCCAGCGCGTCGTAGCTCAGCCGCGTGACGAGGTTCAGCGTGCCCGCCCCGCGGGTGATCTTCGTGCGGTTGCCCTGCGCGTCGTACTCATAGCGCTCCAGCGGCAGCGGCGACGTGGGCAGCGACGGGACGACCTGCGAGGCCGGCACCGCATCGGTCACGCCCGCCTGCTGCTCACGCCCGAGCGCGTCCATCAGCCGGTTCAGGACCTGCGTCAACTCGCCCGCCGGGTCCTTGACCCGCTGGTCGGTGCGGTTGCCGGCGTTGTCCAGCACGTAGTCGATGCGGTTGCCCTTCTTGTCGGTCACCGCCACCACGCGGTGGGCATCGTCGTACTCGTAGCCGATCCAGCTGCCGTCGGGCAGCGTCACCTTCGTCAGCAGGCCAGCCGTGTCATACGCGTATGCCGTGGTCTTGTCGCCCACCGTGCGGCTGAGCATGCGCTGGCGCAGGTCGTAGGTGTAAGTCGTGACGGTGCCGTCCGGGCTGGTGCTCTGCAGCACCTGACCG
The DNA here is from genome assembly GCF_012275445.1 of Rhizobacter sp. SG703. Classification (GTDB taxonomy): domain Bacteria; phylum Pseudomonadota; class Gammaproteobacteria; order Burkholderiales; family Burkholderiaceae_C; genus Rhizobacter. Next base: position 443,322 of record NZ_JAAZQK010000006.1, on the reverse strand, counting down.
TACCTGTCGTGGCGGTCGAAGCGCGTCACCTCGCCGCTCGGCGACGTGATGCTCAGCAGGTCGCCCTGGGTGTGATCGGCCGTGGTCTGCGCTGCGCGCAGGTAATCGCTGGTGCCGGACGCCGTGCTGGCCGTCAGCACCCGACCGTCCACGTCGTACGTCCAGGTCTGCACCGTGTCGGTGGTGCCGGCCTGCCGCGTGGCAGCGAAGCCGAGGTGCCCGTCGGCATCCGTCGTCGCCTGCGTCACCTGCTTGCACAGCGCGGCGATCGGCTGGCCGTCCAGCAGCGTTGCCGCGGTCGGTGCGCAGCTCGCGACCGCGTTGGCGTTGGCATTGAACGGATCGGGCTGGCCGTGGTAAACGTAGGTCGTCATCCGGCCAGGCGCTGCCACCTTCGTCGGCAAGCTCCAGTCCGGGTGCCACTGCGTGCTGGTCTTCAGCGCCCCGGCCGGCAGCGTGGCGTTGGTGGCCGTGACCGCCGCGCAGTCCTGGCTCGTGCCCAGCGAGGCGACGCTCACCGTCTGCAGGTTGCGCGTCAGGTCGTTCAGGTCGCAGCGGCGCGTGCCGTTGAAGTCGTCCCGGCTCGCGATGTTGCCGTTCGCGTCGTAGGTCTGGCTTCGGCTGCTGGCCAGGCTGCCCGCCCCCGGCTGCTGCCCCTGCGCGCTGAAGTAGTTCTTGCCGTTCAGGCTGATCGCGCTCCACGTCGTCGTCTGCCCGCTCGGCTCGGTCATCACCATGCCCTGCGGCAGGTTCCAGGTGTGGAAGCGCGCCACGGCGTCGCCGAACGTCTGCTTCGTCACCTGGATGCTCGGCGGCGTCGTGTAGCTCACCGTGTACTTGTCCACCCCGCCCGCATGCTCGGTGCTGATCGCCCGGCCCTGGGCGTCGTAGCCGAAGGTCGAGTAGCGCAGCCCGCGCTCGTCGACCACGCCCGTCAGCGCCCACGGCAGCTCGGTGTTCTCGTACACGAAGCCCTGGGTCTTGCCATCCGCCCAGGTGATGCCCACCAGGTTGTTGCGGCTGTCGTGGCTCAGCGTCGTGACCTGGCCCGTCGCATCGGTGATGCTGCTCACCCGCGGCACGCCGCTGGTCGACAGCGTGTAGCCGAAGCTCAGGCGGCGGCCCCGGTTGTCGCTCACCTGGCTCAGCGTGCGCAGGCCGCTGGTGCTGCCGTACGTGAAGTCGATGCGCGTGCCGTCGGCCCAGGCCATCGTCGTCAGCACGCCCGTGCCGCTGGACGCGGTGTACGTCTCCTGCACGTTGCTGCCGCTGTCGGTGTACACGTACTCCCCGCCGGGCAGCTGCACGAAGCGGTCCTTGTTCCCCGGCTCCCCCACCCGCGGGCCGCCGTCGGTGCTCGTCATCGTCTTGACGACGCCGTTGCCGCGCGGGAAGACGGTGGGCACCGGCAGCCCGGGGGTTGAACCGGCGCCGATCGTGAACAGGGTCACCTGCCGGTGCAAGTTGCTGACCCACTGCAGGCTGCCCATCACGCCGGCGCGGTTCTCCACCGCGCCGATGTCGGTCAGCGCCCCCGATGCGGTCGGGATCCGGCTCGCGTTGTCGTAGGTGAAGCGCAGCGTCGTGTTGCCAATCGCGAGACCCGTGTCCACCTCCTCGCGCTTGACCCCGCGCAGCGGGTAGATCGGGTTTCCCTTGCACACCTCGCACTCGGGCGGCGGTGGGGCCGATGCGTACGGCACATCGGTTGCGGGCACGCACTGGGTCGCGGTGCTGTCGGGCGTATAGCCGTCGTTGCAGGTGCAGGTCGACGAGGTCGGCACCCCGGTGGCATTCGCCGGGCAGCTGTAGGCCCGGGCGTCGATCCAGCGTCCCGTCCACCAGACGGTCGTGCCCCAGCCGAAGACGTAGTCCCTGCAGTCCGCACAAAGGACGGTGTAGTAGGTGCCGTTGCCGTGATTGGTGCCGATGTACGCCCCGTCATCGACGCCGGCCGGCAAATATCGCAGCAGGCCCTTGCACGACGAGCCGCGCCCGAACGTCACCATGAACTCGACGCAGTTGGCCATGGTGGCTGCACCGAAGAGCTGAGCGACGTCGAACTCCACCGCCACCATCTCCGGCACGGGGATCGCATTGACCTCCCCCTCGGCTTGGGCCATGCAGGGCAGCAGGCACAACAACGCCATGCAGGTCATGCTCCGCAGTTGCCGCAACCACGCGCGCAGCCACCCAACGCACAGCACTCCACCCAGGCGGTGAAGGCCCGCTTGCTTCGTCATCAATGAACTCCTCGGCGACCTCAATGCACTTGTGCATCGCGCCCGAGGTACTTCTTCGGGAGACTGCTGAAACGCGAGCCGGCGGATTAGACGGGAAAGCCGTGAAGGCAACAAGACGGGTCAGGACGTCATCGCATCGATGTCGTGAACAGATGACAGTTGTTGACGATCGGCGGCGGATCTGGTTCTGGACCGGCAGCCGCACTCTTCGAGGACCGCAGGTCCTCGCCTCCACACTTTCTGCAACATCCGCCCGGACACTCGACCCCCTCCACAACCACCAGGGAGAACATCGATGTCATCGCACGAAACACCCGACGAAGAGCGTCGCGGTCCTTCCGGATTGACAACGCTGGAGCTGGCCGAACTGCTTCCGCCGCTCGAGCCGCTTCCCCCTCCACCGCTGTCAGCATTCGAACCGTCGCACACGTTCTGGAGCGTGCTGCCGCGGTTGGTGTTCAGCATCGCCTTCGGCACGCTCGCCGTGATGCATGTCGGCATCTTCCTGATGCGCGAGGACGAACCGGTCACGAACGGCAAGTGCCTGGAACTCGCCACCACGGTCGGCGCATTCGCGATCGCGGCGGTGCTTTGCGCACTGGCCAGCGCCGGCCTGCTGGCGAAGTTCAGGCAGCTGCTGCGCAACCGCCGCGCCGGTCAGGTCACCGGCGCCGGGTTGAACAGCACCAGCGCGTTGTGAAGCTTCCAGCGCTCGGCCCAGGTCTTCGAGCGGCCGCTGGCCACGTCGAGCATCAGGCGGAACAGCTCCCAGCCCACGTCTTCGATGCTCGCGTCGCCATCGGCAATGCGGCCGGCGTTGACGTCCATCAGGTCGTGCCAGCGCCGCGCCAGGTCGCTGCGCGTGGCCACCTTGATCACCGGGCATTCGGCCAGGCCATACGGCGTGCCGCGGCCGGTGGTGAAGACGTGCAGGTTCATGCCGGCCGCCAGTTGCAGCGTGCCGCAGATGAAATCGCTGGCCGGCGTGGCCGCGTAGGTCAGGCCCTTGGTCGCCAGCTTCTCGCCAGGCGACAGCACGCCGGTGATCGGCGCACTGCCGCTTTTCACGATCGAGCCCATCGCCTTCTCGACGATGTTCGACAGCCCACCCTTCTTGTTGCCCGGCGTGGTGTTCGCGCTGCGGTCGACGCGCCCCTTCTGCAGGTAGGCGTCATACCACGCCATCTCGCGCACCATCGCCTCGGCGATCTCCGGCGTTGCCGCCCGCGCGGTGAGCTGCGCAATGCCGTCGCGCACCTCGGTGGTCTCCGAGAACATCACGCTGGCGCCGGCCCGCACCAGCAGGTCGGTGGCAAAGCCCACCGCCGGGTTGGCGGTGACGCCGCTGAACGCATCGCTGCCGCCGCACTGCACGCCCACCACCAGGTCGCTGGCCGGGCAGGTCTCGCGACGGCGCCGGTCGAGCCGCTCCAGGTGCGTGCGCGCGGTCGTCATGATCGAGTCGATCATCGACATGAAGCCGACGTGCGCCTCGGCCTGCAGGCACACCACGTCCAGCGCGTCGGGTGACGTGGGGGTGCCGCGCTCGTCGCGGATCGAGATCGTGCCGGGTGGCAGCAGGCGCTCGGGCTGCAGCTTCTCGCAGCCCAGGCTGACCACCATCACCTCGCCGCCGAAGTTCGGGTTCAGGCTGATGTTGCGCAGCGTGCGGATCGGGATGATCGCGTCGGGCGCGTCGATCGCCACGCCGCAGCCGTAGGTGTGCTCCAGCCCCACCACGTCGTCGACGTTCGGGTAGCGCGGCAGCAGCTCGGCCTTGATGCGCTGCACCGCGAAATCGACGACGCCGGCCACGCACTGCACCGTCGTCGTGATCGCGAGGATGTTGCGCGTGCCGACCGAGCCGTCGGCATTGCGGTAGCCCTCGAAGGTGTAGCCGTCGAGCGGCGGCATCGGCGGCGCGGCGCGCGTGGCTATCGGCAGGCCGGTGAGTTCGCGCGCCTCGGGCATCTGCAGCAGCCGCTCGTGCACCCAGCTGCCGGCCGGGATGTCTTTGGCGGCCAGCCCGATGCTCACGTGGTAGCGCAGCACCGGCGAGCCGGCCGGCAGGTCGACCAGCGCCACCTTGTGGCCCTGCGGCACCGCATCGCGCAGCACCAGCCCGCTGTCCAGCACGGTGCCGGCGGGCAGCCCGCCGTCGTTGGCGACGATCGCGACGTTGTCGAGATCGTGCATGCGGATCGTCAACGCTTTGCGGGGCTCGCCCATCACCGGCTCCTTCAGGGTTTGACGTTGCCGTCCTTGACGATCTTGGCCCACTTGGTCAGCTCGGCGCGGCCGAACGCGGCAAACTGCTCCGGCGTGTTCGGCGTGTACTGCAGGCCCAGCGTCTCCATCTTCGCCTTCACGTCGGGCATCGCGATGATCTTTGCGACCTCGGCGTTCAGGCGCTTCACGATCGCCGGCGGCGTGCCGGCCGGCGCATAGAAGGCCTGCCAGCTGGCGACGTCGAAGCCCGCCACGCCGGCTTCCTGCAACGTCGGCACGTCGGGCATCGCGATGCTGCGCTTGGCCGAGGTCACCGCCAGTGCGCGCACCTTGCCGCTCTGCACGAAGGGCAGGGCCACCGTCACCGTCTCGAAGCTCATCGGGATCTGGTTGCCGATCACGTCCTGGATGGCCGGCGCGCTGCCCTTGTACGGCACGTGCGTCAGCTCGGCACCGGTCAGCAGCTTGAAGGTCTCGCCCGACATGTGCTGCGAGCTGCCCTGGCCGGACGATGCGAAGGCGATGTCGCCGGGCTTGGCCTTGGCCGCGGCGATCAGTTCCTTGACGCTCTTGTACGGCTGCTCGGTGCCGACCAGCAGCACGTTGGAGATGCTGCCCAGCAGGATCACCGGCGCGAAGTCCTTGGCCGCGTCGTACGGCATCTTCGGCTGCAGCACCGGGTTGATCGCGTGGCTCGCGATGGTGCCGAGCAGGAAGGTGTAGCCGTCGGGCGCCGACTTGGCGACCGAGTCGGCGCCGATCACGCCGCCGGCCCCGGCCTTGTTCTCGACCAGCACGGTCTGCTTCAGCGCACCCTGCAGCTTGTCGGCCAGCAGGCGCGCGAGGATGTCCGAGGTGCCGCCGGCCGCGAACGGCACGACGATGCGCACCGGCTTGTCGGGCCAGGAAGCCGGCGCGGCGTGCACGCCGAGGCTGGTGCCTGCCGCGGCCGCGGCCGCCAGGGCGAGAAGGGTTCGGCGAATGATCATGGGATGTCTCCTGCGAAGGGGTTTGACGGAGGGCCGGAGGTCAGCGCAGCACCACGCCCGGCAGCCACAGCGAGAACGCCGGCACGTAGGTGACCAGCATCAACGCGGCGATCAGCGCGCCGTAGAACGGCCAGATCGTCTTCATCACGGTGCCGACCGAGACGCCGCCGATCGCGCAGCCGACGAACTGCGTCGTGCCCACCGGCGGCGTGTTCAGCCCGAGCGCGCAGTTGATCAGCATCACCATGCCGAACTGGATCTCGCTCATGCCGTAGTGCTGGCAGATCGGCAGGAAGATCGGCGTGCACACCAGGATGGTGGCGGCCATGTCGAGGAAGGTGCCGAGCAGGAACAGGATGATGTTGACCAGCAGGAAGATCACCCACGGGCTGGACGTCACCGCCGACAGCGCCTGGCCGGTCAACGTGGGCACCTCGTACAGGCTGATGATGTAGCCGAAGGCCGCCGAGATGCCGATCAGCAGCAGCACGACGCCGGTGGTCTTCACCGCCTTCGCGGCCGCCTTCAGGAACTGCTCCCACTTCAGCGAGCGGTACACCACCACGCTGAGGATCAGCGCGTACAGCACCGCCACCGCCGCCGATTCGGTCGCGGTGAACACGCCCGACAGGATGCCGCCGAGGATCAGCACGACGACGAACAGCCCCGGCAGCGACGCCGCGAAGGTGCGCGCGACGATGCTCCAGCCCGGGAAGGTGCCGGCCGGGTAGCCGCGCTTCACTGCCACCAGGTAGGCCGCCGCCAGGTTGCACAGCGTCAGCACCAGTGCCGGGATCAGGCCGGCGAGGATCAGCTTGGCGATCGACACCTTGCCGCCGGCGGCCAGCGTGTAGATGATCATGTTGTGGCTGGTCGGCATCAGCGCGCCGACCAGCGCCGCATGGGTCGTCACGTTGACCGCGTAGTCGGCGTGGTAACCCTGCTTCTTCATCATCGGGATCATCACCGCGCCCATCGCCGAAACGTCGGCCACCGGCGAGCCGGAGACGCCGCCGAACAGCGTGCAGGCGACCACGTTCGACATGCCCAGGCCGCCGCGGATGTGGCCGACCGCCGCGTTCGCGAAGTTGACGATCTTGTCGGCGATGCCGCCGTACAGCATCAGCTCGCCGGCGAAGATGAAGAACGGGATCGCGAGGAACGAGAACACGTTCATGCCCGAGGTCATCTGCTGGAAGATGACCGCCATCGGCAGGCCTTCGTACAGGATGGTCGCGAGCGCCGACAGGCCGATCGAGAACGCCACCGGGACGCCGAGGATCAGCAGCCCGAAGAACGTGATGCAGAGAATGGTCAGTGCCATGCCGGTTCAACCTCAATGCCACGCAGCAAGGCCACGATGTGTTCGATGGAAAAAAGAATGATCAGCACGCCGGCCGCGATGAAGGGCACGTAGCGCCAGGACTCGGAGATGCCGAGCGTCGGGATCTTGTAGCCGCCCACCGAGTCGAACATCAGCGCGCAGTTCCACGCCATCAGCGCGCCGAACAGCATCGTCAGCAGGTGGATCAGGATCTCGGTCGGCCGTTTCGCCTTCTCGGGCAGCAGGAAGCCGAGCAGCTCCATGCCGATGTGGCCGGCGTCGCGCACGCCGACGGCGCAGCCGAGCATGGTCACGTAGAGCACCAGCACCAGCGCCAGGCTTTCGGCCCAGGTGGGCGTGCTGTTGAGCACGTAGCGGCCGAACACCTGGTAGAGCACGGCCGCGAGCAGCAGCACCAGGCCGGCCACGCCGAGCCGCAGGCAGGCCTTCGCGACGGCTGCGCAGAATTTCGTGTACATCGGGATTCCTTCACCGCGGCGGCACGGGCCGCCGCGGTGGATCAGAGAGGGAGACGCCAGAGCGCAGCGATTACTTCGTGTCCTGGATGCGCTTGACCAGGTCGCGCAGCTTCGGGTCGGCCAGGAACTTGTCGTACACCGGCTTCATCGCGGCCTGGAACGAGGCCTTGTCGACCTCGATGATCTGCGCGCCGGCGGCCTTCACGGTGGCCAGCGACTTCTCTTCGCGCTCGTCCCACAGCTTGCGCATGAAGGGCACCGATTCCTTCGCGGCCTGGCGGATCGCCTTCTGGTCGTCCGGGCTCAGCGTGTCGAACACGCGCTTCGAGAACAGCAGCACCTCGGGCGCCATCGAGTGCTCGGTCTTCGAGTAGTACTTGGCCACTTCGAAGTGGCGCGAGCTCTCGTACGACGGGTAGTTGTTCTCGGCGCCGTCGACCAGGCCGGTCTTCAGCGCGGTGTAGACCTCGCCGAAGGGCATCGGCGTGGCGTTCGCGCCCATCGCCTCGAGCAGCGCGACCCACAGGTCGGACTGTTGCACGCGCACCTTCAGGCCCTTGGCATCGGCCAGCGTCTTGATCGGCTTCTTCACCGTGTACATCGAGCGCGCGCCGCTGTCGTAGTAGGCCAGGCCGATGAAGCCCTGCGCTTCGCAGCTCTTCAGGATCTCTTCGCCGATCGGGCCGTCGAGCACCGCGCGCATGTGTTCCTTCGAGCGGAACAGGAAGGGCATGGTCGGCACCACGGTGGCCGGGCAGATGTTGTTCATCGGCGCGATGTTCACGCGCGTCATCGGGATCGCACCGATCTTGGTCTGCTCGATCGTGTCCTTCTCGGCACCCAGCGCGCCGTTGTTGAACACCTTGATGCTGTGCTTGCCGTTGGTCAGCTTCGACAGCGTCTGGCCCATCTGCTTGACGGCCAGCACGGTCGGGTAGTCGTCGGGGTGGATGTCGGTCGAGCGGAACTCGGTGGCGTGCGCCGTGCCGAGGGCGGCCAGTGCCAGCGCGGCGGCCAGCGTGCGGATCGTGTGGGTCATGGTCTTGTCTCCGGGTGGATGGGCTAACGAGTCTTCTGGAAGCAGGTCAGAAAGCGAAGGCGGCTTCGGGCAGGCCGGTCACGCCGGGTTCGGCGACGAACACCGCGCCGTCGGGTGCGTCGTCGGCCGCGCTCGGCAGCCGGATCGAGGTGATGAACAGGTGGCGCAGCTGCGGGCCGCCGAACGCGCACATCGACGGCTTGGGCACCGGCACCGGGATCGAGCGGTCGAGCCGGCCGTCGGGTGTGAAGCGGTGCACCAGGCCGGCGTCGTTGGCGCAGATCCAGTAGCCACCGTCGGCATCGACCGCGGCACCGTCGGGCCGGCCCGGGTGGCGGTTCATGTCGACGAATTCGCGGCGCTGCGTCGGCGTGCCGTCGGCGTCGAGGTCGAAGGCCCAGATGCGGCGCACGCTCGGGTGCGAATCCGACAAATACATCACCTCGCCGCGCGGGCTGAACGCCAGGCCGTTGCCGGTGATCAGGCCGGACACCAGCGGCGCCGACAGGCCGCGGCCGTCGAGCCGGAACAGCGCGCCGAACGGCGACGCGAGCGACATGTCGCGCACCATCGTGCTGGACCAGAAGCGGCCCTGGCGGTCGCAGCGGCCGTCGTTGAAGCGCATGCCGTCGCGCGGGTGCGCGATGCCGCACAGGCGCGTCGCGGTCAGGCCGGAGGCCGACAGCCGCAGCTGGAACACGCCGCTCTCCATCGCCGCCACCAGCCCGCCCTGCGCATGCAGCGCGAGGCAGGCGACGCGCTCGGCGCAGGCCCAGCTCTCGACGCGGCGCGTGGCCCAGTCGAAGCGGCGCACCTGGCGGCCTTCGATGTCGACCCAGTACAGCGCCTGCTCGGCCACCGACCACAGCGGGCTTTCGCCGACCTGGTCGCGCGACGCGTCGAGCCTGTCCATGCGCAGCGTCGAGCTCATCGGTGAGGTCATTCGAACGGGCCGGTGCGCACGAAGGCGCCGCCCTGGTACAGCACGGCCGGGTCGTTGTAGTCGAGCGGCGCCTGGCGCGCCTCGACCGCGGCGCGGAACGGCTCGGAACTGTCTTGGGGCACGTAGCCGAGGTGCCTGGCCTTGGTGTTGTCCCACCACTGCGTGCGGTTGTTCGACATGCCGTAGACCACGCTGTAGCCGACCAGCGGCGCCGTCAGGCACGACACCACCAGCCGCTCCAGGTCGTCGAAGCTCATCCAGGTGGCCAGCATGCGGCGGTCTTTCGGCTCGGCGAACGACGAGCCGATGCGCAGGCAGGCGGTCTCGATGCCGTAGCGGTCGAAGTAGAAGCGCGCGAGGTTCTCGCCGAATGCCTTGCTGACGCCGTACAGGCCGTCGGGCCGCGGCGCGGCGTCGGTGCCGAGCACCTCGTCTTGCCGGTAGAAGCCGGTCACGTGATTCGAGCTTGCGAACAGCACGCGCCTGACGCCGTGCTTGCGAGCCGCTTCGTACAGGTTGTAGGTGCCGACGATGTTGGCCTGCAGGATCGGGTCGAACGCCGCCTCGACCGACACGCCGCCCAGGTGCACGACGGCATCGACGCCTTCCAGCAGCCCATGCACCGCGGCGCCGTCCTGCAGCGCGACCTGGCTCAGTTCCTCGCCGGCCGCGGCCGTGCCGAGGTCGGCGAGGTCGGACAGGCGCAGCACGTCGCAATACGCCTTCAGGCGCGGCCGCAGCACGCGGCCGAGGCCGCCGGCAGCGCCGGTCAGCAGCAGGCGCTTGAAGCGCAGGGACGTCGTGGAGGACGGGGTCGAGGTCGGCGGGGTCGTCATCGGCAAGGGTTCTTTCACGGCCGACCGCGGATCCGCGCTGTCGGCAACAGGTACGTCATCAGTTGTCGTACAACATGCTGAATGATTCGTGACGACAGGGGGCTTGTCAAGCCAGCGGGATGAGGGTAATCCCGGGGCCGGCCTGCCCGTCCGCACCGGCAAACGGTGTCGTCGACCACGTACATTGTTGTACGACGACGAACCGTCGTTGTCGACCCGCAGAAGCCCGCTTGCCGCGCCGGCCGCGTGCCGTACAGTCGAAAGCCCTTTCAACGACCTTGCCATGAGCCGCCCGATGCACGTCCCGCCATCCCCTGCTGCGACCGACCTGCCGCGCCGCCGGCCGCGCAGCCTGGCCATCGGCCTGGTCGAGACGCTGAGCGCGCGCATCCGCGACAACGTGATGCGCTCGGGCGACAAGCTGCCGACCGAGGCCGCGATCATGGACGAGTTCGGCGTCAGCCGGACCGTGGTGCGCGAGGCGCTGTCGAAGCTGCAGGCCGGCGGGCTGGTCGAGACGCGGCATGGCGTGGGCACCTTCGTCGTCGGCAGCGGCGGCACGCAGAACTTCCGCATCGATCCGGAGCAGATCGCCACCGCCCGCGAGGTGATCGCGGTGCTCGACCTGCGCATCGGGCTCGAGGCCGAGGCGGCCGGGCTTGCGGCGGTGCGCCGCACCGATGCCAACATCGAGGTGATGCGCGGCGCGCTGGCCGCGTTCTCGTCGGCCATCGAGCACGACGGCGACGCGATCGCGCCCGACTTCCAGCTCCACATGGAGATCGCCCGGGCCACGCAGAACGTGCACTTCGTCGAGCTGATGACCTACCTGGGCACGATGATCATTCCGCGCGCCCGGCTCAACACCGCAAAGGTGGCCGGCGAGGGCCGGCGCGAATACCTGCACCGGGTGAACGTCGAGCACGAGAGCATCGTCAACGCGATCGCCGGGCGCGACCCGGAGGCGGCCCGCGCCGCGATGCGCACCCATTTGGCCAACAGCCGCGAACGCCTGCGCCGCGCCGACGGCAACGCAGCGCCCTGAACGCATCGGGGGCGTGCCCTCTTGAATCTGCGCAGGCCATGTTGTACGATGACTGACAACTGATCCGATAGTCTGCACTCATTTGGAGACGCGCATGTCACCCCAGGAACTCAAAACCACCATCTCGTCCGGCCTGCTGTCCTTCCCGGTGACGGACTTCGATGCGCAGGGCAACTTCCAGCCGTCGACCTATGCGAAGCGGCTCGAATGGCTGGCGCCGTATGGCGCGACCGCGCTGTTCGCGGCCGGCGGCACCGGCGAGTTCTTCTCGCTGGTCAGCGAGGAATACGGCCAGGTCATCAAGGTGGCGGTCGACACCTGCAAGCACAGCGTGCCGATCATTGCCGGTGTCGGCGGCCCGACCCGCCAGGCGATCGCGATGGCGAAAGAGGCCGAGCGCCTGGGCGCCAAGGGCCTGCTGCTGCTGCCGCACTACCTGACTGAAGCCGGCCAGCAGGGGCTGGTGGCGCACGTCGAGGCGGTGTGCAAGTCGGTGAAGATCGGCGTGATCGTCTACAACCGCGCGGTCTGCAAGCTCAGCGCGGCCAGCCTGCAGCAGCTGGCCGACCGATGCCCGAACCTGGTCGGCTTCAAGGACGGCGTCGGCGAGATCGAGGCGATGGTGACGGTGCGCCAGAAGCTGGGCGACCGCTTCGCGTACCTCGGCGGCCTGCCGACCGCGGAGGTCTATGCCGCGGCCTACAAGGCGCTGGGCGTGCCGGTGTACTCGTCGGCGGTGTTCAATTTCGTGCCGAAGACCGCGATGGATTTCTACCGTGCCGTCGCGGCCGACGACCGGGCGACGCAGAGCCGCCTGATCGACGACTTCTTCCTGCCGTACCTCGACATCCGCAACCGCCAGGCGGGCTACGCGGTCAGCATCATCAAGGCCGGCGCGACGCTGGTCGGCCACCCGGCCGGCCCGGTGCGCCCGCCGCTGACGGACCTGACGGGTGAAGAAGTCGAGATGCTGGCCGCGCTGATCAAGCGCCTCGGCCCGCAATAAGGGGCTGACATGTCTGAACACCTGAACTACATCAACGGCGCGTGGGTCGCCGGTTCGCGCTTCGTGCCGAACATCAACCCGTCAGACCTCGCCGACACCGTCGGCCAGTTCGCCAGCGCCACCGCCGCGCAGGTCGACGAGGCCGTGCAGGCCGCCCGCGCCGCGGCGCCGGCCTGGGGCGTCTTCAGCGTGCAGGCCCGGGCCGATGCGCTCGACCGCATCGGCAGCGAGATCCTCGCGCGCCGCGAAGAGCTCGGCATGCTGCTCGCCCGCGAGGAAGGCAAGACCAAGCCCGAAGGCATCGGCGAAGTCATGCGCGCCGGCAACATCTTCAAGTTCTTCGCCGGCGAATGCCTGCGCACGCCGGGCGAGCTGCTGCCGTCGGTGCGGCCGAACATCGGCGTCGAGATCACGCGCGAGCCGGTCGGCGTGGTCGGCATCATCAGCCCGTGGAACTTCCCGATCGCGATCCCCGCCTGGAAGATCGCGCCGGCCCTCGCCTACGGCAACTGCGTGGTGTTCAAGCCGGCCGACCTGGTGCCGGGCTCGGCCTGGGCGCTGGCCGAGATCATCTCGCGCGCCGGCCTGCCGGCCGGCGTGTTCAACCTGGTGATGGGCGCGGGCCGCGAGGTCGGGCAGGCCATCGTCGACCATCCCGGCATCGATGCGATCAGCTTCACCGGGTCGCAGGGCGTGGGCAAGCAGGTCGCGCAGGCCGCGGTCGCGCGCGGCGCGAAGGTGCAGCTGGAGATGGGCGGCAAGAACCCGCAGCTGGTGCTCGACGATGCCGACCTGAAGCAGGCGGTGGAGCTGTGCGCGCAGAGCGCGTTCTTCTCGACCGGCCAGCGCTGCACCGCATCGAGCCGCCTGATCGTCACCGCCGGCATCCACGACCGTTTCGTCGATGCGCTGGCCGAGCGCATGCGCGGCCTGAAGGTCGGCCATGCGCTGGGCGCCGGCATCGACATCGGCCCGGTGGTCTCGAAGGCGCAGCTGGAGCAGGACGAGCGCTACATCGAGCTCGGCCAGGCCGAAGGCGCGCGCCTGCTGGCGGGCGGCCAGCGCGTGAAGGCCGAGACCGACGGCTTCTTCCTGTCGCCGGCTCTGTTCGTCGAATCGACGCCGCGCATGACGATCAACCGCGAGGAGATCTTCGGCCCGGTGGCCTCGGTGATCCGCGTGAAGGACTACGACGAGGCGCTCGCGGTCTGCAACGACACGCCGTTCGGCCTGTCGGCCGGCATCGCGACCAGCTCGCTGAAGTACGCGACGCACTTCAAGCGCCACGCGCAGGTCGGCATGGTGATGGTCAACCTGCCCACCGCCGGCGTCGACTACCACGTGCCGTTCGGCGGCCGCAAGGGGTCGAGCTACGGCCCACGCGAGCAGGGCAGCTACGCCCGCGAGTTCTACACCGTCGTGAAGACGGCCTACACCGGGGTCTGAATCGGGGTCTGAACCGGGGCCTGATCCGGCGGGGGCCAGCGCACCGGGAGGTGACGCATGTCCTCTGGTGGGCGTCGCGCGCGCCGCCGACATCCACGCATGCCCCGGTGCCACCGCACCGCGAGGGCTGCGTGGAGGTTGCGATGGAGTTGCTCAGACTGGTTCAATCGCAGGTTCGCCTGGGGGCGCCGCTGCCGTGGGGCGTGCGTGACGAGGCTGGCGTGCTGCTGCTGGCCAAAGGCCATGTGTTCGTCGACGACGGCCAGATGCAGGCGCTGCTGCGGCGCGGCGCCTTCGTCGACCTCGAGGAGGTCAAGGCCGCGGCGCGGGCGGCGCAGTCGCCGCCCGCGCGCCCGGCCAACCTGTTCGACCTGTGGGAAAAGATGCTGTGGCGGCTCGACCGGCTGCTGAAGAGCCTGGCCGAGCCCGGCTTCCCGGCGCGCACCGACGAGTTCGCCGCCAGCTTGGTCGCGTTGATCGAGCGCGATCCCGACATCGGCATCTTCCTGTCGGTGCGCAAGGACCGGCCGCGCATGCTGCTGTACGGGCTGACGCATTCGCTGCACACCGCGATGCTGTGCTGCCTGATGGCACGGCGCCTCGGCTGGACCCCCGCGCGCACGCAGAGCCTCGTGAAGGCGGCGCTGACGATGAACATCGCGATGCTGGAACTGCAGGGCCGGCTGGCCGCGCAAGGCGTGCCGGCGATGCCGCCGCAGCTGGGCAAGGTGGCGCTGCATCCGCAGCAGGCCGTCGAGTTGCTGCAGGCGGCCGGCATCGACGACGCCGAATGGCTGCAGGCGGTCGCCGAACACCACGAGCGCCCGGGCGGCGGCGGCTACCCGAGCGGGTGCAAGAACCCCTGCGAGGCGGCGCGGGCGCTGCGGCTGGCCGATGTCTTCATGGCGCGCATCACGCCGCGCAGCAGCCGGCCGGCGATCAGCACGCAGGACGCGGCACGCCAGCTGTTCCAGGACGACGCCGGCGGGCCGTTGTCGATGGCGATCGTGAAGGAGCTGGGCATCTACCCGCCGGGCGACTTCGTGCAGCTGAAGAGCGGCGAGCGCGCGGTGGTGGTGCGGCGCGGCGACAGCGCCAGCACGCCGATCGCCGCCAGCATCACCGACCGCAGCGGCATGCCGGTGGTGCACACGACGCGGCGCGACACGGCGTGCCAGGAGTTCGCGATCGTCGCGGCGCTGCCCGACAAGTCGCTCGCGGCGCGGCTGCTGCCGGAGCGGCTGTACGGGCTGCCGGCCTAAGCCTTCTTGCCCTGGTTCGCGACGGCCGCGGCGGCGGCCGCTGCGGCCTCGGCATCGCCCAGGTAGTAGTGCCTGATCGGCTTCAGGTTCTCGTCGAGTTCGTAGACGAGCGGGATACCGTTCGGGATGTTGACGCCGACGATGTCGGCATCGGCGATCTCGTCGAGGTACTTCACCAGCGCGCGGATGCTGTTGCCGTGCGCGGCGATCACGATGCGCTTGCCCGCCTTGATGGCCGGCGCGACGCTGTCGTTCCAGAACGGCAGCACGCGCGCGACGGTGTCCTTCAGGCATTCGGTCAGCGGGACGTCTTCGGGCCGCAGCTTCGCGTAGCGGATGTCCTGGCGCTGGCCGCGCGGGTCGGCGGCGTCGAGCGCCGGCGGTGGCGTGTCGTAGCTGCGGCGCCAGACCAGCACCTGCTCGTCGCCGTACTGCCTGGCCATGTCGGCCTTGTTGAGCCCCTGCAGCGAGCCGTAGTGGCGTTCGTTCAGGCGCCAGCTGTGCACCACCGGCAGCCAGGTGCGGTCCATCTGGTCGAGCGCGTGCCACAGCGTCCAGACCGCGCGCTTCAGCACCGAGGTGTAGGCGATGTCGAAGTCGTAGCCTTCGGCCTTCAGCAACCGGCCGGCCTGCTTGGCCTGCTCGACGCCGGTCGGCGTCAGGTCGACGTCGGTCCAGCCGGTGAAGCGGTTTTCCAGGTTCCAGGTCGATTCGCCGTGGCGGATCAGCACGAGTTTGTACATGGCAGGCAGTGGTTGTGGGGCAGGCGGGGCGCGGCCCCGGGGAGGCAGACCGCCGAATTCTATAATTCGCGTTTGCTTCCAACCCTTGGGCCTCGCCTGTGAAATTCCTTCTCGACAACTGGTATCTGTTCGCGGTGGCCCTGGTGTCCGGCGGTCTGCTGCTGTGGCCCACGCTGCGCCGCGGCGCGCAGGGCGGGGCGCTGTCCACCGCCGATGCGGTGCACGTGATCAACCGCGAGAAGGGCGTGCTGATCGACGTCAGCGAGCCGGCCGAGTTCGCCGCCGGCCACCCCGCCGGCGCGAAGAACGTGCCTCTGGCACAGATCGAGACCTCGAACGCGCTGCCCAAGAACAAGGCCTTGCCTCTGGTGGTGGTGTGCGCGAGCGGCGCACGCGCCACCCGCGCGATCGGTATCCTTCGCAAGGCAGGCTACGAGAACGCTCGCGCACTGGCCGGTGGCCTGAAGGCGTGGCGCGAAGCGAACCTGCCGGTCGAGAAATCGGCCTGAGGTTTCCAGGGCCGTCGTCCAGGCCCGTCGTTGGAGCGAAGCGATGCAAGCCGTGAAGATGTACACCTCGATGGTGTGCCCCTACTGCCACCGCGCGAAGCAGCTGTTGAAGTCGCGCGGCGTCGACCAGATCGACGAAGTGCGCGTCGACCTGCAGCCGGGCTTGCGCGACGAGATGATCGAGCGCACCGGGCGCCGCACCGTGCCGCAGATCTTCATCGGCGACACGCATGTCGGCGGCTGCGACGACCTGATCGCGCTCGACCAGCGCGGCGGGCTGACACCACTGCTGTCGGCGGCCGCCGCCTGACGCGCCCCACGGCCTCTCGCGCGACCGTCCACACCAGGCGTTTCAATTCGCCCCCGGCGCCTCGGACATAATCCGCGCCGCAGCCCGCACATCCCGCTCGCGGGCTTTTTTCACTCGTCTTCGTCAATCGCGAGAGCACCATGTCCGACGACACCCAAACCCCCGTGTTCCAGATCCAGCGCCTGTACCTGAAGGACATGTCGCTCGAGCAGCCGAACTCGCCGCAGATCCTGCTGGAGCAGACGCAGCCCCAGGTCGACATCAACCTCGGCCTGGCCGCCGAGCCGGTCGCCGACGGCGTCTACGAAGTGAGCGTCACCGCCACCGTGACGACCAAGGTCGCCGACAAGACGCTGTTCCTGGTCGAGGCCAAGCAGGCCGGCATCTTCGAGATCCGCAACATCCCGGAAGACCAGCTGCAGCCGATCATCGGCATCGCCTGCCCGCAGATCATCTACCCGTACCTGCGCGCCGTCATCTCCGACATCTGCACGCGCGCCGGCTTCCCGCCGGTGCTGCTGGCCGAGGTCAACTTCCAGGCGATGTTCGAGGCACAGCAACAGCAGCAGGCCGCGAACGGCGCTGCGACGCCGTCGATCAACTGATTCGTCCGACCCGACCGACGCAGGGGCCGCGGTGAAGCTCACCGTTCTTGGAGCCGGCGCATGGGGCACGGCGGTTGCCGTGAGCACCTCGGCACGCCATGACACCCGCCTGTGGGTGCGCGATCCGCAGCAGTGCGAGCGCCTGCAGACGCGCGGCGAGAACCTGCGCTACCTGCCGGGCATCGCGCTGCCGCCATCGCTGGTGGTGTCGTCCGATTTCGACAGCTGCGTCGAGCATGCGCGCGGCGGGCTGATCATCATCGCGACGCCGATGGCCGGGCTGGCCGAGATGTTGCGCCGCCTGCCGGCCGACGCGAGCGGCGTGCTGTGGCTGTGCAAGGGCTTCCAGGACGGCACCGGCTGGCTCGGCCACGAGGTCGCGCGCGCGGTACGCCCGAACGACCGCCGCGTCGGCGTGCTGTCGGGCCCGAGCTTCGCGCTGGAGGCCGCGCTCGGCCGGCCGACTGCGCTGGTCGCCGCGAGCACCGATGCCGAGCTCTGCGAGCAGGCCGTCGCCGCGCTGCACGGCGAGAGCCTGCGCATCTACACCTCGAGCGACGTGGTCGGCGTCGAAGTGGGCGGCGCGGTGAAGAACGTGATGGCGATCGCCACCGGCATCGCCGACGGCATGGAGCTCGGCCTCAATGCGCGGGCCGCGCTGATCACGCGCGGGCTGGCCGAGATCACGCGGCTGGGCGTCGCGCTCGGTGCGCGGCCCGACACCTTCATGGGCCTGTCCGGCCTCGGCGACCTGGTGCTCACGGCCACCGGCGACCTGTCGCGCAACCGCAAGGTCGGCCTGCTGTTGGCCGAAGGCCTGCCGCTGCCGAAGATCCTCGTCGAGCTCGGCCACGTGGCCGAAGGGGTGGCCTGCGCCGCGACCGTGCTGCGCCGCGCGCGGGCACGCTCGGTCGACATGCCGATCACCGAAGCGGTGGTCAACGTGCTCGAGGGCCGCGGCACGCCCGAACAATCGATGCGCCTCCTGATGATGCGCGACGCGCGTCCCGAAAGCTGACCTGATGAGCCTGCCGAAACGTCGTGATGTCCTGGTGGCCGGCATGGCCGCCGCCCTGTCGGGCGCGCTGCCCGCCCGTGCGCAGGCCTGGCCGGCCCGCCCGATCCGCCTGGTCGTGCCGTTCCCGCCCGGCAGCTCGCCGGACATCATCGCGCGGCTGATCGCCGAGCCGCTCGCGCAGGCGCTCGGCCAGCCGATCGTCGTCGACAACAAGCCCGGCGCCGGCGGCAACCTCGGCACCGGCCTGGTCGCGAAGGCGGAGCCCGACGGCTACACCTTCCTGTTCACGATCCAGGGGCCGCTGGTGACCGCGCCGCTGCTGTCGAAATCGCTCGGCTACGACCCGCTGAAAGACCTGGTGCCGGTGACGCTGGTCGCGACCTCGCCGAACGTGCTGGTGGTCGACCCGAAGCTCGGCGTCGACACGCTGGCCGACTTCGTGCGCGTCGCGAAGCAGAAGAAGGGCCAGCTGAACTACGGCAGCGTCGGCAACGGCAGCGCGGCGCACCTGGCGATGGAGTCGTTCAAGGCGCGCGCCGGCCTCGACATCGTGCACGTGCCGTATCAAGGCTTTCCGCAGGTGGTCAACGCGATCCTGGCCGGCCAGGTGCAGGCCGGGTTCATGGTGCCCGGCATCGCGATCGGGCAGGTGAAGGCCGGCAAGCTGAAGGCACTGGGCGTCACGACGCTCGGCCGCTTCGGCGCGCTGCCCGACTTGCCGACGCTGGTCGAGCAAGGCTACGCCGGCTTCGAGGCGATCTCGTGGCAGGCGGTGCTCGCGCCAGCCCGCACGCCGCAGGCCGTGGTCGACCGGGTGTCGGCCGAGCTGGTGCGCATCATCAAGACCGACGAGGTGCGCGGCAAGATCCTCGGCCAGTACTTCAGCGCGGCGGGCACGGCGCCCGAGGCTCTGGCGGGCCTGATGAAGACCGAACGCGAACGCTGGGGCAAGGTCATCAAGGCCGCCGGCGTGCAGCCGGAATAGGAATAGGGCGCTCTACGCGCCGCCGGCGTAGCCGTTCTGGCGCCACGCCTCGAACACCGCGACCGCGACCGCATTGCTGAGGTTCAGGCTGCGCTGCCCGGCGCGCAGCGGCAGGCGCACGCGCTGATGCCCGGGAAACGTCTCGCGCAGGTCGGCCGGCAGCCCGGCCGTCTCCGATCCGAACACCAGCCAGTCGCCGGCCTGCCATTCGACCTCGGCGAATGGCCGGCTGCCGCGCGTCGTGAACGCGAACATTCGCGTCGGATCGGGCGTCGCGGCCTCGACGAACGCCGACCAGGAGGCATGCCGCCGCACCGGCGCGAACTCGTGGTAGTCGAGCCCGGCGCGCCGCAGCAGCCGGTCTTCCATCGAGAAGCCGAGCGGCTCGACCAGGTGCAGGGCACAGCCGGTGTTGGCCGCGAGCCGGATCACGTTGCCGGTGTTCGGCGGGATCTCCGGGTGGACGAGGACGATGTTGAACATGGCCGCGATTGTCAGTCGGCGGCCGACGGGCGCGGCGTGCGCGCGACGACCCAGGCTTCGACGCGCGCGACGCCGGCCTGCTTCAGCACCCGCGCCAGCTCGGCCAGCGTCGCGCCGCTGGTCATCACGTCGTCGACCAGCGCGACGTGCCGGCCGGCCAGCTCGCCGCGCCGCAGCGGCTCGACCGCGAACGCACCGCGCACATTGGCCGCGCGCCGCTCGGGCGGCAGGTCGAGCTGGTGCGCGGTGGCGCGCAGCCGCAGCAGCAGGCCGGCATCGGCGCGCGCCGGGCCGCCGGCGGCGAGCCGCCGAGCCAGTTCCCAGGCCTGGTTGAAGCCGCGCTCGCGCAGGCGTTCGACGGCCAGCGGCGCCGGCAGCAGCAGCTGCGGCCAGGGTGAGGCATCGCGCTGCCGTGCCGCATGCAGGCGCGCCGCCAGCGCATCGGCCAGGTCGAGCGCGCCGTTGAACTTGAAGCGGGTGATCAGCCCGGACCAGGGGTGCGCATAGCCGGCGCCGGCAAAGGCGGCATCGAACGGCGGCGGTGCCAGCACGCAGGCGCCGCAGGTCGCGACGCCTGCCGGCACCTCCAGCGCGCAACGGTGGCAGCGTGGTACGGGGACGGCGAAGCGCTGCACGCAACCCCGGCACACGCGGGCAGCGGCACCGGTCTCCCAGCCTTGGCACACCGCGCACAGCGAGGGCATGTGGCGGAGCAGGCGCGAGAAGATCACCGGCTCAATATACTGCCCGCCGATGAGCGATTCCCCTTCGGCCGATACCTCGCGACGCTTCGATCGCGCGGTCGTCGTGCGGGCGTTGCGCCGGCTGGCCGGCGCGCCGCAGGCGCCGTGGCTGCACGGCGAGATCGCGCGGCGCATGGCCGAGCGCCTGGCCATCGTGCGCAAGCAGCCGGATGCGATCGCCGACTGGTGGAGCTTCGGCGGCGCCGGCGCCGAGCACCTGGCGCGCGCCTACCCGCAGGCGCGGCGCCTCTTGGTCGAGCCGACTGCAGCGCTGCGCGAGCGCAGCGCGGCGCTCGCGAAGTCGCCCTGGTGGTCGCCGAAGCGCTGGAGCGGCGCGCCGGTGACGGTCGTCGCTGCCGACCAGGTCGAGCCCGGCAGCGTGCAGCTGGTGTGGGCCAACATGATGCTGCAGGCGGTGTTCGACCCGCCGGTGGTGCTCGGCCAGTGGCAGCGCGCGCTGGCGGTCGACGGCTTCGCGATGTTCTCGTGCTTCGGCCCGGACACGCTGAAAGAGCTGCGCGCGTTGTACCGCCGCCTCGACTGGCCGGTGCCGGCCGCCGATTTCGTCGACATGCACGACCTGGGCGACATGCTGGTGCGGGCCGGTTTCGCCGATCCGGTGATGGATCAGGAGCTGATCACGCTGACCTGGGCCGACCCGCAGGCGCTGCTGGCCGAGCTGCGCGGGCTGGGCGGCAACGCGGCGCCGGAGCGCTTCGCCGGGCTGCGCACGCCGCGCTGGCGCGCGCGCCTGCTGGCCGCGCTGCAGGCCTTGGCCGGGCCGGACGGCCGCATCTCGATGAGCTTCGAAGTGGCGTACGGCCATGCGTTCAAGGCGCCGCCACGGGTGCCGATGGCGGCCGAGACGACGGTGTCGCTGGACGACATGCGTGCGCTGGTGCGCGCGCGCCAGGGTTCAAGCTGAGGGCCTCGGGATGGCCGCCTGCGCTAAACTCGCGGGCTTGAAAAATGCGGTTTCGTCCGGGGTGCGCGGCCAGGGGTGCGGCAGCGGGTCGGGGGAACCGTCGAAGAACAGATCTCTGGAGGCAACTGGAGAAGGCGCAGTATGTCCACAAGCTCGTCGGCGGCGTGGCAGCCCTCGGCACCCCGGGCAGAGTTTCGCTTCGGTCACGAATCCCGCGGGGAGGGTGGCCCGGCAGGCTGGTCGATCGACTGGCGGCTCAAGCGCAACTGCTCGATGGCGCCCAGGCAGCTGCTCGCGTTCTACCTGTCGTTGTGCATCCTGTCGTTGGGCATTGCCACGATGTTCTGGTTCCAGGGCGCACGAATGATCATGACCTTCGCCTGGATCGAGTTGTTCGCCGTCGGGCTCGCGCTGTGGGTGGTCGCGCGCCACGCGACCGACAGCGAGAGCATCGTGCTGCGCAACGACCGGCTGACGGTGGAAGTCGCGAACGGGCAGCAGGTCGAGCGGGTGGAGTTCCAGCCCGCCTGGGTGCGGGTGGAACCCGCCCATGGCGACCAGTCGCTGATCGAGCTGTCGGGCCAGGGGCGTCGGATTGCGGTGGGGCGCTTCGTGCGGCCCGAGTTGCGCAGCCAGCTGGCGCAAGAGTTGCGCCATGCGCTGCGGCGCTGGCAACAAGGGGCGGCGCGGCCGTCTCCGGTGTGATTTTGGGAAAACTGAAACGACCATGATGAAGCAGACGAAAACACTTTGGCAGCGGGCGGGAGAACTCAGCCTCGGCCTGGGCGCCGCGTTGGCCACATCGGCTGCCATGGCCGTCAACAGCCTGCCGGGAGGGCCGGCCGTCAACCAGCTCGACCTGCACCCGCCGGTCACCGCGATCGCCGCCGAGCAGCGCTGGCTGCACTACTTCGTGATGATCATCTGCGTCGTGATCTTCCTCGGCGTGTTCGGCGTGATGTTCTATTCGATCATCAAGCACCGCAAGAGCAAGGGCGCGAAGCCGGCCAACTTCCACGAGAGCACGACGGTCGAGATCATCTGGACCATCGTGCCGTTCGTGATCGTGATCCTGATGGCGTTGCCCGCCACCAAGGTGGTGGTCGCGATGAAGGACACCAGCGCAGCCGACCTGACCGTCAAGGCCACCGGCATCCAGTGGAAGTGGGGCTACGACTACCTGAAGGGCGAAGGCGAGGGCATCGGCTTCGTCTCGACGCTCGACGTGACGCAGCGCGAGATGTCCGACTCCGGCAAGCCGTCGGGCGACGACTACCTGCTGAAGGTGGACAACCCGCTGGTCGTGCCGGTCGACAAGAAGGTGCGCGTGATCACCACAGCCACCGACGTGATCCATGCCTTCATGGTGCCGTCGTTCGGCATCAAGCAGGACGCGATCCCCGGCTTCGTGCGCGACACCTGGTTCCGCGCCGAGAAGATCGGCGACTACTACGGGCAGTGCGCCGAGCTGTGCGGCAAGGAGCACGCCTACATGCCGATCCACGTGAAGGTGGTGTCCGCCGAGGACTACACCAAGTGGGTCGACGGGAAGAAGAAGGAAATGGCCGCCGCGGCCGACGATCCGGCCAAGGTCTGGGAGCAGCCCGCGCTGCTCGCGCGCGGCGAGAAGGTGTACGCCGCCAACTGCGCCGCCTGTCACCAGCCGAACGGCAAGGGCGGCGGTCCGATCAAGCCGCTCGACGGTTCGCCGGTCGTGCAGGACACCGACAAGACCAAGCAGATCCACGTGGTGCTGAACGGCCAGAACAACGGCGCGATGCCATCGTGGAAGCAGCTGTCCGACACCGACATCGCCGCGGTCGTCACCTACACGAAGAACAACTGGTCGAACAAGACCGGCCAGACCGTGCAGCCGTCGGAAGTGCTCGCCGAGCGCAAGCAATAACGTACGCAACAGCGCAAGCAACAGCCAGCGTCGCCCAAAGGAACCTACCCATGAGCGCAGTTCTCGATCCCCACGGCCACTCGCATGATGCGCACGACGCGCACGGCGACGAGGCGCACCACCACCCGCACGGCTGGCGCCGCTGGGTCTACGCGACCAACCACAAGGACATCGGCACGCTGTACCTGCTGTTCTCGTTCACGATGCTGATGGTCGGCGGCATCCTTGCGCTGCTGATCCGCGCCGAGCTGTTCCAGCCGGGCCTGCAGATCGTCAACCCGCAGCTGTTCAACCAGCTGACGACGATGCACGGGCTGATCATGGTGTTCGGCGCGATCATGCCGGCCTTCGTCGGGTTCGCGAACTGGATGGTGCCGCTGCAGATCGGCGCGGCCGACATGGCCTTCGCGCGCATGAACAACCTGAGCTTCTGGCTGCTGATCCCGGCCGCGTTGATGCTGGTGGGTTCGTTCTTCATGCCCGGCGGTGCGCCGGCCGCCGGCTGGACGCTCTATGCGCCGCTGACGCTGCAGATGGGCCCGTCGATGGACGCCGGCATCTTCGCGATGCACATCATGGGCGCGAGCTCCATCATGGGCTCGATCAACATCATCGTGACCATCCTCAACATGCGCGCGCCCGGCATGACGCTGATGAAGATGCCGATGTTCTGCTGGACCTGGCTGATCACCGCCTACCTGCTGATCGCGGTGATGCCGGTGCTGGCCGGCGCCATCACGATGACGCTGACCGACCGCCACTTCGGCACCAGCTTCTTCAACCCCGCCGGCGGCGGCGACCCGGTGATGTACCAGCACATCTTCTGGTTCTTCGGCCACCCCGAGGTGTACATCATGATCCTGCCGGCCTTCGGCATCGTGAGCCACATCGTGCCGGCCTTCGCCCGCAAGCGCCTGTTCGGCTACACCTCGATGGTGTACGCCACCGCGTCGATCGCGATCCTGTCGTTCATCGTGTGGGCCCACCACATGTTCACGACCGGCATGCCGGTCACCGGCCAGCTGTTCTTCATGTACGCGACGATGCTGATCGCGGTGCCCACCGGCGTGAAGATCTTCAACTGGATCGCGACGATGTGGCGCGGCTCGATGACCTTCGAGACGCCGATGCTGTTCGCGGTCGGCTTCATCTTCGTGTTCACGATGGGCGGCTTCACCGGCCTGATCCTGTCGATGGCGCCGGTCGACATCCAGCTGCAGGACACCTACTACGTGGTGGCGCACTTCCACTACGTGCTGGTGGCTGGCTCGCTGTACGCGATGTTCGCCGGCTTCTACTACTGGGCGCCGAAGTGGACCGGCGTGATGTACAACGAGACGCGCGGCAAGATCCACTTCTGGGGCTCGCTGATCGCCTTCAACGTCACGTTCTTCCCGATGCACTTCCTGGGTCTCGCCGGCATGCCGCGCCGCTACGCCGACTACCCGATGCAGTTCGCCGACTTCAACATGATCGCGTCGATCGGCGCGTTCTGGTTCGGGCTGATGCAGGTCTACTTCTTCCTCTTCATCGTGCTGCCGTGCATGCGCGGCAAGGGCGAGAAGGCGCCGCAGAAGCCGTGGGAAGCTGCCGAAGGCCTGGAATGGGAAGTGCCGTCGCCGGCGCCGTTCCACACCTTCGAGACGCCGCCCAAGTTGAACGCTGCGGCCACCAAGGTGATCGGCTGATGACGCCGGAGCAGAAGAAGAACAACCGCCGGCTGGGCTGGATCCTGGCGTCGGTCGCGGTGGTCTTCTTCATCGGTTTCATGGCCAAGGCCGCTCTTTTCGGGCTTTGATCCGGATCTCGACGTCATGAGCGACCAAGGCCTCAAGACCGACAACCTCCGCATGGCCGGCAAGCTGGTCGTCGTGGCGGTCGCGATGGCCGGCTTCGGCCTGGCGATGGTGCCGATGTACCGCTCGATCTGCGAAGCGCTCGGCGTCAACGTGCTGTCGCTGTCGGAACGCGCGGTGCCGGGCAATTCGGACGCGACGCACAAGAACACGCAGGTCGATGCGAGTCGCACCATCACGGTCGAGTTCGATGCGAACGCGCACGGGCCGTGGGAGTTCAAGTCGATGCAGCGCTCGATCGACGTGCACCCGGGCGAGCTCGCGACGGTGATGTACGAGTTCCGCAACGTGCAGAACCGCACGATGACCGCGCAGGCGATCCCGAGCTATGCGCCGAAGCAGGCCTCGCCGCACTTCAACAAGCTCGAGTGCTTCTGCTTCAGCGAGCACACGCTGCAGCCGGGCGAATCGAAGCAGTGGCCGGTGGTGTTCGTGATCGACCCGAAGCTGCCGAAGGACGTCAAGACGATCACCTTGTCGTACACCTTCTTCGAAGTGGCGGGCGGCAAGGTGGCCGCCGCGCCGAACGAGCCGTCGGCGGTGAAGGGCGGCTCATGAGCGACGGATTGAAGGATGCGGTGAAGCGCCGCGGCTCGTTCCTTGCGACGATGAAGGCGGTCGCCTGGTCGTTCTTCGGGGTGCGCAAGTCGGGCGACTACGAGAAGGATGTGGAGCAGCTGAATCCGGTGCACCTGGTCATCGCGGGCGTGCTCGGCGCCGCGCTGTTCGTGATCGTGCTGGTGCTTCTGGTGCAGTGGGTGTTGTCCAGCGGTGTCGCCACCGCGGGCTGAAGAGTTGAAGAGAAACAGATCGGACTAGCAGGAGAAAACATGTCGTCAGCGACGCATTCGGGCCAGGCGCCCCACTACTTCGTTCCGGCGCCTTCGCGGCATCCGGTCATGGCCGCCTTCGGCCTGCTGATGGTGATCTTCGGCGGCGGCCAGTGGGTCAACGGCCACGGCTGGGCGGCGTACCTGGTGCTGTTCGGGCTGCTGTGGTGGGCCTTCGTGCTGAAGCAGTGGTTCGGCGATGCGATCGGCGAGAGCGAGGGCGGGCTGTACAGCGACCGCATCGACGTCTCGTACCGCTGGAGCATGAGCTGGTTCATCTTCTCCGAGGTGATGTTCTTCGGCGCGTTCTTCGGCGCGTTGTTCTGGGCGCGGCTGCATGCGGTGCCCAACCTCGGCAGCTTCGACAACGCGATCCTGTGGCCCGACTTCAAGGCGATCTGGCCGAGCTCGGGCGTCGGCATGACCGCGGCGCCGGCCGGCACCGTCGAGCCGTTCCGCACGATGGGCCCGTGGCCGATCCCGACCATCAACACCGCGCTGCTGCTGAGCTCGGGCGTCACGCTGACGATCGCGCACCATGCGCTGATCGCCGGCCACCGCGCGAAGACCATCGGCTTCATGTGGGTCACGGTGCTGCTGGGCATCCTGTTCCTGACGCTGCAGGGCTACGAATACCACCACGCCTACACCGAGCTGAACCTTAAGCTGTCGTCGGGCGTCTACGGCTCGACCTTCTTCATGCTGACCGGCTTCCACGGCTTCCACGTGTTCGTCGGCATGCTGATGCTGCTGTTCATCACGCTGCGGCTGCAGCGCGGGCACTTCACGCCGCAGCGCCATTTCGGCTTCGAGGGCGCCGCGTGGTACTGGCACTTCGTCGACGTCGTGTGGCTCGGCCTGTACATCGTCGTGTATTGGCTCTGAATAGACCCCCCAGTCCGGGCTCGGCCCCCGAGGGGCGCCTCCCTTGGCCCGGCGGAGCCGGATCCTGGGGAGTGGCTTGATGGAAGAGCGCCCTGCGGCGCTCTTTTTTTGCCTGCCGTGATCAGTTCGTGCGGATGCCGGTGGGTTGGATCCAGCCCATCCAGTAGCTGAACAGGATGATCGCGAACAGCAGCACCGACAGCCCGACGCGCACCGCGAGCGCGCGCATCATGTTGCCGCTCTTCGGCTTGCCGTCCCGGCCGTCGCGCATCATGAAGACCCCGGCGAACGCGAGCGCGCCGATGATGAAGACGAACGCGACGCCGATCAGGTATTTCATGGGCAACGATTATTCCACCGTGCACCGTTGCATCCCAGGCAGGGGCAAGGCATGCCGCGCATGAGCAGCGCCCGCCGGCGCGCTGCGATCGTGCTGCTCGCGACGCTCGTCGGCATGGCCATCACCGCACGGCTCGGCGTGTGGCAGTTGAGCCGCGCCGCCGAGAAGCGCGCACTGCAGTCGGCGCTCGACGAACGCGGCCACCTGCCGCCGCTCGACGACGCATCGCTCGCCAGCACCGCGGCGCAGGCGGAGCTGCAGCACTACCGCCCGGTGCGCCTGCGCGGCACCTGGCGCGCGCAGAACACCGTCTACCTCGACAACCGGCAGATGGACGGCCGCCCGGGCTTCTTCGTCGTCACGCCGCTGCTGCTGCCGGGCGGCGACGCGGTGCTGGTGCAGCGCGGCTGGGCACCGCGCGACATGGCCGACCGCACCCGCGTGCCGGTGGTGCCGACGCCGCCCGGCGAGGTCGAGCTGCTCGGCCTGATCGCCCCGCCGCCCGCCCGGCTGTTCGACTTTGCCGGCGGCGTGGCCGCTGCCATCCGGCAGAATCTCGAACCCGCGGCGTTTTCGCAGGAGATCGGTGTCCGGCTGCGGCCGCTGTCGGTGCAGCAGCAGGACACCCCGGGCGCGGCCGGCGACGGCCTGGCGCGCCGCTGGCCGGCCCCCGCGGTCGACATCCACAAGCACTACGGTTACGCGTTCCAGTGGTTCGCGATGTGCGCACTGATGGCAGGTCTGTATGTCTGGTTCCAACTCGTCCGCCCCCGGCTCCGGCGCCGCGCCTGATTCGCCGCTGAACTTCAGCGTGCATTCGCTGCCGTCGCCGGCGCTCGTCGACGCGCAGCGCCGCACCGCGGCCGGCCGGCTGCGCATGCTGCTGGTGCTCGCGGTGTGTGCCGCGCCGGTGATCGCGTCCTACTTCACCTACTTCGTGATCCGGCCCGAGGGGCGCACCAACTACAGCGAGCTGATCACGCCGTCGCGGCCGATGCCGGCCGACCTCGGGCTGCGCACGCTGGGCGGCGAGCCGGTCGCGGCCGAGGCGCTGCGCGGCCAGTGGCTGATCGTCGTCGTCGGCGATGCGGCCTGCGACGCGACCTGCGAGAAATACCTCTACCTGCAACGGCAGATCCGCGAGGCGCTCGGCCGCGAGAAGGAGCGCGTCGACAAGCTCTGGCTGGTCACCGACGCGCGCACGCCGCGGCCGGAGGTGATGCAGGCGATCTCGGTCGGCACGCCGGCCGCGGTGCTGCGCGTCCCGCACGAGCGGCTGGCGGCCTGGCTCGCACCGGCCGACGGGCAGGCACTCGCGCAGCACATCTACCTCGTCGACCCGATGGGGCAGTGGATGATGCGGGTGCCGCCGAACCCCGATGCCGCGCGGTTGAAGCGCGACATCGAGAAGCTGCTGCGCGCATCCGCGTCGTGGGACCAGCCCGGCCGACCGGCGCGGTGAGATGGGCGCAGTGGCGTCTTACGACCTGAGCCCGCTGGCGGTGATGGCGCTGGTGGCGCTGTTGCTGGCGACCGGCCCGCTGGTGTGGATCGCGCTGCGGCACCGGCGCGCGCACCCGGCCACACGGCTGCGCGCGCTGACGGTGATGACGCTGTTCCTGACCTTCGACCTGGTGCTGTTCGGCGCCTACACGCGGCTCAGCGATTCGGGCCTCGGCTGCCCCGACTGGCCCGGCTGCTACGGCCACGCCAGCCCGCTGGGCGCGCAAGGCCCCATCGAGGCGGCGCAGGCCGCGATGCCGAGCGGTCCGGTCACGCACGGCAAGGCCTGGGTCGAGATGGTGCACCGCTACCTCGCGAGCGCGGTCGGCGTGCTGATCATCGCGATCACGATCGCCGCCTGGCGGCAGCGGCGGCGCGATGCCCGTGCGCTGTCGCCCTGGTGGGCGACCGCGACGCTGGCCTGGGTCTGCGTGCAGGGCGCGTTCGGCGCGTTGACCGTCACGATGAAACTGTTCCCCGCCATCGTCACGCTGCACCTGCTCGGCGGGCTCGGGCTGCTGATGCTGCTGGCGGTGCAGGCGCAGGCCGACGACCGCCCGCCGCTGGCGGTGCCGGCCTCGCTGCGCCGCGCGGTGTGGGCGGTGCTCGCGATCGGCCTCGCGCAGGTGGTGTTGGGCGGCTGGGTCAGCACGAACTACGCGGTGCTCGCGTGCACCGATTTCCCGACCTGCCAGGGCGCGTGGTGGCCGGCGATGGACTTCGGCCACGGCTTCGCGGTCTGGCGCGAACTGGGCGCCGGCAAGGACGGCGGCTACCTGCCGTTCGCCGCGCTGACCGCGATCCACGTGGTGCACCGCCTCGGCGCGGTCGTCACGCTGTCGGCGCTGCTGCTGCTGGCCTGGCGGCTGCACGCGAGCGGTGATCCGGCACTGCGCCGCTGGGCGCTGCGCTGCGCGGCGATCGCGGCATGGCAACTCGCCAGCGGGCTCGGCAACGTGGTGCTGGGCTGGCCGCTGGTGGCGGCGCTGGCCCACACCGGCGGCGCCGCGGCGCTGCTGACACTGCTCGCGGCCCTGCTCGCGCGGGCGCATGTGGACGTTTTGTCCGTCGGGCGGCGTTCCGCTGCCACGCCTGCCTGGAGGCACGCCTCGTAAAATCGGCGGTTCGTTCCCATGTCCAACACCTTGACTCCCCCTGCTGCCACGACCACTCCCGTCGCGCGCCCGTCGCGCTGGCGGCAGTTCTACGCGCTGACCAAGCCGCGCGTGGTGCAGCTGATCGTGTTCTGCGCCGTCATCGGCATGCTGCTGGCGGTGCCGGGGCTGCCGGACTGGCGCCTCGCGTTGGCGGGCACCGCCGGCATCTGGCTGGTCGCCGCAGCCGCGGCAGCCTTCAACTGCCTGGTCGAGCAGCACATCGACGCCAGGATGGCGCGCACCGCGTGGCGGCCCACCGCCAAGGGCGAACTGACCAACACGCAGACGCTGCTGTTCTCCGGCGCGCTGTGTGCCGTCGGCAGCGCGATCCTCTACCTGCTCGTGAACCCGCTGACGATGTGGCTGACCTTCGCCACCTTCGTCGGCTATGCGGTGATCTACACCGTGGTGCTGAAGCCGCTGACGCCGCAGAACATCGTGATCGGCGGCGCGTCGGGCGCGATGCCGCCGGTGCTTGGCTGGGCCGCGATGCGCGGCGACGTCGGCCCCGAGGCGCTGATGCTGTGCCTGATCATCTTCCTGTGGACGCCACCGCATTTCTGGGCGCTGGCGCTGTACCGTGTCGAGGACTACCGCAAGGCTGGCCTGCCGATGCTGCCGGTCACGCACGGCAACGAGTTCACCCGGCTGCAGGTGCTGCTGTACACCTTCGTGCTGTTCGCGGCCACGCTGCTGCCCTTCGTGTTCGGCATGAGCGGCTGGATCTACCTGGCCGCGGCCGTCGTGCTGGGCGCGATGTTCACCGGCTACGCCTGGAAGCTGTGGCGCGAGTACTCCGATGCGCTCGCGCGCCGCACCTTCCTGTTCTCGATCTACCACCTGTCGCTGTTGTTCACCGCGCTGCTGGTGGACCACTACCTGAGCCCCCTGCTGTGATGATGATTCAACGCCGACTGTTCGTGCTCGCGCCCCTGGTCGTCACAGGGGCTGGCCTGCTGGCCGCCTGCGACAAGCTGCCGCCGTCGGCATCGTCGACGCCGGCCTTCAAGGCGGTCGACATCACCGGTGCCGACTACGGCAGCGGGCTGTCGCTGCCCGACCAGAACGGCAAGACCCGCACGCTGGCCGACTTCAAGGGCAAGCTGGCGGTGGTGTTCTTCGGCTACACGCAATGCCCCGACGTCTGCCCGACCACGATGGCCGAGCTGGCGCAGGTCAAGAAGGCGCTCGGTGCTGACGGCGACAAGGTGCAGGGCATCTTCATCACGATCGACCCGGAGCGCGACACGCCGGAAATCCTGAAGGCCTACATGGGCAGTTTCGATCCGAGCTTCGTCGCGCTGCGCGGAACGCCCGAGCAGACCGCCGCGGTGGCCAAGTCGTTCAAGGTGTTCTACGCCAAGGTGCCCGGCAAGACCGAAGGCAGCTACACGATGGACCACACCGCCGGCTCGTACGTGTTCGACACGACCGGCAAGCTGCGCTTGTTCACGCGCTATGGCAGTGGCAGCGAGGCGCTGCAATCGGACTTGAAGGCCTTGCTCGGCAGCGCGTGAAAACGCCGGCCTGAAAAAGAAAAGGGCCCTGCGGGGCCCTTTCTGCTGACCGCCAGCCGCCGTGTCAGGCGGCGGCTTCGGTCAACGCCTTGCGCATCTTCTTCATCGCGGCGACTTCGATCTGGCGGATGCGCTCGGCGCTGACGCCGTACTCGCCGGCCAGGTCGTGCAGCGTCATGCCGCCCGAGCTGTCGTCGTTCACCTTCAGCCAGCGCTCCTCGACGATGCGGCGGCTGCGGGCGTCGAGCGCGTCGAGCGCCTGGGCGATGCCGTCGCCGGCCAGCCAGTCGCGGCGTTGCGCTTCGATCACGCGGGTCGGCTCGCTGCTGTCGTCCGCCAGGTAGGCGATCGGCGCGTAGCTCTCCTCGCCGTCGTCGCCCTGCGGTTCGAGCGCGATGTCGCCGCCGGACAGGCGGGTTTCCATCTCGAGCACTTCCTCGCGCTTGACGTTCAGCTGCTGCGCGACGCGGTCGATCTCGGTCTGCGTCAGCGTCGCCCGGTGGGTCGAGCCGTCGACGGCGTCTTCCTTCATGCTCTGCTTCATCGAGCGCAGGTTGAAGAACAGCTTGCGCTGGGCCTTGGTCGTCGCGACCTTGACCATGCGCCAGTTCTTCAGGATGTACTCGTGGATCTCGGCCTTGATCCAGTGCATCGCGTAGCTGACAAGGCGCACGCCCTGATCGGGGTCGAAGCGCTTGACGGCCTTCATCAGCCCGACGTTGCCTTCCTGGATCAGGTCGCCGTGCGGCAGGCCGTAGCCGAGGTACTGGCGCGAGATCGACACCACCAGGCGCAAGTGCGACAGCACCAGCTTTCCGGCGGCTTCGACATCGCCGTTCTCGCGCAGCCGGCGTGCGTAGGACACTTCTTCCTCGTGTGTCAGCAGCGGGATCCGGTTGACCGCGGACATGTACGCGTCGAGGTTGCCCAGCGAGGGCACCATCGCGAACGGGTCGCGCAGGGTCAGGGCGTTTTCGGGGGACAGGGTGTTCGTGAGGGTCATGGAAGCATCAGACATGCTGAATTTCCTTTCGTTCCCTTGATATTAGCACTCGACTTCCGAGAGTGCTGACGACGCCGGGGCGTCCATCCGTCAGAGGGTCAGTGTGAGCGAATACTTGCAACAAAACGGCGGCAAATCTTGTTCCTGACCCCACTGGGTGCAAGGCTTTGCGATTATTCTGGTGGATTCCAACCACGGTGCCGTCCGGTGCCTTCGAGGAGAACATCACGATGAAGACCTGCCGTTTGCTGAAGAGTTTCGTGGTATCTGCCGCAACAGTGTGTTGCTGGACGGTACATGCCGCGTCGATCGCGCCGGCCGCGGCCCAGAACGGCATGGTGGTCACCGCGCAGCATTACGCGACGCAGGTCGGCGTCGACGTGCTGAAGAAGGGCGGCAACGCGGTCGATGCCGCGGTGGCCGTGGGTTACGCGCTGGCGGTGGTCTACCCGGCGGCGGGCAACCTGGGCGGTGGCGGTTTCATGACGATCCAGCTGGCCGACGGCCGCAAGACCTTCCTCGACTTCCGCGAGAAGGCGCCGCTGGCCGCGACGCCGAACATGTACCTCGATGCGAGCGGCAACGTCGTCAAGGGCCTGAGCACCACCGGCCACCTCGCGGTCGGCGTGCCCGGCACGGTGTCGGGCTTGGAGATGGCGCGGGCGAAGTACGGCACGATGAAGCGGTCGCAGCTGATCGCTCCTGCCATCACCTTCGCCGACAAGGGCTTCGTGTTGCAGCAGGGCGATGTCGACATGCTGCTGACCGCCACCGAGGATTTCCGCAAGGACCCGGCGTCGGCGTCGATCTTCCTGAACAAGGGCCAGCCGTTCGAGCCCGGCCAGCGCCTCGTGCAGAAGGACCTGGCGAAGACGCTGCGGCTGATCTCGCAGAAGGGCGAAGACGGCTTCTACAAGGGCACGGTCGGCGCGGCCATCGTCGCGTCCAGCCAGGCCGGCAAGGGCATCCTGACGCAGGCCGACCTCGACCAGTACAAGACCCGCGAACTGCCGCCGGTCGAGTGCGACTACCGCGGCTACCGCATCGTCTCGGCACCGCCGCCGAGCTCGGGCGGCGTCGTGATCTGCGAGATCCTGAACGTGCTCGAGGGCTATCCGCTGAAGGACCTCGGCTTCCGCTCGGCGCAATCGGTGCACTACCAGATCGAGGCGATGCGGCATGCCTACGTCGACCGCAACAGCTACCTGGGCGACCCCGATTTCGTCAAGAACCCGCTCGACCGGCTGCTCGACAAGGGCTATGCCGAGAAGATCCGCGGCGCGATCGATCCGGCCAAGGCCGGCGTGTCGAAGGACATCAAGCCCGGCGTCGAACCGCACGAAGGCAGCAACACCACGCACTATTCCATCGTCGACAAGGACGGCAACGCGGTCGCCGTGACCTACACGCTGAACGACTGGTTCGGCGCCAAGGTCACCGCGGCGAAGACCGGCGTGGTGCTGAACGACGAGATGGACGACTTCACCGCGAAGATCGGCGTGCCGAACATGTACGGCCTGGTGCAGGGCGAAGCGAACGCCATCGCCCCGGGCAAGCGCCCGCTGAGTTCGATGAGCCCGACGATCATGTCGCGCGACGGCAAGCCGGTGATGGTCACCGGCACGCCGGGCGGCAGCCGCATCATCACGGTGGTGGTGCACACGATCCTGAACGTCGTCGACTACGGGATGAACGTGCAGGAGGCGGTCGATGCGCCGCGCTTCCACCAGCAGTGGCTGCCGGAGACGACCAACGTCGAGGTCAATGCGCTGAGCCCCGACACCCGCAAGATCCTGACCGACATGGGCCACAAGCTGGGCGCTCCGCAGCCGGCCAACCATGTCGCGGCGATCCTGGTCGGCGCGCCGTCGCTCGGCGGCAAGTCGGTCGGCAAGAACCGGTTCTATGGCGCGAACGACCCGCGCCGCAACACGGGCCTCGCCGCGGGCTTCTAGCCGGCCGGATCCTCGCGGGGGATCGGTCGGTGTACCCACCGACCGCAGGGCTGTCATCCCTGGCCGGGCCGAGCGCCGGGCCGCCCCAAGCCGGCCCGGATCGCCGCGGGGGGATCGGTCGGTGTACCCACCGACCGAGGGGCTGTCATCCTCTAGCCGAAGCGTGTTTCGACGTCGTCGAGCACCGCATCGACGACGCCGAGCAGCTGGCTCACGCTGACCGGCTTGGTCAGGTACTGCCGGGCGCCGGCCGCCATCGCGGTCTCGATCTGGCTGGCCAGTGCGTCGGCCGACACCACCACCACCGGGATGCTCGCGGTGCCGGGGTCGGCCTTCAGGTGGCGCAGCAACTCCATGCCGTCGATGTCGGGCAGGTGCATGTCGAGCAGGATCAGGTCGGGCCGGCGCGCGCGTATCGCCGCCAGCCCGTCCAGCCCGGTCACCGACACGTCGAACTGCACCTGCGGCCGGCGCGCCAGGATGCCGCGCATCACCTCGACGTTGGTTTCGTTGTCCTCGACGTAGTGGACGATGCGCTGGTGGTAGCTGCCGGTGGCCGGGGCGATCTCGTCCAGCCCGGCCGGCGCGCTGTCGGCGGGGTTGGCCCGCGGCAGCGTCAGGATGAACGACGAGCCTTCGCCGGCGGTGCTGCGCGCACGCACCGCGCCGCCCATCAACTCGGCCAGCCGCTGGCTGATCACCAGCCCGATGCCGGTGCCTTCGAGCGACGAGCGCTCGCGCCCGAGCCGGTTGAACGGCTGGAACAGCTGCGACAGCTGCTGCGGCGTCATGCCCAGCCCGGTGTCGGTGATCGTGATCTCGACGCTGTCGCGCTGCCCGCCCGCCGTGCTGCGCCGTGACGCCACGTGGATGCGGCCGCCCTCGGTGTTGTACTTCACCGCATTGCTCAGCAGGTTGATCAGGATCTGCTTCACGCGGGTGGCGTCGCCGGTGACGCGCTCGGCGTTGTCGGCCAGCTCCTGCGTGATCGTGATGCCGCGGCGCCGAGCGTCCTGCTCGACGAGCGACAGCGCCGCGGCGACCGCCTCGTGCAGGTCGATCGCGTCGGCCTGCAGGTTCAGCGTGCCGGATTCGATGCGCGACAGGTCGAGCACGTCGTTGATCATGTCGAGCAGGTGCCAGCCGGCGCTCTGGATCTGCGTGACCCACGGGCGCTGTGCGATCGGTAGCGGGTGGTTCTGGTCCAGCTCGAGCAGCTGCGCGAAGCCGAGCATCGCGTTCAGCGGCGTGCGCAGCTCGTGGCTCATGCGCGACAGGAAATCGCTCTTCGCGCGGTTCGCCGCCTCGGCCAGCTCGCGCGCTCGCTCGGCCTCGGCCAGCCGCAGGTGCTCGGTGATGTCCTCGACCACGCCGACGATGCGCCGCGGCTGGCCCTGCAGGTCGCGCAGCAGCGTGACGATGGTCTGCACCCACACCTGGCGCCCGTCGCGCGTCACGTAGCGGCCCTGGCGTCGGTACATCGGGATCTCGCCGCGCAGCAGCTGGCTCGTCATCTCGAGGTCCTGCGAGCGGTCGTCGGGGTGCGTCAGCGCGGCGACGTTCATGTCGACCAGCGCCTCGGCGCTGTAGCCGGTCAGCGCGCAGTACTGCGGGTTCACCTGCTTCACGTTGCCGTGCAGGTCGGTGTAGACGACGCCGATCGGCACGTGGTTCAGGATGTTGCGGAAGCGCTGCTCGCTCTCGCGCAGGTCGGCCTCGGTGCGCTGGCGCTCGGCGATCTCGCGCTGCAGCGCGGCGGTGCGGTCGTTGACCGCGACTTCGATGCGGCGGGTGCGGCCGGTGACGGTCAGCATCAGCGCGCCCAGCATCGAGGTGGCGAGCAGCCCGACCAGCGAGAACAGCAGCGCGTTGCGCTCGCGCACGTGCGGCACCGCGGAGCGCGACGAAGTGACGCGGATGTCCCACTGCCGCCCGGCAAACGCGAACGAGCGCACGTGGGACAGGTCGGCCGACTGCGTCTCGCAGCCGATGGTGCCGGCCAGGCGCCGCCGTTCGGCGATCGGGTCGGTGTCGACGATGCAGACGTCGAGGTAGTGCGGCAGCGTGCCCTTGAACGCCTGCAGCGCGTCGTCCATGCGCAGCGTCACGAACACCACGCCGCGCGCCGCCGCGACCCGGTCGCTGACGGTGGTCGGCATGCCGGCGTAGACGGCCTGGTAGATCACGACGCCGGTCTGCGTGCCGGCGCCGTCCTGCGTCAGCAGGAAGCCGGCGCTGGCGGCCGGCCGGTCGGTGCGCACCGCCGAATCGATCGCCATGCGCGCGGCGGCGATCGACCGGGTGTTGACGCCCAGCGCCGCGGCGTTCGCCTGCTGCGGCTCGATGTAGCGGATCGCCGCGACGGTGTCGTCGGGCGCCGGCTTGAAGCCGGAGTCGAAGCGGTCGAACACGCGGTAGCCGGGCAGGCCGGTCGCGCGTACCCGGGCCTCGAAGGCCGGCACCTGCGAGCGCGGCATCAGCTCGGTCCAGCCGAGCGCCTGCAGGTGGCCGCCGACCTCGAGCCAGGCGGCCGCGGCGCGGTGCATTTCCTCGCGCGTCACGTCGTCGGACGAGATCATCACGCCGCGCAGCGCTTCGAGCGCGTGCAGCGGGTACTGCAGCTGCGCGGCGAGGTTGGACGACGCATGGATCGCATCGCGATCGAAGGCAGCCTGCACGCGGGCGTCTTCCCATTGCGCGACCTGGCGCACGCCGAGCGCCATCAGCAGCGTCGCGATGCCGAGCGTCAGCCCGACGGTGCGGCGGCGCGCGGCCCATTCGTCGCGCGGCCGGCCGATCAGCGTCAGCGCGACCGGCGTGCCGATCAGCACGCCGAGCGCATCGCCGGCCCACCAGGTCCACCAGCTGAAGACCAGTTCGTCGAGCGGCTGGCGGCCGGCCAGCCACAGCGCAAGCGTCGCGACGCTGCAGCTGACGAGGCTCGCGGCGATCGCGCCGAGCCCGAAGAAGACCGCGATGTCGCGCGGTTCGTTCAGCGTGACCGGCTGCGGCAGGAAGCGCTGCACCAGCACGCTGGCCAGCGCCGCCTGCAGCGTGGCGCCGACGGCGATGGCGGCCGGCACCGCGAGGCCTGCGAGGGTCCACCCGCCCTGGTCGATCGCGATGCCGGCGTTGACCAGGAAGGCGCCGACCAGCACGCCTGGCAGCATCCGCCATCCGTAGACCAGCAGGCAGGCCAGCGCGATGCCGGCGGACGGGTACAGCGGCGACGCGAGGCTGGGCGGAATCGCCAACGCCAATGCGGCCCAGCCGACCACCGCATAGGCGACGGCGGTGCCCGCGAGCGCGAACGGCCAGTCCGGCCAGTTCGTGGTGGGGCGGGGCGTCGCTGGCGTCATCGAATCGATGGGGCGAGGTGGGGGCGAGGGGAGCCTATCACCTCGGTGCGGTCCTCAGTCGGTGCCAAACGACGTGGCGCGCATCGTCAGGCGACTTCGTGTCCGCTGCCGGCCTGCCAGATCTCGGTCCACGATTCGGCGTCGAGCTTCAGCTGCAACGCGGCCAGCGCCTCGCGGATCGCCTCCAGCCGCTGCGAGCCGGTCAGCGGGTGCGGGCGGGTCG
Source organism: Rhizobacter sp. SG703 (assembly GCF_012275445.1). Lineage (GTDB taxonomy): Bacteria > Pseudomonadota > Gammaproteobacteria > Burkholderiales > Burkholderiaceae_C > Rhizobacter. The sequence goes on along the minus strand of NZ_JAAZQK010000006.1, from coordinate 405,626 downwards.
GGTGGCGCAGCAGCCAGGCGTAGGCGACCGTCGCTGCGCTGACGCCGTGGCGCTGGCCGACCGCCTGCAGCGCGGCCTGCACGCGGCGCGAGCGTTCGTCGCTGCCGGTCAGCAGCTTGCCGCCGGCCAGCGGCGACCAGATCATCGGACGCAGGCGCAGCCGCTGGCATTGGTCGAGCGTGCCGTCGTGCAGCGGCGACAGGTGCAGCGGGTGCAGTTCGATCTGGTTGGTGGCCAGCGCGATGCGGCTGTTCAGCAGCTCGAACTGCGCCGGCGTGAAGTTGGACACCCCGAAGGCCCGCACCTTGCCGGCCTGGCGCAGCGCGGTGAAGGCCTCGGCCACGTCGTCGGCCTCCATCAGCGGATCCGGACGGTGGATCAGCAGCAGGTCGAGGTGGTCGGTCTGCAGCGCGCGCAGCGAGTTCTCGACGCTGCGGGTGATGTGCGCCGGCGAGGTGTCGTAGTGCTTCACCCGGTGCTCCGGCCGCGCCTCGCCGACCAGCTTGATGCCGCACTTGCCGACCAGCTGCATGTGCTGGCGCAGCATCGGCTTCAGCGCGAGCGCCTCGCCGAACAGCGCCTCGACCCGGTAGCCGCCGTAGATGTCGGCATGGTCGAAGCTCGTCACGCCGAGTTCCATGCACTGCTCGATCCAGCGCACGCGCTGTTCGGCGTCCCAGCCCCAGTCGGCCATGCGCCAGGCACCGGCGACGATCGGGGAAAGGGCGAGGTTGGGGGCGTTGACGGGGCTCATGATGGCTTCAGGCTGTCGGCGGTGGAGGGTGAGTGGCACATGGGCGCGGGTCAGCAGTGTGCGCCCGCGCGCCGGGGAAAGTCAGAGGGTAACAGTCCGTTTCGCTTGCATTGCCTGGGGCGAATCCCGACGATATCGACGCCAGAATGCGCGCCGCCCTGTCCCGACTCCACGGATCCATCCCTTGCTTTTCCGCTGCCTCCGATTCCCCCGCCTGCCGCGGCCGTCGCTGCGCGCCATGCTGATGGCCGTGCTGGTGACGGCGCTGCCGGCGTGGTGCGCCGCGGCCACGCTGCAGCTGACGGTGCAGGGGCCGGCGCGCAGCCTGGCCGAAGGGGCGGAGTTCCGCGTCGACGCCACCGGGCAGCAATCGCCGCAGGCGGTGCTGGCCGAAACCGAGGGCTGGCAGCGCCTGCCCGACGACGAACTGTTCGGTGCGCGCTGGCCGGCCGTGACCTGGGTGCGTTTCAGCGTGCAGGTGGGCGCCGGCAGCGAGGCCGACTGGTTCCTCGAGTTGCCGCATGCGACGCTGATGCGCGCCGAGGTCTACCGCGTCGGCCCCGAGTCGCGCCTCGGCACGCCGCAGGCGAGCGGCGTGCTGACGCCGATCTCGCAGTGGCCGGTGCGCGCGTCGCTGCCGGTGTTCCAGCTGCATGCCGATGCGCAGCGGGCGACCACCTACCTGCTGCGGCTGGAGCACCCCGCCACGCTCGGCGGCGCGCCGCTGATCCGCAGCCCGCGCGACCTGCTCGAAAGCCAGGGCATGGCCCAGCTGTTCATCGGCGCGTACTTCGGCCTTGCGCTGCTGGCGCTGCTGTACGTCGCGGTGCAGGCGGTGGCGCACCGCGACGGCACGCTCGGCTGGTGCAGCGCCTACCTGGTCGCGATGATCCTGACGCTCGCCTGCCTGAGCGGCCAGGTGCACCAGACGCTGGTCGGCGAGGAGCCGGCGCTGAGCATCCTGCTGCTGATGCTGAGCCCGGTGCTGCTCGGCGCGGTCGGGCTGGGCTTCCTGCGCTCGGCGGTGCCGCAGGCGGTGATCGGTCCGCTCGAGCGCGCGCTCGTGTGGCTGTGCGTCGTGCTGGCGGCGGTGCTGACGCTGGCCTACCCGTTGCTCGACCTGGCCGAGCGCTGGTTCCTGACGCGCTCGTTCGGCGCGCTGTCGATGCTGGTGGGCGGCGGGCTGCTGGTGCGCTCGCTGCGCTGGCAGCTGCCGCACGTGCGCTGGCTGGCGGCCGGCCAGATCGTGCTCGGCGCCGGGGCGGCACTGCCGTTGCTGAAGGGCTTCGGCTTCGTGCCGAGCGGCCTGTTCTCGCAATACGGGCTGCTGTTCGCGAGCGCGATCGACCTGCCGCTGCTGCTGTATGCGATGTCGCTGCTGCGGCGCGACCACGACGTGGTGTCGGCGCGCCTGCGCGAGGCCGCGCAGTACGACCCGCTGACCGGCCTGCTGCGCCCGAAGGACTTGCTGCCGCGGCTGGCGCAGATGAAGTTCCGCAGCCAGCGGCACGGCATCCGCAGCGCGGTCGTGATGTTCGAGGTGGTGAACCTGCGCGACATCCGGCTGCGCCAGGGCGCGTCGATCGCCGAGCAGGCGCTGCTGATGGCCGGCCGGCAGGTGCAGCAGGGCATGCGCGCGTCGGACGTGGTGGTGCGCTTCAACGAGCAGCGCGTGGTGGCGCTGCTGGACGGGGTGGCCAATCCGGGCGAGGTCCTGATGATCGTGCACCGCATCATCCACCAGGCCCAGCACTACACCGGCGAACTGCCGGGTGCCGAGACGCTGCAGATGCACGCGGTGGTGGCGCACCTGCCGGAAGACCGGCGCGACACGCCGCAGGCGCTGGTCGACGCGCTGGTGTCGCACCTCGGCCGCATGCGCCCGGGCAGCGGCGCGCGGCTGCGCCAGCTGACGACGATCGCGCCGCAGCGCCAGCGGCCGCGCTGGTGGCGGCGGTGGCTGAAGACGCGGCCGTGGGAGGCGGGGGCGGAGTAGCTGAGCCGCGGGACCTAGACGTTGAACAGGAAGTTCATCACGTCCCCGTCCTTCACCACGTACTCCTTGCCTTCGGCGCGCATCTTGCCGGCGTCCTTCGCGCCCTGTTCGCCCTTGAACGCGATGAAGTCGTCGAAGCCGATGGTCTGCGCGCGGATGAAGCCGCGCTCGAAGTCGGTGTGGATCACGCCGGCCGCCTGCGGCGCGGTGTCGCCGATGTGGATGGTCCAGGCGCGCACTTCCTTCACCCCGGCGGTGAAGTAGGTCTGCAGCCCGAGCAGGCTGAAGGCGGCGCGGATCAGGCGGTTCAGGCCCGGCTCGCTCTGCCCCATCTCCTGCAGGAACATCAGCCGGTCCTCGTCCGGCATGTCGGCCAGCTCGGCCTCGGTCTTCGCGCAGATCGCCACCACCGGCGCCTTCTGGCCCTCGGCATACGCGCGCAGCTTGTCGAGGTACGGGTTGTTCTCGAAGCCGCCTTCGTCGACGTTGCCGACGAACATCGCCGGCTTCGCGGTGATCAGGCACAGCGGCTTCAGGATCACCAGTTCTTCCTTGCTGAAGCTGATGCCGCGCACCGGCTTCGCTTCGTTCAGCGCGGCCTGGCACTTCTGCAGCACGTCGACCAGCTTGGCCGCTTCCTTGTCGTTGCCCGACTTCGCCGCCTTGATCGAGCGCTGCAGCGTCTTCTCCACCGTGGCCAGGTCGGCCAGGCACAGCTCGGTCTGGATCACCTCGATGTCGGAGATCGGGTCGACGCGGCCGGCGACGTGGATCACGTTCTCGTCGTCGAAGCAGCGCACCACGTTGACGATCGCATCCGTCTCGCGGATGTGGGCCAGGAACTGGTTGCCCAGGCCTTCGCCCTTCGAGGCACCGGCCACCAGCCCGGCGATGTCGACGAACTCGACGATCGCCGGCACGATGCGCTCGGGCTTCACGATCGCCGACAGCGCCTGCAGCCGCGGGTCGGGCAACTCGACGATGCCGACGTTCGGCTCGATGGTGCAGAACGGGTAGTTCTCGGCCGCGATGCCGGCTTTCGTCAGCGCGTTGAAAAGGGTGGACTTGCCGACGTTGGGCAGGCCCACGATGCCGCATTTGAGGCTCATGGAGGGGGCTTTCGCTGGTCGAGAGAGAGAGGGGCGAATTTTAGTCCGTCCCTCTACACTGCCCGTTTTCCTGTCCCGCCAATCCCTTCGAGGACCTTCCGATGCTCGAACTCCTGCGCCTGAATCCGCACTCCAAGGACCTCGGCGGCGGCTTCACCGTGCGCCGGCTGCTGCCCGCGGCGCAGCAGCAGTCGGTCGGCCCCTTCCTGTTCTTCGACCACTTCGGGCCCATCACCGCCCAGCCGAGCGACAACCACGACGTGCGCCCGCACCCGCACATCGGGCTGGCCACCGTCACCTACCTGTTCGAAGGCGCGATGCTGCACCGCGACAGCACCGGCATCGTGCAGCGCATCGAGCCCGGCGCGATCAACTGGATGACCGCCGGCCGCGGCATCGCCCACTCCGAACGCGCCCCCGACGACCTGCGCCACGTGGCGCGGCGCAGCCACGGGCTGCAGCTGTGGGCCGCGCTGCCGGCCGAGCACGAGGAAGACGCGCCGGGCTTCTCGCACACCGCGGCCGCGACGATCCCGTCGGTGGTGGTCGGCGACACCACGGTGCGGGTGCTGATCGGCAGCGCGTTCGGCGCGGCCTCGCCGACGCCCACGCTGTCGCCGACGCTCTATGCCGACCTGGCACTGCCGCCCGGCGGCCGCCTGCAGGTGCCCGCGGCGGCACCGCAGCGCGCGCTGTACGGCGTCGACCACGGCTTCACGCTCGACGGCCAGGCCGTCCCGGCGGGCGAGATGGTCGTGCTGCCCGGCGGCGCCCAGCCGCTGCTCGAGGCGCCGCAGGGCGCGCGCGTGATGCTGATCGGCGGCGAGCCGCTCGGCCACCGCTTCATGTGGTGGAACTTCGTGTCCAGCCGCAAGGACCGCATCGCCGAAGCCGCCGACGATTGGGCGGCCCAGCGCTTTGCCGGCGTGCCCGGCGAGACCGAGTTCATTCCGCTGCCGGAGCGCCGGCCCTGAGGTCGGCGCGGGTGGGCGCCGATGAGGCGGCGGCCGGCGCACCGCGGCGCAGCATCAGCACGTTGCCCAGCACCGCCAGCGCCGCGCCGATGCCGGTCAGCGCATCCGGCCGGTAGTGCTCGAAGGCCGTCGAGACGACCAGCGCCAGCAGCGGCGTCATCACGCCGATGCTGCCGGCCGGACCGGGTCCGAGGCGCTGCATCAGCGTCAGGAAGCAGGCGAAGGTCAGCACCGATCCGGCCAGTGCGAGGTACAGCAGCGCGATCCACCAGGACGCGATCGCCGGCAGCGCCATCGGCTGCCCGCCGGCCAGCGCCGCGATGAAGCAGCACAGCGCGCCATACAGCATGCCAAAGCCGAGCGCCGGCCAGAACGGCAGGCCGCGCGCGCCATTGCGGCTCGCCGCGAGGCTGCCGACCCCCGACAACAGCACCGCGCCGACCGTGAACAGCGCGCCGAGCGCCGTGCCCGACGCATCGCGGGCGTGGCCGAATTCCGGCCAGAACACCAGCGCGACGCCGGCCAGCCCCAGCAGGCCGCCGGCGATGAAACGCGGCGTGATCGCGACGCCGAACAGCCCCCTGGCGCCGAGCCCGGCGATCAGCGGCGACGCCGAATAGCCGACCGCGACCAGCCCCGACGGCAGCAGCCGCTCGGCGTGGTACACGCACAGGTACGACACGCCGTACAGGAACACGCCCTGCAGCGCGAACCAGGCGTGCTGGCGCGGCGCGAAGCGCAACGACACGCCGCGCGCCGCGGCGAACGCCAGGATCACCGCGCCGGCCAGCGCGAAGCGCAGCGCGACGCCGAACTCCGGCGTCGTGACGCCGACCTGCCACGTGATGGCATGCCAGGTCGTGCCCCAGGTCAGCACGCAGATGGCGAACAGCTGCCAGTTGCGCAGGCGCGTCACGTCCGGTGCCGACCTCAGAATCGAATGCTGGCGCTGCCGACCATGCCGGCACGCAACCCGCATTCGATGCCCTCGACGATCACCGCGTTCATGCCGAAGGTGATCTTGCCGTCGAGGCGCTCGTCGGCGCGGTAGGTCGACAGCGTGTCGCCCGGTTCGTGTCCCGGCTCGCCGGTCTCGGGGTCGACGTTCGGGATCGGGCAGCGCGGGCAGGGCTTGACCAGCCGCAGCCGCACCGGCCCCTCGGGCGTGTCGAAGCGGATCTCGTCGAGGAAATCCTCGCCATGCGACTCGAGCCCGTCGAGCACCAGGTTCGGCCGGAAGCGCGCCATCGTCATCGCCGCGACGCCCTTGCGCGCGAGCCGTTCGTTCAGTTCGTCGAGCGAGGCCTGCGACACCACCAGCAGCGGGAAGCCGTCGCCGAACGCGTTCTCGGCGTCGATCTCGCCGGTCCATTGCTTGCTCGACAGCCGCTTCTGCTCCGGGTCGAAGCGCGCCAGGCGCAGCGGGAACTTCACGTCACCGGCGTCATTGGAGGGGGGCGCAAGGAAATCGCTGAACCACTGCGCCGCCAGGTCGCCCATGTCGTAGGCCGCGACGGTGTCGTTCCACACGGTGACGCGGTTCGGCGCCTCGACCGCATCGAGCGCCAGGTGCAGCGCCAGCATGCCGGGCGCGCGCAGCACGAGTTCGGTGTGCTTCAGCGTCGTGCGGACCAGCGCCATGCGCGGCAGCTCGCGCTGGCTGACGAAACGGCCGGCCGCGTCGACCGCCATCCACGCGCGGTCGAACTCGAGCCCGGTCTCGATCAGCAGCGATTCGTCGAGCGCGACGCCGGCACAGCTCTTCACCGGGTAGACGTGCACGCTGCGCAACGTGACGGCGACATCTCCCTCCGACAACTCGCTCACTTGAACAACCCCTTCAGCTTGTCTTTCAACTGGTCCTTGGTCGACGGCTGCGGGCCCGAGGCCGCACCGCTCGCCGGCGCCGGCAGGCCGAGCTTGCCGCGCAGGCTCTCCTTCAGCTTCTCCTCGGCCTTGCCGGCCACCTCGCTCTTGATCACCTGGGCCGCGATCTGCGACCACTGGATCCGCCAGTCGATCGCATCGAACGGCCCGGTCAGCAGCACCGGCACCGTGACGCCCTTCAGCGCCGCGAGGTCGGCGCCGTCCTGGCCCTTCGTGGTGTTGGCGACCGTCGCGCGCGCGGTGTAGTCGATGCGGCCGCGGCCGACGTCGAGCGCGCCCGAGCCGTTGAGCCGCAGGAACGGGCTCTTCGCATCGAGGTCGGCGTTGCGCGCGATGCCGTCGGTGATCACGAAGCTGGCCGTCAGCTCGGAGAAATCGGTCTTCTCGGTCTGCGTGGCCTTCTGCGAGCTGTCCTGCTTCATCGACAACGCCGCCTTGGCCTGGCGCAGGCTCTTCGCGAGGTTCACGCCCTTGATCGCCCCGTCGCGCAGCTGCAGCGCGGCGGTGCCCTTCAGCCGCGCCTTCATCTCGTTGACGCTGCGGCCGGCGGTCTCGACGTCGGCGACGACGCGGCCGGTGCCTTCGAGGATGTCCTTCTTCGCGACGTCCTTCAGCAGCGTGTTGACGTTGACGCCGTTGGCGGTCGCCTTCACCGCGATGCGGCTCGCGCGCGCATCGGCGAACGCGGTCGCGTCGAGCACGCCGCCCCAGGTCTTGCCGTACAGCTTGCTGACGCGCAGCATGCCGCCCTGCAGCGACGCTTCGAGCGCGGCATCGCTGACGCGGTAGGTCTGGTACGCGAAGCTGCCGATGTGCAGGCTGAACTCGCCCTGCAGCGCGCGCAGCGGCGACAGGTCGACCGGGGTGTCGGCGGCGGGCTTGTCGCCGGCGGCGGGAGCCGGCGTGGCCGCGGCGGTCGAAGACGGCGGCAGCAGCCGGTTCAGGTCGAGCGCCTCGAAGTTGGCCGAGGCCTTCACGGTGATCGGCGTGCCGGCCAGCGTGACGTTGCCGTCGCTGCGGAACGGGTTGGCATTGATCTGCCCGGCCAGCGACCAGTGCGCCGCCTGCGCCGACGCATCGGCCTTGCCGCGCATGTCCAGCACCAGCGGCTGCAGCGACGGCTCCTGGATCTTCAGCTGGGCCGCCAGCGCGTCGAGCGCGAACGCGCTCTTCGCCGGCTGCAGCTGCAGGTCGGCGCGCACCGTGCCCGCCAGCTCGCGCTGGCCGGCGTTGCCCGCGCCGGTGCCCTTCATGCTGCCCTTGAAGGTCGCCTCGAAGCCGGGCACCTTGACCATGTCGAAGCTGCCGCCCGGCGCGGCCGACTTGAAGCTGGCGTCGACCGCAGTCGGCCCTTCGAGCGACAGCTTGCCGCTGAGCGCGCTGCCGGTCAGCGCCTCGCCCTTGACGTTCAGCTCCGGCCAGTCGAGCGTGGCCGACAGCGGCTGGCCGCCCTGCGTGCCGGCCAGCTTGACCTGCAGCGCGTTCAGCGCCAGGTTGCGCGCCGCCGGGTCGAACGCGAAGTGCTTGATCTGCACCCGGCTGCCGGCCAGCTTCAGCGAGCCGAGCGTGGCGCCGAGCCCGAGGTCGAGGTCCTGCGCGTCGAGCGTGCCGCGCTGCCCGTCGTAGCCCAGCGCGCCCTGGATCTTGACGTCCATCGCCTGCACGCCGAACGCGTCGCCCTGCCAGCCGAGCTGCATGTCGCGCAGCTTCACGCCCTGCTGCGCAAGCAGCAGCGTCAGCTTGGTCTCGCCGCTCAGCTTGCCCTTGACGGCCGGCGCCTTCATCGCGAACTCGGCCTGCAGCTTGACCGGCGATTCCACCTGGTCGGCGAGCCGGCCGGTGTGCAGCGAATTCAGCGTGACCTCGCCGGACAGCTGGTCGCGCTCGTCGCGCAGGCTCAGGCGCAGGTCGTCGAGCTGCACGCTGCTGACGTCGAAGCGCAGCGGGGCGCTCGAACCGGCCGGCTGGCTGGCCGTTGACGCCGGGGCGCCGGGCGGCGTGTCGCCGGCAATCAGGTCGTCGATGTTGGTCTTGCCCTGTGCATCGCGGCGGTACACCAGCCGCAGCCCGCGGGCGCTGACGTGGTCGACCACCAGCTGCTGGCGCAGCAGCGGCAGCACCGCGACCGACAGCGAGGCCTCGTCGAGCGCGGCGAATTCGTCGGCGCGGCCTTTTTCGCTCAGCTTGACGGCCGACAGCTGCACCGCGAGGCGCGGGAACACCGACAGCTTGATCGGCCCGTCGATCGCCAGCGTGCGGGCGCGGTGGGTTTTCATCCAGTCGATCGCGAGGCCCTTGTAGGCGTTCGGGTCGAAGGTCGAGACCAGCCAGGCGAGCACGGCACCGAGCAGCAGCACCAGCACCGCCAGTGCCAGCAGGAGTTTGCGGATCCAGGGTTTCATCAGTCGGTCGACCGCAGGGGTGCAGCGTGGGGGCACCGATTCTGCCCTCAAGGGCGCCAGGGTGGTGCCGATCCCTACAATGAAACCTCATGAAACGCTTCGATCTGTGTGTCCGAGGGGCCGGCATCGTCGGCCAGGCGCTCGCCTTGTCGCTGGCCCGCCAGGGCCTGCGCGTCGCGCTGGTGCCCGATGCCGTCGCCCATGCCGGCGAGGACGTGCGGGCCTATGCGCTGAACCGCGCGTCGGTCGCGCTGCTGGGCGCGCTGAAGGTCTGGGAGGCGTTGCCGCCCGGCGCGGCGACCGCAGTGCACGAGATGCGCGTCGAAGGCGATGCGGCCGGCGCCGCGCTCGAATTCTCGGCCTGGCAGCAGCACGTGGCCGAGCTGGCCTTCATCACCGACGTGGCCGCGCTGGAACAGGCGCTCGCCACCGCGGTGCGCTACTCGCCGCATGTCGAGCTGCTGGCGCCCGACGCCGACGTGCAGGCGCCGCTGACCGCCTTGTGCGAAGGCAAGGCGTCGGCCTCGCGGGCCGCGCTGGGCGTGCGCTTCGAGCGCCACGACTACGGGCAGGTCGCGATCGCGGCGCGCCTGGTGGCCGACCAGCCGCACCGCCACACCGCGCGGCAGTGGTTCCGTGCTCCCGACATCCTCGCGTTGCTGCCGTTCGATTTGCCGCAGCCGGGTTGTTCGCATGCGCTGGTCTGGTCGCTGCCGCAGGCCCGGGCGCAGGCGCTGCTGGCGCTCGACGCTGCGGCGTTCGAGCAGGAATTGAACGATGCCACCGGCGGCGCCTGCGGCCGGCTGGCGCTGGCCTCGGCGCGCGCCGGCTGGCCGCTGGTGCAGGCGAGCGCCAGCGCCTGGTGCGGCCCCGGCTGGGTGCTGCTGGGCGATGCGGCGCATGTGGTGCACCCGCTGGCCGGGCAGGGCCTGAACCTCGGGCTGGCCGACGTGGCGTCGCTGTCGGCGGTGCTGGCGGCGCGCGAACCGTGGCGCGAGCTGTCCGACGCCAAGCTGCTGCGCCGTTACGAACGCTCACGCCTGGCCCCGACCCGGGCGATGGGAGAATTGACCGGCGGTCTGTGGCGGTTGTTTTCGACGGACCAGGCCGCGGTGCGGGAACTTCGCAACCGCGGCATGACTCTGGTCAACCACCTGTCCCCGCTGAAGCGCTGGCTGACCGCCCGGGCGCTCGACACCTGATTGAAGGCCTTGCCATGCTGCGCACACCGCTGACCCGATCCTTCCTCGCCGCCGCGTTGGCGCTGGCCCCGCTGGCCCACGCCGACGAGGCGCAGATCCGCAAGAACCTCGCCGAGCGCCTGACCAACCTGCCGAAGATCGACGAGGTCGGCAAGACGCCGATCCCCGGCCTCTACGAAGTGCGCATGGGCACCGAGATCCTCTACACCGACGAGCAGGGCAACTACCTGATCGAGGGCTCGCTGATCGACACGAAGGCGCGCACCAACCTGACCGAGGCGCGCATCAACAAGCTGACCGCGATCGACTTCGCGAGCTTGCCGCTGAAGGACGCGATGGTCTGGAAGAACGGCACCGGCGCGCGCCGCATCGCCGTCTTCGCCGACCCGAACTGCGGCTACTGCCGCCGCTTCGAGGCCGACCTGCAGAAGATCAAGGACGTCACCGTCTACACCTTCCTGTACCCGATCCTCGGCGGCGATTCGCCGCAGAAGTCGCGCGACATCTGGTGCTCGAAGGAACCGAGCAAGGCATGGCTCGGCTGGATGCTGCGCAGCGAGCAGCCGCCGCGGTCGATGGGCAACTGCGAGACGCCGTTCGAGCGCAACCTCGCGATGGGCAAGAAATACCGCATCAACGGCACGCCGGCGCTGGTGTTCGCCGACGGCACGCGCTTCCCCGGCGCGATGCCGCTCGACCAGATCGAGAAGCAGCTGGTCGCCAGCAGCAAGTAGTTCCACTGCGCAGGGCGGCCCCTGCGGTGACAATGGCGCCCGCAGAAACCGCTGCGCGAGCGCCTGCTCGCGACCTGATCCCATGATTTCCTACCGCATCGAGATCGCCGATGTGCACGCGCACCAGTTTCGCGTCACGCTCACCGTGCCGCAGCCGGCGGCGCAACAGCGCCTGAGCCTGCCGGCCTGGATCCCCGGCAGCTACCTGGTGCGCGAGTTCGCGCGCCATCTGTCGCAGTTGCAGGCGCGCCAGGGCTCGCGCGAGCTCGCGCTGCAGCAGCTCGACAAGGCCACCTGGCTGGCGCCCTGCGACGGCCGCGGCGCGCTGACCGTCAGCTACCTGGTCTATGCGTTCGACACCTCGGTGCGCACCGCCTTCCTCGATGCGCGGCGCGGCTTCTTCAACGGCACCAGCACCTTCCTGCGGGTCGAAGGGCGCGAGGCCGAGGCGCATGCCGTCGAGATGCGCGGGTTGCCGAAGGGCTGGCGCGTGGGCACCGCGCTGCCGGCCGTCAAGACCGATGCGCGCGGCCAGGGCCTGTACCAGGCGGGCGACTACGACGAGCTGGTCGACCACCCGGTGGAGCTGGGCGACTTCTGGCGCGGCGAGTTCAAGGCGGCCGGCGTGCCGCACGAGTTCATCGTGGCCGGCGCACTGCCCGACTTCGACGGCGAACGCCTGCTGGCCGATGCACGCCGCATCTGCGAGGCCGAGATCGCGTTCTGGCATGGCCGCAGGAAGCCGCATTTCAAGCGCTACGTGTTCATGCTGAACGCGGTGGACGACGGCTACGGCGGGCTGGAGCACCGGGCCAGCACCGCGCTGATCGCCGCGCGGCGCGACCTGCCGCAGCGCGCGCGGGCCGATGCCGATCCGAAGGCCGCGGGCGAGCCGGGCGACGGCTACGTGACGCTGCTCGGGCTGATCAGCCATGAATACTTCCACACCTGGAACGTCAAGCGCCTGCGCCCGGCCGAGTTCGCCCGCTACGACTACACGCAGGAGAACTACACCGAGCTGCTGTGGTTCTTCGAGGGCTTCACCTCGTACTACGACGACCTGCTGCTGTTGCGCGCCGGCCTGATCGACGAGGCGCGCTACCTGAAGCTGCTGGCCAAGACGGTGACCGGCGTGCTGGCCGCGCCGGGCCGCCAGGTGCAGAGCGTCGCGCAGGCGAGCTTCGATGCCTGGGTCAAGTACTACCGCGGCGACGAGAACACGCCGAACGCGACGATCAGCTACTACACGAAGGGCTCGCTGGTCGCGCTGGCGCTCGACCTGACGCTGCGCACGCGCGGCCAGGGTTCGCTGGACGACGTGATGCGCGGGCTGTGGGCGCGCAGCGACGGCGGGCCGATCTCGCAGGACGACATCGCGGCGGTGCTGCACGAGGTGGGCGGCCGATCGATGGCGAAGGAGCTGCAGGCCTGGGTGCACGGCACCGGCGACCTGCCGCTGAAGGAGCTGCTGCAGCGCGTCGGCGTCCGCTGGACGCAGCAGGCGCCGACGCTCGCGCAGCGGCTCGGCCTGCGGGTCTCCGAGAGCGCGCTGACCGGCATCAAGGTGAGCCATGTGCTGCGCGGCGGTGCGGCCGAAGCGGCCGGGCTCGCGGCCGGCGACGAACTGCTCGGCGTCGACGACTGGCGGCTGCGCCGGCTCGACGACCTGCTGCGGCTGCTGCCGGACGACGGCACGGCGACGCTGCTGGTGTCGCGCGACCAGCGCCTGCTGCACCTGCCGCTGGCGGCCGCCGCGGCGCCGGACAGCGGTGCGGTCGCGCTGTCGCCCGCACCCGTGTCCGACACGCCTTCCGCCGCCGCCGCGCAGTCCCTGCGGCAGGCATGGATGCGCGGCTGACCGGACGCTTGCGCGCGACGCCCCGGCGCCGCGCGGCGTTGCTGACGCTGGTGCTGGGCGTGCTGGCGGTGCACGGCTGCGTGACGCGCCAGCTCGCCGACCGGATGGGCGCGTTCTCGGTGGCGCCGATGCCGCAGCGGCTGCAGGTGGCCTACGTGCGCGAGCTGCAGCCGACGGTGCCGGTCGCTGTCGTGCCGGCGCCGAAGCCGCCGCCGAAGCGGGTGGCACGCGCGGCTGCCGCTGCGCCGGCGCTGCCGTCGCCGGTCGAACCCGCCGCGTCGGCCGTACCGGTCGAGCCGGTACCCGAGCCCGTCCGCGAGCCCGTCCCCGAGGTCGTCGCCGCGGCCGAACCCGAACCCGTCGCCTCGGCGCCTGCCGCGGCCGCCTCGGCACCGCTGCCCGAGCCGTCGCCGGTCGCCGTCGACGGCGCGGCCTCCGCGCCGGCCGCGTTCGAATGGCCCGGCTCGACCCGCCTCAGCTACGTGCTGACCGGCAATTTCCGCGGACACGTCGACGGCGAGGCGCAGGTCGAATGGATCCGCGACGGCAACCGCTACCAGGTGAACGTCGACGTGGTCATCGGGCTGTCGTTCGCGCCCACGGCATCGCGCCGGCTGACGAGCGAAGGCCAGCTGACCGCCGATGGCCTGTACCCGACCCGCTACGACCAGCTGACCCACGTGATGCTGCGCGACGACCAGCGCGTGTCGATGCAGCTGCTGCCCGATGCGGTGGTGCTGGCCAACGGGCAGCGCCGCATCCGCTGGCCGGGCGTGCAGGACACCGCGAGCCAGTTCGTGCAGCTGACCTGGCTGTTCACGACGCAGCCGCAGAAGCTGCGCACCGGCGAGAGCGTCGAGATCCCGCTGGCGCTGCCGTTCCGCGTCGAGCCGTGGACCTACGACGTGCTCGAGGAGGAGACGCTGTACACCGACTTCGGCGAGGTGCCGGCCTTCCGCGTGAAGCCGCGCCGGCAACCGCGCGGCGGCGACCTGATCCCCGAGATGTGGATCGCGCCGAGCATGCGCTACCTGCCGCTGCGCATCCGCATCCACCAGGACGCCGACACCTGGGTCGACCTGATGATCAAGCGCAAGCCCGAACTCGCGGCGTCGTGAGCGTGACCTGCCTACACTGTTGCCAGAACATCCACCGAAGGAGACTCCGATGAGCTACGAATGCATCGTCACCGACGTCCAGGGCAGCGGTCCGCTGCGCATCGGCGTCGTCACGCTGAGCCGGCCGAAGCAGCTGAACGCGCTGAACGACACGCTGATGAACGAGCTCGGCGCGGCGCTGAAGGCCTTCGATGCCGACGAGACCATCGGCTGCATGGTGGTCACCGGCAGCGAGAAGGCCTTCGCGGCGGGGGCCGACATCGGTGCGATGGCGGGCTGGAACTTCATGGACGTCTACAAGAGCGACTACATCACGCGCAACTGGGAGACCATCCGCAGCGTGCGCAAGCCGGTGATCGCCGCGGTGAGCGGCTTCGCGTTGGGCGGCGGCTGCGAGCTCGCGATGATGTGCGACTTCATCATCGCGGCCGACAGCGCGAAGTTCGGCCAGCCGGAGATCAAGCTCGGCATCATCCCCGGCGCCGGCGGCACGCAGCGGCTGCCGCGCGCGATCGGCAAGGCCAAGGCGATGGACATGGTGCTGACCGGCCGCATGATGGACGCCGCCGAGGCCGAGCGCGCCGGGCTGGTGTCGCGCGTGGTGCCGGCGGCCGAGCTGCTGAGCGTGACGCTGGCGGCCGCGCAGGCGATCTGCGAATTCGGCGGGCCGAGCGTGATGATGGCCAAGGAGGCGGTGAACCGCGCCTACGAGGGCCCGTTGTCGGAGGGCATCCAGTTCGAGCGCCGGATGTTCCACGCGCTGTTCGCGACCGAGGACCAGAAGGAAGGCATGGACGCCTTCGTCAACAAGCGCAAGCCGGCCTTCAAGCACCGCTGAGCCCCGAAGGCTCAGTCGGCGTTGCGGTACACCAGCAGCCGCCCCTTGTACGCTGCGTGCGTCGCATCGGCCGCCTGCTGCAGCGGTTCTTCCTGCAGCGAGAAGCCCATCGCCGCCATCTGCTTGCTGAACTTGGCGCGGTTGCCGCGGTTCGGGTCGACGATCCAGACCTCGGCGCGCTGCGCGACGTGGCGGCCGATGAAGCCGGCGAGCAGCCCGCCGTCATCGCGCTCGTAGAGGATGTCGCTGCCGATCACCAGCTCGAAGCGGCCGCTGAGGGTCTGCTGGTCCTGCGGCACCGGCGGCAGCAGGTCGGTCGCCGATTCGGACCACTGGCCATGCCGGTAGGCCATCGGCGGCAGCTGGTTCAGGCGCAGGTTCTCGGCCAGGAACTCGGCCGCCAGCGGATGGCAGTCGCTGGCCGTCACGTCGGCACCGCGGCGGTGGCTCACCAGGCTCGCGAGCGCGAGGCCGCAGCCGATCTCGAGGATGCGCTCGCCCGCCACCATCGTCCGCGCCGCCATGCGCCCGGCCAGTTGCAGGCCGGACGGCCACAGCAGCCCGAACAGCGGCCACGCGGCCGACGAGATGCCCTGGCTGAGCGCCAGGCCCTGCGGGTCGGAGAACTGCTGGCGGTCCAGCAGCGAGCGAATGTGCAGGTCGGGCACGCCGTCGACGGCGATGTCCTCGTGCTTGATCAGGTATCCAGGCATCCGGCAGTGTAGGCGCCCGGCGGCGTCGAGCGCGGCTCTCGGCGAGGCCGGGAGCCGTCGATCTCAGCTTTCCTTGCGCAGCGACGGGAACAGGATCACGTCGCGGATGCTCGGGCTGTCGGTGATCAGCATCATCAGCCGGTCGATGCCGATGCCGCAACCGCCGGTCGGCGGCATGCCGTATTCGAGCGCGCGGATGAAGTCGGCGTCGTAGAACATCGCCTCTTCGTCGCCGGCCTCCTTGTTGGCCGCCTGCGCGTGGAAGCGGGCCGCCTGGTCCTCGGCGTCGTTCAGCTCCGAGAAGCCGTTCGCGTACTCGCGGCCGGTCATGAAGAGCTCGAAGCGCTCGGCGATGCCGGGGTTGGCGTCGGATGCGCGGGCCAGCGGCGACACCTCGACCGGGTAGTCGATGATGAAGGTCGGGTGCCAGAGCTTCTCTTCGACCGCGGCCTCGAACAGCCCGAACTGCAGCTCGGGCAGGTTCCAGTGCGCCGGCGCTTCCTCGCCCAGCGACTTCAGCGTCGCGCGCAGCACCTGCGCATCGCCGGCTTCGGCTTCGCTCAGGCCGGCGTGCACCACCAGCGAATCGCGCACCGTCAGCCGCGTGAACGGCTTGTCGAGGTCGACCGGCTTGCCGGCGTAGCTGAGGCTGGCCGAGCCGGTCGCCTGGCGCGCGGCATGGCGCAGCACCTGCTCGGTGAAGTCCATCACGTCATGGTGGTTCCACCAGGCCGCATAGAACTCCATCATCGTGAACTCGGGGTTGTGGCGCACCGAGATGCCTTCGTTGCGGAAGTTGCGGTTCACCTCGAACACCCGCTCGAAACCGCCGACCACCAGCCGCTTCAGGTACAGCTCGGGCGCGATGCGCAGGAACATCTCCTGGTCGAGCGCGTTGTGGTGGGTGACGAAGGGCTTGGCATTCGCGCCGCCGGGGATCGGGTGCAGCATCGGCGTCTCGACCTCCATGAAGCCGTGCTCGAGCATGAAGTGGCGGATCGAGCCGAGCGCCTTGCTGCGCGCGACGAAGCGCTTGCGCGCCTCTTCGTCGGTGATCAGGTCGACGTACCGCTGGCGGTACTTCTGCTCCTGGTCGGCCATGCCGTGGAACTTGTCCGGCAGCGGCCGCAGGCTCTTGGTCAGCAGGCGCAGCGTGGTCACGCGCACCGACAGCTCGCCGGTCTTGGTGCGGAACAACGTGCCTTCGGCACCGAGGATGTCGCCCAGGTCCCAGTGCTTGAACGCGGCATAGACCTCGTCGCCCAGCGCGTCCTTGGTGACGAACAGCTGCAGGCGGCCGGTCGAGTCCTGCAGCGTCGCGAAGCTGGCCTTGCCCATCATCCGCTTCAGCATCATCCGCCCGCCCAGGCTGACGACGATGCCCTGCGGTTCCAGTTCTTCGTTCGGGATCTCGCCGTACTTGCGGATCAGGTCGAGCGCATGGTGCTTCGGCTTGAAGTCGTTCGGGAACGCGACGCCCTGCTGGCGGATCGCGGACAGCTTCTCGCGGCGTTCGGCGATCAGCTTGTTTTCGTCTTCGGGCGGCTGGGGAGGGGTGGTCTGGGTCATGAAGGGCTCTGGAAATGCGCCGCAATTTTAGGCGGACGGCCCGGGATTCCCCGGCCGGGGCGCGCCCGGCCGAATAAAATCGCCCGTTTGCCCCGCGGGGCCCCTGCCTTCGAGACCCATGCCGACACCCTCCATCATCCGTGACCGCAAGCTGCGCCTGGCGCTGGTGGGCTGCGGGCGCATCGCGCAGAACCACATCGCCGCGCTGAAGCAGCATGCCGACCGCGCCGAATGGGTGGCGGTCTGCGACAACCAGCCCGAGCTGCTGGCCAAGGCGGTTGCGCTGACCGGTGCGCAGGGCTTCTCGTCGCTCGACGCGCTGCTGGCAGCGAGCGATGCCGACCTGGTGGTGCTGGCCACGCCGAGCGGGCTGCACCCGCGCCAGGCGATCAAGGTCGCGCAGGCCGGCCGCCACGTGCTCAGCGAAAAGCCGATGGCGACCAAGTGGGACGAGGGCGTCGCGATGGTGCGCGCCTGCCGCGATGCCGGCGTCAAGCTGTTCGTCGTCAAGCAGAACCGGCTCAACGCGACGCTGCAGCTGGTCAAGCGCGCGGTGGACCAGGGTCGCTTCGGCAAGCTCGCGATGGTGACGGTCAACGTGTTCTGGACCCGTCCGCAGGCGTATTACGACGCGGCGCCGTGGCGCGGCCGCTGGGACATGGACGGCGGCGCCTTCATGAACCAGGCGAGCCACTACGTCGACATGGTCGACTGGCTGGTCGGCCCGGTCGACAACGTGCATGCCTACACCGCGACGCTGTCGCGCAACATCGAGGCCGAAGACACCGGCGTGATGAGCCTGCGGCTGCGCAGCGGCGCGCTGGCCTCGATCAACGTGACGATGCTGACGCACAACAAGAACTTCGAAGGCAGCATCACGCTGCTCGGCGAGCGCGGCACGGTGCGGATCGGCGGCGTGGCCGTCAACAAGATCGAGCACTGGGAGTTCGACACGCCGCACGACGACGACGCGAAGGTGGCCGACGCCAGCTATGGCGTCACGTCGGTCTACGGCCCCGGCCACCCGCTGTACTACGACAACGTGATCAACACGCTGCGCGGCGAGGCGCATGCCGAGGTCGACGGCTACGAGGGGCTGCGCTCGCTCGAGGTGCTGATCGCCGGCTACCGCTCGGCGCGCGACGGTGTGCGGGTCGGCCTGCCGCTGGTGTTTTGATGATCCATCCGTCCGCCATCGTCGACGACGGCGCGCAGCTCGGCGCCGGCACCCGCGTCTGGCACTTCGCCCATGTCTGCGCCGGCGCCCGCATCGGCGACGGCTGCTCGCTGGGCCAGGGCGTCTACGTCGGCAACGACGTGCGCATCGGCCACAACGTGAAGATCCAGAACAACGTGTCGGTCTACGACGCGGTGACGCTCGAAGACGACGTGTTCTGCGGCCCGAGCATGGTCTTCACCAACGTCTACAACCCGCGCTCGGCGGTCACGCGCAAGAACGAATACCGCCGCACGCTGGTGCGCCGGGGCGCGACACTGGGCGCCAACTGCACCATCGTCTGCGGGCACACGGTGGGCCGCTACGCCTTCATCGGCGCCGGCGCGGTGGTCCACCGCGACGTGCCGGATTTCGCGCTGATGGTCGGCGTGCCGGCCCGCCAGGCCGGCTGGATGAGCCGGCACGGCGAGCGGCTCGCGCTGCCGCTTGCCGGCGATGGCGAGGCCGCCTGCCCCGCCACCGGCGAGCGCTACGTGCTGCGCAACGGCGTGTGCCAACCTGCAGAGGAAGTTCAAGCATGAGCCGCGACAAGCTCGATTTCGTCGACCTGAAGACGCAGTACGCCGCGCTGAAGGGGCCGATCGCCGAGCGCATGCAGCGCGTGCTCGACCACGGCCAGTACATCATGGGCCCCGAGGTCGCCGAGCTCGAGGCACGGCTCGCCGCGTACACCGGCGCACGCCACTGCATCACGGTGGCCAGCGGCACCGAAGCGCTGCTGATCGCGCTGATGGCGCTCGACCTGCGGCCGGGCGACGAGGTCGTCACGACGCCGTTCACCTTCGCCGCCACCGCCGAGATGATCGTGCTGCTCGGCGGCGTACCGGTGTTCGTCGACATCGAACCCGACACCTGCAACATCGACGTCTCGCGGATCGAGGCGAAGATCACGACGCGCACCCGCGCGATCATGCCGGTGAGCCTGTACGGCCAGGCGGCCGACATGGACGAGATCAATGCGATCGCGCAGCGCCACGGCCTGCCGGTGATCGAGGACGCGGCGCAGAGCTTCGGGGCCGATTACGGTGGCAAGGACGGCGTGAACCGCAAGAGCTGCAACCTGAGCACCTTCGGCTGCACCAGCTTCTTCCCCAGCAAGCCGCTCGGCTGCTATGGCGACGGCGGCGCGATCTTCACCAGCGACGACCGCCTCGCGCAGGCCTGCCGCGAGATCCGGGTGCACGGGCAGAGCGCCCGCTACACGCACACCCGGGTCGGCGTCGGCGGCCGCATGGACACGCTGCAGTGCGCGGTGGTGCTGGCCAAGCTCGAGCGCTTCGACTGGGAGATCGATCGCCGCCTCGCGATCGGCGCGCGCTACAACGAACTGCTGGCCGGCCGGCTGCCGGTGGTCGCACAGCGGCCCGGCCGCAACAGCGTCTATGCCCAGTACACGGTGTTCGTCGACGACCGGCCGGCCGTGCAGGCGGCGCTCACCGCGCAGGGCATCCCGACCGCGGTGCACTACCCGCGTCCGGTGCACCGCCAGCCGGCCTATGCGGCTTATGCGGCCCACGCGCCGGCCGACGGCTGCCCGCAGGCCGACCGGGTCGCCGAGCGCTGCCTCAGCCTGCCGATGAGCGCCGACCTGAGCGCTGCCGACCAGGACCGCGTGGTCGCCGCGCTCGTTGCTGCTGCGCGCCGCTGACCGCATGGCCGACGCGCCGCTGCCTTCGCCGACGCGCGGCCTGCTGCGGGCCAGCCTGACGCTGGCAGCCGGCGGCGCACTGGCGCAGGCGCTGCCGCTGCTGCTCGGTCCGCTGCTGACGCGGCTGTTCACGCCGGCCGAGTTCGGCCACTACCACCTGTTCGCCGCGGTCGCCGCCAACCTCGGCGTCGTCGCCTGCGGCCGCTATGAATTCGCGCTGCCGATGGCCGCCGACGATGGCGAGGCCGACGCGCTGCGCCGCATTGCGCTGCGCCTGCTGGGCGCGACGACCGCGCTCGCCGCGCTGGGCGCGGGTGGCTGGGCGCTGGCTGGTGCCGGGGCCTGGGTCGCGTGGCTGCCGCTCGCGGTGGCGGCGGCCGGCGCGGTGTCGCTGGCCACGCTGTGGGCGACGCGGGCACAGCGGTTTCGCGCGCTGGCCGCGGCCCGCGTGCTGCAGTACGGCGGCGCCGCGGCGGCCCAGGTGCTGGCCGGGTTCGCCGGTGCTGGGTTGACCGGCCTGATCGTCGCGCCGATCGCGGCCGCGGCCGTCGCCACCGCGGTGCTGCGGCTGCCATGGCACGGCGCGCTGCCGCAGGCCCCGGCGCTGGCCGGCGTGATGCGCCGCCACCGCGACTTTCCGCTGCTGAACACGCCGCATGCGTTTGCCGGCGCGCTGCAGGACACGCTGAGCCTGGTGCTGATCGCCGCGCTGCTCGGCCCGGCCGAGGCCGGCTTCTGGGGACTCGCGCTGCGCTACCTGAAGGCGCCGGCCACGCTGGTCGGCAGCGCGGTGTCGCAGGCGCTGTACCCGAAGCTGGCCGCGGCCGGCCCGACGCCCGAGGCCCGCCGCGCGGTGCGCCGCGTGATGGGCCTGCTGGCGCTGCTGGCCGCGCCGCTGGTGCTGCTGCTGTGGGTGGCGGGCCCGTGGGCCTTCGAGGCCGCGTTCGGCCCGGCTTGGCGCGAGGCCGGCGTGCTGGCCCGGGCGCTCGCGCTCTACGTCGGCCTGCATTTCGTCGCCAGCCCGCTGGCCGTCGTCACGATGGCGTGGCAGGCCCAGGCCTGGGCGCTGAAGCTCGCGCTCGCGGGGCAGCTGGCCTTCGTCGCCGCGCTGGCCGCCGGCCTCGCGCTGGGCGACCTGGCCGGGGCCGGCTGGGCGGTGTCGGCGGCGATGGCCGGCTACTTCGGCGTCTATTTCTGGTGCCTGGCGCGCTGGCCGATGCCGACCGTCGGTGCGGATGCCGCGCTGCCGGCCCCTTCTTCCGCGACACGATGAAGAACCTGCTGCGATCCGTGCTGAACCGCTGGCGGCGGCGCCTGGCCCGGCTGCTGATCTACCGCATCGTGTTCGGCGAACGCTCCGGCGGCCGGATGCTGGCGAACACCCGCATCTCGCCGGCCAGCTGCATCGAACACGAGGAGCGGCTGGTGCTCGGCGACCACGTCTACATCGGCCCGTTCAACTTCATCGAGGCCAGCGGCGGCATCACGCTCGGCGACGGCGTGCAGCTGACCAGCCACTGCAGCCTGGTGACGCATGCGTCGCACCGCTCGCAGCGCCTGCTCGGCGAGGGCTACACGAACTGGCCGGCCGCCCAGCCGCGGCCCGGCTGGATCGCCGGGCCGATCGAGATCGGCGCCTGGTCGTTCATCGGGCCGCACAGCCTGATCGAGGCCAACACGAAACTCGGCCGCGGCACGCTGGTCTGCGCCGGCAGCTTCGTGCGTGGCGAGTACCCGGACTTCGCGGTGCTCGAAGGCCGGCCGGCGCGCGTCGTCGGCGACACCCGGCGCGCCGATGCGCGGCTGCTCGACCAATACCCGACGCTGCGGCCGCTGTACGAGGCCTGGGCCGGCGAGGTGCCGCCGCGATGACGCTGAAGCTGGTGCTGATCGGCGATGGCGAAAGCCCGCACCTGCTGAAGTGGGCGCGCGCGCTGCACGGCCGGGTCGAGCTGTGGGCGGTGTCGAGCCGCGGTTTCGACGCGGGCTTCGATGCGGTGCTGCCGGCAGCTCGCCGGCTGGCGCTGGACACGCGGCCGGATTTCGCCGGCGGCAACATCGGGCTGCTGCGCCAGCTGCCGCGGGTCATTCGCTGGCTGCGCGCGATCGGGCCCGACTGGCTCGCACCGCATTACCTGAGCTCGCACGGCACGCTGGCCTGGCTGGCGCTGCGGCTGGGCGGCGTGCGGGCGCGCATCGCCGGCTCGGCCTGGGGCTCGGACATCCTGGTCGCACCGGTGCGCAGCGCGCCGATGCGCTGGCTGACCCGGCGCGTGCTGGCCGCCTGCAGCCTGGCCACCAGCGATTCGGCACACATGGCCGGGCGCATGCGGGCGCTCGGCGCCGGCGAGGTGATGGTGTTTCCGTTCGGGCTCGAAGCGCTGCCGCCGGCCGCAGCGGGCAAGCAGCCGGCGCTGTTCTTCGCGAACCGCGGCCTGGAGCCGGTCTATGCGCCCGGGCGCGTGCTCGATGTCTTTGCGTCGCTGGCCGCCGGCTGGCCCGAGGCGCGCCTGGTGGTCGCCCACGACGGGTCGCTGCGTGCCGCGCTCGAGGAGCGTGCCGGCCGGCCCGACCTGGCCGGGCGGGTGCAGTTCGTCGGCCGGCTCGATGCGGCGACGCAGGCGCAGTGGTACGACCGCGCGCGCTGGTACCTCAGCCTGCCGGTCAGCGATTCGGTGTCGGTTTCGGTGCTCGAAGCGATGGCCCACGGCTGCATCCCGCTGCTGTCGGACCTGCCGGCCAACCGCGAGCTGGTGCAGGACGGCTGCAATGGCGTCGTGCTGTCCGATGGCGAACGGCCGATGCCGCAGCGCCTGAGGCCGCTCGCCGAGCGTGCCGACGAGGTCGCGGCGGGACTGCGCGCCTGGGTCGCCGCGCATGCGATGTTCGACGACAGCGTCGCGGCCTATGTGCGCCGGCTGGAGGAACTGTCGTTTCACGGGAACGGCGCGCAATGAACATCCTGTACCTGAACCACTACGCCGGCACGCCGGCGCTCGGCATGGAGTACCGGCCCTACTACCTGGCGCGCGAGTGGGTGCGTGCCGGCCACCGGGTGCGCATCGTCGCGGCGACCGTCTCGCACGTGCGCTCCCGCGAGCCGGCGCCGGGGCGCGAGGCGGTCGACGGCATCGACTACGACTGGATCGCCGCGCCGCGCTACCGCGGCAACGGGATCGACCGCGTGCGCAACATCGCGGTGTTCCTGGCGCGGGTCTGGCGCCGCACCGCGGCGCTGGTCGACGAGTTCCGGCCCGATGTCGTGATCGCCTCCAGCACCTACCCGATGGACATCTGGGTGGCGCGCCGCATCGCGCGGCGGGCCCGCGCGACGCTGGTGTTCGAGGTGCACGACCTGTGGCCGTTGTCGCCGATCGAGCTGTCGGGCATGTCGCCGCGGCACCCGTTCGCGCTGCTGTGCCAGAAGGCCGAGGACGATGCCTACCGCGATGCCGATGTCGTGGTGTCGATGCTGCCGAAGGTGGCCGATCACATGGCCGCGCACGGGCTCGACCTGCGCAAGCTGCACGTCGTGCCGAACGGCATCTCGCCGGACGACTGGGCCGGCGAGCCGGCGCCGCTCGACCCCGCCATTGCGGCCCACATCGCGGCGCAGAAGGCGCAGGGCCGCGCGGTGGTCGGCTATGCCGGCTCCCACGGGCTGCCGAACGCGCTCGACGTGCTGCTCGATGCGGCGGCGCTGGTGCGCGACGAGCCGGTGGCCTTCGTGCTGGTCGGCGATGGCATGGAGAAGGCGCGGCTCGCGCAGCGCGTGGCCGCCGAAGGGCTGGGCCGCGTGGCGCTGTTCGCGCCGATCCCGAAGACGCAGATCCCGACGCTGCTGCGCGAGGTCGACATCGCCTACATCGGCTGGCAGCGCACGCCGATCTACCGCTTCGGCATCGCGCCGAACAAGCTGATGGACTACATGATGGCCCGCTGCGCGGTGCTGCATTCGGTCGAAGCCGGCAACGACCCGGTGGCCGAGGCCGGCTGCGGCGTGACGGTGGCGCCGGAAGACGCGACGCAGGTGGTGCGCGGACTGCGCGACCTGCTGGCGGCGGGGCCCGAGGCGCGGCGCGCGATGGGCGAGCGCGGCCGGGCGTTCGTGCTGGCGCACCACAGCTACCCGGTGCTGGCGCGCCGCTTTGCCGACGCGATGCAGGGGGCACGTCCGTGAGCAGCCACGAGCCCGACCAGGTGGCCGAACGCTATGCGCGCCGCCAAGTGGGCGACCGCTACAGCATGATGCGCCCGGAGGTGTGGCAGACGGTGCACGAGCGGCAACGCGCGATGCTCCGGCTGTTCGCGCGGCACGGCGTGCGCGAGCTGCCGGCGCTGCGCCTGCTGGAGGTCGGCTGCGGGCACGGCGGCAACCTGCTGGAGCTGCTGCGGCTGGGCTTCGCGCCCGACCACCTGACCGGCATCGAGCTGCTGCCCGAGCGCGCCGCGCAAGCCCGCCGCTGCCTGCCGGCGGCACTGGCGCTGCATGCAGGCGACGCACTGCAGGCCCCGATCGCCGAGGCGTCGCAAGACATCGTGTTCGCTGCCACCGTGTTCTCGTCGCTGCTCGACGATGGGTTCCAGCAGCGGCTGGCGGATGCGATGTGGCGCTGGGTGAAGCCGGGCGGCGCGGTGCTCTGGTACGACTTCACCGTCGACAACCCGCGCAATCCGGATGTGCGCGGCGTGCCGCTGTCCCGGCTGGAGGCCTTGTTTCCGCACGGGCGCGTCGATCGTCTGCGCGTCACGCTGGCGCCGCCGGTCGCGCGCGCGGTCGCACCGCTGCACCCTGCGCTCTACACTCTCTTCAACACCTTGCCGGCGCTGCGCACCCACGTGCTCGCCTGGATTGCCAAGCCCTGACCATGTCTGCCAACCTGCCGTTCCTCCCCTTCGCGCTGCCCGAGATCGGCGACGAAGAAATCGCCGAAGTCGTCGACACGCTGAAGTCCGGGTGGGTCACGACCGGCCCGAAGACCAAGCGCTTCGAAGAAGATTTCACCGCCTTCCTCGGCGACCCGGGCCTGCACTCGATGGCCGTCAACTCGGCCACCGCCGGCCTGCACCTGGCGCTCGAGGCGCTGGGCATCGGCCCGGGCGACGAGGTCATCACCACCACCCACACCTTCACCGCCACCGCCGAGGTGGTGCGCTACCTCGGCGCCGACGTGGTGCTGGTCGACATCGACCCGGCCACGCTGTGCATCGACGCCGCCGCGGTCGAGGCCGCGATCACGCCGCGCACCAAGGCCATCGTGCCGGTGCACTACGCCGGGCTCGCGGCCGACATGCAGTCGCTGCTGGCGCTGGCGAAGCGGCACGGGCTGAAGGTGGTCGAGGATGCGGCGCATGCGCTGCCGACGACCGTCGGCGGCCGGCTGGTCGGCACGCTGGATTCCGACGTCACGGTGTTCAGCTTCTACGCCAACAAGACCATCACCACCGGCGAGGGCGGCATGGTCGTCACGCGCGATGCCGAGCTCGCGAAGCGCATCAAGGTGATGCGGCTGCACGGCATGAGCCGCGATGCGTTCGACCGCTTCACCGCGAAGGTGCCGAGCTGGTACTACGAGATCGTCGCGCCGGGGTTCAAGTACAACCTGACCGACATCGCTTCGGCGCTGGGGATCCACCAGTTGAAGCGGGCGCGGGCGTTCCAGCAGCGGCGCACCGAGCTCGCGGCGCGGTACGGCGAGGCGCTGGCCGGCCTGCCGGTGATCCTGCCGCCGCAGCCGCCCGTGGGCGAACAGCATGCGTGGCACCTGTACGTGCTGCGGCTGGCCGATGATGCGAAGGTGACGCGCGACGTGCTGATCGAGCGCCTGTTCGCGGCCGGCATCGGCTGCAGCGTGCATTACATCCCGCTGCACCTGCAGCCGTACTGGCGCGATCGCTACGACCTGAAGCCGGCGCAGTTCCCGAAGTCGCAGCATGCGTACGAGCGGATGCTGAGCCTGCCGTTGTACACGCGGATGACCGATGGCGATGTGCAGCGCGTGGCCGACGTGATCCGCGGCGTGCTGTCCTGACACGATGGCCAAGCGGGTCTTCGATGTGCTGATGTCGGCTCTGGGCCTGCTGCTGCTGTCGCCGCTGCTCGCGGCGATCGCGCTGTGGATCAAGCTCGATTCGCCGGGGCCGGTGTTCTTCCGGCAGGAGCGTGTCGGGCGCTTCGGACGCAGCTTTCGCATCCACAAGTTCCGCACGATGCGCCACGCCGCGGCCGACACCAGCGTGCAGCTGACCGTCGGAGCGGATGCGCGCATCACGCGCGCCGGTCGTCTGTTGCGCCGAGCCAAGCTCGACGAGCTGCCCCAACTGATCGACGTGCTCGCCGGCAGCATGAGCCTGGTCGGGCCACGCCCGGAGGTGCCGCGCTACGTCGCGCTGTATCCGCCGGCGCTGCGCGCCAAGGTGCTCAGCCTGCGGCCGGGAATCACCGACGCGGCCTCGCTCGCCTACCGCAACGAGTCCGAGGTGCTGGCTGCCTCCGATGATCCCGAGCGCGCCTATGCCGAGGTGATCCTTCCTGCTAAGCTGCGGCTAGCCGCGGACTACGCTGATCGCGCCTCACTGGCCTACGACATGCGACTGATCCTGTTGACGATCAAGACGCTGCTGCTGCAACGATGACGCCTTCCTCTCACATGACGTCGCCCGGCTTCTGGAACCGCTTTGATCGGCTGCTGGCCAGGTTGCGACTGCGCCGCCGGCCGCTGACGATGCTGGTCGACGGCGTGGTCATCGCCCTCGCCTGGAACATCGCCTATCTGTTTCGCCTGGGCTTCGAGCGCTCCTGGCAGGCGCGTCCCGTTTACGACCACTGGGTGATGCTGGCGGTGACGGGCGCCTACCTCGCGGTGCTCTGGATGGCCAGGGTGCCCAACGCGATGTGGCGCTTCTCGGGCTTCGGCGAGCTGAAGCGTCTGCTGCTGACCTGCGCGGTGGCGGGACTGCTGAGCGCCGTCTGCGTGCTGATGCTGCGGCTGGCGCAGGTGCCGCGTACCGTGCTGGTGCTGCACCCGCTGATTTCGCTGATCGGACTGTGCATGGCTCGCCTGGGCTACCGCATGCTGTACGAGCACGTGCGCTCGCGCATCACCGGCAGCGACAGCGAAGTGCGGCGGGCTGTGGTGCTCGGTGCCGGCGAGGCGGCCAGGCTGCTGCTCGCGGGTCTGCACCAGGAGGGGTGGACGGTGCTCGGGTTGCTGGACGACGATCCCGCCAAGCAGGGTGCGCGGATATTCGGCGTGCCGGTGCTGGGCACGCTGGACGACCTGCCGGGGCTGGCGGTCCTCCCCGAGGCGACCCATGTGATCACGGCGATGCCCGGTGCCAGTGCGATCCAGCGCCGCCGGGCCATCGAACTGGCCGCGGCGAGCGGCCTGCCGGTGCTCACGGTGCCGTCGTTCAGTGAGCTGCGAAGCGGAGCGGCTCGGATCGAACGGGTGCGCAGCATTGAACCCGAAGACCTGCTCGGACGCGACCCGGTGCGCCTGGACGAGGCGGGCATCTCGGACCTGGTCAGCGGCAAGGTGGTGCTGGTGACGGGCGCCGGCGGCTCGATCGGTTCCGAGCTGTGCCGCCAGCTGGCGCTGTACGGGCCGGCCAAGCTGGTGCTGTACGAACTCAGCGAATTCGCGCTGTACCAGATCGAGCAGGGGCTGTCCGAATCGCATCCGCACCTGCCGCTGGTGCGGCTAATGGGCGACGTGAAGAATCTCGCCCACCTGCAGGCCACGTGCGAACAGCATCGCCCGCAGCTGGTGTTCCATGCCGCGGCCTTCAAGCACGTGCCGCTGATGGAAGACGACAACGCCTGGGCTGCGCTGCAGAACAACACACTCGGCACCTGGCATGCCGCGACCGCGGCAGCCCGATCGGGCGCCGAGCGCTTCGTGCTGATTTCGACCGATAAGGCCGTCAATCCGACCAATGTGATGGGTGCCAGCAAGCGGGCCGCGGAGATGGTGTTGTCGCACATGGCCACGCAGGGATTCAGCACGCGCTTCGCGGCCGTGCGCTTCGGCAACGTGCTCGGCTCCAGCGGCAGCGTGATCCCAAAGTTCAAGGCGCAGATCGCCAAGGGCGGGCCGATCACGGTCACGCACCCGGAGATCACGCGGTACTTCATGACGATCCCGGAAGCCTGCCGACTGGTGCTGCAGGCCGCCGCGCTGGCCGACAGCGGCCAAGTCTACGTGCTGGACATGGGCGAACCGGTGAAGATCGTCGACCTGGCGCGCGACATGATCAGGCTGTCGGGCCACCACGAGAACGAGATCAGCATCGTCTACAGCGGCTTGCGCTCGGGCGAGAAGCTTTACGAGGAACTGCTGGCCGACACCGACCAGACGCTTCCCTCGCGGCACCCTCGCCTGCGCATTGCCAAGTTGCAACCGCAGGCCGACGGCGTGTGGGCCGACGACTTGTTGCAATGGCTGCGCAGCGACGAGGTGGCACCCCTCAGTTCGGCCGTGCGGGAACGGCTGCGCAAGTTTGTCGCTGAATACCAGATGCAATGACCGCTCGACCTGATGTACTGATGATCCCGCGATCGCGGCTGCGCGAGTTGCTGCTGCCGGCGATCTTGCGCTATGCCGCGCTATTGTGCGTTGCGAACTTGCCGTACTGGGTACTCGGCCGCTTTTTTTTCCTCGACCGGGCCTGGTTCAGTGTCGACTCCGTGGTGGTGGCCCTGGCGTCGGGCCTGGGTCCCAGCGTGGGCTTGGCCGTGCTGTGCGTGTCGTGGCTCGCCGACGCGGTGACTTCGGCCTCCCGGATCTACTTCTTCGGCTCGGTCGGGTCGTTCGTGGATGCCACGCGCTTCGCGGGCCGCCTGGATCTGTTGGCATTCGTCAGCTGGCAGAACGCTGCCGTGCTGCTGGCCTTCTGCACCTGTGCTGCGATGAGCTGGCGGCTGATGCGCCGGCGCATCGATTGGCGGGCGGCGCTCATCGTGTCGCTGCCGATCGTGCTGCTCGACGTGTTGAACGGCTCCTCCTACCTCTCGATGCGGGCGTCCCGTATCGAGGCCGAGAACGTCGCCTCCAGTCCGTTGCTCACGGTTGCACGGGCCGTTGCCGTGGCCCGGCCGCCGGGACCGCTGGACACCCTGCCGAAGGGCGAATCCGTCTCCGACGTGGTCGACGTCGACGCCTGGGCCGCAGCGCATCCGAACCGCAGCATCCTGCTCGTGATGGTCGAGTCGATGGGCCTGCATCGCGACACCGGTGTCCGCGAGTGGTTGCGTGCCGGGCTGGTCGACGCCGGCATGTCGGCACGCTACGAGGTGGTCGAGCGCCAGCTGCCGTTTCGCGGCGCGACGGTTGCCGGCGAACTGCGTGGTCTGTGCGGGCTTGCCGGCGACTACCGCAGTATCACGCCCGAGCTGGCGGGGCGCTGCCTGCCGGCCAGATTGGCCGCGCAGGGCTGGCACAGCGTCGGGCTGCACGGCTTCTCGGGCAACATGTTCGATCGTCGCGACTGGTGGCCGCGCATCGGCCTGCAGCAGATCGAGTTTGGCGAAGAGCTGTCACCGTCGGGGGCCCGGCGCTGCGGCGGCGCCTTTCGCGGGGCCTGCGATACCGACCTCGTGCAACGCGCTGGCACCGAACTTCGGCGCAGCCGGCAGTTCGTCTACCTGTTGACACTCAACAGCCACTTGCCGGTGCCGATCGAAGCAGGCGTGTCGCCTGACGCCCAGGCACGCTGCGACGCAGCGCATACCGGCCGGGATGTCTGCCAGCTGATCGCCATCCAACACGCGCTGCTGCGTAGCCTCCACGATATGCTGCTGGGCCTGGACGACACACCGCTGGTCCTGCTGGTCGGCGACCATGCGCCGCCGTTCGTCGGCACGGCCCTGCGCGATCAGTTCATCGTCGACCGCGTGCCGGCCGTGGTACTGGTTCCGCGCTGAGGCAACGCCCGGCGTGTGTCAGGTGACGCGGCGGAAGATGAGCCACTTGGGCGTCTTGAAGCGCACGATGCGGCTGTAGATCCAGACGTAGAGCACGACGAAGAGCAGCAGGAACCACGACAACACGGCGGTGTCGTTCCACCACAGCAGGCTCGGGATCACCGAGGTCAGGCACAGTAGCCACAGGTAGGGCGAGGTCATCGAGTTGCGGCGCGTCAGGCGCCTGCCCTCCAGGTTGTCGCTCAGCGTCCAGCGGATCAGCCGGCGGTGGATCAGCGTGTGAAGGTGGATGCCGTCGGGCTGTGCCGTCGCCACGCCCCGCACCACCTTGCGCCGGTAGATCGTGAAGATGGTCTCGAAGATCGGATAGGCGCACAGCAGCAGCGGAAAGATCGGCGAGATGGCCGCGTTGCGTCCCAGCAGCAGGATGCTCAGTTCGCCCAGCAGGAAGCCGAGCAGGTAGGCCCCGCCGTCGCCGAGGAAGATGAGTCCGGCGGGGAAGTTCCAGATGAAGAAGCCGAGTACCGCACCGGCGACGATGAGGGTGGAGGTCAGCACGAAGGCATCGTTGACCTGGAACGACACGTAGCTGAGTGCCAGCATCATCATCAGCACGCACATCGATGCGAGTCCGTTGAACCCGTCGATGATGTTGACAGCGTTGGCCACGCCGGTGATCACGAACACCGTCAGCAGAACGGACACCATCGGCAGCCACCGCAGCAGCGGATCCACGACCGGGATGGCCGTGCGCGTGATCACCGCATCGAGCAGCCAGATCGCGAGCGATGCTGACACCGCGGTGGCGATCAGGCGCCGGCGCGGCGAGACGTTCTTGGTCAGGTCCTCGGCGATGCCGGCGGCGAACGCGGGCACGCTGCAGACGATCAGCAGCCACAGCGCACGGGCCACCGGCGAATCGCTCCATTCGGCGATGCCGGCGCCAACCAGCACCGCCAGCATGATGCCGCCGCCGCCGACGCGCGGCACCGGCCGCGTGTGGAATTTCTGCGGTCCGCTCAGGTCGTGGTCGGCCGACAGGTGCCCATGGCGCAGCGACGAGCGCATGATGAACAAGGTGGCGAGCAGGCCTGCGATGAAGCAGCTGGCGAAATAGGTCATGGAGTCGGAGGTGAGGTCGGGACGCGTGTCCGCCGGGGGAACAGGCACACCAGCAGCATCGCCGCGATGATCTGGTTGGTGTCGAGGATGTACGGGTTCGTGATGCCCGACAGCATGTAGAGCCAGAAGATGCGTTGCCCGTCCTTGTTCAGGCATTCGCGTGCGCTGAAGGCGAGGGTGGCGAGGTAGATGGCCGAGCCGAGAACGCCCAGCTGCACGAACAGGTAGAGCGATTGCAGCTCGATGTACTGCGATTCGGAATACGCGCGCTCGCGTCCGTCGGGGAAGCTCGAACCCAGCCCGCTGCCGAACACGAAGCGCGACGACGATTCGCTCCACACCGAGACCGCGACGTCGATCTGGTCGAAGCGCACGCCCATCGACGAATCGTTTGCACCGAACTTCTTGCTGAAGGCGTCCGAGGCGATGTCCCCGGCGACCGCGAGTCCGGCGCAGATCACGACGCCGATCATGACGCGGGCCGCGAGGCTGCGGCGCGCGATTTGCCAGGTGCGCATCAGGATCGCGACCAGCGCGACCACCACGTAGGTGAGGTTGCCGGCGGCCACCAGCCCGAGCAGGGCCACCGCGGTCGCCACGCGGTAGTACAGCCCCTGTCGCCAGCGCCACAGCGACACCAGGAACAGCAGCGGGATCAACGCGTTGCCGATCAACTGGACGCGGTAGTAAAGGCCGTCGAACGAGTAGATGTCGCCCCAGTTCGATTCGAGCACCATCGAGCGGATGGCGCTGGCCGCCTCGATGTCCTGCAGCACGGCGAGGCTCAGCGAAATGGCGACGATGAGCGCGGACTGCATGATCAATGGAACCAGCGCGAGCCGCGCCGAGATCGCCGCTGGTGCCATGTGGAAGGCCAGCAGCGTGCCCACGGTGACGAGCAGGAAGCGAATGGTGTTGGCGAATTCCACCCCGAGCATCAGCGAGGCGAGCAGCGACAGGCTGCCGTAGGCACACATCGGCAGCAACCAAGCCATCGAGCGCTGCCAGCGCAGGCCGAGCACGGCGACCAGCAGCGACCACGGCGCCGCCAACCCTCCCAGCGCGGGCACTTGCGTCTGGCGCGTCACGAGAAAGCTGGCGATGAACAGGCCGAGCGTCATCGCCAGGGCACGGCTACCGCCTGCGCGATCGGCCGATGCCGTCGCGGGCGTCACCTTCTGCTGGCCCAGCGCCATCATCAACCGTGGCCGTTCAATGCTTGATCGACGTGCCGCACAGCGTCTTCATCACCATGTGGCCGAACATCAGGTGCGCGTCTTCGCACAGCTGCATGTCGAAGGACGGGATCAGCACGCAGTGCTGGGCAATCTGTTTGAGCTTGCCCCCGTCGTAGCCGGCGACCGCGAGGGTCTGGCCGCCTGCCTGGTTCGCGTACTCGACCGCCTTCAGCACGTTGGGCGAGTTGCCACTGCCGCTGATGGCCACCAGCAGGTCGCCTTCGTCGAGGATGGCACGCAGCTGCCCGGCGAACACCTCGTCGTAGCTTAGGTCGTTGCCGTAGGCGGTGATCAGCCCGACGTTGTCGGCCAGCGACAGGCCGCGAAAACGCTTGCCGGTCGCCAGGTTCACCATCTTGTTCCAGTCGGTGATGTAGTGCGAGGCGGTCGACGCGCTGCCGCCGTTGCCGCAGGTGATAATCTTTCGGCCGGCGTCGAAGGCCGCCCGGATCACGTCGATGCCGTGCTGGATCGCGGCGGTGTCGAGTTCCTTGGCTAAGCGCGCGTGCGCCGACAGGTAGTTGGAAACCGAGAATTCTGTGCTCATGAATCACTCATAGGGTTGAAAAAAGACGATCTGCGCACCATTGCGATCGAACCTGAACCTGACCGGCTGCAGGCCGGGCAGTGCCGCGGTGATCCGGGCATGGCTGTGTTCGGGGGCATGGAACATCATGAAGCCGCCGTTGCCGGCACCGAGCAACTTGCCCCCGAGCGCCCCATGGGCAATCCCGGTGGCATACCAGTCGTCGATCTGCGGGTCGCTGATGCCAGCGGTCATCTGCGCCTTCAGTCGCCAGTTCTCGTCCAGCAGGCTGCCAATGTTGTCGAGGCGGCCGGACTCGAGCTCGCGCTTGAACTCGAAGGCGAGCTCCACCATGCGCCGCATCAGCACGCGGCGGTCGAGTTCGCGCAGCGCGGCCGATTGCTGGGCCAGCACGGCCGATGCGCTGCGGGTGCGCCCGGTGAACAGCACCAGCGTCGACGCCTCGAGTTCGGCCAGCAGCTGCGGCTTGCAGATCACCGGGTCGACGGAGACCGTCTCGTCGGGATGGAAGCGGATCAAGTTCATCCCGCCGAAGGCGGCGGCGTACTGGTCCTGCTTGCCGATCGGTTCCTTGCAGCGGCCGATCTCGATCTCGCAGGCGAGCCGCGCCAGCTCCTCCTTGGAGGCGTAGCGACCCCGGTAGGCGAACAGCGCATTCAGCAGGCCGACGGTGTAGGTGCTGGACGAACCGAGCCCCGAGCCGTGCGACGGGATGTCGGCCATCGACGCGATCTCGATGCCGCCCGGGATGCCGACCATGTCGAGCGCCTCGCGCACCAGCGGGTGCTGGACGTCCGCCGGCGACGAGACCTCTTCGGTGCGCGTGTAGCTGACGCGGATGCTGCCGTCGAACTTGCGGTTGACGCAGATGTACATGTACTTGTCGATCGACGTCGACAGGACCGCGCCGGTTTCCTCGCGATAGTAGGCGGGCAGGTCGCTGCCGCCGCCGACGAAACTCATGCGAAGGGGCGTCTTGCTGACGATCACGCGGGTGCTCCTGAAGAAATGATGTGCTGTGCGCGTTCGCGCGCGGCGACGACGACGGGCTGTTCGTCGACGGCTCGCGCCACGAGCCGCCGCTCGATTTCTGTGGCGTCCACGCCGCGCCACGCGTAGTCGGCGCGCAGGCGGTCGAGGCGTTGCGGCTCGGGGGTCTCGACGTACAGGCGCAGTTGAGCCAGCTGCAGCAGCGGCTCGGACAGCAGCGCCGTCACCCCTTCGACGATCAGCACGTCGTCCGGGCCGATGGAATGACGCAGCGGATGGCGATGCATGACTCGTGCCTTGCGATCGTGCACCAGCGTGTCCAGCGTGACGCGCTGCGCGGACCGGGCCAGGTCCCCCAGCACCCGCTCGGCTTCGGCCATGTCGTAGCGCTGCAGCACGCCCTGGCCTTCCGGCCGGTCGGCGCCCGGCCGCAGCCAGCTGTCGAGACCGATGACATGGGCGGTGACGCCGAGCGCTGCCAGCAGCTCCTTGAGAACCTGGGCGGCGGAACTCTTGCCGGCATGGGACAGGCCACCGACCAGCACGCTGCGCACACCGCTCGTGCAAGCCGCTGCCAGCGGCGCGAGGCGGCGGCTCATCTGAGCGTGCCCGTGCAGGATCCAGTCGGTGGCCGCGGCCAGGTCCGGGGCGGTGTAGTCAGGGCGCAGCGGCTGCTTATCGTCGCGTCCGGCGTGGCCGGTGCGCACCAGCACCGACCGCAGGCCGGCACGGCGGGCTGCCTCGATATCGGCGGTCGAATCGCCGACCATCCAGGACGTGTTCGAGCCGATGCCCAGCTCGCGGCGTGCCTGCTCGATCAGGCCGATGCTGGGCTTGCGGCACGCGCAGTCGATCTTCAGCGCCGGCACCTCGCTGGCGAAGCCGCGCTCGGGATGGTGCGGGCACACGTAGATGCGGTCCAGGAAGGCGCCGCTCGCGCCGAGCAGCGACTCGAGCTTGGCGTGGATGCGGTCGAGGCCGGCCTCGGTGAGGTCGCCGCGCGCCAGCACCGGCTGATTGGTGACCACCACCGCGAGCCGGCCCGCCCGGTTAATGCGGCGGATCGCCTCCGCGGCGCCAGGCAGCAACTCGAGCTGTGCGGCATCGCGCAGGTGGTCGACCTCGCGGTTGATTGTGCCATCGCGGTCGAGGAACACGGCGCTGCGCAGGGCGCGCGCCGACAGGCGGTCGACCGTGCCGTTGTTGATGTCGCGTTCGATCTTGTCGAGGCGCTCGGGCGTGCCGCAGTCCTTGATGTACTCGGGCGTCACGTGGCCGTACAGCCGCCGGCCGTCCGCCAGCAGGGCCGGGAACAGGTGCTTGGCGATGTCGGACAGGCCCTGCTCTGGGACGTGCCGGGCCAGTCCGTCGCGCTCCATCACGTACAGCGCGGCGTTGACCTGGTTGTGCAGCACCGCGTCCGGCGCGTGCGGGTACGGGAAGATGCCGCGCACGAAGCCGTCGGCCGCGAGGGCGACCAGGTCGGAGTCCTGCGGGTGGTCGTTCGGGTGCAGCACCAGCGTGGCGTCGGCACTGTGCGCGAGGTGGGCGTTCCACAGTGCGCGCAGGTCGACGTCGACGAAGGTGTCGCCATAGAGCACCAGGAAGCGGCTGTCCAGCCGCGGCAGCACGTCGCGCAGTGCGCCGGCGGTGCCCCGCGGCACCGCCTCGATCTCGTAGCCCAGCCGCACGCCCCAGGCCGAGCCGTCGCCGAAATGGTCGATCACCGCCTGCGGGCGGTAGTGCAGCAGCATCACGATGTCGGTGAAGCCATGGGCGCGGCACAGTTCCACCTGGTGCTCCAGCAGCGGCCGGCCGAGCACAGGCACCATGGGCTTGGGCAGGTCGCCGGTGCGCGCGCGCAGGCGCGTGCCCTGGCCGCCGGCCAGGATGACCACCTGGTAGTGCCGGTTTTCGGTCATCGGGGGCTCGCCTTCGCGGATTGCCGGCGCTTGAGCAACAGGCTTCGGAACACGCCTTCCTGCACCGATGCCGGCAGCGTCGACCAGAGCGCGATGCCACAGATGCCGACACTGCGGCGCAGCAGGTGCCGGCCCGCGAAATTGCGGGTGCGCGCCTTAAGGTTGAAACGCCAGTGGTCCTGGTGGCGGCGGGTGTTCTGCTGGCGGTAACGCACCAGCATGTCCGGCAGGTTGCCGAACACCACGCCCGCATTCAGCCAGCGCAGCCAGAGGTCAAGGTCTTCGGAGAAGCGGAAATCGGGATCGTAGGTGCCGTGCCGGCCGGCCAGCTCGCGCCGGAACATCACCGTGGGGTGCGCGATGGTGGTGGTCATGTGCATGCCGCGTGCAATCGCGGCATGCGTGCCGGGATAGTGCCGGAAGGCGAGCGTCGTGCCGTCCTCGTCCATGATCTCGAGCGCGCCACCCACGACGCCGGCCTGCGGATGGGCATCGAGCCAGGCCACCTGGGCGGCCAGGCGCTGCGGCATGCAGACGTCGTCGGAGTCGAAGCGCGCGATGAATTCGCCGCGTGCGCGCGAGATGCCGAGGTTCAGGCTGCGCGCGAGCCCGAGCCGCTCGCTCGGGTGCACGTAGATGAAGCGGGCGTCGCGCTCGCACAGTTGCCGGCAGGCTAGCGCCCGCTGCGCATCGGTGCTTTCATCGATCACTAGGCATTCGAAGTCGGCCAACGTCTGCGCGCGAACGCTGTCGAGGCTGGCACGCACGATCTCCGGTGCTTCGTTGAAGCACGGAACGACCAGGGAAACGCGTGGGTTCGTCGTCATGAGGCCGGCGATCAGACCTGTTCCTGCGTCGCGATCTCGTCGATCGAACGGAGCACGGCGGCGCGGGAGTCCATGGTCGGTTGCCACCCGAGCGCATGCAGCTTGTCGACCGCGTAGCGAAAGCGCGGAACATCGCCGACCCAGCCCTTGTTGCCCTGGCCATAGGCGATCGTCGCCTGCGGCGAAACCCGCGCGCAGACCTGCTCGGCAATCCAGCGCACCGTGACGCCATCGTCGACCGGGCCGATGTTGAGCACATCGCGCACGGTCGTCTGGCGCGCTGTGGCGAACAGCATCGCATCGACGAGGTCCGACACATGCAGGTAGGCTTTCTGCTGCGTGCCGTCGCCCAGCACCTCGAGCCGGGACATGTCCTGCTTGAGCTTGCGCACGAAGTCGAGCAGCACCCCATGGGTGGCCGGCGTGCCGACCACGTTGGGAAAGCGGAAGATGCTGGCGCGTTCGAGGAAGCCTTCGGCGGCGGCCGAGATCTGCGCCTCGGAGGCGAGCTTCATCGCGCCGTAGTTGGAGATGGGCATCAGCGGCCCAAGCGTCTCGGCGATCCGTTGCGATCCCCAGTCGCCGTAGACGGCCGAACTGGAGGCGAACATAAAGCGGCACACGCCGATGCGCTTGCTCAGCTGGAGCAGATGGAAGGTGGTCATGAACGTGTCGCGCAGGTCGACGTTCGCATCCTCGACACCGGCCGGAATGTCCGAGTTGGCGGCGAGGTGCCAGATCTCGTCGACGCCGCGCCCTTTCAGTGCCGACTCGAGCGCCGCGACGCACCCGGTGTGCGACAGGTCCATCTCTATGCACGGCACGCTGTCGGGCAGGTTCGCACGCAGGCCGCGCGAGAAGTTGTCGACGACCAGCAACTCGTGGCCCGCCGCAGCGAGGCGGCGGGCGAGGTTGGGGCCGATGAAGCCGGCACCGCCGGCAAGGAGGATGGTCATGATCAGCAGGGCAGGCGTTGCAGGCGGGTGAAAGGGGGGCGCGACGGAGAGGTCATTGGCTCAGCTTCTCGCGGGCCGCGCCGATGCCGCCGACGCGGCGCAGCGCATCGCCGACGCCACGCCACATCCAGCCGGCCCGTTCCAGGCCGCGGTCGAGCAGGAACGGGTAGGCCAGCGCCTTCAGCGGCAGCAGCCCAGTCAGCCGGACCTTGGCATAGATTGGCACATAGGAGCGCACGCTGAGGCGCAGCGTGTCGCGGAATTGGAAGTAGTGCCGATACGGTGCCGGAACGTGGTACCTGAGCCCGAACAGCTGTCGCTGCGCCAGGCCCAGCCGATGCGGCATAACGACGTCCATGGCGCGCAGGAAGCGCCAGCCGCGCCGGCCCAGCCTCCAGCACCAGTCGAAATCGACGAAGTCGAGGAAGAATTCCTCGGTGAAGAATTCATCGGGCTGCAGCGATCCGACGGGAAACATCATTCCCGATGTTGCCAGGCAGGACACGGGGTGCAAGGACGGCGCAAGCCGCGGCTCCGCGAGCGCGGCTTGTGGATCGCTGTCATCGACGTGGCGCGGGCCGATGCACACCGCCGCATGGGCGTTGGCATCACGGGCCTCGCCGAGCCGCTGCAGCATGTCGCGCAGGAAGGCCTCGCTGGGCGAGCTGTCCTGGTCGAACAGCGCCACCACCTCGAAACCGGCCTCGCGAACTGCCGCGATGCCCAGGTTCAGCGCCGCCCCGAGACCCTTGTTGCACCCGTCCTGCAGGATGCGGACATCCGGGGTCGGTCCCGGCGGATCGAACCGATGCCCACCCGGCGTGTTGTCAACGATGACGAACAGCCCGCATGACGCGCGCGTGTCCGCGAAGCGGGCGAAGAACTGCCCGTCCGGCTTGTAGGTCGTGACGACGACAGCCAGGCGCGAGCGCATCGGCAGGGCAGTGGCGGGGTTCATCGGCGCGGGCGGGCTCAGCAGGCGACCACGTCGAGGCGCGGCAGCGGGAACACCAGGGTCTTGCCCTTGTACTTGCCGTTGCCCAGGAAGAAGGCACGGAAGTGCCAGGGCAGCACGAGCAGGTAGTCCGGGTTGGCGGCCAGCAGGTCCGGCTCGGGAACGATCGGGATGAAGGTGCCGGGCGTGAAGGCGCCGAACTTCTCGGCGTTGACCTCGCCGACCTGGCTGATCAGGCTCGCATCGAGCCCGCAGTACTGCAGCAGCACGTTGCCCTTGGTCGAGGCGCCCAGCACCGCCACCGTCTTGCCGGCGGCGCGGGCCGACAGCACGAAGTCGCGCAGTTCGGTGCGCAGCTGCGCCACGCGCTGCGCGAACTGCTCGTACGGGGCGAGCGTGTCCAGCCCGCGCTCGCGTTCGGCGTCCAGCAGCTGCTGTACGGCCGCGACCGGCGCTACCTTGCCGTCCGCCTTGGCCACGGTCACCGAGAAGCTGCCGCCATTAACGTCGTTGAACTCGACGTCGACGATGCGGAACCCGACCTTGTCGGCCATCCACTGGATCTGCCGCAGCGCGTAGTACTCCAGGTGCTCGTGGCAGGCGGTGTCGTACGAGTTCATCTCGAGCATAGTCGGCATGTAGCTCTGCTCGAAGACCCAGATGCCGTCGTCGGCCAGCACCTCGTGTACCTCGCGCATGAACTGCAGCGGATCCTCGAGGTCGTAGAACATCGAGAACGACGTGACCACGCGGGCCTTGCGGCCGGGGAAGCGCTCTTTCACGAGGCGTCCCGAGAAGAAGTCGGGAATTAGCTGCACGTGCGCCGGGTAGTAGGTGTGGAACTTCACGCCGGTGGGGTCGACGCCGACCAGCGTCAGGTCCTTCGGATAGGCCTGCAGCGTCGTGCTGTCGTTGCTGCCGATGTCGACGACGAGGTCACCGGCCTGCAGGCTCACCGTGCGCATGATGCGCGCCACCTTCTCGTGCAGATGCTTGACCATGCTGGCGTTCAGGCCCGAGCGGTAGCCGTAGTTCAGGCCGTACATCTCGGCTAGGTCGTAGGAGTGCTCGAGCTGGAGCAGGCCACACACCTCGTCGCCGCCGACGCATTTGACGAGTCGCAGTGGGCCTGTCGTGACCTTGGCATCCGTTGACCGCGGGAACACGCCCGTGAGCATCTGCCCGCCGAGGTCGAGCACCAGGTGGAGATGGGTGTTGCCGCAGACGCGGCACTTGCTGATCTTGTTGATCATTGCTGGCTTGCCTTTTCGAGTAACCGATCTTGAATTGTCTTCAGGTCCGAATCCACCATATCGGTCACCATTTGCCGGAAGCTGACGCGCGGCGACCAGTTCAACGAACAGCGGGCACGGGATGCATCGCCGACCAGCGCGACGGCCTCCGGTG
This sequence comes from Rhizobacter sp. SG703, assembly GCF_012275445.1. GTDB lineage: Bacteria > Pseudomonadota > Gammaproteobacteria > Burkholderiales > Burkholderiaceae_C > Rhizobacter. The sequence goes on along the minus strand of NZ_JAAZQK010000006.1, from coordinate 365,698 downwards.
CACGCGCAGAGTCCCCGTTCTCGCGAACGAAATCGCGGTAGTCCAGTCCGACGTGGCCGAATGCGATAGCGCACAGCTCCCGCACCGAATGGGTCTGTCCGCTGGCGACCACGTAGTCCTGCGCATGCGGGTGTTGCAGCATGAGCCACATTGCCCGCACATAGTCGCCTGCGAAGCCCCAGTCGCGCCTGGCCTCGAGGCTGCCCAGCGTCAGTTCGGACTCGAGCTGCAGCTTGATGCTGGCGGCTGCGTGCGTCACCTTGCGGGTGACGAACTCCAGACGCCGTCGTGGGCTCTCGTGGTTGAAGAGGATGGCCGAGCAAGCGAACATGCCGTAGCGTTCGCGGTAGATGCGAACCATGGTGTCGGCGTAGAGCTTGGCCGCACCATACGGGCTGCGTGGACGAGGCGGCGTGTCCTCGGACTGCGGTGAGGTCTGCACGTTGCCGAACAGTTCGCTGCTCGATGCCTGGCACAGGCGGATGCGAGGCTCGACATTGCGGATGGCCTCCAGGAGCCTTGCGACGGCCAGTCCGTTGACTTCGCCGAGCCGGATGGCTTCGTCGAACATTCCGGCGCCCGATGACATCGCAGCGAGGTTGTAGACCTCCGCGGGACGATGCTCGCGCAGCAGTTCTTCGAGCGTCGGCGTGTCGGTGACCTCGCAGCTGCGCCACAGCAGCCGCTCGTGCCGGGGGCCGCCTGCGGTGCCACGGCCGAGCCCGACGACCGTGTAGCCTTGGTCGAGCAGCAGTTCCGCCAGATAGCTGCCGTCCTGTCCGCTGACGCCGGTGACAATGGCGGTGCGAGGATTCACCGTAGCCCTCTCAGCGCCGCCGCACGACGGGCCAGCGCAGTGGCGTTCTCGCTGCGCGAAAGGTCATACAACTCCATTTTTGCGGCTTTTCCCGATCGAATGATGTAGTAGAGCGCGCAGAAGAAGTTGGCCGCCTTGGCTGGAAGGCGTGCTATGGCAGCGGCGGAAAGCCGGGAAAGGTGCGTGCCGCAAGGAAGCAGGAACTTGCGGTACTCGGCAGCCGTGTAGCCGCCGATCGCGCGAAACCACAGCAGCCGCTTGATGCTGAGGTAGGGCATGGGTGCAGAGATGGCGGCCCGTGCTGCCTGCGAAAAGTGCTTGAACGACCAGATCAGCGTCGGCCACTTGAACATCCAGATCTCGAAGCTTCTGGCGCTCCACATTGCGTTGCCGAAGCGGATGATAAGCAGCGGGTCTGCGATCGCCTGAACTCGCGTCACCGGCGGATTCTGGAACAGCACACCGATGTGCACAAACAATGTGCCGTAGTACGGTGTGCGTTCCCGCTGGAGCCACCAAGCCCGACGGACCACGACACCGCCGATGAAGGACAAGTAGTCCGCCATTTCGCGGAAGACCGCTTCGCCGGATGGTTCGTCGAAGTGCTTGTCGTGCGATATGCGCAGCAGGCGCGGGCGCAGCTGCGAACTCAGATCCTTGTTGCGCACTTCGGAGTTCACGACGACGACATCAACGTCATCCAGGTGCGCCAGTACGCGGGCGACCGCATCGCCGACCATCAGATCGTCGTCGGTCATCAGCCAGCAATACTCGCCCCGGGCATAGCCAACCGCCTTGTCATAGTCGGCATCGATGCCTGAATTCACCGCCTCACGGATGTAACGCACGCGTGGGTGTCGCTCGCAATACGCGCGCATGATCTGCTCGGTGTGGTCCGGCGACGCACCGTCGACCACGAGCAGCTCGACGGCATCAGTCAACTGGCCGACGATGGAGTCCAGTGTCTGGACAATGAAGTCGCCACGCTTGAACGTGGCGATGCAGATGGACAGTCGAGGAGATGTCGTCATGATCGGAGCCGTCAGATCCAGCCGAAGCGCGGGCTGGCGGACAAGAGCGAAGGGGACAGTCCGGTGCCGCGTGCCGCGAGTTGCGCGCGGTGCTCGGCTTCGGTGGGAAAGTGGTATTCCAGATCTGCAGACCACTGCTCGATCGGTATCCAGCTCTGGCGCACGAAATCGAAGCGCTTGATCACTTTGCACGGGTTGCCGGCGGCCACGCTGAACGGCGGGATATCGCACGTCACGACCGAGCGTGCGCCGATCACGCTGCCGCGGCCGATGCGCACGCCATGCATCACGGTAACCGAGGTGGTCAGCCAGCAGTTCATGCCGAGTTCGATCTCGGCCCCGGCACTTAGCCCGGACGCGATGTAGGGTGTGAGCGGCGAACTGATGTCGTGCCCGCTTCCGAGGAACAGGCAGTCGATGCCCGTGAAGCAGTAGTCGCCGATTAGGATCCGGGGGCCGCAGGAAAAGAAGTTGCGCCGACCGATGTGGCAGAAATCGCCGATCACGATGCGCTCGGTGCTCTCGTCCCGAAAGTTGACATTGAGCCAGCACTGCGCAGAAAGGGTGGAGTTGCTGCCAACCCGCACATTGCGCCACCCCGCCACCTGGACGCTGGGATCGACATAGGAATGTTTGCCGACCCGCTGCCGGCGGAACCGAGAGCGCTGACCCGGCCGGCTGGTCACTAGTCGGTAGAGCGGCCCCCAAACGGACCATGGCAGGCGGGCGAGTAGCTGCTGGCGAATTCCCATGCTCGTCTTCTTCTACTTCCCGATCAAGGGTTCGGCATCAGAGCCGATCGATCCAGTCCCTAAGGCTGACGAAAGGCTTTGGCGGACGACGCCACGCAGGCTGGAAGAGGCAAGCACGGCTATCGTGGCGGCGCAAAGCGACGCCACGACACCCACCACGATGTTCAACGGGTGCGTCAACTGGAGGGCTACTCCGGCCCACAGGGCGATGGCGCCGCACAGTCCCGAGATTCCCAACGGCATTCCGACGTCGCGCAGTAGCCAGCGCGAACGGATCCCCACGAGCAGCCTGCGATGGGTCAGCCAGGCGCCCAGCGCCACATACAGCACATGCAGCACGAGCCACGCGATCGCGCCGCCCAGGGCTCCATGGTGCAGGGCCAGTATGGCGATCAGCGGAACCATGATCACGATCAAGATGCCGTTGATGGCCAGCGGCAGCCGCGTTTCGCCATGGGCCAGCTGCAATGCGTGCGGGATGTGCATCACGCCATGCAAGGCCGAGCCGGCCGCCATCACCGCCACCACCGGTGCAGTGGCGAGCGCGAGTGCGTCATCGCGGGTCCACAGCAGGATGAGGTCGCGGGAGGATACGACCAGGAACATCGCGAGCGGGAACAGGCCGCAGCCAACTGCCTGGGTGCACAACCGGTACAGGCGCAACGTACCGGCGTGGTCGCGCAACGCCGCCAGGCTGGTGAAGCGCGGGTAGAGCGCGTTGAACATCGGCGTTATCAAGACATAGAGGCCGCTGACCACGGTGGCAGCCAGCATGTAGTGGGCGAAGCTGCGCAGATCGAGGATACGGCTGAGCATGACCTTGTCCATTTGCGTGAACACCAAGCCGAGGACGGCAATGCCACCCATGCTGGCCGAGAAGCGCCAGATGCGCCGCAATTCCGGCCAGCTGAAGGCTGCGCCCGGCTCGCGCCCGACGGCATTCCACGCGGCATGGCGCATCAGCATCGCATGGGTGAGGCCGACCGTCACCTGCCAGGCAAAGAAAGCCTCGATGGTGGCCGACACGAGGGCCAGCACCGTCACGGCGCCCACGCCGCCGAGGGTCGCCATCGCGATATTGATGGCACTGGCGGCCGGTATCCGTTGGGCACCGAGCAGGACGCCCTGGTAGAGCCCGATGGGCCAGCGGCACGCAATGACCACGCCGAGCAGGGAGACCGCATGTTGCAGGGTCGCGGGTGACAAGTGTTCGGCCTTCAGCCAGTGGTCGGCGATCGGCAGCGACAGGCCAAGGATCACCACTGCGATCAGGGCTGCGATGAGCCAATAGACCCGCGCCAGGGTGCGCAGCAAGGTGCTCGTGCGGCTGATGTCACCCTCTGCCGAGGCGCGCGACACCTCGCGATTGATGGTGGGCGCCAACCCCATGTCCAGCAGCTGCACTACTGCCTGCAAGGTCGCAAAGAAGCCCACCAGTCCGTAGGCCTCGACGCCCAGGTAGTGCAGATAGAACGGGATGACGGCAAAACCGAGTGCGGCCGACCAGACCGAACCGGCCAGCCCTATCAACACATTGCGGCCCAGCATTGCGCTGCCTTCACTCGTGGGAGGCGTTGCTCTGGTAGCCGTGACGCGTAACGAGTTCATCACGCTGCGCCGAGCGCAGGTCTTCGCGGGCCATCTCCGCCACCAGGTCGGCAAAGCTCACCTTGGGCGACCATCCGAGCTTGGCGCGGGCCTTGGACGGATCACCAAGCAGGGTCTCGACCTCGGTGGGGCGGAAGTAGCGCGGGTCGACGCTGACGATGCAGTTGCCTCGGGAATCAAAGCCCTTCTCGTCGACGCCCTTGCCTTCCCAGCGGATCGCGATGTCGAGCTCGGCGGCGGCCAGATTGACGAACTCACGAACGCTGTACTGCTTGCCGGTTGCGATCACGAAGTCCTCGGGCTCCAGTTGCTGCAGCATCAGCCACTGCGCCTCGACGTAGTCCTTAGCATGGCCCCAGTCACGCTTGGCGTCGAGGTTGCCGAGGTACAGCCGCTCCTGCAGGCCGAGCTTGATGCGAGCCAGGGCGCGGGTGATCTTGCGAGTGACGAAGTTCTCGCCGCGCAGCGGCGACTCGTGGTTGAAGAGGATGCCGTTGCAAGCAAAGATACCGTAGGCCTCGCGGTAGTTGACCGTAATCCAGTAGGCGTACATCTTTGCCACCGCATACGGGGAGCGCGGATAGAACGGCGTCCTCTCCGTCTGTGGAGTCTCCTGCACCTTGCCGTAGAGTTCCGAGGTCGACGCTTGATAGAACTTGGTCTTCTTGTTCAGGCCCACGATGCGGATGGCTTCCAGGATCCGCAGCGTGCCGAGCGCATCTGCGTCGGCTGTGTACTCGGGCACCTCGAACGAGACGGCTACATGACTCTGGGCCGCCAAGTTATAGACCTCGTCCGGTTGTACTTGCTGGACGATACGGATCAGGTTCGACGAGTCCGTCAGGTCGCCATGGTGCAGGAAGAATCGGACACTGGCTTCATGAGGGTCCAGGTAAAGGTGGTCGATGCGGGAGGTATTGAACAAGGACGCCCGGCGCTTCAGTCCATGAACGATATAGCCCTTCGCCAGTAGAAATTCGGCCAGATAGGCTCCGTCCTGCCCAGTGATTCCGGTTATCAAGGCGACTTTTGACATGGACTTGTTCAGTATGGTGAAAGGGCGATGGCGAGCGTTGCGATGAGCGATCCAGCACCCGTGTGGCACAGCCCCGAGGACATTGGCACCTACGCTACCGCTGTGGGTCGGTTGTTCGACAACGCCAAAGAAAATTGTTGGATCGCAAGCGTTCGGGCGGCGTTGAGCGCCGTGCGCGGAACAGACTATTCTACACGCGGGCCAGCGGCTGGCCGCCACGTCTCGCGCTTCCTCACGCGTGGGAAAATTGTTTTCTTTGCGCCGCAAAAGGGCGCCACCGGCAGGCGCTATTTCGAGAAGAACGATAATTGAGGAATGATTGAACATATGACAAGCCCGCAGACCGATCCCGCGTCGAACGATGCAGCAGGCGAAGGTCAGCCGAGTCCTCCGCCCTTGTTCGACAGCGTCGGTCTTGCGCCGAGCCTGCAGCAAGCGGTGGCCGCTCAGGGCTACACCTCGATGACGCCGATCCAGGCCAAGGCGATACCGATCGTGCTGGCCGGTCGCGACGTGATGGGCGCGGCACAGACCGGCACCGGCAAGACGGCGGCATTCTCGCTGCCGTTGTTGCACAAGATGCTCCGGCATGAAAACGCCAGCATGTCGCCGGCCCGGCACCCGGTGCGGGCACTGGTGATCGCGCCCACGCGCGAACTGGCCGACCAGGTGGCGGCCAACATCAAGGGCTATGCGGCGCAGACCAAGCTGCGCGTGGCAGTGGTCTATGGCGGCATCGACATGAAACCGCAGACGCTGGAGCTGAAGGCCGGCGTCGAGGTGCTGGTGGCCACGCCGGGCCGCCTGCTCGACCACATCGAGGCGAAGAACGCGGTGCTGAACCAGGTCGAGTACGTCGTGCTCGACGAAGCCGACCGCATGCTCGACATCGGCTTCCTGCCCGACCTGCAGCGCATCCTGAGCTACCTGCCCAAGCAGCGCCAGACGCTGTTGTTCTCGGCCACCTTCTCGACCGAGATCAAGAAGCTGGCCGAAAGCTACCTGCAGGATCCGATCCTCGTCGAAGTGGCCCGGCCGAACGCCACCGCGTCGACGGTGGAGCAACGCTTCTACAGCGTGTCGTCCGACGACAAGCGCGCCGCCATCCGCAAGATCCTGGTCGAGCGCGAGCTGAAGCAGGCCATCGTGTTCGTCAACTCCAAGCTCGGCTGTGCGCGCCTCGCACGCTCGCTCGAACGCGAAGGACTCAAGACCAATGCGCTGCACGGCGACAAGTCGCAGGACGAGCGCCTGAAGGCGCTCGATGCCTTCAAGCGCGGCGAAGTCGACGTGCTGGTCTGCACCGACGTGGCGGCCCGCGGCCTGGACATCGCCGATCTGCCGGCCGTGTTCAATTTCGACGTGCCCTTCAACGCCGAGGATTACGTGCACCGCATCGGACGCACCGGCCGTGCCGGTGCGTCCGGCCTGGCGGTGACGCTGGTCACCCGCGACGACACCCGCCTGGTCTCCGACATCGAGAAGCTGATCAAGAAAAAGATCGAGATCGAGCCGATCGAGCTGGACGATGCGCGCCCGCGCGTGGCCGACCGCGCCGAGCGGCCGCGACGCAACTGGGATGACGCGCCGGCCGAATCCCGCGAGGCACGCGAACCACGCGAAGCCCGGCCGCAGCGAAGCTACGCGCCGCCGCGTCCGCCGGCCGATCCGTTCTTCGACAAGCCCTACGAGCCCAGCGCCACCGGGGAGCCTGCCTGGGAGAGCAAGGCCGCAGCCGTGCCGGCCGCCGGCGGGCGGCTGTCGCCCAACATCAAGCCGAAGAAGAAGGTCGCGGCGCTGTTCGGCGCCAAGGTCGCACCGCCGCCTCAGGCCTGACGGTCGACCGGTCGGCAGATCACCCGGCCAGCAGCGAGAACACCGCCGGCACGTCGCTCGGCAACTCGGCCGGCTGGCTGCGCCAGCGAGCGACCGTGTCGCTGCGCGTCCAGGCCCCGGCCAGCGTCAGCCCGCAGCTGACCGACAGGCGGGTGTCCGGGTTCAGCGCGGCAAGCAGGGCGGCCAGCAACGACGCATTGCGGTACGGCGTCTCGATCATCAGCTGGGTCTGGCGGAACTTGCGCGACACCGATTCCAGCTCGCGCAAGCGGGCCGTGCGCTGCATCGCGTCGACCGGCACATAGCCGACGAACGCGAAGCTCTGCCCGTTCAGCCCGCTGGCGCCGAGCGCCATCAGCAGCGAACTCGGGCCCGACAACGGCACGACGCGGATCGACAACGCATGCGCTGCGCGCACCAGATCCGAGCCCGGGTCCGCGATGGCCGGCAACCCGGCCTCGGAGATCAGCCCGATGTCGTGTCCGGCGACGGCGGGTGCGAGCAGGGGTTTCAGGTCGGGCGGTGCGCCGGTGTCGCGGCCCTTCGGCGGCCGCGGCAATTCGACGATCGAGATCTCCTGCAGCGCGCGCGCGAGCGGCTCGACCGCATCCACCCGTTTCAGGAAGGCGCGCGTCGTCTTCGCGTTCTCGGCGACCCAGTGGCTCAGGCCCGCGGCGGTGCGCAGCACGCCGGCGGGCAGCACCTCGCGCAGGTCGCTGTCGGCCGAGACGCCGAAGTCCAGCGTGTTCGGCACCAGGAAAAGCCGGCCGGGCGTCATCATCGATCAGGCCGCGAGCGGGTCGATGCCGGCCTGGCGCAGCAACTCGGCCGTGCGGATCAGCGGCAGGCCGATCAACGCCGTCGGATCGTCGGACTCGATCGCGGTCAGCAGCGCGATGCCGAGGCCTTCCGACTTGGCGCTGCCGGCGCAGTCGTACGGCTGCTCTGCGCGCAGGTAATGCTCGATCTCGCCATCCGACAGCTCGCGAAAACGCACCTGCACCGGCACCAGTGCCGAGGCTTCGAAGCCGGTCTGCCGGCACACCACGGCGACGGCGGTCTGGAACACGATCGACTTGCCGCGCATCGAGCGCAGCTGCGCGACTGCGCGCTCGTGGCTGCCGGGCTTGCCGATCGGCGTGCCGTCGAGGTCGGCGACCTGGTCGGAGCCGATCACGACCGCGTCCGGCGCCTGCGCCGCGACCGCGTGGGCCTTTGCGAGGGCCAGCCGCAGGGCCAGCGCGGCCGGTGCTTCGCCGTCCCGCGGCGTTTCATCGACCTCGGGCGAGCGCACCTCGAACGGCAGGCGCAGCCGTTCGAGGAGTTCGCGCCGGTAGCGCGAGGTGGAACCGAGGATCAACGAGGGGCGTGAGGTCATGGCACGGATTCTCCCATCGCGTGCGCCCGTACACTGGGCGGATGAAGTCCCGCGTCAATGATCCCCGTCACCTGGAAGTCGAGGCTTTCGCCCAGGAGTCCGTCCACCTCGAAGGCCGCTGGCCGCAAGACGATCTGGTGCGCCTGAAGCAGAGTGTGCTGCCTGAAAGCCGTGCCGATGTCACCTGGGTCGCCCAGGGCGAGCGTCGCGCGGCGCCCGGCGCCGCCGCCGAGACCTGGCTGCATCTGACGGCCGAAACCACCGTGACCTTGCAGTGCCAGCGCTGCCTGTCGGCGATGACTGCGCCGCTGGCCATCGAGAGTTCGTTCCAGTTCGTCGCCGGCGAAGACGCGGCCGCGGTGCTGGATGCCGACAGCGAGCACGATGTGCTGGCGCTGACCCGCGAGCTGGACCTGCTCACGCTGGTGGAAGACGAACTGCTGCTGGCGCTGCCGATCGTGCCGCGCCACGCGCACTGTCCGCAGCCGCTGGAGGTGCCGGTCTCCGACGAAGAGGTGGCCGCCGAAAAAGAGGCCCATCCGTTCGCCGCGCTGGCCGCCCTGAAGCGCGGACAGCTGCCCAATTGATCCGGGGCTGGGAGGCCATGCTAGAATCGCAGGCTTTTTCGTCAAAGCGTTGATTGCGTTCCCGGATGATCCTGGAGGCTTCAGCGCCATCCGCCTGGCTCCTGAGAGGGTGTGGGGATGTTTACCGAGACCTGCAAGGGCCTCAGGCTCAAGGAGAATTTTCATGGCCGTTCAGCAAAACAAGAAGTCGCCCTCGAAGCGCGGTATGCACCGTGCGCACAATGCCCTGACCAACCCGGGCACGGCGATCGAGCAGACCACCGGTGAAACGCACCTGCGTCACCACATCAGCCCCACCGGTTTCTACCGTGGGCGCAAGGTCCTGAAGACCAAGGCTGACGCCTGAGTCGCTTGTCGCGCAGTTCCGCCTGTTCGCGCACCGTCGCGGTCAAGGCCAGATGCGTGAAACCTGCGAGACCTTGCACCGACCCGGCCTGCGGCCCGACGCAGCGCCGGGCGTTTGTGTTTCTGGCGGCGGCTGCTCCGGCGGTCGCTGCCTGAGTCCGCTGCCGTACCTTTCGCCGCCGCTCCTGTGTCCATGAACCCGATGTCGCCGCCCGCCGCGACCGATGTCATCCGCCTGTCCGTCGACTGCATGGGCGGCGATCACGGTCCTTCCGTCACGCTGCCCGCCTGCCGTGCCTTCCTCGCCGCCCACCCGCTGGCCGAGGTCGTGCTGGTCGGTCGTGCCGAGGCCCTCGCGCCGGCGGCCGGATGGGAGCGCTGCCATGTCGTGGTGGCGACCGAGGTCGTCGAGATGGATGACGCGGTCGAGGTGGCGCTGCGCCGCAAGAAGGATTCGTCGTTGCGCGTTGCGTTGACGCAGCTCAAGTCCGCTGCCGACGGCCAGGCGCCGCGCGCCCATGCCTGCGTGTCCGCCGGCAACACCGGTGCGCTGATGGCTGTCGCGCGCTACCTGCTGAAGACGCTCGAGGGCATCGACCGCCCGGCCATCGCCGCGGTGATGCCCAACCAGAAAGACGGCTACACCACCGTGCTCGATCTCGGTGCCAACGTGGACTGCAGCGCCGAACACCTGCTGCAGTTCGCGGTGATGGGCAGCGCGCTGGTCGCGGCGGTCGACGGCAAGGAAAACCCGAGCGTCGGCCTGCTGAACATCGGCGAGGAAGTCATCAAGGGCAACGAGACGATCAAGCGCGCCGGCGAGTTGCTGCGCGCCGCGGCCGAAGGCGGCCACGTCAACTTCCACGGCAACGTCGAAGGCAACGACATCTTCAAGGGCACGACCGACATCGTCGTCTGCGACGGCTTCGTCGGCAATGTCGCGCTGAAGACCGCCGAAGGCCTCGCGTCGATGCTGTCGAACTTCATCAAGCAGGAATTCACGCGCAACATCTTCACGAAGATGGCCGCGCTGGTGGCGCTGCCGGTGCTGAACCACTTCAAGCACCGGGTCGACCACCGCCGCTACAGCGGCGGCGCGCTGCTCGGCCTGCGCGGCCTGGTGTTCAAGGCGCACGGGTCGTCCGATGCCTATGCGTTCGAGCAGGCCTTGAATCGGGCTTATGATGCGGCCCGCAATCACTTGCTGGATCGGGTGCACGACCGGATTCGCGATTCGCTGCATGCCTTGCCCACCCCTGCAAGTGCAGGCGGTGCAACGCCCGACGGTGCCGCCCTCGCTGCATGACCCAACCTTCTGCGACCCGCTATTCGCGCATCACCGGCACCGGCAGTTACCTGCCGCCGAAGCGCCTGACCAACGAAGCCCTGGCCCTTGAACTGGCCGCCAAGGGTGTCGAGACTTCCGATGAGTGGATCGTCGCGCGCACCGGCATCCGTGCGCGCCACTTCGCCGAGCCCGACGTGCCGTGCAGCGACCTGGCCCTGCCGGCCGCGCGGCATGCGCTCGAGGCGGCCGGCATCGCCGCGTCGCAGATCGACCTGATCATCGTCGCGACCTCGACGCCCGACATGGTCTTCCCGTCGACTGCCACCATCGTGCAGCGCAAGCTCGGCATCGCCGGCTGTGCGGCCTTCGACGTGCAGGCGGTGTGCTCCGGCTTCGTCTATGCGCTGACGGTGGCCGACTCGATGATCCGCACCGGGGCGGCCAGCAAGGCGCTGGTGATCGGCGCGGAGATCTTCTCGCGCCTGCTCGATTTCAACGACCGCACCACCTGCGTGCTGTTCGGCGACGGCGCCGGCGCCGTGGTGCTGGAGGCGAGCGACACGCCCGGCATCCTCTCGAGCGAGCTGCATGCCGACGGCCGCCACGCCGACATCCTCTGCACGCCCGGCACCGTGTCCGGCGGCAAGATCACCGGCGACCCGCTGCTGAAGATGGACGGCCCGGCCGTCTTCAAGCTCGCCGTCGGCGTGCTCGAAGACGTGGCGCGCTCGGTGCTTGCGAAGGCCGGCCGCACCGAGGCCGACATCGACTGGCTGGTCCCGCACCAGGCCAACATCCGCATCATGCAGGGCACGGCCAGGAAGCTGAAGTTGCCGCTGGACAAGCTGATCGCGACGGTGGACGAACACGGCAACACGTCCGCCGCCTCGATCCCGCTGGCACTCGACGTCGCGGTGCGCGCCGGCACGGTGAAACGCGGCGACACCGTGATGCTCGAAGGCGTCGGCGGCGGGTTCACCTGGGGCGCGGTGCTGTTCGACTACTGAGCACGCGCCCAGCAACCGTCCGCGATCTGTCCAGTTTTCTCTTCGTTGCCGCGACTACAAGGCGCTGACATGACTTCGTTCGCATTCGTCTTTCCCGGCCAGGGTTCGCAAGCCGTCGGCATGCTCGACGCCTGGGGCGACCACCCCGCGGTGCGCGACACGCTGGCCGAAGCGTCGAGCGCCCTCGGCGTCGATGTGGGCCAGCTGATCCACGCCGGCCCGAAGGAATCGCTCGACCTGACCGAGAACACCCAGCCGGTGATGCTGACCGCCGGCGTCGCCTGCCTGCGGGCCTGGCTCGCCGAGACCGGGCTGCAGCCTGCGGCGGTGGCGGGTCATTCGCTGGGCGAGTACGCGGCGCTGGTCGCGGCCGGCGTCATCGGCCTGTCCGATGCGTTGCCGCTGGTGCGCTTTCGTGCGCAGGCCATGCAGCAGGCGGTGCCGGTCGGTGCCGGCGGCATGGCGGCCATCCTCGGGCTCGATGCCGATGTCGTGCGCGCCGGTTGCGCCGAAGCCGTGGCGGCGTCCGGCGAGGTCGTCGAGGCCGCCAATTTCAACGACCCGAAGCAGACGGTGATCGCCGGCACCAAGGCCGGGGTCGAATTCGCGTGCAGCCTGCTGAAGGACAAGGGCGCGAAGCGCGCGCTGCCGTTGTCGGTGTCGGCGCCGTTCCATTCGAGCCTGATGCGCCCGGCTGCCGAGCAGTTGAAGGCGCAGCTGGCCGGCCTGGTGCTGAACGCGCCGCGCATCCCGCTCGTCAACAACATCGACGTCGCGGTGCAGGACGATCCCGCTGCGATCCGCGACGCGCTGGTGCGCCAGGCCTTCGGCCCGGTGCGCTGGGTCGAGGTCGTGCAGGCGATCCGTGCGCGCGGCATCCGCCACATCTTCGAGTGCGGGCCGGGCAAGGTCCTGGCCAGCACGATCCGCCGCATCGACGCCGATGCGGTCACGGCCGCGATCCACGATCCGGCCACGCTGCTGGAAGCGAAAGGCCTGCTGGCATGAGTGATTCCCAGAACGCATCGGCGCTGGCCGGGCAGGTCGCGCTGGTGACCGGCGCCTCGCGCGGCATCGGCCGCGCCATCGCGTTGGCGCTGGCAGCCCAGGGCGCCAAGGTCATCGGCACCGCGACGACGCCGGCCGGTGCCGACGCGATCGGCGCGGCGCTGTCGGCCTTTCCCGGCAGCCGCGGCCTGTGCCTGAACGTCAACGACGGCCCCGGCATCGAAGCGGCGATCGACGCCATCGTTAAGGAGCACGGCGGCCTGCAGATCCTCGTCAACAACGCCGGCATCACGCGCGACACCTTGTCGATGCGCATGAAAGACGACGACTGGGACGCGGTGATCGACACCAACCTGAAGGCGGTGTTCCGCGTCAGCCGGGCGGTGATCCGCCCGATGATGAAGCAGCGCTTCGGCCGCATCATCAACATCACCTCGGTCGTCGGTGCGAGCGGCAATGCCGGCCAGGCCAACTACGCGGCCTCGAAGGCCGGGGTGGCCGGCATGACGCGTGCGCTGGCGCGCGAACTCGGCAGCCGCGGCATCACCGTCAACTGCGTTGCGCCGGGCTTCATCCAGACCGACATGACCAGCGAGCTCTCCGAACAGCAGACCGCGTCGCTGATGGCGCAGATCCCGCTGGGTCGACTCGGCCAGGCGAGCGACATCGCGCATGCGGTGAGCTTCCTGGCGTCGGCCCAGGCCGGCTACATCACCGGCACGGAGTTGCATGTCAATGGCGGCATGTTCATGAACTGACGCCATCGACGCCGAACGGCGTCGAACGCATCGACCTCGAACCACCTACCGACCGGAAGGCCCCGACCGGAACCTGGTTTGCAGCGTGATGGCCTGACTTAGAGCCGACACCCTGCAAGCCTTAGAATCTCGGGCTGTTTCAGCAAACCCTCTTGGAGGAGTCATGAGCGATATCGAAGCACGTGTGAAGAAAATCATCGCGGAACAACTGGGCGTTCCGGAAGCCGATGTGTCCAACGAGAAGGCTTTCGTGGCAGACCTGGGCGCTGATTCGCTCGACACCGTGGAACTGGTGATGGCCCTCGAAGACGAGTTCGGCATCGAGATCCCCGACGAAGAAGCCGAGAAGATCACCACCGTGCAGCTGGCGATCGACTACGCCGTCAAGCACCAGAAGGCCTGAGCCTTCGTTCCCAACCGAGCAGCATCGCATGAGCCGTCGCCGCGTCGTCATCACCGGGCTCGGCCTCATCAGTCCCGTGGGCAACACGGTCGCTGAGGGGTGGGCCAACATCGTGGCCGGGCGCTCCGGCATCGCGACCATCACCAAGTTCGATGCGTCGCCGTTCGCCTGCCATTTCGCGGGCGAAGTGAAGGGCTTCAAGGTGGAGGATTACTTCCCCGCCAAGGAAGCCAGGCACATGGACACCTTCATCCACTACGGCCTGGCTGCATCGATGCAGGCGGTGAAGGATGCCGGGCTGCCCACCGGCGACGCGCTGAGCGAAGACGAGGCCGAGCGCATCGGCTGCCTGGTCGGCTCGGGCATCGGCGGCCTGCCGATGATCGAGGAGACGCATGCCGAGCTGGTCGAACGCGGTCCGCGCCGCGTGTCGCCGTTCTTCGTGCCGGCGTCGATCATCAACATGATCTCGGGCCATGTGTCGATCAAGTTCGGTTTCCAGGGACCGAACCTCGCGATCGTCACCGCCTGCACCACCGGCCTGCACTGCATCGGCGAAGCCGGTCGCCTGATCGAGTACGGCGATGCCGACGTGATGATCGCCGGCGGTGCCGAATCGACGGTGTCGCCGCTGGGCATCGGCGGGTTCGCGGCAGCGCGCGCGCTGTCGACGCGCAACGACGATCCGGCCACCGCCTCGCGTCCCTGGGACAAGGACCGCGACGGCTTCGTGCTCGGCGAAGGCGCCGGCGTCGTGGTGCTGGAGGAATACGAACACGCGAAGAAGCGCGGCGCGAAGATCTATGCGGAGCTGGTCGGCTTCGGCATGGGTGCGGATGCCTTCCACATGACGGCGCCGAGTGTCGACGGGCCCAAGCGCTCGATGAAGGCGGCGCTGCGCAATGCGGGTCTCAATGCCGACCAGGTGCAGTACCTGAACGCGCACGGCACGTCAACGCCGCTCGGCGACCTGAACGAGAGCAACGCCATCAAGCTGGCCTACGGCGACCATGCGAAGAAGCTGGTCGTCAGCTCGACCAAGTCGATGACCGGCCACCTGCTGGGTGGCGCCGGCGGCATCGAGTCGGTGTTCACGACGCTCGCGCTGCACCACCAGGTGGCGCCGCCGACGATCAACATCTTCAACCAGGATCCTGAATGCGACCTGGATTACTGCGCCAACACCGCGCGTGACCTGAAGATGGAGTACGCGGTGAAGAACAACTTCGGTTTCGGCGGCACCAACGGCACCTTGGTCTTCAAGCGCGTCTGACCGGTCCGATCCGCGCCCGGCATGCACGCGCCAGCCGAGTTCCAGCTCACCGTGTCCCGCTTCGGCGCCTGGCGCGGCGGCCTCGCCATGTCGGGGCTGCTCGTCTGGAGCTGTGCCATCGCGTGGTGGACGACCACCGAGCGGTCGCTGTCGTCGGCGGCATGCGGCTTTCTGCTGCTGGCCTGCGTGGCCGCCACCGCATCGTTGATGTCCCTCGCCCGGTTGCCGGTTTTCGTGCTGCGCTGGGACGGCGGGCAATGGCACCTGGGCTGGGCCACGGGAGAGCCGTCGGCCGGATCGCTGCAGGTGGCCATCGATGGCGGCCACTGGCTGCTGCTGAAGTTCGTGCCGGATCGCAAGGTGCACCGCTGGCCGGCCTCGCGCTGGCTGCCGGTGCAGCGCCCGGGGCTCGAGCACGACTGGCACCGCCTGCGCAGCACGCTGTTCACGGCACGGCCGACGGCGATGCCTGAGGCCTTCGGCCAGGACGTCCGGCCATGAGCATGACCACGCCGGACGCTGACGCCCCGTTGATCGAGCGCATCAAGCGCGGCGACGTCAAGGCGTTCGAGATGCTGGTCGTCAAGTACCAGCGCCGCATCGAACGGCTGATCGGCCGCATGGTGCGCGACACCGACCTGGTGCAGGACATCGCCCAGGAGACCTTCATCCGCGCCTACCGGGCGATCCCGCAGTTCCGCGGCGAGAGCGCGTTCTACACCTGGCTGTACCGGATCGCGGTCAATGCCGCGAAGAAGGCGCTGGTCGAGATGAAGCGCGACCCGATCGTGACGGAATCCGCACGCGCTTCGCGGGACGAGGACGACGAAACTTCCCGGGTCGAAAATGAACTAACCAACGGCGAAACGCCCGAAGCGCTGCTGGCCTCGAAAGAAATCGCGGCGACAGTGAACGCTTCGATCGATGCGCTGTCTGAAGATCTTCGCCAGGCGATCACGCTGCGCGAAATCGAGGGCCTGAGCTACGAAGAGATTGCCGAAGTGATGAATTGCCCGATCGGCACCGTCAGATCGCGCATTTTCCGTGCGCGCGAGGCGATTGCGCTGAAACTGCGTCCGTTGCTGGACACCCGGGAAGGCGACCGCTGGTGAGGCGGTCGGGTCACGTGCTGAACATGAATGCTGGAGCTGGAAATGTCACAGTCGTCTGAAGGCAGTGCGTCGATGGAGGGCTTGTCGGCCCTGGTCGACGGGGAACTCGGGTCCGATGCGGGCGCGCGTGCGTGCGCGCAGTGGCGAGAGGATCCGCACGCCCGCGCCCAGTGGCATGCCTACGCATTGATCGGCGACGTGATGCGGTCCGAAGACCTGGCGTCGCCGGTCGATCGCGACTGCGCCTTCCTCGCCCGGCTGCGTGCGCGCCTGGCCGACGAGCCGGTGGTGCTGGCGCCGGCCGAGTTGCCGGCACCCGTCGAACTGCCTGCGGTCGCGGTAGCGGCCGGAGGCTCGCGCCGCGGCTGGCGCACGCCGGTGGCGGTGGCCGCCGGTTTCGTCGTGGTGGCCGGTGCGCTGGTCGCCACCTCGGTGCCCGGTTCGCTGCCCTTCGGTGGCAACCCGGCGACCGTCGCCCAATCGGGTGCCGCATCCGCGGTCGCCGTGGTGCCGTCGCCGCTGCGCGCGGTCAGCGTCGCGCAGGACAGCGAGCCGGTGCGGCTGAACGGCCAGCTGATCCGCGATGCACGCCTCGACGAATACCTGTCGGTGCACAAGAAGTTCGGCGGCAGTTCCGCCCCGGGCGTGCCCTCGGGCTTCCTGCGCAACGCCGCAGCCGAAGCCCCCGCCCGCTGACCGAGATATACCGACCCATGCTGCTGCGCCTGTCCGCGTTGATGGTGAGTTGTGCATTCGTCGCCTTTGCCCCGGCCAGCCGGGCGCAGGGCGCGCTGGTCGGCGGCGACCCGCTGATCGAGGCGCGCGAAACCCAGGCCTGGCTGACGCGCATCACCGACGCGGCGAACAAGCGCAACTTCCAGGGCACGGTGGTGGTCAGCGCGGGCGGCACGGTGGCGAGTTCGCGCATTGCGCATTTCTGCGACGGCCGCAACCAGTACGAGCGCATCGACTCGCTCGAAGGCCAGATGCGCAACGTGCTGCGCCAGAACGACGTCGTCCACACGGTGTGGCCGCAAAGCCGCGTCGCGATGGTCGAGCAGCGCGATTCGATGAGCTCGTTCCCGGCGTTGCTGCAGGCCGGTGCACAGCACGTGACCGACTTCTACGAACTCAAGCCGATGGGCGTCGAGCGCGTCGCCGGTCACGAGGCCAACGTGCTGCAGCTGCGCGCCAAGGATGCGCATCGCTTCGGCTACCGCCTGTGGGCCGAGAAGAACACCGGCCTGCTGCTGCGCACCGAGGTTCTGGGCGAACAAGCCGAGGTGCTGGAGTCGTCGGCGTTCTCCGACGTCAGCATCAACGTCAAGCCGCAGGCGGAACTGATCACGCAGCCGCTGCGCAAGCTCGACGGCTACCGCATCGTGCGGCCGCCCGTCACGCCGGCCAAGCTCGAATCCGAGGGCTGGTCGCTGAACCACGGCATTCCCGGCTTCACGCAGGTCAGCTGCGTCAAACGGCCGTTCGACGGTGCACTGCGTATCCGCGGCGCCACCGAGCCGGTGCTGCAGGCGGTCTATTCCGACGGGCTGACCTTCGTGTCGGTCTTCATCGAGCCCTACAACGCCGAACGGCACCAGCGTCCGATGTCGACCCTGATCGGTGCGACCCAGACGATGATGCGCCGGCATGGCGACTGGTGGGTGACCGTGATGGGTGACGTGCCGACCGCGACGCTGCGTGCGTTCGCGGCGGGGCTGGAACGCAAGAAGTAGCCTGCCGGCGTGCGGCTGCACGCGGCGGCCGTGTGGGTGTATCGAGGGGGTGCTCGGCATGCAAGTTGTGATCGATCAACGCCGGTGTGCACCGGAGAACGCGCTGCGGATGCGTGTGGCGGCGGTCGGGCTGGGCGCGATCTTCTGGCTGGCACCGCCAGTCGGTGCGCAAACCGCGGCGCAAACCCCGGTGCAGGCCCCGATGCAGGCACAACTCCCCGCACAGACGCAGCTGCTGCCCGACTTTGCCGACTTGGTCGAGCGCGCCAGCCCGGCCGTCGTCAACATCCGCACCACCGAGCGCGCGACCGATTCGCCGCGCGGGCCGTTCCGCCGCCGTGCACCGGCCGTGCCGCAGCAGCCTGGCGAAGAGGTGCCGCGCGGCGAAGGCTCCGGCTTCATTCTCAGCGCCGATGGGTACGTGATGACCAACGCGCATGTGGTCGAAGGCGCGACCGAGGTCTACGTCACGCTGACCGACAAGCGCGAGTTCAAGGCGAAGATCATCGGCGCCGATGAGCGCACCGATGTCGCGCTGGTGAAGATCGATGCCACCGGCCTGCCGTCGCTGAAGATCGGCGATGCGGGGCGGCTGCGCGTCGGCGAATGGGTGCTCGCGATCGGCTCGCCGTTCGGGCTCGAGAGCACCGTGACCGCCGGCATCGTCAGTGCCAAGCAGCGCGAGACCGGCTCCGATGTGCCGTTCATCCAGACGGACGTGGCGGTGAACCCGGGCAACTCCGGCGGGCCGCTGCTGAACATCCGCGGCGAGGCGGTCGGCATCAACTCGCAGATCCTCAGCCCCGTCGGCAGCTTCGTCGGTATCTCGTTCGCGATCCCGATCGACGAGGCGATGCGGGTGGCCGACCAGCTGAAGGCCACCGGCCGTGTCGTGCGCGGCTACCTCGGCATCCAGCCGATCGACGTGCCGCGCGAACTGGCCGAAGAGTACGGGCTCGCGAAGGGCAAGGCCAAGGGCGCGTTCGTGCGCCAGGTCGTCAGCGGCACGCCGGCCGACAAGGCGGGCATCCAGCCGGGCGACGTCGTGATCAGCGTCAACGGCAGGGTGGTCGACGGTGCTGTCGACCTGCGGCGCACGCTGGGCGCGCTGAAGCCGGGCACCGCGATCACGCTGCAATGCAACCGGCGCGGCAAGCTGCTCGATTTCAAGGCGAGCCTCGCCGAGCTGAATCCGCAGGTCGCTGCTGCGGCGACCGAACGGCCGGAGGCGCCGGTCGAGCCGCGCGCCGCCGGTGCGGCGAAGGTCTGGGGCTTGAGCGTCGCGAACCTCACCGATGCGGAGCGCCAGTCGCTGCGCGGCGCGAACGGCGTGCGCGTGAGCGCGGTGACCGGCGGTGCCGAGGCGGCTGGTCTGAAGGCCGGTGATGTGATCGTGGCGGTCGGCACGGCCGACGTCACCGACGTGAAGCAGTTCGAGACCGTGGTGTCCAGGCTCGACAAGAACAAGTCGTTGCCGGTCACGGTGCTGCGTGGCGACTGGGCGCAGTTCCTGAGGATCCCGGTGCTGAAGTGACAGCGCGGATATCCGACTGCCGGCGCGGGGATTGCCCTGCTTCTTCCGCAATGTGGGATCTGCAGCAAGAACTTCCGGCAAGACAAATTCGAGGCGATTGTCGAAAAGTGAGTGTGCGCACGCATCATCTGGTCAGAGCGTGCCAATTCAGCGTGCTTTTGGCTACAATTCGGCCCTCGCGTCTCGGCTTTATTGCCAATCCGGTCAACGAGTAGCGGCGTCTGAAACTATCCCCAAGCTACCCACAAGGCTTTGTGGATAAGTTGTGGAAAGATTTTGCTGTTGGAGACCTGCAACGACAAGAAATCAAGCAACGGCGCGGTTTCCGGCGGGGTGCTTTTGGCTACAATGAAGGCCCAACAAGCAGTTGCCATACGTTTTGTTGGAAGGCGCGTCAGTTCTTCGACGTGCCTTTTTTTTGTTCACGGCCCGGGTCTTCGACCCATCATGTCGAGCGCGCGTGTCACACGACAACGCACACGTCATGAGCCATCAACGCAGCGGCGCGGCCGTTGCAGCGTCGAACAGCGACGCAGTGGAATCGTTCAATGGATCACATCCGAAATTTTTCCATCATTGCCCACATCGACCACGGCAAGTCGACGCTGGCCGACCGGCTGATCCAGCGTTGCGGCGGGCTGAGTGATCGCGAGATGGAAGCGCAGGTGCTGGACTCGATGGACATCGAGCGCGAGCGCGGCATCACGATCAAGGCGCAGACCGCTGCGCTCACCTACCAGGCGCGCAACGGCAAGACCTACCAGCTCAACCTGATCGACACGCCGGGGCACGTCGACTTCTCGTATGAAGTGAGCCGCTCGCTGTCCGCCTGCGAAGGCGCGCTGCTGGTGGTCGACGCGAGCCAGGGGGTCGAGGCGCAGACCGTCGCCAACTGCTACACCGCGATCGAACTCGGCGTGCACGTGATCCCGGTGCTGAACAAGATGGACCTGCCGCAGGCCGATCCGCAGCGCGCGAAGGACGAGATCGAGGACGTGATCGGCATCGACGCGACCGACGCGATCCCGTGCAGCGCCAAGACCGGCGAGGGCATCGACGACATCCTCGAGGCGGTGATCACCCGCATGCCGCCGCCCCAGGGCAACCCCGATGCGCCGCTGCGCGCGATGATCATCGACTCGTGGTTCGACAACTACGTCGGCGTCGTGATGCTGGTGCGCGTGGTCGACGGCGAGCTGAAGAAGGGCGAGCGCTTCAAGATGATGGCCACCGAGGCCGCCTACGCCGCCGAGCAGCTGGGCGTGTTCACGCCGAAGTCGCTGGCGCGCGATGCGTTGCGCGCCGGCGAGGTCGGCTTCGTGATCGCCGGCATCAAGGAGCTGCAGGCGGCCAAGGTCGGCGACACCATCACGCTCGAGAAGAAGCTGCCGAACAACGCCGGGCCGGCCAGCGAGGCCTTGCCCGGCTTCAAGGAAATCCAGCCGCAGGTGTTCGCAGGCCTCTACCCCACCGAAGCCAGCGAGTACGACCAGCTGCGCGATGCGCTCGAGAAGCTGAAGCTGAACGATTCGTCGCTGCGCTACGAGCCCGAGGTGAGCCAGGCGCTCGGCTTCGGCTTCCGCTGCGGCTTCCTCGGGTTGCTGCACATGGAGATCGTCCAGGAGCGGCTCGAGCGCGAGTTCGACCAGGACCTCATCACCACCGCGCCGAGCGTCGTCTACGAAGTCGAGCTGGGCGACAAGACCGTGATCCAGGTCGAGAACCCGTCGAAGATGCCCGACCTCGGCCGCATCAACGAGATCCGCGAGCCGATCGTGACGGTGCACCTCTACATGCCGCAGGACTACGTCGGCCCGGTGATGACGCTGGCCAACCTGAAGCGCGGCAACCAGATCAACATGGCGTACCACGGCCGCCAGGTCATGCTGACCTATGAAATGCCGCTGGCCGAGATCGTGCTGGACTTCTTCGACAAGCTGAAGTCGGTGTCGCGCGGCTACGCGTCGATGGACTACGAGTTCAAGGAATACCGGGCGGCCGACGTCGTCAAGGTCGACATCCTGCTCAACGGCGACAAGGTCGACGCGCTGTCGATCATCGTGCACCGCACCCAGAGCGCGTACCGCAGCCGCGCGGTGGTGGCCAAGATGCGCGAGCTGATCTCCCGTCAGATGTACGACGTGGCGATCCAGGCCGCCGTCGGGGCCAACATCATTGCGCGTGAGACAATCAAGGCGCTGCGAAAGAACGTTCTCGCCAAGTGTTATGGCGGCGACGTCTCGCGCAAGCGCAAGCTTCTCGAAAAACAAAAGGCCGGCAAGAAACGCATGAAGCAGATCGGCTCCGTCGAGGTGCCCCAGGAAGCGTTTCTCGCCATCCTCCAAGTGGACGATTGATGGGCTCACTGATGGGTTCTCTGACCGGCGTGCTCTACGGCGCCCTGGTGGTGTATCTGGGCGGCTGGTACCTCGGCAAGTGGACGGGCAACTTCTCGCTGCTGCTGTTCATCCTGACGGTGGCGACGCTGGCCTACTGGCTGGCCGAGCGCTTCCACTTCGCGCCGCGCCGCGCGGCGGCGGCCGCCACGCTTGATCGCCAGGATGCCGAACGTCGCGAGCGGCTGACCGCGCAGGGCATCGCAAAGGTCGACGACAACGTCGCCCAGGCCCGCGACACCTTGCTGATGCAGCCGTGGTGGCTCGACTGGACCGCCGGTCTGTTCCCGGTGATCCTCGTCGTGTTCCTGTTGCGCTCGTTCCTGTTCGAGCCGTTCAAGATCCCGTCGGGTTCGATGGTGCCGACGCTGCTGATCGGCGACCTGATCCTGGTGAACAAGTACCACTACGGCATCCGGCTGCCGGTGATCAACAAGAAGATCATCCAGATCAACGACCCGCAGCGCGGCGACGTGATGGTGTTCCGCTACCCCGCCAACCCGAGCATCGACTACATCAAGCGCGTGGTCGGCGTGCCGGGCGACCAGATCGACTACCTGAACCAGCATCTGTACGTGAACGGGAAGCTCGCCGACACGCAGCCGCTGGAACCGTTCTACGACGAGGATGCCGTGCGGTTCGCGCCGCAATACACCGAGAAGCTCGGCCCGGCCACGCACCGGATCCTGGTCGACACCAAGCTGCCGAGTTCGGCCGCGCCGCTGTTCGAGTTTCCCTTCAAGGAAAACTGCCGCTACAGTGCGGAAGGCGTGCGCTGCAAGGTGCCTCCGGGCCACTACTTCATGATGGGCGACAACCGCGACAATTCGCAGGACTCGCGTTTCTGGGGCTTCGTGCCCGACCAGAACATCGTGGGCAAGGCCTTCTTTGTCTGGATGAATTTCGGCAATCTCAAGCGCGTCGGTTCGTTCAATTGAGTGGGAGCAACAGGTAAATGACGATGGAACTTCGGACGATCGAATCTCGCGACCAGGTGCGGCAACCTGTCCACCGGCGCGGGCCGCAACGCGGGGTCACGTTGTTCGGCCTGATGTTCTGGGCCATCCTGATCGGCATCGTCTCGCTCCTCGGCCTGAAGGTGCTGCCGACCCTCAACGAGTACTTCACGATCAAGCGCACGGTCGAGAAGATCGCGATGAGCGGTGCCTCCACCGTGCCTGAAATCCGCACCGCCTTCGATCGCCAGAAGGACATCGAGTACTCGATCGTCTCGATCGGCGGCAAGGACCTGGAGATCACGAAGGTCAACGACAAGGTCGTGATCGCCTTCGCCTACAACAAGGAGATCGAGCTGATGTCGCCGGTCTTCCTGCTGCTCAAGTACGAAGGCCGCTCGCGGTAAGGGTTCGCCCCGACCCGCGCTCTCGCGTCCGCTCTTTCGTCACCAACCGGCTTCGCGCGTGGATGCCCGACTGACCGCCCTGCAGAACCGCCTGGGCTACCGCTTCACCCAGCCGGACCTGCTGACGCGCGCGGTCACGCACCGCAGCTTCGGGGTCGATCACAACGAACGGCTCGAATTCCTCGGCGACGTGGTGCTGAGCCTGGCGATCAGCGACCTGCTGTTCGAGCGCTTCGCCGGCTCCGACGAAGGCGACCTGACCCGCGTGCGGGCGCACCTGGTGCGCGAAGACAGCTTGCACAAGGTCGCACTGCTGATCGGCTTGCCGGAGGTGCTGCGCCTGAGCGATGGCGAAGCACGCGGCGGCGGCGCGCAGCGGCCGTCGATCCTCGCCGACGCACTCGAAGCCGTGATCGGTGCCGCCTACCGCGATGGCGGTTTCGAGGCCGCACAGGCGCTGGTGCAGCGGCTGTTCGGCGAAGTCATCGAGACGACCGATCTGGACAACTGGTCGAAAGACGCGAAGACCGAATTGCAGGAGTGGCTGCAGGCGCGCCGCCTGCCGGTGCCGGCCTACCGCATCGTTGCCACCCGCGGGCAGGCGCACGCGCAGACCTTCGAAGTCGAGTGCGCCGTCCCGGCCCTCGCCCTGACCGAAACCGGCGAGGGCCGCTCGCGCCGCGCCGCCGAGCAGGAAGCCGCGCGCGGCATGCTGGTCGCGCTGAAGGCGAACGACAAGCCCGGCAGCGCGCTGCGTTCCTGACGCCCCCCGACGACCCTCCTGGTTCCCCGCATGATCGACATCCCCGAAACACCTGCCGAAGACGACGGCGACACCGGCACTGGCGACGCCGGCACCGCCGACACCGGCAGCGGCGATTCCGCCGAAGTCACCACCCGTTGCGGGCTGATCGCGATCGTCGGCCGCCCGAACGTCGGCAAGTCGACGCTGCTGAATGCGCTCGTCGGCCAGAAGGTCAGCATCACGTCCGCCAAGGCGCAGACGACGCGCCACCGCATCACCGGCATCCGCACGGTCGACGACACGCAGTTCGTGTTCGTCGACACGCCCGGCTTCCAGACGCGCCACAGCGCGCCGTTGAACCGCACGCTGAACCGCACGGTGCATGGCGTGCTCGGCGATGTCGACCTGGTGCTGTTCGTCGTCGAGGCCGGCCGCTTCGGGCTCGACGACGCGAAGGTGCTGGCGCTGATGCCGGCCGGCAAGCCGGTGATGCTGATCGCCAACAAGCTCGACGCGGTGCACCGCCGCGCCGACCTCGTGCCCTGGCTCAAGGGCATGCAGGACCGCCACGCGTTCGCCGAATTCGTGCCGCTGACCGCCAAGAAGGACAGCGACGTGCAGCGCCTGCTGGGCATCGTGAAACCCTACCTGCCGCAGCAGCCGTGGTTCTACGAAGAAGACGCGCTGACCGATCGCAGCGACAAGTTCCTCGCGAGCGAGATCATCCGCGAGAAGCTGTTCCGCCTGACCGGCGACGAGCTGCCCTACACCTCGACCGTCGTGATCGACAAGTTCGAGGAAGAGGGCGCGCTGCGGCGCATCGCCGCGACCATCATCGTCGAGCGCGATTCGCATAAGGGCATGGTGATCGGCACCGATGGCGAGCGCCTGAAGCGCATCGGCTCCGAGGCACGCCAGGAGCTGGAGCGGCTGATGGACGGCCGCGTGTTCCTCGAACTGTGGGTGAAGGTGCGATCCGGCTGGGCCGACGACGAAGAGCATCTGCGCACCTACGGCTACGAATAGCCGCCGCGCATGGCCACCCGCCCCGCGCGCCCGCCGGCCACGCAGGCGGCTTATGTGCTGCACCGCTACGACTGGAGCGAATCCAGCCTGATCCTCGACCTGTTCACCCGCGAGCAGGGCCGCATCGCGGTGGTCGCGAAGGGCGCCAAGCGACCGTACTCGCAGCTGCGCCCGGTGCTGCTGCCGTTCCAGCGCATCCAGGTGACGCTCGGCAAGCCGCCGCGTGCGTCGGAATCGTCCGGCGGGTCGTTCGGCGGGTCGTCCGGCGAATCGGCCAGCGACGTGCAGACGCTGCGCGGCGCCGAATGGGCCGGCGGCCATGCGATGCTGACCGGCGCGGCGCTGTTCAGCGGCTTCTACCTGAACGAGCTGCTGATGAAGCTGCTCGCCCGCAGCGACGCCCACCCGATGCTGTTCGATGCCTACGCGTTGACGCTCGCGCTGCTGGCATCGACCGACGACGGCGCCGTGCAGACCGCGCTGCGGGCCTTCGAGCTGGCGCTGCTGCAGCAGATCGGCGTGCTGCCCGACCTGAGCTGCGTGACGACGACGCAGGACGAGGTCGATCCCGCCGGCCGCTACCTGCTGCTGCCCGAGCAGGGCGTCGCGACCTCGCGCGGCCGCGAGAACGAACTGGCCGGCCAGACGCTGATCGGCCTGCAGGCCGCGCTGCAGCACGGCAGCCTCGCGGCACTGCAGCAGGCCTGCGCGCCGGCGCTGCAGGAACTGAAGCTGCTGCTGCGCGCGCTGCTTCACTATCATCTGGGCTCATCGGTGCTGCGTACGCGGCAGGTGATGCTCGACGTGCAAGCCTTGGAGCGCTGACACCACATGAACCCTTTCCAGACGAGCGGCGAGGATCCGCACCGCGGCCAGACAGCGTTGTCGGTCAACCTGAACAAGGTCGCGCTGCTGCGCAACACGCGCCACCTCGGCATCCCGAGCGTGACGCGTGCCGCCGAACTCGCGCTGCAGGGCGGCGCGCAGGGCATCACGGTGCACCCGCGGCCGGACGAGCGCCACATCCGGGCCACCGACGTCTACGAACTCGCCGAGCTGCTGCAGGCGACGCCGCACATCGAATACAACATCGAAGGCAACCCGTTCCACAACCTGATGGACTTCGCGCGCGAACTGAAGCGCCGTGGCCTGCCTTTGCACCAGTGCACCTTCGTGCCCGACAGCGTCGAGCAATCGACCTCGGACCACGGCTGGCGCTTCCCGGAAGACGCCGCGCGCCTCGCGCCGCTGGTCGCCGAGGTGCATGCGCTGGGCGTGCGCGTCAGTCTCTTCATGGACCCGCAGCCGCAGGCGATGGCGGCGGTCCGCGCGCTCGGCGCCGACCGCGTCGAGCTCTACACCGAGACCTTCGCCAGCGCACACGGCACGCCGGCCGGCGCGGCGGTGCTGGCCGGCTTCACGGCCACCGCCGAGGCGGCGTTGCGCGCGGGCCTCGGCGTGAACGCCGGCCACGACCTGAACCGCGCCAACCTGGCCGATTTCCTGCGCGCCGTGCCCGGCGTGCAGGAGGTCTCGATCGGCCATGCGCTGGTCGCCGATGCGCTCGAACTCGGCCTGGTCGAGACGGTGCGCGACTACCAGCGCTGCATCCGGATGTCGGCGCAGGTGTCGACCCAGACGGCGTCACCGCGGTGATCTACGGCATCGGCACCGACATCTGCGACGTGCGGCGCATCGCCGCGACCTTCGAGCGGCGCGGCGAGCGCTTCGCCACCAAGGTGCTCGGCCCGCAGGAGCTGGCGGTGTTCCATGCGCGGCGCGCGCGTGTCGAGGCCCGCGGCATCAGCTACCTGGCGACCCGGTTCTCGGCCAAGGAGGCGTTCTCGAAGGCCATCGGCCGCGGCATGCGCATGCCGATGACCTGGCGCGCCTGCGAGATCCTCAACGCGCCGAGCGGCAAGCCCGAGATCGTGCTGCACGGCGAGCTGGCCGCCTGGTTCGCGGCGCGGCACCTGGTCGCGCACGTCAGCGTCACCGACGAGACCGACTATGCGGCGAGCTTCGTCGTCGTCGAAACCCAGCAACCCTGAATGCGGAAAGAACCAGCATGAGCGAACACGCCCCGGTGATCCTCGACATCGCCGGCACGGCCCTGACCGACGACGATCGGCGGCGGCTGCGCCATCCGTTGACCGGCGGGATGATCCTGTTCACCCGCAACTGGATCGACCGCCGCCACCTGACCGAGCTGACCGCCGAGGTCAAGTCGATCCGGCCCGACGTGCTGATCACCGTCGACCACGAAGGCGGCCGCGTTCAGCGCTTCCGCACCGACGGCTTCACGCACCTGCCGGCGATGCGCGAATTCGGCGAGCTGTGGATGCGCGATGCGATGCGCGCCGTCGATGCGGCCACGTCGGCCGGCTACGTGCTCGGCGCCGAGCTGCGGGCCTGCGGCGTGGAACTCAGCTACACGCCGGTGGTCGACCTCGACCATGGGCGCAGCCAGGTCGTCGGCGATCGCGCGTTCCACCGCGACCCGCGCGTCGTCGCGATCCTCGCGCAGGCGCTGGCCATGGGCCTGCTGCGCGCCGGCATGGCCAACTGCGGCAAGCACTTCCCGGCGCACGGCTACGCGGTGGCCGATTCGCATGTGGCCCGCGCCGTCGACGACCGCACGCTGCAGCAGATCCTCGACGAGGATGCGAAGCCCTACGACTGGCTGTCGACCACGCTGACCTGCGTGATGCCGGCGCACGTGACCTTCCCGCTGGTCGATGCAGTGCCGGCCGGTTTCTCGTCGCGCTGGCTGAAGGAGATCCTGCGCGGCCAGCTCGGCTACACCGGCGCGATCTGCTGCGACGACCTCAGCATGGAAGGCGCTCGCGTCGCCGGCAGCGCGCTCGACGCCGGCATCGCCGCGCTGAACGCAGGCTGCGACCTGGTGCTGCTGTGCAACCAGTCGAAGGTCGACGGCGGCCGGCCGGTCGACGTGCTGCTCGACGGCCTGGCGGAGGCGCTCGCGCAGGGTCGCTGGCAGGCCGATGCGAACAGCGAGACGCGCCGGCTGGAGCTGCTGCCGCAGAGCTCGCCGCTGCCGTGGGACGAGCTGATGCACCAGCCGACTTACCAGAACGCACTCGAACGCTTGCCCTGAGTTCAGTAATGCTCGTCGAGCGGCCGGCGCGGCTTGCGCGGCGGCACGACGAGTTCGATGTCGACCCGCCACGCTGCGGCGTCGCGCGCCTTCGTGAGGTCCACCGCCTGGGGCGCCACCGACGCCTTCTGGTACGGGTGCCAGGCGTGCAGCAGGTAGCGGCCCGGCGCCACGGCACCGAGGGCGATGCGCCCCGATGCCTCCGACTTGCCGTACCAGGCCGAGTCGACCACCATCACGTAGGCCTCCATCCAGTCGTGGATGTTGCAGCCGAGCACGACCGGCCCGGGCTTGTCGAACACCACCGGCTCGACGGGCATGCCGCTGTAAAGCTGGATCTCGAAGCTCTTCGCACTCGAGAACGAGTAGACGTGGTGCTTGACCTTGTCGCGGTTCGGAAAATCCACCCGCGTGCCGACCGGCAGCACGCTGACGAACGGCACGAACTCCAGCTTCACCTGGCGAATCTCGGCCCGGCCGGGTGGCGGCCGCCTGGCGGTCGACGCGGCGGCGGGCTCCAGCCACACGACGGCATCGGCGACCGGCGCGCCGCTCGGCGTCCGCACTTCGACGGTCGCGGAGGCGGCCTGCGCCGAGCCGATGGCCAGCAGGCCGATCGCCGCCAGCGCGGCGGCTGTCGCGCGGCGCGGCATCGAGCTCAGGGCGCCGGCGTCAGCACGGCAGTCGGATCGATCTGCCAGACCTCGCTGACGAGCCTGGCGTCGCGGTAGACCAGCACGTGGCGCACGCGCACGGTGGTCTTGCCGGCGTACTCGGCGACGGCTGTCAGCGTCACGCCCTTCGGATTCGCGTTCTGTGTGATCACGCTGCGTTGCAGCGTGCGCGGCTGGTTGTCGTTCGCGGCGGCGAAGCGGGTCCACAGCTGGCGCAATGCATCGGTGCCGCGGTAGCGGCCGTCGAGCGGGCCGCCGACCCAGTCCATCCACGGGTCGTCGCCATAGGCCTGCATCAGTGCGTCGACGTTGCCGGCGGCCACCGCCTTCAGGTGCGCCTCGGCGGCGCGTTCGTCGAGCGGGCCGGCTGCCGCGAAGAAGGGGATGCAGCAGGCGAGCAGCAAGGCGAGTCTCTTCATGGCGAACTCCTGGGACGGCGGCAGAGGCGTCCCAGGAGGATGGCATGCGCCGACCCCGGCGGGCAAGGCACCGGAACGCGCCAGCGGGTGGGGTTCGTGCATATGCCGCGCGGCATGAAAAACGGCGCCCGAAGGCGCCGTCGTTCACGCTGTCGGATCGCGTTCAAGCCATCGGATTGCCGGACTCCGATTCGAACGGCAGCTTGACCTGCGACAGGTCCTTGCGCGTCTCGACCAGCACCAGCGGACCTTCGTCGATCGCGACCGGCGGGCGGGGCTCGCGCGGCACGTGGATCGGCTTCGGCTCGCGGGCCATCGCTTCCTGGACGGCCCGGATCTTCTCGGCATCCGAGTTGACCCATTCGAGCCCGGCCGTCTCGGCGACCGATTGCAGGTCGGCCAGAGGCAGCACGAAGCGTGCGGCCGGCGCAGCGACCGGAGAGGCGACCGGTGCAGCGACCGGCGCCGCCACGGGCGCGGCGACCGGAGCCGCAACGACCGGCGCTGCGGCCACCACCGGAGCGGCGACCGGCTCAGCGGGTGCGGCGACAGGCGCTGCGACGTACGCCTGGACCGGCGGCGTGTAGGCCGGCGCTTCGGCGATCTCCGGGCGGTACACCGGTTCGGCCACCGCAGCGGCCGGGACATCGCCCGAGGCGCCGGCTTCGGCACCTTCGGCCGACGGTGTGCCGCCTTCGGTCTCGTCGCGCCGTTCACGGCGCTGGCGATCCCGGCCGCGGCCACGGCGGCGCCCATCGCGCTCGCCGCCTTCCGGCGTGGCGTCGCCGCCCTCCGGTGCACCGGAGGATTCGGCGTTGTCGGCCTGCTGAGCCGCGGCATCCACCGCCCGCTCGGCGCGGACCGCACCCTCTTCACCTGGCGCGTCGGCGACCTGTTCGGCACCGCCCTCGCTCACGACGGCTTCGCCGTTTCGAGCCTCGTCGCGGTCGCGGCCACCGCGGCCACGGCGACGGCGACGGCCGCCTTCGCGGACCTCGCCGCCTTCGGCGTCGGGACTCGGCACGGTGTCGCTGAAGGCCTGCGCCGGAGCGACGTCGGTCACGGCACCGTCGACCGGCGCATCGGCCGGACGGCGTTCGCGCTCGGGACGCGGACCGCGGCGGCTGCTGTCGCCACGGCCTTCGCCGCGACCTTCTCCTCGTCCTTCACCACGCGGCGGACGCTCGTCCGTGCGCGGCGTCGCGACCGCAGCGCCGGCGTCGACGCCGGCAGCCACTTCGTCGACCCGCTCGGCCCGCTCGCCGCGGCGGCCACCGCGCTCGTTGCGCTCGCCCCGTTCCGGGCGTTCGCCGCGTCCTTCCGGGCGGCCCTCGGCGCGCGGCTCACCGCGGCCTTCGCCTCGCCCTTCACCACGCCCTTCGCCGCGTCCGCCTTCGGGGCGGCCCTCGCCACGGTTGCGATCACCGCCGCGCTCGCCGCGGCGCCCATCGCGCTTGCCGTCGCGTTCGCCACGGCCGTTGCCGCGGCCATTGCCTCGATCGCCACGCTCGCCGCGGCCATCGCGCTTCGCGCCGGCCTCGCCGGTCGCTGCCGGGGCCTTCACCGCTGGTGCGACCTCCGGCTCGCCGGCGCCGAACAGGCGCTTGACCCAGCCGAAGAAGCCACCGCCTGCCGGCGTCGGGGTCGCGACCGGTGCCGGCGCGGGTGCGGCGGCCACCGGTGCCGCGACCGGTGCGGGCGCGGGCTTCGGCGGCACGATCGGTGCCGGCGTTTCCGGCAGGATGCCCTTGATGACCGGCTCCTGTTTCGGCTTGGCCTTCTCGCGACGCGTGATGCCGACCTCGTCGTCCGGCTCCTCGATCATCGAGTAGCTGACCTGCAGGTTCTCCAGGCGCGGGTCGTCGTGGCGCAGGCGCTCGAGCTTGTAGTTCGGCGTGTCCAGGTGCTTGTTCGGCACCAGCAGCACGGTGATGCGCTGCTTCAGTTCGATCTTCGTGATCTCGGTGCGCTTCTCGTTCAGCAGGAACGAGGTCACCTCCACCGGCACCTGCACGTGCACGGCGGCGGTGTTGTCCTTCATCGACTCTTCCTGGACCATGCGCAGGATCTGCAGCGCGCTGGACTCGGTGTCGCGGATGTGGCCGGTGCCGTTGCAACGCGGGCAGGTGATGTGGCTGCCTTCGCTCAGCGCCGGGCGCAGGCGCTGGCGGCTCAGTTCGAGCAGGCCGAACTTGCTGATCGAGCTGAACTGCACGCGGGCGCGGTCCTGGCGCAGCGCATCGCGCAGCCGGGTCTCGACCTCGCGGCGGTTCTTCGACTCTTCCATGTCGATGAAGTCGACGACGATCAGGCCACCCAGGTCGCGCAGCCGCATCTGGCGCGCGATCTCGTCGGCGGCTTCCAGGTTGGTGCGGGTCGCGGTTTCCTCGATGTCGCTGCCGCGCGTCGAGCGGGCCGAGTTGACGTCGACCGACACCAGCGCCTCGGTGTGGTCGATCACGATCGCGCCGCCCGACGGCAGGTTCACCGTGCGCGAGAACGCGGTCTCGATCTGGTGCTCGATCTGGAAGCGCGAGAACAGCGGGGCGTCGTCGCGATAGCGCTTCACACGTGCGGCCGATTCCGGCATCACGTGGTTCATGAACTGCATCGCCTGGTCGTAGATGTCGTCGGTGTCGATCAGGATCTCGCCGACATCCGACGTGAAGTAGTCGCGGATCGCGCGGATCACCAGCGACGATTCCTGGTAGATCAGGAACGCGCCCTTGCCGCCCTGCGATGCGCCGTCGATGGCGCTCCACAGCTTCAGCATGTAGTTCAGGTCCCACTGCAGCTCGACGGCGCTGCGGCCGATGCCGGCGGTGCGGGCGATCAGGCTCATGCCCTTCGGGTACTCGAGCTGGTCGAGGTTTTCCTTCAGCTCCTCGCGCTCCTCGCCCTCGATGCGCCGGCTCACGCCGCCGCCGCGCGGGTTGTTGGGCATCAGCACGAGGTAGCGTCCGGCCAGCGAGACGAAGGTGGTCAGGGCCGCGCCCTTGTTGCCGCGCTCTTCCTTCTCGACCTGGACCAGCAGCTGGTCGCCTTCGCGGATCGCGTCCTGGATGCGCGCGTTGCGCACGTCGGCGCCGTCGCGGAAGTAGTTCTTCGAGATTTCCTTGAACGGCAGGAAGCCGTGGCGGTCTTCGCCGTAGTCGACGAAGCAGGCTTCGAGAGACGGCTCGACGCGCGTGACGACGGCCTTGTAGATGTTGCCCTTGCGTTGCTCGCGGCCTTCGATCTCGGTCTCGAAATCGAGCAGCTTCTGGCCGTCGACGATCGCGAGGCGACGCTCTTCGGGCTGCGTCGCATTGATCAGCATGCGTTTCATGTGCGCTCCTTCGCCACCGCCGCGCTGTGTTATGCGCGAGCGGCAGCCATTCAACATGCCGCCTCTGAAACCTCAGGGGCGACTCATCGATGCACGAGAAACGTGGATGAACCGGAAGGAATCGCCCTGGACTGCGTTGACGCGGGATCGATCAGTGGATCGGCCGGTCAGGCAGCGTTGGCGCATGCGAGACAGTGGGCGTTGCGGGGCGCGAGGCCGGTGTTCGAGGCACGACCCCGGCACGGCCGGCCAGCGCAGACCCGCAGGCACGAGGCCGGGTTGCGGTGCGCAAGGCACACGGTGGGCAGTGGTGGAGGGTGGGAGCCGGGAGCATGTTCCGCAATGACTACTGGGCGCGGGAAGGAGGCTGAAGACGCGGTCGCCGCCGGTAAGCGAGGACCCTGCTTCGATGTCTCCTGCCTGGAAACCTTTTTGACAGGGGTTCGTTCTTTGTTTCTCTGCCATGCCGGGCTGTGTGCCGCCTCGTCGCGTGGGGACGGGGCCTGACTGCGGGCCGGGCATGTTGCATCACCTGTTGGCCGGGCCCTCGGGCTCGGCCGCCACCGCCGTCGCAAGCGCGGGTTCAACGCCATCGACGTTAAACTCAGATAAATCAAACACTTACGACAACAACGTGGTGCAACGCATTATAGGGGCCAAAGCAGGTCGGCCGGCAAGCACCGCGGTGGGGGCTCCGGCCGGGGCGGCTGCGCCGGCCGTCCAGCAGGTCGAGGTCGATGAAGGCTCCGAGGGCCAGCGGCTCGACAATTTCCTGATCAAGCTGCTGAAGGGCGTGCCCAAGACCCACGTCTATCGCGTGATCCGCTCCGGCGAGGTGCGCGTCAACAAGGGCCGGGCCGCCGCCGATACCCGCCTGGCGATCGGCGACCTGGTGCGCGTGCCGCCGGTGCGCACGGCCGATCCGTCGGCGGTGCCGCCCGCGCCGGCGCGCGAATTCCCGGTGGTGTTCGAGGACGAGCACCTGATCGCAATCAACAAGCCGGCCGGCGTCGCGGTGCACGGCGGCAGCGGCGTCAGCTCGGGCGTCATCGAGCAGCTGCGCCAGGCGCGGCCGACCGCCCGCTTCCTCGAACTGGTGCACCGGCTCGACAAGGAGACCTCCGGCCTGCTGCTGATCGCGAAGAAGCGCTCGGCGCTGGTCGCGTTGCAGGAGCAGTTCCGCAGCCGCGAGACCGGCAAGACCTATGCGGCGCTGGTGGTCGGCGCCTGGCCGGCGTCGCGCAAGGTCATCGACGTGGCCCTGCACAAGTTCCTGACCGGCGAAGGCGAACGCCGCGTGCGGGCCGTCCTTCGACAAGCTCAGGATGATCGGGCCCTTCGACAGGCTCAGGGTGACCGGGAGCCCGAGGGCCGCCGCTCGATCACGCTGGTGCGCATCGCGCAGGCCTATGCCGGCTTCACGCTGCTCGACGTGACCATCAAGACCGGCCGCACGCACCAGATCCGCGTCCACCTGGCGCACGAGGGCCACCCGATCGCCGGCGACGAGAAGTACGGCGATTTCGCGGTCAACAAGGCGCTGGCGCGCGGCGAGGCGGTGAAAGGCGTGCGCTTCGAGCGGATGTTCCTGCACGCGCGGCGGCTGCGCTTCGAGCACCCCGCCAGCGGCGAGGCCATCGAACTCGAGGCGCCGTTGCCGGCAGAATGCAGTTCGTTCCTCCAGACCCTGCCGTCATGAACCGTCCTCGCCAGTTCGATCTGATCGCCTTCGATTGGGACGGCACGCTGTTCGACTCGACCACGCTGATCGCCCGCTGCATCCAGGCGGCCTGCGCCGACGTGGGCACCGTGGTCCCGAGCGACGAAGCCGCCAGCTACGTGATCGGGCTCGGCCTGGCCGAGGCGCTGCAGCATGCCGCGCCGGGCCTGACCCGCGAGCAGTACCCGGCGCTGGCCGACCGCTACCGCCACCACTATTTCGCACGCCAGCACGAGATCGTGCTGTTCCCCGGCACGCTGGAGATGCTGGCTGCGCTGAAGGCCCGCAACCACTGGCTGGGCGTCGCCACCGGCAAGTCGCGCCGCGGGCTCGACGAAGCGCTGCGCAGCGCCGACCTGCTGCGCCATTTCGACGCCACCCGCACCGCCGACGAGACCGCGTCGAAGCCGCACCCGCAGATGCTGCACGAGCTGATGGCCGAGTTCGGCGTCGAGCCCGAACGCACGCTGATGATCGGCGACACCACGCACGACCTGCAGATGGCGATGAACGCCGGCGTCGCCAGCGTCGGCGTCAGCTACGGCGCGCATGCGCCGGAGGCCTTCGACAGCTTGGCGCCGCGCTTCGTCGCGCATTCGGTGCCCGAGTTGGGCGAGTGGCTGAGGCAACATGGCTGATCCGCTGCTGCCGCCGTCGCTGATGCCCGCGCCGGCCGAACGGCGCCACCTGTGCGCCGCGACGCAGCTGGTCGAGAAGGGCAGTGCGCTGGTGTTCGACGTGCTGCAGTACCGCGAGCCCACGCGGGCCTTCGCGCTGCGCTTCGACGGCCGCGTCGTCGCCTACCTGAACCGCTGCGTGCACGTGCCGACCGAGATGGACTGGCAGCCCGGCGAGTTCCTCGACAGCGGGCGCGAGTTCATCCTGTGCTCGATCCACGGCGCGGCCTACGACCCGCTGAACGGCCGCTGCGTCGCCGGCCCGTGTGGCCGCGGCAAGCTCACGGAATTGCGCGTCGAGGAAGAGGCCGGCGAGGTCTATTGGTATCCTTCGCGCGACGTCCAACCCGCCTTCGCAGACCGAGAGTCCTGAACGAAGGCCGCCGAAAGCCCTGCATGAATCCGCACGACGAGTTGCCCTCGCCCGACGCTGCCGCGCCTGTTCCTTCTCCTGCGCTGCCCGCGGCGCCGGCTCCCGTTGCCGCGGCCGCCCGGCCGTCGATGGAAGAGACCGTCGACGAACTGGCCCGCGCCTTCTTCAAGGACCGTCGCACCGATCGCCGCTGGAAGCTGTTCTTCCGCTGGAGCTGGCTGCTGCTGTTCGCGGTGATCGCGTGGGCGCTGGTGACAGCGCGCAACCATGCGGCCACGCCGAGCGGGCCGCACACCGCGCTGGTCGAGGTGCGCGGCGAGATCGCCTCCGACACCGAGGCGAGCGCCGAGCTGCTGGTCGGCGCGCTGAAGAACGCGTTCGAAGACGAAGGCGCGCAGGCCATCGTGCTGCGCATCAACTCGCCGGGCGGCAGCCCGGTGCAGGCCGGCATCATCAACGACGAGATCCGCCGGCTGAAGGCCAAGCACCAGAAGAAGGTGTATGCGGTGGTCGAGGAAACCTGCGCGTCGGGCGCGTACTACATCGCGGTCGCAGCCGACGAGATCTACGCCGACAAGGCCTCGATCGTCGGCTCGATCGGCGTGCTGATGGACGGCTTCGGCTTCACCGGCGCGATGGAGAAGCTGGGCGTCGAGCGCCGGCTGCAGACCGCAGGCGAGAACAAGGGCATCGGCGATCCGTTCTCGCCGGTCAGCGAGAAGCAGCGGGCCTACACGCAGGCGATGCTCGACCAGATCCACCAGCAGTTCATCGGCGTCGTGAAGGAAGGCCGCGGCAAGCGGCTGAAGATCGGTCCCGACACCTTCAGCGGCCTGTTCTGGAACGGCCAGCAGGCGCTGGAGATGGGCCTGATCGACCACCTCGGCAACCTCGACATGGTGGCGCGCGACGTGGTGAAGGCCGAAGAGGTGATCGACTACACGCCGCGCGACAACGTCGCCGAGCGGCTGGCCAAGCGCTTCGGCGCGTCGATCGGGGCGGGTGCGGTGCGCGCGCTGCAGAGCACGCTGAATTTGCGCTGAGGGTCGCGCCTCCGATGCGCTGCGCCCGGATCGGCATCCGGGCTACACCAGCATGCCGCGCTTCTCGATGAAGGCGACCACCTCGGCAAGGCCGGCGTGGGTCTTCAGGTTGCTCATCACATAGGGCCGGCTCGGCCGCATGCGTTTCGTGTCGGCCTCCATCACCGACAGGTCGGCGCCGACATGGGGTGCGAGGTCGGTCTTGTTGATCACGAACAGGTCGCTCTTCGTGATGCCGGGGCCGCCCTTGCGCGGGATCTTCTCGCCGGCCGCGACGTCGATCACGTAGATCGTCAGGTCGCTCAGTTCGGGACTGAAGGTGGCCGCCAGGTTGTCGCCGCCGGACTCGATGAACACGATGTCGGCATCCGGGAACTTGCCGAGCATGCGGTCGACCGCTTCGAGGTTGATCGACGCGTCTTCGCGGATCGCGGTGTGCGGGCAGCCGCCGGTCTCGACGCCCATGATGCGCTCGGCCTCCAGCGCGCCGGCCACCGTCAGCAGGCGCTGGTCTTCCTTGGTGTAGATGTCGTTCGTGACGACCACCAGGTCGTAGCGTGCGCGCATCGTCTTGCACAGCATCTCGACCAGCGTGGTCTTGCCGGAACCGACCGGGCCGCCGACGCCGACGCGCAGCGGCGGCAGTTTCTTCGTGCGGTGGGGAATGCTGTGCAGTGCGGCGCTCATCGGGGCAGGCTCGGTTCGTTCGGGGGACGAACCGAGTGTAGTGCCCGTCGCGGGCGCCGTGCGTTCAGCCCTTCTTGGCGGGCGGCTTGCCCCCGCCCTGGCCGCCTGCCGGGCGCAGCGCCAGCACGTCGCCGATCTTCTGGCAGGTGCCGGTGATGGTTTCGCCGTTGCGGCCGGCGAAGCTCGCGGTGGCGCCTTCGGCCTTGCCGTTGCAGGCCGCGATCGCCTCGGGCGGCGGTGCGGGCGGCTTGCCGCCTTGCGGCGGCGTCGGGTCGGCGGCGAAGCCGGCCAGCGGGAGCGCCAGCAGCACGGTGGCCGCGGCGGCGGTGATGGTGATGGTGCTTCTGAGGGTCGTCATGTCGCTGTCTCCTTCGTGTGGTGATTCATGCCGCGATGCCGACGGTCAGCGCGGCGGTGTAGCCGGCCGCGACGCTGCCGCTCAGCGTGGCCATCTGCAGCGTGGTGCCGTCGCTGAACACGTTGTCGGTCGCGAAGCTCATCTGGTTCAGGTGGGTCACGCTCGCGCTGTAGCCGCTGGCGGAGCTGTAGATGGTGCTGCAGTCGGCGACCGGGAAGGCCATCTGCGAGGTCTTGATCTTGCTGGTCGACGAGGTTGCGGTGGCGAGGCTGCGGTACACCTCGAAATGGATGTGCGGCATGCGGCCCGAATAGCAGCCGGGGAACACCGTGCTGAACGTGACCTGGCCGTTGGCATCGGTCTCTTGCACGCCGCGCAGGTAGTTCTGGTCCGTGACGCCCGACGAGTACATCGAGTAGCGGCCCTCGCGGTCGCAGTGCCACAGGTAGATGGCATGGCCCGACAGGTCGGCGCAGCTGGCGTTGGTGTCGACCAGCGTCAGCGTGACCGTCAGCGTGACGCCGGCCGCCGTGCCGAGGCTGGCGGGCAGGCTCGGGCGGATGTCGCTGCGCACGATGCCGCTGACACCCAGCACGTTGGCGATGCTGCCGTTCACGGTGTTCGAGCCGTCGCCGGGGTACGGGCCGGCGGTTTCCTCGGGGATCACCGAGCACGATGCCGAGGTGCCGGAGTCGGAAGATCCACCGGAACCATCCGACCCGCTGGAGCTGGAGGAGCTGCTGGAGTCGGTGCTTGCGGCACTGCCACCACCACCGCAGCCGAGCAACGACGCCGCGCCGACACCGGCCAGCCAGGTCAGCGCGCGGCGGCGCTGCATGACCTGCAGGTCGTGGACGAGGCCGAAGTCGTGCTCGTCGGGCTGTCCGAGGGACTGGCATGAGGCGTGGACGAGGTCGGGTTGACGATCGCGATGGAGGTTCGGCATGGCAGTGGCACGAGGCGGTGGCTGTGGAACTGCCCATGCTCGCGGCCGGCTGTATCGCGAATATCGATGCTTTGTATCAACTTGGACACGGTCCATTTGAACTGTGTCTGGAGGCGCGGACGCGAGCTGTTCAGGCGCTTGGCAGCAGCAGCCGGGCCCGCAGCCCGCCGTCGGGCCGGTTCGACAGGCTCAGGCGGCCGCCGAGCCGCTCGGCCAGGTCGCGGGCGATGTACAGGCCGAGCCCGTTGCCACCGCTGGTGCTGTTGCCGACCTCCCCATGGCGTGCGCCGTCGACCCGGTAGAACGGCCGGAACACGGCTTCCAGCTGGTCTTCGGGGATGCCGGGGCCGCGGTCGTCGACGCGCAGTTCCAGTTCGCCGGGAGACCCGAGCAGGCTCAGTTCGGCCGAACCGGCATGGCGCAGCGCGTTGCCGATCAGGTTGCCGAGGATCCGGCCGAGCGCTTCCGGCTGCGCGAGGACCACCGCGTCGCCGGCGCTGTCGTCGGCGATGCGCACCGCCAGTCCTTGCTCGACCCGGTCGTCGACCTGCGCCTGCAGCAGCGCGCGCAGGTCGACGCGCTGGTGCGCCTGCGGCGCATGTTGGTCGCGGACCATCGCCAGCACGCTGCCGATCAGCGCATCCATCTCCCGCAGGTCGGCGATGCAGCGCTCGGTCTGCGTGCCGGGCTCCATCGTCTCGAGCCGCAGGCGCAGCCGGGCCAGCGGCGTGCGCAGGTCGTGCGAGATCGCGGCCATCAGCAGGCCTTGCGCATCGAACTGCTGGTGCAGGCGCTGCGCCATCGTGTT
This sequence comes from Rhizobacter sp. SG703, assembly GCF_012275445.1. Taxonomy (GTDB): domain Bacteria; phylum Pseudomonadota; class Gammaproteobacteria; order Burkholderiales; family Burkholderiaceae_C; genus Rhizobacter. The sequence goes on along the minus strand of NZ_JAAZQK010000006.1, from coordinate 326,511 downwards.
GAAGACCTGCGCGGCCTGGCGCACCTCGCGCGTGCCTTCGTGCTCGTCGAGCGTCGGCGCCGGCCGGCGTTGTGCGATGGCCTGGCCGAGCGAGCGCGACGCGTCGGCGAGCCGGCGCATCGGCTGCGACAGCCACTGCGCGCCCCACCAGGCGGCGCCGCCGATCACGAGGAAGCGCACCAGGTAGTCGAGCCACAGCGCGCGCAGCGGCGGCGAGCCGCCGGGCTGCCGGTCGGGCGGCGGTCTGCCCCGTCCGCCGTCGGGCAGCACCCCGGGCGGCAGCGACGACAGCGGCGGCACACCCATGCCGTCCGGCCCGGGCCCCGGTGCCGGCACGCGCATCGGTCGCGCCTCGCCCAGGCCATCGGCGAGGCTGCGCACCGCCGCAAAGCTGAGGAAGTGACTCGCCACCAGCGCGACCCACATCAGCAGCATCAGGCGCTTGAACAGCGTGTCGCCGAACAGCCGCCGCAAGCGGTGCCGCAGGTTCAAGCGCCCGCCCCGCCGTCGAACAGGTAGCCCTCGCCGCGCACGGTGCGGATCAGCGTCGGCTCGTCGAGCTTCTGGCGCAGCCGCGACACCGTCAGGTCGATGCTGCGGTCGGTCACGTCGGCGCCCGGCGCGCGCGTCAGGTCGAGCAGCTGGTCGCGGCTCAGCACCCGGTTCGGGTGGTCGACGAAGGCCGACAGCAGCCGGAACTCCGCCGACGACAGCGCCACCACCACCTGCTGCGGCGAGGTCAGCTGGCGGCGCAGCCGGTCGAAGGTCCAGCCGGCGAACTGCAGCACGGTCGCGGTCGGCGCCGCGACCGGAGCGGCCCCGGCGCGGCGCAGCACCGCATGGATGCGCGCCACCAGCTCGCGCGGCTCGAAGGGCTTGGGCAGGTAGTCGTCGGCGCCGAGCTCCAGCCCGACGACGCGGCTCGCCGGATCGCCCTGCGCGGTCAGCATGATCACCGGCAGCGGCGCGACCTCGCGCACCCAGCGGAACACGTCGAGTCCGTTGCCGTCGGGCAGCATCAGGTCGAGCAGCAGCACCTTGAACGGGTCGGGGCCGCCCAGGCCCGCGCGCAGCACGCGGCGCAGGCTCGCGGCATCGGCCACCGCGGTCACCCGCATGCCGTAGCGCTGCAGGTAGTCGCTGACGAGCTGGCGCAGGTCGAGGTCGTCGTCGACCAGCAGGGCGTGGATCATCGTCAGGACCGGAACAGCCGCGAGTACTGCGCTTCGTGGCGCGCCGACAGGATCGCGAGCATCGGCGTGAAGGCCTGGCGTTCGCCGTGCGTGGCCGCGATCGCGCGATCGACCGCCGGCGGGATCGCGTCGGCCAGCGCCGCCAGCACGCGCTGGCCGGCGTTCTGCCCGAGCGGCACCGCCTTCAGCGCGGCCTGCACCATGTTCTCCGCCCAGCCGAAGCACAGGCTCAGCAGGGCGTCGCGCAGCGGTGCGCCGGTCTGCGCGGCGGCCAGCGCGAACGACACCGGCCAGGTCGGTGCCGGCTTCAGCGTGACCAGCATCGCGATGCGCGGATCGGCCAGCCCGCGGTTCTTCAGCCACTCGAGCAGCGAGCGGCCCATCTGCTCGGTCTGCAGCCGCATCTCGCTGCTTTCGCGGGTCTGCACGACCCAGTCGTTCAGGTCGCGGATCGCGTCGAGGTCGTCGCGCTGCCAGGCGCCGAAGGCCTTGGCGGCCAGCGCCAGGTCGCTGCGGGCCAGCCCGAGCCGCAGCTGGTCGAGCAGCCAGGCGGCGGCCTGCGCCTCGGTGGCGACGAGCCCGGCATCGACCGCCGATTCCAGCCCTTCGGAATAGCTGAAGCCGCCGACCGGCAGCGCCGGCGAGGCCAGCCACATCAGCTGCAGCAGCGAGGCGGCGCCGGTCGGCGCGGGGGCGCGGCGGACGCGGGGCATCGCGGGTCAGTGGTCGTGGCCGCGGTGATCGTGGCCAGCGTGGCCGGCGTGGCCATGGTCGTGGCCCTCATGCCCGTGGTCATGGTCCCCGTGGTCATGGTGGTCGTGCCCGTGGTGCCCATGCCCGCCGCCGGCCGCATACGCACCGCCCTCGGGTTCGAACGCCGCGGTCGCCGGGTTCACGATCAGGTGCATCTGCCGCAGCATGTCGGCCAGCACATGGTCGGGTTCGAGCTTCAGGTGATCGGGCTTCAGTTCGAGCCGCACATGGCGGTTGCCCAGGTGGTAGGCGGCGCGCAGCAGGTCGAACGGGGTGCCGTGCTGCGTGCAGTGCGTCACGACCAGCACCGGCTGCGGCGCCGCGACGACGCGGATCAGCGAGCCGTCTTCGGCCACCAGCACGTCGCCGCCGCGTGCCGCGGTGCCGCGTGGCAGGAACACGCCGAGCGTGCGGCCCTGCGAGTCGGTGGCGTCGAAGCGGCTCTTCTGGCGCACGTCCCAGTCGAGCTCGACGGAAGCGGCGCGTTTGACGAGGGCAGGGGCCAGTCCATGGCCCTGCGCAAGGAGTTTGTTCACGGTCAGCATGGTGCGAGTGTGGCAGTAAACCCGGGGGGATTCTCGTTCAGGATCCGGGTCGGGCGGCCGATATTCCAACGGATCAGAACCAGCAGGAGACCCCCATGAAACTGCTCCAGGATGTCCGCATCGGCGTGCGCCTCGCCCTCGGATTCGCGAGCGTGCTGCTGCTGTCGTGCGCCACCATCGGCCAGAGCTTCTTCGAGATGTCGCAGCTGCAGGGGCGCTTCGACGACCTGGCCGGCATGACGATGCCGGCGATGAACGGCGTGTCCGAACTGGCCACGGCGGCGCGCGGCATGCGCGGCGCGCAGGAACTGCTGGCCACGCGCTGGAGCGAGTCCGAGCGGGCGACGCAGGCCGACGCCTTCAGGAAGCACCATGCGCGCTTCGTCGAGCAGATGAAGCTGTTGCGCGGCCTGCCGCGGGCCGATGCGATCGAGTCGCAGCTGGCCCCGGTGGACGGCGCGCTGAAAGCCTACGAGACCAGCTCGGCCGAGATCGAACGGCTGCTCGCCAGCAGCGACGATTCCGAGCGCTTCCAGAAGGTCAAGAAGCTGCTCGAAGGCGAGACGCTCGCCGCCTTCACGATGCTGAGCAAGGCGGCCGCCGAACTCACCAAGGTGATCCGCGACGATGCCGACGCCCGCATCGCCGCGGCCAGCACCGGCAACCAGCGCTCGCGCACCGCGATGGCCGTCGGCGGTGCGATCGCGCTCGCGCTCGGCAGCCTGCTGGCGTGGGGCCTGACGACCAGCGTCGTGCGCCCGATGCGCAGCGGCATGGCGGCGCTTCTGCGCATCGCCGGCGGCGACCTGTCGGGCCGCATCGACAGCGAGCGCCGCGACGAGATGGGGCAGCTCATGGCGGCCCTCGCGCAGATGCAGGACAACCTGCGCACCGCCGTCGGCGACATCCGCACGTCGAGCGATTCGGTCTACAGCGCCGCGTCCGAGATCGCGCAGGGCAACCTGTCGCTGTCGGACCGCACCGAGCGGCAGGCCGCCAGCCTGGAAGAGACGGCGTCGTCGATGGAGACGATGTCGGCCACCGTGAAGGAAAGCGCCGGCACCGTGAACCGCGTCGAGGAGATCTCGCGCAGTGCCCGCCAGGCGGCCGGCCGCGGCCAGCAGGTGGTCGGCGACGTGGTCACGACGATGCAGGAAATCCAGCAGTCGAGCGACCGCATCGCGTCGATCATCTCGGTGATCGACGGCATCGCGTTCCAGACCAACATCCTCGCGCTGAATGCCGCGGTGGAAGCGGCACGCGCCGGCGAGCAGGGCCGCGGTTTCGCGGTGGTGGCCGGCGAGGTGCGCAGCCTTGCGCAGCGCAGCGCCGGTGCGGCGCGCGAGATCAAGCAGCTGATCACCGACAGCGCCGAGAAGGTCGGCAGCGGCTCGCGCCACGTGGCCGATGCCGGCCGCGTGATGCAGGACATCCACCAGCAGGTGTCGAGCGTCAACGACCTCGTCGGTGAGATCCGCCGCTCGGCTGCGCAGCAGCACAGCGGCATCGAGCAGGTGACGCAGGCGGTGTCGCTGCTCGACCATTCGACGCAGGAGAACGCGGCGCTGGTCGAAGAGGCATCGGCATCGGCCGAGAGCCTGAAGCTGCAGGCTCAGAAGCTCCTCGAGTCGGTCGCGGCTTTCAAGACCGAGGCCGAGGCCGATGCGGTCGCGCCGGCATCGGTAAAACCTGTGCTTCACGGCCATCCGGCAGCACGCGGCGTCGATCTTGTATCCGCTTGAAACGGCGCTCTCAGACTCTCCGAATAGGTCGCATCGGCAAGGCGTGAGCCGATGTAACCAAGAGCAAGAAGTTTGCAAGCACTTCGTTTGGAACCGATTCCAAGCGGTCAGAAATGACCGATGAACGGTTGCTCTTCGATATCGCTGTCCGATGTGCGCTGACGCGCGGCCTCGCTGGGATGCAAATATTCATCGGCATCCTGAAGAGAGTGTGCGCTCTCTTCGTAAAAACGTGTCCATTCGCACGATCGTGCTTTGACCGCTATCCGACGGTTCCCCTCGGCTTACAGGCTTTCGTGGCGCAGCGTGCAGCATCCAGGCCTTGTTTCTGCCACGTCCTTGGAGGAGAAGCCTGTGAAACACCATGTACTGCGCAGCTTGCGCAACGGTTCGATGCTGGGGCTGCATTGCGCCCTGGCGATCCTGCTGGTCGGATGCGGTTCCGGCGACGGGGGCAGTTCCGCCGCCGCCGACAGCAACAACGCCAGTTCGAGCGACCTCGGCGACCGCTCGCGCCCGATGGCGGTCGGCGATCCGATCGGCGTCGCGCTGACACCCGTCGCGGCCACCGCCAGCGCGGCCGAGCGCGGAGACCTGTCGGCAGCCGCCGCGATCGACCATGACGACAACACCCGCTGGAGCAGCGGCTTCACCGACGACCAGAACCTGACGCTGGACTTCGGCCAGTCGGTGAGCATCACCCGCGTGCGCATCAACTGGGAGCGCGCCCATGCCACCAAGTACCTGCTGCAGGTCTCGAACGACAAGTCGAACTGGGTCACGATCAAGACCGTCGACAACAGCCAGGGCGGCATCGAGGACTGGACCGGCCTGAGCGGCCAGGGCCGCTACCTGCGCGTGCAGGGCGTCACCCGCTCGTCGCAGTACGGCTATTCGATCTTCGAGATCCAGGCCTTCACCGGCACGACCTCGGCACCTGCGCCGGCCCCTGCACCTGCGCCGGCCCCCGCCCCGGCACCGGCGCCCAGCCCCGCGCCTTCACCGGCGCCCGCGCCGAGCCCGGCACCGGCCCCGAGCCCGGCCCCCGCGCCTGCTCCGGCCCCCGCGCCGGCACCTGCCCCGGCTCCCGCGCCCGGCCAGCCCGGCGTCGCGATCAAGCCGGTGACTGCCACCTCGTCGGCCCTTGAGAACGGCGGCATGCCCGCCACCAACACGATCGACGGCAATGCCGGCACGCGCTGGTCGAGCCAGCAGGAAGACGGTGCCTGGATCCAGTGGGACTTCGGCAAGAAGACGCCGATCGGCGCGCTGAAGCTGACCTGGGAGAACTCGTACGGCAAGGAGTACGCACTGCAGGTCTCCGATGACGGCCAGTCCTGGTCGCAGGTGCGCTACGTCAGCGCCGGCAAGGGCGGCACCGAGGCGTTCTACAACCTCGGCATCAACCCGCGTTACGTACGCCTGCAGGGCGTTGCGCGCGGCACGCAGTACGGCTACTCGCTGTGGGAAGTCGAGTTCAAGAGCCCGGGCTCCGACAACACCATGCCGACGCTGGCCACCGCGCCGCTGAAGGCGCCGACCAGCGGCACCGGCATGATGCCGCTGCCGACGCAGGCCGATCCGGTCGAGACGCTGCAGTTCACGCTGGCCGACGGCACCCTGGTCACGCGCTTCGGCATCCGCGGCCTGGCCCGCCATGGCCGCGAGCGCGGCGAAGACTGGAACGAGATCGGCCAGGGCCCGAACGAGACCGTGGATGCCAACGGCAACCCGGTGGACAAGGGTCCGGGCAACTTCCTGACCTTCGTGCCGAACTACTTCAAGAACCGCACCTGGGGCTTCGAGATCATCGACAACAGCCGCGTGGCGGGCGTGACCGCCCCGACGCTGCGCGTCAACCACTACTTCACGCAGGACCAGTTGCCCGGCGGCGTGGCGTGGTTCCGCGCCTTCGATCGCGTGGGCGTCACCGGCTACGGCTGGATGAACCCGGGCCAGCTGGTCAACGACAAGGTCACGATCTGCCCGCCGGTGGCCTACCCGCCGAACGGCCGGTTGTTCAGCAACAGCATCCTGAACAACGACTGCAGCCTGACGGTCAAGGACTACCCCGGCCACGGCGACATCGGCGCCGACGGCATGCCCAACGGCAGGAACGTGCCCGCACGTCCGCTGGTGGCAGGCGACGTGATCGAGGTCTCGCCGTCGTTCTTCTCGACCAAGGAGGCGATGGCCGCCAAGGGCGACAACGGCGGCATCCGCTACTACGCGGGCGAGTGGACCTACGTGGTCGGCACGGGCCTGCGCCCGTGGTATGGCGTGCAGCCGCGGCTGATGAACGCACCGCTGCCGGCCGAGACGCTGCAGGGCGGCACCGGCTCGCTGTCGTACGACTATGCCGACAACGGCACCTTCATCTTCCAGCAGCCGCACATCAACGTCGGCATGCAGAACATGCAGCGCTTCGTCGAAGGCCGTCGCACGATCCACACCAACATGTTCACCGGCGACCACAACGAGCCGGGCAACGACCGCTTCGACGCGCTGGTGGGGCTGCAGGGGCCGCGCTACAACCAGTCGTCGTGCATCGCGTGCCACGTGAACAACGGCCGCAGCCCGGCGCCGGCAGCGGTGAACCAGCGGCTGGACTCGATGTCGGTGCACACCGCGGCGATCAATGCCCAGGGCCAGCAGGTGCCCGACTCGCGCTACGGCGTGGGCGTGCAGATGAATGCCCGCGGTGCCGACGGCACGGTGCAGGATTGGGGCAACGGCGTGCGCGTCGCGGGCTTCGACACCCAGACCGTGAAGCTGTCCGACGGCACGTTGGTGGAATTGCGCAAGCCGAAGCTGGCCTTCGACGGCCCGACGCCGCAGGTCATCTCGCTGCGCGCTGCTCAGCCGATGCTGGGGGCCGGCCTGCTGGAAGCGATTCCGGAAGCCGACATCCTGGCGCGTGCCCGCAGCACGCCGGACGCCGACGGCATCAAGGGCCAGGCGAACTTCGTGTTCGACCCGGAGACCGGTGACGTGCGCCTGGGCCGCTTCGGCTGGAAGGCCGGCAAGTTCAGCCTGCGCCACCAGGCGGCCTCGGCCCTGCTGCAGGACATGTCGGTGACGACGCCGGTGTACCCGAGCCGCGACTGCCTGGCCGGCCTGCCGACCTGCCGCACGAAGAGCGAGCGCGGCCTGTCGGAAACCGAACTGCAGTCGATCTCGCGCTACCTGCAGTTGCTGGCCGTTCCGGCACAGCGCAGCCTGGTGAGCGGGTTCCCGAAGGGCGTGGCACCGCTGGCGGATCTGGACGTCGACCCGGTCAAGGTGGCCAACGGCGCGAAGGTCTTCAAGACGCTGAACTGCGTGGCCTGCCACGTCAGCGAGGTGAAGACCGGCTCCGGCCACCCGCTGGCCGAGCTGCGCAACCAGACCATCAAGCCGTACACCGACCTGCTGCTGCACGACATGGGAGCCGACATGGCCGACAACTATGTCGAAGGCACGGCCGCCGGCAACCTGTGGCGCACCTCGGCCCTGTGGGGCATCGGCTACACCGACCGCGTGATGGGCACGGCCGGCAAGGTCGGCTACCTGCACGACGGACGTGCCCGCACGCTGACAGAAGCGGTGATGTGGCACGGTGGCGAGGCCGCCAACGCACGCGGCCGCTTCGCGGCGCTGTCGACGGCGGATCGGCAGGCGCTGCTGGCGTTCCTGCAGTCGCTCTGATCGCAAGCGCTTCGCGATGACAAAGCCCCGCTTCGGCGGGGCTTTTTTACATCTTCTGGAGTTCTCCGTTGATGCAGCTGCTGACGAATGGCTTCTGGAGAAGCCCGGAGGTGAGCCCCGACTGCATCAGTTTCATCTCCTGTTCATCAGCGCTGAATCGGCGAAGGACTTCAGTGGCGAAACAAGTTGCGAGCTGTATGTCTTCTTCACAGACGGTTTTGCGGCTCATCATGCGACAGATCGCTGTGACGCCAAGATTTCGACGCAGCCGTGCGTGCTTCTTGAGTTTCTCTCTGCACCGACATGGCCGCAGGGTCGGACGTTGGAGCGGTCGAGTGAATGACGGGGTGATGCAGGGGCGGGGTTGTGCGGTTCATGTCAGCTCACGTGCCCGTTCCTGACCTTGTCGCATTCAACTCACTCTGGACATGCCCGTAGCGATTTTTCTTCAGGCTAAAACAGGAAATACCGCTGTGCCATCGGCAGCACCGTCGCCGGCTCGCAGGTCAGCAGCACGCCATCCGCCCGCACTTCGTAGGTCTGCGGGTCGACCTCGATCTTCGGCGTGAAGCCGTTGTGGACCATGTCGGCCTTGCTGATGCTGCGCGTGTTGCTCACCGCCACCGCGCGTTTCTTCAACCCCAGCTTCTCCGGCACGCCGGCATCGAGCCCGGCCTTCGAGACGAAGGTGACGCTGGTGTCGTGCATCGCGCCGGCGTACGAGCCGAACATCGGCCGGTAGTGCACCGGCTGCGGCGTCGGGATCGACGCGTTCGGGTCGCCCATCGCCGCCGCGGCGATGAAGCCGCCTTTCAAGATGAGCGACGGCTTCACGCCGAAGAAGGCCGGCTTCCACAGCACCAGGTCGGCCAGCTTGCCGACCGCGATCGACCCCACCTCGTGCGAGATGCCCTGCGTGATCGCCGGGTTGATCGTGTACTTCGCGATGTAGCGCTTGACGCGGAAGTTGTCGTGCCGCGCGCTGTCTTCGGGCAGCGTGCCGCGCTGCGCCTTCATCTTGTGGGCCGTCTGCCAGGTGCGGATGATCACCTCGCCGACCCGGCCCATCGCCTGGCTGTCCGACGACATCATCGAGAACACGCCGACGTCGTGCAGGATGTCCTCGGCCGCGATGGTCTCGCGGCGGATGCGGCTTTCGGCGAAGGCCAGGTCCTCGGCGATCGACGCATCGAGGTGGTGGCACACCATCAGCATGTCGAGGTGTTCGTCGATGGTGTTCACCGTGTACGGCATCGTCGGGTTGGTCGACGACGGCAGCACGTTCGGCAGCCCGGCCGCCTTGATGATGTCGGGCGCATGCCCGCCGCCCGCGCCTTCGGTGTGGAAGGTCGCGATGGTGCGGCCCTTGAACGCGTCGATCGTGCTCTCGACGAAGCCCGATTCGTTCAGCGTGTCGGTGTGAATCGTGACCTGCACGTCGTGCCGGTCGGCCACGCTCAGGCAGTTGTCGATCGCCGCCGGCGTGGTGCCCCAGTCCTCGTGCAGCTTCAGGCCGTATGCGCCGGCCTCGATCTGCTCGTCGAGCGCGCCGGGCAGGCTCGCATTGCCCTTGCCCTGGAAGCCCAGGTTCATCGGGAAGGCCTCGGCGGCCTTCAGCATCTGGTGGATGTACCAGGGCCCGGGCGTGCAGGTGGTCGCGAAGGTGCCGGTGGCCGGGCCGGTGCCGCCGCCGAGCATCGTGGTCACGCCGCTCATCAGCGCCTCTTCGATCTGCTGCGGGCAGATGAAGTGGATGTGGGTGTCGATACCGCCGGCGGTGACGATGTTGCCTTCGCCGGCAATGATCTCGGTGCCGGGGCCGATCACGATGTCGACGCCGGGCTGCACGTCGGGGTTGCCGGCCTTGCCGATGCCGGCGATGCGGCCGGCCTTCAGGCCGATGTCAGCCTTCACGATGCCCCAGTGGTCGACGATCAGCGCGTTGGTGATCACCGTGTCGGCCACGTCCTTCGACAGGCGCTGGCCCTGGCCCATGCCGTCGCGGATGGTCTTGCCGCCGCCGAACTTGACCTCTTCGCCGTAGCCGCCGGCGAGCAGCGTGAAGTCTTTCTCGACCTCGACGACGAGTCCGGTGTCGGCCAGGCGCACGCGGTCGCCGGTGGTCGGGCCGAACATCTCGGCATAGGCGCGGCGGTGGATGGTGGCCATCAGAGCGCTCCCTGCACGTCGCCGCGGAAGCCGTAGACCCGGCGGTCGCCCGCATAGTCGACCAGCTCGACCGTGCGCTGCTGCCCCGGCTCGAAACGCACCGCGGTGCCCGACGCGATGTTCAGCCGCATGCCGCGCGCGGCCGTGCGGTCGAACTTCAGCGCCGGGTTGGTCTCGGCGAAGTGGTAGTGCGAGCCGACCTGCACCGGCCGGTCGCCGCTGTTCTCGATCACCAGCGTGATCGTGCGGCGGCCGACGTTGATCTCGATGTCGGGCCCGTCGGTGAGCAGTTCGCCTGGAATCATCGCCGGCCCCTTCAGTTGACCAGCAGCGCGATGCCGAACAGCGCGACCGCGCTGCCCGCGACGCGCGGCAGCCAGGCCGAACGCGAACGCAGCAGCAGCCCGATGGCGATGCCCGCGCCATGCAGCAATGCGGTGGCGGCGACCATGCCGGCGAGCGCGAAGGCGGCCGTCGGGCCTGCCAGCTCGGCACCGTGCGCGAGGCCGTGGAACAGCGAGAACACCGCCGCCAGCGCGGCACCGGCCGCCGCCGGCAGGCGCGCGTTGGTGGCGACCAGCAGGCCCAGCACCAGCAGCGACGCGGCGATCATCGGTTCCACCGCCGGCAGCATGAGCCCGGCCAGGCCGAGCAGCGCGCCCGCCAGCAGCGTGCCGCCGAAGGCCAGCGGCGCGAGCCAGACGCGGCGCGAACCCATCGCGCTCCAGACGCCGACGGCGACCATCGCCGCCAGGTGGTCGAGCCCGGTGAACGGGTGGCTGAAGCCGGCGGCCAGCGCGCCGATCGCGTCATGGTGCCGGCCCGCATCGGCACCGGTGTGGGCGAAGGCGAGGGCGGGCAGGCCGAGCGACAAGGCCACGGCAGCGGCGCGCCATGCGTTCGAGCGAGAAGGGGTCGTCATGCAAAGCGCTCCAGATTCATGCAGCAGGTCATGCAATGGGTTGGTGCACGGTCACCAACTTGGTGCCGTCGGGGAAGGTCGCTTCGACCTGGATCTCGGGGATCAGCTCGGCCACGCCGTCCATCACGTCGGCGCGGGTCAGCACCGTCTTGCCTTCGCTCATCAGCGCGGCCACCGTCTTGCCGTCGCGAGCGCCCTCCATGATGGCCGCGCTGATCAGCGCGACCGACTCGGGGTAGTTGAGCTTCAGCCCCCGCGCCTTGCGGCGCTCGGCCAGCAGCGAGGCCGTGAAGATCAGCAGCTTGTCTTTCTCACGCGGCGTCAGTTCCATGGTGGTGCGGGAAGCAGAAGGTGTGCCACATGTTAGGGCGCGTCGCCCGATCGGTGGCATGGGGCTTGCGCTCATGCGTGCATGACGCCTGCCCAGCTCCCTGGTGACACGGTCGCGGTCGGCCCGGCGATCGTGCCGCCGGAGCGCGACGGCGCGCCGGACGAGCGCGCGGTGCAGCGCGTCGTGAAGGTCCGGCGCGACTACAACAGCTGGGTCGCGCGCGAGACGATGGAAGACTACGCGCTGCGCTTCACGCCGCACAGCTTTCGCAAGTGGTCCGAACTGCGCGTGGCCAACACCGCGTTCGGCGCGGCCTCGTTCCTGGTGCTCGAGGCGGTGGGTGCGACGCTGCTGGTGCAGTACGGCTTCCTGAACGCGTTCTGGGCGATCCTCGCGACCGGGCTGATCATCTTCCTCGCCGGGCTGCCGATCAGCTTCTACGCGGCGCGCCACGGGCTCGACATGGACCTGCTGACGCGCGGCGCCGGCTTCGGCTACATCGGCTCCACCATCACCTCGCTGATCTACGCCAGCTTCACCTTCATCTTCTTCGCGCTCGAGGCGGCCATCATGGCCTACGCGCTCGAGCTGGCGTTCGACGTGCCGCCGGCCTGGGGCTACCTGGTCTGCGCGCTGGTGGTGATCCCGCTGGTCACGCACGGCGTCACCGCGATCAGCCGGCTGCAGGTCTGGACGCAGCCGCTGTGGCTGGTGCTGCTGGTCGTGCCCTACGTCTTCGTGCTGCGCCAGAACCCGGGCGCGCTCGACGGGCTGGTGCACTACGCCGGTGCCGAGGGCCGCGGCGCCGGGTTCGACCTCGGCCTGTTCGGCGCCGCGATGACGGTGGGCATCGCGCTGATCACGCAGATGGGCGAGCAGGTCGACTACCTGCGCTTCATGCCCGAGCGCACCGCCGCCAACCGCCGCCGCTGGTGGCTTGGGGTGCTGATCGGCGGGCCGGGTTGGGTGGTGCCGGGCGTGCTGAAGATGCTGGGCGGCGCGCTGCTCGCCTACCTGGCGATCAGCCATTCGGTGCCGGTGGACCGCGCGGTCGATCCCAATCAGATGTACCTCGCGGCCTACGAGTACGTGTTCCCGCACCCGGCGTGGGCGGTCGCCGCGACGGCGCTGCTGGTGGTGGTGTCGCAGCTGAAGATCAACGTGACCAACGCGTACGCCGGTTCGCTCGCGTGGTCGAACTTCTTCGCGCGGCTCACGCACAGCCACCCGGGGCGCGTCGTGTGGGTGGTGTTCAACACGATGATCGCGCTGATGCTGATGGAGCTCGACGTGTTCCGCGCGCTCGGCGAGGTGCTGGGGCTGTTCTCCAACATCGCGATCTCGTGGATCATGGCCGTGGTCGCCGACCTGGTGGTCAACAAGCCGCTCGGGCTGTCGCCGCCGGGCATCGAGTTCAAGCGCGCGCACCTGTACGACGTGAACCCGGTCGGCGTCGGCGCGATGGGCGCTGCCTCGGTGCTGTCGATCGCGGCCTACCTGGGGGTGTTCGGGCCGATGGCGCAGGCCTTCTCGGCGCTGATCGCGCTGGTGACGGCCTTCGTGGCGGCACCGCTCATCGCGTGGGCCACCAAGGGCCGCTTCTACATCGCGCGCCAGAGCCCGGCAGGCCTGTTCACCCGGCTGCAGCACTGCGTGGTCTGCGAACGCGAGTACGAGGCCGACGACCTGGCCCATTGCCCCGCCTACCTCGGCTCGATCTGCTCGCTGTGCTGCTCGCTCGACGCGCGCTGCAACGACCTGTGCAAGCCGGAGGCCAAGCTGTCCACGCAATGGGCGGCGGCGCTGCGGGCGCTGCTGCCGCGCCGCGCCTGGCCCTACATCGACACCGGCCTCGGCCACTACGTGCTGCTGATGGCGGTGGTGGTGCCGCTGCTGGCCGGACTGTTCGCGCTGCTGTACCACCAGGAGCTGCGGCTGCTCGGCGAGCCGGGTGCGGCGCTCGCGTCGGCGCTGCGGCTCGGCTTCGTCAAGGCCTTCGCGGCGCTGCTGCTGGTCAGCGGCATCGTCGCCTGGTGGCTGGTGCTGACGCACAAGAGCCGCCAGGTGGCGCAGGAGGAATCGAACCGCCAGACCCAGGCAGTGCACGAGCAGACGCAGGCTCTGCGGCGCGAGATCGATTCGCACCGCCGCACCGACCTGCAGCTGCAGCAGGCCAAACGCAGCGCCGAGCTCGCGAACCAGGCCAAGAGCCGCTACATCACGACGGTGAGCCACGAGCTGCGCACGCCGCTGAACAGCATCCTCGGCTATGCGCAATTGCTCGACGAGGACGCGTCGATCCCGCCGCACCGCCAGCAGGCGATCGGCGTGATCCGGCGCGGCGGCGAGCACCTGCTGTCGCTGATCGAAGGCACGCTCGACATCGCCCGCATCGAAGGCGGCAAGCTGCGGCTCGAATCTCAGCCGATGCACCTGCGCGACGGCGTGCAGCAGATCGTGCGCATGTTCGAGCTGCAGGCCGCCGGCAAGGGGATCGCGTTCAGCCACGAGCTGTCGCAGGCGCTGCCCGAGGTGGTGCGCAGCGACGAGAAGCGGCTGCGCCAGATCCTGATCAACGTGCTGGGCAATGCCGTCAAGTTCACGCAGGCCGGCCACGTGGTGTTCCGCGCCGCCTATGCGCGCGAGATGGCCACCTTCGAAATCGAGGACACCGGCCCGGGCATCGCGCCCGAAGAGATCGAGCATGTGTTCGAGCCGTTCGCGCGCGGCAGCGATGCCGGCACCGCGGCCAGCGGCGGTACCGGACTCGGCCTGACGATCAGCAAGATGCTGGTCGACCTGATGGGCGGCGAGATGACGGTGCATAGCACGCTGCAGGTCGGCACGCTGTTCCGCATCCGGCTGTTCCTGCCCGCTGCGCGCGACGCGGTGGCGGTTCAGGCGCCGCGCATCGCGCGCATCGGCTACCAGGGCGCGCGGCGCCGCGTGCTGGTGGTCGACAACGAGGAGGTCGACCGCGCGCTGCTCGCGAGCGTGCTGGAGCCTCTGGGCTTCGAGATTCACCAGGCCGCCTCCGGCGACGAATGCCTGCGCCTGCTGCGCAGCGTCGTGCCAGACGCCATCCTGATGGACCTGGCGATGCCGGGCATCGACGGCTGGGCCACGATCCGCGCGATCCGCGGCCAGGGGTTGAGCTCTGCGCCGGTGGCCATCGTCTCGGGCAATGCCTTCGACAAGGACCTGGACAACGACGTCGGCATCACGCCGGCCGATTTCGTGCTGAAGCCGGTGCGCGTGCACGAGCTGCTCGACTGGCTGGGTGCGCGCCTCGGGCTGCAGTGGGTGGAGGCGATGCCGGTGTCGACCGCCACGGCGGCGGCGCCCGCGGCGACGGCGCCGGCCGACTGGGTGCTGCCCGATGCCGAGGCGCTGCGCGCGCTGGACGAGTTGGTGCGCCTCGGCTACTTCCGCGGCATCGTCCAGAGGCTCGACCGGATCGAGGCCGAGCATCCCGCCTGCGCCGGCTTCGTGGACCACGTGCGCGACCTGGTGCGCAAGTTCCAGCTGGAGGCGGTGAGCCGCATCCTCGAGAAGGCCTTGCACCGATCGCTGGCGGCCGGCCCCGCGCGCTGATCGTGCGGCAGATCTCACGGCCGTGCGCATCGCGGGTCGGTCGCGACGACAGTGGTTGACATTCCAGGAGGAATTCCTCCATAAATGTTGCTCAAAGTTGCCCCACGTTTCGCCGAGTAGCGAATCCAAGAGGCAGCCATGCGCGGTAATGCGGTCCGTCAGAACAGAGGCTTCACGCTCATCGAGGTGATGGTCGTCGTCGCGATCGTCGCGATCCTGGCCCGCGTGGCATTGCCGGCGTACCTCGACCACCTGAGGCGCGGCCGCATTCCCGATGCCACCGCGACCCTGTCGACGCTGCAGACCCGGATGGAGCAGTGGTTCCAGGACAACCGCAGCTACTACACCAGCGCAAGCGTCAAGACCTGCGGCGTCACCGCCAGCACGTCGAGCCATTTCAGTTTCAGCTGCACGGCATCGTCCGACACCGCCTACGTCTGGACGGCCACCGGGATCGGGGCGATGGCCGGCTTCAGCTACACCATCAACCAGGACGGCACGCAGACCTCGGCGGTCACCGGCGTGTCCGGCTGGACCTCGCCGACCGGCAATTGCTGGGTCACGAAGAAGGGTGGGGTGTGCTGATGGCCGCCGTGCATCGCTCCTGCGCCCGCGGCATGACCTTGGTCGAGCTGATGGTGGGCCTGGCGGTGTTCGCGGTGCTGCTGCTGCTGTGTGTGCCGTCGTTCGCAGACTGGCTGCGCAATGTGCGCGTTCGCAGTACTGCCGAGTCATTGCAGAACGGCCTGCAATCGGCACGCGCCGAGGCCGTGCGGCGCAATGCGGTGGTGCGCTTCCAGCTGGTCGACACGCTGGCCGACGATTGCCAGATCAGTGCGAGCGGCCCGCACTGGGCGATCAACCTTGGTGCCGCGCAGAGCCCGGCCGGCGCCTGCGCGACGGCGCTCGGCGCTGGCGCCGCACCGAACCTGCTGCGGGTGAGCCCGGTGGTGGCCGGCGACGCTGCGGCCACGCTCTCAGCCACTCGCCCGGTGATCGCCTTCGACGGCCTCGGCCGGCAGACCTCGACGACATCTCCCGCGTCCAGTGCGGCCCTGCTCAGCATCGCGGTCGGCGCAAGCGGCCAGAGCTGCGCGCCGGCCGGCACGACGCGTTGCCTGAAGGTGGTCGTCAGTCCGGCCGGCGAGGTTCGCATGTGCGATCCGGCGCGCAGCGCCGGCAACACCGCTGCCGACGCGATGAGCTGCCCGAGCAACGCATGAGCCACCCGATGAGCCTTCGCATGATCCCTCTTCGTTTCCCACCGCGTCGCGGCGCCCGCGGCTTCTCGCTGATCGAGGTGCTCTGCGCACTGCTGATCTTCGCGGTCGGCGTTCTGGGCCTGTTGAAACTGCAGGCGGTATCGGTGCAGCAGGCGTCCGGCGCTCGCTACCGCGCCATCGCGGCGGCCCAGGCCGCATCGCTGATCGGCAGCCTGTGGACCACCGACCGCAGCGCGGCCACGTTGCAGGCGCAGTTCGGCAGTGCGGCGGGCGGCCCCGGCTACACCAGCTGGCGGGCTTCGGTCGAGGCGTCGGGGCTGCCGAACGTTGCCGGCAAGGCACCCACCGTGAGCTTCACCACCGTGCCGGGCGGCGGCTCGGCAACTGCCAGCAGCCTGGCCACCGTCACCATCTTCTGGAAGGCCGCCGGCGATGGCGACTACCGCAACCACGTCGTTCTGGCGCAGGTGAAATAGATGGGTCGACGCACTGCTTCCCTTCCCCGGCGCCGTGCAAGCGAGCGCGGCTTCAGCCTCGTCGAGTTGATGGTCGCGCTGTTGATCGGCATGGTGGGCGTGGTGGTGGTGATGCGCCTGTTCGCGTCGGCCGAAGGCGACAAGCGCACCACGACCGGCGGCAATGATGCCCAGGCGGCGGGCGGGCTGGCGCTGTATGAGCTGCAGCGCGAGATCGCACAGTCGGGCCACGGCATCGGCAACTTCTTGATCCTAGGCTGCGGCCTGTCATACACCACCAGCCGTGACACGGCGGCGGTCACGCTCGATGTGCTGGCGCCGGTGGTGGTCAACCCGCGAACCGCGCTGGTGCCAGCCGGCGACAGCGGTACCGACACGCTGCTGCTCGTCACCGGCGCCTCGGCCGGGCCATCCGAAGGCGATGCCACCATCGCGGCGTCGGTCGCCGGTCGCTACGACGTCAGCACCGCCGGAATGTTCGGCGTCGGCAACCGCGTGGTGGCGGCCACGGCGACGCGGCCGAGCCCCTGTGCGCTGACGCTGGATACCGTCAGCGCGATCAGCGGATCGACGCTGACCGTTTCACCCGGCACGGCCGGCCTGCCGTCCGGCAGCAGCGTGTTCGACCTGGGCGTGGCGCCTCGCGTGCAGGCCTATGCGGTGCGCCAGGGCAGCCTGACCGTGTGCGACTACCTGGCCTGGGATTGCGGCAGCAGCAACTACATCGGCAACCCGGACGTGTGGGTGCCGCTGGCCGGCAACATCGTCGGCCTGCGTGCGCAGTATGGCCGCGACACCTCCGGCGTGGCCGGCTCCGCGATGAGTGGGGTCGTCGACACCTGGGACCAGACCACGCCGGGCGGCGCTGCGGACACCAGCGGCCTGCCACTGGAGTGCCGCTGGGCGCGCGTGGTGGCGCTGCGGCTGGCGGTCGTAGCGCGCAGCCCGGCCTACGACAAGGGCACCGTTACCTCGGCGGCCCCGACGTGGGACGGCTCGACGGCCAACACCAGCCTCTCGGCCGCATGGACCACGCTGACGCCGGTCGCGCTGCCGATCGACCTGAGCGCCAATGCCGACTGGATGCACTACCGCCACCGGGTGTTGCAGGCCACCGTGCCGTTGCGCAACCTGATCTGGCAGGGCTCGCAGCTCACTTACCAAGGAGGGTCTGGCGGATGCTGAGCCTGCAATGCAATGCGAAAGGCCGGCAGCAGGGGGTGATCCTGGTGCTGGTGCTGATCGTGCTGGTAGCGCTGACGCTCGCCGCGGTGGCGCTGAGCCGCTCCACCGTGACGGCCAATGGCATCGCCGGCAACCTCGGCTTCAAGCAATCGGCCACCAGCTCGGCCGACCAGGGCCTGGAGGCCGCAGTGGCCTGGCTGGAGAACAACACCGGCCAGGCGAACTCTGCCAGCGCAAGCACTTGCGCCAGCGGCAGCACGGTGCTGGCCTGCGACCAAGCTGCGCGCGGCTACCTTGCGACGCGACAGGACCCGGGCGCCGCACAGGATTGGCCGGATCTGTGGGCCGCACTGGTCAGCGCCGGCGCGCAACCGGGCCAGCCCAACGGCGGTGCGGCGGATGCGGCGGGCAACAGTGTGGCGTACCTCATCCAGCGCATGTGCAGTGCCGCCGGCGATCCGGCCAACGGCAACTGTTCGTCGCTGCCCGACGCGGTCGGCTGCGGCAGCGGCATGGGCCTGAACAGCAATGGTGGCGGTGGCAATCTGAATTGCAAGAGCCAAGCGTATTACCGCATCACGGTGCAGGTGAGCGGGCCGCGCAACACGACGGCCTGGGTGCAGGCCATGGTGGCCTTGTGAGGCTGGAGCAGGGCATGAACAAAGGAGTGACGATGGACGCACGCAAATGGATCGCGATAGTGGCATGGGCCTGTTGCTGCGCGTGCTTTCCGACGCCCGCGATCGCGGATGCGACCGATCTCGCCGCCTCGCCGTTGGCGACGACCTCGTCGGTGAAGCCGAACCTGATGTTCATCCTGGACAATTCCGGCAGCATGGAAGACTCGACCATGCCGGATTGGGCGGGCATGGCCATCGATGCCCAATTCAAATTCAACAGCCGCTACAACGGATTGTTCTACGATTCCAGCGTGCGCTATATCGTGCCGCCACGAGGCGACGGGAGCTATTACCCGTCGATGAACGCCGCGAACACGGCAACGTGGACCAAGGTCCCCTTGGACGCCTACGGGCAACTGTCGACGAGTACTGCGGACCTGAAAACCAGTCCGCCGACTTACTACACGTTCACCGCGGGCGAATACTGTGACTCACCGGCATTGGTGACGTGCAACGTTCAAACTGCGGCGACCACGGCCTACCCGTATCCTGCCTACGTTCGGTGGTGCATGTACTCGAACCTGACCAACTGCCAGGTTCTGTACGGTTCCATAGGAAGCCCTGCCAACACGTATATCTATGCCCGAACCCCAGGAGCTTCATCGTCAGTGCCGGGAAGCAACGTTCCCACGACGGTGAAGAGCAGCAAGCCAAGCTATCCCAAGGCCAGCGCGCGACTCGATTGCGCCGGTGCGTCATGCACCTATGCAGAGGAGATAACGAACTACGCGAATTGGTTCGCCTATTACCGGACCCGTCTCCAGATGGCGAAATCGGCCATCCTGCTGACGTTCGCCGATCTGGATGACAGCGTGCGCGTCGGCTACATGACGATCAACGATGTCGCCGGCCGCACGAACTTCCTGAACGTGGCCGATTTCGATGCGACCAGGAAGGAGGCACTGTACGCGACGATCGCTGCCGCCAGGACGGCGCCGTCGACGCCGTTGCGAACAGCGTTGTCGACGGCGGGCCGGTATTTTGCCGGCAAGCTCTCCAGTGTCTGGGGTCAAGCCGCGCAAGACCCGATGCAGCATGCCTGCCAACGCAATTACGCGATCCTGCAGACGGATGGATACTGGAATGATCCGGCAACGCCGAAGCAGGTCGATGGCAGCACGGATGTGGGCGATCAGGACGGTAGTCTGCCGAGTCCGTATCGGGACGCGAATCGAACGAGCAACACGTTGGCGGATGTGGCGCAGTTCTACTACATCACCGATCTGCGCTCGAATGCCCTTGGCAATGCCACCAATTCCCAGGGCGTAGACGTCGCGAGCAACGCCTACGCCAACGAGCGCCAGAATCTCGTGACGTACACCATCGGTCTGGGGGCATCGGGCTACATGCTGTTCCAGTCCGACTACGCGACGGCTGGCAGCGGCGACTATTACGATGTTGTCAACGGGACGAAGGCCAGCGCGGCCAACCAGGCCCGTGGCATCTGCCGATGGCAGACGACCGGTGCCTGTACCTGGCCGAGGCCCACTGCGGACTCGGCAACCGCCATCGACGACCTCTGGCATGCCGCGGTCAATGGACGCGGCGGCTACTACAGCGCCACCAACGTCGGCGAACTCAAGGACGGCTTGAGCACCGCGTTGCAAGGCATCGTGTCCTCGGGGTCCAGCGCAGCAGCGCCGACCTCGGGAAATGTCAACCTGTCCGCAGCCGGCTCCAACTACGTCTTCAGCACCAGCTTCTGCTCATCGAAGTGGTTCGGCGAGCTGGCGCGCTACGCCGTCGATCCCTCGACCGGCGCACGCGCGGCGACGCCCGACTGGTCTCAGTCCGGTGCCGGCAGCGATTGCGTCGAGTCCTCCGGCACCGGCCTGAAGACCACGCCGCTGCTCGACAGGCTCTCCGCCGGTGCCCGCAACCTCTACACCTGGAAGGCCACCGGCGGAAGCGGCACGCGCATCCCGTTCGAGTGGTCGTCGCTCGGCAGCGAGCAACAGGGGTACTTCAAGGTGGCGGCCATAGGCGGCCTCTCGCAGATGTGCAGCGTGGGCAGTGCCTGCCTGGCGAGCACCGCGCAGGTCGACAGTGCCAGTGCCGGTGCCTTGGGCGCGGGCGGGGCCAACCTCGTGGCCTACCTGCGCGGTGAGCGCAGCAACGAAGGCGTCGGAAACACCGCGTACTACTTCCCGCGCACCCACGTGCTGGGCGACACCGTCGACGCGCAGCCGGTGTACGTGGGCCCGCCGAGCCAGCTGTATGCCGACACCGGCTACGCGGCTTACAAGAGCAGCCAGGCGAGCCGGCAGGCGATGGTCTACCTCGGTGCCAACGACGGCATGCTGCATGCCTTTCGGGCCGACACCGGTGCCGAGTCATGGGCCTACATCCCGTCGCTGCTGTTGCCCAGTCTCTACCAGCTGGCCGACAAAAAATACGCGACCCGGCACCGCTTCTTCGTCAATGGCGCCAGCACTGCGGCCGACATCCATGACGGCTCAGCCTGGCGCACCATCCTCGTCGGTGGGCTGGGTGCCGGCGGACGCGGCTTCTATGCATTGGATGTCACCGACCCTGCCTCGCCTCAGGTGCTGTGGGAGTTCAGCCACGACAGCAGCCTTGATACCGCCTACGTGCGCGATGCCGACCTCGGGTATTCGTATGGCGCGCCGATCGTGACCAAGCTGTCCGACGGTACCTGGGTGGTGTTGCTGAGCTCCGGCTACAACAACGTCTCGCCCGGCAGCGGCCATGGCGTGATGTGGGTGCTGAACGCGAAGACCGGTGCCGTCATCCAGAAGCTGGACACCGGCATCGGCTCGACTACCGGCGGCAGCGTGCCGGCCGGCTGCACGGCCGCACCGTGCCCGAGTGGCTTGGCGCGGCTGAGCGCCTGGAGCGACAGCGCCAGCAACAACGTCGCGACCTATGTGTACGGCGGCGACCTGTTCGGCAACCTGTGGCGCTTCGACCTGCGCACGCTCACGCGGTCGGGCGGCACCACCGCCGTGCAGCTGGTGGCCACGCTGGCCGATGCCGCGGGCGTGCGCCAGCCCGTCACGACCCGGCCAGAACTGGGCTTGGTCGGTGGAACGCGCGTGGTCTATGTGGGCACCGGCTCTTACCTGGGCCTGACCGATGTGGCGTCGACGCAGACGCAGACGCTCTACGCATTGAAGGATCCGCTGACCACCGCCTCTGGCAGTGGTGGCCTGTATGGCAGCCCGCGCGCGAGCGCCTGCACGGCCAGCAAGGTCACGCAATGCTTCATGCCGCGCACGTTGAACGACAGTGGCGGTGTGCGCACCGCCAGCAGCCCCCTTGGCTACGCGCTCAGCTTCGACCGCATGCACGGCTGGTACGAAGACCTGCCGAATGCCGGCGAGCGCATCGACACCAACCCGACGCTGCAGTTGGGCACACTGGTCTATGTGTCGAACCTGCCGACCCGTGAGGCGGGCTGCAAGACCGGTGGCAGCAGCTACCTGAACTACGTCGACTACGCTACCGGGCTCAAGGTCGGCACCGGCACCGAAGCCGGCGTGCTGCTCAACAACGAGGCGGTGTCCAGCACGACGACGCTGGCGATCACGACCACCGGGCAGGTGGTGGCGTCGATCAACAGCTCGGACGGCAGTTCTTCCGTCAAGAACGTGCCCACCGGGGGACCGGCCAAGGGAACGCGCCGGCTGACTTGGCGGGAGCTGACGATCGGGCAGTGAAATCCGGTCGGCCCGGGAAGGCCGGCGTCGGCTACGCTTGCGCACCTGCACCGTACGGTGCGCATCCTTCTCGCCCAGCCGGCCATGACCGAGAGACTCCCAGACCGCAGCCTGAGCGACGTCGTGCTCATCGTCGACGACGTGCCCGACAACCTGTCGCTGTTGCACGACGCGCTCGACGAGGCGGGCTACACCGTGCTGGTGGCGGTCAATGGCGAGAGCGCGTTGCAGCGGGCGATCCAGGCCGATCCCGACATCGTGCTGCTCGACGCGGTGATGCCCGGCATGGACGGCTTCGAGGTGGCACGCCGGCTGAAGGCGCAGCCCGGCACCTCGCACATCCCGATCATCTTCATGACCGGCCTGACCGAGACCGAGCACGTGGTGGCCGCGTTCCAGGCCGGTGGCATCGACTACGTCACCAAGCCGATCCGCCCGCAGGAGGTGCTGGCGCGCATGGTGGTGCACATGCAGAGCGCGCGCCAGGCGCGGCAGGCCCGCAATGCGCTCGATGCCTTCGGCCACGCGACGATGGCGATCCACGTGACCGGGCAGGTCGAGAACAGCCGCGCGGTGTGGCAGACGGCGCTCGCGCGCGAGCTGATGCAGCGCTACTTCGACGCTCCGCCGGCCCACGTGCCGGCCGAGCTGGCGGCGTGGCTGCAGGCGCAGTCGCAGCTGGCGGCCGAAGGGCGCGAGCCGACCTCGCTGTCGGTGGTGCGCGGCGAGCGCCAGCTGGTGTTCTCGCTGCAGCAGCGCACCAGCGACGACGACTGGCTGATCGTGATGCGCGAGGTGTCGGACGCCGCGGCGGTCGATGCGGTGCTGCAGGCCTTCAGGCTGACGCTGCGCGAGGCGGAGGTGCTGTACTGGGTCGCCAAGGGCAAGACGAATCGCGACATCGGCGACATCCTCGGCAGCAGCCCGGCGACGGTGAAGAAGCACCTGGAGCATGTGTTCGAGAAGCTCGGGGTCGAGACGCGCAACGCGGCGGCATCGCTCGCGATCCAGAAGGTGCGGGCGCTGGCGCCCTGGCACGGGGGTTGAATCGCGCGGCTTGGCGCGGCGGGTGGCGGGTGGGGGGAAAGACTGATCAGACCGTTGAGCGCGCGAACAGTTGCGTGCCCGTCGTCCGACTGTTCAGGCGCTTCCCTTTCCACCAAGCGGAAACCCCGCGTCCTTGCCACCTGGGCGGTCACCGCTCAATCTACAAGCACGTGTAACAGGTTTCAGCAGCTCAGCGGCTGTACGCCATCTGTCGTATTCCTCGAATCCGGCCCGCTCCGTAACCTGCGTCTCGTCCGTCCCCACCCGAAGAGGGACGCAAGACACAACCCACAGGAGCGTTCTCCATGAAGTCATCCCGCCGCAATTTCGCCGCGTCGCTGAGCGCCGTGTCGCTCGGCGTCGCCGCCCTCGGCCTGCCGCTGTTCGCGCAGGCCGCCGACACCATCAAGGTCGGCATCCTGCACTCGCTGTCGGGCACGATGGCGATCTCGGAGACCGTGCTGAAGGACACGGCGCTGATGACGATCGCCGAAATCAACGCCAAGGGCGGCGTGCTCGGCAAGCAGCTCGAACCCGTCGTCGTCGACCCGGCCTCCAACTGGCCGCTGTTCGCCGAGAAGGCCAAGCAGCTGATCAGCCAGGACAAGGTCGCGGTGATGTTCGGCTGCTGGACCAGCGTGTCGCGCAAGTCGGTGCTGCCGGTCGTCGAGGAACTCAACGGCCTGCTGTTCTACCCGGTGCAGTACGAAGGCGAAGAACTCAGCAAGAACGTGTTCTACACCGGCGCGGCGCCCAACCAGCAGGCCATCCCCGCGGTCGAATACCTGATGAGCAAGGCCGGCGGCGGCGCCAAGCGCTTCGTGCTGCTCGGCACCGACTACGTCTACCCGCGCACCACCAACAAGATCCTGCGCGCCTTCCTGAAGAGCAAGGGCGTGAAGGACAGCGACATCGACGAGAAGTACACGCCGTTCGGCCACAGCGATTACCAGACCATCGTCGCCGACGTCAAGAAGTTCTCGGCCGGCGGCAAGACCGCCGTCATCTCGACGATCAACGGCGACTCGAACGTGCCGTTCTACAAGGAACTGGGCAACCAGGGCCTGAAGGCGACCGACGTGCCGGTGGTGGCCTTCTCGGTCGGCGAAGAAGAACTGCGCGGCGTCGACACCAAGCCGCTGGTCGGCCACCTCGCGGCATGGAACTACTTCATGTCGATCAAGAACCCGACCAACGACGCCTTCAAGAAGCAGTGGGCCGAGTACGCGAAGGCGAAGAACCTGCCGGGTGCCGACAAGCCGCTGACCAACGACCCGATGGAAGCCACCTACATCGGCATCCACATGTGGGCGCAGGCGGTCAAGAAGGCCGGCAGCACCGACACCGACAAGGTCATCGCCGCGATGGCCGGCCAGACCTTCCCGGCTCCGGGCGGCTTCGTGTCGACGATGGACGCGAAGAACCACCACCTGCACAAGCCGGTGTTCATCGGCGAAGTGAAGGCCGACGGCCAGTTCAACGTGGTGTGGAAGACCCCCGCCCCGGTGAAGGCCAAGCCGTGGAGCCCGTACATCGAAGGCAACGACAAGAAGAAGGATGAGCCCGAGAAGAAGTCGTGATCGGCTGAACCGCTGACCCGAGAAACGGGCCACCCGGCGACCGGGTGGCCCTTGTCGAATCTGAGCAGGACGGATTTCCCTCGATGTTTCCCATGCATGCACGACGCTGGCTGGTCGCCTTGCTGCTCGGCCTGTCGTTCGGCGCGGTCCACGCGCTGACGCCGCCGCAGGCACTGGCCCTCGCCAAGGGCGAGAACGAAGAGCGCATCGCCGCGCTGCAGGCCTCGCTGGCCCGTGGCGACGACGGGCTCGCCGCGTTCGTGCAGGCGATGCTCGACGACGCGGTGAAGCTCGCCGGCGACAAGGTCTTCATCGTGCGCGGCGACAAGGCGAGCGATGCCGCGACCGGTGCCGATGCCAGGCTCCCCGACGGCGCCGAAGACCTCGTCAACAGCAACCAGATGCGCCGCGAGCTCGAAGGCGCGCTGGCCGCGCTGAAGCTCTTTTCGCACGACCTCGGCGAGCGCCGCGCCGCGATCAAGGCGCTGAAGGAGGAGGCCGACGAAGGCCGGCTGCCGCTGATCGAGAAGGCACTTGCCGCCGAACAGGACGCCGCGCTGAAGGAACAGCTGACGCAGGTGCGCGCCGCGATCCTGGTGTCGTCGACCGACGCCGGCAAGCGCATGGAGGCCGCCCGCGCACTCGCCGGCAGCCTGACGCCGGCCACCAAGACCTTGATCCTCGAACGCCTGAAGCCCGCGGCCGACGGCGGCGAGACCGAGGTCGACATCCGCAGCCAGCTCGGCATCGCGCTCGGCGCGATCGACGCACGCCTCGCGTGGGGCGAACGCCTCGGCGTGCTGTTCACCGGCGTCAGCCTCGGCAGCATCCTGCTGCTGGTCGCGCTCGGCCTGGCCATCACCTACGGGTTGATGGGCGTGATCAACATGGCGCACGGCGAGCTGATGATGATCGGCGCCTACGCGACCTACGTGGTGCAGAACCTGTTCAAGTCGCACCTGCCGGGCCTGTTCGACGCCTACGTGATCGTCGCGATCCCGGCATCGTTCCTGGCCGCCGCACTGGTCGGCGCGGCGCTCGAACGCAGCGTGATCCGCTGGCTGTACGGCCGCCCGCTCGAGACGCTGCTGGCCACCTGGGGCATCAGCCTGGTGCTGATGCAGGGCGTGCGCTCGCTCTTCGGCGCGCAGAACGTGCAGGTCGAGAACCCGTCGTGGCTGTCCGGCGGCGTCGAGGTGCTGAGCAACCTGACGCTGCCGTTCAACCGCATCGCGATCCTCGCGTTCGCGGTGCTGGTGCTGGCCGGCGTCGCACTGCTGATCGCGCACACCCGGCTCGGGCTGTTCGTGCGCGGCGTCACGCAGAACCGCCGGATGGCCGCCTGCATGGGTGTCAACACCGCGCGCATCGACACCTGCGCATTCGCGCTCGGATCCGGCATCGCCGGGCTGGCCGGCTGCGCGCTGTCGCAGATCGGGAACGTCGGGCCCGACCTCGGGCAGGGCTACATCGTCGACTCGTTCATGGTGGTCGTGCTCGGCGGGGTCGGCCAGCTGGCCGGCACCGTCTACGCGGCGCTCGGCCTGGGCGTGCTGAACAAGCTGCTCGAAGGCTGGCAGGGCGCCGTGCTCGCGAAGATCATGGTGCTGGTCTTCATCGTCATCTTCATCCAGAAGCGGCCGCAGGGCATCTTCGCGATGAAAGGCCGGAGTGCCGAAGCATGAGCGCCGTCCTCACCCCTGCGGCGGCCGTCGGCCCGCGCACGCAGATGCTGTCGTTCACCGCCTGGGGCGGCGTGCTGGCCGCGCTGGTCGCCGTCGTCGTGCTGGCGCCGGTGCTGAACCTCGCGGTGCCGCAGGACAGCGCGCTGCACCTGAGCGACTACGCGATCGGCCTGGCCGGCAAGATCATGTGCTATGCGATCTGCGCGCTGGCGATGGACCTGATCTGGGGCTACACCGGCATCCTGTCGCTCGGCCACGGCGTGTTCTTCGCGCTCGGCGGCTATGCGATGGGCATGTACCTGATGCGCCAGATCGGGCGCGACGGCAACTACCAGTCCGACCTGCCCGACTTCATGGTCTTCCTCGACTGGAAGTCGCTGCCGTGGCACTGGGCGGCGAGCGACAGCTTTGCCGCGACGCTGCTGCTGGTCGTCCTGGTGCCGGGGCTGCTCGCGTTCGTGTTCGGCTTCTTCGCGTTCCGCTCGCGCATCAAGGGCGTGTACTTCTCGATCATCACGCAGGCGATGACCTATGCGGCGATGCTGCTGTTCTTCCGCAACGAGACCGGCTTCGGCGGCAACAACGGCTTCACCGACTTCAAGCGCATCCTCGGCCACCCGATCGCGACGCCGTCGATGCGGATGACGCTGTTCGTGCTGAGCGGCCTCGCGCTGATCGGCTTCTTCCTGCTGTCCCGCTGGCTGGTGGGCAGCAAGTTCGGCCGCGTGCTGCAGGCGATCCGCGACGCCGAGAGCCGCGTGATGTTCACCGGCTACGACCCGCTGCGCTACAAGCTCTGCATCTGGGTCATCTCGGCGGTGATGTGCGGCATCGCCGGTGCGCTGTACGTGCCGCAGGTCGGCATCATCAACCCGGGCGAGATGTCGCCGGCCGCCAGCATCGAGATCGCGGTCTGGGCCGCGGTCGGCGGGCGCGGCACGCTGGTCGGGCCGATCGTCGGCGCCTTCTTCGTCAACGGCGCCAAGAGCTGGTTCACGCAGGCCTTCCCGGAGTTCTGGCTGTATTTCCTCGGCGCGCTGTTCATCGCGGTGACGCTGTTCCTGCCGCAAGGCATCGTCGGGCTCGCGCGCCGGTTCCAGCGCGGCAGCAAGGGTGAGGTGAAGGCATGACGCCCGAACTGATGGAGGCCGGCGCGCGCGTACGCGAGGCGCTGGCGAACAAGGAGCGGGGCGGCCCGGGCACCTCGGGCGGGCGAACGGCGAGCTACGGCCGCGTGGTCGAGGAGGGCGTGCTCGACACCCGGCACGGCGCGATCCTGTACCTGGACGACATCACCGTCAGCTTCGACGGCTTCAAGGCGCTGAACGCGCTGTCGCTGAACATCGGCGCCGGCGAGCTGCGCTGCATCATCGGCCCGAACGGCGCCGGCAAGACGACGATGATGGACGTGATCACCGGCAAGACCCGGCCCGATGCCGGCCGCGCCTTCTTCGGCTCCACCATCGACCTGCTGCGGCTGCGCGAGAACGAGATCGCGTCGATCGGCGTCGGCCGCAAGTTCCAGAAGCCGACGGTGTTCGAGCAGCTGACGGTGTTCGAGAACCTGGAGCTCGCGCTGAAGGCCGACCGCGGCGTGCGCTCGTCGATGTTCTTCCGCCTGAACGGCGAGCAGCTCGACCGTATCGGCGCGATGCTGGCGCTGATCCACCTGAAGGACGGCGCGCAGCGCGTCGCCGGGCTGCTGTCGCACGGGCAGAAGCAGTGGCTGGAGATCGGCATGCTGCTGATGCAGGACCCGAAGCTGCTGCTGCTCGACGAACCGGTGGCCGGCATGACCGACGAAGAGACCGAGCGCACCGCCGAGCTGTTCCTGTCGCTCGAAGGCAACCACTCGCTGGTGGTGGTCGAGCACGACATGAAGTTCGTCGGCGCGCTGACGCAGAACGGGCGCAACGGCAAGAAGGTGACGGTGCTGCACGAAGGCAGCGTGCTGGCCGAAGGCCTGTTGTCCGAGGTGCAGGCCGACGACAAGGTCGTCGAAGTCTATTTGGGACGCTGAGCCATGCTGAAGGTCGAAGGGATCAACCAGTACTACGGCGGGTCGCACATCCTGCGCAACCTTGGCTTCGAGGCCCGGCTCGGCGAGGTGACCGTGGTGCTCGGGCGCAACGGCGTGGGCAAGACGACGCTGCTGAAGAGCCTGATGGGTGTGGTGCCGGTGAAGACCGGCAGCATCCAGCTCGACGGCCAGGACATCACGCACGACACGCCGTACGACCGGGTGCGCAAGGGCGTCGGCTACGTGCCGCAGGGCCGCGAGATCTTCGGCCGGCTGACGGTCGACGAGAACCTGCGAATGGGCCTGGCGTACAAGAGCGGCGGCACGCCGGTGCCGGCCGAGCTGTTCGAGCTGTTTCCGGTGCTCAAGCAGATGATCAACCGCCGCGGCGGCGACCTGTCGGGCGGCCAGCAGCAGCAACTGGCCATCGCGCGCGCGCTGGCGGCGGGGCCGAAGCTGCTGATCCTCGACGAGCCGACCGAAGGCATCCAGCCGAGCGTCATCAAGGACATCGGCCGCGTGATCCGCATGCTGGCCGACCGCAAGACGATGGCCATCGTGCTGGTGGAGCAGTACTACGACTTCGCCGCCGAGCTCGCCGACCAGTACCTGGTGATGGAGCGCGGCGAGATCATCCAGCGCGGGCGCGGGAAGGACATGGAAGCCGAGGGCGTGCGCGACCGGATGTCGATCTGAACCGCGCCTACTGCCCCGAGAAATACAAGCGCCGCAGCGCCCGGTCCGACCCCGCCCTGAAGTAGCTCTGCCCTGCACCGCCGCCGCCGTGGATCCAGTCTGGCGACGGCACCAGGTACTTGCGCAACAGGGCATTCGCGTCCGAGGTGGCGTCCTTGAACTGCAGCGACTCGCGGAAGGCGTAGTGCGAGAACAGCCGCATGAACTCGCCGAGGTAGATGTCGGCCACCGCGGTGTCGCCGCGGATCACCAGCATGTTCTCGTCGTTGTCGGTGGTCGACGCCGCCGAGAAGTTGGCTGATCCCACCACCACCGTCGGCGTGTCGCCGAGCGGGTCCACCAGCATGTACTTCGTGTGCACATACAGCACGTGCGCCTCGTCGGCGATGCGGTCGAGCTCGGCGAGCCAGCGGTCGAACAGGTTCAGCTCGACGCGGTTGCCCACCGCCACCGTCACGTTCGGGTGCCGGCGGATGCGGTCGATCTCGGCGGCCTGCGCCTTGTAGGTCCTGCCGGTGCCCTTCTTCTCCATCAGCGCGAAGCGAAGCACGTCGTCGGTCTTGTCGTACGACGGCACGAAGCGGCTGTTCATGCCGAACGCGAAGGTCATGAACACGCCGCGCTTCGCACCGGCCGCGAGCCCGGCGTACCAGTCGAGCGCCTGCAGGCCGAGCCGCGGCGAGAACAGCGCGTCGAGCGGCGAGCCGTCGGCCGGCAGCGGCGACAGTGCCTCGTCCTGCGTCGCGGTCGGCTTGCGCGTCTGGTCGCTGTCCAGCAGCAGCCAGTACTGGTGGTAGCGGGCCGCGATCGCGTCGTCGCGCACGATGTGGGCATTGTTCGAATGGCCGAACATGCCGTTGACGCTCAGGTTGGTCGAGCCGGTCCACACCTGCTTCGGCACACCGGCCTGCATCAGCACGAGGAACTTGTTGTGCGCGAAGCCGCCGGCGTGCTCGCGCGACTTGACCATGCCGTCCATGCCCTGGCCTTCGAGGGCCTTGTCGTTGCCCTCGCCCTGGCTGTCGCCGTCGTACAGCACCGAGACGGCCGCGCCGCGCGCCTTCGCGGCCTTCAACGCGGTGTAGATGCGCGGGCTCTTGAACTCGAAGAACGCGCCCTCCAGCGCATCGCCTTGCGCCGCCTGCCCGATGAAGGCTTCCAGGCCTTCGACCAGCCCGCGCGACAGCCAGTTGAACGCCGACGGTCCGACGTCGTCCGGCGGCCGGTTCTGGAAGCGCCGCGCGTACTCCTGCGACGCGACCGCGCCGCGGTTGAAGAAGACCGCGTGCCGGCCCTGGTCGACCCGCTCGGTCGCCACCGCCAGGTCGACTCCCGGCCCGAGCACCAGCGCGCCCGGCGCGCCGCCCATCGGGACGATGGTGTAGACGTAGCGCTCGTCGGGCGAGGCGCTGTAGTCGGCCCACTGGAAGGTCTGCAGCGGGTGCAGGAAGCTCGTCACCGGCTCGTCCGGCACCGGGAAGGGCTCGACCTGCTCGAAGGTCTTCATGCCCGACAGCCAGATGCGCTCGCCGTCGCGCTCGCGCAGCCGCCGCACCGCGAAACCCAGCACGCCTTGCGCCAGCAGGGTCGCCTCGGGCATGTCCCAGCCCAGCAGCACCACGTAGGTGCCGGCCACGGCCATCGCCGTCAGGCCGCCGTTCTCGTTGCGTACGCGCATGGTGATCTCCGGAGGTCGAGCCGAGGGTCAGAACTTCACCGAATAGCCCGGCAGCGATGCATCGGCCTTCGAGTAGGTGACGCCGTCCACGCGCAGGCCGTCGGCGTTGATCACGCTGATCATGCCGCCCTTGTTCGACAGCGCCATCGGCGTCGCCACCTTGAAGCGCCGCGTCTCGCCAGGCTCGATCGGGCCCGACAGCGGCGTCGCCGCCTTGTTGCGGTCGAGCAGCTTCCAGCCGCCGAGGTCGATGCGCTTCGGGGTCGCGTTCAGCAGCGTCACCGTCTCGACCTCGGGCGACTCGATGCTGTTGACCAGCGCCGAGACGATGCGCAGCATGCCGTCCGGCCGGTCCGGCGTCGGCGGGTTGCCGGGCACGAACGGGCCGGGCCCGGGCGCCGGATCGGTCGGCCCGCTGGTGTCGACCGTGGTCTGGTGCCCGGTCTTGTCGTCGGTGTGCCAGGTCTGCGACTGGAACTTCAGGAAGATGCCGACCCACTGCTGCTGCGCCGGGTAGTGCAGCAGCAGCGCACCGTCCTGGTAGACGCCGTCGTCCTTCGTGAACTGGCCGACGTTGGCTTGGTTCATGTGGATGTCGTGCACGCCGTTGCCGGGCAGGAAGCCGAAGTAGGCGTCCTTCTTGCCGGCCTCCGGACCCCAGCGCTGGCCGAAGGCGAACACCATCGCCTCCTCGTCGGCCATCGCGCGCTGCACGTAGTGGTCGAGCTTCTCGTTCAGGTCGTTGTCCGGGCCCGGCGCATTGATCGGCAGCGGCACCATCTTGCGTGGATCGAACAGGTTGGTGCGGATGAAGTCGAGCGCCGCACCACCCGGTTTCGAGCTCAGGGCATGCCAGCCCGGCGACATGTCGGACAGGTTCTGCAGCACCGGGTGGACGAACTGCGGCTCGATGAGGTACTCGACCTCCGACGGCGCCAGCGCCGACGCGACATTGACCGCGATGCGGTAGTCGGTGCTGCCGTCGATGACGTGGATCTGGTAGTGCGGCTTGGCACCGGAGCCAGGCTGGCGGTCGATCGCGCGTCCGCACAGGACGCCGTATTGGGCGATGGGCATGGTCTGCTCCTCGGTTGACCTCGCCACAGTGCGCCAGTGCGAGGCGCGCGTCATCCTCCAGATGGCGGAAGGACGATGGCGCGTCAGCGCCGCGCAGCCTCCAGCGCCGCGAACGCGGTGATCAGCAGCTGCACCGCCAGCACGTCGGCGGCGTACTGCACCGACACGTCGCTGCGCGGGCCGAGCAGGTTCCACAGCACCGGCACGCTGATCGACAGCGTGTAGACCGACCAGACCAGGAACCAGGCCAGCGCCATCGCATTGCGCCCGCGCATCCACTGGCCCAGGCCCGGCAGCAGTGCCGACGCGAGCACCGCCCACCAGTGCGGCGTGGCCGCGATGCGCCGCCGCGAGCGGCTGCCGCGGCGCGCATGCCACACCAGCGTGATTGCGGCGACCACGCCGCCGATCGCTGCGGCGACCAGGGCCTGGTGCAGCCACTGCAGGCGCTGCTGCATCTGCGCGGCGTCCTGCAGGTCGCGCTGGCTGTCGGTGTCGCCGAACGGCGGCAGCGGCTCGTGCGCGGCATTCCAGCGCAGCACCGAGCGGCTGCGCCCGTCGACCACCAGCAGGTCGCGTCCCAGCCAGCCGAGGTCGCGCGGCTCCATGCGGTCGGTCTGCGAGAACAGCAGCTCGCCGCCGCCGGGCAGGATGTCGGCCACCACGCCGACGATGCGGTCGTTGCCGAAGCGGATCACGGTGGCCAGCGGCAGCGGCTCGTTGGCTTCCGTCGCCTGCGGCGGGTGCGGCCGCGCAAGGCCCAGGTAGCGGGTGCCGCGCGGCGCCGGCACGTCGACCGACTGCTGCAGCGCCAGCGTGCGGCCGTCCAGCCGCTTCAGCTGCAGGCCGTTGGTGTCGGTGGTCCACAGCGCATCGCCGCTCCACCACAGGCCGTTCGTGAAGCGGTAGGTGCCCAGCGCGGTGCGTGCGAGGAAACGGCCGTCGCGGCCGAACAGCGCCACCGCATGGCCGCCGCCGGTCGACGCCGCGATGCGCCCGTCCTCGGCGAAGGCCAGGTGCACCGCGCGGCTGGCGTGCTCCACCAGTTCGGGCGGCCACTGCAGCGTGATGGTGCCCGACGGCAGCAGCGTGGCCGGGTCGAGCAGGTGGATCGTCGCGTCGTTGTCGAGCCGCATCGCGAGCAGCCCGGCGCCCGGGTGCCAATCGAGGCTGTAGGCATGGCCCGGCAGACCGATTTCCGGCAGCCGGGCCCGCATGCCGCGGTGCCCGCCGGCGTCGAACGACCAGATCTCGTCGTCGACGGCCAGCCAGGCCTGCGTGCCGTCGGGGCGCAGCGCCAGCGCCGTCGGGCCGTAGAGTTCCGCCGCACGTTGGCTGACCTTGACGTCCAGCGCCAGCAGCAGCAACGCGAGCAGCACGCAGACGAGCGCGATCCGAGGCGTCGACGCCCCGCCGATGCGGGGGCGGCTGCGTGCCTTGGGAATAGGGGTACTGCCGGATCCGTCGGCCCTGTCTCGGGCCGTTCTGAGATGAGTCGACATGGGGTTCCTCGCCAGCGCGCAAGCGTAGCGGGTTCCGATGCCGCTCCCGGACGCAGAAAGGCCCGCTCGGGCGGGCCATTCAACCGTTCAGCCGGTATGTCCCATATTCAGGGCTGATTGATGATCTCCGTGCTCGGCTGGCCGTTGTCGGCAATCACCTCCAGCACCTTCACGTCGTTGACGGCGATGCTTTGCGGCACTGTCATCAGCAGCAGGTCGGCATTGGTCTGCACTTCCAGCGGCGCAGTGAAGATCACCGACTTGGTGCCGGCGGTCGTCACGCGCATGACGTAGTTGCCGGCGGTGAAGTCGGTCGAGTTCGAGCTCGAGGCCGGCACCGCGTTCTTGTAGGTGGCGGCCGCGAAGTTCGGTGCCACCGTGTTGATGTCGACATTGGCCGCCGTCAGGTAGACGTCGACGTTCTGCGCATTGAACGAGCCGTTGACGACGCGCACGCGTCCGTTGGTGGCGGTGAGTTGCTTGTCGTACGGGTCGTTGATCAGCAGCAGGTTGGTCGTCGTCGCTTCGCCCGGCACCGCGATCAGCGTGAACTTGTTGCCGCGCGTCGGGTTGAAGTTGATCGAGCCCACGGTGACGGCGCCGGTCGTGGTCTTCACGGTGTAGTCGGCCGGCGCGGTGTCGACGACGTAGTACTTCGACGCATACAGGTAGCCGACGTCGTTGATGCCGCCGGAGATCTCGTTGTTGCGGTACAGCGAGACATTCGGGCCGGCCGGGATCGCGTGGATGAAGCGGACCTTCGGGTCGGCGATGTCCAGCCGGTCGTCGATGCTGTCGTCGCCGCCGCCGCAAGCGGCGACCAGCAGGATCGGAGCGAATGCCGCCAGGAATTTGAGAGCTTTGTGCATGGTGTACCGCCTTTCAGGGGAGTCGAGGGATCGATCGCGAAATCGTGCTGCGACTCTAGGGTTGGGGCGTCGTGCACCGTGTCGGTGGACGGGGCGAACCGCTGTGGGGCGTGCCTGAGATCGATGTCGGACGAGGCGCCGCGTGCACCGGCGACTTCTGTCGGATGTGCAGGGGCCTCACCCGGCGACAATGCGCGCCACATCCGGCCCCGGGAGACTGCATGATCGTTGTCCACCACCTGAACAACTCGCGCTCGCAGCGCGTGCTGTGGCTGCTTGAAGAGCTGGGACTGCCCTGCGAGATCAGGAAGTACCAGCGCGACCCGAAGACGATGCTCGCGCCGCCGGAGCTGCTGCAGGTGCATCCGCTCGGCAAGTCGCCGGTGATCACCGACGACGGCAACACGCTGGCCGAATCGGGCGCGATCATCGAGTACCTGCTCGAGCGCCATGGGCGAGGGCGGTTGGCGCCGGCGAAGGGCACGCCCGAGGCCCTGCGCTTCAGCTACTGGCTGCACTTCGCCGAAGGCTCGGCGATGCCGCCGCTGCTGCTGAAGCTGATCTTCGACCGCATCCCGAAAACGCCGATGCCGTTCTTCGTGAAGCCGATCGCGAAGGGCATCTCGGCCAAGGTGCTGGCGATGATGGTCGAGCCGAACCTGAAACGGCAACTCGACTTCATGGAAGCCGAGCTCAGCAAGAGCGAATGGTTCGCCGGTGCCGAATTCAGCGCGGCCGACATCCAGATGAGCTTTCCGGTCGAGGCCTCGGCACAGCGCGCGGGGCTGGATGCGAGCCGGCCGAAGCTGATGGCGTGGCTGAAGCGCATCCATGCGAGGCCGGCTTACCGGCGAGCGCTGGAGCGGGGCGGGCCGTACGACTTCGCGAACGATTGACCCGGCGCGCGTTCAGGTCCGCCAGACCCGCGGCACCTGCGCCGGCAAGGCCCAGCCGATCTCGCGCCAGCGCTTCCACACCGCGGTCAGCAGCGCCATCGCCGGCTCGACGCGGTGCGCCAACACACGCAGCACCACCACCTCGTCATGCGGCGAGGTCGCCCCGGCGGTCGGGCGAAGCGCATGCGCGTCGAGCTGCTCGCGCGCCGCGTCGATCAGCGCCTCGCGCCGCGCCGGCTGCAGCGCCGCGCCGGCAGCGAACCACATCGTCGCGAGCACGCTGTGCCCGGCAAACCCGACCGGCGAATCAAGCAGCAGCCGATCCTCGCCGTCGACCGTGCCGCGTTCGAGCCACACGCCGGGCACTTCGATCTGCTGCGTGTAGCGGCCTGCGTCGAACGCCTCGCCGCTGGCCGGCAGGCCGAGCGCCAGCACGTCCCAGCCGATCATCTCGGCGCCGGGCGCCAGCTCGAAGCGCATGCGGTTCTCGGCCAGCGTGCGCCGGTAGCACAGCGTCTCCAGCGGCAGCCACTCCAGGCGCGCGCCGTCGGCCACGCGTGCGGTCAGGCGCTGCACCGCGGTCTCGCCGAGGCTGCGGTAGAAGCGCGTCGCGCCCGGCGTCGTGATCAGCGCGTGCGCGCCGGCATCGAGCGTCGCTTCTATCTCCAGCACGTCCCCGCCGACGATCCCGCCGGGCGGGTGCACCAGCACGTTGTGGCAGATCCCGGTGCCTTCGGGATAGAGACTTTGCAGCACGCGCAGTGGCCCGCTGTGCCGGTCGTGGACGACGCAGCGGCCGGCGTCGTGGCGGTAGTGGAGTTGCAGGCGACCGTTCCAGGCCATGGGCTCGGGGTGTTGATGCGGGGCGCGTGCAGTGTAGGGGCGGGCGACGGCCGCTTCGGGGCCGGCTGCGTCTCCAGCAGCCAGATGCCCGGCGTGGTGTCGGCGAACGGGATCGCGACCGGCCCGAGCGCGGCCAGGCGGCGTTTGATCGACGGCAGCATGCGGTGCCTCCTTCAGTGCGTGCGCGCGCGGGTCGGCGTGAACAGCGGCTCGGCCGGTTCGTCCGCGGGCGGTTGTTCGTCGAAGAAGCGGGCCGCCATCGCCTGCGCCATCTGCGACGGCGTCAGCAGCTGCACGTGGGCCGGCGGCGCGGTGCTGCGGCTGATCAGGTCGAGCAGCAGGTCGAGCGCGATCGCGGTGGTCGACAAGGCCAGCCACAGCAGCACCTGCTCGAGCCAGTCCTGCCCGATCACCAGCGCGACCGGCACCGAGACCCACAGGCTCAGGCAGTAGAAGCAGGCCAGCGACGAGCTCTCGCCGGCCCAGCGCCGCAGCGTTTCGAGGCTGCGGCGCGGACCGGACTGCGCATGCAGCAGGTGGGTGATGCGCCAGACGGCCAGCGCGCCGAGAAGGGACAGATACCACTTCATGTGCGTCTCCTGAGGGATGGGATGTTCCATGGACTGCATTCCATCGACGACGCCTTCCCATTGACACGCCCGCCCGCAGCCCGATCGGCGTGTGCGTTGGACGATCGCGAGACGATCACCGGACGACAGGCGACCGGACGCAAAAAAACCCTGGGAGGACGGGCCTCGCAGGGGTTCGGGGGAAAGCGCGCCGCGGCGTGCGCGGCGTCAGGCGCGGCGAGGTTTGTCCTCTCCCTTGGGGATGTCCCCGTCGCCGCAGGGGTCGGTCTGGCGGCCTTTCGGCGGCTCGTAGCGCGCGTTGAACACCGGGAACTCCGGGATCGCCGCCGGCAGCAGGCCCTTGAACGGCTGGCCCTTGTGGTACTCGACGATGAAGTCGACCCAGTCGGTGACCTTCACGAAGTCGATGAGGTGCGGCTGCACGCGCGGCAGCGTCGGGTCGGGGTTCACGTCCAGGTAGTACGGCGAGCGCCAGTCCCACAGGCCGAGCAGCAGCGGGTCGGGCAGGAAGATGTTCATCGCGAGGTTCTTCGCCGAGAAATCCCAGCGCTCGCCGGGTGCCGTCCACGGGGCGTCGACGGCGCCGTAGCGCTTGATGTCCTTCAGCGCGTCGCGCAGCCCGGCGGCGGCCTGCTGCACCTTGAACGGCGCGAAGTCGACGGCCATCAGCTCGGTGGCCAGGCTGTCGATGTCGGTCAGCTCGTCCGGCGCCTCCAGGTCCATGTTCGCGTTGGTGTCGAACTGCTGGGCGCGGCGGATCGCGTCACGGATCTTCGACACCACCGTCGGGCGTTGTGCCGGCGTCGAGGTGCGCAGCGCGGCCAGCAGCGCGTCGGCCAGGTCGTCGATGCGCTCGACGATCGCTTGCAGCCGGCCGAGCTGCACCACGCAGCCGACGGTCGGGTGGTTGCCCTTGGCAGCGAGGATGTCCTTGTTGCCGTCGGCGAACCACTGCGCGAGCTGCTGCGCGGTGGCGCTGCCGGCGGCGGCCAGCTTCTGGAACACCGCCGGATAGGCTGCGCCGGCGGTGAAGAAGTTGTAGTTCTCGTAGCCGGTCGCGTAGTCGGCATACGGCGCGACGGTGTGCAGCACCTCGACCGACATGTTGAAGCAGTTGTTGAAGTGGATCGCGGCGAGCTTGGGGACGCCGGCATCGGTGGCTTGCTTCAGGGCGTCGCCCAAGCCCCAGGTGGACAGCGGCATCTGGCTGGCCGGCAGCATCGGCGAACCCTGCGGCAGCATCGGCGAGCCCTGCGGCAGCATCGGCGAGCCTTGCGGCAGCACGGGAGACCCGCCGGCACTCGTGATGTGCCATTCGACCTGGCCCTGCAAGGTCAGGTTGGCGACGGTGAGCTTGCTGCGATCGATCTCGGGCAGGAAGCCGGCACCATGGCCTTCGAGGGCGAGCACCAGGTCCGAGGTGGCGTGCAGCTCATGCGCATGGCGCAGGAAACCGGCCAGCGTGTTCGGCGAACCCATGTCCTGCTTCCAGCGCGAGACCGTCTGCATGGACGCCGGCTGCCCGGCCGGGATGTCGATCAGGTAGGTGTCGTCGTCGACCAAGTCGACCAGCGCCGTCACGTGGACGCCGCTGCCGGCGATCTGCAGCAGGCTGTTGACGAGCGGATGCTGTGCGAGCTGGCGGGAGCTGCCGTCCGGGAAGCTGCTGAGCACGGGGTCGCTGCCGAACGGCGCGTACACCGCCAGCACGACGCTGTCGCGCGCGGGGGAATGGGTGTCGCGGGGCTGCAGGCGGGGGGTTGGCATGGGATCTCCTCTTGTCGATGGCGATCGCTACACTAACCGCGATCCTTTCGCATGCACACGCCCTCGCGGTGCGCGCCGCGCCAGGAGCGCCAGACGATCCGGAGACGATAGGTCTGTCATGGTGAGACACCCCCCTAATTTGCAGTCCGTCGCGTCGCCGGTCGCCCCCTTGCTGCCGGCTGCGGTGGTCGATGCGTTGCTCGCACTGGCGCTGGCCGCGCACAAGGCCGGCACGCTCGACGAGCTGCTGCGGCGCCGCCCGCGCTTCACGCGCTGGTTTTCCCGCAGGTTCCTCAGGCCGGTGCTCGGCACCTCGGGCGATGCGCTGCGCGGCGAGTCCGCCGGCGCGGAAGCGGTGTCGCTGTGGCTGCGCTGGGCCGTGCTGCAACTGCGACCCGACCAGCACGCCGACCTGGGCGGCATCGAAAGCCAGGCCTGGATCGAGCGCACCAGCTGGCGCCCTTTCTTGGCGGTGATGTGCCACTTCGGTTTCGCGCCGGTGCCGGACTTTCGCCAGCGCTACCACCGCCGCCCCGACGAGTCGCCGGCCGAGAACCTGTGCGGGCTGTGGGCGGTCGGCCCCAGCACCTTCTACCGTTACCTGGACAAGGGCCGGCGCCTGATCGCCGAGGGCCTGATGGACCCGCTGCGCGTCGGCGAGAAGACACAGGGCCTGCGACGCATGGCACAGGCGCAGGCCCACGTGCGGCTGGGCCTCGACGACGCCGAGGCGTGCACCGTCTGGCATCGACTGCGGGCCGCCGATGCGCTGCTGCTGCGCGACGCGCCGACCGCCTGGTGGCACCAGCTGCAGGCGAAGGACTGGGATGCCGCGGTCGAGCTGCTGCAACGGTTCCGGATCGAACTGGCCGCCGATCCGGAGACCGACCTGATGCTGGAGCGCATGGCCGGCGAATCGCTGCCGGCGCGCGTCCGCTTCGCGATGTGCCTCGCCCAGGCATCGATCTGGCAGGTGCGCAGCGCCGAGGAGCGCGAACGGCAGGCGTACGAGCAGGCGTTGCGCATCGCCGGCACGGCCGACGACAAGCTGATGCTCGGCCAGGCCTACGGGGCACTCGGCAAGTTCTACGAGCTGCGAGACACCGACCGCGCCTTCGTCTGCTACGAGGACAGCGCCGAATTCCTGCGCCTCGCGCGCCAGGCCGGCGAGGGCGATGAAGCGCAGACGGTCCAGGAATATCTGGGGACGCTCGTCAAGCTGGCCTGGCTGCATGTGCTGCGCAATGACCCGCGCTCGCGCACGGTGCTCGAGAAGGCCGAGCAACTGCGATCCGAGCACGCACTGAAGCCCGAAGCGATCGGCATGCTGGAACAGACCTGGGGCGAGTACTGGCGGCGTGCCGGCGAGCTGCAGCGCGCGCTCATGCACAAGCACCGGGCCCTGAACATCTTCGAGCGCCTGGGCGATCAGCGTTCCATCCTCATCACATACCTGAACCTCAGCCTGATCCACGGCGGGGCGAAGGACTTCGAGCGCGCGATCGCCTGCTCGGAGCGCATTCTCGACATGGGCAAGCGCATCGCCCTCGAGCCGGAGATGGAGAGCAGCACGCGCCTGAACCTCGGGGCCACCTATTTCTGGCAAGGCCGCTACGACCTGGCGATCGAGCAATACCGGCTCGCACTGGACATCGGCAGCCGGGCCAAGCTGCCGCTGCACATGCGGCGCGCCCACTACAACCTGGCCGAGGCGCACTACAAGCGCTTCCAGATCGGCCAGGACGCGGAAGACGAGCGCCTGGGCGATGCGCACGCCGCCGCGGCGTTGAAGGGGCCGGCCGCCGAAAGCGACCCCGGCCATGCCGAAGCGACGCGCAACCTGAAGGCCGAGATCCTCGGCCCGCGCGACGGCCAGACCTACGACCGCCTGCTGCCCGAAGAGTTTGCCGCGCACTTCGAGGAGATGGCCGAAGTGCAGCGCCAGCGCGCGGTGCTGGCCGTGCCGATGGGCGCGCAGGCGCACATCAGCGCCCACCTGGCGATCGCCAATGCCTACCTGGCGATCTCGAGCAAGGAACGCGAGGCGGCCTTGTCACTGATCGGCAAGCACGGCCTGGGCGACGAGTTCGCCGCGGAACTCGAAGGACTGCGGGCGACGTTCAACCGCGAGCTGACGCGGGAGCAGCAGCTCGCGACGCGATGGCAACAGCAAGCCGGCGAGTTGCTGCAGGAGCAGCGGCGCATCGCGGTGCTCGATCACCTGTTCCGCGCCGGCTCGATCCAGAAGAGCATCTACGCGCAGGTGTGCGGCGTGGGATTGGCCACGGCCTCCAAGCACCTGAGCACGCTTGCGCAACTTGGCCTGCTGGAGCAGACCGGCAACGGTCCGAGCACGCGATACGTGTTGCCGCCATGATGCCGCCGCCGCGTCGCGCGCTGGAGGCTGCTCCATGACATCGGAGCAGCGGCCACAAACGCTCAGAGCGTGGGGGAACCGATCGGTCCTCCACAAACGTGTCGCATTTCCTCCGCTGACAGCGGCAGCGGAGAGGCAGGGCCTTGCGGCCGGCACTCATGCGGCCCAGCATAGGTTGGCCAGCAACCGTGCGTCAATCGTCCTGCCCCCCCTCATCCCCACCATGAAGTAGGGGGGCCTCAAGGCGAAGCCGAAGCCCCTGCCTCGAACCACCGCTTCAACAGCCCCCGCTCGTCCTCGGTGATCCCGGTCGCGTTGTTCAGCGGCATCAGCTTCAGCACCACCGCCTGCTGGTAGACCTGCTGCGTATGCAGCGCGATCGCGGCGGGCGAGTCGAGGCGCACGTTCTTGTTCGCCAGTTGCTCGTTGTGGCACATCACGCAGCGTGTGCCGATCACCTGCTGCACCTGCGCGAACGTGACGGGCTGAGCCGTTTGCGCGGCCGGCCTCGATGCCGGCGCGAGCCACACCGCAACGCTCAGCAGCATCACCGTGCCCGCCACCGCGAACTCCCACGGCACCCGCTTGCCCTGCACCCGCGCCTTGTGCCGCACGACGAAGGCATGGCGGATCAGCGCGCCCGCCCCCATCACCAACACCAGCACCGCCCAGTTGTGCTTTGCGCCGTACAGAAAGCCGTAGTGGTTGCCGAGCATCGCGGCCAGCACCGGCAGCGTGAAGTAGGTGTTGTGCACGCTGCGCTGCTTGGCGCGCTGGCCGTGCACCGGATCGACCGGCTCGCCGGCCCGCATCTGCGCGATCACGGTGCGCTGGCCGGGGATGATCCAGAAGAACACGTTGGCGCTCATCGCCGTCGCCATCATCGCGCCGGCCAGCAGGAAGGCCGCGCGGCCGGCGAACAGCTGGCACGCGAGCCACGCGCCCGCCACCACCACCACCGCGACGGCCGCGCCGACGATGCGGTCGCCGTGCACGCGCCGGCCGAACACGCGGCAGATGCCGTCGTAGACCAGCCAGAACACCGCGAGGAAGGCCAGCGCCGCCAGGATCGCCGCGGCCGGCGGCCACGCATGCACGCGTGGGTCGATCAGGAAGGTGCTCGCCTGCCACAGGTACAGCACGGTGAACAGCGCGAAGCCGGTCAGCCAGGTCGAGTAGCTCTCCCAGTAGAACCAGTGCAGGTGGGCGGGCAGCGACTTCGGCGCCACCAGGTACTTCTGCGGGTTGTAGAAGCCGCCGCCGTGCACCGCCCACAGCTCGCCGTCGACGCCCTTCTCCTTCAGGTCGGGGGCATCGGGCTTCAGCAGGCTGTTGTCGAGGAAGACGAAGTAGAACGACGAGCCGATCCACGCGATCGCGACGA
Source organism: Rhizobacter sp. SG703 (assembly GCF_012275445.1). Classification (GTDB taxonomy): domain Bacteria; phylum Pseudomonadota; class Gammaproteobacteria; order Burkholderiales; family Burkholderiaceae_C; genus Rhizobacter. The sequence goes on along the minus strand of NZ_JAAZQK010000006.1, from coordinate 284,320 downwards.
CGACGTGCGCCCAGCGCAGCAGCAGGTTGAGCCAATCGAGCACATACGCTTCCATGCGCGTCAGCTGCCGCGGTAGGTGGAGTAGGCCCACGGGCTCGCGAGCAGCGGCACGTGGTAGTGGGACGTGGCGTCGGCCAGCCCGAAGTCGAGCGGCACGCTGTCGAGGAAGGGCGGGTCGGGCAGCGCGACGCCGCGCGCGCGGAAGTAGTCGGCCAGCTCGAACACCAGCCGGTAGCGGCCGGCCAGGAAATCCGCGCCTTCGAGCAACGGCCCGCCGGCGCGGCCGTCGGCATCGAGCTGCACGCTGCGCAACAGCTGCGGGACGCCGCCGCCGAGGCCTGTCTCGATGCGATACAGGCGCACCGCCATCCCGGCGGCGGGGCAACCGTTCATCGTGTCGAGCACGTGCGTCGTCAGTTTTCCCATGGTGGCGAAAGTGTATACACTTTGATTTCGAGAGCCAACCGCCCGGACATGCCCCGCACCGCCGCACCGCTGAAACAGATCCGCCCGATGCGGCGTGCCGCGGCTGCACGCGTGGCGAAGGGTGGTGCGGGCAAGGGCGATCCGGGCAAGGGCAGTGCGGGCAAGGGCAATGCCAGCAAGGACGATGCCACCCGCGGCGGTGGAACCACCACGCAGCGCATCGCCGACGCCATCACCACCGCCATCGTCGAGCGCCGCCTGATGCCCGGCACCAAGCTCGCCGAGCAGAAGATCGCCGACATCTTCAAGGTCTCGCGCACGCTGGTGCGCCAGGCGCTGAACCAGCTGAGCCGCGACAAGCTCGTCACGCTCGAGCCGGCGCGCGGCGCGCGCGTGGCCGAACCGAGCGTCGACGAGGCGCGCCAGGTGTTCGAGGTGCGCCACCTGGTCGAGGCGGCGATGGTGCGCCGCGCCGCCGGCGAACTCGACGCCGCGCAGATCGCCGAGCTGCGCGCCCACTTGGCCGCCGAGCAGGCGGCGGTGCAGCGCACCGACGTCACCGGCCGCACGCGGCTGCTGGCCGATTTCCACGTCGTGCTCGCGCGCATGCTCGGCAACGAGGTGCTGGCCGAGCTGCTGGCCGACCTGGTGTCGCGCTCGTCGCTGATCTCGCTGATGTACCAGTCGGCGCATTCGGCCGAGCATTCCTTCGAAGAGCACGTGGCCATCGTCGACGCGCTGGAGCGGCGCGATGCGCGCGCCGCGGTGCGGCTGATGCAGGTCCACCTGCGCAGCGTCGAGCGCAACCTGAGCCTCGCCCCGCGCCTGCCCCATCCTGCCGGCACCGCGCCGGCCCCTGCCTGAGTCCGACCCGGAACCCGCAGCCATGCCACCACTGTCCTATCCCCGCGATCTCGCCGGCTACGGCGAACACCCGCCGCATGCCGAATGGCCGGGCGGCGCCCGCATCGCGCTGCAGTTCGTGCTGAACTACGAAGAGGGCGGCGAGAACAGCGTGCTGCACGGCGATGCCGGCAGCGAGCAGTTCCTGTCCGAGATGTTCAACCCGGCCAGCTACCCGGCGCGCCACCTGTCGATGGAGTCGATCTACGAATACGGCTCGCGCGTCGGCGTGTGGCGGCTGCTGCGCGAGTTCGAGCGGCGCGCGCTGCCGCTGACGGTGTTCGGCGTGTCGATGGCGCTGGAGCGCCACCCGGAGCTGACGCAGGCCTTCGTCGAGCTCGACCACGAGATCGCCTGCCACGGCTGGCGCTGGATCCACTACCAGCAGGTCGACGAGGCCACCGAGCGGCAGCACATGGATATCGGCATGGACATCATCCACAAGCTGACCGGCGATCGCGCGTTCGGCTGGTACACCGGCCGCGACAGCCCGAACACCCGCCGCCTGGTGGCCGACTACGGCGGCTTCGAATACGACAGCGACCACTACGGCGACGACCTGCCGTTCTGGCTGCAGGTGCGCAAGACCGACGGCAGCCTCGCGCCGCACCTGGTCGTGCCGTATTCGCTCGACACCAACGACATGCGCTTCTCGCTGCCGCAGGGTTTCGCGACCGGCGACGATTTCTTCACCTACCTGCGCGACAGCTTCGACGTGCTGTACGCCGAGGGCGACGAGTCGCCGCGCATGATGAACGTCGGCATGCACTGCCGGCTGCTCGGGCGGCCGGGGCGCTTCCGCGCGCTGCAGCGCTTCCTCGACCATGTCGAGGCGCACGACCGGGTGTGGGTGTGCCGCCGTGTCGACATCGCACGCCACTGGAAGAGCGTGCATCCGTTCAACGCCGACAACGCCTGGGTCTGGCGATGAGCATCAGCCTGCAGCAACTGAACGAAGCCTCGGTCGAGGGCTTCGTCGCACTGCTCGACGGCGTGTACGAGCATTCGCCGTGGATCGCCGAGCGGGCGTTTGCCGCGGCGCCGTTCGCGAGCCTCGCGCAGCTGAAGCATGCACTGGTGCGGGTGGTGCGCGATGCGCCGCGCGACGAGCAATTGGCGCTGGTGCGGGCGCACCCGGAGCTGGCCGGCAAGGCCCGCGTCGCGCTGACGAGCGAGTCGGCGAGCGAGCAATCGGTGTCGGGCCTGATGCAGTGCTCCGAGCTCGAGTACGCGCGCTTGCAGGCGCTGAACGCCGCCTACCGCGAGCGCTTCGGCTGGCCGTTCATCCTGGCGGTGCGCGGCCCGCGCGGCAGCGGGCTCACGCGCGCGCAGGTCATCGAGACCTTCGCGCGCCGCGTCGACGGCCATCCCGACGTCGAGCTGGCCGAATGCCTGCGCCAGATCGACCGCATCGCCGAGTTGCGCCTGGACGACAAGTTCGGCAGCGAGCCAACGCTCGGCAACCAGGTGTGGGACTGCGCCGAGCTGCTCGCGCAACACACCGATCCGGGGTATGCCGAGCAGGGCCAGCTGACCGTCACCTACCTGACCGACGCGCACGCGGCCTGCCGCCGGCAGCTGGTGTGCTGGATGCAGGATTGCGGCTTCGACGAGGTGTCGGTCGATGCGGTCGGCAACGTGGTCGGCCTCTACCGCGGCCACGATGCCGCGGCGCCGCGGCTGCTCACGGGCTCGCACTTCGACACCGTGCGCAACGGTGGCCGGTACGACGGCCGGCTCGGCATCTTCGTGCCGATGGTCTGCGTGCGCGAACTGCACCGCGCCGGCCGCCGGCTGAAGCACGGCATCGAGGTGGTCGGCTTCGCCGAAGAAGAAGGCCAGCGCTACAAGGCGACCTTCCTCGGCTCCGGCGCATTGATCGGCCAGTTCGACGCCCGCTGGCTCGACCAGCGCGATGCCGACGGCATCCCGATGCGCGACGCGATGCGTGCCGCCGGCCTCGACCCCGCGGCCATCCCCGCGCTGCGGCGCGATCCCGCGCAGTACCTCGGCTTCGTCGAGGTGCACATCGAACAGGGCCCGGTGCTCGACGAACTCGACCTGCCGCTGGGCGTCGTCACGTCGATCAACGGCAGCGTGCGCTACCTCGGCGAAGTGATCGGCCTCGCGAGCCACGCCGGCACCACGCCGATGGACCGGCGCCGCGATGCCGCGACCGCGGTGGCCGAGCTGGCGCTGTATGTCGAAGCGCGCGCCGCCGCGCAGCCGAACCTGGTCGGCACCGTCGGCATGCTGAACGTGCCGAACGGCTCGATCAACGTCGTGCCCGGGCGCTGCCGGTTCAGCCTCGACCTGCGCGCCACCACCGACGAAGCGCGCGATGCGCTGGCGCGCGACGTGGTGGCCGAGCTGCAGCAGATCTGCCGGCGGCGCGGCGTGCAGCACACGCTCGAAGAAACGCTGCGCGCGTCGGCCGCGCCGAGCGCGCCGGACTGGCAGCGGCGCTGGGAGCGCGCGGTCGAGGCGAGCGGCCTGCCGGTGCACCGCATGCCCAGCGGCGCCGGCCACGACGCGATGAAGCTGCACGAGGTGATGCCGCAGGCGATGCTGTTCCTGCGCGGCGGCAATGCCGGCATCAGCCACAACCCGCTCGAGACCATCACCAACCACGACGCGCAGCTGTGCGTCGAAGCCTTCCAGCACCTGCTGGATCACCTGGAGACGACATGAGCGACGACGCGTATGCGCGCCTCGATGCGTGGATCGACGCGCATTTCGACGAGCAGACCCGCTTCCTGCAAGCACTGGTGCAGGTGCCCACCGACACTCCGCCGGGCCACAACGCGCCGCATGCCGAGCGCACCGCGGCCTTGCTGGCGGAGTTCGGCTTCGAGGCCGAACGGCATGCGGTGCCGGGCGACGACGTGCGCGCGGCCGGCCTGGAAAGCATCACCAACCTGATCGTGCGTCGCCGCTATGGCGAGGGCAGGACCATCGCGCTGAATGCGCACGGCGACGTGGTGCCGCCGGGCGACGGCTGGACGCACGGCCCGTACAGCGGCGACATCGCCGACGGCAGGCTCTACGGCCGCGCGTCGGCAGTCAGCAAGAGCGATTTCGCGACCTACACCTTCGCGGTGCGCGCACTCGAAGCGCTCGGCATGCCGCTGAAGGGCGGCGTCGAGCTGCACTTCACCTACGACGAGGAGTTCGGCGGCGAGCTCGGCCCCGGCTGGCTGCTGGCGCAGGGTCTGACGAAGCCCGACCTGCTGATCGCCGCCGGCTTCAGCTACCAGGTGGTGACGGCGCACAACGGCTGCCTGCAGCTGGAAGTGACGGTGCACGGCCGCATGGCGCATGCAGCGATCCCCGACACCGGCATCGACGCGCTGCAGGGCGCGGTCGCGCTGCTGAACGCGCTGTATGCGCAGAACACGCAGTACCGGCAGCTCACGTCGAAGGTGCCGGGCATTCGCCACCCGTACCTGAATGTCGGTCGCATCGAAGGCGGCACCAACACCAACGTGGTGCCGGGCAAGGTGGTGCTGAAGCTCGACCGCCGGATGATCCCGGAAGAGAACCCGGTCGAGGTCGAGGCGGCGCTGCGCGCGGTGATCGCCGAAGCGGCCGCGCAGGTGCCGGGCATCACGGTCGAGATCCGCCGGCTGCTGCTGGCGCGTGCGCTGCAGCCGCTGCCGGGCAACCAGCCGCTGGTCGACGCGCTGCAGCGGCATGGCGAAGCGGTGTTCGGCGAGCCGATCCCGACCTCGGGTTCTCCGCTGTACACCGACGTGCGGCTCTACAGCGAGCGCGGCATCCCGGCGGTGATCTACGGTGCCGGGCCGCGCACGGTGTTCGAGAGCAACGCGAAGCGGGCCGACGAGCATGTGGTGCTCGACGACCTGCGCCGCGCGACCAAGGTGGTGGCGCGCGCGCTGCGCGATCTGCTGTAAGCGCATGTCCGGCGTCGGGCGGGCCGAGCGCCAAGCGGGCCGAGCGCCGGGCCGCCCCAAGCCGGCCCGCATCCCCCCGGGGGATCGACCGGCGTACCCGCCGGGCGAGGGGTCAAGGCACCACGGCCGACAGCTGGAACATCAGCGCCGAGTTGCCCAGCACGTTGACCTGGGTCGACAGCGTGGGCGTCAGCTGCCAGCCGACCGTCAGCACCAGCCCGGGCGAGAAGCCCTTGTAGTTCAGCGGCACCTTGTCGTCGAACGGCGGCTTGTAGCCGTAGATCAGCCCGGCGGTCCACTGCGCATAGAGCCGGTTCCAGTCGCTGAAGTCGGTCAGCCGCTGACCGACGTAGGCATAGGCGCTGGGCTGGCCGAACGAGTTGCTGAAGTAGGTGAGGCCCGAGACCACGCCGTTCGGCCGCTCGCGCTCGACGCCGAGCATCCACACGTACTGGTGGTCGGGGTCGCGCGAGTAGTGGTACGTCAGCGGCGAGTACATCAGCCGCCAGACATTCTCGGCCGGAGCCGTCGATGGCGCGGGGGCGGCTACAGTGGCCGGCGGCGTGTCGGGCGCGTCGGTGGCGGCGGGTACGGTGTGCGCAGGGGCGCAGATCGACACGCCGCAGGCGCACACGGCAGACGCCAGGGCAGGAAACTTCATGGCGGTGATTGTCGCGAACTCTCGACCCGGTTTTTGGAGGCAAGCGTCCAGGCGTGTCGGATGGCTGTGTACGCGTTGGTGTGCGCTGGTGTCGTGCGTCATCCTGCTGCACGGCTGTGCGTGGTGGGACCTGAAGCAGAGGCAATGGGTGTTCCGACCCTCGCCGGGCCAGCCGGCCGAGTTCGCGCTGCGTGCGGGTGACGTGTCGTATGCGGTAGCGGTGCCGGGCGCGACCCCCGGCGTGCCCGATCGCCTGCAGCTGTGGTGGATGCCGAATGCCGATCCACAGGCGCCGACGCTGCTGTACCTGCACGGCACCTTCCGCGCGCTGTACCGCAACCTGCCGAAGATCGACGCGCTGCGCGACGCCGGCTTCTCGGTGCTGGCGGTCGACTACCGCGGCTGGGGCGAGAGCACGCCGCTGATCCCGTCGGAGGCGACGATCCTGGCCGATGCCGACACCGCATGGGCCGAGCTGGTGAAGCACCAGTCCGATCCGCGGCGGCGCGTGATCTTCGGCCATTCGATGGGCGGCGGCGTGGCGGTCGACCTGGCCAGCCGCAAGCACGGCGGGCGCGACTACGGCGGGCTGATCCTCGAATCGACCTTCACGCGCTTGCCCGACGTGGCGGCGGCGCTCGGGGTGCTCGGCACGATGGTCTCGTGGCTCGCGAACGAGCAGTTCGATTCGGTCGACAAGATCGGCCGCATCGATGCACCGATCCTGATCATGCACGGCGGCGCCGACGACACGGTGCCGGTGACGCTCGGGCGTGCGCTGCGCGACGCGGCACCGGCCGGCACGCGCTGGGTCGAGTTCAGCGGCGGCTCGCACAGCCGGCTGCATGACGACGACCCGGCGCTGTACCGCGAGGCGGTCAGGTCGATGATCGCGCGGCTGGTGCCGCCGACCGTCCGTTCGCCCTGAGCCTGTGGGCGGGCCGCGCCCACAACCGTTCGCGCCGAGCCTGTCGAAGCGTTCTTCGCAGGCTCAGCCCGAACGGGTCTCCTGCCCGCTCAACTCCGGACCCGGCGAGTACGGCGCTGCCAATCCGACATAGTCTTTCCGCAGCGGCCACGCATAGTCCCCGCGCTTGCTCGTCCCGAGCCCGATCGCGACCAGTCCCTCGGCCAGCTTGACCGCCGCGGCCACGCCGTCCACCACCGGCACGCCCAGTTCGGCCTGCAGCCGCGCGCACAGGTCGGCCATCCCCGCGCAGCCCAGCACGATCGCGCCGGAGCGGTCGCGTTCCAGCGCCTGGCGCGCGCTCGCCAGGATGCGCGCATGGGCGTCGCTCGCCGGGTCGTCCAGTTCCAGCACCGCGATGTCGGTGCCGTGGATGCCGCGACAGCGCCGCTCGAAGCCGTACTGCAGCACCAGGTGCTCGGCGATCACGCAGGTGCGCGTCAGCGTCGTGACGACCGAGAACCCGGTCGCCAGCAGCGATGCGCAATGGAACGCCGCCTCGGCGATGCCGATCACCGGCCCGCGCGCCAGCTCGCGCGCGGCATGCAGGCCGGGGTCGCCGAAGCAGGCGATGACGTGCGCGTCGGCGCCGTCCCGTTCGCCGGCACGCACCTGCTCGGCCACGCCGGCGGCGGCCCACACATCGTCATGGTGGCCTTCGATCGACGGCGCACCGAAGCTCGGCTGCACCGCGTCGATCACCGTGCCGGGCGACGCCACCGCGCGCGCGGCCTCGCCGATCTTGGCCGTCATCGACGCGCTGGTGTTGGGGTTGATCACGCGGATCTTCATGGTGGGTTCCTCAGGTCTGCGGGCTACTTTGTATACAAAGCAAACCCGAACAGGGCAAAACCTGAGCAAGTCGTGCGCCCGTTCCGAGGCGCAGTGCCGCCCCAAATCCGGGCGGACGGCCACGACAAGGATCCCACTTGGTGCGCCTCGCGGGGGCTTTCGGGGCGGCATCCCGTGGCACATGCTTTGCATACAGGTCGGTCCATGAAGCCCGACTCGTCCCTGGTGCTCACCTCGCTCGTCAAGCGTTACGGCGACACGGTCGCGGTCGATGGCATCGACCTGGCGATTCCGTCCGGCAGCTACTGCTGCCTGCTCGGTCCCTCGGGCTGCGGCAAGACCTCGACGCTGCGGATGATCGCCGGGCATGAGCTCGCGAGCGACGGGCAGATCCTGCTCGGCGGCAAGTACATCACCTACAGCGCCGCGGCCGACCGCGGCACCGCGATGATGTTCCAGAGCTATGCGCTGTTCCCGCACCTGAGCGTGCTCGACAACGTCGCCTTCAGCTGGAAGATGCGCGGCAGGCCGCCGGCCGAGCGCCATGCGAGGGCGCGCGAGCTGCTGGCGCTGGTCGCGATGACGCCGTACCTCGCGCGGCTGCCGAGCGAGCTGTCCGGCGGCCAGCAGCAGCGCGTGGCGCTGGCGCGCGCGCTGATGACCGAGCCGCGCGTGCTGCTGCTCGACGAGCCGCTGTCGGCGCTCGACCCGTTCCTGCGCGTGCAGATGCGCGCCGAGCTGAAGCGCTGGCAGCAGGAGCTCGGTTTCACTTTCGTGCACGTGACGCATTCGCAGGAAGAGGCGATGGCGCTGGCCGACCAGGTGGTCGTGATGAACCAGGGCCGCATCGAACAGACCGGCTCGCCGCGCGAGGTGTTCAACGCGCCGCGCAGCGAGTTCGTCGCGCGCTTCATGGGCGCGCACAACGTGATCGCATCGGCGGCCGGTGCCGTCGCGGTGCGCGCCGATCGCATGACGCTCGCGCGCGAAGCGGCCGGTGCGTCGCGTGCCGCCGCCGTCAAGGCCGTCGAGTACCAGGGCACGTACGTGCAGGTGAGCCTGGCGCCGCACGGCGAGCCGGCCGACACCCAATGGACCGCGACGCTGCCCGACGCGCGCTTCGACGCCGCGCCGTTCGCACCCGGCGACACCGTGCACGTCAGCTGGGCCGCGGCCGAAGCGCACGCGCTGGCCTGAGCCGCCCGGCCGAGATTCATCCCCGAGAGTCCGCATCACCCATCACCCCGAGGAGCACCCGATGACCGACCACCAAGATCCGAACGGCACGCCCCGACTCGGCCGCCGCACGCTGCTGAAGGGCGCCGCCGCCGCCGGCGGCGCGCTGGCCTTCCCGTTCGTGCACGCGCAGGAGAAGATCACGCTGCGCTACCTGGGCACCGCGGTGAACCAGGACAAGGCCATCGCCGACAAGTTCAAGGCCGACACCGGCATCGAGATCCAGTACATCCCGGTCACCACCGACGACGTGACCAAGCGCGCCGTCACCGCGCCGAACTCGTTCGACCTGATCGACACCGAGTACTTCTCGCTGAAGAAGATCCTGCCGACCGGCAACCTGCTGGGCATCGACACCAGGCGCATCAAGAACGCCGACAAGATCACGACGCTGTTCACCAAGGGCGAGGTCGGCGGCAAGAAGGTCGGCGACCAGGGCACCGCGCCGAAGAAGGTGATGTACGTCGCGTCGCCGACCGCGAAGGACTTCGCGAAGGAGCCGACGCAGTTCATGACGCTGATTCCCACCGTCTACAACGCCGACACGCTGGGCATCCGCCCGGACCTGATCAAGCGCCCGATCGAATCGTGGAAGGAACTGCTGAACCCGGAGTTCAAGGGCAAGGCCGCGATCCTGAACATCCCGTCGATCGGCATCATGGACGCGGCGATGGTGGTCGAGGCCGCCGGGCTGTACAAGTACCCCGACAAGGGGAACATGACGAAGAAGGAAATCGACCTGACGATCAAGACGCTGATCGAGGCGAAGAAGGCCGGCCAGTTCCGCGCGCTGTGGAAGGACTTCAACGAGAGCGTGAACCTGATGGCCTCCGGCGAGGTCGTGATCCAGTCGATGTGGTCGCCGGCCGTCACCGCGGTGCGCACCAAGGGCATCGCCTGCACCTTCCAGCCGCTGAAGGAAGGCTACCGCGCCTGGGCCGCCGGCTTCGGCGTGCCGAAGACGGTGAGCGGCAAGAAGGCCGACGCGGTCTACGAGTTCATCAACTGGTTCCTCGACGGCTGGGCCGGCGCATACCTGAACCGCCAGGGCTACTACAGCGCGGTGCTGGAGACCGCGAAGGCGAAGATGGAAGCCTACGAATGGGCCTACTGGATGGAAGGCAAGGCGGCGTCGCAGGACATCAAGTCGCCCAACGGCGACCTGCTGGCCAAGGCCGGCAGCGTGCGCGACGGCGGCAGCTACGAGACCCGCATGGGCGGCATCGCCTGCTGGAACGCGATCATGGACGAGAACGCGTACATGGTTCAGAAGTGGAATGAGTTCGTAGCCGCTTGATGAGCCCCCCAGTCGCTGCGCTCCTGCCCCCAAGGGGCGCCACCCCTGGGCCCGGCAAAGCCGGATCCCGGGGCGTTGCTTGATCCGCCATGAAGCCCATCCGCCTCACCGCATGGCTGCAAGCCGCACCGTTCACGCTGGTGTTCGTGCTGTTTCTCGTGCTGCCGTTGCTGCTGGTGCTGGCGGTGAGCTTCTGGCGTGCCACCGACTACGAGCTGATCCCGGCCTTCACGCTGCAGAACTACCTCGACGTCTTCAGCGAGACCACCGTCCGCACCTACCTGTCGACGCTGAAGTTCTGCTTGCTGGTCTGGCTGGCCACGCTGCTGATCGGCTTCGCGGTGGCGTATTTCCTCGCGTTCCATGTGCGCTCGGTCGGCATGCAGACGCTGCTGTTCGTGCTGTGCACCGTGCCGTTCTGGACGTCCAACGTGATCCGCATGATCTCGTGGATTCCGCTGCTCGGGCGCAACGGGCTGATCAACCAGGGGCTGCAGGCGATCAACGTCATCGACACGCCGATCGAGTGGCTGCTGTTCAGCGACTTCTCGGTGGTGCTGGCCTTCGTGCACCTGAACACGATGTTCATGATCGTGCCGATCTTCAACTCGATGATGCGCATCGACCGCGCGCTGATCGAGGCCGCGCGCGACAGCGGCGCGAGCGGCTGGCAGACGGTGTGGAACGTGGTGGTGCCGCTGTCGCGCACCGGCATCATCATCGGCTCGATCTTCGTCATCACGATCGTGATGGGCGACTTCGTCACCATCGGCGTGATGGGCGGCCAGCAGATCGCGTCGGTCGGCAAGATCATCCAGGTGCAGACCTCGTACCTGCAGTTCCCGATGGCCGCGGCCAATGCAGTGATCCTGCTGGCGGTGGTGCTGATGATGATCTGGGGCCTGACGCGGCTGGTCGACATCCGGAAGCAACTCTGATGCACGTCGACCGCCGCCCCCGCAGCTTCTACGCGCTCGCCGCCGTGTTCGGTGCCTTCGTGCTGTTCCTGTACGGCCCGATGATTGCCATCTTCGTGCTGAGCTTCCAGGGCCCCGAAGGCGGGCTGACGTTTCCGATGCGCGGCGTGTCGCTGCACTGGTTCGCGAAGCTGTGGGAAGGCATGGGGGTGGTCGACATCGCGGCCGCGTTCCGCCGCTCGGTGGCACTGGGCACGGTCGTGATGGGATTGACGGTGCTGCTGTCGCTCGGGGCGGGCCTCGCGTTCCGCAAGAAATTCACCGGCTCGGGCCTGCTGTTCTACACCACGGTGGCGAGCCTGATCATGCCGTCGATCGTCGTCTCGCTCGGCATCGGGCTGCAGTTCCGCCTGATCGACACCGCGTTCAAGGCCGTGCTGGAAAGCCTGGGCGCGACCAGCCTGCTCGAAGGCTACGGCACCGCGATGGGCCTGTACACCTCGGCGCTCGGTGCGCACCTGACGTGGACGCTGCCGTTCGGCCTGCTGGTGATGCTGGTGGTGTTCAACCGCTTCAACCCGGCCTATGAAGAAGCGGCGCGCGACCTGGGCGCGACGCCGTGGCAGGGCTTCCGCCACGTGGTGCTGCCGCTGATCGCGCCGGCGCTGGTGGGGGTCGGCATGTCCGGCTTCACGCTGAGCTGGGACGAGATCGCGCGCACCTCGCAGGCGATCGGCGACGTCAACACGCTGCCGCTGGAACTGCAGGGGCTGACCAGCACCGTCACGACGCCGGCCATCTATGCGCTCGGCACCGTGACGACCATCGTGTCGTTCATGGTGATGGGCTGCACGCTGGCGCTGGTGAAGTGGCTCGGCAAGCGCCGCGGCGACCGACAATGACGCATGCCCGCCCGCCAGGTCCGCACTGAAGATCCGACGCCGCCGCCGGTGGCCGCCGACCGCGTCTACGACGCCATCTATGCCGCGGTGATCGACCACCGCCTCGCGCCCGGCTCGCGGCTGCGCGAGGAGGAGCTGGCGCAGACCTTCGCGGTGTCGCGCACGCTGGTGCGGCAGGCGCTGCACAAGCTGGCGCAGGACGGCGTGATCGTGCTGCGGCCGAACCGCGGCGCGCAGGTGCCCGAGCCGACGCGGCGCGACGGCGAGCATGTGTTCGATGCGCGGCGCGTGGTGGAGTGCGAGGTCGCGCGGCGGCTGGCCGGCAAGCTCAGCACCGAGCAGCTGGCCGAGCTGCGCCAGTTGGTCGACGCCGAGGCGCGCGCGACGAAGTCGCAGAACAAGCAGGAGGCGATCCGGCTGTCGGGCGAGTTCCACCTGAAGCTGGCGCGCATGAGCGGCAACCCGATCTTCGTGCGGCTGCTCGAGGAGCTGCTGCCGACCACCTCGCTGCTGATGGCGCTCTACAAGTCGCCCGGCGAGCCGATGTGCGTCGCGCACAGCCACCAGCAGTTGCTGCAGGTGATCGCGAAGGGGGCCGGCGCGGGCGCGTCGACCGAGATGCGGCGGCACCTGAACGAGATCGAGAAGTCGCTGTCGCAGCCGGCGGTGAAAGCGGGGCCGGCGTTGCGCGACGTGTTCAGGGCGTACCGAACCTAGGCGGACGCGAAGCGGTACACCCCGTCGCCGCCCACCGAGCGCACCAGCTTCCCCGCCAGCCACAGCGCATGCAGGTGCGCGATCGACTCCCCCATCGCGAACGTCGTCTGGTGCAGGTCGAGCTTGCGGCTGAACAGCACCGTCAGCAGGTCGGCCGCGCTCTGCGGCGTCTCGGCGCAGGCTGTCATCACGTCGGCAAAGCGCTCGTCATGGTGCGTCACCAGCTGCTGGATGCGCGTGTGCATGCCGCGGAACGGTCGGCCGTGCGACGGCAGCACCAGCGTGTCGGCCGGCAGCGCGTTGAAGCGCTGGATCGATGACAAATACAACGGCAGCGGGTCCGCCTCGGGCTCCAGGTCGATCACGCTGACGTTGGTCGAGATGCGCGGCAGCAGCATGTCGCCCGAGATCAGCACGCCGAGCGCGGTGCAGTACAGCGACATGTGCTCCGGCGCATGCCCGTAGCCCGAGATGCACTGCCAGCCATGCCCGCCGATGGTCAGCACCATGCCGTCGAGCAGCCGGCGGAACGCGGCCGGCACCTGCGGCACCATCGTCGCGTAGTAGTTGCTGCGCGCCTTGATCTTCGCGACCGCCTCCGGGTCGGTCAGCCCGTGGCTGGCCATGAACGCCGCTGCCGCCTCGCCGCCGAAGCCGGTGGTGGAGGTGCTGGCCAGTCGCGCCGCGTTGTAGTCGGTCGCGCTGATCCACAGCCGCACGTTCCAGCGTTCGGTCAGCCAGTGCGCCAGCCCCATGTGGTCCGGGTGCATGTGCGTCACGATCACCCGCAGCACAGGCAGGCCTTGCAGCTCGGTCGCGAACACCTGCTCCCAGGCCGCGCGCGTCGCGTCGTTGGTGATGCCGCAGTCGACGATCGTCCAGCCGGCGCGGCCGTCGATCTCGTCGCGCAGCAGCCAGAGGTTGATGTGGTCGAGCGCGAACGGCAGCTGCATGCGCAGCCAGCGCACGCCGGGCGCCACCTCCAGCATCCGGCCCGTCTCGGGCAGGACCTCGCCCAGCGGGTACTGCAGCGCTCGCTCGAGCTCGTTCATCGGCTTGGGGGTGGGTGTCATGGGGGCGGCTACACTTTACGTATACGTCAATCAGCCGATTCTAGGTTTTCATGCCGCACGCTGCTGTCGCCGAGGCGTCCACCCCGTCGCCCACCCCGGGAATCACCTACACGATCAGCGAGCTCGCGCGCGAATTCGACCTGACGACGCGGGCCATCCGCTTCTACGAGGACTGCGGGCTGCTGTCGCCGCAGCGCGCCGGCCGCAACCGCATCTACACCGCGCGCGACCGCACGCGGCTGAAGCTGACGCTGCGCGGCAAGCGGCTCGGGCTCACGCTGTCCGAGGTGAAGGAGCTGGTCGACATGTACGAGTCGCCGCGCGACACGCAGGCCCAGCTGAAGAAATTCCTCACCGTGCTGGCGCTGCACCGCCAGCAGCTGGAGCAGCAGATGGCCGACCTGCACGTCACGCTCGACGAGGTGCGCACGCACGAGAAAGAGGCGAAGCGGCTGCTGAATTCGCCCTGACCGACCGCCCCATCCCCCGATTGATCACAAGACCCACGGAGACGACCCCATGAACCTGCCCGGACTCGACTTCCAGCTCGGCGAAGACATCGATGCGCTGCGCGACACCGTGCGCGCCTTCGCCGAAGCCGAGATCGCCCCGCGTGCCGCCGAGATCGACCGCAGCGACCAGTTCCCGATGGACCTGTGGCGCAAGATGGGCGAGCTCGGCGTGCTCGGCGTCACCGTCAGCGAGGCATACGGCGGCGCCGACATGGGTTACCTGGCCCACATGATCGCGATGGAAGAGATCAGCCGCGCGTCGGCCAGCGTCGGCCTGAGCTACGGCGCGCACAGCAACCTGTGCGTGAACCAGATCAAGCGCAACGGCAGCGAGGCGCAGAAGCGCAAGTACCTGCCGAAGCTGATCAGCGGCGAGCACGTCGGCGCGCTCGCGATGAGCGAGCCGGGCGCCGGCTCCGACGTGATCAGCATGAAGCTGAAGGCCGAAGACAAGGGCGGCCACTACCTGCTCAACGGCACCAAGATGTGGATCACCAACGGCCCCGACGCCGACACGATGGTGGTCTACGCGAAGACCGAACCCGAGCTCGGTGCGCGCGGCGTCACCGCCTTCATCGTCGAGAAGGGCATGAAGGGGTTCAGCACCGCGCAGAAGCTCGACAAGCTCGGCATGCGCGGCTCGCACACCGGCGAGATGGTGTTCCAGAACGTCGAGGTGCCGGCCGCCAACGTGCTGGGCACGCTGAACGGCGGCGCCAAGGTGCTGATGAGCGGGCTCGACTACGAGCGCGCGGTGCTGGCGGCCGGGCCGCTGGGCATCATGCAGTCGGTGATGGACAACGTGGTGCCGTACATCCACGACCGCAAGCAGTTCGGCCAGAGCATCGGCGAGTTCCAGCTGATCCAGGGCAAGGTCGCCGACATGTACACCGTGCTGCAGGCCGGGCGGGCCTTCTGCTACACCGTCGGCAAGAACCTCGATGCGCTCGGCGTCGAGCATGTGCGCCAGGTGCGCAAGGATTGCGCGAGCGTGATCCTGTGGTGCGCCGAGAAGGCCACCTGGATGGCCGGCGAGGGCGTGCAGATCTTCGGCGGCAACGGCTACATCAACGAATACCCGCTCGGCCGTCTCTGGCGTGACGCGAAGCTCTACGAAATCGGCGCGGGCACTTCGGAGATCCGGCGGATGCTGATCGGCCGCGAGCTGTTCGCCGAGACGATGTGAATATGCTGTGCCGAACCGATTTGCTGACGGCTTTTTGACAGCTTGGGGCGAATATCGCGCGGCACCCAAAAAGCAAGAAAAAACTCCGCGCATCAATTCACATCGGCTTGCAAATGAATCGCGGAATGACTAGGGAAATCCCGGCCCGACTTTCTAAGATGCTGCCCATACGGCGCCGTTCGCGCCATACCGGAACATCTGATGGACACCAAACCGACTTCCGCTGTGCAGCGCATCCGTCTGCACACGCTGGCCGTCTCCGGCCTGCTGGCTGCCACGCTGGCCCTCCCGTTCGCCGTGCTGGCCGCCGATCCGATCGTGATCGGCCAGGTCGCACCGTTCAGCGGCCCGCAGGCCGTGACCGGCAAGGCGATGAATGCCGGCGCGAAGCTGTACTTCGATGCCGTGAACCTGAAGGGCGGCGTGCGCGGCCGGCCGATCAAGCTGGTGACGCGCGACGACGCACAGAAGCCCGAAGACAGCGTGCGCCTGACGCGCGAGCTGATCGCCGCCGAGGCACCGGTCGCGATGATCAGCACGGTGGGCACCGCCAACCTCGAGGCGCTGGCCAAGGACGGCGTCTACACGCAGACCAAGACCTCGCTGGTCGGCGCGGTGTCGGGTGCGGCCACGGTCGTCAAGGCGCCGGGCATGCACATCGTGAAGGCGAGCTACCACGACGAAGTGGGCCGCCTGTTCGACCAGCTGTCGCATGTCGGCGTGAAGCGCGTCGGCCTGGTCTACCAGGACGACGGCCTGGGCAAGGACGTGCTGGCCGGTGCGCAAGCGGCCGCGCAGACGCATGGCATCGAACTGGCGGTGGCCAGCGGCTACCCGCGCAACACGGTGCAGGTCGAGAAGTCGGTTGCCGAGATCATCGACTCGAAGGTACAGGTGGTGTTCCTCGGCGCGACCACCGCGGCCGGCATCGAGTTCGTCAAGCAGTACGCCGCGAAGGGCGGCCAGGGCATCCTGTACGGCATGTCGATCATCGACACCGATGCGCTGCTGAAGGCGCTCGGCCCGGAGCGTGCGCGCGGCTATGCGTTCTCGGTGGTGCTGCCGCTGCTGCAGCAGAGCAACCTGGCGGTGGTGCGCGAGTACATGCAGCTGAAGGCCGCATCGAACAACCCCGACCTGTCGGCCCGTTCGATCGAAGGCTTCATCGCCGCGAAGGCGCTGGTCAAGGTGCTCGAGACCAGCAGCTCGCTGACGCCGGCCGCGGTGACCGCGGCGCTGAACGCTGCCAGCGCGATCGACGTCGGCGGCTACACGCTCGACTTCAGCGTCAACGACAAGCCGGGTTCGCACTACGTGAACTTCGCGATGTTCGGCGCGAACGGCAAGATCCTCAACTGACGACGGGGTCCGCATCGTGCCCCGCGGGAGCGTGGGCATGACGGGACACATCGTGGCATTGGGCGGGGGCGGCTTCTCGATGGAGCCGGACAACCCCCGCCTCGACAACTACCTCCTCTCGCTCGCCCGCCGGCCGCGCCCGCGCGTGAGCTTCGTCGGCACCGCCAGCGGCGACAGCCCCGACTACCTGCTGCGCTTCTACAAGGCCTTCGCGAAGCTCGACTGCGAGGCCCGTCACCTGCCGCTGTTCGCGTTCGACCGCACGCTCGACCTGCGCGCCGAGGTGCTCGCGAGCGACGTCGTCTACGTCGGCGGCGGCAACACGCCGGCGATGCTCGCGGTGTGGCAGCTCTACGACCTGCCGGCCGCCTTCGCCGACCTGCTCGACGCCGGCGGCGTGCTGGCCGGCATCAGCGCCGGCGCGAACTGCTGGTTCGACCGCTACGTCACCGACAGCGTGCCCGGCGGCGGCGTCAAGGAGGGACTCGGCTTCGCCGCCGGCAGCTTCTGCCCGCACTACGACGGCGAATCGTGGCGCCGGCCGCTGGTCGAGCAGACGGCGCGCGCCCATGCCGGCGACTGCCTGGCCTGCGACGACAGCGCCGCGGTGCGGCTGGATGCGCAGGGCCGGCTGGTCGAAGCCGTCAGCTCGGTCGACGGCAAGCGCGCCCACCGCTGGACCGACGGCGAGCCGGTCGCGCTCGAAACCCGGCTGCTTCCCTGACCGCAGCAACTGCTTACACTGCCGCGTCTTCGCTGCACTGCAACATCATGACCATCGAACTGCAAGAACTCCTGGACAGCAACCGCCTGTGGGCGCAGCGCACCGAGGCGCGTTCGCCGGGCTTCTTCACCGGGCTGCTGGCGCAGCAGGCGCCGCAGTACCTGTGGATCGGCTGCGCCGACAGCCGGGTGCCGGCCAACGAGCTGGTCGACCTGGCGCCGGGCGAGCTGTTCGTGCACCGCAACGTCGCCAACGTGGTGGTGCACTCCGACCTGAACTGCCTGTCGGTGATCCAGTTCGCGACCGACATGCTGAAGGTCAAGCACATCATCGTGGTCGGCCACTCCGGCTGCGGCGGCGTCGCGGCGGCGCTGCACGACCGCCGCGTCGGGCTGGCCGACAACTGGATCTGCCATGTGAAGGACGTGCGCAACAAGCACCAGGCCTGGCTCGACACGGTGCAGGAATCGCGCCGCGTCGACGCGCTGTGCGAGCTGAACGTGATCGAGCAGGCGCGCAACGTCTGCCAGACCACGGTGGTCGAGGAGGCCTGGCGGCGCGGCCAGGACCTGGTGGTGCACGGCTGGTTCTACGGCCTGTACAACGGGTTGCTGCAGGACATGAAGATCACGATCGGCAGCGCCGAAGCGGTCGGCAGTGCCTACGAGGCGGCGCTGGCCGGCCTGCAGTCGCGCTATGCATCCATCGGGGCCACCACCGGCTGACGAGGCGCGCGCGATGTTCCCGCAGGCCCTCACCGACGCGCGCGCGTTCGGCATCGCGCAGGCGATGCTCGACGGCTTCAACCGGCACTACCGGTTGTTCCGCGCGGCCAGCGCCGGCGCCAAGCAGCGCTTCGAGGCGGCCGACTGGCACGGCCAGCAGCGCGCACAGCGCGAGCGCATCGAGTTCTACGACTTGCGCGTCGACGAAGCGGTCGAGCGGCTGCAGTGCGATTTCCAGGCCGGCACGCTGTCGATGGAGGTCTGGCAGGAGACCAAGCTGCACTACATCGGGCTGCTGACCAACCACCACCAGCCGGAGCTTGCCGAGACCTTCTTCAATTCGGTCACGACGAAGATCCTGCACCGCAGCTACTTCAACAACGACTTCATCTTCGTGCGTCCGGCGGTGTCGACCGAGTACATCGAGAACGACGAACCGGCCTCGCAGCCGACCTACCGCGCCTACTACCCGACGCGCGACACGCTGCGCGAGACCTGGCTGCGGGTGGTGCACAACTTCCAACTGGCCGGCGAGTTCGAGGACCTGGAGCGCGACATCGACCAGGTGCTGGCGGCGGTCGACGCGCAGATGGGCGATTTCCGGCCGCGCGCGAACTTCCAGATCCAGGTGCTGAGCTCGCTGTTCTTCCGCAACAAGGGCGCCTACGCGGTCGGCAAGGTGATCAACGGCTTCCGCGAGACGCCGTTCGCGTTGCCGATCCTGCACAGCGCCGGCGGCAAGGGGCTCACGGTCGACACCGTGCTGTTGAGCGAAGACGACCTGCTGATGCTGTTCAGCTTCGCGCGGGCCTACTTCCTGGTCGACATGGAGATCCCGTCGGCCTATGTGCAGTTCCTGCGCACGCTGATGCCGCGCAAGCCGCGCTCGGAGCTGTACAGCGCGATCGGGCTGCAGAAGCAGGGCAAGAACATCTTCTACCGCGACCTGCTCGCGCACCTGCGGCACAGCAGCGACACCTTCCGCATCGCGCCCGGCATCAAGGGCATGGTGATGCTGGTGTTCGACCTGCCGTCGTTCCCGTACGTGTTCAAGGTGATCAAGGACTTTTACCCGCCGCAGAAGGAAACCACGCGCGAGCTGATCAAGAGCAAGTACCTGCTGGTCAAGCAGCACGACCGCGTCGGCCGCATGGCCGACACGCTGGAGTACAGCAACGTGGCCTTTCCGCGGGTGCGCTTCGACGAGGAGCTGGTGGCCGAGCTGAAGCACTTCTGCGGCAGCCTGCTCGAAGAGGACGGCGACGACCTGGTGATCCGCCATGTCTACATCGAGCGCCGGATGATTCCGCTGAACATCTACCTGCAGGAGGCCACGCCCGAGCAGATGGAGCATGCGGTGATCGAGTACGGCAATGCGATCAAGGACCTGGTCGCGGCCAACATCTTTCCCGGCGACATGCTGTGGAAGAACTTCGGCGTCACGCGCAACGGCAAGGTGGTGTTCTACGACTACGACGAGATCGAGTACCTGAGCGATTGCAGTTTCCGGCGCGTGCCGGCGCCGCGCACCGACGAGGAGGAACTCTCGTCCGAGGTCTGGTACCGGGTCGGGCCGCGCGACGTGTTCCCCGAAACCTTCGGGCCCTTCCTGCTCGGCCACCCGGGCGTGCGCGAGGTGTTCATGAAGCACCACGCCGACCTGCTGGACGCCGATTTCTGGCAGCGCCGCAAGGAGCGCATCCAGGCCGGGCATGTGCACGACGTGTTCCCGTACGACCCGGCCAAGCGCTTCAAGAACCAGCGGAGGCTGCGCGCGGCGCAGCAGAACCCGGAATGACGACCCGTGCCATGACGACATTGAACGAACGCAGCCGCGCCGCGGTGTGGCACCCGTGCAGCCAGATGAAGCAGCACGAGACGCAGCCGCTGCTCGAGGTGGCCGCCGCCGACGGCGTGTGGCTGCTCGACGGCGCCGGCCGCCGCTACCTCGACGGCATCAGCTCGTGGTGGGTCAACCTGTTCGGCCACGGCCACCCGCACCTGCGCGCGGCGCTGCATGCGCAGCTCGACACGCTGTGCCACGTGATGCTGGCCGGTTGCACGCACGAGCCGGTGGTGGCGCTGTCGGAACGGCTGGCGCAGCTCACCGGGCTGGGCCACGCGTTCTACGCCAGCGACGGCGCGGCCGCCACCGAGATCGCGCTGAAGATGAGCGCCCACCACTGGCGCAACCGCGGCCGGCCCGGCAAGACGAAGTTCGTCGGGCTCGAAGGCGGCTACCACGGCGAGACGGTGGGGGCGCTGTCGGTCACCGACATCCCGCTGTTCCGCGAGGCCTACGGCCCGCTGGTGCGCCTGAGCGCGACGGTGCCGAGCCCCGATGCGCGCGGGGCCGCGCCGGGCGAGACGACGGCCGACGTCTCGCGCCGCTGCGCGCAGGCGCTGCAGGCGGTGCTGGAGGCGCAGCACGACGAGATCGCCGCGGTGATCGTCGAGCCGCTGATCCAGTGCGCCGCCGGCATGGCGATGCACGACCCGGCGTACCTGCGCGAGGTGCGCGCGCTGTGCGACCGCTACCAGGTGCACCTGGTGTGCGACGAGATCGCGGTCGGCTTCGGCCGCACCGGCAGCCTGTTCGCGCACCAGCAGGCCGGCATCCGGCCGGACCTGCTGTGCCTGTCGAAGGGGCTGACCGGCGGCACGATGGCGTTGTCGACGGTGCTGACGACCGACGAGGTGTTCGCATCGTTCTACGACGACCGCACCGCGCGCGGTTTCCTGCATTCGCATTCGTACACCGGCAACCCGCTGGCCTGCCGCGCCGCGCTGGCCACGCTGGAGATCTTCGGCCAGCGCGACTGGATGGCGCACAACGCCGCCACCGCGGCGCGGCTGGATGCGCTGTGCAAGCCGTTGCGCGCGCACCCGGCGGTGCTGCGCAGCCGCCGGCTCGGCATGGTGTGGGCGTTCGACATCGACAGCACCGACCCGCTGTTCGCGCGCCGCTACCACGCGGCCGCGCTGCGCCACGGCCTGATGCTGCGGCCGATCGGCAGCACGCTGTATTTCATGCCGCCGTACGTGATCGACGAGGCGGCGTGTGCGCAGCTGGCGCAAGGGGCGCTGGCCGCGCTGGAGGAGTGCACATCGTGAAGCCCGGCCACACCCGGTCGCCCGCCCACCCCCCGTTCGCCCTGAGCTTGTCGAAGGGCCCGATCATCCTG
>NZ_JAAZQK010000006.1:0-262726 GCF_012275445.1 Rhizobacter sp. SG703 | reverse complement strand
TGAGCCTGTCGAAGGACCTGAGCTTGTCGAAGGGCCCGATCATCCTGAGCCTGTCGAAGGACCTGAGCTTGTCGAAGGGCCCGATCATCCTGAGCCTGTCGAAGGACCTGAGCTTGTCGAAGGGCCCGATCATCCTGAGCCCGTCGAAGGGCCTGCTCGCACGGCAACAGGGCTTCGACAGGCTCAGGGCGAACGGAAGGGAGAGAGGTTGACATGAGCATCGAAGGCTACTTCGTCACCGGCACCGACACCGGCGTCGGCAAGACCCTCGTCAGTTGCACGCTGATGCTGGACCTGCAACGCCGCCACAAGCGCGTCGTCGGCATGAAGCCGGTGGCGGCCGGCACCGTCGCGACGCCGCACGGCGACGACAACGAAGACGTGCTCGCGCTGCGCGCCGTCGCGACCGTCGCGGTGCCGCGCGAGCTGGACAACCCGTACTGCCTGCCTCTGCCGATGTCCCCGCACCTCGCGGCGCGCGCGGCCGGCGTGCAGATCGACATCTGCGAACTCGGCCGGCGCTACCGCGACCTCGCGGCACTGGCCGATGCGGTGGTCGTCGAAGGCGCCGGCGGCTTCTTGGTGCCGCTGAACGACACCCAGACCGGTGCCGACCTCGCGCAGGCACTCGAGCTGCCGGTGCTGCTGGTGGTCGGCCTGCGGCTCGGCTGCCTGAACCACGCGCTGCTGACGCAGGAGGCAATCCGCGCGCGCGGCCTGCGGCTGGCCGGCTGGGTCGCGAACCGCGTCGACCCGGCGATGCTTGCCGCCGACGAGAACATCGCGACGCTGCGCGAGCGCATCGACGCGCCGCTGTGGGCCGAACTGCCGCACCAGCCGCATGCGAATGCGCAGGACATGCTGCGCCACTGGACCGCCCGATGAACGCCTTCGACCTCGACGAGATGGCCGCGCAGCTCGACGCGCTCGACGGCAACCGGCTGCGCCGGCGCCGTCGCGTGGTGCAGCAGGTCGACGGGCCGCGCATGGTGGTCGACGGCGAATCGCTGCTCGCGTTCTGCAGCAACGACTACCTCGGCCTCGCGCAGCACCCGGACCTGGTCGCGGCCGCGCAGCGCGCCGCGCAGCAGTACGGCGTCGGCGCAACCGCATCGCCGCTGGTCTGCGGCCACACCGAGGCGCACGACGCGCTGGAGCGCGAGCTGGCGGCCTTCGTCGGCCTGCCGGCCGCGCTGAGCTTCTACGCCGGCTTCGCGGCCAACGTCGGCCTGCTGCCGGCGCTGGTCGGGCGCGGCGACGCCTTGTTCTGCGATGCGCTGAACCACGCCTGCCTGATCGACGGCGCGCGGCTGTCGGGCGCGCAGATCGCGGTCTACCCGCATGGCGACCTGGCAGCACTGGGCGAACGGCTGGCCGCATCGGCGGCCGAGCGCAAGCTGGTCGTCACCGATGCGGTGTTCAGCATGGACGGCGACCTCGCGCCGCTGCCCGACCTGCTGGCACTGTGCGAACGCCACGACGCCTGGCTGCTGGTCGACGATGCGCACGGCTTCGGCGTGCTCGGGCCCGGCGGCCGCGGCAGCGCGGCGCACTTCGGGCTGCAGTCGACGCGGCTCGTCTACATGGCGACGCTCGGCAAGGCGGCCGGCGTCGCGGGCGCCTTCGTCGCCGGCGACGCGACCTTGATCGACTGGCTGCTGCAGCGCATCCGCAGCTACATCTTCGCCACCGCGATGCCGGCGATGCAGGCCGAGGCGCTGCGCGAGAGCCTGCGCGTGATGCAGCGCGAGCCGCAGCGCCGCGCGCACGTGATGGCGCTGGTGCAGCGGCTGCGTGCCGGCCTGGCCGGACTGCCGTGGGCCAACCCGCCGTCGCCGACGCCGGTGCAGCCGCTGATCCTCGGCGGCAATGCCGAGGCGCTGGAGATGGCCGCGGCCTTGCGCGAGCGCGGCCTGTGGGTGCCGGCGATCCGCCCGCCGACCGTGCCGGCCGGCACCGCGCGGCTGCGCATCACCTTGTCGGCGGCGCACACCGAGGCCGAGGTCGATCGGCTGCTGGACGCATTGCGAGAGATCGCCGAGAGGCGTAGAACCTGTTCACCCCACCCTGAAGGAGACCCCCATGTCTGACCCGATCGTCATCGTGTCCGCCGCCCGCACGCCCATCGGCGGGCTGCTGGGCGATTTCAGCGCGCTGGCCGGCCACCAGCTCGGCGCCATCGCGATCCAGGCCGCGGTGCAGCGCGCCGGCATCACCGGCGACGCTGTCGACGAGGTGCTGATGGGCAACTGCCTGATGGCCGGCCAGGGGCAGGCGCCGGCCCGCCAGGCGGCGCTCGGCGCCGGGCTGCCGCAGTCGGCCGGCGCGGTGACGCTGTCGAAGATGTGCGGCTCGGGCATGCGCGCGATGATGTTCGCGCACGACATGCTGAAGGCCGGGAGCGTCGACGTGATGGTGGCCGGCGGCATGGAGAGCATGACCAACGCGCCGCACCTGATGTTCGCGCGCAAGGGCGTGCGCTACGGCGCGGCGCAGATGTTCGACCACATGGCGATCGACGGGCTGGAGGACGCCTACGACCGCGGCCGCGCGATGGGCGTGTTCGCCGAGGAATGCGTCGCCAAGTACCAGTTCAGCCGCGAGGCGCAGGATGCGTTCGCGATCGCGTCCACCCAGCGCAGCAAGCAGGCCAACGAAGACGGCAGCTTCGACTGGGAGATCGCGCCGGTCACGGTGGCCGGCAAGGCCGGCGACACGGTGGTGAAGTTCGACGAGCAGCCGTTCAAGGCCAAGCTCGACAAGATCCCGACGCTGAAGCCGGCCTTCAAGAAAGACGGCACGATCACCGCGGCGAACGCGTCGAGCATCTCCGACGGCGCCGCGGCGCTGGTGCTGATGCGCGAGAGCACCGCGAAGCGGCTGGGCAGCCCCGTGCTCGCGCGCATCCATGCGCATGCGGTGCATGCGCAGGCGCCGAACTGGTTCACGACGGCGCCGATCGGCGCGATCGACAAGGTACTGAAGAAGACCGGCTGGGCCGCGAAGGACGTCGACCTGTGGGAGGTCAACGAGGCCTTCGCCGCGGTGACGATGGCGGCGATGCACGAGTTCAAGCTGCCGCACGAGATCGTCAACGTGCACGGCGGCGCCTGCGCGCTCGGCCACCCGATCGGTGCGAGCGGCGCGCGCATCGTCGTCACGCTGCTCGGCGCGCTGCGCAAGCGCGGGCTGAAGCGCGGCGTCGCCGCGCTGTGCATCGGTGGCGGCGAAGCGACGGCGATGGCGGTGGAATTGGTTTGATGGGCGTGCGGCGGGCGTCCATCCCGGTGCCGGTTCGCATCGGCACCGCGGGCTGGTCGATCCCCGCCGCGCAGGCCGATGCGCTGCCCGGCGACGGCACGCACCTGGAGCGCTATGCGCGGCGCATGAACTGCGTCGAGATCAACTCGTCGTTCTACCGTCCCCACCGGATGCAGACCTACGCACGCTGGGCCGACAGCACGCCCGACGACTTCCGCTTTGCCGTGAAGATGCCGAAGCGCATCACGCACGAAGGCCGGCTGGCAGGCATCGACGAGTTGCTCGCGGCGTTCGTCGGCGAAGCCGGCGGGCTGGGCGCCAAGTGGGCCGTCGCTCTGGTGCAGCTGCCGCCGTCGCTCGCGCTCGACGAGCCGGTGGCCGGCCGGTTCTTCGAGCAGCTCGGCGCGGCCTTCGACGGCGCCATCGTCTGCGAACCGCGGCACCGCAGCTGGTTCACGCCGCAGGCCGACGAGCTGCTGCAGCGCTGCGAGGTCTCGCGCGTGGCGGCCGACCCGGCAAAGTGGCCGCAGGCCGGCGAACCGGGCGGCTGGACGGGACCGCCGCGCGCGCGCCGCGCGGCGGTGGCCTATCACCGCTGGCACGGTTCGCCGCGGGTGTACTGGTCCACGTACGACACCGACTGGCTGCGCGAGCGCGCGCAGCAACTCGCGCACCTGCCGGCCCACGTGGACCGCTGGTGCATCTTCGACAACACGGCAGCGGGCGCGGCCTTGCCGAACGCCCTGCAGCTGCAGACACTCACCTCCCCATGAACATCCTGATCATCGGCGCGTCGCGCGGCATCGGCTTCGAATTCGTCCGCCAGTACCGCGCAGACGGCGCGCGCGTCACCGCGACCGCCCGCGACGCGGCCGGCATCGCACGGCTGCAGCAGCTCGGCGCCGACGCCTTCGCGCTCGACGTGACCGACACCGCGAGCGCGTCGGGCCTCGCGTGGCGCATCGACGGGCAGGCCTTCGATGTCGTGATCGTCAACGCCGGTGTCACCGGGCCGCGGCTGGCCGCGCCGCAGACGCCGAGCGAGGCCGACTTCGACGCGGTGATGCACACCAACGTGCTCGGCGCGATGCGCATCCTGCCGCAGGTGATGGAATCGCTCGCGCCGGGCGCGAAGCTCGCGGTGCTGTCGTCGCGGATGGGCTCGATCGGGCTGCGCAGCTCGGGCAGCAGCTGGCTGTACCGCGCGTCGAAGGCGGCGCTGAACTCGGTGCTGAAGGACGTGTCGTTCTCGCTGCAGGGCCGCGCGACCTGCGTTGCGTTCCATCCCGGCTGGGTGCGCACCGACATGGGCGGCGCGTCGGCCG
This sequence comes from Rhizobacter sp. SG703, assembly GCF_012275445.1. GTDB lineage: Bacteria > Pseudomonadota > Gammaproteobacteria > Burkholderiales > Burkholderiaceae_C > Rhizobacter. The sequence goes on along the minus strand of NZ_JAAZQK010000006.1, from coordinate 258,140 downwards.
ACATCGGCGTCGAGCAGAGCGTGGCCGACATGCGGCGCACGCTGGCCGCGCTGCAGCCGTCGGAGAACGGCAGCTTCCTGAACCACGACCACCAGCCGCTGGCCTGGTGAGCCGCACGACCCGATCGACAAGAACATCCGGAGACCGCCCCATGCTGACCGAAGACCACCGTGCCGTGCAGGACGCCGTGCGCGCCTACGTGCAGGACCGCATCGCCCCGCAGGCTGCCCGCTGGGACAAGGACCACCACTTCCCGCAGGACGAGCTGCGCGGCCTGGCCGAGCTCGGCTGCTACGGCGTCGCGGTGCCGACCGAATGGGACGGCGCGGGGCTCGACTACCTGAGCCTGTCGCTGATCCTCGAGGAGATCGCGGCTGGCGATGGGGCGACGTCCACCATCGTCAGCGTCAACAACTGCCCGGTGTGCTCGATCCTGATGGCCTGGGCCGACGACGCGCAGAAGGCGCTGTGGCTGAAGCCGCTGGCGCGCGGCGAGATGCTCGGCGCGTTCTGCCTGACCGAGCCGCACGTCGGCTCGCAGGCCGACGGGCTGAAGACGACTGCGGTGCGCGACGGCGAGCACTACGTGCTGAACGGCGTCAAGCAGTTCATCACCAGCGGAAAGCATGGCGACGTGGCGATCGTGATGGCGGTGACCGACAAGGCGGCCGGCAAGAAGGGCATCAGCGCGTTCATCGTGCCGACTTCGACGCCGGGCTACGTGGTGGCGCGGCTGGAAGACAAGATGGGCCAGCATGCGAGCGACACCGCGCAGATCCTGTTCGAGAACTGCCGCATCCCGACGGCGAACCGGCTGGGCGATGAAGGGCAGGGGCTGAAGATCGCGCTGTCGGGGCTGGAGGGCGGGCGCATCGGCATCGGCTCGCAGGCGGTGGGCATGGCGCGCGCGGCGTTCGAGGCGGCGCTGCGCTATGCGAAGGAGCGGGTCGCGTTCGGCAAGCCGATCTTCGAGCACCAGGCGCTGCAGTTCCGGCTGGCCGAGATGGCGACGCAGATCGAGGCGGCGCGGCAGCTGATCCACCATGCCGCGCGGCTGAAGGATGCCGGCCAGCCGTGCCTGAAAGAGGCGGCGATGGGCAAGCTGTTCGCGAGCGAGATGGCCGAGCGCGTCTGCAGCGAGGCGATCCAGATCCATGGCGGGTACGGCTACGTCAGCGATTTCCCGGTCGAGCGCATCTACCGCGACGTGCGGGTGTGCCAGATCTACGAAGGCACGAGCGACGTGCAGAAGATCCTGATCGGGCGGGCGCTGGCGGGGTGATGGTCCAGATGGCGAATGCGTACATCGAGTTCCAGGTCGGCGATCCGTCTGCCGCCGGCTGGATGAATCTGTTCCTGCGCCGTTGCATCGGCGAACCGGGCTCGAGGTTTCGGTTCGACTTCATCGATGCGAACGATCCGGCCCACTCCGTCGTCAAGGTGAACGGCGAGGGTGCGTACGCATTCCTGGCAGAAGAACTCGCGAAGTCGGGCGCATCGCGCCCACCTTCCGTGACGGTGTCACTGCTGGAGTCGATCGACGAGGACGTCTTCCCGCTGGACCCGGCGGACATCGAAGCGACCTGGTTTCGAGATCCGTCGAAGACCGACGGCGGTTTCGTTGCCCACACCGATGCTTGTGCGCGTCTGGTGCATGCGGCGAGTGGCATGGTCGCGCAATGCACGCAACATCGATCGCGCGCAAGGAACCATGCCGAAGCCCTCTCGCTGCTTCGCGCCAGGGTCGTCGCCTCGCAACATCTTTTCAGCACCGCGGGCGCCGTTGCACGGAAGCTGACCGAATCCGACCTGCCTGCACTGCAATCGTTCAGGAGGCCTGGATGAGGTCGCAAGGTGCGCGGTGGATCCGCCTCGGTGCCGCGGGCGTCGGCACCTACCTGCACCTCGTCGCCCGCGACCGACCCGATTCGGACCTGCCATGAACACACCCATCGACTTCTACTTCGACTTCTCTTCGCCCTATTCGTACATCGCCTCCGAATGGATCGAGGCGCTGGCCGCGCGCCACGGCCGCACCGTCGAATGGAAGGCGGTGATGCTCGGCGCGGTGTTCCAGGCGGCCGAACTGAAGAGCCCCGTCTCGCACCCGATCAAGCGCGAGTACTCGCTGCACGACTTCGAGCGTTCGGCGCGCTTCGCCGGCGTGCCGCTCGCGATCCCGCCGAAATTTCCGGTCGCGACGCAGAACGCCTCGCGCGTGTTCTGGTTCCTGCACGCCGACGACCCGGCGCGCGCCGTGGCCTGGGCCCGCCTGTGCCTGCGCGCGTACTTCACGCGCGGCACCGACCTGGGCGACGCCGCGGCACTGGGGGCGCTGGCCACCGAGGCGGGGCTGGAGGCGGGCGCCGCCGAACGGGTGTGGATCGACCCGCACTGGAAGGATCGGCTGCGCCAGGCCAACGACGCCGCCACCGCGGCCGGCGTGTTCGGCGCTCCGTTCTTCGTGATCGACGGCGAGCCGTTCTGGGGCAACGATCGACGCCCGCAGATTGAGCGCTGGCTGGAGAGCGGCCCGTTCTGATCGCGTCGTGGACCGGTGCGGGACAAGACGAGGCGCGCCGAACCCGCCCCGCCGGCCCGGATTGATCGGCCGCAACGACAGGCGGCCTGTTGCGGCCCAGCATCGAGCTTTCGACTCTTTCCTGCCGTCATGCCTGCCCTCGCCGTCGATCCGCAATCGCTGTGCACCACCCTTCCTTCGCCACGGCCGCGGCTGGCTTGGTCCGACGGCCTCGCGCTCGGGCTGCAGGCGATGGACCACACGCACCAGGAGTTCGTCGACCTGCTGGCGCAGGTGGCGTCCGCCGATGACGAAGCGGTGCCGGCCGCCTGGAATGCACTCGTCGAGCACACGCAAGGGCATTTCGACCAGGAAGATCGGTGGATGCGCGACACCGGCTTCGCCTCCGGCAACTGCCACGCGACCCAGCACCGCGTGGTGCTGACGGTGATGCGCGAGGGCGCGGCGAGCGGGCAGGTGGCGATGATCCGCCAGATGGCGGATGAACTGGCGGTCTGGTTCCCGACGCATGCGCAGACGATGGATGCGGCGCTGGCGCTGCACCTGCGGGGCGTCGGCTACGACCCGGCGAGCGGGGAGGTGCGGCTGCCGCAGGGGTTGCCCGCGGCGGAGATCACGGGGTGCGGGTCGGCTTCCTGCGGCTGACGCTGCCGCTGCCGCCCGCCTTCGTCCCCTGAGGCGGCCGCGCCATCACCCACTCGTACAGCCCCTGCGCCGCCACCGACAACCCGCGGTCGCGCCGCCGCACCAGGTAGAGCTGCCGCTGCAACCCGGCCCACGCCAGCGGCCGCGTGACCACCCCCGGCGCCTTGAAGTGGAACAGCGTCAGCCACGGCACGATGCTGACGCCCAGTCCCGCGCGCACCATGCCCATCACGGTGGCCAGCTGGTCGACCTCGAGCACCGCGTTCATCACCTGCGGATGGGTCGCGGCATCCAGGTACTGCCGCACGCTCGAGGTGCGCGACAAGTGAATGAACGGCCAGGCCGCGACGTCCTTCGGCCGCACCTCGGCGAGCTTCGCCAGCGGATGGCGGGTCGGGCACACCAGGTGGAAATCGTCGCTGCAGAATGGCTCGGCGCGCAGCTCGGGCGTCTCGGCCCGCGTCGCCGCGAGCGCGAAGTCGGCCTGCCCGCTGCGCACGAGTTCGATGCAGGGTTCCGACAGCACGTCGGCCACCTGCAGCTCGATGCCCGGGTAGGCGCTGCGGAAGCCGGCCAGCACCGGCGGCAGCCAGCCGGCCGCGAGCGACGGCAGCAGCGCGATCGAGACCCGTCCGCGCCGCCGCGCGGCCTGGTCGCGCACGCCGGCCAGCGCGCCGTCGAACTCGTCGAGCACGCGGCGCGCCGACAGCTCGAACTCGCGGCCTTCCACCGTCAGCTCGACCGAGCGCGTGCTGCGGTCGAACAGCCGCAGCCCGAGCGCGTCTTCGAGCTGGCGGATCAGCGCGCTGAAGGCCGGCTGCGACAAATGCATCGCCGCCGCGGCGCGGGTGAAGTTGCGCTGCGCGGCCAGCAGCACGAAAGCGCGCAGCTGGCGGGTCGACACATTCATTTGCATCGCAGATCAACTCATCGAAAAAAGAGAATTCACATATTAATCGGCGCTGCCTACAGTCGCCACAGACTTGACACCAGACGCGCGGCCATGACCGCGCCGGCAGGAGACCCATGAATCGCACCCCCTTGCGCATCGGCTGCGCCGCCGGTTTCTCGGGCGACCGCACCGATGCGGCCGGCCCGGTGGTCGACGCGCTGATCACCGCCGGCGGCCCGGCCGTGCTGATCTTCGAGACGCTGGCCGAGCGCACGCTGGCATTGGCCCAGCTGGCACGCCACGACGATCCCGAGGCTGGCTACGAACCGCTGCTCGACGAGCTGCTGCGGCCGGTGCTCGCGCGCTGCCTGGCCGGCGGCGTGCGCATCGTCAGCAACTTCGGCGCGGCCAATCCGCCGGGCGCGGCACGGCGCATCGCGGCGCTGGCGCGCGAGCTGGGCCTGCCGGTGCCGCGCATCGCGGTGGTGTCGGGCGACGACCTCGCCGGTGACGCGCACCGCGGCCTGCTGCTCGACGCGCTCGGCCGCCAGGCCGACGGGCTGAGCGTGGTCGCGGCCAATGCCTACCTCGGCGCCGAGGCGATCGCCGATGCGCTGCTGGCCGGTGCCGAGATCGTCGTCGCCGGCCGGGTCGCCGATCCATCGCTGGCGGTCGGCCCGGCGCTCGCGCACTTCGGCTGGGCGCGCGACGACTGGGACCGCATCGCCGGTGCCACGATGGCCGGGCACCTGCTCGAATGCGGCGCGCAGGTCAGCGGCGGCTACTACGCCGACCCGGGCTACAAGGACGTGCCGGGCCTCGCGACGCTGGGCTACCCGATCGCCGAGATCGATGCCGACGGCGGCTGCGTCATCACCAAGCCGGCCGGCACCGGCGGCCGCATCGACGAGCACACCGTGAAGGAGCAGTTGCTCTACGAGGTGCACGACCCCTTCGCCTACCTGACGCCCGACGTGGTGGCCGACATCGGCGACGCGCAGGTGCAGCAGCTCGGCCCCGACCGCGTGCGGCTCAGCGGCGTGCGCGGCCATGCGCGGCCGGCACAACTGAAGGTCAACGTGTGCCATGAGACCGGCTGGCTGGCCGAAGGCGAGATCTCGTACGCCGGCCCGCGGGCCGAGGCGCGTGCGCGGCTCGCGGCCGAGGTGCTGCGCGAGCGGCTGCACGGCCTGGGCACCTTGCGCGCCGACCTGATCGGCGTCAGCAGCGTGTTCGGCGATGACGCCGGCACCTGGTCGAACGCGATCGGCGAACACGACGGCCGCGACGTGCGGCTGCGCGTGGCGTTGCAGCATGCCGAGCGCCGGCAGGCCGAGCGCCTCGCGCGCGAGGTCACCGCCCTCTACACCTGCGGCCCGGCCGGCGGCGGCGGCGTGCGCACCGCACTGCGGCGCCGCCTCGGCATCGCGAGCTGCAGCGTGCCGCGCGAGCGCGTCGATGCGGGCTACAGCTTCCTGCCGACCGGCGCGGGTGCCGCATGAGCCACGACCGCGATCTCGACATCGAGGTGCCGCTGTACCGTGCTGCCCATGCGCGCACCGGCGACAAGGGCGACCGCGCCAACATCAGCCTGATCGCCTGGCACCCGCAGCTGTGGGCGCTGCTGGTCGAGCAGGTCGACGAAGACGCGGTGCGCGGCCGGTTCGCGTACCGCCGGCCCGGCCGCATCGTGCGCCACCTGCTGCCGAAGCTGCATGCGATGAACTTCGTGCTCGACGAGGTGCTCGACGGCGGCGTCAACGGGTCGCTGAACCTCGACGGCCACGGCAAGGCGCTGTCCTTCCTGCTGCTGGAACTGCCGTTGCGGGTGCCGCGCGCGCTGGTGCCGCTGCTGGCCGGCCCGCCGCTCGAACTCGACGACACCGACGACACCGACGAATCCAAGAATCAAACCGGAGACAAACGATGACGACGTACCGTTCCCTGCTTGCGGCCACGCTGGCGCTCTCGGCGTTCGCCGGCCTGCCGCTCGCTGCGCAGGCGCAGGCCCCCTGGCCGGCCAAGCCGATCACCTTCATCGTGCCGTTCGCGGCCGGCAGCGCGACCGACCAGCTCGCGCGCGCGCTCGGCCAGTCGATCACCGTCGACACGAAGCAGGCGGTCGTGGTCGACAACAAGGCCGGCGCGAGCGGCATGCTGGCGGCCCAGAGCGTGGCCCGCGCCGCACCCGACGGCTACACCGTCCTGATCACCACCAACACCACGCATGCGGCCAACGAGCACCTCTACAAGAAGCTGCCCTATGACCCGGTGAAGGACTTCGCGCCGGTCACCGGGCTCGGCAAGGGCGGGCAGGTGATGGTGGTGAACGCGAACTCGCCGTACAAGACGGTGGCCGACGTGCTCGCCGCGGCGAAGCAGCAGCCGGGCAAGCTGAGCTTCGGCAGCGGCAGTTCATCCAGCCGGGTGGCCGGCGAATTGTTCAAGCAGATGGCGCACGTCGACCTGCTGCACGTGCCGTACAAGAGCAACCCGCTGGCGATCACCGACCTGCTGGGCGGCCAGATCGACCTGATGATCACCGACACCTCCACCGGCGTGCCGCAGGTCAAGGCCGGCAAGCTGCGCGCGCTCGGCATCTCGACCGCGCAGCGTTCGCCGCTGCTGCCCGAGGTGCCGACGATCGACGAGGCCGGCGTGAAGGGCTACGACATGGGCTACTGGTTCGCGGCCTATGTGCCGGCCGGCACGCCGGCCGCGGTGGTGCAGCGGCTGCGCGAGCTGCTGGTGGCGGGCACCGGCAGCGCCGCCGCGAAGAGCTTCTTCGACGCCAGCGGCTCGGTGCCGTTCACGACCACGCCGGAGGGGCTGGCGGCGTTCCAGGCGACCGAGACCCAGAAGTGGGGCAAGGTCATCAAGGCCGCCGGCATCGAGCCGGAATGATCCCAGCGCTTCGGCGCACCCCTTCGCCTCCCTGCAACGGGCGCCGCCAGAGCGCCCCGGGGGCGGAGCCTTTTCAACCGACAGGAGACAACATGACACGCTTCGATTCCAGGCGGCTGGCGGCGCTCGCGCTGGCGGCCTCATTGGCGACCTCGCTGGCCGGCTGCGGCGGCGACGATGGCACTTCAGCAGCGCCCGCTCCCACGCCCGCGGCCGCCACGCCGCAGGTCCACCTCAGCATCACCTCCACCGAGGACGTCGCCGGCAGCTGGGGCAGCGTCGGCGCCTACGAGAAGCTCAGCGGCACGCTGCGCGGCGAGGTCGATCCGAAGGACGCGCACAACGCCGTCATCCAGGACCTGGCGCTCGCGCCGGTCAATGCGCGCGGCATGGTCGAGTACAGCGCCGAGTTCGTGCTGCTGAAGCCGAAGGACATGGGCAAGGCCAGCGGCGTGCTGCGCTACGACGCGCCGAACCGCGGCAACATCCTGACGATGCCGAACCCGGCGGCGACGCCGAGCGACGCGGTGTTTTTCGAGCGCGGCTACGTGCTGCTGTACTCGGCCTGGCAGGGGGACGTGCCGAAGAGCAGTCCGGCGCGGCTGACGCTCACGGTGCCGGTGGCCGTCAACCGGGACGGCTCGTCCATCACCGGCAGCTATCGCAGCGAGTTGATCCCCGCGACCGCAACGCCGGCGATGACGCTGCCCGGCGGCGTCTTCAACGGCACGATGATGCCGTACGCGCCGGCCAGCCTCGACAACACGCTGCCCGGCTATTCGCTGACGCGGCGCTTGAACGACACCGATGCGCGCGTCGCGATCGCGCCGTCCGACTGGAAGTTCGCGGCCTGCGACGCGGCGGCCCATCCGTTCCCCGGCACGCCCGACGGCAGCCAGATCTGCCTGAAGGGCGGCTTCGACCCGGCCTACCTCTATGAACTGGTCTACGTCGCGAAGGACCCGAAGGTGATGGGCCTGGGCCTGGCCGCGCTGCGCGACACGGTGGGCTTCTTCCGCCACCAGGCGGCCGATGCCGACGGCACCGCCAACCCGCTGGCCGGCCGCATCACGCACGCCATCGGCCAGGGCACCTCGCAGTCGGGCAACGCGATGAAGACCTTTCTGCACCTGGGCTTCAACCAGGCGCTGGACGGCAGCAAGGTGTTCGACGGCCTCTATGCGCACGTGGCCGCGCGCCAGACCAACATCAACACGCGCTTCGCGGTGCCGGGCGGCGGCGGCGCGATCCGCACCGACCACACCGCGTTCGGGCAGACCGCGCCGCGTGCGCTGGACAAGGACTACGTCGACCCGCTCACCGGCCGCCGCGGCGGCGTGATGACGCGCTGCGCCGCGAGCAACACCTGCCCGAAGTTCTTCCTCGGCCTGTCGGGCACCGAGTTCTGGCAGCTGCAGGGCTCGCCGGTGCTGACCGACGCCTGGGGTTTTGCCGACCTGGCGCAGCCGGACAACGCGCGCATCTACTACTACGCCGCGACGCAGCACGGCGGCGCCGGCGGCACGTCGAGCATCCTGTACGCGCCGACCAACAGCGTCTACCCGCGCGGCACGGTGGCGCACCACACCGACACCTTCCGTGCGTTGTTCATCGCGCTGGAAGACTGGGTGGTGCGCGACACCGCGCCGCCGCCGAGCCAGGTGCCGTCGATCGCCGCCGGCACGCTGGTGCGGCCCGACCAGCTGGTGTTCCCGGCGATCAAGGGCGTGAGCTGGCCGGTGGGCGGCGTGACCACCGCGGTGCCCGACTTCAGCTACCGCGGCTGGTTCAACGGCTACCGCGTGCTCGACTTCGGGCCGCAGTACGTGCCGCAGGACGAGAGCGGCATCGCGACGCAACTGCCGCCGCTGGCCGGCACCGACTACGCGATCCTGGTGCCGAAGGTCGATGCGGCCACCGGCATGCCGACCGCCGGCATCCGCGGCGTCGAGGTGCAGGCGCCACTGGGCACCAGCATCGAGTTCAACTACGTGGCCACGCCGGGCGTCGTCGACCTGACGAGCCTGACCGGCAGCTACCTGCCGTTCCACGCGACCGAGGCGGCCCGGCTCGCAGCCGGCGATGCGCGGCCGTCGCTCGAGTCGCTGTACGGCAACCAGGCCGGCTACGTGGCCGCGGTGACGGCCGCGGCGAACCGGCTGGTGGCGCAGCGCTTCCTGTTGCAGCGCGATGCGGACCTGCGCATCCAGCAGGCCACCGCGACGGCGGTGCTGCCTTGAACCGAGGGGCGGCGCGACAGCGCTCTGGCGCTACGCGTCGCCCCGTCGGAACGCGTTCGGCGATTTCCCGGTCCACTGCCTGAACGCCCGCGCGAAGCTCTTGTCGTTGTCGAAGCCGACCGCCTGCGCCACCTGCTTGACCGGGCGGTCGGTGCGCAGCAGCAGCTCGCAGGCCTGGTCTCGCCGCACCTCGTCCTTCAGCGCCTGCAGGCCGACGCCTTCGTCCTTGAGCTGGCGGTGCAGGCTGCGCACAGACAGGTTCAACGCCTGCGCCAGCGCGTCGGCGGTGCCCAGCCGCGCGGCGTCCTGCCGCAGCAGCTCGCGCACCCGCCGCGCCAGCAGCCGGTCGCGCCGGTAGGGCAGCACCGTCAGCGGCAGCGCGCGCTGCAGCATCGACTGCAGCGCGCGCTCGTCGCGCCGCAGCGGCATCGCCAGGTCCTGCGCATCGAAACTGAAGCCGGCCTGCGCCGCGTCGAACTGCACCGCGCCGGGGAACAGCACCGGGTACACGTCGCGGTGCGGCGGCGCGGCGAACGGGAAGCGCGCGTCGCGCAGCGCGATCCGCGAATCGACCGCCCAGCACGCAAAGCCGTGCAGGTAGCGCAGGCTGGTGACGAGGCAGAACTCGCGCAGCGCGCCGAAGCGGCGGTTCTCTTCGAGCGTGATGGTGGCCAGCGGGCCGTCGACCGTCAGCTGCAGCAGCAGGTCGTCGGTCAGCAGCCGGTGGTGCCGGCACCAGCGCTTCAGCGCGACGCCGAGCGTCGGCGACGTGATCGAGGCCCGGCACAGCATGCCGTAGCTGCCCCAGGGCAGCCTGCGCGAGAACCAGCCGAGCGCCTCGTCATCCAGCTCCTGCATCGCGAAGGCGCACAGGGCTTCCATCTGCGCGGCGGTGACACGGGCCTCGCTGCGCCGCAATTCGGCTGGCGTGATTTGTGCCTGCTGCAAGGCCCCGCGCGGATCGGCGCCGTAGCGCTCGTAGGCCAGCGCCACAGCGCGGACGAAGGCCATCGGCGTGGCGGCGGTGCGGTTGCCGCGCAGCGGGGCCGGCGGCGAGGATGGGGTGCGAGGCATGCCGGCAAGTCTGGCACGATTTGCAACCTCCGTGGCCGCCGATGCGGCCCGTGGCTGCGTATGCTGGCGGGCCTAGACTTCGCCCAGCGCGGCGCGCGCCGACCGCGCGCCCAGGAGACTCCATGCCCGCCCTCGCGTCCAAGCTCAGCCCCCGCTCGGAAGACTTCAAGGCCAATGCCGCGGCGATGCGCGGGCTGGTCGACGACCTGAACGCGAAGCTCGCGCGCATCGCGCAGGGCGGTGGCGACGGCCCGCGCGCCAAGCACCTGGCGCGCGGCAAGCTGCTGCCGCGCGACCGCGTCGAGATGCTGCTCGACCCCGACACGCCCTTCCTCGAGGTGGCGCCGCTCGCCGCGCTGGGCCTGTACAACGACGATGCGCCGGGTGCCGGGCTGATCGCCGGCATCGGCCGGGTGTCGGGCGTCGACTGCATGATCGTCTGCAACGACGCGACGGTGAAGGGCGGCACCTACTACCCGATGACGGTCAAGAAGCACCTGCGCGCGCAGGAGATCGCGCAGGCCAACCGGCTGCCGTGCATCTACCTGGTCGACAGCGGCGGCGCGAACCTGCCGAACCAGGACGAGGTCTTCCCCGACCGCGACCATTTCGGCCGCATCTTCTTCAACCAGGCGCAGATGAGCGCGCAGGGCATCCCGCAGATCGCGGTGGTGATGGGCTCGTGCACGGCGGGCGGCGCCTACGTGCCGGCGATGAGCGACGAATCGATCATCGTGAAGAACCAGGGCACGATCTTCCTGGCCGGCCCGCCGCTGGTGAAGGCGGCCATCGGCGAGGTCGTCAGCGCCGAGGACCTGGGCGGTGGCGACGTGCACACGCGGCTGTCGGGCGTGGCCGACCACCTGGCGCAGAACGACACGCATGCGCTGGCGATCGCGCGCACCGCGGTCGCGCACCTGAACTGGCGCAAGGACGTGCCGCTGCGCTGCATCGCGCCGCGCGCGCCGCTGTTCGACGCGGCCGAGCTGCACGGCGTCATTCCCACCGACACCCGCAAGCCGTTCGACGTGCGCGAGATCATCGCCCGCATCGTCGACGCCAGCGAGTTCGAGGAGTTCAAGGCGCGCTACGGCACGACGCTGGTCACCGGCTTCGCGCACATCGACGGCATGCCGGTGGGCATCGTCGCGAACAACGGCGTGCTGTTCTCCGAATCGGCGCAGAAGGGCGCGCACTTCATCGAGCTGTGCTGCCAGCGCAAGATCCCGCTGGTGTTCCTGCAGAACATCACCGGCTTCATGGTCGGCCGCAAGTACGAAGCCGAGGGCATCGCGAAGCATGGCGCGAAGATGGTGACGGCGGTGTCGACCGCGCAGGTGCCCAAGTTCACCGTGATCATCGGCGGCAGCTTCGGCGCCGGCAACTACGGCATGTGCGGCCGGGCGTTCGACCCGCGGCTGCTGTGGATGTGGCCGAACGCGCGCATCTCGGTGATGGGCGGCGAGCAGGCTGCGAGCGTGCTGGCCACCGTGCGGCGCGACGGCATCGAGGCCAAGGGCGGCAGCTGGAGCGCCGAGCAGGAAGCCGCCTTCAAGCAGCCGGTGCTCGACCAGTTCGAGCAGCAGGCGCACCCGTACTACGCGAGCGCGCGGCTGTGGGACGATGGCGTGATCGACCCGGCCGACACCCGCCGCGTGCTGTCGCTCGCGATCAGCGCGAGCCTGAACGCGCCGATCCCGGACGTGAAGTTCGGCGTGTTCCGGATGTGACGGAGGCTGCGATGGGCGAATGTCAAAACCACGCGCAGTTTTGCACGCATCGTTTCCCTCTCATTGGGGATGCGCGGCTTGCCGTCACCAACTGTCCCTACCATCCGCGGCTCAATAACACGGAGGTTGGAGATGCAAGAGTGGAACAAGTGCGCTTCGGGCGCATGGCGGATGGCGTTCGCGGGCATGGTGGTGGCAATGCTGGCCGGCTGCGCAGGAACGATCAAGCGCGACGATGCGCAGCCGCAGCAGCAGGCTGCCACGACGGCACGCGTGCCGGGTGTGGTGAAGGTGGTGGCGCGCCTGTCGCCCGAGGCGACCAAGCAGCAGGAAGACAATCGCCAGTTCAACCGGGACGAGCTGGCGGCGAACATGCGGCGCCGCCTGGAGGACAAGAGCCTCATCGGGCCGACGGCGACGCACCAGGTCGAGATCACCGTGACCGACATCCGGGTGCGCTCGTCGGTCGCCGCCGTCCTGCTCGGCTTCATGGCGGGCAACGACCATGTGAATGGCACGGTCCGCCTGCTGGACCCCACCGGCAAGCCGGTCGCCAGCTTCAAGGTGGAGGCGAGCTACGCCTTCGGCGGCCTGGGCGGCGGCCAGGAAGCCCTGCGCATGAACTGGCTCTACGACAAGTTCTCCGAGATGACGGTTGCGGAATTGGAGAAGCTGGTCGTCGCGGTCAAGCCGGTGGACGAGGCCTCGCCTGCGACCGCTTCTCCGGCGGCTCTCGCCCCGGTACCAGCGGCAACCGCCCAGCGCTGAGCGTTGAAACCCGGCTGCCGGGATGGCAGCCGGCTGCGGGATGTGTGGGAGCGGCGAAATGAGTGCCTCCCTCGACATCCGTCGCCCGTCGTCCCATGTGGCCACGGTGTGGTTGAACCGCCCCGACGTGCGCAACGCCTTCAACGAGGCGGTGATCGCCGAATTGCGCGAGACCTTCACGCAACTCGGTGCCGACACCCAATTGCGCGCAATCGTGCTCGGCGGCCAAGGCAAGGCCTTCTGCGCCGGCGCCGACCTGGCGTGGATGCGCGCGATGGCCGACTACAGCTGGGAGCAGAACCGCGCCGACGCGCAGGCGCTGGCGGACATGCTGTGGACCCTCTACAGCTGCCCGGTGCCGGTGGTCGGCCGCATCCACGGCGATTGCTATGCCGGCGGCGTCGGGCTGGCCGCGGTGTGCGACGTGCTGGTGGCGTCGGAGGCTGCGGGCTTCTGCCTCAGCGAGGCCAAGCTGGGCCTGCTGCCCGGCACCATCAGCCCGTACGTGATCCGCGCGATGGGCGAGCAGGCTTCGCGGCGCTACATGGTCACAGCCGAGCGCTTCACGGCCACGCAGGCGCATGCGCTCGGCTTCGTGCACGAGGTCTGCACGGCCGACGCGCTGGATGCCAAGGTCGATGAGATCGTCGCCGCACTGGTCGCCAACGGCCCGATGGCGGCACGCGCCTGCAAGCGGCTGGTGCAGGACATCGCCGGCCAGCCGATCACCGCGGCGCTGCGCGAGGACACCGCGCGCCGCATCGCCGACATCCGCGCGAGCGACGAAGGCCGTGACGGCGTGCAGGCGTTCCTCGGCAAGCGCAAGCCGTCGTGGCTGGAGCCGGGTTGACCCCGCCATGAACCTCGACACGCCGCAACTGCTCGCGATCGCCGCCGCGCTCGGCTGGGCCAGCGGGCTGCGCCTGTACGCGGTGCTGTTCCTGACCGGCGCCGCCGGGGCCCTTGGCTGGGTCGATCTGCCGCACGGGCTGCGCCTGCTGCAGCACCCGCTGATGCTGGGTGCGAGCGGGCTGATGCTGGGCGTCGAGTTCTTCGCCGACAAGGTCCCCGGCGTCGACAGCCTGTGGGACGTGCTGCACACGGTGCTGCGCATTCCGGCCGGTGCGGCGCTCGCCGCTGCGGTGTTCGGCGCCGACCAGGCGACCTGGGCCGGCATCGCCGCGGTGCTGGGCGGCGGGCTGGCGGCCAGCAGCCACGTCGCGAAAGCCACCACGCGCGCGGCGGTCAACACCTCGCCCGAACCGTTCTCGAATATCGGCTTGTCGCTGCTCGGCGATGGCCTGGTGCCGGCGGTGCTGTGGCTGTCGTGGACGCATCCACTGGTGTTGGCGGCGTTCCTGGTGCTCGCGCTCGCGGTGTCGGCGGCGCTGGTGTGGGTGCTGGCGAAGTTCCTGCGGCAGCTGGTGCGCCGCTTTTCTTCAATGACGCGCGGCACCGCCGGTGCTGCCGGGGAGGGTTCATGACCGTGCGCTGGTTCATCGTTGCGCTGTGGCTGGGCCTGTCGGCGGCTCGTGCCGGTGCGCAGGCCTCGGACGAGGCGGCCGTGCTGAAGGACTTGCGCGAGGAGACGCAGTTCATCGGCGTCACCGTGACCGACCTGTACGGCAAGCAGCAGACGCGGCAGATCCCGGTGATGATCTTCCGCCCGGCAGGCGACGGGCCGTTTCCGCTCGTCATCATGAACCACGGCCGCGCGACGGCCGAGAAGCGATCGGCGCAAGGCCGCCAGCGCTACGAGTGGCTGTCGCGCTACCTCGTCGGCAAGGGCTTCGCGGTGCTGCTGCCGACGCGCGTGGGCTACGCCGACACCTATGGCGATTTCGACCCGGAGGACACCGGCACCTGCCAGTCGCGGCGGCCCGGGCCGATGGCCGTCGCGGTGGCCGACCAGGTGATGGCTACGCTGGCCTTCGCGAAGACGCTGCCCTACGTCGACACCTCGCGCTGGCTCGTGATGGGCCAGTCGGCGGGCGGCCTGACGGCGGTCGCCACCGTGTCGCGGCACCCGCCCGGCCTGGTGGGTGCGATCAACTTCTCGGGCGGCAGCGGTGGCGATCCGGACGGCCGCCCGCGCAACCCCTGCAGCCCGCAGCAGATCGAGCTGCTGTGGAAGGACCAGGCGCGCAGCGCGACGGCACCGATGCTGTGGCTCTACTGGGAGAACGACCTCTACTGGGGGCCGGATGTGCCGCGCCGCTGGCACGAGGCCTGGACCGCCGGCGGCGGCCAGGCCGAGTTCCACACGCTGGCGGCGGCCGGCCAGAACGGCCACGGCGCGGTCGGCTTCGACATGGACCACTGGGTGCCGTATGCCGAGGCCTTCCTGGCGAAGCTGGGCTTCGACAAGCCGGGCACGATCGCGCGCCCGCCGGCGTCGGGGTTCGCCGCCGTCGACGAGGTCGACAAGGTGCCGGTCAATGCCGCGACGCGCGAAGGCCACTACCGCAAGTTCCTCGCCTCGAAGCTGCCGCGCGCCTATGCCGTCGGTCCCAAAGGTGCAGCCGGCACCGCCAGCGGCGACTGGGCCCTCGGCCGTGCCCTGGGCTTCTGCCAGCGCAAGGGCGAGCCCTGCAAGCTGTACGCGGTCGACAACGACGTGGTGTGGACGCCCTGATTCCGGAGACGACAACATGTTCACGAAGATCCTGATCGCCAACCGCGGCGAGATCGCCTGCCGCGTCGCCGCCACCGCGCGCCGGCTCGGCATCCGCACCGTGGCGGTGTACTCCGACGCCGATGCGCATGCGAAACACGTGCAGGCCTGCGACGAGGCGGTGCACCTCGGCGGCCCGGCGCCGAAGGACAGCTACCTGCGCGGCGACCGCATCATCGCGGCCGCGCAGGCCACCGGCGCGCAGGCCATCCACCCGGGCTACGGCTTCCTCAGCGAGAACGAGGAGTTCGCGCAGGCCTGCGCCGACGCCGGGCTGGTCTTCATCGGCCCGCCGCCGTCGGCGATCCAGGCGATGGGGCTGAAGGCCGAATCGAAGCGGCTGATGGCCGAGGCCGGCGTGCCGCTGGTGCCCGGCTACCACGGGGCGGACCAGGACCCGCAGCTACTGCAGCGCGAGGCCGACCGCATCGGCTACCCGGTGCTGATCAAGGCCAGCGCCGGCGGCGGCGGCAAGGGCATGCGCGCGGTGCAGGCGTCGGCCGACTTCCAGGACGCGCTGGCCTCGTGCAAGCGCGAGGCGATCAACAGCTTCGGCGACGACGCGGTGCTGGTCGAGCGCTACGTGACCCGCCCGCGCCACATCGAGATCCAGGTCTTCGCCGATGCGCACGGCCGCTGCGTCTACCTGTTCGAGCGCGACTGCTCGGTGCAGCGCCGCCACCAGAAGGTGCTGGAAGAAGCGCCGGCACCCGGCATGACCGAGGCGCGGCGCCGCGAGATGGGCCGGGCCGCGGTCGCGGCGGCGCAGGCGGTGGGCTACGTCGGCGCGGGCACCGTCGAGTTCATTGCCGAGCCCGCGGCCGATGGCGACCTGCGCTTCTACTTCATGGAGATGAACACCCGGCTGCAGGTGGAGCACCCGGTGACCGAGGCGATCACCGGTCTCGACCTGGTCGAGTGGCAGTTGCGCGTTGCGGCCGGCGAGCCGCTGCCGCTGGCGCAGGAGCAATTGCGCATTCATGGCCATGCGATCGAGGCCCGCCTGTGCGCCGAGAACCCCGATGCGCAGTTCCTGCCGGCCACGGGCACGCTGCAGGTGTTCCGCACGCCGGACACCGCCGCCGAGTTCGAGCGCGGCGAGCTGCGGCTCGATGCCGGCGTGCGCGAAGGCGACGCGATCTCGCCCTACTACGACTCGATGATCGCCAAGCTGATCGTCTGGGGCGCCGATCGCGCGCAGGCGCTGGCGCGGCTGGATGCGGCGCTCGCCCAGACGCACATCGTCGGGCTGCACACCAATGTCGCGTTCCTGCGGCGGGTCGTCGGCAGCCGGTCGTTCGCGACGGCCGACCTCGACACCGCGTTGATCGAACGCGAGCGCGTCGCGCTGTTCGAGGCGCCGCCGCTGCCGCTGGCCTGCGTCGCGGCGGGCGTCGTCGCGCACGCGATCGCGGCCGAGGCCGCGCTGCAGACCGACGACCC
Organism: Rhizobacter sp. SG703; assembly: GCF_012275445.1. Lineage (GTDB taxonomy): Bacteria > Pseudomonadota > Gammaproteobacteria > Burkholderiales > Burkholderiaceae_C > Rhizobacter. The sequence goes on along the minus strand of NZ_JAAZQK010000006.1, from coordinate 241,228 downwards.
GTGGTCGCGGCGCGACGGCTGGCGGCTGCACGGCGGCGCGCAGCGGCGCTTCGACATCGAGCTGCAGGGCACGCACCACACGGTGATGCTGGAGCGCAACCACCGCAGCGCGATGACGCTGGCGGTCGGCGGCGAGCGGCATGCGTTCTCGGCGCAGTCGCTGTCGGCGCAACGCCACGTGGTGGTGATCGGCGGGCGCCGCTGGGTGCTGGCGGTGTATGCGGTGGGCGAGCGCATTGCGGTGTTCGCGCCCGAGGGCTCGGCGCTGGCGGGCGAGGTCGACCTGCTGGCGCATGCCGGCGACGGCGCGGCCGAAGGCGGCCGGCTGAGCGCGCCGATGCCGGGCAAGGTGGTGGCCTTCCTCGCGAAGGTGGGCGACCAGGTCAGGCAAGGCCAGCCGCTGGCGGTGCTGGAGGCGATGAAGATGGAGCACACCATCACCGCGCCGCGCGACGGCACGGTGCAGGAGCTGCTCTATGCGGCCGGTGACCAGGTCGGCGAAGGCGGCGAGTTGTTGCGCCTTCAGTAACCTGAACGGCTTGTGTGCGATGGGCTTCGACAGGCTCAGCCCGAACGGGGGAGTGTTTGCAGGCCGACGTTCAGTGGCGGCCAGATCCGATGCGCAGCCAGCTCGACGGCTTGTGCCAACGGGCGCCGGTGGTGTCCGGCTCCGGCGGCGACAACTCGGCCGGTTGGGTGACGCCGAAGCCGCTGGTGTCGCGGGCCCAGGCCAGGTCCTGCTTGGCAGAAGCGCGCGTCGCGGCGGGCTTCTGCGGGGTCTTTGGCGCAGTTTTCTGTTCTGCCGGCTGCGCGGGGCGCGGCCGGGACGCCTTCTTGCGCTCCCCGCTCGCTGCCAGCCACTGCCGCGCCAGCGATTGCAGGTCGGCGTTGCCGGACGCCTGGCACACGAACAGGATCTCGCGCGCTTCGTCGGGCTGCCGCAGCATCGCCTCGACGTCGATGCCTTCACCGAGCCATTGCTTCAGGCCGAAGTGGATTCGGGTCGCGATGCGCAGTTCGGTGGGTGTGGACACGACGTGCTCCAGTCAGTTCGGGTATCTTCGACAGACCCCGCACGGCTCGCCATCCCCGGACAAAGGGGGTTGCCGCACGCGGTTCTTCCAATCGAGACATAAGTCATGATTCCAACCCACGTCACGCTGGTCGACGTCAGTCCACGCGATGGATTGCAGAACGAAGCGAAGCAGGTAGCCGCCGCGCACAAGATCGAGCTGGTGCACCGGCTGCAGGCGGCCGGGCTGCGCGAGATCGAGGTCACCAGCTTCGTGAGCCCCAAGTGGGTGCCGCAGATGGCCGACAACGCCGAGGTGATGGCCGGCCTGCGGCGCCAACCCGGCGTGCGCTACTCGGTGCTGACGCCGAACCTGCGCGGCTTCGAGGCGGCGCTCGCGACGAAGCCCGACGAGATCGTCGTGTTCGGCGCCGCCAGCGAGGCCTTCAGCCAGCGCAACATCAACTGCAGCATCGAAGAGAGCATCGAGCGCTTCCGCCCGGTGGTCGACGCAGCGCACGCGAACGGCATCAAGGTGCGCGGCGCCATCTCGTGCGCGCTCGGCTGCCCGTACCAGGGCGAGGTCAGCCCCGACGAGGTCGAGCGCGTCGTGCGGCTGATGCGCGGCATCGGCGTCGACCACTGCGGCGTGGCCGACACCATCGGGGTCGGCACGCCGAAGCGGGCACAGGCCGCGCTGGAACGCGCGCTGCGCCACTACCCGCTGGTGGAGGTGAGCGGGCATTTCCACGACACCTACGGCCAGGCGCTGGCCAACATCTACGCGAGCCTCGAGATGGGCGTGCACACCTTCGACGCCAGCGCGGCCGGGCTGGGCGGCTGCCCGTATGCGAAGGGCGCGACCGGCAACGTCGCGACCGAAGACGTGCTGTTCATGCTGGACGGGCTGGGCATCGACACCGGGATCGACCTCGATGCGCTGGTCGACGCCGGCAACTACATCTCGCAGGTGCTGGGGCGCGCGCCGGTGTCGCGCGCCGGCAAGGCCCTGCTGGCGAAGCGGGCGGCCGCGGCGGAGGCGAAGGCATGAAGCGGGCCGAGCGCCGGGCCGCTCCCAAGCCGGCCCGCATCCCCTCGGGGGATCGATCGATGTACCCATCGAGCGAGGGGTCGTCATGATGCAGGACCTGCCCGACGGCTTCCGCCACGTCAGCGCGGTGCTGGGCACGCTCGGCCACCCGCATGCGCCGATCCTGCTGCAGGTGAACGCCCGCACCGCACAGGAGGCGGCCGATGCGCTGGGCGTGCAGCTCGGCCAGATCGCGAAGAGCGTGATCTTCCGGCGCCGGGCCGACGACGTCGCGGTGCTGGTCGTGACCTCGGGCGACCGCCGCGTCGACGAGAAGAAAGTGGCGGCGCTGGCCGGCGCGCTGGGCCGTGCCGATGCCGATTTCGTCAAGGCGCGCACCGGCTTCACGATTGGCGGCGTGTCGCCGGTGGGGCATGCGAACACGCCGGTGACGCTGATCGACCGCGAACTGCTGCGCTTCGACGAGATCTGGGCGGCGGCCGGGCATCCGAAAGGCGTGTTCCGGCTGAGCCCGGCCGAGCTGCAGGGGTTGACGCAGGCGCCGGTGGCCGACGTCACGCAAGACGTTGCACACGTCACGCCGGCCGCACCGGCGGCGTAATGCTCCACCGGCCCGCGCGACCAAGCGACAACTCCACTTCCGCAGGCCGCGCCATGACGTCTCGCATCATCGATCGCCGTTCCTTCCTGTCGGCCACCACGCTGGCCGCGCTCGGCACCGCGCTGCCGCTGCGCGCCGCGCCGGCGCCGGTCCATGCCGTGGCCGGCAACACGCTGGAGGGCCGGCGCTACGAATCGTCGCAGGACCTCGGCAAGGCGCTGCTGGTGTTCTTCTGGTCGACCGACTGCCCGGTGTGCCGCGACAAGATGCCCGAGCTGCGCGCGAACTACGAAGCCTGGCGCGACAAGCCGTTTCAGCTGGTGGCCGTGAGCCTCGACCGCAGCCTGTCGGCGGTGCGCGAGTACGACGCGATCCTGAACCGCGTCGTGCCGATGAAGCAGCAGTTCCCGATGCTGTGGCGCGCCGATGCGACCCACCGCGACGATTTCGGCGCGATGGCGCAGACCCCGACGTCGTTCATCCTCGACAAGCAGCACCGCGAGGTGAAGCAGGTGCGCGGGCGCATCGATGCGTCGCTGTGGGACGACATCGCCGAACTGGTGCTGACCTGATGAACGACGCGGCCGCCGTCCCGAGCCCCTGCGTGAACGTCTGCCGGATGGACGCGGCCAGCGGGCTGTGCAGCGGCTGCTGGCGCACGATCGACGAGATCGCGGCCTGGTCGACGCTGGACGACGACGGCAAGCGGCAGGTCTGGCAGGCGATCGACCTGCGCAAGGCGCAGGCGTCCGCCGTCGATGGGGAGCGATCGCGATGAAGCAGCTGCGGTTCTGGTTCGACGTGATCTCACCGTACGCGTACCTCGCGTTCGAGCGCCTGCCGCAGGTGCTGCAGGGGCACGGTGTCGAGGTGGTCTACCAACCGGTGCTGTTCGCCGGGCTGCTGGCGCACTGGGGGCAGAAGGGCCCCGCCGAGATCGGCCCGAAACGCGACTGGACCTACCGGCAGGTCGCGTGGCTCGCGCACCGGCACGGCATCCCGATGCAATTGCCGGCTCAGCATCCGTTCAACCCGCTGGCACTGCTGCGGCTCGGGCTGGCCTGCCGCGGCCCGTTCGACACGCCGAACCGCTGGGTCTGCGAGCAGTTGATGCACCACGTGTGGCGCGGCGGCGCCGATGCGAACGACCCGCAGCGGCTGGGCGAGCTCGCGCAGCGGCTGCAGCCGGGGCTCGATCCGCAGGGCGACGAGGTCAAGGCGGCGCTGAAGGCCGCCACCGCGCGGGCCGCGGCGCTCGGCCTCTTCGGCGTGCCGACCGTCGAGGTCGACGGTCGGCTGTTCTGGGGGCTGGACGGGCTGGAGCTGCTGCAGGGCTACCTCGCCGGCGATCCGTGGTTCGACGGGCCGGCGTGGGACGTCGCGGCGCGGCAGCCGTCAGGAATTCAGCGTAAGCCCTAGGTCGGGACATCCCTCGTTTCCCGCAATGAGAAACGATTCGTCAGGGTTGTCACTGAAGTTGTCAGCCGGCGTTCAGCTTGGTGTCAGGGATGGGTCAGAGGGCGTCGGGAAGATGCGGCACGCCCCGCCGTTCGGCAGGGAGTCTGACGACAAGGAGACATTCCAATGGCAACTGCAGTGGCCAAACCGGCACGCAATCCCGCGGCGCCCATGACGGCGGAGGAGCGCAAGGTCATCTTCGCGTCCAGCCTCGGCACCGTGTTCGAGTGGTACGACTTCTACCTGTACGGCACGCTCGCGGCCATCATCGGCAAGCAGTTCTTCTCGAACCTCGACCCGGCCTCGCAGGTCATCTTCTCGCTGCTGGCGTTCGCCGCCGGCTTCATCGTGCGGCCGTTCGGCGCGCTGGTGTTCGGGCGGCTGGGCGACATGATCGGGCGCAAATACACCTTCCTGGTGACGATCCTGATCATGGGCTTGTCGACTTTCATCGTCGGCGTGCTGCCGGCCTATTCCTCGATCGGCGTTGCCGCGCCGGTGATCCTGATCGGCCTGCGGCTGCTGCAGGGCCTGGCGCTCGGCGGCGAGTACGGCGGTGCCGCCACCTACGTGGCCGAGCACGCGCCGCACGGCAAGCGCGGTGCATTCACCTCGTGGATCCAGACCACCGCGACGCTCGGGCTGTTCCTGTCGCTGCTGGTGATCCTGGGCACGCGCACCTGGATCGGTGAAGAGGCCTTCGCCGACTGGGGCTGGCGCATTCCGTTCCTGGTCTCGATCCTGCTGCTGGCCGTCAGCGTCTGGATCCGCCTGTCGATGAACGAGTCGCCGGCCTTCAAGAAGATGAAGGAAGAGGGCAAGACCTCGAAGGCGCCGCTGACCGAGTCGTTCGGCCAGTGGAAGAACCTGAAGATCGTGATCCTGGCGCTGGTCGGGCTGACGATGGGCCAGGCGGTGGTCTGGTACACCGGCCAGTTCTATGCGCTGTTCTTCCTGACCGGCGCGCTGAAGGTCGACGGGGCGACGGCCAACGTGCTGATCGCGGCCGCGCTGCTGATCGGCACGCCGTTCTTCATCGTCTTCGGTTCGCTGTCGGACAAGATCGGCCGCAAGCCGATCATCATGGCCGGCTGCCTGATCGCGGCGCTGACCTACTTCCCGCTGTTCAAGGCGCTGACCGAGACGGCCAACCCCGAACTCGCGGCGGCCCAGAAGAGCGCCCGCGTCACGGTGACGGCCGACCCGTCGGAGTGCTCGTTCCAGTTCAACCCGACCGGCGTCGCCAAGTTCACCAGCTCGTGCGACATCGCCAAGCAGGTGCTGGCGGCCGGCTCGGTGAGCTACGAGAACGTGGCCGGCACCGGCCCGGCGAAGATCACGATCGGCGACAAGACGATCGAATCCTTCGCGTCGAAGGGCCTGCCGGCCGACGAAGCCAAGGCCAAGGACGCGGCGTTCAAGAAGGAGGTGTCGGCGGCGCTGAAGGAGCACGGCTACCCGGCGAAGGCCAAGCCGATCTCGTTCATGAGCGGCCAGTGGTGGACTCTGGTGGCGATCCTGACGTTGCTGGTGATCTACGTGACGATGGTCTACGGCCCGATCGCCGCGATGCTGGTCGAGATGTTCCCGACGCGCATCCGCTACACCTCGATGAGCCTGCCGTACCACATCGGCAACGGCTGGTTCGGCGGGCTGCTGCCGGCCACCGGGCTCGCGATCGTCGCGCAGACCGGCAACATGTACAACGGCCTGTGGTACCCGATCGTGTTCGCATCGATCACCTTCGTGGTGGGGATGCTGTTCGTGAAGGAGACCAAGGACGTGGACATCTACGCGAGCGATTGATCGCGCGCGCAAATTGAACCAGGCGAGGCCGGCAGGGTGGTCCCTGCCGGCCTTTTTCTTGGGTGGCCGCCTCGATCTCGACAGCCGGCGCAGGGCTCCCTACACTGCGCCGACCAACAATGTCGGGGAGGTGTTCGATGTCACTGAAGGCCCTTTGCACGGCCGTGGTGGTCTGCGTGTTGCTTCCGGCGGGGGTCCGCGCCGAGCAGACGGCCGTGGATTTCGCGGCCACCGTCCGGCTCGACGCCGCGGGTCATGCGCCTGTCGACAGCGTCATCACCGGCCATTACGTCTTCGACCGCGATCCCGCGAGCTTCACGAGCCAGCCGATCGATCCGCGGTTTCTCGACGCGACGGCCGGCACCGACCATCTCTACATCGACCCCGCGAGCGAGAACTGGCTGCAGTTCCCGTCGGGCTCGCCCGACCTCGCGCGCGGGGGCCGCAGCGTCGCGGTCTACGACAACTGGAGATGGTCGGACGGCACGGTGGTGGACGGCATCTCATTCATGCAGAAGACCAACGGCGTGACCTATGAGCTGGCGCTGTTCGGCCCCGACACCTCGTTCATCGGAACGGCGTTTCCCGCCAATGGCTGGCTGTCGAGCGGCTGGACCGAGGGGTACTTCACGATGCACGACGCGTTCCACGGTTCAACGGTGCTGTCTGCCGTGGTGACCCGCCTGTCCGTCAGCCCGGTGCCGGAGCCGGCGACAGCGATCCTGATGCTGGCAGGCGTTGCCGGCCTGTGGCTGGCAAGGCGGCGGGCCGTGCCGAACAACACTCTTCTGGAGGGGGTCCCATGTCGTTGAAAGCGCTTTGCACCTCGATCGCCATCGTCGCGTTGCTTCCGGCCAGCGTCCGCGCCGAGCAGGTGGCGCTGGATTTCACTGCCACGGTGTGGCTCGACACGGCAGGCTACGCGCCGGTGGGCAGCGTCATCAGCGGCCACTATGTCTTCGACCGCGATCCGGCGAGCTTCACGAGCCAGCCGGTCGATCCACGGTACCTCCAGGGCGAGTCGGGCACCGACTACTTCTACACCGCCCGCACGGGCGACACCCGTCTGCAGTTCCCGTCGGGGTCTCCCGACGTTTCGAAGGGATTCCGGGCCATCGAGGTCATCGACAACACGACGTGGACGGGGCCGACGACGGACAGCGTCTCGTTCCTGCAGATGACCTTGGGGGTGTCCTACTACCTCGACCTGCGCGGGCCGGACACATCGTTCTCGGGCAGCGCGTTGCCGACCAACAGCTGGCTGTCGGGTGGTTGGACGCAAGGCTACTTCTCGATCCAGGACATCTTCCACACGTCGACGGTGTTGTCCGCCCAGGTCACCAGCCTGTCCGTCAGCCCGGTGCCGGAGCCCGCGACAGCGGCATTGATGCTCGTCGGCTTGGCCGGGTTGGCGTTTGCGAGGCGACGGGCCTGACGGAATCAAGCGCGCGGGCCGTGTCGCCACGGCACGCGCTGTTCATGGGGCCGGCGGGTCGAGGTCGGGTGGCGCCATCGTCGAGAGTTCGACGAGGCAGGCGATGCACAGGCAGCTGTCGTAGCGCGCGGCGAGCCGGGCGTGCAGTTCATCGGTCAGCTGCAGCGTGCTGCAGGCGCATGGGGTGGCATCGCCGACGCCGCAGCGGAACGGCTGCCGGCAGCGCGGGCAGGCGCTGTTGAGGTCCACATCGCCAGAACTGGTGCTTGGTGTCATGACGAGACCTGCTCGATCTTTGCGGCAATGCTGGCGGCGCGGCGAGAGGATGCTTCGGCTTGCGAAGCGTCGAGCTGCTGTCGAAGCGCGGCTTCGTAGTCTGTCAGCAGGTTGGATTGGAGCTTTCCGGCATCAACCAGTCGGTGCGAAACCAGGGACCACATGCCGGCTTCTGCATGCGCTGCAGGTCCGCAATGCCCGTTTGCGAGGCATGACGTGGGCAGCAGGATGGCCGGATAGTAGCCCTTCATCGCCAACGCCTCCAGGCGAGGGCGAGTCGCCGTCGACGCACCTGTGCCCCCGTTGATCTCACCGAGTGCCATTGCAACGATTGCCGGTGGATGGCCATCGGCCGCGACCCTTGCGAGGTGCAGCCTTCCCTCTCCGGAATCGCCAAGCAGCACGGACAGATCCATGCGAGCCTTGTTGTCGCCGGCCGCCGCCCGGCTGCGCAACAGGGCAAGGCGGTCATCAGGCTCGGCGGTTGGCAGCTGGGGTGTCGACGGGGTGTGATTGAAGAGGGGCGCGCACAAGCCCAGTGCCATGCCGATGAGGCACAGCGCCAAGCCAGCCAGTGCGCTTCGACGGATCATTTTCCCATCACTCCGCGAGATCTCCTCACAGCCATGCCGCTGACTGACGTCTTGCCGAGCGTCAGCGACGCTCTTGAAGCGCGCGCGCATACGAGGCCACGCAGGCTTGGCCGCGATCACCGGCCATCAACCGGGGTGAGCGTTCGAGTCGAGCGACGCGTTCTCGGAGTTCAGGTGCGGGGTCACGCTCGGGATGCGCATCTTCAAAGGAACTGACCGAGCACAGCCGGGGGACGTGACGGAGCGGGACCATCGGGAGGAGGTCTTCGGGACATCGCCCCATGGCCAGCTCGAGCGATGCAGCATGGCCTTCCAGCGCCTCCAGGTTCGTGGTGTCCAACAGCGTGACGGAGAGAGCCATCGCGTCGCGCTGGCACGTCTCGATCAATCGACCGAGTGCAGCCATCTGCGTTTCCCAGTGTGCTGAGAGGCTGGCGTTGACCGAAGCGATGCCAGGACGATACCGGGGCCACGACTTCCGACACTCGGAAAGCCGTGCGCGCGTGGACCGTGCCTGCCGAAGCAGGTGCCGTCGACGATGCCCGGGCTGCCATAGCTCACGTCGGGAAACGAGTTCGCGGGAAATGTCATCAGGACGGGCGACTCCGGAGACTCGTTGGTGAGCAGTCCGGCAGCGCCCCACGTGGGCCCGTCCTTGTCGTTTCCGGTCCTTTGCTCAATGTGGACATGGGTTGGCAGGCACATGCTGTTGCTCCAAGGATCGAGGCCGTTCGGGTCGACGAAGCTCAGCGGATTGCCATCGACATAGGTGTATGTCGACGGACTACCTCCCGCCAGGCCGAGCGGGTCGCTCTGTACATACCGCCCGGCCGCGTGACCTGAGCAACCACCAGGGCCGCTGCGGTCAGGAAACCGCTGAGCGTGTGCTGCTGTTTCATCGTCGACTCCCTGTCGAATCCAGAAGGACCGCCAGTCTAGGAATCGGGATTTCGCAGGGTCAACGCCTGAAATCGTGGTCGTGTCGATCTGCCACAGGTCAATGCGGACTCTCGTCGCGCAACGGCTTCAGCGCGTCGCGCGCCCTTGCCGGCGCCGCAGCAAGGCCGTCGCGAGCGCGAGACCACCGAGCCAGCCGAAGCCGAGCGCGCCGCCGCCTTCATCGCTGTTGCTGCTACCACCACTGCCGCCGCCGCCATTGCCCCCGCTCGGCGGCGGCGTCACCACGCCGACCGCGCCGTCGAGCGCGACGGTTCGCGTGAACTTGGTGGTGGAGCTGCCCTGGTGCATCGTCAGGGTCAGCGTTGCACTGTAGCCCGCGGTGTCGGCCGCGCTGAACGAAATGGTGGCCCGGCAGGTGGCCGAGGCGGCCAGCTTCTGCGCGGTGCAGGTGTCGCTCTTCAGCGTGAAGCGCGCCGCGCCGGTGCCGCCGATCGCGACGCTGTCCACCGTGACCTGACCGAAGGTCACGCCGTTGCGCAGGTCGAGGTTCTGCGACACCGTCGGCGTGTTGACCGCGCTGGCCGAGAAGCTCAGCGCGGTGTCGCTGGTCTTCGGCGTGTCGGCGATGAAGGCGGCGAGGTCGGTCAGCTGCTCCGCTTCCAGCACCTGGAACTGCTTCATCGCGCTGACGTTGTTCAGCGCATAGCCGATGCGGTTCAGCGCGGTCTCGGCATCGATCGCGGCGAACGGGTCGCGCGAGCCGCCGCCGGTCTTGAAATAGATCTCGGCCCGGCGGTTCTGCACGTTGGTGTGGCAGCTGGTGCAGTTGCCGGTGAACGACAGGCCGGTCTGGTTCATCGTGTCCTCGAACAACAGCTTGCCGGTGGCCGGGTTGTCGTTCGCATGGGCGGCGAATGCGGTCATCGCCAGGGCGGCAACGAGGGCAGTGCGGGCAAGGATCGAGGAGGACATGACAGCGTTCCCGGTGAGCGTGAACGCAGAACCCTGCAAGCGCCCTGCCACCGGTGCTGAAACCCCCGTTCCCCGTAGGACCGGGTAGGTAAGCGACCATTCGCGCCCGCCAGGGTGCCGCAGCGTGTCAGTCGCGTTGCGCGCCCTCACACGCGACGCATCTGCTTACGCCGTTCGCGCCACCAGTCAGCCGGCGGCGAACAAGCCCTTGTGCCGTTCGCGCAGCAGGTTCTTCTGCACCTTGCCCATCGTGTTGCGAGGCAATTCCTGCACCAGCTCGACCAGCTTCGGCACCTTGAAGTTCGCGATCTGCGACTTCAGCGCCGCGGCGATCGCCGCGCCGTCGAGCTGAGCACCGGCTTGAGGCACCACCACCGCGACCACCGCCTCGCCGAAGTCGGGGTGCGGCACGCCGACCACCGCACTCTCGGCCACGCCCGGCATGTCGTTGATGTAGCCCTCGATCTCGGCCGGGTAGACGTTGTAGCCGCCGCTGATGATCAGATCCTTGCTGCGCCCGACGATGCAGACGTAGCCGCGCTCGTCGATGCGGCCGACGTCGCCGGTCTTGAACCAGCCGTCGTCGGTGAATTCTTCCTTCGTCTTCTCGGGCATGCGCCAGTAGCCGGCGAACACGTTCGGGCCCTTCACCTCGATGCCGCCGATCTCGCCGCGCGGGCATTCGCGGCCCTGCTCGTCGCGCACCCGCAGCTGCACGCCGGGCAGCGGGAAGCCCACCGTGCCGGCGCGGCGCTCGCCGTCGGCCGGGTCGTACGGGTTGGACGTCAGCATCACCGTCTCGCTCATGCCGTAGCGCTCGAGGATGGCCTGCCCGGTGCGCTCGCGCCAGGCGTTGAAAGTCTCCGGCAGCAGCGGCGCCGAGCCGGCGACGAAGAGGCGCATGCCCGAGCAGGCGGCCCGCGTGAGCCCCGGCTCGGCCAGCAGCCGCACGTAGAGCGTCGGCACGCCCATGAACACCGTCGCGTGCGGCAGCGCGGCCAGCACCCGCTTCGGGTCGAACTTCGCCAGCCAGATCATCTTGCTGCCGTTCAGCAGTGCACCGTGGATCGCGACGAACAGGCCGTGCACATGGAAGATCGGCAGCGCATGCACCAGCACGTCGCCGGGCTGCCAGCCCCAGTACGCCTTCAGCGTGCGCGCATTGCTCAGCATGTTGCCGTGCGTCAGCATCGCGCCCTTGCTGCGCCCTGTGGTGCCGCTGGTGTACAGGATGGCCGCCAGGTCGTCGGCGCCGCGCAGCGCGGGCTCGTGCCGGTCGCCCTGGTGCGAGGCCCGCTCCAGCAGGCTGCCGCTGCGGTCGTCGCCGAGCGTGAACACATGGCGCGTGCCGGCCTTGAACGCCAGCTTGCTGACCCAGCCGAAGTGCTTCGGCGCGCACACCACCACCGCCGGTTCGGCATTGCCGATGAAGTACTCGATCTCGGCCGCCTGGTAGGCGGTGTTGAGCGGCAGGTAGACGAAGCCGGCGCGTAGCACCGCGAGGTACAGCATCAGCGCCTCGACCGACTTCTCGGTCTGCACCGCGATGCGGCTGCCGGCCGGCAGGTCCAGCGAGTCGAGCAGGTTCGCGAGCATCGCGGTCGCGCGGTCGAGGTCGCGCCACGAGTAGCTCAGCGGCGCATCGCCGTCGGCCACCTCGATCGCGGTCGCGTCGAGGTCGGCGGGAAAGGCCGCGCGCAACGCGGCGAACAGATTGTGTTGGCCGCCATCGGCAGCAGGTGTGGCACTACGCATCGAACCTCCTCGGGGATATCTCTTGTCAGCAAGCCCTAGCCGCGCTGGAAATGCGGCGGTCGCTTCTCGATGAAGGCCTGGATGCCTTCACGGTGTTGGGGGCTGTCGGCATAGCCGTAGTGCGCGCGGCGCTCGTCGGCGCTCGGCCCGCCGGCGGCCAGCTGGCGCAGCGTGCGCTTGTTGATGCGCGCGGCCTGCGGCGACAGCGCCGCGAGCGCGCGGGCGCGCTGCAGCGCGTGCGTCGCGACCTGCTCGTCGGCCACCACCGCATGCACCAGGCCGCGCTGCAGCGCGAGCGTCGCGTCGACGAGGCGCGCTTCGAGCAGCATCTCGCGCAACGTCGGCGCCGGCACCACGCGCGCCAGCAGTTGCAGCTCGCCGGGCGCCATCGGGAAACCGAGCTTCGCGATCGGCGCGCCGAAGCGGCTGCCCATGCCGGCGATGCGGATGTCGCAGCAGGCCGCGATCTCCAGCCCGCCGCCGACGCACGCGCCCTCGATCTGCGCGATCACCGGAATGTCGCAGTCGAGCAGCGCCTGCAGCGCCGGCGCGACGGTGTGCTCGTGGAAATCGTGCAGCCGCTGCTCGTCGAAGCGGAACTGCGCGAACTCGCCGATGTCGCCACCGGATGCGAACTGGCCGTCGGCGCCGCAGACGATCACCGCATGCGGCGCATCCGCAGCGTCCTGCGCCTGCAGCCGCACGAACACGTCGCGCAGCGCCTGCCACATCGCGATGTCGATCGCGTTGTGCTTGCCGGGGTTCGCGATGGCGACCCGGGCGATGCCGGGTTCGTCATGGCTCAGCGTGATGGAACCGGGCACGCGCGCCTCGTCAGTCGAGTTTGGCACCGGAGGCCTTGACGACGTCGGCCCAGCGCTTGATCTCGCCGTTGACGAACTTGCCGAAGGCGTCGCCGTACAGGTTGGGCGTCTCGGCGCCGAGGCCGTTCCAGGCCTTCACCAGCTCGTCCGAGGTCAGCGCCTTCTTCATCTCGGCGCGCATCGCCTCGACGATTTCCTTCGGCGTGTTCTTCGGCGCCCACAGGCCGTACCAGGTCGCGACCTGGTAGGTCGGCAGGCCCGCTTCGGTCGAGGTCGGCACGTCGGCAAAGCCCGGTGCACGCCGTTCCGACGCGACCGCCAGCGCCTTGATGCGACCGCCCTTGATGTGGTTGGCCGACGACCCGAGGCCGTCGAACATCATGTCGACCTGGCCGGCGATCAGGTCCTGCAATGCCGGGCCCGCGCCGCGGTACGGGATGTGCGTGATGAAGGTCTTGGTCTGCAGCTTGAACAACTCGCCGGCCAGGTGGTGCGAGGTGCCGTTGCCGGCCGAGCCGTAGTTCAGCTTGCCGGGGTTCTTGCGTGCGTACTCCAGCAGGCCCTTCAGGTCGGTGACCGGCACGCGCTGCGGGTTGACCACGATCACCTGCGGCACGCTGGAGATCAGGCCCACCGGGATGAAGTCGGTCTCGATGTTGTAGTCGAGCTTCGGGTACATCGACGGCGCGATCGTGTGGTGCACCGCGCCCATGAAGAAGGTGTAGCCGTCGCCCGCCGCATGCGACGCGACGGTGGCGCCGACGTTGCCGCCCGCGCCGCCCTTGTTGTCGATCAGGAACTGCTTGCCGGCGTTCTTGCTCATCAGGCCGAACAGCGGGCGCGCGAATGCGTCGGTGCCGCCGCCGGCGGGGAAGGGAACGATGACCGTGACCGGCTTGTTCGGCCAGGCGCCCTGCGCGCCGGCGAACGGCACGGCCAGCGTGGCCGCCGCGGCGGCGCCGGTGCGAAGAACATCTCGTCGTGTCGGCGCGCGTCGTGATTCGAAGCTCATGTTGTCTCCCGGTCGTTGAATGTGAAGCAAGGCGGGCCGCAGCGGCCCAGGGTCAGAAGCTCGTGGCTTCCTACAGCAGGGCGGCCACGGCGCGCGAATGCGCCACGTCGCCCTGCGTGAATTTCTCGTGGCTGGTCTCGACCTTCTGCAGGTCGTAGAGGTAGTTGACCATCATCCCGAACGATTGCTTGAGTCCTTTGCGCGACAGGTTACCCGAAGGATTGAGCCGTTCGAGCCGTGCGCCGTTGTCGAGGTGGAATCGGGCCACCGCATCGCCGCCCGGCGTGGTCGACACGTGCACCAGGTAGGCGGCGCACAGGCGGGCCAGCGCCTCGCGTTCGGCCTCGGCCAGGCCGTCCAGCGTGGCCGCGGTGGCGAGCGCTGCCAGGTCGCCCCCGCTGGCTTCGTCGAGCAGTTCGCGCGCCTGCGCCAGCCGCTCGGCCTCGCCGCGCTTCAGGCCGGGCAGTGCGGCCAGGTCGTCGCGGCGCACCAGCCAGGTCGCGAAGCCGGGGATCGGCGACAGCGTGCAGAAGGTCTTCAGCTGCGGCAGCTCGCGCTTGAGCTGCTCGGCCACGCGCTTGATCAGGAAGTTGCCGAGCGACACCCCCTTCAGCCCCGGCTGGCAATTGCTGATCGAGTAGAACGCCGCCACCTTGAACTGGTCGGGCGGCAGCGGCTGCGAGTTCTTGTCGATCAGCGGCGCGATCGCACCCGGCATCTCCGGCAGCAGCGCCACCTCGACGAAGATCAGCGGCTCGTCGGGCAGCTGCGGGTGGAAGAATGCGAAGCAGCGGCGATCCGGCTGCAGCCGGCGGCGCAGGTCGTCCCAGCCGTCGATCTCGTGCACCGCCTCGTGGTGGATGATCTGCTCCAGCAACTGCGCGGGCGAGCCCCAGTCGACCTTCTGCATCTGCAGGAAGCCGGGGTTGAACCACGACGACAGCAGGTGCAGGAAATCGGCCTCCAGCGCGCGCAGCTCCGGCTGCGCCTTCACGCGGGCCAGCAGCTTGCGCCGCATCGCGACGATGTGCGCGGTGCCGCCCGGCGTGCGGTTGATGCGGCGCAGCAGCTCCTGGCGCGGCGGCTCGGCCAGGTGGGTCAGGCGGATCAGGTTGTCGGCCGACGGCTCGTCGGCATAGGCCTGCGCCACCGCCAGCACTGCCTTCGGGTCGGGGCTGAAATCGCGCGACAGCCGCTCGAAGAAGCCGGCCTGCTGGTCGTCGGGCAGGTTGCTGAAGCGCGCGACCAGGCCGCGTGCGATCGCCACGCTGTTGGCCTCGCCGCGTTCGGAGAGCAGGCGGCGGCAGTCGAGCATCAGGCTGCGCAATGCGCGGTCGTTGCCGGCGCGGCGCGCGGCGTTCTTCAGGCTCTCAAGCATGGTGTTGTCCCGGATCGAGGAAGGCCTCCCGGGAGGCCTCGTCGGCGCGCAGCGCCTTCAGCGCCGCGAGTTGCGCCATCAGGTGGTCGTGCATCAGCTGCTCGGCGCGGGCGGCGTCGCGCTGCTCGATCGCGTCGATCAGCCGGCGGTGCTCGCCGATCGATTCCTCGATGCGCCCCGGCCGGTTCAGCTGGCGCCCGCGCAGCAGCCGCACGAAGCGGCGCAGGTCGGTGGTGGCGCGGTCGAGCCAGCGGTTGGCGGCCAGCGCCTGCACCGTGCTGTGGAAGTCGTGGTTCGCGCGGTAGTAGCCGTCGATGTTGTGCGCCGCCGCGTGTTTCTCGAGCGCGGCATGCAGGCGCTGCAGCAGCTTGATGTCGGCCGGCGTCGCCTTGCGCACCGCCTCGAACGCGCAGCGGCCTTCGAGCAGCGCCATCACCGGGAACAGCTCGTCGGCATCGTCTTCCGACAGCTCGGTCACCTTGCAGCCCTGGCGCGGCACCAGTTCGACCAGCCCCTCGGCCGCCAGCACCTTCAGCGCCTCGCGCAGCGGCGTGCGGCTGATCTTCCAGTCGTGGGCCAGTGCGAGCTCGTCGATCCACTGCCCGGGCACCAGCTGGCGTTCGAACACCATGTGACGCAGGCGAGCGGCCACTTCTTCGTGAAGCGATGCCGGACGCAGGGGTGTCGGATCGACCATCAGGGGCTCACCGGTGGGCCGCCACGGTGTGGCAGTTCGGTTCACTCTAAATCCAGTAATTCATAATTACAAGGGGTCAGCGAGCAGAACGTTGAAATCGATGCCTGCCACGCGACAAACCCTGAGTGCGCGGCGCGGCGTGCTCGCTACAGTGTCCGCGTGCCAGACACCCCCGAATTCCTGACACCGCCGACCCTGCCGGCCGATGCCGACGCGCTGCTGAAGCTGGCGGCGCGCAGCATGTTCGACACGCTCGCGCGCACGGCGATGGGCACGCTGGTGGTGGACCGCCGGCACCGCATCGTGTGGATCAGCGAGGGCTACAAGCGCTTCCTGCCGGCGCTCGGCCATGCGGAGGACGACTTCGTCGGCCGCCTCGTCGAGGAGGTGGTGCCGAACACGCTGATGGCGCACGTGATCGACAGCGGTCAGCCGATGCTGGTGGACCTGCTGACCAACCAGGCCGGCACCTTCCTCGTCAGCCGGCTGCCGCTGCGCGACGAGCACGGCGAGGTGATCGGCGCGATGGGCATGGTGCTGCTCGACCACCCCGAGACGACGATGCAGCCGCTGATCACCAAGTTCAGCCACCTGCAGCGCGAGCTCGACGATGCGCGCCGGCAGCTTGCCGCGCAGCGCCGGCCGAAGTTCACGGTGGCGAGCTTCATCGGCGCGAGCCCGCAGGCGATGGAGGTCAAGCGCCAGGCCAGGCGCGTCGCGCAGACCGACAGCACGGTGCTGCTGCTGGGCGAGACCGGCACCGGCAAGGAGCTGCTGGCGCATGCGATCCATGCGGCGAGCGGGCGGGCGGCGCGCGCCTTCGTCGGCGTCAACATCGCCGCGGTGCCCGACAGCCTGCTCGAAGCGGAGTTCTTCGGCGTTGCGCCCGGCGCGTTCACCGGGGCCGACCGCAAGGGCCGCGACGGCAAGTTCAAGCTGGCGGATGGCGGCACGCTGTTCCTCGACGAGATCGGCGACATGCCGCTCGCGTTGCAGTCGAAGCTGCTGCGCGTGCTGCAGGAGCAGGAGGTGGAGCCGCTGGGCAGCAACACGGTGCAGCGGGTGGACGTGCGCATCATCGCGGCGACCAGCCGCGACCTGCCGGCGATGGTGGCCGACGGCCGCTTCCGCGCCGACCTGTTCTACCGATTGAATGTGCTGCCGATCCGGCTGCCGGCGCTGCGCGAACGCATGGCCGACCTGGAGGCCTTGATCGAGGCGCTGGCCGACGACATCGCGCGGCGCAGCGGGCTGCCGCACAAGAGCCTGGAGCCGGACGCGCTGGCGCTGCTGGCGCGCCACCGCTGGCCGGGCAACATCCGCGAGCTGCGCAACGTGCTGGAGCAGGCCACGCTGATGACCGACGACATGACGCTGACCGCGGGGCATTTCAGGCATGTGGAGGCGCAGGACGGCGGCAGCGGACCGGCGATCGAGGCGGCGGTGGAACCGCTGCCGGTGGCGGCGGGCGCATCGACGCCGAAGTCGCTGCCGCAGGCGATCGCCGAACTGGAATGCCGCGCGATCCGCGAGGCGCTCGCGGCGACTGGTGGCAACAAGCTCGCGGCGTCAAGGCTGCTGGGGATCTCGCGGGCAACCTTGTACGAGAAGCTGCCGCACCTGTAGCCCGGACGCCAATCCGGGATTCGTCCGCCACATCCCGGATGGGCATCCGGGCTACGAATCTTTGCATGCGGGCAACCCGTGCGACACGGGCACATCCGACGATGGACACGTCCAAGGAGGACCTCGCGATGAAGACGCTGCAGAAGCTTGTGACCGCCGGCCTCGTGCTGGCTTGCATGTCGGTGGGCGCGCTGGCCCAGGAGCGCCATGGCCACGGCGGCCCGGGCCGGCCGGGCCCGGCACCCGGCTACCGCTCCCCGCACTGGCAGTTCGACAACCGCTACCACCACGACCACTACTACCCGTCGCGCGGCTACGTCGCGGCGGCGCTGCCGGGCGGCAGCATCAGCATCGGGTTCCGCGGCGGCAGCTACTTCTACCAGGGCGGCGTCTGGTTCCGCCCGTACGGCCCGCGCTACGTCGTGATCGCGCCGCCGATCGGCATCGTCGTGCCGCTGCTGCCGCCGGCCTACACCACGCTCTACATCGGCGGTGCGCCGTACTACTACGCGAATGGCGCCTACTACGCCACCGCGCCGGGCGGCTACGCCGTCGTCGAGCCGCCGCCCGGGGCCGACGTGGCACAGCCCACGCCACCCCCGCCGCCGCCGAAACCCGAACCGGACCCGATCCTCTACCCGCGCAACGGCCAGAGCCCGGCGCAGACCGAAGCCGACCGCCAGGAGTGCAACCGCTGGGCGACCACGCAGCCGGCGGCGATGGCCGATGCCTCCGTCTTCCAGCGCGCGGTGGCCGCCTGCATGGACGGTCGCGGCTACACCGTCAGATGACGTAACCCAGCGGCACGACCCCCTCGGCTGGGCGGTTGTGGGCAGGCAGCGGGGCCGTTAAGTTTCGGCTCCGCCCTCTCTCGCCCGACCGATGCGCCTGCCCGTCCTCCTGCTGTTTCTGCTCTGTGGCCTCGTCGGCACGGCGAGGGCGCAGGCCGAGGCGCCCGCGTCGGATGACCTGCTGGTCCGCCTGGCGCGCGAGGAGGCCATCGCCTACGAGAACGGCGAAGGCGTGCCGCGCGATCCGGCGCGCGCCGCGCAGCTCTACTGCCAGGCCGCGCGCCAGGGCGATGCCGAATCGCAATACAACCTCGCGTGGATGTACGCCAACGGCCGCGGCATCGAGCGCAACGACGCGACCGCGTCGTTCTTCTTCCACGCCGCCGCCGAGCAGGGCCTGCCGCAGGCGGTGCGCATGCTGGAGCGCGTCGGCCAGCCCGGCCCCGACCTGCCCGATTGCATGCGCCCGCCCGCGCCGGTGGTGGCGGCCGCGGTGCAGGCCACGCCCGCCGTCGCGGCGCCTGCCGCCGAGCTGCGCAGCAACGGCCCGAAGTACATCGTCGACCTGGTGAAGACCATCGCGCCGGAGTACCGCGTCGACCCGCAGCTCGCACTCGCGTTCATCCAGGTCGAGTCGAATTTCGACGTGGTCGCGCAGTCGCCGAAGAACGCGCAGGGCCTGATGCAACTGATCCCGGAGACCGCGGCCCGCTTCAACGTGAAGCGGCCGTTCGACCCGGCGCAGAACATCCGCGGCGGGCTCGCGTACATCCGCTGGCTGCTCGCCTACTACCGCGGCGACGTGACGCTGGTGGCCGCCGCCTACAACGCCGGCGAAGGCGCGGTGAACCGCTACCGCGGCGTGCCGCCGTATGCCGAGACACTGGGCTACGTCAGCCGCATCCTGAAGTCGTCGCGCATGCTGACGCACCCGTTCGACACCACGGTCACCGACCCGTCGCCGCAACTCGCCCTGATGCGCCGCCTGTAGCCCGGAATCCAGGCACGTGGTTGGAATCCGGACACTTGGGTTGTCTGCCCGCTGAACAAGCCGCCCTTGGGGACAACCCGAGGCCCGCAACGCAAAGTCCTTGCCGATCAACGGCTTGAACGCCTCGCCCACGACTGGCACGTCGCTTGCGCTGTACGGGGGCACGCGCATCACCATTCCAATAAAACAGGAGACAGCATGACCGCGACCCGACAGCGCCCGATGGCGCTGCTGGCCTGCTTGGCCGTGGCCGGCCTTGGCTTCGCCGGCACCGGCGCGCCGGCGCAGGCCCAGGACATCCGCATCGCCCACGTCTACAGCAAGACCGGCGCGCTGGAGGCCTACGGCAAGCAGACGCAGACCGGCTTCATGATGGGGCTCGACTACGCGACCGGCGGCACGATGACGGTGGCCGGCCGCAAGCTCGTGGTGATCGAACGCGACGACCAAGGCAAGCCCGACATCGGCAAGAGCCAGCTCGCCGCGGCCTATGGCGACGACCATGCCGACATCGCGGTCGGCCCGTCGTCGTCGGGCGTCGCGCTCGCGCTGCTGCCGGTGGCCGAGGAATACAGGAAGGTGCTGCTGGTCGAGCCGGCGGTCGCCGATTCGATCACCGGCGACAAGTGGAACCGCTACATCTTCCGCACCGGCCGCAACAGCTCGCAGGATGCGATCGCCAATGCGGTGGCGCTCGACAAGCCCGGCGTCACGATCACGACGCTGGCGCAGGACTATGCATTCGGCCGCGACGGCGTGAAGGCCTTCAAGGAGTCGATCAAGAAGGCGAAGCTGATCGACGGCGAGTACCTGCCGACCAGCACCACCGATTTCACCGCCGGCGCGCAGCGGCTGATCGACAAGCTGAAGGATCAGCCCGGCCGCAAGATCATCTGGATCCTGTGGGCCGGTGCCGGCAACCCGTTCAAGATCGCCGACCTGGACCTGAAGCGCCACGGCATCGAGATCGCGACCGGCGGCAACATCCTGCCCGCGATGGCCGCGTACAGGAACTTCCCCGGCATGGAAGGCGCGACGTACTACTACTTCGGCATCCCGAAGAACCCGGTCAACGAATGGCTGGTCGCGAACCACTACAAGCAGTTCAAGGCGCCGCCGGACTTCTTCACCGCCGGCGGCATGAGCGCGGCGATCGCGGTCGTCGAGGCGCTGAAGAAGACGCAGGGCGCGACCGCCACCGACAAGCTCATCGCCGCGATGGAAGGCATGGCCTTCGAGACGCCGAAGGGCCGCATGGTGTTCCGCAAGGAGGACCACCAGGCGATGCAGAGCATGTACCACTTCCGCATCAAGGCCGACCCGGCATTCGCGTGGGGCGTGCCGGAGCTGGTGCGCGAGATCAGGCCCGACGAGATGAACGTGCCGATCCGCAACAAGCGTTGAGCCGATGCCTCGCTTCGTCCGTTCGGGCTGAGCTTGTCGAAGCCCTTCCCTGAGCCCGTCCTTCGACAGGCTCAGGGTGAACGGCAATGCAAGCAATACAAGGAGACAGGACAAATGAAAAGCATCTTTCGTTGGGTTCTTGCAAGCATCACCGCGGCAGCGTCACCCACTCAGGCCACTCCGCTCCCTCAGCTGCAGATCGACCCCGCCGAGGTCAGCGTGTCCGGCCTGTCGTCCGGTGGCTTCATGGCGGTGCAGATGCACGTCGCGTACTCGGCCACCTTCAAGCGCGGCGCCGGCATCGTGGCCGGCGGGCCGTACTACTGTGCCGAAGGATCGATCGTCAACGCGACCGGCCGCTGCATGACGCACGCCAGCACGATCCCGGTCAGCGGTCTCGCCAGTACCACCAACAGCTGGGCGACGAGCGGCCTGATCGACCCGGTCGCGAACCTCGCCACGTCGAAGGTCTACCTCTACTCCGGCACCTCGGACAACACCGTGAAGCCCGCGGTGATGAACGACCTGAAGACCTACTACCAGGGCTTCGTCCCGGCCGCGAACATCGTCTACAAGAACACGATCGCGTCGGGCCACGCGATGATCACCGACGACTACGGCAGCAGCTGCGGCAGCACCGCGTCGCCGTACATCAACGACTGCGATTTCGACCTCGCCGGCGAGATCCTGAAGCAGCTGCACGGCCAGCTGAACGCGCGCAACAACGGCACGCTGTCGGGCACCTTCACCGAGTTCGACCAGGGCGCGTTCGTCTCCGGCCACGGCATGGCCGCCACCGGCTGGGTCTATGTGCCGCAAAGCTGCAGCGCGGGCGCGGTGTGCAAGCTGCACGTGGTGTTCCACGGCTGCCAGCAGAACACCGCGCTGGTCGGCCAGCAATACGTGCGCAACACCGGCTACAACCGCTGGGCCGACACCAACGGCATCGTCGTGCTGTACCCGCAGACCAGCACGCAGGCCACCAACAGCTGCTGGGACTGGTGGGGCTACGACAACGCGAACTACGCGAAGAAATCCGGCCCGCAGATGGCCGCGGTGCGCGCGATGATGACGACGCTGGCCAGCGGCTCGGCGCCTTCGGGGCTGCCGGCGCCCACTGGCGTCGGCACCTCGGGCGCGACCGCCAGCAGCATGGTGATCAGCTGGGGCGGCGTGGCCGGTGCGAGCGGCTACAACGTGTACCGCGGCGGCAACCAGGTCAACGCGAGCCTGGTGGCCGGCACCAGCTACACCGACACCGGGCTCGCCGCCGGCACCACCTACGCGTGGACGGTGAAGGCGGTCGACGCCGGCGGTGCCGAAGGGCCGTCGTCCGCCCCGGCCACCGGCACCACCACCGGCGCGCCGCCGGCGGCCACCTGCACCACCGCGAGCAACTATGCCCACGTCGCGGCGAACCGGGCGCATGTGGTGGGCGGCTATGCGCTGGCCAACGGGTCGAACCAGAACATGGGGCTGTGGAACCTGTTCGTCACGACGACGCTGAAGATGACCGGCACGAACTTCTACGTGATCGGGACCTGCTCTTGACCGTCGTCCCCGATGCTTGAAACCGACGATCTCACCATCCGCTTCGGCGGCCACGTCGCGATCGACCGCGTCAGCTGCGCGTTCGAAGCCGGCACGCTGACGGCCATCGTCGGCCCGAACGGTGCCGGCAAGACGACCTGGTTCAACCTGATCTCCGGCCAGTTGCGCGCGACGTCCGGCCGCGTGCGGCTGCACGGCGTCGACATCACCGCCGAAGGCCCGGCGGCGCGCACGCACCGCGGCATCGGCCGGGCCTTCCAGCTGACGCAGCTGTTTCCTGGCTTGCCGGTGCGCGAGAACGTGCGGCTGGTCGTGCAGTCTCGCGCGCGCTTCGGGCTGAACCTGTGGTCGGTGTGGTGCGACCGCCGCGATGCGCTCGACCGCACGCAGGCCTTGCTCGAGCAGGTGCGCCTGGCCGGCCAGGCCGACCGGCTCGCCGGCAACTTGCCGCATGGCGACCAGCGCAAGCTGGAGGTCGCGATGCTGATGGCGCTCGAACCGCAGGTCTTCATGTTCGACGAGCCGACAGCCGGCATGAGCGCCGACGAGGTACCGGTGGTGCTGGACCTGATCCGCGCGCTGAAGGCCCGGCGCGACTGCGCGATCCTGCTGGTCGAGCACAAGATGGACGTGGTGCGCGAACTGGCCGACCGCATCGTCGTGCTGCACAACGGCCAGCTCGTCGCCGACGGCGAGCCCGGCATCGTCATCGCCTCGCCGATCGTGCAGCAGGCCTACCTGGGGCTCGCGGCATGACGCTCTTGCTGGAAGGCGTTCATACGCACATCGGCGCGTACCACATCCTGCAGGGTGTCGACCTCGACATACCGGCCGGCCAGGTGACGATGCTGCTCGGCCGCAACGGCGCCGGCAAGACGACGACGCTGCGCACGGTGATGGGCCTGTGGACGGCCTCGGCCGGCCGCATCGTGTTCGACGGCGACGACATCACCCGCGTCGGCACGCCGCGCATCGCGCAGCGCGGCATCGCCTACGTGCCGGAGAACATGGGCATCTTCGGCGACCTGACGGTGCGCGCGAACCTGCTGCTGGCCGCGCGTGGCGCGCGCTCGCTGGACGACATCGACACACAGCGCCTCGACCGGCTGTGCGGGCTGTTCCCGGCGCTGCGCACGTTCTGGCTGCACCCGGCCGGCGCGCTGTCGGGCGGGCAGAAGCAGATGCTCGCGATCGCCCGCGCGATGATCGAGCCGCGCCGCCTGCTGCTGGTCGACGAACCGAGCAAGGGCCTCGCGCCGGCCATCGTGCAGAACCTGGTCGCGGCGCTGCGCGAGATGAAGGCGACGAACACGGCGATCCTGCTGGTGGAGCAGAACTTCGCGATGGCGCGCGCGCTCGGCGACCGCGTGGCGGTGATGGACGGCGGCCGCATCGTGCACCGCGGCGCGATGGCCGAACTGGCCGACGACGACGCCTTGCAGCACCGCCTGCTCGGCCTGTCGCTGGGGGTGCACCAATGAGCGCCACGTTGCCCCGCGCGTCATTCGACCTGCTGCCGATCGCGCTGGTGCCGCTGCTCGCGCTCGCCGCGTGGCCGCTGGTCGGCTCGTCGTCGACCTGGCTGACGCTGACCGTCGCCGGCCTTGCGATGGGGATGATCGTCTTCATCGTCGCGTCCGGCCTGACGCTGGTGTTCGGGCTGATGGACGTGCTGAACTTCGGCCACGGTGTGTTCATCGCGTTCGGCGCCTTCATCGCGACCAGCGTGCTCGGCGGGCTGGCCGACTGGACCGGCGCCGACAGCCTGTGGCTCAACCTGGCCGCGCTGTTCCCGGCGATGCTCGCCGCGATGGCGCTGGCCGCCGCGCTCGGCTGGGCCTTCGAGCGCGTGCTGGTGCGACCGGTCTACGGCCAGCACCTGAAGCAGATCCTGATCACGATGGGCGGCATGATCATCGGCGAAGAACTGATCAAGGCGATCTGGGGCCCGGCGCTGGTCCCACTGTCGCTGCCGCAGGCGCTGCGCGGCGTGCTGGCGCTCGGCGATGCGTCGGTCGAGAAATTCCGGCTGCTCGCCACCGGGCTCGGCGCGGTCATGCTGGCCGCGATGCTTTACACGCTGAACCGCACGCGGCTCGGCCTGCTGGTGCGCGCCGGCGTGCAGGACCGCGAGATGGTCGAGAGCCTCGGCTACCCGGTGCGCACGCTGTTCGTCGGCGTGTTCGTCGCCGGCTCGGCGCTGGCCGGCCTCGGCGGCGCGCTGTGGGCGCTGTACCAGCAGGGCGTGGTGCCGCAGATCGGCGCGCAGCTGAACGTGCTGATCTTCATCGTGATCATCATCGGCGGGCTCGGCTCGACGCTCGGCTGCTTCGTCGGCGCGCTGCTGGTCGGGCTGCTCGCCAACTACACCGGCTTCCTGTGGCCGAAGGTCGCGCTGTTCTCGAACATCGGGCTGATGGTCGCGGTGCTGCTGTGGCGTCCGCGCGGGCTCTATGCTGTGACCACCCGGTGAGTTCCCGATGATCGCCCGCCTCGTCGATCGCCTGCTGTCGCATGACCTGCCGCGCAGCCGCGCGCTCGCATTGGTGCTGGTCGCGGTGCTGCTCGGCCTCGCGCTGACGCCGTTCGTGTTCCCCGGCACGCAGGCGATGAACGTCGCGGCCAAGGTGATGGTCTTCATCGTGCTGGTCGCGAGCTTCGACCTGCTGCTCGGCTACGCCGGCATCGTCAGCTTCGCGCACACGATGTTCTTCGGCATCGGCGCCTACGGCATCGCGATCGCCAGCACGCGGCTCGGTCCGGGCTGGCTCGCGCTGGCGGTGGGCGTCGCGGCGGCGCTCGCGGTCTCGCTGCTGCTGTCGCTGCTGATCGGGTTGTTCAGCCTGCGCGTGAAGGCGATCTTCTTCGCGATGATCACGCTGGCGGTGGCCTCGGCCTTCCTGACGCTCGCGTCGCAGTTGTCGGACTGGACCGGCGGCGAAGACGGGCTGAGCTTCCGGCTGCCCGAGGCCTTGAGCGACCGCCGGGTTGCGTACTACCTGTTGTTCGCCTGTGCCACCGCGCTGGTGCTCGCGATGCTGCGCATCGTCAACTCGCCGTTCGGCCGCGTGCTGCAGGCGATCCGCGAGAACGACTTCCGCGCCGAGGCCATCGGCTACCGCACGGTGGTGTACCGCACGCTGTCGAACGTGCTGTCGGCGCTGTTCGCGACGTTGGCCGGCTGCCTGCTCGCGCTCTGGCTGCGCTACAACGGGCCGGACACCTCGCTGAGCTTCGAGATCATGCTCGACGTGCTGCTGATCGTCGTGATCGGCGGCATGGGCACGGTGTACGGCGCCGTCGTCGGCAGCCTGCTGTTCGTGCTGGCGCAGAGCCAGCTGCAGAACCTGATGGCGCTGGCCGCGCCGCTGGTCGGCGGCGTGCCGCTGCTGTCGACCCTGATCTCGCCCGAGCGCTGGCTGCTGTGGCTCGGCGTCCTCTTCGTGCTGTCGGTCTACCACTTCCCGAACGGGATCGTGGGACGGCTGCGCGCGCGGCGGTCGAGGCAGCCCGTCCCACAACAGAAGGAGACACCATGACGTCCAGACTCCGTTCGCCCACCTCGTTCACGTTCACCGCACTCGGCCTGGCGACGCTCGCGCTGGCCGGCTGCGGCAGCGACGACGACACGCCGCTGCCGGTCAACGCGCTGCCGGCGAACGTCAGCCAGCTCACGGTGACCACCTACCCGGCCACCACCGCCGGCAGCGGCAGCACCGCGGCCACGCAGGACCTGCTGACCGGCGGCCTCGGCAAGACCGGGCTGGCCGCGGCCGCGCCTGCGTATGCCGACCCGTTGAACCCGACGGCCGCCGAACTGCGCCGCAACGCGCTGTTCAGCAACTACCGCGGGCTGGTCGACGTGACGGCCGCCGGCGGCTACGGCACGCTGTACGGCCCGAACGTCGATGCGGCCGGCAGCGTGACGACGAGCGAAGGCCTGGTGCCCGGCCGCGAGTACGTCGCGGTGCTCGACAACGCGGCCGGCACCAAGCGGGTCGCGATCGCGGTGCAGATCCCCGACAGCTTCAACCAGAGCGCGCCGTGTCTCGTGCTGGGCCCGTCGTCGGGCTCGCGCGGCGTGTACGGCGCCATCGCCACCTCGGCCGAGTGGGGTCTCAAGCACGGCTGCGCGGTCGCGCTGACCGACGCCGGCAAGGGCATGGGCCTGTACGACCTGACCGACGACACGGTGAACCGCATCGACGGCACGCGCGCGACGCGCGCTGCGGCCGGCGCGCTGAGCTTCTTCGCGGCTGCGGTGAGCGATGCCGCACGCGCGACCTACAACGCGCTGACCCCGAACCGGCTCGCGCTGAAGCAGGTGCACTCGCAGCTGAACCCGGAGAAGGACTGGGGCAACGACACGCTGGCCGCGGCCGCGTATGCGCTGTATGCGCTGAACGACCGCTATGGCAACGCGGCGGCGCCGGTGCCGTTCACGGCCGCCAACACCGTCGTGATCGCCGGTTCGGTGTCGAACGGCGGTGCCGCGGTGATCCGCGCGGCCGAGGCCGACAGCACCGGCCTGATCGACGGCGTGGTGGCCGGCGAGCCGGTGACCGAGATGCCGACGCGCAGCGGCTACGGCATCCAGTTCGGCGGGGCGGCGGTGGTGGCGTATGGCAAGACGCTGGGCGACTTCACGACCTTCGGCAACCTCTACCAGCCCTGTGCCGCGCTGGCGGCGGAGGCGGCGCTGACCGAGACCTCGTTCTTCAACTACATCGGGTTGACGGCGCAGACGGCGCGCGCCACCGCCCGCTGTACCGGGCTCGCGGCGAAGGGCCTGGTGACCGGCGCCGACACCGCGGCGCAGTCGCTGGACGCGCTGAACAAGCTGCGCGCCTACGGCTGGACGACCGACAACGACACGATGCACAACGCGCACTACGCGCTCGGCAACGGGCCGATCCTGTCGGCGATGTACCCGGTGATGTATGGCCGCTTCTCGGTGCTCGACAACGTCTGCGGCACCAGCTTCGCGCAGGTGGATGCGAGCGGCAACCCGATCGCGGCGCTGGCGGCGAGCAAGGCGCAGAGCTTCGCGATCGGCAACGGCACCGCCAACGGCTCGCCGGCCAGCGTGGTCTACAACGATTCCGTCGGCGGCGCGAAGCAGTGGGCGGCCGCGGTGTCGGTGTCGACCGGCGTGCAGGATTTCGGGCTCGACAACGCGCTGTGCCAGCGCGCGCTGGTGACCGGCGTCGACGAGACCGGCGCGGCGCTGACGGCCACCGCCAGTTCGACACGCCCGACCGCCGCGCAGGCCGCCGCGGTGCAGGCCGGCATGGCCGAGGTTCTGGTCAACGGCAACCTGCGCGCGAAGCCGGTGCTGGTGGTGGCCGGCCGCAGCGATGCGCTGGTGCCGGTCAACAACAACGCGCGGGCCTATGTGGCGTTCAACAAGACGGTGGAGGCGGCGAGCAAGCTGGGCTACATCGAGGTGACGAACGCGCAGCACTTCGACGGCTTCCTGTCGCTGAGCGGCTTCGACACCCGCTTCGTGCCGCTGCATGTGTACTTCAACCGGGCGATGGACGCGATGTATGCGCACCTGAAGACCGGCGCCGCGCTGCCGCCGAGCCAGGTGGTGCGTGCGACGCCGCGAGGCGGGCTGCCGGGCGCGGCGCCGGCGATCACCGCGGCCAACGTGCCGGCGCTCAGCGCCGCGCCGCTGGTGGCCGACCAGATCGGCTTCGCCGGCACGTCGATCGCGATCCCGAACTGACGCTCAAGCCGAAGAGCCGTGGTCTCGTTCACGTCGCACTACCTGGCCTGCGAAGGCCGCGAGCTGCACTACACCGAGTGGGGCGCGGGCCGGGCCGAGACGGTGATCGCGTGGCACGGCCTCGCGCGCACCTGCCGCGACATGGACGAGGTGGCGGCGCACCTGTCGCCGCATTTCCGGGTGATCTGCCCGGACACGCTGGGCCGCGGCTTGAGCGAATGGAGCCGCGATCCGGAACGCGAGTACTGCCTGGCGTTCTATGTGCAGCAGGCAGTCGCGCTGGTCGACCAGCTCGGGCTGCACGAGTTCCATTGGCTGGGCACATCGATGGGCGGCGCGATCGGCACGCGGGCCGCGGCGGGCCCGTTGCGCGGCCGCATCCGCAAGCTGGTGCTGAACGACAACGGGCCGGAGCTGGCCGAGGCGGCGCTCGCGCGCATCCGCGGCTATGCGGGCCGGCCGGCGGCGTTCGAGACGGTGAGCGAGCTGGAGCAGTATTTCCGCAAGATCTACCAACCCTATGGCTGGCTGAGCGACGGCCAGTGGCGGCGCCTGGCCGAGACCTCGACACGCCGCCTGCCCGACGGCCGCGTGACGCCGCACTACGACCCGGCGATGGTGATGCAGTTCACCCACCACGACGACGACTACGGGCTGTGGGACGCGTGGGACACGCTGAGCTTGCCCGTGCTGTGCTTGCGCGGCGAGAACTCGGACCTGCTGCTGCCGGAGGTCGCCGAGCAGATGCGCCAGCGCGGGCCGCGTGCGCAGGTGGTGACGGTGCCGGGCTGCGGGCATGCGCCGGCATTGAACGTGCCGGAGCAGTTGACGGTGGTGGAGCGGTTCCTGATGGCGCCGTAGCCCGGCTGCCGATCCGGGATCGGCAGCCGGGCTGCGAGGCCAAGGTCTTACGCCTGCTTTCACACGCTTTCCAATTGCGATGCCTGCCGGGACGGCGGCGCGAAAGAATGGAACCGGTTTCACTCGCGCGTCGGATCCGTTGATCCGCCGTTGCAAAAAGAATCGGAGACGGACATCCATGCGCCCCATTCATTCGACGCTGCACGCCACGCCCACCGCGGCCGCATTGGCCGTCTCCATGTTGCTGGCCGCCTGCGGCGGCGGCAATCCGTCGGCGGGGCCGGCACCCGATGCGGCGCTGAACCGTGAAACGGCCGAGGCCGTCGCCGATGCGGCAGTGACGCTCGCGCCCGGCCGCTACGTGCTCGTCAACGCACAGAGCGGCAAGTGCGTCGATGCCGTGCCGTCGACGCCCGATGGCGGTCGCATCCAGCAGGCCACCTGCGGCGATGCGCTGACGCAGGCCTTCGATGTGACGACCCAGGCCGGCGGCAACGTCAAGCTGGTGAACGCCGGCACGAGCCAGGTGTTCGACCTGTCCGGCAGCTCGGGCGCCGACGGCGCGGCCCTCCACCAATGGACCAACAACGACACCAACGCGCAGCGCTTCCGCCCGTGGCGCGCCCAGGGCAACCGCTTCCGCTTCGTCAGCGCGGCCAGCGGCAAGTGCGTGACGATCGCCGACCGCTCGACCGCCGACGGCGCGCAGCTGCAGCAGGCCGGTTGCAGCACGGCCGATGCGACCCAGCAGTTCCTGCTGTTCCCGCGCAGCGGCAGTGCGCGCGGTGCGCTCGCGATCGGCCAGTACACGCTGCGCGGACTGCAATCGAAGCTGTGCCTCGACATCGAAGGAAGTTCCGCCGCCGACGGCGCGAAGACGCTGCAGGCCGCCTGCAGCGCGTCGGCGAGCCAGCGCTTCGAAGTGCGCGCGGCCGACGACGGCAGCTATGCGTTCGTCAACGTCAACAGCGGCCGCGGGCTGGACGTCAGCGACATCTCGACCGCCAACGGCGCGCTGATCCAGCAGTGGAGCTACGGCGGCGGCGCCAACCAGCGCTTCAGCGTGATGCCGGTCGGCGACAGCCTTCGCATTGCGGCGAAGCACACCGGCAAGTGCCTGGACGTGAAGGACTTCAGCACCGTCGCCGGCGGACGCATCCAGCAGTGGGACTGCGGCAACAACGACAACCAGCGCTGGCAGTTGCTGGCGACCGATGCGCAGGCCCCGGCACCGGCCCCCGCGCCGGCTCCTTCTCCGGCCCCGGCCCCGGCCCCGGCCCCGAGCCCGGCGCCTGCGCCTTCTCCTGCACCGTCGCCCGCGCCCGCGCCGAGTCCCGCGCCGGCCCCGAGCCCCGCGCCGTCGCCCGCTCCGGCGCCTTCACCGGCACCCGCACCCGGACCCGCTCCGTCGCCTGTCCCCACGCTGACGCTGCCGCTCGAAGTGCTCGGCGCCGGCGCGCCCGATGCGCCCACGGTCGTGCCGGCGCAGCTCGCGCTCGACGCGTCGGCCCTCGGCACCGCGAGCCAGCTGGTGGTGCGCTGCCACCGCTGCGGCTTCTACAACTCGCCGGAGTTCGAGGCGCTGGCCAAGCCGCTGACGAAGATCGCCGGCAGCCTACGCGTCGTCGGCGGAGCGAACGGCGGCACCGCGCCGTGGATCGACATCAGCGACGGCGCGGTGCAGCTCGACGAAGTCGAGCGCGCGCATGGCGGCGTCAATGGCGGGCTGCTGACCATCCGCTTCCGCGTGCCGCTGGATGCGACCGCGCGGGCCCGCCTCGTCGCGCTGCCGGCCACCAACCGCATCGAGTTCCGCTTCAATGGTACCGACGGCAGTTCCAACGGCTTCCGCATCCTCGATGTGCAGGTCCAGGACGCCGCCGGCAGGAACCTGACGGCCGCGCAACCGCGCCAGTGGGCCGACATCCAGTCCGAGAAGGAAGCGGGCCGCACCTGGACCGCCGATGCCGACCAGGGCAAGGCCTTGTGGAATGCGCAGAACCTGCTGCTGAAGTCGCCGGTCGTCAACGCGAAGATCCGCGCGGCCTGCTCGTCGTGCCATGCGAGCGACGGCCGCGACCTGCAGTACTTCAACTTCTCGAACAACTCGATCGTGCAGCGCTCGCGCTTCCATGGCCTGAGCGAAACACAAGGCAAGCAGATCGCCGCGTACCTGCGTGCCGCGCTGTACGCCAAGGTGCCGCACGTCGCGCAGGCCACGCCGTGGAATCCGCCGTACCAGCCGGGCCCGGGCCTGGATGCGAAACCGACCATCGAATGGGCGGCCGGCGCGGGCCTCGATGCGGTGCTGCCGGATGCGAAGTCCTTCGTCAACGTCTTCACCGGCAAGGCCGCGACCAGCACCGCCGCGGTGACGCAGGCCGAGCTCGATGCCGCGATGGATCCCAGTCCCGGCAAGGTGCTGAACACCCGCGAGATGCCGATCCCGCTGCAGCTGCCGGACTGGAGCGCCTGGCTGCCGATCGAGAGCCCGCTCGACATCTGGGCGCCCGAGGCCGGCCAGGCGCAGGGCCTGTTCGAGACCCAGGGCGACGACGGCTCGAACCCGATCAAGGTCGTCAAGCGCGTCAGCGACTTCCTGAAGGCCAACCAGAACCCGAACGGCGTCTATGGCGACTGGAGCCACCTGACGCCCGAGCTGCGCGAGCGTGCGCAGGCGTGGCTCAACGATGTCGGCGGCAAGACGATCGACTTCGCCGGCGGTGGCCGCGGCTCGCGCGTTTCGGGCGACCCGTCGAAGCCGTATGGCGGCGAAGTGGGCGGCAGGAAGCTGCAGGCGCTGATGTCGGCACAGACCGCGAGCGCGGCCAACCTGCCGGCGGCGTTCACGAAGGAGGCCTTCATCGAGCGCGCGCTGTTCGGCGCGATCCGCTGGATGGGTGTCAAACAGTGGGAGCTCGCCCACACCTACGGCCTCGAAGGGCGGCAGGACTGGTTGCACGGCTCGCGCGGCGCCAACGGGCAGTGGGTCGGCATCGGCGAGAAGCGCGGCTGGCCATTCAGCTGGCCGAGCGTGTTCTACATGGCGCCGCACATGCTGTTCGCGCCGGCCAACGGGCGCGAGAACTACTTCTCTTGGGAGCCGCGGCTGGTGTCGTTCTACCGAACGAACCAGTGGTACCAGCTGCAGATGACGGTGAACCCGGGTTGGCCGGGGGCGTCCGAAGGGCCGATGGACTGGCCGTACCACATGGGCTTCACGACCGCGGTGGTCGACGACCTGATGACCGCGAAGGCGCCGGCGGCGGTGTCGGCCTCGCACCTGGCGCGCTACTTCCAGGTCCGCACGAAGCTTGCGCAACTGGCCAACACCGACCTGCCGTTCAACCAGCCGGACCCGGCCGCGCCGACCGACCTGTTCCGCAACAAGGGCCACCAGAGCCGCGCGTCGCTCGCGATCCACAAGCTGGGGGTCGGCGAGGTGGTCGACCGCGGGCCGGACGACTGGGAGAAATCGCGCTTCCGCCAGCTCGACGCGGTGACGCCGGGGCTGCACCTGATGTTCGTCAACAGCTCGATCTCGCTCTACAACGCGCTGTATGCGAACACCACCTACGAGCAGTGGCGCAGGTGTGATCCGAACGCGTTGTTCGGCAGCGAGCCGGAGATCAAGTCGGGCTTCCGCTTCTGCCTGGATCCGAAGCGAACGCCGCTGCCGCTGAACGCGAAGGGGCAGCCGCACCTGGTCGGCGGCTGGGTCGACTGGACCGGCGAGCAGTACATCACCTGGAGCGTGATGTCGGCGCGCAACCATGGGGCCGAGGCGCAGCGCTTGAAGACCTTCTCGGATTGGGCTGGGCGCATGTGGCGGGAGTGAAACGCAAGCCTCTGCATGTCCCTGTTGCTTTGATGCACGAACACGATTTCCGGCGATTCACGCACTTCATTGAGATCGGCATGGCAGGAATCAATGGATTGAAAGGGCGCGAAGGCGTGTATGTTGTTCTTGGTCGCGAGCGGGCACACCGTTCTGGGCGAAAGACCCGTGCCGCCTGCTGCCGATATCGCGGCCGACCCGGAGTTCGTGGTCGAGGGGCTGGATGGCCGGGAGTCCGAGACGGTGTGGCGGGCTGCCATCACGGGGTCACGCTGGAAACTGCAAGCTTGAAATCTGGAGGCTTCAGAAGGCGGCGAAAGCCTTGTCGAGCTTTTGCTCCCACGCTGCCTTCAGGGCCTCGTCCACGAAGCTCGCTTCGAAGCTGTTCTTCGCCAACTGATAGGCCTGCCGCGCCCCCAGCGCCGGCAGCGCGTCGAAGGTCGCGAGGAAGTTCGCGTTCATGTACCCGCCGAAGTACGCCGGATCGTCCGAGTTGACCGTTGCGCACAGGCCCGCATCGAGCAAGGCCCCCAGCTGATGGGCCGCCATGTCCGGATACACGCACAGCTTCACGTTCGACAGCGGGCACACCGTCAGCGGCACGCGCTCGGCGGCCAGCCGCTTCACCAGCGCCGGGTCTTCGACGCAGCGCACGCCGTGGTCGATGCGCTCGACCTTCAGCACGTCGAGCGCGCTCCAGATGTAGGCGGGCGGGCCTTCCTCGCCGGCATGCGCGACCAGGCGCAGCCCGAGCTCGCGGCACTTCGCGAACACCCGCGCGAACTTCTCGGGCGGGTGGCCGCGCTCGCTGCTGTCGAGGCCGACGCCGATGAAGCGGTCGCGGAACGGCAGCGCCTGTTCGAGGGTCTCGAATGCGGCCTCTTCGCTCAGGTGCCGCAGGAAGCACAGGATCAGCGCGCTGCTGACCCCCAGCTCCCGCTGCGCCGTCTCGCCGGCGCGCGTCAGCCCGTCGATCACCGTCTCGAAGCTCACGCCGCGCTCGGTGTGCGTCTGCGGGTCGAAGAACAGCTCGGCATGCACCACGTGGTCGGCGGCCGCGCGGCGGAAGTAGGCCATCGCCATGTCGAAGAAGTCCTCCTCCTTCAGCAGCACGCTGGCGCCGGCGTAGTAGATGTCGAGGAAGCTCTGCAGGTCGGTGAACGCATAGGCCTCGCGCAGCGCGTCGACGCTGGCATACGGGATCGACACGCCGTTGCGCTGCGCCAGCGCGAAGATCAGCTCCGGCTCCAGCGAGCCTTCGATGTGGATGTGCAGCTCGGCCTTCGGCATCGCGCACAGCAGCGCGGGCAGGCGGTCGCGGGGGATGGCGTCGAGGTTCATGCGATGGCTCCAAAACGGATGCCGCGTTCGAGCAGGAAGCGGCGGTAGGCAGCCGAACTGCGGTCGGCCGCGCAATGGACCTCGCCGCCCGCGAGCGGCAGCCGCTTCGGCTGCTGCGACTCGAGCACGGGCTGGTCCTGCGTGAAGATGGTGTGCTGGAACGCGCGCAACGCGTCGTCGCTGGAATCGTGGTCGGTCACCGCGAGGCGGAACCAGACGCGGCTGCGTTCCTCGTCGAGCGGGCAGACGAACAGGCCGATCACGTCGCGGTATCCGTCTTGCGCTTGCGGCAGCTTCGTCAGCACCGCGCTGAACGGCGCCGTCAGTTCGTAGTGGTAGTCGACCCAGCTGCCTTCGGTCGACAACCGGTTGCTCTGCGGCTGCCAGGCCTGGCAACCGGTGGCGATGAAGCCGGCCGGTGTCGGCTGCACCGTGTAGGCGGGCGTCTCCACGTGGGTGCGTTCGCCGAGCCAGCCGTCATGAACGAAGCCGAAGTGCGACAGGTCAAGGAAGTTTTCGACGATGCGCCCGGCGCTGGTCGCCACGTCATACGGCCCGCACAGCAGCGTGCGCAGCTGCGGGTCGGTCCCGGCGTCGAAGGCAGGCAGCGCCGAGTCGCCCGGCTGCAGCCGCACCCACACCAGCCCGTGCGCCTCCTGCGCTTCATGCGCGCACGCGGCATGGGAAGCGGGCGGGGAGAACGACGGCTGCGATGCGATCAGCACGCAGCCGCCATCGCCGCCGAAGCGCCAGCCGTGGTATGGGCATTCAAGCGCGGCCTGCCCGCCGTGCTGCACCACGTGCCCGAGCGACAGCCGCGTGCCGCGGTGCGGGCAGCGGTCGGCGAACGCGCGGGCGCGGCCGGTCTCGTCGCGCCACAGCACCAGGTCCTGCGCCAGCAGGCGCAAGGCCAGCGGCGTGCCGGCCAGCGCGTCGCTGCCGGCCACCGGGTGCCACAGCGTCGTCTCGATCAAGGCTTACTTGCCTCCCGGGACCTTGCCTTCGACGCCCTTCACGAAGAACTTGATGCCGCTCATGAACTTGTCGTCGGCGACCTCGTCCTTCTTCAGCACGTCCTTGCCGTCGTTGCCGGCGATCGGGCCCTTCCAGATCGTGAAGCTGCCGTCCTTCAGGCCGGCCTTCACCTTCTCGACCTTCTCCTTCAGCTCGGCCGGCACCTTGTCGGAGATCGACACCAGGTCGATCGCGCCTTCCTTGACGCCCCACCACGACGCGCTGTTGCCGGTCCACTTGCCGTCCAGCGCATCCTGCGTCGCCTTGATGTAGTACGGCGCCCAGTTGATGATGCTCGAGGCCAGGTGGGCCTTCGGGCCGTAGGCGGTCATGTCGCTGTCCCAGCCGAACGCGTACTTGCCGGCCTTCTCGGCGGTCTGCAGCACCGCGCTCGAATCGGTGTTCTGCATCAGCACGTCGGCGCCGCCGTTGATCAGCGATTGCGCGGCCTCGGTCTCCTTCGGCGGGTTGAACCATTCGTTGACCCAGACCACCTTGGTCTTGATCTTCGGGTTCACCGACTGCGCACCGAGCGTGAAGCTGTTGATGTTGCGGATGACTTCCGGAATCGGGATCGAGCCGACGACGCCCAGCGTGTTGGTCTTGGTCATGCCGCCGGCGATCACGCCGGCCATGTACGCGCCTTCATAGGTGCGGCTGTCGTAGGTGCGCATGTTCTCGGCCTGCTTGAAGCCGGTGGCATGCTCGAACTTGACGTCCTTCAGGTCCGCCGCGACCTTCAGCATCGGCTCCATGTAGCCGAAGGTGGTGCCGAAGATCAGCTTGTTGCCCTGGCCGGCCATGTCGCGGAACACGCGCTCGGCATCGGCCGCCTCGGGCACCTTCTCGACGAAGCTGGTCGCGATCCGGTCGCCGAACTGCTTCTCGAGCGCCTTGCGGGCGTTGTCGTGCGCGAAGGTCCAGCCGCCGTCGCCGACCGGGCCGACGTACGCGAACGCGATCTTCAGCGGCTCGGGCTTCGGTGCGGCAGCCGATGCGGCGGCCACCGGCGCCGGCGCCGGCGCGGGCGCCTCTTCCTTCTTGCCGCAGCCCACCAGCGCGGTGCCGGCCGCCAGCGTGCTCCACCCTGCGAGCTTCAGCAGGGCACGTTTCGAGATTGAGGTCATGTCTACTCCAGGTGAGGAACGCGGGAATTTATCAGCTAGCTGCCGGGGAAGAAGGGCTTGCCGAGCGACGCCGGCATGTTGACGCGGATCCAGCCGGCATTGCGCGAGATCAGCACCAGCACGACGATGGTCGACAGGTAGGGCAGCATCGTCAGCAACTGCGCCGACACCTGCACGCCTTCGCCCTGCAGGTAGAACTGCAGCATCGTGACGCCGCCGAACAGGTAGGCGCCGAGCAAGACGCGTGCCGGTCGCCAGGTCGCGAAGGTGGTCAGCGCCAGCGCGATCCAGCCCTTGCCGGCGATCATCCCTTCGACCCACAGCGGCGTGTAGACCACCGAGATGTACGCGCCCGACAGCCCGCACAGCGCACCGCCGGCCAGCACCGCGGCGAGGCGGATGCGGCGCACCGGGTAGCCGAGCGCATGCGCCGATTCGGGCGATTCGCCGACCGCGCGCAGCACCAGTCCGGCGCGCGAGCGGTACAGGAACCACGCGAGGCCGGCGGTCAGCGCGATGGCCGCATACACCATCGGGTGCTGGCGGAACAGCGCCGGGCCGAGCAGCGGGATGTCGGCCAGCCACGGCAGCTGGAAGTGCGGCCGCTCGCTCAGCTTCGCCTGCACGTAGTTGATGCCGACGAAGGCCGAGAAGCCGCTGCCGAACAGGCTGAGCGCCAGCCCGGTCGCGTACTGGTTGGTGTTGAGCCAGATCACCAGCACGCCGAAGGTCGCGGCCAGCAGCGCGCCGGCGCCGGCGCCGGCGGCGAACGCCAGCCAGTCGCTGCCGGTGTGCACCGCGGTCGCGAAGCCGGCGATCGCGGCGATCAGCATCATCCCTTCGGCACCGAGGTTGACGATGCCGGCGCGTTCGTTGATCAGCAGCCCGAGCGCGGCCAGCGCGAGCACGGTGCCGGAACTCAGCGTCGCGGCGATCAGCAGGGCGATGGCGTCCATCAGGCTTGTCCTTCGGCCGCGGCCGGCTGGTTGGTGCCGGCGGGCGGCGCTTCGGCCGGCACGTGCGCCGGCTTCCAGCGCAGGCGGTAGTGGATCAGCGTGTCGCAGGCGAGCAGCGTGAACAGCAGCAGCCCCTGGAACACGCCGGTCAGCGATTTGGGCAGCCCGAGGCGCGACTGCGCCAGCTCGCCGCCGATGTAGAACATGCTCATCAGGATCGCCGAGAACACGATGCCCACCGGGTGCAGCCGGCCGACGAACGCGACGATGATGGCCGCGAAGCCGTAGCCCGCCGGCACGTGCGGCGTCAGCTGGCCGAGCGGGCCGGCGGCTTCCAGCCCGCCGGCCAGTCCGGCCATGCCGCCCGACAGCAGCAGCGCCGTCCACAGCGCGCGCCGCGACGAGAAGCCGGCATAGCGCGCCGCCGCCGGCGCGAGCCCGCCGACCTGCAGCTGGAAGCCGGCATAGGTGCGGAACAGGAAGGCCCAGAACCCGGCCACCGCCAGCAGCGCGATCGGCAGGCCGATGTTGACGCGCAGGCCGTCGAACAGGCGCGGGATCTTCGTCGACGCGAGGAAGGTGATGGTCTGCGGGAAGTTGTAGCCGTCGGGGTCCTTCCACGGGCCGTAGACCAGGTAGCCGAGCACCTGGTCGGCCACGTAGACGAGCATCAGGCTGACCAGGATCTCGTTGGCGTTGAAGCGGTCGCGCAGCAGCGCGACGATCGCGGCCCAGGCCATGCCGCCGAGCACGCCGGCCAGCAGGATCGGCACGACGATCCAGCGACCGATGCCGGATCCCGCGGGCTCGGCCAGCATCGCGACGCCGCCGGCCGCGATCGCGCCGAGCACGAACTGCCCTTCGGCGCCGATGTTCCAGACGTTGGAGCGGAAGCACACCGCCAGGCCGAGCGCGATCAGCAGCAGCGGCACCGCCTTCACCGCCAGCTCCGACAGCGCCTGCGCGCTCTTCAGCGGCTCGACGAAGAACACCTGCAGCCCGCGCAGCGGGTCCTTGCCGAGCAGCAGGAACAGCACGACGCCGATCAGCACCGTGATCGCCAGCGCCAGCAGCGGCGAGGCGATCGACATGACCCGGCTCGGCGCCGGGCGCGGCTCAAGTTTCAGCATGCGTCGCCTCCGGGTGGAACGCGGCGCCGCGCGGGCTCCACAGCCCGCTCATCCATTCGCCGATCTGCGGGGCGGTGGCCTGCGCGGTCGCGATCGACGGCGACACCCGGCCCTGCGCGATCACGACCAGCCGGTCGCAGATCTCGAACAGCTCGTCGAGCTCTTCGCTGACCACCAGCACCGCGCCGCCGTCGTCGCGCAGCTTCAGCAGCTCGGCGCGGATCTGCGCGGCCGCGCCGACGTCGACGCCCCAGGTCGGCTGCGAGACGATCAGCAGCCGCGGCGCCGCATCGATCTCGCGGCCGACGATGAACTTCTGCAGGTTGCCGCCCGACAGGCTCTTGGCCGGCGCGTCGGGGCCGCCGGCCTTCACGTTGAAGCGCTGGATCAGCCGGTTCGCGAGCGCGGCGACCTCGGTGCTGCGGATCCAGCCCTGCGCGGTGACCGCGGCGGTGCGCGTCAGCAGCGTGTTCTGCGCGAGCGACAGCGACGGCACCGCGCCGCGGCCGAGCCGCTCCTCGGGCACGAAGTTCAGCCCCTGCGCGCGGCGCCGGCGCGGCGACTGGCGGCCCACCGGCCGGTCGAACAGCACGATGCTGTCGGGCGCGGCCCGCGGGTCTTCGCCGGACAGCGCGGCCATCAGCTCCTGCTGGCCGTTGCCGGAGACGCCGGCGATGCCGACGATCTCGCCGCAGCGCACGTCGAAGCTGATGCCCTGCAGGTCGACGCCGAACTGGTCGCGCCGGGGCAGCGCCAGCTCGCGCACCGACAGCGCGACGTCGCCGAGCCGCGCCTGCACGTGCTGCAGCTGCGGCGGCTCGGCACCGATCATCAGGCGCGACAGGCTG
Source organism: Rhizobacter sp. SG703 (assembly GCF_012275445.1). Taxonomy (GTDB): domain Bacteria; phylum Pseudomonadota; class Gammaproteobacteria; order Burkholderiales; family Burkholderiaceae_C; genus Rhizobacter. The sequence goes on along the minus strand of NZ_JAAZQK010000006.1, from coordinate 202,249 downwards.
GCATTGGTCTGCTGCGTCGGGTCGACCTCGCCGGTGACGCGGCCGCCGCGCAGCACGGTGCAGTGGTGGCACAGCGCGCGGATCTCGTCGAGCTTGTGGCTGATGTAGAGGATGCTGCAGCCCTCGGCGGCGAGCTGGCGCAGCGTGATGAAGAGCGTCTCGACCGCCTGCGGCGTCAGCACCGAGGTCGGCTCGTCGAGGATCAGCAGCCGTGGGTTCGTCATCAGCGCGCGCACGATCTCGACGCGCTGGCGCTCGCCGACCGACAGCGTGTGCACCGGGCGCAGCGGGTCGACGTCGAGGCCGTAGACGCGGGCGACCTCGGCGATGCGCTGCGTCACCGCGGCGAGCGACAGCGACTTGTCGAGGCCGAGCCAGACGTTCTCGGCCGCGGTCAGCGTGTCGAACAGGCTGAAGTGCTGGAACACCATGCTGATGCCCAGCGCCCGCGCCTCCTGCGGGTTGCGGACCTCGACCGGCTGGCCGTTCCAGCGGATCACGCCGGCATCGGGACGGACCGCGCCGTAGATCATCTTCATCATCGTCGACTTGCCGGCGCCGTTCTCGCCGAGCACGGCATGGATCTCGCCGGGCTTGACGCGCAGGTTGACCCGGTCGTTCGCCTTGACGGCGGGGTATTGCTTGCTGATGTCGGTGAGTTCCAGACGGAGCCCCCCAGTCGCTTCGCTCCTGCCCCCGAGGGGCGCCACCCCTGGGCCCAGCAAAGCCGGATCCCGGGGCGTTGCTTGCTGGGCACTGCGCTCTGCTTGTGCTGCTTGGTCAGACTGTTTGCCCATAGCGCTCCACACCGTTGACCCACGTTGCCACCAGATTCCGCTCGTCCGCCAGCGTCATCCACGCAAACACCTTCTCATGCAAGCCTCGCGCCACCTCCATCCGGCGCTCGGCCACCGGCCCGGCGGCCCAGTCCCAGAGGCACAGGTCGGCGACCCGCCCCGCCTCCAGCGAGCCGATCTCGTCGGCCAGCCCGAGCGCGTGGGCCGCGCCCCGCGTCGCCGCATGCAAGGCCTTCCAGGCCGTCAGCCGCTCGCCGGCCATCGCCTGCACCCGGTAGGCGTCGCTCGCGGCGCGCAGCAGGCACAGGCTGGTGCCGCCGCCGACATCGGTCGCCAGGCTCACCGCGCAGCCGGCGGCTTCGGCCGCGCGCCAGCCGAACAGCCCGCTGCCGAGGAACAGGTTCGACGACGGGCTGTGCGCGATCTGCGCCCCGGCCGCGTGGATGGCCGCGCGGTCGGCGTCGTCCAGCCAGATGCCGTGAGCCAGCACGCTGCGTGCGTTCAGCAGCCCGGCGCGGGCGTAGACGTCGAGGTAGCTGCGCGCCTCGGGGAACAGCTCGGCGACCCACAGCACCTCGTCGCGGTTCTCGGCCACGTGCGTCTGCATGTAGACGCCGGGGTACGCGGCGCACAGCCGGCCGGCCATCGCGAGCTGGGCCGGCGTGCTGGTCGGCGCGAAGCGCACCGTCACCGCATAGGCCAGCCGGTCGCGGCCGTGCCAGCGCTCGATCAACTCGACGCAGTCGCGCTCGGCCTGCTCGACGTCGTCGCGCAGCCCGTCCGGCGCATGGCGGTCCATCAGCACCTTGCCGGCGATCAGCCGCATGCCGCGCGCCTGTGCACCGGCCAGCAGCCGGTCGGCGCTGACCCGGTGCACCGTCGGGAACACCACCGCGCTGGTGGTGCCGTGCGCCAGCAGCGCGTCGAGGAAGCGCGCCGCGCCGCGCTCGGCCTCGGACTCGTCGGCATAGCGGCGTTCGGCCGGGAAGGTGTAGGTGTCGAGCCAGTCGAGCAGCGCGGTGCCGTAGCTCGCGATCACGTCGAGCTGCGGGCTGTGCACATGGGTGTCGATGAAGCCCGGCATCAGCAGCCGGCCGCGGTGGTCGTGGCGCTGCCAGCCGGCGTCCGGCGTGTCGGGCTGCGCGCCGGCGATGCGGCCGTCTTCGACCAGCAGCCAGTGGTCCGGGCGGAAGCGCACCGCCGGCGACCCGGTGTCGCCCCAGTCGGGTGCGGCGGTGAAGTCGAGCAGGTCGGCACGCAGCGCGATGCGGCGGGGTGTCATTCGGTGGTCCTCGGGCTGCGGCTGGGCCCACGAATTGCAATGCCACGGGGGTCGGGCGCCATCGTATCCCGACCGCGGGCAAGGTTTACCCTGGCCCGGTCTGTCCTATGCTTGTGCTGCAACTCCCGGTGTGCCATGACCACTCAAGCCATCCGCTTCTTCCACCGCGGCCAGGTCGTCGAGGTCGGCGGCGTCCATCCGACCCGCTCGGTGCTCGACTGGCTGCGCGAGGACGCGCGCTGCACAGGCACCAAGGAGGGCTGCAACGAGGGCGACTGCGGGGCCTGCACGGTGGTGGTGGGCGAACTCGCGAATGAGCAAACCCCGCCGTCGCAGCGCGTCGGCGGCCTCGCGTTGCGCACCGTCAACGCCTGCCTCCAGTTCCTGCCGACGCTGGCCGGCAAGGCGCTGTTCACGGTCGAAGACCTGAAGGACCAGGCCGGCGGCGCGCTGCACCCGGTGCAGCAGGCGATGGTCGAGTGCCACGGCTCGCAATGCGGCTTCTGCACGCCGGGCTTCGTGATGTCGCTGTGGGCGGGCTACGAAGGCCACCGCGCCTGCGGCCAGGTGCCGACGCGCCAGCAGCTGGCCGACGCGTTGTCGGGCAACCTGTGCCGCTGCACCGGCTACCGGCCGATCCTCGACGCCGGCGAGCGCATGTTCCAGCTGCCGCCGGTCGCGCTCGACACCGCGCCGGCGGTCGCCGCGCTGCAGGCGCTGGCCAGCGGCAAGGACGGGCTCAACCACGCCGGCCTGCACTACGCCGGCTTCAACCGGCAGCGCGATGGCGGCCCGCGCGTCGACGACTGGTTCGCGCCGCGCGCGCTGGAGGCGCTGGCGACGCTGCGCGAGCAGCGCCCGAAGGCGACGCTGCTGGCCGGTGCGACCGACGTCGGGCTGTGGGTCAACAAGCAGTTCCGCGACCTCGGCGAGATCATCTACCTGGGCGACGTGGCCGAGCTGAAGCGCATCGACGAACGCGACGGCCACCTGCACATCGGCGCCGGCGCATCGCTCGAAGACGCCTGGTCGGCGCTGGCCCGGCGCATGCCGGCGCTGACCGAGGTGTGGTTGCGCTTCGCGTCGCCGCCGATCCGGCATGCCGGCACGATGGGCGGCAACGTGGCCAACGGCTCGCCGATCGGCGACTCGGCGCCGGTGCTGCTGGCGCTCGACGCCGAGCTGGTGCTGCGCCGCGGCGCGAAGGCGCGGCGCGTGCCGCTCGCCGCGTTCTACGTCGACTACATGAAGAACCAGCTGCAGCCTGGCGAGTTCGTGCAGGAGATCATCGTGCCGCTGGCGGCGGCGCAGCGGCAGATCCGCGCCTACAAGATCAGCAAGCGCTACGACTGCGACATCTCGGCGGTGTGCGCCGGGCTGTCGATCGGACTGGCGGCCGACGGCACGGTCGCGCAGGTGCGGCTGGCGTTCGGCGGCATGGCGGCGATCGTCAAGCGCGCCGTGCAGGCCGAGGCGGCGCTGCAGGGCCGGGCCTGGGACGAGCAGGCGCTGCAGGCCGCGCAGGCGGCGCTGGCGAACGACTTCACGCCGCTGACCGACATGCGCGCGAGCGCGGCGTACCGGCTGCAGGTCGCGCAGAACCTGCTGCGGCGTTTCTGGCTGGAGACGCGCGCGGCCGACCCGCTGCCGGCCGAGGCGACGCGGGCCTGGAGCATCACTGCATGAACAAGCCCCTCGATCCGTTCCTGCAGGCGGCCGGTCCCGAGGCCGAAGCGATCGCGCTGCGCGAGGGCGCGCGCGTCGGCATCAGCCGGCCGCACGAATCGGCGCACCTGCACGTCGCCGGCGAAGCGGCCTACATCGACGACCTGCCGGAGCTCGCCGGCACGCTGCATGCGGCGCTCGGGCTGTCGCCGGTGGCGCATGGGCGCCTGCTGGGCATCGACCTCGCGGCGTTGCGCGCGCAGCCCGGCGTCGTCGCGGTGCTGACCGCGGCCGACATCCCCGGCGCGAACGACTGCGGGCCGATCCTGCACGACGACCCGATCCTGGCCGACGGCGAACTGCGCTACGTCGGCCAGCCGGTGTTCGCGGTGATCGCGCTGACGCGCGACGCGGCGCGCCGCGCCGCGGCCCGCGCGAAGGCGGTGCTGCAGGTCGAGCCGCTGCCGCCGATCCTGACGCCGCAGGCGGCGCACGCGGCCGGCGCCTACGTGCTGCCGCCGATGCACCTGGTGCGCAGCACCCGCGACGGCGGCGCGCGGGCTGCGATCGATGCGGCGCCGCACCGCCTGCGCGGCACGCTGGAGGTCGGCGGCCAGGAGCAGTTCTACCTCGAAGGCCAGATCAGCTACGCGATCCCGAAGGAGGACCGCGGGCTGCTGCTGCACTGCTCGACGCAGCACCCGAGCGAGATGCAGCACCTGGTGGCGCAGGCGCTGCGGCTGAGCGCGCACCATGTGCAGGTCGAATGCCGGCGCATGGGCGGCGGCTTCGGCGGCAAGGAATCGCAGTCGGCGCTGTTCGCCTGCGTGGCCGCGGTGGCGGCGCAGAAGCTGCGCCGGCCGGTGAAGCTGCGCGTCGACCGCGACGACGATTTCCTGATCACCGGCCGGCGCCACTGCTTCTGGATCGAGTACGAGGCCGGCTACGACGACGACGGCCGCCTCCTCGGCAGCGAGGTCACGATGGTGTCGCGCGCCGGCCATTCGGCCGACCTGTCGGGCCCGGTGATGACGCGCGCGCTGTGCCACTTCGACAACGCCTACTGGCTGCCCGATGTCGCGGTGCACGGCTATTGCGGCAAGACCAACACGCAGAGCAACACCGCATTCCGCGGCTTCGGCGGGCCGCAGGGCGCGATCGCGATCGAGAACATCCTCGACAGCGTCGCGCGCGCGCTCGGCAAGGACGCGCTGGACGTGCGGCGCGCCAACTTCTACGGCACCGACACCCAGCGGACCACGCCCTACGGCCAGTCGGTCGACGACAACATCCTGCACGAGCTGTGCGCGCAGCTGGAAGCCGACAGCGACTACCGTGCGCGCCGCGATGCGGTGGCCGCCTTCAACCGCGTGAACCCGGTGCTGCAGCGCGGCATCGCGTTCACGCCGGTCAAGTTCGGCATCTCGTTCAACGTGAAGCACCTGAACCAGGCCGGCGCGCTGGTGCACGTGTACGCCGACGGCTCGATCCTGGTGAACCACGGCGGCACCGAGATGGGCCAGGGGCTGAACACCAAGGTGGCCCAGGTGGTGGCGCACGAGCTGGGTGTCGGCTTCGAGCGGGTGCGCGTCAGCGCGACCGACACGCACAAGGTCGTCAACACCTCGGCCACCGCCGCGTCGACCGGCAGCGACCTGAACGGCAAGGCGGCGCAGGACGCCGCGCGGCAGATCCGCGAGCGGCTGGCCGACGTGGCGGCGCAGCGGCTGGCCTGCCGCGCCGGCGAGCTGCGCTTCGCGAACGACGAGGTGACCGGCCCGGCCGGGCGCATCGGCTTCGCCGAACTGGTGATGCAGGCCTACCTGGCGCGCGTGCAGCTGTGGTCCGACGGCTTCTACGCGACGCCCGGCCTGCACTGGGATGCCGCGACGCTGACCGGCCGGCCGTTCTTCTACTTCGCGTACGGCGCCGCGGTCAGCGAGGTGGTGGTGGACACGCTGACCGGCGAATGGAAGCTGCTGCGCGCCGACCTGCTGCACGACGCCGGCCGCTCGCTGAACCCGGCGGTCGACATCGGCCAGGTCGAGGGCGCGTTCATCCAGGGCATGGGCTGGCTGACCAGCGAAGAGCTGGTGTGGCACCCGCAGACCGGCGCACTCGCGACGCATGCGCCGAGCACCTACAAGATCCCGACCGCGAACGACTGCCCGGCGGTCTTCAACGTGCGGCTCTTCGACGCGGAGAACGTCGAGGACAGCATCCACCGCAGCAAGGCGGTCGGCGAGCCGCCGCTGCTGCTGCCGTTCTCGGTGTTCTTCGCGATCCGCGATGCGGTGTCGGCGGTCGGCGGGCACCGGGTCGACCCGCCGCTGCGCGCGCCGGCGACGCCGGAAGCGATCCTCGACGCGATCGGTGCGGTGCGCGCAGCCGTCTGACAGCGACCGAATGCAAGCGGACGCAAGCGAACGCAACGTGGCCGGTGAAACAGCGCAAGAGGGCCCCGGTTCGTGCGGTATTCACGCACGAACCCCCGGGGCGAGGGAGACGGCTGCGGCGCTGCCGTCGATATCCTTCAGGTCGATTCGCAGGCGCCCGCACCGGGCGCCGTTGTCCGGTCGATCCTCCGCGAGCTCCAGCCGTCTTCATGAGCGCCCCTTCGTCAGCTTCCGCTTCAGCCTTCGCCCCCGTTGCCACGCTGCCCGCTTCGCCGGTGGTGTTCTCGCGGGCCGCCGCCACCGACCGCCAGCTGATGCAGGGCTGGGACGGCCTGCTCAGCGACAGCGGGCATGTCTACCGCATCTACCAGTCGCCGGAGTGGTGGAACCACCTGGTCGCGACGCGCCCGGCCGACGACCTGCTGCTGGGCGTGCTGCCGGCGGCCGATGGCGCCGAGGTCGGCGTGGTGCCGATGGACGTGCAGCGCTACCCGCTCGCGTTCTCGCTCGGCCGCTGGACCTTCGCGTCGCTGAAGCTGCGCGCCGCGCACCTGCTGGGCGGGGCGCCGCTGGTGGCCGGCCGGCCGCAGGCGCTGGCCGACGTGGTCGAACGGCTGTGGCGCGAGCGCCCCGACCTGGACGCGCTGTTCCTGAAGGGCATCCCCGCCGGCTGCAGCGCCTGGGCCGGCTGGGAGGCGCAACTGCGCCAGCGCGGCGGCTCGCTGCTGTACAGCGAGCATGGCAGGCGCCCGCTGTACACGATCGCGCTGCCCGACAGCTTCGACGCCTACCTGGCGCGCTTCGGCAGCAAGAAACGCTACAACCTGCGCCGCCAGGTGCGGGTGCTCGAAGAGCAGATGCCGGGGTTGGAGCTGGTGCGGGTCGATGCCGAGGAGCAGGTCGCCGAGTTCGTGCGGCAGGCGCAGCACATCGCGAAGCGCACCTGGCAGCACCAGGCGATCGGCCCGCTGGGCATCGAGCGCGACGACATCGCCGTGCGGCTGGCCGACCTGGCGCGCCGCGGGCTGCTGCGCAGCTACGTGCTGCGCAGCGGCGGCCGGGCGCTCGCCTTCGTGCTGGGCTACCAGGGCCGCGGGGTGTTCCATTACGCCGACATCGGCCACGACGCCGAGCTGTCGAAGTTCAGTCCCGGCACCGTGCTGCTGTACCGGCTGATCGAGGACCTGATCGCGCACCGGCGGCCGCAGACGCTGAACTTCGGCATCGGCGTGTCGGAGTACAAGCGCCAGTTCGCGACCGAGGTGCGCGAGGAGACCTCGCTGCTGATCCTGCGCGACACGTTGCGCAACCGGCTGCGCGTCGGGCTGCACCGCGGCTGGCGCGGGCTGCTCGCGCGGGTCAAGCCGCTGCTGCGCCGGCCCAAGCTGGTGCTGGCCGGCGTGCTGACGCACGAGGCGGTTTACGAGCTGGTGGGCACGGTGGTCAACACCTCGCTGCCGGTGCTGGCGGGCTGAAGTCGCAGCCCGTTCGCGCTGAGCAAACGCCCGTTCGCGCTGAGCCAGTCGAAGCCTTGCTCGCACAGGGCCGTTGCCGATGACCGCGCTGCGCGACACCGCGCGTGCTCTGCTCGACGCCGGCGTGCCGGCGATGGACGTGCAGGTGCTGGCGCACCGCGGCTCGGTGCCGCGCGAGTCCGGCACCCACATGCTGGTGACGCGCGACGCGGTGCTCGGCACCATCGGCGGCGGCCACCTGGAGTTGACGGCGATCGCGCAGGCGCGGCAGTGGCTGGATGCCGGCGACACGGCTTCGCATGACATCCCCTACGCGCTCGGCCCGTCGCTCGGGCAATGCTGCGGCGGGAGCCTGACGCTGCGCACGCAGCGCCTCGGCGACGCGGTCCTCGCGGCCTGGCCCGCGCGCGAGCCGCGCTTCTTCCTGCAGCTGTACGGCGCCGGTCACGTCGGCCGGGCGATCGTCGCGCTGCTGTCCGGCATCGACTGCCGCGTGCAATGGGTCGACGAACGCGAAAGCGAATTCCCGGCGCAGGCGCTGCCGGCGCACATCGAGCGGGTGTGCGTCGAGCCGGTGGAGGCCGAGGTCGCGCAGGCGCCGGCCGGCGCGCACTACCTGGTGCTGACCCACAGCCACGACCTCGACCTGCGCATCACCGAGGCCATCCTGCGCCGCGGCGATTTCGCGTTCCTCGGCCTGATCGGCAGCCGTACCAAGCGCGCGCGCTTCGTGCATCGCCTCGAGGAACGCGGCGTGCCGCCCGAGGCGCTGGCGCGGCTGACCTGCCCGATCGGCGTGCCCGGCATCGCCGGCAAGGAGCCGCAGGTGATCGCGGTGGCGGTGGTGGCGCAGCTGCTGCAGCGCTGACGCCGGCACGACCCCCACGCGGGCACGCGGCGCAGAGTCCTACAGCCGGGGCCGCTGCCTTCCGATGTCGGCCGGGGTCGATGCTTCCTACAGTGAAGGCATCCCCACCTGACCCCGAACGGAGATGGCCATGCTTCAGAAAGTCGACAACGACAAGAACGCGCGCGACGGCAAGTCGCTGCGCCTGGACGAAACGGCGCTGGAAGCCGCCCGCACGCGCGCCGAGGACGGCGCCGTGACGCCGAGCTACGGGCCGTGGCGCGACGACATCGTGAAGCTGCTGAACGACGCGTTGGCCACCGAGCTGGTCTGCGTGCTGCGCTACAAGCGCCACCACTTCACCGCGCACGGCCTGTCGTCGCCGGCGATCGCGGCCGAGTTCATGGTGCATGCGAACGAAGAGGCGGCGCATGGCGACCTGATCGCCGAGCGCATCGTGCAGCTCGGCGGCGAACCGGACTTCGCGCCGAACACGCTGCTCGACCGCAGCCATGCGCAGTACGACGATTCGTCGGACCTGAAGGCGATGATCCGCGCCAACCTGGTGGCCGAACGCGTCGCGGTCGAGGCCTACCGCCAGATGATCGCGCTGATCGGCGACAAGGACCCGACGACGCGCCGCATGCTGGAGGGCATCCTCAGCGACGAAGAGGAACACGCCGACGAGATGAAGGACCTGCTCGAGCAGTGAGGCGGGCCGAGCGCTGGGCCGCCCAAGCCGGCCCGCATCCTGTCATGTCACCAGCATCGCCCGGAAGTCGTTGACGTTGGTGAACGTCGGCCCCGGCACCACCAGGTCGCCGAGCGGCGCGAAGAAGTTGTAGGCGTCGTTGCGGTCCAGGCAATCCCGGGCGCTCAGGCCCTGCGCGATCGCGCGCGCCAGCGTGTCGGGCGTGACGATCGCGCCGGCGTTGTCCTCGACGCCGTCGATGCCATCGGTGTCGGCCGCCAGCACGAACACGCCCGGTTCTCGCTGCAACGCGATCGCGCAACCCAGCAGGAATTCGGTGGCCCGTCCGCCGCGGCCGCCCTTGGCCGCGACCGTCACGGTCGTCTCGCCGCCCGACAGGATCACGCACGGCGTCGCGAACGGCTGCCCGCGCCGCGCGACCTGCCGCGCGAGCGCCGCATGCACCTTGCCGACCTCGCGCGATTCGCCTTCGATCTCGTCGCCGAGGATGTGCGCCTCGAGGCCCGCGGACCGGGCGAGCGCGGCGGCGGCCTCCAGCGACTGCTGTGGCGTCGCGATCATCCGGACCTCGTGCCCGGCGAAGCGCGCATCGCCCGGCTTCGGCGTCTCGAACGCACCGCTTTCCAGCCCGGCGCGCACCGCCGCCGACACCTCGATGCGGTAGCGCGCGAGGACGGCCAGCGCATCGGCGCAGGTGGTTGCGTCGGGCACGGTCGGGCCGCTCGCGATCACCTCGGGCGAATCGCCCGGCACGTCGGAGATCAGCAGCGACAGCACCCGGGCCGGCGCGCACATCGCCGCGAGCCGGCCGCCCTTGATCGCCGACAGGTGCTTGCGCACGCAGTTCATCTCGTCGATCGCCGCGCCGCTCTTCAGCAGCGCCTTGTTGATCGCCTGCTTCTCGTCCAGCGTGACGCCGTCGGCCGGCAGCGCCAGCAGCGCCGAGCCGCCGCCGGACACCACGCACAGCACCAGGTCGTCGGCCGTCAGACCCTGGGTCAGCGCGGCGATGCGCCGTGCGGCCTGCTGGCCGGCCGCATCGGGCACCGGATGCGCCGCCTCGACGACCTCGATGCGGCCCGGTTTCGCGCGGTAGCCGGGCGGCACGTGGTCGTAGCGGGTGACCACCAGCCCCGACAGCGGCGCACCGGCCGGCCACAGCGCGTCGAGCGCGGCCGCCATCGCGCCGCCTGCCTTGCCGGCGCCGAGCACCAGCGTGCGCCCACGCGGCGGCGGCGGCAGGAAGGCCGCCATCGTCCGCGCCGGCAAGGCCCGCGCGACCGCGGCGTCGTACAGCGCGCGAAGAAATCCGCGGGGATCGGTGTGCGGCGAGGGTGCAGTCATGGCCCAATTATCGGATGGCCATCGACATGCAGGCGGTGCTCGACCGCATCCACGACGAAGCGCAGCCGCTGCTCGGGCAGGGCCGCGTCGCGAGTTACATCCCCGAACTGGCCAAGGTGCCGCTGCAGCGCTTCGGCATGGCGGTCAGCATGCTCGACGGCCGGCTCTACACCGTCGGCGATGCGCGCGAGGATTTCTCCATCCAGTCGGTCTCGAAACTGTTCTCGCTGACGCTCGCGTTCCAGCTGGTCGGCGACGCGCTGTGGGAGCGGGTGGGCCGCGAGCCGTCGGGCACCGCGTTCAACTCGCTGGTGCAGCTCGAGACCGAGCAGGGCAAGCCGCGCAACCCGTTCCTGAACGCCGGCGCGCTGGTCGTGACCGACGTGCTCAGCACGCGCTTCGTGCAGCCCGAAATGGCGCTGGTGGAGTTCTTGCGGCGGCTGTCGGGCAATGCCGGCCTGCAGTACGACGACGCGGTCGCGAGGTCGGAGCTGGCCACCGGGTCGCGCAACCGCGCGATGGGGCACTTCATGCACAGCTTCGGCAACCTGAAGAACCCGGTCGACGCGGTCATCGAGGCCTACTGCCGGCACTGCGCGATCCGCATGAACTGCGTCGACCTGGCGCGGGCGGTGGGCTTTCTCGCGAACGGCGGCGTGAGCCCGGTCGGTGGCGAGCAGGTACTGGACGCGAGCTCGGCGAAGCGGCTGTCGGCGCTGATGCTGACCTGCGGCACCTACGACGCGGCCGGCGATTTCGCCTACCGCGTCGGCATCCCGGCGAAGAGCGGCGTCGGCGGCGGCATCGTCGCGCACATCCCGCGCACGCTCGGCGTGTGCGTCTGGTCGCCGAGGCTGGAACACACCGGCAATTCGCTCGCCGGCAGCTTCGCGCTGGAGCGCTTCACGTCGCTGATCGGGCAGTCGCTGTTCTGACGCTCACCCGGTGTTGCGCAACCCCGCTGCCACCCCGTTGATCGAGATGTGGATCCCGCGCTGCACCCGCTCGTTCGCCGGATCGCCTTCGCGGCGCTGGCGGTAGCGCCGCATCAGCTCGACCTGCAGGTGGTTCAGCGGGTCGAGGTACGGGAAGCGGTGCTCGATCGAGCGCGCGAGCGACGGGTTCGACGCGAGCCGCTGCTTCTCGCCGGTGATCAGCGACACCGCGTCGCTGGTGCGCTGCCATTCGGCCTGGATCAGCCCGAAGATCTTCTTGCCCAGCTTGCGGTCCTCGACCAGGTCGACATAGCGCTCGGCGATGCCCAGGTCGCTCTTGGCCAGCACCATGTCCAGGTTCGACAGCAGCGTGCGGAAGAACGGCCACTGCTTGTGCATGCGCTGCAGCAGCACCAGCCGCTCCTTGCGCTCTTTCGGCGCCTTGCCGAGGAAGGCCTCGATCGCCGAGCCGAAGCCGCACCAGCCGGGCAGCGCGACGCGGCACTGGCCCCAGCTGAAGCTCCACGGGATCGCGCGCAGGTCCTCGATCGCCCGCGTGGCCTTGCGCGAAGCGGGGCGCGAGCCGATGTTCAGCTCGGCGATCTCGCGGATCGGCGTGGCCGAGAAGAAGTAGTCGGTGAAGCCCGGGGTCTCGTAGACCAGCTTGCGGTAGGCGGCCATGCTGGCCTCGCTGATCGCCGCGGCCGCGTCCAGGAAGCTCTTCGGTGCGCTCTTGGTCGGGTGCAGCAGCGTGGCCTCGAGCGTCGCGGCCACCAGCGTCTCGAGGTTGCGCCGGCCGATCTCCGGGTGCGCGTACTTCGACGAGATCACCTCGCCCTGCTCGGTCAGCCGGATCTGGCCGTTCACCGTGCCGGGCGGTTGCGCCAGGATCGCCTGGTAGCTCGGGCCGCCGCCACGCCCCACCGTGCCGCCGCGGCCGTGGAACAGGCGCAGCGTGATACCGTGCGCTTCGCCCAGCGATGCGAACAACGCCACCAGCGCGATCTCGGTGCGGTACAGCTCCCAGTTGCTGGTGAACGAGCCGCCGTCCTTGTTGCTGTCGCTGTAGCCGAGCATCACGTCCTGCTCCCGGCCCGACCGCTTGATCAGGTCGGCGATGCCGGGCAGCGCGTAGTAGTCGCGCATGATCGGCTCGGCGTTGCGCAGGTCGCCGATGGTCTCGAACAGCGGCGAGACGATCAGCTGGCAGACGGCGCCGTCGTCCAGCGTACCGGTCATCAGCCCGGTTTCCTTCTGCAGCAGCAACACCTCCAGCAGGTCGCTGACGTCTTCGGTGTGCGAAATGATGTAGTGGCGCAGCGCCTCGCGGCCGTAGCGGTCGAGCATCTTCAGCGCCGCCTCGAAGATCGCCAGCTCGCCGACGCTGTGCTCCGAATACGCCGCGCCATGCACGCGCAGCGGGCGCGCATCGTTCAGCAGCGTCACCAGCAGCGTGCGGCGCGCCGGCTCGTCCAGTGCGCTGTAGTCGGCCTCGATCTTCGCGGTCTTCAGCAGCTCGGCGACCACCGCCTCGTGCTTGTCCGAGCTCTGGCGCAGGTCGACGGTGGCGAGGTGGAAGCCGAACACCTGCACCGCGCGCATCAGCGGGCGCAGCCGCGGCGCGATCAATGCGTCGGCATGGTGCGAGCGCAGCGAGGCCTCGATCACCTGCAGGTCGGCGAGGAAATCGTCGCTGCGCCGGTACGGGTCCTGCGGCGCCACCGCATGGCGCAGCGCCTCGGTGCCGGTGAAGGCCTGCAGCGTCGCGGCCAGCCGCGCATACATGCCGATCAGCGCGCGGCGGTACGGCTCGTCCTCGCGGTGCGCGCTGTGGTCGGGCGAGCGCCCGGCCAGCGCCTGCATCGCGGGCGTCACCGGTGCGAGCGTGGCCGAGATCGACAGCTCGGCCCCCAGCTCGTGCACCTCGGTCAGGTAGAAACGCAGCACCGTCTCGCTCTGCCGGCGCAGCGCCATCTGCAGCGTCTCGGCGCTGACGTTCGGGTTGCCGTCGCGGTCGCCGCCGATCCAGTTGCCCATGCGGAAGAACGGCGCGACCGGATGGCCGGGCAGCGCTTCCTCGATCTCCTGGTAGAGCTTCGGGATCTGGCGCAGGAAGGTCGCCTGGTAGTAGCTGAGCGCATTCTCGATCTCGTCGGCCACCGTCAGCTTGGTGTAGCGCAGCATGCGCGTCTGCCACAGCTGCGTGACGCGGGCGCGCAGCAGCGCCTCATTGTCGGCCAGCTCGCGCGCGCTGCGCAGTTCGTCGCGCTGCCCCACCAGCTCGGCAATGGCGCGCTCGGCGTCGAGGATGCTCTTGCGCTGCACCTCGGTCGGGTGGGCCGTCAGCACCGGCGAGATGAAGGCGCGCTGCAGCACGCCGGCGATGTCGGCGGCCCGCACGTCGGCCTCGGCCAGCCGCTCGAAGCTCATCGCGAGCGAGCCTTCCTGCAGGTGGCCCTGGCGCTCGTGGTGCTCGCGCCGGCGCACGTGGTGGCGGTCTTCGGCGATGTTGGCCAGGTGCGAGAAGTAGCTGAAGGCGCGGATCACGCTGACCGTCTGGTCGCCGCTCAGGCTCTTCAGCAGCCGGTCGAAGGTCTTGCCGGCCTGCGCGTCGCGCTTCAGCCGGTACGCCACCGACAGTTGCCGGATGCGCTCGATCAGGTCGAACGCGCCCTGGCCTTCCTGCTCGCGGATCACGTCGCCGAGGATGCGGCCGAGCAGCCGGATGTCGTCGACCAGCGGGCGGTTCTTGTCGGCAGCCTCGGCCGCGCTCCTGGCGGTGACCTTGGGCGTCGCTTTCGACGCGGGCTTGCGCGCTCCGGTGGAGGAAGCGGGCTGGCGGACGGCGGGCTTGGGGGCAGGTGTGGCGCGTGGCATCTTTGTCCTCAGGGCCTCGTCGAGGCTGTAACTTGGTTACGAACCGCGATGGTATCAGCGCAGCCGCGGGGATCAGCCATACCGCGAGGCAAGAGGCGGGCCTGATAGCATTTGCCGATGTCTTCGCTGCAGTCATCGGCCTTGCCCGACCCCCTCGTCATCGCCACCCGCGAAAGTCGCCTCGCCCTCTGGCAGGCCGAACATGTGCGCGACCTGCTGCAACAACGCTTCGGGCTGCGCGTCGAACTGCTGGGCATGACGACCCGCGGCGACCAGATCCTCGACCGCACGCTGTCGAAGGTCGGTGGCAAGGGCCTGTTCGTCAAGGAACTCGAAGCGGCGCTCGAAGACGGCCGTGCACACCTCGCGGTGCATTCGCTGAAAGACGTGCCGATGGACCTGCCGGACGGCTTCGAGCTGGCCGCGGTGCTGGAGCGCGAGGACCCGCGCGATGCCTTCGTCTCCAACCGCTTCGCGACGCTGGCCGAGCTGCCGCAGGGCGCCTGCGTCGGCACGTCCAGCCTGCGGCGGGTGTCGCAACTGCTCGCGAGCCGGCCCGACCTGCGCATCGAGCCGTTGCGCGGCAACCTCGACACCCGGCTGCGCAAGCTCGACGATGGCCAGTACGACGCGATCGTGCTGGCCGCGGCCGGGCTGAAGCGGCTGGGCCTCGCGCAGCGCATCCGTTCGGTGTTCGCGGTCGACGAGATGATTCCGGCGGCCGGGCAGGGCGCGCTCGGCATCGAGATCCGCAGCGACCAGCCGGCGCTGCGCGACACGCTGGCGCAACTGAGCGACCGGCCGACGTGGTGGGGCGCGCACGCGGAGCGCGCGGTGTCGCGCTCGCTGGGCGGCAGCTGCAGCATGCCGCTGGCGGCGCACGCGGTGTGGGACGGCGCGCAGCTGCGCCTCAGCGCCGCGCTCGGCCATGTCGACGATCCGGCTCGCCCGCTGCTGCACACGGTGGCCGCCGCCACGGTGGCCGACGACCGCTCGGCGCGCGCGCTCGGCGAGCTTGCCGCGGCGCAACTGCGTGCCGCGGGTGCCGATGCCTACCTCGGTGCCGGTTGACGTCGACGCCGCGCCGCGCGTGCTGGTCACGCGGCCTGCGGCGCAGGCGCGCGAATGGGTCGACGGGCTGCGCGCGGCCGGGCTCGATGCGCAGGCGCTGCCGCTGATCGACATCCGGCCGGTCGACGATCCCGCCGAGCTGCACGCCGCCTGGCGTGAGCTGGACCGCTTCGGCCTCGTGATGTTCGTGAGCCCGAACGCGGCCGAGCAGTTCTTCGCGCATCGCCCGTCCGGCGGCGCCTGGCCGGATGGGTTGCAGGCGGCCTCGCCGGGCCCGGGCACGACGCGCGTGCTGCATGCGCTGGGCGTGCCGCAGGTGGTGGCGCCGGGGGGCGATGCGCCGCAGTTCGACTCCGAGGCGCTGTGGGCGCAACTGCGCGCGCAGGACTGGTCGGGCCGCCGCGTGCTGGTGGTGCGCGGCACCAGCGGCCGCGACTGGATCGCCGACCGGCTGCGCGAGCAGGGCGCCGCCGTATCTCTGGTGTGCGCCTACGGCCGCAGCGCGCCGCGGCTTGACGACGCCGGCCGCGCGCTGCTGCAGGCCGCGCTCGACCGGCCGGCGCGGCACCTGTGGTTCTTCAGCAGCTCCGAGGCGGTCGACCACCTGGAAGCCCTGGCGCCGTCGGCCGGCTGGGCCGCCGGCCGTGCGCTGGCCACGCACCCGCGGATCGCGGCGCGCGCGCGGACGCTCGGCCTCGGGCAGGTGCTCGAATCGCGGCCGTCTCTCGCGGAAGTGGTGGCCTGCATACAATCGATCGCATCGTGACCGACCCCGTCTCCTCCCCGAACGCCCTCAGCGAACCGCTGCCGACCGCGCCCGCAGGCCCGGCCGTGGCCATGCGCCGCCTGCCCGGGTGGCTCGCGCCGGCGGTGCTCGCGCTGCTGGTGCTGCTGATCGTCATCGCGCTGGTGCAGGCGTGGTCGGCGCAGCAGCGCGTGCGCACGCTGGAGCAGGAACTGGTGCGCCGCCAGCAGGACAGCGGCAGGCAGTCCGGCGAAGCGCAGATGATGGCGCGCCAGGCCCAGGAGGTCGCGCGCGACAGTGCGGCCAAGGTCGCGCTGCTCGAGGCCAAGCTGGCCGAGGTCGCGATCCAGCGCAGCCAGCTCGAGGACCTGATCCAGTCGCTGTCGCGCTCGCGCGACGAGAACGTGCTGGTCGACATCGACGCCGGCCTGCGCGTGGCGCAGCAGCAGGCGGCGATCACCGGCAGCGCCGAACCGCTGGTGGCCGCGCTGAAGCAGGCCGACGAGCGTCTCGCCCGCTACAGCCAGCCGCGGCTCGACGGCGTGCGCCGCGCGATTGCGCGCGACATCGACCGCGTCAAGGCGGTCGGCGTGGCCGACATCGGCGGGCTGTCGATCAAGGTCGACGAGGTGGTGCGGCTGGTCGACGAATTGCCGTTGCTGGCGCAGGCCGAACCGCGGCGCGAAGCGCCGAAGCCGGCTGCTGCGGCACCCCGCACCAGTGCGCGCAGCGCGTCGCCGGTCGCGCAGGGCGCGCCGACGCCGGTGGGCGGCGGGCTGGCCGAATTGTCCGATCGCCTGGGCGCGCTGTTCGACCGCGTCTGGGGCGAGACCCGTTCGCTGGTGCGCGTGAGCCGGGTCGACAACCCGGACGCGATGTGGCTCGCGCCGGAGCAGGCCTTCTTCCTGCGCGAGAACCTGAAGCTGCGGCTGCTGAACGCGCGGCTGGCGGTGCTGAGCCGCCAGTTCGATGCGGCACAGACCGATCTGCAGAGCGCGCAGCAGGCGCTGGAGCGCTACTTCGACCGCAGTTCGCGCCGCACGACGGTGGCGATCGAGCTGGTGAAGCAGGTGGCGGGCGGCGCGCGCCAGGTCGTGCTGCCGCGTCCCGACGACACGCTCGCGGCGCTGGCCACCGCGGCGGCCGGACGTTGACCTGAGCGACCGGCTGCCGATGCGTGCTGTCATCTGGTTCGTGCTGTTGTTCGCGCTGGCGGTGGTCAGCGCGTCGGTGCTGGGCACCAACGACGGCCTGGCGTCGTTCTACTGGGGCTCGTGGCGGCTCGACGTTTCGCTGAATCTGTTCCTGATCGCGCTGCTGGCGGCCTGCTTCGCGCTGGTCGCGGTGATCCAGGCGGTCAACGCGCTGATCGGGTTGCCGCGCCGGGCGCACGAATGGCGGGTCGCGCGCCGGGACCGCACCGCGCAGGCGGCGCTGCGCGATGCGCTGTCGCAGTACTTCGGCGGGCGCTACAGCCGGGCCCAGAAGTCGGCACAGCGCGCGCTGCTGATCCAGAGCGACACGCCCGACCTGGTGCAGGACAACGAGTTCACCGTGCTGGGCCACCTGCTGGCCGCCGGCAGCCTGCACAAGCTGCAGGACCGGACGCACCGCGACGAGCAGCTGCGGTTGGCGCTCGACCTGTCGAGCCGCAGCGGCCTCGCGAGGCCGGCCGAAGAAGGCGCGCGCCTGCTGGCCGCCGAATGGGCACTCGACGACCGCGATGCCGCACGCGCCCTCGAGCTGCTGGGCGAACTGCCGCCCGGGGTGGCCCGCCGCACCCATGCGCTGCGCCTGCGCCTGCAGGCCACGCGGCTGGCGCGCCAGCCGCACGAGGCGCTGAAGACCGCGCGGCTGCTGGCCAAGCACCAGGCCTTCTCGAAGGAGGCGGCGCAGGGGCTGCTGCGCTCGCTCGCGTTCGAATCGCTCGACGGTGCGCGCGATGCCGACCAGGTGCGGCGGGTGTGGTTGTCGCTGGAGGCGGTCGACCGGCGCGACCCGTTCGTCGCGGCGCGCACCGCGACGCGGTTGTCGAAGTTCGGCGCGCAGGCCGATGCGCGCAATGCGCTGCGGCCGTTCTGGGAGCGGCTCGGCGAACTGGGCATCGACGAGCGCTGTGCGCTGGCCGAGGCGCTGGTCGCGTCGATCGACGGCATCGGGGCCGACTGGCTGCCGCGGCTCGAGGCCTCGCTGCAGGCGTTCCCGCGCGAGCCGGCGCTCGCGCATGCGGTGGGTCGCGCGCTGGCGCAGCGCGAGCTGTGGGGCAAGGCGCGGCTGCTGTTGCAGCAGGCGGCCGATGCCGAAGAGCTGCCGCTGGCCGCGCGCCGCGATGCCTGGGTGCTGCTCGCGCACTTGGCGGAGCAGCAGGGCGATGTCGAGCGCACCGCCGATTGCTATCGACACGCTGCAACGTTGACCGAGAACTGAAAAACTCGTGCTACACTGCGAGGCTCAGCGGCTGTAGCTCAGTTGGATAGAGTACTTGGCTACGAACCAAGGGGTCGTGGGTTCGAATCCTGCCAGCCGCACCAAAAAACAAGAAATGATTCAACGCCCTGAAGGCTCACGCCTCCAGGGCGTTTTTTCTTGCCTGCCGATTTCGAACGGTGGCACCGCGGGCCAGGCAGAGGCACGGCATCGCACGTGTCAACGGGCTCCGCGTGGCACCGGCTTCCAGGTCAGATCGGAAACTGCGTGGTCGACAGCACCTGCTTGAGCACCATGAACGACCGGATCTGGCGAACACCCGGCAGGTGCAGCAGCTGGGTCGCATGGAGCTGGTTGAAGCTCTCGTTGTCGCGCGTTCGCACCAGCATGAAGTAGTCGAACTCGCCGGCGACGACATGGCATTCCATGCACCCGGAGACTTTGACCGCCGCCTTCTCGAACAAGGCGAACGACTCCGGTGTCGATCGATCGAGCACCACGCCGAGCAACACGAGCATGCCCGCGTCGAGGGCCTTGGGATTCAGCAGCGCGACGACGCTCGAGATCAGCCCCGATTGCCTGAGCCGCTCGACCCGGCGCAAGCAAGCCGGCGGGCTGAGGTTCACCTTCGCAGCCAGCGCGACATTGGTCGTCGAAGCGTCTCGTTGCAATGCGCGAAGGATGCTCTTGTCCGTGCGATCGAGCGGGTGGACGGCCGACTCGGCGGCCGCCGACTGGCGGCGAACTTTTGTTGCTTTCATTGCGCCTTTCAAGAAACCAATGAACTTCGAAAGCCATTCATTCGGATGAATGATGCTGCCGGTGGCCTCTGTTGGCAACCCTGTTAGTAGCCATGATGTCTAGCATTCATGTCGAACACCTCCAGCACTCGACTTGGGAAGCCCTCGCCATGAATCTGAAGAAATTCGCACGCCACGCCCTGACCTTCGGGCCGACGCCGATCCAGCACCTGAAGCGCCTGAGCGCGCATCTGGGCGGCAAGGTCGACCTGTATGCGAAGCGCGAGGACTGCAACAGTGGCCTCGCCTTCGGCGGCAACAAGACCCGCAAGCTCGAGTACCTGGTCCCCGAAGCCCTCGCCCAGGGCTGCGACACGCTGGTGTCGATCGGCGGCATTCAATCCAACCAGACCCGCCAGGTCGCGGCCGTCGCGGCGCACCTCGGCTTGAAGTGCGTGCTGGTGCAGGAGAACTGGGTCAACTACTCCGACGCGGTCTATGACCGCGTCGGCAACATCGAGATGTCGCGCATCCTGGGTGCCGACGTGCGCCTGGATGCGGCGGGCTTCGACATCGGCATCCGTCCGAGCTGGGAGCAGGCGATGGAAGACGTGCGCCGCGCCGGCGGCAAGCCGTTCCCGATCCCGGCCGGTTGCTCCGAGCATCCACTGGGCGGCCTGGGCTTCGTCGGCTTCGCCGAAGAGGTGCGTGCACAGGAGGCCGAACTCGGCTTCAGGTTCGACTACGTCGTCGTGTGTTCGGTGACCGGCAGCACCCAGGCCGGCATGGTGGTGGGTTTTGCGGCGGACGGACGTGCGCGACACGTGATCGGCATCGATGCCTCGGCGAAACCCGAGAAGACCCATGCGCAGATCCTGCGCATCGCGCGCCACACGGCGGAGCTCGTGGACCTGGGGCACGCCGTTGGCGAGGAGGACGTGGTGCTCGACGCGCGCTACGGCGGCCCCGAGTACGGACTGCCGAACGAAGGCACGCTGGAAGCGATCCGCCTGTGCGCGCGCCAGGAGGGCATGCTCACCGACCCGGTGTACGAAGGCAAGTCCATGCACGGCTTGATCGACAAGGTCCGCCGGGGCGAATTCCCTTCCGGCTCGAAGGTGCTGTACGCCCACCTCGGCGGCGTGCCGGCACTGAACGCCTACAGCTTCCTGTTCCGCAACGGGTGAACCGTGAACGCTGGCCTGGCCCGGGCTCGCAGTCCGCATTCCAGGGTCTCGTCAAGGGCGAGAGCCTGCAGGGCACGCTCTCCGGAGATGTCGGTGGTCGAATTCAGGGTTTTCCCTGACCATTTTTCGCCTTGAAAGCCGTCAACCGTGCTCCTAGTTGATGCGTCGTGGCCCACGCCATCCACCGATTCGGAAGAGGACTGAATCATGGCTCATACGCACGCACCTGATCGTCAACCGCATGCCCGGCGCCGCGACTCGGCTCGACGGCCGCCTCCGATGAGCGAGCGCCAGTTGACGGCCTACCTGCTGGCCCGAGACACCCTGCGGCGCGTCCGCGCGACCTCCGCCGTGGCGGCCGACCTCGGCCCGAGGCCTCCGCCCGCCGCCCGATCCTGAGCCGCCAGGCTCGTCCGGTCGCCTGGTCATCGGACCCGGCTGGCGGAGCTGTCGTCTCCGCGTCCCGGCTGCCTCGCAGCCGGATCAACCCAACCTGAAGGAGCTCACCATGCTTGACAACATGCACACGCCTCAGCGCCTGTCGGAGCAACTCGAGACCATGCACCGGCTGCTGTCGAGGTCGTTCGGCCTCGACGGGGCGCCGGGCAGCATCCGGTCGGTCGCCTACGGCGCGTTTCCCGAGATCAACGTCGGGCGCACGCCGGCCAGCATCGAGGTGTTCGCATTCGCACCGGGCATCGACGCCGCATCGATCGACGTGACCATCGAGCGCAACGTGCTGAAGATCTCGGGCTCGAGGGCCTCGGCGATTCCGCAGCGCGACGTCCAGGTCCAGCTGTATTCGAACGAGCGGCCCGAAGGGCGCTTTTCACGCGCCGTCACCTTGCCGGACGACGTCGACCCGTTGAAGGTCCAGGCGAAGTACCGGGACGGCATCCTGCGCGTCAGCATCGCGCTGAGTGCAGCGGCGCAGCCGCAACGCATCGCCGTGCAGTGACGCGATTTCAATCTGGTTCGAACATCGAGGAGTACCGACATGGCTGAACGCACTGAACTGACGACTGCCACGTCTGCCGGCGCGAACGAGCGTCCGGTGTCGCCGGCAGTGGACATCTTCGAAGACGCAGGCGGCATCACGCTGCTGGCGGACATGCCCGGCGTGTCGAAGGACCGGCTCGACGTCAAGCTCGACGGCGACACCCTGTCCGTCGAGGGCCGGGTCGAACTGGACATGCCGTCCGACATGCGCGCGCTGTGGGCGGAGGTCAGCGTCCCGCGCTTCCGCCGCACCTTCACGTTGAGCCGCGAGCTCGACACCGGCCGCATCGAGGCCAACCTGAAGGACGGCCTGCTGACCTTGCGCGTGCCGAAGCAGGCCCATGCGCAGCCGCGGCGCATCGAGGTGAGCTCCGCCTGACGCGCGTGGCACACGGCGGCAGGTGCGCAGCGGCCTGCCGCCGGCTACATGGCCGCGTCAGCCGGGCAGCACGAGCGAGCCGCCGGGATAGCGCGCGCAGATGAAATCGACGAAGGCCTTGACCTTCGGGCTGGCCAGGCGGCGCGACGCGTGGAGCACCCACAGCGCGACGTCGTCGCCGCCCACCGCGCCCCATTGCACGAGTTCGCCGCGCGTCAGCTGGTTCCAGACGATGGACTGCGGCAGCAATGCGACGCCGGCCCCGGCGATCGCCGCATCCCGCAGCGTCAGCAGCGACGACAGCCGCAGCACTGGTATCGGTTCCACCGTCAGGCTGCCGCCGTCGATGCGCCAGGTCTCGCCGTCCCGGGCCGACATCACCGCGGCAGGCACGCGCACCGGCTTCTCGCTCGCCGCAGGCATTGCGATCGACGGCGCAGCCACCACGACCAGCCGGTCCTTCGCGAAGCAGCGCCCGACGAGCGCCGTGTCGGGCCGGGGATTGACGCGGATCGCCACGTCGAACCGTTCGTCGACCAGGTTCACCATCCGGTCGTCGGACAGCACCTCCAGCGTGACGTCGGGGTAGACGACTCGGAAGTCGGCGCACAGGCGGCCCATCGCGAGCTGCGAGAACAGCAGCGGCGCCGCGATGCGCAGCTGCCCGCGGACCTGGCCGGTTCCCTCTTTCGTCGAGGTGACGGCATCGGCCACCTCGTTCATCGGGCCTTCGGTCCGGCTGAGCAGCAGCTGGCCCGCTTCGGTGAGCTCCAGCCCCTGTGCGCTGCGCTCGATCAGTCGCACACCCAACTGCTCCTCCAGGTCCGCGATGCGCCGCGACAGCGTGGCCTTCGAGCGGCGGCTGGCGCGGCTCGCCCGCCCGAAGCCGCCATGGGTCGCCACCAGGTTGAAGTCGGCCAGCGCATTGAGGTCCATGTGTTCCACATTTGAGACAGTAAGTCTCGATTTTGGTGTCTGTGTTTATTGAATGCAACGGCCTATCGTTCATCCATCGCAACCCCGATGGAAAGGAACCGAGATGAAAACCGTTCGCACACTGAGCCTGGAAACCTATGGCGGCATCGATGCCGCCCGCCTCTCGACCCTGGCGGCACCCGTTGCCGGGCCGGGACAGGTGCTGGTCGGCGTTCGCGCCGCCGGCGTCAACGGGCTCGACTGGAAGGTCCGCGAGGGCTACGTCCGCGACGCCTTCCCGATCACGTTGCCGGCCGTGCTCGGCATCGAGCTTGCCGGCGTCGTGGAGGCCGTCGGTCCCGGCGTCACGCGCTTCCAGCCCGGCGACCGCGTGATGGGACCGCTCGGCGGGCTGGGCGCGTATGCCGACCTGGTGGCCGTCAACGAGGCCAACCTGGCGCCGACTCCCGACGCACTCGACGACGTCCAGGCCGCCGCGCTGCCGGTGGCTGCCCTGGCCGCCTGGCAGAGCCTGTACCTGGCCGGCCCGGTCGGGCCGGGCCGGCGCGTGCTGGTGCACGGCGCCGCCGGCGGCCTGGGCGCGTTCGCGGTGCAGTTCGCGAAGCAGGCCGGTGCCTTCGTGGTGGCCACGGCCGCGGGCCGCGATGCCGATGCGGTCCGCGCCTTGGGTGCCGACCTGGTCATCGACTACCAGACGCAGCGCTTCGAGTCCATGGTGAACGACATCGACCTGGTGCTCGACTACGTCGGCGGCGAGGTCCTCGACCGCAGCTGGCAGGTGCTGTCCGGCACCGGCGTGATCGTCGCGACCACGTCGCCCGAGATTCTCGCCCGCACGCCGGCCGGCCGGCGAGGGCTGTGGTTCGTGATGAAACCCGACGCCGCGCTGCTGGAGCGGCTGGCGCAGCAGGTGTCGCGGGGCGAGCTGCAGGCCCGCGTCGGCGAGGTCGTGCCTTTCGCCGACCTGCCCGCCGCCATCGAGCGCAATCGCACCGGCGCGAGCCGCGGCAAGGCGGTCGTCGACTTCACGGCCTGAATTCCATTTCCACCTTCCCACCCCTTCAAGGAGTTTTCCATGAGCATCCTCGTCACCGGCGCCACGGGCGCCATCGGTTCCCTCGTCGTCCAGGGCCTCGCCCGCCAGGGCGCCGCCGTGCGGGCGCTGGTCCGCAGCCCGGGCAAGGCCGCGCTGCCGGCCGGCGTCACCGAGGTCGTCGCCGACATGACCGACGTGCCCTCGATGCGCCGCGCCTTGTCCGGCGTGCGCACGCTGTTCCTGCTCAATGCGGTCACGCCGGACGAAGTCACCCAGGCCGTGCTGGCGCTCAGCCTGGCCCGCGAGGCCGGCATCGAGCGCATCGTCTACCTGTCGGTGATCCACGCGGACCGGTTCACCGACGTGCCGCACTTCACCGGCAAGCACACGGTGGAGCGGATGATCGACGACCTGGACCTGCCGGCGACGGTGCTGCGGCCGGCCTACTTCATGCAGAACGACCGGCAGGTGCAGGCGGTCATCGAAGGCTACGGCGTCTATCCGATGCCCATCGGTTCTGCCGGCGTCGCGATGGTCGACACGCGTGACGTTGCCGATGTGGCCGTGGCGGAACTGCTGCGCCGCGATCGGGCGGAGCAGCCGCTGCCGCGCCTGACCCTGGAGGTGGTCGGCCCGGACGCGTTCACCGGCGAGTCCGCCGCCGCGGTGTGGAGCGAGGTGCTCGGGCGAGAGATCCGCTACGGCGGCGACGACCTGCATGCCTTCGAGGCGCAACTGGCCACCGCCGCGCCGGGCTGGATGGCTTTCGACATGCGGCTGATGATGAGCCGGATCCAGCGGCACGGCATGCAGCCGGCTGCCGGCACGGTGCGGCAGCTGGAGGCGCTGTTGGGCCGACCGCTGCGGCGCTATGCGGCGCTGGCGCGCGAACTCGTCGCGGCGGGCTGATCGCCGAACCGGGGGCGCAGCCCGGCCGGCGCACCGCGCGGCCTGCGCCACCCCGGTCTACACTGTCCGGCGGCTTGCGCAACGGGTCCTCCAGCGCGGGCCCGGCCGCCCCGCCACCTTCGCATGACGTCGCATTCTCCAGAGTCTTTCCGAAAGCGCCTGCCCGGCACCGCACTCGACTACATCGACGCCCGCGCCGCCGTCGACGCGCTGCGCCCCGGCGCCTGGGCGGGCCTGCCGTACACCGCGCGCGTGCATGCCGAGAACCTGGTGCGCCGCTGCGAGCCGGCGCTGCGCGACGAGGGCCTGCTGCAGATCATCGAGCGCCGCCGCGATCGCGACTTCCCGTGGTACCCGGTGCGCGTGGTCTGCCACGACATCCTCGGCCAGACCGCGCTGGTCGACCTGGCCGGCCTGCGCGATGCCATTGCCGCGCAGGGCGGCGACCCGGCCGCGGTGAACCCGGTGGTGCCGGTGCAGCTGATCGTGGACCATTCGCTGGCGGTGGAGTGCGGTGGCGACGACCCGCAGGCCTTCGCGAAGAACCGCGCCATCGAGGACCGCCGCAACGAAGACCGCTTCCATTTCATCGAATGGACGAAGCGCGCCTTCCGCAATGTCGACGTGATCCCGCCGGGCAACGGGATCATGCACCAGATCAACCTGGAGAAGATGTCGCCGGTGGTGTGGGTGCAGGACGGCCTGGCCTACCCCGACACCTGCGTCGGCACCGACAGCCACACGCCGCATGTCGACGCGTTGGGCGTGATCGCGGTCGGTGTCGGCGGGCTGGAGGCCGAGAACGTGATGCTCGGCCGCGCGTCGTGGATGCGCCTGCCGGACATCGTCGGCGTCGAGCTGAGCGGCCGTCGCCAGCCCGGCATCACCGCCACCGACATCGTGCTGGCGCTCACCGAATTCCTGCGCCGGCAGAAGGTGGTCGGCGCCTACCTCGAGTTCTTCGGCGACGGCACGCGCGGCCTGACGGTCGGCGACCGCGCGACGATCTCGAACATGTGCCCCGAGTACGGCGCCACCGCGGCGCTGTTCTGCATCGACGGCCAGACGCTCGACTACCTGCGGCTGACCGGCCGCGAGCGCGAGCAGGTGACGCTGGTCGAGACCTACGCGAAGACGGCCGGCTTCTGGGTCGACACGCTGGCCGATGTGCGTTACGAGCGCGTGCTGCGCTTCGACCTGTCGAGCGTGGTGCGCAGCCTCGCCGGGCCGTCGAACCCGCACCGCCGGGTGCCGACCCGCCTGCTGGCCGAGTGTGGCATCGCGGCGAACCTCGACCAGGCCCGCGCGCAAGAGGCGCAAGGCCTGATGCCCGAGGGCGCGGTGGTCATCGCCGCGATCACCAGCTGCACCAACACCAGCAACCCGCGCAACGTGATCGCCGCCGGGCTGCTGGCGCGCAACGCGAACCGGCTGGGCCTGGCGCGCAAGCCGTGGGTCAAGGCATCGCTCGCGCCGGGCTCGAAGACGGTGGCGCTGTACCTGCAGCAGGCCGGGTTGCTGCCCGAGCTGGAGGCGCTGGGCTTCGGCATCGTCGGCTTCGCATGCACCACCTGCAACGGCATGAGCGGTGCGCTCGATCCGGCGATCCAGCGCGAGATCGTCGAGCGCGACCTGTACACCACCGCGGTGCTGTCGGGCAACCGCAACTTCGACGGCCGCATCCACCCGCAGGCGAAGCAGGCCTTCCTCGCATCGCCGCCGCTGGTGGTGGCGTATGCGATCGCCGGCACGATCCGCTTCGACATCGAGCGCGATGTGCTGGCCGTCGTGAATGGCCGCGAGATCCGGCTGCAGGACCTGTGGCCCGACGATGCGGAGATCGATGCGCTGGTGCAGTCGTCGGTCCGCCCGGAGATGTTCCGGCAGGTCTACGAGCCGATGTTCGCGGTGCATGAGTCCGGCAGCGACCCCGTGGACCCGCAGTACGACTGGCGGCCGCACTCGACCTACATCCGCCGCCCGCCGTACTGGGACCGCGACGGCATGGGCGCGCTGGCGGCGAACCCGCGCAAGCTCGCCGGCATGCGGCCGCTGGCGCTGTTGCCGGACAACGTCACGACCGACCACCTGTCGCCGTCGAACGCGATCCTCGCCGACTCGGCGGCCGGCGAGTACCTGGCGCGCATGGGCGTGCCGGAGGAAGACTTCAACTCGTACGCGACGCACCGCGGCGACCACCTGACGGCGATGCGCGCCACCTTCGCGAACCCCTCGCTGAAGAACGAGATGGTGCGGGGCGACGATGGCACGGTGCGCGCGGGTTCGCTGGCCCGCATCGAACCCGAAGGCCGCGTGGTGCGCATGTGGGAGGCGATCGAGGCCTACCTCGCGCGCCGGCAGCCGCTGCTCATCATCGCCGGCGCCGATTACGGCCAGGGCAGCTCGCGCGACTGGGCCGCGAAGGGCGTGCGGCTGGCCGGCGTCGAGGCGGTGGTGGCCGAAGGCTTCGAGCGCATCCACCGCACCAACCTGATCGGCATGGGCGTGCTGCCGCTGGAGTTCGCACCGGGCACCAGCCGGCTGACGCTCGGGCTCGACGGCACCGAGGTGTACGACGTGCTGGGCGAACCTGCGCCGCGCGCCGGGTTGGATCTGCGCGTGCTGCGCAAGAATGGCGAGACGCTGCATGTTCCGGTCACCTGCCGGCTCGACACCGCTGAGGAGGTGTCCGTCTACGAGGCAGGTGGTGTGCTGCAGCGGTTCGCGCAGGATTTCCTCGCGAGGCAGCATTGATCCCCGGATCGGCATCCGGGCTACGCGCATGAGCATTCCGCAGATTCGGATTCCGGCCATCTACCTGCGTGGGGGCACCAGCAAGGGCGTGTTCTTTCGGCTGCAGGACCTGCCGGCGCGCTGCCAGGTGCCGGGCCCGGCCCGCGACCGGCTGCTGATGCGCGTGATCGGCAGCCCCGACCCCTACGGCAAGCAGATCGACGGCCTGGGCGGCGCGACCTCGTCGACCTCGAAGGTGGTGATCCTGTCGCCAAGCACACGGCCCGGCCATGACGTCGACTACCTGTTCGGCCAGGTGTCCGTCGACCAGGCCTTCATCGACTGGTCGGGCAACTGCGGCAACCTGTCGGCGGCCGTCGGCCCGTTCGCGATCGCGCAGGGCCTGCTGCCCGCCGCACGTGTGCCCGAACGCGGGCTGTGCACCGTGCGCATCTGGCAGGCCAACATCGGCAAGACCATCGTCGCGCAGGTGCCGGTCACCGGCGGGCAGGTGCAGGAGACCGGCGATTTCGAGCTCGACGGCGTCGCCTTCCCGGCGGCCGAGGTGCAGCTGGAGTTCATCGACCCGGCGGCCGACGGGCCGGACGAGGGCGGCGGCGGGGCGATGTTCCCGACCGGGCGACTCGTCGACGAGCTCGAGGTGCCCGGTGTCGGCCGCTTCGAGGCCACGCTGATCAACGCCGGCATCCCGACCATCTTCGTCAATGCGCGCGACCTCGGCTGCACCGGCACCGAGCTGCAGGACGCCGTCAATGGCGATGCTCAAGCGCTGGCCCGGTTCGAGGCCGTGCGGGCCTGGGGCGCCGTCCGCATGGGCCTGATCCGGCACGTCGCCGAGGCCGCGACCCGCCAGCACACGCCGAAGATCGCGTTCGTCGCGCCGCCGGCCGACTACGTGGCGTCGAGCGGCAAGGCGGTGCGCGCCGCCGACATCGACCTGCTGGTGCGCGCGCTGTCGATGGGCAAGCTGCACCACGCGATGATGGGCACGGCGGCGGTGGCGATCGGCACCGCGGCGGCGGTCCCCGGCACGCTGGTCCACCGGGCCGCGGGCGGCGGCACGCGCACGGCGGTGCGCTTCGGCCACCCGTCGGGCACGCTTCGCGTCGGTGCCGAGGCCCGCGAGGGCGATGACGGCCAGTGGCGCGTCACGAAGGCGTCGATGAGCCGCAGCGCGCGCGTGCTGATGGAAGGCTGGGTGCGCGTGCCCGGCGACAGTTTTTGAACGACACAGTCCTGAACGAGGGAAGCGCATGTCCACCCGTCGACAACTCAAGGCCCTGGCCGCCGCCCGCCGCGGCGTGATCGTTCCCGGCGCGTTCAACGCGCTGTCGGCCCGGGTCATTGCCGACGCGGGTTTCGAGGCGATCTACGTCACCGGCGCCGGCGTCACCAACATGTGGTTCGGCATGCCGGACCAGGGCTTCATGGGCCTGGCCGAGATCGCCGACCACACCGCGCGCATCCGCGATGCGGTCGAGCTGCCGCTGATCGTCGACGCCGACACCGGCTTCGGCAACGCATTGAACGTCCATCACACGGTGCGCACGCTGGAACGCGCCGGTGCCGATTGCATCCAGCTCGAAGACCAGGTGGCGCCGAAGCGCTGCGGCCATTTCGCCGGCAAGGACGTGATCGCGCTCGATGAAGCGGTGGACAAGATCAAGGCCGCCGTCGACGCGCGGCGCGACCCGGACCTGTTGATCATGGCGCGCACCGATGCGGCGGCCACGCAGGGCTTCGACGCCGCGGTCGAGCGCGCGCAGCACTTTGCGGAAGCGGGCGCCGACATCCTGTTCGTCGAGGCGGTGACGACGGCCGACGAAGTGCGTGCGCTGCCTCGGCGGCTGGCCACGCCGCAGCTGATCAACCTGGTGATCGGCGGCAAGACGCCGATCGCCGGTGCCGAGGAACTGAAGGATCTGGGTTACGGCTTCGTGCTGTATGCCAACGCCGCGCTGCAAGGCGCGGTGGCCGGCATGCAGCGCGTGCTGGGCGCGCTGCAGCAGGCTGGGCGCCTCGATGAAGATCCGATGCTCGTGGTGCCGTTCGCGGAACGGCAGCGGCTGGTCGACAAGGCGCGGTGGGACGCATTGGAGGCGCGGTACGCGCGGCAGGCGGATGCGAAGAAGCCGGGCGGTGGCGCATGACGGTGGCGTGACCATGTCCCCGGCGACCGACGGGCTCGGTCATGACTCCGTCAATTTTTGTCCGCTGCCCGGGCCTCCCGTTCCGGCATCTGACGCGATTGGTCGGCGGCCGATCGAATTTGCGTGAAGCTGGTAACGGTTCCAGCCTTTCCGCAACGGGCACGCAACCTGCGCTGTATGGCAGGCGCGGTGGCAGGCGTGCCGCCGCCGGATCACGCACCCCCCGGAAAACCGAACGGACCTATGAGGATTGCCGCACTGTGGACCCTTCGCGCGGAGAGCCTTCGCGCGACGACTGCCTTTGCTTCGCGCGCCATCGACGTCGAACAGTTCAGCGAGCCGGAGACCTTGCTGGAGGCCTGGAAGGAGACCGATTTCGATGCGATCCTCGTGCAGGGGGACACCGCGCTGAGCCGCGACTGGCTCGACGTGCTGCGCACGCGCGGCGCATCGCGCGCGCCGATCGTCGCGGTCGGTGCCGGCGACACCTATTCGATCGCGCAGGCCCTGATGCGCGGTGCCGATGACTACGCCACCGAGGCCGAGGGCGCGACCGGCCTGGTGCAGCGCGTGCTGGCGCGCGTGCGTGCCGGTGCGTCGCCGGTGCAGGGACTGGTGCTGCGGATCGGCCTGTATTCGCTCGACACGGCGCAGGCCACGCTGGCGTCACCGAACCACCGCGTGCGCCTGACCGCGCGCGAATGCAGCCTCGCGCAGGTGCTGTTCGAGCACCCCGGCCGGCTCGCGACGGTGGAGATGCTGTCGGCCGCGCTGTTCGGCAACGCCGAGCTCGCCAACAAGCGGTCCATCGAGCAGCACCTGTACAAGCTGCGGCAGAAATGCGTGCTCGTCTCGAAGCAGCAAGGCACGCCGCTGCACATCGAGTCGGTCTATGCCTCGGGGTACCGGCTGCGGGCGTGATCCGCATCGGTGCGTGCCGCAGAATGCGGGGTTTCTCCCTTTCCAGAACAGGAACCCGCCCATGACCGAGGCCCATTCCGCCGATCTTCCTGCCGACCTTCCCGCCGGACCCCCTGCGTTGCCCGACCGCCTGTCGGTCGATCCGCGCAGCCCGTTCCATGTCGCCGCGATCTTCGAGCGCGAGATCGGCATCCGCTTCAACGGCAAGGAGCGGGGCGACGTCGAGGAGTACTGCATCAGCGAAGGCTGGATCCGCGTGCCCGCCGGCCGCTCGGTCGACCGCAAGGGCCAGCCGCTGCTGATCAAGCTGAAGGGCCAGGTCGAGGCGTTCTACCGCGCCTGATCAGCTCGACGGATCCTTGGTGCGGGTGCGCGACACCGCCATCATGATGCCGATGCCCAGCACGATCAGGCAGGTGATGCCGACATACACCGGCGCGAGCCCGGCGGTCACCAGGCCCCAGGCAACGCCGCCGACGAGCAGCACGAGGCCGACAAGGTAGAGCGCGAACGACATGGTGTTGCTCCTTGCGGGCAACCGCTGCCCGGATCGAGCCACTCTAGCCACCGGCGGCCGCGCCGCCGATCGGAAGACCCCGCCGCTGCGCGTAGTCCCGGTCCTACCGGCGGCGATCAGGCCGGCCGTTTCGGAATGCCCAGGCCGCGCTGCACCGCCGGCCGCGCCTTGAACGCCGCCAGCACCCGCGCGACGTCCGGGAAGTCGGCCATGCCGACCAGTTCGCCCGCCTCGTAGAAGCCGAACAGGTTGTTGATCCACGGAAAGATCGCGATGTCCGCGATGGAGTACGCATCGCCAAGGATCCAGTCGCGGCCCTTCAGCCGGTCGTCGACGACCTTCAGCAGCCGTTTCGATTCGGCCACGTAGCGGTCGCGCGGGCGCTTGTCCTCGTACTCGCGGCCGGCGAACTTGTGGAAGAAGCCGAGCTGGCCGAACATCGGCCCGATGCCACCCATCTGGAACATCACCCACTGCAGCGCCTCGAAGCGGCCGGCGGTGTCGGCCGGCATCAGTTGTCCGGTCTTGCTGGCCAGGTAGACGAGGATCGCGCCCGATTCGAACAGCGCGAGCGGCCGGCCGTCCGGGCCGTTGGGGTCGAGGATCGCCGGGATCTTGTTGTTCGGGTTCAGCGACAGGAACTCGGGCGACAGCTGGTCGTTGGTGTCGAAGCGCACCAGGTGCGGCTCGTACGGCAGCCCGGTCTCCTCCAGCATGATCGACACCTTCACGCCGTTGGGCGTCGGCAGCGAATAGAGCTGCAGCCGCTCGGGGTGCTGCGCGGGCCATTTGGTGGTGATCGGGAAGGCGGACAGGTCGGACATGGCGCGGGGGGCGAAGTGGGGCAGCCGGCGATTCTGCCCCGGCCCGACTTTCCGTGTGCCGGTGGGTGAACTATCTTGGTCACAGCGCTGTCACCCGCCCCGCCGAACATCGGCGGCTCATCTGTCACGACAAAACCCAGACACGCCATGCCCCACACCGCAGTTCGACCCACCCGTGCCCGCCTCCTCGCGCTGACGCTGCTCGCCGGCGCTGCGCTGTCCGCCTGCGGCGGCAGCGACGACGACCCGGCGCCGGCACCGGCCGCCAAGCCGTTCGCGACGCTGGACGGCAAGGCGCCGCTGGTGATCGGCCACCGCGGCCTGTCGGGGTTGCACCCGGAAGAGACGCAGGCGGCGTACGAAGCCGCGGCCGACGTGGGTGCCGATTCGCTCGAGGAAGACCTGCACCTCAGCAAGGACTGCGTTCTGGTCGCGCGCCACAACCCGTGGCTGAGCGACAACACCAACGTGGCCGCGGTCGCCGCCGCCGTGCCCGAGGTCATGGCCCGCAAGCGCACGGTGCCGGGTCGCCTGGTCAACGTGACCTACACGGTGGCCAACGCCAGCGAGCCGAAGCAGTACCTGAGCGACCTGACCGACCCGGCCGATCCGAAGTCGGTGCTGAAGTCGCTGGTCGTCGACGGCGAGGACCACACCAACGACTGGTCGATCACCGACTTCACGGTGGCCGAGCTGAAGCAGTGGATCAAGGGAACGACCTACGACGCGCGCGCCGACCGCCCGACCGCCGAGAACGGCACCCAGCCGGTGCTGACGATGCAGGAGGTGCTGGCCATCGCGAAGGCGAAGAGCACGTCGACCGGCCGCGCGCTGACGGTGTACCCGGAGGTCAAGAACCCGTACTGGAACAACCAGCAGGCGATCGCCAACGGCTGCGACACCGCGAAGACCGGCCACCCGTTCGAGGACGCGGTGCTGAAGTTCGTCGTCGACAACAACCTCAACACGCAAGCCGCGCCGGTCTTCGTGCAGAGTTTCGACCCGGCCAGCCTGAAGTACCTGCGCAGCATCGGGCTGAAGTCGCGCGTGATCCAGCTGATCGACGGCAACGACACGCACCTGGACACCGGCGTCGTCACCTACTCGACGGCCGACGTCTACACCTTCGTCGACGGCCGCCCGTACAGCTGGACGATCAGCGGCGACGGCCGTTATTTCGATGCGATGCTGACGCCCGCCGGGCTGGCCGAGATCAAGACCTACGCCGACGGCATCGGCCCGTGGAAACCGCAGGTGATGGCCTGGAAGCAGGTGCCCTACGCCGGCGGCACGAAGATGGCCGACATCAACAGCGTGACGCCGACCGCGCTGATCGCCGATGCGCACAAGGCCGGGCTGTTCGTGCACAGCTACACCTTCCGCAACGAGAAGCAGTACCTGCCGGGCCTCTACAACGGCGACCCGGTCGCGGAGTACCTGCCGTACTTCCGTGCCGGCATCGACGGCGTGTTCACCGATTTCGCCGGCACCGGCGTCACGGCGCGCGCGGCGTACCTGAAGGAACTGGGGCGCTGATCAGCCCCCTTTGTCGCGCGGCGGTCGCGGCTGCAAGGCCTTCAACCGCTTGCGCAGCAGTGCCTCGGGAACGCATTGCATGCCGAGGGCCTTCATGCAGCGTTCCAGCCAGCGCTCGCGCGTGAGCGCGGCCTCCAGCGCTTTCGACAGCGCTGACTGCACGCTGTCGCCATAGGCCGTCGCCGCCTTCGCGGCGGCACGGTCCAGCAGCGCGCGCGGCGCAACCATCATCGCGAGGTCGATCACGTCGCGGCTGTTCGTGCTGTCGTCGGCCCAGCGGTCTGTGTTGGCGAGGAGCTTGCCGGTGGCCATGTCCAGCGGCGTGAGCGTCGAGATGCCGGCAATGCGGTCCGCCGGGCCAGGCAGCTCGAAGGCGATGCGGGCTTCGAGCACGATCTCGAACTTGATGGCGACGCCGTCGACGCGCAGTTGCGTGCGCAGCCCGTACTGGTCGGCGCGCAGGTCGCGCACCGGGTCGAGCCGGCTGCCCGGTGCCGCCAGCGCGGCAATGCCGTCGGGGCCGCCGGTCAGCTGGCGCAACGCGCGGTACCCGGCCATGCCCGAGACGAGGAAGTCGACATCGATCGATTCGCGGTACTCGCCATAGCGCAGCGCCATCGCGGTGCCGCCGCCGAAGTAGCAGCCGTTGTCGCGCAGCAGCGGCGCGTTCAGCGAGCGCAGCAGTTGCTCGATGCGGCGATGGTGCTCGCGCTCAAACAAGCAGCCGCCCTCCGCCCAGCGCCTGCGTCAGGCGTTCGATCAGCGCCCGCTCGTCCGGGCCGAGTGCGCTCTGGTCGACATGGCGCCAGTTGCGCTCGTACAGGGCGAGTGCCTCCTGCGGGCTGAGCCGCTCGACGTCGTGCAGCTGCCACGCAAGCGCGGCCAGTTGCGGGAAGTCGGACAGGCGGATCGTTTCGGGCAGGACGATGGGCGGCCTGTCGATGCTGCGCGGATCGATCAGGTCGAGCCGAAGCCCCAAGGCCGTCACCGCGTTCATCCAGGCACCGATCGACACCGAGGCCTCGCCTTGCTCGATGCGATGCAGCGTGACGCGCGACATCCCCGCGGCCTCGGCGGTGGTCGTGGCGTTGATGCCCAACTGCTTGCGCTGCGCGCGGATGCGCTGGCCCAGATCGGCCAGCGCGGCCGCACTGGCTTCGCGAAGGGGTGGGGATGTTGCCGGCATGGTGTTTCTCATTATGGTCAATATCCGATAAATGTCCAGCATGAGAAACACTTTTCAAGGACATCCAGCGTCACGCTCACGTCACCATCCGACATCACCATCGACGGCTTCGCAACCGACGAGCTGTTCTCCATGACGCGTTCCCTGCGCCACACCCTGATTCCTTCCGCGTTCGCGACCCTCGCCGTCCTCGCTGCCGTCACGGCCTGCGGCGGCGGCGACAGCGGCAGCCCCGCACCGGCACCGGCCCCGCCAGCGGCGTTCTCGCCGTCGGTCGCGCTGATGACCGACGTGCACTTCGAGGATGTGTACGGCGACTTCAAGAGCAGCAGCTTCAGCGGCATCCCGACCACCAGCGGCAAGAACGCGACGATCCGCACGATGTACGCGCAGCTCACGTCGACGCGCCTGTTCAACGAGAACTACTTCGCCTTCCGCGCCGCGCTCGACGATGCCTTCGCGAAGGGCATCAAGTACGTCGCGCTGCCGGGCGACTACACCGACGACGCGCAGCCGGTCAACGTCGACGGCATCGCCGCGATCCTGCAGGAGTACCGCGCGAAGGGCATGCGCTTCTTCATCGCACCGGGCAACCACGATCCGAACGAGCCGTTCGACGACGACGAGGCCGGCAAGAACGACTTCCTGACGAAGGACGGCAAGGAGCAGAAGGTGTTCGCCACCGGCAACGCCGCCTGCAAGGCCGCTGACCCGACCGTGGTCTGCACCGACCAGCTGAAGGAACTCGGCTACGAGAACATCATCGCCCGCCTCGGCGACTTCGGCTTCATGCCGACCTCGACCGACCTGCTGTGGGAGACGCCGTTCAGCCAGTACGCGAACGGCTACAACTACACCGACGCGAAGACGCAGTCGGCCCTCGCGAACCGCCAGTTCGAGATCTGCGCCGAAGGCGAGGGCGGCGCCTACAAGGTCGCCGGCACCACCTACACCAGGTGCGGCAACCTGGTCGATGCGAGCTACCTGGTCGAGCCGACCAAGGGCCTGTGGCTGCTGTCGATCGATGCCAACGTCTACATCCCGAATGCCAAGTTCGACCCGGCCAACCCGAAGAGCTTCAAGGGCTACGACGGCGCCGGCAATGCGGGCTGGAACAAGGTGCTGACGCACAAGAAGCACCTGCTCGAGTGGATCACCAAGGTGAGCGCGCGCGCGAAGGCCGAGGGCAAGCAGCTGATCGCGTTCTCGCACTACCCGACGATGGACTTCTACGCGAACCAGACCGACGCGATGAAGGCGGTGTTCAAGTCGGGCGCGTTCCAGACGGCGCGCGTGCCGGAATCGGCGACCACCCAGGCGCTGGTCGCCACCGGGCTGCAGCTGCACGTCGGCGGCCACATGCACTTCAACGGCAGCAACGAGTACACCGATGCCAACGGCCGCTACCTGGCCAACGTGCAGTCGCCGTCGCTCGCGGTGTACGGCGCGGCCTACAAGATCGTCACGTACAAGAGCGCCGACGTCGCCGACGTGCAGACCGTCGCGCTGAACGACGTGCCGCGTTTCAAGGAGCTGTTCCCGCAGTACCAGGTGGAGTTCGACTACCTGCAGGCCAGCACCGCGGCGACCGACATCGCCAAGCGCTGGAACCATGGCGTGCTCGACACGAAGAGCTACGGCGAATTCACCCGCTACTACTTCGGCGAGCTGTCGCGCCTGCGCTTCATGGACGAGTACTGGCCGTGCGAGATGAAGGAAGCCGCGACGGGCCTGACGCTGCAGCAGATGCTGGTGCTGTCGCAGCTGGACACTGCGGTCACGCTGGCCCAGCTGAAGGACGCGCCGGGCATCGTGCCGCTGAGCGCCGCCTGCGCCGCGGCCGGCACGCCGCCGGCCAGCCCGGTGGCCGCACCGGCCACGCAACTGGCCGCCGACTGGGCCGCCGCGACCGCCAGGGCCCGCACGCTGGCCACCGCCGCCGGGCTCGACTTCGATGCACTGGCCAAGGTGACGCCGTACGAGTTCTACGGCGACTTCCATCGCACGGTGTATGCCGGCGAGCTGGCGCTGCGCGACATGGGCGAGCTGCGGGTCAGGCAGTACAAGCTGCTGATGTCCGCGTTTCCCGCGGCGCCGGCGGCGATCGTCAAGGTGGCCGACAAGCCGTCGGACCAGAACGCGGTGCAGGTGCTGTTCCAGAACCAGTTCAAGCAGGTCTTCGCGATCTTCAAGGGCCTGGGCTCCGGCAAGCCGAGCGGTCATTTCACGATCGACTTCAAGAACAGGAAGCTGGTGAATGCGGACGCGACGGCCGTGACCTTCAACTGACGGCGTCGTTTGGTGGCAAGCTCCGGGTCTTTCCCGAGACTCTGGAGATTGCCATGCCCAAGGGCTACTGGATCGTGCGTGCCGACATCACCGATCCCGAGGTCTACAAGACCTACCAGGCGGCCAATGCCGCGCCGTTCAAGCGTTTCGGTGCGCGCTTCCTGGTGCGCGCCGGCGGCTTCGAGGTGGTGGAGGGCAGCAGCCGCGCCCGGCACGTCGTGCTGGAATTCCCGACCTACGAAGCGGCGCTCGCCTGCTGGAAGTCGGAGGACTACCAGGCCGCGATCCGGCTGCGCGAGAAGGTGTCGACGCTCGACATCGTGGTCATCGAAGGTTACGACGGCCCGCAGCCCTGAGCTTGCAGCGGCCGCCGAACCGCGACTTTGCACACGGCACGCGGCATCGGCCGCGGGTCCGGCCATCTCAAGCCGCCTGCCGGCGGGGCCGATAAAACCGTGTGCCCTCCTTCGCCCGCCTCCACAACGCCCCCTGGCAACGCCGCGTCGCTGCCGGGTGCCTGCTGCTGCTGCTGGGTGGCGCGCTGATGCTGGCCCGCCCGGCGCAGGCTGGCGAGATCGGCAACGCCGTCTTCGCGATCGAGGCTCGCCACGGCAATGAACCCGCGTCGGTCATCACCGAATTGCGCCCGATCGAGGCGCAGGCGCGGGCGAGCGGTGGTGACGACCTGCGCATCTTCCTGGCCGCCTGGGGCTATGCCCACGCCGCCATCGACAAGCCGGCCGTGGCCGAGGCCGCGATCGAGGAACTCACCGACATCGGCCGCCGCACCGAAGACGCCGCGGCCCTCGCGTCGGCCTACACGCTGAAGGCCTGTGTGCTGCAGTTCTCCGGCCAGGTGCGCGCCGCCTTCGGCTGGATCGAGAGCGCGGTGCCGCTGGCCGAGAAGGTCCGCAGCCCCGACCTCAGCTACTGGATCGACATGACCGCCGGCGACCTGGCCACCTCGAACGGCCAGATCGACGAAGGCATCCGCCTGCTCGAAGCCGCGGTGCAGGCCGCACGCACCGGCCGCAACCAGCGTCGCGAAGCCCAGGCCTTCCAGGCGTTGGCGCCGCTGCGCATCGTGAAGGGCGACCTCACCGCGGCGCTGCAGGAGTCGAGCCGCGTGCGCGAGCTCGCCAGCCGGGCCGGCGACGTCGGACTGATCACCTCCGGCTGGATCATGGAGGCGCTCGCCGCCGAAGCGGCCCATCTTCCCGACCGCGCCGAGCGTGCGCGCCAGCAAGCGGCGCTCACCGGCAGCGCGGTGCGTCCGGCGTCCAGCGTCAACTCGCAGATGGGCGGTGCCAGCTGGCTGAGCACCGAGATGGACACGCTGCTGACGATGTCGACGCTGTACCTCGGTCACCGCGATTTCGCGGCGGCCCGCGAATTCGCCCTGCGGGCGCAGCGCCTGGCCGACGTCCGCCAGGACACCGGCACCGCCGCGCGCGCCCTCGTCAACCAGGGCCTGGCCGAACTCGGTGCCGGCCACCTGCTGACCGGCCGGCAACTCGCCGACCAGGGCCTGGCGCTGCTCGGCAAGGCCGGACGCAATGCCGAATACCTGATCCAGCTGAACCGCTATGCCGCGGCGCTGGAACGGGCCGGGCAGGCCGCGCAGGCGCTCGACCGGCTGCGCGAAGCGCTGCTGCTCGAGACCGACCTCGACCGCCGCGACCGTCACAGCACCGTCGTCGCGCTGCAGCGCGAGTCGAGCTTCCAGCAGCGCCAGCGCCAGCTGGAGCAGCTGCAACACGACAACGAACTGCAGGCGGTCGAGATCTCGCGGCGCAAGAACGAGCGCGCGCTCGGCTTCTTGCTGGTGGTGGCGATGGCGATCGGCGTCGTCGCGGCCTGGCGGCTCTACCTGCGCTCGCTCGACGCGAACCGCCGGCTCGCCCTCAACAACGAGGCGCTGGAATTCGCGAGCACGCACGACAAGGTCACCGGCCTGCTGAACCGGCGCGCGATGGAGGCCGACATCGCGTCGATGGCCGGCCAGCCGTACTGCGCGGTGACGCTGTCGGTCAAGCAGTTCGGCCTGATCGTCGGCAGCGTCGGCCACCAGCTCGGCGACACGCTGCTGTGCCAGATCGCGACCCGGCTGGACGATGCGGCGACGCGCCACGCCGGCCGCCTGTACCGCATCGACGGCGTGACCTTCGCGGCGATCTACCGCTTCGGCGCCGACGTGCCGCGGCTGCACCGCTCGCTGGAAGCGCTGACCGAGGCGATGGACATGCCGTTCGAGATCGGCCACCAGGACCTGATGGTGTCGATCGGTGTCGGTGCGTCCGAATACCCGAAGGACGCGAGCAACCACGACGAGGTGGCGCGGCTGGCCGAGCTGGCCAAGCTGCAGGCTCAGGCCGAGCCGGGCAACAGCCACGTGGTCTACAACGCATGCATCGGCGAAGGCCAGCGCGACAAGCTGCGCATGGAGTCGCGCATGAAGAAGGCGCTGGAGTCGGGCGACTTCGAGGTGTTCTACCAGGGGCAGCGCGCGCGCGGCGGCGGCATCAAGGGCTTCGAGGCGCTGCTGCGCTGGCACGACGACGGCAAGATGGTGTCGCCGGCGCAATTCATTCCGCTGGCCGAGGAGACCGGGCTGATCGTGCGCATCGGCGCCTGGGTGCTGCGCCAGTCGTGCCTGCAGGCGCGGGCCTGGGCCGATGCGGGGCTGGGCTCGCCGGTGGTGGCGGTCAACATCTCGCCGCGCCAGTTCAACCACCCGGAGTTCATGACCACGGTGCGCGAGACGCTGGCCGAGACCGGGGTCGACCCGGCGCAGATCGAGCTCGAGATCACCGAGGGCAGCGTGATGGACGATGCCGAGGCCAGCGTCGCGCGGCTGCATGCCTTGCGTGCGCTCGGGCTGCAGCTGGCGATCGACGACTTCGGCACCGGCTACGCCAGCCTGTCGTACCTGCGCCGCTTCCCGCTGAACCGGCTGAAGATCGACCGCTCGTTCATCAGCCAGCTCGGCGCGAGCGAGCAGGACGACACCATCGTGCGCACGGTGATCGAGCTGGCGCACAGCCTCGGCCTGTCGGTCACTGCCGAAGGCGTCGAGACGCCGGCCCAGCAGGGCCTGCTCGACGGCTGGGGCTGCGACATCGTGCAGGGCTTCCTGCATTCGCGACCCGCGCCGGCCGCCACCGCGACCACGCTGCTGGTCGGCGACCGGCAGCCGACACTCGTCGCGGCCTGAAGGCCTTCATCGTGTTGGTCGGCGCACCCTGAAACCGGGGGGATGCAACGCTTCTCCGCGGCCGCGCCGGCACGCACAATCGGCGGACGATGAATCGATTCTTTCTGGCGACGGCGGCACTGTTTTTCATCGGCGGCGCGAGCGCGCAGCCGGTGTCCGCCGAGCTGCGCCCCGAGCAGATTGCCCAGTACCGCCAGAAGCTCGAGGCCGGCTGCGTGGTCGACGCGAAGGCCGGCGGGCTGACGCCGTCGAATGCGCAGGCGATGTGCGGCTGCTGGAGCAAGAGCCTGGGCCAGAGCGTCAGCGACGCGGAGTGGCAGGCCGCCGCGTCGCATGCGCTGAAGCGCGACGACGCAGCGGAGACGCAGGTGCTGGCGCCGCATGTGCGGCAGGCGGCGCGGCTGTGTGCGGCGGTGGGACGCTGAACCGCCGGATCGTTTCGATCAGCCGCTGAGCTGGCGATAGAAGAAGGTCGTCGCGCACAGCCCGCCATCGGGCAGCAGCGCGTAGTCGGGCACCGTGCCGACGCGTTGCCAGCCTTCGCGCTCGTACAAGCGCTCGGCATCCGGGTTCGCGGTGTCGAGCACCAGCAGCGTCTTGCCATTCTCGCGCGCCAGCGTTTCGGCCGCGCGCATCAGCGCGGCGCCGGTGCCCTGGCGGCGCGAGCGGCGGTGCACCAGCATCTTGCAGAGGTCGGCGCGGTGCGGCTGGTTGTCCGGCTGGTCGAGCACCAGCTGCACGGTGCCGACGATGCCCAGCGCGTCTTGCGCGACCAGCAGTGCGCGCTCGCCGCGGGCGACGCCGTCGGCCACGCGGCGCCAGAAGGCCCGAGCGCGCGCCGGATCGAACGGTTGCATGAAGCCGACCGAGGCGCCGCCGTCGACGCAGTCGATCAGCACCGCGCTCAGCGCATCGATGTCGGCCGGCGTCAGCGTGGCGAGGCGGCGCACGGTCAGGTCAGGGGAGGGCATGTCATCTCCAGGGGGCGGTGTCGGTGGTGATCACGACGGCGTAGCGGGCCGGCTTGCGTGTCGGGTTGTGGTAGCTCATCGGGCGGTCGAGCACCATCGCCAGGCAGTCGCCGGCGTTCAGCCGGTGCCGCTCGTCGCCGAGCGCGATGGCGATGCTGCCTTCGAGCACCCAGACCTGCTGGTGCACGCGCGGCGTGCGGGCGGCGGTCTCGTAGCTGACGCGCGCGCCGGCCGGGAAGGCGACCTCGACGATCTGGATCGGCGACGCGAAGCCCGGTGGCGAGACGTTGCGCCGCACATAGCCCGAGGCCGGGTCGCGCCACAGCAGTTGATCGGCCAGCCGCGACACCGGCGCGGGTGCAGCGCCCGGCGCCTCGAACAACGACGCAAGCGGCACGCCGAGCCCGGTGGCCAGTTTCTCCAGCACGACGGCAGTCGGGCTGCTCTCGCCGCGCTCGATCAGCGAGATCATCGAGCGGCTGACGTTGCACTGCGTCGCCAGTTCGTCGAGCGACAGCCCACGCGCGGCGCGCAGCTCGCGCAGGTTCCGTGCGATGCGGTCGGACAGCGAAGGGGCGTGCTCATCAATCATTGGAATAATCATCCAATATGTTGGATGAAAGTGTCAAGCTGCGTTGAGCGATCAGGTGCCTTGATGGCGACCTGGCGCTGGCCTCGATCGGTTCGGCGCTGTGGGCCCAGCGGCGCGGCGAGGACAACCTCTACCTCAGCGCCGGCTTCATGTGCGGGTCGTGCGCATTGGTGCATGCCGACCTCGCGTGGGGCACGGCCGGGATGCTCGCGGGTGCGGCAGCGATGCTGCTGCTGCGCTCGCGCCGCGTGTTCACGCGGGTCTCTCTCGCCCGATCATCCAGGCCGCGCTCAGGCCGCTGAGCAGCGCGAGCGCCGCGCACACCGCCATCACCAGGCGGAAGCCGGCGACGAAGGCGCTGCCGATCGCATGCTGCAGCGCCGGCTTGAGCGCCGCGTCCAGCCCGTCGGGCAGCGCGATGCCGGCGAGCCGGTCCTGCTGCTGCCGGATCGCGTCGGCCACACCGGGCGGCAGCGACAAGGCCTGCAGCGATTCGGCGAGCTGGTGGTTGAAGCCCTGCGCCATCAGGACGCCGAAGCCGGCGATGGCCAGCAGGCCGGCCGCGCGCGACACCGCATTGTTGACGCCCGAGGCGACGCCGGCCGCTTCCGCCCCGACCGCGTTCATCACCGTGGTCGTCAGCGGCGCGACCGTGATGGCCATGCCGAGGCCGAGCACGACGGTGGCCGGGAAGAAGCCCGCCCAGTAGCCGCTGCCGACCCCCGGCAGCATGAACAGCGCGAAGCCGACCGCGGCCACCAGCGGACCGACGATCAACGGCAGCCGCGGCCCGGTGCGGTCGACCAGGTGCCCCGCGGCGCGCGACAGCGCGAACATGATCGCGATGAACGGCAGCATCGCGGCGCCCGCCGCCGCCGCACCGTAGCCCTGCACCTGGATCAAGTTGAGCGGCAGGAAATAAAGCCCGCCGCCGAGCGCGGCGTACAGCAGCAGCGTCAGCAGGTTGGCACCGGCGAAATCGCCGATGCGGAACAGGCGCAGCGGCACCATCGGCGCGGCGCTGCGGGCCTCGACGCGGATGAAGGCCGCCAGGCCGGCGACGCCGATTGCGAGCGCCGCCAGCACGTCGGCCGAACGCCAGCCGTGCAGCGGTGCCTGCACCAGCGCGAACACGACACCGGCCAGCCCGAGCGTCGCGAGCGAGGCGCCGGGCAGGTCGATCGCCGAGGTGTCGGCGGTGTTGCGGCTTTCGGGCACGCGGGTGGCGCAGATCAGCAGCAGCGCGGCGCCGAGCGGCAGGTTCACCAGGAAAGCCCAGGTCCAGCGGTAGTGCTCGACCAGCCAGCCGCCGAGCACCGGGCCGATCGCGGCCGCGACGCCGCTCAGCGCCGACCAGGTGCCGATCGCGCGGCCGCGGTCGGCCTGCGTGAAGTTGGCGCCGATCAGCGACAGGCTGCCCGGCACCAGCAAGGCTGCGCCGATGCCCTGCACCGCGCGCGCCGCGATCAGCAGGTCGGCCGACGGCGACAGCGCGCAGGCGGCCGACGCGCCGGTGAACAGCGCGACGCCGGCCATGAAGATGCGCCGCCGCCCGAGCCGGTCGCCGAGCGCGCCGCCGGCCAGCAGCAGCGACGCGAGGAACAGCGCATAGGCCTCGACGATCCACTGCAGCTGCGCGGCGCTGGCGCCGAGTTCGCGCTGGATGGCCGGCAGCGCGACGTTGACGATGCTGCCGTCGATGAAGGCCATGCCCGAGCCGAGGATCGCCGCCGCGAGCGTCCAGCGCTGCCCGCGGGCCTGAGCGCCGGCGCAGGGGGTGCCATGCAGGATGGCGACCTTGTCGCAGGG
Source organism: Rhizobacter sp. SG703 (assembly GCF_012275445.1). GTDB lineage: Bacteria > Pseudomonadota > Gammaproteobacteria > Burkholderiales > Burkholderiaceae_C > Rhizobacter. Next base: position 158,727 of record NZ_JAAZQK010000006.1, on the reverse strand, counting down.
GGTTTGGCCGGCGGGGTTCATGAGGTGGGCCCCCTTTGCACGACCTTGAGACCCAGGTGTGTCTCGAATGCATCGAAGTCGCGATCGGCGTGCAGCAGGTGCAGGCCGTCCTCGATGCAGCGGGTGGCAATCAGCGTATCGACGGTCTTTCGAACCGTCAGCCCGAGAGACCGCAGCTTGCGAAAGTTCTGTGCGGCCTGGACCGCGATGTCACGGCCGCAGATCTCGATCACGGTGAAGGCCGACAGGACTTTCTTGGCTGCCTTGTAGTCGGTATCGGCGCGAAAGCCTTGCAGGACTTCGGTCAGGATCAGATCGCCGACAACAAGTCTTTCGGCATCCAGCAGCGCGTCGAGCGCGTGCGCGGCCGGCGTGGGCGCGCCACGAAAGTAGTCGATCCAGACGCTGGAGTCGACGAGGATCACTTGTCGGTCCTCATCGCATCGAGGTCACCTTCCCAGTGGAGCTTTCCCCTGAACTGCCGTGCCTGCGCCTGACGATTCAGCTGCAAGAGTGTTTGCAGCGCAAGCTCGACGACCTCGCGCTTCGTTTTCGCACCGCTGACTCGCAGCGCGTCCCGCATGAGCTTGTCGTCGATCACGATGTTCGTCCGCATGATGTGTACCTCGAAATCGATGCGTACACATTCTATGCCTCTGCGCGCGGAGGCCCACGTGGCAGCCGTCCGGTCAGGGCTTCGCCGTGGGCAACGACAATCCCCCGCATGACGCCGATCCGCTGCCTGCTTGCCCTCACGTCCCTGATCGTCGCGACCTGCAGCGTCGCGCAGCAGGCCCGCCCCGCTCCCGCCGCGAACCTGGTGCTGGTGCTGCGGGCGCCGGACCACGCCTTTCCGCTGACGGCGGTGCGCGCCGGCATGTTCGCACCGTTCGAATTGACCGCCGACTCGCTGCAGGCCGGCCAGCGCGTCCAGTTGCACCAGGGCGGCACGCGCTTCGGCGAGGCGCGCGTCGAGCGCCTGCAGATCGAGGTGCGGCAGGGCTGCTCAGAGGGCAGCCATGCGGTGCTCGCGCCGCCGCTCCCGGGTTCGAGCGATGCCACGGCGCTGGTGACGACCCGGCCGCTGAAGGACCTCGGCGCCGAGCCGGTCGCCGTTGCGTCGCGTGCCGACCAGGGCGCCGCACGCGAGCTTGCGCGCAGCATCCTGGCGCGTCACCAGGCACCGGCTTCGGCGCTGGCCGACACTCTCGCGGCCTTGAAGGTGTCGGTGATCCGCGTCGAGCGTGGCGGCAAGCCGGTGCTCGTCGCGTCGGCGCACGTCGAGAACCAGGACAACGTGCAGGCGCTGTTCTTCATCGCCGAACACAACGCTCAGGGCGCCTACGCCGCCACGCACGAGGAGTTCTTCCGCGGCGGCGCCGGCGAATCGGCGCTGATGGAGATGGACTTCATCGCCCACGCCGACCTCGACGACGACGGCGTCGCCGAAATCGTCTACGCCTACGCCGGCTACGAATGGTCGGGCTACGGCGTGCTGAAGCGGCGCGACGGCGGCTGGACCTCGGTGCACGCGCAAGCGGTCGACGGCTGTTGATCTCGGTGCGGGCCGTGTGTACTGTTCGGGCTCCAACAAACCCCAGGAGGATCCCATGTTCGGCTTGACATCCCTCGGCGTCATCCACACGGTCATCTCGCTCGTCGCGGTCGCGGCCGGCCTCGTGGCGTTCTTCCGCGACAAGCGCATCGTCGCCGCCCACACCACCGGGCGCGTCTACCTCTGGGCCACGGTGCTGACCTGCCTGACCGGCTTCGGCATCTTCCAGCACGGCGGCTTCGGCAAGCCGCACATGCTGGGCATCCTCACGCTGGTGGTGCTGGCGGTCGCCGCGCTGGCCGGCCGGCGCAAGCTGTTCGGCGGCGCGTCGCCCTATGTCGAGACCGTCGGCTACTCGCTGACCTTTTTCTTCCACATGATCCCCGGCGTCACCGAGACGACCACGCGGCTGCCGCTCGGCAAGCCGCTGCTGCCGAATGCGGACGCGCCCGAGCTGCAGGCCGCGGCCGGCGTGCTGTTCGTGCTGTTCCTGGTCGGCGCGGTCTGGCAGTGCCTGCAACTGCGCTCGCGCGGTCGCTCGGCACTCGCCGCGGCCTGACCGGCCCCCCGTCGTTCGATGGCAGGCAGCTCCCACCTCAACATCACCGTCAACGACGTGGCGCGCGTCGCGGGTGTTTCCGCGATGACGGTGTCGCGCGTGCTGAACCGGCCCGACAGCGTGCCGGCCACCACCGTCGAGAAGGTGCGGGCCGCGGTGGCGCAGACCGGCTACGTGCCGAACCGCGCGGCCGGCGCGCTGCGCTCCAGCCGCAGCCGGCTTGTCGCCGCCGTGGTGCCGACGCTGTCGGGGCCGATGTTCCTCGAGACGCTGGAGGCGCTGACCGTCGGCCTGGCCGAGCGCGGCTACCAGCTGATGGTGGGGCAGAGCGGCTACAGCGAAGCGCGCGAGGACGAGCTGCTGGCCGACATCATCAGCCGCCGCCCCGACGGCATCGTGCTGACCGGCGTGCTGCACACCGCGCAGGGCCGCCGGCGCCTGCTGGCGTCGGGCATCCCGGTCGTCGAGACCTGGGACCTCGCACCCGATCCGATCGACGTGCTGGTCGGTTTCTCGCACGAGGCGGTGGGGCGCGCGGTGGCCGCGTTCTTCGCGCAGCGCGGGCGGCAGCGGCTCGCGGTGATCGGCGGCGACGACCCGCGCGCGCGGCGTCGTGCCGAGGCGTTTGCCGCCGAGGCGCAGGCGCACGGGCTGGCCGCGCCGGCGCTGCAGTACGTGCCGGCGCCGACGCGGCTGGGCCATGGCCGCACCGCGCTGCGCGAGCTGCTGCGGGCGCTGCCGCAGGTCGATGCGGTGTTCTGCAGCTCCGACCTGGTCGCGCTCGGCGTGCTGACCGAGGCGCAGGCGCGCGGCATCGGCGTGCCGTCGCAACTCGCCGTGGTCGGCTTCGGCGACCTGAACTTCGCGGCCGATCTCGAGCCGGCGCTCAGCAGCGTGCGCGTCGACCCGCGGCAGATCGGCGACCTCGCGGCGCAGTGCATCGTCACGCGTGCCAACGGCGAGGCGCTGGCGTCCCGCGTGATCGACGTCGGCTTCTCGATCGTCGAGCGGGCCAGCAGTTGATGGCGTGACGGACCTTCGAACGGTCAAATGTCTGCAAGGCCGATGGAATCTTCGAGGCTGGCTGGTCACTCAGTTGCCATCGTCGATTTCAATGAAGGATCTGGCCATGGGTGGACCAGTGAGCAGTCTGAAGCGTTCCATCTCGTGCAGGGCGGACGGGCGCGTATCGGTCACCAACGAGCCCTGCAAGGAGGACCGTTCGGCCGGTGCGGGGCCGCGGATCCGGCATCACCAGCAGCGCGAGCGGGCCAAAGGCGCGGTCGTGCAGTTCACGACCACGAGGCTCGCGCACTGCGAGGTCGCTGTGGGTTTTGAGCCGCTTGACCGGGAACAGCTCGCCCAGGTGCAGACCGTGGTCATGTTCATGCTGCTGCTGAAGTGGATGGACCCGTCGTCCGTTGCAGCTTCCGGCAGCAGGCCTGCTCCGCGCAGCACGGTTGCATCCGCGGGCGCTCGGGCTTCGATGGCGACACGGGCTCCGCGTCGGCGCAGCGACTCCGGATCGCCCGCCTCGTCGCGCTCGCGATCGGAACCCTTGATCGACGTCAACCCGCTGGCGCTTCCGTCGCGTCCGGACCTTGCCGCTCGGTTTCGTGCTGCGAATCCCGTCACGCCGAGGCCGGCGGTCGCGCCACCGGCGAGTGCGCCGGTTCAGACGGGAACACCCCTGTACCCCATTCCGACGGGACTGCCCATCTCGATGGGGCAGGTCATCCCGATGGGAATTCTTGTCGCTCCGGGCGTGCTTCCGGGCCAGATCCCCACCGGAGGCGTGCCGACCCCTGGCCCGATGTCGATTCCTCCGCACGGATGGCCGCCTGGCCATCCCAAGGGTGTCGACGCAAGCGCGCCCGCCGGTGTACCGCCGGGCTGGCCGCCGGGCTGGCCACCCACCCACGGAACCGCAGCCGCCCAGGCATCGCCCGCCATCCCCCCCACGGGATGGCCTCCGGGTCAGGGCCCGATCGGTTCTTGATCCACGATCACAGTCGACACCCCGCCTCATCCGCGGGGTGTTTGCATTGGATGGACCGCCTGACGGGTAAACCCTAGGACGTGCCACCGATCCCCAGTGTATTGTTAACGTTAACAATTGCTGCGGGGGCGCTTGAAGTGTCGCCGTCCCAATTCTTTTGGAGAGACCTCATGCGCAAGCTGCTGTTCACACTGTCGATCGCATTGAGCCTCGGCGTCGCGTCGCTTCCGACGGCACACGCCGACACCTGGCCCGACAAGCCCGTCACGCTGCTGGTGCCGTTCCCGCCCGGCGGATCGACCGACACCGTCGCGCGGGCCATCGCGCCCAAGCTCAACGAGGCGCTGCAGCAGACCTTCATCGTCGACAACAAGGCCGGCGCCACCGGCACCATCGGCGCGGCGCTGGTCAAGCGCGCGGCGCCTGACGGCAGCACCTTCCTGGTCACCTCGCTCGGCCCGCTGGTGATCGCGCCGCACCTGATCAAGAACGTGCAGTACGACGCGCTGAAGGATTTCGACCTGATCACGATCGCGGTGCAGGCGCCCAACGTGCTGGTGGTGCCGGCCGCGTCGCCGCACAGGAGCGTGGCCGACGTCATCGCGTTCGAGAAGGCCAACCCCGGCAAGATGACTTTTGCGTCGTCGGGCAACGGATCCAGCGACCACCTGACGGCCGAGCTGTTCTGGCAGCTCACCGGCACCAGCGGTTCGCACATTCCGTACAAGGGCGGCGCGCCGGCCATCTCCGACCTGCTGGGCGGCCAGGTCGAGGCCTCGTTCCAGAACGTCAACGCGGTGCTGCAGCACATCAAGGCCGGCAAGCTGCGCGCGCTGGCCGTCACCGGCGACAAGCGCTCGGCGGTGCTGCCCGAGGTGCCGACCTTCGACGAGGCCGGCGTCAGGAACCTGGCGGTCTACTCGTGGCAGGGCATCGCCGCGCCGAAGGGCCTGCCGGCCGACGTGCGTGCGAAGGCGCATGCGGCGATCGTCGCGGCGCTGAACGACCCGCAGGTCCGGCAGCAGTTCGTGTCGGTCGGCATGGAGATCGTCGGCAACACGCCGGCGCAGTTCACCGCATTCCAGCAGAAGGAGTTCGCGCGCTGGAAGACCGTCATCGACACCGGCAAGATCACGGCAGATTGAGTATTCGACTGCTTCGACAGGCTCAGCCGGGCCCTTCGACAGGCTCAGGTCCTTCGACAAGCTCAGGATGAGCGGGCCCTTCGACAGGCTCAGGTCCTTCGACAGGCTCAGGATGAGCGGGCCCTTCGACAGGCTCAGGGCGAACGGAGCCTGGTTCACTGCACTTCACCATTCACCCATGAAAACTCCTGTCATCACCGCGCTGCGCGCGATCCCCGTCGCCGGCCGCGACGACATGCTGCTGAACCTGAGCGGCGCGCACGGCCCGTTCTTCACCCGCAACCTGCTGATCCTGACCGACAGCGCCGGCCGCACCGGCGTCGGCGAGGTGCCGGGCGGCGAGAAGATCCGCCAGACGCTCGAGGACGCCGCGCCGCTCGTCGTCGGCCAGCCGATCGGCAACCACCAGCAGGTGCTGCAACGCGTGCAGCAGGGCTTCGCCGACCGCGACAGCGGCGGCCGCGGGCTGCAGACCTTCGACCTGCGCACCACCATCCATGCGGTCACCGCGATCGAGTCGGCCTTCCTCGACCTGCTCGGCCAGCACCTGGGCGTGCCGGTGGCGGCGCTGCTCGGCGAAGGCCAGCAGCGCGACGCGGTGGAGATGCTCGGCTACCTGTTCTTCGTCGGCGACCGGACGCGCACCGACCTGCCGTATGCGCAAGAACCCGACGCCGACAACGACTGGTTCCGGCTGCGCCACGAGAAGGCGATGGACGCCGACGCGATCGTGCGCCTGGCCGAGGCCGCGCAGGCGCGCTACGGCTTCAACGACTTCAAGCTGAAGGGCGGCGTGCTGCGCGGCGACGAAGAGATCGAGGTGATCCGCGCGCTGCACGAGCGCTTTCCGACCGCCCGCATCACGCTCGACCCGAACGGCGGCTGGCTGCTGAAGGACGCGATCCGGCTGATGCGCGACATGCGCGGCGTCGTCGCGTACGCCGAAGACCCGTGCGGCGCCGAAGGCGGCTTCTCGGGCCGCGAGGTGATGGCCGAGTTCCGCCGCGCCACCGGCCTGCCGACCGCCACCAACATGATCGCCACCGACTGGCGCCAGCTCAGCCACGCGCTGGCGCTGCAGTCGGTCGACATCCCGCTGGCCGATCCGCACTTCTGGACGATGGCCGGCTCGGTGCGCGTCGCGCAGACCTGCCGCGACTGGGGCCTGACCTGGGGCTCGCATTCGAACAACCACTTCGACGTGTCGCTCGCGATGTTCACGCAAGTCGGTGCCGCCGCGCCCGGCAAGGTGACCGCGATCGACACCCACTGGATCTGGCAGGACGGCCAGCGCCTGACGAAGCAGCCGCTGCGCATCGAAGGCGGCCATGTGCAGGTGCCGAAGCAGCCCGGCCTGGGTGTCGAGCTCGACATGGACGAGGTCGACAAGGCGCACCGCCTGTACCTGCAGCACGGCCTCGGCTCGCGCGACGACGCGGTCGCGATGCAGTACCTGCTGCCTGGCTGGACCTTCGACCCGAAGCGGCCCGCGCTCGACCGCTGACCCCGACCCGTCGACGTCGATTCCGCTCAAGTGAGGCCAGCGGTTGCCGATAAGCCTGCGTCTTCTTCTATCCGACGCACCATGCTCCTCGACAACCTCTCCATCGGCAAGCGCCTCACCGTCGTCCTCGGCCTGATCCTCGGGCTGTCGGTCGCGAGCAGCCTGTTTGCGGTGCACACGCTGCACCGCACCAGCGCCGAGATCGACGTGATGATCTCCGACAACGTGAAGACCGAGCGCGCGCTGTCGGACTGGCTGCGCTTCACCACCTCGGGGGTGCAGCGCGCCGCGGCGATCGCGAAGAGCAGCGACCCGAGCCTGATCGAGTACTTCGCGGCGGCCACCGCCGACTCCATCAAGCAGACCACCGAGCTGCAGAAGCAGATCGAGCCGCAGATGAACACGGCCGACGAGCGGCGCCAGTACGACCAGGTCGGCGAACTGCGCAAGGGCTACCTCGCCGCGCGCGAAGAGGTCAGCCGGCTGAAGAAGGCCGGCGATGCCGACGGTGCGAGCCGCTCCTTCAACGAGCAGTTCGAGCCGAAGGCGCGCGAGTACATCGCCGCGGTGCAGGCGCTGTGCAATGCGCAGCGCGAGCAGCTCGACGCCAACGGCCGCGCCGCCGAAGCGCGCCGCGCCGGCGCGACCACGCTGCTGGTCGTCAGCGCGGCGCTGTCGCTGCTGGTCGGCGCGACACTGGCCGTGTCGCTGGCGCGCAGCATCACGATACCGCTGCACCGTGCGGTGGCGATGGCCGATGCGATCGCCCTCATGGACCTGAGCGCGGCGGCGCAGAGCCGCTATGCGCCCGACGAGACCGGCCGGCTGCTGCGCTCGATCGACGCGATGCGTGCTGCGCTGACGCGCACGCTGAACGAGGTGCGCGGCGTGGCCGACGGCATCTCGACCGCCAGCACGCAGATCGCCACCGGCAACCAGGACCTGAGCGCGCGCACCGAGCAGACCGCCAGCAACCTGCAGCAGTCGGCGGCGTCGATGGAGCAGCTCACTGCCACCGTGCGGCAGAGCGCCGATTCGGCCTCGCAGGCGTCGCAGCTCGCGTCGTCGGCGGCCCAGGTGGCCGAACGCGGCGGCGCGGTGGTGTCGCAGGTCGTGTCGACGATGGACGAGATCAACGCCAGCTCGAAGAAGATCGCCGACATCATCGGCACGATCGACGGCATCGCGTTCCAGACCAACATCCTGGCGCTGAACGCGGCGGTGGAAGCGGCGCGTGCCGGCGAACAGGGCCGCGGCTTCGCGGTGGTGGCCGGCGAGGTGCGCAGCCTCGCGCAGCGCAGCGCCGAGGCGGCCCGCGAGATCAAGGGCCTGATCGGCCAGAGCGTCGACAAGGTCGAGGCCGGCAGCCGGCTGGTGCAGGACGCCGGCAGCACGATGGGCGAGATCGTCGTCAGCGTGAAGCGGGTGACCGACATGATCAGCGAGATCAGCGCCGCGTCGACCGAGCAGAGCCAGGGCATCGGCCAGGTCAACGTCGCGGTGAACCAGCTCGACCAGATGACGCAGCAGAACGCCGCGCTGGTCGAGGAATCGGCCGCCGCGGCCGAGAGCCTGAAGGACCAGGCGCTGCGGCTGAGTGGCATCATCGGGACCTTCCGGCTGAGCGGGCAGGGCATGACCGCGTGATCGGGTTCCGGCTTGGCGCTGCTGCCGAAGTTTGGTAGCGTGCTGCCCATGCCCGATGACCTGAAGGAGCGAGGCTGCACGTGACGGCTGGCTACTCCGGCACACCGCTCGCCAGGAAGCTCGGCCTGAAAGAAGGCTGCACGGTCGCGCTCCTCGGCGAACCGCCCGGCCATCGGGCGCTGCTGCTGCCGCTGCCGTCGGGCATCGTGTTCACGAACCAGGCGACGGGCGCGACCGACATCGCGCATGTCTTCGTCGCTGCACGCGTCGACCTGGCGTCGCAGCTGCAGGCGCTGCGCAAGACGCTCAGGCCCGACGCGGCGCTGTGGATCTCGTGGCCCAAGAAGGCGTCGAAGGTGCCGACCGACATCACCGAAGGCACGATCCGCGAACTCGCGCTGCCGCTGGGCTACGTCGACATCAAGGTCTGCGCGGTCGACCAGGTGTGGTCGGGGTTGAAGCTGGTCGTGCGCAAGGAACTGCGCCGACCCTGATGCGCCGCGCGGCAGAATCGCGCCGATCGACATCGAGCAACCGGGACAAGGCGCCCCCCATCCACAGGCATTTCGACACGCCCCTTACCGGTGCGAACCCGCGGTGGCGTCGCGCGGCCCCGCAAGCCGCTAGCATCGCGTTCGTCATGGAATTCAGTCCCGAACTGTTCGCGGCGGTGGTCGCCGCAGTCGCCTTTGCCGCCGGCCTGTGGTACTTGCGCGCCCGCCGCCGCCAGACCCGCACCCGCGGCGGCGGCGGCCGCGCAGCCCGCGGCCCGGCCAACCTGCGCTTCACCTGCGCCAACTGCACCAAGCAATTCACGCATTCGCGCCGCACGTTGCTCGCCTACGAACAAGGCGCGCGGCAGTTCTTCTGCAGCGCCTGCCACACGCGCTGGCGCGGCTCGCAATCGGTGATCCAGAACCGCACGCACGGGCCCGGCGAGATGCTGGCCCGCCGCGACGCCCACCAGGCGAAGCAGGCGCAGCTGGCCGAAGCCGCCAAGCGCGTGCAGCCGCCTGCGCCGGCGTCGGCGGGCGCCGATGCGAAGCGCGGCTGCCTGGGGCTGGCCGCGCTGCTGGTGGCCGCGCCGGTGGTGCTCGGCTGGGCCGCGCTGCACTACTTTTGACGCGCCGCTTGCGAAATCCGCATGACCTGGGCGGAACGGCTGTGACATAGTGGCCCGGTCGAGGCCAGCCCGTCGTTCCCCATGTCTCCTGAGCCCCTGATCGCCGTGCGCGATCTCGAATCGAGCCGCCACTGGTACCAGACCGTGCTGGGGCTGCGCAGCAGTGCCGCCGGTGTCCACGATGAAAAGCTGCTGAGCGGCGAGCGCGTCGTGATGCGGATGCGGCCCTGGGACACCCGCCACCACCCGCACCTCGGGCGGCCCGATGTCCGAGCGCGCGGCAACGGCATGCTGCTGTGGTTCCGCACCGACGATTTCGACGCCGCCGTGCTGCGCGTGCGCCAGCAGGCCGCCCAGGTGCTCGAAGGGCCCGAGCTGAACCCGAACGTCGGCCAGCGCGAGATCTGGCTGCGCGATCCCGACGGCTACGTCGTCGTGCTGGCCGGCCCCGAAGGCGAGGTGGCGGCATGATGCCGGCCACGCCTGCCACGCTCGCGCCGATGCGCCCGCAGCGCTACGCCGACTGGGTCGAGGCCAGCGTGCGCGGCTATGCCGAGCTGAACGTCGCGTCAGGCCGCTGGCCGTCGGACGGTGCCGTCGAGCGCTCGCGGGCCGAGTTCGAACGGCTGCTGCCGCTGGGCCTCGCAACGCCCGACCAGCACATCTGCGAGATCTGGTCCGCCGACGGCACGCAGGCAGTCGGCGCGCTGTGGATCGCGCTGCAGCGCCACCCCGCCGGTGTCGGCGCGTATGTGTTCGACATCGAGGTGCTGCCCGAGCACCGCCGCCAGGGCCATGCGCGGCGGGCCTTCATCGCGATGGAGCCGTTCGCCGTGGCGTTCGGCGCCACCAGCATCGGCCTGCATGTGCATGCCCACAACACCGGCGCCCGCGCCCTGTACGAGTCGCTCGGCTACGGCGTCACCGGCGTCAACATGCACAAGGCGCTGCGCCCGACGGTGCGGACCGGCTGATGGCACGCAACATCGAGATCAAGGCGCGGATCGACGGCATCGAACGCATAGAGCCGCTCGTCGCCACGCTGGCACAACATGGCCCCGAGCCGATCGCGCAGGACGACACCTTCTTCCAGTGCGCGAACGGCCGGCTGAAGCTGCGTGCGTTCAGCGACGCCGCCGGCGAACTGATCTTCTACCGCCGCAGCGACCAGGCCGGGCCGAAGGAATCGTTCTACGTCCGCTCGACGACCACCGAGCCGGCGGTGCTGCGCGAACTGCTGACCCTGGCCCACGGGCAGGCGGGCCGGGTGCGCAAGCAGCGCACGCTGTACCTGGTGGGACGCACACGCGTGCACCTCGACCGGGTGGAGGGGCTGGGCGAATTCCTGGAGCTGGAGGTCGTGCTGCGCGACGGCGAGCCGGCCGAAGCGGGCGTGGCCGAGGCGCATGCGCTGATGGCGCAGCTGCAGGTGTCGGTGGGGCAACTGGTCGAGCAGGCGTACGTCGACTTGCTGGCCGCTCAGACGTCGGTCGCGCTTTCCTCGGACGCAAGCTTCGCCACCGGCTTGCGGTACAGCACCCGCGCCGTGTCCGCCTTCACGAAGCAGGTGTAAACCACCTCCGCCAGCCGCTCCGGCGCATACAGCACGCCGACGCGCGGCGACAGGCTCAGCATCTCGTTCGGCGAGATCACCGGCACCTCCAGGTCCGACAGCATCCGCTTCGGCGTGTAGGCCTCGCCGCCGAAACGGTTGTATTCGACGCTGGCCGATTTGGTCACGCGCACGATCTTCGTGCCCGACAACAGGCTCGCCCATTCGGCGGTCTCCGGGTCGCTCGCGCGGTACAGCAGCTTCACCTGGCAGTTCACCAGCACGCCCGATTCGATCGCCTGCACGTTCAGCGAGCGGTCCTCCGGGCTGCGCAGGTCGTGGATCGACTGGTGCAGCAGCACCATGTTCACCTTGAAGCCGGCAATCGTCGCGAGCGCATCGCTCACCTCCTGCGAGATCATGAACTTCAGCTCGTCGATCGCGAGCGTCAGCTGGCGCGTGCGCTCGGGCGCGAGGCGCCGTGCCTCCTGAATCACCTCGGTCACGAAAGCCTGCGTCGCGCGCCGGATCGTCGGGTCGTCGAGCGAGCCGCGCACGTAGATCGTCGCACCGGCCTTCAGTGCCTCGCCGATCTTGTTGCCGCCGCCCTTCTTCGGATTCAGCGACGGCAGCATGCCGAACTCCACCAGGTTGTCGTACAGCCGGCTTGCGCTTTCCTTCAACGGCTTGCCGTCTTCTCCGCGCTGCTCCAGCGCGGCGCGCAGCCCGGCGATGCTGGTGCCCGAGCGCGGCATGATGGTGTCGAGGATGGCACGCTCGCGCGACTTGTAGAAGTCCGAACCGTCGCCGGTGTTGTTGAGCCCGAAGCAGGCGCAGATGCGCGAGCGGCGGTCGCGCGGTGCACCGCCCTCGAACGGCGCCCAGCGCGTGTCCTCGTTGCCGAGGTCGATGTAGATGAAGCGTTGGCCGGCGCGCTCGCAGGCCTCGGCCATGATGTACGGGATGAAGGCATCGGCCTTCGGGTCGATGTAGACCACCGAATGGCCCTGCTCGATCGCCTGCTCCAGCATCACGCCCAGCACCACGCCCTTGCCGAAGCGCGTCGGGCCGACGATCTGCATGTGCGTCGCGCGGAAGGTTTCGGCCGCGAGGAACATCGGCTTGCCGCCGGCATCGAGCCCGATGAACACCTGGCCGTCGCGGCGGTGACGGCGAGGGTCGAAATCGCGCGCCTTCAGCCGGCCGACCTCGTTGCGGATGTCGCTCTGCTTGTGGTCCTCCTGCCGCACCACCAGGCGCTGGACCAGGCGCGACATCTTCGGCGTCAGGTAGCGCGCCGACGCGATGCGCCCGGTCCAGCCGAGCAGCAGGCCGGCCGGCAGCAGCCAGCCCCAGCGCCAGGCCTGGCGCGACACGTAGTCGACGAACCACACATGGCCCTGGCCGGGCGCGTTGCCGAGCGCCGCCACGGTGGCGAAGTACATGCCGGGCCAGAAGATCAGCACCAGCGCGACCAGCGCATACACCGCCGCGCGGCGCAGCGCGATCTTCAGCACCTCCCAGATGCCGTACTCCGCCTCCTTGGCCGGCGGCACGCGCCACGGCAGCACGTTGATCAGCGCGAGCGTCGTCAGCGCGACCGCGGTGCATACCCACCACCACGGCGTGGACCAGCGCATCGCGGCGATCACCGCCTGCGAGACCGTGCCGTTCAACGCGTCCTGCAATTCGTTCATGCGTCATCGTCCCGGGTGTAGAGCATGCGGCGCATCGACGGCGTCTTGACCTGGTCGTGCCGGCCTTCGAGGTGGTTCCAGCGCCACAGCAGGTGGAACTCGCCGTCGTCCAGCTCGGCGATCTCGACGATGCGCCGGCCGTGGTGCGGCGTCTTCTGCGCATGCACGATCACGTCGAGGTTGTTGCGCACCTGGCGCTGCACGTGCTCGTACGGAATGGCCGAGAAGCCGGCCGCGGCCAGGTTGGTCAGCCGGTCGATGGTGTCGAGCGCGCTGTTGGCGTGGATGGTCGACAGGATGCCGGAGTGGCCGGTGTTGGCCGCCGTCAGCAACGCCTCGGCGGCGGCGCCGTCGCGCACCTCGCCGACGATCAGCCGCTGCGGCTCCATGCGCAGCGCGTTCTTCACCAGCCGGCTCATCGTCAGCGGCTCCACGTCCTTCGCGAAGCGGTGCGGCGCCTCCAGCGCCACCCAGTGCCGGCTGTCGATCTGCAGCTCGGCGGTGTCCTCGATGCTGACGATGCGGTCCTCCGGCGGGATGAAGTTCGACACCGCGTTCAGCAGCGTCGTCTTGCCGCTGCCGGTGCCGCCGGAGACCAGCACGTTGAAGCGGTTCAGCATCGCCAGGCGCAGGTAGCGGAACATCTCGCGGTTGAACGAGCCGCTGGCCAGCAGCGCCTCGGCGGTGAAGCGGGTCTTCGGGAACAGCCGCACCGTCATGTTGCTGCCGCTGACGCCGGTCGGCGCGAGCACCGCGTTGATGCGCGAGCCGTCGTCCAGCCGCGCGTCGAGCAGCGGGCGCTCGATCGGGTGCACCTCCTGGCCGAGCGCGTTGGCGATCTGCTCGATCGCGGTGACGAAGTGGAATTCGTTGCTCCAGCGTGCGTCGACCGGCGCGAACTCGCCGTACCGCATGATGTAGACGCTGTCGAAGCGGTTCACGAAGATGCCGGTCACGCCCTCGAGCCGGAAGTACGGCTCGATCGGGCTCAGGTAGTGCCGCACCAGCTCCCACTGGAGCTTGACGGCGCTCTGCGCCTGCGGGCTTTGCGGGTCGTTGGCCGTCACTGTGGAGTACCTCCGTGCTGCGCACTGCGGTGTTCGCCCTTGGGGCGGCCCGGCGGGCTCATCTCAACGCAGGCGTTGCAGCTCTCGCTGCAGCGCATCGACGTTGTCGGCATGGCGGGCCGCGGCCTGGCGGGCCTGCGTCTGGGCCTCGGCATCGCCGGCGGGCGCGGCCTTCACGATCTCGCGGGCGCGCTCCAGCAGCTGCTGTTCGGTGCGCAACTCGGCGTCGATGATCGCGCGGCGGTCGGTGTCGCGCTCGCGTTGCAGCGCCACCGGAATGCGGCGGTCGGACGGGGCGAGCTGCGCGCGCGCGGGCGCGGCGGCGGGCAGCGGCTTGACCGGCGCGTCGAGCGCGGAGGCGCGCGTCGCGAGCGGCGTGCAGTCGCGCTGGCGGGCCTCGGCGTCGCCGACCAGGTTGGTGACGATGCTGCGGCCCGGCTCCTGCAGCGACGGGCAGCGGTACAGCGCGGCGTGTGCCGGCAGGCACGACAGCATGCACGCCAGCACGCACGACAGGCGCAGCACGGCGCTCATGAGGGTGCCCGCCAGGTGGCCACGCCCTGCAGCGCGAGCACCACGACCGCCAGCGGGATGAAGGTGTGCTGCAGCGGCCAGCGGCGGGTGCGCCGCGCGCGGTCGCGCCGGCAGGCCGGGGCGACGGCCAGCGCCAGCAGCGCGGCGTGCGCGAACGCGGTGGTCGGCACGGTGACGCCGCGGCCGGCCAGCGCGAGCGCCAGGCACCACACCACCAGCAGCGCATTCAGCGCGAGCGCATAGGCCAGCGCGCCGCGCTGCGGACCGACCTCGAACAACCCGGGGTCGAGGACCTGCGTGACGCGGTACAGCGCGAGCACCGACGGCAGCGCCATCAACCACGCGAGCCAGGCTGGCGCCAGCACGCTGGTGACGATCAGCGGCGCGCAGGCGGTGATGTACGGCAGCAGCGACCAGCGCAGGCGGGCGTGCGCGAAGTCGCCGTCGGCCAGGCGCAGCAGCAGCTCGCGCAGGCGGGCCGCGGGGCCGGCGGGCCCTTCGACAGGCTCAGGGTGAGCGGAGGGAGGCGGGGTATCGGCCGACACGGAATCCATCCTCATCTCACCGCATCGACTGCGGTGCCACCGCCGGCGCGAACTCGTCGATCGGCGCCCAGGCCCGCAGGAACAGTTCGTCGTCGAGGAACACGTTCATCGGCGTGCCCGGCTTCACGACGATGGTCGGCACCAGGTTCAGGTAGCGCGACGCGACGCGCCGGCCCACGTCGGCCAGCCCGGCCGCGATCTCGGCGCCGGCGTCGCGCCCGGCCAGCACGCTGACCGCGAGGTTGGTGTCGTTGCTGGTCGAGCGCACCGCCCGGGTCGCGGCCAGCCCGCCGATCACGCCATACGCCGCGACGCCGCCGAGCGTCGCGAGGAAATGCCGGTTCACGTCGCCCTCCAGCGCGGCGACGCCGGCACCGTCGAGCATCGCGCTGCGCGACAGGTCGATGCGCGCGCCGTTCGGCAGCACCAGCCACTGCGCGATCAGCGCCATGCGCTCGTTGATCGCCTCGTTGACCGGCTTCGGCCGGGCCGAGCTGCCGAGCACGCGCGTGCCCTTCGGGATCAGGATCACGTCCTGGTTCAGGTCGTAGATGTCGCGGGCGATCAGCGCGCGCCAGCGGCCCTCCCAGTCGGAGTTGACCTCGATGTCGAGCACCGCCGCCATCACCGTGCCGACCGGCACCAGGTACTCGCCTTCGCGCTGCGCATCGCCGCGCTCGCGCCGTGCGGTGGCCGTCTGGCCGACGATCGCGCCCGACGCCTGCGCGCCGCCGAGGTCGCGCACGTAGCGGCTCGCCTCGTCGCCGGCGCCGCTGCCGCCCCGCACGCGGTCGATGGCCTGGCGCAGCCGCGTCAGCGTCGATGGCGCCTGGCCGGTCTGTGCGTCCGCCGCCACCGCGGCCGCCGCGACGCTGCCGGCCGCCGCGGTGCCGGCAGCCGGCACGCCGCCGGCGGCCCCGGTGGTGGCACCGGTGCGCCGCGGCGCCTCCTTCGGATCGCGCGGCGAGCGCGGGTTCGACACCAGCATCTCGTGCGAGCTGACCGCGGCGAGCGAGCGCTTCAGGTCTTCCATGCGCGCGGTCTCGCGCAGGTCCTGCTCGGGCGAACGCGGCGCGGCAGCCGACGGCGGCGGCGCCTCGCGCTGCGCTTCGGCGCGCGCTCGCTCCAGCGCGAGCTTCTTCTGCCGCTCGGTCTCCAGCCGCGCCGCCTCGACGCGCTGCTTGGCTTCGAAGTCGACGAACGGGTCCTGCGGCGGCGGCTTGCCGGTATCGGCCACCGCGGCGACCGGCTTCGGCGGGCTGCGCAGCGAATCGACCAGCAGCCCGCCGACGATCAGGCCGCCGAGCACCGCGCCGACGATCACCACGCGCTTGCCGTGCTGCGACACCTGCTCGTCGGCGCCCGGCGGCTGGGTCGGCGGCACGCTGTCGTCGAAGGCCTGCGCAGCGGCGCCGGCCGGCGGGGTGCGGGGTGGGGTGGGTGCTTGGCTCATCACGACTCCCGTTCGCCCTTGCGGGTGATGCTGAGGGTCTGCTTGCCCGAGTACAGCGTGAACTTCGGGAACAGGCCGCTGATCTGGTAGGTGCGCGTCGGCTCGTCGTAGCCGTAGTCGAGCAGCACCGCCTTGCCGTCCAGCTCGGCCATGATCGACGCGAGCCCCTGCGCGCCTTCCTTCATGCGCACATAGGTGAAGCGGCCGTCGTCGTACACCGATTCGATCTCGCCGGCGGTCCAGCGCGAGAACAGCCCGCTCTCCCAGCCGTAGTTGCTGTTCAGCTTCTTGCGGTAGGCCTTCATCGAATCGCGCGCCTGGCGCTCCAGCCCGGCGTTGCGCTCGCGCAGCGCGCTGACCTCCTGCCGCGCATCCTGCGAATACGAGCCGTCGCTGCGCTGCTCGCCGGCGCGCGCCCAGGCGCCGCGCGAGATCAGCCCCGGGTCGGCCTGGATGTAGACGCAGTGCGAGATCTCCAGGTTCTCCGGCACGCGCGTCACCAGGAACTCGTACGCGTTGCCGCTCTGGCCGATGGCCGAGATCGTCGTCGAGCGGCCTTCGCTGGAGCGGCTGGTCGGCTTGATGAAGATGCGGCTGTTGATCCAGTCGAGCGCCCACAGCTCCTTGTCGCCCATGATCACGTCGATGCCGGCCTCGGGCAGCGCGACGTGGATCTGCTTGAAGGGCTGCGCCTGCAGCCGGATGATGTCGCCGCGCTGCCAGTTGATCGTGCGGCAGCTCAGCGCCGGCTCGCCGGGGCGCGCCTGGTTGGCGGCCCGTGCCTGGATGCGCGGGGTAGCGGCCGCCACGCGGCGTGCAGGGGCCGGTGCCGCGGCCGACGCGGCGGGTGCGGCCGGGTTGGCGGACGACACCGCATTGCGCGGTGCATCCCCCGGGCCGTCGAACGGCGTGGATTGCGCGCAGGCCGGGCCGGCGACGAGCGCCAGGGCGACCAGGCCGGCCAGCGTGAGGGGGGCGCGGTTCAGCGTGAAGGTGTTCATCGTGGCGCGTGGCTCCATGGGAATCTGGTTGCAGGCGGGTCTCAACGTGTTCGACCGGTCGCTCAGCCGGTCTGCGCGAGCTTGTCGTCGCGGGGCACCGGCGTCGGGTCTTCCTTCAGGTCGAGCGACAGGATCTCCAGCCCGAGCGGGTTGGCGATCAGCGCGCCCTTGTTCGCGGCGATCTCGTCCTTGCCCTTGATGCGCCAGCCCATCTGCACGATGGCATTGCGCCGGTCGACGACGGTGCCGTCGGGCTTGCGTTCGGTGAAGGTGGTGAAGACCAGCGTCTCGTACAGCGTGGTGCGGCCCTGGTCGGGGATCACCGACGGGATCTGCGTGCGGTGCTGCACCACCCGCACGCGCACGTCGCGTTCGAGGCAGCGCTGCTTGCAGTCGGTCAGTTCGGCGGCGACGCGGGCCGCGTGGTAGTCGTCGGCGCCGAGGAACTGCGCCACGAGCTTGGGCGACAGGAAGAAGCCGACGAAGCGGTAGTCGCCGGTGATGGTCGCGGCATTCTTGCGGTAGCGCTTCTCGACGAATTCGCTGAGCTTCGATTCGAGCGTGGTCTGGAAGAACTCGACCGGCCGCGCCTGGTCGGCGAACTCCACCGTGTACGCGCCTGACGGGTCCAGCTTGACCCAGGCCACCCGCACGTTCGACGCGAAGCGCTGGTCGGCGGTGTACCAGCCGATGGCCGAGAACAGCGTGATGCCCCCCAGCAGCAGGAACGCGACGAACCAGCGCGCGCGGTCGGCCGACGCGGCGGCCAGCAGGTCGAAGCGCGACTGCGCGCGCAGCTTCGTGATCACCGCATCGGGAATCAGTCCCTGCTCGGTGTCGTGGGCGGGCCGCGGCCCGCCGGCACGCACGCTGTCCGTCGGTGATCGGGGCTTCTTCGGCAGAGGCGTCATGGTGGTGGTCTCGCGGGCGGTCGTGCCGTGAACAGCGCAACCCCGATGCCAGCTTCGGCAGCGCGCCGTCGCGCAGCGCGAAATCTCAATCGCGCCAAGCAGTTAGGCCTTCTCTCGGCGCCGTCGCGGGCCGCATCGATCGCGCCGCGACTGTGCGCGATGCCGCAAGGCATGCGGCGGTGCTGGCGGCAATCCGCACGCACGGCGAGCTGCCGGATCCGAGGGCGTTGGCGCGATTTGCATGGACCCTACGAGTTCTCGTAGCTTGCGCGCCGGCCGCAGATCACTACGCTAGACCCCATCATGAAAGTCGCATTGCTTCACTTGTTCGGCAGCACCCGCGCACAACTCGCGGCCCATTTGCGTGACGGTGGCCTCGACGTGCACGCGGTGTCCAACGCGGAGGACCTGCTGACGCTGATCGCGTCGGGCGCGGCCGGCGTGGTGGTCACCGACTTGCGCCTGCCCGGCGTGCATGAAGGCATGGAGCTGCTGTCGCAGTGCCATGCGATGGACCCGCAGCTCACCGTGATCGCGTTGAGCGACCAGGAAGACACCGCGACCGCGGTCGAGGCGGTGCACCGCGGCGCGCGCGACGTGCTGGCGCCCGACCGGCTGCCGCGCCTGGCCACCGCCTGCCGGCAGGCGATCCGCTCGCGCGAGTTGACGCTGCAGACGCGCGCGGCCGAGTTGCTGAACGACGGCGAGCTGGCGCCGGTGCAGGGAAGGCGAGGCATCGTGCCGATCCAGGAGGTGCTGCGCGGCAACCACCCGGCGGTCGGCAAGCTGCGCCAGGTGCTGCTGCGGCTTGCGCGCGTCGACACCGACGTGCTGGTGAAGGCCGAGACCGGCTGCGGCAAGGAGGTGGTCGCGCGCTGCCTGCACGACTACGGGCCGCGCGCCGACAAGCGCTTCGTCGCGATCAACTGCGGCGCGATCCCCGAGAACATCTTCGAGAGCGAGCTGTTCGGCCACGAGGCCGGCGCGTTCACCGGCGCGACCAAGCGGCGCATCGGCAAGCTGGAGTACGCGGCCGGCGGCACGGTGTTCCTCGACGAGATCGAGAGCATGCCGATGGCGATGCAGGTGAAGCTGCTGCGCGCGCTGCAGCAGCGCACGATCGAGCGCGTCGGCGGCAACGAGCCGGTGCGGCTGAGCTGCCGCGTGGTCGCAGCGACCAAGGACGACCTGCTGGAGCTGTCGCGCGCCGGGCGCTTCCGCATCGACCTGTACTACCGCATCAACGTGATCGAGCTGTCGCTGCCGCCGCTGCGCGAGCGGCGCGACGACATCCCGCTGCTGGCGCATGCGTTCGCGCTGGAGGCGGCCGAGCACCACGGGTTGACCGATGCCGAGCTCGACATCGAATTCGTCTGCCGGCTGATGGTGCGCGACTGGCCCGGCAACGTGCGCGAGCTGCGCAATGCGGTGGAGCGCCACGTGCTGGGCATGCCGGAGCTGGCGGGCGGGGACGACGCGCCGCAGCAGTCGCTGCCGCAGCTGGTGGCGTCGTTCGAGCGCACGGTGATCGAGCAGTGCCTGCGCATGTGCGGGGGCTCGGTGACGCGGGCCTGCGAGGTGCTGCATGTGCCGCGCAAGACGCTGTACGACAAGCTGACGCGCTTCAGCGTGGATCCGCAGGCCTACCGCGGCGACGGGCCGGCGGTGTCGGGCTTCGCGCCGATGACGCAGTCCGATTTCGCTGCGGTATAGACGGCGCACGGCGGCCAGGGCTTCGACAGGCTCAGCCCGAACGGGGAAGGGCTCAGCCCGAACGGGGAGGGGCTCGGCCCGAACGGGGAGAGGCTCAGCCTGGACGGGGAGAGGCTCAGCCTGGACGGGGAGGGGCTCAGCCTGGACTGGAAAAAACCGTTCGTCCTGAGCAACGGGAAAAACCCGTTCGCCCTGAGCAGGGACCGAGCTTGTCGAGGGCCCGTGTCGAAGGGTTGGCTCCGCAGCGTGCCATCACATCAACGCAACATCCCGTGTGACCCCCGCGCTCTCCAGCGCCTCGCGCAGCGTCTGCAGCGCCGTCACCTGCAACTGCCGGATCCGCTCGCGCGTCACGCCGCGCTCGCTGCTCAACTGCTGCAGCGTGCATTCATCGCCACCGTCCAGCCCGAAGCGCGCGACGATGATGTCGCGCTGCCGTTGCGGCAGCTGCGCCACCTGCGCCCGCAGCAACTCCGCCAGCCGCGGCGCATCGCGCTGCTCGGCCACCTCGTCGGCCACGTCGCGCTCGCTGAAGCCGGCGTCCGACAGCTGCTGCTCGACGTCCTCGTCGTCCATCGGCACCGGCGTCACCGGTGCCGCGTCGTGCGCCATCTGCAGCCGCAGCGGCGGCCGCACGATCGGCACCTGCATCGCGAGGGCCGTCTGCAGGTGATGCCGGATCCAGAAGCCGGCATAGGTCGAGAAGCGCAGCCCGCGCGCGGACTCGAACTTCTGCAGCGCGACCAGCATGCCGACATTGCCTTCCTCGATCAGGTCGAGCAGCTCCAGCCCGCGGTTCGAGAAGCCGCGCGCCATCGAGATCACGAAGCCGAGGTGGTGGCAGATCAGCGCGTCGCGGGCGTCGCCGTCGCCGCGGTCGATACCGGCCAGCAGCTCCGATTCGTGCTGCGGCAGCAGCCGCGCGAAGCGGCGCACCTCGCGCATGTACAGCGTCATCAGCGTCGGCAGCGCCGCATCGCGGCGTGCCGACGCGTCAGCGCGTGGCGGCGGGCTTGCGCTCATCGGTGCTGGTGAGCGCGTCGGCGCCCAGGTCGCGCTCGACGATGCGCGGGTTCGGCGTGGCGTGACCTGCCTGGCGCGGGGTCGCGGCGCAGGCCGTCAGCAGCGCCAGCAGGGCGGACAGCAGGCAGCGGGCAGCCAGCATCATGGCGTCTCCTTCGCGTCGTAGGGCAGGCGTTCCACCGCGACCAGCCGGTTCACGTGGTCGACGACCAGCCGGTTGTCTTCGCCGATCAGCAGCAGCAAGGCCTGCTCGATGCTCATCACCCCGGCATGCGCGGCGATCGCCGGGATGCGACGCTGCAACACCGCGGCGCTGTCGACCGGGTCGACGGTGCGGTAGGTGATGCGGTACTGCACCGGCTCCAGCAGCGACTTGATCGCATCGCCGACGGTGCCGCTGCGCGGGTCGAACTCGACCAGCGTGCCGACCTTCAGCCGGTAGGCGGCTCCGGGCGGCGCGCCGGCGGCGAGCACCGGTTGCGGCAGCATCGCGAGCAGCAGCAGCGCACACACGAGACCGACCACGCACCAGCGCAGCAGCGCGGTGAGTTGCGGCGAACGCGCGAGCGGGTGGAAGCGCAGCGGAATCTTCATCATCGGCACTCCTGTCAGTGGCGGCTGTGTTGCGCAATGGCCGTGCCACCGCGGCAAGCGCGGCTGCACCGGGCAGCGCGGCGGCGCGCTGTGCGGCACGCCGCGCTCGGTGCCGTCGGGCGTGCGCCGCGCCACACACCGTGGATGAGCCGCTTCATGGCTGGCCGGCGCTCTCGACGCTGCGTTGAAGCTGCGCGAGCGCATGGCGCGTCACCGCGTCGGCGAGGGCGTCGGTCTCCAGCGCGCGCGCCAGCATCGCGCCCACGACCACCGACAGGTCGGGGCGCATCTGCAGCTGCTTCTGCACCTGCATGCGCAGCTTCAGCGTGGCCTGGAAGAGCTCTTCGGGGACCGGGACCCAGCGCATCGTGTCGCGCCGTGCAGTGGAGGAGGTGGGAGGTGTCATGGTCGGTGTGCCTCGCGGTGATGAACCGGGAATGCAGTGCAAGCCCCGGGCCGGCCTTGACAAGCGCGCGCGCCGCCCTAGACCCAGCGGGCGATTCCGCACGCGTGAAAGGCGGAAGGTCGCCGCACCTCACGCGGGAATCTGCGGGTCCGGAAACTCCGGCTCGCGTGACATGGAGGAGGTGGCAGTCTTGAGTGGACTGCTGGGCCGCAAGGTCCTGATCGCGGGGATGTTCTTCGTCCTGTACTGCGCGGGTGTCCAAGCCGTGCAGACGTCCAGCCGCGCGATCGGCGTGCTGTCGCTCGCGAGCGACTCGACGGTGCTGGCCGTGCGCTTCCAGGGCGTGTTCCTGGCGGTGCTCGTGGTGGCATTCGCGAGGGCTCGGCGGCAGCGGTCGCTGGATGTGTTCCGCCCGCACTACCTGGTCAACCGGGTGGGGCAGGCGATCACGCAGACCGGTCAGACGGTCTGCATCCTGTTCGCGTCGGTCGAGATGGCGGGGCAGCTGCAGTCGGCGGTGTCGATGGCTGTGGTGCCGGTCTGGACGTTGCTGGTCGGCGGGACCCTCTCCCGTTTCGGCAAGCACGACCGGATCAATGCGTCGGCGTGGGTCGCTCCGGCGATCTACGCCATCGCGGCCAGCCTGCTGGCTTCGGAAGCTCCGAAGGCCGAAGGCTCGATCTGGCACGGCATCGCGTACATGCTGGGCAGCGGGTTGTTCACGACCGTGCTGCACTACCTGACCGATGACGTGTCGAAGAAGGACGCGGCGGCCGGCGACGGGCGCAAGGAAAGCAAGCTCACCCAGGCGCTGTGGCAGAACGGTCCCGCCGCGGTGCTGGCGGTGCCGCTGTGGTTCACGGCGGCACCGGTGGTGTCGCTGGAGCGGGCCGCCGTTCCGTCGTCGCTGCTGGGGGTGCTGCTGGTCCTCGGTGTCGCGGGGTTCTCGCTGTTGCAGCAACTCGCGATGCAGCTCGCCTACGTCACCAGTGAAGGCACCGGCATCACCGTCGCGCGGCTCAACACGCTGCGCGGCTTCCAGGTGATGTTCGGCGCCGCGCTCGACATCTGGCTGTTCCACGACGTTCCCGGGCCCGTGCAGATCAAGGCATTGCTGCTGGTCCCGGTCGCGATGTGGGCCGGCTGGTTGCTGACGACCACCAAGAAGAATCCCGATGAAGGCGCCGGTGTGCAGTAGCACGTCGGCCTGAATCGGATGCGATGCGGTCGCGCCGGGTGGTCGTCCACCTGGCGCGCCGCATCGCGACCCCGGAAGCGTCGGTTCGGTCCTGCAGCTCTCGCTGCTCGATCGTCCGGCGCTTCTTCCTTTTCCACACTTGGTCTTGACACGCTCGTGGCCTGCCCTACACCCGGCAGGCGAACCCCGATTGGGGTGCGCACGGTTGAAGTGGCATCCGCCCTCTGGGTGGTTGCCGCTTCACGGACGAGAAGAGGGAACATGAAGGGTGCACGAGCACTGCTCAACGGGTATCTGGGACAGGGGTTCCAGAGCGACAACCCGGAGCGCATGAAGGGTGGCGGAACGCAGTACCTCGCCATCTCCACCAACGGCGACCGGATCCAGCTGGACCCGAGCGTCAGGTCCCTGTTCCGCCCGGCCATCGCCCACCTGCGGCGCTGCGGCCTGAACCCGACGACCAACGTCGTCTGGAATCAGGGCGCGGTTCCGATGCTGCGCCGCGAAACGTACGTGCCCTGCATGTTCGAGCGCGCGTACGCTCCGCCGAACGTCCGGGAGCTCGACTGGGCCCGGGACTGGCAGAAGGTGATCGAGGCCGCGTCGATGAAGTCGAAGTTCCCCGGTGTCATGAAGGACTGGGGGTTCTCGGGTCTGATCCCGAGGTCCCTGGTGTTCCGGCCCGGAGACACCGTCGACATCCCGCAGGACATGGACTCGGTGTGGTTCAAGCGCACCGTCGAGACCACCGGCGGAATCAACGTCGAGGGTCCCGTCGGGCGTGCCGATCTGGACGCCACCGTCCGTCGCTTCCAGCGGCGCGACGAGGCGTTCCAGGTGCAGGAGCACGTCCCCGGCGACGACTACTCGAACCAGTACTTCGCCGAGTTCGACGGTACGTTGCGCTTCCTGGCGACGACCGAGCAGGTGGTGATCAACGGTCACCACGCGGGCAACGAGACGTCTTCGGACAACTGGGGCCCGCTGACTCACGCGATCGCGCAGAAGCTGGTGGCCCTCGGGCTGCGCGGCTTCTTCGGGATCGACTTCCGCGTCAACGGTCTGACGGGGCGTGTCACGGAGTTCAACCTCCGCGTCAACGGCTCGTCGGTGCCGGAGTACCTGCGCGTGCAGTTCGGATTCGACAAGGTCTTCCTGATCCGGGAGACCCAGGTGAACCCGAGGCTGTCGCTCACGCAGGCGCTCGACCGGCTGAAGAACACCGGTCACGAGCTGGACTCCACGGGCGGCGCTGTCGCCTACCTGTGGGGCTGGTTCAAGACCGGTCGCACTCTCGGGATCGCCATCTACGGTGACGACGCCCGGGCACGGTACGACGAGGTGAGCAGGATCCTGCTCGCCGCGTAGTTCCGCGGTTCGACACGCTTCATCACGTCCGCACCACGACCGGGGGACAGTGCTTCTGCACTGTCTCCCGGTTTCCTTTTGGGTCGCGCATTCAGGGAAACTCCTGAGTGAATGAAATGATTTACAAATGACAAAGTGAATGTCATCATTCATTCATGCCGTCGTCATCGTCCTCACAAGCTTCCGCGCAGCAGCGCATCGCCGCCGCGGCGCAACAGGCCTCGCCGTCGCTGGCGCGGGTCGGCCACTGGATGGCGGCGCACCCGATCCAGACGCTGTCGTGCAGCGCCGACGAGATCGCGTCGCTGACCGGCACCTCGGTCGCGGCGATCAACCGCTTCTCGGTCGCGGCCGGCTTCGAAGGCTTCACGCACCTGAAGAGCCAGCTCGGCCGCGAGCTCGAATCGGTGGTCGACCCGGTGCGCAAGCTCGACGGCGCGCGCAACGGCGCCACCGGTCGCTCGCCGAAGACCGGCAAGGCCGGCAGGGCGAAGACCGGCGACGCCCCGATCGACGGTGACGCCCTCGCGCAGGCCGCCAGCGTCCCGCAGATCCAGCGCGCCGCCGGCCGCCTGCTGAAGGCGCGCAACGTCTGGCTGCTCGGCCTCGGCACCAGCAGCTTCGTCGCCGGCTACGGTGCCCACGTGCTGATGCCCTACCTGCCGCAGGTGTGGGCCATCGCCGGCAGCGGCGGCACCGAAGTCGCGGCACGCCGCCTGGCCCGCTGCGGCGACACCGACCTGCTGATCGCGCTCTCGCTGCCGCGCTATTCGATCGCCACCGTGCGACTGGCCGAGTTCGCGCGCAAGCGCGGTGCCCACGTCATCGCGATCACCGACAGCCCCACCGCGCCGCTCGCGACGATGGCCGACACGCTGCTGCTCGCGCCGGCGCAGCACGCGGTGCTGCCGAGCTCCGCGCTCGGCGCGCTGGCGGTGATGGAAGCCCTGGTCGCCGCGGTGATGCGGCTCAACCCCGACGGCCTGCGCATCGCGCGCGAGCTGTCCGAATCGGTGCTGTCGCACCTCACCACCGACGCCCAATTCCCCCGCCAATCTCCCGGCCAATCCTCTCGCAGCAACAAGGACGAGATATGAAGCAGTACGCCGCCCCATTCGTGTCGCCGATGGTGTCCCTGGTCCTCCGCCGTGCCACGCTCTGCGCCGGCCTCGCGCTGCCGATGGCCGCGCAGGCCGGCAAGGTGCTCGACGGCATCAAGCAGAAAGGCGTCGTCGCCTGCGGCGTGCACACCGGCCGCGCCGGTTTCGCGCTGGCCGACGGCAGCGGCCAATGGAGCGGGCTCGACATCGACTACTGCCGGGCGCTGGCGGCCGCGGTGCTCGGCGACGCCGCGAAGGTGAAGTACGTGCCGACCAGCGGGCAGACGCGCATCACCGCGCTGCAGAGCGGCGAGATCGACGTGCTGTCGCGCAACACCACCTGGACCTTCACCCGCGACGCGTCGCTCGGCCTCGCCTGGGTCGGCATCAACTTCTACGACGGCCAGGCTTTCATCGCGAAGAAGAAGCCCGGCCTCGCGAGCGTGAAGCAGCTGGGCGGCGCCACCATCTGCGTCGACGCCGGCACCACCACCGAGAAGAACCTGGCCGACTATTTCCGCGCGCACAAGATCCCGTACAAGGCGGTCGTGTTCGACCAGGCCGAAGCGGCGCAGCAGGCCTTCGCGAGCGGCCGCTGCCAGGCCTTCACCGGCGACAGCGGCGCGCTCGCGGTGCTGAAGGCCACGCACCTGAAGAACCCGGACGACTACGTGATCCTGCCCGAGCTGGTCTCGAAGGAGCCGGTCGGCCCGGCGGTACGGCGCGGCGACGACGAATGGTTCGCGATCGCGAAATGGACGCTGAACGCGATGATCGAAGCCGAGGAGCTCGCGATCACGTCGGCCAACATCGACGGGCTGAAGGCGTCGAGCAGCGACCCGGCGATCCGCCGCTTCGCCGGCAGCGGCGACGACCTCGGCCGCTTCCTCGGGCTCGACAAGGACTGGAGCTACCGCATCGTCAAGCAGGTCGGCAACTTCGGCGAGAGCTTCGAGCGCAACCTCGGCGCGCGCTCGCCGGTCAAGCTGCCGCGCGGGCGCAACAGCCTGTGGACGCAAGGCGGCCTGCTGATGTCGCCGCCGCTGCGCTGAGGGTCGCGATGTCCGCCACCTTCCCACCCCTGGGACCCCTGATGGCCGCGCCCGAAGCGAGCGCCGTGCCGGCGGATGACGCGCCGCGCGCGCCGCTGCGTTGGCAGGCCCTGGCGCTGCAGGTCGTCGCGCTGCTGGCCGTGCTGGCGCTCGGCGGCTGGCTGGCGCACAACGCGGCGCAGAACCTGGCTGCGCGGCACGTCGCGTCGGGCTTCGGCTTCCTCGACGACAGCGCCGGCTTCGCGATCTCCGAAGGCCTGGTGCCCTACGACGCCGGCGACACCTATGCCCGCGCGTTCGCGGCCGGCATCGCCAACACGCTGCGCGCCGCGCTGCCGGCGGTACTGCTGGTCAGCGTGCTCGGCTTCGCGGTCGGCATCGCGCAGCTCAGCCGGCACGCGCTGCTGCGCTGGAGCGCGATCGCCTACGTCGACCTGGTGCGCAACGTGCCGCTGCTGGTGCAGGTGCTGCTGTGGTACTTCGCGCTGACGATGCTGCTGCCGGCGCCCGAGGCGCCGATGCAGTGGAGCGGCCTGGTCTTCCTCAGCAAGGGCGGGCTCGCGGTGGCGGTGCCGCAGCTCGATGCGCTGCTGGCGGCCGGCCTGCTCGCGCTGAGCCTGCTGCTGCCGTGGACGACCTGGCGGCTGCTCGGCCGGCGCGCCGCGGCCTGGCCGCTGGCGCCGGTGCTGGTCGCCGCGCTGTGGCTGCTGCAGCCCGGCAGCTGGGACCGGCCGGTGCTCGGCAGCTTCGGCGTGACCGGCGGCGCGACGCTCAGCCCCGAGTGGCTGGCGCTGGTCGGTGCGCTGACGGTGTACGCCGGCGCCTATGGCGCCGAGGTCGTGCGCGCCGGGCTGCAGGCGGTGCCGCGCGGCCAGTGGGAGGCGGCGCAGGCGCTCGGGCTGACCCGCGCGCAGACGCTGCGCCGCGTCATCGTGCCGCAGGCGCTGCGGGTCATCGTGCCGCCATTCGCGAGCCTGGTGATGAACACCGTCAAGAACTCGTCGCTCGCGGTCGCGATCGGCTACCCCGACCTGGTCTCGGTCGCGACCACCTCGCTGAACCAGAACGGCCAGGCGATCGAATGCATCGCGATCATCGCGTCGGTCTACCTGCTGCTGAACCTGTTGATCGCGCTGGCGATGGGCGCGGTCAATGCTGTCGTGCAACTCAAGGAGCGCTAGATGGACGCGACCCTCGATCTCGATCGCCCGGCGCAGGCCTCGGTACTGCAGCGGCTGCGCAGCGCGCTGTTCTCCGACCTGCCGTCGGCACTGGTGTCGACCGCGCTGCTGCTCGTGCTGGGCTGGGGCGCTTGGCAGCTGCTGCGCTGGGCGGTGCTCGATGCCGTCGTGCAGCCCGACCCCGAAGCCTGCCGTGCCGTCGCCGGTGCGTGCTGGGGCGTGGTCAGCGAGAAGGCGCGGCTGGTGCTGCTGGGCCGCTTCCCGCCCGGCGAGCAGTGGCGGCCGGTGCTCGGCAGCGCGCTGCTGCTGGCCGGCGTGTGCGGTGCGGCGCACCCGCGGCTGTTCGGCCGTGTCGGTGTCGCGCTGCTGGCCGCCACGTTGCTGCTGTTCGGCGTGCTGATGGCCGGCGGCGTGGCCGGGCTCGCACCGGTCGGCAGCGACCTGTGGGGCGGGCTGCCGCTGACGCTGCTGCTGGCCGTCACCGGCTGCCTGCTGGGGGTGCCGCTGGGCATCGGGCTGGCGCTCGGCCGGCGTTCGCCGCTGCCGCTGCTGCGCTGGCTGTGCGGCGCGTACATCGAGGCCGTGCGCGGCGTGCCGCTGATCACGCTGCTGTTCTTCGGCGCCTTCGTGCTGCCGCTGCTGCTGCCGCCGGCCTGGCGGCTCGACCCGATGCTGCGCATCGCCGCCTGCCTGACGCTGTTCGGCGCCGCCTACCTGGCCGAGATCTTCCGCGGCGGGCTGCAGGCGGTGCCGCGCGGCCAGCTGGAGGCGGCGCATGCGCTCGGGCTGTCGCGCTGGCAGCGGCTGCGCCACATCGTGCTGCCGCAGGCGCTGCGGGTGACGATCGCACCGACCATGAGCCACTTCATCGGCGCGGTGAAAGACACGTCGCTGGTCGCGATCGTCAACGTCTACGACCTGACCGGCACGCTGCGGCTGGCGATGGGCGATCCGCAGTGGCAACCCTTCTTCGTCGAGATGTACGCGATGGTCGGTGCGGTGTACCTGCTGATCGGCCTGTCGATCGCGCAGTACGGCCGCTGGCTCGACCGCCGCCATGCCGTGAGGTGAACCTGATGACTGCATCCACTCCGCTGCTCGAGATCTCGGGCCTCCACAAATGGTTCGGCGCGTTCCATGCGCTGGCCGGTTGCGACCTGCAGATGGCCGAGGGCGAGAAGCTCGTGGTCTGCGGCCCGTCCGGCTCGGGCAAGTCGACGCTGATCCGCTGCATCAACGCGATCGAGCGGCCCGAGCGCGGCCGCATCGTGTTCGACGGCACGCTGCTCGACGATTCGCGCGACGCGGCGCGCGCACGGCTGGGCATCGGCATGGTGTTCCAGCAGTTCAACCTGTTCCCGCACCTGAGCGTGATCGACAACGTGATGCTCGCGCCGCAGCTGGTGCAGCGCGAGGCGGCGTCGACCTCGCGGGCGCAGGCGCAGGCCCTGCTCGCGCGGGTGCGCATCGCCGAGCAGGCGGACAAGTTCCCCGGCCAGCTGTCGGGCGGGCAGCAGCAGCGCGTCGCGATCGCGCGGGCGCTGGCGCTGAAGCCGCGGCTGATGCTGTTCGACGAGCCGACCTCGGCGCTGGACCCCGAGATGGTCGGCGAGGTGCTCGAGACGATGCAGGCGCTGGCGCGCGACGGCATGACGATGATCGTCGTCACGCACGAGATGGGCTTTGCGCGGCGGGTGGCCGACCGCGTCGCCTTCATGGAAGCCGGGCGCATCGTCGAGCTGCAGCCGACCGCGCGTTTCTTCGACCAGCCGCAGAACGAGCGCACGCGCGCCTTCCTCGGCCAGCTGATGGCGCACTGAGCATGGAGCGGAGCTACGTTCTCGCGCTGCATGGCGGTGCCGGCACCATCGCCCGCGCTCCCGCGCGCGACATGCGGCAGGCCGAGCTGCCATACCACGCCGGGCTGCGCGCCGCGCTGTCGGCCGGGCAGGCGGTGCTGGCGCGCGGCGGCAGCGCGCTCGATGCGGTGGTGGCCGCGGTGTGCGCGCTCGAAGACAACCCGTTGTTCAATGCCGGCCATGGCGCGGTGTTCGATGCGGATGCCCGCCATGCGCTGGACGCCGGCGTGATGGACGGCCACACGCTGGCGGCCGGCGCGGTGGCCGGCGTGCAGCGCACCCGCAACCCGGTGCAGGCGGCGCGCGAGCTGCTGCGCGACGGCGGCAGCGTGCTGCTGGGGGCCGACGGAGCCGATCGCTTTGCCGAAGCGCGCGGCCTGGCGATGGTCGATCCCGGCTATTTCTCGACCCCGCAGCGGCTCGCGCAATGGCGGCGCCTGCGCATGCAGGCGGCCGGTGCGACGGCGCTCGACCATGACGCGGCGGCGCTGGCCGACGACCCGGTGCCGCTGTCGCCCGACGCGCCGCGGTTCGGCACGGTCGGCGCGGTTGCGCTCGACCGGCAGGGGCACCTGGCGGCGGCCACGTCGACCGGCGGCATGACGAACAAGGCGCCGGGCCGCATCGGCGATTCGCCGCTCGTCGGCGCCGGCGTCTATGCGAACGATGCGAGCTGTGCGGTGTCGTGCACCGGCAGCGGCGAGCACTTCATCCGCGCCTGCCTGGCGCACGACATCCATGCGCGGATGCGCTACCTCGGGCAGGCGGTCGGCGCGGCGGCGCAGGGCGCGATGCTGCAGTCGCTGGAGCCGCTGGGCGGTCGCGGCGGCCTGGTCGCGCTCGGCGCCGACGGCAGCCTCGCGATGCCGTTCAACTCGCAGGGCATGTACCGCGCCTGGGTCCGCGAAGGCGTGCCGCAGGCGACCGCCATCTTCGAATGACCGGGAGGCGGACGGAGCGCCGGGCCGAGCGCCGGGCCGCCCCAAGCCGGCCCGGATCCCCTCGGGGGATCGACCGGTGTACCCACCGGGCGAGGGGCGGTCATTTCTCCTTCGGGAACTTGCAGCACAAGGGCCAGATCTGCGTCGGGTCGTCCGACCGGCAGGTGCACATGTCCGCCGGGTCGCCGATCAGGCTGCCGCCGTTGGTGTCCATCGGCCGGTCGTCCCACGGAAAGTTGTCGGGGTCCCACGCATCGCTCGGCGTGTCGGTCCACGGCATGTTGGCCGCCAGGTTGTCCTCGGCATGCAGGAAGCCGCAGCCGCAGCTGGTCTTCACGTTGGCGATGGTCGAGCGCTCGCTGCGCATGTTCTGCTGCGCGATCTGGATCGAGCCCGGGTTGTAGACCTTGGTGACGATCGACACATGGCCGTGCTCCGGGCTCGCGCCGCACATGCCGCGGCCGAACACGAAGATGTCGCCCGGCACCGGCGTGCCCTGGCCGGGCTTGAAGCGCGACACGCCCTGCGGCAGGTTGAAGGTGCACAGGTCGGCCGCCGACGGCACCACCAGCCGCTTGTGGAAGCGGAAGATGTAGTAGCGCTGCGGGAACTCGGTGCACTGGTAGCCGAAGCCGCTGTTGGTCATCGTGCGGTTGTTGAACGGGTTGCTGGTGTAGGTGTCGTGCCCGTTGGTGCTGAAGATCGGGTTGCCGTAGCAGTGCTCCTTGTTGAAGATCGGGAAGCCGGTCGAATCGGTGAAGTCGGTGAAGCCGCCGCGCTGGCCGTCGATGTAGGCCGACGGCGGCGCGCCGCACGCGAACGCGGACGCGAACTGCGGCAGCGCCGCCAGGGACAGCAGCGCAACGATGCGCGCCAATCGTTGAAAAAACCGGTGGGCAAGCGAAAGCGCCATGGGATCTCCTGTGAGAGGTCGTCGATGCCCGGACCGTTCGCCAGCCGCGTGCCAGCGCGGCGC
The DNA here is from genome assembly GCF_012275445.1 of Rhizobacter sp. SG703. Classification (GTDB taxonomy): domain Bacteria; phylum Pseudomonadota; class Gammaproteobacteria; order Burkholderiales; family Burkholderiaceae_C; genus Rhizobacter. Next base: position 127,024 of record NZ_JAAZQK010000006.1, on the reverse strand, counting down.
GTCGCCAAGTGCTTGATTTGCCTCGGCCGGCGCCGCGCCGGCGTGCGGCTTCACGCACTGGCCCGGCCGGCCTGGGTGGCCGCCCGCACGGCGCCGGCGCTCAGCGCCCGCCCGCCGACCGCGCGGCGGTGCGCGCCACGTCCTGCAGCAGCCCGCCGGTGCCCGACATCCCCGCCACCACCGAGGTCGCGAAGCGCCCGGTGCAGGCCATCGCCAGCATCCCGAGCACCAGGAACAGGAACAGCGCGACCAGGTCGTAGGGGCCGTGCACGTCGATCGTCGCGCCCATCGAGCCGGTCGCGCTGGCGCTCATCGCGCGAAAGCCGAGCAGCACCATCGACAGCGTCACCTTCGCGATCAGGTCGTACATCATCACGTTGAAGAACAGCTTCAGCCAGCCGTCGAACAGGAACGACAGCTTGCGGAACAGCAGGAACGGGATCGTGAACCAGCCGAGGCCGAACGCGATCTCGAAGCACCACTGCATCCACAGCTCCACCACCGTCGCGACCGCGCCGAGGAACAGGATCGCCAGGCTCGCGACCATCGTCGTGAAGATCGCGTAGGCCCGGTTCGTGATGCAGTCCATCAGGCCGTCGCACACCGGGTGCAGGCTCAGCTGCAGCACCGTCGTGAAGATCTCCTCGGCGAGCGTGCGGTCGGTGCCGATGCCGGCGATGCTGCCGCCCAGGTGGTCGCCGACGAAGCGCGTCGCCGCGGCGATCGCCGGCATCAGACCGCGGTAGCCGGTCAGCAGCAGGTAGACGAAGCCGACCGTGAAGCTCAGTTCCAGCAGGTCGACGATGTCGAAGCCGCGCAGCGCGAAGCCGATGAACTTCCAGACGAACAGGAACAGCGACAGCGACGCGAACAGCACGTGCACCACCATGCCGATGCGCTCGGACGTCAGCGCCGCCGACACATGCGCCGTCATCGCGTCGTCGGCCTCGCGCAGCGTGACGAAGATGTCGTGCAGCCATGGCATGTCGGCCGGCGGCGCGGCCTGCGCCGGCAGCGCGGCGCACAGCAGCAGCGCGCCCGCCCCGAGCCATGGCAGCCACGGCCGCCGTTTCACCGCGTCACCCAGCGCGTCACGGTGCGCGCCATCTGCCCGAAGTTGATGCCGCCGGCCGCGGCCCCGGCCACCACCGCGTTCGCGAAGCGGCCGGTGGCCAGCAGCGTGAAGATGCCGACGCCGGCGAACAGCATCAGCCCGAGCACCTGCGTCACGTCGTCGATCGGCGCCAGCGTCGGCGGCGTGAAGCCGCCGCCGCTCAGCGCGGCCGCGGTCGAGCCCCAGTAGGTCATCAACGCGACCACCACCAGCGCGAGGTTGACGCGCGCGAGGATCAGGTAGATGACCGCGCCGAAGAAGAAGCGCAGCCAGCCTTCGAACAGGAACGACAGCCGCTTGTACAGCGTGAACGGCAGCAGCACCGGCCCGGTCGCGAGCGCGATGCCGTACAGCCAGAAGCCCCACACGTCGACCAGCAGCACCGCGACGCACAGCCCGGCCAGCAGCAGCGAGATCGCGAGCGCCGCGACGATCTGCACCGCGCCGCCGCGCACGCAGTCGAGGATGTTCAGCGGGTTCCACCCGAGGTGGCAGTTCGGCGAGATCTGCGTGCCGTAGGTGACCAGCATGTCGACCAGCGAGGCCGGCGTGCTGAGCGCCGCCGCGGTGCCGCCGCCCAGCCCCATGATGCCGGCCAGCAGCGCCGCGCCGACGAACAGCGCCGCGTTGAAGATCGCCGGCACCACCGTCGTGAACATGCTCAGCATCAACCCGGTGAACATGATCTGCACCGCGGTCTCGACCATCTCGCCGAGCTTGAAGCCGCGCAGTGCCCACGAGGTGCACTTCAGCACGAACAGCGCCAGCGCCAGCACGAAGAACAGCCGCGTCGCGACGTAGTGCATCGCGCCGCCCGAGACGACGGCGCTGACGCGGTCGACGATCGCATCCTCGAACTGGCCGATGCGCTTGAACGCATCGTTCAGCGCCGCATGCGCGAGCGGCGTCGCCAGCAGCAGCGCGAGCGCGGCCAGCCGCCGGGCGATGCCGGCGGCCTTCACAGCGCCACCGCCATCACCGCGCCGGCCGCGGTGGCGGCGGCGCTGGCCGCCCGCTGCACCACGTCGCCGACGCCGCCGCCCGCCGCGTTCTGCACGATGGCCGACGCGAAGCGGCCGGTGCTGTACAGCGTCGCGATGCCCACCGCGAGGAACACCAGCATGCCGACGATCGAGAAGAAGCCGTCGACGTCGACCGTCTGCGAATCGGGGATGCCGCCGCCGTGCGCAATGCCGAACATGATCTCCAGCCCGAGCAGCACCAGCGCCAGGTTGACCTTGGCGACCATCACGTAGACCACCATGCCGAAGAAGAACTTGAGCCAGCCGTCGAACAGGAACGACAGCCGCTCGAACAGCAGGAAGGGGACGGTGAGCCAGCCGATCGCATAGGCGATCTGGAAGCCCCACATCGTCCACAGCTCGACCAGCGTCGCGACGATGCCGAGCGCGATCACGATGATGTACGCGAAGATCGCCGCGATCCACGACATGATCCCGGGCCCCAGGCAGTCGAACAGGTCGCACGACGAATGGAAGTCGACCTGCACCACCATGCCGAAGATGTTCTCGGCCAGGCTCACCTTCGGGTCGCGGCCGGAGATGCCGGCGCCCAGCACGTCGGACACATAGCGGCCGGCGCCGAAGATGGCCGGGAAGATCGCCTTGTACGCGCTCAGGATCAGGTAGACGAAGAACAGCGTCATCATCAGCGCCATCATGTCGAGCAGGTCGAAGCCGCGCAGCGCGTAGCCGCTGAACTTCCAGACGAACAGCCCGAGCGCGAGCGCCGAGAACAGCACGTTGACGACCATCTCGATCTCGTGCGTGCCGAGCGCGTCGCCGATCTTCTGCGTGATCTGCTCGGTGACGGTGTCGAACACCAGGAACACCTCGTGCAGCGCCGGCAGCGACGCGGCGTGCGCCGGCAGCGCCCAGCCGGCGAGCAGCAGCGCGCCGACGATGCCGAGCGCCGCGCGCTCAGAGCGCCGCATGGCCGGGCGCCCGTTCCACCGCGTCGGCCAGGCGGCGCATCTCGGCGCCGGTCTGCAGCAGCTGGGCCTGCAGCTGCCAGCCGTAGCGCAGCGCCGCATCCTTGACCGCCTCTTCGCGCGCCAGCGCATCGAGCAGCGCGAGCGCCAGCGTGTCGCGGCCGAGCTGCGCGGCCTGGCGCTGCGGTTCGTCGCCGACCACCTGGCCGGCGGCGATGCGGCGCTTCAGGTCGTCGGCCAGCGCCGACGCCGCAGCGCGCGACGCGAGCGCGCTGCGCGGCATCGCCAGCGGCGCGGCACCGCCGCTGAAATCGGGCCCGCCGAGCTGCATCAGCGCCTGCGTCTGCTGCGCCTGCACGCCGGCCAGCGTGCCGCGCAGGCCGGCCAGCTGGGCCGATTCGGCCGCGGGATCGGCCAGCGGCGCGGCGGTGGCGGCCTGCATCAGCCCGTCGAGCGCGCCCAGGCGCTGTGCACTGGCCTGGCCGGCGCGCCGCAGCTCGAGCAGCGTGCGGCTTTCTTCGTCGGCGCGGCGGCTCAGCGTCGCGATGCTGGCCTGCATCGTGTCGTTCAACGCGGCCGCGCGCGGCTGGCCGGCGTTCGCGAGCTCGACGCGGCGCGCCAGCAGCCGCAACGCATCCGGCTGGAACAGCGGCAGCACCGCGAACGACGGCGCGCCTGCCGGCACGCCGCGCGCCGCCTCGGCCCAGCGGCCGAGCTGCACCGCGGCGCGCGGATCGATCGCCTCGTTCGGACCGCGCGGCGGGTCGACCTGCGCGAGCCCGGCCGACACCATCAGGCTCGCCAGGTCGCTGACCGGCAGCTCGCGCACGCCTGCCAGCAGCTGGCCGAAGGCCTCGCGCTGCTGCGCGGCCGTCATGCCCGGGCCGCCGGTCGCGGCCGCCGCCGCCGGGCGGCGCACCGCCCTGGCGCTGCCGTTCTGCGCGGCATAGGCCTCCAGCAGCTCCAGCACCTCCTGCCAGCCCTGCGGGTCCTGCTCGAAGGCCTGCGGCGGCAGCCCCTCGATCTCGCGCACCAGCGCGTCGATCTCCGGGTCGCCGGATGCGCGCGCCCAGGTGCAGCAGCCGAGCATCGCGGCGACGAACAGCAGCCGGGGCAGCATCACAGGATCCCCTCTTCCTTGAAGCGGGCCAATGTGAGCTGCATGCCGCGCTGGTAGCCGTGCTCCTCGATCAGCGCGGTGCGGATCGCCGCCTCGCGCGGGTGCGAGGTGTTCATCACGTACTGCTCAGGCTCCACCACCAGGTTGACGATCTTCGCGACGCCCAGCTCCTGCTGCACCAGGAAGGCCTGGCGCTTCGGCACCAGCGAGCGGATCGCCTCGCATTCGCCCGCCTGCAGGAACGGGAAGGTCTCGCGGTACAGCGCGTCGTCCATCTTCGGGTCGGACATGAAGACGAAGGTGCTGGCCGCGCTGCGCACCGCGGCCCAGCTGTCGCTGCGCAGCAGCTCCTCGGGCGACTGCGTCCACAGCTGCACGCCGGCGCCCCACTTGCCCCAGGTGCGCACCTTGGCCACCAGGTATTCGGCGAACGACTTCAGCCGCAGCGCATGGTGGCATTCGTCGACGTGCAGCTCCTTCGGAACGCCGCGCTTCGCCGGGTCCTCGAAGGTGCGGGTGATGCGGTAGAACAGCTCCAGCAGCAGCGGGCGCATCGCGTTCTCGTCGTCGCGTACCGCCTGCAGGTTGTAGACGCCGACGCGCTTGTCCAGCCCGCCGGCCGAGTCGACGGTGGCGCCGAACAGCGGCGCGTAGCGGCCGGCCATCTGCGGGTCGGTGCCGCGCGTCCAGCGGGTGAACTTCTGCGCCAGCTGCATCGGCATGTGGGCCACCAGCGAATCGAGCGTGCGCATCGAGGTCGGCAGCAGCAGTGTCTTGCGGATCGCGCCGTCCAGGTACTCCTGCTCGTTGTGCGCGAGCTGCTGCAGCAGCGGGTCGTCGTTGGCCCGCATCATCTCGACCAGCAGCTCGGTCATGTGCACGACGAAGCCGAGGTCGTTCGCACCCTGGTAGTTGACGAACGGGTTCAGCCCATGGCGGCCGTCGGCGGTGACGCGGAAGATGCCGCCGTCCGCGCCGAAGGCCTGCGCCAGCGTCTCGGTGCCGGGGTCGATGTCGATCGCGCGGATCACGCCGCCGTACTTCAGGAAGTGCGTCGCCAGCGTGTTCTTCAGGAAGGTCTTGCCGCTGCGGATCGGGCCGATCCCGACCAGCATCGCGCGCCCGCCGATGAAGTTGCTGAAGAAGAACGGCCGGCCGTCGCGGCTCTCGAGCACGTACTGCGCCTCTTCGCCGCCGAGGTCCTCGACGCAGGGCTGGCCGAGCGCGCTCTGGTACAGCAGCGCCGCTGCGGCGCTCTGCGTGCCGTTGAGCACCATGTCGCGCATGCTCTTGTGCTGGCCGCCGGGCTGCATCGTCTGGTAGGCGTAGGGCAGGTCGACGCCCTCCCACACCAGCGACAGGCCGACGTTGGAGCAGGCGCGGTCCAGCGACAGCACGGTCTCGCGCAGCTGCACCGGGTCGGGGTTGAACGCGGCGACGAAGCTGTGGCCCTGGCCCCAGGTCTCGTCCAGCGCCTCGGCCTCGCCGAGCTCGGCGATCTTGTCGGCGATCACCGGCTTCATCGTCGCCTGCTTCTCGTACAGCGAGCGCTCGCGGCCCTGCAGCACGTCCCACGGGCTGATTGCGCTGCGCTCCAGCTCGGTCTGCTTGTTGCGGAACAGCATCGAGCGCTTGAACTCGCTGAACGGCGTGAAGCGGTGCATCAGCAGGTAGTTGCCGCGCAGCCGTGCCGGCGAGTCGTCGCCATGGCCCCACAGCCCCTCGCGCACCGGGCTGCCGAGGCGGCTGACGGCGCCGATCTTCACGTACTGGTGCTCGGCGTCGTCGATCTTCAGCACGTCCATGTTGTGCACGCGCAGGTGGCGCACGTCGCCGCTGGCCAGGAAGTGGTCCCAGTTGCTCTCGGGCGGCGTCTCGTGGCGCGCGGTGTCGAGGCGGCGCGGCTGCAGCGTGGCCAGGAAGCGCATGTGCGCCCACAGCTCGTCGATGCCGAGCTGCTCGACGCCCATGATGCCGGACCACTTGGCCACCAGCACCGCGAGCGCGTCCTTCAGCATCCACGACTGGCGCTCCAGCTGCTCGGCGAGGTACAGCAGCGCGCCGTCCTTGCCGAGCGTCTGCTTCACCATGCGCCGGCTCGCGCCGCTGACCGGCGACATCGCCAGGTGCTTGACGAGGCCGGCGACGTCGAGCTTGTTCGAGTTCTCGCCGGCCTGCACCTCGAAGTAATGCACCAGCCGGGAGTTGCACAGGTCGCGGCCGTTCAGGAAGGCCTCGCGCTGCTTCGACATGAGGTCGCTGATCGGGTGCTCGCGGCGCAGCAGCGAGACCCGCGCGCCCTCGAAGTGCGCGAAGTACTGCGTGACCGCGATCGCCTTCGGAAGCGCCCCGTAGATCACGCGGGCGATGTGCGTCATGCCCTGGTGGTCGATGGCGGCCATGCCGTCGGGGTCGCGCCCCGACAGCTCGATGGCCCCGATCAGCGAGCCGGTCTTGGTGAGCACGAAGCCGTTGTACACACCGTAGGCGGTGTGCAGGTCCAGCACCGAGCCGATCTTGTCCCTGGCACCCATGGCCGCTCGCGTCCGTCGCGCTTACAGCGTGATGTTGCCGGCACCGCCGAACTGGGCGATCCACAGCGCGGCGTTCATGATCGCGATGCCGGCGACCACCACCCGCAGCACCGGGCCGAAGATGCCGTCCTTCGGCGCGAACACCCAGGTGCAGAAGGCCGCGACGATCGAGACCACCACCACCGCCTTGCCGAACGGGCCGGTCATGAAGTTCGCGAAGGCCTGCAGGAAGGTGCGCAGGCTGTCGAAGTTGGCGGCGGTGGCCTGTGCATGGGCGGAGGCGCTGAGCAGGGTCAGGACGAGACCGGACAGCGGGGCAGCAAGGCGACCGGCGATGGGCCGCACGAAGGATTTGACACGCATGGAAGGCACTCCTGTGGTTTTCACTTGTGGAAGGGGACGATGACGACGCGGCGCGGCGTGCGTGGGCAGGCCGACCAGCGGACCGGGCGGCCCACCGAGCGCTGCCAGGCCAGCAGCGCGCGCGGGTCGTCGTTGTAGATCGCGAACAGCACGCCGAACAGCAGGCCGCCCATCGCGAACGCGAAGACGAACGGGATCTGCGTGAGCATCGCGACCGTCAGCACCGCCGCGCCGATGAACTGCTTGCTGGGGATGCCCCAGATCGTGTTCTCCCGCGCGAAGATCTTCACTTCCTGCAGGCTGCGGTCCTTCTTCGTTTCTGCCATCGCGTCGTGCTCCGTGGGTCAGGCCACGTGAGACATCGCGAGAGGCATGCCATGGCAGACGGCGATCGGGGCGGCGGACCGCGATGCGCGGCAAGCCCTTGATTTGCCTCGTGAATCGCGGAGGGCGGGCGGTGGGAGAGATCGGAGAGGCAGGGCCGGGGCGTGCAGTACTTCGCATTGCCTCGCCCGGCGCGTGCGGACGCCCGCACGCCGGGCTACGGGCAGCGTGCCAGCGCCGCGCGCACCTCGGCCGGGTCGAGCTGGCCTGGCGCGAGGCCGACACGCGCCTGCAGGTCGGCCAGGATCGCCAGCGAGCGGCGGTAGTGCGTGCAGCTCTCGCGCGGCGCGCTGCGCGCGAGCGCACGGCCCAGCTGGAAGTGGCTGCGGCCCTGGATGCGCAGCGCCGCGACATCGGCCCGCGCGCCTTCCGACAACGACTCGAACACCGCGATCGACTCGCGCGCCGCGCGCGCACTGCCCGGCAGGTCGCCGCTGTCGTACAGCGCGACGCTCAGGTTGTTGCTGGCCAGCGCGAGCGCCTGGCGGGCGTCCATGTTGCCGGGGTCCTGGCGTGACAGCTCGGCCAGCAGCGCCGCGCCGCGCCGGTACGCGGCGATCGCCTGCGCCGGCCGCTTGACGCGCAGCAGCGTGACGCCCAGGTTCAGGTGCTCGCTCGCGACGTAGCGCAGGTAGCTGCTGTTGTGCGGGTCGCGGTCGAGCAGCTGCTGCTTCAGCCGCATCGAGGCCTCGAACGACTGCAGCGCCTGCAGGCCGCTGTCCAGCGTGTCGTCGCGCTGCGCCAGGTACTGGCCGCGCAGGTCGTGCCAGACCGACAGGCTCATCAACGCGTCGCGGTCGTCCGGCTGGCGCCGGACGATCTCGCTGAGCGCGCGGAACTCGACGTCGGCGGCCTGCAGGTAGGCCGGGAAATCGCCGGCGTAGAACTTCAGCTGGCTCAGCTGGCCGTGCATCGCCGCCAGCAGCAACGCGAAATCCCCGTTCGCCGGCTGCGCGTCGACCAGCGCCTGCGCGAGCGCGATGCCGGCGCGCAGCGCGGCGTCGGCCGCCGCCAGCTCGCCGAGCGAATCCGACAGCGCGCCCAACCGCTTGTGCACCACCACCAGCTCGCGCTGCGCGGTGTCGCGGGCGCTGCCCGGCACGGCCGCGGCCAGCACCGCCGTCAGCAGCTCGCGCGCCCGCAGGTAGCTGCGGCGCGCGCCTTCCGGGTCGCCCAGGTTGGCGCCGAACGGCTGGCCCTGGATGTCGCCGACCTTGCGGTAGCCGGCGGCGATCTCGGTGCGCAGGCCGGCGTCTTCCGACGGATCGGTCGACGGGTCGTCGCTCAGCTCGTTCAGGTAGCGCAGCGCATGCTCGACCACCAGCTTGCGGGCCGGCGTCGCGCCGGGCAGGTTCTGGATCGCGTCGTGCACGTCGAAGATCAGCACGCGGCCGAGCGCGCGAACGTTCGCGAAATGCTGCTCGGCGCGGGCCCGCTGGTGCTGCGCGCGCTGCGTCTCGTGCACCATCAGCGCGAGCCCGGCCGCCAGCGCCAGGTTGGCCAGCAGCGCCGCGCCGACCGCACTGCGGTGGCGCAGCACGAAGCGGCGCACGCGGCCGCGCAGTCCGCCGCTGCGCGCCTGCACCGGCAGGCCTTCGAGGCAGCGGAACAGCTCTTCCGACAGCGCCTGCGCCGACGCATAGCGCTGCGCCGGTTCCTTGTGCAGCGCCCGGCGCACCACCGCCTCCAGGTCGCGGTCGGCGCGCGCGCCGGTGGGCGGCGGCTCGCGCTCGCAGACCTCGTGCGCCAGCGCATGCGCCGCCTGCTCGCGGTACGGGCTGCGGCCGGCCAGCAGCCGGTACAGCAGCAGCCCGAGCGCATAGACGTCGCTGGCCGGCGTCAGCGGCAGCCCGCGCACCTGCTCCGGGCTGGCGCACGACAGCGTCATCGCGGCCGCGGCCGGCTCGCCGATGTGGCGCGCGATGCCGAAGTCGACCAGGTGCAGCTCGCCGGCGGCACCGACCAGCAGGTTCTCCGGCTTCAGGTCGGCGTGCACGATGCCTTGCTGGTGCAGGTAGTGCACGACCGCGCAGACCTCGCGCACCAGCCGCAGCCGCGCCGGCAGGGCCAGGCCCGCGTGCTCGCAGTGGCGCGTGATCGGCTCGCCGTCGACCAGCGCCATCGCGAAGTAGGGCTGGCCGGTGTCCGCGACACCGGCGTCGAGCAGCTTCGCGAGCTGCGGGTGGTCGAGGCCGGCGACGATGCGCTGCTCGCGGCGAAAGCGCTCCAGCGCGTCGGGCGATGCCCCGTCGCCGGCGGACGTCGCCAGCTTGATCGCGACCTGCTGCTCGTACTGGCCGTCGGCCCGCGCGGCGCGCCAGACCTCGCCCATGCCGCCGCGGCCGAGCGGCGCGACCAGCCGGTACGGACCGAAACGCTGGCCGGTGACGGCGGACGGCGCGCGCTCCATCAGGTGCAGCGCTGCAGCGCGGCGCGCGCCGCGTCGGGGCCGATGTCGGTCGGGTCGAGCAGGCGCGCGACGTCGTCGAACAGCGGCAGGCTCTGCCGGTAGCGCCTGCAGGCCTCGTCGTGATCGCCTTGCGCGCGCAGCGCCTGGGCGAGCTGGTAGTACGCGAGGCCGTGCAGGTAGTGCGTGACGATGTCGCGGCGGATGCCGTCGGGCAGCGCCTCGAAGGTGGCGACCGCCGCGGCGGCCGTGCTGCGGCTGCCCGGCACGTCGCCGGCGGCGAGCTGCGCCTCGCTGAGCCGCACCGCGGCGCCGGCGCGGTCGGCATTGAACTGCGGGCTGTTCGGCTCCTGCTGCGCCAGCCGCTCCAGCATCGCGATCGCCCGGCGGTGCAGCTCCAGCGCCTTGGCCGGCTGCTTCAATCGCACCAGCGAGCGGCCCATGCCGTGGTACTGGATCGCCAGCGTGCGCATCAGCTTGGTGTCGTTCGGGTTGGCGTCGGCCAGGCGCTGCAGCAGCGCCGCGCCCTTGCCGTAGGCCTGCAGCGCGCGCTGCGCGGTGTCGGGCTTCAGGTCGTGGCCGAGCAGCGTCATGCCGCGCAGCCCGTAGGTGGTGGCCAGCGTGTTGGCGGCGATCGCATCGCCGGGCTGGCGCGCAAGCAGCGCCTCGAGCTGCTGCGTGGCCGCTTCGGTCGACGCCAGGAAGGCCTCGTGCTGGCCGGCGTTCTGCTGCCCGTGCGCGAGTTCGCTGTACAACGTGGCGCGCAGCCGCAGCAGCGGCGCGTTGTCGGGCTCGGCGGCGATCAGGTCGTCGGTGATCGCGATGCCCTGGCGCAGCGATTCCATGCCGGCGTCGTTGCGGCCCATCGAGGTCAGCAGCGCGCCGCGGCTGCCGTGCAGCAGCGCCAGTTCGCGTTGCGCGGCGCGGAAGTTCGGATCGCGCCGCCGCGCCGGCTGCCCGAGCGGCTCGGCCAGCGCCAGCCCGCGCTCGTAGCTCGCGAGCGCGGCCACCGGATCGCCCAGGCTGGCCTCCGAATTGCGCCCCTGCAGGTCGGCGATCTGCCGGTAGCCGCCGGCCAGCTCCAGTTGCAGCGCGGCATCGCCCTGCAATTCGGCGCTGAGCTGCTGCAGGTAGTTCAGCGCGGTCTGCACGACCAGCTGGCGGGCCTGCGTCGAGCCCGGCAGGTCGCGGATCGCATTGTTGACGTCGAGGATCAGCGTGTTGGTCAGCTTGCGCACGCTCGCGAAATGGCGCTCGGCGCGTTCGCGCTGCACGTTGGCCTCCCACGCTTCATAGGCGGCGATGCCGATGCCGGCCGACAACGCGAGGTTGGCGACCAGCGCGGTGCCGACCATCGCACGGTGCCGCAACACGAAGCGGCCGGCGCGGTAGCTCCAGGCGCCGCGGCGCGCATGCACCGGCAGCCCTTCGAGGTGGCGGAACACGTCATCGGCCAGCGCCTCGGCCGACGCATAGCGGTGCGCCGGTTCCTTGCGCAGCGCCATCAGCACCATCGCGTCGAGGTCGCCGCGCAACTGGCGGCGCAGGCGGCCGCCGTGCGGCACCGCGCGGCTCGGGCGCGGCGGCTCGGTCTCGCAGATCGCGCGCGTCAGCGCGTAGCTGTCGGTGGCCGCACCGTACGGGCTGGCGCGCGCCAGCAGCCGGTACAGCACGACGCCGAGCGCATAGATGTCGCTGGCCGGCGTCAGCGGCTCGCCGCGCACCTGCTCGGGGCTGGCGTAGTCGGGCGTCAGCACGCGCTGCAGCGTCAGGGTCGGCTCACTGCCTTCGGTCCCGTCGAGCGGGCCGACGCGCTTCGCGATGCCGAAGTCGACCAGCTTCACGACGCCTTGCGGCGTGACCAGGATGTTGGCCGGCTTCAGGTCGCGGTGGATCACGCCCTGCCGGTGCGCATAGTCGACCACCAGGCAGACGCTGCGAAAGAGCTGCAGCCGCTGCGCCACCGGGAGCGCCTGCTGCTCGCAGTGGAAATCGAGCGCGATGCCGTCGACCAGCTCCATCACGAAGTAGGGCTCGCCGTCGGGGGTCAGGCCGGCGTCGAGCAGCTTCGCGAGGTTCGGGTGGTCGAGCGACGCGAGGATGCGGCGTTCGGCATTGAAGCGCGCCAGCAGCATCTGCTGGTCGCCGTCCGCGCGCATCAGCTTGATCGCGACGCGCTGCTCGAACTGGCCGTCGTCGCGTTCGCCGCGGTACACCTCGCCCATGCCGCCGCGCGCGATCAGCGAGACCAGCCGGTAGGGCCCGAGCCGGCGGCCGATCCAGTGGCGCGATGCATGCTCGTCGATCGCCTGCAGCAGCTGCGCGGCCGGCTGCTGGTCGAGCGGCGTGTCGTCGGGCGCGGCGGCGGCGAGCAGCGATTCGAGCTCGGCCTGCAGGTCCGGCTCGCCGGCGCAACTGCGCTGCACGAACTCGGTGCGCTGTGTTGCATCGAGCGCCAGCGCATCGGCCACCAGAGCCTTCAGCCGTTGCCAGCGCTGCGCATCCGTCGCAAGGCTCATCGGAGTCCCTTCCAGCTCAGCGCCGCGCGAGGCGTTGTGCCGCCTGGGTCAGCTGCACGCGGTTGCGGGCCGCGAAGCGGCGGCGCAGCTGGCGCATGTGGTAGTCGACGGCATGCGAGGACAGCTGCAGCTCTCGCGCGATCTGCTTGTCGCTCGCACCGTGCGCGAGCTGCAGCAAGATGTCGCGTTGCACCGGGTTCAGCACTTCTTCCGGGGGCGTGGCGGGACCGGACTGCGGCCAGCGGGTGTGCTGCAGGTAGAACTCGTGCAGGCACAGGCTCAGGTTCAGCAACTGGCCGAGCGCAGCGTCGCCGATCCAGGCCGTCCCCGGCGTGCGCGACAGCAGGCTGAGCAGCCAGCGCTCGTCGGCGCGGCGGCCCGGCAGCGCGAGCAGGGCGCCGCTGTGCATGCCGGTGGCGCGCAGGTCGGCGACGAAGCGGCCGAAGTGGGTGCCTGCCGCATCCGCCGCTGCACCGGCGTCGTCCCACTGGTCCAGCGACCAGATGCACGGCAGCGACGACTGCAGCGCCTCGCGCCAGCGCGGATCGACCTCGTGGTGCCTCTGCCCGAAATAGCGCTGCAGCCAGTCGATGTCGATCAGCGTGGTGCAGAACGCGGCCGGGCGCCAGCCGGCTTCGTCGCGCACCAAGCTGCCGCAGGCCAGCCAGTCGAAGCCGAGCGTCTGCATCAGCGCACGCACCGTGCGGTGGCGCTCGCACGGGCTCTCGGCGGCCAGCAGCGCGGTCAGCAGCGACGGCCGGCGCGGGCTGCCGAGCGGATGCGACTCGATGCGCGGCGGCTCGGTGTGCAGCAGCAGCGGCGGCGGCCGCAGCACCGGCAGGCCGTGCTCGACGCCCGGCAGGTGGCCGAAGCCGCTGTCGATGTCGGCGTGGATCGTGGCGTTCATCGCAACTCTCCCGAAGTTCTCGTTCCCCGTAGGGCGCAAGCTCGGGCGGCAGCGGCTCATGCAATGTGTGACGAAGCGTATCCGTGCCGCGCACCCGGCGCGCTCAGCGGCCGGCCAGTTCGCGCAGCAGCCAGGCGCGGGCGCTGGACCATTCGCGCTTCACGGTGGCCGGCGAAATCTCGAGCGTCGCCGCGGTCTCGTCGACGCTCAGGCCGCCGAAGAAGCGCAGCTCGACGACGCGGCTCTGCTGCGCATCGAGCTGCTGCAACCGGGTCAGCGCCTGGTCGAGCGCCAGCATGTCGAGCACCGACGTGTCGCGCGGCGCGAGCTGCGCGATGGCGGCTTCCGACAGCTCGTCGAGCGGCACGTGGGCCTGGCCGCCGCCGCGCTTGTCGGCCCCTCGCGCGCGGGCGTGATCGACCAGGATGTGACGCATCACTTTCGACGCGAGCGCAAAGAACTGCGAACGCGACGCCCACTGCACCGGGCGGTCGTCTGTCAGACGGAGGTAGGCCTCGTGCACCAGGCCGGTGTTCTGCAGCGTGTGGTGCGCGCGCTCATGGCGCAGGTGGCGGCCGGCAAGGCGGCGCAGCTCGTCGTACACCAGCGGCAGCACCCGGTGCAGCGCGTGCGCGTCGCCGTCGGTCCAGCGCCGCAGCAACTGCGTCACCTCGCCGCCCAACATCGCATCGTTCGAGGGTCGATCGACCACGCATCCTCCGACATCCGTTGCCGAAACCGAAGAGCGCCGAGCTTACGGCACGGCGTTCGATGCGGGCGCATCAGTTTGTGAACACCCCACGCGCGACTTCGCGTGGCGGGACAGCGTTGCGCTGCGGCCTGCGGAGCGCGGGCGGCCGCCCGGCACTTCAGGGGGTGGCTTGCGCGCCGACCAGCCGGCCGGTGCGCGCCTGGAACGCGCAGCGGTAGGTGAACGGGATCGAGTTCATGCCGGGCGCGCGTTCGACGGCGCCCTGGCCGTCGAGCCAGGTGTCGTCGTTCGGCGCAGGCTGCAGCCGGCGCGTCTCGGCATCGAACGCGATGCGGCCGACGCGCGGGTACTTGTCTTTCAGCGTCGCGGCGATCGCGGTTTCGCAGGCATCGGGCGAGACCTTGCTGAGGTCGGGCTCCCACGCTTTTTCGGCCAGCGGGCGGGAGCTGCCGGTCTCTCGGAACACGACGCCCGAGGTCTCGTTCGATTCGGCGTTGTACGCACAGCGGTAGGTGAAGCCATGCACGCCGGTCGCGGCGGTCTTGTAGCGGCCGGCGCCCTTCACGGTGGTCTCGTCGCCGCTGGCCGGCAGCAGCGAGCGCTGCGCGGCGATGAACTCGATGTCGCGCGCTTCCTTGCCACGCATCTCGCGGATGGTGTCGGCCACCGCGGTCTCGCAGCGTTCGGCGGGCTTCGCCTCGGCCGCCGCCGGCGCGGGCGCCGGGGCGGCCAGCGCCGCACGGGCCGTGGACAGCAGGATCAGAAAGGGCAGGGACCGGATCAGGCGCATGGGAAGACGGCGTAGGGAGGAGGAAGCAGCGGCAAGGGTACACGCTGCGCCGCGCGAGGGGAACCGCTGTTGCACCTCAGGCGTCCCCCGCGCCGGCCGATCGGCGGGCGTGGTGGCGCTGCACCTTGGCGCGGTTGCCGCAGTCGCCCATCGAGCACCAGCGGCGTGGTGCGCCGCGGCTGTCGTCGAGGAACAGCCAGCCGCACAGCGGCCCGGCGCACAGCCGCATGCGCGCGGCCCGCGGCGAGCAGAACAGCGACAGGCCTTCGCGCGCCAGCAGCGTGCGCAGCGAGAGCGCGCTGTCGTCGGCGCTGCCGCGCCAGCGCAGGCCGGCCTGCGTGTGGCCGACGCGCGGGCCGTCGCCGGCGGCGAGCTCGTTCAGCAGCGCGAGCGCCGCGGCCGGCGGCTTGCCGCCTTGTGCGATCGCGAGGCCGGTGCGGAACACCGCCTCGCGCGCGGCGACCACCGGCGCGAGATCGTCGGCCGAGGCCTTCAGGGCCGCTGCGCCGCGGGCATCGACCAGGTCCTGCTCGACGCACCACTGGGCGAAGCGCGCCCAGCTGCCCAGGCGCTCGGACGGTGCGTCGGCCAGGTGATCGCCGGCGGTGTTCGCGAACTCCAGCGCCAGCGCGCCGCCGACGCCGGCCGAGATGCCGGCCATCAGGACGCCGCTGGCCAGTAGCGCCGTTCGGTGTCGGCGAAGCGCGGGTGGGCGTCGGTGCGCGCCAGCAGCGCGGCGAACGCGGGACGGGATGCGGCCAGGTGCGGACGGGTGCCGAAGCACTTCGACAGCGCGGCGGCCATCAGGTCGAGCGCGCCCGGGGCGTCGCCGGCGAGGAAGCCGGTGGGCGGCGCCAAGAAGCTGTCGGCGAACACCTCCCACAGCCCGTGCAGGTGGCGGCGCGTCTGCGCACGGATGCGCCGGGCCTCGTCGTCGCTGCAGGCCTCGCAGAAGCGCTCGGGGAAATCGATCACCGTGATGGCCGGGTAGACATTGGCCGCCAGATAGACGAGGCCGCGCAGGTGGCTGGCGCGGCGGGCGGCGTCGGCGGGCAGCAGCTGTGCCTCGGGGTGCGTCAGGCCGAGGTGGACCAGGATCGCGGCCGTTTCGGTCAGCAGCTCGCCGCTGGAGCCCTGCAGCGTCGGGATCTGCACCAGCGGGTTGACCGCCTTCAGCCGGTCGCGGCCGGGCGATTCGGTCCACGGGGCGGCTTCGATGGTCTCGAACGGCACGCCGCACAGGCGCAGCGCCGCATCGACGGCAGCGCAGCCGACCGATCCGGGGGTGGCGAAGAGTGTGTACATGGCGGATTCCTGGTGCAAGGATCCGGCTCATTCTGCCTAACCGGTTAGGCGAGTCAATCACCCTGGTCGCAGCGCAGCGGCACTGGCGGGCCGCAGTTGGGTTCAAATCGCGCCCATGAGCAAGGCCTTCACCAAAGAGAGCGATTCCGACGGCGACGACGATGACGACATCGGGCTGCCGGCGCTGCCGCAGGGCACGCGCAACTACGTGACGCCGGCCGGCTACCAGGCCCTGCGCCACGAGCTGCTGACGCTGCTGGACGACGAGCGGCCGAAGGTGGTCGAGGTGGTGTCGTGGGCCGCGAAGAACGGCGACCGCTCCGAGAACGGCGACTACCTGTACGGCAAGAAGCGGCTGCGCGAGATCGACCGGCGCATCCGCTTCCTGACCAAGCGGCTCGACATCGCCGAGGTGGCCGATCCGTCGCTGCACCACGGCAACGACCAGGTGTTCTTCGGCGCCACCGTGACCTATGCGAACGAGCGCGGCGAGGAGCGCACCGTCACGATCAAGGGCGTCGACGAATCGGACAGCAGCAAGGGCGAGATCAGCTGGATCGCGCCGATCGCGCGGGCGCTGCTGAAGGCGCGCGTGGGGGACGAGGTGCAGTTGATGACGCCGGGCGGGCTGGAGCGGATCGAGGTTGTCGACGTCTCCTACCCGAAGCCGCATTCGTAGCCGGATGCCACTCCGGGATCACGGCTTCACGCGGACGACCTTCAGCACCGGCGCCGCACGCCGCAGCGTGCGCATGACGTCGGCCAGGTGCAGCCGGTCGCGCACGCTCAGCAGCAGCCGCAGCTCGATCGTCTGCGCGGCCGGTTCGTCGTCCATGTCGATGTGGGTGATGTCGGCCTCGGCCTCGCTGACGGCGGCCGCCACCTGCGCCAGCACGCCCTTGCCGTTCTTCAGCAGCAGCGTGACGCCGGTCTCGAACGCCCGCATCGGTTCTTCGGCCCATTCGACCGTCATCCAGCGCTCGCTGTCGCGTTCGAACAGCCGTTTCGCGGTCGAGCAGTCGACGGTGTGCACCACCAGCCCTTCGCCGCGGCCCAGGTAGCCGACGATCGCGTCGCCGGGGATCGGCCGGCAGCACGGCGCCATCTGCACCGACGCGCCTTCGCTGCCGTCGATCACCACGAGGCCCTGCGACGGCGCGTTGTCGTCGGCGGCGTAGCGGCCCATCGTCAGCGTCAGCGCATCGGGGCGTTCGCCGCGTTCGCCCATCATCTGCGCCAGCCGCTTCGCGACGATGGTCGCGATCTTGCGGCCGAGGCCGATGTCGATCAGCAGTTCGGCGCGCGAGCGGGTGCCGCTCCAGCGCGCGAGCTGTTGCCACAGCGCACCGGCCGCGGCCTCGGCCGGGTCGTTGGCCGGCATGTTCAGGCCTTCGGCGCGCAGAGCCTGCGCGAGCAGCTTCTCGCCCAGCTGCTGCGACTCTTCCTGCTCCATGTTCTTCAGGTAGTGGCGGATCTTCGAACGCGCCCGGCCGGTGCGCACGAAGTTCAGCCAGGCCGGGTTCGGGCGTGCGCCGGGCGCGGTGACGACCTCGACCACGTCGCCGCTGCGCAGCTCGGTGCGCAGCGCGACCGGGTCGCCGTTGACCTTGGCCGCGACGCAGTGGTCGCCGACGTCGGAGTGGATCGCGTACGCGAAGTCGACCGGCGTCGCGCCGCGCGGCAGCGCCATGATGCGCGACTTCGGCGTGAACACGTAGACCGCATCGGGGAACAGGTCGATCTTGACGTGCTCGAGGAATTCGTTCGCGTCGCGCGTCTCGTCCTGGATGTCGATCAGCGACTGCAGCCACAGCGTGCCCAGGCGCTGCGCATCGTGCAGCTGGGTGTTGCCGCCGGCCTTGTACATCCAGTGCGCGGCGATGCCTTTTTCGGCCACCGCATGCATCGGCTCGGTGCGGATCTGGAACTCGACCGCGGTGCCCAGCGGGCTCACCAGCGTGGTGTGCAGCGACTGGTAGCCGTTCGCCTTCGGGATCGCGATGTAGTCCTTGAAGCGCCCCGGCAGCGGCTTGTACAGCTGGTGCAGCACGCCGAGCGCCAGGTAGCACTCGGGCAGCGTGCCGACGACGATGCGGAAGCCGAAGATGTCGTTGACCTGCGCGAAGCTGAAGTGCTTCTCGCGCATCTTGCTGTAGATGGAATAGAGCGTCTTCTCGCGGCCGAACACCTGCACCTTCTGCTGGGCCTGCGGTTGCGCGTCGGCGAAGGCCTTCTCGACCTCGCGCTGGATGCGCTCGACGATGTCGCGCCGGTAGCCGCGCGCGCGCAGCACCGCCTTCGACAGCGCCGCATGGCGCCACGGCCGGGTGTGCTGGAACGACAGCTCCTGCAGCTCGCGGTAGGTCTGGTTCAGGCCGAGCCGGTGCGCGATCGGCGCGTAGATGTCGAGCGTCTCGCGGGCGATGCGCATGCGCTTGGCCGGCGCCATCGCGTCCATCGTGCGCATGTTGTGCAGCCGGTCGGCGAGCTTGATCAGGATCACGCGCACGTCGCGCGCCATCGCGAGCAGCATCTTGCGGAAGGATTCGGCCTGCGATTCCTCGCGCGTGGAAAACTGCAGCTTGTCGAGCTTGGTCAGGCCGTCGACCAGGTCGGCGGTGGATGAGCCGAAGCGCTCGATCAGCTCGACCTTGGTGACGCCGCAGTCCTCCATCGCGTCGTGCATCAGCGCGGCCATGATGGCCTGCGCGTCGAGCTTCCAGTCGGCGCACAGGCCGGCGACCGCGATCGGGTGCGTGATGTAGGGCTCGCCGCTCGCGCGGAACTGGCCCAGGTGGGCCTCGTCGGCGAAGCGGTAGGCCTCGCGCACGCGCTTGATGTCGGCGGCGTCGAGGTAGTCGAGCTTGTGGGTCAGTGCCGCGAACGACGCGGCCGCGGCGTCTTTCGTGGCCGCCGGCACCGGCGTGCTGCCGCCGCGGCCCGACGGGGCGGGCGGCGCTTCACGCAAGGCAGTGGCCGGAGAACGGGCGTTCATGGCCCGAATTTATCGCGGATTCGACGCAGACGCCGTCGTGGGGACGCAGCAAGGGAAAACGCGAACGGCCCGCGAGGGGCCGTCCGGGCGAAGTTCGGAGCAGATATTCAGATCGGCACCTTGCGCAGCATCTCGATGCCGATTTCGCCGGCGGCGATCTCGCGCAGCGCGGTCACGACCGGCTTGTTCTTCGTGTCGATCTTCGGTGCGTGACCCTGGCTCAGCATGCGGGCGCGGTAGGTGGCGGCCAGCACGAGCTGGAAGCGGTTCGGGATCTTGGTCAGGCAGTCTTCGACGGTGATGCGGGCCATGGTGAAGAACTCCTGCTCAGTTGAGATTGAGGTTGGCAAAGACAGCAGGTTTGCTTCTTTGCAGCGCAGCGTACTTGAGCCGCTGCGAATGAACGATCGCCTTCAGGTCGAAGAGCGCCGTTTCGAACAAGGCGTTGATGATAACAAAGTCGAAATGCCGGGCCTGCGCCACCTCGACGCGGGCGTTCGTCAGCCGCTGGTCGATCACGTCCGGGTGGTCTTCGCCGCGCCGGTTCAGGCGCTGCGCGAGCTCTTCCCAGCTCGGCGGCAGGATGAAGATCAGGATCGCGTTCGGGAACAGCTGCTTGATCTGCAGCGCGCCCTGCCAATCGATCTCGAGCACCACGTCGTGGCCGCCGGCAATGCGCTCCTCGATCGCCTGGCGCGAGGTGCCGTAGAGGTTGCCGTGCACCTCGGCCCATTCGAAGAAGTCGCCGGCCGCGATCTTGGCGCGGAACGCCGGTTCGCTGATGAAGAAGTACTCGCGCCCGTCCTGCTCCTGGCCGCGCGGCGCGCGGGTGGTGTGCGAGACCGAGACGACCAGGTGCGAATCGAGTTCCAGCAACGCCTTCACGAGGCTCGATTTGCCGGCGCCGCTGGGGGCGGCCACCACGAAGAGATTGCCGGGGTAATCCATCGCGCGGGATTTTGCACCAGCCCTGCCGGCCTTCCCAGGGGAGAAAGTCGCTTGACGACCGGCTTCGTGGTTTTATGATTGAGTGCTTGCTCAATTTATCGACGACAAACGCCATGGCCCGACCTCGCAGCGAGGACAAGCGCAACGCCATCCTCGACGCCGCCATCGGCGAATTCGCCGCCCGCGGCGTGTGGTCGACGCCGACCTCGGCGATCTCGCGCACGGCCGGTGTCGCCGAGGGCACGCTGTTCACCTACTTCGCCACCAAGGACGTGCTGGTCAACGCGCTGTACCGCACGCTGAAGGTCGAGCTGGCCGACGCGCTGATGAGCACCTACCCGGCGCAGGCCACGTCGCGCGAGAAGTTCGAGCATGTGTGGATGCAGTACCTGCGGTGGGCGATGGCCAACCCGCTGAAGTGCAAGGTGATGGGGCAGCTGCGGGTGTCCGACCGCATCACGCCCGAGACCCGCGAGGCCGGCAGCGCGCCGTTTGCCGAACTGCTGCGCGAGGGCGAGGCCTGCGTTCGCCGCAAGCTCTTCGTCGACCAGCCGGTGCAGTTCATCGGCGCGATGTTCAACGGCCTGGCCGAGGCCACGATGGCCGCTCTGGCCGAGCCCGGCGGCAGCGGCACCGACTACGCCGCCGCAGGCTTCGATGTGTTCTGGCGCGGCATCGCGCGTCCGGCGATGAAAAAGGAAACGCCATGAAGGTCCTGGTCTTCGGCGCCACCGGTATGGTGGGCCACGGCGTGCTGCGCGAATGCCTGCTTGCCGACGACGTGACGCAGGTGGTCAGCGTCGGCCGCAGCCCGCTTGCGCAGCAGCACCCGAAGCTCGTGAGCGTGGTGCAGCCCGACCTGTTCGACCTGGCGGCTGTCGAGGCGCAGTTGCGCGATGTCGACGCCTGCTTCTTCTGCCTCGGCGTCTCGTCGGTCGGCATGAGCGAGGCCGACTACCGCCGCCAGACGCTCGACCTGACGCTGTCCATCGCGCAGACGCTGGCCCGCGCGAGCCCGCAGGCGTGCTTCGTCTACGTGTCCGGCACCGGCACCGACAGCAGCGAGAAGGGCAGTTCGATGTGGGCCCGCGTCAAGGGCCGCACCGAGAACGAACTGATGCGGCTGCCGTTCCGCTCCGCGTTCATGTTCCGCCCGGGCGTGATCCAGCCGCTGCATGGCGCGCGCTCGAAGGTCGGCTGGATCCATGCGTTCTACGTGCTGCTCGGGCCGCTGCTGTCCGGCTTGCGGGCTTTGTTCCCGCGCAGCCTGCTGAGCACCGTGGCGATCGGCCGGGCAATGCTGGCCGCGGCGCGCGCGCCCGCGTCGCGGCGGGTGGCCGAGCCGGCCGACATCTACGCATTGAGCCAGGAGACAGCCGATGGGCGCTGAGAAGAAATCCGGCTGGCGCCGGCTCGGTTGGGGCCTGCTGGCGGTCGCGGCGGGCATCGGGCTGCTGCTGGCCAGCGCCTGCACCGGCTTCGGCGAACTGCGCCGCGGCCAGGCCGAGCAGCAACGGGTCGAAGCCTCGCCGCAATGGCGTGACGGCCAGTTCAACAACCCGCAGCCGATGTGGAGCGACATGAAGGACGCGCTGCTGCGCGCGTTCGAGAGCACGCCCGATGGCGCGCCGCAGTCCGCGGTGCCGGTGCTGGCGAGCCGGGGCGAGGCGCTCGCGGCGCTGCCGGCCAGCGGGCTGCGGGTGACCTGGTTCGGGCACTCGTCGACGCTGCTCGAGATCGACGGTACGCGGGTGCTGCTCGACCCCATCTGGAGCGAGCGCGCGTCGCCGGTCGGCTGGATCGGCCCGAAGCGTTGGTTCGCGCCGCCGATCGCACTCGACAAGCTGCCGCCGATTGACGTGGTGCTGGTCTCGCACGACCACTACGACCACCTCGATGCCGGCACCGTCCGGGCGCTGCAGGTGCGCGGCGCGCGCTTCGTCGTGCCGCTGGGCATCGGCGGGCACCTGCGCGGCTGGGGCGTGCCGGCCGACCGCATCGTCGAACTCGACTGGTGGCAGTCGACGCAGGTCGGCACGCTGCAGGTCACGTCGACGCCGGCGCGCCATGCCTCCGGCCGCGTCAACCCGCAGAGCGATCGCACGCTGTGGACCGGCTTCGCGCTGGTCGGCGCGGCGCACCGCGTCTACTACTCCGGCGACACCGGCTTGTTCGAGGAGATGAACGACATCGGCAAGCGCCTGGGCCCGTTCGACCTGACGCTGATCGAGTCGGGGCAGTACGACGCCGACTGGCCCGACTGGCACCTCGGGCCGGAGCAGGCGGTGCTGGCGCACCAGCGCGTGCAGGGCAAGCTGATGATGCCGGTGCACTGGGGCCTGTTCGCGCTCGCGCACCATGGCTGGACCGAGCCGGTCGAACGCGTGCTCGCGGCCGCGGCCTGCCGGGGTGTCAGCGTGCTGACGCCGCGGCCGGGGCAGAGCGTCGAGCCCGGGCGCGATCCGGTGCCGGCGCGCTGGTGGCCGCAGCAGGCGTGGCGCAGCGCGGCCGAGAGGCCGGTGGTGGCGACGAAGAACGGCAACGGCGCCGATCGCGTGCAACTGCCGGGCTGCGTCGCTTCGGCGTCGTGAGCCGTCAGGGGCGGCGGACGGCCTGCGCCAGCGCGCGGATGCCAGGCTCGATGTCGGAAGCCTCGATCAGCCCGTAGCCGAAGACGAGGCCGTTCAGCACCAGCGGAGGTCGCGCGCTGGGCGCCAGTGTCGCGATGCGAATACCGGCCCGGGCGGCCGCGGCCTGCCACCGCGCCGCGCTGTCGGGCGCGCGCACCGCGGCGCTCAGGTGCAGGCCGGCCAGCGACGGCACCGGCGTGAGCCGGTCCGGCAGGTGCTGTTGCAACGCGCTCAGAAGGGTGGCGTGCCGCTCGGCGTACAGCGTGCGCATCTTGCGCACATGGCGGGCCAGGTGGCCTTCGGCGATGAAGCTGGCGAGCGTGGCCTGGTTGACCGCCGGCACATGCCAGTTGTGCCGCAGCCGCGCCGCCACCAGCGCCGGCACGGCCCACGGCGGCGCGACGACGAAGCCGATGCGCAGCGCCATGAACATGCTCTTCGCGAAGGTGCCGACGTAGAAGACGCGCTGTCCGCGGTCGAGCGTCTGCAATGCGTCGAGCGGGCGGCCGCCGAGGCGGAACTCGCCGTCGTAGTCGTCCTCGATCACCAGCGCGTCGTGGGTGCGGGCGTGGGCCAGCAACGCGTGGCGCCGCGCCGCCGACATCGCGACGCCCAGCGGCGACTGGTGCGACGGCGACGCCGCGATCACGTCGACGCGTGGCGGCAACTGGTCGACGCACAGGCCGTGCGCGTCGATGCCGATGTCGTGCAGCTTCGCGCCGGCCCGCTCGAAGGCGGCATGCAGCGGCGGGTAGCCGGGGTTCTCCAGCGCGACGACGGTGCGCCCCGGCGTGACGAGGATGCGCACCAGCAGGTCGAAGGCCTGCTGCGCGCCGGCCGTCACGACGACGGCATCGGCGTCGCAGGCCACGGCGCGGGTGTGCGACACATGGTGCGCGATGGCCTCGCGCAATCGCGGGTCGCCTTGCGGATCGCTGCTGGCGCCGCTGGTCCGCGCGGCGGCCCGCAGTGCGCGCGACGCGAGGCGCCGCCACACGTCGAACGGGAAGCGCCGCTGGTCGGGGTAGCCGGTGCGGAAGTCGAAGCGCGGTGCGGCCGAGGGGACCGGCGCGGCGACGGCATCGCGCCAGGCCGCGGCGAGCTTGTGGGTCGGTGTGCTGTCGTGCGCCTGGGCCGTGGGCTGTGGCGCGGACTTCGGTGTCGCTTCCCGCGCGGCCACGTAGGTGCCCGACCCGTGACGCGCCTCGACATAGCCATCGGACAGCAGCAGGTCATAGACGCCGGTCGCGGTGCTGCGCGACACGCCGAGCATCGCGGCCAGCGCGCGCGACGCCGGCAGGCGCAGGCCGGGCGCGAGGCGGCCCTCGACGATCGCGGCCCGGAGCTGGCGGTGCAGGGCCTGCGAAACGCCGCCTGACCGCGACGCGGGCAGCTGGAGATCGATGTCGAAAAGTGGACTTCTCGAAGTCATGCAAAGTGGACCTGTGAACGAACCACATTGGACGGCATCCTGCAGCCATCGACAAGCCAAGGCAAGGAGCAAGCGATGTACCACCCAATCTGCGCGACCTGCGGGACGCAGTTCGCCGAAGCCGCCGCGGACCCGGCGCATTGCCCGATCTGCGAGGACGACCGGCAGTACGTCGGCTGGCAGGGCCAGCGCTGGACCACGATGGCCGAACTTGCCGCTCGCCACACCCTGCGGCTGGAGGACGACGGCGGCGTGCTCGGCATCGGCCTCGCGCCGGGCTTCGCGATCGACCAGCGCGCGATGTGGTTGCCCACCGACGCGGGAAACATCCTGTGGGAGTGCGTCAGCCTGGTGACCGACGATGCGGTGGCCGCATTGAAGGCGCGCGGCGGGGTCGACCTGATCGCGATCTCGCACCCGCATTTCTACGCGTCGATGGTCGACTGGAGCGACGCGCTGGGCGGCGTGCCGATCCTGCTGCACGAGGCCGACCGTGAGTGGGTGATGCGGCCATCGAGCCGCATCCGCTTCTGGCAGGGCGACGAACTTCGGCTGTCCGAGGGCGTCGCGCTGTTGCGCTGCGGCGGCCACTTCGCGGGCAGCACCGCCTTGCACTGGCAGCACGGCCCGCGGCCCGGCGGTGCGCTGTTTCCCGGCGATGCGCTGCAGGTGGTGGCCGACCGCCGGCATGTGTCGTTCATGTACAGCTACCCGAACCTGGTGCCGATGAAGCCGGCCGATGTCCTGCGCATGCGGCAGGTGATGGAGGGGCGCTCCTTCGACGATGTGTTCGGCTACACCTGGGGTCGCAACATCCGCGGCGAAGGGCGCTCGGCGGTCGATGAGTCGTTCGAACGCTACCTGCGTGCGGTCGGCGTCGAGACCGATGAAGTGTCGTCGCGAAAAAAGTTGTTGACGATGAAGTAAAGACTATTTACAGTCCGCCTCCTCGATTGATCGAGCCGAAGTTTTTCAAGGATCCGCATCGTGAACAAGCCGCTCCACACCATCGCTCGCCGACCCCTGCAGGGGCAGGTCGCGCTGACGTGTCAGCGCGGGCTTGATCGACACGAGGGTCGGGTTCAACCGGGAGAAGGATGCGCTTAGGCAGCGCCCTTCCAAGCTCTGTTCGCAGAGGCCCGGATCTGATGAGGATCCGGGCCTTTTTCATGTCGCATCAAGGTCGCGTTCGTCTAGAGGCTCAGGACTCCGGGTTTTCATTCCGGGTACGCGGGTTCGAATCCCGCACGCGACACCAGATCAACAAATCGGCCGCAACGATTGGGCGGCGCCGGAACCCGTGACCGGATGGAACGAATGCTCCGTTAACTCAGTGGCCAGAGTGCCGGCCTGTCTAGCCGGAAGCCGCGGGTTCGACTCCCGCACGGGGCGCCAGAAGACATCTCGTTAGCTCAGCTGGATCAAGAGCGCCGGTCTACGAAGCCGGAGGTCGCACGTTCGAATCGTGCACGAGATACCAACAAGATCTCGACGTCGCCAAGTGGTCGAAGGCATCTGGCTGCAAACCAGACGGCGCAAGCCCGCATCCGTTCGAATCGGATCGTCGAGTCCAGTCAGTGAAAACAGGCCAGCGTGCGCTTGGGTGTGGCCGTAGCTCAATGGCAGAGCCGCGGGTTGTGATTCCGCCGGTGCCGGTTCGACTCCGGCCGGTCACCCCCAAGCGCATGCGAGGCAGATCAACCCCCTCGTGGCGGAATTGGCAGACGCACCGGTCTCAGAAGCCGGGGCCGCAAGGCGTGTCCGTTCGACTCGGACCGAGGGGACCATTTCCGGTGGAACGCTTTGACGGGTTGCGCCACTTACTCGTTGCACTTCAACGGCCCGCGAAAGGAGGCCACCGATGCATCCCCATTCCCACCACCATGTGCTGCAACTCGACATCCAGGGCACGCCGCAGGCGTGGATCTCGCTGGAGCATGCAGCGTCCCATGTGGCGGCGGATGCAGTGGCCTGGGTCGACGGCGAGGGTCCGCTGGCCAGGCTGCGCGGCGGATTCAATGTCGCACTCGGCCGGCAATCGGTCATCGACGTGCACCCGATCATCGCGCTGCACGGCGCATCGCGCGTCAACCTGTTCGACGTGGTGCCGGCCTTCAGCAAGAACAAGCTGTTTCGCCGCGACCGGCTGACCTGCGCGTACTGCGCCCAGCGCTTTTCAGAGCGCGACCTGCAGTGCGAACACATCGTGCCGGAGTCGCGCGGCGGCCGCTGGACCTGGATGAACCTGGTCACCGCCTGCGCTGCGTGCAACGGCCGCAAGGCCGCCCGCACGCCCGAGGAGGCGCGCATGCCGCTGGTCTACCTGCCATACGTGCCGAGCCGCTTCGAGGACTTCCTGCTCGAAGGCCGGCACATCCGCGCCGACGTGCACGAGTGGCTGGCCGCGCGGCTACCGAGGGGCTCGCGCCTGGGCTGAGCCTCTATTCGAGGTTCTGCACCTGCTCCCGCAGCTGCTCGATCGCAACCTTCATCTCCACCGAGATGTTGGTCAGCTCCAGCGTCGAGGCCTTCGAGCCCAGCGTGTTGGCTTCGCGCAGCAGCTCCTGGATCAGGAAGTCGAGCCGCTTGCCGACCTCGCCGCCGGCCTTCAGCAGGCGGGCGATCTCTTCCAGGTGGGCGCGCAGCCGGGCCAGCTCTTCGGCCACGTCGATGCGGATCGCATAAGCCGCGGCTTCGTTGAGGGCGCGATCCTGCAAGGCCTCGCGGGCAATGCTCTGCGCCGCGCCGGTCACCTCGAGCGCCTCCTGCCAGCGTTCGACGAAGCGCTGCTGCTGGCGCTGTACCGCGGCCGGCACCAGCGGCTCGGCCTGCGTCGCCAGTTCGCGCAGGCGCTTCACGCGGTCCATCAGCACCGCCACCAGCTTCTCGCCTTCGCGCTCGCGCGCCTCCGCCAGGCCGTCGATGCAGCGGCGCGCGGCGTCGAGCGCCGCTTCGTCCAGGTGCTCGGCCGCCGAGCCGGTCTTGCACCACTGCAAGACCTCGTGCACCGACAGCGGCTGCGCCTTCGGCAGCCAACTCTGCACCGTGCCCTCGATGCGGCTCAGGCGGTTCAACTGGTCGGGTTGCGGCGTCGGCCAGGCCGATTCGGTTTCCCGATGGGTGTTCAGCCGCAGTTCGACCTTGCCACGCCGGAAGCGCTTGGTGATCAGGTCGCGCAGCACCGGTTCCAGCGAGCGGAATTCATCCGGCAGGCGCAGGCTCAGGTCGAGGAAGCGGTTGTTGACGGACCGCAGTTCCACCATCACGCCGGTCGGCGAAGCCGCGGGCGACCGGGGGGCGGAAGCATCTGCCGCCACCGTGCTATCTGTGGCGGTTTGCGCCCCGGAGGTGGCGCTTGCGTACCCGGTCATGCTGTAGACTGGCATTCAATTTATCGCATTGCAAAATCCGATTATGTCAAAGCCAAAACCTGCTCCGTTGCCATCGGGCACGGTCGTCGGTGGCTACCAGGTCATCAAGAAGCTGGCAGCGGGTGGCTTTGGCGTCGTCTACCTCGCCGAAGACTCCGACCGGCACCTCGTCGCCGTCAAGGAATACCTGCCTTCTTCGCTGGCCGAACGCGCGCCCGGTGAACTGACGCCGCGCGTCAAGCCCGAGAAGCAGCCGCTGTACCGCCTGGGGCTGAAGAGCTTCTTCGAAGAAGGCCGTTCGCTCGCGCAGATCAGCCACCCGAGCGTGGTCAGCGTGCTGAACTTCTTCCGCGAGAACGAAACCGTCTACATGGTGATGAACTACCTGCAGGGCGACACGCTGCAGGATTTCATCGTCACCGCGCGCGACCTCAAGCGCGACAAGGTGTTTCGCGAGTCCACCATCCGCAGCCTGTTCGACGAGATCCTGCGCGGCCTGCGCATCGTGCACCAGCACAAGATGCTGCACCTGGACATCAAGCCGGCCAACATCTTCATCACGAACGAGAACAAGGCGGTGCTGCTCGACTTCGGCGCGGCGCGCGAAGTGCTGAGCAAGGAAGGCAACTTCATCCGCCCGATGTACACGCCCGGCTTCGCCGCGCCCGAGATGTACCGCCGCGACGGCACGCTCGGCCCCTGGACCGACATCTACGCGATCGGCGCCTGCATCTACGCCTGCATGCAGGGCTACCCGCCGAACGACTCGCCGCAGCGCATCGAGAAAGACCGCCTCGCGCTGTCGCTCTCGCGGCTGCGCAACGTCTATTCCGACAACCTCATTGAAGTAACCGAGTGGTGCATGTCGCTGGATCCCTTGTCGCGCCCGCAAAGCGTTTTTGCCCTGCAGAAGGAACTGGCGCGCGAGACCGAGCGGCGCTACACCAAGCTCAGCTTCAGTGAACGGCTGAAGCTGCAGCTCGAGAACCTCACGACCGGCGCGAAGGGCTGAGGTCATGCGATTCACCGTGTACCAGGTCAGCCGCAAGGGCGGCCGCGAGAAGAACGAAGACCGCATGGGCTATTGCTACACGCGGGATTCGGGGCTGTTCGCCCTTGCCGACGGCATGGGTGGCCATCCGGAAGGCGAAGTCGCGTCGCAGCTCGCGCTGCAGACGCTCGCCGCGATGTACCAGCGCGATGCCAAGCCCACGCTGAAGGAGCCGATGCGCTTCCTGCACGAAGCCATCATCGCCGGCCACCACCAGCTGCTGCGCTATGCCACGCAGAAGGCGCTGATCGACACGCCGCGCACCACCGTCGTCGCCTGCGTGCTGCAGGGCAACAACGCCTACTGGGCGCACTGCGGCGATTCGCGGCTGTACCTGGTGCGCGGCGACAAGCTCGTCGCCCGCACCCGCGATCACTCGTACTCCGAATTGCAGGAAACGCTGAGCCACGTCGTGCCGATGGGCGAGCGCTTCAACCGCAACGTGCTGTTCACCTGCCTGGGCAGCCCCGGCAAGCCGGTGGTCGACACCGTCGGCCCGCTGGTGCTGCAAAGCGGCGACCGGCTGCTGCTGTGCTCCGATGGCCTCTGGGGCACCGTCAGCGACGCAGTGATCACCGAGCAGCTGGCGCAAAACACGCTGGCCGATGCGGTGCCCGAGTTGGTCGAGCAGGCGCTGCGCAACGGCGGCGCGAAGAGCGACAACGTGACGGTGCTCGCCGTCGAATGGGAATCGGCCGAAGACAACGACAGCAACGGCGGCATCTCCACCGACACGCTGGGCGAAGAGGTCTTCGCATCGACCATCCAGGCGAGCGTGCTGGGCCAGGAAGCTCCCGACGAACTCGACGATGCCGAGATCGAGCGATCGATCAAGGAAATCAACGAGGCGATCCGCCGCTCGTCGCAGAAAAAGCCCTGACGGCACGCCGGGGCCGTCCCGGCGTAAGCTTCGCCCTCATTGCCTCCCGAGTCCGCTCGCGCCCGCCGCGATGCGGACTTTGTCTTTCACGACACCACCTTCACCGCAGCAACCCATGAGCTTCATCCGAACCCAAGGCCGCGCCGCCGATGCGCTGCGTCCCGTCAGCATCCGCCGCCATTTCACGAAGCACGCCGAAGGCTCGGTGCTGGTGTCATTCGGCGACACCCAGGTGCTGTGCACCGCGTCGGTCGAAGAGAAGGTGCCGCCACACAAGCGCGGCAGCGGCGAAGGCTGGGTGACGGCCGAATACGGCATGCTGCCGCGGGCGACGCACACCCGCAGCGACCGCGAGGCTGCGCGCGGCAAGCAGAGCGGGCGCACGCAGGAGATCCAGCGGCTGATCGGCCGTTCGCTGCGCTGCGTGTTCGACCTGAAGAAGCTCGGCGAGCGCAGCATCCACCTCGACTGCGACGTGATCCAGGCCGATGGCGGCACGCGCACCGCGGCGATCACCGGGGCCTGGGTGGCGGCGCACGATGCCGTCAGCTGGCTGCAGCGCAAGGGGCTGATCGTCGAATCGCCGATCCGCGATGCGGTGGCCGCGATCTCGGTGGGCATCGTCGACGGCACGCCGCTGCTCGACCTGGAGTACATCGAGGACTCGGCCTGCGACACCGACATGAATGTCGTGATGACCGCCGCCGGCGGCTTCGTCGAGGTGCAGGGCACGGCCGAGGGCGCCGCCTTCTCGCGCAGCGAGATGGACGCGCTGCTGGGCCTGGCCGACAAGGGCATCCGCGAACTGGCGGCCGCGCAGCGGGCCGCGCTGGCGGGTTGAACGGCATGAGGCTGGTCCTCGCGTCGAACAACGCGAAGAAGCTCGGCGAGCTGCAGGCGCTGTTCGCGCCACTGGCGATCGAGCTGGTCACGCAGGGCTCGCTCGGCATTCCGGAGGCCGAGGAGCCGTACCTCACCTTCGTCGAGAACGCGCTGACGAAGGCGCGGCATGCCGCGCGCGCGGCCGGTGCCGCGGCGATCGCCGACGATTCCGGGCTGTGCGTCGATGCGCTGAAGGGCGCGCCGGGCGTGCTGTCGGCGCGCTATGCGACGCTGTTCGGCCAGCCGAAGGGCGATGACGACAACAACCGCGTGCTGCTCGAGCAGATGCACGGGCGCGACGACCGCCGCGCCCGCTTCGTCAGCGCGCTGGTCGCGGTGCGCGAGGCCGACGACCCGGAGCCGCTGATCGCGTTCGGACGCTGGCACGGCGAGCTGCTGCGCGAGCGCGCCGGCGACGGCGGCTTCGGCTACGACCCGCTGGTGTTCATCCCGTCGTTCGGCCGCTCGGTGGCGCAACTCGGCGCCGACGAGAAGAACCGCGTCAGCCACCGGGCGATCGCCTCGCAGCAGATGCTGGCGCTGATGCGAGAGATCTGGAACCTTGGCTGACGTGATCCCCATCGGCGCATCGCCGGTCGCGCCGTCCGAATCGGCCGACGACATGGTCGCGCGCTACATGCGCCCCGGCACGTTGCAGCTGGCCGCGCTGCCGCCGCTGTCGCTGTACGTTCACCTGCCTTGGTGCCTGCGCAAGTGCCCTTACTGCGATTTCAACTCGCACGAGAAGGCCGGCGAGCTGCCCGAGGCGCGCTACCTCGACGCGCTGCGCGCCGACCTGGAAGCGGCGCTGCCCTTCGTCTGGGGCCGCCGGGTGCACAGCATCTTCATCGGCGGCGGCACGCCCAGCCTGTTCGCGCCGCAAGCCATCGACCAGCTGATCACCGACATCCGCGCCCGGCTGCCGCTGGAAGCCGGCTGCGAGATCACGCTCGAGGCCAACCCCGGCACCTTCGAGCGCGACCGCTTCCGCGGCTACCGCGCGGCCGGCGTCACGCGCCTGTCGATCGGCGTGCAAAGCTTCGACGACGAGAAGCTGCGCGCGCTCGGCCGGGTGCACGATGCCGCGCAGGCGCGCGCCGCGGTGGCCGAGGCGCGCGAGGCGTTCGACACCTTCAACCTCGACCTGATGTACGCGCTGCCGGGGCAGACGCTCGCGCAGTTCGACGCCGACCTGGCGCAGGCACTCGACTTCAAGCCGCCGCACCTGTCGATCTACCACCTGACGATCGAGCCGAACACCTTCTTCGCGAAGCACCCGCCGACGGTCCCCGACGACGACCTGGCGTTCGACATGCTCGATCGCATCGTCGAACGCACTGCCGCGAGCGGGCTGGCGCGCTACGAGGTGTCGGCCTTCGCGCAGCCGGGCCACCGTTGCCTGCACAACCAGAACTACTGGCAGTTCGGCGACTACCTCGGCATCGGTGCCGGCGCGCACAGCAAGCTGAGTTTTCCGCACCGCGTCGTGCGGCAGATCCGCTTCCGCGACCCGGCGAAGTACATGGCGCAGGCGCTGGCCGGGGCTGCGATCGCGCAGGATGAAGAGGTCGCGCGCAAGCAGCTGCCGTTCGAGTTCATGCTGAACGCGCTGCGGCTGGTCGACGGCTTCGAGCTGCCTCGCTTCACCGAGCGCACCGGCATGCCGCAGAGCGCGATCCGCGCGCCGCTCGACCGGGCGCTGGCGCAGGGTCTCGTCGAGCAGGAGGGCGTCTGGGTGCGGCCGACCGGGCGCGGGATGGATTTCCTCAACGACCTGCAGTCGCTGTTCCTGGCGGAGTGATCCCCGGATGCCAATCCGGGACCGCGTCACACCGACGCACCGCCCCCGTGCCGCATCAGTTCCAGCATCTCGTGCAGGTCATACGTCATGACCGCCAGAAAGCCGACCAGCGCGATGTAGCAGACGGCATACCCGGCCCGCGTCTCGAACGACGCGACGCGATACGCCTGCGCCGCCGGATCGCCGCGCTGCTTCCATGCGGCCCACAGTTGCGAGCCGGCCAGCACGGCCACCAGGATCAGCATCGGGCTCGGCCGCCACATCAGCATCGCCATCAGCACCGGCACGCCGGCCAGCCACAGCCACGGCGAGATCACCTGCGTGATGCGCCCGCCGTCGAGCGGGCTCAGCGGGATCAGGTTGAACAGGTTCAGGAAGAAGCCCGAATACGCGACCGCGAGCAGCCAGTCGATGTGCTGGTCGCGCGCGACGAAGTAGCAGGCCAGTGCGCCGAGCGAGCCGACCAGCGGGCCGGCCATGCCGACGTAGGCCTCGGTCTCGGCATCGTGCGGCTGTTCCTTCAGCTGGATCCACGCGCCGACGAATGGGATGAAGGTCGGCGCGCCGACTGCCAGCCCGCGCTGGCGCGCCGCGATGAAGTGCCCCATCTCGTGCACGAACAGCAGCGCGACGAAACCCACCGCGTAGCGCCAGCCCCAGATGAACGCATACACGACGACCGACAGCAGCATCGTGCCGCCGGTCGTGAACAGCTTGCCGAACTTCAGGCCGCTGAACAGCAGCAACAACAGCTTGATCATGTGTCGGCGCTCAGGTGTCCGACTTCTTGCGCGAGAAGAACTTGCCGATCACCGCCAGCAGCCCGGCGCCGGCCAGCAGTGCGACCTTCGCGAACTTCAGGAAGAACGCGGCGATCACCGCGAACAGCCCGAGCTTCTTGACCGCCACGCCGGCCACCAGCGCGGCCAGCCCGTATTCGGCGACCTTGTCGGTGCTGCTGTTGAAATCGGCATACCCCTTGCCGCTGTTGAAGTTCAGCGCCGACAGCAGCTGGCCGGCCACCGGCTTGTCGGCCTCGATCGACGCGCGCGAGGTGATCAGGTTCAGCGTGATATAGCCTTCGCGGCCGAGCGCGTAGGTGTTGTAGTTGATGCTCTGCTGCGCCTCGTTCTCGCCCGGCGTGCGCGCGGCCATCGACCACACCAGCCGGTGGCTTGCGGCGTCGTAGCTCGGCTTCTGCACCCAGCCGACGATCTCGAGCTCGGGGAAGCCCTGCTCGCGGCGGCGCTTGTTGCCTTCCTCGGTGCCTTCCTTCAGGCTCTTGAACAGGTCGTCGACGTTCCAGTCCTTCGCGTCGTCGTCCTTGATGTAGCCGGCGTCTTCGTAGCGCGCGACCACCAGCCATTGCGGGTCGCCGCTGGACTGCACCAGGCCGATCAAGCGGTCGTCGCTGCTGTTGCCCATCGCCTGCATCAGGCGGCCGGCCTGCGGCTGCGGGATGTATTCCATGCCGGCGGGCAGCTTCAGCACTGCCTGGTCGCGCAGCCTGACGTCGCTCGGCCCCTTGACGGTGGCGGCGCGCGCGGCCGCCACGGCAGCCTCGCCTTCCTTCTGGCGGTCTTCGGCGGTGCCGGCCTGGGCCAGCGTGAATGCAGCAGCCAACACCGCGCTGGCGGCGAACTGGATGAACTTCATGGATCCTCCCGGGTGATGCGGTGGCGTTGTTTGTCGAGCGCGCCCTCACGCGCCGATCGATGCTAGCGCAGCGGCATCGGCGGTGTCTTCACCAAGTCTTGGGATTGCGTGAGTTCTTCGCGCAGCCAGTCGCGCAGCGCGACCAGCGGCGGCCAGTCGCGCAGGTCGGGCGGGTAGACCAGCCAGTAGGCGTAGGCCTCGTCGTCCGGCAGCGACAGCGGCGACAGGCGCACCAGCTTGCCGTCGCAGATGGCATCGGCCGCGAGCAGTTCGCGCGCCAATGCCAGGCCCAGGCCCTGCTCGGCCGCCTGCAGCATCAGCCCGGCATCGTTGAAGGCCGCCACCGGGTTCACGCGCACCCGCAGCCCGGCCAACTCGAACCAGCGCGCCCACAGGCTCGCGCTGCCGAGCAGCGGCTCGTCGGCGAGCGCCTTCGCATCGCGCCCGAGCAGCCGGTGCGCGGCATTCGGCGATCCGATCGCGATCAGCGGCGAATCGATCAGCCGCTCGCTGACCAGCCCCTTCCACTCGCCGCCGCCCTGGCGCAGCGCGGCATGGAAGCCCTCGCGCTTCAGGTCGAGCACCTGTTGCGACGCGAACAGCTCGATGCCGATGTGCGGATTGCGCTCGCGCCAGCGTCCCATGCGCGGCAGCAGCCAGCGTTGCGCGAACGACGGCAGCAGCGTGACGCGGATGTGATGTTCGGCGCCCGATGCCGCGGCGGCTGCGGCGCGCATGCCGTCGTCGAGCAGGGCCAGCGCCGGCTCCACCGCGCGCAACAGCGCAGCACCAGCCGCGTTCAGCGCGATGCGCCGCCCGCGGCGGTCGAACAGCGCGAAGCCGAGCTGTTCCTCGAGCAGCTTGATCTGCTGGCTGACCGCGCTGTGGGTCAGGCTCAGCTCGTCGGCCGCCGCCCGCAGGTTGGCCAGGCGGGCGACGGCGCGGAACGCCGGAAGCGTGTTCAGCGGCAGGCGATGGTTCGGCATGCTGGTAAGCATAGCTGACCAATTGGCGCTGAACAAATCGATTCCACCCCGGCAGTCCAAGTCCTATTCTGACCAGCATTGGAACTGAAAGGACGCTGCCATGACCACCCGCCAACCATTTCAACCGAGCCTGCCCCTGTCCGGTCCGGCCGCCTCGCGGTGGGTGGAGCGCGTGGGCGGGGTGTTGCGCGATGCCTTGCGGATGCCGATCGACGCGTGGCGCGGCTGGCGGATGCGGCGTGCGCACGAGCACCAGTACGACGCGATGCTGAATCTCGGTGCCGGCACGCTCAGGGACATCGGCGCGCCCGACTGGGTGGTGTCGCATGCCGAGAGCCGGCGCGAGGTCGAGGCGCACCGTGTCGACGAATTCCACCTCGGCGTGCGCGAGCTGCCGTCGCGCTGGTGACTAGACTCGGTTCATCGACAGGCCGGACGTGCTGCGCAGCCGCTCGATCAGGTGCGGCGCGATCTGCGTCAGCGGCAGCACCTCGTGCGCCGCGCCGGCATTGATCGCCTCGCGCGGCATGCCGAACACCACGCAGCTGGCTTCGTCCTGCACCATGTTGTAGCTGCCGGCGTCGCGCAGTTCGCGCATCGCCTTCGCGCCGTCGGCTCCCATGCCGGTCAGCATGATGCCCAGCGCGTTCGGCCCGACGACGCGCGCGGCCGACTTGAACAGCACCTCGACCGACGGCTTGTGCCGGTTGACCGGCTCGCCGTCCTGCACGCGGGCGATGTAGTTCGCGCCGCTGCGCTCCACGCTCAGGTGCAGGCCGCCCGGCGCGATGTAGGCATGGCCGGGCAGCACGCGTTCGCCGTCCTGCGCTTCCTTCACGCGGATGCGGCACAGGCCGTCCAGCCGTGCCGCATAGCTGCGCGTGAAGCCGGGCGGCATGTGCTGCGTGATCATCACCGCCGGGCAGTCCGGCGGCAGGTTGATCAGCACTTCCTTGGTCGCTTCGGTGCCGCCGGTGGAGGCGCCGATGAAGACGATCTTCTCGGTGGACAGGCGGCCGAGCGAGGCGACCGGTGCGGCCGGGCGCACGGGGGTGGCGCCGTCGGCCGGCGCGCTCGCCGGCACGTGCAGCTTGCGGATGTGGGCCTTCGACGCGACGCGCACCTTGTCGGTGATGTCCTCGGCCAGCAGCTTCAGGCCATCGGCGACGCCGATCTTCGGCTTCGCGACGAAGTCGATCGCGCCGAGTTCGAGGGCGCGCAGCGTGACGTCGGCGCCGCGCTCGGTCAGCGTCGACACCATCACCACCGGCATCGGGCGCAGCCGCATCAGCTTGCTGAGGAAGTCGATGCCGTCCATGCGCGGCATCTCGACGTCGAGCGTGATCACGTCCGGGTTCAGGTTGCGGATCATCTCGCGCGCCACCAGTGGGTCGCTGGCCGCGCCGATGCATTCCATGTCCGGCTGGCGGTTGATGATCTCGGTGAGCAGGCTGCGCACCAGCGCCGAATCGTCCACCACCACCACGCGTGTCTTTGCCATGTTCGTGCCTTGCAGGGTTGTCTCGTTGTCGTTGTGTCGTCAGAACAGGTCCACCGAGCCGCCGCCGGTCGCGGCGGGCACGGCCTTCTGCGCGGCGACGCGGTCCTGCTGCACCAGCGCGTCGGTGTGGGCCGGCGCGAGGCGCTTGACCATCGCCTTGCCGCTGCCCGGCAGGAAGCAGACTTTGCGGGGATAGATGTCGAGCACGTCCTTCGACACGATCGGGATGCGCTCGGTCTTCAGGTAGTCGATCACGAAGCTGGTGTTGCGCTCGCCGACGTTCATCGTGTTCATGCCGCTGATGACCTGGCCGCCGCCGAACACCTTGGCTTCCATCGTCGTGCGGTTGGCACCGCGCTTCATCATCTCGTTGATCAGCAGTTCCATCGCGTACGAGCCGTAGCGGCCCGAATCGCCGGCGCCGTCGGGCAGCATGAAGTGGTTCATGCCGCCGACCTTGGCATTGCGGTCCCACAGGCAGGCGGCGATGCACGAGCCGAGCGTGGTCATGATCAGCATGTCTTCGTCGTGCACGAAGTACTCGCCGGGCAGGATCTTGACCGCGTCGTTCTTGAAGTGCGCGTCGTAGAAGAAGAACGAGGCCTCCCCCGGCTTGCGCGGCGCGCCCTTGAGGCGTTCGAGCCGGGAGCCGGCCACGGGGGTGTTCGAGCTGATCAAGGCCATGGTCATTCCATATCGGCGGGCTGCAGGGTGTGCTTGAGCAGGCTCAAACCCGTTCGTAGACCGTCTTGCCGCGCAGGCGGAAGATGTCCTTGGAATCCGTGAAGTTCTCCGAATGGCCGACGAACAGCAGGCCGCCGGGCTTCATCACGCCGTGGATGCGTTCCAGCACGCGGCGCTGCGTCGGGCCGTCGAAATAGATCATCACATTGCGGCAGAACACGATGTCGAACGGGTCGCCAAGCGACCAGCGCGAGTCCATCAGGTTGTGCACGCGGAACTCGATCATGCGCGCCAGCTCCGGCTTCACGCGGATGAAGCCGCTGTTGTCGCCCTTGCCGCGCAGGAAGTGCGCGCGGTGGTGGTTGGCGGTCAGCCCGCGCGCATCGGCCGGGTACACGCCCCGGCTGGCGGTGGCGAGCACGTTGGTGTCGATGTCGCTCGCGACGATGCGCACCGCGCTGTGGCCGAGTGCCTCGGCACAGGTCATCGCGATCGAGTACGGCTCCTCGCCGGTGGAGGCGGCGTTGCACCAGACGCGCAACGACTGGCCGGCGCGTGCCTTCAGGTCGGCGCTCAGCGCATGGAAATGGTGTTCCTCGCGGAAGAACGAGGTCAGGTTGGTCGTCAGGCAGTTCACGAACTCCTGCCATTCGCGGTCGGCCGACGGGCCGCTGGCGGCCTCGAGCCATTGCAGGTAGCTCGCGAAGCTGCGCTGGCCGGTCTCGCGCAGCCGGCGCGACAGGCGGCTGTAGACCATGGCTTGCTTGCCCGCATGCAGGCTGATGCCGGCACGCTGGTAGATCAGCTGGCGCACGCGTTCGAAATCGGCATGGCCGAAGCTGAACTCCTGCTCGGACACGTTGCGCAACGCGGCGAGTTCGGCGGGGGACGCTGCACTCATGAAGTCTCCAGGCAATCGTTCGGATGTTGTTCGAGATGGGACAAGCGGATTCCGATGCGGACCACCTCCTCGCCTTATCGGTTGCCAGTCTGCGGACCTTGAGGTGCCCCCAAGGGTGGAGATGGGTGCGAATCACCGCATATTTCCCGAGGGCCGCGAAAATCGCCGCTGCTAGACTGAAACCACACAGATCCGGGTCCGACGTGTCCACATCTCCAGCAGTAACCCCAACGCCAGACCTGCCCGCAGCGCCCCAGCTGCGGCTCGCCGCGGCGTTGCAGCTGCTCGGCCAGTCGGGGCACGTGCTGCCCGACTTCGCGCAGGTCGGCCAGACGGTGTGGCTGCAGTCGGTGATCGACGCGCTGTGCGATCTTTCCAGCCGCGACGCGCTGACCGGTCTGTCGAACCGCCGCCAGTTCGAGCTGGCGATCGCCCGCGAGATCGACCGCGTCGCTCGGGCCGGCGAACCGGCGCTGGTGCTGATGGTCGACATCGATCGCTTCAAGATGGTCAACGACACCCACGGCCATGCGGCCGGCGACCTGGTGCTGAAGGCCGTGGCCGCGTCGCTGATGAGTTGCGTGCGGCCGATGGACACCGTGGCCCGCTTCGGCGGCGAAGAATTCGCGATCATCCTGCCCAACTGCCCGCCGACCTTCGGTCACATCGTGGCCGAGCGCATCCGCAGCAAGGTCGAAGGCACGCCGGTGACGGTGGCGCGGCGGCAATCGCTGTCGGTCACGATCAGCCTCGGCGGGGCCTTTGCGCCGCAATGGGTGCGGTCGTCGGCGACACTGTGGATCGAACGCGCCGACCAGCAGCTCTACCGCGCCAAGCGCGAAGGCCGCAACCGCGCCTGCCTCGAGCAGCCGCCGGTGTCGCTGGTGAGCGCCGAGGAAAAGGGCATGCTGTTCGGTACGTCGCAGTTCCAGGACATTGAATGAATGTTGAGTCAGCGATGAGCACCACAGAAACAGCCGCTGCTGCCGCACCGGTGCCGCCTCGGCACCGTGCTCGCACGCTGGCGGTGACCAGCGGCAAGGGCGGTGTCGGCAAGACCTTCGTGTCGGCCAACCTGGCGGCCGCGTTGG
This sequence comes from Rhizobacter sp. SG703, assembly GCF_012275445.1. Lineage (GTDB taxonomy): Bacteria > Pseudomonadota > Gammaproteobacteria > Burkholderiales > Burkholderiaceae_C > Rhizobacter. Next base: position 88,109 of record NZ_JAAZQK010000006.1, on the reverse strand, counting down.
CGCGCCGCGGCGAACGCGTGCTGGTGCTCGATGCCGACCTGGGCCTGGCGAACCTCGACGTGGTGCTGAACCTGTTTCCGAAGATCACGCTGCACGACGTGTTCACCGGCAAGTCGAAGCTGGAAGACGCGATCCTGCCGGCGCCGGGCGGCTTCTCGGTGCTGCTCGCGGGTTCCGGCCTCGTCGAGTACTCGCGGCTGACCGCCGAGATCCGCGAGCAGCTGCTGAAGATCATCGAGACCGTGGCGCCGCGCTACGACCGCATCCTGCTCGACACCGGCGCCGGCATTTCCGACGTGGTGCTGTATGCCGTGTCGCTGGCCGACGACGTGCTGGTCGTCGCGACGCCCGAACCCACCTCGCTGACCGATGCCTACGCGACCATCAAGGTGCTCGCGACGCAGCAGCAGCGCACGAAGATCTCGCTGGTGGTGAACCAGGTCAACCGCAGCGGCGAAGGCCGCGTGATCCGCGGGCAGCTGCAGCAGGTGGTCGACAAGTTCGTCGCGCCGCAGCTGGCCGGGCCCGACCCGTCGCTGAAGCTCGAACTGCTGGGTGAGGTGCCGATCGATCCGTCGGTGCGCGAGGCGGTGCAGAAGCGGCAGTTGCTGCTCGAATCGCTGCCGGGCTGCGAAGCGGCCAAGGCCATCGTCGCGGTGGCCGCGAAGCTCGCCGCATCGTGAGCGAGTCCGCACCCGCTTCCAAGCCCGCCACGCCGTTCGAATGGGTCGGCGGCGAGGCCGTCGTGCGCTCGCTGGTCGACCGCTTCTACGACCTGATGGACCTCGAGCCCGGCTATGCCGCGCTGCGCGCCGCGCACGGTTCCAGCCTCGAGTCGGCGCGCGACAAGCTGTTCTGGTTCCTGTGCGGCTGGCTCGGCGGGCCGCAGCACTACGTGGAGCGCTTCGGGCACCCGATGCTGCGGGCGCGCCACCTGCCGTTCTCGATCGGCGTCCTGGAGCGCGACCAGTGGCTCGCCTGCATGCACCAGGCGATGCAGGAGACCGAGCTGGATCCGGCGTTGATCAAGCGCTTGCGCGAATCCTTCTTTCAGACGGCCGACTGGATGCGAAACAAGGGGGTGTAGACCACCCCTCGCCCGGTGGGTACACCGGGCTGTCCCCGCGGGGATGCGGGCCGGCTTGGGGCGGCCCGGCGCTCGGCCCGCCCCTGCGTTGCCGGCTCTTCGACTCAGCGAGCGTGGTTCACACGCACCGCGTTCAGGCCGTCCGACAGCGCCAGCTCGAAGCTGCCGCCGCCTGGCAGGTCGGCGCTCGACAGCGTGGCGCTGCCGCCGCGCAGGTCTTGCGCCAGGTTGCGGCGCTGCTCGGTGCCGACCCAGGTCACGGTCAGGTACGGGTGACGTGCCGCATCCCAGGTGAGCTTCAGCGAACCGCCGCTCTCCTGCACCTGGACCTGCGGCGTTGCGGCCTGTGCCCGTTCGGTGACGCTCGCGGCCTTGGCCTGCGAGTTCAGCAGCGTCTTGGCGCCTTGCAGCACGGTGATGCTCTGGATCGCGCCCGGGTTCGGGACCGTGAAGCCGAAGTGCTGCAGCGTGCTGTTGTGGTCCAGCGTACGCGGCGCGAACGGAATGTCCGTGGTGCCGCTGGCCGACACGATGCGCAGCGTGTACTCGCCGGCCTCGGGGGCTTCGGCACGGCCCACCAGCGACTTCACCGGGTTCAGCTCGGCGGTGCCGGCCGCGCCGATTTCGCCGCTGATCAGCAGCAGGTCCTGCGTGGCCGTCACCGCGGCGGCGGCCGCCTCGTTGACCATCGACTTGTCGGCCGGCGTCAGGTAGGTCTGCATCTTCCGGTAGTTGTAGTCGGAGAAGACCTGGCCACCGCAGTAGCTCATGATGTCGTGGCGATCGGTCGGGCGCGGATCGTAGAACGTGTTGCTGTCGGCCAGGTAAGGCCAGACGTAGCGGCCGGCCTTGCCGAGGTTGGCGTCCGGGTACGGGTAGGCCGGGTCCGGGCTGCCGGCGCCGCCGCAGGCCGCGTGGGGCAGCGAGAAGTTGTGGCCCATCTCGTGGGCCACCACGTCGCGCACGGTGGTCGGCTGGTCGGGCATGTCGAAGCCGACGCCGGAGTGGTGGCTGAGGTACGCCAGGCCGGCGAGGCCCCAGGTGCGCTTCGGAATGAAGCCGAAGTAGTGGTCGTGCTTGGCGGCGCCTTCCAGCGAATGCAGGTCGGCCACCTCGCCGAGGATCTTGCCGAATGCATCGCTCCAGCCGTCGTCGGTCGTCGGCAGCGTGGTCACGCGGCTCGACACGTAGGTCGGGTGCGACTGCACGGTGACCGACGAGACCGGGAACAGCGCCTGCAGGTGGGCGCCCTGGCTGGCCGGCAGCTTGCCGACGGTGCCGGCGATCTGGATCGCGATCGGCACGAACTTCATCGGCGTGCCGCCGCCGACGCGCGGCGTGATCGTCGTGCCGGCGCTGCTGCCGATCAGCGCGGTGAACTTGACGCCGGTCTTGACGAGGTCGGCCGGCACGGTGGCGGTGTACGAATCGGCGAAGCTGGGCACGGCCGGCACGTTGGCCGGCAGCGCGCCGGTGGGCGCGGTCAGCAGGATGTCGCGGGTGGCGCCGTTGGCGCTCGTCACGCGCAGCGTGCCGCTCGGCTTGGCGCCGCCGGTGGCGCCGCTGGTGACGTTGACCTTGACCAGCGCGGCCTTGCCCGAGACCAGCACCAGCGCGCTGTCGTCGCTGTTGAACAGCAGCGACTGCGCGACCTGGATGCCCGACACCGGCGAGGTGCCCGTCGGCGGGGTGACGGTCGGCGCGGTGACCTTCAGCGACGACGCGGCATCGTTGAAGCCCAGCGACACCAGGTTCGCGGTGTCGCCCGTCAGCGTGACCGAGTTGCCGCCGTAGTTGATGTGCTGGAACAGCTGGACCTTGTAGCCCGCCTTCACCTTCACCGACGAGACGCGGTCGTTCCAGGCCGAGCCGATCCAGGTCGAATCGGCGCCGGCGCAGAAGCTCGCGCCCTGGTAGTTGACGTGTTCGTAGAAGCAGATCGCGGAAGTGTCGACCGCGGCGGCCGTCGCGGCCTCGGCCTGCTGGTCGGCCGCCTGCGCGTCGGGGTTCTGCTGGTTGCCGCCGCCGCACGCGGCCAGCAGCACGACCACCGATGCCAGCGGCAGCAGCAGGCGATGGGTTGACGAATCGAATGCTCGGGATTGTCGGGACACGGTCTGACCTCCTTGTAGGGTGCGCCTATCGCGATCACGAATGCGCGTTGTGGTCAAAACCGTGCAAAGTTCATACCGATCGACATGCAACCATCGGTGAAACGGGCTTGACAGGTCGATTCTTGACAGCGCTTTCAGAAGTTTTGGAACGCCGTCCCCGTAAGCTGTCGAGGAGGGCGCCGGGGCCCTAGTCTTCTGCGAGGCAACCTGCCTCCCACGGGTTAGGGGGATGACGGGCCGCGTGGCATTTGTTGCCTTGCTTACGACCCGACGCGCATGCGACGAAGCGCGCCAGATCGTGACGCGGTATGACCTCAGCGCAGCGCGCGAAGCAGCACGATCACGGCACCATGGCCGCCTTCGTCGCCGCGCGCCTGCACGAAGGCGAGCACGTCGGCCTTCTGGATCAGCCAGCTGCGCACCTTGCCCTTCAGCACCGGTTCGCGGCCCGGCGAGCCGTTGCCCTTGCCGTGCACGACGCGCACGCAGCGCAGTCCGCTGTGCACCGCGTCATGGACAAAGGCGGTGAGCCGCTCGCGCGCGGCGTCGCGCCGCAGCCCGTGCAGGTCGACCTCGCCCTGGATGGCCCAGCCGCCGCGGCGCAGCTTGCGCAGCACGTCGATGCCGATCTCGGGGCGGCGATAGGACAGCTGGTCGTCGGTCTCGAGCAGCGTGACCGGGTCGAACTCGTCGGACAGCGACTCGCGCAGCGCGTTCTCTTCGTCGCGTTCGCGCTGCCGCGGTTCGGGCGAAGGCGGTGTCGGCCGCGCGTGGCGGCGGCCGCTGGGCGCCACCGGCTGCACGCGGCCGACACTGCTGGAGAACAGGTTCTTCTCGCGCAGCCTGCGGGCTTCTTCCTCGCGGGCACGGGCCTCGCGCTCGGTCGCTTCGCGCTGCGCGCGCTTCAGCGCCTCGCGGACGTCGGACAGGTCCTGCAGGCTGCGCAGGGTCACAGCAGGCCCCGCTCCACGAACGAGACGACCTCGGTGTCGCCAACCACCAGGTGGTCGAGCACGCGCACGTCGATCATCGCGAGCGCCGACTTCAGCGTCTGCGTCAGCGCCTCGTCGGAACGCGACGGCTGCGCCGAGCCCGACGGGTGGTTGTGCGCGAGGATCACCGCGGCGGCGTGCAGCTGCAGCGCGCGCTTCAACACCTCGCGCGGGTAGACGCTGGCCTGCGTCAGCGAGCCGCGGAACATCTCTTCCATCTGGATCAGCCGGTTCTGCGCGTCGAGGAACAGCACCGAGAACACCTCGTGGCCGCGCCCGCCGAACTGCAGCCGCAGGTAGTTCTTGACGTTGAGGATGTTGTCGAGCAGCGGCCGCTCGGCCATCTGCTGGCCGAGCGAGCGGCGGGCCAGCTCGAGCACCGCACTGACCAGCGCCCGCTTCGCGGGGCCGAGGCCCTTGATGCGCTGCAGCGCCCGCGGATCGGCCTGCAGCAGCCCGTTGAGCCCGCCGAAATCGTCGAGCAGCCGCTGCGCGAGGTTCAGCACCGAATCGCCCTTGACGCCGGTGCGCAGCAGCAGCGCGACCAGCTCGGCATCGGCCAGGGCCTGCGGGCCGCGGGCCAGCAGTTTTTCACGCGGGCGGGCGTCGGCGGGCAGGTCTTTGAGCAGCATGGGCATGATCCGGCGGCACAGCCGGGCGCCGCACCTAAAATTGAGTCCAGTCTACCGAACCAGGATTTGCCTTGACCCACGTTCAACAGGGATCGTTCCTGACGCTGCACTACCGGCTCGCCGGCCCCGATGGGGTCGACATCATCAACACATTCGCCGACAAGCCGGCCACGCTGTCGCTGGGCAGCGGCGAGTTGTCGCCGGCGATGGAATCGCGGTTGATGGGGCTGGCCGAAGGCACGCGGACCTCGTTCGACCTGCCCGCCGGCGAGGCCTTCGGCGAACGCAACCCCGAGATGCTGCAGCGCGTGAAGCTCGCGCTGCTGCACGAGCTGGGCGACCCCGACGAGCAATACCACCCGGGCGACGTGGTGCAGTTCCCGACGCCCGACGGCCAGGCCTCGTACGCCGGCGTCGTGCGCGAGGTGGGCAGCGACTGGCTGCTGTTCGACTTCAACCACCCGCTGGCCGGCCAGCCGGTGACCTTCGAAGTGCAACTGATCGGGGTGCTGTGATGACGCAGAACGACCTGACCACCCACACGCTGGACGAAGTGCTGCTGGCCGAGCCGCGCGGCTTCTGCGCTGGCGTCGACCGCGCGATCGAGATCGTCGAGCGTGCCCTCAAGAAGTTCGGCTCGCCGATCTACGTGCGCCACGAGATCGTGCACAACACCTATGTCGTCAACGACCTGAAGGCCAAGGGCGCGATCTTCATCGAAGAACTGGCCGACGTGCCGCCCGGCGCCACGCTGGTGTTCAGCGCGCACGGCGTGTCGCAGGCGGTGCGCCACGAAGCGGCGCAGCGCGGCTTCAGCGTGTTCGACGCGACCTGCCCGCTGGTCACCAAGGTGCACGTCGAGGTGGCCAAGCTGCACAAGGAAGGCTACGACTTCATCATGATCGGCCACAAGGGTCACCCCGAGGTCGAGGGCACGATGGGCCAGCTGAACGAAGGCATCTACCTGGTCGAGGATGTGGCCGATGTCGAGCGCGTGCAGGTGGCGCAGAGCGAGAAGCTCGCGGTGGTGACGCAGACCACGCTGTCGGTGGACGATGCGGCCGAGATCCTGCTGGCGGTGAAGAAGCGCTTTCCGCTGGTGCGCGAGCCGAAGCAGCAGGACATCTGCTACGCGACGCAGAACCGGCAGGATGCGATCAAGGTGCTTGCGCCGCAGGTCGACGTGCTGATCGTCGTCGGCAGCCCGACCAGCTCGAACAGCAACCGCCTGCGCGAACTCGGCGAGCGGCTCGGTGCCGACGCCTACATGGTCGACCAGCCGGAAGACCTGCAGCCGCAGTGGTTCGAGGGCAAGCGGCGCGTCGGGCTGACGGCCGGTGCGTCGGCGCCCGACATCCTGGTGCAGCAGGTGATCGAGCGGCTGCGCATGCTGGGCGCGGTGTCGGTGCGCAAGATGCCGGGCGTGGTCGAGACCACGCACTTTCCGCTGCCGAAGGGCCTGGGCGACAAGTCCATGGCCGACGTCTGATTTCACTTACCTAGAGAGACCCATGCTCGACATCACCCTGCTGCGCAAAGACCTGGCCAGCGTCGTCGCCTTGCTCGAGAAGCGCAAGTCGCCCCAACCGTACCTCGACGTCGCGCAGTTCCAGTCGCTCGAGAGCGAACGCAAGACGCTGCAGACCCGCACCGAAGAACTGCAAGCCAGGCGCAACAGCCTGTCGAAGCAGATCGGCATGCTGAAGGGCAAGGGCGAAGACACGTCGGCGCTGATGGCCGAGGTGGCCGGCCTGGCCGACGAGCTGAAGGCCTCGGGCGAGCGCCTGGAGGCGATCCAGGCGGAGCTGTCGGTGATGCTGATGAGCGTGCCCAACCTGCCGCATTCGAGCGTGCCGCCGGGCGCCGACGAATCGGCCAACCTCGAGGTGCGGCGCTGGGGCGTGCCGCGCAGCTTCGACTTCACGGTGAAGGACCACGTCGACGTGGGCGCGCCGCTGGGGCTCGATTTCGACACCGGCGCGAAGCTGTCGGGTTCGCGCTTCACGTTCCTGCGCGGGCCGATCGCGCGGCTGCACCGGGCGCTTGCGCAGTTCATGCTGGACGTGCAGACGCAGAAGCACGGCTACACCGAGTGCTACACGCCGTACATCGTCAACCGCGAGGTGCTCGAGGGCACCGGGCAGCTTCCGAAGTTCAAGGACGACATGTTCTGGGTGAGCCGCGGCGGCGACGAGACGCAGGCCGAGCAGTACCTGATCTCCACGTCGGAGATCTCGCTGACCAACAGCGTGCGCGAGCAGGTGCTGGCCGAGAGCGTGCTGCCGATCAAGCTGACGGCGCACAGCCCGTGCTTTCGGTCGGAGGCGGGCAGTGCCGGGCGCGACACGCGCGGCATGATCCGCCAGCACCAGTTCGACAAGGTCGAGATGGTGCAGATCACGCACCCCGAGAAGAGCTACGAGGCGCTCGAAGAGATGGTGGGCCACGCCGAGGCGGTGCTGAAGCTGCTGGACCTGCCGTACCGCGTGGTGGCGCTGTGCGGCGGCGACCTGGGCTTCGGCTCGACCAAGACCTACGACCTGGAGGTGTGGCTGCCGGCGCAGAACACCTACCGCGAGATCAGCTCGTGCTCGAACTGCGAAGCCTTCCAGGCGCGGCGCATGCCGGCGCGCTTCAAGAACGCGCAGGGCAAGAACGAGCTGGTGCACACGCTGAACGGCTCGGGCCTGGCGGTGGGCCGCACGCTGGTGGCAGTGCTGGAGAACCACCAGAACGCCGACGGATCCGTGACGATTCCGGAGGCTTTGCGGCCCTACCTGGGCGGGCAGTCGGTGCTGAAAGGCTGAGGGGAGGGCGAAAGCGCCCTTTTCCTGGGCTAGAATCCGCGACTCGGCTCAGAGACCCGCCGAAGCCCCAGTTTCAGGAGAGGTGGCAGAGTGGTCGAATGTACCTGACTCGAAATCAGGCGTACCGCAAGGTACCGTGGGTTCGAATCCCACCCTCTCCGCCATAGGTAAATCTCGACGAATCAGGCCGCCTTCGGGTGGCCTTTTTTGTCGGCAGTGTGCGGGGATTTTCTCCCGATCTTACCCACCGCTGCCTTGAGCGTTTCCGCCTGGTGGTGACTGTAGCGCGCGGTGCTGCGCGGGTCCTTGTGCCCCAGCACGCGGCCCACGGTGAACAGATCCACCCCAGCGTTCACCATCTCGCTGGCGGCGCTGTGGCGCAGGTCGTGGATGCGGATGTGCGGGAGCCCGGCCCGCACACGGGCGCGCTGGAAGCCGCGCTGCAGGGTGCTCTCGGGCGCCTCCAGAGGGAGCATCGCCAGGATTCCCAGCCGCTCGAGCTTCGGGTGCGCCGGCACGACACGCCGCTCGCCGTTCTTCGTGTCCTCCAGCACCAGGGCGCCGGCGTCGAAGACGACGCGCCGCAGCTCACCGAAGCGCATTCCGGTGTAGAAGGCGGCCAGCATCATCGCGCGCACGTCCCGTCTATCGGCGGCGCGCAGCAGGCGTCCGAGCTCGGCTCGGCCGGCGTAGACGTGGCGCTCGTTGCGCACCGCCGGCAGGATCATCCTGGTGGTGGGATCGTTCTCGCAGATGCCGTGCTTCTTCCATGCCCAGCGGCAGGCCGCCTTGAGCAGCGCCAGGCGGTTGTGTACGGTAGCGTCGGACAGTGTGACGCCATCCCGGACGCCTTGTCGCGTGGCGTTGACCACCGCGGCCACCTCCGCCAGCTGGGACAACGTCTTCTCCTCGTAGGCCCACGCGATCGCCGCCAGGTTCTCGCGGGCTGACTGGATGCTCTTGAGCTGAGCCTTGTCCTGGAGGTAGTGCAGTACCGCGGAATCGATCAGCGCGTCGGCGCGCTCGATACCAGTGCCAACGGCGTAGAGGCGCGCGCTTTCTTTCCGGTCGAAGGCATCGGCCTGGGCTTGACTCCAGCCTTTCGGAAGTAGGCGGCTAGTTCGCTGCCGGCGACCTTCAATGACGCGGTCGAACTCGTAGCGCCAGCGCTTGTTTCTCGTGTCCCAGCGGATCGGCATGATTGTCGGTAGGCCTCCACATCCTCGGGGGCGAAGCGTACCGCACGCTGAATTCGATAGCCCGGCAGGCTCCCGTTGGCGTGCAGGTCGTAGACCATCCGAACGGAGACGCCAAGCGCTGCAGCGACCTCCTTTGCGGTCAGCATTTCTTAACTCCAAACTCGCCATGCATGGTCGTGACAGCGGTCTGATATGCGACGTCCGCGGCGGTGAGCATCGTCACCATTGGTTTCTCCAGTAGGCGTCGTCGACCGGCAGCAGTTTGCGCACGCGCAGTTCGTGCGTAAGCAGCCGGTACTGGTCGGTCAACCCAGCGGGCCGTGGCTTGGCGCAACGATTGGCGCCATCGTCGGAGCCGGACGGTCAAACATTCGATACCTGGGTGTGCCGGTCGACTCAGCCAGCGTCGCGTCTCTGCAGCGGCAGTACAGCGCCAGCAACCTCGCCGGCTCGTATGCGGTCGGAGCAAACATCGGCTCAATCACCGCCTCCTTTGCGCGCGGCGAGGAGGGTTGGCTTGTGTCCAACATCCCATATTCAGGCGCGAATGCCTCCACCCAAAATCTGCAGTGGACTCTTCCGGCTGGCATGGTGATTTCCGCCTCCGGCACCGGGTATTCGGGACTGAACAACTACCTCGGCGCGGCTAGTGGTCAAGCATTGATTGCTGTCCGCTACTACTGCACCTCCGACGGCAGCGCGAGCCTGTCCCTTCTGAATCAGGCTGGCAACACGCTGACGGTCAACAACCAAGCCTACATCGGCATCGAAAGGAAGTGGTAATGCTGAAGATAACCGTCACGAAGGAGGAGGGCGCAGAGGAGTATCGCGCCACCGCGATCGATGTCGCGAACCTCATGAAGGCCGACCCCGGCGATCCAGATAGCCCGATGGTTCCGACGCCGATGGGGTCATGGAACCTGCGCCGCGGTAGCCGGGCAGAGGCCGTCTTCGCCGCCTATGCCCAGCACGGCCAGCACTACGACATCCACCCGGAGGACGTGACCTATGAGGGGTGCGAGGAGCCGACGCGCGGCGGCGCCACAACGCAAGACACCGGCGGCGGCACGAAGCCCACGATCCCGAAGTGAAGCACCCCGGCGTGGCGTTCGGTCTGCTCGTGTTCGGCCTGGCCTGCAGCTACGGCTGGTATTGGGCCTCACCGGACATGGCGGCCGACGTGCAGAACATCCTCGCGGCGGCGTTCATCTTCGGACTGCTCGCGCTGTTCGGGCTCGTGTTCGACAGCGCCGAGATCTGGCTTGTGACGGCGCTGCTGGGCCTGCTGAAGGCGAGCGTCATCGCCTGCAATACCTGGTACGTAATTGCGCCCTGGCCTGTCATGCCTGGCGCGCCGCTGTGCTCAACGCGGCTTGACCTCCCACTCTGGATCGTCGGGCTGGTGCTGGGCATGGTGCTCGCCGCGTACCTGCTCTGGAAACATCAAGGGGGACACGATGGCTGAAGCCACGACAACCGCGGCGGTCTGCGTCGCAACCGGGGCCGTCGTCGCCCCGTTCTGCGCGGCGTTCGGGTTCGACCCGATGCTGCTGATGGGCGGAATGGTCGGCGGCGTCGCCGGCTGCGTGATCGTGCGCACGCTGCTGCCGACGAAGGATGACGCCTCGATTCGGCAGCTGGTGCTGGTGGCCATCGGCAGCACGCTGCTGAGCACGATCGGCACCCTGCTGATGGCGCCGTGGGTCGTGCGCACCTTCGCCCTTGCCGAGGTGCCGCCAGGCGCCGTGCGGCTCGCCGTCGGTGCGTTCCTCGGCGGCTTCGCCCAACCCATCGCCGGCCTGCTGCAGAAATGGCTGCTGGCCCGATTCGATCCGTCGTCAACGAAGGAGTCCGGCAATGCCTGACGTCATCAACGCGCTGATCTGCGCGGCAATCCTCGTGTGCACCGTCCCCGCGGCATTCGCGATGCCTCATCGCGGGATGTGGCTGGCCAGGCTCACCGTGTGGGCGATCGTCGCGTGGTGTGTCTGGTGGGTCACAGGACCCATGTTCGACTGGTCGAGCGCGAACGTCCTGGTGCTTCTGGTGAATCTGCTGCTGCTGGCGGTGCTGCTGGGGCGCCGGCACCAGATCATGGGGTTGCTGCGGAGGGCTGCGCGATGAAGACTTCCCCCGAGGGTCGCCGCGTCCTGGAGTACTTCGAGGGCCGCGAGAACGCCGCCTATCCGGATCCGGCGACCGGCGGAGATCCCTGGACCATCGGCGTCGGCCACACGGGGCCGGAGGTGTTCAAAGGGTTGGTGTGGATGGACGATCTCATCGACGAGGTGCTGTCGTCCGACCTCGCGAAGTTCGAGCAGCAGGTGGGGCAACTCATCAACGGGCATCCCGCGACACAAGGGCAGTTCGATGCGCTGACGCTTTTCGCCTTCAACGTGGGCGCCGACATCGACGCGGACAAGATCGCGGAAGGCCTGGGCGACAGCACGCTGCTGCGCAAGTTCCTGGCCGGCGACATGGCCGGCGCCGCCGCCGAGTTCGCGAAGTGGGACAAGGCAGCCGGCAAGTCGATGAAGGGACTGCGCCGGCGGCGCGCCGCTGAGCGCGAGCTGTTCAACGGCGCCACGGCTGCGACGGCGATCCGCGTCGCGCAGATAACCGAATGAATCCCTGGGCGCTCCTCAGCATCGTCCTGGCGGTCGGCGCGCTGACCGGCGCCGCCTACGTGCGCGGCCGGCACGATGGCGAGAACGCGGAGATCGCCAGCCGGCAGCGCGTCGAGGACGTGCGTGTCGCGGCCACCGAGGCGGCAGCCAGCGCCGTGGCGTCAGGCCTGGCCCGGATGAAGGTCACCAACACCACAATCCACCAGACGCTCGAGAAGGAAGTCCGTGAGAACACCGTCTACCGCGATTGCCGCTCTGGCCCTGACGCTGTGCGGCTGCTCAACTCCACCTCGGGCATTGCCCCAGCCGCTTCCGCCGATGGTGGAGATCAGCTGCCCCCTACTGGCGCCTCTCGCTGACGATTCCTTCGGCAGTTGGGTGCTGTTCGCGCAGCGGGCGGCTGCGCAATATGGGGAATGCCGATCCGCCGCACTCGGCAGGTAGGGCTCAGAACAGCCAGGATTCGTAGGGCCGCAGGATGGCGAAACGAGCGGACAGCAGGACCGCTGCATAGGCCACGAACACGGCGACGGTCAGGTATCGGCGCCGAGCAAGTGCCGATGACGCCAGCACGTACAGCGCCGGGCCGAAGAAGAACGACACCCGGCGCAGCAGGTCGAACCCGCTGAACACGCACACGAGCGCGAACCCCAGCGCGTAGATCCGCACCCAGAAAAACTCGGCGTCGGTCTCCTTTGGGATCATGACCGACAGCATCAGCAGGAAGTACTGCAGGGCGATGACCACCGTTGGCGACACCTCCGAATCCGTCTCGCGGCCGATGTAGGGCAGCAGGCGCAGCGGCGCCAAGCCAAGGTCCGCGAGGCCGCCGACCAGCCCGTCGAAACCACCGATCAGCACCAGCGCGAACAGGATCGTCGAGATCACCACGATCTGCTTTCGCGTCTTGACGAATCGCAGCCACGCCTTGCTCGCGAGGACGATGATGCCGGTGTAGTGCATGCAGGTCGCTGCGAGCGCGAGTGCAACGTGCTTCCAGGTCTTGCCGAAGTAGAGAGCCGTCAGGCTCGCAAGCCCGAATGCCACGGCCAGGCCGAAGCGCAGCTGCGTGAACTCGCGCAGGTAGAACCCGTCTCCGATGTACATCAGCAGGGCGATCGCCGGATACCTGGTCACACGGATCAGACACGCGAAGTAGACCGCGATCGCGATGGCGCTGCAGGCCAGGAACACGGCCACGTCCGGCGCCACCGCCTTCACGATCGACACCAGCACCACGAAGACCGGCTCCATGTAGATCTCGGTGATCGCGTTCCCGAGCGCGTCAAGGCCGGCCGTCAGTGGGGGCACCTGGTCAAAGTAGTCCAGGTAGGTGAGCCAGTCGTTGTCCGTCTCCGATCGCGCGCCGGCGAACAGGGCGCAGCCGGCAGCTACCAGCCCGACGAGCAGCAGCATGTCCTTTCGGACGAAAATCCGTGAGATCGAAGTCAGGCCCAAGAGGGCCACGAAGGGGATGGCGTAGATCCACATGGCGGAGAGGCGGGGAAGGCAGCTACTGTAGCGCGCCAGTCTTGTGCGGGGATTTCCTCCCAACTCGGCGCTTTTAACGCGCATTTCGCGTCCGGCGCGCTGGCAACTCGCCTATGAGCGACGTGCGCGCTCCGCACTCGAAATCAGGCGTACCGCAAGGTACCGTGAGTTCGAATCCCACCCTCTCCGCCAAAAGACAAAAGCCCCGACCGGATGGTTCGGGGCTTTTTGTTCTGGGGCGCTGGTTCGCAGGTGCTCCCACCCGCTCAGGGATAGTGCTGCGCGTCGGCCGGCGGAACGACCCAGCTGTGCATCCGCTCCTCATAGACCGATACGCTGGGCGGAGGGAAGTCCGGATCAGCGAACGCACCGACCGGAATCGCGAGGTACGTCTCCAAGCCCTCGAGCTCGTAGCAGACCGTCGACCCGCAGCGCGGGCAGAAGTGAAACGTCACGTGCGAGCCTTCGTCTCCCACGCGCACGTATTCGCAGGACTCACCGGACAGCGAGACATGCTCGCGATGAAACCGGGCCTGCTGCCCGAACACGCTGCCGGTTCGGCGCTGGCAGGCCAGGCAGTGGCAAATCGAGACGCGAACCGGATCGCCATCGACCTGGGCGGTGAGCTGGCCGCAACTGCAAGAAGCGAGACGGTTTGTCATGGCGGCCTTTCAGGCACCCTTCAGATGGTGCGTGTCGTTCGACGATTCGAGAACCCACTTGGTGGTGTTCATCGGCAGGTTCCAGCGGGTGATGGAGGCGTAGTCCGCAGCAGGGTAGGCGCGGCGGAAGGCGGCATCGCCATAGCCGAAGAAGTACTGGAACGCCACCTGCATCACGCCGCCATGAACCACGAGCACCACGGTCTGCCCGACGTGCTTTTTCACGATGGCATGCAGTGCCGACTGCACGCGCGCGCTGAACTCGATGGCGGTTTCGCAGCCCTCGACGAAGCGATGGAACAGCCGGTCCCGGTCATTCAAGCCTTGCCATGTCGCCGCGAAATCGGCCTCGTCCATGTGCCCGTCGCCGCTTCGCCATTCCTCCAGGTTCCCTTCCAGCACGGCAGGCAGGCCAAGCGCAGGAGTCAACAAGGCGGCAGTTTGCCGAGCCCGCGGCAGCGTGCTGGCGTAGAGCGCGTCGGCCTTGATTTCCTCGCTCAGGCGAAGCCGGTCGGCCAGCGCTTGTGCCTGCAACTTCCCCTCGTCTGAAAGGCCGAGGTCGACGCGCGGGCCTGCGCCGCCGACCTGACCTTCGTTGTAGGCCGCATGGCGAATCAGAACGATGGAAGTCATGTCGATCGCGAGGAAAGCTCAGGCCTCGGGTGCATGGCACACCGCTTCGATGTTGTGTCCGTCGGGCCCGATGACGAAGGCGGCATAGTAGGTCGCGCTGTACTTCGGACGCAGCCCGGGCGGACCATTGTCTCTGCCACCCGCCGCCAGCCCCGCGCGATAGAAGGCGTCGACTTGCTGGCGGGTCTCGGCGACGAACGCCAGGTGAAGGTGCGCCGGCTTTTCCGCAGTCTGGAAGATGCACAGCGACGTGCTGTTGCCTTTGGCGCAGAGCTCGACGCCGTAGGCCGGCGAGCCCTCCGAGACAACGGCGACGCCGAGCGGTTCGAGCGCCTTGACGAAAAACGCCTTGCTCGCGGCGTAGTCGCTGGCTCCGAACTTGACGTGGTCAAACATGAGGTCTCCTGTGGTGTGGGTGACGCCTTCGACCCTGCATTAAACCCGACGGACGGGACAAGGACCGGTGATCCCGAAATGGGACATCCAGTTGCCGACGACCGCAGTTTCGGAGAAGCGCCGCCAAGCCGCAGCCGCTACAAATACGGATCCCAAGCAACAGGAGATCCCATGTGCCACGGCATCGAACTCACCGGCTCGCGCACCGAGCCTGCTCCCCGGTGGACCCTCTGGGTTCGCCAGTCCCACCGCTGGCTGTCGATGGCCTTCACGCTGACGGTCGTCGCCAACTTCGTCGTGCGAGCGCGAGGCGAGCCACCGGCCTGGGTGACCTATTCGCCGCTGCCGCCGCTCTTCCTGCTGCTGTTCAGCGGCCTTTGCATGTTCGCGTTGCCGTATGCCAAGCGGTGGCGCCGCACCGGCGCCCCCCGAGCCTCCGCCTAGTCGTCCAGGCTGCCCATCGTCAGGTTCACGGTGGTGCCCGTCATGCCGCTGGCCCGGTCCGAAGCCACCAGCGCTGCCATGTCCGCCACCTCCCGCAGCGCCATCACGCGCCGCGGGTGCGTCATGCCCGCAAGGTAGCCGTTGAACTGCTCCCAGCTCAGGCCCATCGTCGGCCCCTTGATCTCGAAGAGCTCGCGCATCGTCTTCGTCTCCGGCAGGCCATGCGGCCGCAGGTTGACGACCCGGATGCCATGCGGTGCGAGTTCGGCGGAAAGGTCGCGCGTCAGCGCCTCCTTGGCCGCAGTGGCCGAGCCGTAGCCGCCGTTCAGCCGCGTGCCGCTGCGCGCGGTCAGCGCGGTGACGGTCATGATCACCCCCGATTTGTTGCGGATCATCTGCCGTGCGGCCAGCCGCGCCGTGAGGAAGTACGAGCGCGTGTAGCCCGCGATCGGCAGCGAGAACCGATCGACGTCCAGTTCGACCAGTGGCACGCCGAAGATCTTCGGGTCGGAGATGCCGATCGCGTTGAACGAGATGTCGACCCGGCCCGTTCGCTCGACCAGCGCTTGCAGGTGGGCCTGCACCGCCTGTTCGTCCAGCGCGTCGACCGTTGCCACCTCGGCGCGTCCGCCCGCGGCGACGATGTCCCCGGCCACGGCCTCGAGAGGCGCCTTGGCTCGTCCGGTGAGGGCGACGGTCGCGCCTTCGGCGGCGAAGGCGCGTGCGACAGCGCCGCCGATGGCTCCGGCGGCGCCATAGATCACGGCCACCTTGTCTTGCAGAATCATGGTCGGTTCCTTTCGGTGTTTCGATGAATGGAGTGCGACGGCCCTTACGCATCGGCGCCGTCGTCGGGATAGACACCGCTGTGCCGACGAACTGGGCGCACGCCGACCGCCCAGTCCGTGCCGCCCGCGGTGTCCATGTCGACAAGGAGATGCGATTCCATGACCACGGACCTGATTTCAAGGGCGCGGGCCGGCGATGCCGACGCGTTCCGCGCGTTGACCGAGCCGCACCGGAGCGAGCTGCAGGTGCACTGCTACCGCATGCTGGGTTCGCTGCAAGACGCCGAAGACGCATTGCAAGACACGCTGCTCGGGGCCTGGCAGGGCCTGCCGGGGTTCGAAGAGCGCGCCTCGATGCGCACCTGGCTGTACCGCATCGCGACGAACCGCTGCCTCAACGCGCTGCGCACCGCCAAGCGGCGGCCCGCGCTGGAGTGGAACGTGCCCGGCGTCGAGCCGCCGGAGCCGACGCAGCTCGGCGAGGTCGCTTGGCTCGAGCCCTATCCCGACGAGATGCTCGACGCGGCGATCACCGTGCCGGTCGGCCCGGAGGCGCGCTACGAGCAGGCGCAGTCCATCTCGCTGGCGTTCGTCGCGGCGCTGCAGGTCTTGCCGCCGCGCCAGCTCGCGGTGTTGATCTTGCGCGACGTGCTCGGCTTCCGGGCGAATGAGGTGGCCGTCATGCTGGAGTCGACGGTCGAATCGGCCAACAGCGCCCTCAAGCGGGCGCGTGCCGGCCTTCAGCGGCGTTGGGCACCGGATGCGCATCGCCGGGAGCCTGCGGTGGACGTTTCACGTGCCGAAGCCGCCATCGTCGCGAAGTTCGCCGATGCCTATGGGGCCGGCGATCTGGACGCGCTGGTGGCGCTGCTGACCGACGACGTCTTCATGTCGATGCCGCCGATGCCGCTGGAATACCGCGGCCGCGAGATCGTGGCGCGCTTCTTCTTGCTGATCTTCCGCGCGAATCGCCGGTTCGCGCTCGTGCACACCCGGGCCAACGGCCAGCCGGCCTTCGGCGCCTACCTGCGCACGCCGACGGGTCCGTTTCCCGGCGTGGGGTTCGTGGTGCTCACGCTCGAGGGGGATCGCATCAGCGCGATGAGCCGGTTCGACAGCAGCGTGCTGCCGTGGTTCGGGCTGCCGATGTCGTTGTGCGTCGATCCCGCTGGCAATCGGTGTTGATCGACGAACGGCATGATGGCCCATCATTGACGTCCGAACTTCGCACCGCTCGACAGGAGACTGCCATGACCTCACACCACTCCACCGGCCCGTTCGACGTGACGCTCGCGCCGCAGCCGCTGAGCGACGTGGCCGCGCCTGCGGGCCTCGGCCGCATGTCGCTCGACAAGCGTTTCCACGGCGAACTGCAGGCCACGAGCCAGGGCGAGATGCTGTCGTGGCGCGACGCGGCCAAGACCTCGGGCGGCTATGTCGCGCTGGAACTCGTGCGCGGCACGCTCGCCGGACGCGAAGGCAGCTTCGTGCTGCAGCACAGCTCGACGATGGCCGCCGGCGCGCCGCAGCAGTCCATCACCGTCGTGCCGGGTTCCGGCACCGGCGCGCTTGCCGGGCTCTCGGGGCGCATGGAGGTGGTGATCGGCGAGGGCGGCGCGCACTCGTATCGCTTTGACTGGGCCTTGCCCGGCTGAGCGTTGCGTTGATCGCTTCTGTCGTCAACGAACACCGCCTGCTGCACATGGCGACGATCGGCGTCGTCGTCGCCGAATCATGGTTCGGCGTCGAAGGCCCGTTGACCCGGCCCGCTGCCACCCGCATGTAAGGTCTGGCGGTGCCGATGCGACCGAGCACGACACGATCCTCCAGGAGCATCACGATGGCCTCCACCTCCCGTTCCCCCCGCCGCCGCCTGCTCGCCGCGGCCGCCTTGCTGGTCGGCACCGGCGCAGTGATGACGCTTTCCGCGATGGCCGATGGCATGGGCAGCAAGGCGCGCGTGGTCCCGGCGTTCGCCACCGGCGCCACGGCGCAGCCCAGCCCCATCGCCACTACCGACACCGCCGTCTTCGCCGGCGGCTGCTTCTGGGGCGTGCAGGCCGTCTTCCAGCACGTCAAGGGCGTCAGCAATGCGGTCTCCGGCTACGCGGGCGGCGAGGCCACGACGGCCGTCTACGAATCCGTCGGCAGCGGTTCCACCGGCCATGCCGAAGCGGTGCAGGTCAGCTTCGACCCCAGGCAGGTCAGCTATGCACAGCTGCTGCAGATCTACTTCTCGGTCGCGCACGACCCCACGCAGCTCAACCGCCAGGGACCCGACACCGGCACGCAGTACCGCTCGGCGATCTTCCCGGCCAGCGACGACCAGGCGCGCACTGCGCGCGCCTATGTCGAGCAGCTCGACAAGGCCCACGTCTTCAAGTCGCCGATTGCCACGCGCATCGAAACCGGCCGCCGCTTCTTCCCGGCCGAGGCCTATCACCAGGATTACCTCGTCCGCAACCCGCGGCAGCCGTACATCGTCTTCAACGACCTGCCCAAGCTCGATGACCTGAAGCGCCTGTTCCCGCAGGCCTGGCGGGCCGAACCGGTGTTGGTCAACGCGAAGACCGCCGCCGGCTGATCCTGTCCAGGAAAAAAAGCCAGCGGCTGGAGGGCCGCTGGCGGATCAAGGTTGGCAGTGGCAACTGCTGCGCCCATCATACTGTATAAAAAACCAGCTCCGCTGCGATCATCCCAGGTCGCACGCCGACCATTCACAGATCTTTACCCCCCAGCCAAGCCCGCTTCACCCCCGCCCGCGACCATTCATTCCATCGACCCGCCTCCCGGGTTCTGTTGGAGAAAGACGATGAGCGACGTGAGCACTTTCGATGCGCTGCCGCACGACAAACCGCGCGGCATCAAGCGCCTGCTGGGCGGCATGCTGCTGGCGGTGGCCGGCACGCTGGCCCTCTCGGCCTGGGCCCAGAACGATCCCCCCGCCCCTGGTTTCGGTCACGGCCCCCGCATGCACCAGTCCGGCATGGGCGGCCCCGGCATGTTCATGGGCCGGCCCGAGCAACTGAACCGCATGGTCGACCACATGCTGGACGGTGTCGGCGCCAGCGACGCGCAGCGCGCACAGATCAAGCAGATCGTCCAGGCCGCGGCCGCCGACCTGAAGACCCAGCACGAAGCCGCCAGGGGGCTGCACGACAAGGGCCTGCAGCTGCTGGCCGCGCCGACCATCGACACTGCCGCCGTCGAATCGCTGCGCCAGCAGGCCGAAGCCCAGCACGACCAGGCCAGCCGCCGCGTCACGCAAGGCCTGATCGACGTGGCCAAGGTGCTGACGCCCGAGCAGCGGACCAAGCTGGCCCAGCGCATGAAGATGCGCGAAGACCAGATGCGCGACCGCATGCAGCGTGCGCAGCGCGACAAGCCCTCGCAGCCCCCGAAGTGATTCGCCGGGCCTGACGGACCGCAAGTTGTGATCTCATTGCGACCTGCCACTTCCAGTGGCCCGCGGCCCGGTGCCGCGGGCCCTTCGGCCTTGGAGGCTGACCGACCCATGACATCCCGCGTGTTGCTGATCGATGACGATGCCCGCCTGTCCGCGATGGTGGGCGACTACCTGCGCGGTTCCGGCTTCGAGGTGGAAACCGCCGGCTCGCTGGCCGCCGGCCGCGAACGGCTGGCCGGTGCCGGCTACGACGCGCTGGTGCTCGACCTGATGCTGCCCGACGGCGACGGGCTCGACCTGTGCCGCGAACTGCGCGCCAACCCGCGCACCCGCCAGTTGCCGCTGCTGATGCTGACCGCGCGCGGCGAGCCGATGGACCGCATCGTCGGCCTCGAACTCGGTGCCGACGACTACCTGCCCAAGCCCTTCGAGCCGCGCGAGCTGCTCGCGCGCGTGAAGGCGCTGCTGCGCCGCGCGACCCCGCCGACCTCGCCCGACGAGGTGCTGCGCTTCGGTCGCCTCGAGATCGACCTCGGCGAACGCGTCGCGCGCCTGGGCGGCGTGGCCTGCGACCTCACGAGCCACCAATTCGACCTGCTGGTCGTGCTGGCGCAGAGCTCGGGCCGCGTGCTGTCGCGCGACCAGATCATGGACCTGCTGAAGGGCCATCCGCTCGAAGCCTTCGACCGCTCGATCGACGTGCACATCTCGCGCATCCGCGCGGTGATCGAAGACGACCCGAAGAACCCGCGCCGCGTGCTCACCGTGCGGGGCGCCGGCTACGTGTTCGCGAAGAAGCAGGACGGGGAGGGTGCCGACTGATGTGCCCACCGATGGCGCCGACGGGCTGCGGGCGCTGAAACCGCGATGCGCACGCTGACCCTTCGGATCTACCTCACCGTCGTGGCGGTGCTGCTGCTGTTCGCCTCCGGTTCGGCCTGGCTGTTCCAGCGCCACATGGAAGACGAGCGCATCCGTGCCGACAACGTGCTGTCCGAGCGCATGGCGGCCTGGGGCGACCTGATCCAGCGCTCGCTGCCGGGCGCCGAATCGCCGCACGAGGACCAGGCCCAGGCGCTGCGCGAATGGTCGCAGCGGCTGCGGCTGCCGCTCGCGCTCGACGATCCGAACGGCGACCGCATCTCGGCGTCCGATTCGTTCGTGCTGCGCCAAGGCGAAGGCCAGACGCGCAGCTTCCAGATCCACCTCGAAGACGGCCGCACGCTGTGGGTGCTGCGGCCTGGCCTGCGGCGGCCGCCGCCTGACGGCCGCGGCGAGTTCGGCCCGTTGCCGCCGAACCTGCCGTTCGTGCCGCCCAGCTGGCAGCGCGGCGTCGGCACCATCGTCGTGCTGGTGCTGCTGTTCATCGCGGTGGCCGCCGGCGCCTGGCCAGTCGTGCGGCGGCTCACGCGGCGCCTGCAGGCGCTGAAGCGCGGTGTCGAGCAGTTCGGTGCCGGTGAGCTGCACCACCGCGTCGAGGTGTCGGGGCGCGACGAGGTGGCCGCGGTGGCCGCCAGTTTCAACCTCGCGGCCGAGCGCATCGAGGCGCTGGTGCGCTCGCACCAGTCTCTGCTCGCGAACGCCAGCCACGAGCTGCGCTCGCCGCTCGCACGGCTGCGCATGGCGGTGTCGATGATGGAAGACGCAACGCCCGAGCAGCGCCATCGGCTGCGCCGCGAGATCGACACCAATGTCGGCGAGCTCGATGCGCTGGTCGAAGAGGTGCTGCTCGCGAGCCGCCTCGACGCACTGCAGCACGTCGACCACCACGAGCCGGTCGAGCTGCTGGCGCTGGCGGCCGAGGAAGGCTCGCGCGTCGGTGCCGATGCCGATGGCAGCACCGCCACGGTGAAGGGCGACGAGCGGCTGATCCGCCGCGCGCTGCGCAACCTGCTCGAGAACGCCCGCCGCTACGGCGGTGGCGACATCACGATCGAGGTGCGCAACGGGTCCGGCCGCGCGCTGGTGCAGGTCTGCGACCGTGGGCCGGGCGTGCCCGAAACCTTGCGCGAGCGAATCTTCGAGCCGTTCTACCGGTTGCCCGGCCATGCCGAGCAGGCGGGCGGTGTCGGGCTGGGGCTGAGCCTGGTCAAGCAGATCGCCGAACGGCATGGCGGCAGCGTGCGCTGCGAGTCGCGCGACGGTGGCGGCAGCTGTTTCGAGCTGAGCCTGCCGCTGGCCTGATCAGGCGACGGCCTCAGTCGATCGACTTCTGGCGCCACAGCCAGGCCAGGAAGCCGCCGAGCCCGAGCGCTGCCGACACCAGCCCCGCGGTGCACGCCGACCAGAACCCCACCGCGCCCTGCAGCACGGCCGGCATGCGCCCGGTGGTGTCGAACGCCACCATGTAGCCGCCACCAAGCCCGACGCCCCAGATCGCGAACGCGTAGATCAGCATCGGCACCGTCGCGAGCCGGTAGGCGCGCAGCACGAACGACGCGATCGTCTGCACCGTGTCGGCGATGTGGAACACCGCGACCCAGGCCAGCAGCGGCATCGCGGCGGCGATGATGGTCGCGTCGCGGGTGTAGGCGCTCAGCACCGCCTCGCGCGCGAGGTACATCGCCGAACCCAGCACGGCGGCCAGTGCCGTGCCGATCAGCAGGCTGTGCCGGCCGATGCGCCGCGCGTCGGCCGCGTCGTGCGCGCCGATGCTCTGCGCCACCAGCGTGCCGCTCGCGTTGGCCAGCGCCAGCGGCAGCATGAACATCAGCGAGATCAGGTTGGCGGCGAGCTGGTGCCCGGCCACCGCGGTGCTGCCGATGCGCGAGATGAAGAACGCCATGAAGGTGAAGCCGGTCACCTCGATCAGGATCGAGCCGCCCATCGGGACGCCCAGCCGCAGCAGCGCCACAAGGCTCGCGCGGTCGGGCTTCGGGAACGGATGGCCACGCAGGCCGAACGCGTTGTAGAAGCTGTCGCGCCGCAGCACCTGCCATGCGAGCGCGAGCTGCAGCCACATCACGATGGCGGTCGCGACACCGCAGCCCGCGGCGCCGAGCGCGGGGACTTGCAGCGGGCCGAGCGTGGCACCGAACACCAGCAGCGCATTCAGCGGTACCTTCAGCGCCAGCGCGCCGAGCTGCAGCAGCATCACGGTGGTCGGGCGCGACACCGCGGTGTTGAAGCCTCGGAACGCGGTGAACACCAGCGCGGGTGGCAGCGCGAACGCGAGCGCACCCAGGTAGCCGCGCACGCGCTCGGCCACCTCGGGCGAGGCCTGCGCGAGCGCGAGGAAGGGCTGTGGCATCAGCAGCAGCGCGCAGCCCGGCACCGCCAGCAGCAGCGCGAGCCAGACCGATTGCTGGAACTGCCGGCCGGCGCCGGGCAGGTCGCGCGCGCCGAACAGCTGGCCGGCGATCGGCCCGATGGCCAGAACGACGCCCATCAGCCCGACGAAGACGGTGATGTAGGTGGCGGCGCCGATCGCGAGCGCGGCCAGGTCGAGGGCGGTGTGGCGCGCCACCATCACGGTGTCGGCGGTGCTGAACGCGAGCACCGCGAGCTGGCCGATGAACACCGGCCAAGCCAGGCGCGCGATGCGGCGCGCGCTGTCGAGCAGGCCGTGCTCGCGAGCGAGGACCGCCGCCGTCACGCGGCCGGGCTTTCGCCGGAGGATTGCGCGCGTTCGGCGTAGCGGTTGAAACGCCAGGCGGTGCCTTCCATCGTGATGCGCCGCCAGGTGATGCGCTTCTCGGCCGGCGACATCTCGGTCCACAGCTGCACTTCGTCGAAGGTGCGGCCGCAGCCCTTGCAGATGTCGTCGCCCTGGCTGGTCGAGCAGATCGCGATGCACGGCGCGTCAGGCGTGCTGGCGTACCACTGCAGCCAGGCGTCGCGGGCCTTGGCCGGCATCGAGGCTTCGTCGCACTCGCTCTCGTGGTAGTAGACGAGCAACGCGTACACCTCGGCCAGCGCCAGCACCTGCGGACAGGCGGTGATGCCGTCCGGCGACGGGCTGCGATCGCGCCACCAGTTGATGGCGGATTCGATGTCGGTGATGTGGATGGCGGCCATGCGGAAACCCTGCGGGGGGCAGAGCATAGCGCGCGCCGAAGACCTCGGTAGCGCGGGTTATTCCTGCGCCGCAACGATGGCGGCGAGCGCCTGTTCGACCCGCTGCCGCTCGGTGCCCAGCTCGACCGGCGCATCGGCCAGCGCGGCCGCGCCCTCGGTCTTCAGCCGCTTGACCCAGCCGCCGGCCTCGCGGCCTTCGGCGAAGCCGCGGCTCTGCAGCAGCACGAGGTTGTCGGATGCGGTGAGCTTGAAATAGAACAGGCCGTCGGCCTCGCGGTATTGCTTGAAGACGGCCAGCTTCGGCGCTTCGACGGCGACCGTCGGCGCGCCGGTGCGCGCGACCGCCTTCATCGACCGCAGCCCGACCGCGCCGCGCAACTCCTGCAGGAACGGCGTTGCCACCGCACGCGCCTTGCGGGCGCCGACCAGCAGCGCCTCTTCGATGCGTTCCGGGTGCGCCATCAGGTCGGCGTAGTTCGCGCGCATCGGTCCCACGTGGGACTCGATCCGTTCGAACAGCCGCTGCTTGGCATCGCCCCAGCCCAGGCCGTCGCGCAGTTCGGCGCGGAAGGTGGCGCGCTGCTCCGGCGAGGCGAAGGCGTCGTGGATTGTCACCAGGTGCGAGGTGTCCGGGTCCTTCGGTTCGCCGGGCAGCTTCGAGTCGGTGACGATCAGCGCGATCGCCTCTTTCAGCGCCTTCGGGCCGCCTTCGAACAGCGGGATCGCGTTGTCGTAGCTCTTCGACATCTTGCGGCCGTCGAGGCCCGGCAGCGTCGCGACGGCTTCGTCGACCTGCGCCTGCGGCAGCACGAACAGCTCGCGCTGCCGGCCGAACAGGTGGTTGAAGCGCTGCGCGACGTC
The DNA here is from genome assembly GCF_012275445.1 of Rhizobacter sp. SG703. Classification (GTDB taxonomy): domain Bacteria; phylum Pseudomonadota; class Gammaproteobacteria; order Burkholderiales; family Burkholderiaceae_C; genus Rhizobacter. Next base: position 63,953 of record NZ_JAAZQK010000006.1, on the reverse strand, counting down.
GCGCGCCATCTCGATGTGCTGCACCTGGTCTCGCCCGACCGGCACCCGGTGGGCGTTGAACAGCAGGATGTCGGCGGCCATCAGGATCGGGTAGCTGAACAGGCCCATCGTGATGCCGTCGTCGGCGTCCTTGCCCTGCGCTTCATTGGCGTCGGTCGCGGCCTTGTAGGCGTGGGCGCGGTTCATCTGGCCCTTGGCCGTCACGCAGGTGAGCAGCCAGGTGAGCTCGGGCGTCTCGGGGATGTCGCTCTGGCGGTAGAACGTGACGCGCTCGGGGTCGAGCCCGGCGGCCAGCCAGGTGGCGGCGATCTCCAGGCGCGAACGCTCGATGCGGTCGGGCTCGTCGCACTTGATCAGCGCGTGGTAGTCGGCCAGGAAGAAGAAGCTCTCGACGCCGGGTTCGCGGCTGGCCGCGATGGCGGGGCGGATCGCGCCGACGTAGTTGCCGAGGTGGGGGGTACCGGTCGTCGTGATGCCGGTGAGCACGCGTTGCGTCATGGTGCGGCGCATTGTAGGTGGGGTAATACACTGCCGGCCGATGAAACGCATCGTGATCCTGATCTCCGGCCGGGGCTCCAACATGGAAGCCATCGTGCAGGCTTGTGCCGCCGAAGGCTGGCCGGCGCAGGTGGCGGCGGTGATCAGCAACCGGCCCGATGCCGCGGGGCTCGCATTCGCGCGCGAGCGCGGTATCGCCGCGGTGGCGGTGGACCACAAGCGTTTCGACGACCGCGAGGCCTTCGACGCCGAGCTGGCCGCGGTGATCGACGGCTTCGCGCCCGACGTGCTGGTGCTGGCCGGCTTCATGCGCATCCTCGGCGATGGCTTCGTCGCGCGTTTCGCCGGCCGGATGATCAACGTGCACCCGTCGCTGCTGCCGGCATTCCCGGGGCTGCACACGCACCGCCGTGCCATCGAAGCGGGCTGCAAGCTGGCCGGTGCGACGGTGCATTTCGTGACGCCGGCGCTGGACCACGGGCCGATCATCGCGCAGGCCGCCGTGCCGGTGCTGCCGGGCGACACCGAGGCCAGCCTGTCGGCCCGCGTGCTGGCGCGCGAACACGTGATGTACCCGCGCGCGGTGCGCTGGCTGGTGCAGGACCTGCTGCGGGTCGACGGCGATGTCGTCACGCACACGGCGGGCGAGTCGCAGCTGCTGTAGGCCGCGCTTCGAGATACAGCGTCAGATCAGGCCGGCGGCGATGTTGATCGCCAGCGCGAGGATCGCGGTGTTGAACGCGAACGACAGCAACGATTGAATCAGCACCGTGCGGCGCATCGCGCTGTGCGTGATCGCGACGTCGGCGGTTTGCGACGCGACCGCGATCGTGAACGAGAAGTACAGGAAATCCCAGTAGTGGCGCGGCGCCTTCGGGTCGCCGGGGAACACCAGCCCGCAGTCGGCCGGCCCGGCGTCGTGCGCGAAATAGGTGCTGGCATAGCTCAGTGCGAACAGCGTGGGCAGCAGCAGCCAGGCGCCGATCACCGTGACGAGCGCGAACGCGATGTGCGGCAGCGCCTGCTGCGGCGCGGCGCCCTTGGCGCTCGACAGTTCGACGCCGATCGCGGCGAGGCTCGCGGCCGCGGCCGCGATCACCGCCACCAGCACCGCGCCATGCCCTTCGGCCTGCGCGACCGCGGTGCGGCGCAGATGGTGGTGGTCGGCCCGCGACATGATCCAGAACGCCTGGGCGAGGTACAGCCACATGGCGACGTTCCAGCCGAGCAGCAGGTCGGGTGCAGCATGGCCGGGCAAGGGCGCCAGCGCCGCGACCAGCACGCCGACGCCGGCCGACAGCAGCAGGTGCGGGCGGGCGCGAAGCTGCGCGATCAGTGTCCTCATGGCGCGGGCATCGGCTCGAAGCGCCGGCGCACGACACCATCGATCTCGACCGTCCCCACGAACATCTCGAACGGCCGCACCCACCATCCGGTGTCGTTGTACAGCGGCCGGTAGACCACCATCGGCGCCAGCGATTCGCTGTGCCGCGCGACGCCGATCACCTCGTACTCGCCGCCTTTGTAGTGGCGGTAGAGGCCCAGGGGCAGGGTGGGCAGGGGCGGCAGGTCGGGCTCGGTCATGGCGGCAAGGATAATCGGGGGATGCATCCCAACGCCCTGCTCGAACACGCCACCGAACTGTTGCACCGCGTGCTTCGATTCGACACCCCTGCCGACAGCGTCGTGTCGGCCTTCTTCAAGGAGCACCGCGAACTCGGTGCCCGCGAGCGCCACTCGCTGGCCGAGACCACCTACACCGTGCTGCGCAAGCGGTTGCTGTTCCAGCACCTGGCCCAGTCGGGCAAGGGCGAGATGGAGCGCCGGCTGGCGCTGCTGGGCTGGCAGGGCAACGACGGCTTCCTGCGCGCCGCGATGAACGATTTCGAGCAGCACTGGCTGCCGAAGGTGCAGGCGGTCGATACCGCGGCCCTGCCCGACAAGCTGCGCCATAACCTGCCCGACTGGCTGGCCGAGCGGCTGCAGGCCGCGCTCGGCGAGGAATTCTGGCCGCTGGTGAACAGCCTGAACGAGGGCGCGCCGCTGGACCTGCGCGTCAACACCTTCAAGGCCAAGCGCGAGGACGTGCAGGCCGCGCTGGCGGCCAAGGGCATCGACGCGCAGCCGACGCCGTTCTCGCCCTGGGGACTGCGCATCCAGGGCAAGCCGGCGGTCAACAAGCTCGAGGTCTTCACGGCGGGCGACGTGGAGGTGCAGGACGAGGGCAGCCAGCTGCTCGCGCTGATCACCGATGCGAAGCGCGGCGAAATGGTGGTGGACTTCTGCGCCGGCGCGGGCGGCAAGACGCTGGCGCTCGGCGCTTCGATGCGCAACACCGGGCGGCTCTACGCCTTCGACACCTCGGGGCACCGGCTGGCGGCGCTGAAGCCGCGGCTGGCGCGCAGCGGGCTTTCGAACGTCTACCCGGTGCAGATCGCGCACGAGCGCGACGATCGCATCAAGCGGCTGGCCGGCAAGATCGACCGCGTGCTGGTCGACGCGCCGTGCTCCGGCCTGGGCACGCTGCGCCGCAATCCCGACCTGAAATGGCGCCAGTCGCCGGAATCGGTCGAGGAACTGCGGGTCAAGCAGACGGCGATCCTCGACAGCGCTGCCCGTCTGCTGAAGCCCGGCGGCCGGCTCGTCTACGCGACCTGCAGCCTGCTGGCGGCCGAAAACGAGGACATCGCCCAGGCGTTCGCCGAATCGCATGCCCGGGAGTTCGCCCCGCTGGACGCCGCGGCCGTGCTGGAGAAGGCGCATGCCGGCACGCCGGCCGAACTCGTCACCAACGGTTTCGTACGTCTCTGGCCGAACCGGCATCAGACCGACGGGTTCTTCGCCGCCGTCTGGGAACGCCGCTGAGCTGCCTGACGAAATTAGTCAGTGAGCGCCAACATGGTGGGCTTGATTTCGGTCAGCCGGCGGTCATCTGCGGAACTGGATGGTGCAAACCCCGCTCTTTCTGCGGGTTGTTTGTGGAGGGGTCCCCCTACAATGCGGGACCCGTTTCTTGTGTGACGGTGCAAAGGCGATTTGATGAACCTGTTGATGACGGTCTGGGATGCTCTGGTGAACTGGCTGGCGAACGGCCTGGTCGAAACCACGTGGTGGCAAATTGTCATCATCGCGCTGGTTCTGACCCACATCACGATTGCATCGGTCACGATCTTTCTGCACCGCTCGCAGGCTCACCGCGCGCTCGACCTGCATGCGGTGCCGTCGCATTTCTTCCGGCTCTGGCTGTGGCTGACGACCGGCATGGTGACCAAGGAGTGGGTCGCGATCCACCGCAAGCACCACGCCAAATGCGAGACGCAAGATGATCCGCACAGCCCGGTCGCGCACGGCATCAAGACGGTCCTGCTGACCGGCAGCGAGCTGTACCGCGCCGAAGCCAAGAACCAGGAAACGCTGTCGAAGTACGGCCACAACACGCCGGACGACTGGATCGAACGCAACCTCTACACCCGCTACAGCTGGCAGGGCGTCGGCGTGATGCTGATCATCGACCTGGCGCTGTTCGGTGCGATCGGCGCCACGATCTGGGCGATCCAGATGGCGTGGATCCCGATCACCGCAGCCGGCATCATCAACGGCCTGGGCCACTGGTGGGGTTACCGCAATTTCGAGGCGGTCGACGCCAGCACCAACATCTCGCCATGGGGCATCATCATCGGCGGCGAGGAGTTGCACAACAACCACCACACCTACCCGACCTCGGCCAAGCTGTCGGTCAAGAAATACGAGTTCGACATCGGCTGGGCCTACATCCGCGGCCTGGAGATGCTCGGCCTGGCCAAGGTCCGCAAGACGCCGCCGATGCTGCGCCTGGGCGACGTCAGGCCGGTCGCCGATTCGAAGACGCTCGAGGCGATCATCGCCAACCGCTACGAGGTGATGGCCAAGTACGCCGGCGGGCTGCGCGATGCATGCCGGGCCGAGGTCAAGCGCCTGAAGGCCGAAGGTGTCGCCGCCGGCAGCGCCAAGCTGGCCAACATGCGCCTGGCGCGCCGCTGGCTGCACCGCGACGAGGACAAGATCCCGGCGCACGTGAAGGCCCAGGTGGCCAGCGTCTGTGCCGACAGCCCGGCGCTGTCGAAACTGGTGACGATGCGCGAAGAACTGCGCCAGCTCTGGACCCGCACCAACGTGTCGGCAGAACAGCTGGTGGCCGATCTGCAGGCTTGGTGCAAGAAGGCCGAAGAGAGCGGGATTGCCGCGCTGCAGGAGTTTGCGGTCAAGCTGCGCGCTGCGCACGCCTGAGGCTTCTCTGCCTCCTGTCGAAAAGGCCCGCTTCGAGCGGGCTTTTTTACGTCTGCCGGGGCGTTGTCTGATCGGGGTGTGCGGATCGGGCGGGAGCTCCAGTCAGGGGCGTCCCGGATTGGCATGCGGGCTATGGGTCTTGCTCGATCGGTTCTGGTCAACAAAAAACCCGCCGGGCGATGCGCCGGGCGGGTTTCTGGTGAAGCGCAACCGAATTACTTCAGCTTCGTTTCCTTGTACATCACGTGCTTGCGAGCCTTCGGATCGAACTTCATGATCTCGATCTTCTCGGGCGTCGTCTTCTTGTTCTTGTCGGTCGTGTAGAAGTGACCGGTGCCGGCTGACGATTCCAGCTTGATCTTTTCGCGTCCACCTTTTGCCATGATCAGCTCCTAAATCAGTGTTTGCCGGCGGCTTGTTGCTTGTCGGCGATCTGCTTGTCAGCCAGCACCTTCTCGATGCCATGCTTGTCGATCAGGCGCAGACCTGCGGCTGAAACGCGCAGACGAACCCAACGGTTCTCGCTTTCGACCCAGAAGCGGCGGTACTGCAGATTCGGCAGGAAACGACGCTTGGTACGGTTGTTGGCGTGGGAAACATTGTTTCCCGTCATCGGGCCCTTACCCGTTACTTCACAGACGCGTGCCATGACGCTTCTCCACTTGAATCTCGTTTCAGGAGTGGCACCCAGAGCAGGCTTCAGATCGTCTGGGCCGGGGTTTCCGGAGTCGACGTGACCGTTGTGGCTTGGTGGATGCCTCTTCGAAAGCGCGTTCCAGACCCTTCATTGAACTTCACTGAACGGCCTGCCGCTTTCGGCAAAGACCGCGATTATAGCCAGCTTTTTGGCCAGGTGCCAGTTCAGGCGATGCCTTGCTCCAGGAAGCGCTGCGCATCCAGTGCCGCCATGCAGCCGGTGCCGGCGCTGGTGATGGCCTGGCGGTAGACGTGGTCCTGCACGTCGCCGGCGGCAAACACGCCCGGCACGGTGGTCATCGTCGCGAAGCCGCCCAGGCCGCTGCGCGTCACGATGTAGCCGTCCTTCATCTCGACCTGGCCCTTGAAGATGTCGGTGTTGGGCTGGTGGCCGATCGCGATGAAGCAGCCCTTCAGCGTCAGGTCGTGGGTGCTGCCGTCCTGCGTGCTCTTCAGCCGCACGCCGGTCACGCCGGACGCGTCGCCCAGCACCTCGTCGAGCGTCTGCCACAGGTGCAGTTCCATCTTGCCGGCCTTGACCTTCTCGGCCACCTTGTCGATCAGGATCGCCTCGGCGCGGAACTTGTCGCGGCGGTGGATCAGGTGCACCTTGCGGGCGATGTTCGACAGGTACAGCGCCTCCTCGACCGCGGTGTTGCCGCCGCCGACCACGCACACGTCCTGGTCGCGGTAGAAGAAGCCGTCGCAGGTCGCGCAGCCGCTGACGCCGCGGCCCATGAACGCCTCTTCCGACGGCAGGCCGATGTACTTGGCCGACGCGCCGGTGCAGATGATCAGCGCATCGCAGGTGTAGGTGCCGGAGTCGCCCTTCAGCGTGAACGGGCGCTTCGAGAAGTCGACCTGGTTGATGTGGTCGAACACGATCTCGGTGTTGAACCGCTGGGCGTGTTCCAGGAAGCGCTGCATCAGCTCCGGTCCCTGCACGCCCATCACGTCGGCCGGCCAGTTGTCGACCTCGGTCGTCGTCATCAGCTGACCGCCCTGCGCGATGCCGGTCACCAGCATCGGCTTCAGGTTGGCGCGGGCCGCGTAGATGGCGGCCGTGTAGCCGGCCGGGCCGGATCCGAGGATGAGGACCTGGGCATGCTTGGGGGTGCTGTTCATGAAGAAGCTCGACGGATTCTGGTGGGCGCGCGTGGCGCAAAGGCAGCGAAATGCAGCGATCGACAGAGAAAAACGCCGCCGAGTCTGACATGGGGTTGACTCCGGCTGGTGTCAATCTGCGTAATGGTGACAATAGCGAAATTGTAGGAACTGTGAGTTTTTCACGTTTGCCGGCAACCACCCCAAACAGGAGGAAGTTCGATGGCCATGTTGTCCAATCTTGACCTCATTCGGCGCGTACCGCTGTTCTCGATGCTCACCAACGAGCAGGCGACGGCGATCGCCGACAGCGTGGTCAAGCGCCGCTTCCGTCGCGGTGAAATCGTCGTGGAGCATGGCAAGAAGTCGAATGCCCTCTTCATCCTGCTGACCGGCCGGGCCCGCGTGCTCACGTCCGATTCGCGCGGCCGAGAGGTCATCCTCGCGGTGCTGCAGCCGGGCGACTATGTCGGCGAGATGAGCCTGATCGACAACGAACCCCACTCCGCCACCGTCCGCGCCGAGGTGCAGACCGACATGCTGATCCTCGGCCGCGCCGAGTTCGCGCGTTGCCTGCCGGAGAATTCGAGCCTGTCGTACGCGATCATGCGCGGCCTGGTGTCGCGGCTGCGCAGCGCCGACCGCCAGATCGAATCGCTCGCGCTGCTCGACGTCTACGGCCGCGTCGCGCGATCGCTGCTCGACATGTCCGAGATGGACGGCGAGGTGAAGATCATCCGCAACAAGGTGTCGCGCCAGGACCTGGCGAAGATCGTCGGCGCCTCGCGCGAGATGGTCAGCCGCGTGATGAAGGACCTCGAAGACCGCGGCATCGTCGAGACGCAGGAGAACGGCTCGGTGATCATCAAGGAGCGCCTGACAAGTGGTTGACCACCCCGAGGGCGCTGCGCGCCTTCCCCTCAAGGGGCCGAGTGCCGCGGCTCCAAGGCCGCCTGCGCGGACTTGGACGGCACGAGACCCAACCAACTCTGGTGGTTGGCGCCGCCAGCGGCCCGGCGAAGCCGGTTCCGCGGCGGCCGCTGGATGATCTGGCTCGATCGGCCACAATGCCTGGATGACTTTTCCGCTCGGATCGCTTCGTGCCGACGGCGGCGCTGCCGCACCGAACCATGCCGCCCCGGCCCACGCCGGCGGCACCTACACTCGCTCCGCCACCGGCGGCGGTGATGCCGACGTCGACCGCGCCGGCCTGCGCACGCAGCTCGCGGTGCTGATCGGCGGCGTGCTGTGGCTGCTGGCGGTGCTGGCGCTGGCCACGCACCAGGCGGCCGACAGTGCGTTCTCCACCTCCGGGTCCGCCGCTGCCGCGTTGAACAAGGCCGGTTCGCTGGGCGCCTGGTTCTCCGACATCGCGTTCGTCGTGTTCGGCTACTCGGCCTGGTGGCTGGTGGCGATCGCCGCGCGCGCGTGGCTCTCGGCGCTGGCCCGGCTGCTGCGCCACGGCGAAGAGCATGCGGGCCCGCGCGACAAGCGCCGCCCGCTGTGGGCCTTCTGGGTCGGCGTGCTGCTGCTGATGGTGGCGAGCACTGCGCTCGAATGGACGCGGCTCTACCAATGGGAAAGCTTCGTCGCCGGCGGCCACGCCGGCGGCGTGCTCGGCTACCTGCTCGGCCCGGCCAGCATGAAGCTGCTCGGCTTCGCCGGCTCCGGCGTGTTGTGGATCGCGATGCTGGTGGCCGGCAGCGCACTTGCATTTGGTTTCTCCTGGGTGCGCCTGGCCGAGCGCATCGGCGCCTGGATCGATTCGCTGCGCGAGCGCCGCGTCGAGCGCATCGAGCGCGCCGAAGACCACCGCCTCGGCGAACAGGCGCTGCGCGAGCGTGAGCATGTCGTCGAGGTCGAGCACCAGCTGGCCGAAGACCACGCGCCGATCGTCATCGAGACGCCGGTGGTCGAGGTGCCGAAGTCGGAGCGGGTCGTCAAGGAGCGCCAGAAGCCGCTTTTCACCGAGCTCACCGACACCCGGCTGCCGCAGGTCGACCTGCTCGACGCCGCGCCCGGTCGCATGGAGACGGTGACGCCCGAGACGCTGGAGATGACCTCGCGGCTGATCGAGAAGAAGCTGAAGGACTTCGGCGTCGAGGTGCGCGTGGTGGCCGCGTCGCCGGGGCCGGTGATCACGCGCTACGAGATCGAACCGGCCACCGGCGTGAAGGGCTCGCAGGTCGTCAACCTCGCGAAGGACCTGGCGCGTTCGCTGAGCCTCGTCAGCATCCGGGTCGTCGAGACGATCCCCGGCAAGAACTACATGGCGCTCGAGCTGCCGAACGCGAAGCGGCAGACGATCCGCCTGTCGGAGATCCTCGGCTCGCAGGTCTACAACGACGCGTCGTCGCAGCTGACGATGGGCCTGGGCAAGGACATTGTCGGCGGCCCGGTGGTGGCCGACCTCGCGAAGATGCCGCACTGCCTGGTGGCCGGCACCACCGGCTCGGGCAAGTCGGTCGGCATCAACGCGATGATCCTGAGCCTGCTCTACAAGGCCGAGGCACGCGACGTGCGGCTGATCCTGATCGACCCGAAGATGCTCGAAATGAGCGTCTACGAGGGCATCCCGCACCTGCTGGCGCCGGTCGTCACCGACATGAAGCACGCGGCCAATGCGCTGAACTGGTGTGTCGGCGAGATGGAGCGGCGCTACAAGCTGATGAGCAAGCTGGGCGTGCGCAACCTGAGCGGCTACAACAAGAAGATCGCCGATGCCGCCGAGCGCGGCGAGATCCTCGGCAACCCGTTCAGCCTGACGCCGGAGCAGCCCGAGCCGCTGGAGCGCCTGCCCTTCGTCGTCGTCGTGATCGACGAGCTGGCCGACCTGATGATGGTGGTCGGCAAGAAGATCGAGGAGCTGATCGCCCGCCTGGCGCAGAAGGCGCGCGCGGCTGGCATCCACCTGATCCTCGCGACGCAGCGGCCGAGCGTCGACGTGATCACCGGCCTGATCAAGGCCAACATCCCGACCCGCCTGTCGTTCCAGGTCAGCAGCAAGATCGACAGCCGCACCATCCTCGACCAGATGGGTGCCGAAGCGTTGCTGGGCATGGGCGACATGCTGTACATGCCCTCCGGCACCGGACTGCCGATCCGCGTGCACGGCGCCTACGTCAGCGACGAAGAGGTGCACCGCGTCGTCAAGTACCTGAAGGAGCAGGGCGAGCCGAACTACATCGAGGGCATCCTCGAGGGCGGCACGCTCGACACCGAAGGCGGCGAGGCCGCTCCGGGTGCGGCGGGCGAGGGAGGAGGCGAGGCCGACCCGATGTACGACCAGGCGGTCGGCATCGTGCTGCAGCACCGGCGCGCATCGATCTCGCTGGTGCAGCGCCACCTGCGCATCGGCTACAACCGCGCGGCCCGCCTGCTGGAACAAATGGAGAAATCCGGGCTCGTAACCGCCATGTCCACCAACGGCAACCGCGACATCGTCGTGCCCAATCGTGATGAATGATCGGTTCCCCCGCATGAAGACCCTCCGCTCGCTGGCAGCGCTGCTGCTTGCCACCGCTGCCGCCGCGGCCCACGCCGATGCGGTCGACACGCTGCGCGAGTTCGTGCGCGACGTGAAGAGCGGCAAGGCGGCGTTCACGCAGACCGTCACGGCGCCCGACGGCGTCAAGAAGAAGAACTCCAGCGGCACGTTCGAGTTCGCGCGGCCGAACCGCTTCCGCTTCGCCTACGCGAAGCCGGTCAACCAGCTGATCGTCGCCGACGGCCAGAAGGTCTGGATCTACGACGCCGACCTGAACCAGGCCAGCTCGCGCAAGCTGACGCAGGCACTCGGCGCGACGCCGGCCGCGCTGCTGGCCGGCGGCTCGCTCGAGAAGGATTTCGAACTCGCGCCGCTGCCCGACAAGGACGGCCTGTCGTGGGTGCAGGCGACGCCGAAGGCCAAGGACAGCGCGTTCCAGGCGGTGCGCGTCGGCTTCAAGGCGAAGGAGCTCGCGGCGATCGAGATCACCGACGGCTTCGGCCAGCGCTCGCTGCTGCTGTTCAGCGGCTTCGCGGCGAATGCGGCGATCGCACCCGACAGCTTCGTGTTCACCGTGCCGAAGGGTGCGGACCTCATCGAACAGTGAGCGTGAATGGCCGAGCCGCAACTGCCCTTCTTCGATGAAGCTGAGGCCGATCGCCAGGCCCCCCTCGCCGAGCGGCTTCGCCCGCGCACGCTGAACGAGGTGATCGGCCAGCAGCAGTTGCTGGGCGAGGGCAAGCCGCTGCGCGTCGCGTTCGAATCGGGCCGGCTGCATTCGATGATCCTGTGGGGCCCGCCGGGCGTCGGCAAGACGACGCTGGCGCGGCTGATGTCCGATGCGTTCGATGCGCAGTTCATCGCGATCTCGGCGGTGCTCGGCGGCGTGAAGGACATCCGCGAGGCGGTCGAACGCGCCAACGCAGCCCGCACCTCCGGTCGCAAGACCGTCGTCTTCGTCGACGAGGTGCACCGCTTCAACAAGGCGCAGCAGGACGCCTTCCTGCCGCACGTCGAGTCGGGCCTGTTCACCTTCATCGGCGCGACCACCGAGAACCCGTCGTTCGAGGTCAATTCGGCGCTGCTGTCGCGCGCGACGGTGCACGTGCTGAAGAGCCTGGACGATGCCGACATGGCGACGCTGCTGGAGCGCGCCCGCGCGCTGCTGGCCGCGCCGCCGATGACCGAGCCGGCCGCGAAGCGCCTGATCGGCTATGCCGATGGCGATGCCCGGCGCCTGCTGAACGCCTACGAGAACCTGGTGCGCATGGTGGGCAGCGCGGCCGAGATCGACGAAGCCCAGCTCGAGAAATCGCTCGGCGAGCAGCTGCGCCGCTACGACAAGGGCGGCGAGCAGTTCTACGACACCATCTCGGCGCTGCACAAATCCGTGCGCGGCAGCGATCCCGATGCCTCGCTCTACTGGTTCGTGCGCATGCTCGACGGCGGCGTCGACCCGCGCTATGCGGCCCGCCGCCTGGTGCGCATGGCCAGCGAGGACATCGGCTTGGCCGACCCGCGCGCGCTGCGCATGGCGCTCGACGCGGCCGAGACCTACGAGCGCCTGGGCTCGCCCGAAGGCGAGCTGGCGCTGGCGCAGGCGGTGGTGTTCCTCGCGATGGCCCCGAAGTCGAACGCCGTCTACAGCGCGTACAAGGCGGTGCGCAGCTTCATCCAGCAGGACGGCACCCGCCCGGTGCCGCTGCACCTGCGCAACGCACCGACAAAGCTCATGAAGGACCTCGACTACGGTCGCGAGTACCGCTACGCCCACGACGAAGAGGGCGGGTTCGCGGCCGGCGAGCGCTACTGGCCCGACGATATGGAAACGCCTCGCTTCTACCAGCCCGTGCCGCGCGGGCTGGAACTGCGTATCGGCGAGCGCCTGCAGGAACTGCGTCGGCTGAACGAGGAGTCCAGCAGGAAACGCTGACGATCCGGGTAAACGCCGAGACTTGTTCTGTTCCGCCCGGGTAACCGAGGCCTGTTTTCGCGGTGGCCGCCCTCTAGAATCCGCCGCCACCGCCTCATTTGGGTGCAGCAGGGTGCAGCGCAGCCCGCCAGATAACGACGGCGGGCTTTTTGCTACAGGAACGGTGGCTGGCTTCGCGCGGCAGCTGTTCCTTGATTCGACAAGGCTGCCGCCTTGGATTTCCGCAGGAGACTTTTCACATGGATACCTTCATCCAGCAGATCATCAACGGTCTGGTGCTGGGCAGCGTGTATGCGCTGGTCGCACTGGGCTACACGATGGTCTACGGCATCATCAACCTGATCAATTTCGCGCACGGCGAGGTGCTGATGGTGGGTGCGCTCACCAGTTGGACGGTCGTCACCGCGCTCGCCGGCTCCGGCCTGCCGGGCTGGCTGCTGATGCTGATCTCGCTGATCGCCGCGATCGTGGTGTGCTCGGCCCTCAACTACACGATCGAGAAGGTCGCCTACCGGCCGCTGCGCACCGCGCCGCGGCTCGCGCCGCTGATCACCGCGATGGGCATGTCGCTGCTGCTGCAGACGCTCGCGATGATCATCTGGAAGCCGAACTACAAGTCGTACCCGATCCTGCTGCCGAGCGAGCCCTTCTTCATCGGCGGCGCGGTCATCAACACCGTGCAGATCCTGATCCTGGTCGTCACCGCGATCACGCTGGCCGGGCTGATGTACCTGGTGAACCGCACCAAGCTGGGCCGCGCGATGCGCGCCACCGCCGAGAACCCGCGCGTCGCGAGCCTGATGGGCGTCAAGCCCGACACGGTGATCTCGGCCACCTTCATCATCGGCGCGGCGCTCGCGGCGCTGGCCGGCGTGATGTACGCCGCCAACTACGGCTCGGTGCAGCACTCGATGGGCTTCCTGCCGGGGCTGAAGGCCTTCACCGCCGCGGTGTTCGGCGGCATCGGCAACCTGGCCGGCGCGATGGTCGGCGGCGTGGCGCTCGGCGTGATCGAGTCGCTCGGCGCCGGCTACATCGGCGACCTGACCGGCGACGTGCTGGGCAGCCACTACCAGGACATCTTCGCCTTCATCGTGCTGATCCTCGTGCTGACGCTGCGCCCGAAGGGCCTGCTGGGCGAGCGTGTCGCAGACCGCGCCTGACGCACAAGGAACCCCACCATGAACCTCAGAGACAACAAGCTCGGGACCTGGATCGCCGCGGCCATCGTGCTGGCGATCGCGCCCTTCATCGCGCAGTACTTCGGCAACGCCTGGGTGCGCATCCTCGACATCGCGCTGCTGTACGTGCTGCTCGCGCTCGGCCTGAACATCGTGGTCGGCTACGCCGGCCTGCTCGACCTGGGCTACGTCGCGTTCTACGCGGTCGGCGCCTACCTGTTCGGCCTGCTCGCATCGCCGCAGCTGGCCGACACCTTCCCGCGCATCGCCGAGATCTTCCCGGGCGGGCTGCACACGCCGTGGTGGCTCGCGATCCCGATCGGGGCGCTGGTGGCCGGCATCTTCGGCGTGGTGCTCGGCGCGCCGACGCTGAAGCTGCGCGGCGACTACCTCGCGATCGTCACGCTCGGCTTCGGCGAAATCATCCGCGTGTTCATGAACAACCTGGACGCGCCGGTCAACATCACCAACGGGCCGAAGGGCCTCGCGCAGATCGATTCGTTCAACCTGTTCGGCTACGACCTCGGCAAGCGCCACAGCCTGTTCGGCCTCGTCGACCTGCCGCCGGTCACCAGCTACTACTTCGTGTTCCTCGCGCTGGTGATCTTCAGCGTGCTGATCTGCTACCGGCTCGAGCGCTCGCGCATCGGCCGTGCGTGGATGGCGATCCGCGAGGACGAAATCGCGGCCAAGGCGATGGGCATCAACACCCGCAACCTGAAGCTGCTGGCCTTCGGCATGGGCGCCACCTTCGGCGGCGTGTCGGGCGTGCTGTTCTCGACCTTCCAGGGCTTCATCTCGCCGGAATCGTTCAGCCTGCAGGAGTCGGTGATGATCGTCGCGATGGTGGTGCTGGGCGGCATCGGCCACATTCCGGGCGTGATCCTCGGCGCGCTGCTGCTGTCGGCCCTGCCCGAGGTGCTGCGCTACGTGGCCGGCCCGCTGCAGAACATGACCGATGGGCGGCTCGACGCCGCCATCCTGCGCCAGCTGCTGATCGCGCTGGCGATGATCGCCATCATGTTGTCGCGCCCGCGGGGCCTGTGGCCGTCGCCGGAGCACGGCAAGGCCGCTCCTGTCCCGACCAAATAACAACAAGGAGCCCCGCATGGCAGAAACTGTTCTCAAGGTCAGTGGCGTCTCCAAGCGCTTCGGCGGCCTGCAAGCCCTCTCCGATGTCGGCATCGCGATCGAAGCCGGCCAGGTGTATGGCCTGATCGGCCCGAACGGCGCCGGCAAGACGACCTTCTTCAACGTGCTGACCGGGCTGTACTCGCCCGACTCCGGCAGCTTCGAACTGGGCGGCAAGCCGTACCAGCCGACCGCGGTGCACGAGGTGGCCAAGGCGGGCATCGCGCGCACCTTCCAGAACATCCGGCTGTTCGCCGAGATGACGGCGCTCGAGAACGTGATGGTGGGCCGCCACGTGCGCACCAGCTCGGGCCTGATCGGCGCGGTGTTCCGCACCAGCGGCTTCAAGGCCGAAGAGGCGGCGATCGCCAAGCGCGCGCAGGAACTGCTCGACTACGTCGGCATCGGCAAGTACGCCGAGTTCAAGGCCCGCACGCTGAGCTACGGCGACCAGCGCCGGCTCGAGATCGCGCGCGCGCTCGCCACCGATCCGAAGCTGATCGCGCTCGACGAGCCGGCCGCCGGCATGAACGCGACCGAGAAGGTCGTGCTGCGCGAGCTGATCGACCGCATCCGCAACGACGGCCGCACGATCCTGCTGATCGAGCACGACGTGAAGCTGGTGATGGGCCTGTGCGACCGCGTCACCGTGCTCGACTACGGCAAGCAGATCGCCGAAGGCACGCCGGCCGACGTGCAACGCAACGAAAAGGTGATCGAGGCTTACCTCGGCGCCGGACACAAGACACACTGAGGACGCCCCACATGGCAGCAACGTTGTTGAAGGTCGGCGGCCTGCGGGTCGCGTATGGCGGCATCCAGGCCGTGAAGGGTGTGTCGTTCGAAGTGCACGAAGGGGAGCTGGTCAGCCTGATCGGCGCCAACGGCGCGGGCAAGACCACCACGCTGAAGGCCGTGACCGGCCTGCAGCCGGTGGCCGCCGGCGAGATCGAATTCCTCGGCAAGCCGATCAAGGGGCAGGGGCCGTGGGACCTGGTCAAGCAGGGGCTGGTGATGGTGCCCGAGGGCCGCGGCACCTTCACGCGGATGACGATCACCGAGAACCTGCAGATGGGCGCCTTCGTGCGCAACGACAAGGAGATCGACGCCGACATCGAGAAGGTGTTCGCGATCTTTCCGCGCTTGAAGGAACGCCGCAACCAGTTGGCGGGCACGATGTCGGGCGGCGAGCAGCAGATGCTCGCGATGGGCCGCGCGCTGATGGCCAAGCCCAAGGTGCTGCTGCTCGACGAGCCGTCGATGGGGCTGTCGCCGATCATGGTCGACAAGATCTTCGAGGTCGTCGCCGACATCCACAGCCGCGGCACCACGGTGCTGCTGGTCGAGCAGAACGCGAGCCGCGCGCTGCAGCTGGCCAACCGCGGCTACGTGATGGAGTCGGGAGAGGTCACGATGGACGGCGACGCGAAGGCGCTGCTGGACGACCCGAAAGTGCGGGCCGCCTACCTCGGGGAGTGAGCGACGGCCCCCAAGGGGCGCCACGCCAGGGGCCCGGCAAAGCCGGTTCCCCGGCGCGTTGCTTGATCGGGACCACCCGCTTGGGTGGTTCTCGCCGCTGCGATGCATTCCTATACTTCGTCGCGAAGACGGCTCGAGACAGGGCCGCGACGAACAACCCCTAGGAGTTCCCATGAATGCTTCCCTGCGCACGTCGGGCCTGAGCCTGGCCGTCATCGCCGCTGCCGCGCTGCTCGGCGCCTGCGGTTCCACCATGCCGACGATGGGCGACAACAAGGGCACCGTGTCGGGCGCTGCCGGCGGCAGCACCGCCGAGAACAACAACAGCCAGCTCGAGAAATGCAGCGAATCGCTGGGCACGCTGGCGGTGCAGGAAGACACCACCGCGCCCTGGTACTACCAGCTGCGCCAGCACCAGCTCGGCTCGACCATCCCGGTGCTGCGCCTGATGGTGCAGCAGAGCAACTGCTTCGTGATCGTCGAGCGCGGCGGCGCGATGAACAACATGATGAAGGAGCGTTCGCTCGAACAGAGCGGCGAGATGCGCGCCAACAGCAACTTCGGCAAGGGCCAGATGGTCTCGGCCGACTACACGATGAGTCCGGCGATCCAGTTCTCGGGCAAGACCGGCGGCGGCGGGGGCTTCCTCGGCGGCGGCGGGCTGGGCCTGCTGGGCGCGGTGGCCGGCAACGTCAGCCGCAATGAAGCGTCGACGACGCTGCTGCTGATCGACAACCGCTCGGGCGTGCAGATCTCGGCCGCCGAAGGCACCGCGAAGAACTTCGACTTCGGCATGTTCGGTGCCGCCTTCACCGGCGGGCTGGTCGGCGGTGGCGGCGGCTATGCGAACACGCCGCAGGGCAAGGTGGTCGTCACCGCGTTCGCCGACTCGTTCAACCAGATGGTGAAGTCGCTGCGCAACTACAAGGCGCAGACCGTCAAGGGCGGCCTGGGCACCGGCGGCCGCCTGGGCGTGGATGGCGGCACGACGCCGGCATCGCAGCCGCAGGCTCCGACCAAAAAGAAATAAGTCAGTCGACTTTCGCGCCCGACGCTTTCACGACGGTTTCGTACTTCGCGCGTTCGCGCTTGACGAACGCGGCGAACTGCTCCGGCGTGCTCGGCATCGGTTCGGCCATCAGCGTCGCGAAGCGCGCCTTGATGTCGGGCGTCGCGAGCGCGTCGGTGAATGCCTTGTTCAGCTTGCGCGTCACGTCGGCCGGCAGGCCGGCCGGGCCGAACAGGCCGAACCAGGTGTTGACGTCGAAGCGCGCGAGCCCGCCGCCGGCTTCGGCGATCGTCGGCACCTCGGGCATTGCGCTCGAACGCGTCGTGGTCGTGACGGCCAGGGCGCGCAGCTTGCCGGCCTTGATGTTGGTCGACGCGGTCGCCAGGTTGTCGAAGTTCAGGTCGACCTGACCGGACAGCAGCGCCAGCTGCGCCGGGTTGCCGCCCGAGTACGGGATGTGGACCATGAACACGCCGGCCTGCGCCTTGAACATCTCGCCGGCCAGGTGGCCGGCACTGCCGTTGCCGCCCGAGCCGTAGTTCAGCTTGCCGGGGTTCTTCTTCGCGTACGCGACCAGGTCGGCGACGTTGCGGATGCCGAGCCGAGCCGCGGTCTCGGTGTTCATCACCAGCACGTTGGGAACCTGCGCGACGCCGGTGATCGGCGTGAAGTCGCGGATCGGGTCGTACGGGATGCGGGCATACAGCCATGGGTTGATCGCATGCGTCGCGACCGCACCCATCACGATGGTCAGGCCGTCGGGGGCCGACTTGGCGACCGCATCGGCGCCGATGTTGCCGCCGGCACCGGCCTTGTTGTCGACGATCACCAGGCCGAGGCTGTCCTTGACCTTGTCGGCCAGCGCGCGGGCGATCACGTCCAGCGGGCCGCCGGGTGAGTAGGGCACGACCAGCCGGATCGGCTTGCTGGCCTGGGCCGAAGCCAGGGTCGTGAGGGAGGGCAGTGCGGCGGCGCCGGCCAGGGAGAGAAGGTGTCTGCGTTGCATCGAGGGGGTCTCAGGCAGGGTGCTTGTCGGCTTCGGACGTGAATGAATCGGCGTAGAACTCGTCGGCGGGCAGGCCGCAGCGGGCGACCAGGTCGCGCTGTGCCGATTCCACCATCACCGGCGCGCCGCAGGCATACACCTGGTGGCCGGACAGGTCGGGCAGGTCGGCCATCAGTTCCAGGTGGACGAAGCCGGTGCGGCCGGTCCAGCCGTCGTCGGGCTTCGGCTCGGACAGCACCGGCACGTAGCGCAGCCACGGCAGCTCGCTCGCGGCCCGCAGCATCCAGTCGTGCAGGTACAGGTCGGCGCGGCTGCGGCAGCCCCAGTAGACGACGGCGGGGCGCGCGTTGTCCTTGAAGCGCAGGTGCTCGATGATCGCCTTGATCGGCGCGAAGCCGGTGCCGCTGGCCAGCAGCACCATCGGCTTGGCCGAATCCTCGCGCAGGAAGAAGCTGCCGAACGGGCCCTCGAGGCGCAGGATCTCTTTCTCCTTCATCGCGCCGAACACATGGTCGGTGAACTTGCCGCCCGGCATGTGCCGGATGTGCAGCTCGATGCCGGGGTGCTGCTCCTGCGTGTGCGGCGCGTTCGCCATGCTGTAGCTGCGACGGCTGCCGTCGCGCAGCACGAATTCGACGTACTGGCCGGCGTGGTAACGCAGGCGGTCGTTGGCCGGCAGCTGCAGGTGCAGCACGGCCACGTCGCCGGCCGGCCGCTCGATGCGGTTGACGCGGCATGGCATCTTGCGCACCGGGAACTCGCCGGCGCCGGCGACGGTGCGGGCTTCCAGCACCACGTCGGTCTGCGGCGCGGCGCAGCAGGTCAGCACGAAGCCGGCCTCTTCTTCGGCGTCGCTCAGGGCCTTGGCCTGGTGGGCGCCGTGGATCACGCGGCCTTCGAGCAGCCTGCATTTGCAGGAGCCGCAGGCGCCGTCCTTGCAGCCATACGGCAGGCCGACGCCCTGGCGGATCGCCGCCGCGAGGATCGGCTCGTCGCGATCGACCTGGAAACTCGTGCCGCTGGGCTGCACGGTCGCGGTGAAAGTCATGGGGTAACCTCGAAATCAGCCACCGATTCTGCCCGCGATCCAATGCCCTTCCGCCCCGACCTGCCGACCCGCTTCAAGCGCCCCACCCTGTTGATCGTCGGCTGCGGCGATGTCGGCCAGCGCGTCGTGCGGCTGTTGCAAGGGCGCTGGCGGGTGCTGGCCCTCACGTCGTCGCCGGCGCGCGCGCCGGCGCTGCGCGCGCTCGGCGTGCGGCCGCTGGTGGGCAACCTCGACGAGGCGGCGACGCTCGGCCGGCTGGCCGGCCTGGCCGATGCGGTGCTGCACCTGGCACCGCCGCCCGGCCAGGGCGAAAACGATCCGCGCACCGCGGCGCTGCTGGCGGCGCTGGCCCGCTCGCCGCGCGTGCGGCGCATCGTCTACGGCAGCACCAGCGGCGTGTACGGCGATGCCGGTGGTGCGCGCTTCGACGAGACGCGTGCTGCCGCGCCGGCCAGCGACCGCGCACGCCGGCGCGTCGATGCCGAGGCGCGGCTGCGGCTGCACGGCAGGCGCTTCGGCGTCGCGGTGACGATCCTGCGCATCCCTGGCATCTACGCCCCCGACCGGCCGGGCGGGCACCCGCGCGAGCGCGTCGCGCGCGGCACGCCGGTGCTGCGCGCGGAGGACGACGTGTACACCAACCACATCCATGCCGACGACCTGGCGCGCGCCTGCATCGCGGCGCTGCACCGCGGGCTGCCGCAGCGCATCGTGCATGCGAGCGATGACACCGAGCTGAAGATGGGCGACTACTTCGACCTGGCGGCCGACCTGTGCGGCCTGCCGCGCCCGCCGCGCATCACGCGCGACGAGGCCCGGCAGCAGCTGCCGGCGATGCAGATGTCGTTCCTGTCGGAATCGCGCCGCCTCGACAACCGCCGGCTGCGCGAAGAGCTGCGCCTGCGGCTGCGCTACCCCACGGTGCGCGACGGCCTGTAGCCCGGATGCTGATCCGGGATCGTGACCGTGAATCCGCGGGTTGGCATCCGGATTACACGCCGAGCGACTGCGTCAAGGTCTTCATTCGATCCGTCGCACGCGCCTTCAGCGTCTGCGTCTCGTCGCCGCGCTGCACCTCGAGCGTGACCTCGCGCTCGGCCGTGCCGCCGCCCCACAGCGTCTTGTAGAAGCGCTCCAGCCCGCCGACCGCGACACCGTCGATGCGCAGGATCAGGTCGCCGGCCTGCAGCCCCGCGGCCTCGGCCGGGCTGCCGCGATTGACCTTGACGACCCGCACGCGACCGTCCGATTCGACGCAGTTCAGCCCCAGCCATGGCCGATGGCTCAGCGCGGTGCTGCCGCTCTCGCGCATCTCCTTCAGGATCGGCTTCAGCAGGTCGATCGGCACGAACATGTTGCCGGGCAGGCGCGGTGCGTCGTCGCCGCCTGCGTCGGCAACGATCAGCGAGCCGATGCCCAGCAGCTCGCCGTTGGTGTTGAAGAGCGCGGCGCCGCTGTGGTCGGCCCGTGGCGGCGCGGTGAACAGCGCGCCGTCGATGTGGTATTCCCAGTAGCCGGAGAACGCGCGCCGCGACACCACCCGCGCGAGGCTCAGCTCGCCCTGGCCGACCGGCGAGCTGCCGCTGACGATCATCACCGGCTCGTCGGGCGCGAGCTGGCTGGTGTCGCCGAGCGGCACCGGCGGCAGCCGCAGCGGCGTCAGCGGTTGCAGCAGTCCGAAGCCGGTGGCCTGGTCGTAGGCGACGACCCGCGCCGGCACGACGCGCGACGAATCCAGCTGCAGGTCGACCTGGTCGGCTTCGAGGATCAGGTAGCCGATGGTCAGGACCAGGCCGTCGGTGCCGATCACGACGCCCGAGCCGAGGCGCAGCTTGCCGAGCGTCTCGGCCGACGTGGCGTGGCCGAGCGCCTGAACCTGCACGCCGACCACCGCGGCCGCGGCGCGGGCCAGCAGCTCGCCTTGTTCCTTCAGCGTGGCTTCGTCATCGCCGGATGGTGGGGCTGCGAGGGCCGCTCCGCAGGCGCACGAGGTGGCAAGCAGGCAACCCATGGCCCATCGGTGCAGGGCACCGCGCAGTGCATGAAGCCGGGCGTCGATGACGTTCATGAGGCCCTCCGGACAAGACCAGTCGTGCGGACGAGCATGAGCGTTTCGGCGCGCCCTTGGCGAGGCGGGGGCTTTCCGCGGCGTGAAATCAACGCCGCGTCGGTGGATCAGCGCCGGCCGAACGGCGGCTGGCCGCGCCAGTAGCGGATCATCAGCCAGCCGCCGAAGATGCCGCCGAGGTGGGCGAAGTGGGCGACGCCGGGCAGCCAGCCCTTGAGACCGAACAGCAACTCCAGCGCGCCGTAGACCAGCACGAAGGTCTTGGCCTTCATCGGGATCGGCGGGATCAGCGGCACGATGACGCGGTTCGGGAACATCATCGCGAAGCCGAGCAGCAAGCCGAAGATCCCGCCGGATGCGCCCACCGTGGGATAGGTCGCGCCCATGACGAACGCCACCACCATCTGGAAGCCGGCCGCGGCCACGACGCTGGCCATGTAGAACTGCAGGAAGCGCTTCTGTCCCCAGAGGCGTTCGAGCTCGGACCCGAACATCCACAGGCCGAGCATGTTGAAGATCAGGTGGTCGACTCCGCCGTGCAGAAAGCCGTAGCTCACGATCTGCCAGGGCAGGAAGCCCCCGCCGACCGGCCACAGCGCGAGGAAGCGGTCGACGACGAAGCCGAACACGAACTGCAGGCAATACATGCCCACATTGATGAGGATCAGGGCCTGGGTGACGGGCGGCAACGAAGGCATGCAAGGTCCGCGGCAAGGGATGGGGCGCCAAGCGTACCCGGTTTGGGCTTGTCCCCGAAAGGCTGTGGCAAACTCTCACCCCTTGCACCGGCCTCGGTGGCGAAATTGGTAGACGCGCGGGACTCAAAATCCCGTTCCGCAAGGAGTGTCGGTTCGATTCCGACCCGAGGCACCAGAACCCTTTTCTGGTCTGCGCCACAGTGCGCCAAAACCTTCGATAATCCGCGCCGATCCTCGCAGTACGGGTGCCGGCAGCTGAATCAAAACGGATCAGAAAGCAGCCTCAGTTGCACCCCATTGCGCCAAATTTGCGCCAAGGCAGGGCAACGATTCGCAAGGTGGGAGAGCGCTGGAGGGCCGAGGTCCGCAAGCGTGGAGTGAGTGCTTCGGAGAACTTCCGGACCAAGGCGGAGGCCACCCGTTGGGCCGCTGAACGCGAGGCCGAGATCGAGGACGGTCGCGTGGGCAAGGTGCCTCGCAGGACCCTTCGACAGGCCTTCGAACGATACGAGGAAACCGAGACGAGCAAGAAGCGCGGATGGCGTGCCGAGGGTATCCGGATCGCGAAGTTCAAGGCGACGATTCCGTTCATCGACAAGCCGCTCGCGGACATCACATCGGACGAGTGGTCCGCCTGGCGCGATTCGCTCGCGGCGGGAAGCGTCGACCGCAAGCCTCTCGCACCAGGTTCGATCGCGCGCGACTTCAACGTAATCCGGGCCATGTACCGGATTGCGCTCGATGAGTGGGGCTGGCTCAAGGTCAACGTGCTGACTCGCGTCAAGAGTCCTGCGCCGCCGCCGGGCAAGGAGCGCGTGATGTCGCCCAAGGAGGTGAAGGCCTTGTGTGCGGCGCTCGGGTATACCGATGGCGCGCCAACGACCCAATCACAGCGGGTAGCGTTGGGGCTTCTCTTTGCGCTGGAGACCGGCATGCGCGCTGGCGAGATCTTCGGCCTGCGTGCTAGCAACGTCGACAACAAGAATCGGGTTGCACATCTTCCGCTGACGAAGAATGGTCAGGCGCGCAACGTTCCTCTGAGTCGACGAGCGATCGAGATCTTGGAATTGTCGGCCGGCGGTGAGCTGGCGTTCGGACCTTCGGCGAGCAGCGCAGATGCGCTGTATCGGAAGTACCGGCCGAAGGAGCTCGGGGACATCACATTTCATGCGTCGCGGCATACGGCAGCGACTCGGCTCGGTAGCTCTGGAAAGTTGACGCCCTTCGAGCTCTGTCGAATGTTTGGCTGGACCGACATGAAGATGGCGCTTCGGTACTTCAACGCGACGGCTGCGGACATTGCGGCGAAACTTGACTAGGGCACTTCCCTTGCCATTCCTCCTGCGGTTCCGTCGGTCGGCTTGAGGCTGGTTGCCGGTTGTCGAAGCCAAGCCGGTCAATGACCGCTGCTGGCATGAGCTGTCACTCGTCCGGCCGCGACCGTCTGTTTCGACTGCCCCCATACCCTCCTTCGGCATGGCCAGTCCTAGAATCTGGGCCCAAGGGAGCAAGAAGTGAGTGCAGCCAAGGAACATCCGAAGGTCTTCATTTCGTACAGCTGGTCGGGCGCCGAGCACGAGCAGCTCGTGATGGATCTAGCCACCGCCCTAAGAACACACGGCGTCGACGCTATCCTCGACAAGTGGCATCTGAAGCCAGGTCAAGACAAGTACGTGTTCATGGAGTCGATGGTGACTGATGTCACCGTGGTCAAGGTACTAGTTCTGTGCGACCGCAAGTATCAGGAGAAGGCGGACGCACGCGCCGGTGGCGTAGGGACCGAGAGCCAGATCATCTCGCAAGAGCTCTACGCCAAGGTGCATCAGACAAAGTTCATCCCGGTCGTCTGTGAGCGTGGCGATGACGGGGAGGCGTTCCTTCCCGTCTTCATGAAGGGGCGCATCTACGTCGACATGTCGTCGGCCGAGAGGTTCGGCGAGGGCTTGGACGAGATCCTGCGCCAGATCTTCGATCGCCCGCTCTATCCAGAACCGCAGCTCGGCGAGGCTCCAACCTTTCTCAAGGACGAAGGGGTTGGACTGCCCGCGGCAAAGGAGTTCCTGTCGGCTGTTCGCGCTATACGAGAAGGCAAGCCCAACCGCGATGGATTGGAGATGCTGTTCATTCGCAGCCTGCTCGCCGAGATGTCAAGGCTTTACGTGAAGCCAGACGCCAGCAAGAGCGGCTACGACGAGGAGATCTATCAGGCCATTCTTAAGACCAAGGCCTTGCGCGACCAGCTGTCCGACTATGCCGACGCAGTCGCTGGATTCTCGGGCGATGACCCGAGATGCCTGAAGGCCTCGTTTCACTTGCTCGAGCAACTGGGCCAGCAGTTCGGTCCGCCCCTCGATCAAAGTCAGTTCATGGAGGTCTGGGCTGACACTTTCCGATTCTTCTCGCTCGAAGTGACGCTCATCCTTGTCGCGGCACTCATTCGATTCGAACGTTGGAAGTCCCTGCGTCGCCTGCTGAGCTATCCCTATCTCATCAGGACCGAATCCAGAAATGTACGAACCTCCGACATCACCTCGTTCGACTCGTACATCGCGTCAATGGATGAGCACCGGAACAATCGCCTGCGTGCGAATAGAGCATCAATGACTGCGGACATGCTGAAGGAGCGCTGCTCGGTCGACCACACATCGTTCCTGGAACTGGCTCAGGCCGACGTCTTCATGGCTCTCCATGGCGTGGCGCACGCCAAGGCCGGCGTGGTCGACGCTATGTACCCGTTTTGGGCGCCGCGCACCGCTGTCTACCTATCGACATCGCAAAGGCTACCGCTCTTCCAAAAGGCGGTGGACGACGAGATTCGACAGGGCATTCACACTGCCATAGGCGCAGCATCGGGTGCCGACCTGTTGAGCAAAGTCGACGCTGCTCGCCCATTGCTCGATGACTTCAAACAACTCTCCCTTGGACGCTTCCCTCGGTTCAACTTTGCTGAGGCTGTGAATCTGCAGGTACTGACGAAGTGATCGCGCCATGACCGCAAAACTTATGGCTTCGGCGTGACGGACATGAGCATGCGGAGCAGGAGGAAGTCGTCGGGCGCCGTGATTTGCAGCTCACCGTCTTGCGCTACAC
Source organism: Rhizobacter sp. SG703 (assembly GCF_012275445.1). Classification (GTDB taxonomy): domain Bacteria; phylum Pseudomonadota; class Gammaproteobacteria; order Burkholderiales; family Burkholderiaceae_C; genus Rhizobacter. The sequence continues at coordinate 39,259 of NZ_JAAZQK010000006.1, read as the reverse complement.
GTACTTCCGCAACCCTCGGATGAGACAAAACGCCGTCGGCAATCGGATGCTTTGCAAACGGGTTATGCAGCACCCAGAGGCCATCCATCAAGTTCTCTTGGTAGTCGCACTTTTGCGCCGTTCGAACCTCAGGGAACAGGCTCCCTTCCTTCGGATGGAAGGATCTGTAGATGGTGAGGGCCGTTGGATTGTCTGCAAGAGCGCGCATTTTGCCCCAGGTCGCGAGTGAGCTGTAGATGACCGCTGAGACCTCCGAGTAGCTGTCGTCGCAGAATAGGCCCACAGGAATATCAACGGTCTCCGACTTGGCTGCGGTTGCCACGTTGTAGCTCGCGACTCTCTCCGCGTCGCGTAACGTCGCCGCCTCGTCGTGATACAGCCCGTAGATAGCAGCGATGACTGGACGGCTGGCCGCGAAGTGAGCAAGTGGCCGATCAAAGGCTGCGATCGCTATGACGAAAGGCGCCCCGGAAACGTGAGGCAGTGCAGAGTAGTAGTTTCGATAGCGGCGCGCCTTGGCGTCGAAGCTGTTGCAGATGCGGACCGCTGCATCTGCATTGAACTTCGAGAAGTCGCCCGGTATGTCTCGGACGTCGTACCCGAATGCTGGCGCGCCGCCTTTCGGCGGGGCCGCGATGGTGGCTTCCATCGTCAACCATGTCGGCTGTGGGATCACAAAGTCCGGAGACGTGAATGCCATGTCCGGTACGAGCCCCCACGTTCTGAGCGCGGCATTCAGGTAGAGCTCCCAAAAGCTCGACTCGAATGTCAGCTGCAGCTCTTGCACGAACTTGCCGTCACGATCCTCGAACCCTTTAGCCCAGTTCTCTAGCACAGCGCGCTCGGGCGCGTATTCATCTTCCATCAGCCGGCGAAAGATCATGTGCTGACGTTCGGGTGGTACTTGCGGACGAAACAGATCGATTGGCACGTTGCTGGTCGCTAGTTGGGTGGGCTGTGCATGATAGGCAGCCCGCGGCAGAGCTGATGGTCGCTTGCTCTTCTAGCTGTCTAGTTGAGCTAGGGCGAAGGACTGCAATCGGCGGCAGAGCCGACAGTGACAGCGAGCGAGCCAAAGTCAGCTTCAGCTGCAAAACGGTCGACCCGCTGTTGGGAGGCCACGTCAGACTGCGTGCGATCGGTCAGATTTAGGCACTGAACGCCTGCTCGGACCCCAAGGAGACTCTCGTTACGTACCGCCTTAGATCGGCTCAGTGACGGCCGAGTGGGGGGGGCGCCGCAGCGACCCGGCTGACTTGGCCGAATGGCTGATGTGAGCCGCGAGGCGCGGTTATCGACCCCAAGTTGGCCGTCGTTTACCCATCTGCCGGCCTCGACCTGTCCTTCACTTCGCTACCTGCGAGAGGAAGTCGGCCGTTCGCGCAAGACTGGACATTGGTTCACTCAACGCGCGCGAGCGCCGCGCTCATAGCCTTCTCGACCACGTCCATCCGGTTGCGACTGAATCGCAGCCAATTTGCTCGCTCAACGACTGCAGAGCTACAGCACTGAGTAGACATCTCGGCTAGCGTCGTACATCGCACCTCCTAGCAGAACCAAGCGATCCCAGTACTTTGTTGCTTCCGGAGACCGACGAATGTTGGCAGTCGCCCCACTTGATGGGCTCGACTCCACTTCGCGGCCGAGTACCCGCTTGACTTCAGGAAGAAGAGCCTCTGGTATTCCCATTGCCGCGTACTCAATGCGTGAGAAGTGGTTGGCCATGACAACTCGGACAGTGCTCGGATTGACTTCTTCCAGTGTCAGTTCGAAGAAGTCTCCGGACGACGGGGGCGGAATTGTTCTTGCGCGGAAGGTGAGCTCGCCGCTGATGTTTGTCGAATGCGTGTAATCGAACGCACGAGAGACACCGTCACGTCCGATGCAGGATAAGAGTGCCATAGATCTCGGTCTCCTTTGAAACGACTTCCTCACAGCCTCACAGTATTGCCTCACGAGGCGGATGCAGCCAAGTCGCGAAGCAATGCCGTCGCATGACGTCGACGAAGGGTCGCACTAAAGGAGTATGCCCCCCGCCCCACTTACCAGGGCGCACCGCACAGGTGCGGACTCGGACAGCTTTGGGGTCCGTGCGGCTTGCCTCGTAAGATGCCCAACATCTGCTCGCTGACTGGTCCTGGTTGAACCTGTCGGCACGCCCGCTGGGAGGAAGATGCACAACGTGCAGTTCGAGATTTCGAAGCCCGTAGGCGATGGCGAGTTCGAAGACATGTGTGCCCGAATCTACGGGACAGTTTTCAACGACCCGTTGCCGCAGACGAACGGACGCCGCGGCCAGAAGCAAGGCGGCATCGACGTTTTCATTGACGCGCCAGAAGGCCGTCTCGGCGTTCAGTGCAAGAGATATGCGGACGGAGCGCTGAAGCTCAAACACGTAGCACACGAAGTCTCCGAAGCCGACCTGGCGAACACTCCTATCGTTCGCCTTGTCGTCGCTACTACAGCTACTAGCGATGCGGTCCTTCTTAGAGAGGTTCAGGACCTTTCAGATGCGCGGGTCGCGAAAGGGCAGTATCCCGTCAAGATTGAGTTCTGGCAGGATCTCTGCCGGCACATTCGCGGCAGCCCCAAGCTGCAGAATGACTACGCACCAAACGCGCCTGGTGCCGTCTTTCACCGATTGGACGAACAGAGTGCAGGGCTCCAGGCGAACCTCCTCAGCATCAACTCCAAGCTCGAGGTCTTGGCAGCGCTCCCGGGTGGTCGCCCAGATTCCGTCAACAAGTACCTCTCGTCGCAGCTCGACGCCATCAACGACGTACTTCGGGCGGCGAGGTTCAAGGACGCTCTTGAGGACCTGCAGCGCATCGGCACGGACATGGCGCTCTTCGACGCCCACCAGCAGGCACGCTGGTACGTGCAACGTGGCGTGTGCACGTGGCATCTGGAAAGCGACGCTGCTGCCGCACCCGACTTCCTCCGCGCCGCCGAGCTATATCCGGACGACGAGAAGATTGCTGCCGCTTGGGTTCGAGGGCTGCTATTTCAAGACCGAGTTGACGAGGCACTGACCGCTGGGCAAGAGGCGCTCGCAAGGTTTCCCGCCTCGGTCCATGTCTGGATTGCCCACGCAAATGCCAGGATGGTCAAGGGCCTCCACCTTGCGCCTGCCGACGCTCCCGCTGCGATGCGCGACGACTGCGATGTGCTGCAGCTATTGGCGTGGGCACGAAAGAAGGCCGGAGACCTCGCAGGTGCCGTTGAGCTGAGCGCCAGGGCACTCGCCAAACCCGATGCTGGGTTCTTTGTGCGGAACACGGCGTTGGTGCTGGCGCTCGAGGTGGCTGCCAGTGACCCTGTCAAGGTTGCTCATGGTTTGGTGAGCGAAGCGGCAATTGCCGCGCTCCAGCAGGCCGTCGAGACGCTAACCCCGCGGAAAGACCGCGTTTGGTCGGTGCAATCGCCGGGCTCAGTCGAAGACACGCTGGTGCACCTCGGCTACAGCTACCTTGTGCTGGGCATGCCCGAAGAGACTCTCGTGCTCGTGGAAGAGGCCCTACACAGCGGCGCTTTGACCCCCCGCTTGAGACGCGTCGCTTTGGAAGCCTATCGTCGGTTGGAGCGGCTAGACGAACTGGTCCAGCGTGGCCGCGAATGGATCGATGACCTCGAGGAAGAGGCTCTGATTTTGCTCGCGGAGAACGCTGCCGATGTGGGCGATTTCCAACTGGTCGAGGCCGTGCAGGCAATGGTCGCGCAAAAGGGCTTCCAGCAGAACGATGTGCCGCACCTGCTGCGCGCTATGCGGTGGGTAGCCCTCTGGCGTTCAGGCACCGGCAAGCGGCAAGCACTGACGGAGGTCAAGGCAGCAGATATTGCGAGCTCCGACAGCCTCGCCATCATTTGTGGCGGCGCTCGGATACTGTATGCGGGTAAGGACGAGGCGGCAGCCGATGCAGCAATTGAAAAGGCCTGCACTCTGGTGTCTAGAGACACAGCTCCAACCGAGCGCCTCTTACTCGCGGACCTTCTCTTCGCCACGGACAAGCTGGAGCTTGCTGCCCGTCAGTACGAGCTGCTCGCCCCACGGGGCAAGCACTCAGAACTCCACAACCGGCTGCTTCGCTGCTATGTGCGAACTGGCGCACTGCGCAAAGCGAAGGAACTAGTTCTATCGTTCCCAGACACCTGGACAAGTGACGAGCGGGCGCTGAGTCTGGCGATTGACCTGGGGCAACAAGCCTCGGACTGGCAGTTTCTGGTGCCCCTCGCCGAGCTGAATGTGGAGCGGCGGCCGCATGAGGCTGGCGGCTGGTTGCTGCGTCTCGCGCTCGACCTCAAGATGCGCAAGATGGCTCGGTTCCACCGTGCACTCGAGTCGGTTCCTTCCGAGCTTTCCGGGCCGTCACGACTTCTCACGCAGATTGCGTCTCTTGAGCTTCGCTTTGAGCGCAAGGAGACGGGCATGCTACGGCTGTATGGCATGTTTCGTCGCAACCTCGACGATGTAGATGCCGCATCCGCGTACTTCATTGCCATTGTGGCTGGGCCGCAAGACCTTCCTTTTATGGAAGAGGAACTGACGAAAGTTCAGCCGGGTTCAGCCGTGACGCTCAAGAACGAGCTGGGCGGGACGGTGACACTCTCAATAGACCCGGAGGGACTGCCGGACCTCCCGGCCCGCGAAGGCATGGTCGCTCCTACAGGTGACATAGCGCGCAGCCTTATGGGTGTTTCCGTGGGCGAGCAAGTCTCTCTGCCTGGCCCCTTCGGAACCGAACTCCGCTATGTTGTTGCAGAGGTGACGACCACGTTCCGGCGTTTGCTTCACGTCGCGCAGGCGCGGGTGAACTCGCCCCTTGCTTCTAAGCTACCTGTCATGTCGGTGCCGGTTCCGAAGACAGACAAGGGCGTCGACTTCAGCCACGTGCACGCCATGCTGAAGCGGCAGTCAGAGCACTCTCGACGAGCTCTTCAAGGGTACGCAGATAGTCCGATTACCCTGGGGATCCTGGGTAATCTGCTCGGGCGAAGCGTGGTCGACATGGTCTTGGGGTGGCCATCTGACGCACCTCCATTGTTCGTTTGTGCTGGTACCAAGGAGCAACGGGAGGCAACTGTCGAGCTGCTCAAGCGGGCAGACGCCGAATATGTGGTTGATGCCGCGACCATTGCCGAGCTGGCGTCACTTGACTGCCTTGCCGCCCTGGCGTCCCTACCTCGCGTCTACATCTCAACGAAGGCCGTTGAGATTCTTGAAGCTCGACTCGAAGAGGCGAAGCTCGAACGCTCAGGCGGACATATGTTCGATCACAACGCCATGCGATTCGTCGAGTACACGAATCAGGATAGAGAGCGGCAGAAGGCGCTCATTCAAAGCATGGTTGACGCGGTTCGCCAGCACTGTGTGATGGTTCCTGCCTACGGCCCGGAGGAGCTTCCAGCAGACCTGGAGCGAGCGCAAGACGTTCTCGAGGACGAGGAACACGCGGCGCTGCTCCTGACCGCGGAGAAGAACGCGACTCTGTTTACCGTGGACGGACGACTCGCGCAGTTCGGCTTTATCGCCGCGAAGGTCAAGTCGGTGTGGCCACAAGAGGTGCTTCGGTACGCCGGAGAGCGAGGGGCGCTGACGCATCTACAGTACACATTTGCTGTCGTCCGCATGTTCCTGCGGAATCGCAACTTCGTCTCGCTAGGCTCCTATGACCTGGTGTTTATGTGCCTGCAAGGAGGCTGCGCGCTTACCGAGGGGCTTCAGCGGTTCAAGGACTACCTGGCCTCCAGTTCCACCGAACTGGTGTCCGCGGTATCCGTTGCGTTCGAGTTCCTCGAACTGCAGGCGCGGCAACCCACTCAGTTCAAGGCGTTCGCGGAGCTCTTGGGGCACATCGTCGAAGCAAGCCTGCGCCACCCTCACTGCAATCAAGAGGCACTCTTGAGGGCCGCCGTTGACTTTGCTAGCGATATGGCCCGCAAGAGCAACGGCATCCTCATCCCGTATGCCGCTGTTGAGGGCCACCGACAGCAGCGCATGAAGGTCTACGCCAAGGCTCTTGGGGAGGAGGTTGAAGCCGCCGCAAAGCTTGCCTTCTCACCGCCGCGTCGACGATCAATCAAGCTACGTGCGTTGAAGTGCATGCGGACTCCATATCTCACTTTCGACGGGGAGGCGAAGGACCCGGTGGAGCCGCCTGTCCAGCACGTGGATCCTGTGCAAGGAGAAGACCTCTGAGCCAGAATCGGGAAGCCAACTTTGGCAGCAATCAGGGTTAGATGCTGGCCTTCGGCGAAGTGGATGAACGCGCTATGGAGACGCCGGCTTCACCGGATCCCCGCAGATCGCACCAGCCCGACGGTCCGCTTCGAGACTGCGAGATCCGGAAGGTGGATGTTGCTTCTGGCTCGATTGCTTCAGTTCGCGCAGTTGCAGAGCGCACGTCAACCCATCCTGGCTCCACAGGGGCGCGACACGTTGACGAGCGTCCTCACGTTCAGCCCGCTTGACCGATCGCTTGGCTGCCTCCGGAGCGCCGCAACGTCCGCGTTAAGGCAGCAAGCAGTCGGTGGGTGGTTCGAAGCGATAGTCTGCATCCGCTGCAAAACTAACGCCCGAGAGTTCCCCACGGCTTCAGACCGAGGCTGCCTTCGGATGCCGCCCCGGGTTATCTCTGGACCAACTGCTTCCAAGTCTTCCCGGACTTGATCGTTGCAATCACGTACTTGGGCGCGCGTTTTCCGGCGGAGGTCCAAGGCTCAGGCCATGACGAGTGCTTGTATGTGACGCCAGCTTCAGGCTTCGCGCCATTGGTGTCTTGGCTCTCAGGCACCTTCTTTTCTGCAGTGCCACGAGGCGCACGAGTCTTCTTTTCCTGCAGGTGCTTGATCACATCGGCAACATCGAATCCGGCCTCTTTGATTGCCTGCCGCATTTGTGCGACGTACTCGACAATCTTGTTCTCTGATTGCTCGAGAAAGGCAATCTGCTTTTGAAGCTTCTCTGCTTCTCTTCTCAGCTGATCGAGGGACTTCGCCATATGTTCTCCTATTGATTTGGTGGGGCAGATCATACGGGGCGATAGAGAGTCTGAAAGTTCGAAGTAGATTTCAAACATCTTCTACGCACCGGTTTTGATTGCGATTTTCACTTGGTGCGTCCGGTAGATCTTAGCGATCAACGGGAAGCATTGCTGTCGTGGCAAAGCCGACGTTCGGTTCGCGCTGGCTGCGGATATGCTGCGCCGAGGCTGACGGCGGACATCGAGAGTTGTCGGACTATCTGCGAAATTTCTCCGCCCAGTCTCGGACGTCGTCTGGCCTGAAACGTCTGATGGGTTCACTGCCCGCTCCAGGCAAGTCGACAGCGCTCGGGAAGTCGGAGCGAGTAAGGAGAGAGCGTCGTACGTGCGCGACGTTCAACTTCAAATAGGTCGCTACGTCGGCGGTATCCCACAGGCGCGCGTCGAGTGTTCGCACGTCCATGAGGCGCTTGAGGATGTCGGTGATCTGTTCGATATTTCCTTCCATCTTAGAAGTTCCCTTTGATCGTCTGATTCTGTGTTTTCTTGTCGGCGTCGCGCGGAAGTAGCGGTGTGCCGATTTGATAGTGCTCGGCTGCCGCGAGCAGATGGGTCGGTTGCTCTTCTGCGTCGTCAGGTCCGACCATCACGTTGGCCGCGAGCGCGCAGTCAAGAAGGAAGAGTGCGACCGCCGAGGGGTGCATCTCGTCGATGCGCGATGCCAGGTTCCCGATGCCACAGTCGTACAAGCCTTCAAGGGTGGCGCGGTGACGCCATGCGATGGACTCGCAGACGAACTTGGCGACCAGCCGCAGATCGAACGCGCTGCGCTCGGTGGCGAGGGCTCGCTCGCGGACGCGCTTTAGCAGGTCGAGCCGGCTGCGGCTTGCGAGAGTGGCAGGCGTGACGTTCTCGTCGATCGCCTTCCGCCGTTGGTTGCGGACGGGCTTGGGCATTGGCGTTGCGGCTGGCGGATCGTGATCTGCGTCGGTGCCGTTGGCGGCCGGCTCTACGGTCGATTCCGCCGGCTTGTGCTCGTGCGTATTTGACGGGATGTCCTCAGTCACAACCGCCTCGACGTGCGGCGCCGGTTCGCGATCGGGCGTGGCCTGCTCGGTGGGTGCAGCGGCAGCCGGCGCGCGCGGAACGACCCGCATCAGGTGAACCTTTTTCTTCTCGGCGAAGCAGTCCGGATCAGTGCAGACGTCTGCACTGCCACGCGTCGAGCCTGCAGCTTGGCCGCCAGCGTTGCTGCCGAGGTGGGCGACGTCCGAGAAATCGGGTGCGTTGCCGGAGCGCTTCCAGCAGTCGACACAGTTCCCGACCTCGGGCAGCAAGTCTGCGTCGGTGATGTCGAAGATGGCTGCGCTCAGTTCCAGCGAGAACCGATCGCTGAGCAGGGCGTGGATGCGGCGATAGCTGACCTTGCCGCCGTTGTCGAGGCGAGCCTGGGCGTCTTGCCGGATGCAATCCAACGCCTTCTCTTGCAGGGCAGTCGATGGCAGGCGCGCGATGAGCTGCGTTGCCTCGGTGCCGAGTTCGTCGGCCAGGTAGGCGTCGCGCAGCGCCGGGCACGCGTCGAGCAGCTTGAACCGGTTGTAGATGAAGGTGCGGCTCTTGCCGAACTTCACGACCAGATCCTCGATGGTCAGGCCGTCGTTCTGGATCATCGACATGAATCCCTCAGCCTCTTCGAGCGGATGCACGTCGGTGCGCTGCAGGTTCTCGACCACCTGGGCGCTGCGGGCTTCCGCATCGGTCATGTCCCGCACCATGCAGGGAGCCGTATCGAGGTTGGCGAAGCGAGCGGCGCGCACGCGGCGATGCCCGAAGACGATCTCCAGGCCGACGCCGTCTGGCCGGGGACGAACCAGGATCGGCTGATGAATGCGGCCCTCGGCCAGGATGTTCGCCGCGAGGGCGTCGATGCCGGTGAAGGTGCGGCGCGGATTGAAGGGACTCTCGTGCAACTGGTCGAGAGCTAGCGCGTGGATGGTTTCCATGGTTTTCATCGGGGTTTGATGCTCAGCGGCCGAGCTGGCGTGCCAGCTGCTGGCGTTGGAAGTCGAGGGAGTCGGCGCGCTCGATGAAGGCATTGCGCCAGGCGCTCCAGGGTGTGTCGCGACAGGCGGGCGACATCAGGTTCACCCAGGTGACGGGTTGCACTCCGACGAGTACCGGCCACGGCGTGGTGGATGCGGGCAACAGCTGGGCGCGCTCGGTAGCCAGCGCCATCAAGTCGGCCTGCTTGATCGCCTTGGCGTGCGTGGCGTTGGCGACGTTGAGCGCGAAGCCGTTGCGGATGACGCGAGCGAAGCGGCTCTCCAGCGTGTGCCAGGGCGCCCCGACTTCGTCTTTCACTGGCGAGGCGAGATCGTTGACAAAGGCTTCGTGGGCGTCGTGCATCAGCGCGGCGAACTGGCCGTGCACGTCGAGGTTGAATTCACGCTCGGCGATCTTGCAGACGAGCAGCGAGTGCTCGGCGACGCTGTACGGGCGGCAGGTGGCGCCGGTGAAGCGGTTGATGAGGCTGAGGTGATGCGCGATCGTGCGCAGGTTGATGGCGCCGGGCTGCGGATGCTGCAGCGAGACCTCGGCGCCGGTGGCAGTGGTGATCCAGCTCATGGGGGCTCTTGGGTGAGTGAACTAGGGGGTGGTCGTCAGCAGCGCAGGCCGGCGAAGTCGAGGTAGCGAGCATCAGGACCGCAGCGGCCGCGCGCATCGCGCATCAGTTCCACCGGTGTGGGCTCGCGCAGGCCTGCTTCGGTGCAGGTGCAGATGCGGGCTCCGGCAGCATCGAACGCACCATGGCGGCACAGCACGCAACCGCGCAGCGGCGGAACTTGGATCCAGCTTTCGGCGGGCTTCATGCTGCAGCCCAGTGCAGGCCGGCGGCTGCTGCTGCGACGATCGCGAGGCTGCCGATCGGGATGCCCCAAACGAGACCATGGCGCCAGCCCGACCAGAAGCTGGCGCGGCGTCCCGCAACGGCCGCGGCCAGGATCGCTTCGCGTGCCTCATCGAGCGCGTGGGCGACGATGTGTTTCTTCAGGTCTTCCAGCCGCTGCTTGGGGATGAGTGCGGCCAGCCGGGCAGCGGCTGCGCGATCCGCCTGGCGCTGTGCGGCGGCAGGGTCAGGAAAGCCACCGAGCGGCGCACGCGGCGCGTCAGCGGCAGGGGCGGAGCATGGCTCAATGAGCGGTGCTGCGGGCACGGCGAGAGTGGACTCCGTCTGTGCGATGGAATTCATGGACGTCTCCGGTGATGGGAGCCTGCGCAGGCGCGGGCTCAGAAGTCGATGGGCGCGATCCAGCCGCCGAGGCCCCAGAGCAGGAGCAGCAGCAGGTACACGAGGGGCCAGCGCAAGCGCGGATTGCGGTCGGCCCAGGCTTCGAGGGGGAAGTGCGTGTGGGTCGCACTCATGCAGCGACCTCGTCGAGGCGCTCGACGTTGCTGATGGAGCAGCCGGTCAGTTGATGGGCGACGCGCTGCGCGTGCTCAGCGTCGCGTGCCTTCACCTGCACGAATGGCAGGACGCCCGTGTCGCAGGCGGCCGGGAAGCCGCTCCGGTCCGCGGGGTGGAAGTGGCAGCGGTAGCTGCGCAACGATGTTTCGCGATGGAGGACGGGGTTCGACGTTCGGCTGCTGCCGTACGAGCGGCGATGGAGTTGAGCGAGTTGGCGCATTGCATGTCCGGTGTTGATTCGGATGCAAGCTTAGCGCACTAAGCTCGATGCGCTAAGTAAACCACTTAGTGCAGTCAACTAATCGGAGGGGTGAGCACCGAGGCGGTACTCGCGCGTGAGGCTGTTATGTGTGCTGGGGCCGAGCTCGCCGAACAGCCAGGACGTTCGTGTCAGGGGTCTGCAGATACGTCACTTGAGCCGCGAGAACGCGAGCCGAAGCGGCATCAGTTGGGGTGCCAGCGCCTTGCGGATACCACTGCGACGATGGGATGCATGACCGGGATGCCGGCCCGATCGAACGTGGAGCGCTTGCCAGTATTCACGCTGAGAACGGTCACGATGCCACCGCGCTCGAACATGAACTCTTTGATCATTCGATGGCCTTCATCGAGGGCGATGACCACGTACTCGCCAGGTTCGCATGCCGCGGTGGGCTCAACGACAACGTACTGCCCATCCCGGATTGCTGGGTGCAGACCATCCCCACGAATGCGCAGCGCGTAAGCGTTCGGATCGCGGCTGTATCCCTCGATGTATCCATCGGGTCGCCCGAGAGGATAGGCCAGCTCTTCGTAGAGCCCCTCTTCTCCCATTTGAACGGTGGCAACCACGGGCACTCGGACCTTCGAATTGTGGAGATCGTCCTCGGCAGTGTTGCCCTCATCGACGATGTCCCACATGACCCGATTGAACGCCGCTTCTGTGATTCCGGTCTGCGGCCGCTTCTTCGGAAGCTTCCCGGTGACGATCCACTCGGCGCTGTATCCCGTCACCGCTTCCAGTGCCGCTGCGCTCTCAGCCTTTAGGCTCTTGATGCCTCCGCCGAGCCACATGGTCACCGCGCCCGAGGTCTTTTTCGTGGCGCGCGCAAGGTCCGCGGGGCGCAGGGATGCGCCTTCCATGGCTTCCTTGATCCGTTCGGCGAGGGTGCTCATCGGCAGTTCGATAGTTAAGCAGGATTAGCGCACACAGTTCACTTAGCGTGCTTGCTGAGCAAAAGATCAGTGTGCTAAGCTATTGCGCTATGGAAGCTCAACTCACTAAGTCAGCGGCCATCCGACTGGCCCGCGGGGTGAAACCCCTCGCAGAGATCTTTGGCATCTCGCCGTCTGCGGTCAGCCAGTGGAGAGAGGTGCTGCCGCAAGCCCGCATTTGGCAACTTCGTTGCTTGAAGCCGGACTGGTTTGCTGCGTCCGCCCAGCCGCTTGACGCGAACTGCACCGACATCGTTCGTACGTCGGAAGCGGGGGCGTCGAAATGCTGACCCACACCGAAGCTACTGCAGTGCTTCAGGCCGCGAGGGCGGCCGGGCAGTGTGAAGAGACAGCGCTTCTCGCAGCGCTGCTACGAGCTGGCGCGCAGCCGGTACGCCGAGTACCAGTGTGGCAGGGGGTTGGCCTGCTGGTGCAGTCAGCGTCACCTGCAGCGCGCCCATCGGTCCCATCGGCGACGCGATCTCGGTGAACTCGACGCCCACCTGCGCAAACACCATTTCGACGCTCATCCCCTCCGTCTTCTTCTCGCTCATCAGTTTCTTTCTCGTGCGCTCATTGGTGCGCAGTATGGCTACCAGTGCGCGGTCCATCCATAGCCTCTTTCACAGGCCCATGCCATGAATGTCCAAACCGCCGCCTTCAACCTCGTGCACGACCATCCCGGCGGCACGTCGGCGCTCGCACCGCTGCTCGGCAAGAGCACGTCGACGCTGAACCACGAAGTCGATCCCAACTACGCGACCGCCAAGCTCGGCCTGGCCGACGCGCTCAAGCTCACGCTGCTGACGAAGAACCACGCGATCCTCAACGCCTTCGCAATGGCTTGCCACTGCATGGTGCTACCGCTGCCGCCGTGCCCTGACGACAGCGACGACAACACCTTCAAGAGCGTGACGCGGGTGGCGCGCGAGTTCGCCGAGCTGATCAGCCAAGTCGGTGAGGTGATGGCCGATGGTGCGGTCTCCGACAACGAGCTGCGCCGTGTCGAGCGCGAGGCTACTGAGCTGGTGTCTGCCATCCAGGCGGTGCTCACCACCCTGAGGCTGCGCAACGAGGCCAGCCGCCCGAAGACCTTCCGGGAGGTCTGCTGATGAACGCGGGCACGATCACCGTCCACGATGGCCGCGACACGCTGGAGCGTGCGAGCGAAGACGACCTGGTCAGCGTCAGCGAAGCGGCGTACCTGCAGGCCGCCCTGGTCCGCCACCGACTGCGCGCCCAGCAGGAGGCTCAGGCGCTGAACTTGGTCCGCGCGCCGCTCGGCACCTGCGCCAACTGCGACTCGGGCTGCGACCCCGCCGCTCGCTACTGCGATCCCGACTGCCAGAGCGACCACGCCCAACGCGTGGGCCGCCTCTCTCACGCCTCCAACCTGCGGGCCTGACGCCCGCACCTCCACATGAACCGACAAAACGCATTGCGGCCCAAACGGCTGCAAGGGAAGGGTGTTGCCCGATGAGTACGCGCCTGATGGCCGACTGCTGGCCACTGCGCATGCCGCCGACACCGAAGGCGGTCCTGATCAGCTTGGCCGACCAGGCCAACGATCAGGGCTTCTGCTGGCCCAAGGTCGAGACGATCGCGTTGCGCACGTGCCTGAGCGAGCGTGCGGTGCGCAACGCCATCCGCTGGCTGGAGGAGGCTCGACTGCTGCGCGTGAGCCCCGGCGAGATGCGCTCGAACGTCTACACGCTCACGCCGGGCCACTACGCACCGCAGGACATCCATGCCGTCGAGGACGGCGAAGCAACACCTGTGGCGCCTGCTCGCGGCCCTCGGTGGACCCCCGGGCACCAACCGGCACCACGTGCCGCCTTCGCGGGCTTTCCACAAGCTCCCGAAGCCCCCGGAATCCACCCCAAGGCGGCACCTGGTGCCGGTCAAGCGGCACGTGGTGCAGGTCAACCGGCACGAGGTGCCGCCCAGGTGCATGCGAGAGGTGCATTCGGCCCGGCACCATATGCCGCCCAACCGGCACCATATGCCGCCCAACCGGCACCACGTGCCCCCCAACCGGCACCAGATGCCGGTCAGACCGGCACGTCGTGCCCCCTAACCATAAGAGAACCTCTACAAAAGACTAACCCCCAACCCCCTGAAGGGGCTGAAGACCTCGGGATCGATGGTCCGGACGAAACCCGGCAGTCGAGGCAGAAGCCGTTGGTGAGCCTGGCCACCTTCATCGCCGAGTGCCGGCGGAAGAGCGAGCGTCCGATACCCGACACCGACCCGGTCTTCGACTACTGCCAGACCGTCGGCATCGACCGCGACATCCTGCTGCTGCACTGGCGCGAGTTCAAGACCCGACGTGCCGAGGGCAAGCGGCAGCGCGACTGGCGCCAGACGTTCCGCAATAGCGTCCGCGACAACTGGTTCCGGCTGTGGTTCCTCAAGCCGGGCGAGGGCGCCCAGCTCACGACCCAGGGACTGCAGGCGCTGGCCGTGATGCAGCGCGAGCAGAGCCAGCAGGCCGACCGAGCCCACCAGGGCCACGACGACCACCACCATCCCGGAGCCCCCGCATGAGCCGCCGTCCCGCCCCGTTCAACGTCCCGCACAGCGCACCCCACAGCGAGGAGGCCGAGCACGCGGTGCTGGGCGCCTTGCTCTTTGACAACCAGGCCTTCGAGACGGTCAGCACGATCCTCAAGCCCGAGCACTTCTACCAGGCCGACCACCGCGCGATCTACGAGACCATCAGCGAGCTGCTGATCGCCGGCAAGCTGGCCGACCTCGTGACCGTCCACGACAAGGGCGACCACAGCATGGTGTACCTGAACCAGCTGCTGTCCTGCGTGGCGAGCGGCCGGGCGGCGCAACGCCACGCCGAGCTGCTCGTCGAGCGCTGGCGCGAGCGGGAAGTCATGCGCCTGGGCTCGGCTGTCGCCGACGAGATCTCGCGTGGTGCCCACGCTGCCGACGGCAAGCCGCGCCCGGTCGACGAGGTGATCGACCAGATGATCACGAAGCTGCTGGCGCTGAACGCGGTGGCCGAGCGCAACGAGCCGCGCGACATCAGCGAGCTGGTCGTGAACTTCGTCGACGACCTGATCGAGCGCTACGAGGGCAAGACCACCTCCATCCAGACCGGGCTGAAGGACCTGGACCACTGCACCGCGGGCGGCGGCAGGCCGGGCGAGCTGTGGGTGATCGGCGCTCGGCCGAGCATGGGCAAGACCGGCATGGTCCTGACGCTCAGCCGCAACGTGGGCCGCAAGCACCAGGTGCTGATGCTGACCCAGGAAGACAGCCTGAACTCGCTGACGGCCCGGCACGTGGCAGCGGCAGGGCGTGTGAACCTCGCCGACCTGCGCAACCCGCAGCGCGCACCGGAGAGCATGTGGGAGGGCGTGACCGAAGGCGTCGAGGCACTCGGGAAGCTGCACATCGCGATGGACGACCAGGCGGCACTCTCCATCATGGACGTGCGCCGCAAGATCCAGCAGGTGAAGCGCCGGCACAAGAAGCTGAGCATGGTCGTCATCGACTACCTGCAGCTGATGGAAGGCGACGGCAGCAACCGCAACCAGGAGCTGGGCAAGATCGCCAACGGCCTGAAGCGGGCGGCCAAGGAATTCGGCGTCTGGATCATCCTGCTGTCGCAGATGAACCGCGAGGCGGACAAGCGCACCGGTCCGCCGCAGATGAGCGACCTGCGCGACAGCGGCGACATCGAGGGCGCGGCCGACCTCATCGGGCTGCTGCACCGAGAGCACCGGCGCAACCCGACCGAGGCCAACAAGATGCACGCCGAGCTACACGTGGTCAAGCACAAGAACGGGCCGACCGACACGCTGAACTTCACCTTCGATGGCGCGTACCAGCGCTTCACGGACTGGGAGGGTCCGGCTCCGGCCAAGAGCATCGGCCGGGTGCAGCGCGGCGGCGGCTTGGACTGAACGGCGAGCAATCCGAGGGAGACGACATGCTCAAGATGAACATCCGCTTCGATGCGAGCCAGATCGCCAAGAGCTTCGGCGAGCTGCAGCAGGAGCACCCGAACGTGATGGCGCAGGCCATCAACGACACGACGCGGGAGGTGCGCGAGGCGCAGGTGGCCGCGATGCGGTCGAGCTTCGACAACCCGACGGCCTTCACGTTGCGGGCGCTGAACACCCGCTTCGCGAACCGCAACACCCTGCAGGCGACGGTCTGGCTGAAGGACGGCGCGACGCGGGCGCACTACCTGCTGCCGCAGATCGAGGGCGGCAACCGACCGCTGAAGCGCTTCGAGGAGATCCTCGTGCGCGCCGGCCTGATGCGCAGCAACGAACGCGCGGTACCCGGCCCGGGCGCCAAGCTCGACGCATACGGCAACATGGGGCGTGGCCAGATCGTGCAGATCCTCAGCCAGCTGCAGGCCTTCAGCCTCGCGGGCTTCGATGCCAACGCGACGAACAGCAAGCGCTCGAAGGCGAAGCGCAGCAAGGTCGAGTACTTCGTCGCGCACGGCGGCGAGTCGAGACAGGGGCGTGGATCGTGGAAGCGCGGCGACAAGGTGCAGCACCTGCCTCGTGGCGTGTGGGCACGGCACCGCTTCAGCTCGGGCAGCGCGGTCAAGCCGGTGCTCCTCTTCGTCAACGGCACGCGGTACGGCAAGCGCTTCGACTTCGTGGGCACGGCGCAGCGCGTCATCGACACGCGCTTCAAGCCGCTGTACGAGCAGCGCATGCAACGACAGCTCGCGAAGCTCGGGCTCGACGCGGGAGGGCAGGGCGCATGACGTTCGAACTGCACGCGGTCGAGGCCTCGACCCCACCCCCCACCCCCCTAGTCGGGTCCTCCCTGGAGGCCTCGGTCAAGGGTAATTCGAACCCCGTTTGCACCGCAGTTGCGGGGCGTTCCTAAGGGGGTTATATCCATGGGAGACCCACAGGACATGCTGTCTTTGCCGCTCACGCACCCTGTCACGCAGGAACAGTTCGGCGACCTGGTCGGCGTGAGCCAGCCAGTCGTCAGCGATCTGCTCGCGCGCGGCATCTTGCTGGCCGGCCAGCCGGCGGCGACCTGGCTGCGCGCTTACACGAAGCACCTGCGCGAGCAGGCAGCGGGCCGCGGTGCCGACGGCGAGCTGGCGCGCGAGCGTGCACGTCTGGCGCGTGAACAGGCCGACCGCGTCGCGATGGACAACGCCGTGAACCGGCGCGAGTTGGCGCCGGTGTCGGTGCTCGAGCTGGTGCTCGCCAAGATGGCCGGCGACGTGGGCAGCTTGCTGCAGGGCCTCGTGCCGCGCGTGCGCCGACGCGTGGACCTGCCCGGCGAGGCGCTTCGCATCCTCGATGAGGAGGTCACGAAGGCTCGCAATCGCGCCGCGGCGATGACGCTGGCGGACGCAGAAGAAGAACCCGAAGAGGAGGACGAAGCTTGAACGACATGAACTATGTGGTCGAGCTGGAGCGGCCGATGTCGCTCATGGACCTCGGCACCGAGCAGCGCGACGAGATCAACGCGGCACTGCGCCGCGGTCTGCGCCCGCTCGAAGCTCCGACGCCGATGCGGCTGTCGCAGTGGATGGCCGAGCACTTCTACCTGTCGGAGGAGAGCAGCTACGAGCAGGGCCGCTGGGAGGCCTACCCGTACCAAGTCGCCATTGCCGACTGCATCGGCCACGACGAGATCACGCACGTGACCTGGCGGAAGTCGGCGCGCACCGGCTACACCAAGATCTTCCTCGCGGCCATCGGCTACTTTGCGGAGCACAAGCGGCGCAACCAGGCGGTGTACCAACCCACCGACGAGGACCGCGATGACTTCGTCACCACCGAGCTGGAGCCGATGCTGCGCGACGTGAAGGTGATGCGTCGCGTGTTCCCGAAGTTCAACCGCAAGTCCAAGGACAACACGATCAAGAAGAAGCGGTTCCTCGGCTGCCAGCTCCACCTGCGCGGCGGCAAGGCCGCGAAGAACTACCGCCGCATCACCGTGGACTGCGTCTACTACGACGAGACCGACGGCTTCGACCGCGACATCGAGAAGGAGGGCAGCGCCTTCCGGCTGGGCGACAAGCGCATCGAGGGCGCGACCTTCCCAAAGTCGGTGGCGGGAAGCACGCCGAAGCTCAAGGGCTTCAGCCTGATCGAGGACCGCGAGCACCAGGCGGACGCGCGCTTCCAGTACTTCATTCGCTGCCCGCACTGCGATGACGAGCACGCGCTCGACTGGGGCGGCAAGGACGCCCGGCACGGGATGAAGTGGACGGACGGCGACCCGGAGACTGCGCACCACGTCTGCCCGCATTGCGGCGCGTGCATTACCCAGGCCGAGTACCTGGCGGCATGGCGTGGTCGGTGGAAGGCCAAGGATGGGCTGTGGATCGATGAGCGCGACCCGGTCCAGCTGCGCTTCAGGAACGCGGCGGACGAGGAGGTCAGCCCGCCGAAGCACGTGGCGTTCTTCTGCTGGACTGCCTACAGCCCGCAGGCGACCTGGGTGAGCATCGTGCGCGACTGGCTGACGGCCGCGAAGAAGGCGCAGGCCGGCGACGACAGCGACCTCAAAACCTTCATCAACACCACGCGCGGCGAGACCTATGAGCAGGAGCTGGAGAAGACCGACGCCAGCCAGCTCGCGCTGCGCGGCAAGCACGGCCACCACCTCCGCACGGTGCCGCGCGGAGCGGTGAAGCTCGCGATCGGCGTGGACGTGCAGGGCGACCGCTGGGAGCTGGTGGTGTGGGGCTTCGGTCGGGGCGAGGAGATGTGGGTGGTGGATGACCTGGTCATCTACGGCAACCCGGCTGACCAGCGGGAATGGGATCTGAAGCTGGATCCGGCGATCAAGGCGACCTACCGGCACGTGTGCGGCGTCGAGATGTCGGCCGACGCGGTGGCGATCGACACCGGCGGCCACTTCACCCACCAGTGCTACGTCTTCGTGCGCAACCGGCCGAACCAGAACCTGTACGCGGTGAAGGGCGAGACGCGGCTGGGCCGGCCGATCAAGAGCGCGAGCGTGCTGGTCGACGTGAACGAGCGTGGCAAGACGATCCGCAAGGGTGTGCGGCTGTGGCACGTCGGCACCGACACCGCGAAGGACTTGCTCTACGGCCGGCTGCAGGTCAGTCAGCCGGGGCCCGGCTACGTGCACTTCGCGCGTGAGCTGACAGCCGAGTTCTACGACCAGCTGACGGCCGAGAGCCGGATGCTGGTGAAGACGGGCAGGGGAGAAGAGCACCGCTGGCTGAAGCCGGCCGGCAAGCGCAACGAGAAGCTGGACTGCACGGTGTACGCGCTGTTCTGCGCGCAGATGCTCGGGCTGCACACGCTCAGCGACAAGCTGTGGGCGCGGCTGGAAGCCGGGCTTGAGCCGGACCTGTTCGCCGGCGGCGGGGTACCCGCCCCGAATGCGGGAAGCGATCCGGCGCCAGTGCAGACGTCTGCACAACCGAGTGCAGTGGCCGCGGCACCACCTCCGCTACCTCGAGCTCGTCCACCCGCCGTCCGTCCCGTTGTCCCGAACTCTTTCATCGTCAGCGATTCTTGGAGCAGCCGCCTGTGAGCCAACAAACCTTCCAGCACCAGCAGCAACCCCGTCCCGATGCCCACGAGATCAAGGCCGACGCCGCCACGCAGTGGGTGTTCGACATGACCGAGATCCTGCGCGATGACCTGGCCTTCCAGGAGCCGTGGGCCAGCGCCATCGCACACGAGATCGTGCAGGGCATGCGGGCGCGGTTCGGTGGCGACGATGTCTACGTGCCGGCGCCGGACAAGTCGGCGCGCGATGAGCGCGTGCGGGAGATGTTCAACGGGCGGAACATCAAAGAGCTGATGCAGCTGTTTGGCCTGGCACGCTCAACGGTCTATCGGATCGTGAGTCAGGGCAGAACGTTTTAGTTGCACTGAGCGACTGCGAATGCGGGGGCTGGCGCATGGCAGCGTCAGCGCGCATGCCCGTTTCGCCGTCCGCCGTCATTCTTGACAGACTTGTGGCGTGGCGTCTCGCCACAGTCGACGATTGTTGCAGGCGTGTGTCGCCCATCCAAAGAGGGATGTTGACGTCCGAATTCTGTCGGCTAGACTGGCCTGCACAAGCAAGAACATCGAACCGAACGGGAGCGGGTTTGAAGGATTCAGCGAGCACGCAAGAGGCGGAGTTCCGCCTGCAGGTAAGGAGGGCGCCCGCGCATTCCTCAAGCGATCTCTTCATCGAGAAGATGGCGCTATTTCGGCGGGCGCACCCCTGGCAATCTAGCTATCAAAGCTCGGCAACGCTGCACTGTGTTTCCGCATCGTTGGTACCTGCGAGCGCATCAATTCCATCGGTGACCCGTTCAAGGAAATGGGCGCCTGCATTTGCTGACGGAGTAGTCGCCGCAAGCGTCGCCGAGGTCGATTTGCTCAGTGGCAGGCGGAGGGGCCAGCGCAGCTATCGTCGCTACGCACCTGGTGCGTGCCATGCCGGTCACCTAGTGCGCGCGACGCTCTGAACCAAAGCATACGGCGGCCGATTTCCGCACTGGCCGCATCCGAAAAGATCGAGGGAGGAACGGATGGAAGAAGTCAGGGTCACGCACCCATTGAGCGTCGTCTCGCGTCGGTGCCAAGCAAACACGCAGAGGATCAACCCCACTGCTGACAAGATCGGAAGTGCATTTCGACTGGTGGTGTCATTCGTCTTGGCGGTACTCTGCCTCACGCAGCCAGCCCAAGTTCATGCCGTTCAACCTTCTGCAGCACAGTTATGCATTAACAGCTGGTGCAATCCAGCTTCACGGCATCGTCTCGACCTGTTTTGGGCGAGCGATGGGATGGGCGGAGCGCAGGCCTACTCCAACCTCACTCCGGGTGATATTGCCGACGCGTTAAGACATGGCTGCGAGATCTATGCGCAAGCTCATTCGAACGCCGGATACACGGCAACCTTTACGACTTGTACGCCGAAGGTCGAGGTGCCGCTGCCATCTACTGCGGGCCAATGGACCACGTTCTTGATTGAAGGTGAAATTGTCGTTAAGCGGAACTCGGATGGGGCTGTCGTGGAAGGTGGTTCTGGTGGATGGCAGCTCGGAACTGGGATGTGTACTGACAGTCGCAACAGCAATCTCGTTGGCATTGGCTCTGACGCGCAGTGCTATTGCTTCAACGGCGCGAACTGGTCGGAGCAGCAGCACGCGTGCATCCCGGTGATCGACAACTACGCAGGGGGCGTGCCGCCGAAGGCGTGCCCGATCGGCAATCCAATCTACCCTCTGATGGGTAGCAAGGTCTTAAGCGAAGTGCTCGTACCAGCCGTGAGCAGCGGCCTGGGACTGACAGCGACTTACGACACGCGAAGCAGAGTTCCGCAGGGTGGGACGGCGATGCCCTTGAATGCATTGCCCGCCCCGGCATTCGATGAAGTGTGGTTCAGCAACCTGCACAAGGTACTGGTGGCCCAAGACTCCGGACAGCGCGGCATTCAAGCCGCACGAGGCAATGGCAGCTGGATCAGCTTCTTGCTGAACGGAGCCGGAACGTACGACGCAGATCCAGGCATCTCGGACACGCTGCGGACCGTACAGAGCGGCTTCCGTTACACGGACCAGCGGGCACGGCTGCATGAGGACTATGACCCCCAGGGGCGCCTGGTTCGCAGCGCCTACGCGAGTGGCGGATGGCTCTCGTATGAATACAGCAACGCAAGCACGTCTCCGGCCGTGGCGCGGACGCCTGGATTGCTCGTTCGTGTGCTGGACCATTTCGGGCGCTCGATGCAGTTCCAGTATGAGCAGCCGGTAGTCGGCAACCCCCGCATCGTGCGTGTTATCGATGCGGCGGGGGAAACCCTCACGCTGACCTATGACGCGACGGGAAATCTGTCGGGCGTGAGCTGGCCAGACGGAACTGGCCGACAGTACTTGCACGAGAGAAGCGATTTCGACTGGGCGCTGACCGGAGTGATCGATGAAAACCAGCATCGCTCGGCGACCTATGGGTATGACAGCGAAGGGCGCGTGGTCGATACGCAACTGGCTGGCGGTGCGAATCGCTATAGCGTCAGCTATGCCGTGCCACCTCGCTGGAGCGTTGTTGAAACGTTTGACAGCTCGACCGGTATCGCGCGGCGAGACCACACGTGGGTGGCGCCGCAAGGGACGTCGATCGTTGGTCCGACTGGCAGCGCTGCTTTGATCGACGCCGTCGTCGTCGATGGGCAGCCGCGCATCGCAGCGCAGAGCCAACCGGCTGGAGCAGGCTGTGCTGCAAGCAGCAGCGCGCAAACGTACGACGCCAACGGGAACGTTGCGAGCCGAGACGACTTTAACGGCACGCGCAGCTGCCATGTGAGCGACCCATCGCGGAACCTCGAAACGACGCGCATCGAAGGCTTGAGCACGGCGCAGGCCTGCTCGACAGTGACGGCGCAAAACGTGGCACTGCCCGCCAATGCACGCAAGACCACGACGCAATGGCACCCGGACTGGCGCCTCGAGACCAAGGTATCGGGGCCAGGCCGCATCACGACGAGCGTCTACAACGGGCAGCCGGATCCCTTCAACGGCAATGCTGCGGCCAGCTGTGCGCCTGCGACTGCGCTGCTGCCGGATGGCAAGCCGATCGCAGTGCTGTGCAAGAAGGTGGAGCAAAGCACGACGGACGTCGACGGTCACCTGGGCTTAGGCGCGTCACTGCAGAGCGGTGTGGCTAATCGCGTGTCGACGTGGACGTACAACGAGTATGGCCAGGTGTTGACTGCCAAAGGCCCGCGCACGACGGTGAACGACACGACGACGTACGCCTACTACACCGTCACGACGGCAGATCACACGGCGGGTGATCTGATGACGGTCGCCAATGCTGCCGGCAAGGTGACGACCTTCAACAAGTACAACAAGGTGGGTCAGTTGCTGCAGAGCACGGACCCGAACGGCAACGTGACGGTCAACACCTACGACGCGCGTCAGCGGCTGCTGACCAGCAGCGTGGCGGGCGAGACGACGACCTACGCGTACGACCCGGTGGGTCAACTGGTACAGGTGACGCAGGCCGACGGCAGCTGGGTGGGCTACGAGTACGACGACGCACATCGCCAGAAAGCAGTGAAGGACAACCTGGGCAACCGCATCGAGTACCAGCTGAACAACGCGGGCAGCAAGACCGGCGAGAGCGTCAAGGATCCGACGGGCAGCCTGAAGCGAAGCCTCGCGCGCGTGATGGACGCACTCGGTCGTACACAACAGAGTACTGGGGCTTCGGAATGAACTTTCGTCCATGGCGGGATTGGTGTGTGGCTTGCTTCATTGCGCTGGCTAGCGTCGAATCGGCTTCAGCGCAGGGAGCATGTACGGCCGCACAGGTATCGGACTTCAATGCTCAGTGTGCGGCACAAGGCGTGGCAGTGCAGAACCTCGTGACTGACTGTCTCCGATGGGATCCGAGCGGGTTTACTTGCGGCAGCTATCCCCTTCCATCCCGAGTGCGGGCCATCCCCGAAGGGCTCGCATGCCAAATAAAGTGGATTCGATCTCCGTCGGGACAGGAGGGGCCTATCCCGACCAGGACCTGGGATGCTCTTTCGCTTGGATGTGGCTGCCCGGCCAATGAAGTCTGGTACGCGGCGAGGTCGGCGTGTGTTCCGGCGTCGCCGCCCGATGGTCCGCCCCCAGCGCCAACATGTCCGCGCGTGGGCGACCCCATCAATCCGATCACGGGAAGCGAGCGATTCGAACAGGATTTGGGCCTGCGTTTTGCGGGTCAGTCGTTGAGCATCGTCTACGACACGCTGCGCCGTTTGCCGGTGGAGGATCCGGACACCGGGCTGTTCGATACGGAGAGCGGCAATTTCGGGCCGTTGTGGATCAGCAGTCTTCAAAAGAAGCTGGTGGTGACCGCCGGAAATCGGGGCGCTCGCGCCCTGCGCGGCAGCGGGCACAGCATCGTGTTCGGCGGCGATGGCAGCGGCACGTTCACGACAGACGCCAGCACGATCGAGCGCCTGGTCAGCATTGCAGGCGGATATCGCCTCATCGACCCAGCGGCGCGGTCTCAAGAAACCTACGACAGCCAGGGCCAACTGCTGCGCATCGACCGTGCGGACGGCAGCGCCGCCGTGTACACCTACAGTACCGCCAGCACACCGGCGTCTGTTGCGCCTGGCGTCGGCTATCTGCTCAGTGTGGCTGACCGCTTCGGGCGAACCGTGTCCTTCCAATATGACAGTGTGGGCCGCACAAGCAACATCACGGATGCTGCCGGCCAGCAGATCGTGCCGATCTATGACACCGCGGGACTGCTGCGCGAGATTCACTGGCCGGACACGAAGGTCCGCAAGCTGAACTACGAGAACACGACGTTTCCATGGGCGCTGACCAGCGTAGTCGACGAGAACGGGGCGGTGTGGGGCACGATCGCCTACGACGACAAGGGACGCGCCATCTCGACGAGCCTGGCTGGTGGGGTCGACTACTACAGCGTCACCTACACGCAGGCACCGGTGATGCAGGTGAGCGAAACCTATGACAGCGCGACGAATCTGCTTCATCGCACGCGCCGCCTGTCCGCATCGGTCGATCCGGTCACCACGACGCCCAACGGCAATGCGGTCGCGTACGGAGTCGGCATGGTAGCGGATCGACCGCGCATGACCAGCCAGAGCCAGCCGGCGGGTGCTGGTTGTGCGGCGAGCACAAGCAACGAGAGCTTCGATGCGAATGGCAACGTGAGTCAGCACGATGACTTCAATGGCGTTCGGTCCTGCCGCGCGTATGACCTCGGGCGCAACTTGGAAACCGCGCGCGTCGATGGTTTGGCGCAGACGGCCAGCTGCGCGGCGCTGGTACCTCCAGGCGCGGGTGCATCGGCGACAGTACCCGCTGGTGCCCGCAAGACCAGTACGCAATGGCATCCCGATTGGCGCGTGAGCGCCAAGCTGGCGGAACCGGGCCGCATCACGACGAGCGTCTACAACGGCCAGCCTGATCCGTTCAATGGCAATGCCATCGCAAGCTGTGCGCCGACAACCGCGCTGCTGCCCGGCGGCAAGCCGATCGCGGTGTTGTGCAAGAAGGTGGAGCAGAGCACAACGGACGTCGACGGTCACCTGGGCTTCAGTGCGCCATTGCAGAGTGGTGTGGCCAGCCGCGTGTCGATGTGGACCTACAACGCGTACGGCCAGGTGCTGACCGCCAAGGGCCCGCGCACTTCGGTGAACGACACGACGACGTACGCCTACTACACCGACACCACAGCGGATCACACAGTGGGTGATCTGATGACGGTCACCAACGCAGCCGGCAAGGTGACGACCTACAACAAGTACAACAAGTTGGGGCAACTGCTGCAAAGCACCGACCCGAATGGCAACGTGACGATCAACACCTACGACGCCCGGCAGCACCTGCTGACCAGCAGCGTGGCCGGCGAGACCACGACCTACGCGTACGACCCGGTAGGTCAACTCGTGCAGGTGACACAGGCGGACGGCAGCTGGGTGGGCTACGAGTACGACGATGCGCATCGCCAGAAGGCGGTGAAGGACAACCTGGGCAACCGCATCGAGTACCAGCTGGACAACGCAGGCAGCAAGACTGGCGAAAGCATCAAGGATCCGACGGGCAGCCTAAAGCGAAGTCTTGCGCGCGTGATGGACGCGCTCGGGCGCATTCAACAGAACACTGGGAAGGAGTGAGGCGTGAATAAATTGCGGGATTGTTTCGAGACCTTGGCTATAGGCGAACGCACGAAAATGTGTTTGCTGAAATTGGTAGCATTCATCGTGCTTTTTCAACTTGTTGCGCAAGAAGCGCACGCAAGCGGCACGGTGACGCCGCTTCAAGCCAGCCATGCTGGTTGCTATATGACCAACTGGACGACTTCCACCTTTTCCGGTGATTGCCGCAGCAGCGTAGGAGCGACGATGGCTGCTCTCAAGGCGTACTGGACCAGCCCAGGGCAATGCCTGTCCATCGAAATGATCGCGGAACCTGATCCTGCCGTGCAACCCGATCACAGCACTGGATTCAGTGCTTGGTGTCAGCACAGCAACGAACGCGAGGTTCTCTCCGGACTCATCTTTCGCGGAGGTCCGGCGCAATGCCCCGAAAACGCATCCTCGACGCCCGACCAGTGCGTGTGCAACGTCAAATACCGGCCCTATCTTCACGGCTCGCTTTGCAAGCCAGACATTGACCTGAACCCGCCTCATAACCCGCCGCATTGTGATCCATCCAAGGGAAATCCGATCTATCCGCTGCGGGGTGTGAAGCGCGAGTTCATCGACACGGGCCTGCGCGTCGGCAATCTGAATCTGCGGTTGACGTACGACACCACGAACAAATCGCCGATGCAAGACGGGGCGCAGCTGGAAATCGAACCGGGTTCGCTCGGCGCATTGTGGTTTAGCAGCTTGCATCGCAAACTAGAAGCGCAGGCTGGGGGGCAGTCGGTTCTTGCCGATCGCGGCGACGGGCGCATCGTGAGCTTTGCCGCCGATGGGAATGGGGGCTTCACGACGCCAGCGGATGGACAAGACAAGCTGTTTTCCGCCAACGGTGGCTACCGCTACGTGAACATGGTCGACGGCAGTCAGGAGATCTATGGCGCAAGCGGATTGCTCACGTCGATCACCTTGGCCACGGGCCGAAGTGTGAGCCTCACCTACAGCACCGAGACTTGGTCGACCGTGGCCTCGGAAGGGCAGTCGTTCAGCGTGACCGGCACCCAGACCATTCGATACGGTGCGGACACACGCTGGATCGTCCTGCCTGTAAGCGGGGCCGCTACGTGCAGCGGCGCATACTTTGGACCTGACCCAGCGCCCAATATCGGCAAGTCGTGTCAGCAGTTGGCGGTTCAGCCTTCCACGGTGCCCAAGGGTGGGCTGTTGCTGACGGCTCAGGACAACGACGGACGCCAGATCGGATTCGGCTACAACAGTGCTGGCCGATTGGTTCAAGTGACAGACGCTGCGGGTCAGGCAATTGCGATTGGCTACGACGCACAAGACAACCTGAGCAGCGTCGCCTGGCCCGACGGTCGCAGTCGTACGTATGTGTACGAGAACTCAGCCTTGCCGTGGGCGCTGACCGGTATGGTGGACGAGCGCTCGGTGCGCAAGTCGACGTTCGGCTACGACGACGCGGGTCGCGCGATCGGCACCGAGTACGCAGGCGGTGTCAATAAGTACACCGCCAGCTACTCGACTCCGCCGAGCATTGCCATAACGGAAGTGGACGACACCACCCGCCAAGTGGTGGTGCGCACGCACGCCTGGGTGGCCCCGCAGGGCACTGTCGTGACTGAACCGAGTGGCTCCAGCGCGAGCCTCAGCGCCACGACGGTCAACGGCAAATCCTATCTGTCCGGTCAAAGCCAGGCAGCCGGCGCTGGCTGCGCAGCGACCAGCAGAGCACAAACCTACGATGCGAATGGCAATGTTGCGAGCCGGGACGACTTCAATGGCACGAGGAGTTGCTCAGCTTACGACTTGACCCGCAACCTGGAGACAAGCCGCGCCAAGGGGCTCGGTCTATCGCAGGCCTGCAGCGCGGTGATCACTGCGAATGCAAGCCTGCCGGCCGGTGCCCGCAAGACCAGTACGCAATGGCATCCGGACTGGCAGCTCGAGACAAAGGTGGCAGCACCGGGGCGCATCACGACGAGCGTGTACAACGGCCAGCCTGATCCGTTCAACGGCAACGCTGTGGCCAGCTGCGCGCCTGCGACAGCGCTACTACCCGATGGCAAGCCGATCGCGGTGCTGTGCAAGAAGGTGGAGCAGAGCACAACGGACGTCGACGGTCACCTGGGCTTCAGTGCGCCATTGCAGAGTGGTGTGGCCAGCCGCGTGTCGATGTGGACCTACAACGCGTACGGCCAGGTGCTGACCGCCAAGGGCCCGCGCACTTCGGTGAACGACACGACGACGTACGCCTACTACACCGACACCACAGCGGATCACACAGTGGGTGATCTGATGACGGTCACCAACGCAGCCGGCAAGGTGACGACCTACAACAAGTACAACAAGTTGGGGCAACTGCTGCAAAGCACCGACCCGAATGGCAACGTGACGATCAACACCTACGACGCCCGGCAGCACCTGCTGACCAGCAGCGTGGCCGGCGAGACCACGACCTACGCGTACGACCCGGTAGGTCAACTCGTGCAGGTGACACAGGCGGACGGCAGCTGGGTGGGCTACGAGTACGACGATGCGCATCGCCAGAAGGCGGTGAAGGACAACCTGGGCAACCGCATTGAGTATCAGTTGGACAACGCGGGCAACACAACTGGAGAGAGCGTCAAGGATCCAACTGGCAGTCTCAAGAGGAGCCTAGGTCGTGTGATGGACGCGCTCGGGCGCATTCAACAGAACACGGGGAGGGAGTGAGATGACGCAGTCTCTCTGTTGGCGAAATGTCAGGTTAGACCTGAGTTCTCGTGCAGGCGGTGTTGATATGCCAAAGCAAGGCCAGGTTGCGGGGACGGGTGAGACCGTTTGCCTTGGAGTGTTGGGCCTATTCGCCGATTTCGCTGACGCAATGCCAAAAAAAAGCGCGCACGTCTATTGCATGACGGACGCGTGGCCGTATGAAATGAAGTGGCCGAATGAAAATTCTGAGGATGAGGGTGTGCTGATTTCGAATTCGACGGGCGGCCTAAGGCTGGTATATCCGTCCTTATCGCCCGCGGGTTACGTGCAACAACTAATTGGAAGGGAGTGAGGGGCTATGTTCATCCAATACAATCGAATTACCGGGAAGTCCGTTCGTGTTTCGGCCGTATTTATTGGCCTCTTCGCACCAGTAGTCATATCAGCTCAGACATTGCCTTCGCTTCCCGTGTCGCAGGTGCCGGTGGCAACCTACGAGTACGACGCGCAAGGCAATATAACGAAATCGACGCAAGCACCTGGCGTAACGGGGCTTAGTCTAGAGACAAAGTTTACATACGACACGCTGCAGCGGCGTAGTGATGTTACAAGCCCGGCGGGGGCAAAGACAAAATTCACATACAGCGGATCTGGCGAGCCCCTGTCTGTCGTGGACTCTCGGGATCATTTGACGGAATATACGAGAAACGGTTTTGGCGATATAGTCAAACTCAGCAGCCCGGACTCAGGGGTGACGACCTCTTCGTACGATGAATCTGGCAATTTAACGACACGCGCGAATGCTCGTGGTGTGGTCGAGACCTTCTCATATGATGCTATGGGTCGACTAAGTTCGGCCATATATACACAATCTGGACAGTCAACGCAGTCGGTCAGTTGGGGATATGACTTGGTGGGGCCCGACTATGCAAATGGAGTGGGGCATTTGAGCCGAACGGATCACCCAAACGGTGCGTCCCGATTTAAATATGACCCGCAGGGACGTGTCACGGAAGCCGTGCAAGCGGTCTATGCTTCTGCCGGAGCAAATAGCTCCACGGTCGTAACGACGGTAAAATATGGGTATACCCTTGGGCGTCTAACAAGCATAATATACCCTTCCGGGCGGAAACTTGAAATTAGCTATAGCGGTGGGCAGGTCGTGGCCGTGGCGCTTGCGAAGAATGCAAACAGCGTAGCCGCACCGCTGATAAGCGATATCAAATGGGAACCCTTTGGTGGCGCGAGCAGCTGGAACTGGAACATGAGCAGCGGGATCGTATCGCATCAGCGCTATTACGACCAGTCCGGGCGAATTATTCGCTATAGGTTGGGCTCTGTATATAGAGATATAGGGTACGACGAAGCGGACCGGGCGGTTAGCTACAAGCATTATCTTGCAAATGATGGAACTCCGCAGGTAGCGCTGGACCAAAGCTTTGCCTATGATCCGGAAGGTAGAATAACCGGTGTTGTTACGGCATCGGCGGCTTGGAGCATTGCTTACGATGCAAATGGAAACCGTACAAGTGTTAGTTTGAACGGTGCGTCGAGTATATTTTCGACCGAAGCCTCGAGCAACCGTCTGACCAGCGTGTCGGGGCCATCACGGGTCTTCACATACGATGGCGCTGGTAACATAACTTCCGATGGCTCTGGTTATGCGATTACCTACGGAATACGGGGGTTGGCATCGACGGTTACCAAATCAGGTGTTGTCAGTAATTTTGAATATGATGCAGAGCGTCGGCGCATCCGTAAATTCACTAGCGCGGGCTCAGCCAGCACTCGAATATTCGTGTACGACCTCGATGGTCAGGTCTTGGGCGAATATGATCAGGCCGGAAATGCACTTAAAGAATATGTGTGGCTAGGATCCACGCCTATCGCGGTTTTTACAGCGAATGGTGGTGATGCTAGCGCGAATCCGTGGGTATATTTTATTCATGCTGATCATCTGAACACTCCGAGAATAATAGTTGATCAAAATGGAGGTCGTCGCTGGCGCTGGTTGGCGGAGCCGTTTGGAACATCCGCTCCTGAGACCAATCCAGATGGCTTGGGCGAGTTTGTCTTCAATCTCCGATTTCCCGGGCAGTATGCGGATGTAGAGACGGGGTTGTTTCAAAACTACTTTCGGACTTACGATCCTTCGCTCGGGAGGTATATTCAGTCGGATCCGGTTGGGCTAGCCGGTGGCTGGAACACATACGCATATGCCGAAGGGCAGCCAACTGCATATGTCGATCCACGAGGTCTCGCCGCAAAGTGTAGTCCGTGGGTTGCTATAGGTTACGGAGAAGATACGTTCCGATCGAAAGATATCCTAGAAGACTGGGGGCCTTGGAAATTGGTGGGCGGTCTGCACAAGCTTGTTAAGAAGGTTGACGAGGGGGAGGGGGCGCTGCTAGTCTGCGATTATGCGCGACAGAGATTTACTGTCCATATGCAGTACGTCGACAAAAACCTTATATTTGAGCGGACTTGCACTGAATGCGGCAAGAGCTGGGCTGAGCGAAAAAATCAAGTCGTCTTGGATGAGACTGGGTCACGGGTAGGAGAGTCGGTCGAAGAGGATGATATGTCCGAAAGCTTTTCAACCAAACTCTACGAGAGAAGCCAAGATAGGGGTGGGCGAGTTCTCGGGCTGTGTCGGGTGTACCACAATAAGTAATCTTTGTTGACTTAATAGAGCATGGGGTGCGAATGAGTATTGTCCTTGCAAGGGGTGTTCCCCGAGTTTTTGTTGCTATTCTCCTCTGCGCAATTGCTTCGGGCGCAAAGGCAAGCTCATTGCCCACAGTCTTTGTTGAAGCGATGCCACTGAGTGAGGGGAGTGGGGCCAGCTACGAATTGGTGAAAGGGCCGTTTGGGCGCGGCGCGCGTACGGCCATCGTTCGGTCGAATTCTCCAATAGAGATATTGGAGTGCTCGAATAAAAAGATAACTTATCTTAACGCGGCCGGCGAAATATTTGAGATCGAATTGGGAGTCGGAGTGCCTCGTTTGATCGTGAAACTGGTGGGTGCCCCAAATGAAGAGGCGCGTGGGAAGTACGTCTCGCGCGCAGATGGATCAGCATTCTTGG
This sequence comes from Rhizobacter sp. SG703, assembly GCF_012275445.1. GTDB lineage: Bacteria > Pseudomonadota > Gammaproteobacteria > Burkholderiales > Burkholderiaceae_C > Rhizobacter. The sequence goes on along the minus strand of NZ_JAAZQK010000006.1, from coordinate 8,217 downwards.
TAATTAATTCGGCCCCAAGCTATCAAAGGAAGGAATGGGGGTTTGGGTTGATTCATATTGGGCAATCTGGTGATGTCTCCACTGTCTTTGAGGGCGCTGGTCAAGTTAATTCGCTAGTGCCGATCGAGGCCGATACTCTGGAATTGGTCCAGGCCTCGGCTCTACTTCAGTACAACATTAAGACAAAAGAAACGCGACGTATATCGCCAATACATCCGGATATCCTGCAATCTGTTGTTTATTCGCGTGGCGGGGTCAGCGTCCTGAGGAGGAATGAGGGCGCCACACTGGATGTTCGATTGAATTATTTCGGCGCGAGTACACTCAGCTTTACGCCGAAAGATGGAAGCCCGCTATTCGCGGATATTAGGCTTGCGGGGAAAAAGCTACTGGCAATAGTCGTCGGAACAAGGGGTGATCGCCTTGTAGAGGTCTCTTCTCCTGGTGGGAAGGCAGTCAATGTATATAGAAGCAATGCGACGATTTCTTCGGCGTGCTATCTGGCGGAGTAAGCTCTGAAGTAGAGATGCAATGCTTGACAACTGCTTGCGCTGATATTGCGTTAGGGACCGCTGATCAAAAGCCCGCGACCCAGCACGCCGTATGCATGCCAGAAGGCATCGAACTGAGAGGCAAAGACCGATGAGCCAACGCAGCTTTGCAAGCACCGAATACGCGATGAAGAAGAAGCAGACGAGGCGCGAGAAGTTCCTGGGCGAGATGGAGCGGATCGTGCCGTGGGCTCGGTTGATGGCGGTGATCGAGCCGCTGTACCCGACGAGCGGTCGAGTCGGGCGCCAGCCCACGGGCTTGGCCAAGATGCTGCGGATGTATTGCCTGCAGCAGTGGTACGGGCTGGCCGACGAGGCGCTGGAAGACGCGCTGTACGACAGCCAGGCGCTGCGAGACTTCGTAGGGATCGACCTGTCGCACGAGTCGGTGCCGGATGCGACGACGCTGCTGAAGTTCAGGCGGCTGCTCAACGACAACAACCTGACGCGGGCGCTGTTAGACGAGATCAACGCGCATCTGGGCGAGAAGGGCTTGCTGATGCGCGCGGGCACCATCGTGGACGCGACGATCATCGCGGCGCCGAGTTCTACGAAGAACGAAGACAAGGCACGAGACCCCGAGATGCACCAGGCGAAGAAGAGCAACCAGTGGCACTTCGGAATGAAGGCGCACATCGGGGTGGATGCCGAGTCGGGGCTGGTGCACTCGCTGGCGGGAACGGCGGCCAACGTGAACGACGTGACGCAGGCCGGTGCGTTGCTGCACGGCAAGGAAGGCATTGCGTTCGGCGATGCGGACTACCGGGCGTGGGCAAGCGCGCCGAGGCGCAAGGACCGCAGTGGCATGTGGCGATGCAGCCTGGCAAGCGCCGCAAGCTAGACCTCACGCGCAGGTGGGCGCAGTTGCTGAACGAGGTCGCGCAGTTCAAGGCGAGCGTGCGCGCGAAGGTCGAGCATTCGTTCCACGCGATCAAGAACCTGTTCCGTCGCAAGAAGGTTCGCTACAAAGGGCTGGCGAAGAACGAGGCGCAGCTGTTCAGACTGTTCGGGTTGGCCAACATCGTCATCGCCAAGAGGCGATTGCTCGATATCCATGCCCGAGGTGCCTCTTGAACGCCACCACCGGCCCGGCTGAATGCCTCAAACGAGCCTCGGCGTGGTTGCCGATGTGCTGTGGTGCATCTCGTCTGCAGTCTGGTGGGAGCCACTCGTTGGCGCTCGCCAGAACGATCATTGATCAGCGGATCCCTAGCGGATGCGATCAGGATGTGTCACAGAGCGGCTTGGAACGAATATCCACACGCCATCCTTCTCCATGTATCGAAACCAGTTCCCGTGTTGTTGGGTGTCGCCGGCGCATTGAAACCATACCTTTATCCATATGTAGCCACCCTCTGATTCGCCGCCATCGGCTTTCATTAGCGTGCACCGAGGATATTCCCTCGAAAAATCCTCTGCCACCTGCAGATCAGAGGGGCCGCTACATCCTGTAGTTGAGGCACCGAAGAGAGCTGCAACTATTAGTGCCAGGTAGCGATCGAGGGTGGATGGAAAAAATCTGTAGGTCATGCCCCGAGCATGCGCTCGAAATCGCGAAGCCACTGTGAAGGCTGTGCAGCGTTTCAAAAATCGCATGGGTGAATGTGGTAGTGCCGCAGTTCCTCTTGGGAAAGCCGGCCTATAGCGGCGCTCCGGAATACGGTGTGAGGGAACCGCCACATGCGAGCGGTACGCGACTCGCAGTTTAGTCTCTGGTGCGGCTCAGAGCTTGGGGCTGGACGCATGGCAGCGCAGAGAGCTCTAGCACCTGGACGCTCGGAACCGGACTGGAAGGCTACTTGCGTCGCTCCTTCGCGATGGTGCTCTGCTGCATCTTGATCGAGATATTAGTCGGCCTGAACAACCCCGCAAGGCGCATGAACACTCGCTGTGCGGGCCGATGCGGATGGTGGAGATTGCAGGATTCGAGTCGAATCGATATTGAAACCTTGCAAATTGGACGGGGAGCGAGATGGGCCCGAAGAAGCCGCAGCAGACGACGGAGCACGACCTGTTCCGCATGGAGTTGGTGAACCTGATCGACCTGCGGCACGAGCTGGTTCGGCTGGCGGAGCTGATCAACTGGCAAGCCTTCGCCGACGAGTGGAGCCCCCAATTCGTGTCGACGACGGGGCGGCCTGCGCTGGCGACGCGGTTGATGGCCGCACTGCTGTACCTCAAGCACGCCTATGCGCTGAGCGACGAGGACGTGGTGGAGCGCTGGTGCGAGAACCCGTACTGGCAGCACTTCAGCGGCGAGAAGTACTTCCGGCACGAACTGCCGTGCGACCCGTCGAGCCTGGTGCGCTGGCGAGCGCGCATCGGCGAAGCGGACGGCGAGTGGCTGCTGCACACACGATCGAGGCGGCCGAAGCGCAGGCGTGATCAAGCGGCGCAGCCTGAACGGTGCAGCCCAAGGCGATAGCGCACCCGACGGACAGCCGGTTGTTGAACCGGGCGCGCGAGCAACTGGTTGATGCGGCCAAGGATGCGGGGATCGAGCTGCGCCAGAGCAACGCGCGAGTGGGCCCGGCGGCCGAACATCAAGCCGGGCGCTACGCCCATGCCAGGCAGTACCCGTGCATGCAGCGCGAGATCAGGAAGCTGCGCACGTGGCTGGGCCGTATGCGTCCGGCGAACCCATCTTGAATTTGGACATGCCGAGCCGTCGTACCATGACGGCGGCGTTGTACGCCAGAGGAACTCAGGATGGTCGTTTGGATGACCCGCATCGGGTGGGGCAGCCTGGTAATCGGAGCGCTGCTGTGCACGCCGTTGGCGGACCTGCTACCTCTCGAACTGTGGGTGCATCTGAAGCAGCTTCTTTCGGGTACGTCGCATGGTTCATCCCACCTCTATATGCGTGTGACCTCGACGCCAGAGACGTCCGTAGATCCGTTCAAGCTCGTCGGCGCGGTGTTGATCGTTCTTGGTTTGCTACTGGTGGCTGCGGGTCACCGGATGAGATCGAGGCACTGACCGAATCTGCTCGCTTGAATACGGTGACGTCGATCAAGCGTCGGCTGTCGCTGGCACCCATCGATGCGGCAGCAACTCATCGACACGGCTGGCCGGGTGCGTCGGCAGTCGGGTCAGGATGTCCTTCAAGTAGGCGTAGGGATCATGCCCGTTGATCCGAGCGGAGTGCGCGAGACTCATCACCGCGGCGGCGCGCTTGCCCGCACGCAGGCTGCCGGCGAATAACCAGTTCGCCTGCCCCAAGGCAATCGGGCGAATTTGATTCTCAACCCAGTTGTTCGAGATCGGCAGGTTGCCGTCGCCGATATAGCGCGTCAAGGCTTGCCAGCGCTTCAAGCTGTAGTCAATGGCTTTGGCGGTGGCCGTGCCATCGGGAACCTGCCATCGCTGCCGCAGCAGCCACTTGTGCAGGGCAGCGGCCACGCGGCGTGACTTGCGCTGCCGTATTCGTCGTCGCTCCTCCGCCGTGCAATTAGCGATGTCGTCCTCGATCCTGAACAGCAGTTGGAAGTACCTCAGCGCCTGCTCGCCGACTTTGCTGCCGTGGTTGGCCCACAGTTCGTGGAATTTGCGGCGTGCGTGAGCGACGCAGCCAACTTCGGTGACGCCGCGCTCAAACGAGGCCTTGTAGCCCGAGAACCCGTCGGTCACGAGCTTGCCCTTCCACGGGTGCTCGCCGTTCTGGCCTAGGAACTCGCGCACGTTCTCGCCGCTGCGTGTCTCAGCGAAGTTGAACACCACCGCCTTCGTCGGGTTGAAGCGGGTCGTGCAGTAGGTCCAGATGTAGGCCTCGTGGGTCTTCTTGTTGCCCGGCTTGAGCATGCCCACCGGCGTCTCGTCGGCGTGCAATACGTTGTAGCGCAGCAGCTCAGCCGACAGCGCATCCACCAGCGGCTGCAACTGCGCGCCACACTCGCCTACCCACTGCGCCAGCGTCGAGCGTGCGATTGCCATGCCCGCGCGCTCGAAGATGCGCTCCTGCCGGTACAAAGGCAGATGATCAAGGAACTTCGCCACCAGCACCTGGGCCAGCAGGCCGGCAGTGGGGATGCCCTTGTCGATGATGTGAGCGGCCACCGGCGCCTGCACGAGCTCCTGGCAATGCGCACAGGCCCACTTGCCGCGCACGTGCCGCTCGACGGTGAATACACCCGGCTCGTAGTCCAGCTTCTCGGAGATGTCCTGGCCGATACGCTTCATCTGGCAGCCGCAGGCGCATGCCGTGCTTGCGGGCTCGTGGTGCACGTCGCGGCGCGGCAGATGCGGCGGTAGCACCTGGCGCTTGGGCTTTGCTTGTCCCTCTTGTCTTTGCTCTTCTTGTCGACGTTGGCCCGGTCGATCTCGGCGGCGGCTTCGGCGATGTCGGCGTCGAGCGTCTCTTCGATCAGGCTCTTCTGCTGCGCGCTCAGGCCGGCACAGAACTTCTCGCTCGTGGCGGCGAACTTCAGCCGCTTCAGCACCGCCAACTCGTGCGTGAGCTTGTCGACCTGCGCCTGCTTGAACGCCACGTCACGCTGCTGCCGCTCGAGGAGTTCATCCTTGGCCGCCACCTCGGCCATCAGCGTCAGCAGTGCCTGGCGCATCTGCTGCGGATCGAGAGCGTCGAATTGCTGTGGGGCGATCACAGGATGTGATCGTGCCGCGGGTGACGTGCCATGCACATCAGCAGATTCGAGAATTGCGACCCGCTACAGCACTCGAATGATTCCGGCCTCGCCAACACGCTGCCACGGCAAGCCCAGCACGAGGGCGTCGAATTGCGCTCGCGTGAGTGACGCCGTCGCGGCCGCGTCCTTCGGCCAGACGAACTTGCCGCTGTTCAGGCGTCGCGCGGCAAGCCACACCCCGATGCCGTCGTGCACGAGCACCTTCATGCGGTTGGCACGGCGATTGGCGAACAGGTAGGCATGGTGAGGACGGGCCGCGCCGAATACCGTAACCACGCGCGCCAAGGCGGCTTCTGTGCCAGCGCGCATGTCCAGGGGCTCCACGGCCAGCCACATGGAGTCGACGCGGATCACCGCAGCAACTCGCGCATCCAACTCGCGCACTCAGCGGCTGCGGCCATCGGCCAGGTCACTGCGATCGTCGTCGCGCCGCGCCGTAGTTCAACTCGGATGTCGCGAGGCGAAGCGATCGGCTCGGGAAGTTGCATGGGCACGAACGTCGGCCGTGCCGGGGCCGGCGTGCAGCTCAGCGGTGCTCTGACCGACGCCAGTTCCGCATCTCGCACCCAGCGGCGCAGCAAGTTTGCGTTGATGCCACGCGCCAGCGCCACGGACGCCATCGAGACGCCTGGCTGCGCTGCGGCAGCTACGGCGTCGGCCTTGAACTCGTCGCCATGCAGACGCCGGCGCCGACCACCGGCAGCGGGCTTGGATTCGATAGTGTCCACGTGTCCACCAAGAGTTGAGGTGGACACGAGCATCCTTTGCTCCTAACCCGACTTCAAGATGACTTCGCCGGACGCATACGCTGGGCCGGGTGATCCGGGATGTGCAGCGCAAGGCGGGCGAGCTCACGGGCGAGCTCAAGCAGAAGATGGAAACCGCGCAGCGGCTGCATGCGCAGAAGCGGGAGGCAAAGAACAAGTTGTACGCCCTGCACGCGCCCGAGGTGGAGTGCATCGCCAAGGGGAAGGTGAGAACGCCGTACGAGTTCGGCGTGAAGGTGTCGGTGGCGGTGACGGCCGCTGAGGGGCTGGTGGTGGGCATGCGTTCGATGCCTGGCAACTCGTACGACGGGCACACGGTGGACAGCCAGCTCGAGCAGGTCGAGGTGCTCAGCGGACAGGCACCGAAGATCGTGCTGGCCGACCGCGGCTACCGCGGCGTCGAACCGAGCAGCGGGGCACGGCTGTTGATCAGTCACACGCGGCGCCTGCCCAAGCGCTTGAAGAAGCTGCTCAAGCGACGGCAGGTGGTCGAGCCGATGATCGGGCACATGAAGGCCGACGGGCTGCTGGTCAGGAACTGGCTGCGCGGCGAACTCGGCGATGCGATGCACGCGATCCTCTGCGGCGCAGGCCACAACCTGAGAATGATCCTGAGGTACCTGCGGGTACTTGGCTGGCCCCTCGCGGCAGCGCTCGCTTGGCTGCCACTGTTCATCCTCGCGTTGCTCTCGCCGCCCGCGTCCGCCCATGCCTCAATGGCTGCTGGCTGAAAAGGAGTTGTTTAGGGCCGACTACTTAACTCGCCGCAAGCGGGTAGCTAGATCCGATCGTTGGAGAACTCGATGCGCTCGCCGATGGACCCACCTGGAGAGACCCGCGCGACAGTCCATGTGCCGCAGTAGAGGCACTCGAGAGGCGATGGAGGTGCCTCGTAGGCCCGGACGTTATGCGCGAACGCGCCGGTCCGTAGGTCGAGAGGAAGGCGCGTGGGCAAGGTGCCACGCTTTCAAGCGGCGGTCACCGACGACACAAAATTGCCGCGGGCAAGGCCCCTGAACGAGAGATTCTCTCGCTGAGACGTGTGAGAGTGCGCCGAAATTACGCCAAACCAGCTGCAAGCAAGCACCGGTGCGTCATTCCGACCCCGACCCGAGGCACCAGAACCCCTTTCTGGTCTGCGCCACAGTGCGCCACAACCTCAGATTAGCTCCATGAGCCGTGGGCCATGGCGATCGTGCACGAGATCATCGTTGGGGGGTGCATGGGGGCACGGGGCCATCGCTTTTCGAGAACGCGCCATCTCGGGAATGCGACCCGGACATCTTTCACCTGACGCGGCCTGGGTGGGTTCACGAGACTGCGCGCTCGAAACTGCAACCCGCGTGACCAGGGAGAAGAAGATGAATGCGAGCAGGCTGTCCCTCGGCCATCGGCGCTGCCACCGCTTCGATTCGCGACTCCTCCCAAAGAGGGGGATAGGGATCTGTCATCCGTCAGCTAGACTGACTCGCACCCAACAAGAACATCAAACCGAACGGGAGTGGGGTTGAAAGATTCAGTGGCCATCGAGCAGGCGGAATCGCATTCGCCGAGCGGAGACGACGAGCCTGCCGCGGCCCCGCAGGCCCGCCATCTCGGCGAAGCAGCGCTGCACGCGCTGTGCCTCGTCGCCCGGCTCCACCAGGTGCCCGCCGACCCCGCGGCACTGCTGCACCAGCTGGGCAAAAGCCCGAGCGAGCCCGTCTCCACCGACGACCTGCTGCTCGCGGCGAAGCACCTCGGCCTGAAGGCCAAGCTCTCATCCACCACGATCGAGCGGATCGAACTTGCCGCGCTGCCGGCGCTGGCGGTGATGAACGACGGCCGCGTCGTCGTCCTCGCGCAATGCGACGGACAACGTGTGCTGTTCCGCGACGTTCGCACCGACAGCGCCCGCCCCACCATCGAGCCGATCGCGGTGTTCGCTGAACAGTGGAGCGGCCGGCTGATCCTGATCACCAGCCGCGCGAGCCTCGCCGGCGAGCTGTCCAGGTTCGACTTCAGCTGGTTCATCCCGAGCATCGTCAAGCACCGCCGGCTGCTGTCGGAGGTGCTGCTGATCTCGCTGTTCCTGCAACTCTTCGCGCTGGTGTCGCCGCTGTTCTTCCAGGTGGTGATGGACAAGGTGCTGGTGCACAAGGGCGTGTCGACGCTCGATGTGCTGGTGGTCGGCCTGATCGCGGTGGTGCTGTTCGAGAGCGTGCTGACGGTGCTGCGCTCGTACGTCTTCAGCCACACCACCAGCCGCATCGA
>NZ_JAAZQK010000005.1 GCF_012275445.1 Rhizobacter sp. SG703 | reverse complement strand
TTCGCTTTCTGAAGCAGGTATTGGCATGACTTCCCTTGAACGACTTGCCGCAGCCTACCCGAAAGCCGCCACTGGTGAGAGGCGGGTAGTGGCCGACTGTTGCCTGTCATCTGCCTCGCCTGGTGGCTTGGAGGCGACCCGTTGCATCTTTCCGGCCAACGCGTGACTGCGAAGCGCTTCGCTGAAGACTGCCTGATGCCAGTCTTCTTGTCAGCTTTTCCGCTCGGCGCCGAGTTCCCGAAGGCTCCTGATGAACTTGATGCCTGCGGAGATTCCGAGTACGACAAGGCCAGCGAGCGCAACGACGAGGATGAATGCCTCGCGTGCCCAGAGCATCAGCAGGCTCAGAAAATCCGGGCGCTTACCACTTGGGTATGGGTAGTAGCACGACACCGCCATGCACGCGACGAGTAAGAGCAATCCAACGAAGCCGATGGCGCCATCCTTGGTGCCGCCTTCCTTCGGTTGAGAGGATTTATCTTCGGTCATCTCGTAGCGCCTCCAGGCAACCTGCGGACAGGGTCGTGTCGTCTACCGGTGAACATGGCAGTGTTCGGTGCCTCCGAACCATTCTGTCTCATGCGGAGAGCATTGGCGGTGGGCGGCCCGAGAGCGGTCACTGGCGACGGACAACTCGTGGTGCCAGTCAGCTGCTTCGCCTCGTCAGCGCGGTGACTGGAAACTGCCCTGGTGGCTTACGGCCGCTGAATGCCGACGAACATAGTAGATGTCCCACTCATCCTGCTCCACGGGCACGAAACCATGGCGCGCGTAGAAGTGATTTGAAGCGCTCTCCTTGAGCGCACCCACCCGGATGTCAAGACAATGCCGATCTGCTTCGGCAAAGACCTTTGCCAAGACTGCAGCGCCTACCCCACGGCCTTGATGACGCGGGTCGATGTATAGGTGGTCGAGCAGCATTTCCTTCGCGCTCGTTCGCACGACGAAAAACCCGACGCGTAAGCCATCAGCCAAAATGTGGCGTGTCGCCGCGGCGTCGAACGACGACAGTAAGCGATCCCGCGCCCGGATCGGATCAAAGCGACCGACTCGTTCAAGGCTCTCGCGCATCGCGGCAACACGGAGGTCTGCGAGCCCATCCGCATCCGACTCCAGTGCGTCTTGGAACCCAATATCCGTCGAGGCGTTCATGGTCGTCATCACAGCAACCTAGCCTATCCGAAGGCTGTCGTTCGTGAACGACTGCAAGTGGCCGATCAGCGACATGTGGGAGCCACTCTATTCAAGCGGGCCGATTCGGAGCTATGCGATCCGCGAGGGCCTCAACCAGCGCCGGCTCTCTACGAAGCGACAAACCGATACCGGATTGAGCAACAGCCACAAGGTCGGCGCCTGGGAGCGAGATCTCGTACAGCGTGGCTTCTTGGGGACCGCCGAGAATCCACTCTCTATCAACGATCGAACCGCCCATCGTCTCGACCTCGGCAACGAGTCGATAGAACAGGTCGTCGTCGTACTCAGAGCCCAGTAGGAGTTCAGTCATAGCGCTGTGGAGCGTACCCGAAAGCGGTCGCTGGTGACTGGCCGCAAGTGGCCGACAGTGTATGTTCGCGGAATCGCCTGCAAACAGTCGATCGCTGCCGTGTCGGTTGCCACGTGCGACTGCTTTCGGGGCGCTTGGCGAAGGGGAACAGTCGGCCACGACCGGCCGGTCACCAACGACGGCTTGCGGGTAACCTGCGTAGCATGAAGCACCACTATTCCAAGGCTTACCTTAGTGACAAGCTCGGCTCTCTTTCGTACCAAGGTGCCAGGTTTGTGGGCGCCGGAGTCGCCCTCTTTCTTGGGGTCTTGGCAACGCTGTGGATTTCAGGCCCGCATGAGCCGAAGTACGTTGCTGTCTTCCTCTTGTACCTCTTGCTCGCTGGGGGCGTCGGCGGGCTGATCGTTCTGGTACGCAGAATCTTCCGCAAACCGGAGGCTCTCCGAACCACAACTTTTGAGATTGACCGGCACGGACTCTGGCGTCAAACAGAGAGCTCCAGGCAGCTCATGATCGGCAGTGCAGAGTTGGTTTCAATCGAGGTGTTTCGTTCTCGCGTAAATGAGCTTCTTCGGATTGAACTTCGCTCACAATCACAAGCCCTTGAAGTCCAAGGGCTAGAAGACATGGATCAATTCAGCGCTGATCTTCGTCAGCAGTTTCCACGCGTGCCATTCAATGTACATCGCCCCTCGGACGACCTGCAGATCCCAGAGCAACCGACCTAGTGGCGAGCCCAAACCTCCGCGAGGTGCTGCTTGGCACTTCAACGACATCGGGCGCTCCGCGGTGCTGAGAGGGATGTCTCCGTCGGCAGTCGCGGACCTTGACCATCCGCGGCTATCGGCAAGGGCCTCAGGCCTCAGAACTCATCTCAAGAATTCTGGGGACCGAAAGAGCAAGCACCGAGACGCAATCCTGGAAGCCTGCAACCAGGAACTCGGTAGGCTTCTGCAGCACGTGCTGGGTGTAGAAATCCGGGCGAGTCGCTTCGAGCTCGAACCAACCGCCCGACTTGACAGCAAAGAGCCAACTTGACTTCAGGACATCTGCCGGTACCCCCTGCCACGTAGACGCCAAGTCGAGTTCATCCAACATTCGTAGACCAATCACCGCGTCGAACTCGACGATGCAGGAGCGACCGGACCGCCGCGATGCTACGGCGATTCTCGTCGGTTGATCGCCATCGCTCCAATGAAGGTGCGCAACCTTGACGGCGTCGTCATTGAACGGAACCTGGATGGCGGTGAGAGGCAAGTCGGGCATGAGGCTATCGTTTGCGGGTCGATGTCCAGCGACCTTATCACGACATTCGCTCTGCATGCCTGCTAGTCATGCTGTCACTGAATGACCGCTTTGTGGCGTCAAGTCCGAGGCGGCGAACGACGGCAACGGGTCGGGTGTTCCCATTCGCCGAAGCGAACAGCAGCCGTTCGAGTGGCCTCAACGCGCATCGGCTTCGGCAGCGTCAGCTGCACATCCATGAGCGGCCATTGAGCAAGAGCGATCGCTGTTGGATCGATGGCCGCTACCTGGCCGAGACAGCGAACTGACCCCACCGCTTTGAAAGACAGCAACCGCTGCATAGCGGCCAACGCATTGAACAGCGAGCACTCCTTCACTCGCCGACACAATCGCGCATGTCTATGCACTACCTCACCCTGGACCTCAGCGACAACGCCGAAGGCATCACCACGCTCGAAGCCATGGCCTCCACCACCGCCGGGCATCACGCGGCTGCGATGGCCGAGGCGCAGCAATTGCTCGACTGGGCATGGCGCCGCTTCCCGCACACGCACGGTCCAGCGGACGAGGGCATGGACTGGGATCACGACCTGCAGGTGAATGTCGAAGACGGGCAGTGGCATGCGATCACGCTGACCTTGACCGGATCGCAGCGCTTCATCGACGAGTTCATCGAGGCCTTCGGCGACCCGCGGGACTGACGGCAGCCGCCCCCGGCGGCAGTGATACATTCCCCTCGCCTGCCCCATCGCAGGCCAGGTTTGACAGCCTGAACACACAGGCGCGCAGCCGCCACAGCGGCTTTTCTTTTGCGCGTCGCACACCTATGCCACTCCAGATTTGGGCGGCCCGGGTGGGGGAGCCTTCGGGCTCGCCGGTTCCTGTGTTCCGGTCTGTCAACCCTGCTTTGGGCCGCCACCCGTGTTTGACAGCGCTCGTGGCGGCTTTAACCGCAACACAGGAGCCCTTCACCATGGCTGGTACCCCCGTTGGCGCCCTCCCCGCGCCGACCTTTCCCGCTTCGCCATCGCAGTCCGACCAAGCGGGTTCTCCCTCCGCCGCGAGGAGGCCGTCAAGATGACCGCCACCGATCCGATCGCCTCCCCCGCATCCCCCGCGTCGGCTTCCCACGCCCCGCCCTTCGAACCGAGCCTGCCGCACGGCCCGCGCTTCAAACCCCGGCTGCACTGCACCGCCCCCGCCTCGGTCGACAGCGTCGAGTTCACGCTGAAGGCCGGCCTGGTGCATCGCCTGCTGGAACACGTCATCGACGTCAGCGACGGCGTCGCCGCGTGGCTCGAAGTCGATGAACGAGAACGCCCCAAGCCCCCGCCCGCCGGCGTGCCGCCCTGCGTGCACCGCGCGCAAGACGCCGCCCTGCGCGGCCTGTGCATCGCGTCGCTCGAACTCATCGGCGACCAGGCCAAGCGCCTAGTCGGCTGGGTCGGCGATCAGGAACTGCGCGCGCCAGAGTTCGGCGTGATGCCGCCACGGCGCCGCAGCCCCTCGGTGCCGCCGGGCTGATGCCGTGAAGGTGCTGCCCAGATCGGGCGGCACCTGCGATAGGATCGTTCGACAAAGCGGGCGCAGCAGCGCCAGGGAGATCGAACACATGAAGCGGGACACACTCGCGCCGGCCAAGGTACAGGCCACAGACGACGATTTGCTGGCACCCTTGTTGCGCGCCCCGCGCGCCGCGCCCATCGCGGCCGCACCGGCGGCATTGGTCGGCCGCCTGCTGGCGCTCGGCGACGGCGGCACCACGCCGCTCGTCACGTTCCCCGGGCAATTGCAACCGGGCGCGGTGCCGGCGCGCTGTGTCGTCGACCTGCGGCCGGCCCACGTCGGCGCCGACGTGCTGCTGGTCTTTGACGGCGGCGATCTCGCTCGGCCGCTCGTCACCGGCGTCGTGCGCGGCGGCACCGGCTGGCCGCTCGATGAACAGCCGGGCCGGGTCAAGGTCGACGTCGACGGCGAGCGGTTGACCATCGCGGCCACGCATGAACTCGTCCTGCGCTGCGGCAAGGCTGCGCTGACCCTGCGCAGCGACGGCCGCATCGAGCTGCGCGGCGCAGACATCCTGACCGACGCGACGGGCGCGAACCGGATCCGCGGCGGTTCGGTGCAGCTGAACTGAGCGGGGCAGGCGGCATGCTGGACGCATCGGCGCCGCGCTTCGTCTTCGGCTTCGCACCGCGCGAGATCTCCGCGCTGGTCAACCACCCGGTGGTGAGCGAGCACGCGAGCGAAGCGGCCTTCCTGTGGACATTGCACCGTCAGGCGGTGCGCGCGCCCCATTACACGCTCGACCAGCTGGCGCGGCTCGACGAGCGGCTGCTTGCGCACCTGGCCGGGCTGCAGGTGGCCGGCGCGGCCGGCGCGCGTGCCGCATTCGACGGCCTGGGCGGCGGCGAGGCCGGCGCGTTGTTCGTCGCCAGCCACCTGGCCTTCGAGCGCCGCGACCTCGACGGCATGCGCCACGTTCTGGCGCTGGCACCGGTCGACCCGCGCCATGCCCGGGCGGTGTGCGATGCACTGGCCTGGATCCCGCTCGACCAGATCGACTGGAGCCTGCAGCGGCTGCAGCAGCCGCCGCTCGCACTGCACCGCTGGATCGCCTGCGCAGCACGCAGTGCGCACCGCGCGCACACGAATTCCACGCTCGAGTTCCTGCTCGGCGACGACGATGCCACCGTGCGCGCCGGTGCCTTGCAGGCGGTCGGCGAGCACAAGCTCGGCGAATTGCGCCCGCTGCTGGCCGCCGCGTTGCGCGACGACGATGCCCACTGCCGCTTTCGGGCCGCCACATCGCTGGCGCTGATGGGTGACACCGAGGCCGCGCGCACGGCCTTCGAGACCGGCCTCGCATCGGCCGAGCTGTGCGACGAGGCGATCCAGGTCGGCATGCGTTGCGGCGACCCGCAGTGGGCGCGCGAAGCCATCCGCGTGCTCGCCGCCGACCCTGTACGGCGGCGCCAAGCCCTGCAAGCGGTGGGCGCACTCGGCGACCCGGCCACGATGCCGTGGCTGCTCGACCAGTGCGCCGGTGCGCAGCACGCCGCCGTGGCCGGCGCGGCGGTGACGATGCTCACCGGCGCCGACCTCAAGCTGCTCGACCTGGCAACCGACGCGCCGGCCGCCGCCGCACCGCCCGATGCGGCCGACGAACACCTGCCGTGGCCCGATGCCGCACGCGTCGTGGCCTGGTGGCAGGCGCAGGCGCCGCGCTTCGCGCCGGGGCAGCGCCATCTGGGCGGCGCGCCGGTGTCGGTGGCCGGCGCGGTGCAGGTGCTGCGCACCGGCTTCCAGCGCCAGCGCGCGGCAGCGGCCATCGAACTGGCGCGGCTCGATGCGGCACAGCCGCTGTTCGCGGTCGGCGGGCGCGCCGACTGGCAACTGCGCAGGTTCCCCGCATGAGGTTCACGAACGTGAGCGGCGTGCCCGCAGGCTGGACCTTCGGCTTCCGCCGCGACGGCCGCGAGCTGCTGGTGGTGATCGTCAAGGCCACCTATGCGCTGCCGGACCACGGCGGCGAGGCGCAGTTGCATGCCGGGCAGGTACCGCTGGTGGAGGCCGACCGTTTCAGCGGCGAACCCGGCGCAAGCGCGCCGCTGCACGAATCCGACTACGCACACGGCAAGCCGGCGTGCGACGTGCTGCTGCTGGGCAGCGCCCACGCCCCGGGCGGGCGCCCGACCACGCACTGCGGGGTCGGGCTGAAGGTCGGCAGCCTGGTCAAGCAATTCAAGGTCGTGGGCCCGCGCCATTGGCAGAAGCGGCTGGTTGGGGCCACGCGTTCGGCGCCGCAGTATTTCTCGCAGCTGCCGATCTCGTACGACGTGGCCTTCGGCGGCACCGACCGCACCGACGAGGCCGATGGCCGCATCCATGCCTACGAGGAGAACCCGGTCGGCCGCGGCTACTGGCACCGGCTGCAGCACATCGACGGCCAGCCGCTGCCCAGCACCGAAGCGCTGGACGAAGACGTCGACTCGCCCGACGGCCGCTACCGGCCGCAGGCCTTCTCGCCGATCGGGCGCAGCTGGCTGCCGCGGCGCCGGCATGCGGGCACCTACGACCAGGACTGGATCGAGAACACCGCGCCGCTGTGGCCGGACGATTTCGACGAGCGCTATTTCCAGGCCGCGGCGCCCGACCAGGTGATGCCCTGGCCGCAGGGCGGCGAAGAGGTGGTGCTGAAGAACCTGACGCCCGACGGGCTGCGCCGGTTCGCATTGCCGCGCCGGGCGATGCCGGTCACCTTCATCCCGCACCGCGGGCACGACGTGACGCGCGAAGCCAGCATCGACACCCTCGTGTTCGAGCCCGACGAAGGCCGCTTCAGCCTCACGTGGCGCGTGGCGCTGCCGCTCGGGCGCAGCGTCTTCGACGTGAAGGAGGTCATCGCCGGCGAGATGTCGACACAGTGGCATCGCGAGCGGCGCTTTCCAGGCAAGACCTACCACGCGAGCCTGGCCGACGCCGTGCGCGCGAAGGCCCGCGGAGGCCGGCCATGATCGGGCTTGCGGTGCGCCGCTTCGGGCTGGTCAGCGCGCTGGGCTTCAACGCGCCGTCGACGCTTGCCGCGCTGCGGGCCGGCATCAGCGCGGTGCGACGCACCGATTGGCTCGACCGCGAAACCGGCCAGCCGCTGCGCGGCGCGCTGGTGCCACTGCCGCAATGGTGGGAAGGCACCGGCAAGCTGGCCGACCTGGCGGCGCCGGCGATCGCCGAATGCCTGGCCGCGTTGCCGCCCGACGAGGCGGCGCGCACGCCGATCCTGCTGGGCGTGGCGGCAGCCGGGCGGCCGGGGCGCTTCGCCGACCTCGACACGCTGCTGATGCCGCAGATCCAGGCGCGGCTCGGCTGGGTGGCGCATCCGTTGTCGCGCCTGTTCGCGGCAGACCAGACCGGCTGCGTCGACGCGCTGGCACTCGCCGCCGAACTGATCGACACCGGCCGTGCCGCCCACGTGGTCGTGGCCGGCGTCGACAGCTTCCTGCAGCGCGACACGCTGGAAGCGATGCAGCGGCAACGCCGCGTGATGACGCCGGGCAACTCGAATGGCTTCTTCCCCGGCGAGGCGGGAGCCGCGGCGTTGGTGGGCCGCGCGGGCGCGCCGGGCGCGGGGCCTGCGCTGCGCATCCTCGGAGCCGGCCGGGCGCTCGAGCACGCGCGCATCGACAGCACCGAAGCCTTGCGCGCGCAGGGGCTGACGCAGGCGGTGAAGACCGCGCTGGCGGGGGCAGGCGTGGCGCTGAAAGACATCGCCTATCGGCTGACCGACCTGTCGGGCGAGCACTACAAGTTCAAGGAAGCCGCGTTCGTTGCCGGGCGGCTGAATGGCGGCGAGCGGGCGAAGCCGCTGGGGCTGTGGCACCCGATCGAGTACCTGGGAGAGATCGGCGCGGCCATCGTGCCGTGCCTGCTGGCGCAGGCGGCGCATGCGGCGCTGCACGGCTACGCGCCGGGGCCGCTCGCGCTGTGCCACGTGGGGTCGGACGCCGGCGAGCGCGCGGCGCTGGTGCTGCAGATGGAACAGACGGAAGAAGGGGAATGACGAATGAGCAAGAACGTATTTGCCAACGGACGCGAGGTGTCGGCGCGCAAGGACGGCAACATGTCGAACGGCGCGATGCCAGACACCTGCCTGTCGCCGCCACCACCGCCGGCCGGGCCGATCCCGATCCCGTACCCGAATTTCTCGAAGTCGTCGGACACCAGTTCGGGCACGCGCACCGTGCTGGTGGGTGGCGACGAGGTGGGCATCAAGAACACCTCGAACTACAAGAAGAGCAACGGTGATGAAGCCGCGACGAAGGCGTTGGGCATGGGCGTGATGAGCCACCAGATCCAGAACACGACCTACTTCGCGGCCTGGTCGTTCGACGTGAAGTTCGAGGGCGAGAACGCGGTGCGCCACCTCGACCTCACGACCCACAACAACATGAAGTAGGGGGAGGACGAACGTGACGACAGGAAACACCGCAGCGATGACCGTCAGCCAGGCGCTGATGGCACAGGCGCCGATCCAGACGGATTGCGAGGAACTGCAAGGGAACAACGAGTCTCGACGCGAACATGTCGGAGACAACACCGAAGACAAGCGCATGGTGAACAAGAACGGCTTGGAAGACCAGGAGGGAACGACGATCTCCAGTTGCAAGTTCCAGCCGGCGGGGGGCGACACCGCCACCTGCGCCAGCGCGCATTCGAGCGGACGGGCGCACGAGATGTTCCCGTCGCAGTTCGTGCCGGGCGGCGGCGAGGAAGTGCGCTCCGGCAATGAGGCGGTGATGTGTTCAGGCGACAAGCGGCACAAGCCGCCGTACAAGCAGAAGTCGGGTCATGCCGAGGCGCGCATCTTCGACGCGCTGGGGGATCAGACGGGGTTGAAGATGGTGTTCAAGATCGATTGGCGGCCGTCCCAGGGCGGACGATCGAACCTGCCGTGCCCTGCCTGCCAGCGGTTGATGTGCATCGCGATGTCCGAATGCAAGCATGAGATCTGGCTGTGCAACGACGACAACCAACCGAAGAAGCTGACCGAAAGCGACTGCGGCACTGACGACAAAGGAAACATAAGCGACAGTGCCCGCCGCTCGCTGGAAAAGAAGATGCGATAACGTCCACGCACCGGAGATCAGAATGCTCACAAAACCTACCTTCATTCCCAGCAACCTTTCAGACGCCCCGTTGGATTTCCCTTGGGACAACGGCATCGCCGTATCCCTCAGCGATCCAGATGAGCAGCCGGCGCGCTTGGTTGAAGCCGTCTGGAAACTCAACTACAAGGCAAAAGCTGCGCTAGCCTTGTGCTGCCTCGAGTGGGTGCTTTGGAGACTGGATGGCCCGGGCGACGTAGGTGACCCGTTGCAGAGAATCGAGGCGGCTTGGGCTTCGACGCTCCAGCCCGCCTATTCGAACAGCCTGGATTTCGATGACGTTCGCGATGACGTTCACCAGAAAGGAAATCCGGCCGGCCCTCGCCAGACAGTGCTCAATTTGCTCGACGACTGGCACTTCGCCTTGACAAAGAGTCGGACTGCGCTTGAGTGGGCGACGGTAAAGGCGGCGCATCTTGGCTCGCTCACCCTCCCGACAAGCAGCGGATATGAAGCTTGGCTGCAACGGACGATCTCGGCATTGGCTTCAGCGTTCCCGTGCAGCAAGGAGTTCGACCACAGCGCGCGAACATTCGATCACAGTGCAGAGCGCGCGATACCGCGTGCCTGGTTCGAATCGCTCACGGTGCCGCCGGATGCCGCTGCCGACCGCGCAGCCTGGGACACCTTCTTGCGCAACCTGGATCCCACAGCAAACCCCTACCTCGTCCCCGCCGACGAGATGCGCGCCGCGGGCTTCGTCGGCGAGCCATATCGCTCCCGCTGACCTCATGACCTCCACGACGGCCGTCCTGCACCCTTTCGCCCAGCTCGGCGGCTACGACCGCAGTGGCATCCGCTACCTGTGGAACGACACCCGCGCCAGCAAGGACTTCGCATTCCCGCTGGCCGAGGCCGAAGCGCTGGCTGCTCGCGCCGCTGCCGCCAGCCTGCGTGCGCGGCTTGCGCTGTGCGTCGCGCTGTTCGAGGTCGTCGTCGCCCGCTTTGAGACCCTCGATCCGGACCCCTACCTGGGCCGGGTCGTCGAAGCCGCGTGGACCAGCCTCGCCGATCGGCGCTATGCCCTCTACGACGAGCGCCTGCGCAGCGAGTGGCTCGGCCCGGTGCGCGGCCCGCTGTGGTGCGGCTTCACCTGGCTCGCGCCGGCACTGGCGTTCTCCGATGACGACCCGTCCGAATGCGCGTCGGCCCTGGTCTACCTGGTCCGCCTCGCCCACCACGTCGTGCCTGCCGATGCACCACTCGCCGCCTGGCTCGATGCCAGCCTGCAGCGCATCGTGCAGCACCACCCCGCGCCGGCCATCGGGCCGATGGAAGACCTGTTCGGTCGCCACCCTGAATGGCGGCGCGGTCCCTACATCGCCAGCAGCTGCTTCGACCTCACCCGGCCCTGCGCGCCGGAGCGCGCGCATGCCGAGGTGCTGCAAGCGCTTCGCCGCGTGCGCTGGCAAGACAACCCGCTGCTGAAGCCGCCTGCCGAATTGATCGCCGAAGGCCTGCCCGGCACGCCCTACGACAGCCTGCCGGCCTACGCCGCGCTTCAGCCGCAGTCGTCGTGAATCGCCTCGTCGCCCGACTTCACATCCACGTCACCACGCACGGCGCGCACGGCAGCTCGGTCATCTGCTGCGTCTCGTAGCACTCGCCCAGCTCGGCCAGCCACGCCGGCAACGCACCGTCGATGCCGGCCGCCAGCCGCGCATGCGCCGCGCGCGCCTCGCCGCTGCGACCCTGCGCATGCGCCAGCCGCGCCGCCACCGCAAGCCCGGCAGGGTGCTCGTCGAGCCAGGTCTCCAGCCCGCGCAGCAGCTCCACCGCCTCGACCGAACGGCCCTGCTCGATGCACAGCCACGCGCCATCCAGCCGCGCATGCGCATTCCACCAGCCGAGCGGCGTCACGTCGCGCCCCTTGCGCAGCAGCGCAATCGCGCGCTCGCGGTCGCCGCGCGCCAGCGCCAGCTGCGCCTGGCTGTGCCACAGCGCGCCCTGCAAATTGCGGTCGCGCGCCAGCTTGGTCAGTGACGCAATGCGGCGGCAGGCGTCGTCGGCCGCGTCGAGCTGGCCGTCGTGGATCAGCGCGCCGGTCAGCAGCGGCAGCACGAAATGCAGCTGCATCTCCTGCCCCTTCGCGGCCGCCTCGTCGGCCGCCTGCGACAGCTTCCACGCGGCATCGCCGATCTGGCCGATGGCCAGCGCGTAATGCGCCCGGCCGACCAGCCGGAAGCCCTCGTTGCGCGGCCCGTCGCCGGTGTCCACCGACTCCAGGATCGACAGCACGCGCGCCAGGCTCGCCGGCTTGCGCAGTTGCCGGTACACGCCGCACAGCAGCATCGCCGACACCGCCGAATCGGTCGGCACCTGCAGGCTGCGCGAGATCGCGAGGCCGGCCTCGCCATGCTCCTCGGCCATGCGGAAATGCCCCAGGCTCGCGCTCGCGTTGGCCACGTTGCATTCGGCACGCGCCTGGCCCACCAGCACGCCGTGGTCGCGGTACAGCGCGGCCGCGCGCCGCGCGTGGGTCCAGGCCTGCACCATGCTGCCGGTCTCGCCTTCGATCACCATGCGCAGCGACAGGATGCGCAGCTGGTCGAACACGCTGCCGTTGCCGTTGCACAGTGCCTCGGCCCGGTCGGCCAGCGCCGAAGCCACGGTGAAGTCGAACTCGTTGATCGCGATGTTGGCGCGCAGCAGCGTGGTCGCGATCACCGATTCGCGTGCCGCCTTGCCCGGCGCGCTGTGCAGCGCCTCTTCGAGGTGGTGCTTGGCCTTGTCGTTGACGCGCCGGCGCACATGGGCCTGCGCCAGCTCGAAATGCACCGCGGCCTCGGCCGCCTGGTTCGGCTCTTCGCGCAGCCGCGCCAGCAGCGCATCGCCCAGCTCGAACGCCGCGCTGTCGTCCAGCGCCACCAGCGCGCGCAGCCGCTCCACCTGCGCGCCCAGGTGCTGCGGCTCCAGGCGCAGCACCGCGGCCAGCAGCTCCAGCGCAAGCGTCCATTTCTGTTCGGCGATGGCCTGCAGCGCGCGGCCGAGCACGCTGTCGCCGGCATCGGCCTGGATCTCGGCGGCCGCCTCGCCAGGGAAGAAGCGCGCCTCCAGCCAGCGCACCAGGCTGCGGCCGAGGTTGGGCAGCCCGGTGGCGGCGAGCATCGTGCTGTCGGTGCGGCCTTCGCCGACCAGCGTGCAGCGCAGCTCGAAGCGCAGCGGCCCGCCATGCACCTCCACGCGCGCAACATGGCGCACGCCGAGCAGCCGCGTCAGGTCGTCGGCGCGGTCGGCAAAAGCCGCTTCCTTCGGCACCGCCTGCAACGCGTTCAGCAGCGACGGGATCGAGCTCACCTGCAGTCGCGGGTGCGCGCCGAGGTCGCGCACCACCAGCGACAGCAGCCCGAGCTCCAGCCAGTCGAGGTCGCCGCTGCCGGTGCGGTTCTCGAACGGCAGCAGCGCGAGCGTGGTCGGCACCGATGCGCCCGAGGCCGCCGCAGACGGCCCGGCCGACGATGACGGCAAAGCGCCCGAAGCCGGCGCCGCGGGCAGCGTGGCGACGGGCGCCGGCACCGCTTTCTCGCGCACCTCGCCCATGAAGCGGTAGCCGGTGCGGTGCACCGTCTTGATCAGCTCGCCGGTGTCGCCGTCGTCGTCCAGCACCTTGCGGATCTTCATGATCGCGCGGGCGATCACGCTGGCGGTGACGAAATCGAAGGACCACAGCTTGTCGAGCAGCTCGTCCTTGCTGACGATGCGCCCGCGGTGCCGGATCAGGTAGACCAGCAGCTCGAACGGCCGCGGCTCCATCGCCCGCGGCGCGCCGGAAAGCAGCACCTCGCGCGTCGCGACGCGAACTTCGCACCGGCCGAAAACGAACACCTCGTTGTCCATCAACTCCCTCTGCGACTGGTGCGGGCCGCGGTACATGCCGCTGCCTTGATGCCTTCACATTCTGCCGGCAAGCCACCGCACGGCTGTTTCAACTCGTCACCGTTACGCCTGTTGCGACCAGTTTCGTGCCGTTGTTCTCCTCGTACAGGCACAGCTCAGTCACGCCTCCGTCAATTCTCCTGAGAGCGTTTTCAACAGAATCGCGCCCCGAAGCACGATCCGACGCCATCGAAGTTGATGGCCCAAGCAACCTAGCCACGCAACCGAGAGCACCATGCGATCGCACCTCCTAGCCCTCTGTGTCGCCGCGCTGGCCGCGGCCTGCAATGGCGACTCGAGTGAATCGACGCCTGCTGCCGGAGCGCCGCCCAACGGCAGCACCGGCAACCCCGTGGTCGTGCCCGCCGGCACCGACCCCCATGCGCAGATCGCCGCGGTGACGATCGCCGCGGCGACGCCCGGCGACGTCGCCGGGCCCGGCTGCAGCGCGCCCGGCGTGCCGCGCCGGCTGACGCGCGACCAGGTCGTCAACGCGCTGACCGACGTGACCACCGCGCTGACCGGCGACGCGACGCTGGCCGCGAGCGTCGGGCCGCTGGTGCGCGACACCACGCAGTTCCCGCCGGACGTCGCGGTCAACCCCGACACATCTCGGCACAAAGGTTACGAACGCTTGGATTCGGGCGTGAACCTGCGCCAGGTGACCGCGCTGCACGACACCGCCGAGGCGCTCGCGAAGTCGATGACGGCCGATGCGACGCGGCTGAACACGCTGCTCGGCAGCTGCACCGGCACCGCCGATGCGTGCGTCACCGGCTTCATCCGCAAGGCCGGCCGGCTGCTGTTCCGCCAGCCGCTGACCGATGCCGAAGTCAACGTCTACCGCACCGCCGCCGGCAATGCCGCGAGCCAGGCCTCGGTGGCCAAGGTGCTGGGCACGATGATCGCGTCGCCGAAGTTCTACTTCGTCGTCGAGAAGGGCCAGGCGCCCACCGATGCGAACGCCACCTGCACCTCGCTGACGGCGCACGAGCAGGCCACGCGGCTCGCGCTGCACTTCTGGAATTCGATTCCCGACGCGGCGCTGAACACGCTGGCCGACGACGGCACGCTGCTGCAGCCGGCCGTCTACACCGCGCAGATCCAGCGCCTGATGGCCGACAGCCGCTCCGACCGCGCGATGCGCGACTTCTTCGGCGGCTGGTTCCGGCTGCAGGAGCTGGTGGCGCTCGACGGCAAGGTCGGCGACCCGAAGTTCGACGCGTTCGCCGGCAGCTTCAAGCCGCTGCCGACCTCGCGCGACGCGGCGGTCAACGAGGTGCTGGACATGGTGTCGTACCTGGCGGCGCGCAATGCCTCGCTGCAGCAGGTGCTGACCGACCGCCATTCGTATGCGAAGACGGCCGACATCGCCTCGCTCTACAAGACCGCGGTGTGGGACGGCAAGTCCGCCCCGCCGCTGTTCACCGAAGCCTCGCGCGTGGGCCTGCTCACCCGCATCGGCTTCATCGCCCAGGGTTCGACCGACACGACGCTGCCGATTTCGCGCGGCAGCCGCGTGCTGTTCGGGCTGACCTGCGAAGCGATGCCGACCCCGGCGATGGACCAATCGAACTCGAAGGCGGACCTCACGGGCGTGCTGACCACGCGTCAGCGCGTCGAGCGTGTCACCGAAATGGAGGGCACCTCGTGCATCGGCTGCCACAAGACGCAGATGAACCCGTGGGGCTTCGCCTTCGAGGGCTTCGACTCGCTGGGCCGCGCGCGCAGCACCGAGCGCGTGCTCGATGACAAGGGCGGGCTGCTCGGCGAGAAGCCGATCGACACCGCCGCGCTGGTGCGGCTGGCCGATGGCTCGTCGCGCGCCGTCAGCTCGCCGTCGGCCACGCAGCAGTACATCCTCGACAGCGGCCAGTTCGAGCGCTGCTTCGCACGCAACTACGTCCGCTACAGCTTCGGCCGTTCCGAGACCGCCGCCGACGGCGCCCTGATGGAAGCACTGCGCGTGCAGGCCGCCAACGGCGCCAACCTGCGCAGCCTGTTCGCTTCGATCGCGCTGCGCACCGAGTTCACCACGATCCAGAGGGCGAAATGAAACCCGCATTCAACCCCTTGTCACGCCGGCAGTTCCTGCTCGGCGCCGGCGGCACCGCGCTCGCCCTGCCGCTGCTGCCTTCGCTGCTGCCGCGCGAGGCGCGCGCCGCCACCGAAGCGGCCGCCTCGGCCGAACGCTTCTTCGTGCACACCACCACCTGGCACGGCGTGTTCCAGAGCCAGTTCTTCGGGCCGCTGCTCGACCAGGCGCCTGCGGCCACGCAGAGCTACGGCGGCATCACGATCCGCCAGGCGCAGCTCGCCGCGGCGGCCAAGGCCTCGGGCGACCTGACGGTGATCAGCGACATCCTGCGGGCCAAGAGCTCGAAGCTGACCGCGCGCATGGTGTCGCGCATGAACGTGATCAACGGGCTGGACTTCGCAGTGAGCGGCGGCCACAACCGCGGCGGCACGCTGGGCGGCGACGCCACCAGCCCGACCATCGACCAGGTGCTGGCCGGCGCGAGCAGCTTCTACCCGACGGCGGTGCTGCAGCCGGCGATCGTGCGCAACCTGGTGTCGCTGTCGAAGTCCGGCACGGCGACCGTGCAGACGACGCCGACCGCCGAGAGCAACGTCAAGCTGTTCGACCGGCTGTTCAAGAACGCCGCCGGCGGTGGCGGCGGCAGCACGCCGGCGCCGGCCGACAAGACGGTGCTGGTCGACCGCGTGAAGGAGCATGCCGACCTGGTGATGGCCGATGCGTCGTGCTCGGCCGACTGCAAGGCGCGGCTGGGCAACTACCTCGACCTGCTGAACGAAGTGGAAGGCAAGCTGGCGCAGACGCCGGTCAGCAGCACCTTCCAGCGCCCGACCAGCGACACCTCGTCGCTGGAATCGGCCGCCGGCTTCTACGGCCAGCCGGCCAGCCAGGCCCAGGTCGAATCGCTGTGGAACGACATCGTGGTCGCTGCGTTCTCGGCCGGCATCAGCCGCGTCTACGTGAACGGCGCCACCTCGTACACCTTCGGCCCGGAACCGGAGCACGCCTGGCACAACGACTACGCGCACGCGCTGGACGACCCGGCCAAGCGCGCCGGCTTCAACGCCGCGGTGCAGCTGCAGTTCGAGACCTGCATGCTCGACATGGCCGCCAAGATGGACCAGGTGAAGACGGCCGACGGCAAGACGCTGTTCGACAAGGCGCTGATCGCAAGCGGCTTCGAGCTCGGCTCGGGCGGCAACCCGGGCCACCACCACAACCGCTGCATCCCGATCATTGCGCTGGGCGATGCCGGCGGCTACTTCAAGACCGGCCAGTCGCTCGACTACCGCGACCTGAACTCGTTCAACTGGTCGTCGGACCCGCACTGGTACTCCGGCCTGCTGTACACGCAGTGGATGGGCATGGTGCTGCGCGCGATGGGCGTCAGCACCAGCGACGTGAACACCACCGCGTGGGGCTACCCGAACGTGCGCGGCGCCAACGGCGACCACACCGACGCAATCTGGTCGGTGGCCGGGCAGGACCTGCCGTGGATGAAGGCCTGATGCGATGAAGCGCAGCCTCCTTCCCCTTCTCGCAGCCGCGCTGCTGGGCGCGGCCGCGGCCGGCCCGGCGCTCGCGCAGAGCGCCAGCAACGGCCAGATGCTGTTCACGACCACGCTGGTCCCCGGCAAGCAGAGCTGCAACAACAGCGCCTGCCACGGCAGCATCCCGGCGAACCCGCTGAACCGCATCGCCAACGGCACGAGCGCGTCCAACATCAAGGGCATCATCGTCACCAACACGCAGATGAACTTCCTGCAAGGGAAGCTCACCGACGCGCAGTTGAACGACCTGGCGGCCTACATCGGCCAGCAGCTCGGCCGCACGCCGAGCTACCTGCCGACCACGCCGGAACCGGCCCCGTCGATCAGCCCGGGCAGCCTCAGCTTCACCAGCCAGTCGCTCGGCACCACCAGCGCCGCGCAGACCTTCTCGGTCAACAACTCGGTGGGCGCCGGTGCGGCGCTGGTGCTGAAGAGCATCGCGCTGACCACCGGCAGCGACTTCGCCGTGAGCGGCGGCACCTGCGCGGTGGGCACCTCGCTCGCCGCCGGCACCGCCTGCTCGGTCACCGTGACCTTCAAGCCGACGCTCGCCGGCACGCGCTCGGCGACGCTGACGGTGGGCCACAACGGCGCCACCGGCAGCAGCACCGCCACGCTGTCGGGCACCGGGGCCGACAACTCGCCGGCGGTGACGCTGTCGCCGACCACGCTGACCTTCTCGCAGACGGTGGGCGCGGCCAGCGACCCGCTGCGCGTGACGCTGGGCAACAGCGGCACCGCGGCGCTGACGGTCAACACGCTGACGGTGAGCGGCGCGCAGGCGTCGGAGTTCACGATCGCCTCGAGCTCGACCTGCAAGGCGGCCGGCAGCGTCGCCGCGGGCAGCAACTGCTTCGTCGACATCAGCTTCAAGCCGACCGCCACCGGCGCGCGCGCCGCAAGCCTCGCGATCGGCCACAGCGCGAGCAGCAGCGGCTCGACGGTGACGCTGAGCGGCACCGGCACCGCGAACGCCCAGCCGGGGCTGGCGCTGGACGCGATCGTGCTGGACCTGGGCGCGCAAGGCCTTGCGACGACCGGTGCCGCGCGCACCGCGACCGTCACGAACAACGGCCAGGCCGACCTGAAGATCAGCAAGGTCAGCGCGAGCGGCACGAATGCGGCCGACATCGTGCTCGGCGGCACCTGCGCCGCCGCGACGGTGGCACCGGCCGCGACCTGCACGGTGACGGTGGCGCTGAAACCGAGCGCGCTCGGCCCGCGCGCGGCCAGCGTCGACATCGCCAGCAACGCGCCCGGCGGCACGGCCTCGCTGTCGGTCGGCGGGGTCGGCATCGCGATCGCGTCGCCGGAGCTGACGCTGTCGCAACCGGCGATCGGCTTCGGCCAAGTGTCGATGGGCACCACGTCGATCCCGCGCTCGGTCACGCTGGCCAACACCGGCAGCGCGGCACTGCAGATCGCCAGCATCGTCAGCAGCTCGACCGAGTTCAAGGCGACGCACGACTGCGCGGCCAGCCTCGCGCCCGGCGCCGGCTGCAAGCTGACGGTGACCTACTCGCCGGTCGCCGACAACGCGGCCGAGACGGTGACGATCACGTCGAACGCGTTCAGCTCGCCGAACAGCGTGGTGCTGACCGGCCTGGGCACGACGGCGGTGCTGCCGGTGCTGGCCTGGTCGGGCAACACCAACACGCTGCAGTTCGCGTCGACCGAGGTCGGCAAGACGGCGACCGGTGCGCCGCTGACGCTGGTCAACAACGGGCCGGGCCCGGTGACGGTGTCGTCGATCGGCACCTCGGGCGCGCAGGCCGAGAACTTCTCGGTCGGCGGCGGCACCTGCGTCGGCGGCGTGACGCTGGCGGCGAATGCGAGCTGCACGGTGATCGTCAGCTTCGTGCCGGACGTGGCCGGCGTGCGCAGCGCGGTGCTGCTGGTCGCCTCGAGCGGCAGCAACCCGCCGGAGGTCGCGCTGAGCGGCAGCGGCGTGGCGGGCTCGACCGGCGGCGGTGGCGGCACGACGCCCGACCCGGGCGGTGGTGGCGGCACCACGCCGCCCGGCGGCGGGGGTGGCACGACACCGCCGGACAACGGCGGCGGCACCCCGGCCACCGGCACGCTCGCCGTCACGCCGACCGCGCTCGACTACCGTTCGATCGCGATCCGCACCGGCGACCGCAGCGAACCGCTCACGGTGCGCATCGCCAACAGCTCGGCGACGACCGCGACCATCTCGGCCGTCACGACGACCGCCGGCTTCATCGTCTCGTCCGGCTCGGCCGCGGACGCCTGCCCGGGCGTGCCGTGGACGCTGGCGGCCGGCAAGTCGTGCACCGTGACGGTGGTGTTCGCGCCGGGCACCGGCGGTGCGATGCACGGCACGCTGAAGGTGACCTCGGCCGCCGGCCAGACCACCGAGGTGCCGCTGTCGGCGCAGGCCGAAACGCCGTCGACCAACGAAGGCGCCGGCGCGCTCGACGCCCGCTGGCTCGCGCTGCTGCTGCTGGCCACCGCGGCGCTGCAGCTGCGCCGCCGCTCCGTGCCCATGAACTCTGCTTCCCTGATCCCTGTCTCGAAGGAACTGCCCTGATGAACCGCTTGTCCGCCCTCACGCTGGCCCTGTGCGCCAGCCTCTTCGCCGCCCTGCCCGCGGCCGCCATCGATGCCGGCACCGCGGCGCCGGAATTCCAGCTGAACGGCTCGCGCGGCGCGGTGAACCTGGGTGCCCTGAAGGGCAAGGTGGTGTACCTCGACTTCTGGGCCTCGTGGTGCGGCCCGTGCAAGCAGTCGTTCCCGTGGATGAACGAGATGCAGGCGAAGTACGGCGCGAAGGGGCTGCAGATCGTCGGCATCAACCTCGACGCGAAGCGCGCCGACGCCGACAAGTTCCTGGCCGAGGTGCCCGCGACCTTCGTGCTGGCCTTCGATGCGCAGGGCGACACGCCGAAGCGCTACGGCATCAAGGGCATGCCGACTTCGGTGCTGATCGGCGCCGACGGCAAGGTGGTGCAGATGCATGCCGGCTTCCGCGACGAAGAGCGCAAGGCGCTCGAAGACGCGATCGTCGCCGCGCTGAAGTAACCCGCAAGACATGCCGGAACGCCGCCCCCGAACCACACCGCTGCCATCGATGAAACACCGCACATTCCTCGCCCTGCTGTCGCTTGCCGTCACCGGCTGCTCCGCGCTGCAGCCGCCGCAACCGTGGGAGAAGGGCCTGCTCGCGAAACCCGAGATGACCCTCGGCGGCGACGCGCTCGAAGGGCGCTTCGACGTGCACATCCTGAACAGCAAGGAAGCGGCCTCGGGCGGCTCGGGCGTCGGCGGAGGCGGTTGTGGCTGCAACTAAGCTTTCCGGCAACCTCGTCGCCGCGGCGCTGGCGCTGCCCGGCGTCCTGCTCGCGGGCGCTGCTCGCGCCGAAGACCCGCCGGAGCAGGGCCTGATCGCGTTCAAGTACCTGCAGTACAAGGACAGCCAGGCCGTCAACGTCCGCTACCCGTATTACGACGGCAGCGAAGGCAGCCGGCTGAACCGCATCACCGTGAAGGCGCCGTCGCTGTACGTGCTGGCGCCGATCGGCCGCTGGTCGGTCGAAGGCTCGGGCGTGATCGACGACGTGTCGGGCGCGACGCCGCGCTACTACAGCGACGTGTCGGGCGCGTCGCGCTCGCCAGGCATGGAAGACAAGCGCAAGGCCGGCGACCTGAAGGTGACGCGCTACTTCGAGCGCGGCGCGCTTGCGCTCGGCACCGCGCATTCGAGCGAGAACGACTACAAGTCGAGCGCGCTGTCGCTCGAAGGCCGCATCGCGACCGCCGACAACAACACCACCTTCAACCTCGGCATCGCCGGCACGCGCGACCGCATCGACCCGGTCAACGGCGTGGTGGTGGACGAACGCAAGACCACCTCGGAGCTGACGCTGGGCGTGACGCAAGCGCTGTCGCCGCGCGACATCGCGCAGCTGAGCCTGACCTACTCGGTGGGCCGGGGCTATTTCGACGACCCGTACAAGCTGTACGACCACCGGCCGCGCGAGCGCGACGCCAGCATCGGCATGCTGCGCTGGAACCACCATTTCGAGTCGGTGTCGGGCACGCTGCGCGCGAGCTACCGCTACTACAGCGACACCTTCGGTATCCGCGCGAACACGCTGGAGACCGCGTGGGTGCAGCCGGTGTCGGACCTGTTCTCGGTGACGCCGTCGTTCCGCTACTACACGCAGAACGCCGCGTCGTTCTACTACGACCCGGTGCAGGACACCGCGGTGTACCCGGGACCGGTCGGCACGCCGGAGTTCTCGTCGGCGGACCAGCGGCTGTCGGCCTTCGGCGGCATCACGCTCGGGCTGAAGCTGGAGTTGCGCCTGGGCCGCTGGACCACCGACCTGAAGCTCGAACGCTACCAGCAGCGCTCGGACTGGCGCCTCGGCGGCAAGGGCTCGCCCGGGATCGACACCTTCGACGCGACGATCGTGCAGTGGGGTCTCGCGACCCGCTTCTGAGCCCCGTTTGACGACACCTCCACACCCATGAACGACACCCTCTTCCGTTCCCGCCGCATCGCGCTCAGCGCCTTGCTGGTGCTGGCTGCCTGCGGTGGCGGCAACGACGACGCGCCTGCACCGTCGCCGGTGGGTGGGGGGACGCCGGCTCCGGCACCCGCGCCTGCACCGTCGCCCGCGCCCGCGCCTGCGCCGGCTCCTTCTCCTTCGCCGGCACCTGCGCCCGCGCCGACGCCTTCACCGGCCCCGGCTCCCGCACCGGCTCCCACCCCTGCGCCCGCGCCGGCACCTACACCCGCACCTACACCCCCACCTGCACCCGCGCCTGCTCCGGCGCCCACGCCCGCACCGGCACCGGCTCCTTCGCCGGCCCCTGCTCCCGCGCCTGCGCCCGCCCCGGCCCCAGCCCCGGCACCTTCGGCCGCCACGCTGTCCTGGCGCGCCGTCAGCCTGGCCAGCGCCGAGTTCGCGCCCGGCAACCTGCCCGGCACCTACAACACCGACTACGTCTACCCGACCGCCGCGAGCGTCAGCTACTTCAAGGCCAAGGGCATGAACGCGGTGCGGCTGCCCTTCCTGTGGGAGCGGCTGCAGCCGTCGCTGAACCAGGCCTTCGACGCGACCGAGCTGTCGCGCCTGACGAGCTTCGTGCAGCAGGTCACCGCGACCGGCGTCACGGTGCTGATCGATCCGCACAACTACGCGCGCTACCGCGGCAACCTCGTCGGCTCGGCGCAGGTGCCGAACGCCGCGTTCGCCGATTTCTGGTCGCGCCTGGCGACGCAGTTCAAGGGCAACCCGAACGTCGCGTTCGGGCTGATGAACGAACCGCACGACATCACGACCGAGCAGTGGCTGGCCGCCGCCAACGCCGCGCTGGCCGCGATCCGCAACACCGGCGCGACCAATGTCGTCACCGTGCCGGGCAATGCCTGGACCGGCGCGCACAGCTGGCTCGAGAACTGGTACGGCACCGCGAACGGCACCGTGATGAAGGGCATCGTCGACCCGGGCAAGAACATGGTGTTCGAGGTGCACCAGTACCTCGACGGCGATTCGTCCGGCACCAGCCCGAATTGCCCGAGCGCCACCATCGGCGCCGAGCGGCTGCAGGCCTTCACGACCTGGGCGCGCAGCAACGGCTACCGCGCCGTGCTCGGCGAGGTGGGCGCCGCGTCGAACGCCACCTGCGACCAGGCGGTGGCAGGCGCGCTCGACCACCTGAAGTCCAACGCCGACGTCTGGGCCGGCTGGGTCTGGTGGGCCGCCGGCCCGTGGTGGGGCAGCTACATGTATTCGATCGAACCCGCAGGCAGCACCGACAAGCCGCAGATGGCCGTGCTGAAGCCGTACCTGCAGTGACCTCTGCATCCGCATTCAACACATCGAGGGAATCCCCATGAAAAGCCAAAAACGCCAGCGCGGACGCGCCGGTGTGAGCCTGCTGTTCTCGCTCGTTCTCGCCGCCTGCGGTGGCAACGACAGCAATGACCACCCGGCGCCGTCGCCGACCAGCAACGCGCCGGCACCCGCGCCGACGCCGTCACCCTCCCCGGCCCCGTCGCCTTCGCCCGCACCGTCGCCGGCACCGACCCCTTCTCCGGCACCGTCGCCGTCGCCCTCCCCGGCGCCGGCGCCCTCTCCGTCGCCTTCTCCGTCGCCCGCCCCGGCACCGGCACCGACCCCGTCGCCTGCCCCCGCCCCTGCGCCAACGCCTTCTCCGGCACCGGCCCCCGCGCCTTCTCCGGCACCGGCCCCCGCGCCGTCGCCCGCACCCGCTCCTGCGCCTTCGCCCGCACCCGCTCCTGCGCCTTCGCCGGCCCCTGCGCCCGCACCGGCGCCGGCCCCCGCGACCGGCCTGATCACCACCGGCAATCCGTTCGCCGATGCGCTGTTCTACGTCGACCCCGACTACGGCATGCAGGTCGCGCAATCGCTGACCCGCGTGACCGCATCGGCCACCGACACCGCGCTGGTGAAGGCGGCTGCCAAGTTCCCGACCGCCGTGTGGCTGGACCGCATCGCCGCGATCGATGGCGCCAAGAGCACCGGCGGCGCGATGGGCCTGGTCGACCACCTCGATGCGGCCGTCGCGCAGCAGAAGGCGCAGAGCGGCAGCACGCTGAAGCCGATGACGATCCAGCTGGTCGTCTACGACCTGCCCGACCGCGACTGCGCGGCGCTGGCGTCGAACGGCGAGCTGAGCTCGGCCAACGACGGCATGACGAAGTACAAGACGCTGTACATCGACCGCATCGCCGAGATCCTCGCCCGCCCGGCCTACGCCGGCCTGCGCATCGTCGCGGTGATCGAGCCCGACTCGTTCCCGAACATGCTGACCAACGTCGGCATCGGCAAGACGGTGTGCGATTCGGTGAACAGCAAGGGCGTCTACGTGCAGGGCATCCAGTACACGCTGAACAAGCTGTCGACGCTGAAGAACGTGTACATGTACCTCGACATCGCGCACTCGGGCTGGCTCGGCTGGGACAACAACCGCGCGAAGGCGATCGACGGCTTCAAGACCCTGGTGAAGGGCGCGACGCCGAGCGGCAACCTCGGCA
This sequence comes from Rhizobacter sp. SG703, assembly GCF_012275445.1. Taxonomy (GTDB): domain Bacteria; phylum Pseudomonadota; class Gammaproteobacteria; order Burkholderiales; family Burkholderiaceae_C; genus Rhizobacter. Next base: position 521,799 of record NZ_JAAZQK010000005.1, on the reverse strand, counting down.
TCATCCGCGGCTTCGCGAGCAACACCGCGAACTACACGCCGCTGGACGAGCCGTACTTCGACGGCACCGACAACAACGTGAAGTCGGGCGGAACCACCGAGTTCTACGAGTGGAACCGGATGATCGACGAGCTCAGCTACACCGACAAGCTGCGCAGCGAGTTCGTCGCCGCCGGCTTCCCGGACACGCTGTCGTTCATCATCGACACCTCGCGCAACGGCTGGGGCAGCCCGAAGCGGCCCACCGGCCCGGCCGCCGACGTCGACGACATGCGCATCGACCGCCGCGCCGCGCGGGGCAACTGGTGCAACGTGAAGGACACCGGCATCGGCGAGCGCCCGCGCGCCAACCCGGATGCGACGCGCACCCACCTCGACGCGTTCGTGTTCGTGAAGCCGCCCGGCGCTTCCGACGGCACCAGCGACAGCACGGCCACGACGCCGAACGCCGAAGGCAAGCGCTTCGACGCGATGTGCGGCTCGGGCAACGTCGACGCGCTGAGCGGCGCGCCGCATGCCGGCCAGTGGTTCCACGACCAGTTCCTGATGCTGCTGCGCAACGCGTCGCCGGCGATCAAGTGACCTCCCACGCATCACCTTCTTCGACATCCATCCTGGAACAACTCCGATGAATCAATTCCACCGCCCCCGCGCCGCCGCGCTGGCCGTCGCCGCGCTGTTCGCCACCGTCGCATCGCCCGCGTTCGCGAAGGACTGGCCGTCCGGCTACTCGAAGTGCGCCGATGAAGGCGAGACCTGCAAGGTCGGCACGACCAAGCGCTCGGTCTCGTTCGGCATCAAGGACAAGTTCGTCACGAAGACGCTGTCGGGCAACATCGCCTGCACCACCGCGACCTTCGGCTCGGACCCGTACCCCGGCAAGACGAAGAAGTGCGCGGTCGGTTCGGCCGCGGCACCCGCCCCGGCGCCGGCTCCTTCGCCGGCACCGGCACCGGCACCCGCTCCTGCACCGGCCCCGACGCCGGCTCCTGCGCCTGCTCCGGCCCCGGCCCCCGCACCGGCTCCGGCCCCCGCGCCGTCGGCCGATGCCAGCACCGACGTGGCCCCCGGCACCGGCTGGGCCAGCCAGGCCGGCGGCACGCGCGGCGGCTCGGCCGCCACGGCCGCGGCGATCTACAAGGTCGACACCGCGACCGAACTGCTGGCCGCGATCAAGGCGGGCGGCGACAGCGCGAAGATCATCAAGGTGACAGGCCGCATCGACATGGCGGCTGCCGACAACGGCGGCGCCTTCAAGAGCACCTCGGACCAGGCCAACCGCGGCGAGCTGAAGCTCGGCAGCAACACGACGCTGATCGGCGTCGGCGCGACCGCCGGCTTCGTCAACGCGAACATCAAGATCAACGGCGTCGACAACGTGATCGTCCGCAACCTGACCATCGTCGACCCGTGCGACGTGTCGCCGCTGTGGGACCCGAACGACGGCTCCAGCGGCAACTGGAATTCGGAGTTCGACGGCATCACGGTGGACGACTCGACCCACGTCTGGATCGACCACAACCGGTTCACCGACGCCCCCGTCACCGACGACCTGCTGCCGGTCGTCAACGGCAAGCGCAAGCAATGCCATGACGGCTCGCTGGACGTGAAGAACGGTTCGGACTACGTGACGATCTCGAACAACGTCTTCGACCAGCACGACAAGAACAACCTGATCGGCTCGTCGGACAGCAAGACCTCGGACAACGGCCACCTGACGGTGACCTTTCACAACAACCTGTTCACCAACATCACCGAGCGCGCGCCGCGCGTGCGCTTCGGCAAGGTGCACGTCTACAACAACCTGTACCAGGGCAGCACGGCCAATGCGGCCTACCCGTACGGCTACAGCATCGGCGTGGCCTACCTGGCGAAGATCATCTCGGAGAACAACGTGTTCGAGATCCAGGGCGCCAACAGCTGCGCGAGCGTGATGAAGAACCCGGGCTCGTCGAGCAAGACCGGCGCGATCGCCGAAGCCGGCTCGCTGCTGAACGGCGCGGCGCTGAACATGGCGCAGTGCAGCTTCGCGAACGATGTGGGCTGGACGGTGCCGTACAGCCGCAGCGCGCTGCTGCCGGCGGCGTCGGTGAAGGCCTCGGTGCTGGCGCAAGCCGGCGTCGGCAAGCTGACGGTGAAGCCATGAGCCGCGGCGCGGGCCTGGGCCCGTTGTTCATCGCGGTGTCGGCGGTACTGCTGAGCGGTTGCGGCGGCAATTCGCAGGACACGACCTGGAGCGGCGGCAACGACAACGGGTCGGCGCTCGGTCCGGTGACCGGCACGCCGGCACCGGCGCCCGCACCAGCGCCGTCTCCCTCGCCCGCGCCGTCCCCCGCTCCGGCGCCTTCACCGGCGCCTGCACCGTCACCGGCCCCCGCGCCCGCGCCCGCGCCCGCGCCTTCTCCGTCACCGGCGCCGGCGCCTTCCCCGGCGCCCGCTCCGGCACCTGCACCAGCGCCTGCACCAGCGCCGGCCCCCACGCCGGCACCGGCGCCTGCTCCCACGCCGGCACCTGCCCCGGCACCGGCGCCGACACCCGCTCCGGCACCCGCGCCTGCGCCCGCACCGGCCCCTGCCCCCGCGACGCTGGCCTGCACCGACCTGGCGCTGTGCGACGACTTCGAGTCGACCGCCGCCGGCGCGGTGCCGAACCCGGCGCTGTGGAGCGTGGGCGGCCCGAACTGCTTCGACAACAGCGGCAAGGCGACCATCGACAGCGCCGTCTCGCACGGCGGCAAGCAGTCGGTGCGCATCGACCCGGGCAGCAGCTACTGCGGCCATGCGTTCATCATCAACAACAAGGTCGCGACGATGGGCCCGGTGGTCTACGGCCGCTTCTACATCCGGCTCGCGACCGCGCTGGGCGATCCGCACGTGACCTTCATGTCGATGCACGACGCGATCGAATCGGTCGACGGCAGCATGCAGGACCTGCGCATGGGCGGCCAGAGCGGCATCCTGATGTGGAACCGTTCGAAGGACGACGCGACGCTGCCGTCGCTGAGCCCGACCGGCATCTCGCTGAGCGCGAAGCTGCCGGCCGCCACCTGGACCTGCATCGAGTTCGGGCTGAACTCGGCGATGGGCACGCTGCAGACCTGGGTCAACGGCACGTCGGTGGCCGCGCTGCAGCTGGACTCGATGCAGACCGCCGACATCGACCAAGCCTGGCTCGCGAGCCGGCCGTCGTGGAAGCCGCAGGTCACCGACCTGAAGCTGGGCTGGGAAGCCTATGGCGGCAACGGCAACACCGTGTGGCTCGACGACGTCGCGCTGCACACCAGCCGCATCGGGTGCGGATCATGACGATGTGGCGTTGGGCGGTTTCCGCGCTGGCGCTGCTGGCCGCGCCGGCCTTCGCGGCGGACGAGTTCCTCGACCCCGCGCAGGCCTTCCGCAGCAGCGTGCAGCTGCGCGATGCGAAGACGATCGAGGTGCGCCTGGACGTGGCGCCGGGCTACCACCTGTACCGCGACCGGATCACGGTCGGGGCGCCGGTGGTCACGGCGACGGGCGCCGCGACGCTGGCCGAGCCGGTGCTGCCGCACGGCCCGCAGGAGTACGACGAAGGCTTCGGCAAGTACGTCGAGACGCTGCGCGGTGCGGTGACGGTGGCGCTGCCGGTGCGCAGCGCGAGCGGCGACTTCGCGGTCGCGATCAGTTACCAGGGGTGTGCCGACAAGGGACTGTGCTACCCGCCGCAGAACGCCGGCATCAGCGCGCGCGTGAAGGACGGCGCGCTGCAGCAGGTGTCGTGGCTGCCGGAGGGCGTGCCGGAAACGACGGCGACGGCGGCCGTCGTGGCCGCCCCCGCCGCGCCGACCGCGGCCGCTCCGGCGGCGGCCGAGTCGGCCAGCGGCCGCGTCGAATCGGCGCTGCGCTCGGGCAGCCTGCTGACGGTCGCCGGCGTGTTCCTCGTCGCCGGCTTGCTGCTGTCGTTCACGCCCTGCGTGCTGCCGATGGTGCCGATCCTGTCGTCGATCATCGTCGGCACCAGCGGCCCGGTGTCGCGGGCACGCGGCTTCGGGCTGGCGCTCGCGTACTCGCTCGGCATGGCGATGGTCTACACCGCGCTCGGCGTCGCAGCCGGGCTGGCCGGCGAAGGGCTGGCCGCCGCGCTGCAGAACGCGTGGGTGCTCGGAGCCTTCGCGCTGCTGCTGGCGCTGCTGTCGCTGTCGATGTTCGGCGTGTACGAGCTGCAGATGCCGGGTGCGATCCAGGAGAAGCTGAACGCCGGCGCGGGCAAGCTGCGCGGCGGGCAGCACGTGGGCGTGTTCGCGATGGGCGGGCTGTCGGCGCTGATCGTCGGGCCGTGCGTCGCGGCGCCACTGGCCGGCGCGCTGGTCTTCATCAGCCAGTCGCGCGACGTGCTGATCGGCGGGCTCGCGCTGTTCAGCCTGGCGGCCGGCATGAGCGTGCCGCTGCTGCTGGTCGGCGTGTCGGCCGGCTCGCTGCTGCCGCGCACCGGTGCGTGGATGGAAGGCGTGAAGCACCTGTTCGGCGTGCTGCTGCTCGGCGTCGCGCTGTGGATCGTGTCGCCGGTGCTGCCGTCGGCGGTGGTGATGGGCATCGTCGGCGCCGGGCTGCTGGTCGGCGCGGCGTGGCTGTTCGACGGGCGCGGCGCGCCGGCGTCGGGCAAGCACCGCCTGCTGCGCGGCGTGGCGCTGGTGCTCGGGCTGGTCGGCGTGGCGCAGGTGGCCGGCGCGCTGTCGGGTGGCGGCGACCTGCTGCAGCCGCTCGCGAGGTTCAGCGGCGGTGGCGGTGCGCGCGCTGCGGCACAGGCGGTGGCCGAGGGTCCGTCGTTCAAGCGCGTGCGCAGCGTGGCCGAGCTCGATGCACTGCTGGCCACCGCTGGCGGCAAACCGGTGATGCTCGACTTCTATGCCGACTGGTGCGTGGCCTGCAAGGAGATGGAGCACCTGACCTTCAACCAGCCGCCGGTGCAGTCGCGGATGGCCGGCGCGCTGCTGCTGCAGGCCGACGTGACGGCGAACAGCGCCGACGACAAGGCGCTGCTGAAGCGCTTCGGGCTGTTCGGCCCGCCGGGCATCGTGTTCTTCGACGGCAGCGGCCGCGAGAAGGCGGGCACGCGGGTGGTGGGGTTCCAGCCGGCGGCGGAGTTTGGCGAGGCGCTGAGCGCAGCCGGCCTCTGAAAAAGGGGTGTCGATCCTGATCGCGGTGGTTCGTCGTATAAGGACAACCGCTTTCAGGAGACCCTCATGTCCAGACTCAAGGTAGCTGCGTTCTCGGTATCCCTCGACGGCTTCGGTGCCGGCCCCGACCAGAGCCTGCAGAACCCGCTCGGCGTCGGCGGCGAGACGCTGCACGAATGGTTCTTCGGCACCACGACCTTCCAGGCGATGCTCGGCCAGCCCGGCGGCGAGGCCAACGTCGACGACGGCTTCGCGAAGCGCAGCTTCGAGAACATGGGCGCGTGGATCCTCGGCCGCAACATGTTCGGCCCGGTGCGCGGCCCGTGGCCCGACGACCAGTGGAAGGGCTGGTGGGGCGACACCCCGCCGTACCACGTGCCGGTGTTCGTGCTGACGCACCATGCGCGCGCGCCGCTGGAAATGAAGGGCGGCACGACCTTCCATTTCATCACCGGCGGCATCCATGAAGCGCTGGAGCGCGCACGCGATGCGGCGCAAGGCAAGGACGTGCGCGTCGGCGGGGGCGTGTCGACGATCCGCCAGTACCTGCAGGCCGGGCTGATCGACGAGATGCACCTGGCGATTTCGCCGACGCTGCTGGGGCGTGGTGAATCGTTGCTGGCGGGCATCGACCTGACGGCGCAGGGCTTCCGCTGCACCGAGCACGTCGGCACGCCGAAGGCACTGCACGTGGTGCTGGCCAGGCCCTGACTGCGATCCGGTGACGCCGGCGGCGAGGCGCCGGCTTGCATCCTGTTTCAACAAGCTTCGCGCTCCGCGGCGAATCGTCACCGGGCCGTCAAGTTTGCTGGGTTTACGCCTCGCACAATGACGGCATGACACGCCGACACCTCACCTCCACCCACGCGGCCAGCGCCTTGCTGTGCGCGCTGGTTCTGTCCGCTTGCGGAAGCGGCGATGACTCGGATTCCGCCGCACCTGTGGCGAATGCACCTGCACCGGCACCAGCACCGGCACCAGCGCCCGCACCCGCACCCGCACCCGCACCCGCACCTGCACCTGCACCCGCACCTGCACCTGCACCTGCACCTGCACCTGCACCTGCACCTGCACCTGCACCTGCACCTGCACCTGCACCGGCGCCTGCACCTGCACCGGCGCCTGCACCTGCACCTGCACCGGCGCCCGCACCTGCACCGGCGCCCGCACCTGCACCGGCGCCCGCACCTGCACCTGCACCTGCACCGGCGCCCGCACCTGCACCTGCACCTGCACCGGCGCCCGCACCTTCGAACTTCAGCGCCGGATGCGGCAAAGCCGCCCAGTTTGCAAGTGGCAAATACACGCTGTCTTCAGATGGCGTCACGCGCGAGTTCTGGGTTCGCCTTCCGTCGGGCTACAAGAGCGACAAGGCCTATCCGTTGATCGTCGGGCTCCACTGGCGCGACGGCAGTGCGACGGACGTCTACAACGGCAACAGCTGGGCCAGCGGCAAGCCTTTCTATGGCTTGAAGGAGCTCTACGGCGAGAGCGCGATCTTCGTCGCGCCGGCCGGCCTGGACGCCGGCTGGGCCAACCCGAATGACCGGGACATCCGCTTCATCGGCGCGATGGTCACCCAGCTGAAGCAGGGGCTGTGCACCGACACCAGCCGCACGTTTGCGACCGGCTTCAGCTTCGGCGGAATGATGTCGAACGCGATCGGTTGCCAGATGGGCGACGTCTTCCGCGCCGTGGCACCGATGTCGGGATCCGTCTGGAGCGGCTGCGCCACCTCCTCGAACAAGACCGCGGCGATCCTGTTGCATGCCAAGGAAGATGCCGTCGTCGGCTACCAGTTCGGCGAGGAGGCGCGAGACAAGTACCTGGCCAAGAACAGCTGCACGCAGGCCACCGCCGCGATCGGCACCAACGGCTGCGTGATCTACCAGGGTTGCACCGACAACAAGCCGGTGGCCTGGTGCGGGTATGCCAACGGCGGCCACTGGCCGCCGGGCTTCGCAGCGACGGAAATCAAGTCGTTCTTCGACCGCTTCTGACAAGCCGAGGGCACGGCAAGGCGCCGTGCCCTCGGCCGAGCTTGGCGGCGAGCCGGCCGCTTACCAGCCCACGCCGTAGTAGTCGTACACGCGGCGGCCGTAGTTGTCGTCGTAGGTCGGCTCGTCGTTCTCGGCGTAGCGCGGCGCGCCGTTGAGCTGCGATTCGGACAGCGGCACGACATAGCCGTCGAGGTTGGTGTCGTACTTCAGCATGGCCCACGGCACCGGGTAGCGGTCGGTGCCGACACCGAGGAAGCCGCCGAACTCGAGGGCGGCATAGCGCACCTGGCCGGAGCGCTTGTCGATGATCAGGTCGTCGATCGAACCGAGCTTGTCGCCGTTGCTTGCGTAGACCGCGGTGCCTTCGACCTTGTCGGAAGAGATGACGGGATTGCTCATGAGGGTCTCCTTCACTGCGCTGCCGCCTGCGACATGCCGGCGGCGTGACCTCCATTGGTCCATTCCGGGAGGTCGCGCACCATCGGAGCAGGCGCGGCGCGCCTGTAGGAATCTGCCGTCGGGACTTGTGCGCTCAGGCGGCCTTGCTGCGCAGGCCCAGAAGACTCAGGCCGAGCAGCACGAAGCTACCGCCGAACGCGCGGTTCAACCACCGGGCGCGGTGCGGTGCGGCGAGCCGGCCCTTCACGCTGCGCGCGAGCAGCACGTAGACCGCATGCGCGAAGACCGCGCAGCCGGCGAAGGTGACGGTGAGCACGGCGAACTGCTGCGCAGCGCCGGCACCGGCCTTCATGAACTGCGGGAACAGCGCGGTGAAGAACAGGATGGCCTTCGGGTTGGTCAGCGCCACGGTGAGGCCGTTGCCGAACAGCCGCCAGGCCGGTGTGCCGGCCCGCGCCTGGGTGCTGGACGGCTCGGCGAACATCGCGCCGCCGCTGCGCCATTGCCGGATGCCGAGGTAGACGAGGTAGCCGGCGCCGAGCAGCTTCAACACCAGGAAGGCGGTGGCCGAGGTCTGCAGCACCACGCCGAGCCCGGCGGTGGCGGCGGTGGACACCAGCAGCAACCCGACCGCATTGCCGAGCGAGCTGATCATCGCGCGGGCCGGCCCGACACCGATCGAGTTGGACACCGCCAGCAGCACGGCCGGGCCGGGCGTGAAGGTGACGAACAGCGAGACGAGGAGGAAGGCGAGCCAGTCGGAGAGGGCCATGGGGCGGGGCGGAGGAATGAAGCGGGTCCGCCGATGGTAGCGGCGGACCCTGACCCTCACATCGCTGGCCGAGCGACTTCTACCAGTTGAACCCCAGCGTATACGTCCCGTTCGTCGCGCCGGTGCCGCCGCTGTAGAACTTCACGCGCACGTAGCGTGCCGACGCAGTGGTGCCGGTGTTGCTGACACTCGCCGAATCGACCACGCCCACGCTCTTCTCGCTCGCGGCCAGCTGGGTGCCGGACGCGTTGTAGATGTAGAGGTCGTAGTCGCTCGTTGCGTTGGGCGTCAGCGTCGCGGTCAGCGTCTTGCCGGCCGGCAGGTTCACCAGGAAGTAGTCGCCATCCGTCGACGAACCCATCGCGCCGTTCCACGTGCCGGCCGCCGCCACCGTGTTGGCGGTGCCGATGTTGTCGTTCGGTTCGGTCTCGTTGTTGCCCGGCGTGACCACGCTCGCGATCTTCAGGAACTGCGCCGTCACCGGACCCCACTGCCCCGACGACACCTTGGCGCGCACGAACACCAGGTGCTTGCCCAGCGACAGGCCGGTGGTGGCCAGCGTGCCGCTCAACGACTCGGTGGTCTGGTTGAAGCTGCCGTCGGTGGCCGTCAGCGGAATGGCCGTGGCACCGGCCACCCACGGCGGGGTGTCGATGTAGGCCTCGCCGCCGGTCACGTTGAGCGTGGGCTCGGTGCCGTTGCTCTGGTTGAAGCGGGTGTCGGTGGCCGATGCCGTCAGCGACACCGGCGTGCCGGCGAGCACGCCGCCGCCGCTCGCGTCGCTGCCGAGCGTCACCGAGGTCACGTCGGCCCCCGCGGGGATCTGGTACGGCGCGCGCACCACCTTGGCGGCGTAGATCAGCGCCGGCAGGTTCGCCGGCTTCGTCGTGTTGTTGTAGGTGGTGCAGCTCTCGAAGAAGCTGGAGCCCAGCTCGATCGTGTAGGCCGCCACGCCGAGCTCGCCGTAGCTCGGGCCGTCGCTGGTGCCGTCGGTCGCGTAGAGGCCGATCGACTGCTCCGGCGTGTAGCCGTTGAAGTACGCGAGGCGGCGGCCCAGCGTCTGCAGCGCGGTGGCGTTGGCCGTCGGCGTCGACGTGGTGCCCCACGGCCACAGCACCAGCTGGCTGTAGCTGTGCACGTCGATGTGGATGCCCATCGTGTCGACCGGCGCGCCGTCACCCGGGTTCGGGCCGCGGCGGTCGGGGAAGATGCTGCGGATGTAGTTCTGCACCGCCTGCGTCTCGGGTTCGGAGCCGGCCGATGCGCCCCGGTAGGTGAGGTCGCACTGGTTGCCGCTGGAGCCCGAACCGCCGGTGCTGTTCCAGCCGAACGTGAAGTTGCGGTTCAGGTCGGCGCCGCGGGTGTTGCTGGTGGCGCCGCAGTAGGCAGTGTTGGTGTTCTTGCGCCACGAGAGCCCGCCTTCGGCCTTCTTGCGGCCGTCGGGGTTGGTCTGCAGCAGCAGGTGCACCTCGTGGTGGTCGACGATCCAGGTGGCGTCGGGGTTGGTGCCGTAGCCGTTGAGCAGCCAGCGCGCGAACTCCAGGTTCAGCGGCGCGGTGGTGTATTCGCGGGCGTGGATCGCGCTGTTGACGAACAGCTTGGGCTTGGTGCCGCCGACGGCGCTGTTGGTGATCTTCAGCACCCGCATGTCGTAGCCGCCGGAGCCGACGGTCTTCTGCCAGGAGTCGCCGATGTCGATCCAGCTGGCGAGCGTCGGATAGGTGGTGGTGAAGGCCGATGCGGCGGAGAAGGTTTCTTCGACCGTTTCGTAGCAGCTGTAGCCGGGGATGGACTGGATGGTGGCGTCGCCAGCGGCAGCGCTGGTGATGCCGGTGCTGCCATCGGTGCTGGCGCCGGTGGTGCGGCTCCGGGCGTCGGCGGCGGCCTGGATGGCGGCCAGGAAGTCGTTGCGGCGCTGGATGAACTCGGGCGCGTTCTCGATGCGGAAGCCGAAGCTGCGCAGCGCGGCGATGTCGGCCGCTTCGAGTTCGAGGACGAGGAAGCCCTGTTCGTAGTTGGATTCGAGCAGGTTGGCGTGGAAGGTGACGGCGGCCTTGCGCAGCATGGCTGCGTCGGGGTAGAAGGCCTTGTAGATGTTGGTGCGCTGCTTTTCCTGTTGTCGCAACAGGCGCATTTCGGAGGCGGTGTCTTGTGGGGTGGCCACCTGGCCGGGCAGGCGTGTGGCGGAGGTCGACGGTGTGGACTGCTGAGACTGCTGTGAGAAGGCTGACGGTACTGCGAAAACTGCAAGGAACAACGCGGCAAGTGCCGCCCGCGGTTGCGGACGTACGTTGGTCATGGAACGCTCCCTTGTGGTTTACGGTACCAGCCCAGCTGCGTGGGCTGGATCGGCGCGCGCTCTCGAACGGGGATCGACCCATCGGAGCGCCGAATGATTCTGGGGGACTTCCCCTGGCGCGGCGATGGGGGTAACAAGATGAACAGGGTTATTTATTGGGTGTTGGCAATTGCCGCGTGTTGCGGTAATTCGCGTGCGTGCGAAGGGGATGCGGCGCAATGGGCGAAGGAGTTCGCGGCGTTGCGGGCGGTGCGGGGGCACTTTGAGGGCGGGGCGTGGAACGCGGACGTCGACCGGTGGCAGGGGCGAAAGCATCGAGTGATGCAGTGCCTGGTTGATGGGTTGTCGGCGCCGGGGACGGGGGTGGCGCGGGTGGTGGAGTTGATGGGGGAGCCGGATGCGCGGGTGGGGTGCCCGTCGGCGGAGTGCGAGGGGGTGGCTCGGCTGATGGAGGTGCGCGACGGAGGTGCGCGGTCAGTTCCCGCGGCTGGGCAGCTTTGGGTTTACCGATGGCGCGGGGCGCACGATCGTTTGGTGTTCACCGTCATGGACGGGAAGGTGTCTGGCGTGGGTTGGGCGTTGGCGTTGGAGTGATCCGCTTCGTCACGACAACTAACGCTGCTCTCACACCGCAGAATCTCGCATCGCGCGCCCTCGGCGTCAGGCACACTCAGGTAAGCGGCAGTTGTAGCAAGAACTCGCGACGGCTCACGTCATATGAAACTTCGCCGCGCACAATGAGCGCATCGAGAGTACAGAATGTGCGAGTCTGGGTTAGGCCAGTTGCTTCGATCAGCCCTCGTTTCGTCAACGGCCCGCGGCTCAAGGCGCGCTTTACGCGCACGAGATCTGCTTCACGCGGCGGCAGATCGCCACGGTAGAAGCGGGGCGGCAGATTCATGACCTATAGGCCGAGATTTCGTCTTTGTCGAGATCTCGGGCCGGAACAAGCTTGTAGTGCCGCTCTTCAACTATCTTCAGTTCGAGAAGTTCCTCATCTTCGATCTTGAGTTCGAAAAGAGCGATCTGTTCAGCGCTAACAAATTGCGCCGAGATAGCCTTGCACCGCAATTCAGGAAATTCCTGCTTGCACCACTTGATGTCTTGCTCCGTTTGAACGATGGAAATCTGATCAGTCCCGCCTTTGGCTTGCACAGGAATAATGTAGTGGCAACCGTGCTTGTCGATTCCGATGTACAGCTCGTCGATCTCGATCTGCCCGAGTTCGGCGACGGTCGTGCGCAGATGATTCTGTAGCGAGTACGTTGTCAAACCAAGGAAGATGTCGATCAGCCGGTTGTATCGAACCTTGGCTAGCAGCGCCTGCTCGTCGTCGAGGGGATAACGCATGATGATTTCGGGCGTGTTGTCCGGAATCTTGATCGTCGCCAATGTCTTGTTCGGAACAATGCGATTGGCCCTCGCCAACCGAAAGCGATACTTGCCGCGGCCTGCCAGTTGAATGATCCACTCTCGCCCTTCGGGTTGTGTTTCGATCACTCTAGAAGGAAGAGCCGCGCGAAAACGAAATGCGTAGATGACGTCGCCGAGATTGTCGGGCAGCTTTAAGTCCAGCACCTTCGCAGCGTCCTTGATGTCGGCTCGTTCGAACTCGAGCTTAGTGGCACCGTCGCTAAATTTGTCGAAGAAAACCTTCTCGATCAATGAATCGTATCGGGTCGGATTGCGGCCTCCCGTCGCCTTTATTGAGACCCGCGTCATGCCGCCATCTCTTCCTGCTCAGGTTCGAACAAATCCGGTGTGTTCCGATCTTGCCTCGTCCGCTGCGGAATGACATGTCGCGAAACGCCGAACATTGAAGCAGCATCGAACATCGAAATGGAGAGCAGACTTTCATCCCCCAACTCTAAGAGTTCTACCGGCTTACTTGGCTTCTTGCCGAGCGCCTTGACAATTTCGCTTCCGACAGCGCGAGCCAACATTGGAGGCACGCTGTTTCCGATTTGACGAAAGCCATGCCATTTGGTGGCATGAAAGCGAAACCAATCTGGATAGGAATGCAACCTAGCGGCTTCGCGCACAGTAATCACTCGTGGATACACCGGGTGGATGGGTCTTGGCGACGTAAATGCCCCTCTATCGCTTGCCGTGCCCGCACGAAGCGTGTTGCATAGTCCGTTCGGATCAAGCTTTTTAAAGCGACTGATTGGCTCGACATCACCTTGTGCCGTAGCCGCAAAGCGATCGCGAGAAAGTTTCGTATGCTCCGTCAGGGCGGAAGAAGTCAGCAAGCTTGGATCGAATTTCCGACGATAGCTAAAGTCCGACGCGTCATCGGCCTTACCGCGCAATACAGCAGCATAGGAAGACGATTTGCCAAATTTTGCTTTGGTCCAGTCGCGCTCCCACAGAGCAGAAAGCGATTCGGCGTCTGGAAGATCCCCAATAGCATCCTTTACCGTAGTTTTTCCGATAGGAACTGGATAGTCGGGCAGCTTCAGTCCCGCACGAGCACCCATTAAAAATAGACGTCGACGATCTTGCGGTACGCCGTAGTCCGCAGCATTGAGCACTTTGTAGTCGACCTTAACGTCATAGCCACCCGCCGCAAACGCTTCGATGATCTCCTGCAGGAAGCGCCGATGTTTACCAAGCGTTAGACCCTTCACATTCTCAAAAACGAAGTACTTCGGGTTCAGTTCCAACACAATGCGAACAAAGTGATAGACCAACTGATTGCGAGGATCGTCCAACGCTCGCTTTCCCATCATGGAAAAGCCTTGGCAAGGTGCGCCACCTACAACGACATCCAAGTCCTTGCGTCCGATGCCAGCACGCTTACGCAGCTCGTCTCCCGTCACGTCGATCACGCTCTTACAAACGGTCGCACAACGAGGGAAGTTGAATTTGTGCGCAGCGCTGTGGATCGGATCGATTTCCACAGCTGCGACCATGTCGAAACCAGCCTGTTCGAAGCCGAGACTGAGCCCTCCGGCACCGGCAAAGAGATCGATTCCGATAGGGCGAGTCATGTGCGGTTCCTGTTGAGCGAGAGGTTCGATTCCGGCGACGGAGGGTACGCGAAAACGATCGCGTTGTCGATCGTTTTTTTTGGTGTATTGAGGAACACTTCGAGCCATGTTTCGAGCGCCGCCGAGTCGGCCAATCCGCATTGCCAAACAACGCCAACGGTCCACCCAGCTTCCGACAGTGCAGCCTCCTTTCGTCCGTCGCGGAGTCTGTTTGCCTCGATCTTCGGCCCCCAGTAGTCGAGCTTGGATTTCGGCAAGCGACCTATGCGGCATCCATGCCCATGCCAAAAGCAGCCGTGAACAAAGAGGACAGATTTCCGACTCGCGAAGACGATGTCAGGCGTACCCGGCAAGTCTTTGCGATGGAGTCGATAGCGGTAGCCGAGTCGATGCAAAAGCGAGCGCACGACAAGCTCGGGCTTCGTATCCTTGCCCCTAATTTTCTTCATCAAGCGGCTCCGCCGCTCAACATCAAGACGATCAGCCACGAAATCCTAGTGGATGAAGCCGCTCTTCACGCGTGCGCGGGATCAGCCGCGACGCCTCTGATGGCAGTGTCCCTCAGCGCGCTATCGACGCAGTGGGCCGCTGACTGTCCATTCCGGACGTTGCCCTTGCCCGGAGATAGGGAAAGAATTCTAGCCAATGCGTTCAGGGAAGTCGGTCAGGCGGGCTTTCCCCAGATGCCTATCTCTCGGGCCAGCGCTGTCGCGTAAGCGAAGCCGTGCGACAAGTGCCCGGACGCAAAATCATCCTCATGCGTCGCGTGTCGTCTTTCCCGTTGGTCGTCATTGCGGCCTCCCTGATCCTCCTCGCCACCGCCTGGTCCCTCACCCTCCCCACCACCCCCGACCCCTTCTACAGCGCCACCCACCGCGCCCCCTACCGCCCCGGCACGCTGCTGCGCCAGGAGCCCTTCACCCGCGGCGTGCCAGCAGGCGCCGTCGCGTGGCGCATCCTCCACGCCACCACGCGTGACGACGGCTCCCCCGCCCTCGCCAGCGCCATCGTGATGGTCGCGCGCCACGCACCCGCCGGCCCGCGCCCGGTCGTCGCGTGGATGCACGCCAGCACCGGCATCGTACGCGGCTGCGCGCCATCGCTGCTCGGCGATCCGTTCGCCCATGTGCCCGCGCTGCAGCCGCTGCTGGACCAGGGCTGGGTCTTCGTCGCCACCGACTACCTGGGCCTGGGCGCCGACGGCATCCACCCCTACCTGGTCGGCACCGGCCAGGCCCGCTCCGCGCTCGATGCGGTGCGGGCCGCACGGCAGATGGCGGGCGTGGCGCTGTCCGATCGCACCGTCGTCTGGGGCCATTCGCAAGGCGGCAACGCGGCGCTGTGGGCCGGCACCCTCGCGCCCACCTATTCGCCCGACGTGCCGCTGGATGGCATCGCCGCCATCGCGCCGGCCAGCCACCTGCCGGCGCTGGTCGACGGCGTGCAGCACACCCCCATCGGCCGCATCACCTCGTCGTACCTGCTGCAGGCCTACAGCGACACCTATGGCGACGTGAGCTTCGACGCCTACGCGCACGGCTGGCCGGCGCGGGTGGCGCGCGACATCGCGTCGCGCTGCCTCGCAGGCCGCGGGGCCTGGTTCACCGCGCTCGAGGCGTTGGCCGCCGGCGGCAGCATCTTCTCGGCGCCACCCACCAGCGGCCCGCTGGGGCAGCGGCTCGCGCAGAACACGCCGGTCGGGCCGTGGCCGCAGCCGGTGCTGGTCGCGCAGGGGCTGGCCGATGCACTGGTGCTGCCTGAGCTGCAGTCGCGCTTCGTCGCCGCGCGGTGCCGGGCGGGGCAAGCGATCGACTACCGGCGGTATGCGGGGCGGGATCACTTGTCGGTAGTGGCGGCGGATTCGCCGTTGACGCCGGACCTGGTGGCATGGACTCAGCTGCGCTTCGCAGGCGCCTCGGCGGACGCGGCTTGTCGCGGTTGACCGCCCAGCCTCCCCCGCCACACCTCCAGCAACGCCACCCCCATCGCCAACGCCAGCGGCCCGATCACCAGCCCCGTCGCGCCGAACGCGACCAGCCCGCCGACGATCGCGATGAACGCCGGCAGCGTGTGCAGCCGCAGCTGCCGCCCGATCAGCACCGGGTACAGCAGGTTGTCGACCAGCGCGACGACGACCGACCCCCACAGCGTGAGGATCAGCGCCTTCTCCCAGCTGCCCTCCAGCAGCAGCAGCCCCGCCGCCGGGATCCAAACGATGGCCGCGCCCAGCACCGGCAGCATCGACAGCACGAACATCACCAGCCCCCACAGCATCGGCGCCGGCAGCCCGAGCCACCAGAACATCAGCCCGCCCAGCAGCCCCTGCAGCGCCGCGATGGCCACCGTGCCGAGCACGCTGGCCCGCACCACCTCGGCCACGCGCTTGAAGATGCGGCTCGTCTCGCGCGGCGTCAGCGGCAGCATGCTGCGCAGGTAACGCAGCGCCAGCTCGCGGTCGCGCAGCAGGTAGAACAGCGCGAAGAAAGTGACGAGCAGCTGCACGCTGCCCCACATCGAGCCGGTCAGGAACCCCTGCAGCCGCGGCGCCAGGTGCCGGGCCATCTCGTCGCTCGACGGCATCTGCTTCGTCGCCCAGGTCACGGCGCGGGCGAGCGTCGGGCGGTCGCGCACCAGGTCGTCGACGCGTTGGCGCACTTCGTCGGAGCGCAGGTGCTCCCAGCCGTCGCGCGCCTTGTCGATCATCAGCGGGGCGATGGCGATGGTGGGTATCAGCAGCACGGCCACCAGCAGCGCGGTCGTCAGGCCGGCGCTCAGGTTCGGGTGCTTCACGTACTTGGCGACGCGCTGGTGCAGGTTGGTGGCGACGATGGCCAGGGCGATGGCCCACACGAGGGCGGAGACGAAGGGCTCGGTCATTTGCCAGCACAGAACCAGCACGATGACCGTGATGACGGCGAGCGCGATCAGCGAGACGCGGCTGCGGGTCAGCCCGCCTTGCGACGAGGCATCGGCGGTGTCTTCAGGGGTGTCGGCATCATGGCGATTCATTCAGGCCGCGGGCAATCGGTGTTCCCGACACGCACTCGATATGCAAGACCCGTTCGGACTGAGCTTGTCGAAGGCCCTCTTCGCTGCGGAGGCAACCCTTCGACGGACGGACCCTCGACAGGCTCGGTCCCTGCTCAGGGCGAACGGGTTGTGCGCGGATGGGTGCTGCGCGGACGAGGGGCATGAGCGGGTCAACGGGAAGTGGGTGAGCCGACGAGTACAGCCACCCATCGGTTCGCTTCCCTCAACCCCAGCACCTTGTGCACTCGCGGCTCCATCGTCGCCAACATGCCCTGCCTGAACGCCCAGCGCGTGCCCCACGGCACCGTCAGCTTCACCACATCCCGCAGGCACATGCGCGCCAGGCGCTCGCCTTCGGGCGTTCGAGCCATGCAGCGCCCTTCGTAGTCGCGCTGCAGCTGCTGCCACTGCGGCAGCGACTCGGGCAGGTCCGTCATCCCCATCTCGCGCCCCACGCGCTGCCAGAAGGCCAGCAGCAGCGCCGTCTCGTGCGCCTCCAGCGTCACCCGCGCATGCGCCGCGTTCCAGCGCAGCGGCTCCAGGAAGAACGTGGCCAGCACATAGCGATAGTCGCTCGCATCGGCCGGCACGTTGCGGTGCACGTCGCGCAGCCGCTGCATCGCCGCGCGGCCGGCGTCGCTGTCGAAGCCGTGGCAGATCAGGTCGCGCAGCGTCTGCCGCGTGCGGGCCAGCCGGGCCTGCGTCTGCGACACCAGCTGCGCATGCCCGTACAGCGCCGTCACCAGGTGCGCGATGCCCATCATGCGGATCAGCGCCAGGTAAGTGCCGATGCGAAACGTCATCCGGTGCCGGCCGTAGTACAGCGCCTCGATCTCGGTCATGTCCAGGGTTCATCAGGTGAGCGGTCCCCGCATTCTCGGCCCGCGGGTCGTGTCCAATGCAGAACGCACCCGTTCCGCGCAGGAGCACGCCATGTCCGCCCCATCCGTCACGTCAGCCACCGAGTTCGAAGCCCAGCTGCAGAGCTGGCGCCACCACCTGCACCGCCATCCCGAGACCGGCTTCCACGAGCACCGCACCGCCGACCACGTCGCCCGCGTGCTCGAACTGCTGGGCCTCGAGGTGCGGCGCGGCATCGGCGGCACCGGCGTGGTGGGCACGTTGACGGTGGGCCGCGGCCGCGGCGCGATCGGCCTGCGTGCCGACATGGACGCCCTCGCCCTCACCGAAGGCGCCGAAGGCCGCGCCCACGCGTCGCTGAACCCCGGCTGCATGCACGCCTGCGGGCACGACGGCCACATGGCGATGCTGCTCGGCGCCGCACAGCTGCTCGCGCAGCGGCGCGATTTCGACGGCACGGTGCGCTTCATCTTCCAGCCGGCCGAAGAGCACGGGCGCGGTGCGGCCGCGATGATGGCCGACGGGCTGCTCGAGCGCTTCCCGGTCGACGAGATCTACGGCGCGCACAACATGCCGGGCCTGCCGGTCGGCCACATCGCCACGCGCGTCGGCGGCATCATGGCCAGCGAAGACAACTTCGTGATCCGCATCACCGGTCGCGGCGGCCACGCGGCCCGGCCGCACATGGCGGTCGACCCGCTGGTGATCGGCGCCGAGATCGTGCTGGCGCTGCAGACCATCGTCGCGCGCTCGGTCGACCCCGGCCAGCCGGCGGTCGTCTCGTGCACCGAGTTCATCACCGACGGCATCCGCAACGCGCTGCCGACGCACGTCACGATCAAGGGCGACACCCGCAGCTACGCGCCCGAGGTGCAGGCGCTGCTCGCGCGCCGCATCCGCGAGGTGTGCGAAGGCATCTGCAGCGCGCACGGTGCGCGCTGCGAGGTCGACTACACGCACGAGTTCGCGCCGACGGTGAACTGGGCGCAGTGCGTACCGGTCGCGGTGGCCGCAGCCGCCGAGGTGGTGGGCGCCGACCGCATCGACGACGATGTCGCGCCGATGATGATCTCGGAAGACTTCGGCGCCTTCCTGCGCGTGCTGCCCGGCGCCTTCGTCTTCATCGGCAACGGCGATGGCGACAGCCCCGGCGCGGTGCCGCTGCACAACGCGCGCTACGACTTCAACGACGCGCTGCTGCCGATCGGCGCGCGCTGGTTTGCCGAGATCGTGCGCCAGCGCCTGCCGCGCGAGGAGGCCTGAATGCCGTTGTTCATCAACCCGCGGGCCGAACGCCGGCCGTACGACGCCG
This sequence comes from Rhizobacter sp. SG703, assembly GCF_012275445.1. Taxonomy (GTDB): domain Bacteria; phylum Pseudomonadota; class Gammaproteobacteria; order Burkholderiales; family Burkholderiaceae_C; genus Rhizobacter. The sequence continues at coordinate 502,981 of NZ_JAAZQK010000005.1, read as the reverse complement.
AGTTGCAGGCGATCCTGAACGTGGCATCGGGGCGCGAGGGCCGTCGCTGGCTGCGCGCCTGGCCGCTGCTGACCCCGGGCGCAACGCCGCTGTGGCCGCTGCCGCGGCTGGCCGCACAGCTGGGCATCGCCCATCTCGCGGTGAAAGATGAATCGACACGCTCGCCGCTCGGCAGCTTCAAGGCGCTGGGCGCGCCGCTCGCGCTGCTGCGGCTGGTCCTGCGGCGCTGGCCCGATCGCGGCTGGCGACCGGCGGATCTGCTGGCCGGGCAGCATGCGGATGCGCTGCGCGAGCTGGTGGTGATCAGCGCGATCGACGGCAACCACGGCCGGGCGCTCGCGGCCGCGGCGCAGTCCCTCGGCTGCCGCTGCGTGATCGTGCTGCATGCGCAGGTCAGCGCCGAGCGCGAGGCGCCGATCGCGGCCTGCGGTGCCGAGATCGTGCGCATCGCCGGCGACTACGACGCGTCGGTGCGAGAAGCCGCGCGGCTGGCACAGGCGCACGGCTGGACGGTCGTCTCCGACACCTCGTACGACGGCTACGAAGCGATCCCGCGCGACGTGATGCAGGGCTACGGCACGATCGCCGACGAGGTGCTGGAGACCGGTGGCGCGCCGTTCACGCACGTCATCGTGCAAGGCGGCGTCGGCGGGCTCGCGGCCGGTGTCGTCAGCCATTTCTGGGAGCGCTTCGGCGCGCAGCGGCCGGCGTTCATCGTCGTCGAGCCGGCGCAGGCGGATTGCCTGCTGCAGAGCGCGCGCCGCGGCACGCCGGCGCGTGCCAGCGGGTCGGTCGATTCGGTGATGGCCGGGCTGGCCTGTGGCGAGACCTCGCCGCTCGCATGGCGCTTCCTGCAACCGTCCGTCGAGGCCTTCGTCACGGTGGACGACGACGCGGCGGTGCAGGCGATGCGCATGCTCGCCGAAGGCCGCGCCGGCGATGTGCCGGTGCTCGCCGGCGAATCCGGCGCAGCCGGGCTGGCGGGGTTGAGGGCCGCGCTGGCCGATCGCGAGGCGGCGCGACAACTCGGCCTGGATGAGCACGCCCGCGTGCTGCTGCTGAACACCGAAGGCGCGACGGCGCCGGGCGTCTACGAATCGCTCACCGGCCAGTCGGCCGATGCGGTGCTGGCGGCGCAGAGCGCGTGGCGCGCCCGCGATGGCATCGACGAGGCCGCGCTGATCGCGCGCATCGAGCAGCACGGCCGCATCGGCGCGATCGACGGCGGTGGCGTCTGCCGCATCGCGCTGACCGATGCCGACCGCGCCGGCCGCGAGCAGCTGGTGCAGTGGATGAAGGACGCGAATCTCGACGTGCAGGTCGACCAGATCGGCAACATCTTCGGCACGCGCGCCGGCACGCACGACCTGGCGCCGGTGATGACCGGCTCGCACATCGACACCGTCGCCACCGGCGGCCGCTACGACGGCATCTACGGTGTGATGGCCGGGTTGGAGGTCATCCACTGGCTCGACGCGCACGGCGTGCGCACGCGCCGCCCGCTGGTGGTGGCCGCCTTCACGAACGAGGAAGGCGTGCGCTTCATGCCCGACATGATGGGCTCGCTGGTGCATGCCGGCGGGCTGCCGCTGCAGCAGGCGCTCGACACCATTGGCACCGACGGTGCGCGGCTCGGCGACGAGCTGCGGCGCATCGGCTTTGCCGGCACGATGCGCTGCGGCACGCTGCGCCCGCATGCCTTCGTCGAACTGCACATCGAGCAGGGGCCGGTGCTGGAGGCCGAGGGCATTTCCATCGGCGCGGTGCACGACCTGCAGGGCATCTCGTGGCAGTCGTTCGCGATCCAGGGGCAGTCGAACCATGCGGGCACCACGCCGATGCACCTGCGCCACGACGCCGGCTACTGCGCGGCGGCCCTCGCGGTGTTCGTGCGCGGGCTGGCGCTGCGCTTCGGCGGGCCGCAGGTCGGCACGGTCGGCGCGATCGACCTGCATCCGAACCTGGTCAACGTGATCGCATCGAGGGCGACGGTCACGGTGGACCTGCGCCACACCGACGAAGCGCTGCTGCAACGGGCCGAGGCCGAGCTGGCGGGCTTCGTGCAGCGGCTGGCGTTCGAGCAGGGTGTGACGATCACCGCGACCTCGCTGGCGCGCTTCGAGCCGGTGCGCTTCGACGAGCGGCTGGTCGGCTGCATCGAGCAGGCGGCGGCGGCGCGCGGGTTGACGCAGCGGCGCATCACGTCGGGCGCGGGGCACGACGCGCAGATGATCGCGCGCATCGCGCCGTCGGCGATGATCTTCGTGCCGAGCCGCGGCGGCATCAGCCACAACCCGCGGGAGTTCACCGCACCGTCGCAGTTGCGCGACGGGGCGAACGTGCTGCTCGACGTGCTGCGTGCGCTGGCCGATGAGGCTTGACCTCACCTATTCGCCCTGAGCAAGACCCGTTCGCCCTGAGCAGGGACTGAGCTTGTCGAAGGCCCGCCCGTCGAAGGGTTGTATCCGGAGCGCGCGGGACTTCGACGAGCTCAGTCCGAACGGCGTCATGCGAACGGGCCAACGTCGTCACGCGAACAGGCCCTTCGACAGGCTCAGGGCGAACGGGGGTGATGGCGCTGCCCGAAACGGGCGTGGAGGGGCTGCCCGAAACGGGGGTGGAGGGGCTGCCTGTCCAACGGGCGTGGAGGGGCTGCCTGTCCATTGCTGCACCGGGGTCGTCCCCGTGACCGCGCAGCCCCCCCGTTCGCCCTGAGCAGGGACTGAGCTTGTCGAAGGCCCGCCCGTCGAAGGGTTGCTGTCGAGGCGCGCAAGGACTTCGACAAGCTCAGTCCGAACGGTGTCATGCGAACGAGCCAACGGTGTCACGCGAACGGGCCCTTCGACAGGCTCAGGGCGAACGGGTTGATGGCGGGTGGAGGCGCTGCCCGAAACGCGGGTGGAGGGGCTGCCTGTCCATTGCTGCACCGGGGTCGTCCCCGTGACCGCGCAGCCCCCCCGTTCGCCCTGAGCAGGGACTGAGCTTGTCGAAGGCCCGCCCGTCGAAGGGTTGTATCCGGAGCGCGCGGGACTTCGACAAGCTCAGTCCGAACGGCGCCATGCGAACCGACCCTTCGACAAGCTCAGGGCGAACGGGGGGAGTTGGCGAACGGAGGGAGTCGGCAAACGGGGGAGTACGCGAACGAAGGAGTCAGCGCGGCACCAGCCTCGTCCCAGTGACTTGCTCCTGCGCCTCGACCAGCGACGGCACGAACTTCGCGCCGTGCCCGAGCGCGCTCGCGAGCGTCAGCGACTGGTGCACCGCCTCGCCCAGCCAGGCCGGCACCGTCAGGCTCTCGGCCAGGTGGGTGTAATAGCGCAAATCCTTGCGCGCGTTGTCGAGCTCGAACGACAAGCCCTTCACATCGCCCTGCAGCGTCTTCGCCATCGCCTGGAACAGCCCCGAGTTGACCGCGCCGACCGTCGTCACCGCCACCAGCTGCCCCAGGTCCACCCCGGCGCGCCGGCCGACCGCAAAGGCCTCGGCCGTCGACGTGCAGATGGCCTGCGCCATGAAGTTGTAGAGCAGCTTGACGACATGCCCCGCGCCCGGCGGCCCGACGTGGTGCAGGTTCTCGGCGAAGCAGCGCAGCCACGGCTCGATGCGCGCGAAATCGGCCTGCTCGGCACCCACCATCACGGTCAGCCGGCCGGCCTCGGCATCGGCCGCCGAACGCGCGAGCGGAGCATCGACCAGCAGCACCTGCTGCGCGGCACAGCGCTCGCGCAACGCCGCAGTCGACGCTGGCTCGCTGGTCGAGCAATCGATGACCACCAGCCCCGGCTTCGGCCGCGCCAGCAGCCCGCGGTCGCCGGCGAACAGCCCTTCGACCTGCGGCGTGCCGGTGACGCAGATGAACACCGCGTCGCAGCGCGCCGCCAGCTCGGCCGGCGAATCGGCCTGCACCGCGCCACGCTCGAGCAGGTCGGCCACGCGCTCGCGGTTGCGGTGCACCGTGAGGTGCAGCGCATGGCCCTTCAGCTGCAGGTTCTTCGCCATGCCGTGGCCCATCAGGCCGCTGGCGCCGATGAATCCGATGTTGCTCATGCGGTGATCTCCTCGTGATGTGTTGGCAAGAGTGTTGGCAGAATCTGCGGCTCATGACCCGCCGCACCGAGCCCCCGCCGCTGCCTGTCGAAGCGCAGGACGTCGCGCGGCTGCTCGGCGAAGACATCATCTTCGGCCGGCTCGCGCCCGGCAGCCGGCTGGTCGAAGACCCGCTGATGGCGCGCTTCGGCGCCACGCGCCACGGCGTGCGCCAGGCGCTGGCCGAGCTGGAGCGCATCGGCATCGTGGTGCGCGAGAAGAACAAGGGCGCCAGCGTGCGCGCGCTGGCCGCCACCGAGGTGCGGCAGATCTACGAGGTGCGCGAGCTGCTGCAGCGGCAGGCGGCGCTGCGCATTCCGCTGCCGGCCGATGCCGCGCTGGTGTCGGCGCTCGAAGCGCTGCAGCGGCAGTTCGTCGCGGCGCTGCGGGCCGGCGACCACGGCACGGTGCACCGCATCAACGACGAGTTCCACCTGACGCTGTTCGGCGGCTGCGGCAACCCGTACCTGATCGGCTCGATCCGCCACTACATGTGGCTGAGCCTGCCGGTTCGCGCCCAGCGCACCGCGGCCGCCGGCCATGCGGAAGCCGCGGCCGACGAGCACCTCGAAATGATCCGGTTGCTGAAGGGCCACGACAACGCGGCGCTCGCGGAGTTGTGCGTGGCGCATCTGCAGCTCGCGAAGCGGGACTATCTGGAGAACGCCGATCACCAGCGGTGATGGACTTGCGCTTTGGCGTGCTTCTCGTAGATGGCGTCGACGGCCTGCAGCGTCGCCGACGACAAGGCCGGCAGGTCCGCCGCTCGCATGTTCTCCTCGATCTGCGCCGGCCGGCGTCCGCCCGGGATTGCGCAGGTCACCGCCTGCTGCATCAGGATCCAGCGCAGCGCGAACTGCGCGAGCGTCTGGCCGGCCGGCACCAGCGGGCGCAGCGCCTCCACCGCGTCGAGCCCGCTCGCATAGTCGAGCCCCGAGAAAGTCTCGCCCTTGTCGAACGCGGCCCCCTCGCGGTTGAAGCTGCGGTGGTCGTCGGCGGCGAACTGCGTCTGCCGCGAGAGCCCGCCCGACAGCAGCCCCGACGACAGCGGCAGCCGCGCGAGGATGCCGACGCGGCGCGCCAGCGTCTCGCGGAACAGCAGCTCGGCCGGGCGCTGGCGGAAGATGTTGTAGACGATCTGCACCGACTGCACGCCGGGGAAGTCGATCGCCTTCAGCGCCTCCTCGACCTTCTCGACGCTGACGCCGTAGTGGCGCAGCTTGCCGGCGCGCACCAGGTCGTCGAGCACGCCGAACACCTCGGGCATGTAGTACACCGGCGTCGGCGGGCAGTGCAGCTGCAGCAGGTCGAGCGCGTCGGTGTCGAGGTTGCGCAGGCTGCGCTCGACGAACGCGGTCAGGTTCTCGCGGGTATAGCCCTCGGCCACGTGCGGGCTCAGCCGCCGCCCGGCCTTGGTCGCGACGTAGAACGGCTCGCTGCGCTCCTTGCGCAGCCGCGCGATCAGCCGCTCGCTGTGGCCGTCGCCATAGACATCGGCGGTGTCGAAGAAGTTGACGCCGAGGTCGAGCGCGCGGTGCAGCGCGGCCATCGATTCGTCGTCGTTCACCTGGCCCCAGGTGCCGCCGATGGCCCAGGCGCCGAAGCTGATCGTGGACACCTTCCAGCCGGTGCGGCCGAGTTCGCGGTAATGCATGGAGACTGCCTTCAGGAATGGGATTGCGATTATCGATAATTCTGGCGCAGCTGGCCAAGGGCCAATTGCGAACCCTTCTCATCGCGGGGTCGCCGCGATTTATCATGCGCGGCTGGACGGCAGTCGTCCTTCGCCCCCTCAATCGCCAGCCACCGCGGCCGCGCATGGAAGCGCCTCCATGCCGCGCATCGCCAGCCAGCACAAGTGCCCGCAACAGGGCATCGGAGTTTGTTTCCCATGGCAGTTCCCTCCCTTTCCCGGCCGCTGACGGCCGTCGCGCTCGCGATCGCGTCATGGCCCGCCGCGCTGCACGCACAGCAGGCCGATGTGCCTGAAGCCACACAAAAAGCCGCCCCCGAGGTCACGCTCGAACCGGTGCAGATCAGCGGCAACTGGCTGGGCAGCGGCCTGCAGAACAGCGTGAAGAGCTTCGCCGGCGCCCGCACCGTGGTGCAGAAGAGCGAGATCGAGCAGAGCGGCGCGGCGTCGATCGGCGACGCGCTGCGGCGCATCCCCGGCGTGCAGGCGACCGAGAACTCCGGCACCGCCGGCAGCGCGATCTCGCTGAACATCGGCGTGCGCGGGCTGACCGGCCGCTACTCGCCGCGCTCCACCGTGCTGCTCGACGGCATTCCGCTGGCGGTCGCGCCCTACGGCCAGCCGCAGCTGTCGTTCGCGCCGGTGAGCCTGAACAACATCGAATCGGTCGACGTCGTGCGCGGCGGCGGCGCGGTGCGCTACGGCCCGCAGAACGTCGGCGGCATCATCAACTTCAACACCCGCCCGATCCCGGCGACCGACACGCTGAGCGGCGATGCAACGGTGCGCTACAACGACTTCAGCGAGGGCGGCGGGCACAACACGCAGTACAGCCTGTTCCTCGGCCGCGAGCTCGACAACGGGCTCGGCCTCGCGCTGCTGTACGCGGGCCTGGACGGCAGCGAATGGCGCGCCGGCAGCGACGAGAAGGTGAACGACCTGGCCATCAAGTTCCGCCAGCCGCTCGAAGGCAAGGCGGAGGTCCACGGCAAGGTCTCGTACTACGACGTCACGTCGCGCACGCCCGGCGGCCTGACGCCCGACCAGTACGACGCCGACCCGTTCCAGAACACCCGGCCGACCGACTACTGGAGCGGCATGCGCAAGGGCATCGACCTCGGCTACCTGAACCCGCTGTCGTCGACCCAAGAGGCCGAGGTGCGGCTCTACTACAACGAGAGCTCGCGCACGAGCGTGCTGGTCCCCATCGGCGGGTTTTCGCTGACGCACCAGCCGCGCAACTACCGCGTGCTGGGTCTCGAACCTCGCTACACGCAGCGCCTGGCGTTCGGCACGGTCGCGCACGACGTGACAGTCGGCTACCGGTTCGTCCGCGAACGAGGCAACGACAACCAGTTCTCCGAGAGCCGGATCAGCGGCGAAGTGACCGGCGCCTCCAGATTCGAGAACAAGACCGACGCCCACGCGGTGTACGTCGACGACCGCATCGCGCTCGGCAGCTGGCGCATCACGCCGGGCGTGCGCTTCGAGCACATCGGCTCCCGGCGCATCAACGACGCCGGCGACAGCTTCGACGTCGACAACGACAAGGCGCTGCCGTCGTTGAACGTGGCCTGGCTGGTGACCGACACGTGGACGCTGTTCGGCAACTACAACACCTCGTTCGGCCCGGTGCAGAACATCCAGCTGAACTCGCAATCGGCCGACAATCCGCTGAAGCCGGAAGTGGCGAAGACCTTCGAGCTCGGCACGCGCTGGAAGAGCGCGACGCTGAGCGCCGAACTGACGGCCTTCCGCCTGCGCTTCGACAACCAGATCCAGCAGCTTCCGGGCATCACGCCTGCAAAGTTCGCGAACGTCGGCGAGACCAGGCACGATGGCATCGAGACCGCGATCGACTACCGCTTCGACAAGGACAGCGCGCTCGCCGGCCTGAACGTCTTCGCGAACTACACGCACACGCGGGCGCTGCAGGATTCGGGCAGCACGGCCGGCAAGGAGCTGCCGTTCTATTCGCAGGACACCGACACCGTCGGCGCACGCTACGTGCTGGGCGCGTGGGCCTTCAACCTGTCGACCACGCACCAGAGCTCGCAGTTCTCGGACAACGCGAACACCTGGGCCGAAACGGCCACCGGCGGCAACGGCCTCGTCCCCGGCTACCGGTTGTGGAATGCGCAAGTGGGCTGGAAGCTGCCGACCGCCACCGCGATCGACCTGCAGCTTGGCGTCAACAACCTGGCCGACAAGCGCTACTACACGCGCAACGTCGACGGCAACGCCGGCCGCATGGTGGGCGCGCCGCGCACCACCTACGTGCAGGCGCGCGTGGCGTTCTGATGGCCATCGCCGCGCAACCGACCTCTCGGCGGCAGGGCCTGCGCCGCGTGTGGCTGCGGCTGCACCGCTGGCTCGGGCTCAGCGTCGGCTGGGTGCTGGCGCTGGTCGGCCTGCTGGGCGCGGTGCTGGTCGTCGCGCAGCCGGTCGACCGCTGGGCGCACCCGAACCTGTTCAAGGCCGAGGCCCGCGGTGCGCAGGCCGTCGCGCTGGAGCCGATCCGCCAGCGGCTGGTGGCCGAGTTCGGCAGCACCAGCACCTTCACCTTCCGCCCGCCGCGCGCGGCCGACGACACGCTGTGGGTGCTGGTGCGCGCCAAGCGCTGGAGCGGTACGGTCTATGTCGACCCGGCCACCGGCCGCGAGCAGGGCCGGCGCGGCGACAGCGAGGGCTTCGTCGGCTTCGCGTTCAAGCTGCACAGCTCGCTGCTGCTGCAGGACACCGGCAAGGCGCTGCTCGCCTGCGGCGCACTGGTCTACCTGGCGATGCTGGTCACCGGCGCGGTGCTGTGGTGGCCGCGCCGCTGGCCGCCGTCGTGGCGCATCGAGCTGCGCCAGGGCGTGCTGCGCGGGTTGTTCGACCTGCACCGCACCGGCGGCGTGCTGATGGGGCTGGTGATCGCGGTCTCGGTGGCGAGCGGGGCCTACATGGCCTGGCGGCCGCTCGGCGAGGCCGTCAGCTGGCTGGCCGGCGCGAAGACCACCGGTGCGCCGACGCTGCCGAAGGACGCCGCGGGCGGCACGCCGGCGACGGTCGACGAGATGGTCGCGCAGGCCAAGCAGCGCTTCCCGTCGGACCCGATCGGCTACCTGCAGCTGCCCGGTGCGTCCGACCGCCCGGTGCGGGTGCGCATGATGCTGCCGGACGATCCGCACCCGAACGGCCTGACCAACGTCTGGCTGCACCCGCGCACCGGCGAGGTGGTGGGCGTGCAGCGCTGGAGCGAGCTGGACCCCGGCGCGCGCGCCGTGGCCTGGGTCTACCCGCTGCACATCGGCGAGCTCGGCGGCCTGCCGCAGCAGGTGCTGACCTTCTTCAGCGGCCTGGCGTTCGGCGGCCTCGGGCTGACCGGCGTGTGGCTGTGGTGGCGCCGCCGGCCAGCGTAGCCCACCGCGCTTCATTGCGTGACACAGGCGCACGCGTCATCACGCGTCATCACGTGTCCGTGCCGTTTGTCTGAGCAAGCGCGGCGCGTTCTGCATTCTTCCTGCAGAACTGTTCGATAGCGTGTCCGCTTCCGGTGTGGACACGAAGGCGGACGGGCATGAGCGGCGGCAACGACGAGATGGAAACCCAGTTGATGCGCTGGCCGCTGCGGCTGCTGCTGCAGGGACTGGACGCCCGCGACGAGAGCGCGGTGCGCCGCTTCCTGGCGCGTGCCAGCCGCCAGTTGAAGCACGACTGGCAGGTGGTCCACGACGGCGATGCCGACGTCGTGATGGTGGCGGGGCTCGAGGTCGACACGGTGCGCGGCATGCTCGAGCCGCCGTTGATGACGCTGCACCTCGTGCCGCCCGGGCAGGATTCGCGTGCGCTCGCCTGGCGCACCGGCCGCGCCCCCGGCTCGGTGCTGAGCAGCCCGCTGCAGTTCGATGCGCTGGTCGAGGCGCTCGAATGCGCCGAGCACTGCGCCACCGGCGAGGTGCCGGCCACGTTCACGCAACTGTCGGCCGGCTGCCGCTTCCGGCTGCGCCGCTGGCCGCCCGCCGGGCTGCTGTGGGATGACGCCGAGAACCTGCGCCTGGCCAGCTTCCTGCTGACCCGCTCGCTCGACCTCGAGAAGCTGATGCGGCTCAGCAACGTCACCGCCGACAAGTGCGTCGCCTTCATCACGCGAATGGCCTCGGCCAACCTGCTGCACCTCGAACCGGTGGGCAACGGCGCCGGGCCCGCCGCGCTGCCCGCGCTGCCGCCCCCCGCGGCACCGGCGCGCCGGACCGCCCCGGCCCCGGGCGGCCCGTTCAACGCGATGCGCCGATGGCTGCGCCTCGCGAACCGCTGAGGAGACACCGATGCCGCACGCCGCATTTCCCGAGATCGCGTTCCACAGCTGCGCCCCGGACGCCGTGGCAGCGCCGCGCGATCCGGCCGCGATCGCCCTCGCCGGCATCTGCCGGCAACCCGGCGTCGAAGGCTGTGCGCTGGTCGACGCGTCGACCGGGGCGGTGCAGTACGTCAGCGGCCGCCACCGCGGCGATGGCAGCGCCTGGGAGGCCGCGGCCGACTACTGGCGCCTGTACCACCGGCAGCAACGGCATTTCGCGCCGTGGGGCCCGCTGCGCGCGGCGGTGCTCGTGCACGCCGGCGGGGCGATCGGCGTGCTGCCGTGCTGCGACGAGCCGCCGCTGGTGGTGGTGGTCTGCGGCCGCGGCGACGGCGTCGACTGGGAAGAGTGCGAACGCCTTGCGCGGGCGCTCGGCGCGATGCTTCGGTCGCTGCTCGACCGGCCGCTGGTCGAAACCGCTGCCTGATCGCGCCGCCGCAGGCCATCCGACGGCCTGCCATCGCGATTTCATGGTCCATCGATATCTGAATCCGATACACCAATACCAATTCATGCCACGTCTCGCAAGCATTGCAAGCGGGTGAAACCGCTTCCACTTCGAGCCGGGCCGGCCTCCTACCATCCGGCGGACTTCAGCCTCGGCGACCCCTGAGTCCCGAGCCCGCGAAGCCCCACAAGGAGGACGACCCATGTTTCCGTTTCGAAGCAGCAAGCTCTGCCTGGCGTTGATCGTCGGCGCCGGCTTCACGCAGCTCGGCCACGCCGCCGACCTGGCCGCCGGCCGCTACACCGTCCGCTCGTCGTTCAGCGGCCTGTGCCTGGCGGTCGACGGCGCATCCACCGCCGAAGGCGCGAACGTCGTGCAATGGACCTGCGACAACTCGGCTGCGCGCCAGTTCGACCTGCAGCGCGACGCCCAGGGCTGGTACCGGCTGGTGAACGTGAACAGCGGCAAGGTCGTCGACGTGCAGGACATCTCGACGGCCAACGGCGCCAACGTGCACCAGTGGACCTGGCTGAACGGCGACAACCAGCGCGTCGCGCTGCAGGACCTGGGCGGCGGCAAGTACTACGTGCGCTTCAAGCACAGCAACAAGTGCATGGACGTCGGCAACGCGAGCCGCGCGCCGGGCGGCGCCATCGGCCAGTGGGAGTGCAACGACGGCGAGACCGAGAAGTGGAGCTTCGTGCCGGTGGCCGGCGCGCCCGCCCCGGCGCCGGCGCCCGCACCGGCCCCGACGCCGGCCCCTGCGCCGTCGTCGCGCTACAGCGTGCGCTCGAACTTCAGCGGCCTGTGCCTGGCGGTCGCCGGCGACTCGACGATCAGCGGCGCCGACATCGTGCAGATGGCCTGCAACAGCTCGCTCGGCCGGCTGTTCGACCTGGTGCGCGACACCGAGGGCTACTACCACCTGACGAACGCGAACAGCGGCAAGGTGATCGACGTGCAGGACGTGTCGACCGCCGACGGTGCCAACGTGCACCAGTGGCAGTACGGCGGCGGCGACAACCAGCGCTTCGCGCTCGACAACCTGGGCGGCGGGCTGGTGAACGTGCGCTTCAAGCACAGCAACAAGTGCCTGGACGTCGGCAACTTCAGCAAGGCCGAAGGCGGCCACATCGGCCAGTGGAGCTGCAACGGCGGCGAGACCGAGAAGTGGACGCTGGTCGCGGCCGCGCCGGCGCCTTCGCCCGCACCGGCACCGGCCCCCGCGCCCGCTCCGGCGCCGGCACCCGCCCCCACGCCGGCCCCGGCTCCCGCTCCTGCACCCGCCCCTGCACCGGCCCCCGCTCCGGCCCCTGCGCCGAGCCCGGCACCAGCGCCCGCTCCGGCGCCCGCACCCGCGCCTGCCCCGGCGCCGTCCCCCGCGCCTGCGCCCGCGCCGGTGCCGGTCGGCCGTGGCGCGAACGTGCCCTGGGTCGAGTACCAGGCCGAAGACGGCACCACCAACGCGCAGATCCTCGGCCCGAGCCGCCAGAAGTGGGACGCGAACCACATCGAGGCCGAGGCCATCGGCCGCAAGGCGGTGCGCCTGAACAAGACCGGCGACTACGTGTCGTTCAAGACCACGAAGGCCGGCAACGGCGTCGTCGTGCGCTACTCGATCCCCGACGCCCCGGGCGGCGGCGGCATCGACAGCACGCTCGGCCTGTACGTGAACGGCGTGCGCGTGAAGACGCTGCCGCTGACCTCGCGCTACAGCTGGTCGTACCAGGGCGGGCTGATCGGCGACCCGATCGTCGACAAGCCGGCCGGCCAGCCGCACACCTTCTTCGACGAGGTGCGCACGCTGGTCGACACCATCCCGGCCGGCGCGACGGTGATGCTGCGCCGCGACGCGCAGGACAGCGCCGCGTTCTACGTGATCGACCTGGTCGACATCGAGCCCGTGCCCGACGCGCTGACGATGCCGGCGGGCTTCACGTCGGTGACGAGCTTCGGCATCCAGCCGAACGACGGCAAGGACCATGCCGACGACGTGCTGCGCGCGATGCGCTCGACCAGCAAGCTGTGGTTCCCGCCCGGCGACTACCTGCTGCAGAAGATCTCCGGCGGCAACGTCGGGCTCGACAACCCGGGCATCGAGGTGCGCGGCGCGGGCATGTGGTACACGAACCTGAAGGGCCCGAAGTCGCTGTTCTTCTGCTACGGCGCGAGCGCGAAATGCGTGTTCGGCGACTTCTCGATCCTCGGCGAATCGAAGGCCCGTGCCGAAGAGTCGGAAGGCGTGCAGAAGGCCTTCGCCGGCCCGATGGGCGCCAACAGCCTGATCGAGAACGTCTGGATCGAGCACGTGGTCGGTGCGATCTGGGTCGGCAACGACCCCCCGTACCAGACGCAGCCGACGCAGAACCTGACGATCCGCAACTGCCGCATCCGCAACACGTACGCAGACGGCATCAACCTCGACAACGGCACGTCGAACTCGGTGGTCGAGAACTGCCACCTGCGCAACACCGGCGATGACGCGCTGGTGGTGTGGTCGATCAAGTGGACCGACTGGGTCAAGGAGAAGACGTACCAGCTGGGCGACAACTTCATCAGCCCGGAAGGCAAGAACGCGCCCGACCAGGGCCAGGGCGTCAACAACGTGTTCCGCAACAACACGGTGCAGATGCCGTGGCGCGCCAACTGCTTCGCGGCGTATGGCGGTGCGAACAACGTGTTCAAGGACAGCGTCTGCGAAGACGTGCTGACCTACCCGGGCATCCTGATCGACAACGAGTTCAGCCCCTACCCGTTCGGCCCGGCGGCGACGACCTTCAGCAACATCTCGCTGATCCGCGCGGGCGGCCCGATGTTCATGGAGAACACCGGCATGCCGTGGCAGCACGGCGCGCTGAAGTTCTACATGCGCGAAGGCAGCGTCAACGACATCCTGGTGGAGAACCTCGACATCGTCGACCCGACCTACTCCGGCATCGAGTTCCGCGGCTTCGGCACGGCCTTCGTGCCGCCGGGCGAGAAGTTCCATCCGGACCTGCTGCGCGACGCCGACAACGCGAGGTTCAGCAACGTCAGGCTGAAGAACATCAAGATCACCAACCCCGGCAAATACGGCATCGAGGTCATCGACAACGGTGGACGCGGCGCGGTGAACTTCGACGGCGTGGTCGTGACGAACCCGGCGCTTGGCGGGCTGAAGCAGGACACCGCACCGAGCAGCTTCTTCATCCGCGGGACCGGCAACTCGGGCTGGTAAGCCCGAAGAAGCCCCACGTTCCCGGTCGGGCGGGCTCCTCGATAGAGTGGGCCCGCATCAACGACTGCCGGGACCGCGAATGCTGAAGATCTGGGGCAATGCCGATTCGATCAACGTGCAGAAGGTGCTGTGGTGCTGCGAGGAACTCGCGCTGCCCTATGAGCGCATCGACGCCGGCCGGCACTACGGCGTCGTCAACACCGCCGAGTTCCGGCGCCTGAACCCGAACGGTCTGGTGCCGACCATCGAGGACGACGGCTTCGTCGTGTGGGAGTCGGGCACCGTGCTGCGCTACCTGGCCGCCAAGCACGCGGCCGGCAGCCTGTGGCCCGACGACGTGGCGGCGCGTGCCGAGGCCGACCGCTGGATCGACTGGTCGAACTCGACGCTGTGGCCGGCGATGGTGCCGATCTTCCGCGCCTTCCTGCGCACGCCGGAGCACGAGCGCGACGACAACCTGGTCGAAGCGGCGCGGCGCGAGACGCTGGAGGCGCTGGGCATCCTCGATGCGCACCTCGAGGGCCGCGCGTTCGTCGGCGGCGAGCGCTTCACGATGGGCGACATCGCGCTCGGCTGCGCGGTGTGGCGCTGGATGTCGCTGCCGATCGAGCGCGACGACCTGCCGCAGGTGCAGCGCTGGTTCGACGCGCTGTCCAAGCGCGAGGCGTACCGCAAGGTGGTGATGTTGCCGCTGGTGTGAGCGGGCGGGTCGCGCCTACCCGCCCATCACCGTCTCGAACAGCACGTCGTCCAGCCGCTCGAGCGACACCGACTCATCCCGCGGCCGGGCCTGCGCCAGTTCTGCGACCAGCGTGCCGATGAAGGCATTGAGAACCGGCCGCGCCGGCAGCCACTCCTGCTCGCCGCTGCGGCGCTTCGACACCAGCAACTCGGCGATCTCCTGGCGCACCGCCGGATCGTCGACCATCGCGTCGACGAGCGCCTCGAACGCCATCGGCGGCGGCGGCCTCGCGAAGCCTCGCCAGGAAGCGTTCGTCGGCGCGGTACACCACCGGCGAGCTCAGCCACTCCACCAGCGTCGCATTGCCTTTGGCCGACAGCCCCAGCGCCTTGCGAAGGTCCCATCCGTTGACGTCGAACACCGGTCCGGGCACCTCTTCGATCACGTCGCGCACCGCGGTGATCCGAAGGTAGTCGCGTGCCGGTCGAACGAAGATGAAGCGAACGTCGTAGTCGGAGTCGGGCGACGCCAATCCCCAGCCCCGGCTGCCGGATTCGCAGGCGAACAGGATACGCACCCCTTCCTGGGTCTCGACGGCGGCGAGTCTGGCCATGATCCCGCCCGGATGTCGGCAGCGATCGGGTGTGCGTCCTGCGGTGATGTGTCGGCGGTCATGCGGTCTCCTCGGTCGGCATTCTCGTACCTCGTATCGGTAAAGACTCTTCACCCCGGTGCGACAATCCCGCTCCTGCCCCGCCGCCCCCTTTCCTGCAGCCTTCCTCGCCCGCCGTGTCCGACAACATCACCCTGCTGCGCCGACAGAACGTCCTCACGCTGTTCCAGCGCTTCGCCGAGGAGCAGATGCGCGACGGCGTCGCCCCGAAAGGCATGGAGCAGCTGTTCGCGCAGGCGCTGCAGATCAGTCCCAGCATGTGGAGCCAGATCAAGAGCAGCCGCCCGATCGGCGACAAGCTGGCGCGGCAGATCGAGGCGGCGCGTGCCCAGGCGGCCGGCTGGCTCGACACCGCGCACGAACCGCAGGGGCTGACGCCAGCCGAGCTGCAGTTCCTGCAGCTCGCGCTGAAAGCATGGCGGGCGACCAATGCCGACGGGCGCAAGCAGCTGCGGCTCGCGCTGAAGCAGGCCACCGCCCGCGACGGCTGAGCCCCGCGAGCTTCAGCGGTGCGCGGCGCTCTCCAGCAGCCGCTTCAGCGCCTGCAGGTCGCCGGTGACATGCGCGCAGTCCTTCTCGAAGCTCGCGCTGTCGGCCCCGACGGCACGGAACACCGTGAACGTCAATTCGCAGCCGTCGCCGTTGGCCACCGCGCGCAGCGGATTGTGGAACACCGTGCCGTCGGGCAGCGTGACGTCATGGTCCAGCACGCCGTACGGGTTGTCGGGCGTCATCTCGATCTGCACCCGGCCCATCGGCGACTGGCCGAACCAGCGCCCGCCTTCCTCGGCGATACCGGCCGCCAGGCCCGAGGCCCATTGCGGCAGCAGCGACGGCTGGCGTGCGAACTCGTAGACCACCTGCCAGGGCACGGCGATCGACGTGGTGACGATGCGGACATCCTGCAGCATGGCTCGCTCCCGGGTTGCGGTGACCCGGGTCCGGGCAATCAGCGTGCCGGCTCGCGCAGCGGCACGGCCGCCACCACCAGGCCAAGCACCAGCCCGCCGATCACGTCGACCACGACATGCTGGCGGATCGCGATCGTCGAATAGGCGATGCCGACGCACCAGGCCAGGTTGGCCAGCCGCAGCACGACGGGCACCTCGAGCTCGCGCAGCTGCCGCGCCAGCAGGTGGCAGGTCAGCACCGCGAAGGAGACGTGCAGCGACGGGAACGCATTGCGCGATGCGTCGCCGGCGCGCAGGAACTGCAGGCTGCCGTACTGCGTCCAGTCGACGCCGAAGTCCGGCACCGCGCTCGGGTAGAACAGGTAGAACGCGAAGCCGATCGCGCTCATCAGCGCGGCCCGCGCCGTGTAGCGCAGCAACTCGCCGCCGTCCTTCGAGAACGCCGGCGCGAGCGACACATAGACCCACAGCGACGCATACACCGGCAGCAGCCCCTCGCGCAGCGTGAACCAGCGGTCGATCGCGAGCACCGGCATCACGGCCAGCGGGGCCTGCGGCGAGCGCGCGGCCCAGAAATACAGCACGAAGAACAGCGAGATGCCGGCGGTGATGCCCACCAGCTTGGTCGGCCACAGCACGAGCAGGCGCCGCAGCGCGGCACGGGGCCAGGAAGCGGCGGGAGCGGGAAGCACGGTCGAGGTCAAGGTGGCGGGTCGCAAGCGGCGCAGGCCTGCATCATCGCGCGGTTTGGCTTGGGGCCGGCTTAGGGCCGGGCTGTCGGCGCCCGGCCGCGCCGAGGTAGTCCGACAGGCCGGCCACCAGCGCGTCGAACGCGACCCGGCAGCGCGGGCTGCTGCGCAGGTCTTCGTGCATCGTGACCCAGGTGCCGAGCGGCAACGCGAACAGCTTGGGCAGCAGCCGCACCAGGTTGGCGTCGCGCCGGGCCAGCGGCACCTGGCACATGCCGATGCCGGCACCGGCGCGGATCAGCGCCAGCTGCGCCAGGTTGCTGTCGCTGCGCATCGTGAACACCTCGCGCCGCAGGCCGTGCAAGGCTTTCTCGGCCTGGCGCAACCAGGCCGACGGCTCGTCGTAGCCGATGCTCGCGTGGCCGGCGAGTTCGTCGGGCCGGCGCGGCGTGCCGCGGCGCGCGAGGTAGTCGCGGTGCGCATGCAGGCCCAGCTCGATGTTGCCGATGTGGCGCGCGATCAGCTGCTCCTGCTTCGGCTGCACCATGCGCACGGCGATGTCGGCCTCGCGGCGCAGCAGGTCCTGCAGCTTGTCGGTCAGCACCAGTTCGATCTTCAGCTGCGGATGCGCCTCGTGCAGCCCGGCCAGCACCGGCGGCAGCACCTCGACGCCGATCACGTCGCTGCAGCTGATGCGCACCGTGCCCTTGACGACGCCGTCGGCGCCCTGGCCGCCGGCGGCGCGCTCCAGCGCCGCCGCGGTGCTCTGCATGGCCTCGGCATAGGGCCGCAGCGAACGGGCCGCCTCGGTCGGCAACAGGCCGGTCTGCGAGCGGGTGAACAGCACGACGCCGAGCGCCTGCTCGAGCGCCGCGACGTGGCGGCCGACGGTCGGCTGCGTGATGCCCAGCCCACGCGCCGCGCCCGACAGCGAGCCTTCGTCCAGCACGCCGAGGAATGAGCGGTAGAGCTCCCAGCCGATGTTCGAGGTCATTCACAAATGTATAGCGTCACGTCGATATTCGGCAATTCCATCGGAACGCCAAGCTCCGCAGAATCCATCCCGTACCACCACTCTGGAGAACGACATGGGCAGCAACGGCAACATCGACAGCGGCAACAGGACGGCCCTGGTGCTGGGCGCGACCGGCGGCGTCGGCGGCGAGGTCGCGCGCCAGCTGCGCGACGCGGGCTGGACGGTGCGCGCACTGCAGCGCAACGCCGCCGACGCGGTGCAGCAGCGCGACGGCATCACCTGGCTGCGCGGCGACGCGATGCAGCGTGCCGACGTGATGCGCGCCGCCGACGGCTGCTCGGTGATCGTGCACGCGGTCAACCCGCCCGGCTACCGCCGCTGGGCCGAGCTGGTGCTGCCGATGGTCGACAACACGATCGCCGCCGCGCTGGCGCAGCGGGCCACCATCGTGCTGCCGGGCACGGTCTACAACTTCGGGCCCGATGCGTTCCCGCTGCTGCGCGAGGATTCGCCGCAGCACCCGCAGACCCGCAAGGGCGCGATCCGCGTGCAGATGGAGGAACGGCTGCAGGCCGCGAGCCGCCAGGGCGCGCGCGTGCTGATCGTGCGGGCCGGCGACTTCTTCGGACCGAAGCTCGGCAACAGCTGGTTGTCGCAAGGCATGCTGAAGCCGGGCCAGCCGGTGACGGCCATCAGCAACCCGGCCGATGCCGGCGTGGGCCACCAATGGGCCTACCTGCCGGACGTCGCACGCACGATGGTCGAGTTGCTGGGCCGGCGCGACAGCCTGGCGGCATTCGAGCGCTTCCACCTCGGCGGGCACTGGGATGCGACCGGCCGGCAGATCGCCGAAGCGGTGCAGCGCGTGGTCGCGCGCCGCACCGGGCAGACGCCGCGCATCACGCGCACGCCGTGGTGGCTGCTGCGCCTCGCATCGCCGTTCGTCGCGACGCTGCGCGAGCTGATGGAGATGCGCTACCTGTGGCAGCAGCCGGTGCGCATGGCCAACGACCGGCTGGTCGCGGTGCTGGGCCGAGAGCCGCACACGCCGCTGGACACGGCGGTGGAGGAAACGCTGCGGGGCATCGGCTGCCTGCCCGAGCCGACACCTCGGGCCCTGGCGATGGAATGACAGAAATTGCCGCGGCGGCCGGGCGGTTTGTCCTGGGGCCGGAACCAGCGCGTCGCGATCGCGACTCAGCCTGCATCACCCGAGCGGTTCGCGGTGTGCAGTACCCAGGAGCAGTCGCCATGGCCTTCGTCCGACCCAATCCGTCCCCCAAGCACGTCGTCGGGGCCCCCCCGCCACCCGGCCAGGCCGGCGACCCGGCGGCGGCACCCGCTGTCTCGAAGCGCTTCGCCGGCCCTCGTCGCAACGCAAGCATCACCTGGGAAGGCAGCAAGGCCGACCGCATCCCGTCGAAGGAGCAACTGTGCGCGAGCATCCGCGTCGGCGCAGCGGTGGCGAAACAGGCGGCAGACCGGGGTTCGCGGCCGGAGGTCGGCGCCGCGTGCACGCGCCTGACCGATGTCGGCCGGGCCGTGCTGTCCGGCGTCGGTGGCAAGCACCAGCGAGCGGCCATCGCTGCATTGCTGCGCGAGTTCGACAACGTGGTCGCCCTCGGTTTCCGGGCCGGCGACCTTCAGCACGTCGCCGAGACCTGCCGTCTCTATTCCCGGCACCTGGACAGCCTCGTCGGGATCGAACGGCCCGCCGGCAAGGATCCCGTGGACGAGGCGTCCACGCAGGCACTTTGCACGAAGAAGGCGTATTGCTCCCGGATCAAGGAACGCGCGGGCCAGCTCGAAGCGTTGGTCCGGCAGGGGGAATGCTCGAGCGAGCACATGAAGACGTGGTGCAGGTTCCTCGCCGCCGACGGGCAGGCGATCCTGAGCCTCGCGAATGGCAAGGCCCTCAGGCCCGCCATCGCCGACGCCATCGGAGATTTCCAGCGCAAGACGGTTGCCGCCCTGGCCGCGGGCGATCTCGCCGCCATGGCGCAGCTGTGCGTGGACTATGCGAAGACGCTGGAGGAGCTCGTCGGCATCGAGAAGCCGCGGGCCTGATTCCGTCCGTCGGCGCGGGACGCCTCAGGCGCCCTGCGCCTTCCGCGCGAGAAACGCCACCACCGCCGGATCGCGAAAATAGTTCGTGTGGAAGGTCGTCGCCGTCCTGCCGAGCGACAGCAGCTCCGGCTTGCCCTGCGCCGGCTGGCCGAGGAAGCTCATCGACCCGGTGTCGACGACCAGGTCGTTGGCACCGGGGAACACGATGTCGGCGCCGAGGCTCGCCAGTTGCAGGCCGGGGTTGCGGAAGCGCGTCCAGAACTTCCACGCCGGCTCGCCGAGGTTCGGCTCGAAATCGGCCGACACCACCGCGAAGCGCGGCTGCACCAGCCAGCGGTCGTCGAACAGCGCGCGCGTCTCGGCGTTGTCGCTGACGCGCTGCTGGCTCGCGAGGCCCGGCACCAGCGCCACCGCCGCGTCGGCCAGCGGCAGCGCCGCGCCGAGCTGCAGCGTCTTGCCCAGCACCTTGGCGAGCCCGGCCGCGCCGGCGGCCAGCGGGAACACCGTGCTCGCCGCCTGCCCGGCCAGCGACAGCGCGTTCGCGATGTTGGCCAGCATGTCGAGCGCGGCACGCAGGCGGTACGGCGACGCGAGGCTGGTGCCGCCGAGCGGCGAGCCGACGAACACCACCTGCTGCACCCGCACCGGCGCGAGCCGTAGCAGCCACGACGCGACCAGCCCGCCGCGGCTGTGGCACACGACGTCGACCGGCCCGGCGATGCCGCGCAGCGCGCGCTGCAGGTCGAGCGCGTTCAGCCACGGTGCGACCGACAGCGTCGGGTGGTCGAACGCGAAGATGCGCTCGCCGTAGACCTGCTGCCACTGCGCGAGCAGCGCAACGCCGGCCGGCGTTGCGCCGAGCTGGTCGAACCACATGTCGCCGTTGCTGAAGGTGCCGTGCAGCAGCAGCAGCGTGCGCTGCGCGCCGCCGGGCTGCGGCGCGGGCGCCGGCACCAGCGCGCCGCCGACCCACTGGCGCAGCCCCTGGTGCGGCGTGAGCCGAGCGTCGAGCGCGACCAGCGACTGCGCCACGCGGTTCGGCCCGATGTCGTCGTACTCGAAGCGCTGCAGCAGGTCGCCGAAGCCGAACCCGCCGGCGCGGCGCGACCGGCCGCGCAGCACCTGGGCGGCCGGCGGCTCGTAGTTCCAGCGCAGCACGCCGTCGTCGTCGCGCAGGCTGACGCTGGCGCGCGGATCGGCCATCGACGGCGTGAAGCCGCGACGCCGCCGCATCGAGATCGGCAATGCCGCGGCCTGCGCGGGCGCCGGCTCGCTCAGCCCGAGCCGCGCATCGACCGCCGCCCACGGTGCGGCGCTGAACGGCAGCGGATCGCCGGTCGTGATGGCGTCGTTCATGCGCGCTCCCCGAGGGCCAGCGCGGCCGGCGCCACGATCGGCAGCGGCGTGACCTGGTGCTCGCGCGCGATCGCGATGTCGAGGATCGAATCGAAATCGCGCGGCTCGCTGAGCGCCTGCACGCCGGCCTCGCGCGCTTCGCGGAAGCCGCAGTGCTCGGTCAGCCGCACGCTCTCCAGCGGCGCCAGCTTGCCGTCGCGGATCAGCCCCCACACCTCGCGGTAGCTGGCGCGACCGGCCCGCCACGGCCGCGTCTGCGCGCCCGGCGAGCCGCTGCGGTGCTCGTCGCTCGGCGGCATCGCGTCGCCCGGTTCGATCACTTCGCGGTACGCGAACTGGTAGTCGCGGTGGCGCCAGTAGCCGGGCAGCGCGTGGCCGTCGAGCAGGAACACCACCGGGTGGATGTCGACCAGCTCGAGGCAGGCGGCGAACAGCAGCGTCAGGTCGATGCAGGTGCCCATGCGCGCCGCACGCACCGCGCTCGGCGTGCGCAGGCGCTGCGAATCGAGTGCGCGGTTGTAGGTGGGCGGCGGGTTGATGTAGCCGAGGTCCCATTCGTGCAGCAGCGCCGACCAGATCGCCTCGACCTGCAGGTCGACGTTCTCGAGGCTGGCCGGGTCGGCGGACGACGACGACTGGTAGCCCTCGAAGCCGGCGCTCGGGTCGTCGCGGATCACCCGCACGTAGCGCTGCGCGAGCGTGATCGCGCGCTCGACCGCCGGGTCGCGCGGCAGCACGAACGACGGCAGCCAGACGCCGCTGGTGCTGTTGTCCAGCCACTGGTCGACCGGCATCAGCCGCATCGCGTAGGTGTCCTTGTGGATCACCCGGCCGCCGACCACCACCTGCACGAACAGGCTGCTGACGACCGCTTCGGAGACCGAGCGCATCAGCCGCGCGGTCAGCGGCATCTTGATGCGCGCGCCGAGGCTGGTGCGCTCCTGCGTCAGCTCGATCTCGGCCTCGTAGCGTGCGCGTTCGATGCCGCAGTTCAGCTCGACCAGCACCTGCGCCCGCGTCGGCGGTTGCGTGACCGCGCCGCGCAGCTCGAAGCGGTGGAACAGCGCGCTGCGCTTCTCGGCGGGGTCGCCCTGGTTGTGCAGCTCGGCGTAGTTGAATTCGGTGCGCGGTTCGACGACGGCGCGCAACAAGGCGCGCGACACCGACGGCACACGCGCGGCCGCGGCCGCCGCCGGCCGGGCGAGGTGCGGTGCACTGCGCTGCGCGACCAGCGGCGCCCGCGCCCACAGCGCGATGCCGGTGCCGGGCACCAGGTCGACCTGCGAGCGCGTCGCGGCCCAGGCCTGCTCGAACGCGACCGGCAGGTTCCACGCCTGCGCCGCGAGCTGCGCATACAGCGTCTCGAAGAAGTAGCCGGCCAGCGCGTCGTCGAATGCATCCTGGAAACCCATCGCGGCCAGCACGCCGGCCGGCAGCAGCTGCGGAGCGATGCGGGCTGCCGAGTTCCACAGGTTCAGGCCGACGAAGAACGGGCGGTGGCGACCGCCGCCGGTCAGCGCATGCGCCAGCTCGGGCGGCGCCACCATCACCGGCAGGCCGTCGCTGCGCCGCATCAGGCAGCCGTCGACCACGCCTTTGTCGTCGCGCTGCCAGTCGGCGGCGCTGCGCCGCTCGTCGCGCAGCGTCACCGCGACATCGGTGCCGGCGCTGTTGGCCAGCTGCGCGATGCCTTCGTGGTTGTCGAAGCCGCAGAAATGCACCACCTCCGGCCGGAACGCCGCGCACAGCGCGGTCAGCTCGCCCAGCGTCGGGTTGACGGCCACGCGCCAGCGCGGGTCGTCGCCGTGCAGCCCGAAGGCGCGGCGCACGCGCTCGGTCTCGTCGGTGGCGTCATAGGCCTGCGCCAGCGCGCCGGGCAGGCTCTGCACGACCAGCACCCGGCCGTCCATGCGGCGCACCGGCAACGGCGGACGCTCGGCGAGGTCGAGGTGGCGCATCACCGTCAGGCCGTGTCCGCCCGAGGCCGCGGCCCCGCCCGCGCGCCGGTAGCGACGCGTCGCACGCGACAGCACGAACTCCCACGGGAAGATGCGGCCCTCCCAGCCGACGCTCTCGGTCTCGAACGGCATCGTCACGACGGCGCGGCCGGCCTGCGCGATCTCGCGCAGCGCCTCGTCGCCCAGCCCGAAGGCATTCAGCGTCGCGGTGGCATCGGCCTGGTGGCGGTCGGCCACGTCGGGCATGTCGCGCCAGCGCTCGCGGCTGCGCAGCACGTAGCTCCAGCGCATTGCCTCGTTCGCCAGCGTGCGGGCGCGCAGCGCCGGGTCCGGCGCCGTGCCGGGGCCGCCGAGCCGGTAGCGCCGGGTGGCGGTGACGATCTGGATGCGGGGCAGGAAGCCGTCGGCTTCGTTTCGCGGGGGCATGGGGTTCTCCGGACTCGGACAGGCCGCGCGGAGTCTATCGGGCCGCGGGCGTGTCGCCCCCTGGGCGTCAGTCGGAGCGGGCGGCGCGGACCACCAGCGCGTCGCTGCGGTCGGCGTTCGGCGCCATCACGTACAGCGTGCGGGTGTCGGCATCGAAGAGCGCGATGCCGCTGAACGCCAGCCCGTCGGAGGCGCAGTCGTCGCCGCTGAGCGCGAGCACGATGCCGTAGGCGTTCGCATCGCTGCGCGGCACCAGCGAGCCGTCGATGCGGCAGCCGGTGCCGCTGCCGGTGAGCACGCCTCGCGCGTCGATCGACAGCGTGGCCGCCAGGCTGTCATCGGGCCGCGCCGCCTGCGCATCGTAGGGGCCGGCCACGTCTTCGAGCGCGGCAGTGCGTGCAAAAGCGGGGTTGAAGGTGGTCGTGAAGCCGAGCCCGTCGTCGAACAGGCTGCCGTCGAAGCGCTGCTGCGTGACGGCGGTGGCGCTGAACGGCGTGGCGGCGACCGTGCCGTCGGCGAGCCGGAAGTCGATCGCATCGGTCGACGCGAACGCGCCGTCGACGCCGGCGCCGCTGCCTTGCACCAGGCCGGCCACCGAGTCGGGCGCGTCCTGTGCGGAATAGAGGAGGCTGAAGCTGCCGTCGGCGAAGACCAGGCCGGTCAGCGCGCGGTGGTCGGCGGTGCTGCCGGTCCACCAGCCGGCCGCGACGGTCGGGACCGGCGTGGGGGTCGTGCCGCCGCCACCGCCCGCGTCGGCCGCCGTGCTGCTGCTGCCGCCGCCTCCGCCACCGCAGGCGCCGAGCAGCGCCGCCATCCCCATCGCCATCAGCCGTCTCGAACGATGTCCCATGTGATCCCCTGCGACCGGTGCCAAAAGGCCCGATTGTTCGAGTGCGGCGCCGGGCCGCCCACGGGAGACATGTACTTCTGCGCCTTGCCATCGCGGCGCAGTCGGCCGAAGTGCGACTTCGGACCACCCCCGCATCCACCGCCCGCCGGCGTCTGCTAATATACGAACCATATACGTTTCATACAACACACCTCCAGATCGCACACCATGGGAATCGTCAAGATTTCAGACCAGATGCACGACAACCTGCGCAGCGCGAGCGACGCGCTGAGCCGTTCGATCAATGCGCAGGCCGAGCACTGGATGCGCGTCGGCATGCTGGCCGAGCTGCACCCCGCGCTGAGCTACGGCGACATCTGCCAGTTGATGTTGCGCGCCGCGCAGTCGAACGAGCCCGGGCTGTCGTTCGTGAAGCCGGTGCCGGCGAGACCGGCGGCCCCGGTCGCCGCCCGCACGCCGCGCAGGGCCGCCCGATGAACCGCCCCGCCCGCTCCGTGAAGATCCACCCGGCCGCCGACCTCGCGATGGCACGCGCCGCCGGGGCACTGGCCGCCGACGTGCTGCGGATGATCGCGCCGCACGTGAAGGCCGGCATCAGCACCGGCGAGCTCGACCGGCTGTGCCACGACCACATCGTCGAGGTGCAGAAGGCGGTGCCGGCCAACATCGGCTACCACGGCTACACGAAGACGATCTGCGCCTCGGTCAACGAGGTGGTGTGCCACGGCATCCCGTCGGCCGACGAGGTGCTGCGCGACGGCGACATCGTCAACATCGACGTCGCGGTGATCCGCGACGGCTGGTACGGCGACACCAGCCGCAGCTTCGTCGTCGGCCAGGTCTCGCCGCTCGCGCAACGACTGGTCGACACCACCTACGAGGCGATGCGCGCCGGCATCCTCGCGGTGCGGCCGGGCGCGACGCTCGGCGACGTCGGCCACGCGATCCAGACGGTGGCCCAGCGCGAGGGCTTCACCGTCGTGCGCGAGTACTGCGGCCACGGCATCGGCCGCATCTACCACGACGAGCCGACGGTGGCGCACTACGGCCAGCGCGGACAGGGCTTGCGGCTGGTCCCGGGCATGGTGTTCACGATCGAGCCGATGCTGAATGCCGGCAAGGCCGGCACGCGCACGCTGGCCGACGGCTGGACGGTGGTCACCCGCGACCGCTCGCTGTCGGCGCAGTGGGAGCACATGGTCGCGGTGACCGAGGACGGTGCCGAGGTGCTGACGCCGTGGCCCGAAGGCACGGGCGCCTACGCCGCGGTTCCGTAGGGCCGAGCGCCGGGCCGCGCCAAGCCGGCCCGCACCCCTCCGGCGTACCCGCCGGGCGAGGGGTCGTCATGCCTTCACGGCACCAGCGAGTGCACCCAGGCCGACACCGGGTTGCCGCGGATCACCAGCCGGTTGCGCGCGAGGCATTCGAACTGCGCGCCGAGCTTGCGGGCGACCGCAAGGCTGGCTTCGTTGCCTTCGGCGACGACGATCTCGATGCGCTGGAAACCCAGCGCGCTGAAACCATAGCTGGCCAGCGAACGCGCGGCGCGGGTCGCGATGCCCTGCCCCTGGGCCGACTGGCGGACCCAGTAGCCGAGGTTGCAGACGCGGTGGACCGTGTTGAACTGGTTGAGCCCGGCACCGCCGACCAGCCGGCCGCTGCGCTCGTCGAACAGCCCGAATTCGCAGGCCTGCCCCTGGGCCAGGCTGTCGGCGCAGACATCGACCCAGTCGATCGCGTCGCGCACGCCGTAGCCGGGGTGGCACCAATCCATCCAGCGGCCGATCGTGCCGGTCGATTCGCGGGCCGCTTCGGCCATCGCCCGGGCGTCGTCGCGCGTCCAGGGTCGCAGCACCATGCCGTCGAAGCGCAAAGGCTCCATCGGGTCGCGCGTGTCGATGCGGCGCGACGCGGTGTCGCCCATCTCGAACTGCCACGGCGCAGCGGCCAGTGGCGCGGCTTCGGTGGGGGGCAGGCCGTCGTCGACGACACGCCCACTGTGATTGAAATCGCCGAAGTCGTCGAGGAACGAAGCAGCGGCATCGTCGCGGGGGCGCGCGTCACGGGAGAGGACATCACGAAAGGCCATTGTTCGCATCATCGGTGGGCGCGGTGCGCCGGTCGTCGTCGATCACGGTGTCGGCCCACGCGCCGGCGGACGTGAAGCCGGAGTGCTGCATCGTCGAAGGCGCCGCGGCATCCGGATCGTTTCGCAGCGGCGCACCGCCGATGCGAGACCACAGTCGCTGGAACAAGGGTGCCGCATCCTCGGCACCAGGCTTCCTGGAAGACATCGTTTCCATCCCGGAGGAGCGCCGCTGCGCGGCGCGATGCCGGGGAATGGCAAGAAGCGGTCCATGCCGGCGCGCCGGCGCAGCGCGCGATTTGTCAGCCCTCGCTTGCGGCCGGGCCGCGCCGGCGCTGCGTTTGCGCCGGCCATCGACACGGCGTGCACCTGTCGTTCAAAAACTGTCAGGTGCCGATCCTGTCGGACAGCGGACACTTCTTGTTCCAGGGTGCCGCGGATCGTCACTGCGCCATGCGCGCGCCGTGGTCCAGCACCGCCCGCACCTTGCTCGCCAGCGCCCGCGCGCTGTATGGCTTGGGCAACAGCTCGACGCCGGGGTCGAGCCGGCCGCCGTGCACGATCGCGTTCTGCGCGTAGCCCGACGTGAACAGCACCGCGATGCCGGGCAACCGTTCGCGCGCCTTGTCGGCGAGTTCCGGGCTCTTCAGGCGGCCGGGCATCACGACGTCGGTGAACAGCAGGTCGATCGCCGCATGGTGCGCCACCGCGTCGTCGATCACGACCAGCGCCTGGTCGGCATCGCTCGCCTTCAGCACCCGGTAGCCGAGCTCCTGCAGCATCTCGACGGTGGCGCGGCGCACCGCGGCGTCGTCCTCGACCACCAGCACCGTCTCGGCGCCGCCGCTGGCGTCGCCGGCGGCGGCCGGGTCGGGCGCCGCGTCGGCCAGGGCGTCGGCGTCGTGCGCGCGCGGCAGGTAGACCTTGACGGTCGTGCCCTGCCCCGGCTCGCTGTAGATCTTCACGTGGCCGCCCGACTGCCGCACGAAGCCGTAGACCATCGACAGCCCGAGCCCGGTGCCGCTGCCGGCCGGCTTGGTCGAGAAGAACGGCTGGAACACCTGCGACAGCACCTGCGGCGTCATGCCGCAGCCGGTGTCGGTGACGGCCAGCATCACGTACTGGCCCGGCTTCACGTCAGGCTGGCCGCGCACGTAGTCGTCGTCCAGGAAGGCGTTGCCGACCTCGATCGTCAGCCGGCCATTGCCGTCCATCGCGTCGCGGGCGTTGATCGCCAGGTTGAGCAGCGCGTTCTCGATCTGCGTCGGGTCGACGAAGGTGTGCCACAGCCCGCCGGACACGATCACCTCGACCTCGACGCCCTCGCCGATCGAGCGGCGCACCAGGTCCTCGAGCCCGGTGATGAAGCGGCCCACGTCGACCACCCGCGGCGCGAGCGCCTGGCGCCGGCCGAACGCCAGCAGCTGGCTCGCCAGCTTGGCCCCGCGGCGCACCGCCTCGGTCGCGCTGTCCAGCCGCTGCATCACCTTCACGTCGTCGCGCGTCAGCCGCGACACCAGGTGCAGGTTGGCCGAGATCACCTGCAGCAGGTTGTTGAAGTCGTGCGCGACGCCGCCGGTCAATTGCCCGACGGCTTCCATCTTCTGCGCCTGCCGCAGCCGCTCTTCCGCTTGGTGGCGCTCGGTGATGTCGATCGCCTCCGGCACGATCGCGACCACCGCGCCGTCGCGGTCGTGCACCGGCCGCACCGCGAAATCGAACTGCCGCCAGCCGGCCGGCAGCAGCAGGCGCATCTCCTGGCGCCGGCTGTGGCCCTGGGCCGCGGCCTGCACCGCCAGCCGCACCGTCTCGGGCATGCCCGGCGTGCGCGCGAACCACGGCGAATCCCAGAACGGCCGGCCGAGCACCTGCTCGAGCGTCGCACCGATGCCGCGCAGCGAGGTCTCGTTGGCATCGAGCAGGGTGCCGTCGAGCGCCAGCAGGCCCTGGTACTGGAAGCTGGTCGAGAAGATGGTGCGCATGCGGGCCTCGCTGGCCTGCAGCGCTTCGGTGCGCGCGGCGACGCGGGCTTCGAGCCGCGCCTGCAGCTCGGCATGCCGCGCCTCGGCATCGGCCAGCAGTTGGGCGGTGCGTCGTCGCTCGGCCAGTTCGTTGCGGTGCAGCCGACGGCTGCAATGCAGCGACCAGCCGAGCCAGACCGCGCCCGGCAGCAGCGCGCCGAGCATCAACGACAGCGCGATCGGCAAGGCGTCCATCGTCAGCGCAGGCGGGTTCGAGACAGGCGTTTCGCGTTGGCGACCGCGGTGCGGTGCACCGGCGCGAGGCCATGGCCGAGCACGCCGAGCGCGGCCGATTGCAGCTGCGTGCCGATCGCCTGTGCCGACGGCGGCCCCCACGGCGACAGGCAGGCGCGCCACCAGAACAGCGCGAAGGCCTGCTGTGCGCGCCAGCCCTGCATCGCCATCGCGATCCACGACTGCTGGAACGCGGCGGTCTTCTCGGCGCCCATGCGGGTGAACTCGCGGCGGTCGCGTTCGGACGGGGCCGCGCCGGCCAGCGCCATGCGGGCGATGCGGTGCGCCATCACCGGCGGCACCGCAAAGGCGAGTTCGGCACTGCGTTGCGCAAGCGTGCTGCGTTGGCGTTTCGACATGACGGGCTCCTGGGTTGCAGCCACTGTAATTGCCGTGCTGCCGTGCAGCAGCGGATCGCGCCCTATTCCTACAGCGCGTGCCATCGCAGTCCGACGCACTGCGGCTCGCTGCACGCCGACCATCGCGGCATCGCAGTCGCAGCAGTGCTGCCAGCCCACCCAGGAGACAGAACCCATGGCCTACCAAGACGTCGCCAGCGTCGGCATTCAAGACGGCCCCGCCGGCCGGCGTGCCATTCCCTCTCTCGCGCCCGCGGCCGTCGCGGTGGCCGCCGACGGCAGCCGCAGCGCGGTGTCGTGGGGCGCGGTGCTCGCCGGTGCGGCCGGCGCCGCGGCGCTGTCGCTGATCCTGCTGATCCTGGGCGTCGGGCTCGGCCTGTCGGCGGTCTCGCCGTGGGCGCGCGACGGCGTCAGCGCGAGCACCTTCGGCGTCGGCAGCATCCTGTGGATCACGCTGACGCAGATCGCCGCGTCGGGCATGGGCGGCTACCTGGCGGGCCGCCTGCGCACCCGCTGGGCCGACACCGCCGGCGACGAGATCTACTTCCGCGACACCGCGCACGGCTTCCTCGCGTGGGCGGTCGCGTCGCTGGCGACCGCGGCGATGCTCGGCAGCGCGATCGGCGGCATCGTCGGCACCGGCGCGAAGGCCGGCGGTGCGGCAGCCGCTGCAGCGGGAGCGATGGGCGCCGCATCGGCGGTCGCGATGGCGCCGGCCGGCGCAACGCCGGACCCGGTCGGCTACCACGCCGATGCGCTGTTCCGCCGCGATCCGTCGGCCACCACCGCACCGGCCACGACCGAGGCGCCGCCGCTGGCCGAGGTCGGCCGCATCTTCGCCGCCAGCGGCCGCGCGCCGACGCTGCCGCTCGACGACACCCGCTACCTGGGCCAGCTGGTCGCGCAGCGCACCGGCCTGTCGCAGGCCGATGCCGAGAAGCGCGTCACCGACACCTACACCCGGCTGCAGACCGCGCTGAACGACGCCCAGGGCCGGGCGCGCGACGCGGCCGACCGCGCGCGCAAGGCCTCGGCGTATGCGTCGCTGTGGCTGTTCATCTCGTTGCTGGCCGGCGCCTTCGTCGCCAGCTTCTTCGCGACCTGGGGCGGCCGCCAGCGCGACCTGTGAGCACCGTTCGCCCACCCTTCATCCACCACTGGAGACACCGATGCGATCCCTGCTGCTGTTCTTCCTCGGCGTGCCGATCCCGATCATCATCCTGATCGCGCTGTTCTTTCACTGACCGTCCGCCGAGATGACGACGGTCCGCACCGGCCAGGCCGACACGCCGTTGACCCGCGACGAGTTCGGCCGGCGCTTCCGGCAGCGCTGGGTCGATCCGGCCTACGACGGCGAGCGCGACGCGATCGCCCGGCTCGAGGCAATCGCCTGGTGCGCGGTCGACGAAGGCCGCAAGTCGCCGGTCACGCGGCCGGCAGGCCCGGGGTTCGCAGACCCCGCTTACGACACCGCGGTGGAATGGCTCGACACCCACCAACGGCTGAAGGACGCGCAGGCGAACTGGGCAAACCCCGGCACGCGCTCGCGCGTGCTGGTGGTGTGCGGCAGTTCGCGCAACGACGGCACCTGCCCCGGCGAGGTGTCGAAGACCTGGCGCCTGAGCCGCCTGGTCTGCGAGGAGATCGAACGCGGCGGCGTCGATGCCGACCTGCTGGACCTGAGCCTGGTGACCTCGGAGTACGGCCGCCGCATTCACCCGTGCAAGGGCTGCGTCGGCACCGCGATGCCGCTGTGCCATTGGCCGTGCAGCTGCTACCCGAACCACGCGCTGGACCAGGCCAGCGACTGGATGGCCGAGATCTACGAGCGCTGGGTCAGCGCGCACGGCGTCGTGCTGGTCGCGCCGACCTACTGGTACCAGTCGCCGAGCCCGCTGAAGCTGATGATCGACCGGATGGTCTGCGCGGACGGCGGCAACCCGGACCCGACCAGCACGCACGGCAAGAAGGCGGCCGAGGCGAAGGCGATCGAGGAAAAGGGCTGGGACTTTCCGAAGCACCTCGCCGGCCGCGTCTACGGGCTGGTGGTGCATGGCGACGTGGCCGGCGTCGAGCAGCAGCGGCACGCGCTGGCCGACTGGCTCGACTGGATGGGCTTGGTCGATGCCGGCGACGGTGCGCGGCTGGCCCGCTACCTTGGCTACTACGAGCCGTACTACAACAGCCACGACACGCTGGACGCCGACACCGCGTTCCAGCAGGAGACGCGCAACGTCGCGCGGGCGGTGCTGGCGGCGGTCGCGCAGTTGCGCACCGGCAGCTCGAGCCAGCCCGATGCCGCGTTGACGCCGCCCCGGCCCAAATAGCCCGGATGCCGATCCGGGCTGCGGTTCAAACGCGCGGCGGGTCCCCTTCGCGCTGCGGATGCCGGTGCTTCGCCACCGCGGCGATGAAGGCCTGGGCCGTCCTGTCGTCGCCGTTGCCGAACAGCACGCCCGGGTCCGGCGACCCGTCGCCCAGAGACGTCGGCACGTCCGCCTTCTCGATCAATGCGCGACCGGCGCCGAGCGCCAGCAGTGTCTTGCCGTGCCGCCACGTCAGCGTCGCGTACTCCAGCGCCTGCCCGAGCCCGAGCAGCACCTCGACGCCCTTCGCGCCGTCGGGCAGCACGACCGCGTCGAACAGCACCGGCGGCGAGTTCTCGATCGACCCGGTCGCGATCAGCGGTTCACCGTCCGACGTGGTCACCGCGCCGATGCGCGGCGCGACCACGGTCGCCACCGCCCCCGCCTTCAGCAGCGCGGCCATCAACTTCGCGATCGGCTTGCCGGCGACACCGTGCGCCGCGAGCAGCGCGATGCGGCGCGTGCGGATGCTGCCGTCGCCCGGCCGCGCCTTCAGCGACAGCGGCGGCGACACCGTGACCTCCGGCTTCCCCGGCTTCGGCAGCGCGCGCGGCAACGGCGGCGGCAGCGGCATGCCAAGACCGTCGGCGACCGCCTTCGCCAGCGGCTTCGACACGTTCAGCAGCGACGCCACCATGCGCTCGCGCACCGCCGGCACCGTCACCTTGCTCAGCTCGAAGCGGAAGCCGCCGACGATGTGCGCCTGCTCGACCGGCGTCTGGCTGGCGTAGAACAGCGTGGCCTGCGTGTAGTGGTCGGCGAACTTCTCGGGCTTGCCGCGCAGCTTCTCGCCGTTGACCGGCTGCGGGAACGACACGAAGCCGGCGGCACCGGCCTGGAACGGGCAGCCGCCGCCGAGCGAGTTCGGCTCGTACGCGACGCGCCCGCGGTTCACCGTCTGCCGGTGCAGCCCGTCGCGCTGGTGGTTGTGCACCGGCGCGAGCGGCGCGTTGATCGGGATCTCGTGGAAGTTCGGCCCGCCCAGCCGCGAGATCTGCGTGTCGACGTACGAATGGATGCGCCCGGCCAGCAGCGGGTCGTTGCTGAAGTCGATGCCCGGCACCACATGCGCGACGCAGAACGCGACCTGCTCGGTCTCGGCGAAGAAGTTGTCCGGGTTGCGGTTCAGCACCATGCGCCCGACCGGCTGCAACGGCACCAGCTCTTCCGGGATGAGCTTGGTCGCGTCCAGCACGTCGAAGCTGAAGGATTCGGCCTGCGCTTCGCTGAACACCTGCACGCCGAGCTCCCATTCGGGGTACTCGCCCGACTCGATCGCTTCCCACAGGTCGCGGCGGTGGTAGTCGGCATCGGCACCGGCGATCTTCACCGCCTCGTCCCACACCAGCGAATGGGTGCCGAGCAGCGGCTTCCAGTGGAACTTGACGAAGCTGCTCTCGCCGCGCGCATTGACGAAGCGGTAGGTGTGCACGCCGAAGCCCTGCATCATCCGGAAGCTGCGCGGGATCGCACGGTCGGACATCGCCCACATCAGCATGTGGGTCGACTCCGGCATCAGCGACACGAAATCCCAGAAGGTGTCGTGCGCCGATGCCGCCTGCGGCATGCCGTGGTGCGGCTCGGGCTTCACCGCATGGACCAGGTCGGGAAACTTCATCGCGTCCTGGATGAAGAACACCGGGATGTTGTTGCCGACCAGGTCCCAGTTGCCTTCGTCGGTGTAGAACTTGACCGCGAAGCCGCGCACGTCGCGCGCGGTGTCGATCGAGCCGCGTTCGCCGGCCACGGTCGAGAAGCGCACGAACACCGGCGTGCGCTTGCCGGCCTCGGCGAACGGCGCGGCGCGCGTCAGCTTCGTCAGCGGCTTGTAGCACTCGAAGAAGCCGTGCGCCGCCGAACCGCGCGCATGGACGATGCGCTCCGGGATGCGCTCGTGGTCGAAGTGCGTGATCTTCTCGCGCAGGATGAAGTCCTCGAGCAGCGCCGGGCCGCGCAGCCCCGCCTTCAGCGAGTTCTGGTTGTCGCCGACCGCGACGCCCTGGTTGGTCGTCAGCACCTCGCCGCCGGCATCCGCGCGCACGCGCTGCAGCGAACCGAAGCCGTCGTGCGACGGCGCGTCGTCGCCGCCGTCGCCGGTCTTGCCGGTGTCGTTGATTTCGCTCAGCGTGCCGGCGCCGGTCGACACCGACGCCCGCTGGCTGCGCTGCCCGACCGGCGGCGCGATCGCGTTGTCGCGGCCGATCTCGTTCGGCTTGTTGACATTGAACGGAATCGCCGCGGCCAGCGCCTGCACTTCGACGGCCTGGCGCTCCTGGCCGGCCGGGCTCGGCGGAATCGGGCGGCGCTTGCCGGCGGAGGTCTTCGGGGGTGTCTTGGGCATGGGTGCTCGCAGAAAAGTCAGAGGTGGCCGCGGCCCGCGAGGGCTTCGCAGGCCTGGGCGCACGCGCGGCAGGCCTGCGCGCAGGCCTGGCAATGGTCCATCGGGTGCCGGGCGCATTCGTCGCCGCACACGCGGCACAAGTGCGCGCTCAGCTCGCAGGCGTCGCCCAGGTGGCTGCTGTCGCGTGCGAGGTAGGCGGCGGTCAGCCGGCAGGCGTCGGCGCAGTCGAGGTCCAGCGCGATGCAGCGCCGCATCGACGCCGGGTCGGGCTCGGCGAGGCAGGCGACGGCGCAGTGCAGGCAGGCGGTGGCGCAGGCCTGGCACGCGGCCAGGCAGGCTTCGAGGGTCTGGTCCTTCATGGTGGTCACCGCCGTCAAGGTGTGTGGCGCGGCTTGGTGGCCTGCAGGTCGGGCGGCGCCGGCTTGTGCAGGCTCGCCTTGCTCGCCTCGGCCGATGGCAGCTCGGCCGGCGTCTTGCCGTCCGGGTTGGTGGCGGGCTTCGGACCCTTCTTGCTGTCGGGGCTGCCGGCATCGTGGATGCTGCGCGCCTTCGTGCCGGACGACGCCGGGTCCGGGGTCTGCGTGGGCTTGCTCATGTCGATCTCCTGCAGGGCAGCACGGGCACACCGCGACGTGCGGTGCAGAGGATCGCGCTGCGCCGTGACAGGGCAATCGACGTACCCGAAGGGGGGTGCTCACATCGCACCGCGACTCGCGCCCTTCTCCTACAGCGCACGCCATTGAAGTGCGTAGATTGAGGGCGTTCATCCCTTCATCCCAGCCATCGCCAAGGAGTGCTTTTCATGCCCACCAACCACGCCACCACCCACACGTCGAGCCGCTCGCACGCCGCACCGCGCACCCGCAAGGCGCCCGCGGCGGATGCGATCAAGCTGCTGCGCGCCGACCATGCCGAAGTGAAGAAGCTGTTCGCCGAGTACGAGAAGCTTGCGAAAGCCGAAGCCCCGGCCGACGAACGCGAAGCGCTCGCGCTCGACATCTGCAACAAGCTGACGGTGCATGCGCAGATCGAGGAGGAAATCTTCTACCCGGCCTGCCGCGACGTGCTGCAGGAGAAGGACGACCTGCTCGACGAGGCCACCGTCGAACATGCCAGCGCGAAGGACCTGATCGCCCAGCTGCAGTCGAGCTCGCCCGACGACGACCTGTACGACGCCAAGGTGAAGGTGCTCGGCGAGTACATCGACCACCATGTGAAGGAAGAGCAGAACGAGCTGTTCCCGAAGGTGCGGCCGAAGCTCGACCGCAAGGATCTCGGCGAGCAGCTGCAGGCCCGCAAGGACGAACTGCTGGCGCGCCTCGACGGCACGCACTGACCGGCCGCCGCGCACGCCGCCATGGACCTGTTCAGCTTCCACGTCTCGCCGCTCGAACTCGTCGTGCGGGGGACGCTGATCTACTGGTTCCTGTTCCTGATGTTCCGCTTCGTGCTGCGGCGCGATGTCGGGTCGGTCGGGATTGCCGACGTGCTGCTGGTCGTGCTGATCGCCGATGCGTCGCAGAACGCGATGGCCGGCGGCTACGAGACGGTGGCCGAAGGCTGCGTGCTGGTACTCACGCTGATGGGGTGGAACTGGGCGCTCGACTGGGCCTCGTACCGCTTCGACAGCGTGCGCCGCTTCGCCGAGCCGCCGCCTTTGCTGCTGGTGCGCCACGGCCGCGTGCTGCACCGCAACTTGCGGCAAGAATTCCTGACGCTGGACGACCTGCAGTCGCAGCTGCGGCAGAACGGCGTCAGCAACCTGGCCGAGGTGCGCACGGCCTTCATGGAATCCGACGGCCGCTTCTCGGTGATCACCCGCGACGGCCGCCAGGCCCGCGGCGGCGCGAGCGCCGACAGCCCCGCGACCGACGGCTGAGCCGCCGTCCGTTCAGCCCGCGGCCGCCACCGGCCGCGTCTGTTGCAGCACCGCCTCCAGCTCGTCCAGGTCGACCGGCTTCACGAAGTGGGCATCGAAGCCGGCTTCGCGCGAGCGCTGCCGGTCTTCGGCCTGGCCCCATCCGCTCAACGCGATCAGGTGCATCGAGCGGCCCCAGTCCTCCGCGCGGATGCGCAGCGCCACCTCGTGGCCGGTGAAGCCCGGCAGGCCGATGTCGAGCACGATGGCGTGCGGCCGGAACTCGCCGGCCGCGGCCAGCGCCGACGGGCCGTCGTGCGCGACCCGCACCTCGTGCCCGCCCATCTCCAGCACCTCGGCCAGGCTTTCGGCGCTGTCGATGTTGTCGTCGACGACCAGCACCCGCAGCCTGTCGTCCGCCGCGGCCGGCGTGTGGACCGCCACCGGCGCCGGCGAGGCGACCGGCGCACGCAGCGCCGCGGCTGGCGCGGACGCCGGCCAGGTTGCCGCCAGCAGCGGCAGGCGCACGACGAAGCGGCAGCCGCTGCCGACGCCGTCGCTGTGCGCCTCGACGCTGCCGCCGTGCATCTCCACCAGCTGGCGGACCAGCGCGAGCCCGATGCCGAGCCCGCCCTGCGCCCGCGCGACCGAGCGGTCGACCTGCGCGAACATGTCGAACACCCGCGGCAGCATCTCGGGCGCCAGCCCGACGCCGGAATCCTGCACCGCGATCACCGCTTCGCCGTTCTCCGGGTCGCCGCGCTCCAGCTTGCCATTGCGCCCTTCCTCTCGCCACGCCGACAGTTCGATCGTGCCGCCCTCCGGCGTGTACTTCGCGGCGTTGTTCAGCAGGTTCGCGACGATCTGGCACAGCCGCGTGGTGTCGCCGTCGACGCACAGCTCGCCGGCCGGCGGCAGCTGCACGCGCAGCTCGTGCCGCCCGGCATCGATCAGCGGGCGGCTGGTCTCGACCGCGGTCTTCAGCACCTCGGCCAGGTCGGCGCGCGTGCGCCGCAGCTCGAGCTTGCCCTGGCTGATGCGGCTGACGTCGAGCAGGTCGTCGACCAAGTGCACCATCTGGCCGATCTGCCGCTCGATCACGTCGCGGGCATGCGCCTGCGCCACTGCGCCCGGGCTGCGCTGCATGATCTGCAGCGCATTGCGGATCGGCGCCAGCGGGTTGCGCAGCTCGTGCGCAAGCGTCGCGAGGAACTGGTCCTTGCGGCGGTCGTTGTCGTGCAGCGCCTCTTCGGCCAGCTTGCGGTCGGTGATGTCGGCAATGATGCCGAGCAGCCGGCCGCCAGCGCCGTGCGCGTCGCCCTCGCCGGCGTAGAACACGCCATGCGCCTCGATCCAGTGCAGCGAGCCGTCGGGCCACAGCACGCGGGCCTCGAAATGCAGGTCCTGGTGCGTCGCCTCGCTGGTCCGGAACAGCGCCGCCACCCGTTCGCGGTCGGCCGGGTGCACATGCGACAGCATCACCCGGCTGCCCCATTGGCCGACCGGTTCGTCGTAGCCGAAGCAGCGGTCGTGGCGCAGCGAGGTGCGTGCGGTGTCGCTCGCAAGGTCGAGTTCCCATTCGCCGATGCGCGCCGACGCGAGCGTGAACTGCAGCCGCGCCTGGCTCTCGTGGAAGGCGGCATCGATCTGCGCCTGCTCGGTCACGTCGGAGGCGATCACCAGCACCGATTCGACGCCGCCGTCGTCGCCGAACTCCGGCATCAGCCGCGCATTGAAGAAGCGCTCGCCCGGCACCGGGCCGCGCATCGTGTAGTTCAGCCGCACCAGCCGGCCGGTCGCGAACACCTCTTTCAGCGCGCCGTTCCATTGCGCGCACAGCGCCGGCGGCAGCCCGAGCTCGCCGAAGGTCTTGCCCAGCATCGCCGACGGCGCGATGCCGAGGTGGCGCTGCACGACCGGGCTGACGTAGACATGGCGCAGCCCGCGGTCGATGCGCGCGAAGATGTCGGGCGAGTTCTCGACCAGCGTCGCGAACTCGCGTTCGCGGCGCGCCAGCGCGAGCGTCGCGGCCATCAGCGTCTGCTCGGCCGCGACGCGCGCGCTGACGTCGCGGATCACGCACAGCCGGCCCATCGGCTCTCCCTGCACGCCGCGCAGTCGCGACACGGTGCACTCCACGTGCATCGCATCGTCGTTGCGCTTCACGTGCAGCAGCCGCGCGCGGTAGGCGCCGGTGTCGAGCAGCTCGCGCAGGCAGGCGTCGCGCAGCCCCTCGTCGGGCCAGACCTCGCGGTACAGCGCTTCGGCGCTGCGGCCGAGCAGGGCCGACGCGCTCTGGCCGTACTGCCGCTCGGCGGCGGCGTTCATGAAGATCAGGTGGCCGCCGTCGTCGAACGCCAGCACCGCGTCTTCCATCTGCGACAGCACCGCGCGGCGCAGCTTGTTGTCGGCGGCATTCGCGCTGTCGAGCGTGTAGACGTCGCTGCCGACGACGATCGCATCGACGTCGCCGCTGCGGATCGCGCGCAGCGTGTCGTCGGCCTCGTCCAGGCGCAGCCGAAGCGCCTCGTTCTCGGCCAGCAGCTGCGCCAGGTGCGGGTCCGCGCTCATCCGGCCCCCCCGAGCGCCGGCAGCACCCGCACCGGGTCCAACGCGCGCCGCAGGCGCTCATCGTCGGACAGGTCGCCGATGAAGCGCCGCAGCGGCAGCGGCGCCAGCCGGATCAGCGTCGGCGCCGCGACGATCTGGTCCTCGGCGGCCTGCTCGACATGCTCGCCGATGTCGAGCACCTCGAGCCGGTAGCGGCCGGCCAGGTGGGCTTCGCAGAAACGCCGCGCGTTGACGACCGCGCGCGCCGAGGCCGGCGTCGCGCCGGTGACGTAGAGGCGCAGGTCGACGAGGTCCGGCGCGCGGGTGTCCTGCGTCATCGCAAGGGCCGCACGTCGAGGCCGACCAGCACGCGCTCCTCGTTCGACAGGTCGCCGATGATCTTGCGCATCGGCTCGGGCACCTTGCGCACCAGCGTCGGCACCGCGAGGATCTGGTCGCCGGCCGCGAGCTGCGGGTTGACCAGCAGGTCGACCACCTCGATCGAGTAGCGGCCCGCGAGGTGGGTCTCGCAGATGTGCTTCAGGTTGTCGAGCGCCGCCATCGACTTGGACGTGTGCCCGGCCACGTACAGCTTCAGCTGCCACTCCGGCTTTGTCGCGGCGGCCGCCGCGCGCACCGCGCTCATGCCCGCCGCTCCTGGGCTTCGCGCAGCTTGCGCGTCGAGCCGGTCAGCACCCGCTGGTCGGCGACGAACACGTCGACCAGGTCGACACCGTGGTCGCCGATCAGGAATTCGCGCACCTGGTTCGAATGCGGCATGCCGCGCGACTTGATCACCTGCATCGTGCGCGTGCGCTCGCCGTTGAATTCGAGGTTCGCCAGCACGATCCAGCTGTCCATCAGCGACGAGACGCCGACCCCCGAGCTGTCGACGGCCTCGTTGGCCGGGGCGTGGGTCAGCGTCGTGAACACCGAGGTCACGCCCTGCTGCTTCAGGAAATCGATCAGCCGGATCAGCGTGGCCTGCAGCGAGTGGTCGGCGCCGCTCATCTCGAGGTTGCTGATCGGGTCGATCACGACCACGTCGGGACGGGTCTTGCTGACGATGTCGTACATCGACACCAGGTGCTGCTCCAGCCCGTACAGCGTCGGCCGCGACGCATGGATCTGCAGCAGCCCGTGCGCCTTCCAGCGGCCGAGGTCGATGCCGATCGACTTCATGTTGCGGATCAGCTGGCTTTCGGATTCTTCGTAGGCGAACAGCACCGCCTTCTCGCCACGGGCGCACGCCGAATCGACGAAGCTCGCGCTGACGCTGCTCTTGCCGGTGCCGGCGGTGCCCGAAACCAGCACGCTGCTGCCGCGGAACACGCCCTGCCCGCCGAGCATGTCGTCGAGCCCGCGCACGCCGGTGGAGACGCGCTCGTCGCGCGCCTGGTGGTCCAGCCGCAGCGAGGTGATCGGCAGCACCGACAGCCCGCTGGTGCCGATCAGGAACGGGTACTCGTTGGTGCCGTGCGCCGAGCCGCGGTACTTGACGACGCGCAACCGGCGCGTCGAGACCTCGTCGACGATGCGGTGGTCGAGCAGCAGCACGCAGTCGGCGACGTACTCCTCGAGGCCGTAGCGCGTCAGCGTGTTCTCGCCGCGCTCGCCGGTGATGATGGCCGTCATGCCGCGCTCCTTCAGCCAGTGGAACAGCCGGCGCAACTCGGCGCGCAGCAGCGCCTGGTTGGGCAGCCCGGAGAACAGCGCCTCGATGGTGTCGAGCACGACGCGCTTCGCGCCGATGCGGCGGATCGCGTGGTCGAGCCGGATGAACATGCCTTCGAGGTCGTACTCGCCGGTCTCCTCGATCTCGCTGCGCTCGATCTTCACGTGGTCGATCGCGAGCTTGCCTTCGGCCTGCAGCACGTCGAGGTCGTGGCCGAGCGAGCGCATGTTGGCGACCAGGTCGTCGTTGCTCTCCTCGAAGCTCATGAACACGCCCGGCTCGCCGTGCTGCAACGCACCGTTCACGAGGAATTCGGCCGCCAGCAGCGTCTTGCCGCAACCCGCGGCGCCGCACACCAGCGTCGGGCGGCCGCGCGGCAGGCCGCCTTCGGTGATTTCGTCGAGGCCGGCAATGCCGGTCGGGGCTTTCGGCAGCAGGCGATCCGTGGTGTCGGGCTTCTTCATGCGGGGCGTTCTCCTCGTCAGCCGCGGTCCCTGACCGCGGCGCTGATCTCGTCCATCAATTGTTCGAGCTCTTCCGGCTCGAACGGCTTGCGCAGCGCCCGCACGTTCGGACCGAACTGCCGCACCCACTCGCCGAACTCGTAGCCCGAGCACAGCACCACCCAGCGCTCCGGCCGCTTCGCGAGCAGCTGCTTCGCGAGGTCGGTGCCGGAGATGCCGGGCAGGCTGACGTCGGTGATGACGATGTCGTACTCGTTCTCGGCGCACAGCGCCAGCGCCTCTTCGCCGTTGGCGCAAGCCGTCAGCGCGCGCCCGGGCTGCTCCATCAGCATCGAGATGCTCAGTCGCAGGTCATCGTTGTCTTCGACGTAGAGCACGGTCACGTCTTGCAAATCGGATCCTCCAGCGGGTGCCATGGTGAAAAAGTCTACGCTGTCGCAGCGCCTGCATCGACATGCCGCCAGCACGTCGCGTCGGATGGGTGGGGGCTTGCCAACCCAGCCAAATCGCGGGTTGGCGGGTCGACGCGCAGCGCCTGTAGTCCCCATCCTACAAACGCTCTCGGCGGCGTCTGTCACAAGGACGCGCCGAACCAGAGGTAGTCTGCAGCACCTGCGCCTGCGCCGTATGCAAAAAGACATGACGCGAGCCCCGACTCGCACCCGCCGTCCTGGTCTCGCCGGCATGAATCAGCCTGGAAAGCCCCGCCATGAATGTGCTTGAACTCAACGAGGTCGCGACGCCGGAGCGCGAGATGGTCACCCTGCTCGCCGCGTTGACGCAACTGCGGCGCGGCGATGCCAGCGTGCGCCTGCCGCTGCACTGGGAAGGGCTGGCCGGCAAGGTGGCCGATGTCTTCAACGACCTGGTCGAGCAGAACGCCGCGATGGCCGACGAGCTCGGCCGGCTGCGCCAGGTGGTCGGCAAGGAAGGCAAGCTGAAGCAGCGCGCGGTGCTCAGCGAGACGCGCGGCTTCTGGGGCGCGTCGATGGAGTCGATCAATGCGCTGATCGACGACCTGGTGCACCCGACCAGCGAGGTCGCGCGGGTGATCGGCGCGGTGGCCCAGGGCGACCTGAGCAAGAGCATGGCGCTGGAGGTCGAGGGCCGCGAGCTCGAAGGCGAGTTCCTGCGCACCGCGAAGACCATCAACAAGATGGTCGAGCAGCTCGGCAACTTCTCGGCCGAGGTGACGCGGGTGGCGCGCGAGGTCGGCACCGAAGGCATGCTGGGCGGCCAGGCCAAGGTGAAGGGCGTGGCCGGCACCTGGAAGGACCTGACCGACTCGGTCAACTCGATGGCCGGCAACCTGACCGACCAGGTGCGCAACATCGCCGACGTGACGACCGCGGTGGCCAAGGGCGACCTGTCGAAGAAGATCGACGTCGACGTGAAGGGCGAGTTCCTGACGCTGAAGAACACCATCAACACGATGGTCGACCAGCTGCGCTCGTTCGCGTCGGAAGTGACCCGCGTCGCGCGCGAGGTCGGCACCGAAGGCTCGCTCGGCGGACAGGCCCGGGTCGAAGGCGTGTCGGGCACCTGGAAGGACCTGACCGATTCGGTCAACTCGATGGCCGGCA
Source organism: Rhizobacter sp. SG703 (assembly GCF_012275445.1). GTDB lineage: Bacteria > Pseudomonadota > Gammaproteobacteria > Burkholderiales > Burkholderiaceae_C > Rhizobacter. Next base: position 461,070 of record NZ_JAAZQK010000005.1, on the reverse strand, counting down.
ACCTGACCAGCCAGGTGCGCAACATCGCCGACGTGACGAAGGCGGTGGCCGCCGGCGACCTGTCGAAGAAGATCACGGTCGACGTGAAGGGCGAGATCCTGGAGCTGAAGAACACCGTCAACACGATGGTCGACCAGCTGCGATCCTTCGCGGCCGAGGTGACCCGCGTGGCGCGTGAAGTGGGCACCGAAGGCATCCTGGGCGGCCAGGCCGACGTGCAGGGCGTGGCCGGCACCTGGAAGGACCTGACCGAGTCGGTGAACTTCATGGCCGGCAACCTGACCAGCCAGGTGCGCAACATCGCCGAGGTGACGACCGCGGTGGCCGCCGGCGACCTGTCGAAGAAGATCACGGTCGACGTGAAGGGCGAGATCTCGGAGCTGAAGAACACCATCAACACGATGGTCGACCAGCTGCGCTCGTTCGCCGCCGAGGTGACCCGCGTCGCGCGCGAGGTCGGCACCGAAGGCAAGCTGGGCGGCCAGGCCGACGTGCAGGGCGTGGCCGGCACCTGGAAGGACCTGACCGATTCGGTGAACCTGATGGCGTCGAACCTGACCAGCCAGGTGCGCAATATCGCCGACGTGACGAAGGCGGTGGCCGCCGGCGACCTGTCGAAGAAGATCACGGTCGACGTGAAGGGCGAGATCCTGGAGCTGAAGGCCACCATCAACACGATGGTCGACCAGCTGTCGTCGTTCGCCGCCGAGGTGACGCGGGTGGCGCGCGAGGTCGGCACCGAAGGCCGGCTCGGCGGGCAGGCGCAGGTGCGCGACGTGTCGGGCACCTGGAAGGACCTGACCGACAACGTGAACTTCATGGCCGGCAACCTGACTGGCCAGGTGCGCGGCATCGCGAAGGTGGTGACCGCGGTGGCCAACGGCGACCTGCAGCAGAAGCTGACGGTGGAGGCCAAGGGCGAGATCGCCGCGCTGGCCGAGACCATCAACAGCATGACCGAGACGCTCGCGACCTTCGCCGACCAGGTGACCACGGTGGCGCGCGAGGTCGGCGTCGAAGGCAAGCTCGGCGGCCAGGCCAAGGTGCCGGGTGCGGCCGGCACCTGGAAAGGCCTGACCGAGAACGTCAACCAGCTGGCGGCCAACCTGACCACGCAGGTGCGCGCGATCGCCGAGGTGGCGACCGCGGTGACGCAGGGCGACCTGACGCGCTCGATCACGGTGGAGGCGCAGGGCGAGGTGGCCGCGCTGAAGGACACCATCAACGAGATGATCCGAAACCTGAAGGACACCACGCAGAAGAACACCGAGCAGGACTGGCTGAAGACCAACCTCGCGAAGTTCAGCCGCATGCTGCAGGGCCAGAAGGACCTGCTGACCGTGGGCCAGCTGATCCTGTCGGAACTGGCGCCGGTGGTCGGCGCGCAGCAGGCCGAGTTCTACGTGCTGACCGGCGGCGGCACCGGCCCGCGGCTGAAGCTGTTCGGCAGCTATGCGTCGGGCGGCCAGGCCTCGCACGGCAAGGAGGTCGACCTGGGCCAGGGCCTGGTCGGCCAGTGCGCGGTCGAGAAGACCAAGATCCTGGTGACCAACGTGCCGAGCAGCGCGATCCGCATCGCGACCGGGCTCAGCGAGGGCGCGGCGCTCGACATCCTGGTGCTGCCGATCGTGTTCGAAGGCGAGGTGCGCGGCGTGCTGGAGCTGGCCTCGCTGGAGCGCTTCAACCCGGCGCACCAGGCCTTCCTCGACCAGCTGACCGAATCGATCGGCATCGTGATCAACACGATCAGCGCGAACATGCGCACCGAAGACCTGCTGACGCAGTCGCAGTCGCTGGCCGAAGAGCTGCAGAGCCGCCAGCAGGAACTGCAGCAGACCAACGAGGAGCTGCAGGAGAAGGCGCGGCTGCTGGTGCACCAGAACCAGGAAGTGGAGCGCAAGAACCAGGAGGTCGAGCAGGCACGGCAGGCGCTGGAAGAAAAGGCCGAGCAGCTCGCGCTGACCTCGAAGTACAAGTCCGAGTTCCTGGCCAACATGTCGCACGAGCTGCGCACGCCGCTGAACAGCCTGCTGATCCTGTCGGACCAGCTGTGCAAGAACAGCGACGGCAACCTGACGCCGCGCCAGGTGGAGTTCGCGAAGACCATCCACCTGTCGGGCAACGACCTGCTGATGCTGATCAACGACATCCTCGACCTGTCGAAGATCGAATCGGGCACGGTCGCGGTCGACGTGTCGGAGCTGCGGCTGGAAGACCTGCAGCGCTCGGTGGACCGCAGCTTCCGCCACGTCGCCGAATCGCGCCACGTGGCGTTCGAGATCGGCGCGCCGGTGCGGCTCGCGCCGCTGCCGAAGACCATCGTCACCGACGTCAAGCGGCTGCAGCAGATCATCAAGAACCTGCTGTCGAACGCCTTCAAGTTCACCCACCAGGGCGCGGTGCGGCTGACGATGGAGGTGGTGGACCGCGGCTGGTCGCGCGACAACGAGGACCTGAACCGCGCGTCGCAGGTGCTGGCGTTCTCGGTGTCGGACACCGGCATCGGCATCTCGCCGGACAAGCAGCAGATCATCTTCGAGGCGTTCCAGCAGGCCGACGGCTCGACCTCGCGCAAGTACGGCGGCACCGGGCTGGGCCTCGCGATCAGCCGCGAGCTGGCACGGCTGCTGGGCGGCGAGATCCGGCTGGTCAGCGCGCCGGCCGAGGGCAGCACCTTCACGCTGTACCTGCCGCAGAGCTACAGCCCGACGCGCAACCCGCGGCACGGCCGCGGCACGCCGCCGGGGGTGATGACCGAGGTGGTGCTGCCGATGCTGGAGCGGCCGCGCGCCGAGGTGCCGGTGTCGGTGTCGGTGAGCGACGGCACGGACGCCGACGAGATGGGCGACAACGCCGCCAACGACGACCGTGCCGACATCCTGCTCGGCGACAAGGTGCTGCTGATCGTCGAGAACGACCTGGCCTTCGCCGACGTGCTGCTGCAGGCAGCACGGCGCGTCGGCTTCAAGGGGCTGGTCAGCACCAGCGGCGCCACCGCGCTCGCGCTGACGCGCGACTTCCAGCCGGCGGTCATCACGCTCGACATCTTCCTGCCCGACATGGAGGGCTGGCGCATCCTGGAGCGGCTGAAGTCCGACCTGTCGACGCGCCACATCCCGGTCTGCGTGGTCTCGACCGACGACTCGCGCGAACGCGCGCTGCGCTCCGGCGCGGTCGGCTTCCTGACCAAGCCGCTGCAGTCGGTCGACCAGGTGGAAGAGGCGCTCGGCCACCTGCACGAATTCGCCGAGCGGCGGCGCAAGCGGCTGCTGGTGATGATGGCCGACACGCCGGCGCGCGCGCAGTTCCTGGACGCACTCGACACCGAGACCGACATCGTGCAGGCCAGCCGCGTGGACGAGGCGCGCGAGCGCATCGCGCACGGCAGCATCGACTGCCTGATCACCGACGGCAGCGTGGTCGACTTCGGTCCGGAGGACGTGATCGAGTCGCTCGAATCGCGGCCGCTCGCGCGCCAGCTGCCGATCGTGCTGGCCAGCAGCGACCCGGCGGTGTGCGGGAGCTGGGAGCGCGGCCACAGCGCGTTTGCGCTGCGCCGCGCCGACACGCTGGAGCGCATGCTCGATGCGTCGGCGTTCTTCCTGCACCGCGGCGAGGCGACGATGTCGGAAGAAGAGCGCCGCTCGGCACGCGAGCTGCACGACGCCGACCGCCGGCTGCAGGGCCGCAAGGTGCTGATCGTCGACGACGACATGCGCAACATCTTCGCGCTGGCCACCGTGCTGGACAACCACGGCATGGTGATCGTGTCGGCCGAGAACGGGCGCGACGCGATCCGGCTGGTCGAGACCGACCCCAGCATCGACATCGTGCTGATGGACATCATGATGCCGGAGATGGACGGCATGGAGACGATGCGCCAGATGCGCCGGCTGCCGCGCGGCAAGGAGCTGCCGCTGATCGCGGTGACGGCCAAGGCGATGAAGGGCGACCGCGAGAAGTGCATCGACGCCGGGGCCTGGGACTACCTGTCCAAGCCGGTCGATACCGCCTACCTGCTGGTCGTGCTGCGCGGCTGGCTGAGCAAGTGAGCACCGCGCCGGGGGATCCGGACAGCCGGGTCAATATCTTGGTCGTCGACGACCTGCCGGAGAAGCTGCTGGTCTTCGGCACGGTGCTCGAGGAACTCGGCCAGAACCTGGTGTTCGTGCGCTCCGGGCGCGAGGCGCTGCGCGAGGTGCTGCAGCGCGAGTTCGCGGTGATCCTGCTCGACGTCAACATGCCCGACATCGACGGCTTCGAGACCGCGGCGCTGATCCGGCAGTACAAGCGCTCGGTCGACACGCCGATCATCTTCATCACGTCGTACGCCGACGAGATGCAGACCGAGCGCGGCTATGCGCTGGGCGCCGTCGACTACATCCAGTCGCCGGTGGTGCCGCACATCCTGCGCAGCAAGGTGCGGGTGTTCGTGCGGCTGTTCGCGATGCAGCGGCAGATCCGCGAGCAGGCCGATGCGCATGCGGCGGTGGCGGCCGCCGACGCCGCGCGCCGCGTCGCCGAGGACAACGACCGCCGCTCGGCCTTCCTGGCCGACGCGAGCCGGGTGCTCAGCGGATCGCTGCAGGCCGAGGTCTGCGTGCGCGCGCTGGCCGAGCTGCTGGTGCCGGCGATGTCCACCGCCGCGCTGGTGCTGCCGGGCGACGAACCCGGCGCGCGCCAGAAGCTGGTGTGCGCGTCGCCGGGGCACACCGCGAGCCGCATGCTGATGGACGTCTCGCCGCCGCTGGCCGCCGCGCTGCGCCAGGCGCTGGCCGAACGCCGCACGGTGACGCTGGCGCCGGCCGACCTGGCTGCGCTCGCGCCGGACGCCTTCGGGCCGGGCCGGGCCCGCGCGCTGCCGTGGCAGGCGGTGCAGGCGCTGCCGCTGATCAACGGCGACCGGCTGCTCGGCGCGCTGCTGGTGGCGACCGACGATGCGCTGCAGCGGCCCGACTGGCGGGTGCTCGACGACCTGGCCGCACGCGCCGCGGCGGCCCTCGAGAACGCGATCCTGTACGGCAGCCTGCAGGGCGAGATCGTCGAGCGGCGCGCCGCCGAGATGCAGCTGCAGGAGGCCGGCCGGCGCAAGGACGAGTTCCTCGCGATGCTGTCGCACGAGCTGCGCAACCCGCTGGCGCCGATCCGCACCGCGCTGGAGGTGATCCGCCGCATCGCGCCGCCCGACCCGAAGATCGGCTGGGCCACCGACATCATGGTGCGCCAGCTCAAGCAGATGACGCGGCTGATCGAGGAGCTGCTCGACGTGGCCCGCATCAGCCAGGGCAAGATCGTGCTGAGCCGCGAGAAGGTCGACCTGAACGCGGTGATCCTGCAGAGCGTCGAGACCGCGCAGCCGCTGATCGACGCCCGCGAGCAGCGGCTGCAGGTGCTGCCGCTGGCCGAGCCGATGTGGCTGCACGGCGATTTCGCGCGGCTGGCGCAGATCGTCTCGAACCTGCTGAACAACGCGTCGAAGTACAGCGAGAAGGGCACGCGGATCGCGCTGGAGGCGAGCGCGACGCCGCAGGGCGCGGTGATCCAGGTCAGCGACCAGGGCATCGGCATCGATGCGCAGCTGCTGCCGCGCATCTTCGATCTGTTCACGCAGGGCTCGCGCACGCTGGACCGGGCGCAGGGCGGGCTCGGCGTCGGGCTGACGCTTGCGCAGCGGCTCGCGCAGATGCACGGCGGCAGCCTGGAGGCGTCCAGCGAGGGCATCGGTCGCGGCGCGGTGTTCACGCTGCGGCTGCCCTGCGTCGGGCTGGTGCGCAGCGGCGAGGCCGGGGGACCGGCGGCCGAGCCGGGCACGCCGCACCCGACGCGCGTGCTGGTGGTCGACGACAACCACGATGCGGCGCACAGCGTGGCCGACCTGCTCGCGCTCGGCGGGCACGAGGTGCGCACCGCCGCCGACGGCCGCGAGGCGCTGAGCGTCGCCGAGCACTTCAGCCCCGAGGTGGTGGTGCTCGACATCGGGCTGCCGATCCTCGACGGCTACGAGGTGGCCGCGCGGCTGCGCACGATGGACGGCACGCGCGGCGCGCTGCTGCTGGCGCTGACCGGCTACGGCCAGCAGGAGGACCGCGAGCGGGCCGAAGCGGCCGGCTTCGACCACCACTTCGTGAAGCCGGCCGATCCGGTGGCGCTGCAGAAGTGCATCGACGGCTGGCTGCGGCAGCGCGGCGACGCCGGGCGGCAGCAGGCGGGCTGAGTCGCCCGGCAACTTCTCACGCGGCACGCCGGGACGGATGGCCCGCGGACCGCCCGGCACGGAACCGAAGGCGCCCGGCGGTTACTGATGCGCGCATGAGCGGCTGGCGCGATTACCTGTGGATCACCTGGTGGCGGTCGCTGTGGGATGGCGGCGGCCCGCGCGGGCGTTCGCCGTCCGCTGCAGCGGCCGCGCGCACCCCGAAGGAGCGGCTGCAGCAGCGGCTGCTCGACGACTACGCCCGCGACGTGCCCGGCGCCGACGGCGTCGTGCGCACGCTGCGCCGCTGGATCGACGGGCTCGGCGGCCACCTCGACCTGTCGCGCTGCGAGCGCGCCGCGGTGCGCCAGTTGCCGAAGGAGCTGATCGACGACTGCATCGCGTACGTCACGCAGCGCAGCCGGCACGAGCAGCTGCGCATCACGCTGCCCGACGGGCTGAACCAGCAGATGGGCTGGTGGTCGGACTACGGGCTGGGCTGACCCGCGTCGCCGAAGCGCCTGCACGGCACTGCCTCGGAGTCCTACACGGATTGCCTCTTTTGCCCGATAGGCAGGCCCGTGCCGCGGCCCTAGCCTCGAACCATCGAATCTCAGGAGCATTCCCCATGGGTCCCAGCACCGACACCTGCTCGCCGTCCGCGGCGCTGGGCCCTGCGCCGATCTCCCGCCCGGCCCTCGGCCTGCTGGTCAGCGAACCGTGGCGCGCGGCGCTCGAACTGGCCTCGCACCGGCTGGGCCGCGGCTTTTCGACCGTGCAGCGCAAAGGCGACGGCCACCCGGTCGTCATCTTCCCGGGCCTCGCCGCCGACGGCAGCGCGGTGGCGACGCTGCGCGAGCACTGCACGGCGCTCGGCTATACCGCGTTCGACTGGGGGCGCGGCCTGAACGTCGGCCCGCGCGGCGACGTCGACGCCTGGATGGCGGACCTTGCCGACCATGTGCGGGCCCTGCTGGAACGGCACGAGGGCCGCGCGACGCTGGTCGGCTGGAGCCTCGGCGGCCTGTACGCCCGCGAACTCGGCAAGCTGCTCGCACCGCAGGTGCGCCGCGTGATCACGATCGGCACGCCGTTCAACGCCGAGGCCGACCACAGCCACGTCGGCTGGCTGTACCGCCTGCTGAACGGCGCGCCGGCCCGGCTCGACGCCGCGATGAGCCGCCGGCTGCGCACGCCGCCGCCGGTGCCCACCGCGTCCATCTACAGCCGCAACGACGGCATCGTCGCGTGGCAGACCTGCATCCACGGCGCGCAGGAGCACGCGACAGGCCTGGTGCGCGACCTCGAAGTCGACAGCAGCCACATCGGCATGGTGTGGAATCCGCGCGTGCTGAACGCGGTCGGCGAACTGCTCGCGCTGCCGGGCACCGGCGCCTGAGCCGCCGGCGAGCGGCCGGGCTCAGCGCCCCGGCGCCGCCATCAGCCGCGCCAGCGTGCCGTCGGCCTTCAGCTTCTCGAACGCCGCGCGCGTGCGCAGCACCACGTCGTCGGGCGTCGCCTTGCTGTAGGCCATGAACAGCCCGGTCGACAGCGTGTCCAGCGTGTAGACCTTCTCCAGCATCGCGCAATCGATGTGCGACTCGTCGCACAGCTGGCGCGCGTCGCGCTCGGGCATCGGCACCAGCTGCACCTGGCGGTGCAGCAGCTTGCGGAAGTTGTCGCCGTTCTGCGCCGACACCACCAACCGCGTGAAGCCCTGGGACTGCAGGTACTGCTGGCGCACGTCGTCGCGCACCACGCCGATGCTGTAGGCCCTGGCGTCCTGCAGCGTGCGCACCACCACCTCGGTGCTGCTGCGCAGCTTGTACAGGTGGTACTCGATGCGCATGAACTCGCCGGCCCACTTGAACTTGTCCTCGCGCTGCGGCGTGCGGGCGATCATGAAGATCAGCACGTTCGGTTCCTGCAGCGCCATGTCGTAGGCGCGCGCCCACGGGTAGATGCCGACGCGGTAGTCGGCGAAGCCGGCGCGCTGCATCGTCGCGGCCACCACCTCGCTGGCCGGGCCGAGCACCCGGCCGGCGCTCAGCCAGGTGTAGCCGGACTCCTCGGTGACGCCGCGGATCGCCTGGGCCTGGGCGCCCACCAGCGTGAGCGCCAGGACGAGGCCTGCAAGACAACGGGCAAAGCGCATGGTCTTCCTCCTTCGGATCAGGCGGCCACCCGGTCGCGGCCTTGTCGCTTCGCGCGGTACAGCGCCTGGTCGGCACGCTGCAGCAGCGCGTCGAAGCGGTCCATCGTCAACGGGTCGAACTGCGCGACGCCGATGCTCAGCGTCACGCGCGAGGCCACCTGCGACGCGCCGTGCGCGATGTCGCGGTCGGCCAGCGCCTCGCGCAGCCGCTCGGCCGCGGCATGCGCCTGGCCGGCATCGACCGCCGGCAGCAGCACCGCGAACTCCTCGCCGCCGATGCGCGCGGCCAGCTCGCCGGCGCGGCCGAAGGTCTCGCGCAGCGTCTGCGCGATCAGGCGCAGGCAGTCGTCGCCGAGCGCATGGCCGTAGGTGTCGTTGTAGCGCTTGAAGAAATCGACGTCGCACAGCAGCACCGACAGCGGCTGGTTCAGGCGCTGCGCGCGGCGGAACTCGACGTCCTTCACCTCGTCGAAGTGGCGCCGGTTCGCCAGGCCCGTCAGCGGGTCGCTGCGCGACAGCGCTTCCAGCTGCGCATTGGCGGCGCGCAGCTCGGCGGTCTGCTCGTCGACCAGCTCGGCCAGCCGGTCGCGGTGCGCCGCCAGGTCGCGCTCGTCGCGGCGCTGGCGCGCCAGGTAGTCCGACAGGTTGCCCTGCAGCTGGTTGACGCCCGACTCCAGCAGGCTCAGCTCGTCGCGCCGGCCCGGTGCGCGATCGAGCACCAGCCGGTGGTCCAGCGTCTGCGGCGTCAGCTCGTCGAGGTGGCGCGCCATGCGCCGCACGTGCACGGTGACGGTGCGGTTGAAGACCCACATCACCAGCCCGGCCAGCAGCAGCGACTGGACCAGCTGCGTCAGCACGATGCCGGCCAGCTCGCCGCGCAACCGCTGCCACAGCACGCGCTCGTCGCCTTCGAGCGTCAGCTCGCCGACCACCTCGCTCGCGCCGGGGTAGGGTTCGTAGCTCAGCCTGCGGTGCAGCACCGGCGCGCGGGTCGACGGCTGCGCGCCGTCGCGCTGCTGCGCCATCTGCTCGGTGGTGCGGCCGTTCTGCAGCAGCCGCAGCTCGACGCGGCCGACCGGGCTGACCTGCGCAACGCCGTTCACATGGGTCTGCAGCGCATCGCGGTCCATCTCCCAGATGGCTTTCGCGAGCGTGCGCTGGAACACCTGGTCGATCAGCGTCAGCTCGGCGGTCATCGCCGACAGGTTGGCCTGCCAGGCCGACCAGGTGCGCAGCGCCACCGCGGCCAGCGTGAAGACGATGCCGAACGCGAGCGTCGCCAGCACCAGCTGGCGACCGAGCGAGCCGTTCAGCCCGCCGTCAGAGCCACTTGCGCTGGAGGCTCTCATAGGTGCCGTTGCGGCGGATCGTCTCCAGCCCCTTGCGGAAGCGCTCGACCACCTCGTCCGGCGTCTTCAGGCTGAAGGCCATGTCGAGCCCGCCTTCGCTGCCGAGGTCGGGCAGCGCGAGCGTGCGCTGCACCATGCGCGCCGGGTCGTCGCCGGCCTGCCGCACCAGCCAGGTGGCGTTCAGCTCGTTGGCGATCCACAGGTCGACGCGGCCGCCCTTCAGCTTCTCGTAGTTCAGCTCGTAGCGGTTGCTCGACTGCAGGTTCTGGCCGATCTGGAAGCCGTTGGCGACCAGGTACTGCTCGCCGGCGTCTTCATTGACGGTGGCGGTCTGGAAGCGGCGCGCATCGTCCAGCGTCCTGACCGGCGGCGCGCGGCCGCTCAGCGAGAACAGGTACCAGCGGGTCGGCGCGATCACCCCGACCCACTTGAAGCGCTTCTCGCGCTGCGGCGTGCGGGTGATCGAGTAGATCAGCACGTTCTCCTGGTTCAGCGCGATGTCGTAGGCGCGTGCCCACGGCATCACCTGGATCGGCGTGCCGGCGAGGCCGGCCTCCTTCAGCACCGCCTGCACGACCTCGGTGCCGAGGCCGGTGACCTGGCCGTTCACCGTCATGTTGTACGGCGGCAGTTCCTCGGTGACGATGCGCAGCGGCTGTGCCGCCGCCAGCGGAAGCAGCATCGCCAGCAGCGGCCCGGCCAGGCGGCGGGCGACACGGCGCAACGGGACAGGGACACGCATGCAGGGCTCGTGGGCGGAGTGACGCCTGTTTTTCGACCGGCCCGGCCGGCGACTTGAGCGGGGCAGCCGGGCGCGGGCGTGACGAAATGCTGGTTCGCTGCAGCGGGAGCCGATATAACTGACGCAGCCGACGCACCCGAGGAAAGCCCATGACCGCACCCGTTCACCACATCGTCCACCCGCTGATCCAGCACAAGCTGACGTTGATGCGCCAGAAGGACCGCAGCACCAACAGCTTCCGGCGGCTGCTGGGCGAGATCAGCATGCTGATGGCCTACGAGGTCACGCGCGACATGCCGACGCAGATGATCGAGATCGAGACGCCGCTCGAGACGATGCAGGCGCCGGTGATCGACGGCAAGAAGACGGTGTTCGTCAGCATCATGCGGGCCGGCGCCGGCTTCCTCGACGGCATGCTGAACGTGGTGCCGGGCGCGCGCATCGGCCACATCGGGCTGTACCGCGACCCGAAGACGCTGGTGGCGGTGGAGTACTACTTCAAGATGCCGGCCGACATGCACGAGCGCGACGCGATCGTGCTGGACCCGATGCTGGCGACCGGCAATTCGGCGGTCGCGGCGGTCGACCGGCTGAAGGAGACGCGGCCGAAGTCGATCCGCTTCGTGTGCCTGCTGGCGGCGCCGGAGGGGCTGCAGCACTTCCAGTCGGCGCACCCGGACGTGCCGGTGTACACCGCGGCGATCGACCGGCAGCTGGACGAGCACGGCTACATCGTGCCGGGGCTCGGGGATGCCGGCGATCGGCTGTTCGGCACCAAGTAGCCCGGGTGGCAACCCGGGGGATCAACGGTCCGGAATCCCCGGATTGGCATCCGGGCCACGGGGCACGGTGATCGCCACGCGCAGCCCGCCGTCCGGCCGGTTCGCGAGCGCGATGCGGCCGCCGTGCGCCTCGGCGATCTCGCGGGCCAGCGCCAGGCCGAGCCCGGTGCCGGCCCGCTTGGTCGAATAGAACGGCAGCAAGGCCTGCGCCAGCACCGTGTCGCTCATGCCGGGGCCGCGATCGGCCACTTCGAAGCGAATCTCCGTGCCGGTGTCGGTGATCCACAACGTGACACCCTCGGCCGGCCCGCCGGATTCGTGCGCGTTCTTCAGCAGGTTGATCAGCGCCTGCTCGACCTGCGCCGCATCGAACACGCCGGCCCGCGCCGGCACGTCGCCGGCGCGCGTGAACGGGTACTGCGCCGCCAGCGCGTCGAGGAACGGCGCCCACTCGACCCGGCCCGGCCGCGGCGCCGGCAGCTTCGCGAAACGCGCATAGCCGTCGAGGAAGCCGTGCAGGTGCCGCGCGCGCTCGCCGATCGCCGCGAACACCTCCGGCAGCCGCTGCACATCGCCGCGCCGCGCCAGCTCGGCGCCGCTGTGGGCGAGCGACGAGATCGGCGCCAGCGAGTTGTTCAGCTCGTGGCTGATGACGCGGATCACGCGCTTCCAGGTCGCCACCTCCTGCCGCGACAGCTCGCGCGTCATGCGCCGGAACAGCAGCAGCCGGTGCGGCCGGCCCTGCAGCCGGAACTGGCGCTGCGACAGGTGGAAGGTCTCGTCGCTGCCGTCGAGCGTGACGCTGAACAGCGCATCGGTGCCCTCCTCCACCGCCCGCGCGAGCGCCGGCGGCAGCGTCGCGAGCAGCGCGCCGAAATCGCTGCCCTCCAGGCTGCGACCCTCGCCCAGCAGCTGGCGCGCGGCGATGTTGGCATAGGCCACGCGCTGCCGCAGGTCGGTCAGCACCAGCGCGACCGGCGTGTTCTGCACGACGGTGTCGAGCAGCAGCTCGCGCTGCGCCAGGTGCTGGCGCTGGTCGCGCAAGGCATGGCCGAGCGCGTTGTGGTGCCCGACCAGCGCACCGAGTTCGCCGCCGTGGTCGTCGCTGATCGACACGCTGAAGTCGCCGTCGCGGTAGCTCAGCACCGCGCTCTCCAGCGAGCGCAGCAGGCGCTTCAGCGGCGCGACCAGCCGCGCCGACCCCCAGGCCGCCAGCACCACCGCCAGCACCGCGGCGGCCCCGGCCAGCAGCGCCGCGTGGCCGCCCCATCGGGCCAGCGCGGCCATCACCGCGGCATGCAGCGCGGCACCCATGACGAGCGCGGCGACGAGCGCCAGCAGCAACCGCGCACGCAGGCTCGATGCGCGCATGCCGGGCTCAGGCCTCGAGCCCGTAGCGTTCCATGCGCCGGTACAGCGCCTGGCGCGACAGCCCGAGCGCCGCGGCGGCGCGGCTGACGACGCCGTCGGCACGCGCCAGTGCCGCCACCACCGTGTCGCGGCTCGGCTCGTCGAGGTTGCGCGCCGGCGCGGGGTCGGCCGGCGGCAGGCCGAGCAGGTCCGGCGTGACCGGCCCGCCGCGTGCCAGCAGCGCGGCCCGTTCGATCACGTTCTTCAGTTCGCGCACATTGCCCGGCCAGCCGTGCGCGAGCAGCTGCGCGCGCGCCGCATCGCCGAGCACCGCGCGGCCGGCGAGGAAGTGCTCGGCCAGCGGCAGCACGTCGTCGCGCCGCTGCGCGAGCGGCGGCACCGCGACCTCGATCACGTTGAGCCGGTAGTACAGGTCTTCGCGGAAGGTGCCGGCGCGCACCATCGCCTTCAGGTCGGCATTGGTCGCGCTGATCACGCGCACCCGCACCTGGCGCGTGCGCGACGAGCCGACGCGCTCGAAGCGCCCGGTCTCGAGCACCCGCAGCAGCTTCACCTGGCCGGCGAGCGGCAGCGTGCCGATCTCGTCGAGGAACAGCGTGCCGCCGTCGGCGGCGTCGAAGCGGCCGTCGCGCGACTTGCCGGCGCCGGTGAAGGCGCCGCTCTCGGCGCCGAACAGCTCGGCCTCGACCAGCTCGGACGGCAGCGCGCCGCAGTTGACCGCGACGAACGGGCCGTCGCGCACCGCCGAGTTCGCGTGCACGGTGGCGGCGACCCGCTCCTTGCCGCTGCCGTTGGGCCCGCTGACCAGCACCGGCAGCTCGGAGCGAGCGACCTGGCAGGCGAGCTCCAGCGTGCGCTCCATCGCATCGGACGCATAGACGATGCCGCCCAGGTCGTGGCGCTGCGCGAGCGCGTCGCGGCGGCGCCGGCGCTCGTCGCGCACGCGGGCCACCTCGCGCGTCGATTCGGACAGCTCCAGCAGGTTCTCGACGGTGGCGACCAGCTTCGCGTCGTCCCAGGGCTTCGCGAGGTAGTCGGCCGCGCCGGCCTTCACCAGCTCGACGGCCGCCTCGAGCCGCGTCCAGGCGGTCAGCAGGATCACCGGCAGGTCGGGCTGGCGCTCGCGGATCGCGCGGAACAGCGCCGCGCCCTCGGCGCCGGAGGTGGTGTCGGCACTGAAGTTCATGTCCTGGATCACGACGTCGACCGGGCGGCGGTCGAGCGCGGCCAGGCCGTCCTGCGGGGTCAGCGCGACCTCGGCCTGGATGTCGTGCAGCGACAGCAGCAGCGACAGGGCCTGGCCGACCGCGGGGTTGTCGTCGATGATCAGGATGCGGCGCATGGGAGGAGCTTACTTCGGACGCAACCCTTCGACGGACGGGCCTTCGACAGGCTCAGTCCCTGCTCAGGGCGAACGGTGGTGTGCTGTTTTCCTCACGCCCCCCGCATCACCACCACCGGCGGCAACGCGGCCGCGCGCCGCGCCGGGCCGAGCACCGCGACCTGCCCGAGCGCCCACAGCGTGACCGCGCCGATCGGCAGGCACACCCAGGGCAGCTGCGGCAGCTCGTACAGGCGCATCAGCAGCGCATTGACGCCGTACGCGGCCGTCATGCCGAGCACGATGCCGATCGTCGTCAGCAGGAAGTTCTCGGCCTGGAAGTAGCGCAGGATCTGCACCCGCGACGCGCCGAGCGCGCGCCGCACGCCGATCATGCGGGTGCGCTGCTGCACCCAGAAACTGGCCAGCCCGACGATGCCGAACGCGGTGACCACCAGCAGCGCGATGCACACCGCGACCAGCAGCACCGCCATCCAGCGGTCCTGGCGGAAATACTCGTGGCGCAGGTCGTCGAAGGTCTGGCGCTCCATCACGATGCGCTGGCTGTCGACCGCCTGCAGCGCGGCGACCGCGTCCTTCAGCAGCCGCTCGCGCTGGGCCGGGTCGGCCACGCGCACCAGGTAGTTGCCGTCGTTGTAGACCGGCTGCACCGGCAGCAGCGTCAGGTAGGCGCCGCGCGGACCGTTCGGCTGCGGGATCGCCATGTGCTCGACCACGCCGACCACGCGCATCGGCGACGGGCCGAACACGTACAGCGAGCGGCCGACCGCGCTGCCGTCGGGGAACAGGCGCGCCGCGGTGCCGCGGTCGACGATCACCGCCGGCACCTTCGGCTCCTCGGCCTCCAGCGCCGAGGCCGGCTGCACTTCCTCGGGCAGGAAATCGCGGCCCTCGACCAGCTTCAGGCCGAGCGTCGCGAGCGCGTTCTCGCCGACCAGGTACAGCGCCGCGGTGAGGGTCGGCGTCTGCTGCTCGAACGACAGGCTGACGCCGCTGTCGGACGAGCCGTTGCCGAACGGCACGTGGTTGACGCTGGTGGCCGACCGGACGCCCGGCAGCGCGCGCAGCGTGGCCAGGTCGCGCCGGGTCAGCGCCTCGGCGTTGTCGCGGCGCGCGATGTCGTTGAGCCGGATGTGCAGCAGCTCGGCCTCGGCCAGCCCGGTGGGCGCCTGCATGCGCTCCAGCCGCTCGCCGATCAGGAACAGCGCATTGCTGACGATCGCGCAGCTGAGCGCGACCTCGAGCACGATCAGCGCGGCGGCGGTCTTGTGGCGGCGCAGCGTCGACAAGATCGGTCGGAGGTCCATCATCGCGTTCTCCTCGGGTTCGTCTTGGCTTCGTTCATTGCGACTTGAGCTGCAGCGCCGGTGCCACCTGGCAGGCGCGCCAGGCCGGCAGCAGCCCGGCAGCGAGGCTCGCGACCAGCGCGAGCACCAGCGTGGTGGCGAGCATCGGGGCATCGAGGTACGCGAGCTGCGCGTAGCTGGCCGGGTTCTGCCGCACGCCCCACAGCCCGAGCAACGCGAGGCCGAGCCCGAGCACGCCGCCGACGACGCCGATGCTGCCGGCCTCGACCAGGAACTGCCCGAAGATGGCGCGCCGCGTCGCGCCGAGCGCGCGCCGCACCGCGATCTCCGGCGCGCGGCGCATGCACTTGGCGAGCAGCAGCCCGACGGTGTTGGTCAGGCAGACCAGCAGGAAGCCGAACGCGAGCCACAGCTGCAGGTGCACGTCGCCGGGCACGACGTGCTTGAATTCCATGCGCTCGGTGACGTTGCGCAGGCGCACGTTGCTCGGCCGCTCGAAGCGGCCGGCCGCGCGCTGCTGTTCGGAGTAGGCGGTGAGGTACTGCCGCAGCGCCGGCGCATCGGCCGCCGACGGCATCTGCACCCAGTACTGCAGCCAGGCGCAGGGCGCGTTGACGGCGCGTGGATCGGCCGTGGTGCGGTTGCCCCAGCAGGTCAGGCTGCCGGAGATCGGCAGCCTGGCCTGCAGCGCGGTCGACAGCGGCGTGAAGACCTGTTCGGTCTTCGCGTAGCGGCCGGCGAACAGGTCGTAGTAGTGCGGCACCGGGCGCCACGGCGCGAGCACGCCGACGATGCGCAGGTCGCGGTCGCCGGCGCGCAGCAGGCGGCCGGTGCTGTCGGCCCCGTCGAACAGCTTCTGGTTCAGCTCGTGCGAGATCACCGCGATGCGCGCCCCGGCCGCGTCGTCCGCCGCCTCCCAGCCATGGCCGTAGCGCCACGGCGTCTCGAACATCGGGAAGAAGTCGGCGGTGGTGTAGCGGGCGCTCGCGAAGAACGGCGGCCGGTCGGCCTGGGCCGGCTGCACCGCGACCGAGCCGCCGGTCATCATCACCTGGCGTTCGCCGCGGTGCTCGCGCAGCAGCGCCTCGGCATCGAAGCGGGTCAGCTGCTCGAGCGGTTCGGCGCCCGGCGGCGCCGCGCCGGGTTCGTTGGCATCGAGCTGCACGTAGAACAGCCGGTCGCTCTTGCCGGGAATCGGGTCGCCCGACAGCACGTGGAACACCGTCAGCGTCGTCATGCTGGCGCCGATGCCGAGCGCGATCGCGAGCACCATCAGCGCGGTCAGCGCGGGGCTGCGCCGGAAGCTGCGCAGCGCCAGGTCGAGGTGGTAGCCAAGCATCACGGGGTCTCCTGTTTCAGCAAGGTGTTGACGGCCGCGAGGTCGGCCTCGTCGATGCGGCCGGCCGCCTGCAGCAGCAGCAGCCGGCTCAGTACGAACTGGTGGCGCGCCTGCGAGTACGAGGCCTGCGCGGAGGCCTGGGTCTGGATCGCGAGCAGCAGGTCGGTCATCGTCTGCGTGCCGAGCTCCTGCCCGATGCGGGTGGACGCGAGCGCGCGGCCGGCCGATTCGACCGCCGCGCGCGTCGCGCCGATGCGCCCGATGCCGGCCGCGATGCTGCGGTACTGCTCCAGCGTCTCGCGCGCGACGCGCCGGCGGCGCAGCTCGTAGTCGTCGCGCGCGGCGTCCTGCTGGTGCAAGGCCTGGCGCAGCCGCGACTGCGTGGCCCCGCCGGCGAACAGCGGCACGTTGAGAACGATGCCGACGCTCGCGACGTTGCGGCCATCGGTGTTGCTGGCCGGCGTCGGCCAAGCCGCGGCGCGGCCGAGGCCGAGGTTGGCGCCGAGCGTCGGCAGGTGCGCGGCGCGCGCCGCGGCGATGTCCTGGTCGGACGCCTCCAGCACATGGCGCTGCGCCGACAGCGTCGGGTTGTGCAGCA
Organism: Rhizobacter sp. SG703; assembly: GCF_012275445.1. Lineage (GTDB taxonomy): Bacteria > Pseudomonadota > Gammaproteobacteria > Burkholderiales > Burkholderiaceae_C > Rhizobacter. Next base: position 443,892 of record NZ_JAAZQK010000005.1, on the reverse strand, counting down.
GCGCCTCGTCGACCCAGGCCTGCGGATCGGCCGGCGCCGGCAGCGCCATCGGCAACTCGTCCTGCAGCCGGTTCAGCGCCGGCGCCGGCTGCCCGGTGATCTCGGACAGCGCCTCGCGCGCCTCGTCGCGCGCCTGGCGCGCATCGATGCTGGCCGCGCGCGCCGCGGCGTGATAGGCCCGCGCCTGCTCCACGTCGACCTGTGCCGTCAGCCCGTTGCGATAGCGTTGGTCGGACTGCTCGACCTGCTGCCGGTAGGCATCTTCATTGGCCTCGACCTGCCGCACCGCGTCGTCGGCGGTGAGCACGTCGAAGTAGGCGCGGGCGACGCGGGCGCACAAGGCCTGCTCGGCCGCACGCACCAGGTCGTCCTGCGCGTCGGCCTGCGACTGCGCGACATGCAGCTGCGACAAACGGGCCACGTCGACCAGCACCTGGTTCAGCGTGACGGACGCCGAGCGGCTGCTGTTGCGTTCGCCCGGGTCGCCACCCGGCTGCGTGCGGTCGAAGGCCACGCCGGCCGAGGCCTGCGGCAGCAACGGGGCGCGTGCTTGCACGACCCCTTCCCGGGCGATACCGCGCTGCGCATCGGCGGCGGACAGCACCGGGTCGGCGCGGCGGGCCTGCTGGTAGACCTGCAGCAGGTCGTCGGCCCGGGCCGGGATTGAAGTGATCGCTGTCGCGATGACGATGCTTCGTGCGATGGTTCCGAGCGTCGCGGGGCGTGGCGGGATGCGCTGGGGGCTCATGCCGAGGCGGTCGGCCCTGGCGGGCCGACTGCACGAAGAAATCGCCCCCAGCGCATCCCGCCACCCCCCGCGAAGAACCATCGCCTTGGGTTGGGGGAAAAGACTGAACAGACCGACCAACACGCGAGCAGCCGCAACCCTTTCGTCCTTCCGTTCCATCTTTTCCACCCCCACCCCAAGCGCTGCGGTGTCGGCAAAGGCGCCCATCTCACCCAACCATTTCATCCGCAGCAGCTGAACTCAACCGCAGCTCATCGGACACATCGACCACCTGGCCATCGACGACATGCACGTTCCGCTGCGCCCGCGCCGCCAACTGCGGATCGTGCGTGACCATCACGATCGTCGCGCCCGACCGGTGCAGCTCTTCCAGCAGCGCCATCACGCTGCGCGCCATCTGGCTGTCGAGGTTGCCGGTCGGCTCGTCGGCGAGCAGCAGCCGCGGGCTGCCGGCCAGCGCACGGGCGATCGCGACGCGCTGCTGCTGCCCACCCGACAGTTCGGCCGGGTAATGGCGCTCCCGGGCTGCCAGGCCGACCCGCTCCAGCGCGTCGCGCACGCGGCGGCGGCGCTCGTCGCCCTTCATGCCGCGGTAGCGCAACGGCACCTCGACGTTGTCGGCGATGTTCAGGTCCGGGATCAGGTTGAAGGCCTGGAAGATGAAGCCGATCTTCTCGTTGCGGATGCGCGAACGGGCGTTGTCGTCGAGCTGGCCCACCTCGATGCCGTCGAGCAGGTAGCTGCCGCCGGTCGCGGCCTCCAGCAGGCCGGCAATCGTCAGGAACGTCGTCTTGCCGGAGCCGGACGGGCCGGTCACCGCGACGAACTCGCCCTCCTTCACGTCGAGGTTGAACGCGCGCAGCGCATGGGTCTCGATCACTTCGGTGCGGTAGACCTTGGACAGGCCGGTCATCTTCAGCATGGAACGTCCTTCGATGAAAACGATGAGGGTTGCTGGCTCATTGGCTGATCGCGACGGTCTCGACACCCTGGAACAGCTCGGCGCCGGACACCACCACGCGGTCGCCGACGTTCAGGCCGCCCAGGATCTCGACCTTGTCGAGGCTGCGCGCGCCGGCACGGATCGGCGTCCTGACGGCCACGCCGTCGCGCAGCACATACGCATGGGCACCGCCGGCCTCGTCGATGAAGCTGCCGCGCTGCACCGCCAGCACGTCGTCGCGCCGGTCGAGCAGCACGCGCACCGCCAGGCGCTGGTTCTGGCGCAGCTGGCTCGGCTGCTCCGCGGCGCCGCCGGTGAAGCGCAGGCGGGCCGCGACCTCGTTGTTGACGACCTCCGGCGACACCGCGCTGACGGCCGCGCGCCAGGTGTGGCCGTTGCCGCTGATCTCGCCGGGCATGCCGACCGCGAGGTCGCGCGCGAAACTCTCGGCCACCTGCATCTGCACCTCCAGCGCCGACAGGTCGATCACCGACAGCAGCTGCGCATCCTTCGCGACGTTCGCATGCTCGGCGATGAACAACTGCCCCACCTGTCCTTCGACCGGCGAGCGCACGGCCAGGCTGTCGACCTGGCGCTGCAGGTCCTTCACGATCAGCAGCTGGCGCGCATGCGCGAGCTGCTTCGCCTGCACGTCGAACTTCAGGCTGTCGTCCTTCAGCTTCAGCCCGGCCTCGGCATGCTCCAGCGCAATGCGCGCCTTCTGCAGCGTGTCGCGCGCATGCTCGACCTGCATGCCCGACACCGCGCCGGCGTCGAACGCCTTCTGCTGGCGGGCCAGGTCGTTCTCCGCGCTGCTGTGGTCGACGCGGGCCGCGTCGAAGGCCGCCTGCAGCGCGCCGCGCTGCTGCCGCGCATCGACGTCGGCACGCAGCACGTCGGCCTTCATCGCGTCGGCGTTCGACAGCTCCTGCGCCAGCTTCGCGGCCAGCTCGGGGCTGTCGATCAGCGCCAGCACCTGGCCGCGCGCGACACGGTCGCCGGCATGCACCTTCAGCGTCGCGGCGCCCCCACCGGCGGCATACAGCGTCGGGCTGACCGCCGCGACGACCTTGCCTTCGGCCGCAATGTCACGCACGAACGGACCCCGTTGCACCGTCGCGACCACCAGCCGCGAGGCCGAGACCGACGAACCGGACGAGAAGCCGTGGCGCAAGGCCGGGGTCGACAGCACCACCGCGACCAGGGCCGCCAGCGCGGCGCCGATCGCCAGCCACGGCCCGAACCGCATGCGGCGCGCCGGCAGCGGCTGGTCCTGCGCCGAGGTGTCGCGGATCGTCGGGGCGTCGTTCGCAGCGTTCATGGCGTGATGCATTGCAACGCCCGTGCCCACCTGCGCTGCCGGCGAAAGCTGCATGGAATCAAGGGCTTGGCCTGGATTGCCCCTGGCGCCGACGTGTCCGCGGACACCCGTCGGACGGACAGCGGACAGCGCGCGGACAATCCGCCGCATGACGACACCCACCGACTCCGCCACGCGCGACGCGCTGGCCGCGCTGACCCAGGCCTTCTTCGACGCGGTGTCGTTCGAGCCGGGTGGCCATCCTCCCTACGAGCGTCTCCATGCGCTGTTCATCGACGGCGGCCTGCTGATCCGCAACCTCGGCCCGGCGCCCGAGGTCACCACCGTCGCGCAGTTCATCGCGCCGCGCCAGCGCTCTGTCGACGCCGGCGAGCTGACCGCCTTCCGCGAGACCGAGCTGGCCGAGATCACCGAGGTGTTCGGCCAGGTGGCCCACCGGATGAGCACCTACGCGAAGACCGGCATGCTGAACGGCCGGCCCTTCGCGGCGCGCGGCGTGATCTCGACGCAGTTCGTCTCGACCCCGGCCGGCTGGCGCATCAGCGCGATGGCCTGGGATGACGAACGCCCCGGCCTCGCGATGCCGGCGCGCTACGAGCCGCCGGCGGGCTGAGCCTTCGTCAACCCTTGAACGGGTTGGCGGTCGCGAACCACAGCCCGATGCCGGTCGCGATGATGAACGCGCCGTCGAGCACGCCGACCAGCAGGAACACCTTCTGCTGCAGCGGCTCCATCAGCTCCGGCTGGCGCGCCGAGGCTTCGAGGTACTTGCTGGCCATCACGCCGACGCCCAGGCACGAGCCGATCGCGCCGAGGCCGATCATGTGGCCGACGGCCAGCGGGACGAGGTTGAGGGTGCTGGCATCATTCATGAATGCTCCTTCGGGGTGGGTGTGAGGACATGGCTGCATCGTCGCGGCCCGGTCGCACACGGTCGATGACCTCCGAGGTCATGTCACAGGAGAACCCGATGCCGATCTCGCCGCTGTTGGTGCCGCTGTTGGTCCGCAACGTCACGCTGCCCGACGGGCGCCGCGGTCACGACGTGCTCGCGCGCGACGGCCGCATCGAGGCCATCGCGCCGAACCTGCCGCTGCCCGACGGCGCGACGCTCGTCGACGGCCAGGGCTGGCTGCTGTCGCCGCCCTTCGTCGACGCCCACTTCCACATGGACGCGACGCTCAGCCACGGCCTGCCGCGCGTCAACCAGAGCGGCACGCTGCTCGAAGGCATCGCGCTGTGGGGCGAGCTGAAGCCGCTGCTGACGCAGGACGCGCTGGTCGAGCGCGCGCTGCAGTACTGCGACTGGGCGGTGGCCAAGGGGCTGCTCTCGGTGCGCTCGCATGTGGACGTCTGCGACGACCGGCTGCTGGCGGTCGATGCGCTGCTGGACGTCAAGCAACGCGTGAAGCCGTGGCTCGACCTGCAGCTGGTCGCGTTCCCGCAGGACGGCGTGCTGCGCTCGCCGACCGCGCTGGCCAACCTGAAGCGCGCACTCGACCGCGGCGTCGACGTGGTCGGCGGCATCCCGCACTTCGAGCGCACGATGGCCGACGGCGCCGAGAGCGTGCGCCTGCTGTGCGAGCTGGCCGCCGAACGCGGGCTGCGCGTCGACATGCACTGCGACGAAAGCGACGACCCGCTGTCGCGCCACATCGAGACACTGGCGTTCCACACGCAGCGGCTCGGGCTGCACGGCCGCGTCACCGGCTCGCACCTGACCTCGATGCATTCGATGGACAACTACTACGTCAGCAAGCTGCTGCCGCTGATCGCCGAGGCGCAGGTGCATGCGGTCGCGAACCCGCTGATCAACATCACGCTGCAGGGCCGACACGACAGCTACCCGAAGCGCCGCGGCATGACGCGGGTGCCCGAGCTGATGACCGCCGGCGTCAACGTCGGCTTCGGCCACGACTGCGTGATGGACCCGTGGTATTCGTCGGGCAGCGCCGACATGCTGGAGGTCGCGCAGATGGGCCTGCACGTCGCGCAAATGACGTCGCAAGCGCAGATGCGCGCCTGCTTCGACGCGGTCACCGTCAACAGCGCGAAGATCCTCGGGCTGGACGGCTACGGCCTGGCGGTCGGTTCACGCGCCGACTTCGTGCTGCTGCAGGCGCGCGACCCGGTCGAGGCGATCCGGCTGCGCGCGACGCGGCTCGCGGTGGTGCGCGGCGGGCAGGTCGTTGCGCAGACGCCGGCCGCGACCGCGCGGCTGGCGCTGCCGGGCCGGCCGGACAGCGTCGACTGGACGCTGCAGCGTTAGAGAGATGACAACGCCTCGGCCGCCGGGTACGGCAACCGCTCCCCCGGCTGGGGCGACCCGGCGCTCGGCCCGCCAGCTATTGGCTTGCGGCTTGCTTGAAGTAGCGGATCCGGTCGTCGTCGGCCGGGTGCGACGCGATCGCGATGCCGAGCCAGCCCGGCTCGCCGCCGCCGGAGCGCTTTCGGCGCTCTTCGGCGATCTTCTCGAAGAAGCGCACCATCGCGTCGGGCGAGATGCCGGCCGCCTTCATCAGCCGCACGCTGTCGGCATCGGCCTCGCGCTCGGCATCGCGCGCATAGCCGGCCTGCCCCAGCACCAGCGGCACGCCGGCCAGCAGGTTGCTGAAATCGCCGAGCACGACGCTCGTCACGACCCCCAGCGCAGTCGCCTGCACCAGCATGCGCAGCCCGTGGCGGTGCCGCACATGGCCGAGCTCATGGCCGAGCACGCCGAGAATCACCGACTCGTCGCCGTCGACCAGCGCGACCAGCTCGTCGGTCAGCACCATCGTGCCGCCGGGCAGCGCGAACGCGTTCGGGCCCAGCGACTTGTCCTTGCCGCGGCGGAACAGCAGCTCGTGCGGCGGCGCGCTTTGCGGCCAGGTTTGCGCCACCGCGCGCTCGAACGCGGCGCGCAGTTGCGCCTGCTGCGCCGGCGGCAGCGCGCTCGGCTGCACCAGGTCGCCGTCGACCGATTTCAACGCGGCGTTGCCGATCTCGCGGTCGACCGAGGCCGGCAGCACCGCGACGACGGCACGCGACGCCCACGGCAACCCCCACAGGTAGCCGGCGGCCAGCACCAGCACCAGCGCGACGACGATGCCGCCGACCCAGCGCCAGCTCTGCTGTGCCCGCACCACCAGCGTCTCGCCGCGGCCGCTGTCGCGTGCCCAGGCGTCCCACGCCGTGGCCTCGGTGCAGTGCAGCGCGCCGCCGTCCTTCAGGTGCGCGACGCGCGCGCCGTGGCGGGTGCGCTCCGGCCATTGCACGTCGGCCAGCGGCACGCTGCGCGCGATGCCGTCGCCGGAGATCAGCAGCCGCTCGCCGCTGACGTGGATGCGCACGCGGTGGCTGCGCGCGCTGCGGCCGTCGAAGAAATCGACCGCGAGGGCAGGACCGGCCGGTGCGCTCACAGCCCGACGTCGATGCCGAAGAAGTCACCGGCCGCGTCGCCGGCGGCATCGCCTTCGAGGCCGGCCTGCGCCACCAGTGCGTCGAGGTGGGTGCGGCTGACGATGCCGACCGACTCGAGCCGCAGCCGCGTCAGCGCGACGCGCGCGAACGGCCAGTACAGCCCGAGCGTCACGATCATCAGCAGCCAGTTCTGCAGCGTCGTGCGCAGCAGCGGCCAGAAGCGCAGATCGCTCTTGAAGCGCAGCTGCCGGTTGCCGGTTCGCGACCACAGCAGGTTCTGGAAGCGCGATGTGAAGTACGGGCGGGCGAAGACCTGCATCAGCAGCGACACCGCGAAGAACAGCACGACGACGAGGATCACGGCCGCGATGCCGCCCCGCCGGCCGGGTCCGGCGCCCCTGTGGCGCAGCCAGTCGCCCAGGCCGTCGCCGAGCAGCGCGAACCCGCCGGCCATCAGCAGGCCGACGGCGAGGCCGGACAGCAGCCACACGCCCAGGCCCTTCAGGCACAGCCCGTAGAACGACCCGGGGCCGGCACGCAGCTCGGTCTGCAGCTGGGCGAACGCATAGTGGTCGTGCTGGTACTTCTTCAGGTTCCACAGCAGCAGCGGCAGCGACAGCAGCGTCAGCCCCATCACGCCGCCGAAGGCCGCGCCGAACCAGCCGGGCGGGTGGGCTTGGTCGGGCACCGCGGCGAGCACGGCGGCCAGCACCGCGCTCGGCGCGAACAGCGGCAGCAGCGCGCGGTAGGCCCCGCCGGTGCTGCCCTTGAAGCGGAACCGCAGTCCGCGCCAGCTGGTGTTGGCCATCCGGAACTGCAGCGAGGACTTGAACAAGGCCGGCCACAGCAGCGCGACGATCACGAAGGCCAGCAACCCGGCCGCCGGAGAGAAGCTGCCGGCCGCGGTGTACAGCACGCCGAGCAGCGCCACGAGCAGGTAGCCGCGCAGCATTTTTTTCGGGTCGCCGTGGAAGCCCAGCGGGTGGCCGGCCACCAGCGTGTTGCCGTGGAAGTAGCGCAGCCGCCGGACCTTGGCCCACGGGAAGTAGAGCCCGAGGGTGACCAGCGTCAGCAGCAGGTTGACGATCCAGATGCGGAAATACTCGCTGCCCGAGCCGGTGAAGCGGATCGGCAGGCGCTCGGTGAGCGTGCTGTCGAAACTCGACGGGGTGGCCGATGGCGGCAGCGTGGTGTCGAGCGTCGAGACGACGCCGTTCAGGCCGGCGCTGTCGATGCTGGCGATCTGCGCCGGCTGGTCGCCGTCGGACGCGATGAATCCCTCTTGCGGCAGTGTCATGCAGTGTTGCGTCGTGCCCTGGAATGGCCGGCGTTCTCCCTCTGCGAAAAATGTACCACCGCGTTGTTCCCCGCGAGAGGGCGCCGCCATACTCCCCTGTTCGAGGCCATGGGGGAGCGCACCCTTCGCTAGAATCGTTTTCACTCCAGGGACACCCACACATGAAACTCATCGGCTCGCTCGCAAGCCCCTACGTGCGCAAGGTGCGCATCGTGATGGCGGAAAAGAAGCTCGACTACCAGTTCGAACTGGAAGACGTGTGGACGCGCGACGCGATCATGAAGTCGAACCCGCTCGGCAAGGTGCCGGTGCTGGTGATGGAAGGCGGCGAGGCGGTGTTCGACTCGCGCGTGATCGTCGAGTACATCGACACCCGCTCGCCGGTGGGCAAGCTGATCCCCGAGACCGGCCGCGAGCGCACCGAGGTGCGCACCTGGGAAGCGCTGGGCGACGGCCTGCAGGATGCCGCGATCCTGGCCCGGCTCGAGCAGACCTGGGCCGGCCGCAGCGAGGGCCAGCGCAGCGCGGCCTGGGTCAGCCGGCAGATGGACAAGGTGCACGCCTGCCTGGCCGCGATGAGCCAGGGCCTGGGCGACAAGCCCTGGTGCTCGGGCACCCACTTCACGCTGGCCGACATCGCCACCGGCTGTGCGCTCGGGTACCTCGATTTCCGCTTCGCGCACATCGACTGGCGGGGGAGCTATCCGAACTTGTCGAAGCTCTACGAGAAGCTCGCGCTTCGGCAGAGTTTCATTGATACGGCGCCGCCGAAGGGGTGAGGGGGCGGTTCACTGTGTGAGGCTGCTGCCGGGTCTCGCCCCGGCGGGCGAGTCACTTTCATTTGCTGGCTCAAATGAAAGTAACCAAAGCAAAGCGCCTCAACACACACCATACGGCTCGTTCTGGCTCGCTGCGGACAACACTGCCGCGCCGCCGGAACCCCACCTTGGTCGGGATTGTTGTCCGTTCTTCCCAAGCAGCTCGCTGCGCATCGCCTGGAGGCTGGATCGGCATTCGGGCTACGGCAACCCGAAGCGGGGCGTGTGACGAAAAAGGAAGGGCAACAATCCCAACCAAGGCGGAAGTGCAGCGGCGTGGCAGTGTTGTCCGCAGCGAGCCAGAACGAGCCGTATGGTGTTCGGGTTCAAGCGCCTTTGCTTTGGTTACTTTCATTTGGCAAGACAAATGAAAGTGACTCGCCCGCCGGGGCGAGACCCGGCAGCAGCCTCACACAGCGAGAAGCCCCCCCTCAAGCCGATTCCAGCGCCAACCCATTGGCCCGCAGATCGAACTGCAGCTTCTGATAAACCCGCCGGATCCCGCACGCCACCGTGTGCACGCTGGCATGCCACTGCTGCGCAATCTCGTCGATCAGGTAGCCCTGCGCCAGCCACTGCAGGATCTGCCGCTCCATGCCGGTCAGCACCAGCGGGTTCAGCGCCTCGGTCATCGTGTCGGCCAGCAGGGTCCGCGGCGGGGCCTCGAAGTGCGACAGCACCTGGCGGGCGATCGTCGGCGTCATCGGCGATTCGCCGCGCACCACCTCCTGCAGCCCGCTGATCAGCGCTTCGTGCGAATTGGCGTGCACCCAGTAGCCGTCGGCACCGGCCCGCAAGGCCTGCAGCAGCACCGTGTCGTCGTGCGACATCAGCGTCACCAGCACCTGCGGCCGCGTCGCGCGGCCGCCCTGGCGCAGGTCGCCGAGCAGGCCGTCGACCGGGCCGTCCTGCACCCGCAGGTCGGTCACCAGGATGTCGGGGTCGGTGCGCGCGATCAGCGGGCGCGCCTCGTCGACCGTGTGAACCGTGCCGACCACCTGGAAGCCCGGGGTGGCAGCGATCAGCGCCGCCAGGCGAGGGCTGGCCTCGTGGTCGCGCTGCAGTAAGACGAGGGACGGCATGGAAAACGGTCGGGCACGAAGATCGCTCATTCTTCGGCGCGCCACCCGCCGGTGCATCCCCACGACCCCGGGGCACCACCCCCCCTGACTAAGGGGTCATCGCAAAACTGTGGGCCTGCGCCGCCGGCCAGTACAGCCGGAAGACGTTGTGCGCCGGCTCGCTGCCGTCGAGCAGCGAACCCGGCTTCAGGAAGGGCAGCAGGTTCGCGAGCAGCTTCACCTCGTGGTCGGCGGAGCGCCGCACGATGTGCGACGCGGTGATGCCGCCCGGGTGCGCCAGCCCCGCGGCCTGCACCAGCTCCTTCAGCGCGCGCAGCGTGTTCTGGTGGTAGTGGAAGACGCGCTCGGACTTGCCAGGCACCACCAGCGCGCGCTGGCGCTGCGGGTCCTGCGTGCTGACGCCGGTCGGGCAGTTGCCGGTGTGGCAGGCCTGCGCCTGGATGCAACCGAGCGCGAACATGAAGCCGCGCGCCGCGTTGCACCAGTCGGCACCGAGCGCCATCATCCGCGCGATGTCGAACGCGCTGACCACCTTGCCGGCGCAGCCGAGCTTCACCTGGTCGCGCAGGTTCAGCCCGACCAGCGTGTTGTGCACCAGCAGCAGGCCTTCCTGCAGCGGCGCGCCGACGTGGTCGGTGAACTCCAGCGGCGCGGCGCCGGTGCCGCCCTCGGCCCCGTCGACGACGATGAAGTCGGGCGAGATGCCGGTGGCGAGCATCGCCTTCGCGATCGCGAACCACTCCCACGGGTGGCCGATGCACAGCTTGAAGCCGGTCGGCTTGCCGCCCGACAGCGTGCGCAGCCGCTCGATGAAATGCATCATCTCGACCGGCGTGTCGAACGCGCTGTGGCGGGCCGGCGAGATGCAGTCGACCCAGGCCGCGACACCGCGCGCCTCGGCGATCTCGGGCGTGACCTTCGGTCCCGGCAGCACGCCGCCATGGCCGGGCTTCGCGCCCTGGCTCAGCTTCAGCTCGATCATCCGCACCTGCGGCTGGGTCGCGTTGTCGGCGAAGCGCTGTTCGTTGAAGCTGCCGTCGTCGTTGCGGCAGCCGAAGTAGCCGGAGCCGATCTCCCAGATCAGGTCGCCGCCGTTCTCGCGGTGGTGCCGGCTGATGCTGCCTTCGCCGGTGTCGTGCGCGAAGCCGCCGCGCTTCGCGCCGGCGTTCAGCGCGAGGATGGCATTGGCCGACAGCGCACCGAAGCTCATCGCCGAGATGTTGAAGACGCTGGCCAAATAGGGCTGCGCGCGGCCGGCGCCGATCATCACGCGGAAGTCGTGCGTCGGCAGCTCGGTCGGCACCAGCGAATGGTTGATCCATTCGTAGCCGAGCGCGCCGACGTCCATCTGCGTGCCGAAGGGGCGCTTGTCGGGGTCGTTCTTCGCGCGCTGGTAGACCAGCGAGCGCTGCTGGCGCGAGAACGGCGCGGCCTCGTTGTCGCCCTCGATGAAGTACTGGCGCATCTCGGGGCGGATGAACTCCAGCAGGAAGCGCAGGTGCCCGATCACCGGGTAGTTGCGCAGTACCGAATGGCGGGTCTGCATCACGTCGCGCGCCCCCACTGCGAGCAGCAACGCGAACAGCAGCACGAAGGCCAGCCCGACATGGAAGGCCACCAGCGTGAACGCGCTGAGCAGCAGGCCGACCGCGCACACCAGCCAGGCGCTGTAGCGGATCGGGAAATACCGGTTCAGCCGGAGCAGCCAGTCTTGCATCGGAGCCTCCTCGTGGTCGCGCGATGGTAGTCGCTGGCCCGGGCACGCGAATGACGGAACAGCGAGACCGCAGCGCTGCTGTTCGGGCGATCCACGGGGCTTGCGGCGATGGACAGCGCAGTCCCCGCTCCGTATGCTCGCCCGATGACCCCCTTCCTGTTTCGCCGCGCGCTGTGCGGCACCGTGCTGTGCAGCGTCGTCACCGTCGCCGCTGCGGCCGACAAGCTGCCCGACCTGAACGCGACGCTCGCCGGCACGCGTTGGACGCTGCAGACCCTGGGCGGCGTGGCGCAGGCGCAGGTCGCGGGCGGCACGCCGGTGCAATTGAAGCTCGACGCCGCATCGCAGCGCCTGAGCGGCCACACCGGCTGCAACCGGCTGATGGGCCGCTTCGTTCAGCGCGGCACGCTGCTGACGCTGTCGCCGCTCGGCACCACGCGCATGGCCTGTGCCGAATCGGCGATGCTGCAAGAGCAGGCGGTGCTGAAGATGCTCGGCGAGGTCGACGGCTACCGCGTCGAGAACCGCACGCTCAGCCTGCTGCAGGGCGAGGTGGTGCGTGCGACCTGGAGTGCGCCCGCAAAGCCCGCCGTTGCAGGCGCATCCGCTCCCTGATCAAGCAACGCCCCGCGGAGCCGGCTTTGCCGGGCCGCAGGGCGGCGCCCCTTGGGGGCAGGAGCGAAGCGACTGGGGGTCTACGGCTTCGATTTGCCGGACTCTTCGCTGCGCTCGATCTCGCCGTTCTTCATCGCGCGCTTCGTTTCGGCCTTCACATCGGCCCGGTCGGCCGGCGGCGGCGATCCGGCAGCCGGCGGCGGCATCTTGTTCAGGTCGCCTTCCGACGTCTTCATCTCGCCCATGGCCTTTGCAGCCTTGGTGTCCGCCTTGACCTGCTCGCGCGTCGTTTCCGACGTGATCGGCTTGCGCTTGTTGTTGTGCTGCTCGCCGACCGGCACCTTCTTGCCGGTCGCCGCGGCCTCCCGGGTTTCGGCCTTGACCTGCTCGCGCGTCTTCGGCGCGGACGGGTCGTCGGTGGTGGTCTGGGCCAGCACGGTCTGCGAGCCGAAGGCGCCGGCCAGCAGCGCAGAGAGCAATAGCATCTTGTGGGTCATGGTGAATCCCTTTCCGGTGGATGGAGTGAGCCCATCAGACCCTTTTGCGACCCCGCGGCCCATCAGCGGGAGCCGGGCGTCGCGGTAGGAAATGCCCGACCCGCAGCCCGTGCCTGCTTCAGCCCAGCTTCTTCGGCACCGGGTGGCCGCGCAGCCGGTGCGCCTGCGGCATGTCGCTGCCGAGCAGCGGCCGCAGGTAGCTGCGGAACGCGTCGGTGACGGCATGGCCTTCCTCGGCGATGAACACGTCGTCCATCACCCGCGTCTTGCCGGCCACCGCGTCCAGCGGCAGCAGCTCGTAGCGCACCGCATAGTCGCCACAGCGCTGGATCGCGACCGAACCGTCGCGGTCGCCGCGCAACGCGAACTGCAATGCGGTCTCGCCGACCTCGCGCGCCTCGCGCTGGTCGACATCCGACACGCAGCCGAGGAACGAACGCTGCAGGTAGCCGAAGGTGTCGCCGCGCACGCGCTTGATCTTCAGCTGGTCCTTGATCAGGTCGCACAGCAGGTCGGCCAGCGCGCCGGTGCCCGACAGCTGCACGTTGCCGTGCGCATCGCGCTCCGGCCCGCCGCTCGCGAGTTGCGCCGCGATCGGCTCGCCCGACGCGTCGTGGATGCCTTCGGAGACCGCGATCACGCAGCGCCCGACGCGCTGGTGCGTCGCGCGCACGTCGGCCAGGAAGCGCTCGCGGTCGAACACGCGCTCGGGCAGGTAGACCAAGTGCGGGCCGTCGTCCGGGTAGCGCGCACCGAGCGCCGCCGCCGCCGTCAGGAAACCGGCGTGCCGGCCCATCACGACACCGAGGTAGACGCCCGGCAGCGCGGCGTTGTCGAGGTTGGCGCCGGCAAAGGCCTGCGCGACGAAGCGCGCCGCCGATGCATATCCCGGCGTGTGGTCGTTGCCCACCAGGTCGTTGTCGATGGTCTTCGGCACGTGGATGCAGCGCAGCGGGTGGCCGGCCTCGCGGGCCTCGTCGCTGACGATGCGCACGGTGTCCGACGAATCGTTGCCGCCGATGTACAGGAAATGGCTGATGCCGTGCGCCTGCAGCACCTTCAGGATCGCGCGGCAGTAGGCGCGGTCGGGCTTGTCGCGGGTGCTGCCGAGCGCCGACGCGGGCGTCGCGGCGACGGCCTCGAGCTGCTGCGGCGTCTCGCGCGCGAGGTCGACGAAGTCCTCGTCGACGATGCCGCGCACGCCGTGGCGCGCGCCGTAGACCGCGCTCACCTCCGGAAAGCGCTGCGCCGCGAGCACCGCGCCGACCAGCGACTGGTTGATCACGGCGGTCGGGCCTCCGCCCTGGGCGATCAGGATCCTGGCGTCGGGCGTCGTCGGCATGGGCTGCTCCGCGTTCTGGAAGACGCCAAGGGTAGCCGGTGATGTCGGACGTGCCTAGCGGGCCGAGCGCCGGGCCGCTCCCAGGCCGGCCCGCGCTCCCCTCGGGGGAGTGGCCGGCGTACCCGCCGGACGGGGGGCTGTCATTTCGTGGAGAACAGCTTGGCAGCGCGGCCTTTCAACTCGAGCAATTCGCTCGGCGTCACCGAGTACGCGCCCGACATGATGTCCACCTCGATGCGGAACTCGACGTCCCGCTTGCCGTTGGTCAGCAGCCCGGAGGTGAACTCGTAGGTTTCGTCCTCGACCGGCATGCCCTCGGCCTTCACGTCGTAGTCCTCGTACTGCACGTTGCGGATCTCGCCGCTGGCCAGGTCGAGCATGCCGGTGGAACGGATGACGGACTCGGTGAGCTCGTCGAAGATGACAATCGGCAGTTTCAGGTCCACAGCAGGCTCCAGGGAGAATCGGTGCGCCATCGTCTTCGATGCGCGGGCCGACATTCTAGGGACCTGCCCGCGGTCCGCCGTCAGCCACCCCGTCCACCCCCACCGGAACCCCCACCTTGAACATCCACCTGAGCCTCACCCCCCTGATTTCGCTGATCGCCGGCATCCTGGTGCTGGTCATGCCGAAGCTGCTGAACTTCATCGTCGCGATCTACCTGATCGTGATCGGCCTGGTCGGGCTGTTCGGCATGTCGTCGTTCCGGCTGCACTGAACCGCCGACCCGCCGCGGTCAGCCGTCGAGTTCCTCGTCGGCGGTGATCTTCAGGCGGACCCGCCGCACGCCGTGCACCTCGGTGCGGGCCGTCACCCGCAGCGGCTCGCCGACCGGCACGACCCTGCGCAGCCGCACGTCCAGCGAATCGCTGCCGGCGTGCGTCGCGACGCGGCGCGTCCAGGCCTGGGCGCCGTCGACCAGCACCCGCAGCGCATGGGCCGCATCGTCGCCGCCCAGCGGGTTGGCGACCTCGAAGCTGCAGAAGATCTCGAAGCGGCGCTCGCGCGTCGCGTGCGGCGGGATGTCGAGCTGGGCGGCGTCGTCGTCGCCGGCGTCCTCGGCCCAGTGTTCGGCGACATCGCGCGGCCGATCTGACATGGCGGCTGCCTGGGAAGGCTTCATCGGGTGTCTCGCATGCGCAAAAGTGGGGATGCTAGCGGGCCAGCAAAACCGCAGTCGATGCCCCACAATTGCCACTCCACCGGAGAGCGCCATGGGCACCCGTTTCGCACGCACCGCTTTCGCGCTGATCAGCATCGTCGCCGTCGCCGGCGCGGTGTTCCGGATCGCCACCGCCCCCGACCGCATCCGCGAACGCCACCAGACCGCGCGCACGGTCTGCCTGCAAAAGGGCGGCGAGTGGGTCACCGTCGACAACAACGAGATCTGCCGCAGCCCGGAGCTGGCCAAGCAGATGTAGCCAGGTGGCGTCCTCAATGACTGATCATCCACGGGCGCTTCCCCGCGAATGACCGCGGCGCCTTCGCCGCCTCGCCGCTGCGCTTCGGCCCGGCGCAACACCCACACCCCGCCGGATGGCGATAGCGGGCCGATTCCTTCGGCTCGTGCTGCGCCCGCTCGTTGGTCGCCAGCGCGAACCGCCGCTCGGGCGGCATGTCGGCCAGCCGGGGCGCGGCCACCCAGGCACGCGCCGACGGCATCTTGCAACGCGGGCAATCGGCGGGCACGTCGCGCTCGGCCATGGGCCGCAGCGCATCGAACGGCCCGCACTGCGGGCACCGGTAGTCGTAGGTCGGCATGGTCGGCGCTTGCGGCTCAGAGGTCGGGCGACATCGGCATGTCCGGTCCGCCCTGGATGTACTTCACCGGCCCGCCGGCGTTCGGCCGGATGTCGAAATCGAAGATCTGCGTCGGCAGCCACAGCGTCGCGCAGGAGTTCGGGATGTCGACCACGCCGCTGATGTGCCCCTGGACCGGTGCGGTGCCCAGGATCGAGTACGCCTGCGCCTTGCTGTAGCCGAACTTCGTCAGGTACTCGATCGCGTTCAGGCAGGCCTGGCGGTAGGCGACGTTGACGTCGAGGTAGTGCTGCTTGCCCTGCTCGTCGACCGAGATGCCTTCGAAGATCAGGTAGTCGTTGTAGTTCGGCGTGATCGGGCTGGGCCGGAAAATCGGGTTCCGGATGCCGTACATCGCCATCCCGCCCTTGATCACCTCGACCTTCATGTGCACCCAGCCGGCCATCTCGATCGCGCCGCAGAAAGTGATCTCGCCGTCGCCCTGGCTGAAATGGAGGTCGCCGACCGACAGGCCGGCACCCTTCACGTAGACCGGGAAGTAGATCTTCGAGCCGCGCGACAGGTCCTTGATGTCGCAGTTGCCGCCATGCTCGCGCGGCGGCACGGTGCGCGCGCCTTCGGCGGCCGCCTTGGCCTTCGCATCGCCGCCCAGCTTGCCCATGTGCGCGGTCGCGGCAAACGGCGGGTTCGCGAGCGGCGGCACGCGGTCGGGCTCGGTCGCGATCAGCCCGACCTCGCGCTCGTTCCACTTCGCCAGCAGCGTCGGGTCGGGCAGGCAGCCGATCAGCCCCGGATGGATCAGCCCGGCGTAGTTGACGCCCGGCACGTGGCGCGATCGGGTGAACATGCCCTGGATGTCCCAGATCGACTTCTGCGCGAACGGGAAGTGGTCGGTCAGGAAACCGCCGCCGTTGTTCTTCGAGAAGAAGCCGTTGAAGCCCCACAGGCTGTCGGCCTTGGCGCCGATGTCGAGCAGGTCGACCACCAGCAGGTCGCCCGGCTCGGCGCCATGCACGCCGACCGGGCCCGACAGGAAGTGCACGATCGACAGGTCGATGTCGCGCACGTCGTCGGCGCTGTCGTTGTTCTGGATGAAGCCGCCGGTCCAGTCGTAGGTCTCCAGCACGAAATCCTCGCCAGGCTTGACCCAGCAGGCCATCGGGATGTCGGGATGCCAGCGGTTGTGGACTTGCTCGTTCTCGTACGGCGATTGCTTCAGGTCGACCTTGATCAGGGTGTCGGGCATGGCGATGCTCCTGGGAATGTGGGAGGGGGCGGACGGAAATTCAGACGGAAAGGAACTGCCTGATGCGCTGCACGTCGGTGCTGGCGCGCGGGCTCTCGTGCACCAGCCGCCCGCCTTCGATGACGAACAACCGGTCGGCCACGTCCATCGCGAAGCTCAGCACCTGTTCGGAGACGACGATCGTGATCTCGCGCCGCTTGCGGATCTCGTTCAGCGCACGTGCGATGTCCTTGATGATCGACGGCTGGATGCCTTCGGTCGGCTCGTCGAGCAGCAGCACCTTCGGGTCGGTGACGAGCGCGCGCGCGATCGCGAGCTGCTGCTGCTGGCCGCCCGACAGGTTGCCGCCCTTGCGCGAGCGCATGTCGAACAGCACCGGAAACAGCGCGTAGATCTCGTCGGGGATGCGCCGGCTCGCGGCGTTCTCCAGGCCGGTCTGGATGTTCTCCTCGACCGTCAGCGCCGGGAAGATCATCCGTCCCTGCGGCACATAGGCCAGGCCCTTGCGAACGCGCTGGAAGCTCTCGTCCTTCGTGAGCTCGTGGCCGTCGACCTCGATGCTGCCCGAGCGGGTCGGCAGCACACCCATCAGGCTCTTGAACAGCGTGGTCTTGCCCATGCCGTTGCGGCCCATGATCGCGACCGTCTCGTTCTTGTTCGCATGGAAGTCGATGCCATGCAGGGCCTCGCTCTGGCCGTAGGCGACGTGCAGGTTCCTGACGTTGAGCATTGCGGTGTCCTCAATGACCGAGGTAGACGTCGATCACGCGGGGGTCGGCCTGCACCTGCTCCATCGATCCTTCGGCGAGGATCTTTCCCTGGTGCATCACCGTCACCTTGTGGGCGATCTGCTTGACGAATTCCATGTCGTGCTCGATGACGATCATCGAGCGGCCCTTGCAGATGCGCTTCAGCAACTCGGCCGTCAGCTCGCGCTCGCGCACGCTCATGCCGGCGATCGGTTCGTCGAGCATCAGCAGCTCCGGGTCCTGCATCAGCAGCATGCCGATCTCGAGCCACTGCTTCTGGCCGTGCGACAGCAGGCCGGCCTCCAGCTGCAGCTGGTCGGCCAGGCCGATCTCGGCGGCCACCGACTGCACCGCGTCGCGCACCTCGTCGTCACGCTTGAAGGCCAGTGCGCCGAACACGCCGCGCCCGCGCGGAAACGACACCTCCAGGTTCTGGAACACACTGAGGTTCTCGTAGATCGACGGCGTCTGGAACTTGCGGCCGATGCCGGAGCGCACGATCTGGTACTCCGGCAGCCGGCTCATCTCGGCGTTCTTGAACTTGATGCTGCCGGCGCTCGCGCGCGTCTTGCCGCAGATCAGGTCGAGCAGCGTGGTCTTGCCGGCACCGTTCGGGCCGATGATCACGCGCAGTTCGTTCTTGTCGACGTACAAGGTCAGTGCGTCGATCGCCTTGAAGCCGTCGAACGAGACGGTCAGGTCTTCGACCGCGAGCACGAAGTCGGTGTTGCTCATGACAGCCCCCACGTCGCTTCGCTCCTGCCCCCCGCGGGGGTGCCGGCCGGCCCCCCCGGGCGGCCGGGGGAAGCGGCCGTTGCCTGATCGGTCGCTTCGCTGCGCCTGCTTCGGCGCCGCATCCACCACGGCTTCAGCTTGTTCGCGTACAACCCGGCCAGCCCGTCGGGGAACGCAAGCACCACGCCGAGGAACATCGCGGCCATCAGGAACAGCCACAGGTCGGGGAAGCTCTCGGAGAAATAGGTCTTGCCGAAGTTGACGAGCAGCGCGCCATACACCGCGCCGACCAGCGACATGCGGCCGCCGACCGCCGCGAAGATCACCATCTCGATGCTCGGCACGATGCCCACCAGCGACGGCGACATGAAGCCGACCTGCAAGGTGAACAGCGCGCCGCCGATCGACGAGAGAAGCGCCGCCAGGCAGAACGCGAACACCCGGAACATCGCGACGTCGTAGCCGGAGAAGCGCACGCGGTCTTCCTTGTCGCGCATCGCGAGCAGCAGCGTGCCGAGCTTGCTCTTCTGGATCGAGCTGCACAGCACGATGGCACCGATCAGCAGCGCGACCGTCAGGAAGTACAGGATGTACTTCGCGCCGTTGGTGCGGGTGTCCCAGCCGAGCAGCGTCTTGAGGTCGGTCATGCCGTTGACGCCGCCGGTGTAGCCCTGCTGGCCGATGATCAGCACCGTCAGGATCAGCGCGACCGCCTGCGTGATGATCGCGAAGTACACGCCGCCGACGCGCCGCTTGAACATCGCGAAGCCGATCACGAAAGCGAGCAGCGTCGGCACCACCAGGATCGCGACCAACGCGAACGGGAAGTGGCGGAACGGCTCCCACCACAAAGGCAGCGCGGTGACCTGGTTCCAGTCCATGAAGTCGGGGATGCCCGGCGTCGACTGGATCTTCGTGGTGACGGGGTCGCTCGCTTCGAGCTTCAGGAACATCGCCATGCCGTAGCCGCCGAGGCCGAAGAACACGCCCTGCCCCAGGCTCAGCACGCCGCCGTAGCCCCACAGCATCACCAGGCCGAGCGCGACGAAGGCATAGCTCAGGTACTTGCCGACGAGGTTGAGGCGGAACAGGTCGAAGGCCAGCGGGAAGACCACGGCCAGCAGCAGCGCGAGCAGCAGCACGCTGCCCATGCCGCTGCGGTCCAGCCACGGCTTGATTCGGTTCATCGTGATGCGGGTCATCGGAATGCCTGGTGGATGAGGATGGCCTTCAACGCCGCACCTTGGCCGCGAACAGGCCCTGCGGTCGAATCATCAGGATCAGCACGATCAGCGACAGCGTCAGCACCTTGGCCATCGAACCGGTGATGAAGAACTCGGCGATCGACTGGGTCTGCGCGATGCCGAAGGCCGACACCACGGTGCCGAGCAGGCTGGCGGCGCCGCCGAAGGTGACCACCAGGAAGGCGTCGACGATGTAGAGCGAGCCGCTGGTCGGGCCGGTGGAGCCGATCGTGGTGAAGGCGGCGCCGGCCACGCCGGCGATGCCGCAGCCGATCGCGAAGGTCAGCCGGTCGGTCTGCCGGGTGTTGATGCCGGTGGCGTTCGCCATCACGCGGTTGGCGACGGTGGCACGCACCCGCAGCCCCCAGCGCGAGCGGTACAGCGCGAGCAGCACGCCGCCGGTGACGACCAGCGTCAGCGCCATCACGAACAGGCCGTTGATCGGGATGTCGAGCCCGGCGGACGGCGCCCACGAGCCCATCAACCAGTCGGGCAAGGTGGGACTGACTTCCTTCGCGCCGAAGGCCGAGCGGAAGATCTGCTGCATGCCGAGCGACAGGCCCCAGGTGGCGAGCAGCGTGTCGAGCGGGCGGCGGTACAGGTGGCGGATGAACAACCACTCGACCGCCCAGCCGGCGGCGAACGCGAAGCCGAAGGCCGCGACGATCGCGACCGGGAAGTACGCCGCCACCAGCTTCGGTGCGTAGCTTTCGGCGAGGTGCGACACGAAGTAGATCGTGTAGGCACCGATCGTCATGAACTCGCCATGCGCCATGTTGATGACGCCCATCTGCCCGAAGATGATGGCCAGGCCCAGGCCCA
Source organism: Rhizobacter sp. SG703 (assembly GCF_012275445.1). GTDB lineage: Bacteria > Pseudomonadota > Gammaproteobacteria > Burkholderiales > Burkholderiaceae_C > Rhizobacter. Next base: position 423,553 of record NZ_JAAZQK010000005.1, on the reverse strand, counting down.
TCAGCAACAGCACCGAGAACAGGCTCAGGCCGGCGAAGCCCTGCATCAAGCCGATGTTCAGCATCTCGGAGAAGGTCATCGTGTGTCCTTGGTGAGGCCCGTGGATGGGGCCCTTCGGCAGGCTCAGGGGAACCCTTCGACAAGCTCAGGGCGAACGGAATGCACACCGTTCGGGCTGAGCCTGTCGAAGCCCTTCGTCCAACTTACTGATATCCCTTCGGGAACGGATTCGGCTCGATCAAACCGGGCGACTCCGCCACCACCTTGAACTGCCCGTCCGCCTGCGCCATGCCGATGCGCGTCTTGCTCCACAGGTGGTGGTTCTCGTGCACCTTCACGTAGCCCTCGGGCGCGGTCTTCAGCTCGATGCCCGCCGACGCCGCGGCGATCTTGTCGACGTCGAAGCTGCCGGCCTTCTCGACCGCCGCCTTCCACAACCACGGCCCGAGGTAGCCGGCCTGCGTCACGTCGCCGATCACCGAACTCGGGCCGTACTTCGCCCGGAACGCCGACACGAAGGCCTTGTTGTTCGCGTTGTCCAGCGACTGGAAGTACTTCATCGATGCGTAGAAGCCGGCCATGTTCTCGCCGCCGATGCCCAGCACCTCGTCTTCGGTCACCGAGATCGTCAGCAGGAACTGCTTGTCGGCGGTGACGCCGGCCGCCTTCAGCTGCTTGTAGAACGCGACGTTCGAGCCGCCCACCACCGCGACGAAGATGCAGTCGGGCTTGGCGACCTTGATCTTGTTGATCAGCGAGTTGAAGTTGGTATGGCCCAGCGGGTAGTACTCCTCGCCGACCACCTTGCTGCCGGCCAGGTGCCCCTCGATGTGCTTGCGACCGATCTTCATCGAGGTGCGCGGCCAGATGTAGTCGGAGCCGACCAGGAAATAGGTCTTGGCCTTCTTTTCCTTGGCCGCCCAGTCGAGACCCCACAGGATCTGCTGTGTCGCCTCCTGGCCGGTGTAGATCACGTTCTTGCTCTGCTCCAGGCCTTCGTAGAAGGTCGGGTAATAGAGCATGCCGTTCTCCTTCTCGAAGATCGGCAGCACCGCCTTGCGCGACGCCGAGGTCCAGCAGCCGAACACGCAGGCCACGCGGTCGTTGACCAGCAGCTTCTTCGACTTCTCGGCGAAGGTCGGCCAGTCGGAGGCGCCGTCTTCCTTGATCACCTTGATCTTGCGGCCCAGCACGCCACCCATCGCGTTGATCTGGTCGATCGCGAGCTGTTCGGCCTGGATCGAGCCGGTCTCCGAAATCGCCATCGTGCCGGTGCCCGAATGCAACTGGCCGACCGTCACCTCGGTGTCGGTGACCGCCAGCTTCGTCGTGTTCACCTTGGCGGTCGGGAAGGCCTGCGCCGACGCCAGCCCGGACAGGCCCGCCAGCGGCAGCGCCGCGGCGGCTTGCAGCAGGCGGCGGCGCTGCATCATCGAATCGGGCTGGACGTCGTCGTTGCGATGGTCGGACATGGGGTTCTCCGGGCAGGTTGAGGGCATCGTCGGAACGCGCCGGCACCAAGCCTGGGCGGTGCCGCGTCGTTCACGCTGGTGCCGACTGTCCCGGATGGCGTGCGCAATCCGAATACGTCAATCAACGTAGGGCCGGTCGCGCCGCAGCGGGCGACACTCGCGCCGCAAGCGCAGGGCAAGCGGCAGGAGCGCTTCTTGCAAGCAGGAGCCGACACTGCCGTCGTTGTCGGAGAAGCCGGTGTCCGTGGCCACGCAAAAGATCTTTCGCATCCGCCGGGACTACAACACCTGGGTCGGCAACGAGACGCTCGAGGACTACGCGCTGCGCTACACGCCGCGCAGCTTCCGCAAATGGAGCGAGTTCCGCGTCGCGAACACCGCGTTCGGTGCCACCTCGTTCCTCGCGCTCGAGGCCATTGGCGGCTCGATCGCGATCGGCTACGGCTTCTCGAACGCGCTGTGGGCGATCCTCGTGGTCGGGCTGATCACCTTCCTGACCGGGTTGCCGATCAGCTACTACGCCGCGAAGTACGGCGTCGACATGGACCTGCTCACGCGCGGCGCCGGCTTCGGCTACCTCGGCTCGACGCTGACCTCGCTGGTCTATGCGAGCTTCACCTTCATCTTCCTGGCGCTCGAGGCGGCGATCCTCGCGCTCGCGCTGCAGATGTACTTCGACTGGCCGCTGTCGCTGTGCTACCTGCTGTCGTCGCTGGGCATCGTGCCGCTGGTGATGCACGGCATCACGCTGATCTCGCGGCTGCAGCTATGGACGCAGCCGCTGTGGCTCGTCCTGCTGATCTGCCCCTACGCCTTCGTGCTCGCGAAGAACCCGCAGGTGTTCGTCGATTTCACCGGGCTGGTCGGCCGCGCCTCGGGCAGCAACGGCTTCAGCTGGCTGATGTTCGGCACCGCGGCGACGGTCGCGTTCTCGCTGGTGGTGCAGATAGGCGAGCAGGTCGACTACCTGCGCTTCCTGCCCGAGAAGACGCCGGCGAACCGGCGCCGCTGGTGGGCCGCGGTGCTGGTGGCCGGCCCCGGCTGGATCGTGCCCGGCATGGTGAAGATGCTGGGCGGCGCCTTCCTGGCCTTCCTCGCGCTGCAGCACCAGATCCCGACCGAGAAGGCGGTCGAGCCCACGCAGATGTACCTCGCCGGCTTCGGCTACGTGTTCGACAACCCGGCCTGGGTCCTCGGCGCGACCACGCTGTTCGTGCTGGTGTCGCAGCTGAAGATCAACCTGACCAATGCCTACGCGGGCTCGCTCGCGTGGTCCAACTTCTTCGCGCGGCTGACGCACAGCCACCCGGGCCGCGTGGTGTGGCTGGTGTTCAACGTGCTGATCGCGGTGCTGCTGATGACGCTCGGCGTGTTCGAGGCGCTGGAGCGGGTGCTCGGGCTGTACAGCAACGTCGCGATCGCCTGGGTCGGCGCGCTGGTGGCCGACCTCGTCATCAACAAGCCGCTCGGCTGGAGCCCGCGCCACATCGAGTTCAAGCGTGCCCACCTGTACGACATCAACCCGGTCGGGCTGGGCGCGATGCTGTCGGCAGCGGTGCTCGCGATCGTCGCCTACGCCGGCGCGCTGGGCGCTGCCGCGCAGGCTTTCGCGCCGTTCATCGCGCTGGCCACCGCGATGCTGGTGTCGCCGCTGCTCGCGTGGGCGACGCGCGGGCGCTGGTACCTGGCGCGGCGCGACGTCGCGCGCTGGGCGCCCGGCCAGAGCATCAGCTGCACGGTCTGCGACAACGCGTTCGAATCCGAGGACATGGCGCACTGCCCGGCCTACGGCGCCCCGATCTGCTCGCTGTGCTGCACGCTGGAGTCGCGCTGCCACGACCGCTGCAAGACCGATTCGCGCGCGGCCGAGCAGGTGAGCGCGGTGCTGGCCGCGGCGCTGCCGCAGCGGCTCGCATCGCGGGTGAACTTCCGGGTCGCCCACTACCTGGTGGTGGCGGCATCGCTGATCGGGCTGCTGGCGGTGATCCTCGGCATCGTCTATGACCAGGAGGGCGTGCTTCACGCCACCGCCCAGGACGCGCTGAAGGCGCCGCTGCTGAAGGTGTTCGCGCTGCTGTCGCTGGCCGCGGCCGTCGGCGCCTGGTGGGTGGTGCTGGGCAGCGAGAGCCGGCACATGGCGCAGGACGAATCGAACCGGCAGAACCAGCTGCTGACGAAGGAGATCGATGCGCACCGCCGCACCGATGCCGCGCTGCAGGCCGCGAAGGACCTGGCCGAGGCGGCCAACCAGGCGAAGACGCGCTACGTGGCCGGCATGACCCACGAGCTGCGCACGCCGCTGAACAGCATCCTCGGCTACGCGCAGATCCTGCTGAAGGACGAGCAGGTGCAAGGCGTGCGGCGGGCGTCGGTCGACACCATCCACCGCAGCGGCGAGCACCTGCACGGGCTGGTCGACGGGCTGCTCGACCTGGCGCGCATCGAGGCCGGCCGGCTGCGGCTGGACATGGCGCCGCTGCCGATGCACGAGTTCCTCGACGACCTGGTGCGCATGGTGGCGCCGCAGGCGGAGGCGAAAGGGCTGGTCTTCACGCTGCAGACCAGCGGACGCGTGCCCGACCATGTGAACGCCGACGCGAAGCGGCTGCGCCAGATCCTGATCAACCTGCTGAGCAACGCGGTGCGCTTCACCGACCGCGGCAGCGTGACGCTGCGGCTCGACTACCGGCTGGAGCTGGCGCGCTTCGAGGTGATCGACACCGGCATCGGCATCGCGACGCAGGACCAGGAGCGCATCTTCCTGCCGTTCGAGCGCGGCAGCGCCGGCCGGCGCACCGGCGACCCGGGCACCGGCCTCGGGCTGACGATCACGCACCTGCTGACGCAGTTGATGGGCGGCGAGCTGTCGTTGAAGAGCGCGCCTGGCCAGGGCAGCACCTTCACCGCCCGGCTGTACCTGCGCGAGATCAGCGCGCCGATGCTGCCGCGGCGCACGCACCGGCCGGTCACCGGCTACCTCGGGCCGCGGCGCAGCCTGCTGGTGGTGGACGACCAGCCGACGCAGCGCCAGATGCTGGCCGGCCTGCTGATGCCGCTGGGCTTTCGCATCCGCGAAGCGGCGAGCGGCCGCGAATGCCTGGAGAGCGTGCTGGACGACTGCCCCGATGCGGTGCTGCTCGACGTCTCGATGGACGACATGGATGGCTGGCAGACGGCACGCCAGATCCGCGCGGCCGGGTTGCTGCACGTGCCGATCCTGATGGTGTCGGCGAACGCGTTCGAGAACCAGGCCGACAAGCTGGCCGCCGCCGGCTGCCAGGGCTTCGTCGACAAGCCGGTGATCGAATCGGAGCTGCTCGACATGCTGCAGCGGCACCTGCAGATCGAGTGGCTGGCCGAGCTGGCGCTGCCGAACTGGGCCGCGGCCGAGGCCGCCGGCGCGCCCGGGCAGTCCGGCGCGACGGCGCTGCCGGCCGAACTGGTCGGCGACCTGATCCGGCTGGTGCGGCTCGGTCACCTGCAAGGCGTTCAGGCCGCGCTCGACGCCGCGACGGCGCTGCACCCGACCGCCCAGGCCGAGCTGCGCGCGATGCGGCTGCTGGCGGAGCGATTCGAGCTCGACGCGCTGCTCGACCGGCTGACGCAGGCGCTGCGCGACCTGTCGACGGAGGCCCTGTGAGCGCGTCGCCGGTGGTGCTGGTGGTCGACGATGCGCCGCAGTCGCTGGGCGCGCTGTGCGTGTCGCTCGAGGCCGAGGGCTACACGGTGCTGGTCGCGCGCGACGGCGAATCGGCGCTCGCGCGGCTCGACCTCGCGACGCCCGATGCGATCCTGCTGGACGCGCTGATGCCGGGCCTGTCGGGCTTCGAGACCTGCCGGCGCATCAAGCGAGACCCGGCGCTGTCGCACATCCCGGTGATCTTCATGACCGGCCTGTCGGAGACGCCGCACATCGTCGAAGGCTTCGAGAGCGGGGGCGTCGACTACGTCGTGAAGCCGGTGCGGGCGCAGGAGGTGCTGGTGCGGCTGGCCACGCACGTGCGCAATGCGCGCGCGGTGCGGCTCGCGCGCGAGGCGGTGGATGTCGGCGGGCACGGCGTGCTGGTGCTCGATGCGCAGGGGCGCGTGGCGTGGCGCTCGCCGCAGGCAGCGGCGTGGCTGAGCGAGTTCCACCCTGAGGGCCTGCCGCCGGCGTGGACCGGTGATGGTTCGATGGAGCACCGCTCCATCGGTGAGGACGGCCGCGTGCTGGCAGTGCGCCATGCCGGCGCGGTCGGGCTGGGCGAGCGCATGCTGCTGCTGAGCCTGCAGGCCGCGAGCGACATGCTGCCGACACGCCTGAGCACCGCGTCGCTGACGCCGCGCGAGACCGAGGTGCTGTCGTGGATCGCCAAAGGCAAGACCAACCGCGACGTCGGCGAGATCCTCGGCATGAGCCCGCGCACCGTGAACAAGCACCTCGAGCATGTGTTCGAGAAGCTCGGCGTGGAGACGCGCGCCGCGGCGGCGGCGCTGGCGAGCCGGGAACTCGGCTGAGCCGGTCCGTTCTCGCGCGCTTCACACGGACTTCGCGTCCGCCTCGCGACCGACCGGCACATTCGCCGGCATGCACGACATCTCTCCCCTCCCCGCTTCCTCGATGCCGGCCGCGTCAGGCTGGTGGACCTCTCGCCTTCGGGCCCTCGACTTCGCATGGCGTGCCGAGGGCCTGCGCTGGATGCGCCGCGGTCGCGACCTGGTCGACCGATGGAACGGCACCCGCTTCGCGACCACCCGATCGACATCGCAGGACCCGGTGCGTGCCGAGTGCATCACGCCGTTGTGGACGCAACACGCGCCGCACGAATGGCCGCTGACCGCCGGCAAGGTCCACAACCTGCGGACGGCAGCCTCGCGGCTCGACGGACTCGTCGTGCAACCCGGCGAAGTCTTCAGCTTCTGGCATGCGATCGGCGCCCCGACCTGTCGCCGCGGCTTCGTTCCCGGCCGGGAGTTGCGCGAGGGGTGCCTGATCGCGAGCATCGGCGGGGGCCTGTGCCAGCTGTCGAATGCGCTGTATGCCGTGGCGCTCGACGCCGGGGCGCGGATCGTCGAGCGCCATCCGCATTCGCGTGCCGTGCCGGGCTCGCAGGCCGAGGCACGGCGCGACGCGACGGTGTTCTGGAACTACCTCGACCTGCGCTTCGCGCTGCCGCAGCGTGTCGTCGTCGAGGCGCGGCTCGACGGCGAGCGCTTGATCGTCCGGCTGCGCGGTGCATCGCCGCCAGCGCGGTCAGCACGGACCGTTCCGATCGAGCCCGACCGCCGGCCGCCGGCGCACGACTGTCTGGACTGCGCGCAGACGGATTGCCTGCGCCGCGTGGCTTCGCGCCCCGTCGGTGAACGGGTCGCCGTGATGCCGGTGGCCGGCTGGCCGGAGTTCGACACCTGGCTCGCCGCTCGCGGCATCCGCCTTCGCGCGCTATGGCCGACCGGGCCGGCCGGCCTGACCGAGCGCTGGCATCGGCTCGCGGCGCGCGCCTGCCGTCATCGGCCGGCCCGGCGCCAGCACCACTTGATCGCCGCCTGCGATGCGCGTGCCTCGGCCTGGCTCGCGCGGGTGCCGACCGAGGCCGACGAACTGATCGTTCCGGTCGATGCGCTGGCCGAGCTGCAGCGCCGCGGCGCGCTCGGCGGCCGCCGCGTGACGGTGATGATGACCCGGTCGCCGCTGCGCATGCTGCATCAGCAGCTGGACGACCAGGCCGGCGAACCGACCGCGGCCGGCCTGCGCGAGTACCGTGCGCCGGACTGGCGCGTCGATGCCGAGTGGAAGGCGCTGCGGGGCGCGGTTCGCGTGCTGACGCCGCACCATGCGGTCGCCCGCTGGTTGCGGAGCCGCGGCCTCCATCAGGTGGGCCTTCTCGACTGGGACCGACCCGCGGCAACGCCTTCGGCGCGCGGCGGCACGCTGCTCTTTCCGGCCTCGTCGCTGGCGCGCAAGGGCGCACCCGCGCTGCGCGACGCCTGCCGGGCGCTCGGGCTGCCGCTGGCCGTGCTCGGCCGCGCCAGCGAGTCGCCCGGCTTCTGGCAGGGCCTCGAGCAGGTGCCACTCGATGCGGGCGACCCGTGGCGCGACATCGGTGCCGTGGTGCTGCCGGCGCATGTCGAGCATGCGCCGCGCTGGCTGCTTCAGGGCCTCGCGCGCGGTCTGCCGGTCATCGCAACGCCGGCGTGCGGGTTGGATCCCCGCACACCGGGCCTGCGCCTGGTGCCGGCCGGCGACACGCTCGCGCTGACGCTGGCCCTCTACGAGACGGCCGCCTCAGACCACCGGTGACACGAACGCGATCAGCCGTCCGAGGCGCCGGATCACATCCGCCGTCACGATGAACTGCGGCTTGTCGCGCTTCACGTAGGGCGCGATGTCCGGCGGGTTGTCGGCCGGGTACGGCGAGGTGTCGTAGATGTCGCCCACATGCTTGCTGCGGTAGGCGGTGCCGGTGTACGGCGTCGCCGGCCCGTCGCCGCGGTAGGGGTTCACCACCTCGGGCACCGGGGCCGTCCAGTAGTTCTTCGTGCCGAGGTCGGCGACCAGCGTGTCGACCTCGGTCTGCGGCACCACCGGTGTCGTCATCTTCGCGCCCGCGAACAGGTCGGGGAAATCGACCTCGCGGATGCCGAAGTATTTCGGCAGCGCGGTCGGCTGCGTCGCCTTCAGTGGCGAGCGCGCCACCAGCTCGGCCACCGCCGCGTCGCTCATGCCGCTCAGCTCGTCATACCGCTTCTGCAGCCCGGCGATGTCGATCGACCGCCCAGCCGAGTAGTGGCTCAGCGTGTTCGTCAGGTCCTTGTCGGCGAAGTAGGCGCCGTTGTGGATGTTGGAGCCGTAGCGGTGCACGTACAGCGACTCGTTGCTGTCGAGCTCGATGAAGGTGGCATGCGTGCGGCCGTTGAGCAAGGCATTGCGTTGCACCGCATCGGCCGGCAGCGGCACCGTCTTCAGCCACGCGATGGCCTCGGGGATGCGCGCGAGGAACTTGCGGTCGCCGGTCAGCGTGAAGTAGTGGAACAGCTGCTGGATGTTGGTCTGCGTGGTGTGCGTGGCCAGCGAGCGCGGCTCGTAGGTGCGCGCGCCGGCGGCGGCGCCGGCCGGGCGGCCGTTCGTCTCGCGCGACAGGTGCTGCAGGCTCCAGCCGGCCTGCGGCCCGGGCTGCTGCATCGCGCGCATGCACTCCATCGCGCGGCCGATGTTGTCCAGCAGGTCGGTGCGGCCGAGTGCCATCACGCACATCGTCAGGAACTTGATGTTCTCGCCCATCACGTCGTCGTTGAAGGTGACGTGCAGCGTGTAGTCGCCATCCTCCATGCCGGCATGCGCACCGGCCGGGAGCTGCTCGGGGTTCGGCTGCGGCATGCCGGCCTTCGAACCGGCGTAATGCGGGAAGCGCTGCGGCCAGCCGCCGTTGGCGATGCCGAGCTCGGCACCGAACTGGGCCTGCTTGATGAAATCGATGGCTCGATTCAGCGGCGCTTCGAAGCGCGCGTCCTTCTTCTCGAGCCACATGCGCAGCATCAGCTGCGAGGCGACCGCGGTGCCGGCGTCGTCGAAGGTGGCGTTGCCGTAGTAGTTCTGGAATTCCTCGAGGCGCCAGCCGTTCTTGCCGATGGTCTCGTACCAGTGCTTCAGCGAGTCTTCGCCGGCGAAGTCGTGGATGTAGTTCCAGCCGCCCGAGGCATGCTGCGCCGCGACGACCGCGAGCGCGGTGCGCTCGGCCGCCTGGTAGAAGCGCTCGTCGCCGGTCGCGTGATACGCGTCGAGGAACACGTTGCCGACCGACGGCGTGCCGGGCGGCTGGATCCAGCACATCGTGCGCTTGGCCTCCATCTCGCCGAAGGTCTGCGTCAGGTCCGGCGAGTACGACCAGACGTAGCCGCCGCGGTACGAGACCTTTTCGTCCATGTAGGCGACCGCGCGTTTCATCGCGTCGATCGCGGTGCCCTGCGCGGTGGGCGGGGCCGGCGGTGCCGGGTTGTCGTCATCGCCGCCACCGCAGGCGGCCAGGGCGACGGGGCTCAAGGCGGCCCCGAGAAAGCTGCGTCGTTGCATGTTGTCTGCCTCCTGATGTTGTGAAATGACAAACGATTTCATCGTGTGTCATCAGTCATCGTACAACTCAAGAATCAAGGGTTTGCTGGGGCAATCCCTGTCAGATTGCACGCAATCGGATGCAAACCGGCGGAACTATCCTCAAGAGATACGACGACATGGCCCGCTTCTTCGTCTCCGGGGCGAAACGCCCCGGCGCCCTATACTTGCCGCCAGCGCTGATTTGTTCCGGCTTGCGGGCGCTTTAAAAAACCAGCTAAAGAATGGACGCACCCACCGGTGTCCCGATTCTTGGCGACGCCGGTTTTCTTTTCGGGGTGTGTGTCCACATGAGTTCCGTGGGTGATGTGAAACCGCAGGTGATGCAGTTCAACGAACCGCTGCCGCTGCGCAGCGGCGCGAAGCTGAGCGACTACACGCTCGTCTACGAAACCTACGGCACGCTGAACGCCGACCGCAGCAACGCGGTGCTGGTGTGCCACGCGTTGAACGCGTCGCACCATGTGGCCGGCACGCTGGCGGGCGAGCCGCGCAGCGAAGGCTGGTGGGACAACCTGGTCGGCCCGGGCAAGCCGCTCGACACCGACCGCTTCTTCGTGATCGGCATCAACAACCCCGGTTCCTGCTTCGGCTCGACCGGCCCGATGCATGTCGACCCGGCCACCGGCCGCGTCTACGGCGCCGATTTCCCGGTCGTCACGGTGGAGGACTGGGTCGATGCGCAGGCCCGGCTGCTCGACCGGCTGGGCATCGACCAGCTCGCCGCGGTACTCGGCGGCAGCCTGGGCGGCATGCAGGCGTTGAGCTGGTCGCTGCGCCACCCGGACCGGCTGCGCCACTGCATCGCGGTGGCGACCGCGCCGAACCTGTCGGCGCAGAACATCGCGTTCAACGAGGTCGCGCGGCGCGCGATCGTCACCGACCCCGAGTTCCACGGCGGCCACTACTACGGCTACCGCGTGGTGCCGCGGCGCGGGCTGCGGGTGGCGCGGATGATCGGCCACATCACCTACCTGAGCGACGATGCGATGGAGGCCAAGTTCGGCCGCGGCCTGAAGAGCGGCGCGCCCGGCTACAGCACGCAGGACATCGAGTTCGAGATCGAGAGCTACCTGCGCCACCAGGGCGACAAGTTCAGCGAGTACTTCGACGCCAACACCTACTTGCTGATCACGCGCGCGCTCGACTACTTCGACCCGGCGCGCGAGCACGGCGGCGACCTGAGCGCGGCCTTCGCGGCCGCGCGCTGCAAGTTCCAGCTGGTGAGCTTCACGACCGATTGGCGCTTCTCGCCGGCGCGCTCGCGCGAGATCGTGCGCGCGCTGCTCGACAACCGCTTCGACGTCAGCTACGCCGAGATCGACGCGCCGCACGGCCACGACGCCTTCCTGCTCGACGACGCCCGCTACCACGGGGTGCTGCGGGCGCGCTTCGACAACATCGCGAAAGAGTTCGCCGGAGCCCGGGCATGAGCGATCGCAAGGACATCGAATTGATTGCGGCGATGGTGCCGCCGGGCTCGCGCGTGCTCGACCTGGGCTGCGGCAACGGCGAGCTGCTCGCCCACCTGCGCGACAAACGCCAGTGCAGCGGCTACGGCATCGAGATCTCCGACGCCAACGTGCTGTCGTGCACGCAGCGCGGCGTCAACGTGATCCAGCTGAACCTCGAGGAAGGGCTGTCGATGTTCGAGGACCGCAGCTTCGACGTCGTGCTGCAGCTCGACACGCTGCAGCACCTGCGCAACACCGAACGCATGCTGCTCGAGACGGCACGCGTCGGCCGGGTCGGCATCGTCAGCTTCCCGAACTTCGCGCACTGGGCGAACCGGCTGCGCATCGCGAGCGGGCGCATGCCGGTCACGAAGGCGCTGCCGTACGAGTGGTACGACACGCCGAACATCCGCGTCGGCACGTATGCGGATTTCGAGGTGCTGGCGCGCAAGAGCGGGCTGCAGATCCTCGATTCGTTCGGCATCCAGAACGGCACGGTGCGCCGGCGCCGGCCGAACCTGACCGCGAGCGTCGCGGTGTTCAAGTTCGAAAAGGTGTGAGCTAGGGCCTGTCAACGCTACGGGAAGGCTCGCGCCGGTGCCTGCCAAGGCGCTGGGCCGAAGGGTGATCTCATCAAAAGGGCACCCGCGGCGTTGACAGGCCCTAGTCTTTCGTCAGGCGCTTCAGCAGCGCCGCGCCGGTCAGCAGTTCGAGCTGGGCTTCGAGCCGGATCACGCGGCCGGTCAGGTCTTCGATCTTCTGCTGTTGGGATTTCATGGCCTCGGACTGGCGGTTGACCTTGTCCTCGAGCTTGATGACGGAGGTGAACGCACTCCAGACCTTGTCGGTGACCCCCATCAGGCGGCTTTGCGCGCCGGGGTGCGGGCGGCCTGGGCTTCCATCGCGGCAATGCGCTGGTTGCTGGCGGCGATGAAGTCGAGCGCGTCGTCGATCGACGCGGCGGCGCGGTCGGCGGCGTCCCGCGCCGCTTCGGCCAGGGCCTGCAGGTCGGCCTCGCCTTCGGTGGTTTCGTAGGCTGCGGCACCGCGGCGCATCAGTTCGGAGATCGGCAGGCCGAGCCGCTCGGCCTTCGCGGCGATCGCCTTCTTTTCCTGGGAGGTGGCTTGCACCACGATGCGTTCAACGGCTCCGGACACGGCGCGCTCCAGCAAGTTCGAGGGATGGACATGATATGTACATGATCCCGCCGCAGCTGGCAAGCGCGGCGGAGGCATCGCCCCGCCGGAGCCGCTGCTATTCCTTGTCGCGCCCCAGCAGCGCGGCCTTCAGCAGGTGGTCGGCCGGCGCATCGCCGACCCAGATCTTCAGCACCATCGCGAAGAACTCCGCATCGCCCACCGGCTCGCCCTGCGGCTGGCCCAGGATGTAGAAGGTGGTGCCCTTGCCCGGCACGAACTCCATCGCGAAGGTCTCGCCGGCCGCCATCTTCGAGCGACCCGAGAAGATCTCGATCAGCCGGGTCGCCGACAAGGTGTGCTTCTGCACCATCTCCTTCGGCGAGTTCTCCGACATGCCCTTGATGAACAGCCGCCCGAGGTCGGTGCCCGGCAGGTCGCGCAGCGCAGTGAACTGCAGCCGCTTCGGACCGGGCAGCGCGATCAGCTCTTCCGGCGTGCCGACCTTCTTGCTGGTGTACAGCCCCAGGTCGTAGACCTTGAAGATGGCCTTGAAGCGCGTGCCCGCACCGTTCAGCAGCAGCGGCGTGCCCTGCACCTGCAGCATCGGCTCGAACCTGGTCGTCGTCTGTGCCGCCTGGGCAGCGCCGGCGATCAAGGCCAGCCCGAGCGTCAGGGCGGCGAAGGGGGTGCGGATCGCGTGGGTGCGAATCAAGATCATGCGTCTCCTCGGGACCATCTGTTTATAGGGTGGCGCGATTATTCGGGCTTATGCGGGCCGCAACAAGCCGGCGAACCCGGCCTGATCGACCGATCGCACGATCGTTCGTGAACCCTGGCGCGGTGATCTTTGGGAACTCCGCGCGTTTTCGACCAGCACCGTATCGCCGAACTCGTGCGTGCGGTAGCCGCCAGCCGCCAGCGCGGCGTCGGCACGGCGCAGCACCGCGGCATCGACGAAGGCCTGCAACAGCGCGTGGTGGCTGCTGCCCGGTTCGTGCGTGCCGCTGACGATCGCGTCGACCACCTGCAACCGGCTGTGCGGCCCGAGCCGCTGGTTGGCCAGGCCCTCGCCGGCGCGCAGCGGCCCGGCCTGCGCTGCATGCTCGAGCGCCCGCGTGACGGTGGTGCCGAGCGCGACGATCCGGCCGCCGCTGCGCCGCGTGTCGGCGATGGCCTGCACCGTCGCCGCCGGCAGGTGGTAGGGCTCGTCGAACGGCAGCCGCGCGTCGAGGGCCGCATCGCCGGTCGACGACAGGCCGGCCGCATGCGTCAGCGTCGCGAAGCCGATCGCGCGCTCGCGCAGCGCGTGGAGCATTTGCCAGTCGAGCACGAAGCCGGCCGACGGCGGCTCGAACGCGACCGGCTGCGCCGCGACACGCGTCCACACGTCCCACAGCGCGAGCGCTTGCGGCACGTGGGCGTACTGGATCGGCCGGCCGTGGCGGGCGATGCCGGCCCGGATGCCGTCGCCGTCGCCGTCGAAGCGCAGCTCGACCAGCCGCGGGTGGTCGAGCAGGCGCGCGATGCTCGCCTGCAGCGGGCCGAGCTGCAGCCGGTCGCCCGCACTCAGGGGCGGTGGCGCGGGACGGTCTTCGGTGCGGGTGCGGAAGTCGCCGGCACCGAAGACGACCGCGGTGAAGTCGTGCACCGCATCCACCTGCAGCGACGCCCGCCCGGCCAGCCGCACCTCGATCGCAGCGCCGCTGCGCAGGTGCGTGCCGTGCAGGCTGGCCGGCAGCGTCGCCGCATCGTTGGCGACCAGCAGGTCGCCGGGGCGCAGCCAGTGCGCCAGTTGCGCCCGCGCGGCATGGTGCAGCTCGCCGTGCCGGTCGATCACCAGCAGGCGCGCGTCCCGCGGGCGCTGGGTCGGCACCGCGGCGGCCCTCATGCGGCCTCCCGGCGCGCGACGGTGCTGGCGATCAGCGCGACGATCGGCCGCGCCGCATCGGCCGGGCGCCGCAGCGCGGCCGGGTCGGCATCGGGCACGGCCAGCGCATGCAGCGGCGTGTCCATGTCGCCCGGGTCGACCGAGAACACGCGCACGCCGTGCTCGCGCAGCTCGGCATCCCAGATGCGGCTCAGGTGGTGCAGCGCCGCCTTGCTGGCACCGTAGGCGCCCCAGCCGGGATAGGGCGTGACGGCGGCATCGCTGCTGATGTTCAGCACCAGCGATGTCGCGCCACCGCGTGCCGACGCGGCCAGCGCGCCGAGCAGTGCCTTGCCGAGGCGGAACGGCCCGAGCAGGTTGGCCGCGAGCGCGGTTTCGAGGTCTTCGCATTCGGTGTCGGCCAGCAGCGCGAGTGGCACCGGGCCGAGGCTCGACGCGTTGTTGATCAGCACGTCCAGCCCGCCGAGCGCGGCCGTGACCTGCAGCGCGATCGGGTGGATGTCGTCGCGGCGCGCGATGTCGCCGACGATGCCGTGGCTGCCGGGCAGGTCGTGCGCGACGCGTCTCACGCGGGCCGCGTCGCGGGCGACGAAGGCGACGCGCGCGCCGCGCGCCGACAGCGCTTGCAGCAGCGCGAGGCCCAGGCCGGAGGTGCCGCCGGTGATCGCCACGCGCAGGCCGGCCAGCGGATCGTTTCGAAGGGTGTTCATGAAGGGCTCCGTGAAGTGATGGCCCGACGATAGGCAGCGCCCGACGCGGCGCCCAGCGCGCCGTCCGCCGTGTTGGCGAAGCGTCCGTTCCGTCGTCACGGCGTCGCCATCTGGTCACAATGCGGGCCTGATGAGCGAGCCCGCCGCCCCTTCCACCGATCCCGCCAGCCCGACGGCCAGCCACCTGGCCCGCAACCTCGTCGGCCTGCGCCATGCGCGCGGGCTGACGCAGGACGGCCTTGCGAAATCGGCGGCCTTGCCGCGTTCGACGATCGCGACGCTGGAGTCCGGCGACGGCAACCCGTCGCTGTCGGTGCTGGTGAAGGTGGCCGGCGCGCTCGGCGTGCCGATCGACGAGCTGCTGGCCTCGCCGCGCGCGATGGTGCGCCACTGGGCCGCCGACGAGGTCGCGCTGCGCAGCCGCCCGGCCGGCAAGGGCCGCGGCGTGCGCTTGCGCGTGCTGGTGCCCGAATCGGTGCCCGACGAGATGATGGAGGTGATGGACTTCGAACCCGGCGCGGTGATGGGCGGCACGCCGCACCTGCCGGGCACGCGCGAGTTCTTCACCTGCCTGGACGGCCGCGTGAACCTGATGGTGGCCGGCGAGCGCTACACGCTGGCCGAAGGCGAGGTGCTGGCCTTCCCGGGCAACCTGCCGCATTCCTATCAGAACGCCGACGCGCTCGCGCCGGCGCGCGGGATCTCGCTGGTGGTCCTCGCGAAAGCAGGCGCGTAGCCCCGGATACCGATCCGGGAATCGTCCGCCGCTCGCGGATGGCGCTTCGCTCCATCCGGGCTGCAGGGGAATGCAGAGCGCCCTATGCTCTCGCCCGCACTTTTGCACCCGAGGAGAAATTCGAATGACATTCACGCCCTGGATTCGCAACGGCATCGCCGCGCTGGTCGGCTCGCTGGTACTCGCGGCCGCCGCGCAGGCTGGCGCGCCGCAGGTCAAGACGCAGGCGCCCGGCTTCTACCGGATGATGCTCGGCGACATCGAGATCACCGCGCTGAACGACGGCACGCTCGACCTGCAGCCCAAGCAGCTGCTGACCAACACGACGCCGCAAGAGGTCGGCAAGCTGCTCGGCAAGGGCTTCGAGAAGGACGTCGTGCAGACCTCGGTCGACGGCTACCTGGTCAACACCGGCAGCAAGCTGGTGCTGGTAGACACCGGCGCCGGCAGCCTGTTCGGCCCGACGCTCGGCAGCCTGGTCGCCAATCTGAAGGCCGCCGGCTACCAGCCGGAGCAGGTCGACGAGATCTACATCACCCACATGCACGGCGACCACGTCGGCGGGCTGGTGGCCGACGGCAAGCTGGTGTTCCCCAATGCCATCGTGCGCGCCGACCAGCATGACGCCGACTTCTGGCTCAGCAAGGAGAACCTCGACAAGGCCCCGGAAAAGATGAAGGGCTTCTTCCAGGGCGCGCAGGCCTCGCTGAAC
The DNA here is from genome assembly GCF_012275445.1 of Rhizobacter sp. SG703. Taxonomy (GTDB): domain Bacteria; phylum Pseudomonadota; class Gammaproteobacteria; order Burkholderiales; family Burkholderiaceae_C; genus Rhizobacter. The sequence continues at coordinate 407,353 of NZ_JAAZQK010000005.1, read as the reverse complement.
CCGTACGTCGCCGCCGGCAAGTTCAAGCCCTTCGACGGCGAGGTCGAGCTGGTGCCGGGCGTGCGCGCGATCGCCGCGCGCGGCCACACGCCGGGCCATTCGATCTATGCGGTCGAATCCAAGGGCAGCAAGCTGGTGCTGTGGGGCGACCTGATGCACGTCGCCGCGGTGCAGTTCCCGCAGCCGCAGGTCACGATCGCGTTCGACACCGATTCGAAGTCGGCCGCGATCCAGCGCAAGAAGGCGTATGCCGAGGCCGCAAAGGAAGGCTACCTCGTCGCCGCGGCCCACCTGCCGTTCCCGGGCATCGGGCACATCCGCGCCGAAGGCCGCGGCTATGTGTGGATCCCGGTGGACTACCAGCAGATCAGGTAAGGATTGACGACCCCTCGCCCGGCGGGTACGCCGGGCGGTCCCCCGGCCCGCCCTGCCGCCTCACCGAGGGGTGACCACCACCTCGACACCAAGCGCCTGGACTTCGGGCCAGGCGCGGTCGCTGACCAGCGTGTGCACCTCGCTCCACTGGCCGACGGCGAACGGCGACACGTTGTTCTGCTTCGAGTGATCGGCCAGCACCATCGTGCGGGCCGCGGCGCCGATCATCGCGCGCTTGGTCGCGGCATCGGCCTCGTCGGTGACGGTGATGCCCATGCGCAGGTCGACCGAGCACGCGCCCGGCACCGCCCAGTCGGCGCGGCACTGCCGCAGCATCGCGCGCGCCGCCGGCCCCCACAGCGCACGCGCCTGCGTGTGCCAGGTGCCGCCGGTCAGCACCAGTTGCACGCCGGGGTCGCGGTCGAACAGCGCCGCCACGTCCAGCGAGTTCGTGATCACCGTGACCGGCCGCACCGCCAGCGCGCGCGCCAGGCTCAGCGAGGTCGAGCCGGCATCGATGATCACCGTCTGTCCCGCCTCGATCAGCGCCGCGCCGGCCCGGCCGATCGCCTGCTTCGCATCGGCCATCACGTCGGCGCGTCCGGCGAAATCGAGCCGCGCGGTGTCCAGCGACACCGCGCCGCCATGCGTCTTGTGCAGCGCGCCCTGTGCCTGCAGGTCGAGCAGGTCGCGGCGGATCGTGTGCTCGGACACGCCCATCATCCGAGCAAGGTCGAGCACCTCGACGCGCCCCTTCTCCTGCAGCAGCTTCAGCGTGCGAGCACGGCGCTCTTCGCCGAACCAGGGAGGGGCAGGTGTCTTGCGGACCATCGTGGCGCGAATTCTAGCTTGCCCGTCCCGGTCGCTTGCTCTAATATGCTCGAACTTGATCGATTTCGCTCAAGCTTGTCACGCCTTCCGGAGCCGCCATGTCCTCCTCCCCCACCGCCTCGCGGGCCGAGCACCTCGCGATGGCCGCCGTGTTCTTCGCCAACGGCGCCGGCTTCGCGAGCTGGGTCTCGCGCATCCCGGCGGTGCGCGATGCGCTGAGCCTGAGCGAAGGCCAGCTCGGCATGGCGCTGCTGGCGATGGGCGCTGGCGCGCTGGTGTCGTTCCAGCTCGCCGGACGCGGCATCGGCCAACTGGGCGCGCGCGGGCTGACGCTCGCGACCGGCTTCGTCTACTGCTTCCTGCTGCCGCACCCGGTGCTGGTCGGCTCGCTGCTGCCGCTGGCGTTCACGCTGTTCCTGCTCGGTGCGGCCAACGGCGCGATGGATGTCGCGATGAACGCGCTGGCGGTCGAGGTCGAGTCGCGCCGCGGCAAGCCGATCATGTCGGGCCTGCACGGGCTGTGGAGCGCCGGCGGGCTGTGCGGCGCGGCGCTCGGCGGCACGATGGCGCACCACGGCGTCGCGCCGGGGCTGCACATCGGCGTGGTCGCCGCGCTGCTCGCGCTGGTGCTGCTGGTCGCGATGCGCTGGCTGCAGGCCACGCCGCCGAAGCCGGCCGAGCCGGCACCGCATTTCGCGCTCCCCGAGCCGGGCATGGGCGGCCTCGGCGCGATCGTGTTCTGCGCCTTCCTGATCGAAGGCGGCATGGCCGACTGGAGCGCGGTCTACGTGAAGGACGGCCTCGGGCTGAGCGCCGCGCTCGGCGCCTTCGGCTATGCGGCCTTCGCCTGCGCGATGATGGTGCTGCGCCTGGCCGGCGACAAACTGATGGCGGTGTGGCGCGCTGCCACGTTGCTGCGCGCCGGCAACGCGGTGGCCGCGCTGCTCTTCGCAACCGCGCTGCTCACGCAGCATGCCGGGCTGACGCTCGCGGCCTTCGTCGCGGTCGGGCTGGGCGTCGCCACGGTCGCCCCGCTGGTCTTCGGCACCGCCGCGCGGCGTGCGCGCCGAGGGCCGGGCCAGGGCATCGCGGCGATGGCCACGCTCGGCTACGGCGGCTTCCTGCTCGGCCCCCCGCTGATCGGCTGGCTCGCGCAACTGACCAGCCTGCGCTTCGCACTGCTGGTGCTGGCCGGGCTGGCAGCGACTATCGCGCTGCTCGCCCACCACCTCGACGAGCCCCGGTCGGCGCGGGCGACGAACCCGGCACGGGCGTGATCGCCGGCACGGGCGGCGGCGGCGCCATGCCCGCCAGATAGCCTTCCAGCGTCTGCCGGCCGACCCGCACCAGGTCGAACGAGTCCGGCTCCAGCAGCCAGGTGCGGATCAGCCCGTCGATCAGCGCATGCAGCCCGATCGCCGCCGTGCGCGCCGGCGTGCGCAGCACGATCTGGTGGCGCTGCACCGCCCGCTTCAGCGCGCTCTCGACGCGCCCGAGCATCTCGTTGTGCACCTGGCGGTGCCGCTCCCACACCTTGTCGAGATCGTCGATGTACTCGACCTTGTGGGATGCGATGTCGAACACCCGCCGCACCTGCGGGTCGTGCACCGTCTTGCGCAGGGCATCGACAAAGCTTTCCAGAATGTGATCCACTGGCGCGTCCAACTGCGGGTCGTCGCTCGCGTGAACCATCTGCTCCATCGGCAAGGTCACGCGCAGCATCATCGCGTTGAAGAGGTCGCCCTTGTCCTTGAAGTGCCAGTAGATGGCGCCGCGGGTCAGGCCGGCCGCCAGCGCGATGTCGTTGAGCGAAGTGCGCGACACGCCACGCTCCTGGAACACCAGCTCGGCGGTGTCCAGGATGTGGCTGCGGGTGGCCTGGGCCTCTTCTTTCGTGCGTCGCGCCATCGCGTGGCGACTCCTCGGTGATCGGTGCCGGTAAGCACTCCGTAAGAGCGCAGCCGCTACCGTGCAGGTAAATGGGACGTTTACATTCAATCGTGTATGTATACTAACCCGCATCGTCGACAAGTCCAGCCAGGTTCTCACCCGGCCTTTGCGCTTTGTCGGCTTTTCCCCAGCTCATCAGGCGCCCGCGGCGGGCGCAGCATCCGGAAGGGATTTGCATGTCTGCGTTGAAGAACGTCGCGGCGGAAAGTGCTGCTGTTGTGTCCCCGGTCCGTGGCGCGCTGAAAGCGCTGCCGCTGGCGATCGTCGCCGCGTTGCTGGTGGCCTGCGGCGCCAAGGACGGCGCAGCCGGCGGCGCCGGTGCCGCCCCGGGTGGCGCCGGCGCACCGCCGCCGCCCGAGGTGGGGGTCGTGACCGTCGCGCCGCGCGAGGTCGGCCTCGTGACCGAACTGCCGGGCCGGCTCGAAGCCTCGCGCGTCGCGCAGGTGCGGGCCCGCGCGGCCGGCATCCTGCAGAAGCGGCTGTTCCGCGAAGGCAGCGACGTGAAGGCCGGCCAGCCGCTGTTCCAGATCGATGCGGCGCCGTACCTCGCAGGCCAGCAGAGCGCCCAGGCCACGCTGGCGCGTGCGCAGGCCAACCTGACGCAGGCCACCGCGCAGGCCGAACGCTACAAGCCGCTGATCGAGGCCAACGCGATCAGCAAGCAGGACTTCATCAACGCTGTGGCGGCGCAGAAGTCCGCCGAGGCCGATGTCGCGTCGGCCCGCGCCGCGCTGCAGACCGCGCAGATCAACCTCGGCTACGCCGCCGTCACCTCGCCGATCGCGGGCCGCATCGGCCGCGCGCTGGTGACCGAAGGCGCGCTGGTCGGCCAGGGCGAGGCGACCCAGCTCGCGGTGGTGCAGCAGATCAACCCGATGTACGTGAACTTCACGCAGTCCACCACCGAGACGTTGAAGCTGCGCAAGGCCCTCGAGGCCGGCAAGCTCAAGCGTGCAGGCAGCGGCGAGGCCGCCCAGGTGCGCATCGTGCTGGAAGACGGCACCGAGTACGCGAAGCCCGGCCGGCTGCTGTTCTCCGACCTGACGGTCGACCCCACGTCGGGCCAGATCACGCTGCGCGCCGAGGTGCCGAACGCCGACGGCCTGCTGCTGCCCGGCATGTACGTGCGCGTTCGGCTCGAGCAGGCGCAGGTCGACGGCGCGATCGCACTGCCGCAGCAGGCGGTCACCCGCAGCAACCAAGGCGACACCGTGATGGTGGTCGGCGCGGACGGCAAGGTAGCACCGCGGCCGATCAAGATCGGCTCGGCCGCGCAGGACGGCCAGTGGCTCGTCACCGACGGCCTGAAGCCCGGCGAGCAGGTGATGGTCGACGGCTTCCAGAAGCTGCGCGGCCCGGGCCCGGTGAAGCCGGTGCCGTGGCAGCCGCGCGCGGCGTCGGCCGCGGCGGCGGCATCGGCCTCCCCGGCGCCGGCTTCCGCCGCGTCCGGCGGCTGAGCCTCGTACCTCCCAAGACAGAACCAGCGAGCCTCCTTCCATGGCCAAGTTCTTCATCGATCGCCCCATCTTCGCGTGGGTGATCGCGCTGTTCATCATCGTGCTCGGCAGCGTGGCGATCACGCAGCTGCCGGTCTCGCAGTACCCACCGGTCGCACCGCCCTCCATCGTCGTGTCGGCCACCTACCCCGGCGCCTCGGCGCAGACGCTCGAAGACAGCGTGATCAGCGTCATCGAGCAGGAAATGAACGGCTCGCCCGGCCTGCTCTACATGGAGTCGGTCAGCCAGGCCAACGGCACCGGCTCGATCACGATCAGCTTCGAACCCGGCACCAACCCGGACCTGGCGCAGGTCGACGTGCAGAACCGGCTGAGCCGAGCCGCGCCGCGGCTGCCGTCGGCCGTCACGCAGCAGGGCGTGCGGGTCGACAAGGCGCGCTCGAACTTCCTGCTGTTCACGATCCTCTCGTCCGACAACCCGGCCTACGACCCGATCGCGCTCGGCGACTACGCGTCGCGCACCGTGCTGCCTGAAATCCAGCGCATCCCCGGCGTCGGCCAGGCCCAGCTGTTCGGCACCGAGCGTGCGATGCGCGTCTGGATCGATCCGGCCAAGCTGGTCGGCTTCAACCTGTCGGCCGCCGACGTCGCCGCCGCGATCCGCACGCAGAACGCGCAGGTCTCGTCCGGCACCATCGGCGACCTGCCGAACCTGCCCGGCCAGTCGATCTTCGCGACCGTGGTCGTCAACGGCCAGCTCAGCAACGTCGAGCAGTTCGGCAACATCGTGCTGCGGGCGAACGCCGACGGCTCCACGGTGCGCCTGAAGGATGTCGCCCGCATCGAGCTCGGCGCGCAGACCTACGCCACCTCGGCGCGCCTGAACGGCAAGCCGTCGACCGGCATCGGCGTGCAGCTCTCGCCGAGCGGCAATGCGCTCGCCACCGCGACCGCCATCCGCAAGCGCATGGACGAGCTCGCGCGCTACTTCCCGCAGGGCGTCAAGTACAGCGTGCCGTACGACAGCTCGCGCTTCGTCAAGATCTCGATCTCGCAGGTGGTGGAGACGCTGCTCGAGGCGGTCGCGCTGGTGTTCGTCGTGATGTACCTGTTCCTGCAGAACTGGCGCTACACCGTGATCCCGACGCTGGTCGTGCCGATCGCGCTGCTGGGCACCTTCGGCGCGCTGCTCGGCCTGGGCTTCTCGATCAACGTGCTGACGATGTTCGGCATGGTGCTGGTGATCGGCATCGTGGTCGACGATGCGATCGTCGTGGTCGAGAACGTCGAGCGCATCATGAGCGAAGAGGGGCTCTCGCCGCGCGAGGCCACCCGCAAGGCGATGGGCCAGATCTCCGGCGCGATCGTCGGCGTGACGGTGGTGCTGATCTCGGTGTTCGTGCCGCTCGCGTTCTTCGCCGGCTCGATCGGCAACATCTACCGCCAGTTCTCGGCGGTGATGGTGGCGTCGATCGCGCTGTCGGCCTTCATGGCGCTGTCGCTGACGCCGGCGCTGTGCGCGACGCTGCTGAAGCCGGTCGAGGCCGGCCACCACCACGAGAAGACCGGCTTCTTCGGGTGGTTCAACCGCGGCTTCGCCCGCACCGCGAAGGGCTACGAAGGCTGGGTCGCGAAGATCCTGAAGCGCGCCGGCCGCTTCCTGATCATCTACGCGGCGATCATCGCCGCGGTGGGCTGGACCTTCTCGCGCCTGCCGGCCTCGTTCCTGCCCGCCGAGGACCAGGGCTACATCATCGTCAACGTGCAGCTGCCGCCGGGTGCCACCGTGAACCGCACGGTCGAGGTGATGCAGCAGGTCGAGGGCTTCATCCTGAAGCAGCCGGAAGTGCAGAGCATGGTCGGCGTGCTGGGCTTCAGCTTCTCGGGCCAGGGCCAGAACGCCGGCCTCGCGTTCGTCACGCTGAAAGACTGGGACGAGCGCAAGGGCGCGCAGCATTCGGCGCAGGCGCTGGCCGGCCGTGCGTTCGGCGCGCTGATGGGCGTGCGCGATGCCTTCATCTTCCCGCTCAGCCCGCCGCCGATCCCTGAACTGGGCACCTCGTCGGGCTTCGCGTTCCGGCTGCAGGACCGCGGCGGCAACGGCCACGCGGCGCTGCTGGCGGCACGCAACCAGCTGCTGGGGCTCGCGGGCCAGAGCAAGATCGTCGCGGGCGTGCGCCCCGACGGCCTGGAAGACGCGTCGCAGCTGCAGATCGACGTCGACCGCGACAAGGCGAACGCGCTGGGCGTGAGCTTCGATTCGATCAACTCGACCCTGTCGACCGCCCTTGGTTCGGCCTACATCAACGACTTCCCGAACGCCGGCCGCCTGCAGCGCGTGGTGGTGCAGGCCGATGCGCCGGCCCGCATGCAGCCGGACGACCTGCTGCGCCTGAACGCGTTGAACAGCAAGGGCCAGCCGGTGCCGCTTTCGGCGTTCGCGACGACGCGCTGGATCAGCGGCCCGGTGCAGACCATCCGCTACAACGGCTACCCGACGATGCGGCTGGCCGGCGATGCCGCGCCGGGCCGCAGCACCGGCGAGGCGATGAACGAGATGGAACGGCTGGCGGGCCAGCTGCCGCCGGGCTTCGCGTTCGAATGGACCGGCCAGTCGCGCGAGGAGAAGCTGTCGGGCTCGACCGCGTTCATCCTGCTCGGCTTCTCGCTGCTGGCGGTGTTCCTGTGCCTCGCGGCGCTGTACGAGAGCTGGTCGATCCCGCTGTCGGTGATCCTGGTGGTGCCGCTCGGCGTGCTGGGCGTGGTGCTGGCGGCCACCTTCCGCGGCCTCGAGAACGACATCTACTTCAAGGTCGGCCTGATCACGGTGATCGGGCTGAGCGCGAAGAACGCGGTGCTGATCATCGAGTTCGCGAAGGACCTGCATGCGCAGGGCAAGGGGGTGGTCGAGTCGGTGCTGGAGGCGGCGCACCTGCGCTTCCGGCCGATCCTGATGACCTCGATGGCCTTCATCCTCGGCGTGCTGCCGCTGGTGGTCGCGTCGGGCGCAGGCTCGGCGAGCCAGCGCGCGATCGGCACCGGCGTGATGGGCGGCATGTTCAGCGCGACGCTGCTGGCGGTGTTCTTCGTGCCGGTGTTCTTCGTCGTCGTGCGCCGCATCTTCAAGGGCAGCGAGCGGCAGCGCCGCATGTATGCCCACGAATTGAATGGCAACCCGGCACCCGCCGCCCCGGCGGCCGGCACGGCGAAGGATGGTTCCCATGAGTGATTTCCGAAGCCCCCGGCTGCTGCGCGGCCCGGCCCTGGTCGCCACCGCGCTGCTCGCGGCCGGCTGCACGATGATCCCGACCTACGAGCGCCCGCCGGCGCCGGTGCCCGGCTCGTTCGCGGGAGAGGCAACCACCGCGCGGCCCGGCCCGAAGGCGAGCGACATCGAATGGCAGAGCTACTTCGCCGACGAGCGGCTGAAGCGGCTGATCGACCTGTCGCTGAAGAACAACCGCGACCTGCGGGTCGCGGTGCTCAACATCGAGCAGGTGCGGGCGGCCTACCAGATCAAGCGCGCCGACGAATGGCCGACGATCAACGCGGCCGCGAGCGGCCTGCGCCAGACGGCCGGGCCCGACACGATCAACAGCACCTACAGCGTCGGCCTCGCGGTCTCGGCCTACGAGCTCGACCTCTTCGGCCGGGTGCGCAGCCTGAGCCAGGCGGCGCTCGCGCAGTACCTGGCGACCGAGGAGACGCGCAAGGCGGTGCAGATCAGCCTGATCGCGTCGGTCGCCAATGCGTACTTCAACCTGCTGGCCGACGACGAGCTGCTCGACGTGACCCGTCAGACGCTGAAGACGCGCGAGGATTCGCAGAAGCTCACGCGGCTGAAGTTCGACAACGGCGCGAGCTCCGAGCTCGACCTGCGGCAGGCCGAATCGCTGCTCGAAGCGGCCCGCGTGTCGCTCGCGCAGCAGACGCGCCAGCGCCTGCTGGACGAGAACGCGCTGGTGCTGCTGCTCGGGCAGGCGCTGCCCGACGACCTGCCGGCCGGCGTGTCGCTGGTGGCCGACCAGGTGCTGCCGGAGGTACCGGCCGGGCTGCCGTCGGACCTGCTGAACCGCCGGCCCGACGTGCGCGCGGCCGAGCAGCAGCTGATCGCGGCCAACGCCAACATCGGCGCGGCGCGCGCGGCGTTCTTCCCGCGCATCACGCTGACCGGGCTGGTCGGCTCGGTCAGCAGCGACCTGTCGGGCCTGTTCAAGAGCGGCTCGTTCGGCTGGAGCTTCCAGCCGCAGGCGACGCTGCCGATCTTCGACGCCGGGCGCAACAAGGCCAACCTCGACAGCGTGAAGGTCGGTCGCGAGATCGCGCTGGCGCAGTACGAGAAGGCGATCCAGACCGCGTTCCGCGAGGTCTCCGATTCGCTGGCCGGCCGCGCGACGCTCGGCGAACAGGCGCGTGCGCAACGGGCGCAGGCCGATGCCGAGCAGGCGCGCTACCGGTTGGCCGACCTGCGCTACCGCAACGGCGCGGCGAGCTACCTCGACGTGCTCGATGCGCAGCGCTCGCTGTTCGCCGCGCAGCAGGCGGTGGTGCAGGTGCAGGCGCAGCAGGCGCAGAACCTGGTGACGCTGTACAAGGCGCTGGGTGGGGGGTGGAAGGACGCGGGGGCGGCGAACTGATCAGCGCGGCGACGGGCTCATTCTTTGCGCAGTCGTGCAATGACCTCGCTGCCCGACGCGGCAGTGCTTGCCCCGGATTCGATCTCCGCGTCCCGTTGCGCTGCCACGGCATCCCACGCGGCATCCCATTCGCGATCCCTGTCCAGGCTCGCGACCACCCGATCCAGCAGCTGCGTTCGCGCGTCGCTGGGCAGCTGCTGGACTTCTTCTGCCAGGGATTCAATGGGGTGGTGCATGGAGACCTCCAGACGAGGATTGACGGTTCGTCCCGTAGCTGCCACGACAGTCATCACGGCTTGATCATCGTCGCCTGCGACCACACCACCTGCCAGCGGCCGTCGATGCGTTCGTACGCATCGATGTGCCAGCAGCGGAACGGCGCATTCGCATCGAACGCCAGCGTGGCCTGGTAGCGCAGCACCGCGCTGTCGGCATGCAGGCGCACGTCCATCGGGCCGGGCTCCCAGCGCAGGTAGCGCAGGTCGCCGCGCTCGATCTTGCCGAGGTACTCGTCGCGGGTGAACGCCCGTCCGCCCGGCGTGACGAGCTGGAACTGCGGCGCATGCAGTGGCCGGGCGAGCGCGATGTCGGCGTCGACCAGCGCGCGCAGCCGCGAGCGCTCGATCTCGCGGAGGGTCTCGGCCTCGCCGGCGTGCGTCGGCACAGGCGCCTCGGCGTGGGTCCGCGAATACGCATGGAACCCATCGAAATCCGCCTTGCCGATCGGCACACCCTGGCTGCGCAGGATCGCGTACGCCGTCGTCAGGTGGAAGAAGAAGTTCGGCAGCGCATAGAGCTGCAGGAACTCGGCGGCCGGCAGGCGCACCAGCGCCTCGCCGGCACGGCTCTCCAGCGTGCGTTGGTCAGCGTCTTCGAACAGCGCTGGCGGCAATTCGTGCAGCATCGTCACCACGCGGTCGATCAGAGCGCGCAGCCCGTCGAAGCCCGGCCCCGGTTCACCCGCGGACGGGATCGGCAGGCCGGCCAGCGGATGGCAGGCGCGCAACGCGAAGTTCGCCGCGATGACGGCCTGGGTCTCGAACGGGTTCATGTCGTCGGCCAGCCGCGCGCCGAGCAAGCGATCCGCATCCGACCCGGTCGCGTGACCCTGCGCCAGATCGAGCCAGCCGCGCAGCCGCGCCAGGTAGCGCAGGAAGACCGGCACCGAGGCGGTCCAGAGCGAGGGTGGGTTCATCGCGCGAGCGTAGCAGTCGGGCTCTCGCTCGCTGCCCTTGCATCGCGCCGCCCTCCCCGGCATGCTGCCGGCCATGACCCCCGCCTCCCACCGCGCCCAGCTCGTGGGCATGCTCGCCGAAGCCGCCGAGATCGAGCATTGCCTGATGTGCACCTACCTCTATGCGGCGTTCTCGCTGAAGCAGAACGCCGACGAGGGCCTCGAACCCGACGAACTCGCCGCGGTGCAGCGCTGGCGCCGCGAGATCATCGCGATCGCCACCGACGAGATGCTGCACCTGTCGCTCGCCAACAACCTCGCGATCGCGATCGGCGCGCGCCCGCACTACCGGCGCTTCAACTTTCCGATCGCCGCCGGCCTGTTCCCGGCCGACGTCTCGGTCGAGCTGGCGCCCTTCGACGAGGCCACGCTCGACCACTTCGTCTACCTCGAACGCCCTGCCGACGTCGCCGAACGCGACGGCGACCGCTACGAGAAATCCAGCTACCGCCGCCATGCCGTCGCCGGCCGGCTGTCGATGCTGCCGGACGACTACAGCACCGTCGGGGAGCTGTACGAGACGATCGCGCAAAGCTGCGAACTGCTTGTGCAGCGCAGCGGCGAGGCCACGCTGTTCATCGGCCCGCGCGCCGCGCAGCTGTCGCCGCAGGATTTCCGGCTGCCGGGGCTGGCCACCATCGGCACGCTGGCCGAAGCGAAGCAGGCCATCGACTTCATCGTGCAGCAGGGCGAGGGCTCCAGGGCCGAGAAGGCCGGCTCGCACTACGCCCGCTTCTGCGCGATCCGCCGCGAGTGGCAGGGCCTGAAGGCGCGTCGCCCAGGCTTCGAGCCGGCCCGCCCGGCCGCGCGCAACCCGGTGATGCGCGACCCGGTGGTCGCCGGGCTGCGCATCCACGTCACCGCCGAACCGGCCGCCAGCCTGCTCGACGCCGCGAACGTCTGCTACGAGCTGATGCTGCGGCTGCTGACCGCGATGTCCGACGTGCCGCCGCGCTCCGAAGAAGCGGCCGCGCGGCGCCGCGAGATGGCCGACCAGACGCTCGCGATGATGCACATGATGGGCGACATCGGCAGCGCGCTGGCGACGCTGCCGGCCAGCGACAAGCACCCCGGCATCAACGCCGGCATGACCTTCACCGCATCGCGCACCGTGCTGGCCTACTTGTCGGCCGAGACGGCGACGCTGGTGCTGGCCGAACGCTGCGGCTGCGTCGCCGACCGTCTGGCCACGCTGGCCGCCCAGCCGGGCGCGCTGCCGTCGCTCGCGCGGCATGCCCAGGCGCTGCGGCGCTTCTCGGACCACTGGTCGGCCGAGCATGCGAAGCGCTGGCCCGCGCTCGGGCACAAGGTGACGCCTTCTGCACCGCCACCTGTGGTGCCGCAGCCCACACCGGCCCCCGTGCCCATGGTGGCCAGCCGGCCGAAGCCGCCTGACGAAGCACGGGGCCGCGACGTGCTGCTGCTCTTCGACACGCAGCGCTGCATCCATTCGCGCCACTGCGTGCTCGGCGAGCCGGCGGTGTTCCTCGCGAACACGCCGGGCGAGTGGCTGTACCCCGACCAGGCGACGCCGGAGCGCATCGCGATCGTCGCGCACAGCTGCCCGTCGGGCGCGATCACCTACGAGCGCCTGGACGGCGGCCCGAATGAGGCGCCGCCGCTCGTCAACGTCGCCCGGCTGCGCGAGAACGGGCCGCTGGCCTTCCATGCCGACCTGCAGCTGTCGGCCGCGCCGCCGAACGGCGGCTCGCGCCTGCGCGCCACGCTGTGCCGCTGCGGCCAGTCGGCCAACAAGCCGTATTGCGACGGCTCGCACAATGCCGCCGGCTTCAGGGCGACCGGCGAGCCGGCGACGCGCGAATCGCAACCGCTGGCGCTGCGCGGCGGCGCGCTGCGCGTCGACCCGCTGCGCAACGGCCCGCTCGAAGTCAGCGGCAACCTGGAGCTGTGCGCCGGCACCGGCCGCACCGTCGACCGGCTGACCAGCACCCGGCTGTGCCGCTGCGGCCAGTCGCAGAACAAGCCGTTCTGCGACAACTCGCATGCGGTGGTCGGCTTCGTCGCCGACGGCGTCTGACGCCCGCGCGATGACCTTCCGCAACAACTACGCCGGCTTCGAACCGAAGAGCCTGGCCGACGTGCTGCGCTGGCGCTGGGCGGCCCACCGCAACGGCGTGCCGCGGCCGCCGCGCGGGCCGATCCCGCAGGTCGCGCCCGATCTCGCGTTCCTGCAGGCCAACGCGCGCGCCGGCGCGGCGATGCAGCCCGCCGTCACCTGGATCGGCCACGCGACCGTGCTGGCCCAGCTCGGCGGCCTGACGCTGCTGACCGACCCGGTGTTCTCCGAGCGCGCCTCGCCGGTGCCGTTCGCCGGCCCGAAGCGGCACCAGCCGCCGGGCGTCGCGCTGGCCGACCTGCCGCACATCGACCTGGTGCTCGCGTCGCACAACCACTACGACCACCTCGACGGCGCGTCGGTCGATGCGCTGCAGCGCCAGCCGGGCGGCGCGCCGCTGTTCATCGTTCCGCTGGGCGTGAAGGCCTGGCTGGCCGAACGCGGCATCGCGAACGCGGTCGAGCTCGACTGGTGGACCTCGCACACCGTGCCGTCGCCGACCGGCCCGGTCGAGGTGACGCTGGTGCCGGCCCAGCACTGGTCGGGCCGCGGCCTGGCCGACCGCATGAAGACGCTGTGGGGCGGCTTCGCGGTGTTCGCGCCCGACTGCCACCTGTTCTACGCCGGCGACACCGCCTACTCGCGCGATTTCATCGATATCCAGGCGCACTTCGCCGAGCGGCAGTCGGCCGCCAACGGCGGCGGGTTCGACGTCGCGCTGCTGCCGATCGGCGCCTACGAGCCGCGCTGGTTCATGGCGCCGCAGCACGTCGACGTGGAGGAGGCGATCCGCATCCACCGCGACCTGCGCGCCAAGCGCTCGCTCGGCGTGCACTGGGGCACCTTCCAGCTGTCCGACGAGGCGCTCGACGACCCGCCGCACGCGCTCGCCGAGCAGCGCCGCTCGCAGGCGCTGTCCGACGAAGAATTCTTCGTGCTGGCGATCGGCGAGACACGACAATTCCCGCCTCGCCGGCCCGCAGCCGGTGGGCTCGGCTGACCTGCGGAGGACACACCCCATGTGGATGACCATCGCCCTCGTCGTGCTGCTGCTGATCGCGGCGGTGCTGTTGTTCGCGACGACGCGGCCCGACCGCTTCCTCGTCGAGCGCTCGCTCGCGATCAAGGCCCCGGCCGATCGGATCTTCCCGCTGCTCGACGATTTCCACCGCTGGCCCGAATGGTCGCCATGGGAGAAGCTCGACCCCGCCATGGCGCGCACGCACAGCGGTGCGGCGCACGGCGTCGGCGCCATCTACGAATGGCGCGGCAACGCGAAGGTCGGCCAGGGCCGCATGGAGATCACGCAGAGCACGCCGGCCCGGGCGCTCGCGATCAAGCTCGATTTCATCAAGCCGTTCGAAGGCCACAACATCGCCGAGTTCACGCTGAAGCCGCAGGACAACGCGACGCTGGTGCACTGGGCGATGCACGGACCGACGCCGTATGTGTCGAAACTGATGGGCCTGTTCCTGAGCATGGACACGCTGATCGGGCGCGATTTCGAGACCGGGCTCGCGAACCTGAAGGCGACCGCCGAGCAGGCGTAACGAATGAATCAATCGGCGCCGTCCGACGACACGGCGCCGATACCGCCACCGCGCATCCTGACCGCTCCGATCCGCTGGAGACGTCATGAAAGCGCCCCATCCCCATCCCGGCCGCCTGGTCGCCCGCTCGCAGGGCGACGGCCCGGTCGTGCTGTGCCTGCATTCGTCGACCGGCACGCATGCGCAATGGAACGGCCTGGCCGATGCGTTGAGCGCGCGCTGGCAGGTCGTCGCGCCGGACCTGCACGGCCATGGCCGCAGCCCGGCCTGGCCGTCGGCCGCGCTGGACACGCTGCACGTCGATGCGAACGCGGTCACGCAACTGGTGCAGCCGGCGTGGGGCCTGGTGCGGCGCGGCATCCACCTGGTCGGCCATTCGTATGGCGCAGCGGTCGCGATGCAGATCGCGCTGCGCCACCCGCAGTGGGTGCGCTCGCTGACGCTGTACGAGCCGGTCGCGTTCGGCATCGTCCGCCGTACGGCGCCGCAGGACCCGTCGCTCGCCGAGGTGCGCGAGATCGCGGCCCGCGTCGCGCGGTGGCTGGCTCAGGGCGACGCGCTGGCGGCGGCACGCGCGTTCACGAGCTACTGGGGCGGCGATGCGGCGTGGGACGGCCTGGGCGCGGCGCGCCGCGAGGCCATCGCGGCGCGCATGCCGGTGGTGCCGCATCACTTCGACGCGCTGTTCTCCGCCACCTGGGGCCCGCAGGTGCTGTCGCGGCTGACGATGCCGGTGCTGCTGATCCACGGCCAGCGCACCCGCGCGCCGGCGCGCCGCATCGTCGAGTTGCTGGCGCAGGCATTGCCGCAGGCGCAGCGCTGCGAGCTGGCCGGTGCCGGCCACCTCGGGCCGATCACGCATGCGGCCGAGGTCGTGCGCTGGATGGCGACGCACCTCGATCCGGTGGCAGCGTCGCGGCTCGACCTGCAACCCGAGGCGGCCTGAGTCGATCCTGGCAAGCCCGGTGGCCGGTGTCGCGGACACTGCCTAGACTGGCTCGCCATGGACACCTCGCTGCACACGACCGACGGACTCAAGCTGCACCTCTCCCACCACCCGGCGGGCACCGCGGCGCATGGCGTCGTCGTGCTGGTGCACGGCCTGGGCGAGCACCTCGGCCGCTACGCGCATGTGATCGCGCACCTGAACCGCTGGGGCTGGCATGTGCTGGCCTACGACCAGCGCGGCCACGGCCGCAGCGAGGGCGGCCGTGGGCAGCTCGCGACCGCGCACGACCTGCTGGACGACCTGTCGCACGTGGTCGACGCGGCGCGCAGCGCGCACCGCGGCCCGCTGGTGCTGCTCGGCCACAGCATGGGCGGGCTGGTGGTCTCGCGCTTCGCCGCCGACACGAAGGCGCCGTGGTGGCGGCCGGTCGACGGCTTGGTGATGTCGTCGCCTGCGCTCGACCCCGGCATGAACGGCGCGCAGAAACTGCTGCTCGCGCTGCTCGGCCCGATCGCGCCGTCGCTCGCGGTCGGCAACGGGCTGAAACCGGCCTGGATCTCGCGCGACCCGGCCGTCGTCGCCGCCTACGTGGCCGACCCGCTGGTGCACGACCGCGTGACGCCGCGGCTGGTGCGCTTCATCGTCGACGGCGGCGAGTGGGTGCGCGCCCGCGCCGCCAACTGGACCGTGCCGACGCTGCTGCTCTACGCCGGCAGCGACCGCTGCGTCGCGCCCGCCGGCAGCCGCGCGTTCGCGGCGGCGGCACCGGCGCAGGTCGTCACCGCGCAGGCCTTCGCACCGCTGTTCCACGAGATCTTCAACGAGCCCGAGCAGGCGCAGGTGTTCGCCGCGCTGCAGGCCGGGCTGCGCCGCTTCGCTCCGGTGTGATCACTTCGGCAGCACCGTGACCTCCTGCGGTGCCGCCGCGGCCAGCACCTTGGCCGGTGCCAGGTTGTCGACGAACTCCAGCTTCAGCTGGTAGCGGCCGGGCGGCGGCTTGATCCACGCCTCGGTCTGCCCACCGGGGAAGTCCAGCGTCTCGGGCTTCGCGCCGTCGCGCAACGCACTCAAGCGGAAGTGGCCGGTGCCCTTCTCCTGCAACGCGATGTGCGACACGTTGAGCCGCGACGCATGGAACTGCAACTGCAGCGGCTTGCCGGCCGCCGCCTCGGCCACCGGCAGCATCAGCTCGACGCCCGGCTGGCTGACGCTGGCCGGGTCGACGTCGGCATTCTTCTTCGTCACCGTGATGCGCATCGGCTTGCTGTAGACGAAGTTCGGGATGTGCTTGTCGTCGGCCAGCACCAGCCGCAGCTCGTAGTCGCCGGGCGCCAAGGTCAGCACCGTCTCCATCTGGCCCTTGCCGAAGTGCACGTACTGCTCGTTGAACGGCAGCGGCTTCGAGAAGTCGAGCGGCAGCTCGCGGTTGATCAGCAGGTGGTGGTGCCCGGTGCGCGCCTGCGGCCTGGTGATCGGTGCCAGCCCCATGCCGCTGAGCCCGAACTTCAGCAGGAACGGCGTCTCGATGCGCGCCCCCGAGCCCAGGTTGCTGAAATAGGTCTCCTTGCCCGCGCGCGGTGACGGAACCACCCACGGGTGCTGCGCCTCCTCGGCCTGGCCGGCGGTGGCGCCCAGCAGGACAACCGCAACCAGGCCTGCGGCCCGTGTGACGCCGTGGCGCATCTCCGTCTCCTCGTGTGTCTTGTGAAGCGGATCAGCATAGCCCGGGGCGGTCGGTTCTACACTCTCGGATTCCCCACAAGGGATTCCTTCCAGGAGAACCGGCATGAACGCTCGCGACCCCAACCTCCCGCTGCAACCCGACGAAGCCACCGCGATCGCCGAGTTTGCGAACCGCACCTGGGACGAAGAGATCGTTCCGGCGCTGACCGACTACATCGCGATCCCGGCGAAAAGCCCGATGTTCGATGCCGACTGGCAGCAGAACGGCCACATCGAGCGGGTGATCCGCGACGCCGCGAGCTGGGTCGAGGGCCGCAAGCTCGCCGGGCTGAAGCTCGAGGTGGTTCGACTCGAAGGCCGCACGCCGGTGATCTTCTTCGAGGTGCCGGCCACGAAGCCTGGCAGCACCGACACCATCTGCCTGTACGGCCACCTCGACAAGCAACCCGAATTCAACGGCTGGCGCAACGACCTCGGCCCGTGGACGCCGAAGTACGAGAACGGCCTGCTGTACGGCCGCGGCGGCGCCGACGACGGCTACGCGGTCTACGCGTCGCTGACGGCGATCATGGCGCTCGACCGGCAGGGCATCCCGCGCCCGCGCTGCGTCGGCATCATCGAGGCCTGCGAAGAAAGCGGCTCGTTCGACCTGCCGGCCTACCTCGACGTGCTGCGCGAGCGGCTGGGCAACGTCAGCCTGGTGGTCTGCCTCGACAGCGGCGCCGGCAACTACGACCAGCTGTGGCTCACGACCAGCCTGCGCGGCATGGTCAGCGGCGTGCTGAAGGTCGAGATCCTGACGGAGGGCATCCACTCGGGCGATTCGAGCGGCCTGGTGCCGTCGAGCTTCCGCATCCTGCGCCAGGTGCTCGACCGGCTCGAGGACAGCAAGACCGGCCGGCTGCTGCCGGACAGCTTCCATTGCGAGATTCCCGGCGACCGGCTCGCGCAGGCGCAGACCACCGCGCAGATCCTCGGCGACGAGGTCTGGAAACGCTTCCCGTGGGCCTGCGGCGCGGACGGCGGCCCGACGCTGCCGACCACGACCGACCCGACCGAGGCGCTGCTGAACCGCACCTGGCGTCCGACGCTGAGCGTCACCGGCGCCGACGGTTTCCCCGAGCTGAAGAACGCCGGCAACGTGCTGCGGCCGTACACCGCGTTCAAGCTGAGCCTGCGCCTGCCGCCGCTGATCGACGGCAACGAGGCGGCGCAGCGCCTGAAGACACTGCTCGAGGACAACGCGCCGTACAACGCGCGCGTCACGTTCGCGGCCGATGGCCGCGCCGGCGCGCATGGCGCGAGCGGCTGGAATGCGCCGAGCCTCGCGCCGTGGCTGGAGGATGCGTTGAACGGCGCGTCGCAGGCGCAGTTCGGCGCTCCCTGCGGCTATGTCGGCCAGGGCGGCACGATCCCGCTGATGAGCCTGCTGCAGAAGGGCTTCCCGAAGGCCCAGATGATGGTCTGCGGCGTGCTCGGCCCGAAGAGCAATGCGCACGGCCCGAACGAATTCCTGCACGTGCCCTACGGCAAGAAGCTGACGGCCGCGGTCGCGCAGGTGATGGCCGCCTGCCCGTGACGCGGTGAGTGCCCCCGCCCGCACGGCGGCCTGGTTGTTTGCCGCGTGCTGGGCGCTGCTGGGCGCCGGCGCGGCCGCGCAGCCGCAAGGCAGCGACCTCGCACCGCTCGACGCACGCCTCGCCGCGATCGCGCCGCACGTGGTCGCGTGGCGGCGCGACCTCCATGCCCACCCCGAGTTGTCGGGCCAGGAAGTGCGCACCGCCGCGCTCGTGGCCGGGCACCTGCGCCGGCTCGGCCTCGAGGTGAAGACCGGCGTCGGCGGCCTCGGCGTGGTCGGCCTGCTGCGCGGCGGTTTGCCGGGGAGCAAGGTGGTCGCGTTGCGCGCCGACATGGACGCGCTGCCGGTGGCCGAGGCGACCAACCTGCCGTTCGCGTCGCAACAGACCGGCCGCTACCAGGGCGCGCAGGTGCCGGTGATGCACGCCTGCGGGCACGACGGCCACACCGCGATGCTGATGGGCGTGGCCGAGCTGCTGGCCGGGCTGCGCGCGCAGCTCCCCGGCACGGTGAAGTTCATCTTCCAGCCGGCCGAGGAAGGCCTGGCCGACCTGCCGTCGACCGCCGCCGACAGCTGGGGCGCGCGGGCGATGGTCGAGGAAGGCGTGCTCGAGCGGCCGAAGGTCGACGCGGTGTTCGGCCTGCACCTGTCGCCGAACCTGGCCTCGGGCCTGCTCGGCGTGCGGGGCGGGCCGATGCTGGCCGGCGCCGATTCGCTGCGCATCACGGTGCGAGGCCGCGGGACGCACGGCGGCGCGCCGTGGGCCGGGGTCGACCCGATCGTCGTCGCGGCGCAGATCGTCACCGGCCTGCAGACCATCGTCAGCCGTCAGCTCAACATCAGCCACGAGCCGGCGGTGCTGAGCATCTCGTCGATCCACGGCGGCAACCGCGAGAACGTGCTGCCCGACAGCGTCGAGATGCGCGGCACGCTGCGCAGCTTCGACGAGGAGATGCGCGAGGATGCGAAGCGCCGCATCGTGACGACCGCTGAATCGATCGCCGCGGCCAGCGGTGCGCAGGCGAGCGTCAGTTTCGGGCCGACCACCTATGCGGTCACCGACAACCCGCGCGAGCTGCTGGCGCGGATGATGCCGTCGCTGCAGCGCGCGAGCGGCGACCGGGTGATCGAGCTGCCGAAGATCAGCGCGTCGGAGGACTTCTCGGAGTACCAGAAGCAGGTGCCGGGGCTGTTCTTCATCCTCGGCGCGACGCCGCCCGGCAAGACGCCGCAGAACGCGCCGCCGAACCACGCGCCGGAGTTCGACTTCGACGAAGGCGCGATGCGGTTGGGCGTGAAGGCGCTCGCGACGCTGGCGCTGGATTTCCTGGTGCAGCCGTAGCCCGGATGCCAATCCCGGATTGGCATCCGGCTACGAAAGCAGCGACGCTCCCAGCGCCTCGGCGACCTCGATGCCATCGACGCCGGCCGACATGATCCCGCCGGCATAGCCCGCGCCTTCGCCCGCCGGGTACAGGCCCTTCACGTTCAGGCTCTGGTAGTCCTTGCCGCGCGTGATGCGCAGCGGCGACGAGGTGCGCGTCTCGACGCCGGTGAGCACCGCATCGGGCATCGAGAAGCCCTTGATCTGCCGCTCGAAGGCCGGCAGCGCCTCGCGGATCGCGTCGATCGCATAGCCGGGCAAGCTGGGGTGCAGGTCGCCGAGCAGCACGCCCGGCTTGTACGACGGCTGCACGCTGCCGAGTTCGCGCGAACGCCGGCCGTGGATGAAATCGCCGACCAGCTGGCCCGGCGCCTCGTAGGTGCCGCCGCCCAGCTCGAAGGCGCGCGACTCGATCTGCCGCTGGAACGCGATGCCGTCCAGCGGCGAGACCGGGCCGGGCGCGTTCGGGTCCTGCGCGTAGTCCTTCGGCGCGATGCCGACCACGATGCCGGCGTTCGCGTTGCGCTCGTTGCGGGAGTACTGGCTCATGCCGTTGGTGACGACACGCCCGACCTCAGACGTCGCCGCGACGACCGTGCCGCCCGGGCACATGCAGAAGCTGTAGACCGAGCGGCCGTTCGCCGCATGGTGCACCAGCTTGTAGTCGGCCGCGCCGAGGATCGGGTTGCCGGCGTTCGGCCCGAAGCGCGCGCGGTCGATGATGGACTGCGGGTGCTCGATGCGAAAGCCCACCGAGAACGGCTTGGCTTCCATGTAGACGCCGCGCTCGTGCAGCATCGCGAAGGTGTCGCGCGCACTGTGGCCGAGCGCGAGCACGACGTGGTCGGCGCGCAGCTGCTCGCCGGACGCAAGCGTCACGCCGCGGATGTGCCGCCCGTCGGGCCCGGGCTCGATCAGCACGTCGGTGACGCGCTGCTCGAAGCGGATCTCGCCGCCCAGCGCCTCGATGTCGGCGCGCATCTTCTCGATCATGCCGACCAGCCGGAAGGTGCCGATGTGCGGCTTGCTGACGAACAGGATCTCGGCCGGCGCGCCGGCCTTGACGAACTCGGCCAGCACCTTGCGCGTCAGGTGGCGCGGGTCGCTGATCTGGCTCCACAGCTTGCCGTCGGAGAAGGTGCCGGCGCCGCCTTCGCCGAACTGCACGTTCGATTCGGGGTTCAGCACGTTCTTGCGCCACAGGCCCCAGGTGTCCTGGGTGCGCTGGCGCACTTCCTTGCCGCGCTCCAGCACGATCGGCCGCAGGCCCATCTGCGCGAGGATCAGCGCGGCGAACAGCCCGCACGGGCCGAAGCCGACGACCAGCGGACGCGGCCGGCCCGAGGCCTGGAAATCCGCCGGCGCATGGCCGACGAAGCGGTAGGCGGTATCGGGCGACGGCTTGACGTGCGGATCGGCCGCGAAGCGCTGCAGCAGCGCGGCCTCGCCGGCCGGGTCCGCGAGTTCGCAGTCGACCGTGTAGATCAGCACGATGGCGGCCTTCTTGCGCGCGTCGTAGCTGCGCTTGAAGACGGTGAAGGCCTTCAGCGCGGCATCGGCCAGGCCCAGGCGCTGCAGCACGGCCGGGCGCAGCGCGCCTTCGGCATGGTCGAGCGGCAGCCGCAGTTCGGTGATTCGGAGCATGGGCGCTATTGTCCCGCGGGCTCGGGCTGCTGCGCCGAGCGCAGCTCGTCGACCGGTGCGTCGTCGATCACGGCCTCGTCGTCGGCCACCGGCTCCCCGCTGGCACCTGCAGCGGCAGGCTGGTCGTACGGCAGGAAGCCGCCGGACTGGTGCTTCCACAGCATCGCGTAGTGGCCGTCGAGCCGCAGCAGCTCGTCGTGCGTGCCCTGCTCGACGATGCGGCCCTGCTCCAGCACGATCAGGCGGTCCATGCGGGCGATCGTCGACAGCCGGTGCGCGATCGCGAGCACCGTCTTGCCTTCCATCAGGTTCAGCAGCTGGTCCTGGATCGCCAGTTCGACCTCGCTGTCGAGCGCCGACGTGGCCTCGTCCAGCACCAGGATCGGCGCGTCCTTCAGCACGACGCGCGCGATCGCGATGCGCTGGCGCTGGCCGCCGGAGAGCTTCACGCCGCGCTCGCCGACGTGCGCCTCGTAGCCGGTGCGGCCCTTCCAGTCCTGCAGCTCCTCGATGAAGGCATGCGCCTGCGCCTTGCGCGCCGCCGCCTCGATCTCGGCCGCTGTCGCACCCGGGCGGCCATAGCCGATGTTGGCTGCGATCGAGCGGTGCAGCAGCGAGGTGTCCTGCGTCACCAGGCCGATCGCGCCGCGCAGGCTCTCCTGCGTGACCTGGGCGATGTCCTGGCCGTCGATGCGGATGCAGCCCTGCTCGACCTCGTGGAAGCGCAGCAGCAGGTTCACCAGCGTCGACTTGCCGGCGCCCGAGCGGCCGACCAGGCCGACCCGCTCGCCCGGCCTCACGACCAGGTCCAGGTCGTCGAGCACGCGCTTGCCGTCGCTGCGACCGTAGGTGAAGGTCAGGTGCTCGAAGCGGATCTCGCCGCGCGGCACCTCCAGTTCGCGCGCACCGGGCCGGTCGACCAGCGTGTGCGGCACCGCGATCGTCTCCATGCCCTCCTGCACCACGCCGACGTTCTCGAAGATGCCGGTCACCTCCCAGCTGACCCAGCCGGCGACGCTCGCGATCTGCCAGGCCAGCGGCAACGCGGTGGCCACCAGGCCGGCGGGAATCTGGCCGTGCGCCCACAGCAGCACGCCGATCGTCGCGGTGCTGACGAGGAACAGCGCGTTCATCGTCGACAGCGTCGCCATGAACTGCGTGGTCAGCCGCATGTGCGCGGCGATCGCGACGGTGTGCTCGTCGAGCGTCTCGCGCACGTAGGCGTCCTCGTCGCGCGCCCGGGCGAACAGCTTGACGGTGAGGATGTTGGTGTAGCTGTCGACCACCCGGCCCATCACCGCCGAGCGCAGCTCGGACGCGGCACGTGCCCGGTCGCGCATGCGCGGCACGAAATGGCGCAGGAAGACGACGTAGCCGGCGAACCAGAACACGGTGGGCAGCGCGAGCCGCCAGTCGGCGCTGGCCATCAGCACGAGCGAGGTCAGGCCGTAGATGATGATGTACCAGATGGCGCGGATCGAGCTGACGACGCTCTCGCGCAGCGCATTGCTGGTCTGCATCACGCGGTTGGCGATGCGGCCGGCGAAGTCGTTCTGGAAGAACGGCCAGCTCTGGCGCACCACGTGCCAATGGCTCTGCCAGCGGATCAGGCTGGTGACGCCGGGGATCACCGCGATGTTGCGCACGGTGGCGTCGAGGATCATCGCGAGCGGCCGGCCGACCAGCACCAGCGCGGCCATGCCGAGCAGCAGCGGCGTCGCGGCGCCGAAGGCCGCGGCGCGGTCGGGCGCCTGCATCAGCGTGACCAGCCGGCCGATGAAGACCGGCACCAGCGTGTCGATCAGCGCGACCGCGAGGCCGGTGACGAACATCGCGGCATAGAGCGGACGCGTCTGCCGGATGAAGTGCCAGTAGAAGGCCAGCAGGCCGGTCGGCGGCTCGCCCTGGGGCACGGCGGTCGGACGGATGCGGTTCACGAAGAAGGCTGACATGGCGGCGCCAATGGCAACGCGGCGCAGGCTGGTGGCGTGCGCCGCGTTGGGAGGGTGGGGGATGCGCCATTCTCGCGCGGAAACGACGGAAGCCGCCCGGAGGCGGCTTCTGCGGTGTCCCTCAACCGATGCGCCCCGACGGGCGCGTCAGCGATCCGTCGCGGCGATCAGTAGCCGGTCGACAGCGCGCCGTAGTTGGCGTCGCTCTTGTGCGTCTTGGCGGCTTCGATCGCCTCGGCGCGCACTTCGGCACGGGTACGGCTACCGGCACCGGCGACGACCGGCGTGGCGTAGCCATAGCTTTCCGAGTTCGGGACCAGGGTGCCGTCGACGCGGGCCCGGGCCAGTTCGGCGCGCACTTGCTCGCGGGTCTTGCCGCCGTCAGCGGTCGCTGCAGCCTGTGCCTTCGGCAGCGTGACCGACGCGTTGTTGTAGCCGTAGCTTTCCGAGTTCGGCAGCAACTCGCCGCTGGCACGGGCACGGGCCAGTTCGGCACGCACCTGCTCGCGGGTCAGGCCGGCATCGGCAGCGAACGCGGTGACGGAGGCACCGGCCAGGGCCAGCGCGACGGTGGCAAGGGCGGCGAAGTTCTTGGTGGTCATGATGAATTCCTTCAGAGGGTTGACGTTTCCAGGCAGGGCGGCTTCAGGGGTTGGTTCGAGCCGTCTTGTCCAGCCTCGGTGAGTCACTGTTGCGTTGGCCTCATCGATGGAGTGAACTGTAGACATTGCGCTTGAATCAATAAACAGCACGTGCTTCAATGCCCCATTGTCAAAACAGAAACAATGAGGGCGAAAGAATGGATCGGCTGCATTCGATGCGGGTGTTTTCCCGGGTGATTGAAGAAGGAAGCTTCGCGTCGGCGGCACGCCGGCTGAACCTGTCGCCGGCCGTCGTCACGCGGCTCGTCGCCGACCTCGAAGAGCACCTCGGCGCCCGGCTGATCAACCGCACGACGCGCCGCCTCGCGCTCACCGACACCGGCGAGCTCTACCTCGAACGGGTGCAGCAGATCCTGACCGAGGTCGAAGAGGCCGAGGCGCTCGCGAGTGCCGCCACTTCCGAGCCGCGCGGCCACCTGCGCGTGCTGGCGCCGCCGGCCTTCGCGGTGCACCAGATCGCCAAGCACCTGCCGAAATTCCGCACGCTGTTCCCGAAGGTCACGATCGAGCTGTCGTGCCCGGGCCCGGTGGAGGCGGTCGACGAGAACTTCGACGTCAGCATCCTGTCGGTCGGCGACCGCCCGCTCGACGGCGATTTCGTCGCGCGGCGGCTGGCGCGCTCCGAGGTCATCACCTGCGCATCGCCCGACTACCTGAACCGCCGCGGCCGCCCGGTGCACCCGTCGGAGCTGGCCGGCCACGAGGCGATGGTGCCGACCTTCCTGCGCGAGCTGACCTTCCACGAAGGCGTGTGGGGCGACGACGAACCGTCCGGCGAGTCGTACACGCTGACGCCCGGACGCCCGGCGCTCGGCACGACGCACATCGACACGATGTACGCCGCGGCGCTGGCCGGCATGGGCATTGCCGGGCTGCCGTCGTTCGTCGTCGAGGATGCGCTGATGGAGCACGCGCTCGAACGCGTGCTGCCGCGCTGGCACCTGCTGACCACCACGCTGTATGCCGCGATGCCGACGCGCAAGCACGTGCCGGCGCGCACGCGGGCGTTCATCGACTTCCTGCTGGAGACCTTCGGCGGCGCCGACGCCGACCCGTGGCTGGCGGCCGCGGGTTGCGAGACGAGGTGATCCGGGCTACCTGAAGACGTCCTGGCGCGTCTCGCCGACGAGGCGCTCCAGCAGCCGCGCCAGTGCGCCCAGCCCGTTGTAGCGGCTCGCGGTGCGGTGTGCATAGCGCCACACCCGCGGCAGGTGCGGCAGGTAGGCGTCCTTGCCGTCGCGGTGGTACAGCCGCGCGAAGATGCCGAGCACTTTCAGGTGGCGCTGCAGGCTCATCCACTCGAAATCGCGCCAGAACTCGCCGAAGTCCGCGTGCACCGGCAGGCCGGCCTTGCGGGCGCGTTCCCAGTGGCGCACCGCGAGGTCGATCTGCACGTCTTCCTCGAGCTCGACGTAGGCGTCGCGCAGCAGGCTGGCCAGGTCGTAGGTGATCGGGCCCCAGACGGCGTCCTGGAAATCGAGGATGCCGGGGTTGGTGGCCGCGCCTGCCGCCGGGCAGACCATCAGGTTGCGCGAGTGGTAGTCGCGGTGCACCAGCACCATCGGCTGGGCCAGGTTGTTCTGCACGATGCGCTCGACGCAGTCGGCCCACTGGCCCTGCTCTTCGGCCGTCAGCGCCTGGCCGGCGTGCTTCACGTACCAGTCGGGGAACAGCTGCATCTCGCGCATCAGCAGCGTGCGGTCGTAGGCCGGCAGCTGCGATGCCGCCTCGATGCCCTGCAGGCGCACCAGCGCCTGGCTGGCGTCGGCGTACAGCGCCGGGGCGCTGCGGTCGTCGAGCTGCGACAGGTAGGTGTGATCGCCCAGGTCGGACAGCAGCATGAAGCCGTCGTCGGCATGCCAGTCGAGCACCTCCGGCGCGTTCAGGCCGGCAGCGCGCAGCAGCGCGGCGACCTTCACGAACGGCCGGCAATCCTCTTTCTCGGGCGGCGCGTCCATCACGATGCGCGTGCCGGCCTCGGTGTCGACCCGCAGGTAGCGGCGGAAGCTCGCATCGGTGCTGGCCGGGCGCGCGCCGCTCGCATGGATGCCCCGGCCCGCCAATTGCCTGAGCCAGCTTTCGAAGGCGACGCGGCGGCTGTCGTCGGGCCAGGCGAGCTGGGGAGCGGTCGGTTCGGAGACCAGATCAGGAGTCGGGGGCATGTGGGGATACTGCTCGTGGATAATCGATTCTACAAATCGCCCTGGGCGCGCCGCCTGTCGTCGTGCCGGTGCCGCGGCGCCGAGCCGTCCCTCCGCCCTTGATGCCCTCGCTCCCTTGCTGCCGCCGTTCCCACTTCGACTCTGCGTCTGCGCGATCCGCCTGAGCCTCGCGGCCTCGGCCGCGGGCTGGCTGTCGAGCGGCTGGGCGCAGGCGGTGGTGCCGCCTGCCTCGCCGGCTTCAGCGGCTTCAGCGGCTTCGGCAGCCTCCGCGGCGTCGGCCGCCGCGGCAGCCCCGGCCGCATCCGCCGCGTCCGCGCCCGACAACACGATGGTGCTCGAAGCCGACGAGGTTCGCGCCCGCCCCGACCAGGACGTCATCGCCGAGGGCAACGCCAGGTTCCAGCGCGGCCCGATGCAGATCAGCGCCGATCGCATGACCTACGAGCAGGCGAGCGACCTGGCCCATGCCACCGGCAAGGTGCGCGTCACCCGCGACGGCAACGTCTACAGCGGCCCCGAGTTGCAGCTGAAGGTCGAACGCTTCGAAGGCTTCTTCCTGCGGCCGACCTACTTCTTCTCGCGCACCCAGGCCGGCGGCAGCGCCGAGCGGCTCGACTTCCTCGGCGACCAGTTGACGGTCGCCACCGGTGCCACCTACACCAGCTGCCGCGTCGACGACACCGACGGCAGCACGCCGGCGTGGATCCTGTCGACCGACCGCGTGAAGCTCGACTTCGCGAACAACGAAGGCATCGCGCAGGGCGCAGTGCTGCGCTTCTACGGCGTGCCGATCCTCGCGGCGCCGGTGCTGAGCTTCCCGCTGAGCGACGACCGCAAGTCCGGCTGGTTGCCACCGAGCATCGACATCGACAACAAGAGCGGCCTGCAGGTGGCCGTGCCGTATTACTGGAACATCGCGCCGAACCGCGATGCGACGCTGACGCCGGCCATCGTCTCCAAGCGCGGCGCGGCGCTCGACACCGAGTTCCGCTACCTCGAGCCGGGCCACGAAGGCCGCGTCGACCTGAACCTGCTGCCCAACGACCGCCAGGCCGGCATCACCCGCAGCGCGTTCAACCTGGAACAGGAAGGCGTGCTGCTCGGCAACACGCGCTACAGCACCAACGTCATGCGCGTCAGCGACGACGATTACTGGAAAGACCTGCCGCGCGGCATCAACAGCCTGACACCGCGCCTGCTGCTCGGCGACGCGCGGGTGGCCAGCGATTTCGGCCTGTGGACGACCTACGCGCGCGTCGAGCGCTGGCAGGTGCTGCAGGACGTCGACAGCCCGCTGGCGACGCCCTACGACCGGCTGCCGCAGGTCGGCGTGCGCACCTGGCAGCCGCTGGTCGGCGGCCTCGAGTTCGGCATGGAGGCCGAGGCGAACCGCTTCGTCAACCCGGAAGGCCACCGGGTCGGCATCGCGCCCGACGACACGGTGGCGAACCCGCGGCCGGTCGGCTCGCGGCTGCACGTGCTGGGCTCGCTCGCGTGGCCGTTCGGCACGCCCGGCTGGACGCTGACGCCGAAGGTGCTGGTGAACGCCGCCAGCTACCGGCTCGATGCCCCGATGGCCGACGGACGCGACCGCTTCCACCGCGTGATCCCGACCTTCAGCCTCGACAGCGCGTGGGTGCTGGAGCGCGACACGCAGCTGTTCGGCCGCCCGGCGCGCCAGACCATGGAGCCGCGCCTGTTCTACACGAAGACGCCGTACCGCGAGCAGAACGACCTGCCGAACTTCGACTCGGCCGAGAAGGACTTCAACTTCGATTCGATCTACACCGAGAACAGCTTCTCGGGCGTCGACCGGGTGTCGGATGCGCACCAGCTGACCGCCGGCGTCACCACCCGCATGCTCGACTCGGGCGACGGCTCCGAGCTGCTGCGCCTGGGGCTGGCGCAGCGCTACCTGTTCGAGGACCAGCGCATCACGCCGGACAAGCAGCCGATCTCGCAGAGCGTGTCCGACCTTCTGCTGACCGGCTCGTCGGGCCTGCTGAAGCACTGGCGCTTCGACGCCGCCGTGCAGTACAGCCCCGAGCAGCACCAGACGGTGCGCTCGATCCTCGGCGTGCGCTATGCGCCGGGTCCGTACCGCACGATCAACACCAACTACCGCTTCAACCGCAACGACAGCGTCACCGGGCTGCCGAGCGAGCAGTTCGAGGTGGGCTGGCAATGGCCGCTGTACGGCCGGCCCGGCCAGAGCAGCGACCGCGGCGGGCGCTGCACCGGCGCGTGGTACAGCGTCGGGCGCATGAGCTACAACGTGTCCGAGCGGCGGCTCACCGATTCGGTGGTGGGTTTCGAGTACGACGCCGGCTGCTGGATCGGCCGCGTGATCGCCAAGCGGCTGTCGACCAGCCAGCAGGAAGCGACCACGCAGCTCGGCTTCGAGCTGGAGCTGATCGGCCTGTCGCGCCTCGGGACCAACCCGCTGAAGGTCTTGAAGGACAATATCCCCGGTTACCGCCTGCTGCGCGACGATTCTGTCGCGCCCGCTGCGAGCCCCACGACACCATGATTGCATTCCAACGCCTTGCTTCCCGCGCGCTGATGTCGCTGCTGTCCGCGACCATCGCGACGCCGGCCGTGCAGGCCCAGACCACCCCGGCCGCTGCGGCCGCCTCTGCACCAGCACCAGCACCCGCACCAGCGCCCTCGCCGTCGTCGCGCTCTCGCACGCAGACCGCCGACTACATCGTCGCGATCGTCAACCAGGAGCTCGTCACCGCCGGCGAGGTGCAGCAGCGCATCGACCGCCTGCGCGAGGAGGCCCAGCGCAGCCAGGCCAAGCTGCCGCCGGACGACGAACTGCGCCACCAGGTGGTCGAGGCGCTGATCGACGAGCGCGTGCAGATCACCAACGCCCGCGACGTGGGCCAGCGCGTCGACGACGTCGAACTCGAGCGCGCAGTGGCCAACGTCGCGGCGCAGAACCAGCTGACGCCGGCCCAGCTGCGCGAGCGGCTCAAGAAGGAAGGCATCGACTACGTGCGATTCCGCAACAACGTGCGCGACCAGCTGCAGGTCGAGCGGGTGCGCGAACGCGAGGTGCAGGGCCGCATCAAGATCACCGACGCCGAGATCGACGCGGTGCTCGACAAGCAGCGCGCCGCGGCCGGCAGCGCGACCGAATACAACATCGCGCAGATCCTGGTCACGGTGCCCGAGAACGCGAGCGAGAGCCTGGTCGCCGAGCGCCGCACCAAGGCCGAGGCAGCGCTGAACCGGGTTCGCAGCAGCGCCCCGTTCGACGTGGTCGCGAAGGAAGTTTCGGAAGACGGCAACAAGGCGCGCGGCGGCGAGATCGGCATGCGCCCGGCCGACCGGCTGCCCGACATCTTCGTCGAGGCGGTGCGCGGCCTGAAGCCGGGCGAGATCGCGCCGACGCTGCTGCGCTCCGGTGCCGGCTTCCACGTGATGAAGCTGATCGACAAGCGCGAAGGCGGCGCCTTCTCGGTCACGCAGACGCGGGCCCGCCACATCCTGCTGCGTCCGTCGGCGCAGCTGTCGCAGGAGGCCGCGGTGCGGCGCCTGCAGGAGATGAAGCGGCAGATCCAGAGCGGCTCGCGCAATTTCGACCAGCTGGCACGCGACAACTCCGAAGACGGCAGCGCGGCGCAGGGCGGCGACCTCGGCTGGGTGTCGCCGGGCGGCTTCGTGCCGGAGTTCGAGGAGGCGATGAATGCGCTGCCGATCAACGGGCTGTCGGAGCCGGTGGTCTCGCGCTTCGGCGTGCACCTGATCCAGGTGATCGAGCGGCGCAAGACCTCGCTCGACCTGCGCCAGCAGCGCGAGCAGGCCCGCAACATCCTGCGCGAGCAGAAGTTCGAGGAGGCCTACGCCGAATGGGCGCGCGACCTGCGCGCGCGGGCCTACATCGAGATGCGCGAGGCACCGCAGTGAACAGGGCCCCGCCGGCCCCATGAAACACATTCCCCGCAAGCGCTTCGGGCAGCATTTCCTGTCCGATGGCGCGGTGATCGGCGCCATCGTCGACGCGATCGATCCGCGGCCGGGCCAGGCGCTGGTCGAGATCGGGCCGGGGCTCGGCGCGATGACCGATCCGCTGGTCGCGCGCAGCGAGCGCCTGACGGTGATCGAGCTCGACCGCGACCTGGCGGCGCGGCTGCGCAAGCGCGCCGAGCTGAACGTCGTCGAATCCGACGTCCTGAAGGTCGACTTCGCGGCGTTGGCCGCACAGGCCGGCCAGAAGCTGCGGGTCGTCGGCAACCTGCCGTACAACATCTCGACGCCCATCCTGTTCCACCTGCTCGATGCCGTCGACCAGGTGCAGGACCAGCATTTCATGCTGCAGAAGGAGGTCGTCGACCGCATGGCGGCATCGCCCGGCAACAAGGACTACGGCCGGCTGACCGTGATGCTGCAATGGCGCTATGACATCGAGTCTGTGCTCGACGTGCCGCCCGAATCGTTCG
The DNA here is from genome assembly GCF_012275445.1 of Rhizobacter sp. SG703. GTDB lineage: Bacteria > Pseudomonadota > Gammaproteobacteria > Burkholderiales > Burkholderiaceae_C > Rhizobacter. The sequence continues at coordinate 376,779 of NZ_JAAZQK010000005.1, read as the reverse complement.
ACCCGCCGCCCCGGGTCGATTCGGCGGTGGTGCGCATGCAGCCGCTGCCCGACGCCGCCGGCGTGCCGCAGGCGCTGCTCGGCGAGCTGGTGACAGTGGCGTTCTCGCAGCGTCGCAAGTTGCTGCGGCACACGCTGGGCCGTTGGCTAGACGAACGCGGCTTCGGCGGCAGCTTCGACGTGCAGCGCCGCGCCGAGGAGGTGCCGGTCGCGGACTACCTGGCGCTGGTTCAGGCCGTCCGGTCGCGTTAGCTCAGAAGCGGTAGCGCAGCGACAGCGTCGTCATGTTGGCGCCGCGCGTCTCATCGAAGACGTATTTCAGCTGCGATTCATACGATTCGACTTCCAGCAACGCCGACAGCTGCGGCTGCAGGTACCACTCGACACCGATCCCCAGCGTGGGTTCAGTGCCTTTCTCGTCCTGGTCGCGGGCGTCGAAACCGAAGAACGATTCGCTGCGGGCGGTGCGCCGGTAATAGGCCCCGATGCGGCCGAGCAGCGCGACATGGTCGCCGAGGTGAATGGCGCCTACCAGCGCGATGGCCGGGCCTGTTCGCCAGTCGGAGCCGAGCGACACGGCGCCGGCCTCCAGCCGCAGCGAACGGCGGAACTGGTACCCCAGCATCAGCTTGCCACCGTGTCCGGTCAGGGTCTCGTGGCCGTCCTGCCCGTTCGACACGCGGTACCGGCTCACACCGACGCCGCCGGACACATACCACCCGGAGGCCGACACGGCGACCGGCAGTTGCCCGGCGGCCGCGCCGCTCTCTTGTGCGCCTGCCGCGGCGGCGATGCCGAGCGTCAATGCCGTCGCGAGCCACGCTCGCGCACCACGACCGAATGCCATCGTTTCCCTCCCTCTCGTTGTGTGCGGCGCATTGTGTCGTCTCCGACACTGAAAGCAACCTCAAGGCTGACGATGAACGCGCATAAAAAAAGCCCGCCGAAGCGGGCTGTTGCCAGGGGCTCGATCGATCAGCTCAAGCTGCGTTCAGCCACATCGATGTGTCGAACGCGCTGCTCATCATCGGCATGTTCATTCCGAAGTTCGCGTTGGCCGCGCTCTTCGCCGCCGGCTTGGCCGGCTTGTTCTCTGCAATCTGGGCCGTTTCCGTCGCCCGCTCCCATGACCCTTGTTCCTGGGAGCGGGCTACTGAAAAGAATAGAAGCACCTGAATGGTATTTTTCGCTCCGCCCAGAAATCGGCGGCATCGCGGAAAACGTCGAGCAGTTGTTCGCGGGCCTCGCGGTCGAAACGCGGGTTGTCGGGCAGCTGCTCCAGCACCACGACGAAGCCGGGCTGCGTGCCCGACTTGTGCACCAGGTCGGTCATGCAGTCATACAGCGCATCGAGGTTCTTGCCGAAATGCGACGGGAACAGGAAGGACTCGGCAATGCTGTCCAGCACGTCCTGCTTGGACTGGGCGTGGGTCAGGTTCGCATAGAGGAAATGCTGGCCCACGCCTTGCGCGGCTTCCTGCAAATCCTCGACGCGGTAGGCGCGTATCGACTGGACGATGTTTGGACGGACGGTCTGCAAGAGCATGGTCTCGTTCCTCCTTGGTTCAAAAGAATCCATCAGCTGACCTTCACTTCACGATGCGGCGAAAACTCGCGTAGTGGTCGTCGGTGTAGTAACACGCCTGCGGTGTCGTGACCTGGTAGCCACCGCAGACGATGCGCTTGGCAGCGCGGTTCCTGGCCCCCGGGGTCGGCACGGTGTACTCGCGGTAGTAGCCGCGGCGCTGTGCCGGTAGCTGGCGCTCGCGGTTGCCGAACACACTGCCATCCTTCGGATACGGAAACGGGCCTCCGGTTCTGATCAGCCGCTCTGTCGCCTGGGCTTCGGCCGGCAGCGCCGCCAGGGCCACCGTGGCCAACTCGTCGGCGGCCGGCGGTGCTTCTTTTGCAGGCACCGACACCACGCTGGCCGCCATGACCGCCACCACGATCGCCGCGCGGCCCCAGCGGGCCCGGCCATCGAACTGACTTGCAAAACCGGCCAGCACACCGGAGAGAGACACGGGTTATCCCTGAATTCGGAAACCAGGATGGTACCGAATCAACCCGCAAAGCTCAAGCCGCTGCCTCAATTTGGGGCAGGGTGAGCTGAAAATCAGTAAATGCTCGCATTCGTCCAGGGCCATATGAGTCGGCACATCCGGACAGACTTCGGAGTCTCAAGCACCCCTGGCGGATCGATGACAAGGGCGTCACATGCCCGTGCAGGACCCCCGGGCATTTTTGGCGCACGCACCAAGCTGTGCTTGGTGCGTGGCCGGCGACCGTTCTTGTCAGATCGCCTCGCTCAGCGGGCCGCGTTCGCGTCGGCGACCGTCAGCGCGGTCATGTTGACGATGCGGCGCACGGTGGCCGACGGCGTCAGGATGTGCACCGGCTTGGCCGCGCCCAGCAGCACCGGGCCGATCGCGATGCCGCCGCCGGCAGCCGTCTTCAGCAGGTTGTAGCTGATGTTGGCGGCGTCGATGTTCGGCAGCACCAGCAGGTTGGCCTCGCCGGACAGCGTGCTCGTCGGCATCAGCTCGGCGCGGTAGCCGGGGTCGAGCGCGGCGTCGCCGTGCATCTCGCCGTCGACCTCCAGCCACGGCGCCTGCTCGTGCAGCAGCGCGAGCGCCTCGCGCATCTTGATCGCCGACGGCTGGTTGCTCGAGCCGAAGTTGCTGTGCGACAGCAGCGCCGCCTTCGGGCGCAGGCCGAAGCGCTTCATCTCCTCGGCCGCCATCACGGTGATCTCGGCCAGTTGGGCCGCGGTCGGGTCGTAGTTGACGTGCGTGTCGACCAGCATCACCTGCCGGTTCGGCAGGATCAGCCCGTTCATGCAGGCGTAGGTCTTGGTGCCCTTGCGCAGGCCGATCACCTGGTCGATGTACTGCAGGTGCATCGCGGTGTTGCCCCAGGTGCCGCACAGCATGCCGTCGACCTCGCCCTTGTGCAGCAGCATCGCGCCGATCAGGGTCAGGCGGCGGCGCATCTCGATCTTTGCGAGCTGCGCGGTCACGCCCTTGCGCGCCATCATGCGGTGGTAGGTCTGCCAGTAGTCGCGGTAGCGCTCGTCGTGCTCGGTGTTGACCAGGTCGTAGTCGTTGCCGGCCTTCAGGCGCAGCCCGAACTTCTCGATGCGCTGCGCGATGACCTCGGGCCGGCCGATCAGCGTCGGGCGGGCCAGGTTCTCGTCGACCACCACCTGCACCGCGCGCAGCACGCGCTCTTCCTCACCTTCGGCGAAGACCACGCGCTTGTGCTGGGCGCACTTGGCGAGCGTGAAGATCGGCTTCATCGTCGTGCCGGAGGCGTAGACGAAGCTCTGCAGCTTCTCGCGGTAGGCGTCCATGTCCTTGACCGGGCGCGTCGCGACACCGGAGTCGACCGCGGCCTGCGCCACCGCCGGCGCGATCTTCATCATCAGCCGCGGGTCGAACGGCTTCGGGATCAGGTACTCGGGGCCGAAGCTCAGCGTCGCGCCGGCATAGGCCGCCGCCACCACCTCGCTCTGCTCGGCCTGGGCCAGCTCGGCGATCGCGTGCACCGCGGCGATCTCCATCTCGATCGTGATGGTGGTCGCGCCGCTGTCGAGCGCGCCGCGGAAGATGTACGGGAAGCACAGGACGTTGTTGACCTGGTTCGGGTAGTCGGTGCGGCCGGTCGCGATGATCGCGTCGGCGCGCACTTCCTTGACCTCTTCCGGCAGGATCTCCGGCGTCGGGTTGGCCAGCGCCAGGATGATCGGCTTGGCCGCCATCGACGCCACCATCTCCTTCTTCAGCACGCCGCCGGCCGACAAGCCGAGGAAGATGTCGGCGCCTTCCATCACCTGGGCCAGCTTGCGGTGCGACGTTTTCTGCGCGAACTGGATCTTGTCCTCGTCCATCAGCTCGGTGCGGCCTTCGTAGACCACGCCGGCCAGGTCGGTGACCCAGATGTTCTCGCGCGGCACGCCGAGCTTGACCAGCAGCCCCAGGCAGGCGAGCGCCGCGGCACCGGCACCGGAGGTCACGAGCTTGACCTTGTCGATGTCCTTGCCGACCACCTTCAGCGCGTTCAGCACGGCCGCGCCGACGGTGATCGCGGTTCCGTGCTGGTCGTCGTGGAACACCGGGATGTGCATGCGCTCGCGCAGCTTGCGCTCGACGTAGAAGCAGTCCGGGGCCTTGATGTCCTCGAGGTTGATGCCGCCGAAGGTCGGCTCGAGCGCGGCGATGATGTCGACCAGCTTGTCGAGGTCGCGCTCGGCGAGCTCGATGTCGAACACGTCGATGCCGGCGAACTTCTTGAACAGCACGCCCTTGCCCTCCATCACCGGCTTCGACGCCAGCGGCCCGATGTCGCCGAGCCCGAGCACCGCGGTGCCGTTGGTGACGACGGCCACCAGGTTGCCGCGCGCGGTGTAGCGGAACGCGTTGGCCGGGTCGGCGACGATCTCTTCGCAGGCGGCGGCCACGCCGGGCGAGTACGCGAGGGCCAGGTCGCGCTGGTTGATCAGCTGCTTGGTCGCGGCGATCGCGATCTTGCCGGGCACCGGGAACTCGTGGTACTCCAGAGCCGCTCGGCGCAGTTCGGCATGCTTGTTGTCTGATGGGGCCATGGCGTGATCTCGTGGGTCCTCGAAGGGGAAAGCATTGTAGGAGGGCGCGAACCCCGCAGTGTTGCGCAGCGCGCCGCCGGCCCCCATGCGCGAAACTGCGTACCTCCGCGGCCGGCCCATTCGCAATACTGCAGGGTGGTCCCCGCGCCCGAGTGATGCTTTCGCCCCTGCTCCCACCGCCTGCCGCCCCCGAGTCCCTGCCGCCGCGGCGCTGGCGGCGCGCGCTGCCATGGGCGACGCTGGTGGCGCTGCTGCTGGTCGCCCAGTCGCTGCTGGTGTGGCTGACGCTCGGCTACGAGAGCAGCCGTGCGCAGGAGCAGGTCGACGCCACCGCCACCGCGGCGGCCGGCGACATCAAGCAGGCGCTCGGCCGCGACCTGCAGAGCCTGCAGGCGCTGCTGTGGAACAACCCGTCGATCCCGCTGTGGCGGCAGGATGCGGCTGCGCTGCTGCGCTCGCGCCGCGAGCTGCTGCGCATCGAGCGCCGCGATGCGCAGCTGGAGATCACCGACTCGGTCGACTCGCCGCTGCACGGTTCGGCCTTCACGCAGATCCACCGCGACGACATCGACCTCGAGACCGAGCTCGCGTGCACCACCGCGCGCCGCCAGGGCAGCCCGTCGTACTCGCGCAGCTACTTCGTGCCGCTGCCGGGGGGGCTGGGCCTGGAGGTGATGGACGTCTGCATCCCGATCGCCGGCAGCGGGCAGAACCTCGGCTTCATGGCCGCCACCTTCGCGCTCGGCCGGCTGCTGGACGAAACGGTGGGCAGCGAGGTGAAGCGGGTGCACGAGCTGTCGTTCATCGAAGGCGACGGCACGCGGCTCGCGCGTGCGGGCCTGCCGCGCGGTGCGGGCGCCTTCATCGCCGAGCGGCTGGTCGACCTGCCGGGCCTGAGCCTGCAGCTGCGGGTCGACAGCAGCGCCGGTCGCCCGCGGCTGATCCCCAACCTCAGCACCGCGCTGGTGCTCGGGCTGTCGCTCGCGCTCGGCGGCGTGGTGGTGCTGCTGGCGCGCGATGTGCGCAAGCGCGCCGGCGCCGAGGCGGCGCTCGCCGAGGCGCTGAGCTTCCGCAAGGCGATGGAGGATTCGCTGGTCACCGGGCTGCGCGCGCGCGACCCGCACGGCCGCATCACCTACGTGAACCCGGCCTTCTGCGAGATGGTGGGCTTCAGCGCGACCGAGCTGGTCGGGCAGACGACGCCGCCCTACTGGCCGCCGGAGCTCACGTCGGAATACACCAAGCGCCAGCAGGTGCGGCTGGCCGGCACGGTGCCGCCGCGCGAGGGCTACGAGACGGTGTTCATGCGGCGCAACGGCGAGCGCTTCGCGGTGATGATCTTCGAGGCGCCGCTGGTCGACGGCGCCGGTCGCCACACCGGCTGGATGAGCGCGGCGCTCGACGTCAGCGCGCAGCGCAAGATCGAGGAGGTATCGCGCCAGCAGCAGGAGCGGCTGCAGGCGACGGCGCGGCTGGCCACCGTCGGCGAGATGGCCTCGCTGCTGAGCCACGAGCTGAACCAGCCGCTGGCGGCGATCGCGAGCTATGCCGCCGGCTCGCTGAACCTGATGAACGACACCGAGGGCGACTGCGCCGAGACGCTGCCGCTGCTGCGACAGGCCTCGCAGCGCATCGCCGAGCAGGCCGAGCGGGCCGGCCGCGTGATCAAGAGCGTGCACGACTTCGTGCGGCGGCGCGAGCAGGCGCGCGAGCCGGTGCGCGCCGACCTGCTGATCGACGCGGTGCTGCCGCTGGTGCGGCTGCAGGCGCGCAAGAGCGGCGCGCGCATCGAGCTCGACCTGCCGAAGCCGATGCCGCGCGTGGTCTGCGACCGCACGATGCTCGAGCAGGTGCTGCTGAACCTGACGCGCAATGCGATCCAGGCAATGGAGTCGCACACCCCGGCCGCCGAGCGCGAACTGACCATCCGCGTGCGCCCGGTGGACGCCCGCTGGGTCTCGTTCGGCATCGTCGACCGCGGCACAGGCGTCGCCGACGAGGTCGCGCCGCGGCTGTTCACGCCATTCTTCACGACCCGGCCCGAGGGCATGGGGCTCGGGCTGAGCCTGTGCCGCACGGTGATCGAGCAGCACGGCGGCCTGCTGGTGTTCGAGAACCGCTTCGACGCCGGGCGGCGCGTGATCGGCGCAGAATTCAGGTTCACGCTGCCTGCCGACAGCAAGAACACCAGCCCATGAACAGCAGTCCCTCCCACGGCGGCACGCCGGCCGCACCCCCCCACCTCGGCCTGCCGATGGTCTACCTGGTCGACGACGAGGACGTCGTGCGCGAGGCGCTGGCCTGGCTGCTGCGCTCGCGCCGGCTGCTGTCCGAAGGCTTCGCGAGCGCCGAGGCCTTCGAGGCGATGCTGGCGCCGCGCCTGGCCGCCGCCACCGCCGCCGGCTGGCCGACGTCGCCGAGCTGCCTGGTGCTGGACGTGCGCATGCCCGGCACCAGCGGCCTCGCATTGTTCGAACGGCTGGCCGAGCGCGGGCTGCTGCAGGCGCTGCCGGTGATCTTCCTGACCGGCCACGGCGACGTGCCGACCGCGGTGGCCGCCGTCAAGCGCGGCGCGTTCGATTTCGTCGAGAAGCCGTTCTCGGACAACGCACTGGTCGACCGCGTGGAGCAGGCGCTCGCTCAGAGCACGCAGGCCATCCTGCGCCGGCGCGACCGCGTCGCGCTGCAGCAGCACCTGGCCGAACTCACCGAGCGCGAGCGCGAGGTGATGGAGCGGGTGATCGACGGCCGGCCCAACAAGCTGATCGCCGACGAGCTGAACATCAGCGTGCGCACGGTCGAGGTGCACCGCGCGCGGGTGTTCGAGAAGATGGACGTGAAGTCGGCGGTGGAGCTGGCCAACCGGATGCGAGACTGAAGCGCGGACGCGCCACGCTCCAGTCGCTCGCCGCGGCGCCTAGCGGCGCAGCGCCGGATCGGCCTCGAGGGCCTTGACGAGATTCACCAGCGCTTCCTGTGTCGCCCGGTTGGCCGACAGCGAGTGGTTGTTCTTGAACTCGTCGTACTCCGCGTGCCCCTTGCCGATGCCCTTGACTTCGGTGACGACCGCGCCGGCCGGGTCGGTGACCTTGCAGACCAGTTCGATCGAGAAGTCGGTGGGCGGCCAGGTGAGGGCGCTGCTCGACGACGAATTGGTGAAGATCTTCGGCAGGATCACGAGTCGCAACGGGCTGCCGGGCACGGCGGCCTCGTTGGCCGACTTCATCTTCGTCACGTTCGCGAACACCTCGGACAAGGCGCGGTACAGGCCGGGGTCGAGGTCGGCGTAAGGCTTGTAGCTCACCTTGTCGCCGCCGCCGCCGCCGGTGGTCACCTCGCGCTGCGCGTCTTCCGGCGCCACGAAGTAGCCGACCGACTTGCCGATGCGGGACGTGCCCGAGGCCTTGATCTGGCTCGCGTCGACCGGACCCACCGTGATCGGGTGGGCGCAGCCGGTGAACAGGGCCGAGACGCCGAGGGCAAGGGCCAGCAGGATCTGTTGGATGCGCATGGAACGGCTCCCGGTCAGCGGATGGCCGCCACGAAGTCGGCGTCTGCGTACAGCGCCGCCAGCATGTTCTGCACCAGCACCGGGTACTGTTGCGCGGCCTTCGGGATCGCGGTCGCACCGGCGAACGAGCCTTCCCATTCGGCCGTGCCGCGCTTGGTCTTCTCGTACTTCACCTGGCCGTCGCGACGCACGATGAAGCGCGCCTCGACCTCGCCGCTGTTGGTCGAGAAGCCGCCGGCAGCGATGTCGTTCTTCAACAGCACGCCGGTGATCTCGATCGTGGCCTTCGGGTCGAGCCGCTTGGCGAGGTCGAGTTCGGACTTCAGCGCGTCGGCGAGGTACTGGGCGTAGCTGCCCTTGTCCGTCGTCATGTCGGCAGCGCGCAACTGGATCGACGTGGCGGTCTTCAGGCCGGCCTGCACCGTGAAGGCGCCGACCGCCACCGGCGTGCTGCCGGCGGCCTTCAGCGTGCTGACGTTGGCGATGGACGGCTGGAACGTCGGGGCGGTCGTCGAACAACCGCTGACGAAGACGGCAACGGCGGCACTGGCCGCCAGCACGAATGCGGAACGAAACAAGCTCATGGGACTGCTCTCTGGTTGTGATGGATGGCGCGCGCCCTCCGACGCGCGGGCGGATTTTCACAGCGAACGCCGCTTCCGCCGCGATAATCGCGACCCGGGGCAAACCCGCATCACGCCACCCACAGGAGATCCACCGTGATCGTTCGCGTTGTTCTGGCTGCCATCGTCGTGCTGGGGCTGGTGTTCGCCGTGTCCAGCTGCGGCACCATCGAATCGGGCAACGTCGGCATCCGCACGACGCTCGGCAAGGTCAGCGCCGACGAGGTCGAGCCGGGCATCTACCTCGGCGTCCCGGGCATCAGCCGGGTGCAGGAGTTCTCGGCCAAGGAGATCGGGCTCGACCTGAACGACCTGACGCCGAAGGCCCGCGACAACCTGTCGCTGCGCGACCTGGACGTGACGGTCTACTACCGCGTGATGCCCGGCTCGGTCGCCGACCTGTACGTGAAGTACGCCGGCCAGCACACCCGCGACGAAGGCAGCCGCGTCTACCTGCCGGCCTACGCGTTGCTGCAGCGCGTCGCGCGCAACGCGATCTACCAGCAGGCTTCGCACATCGACAGCCTGGTGATGCACACCCAGCGCGAGGAGCTGGCGCAGGCGGTGCGCAAGTCGCTGCAGGGCGAGCTCGACGCCAACGACAAGGGCGTGTTCCAGATCACGCGCGTCGTGATCCGTTCGCTGACCACCGACCCGGCGATCGAGAAGGCGATCCAGGATTCGGTCGCGGCGCAGAAGCAGCTCGAGACGACGAAGCAGCGCATCGCGATCGCCGAAGCCGAGGCACAGGTCGAGGTCAAGAAGGCCGAGGGCATCGCGCGCGCCAACCAGATCATCAACCAGAGCCTGACGCGCGAGTACCTGCAGCACGAGTCGAACCTCGCGCTGCTGAAATTCGCCGAGAAGGGCGGCACGACCACCGTCGTGCTCCCGGCGAACATGCAGACGGCGCCATTGATCAACATCGGCAAGTGAGCGCGCCGATGTCGGTGATCGGCGAGTTCGACCTGATCGCGCGTTGGTTCACGCGGCCGGCGCGGCGCGCGGCGCTCGGCGTCGGCGACGACTGCGCGCTGCTGAACCTGGCGCCCGGCATGCAGCTCGCGACCTCCAGCGACATGCTGGTCGAGGGCCGGCACTTCCTGTCGACGGTCGCGCCGCAGCGGCTCGGCCACAAGGCGCTGGCCGTCAACCTGAGCGACCTCGCTGCCTGCGGCGCACAGCCGCTCGCGTTCACGCTGGCGCTGGCGCTGCCGCGCATCGACGAGGCGTTCCTCGAAGGCTTCTCGCGCGGCCTGCTGGCGCTGGCCGATGCGCACGGCTGCGAGCTGGTCGGCGGCGACACGACGCAAGGCCCGCTGAACCTGTGCATCACGGTGTTCGGCGAGGTACCGCCTGGCCAGGCGCTGCTGCGCTCGGGCGCGCGCGAGGGCGACGAGATCTGGGTCAGCGGCACGCTCGGCGACGCGCGGCTCGCGCTGGAGGTCTTTCGCGGCAGCGTCGCGCTGGCCGGCGACGGCTTCGAGCAGGTGCGCGCCGCGATGGAGCTGCCGACGCCGCGCGTTGCCCTCGGCACCGCGCTGCGCGGCATCGCGACCAGCGCGATCGACGTTTCCGACGGGCTGCTCGGCGACCTCGGCCACATCCTGAAGCGCTCGAACGCCGGCGCCACGCTGCAGGTCGATGCGCTGCCGCGCAGCGCGGTGCTGGCCGCACAGCCGCTCGCGCTGCAGCGCAACTGCACGCTGGCCGGCGGCGACGACTACGAGCTGGTGTTCACCGCGCCACCGTCGCAGGCCGCCGCCGTGCGCGCCGCCGCACAAGGCGCCGGTGTCGCGGCGACGCGCATCGGCCGCATCGAGCCGGCCGCGCACGGCCTGCGGCTGGTGGACGGCGACGGCGCGGCGGTCGACCAGCGCTTCGCGGCCTTCGATCATTTCAAGTCATGACGCCCGAGCCCCATCCTGATCCCGCTCGCGCGCCCGAACCGCCGCCGCTACGCCCGGCGCCGCGCCGCGCGACCATCGGCTTCATGTTCCGCCACCCGGCGCACGTCATCGCGCTCGGCTTCGGCAGCGGCTTGTCGCCGGTCGCGCCCGGCACGGTCGGCACGCTGTGGGCCTGGCTCGCGTTCGTCATCCTGCAGCCGCACCTGGGCGACCTGCAGTGGCTGCTGCTGCTGACGGTCGGCACGGGGGTCGGTTGGTGGGCCTGCACGGTGACCGCGCGCAACCTCAATGTCGCCGACCCGGGCAGCATCGTCTGGGACGAGGTGCTGGCGTTCTGGGCCGTGCTGTGGCTGGTGACGCCGGCTGGCCTGCTCGCGCAGGCGGTGGCCTTCGGCCTGTTCCGCTTCTTCGACGCGGTGAAGCCGGGCCCGGTCGGCTGGGCCGACGGCCGCTTCAAGCTGCGCCGCGGCCAACCGATCGGCTGGGCGCAAGGCTTCGGCATCCTGTTCGACGACTTCGTCGCGGCGCTGTGCGCGCTGCTGGTGATCGCGCTGTGGAGGTTCCTGTGAACGAGTTCGAGCCGGCGGTGCTGGCGCTGGCGCGCGTGCTGCGGCAGCGCGGCGGCTCGATCGCGACGGCCGAGTCCTGCACCGGTGGGCTGATCGCCGCGGCCTGCACGTCGGTCGCCGGCTCGAGCGACTGGTTCGAGCGCGGCTTCGTGACCTACAGCAACGACGCGAAGACGCAGATGCTCGGCGTGCCGGCGGCGCTGATCGCGCAGCACGGTGCGGTCAGCGAAGAGGTCGCGCGTGCGATGGCCGAAGGCGCGCTGCGGCACTCGCCGGCGCGCTTCGCTGTCGCGGTGACCGGCATCGCCGGCCCGGGCGGCGCGGTGCCGGGCAAGCCGGTCGGCACCGTGTGGCTCGCGTGGGCGCAACGCGACGGGGCGACGCAGGCCGAGCGGCTGCTGTTCGCCGGCGACCGCACGGCGGTGCGCGGACAGACGGTGTCGCAGGCGCTGATGCGCTTGCTGCAGGCGGCATCGTGAGCATCTTGCTGGCCGCCGACTTCGATGCCTCGGAATGGGCCGCCTGGCTGCCGGCGCTGCAGGCGGCCTTGCCCGGCGAGACGCTGCTGCGCGAGCGAACCGGCGACGACATCGACATCGCGATCGTCGCCAACCCGCCGGCCGGTGCGCTGCACGGCCTGCCGGGGCTGAAGCTGGTGCAATCGCTGTGGGCCGGTGTCGACAAGCTGCTGCGTGACCCGACGCTGCCGACCGGCGTGCCGCTCGCGCGCATGGTCGATCCGGCGATGAATGCCGCGATGGCCGAGACCGCGCTGTGGGCGGCGCTCGCGCTGCAGCGCGGCTTCTTCGACTACGCCGCGCAGCAACGCACCGGCGTCTGGCGGCAGCACGGCCAACGACGTGCCGACGAGACGCGGGTCGCGGTGCTCGGCCTCGGGCAGATGGGCCAGACAGTGGCCGCGCGGCTGGCGCAGCAGGGGTTCATCGTCAGCGGTTGGCGCACGGGCAGCGGCCCGGTCGACGGCGTGCTGGCCGAGGCCGACGTCGTGATCAGCCTGCTGCCGTTGACGCCGGCCACCAGTGGCTTTTTCGACCGCGCACGCTTCGCGCAGATGCGCCGCGGCGCGAGCTTCGTGAACCTGGCGCGCGGTGCGCAGGTGGTGGAGGCGGACCTGCTGTCAGCGCTCGACGACGGGCAGCTGTCGCGCGCCGTGCTCGACGTGTTCGCGACCGAGCCGCTGCCGACGACGCATCCGTTCTGGCAGCACCCGAAGGTGACGGTGTTGCCGCACGTCGCGGCGCAGACCGATCCGCGCAGCGCGGCCCAGGTGGTGGCGGCCAACATCCGCGCGCTGCGCTCAGGGCAACCGCTGCAGCACCTGGTCGATCGAAGCCGCGGGTATTGAATTCGTAGCCCGAGGATCGTCATTCACGCGCGCAGGACGAGCGACACCTTCGTCGCCGGCCCGCCACGCACCGTCCCCGGGGCCGGCGCCGCCTGCTGCGTGACCTGCTGCATCACCATCAGCACCAGCCGCCGCAGGCCCTGCCACGGCTCGAACGGCCAGTCGGCGTGCTTCAGCCCCTTGACCAGGCCGTCGCAGACCTGCGCCGCCTCGACCAGCTGCGACAGCCCGTCGTCGCTCAGCAGCGGCGCGGCGCGTTCGAACAACCGCTCCTTCGCCCCCCAGACCCGCGCATCGCGCAATGCGAGCGCGAGCGGCTTGCCGGCGTTCATCGCGTCCTTCACGCGGCGCAGCGCCAGGATGTCGTTGGCCAGCGTCCAGTGCACCAGCACCGCCGCCTCGCCCTCGGCCTCCAGCCCGTCGAGCATGCGCAGCGCGCGGCCGACCTGGCCGGCCAGCACCGCCTCGCCGAGCTTGAACACGTCGTAGCGCGCGACGTTCAGCACCGCCGATTCGATCTGTTCGAAGCCCAGCTCGCCCTGCGGGTACAGCAGCCCGAGCTTCTGCACCTCCTGGTGCGCGGCCAGCAGGTTGCCTTCGACACGGTCGGCGAAGAACGCCAGCGTCTGCTGCCCGGCCTCGCCGTCCTGCACGCGCTGGCCCTGCGCCGCGAGCCGCTGCGCGATCCAGGCCGGCAGTGCGCGGCGCTCGATCGGGTCGACGCGCAGCGTGACGCCGGCCGCATCGAGCGCGACGAACCAGCCGCTGGTCTGCTGCGTGCGGTCCAGCTTGGGCAACTGCACCAGCGTGACCACGTCGTCCGACAGCGTCTCGCAGTAGCGTTGCAGCGCTTGCGAGCCGTCCTTGCCCGGCTTGCCGGACGGGATGCGGATGTCGATCAGCTGCTTGTCGGCGAACAGGCTCAGCGCCTGCGAGGCCCCGAGCAGGCTGCTCCAGTCGAAGTGCGCCCCGGCCACGGTGTGCACCTGGCGCTCGGTATGGCCGGCCGCGCGCGCGGCGGCGCGGATCAGGTCGGCAGCTTCCTGCGCGAGCAGCGGCTCGTCGCCGTGGATCGTGTAGATGCGCTTCAGGCCCTGGCGCAGGTGGGTGGGGAGTTGGTCAGCGCGCAGCTGCATCGGGATCGCGAGTCAAGAGGCCGGGGGCAACGCCGGGGTTCACAGGGACTGGACCGACGCCAGCCGGCGCAGCACCTGCGACGCGATGTCGGTTTCCATCGCGCGGTAGAGCAGCGTTTCTTCATGCTCCTTCGCCAGCGCGATGCTTTCGTTGTAGGTCATGTCGCGCGCCAGCAGGATCTCGCTCGCCGGGATCAGCTCCTTGCCCATCGGCGTGCGCAGCCGGAAGCTGAAGCGCGAGCGCAGCTGCACTTCGAGCACCTGGCCGGCGGTGCCGGACGACACGACGCCCTTCTCGCGCACGTCGTTCAGCGACTCGAGCACCACCTCGGCCTGCGACGCGGCCTCGACGACGCGCGTCGCGTTGACCGACTGCAGCGCACGGCGCAGGTCGGCGGCCAGCGGCGACTGCGGTTTGAAGCCGGTCAGCTGGATGGCCTTGAAGTGCAGTTCCGGCGCTCGCCGCAGCTCGAAGCCGCAACCGGCGAGCGCGGCGACGAGCGTGGACAGCAGGACCGTGCGGCGCTGGATCGGCATGCTCAGACGACGACGTTGACGAGCCGGCCCGGCACCACGATCACCTTCTTCGGCGGCTTGCCCTCCGAGAACTTGACGAAGTCCGGGCTCGCGACGGCGGCAGCCTCGATCACGGCCTTGTCGGCAGCGGCTGCCACGGTGATCGCACCGCGCGTCTTGCCGTTGACCTGAAGCACCAGCTCGATCTCGTCCTGCACCAGGGCCGCCTCGTCGACCTGCGGCCACGGTGCGTCGAGCAGGTCGCCCAGGCCCTTCGCATAGCCCAGGTCGGACCACAGCTTCCAGGTGATGTGCGGGCAGGCCGGGTACAGCGCGCGCAGCAGGATGCCGAAGCCCTCGCGCACGACGGCCGGTGCATCGCCCTTGAAGCCTTCGAGCGCATTCAGCAGCTTCATCGCGCCGGAGGCCACGGTGTTGTACTGCATGCGCTCGTAGTCGTAGCTGACCTGGCGCAGCAGCGTGTGCACCTCGCGGCGCAGCGCCTGCGCGTCCTTCGCGACGGTGCCGGAGACCTCGCCGGCGCCGAGGATCGCGTCGGCATGCTTCGCGCCGAACGCCCACAGGCGGCGCAGGAAACGGTTCGCACCCTCGACGCCCTGGTCGTTCCATTCGAGCGTCTGCTCCGGCGGCGACGCGAACATCACGAACAGCCGCGCGGTGTCGGCACCGAACTTCTCGATCAGGTCCTGCGGATCGACGCCGTTGTTCTTGGACTTGGACATCGTCGTCCAGCCCTCGTAGACGACCGGCTTGCCGCTTTCCTTGTGCACCGCCGACAGCACGTGCGCATGGTCGTCGCGCTGGATGTCGAGCTCGTGCGCCCAGAAGTAGTCCTTGCCGGCGCCTTCGTGAGTCAGCGAGAAGGCTTCGTTCAGCACCATGCCCTGGGTCAGCAGCTTCGTGAACGGCTCGTCGACCTTGACCAGGTGCAGGTCGCGCATCACCTTGGTCCAGAAGCGGGCGTACAGCAGGTGCAGGATCGCGTGCTCGATGCCGCCGATGTATTGGTCCATCGGCATCCAGTACTGCGTGCCGGCGCCGACCATCGCCTTGTCGTTCGACGCATCGCAGTAGCGCATGAAGTACCACGAGCTGTCGACGAAGGTGTCCATCGTGTCGGTCTCGCGGCGCGCCGGCTTGCCGCAGGTCGGGCACGCGACGTTCAGGAAGTCGGCACGCTTGTTCAGCGGGTTGCCGCTGCCGTCGGGCACCACGTCTTCCGGCAGCACGACCGGCAGGTCCTTCTCGGGCACCGGCACCGCGCCGTGCTCGTCGCAATGGATGATCGGAATGGGCGTGCCCCAGTAGCGCTGGCGGCTGACGCCCCAGTCGCGCAGGCGCCAGGTCGTCTTCTTCTCGCCCAGCCCCTTGTGGGCCAGCGCCGCGGCCACCGCGTCGACCGCCTTCGCGTGGTCGAGCCCGCTGAAGTTGTCGGAGTTGATCGTGATGCCGCGCTGCTTGTCGGCGTACCACTCCTGCCAGTGGTCGTAGCTGAAGTGCTCGCCGTCGATCGTGACGACCTGCAGGATGCCCAGGCCGTACTTCTTCGCGAACGCGAAATCGCGCTCGTCGTGCGCCGGCACGCCCATCACCGCGCCGTCGCCGTAGCTCATCAGCACGTAGTTGCCGACCCACACCGGCACGTCTTCGCCGGTGATCGGGTGCTGCACGACCAGGCCGGTCGGCACGCCCTTCTTCTCCTGCGTGGCGAGCTCGGCCTCGGTGGTGCCGCCGGCCTTGGTTTCGTCGATGAAGGCGGCGACCGCCGGGTTCGTGGCCGCGGCATGCGTGGCCAGCGGGTGCTCGGGCGCGACGGCGCAGAAGGTCACGCCCATGATGGTATCGGCACGCGTCGTGAAGACGTAGAGACGGCCGCCGCCGATCGGCTGGCCGTCAGCCCCGGCGATGCGGTGCGGGAACGCGAAGCGCACGCCCTCGCTGCGGCCGATCCAGTTCTCCTGCATCAGCTTCACGCGCTCGGGCCAGCCGGGCAGTTGCTCCTGCACATAGTCGAGCAGTTCGCCGGCGTACTTCGTGATGTTCAGGTAGTAGCCGGGGATCTCGCGCTTCTCGACCGGCGCGCCGGAGCGCCAGCCCTTGCCGTCGATCACCTGCTCGTTGGCGAGCACGGTCTGGTCGACCGGGTCCCAGTTGACGACCTGGGTGCGGCGCTCGGCGATGCCGGCCTTCAGCATCTTCAGGAACAGCCACTGGTTCCAGCGGTAGTAGGCCGGCGAGCAGGTCGCGATCTCGCGGCTCCAGTCGATGGCCAGGCCCATCGCCTGCATCTGCCGCTTCATGTACGCGATGTTGTCGTAGGTCCACTTCGCCGGCGGCACCTTGTTCTTGATCGCCGCGTTCTCGGCCGGCAGCCCGAAGGCGTCCCAGCCCATCGGCATCAGGACATTCATTCCCTTCATGCGCAGCTGGCGCGTCAACATGTCGTTGATCGTGTAGTTGCGCACATGGCCCATGTGCAGTTTGCCGCTCGGGTACGGCAGCATCGAGCAGGCGTAGAACTTCGGCTTGCTGGCGTCTTCCGTCACGCGATAGGCATCGGCGGCGGTCCACGCGGCCTGAGCGGCGCGTTCGATCTCGGTGGGCTTGAAGTCGGGAGTCATCGGTGTCGGCGCCGTGGGTGGCTCGGGGGGCGAGGGGCGATTATAGGAACCGACCCCGGCGCGCGCCGGTATGTTCGTCTTGGAATCATTCGGGCGTCCCGGCCACTCATCCAGCGACGCGCTCCGTTCCTCCGGGGCCCTCGCCTCCTCCCTTCAACCTCGCGAAGCAGTCACCATGACCACGATTCAGCGCCCCGCCTCCAGTTCGCCGTCTGGTGTCGTGCTCGGTGCACCGAAAGCGTCCGACGGCGCCGTGCCGCTCGAGCAGAAACTGCTTGCGGAGAAACTGCTGGCGGTCCGCCGCGAAGCCCGGCTGTCCACGCCGGCGGCATCGGGACCGCTGCGAATCTTGTGTGCCGAAATCGACAACCTCAAGCTGCGGCTGTCGAGCGCGATCGAGACGCCTGGGGACCCGCAAGAATGGGCGACCCTGCTCGACACGGTGCGCAACAGCATTCCGCCCGATCACGGCAGCCTCGGGCTGGCCTTCACGAAGGCCTTGTCGCTGGCCGAAACATCGGCCTCGAAGGGCGACAAGGCGAACTACCTGCTCGGCGTGCGTCGCCTGTGGACTGCCTTCTCGATGCTGCAGTTGACCCTGTCGCTCTAGCGCCCTAAGCCCGGTCCGCCTCGGCCTGCTTCAGCCAATCCAGGAACCAGCGCGCGGCCGGCCCCGGCGGCGCATCCTTGCGGTGCACCGAGCGCATCGAGAACGACGGCGGCGCGAACGGCAGGCCTTCGACCTCCAGCGTCACCAGGCTGCGCTGGGCCAGGTCGGCCTCCACCTGCGGACGCGGCATGTGGCCCCAGCCGAAGCCGGCGCGCAGGAACGCATGCTTGGTGCCCAGGTCGGCCAGCCGCCAGGTGATCGGCGACACGACACCGTAATCGCGCCCGTCCGTCATGCGCGAGCGGTCGGTCAGCACCAGCTGCACATGCTGTTCGATCACCGCGCGCGGGATCGGCCCGTCGTGCGATGCGAGCGGGTGCGTCGGCGCCACCACCGTGACGGCGGCCACGTCCAGCAGCGGCTGCGATTCGAGCGTGTCGGGCACCTCCGGCAGGCTGCCGATCACCGCGATGCGGCACTGGCCGTCGAGCACCGGCTGCAGGATCGCCCCCATCGCGTCGACGTGCAGCCGCAGCGGCGTGCCGGGGAATTCGTGGCGGAACGCGCCGACCGCCTGGGTCAGCCAGTCCATCGGGAACAGCGCATCCATCGCGACCGACAGCTCCGGCTCGAGCCCGTCGGACAAGCTCTTGGCGCGCGCCTTGAACCCATCGACGCCGCGCGCGACGATGCGCGCGTCGGCCAGCAGCGCGCGGCCTTCGTCGGTCAGCGTCGGCAGGCGGCCGCTGCGGTCGAACAGCGTCACGCCGATCTGGCGCTCCAGCTGCGCGATGGCCTGGCTCACCACCGACTGGGTGCGGTGCAGCTTGCGCGCCGCACCTGAAAAACTACCTCGTTCGACGCAGGCGATGAAGATCTTCAGCTGGTCGAAGGTGACGGGGTCACGCATGGGACGGCAAGGCTCCGGGGATCAGAACGGCAACGACAGGTAGTACTGGCCGAGTTCGGTCAGCTTGCCGTCCTTCTTGCCGTCCGCGTTCGTGACGAGCAGGCTGCTGTAGTGGGTGTCGTTCTCCCAGCGGCCGGTGAACCACGCGTAGCGGAAGACGTCGGCGCGGCTTTCGAGCATCGCGACCATTTCCGCCATCTGCGCCTTCTGTTTGGCCACGGTGTCGATCTGCGCCGAGCCGTCGCCGTTGTGCCAGTTCGCGAACTCGGTGACCCAGAAGGTCTTGCCGTACTTCTTCAGGCGATCGAGCTGCGCCGCCAGGCCGTAGTCGTACCAGTGGAACGACAGCATGTCGATGCGCGGATCGCGCCCGCCGTTGGCGTTGCGGTAGGCGGTGTAGAAGGCATCCATCCAGACCACCGGGTCCGTGAAGCCGGTCAGGGTGCCCCAGGTGATCTGGGGGCCGACGATCTTCACGCCGGTCTTCGCCGCCAGCGCCTCGAGACGCGGCCAGGCCGCCGCCGCATCGGCCGGCGTCGTCGTCGCCTGGCCATAGAGGTTCGGCTCGTTGATCACCAGCAGGTACTTGTACTGCTGGTTGGCCTTCAGCAGCGCCTCGATCTCGGCGTCGTCGAACGCGAAGTTCCACACCATCGGCACGAAGTCGGTGCCGGTGGGCGGGGTCACCGCCGGCCGGGGCGACCAGTTGTACCACCACGACACGCCCGGCACGAGCGCGTTCAGGTCGGCGGTGGTCGACAGGTCATAGGCGATGCCGCGCTTGAAGCTCTTGGCAGCGGGCGCCGGAGCCGGGGCAGGCGACGGTGCGGGGCTCGGCGACGGCGAAGGACTCGGTGCGGGCGCCGGGGCCGGCGAAGGCGACGGAGCGGGGGACGGCGAGGGCGCAGGGGCCGGGGCCGGCGGCGTGCCGCCGACAGGCGCCGGCGACGGCGACGAATCGCTGCCACCGCCGCAAGCGGCCAGCGCCGCGGTGGCTGCGGACGCCAGGCTGGCGCCGATCAGGCGCCGGCGCAGCCGGCTGTCGAGGTCAGGGTGATCGTTCATCGAAGACTTTCGCTTGTTCCAACGGTGCAGGCAGGCGGTCGCCCATGGGGGAAACCGCGTTGCAGTTCGCATGCCACGGCCGCCGAACCCCGAAGTGGAACCGTTTATCACTTCCATCTGACGCAAACCGTCGATGCGCAGGCCAAACTTTGTCGGGCACCTCGCGCCGCGCCGACGCAATGCGCATCCCTCTTCGGAGGGCGGTGTATTTCAGGGAACTTTCACGACCGAGTCACGCCACACGAAGGTCGGCTCGAACATGTGGGTCACCGGCAGAGCACTGCCGTAGCAGGCGTTCAACAGGTAGCGCGACGCGTTCGACACCACGTCCTGGATCGGGATGCGCACGCAGGTGAGGCGGGGGTTGCTGTACGACGCCGGCTCGGAATCGTCGTAGCCGACCACCGACACCTGCTCGGGCACGCGCAGCCCGGCGTGCTGCAGGCGCGAGATCGCCGCGATCGCCATCACGTCGTTCGCGCCGAACAGCCCGGTGAACGGCACGCCCCGCTCCAGCAGCTGCGAGGCCGCGCGCCAGCCGCTTTCGGAACTGAAGTCGCCCTCGACCTGCGGCACCGTGTCGCGCGCGATGCCGTGGGCCGCCAGCTCGCCGTAGAAGCCTGCCAGGCGTGCCTCGTTGTCGGGCGCGGAATTCGGCCCCGAGATCACCGCGATCTGCCGGTGGCCGCGGCTCAGCAACGCCTGCGCCGCAAGCTGCCCGCCCACGCGGTGGTCGGCCGAGAAGCACTGCGCCTCGAGCGTCGGCACCCGCCGGTTCAGCACCGCCAGCCGCGGCTGCAGCCGGTGCAGCGCGAGCAGGTCCTCGTCGAGCAGCTCATTGCTCTGCAGCATCAGGCCGTCGCATTCGCGCTGGATCAGGAACGCGGTACCGTCCAGCGCCTGCTGGCGGCGGTCGCCGTGGCCGCAGCCGTTGGCGGCCACCATGTGGCGGTCGAACTCGCGCAGCTCGGCGTCCATCGTCTGCAGGATGCGGCCGAAGAACGGGCCGCTGAAATCGGGCACGAAGACGCCGATCATCCCTAGGGTGCGCGACGACAGCGCACGCGCGAGGCTCGACGGCCGGAAACCGAGCTGGCGCACCGCGCCCTGCACCCGCTCCACCGCCGCCGGCGACGCCGAGCCGCGGCCGGAGATCACCCGCGAGGCGGTGCCGACCCCCACACCCGCCAGCCGCGCCACGTCCTTGATGGTTGCCATTCGTCGCCCGTGAAAGAACCCGTCGCCGGAGAACCGCTCCCCGAACCGGGAATCATAGAAGCCGCACGGGACCGGGTTTCAAGCCTTTGTCTTTACGCTCCCGATTCGTCATCTGACCGGGTTTTCCCCAATGTTGGATGGCGGCGGAGATGCTGAAATGCGATCCGCTCTTTGGAACCGGTTCCAATTGGGCTGGCATTGTAGTGCCTGGACGATCCGTCAAGTCAAGCAGCAGTTGCGAAAGGTGTGGAGTGAGTACGAATTCGGCGAAGTACAGTGCAGCGCAGTTGGAGATTCCCGCGGATTCCAGGCTCTGGTCGCCCGACTTTCTGTTCGGTACTGCCACGGCGTCTTATCAGATCGAAGGCGCCATTCATGAAGACGACCGCATCCCGTCGATCTGGGATACCTATTCGAACACCCCCGGCATGGTATTGAACGGGGACACCGGCGAGTTTGCCTGCGACCACTACCACCGCTGGCCGCAGGACCTGGAAATCATCGAGGAACTGGGCGTGCAGGCGTATCGCCTGTCGATCGCCTGGCCGCGCGTAATGGACGCGAACAACCGGCCGAACCCGAAGGGCCTGGCCTTCTACAAGCGGCTGCTGGAGGCGCTGAAGGCCAAGGGCATCCAGACCTACGTGACGCTGTACCACTGGGACCTGCCGCAGTGGATCGAGGACCGCGGCGGCTGGACCAACCGCGAGGTGGTCTACCACTTTGCCGAATACGCCGACCTGGTGAGCCGCGAGTTCAAGGGCCTGGTGACCGCCTGGGCCACGCTGAACGAGCCGTGGTGCTCGGCCTTCCTGGGCTACGCCGTCGGCCGCCATGCGCCGGGCCGCCAGAACCTGCGCTACGCGACGCAGGCGATGCACCACCTGCTGCTGGCGCACGGCACCGCGGTGGCCGTCCTGCGCCGCAACGACCCGGGCGCGCAGGTCGGCATCGTCGCCAACGTCGGCGCCGCGGTGGCCGAGACGCCGTCGCCGCAGGACCAGGACGCCGCCTACCTGTTCGAGGTGCAGCACAACCACTGGATCCTCGACCCGCTGCTGAAGGGCAGCTACCCGGCCGACCTGTGGCGGCTGTGGCCCGGCGCCGAGCCGCTGGTGCTCGACGGCGACATGCAGACAATCGCCGCGCCGCTCGATTTCCTCGGCATCAACTATTACTTCCGCACGCAGGTGAAGAGCGACGGCCGGCATGGTTTCATCGAAACCGACATGCCCGGCGTCGAGCGCACGCAAATGGGCTGGGAGGTGTATCCGCAGGGGCTGGCCCGCTTGCTGAAGGGTTTCCACGCCAGCTACCGGAACCTGCCGCCGATCTACATCACCGAAAATGGCATGGCGTCGGACGACAAGGTCGTCGACGGACGCGTCGCCGATCCGTCGCGCATCAGTTTCATCGGCCGCCACCTGCTGGCGGTCGACGACGCGATGCGCCACGGCGTGGATATTCGCGGGTATTTCATCTGGTCGCTGCTGGACAATTTCGAATGGGCGTATGGGTATGAACGCCGCTTCGGCATCGTCCACGTCGACTACGAGACCCAGGCGCGCACCTGGAAGGACAGCGGCCGCGTCGTGCAGGCTTTCATGAAGGCGAGACAGTCGTCCGCTTGAATCGAGGCTGCAGCGTTTCACCGAGTCACCCGGGGAGCCGGGTTGTTCACCCCCCAATGAGCCGGAGTGCTCGAGTTTCACCACAGGAGACAGACATGGCGTTTCAATTGAAGGCAGTTCTCGCCGGCATGGTCGTGGGCTTCGGCGCACTGGGCACCGTTCAGGCCCAGGTCAAGGCCGAGGTGATCCACTGGTGGACCTCGGGCGGCGAATCGGCCGCCATCAAGGAATTCGCGAACGCCTACAAGGCGGCCGGCGGCACCTGGGTCGACAGCGCCGTGGCCGGCGCCGACAACGCGCGCGCCGCGGCCATCAACCGCATCGTCGGCGGCAACCCGCCGACCGCCGCGCAGTTCAACACCTCGAAGCAGTTCCACGACATCGTCGCCGAAGGCAAGCTGGCCGACCTGGACGAGGTCGCCGCGAAGGAGAACTGGGACAAGATCCTGCCGCAGCCGGTGCTGAACACCGTCAAGGTGAAGGGCCACTACTACGCGGTGCCGGTCAACGTGCACATGCCCGCCTGGTTCTGGTACTCGAAGGCCGCGTTCGCGAAAGCCGGCATCAAGGACGAGCCGAAGACCATCGACGAATTCTTCGCCGACCTCGACAAGCTGAAGGCCGCCGGCCTGGTACCGCTGGCACTGGGCGGCCAGTCGTGGCAGGAGCGCATCACGTTCAACGCCGTGCTGGCGCACGTCGGCGGCCCGGAGATGTTCCTGAAGTTCTACCGCGACAAGGACAGCGCGCTGGTCACCAGCGAGCCGTTCAAGAAGGTGCTCGCCACCTTCAAGCGCCTGCACAACTATGTCGACGCCGGCTCGCCGGGCCGCAACTGGAACGACGCGACCGCGATGGTGATCTCCGGCAAGGCCGGCGTGCAGATCATGGGCGACTGGGCGAAGGGCGAGTTCCAGGCCGCCAACCAGACGGCCGGCAAGGAGTTCGGCTGCTTCCCGGGCTTCGGGCCGAAGTCGCCGTACATCGTCGCCGGCGACGTGTTCGTGTTCCCGAAGACGACCAATGCCGATGCGATCAAGGCGCAGAAGCTGCTCGCGACGACGATGACCTCGCCGGCCGCGCAGGTCGCCTTCAACAACAAGAAGGGCTCGATCCCGATCCGCACCGACGTCGACACCTCGAAGATGGACATCTGCGCGCAAACCGGCGTTGCCATCATGAAGGACGCCTCGCGCCAGCTGCCGGATTCGGAAATGCTCGCGACGCCCGACACCATCGGCGCCGTGCAGGACGTGCTGACCAAGCTGTGGAACACCAACCAGTCGGTCGACGACGCCGCGAAGGCACTCGCCGTCGCGCTGAAGACCTGACCCGGCGGGTCGATCCGACCCAGGCGTCATCCCACGGTGGGCTGCGGCCCACCGTTTTTTTGTCTACCCTTGCCGCCTTGGCAAGGTTTTGAGGATTCCACGATGGAAGTCGGGCGCAGCCGACTGCGGCAACACTGGTCGGTCTACGCGGCGCTGCTGCCGATGGCCGCCACGGTGCTGTTCGCCTACATCGGCACGGTGCTGTGGTCGGTGCGCATCTCGCTGAGCAACTCGCGCACCTTCCCGAGCGACAGCTTCGTCGGGCTCGCGCAGTACGAGCGGTTGTTCGCCAGCGAGCGCTGGATGGTCTCGGTGCACAACGTGCTGATCTTCGGCGTGCTGTTCATCCTGGCCTGCCTGGTGATCGGCTTCCTGCTGGCGGTCTTCATCGACCAGAAGGTGGCCGGCGAGAGCGTGCTGCGCACCGTCTTCCTCTACCCCTACGCGATGAGCTTCGTCGCGACCGGGCTGGTGTGGCAGTGGATCCTGAACCCGGAGCTCGGCCTGCAGACCACGGTGCGCGGCTGGGGCTTCGAGAACTTCAGCTTCGACTGGATCGTCAGCCAGGACAAGGTCATCTACACCGTGGTGATCGCCGCGGTGTGGCAGGCCTCGGGCCTGGTGATGGCGCTGATGCTGGCCGGGCTGCGCGGCGTCGACGAAGAGATGTGGAAGGCCGCGCGCATCGACGGCATCCCACGCTGGCGCGTCTACGCGAGCATCGTGCTGCCGCAGCTCGGGCCGTCCTTCGCGACCGCGCTGGTGCTGCTGTCGGTCGGCGTCGTGAAGGTCTACGACGCGGTGATCGCGATGACCCAGGGCGGCCCCGGCATCGCGAGCGAGGTGCCGGCCAAGTTCATCATGGACTACCTGTTCGGCCGCGCCAACATCGGCCTCGCGTCGGCCGCGAGCACGGTGATGCTGCTGACGGTGCTGGCCGTGATCACGCCGTGGCTGTATGCACGCAGCCGCGCCAACCGCAACGCCCGGGAAGCCTGATGTCGACACCCTCCTCTGCCCTGCCCGCGGCGGCCGGCCTGCCGCGCGTGCGCTCGAAGCGCCCGCCGCGCGTCACGCCGGCACGCATCGGCGTCTACGCCTTCCTGCTGACCGGCGCAGCGTTCTTCCTGCTGCCGCTGTACGTGATGCTCGTCACCTCGGTGAAGCCGATGGGCGAAATCCGCCTCGGCAACCTGTTCGCGCTGCCGAACGCCTGGACCATCGAGCCGTGGATCGCCGCCTGGTCGCAGGCCTGCACCGGCCTCGATTGCAGCGGCATCCAGGTCGGCTTCTGGAACTCGGTGAAGATCGTGCTGCCGAGCACGGTGATCTCGATCTTCTTCGGTGCGCTGAACGGCTACGCGCTGTCGTTCTGGCGCGCGCGCGGTGCGAACCTGCTGTTCGGCGTGCTGATGATCGGCGCCTTCGTGCCCTACCAGGTGGTGATGTTCCCGCTGGTGCGCGCGTTCGCGGCGGCCGGCATCTTCAGCAGCCTGCCCGGCATCGTGCTGATCCACACCATCTTCGGCATGCCGGTGATGACGCTGCTCTTCCGCAACTACTACGCGTCGGTGCCGGGCGAGCTGTTCAAGGCGGCGCGCATCGACGGCGGCGGCTTCTTCCGGATCTTCTTCCAGCTGATGCTGCCGATGGCCACGCCGATCATCATCGTCGCGGTGATCATGCAGGTGACGGCGATCTGGAACGACTTCATCCTCGGGCTGGTGTTCGCCGGCCGCGACAACCTGCCGATGACGGTGCAGCTGAACAACGTGATCAACACGACCACCGGCGAGCGCCTGTACAACGTGAACATGGCGGCCACCGTGCTCACCTCGCTGGTTCCGCTGGCCATCTATCTCATTTCAGGCCGCTGGTTCGTGCGCGGCATTGCGGCTGGTGCCGTGAAGGGTTGATCCGTGTCTGCCATTGCCGTGAACTCCTCCGTCGAACCGTCTCCCGCATCGTCCGCCGCGTCGCCGGTGTCGCACGTGGCCTCGGCCAACGTCGACATCCGCCAGCTCGAGATCCGCCTGGGTGGCGTGCCGATCATCGCCGCGATGGACCTGCACGTGCAGGCCGGCGAGTTCCTGGTGCTGCTCGGGCCGTCGGGTTGCGGCAAGTCGACGCTGCTGCATTCGATCGCCGGCCTGCTGGACGTGCATGAAGGCAGCATCGAGATCGGCGGGCGCGACGTGACCTGGGCCGATCCGAAGGACCGCTCGATCGGCATGGTGTTCCAGTCGTACGCGCTGTACCCGACGATGAGCGTCGAGCGCAACATGTCGTTCGGGCTGCGGGTGAACGGCACGCCCCGGGTCGAGATCGAGAGGCGCGTGGCGCGCGCCGCCGAGATCCTGCACCTGCAGGAGCTGCTGAAGCGCAAGCCCTCGCAGCTGTCCGGCGGGCAGCGCCAGCGGGTCGCGATCGGCCGCGCGCTGGTGCGCGACGTCGGCGTGTTCCTGTTCGACGAGCCGCTGTCGAACCTCGACGCGAAGCTGCGGGCCGAGCTGCGCCGCGAGCTGAAGCAGCTGCACAAGAACATCGGCACGACGATGGTCTACGTCACGCACGACCAGGTCGAGGCGATGACGCTCGCAACGCGCATCGCGGTGATGAACAAGGGCCGCATCCAGCAGATCGGCGCGCCGGGCGAGATCTACAACCGGCCGGCCAACGTGTTCGTCGCCGGCTTCCTCGGCTCGCCGAGCATGAACTTCGCCGAAGGCACGCTGCAGGTGGCGGGCGGTGCGGTGATGTTCCGGCGCGCCGGGCTGTCGGTCGACGTGACGCGCTACGCGTTCGCGCAGGCGCCGCGCGACGGGCAGCCGGTGCTGCTGGGCATCCGCCCGGAAGACATCGCGCTGCACCTGGACGGCGCGGCTGCCGGCGACGGCACCGGCACGGTCGCGCTGGTGGAGCCGATGGGTGCGCAGACCATCGTCTGGATGGACGTGCAGGGCCAGCAGATCAGCGCGATGCTGAGCGGCCATGCGGAGCCGGTGGTCGGCCAGCAGGCGCCGTTCCGGATCGCGGCGGAGAAGGTGTCGTTGTTCGAGCCGGGGTCGCAGGAGCGGCTTTGAGCATCCCAAGCCCATGACCGCGCGCGACGTTCACGAAGAAAACCGTTCGGACTGAGCTTGTCGAAGTCCCGTGCGCCTCTGAAAACACCCTTCGACGGACGGGCCCTCGACAAGCTCGGTCCCTGCTCAGGGCGAACGGATGTGTGCGACGCGCCCGGACAGTTGAGGCTCGTTCAGCGCTCCACCACCGCCCCGTTCACGAACACCTTCAACTCCCCCGGCGCGAACGCCCGCCACGCCTCGTCCGCCGTCAACGGCTCGGTCACCACCACCGCGACGCGATCGGCCTGCGTCGTCAGCTCGGCGAAGTCGACGCTGATGTCTTCGTCCTGCAGCCGCGCCTTGCGGAACGGGTGCTCGCGCACCAGCCAGCTCAGCTTCGTCGAGCAATGCGCCCACAGCGCCTGGCCGTTGCTCAGCATGAAGTTGAAGCTGCCGTGCGCCGCGATGCGCGGCACCAGCTCGGCCAGCGTCGCCGTCAGCTCGCCGACCGGCGGCAGGTCGGCATGCGCCTTCGAGAGCTCCTGCATCAACCAGCAGAACGCGCGCTCGCTGTCGGTGCTGCCCACCGGGTGGAACGCCGCATGCAGCCGCGGCTGGTAGTCCTTCAGGTCGCCGTTGTGGGCGAATACCCAGTAGCGGCCCCACAGCTCGCGCACGAACGGGTGGGTGTTCTCCAGCGCCACCACCCCCTGCGTCGCCTTGCGGATGTGCGCGATGACGTTGTGGCTGCGGATCGGGTAGTGCCGGACCATCTCGGCCACCGGCGACAGCCGCGCGCTCTGCGCATCGACGAACAGCCGCGTGCCCGCACCTTCGAAGAACGCGATGCCGAAGCCGTCCTTGTGCTCCTCCGCCCGCGTCGAGAAGCCGGTGAAGCTGAACATCAGGTCGGTCGGCACGTTGGCATTCATGCCCAGCAGCTGGCACATAACGTTGCTACTCCAGGAACAGTCGCTTGACGCCCTTCAGGCTCAGCAGGGTACCTGGATTGCTGGTCTCGTTCAGCACGCCGCTCATGCGCTCGCGCAGCCGAGCACTGCGCTGCGCGCGCCAGATCACGAGGTCGGCCAGCCACGGGTGGGCGTTGATGCCGTTCGCCCGCTCGTACAGCGCGAAGCGCGGCTGCAGCGCGCGCAACGCCGCCTCGTAGCGGTCGCGCACCGCGGCATCGTCGGCGCGCCGTCCGGCCAGCACCGATTCGGCCGCCAGCAGGCCGGTCTCCATCGCCTTGCCGATGCCTTCGCCGGTGAACGAATAGGTGCTGCCGGCCGCCTCGCCGGTCACCAGCAGGCCGGGGCGCGAGAACGCCGATCCCTTCAGCGTGCAGCGCAGCGGCGCGCCCTTCAGCGGGCCCTGCAGCTCGCCGCCGGCCAGCAGCTCGCGGGCCGGTTCGTAGAACTCGCAGAAGCTCGCGAACATCTGCCGCAGGTTCACGTCGAGCTTGTGGTGCCGGCCGTCGGCCCCGCTGCGGTGGCTGTTCGCGACCCCGACACCGATGTTGAACACGCCGTCGCGGCACGGAAAGATCCAGCCGTAGCCGGGGCGCAGCCGGCGGTCCCACACCACATCGAGCGCGCGCAGCCGCTCGGCCATCGCCGGGTTGCGGATGTAGGTGCGCATCGCGATGCCGCTCGGCGTCTGGCGCTCGCAGACACCCGCGGCGATCAGCGCCTGCGGCACCGCGCCGGTGGCCAGCAGCACCCAGCGGGCGCGGATCTCGCGCCGGTCGGAGCCGTGGCTCAGCGTGGCGCCGCTCACGCGGCCCTGCGCATCGTTCAGCGTCGCCTCGAAATGGGCCGGGGCAAACATCTTCGCGCCAGCCCGCAGCGCGGCCCGGCACAGGATCTGGTCGAGCTCGCGGCGCGGCAGCACCGCCAGCGTGCCCGGCACGTCGACGCGCCCGCCGCGCGGACCGATGCAGCCGACATGCTGCGCCGGTTGCGCCTGGTCCATCACCTCGTCGAGCACGCCGAGCCGCGCGAGCGCCGCGTGCGCATCGGGGATCAGCCCGTCGCCGCAGACCTTGTCGCGCGGGAAGCGGTGCTGGTCGACCAGCACCACGTCGACACCGGCCCGCGCCAGCCACTGCGCCGCCGCACTGCCGGCCGGGCCCGCCCCGACGACGAGCACCTCGCAGCGTTCGGGCAGGTCGGTCAGC
The DNA here is from genome assembly GCF_012275445.1 of Rhizobacter sp. SG703. Lineage (GTDB taxonomy): Bacteria > Pseudomonadota > Gammaproteobacteria > Burkholderiales > Burkholderiaceae_C > Rhizobacter. The sequence continues at coordinate 347,895 of NZ_JAAZQK010000005.1, read as the reverse complement.
GGGCGGTTCTGGATCGGCGACATCGGGCGGCAGGCAGGCTCGGAAGAGCCCGCAAGGATACCCGCGCCCCCGCCCGCACCCCGTTGCTCGCGCGCTCAGGCGCTTTGGATGTTCTCCGGCGTGAACGGCATCCGGCGCAGCCGCTTGCCGGTGGCCGCGAACACCGCATTGCCGACCGCCGGCCCGATCAGCGCGGTCGCCGGCTCGCCGATGCCGCCCGGCTTCTCGGTGCTCGGCACCAGCGTGATGTCGATCGCCGGCGCCTCGTTCAGCCGCAGCAGCCGGTATTGGTGGAAGTTGGTCTGCTGCACCCGCCCCTTCTCGAGCGTGATCTCGCCGAACAAAGCGGCCGTCAGCCCGAACACGATGCTCGACTGGATCTGCGCCTCCACCGTGTCGGGGTTGACCATGCGCCCGAGGTCGGCGGCCACCGTCACCTTGTGCACCTGCACCTCGCCGTTGGCGACCGAGATCTCGGCGACCTGGGCCATGTAGGTGTCATAGCCCTCCATCAGCGCAATGCCGCGGAAGCGCCCGGCCGGTGCCGCACTGGCCCAGCCGGCCCTGTCGGTCGCGATCTTCAGCACGTTGGCGAAGCGCGGCTGGCCGGCCAGCAGCGACATCCGGTAGGCGAGCGGATCCTGCCCCGCCGCGACCGCCAGCTCGTCGATGAAGGTCTCGTTCGCAAACGCGTTCAGCGCATGGCTGACCGAGCGCCAGTAGCCGACGCGCAAGCCCGCATCGTGCTTGACGATGTCGTGCCGCGAGGCCGGCACCGCGTAGCCGGCCACTGCCGCCTCGGTCATCAGCGGGTCCTGCACGTCGGCCGGCAGCCCGAACACCCGGCCGGTGACCGACTGCGAGCTCATCCGGAAGGTCATCGCGGTCGGCTTGCCGTCGGGTCCGATCGCCGCCGCCAGCTGGTGCACCGACTGCGGCCGGTAGAAGTCGTGCGTCATGTCGTCTTCGCGCGTCCACAGCAGCTTCACCGGCTTGCGGACCGCCTTCGAGATCTGCGCTGCCTGGATGATGAAGTCGATGTCGATGCGCCGGCCGAAACCGCCGCCGAGGAAGGTGGTGCGCAGGCTGACGTTCTCCGGCGGCACACCGACCACCTTGGCGACCGTCGCGGCCGCGGCGTCCTGCCACTGCGTCGGGCCGATCAGGTCGACCCGGTTGTCGTGCACGTGCGCGGTGAAGTTCATCGGCTCCAGCGGCGAGTGCGACAGCAGCGGCATCATGTACTCGGCGCGGATCACCTTGCCGGACGCCTTCTCCACCTTCGCGATCTCGGCATCGGCATCGCCCACCGCCTTCAGAGGCAGCACCTTGCCCGACGACAGCGCGGCGCGCGTGCCCTCGGTCATCGCTGTGTGCGTCAGCGCCGCGCCGGGGCCTTCGTCCCAGACGACGGCGAGGCCCTCGCGCGCTTTGCGGGCATGCCACCAGGTGTCGGCGACGATCGCGACGCCGTCCGGGATCTGCACCACGTCGATCACGCCGGGCATGGCCTTCGCCTTGCCGGCGTCGAAGCTCTTCACCGTGCCGCCGATCACCGGGCACTGCTCGAGCGACGCGTAGACCATGCCGGGCAGCTTCACGTCGATGCCGAACTCGGCTGTGCCGTTCACCTTGGCCGGCGTGTCGAGCCGGCGCGTCGGCTTGCCGACGATCTTGAAATCCTTCGGGTCCTTCAGCACCACCTTGTCGGGCACCGGCAGCTTCGAGGCCGCCGCGGCCAGCTGGCCGTAGGTCGCCTTGCGACCCTTCGGGCCGACGATGCGGCCGTTCTCGGCGCGCAGCTGCGACTCCGGGATGTTCCATTTTTGAGCAGCCGCGCTGATCAGCATCATGCGCACCTGTGCGCCGGCGATGCGCAGCTTCTCCCAGCCGTCGCGCACCGAGCTCGATCCGCCGGTGAGCTGCGGGCCGCCGAGCAGCGCGTTGCCGTAGAGCTTCTGGTTCGGCGGCGCGATCGAGACCTTGATCGCGCGGATGTCGACGTCCAGTTCCTCGGCGATCAGCATCGGCATCGAGGTGTAGACGCCCTGGCCCATCTCGGAGCGGGCCGACAGCAGCGTGATGGTGTTGTCGTCGGCGATGTGCACCCAGGCATTCGGCGTGTACAGCATGCCGGCGGCGTTGGCATCGGAGACGGCACCGGGCAGCGCGATGCCGAGCATCAGGCCGCCGCTGGTCAGCGCCGAGCTCTGCAGGAAGCCGCGCCGGGTGAGGTCGGTGGGTTGGGTCATCGCGGTCTCCTCAGGCCTTGTGGTGCTGCATGTCGGCCGCCGCGCTCTTGATCGCGGCGCGGATGCGCGGGTAGGTGCCGCAGCGGCAGATGTTGCCGCTCATCGCGGCGTCGATCTCGGCATCGCTCGGGTTCTTGTTCTCCTTCAGCAGCGCGGCCGCGCTCATCAGCTGGCCGGACTGGCAGTAGCCGCATTGCGGCACGTCGTGCTTGATCCACGCGACCTGCAGCGGATGGCTGTTGTTGCGCGACAGGCTCTCGACGGTCGCGACCGACTTGCCGGCCACCGCCGACACCGGCGTCTGGCAGGAGCGCACCGGCTGGCCGTCCAGGTGCACGGTGCAGGCGCCGCACAGCGCCATGCCGCAGCCGTACTTGGTGCCGGTCAGGCCGATCTCGTCGCGGATCACCCACAGCAGCGGGGTGTCGGGCTCGGCCTTCACGTCGACCGCCTTGCCGTTGATCTTGAAACGTGTGCTCACGGGCGTCTCCTGGGGTTCGAGTGCAAGAGCACCCAGGATCCCGCCGCGCCCGGTCGCCGTCTGCCCGCGGGAAACCCGTAGCCCGGAGGCCAGTCCGGGAGCAGCGGACCCGTGTCAACCCGGATCGGCATCCCGGCGGCGAGGCGCCATCCGCCACGCGGCGACCACCGCCAGCGCGCTGATCGCCCCCAGCAACCCGAAGGTCTCGTGGAAGGCCCGCAGCGGTGCATCCGCATGCACCCCCAACCGCCACTGCAGCACGATGCCGACGATGCTGATGCCGACCGCGCCGCCGAGCTGGCGCAGGAAGTTGATCGTGCTCGACCCGTGCGAGATCAGCTCGGTCGGCAGCCCGCGCATCGCGCCGAGGTTCAGCGACGGCAGCACCAGCCCGAGCCCGATGCGCCCGACCACCGCCCACAGCGTGATCACCCACAGCGCGGTCGCGAAGCCGACCGTCAGCATCAGCCAGAACGACGCCGCCAGCAGCAGCACGCCGGCCGCGACGACGCGGCTGACCGGCAGCTTGTCGGCCAGTCGCCCGGCCAGCGGGATCGTGATCGCCAGCACGATGCCGGCCGGCAGCAACACCGCGCCGGCCTGCGACGGCGGCAGCTTCAGCGCGAGCTGCATGAACACCGGCACCAGGTAGGTCGAGCCGAACAGCGCCATGCCGTAGATGAACGCGACCCAGCCGCCCATCGAGAACGAGCGGAAGTCGAACAGCGCGAGCCGCATGATCGGGTTGGCGCTGCGGCGCTGGCGCACGACGAACACGAGGCCGGTGCCGATCGCCAACGCCAGCAGCACGACCGCCGCCCCGTGCGCCGCGTCGTGCAGGTGCACGAGGCCGTTCAGCAGCGCGAGCACCGCCACCGTCAGCAACGCGAGCCCGCCGACGTCGAGCGGGCGGCCATGCCGGTTCACCTGCGTGCCGCCCGGCGAGCTGTGCGGCAGGTAGCGCCAGGCCATCGCGAGCGCCGCAAGGCAGAACGGCACGACGACGAAGAAGATCGAGCGCCAGCCGAAGGCCTCGACCAGCACACCGCCGATGCTCGGTCCGATGGCCGGCGCGAGCACCACGCCGAAGCCGAAGATGCCCATCGCCTTGCCCTGCTCGTGGCGCTGGAACGCATGCAGCACGATGATCGCGGGGATCGGCTGCAGCACGCCGGCCGACAGGCCTTCGAGCACCCGCATCGCGAGCACCCAGTCGAAGCTGGTGCCGAGCCCGCCGCCGATGCCGCCGAGCATCAGCAGCAGCACCGCGCCGATGTAGCTGCTGCGGTAGCCGAAACGGTCGAGCACCCAGGGCGTGACCAGCATCGACACCGTCATCGCGGCCATGAAGCCGGCCGACAGCCACTGCGCGCGCTCCTGGCCGAGCCCGAAGCGCTGGCTGATGTCGGGCACCGCGACGTTGATGATGGTCGACGCCATGATCGACGCCATCGTTCCGATCATCACCGTCAGCAGCACCCTCCACCGGTAGCGCTCGCCGAAGCGCTCCCTCAGCTGGACCAGGGAGATGGGCGCATCGGGAGGGCTGCTCATGCGCCCCAGTGTCTCACCGGCGGAATCACCAGATCGAGACGCGCTTTTCCGGCGGCAGGTACATCTTGTCGCCGGCCTTCACGCCGAAGGTCGAGTAGTAGCCCGGGTGGTTGCGCACCGTGCCGTTGGCGCGGATCTCTTCCGGCGAGTGCGGGTCGGACTTCAGCTGCTGGATCATCGCCTGCTCGCGCGCCTTGCCGCGCCACACCTGCGCGAAGCCGAGGAAGAAGCGCTCGTCGCCGCTCAGCCCGTCGATCGCGAGCGGCGGCTGGCCGTTCAGCGACAGGTGGTAGGCCTTGTAGGCGATCTCCAGGCCCGAGTTGTCGGCGATGTTCTCGCCCAGCGTCAGTTCGCCGTTGACCTTGTAGCCGGCCACCGGCTCGAACGCGCCGTACTGCTCGACCAGCACCCGCGTCTTCGCCTCGAAGCGCTCGCGGTCTTCCTTGGTCCACCATTCGCGCAGGTTGCCCAGCCCGTCGAAGCGGCTGCCCTCGTCGTCGAAGCCGTGGCTGATCTCGTGGCCGATCACCGCACCGATGCCGCCGTAGTTGGCCGCGTCGTCGGCGGTCGCGTCGAAGAACGGCGGCTGCAGGATCGACGCCGGGAACACGATCTCGTTCATCGCCGGGTTGTAGTAGGCGTTGACGGTCTGCGGCGTCATGAACCATTCGTCGCGGTCGACCGGCTTGCCGAGCTTGGCCACCTCGCGTGCGTCGGCCAGCAGGCGCGCGCGCATCACGTTGCCGACCAGGTCATCGCGGCTGATCTGCAGCCGGCTGTAGTCCTTCCACTTCTTCGGGTAGCCGATCTTCGGCGCGAAGGTCGCGAGCTTGGCCTGCGCCTGCTTCTTGGTGTCGTCGCCCATCCAGTCGAGCGTGTCGATGCTCTGCTTGTAGGCGGCCAGCAGGTTGCCGACCAGCTTCTCCATCTTGTCCTTCGACTCGGGCGGGAAATACTTCGCGACGTAGACCTTGCCGAGGCTCTCGCCGATCGAGCGCTCGACGATCGCGACGCCGCGCTTCCAGCGCGGGCGGTTCTCGGTGGTGCCCAACAGCACCGTGCCGTTGAAGGCGAACTGGGCGTCGACGAAGTCCTTGCTCAGGTACGGCGCGAACGAGATCAGCAGCCGCGTCTTCGCATAGGCCTTCCAGGTCGACAGCGGCTGCGACTGCAGCAGCGCGCTCATGCCCTTGAAGTAGCTCGGCTGGCGCACGATCACGTCGGCGGTCTTGCCGGCGATGCCGGCATCGGCGAGCCAGGCCTTCCAGTCGACAGCCGGCGCGAGCTTCGGCAGGTCTTTCTGCAGCACCGGGTTGTAGCTCTTGACCGCATCGCGGTTCTCGACGCGCGTCCATTGGACGCGGGCCATCTCGGTCTCGAGCGCGAGCACCGCGCGAGCGCTGGCCTCGGTGTTCGATTCGCCGGCCAGGCTCAGCAGTTTCGCGACCAGCTCGACGTACTTCGCGCGCGCTTCCTTGAAGCGGGCGTCGTCTTCCTTCAGGTAGTAGTCGCGGTCGGGCAGGCCGAGGCCGCCCTGGCTCAGGTAGGTGACGTAGCGGGTCGAGTCCTTGGCATCCTGGTCGATCTCGCCGTTCACCGCCGACGGGATGCCGAGCCGGCCATGGCGGGCCATCAACACGCTGAACTGCTTGCGGGTGCGCACCGCGTCGATCGCGGCCAGTTCGCCGGCCAGCGGCTTCGCGCCCAGCGTCTCGAGCGCGGCTTCGTCCATGAAGCTGGCGTACAGGTCGCCGATCTTCTTCGCATCGGCGTCGCCGCCGTTCTTCGCGGCGTCTTCGATCAGGCCGCGCAGCTTCGCGAGCGTGCCTTCCTGGATCTGTTCGAAAGCGCCGATGTAGGCCTTGTCGGCCGGCATCGGCGTGTCGCGCAGCCAGGTGCCGTTCATATGGCGGAACAGGTCGTCCTGCGGACGCACGGCGTTGTCCATGCCGCTGCGGTCGATGCCCGAACGGGGGGCCGCGGTCTGGGCATGGACGGCGCCGGCCAGCAAGGTGGCGGCGACGGCGACGAGGGCGGCACGCGAGGCGGCCCGTCGGGGACGGTGAGGCAGAAGATGCAAGTGAAGCTCCTGGCGGCCGGATGGACCGCGGTGGTCGAGGGGGCGCCCGATCGGCGCTGCCGTACTCTACAGGCGCCCCATCGTTCCCGGGCTCACGGTGCGACGGACAGCAGGATGGCGTGGGCGCGTTGCAGTTCCGGACCGCTGAAACGCCGGGCCAGCTCGTCGAGCCGTGCCTGTTCGCGCTGCGGCGCCGACAGCTCCGGGCGCTGCGCGATCGCCTGCAGCGCGGCACGGGCGTCGGCGATCTGCTGTTCCCAGCGGGCCCACGCGAGATCCTCGGCGCGCAGCCGCTCGGCGCCTTCCGCGCCGAACCGGGCCGTGCGGGCGGCCTGCAGTTCCGGCGTCTGGCGGACCGCGTCCGGGGTCAGCAGCGAGGGCGGCGGCGCCGCCCCGTCGGTGGGCGGCGCGCCGCGCCGCGCGGCCAGCGCCGCGAGATCGCGCTCCTCGTCGGCGTAGAAGGCCTGCGCCCACGGCGCGCCCAACACGTCGCGGCGCACCTTCGAGCGTTCGGCCATCACGCCGGCCCAGCTGGCCGGGTCGTCGGGCTTCCACGCGGTCTCGAAGCGGCGCTGCTGCAGCGACAGGTAGCGGTCCCAGATGTCGAGCACCTGGCGCGCGGCGTCGATGCCGCGTTCGAGCGTCAGCTGCTGTTCGATCCAGTGGCGCAGCTCGGCCGGCTCGACCTCGCCGGTGCCGGTCAGCAGGTAGTCGAAGCGGCGGCGCAGCGACAGGCCGGGCTGCAGCCGGTCGCCGGCCCAGGTGCCCCAGTCGCCGTCGAGGTCGGTGCCGCGCAGCGAGCCATCGACCCACAACCGGGCGACGCGCGCGGCCGCAGCCTCCGCCTCGTGGCTCGCAGCCTCGTTGTAGGCGGCGGCGTCGCTGGGCACGCCGGCGGCGAACGGGTTGTCGCGCCATTCGGTGAAGCGCGGCTCGGCCGGCCGCGCGACGTGGGTCGCCGATGGCGCGAGCCGCCACGCGACGATGCCGACCAGCAGGCACAGCCCCGCGACCGACACCACGAAAAGGGAGGCCGGCCGGTCGCTCACAACCCCGCTGCCTTCAGCCGGTTCGCCTGGCTGCGGTAGAACGCCACCGGGTCCTGCGCGAACAGGCCGCGCAGGCCGAACGCCTGGTTCACCTCGTCGAGGTGATTCCATGCGTAGTTGTCCTTCAGCACGACGCCCCAGTGGCTCGAACACTGGCTGACGAGACCGTCGTTCTGCTCGAAGCCGAAGAACACGCTGGTGGCGGCGAGCAGGCCGTCGCTGACGTCGAACCCGTTGGTCAGCACGCTGGTGCCGCCGACCGACCAGTAGCGCACGCCGTTGACGACCGCCGCACCCTGGCCGCAGGGCGTGCTCGGCGCGGCCTGCGGGAAGCGGCGGTTGAAGTCGGCGGCGCCGGCGCTGTTCAGCGACTGCAGCGCGCCGAGCGAGTCCTGCGGCAGGCTCGGCGAGCCGGACAGGAACGAGATCGTCGCCGCCAGCGTGTTCGCGATCGCCGCGACGGCGCCGGTGGTGCCGGTCCATGAGGTCACGCCCTGGATCGCATCGGCCGTCTTGCTGCCGGTGTGCGGCGCGCCGACCGTCGTGACCGACGCGATCAGCTCGGGCGCGACGGCGGCCACGTAGCGGATGGTCGGGCCGCCGTGGCTGTGGCCGATCAGGTTGAACTTCTGGTAGCCATAGGCCGCCTTCATCGCCCTCAATTCGCGCAGCAGCTGTTCGCCGCGTGCTTCGCTGGAATTGGCGGCCGACACGCTGGGCGTGAACACCGTCGCGCCGCCGGCGCGCAGCGCCGACGGGATGCCGTAGAAGTAGTCGACCGGGCCGATCGCGTCGAAGCCGAGCAGGCCGTGCACCATCACGATCGGGTACTGCGTCTTCGTGTAGGTGTCGGCGGCCCGTGCCTCGGGTGCGGCACCGAGCGACAGCCCCGCGGCCAGCGCGAGCGCACCGAGCGCATGCGGAATCGGCGAGCGCCGCGCCGCGGTGCGCCACGACGGGATTCGCCAAATGAAAGGCAACCGCAGCACGCGGCAGGTCGGCAGGTTCATCGAGGTCTCCTGATGGTTCTGGGTAGGTCGTGCGCGCTGGCATCGATGCCAGTCGTCTGCGCACGCGGGACCGAACATCCTGCGAACTGCCTGCAAAACATGCGGCCGACGCGGAGTCTCGAACGAACGTTCGTCTTTTAAAAGAGGGTTGGCCCTGAAAACGTCACCGGAGTTTCCCGGAGGGCGTCAGATGACCCGGCAAGCTCGCTCGCGTGCCAACCCGGGGTCCCGGATTGGCATACGGGCTACGACTTCCGAGATGTGCGCGGCTCGAGCGCCGATCGAAGGCGACCACGGAGCAAGCGGCCGGCACCGCACACGCACCGCCGATCAGATTTCCTCGTACAGCGGCAGCGTCAGGAACTCCGCGAACTCCTCCTGCGTGCTCATCTGCGTGAAGATCTCTGCCGCCCGGTCGAACCTGCCTTCGAATCCACCCGCCTTGATCTTCGCGAGTTCTTCCGGCACCAGCGCACGCACCAGCTCGGCGGTGACCTTGCGGCCGTCGTCGAGCGTGCCCTTCGGCGAGCGGATCCACTGCCACACCTGCGAGCGGCTGATCTCGGCGGTGGCCGCGTCCTCCATCAGGTTGTGGATCGGCACGCAGCCGTTGCCGGCCAGCCAGGCGCCGAGGTAATGGATGCCGACGTTGATGTTCATCCTCAACCCGTGCTCGGTGATCGGCGCTTCGGGCTGGAAGTCGAGCAGGTCGGCGGCGTTGACCTTCACGTCGGGCCGCTGCTTGTCGAACTGGTTCGGCCGGTCGCCCAGCACCGCCATGAATTCCTTCATCGCCGGCTCGACCAGGCCCGGGTGCGCGACCCAGCCGCCGTCGTAGCCGTCGACCGCATCGCGCTTCTTGTCGGCGATGATCCCGGCCATCGCGACCGCGTTCTTCTCCGGATCGTTCTTGATCGGGATCAGCGCGCTCATGCCGCCCATCGCCGGCGCACCGCGCTTGTGGCAGGTCTGCAGCAGCAGCAGTGCATAGGCGCGCATGAACGGCGCCGTCATCGTGACCTTCGCGCGGTCGGCCAGGCAGAAGCTGCGGTCGACCTTGAATTTCTTGATGCAGCTGAAGATGTAGTCCCAGCGGCCGGCATTCAGCCCGGCGCTGTGCTCGCGCAGCTCGTACAGGATCTCGTCCATCTCGAAGGCCGCGAGGATGGTCTCGATCAGCACCGTCGCCTTGATCGTGCCCTGCGGCAGGCCGAGCTCGGCCTGCGTCATCACGAACACGTCGTTCCACAGCCGCGCCTCGAGGTGGCTCTCCATCTTCGGCAGGTAGAAGTACGGGCCGGCGCCGCGCGCCAGTTGCTCGCGCGCGTTGTGGAACATGAACAGCGCGAAGTCGAAGATGCCGCCATGCACCCGCTGGCCGTCGACCGTCACGTGCTTCTCGTCGAGGTGCCAGCCGCGTGGGCGCACCTGCAGCGTCGCGATCTGGTCGTTCAGCTGGTAGGTCTTGCCCTTGGACTCGAGCGTCAGCGTGCGGCGGATCGCCTGCGACAGGTTGATCTGCCCCTGGATCTGGTTGGCCCACGACGGCGAGTTGCTGTCCTCGAAGTCGGTCATGTAGCTGTCGGCACCGGAGTTGAACGCGTTGATCACCATCTTCGCGTCGACCGGGCCGGTGATCTCGACGCGCCGGCAGTGCAGCGCCTTCGGGATCGGCGCGACCTGCCAGTCGCCGGCGCGGATGTGCGCCGTCTCGGGCAGGAAGTCCGGGCGCTCGCCGGCGTCCAGCCGCTGCGTGCGTTCGACGCGCGCGGCCAGCAGTTGCTGCCGGCGCGGCTCGAAGGCCCGGTGCAGCTTGGCGACCAGCTCCAGCGCCGGCAGCGTCAGCACCGTCTCGAAGCCCGGCAGGATGGGCGCGTGGATCTGCATGCCGTGCGGCAGGGGAAGGCTGCTCATGGGGATCTCCTCGACAGAACGAATCCCCGCACTCTATTGGAGACTTGCATGAAGATTAAGAGTCGGCGAATCCGTTGATTCGTGACTTTTTCGTATTTAATCAAGCTGGAAATCGCCCACCGAGCTGCGTCGTCAAGGCAACGGCGGCAGCGCGGACCGGCGCGACATGCGTCTCGGTGTAGCGCTGGGTCGGCATCGTCAGCGTCAGCGCGCCGGCCAGCTCGCCCGCGGCATCGAACACCGGCGACGAGATGCCGGCCACGCCTTCGCTGCGATCGTCGGTCAGGCCGATCACGCCATCGCGGCGAATGCGCAGGCTGGTCGCGTCGGTCGGCAGCGCGCCGGACGCCCGCCGCGCATAGGCGCTGATGACGCGCCCACCGACCCCGTGCTTCAACGGCAGCAGGTCGCCAGCCCGGATGTGGTCGCGGATCGGCTGCGGCGAATCGACGCGGTACAGGCACAGCCGCGCATCGTTCTGCCGCACATGGAAGGCCGCGCTTTCGCGGGTGTGCGCGGCAAGCTGCCGCAGCACCGGCATCACGACGGCCTCGAGCGAGAACGCCGCCGCATGCGCCGCGTGCAGCCGGATCGCCGCGGCGCCCGCGGCATAGCGCCCGTCGGCCAGCCGCTGCACCAGGCCGGCGTGCTCCAGCGACGCCAGCAGCCGCAGCGCGGTGCTCTTGTGCAGGCGCGTGCGCGCCGCGAGCTCGGCCAGCGACAGCACCGGCTGTGCGCTGTCGAACGCCATCAGCAGGCTGAGCGCGCGGTCGACCGCGGCTGCGCCGCCGGGAGCGGCATGTTCATCGGCGAGCGAGGCGTGGGCGGCTTTGCGGGGCATGGGTTGCTTCGGCGTCGCCATTGACTTGCGTCCGGACGGCGTTGATACTCTAATTCATCAGAAAGAATATCGTTCTATCTTATGAAATCAACGCCATGAGCGCAAGTCCCGTGTCCGCACCCGACGTGCTGATCAGCGAGGTCGGCCCCCGCGACGGCCTGCAGAGCATCGCGCGCGTGATGCCGACGGCCGACAAGCTGCGCTGGATCGACGCGCTGCATGCCGCCGGCCTGCGCGAGATCGAGGTCGGCTCGTTCGTGCCGGCCCGGCTGCTGCCGCAGATGGCCGACGTCGCCGAGGTCGTCGCGCATGCGCTGACGCTGCCCGGGCTCACCGTGATGGCGCTGGTGCCGAACCTGCGCGGCGCCGAAGCCGCGCTGGCCGCCGGCGTGCACAAGCTGACGCTGCCGGTGTCGGCCAGCAGCGCGCACTCGCTGGCCAACGTGCGCAAGACGCCGCTGGAGATGATCGACGTGGTGCGTGCCATCGCCGAACTGCGCGACGAGATCGCGCCCGGCGTGCGCATCGAGGCCGGCATCTCGACGGCGTTCGGCTGCACGCTCGAAGGCCCGGTGCCGGAAGACGCGGTGATCCGCCTGGCCGGGCTGGCGATCGACGCCGGCGCCGACGAATCGGGCCTGTCGGACACCACCGGCATGGCCAACCCGGCCCAGGTGCGGCGGCTGTTCGCCCGGCTGCGGGCCGAGATCGGTCGGCATGCCGGCGCCGCCCACCTGCACAACACGCGCGGGCTCGGGCTCGCGAACTGCCTGGCCGCGTACGACGCCGGCGTGCGCGCCTTCGACAGCTCGCTGGCCGGCCTGGGCGGCTGCCCGTATGCGCCGGGCGCGTCGGGCAACGTCGTCACCGAAGACCTGGTGTTCATGTTCGAGGCGATGGGCGTGCGCACGGGCGTCGACCTGCCGGCCCTGTTCGCCGCGCGCGAGGTGCTGCAGCAGTCGCTTGCTGGCGAGCCGCTGTACGGTCACACGCCGCCCGCCGGGCTGCCGCTCGGGTTCGTGCCGGCATGAACGCACCGATGGAAAGCAGGGACCTGCCGTTGGCCGGCATCCGCGTCATCGAGTTCACCCACATGGTGATGGGGCCGAGCTGCGGCATGGTGCTGGCCGACCTCGGCGCCGAGGTCATCAAGGTCGAGCCGCTGGCCGGCGACGCCACCCGGCGGCTGCAGGGGTCGGGCGCCGGCTTCTTCCCGATGTTCAACCGCAACAAGAAAAGCCTCGCGATCGACGTGCGGCAGCCGCGCGGCCTCGAGCTGGTGCTGAAGCTGGTCGCGACGGCCGACGTGTTCTGCGAGAACTTCAAGCCCGGCGGCCTGGCCGCGCTCGGCCTCGGCTACGACCGCCTGGCCGCGCTGAACCCAGGCCTGGTCTACGTCTCTCACAAGGGCTTCCTGCCGGGCCCGTACGAGCACCGCACCGCACTCGACGAGGTGGTGCAGATGATGGGCGGCCTGGCCTACATGACCGGGCCGGTCGGGCAGCCGCTGCGCGCCGGCAGCAGCGTCAACGACATCATGGGCGGCATGTTCGGCGCGATCGGTGCGCTGGCCGCGCTCGCGCAGCGCGCGACCACCGGCCGCGGCCAGGAGGTGCGCAGCGCGCTGTTCGAGAACAACGTGTTCCTGGTCGCGCAGCACATGATGCAGTTCGCGGTGACCGGCCGGCCGGCCGCGCCGATGCCCAGCCGCATCCCGGCCTGGGGCGTCTACGACATCTTCGAAGTGGCCGGTGGCGAGCAGATCTTCCTCGCGGTGGTGTCCGACGGCCAATGGGCCGGCCTGTGCGACGCGTTCGGCTTCGCCGACCTGAAGACCGACCCGCGACTCGCGACCAACAACCTGCGCGTCGCGGCCCGCGACTGGATGTTGCCGCTGCTGCGCGAGCGCATGGCGGCGCACCGCGCGGCCGACATCGGCGCACGCTTCGAGGCCCACGGACTGCCGTGGGCGCCGATCACGCGGCCCCACGACCTGTTCGACGACCCGCACCTGCAGGCCACCGGCGGCCTCGCGCCGGTCACGCTGCCAGACGGCCGCCACACCCGCACGCCACTGCTGCCGATCACGCTCGATGGGCGGCGCCCGCCACTGCGCAGCGACCCACCGGCGATCGGCGAGCACACCGAGGCGTTGCTGCAATCGCTCGGGCTGGACGCCGCGCAGATCCTTGCGCTGCGTGCCGACGGCGTGATCGCTCCCTCTGATTCCGAACAACAACCTGGAGACACCCCCCGATGAACCCGCTGCGCCGCACCCTCCTCGCCGGTCTGCCGGCCATGGCCGCCTGGCCCGCGCTGGCCGAGCCGGCCTTCCCCACGCAGCCGATCCGGCTCGTCGTGCCGTTCCCGCCGGCCGGCGCGACCGACGTGGTCTCGCGGCTGATCGCCGGCAAGATCGGCGCCGACACCGGCTGGAACTTCGTCGTCGACAACCGGGCCGGGGCCGGCGGCAACATCGGGCTCGATGCGGTCGCCAAGGCCGCCGCCGACGGCTACACGCTCGGCATGGGCCAGACCGCCAACCTCGCAGTGAACCCGGCGCTGCTGGCGAAGATGCCCTTCGATCCGCTGAAGGATTTCACGCCGGTCGCGCTGGTGGCCTCGCTGCCGGTGGTGCTGGTGGTGCGCACCGAATCGCCGTTCAAGTCGCTCGCGTCCATCGTCTCGGCCGCCAAGGCGAAGCCAGGCACGCTGCTGCAGGCACTGGCCTCGAACGGCACCGTCGGCCACCTCGCCGGCGAGATGTTCGGCCGACTCGCCGGCGTGAGCTTCACGAACGTGCCGTACAAGGGTGCCGGGCCGGCACTCACCGACCTGATCGGCGGCCAGACCGATTTCATGTTCGGCACGCCGCAAGCCGTGACCGCGCTGGTGCGCGGCGGCAAGCTGCGGGCGCTGGCCGTCACGTCGGCGCGCCGGCTGCCGGTGATGCCCGAGGTGCCGACGGTCGCCGAATCGGGCTACGCCGGCTTCGAGGCGACCGACTGGAAGGGCCTGGTGGCACCGGCGGCGACGCCGCGCGATGCAGTGCGCAAGCTCAACGCCGCCGTCAACCGCGCGCTCGGCCGGGCCGACACGCTGGCCGCGCTGCTCGCCGACGGCAGCGCACCGATGGGCGGCACGCCGGAGCAGTTCGCGCAGTTCCTGAAGGCCGAGCACGCGCGCTGGGGCAAGGTGGTTCGCGATTCCGGCATCAAGGCAGATTGATGACTCCGGCGCGCATAATCCCGCGCCATGGACCGGCTAAAGCAGATCGAATCGTTCGTATCGGTCGCTGCCAAGGGCAGCCTGACGGCCGCGGCCCATGCCGAGGGCGTCGCGCCGGCGGTCATCGGCCGGCGCATCGACGCACTGGAAGAGCGGCTCGGCGTCAAGCTGCTGGTGCGCACCACCCGCCGCATCACACTGACGCATGAAGGCAGCGCCTTCCTCGAAGACTGCCAGCGGCTGCTGGCCGACCTGGCGAATGCCGAATCGAGCGTCAGCGCCGGCGGCGTCAAGGCCGCGGGTTACCTGCGGCTGACGGCACCGGCCGGTTTCGGCCGCCGGCACGTCGCGCCGCTGGTGCCGCGCTTCCTCGCGCTGCACCCCGAGGTCAGCGTCTCGCTGAACCTCAGCGACCGGCTGGTCGACATCGTCAACGAAGGCGTCGATTGCGCGGTGCGCGTCGGCGAGCTGCCTGACAGCAGCCTCGTCAGCGTGCGGCTGGCCGACAACCGGCGGCTGTGCGTCGCGACGCCGGCCTACCTGAAACGCGCCGGCACGCCGCGCACGCCGCACGACCTGGCGCAGCACGAATGCCTGACGCTGAGCAGCGACGCCAGCCAGACGCGCGGCTGGGCCTTCACGATCGACGGCCAGGTGCAGCACCTGCGGCTGAACGGCCGGCTCGATTGCAGCGATGGCCAGGTGCTGCACGACTGGTGCCTGGCCGGGCTCGGCATCGCCTGGCGCTCGACCTGGGAGGTCGAGGGCGAGGTCGCAAGCGGCGCGCTGGTCAGCACGCTGGACGACTACGCCGCGCCGCCGAATGGCATCTACGCGGTGTTCCCGCAGCGCAAGCACCTGCCGCTGCGCGTGCGCCTGTGGATCGATTTCCTGAAGCAGACCTACGGCGACGCCGCCTATTGGAAGGACACCGCAGGCCCCACCTGACTTACTTGGCGGCGGATGCAGCAGCGGCCGGGGCCGACGCATCCTTGGTGCACTTCTTGACGAAGCTGTTCTTCGCCGCGCCCTTCAGCTTCTTGTCGGCGGCTTGCATCTCGCATGCCGAACCCGCGCCGCTCGCCTTGGCCTCGCGCTCGCATTTCTTCATGAAGCTGTTCTTCGCCGCGCCGGCCAGCTTCTTGTCGGTCGCCTTCGACTCGCAGGTCGCCGCATCGGCCGCAAACGCCACGTTCGACAGCGCGATCAGGCCCAAGGCCACCAGGGTGCTCAGTTTCTTCATGGGATTCCTCCGGGGTGCGGCGAACGGTGCGTCGCCGGCCGGATTGAAGCACCTCGGTCGAATGTGATCAAGCGTGAGCTTGGGTCAACATGCGTCCGTCCATGTCACAACATGTCGCGTCACATGATCCGGCGCGGGTGGGCCAGGGCCTCGTGCGCGGCATGCAGCCGGCGCACCAGCACGCGGATGAAGGCCTCGTCGAACAGGTGGCGGCAGCCGGGGCTGACCTGGGCCAGCGTGTCCGGCGTGAAGGTGATCGTGGTGGCCGATTCGGTGACGATCACGTCGGTGCTGTGGCGGCGCAACTCGGCGCTGGGCGCCAGGTAGACCATCTCGCCGACCGAGGTGCCGGCACCGAGCTGCGCGACCTTCGTGCCTTCGCGGAAGACCTCGACCTCGCCCTGCGCGATGATGTGGAAGTTGCGCGTTTCCTCGCCGCGCCGGTACAGCGCATGGCCGAATGTGTAGCGCTGCCACCTGGCGCGGTGCACCACCTCCCACAGCTCGACGTCGCCGAAGTTCGAGAAGAAGTCGAGCGTGCGCAGCAGGTTGAAGCGCTCCGAATCGAGCACGCCCTGCAGCTGGCCGCGCGGCACCTGGTGGTTGACGATCAGCCCGGACAGCGCCTGCGCGAACTCGTCCCAGCTCGCGAAGCGGTCGTCGGGGCGCTTGGCCAGCGCCCGCAGGATCACCGCGTCGACGCCTTCGCCGACGCCCGAGCGCAGCTGGCTCGGTGGCAGCGGCATCGCGTTGTAGACTTGGTTCATCATCGCCGACTGCGACGGCGCGTCGAACGGCGGCCGGCCGGCGATCAGGTGGTACAGCACCGCGCCGAGCGAGTACATGTCGGCCCGGCTGTCGAGCGAGGCGCCGTCGAGCTGCTCGGGCGCCATGTAGGCGAGCGAGCCGACGCGGTAGACCTGGGTCGTCTCGGCCGACATGTTGAGCACGCTGCCGAAGTCGGTGACCTTCACGTCGGTGATGCTGCCGTTGGTGATCACCGCGAGGATGTTGGCCGGCTTCACGTCGCGGTGCACCAGCCCCTGGCGGAACACGTAGCCGAGCGCCATCGCGCACTTGAAGCCGATTTCGACGATCAGCTCCAGCGGCAGCAACTGGTCGGCGCGGCAGTACTGGCGCAGCGTGTGGCCCGACACGTACTCCATCACCAGATAGGGCTCGTTGGAGTCGGCCACCGCGTCGAAGATCTGCACCACGTTCGGGTGCTGCAGCCGGCCGACCAGCGCGGCCTCGGCGGCGAAGAAGCGCTCGAAGAAGCGGCCGTCGTTCGGGTCGTTCACCGCCCCCAGGCGCACCCGCTTGATCGCGACGTCGCGCTGGTGGAACTCGTCGCGCGCGAGGAACACCTCGCTGGTCGCCCCTTCGCCGAGCCGGCGCAGCACCGGGTACTTGCCGACCTGGGCCGGCAACGGCAGGCCCGAGACGGCATGGGGTTCGGAGGTGGCGAGCGGAAGACTCATGGGTGATGCGTTGTCGGCACCGGGATGCCGAAGGGCCTGGAGGCCGAGAGTGCCATCTTGGCACCGTCGCTCGACACCAGTGTGCCAAATTGAACACCAAAGTGAGTGCTAATCCGTGCACGGTGTCCCTCGCCCGGTGGAATACACCGGTCGGTCCCCAGGGGGACGGCGGGCCGGCTCGGGAGCGGCCCGGCGCTCGGCCCGCCCTCTGCGCGCCACCCCGGAGGCGCCACTTAGAATCGCCGCCATGATCCAAGCCAAACAGGAACTGCTGCAGGCGCTGGCCGCGGCGGTTGCCGATGTCCACCCCGGCAGCAGCGTGCCGATTGCGTTCGAATCGCCCAAGCAGGCATCGCACGGCGACTTCGCGGTCACCCTCGCGATGCAGCTGGCCAAGCCGCTGAAGAAGAACCCCCGCGAACTGGCCCAGGCGCTGATCGACGCGCTGAACCGGCAGCCCGCGGTGCAGCGCCATGTCGAGGCGCTCGAGATCGCCGGTCCCGGCTTCATCAACCTGCGCCTGAAGGCGGCCGCGAAGCAGTCGGTGATCGGCGAGATCCTGGCGGCCGGTGCCGGCTTCGGCAAGCAGCCGCCGATCGATCGCCGCGTGATGGTGGAGTTCGTCTCGGCCAACCCCACCGGCCCGCTGCATGTCGGCCACGGCCGTCAGGCCGCGCTGGGCGATGCGATCTGCAGCCTGCTCGACACGCAGGGCTGGCAGGTCACGCGCGAGTTCTACTACAACGACGCCGGCGTGCAGATCGCGACGCTGGCCGCCACCACGCAGGCTCGCATCAAGGGCCTGAAGCCGGGCGACGCGGCTTGGCCGGAGTCGGCCTACAACGGCGAGTACATCGCCGACATCGCGGCCGACTTCCTCGCGAAGAAGACCGTGAAATCGGACGACCGCGAGTTCACCGCATCGGGCGACCCCGACGACCTCGACAGCATCCGCCAGTTCGCGGTGGCCTACCTTCGGCACGAGCAGGATCTTGACCTGCAGGCTTTCGGCGTGCGCTTCGACAACTACTTCCTCGAGTCCAGCCTGTACGGCAGCGGCCGGGTCGAGCAGACGGTGGCCAAGCTGAAGGCCGCCGGCAAGACCTTCGAGGACGGCGGCGCGCTGTGGCTGCGCAGCACCGACTACGGTGACGACAAGGACCGCGTGATGCGCAAGTCCGACGGCACCTACACCTACTTCGTGCCCGACGTCGCGTACCACCTCAACAAGTGGGAGCGCGGCTTCACGAAGGTGGTCAACATCCAGGGCACCGACCACCACGGCACCATCGCGCGCGTGCGCGCCGGGCTGCAGGGCGTTGGCGAGAACATCCCCGCCGACTACCCCGACTACGTGCTGAACAAGATGGTCACGGTGATGCGCGGCGGCGAGGAGGTGAAGATCTCCAAGCGCGCCGGCGGCTACGTGACGCTGCGCGACCTGATCGACTGGACCAGCCGCGACGCGGTGCGCTTCTTCATGATCAGCCGCAAGGCCGACACCGAGTTCACCTTCGACGTCGACCTGGCGCTGAAGCAGAACGACGAGAACCCGGTGTTCTACGTGCAGTACGCCCATGCGCGCATCAGCAAGGTGCTGCGCGACTGGGTGGCCGAGCATGGCGGCGACCTCGACGCGCTGAAGGGCGCCGACCTGTCGCTGCTCGCCGCACCGACCGAGGCCGCGCTGCTGCTGAAGCTGGCCGAATACCCCGACATGCTGACGCATGCCGCGGCCGACCTGGCGCCGCACGACGTCACGTTCTACCTGCGCGACGTCGCCAGCGCCTTCCACAGCTATTACGCAGCCGAGCGTTTCCTGGTGACAGACAACCCCAGCCTGACGCGCGCCCGCCTCGCGCTGCTGGCCGCCACCGCCCAGGTGCTGCGCAATGCGCTGCAGGTGCTGGGCGTGGCCGCCCCCGACCGGATGTAATGGAGCGAACACATGTCAATGCGATTGAACGCGAAGCCGGCCGGCATCCCCTCGGGGGATCGGCGGATGTACTCATCCGGCGAGGGGCTGTCATGAAAAGCCAACGTGGCGGTTTCGTCCTGGGCCTGATCGTCGGGCTGCTGATCGGCCTGGCGCTTGCGCTGGGCGTCGCGCTGTACATCGCGAAGGTGCCGGTGCCCTTCATCAACAAGGTGCCGCAGCGAACGGCCGAACAGGACGCGGCCGAGGCCGAGAAGAACAAGAACTGGGACCCGAACGGCTCGCTGTCGGGCAAGGTGCCGGTGCGCATGGGCAGCCAGGCCGCCAGCGGCGTCGTGGCGGCGCCCGCCCCGGCCTTCCCGCCGTCCGTCCCGACCGGTGCACCGCCCGTCGTGTCGACGCCGGCCGCCAGCACCTCGCGCCGCGACCCGGCGGCGATCCTCGAAGGCCGGGCCGCGAGCACCACGGCCGCCCCGGCAGCGGCCACGCCGCCGGCGCCGGTGGTCACGTCCACCAAACCCGGCTCGGATGCGTTGAGCTACTTCGTCCAGGCAGGCGCTTTCGGCCGCGTCGAGGATGCCGAGCAGCAACGCGCCAAATTGGCGATGATGGGCCTGCAGGCCAAGATCACCGAACGTGAGCAGGCCGGCCGCACGATGTTCCGGGTGCGCCTCGGCCCCTACGACAAGAAGGAAGATGCCGACCTGGCGAAGGAAAAACTGGATGGCGTGGGCGTGGAATCGGCGCTGGTCCGCGTGCAGAAGTAAAGAAGTGAAGAACTGGCCGGGGTTCGGCAACGGCCCTGAACTTTCGCATCCGACACCGACTCCACCGCTCGTCGTTGACCCTTACCACTTTGGAACACTGAACATGAACCGTCGCGATTTCTCGGCACAGTTGGTTGGAGCAAGCCTGGGCACCCTCGCCCTTTCGACCAGCACCGGCGCCCTGGCGCAAGGCGCCGCTCCGGTCGAAGGCACCAACTACGTCAAGTTCGCCCAGCCGGTGTCGCCGGCCACGCCGGGCAAGATCGAGGTGGTGGAATTCTTCTGGTACGGCTGCCCGCACTGCAACGCCTTCGAGCCGGCACTCGACGCCTGGCAGAAGAAGCTGCCGGCCGACGTGGTGTTCCGCCGCGTGCCGGTCGCTTTCCGCGACGAGCCTTTCGTCGCGCACCAGAAGATCTTCTACGCGCTCGAATCGATGGGCAAGGTCGAGGCGATGCACCGCAAGGTCTTCTACGCGATCCACAACGAGCACGCCCGCCTCGACAAGCCCGACGAGATCGCCGCGTTCATGGCCAAGAACGGCATCGACAGCGCCAAGTTCCTCGAAGCCTACAACTCGTTCTCGACGCAGACCAAGACCAAGCAGGCGGCCAAACTGGCCGAGGGCTACAAGCTCGACGGCGTACCGGCCCTGGGCATCAACGGCCGCTACTTCACGTCGGGGTCGCTGGCCGGCACCAACGAGCGGATGCTGCAGGTCACCGACTTCCTGATCCAGAAGTCGCGCACCGGCGGTTGAGCGCCCGAAGTCGGTGCAACGCCGACTTCATCTCGTAACCCCGGCGGCGTGAAACTGTGGCTAGAATGGCCTGCAAGTTTCATGCCGCAATGACTCCACTTACCTACACCTCCTCGTTGTTCCGCTGCCGCCTGGCGCTTGTCGCCGCCGGCTGCCTGCTTGCCGCAGCGCTGCCGGCCCAGGCCGAACGGGCCGACCGGCTGAAGAAGATGGAGGTCGAATCCGACCAGCCCGGCAAGGTCGACCTGATCAACCAGCTGGTGGTCTTCAACGGCAACGTCGTCGTCACCAAGGGCACGATGCTGATCAAGGCGGCGCGCATCGAAGTGCGTGAAAGCGCCGACGGCTACCAGTCGGCCATCGCGGTCGGCACGCCGACCCAGCCGGCCAGCTTCCGCCAGAAGCGCGAAGGCGTGAACGAATTCGTCGAGGGCGAGGCCGAGCGCCTCGAGTTCGACAGCAAGCTCGACACCATCCGCTTCGTCAACAAGGCCTCGGTGCGGCGCCTGCGCGGCACCGCGGTGGCCGACGAGGTGACCGGCGCGCTGATCACCTACGACGGCACGGCCGAGCTGTTCACCGTGGCCGGCGGCAGCGCCGCGGTGACCCCGGCCAACCCGACCGGCCGCGTGCGCTACGTGTTCACGCCGAAGGAAGGCACGCCGGCCGCCGCCGAGGCGGCGTCGCAAGCCGCCTCGCAGCCCGCAGTTCAACCCGCGCCGGGAGCACGCCGTTGAGCGCCGTGCCGGTCTCTCCCTCCGCGATGCCGTCCGACGCCAGCCGGCTCGAAGCCATCGGCCTGCAGAAAACCTACGGCGCCCGCAAGGTGGTCAAGGACGTGCGGCTGTCGGTGCGCAGCGGCGAGGTCGTCGGACTGCTCGGCCCGAACGGCGCCGGCAAGACCACCAGCTTCTACATGATCGTCGGCCTGGTCCGCGCCGACGACGGCCAGATCCTGATCGACGGCCAGCGGGTCGAGCGCCTGCCGATCCACCAGCGCTCGCGCCTGGGCCTGAGCTACCTGCCGCAGGAAGCCTCGATCTTCCGCAAGCTGACCGTCGAGGAGAACATCCGCGCGGTGCTCGAGCTGCAGCGCGGCCCCGACGGCAAGGAGCTGCCGAAGGCCACCGTCGACAAGCTGCTCGGCGACCTGCTGAACGACCTGAGCATCGAGAAGCTGCGCGACAGCCCGGCACCGGCGCTGTCGGGCGGCGAGCGCCGGCGCGTCGAGATCGCCCGGGCGCTGGCCACGCAGCCGCGCTTCATCCTGCTGGACGAGCCGTTCGCCGGCGTCGACCCGATCGCGGTGATCGAGATCCAGCGCATCATCGGGTTCCTGAAAAGCCGTGGCATCGGTGTGCTGATCACCGACCACAACGTGCGCGAAACGCTGGGCATCTGCGATCGCGCGTACATCATCAGCGAGGGGCGCGTGCTCACCGAGGGCACGCCGGCCGAGATCGTCGACAACGCCGATGTGCGAAAGGTCTACCTCGGCGAACACTTCCGCATGTAAGGGGCTGACGACATGAAGCCCTCTCTTCAGGTCCGCCTGTCGCAGCACCTGGCCTTGACGCCGCAGCTGCAGCAGTCGATCCGGCTGCTGCAGCTGTCCACGCTCGAACTCCACCAGGAAGTCGAGCAGATGCTGGAGCAGAACCCCTTCCTCGAAGCCGAGCAGGAAGAAGCCGGCGCGACCGAGCCGATGGTCGAGCGCCTGACGGTGTCGGAGCGCAATGCCGAACGCGAGGCCGACAGCAGCTCGGCCAGCGAAAGCTCGGCCGACAGCGCGCCCGACGAGGCCGCCGGCGTCGACAGTGCCGAGTTCGGCGCGACCGAGCGCGAGGACTGGGAGAACGGCACCGAGCGCGACGATTTCGACGGCATCCGCGAGACGCCCAGCGCGGCCGGCAGCGGCAGCAATGCCGACGACGACTTCGACGGCCAGGACCGCAACCCGCAGGCCCCCAGCCTGCAGGAACACCTGCGCGAACAGCTGCTCGGCATGCGCGTCAGCGCCGAGGACGCCGCCGCGATCACCGTGCTGATCGAGTCGCTGGACGACGACGGCTACCTTGCCGACCCGCTGGAGGAGATCGCCGCCGAACTGGCCGCCGACCCCGAGCAGCAGGAAGAGATCCTCGAGCGCCTGCAGTGCGCGCTGAAGTGGCTGCAGAACATGGAGCCGCTGGGCGTCGGCGCCCGCAACCTCGGCGAATGCCTGACGCTGCAGCTGCGTGCGCAGGAGCGCTGCGAGGCGCAGATGATCGCGATCATCATCTGCAAGCAGCACCTCGACCTGCTGGCGCGCCGCGACATGAAGAAGCTGATGGCGGCGACCGGTGCCGACGAGGAGCTCATCAAGGAAGCGCAGACGCTGATCGTCGCGCTGGAGCCGAAGCCGGGTCGCCCGTTCGCGCGCGCCGAAGCCAACATCATCGTGCCCGACGTGATCGTGCAGAAATCGGGCCGCAACTGGAAGGTCGTGCTGAACCCGGACGTGATGCCCAAGCTGCGCATCAACGACCTCTATGCGCAGGCGATCCGCCAGGGCCGCGGGGCCGGCGGCGGCAGCGCGCTGAGCTCGCGGCTGCAGGAAGCGCGCTGGTTCATGAAGAACATCCAGCAGCGCTTCGACACCATCCAGCGCGTGTCGCAGGCCATCGTCGAGCGGCAGAAGAGCTTCTTCACGCACGGCGAGATCGCGATGAAGCCGCTGGTGCTGCGCGAGATCGCCGACGAGCTGGGCCTGCACGAGTCGACCATCTCGCGCGTGACGACGGCCAAGTACATGGCCACGATGTTCGGCACCTTCGAGCTGAAGTACTTCTTCGGGTCGTCGCTGAACACCGAGGCCGGCGGCAACGCGTCGAGCACCGCGGTGCGGGCGCTGATCAAGCAGCTGGTGAGTGCCGAGGACCCGGTCAAGCCGCTGTCGGACAGCCAGCTGAGCCACATGCTCGAAGAGCAGGGCATCCAGGTCGCGCGGCGCACGGTGGCCAAGTACCGCGAGGCGCTGAAGATCGCGCCGGCGAACCTCCGCAAATCGCTCTGAGCCGAAGCCTCACTCTGAACTCAATCCCCGATGTGCGCCCTGCCCCTGTTCCTGCCCTGTGCCGCGGGCGTCGAAGCGCTCCTTGAAGAAGAGGTGCTGCGCATCCTGCCGACCGCGAAGGTGCATGCCGGTCGCGGCGGCGTCGCGCTCGACGGCGACCCGCTCGAAGTGATGACGCTGAACCTCGAGTGCCGGCTCGCGCAGCGCGTGCTGGCCGAGGTGGCCGAAGGGCCGTACCGCGACGAGCACGACCTGTACGAACTCGCCCGCGGCGTCGACTGGCAGCAATGGATCACGCCGGAGCACACGCTGCGCGTCGACACCACCGCGCACCGCAGCCCGCTGCGCAGCCTGAACTTCGCCGCGCTGCGCATCAAGGACGCGGTCTGCGACCAGCTGCGCGAGGCCACCGGCACGCGCCCGAGCGTCGACACCCGCCACCCCGACCTGCCGCTGCTGCTGCACGTCGGCGAGGCGCGGGCGTCGCTGTACGTCGACACCTCGGGCGAGCCGCTGTTCAAGCGCGGCTGGCGAGAGGACAAGGGCGATGCGCCGCTGAAGGAGACGCTGGCCGCCGCGATGCTGGCCGCCGCCGGCTGGCGCGGCACGCCCGAGGCCGGCGGTGCGCTGCACGACCCGTGTTGCGGCTCGGGCACCATCGCGATCGAGGCCGCGCAGATCGCCTGCGGCATCGCGCCCGGGCTGAAGCGGCGCTTCGCGTTCGAGCGGCTGTTGCCGTTTGCCGATGCCGAGATGCGCGCGCAGTGGCAGCGCGTGAAGAGCCATGCGCAGTCGCGCATCCATGCGAGCGCGGTGCCGATCCATGCGAGCGACGTGTCGTTCCGGATGGTCGATTTCGCACGCCGCAATGCGCAGCGCGCCGGGGTCGAGGACGCGATCCAGTTCAACGGCGGCGATGCGCTGGAACGGCCGGCGCCCGCGCTGCCGGCCGGCCTGCCCGGCACGCTGATGATCAACCCGCCGTATGGCGAGCGCATCGAGGTGGCCGGCAAGGCACGCGCGTCGGCGACGTCGCGCGACGAGCCTGACGGCGACAACAAGGCGCTGGCCGCCGACTTCTTCCCGCGCCTGTCGGCGCACTGGAAGCGCGCGTACACGCAGCACGACGGCGGCTGGACCGCCTATGTGCTGAGCCCGGACATGAAGCTGCCCGGCGCGATGCGCCTGAAGGAGTCGAAGCGCGTGCCGATGTGGAACGGCCCGATCGAGTGCCGGCTGTTCCGCTTCGACCTGGTGGCCGGCTCGGCGCGCTGACGTCGCCCGGGATGCCCATCCGGGCGACGGATCAGCGTCTCAGCAGGCTGCCGATCAGGCTCCCGATGTCACCGCCTTCGGCGTCAGCGGGCAGCTGCCCGTTCGGCGTCAGGTGATCGACCACCTGCGGCAGCACCCGCGACAACTGCGCGGCCGCCTCGCCGTGCGACAGCCCGAGCTGCTCGGCGACCTGCGCGAGCTGGCCCGAACCGAGCACGCTCTGCAGCTGCTCGGCCGAGATCGGCAGGTTGTGCCCGGTCGACACCCACGAGCCGATCACCGAGCCGAGCCCACCCTGCTCGAAGCGCGCGATCAGGTCAGCGAGCCCGCCGCCCGAGCCGTTCGCGTTCAGCATCGACACCACCGCGGCGATCAGCGCTGCGTGGTTGCCGCCGCCCTGGCCCATCGGGTCGCTCTGGCCGGTCACCATGCCGACCACGGAATCCAGCAGTCCCATGAGGTGCTCCTTGCAGTGGGAACGCGATTGTGGGCGCGCCTCGTGTCGGCCACAAGGCCGCTCGGCCACCCGCGGCACCGACCTGCGTCAGCCGCCGCCCGACAGCCCGAGGTGCGCCAGCACCGCGAGCGGCGCGGTGTCGGCGCGCAGCACGCGCGGGCCGAGGCTCGCCGGCACGAAGCCGGCCGCGGCGGCTGCCGCCTCCTCGGCCTCGCTGAGCCCGCCCTCGGGGCCGCTCAGGAAGGTCAGCGCCCCACCGGGGCCCGCCTGCAGCGGCCCGGACGTGCGCAGGCTCAGCACGAAGCGGCCGCCGCCGGCCGGCGGCAGGCCGCGCAGCCAGTCGGCGAGGCTGCGCACCGGCGCAAGCACCGGCACGCGGGTGCGCCCGCACTGCTCGCTGGCCGCGGCCGCGACGCCCTGCCAATGGGCCAGCTTCTTGTCGGCGCGCTCGCCGCTCAGGCGCAGCACCGAGCGCTCGGTCATCAGCGGCTGAATGGCTGCAACACCGAGCTCGGTCGCCTTCTCGACCAGCGCATCCATGCGCTCGTTGGCCGGCATGCCGAGCGCGAGCGTGACCTGGATCGGCAGTTCGCGGTCGATCGCGACGTGAGCATTCAGCCGCACGCTCACGTCGCTGCGGCCCATCCGGACGACATCGGCCTGCCACTCGCCGCCCTCGCCGTTGAACAGCGTCAGCGGATCGCCGGGCTGCAGGCGCAGCACCTGCACATGGCGCGCGGCGCCGGGCGGAAGGCTCAATTCAAGGCCGGCCTGCATCGGCGCGGCCACATGGAAACGGGGCGGCATGGCGCGAGTGTGCCAGCTGCGCTTCAGGCTTCCGGCTCGTCGACACCACGAAAGCGCCGCCGCCAGACCCGCCAGCGCGTCTTCAGCCGGCGCGCGCCGCGCCATGCGGCCGAGCGGCGCAGCGCGTCCATCACGCGCAGCTTCGTCGTGCGCCACCAGCCGAGCGCGCGCGCGAACCACGCGAAGCGCATCAGCTGCGATTCGGTCAGGATGAACAGCCGCCCGACGATCGCGGTGCCGAGCAGCTTCGCGACGACGATCACCGTGATGCCGAGCAGCGCGTGGCCGCGGTGAATGACCCACAGCGCGAGCACCTTGATCGGGAACAGCGCGACCGCCGGCAGCAGGAACAGCAGCAGCGCGACGCGCGGCGGGGCGTTGCGCACCCGCGCCTCGGCACGCGCGAGCGGCGGCCACTGCGCGAGCCGCCCGACGAAGGCCGTCAGCGGGCGCCAGCCCCATTCCTCGATGAACAGCACGACCGCCGCCAGCACCAGCAGCAAGCCGCGCAGCACGCGCCAGAGCGGCCGCACGGTCAGCCGCAACACGCTGCGCCACAGCGGGCGCGCCGGGTCTTGCGCCAGCTCAGCCGCCGTACAGCAGGCGGCGCGCCTTGTGCGCCGCCGGTTCGCCCTTGCGCGAGCGGATCTGCTCGATCGTGCGGTCGGCGACGTCGCGCAGCTCCTCGATCGTGCTGGCCTTCTCGACCGCCAGCGTCAGCGTGAAGCCGCGCAGGCCGAGCTCGCTGGAGATCATCTGCGTCAGCGTGGCAGTGAACTTCGCATAGTCGAGCTCGCCCGGGTCGACCGGCGTGCCGACGCCCGGTGCCGCCGGTGCGGCTGCCGGCGCCGCTGCCGCCGGCGCATGGAGCCGCGAACTGCCGCTGCCCGACACCGGCGCGATCAGGCCCAGCGCCTCGAGCGCGCGGAAGTCCTCGATCGTCACGCCGACCACGTTGGCGAGCAGCATCTCCTCGGACTTCGCACCGTCGATCAGCAGCAGCAGGTTGCGCTGCGCCCGTTCCTTGACGCGCGTGCGGGCCGTCATCTCGATGCGTCCCGCGTCAGTTTTGGTCCAGATCACCAGAGCTCTCCCAGGGGCGCGGCGCGGCAGTCCCGCCGCGGCCCGAATTTATCAGCATGGCGCCGTCTGCGGGGCGCTCGTCCAGCGCAGCGTCAGGTCTTGTCGCGCAGTTCACGGCGCAGGATCTTGCCGACCGGGCTCTTCGGCAGCTCGGTGCGGAACTCCACCACCTTCGGCCGCTTGTAGCCGGTCATGTTGGCCTCGCAGTACGCCCGCACCTCGGCCTCGGTCAGCGCCGGGTTCTTGCGCACGATCACCAGCTTCACCGCCTCGCCGGCCTTCGCGTCGGGCACGCCGATCGCGGCGCATTCGAGCACGCCCGGCATCTGGGTGACCACGTCCTCGACCTCGTTCGGGTAGACGTTGAAGCCGCTGACCAGGATCATGTCCTTCTTGCGGTCGACGATCTTGAAGTAGCCGTTGCCGTCCACCGTGCCGATGTCGCCGGTGCGGAAGAAGCCGTCGGCCGTCATCACCTTCGCGGTCTCGTCGGGGCGCTGCCAGTAGCCGGCCATCACCTGCGGCCCGCGGATCGCGATCTCGCCGGGCGTGCCCAGCGGCACCTCGCGGCCGTCGTCGTCGAGCAGCGCGAGCTCGGTCGACGGCAGCGGCAGCCCGATGGTGCCGGTGTAGGCGGTGCTGTCGGTCGGGTTGCAGGTGGCCGACGGCGAGGTCTCCGACAGGCCGTAGCCTTCGCAGATCGGGCAGCCGGTCTTCTCGAGCCACAGCTTGGCCGTGGCCTGCTGAACCGCCATGCCGCCGCCGACCGAGATCTTCAGGTGGCTCCAGTCGACGGTGTTGAACAGCGCGTGGTTGGCCATCGCGTTGAACAGCGTGTTGACCGCCGGCAGGCTGTGGAACGGCTGCTTCGCCAGCTCCTTGAACACCCCCGGGATGTCGCGCGGGTTCGGGATCAGCAGGTTGCAGCCGCCGGTGCGCATCGACAGCATCATGTTCGAGGTGAAGCCGAAGATGTGGTACAGCGGCAGCGCGCACACCGACATGATCTGCGTGCCGCTCGGCACCTTGCGCATCGCCGGCTGGTACCAGGCCTCGGCCTGCAGCGTGTTGGCCACCAGGTTGCGGTGCAGCAGCACCGCGCCCTTGCTGACGCCGGTGGTGCCGCCGGTGTACTGCAGCACCGCGATGTCGTCGAGCTTCAGCGTGGGCGGCTTCAGCGTCGCGCGGCGGCCGCTGGCGATCGCGTCGTTGTACGGCACCGCGCCGGGCAGCTCGAAGGCCGGCACCAGCTTCTTCACGTTGCGCACGACGTAGTTGACGATCAGCCCCTTCGGGAACCCGAGCATGTCGCCCATCGTCGCGAGGATGATCTTCTTCGTCGGCACCGCGGCCAGGCAGGCCTGCAGCGTCGCGGCGAAGTTCTCGATGATCAGGATCGCCTTCGAGCCGGAGTCCTTCAGCTGGTGCTCCAGCTCGCGCGGCGTGTACAGCGGGTTGACGTTGACCACCACCATGCCGGCACGCAGGATGCCGGCGACCGCGATCGGGTACTGCGGCACGTTGGGCATCATGATCGCGACGCGGTCGCCCTTCTCGAGGCCGAGCGCCTGCAGGTAGGCGGCGAACGCGCGCGAGGCCTCGTCGACCTGGCGGAACGTGAAGACCTTGCCCATGAACTTGTAGGCGGGCAGGTCGGCGTACTTCTTCAGGCTTTCGTCGATCAGCGCGGTGAGCGACGTGTACTGCTCGACATCGATCTGCTCCGGCACCCCGCTGGGGTACTGCTTGAGCCAAGTCTTATCCATCTGGGGTCTCCGGAAACGAACGGGCGATTCTGTCCCATGCCCTTCGCACGACCCCTAAGGTGTTTCACCTGAAGTGCGATGGAGTTGGGGTGCGACACGATTGACGCTCCTGGAGGCTTCCCGTACGCTTTCGGCGGATTGGTCAGACCACCAGACCAATCCATTGTGACCCACCGGAAACCTCCATGACTCTTTCGACGACCCCACGGCTGGCCGGCAAGACCGCCCTCGTCACCGCGGCCGGCCAGGGGATCGGGCGCGCCACCGCCGAGGCCTTCGCGCGCGAAGGGGCGCGCGTGATCGCGACCGACATCAACGATGCGGCGCTGGCCGAGCTGTCGCGCATCCCGGGCATCACCGCGCAGCACCTCGACGTGCGCGACGGCGCGGCGGTGCAGTCGCTGGTGGCCGGGCTCGGGCCGCTGCAGGTGCTCTTCAACGGCGCCGGTTTCGTGCATGCCGGCACCATCCTCGATTGCGACGACGCGGCCTGGGACTTCTCGTTCGACCTCAACGTGCGCTCGATGTACCGCACGATCCGCGCGGCGCTGCCGGCGATGCTGGCGGCCGGCGCGGGCGGCTCGATCATCAACGTCGCGTCGGTGGCCGGCAGCATCAAGGGCGCGCCGAACCGCTTCGTCTACGGCACGACGAAGGCCGCGGTGATCGGCCTGACCAAGTCGGTCGCGGCGGACTTCGTCGCGAAGGGGATCCGCTGCAACGCGATCTGCCCGGGCACCGTCGAGTCGCCGTCGCTGCGCCAGCGCATCGAGGCGCAGGCATCGGCCAGCGGGCAGACGGTGGCGCAGGTCGAGGCGGCGTTCGTCGCCCGGCAGCCGATCGGCCGTGTCGGCAGCACCGCCGAGATCGCCGCGCTGGCGGTGTATCTTGCGTCCGACGAGTCGGGGTTCACCACCGGCACCGCCCAGGTGATCGACGGCGGCTGGTCCAACTGAAGCAGCACTGAAAGAGACGCCCATGAAACTGATGCGCCACGGCCCGAAGGGCTCCGAGCAACCTGCGCTGGTCGATGCCGACGGCAACCTGCGCGACCTGTCCGGCGTGCTCGCCGACATCAATGCCGCGACGCTGTCGCCGCACGGCCTGAAGCGCCTGCACGAGCTGAACCCGGCGACGCTGCCGCTGGTCGCGCAGCCGGGGCGCACCGCGCCGCCGTGGTCGGGGCTCGGCAAGTTCATCTGCATCGGCCTGAACTACGCCGACCACGCGGCCGAATCCGGCCAGCCGGTGCCGGCCGAACCGGTGATCTTCATGAAGGCGATCAGCGCGGTGATCGGCTGCAACGATGCGGTGGTGCTGCCGAAGAATTCGCTGAAGAGCGACTGGGAGGTCGAGCTCGGCGTCGTGATCGGCAGCACGGCGCGCTATGTGACGGAGGCGGACGCGCTGGACCACGTGGCCGGCTTCTGCGTCGTCAACGACCTGTCGGAGCGCGAGTACCAGCTGGAGCGCGGCGGCACCTGGGACAAGGGCAAGGGCTGCGACACCTTCGGCCCGGTCGGCCCGTGGCTGGTCACGAAGGACGAGGTGCCCGATCCGCAGAACCTCGCGATGTGGCTGGAGGTCAACGGCAAGCGCTTCCAGAACGGCAGCACGAAGACGATGGTGTTCAACGTGGCGCACCTGGTCAGCTACGTCAGCCGCTTCATGACGCTGCACCCGGGCGACCTGATCAGCACCGGCACGCCACCGGGCGTCGGCATGGGGCAGAAGCCGCAGCTGTTCCTGAAGCCGGGCGACAAGATGCGCCTTGGCATTCAGGGGCTCGGCGAGCAGCAGCAGACGGTGCATGCGTGGAATCCGGAGTTGATCGAAGGGTAGTCCTGTGGCTGATGCCCCCACCCTCCGCATCCACCCTGCCGACGACGTCGTCATCGCGCGGCGGCAGCTGGTGTCGGGCACGCGCATCGAGGCCGAGGGCATCACCGTCAGCGGCCTGATCCCGCCCGGCCACAAGCTCGCGGTGCGCGACATCGCCGCCGGCTCGCCGGTGCGCCGCTACAACCAGGTGATCGGCATCGCGCGCCAGCCGATCGCGGCCGGCCAGCATGTGCACACGCACAACCTGGAGTTCTCGAGCTTCGAGCGCGACCCGGCCGTCGGCGTCGACGCGCGCCCGACCGCCTTCGTCGAGACCCCGGCCACGTTCCAGGGCATCGTGCGCGCCGACGGCCGCGTCGCGACGCGCAACTACATCGGCATCCTGACCTCGGTGAACTGTTCGGCCACCGTCGCGCGCGCGATCGCCGACCACTTCCGGCGCGACATCCGCCCCGAGGCGCTGGCCGCGTTCCCGAACGTCGACGGTGTGGTCGCGCTGACGCACGGTGCCGGCTGCGCGACCGACAGCGAAGGCGAGCCGCTGCAGGTGCTGCGCCGCACGCTGGCCGGCTATGCACGGCATCCGAACTTCGCCGCGCTGCTGGTGGTCGGCCTCGGCTGCGAGACCAACCAGATCGCCGGCATCGGGCTGGTCGACGGCCCGCGCCTGCACAGCTACAACATCCAGGACGCCGGCGGCACCGCGAAGGCAGTGGCGCGCGGCATCGCGCTGGTCCACCAGATGCTGCCCGACGCGAACCGCACGCGCCGCGAGCCGGTCAGCGCCAGCCACCTGTGCGTCGGCCTGCAGTGCGGCGGCTCCGACGGCTACTCCGGCATCAGCGCGAACCCGGCGCTCGGCGCGGCGGTCGACCTGCTGGTGCGCCATGGCGGCACCGCGATCCTGTCGGAGACGCCGGAGATCTACGGCGGCGAACACCTGCTGACGCGGCGCGCGGTGTCGCCCGCCGTCGCCGACAAGCTGCTCGCGCGGTTGCGCTGGTGGGAAGACCACTGCGCGCGCAACCATGCCGAGATGGACAACAACCCGTCGGCCGGCAACAAGGCCGGCGGGCTGACCACCATCCTCGAGAAATCGCTGGGCGCGATCGCGAAGAGCGGCACCACCAACCTGGTCGACGTGTGCGAATACGCCGAGCCGGTGACCGCGCATGGCCTCGTCTTCATGGACACGCCCGGCTACGACCCGGTCAGCGCGACCGGCCAGGTCGCCGGCGGCGCCAACCTGATCTGCTTCACGACCGGCCGCGGCTCGGCCTACGGCTGCGCGCCGTCACCGTCGCTGAAGCTGTCGACCAACACCGCGCTGTGGCTGCGCCAGCAGGACGACATCGACATCAACTGCGGCAGCATCGTCGACGGCAGCGCCACCGTGGCCTCGCTCGGCGAGCAGATCTTTGCGCAGATGCTGGCCACCGCGTCCGGCGAGCTGACCAAGAGCGAACGCCACGGCTACGGCCAGAACGAATTCGTGCCGTGGCAATTCGGCGCGGTGATGTAGCGGCGCGATGTGATCAGTGCCCCAGCAGGTGCGGCAAGGTCAGCGACAACGCAGGCCAGTAAGTCACCAGCACCAGGAACCCGATCATCGTCAGCAGCCACGGCCACACCGCGACCGTCAGCTCGGTGATGCCCATCTTGCTGATGCCCGACGCGACGTACAGGTTCAGCCCGACCGGCGGATGGCACATGCCGACCTCCATGTTCACCGCCATCAGGATGCCCAGGTGGATCGGGTTCACGCCCAGCTTGCAGGCCACCGGGTACAGGATCGGCGCCATGATCAGCACGATCGCCGACGGGTCCATGAAGTTGCCGGCCACCAGCAGGATGATGTTGACCAGCAGCAGGAACACCACCACGCCGAAGCCCTGTCCGGTCATCCACGCCGCCATCGATTGCGGGATCTGCTCCGAGGTCAGCAGGAACGAGAACAGCACCGCGTTGGTGATGATGTACAGCAGCATCGAGCTCATCGCGGCCGCGTTGCGCAGCACCTTCGGCACGTCGGCGATCTTCAGGTCCTTGTAGATGAACACCGAGATCACGAAGGCGTATCCCGCCGCGATCGCCGCCGCCTCGGTCGGCGTGAAGATGCCGGAGTAGATGCCGCCGATCACGATGACGATCAGCGCGATGCCCCAGAACGCCTCGCGGAAGGCCTTCCAGCGCTCGCCCCAGCCGGCGCGCGGCAGCCGCGGGTAGTCGTACTTGCGCGCCCGGTACCAGGTGGTCACGCCCAGCAGCAGCGACAGCAGCAGCCCCGGCAGCACGCCGGCGATGAACAGGTCGCCGACCGACGCGGTGGCCACCGGCTGGCCGTCCGGCCCGGTCGCGTTCATGCCGTTGGTGGCGATCGAGAAGATCACCAGGTTGATCGACGGCGGGAACAGGATGCCCAACGCGCCCGACGTGGTGATGACGCCGGCCGAGAAGCGCTTCGGGTAGCCGGCCTTCTGCATCGCCGGCAGCAAGATGGTGCCGACCGCGACCACGGTGGCCACCGACGAGCCCGAGATCGCCGCGAACAGCGCACAGGCCAGCACGCCCGCGAGCCCGAGCCCGCCGTAGAAGTGCCCGACCATCGTCGACGCGAAGTGGATCATCCGCCGCGCCGCGCCCCCGTTGGTCAGGAAGTTGCCGGCCAGGATGAAGAACGGGATCGCCATGATCTCGAACTTCTCGAGGCCCGAGAACAGCTTGAGCCCGATCGACGCGATCGGCTCGTTCGTCATGCCGAAGAAGAAGCCCAGCACCGTGAGGCCGAGCGCGATGGAGACCGGCATGCCGGTCAGCATCAGCAGCACCAGCAGGCCGAAGATGATCAATGCATTCATGCCGCGGCCTCCGCCTCGTCCAGCCCGTCCACATGCGCGATCTCGTGGTGCGGCAGCTCGCCGCGCCGCCAGTAGGCCCACATCACCTGCAGGAAGCGGAAGCACATCAGGTACGACGCCAGCGGGATGCAGGCGTACGGGATCCAGGTCGGCACCTCCAGGTCGGGCGAGGTCGGGCCTTCGGGCACGTCGCCGACATCCCAGCCGAACATGCTGAACAGCGCATGGTGGAAGCCGTTGTCCCAGACGAACACCGCGCCCATCGTGCCGACCGTCGCGGTGAAGACCACGCCGCCCGCGAGTCCGATGAAGGTCAGCCAGCGTGCCTGCCGCGGCGGCAGCGCGCGCACCAGCGTGTCGACGCCGACGTGCGTGCCGTGGCGCACGCCGTAGGCCGCGCCGAACTTCGCCATCCAGACGAACATGTAGATGCACAACTCCTGCGCCCAGCTGAGGTTCAGCCCGAGCAGGAAGTCCTGCACCGGCTGCAACACCGGCGGGTAGTGCGCGGCGGCCGCATAGCGGTGCACCACGGCGACGAAGATCAACAGCGTCGCCGCGCCCATCAGCGCAGCGATCAGCCATTCCTCGAGGTGGTCGAGGAAGCGGTTCACCGACCGCAGCACCGGCGCAACCATGGCGGCCTACTTCGCCGGCACGAAGCCGGCCGCCTTGTACACGGCGTCGATGGTCGACTGGCCGACGCGCGACGCCATCTCCTTGTGCACCGGCATCAGCGCCTTCTTCCATTCGTCGAGCTCGGCCGGCGTCGGCGTGTAGATCGTGGTCTTGCCGCTCGCGCGCATCTTCTCGAGGTCGTCGATGTTCTCCTTGGTCGCCATGTCGTTGGCGAACGCGGTCGCCTCCTTCAGCGCGCCTTCGAGGATGGTGCGCAGGTCGGCCGGCAGGCCATCCCAGAACTTCTTGTTGACGATCACCGCATAGGCCAGGTGGCCGTGGTTCGAGATCGTCGTGTGCTTCTGCACCTCGTAGGTCTTCTGCGTGTAGAAGTTCGACGGCACGCCCTCGCAGCCGTCGACCACGCCGGACTGCAGCGCCTGGTACAGCTCGCTGAAGGCCATCACCTGCGGCACCGCGCCGAGCGCGCGCATCTCGGCGTCGAGCACCTTCGAGCTCTGGATGCGCATCTTCAGGCCCTTGAAGTCGGCCACCTTGTGCAGCGGCTTGTTGGCACTCATGATGTGGAAGCCGTTGTCCCAGTACGCGAGGCCCTTGACGCCCTTCGGCTCGAGCTTCCTGAACAGCTCGGCACCGACCGGCCCTTCGGTCACCGCGCGGAACGCCGCCTGGTCCTTGAAGATGAACGGCAGGTCGAAGACCTCGAATTCCTTGACGCCCAGCGGACCGAACTTGGCGAGCGACGGCGCGAGCATCTGCACCGAGCCGAGCTGCAGCGCCTCCATCTCTTCCTTGTCCTTGTAGAGCTGGCTGTTCGGATAGACATCCACCTTCACGCGGCCGCCGCTGCGCTTCTCGGCCAGTTCCTTGAAGCGCTGCGCGCCGTTGCCCTTCGGCGTGTCGGGGGCGACGACGTGGCTGAACTTGATGACGATCGGCGCCTGCGCGAACGTCTTCGGGGCGGCCACCGCCAGCGCGGCGGCGGCGAGCGCACTGCGGCGCGTCATGGAAAGCTTCGCGGACTGCGTCATGTCTTGTCTCCGGGGGTCTGTGCTGCGGCCGGATTCTGGTCGGCGGCCCGGCGCGCGGGAAGTTGTGGAGTTCCACATTTCGACGCCACCGCTCGCACGCCGGCGGCCCGCGAACCTAGACTTCGCGCCATGCCCGCACCGGCCGATCCGCCCCGCCACCCCGCGCTCGCGCTGCCGCCGCGGCCGAAGCTGCGGCGCGGCCTGTGGGCGCTGCCGCTGCTGCTGTCGCTGGTGTTCGTGGCCGGCGTGCTGCTGTGGCTGCGCGCATCGGAACAGGCCGACCTGGAGGAACAGCGGCTCGCGCTGGTCTCCGATGCGCTGTCGCTGGAGACGCAAGCCAGCGCGCGCATCGAGCGCGAGACGCTGCTGCTGAAGGACGTCGCGACCCGGCTCGACCAGCGCGGCGCCGGCGCGCCCGCACCCGCGCTTGCGACGCTGCCCGAGGCGCAGCAGGGCCTGCACCGCTTCTGGATCAGCCTGACCTGGATCGACGCCGCCAACCGGCTGGTGGCGCAGTTGCCCGACGGCCCCGATGGCGCGCGCAGCGGCCCCGGCCTGTCGGCCCACCTGTCGGCACCGCTCGCGTCCGGCGGCACGCTGGTGGCCCGCTACTCGCCGGGCGAGATGCTGCGCCAGACGGTGCCGTGGTGGCTGGCCCGCAAGTACGACGTGCGGCTGCTCGACAGCTTCGATGCGGTGATCGCGTCGACCACCGAAGACCGGCCGATCGACGGCCGCCAGAGCTGGCGCATCAGCATGGCGCCGGCGTTGGCCGACGGCTACCTGGAACTCGTCGCACGCGACGTGGTGCCGCGCTGGTACCACGGCCTGCCGGTCGCGATGGTGGCCGGCTTCGTCGCGCTGATCGCGGCCATCACGGGGATGCTGCGCCGGCAGATGCATGGCGTGTCGCGCGCCGAGGCGGCGTGGCGCACCGAGGCCGCGTGGCGCCAGGCGATGGAGGATTCGCTGACGGTCGGCCTGCGCGCCCGCGACCTCGACGGCCGGCTCGTCTACGTGAACCGCACGCTCGCCGACATGGTGGGCTACGAGCCGCACGAGCTGGTCGGCCTGCTGCCGCCGATGCCGTACTGGCCGGCCGATTCGCACGAGGAGATCATGCAGCGCCACCTGCGCAACATGGCCGGCCAGGCCCCGCGCGAAGGCTACGAGGCGCGCTGGCGGCACCGCGACGGCCGCCTCTTCGACGTGATGGTGTTCGAGGCGCCGCTGGTCGATGCGCGCGGCGTGCACATCGGCTGGATGGGCTCGATCCTCGACATGACCGAGCGGCGCCGGCTCGAGGAGCGCGAGCGCCGCCAGACCGAGACGATGGCCCACCATGGCCGGCTGACGATGCTGGGCGAGGTGGCCTCGACGCTGGCGCACGAGCTGAACCAGCCGCTGACGGCGATCGCGAGCTACAACGCGGGCGTGATGAATTCGATGCACAAGCTGCCGTCGCCCGACCCGGTGGTGATGCGCGCGCTGACGCGGCTCGGCGAGCAGGCCGCCCATGCCGGCGCGATCGTGCAGCGCATCCGCGAATTCCTGACGCGGCGCGAACCGCGGCTGGAGCCGTGCACGTTGAATGCGGTGATCGAGGGCGGCGTCGCGCTGTTGCGCCGCGAGCTGCAGCGCCAGCAGGTGCAGGTGGTGTTGCAACTCGATGCCGCGCTGCCGGTGATCGTCGCCGATGCGGTGCTGATCGAGCAGGTGGTGATCAACCTGGT
Organism: Rhizobacter sp. SG703; assembly: GCF_012275445.1. Lineage (GTDB taxonomy): Bacteria > Pseudomonadota > Gammaproteobacteria > Burkholderiales > Burkholderiaceae_C > Rhizobacter. The sequence goes on along the minus strand of NZ_JAAZQK010000005.1, from coordinate 310,753 downwards.
GCGCAACGCCGGCGATGCGCTGGCGCAGCGGCCGGGCGAGCGCCGCATCGTCGCCGGCAGCTCGCTGAGCGCCGATGGCCGCTTCGTGCGCATCGACGTGCGCGACAACGGCCCCGGGCTCGGCGGGCTCGGCATCGAGGCGCTGTGCGCGCCGTTCTTCTCGACCAAGGTGGAAGGCATGGGCATGGGCCTCGCGATCTGCCGCTCGATCATCGAGGCGCACCATGGCGTGTTCGATGCGACCGATGCGCCCGATGGCGGCGCCTTGTTCACGCTGACGCTGCCGGTGAACCTGGCGGCTTCGGAACTCTCGGCGGAGGACGCTGCATGAATGCGGGTGTGGTCTACCTGGTCGACGACGAGGCGGTGGTGCTGGACGCCCTCGGCTTCTTGCTGGCATCGCACGGCCTCGACGTGCGGCCGCACGGCAGCGGCCCGGCGCTGCTGGCGACGCTGGACGCCGCGCCGCGGCCGCTGCCCGGCGTGTTCCTGCTCGACATCCGGATGGAGCCGATGTCGGGCCCGCGGCTGCACGACGAGCTGATCGCGCGCGGCCTGCGCAACCCGGTGCTGTTCTTGAGCGGGCATGGCGACATCCCGATGGCGGTCGAGGCGCTGAAGAAGGGCGCGTTCGATTTCCTCGAGAAGCCGTACGTCGACAACGCGCTGGCCGACCGCGTGGCGCAGGCGCTGGCGGTCGATGCCGCGATGCAGCGCCAGGGCGCGCAGGCGGCCGAGCGGCAGGCGCGGCTGTCGAGCCTGACCGAGCGCGAGCACGAGGTGATGCTGCGCGTGGCCGCCGGCAAGCTGAACAAGGTCATCGCCGACGAGCTGCATGTGTCCGTGCGGACGGTCGAGGTGCACCGGGCGCGGGTGTACGCGAAGCTGGGCGTGCGCTCGGCGGCCGAAGTGGCCACGGTGCTGGCGGGGCCGTCGGGTTGAAGCCCCGGCGTTTGACCGTACATTTCAGCCCATGCCCAGTGTCAACATCAACCCGGTGGTGCGTGCGCTGCTGAGCGACCCGAAGCGGCGCCAGGAGTACCGGCGCCAGCTGATCGCGAGCCACCCGCAGCAGGACGAAGGCCGGCGCATCGAGCTCGAGGACGAGCGCGGCCGCATCGTCCGCCTGAAGGTGCTGCCCGCCACGCCGCCGGTCGCCCCCCGATCTTGAACTTCGCGTTCCAGGCCTTCCTGCTGTTGCTGATCTACCTGCCGGGCGCGATCTTCGTGCTGGCGGTGACCGGCAAGATCCGCGACAACGGCGAGATCCCGGTGATCTCCGGCTCGATGACCGGCCATGCGATCGCGGCGGTGCTGGCGTCGGCGGTGCTGCACACGGTGTGGCTGCTGGCGATCCATGCGGCGGGTGGCCTGTGCGGCTGCCAGCCGGCGCACCGCGAGTTCTTCGCACTGCTGACGCTGAACAACGCGACGGCGCCGTACCTCGCGGCCGAGTCGGCGATCGGCGGCGCGCTGTGGTTCGTCGCGGCTTACTTCATCAGCATCTTCGCGCTGCCGCTGGCGGCCGGGCTCGCGCTCAATGTGTGGATCGATCGCCGCGCGCTGGACATCCGCTACCGCTTCCTGCGCTTCAAGCCGCCGTGGCACTACATCCTGACCGGCGAAAACCGCTCGAACCAGGCCGGGCGGACGGTGGTGGTCGACCTGCTGGTACAGGTCGGCGAATCGCCGGTGCTGTACAGCGGCATCCTGAGCTACTTCTCGTTCGACGAGAAGACCAAGGCCCCCGACGCGCTGGTGCTGGCGTCGGCCTTCCGCGGGGTGGTGCCCGACTTCGCCGGCACCGCCGAACCGGAGTTCCTGACGCCGATCCCGGGCGACACCTTCGCCGTGAAATTCAGCGAAATCAAGAACATCAACATCCAGTACGTAGATCTGGATGAGCCCCCCAGTCGCTAGCGCTCCTGCCTTGCAGGCCGCGCCGGGCCAGAGGCCCGACCCCTCGCCAGGCACGAACAGCCCCCAGGACTGTTCATGTCCGGGCTCGGCCCCCAAGGGGCGCCTCCCGGCGGCCCGGCAAGGCCGGCTCCGCGGGAGTTGCTTGATGGGTCGTTCGCTGCGCTCGCTCGGGTACCAGCACCAGCCCTACTCCACCGCCTTGACCATGTCCTCGACGACTTTCTTTGCGTCCCCAAACACCATCATCGTCTTGTCCATGTAGAACAGCTCGTTGTCGAGCCCTGCATACCCGGCCGCCATCGAGCGCTTGTTGACGATCACCGTCTTGGCCTTGTAGGCCTCCAGGATCGGCATGCCGTAGATCGGGCTGCCCTTGATGTGCGCGGCAGGGTTCACCACGTCGTTCGCGCCCAGGATGATCGCGACGTCGGCCTGGCCGAACTCGCCGTTGATGTCCTCCATCTCGAACACCTGGTCGTACGGCACCTCGGCTTCGGCCAGCAGCACGTTCATGTGCCCCGGCATGCGCCCGGCCACCGGGTGGATCGCGTACTTCACCGTGACGCCCTTGGCCGTCAGCTTCGCCGCGAGCTCCTTCACCGCATGCTGCGCGCGTGCCACCGCCAGGCCATAGCCCGGCACGATCACCACCGTCTCGGCATTGCCGAGCACGAAGGCCGCGTCGTCGGCGCTGCCGCTCTTCACGTTGCGCTGCGCCTGCGCGCCGGCCACCGCGGTGCCGGCCTCGCCGCCGAAGCCGCCCAGGATCACGTTGAAGAACGAGCGGTTCATCGCCTTGCACATGATGTAGCTCAGGATCGCGCCCGAACTGCCCACCAGGCTGCCGGCAATGATCAGCATGCTGTTGTTCAGGCTGAAGCCGATGCCCGCCGCCGCCCAGCCGGAATAGCTGTTCAGCATCGACACCACCACCGGCATGTCGGCCCCGCCGATCGGGATGATGATCAGCACGCCCATCACGAAGGCCAGCGCCAGCATGCCGAAGAAGGCCGGCCAGCTCTCGGTGAACACGAACACCAGCCCGAGGCCGACGGTCGCCAGGCCCAGCAGCAGGTTCAGCACGTGCTGCCCCGCGAACTGCACCGGCGCGCCCTGGAACAGCCGGAACTTGTATTTGCCCGACAGCTTGCCGAACGCGATCACCGAACCGCTGAAGGTGACGGCACCGATCGCCGCGCCGAGGAACAGCTCGAGCCGGTTGCCCGCCGGGATCGGCTCGCCCTTGGCGACGATGCCGAACGCATGCGGCTCGGCCACCGCCGCCACCGCGATGAACACCGCGGCCAGGCCGATCATGCTGTGCATGAAGGCGACCAGCTCGGGCATCTTGGTCATCTCGACCCGCTTGGCCATCACCGCACCGGCGCTGCCGCCGACCAGCAGCCCGAGCAGCACCCAGCCGAGGCCGAGCGCGTTGCCGTCGGCCAGCTTGACGATCAGCGCGGCGGTCGTCAGCGCCGCGATCGCCATGCCGGCCATGCCGAACAGGTTGCCGCGGATCGACGTGGTCGGGTGCGACAGGCCCTTCAAGGCCTGGATGAAGAAGACGCTGGCCACCAAATACAGCAGCGTCACCAGGTTCATGCTCATTGCGAGCCCTCCTTCGGCGCCGCGATGGCCTTCTTTTCCTTCTTGCGGAACATCTCCAGCATGCGCCGCGTCACGAGGAAGCCGCCGAACACGTTGACGGCCGCCAGCGCGACCGCCAGCACGCCCATCGTCTTGCCGAGCGGCGTCTCGGTGAGCGCCGCGGCAAGCATCGCGCCGACGATCACGATCGCCGAGATCGCGTTGGTCACCGCCATCAGCGGCGTGTGCAGCGCCGGCGTGACGGTCCACACGACGTGGTAGCCGACGTAGATCGCCAGCACGAAGATGATCAGGTTGGTCAGGGTGTGGCTCACGGGGTCCATGGTCGGCTCCTTATTTGCGCGTGACCTGGCCGCCCTGGCTGACCAGGCAGGCCACGACGATGTCGTCGTCCATCGGCACGTGGAACGTGCCCTCCTTCGTCAACACCAGCTTCAGGAAGTCGAGCACGTTGCGCGCATACAGCGCGCTCGCGTCGGCTGCCACCAGCGCCGGCAGGTTGGTCTCGCCGACCAGCGTGACGCCGTGCTTGACGACCGTCCTGCCGGCCTCGGTCAGCGGGCAGTTGCCGCCCTGCGCGGCGGCCAGGTCGACGATCACCGAGCCCGGCTTCATCGCCTTCACCATCTCCTCGGTGACCAGCACCGGCGCGGCGCGGCCCGGGATCAGCGCGGTCGTCACGACGATGTCGGCGGCCGCGACGCGCTTGGCCACCTCGACCTTCTGGCGGTCGAGCCAGCTCTGCGGCATCGGACGCGCATAGCCGCCGACGCCTTCGGCCGCTTCCTTCTCTTCGGCCGTTTCGTACGGCACGTCGATGAACTTGGCGCCCAGCGATTCGACCTGCTCCTTCACCGACGGCCGCACGTCGCTCGCCTCGATCACCGCGCCCAGGCGCTTCGCGGTCGCGATCGCCTGCAGCCCGGCCACGCCGACGCCGAGGATCACGACGCGCGCCGCCTTCACGGTTCCGGCCGCCGTCATCAGCATCGGGAAGATGCGCTGGTAGCGGTCGGCCGCGATCATGATCGCCTTGTAGCCGGCCAGGTTGGCCTGCGACGACAGCACGTCCATGCTCTGCGCGCGCGTGGTGCGCGGCGCCGCTTCGAGCGCGAAGCTGGTCAGCCCGGCGTCGGCCATGCGCTGCAGGCCATCGCGGTCGAACGGGTTCAGCATGCCGACCAGCGCGGTGCCGCTCTTCACCAGCGGCAGCTCGTCGGCCGACGGTGCGCGCACCTTCAGCACCAGCTCGGCGCCGAAAGCCCCGGCCCGGTCGACGATCTCGGCACCGGCCGCCGCATAGGCCTCGTCGGTGACGCTGGCGGCGATGCCGGCCCCCGACTGCACGCGCAGCACATGGCCCTGCGCCTTGAGTTTCTTGACCGTCTCCGGGGTCGCGGCGACGCGCGTTTCCCCAGCCGCTGTCTCCAGCGGGACCCCTATCAACATGGCGGACTCCTCGGGTGCGTTGTTGTGGTGCAGGTGTGCTGCAACCCGCGCGAGAGCTTACACAAAGCTTTCGCGCTCACAACCGGCACACGCCCTCACGCGATGCAGGGCCACAACACCGGCCCTTAAAATCGGCCGGATGTCCTCCCGTTGGAAACCCAGCGTCACCGTTGCCGCGATCGTCGAACACCTGGGCCGCTTCCTGCTGGTGGAGGAGCACACGTCCGACGGGCTGTGCCTGAACAACCCGGCCGGCCACCTCGATCCGGGCGAATCGCCGCTGCAGGGCGTGGTGCGCGAAGCGCTCGAAGAAACCGCACGCTCGTTCGTGCCGACCGGCATCGTCGGCATCTACCTGTCGCGTTCGCAGCGCCCCGGCCGCGGCGGCGACGCGGGGCGCGACAACACCTACCTGCGCATCGCGTTCCGCGGCACGGTCGGCGAGCCCGACCCGTCGCGCGCGCTCGACACCGGCATCGTGCGGGCGCTGTGGATGACGCCCGACGAGATCCGCGCGAGCGCGCACCGGCACCGCAGCCCATTGCTGCTGCGCTGCGTCGACGACCACCTGGCGGGCGTGAACTTCCCGCTGTCGCTGATCACGACCGACGACTCGGTCTTCGCAGCCCCCTTGAAGCGAACCTGACGTGAAGAAGAAGCAACGCGTGGTGGTGGGCCTGTCCGGCGGTGTCGATTCCGCCGTCAGCGCGCACCTGCTGAAGCAGCAGGGGCACGAGGTCATCGGCATCTTCATGAAGAACTGGGAAGACGACGACGACAGCGAGTACTGCTCGACACGCCAGGACTTCCTCGACGCCGCGAGCGTGGCCGACGTGCTGGGCATCGAGATCGAGCATGTGAACTTCGCGGCCGACTACAAGGACCGCGTCTTCGCCGAATTCCTGCGCGAGTACCAGGCCGGCCGCACGCCGAACCCTGACGTGCTGTGCAATGCCGAGATCAAGTTCAAGGCCTTCCTCGACCATGCGATGCGCCTGGGCGCCGAGAAGATCGCGACCGGCCATTACGCCCGCGTGCGCGAACACGACGGCCGCTTCGAGCTGCTGAAGGGACTGGACCCGCTGAAGGACCAGAGCTACTTCCTGCACCGCTTGAACCAGGCGCAGCTGTCCAAGACCTGGTTCCCGGTCGGCGAGCTGCCGAAGACCGAGGTGCGCCGCATCGCCGCCGAGATCGCGCTGCCGAACGCGGCCAAGAAGGATTCGACCGGCATCTGCTTCATCGGCGAACGGCCGTTCCGCGAGTTCCTGAACCGCTACCTGTCGAACCAGCCGGGCCCGATCAAGGACGACCGCGGCCGCGTGATCGGCGAGCATGTCGGGCTGTCGTTCTACACGCTGGGCCAGCGCAAGGGCATCGGCATCGGCGGGCTGAAGGACAAGGGCGCGATGAAGGGCGGCAGCGAGCACGCGCCATGGTTCGTCGCCCGCAAGGACATGGCGGCCAACACGCTGTATGCGGTGCAGGGCCACGACCACCCGTGGCTGCAATCGCATGCACTGACGGCCGACGACGCGAGCTGGGTGGCTGGCGAGCCGCCCGAGCCCGGGGCGATGGCCGCGAAGACGCGTTATCGCCAGGCCGATGCAGCCTGCGCGCTCGACGGCGGCAGCGCGGCGGCGTTCAGCCTGAACTTCGGTGCCGCGCAGTGGGCGGTGACGCCGGGGCAATCGGCCGTGCTGTACGACGGCGAGGTCTGCCTCGGCGGCGGCGTGATCGCCAGCGCCGCCTGAGCATCCCGGATCGGCATCCGGGCTGCGGACCGATCAAGGCCTGCCGAGGTCCATCGTCCAGTAGCGGCTGTAGGCGGCACCGGCCGCGCCGCGCGCGCAGGCCACGCCGACCTGCGTGAGGTTCTTGCTCATCAGGTTCGCGCAGTGGCCGGCACTGTTCTGCCAGCTGGTCATCACGCTGTCGATGCTGTTCTGGCCGGCGGCGATGTTCTCGGCCAGCGAACTCCCGGTGTAGCCGGTCGCCGCGATGCGGTCGACGAAGCTGCGGCCGTCCTGGCTGGTGTGCGAGAAGTAGTTCTTCGTCGCCATGTCCTGCGAATGGCCGGCGGCGGCCTGCGTCAGCTTGTCGTTCCAGGCCAGCGCCGGTGCCGCGGTGAAGTTGCCCTCGCTGCCGCAGCTTTGCGCGCTGGCGCGGAAGGCGTTGATGCGCGCCAGCACCTGCGCATTGAAATCGGGGATGTCGCAGGTGCCGGAGGCCGCCGGGGCGGGCACGGGCGCGGGCGCGGCAGCGTCGGCCGTGCCGGAATCGCCGCTGCCGCCGCAGGCGGCGATGAACATCAACCAGGGCGCCACCAGGCGGGCGCGTCGTGAGGAGGTCGACAACAAGATCTGTGTCCGAAGCCGGGAGCTTCACAGCCTAAACGCCCCCGGACGCCGCGACGCGCCCAAAACGTAAGCGTTTGCTGACCCGGCGCCTGCGGCCATCCGAAGCGTGATGCACCGCACGGGCCGTCGGCGCCGGCTTCAGTCGGTCGGCCGCCCGCCGATATCCGAAGGCGGTGCGGCGTGCGCTGCACCGATCGCCCACCGACCCCCGACCTCCGACCCACCATGCGCTTGCGCCTTCCAACCCTGACCCGACACAGCCTTGGCGCGATGGCGCTGTCGCTGGCCGCCGCTGCCCATGGCGCCGGCGTGAACGTCGCGGTGGCCGATCCGGCGGGCCGCCCGCTGGTCGACGCGGTGGTGATGCTGGAGCCCGCCGGTGCCAAGGCGGCCGTCAAGCCGATGGCCGGCATCGAGATCTCGCAGCGCAAGCGCCAGTTCCACCCGTCGCTGACCGTCGTCACCGTCGGCACGCCGGTCACCTTTCCGAACTTCGACACCGTGCGGCACCACGTCTACTCGTTCTCGCCGGTCAAGACCTTCGAGCTGAAGCTCTATGCCGGCGTGCCGGCGACGCCGGTGGTGTTCGACCAGCCTGGCGCCGCGGTGCTCGGCTGCAATATCCACGACCGGATGAGCGCCTGGGTCGTCGTCGTCGACACGCCGTACTTCGCCCGCACCGGGGCCGACGGCCGCGCCCGCGTCGAAGGCGTCCCGCCCGGCAGCTACCGGCTGCGCGCCTGGCATGCCGGCCTCGTGCCCGGCCAGGACCCCGCGCCGCAGACGCTCGCGATCGGCCCGGCCGACACCGACGCCGGCATCCGGCTGCCGGTCGCCGCGGGAAGCGCCCCATGACGCCGCCGGTTCGCAGCCTGCTGCACCCGAGCCAGTGGCCGCGCTGGATCGGCAGCTCGCTCGGCACGCGCATCGTCGTGCTGTTCCTCGGGCTGCTGCTGCTGGTGCAGGCCGCGAGCTTCCTCGCGATCCGCGCCAGCATCGACCGCAACGCGCGCGCCTCGATCACCGACGAGCTGCAGGTCGGCGAACGCGTGCTGACCCGCGTGCTCGACCAGAACGCGCAGAAGCTCGCCGAAGGCGCGAGCCTGCTGGCGGCCGACTACGGCTTCCGCGCCGCCGTCGGCAGCAACGACGCCGACACCATCGCGTCGGTGCTGGCCAACCACGGCGAGCGCATCGGTGCCACCGTGACGGCGCTGCTCGACACCGGATTCCACCTGCGCGCCGCCGCGCAGCCGGGGCTGCAGGAGCTGCTGCCGGTCACGCAGCGGCTGGCCGCGCGGGCGCTCGCCTCCAAGCGCGCCAGCGAGATCGTCGTGCTCGGCCAGCGCCCGTTCCAGCTGGTGATGGTGCCGATGCGCGCGCCGGTGGTGGTCGGCTGGGTGCTGATGGGCTTTCCGATCGACCAGCGGCTGGTCGACGACATGCACGCGCTGTCGTCGCTGCAGGTCAGCCTGCAGGTGCGCGCCGATGCAGCGTCGACGTGGTCCACCGCGGTCTCGACGCTGCCGCTGGCCACCCGCGAGCAGTTGGAGAAGCAGGCGGCCTTGTCGCTGGCCCAGGTGAACGGCGACAACCTGGCCGCCGGCTCGGCGGCATTGACACTGCGCCTGCTCGACAACGAATACAGCGGGCGCACCGTGATGCTGGCCGAGCACGACGGCGCCGCCGTCTCGGCGCTGCTGCTGCGTTCGGTCGACGATGCGGTCGCGCCGTACCGCCAGCTGCAGCTGGGCCTGGCCGCGCTGACGCTGGTCGGCGTGCTGGTGTTCGGCATCGGCAGCGTGCTGACCGCGCGCCACGTGACGACGCCGCTGCGCCGGCTGGCGACCGCGGCCGAACGGCTGGGGGCCGGCGACTACTCGACGCCGCTGCGCGGCCTCACCCGCAGCGACGAGCTCGGCGACGTCGCCCGCGCGTTCGAGCGCATGCGCGAGAACATCGGCGAGCAGCAGGACGAGATCCTGAAGCTCGCGTACTGGGATCCGCTGACCGCGCTGCCGAACCGGCTGCAGTTCCGCAATGCGGTGCGCGACGCGATCGTCGCGGCCGGGAAAGCCGGCCGCACGGTGTCGGTGATCATGCTCGACCTCGACCGCTTCAAGCACGTCAACGACGTGCTCGGCTACCGCTTCGGCGACCTGCTGCTGCGCGGCGTGGCCGAGCGGCTGACGCAGCAGGCGGTGCGCGGCGGCGACCTGGTCGCGCGGCTGGGCGGCGACGAATTCGCGGTGCTGCTGGCCGGGCTCGATCCCGCCACCGACCTGGCGCTGACCGGCACCGTCGCCCGGCGCATCCAGCAGGCCTTCGATGCGGCGCTGACGCTGGAGGACCAGACGGTCGACATCAGCGCGAGCCTGGGCCTCGCGAACTGGCCGCTGCATGCCGGCGACGCCGACGTGCTGCTGAGCCGCGCCGAGGTCGCGATGTACATCGCGAAGCGCCGCCACGACGGCCCGATGGTCTACGACCCGGCGCTGGACGCCGCGAGCTCGCAGACGCTGTCGCTGCTGAGCGAGCTGCGCCATGCGGTCGACCACGACGAGCTGCGGCTGTACCTGCAGCCCAAGCTCGCGCTGGGCAATGCGCGCGTCGTCGGCGCCGAGGCGCTGGTGCGCTGGCAGCACCCGCGCCGCGGCCTGGTGCCGCCGATGGAATTCATCCCGTTCGCCGAGCAGACCGGCTTCATCCGCGTGCTGACGCTGTGGATCTTCGAGCAGACCGCGCAGATGTGGAAGCGGCTGCACGACGGCGGCCAGACGCTGACGATCTCGGTCAACCTGTCGACGCGCGACCTGCTCGACCCGGAGCTGCCGCAGAAGTTCGATGCGCTGCTGGTGCGGCATTCGGTGCCGGCCGAGGCCTTCTGCCTCGAGATCACCGAGAGCGCGATCATGGACGACCCGCAGCGCGCGCAGGCCACGCTCGACAAGCTGAGCGCGCTCGGCTTCCGGCTGTCGATCGACGACTTCGGCACCGGCTATTCGTCGCTCGCGTACCTGAAGCGGCTGCCGGTGGACGAGCTGAAGATCGACAAGTCCTTCGTGCTGAACATGGAGAAGGACCTCGACGACGCGCGCATCGTGCGCTCGACGATCGACCTGGCGCACGGCCTCGGGCTGACGGTGGTGGCCGAGGGCGTCGAGAACGCGCAGGTCTGGGAACTGCTGCGCGAACTGGCCTGCGACGAGGCCCAGGGCTTCCACATGGGCCGCCCGATGCCGGCCGCCGAGTTCGCGCGCTGGTCGACCGGCTGGAGCACGCGCCAGGCGATGACGGTGACGCTCGGGAAGGGCCCCGACGTCGCAATCACGCTGCATTGACGGCACGACAAGCTCAGGGCGAACGGAGAACGGGTGAACGGCCCGTGGCGAGCCGTCCCACCGTTCGCGCCGCGGCCCGCAGCGCCGCCTCGTCATATCCCGCGTAGCCGAACAACCACCCGCGCCGCGGCGACTCGATCGCGTAGCGCGACAGCGTCGCGAGGTAGACGCCGCCTTCCTGCGCGCGCGCCGACACCGGCTCGTCCGCCCGACCCGCGGCGTCCTCGTGCGCCAGGTGCATGCCGTGCTCGCTCGGCACCAGCCGCAGCGCACCGCCGCTGGCCTTCGCCAGCGCCTCCACCACCAGCGCCTGCCGTTGCGCATACAGCTCGCGCATGCGCCGCAGGTGGCGCAGCAGGTGGCCTTCGGTGATGAAGCGGGCCAGCACGTCCTGCGCCGCGCCGGGGCTGTGCCGGTCGGTCACCGCCTTGGCCCCGGCGAAGGCCGGCGCCAGCGCGAGCGGCATCACGATGAAGCCCAGCCGCAGCCCCTGGTGCAGCGTCTTCGAGAAGGTGCCGACGTACAGCACGCGTTCCGACTGCGGCAGGCTGCACAGCGCCGGCATGCGGTGCGCGCCGTACTGGAACTCGCCGTCGTAGTCGTCCTCGACGATCCACGCGCGCCGCGTGCGCGCCCAGTCGAGCAGCGCGAGCCGCCGCGCCAGGCTCATGCGCACGCCCAGCGGGAACTGGTGCGTCGGCGTCACGACCGCCATGCGCGCCTGCGGCCAGCGCGCCGCGCCCTGCGCGATGCACAGCCCGTCGGCATCCAGCGGCACCGGGCGCACCATCGCGCCCTGCCCGAGCAGGTTGGCGCGGATGCCGGGGTAGCCCGGGTCCTCGACCATCACCTCGTCGCCCAGGTCCAGCAGCAGCCGGCCGATCAGGTCGATGCCCTGCTGCGAGCCGGACGTGACCAGCACCTGCGACGCCTCGCAGCGGATGCCGCGCGACACCAGCAGCCACTGCGCGATGGCCTCGCGCAGCGCCGGCTCGCCCGCCGGGTCGGTGTACTGCGACAACGCGCGGCGGCGCGACACCGCGGTGTCGCGCGCGAGGCGGTCCCACAGCGCGAACGGGAACTCGGCAGTGGCCGGCGCACCGATGCGGAATGCGACCGGCACCTGCGTCGGCGGCTGCCAGCGCAGCGCGATGTCGGCGATGGCCTGGCCGCGGCGCGACAGCGCACCGCCCGGCGCGATGGCCGCGACCTTGCGCCGGCCGCCGCGCAGCGCCGCGAGGCCCGGCGCGACGTAGCTGCCGTCACCGACCCGCGCCACCACATAGCCCTCGGCGCGCAGCCGCTCCAGCGCCCACAGCACGGTGTTGCGCCCGACACCGAGCGCCAGCGCATGCTCGCGCGACGGCGGCAGCCGCGCGCCGGGCGCGAAGGTGCCCTGTTCGATCGCGCCGCGCAGCTGCAGGTAGACCTGCTGGCGCAACGTGGCCGCACCGGCTGCGGCCTTCGGATTGGTTCCCCCGGGCATGGTCGATTGGTTCCTCTTGAGACCCCGGAAGTGTCTACGATGCAGAACCAATCCGGAACCGAACGGGAGCTCCCCATGATCGACAGGACCGAACGCTTCATCGCGCTGCACCGCGGCCCGCGCGCCTTCGTGATCGCCAACGCCTTCGACGCCGGCTCGGCGCGCGCGCTGGCCGGTCTCGGCTTCACCGCGCTCGCCACCTCCAGCGGCGCGGCCGCCGCGGTGGCCGGCCGGCGCGACGGCCAGCTGACGCGCGACGAGGCGATCGCGCACGCGCAGGCCATCGTGCAGGCGGTCGACGTGCCGGTGTCGGCCGACCTGGAGAACGGCTTCGGCGCGACGCCGCAGGACGCCGCCGAGACGATCCGCCGCGCCGGCGCGATCGGCCTGGCCGGCGGCTCGATCGAGGACGCGAGCGGCGATGACGCGAAGCCGCTGTACGACCTCGGCCACGCGACCGAGCGCATCGCCGCCGCGGTCGAGGCCGCCCGCGCGGTGCCCGGCGGCTTCGTGCTGACCGCGCGCTCCGAGAACTTCCTGCGCGGCCGACCCGACCTCGACGACACGATCCGCCGGCTGCAGGCCTTCGAACGCGCCGGTGCCGACGTGCTGTTCGCGCCCGGCCTGCCCGACCTCGCCGCGGTGCGCACCGTGTGCAGCGCGCTGACGAAGCCGCTGAACTTCATGGTCGGCATCAAGGGCAAGTCGTTCAGCGTCGCCGAACTCGAGGCCGCCGGCGTGCGCCGCATCAGCCTCGCGACCTCGCTGTACCGCGCCGCGATGCGCGGGCTGCTGGACGCCGCCACCGAGGTCCGCGAACGCGGCACCTTCAGCTACCTGGAGCGCCTGTGAGCACGCCGCACGACTACCACGCCGAGGTGCACTGGACGCGCGGCGACCAGCCCTTCGTCGACAACCGCTACAGCCGCCGCCACGACTGGCATTTCGACGGCGGCGCGACGGTGCCCGGTTCGTCGTCGCCGCATTCGGTGCGGGTGCCGATGTCGGACCCGAGCGCGGTCGATCCGGAGGAGGCCTTCGTCGCCTCGATCGCCAGCTGCCACATGCTGTGGTTCCTCGGCCTCGCCGCGAAGGCCGGCTGGGTGATCGACGACTACCGCGATGCGGCGGTCGGCCTGATGGAGCCGAACGCGCAAGGGCAGGTCGCGGTCACCGTCGTCACGCTGCACCCGGCGGTTCGCTACGGCGGCGAGCGCCGGCCCGATGCCGCCGAACAGGCGCGGCTGCACCATGAGGCGCATGCCAACTGCTACATCGCGAACTCGGTGAAATCCGAGGTGCGCTGCGAGCCGGTGACGATCGACTGACCCCCCAAGGAGCCCCCGATGTACGCCCCCCGTCATTTCGAAGAGACCCGGCCCGAGGTGCTGCACGCGCTGGTGCGCAGCCATCCGTTCGGGCTGCTGGTCACGCAGGACGCGCACGGCGAGCTCGCGGCCAACGCGGTGCCCTTCCTGCTGGAGCACGACGCCGCCGGCCGCGCGGTGCTGCGCGCGCACGTCGCGCGTGCCAACCCGCTGTGGCAGGCCGCGCGGCGCGACATCGATTCGCTGGTCGTGTTCCAGGGGCCGCAGGCCTACATCTCGCCGGGCTGGTACGCGACGAAGGCGGAACACGGCAAGGTGGTGCCGACCTGGAACTACGTGATGGTGCAGGCGCGCGGCCGGCTGCAGTTGCGCGAGGACGCGCCGTGGCTGCTGTCGCTGGTGACGCGGCTGACGCAGCGGCACGAGGCCGCGCTGCCGCAGCCGTGGGCGGTGGCCGATGCGCCGGCTGATTTCGTCGACGGCATGCTGCGCGCGATCGTCGGCATCGAGATCCCGGTCGACGCGCTGGTCGGCAAGTGGAAGGTGAGCCAGAACCGGTCGAGCGCCGACCGCGAGGGTGTCGCCGCGGGGCTGCGCGCCCAGGGCGGCGACGATGCGGACAATATGTCCAGGCTGGTACAGCCTGGCGCGTGAGTCACCGGGGGGATACTCGCGCTGCGCCGCCCGAGAGGCACACCGCACGATGAAACCCCTCTTCGCCCTGCTCCTGCTCGTCACCGCCTTTGGCGCGGGAGCCGCGCCGCCGGTTCCCGACACGATCGCGCAGCGCCTGCAGGCCTGCACCGGCTGCCACGGCAAGGAAGGTCGCGCTGCACGCGACGGCTACCACCCGCGCATCGCCGGCAAGCCGGTCGACTACCTCTACCACCAGCTGCAGGGCTTTCGCGACGGCCGCCGCCAGTACGCGCTGATGACCGGGCTGCTCGATCCGCTGAGCGACGCCTACCTGCGCGAGATCGCCGTGTACTTCTCGTCGCTCGACCTGCCGTATTCGCCACCGGCGCCCGGGCCCGCGCTGCCGGCCGAGGCTGCGCGCCGCGGCGAGGCGCTGGCCCGCGACGGCGACGCCGCCCGCCAGCTGCCCGCCTGCGCGCAATGCCACGGCAGCGCGCTGACCGGCGTCGCACCGGCGATCCCCGGGCTGCTCGGGCTGCCGCGAGACTACCTGGTCGCGCAGCTCGGCGCCTGGCGCACCGGCACGCGCCGCGCGCTCGCGCCCGACTGCATGGCCCGGGTGGCGCAGGCGCTGACGGCCGACGAGGTCAGCGCGATCGCGCAGTGGCTGGCGATGCAGCCGGTGCCCGAGCCGGCGCACCCGGCGGCCATGCTGCCCGCCGCGTTGCCGGTCGCCTGCGGCGGCGTGCCCGACGTGACCGGTGGCGCGACGACGAAGGCGGCCCGATGAAGCGCGTGCTGATCGGCCTCGTGCTGCTGCTGGTCGCCGTCGTCGCGCTGGTGCTGGCTCTGAACTTCCGAGACGAAGCGCCGCTGCTGGCCGATGCCGCACCGTTCACCGCGCAGCAGGTTGCGCGCGGCGCGTACCTGGCGCGCGCCGGCAACTGCGCCGGTTGCCACACCGAGCGCGGCGGCGTGCCGTATGCCGGCGGCCGCGGCATCGCGACGCCGTTCGGCACGGTGTTCGCGCCCAACCTGACGCCGCATCCGCAGCACGGCCTGGGCGGCTGGACCTCGGCGCTGTTCTGGCGCGCGATGCACAACGGCCGCTCGGCGGATGGCCGGCTGCTGTACCCGGTGTTCCCGTACACCGAGCTGACGCGCATCACGCGCGAGGATTCGGATGCGCTGTTCGCCTACCTGCGCAGCCTGCCGGTCGCCGACACGCCGAACCGGCCGCATGCGCTGAGCTTTCCATACGACACGCAGGCGGCGCTGGCGGTGTGGCGTGCGGCATTCTTCCGACCCGGCGCGGTCGAGCACGACGACACGCGCTCGGCCGAATGGAACCGCGGTGCCTATCTCGTCGAGGGCCTCGGCCACTGCAATGCCTGCCATTCGAGCCGCAACGCGCTCGGCGCGAGCTCGGGCATCGCGCTCGGCGGCGGGCTGATCCCGATCCAGAACTGGTATGCGCCGTCGCTCAACGATGCGGACGAAGCCGGCGTGGCCGACTGGACGCTGCCGCAGATCGTCACGCTGCTGCAGAGCGGTGTCGGCCACCCATCGCGCGGCGGCAGCGTCACCGGCCCGATGGTGGAGGTGGTGACCGGCAGCCTGCAGCACCTGAGCGCCGACGACCTGCTCGCGATGGCCACCTACCTGAAGGCCTTGCCGCCGCATGACGCGAAGGCCCGGCCGCCGGCCGCGCCGATCTCGGCGGCGGCCAGGGAACAGGGGGACGCGCTGTACCGCCAGCACTGCGCCGGCTGCCATGGCGACCACGGCGAAGGCGCGCCGCCGGCCTATCCGCCGCTGGCCGGCAACCGCGCGGTGACGATGGCGTCGGCCGCGAACCTGGTGCACATCGTGCTGGAGGGTGGCTTTGCGCCGTCGACCGCGGCCAACCCGCGGCCCTACGGCATGCCGCCGTTCGCGACCGTGCTCAGCGATGGCGAGCTGGCCAGCGTGCTGAGCCACGTGCGCAGCGCATGGGGGAACAACGGGCAGGAAGTGTCGCCGCTCGACGTGACGCGGCTCCGCAGCGGCCGCTGAGATGAGTTGACGAGGCCGGTCAGACCAGCGCGCTGACCTGGACCGCGGCCAGCAGGCCGAGTCCGAGCGCCAGCAGCCAGCCCTTGACCTCGCCGCGCCGCTGCGACGGCCGCAGCCGGTGCGGGCGACTCAGCATCGCGAGCACCACCGACGCGCTGCCCGACACCACGAACAGCACCGCCATCGCGAGGCTCAGGCCGCTGTCGGCCCGCTGCTCGGCCATGCGCATCACGAGCACGCCCATCAGCGCGCCGGCCCCCATCGACATCAGCGAATCGCGCGACGTGGCAACGGAGGAAGGGGACGGACCGGTCGACTGCGGCATGGTGGGCTCTCGGGAAGAAGCCGCCATTGTCCGCAGGACAGCGCCCGGTCGATCGCTGCAATAGGCGGTGAAACCGTGGCGAATCCCGCACCGGCCCCGACTTGCGCGCGCGATTGACGCGTCTTGCGGTCGCGGATAGGCTCGCCCACCGAGAACGATTTCACGACTGGCGATTCCATGAATCGCAGGGGGATCCGCCGATGCCTTTCCGCCATGGCCGTCCGAGTCCGATCGCCGCCGCCTGCGGGCTGCTGTCGCTGCTGGTCGCTCCCGGCGCGCGCGCCGCCGACGCGGCCGACTACCTGAACCAGAAGCTGTGGGTGCAGATCGGCGCGTTCCGCCCGTCCATCAGCTCGCACATCCAGGTCGACCGCTCGAACACCGGCGCCGCCGGCACCGACCTGCACCTCGAAGACGAGCTCGGCCTGCCGGAGCACAAGACGCTGGGCACGCTGCTGGTCGGCGCGCGCTTCGGCGAGCGCTGGCGTGCCGAGTTCGAATACTTCTCGCTGAAGCGCAGCGCCGACAAGACGCTGCTCGAGACGGAGATCGTCGTCGACGACACCACTTTCCCGGTGTCGGCGGCGGTCGACAGCGAGTTCGATTCGAAGGTGGCGCGCGCGAGCGTGGGCTACTCGTTCTACAAGACCGACGAGGCCGAGGCCGGCGTGGTGGCCGGGCTGCACGTCACGCGCTTCAAGTTCAGCGTCGAGGGCCTGGGCCAGATCGACGGCAGCACCGTCGCGGTCCGCCGCGAGGAGGCGGCGCACACCGTGCCGCTGCCAACCATCGGCGCCTACGGCACCTGCGCGTTCGCGCCGCGCTGGCTGGCCTCGGGTCGCGCCGATGCGTTCGCGATCGACTACAAGGGCCACAAGGGCCGGCTGCTGAACCTGCAGGCCAACCTGCAGTACCGCTTCACCGGCAACTTCGCGCTCGGCGTCGGCTACCGCTACGACCAGTACAAGCTCACCGAGACGCGCCGCGACCCGCGCGGCGAGGTGCGCTACACCTTCCAGGGCCCGCAGGTCTTCATCGACGCCGGCTTCTGAACCGCCCCGTGGAGACAACCGCCGCAACGTCCACGCCCGATCCCGCCGTGTTCCTGCACGTGCGGGTGGTGCTCAGCATGGTGGTGAGCCTGAGCATCGCCCGCCTGCTGTCGGGGCTGGCGGTGTTCGTGCAGCACCCGGGCCGGCAGAAGGCGTACTGGGTGCACCTGCTGTGGGTGGCGTCGACCTTGCTGCTGCTGGTGCACTTCTGGTGGTGGGAGTTCCGGCTCGCGCAGCTGCCGGTGTGGCGCTTCGAGCTCTATGCCTACGTGCTGTTCTACGCCGGGCTGAACTACCTGCTGTGCGCGGTGCTGTTCCCGAACGACCTCGCCGAGTACGACGGCTGGCGCGACTACTTCATCTCGCGCCGGCGATGGTTCTTCGCGCTGCTGGCACTGAGCTTCGTGGTGGACCTCGGCGACACCTGGATCAAGGGCAGCACGCTGCTGCCGAAGCTCGGGCTCGAGTACCCGCTGCGCGCCGCCGCCTACGTGCTGCTGTGCGCGGCCGCCGCGATCATCCGCAACCCGGTGTTCCACGGCGTGTTCGCGGTCGGCAACCTGCTGTACCAAGCGTCGTTCATCGTGCGGCTGTATGACGTGATCGCGTGACGCGAGCGCGCGTCGCCGTCAGGGTTTCGACGCGGCCGACGCCGCCGGCGAGGCCGGCACCGGCACGATCACGCCGGGCGCGAGCGAGATCTCGTCCTGCACGCGCACGTTGGTGATGTAGTAGCGGGTCTCGCCGAAGCAGCTGCCCGGCAGGCCGACCTTCTGCTCGTAGTGCAGCGCGACGCGCTTGCCCATCACCGCATTGACCTTGGCGGCCGCCTCGTCGTCCCAGATCGTGAAGCGGAACTTCTCCGGCGTGCTGCCGGGCAGCGACACCAGCGCCAGCTCGCCTTCCCAGGTCTTGCAGATCCAGCCCTTGTGCGACAGCTGCTGCACCCAGCCGGCGCGCTCGCCGTCGGAGTAGCTCCACTTCATCACGCCGAAGAAATAAAGCACCACCAGGGCCACCAGGACCACGGGCACCAGCAACCATTTCATCGCGCGCATCGGGCTTCCTCCGGGAGACAGGGCGGCCGCGCGTCATTCGCGCGGCTCGGTTCTGCTGCGCCGGGAGTCTACCGTCAGCGAGCCAGCCTGGCCGCGATCTCGGCGACGTGGCGCCCCTGGAAGCGCGCGCCTTCGAGTTCGTTGGCCGAGGGCTGGCGGGAACCGTCGCTGGCGGAGATGGTCGTCGCGCCGTACGGGCTGCCGCCGGTCACCTCGTCGAGCTTCATCTGGCCCTGCCAGGCGTACGGCAGGCCGACGATCACCATACCCTGGTGCAGCAGCACGGTGTGCGTGCTGAGGATGGTGCTTTCCTGGCCGCCGTGCTGCGTGGCGGTGCTGGCGAACACCGAGCCGACCTTGCCGATCAGCTTGCCGGCGAACCACAGCGGGCCGGTCTGGTCGAGGAAGTTCTTCATCTGCGCGGCCATGTTGCCGAAGCGGGTCGGCACGCCGAAGATGATCGCGTCGTAGTTCGGCAGCTCGTCGACGGTCGCGATCGGCGCAGCCTGGTCGAGCTTGAAGTGCGAGGCCTTCGCGACCGCCTCGGGCACGATTTCCGGCACGCGCTTGATGTCGACGCTGGCGCCGGTGCCGCGCGCACCTTCGGCGACCGCCTGGGCCATGGTCTCGATGTGACCGTAGCTGCTGTAGTAGAGGACGAGAACCTTGGCTGCCATGGCTTGCTCCTGGTTGATGGGCTGAGCGCATTCTGGGCGCCGGCCGCCGGTGCGGATTGCACCGGAACGAACACAGGCTTCAAAACGGCTGAATGGCGGGTGCCGCCCGGCGTCGGGCGGCACCTTGCCTTACCGCGCCATCAACGCATCGCGGTGCAGGCGCAGGAACTCGTCCACGTCGCAGGCACGCCGGCCGCAGAGCGCTTCGAAGTCATCGCTGCGGCGCGCCATCGCACCCTGGCCGAGGCCTTCGTCGATGGCCGACAGCAGGCGCGCCATCGCCGGCGGCATGCCCCCTGCGGTGAAGTGCGCCTCCAGGTCCGCGCGGGTCGCGTCGACATGGACGATCGCCGTTCCCAGCACCGTGTTGACGCGCTCCACGAGTTGCGCCGACGTCAATGCCGACGGCCCGGTGATGTCCAGCCGGCGCCGGCCGTCGAAGCCGTCGCGCAGCGCGGCGGCATCGGCGATGGCGCAGTCGGACCGCGTCACGTAGGCCACGTCCGCCTGCCCACTGGCCGACAGCAGCCGGCCGCTGGCGATGGCGGCGGGCAGCGTCGACAGCAGCATCTCCATGTAGAACGCGTGGCGCAGCACGGTGAAGCCGGTCGAGCCCTGCGCGAGCAAGGCCTCAGTGGCGGCATGGTCGGCGGCCAGCGCGGTCAGCGGCGACGTGTCCGCGTCGAGGAACGAGGTGTAGGCGACATGCCGCACGCCGGCCTGCGCGCACGCGTGCAGGGCCGCGCGGTGCTGCGCCACCCGGCGCGGGCCGGCATTCGCAGCGCCGGTGCTGATCAGCAGCAGCCGGTCGGCGCCTTCGAAGGCCGCCGCCAAGCCGCCGGGTTCGTCGAAGTCCGCGTGGCGCAGTTGCAAGCCGCGTCGCGCCAGGTCGCCCAGCCGCTGCGGCGTGCGGCTGGTGCCGATGACCGATGCGCCCGCGCTGTCGCGAAGCAGGTGGTCGGCCACGCGACGGCCGAGTTGCCCGCCCACGCCGGTGAGCAGAAGTGAAAGCTGAGTTGTCATGGAACGGTCTTTCCTGAAGGGCCTCGTGGTCGAGGCCGGTCGTTGGCAGGCACGGCAGCCGCAGGGGCACCGTGGAGCACGTGGGAAGCGCCACTGCGGGCGCTCCGGGATCAGGAAAGGACGATTCGCACGCGATCGATGTTAGCAACGGCCGAGCCGCGCAAGAAAAAAGCCCCTGCTCCGGGGGAGCAGGGGCCTTGGGGCGACACGACGGTGCCGGCGGGATTCAGAACGGGATGTCGTCGTCCATGTCGTCGAAGCCGGTCGACGACTTCGCGGCCGGCTTGGTGGCTGCCGGGCGCGAGGCCGGTGCGGGGCGTTCGGCCCGTTCGGCGCGCTCCGGCCGATCGCCACCACCACCGCCGCCCGAGGCGCCACGGCTGTAGCCGCCACCGCCGCCGCCTTCGTCACCGCCGCCACCGTCGCGGCCGCCCAGCAACTGCATGTTGTCGGCAATGATCTCGGTGGTGTACTTCTCGACGCCGTCCTTGTCCTGCCACTTGCGGGTCTTCAGGCGGCCTTCGACGTAGCACGAGCGGCCCTTCTTCAGGTACTCGCCGGCGATCTCGGCCAGGCGGTCGTAGAACACCACGCGGTGCCATTCGGTTTCTTCCATCTTCTCGCCGGAGGTCTTGTCCTTCCAGTTGCGCGAGGTCGCGAGGGTCACGTTGCAGATCGCAGAACCGTTGGCGGAGTAGCGCACTTCGGGGTCGCGGCCCAGGTTGCCGATGAGGATGACTTTGTTGATCGAGGCCATGGAAGCGGCTCCTGAAAAGGTGGAACAGGGGAAAGAGGGGTACGGCGAGGGGAATGCCCCGATTATCAGCGATGCATCTGGTCACGCCCGGGCAACGAAACTTCACACGAACCAGGGTCAACGACGCTGCGGCGCTGCCGTTGTCGCTACAGGGTCGCGCCACTCTCCACCCACCACCCTGAACCGGAGTTCCACCATGAAGCTCAACATCCTGATCACCTCGATGATGCTGGCCGCCAGCGCCGGCGCCTTCGCCCAATCCACCACCGCCGGCAGCGTCCAGCGCGACGTGAACCAGCAGGAACGCATCCAGCAGGGCCTGCAAAGCGGCCAGCTCAGCACCAAGGAGGCCGGCAAGCTCGAACGCGAGGAAAGCAAGGTCGAGCACCTGCAGGCGCAGTCGCTGAAGGACGGCAAGCTCTCCAACGACGAGAAGCTGCGCCTGAACGCCGCGCAGAACAAGGTCAGCAGCGACATCGCCACCGCAAAGCACAACGACGTGAAGGGCAACCCGACGTCGGCATCGTCCGAACGCATGCAGGCCGACGTGCAGCGCAACATCAACCAGCAGAAGCGCGTCGAAGCCGGCGTGCAGAACGGCTCGCTGACGAACCGCGAGGCGGCCAAGCTGGAACGCGGCCAGGCGCACGTCGACCGCAAGGAAGCGGCCGCCGCCCGTGACGGCCACGTCGGCGCAGCCGAGGAGCGCGGCATCCAGCGCAGCGAGAACCGCCAGAGCCGCAAGATCCACCGCCAGAAGACCGACGCGCAGGTCCGCAAGGGCTGATCAGGGCTCGCCATCCCAGTATTCGAGATCCGTGTCGGCCCGGTGCATCCGCCCGAAGCCGAACGGATCGCCGTCGCGCGTCGCGGTCGCCAGGTACTTGCCCGAATCGGGGTACTCCACCACCTCCGGGCTGTCCTTCGTGCTGATCGACAGGTACTTCAACGGCGCATCCGAGGTGTTGATGATCTGGTGCGGGTACGCCGGCCCCGGCGGGATGAAGACCACGTCGCCGGCGGTCAGCGCCAGCTGCTCGCCGGCCACGCGCAGCGTGCCATCGCCTTCGAGCACGATGAACATCTCCTCCTGCGCGTAGTGGAAGTGATACGGGCAGCTGCGCTTGCCCGGCGGCACCACGTCGATGCTGGCCCCCAGCTTGAGCGCTGCGGTGCCCTTCGCGAGACGGGCGGTCATCGAGTCGTACAGCGGTTCGCGCACATCGCGGGTGCGCGGGGCGCTCTCGAAGTTGCGGATCAACAGTTGCCGCAGCTGCTCGGCGCGCGGCGTGTGGAGGTCGGTCATCGGCAGTCTCCTGGTGAAGGCGCAAGCCTGCCAGAAACCGGCGCGGAATGTGCCGGACAACGCCCCGAGTAACATCGCGGCCTCATCCCGGTCCTTCCCCCTGCCCGCCCGCTCCACGTGACCCTCGAAGCCTCCACCGCACCGCTGCAGATCCTGCAGGAGGTGTTCGGCTACACCGCGTTCCGCGGCGCCCAGGAATCCATCGTCGACCACGTCAACGCCGACGGCGATGCGCTGGTGCTGATGCCCACCGGCGGCGGCAAGAGCCTGTGCTACCAGGTGCCGGCGATCGCGCGGCATCGGGCCGGCCGCGGCGTGGCGCTGGTGGTCAGCCCGCTGATCGCGCTGATGCACGACCAGGTCGGCGCACTCGAAGAGGCCGGCGTGCACGCCAGCTTCCTGAACTCGACGCTGACGCTCGACGAGACGCAGAAGATCGAGCGCGAGATGATGAGCGGCCGCCTCGTGATGCTGTACGCAGCGCCGGAGCGCATCACGACGCCGCGCTTCCTCGCGCAGCTCGATTCGCTGCACGAGCGCGGGCTGCTGAGCCTGTTCGCGATCGACGAGGCGCATTGCGTGAGCCAGTGGGGCCACGACTTCCGCGAGGATTACCTCTCGCTGAACGTGCTGCACGAGCGCTATCCCGGCGTGCCGCGCATCGCGCTGACCGCCACCGCCGACGACCTGACCCGCGCCGACATCATCGAGCGGCTGCAGCTGCAGGACGCTCGCGTCTTCATCAGCAGCTTCGACCGGCCGAACATCCGCTACGGCATCGTCGAGAAGGACAACGCACGCGCCCAGCTGCTGCGCTTCATCACCGACGAGCACGAGGGCGACGCCGGCGTCGTCTACTGCCAGTCGCGCAAGAAGGTCGACGAGACCGCCGACTGGCTGAAGACCGAAGGCATCAACGCGCTGCCGTACCACGCCGGCATGGACGCCGACGTGCGCAAGCGCCACCAGGACCGCTTCCTGCGCGAAGAGGGCGTCGTGATGGTCGCGACCGTCGCGTTCGGCATGGGCATCGACAAGCCCGACGTGCGCTTCGTCGCCCACCTCGACCTGCCGAAGAACATCGAGGGCTACTACCAGGAGACCGGCCGAGCCGGCCGCGACGGGCTGCCGGCCGACGCCTGGATGGCCTACGGCCTGGCCGACGTGGTGAACCAGCGCCGCATGATCGACGAGAGCCCGGCCGGCGAGGAGTTCAAGCGCGGCCAGCGCGCCAAGCTCGACGCGCTGCTGGCGCTCGCCGAGGCGCACGATTGCCGCCGCGTGCGGCTGCTCGCCTATTTCGGCGAAGCGAGCGAGCCCTGCGGCAACTGCGACAACTGCCTGCACCCGCCGGCCACCTGGGATGCGACCGAGGCCTCGCGCAAGGCGCTGAGTTGCATCTACCGCTTCCACCAGAACAACGGCCAGCGCTTCGGTGCCGGCCACCTGATCGACGTGCTGCGCGGCAAGACCACCGACAAGGTGACGCAATACCGCCACCAGTCGCTGTCGACCTTCGGGGTCGGCGCCGACCTGAGCGAGGTGCAGTGGCGCGCGGTGCTGCGCCAGCTGATCGCGCTCGGCCACCTGCGCACCGAAGGCGAATACAACACGCTGGAGCTGACCGCGAGCGCGCGCGAGGTGCTGCGCGGCGAGGTGCCGCTGCTGCTGCGCGAGGCGAGCGAGGCGCCGAAGGGCCGCCGCGGCAGCAGCAAGGGCAAGGGCAGCGGCACGAAGGGCGGGCGCGACAAGCCGCCGCCGGTGCCGCTGGACGACGACGGCCTGCAGCGCTTCGCCGCGCTGAAGGCCTGGCGCGCCGAGGTGGCCCGCGAGCACGGACTGCCGGCCTACGTGATCTTCCACGACGCGACGCTGGCCGAGATGGCGCGCGCGCAGCCGTCGTCGCTGGGCGAGCTCGGCCACATCAGCGGCGTCGGCGCGAAGAAGCTGGAGGCGTACGGCAGCGAGATCCTGCGCGTGCTCGGCGAATGAGCGGCCGCAGTCCCGAAACCCTGCCGTACGGGCTGGGCGCCGCGATCCTGACGGTGCTGTCCTTCGTGCTGCTGGAGATGCTGCTTGGCGGCCTGCTGGCGGACCTGCAGGACACCCTCGGCATCACCGATGCGCAGCTCGGCGAACTGGCGCGCGTGCTGGCCACCGGCCTCGTCGTGTCGACGCTGCTCGGCTGGCGCGGCCTGACGCATGCGCAGATACTGCACGACGCGCCGTCGCCGCCGCTGCGCACGCTGCTGCTGACCGCCGCGCCGCTGCTCGCGCTGTTGCCGCTGCTGTGGTCGGTCAACGGCTGGATGGACTGGCTGCTGCAGGCGCTGCTGCCGCTGTCGGCCTGGGAGGCGGAGTGGTTCTCGCATGCGGTCGACGGCACGTTCGCGTCGACGCTGTCGGCCTGCGTGCTGGCGCCGGTGCTCGAGGAGATGCTGTTCCGCGGGCTGATCCTGCGCGGGCTGCTGCTGCGCTACCCGCCGGCCACCGCGATCGTGCATTCGGCCGCGCTGTTCGGGCTGGCGCACTTCAACGTCTACCAGTTCTTCGTCGGCTTCAGCACCGGGCTGGTGCTCGGGCTGGCCTACCAGCGCACGCGCTCGCTGTGGCCCTGCGTGCTGCTGCACGCCGCGTTCAACGCCGGCGTGCTGTGGATGGCGAGCAGCGACGGCCAGGCGCTGTCCGACGCGATCGGGCAACCGCTGTGGCTGCCGGTGTCGCTGGCGCTGTTCGCGTGGGGCCTGCGCCGCGTGCTGAGCCTGCCGTCGAAAGCGTAGGCCGCTTCAGGGCTCGGCCGACTGGCCGGCCACCAGCACCGGCGGCAACCACAGCTCGATCACGCCGGGGCGCGGCACCGCCGAGCGCCGCCGCTCGCGGATCCACACGCCGTCGATGCGCGTCGGCGTGACCCACGGTTCGCCGATGAAGCGCGACAGCGCGAGCGCGCATTCGCGGCTGGCCGGGTCGTGCAGCACGAAGGTCGGCACCGGCCACGGCACCGGGCGGCGCTGCTGGCGCAGCTCGGCATTGCGCGCCGCGTTGTCGATCGGCGCCACCTGCACCAGCACGTCGGCCTCTTGCTGGATCGCCTGGCGCAGCGCGCTGGCCGCCTCGCGCGAGGCCTCGTCGTAGATCTCGATGTACAGCGTGCTGCGTTCGTCGCCCTGGCGGCAGGCGCCCAGGCTCGCCCGCTGCGGCGAATCGGCCTGCGGCGCCGACGGCGGCGGCGGCACCGGCAGGTTCCCCTGCGCCGCGCTCGCCAGCTGCGATGCGCGGCCGGTCAGCGCGAGCCAGATGCGGCGCGCCGCCACCGCCTGCTCGTCGGGCGAGGTGCCAGGGTGCCAGTAGCTGAATGCGGTGTTCTCGGTCGGCGGCTTCTGCACCACCGCGCACAGGTCATTGCGCAGCCGCTGGCTGGCGGCCACGCAGTCGGCGCTCGGGTCGGCGTCCTTGCGGCATTCGTCGGCGATGCGGCCGGCCAGCCGCTCGACGCCGGCACGCTCCAGCGGGCGCATCGCCGGGCTGCCGCGCAGGTCGAACAGCAGCGAGGCCTGGGTCACCACGTGCTCGGCCACCTTCGGGCAGCGGCCGTTGAAGTCCTGCAAGGCCTTCGACACCTCCGTGAACAGCGCGCGCGCCTCGGTCTGCTGGTCGACGCGGTTGCGCTGCAATTGCTCCTGCACCTGCCAGACCGACAGCAGCAACGTGCCCGAGGCACCAACCCCGATCGTCGTCGTGATCGCGGTGGCCTTCGCGGCACGGCGCCACAGCGGCTCGGCCTTCGCGCCGGCCGCCGCGTCGTCGGCCGCGCTGCGCAGCCGCGCGGCCACGCGCAGCCCGTGCCGCGCCGGGCTGCGCCAGCCGGGCAGCTGCGCGAGCCAGGTGTCGTGCAGCGCGCGGCCGAAGTCTTCGCCGAGCCGGTGGTAGCTCTCCCACTGCGCCTCGTCGAAGGACTGGTCGCCGGTCGATTCGTGCGGAAAGCGCTCGTGCTGGCGCGCATACGCCAGCAGGTCGACGTCGAGCGCGTCGTGCAGGTTGGGCTTGACCACCAGCAGCGTCGCCTCGGGCCGCCACGGCCCGCGCGGGCCGACGCGCTCGCGGTAGCGCACGCGCGCCAGCAGCACGCCGCGGCTCGAATGGTTGTCGGCCATTTGCTCCGGCGACAGCACGGTCAGGTCGCTGCCGGCCAGGCTGAACAGGTGCTGGGCCTCTTCGCGGGTGTAGAAGTCGATCTCGGCGCCGAAGTCGATGCGCGCCTTGCGCACCAGGTTCTCGATGTCGCCGAAGCTGTAGTCGCCGTCGCAGCTGGCGTCGGCCAGCACCATGAAGTCGGTCTCGCGCTTCAGCAGCGGGTAGATGCCGCTGTTCTCGAAGTGCCCGCCGTCCGACAGGTACCACCACGGCCGCTCGACGCCGTAGAAGGTGGCCGAGGCCTCGCTCGCCAGCATCAGCGGCTTCGGCGCGAAGCGCCAGGCGAGGCGGCTGAGCCAGCGCAGCTGCACCGATTCGCGCGGCGCGCGCACCCAGTGGCCGAGCCGCACGCCGAGGAAGTACACCAGCAGCGCGAGCCCGCGCGAGGTGTACGAGCCGGCCCCTGGCGAGGCCGCCGCGCCGGACACCGCGATCCAGCGGCCCAGCGTGCCGGTGTCGTCGCCCGGCTGCAGCGCGACGAACTCGGCCGGGCCGATCTCCAGCCCGCGCCAGGTCGCCGTCACCGCGGTGCCCTTGCGGTCGGCGTTGTAGAGGCCGCTCTGGTCGTCGCGCGTCTGGTTCAGGCAGGTGCCGACCAGGTGGATCGGGCCGCCGCGCGTTTCGGGGCGGTAGCTGTCGAGCGCGCTGTCGTCGCCGTCGACGACGCTGGTGACGTCGTGGGTGGCCTGGCGGGTGCCGTCGCCGCGCGGCAGCGGCCCGCCGGCCAGCCCGCGCCGCGGGTTGCCGACCGCCAGGTAGGCCCGCGTCAGCCGCGCCCGGTAGAAGCTGTGCAGCGACGAGGTGTTCGCCATCTGCGCATTGCCGGCGGTGAGCACGATCCAGCCCAGCCACAGCCCACCGACCAGCAGCGCGCGCATCCAGGCCGGTACCTCGCGCAGCGCGCTGAAGGTGTCGGGCGCGAACACGAACCATTGCAGCACCACCAGCCAGGCCGTCACCAGCGCGAGCAGGCCGACCAGCGAGCCGACGTCCATCAGCCGCGGCAACCAGCCGCGCGCGCGGGCGCCGGCCTCGGCCGCCATCTGCTGCAGCGGCTGCGCGAGCCGGCGCAGCACCAGCACCACCAGGCCGCCGAAGCCGACGCCGCCCCACAGCCACTGGTTGCCCGATTGCAGTTCTTCCAGCACCCACCAGCTCGCGCGATCGAGCGCGCCCATTCCGCCGATCGCGACGACCACCAGCGTGGCCGCCTTCAGCCAGCGCGTCAGCTGGTTGCGCAGCCGCGCGACCGCCAGCGCATGCGGCTCGCGGCCGAGCGCCAGCCGCGCCTGCACGAACAGCTGGCCGACCACGATGGACAGCAGCGCGAGCAACGCGGCGGTGGCCCAGTCGAGCGCGTCGTGCACCGGGTTCACCGTGTCGCCGCTGCGCAGCGCGCGCAGCAGCAGCCAGGCCGCGATGGCCATCGCGGCGACGAACACCATGTCGCGCCAGCCCGGGCCGACCGCGCGCGCATTGGGGTCGTGGCTGTCGCGCGCCGCCCAGTAGCCGGCCACCAGCCCGGGCGCTGTCGCGGCCCACAGCGACAGCGCGACCGGCCACCAGGGCGTGAACCAGCGCTCCCAGCCCTGCGGGTCGAGCAGCTGCGTGCTGTGCTGCGCCAGATGCGGCGCGATCACCAGCAGGCCGAGCAGCATGCAGGCGAACATGAATTCGGTGTGGATCGCAAGCCAGGCGCGCAGGTAGGTGACGACCGCGATGCCGATGTCGCGCGAGCCGGCCGGCGACAGGTAGCGGCCGTTGCGGCGCAGCCATTGCAGCACCGGTGAATCGCTGCGCGCGAGCAGCGCCTGCGCCTGCGGCAGCCCGAACGCCTGCACGAGCCGGCCGAACATCGCGCCGGTGTAGCCGCCGCCGGAGACGGTCGACAGGTAGTCGACGCGGCCCAGCATGCCGTCGGCCACCAGCGAGCGGTCGGCCGGGTCGGGGCGTTCGCTGTTCGGCTGGCCGTGCTGTTGCCCACGGTTCTGCGCGAGACCGCGCAGCAGCCCGAGCGCGAAGGTCGCGCTGCGCACGCCGCCGCCGGACAGCGCGAGGCCGACGGTGGGCAGCGCAAGCGCCGGGTGGTCGGCGTCGTCGGCCAGGCCGAGCGCGCTGCGGCGCCGCGCCTGCAGCGCAAGCCGCTCGGCCTGGTGCAGCGCCTGCCAGTCGTCGGGCAGCGTCGATGGAGTTGAAGTGGCGGATGTCGGTGCGTCGTCGGGCTTCATGGGCCGTGTCCCTTGCGGGCCGTTCGCGTGGCGGCCTCGGCGCGACTGTAGGACCGCTCTCGAGGCTTGTCAGCCGCCGCCTGACCGGCGATCTAGGGGGACGCCTGACAGACCGTGTCAGCCCGGTGAAACCCAGCTGTAACCACCGGCACGAACGTCAACAAATGCCGTGTTCTTGTGCGCAGACAGCCGTCAGGGTCCGAAACGATGGCTTCGTGCGAACGCGGTGGCGTCGAAAAGAAGGAGCACAGACAGACCTGTTCGAAAGCCGCCCATGTTCCTGCCCCGCCTCTCCAACGCTGCACGCCTTTGCGCCCTGGTCGGCCTGGCCGTGGCGGCATTCACTCCCGCGGCATCGGCCGAGAGCTGGGGCCTGCACATCGCGAGCAAGCACATCCCGGCGAAGCGCTACAACAACTCGAACCCCGGTGCCTACTACCGCAGCGACGACAACTGGACGATCGGCGCCTATCACAACTCGCTGCGCCGCAACAGCGTCTACGCCGGCTACACGCTGGAGCACGGCCGCTTCGGCGTGACGATGGGCGGCGTGACCGGCTACGACCATGCGGTGCAGCCGCTGTTCGTGCCGACGGTGTCGCTGTTCACCGTGCAAGGCGTGACGGCGCGCATCGCGTTCATTCCGCGCGTCGAAAAACGCATCGGCTCGCACGTGCTGCACCTGATGCTGGAGTTCTGATCAGGGCACGCGCTGCTCGCTGTGCCACGGCGTCCAGATCAGCGCCGCCGCGAAGCTCGCGGTGCTGCTGCGCTCGAAAAGCGGGCTCGCGCGATTGGCTGCGCCGCCGTGCTGGTTCAGCGAAGCCCCGAGGCTCAGCACGGTGTCGGTTGCGATGCGCCGTGACCACCACGCACGCAGGCCGCTGCCGAAGTAGCCGGCCGTCGCGTCGTAGCTCGGCCTCTGTGCGGTCGCGTAGCGTGGATCCACCTGGTAGAAGTAGTCGTGCAGCGCTTCGCTGGCCCAGGTGCTGACGACGCTGAGCTGCACCTGGCTCTCGCTGTCGGGCCAACCGCGTCGCTGCCAGCGCAGCTCGGGTTCGACGACGCTGCCATGGCGGTCGATGCGGCGGCCGTCGGTCGAGAACACCGCGCGTGCCTTCAGGTGGGCGCTGACCTGCTGCCCGTCGTCCAGCGGCAGGCGCCAGCGCAGCTGCGGGCCCAGTTCGAACAGGTAGTCGAGGCCGGGCATGCCGCGCCGCGCGTCGTTGTCGCGTGCATTGAAGGCGGCCGCGCCGGACAGGTCGAGTTCGAGCCGCCCGCCGGCGAACAGCCGGCTGCGCACGCCGTCTTCGTCGACGCGCAGGCGCTCGCCGCGGTACACGAAGATCGGCACCGGCGCGACGCGCGAATGGCGCGTGCCGGCCGCCGGGTAGTCGGGGCCGTTGACCGCGACGCCGCCGACGCCGATCTCCCACAGCGGCTTGCCGCTCGGCGTGGCCTCGACCTTCGCGGGCGGCGCATCGGCCTGCTGCGCGTGAGCGAACGAGGCGGCCAGGATCAGGAGGATGGAGAGGACCCGCGACAGCCGGCGCATCAGGGCGTCACGTCCAGGCTCAGCACGCTGCTGTCGGCGGCATGGCCATGGTTGTCGACCGCCCGCGCATAGACGCGCACCGTGCTGCGGCCGTCGGTCGGGCCGGTCAGCGTCCATTCGTACGGCGGGAAACTGTCGCCGCCCAGCAGCACCGCGCGGCTGCCGTCGAGGCGGTAGAAGCGCACCTCGTCGATGCCGCTCTGGTCGCTGGCCGCGGCCGACAGCTGCACCGAGCCGCCGGCCTGCACCGAGGTCGACGACGCGACGAGCTGCACGCTCGGCGGGCCGTCGCTGTCGAAGCCGTCGCTCCATTCGACATAGAAGCCGCCGCCGCAGGCGGTCAGCAGGGTGGCGGATGCAGCGGACAGAAGGGCAGATCGTCGCATCCGCGGATGCTACCCCGCTCGTCGCGCGCGCGGCACCGCGCCGGCCGACGACCTCACACCGCGGTCCACCAGCGCTGGCCGGGGTGCGGCGCGTCCAGCGACAGCCGCTCGCCCATCTCCGGCGTGGCCAGCCGCACGCCGTGCGCCGCGGCCAGGTCGAGGATGCGGTCGAACGGCTCGTGCCACGGGTGCATCGCAAGGTCGAAGGTGCCGTTGTGCACCGGCATCAGCCAGCGCCCGCGCAGGTCGAGGTGGGCCTGCAGCGTCTCTTCGGGCTGCATGTGCACCTCGGGCCACTGCTGGTCATAGGCACCGGTCTCCAGCAGCGTCACGTCGAACGGACCGAAGCGGTCGCCGATGGTCTTGAAGTCGGCGTGGTAGCCGGTGTCGCCGCTGAAGAACAGGCGCAGGTCGCCGGCGACGATCACCCACGAGGCCCACAGCGTGCTGTCGCCGTCGCGCAGGCTGCGGCCCGAGAAATGCTGCGCCGGCGTGGCGACGAGTTGCACACCGTGCACGCTGGTCTGCTGCCACCAGTCGAGCTGGCGCACCTTCGCGGCATCGATGCCCCAGGCGGTCAGCCGGTCGCCGACGCCCAGCGGCGTGACGAACACCTCCACCTTCGGCGCGAGCTGCAGGATCGCGTCGTGGTCGAGGTGGTCGAAGTGGTCGTGCGACAGGATCACGCCCTTGATCGGCGGCAGCCCGTCGATGTCGATCGGCGGCGCATGGAAGCGCTTCGGGCCGGCCCACTGCACCGGCGACGCGCGCTCGGAGAACACCGGGTCGGTGAGCCAGAACTCGCCGGCCAGCTTCAGCAGCAGCGTCGAATGGCCGAGCCGGAACAGGCTGGCATCGGGCGCGTCGGCGAGCGCCGCGGCGCTGAGCGCCTGCACCGGGATCGGCGCGCGCGGCACCGTGGTGTCGGGCTTGCTCGTCAGCACGCGCCAGGCGATGCCGAGCGTCTTCAGGAAGCCGGGCGATTGCCGGGGCACGACGTTGCGGAACTTGCCGTCGCGGTGCTGCGGCGACGTCGTGTGGTCGGCCGCTGCGGTGCGGCGGGGGCAGAGGGTGGCGGAACTCATGACGGGATCACTCCGGTGAAGGAAACAGCGTGGGCGCTCAGCGGCGCGCCGGCGCGGCGACGGGTACGCGGCACACCAGCCGGATCGCGACGCGCATCCGCTCGCGGTACTCGGCGGTGCTGCGGGCGTGGTGCTTGATGCCGTGCGATGCGGCGGACAGGTGCAGCGCCAGGTCCTTCGCGCTGACACCGGCGTCTTTCCAGGAGGCGGCGACACCGCTCGACGTCAACGCGCGCGACAGGTCGGCGACCATCGCCTGCTCCAGCTCGTCGAGCACCGGGCCGACCAGTTGGGTGGCCGTCGCGAACAGCTCGGCCAGGTGCTCCTGCGGCAGCTCGGTACCGTCGGCCTGCGACTTCAGCGCCATGAAGGCGACGAGCAGCCGCTCCTCGATCGGCAGCTCGTCGCGCGCCAGCGCCGCGCGCATCGTGGCGCGGCTCTGGCCGATCAGCTGCACGACCACCTCCTTGAACAGCGCCTCCTTGTTGGCGAAGTGCAGGTACAGGCCCTGGCGCGACAGGTCGGCGGCGCGCGCCAGGTCGTCCATCGAGGTCTTGCGGTAGCCGTAGCGCAGGAAGACGCCGGCCGCGGCCTGCAGCAGGGCTTCGCGGCGCGCGCTGGTCGGCTCAAGGGTCTCGGGGGGCATGACGCAGTCGATGCAAGTTGATCGGTTGCATCAACTTTACATCATGTGCACATATTGTCAAGTACGCTTCAGCTTCGCCAGCTCATCCCCCACCAGCTTCACGACCAGCCGGTCCAGCGTCTGCACCGAGTACTGCTTCACGTCGTGCGTCGTCTGCGTGCCGGGTCCGCTGGCCGGGTCGGCGCCGTCGCGGTAGGTCAGGAACACGAAGCGCCCGGCGGTGTACTGCGCGATCTGCCGGTAGATGTACTCGCCGACCGGATCGAGCCCGCTCGCACCGACCGCGAACAGCTTGATGCCCTTTGCGAGCGCGGCCTGCATGTCGGTGTCGTACTGCGGGCCGCCGTAGTCCAGGTGCGGCGGCGCGTCGGCCACCAGCACCACCATGCGGGCCGCGTCGCGCCGCCAGCTCAGGCCGTGCACCACCTCGTGCAGCGCTTCGTTCAGCGCCTCCGGCGTGTCGCCGCCGCCATCCGCCTGCAGCTGGCCGAGCACCTGCTGGAAGCCGCGCAGGTCGTCGGTGAAGTCCTGCGTGCGCGTCAGGAACGCATCGCCGCGGTCGCGGTAGGCCACCAGTCCCCAGCAGACGTCGGGCTGCAGCGGCAGCTGCGCGATCTGCTGCGCCATCGCGTGCATCGAGTGCTTCAGCTTCGCGATCTCGTCGCCCATCGAGCCGGTCGCGTCGACCATGAAGACCAGGTCGAGCCGCGGACGCTGCGCGGCCACCGGCTGGCCGAGCCGCACCTGCACCGCGCTGGCCTGGCCGCGTTGCAGCTGGGCGCGGCCGAGCACGCCGTTCTTGCGCACCGCGATACCGAGCACCCGGTCGCCCTGCCCGCCCTGGCCGTCGCGGGGAAGGAAGGCCCGGGGGTGCAGCCACACGCGGCCGGCGGTGTCGGTCCGCGCCCACATCAGCGGCTGCGCGACGCCGGCGCGCTGGACCGCGACCTCGGCGTCGTGCACCGGATCGCCCTGCGCATCGGTCACCTCGAGCAGGTAACGCTCGCTGATGTCGCGCTCGCGCACCGGCAGGCCGGCGTTGCGCTGCCGGTACGCGAGGTACTCGCCGAAGTCGGCGTTGTCGTCGACCATGCCGGCGGTGACGGTCTCGCGCGCCGGACGCGGCATCGTCGGTTGCGGTGCGGGCGGGGCCGGCCAGGGCTCCGGCGCGAACGACGTGCTCGCGTCCCCGGAGGGCCGTGCAGCGGGTGCGACCGCGGCCGGCGCCCGCTCGCGCAGCGCATCGGCCACCGAACCGGCCGCCATCGCCGGCGCGTCGCGCCGCTCCGGCGCGGCCTTCGCTTCAGCCCTCGAATCGCTCTTCATCGCATCGCGCTCGAGGCGTTCGGCGCGGCCCAGGTGCCGGTTGCCGGATTGGCCGGCACCGCCGGGCACTTCGCGCATCGCCGGCAGGCGGTGGCAGCTGGTCGCGGACGGCGGCGTGAAGGCGGGCGGCGCGTCGTCGAGCGGCAGTGCGGCGTCCTGCCAGACCGGCGGCCAGGGTTCGGCGGCTTGC
This sequence comes from Rhizobacter sp. SG703, assembly GCF_012275445.1. GTDB lineage: Bacteria > Pseudomonadota > Gammaproteobacteria > Burkholderiales > Burkholderiaceae_C > Rhizobacter. The sequence goes on along the minus strand of NZ_JAAZQK010000005.1, from coordinate 276,759 downwards.
GCGACATTGCCGTCCAGGCTGCCGGCGCAGGCGGCCAGCAGCAGCGAGGCGATCAGCACCGAGGTCAGCGTGCGGCGCGGGGTCTTCATCGTGTCCATGCGGGTCTCCAGGGTTGTCGGAACGTGACCCGGACTGACACGCGGCAGGCGGTGCGACGGGGTGAACCGCCTGCGATTCTTTTGGCGGCGCCGCCCTTTCTCCTCCGTTTCACCCCGTTGCGTGCTGCCGCGCGTAACACCGTCGGTATCAGGCAGACTGCCATGCCATGCAACCCGGCCCCGACACCATCGACGACGATCATCTGATGAGTGCCTATGCGCGCGGCGACGCGGCCGCCTTCGAAGCCCTGTACAGCCGCCACCAGGCCGGGCTGTACCGCTTCGTGCGCCGGCTGCTCGGCAGCGCGCTCGCAGCGCAGGCCGACGAGGTCTTCCAGGACACCTGGCTGCGCGTCGTCAACGCCCGCGCCAGCTGGCAACCGCAGGGCGCGAGCTTTCGCACCTGGCTGTTCACGCTGGCGCACCACCGCGTGATCGACGTGTGGCGGCGCAGCGGCCGCGAGGTGTCGATCACGACCGATGACGACGACGCGCCTTGGGAGCCCGACGCGGCGAACGGCGTGCCGTGGCAGCAGTGGCCGGCGCCGCAGGGTGAGGACATCGCGTTCTGGCGCCGCGCCGGCGAGCGCCTGCTGGCCTGCCTGGAGGAGCTGCCGCTGCCGCAGCGCAGCGCCTTCCTGCTGCACCACGACGACGAGCTGCCGCTGGCCGACGTGGCACGCACGCTGGAGGTCGGCTTCGAGACCGCGAAGACGCGGCTGCGCTATGCGATGAGCAAGCTGCGCAGTTGCATGGGCGCGTACCTCGCGCCGCTGAACGGCACGGAGGCTTCGCGATGAGCGACCCGGCAGGCACCGAGCACGACGTCGAACGCGACCGCCACCTGCGGCAGGCGCTGCGCCATGCGCCGGATGCCGACGCCGCGGCGCCGGCGGCGCTGCGCGACCTGATCCTGCGAGAGGCGCAGGCGAAGGCGCGCGAGGGCCGCCAGGCGGCGGCAGCGGCACCGTCGTGGCCACGGCGGCTGTGGCAGTGGATCGGCAGCCCGCGCTTTGCCGGTGCGCTGGCCGGTGTCGTGGTGATCGGTTTCGCCGGCCTGCTGTGGCGCGAGCGCCCGCCGGAAGAGGCCCTGCCGCCGCGCGCCGCGGTGCAGGCGCCGGCCGCACCGGCCGCTGAGCCGGCATCCCCGGCGCTGGAGAAGAAGAAGGACGCCGACGCATCGATCGCGGGGGCGGCCGCGCCGGCACCCGCGCCATCGGTGCGCACCGAAAAGCCGAAGCAGCCGCCCGCAGCGCCACGGCAGGCGCAAGACGCCCCGCGTCGCGACACGGCCACCGACCCGCGCATCGTGGCCGAGGAATCGACGCTGCAGATGCCGCGACCGACGGCGCCAGCACCGGCACCCGCGCCGGCCGCAGCCCCGCCTGCGCCGCCGCCTGCCGCCGCGGCCGGCGCCCTGAGCGAACGCAGCCGCGACGAGAGCCGCGAGCGCAGCGACGACACCGCCGATCGCCGGGTGCGCGTCGCCCCGGCCAAGGCGGCCGCACCGGCCTCGCTGTCCGTGGTCCCCGACGCGGCCGCGCCGGCCGGCTTGAAGGCCGGCGCGGCCGGCGGTCCGGCCATCGCGCAGTTGCGCCAGCAGATCGCCGGCGACGCGACGCACTGGTACTGGCAGCGCCCCGGCGGCCCGCAGCACCCGTTCGACAACGCCGTGAGCCAGTGGCTCGGCCGCCTGGACGCCGCATCGCGAGGACGCTGGCAGAGCCTCGGCAACGTCCGCCCGGCGCCGGGCACCGAGCTGCAGCTGCTGCGCGACGGCGAGGTCACGCAACGCCTGCAGATCGCCGACGATGCGTTGGTGTGGGAGCGGCGCGATGTCGGCGAGACATGGCACGCGCCGCTGGATGCGGCGACGCTCGCAGCGCTGCGGCAGGCGCTGGAAGCGGCGACGCCCTGACGGGCGGCAGATCTGCCCGCATCCCCGGATCGGCGGTGAACCTGGACCACCGCATGAAACCTTGGGCCTTTATGATGTCCGGTTTCGTGCCTGCGACCCGATGCCCGCGCCCCGACCTCCCGCTCCTCCTGTTCCGGCCACTCCTGCCGCGACCACGCCCCCCACGGACGCCTCGATCGAGCAGCCGCTGATCCGCGTGCGCGGCGCCCGCACGCACAACCTGAAGAACATCGACCTCGACATCCCGCGCAACAAGCTGGTGGTGATCACCGGGCTGAGCGGCTCGGGCAAGTCGAGCCTCGCGTTCGACACGCTGTATGCCGAGGGCCACCGGCGCTACGTCGAGAGCCTGAGCGCCTATGCGCGCCAGTTCCTGCAGCTGATGGACAAGCCCGACGTCGACGTGATCGAGGGGCTGAGCCCGGCGATCAGCATCGAGCAGAAGGCGACCAGCCACAACCCGCGCTCCACCGTCGGCACCGTCACCGAGATCCACGACTACCTGCGCCTGCTGTATGCGCGCGCCGGCACGCCGTTCTGCCCCGACCACCACGTGCCGCTGCAGGCGCAGAGCGTCAGCCAGATGGTCGACACCGTGCTCGCGCTGCCCGAAGAGACCAGGCTGATGGTGCTGGCGCCGGTGGTGCGCGACCGCAAGGGCGAGTTCACCGACCTGTTCGCCGAGATGCAGGCCCAGGGCTACGTGCGCTTCCGCATCGACGGCCAGACGCACGAGGCCGCCGAGCTGCCGAAGCTGAAGAAGGCCGAGAAGCACGACATCGACGTCGTGATCGACCGCGTGAAGGTGCAGCCCGACGCCGCCGCCAGCGGGCTGCGCCAGCGCCTGGCCGAAAGCTTCGAGGCCGCGCTGCGCATCGCGCAGGGCCGCGCGATGGCACTCGAGATGGACCATGGCCGCGAGCACCTGTTCTCCAGCAAGTTCGCCTGCCCGATCTGCAGCTACTCGCTGAGCGAGCTGGAGCCGCGGCTGTTCTCGTTCAACTCGCCGGTCGGCGCGTGCCCGAGCTGCGACGGGCTGGGCCTGGTGACCGCGTTCGACCCGGAGCGCGTCGTCGCCTTCCCGTCGCTGAGCCTGGCCAGCGGCGCGGTCAAGGGCTGGGACCGCCGCAACGGCTACACCTTCTCGCTGCTCGAGAGCGTCGCCAAGCACTACAAGTTCGACATCGACCAGCCGTTCGAGGACCTGCCGAAACAGGGGCAGCAGGTGCTGCTGTACGGCTCCGGCGACGAGGACATCGCGTTCGTCTACGAAGGCGAAGGCAGCGGCAGCGCGAAGGGCAAGCCGCGCAGCGTCAAGCGCATGCACCCGTTCGAAGGGATCATCCCGACCTTCGAGCGGCGCTACAAGGAAACCGACTCCGCCGCGGTGCGCGAGGACCTGGCCCGCTACCAAGCCGCCCGCCCCTGCCCCGACTGCGAAGGCACGCGGCTGCGGCGCGAGGCGCGCAACGTGTTCCTGCAGGGTGAAGACGACCACGCGGGCAGCGACGCCGGCAACAAGAAGGGCGAGCCGATCTACCGCGTCGAGCACTTCACGCTGCGCGAATGCCTGCACTACTTCGGCAGCCTGCGGCTGCGCGGAGCCAAGGCCGAGATCGCCGACAAGGTGGTGCGCGAGATCCGCTCGCGGTTGAAGTTCCTGAACGACGTCGGGCTGAACTACCTGAGCCTGGACCGCAGCGCCGACACCCTGTCGGGCGGCGAGGCGCAGCGCATCCGGCTGGCCAGCCAGATCGGCTCGGGGCTGACCGGCGTGATGTACGTGCTCGACGAGCCGAGCATCGGCCTGCACCAGCGCGACAACGACCGCCTGATCGGAACGCTGCGCGACCTGCGCGACATCGGCAACAGCGTGCTGGTGGTCGAGCATGACGAAGACGCGATCCGCGCCGCCGACCACGTGATCGACATGGGCCCGGGCGCCGGCGTGCACGGCGGCCACGTGATCGCGCAGGGCACGCCCGACGCGGTGGCGGCCAGCGCCGATTCGCTGACCGGCCGCTACCTGTCGCGCACGCTGCGCATCGCGGTGCCGGCCAGGCGCCACCGGTTGCAGGACCGCAAGGACGACGACGCCGGGCCGCAGTCGCTGCGCATCGTCAACGCGCGCGGCAACAACCTCAAGGGCGTGACGGTCGAGATCCCGGTCGGGTTGCTGACCTGCGTGACCGGCGTGTCCGGCTCGGGCAAGAGCACGCTGGTCAACGACACCTTGTATGCCGCGGTCGCGCGCAAGCTGTACGGCAGCCATGCCGAGCCGGAGGCGCACGACAGCATCGACGGGCTCGACGTGTTCGACAAGGTCATCAATGTCGACCAGAGCCCGATCGGCCGCACGCCGCGCAGCAACCCGGCCACCTACACCGGGTTGTTCACGCCGATCCGCGAGTTGTTCGCCGAAATGAACACCGCGAAGGAGCGCGGCTACGGCGCCGGTCGCTTCAGCTTCAACGTGGCCGGCGGCCGCTGCGAGGCCTGCCAGGGCGACGGCGTGCTGAAGGTCGAGATGCACTTCCTGCCCGACGTCTACGTGCCCTGCGACGTGTGCCACGGCAAGCGCTACAACCGCGAGACGCTGGAGGTGCTCTACAAGGGCCGCAACATCACCGAGGTGCTGGAGATGACGGTGGAGGACGCGCATGCGTACTTCAACGCGGTGCCCAACATCGCGCGCAAGCTGCAGACGCTGCTCGACGTCGGCCTCGGCTACGTGCGGCTCGGCCAGAGCGCAACCACGCTGTCGGGCGGCGAGGCGCAACGCGTCAAGCTGGCGCTGGAGCTGTCCAAGCGCGACACCGGTCGCACGCTGTACATCCTCGACGAGCCGACCACCGGGCTGCATTTCGCCGACATCGACCTGCTGCTGCGGGTGCTGCACCAGTTGCGCGACGCCGGCAACACCATCGTCGTGATCGAGCACAACCTGGACGTCATCAAGACCGCCGACTGGCTCATCGACATGGGTCCCGAGGGCGGCGCCGGGGGCGGCACGGTGGTGGCGAGCGGCACGCCGGAAGACATAGCAGCAAACCCGGCCAGCTTCACCGGGCAGTACCTGAAGCCCCTGCTGGCCGAGTGACGGGAACACCCGCAGCAACGGCGTCACCGGACGTGGCTAGACTGCAGCCCTTCCCGAGGAGCCTGCCGTGAGCCTGACTGTCGACTACTACCTGTCCCCGCACTCGCCCTATACCTACCTGGGCCACCAGCGCTTCTGCGAGATCGCGGCGGCCGCGGGTGCCAAGGTCAACGTGCTGCCGGTCGACCTGGGCGGCAAGGTGTTCCCGGTGTCGGGCGGCCTGCCGCTCGCCAAGCGGGCACCGCAGCGCCAGGCGTACCGCCTGGTCGAGCTGAAGCGCTTCAGCGCCTGGCTGAACCAGCCGATCAACCTGCAGCCGAAGTACTTCCCGGTCAACAGCGACGATGCCTCGCAGTTGATCATCGCGGTCGACATGAAGGACGGCACGGAGGCGGCGTTGCGCATCACGACGGCGGTGCTGCGGGCGGTGTGGGTCGAGGAGCGCAACATCGCCGACCTGGCAGTGCTGCAGGCGATCGTGAACGAGCAGGGCCTGCCGGCGCAGCGCATGGACGATGCGCACTCGCAGGCGGTGCACGAACGCTACGAACAGGATTCGGAAGCGGCGATCAATGCCGGCGTGTTCGGTGCGCCGAGCTACGTGATCGACGGCGAGATCTTCTGGGGACAGGACCGGCTCGATTTCGTGCAGCGGCGGCTCCAGCAGGGCTGAGCGTCCGTCAGGCGTGCGCGGGCCGAGCGCCGGACCGCTCCCGAGCAGGCCCGCCGTTCCCTCGGGGACCGCCCGGCGTACCCGCCGGGCGAGGGGTCGTCATTGACGGACCGCGCTGCCTTCGGCGTCCGACGCATCGGTGACCCAGTTGCCCTGGATCAACTCCTCGACGTTCGGCTGCAGCAGCAGCGCGATCAACGCGACCAGGAGACCGACCGCCGTGACGACGGTGATGGTTGCAGCGATGAAGAAGCTCATGGCGGGGGTCTCCGGTCCACGGGATCACATGTTGTACTTGGCCTTCGCGCTGTTCACGCAAGCTGTCTTCGCGTCGCCGGCCAGCGAGTCGCACTTCTCGGCTTCAGCCTTGTAGGCCGCCGTCTTCTTGTCGTCGGTGGCTTCGGCGTTGGCCTTCTTGGTGTCGCGCTCGGCCTTCGCATCGGCCTTGGCCTTGGTCTCGGCGGCCTTGGCTTCCTTCACGCAGACGTCCTTCTCGTTGCCGGCCTTGTCGTCGCAGCGTTCCTTCGCGAGCTTGTACTCGGCCTCGGCGATGTCTTCCTTCGCCTTGTAGGTCGCCTTCGCGGTGCCCTTGTAGTCGGCCTCGGCCATCGCCTCGGTCTTCACGCGGGCCGCCTTCGCTTCGGCCACGCAGATGTCCTTGGCGTTGCCCGACATCGATTCGCACTGCTTGTGCGCCGCTTCATAAGTCGATTTCGCCGAGGCCTTGGCCTGGTCGTAGGCGGTCTTGTCGGCGGCGAAGGCGCCGGTGCCGAACACCAGGGCGGCGACGGCGGCGGTGATGCACGACAGCGATTGTTGCTTGGTCATCTTGATATCTCCTCGACAGGGAATGGCCTGAAGCCGGTGCCGCAAGCTTAGGCAGGGCGCCCTCCGCGGTCTGCCGGACAAACCAAGATGCGGGTGTGGGAGATGCCCTACAGCCGTGCACGAGGGTGGCGTGACAAGCTGCCGACGATGGCGCCGCGCGGGTTGACGCGCCTTGAGTGCCGCACGGCGCTGCCCGACAATCCCGGCCATGCACCCTCCTTCGCCCGACCTGGAGCGCGCGCGCCTGCTGGATTTCGCGCGCGCCTCGGGCGATTGGATGTGGGAGACCGATGCGCAGTTGCGCTACACCTGGGTCTCGGGTGCGTTCGAGGCCATCACCGGGCTGCCGCCGCAGTCGATCATCGGCCAGCAGATCGCCGATTCGCCGCTGCTCGACGAGCTCGCCCACCCGCTGCCCGGCGGTCGCAGCTTTCACCAGCTGCTGCAGGAGCACCGGCCGATCACCCGCGTGCTGACCGACAAGCACACCGGCCGCGGCGTGCTGCAGATCTCGCGCAGCGCAGTGCCGGTGTTCGATGCGCAGGGGCAGTTCTCCGGCTACCGCGGCACCGCACGCGACGTGTCGATGCACATCGCCGCCGAGCGCCAGGCGCATGCGCAGGCCGAGCTGCTGCGCAAGCTGTCGTCGCAGGTGCCGGGCGTGATCTTCCAGTTCCAGCTGCACCCCGACGGCACGGTCAGCTACCCCTACGCGAGCGATGCCTCGCGCGAGCTGTTCGGCGTGGAGCCGCCGCACGACGGCAATGGCGGCGACCCGACCGTGCCGTTCCGGCTGCTGCACCCGGACGACCAGCGCGGCTATCTCGACAGCATCGAGGCCTCGGCACGCACGTTGTCGCCCTGGCAGCGCAGCTACCGCATCGTGCGCGACGACGGCAGCGTGCGCTGGATGGAGACGCGCGCGACGCCCGAGCGGCTGGCCGACGGCTCGACGCTGTGGCACGGCTTCACCGCCGACACCACCGCGCAGAAGCAGGCCGAGATCGCGCTGCGCGGCAGCGAGGAGCGCTGGAGCATGGCCGCCGAGGCAGCGGGCATCGGCGTGGCGCAGTACGCGCTGGCGAGCGGCGAAGTCAGCTTCGACCGGCGCGCCTGCGCGAACCACGGCCAGCCGTGGCCGCTGGCGCACTACACGCTGCGCGATTTCATGGCCGCGGTGCACCCCGACGACCGGGCGGCGACCGAGGCCGCAGTGCAGCGCGCGCTGGCCACCGACGGCCGGCTGGAGACCCGCTACCGGCTGCTGCGGCCCGACGAGTTGCCGGCCACGCTCGAGCTCTTCGCGCGCTGCACGCACGATGCCGCCGGCCGCGTCGACGGGCTGGTCGGCACCTGCCGCGACATCACGCAGCAGGCCGCGCTGGAACAACTGCGCCGCGACAAGCAGGCCGCCGAGCAGGCGAACCGCGCGAAGAGCGAGTTCCTGTCGCGCGTGAGCCATGAGCTGCGCACGCCGCTGAACGGCATCCTCGGCTTCGCGCAGCTGATGTCGCTGGACCGGCTGCACCCGCTCGCGCCCGACCAGCGGCGCCGCATCGACAGCGTGATGCACGCCGGCCGCCACCTGCTGGAACTGATCAACGACGTGCTGAACCTGGCGCGCATCGAGCAGGAGGATTTCTCGCTGAAGCCGGCGCCGGTCGACCTCGTCGCCGCGGCCGGCAGCTGCCTCGCGATGATCCAGCCGCTGGCCGACAACGCCGGCATCCGGCTGCTCGCACCGCAGTGTCCGGGCGGCTGCTGGGCGACCGCCGATGCGCGCGCGGTCGAGCAGGTGCTGTTGAACCTGCTGTCGAACGCGATCAAGTACAACCGCCCCGGCGGCACCGTGGAGCTCGCGCTGCAGCACGACGGCGAACGCGTCGCGGTGGCGGTGCGCGACGAGGGCGAGGGGCTGTCGACCGCGCAGCAGCTGCAGCTGTTCCAGCCGTTCAACCGGCTCGGCGCCGATCAGCGCCGCATCGAAGGCAGCGGCCTGGGCCTCGTGATCGCACGCACGCTGGCGGCCGCGATGCAGGGCGAGCTGCTGTTGCGCAGCACGCCGGGCGAGGGCTCGACCTTCACGCTGCTGCTGCCGGCCGGCCGTGCCATGCCGGGGCCCGGTGCCGCCGCGCCGCCGGCCACGCCCGCGGCGGCACCCGCCGCGGCGCAGAAGCACGTGCTGTACATCGAGGACGAGCCGCTGAACGTGATGCTGATGCAGGAGGTCTTCAAGGGCCGCCCGCAGTGGCGGCTGAGCGTCGCCAACGACGGCGCCGCCGGCTTCAAGGCAGCGCGCGAGCAGGCTCCGGACCTGCTGCTGATCGACATGAACCTGCCGGACACCGGCGGCATCGCGCTGATCCGCCAGCTGCGCACCGATGCGCGCACCGCCGGCCTGCGCTGCATCGCGCTGTCGGCCGACGCGATGCAGCCGCAGATCGACGCTGCGCTCGCGGCCGGTTTCGACGACTACTGGACCAAGCCGATCAACGTGGCGCGCGTGCTGGATGCCGTGGCCAAGGCAATGGCGTCTGGATGAGATCGAAGCCCCGGGCCGAGGGGTCGTCATTCACCATGAAAAAAACCGGCGCATGCGCCGGTTTTTTGAGGTGAACGGAACCTGATTACTTCAGGTGGCCGTTGATCAGCTTGGTCATCTCGAACATCGAGACCTGGGCCTTCTTGAAGATTTCCTTCAGCTTGGCGTCGGCGTTGATCATCGTGCGCTTGGCCTTGTCCTGCAGGTCGTTCTTCTTGATGTACTCCCACACCTTCTTGGTCACTTCCGTGCGCGGCAGCGGGTTGGCGCCGATCACGGCAGCCAGCGTCGGGCTCGGGGTCATGGCCTTCATGAAGGCAGCGTTCGGGGTGCGCTTCTTGGCCGGAGCGGCCTTCTTCGCGGCGGCCTTCTTGGCCGGCGCTGCCTTCTTGGCGGGAGCGGCCTTCTTGGCCGGGGCGGCCTTCTTGGCCGCTACCTTCTTCGCGGGTGCAGCCTTCTTGGCCGGTGCCGCTTTCTTTGCAGGAGCCGCTTTCCGAGCGGGCGGTTTCGCAGTTGCCATGTTGAATTTCTCCATCAATAACGTTGTTGATGTGCCCGGGTTGGGTGAGAGCCGCATGAGCTCTCGGTTCTCCAGGTCCACGTGCGGAGCGAATACTACTGCGAGAGTGCTGCATTGAGAAGCAGTTTTCATAGGTGAAACACGCATTCATGCGCCTTCGCGCGATGTTTTGTCGCCTGTGAGCCTCATCTGCGTGCTCCCGAGGTGCTCGACACGTGCCGTCGAGGGGCATTCGCGCTGCGCATCGAACGCTCGCAGAATGCGTGTCGACGGCCTCGCATGGTGCGTCGCCGTTCTCTGTCGAAGGAGACGAACGATGGGCAAGAAGATCCTGATGCTGGTCGGCGACTACGCCGAGGACTACGAGACCATGGTGCCGTTCCAGGCGCTGCAGATGGTCGGCCACACGGTGCATGCGGCCTGTCCGGACAAGCAGGCCGGCGATTTCGTGATGACCGCGGTGCACGATTTCGAGGGCCAGCAGACCTACTCCGAGAAGCCCGGCCACCGCTTCACGCTGAACGCGACGTTCGCATCGGTGAAGGGCGAGGACTACGACGCGCTCTTGATTCCGGGCGGCCGCGCGCCGGAGTACCTGCGCATGAACAAGCAGGTAATCGCGCTGGTGCAGCACTTCTCGCGCGCCGACAAGCCGATTGCCGCGGTGTGCCACGGCGCGCAGCTGCTCGCGGCGGCCGGTGTGATCCGTGGCAAGCGCGTGTCCGCCTACCCCGCATGCGCGGCCGAGGTGGAGCTGGCGGGTGCGAGCTATGCGGCCATCGAGGTCGACCAGGCGGTGACCGACGGCAAGCTCGTCACCGCACCGGCCTGGCCGGCGCACGCGGCCTGGCTGTCGCAGTTCCTCGCGGTGCTCGGCACGCGCATCGAGAATTGAGCCCCCCTGTCGCTGCGCTCCTGCCCCCAAGGGGCGCCGCCCCTCGGCCCGGCGGAGCCGGATCCTGGGGCGTGGCTTGATGATCGCTTCGCTGCGCTTGCTCCGGGCTGGCGGGGCGATGATTCAATAGACGTCGCGGCGGTAGCGGCCGGCGTCGGCCAGCGCCGCGAGCTGCGCCGCGCCGAGCACCTGCGCGAGTGCGTCGTCGACGCCGGCGGCCATGCCGGCCAGGCTGCCGCACACGTAGATCGCGGCGCCGCCGGCCACCCAGTCGCGCAGCCGCTCGGCTTCTTCCAGCACGCGGTGCTGAACATGGCGGCGCGCCGGCTGGTCGCGCGAGAACACCCGGTCGACCTGCGCGAGCACGCCGTCGGCCCGCCAGCGTTCGGTGTCGGCCGCGTAATGCGCGTCATGCGCCGCCTGGCGCTCGCCGAACAACAGCCAGCAGGCCGCCGGTGCCGGCTGGGCCGCGCGGGCCATCAGGTGGGCGCGCAGGCCCGCCAGGCCGGTACCGTTGCCGATCAGCACCAGCGGGCGCGCCGCGTTGTCGCCGATGCGGAAACTGCCGTGCGCGCGCAGCCGCAGCGGCACCCGATCGCCCGGCTGCAGCTGCGCGGTCAGCCAGCCCGACGCGACGCCGAGGCTGCCATCCGCATGCCGCTCCTGCCGCACCATCAGGTGCAGCCGGCCCGCCGAAGGCACCGACGCGATCGTGTACTCCCGCGGCCGCTGCGGGTCGGCCGGCGCCTGCACCTGCACCAGGTCGCCGGCCTGCCACGCGGGCAGCGGCGTGCCGTCGGCCGGCTCCAGTTCCAGGTGACAGACCGGCGCGGCGCTGCTGCCGTCGTTCAGCACATGCCGTGCAACCAGCCGCCAGTCGTCGAAGCCGGGGGCCTGCCAGTCGGGCAGGTCGACGGTGCCGGCGAGGTGGGCGACCTGCTGCTGCCACTGCTTCAGCGCCGCCGCATCCTCGTTGTCGAGTTCGATGCGCTCGAACAGCGGCGTCGCGCCCTGCACCTGCAGCCAGCCGTCGAGCCGGCGGCCGAAGGCGCAGAACTGCGCATAGCTGCGGTCGCCGAGCGCCAGCACCGCATGGTGCAGCCGCGGCAGCGGCTGGCCGCCGTCGGCCATGTGGCGCGCGAAGGCCGAGGCCGCATCTGGCGCGTCGCCCTCGCCGTAGGTGCTGACGATGAACAGCGCCCGCTCGGTGCGCGCGAGCTCGTCGGGCCGCAATTCGCCGAGCGGCAGCAGCCGCACCGGCACGCCGGCGGTGTGCAGCAGCCGCGCGCTCTGCCACGCGAGCTGTTCGGCGAAGCCGGTCTGGCTCGCGAACGCGACCAGCACCGGCGCGGCGCTCGCGTCGGCATGGTCGAGCGCGGCGGCGTCGCGCGATGCCGCGCCGCGCCGGCGTCGTTCGCGCCAGGCGATGAAGGCGCAGAACGCGAGGTAGGCGAGCGCCACCGCGGCCGCCGCCAGCGCGCGCGAGGTCGGGTTCATGCGCGCGACGTCACGCCAGCGCCGCGAAGGCCGGCGTGACGTGTTCGTCGAGCCCGCCGTCGGCGCGCCGCGTGACGATCAAGGCCGCGATGCCGCGCTGCGCGGCCCACGGCAGGCCGGCCTGCGGTCCCATCACCGTCAGCGCCGTCGACAGCGCATCCGCACGCATGCACGACGCGTCGAGCACCGTCACGACCGCCACGCCGTGGTTTATCGGCCGGCCGGTGCGCGGGTCGATCGTGTGCGGGTAGCGGCGGTCATCGTGCGTGAAGAAGCGCCGGTGGTCGCCCGAGGTCGCGACGGCGAGGCCGTGCAGCGCAATCCGCGTCGAGATCGGCGTCGGCGTCGATCCGGAATCGGCATCGAGTTGCCATGCGCCGTCTTGCCAGCACGGTACCGGTTCCAGCGCGACCCACCACGGCTGCCCGTCGGGCTTGACGCCCTCGCCGCGCAGCTCGCCGCCGACCTCGACCAGCACGTCGTCGAGCCCGAATGCACGCGCGAGCCGCTGCACGACGCGATCGACCGCATGGCCTTTCGCAATCGCCGACAGGTCCAGCCGCAGGCCGCCGGGTTGCCGCACGCCACGCAGGCCGGTCTGCAGCCGCGGCCAGCCGCTGACGGCCCGCGCCGCCTGCACCGCCACCTCGCCGGGCGGCATGAAACCGGGCTCGTCGTGGCGCTGCCGCGGCCCGAAGCCCCAGGCGTCGACCAGCGCGCCGGCGGTCGGGTCGTAGGCGCCGTCGCTGTCGCGCGCGACCTGCATCGCCTCATCCAGCACCTCGGCAAAGGCCTCGGGCAACGTGTGCCAGCTGCCGGCCGGCGCCCGGTTGAAGCGGCTGATGTCCGAGCCCGCTTCCCATGGGCTCATCTGCGCGACGACGAGGTCCAGCTCCTGCTGGATCGCCTGCGCCACCCGCGCGAGGTCGAGGGCGCGCGGGCCGGCGACGCGCACCGACCAACTCGTGCCCATCGTGACGCCCTGCAGCGCGTGCACCTGCGCGCCGAGCGCCGGCGCACGGGTCGCGATGCGCTGCGGGACCAGCACCCGCACCGTCTGCATCGTCGCCTTTACTGCGGCAGCACTTCGACCGTCGCGCTGGCGTTCACGCGGCGCGTCGGCGGCGTGCCTTCGGCCGCGCGCACGCTGTGGCTGACGCCGATCCAGTAGCGCCCGGCCTCCGGCCACTTGACGCTGAACTGGCCTTGCGCGTCGGTCTTCAGCGCGATCTCGCCGAGCTTGTAGCGGTAGCGGTTGCCGCCGCGCAGGATCGTCACGTCGAGGTTGGCAGCGGGCTTGCCGTCGAGCAGCACGCGGAAGCTGGAGCTGTCGCCGGCGCTCAGGTCGGTCGGCGCGGTCAGCGGGATGAACTCGAGGCCGCTGCCTTGCGGTGCGAAGGCCTTGTCGGTGGCCGGCTTGTCGCCCTGCTCGCCCTTCGCGTCATTGCTGACCCAGGTCTCGACCCGGCTCTGCATGCGCGTGACCTGCAGCTCCTTCGCGTCGGCCGGGATCTCCTTGGCCATCGCCTCGGCGGCACCGCGCCAGCGCTTCGGCTCGCCGTTCAGCTTGTAGTTCGCGAACACGCTCTCGCTGCTGTTGACGATGCGGTAGGTGCCCGGCTGCGCGAGCCTCACGTCGAAGCTGCTGCGGCGGCGCGCGGTGCTGAGGTTCTCGGGCGTGACCAGGCTGCCGTCGGGCGCGACGACGCTGAGCTTGTCCAGCGCCAACGCGTTGGTGTCGTACTCGAACAGGTCTTCGGAGACCGCGGCGTCGACCGTGACGGCGGCGTCGCGGCCGCTGACGACGGTGGCCGACGGCACCAGCCAGGTGCGATGCGCCTGCGCGGCACCGGGCAGCAGCGTGGCCGACGCGACCGCGGCAAGCAGCGCGAGGTTCATTCGATGAAGGGTCTTCATGCGCGGCTCCTCAGGGTTTCAGTTCGAGCGCCACGGCGCCGAGCTCATGCTCGCCCTGCGCCTTCGCGGTCTGCGGCGCCTTCACCGGCCAGTCGAACGGCAGGCGCACCACCTCGCGGCCGCCGTTCTCGCGCGCCGCCTCGACCACCAGCTGGTAGTTGCCCGGCGGCAGCGCGGCCAGCCCCTTCGCGGCCGACAGGCCGATCACATGCTCGCCCGGCGCGCGGGTCGCCGCGGTGACGCCGTCGATCGGCGTCTGCAGCTCGCGCCCGCTCTTGCGCCACCAGGTGCGCATGTCCTTCAGCCACTTCGCGCCGCCGTTGTCGCGCTTCTTCAGGTCGTACCAGAGCGCGACGTTGGACGCGAAGCCCTGGTCCGACGCCTTCTCGACCCACACCGCCACATAGGGCTTGTGGTACTCGGCCACGCTCAGCTGCGGCAGCTCCAGCTTCAGGGTCGCATCGGCCGCGAAGGCCGGCGCGGCCAGCGCGGCGGCCGCGCCCATCGCCATCGAATAGCTCAGTTTCATCGGGGTCCTTCTGCAAATCAGTGGATGAACAGGATCGCCAGCAGCAGCGGCAGCACCAGGCCGCCGGCCACCACCGGCCAGGTGCTCGGGCGCTTGGCGGCATGCATCTTCAGGATGAACAGCCCGGTCACCGAGAACACCAGGCACGACGCGGCGAACACGTCGATGAACCAGCTCCAGGCGGTGCCGGTGTGGCGGCCCTTGTGCAGGTCGTTCAGGTACGAGATCCAGCCGCGGTCGGTGCGCTCGTAGTCCAGCGCGCCGGCGGCGCGGTCGATGCGCAGCCAGGCGTCGCCGCCGGGGCGCGGCAGCGACAGGTAGATCTCTTCGGCCGACCATTCGGCCGCGCGGCCGGCCACCTCGATGGCGAGCGATTGCTCGACCCAGGCGGCCAGCGCCGGCGGCAGCGGCTGCTTGTCGTCTGCCGGCGTCGCGGTGACCAGCGGCAGCAGCGCCGGCGGCACCTGTGCCGCGCGCTTCGCGACCTGCGGCCTCGCTTCGATCTGCGAGGCATGGTTCAGCGTGAAACCGGTGACGGTGAACAGCAGCAGGCCGACCAGGCTCAGCGCCGAGCTGATCCAGTGCCACTGGTGCAGCGTCTTCAGCCAGTAGGCGCGCTGCGGCGCGGGGGCCGTCGCATGCTTCGCCGGTGCTGCGGAGTCCATCAGACCTCGGACCACATCCGCAGCAGGTTGTGATAGTGGCCGGTCAGCGCGAGCAGCTCGGCGGTGTCGCCATGGCGCTCGCGCAGCCGCTGGATCGCCTGGTCGAGCTCGAACAGCATGCCGCGCTGCGCGTCGTCGCGCACTAGGCTCTGCAGCCAGAAGAACGAGCAGACGCGCGCGCCGCGCGTGACCGGCAGCACGCGGTGCAGGCTGCTCGACGGGTAGAGGACCAGGTCGCCGGCCGGCAGCTTGACCTCGTGCGCGCCGTAGGTGTCCATCACCTCCAGCTCGCCGCCGTCGTAGTCGCCCGGTTCGCTCAGGAACAGCGTGCACGACAGGTCGGTGCGCAGCCGCAGGCTCGTGCCCGGCACGCCGCGCACCGCGCCGTCGACGTGCAGGCCGTACTGCTCGCCGCCTTCGTAGCGGTTGAACAGCGGCGGCACGTAGCGCAGCGGCAGCGCGGCCGAGACGAACAGCGGATTCGCCTCCAGCGCCTTCAGGATGACGGCGCCGAAGCGCTGCGTCAGCGGCCCGGCCTCGGGCAGCTGGCGGTTGCGCTTGACCTGCGCACCCTGCGCACCGACCGTCTCTCGGCCGTCGTTCCAGTCGGCCGCATCGACGGCCTCGCGGATCTCGGCGACCTGGGACGGCGTCAGCACGCCGGGCACGTGGAGCATCATGACGATCAGTACCTGAAGTTGGCGCTCAGCAGTGCGTTGCGCGGTTCGCCCGGCTTGTAGCGCGAGCCGCCATTGTTGACCGATGCGACGTACTCCTTGTCGAACAGGTTGTTGACGTTCAGCTGCAGCGAGACGTTCTTGCTGAGGTCGTACGCCACCATCGCATCAGCCACCGTGTACGACTCGGTGTTGATCAGGTTGGGCGTGGTGCCGGGGGCGAGGTTGCTGGTGCGCGCGACGGTGTCGACATAGCGCACGCCGCCGCCGACGGTCAGCTTGTCGAGCGCCTTGTACGAGGCCCACGAGCTGAAGGTCACCTTCGGCGAGTAGACGATCAGGCCGCCGTTGTTCGCGCTGGTGCCGGCCGGCACGCCGCGGATGATCTTCGGGTCCATGTAGGCCACGCCCGCGCTCAGGTTCAACGCCGGCGTCACCTGGCCGACCAGGCCGAGCTCGACACCGTCGACGCGGCGCTTGCCGACCTGGGTGAAGGTCGGCACCGGGGCACCGTCGGAGACCAGCTCGTTCTTGTTCTCGCTGCGGTAGATCGCCGCGGTGGCCGCCAGCTTGCCGCCGAACAGGTCCCACTTGGTGCCGAGCTCGATGTTGCTGCCTTCCTGCGGATCGGTGCTCGGGCTCGCCTGGTTGGTGCTCGAGACGTTCAGCGAAAAGTTCGCGCCGCCCGGCGGCTGGTAGGAATTCGACACCGTCAGGTAGACGCTGCCGTCCTGCGTCGGCTTGAACAGCGCGCCGGCCTTCCAGCTCAGCAGGTTGTCGGTCAGCCCGAGCGGCGGGTTCTGCACCAGCACCGCCGGCGTCGCGTTGTTGAGGGCGGCGCTGTTCGTCTCGGTGTGGAACTTCTCCCAGCGCAGGCCGCCGTTGAGCAGCCACTGCTCCGAGAATTTCAGCGTGTCGAACGCATAGGCGGCCGCGCTCAGCGTGCTGCCCTTGGTGTACGCGCCGTTGCTGACCAGCGGCTGGAATGCGTCGCCGGTGCTCGGGTGGTACAGGTTGGCCGCCTTCTGGGTGCCGCTGACCACCAGGTTCTGCTGGTTCTGGCGCTCGTAGATGAACTCGAAGCCGGTCGACAGCGAATGCCCGATGCCGCCGGTCTTGAACTCGGTGCTCAGGTTGGTCTGGTTGGTCAGGATCTCGTTGGTCTGGTGGCGGCCCTGGCGGGTGCGCGCGACGGTCCAGGTGGCGGGGTCGGTGCCGGTGGGCGAGGTCACGGCATTGACGCCGGTCAGCACGAAGTCCTGCTCGGTGTGGCCCAGGCGCGTCGTGTTGCGCAGCGTGGTGCCGGCCGACAGGTCGTGCTCGATGCGCGCGGTGAACATGTGCAGCGTGACGTCGTCGAAATCGTCGGTCGACCCGTAGAAGTTCTTCGAGTCGACCGGCGCGCCGGTCTGCATGTTCGCCGCTGGCTTCCAGTCCGACACGCCGAAGGTCGACACGCCGCCGTCCGGCACGTTCTTCTGGTCGACGTACAGGTAGTTGAAGGTCGTGCGCGTCGGCGTGCCGAGGCCCAGTACCAGCGACGGCGCGAAGCCGAAGCGCTTGCTCTTGACCTCGTCGCGGCCGGGCGTGCCGTAGTCCTGCGCGAGCACGTTCAGGCGCAGCGCCGAGCCCGGGATGCCGAGGTCCAGCGGCCGGTTCAGGTCGGCCGTGGCGCGCACGCGGCTGGCGGTGCCGACCGTCAGCGTGCCGTTGTCGAAGGCCTCGCGGCCGGCGGTCTTCGACACCAGGTTGACGTAGCCCGACGACGCGCCGCGGCCGTTGTCGGACCCCGACGGGCCCTTGATCACCTCGACCTGCTCGACGTTGAACACGTCGCGCGAGATGTTGCCCAGGTCGCGGATGCCGTCGACGAAGATGCTGTTCGTCGTGTCGAAGCCGCGCATGAAGATCGAGTCGCCGGTCGTGGTGTTGCCGTTCTCGCCGAGCTGCATCGTGATGCCCGGGGTGTTGCGCAGCGCCTCGGCCAGCGTGGTCGCGACCTGCTGCTGCAGCACTTCCTTCTTGATCACCGTGATGGTCTGCGGCGTGTCGAGCAGCGGCTGCGTGAACTTCGGGCTCGACGCGTTGTCGGCCTTGAACTCGCTGCCGGACTGGCCGGTGACGCGCAGCGCGGGCAGCGTGGTTTCGGGGGCGTCGGGCTTCTTCGGGGCGTCGGCGACCGCTGCGGTCTGCGCGGCGACCGGCAGCGCGACGGCCATCAGGCCGATCTGGGCCAACGCGGATGTCTTGCTCGCCGCGTGCTTGCGGCTCTTGATGTAGGCCAAGGGGTGCTCCTGGTGGGGTTTGTTGTTGTCGTGGCTCGCGCGGTGGCTGGCGGGGACAGGGGATTCGTGAAAACGGGGATTCGTAAAAACAGCCGGCCCGAGACCGGCGCCGGCTGGATGGAGAAATCGGTCGGTTCAGTGCCTCAGCGCGTGCCAGCCCGCGACGCCGGTCGGCAGGCCGAGCGCGGCCCACGACAGCGCGTCCCACGCGCCGTCGCCCAGCAGCGCAGACAGCAGCCCGACGGCGCTCAGCACCGCCAGTGCCACCGGCCAGCCCCACAGCCGCAGCGTTGCGCGGTCGTTCATGGCTGCGCCGCTTCCGGCTCGCTGACGAAGCCGACCTTCGTCAGGCCGGCCTTCGATGCATCGGCCAGCGTCTGCGCCACATAGCGGTACGCCACCGCCTGGTCGGCGCGCAGGTGGATCTCGGGCTGCGGCTGCTTGCCGCTTTCGGCGGCGAAGCGCTTGCGCGCCTCGGGGCGGGTGACGAGCTCGCCGTTCCAGTACAGCAGGCCGCCGGCGTCGATCGCAAACTCGACCTTGTCGGCCGGCGACTGGTTGACCTGCGAGCTCGCCTTCGGCAGCTCCAGCTTGACGGCATTGGTCAGCAGCGGCGCGGTGATGATGAAGATCACCAGCAGCACCAGCATCACGTCGATCAGCGGGACCATGTTGATCTCCGCCATCGGCGCGCCGGCGTTCTTCGAATCGAAACTGGCGAATGCCATGGCTTGCGGTCTCGCGTCAGGCGGCGACCGGCCGCGAGGCCAGTGCGCGCACGTTGGCCGGCTGGGCGGCTTCGTTGCCGAGCGGCTGGCCCATCGACACGAAGGTGTGCAGCTCGTACGCGAAGGCATCGAGCTTGGACGACATCACGCGGTTGGCGCGTGTCAGCCAGTTGTAGCCCATCACCGCGGGGATCGCGACCGCGAGGCCCAGGCCGGTCATGATCAGCGCCTCGCCGACCGGGCCGGCGACCTTGTCCAGCGTGCCGGCGCCGCTCATGCCGATCGCGACCAGCGCGTGGTAGACGCCCCAGACGGTGCCGAACAGCCCGACGAAAGGCGCGGTGGCGCCGACGGTGGCCAGCATCGCGAGGCCGTTCTCGAGCCGCGTGGTTTCTTCGTCGAGCACCTTCTTGATGGTGCGCGTGACGAATTCGCCCGAGGTGCCGGCCTCTTCGAGCTTGGCGGCGCCGTACTTCGCATGGTGGGCCTGCGCATGCATTGCATGGCTGGTCAGGTGCGAGAACGGGTCGTGCACGCCGTGCGTGGTGATCTCGTTGGCGACGGCCTCGAGCGAGGTCGCGTTCCAGAAGAAATTCAGGAAGCTCTGGCTGTGGCGGCGGCGCGAGACCAGCGACAGGCCCTTGATCACGATGATCACCCAGGACGCGATCGACATCAGCACCAGGATGCCGAGCAGCGTCTTGCCCACCGCATCGCTTTGCGCGATGAAGTGGCCGAATCCCAAGCCAGCGTCTGCATTCACGGTCATTTCTCCATATCGAAATTCAACGGGATCAGGGCCCAGCCCGCGCTCGGGCGGCCATTCTCGGTGTAGGGCTCGAAGCGGAACCTGCGCACCGCGTCGATGGCGGCCTCGTCGAGCCGCGGGTAGCCGGACGACTTGCCGACCTGCACCGACTGCGGCAGGCCGCCCTCGTCGATCCAGACGCGCACGACGACGCTGCCGGCTTCCTTCAGGCGCTTCGACGCGCGCGGGTACTCGGGCGGCTCAGCCTTCAGGTAGCGCACCGCGGAAGCCGGGATCTGCTTCGGCGGGGCCGGTGGCGCAGGCGGCGCGGGAGGTGCCTCGACCGCGACCGGCGCGGGCGGCGGCGGCAGCTCGACCGGCGGCGGCGGCGCGACGAACGCGGCCGGCGCGGGTGATGGCGCGGCGGTGACCAGTGGCGTCGGCGGCGGCGGTGTGCGGGTCACCGGCCTGACCGGCGGCGGCGGGGGAGCCGGCGGCGTCGGCGGGGCCGGCGGCGCGATCAGGTCGACGAAGATCGGCGCGGCCTGCACCACCGCCTCGCGCACCGCAGGCACCTGCAGGATGGCCCAGCCGGCGCCGAGGTGGATCGCCGCGATGGCCGCGACCACGCCCCGCAATTGCGCCCGCGACAGCCCGTCGCTGCGCACCGGCCGCCGGCTGAGCGGCGGCAACGGCGAAGGCGTCGCGGAGACGGGAACGGCGGGCATGGTGTGTTGCGAAGAACGGTACGGCGAAGGACAACTTCAAACTGCTTCAAAAACTTTAACACAAACGAGAACGATTCTCATTGATTGGCGTCAAGCGACGTTGTCCGGACGGCATGCGGTCCATTGCGCGAGGGTTTGCCAGTGGGTCATCTGCACCGATTGAGCGGTTCAGGGCGCGGCATCCCGAGGGCACGATCCTGGATCGCAGAGACTGACGCAATGAACCGCAGAATCTTCGCCGCAGCCCTGCTGATGGTGGTCATGCCGCCGTGGGCCGCGCCTGCACTTGGCCATGGCTCGTGCCTGGCCGGGCTGTGCATTGAAGACAAGTCGGCCGCCGTCGTGGAACGGCTGGGGCCGCCGTATCGCATTGACGACTTGAAGGAACTGGAGCGTCGCAATCACGCCGTGACGGGACGGCGCAAGCGGTCCGACTTCGGCGAGATGGCGTATGTCCATGCCGACCCGGCGACGCTCAGATTCCTTTTCGTCTTTCTCGAGAAGGGCATCGTCAAGACACTGCGGTTTGCCGAGACGGAGTGACGGCGGAAATGAAGAGGCCCCGCAACAGCGGGGCCGATCCATCCAGCGGCCGCCGTGGAACCGGCTTGGCCGGGCCACTGGCGGCGCCCCCTTGAGGGGGAGGCGCGAAGCGCCTCGGGGGTGGGTGTTATCTCGCGACGATCACCTGCGCCTCCGTGCCCGCCTCGCGGCGCAGCATCACCAGGAAGCCGGTCTGCGACGGCGAGGCCGTCGCGCCGCCCACCGGGGTCAGCGTGTCCACGCGCTGGATGCGCAGGCTGCGCACGATGCCGCTGCTGTCGCCGTTGACCGCGTAGCGCGGCTTGGCCGGCGTGAAGGTCATCTTGTCGAACGCATCGGTCACGTTGCCGGTGTAGTAGTTGTCGGCAGCGCTCGCGGTGAAGTCGAACTGCTGGTCCGGCGTCAGGCCCAGTGCCGCGAGCGGCACCGTCATGATCATGTTGGCCGAGTTGAAGTCCGCATCCGCGTAGTAGTAGGCGCCTCCCACGCCGGTCGCCAGGTTCACCACGTTGATCAGGTTGATGCCGGTGCTGCCGAACGCGCCCTGCTCCTGGTTGTAGACCGCGAAGTCCGGCACGCCGTCGCGGTCGACGTCGATGTCGACCTCGAAACCGGCCGGGTAGTTGGCCGTCGCACGCCGCCCGAAGGTGCTCAGCGCGAACTGCAGCGCCCCGGCGTCGGCCACGTAGCGCACGCCGATCGCGCGCATGTCGATGAACGCGAAGTTGTCGCCCGGCTTCGGCAGCTCGGCCGGATCGGCCTTCTTGCTGGTGCCGGTGAGCGCGAAGATGTCGAACTCGCTGTCGGCCGCGCCGACGTTGCCCATCAGGATGATGCCGCCCGGCCAGTTCGGACGCACCGCCGCCACCGCGATCGTCTGCGCCGCCTTGCGCGGCAGGATGTGCCACGGCACGCTCAGCAGCTCGGTGCCGGCGCTCAGCGTCAGGTAGCCGTCGACCTCCGGGGCGTCGAGCAGCTCGCCGCTGCCGCCCTGCGCGCCGCTGTCCAGCGTCCACTCCGGCAGCTTCGCCGGGTTCACGCGCAGCTTCACGGTGATCGTCTGGCGGCCGCCCGCCGCGACCTTTACCGAGCTCGGCGCCGAGATCGTCACCGCGCCGCCAGCCTGGTCGTCAGCGAAGCGGAAGGCGCTCTTGATCGCGAAGGTCTTCGCGGTGTTGCCGAAGTTCTCGACCACCAGCTTCTTCTCGTACTCGGACGGGGCCGAGACTTCCTGTGCGCCGAACGACAGCGCCGCCGACAGCGAGGTCGGTTCGTAGGCGATGGCGTTCAGCGCCAGCGCCTTGTTGACCCTCACCTCGCCCGCGCCGATGCGTGTGATCGGCGCCAGCACGCCCGGCAGCAGCGCCGGGTTGGTGTAGACCGCCGTGTTGGCGCTGTTCATCAGCATCGACTTGATCTGCAGCGGCGTGCGGTTCGGGTACTTGCCGATCAGGATGGCCGCCGAGCCGGCGATCATCGGGGTCGCGCCCGAGGTGCCGCCGAACGCTTCTTCACCCGTGGCGCTGCCGGCCACCGCCGACACCGACGCGCCGGGCGCGCCGATCTCGGGCTTGATGGTCTGGTAGCTGATGCTCGGGCCGCGCGCCGAGGTGCTGGCCATGCTGCCGACCAGCGCGACCTTGGTGCCGTCGCTGACCGTCACGTTGACCGGCGCCGCGAGGTTGGCCTTGATCTTGTTCGACGTCGCCTGCGTGATCACCAGCGTCGGCACGAAGTGGGTGCCGCCGCCGTTGCTGAACGACACCGCGTCGCCGGGGGCGACGAGGCCGAGCAGCACGCCGGTGGCACCGGCCGCGCCGGCCGCATCCACCTTCAGGCTGATCGAGCAGGCGCCGCGGTCGATCAGCGCGACCTTGCCGGCCGGGTTGGCCAGCAGCGCTTCGCCCGGGCAGGCGGTGCCGACGAAGACGACGTCGCCGCTGAAGCCGCCGGCGATCGGCGCCCAGTCGACCGTCGCGGTGTTGCCGTAGGTGCCGGCGATCGAGGCCGGCGAGTTGATCTTCAGGCCGAAGGCCACGGCACTCGGCACCTGCGTCTGCGCGACGCTGATGGCCCCCGGGGCGATCGACGGCGAGCTGACGATGTAGGGCCGGTTGCCGGCATTGCCGGCCGCCACCACCGCGACGACGCCGGCATCGACCAGCGTCGAGATGGCCTCGGTCGAGTCGTCGATCACCTGGCCGTAGTCGGAGCCGAGCGACAGGTTGACCACGTCGACGGCGTCGGAGGTGTCGCCGTCGCCGTTCGGGTCGAGCGCCCAGTCGAGGCCCTTCAGGATGGCCACGCCGTTGCAGCTGGTCGCCACCGCGCTGCACACCCGCACCGCGAGCAGTTTCGCGCCGGGGGCGACGCCCTTGTGGGTGCCGTCCAGGCTTTTGCCGCCGATGATGTCGGCGACGTGCGTGCCATGGCCCTGGAAGTCGATCGGGTTCGGGTCTTCGGTGCGCGGGCCGTTCGGCCACACGTCGCCGACGAAGTCGAAGCCGCCGACGACCTTGGCGGTCGGGAACACGCTCGGGTCGATGGTGGTGTTGCGCGCGTCGCTCGGGTCGGTGCCGTAGGCCTTCAGGTAGGCCTCCGGCGTGCCGGCGCCACCAAGGTTGCGGTGCGTGTAGTCGATGCCCGAATCGAGCACCGCTACGCGCACGCCGGTGCCATCGGCGCCTGCCTGCT
Source organism: Rhizobacter sp. SG703 (assembly GCF_012275445.1). GTDB lineage: Bacteria > Pseudomonadota > Gammaproteobacteria > Burkholderiales > Burkholderiaceae_C > Rhizobacter. The sequence continues at coordinate 253,174 of NZ_JAAZQK010000005.1, read as the reverse complement.
GCGCCGCGGTCGCGCCGATGTACGGCACCGTCTCGCTCAGGCTCATCTCGTAGTGGTTGACACGGCGCACCTTGGCGACACCCGGCAGCGCGGCGATGGCCTTCAGCTGCGACGCGTCGACGCGCACCGCGATGGCGTTGTGCGCCATGTGGACGCGGCCGAGCTCGCGGGCGCCGAGCGTGCTCAGGCGCGACTGCAGCGCGTCCTGGTGCGACAGCACCGACTTGCGGTGCGCGGCCAGCGCTTCGCGCGTGGCCTGCGGGGCTTCGCGCAGCGTCTTCACGCTCAGCGTGCGTTCGGTGGTCGACGCGGCGATCGCGAGCTGCGCCGCGGCAGCGGCCACCGGCGCGTCGTCGAGCGTCACCCACACATCGACCGCACCGGTCGCCTTCGACAGGCGCGCATCGAGCACGTCGGCACGGCCGCCCGGCAGTGCGATCTGCTGCACGGTGCGCACCGGGGCATCGGCGAGCGGGGCATCCGCGGCGGACGCGGCATCGGGCGCGCCGTCGCTGCCACTGCTGCCTCCGCCGCCGCAGGCGGTCAGGGCGAGCGCGGCTGCGAGGGCCAGCCCGGCTTTCCAGGAAATTCGGATCGACACGAGACACTCCTTGTGGGGCACGTCCACCCGATCCGTCGGACTGCTTGCAGCCAGACCGGGACAGCGCCGCTCACGGGTGCGTGACGCGGCGCTGTGCGTGGGGTTGATGGGAAGCTGCATGCTCGGTGGCGCAGCTTCGGTGTGTCAAGGCGTGACAAAGCATGCCCCCTATCCCTAGGGGGAGCGGAAAACCCTGGGTCGTCGGACCACGGTCGCGGCAGGCCGCGGCGCTGCCGTCTCGATTGCAGCGGCGCGACCGCCCCGGGTATGCTCGCGCGGATGAAGACCCTCCTCCGCTGGCTCCTGCTGGCCGCCGCGCTGCTGCTGGTGGCCCACCTCTACCCTGGTGTCACGGTGACCAGCTTCGGCTCGGCGATGCTGGCCGCGCTGGTGCTGGGCCTGCTGAACGCGCTGCTGCGGCCGATCCTGGTGCTGCTGACGCTGCCGGTCACGGTGCTGACGCTCGGGCTGTTCCTGTTCGTGATCAACGCGCTGATGTTCTATTTCGCGGCGCAGCTGCTCAGCGGCCTCGCGGTCGCCGGCTTCTTCGCCGCGCTGATCGGGTCGTTGATCTACAGCTTGTGCGGGGTGGTGATCGATACCGCTCTGGAGGCGGTGTTCTCGTCAAAGGCGGGGTGAGACGATTGGTCCTCAGTCTCCGGCGCGAACCACCGCGTCTGGTTGAAAGTCCATCAGATCACTTCGCGCTGCTGCAAGCAAAGCGCAGAAGTGGGCCGACTGCCCTTGTTGGCTGTATTCCCACAGCAGTTCGGCTCGCTCCGTCAGCACCGACTCAAGTCCGCTCACCATGTGCAGGCCGATAGAAATCGAGTTCCCTTGAACGTAGAGTGCGAGCCTGTAGACGTTGCGATAAGCAACCACGGTGTCGCCGTCGATTCGACACATGTCTTCGACTGCCTTGAGCTCGCCAGGGACACCGGCATCGGTCAAGGTGGGCTCGCTGTAGTGGAAGCCTTCCGGCAACTGCAAGCCGAACGGCCGCTTGCTGGAGCCGGAATCCCGCTTCACCAGATTGGCGAACACCGTCTGCTCTTCTGCCGGAACTGCGGACTTTCGCCGATCACTGGGATTGCCGCCCTCGCGCCGACGGGTAGGCTGAATTTCCTTCTTCAGCGTTCGGACGCCCTCAGCGAGGCGTGAGCCTGCATTTCTTGCGGTTTTGCGTACGCTGCTTGCAGCATCTTCCGCCCCTTGAGCGACCACACCGCCCGCATCTACCACCTGACGAGCGGCCCCGTGGGTCACTCTCTTCGCGTGGCGGCCCAAGTCACGTCCGGCCTTCTTGGCAAAGCGGGCGTACTTGTCGAGGCGGATCACATCACGACAGGCCTTGTCGGCAAATTCGACATATGCGCCCAGCGCACTCTTCGCTTGGCGTCCCACATCACGGCCAGCCTTCTTGGCGAAGCTGGTGTACTTGTGCAGGTGGAACCCCTCCGCGTGGCGGATGACGTCACGACAGGCCTCGTCAGCAATGCCGACGTAGTCGTCCAGCGCCCCCCTTGCTTGGTCCCGAGCCTTGTTCACTTTGAGAACCACCGCGTTGGCGATCTGGAGAGTCTTGTTCGCCACCGCACCGGCGATCTGGTCAGCGTTGCTCTTGTGATAAACCAGCCCTTGCGCTTCGTGCCAAGCACGTGCGCTCACTTTTTGACCATTGGAGAAGTACTCCGGTGCCTTGTTCAGCCCATTCAGGACCTTGGTGGCTGAGTGAAGAACTTTGCGGGGTGATGGCAACGACATACGCCTGACCTTGAAAAGGGATGGAACTTCGGAGAGATCCGTGTGGTGTGCGTTGAAGGTGACGCACAACACGCATCCTCTCTGCCCGCCTTGAGTAACAAGGCAACCCCGATCAGTTCCCGTCCCGTCGCTGCCGTTTGTCAGGTCGTTCGCATCCCTGTCACCCCATCCGCCTTGAACATCGCCTTGATCCCCCGCACCGCCTGCCGGATCCGGGCCTCGTTCTCGATCAGCGCGAAGCGCACATGGTCATCCCCGTGGTCGCCGAAGCCGATGCCGGGCGACACCGAGACCTTCGCCTTCGCGAGCATCTGCTTGGCGAACTCCAGCGAGCCTAGCGCGCGGTACGGTTCGGGAATGCGGGCCCAGATGTACATCGAGGCCTTCGGCGTCTCGACCCTCCAGCCGGCCTCGTGCAGGCCCTTCACCAGCACGTCGCGGCGGCGCTGGTACTGCGCGGCGATGTCCTTCACGCACTGCTGATCGCCTTCCAGCGCGGCGATCGCCGCCACCTGCAGCGGCGTGAAGGTGCCGTAGTCGTGGTACGCCTTGATGCGTGCCAGCGCCGCCACCAGGTCGCGGTTGCCGACCATGAAGCCGACGCGCCAGCCGGCCATGTTGTAGCTCTTCGACAGCGTGAAGAACTCGACCGCGATGTCCTTCGCGCCCGGCACCTGCATGATCGACGGCGCCTTCCAGCCGTCGAACACGATGTCAGCGTACGCCAGGTCGTGCACGACGAAGATGTCGTGCTTGCGCGCGAGCGCGACCACCCGCTCGAAGAAATCGAGCTCGACGCACTGCGCCGTCGGGTTGCTCGGGAAGCCGAGCACCATCATCTTCGGCTTCGGGTAGCTGCCGCGGATCGCACGCTCCAGCTCGGCGAAGAAGTCGACGCCCGGCACCAGCGGCACCGAGCGGATGTCGGCCCCGGCGATCACCGCGCCGTAGATGTGGATCGGGTAGCTCGGGTCGGGCACCAGCACGGTGTCGCCGCGGTCCAGCGTCGCGAGCATCAGGTGCGACAAGCCTTCCTTCGAGCCGATCGTCACGATCGCCTCGCTGTCGGGATCGATCGCGACGCCGTAGCGGTCCTGGTACCAGTGCGAGATCGCGCGGCGCAGCCGCGGGATGCCCTTCGACGTCGAGTAGCCGTGGGTGTCGGGCCGCTGCGCCACCTCGGCCAGCTTCGCGACGATGTGCGGCGGCGTGGGCCCGTCGGGGTTGCCCATGCTCATGTCGACGATGTCTTCGCCGCGCCGGCGTGCGGCGGCGCGCAGCTCGGCGGTGATGTTGAAGACGTAGGGGGGAAGGCGGTCGATGCGCGCGAAACGGCGCTGGCCTGCGGAAGAGGACATGGAGGAGACTTTCACGTGAGCGCCCGGAACCGTCCGAGCGACGTGAGCCGCGCATGAGGCGCGGCCCGGGCAGGATGGTAGCGGAGGTTTTGGGCGGGCAGGCGTTTCGACAGGCTCAACGCGAACGGGTCTTCGGCTTGCTGCGCACATCCGCACCCCGCACCTCGAAGCGCACCGCCTGCAGCAGCGCGCCATCGCGCGCCACCAGCTTCAGCTCGTGCCGCCCCGGCCACGGCGCCCAGTGCAGGCGCTCGCCCTGGCCGAGCGCCTTGCCGTCCATCCACCAGGTGCCGCCCTCGCCTTCCAGCACGATGCGCTGCGCGGCGGGCGGCATGTCGGGATCGATCGCGAAGATGCTGCCCTCGCGCGGGCTCGCAATGCCGAAGCGCTGCGTGCCGCGCACCTGCGCGCTCGCGCTCCAGCGCGGTTGCTCGGTGCCGGCGATGAACACCTCGTCGCGCGCCGCTTCGCGCTGGTCGTCGAAGCGGATCGGCATCGTCACGACGCCCGCCGGCGCCATCGGCCGCTTCGACGGTGCGCCGTCGTGCAGCTGGCGCACCAGCGCCTGCCACACCGGTGCCGCGCCGCTGACGCCGCTCACGTCGTGCATCGCCTCGCCGCTTGCGTTGCCGACCCACACGCCGACGGTGTAGCGGTCGGTGAAGCCGACGCACCAGTTGTCGCGCATGTCCTTGCTGGTGCCGGTCTTCACCGCGGCGAAGCCCTTCGTGACCAGACTGCTGTCCAGCCCGAAGGTGCGCGCACGCGCCGCGTTGTCGGCCAGGATGTCGGTGACGAGCCAGCTCGCGGCCGCGCCCTGAACGCGCTTCGGTGCCGCGGCCGCGCCGCGCAGCGCCGGCGGCGAGAACAGGCCGCCGTTGGCCAGCGCGCGGTACGCATTCGTCAGCGCCAGCAGGCTCACGTCGGCGCTGCCGAGCGCCAGCGAATGGCCGTAGAAGCCGCCGGTCTCCGGCAGCGCCAGGCCCAGCGCGTTGAGCCGCTCGACCAGCGCATCGGGCCCGAGCATCGCGCCGACGCGCACCGCCGGCACGTTCAGGCTCGCGCCGAGCGCGGTGCGCGCGCTGACCCAGCCCTTGAACGCATGGTCATAGTTCTGCGGCAGGTACAGGCCGTTGGTGGTCGCCAGTTGCGCCGGCGAGTCGTCGAGCAGGCTGGCCGGCGTGATCAGCCGGCGCTCGAAGGCCAGCCCGTAGACGAAGGGCTTCAGCGTCGAGCCCGGCTGGCGGCGCGCCAGCACACCGTCGACCTGGGCGGCATCGGAGTAGCTGCCGCTGGAGCCGACCCACGCCCGCACCTCGCCGCTCGCGTTGTCGAGCACGACGATCGCGCCGTCTTCGACGTTGCGACCCGACAGCTCGGCCAGCTGCCGCCGCAGCGTGTTGACGGCGAAGCGCTGCAGCCGCGCGTCGAGCGTCGTGCGCTGCACGCTCGCTTGCGCCTGCGCATCGCCCGCCACCACCTGGCGCGCGAAGTGCGGCGCGAGCTGCTCGCCCAGCGGCATGCCGCCCTGGCGCAGCAGCGCGGTCTGCGCCAGCGCGGTGACGCCCTTGCAATCGAGCTTCTGCAGTTGCAACACGCCGCAGGCCCGCTGCGCGACGACCGCCGGCGTCGCGTTCGGCCCGCGCAGCAGCGCCGCCGCGATCGCCGACTCGTCGACGTCGAGCCCGCCCGGGTGCTTGCCGAACAGCGTCTGCGACAGCGCATCGATGCCGACCACCTCGCCGCGGAACGGAACCCGGTTCAGGTAGGCCTCGAGGATCTCGCTCTTCTTCCAGCGTGCATCGAGCCGCGTCGCGGTGACGGCCTGGCCGAGCTTCTGCCCGACGCTGCGCCCGCCGACCGGCCGCGCGAGGTCGTCGTCGAGCAGGCCGGCCAGCTGCATCGTCAGCGTCGACGCGCCGCGCGTGCGGGTGTTCCACACGTTGGCCCAGGCGCTCTTTGCGACCGCGCCCCAGTCGACGCCGCTGTGCTCGTAGAAGCGCCGGTCCTCGCTGAGCACGATGGCCTGCAGTAGCGCCGGCGAGATCTGCTGCAGCGGCACCCAGGCCAGCCGGCGCGCGCTCCGGTCGACGCGAACCGTCTGCAGCGGCGTGCCGTCGCGCGCCAGCAGCGTCACGTCGGACGGTTTCCACGCCGCCCTCACGTCGCCGAAACTCGGCAGCGCCTGCGCCGCGGCTGCCGCGCACAGCAGCAGGCCGGCGCAGGCGGCACGTTTCATGGCGCGACCTCGATCGCCGCGTTCGGCAGCTCGCCGAAGCTCTCCGGCGCGTACATCGCCTCGACGCGGGTCGGCGGCAGCGCGAAGCGGCCGGGGTTGTTCAGCCGCACGGTGTACTCGATCACGTGCTTGCCGCGCGGCAGGTAGTCGTAGTAGCTGCGGAAGGCCTCGAAGCTGCGCTCCTCGTAGACCGGCCAGCTTCCCTGGCGCTTCTCGCCTTGCGTCGCAATCGCGCTGTCCCGACCGAGGCCCGAGCCGAGCAGCGTCGCGCCGCCCGGCACCGGGTCGCTGACCACCACCCAGGTCATGTCCGACTGCGCATCGACCTCGACCCGCACCCGCAGCACGTCGCCGCGCGACCACTTCGACTTGTCCTTCTGCTCGACCGCGGTGACGGTGCGCGCGAGGCTGTAGCCGGCGCGGATCGGCTCCTTCAGCGGGATCGCCGCGAGGCTCTGCACCGTCAGCCACGGCTTGCCGCTGCCCTCCTGCGCGACGCCGAGCGTGCCGGCCTTGTCGGGCCACGGCAGCGTCACGACGCCGCCATCCACCGACTTGCCCCAGTCGATCGCGGCCGGCGCGCCGCCGGTGCTCGCGACCGTGCGGCCGGCGACCTTGGCCGATTCGAACTTCGCCGAGAACTTGTCGAGCGCCAGCGAGCCCCACAGGTTGGCGGTGGTCGTCAGCCAGGCGCCGCCGCGCTGGCGGCCCAGGCTGCCGACCACCATGCGCGGCAGGTCGTCGCGCCACGCCGGGTCGTCGAGCACCGCGAGGATCAGCCGCGCCGCGTTCGCATCGGCGCTGTCCATCAGCCACCACCAGAAGTCGTCGCCCTCGTTGCTGAAGCGCAGCGTGGTGCCGGCATAGGTGAGCCGGCCGCGCAGGATCTGCTGCGCCTCGTCGAGCCGCTTCGCCTGTTCCGGCACCCCTTGCATGCGGCGCAGGATGTTGAGCCAGTCGATCACCGCGGCGGTCGGCCACTGGTTCGGCGTGATGTTGACCGAGCCCAGCATCTTCGGTTGCGCCCGGCCGTAGCGGGACAGCGCCTCGATGGCCGCGAGCTTGCGCACATCCAGGTCGGCGCGCGGCGACCAGAACTTGCGCTCGATGCGGCCTTCGACGAAGGCGGTCAACCCGTCGAGCATGCTGTCGCGCGCGGTGGGCGGCAGCTCGAAGCCGGCCTCGTGGGTCGCCGCCAGCACGTAGGCGGTGAGCCGGTCGCTGCCGCGCGCGCCGTCTTCGGCGCGCGGCGGGAAGTAGCTCGCGAGCCCGTCGCTGTCCAGGTAGGTCGGCAGCGCGTTCGCGACGCCGGCCCACAGCTTCGCGTCTTTCAGGCCGACCGACTTCGAGGTCTTCTGCTCCAGGCAGATGAACGGGTAGGTCTCGAAGTAGCGGCGGATGCCGGGCAGCGCACCGGTCAGCTTCGGCTGCACGCCGACGTTCAGGCCGCCGCGCTTGATGCCGGTCCCGGGCAGCGCATCGGCCGGCGCCGCCACCGGCAGCGTGAAGGGCCCATCGAGCTGCGACAGCGTCGCCTGCAGCACGCGCACCGGCACCGCGGCGCTGACGAGCTGCGTCAGCTTCAGCTTGTCCTTCGCCCGGTCCTTCGCCTGGTCGCTGCCGGCCAGTTCTTCGGCACCGGCCTCCCACGCGATGCTGAACACCTCGGCCGGCACGTCGACCGGCCACACCAGCTCCTTCGCGCCACCGGCCGGCAGCACCACGTCCTGCGGCGGCAGCTCGATCGGCGTGCGCACGATGTCGCGGCCCTGCTCGCCGCCGCTGTTCGCGCTGCCGGCGAGCGTCGCCCGCACCTTCATCTCGTGCGTGGTGGTGTTGCGCAGCGTCAGCATCGCGCTGAAGCGGTCGCCGTCGCGCACCAGCGGCGGCAGGCCGGACAGCACCTGCAGGTCCTGCGTGACGCGAATGCTGGTGCTGCCGCTGCCGAACTGCTGCAGCCCGGCATCGGCCACCGCCACCAGCCGGAAGCTGGTCAGCGAATCGTTCAGCGGCACGTCGACCACCGCCTCGCCGTTGGCGTCCAGCGCCACCTGCGCCTTCCACAGCAGCAGCGTGTCGAACAGCTCGCGCGTCGCGTTCTTGCCGCCGCCGCCGCCGGCGGCCACCGCCTTGCGGCCGTAGTGGCGCCGGCCGATGATCTCGCTCTGCCCGGTGGCGGTCTCGACGCCGAGCGCGCGCGGCTTCAGCATCGCGCCGAGCAGGTCCCACGAATCGTTCGGCCGCAGCGCCAGCAGGCCTTCGTCGACCGCGGCGAACGCCACCTCGGTGTTCGCGATCGGCTTGCCGTCGTGCAGCACCTTGATGCGCGCCTTCGCGGTCTGGCGCACCGCGTACTGCGGCTTGTCGGCCGTCACGCTGACCTGCAGCCGGTGCGCCTGCAGCCCCACTTTCAGCGCCGCGATGCCGAGCTTGAAGGCCGGCTTCGACAGGTCGACCATCGCGGTCGGCGCCTGGTATTCGCGGCCCTCGTACCAGAACGAGCGCGCCCAGTTCAGCGGCTCCTTCCAGCCCCAGGTGAAGAACGAATACCACGGCACCTCGCGGATGCGCCCGCGCAGCACCAGCACGTCGACGTACACGTTCGGGCCCCACGACGGCTCGATCTTCAGCTCGACCGTCGGGTCGTCGCCGCGCAACGTGACGACGCGCGTCGCGATGATGCCTTCGCGCTCGACGCTGACCAGCGCGGTCGCCTCGCGGAACGGCATGCGCACCTGCAGCCGCGCGGTCTCGCCCGGCTCGTAGCTCTTCTTCTCGGGCAGCACGTCGATGCGGTCGTCGTTGTCCTGCGCGAACCACAGCTCGCCCTGCTTCGTGACCCACACGCTGGACGCCGATTCGGCGACGTTGCCGGCCTGGTCGCTCGCCTTCGCGATCAGCTCGACCTGGCCGGCGGACTCGAGCGCGGCATCGCACAGCAGCAGGCCGCGGTCGTCGGTATTGCCGCTGCACACCGTGCCGAGCTCCTTGACCTCGGTGCGGTTGTCGTAGGCGTAGAAGCCGCCGACCATGCGCTTGCGCGTGCTGATGACCTGCGACAGCCGGCCGCGCACCTCGACGGCCTGGCCCTTGACCGGCTTGCCGGCGGTGTCGAGCGCCAGCACCTGCAGCTTGACCTTGCCGCGCGCGCTGGCCCACGAGCCGGTCTTCACGCCCAGCACCACCGCGCTCGGCCACAGCGCGACGGTGGTCGACGCGGTCTGCACCTCGCCGTTCGGGTCGTTGAAGGTGAGCTCGGTGACGAGCTCGCTCGGTCGCTTGATCGGCGGCAGGTCCTTCACGGTGACGCTGGCCGCGCCGTCGCGGTCGGTCGTCAGCGGCAGCTTGTCGGCCACCACCTTGCCGCTCGCCTCGGGTGCACCGTCGTCGCCGTCGTCGCTGCGCGCGGCCTGCTTCGGGTCGCGCGGCGGCTCGAAGCTGAATTCGTCGTAACCCGCGAAGCCGCTCGCGCGGCCGCGCAGCAGCGCGGTCAGGCGCGCCGGGGCCTGCGCCATCCCGCCGCCGGCGAAGTAGTTCAGCTGCACGCCGATCGGCAGCTCCTTCGGCGCGACCGGCACCTCCTTCGGCCCGCTGACCCGCGCATCGACCAGCGGCAGCCGGAACTCCTCGACGCGGAAGCTGCCGGCCGACCAGCTGCTGCGCTGCCGGTCGTCGCCGTTGCCCTCGCGCTCCAGCGTCACGTCGTACGCGCCGAGCTTGGCCGCCGGCGGGATGTTCCAGCTCGACACCGCGCTGCGCGTGCCGTTCCAGCTGAGCGGCAACACGACCTCCTGCCCGCTGCCCTGGTGCACGATCTTCAGCCGCGTCGGCAACCGCTCGGCCGGCAATGCGGCCAGCCCGCTGCGGGTCTCGCGGCGCAGGAAGTGCTTCATCGACACCGTCTCGCCGGCGCGCAGCAGCGTGCGGTCGAACACCGTGTGCGCCTGCACGTCGGGCTGCGCGTCGTTGCTGGTCGGGAAGCTGAAGCGCCAGGTCTCGATGCCCTTCTGCCAGCTGCTGAAGACGAAGGCGGTGTCGGTCAGGCCCTTCGGCGTCGGCTTGCGCGCGGTGACGAAGAAGCCGGTGTCGGCCGGGCATTCGTCGGCCCGCTCGAGCGGCTGCTCGATGCGCGCGAGGCCGCTCGCATCGGTGCGGCCGGCCCACAGCCGGTGGCCGCGGCAGTCGTTGACCGCGATGTCGGCGTCGACGACCGGCTGGCCGCGGTCGAGCGTGGTCACCCAGACCACGCTGTTCTCGCGGCCGAGCTTGAAGTGCACGCCGAGGTTGGTGACCAGCACGCCGGCGCGCACGTACATCGGCGCCTTCTTGTCGAGCAGCGCTTCGCCGAGGCGGCGCGATTCGATCTCGACCACGTGGTAGCCGGGGTCGGCGATCGGGATGCCGACCACCTCGAACGGTCGCGGGTCGCCGCCATTCAACTGCGGCAGGTCCATGCGCTTCGCATCGGCCGCGCCGTTCAGCAGCGACAGCTCGCGGGTCTCGACGAGACGCTCGCGCCGTACCTCCTTGCTGCGGCCCTTGCCATCGACGACTCGCTCGACCTCGTAGTGCTGTGCGGCCGGCAGCCCGGCCTCCTTCGCGGTCAGGCGGCTCTCGTGCCAGCGCGCGACGCGGGCGTACCACTGCAGGATGTCGGCATCGGTGCGCAGCGTCTTGATGCGCACCGCGCCGCCGCCGGCAGCCGTCCGCAGGTCGCCCTGCACGTGGCGCAGCGTGACCGGCAGCATCGCGTCGGCATTCAGCTCGACGACGCCGAACGGCGCGGCCGCGAACTTCGCGATCGGCGGCGCATCGCCGGTCGCGACCTTCAGCGGGAAGTTCGCGGCATTTGCCAAGGCACGGCCCGAGCCGTCCTTCAGGTTGCGCGGCAGCTCGATCGTGAACGCGCTGCGCTCGGGCAGCGGTGTCGGAAAGCGCAGGGTGTCGAGTTCGGTCGACTTGTCGTCGGCATCGAACGCCGGCACGATCGCCTGGCCCGAGGCGGGTTGCAGGCGGACCGCCGCGGCCAGTTCGCGCGACAGCGGCGACGAGAAGCGCAGCGTCATCGGCCGGATCGGCAGGCACGGCGCGTCGGCGCGTTCGCGCTCGCAGCTGAACTCGGCTGTGAACGCCGGGCGCACCCGGAAGTTGAAGCGCTGCTCGGTGCGCGTGACGATCTTCGGGTTGACCTGGGCCGCGATGCCGGCGCCCCAGACCAGGCGCAGCACGCTGTCGGGCGGCAGCGGGCGCTGGCAGGTCAGCACGACGATGCGCTCGGCCTGCTTGTCGAGCTGGCGGGCCTTGATCACCTCGTCGCGGACCGCGCCACCGACCACGCGCACCGGCATGCGTTCGCCGATGCCTTCGACCTCGCAGGCCGCATGCGCCGCGACCGTGGCCTCGACCGCCGGGCCGGTCAGCCGCAGCACGAAGTGCTGGTCTTCCTCGATGGAATTGCCGGCGTAGGGCAGCGTCGATTCGACGGCCGGGCCGCCGGTGCTGACGCTGTAGTCGGTCGCGCCGGTCAGCGCGCCGTTCAGCGGCTTCCAGTCGGGCTTCGCCTTCAGCGTGCAGCGCGTGCCGGGCGGCAGCGCCTCGCGGAAGTCGTACAGCCAGACGCGGTCGTTGGCCCAGCGACCCGTCCCGGCACGCGCCGGGCCATCGCAGGCCACCGCCATCGGGTCGGGCAGCCGCAGGTCGCCGAACGGCACCACCGCCTCGGAGAACTTCACTGTGAGCTGGCGGACCTGCGCGACCTCGCCCTGCGGGCTGACCGACGTGATGCTGGCGGCCGTGGCCGGAATCGCCGATGCCGCGAGCAGCGCGAACGTGGCGGCGCCGATGGCCCGGGCGGTGAATCGTGGCATGCCGTCTCCTCCAGAAGTGCCGGGAGGATAAGGCACGCGGGCGCCGGTTCCGGCGGTCTGCTGCCGCGCTTGCGACGCTCTTGCGTCGCTCGTCAGCCTTCCTGCCGGCGCTCCTCTTCCATCTGCCGGCGACGCTGGCCTTCGAGGTCGCGCAGCCGCGCATCGATGATCGACGCGTCGATGAAATCGACCTTGCCGCCCGGCGAGCGGGCCAGCCGCTGGCCGGCGCGCAGCCGGTCGACGGCGCCGGTCAGGTCGCCGACGGCGTAGTGCGATTCGGCATCGGCGCGCAGCGAGCGCAGCTGCAGGCCGAGCTGTTCCCAGGTGCGGCTGAGCTGCTGCCATGCGAGCGCATCGGTCGGGTGCAGCGTGGTCCAGGTCTGCAGGTCGTCGGCGCTGCGCTTGACGGCCGGGTCGGCCTTCGGCGAGGCCAGCGCCACCTGCGCCTGCAGCAGCAGCACCGCGCGCGACGGCGTCGCACCGGCGTCGAGGTAGGGCTTCAGCACCTGGCCGGCGCGCGGGCCGTCGCCGCGTTCGGCCAGCGACTGCGCCTGCAGCATCACGACCTCGCGCTCGGCGGTGGCGTCGCTGCGCGGGCTGCCGCGCACCACGCCGAGCGCGACCTGCAGCGCGGCATCGGCGCGCGCCCAGTCGTGCAGCAGCGTCGACGCCAGCGCGCTGGCATAGGCGGCGTTCAGCCGTTCGCCGACGCTGGCGGTGGCCGCGACCTGGTCTTGCGACTGCCAGCGCCGCAGCGCGTCGGTGCGGGTGTCCATCAACACGCGGGCGCGGGCCTGCGCCGCGACGTGGGCCAGCACGCTGACCGGCGGCACCGGCGCGGCGGTGCCCAGGCGCTGGCGGGCGTCGCCGATGCGCTCGGTGGTGATCGGGTGGGTGCGCAGGTAAGGGAAGCCGCCGCTGTCGTTCAGGTGCGAGGCCTGGTCGAGCTTCTCGAACATCGCGGCCATGCCGCCGGGCGCGAAGCCGGCGCCAGTCAGCACGTTGAAGCCGACGCGGTCGGCCTCGCGCTCCATGTCGCGCGAGAAGTTCAGCTGGCCCTGCACCGACGCCGCCTGGGCGCCGGTGAAGATCGCATTCGCGCCGTCGACGCGCGTGCTGCGCGTCGCGGCGATCACGCCGAGGATCATGCCGGCCAGTCCGATCAGCGACTGGCGCCGGCTGTTGACCATGCCGCGCGCGATGTGGCGCTGCGTGACGTGCGACATCTCGTGCGCGAGCACCGACGCGAGCTCGTCGCGGGTGGCCGTCATCGCGATCAGTCCCAGGTGCACGCCGACGTAGCCGCCGGGCAGCGCGAACGCGTTGACGGTCTTGTCGCGCACCAGGAAGGGTTCCCACGCGAAGCGCTGGTCGATCTCGCCGCCGATGTTGCCCTGGGCGCGCGAGGCCGCGACCAGCGGCTGCCACAGCGACTGCAGGTATTCGAGCAGCACCGGGTCGTCGAGGTAGTCGGGGTCCTGCCGGATGGCCCGCATGATCTGGTCGCCGATGCGGCGCTCGGTGCCGACGCTCAGGTCGTCGGACACCGAATCGCCGAGGGCGGGCAGCGCGTTCTGCGCGGCCGGTGCCGGCTCGGGGGCCGAGGCCGCGCCCTGCGGCTGCGCCTGCGCCCAGCCGCTGCTGCCGAGCAAGGCCAGCGCGCAGAGCGACGCGGTGAAGCGGGCGGCCAGGGTCGGACGGGTGGGTGGGATCGAGCGTGTCATCCGGTGGGGCACGAAGCTGGAACGGGACCGGTCGCTATGATGCCAGCGCCACGTTGCCCGGATGTTTCCTTCCATGTCCAAGCCCCTTCCCCCAGTGCAGTCCTTGCCTGCGAACCCGCTGACCCACTTCGATGCGCAGGGGCAGGCGCACATGGTCGACGTGTCGGCCAAGGCCGAGACGCACCGCATCGCGCGCGCCGCCGGCGTCATCCGCATGCTGCCGGCCACGCTGGCACTGATTCAGGGCGGCACCGCGAAGAAGGGCGACGTGATCGGCATCGCGCGCATCGCGGCGATCCAGGCCAGCAAGCGCACCGCCGAGCTGATCCCGCTGTGCCATCCGCTGCCGATCACGAAGGTCGCGGTCGATTTCGAGATCGACGCCGCGCAGAACCTGGTGCGCTGCACCGCGCAGGTCGAGACGCTCGGCCGCACCGGCGTCGAGATGGAGGCGCTGACCGCGGTGCAGGTCGGGCTGCTGACGGTCTACGACATGTGCAAAGCGGTCGACCGAGGGATGGTGATGGGGGAGATCCGGGTGCTGGAGAAGAGCGGGGGGAAGTCGGGGGATTGGGTGGCGGCTACCTGAAGTCCTCGTAATCGAGAGGGCGGCTCGGCGCCAGGCACTGGAACGGCAAGGCCTCACCGGGCGCCGGACGATGGTCGCAGACTGCGAAGAATCCTTCGTTCTGGGGATTCCTGAACTCCTTCAGGCGCTGTGCCACGTAGCGGGCACGGTCGGTGTCGCCGCTTTGTTCCAGCGCGGTCGCCCACGACTGCATCAGGCGCGCATCGAGCAGGTAGTGCGGTGCACGCCGATAGGCTTCGAGCGCGTCGGACGCAGGCTCCGTCGTCGTCGCGGCCGCGTAGTCGGCATGGTGGGCGAAGAATAGGCTGCGCTGCCCGTCGCGGATGCGATCCGGCAACGAGGCCGTACTGTCCCCCGGCGAGAAGATCCTCACGACGCTTAAGTAATCTCCGATGGCGACACAGGTGCCGGCTATCAGCAGGGCCGAGACGACGCCGAGCCAGACGCCCTGCGGCCAAGACGACGGCTCTTTCACGCCAGGCGCCGGCTCGTCTGGGCCGCCAACCAAGGAGAGCCCCCACATGAAGGCAGTCGGCAGCAGAAAGTAGGCGTACCACAGCGGGTATTCCAGCTCGCTGTGCACGGCCATCGTGAGAACCATCATGAAGGCACAACGCACCATCCCCGAAGACGGGGTGTCGGCCAACGCATTGCTGAACGAGCGCCACAGCGCCCATAGCAGCAATGCCAGCACGAACAGGCCCACCGGAATCCCCAGCTCGACCAGCAGCTGAAGCGGCAGGTTGTGCGTGTGGTCGAAGAAGGCCACCGGGCGACCGGGAAACGGCGTCAGGCTCCAGGCGAAGTTGAACTCGCCCCAGCCGACGCCGGTCCAGGGATTCTGGGCAATCAGGGAGAGCGTGTTGTTCCAGATGGCGAAGCGCGAGCTGGACAGGTCTGCATGGTTGAGTTGCGCCTCGCCGCCGAACACATGGGAGCTGTGGTGAGCCCAGACGTCCATGCCCACCCACATGCCCACGTAGGCGATCGGGGAGAGGCCGAGCAGCAACCGTGCACGGCGCGACAGCCCCCGGTCGAATACCCCCCACACCGAGAGGAAAAGCGTGCACAGGGCGCCGGTGCGAGACCCGGTGAGCACGACGCCCAACAAGGCGATGACCGCGAAGACGATCAAGCCAGCGCGTGCGGCCTGTGTCAGGCGCTGCGAGAAGCGTTCATGGAGCCAGACGCCAGCGATTAGCGAAAACAGCAGCAAGGTGCTGAGGTGGTTGGGTTGGCGCAAGTTCCCGCCGATGCGCCCGGGCGTCGCCGCGATCGCGATCCAGGCGCCGTCGGCCCACCGCGGCGCAAAGTACTGGACGAATCCCACCACGAGGCTGAGCAGGCCTGCCGCGACCAGTGCGATGCACGTGGCGCGAAAGGCGGCTTCCGCCTTCTCGGACCGCCGCAAGGCCGTCGCGACCGACACGACCCAGCCTGCGGCGAACAGCACGGCGAACGCCGAGGCGGCGAGCGGCCACGGCAACCCGCGCAGTACAGCCGTCGCCAGCACAGCCACACCCATGACCAGCAACGCGCCGGACAAGGCGCCGCCATCGCGCCACCGCAGCGAGCCGGGCGCCAGCTGACAGCAGAAAGCGGCCGTGAATCCGCCCCAGCCCAGCAGCGCGACGGCTTGGTTGAGGAAGGTGGCCGATGGAGGAACATTGAACGCCAGCAGCGCCGGAACCGCGATGGCGATGCAGGCGAGCGGCAGCAGCAAGGCCTCGTACCAGGAGCGCTGCATCAGAAGAAGCCGTCCAGCGGCAGGTGGCCGACGATCCGCGCGTCGGGTTGCGCGATCAACGCGACCCAGCTGGCACGGCGGGACACCAGCGGCAGGAAGCGCAGATCGTCCGGATTCACGTTGGCGCGGGCAGCGACATTGGCCAGTGCTTTCGCGGCTTCTGGGTAGTGCGCGGCAAGAACGGCAGCAGGCCGCGAGACGCGCAGCACGTCGGCACGCATCTCGTCGTACGGTGTCCAGTACGCGGGAACCATCGAAAGGTCGACGCCGCCCAGCCCCAGCGTCATCGCGCGAAAGGCTTCGTCGCCGGCGGTCGGTTTGCGGGCCGCGATCAGCCTCGGCCCCGTCCATGACAGGGTACGCAGCCCCTCGGGCGCTTCGGGCAGCTTCGCCGCTTCGATCTCGACTGCCGTCACCACCCGCAGCCGGTCGACCTCGAAAGCCGCGATCACCGGGCGGGCGATCGCGATCGTATGGATGCCGTAGGCGAACGCGGCAACCTGCAGGCAGGCGATCACCGCGATGTCGCGCAGCAATTCCTTGCTCGGCTTCGCGGCATTCGCCACGACCGCCGTCAGCACCGGTCCGAGCACCAGATCCACCGACATCAGCAAGACGAACAAGCCTGTGCCGCCGGTGAGTGCGCCGTAGGGCGATGGGTACCAGACGACGAACACCAGCAAGCTGGCCAGCACGGCCACGCAGGCGCTGACGAGAACGTGGATGGCAGTGGCACGAACGCGGCGGGGCAGCGAAGAGAAAGACTTCATGCTCGGGGGATGTCAGGGAGGAAGTGTTGTCTCGAACTCCAGCAGCGCCGGCGACCTCTCGATGCCTTTCTCATGCAGGGCTCGCTTGACTTGCAGGTACCACGCACGGCCATGGATATGCAGAATGCTGTTGAAGACTTCGCGTGCATCGTCCTGGCGCCCGTTCAGGGCAAGCGCCTCGGCATAGCGAGCCAGCGCGGGCGCGTAAGGATAGCGCGTGATCAGGCGAGACATGTCGGCAAGCTGTTCCTGGCTCATGCCGGCGCGGGGCTCCTGCCGCGTGAAACTCACGTAGGCCCCGATGCTCGAGAGAAACGGCGCATCTGGCGTCAGTTGCGTCGCACGCAGGCTGCCGACGCGCGCGCTCTCGAAGCGGAAGAGCCGGAAGTCCTCCTCGACCTCCCGGTAGTTCCACGCGATGCCGACGGTCAGCACAGCCGCCGCCAGTGCGGGCGGCCACGCCCATCGGGCAGGCCATTCGCTGCGCGAGGACAGCCCCTGTTCAATCTGGCCCATCCAGAGCCCGGCGGGGACTAGGAAGTAGGCGTAGTGGTGGGGCAGCTCAAGCATCGCATGCACGAAAAGCACGGCGATCGCCAGCAATCCCGCGCCTGATTCGGGGGTGGCGACACGGCGCCAGCGGGTCCGGATCCACCACAGCACGGCAACGCTCAGCAGCGTGCCGAGCGGAATGCCGCACCAGACGAACAATTCGATGAACAGATTGTGCCCATGCAACCACAGTTCTTCGACCGCCGGGTGCCGGTTCGCAACCTTGAAATGGGCAGCGCCGACCTGCAGCCAGCCGTAGCCTGCCCAGGGGGATTGCCCGACCGCGTCGAGCAGCATCGGCCAGATCTGCAGCCGCGGCGTCGCCGCTGCTCGCGTGCCCAGTGCCTCCACACCGGTGAGGAACAGCGCTTTCTGGGCGACCGGCCATGCCCACAACAGCACGGCCTCGCACACGCTGGCAGCAATGACAGCGCTCGTCGGGATGCGGGGACGTGCAGCGGCCGGCATGCACCACAGCACCACCATGATGGCCAGCCCAAACAGCAAGGTGGTGCGGGATTGCGTCACCGCCATGGCACCGAGCAACAGCAGCGCAGCGGCCACGGCGCTGACGGCAGATAGCTGCCGCTGATCGCGCAACAACAGCACGCTGACCACGCCCAGGCCGAGCAGTGTCGCAAGATTGTTGGGTTGCGCCAGGTTGGCATAGGCGCGCATGCCCGGGATGGGATCCAGCACCCAGAGGGCCGGCACATCGAGCAGCAACGCCTGAGAGAAAGCCAGCGCTGCCGAGACCAGGGCCGCGGCGAGGATCGTGGTGGCCAGCGTTCGGGCGGATTCGCGCGCATTGACCGCCGCCCAGACCCGGCCCACGCCGATGGCCATCGCGAAGCTCAGCACGTAGAGCATCGCCACCCAGGCATCGCCGGAATACAGCACGAGACCTACCGCCCACTGCGCCAGGGGAACCAGGGCCACCGCACTGACCGCCCAGAACGGCGCGGGCAGTGTCGCTCGCCACCATCGTCGTACCAATGAGAACGCCAGCAGCCAGAGCGCCAGCATGGCGCAGGCCTCGTTGTAGAACGACAGCCACGGCAGGTAGTGGTTCGGGACGAGCCACGCCATGCCCAGGCAAACCATGGCCAGCAGTTCGATCATGTGTGCGGGCGATTCAAACCGGGAGACATACGGCAAAAGGGCGGCCGAAGCCGCCCTTTTTGGATTCAGGTCGAAGTATCGCCTGATCAGTTACCGCGGCACGAGCCCGGCAGGAACTTGGGAGCGATGGTCGTGCCCGTACCACCGCAAACCCACTTGCCGATCGACTCGCCGGCGGCGATGGCGGTGCCATCAGCCTTCTGCGGGATCAGCGTCACAATGCCGCCAACAGCCGGGGGATTCGCGTTCGAGTTCTTGATGTTCTGGCTGGTGACGGTGATGACACCGGTCGTGCCAGCGGTCGAGATCTTCGCAACGTACTGCGACGAAGGGGTGCTCGCTTCACAGCCGTAGGCATCAACCGTGGTCGGCAGCGAGGTCGTCGACTGAACGACTTCAGTGATCGTGGTGCGGCAAGCCGACGCAGCCAGGATGACTTCCGAGTTCTTGGCACGGATGGTGTAGTCCTGATAAGCCGGCAGTGCGACGGCAGCCAGGATACCGATGATCGCAACGACGATCATCAGTTCGATGAGGGTGAAACCTTGTTGAACGCGCTTCATGTAGAGCTCCTGAGATGGGAACGGGTGGGACACGCCAAACAAGATGCAGTCCTCGTGCCAAGCTCAATCCCTAGGTTTGATGTGATTTTCGCCCTCAGTTCTGACACGGGCGGTCACCGCCTGCACCTATCGCCTACTGCCCGGGTTCTGGATTGACGAAAAGCGTCACTCCGAAGTTGTCAGCGATTTGGCGAAATCAGTGTCAGATGATTCAGGTCAACTCGATCATCAGACCCGCCTGCAACGCGGTGATGCGGTGCGGCGTGACCAGGTTGGCAACTTCCTTCATCACCGACGCCACCTCGCCTGGCTTGATGTGCGTGATGTGAACGTCGACCATGCCTTTGAGCGAGGCCAGTTCATCCCCGAGCGCGGTCGGGCACAGGTGCCGACTGATGCGAGCGAGCTGTCGCTCGTCGTCGCTGAAGGCGGTCTCGATCACCAGGTGCGCCACCTTCAGCTGCGCCAGCCGCTCCCACAGCAACGGGTTCGGCCCGGTGTCACCGGTGTAGATCCACCACCCATCGGCGCCCTTCAACCCGAAGCCGACGGCCGGCACCGTGTGCGCCGCGCTCAGGACCTCGAAGGTCTTGCCGCCCAGCATCAATTGCTGACCGACCTCGAACTGCCGCAGTTGCATCACCGGCTGCTCGCGGCTCGGCAACCGCGTGAAGTCGGGCCAGATCACGCCATTGAAGATGTGCTGGCGCAGCGCTTCCAGCGTCTGCGGCAACGCGTGCACCTGGATCGCCGGCCGGCCGGCAGCCATGCGCCGGCGCATCACGCTGTCGGCCAGCAGCCCGATCGACAGGATGTGGTCGAGGTGCGAGTGGCTGATCAGGATGTGATCGATGCCCGTCAGCTCGTCGAGCGACAGGTCGCCCACGCCGGTGCCCGCATCGACGAGCACATCGTGATCGACCAGGAAGGCGGTGGTCCGGCTGCCTGCGGCAATGGCCCCGGAGCACCCGAGGACGCGGATTTTCATGGCGGTGGCAGGAGGCGCGCGACTCAGGCACGCCAGCAGGACAGAACGCTGAATGCTGACCGCGACCGCCCGGTGATGCAAGGTGCGAAGCCGCAATCGGGCCCACCTTGAACACCTCGATACCCGGCATTCGCGATCGACGTGAATTGCTTCACGCCGGCCGGGCTACAGAGAACTCAGCCGACGCCGAGCCGCCTCAAGCGGCTGAGCGCCCCCGCGGAGGGCAGGAGCGAGGCGACGTGGGGGCAGCCAGGTCCTCAGGCCTGCACGAATTGCATCTGCGTTCCGGCGAGTTCGATCACGTCGCCGTTCTTCAGCGGCAGCGTGTCGCTGGCCAGCGGGTTGCCGTTGATGGTCGGGCGCGTGGCGCCTTCGACGTGGGCAAACACATAACCGCCCGGGCGCTTCGTGATCGACGCGACCTGTACGCCGGGCTTGCCGACGGTCGTGACCACCTTGGTGAGCGCGACCTCGCGGCCGGCGGCAGCACCGTTCAGCACCTTGATGGTCGCCGGGTTCGACGAGGCGCCCAGCCCGCCGAAGCCGGAAGCCGGCGCCAGCGTCTGCGCGAAGCCCTGGGCCGAAGGCACCGGCGCGGCGCCGGGCTTCAGGATCATCGTCTTCTCGTAGTCGGTGCCGTCCTCGACCAGGTACTTGATCTTGTACTTGCCGATCTCAACGGTGTCGTTGTGCGCCAGCAGCTGCTTCTTGACGGCCTTGCCGTTGATGTAGGTACCGTTGGTGCTGTTCAGGTCTTCGATGAACACATCGGAGCCAACCATCTGGAGCACCGCATGCTCACCGCTGACGGCCAGGTTGTCGATCACGATGTCGTTGTAGGGCCGCCGGCCAAGGGTCGTCTTGTCCTTGGTGATCTGCACTTCCTTGATCACGACCCCGTCGAGCGATACGACCAACTTGCCCATGCTTGACCTCTAGTCTCTCTTGTATGTCTGGGCTCCGAACCAGGACCCCGTGCAATGTGCTGGCAATTTCAGCGCCGGCAAACTTCAACGCCCGAACGCTTCAACGCCTGAACGGCCACCAGGACCGCGGCGCGATGCTCTGGCCCCGTACCCGAACCAGGACCACCGCGATATTATCCTTTCCACCCGCATCATTGGCCGCGTCGATCAGCGCCGCCCCTGCCTCGTCGAGCGAGTCGTGTGCCTGCAACACCTGGCCGATGCTTTCATCGTCCAGCATGTCAGACAGCCCGTCGGAGCAGAGTAAGTAGATGTCTCCGGGCATCAGGTCGTGCAGATGGGTCTCCAGCAGCACGGTGTCTTCGACGCCGACCGCGCGCGTCACCAGGTTCTTGTTGGCGGAGAAGGCAGCCTGTTCCGGCGTGATCAGCCCGGAATCGATCTGTTCCTGCAGCAGCGAATGGTCGTGCGTGATCTGCTGCAGGCGCCCGGCGCGAAAGCGGTAGCCGCGCGAATCGCCGACGTGGCCCATCAGCAGCCGGCCGTCGCGGAACGCGCCGACCACCAGCGTCGTGCCCATGCCGGCGTACTGCGGGTTCGAATTGGCCGCGTTGAAGATCGCGCGGTTCGCGTTGTCGACGCAGATGTCCATCGCACGGCGCACGTCGGTGTCGGACGCATTGCCCGACGCCTCCTGCAGCCAGCGGCCCAATTCGGTCTTGATGAACGAGGTGGCCATGCCGCTGGCGACCTCGCCGGCGTTGTAGCCACCCATGCCGTCGGCCAGCACGACCAGCGCCGACGCCTCGTGGACGGCGACCGAATCCTCATTGTTGTTGCGCGCTCGGCCGGTGTCCGTGGCACTGAAGAATTCAAGCGACATGGCGGTGGCGGACACGGGCAGAGTCATCGAACCTTCAAACCGAGGGGGTCAGGAATTGTGCCTTGGATCGGCACGCTCGAACTTCACGGTCTCCGTGAATCCGCTGGAATCGGGGGGTGGCGATCCTACGGCCGGCGGCGGCAGCAGCGCGGCGGCGTCCATCAACGACGCGATCTGCCGCAGGTCGGACGCCATCTGGCGGCCGTCGGCGTAGCGCACCTCGGGCCGCTTCTCGACCGCGAGCGTCACCACGTCGGCCAGCATTTCTGGCAACTCGGGGCGCAACGTGCGCACGTCGGGCGCCGGTTCGTTGGCGATCTGGTGCATCAGCGTGGCCATCGATTCCGAGCGGTGCGGCAGCAGCCCGGTCAGCAGCTGGAACAGCATCACGCCGAGCGAATACAGGTCGCTGCGCCCGTCGACGCGCAGGCCGGCCATCTGCTCGGGCGACATGAACGACGGCGTCCCGAGGACCATGCCGGTGCGCGTGCGGCTCGAATCGGAGATCCGCGCGATGCCGAAGTCGGTGACCTTCACCAGGTCGCGCGACAGGTCGACCATCACGTTGGCCGGCTTGATGTCGCGGTGCACCACGCCCTGGCTGTGCGCATAGGCGAGCGCCTCGGCCACGCGCGCGACGACACGCAACACCTGCGGCACCGGCAGCAGCCGCCCGGGCTGGCTGTGGCGCAGAAGGTCTTCGCCCTTCAGGTATTCCATCGCGATGTAGGCGAGTTCCTGATCTTCGCCGGCGTCGTAGATCGTCACGATGTCGGGATGCTGCAGCCGGCCCGCCGTTTCGGCCTCGCGGAAGAAGCGGCGCCGCGCCTCTTCCAGCTCGTCGCCGGCGAACTCCTGGCTCAACGCCATCGTCTTGATCGCGACCAGGCGGCCGATCTTGCTGTCGCGGCCGAGGTAGACCGCGCCCATCGCACCGCGACCCAGCTCGCGCTCGACGCGATAGCGGCCGAGCATGCGACCTTCGGCGCCCTGGCGGGTCGATGTCGCCGAGGGATCGGACGCGGGCAGTGCGGGGGGTTCAGGATCCGGCGGCGCACGGCGCCCCGCCAGCCCACGTTCGAATCCGAGGTGCCCGGTGACGAGCGCCGCCACCGGCAGCAGCCACGGCACCCACACGGCCGCCGACAGCAGGCCCCATGCGATCAGGACCTGGACGACCGCCAGCGCGCCGCTGGCAATGCGCCCCCGGCCGGCATCGAGCCGCGGCAGCACCAGCAACACGTGCGCGAGCACCGCGGCGAGCAGCAAGGCGACGGCGGCCGCCGTCGACGCGGCGTTGAAGGAGGGATCGGGGGGAACGAGGCCGCCGCTGAACATGGAGCGGGCACCATATCACAGGCGCCACCGGCGAACGGGCTCACGCCGGCGCTGGCTCCAGGCGGCGCGGGCCCGCCGCCGTCATTCGGCTGCGCTGCCCTTCGCCGCCTTGCCGCGCTTCTGCAGCCACAGCCCGACGACCACCACCAGCACCGCGCAGATGCCGCCGACGATGAAGTCGGCTTCCGGCACGTTGGCATGGAACCAGTCGCGGCTGAACGGGTCGCTGACGAACATCTCGCCGGCCAGGAAGCCCAGCAGCGCGGCACCCAGCGTGATGATGATCGGGAAGCGGTCCATGATCTTCATCAGCAGCGTGCTGCCGGCGATGATCAGCGGGATCGACAGCGCCAGGCCGACGATCAGCAGCGGCAGCCGCGCGCCCTCGGGCGCCCGGTCGGCGGCACCGGCGACCGCCAGCACGTTGTCGACGCTCATCACCAGGTCGGCGACCAGGATGGTGCGGATCGCCGCCCCGATGGTGCCGTGCGACTTGACCTCGCCGTCGTCCTCCGAGTCGACGAGCAGCTGCACGCCGATCCACAGCAGCAGCACGCCGCCGATGACCTTCAGGTAGGGCAGCTGCAGCAGCTGCACCGCGACGATGGTCAGCACGATCCGCATCACGATCGCGGCGGCACTGCCCCAGAAGATGGCTTTCTTCTGCTGCTCCTGCGGCAGCGAACGGGCGGCCATCGCGATGACCACCGCGTTGTCGCCCGACAGCAGGATGTTGGCGGCGATGATGGCGCCGAAGGCGCCCCACAGGGCTCCTGACGTGAAGTCCATGGGTGTGGATCCTCCTGGTTGTTGTGTTCGACGATTGCGGAAACCGAGGCCGGCATTGTCTGCCGGCCGGCCGGTGCCCGGCTTCTGTAGTTTCCACAGGAGCCGGCCGTCCCCTCAAGAAAAAGGCCGCCTGCGAAGGCGGCCCCTGGGGCGACGAGCCGGGCGTGCTTAGAGCAGGCCCTTCAGCAGCTTGCCCATCTCCGACGGGTTGCGCGTCACGGTGAAGCCGCAGGCTTCCATGATCTCCAGCTTGGCATCGGCCGTGTCGGCGCCGCCCGAGATCAGCGCGCCGGCATGGCCCATGCGCTTGCCGGGGGGCGCGGTGACGCCGGCGATGAAGCCGACGATCGGCTTCTTCATGTGGTCCTTGCACCAGCGGGCGGCGTCGGCCTCGTCCGGTCCGCCGATCTCGCCGATCATGATGACCGCATCGGTCTCGGGATCGTCGTTGAACATGCGCATCACGTCGATGTGCTTCAGCCCGTTGATCGGGTCGCCGCCGATGCCGACCGCGCTCGACTGGCCGAGGCCGATCTCGGTCAGCTGCGCGACCGCTTCGTACGTCAGCGTGCCCGAGCGCGAGACCACGCCGATGCGGCCCTTGCGGTGGATGTGGCCCGGCATGATGCCGATCTTGATCTCGTCGGGCGTGATCAGGCCGGGGCAGTTCGGGCCGAGCAGCAGCGTCTTCTTGCCGCCCTTGGCTTCCTTCTGCTTCATCTTGTTGCGCACTTCCAGCATGTCCTTCACGGGGATGCCTTCGGTGATGCAGATCGCGAGGTCCAGGTCGGCCTCGACGGCTTCCCAGATGGCCGCGGCGGCGCCGGCCGGCGGCACGTAGATCACGCTGACGGTGGCGCCGGTGCTGGCAGCCGCGTCCTTGACGTTCGCGAAGATCGGGATGCCTTCGAAGTCTTCGCCGGCCTTCTTCGGGTTCACGCCGGCGACGAAGCAGTTCTTGCCGTTCGCGTAGTCACGGCACATGCGGGTGTGGAACTGGCCCGTCTTGCCGGTGATGCCCTGCGTGATGACCTTGGTGTCTTTGTTGATCAGGATGCTCATGGAATTTCCTTGGAGGGTCGTCGCGCGGGGGGTCAGGCCTTCAGGGCGCCCATGACCTTCTGGGCCGCTTCGGCCATCGAGTCGGCGCTGATGATGGGCAGGCCGCTGTCGGCCAGCATCTTCTTGCCCAGGTCTTCGTTCGTGCCCTTCATGCGCACGACCAGCGGCACCGACAGGTTGACCGCCTTGCACGCGGCGATCACGCCTTCGGCGATGGTGTCGCAGCGCATGATGCCGCCGAAGATGTTGACGAGGATCGCCTTCACCTTGGGGTTCTTCAGCATGATCTTGAACGCTTCGGTGACCTTCTCGGCGGTGGCGCCGCCGCCGACGTCCAGGAAGTTGGCCGGCTCGCCGCCGAACAGCTTGATGGTGTCCATCGTCGCCATCGCGAGGCCGGCGCCGTTCACCAGGCAGCCGATGTTGCCGTCGAGCTGGATGTAGGCGAGGTCGAACTTGCTGGCCTCGATCTCGGCCGGATCCTCTTCGTCGAGGTCGCGGTAGGCGGTGATCTCGGGGTGGCGGAACAGCGCATTCGAGTCGAAGTTGAACTTCGCGTCGAGCGCCTTGATGTTGCCGTTGCCTTCGAGGATCAGCGGGTTGATCTCGGCGAGCGACGCGTCGGTGCTCATGTAGCAGCCGTACAGCTTCTTGAACACGTCGACGGCCTGGGCCTGCGAAGCTTCGGGCACGCCGATGCCCTTCGCGAGCTCGTACCCTTGCGCGTCGGTCATGCCGGTCAGCGGGTCGATGAAGACCTTCAGGATCTTGTCGGGCGTGTTGTGGGCCACCTCTTCGATGTCCATGCCGCCTTCGCTGCTGGCCATCATCGCGACCTTCTGCGTCGCACGGTCGGTGACGGCGGCCACGTAGTATTCCTTCTTGATGTCGGCGCCTTCCTCGATCAGCAGGCGGCGCACCTTCTGGCCTTCGGGGCCGGTCTGGTGGGTCTTCAGCTGCATGCCGAGGATCTCGCCGGACAGCTTCTTCACGTCGTCGAGCGAGCGCGCGAGCTTGACGCCGCCGCCCTTGCCGCGACCGCCGGCATGGATCTGCGCCTTCACGACCCAGACCGGGCCGCCCAGCTTCTGGGCCGCCTCGCCGGCTTCCAGCACGCTGAATGCCGGGTAGCCCTTCGGCACCGGGACACCGGCCTGGCGCAGGATTTCCTTGCCTTGGTACTCATGGATTTTCATCGCGGACTCTCTCGCTCAGTTTCTAAAAATGTTCAACGGGCAGGCCCGTCGATGGGAGTGCCTGGCACAGGCAACGCTCGGTACCAGCGGGGGTAGAAGGTGCGCACCACCGGCCCGTCGGTGCGCAGCGCGTGGCAGCGGTCGAGCTGGAACGGCTGGCGGCCGGACGCATTGTCCTCCCGCGTGTCCAGCACCTCGCCGGCAAAGGCCTGCACGACCGCGGTCGGCAGCACCTGGGTCATCTCGGTCAGGTGGGTGCAGCCCTGCACGCCGCCGAGCCGCTCGCGCACCGCGGCGCGGAAGCCCTGCAGCAGGTTCAGGCCGACCAGCGCGGCGTAGGCGTCACCCAGGTCGTCGCAGTGGCCGGGGTACGGCATCCAGCGGGTTTCGGAGCCGGCCTCGAGGATGTTGAAGGCCTCGTCGATCACCAGCCGCAGCAGCATGTCGTGGATCGGGTCGCCGGCATGGCGGACCTGGCCGGCCAGCGTGGCGTCGCGGGTCTTGATGTCGCTCAGGTGGGCGTCGACTTCCCACAGGCCGTTGCCGCGCGCATAGACGCGCACGTCGATGCTGCGTCGATGCTTGAGCTGACGCTCGGGCGCGGCGGTGGGCAAGGCCATCAGGTTGGGTTTCAGGGTGGTTACAGCCGCGGACGAGCCGGGAGGCGTCGGTCCGCGCGGCCCCTAGGGCAAACCCCCGAAATGTAGCATCCCGCACCGCAACAAGCGGCCGGGCGGGTCGTCAAACCGGTGCGAATGCCTGCGTTTTGCCCGCCGGTTGCTTGCCGAGGATGATCATGCCGAGCACCTCGTCCTCGGTGACGTCGCTGGTGCGGTAGGTGCCCACCAGCTTGCCGTTCTTCATCACCGCGAGCCGGTCGCTGAGCTCGAACACGTCGGGCATGTCGTGGCTGATCAGGAAGATGCCGACGCCCTCGGCCTTCAGCTGGCGCACCAGGTTGCCGACCATGCGCGTCTCCTCCGGGCCGAGCGCCGCGCAAGGTTCGTCCATCACCAGGATGCGCGCATTGAAGTAGATGGCCCGCGAGATCGCGACCACCTGCCGCTGCCCGCCCGACAGCCGGCGCACCGGCGTGCGGATGTTGGTGAAGTTCTTGTTCAGGCGCTGGAAGACCTGCCGCGCCTGCACTTCCATGAAGTGGTCGTCCAGCGTGCGCCACGGCGTCAGCTTCTCGCGGCCGAGGAACAGGTTGGCCACCGAATCGAGGTTGTCGGCCAGCGCGAGCGTCTGGTAGATCGTCTCGATGCCGTGCGACTGCGCCTCGGCCGGCGTGCGGATCTGCACCTTCTGCCCGCCGATGCGGGTCTCGCCGCTGTCGATCGGGTAGGCGCCGGCCAGCATCTTCATCAGCGTGGACTTGCCGGCGCCGTTGTGGCCGAGCAGCGCGACCACCTCGCCCGGGTACAGCGTCAGGTTGACGCCCTCGACGGCGCGCACGCCGCCGAAGGCCTTGTGGATGTCGACCAGTTCGACCAGGGGTTCCATCAGCTTTCCTGCACGTAGCGGCGGTACAGCACGTCGAACACGACGGCCACGATCAGCACCTGTCCGATGATCACCATGCGCTTGCCGATCGGCACGTCGAGCAGCAGCATGCCGCTGTCGAGCGACTGCATGATCAGCGCGCCCAGCACCGAGCCGAGGATCGAGCCGCTGCCGCCGGACAAGGCGGTGCCGCCGATCACCGCGGCGGCGATCACGTAAAGCTCCATGCCGCTGCCCAGCGAGTTGGTGCCGGCGTTCAGCCGCGCCACCGACACGATCGCGGCCACCGTGATCAGCACGCCCAGCAGCGCGAACAGCATCAGCGTGACGCGCCGCACCGGGATGCCGACCAGCGCGGCCGCATCGGGATTGCCGCCCATCGCGAACACATAGCGGCCGAAGCGGGTTCGGTGCACGATGAACGACAGCGTGCCGGCCACCACGCCCCAGATCAGCACCGGCACCGGGACGCCCTGCGCCTCGGTCTTCGACGAGATCCGGTAGGCCGACATCACCGCAACGAAGCCGAGCAGCAGCGCGATCGTCAGCCCGACCAGCAGCCCGTCGACCCACAGCGGCTGCAGCGCCATGCCGTGGCGCTGCTTGGCGCGCCGGCGCAGCAGCATGCGCACGACCAGCGCCGCGCCCAGCAGCCCGCCCAGCACCCAGCTCGGGCCGACGCCGATCGCGCCGTCGTAGCCGCCGCCGAGGTTGACGAAGAAGTCGTCGCTGACCGGTTGCGTCTTGCCGTCGGCGACCAGGAAGGCCGCGCCGCGGAACGACATCAGCCCGCCCAGCGTCACGACGAACGACGGCACGCCGAGCACCGCCGTCAGTCCGCCCTGGTACACCGACACCAGCAGCGCGACCGCGAGGCCGGCCAGGCACGAGGCCTGCCACGACCAGCCGGCGGTGTACTGCAGGTACGCGATCAGCACGCCGACGAAGCCCATCGTCGAGCCGACCGACAGGTCGATGTGGCGCGCGACGATCACCAGCACCATCACCGTCGAGACGATGCCGACCACTGCCGTCTGCTGCGCGATGTTGTAGAGGTTCTCCGGCGACAGGAAGATGCCGCCGGACATCGCATGGAACACCACCGACATCACGGCGAGCACCAGCCCCATCAGCACCAGCCGCCAGTCGACGGCGGCGTGGCGCAACTGCTGAAGCAATGAACTCACTTGCAGGCCGAGGGCACCTTGTCGCCCGTCACGCCCTTGCACAGCTCGTCCTTCTTGATCCAGCCGGCCTTGACGACGACGTCGAGGTTGTCGCGCGTGATCGCGACCGGCGCCAGGAAGCGCGACTGCAGCGCGATCTTCTTCTCGCCGCCGTTCCAGCTGACGGCCTTCTCGGGCGACTTGCCGCTGCCGAGCGCCACCGCCGCGCTGGCTGCTTCGCGGCCCAGGTCGCGCGCGTCCTTCCAGACCGACACCGTCTGCGAGCCGGCGGCCACGCGGTTCAGCGCGGCGAAGTCGCCGTCCTGGCCCGACACCGGGATGCCCTTGATGCCCTTGCTGGTGAGCGCGGCCACCACGCCGCCGGCGGTGCCGTCGTTCGACGCGACGACCGCATCGATCTTGCCGCCGTTCTTCGTGATGATCTGCTCCATGTTCTTCTGCGCGACCTCGGGCTTCCAGCCGTCGGTGTACTCCTCGCCGACGATCTTGATGTCGCCCTTCTTGACGGCCGCGTCGATCACCTCCTGCTGGCCTTCGCGCAGGAAGTTCGCGTTCGGGTCGGTCGGCGAGCCCTTGATCATCACGTAGTTGCCCTTCGGCTGGGCCTTGTAGACGGCACGCGCCTGCAGGCGGCCGACCTCCTTGTTGTCGAAGGTGATGTAGAACACGCCCGGCGCCTCGATCAGCCGGTCGTAGGCCACCACCGGCACCTTCTGCTTCGCGGCCTTGTTGACGGCCGGCAGGATCGCGTCCTTGTCCATCGCCAGCACGATCAACACCTTGGCGCCCTTGGACATCAGGCCCTCGATGTCGGCCAGCTGCTTCTCGGGCGAGCCGCCGGCATCGGCGCTGACGTACTTGGCGCCGAGCTTCTCGAGCTGGGCCTTGATGGCCGCCTCGTCGGTCTTCCAGCGCTCTTCCTGGAAGTTCGACCAGCTGACGCCGACGGTGAGTTGCGCCTGCGCGGCGCTGCTGAGGCCGCCAAAGGCGAGCGCGAAGGCGACGGCGCCCAGGGTGTGCTTGATCTGCATGTCTCTCTCCAGTCTTGTGGGGTGCATCACTTCGGTCGTCGGCGGGCGCAAGTTCGACCGCACCGACATAGTTTGAGTGACGAACGAAATGTCGCTTCAGATGGTTTTGGCGTCATCGGGACAAGCCCTGATGCCAAGCGCGGACAACAAAAAAGGGCCCCGCAGGGCCCTTGGAAAAGGAGTCGTCAGCAGTCGTGCATCAGAACCAGATCTCGGCCTGGGCACCATAGGAGGTGCCCTTGGTCTTGCCGTCGGCGTTGCCGGTCAGGCCGTTGGCGCCGGAGGCGGCGTTGGCGGCGTTGTTCCACTTCGCGGTGGTGACGTACAGGCGCAGTTCCGGACGGTTCCAGAAGCCCGGGCCGGTCGCCAGCGTCGGCGCAAAGGTGAACTTCGCCAGCTTCTGCGTGTCGCTGTCGTCCGGCTTCTTCTGCACGTACGCCGCTTCGGCCACCAGCTTGAAGTTCTTGGTCAGCGCGTACGAGCCGCGTCCGCCCACCGACACCGACTTCACGTTGGTCGTGTTGCCCAGGCCGTCGTCCAGCTTGTCGTGCTGGAACATCACCATGCCCTGCCCGCCGAACGGGCCGACCTGCCAGCCCGGGCTCTCGACGATGCGGTAGCTCTTGTTGCCCGAGTTCGCACCCAGGTTGCCGAAGTTGCCGTTCAGCCCGGCCGAGCCTTGCGCGTACTGCACCCACAGGATGTTGGTGCCGCCCAGGCCCAGCGCGTTGTCCTGGTTGTGCTGCGCGGTCAGCCCGAAGCCGTTCTTGCCGTCGGTGAAGTCGCCCTTCGTGATCGTGCCCACGATGCGCAGCTTGCCGCCCGGGTTCACCACCAGCTCCGAGAAGTCCACGTTCACGCGCGAGCCCGGCTTGGTCGAGTCGGCGCTGTCCGAGCGGAACGCCGCGATCGCCAGCTTGCCGCCGCCGACGTCCATGCTGTCCGCACCGGCGCCCACGCCCGACAGGTTCACGAAGAACGTGTCGACGATGTGCACGTCCGCACGGCCGTAGAAGCGCTTGCCGATCCAGAAGTTCGTGTTCGGGGCGATGTCGTAGCCCTTGCCCTCGACATACATCTGGTTGATGCCCAGCTTGCTGTGGTCCAGCGACTGGTTCGTCGCCGGCTGCCCGCTCAGGCCGCGGTCCACCGCGCCGGTGTCGGTGCCGTTGCTGTACAGGTTCGTCATCAGCGCGGCCTTGTATTCCACGCCATCGGCCTTGAAGCCCTGGCTCAGCAGGAACTCGCCGTAGAAGTCGCACTCGTTGCCGAGCCGGTACTTCATGCCTTCTCCGCCCAGCCCGTAGCATGCGCGCGACGAGTCCTTCGACGTGGCACCCGGGCCGGTGCGGAAGTAGCCGCCCCAATCGACGGCTTGTGCAGAGGTGGCGCTCAACACGCTGGCTGCGGCGGCAGCCAGGGCGAGCACGGTCTGGCGGTGGGGGAATGTCTTCACGGAATGGTCTCCTTGGTTTTTGGATGCACAGGTGGAACACAGGGCCTGGGGGAGCCCTGTCGGGGGAACGGGGAGCGTCAACCGCGCTTGCGGCTCGATTCGAAGAGGCGTTGCAGCAGGCAGAACACGAACAGCAGCCCGCCGATCACGATGCGGGTCCACCATGAGCTCAGGCTGCCGTCGAACATGATCAGCGTCTGGATGATCCCGAGCATCAGCACGCCGAACAGCGTGCCCAGCACGTAGCCGACCCCGCCGGTCAGCAGCGTGCCGCCGATCACCACCGCCGCAATCGCGTCCAGCTCCAGCCCGACCGCGTGCAGGCCGTAGCCCGACAGCATGTAGAAGGTGAACACCACGCCGGCCAACGCCGAGCAGAAACCGCTGACGGTGTAGACGCCGATCAGCGTGCTGCGCACCGGCAGGCCCATCAGCACCGCCGAATGTTCGTTGCCGCCGATCGCGTAAACCGTGCGGCCGAACTGCGTGTAGTGCGCGACGAACACCGCGAGCAGCACCACGGCGACCGCGATGATCGCGCTGACCGACAGCTCGGCGCCTTCCCACAGCGGCACGCGCAGCTGCGACAGCGCGGTGTAGAACGGGTTCGTGATGCTGATCGAATCGATGCTGATCAGGTAGCACAGCCCGCGCGCGAGGAACATGCCGGCCAGCGTCACGATGAAGGGCTGCAGCCGGAAGCGCTGGATCAGCACGCCCTGCAGCGCGCCGAAGCCGATGCCCATCAGCAGCACCAGCGGGATCACCACGGCCGGGCTCCAGCCGTGCTTCTCGACCAGCGACGCCGACACCATCGTCGTCAGCGCGATCACCGAGCCCACCGACAGGTCGATGCCGCCCGACAGGATCACGAAGGTCATGCCGACCGCGACGATGCACAGGAAGGCGTTGTCGATCAGCAGGTTCAGGAACACCTGGGCCGAGAAGAAGCCGGTGTAGAGCACCGAGCCGAGGATCGCCATCACGACGAACAGCGAGATCGTCGCCGCCAGCGGGATGAACTTCGGGTCGAAGCGCAGGCGCTTCGCAGCGGCCGTGGCCGGCATCGGCGCCATCGGTTGCACGTGCGCGTTCATGCGCGTCCTCCCGCCGGCGGCCGCTGCACCAGCGCGCGCAAGCTCTGGCGGAACTCCGGCGACTGCAGCAGCATCACCGCGAACACCACGCCGGCCTTGACGACCAGGTTGACCTCGGGCGGCACGCCCAGCGAGTAGATGGCATAGGTGAGCGTCTGGATGATCAGCGCGCCGATCACGCTGCCGGCCAGGCTGAAGCGGCCGCCGGTCAGCGCGGTGCCGCCCAGCGTCACCGCGAGGATCGCGTCCAGCTCCATCAGCTGCCCGGCGTTGTTGCCGTCGGCGCTCTTGACGTTCGAGCTGACGATCAGCCCGGCCGCGCCGGCGCACAGCCCGCAGAATGCATACACCCACACCGTGATGCGGCGGGCGCGCACGCCGGCCACCCGCGCGGCCGACGGGTTCACGCCGACCGCCTGGATGAACAGCCCGAGCGCGGTGCGCGTGGTCACCCACCACAGCAGCACGAACACCGCCGCGGCGATGAACAGCGAGAACGGCAGACCGAGCAGGTAGCCGCTGCCGAGGAAGAAATACGGCCCGTAGTAGATCGTGATGATCTGCCCGCCGGTGATCAGCTGCGCGATGCCGCGCCCGGCCACCATCAGGATCAGCGTCGCGATGATCGGCTGCATGCCGACGCGCGCGACCAGCACGCCGTTCCACACCCCGCACACCAGCGCGACGCCGAGCGCGCCGGCCACCGCCGCCCACATCGGGAAGCGGCTCGCATGCGTGGCCACGCCGTCGACGATGACCAGCGAGCCGCCGATCATCCAGGCCGCGATGGCCGCGGCGATCGCCACCACCGCGCCGACCGAGATGTCGATGCCGCGCGTGGCGATCACCAGCGTCATGCCGAGCGACACCAGCATCAGCGGCGCCGCGCGGTTCAGGATGTCGACCAGGCTGCCGTACAGGTGGCCGTCGCGCCACTCCAGGTGCAGGAAGCTGCTGTTGAACGCCGCGTTCAGCACCAGCAGCAGCAGCAGCGTGACCAGCGGCCACGCGAGGCGGTGTTTGAAAAGCTTGCTCATGCCTGCGCCGCAATCACGTGGTAGACCGCCTGCTCGCTGCTGCCGGCCGGCAGCTCGGCGACCTTGCGGCGATCGCGCAGCACCGCGATGCGGTGCGAGACGCGGACGACCTCGCTCATCTCCGACGAGATGAACAGCACCGACATGCCCTGCTGCGCGAGCCGCAGGATCTCGTCCATGATCTCCTGCTTGGCTGCGACGTCGATGCCGCGCGTCGGCTCGTCGAGGATCAGCAGCCGCGGCTCGGTCGCGAGCCAGCGCGCGAGCATCGCCTTCTGCTGGTTGCCGCCGGACAGCAGCCCGATCGGCGTGTCGATGCTGGCGGTCTTGATGCCCAGCGCCTTCACGAAGCGCTCGGCCATCTCGGCCTGCTGCTCGCGCGACAGCGTCTTCGCGAGGCCGTGGCGGGCCTGCAGCGCGAGCGCGATGTTCTCGCGCACCGACAGCTCGGCGACGATGCCGTCGGTCTTGCGGTCTTCGGGGCACAGGCCGATGCCGTGGCGCACCGCGTCGGCCGGACTGCGCAGCTGGACCGGCTGCCCGTCGACCTGCAGCGTGCCCTGGTCGTTGGCCGCCAGGCCGAACAGCAGCCGCGCGAGTTCGGTGCGGCCCGAGCCGAGCAGGCCGCCCAGCCCCAGCACCTCGCCGGGGTACAGGTCGAGGTCGACCGGCTGCAGCTGGCCTTGCTGGCCGAGGCCTTGGGCGCGCAGCAAGGGTTGGCCGTCGTGCGGGCGTGCGCTCGGGACGACCTCCGACTGGCTCGCCAACTCCCGCCCGATCATCGCGGTGATCAGCGCCGGCGCGTTCAACTCGGCGGCCGGCTTCTCGCAGACGAACTCGCCGTTGCGCAGCACCGTGATGCGGTCCGAGATCGCGTAGACCTGCTCGAGGAAATGGGTCACGAACAGGATCGCGAGGCCCTCGCCGCGCAGCTGGCGCAGCACCGCGAACAGCCGCTTGACCTCGTCCTCGTCGAGGCTGGAGGTCGGTTCGTCGAGGATCAGCACCTTGGCCTCGACGCTCAGCGCGCGGGCGATCGAGACCATCTGCTGCACGGCCACCGAGTACGTCGCCAGGCCGCGCGTCACGTCGATGTCGAGGTTCAGCCGCGTCAGCAGCTCGCGCGCCTGCGCGTTCATGCGCGGCCAGTCGATGCGCCAGCCGCCGCGCGCGCCCTTGCGCGGGTAGCGTCCGGCGAAGATGTTCTCGGCCACCGACAGGTTGGTGCAGAGGTTCACTTCCTGGTAGACGGTGCTGATGCCCAGCTGCTGCGCCTGCTGCGGCGTGGTCGGCCGGATCGCGGCACCGGCCAGCGTGAACTCGCCGGCATCGGGCGGATGCACGCCGGTCAGCACCTTGATCAGCGTCGACTTGCCGGCGCCGTTCTGGCCCATCAGCGCATGCACCTCGCCGGGGAACAGCCGCAGGCCGACGTTGCTGAGCGCGCGCACGCCGAGGAACTGCTTGCTGACGCCGCGCAGTTCCAGCACGGGAGACGGTTCGGCGCCAGTGCTCATCACTTGTTCTTGTTGTAGACGTCGAGGAACACGGCCGCGAGCAGCACCAGGCCCTTGATGACCTGCTGGTAGTCGATGCCGATGCCCATGATCGACATGCCGTTGTTCATCACGCCCATCACGAACGCGCCGATCACCGCGCCCATCACCTTGCCGACGCCGCCCGAGGCCGATGCGCCGCCGATGAAGCAGGCCGCGATCACGTCGAGCTCGAAGCCGACGCCGGCCTTCGGCGTCGCGGTGTTCAGTCGCGCGGCGAACACCAGCCCGGCCAGCGCCGCCAGCACGCCCATGTTGACGAAGGTGTAGAACGACAGCCGCTCGGTCTTGATGCCCGACAGCTTGGCCGCCTTCTCGTTGCCGCCGAGCGCGTAGATGCGCCGCCCGATCGTGCTGCGCCGCGTGACGAAGTCGTACGCCACCATCAGCAGCACCATGATGATCAGCACGTTCGGCAGCCCGCGGTACGAGGCCAGCAGGTAGCTGAAGAACAGGATCACCGCGGCGAACGCCGCCGTCTTCGCGAGGAAGAACGGGTACGGCTCTTCTTCCATGCCGTGGCGCGTCTGCGCGATGCGCCCGCGCACCTTCAGCACCACCATCACCAGCACCGTGATGACGCCCAGCAGCAGCGAGGTCAGCCGCAGCTCGGCACCGGCGAACAGGTCGGGGATGAAGCCCGAGCTCAGGCGCTGGAACTCGACCGGGAACGGCCCGACCGACTGGCCCTCCAGCAGCGCCAGCGCCAGGCCCTTGAACACCAGCATGCCGGCCAGCGTGACGATGAACGACGGGATGCGGAAGTACGCGACGAACCAGCCCTGCGCGGCGCCGATCAGGCCGCCCACCAACATGCAGCCGAGGATGGTCCAGATCCAGTGGATCTCGTGGTTCACCATCATCACCGCGGCCAGCGCGCCGATGAAGCCGGCCACCGAGCCGACCGACAGGTCGATGTGCCCGGCCACGATCACCAGCAGCATGCCCAGCGCCATGATGACGATGTAGCTGTTCTGCAGCACCAGGTTGGTCAGGTTCAGCGGCTTCAGCAGCGTGCCGTCGGTCAGGTACTGGAACAGTCCCATGATCGCGACCAGCGACAGCAGCATGCCGTACTCGCGCACGTTGTTCTTCAGGAAGCCGCGGTACTCCTTGGGCGGCACGGGGGCCGCCGCGGCGATGTCAGTTGCCATGATTCGTCTCTCCGGCCAGGGGGCCGTGTTCAGTGTCCAGCTTCGGTGGCGCGTCCATGCCGTCGTGCGAGCCGGCCCGCATGATGGCGCGCATGATCCGCTCCTGCGACGCCTCGGCCGCCGGGAACTCGCCGACGAAGCGGCCTTCGTTCATCACGTAGATGCGGTCGCACATGCCCAGCAGCTCGGGCATCTCCGACGAGATCATCAGGATGCATTTGCCCTCCGCCGCCAGCGCGTCGATGATGGTGTAGATCTCGTACTTGGCGCCGACGTCGATGCCGCGCGTCGGCTCGTCGAGGATCAGCAGCTCGGGCTGCGAGAACAGCCACTTGCTCAGCACCACCTTCTGCTGGTTGCCGCCCGACAGGTTCACCACCGGCTGGTAGACGCTGGCCGAGCGGGTGTTCAACCGCTTGCGGAAATCGTTCGCCACCGTGAACTCGCGGCCGTCGTCGATCACGCCGTGGCGCGACACCGCGGTCAGGTTCGCGAGCGTGGTGTTCTTCTTGATGTCCTCGCCGAGCACCAGGCCCAGGCCCTTGCGGTCCTCGGTGACGTAGGCGATGCCGTGGCGAATCGCCTTCTGCACCGTC
Source organism: Rhizobacter sp. SG703 (assembly GCF_012275445.1). Taxonomy (GTDB): domain Bacteria; phylum Pseudomonadota; class Gammaproteobacteria; order Burkholderiales; family Burkholderiaceae_C; genus Rhizobacter. Next base: position 216,476 of record NZ_JAAZQK010000005.1, on the reverse strand, counting down.
GAGGTGTCGATCGCCTCGCCGTGCATGCGCACCTCGCCGCTGATGCGCTGGCCGTACGAACGGCCGAACACGCTCATCGCGAGTTCGGTGCGACCGGCGCCCATCAGCCCGGCGATGCCGACGATCTCGCCGCGCCGCACGTTCAGGTTCACGCCCTTCACGACCAGCCGGTCGGCGTGCACCTGGTGGTGCACCTTCCAGTCGCGCAGCTCGAACACGGTGTCGCCGATCTTCGGCGTGCGCTTCGGGTAGCGGTCGGCCATCTCGCGGCCGACCATGTTGCGGATGATGCGGTCTTCGCTGATCGCCTCGGCGCGGCAGTCCATCGTCTCGACGGTGGCGCCGTCGCGCAGCACGGTGATCGAATCGGCGACCTTCGAGACCTCGTTCAGCTTGTGCGAGATCAGGATCGCCGAGATGCCCTGCGCCTTCAGCGCGAGCAGCAGCTCGAGCAGCGCATTGCTGTCGCTTTCGTTCAGGCTCGCGGTCGGCTCGTCGAGGATCAGCAGCTTGACCTCCTTCGACAAGGCCTTCGCGATCTCGATCAGCTGCTGCTTGCCGACCCCCAGGTTGGTGATCAGCGCCGACGGCGATTCCTTCAGCCCGACCTTCTCCAGCAGCTCCTGCGTGCGGCGGTGCGACTCGAACCAGTCGATCACGCCCAGCTTCGCGCGTTCGTTGCCGAGGAAGATGTTCTCGGCGATCGACAGCAGCGGCACCAGCGCGAGCTCCTGGTGGATGATGATGATCCCGAGTTTCTCGCTGTCGGAGATGCCGGCGAACTTGCGCAGCTCGCCCTGGTAATGGATCTCGCCGGTGTAGGAGTCGTGCGGGTAGACCCCGCTCAGCACCTTCATCAGCGTCGACTTGCCGGCGCCGTTCTCGCCGACCACCGCATGGATCTCACCCTGGCGCACGACGAGGTTGACGTCGTTCAGGGCGGTCACGCCGTGGAATTTCTTGGTGATGCCGCGCATCTCCAGGATGGCTTCCATCCTTGGTCCTCTGGATCGTTCCGACTGCAAAAAAGGGTTCTGCGCACGCTGCGCAGAACCCACGCCGCGCCAAGAGGCGGTTACTTCAATTGCGCTTCGGTGTAGTAGCCGCTGCCGACCAGCACCTGCTTCCAGTTGCTCGCGTCGACGCTGACCGGCTTCAGCAGGTACGAGGGCACGACCTTCACGCCGTTGTTGTACGTCTTGGTGTCGTTGATCTCGGGCTTCTTGCCGCCCAGCACCGCGTCGACCATGCCGACCGTGACCTTGGCCAGTTCACGCGTGTCCTTGAAGATGGTCGAGGTCTGCTCGCCCTTCTGGATCGACTTGACCGACGGCACCTCGGCGTCCTGGCCCGTGATGACCGGCATCGGCAGCTTCGGCGTGCCGTAGCCGACACCCTTCAGCGACGAGATGATCCCGATCGACAGGCCGTCGTACGGCGACAGCACGGCGTCGACGTGGGCGCCCGAGTAGTACGCGCTCAGCAGGTTGTCCATGCGGGCCTGGGCGACGGCACCGTCCCAGCGCAGCGTGGCGACCTTGTCCATGCCGACCTGCTTGCTGCGAACGACCAGCTTGCCGCTCTTGATGTACGGATCGAGCACCGACATCGCGCCGTTGTAGAAGAAGAACGCGTTGTTGTCGTCGGCCGAGCCGCCGAACAGCTCGATGTTGAACGGGCCCTTGCCGCTCTTCAGGCCGAGCTTCTGCTCGATGTAGCTGGCCTGCAGCACGCCGACCTGGAAGTTGTCGAACGTGGCGTAGTAGTCGACGTTCTTCGAGCCCTTGATCAGGCGGTCGTAGGCGATGACCTTGACGCCCTTGTCGGCCGCCTTCTGCAGCACGTCGGTGAGGGTCGTGCCGTCGATCGCGGCGATCACCAGCACCTTGGCGCCCTTGGTGATCATGTTCTCGATCTGCGCCAGCTGGTTCGGGATGTCGTCCTCGGCGTACTGCAGGTCGGTCTTGTAGCCCTTCTCCTGCAGGTACTTGACCATGTTGGAGCCGTCGGCGATCCAGCGTGCGGACGACTTGGTCGGCATCGAGATCGCGATCGAACCCTTGTCCTGCGCATGCGCAGCCAAGGGTGCGATGGCCACAACGGCAAAAGTGGCCAGCGTGGCCAGGATCGTACGGATGGTTTTCACTTCTCTGTCTCCAGTCATGGGGGGTTCGTCATCGCCGCTCCACTGGGCGGCGGCCGGAGCGCGGCCTGCTCCGACAGGCTTCGCGCGTTGCTGCGAAGCCCAGTCTCACCCCATCGCTCAATACTTGCGATTGGGGAATTCCTTGGCTGCGACTTCCATCGGGAAGACGCCTTCCTGCGTCACGATGCGCTTCGGGATCGGCTTGCCGGCGACCAGGTCCTTGGCGGCTTGCATCAGCTGCGGGCCGAGCAGCGGGCTGCATTCGACCGACACGTTCAGCTTGCCGGCGATCATCGCCTCGAAGGCGCCCTTCACGCCGTCGATCGAGATGATCACGATGTCCTTCGCCGGCTTCATGCCGGCTTCCTCGATCGCCTGGATCGCGCCGATGGCCATGTCGTCGTTGTGCGCGTAGAGCACGTTGATCTTCTTGCCCTCGGCCTTCAGGAAGGCTTCCATCACTTCCTTGCCCTTGGCACGGGTGAAGTCGCCGGTCTGCGAGCGGATGATCTTGAACTTCGGGTCCGCCTTGATGATTTCCTCGAAGCCCTTCTTGCGGTCGATCGCCGGCGCCGAGCCGACGGTGCCCTGCAGCTCGACGATGTTCACGTCGCCCTTCTGGTCCTTCATCTTGTCGACCAGCCAGCGGCCGGCGCGACGGCCTTCCTCGACGAAGTCGGACCCCATGAAGGCAACCCACAGGCTGTCGTCCTTCTCGTCGACCGCGCGATCCGACAGGATCACCGGGATCTTGGCGGCCTTGGCCTCGCGCAGCACCGTGCCCCAGCCGGATTCGACGACCGGCGAGAACGCGATCACGTCGACCTTCTGCGCGATGAAGCTGCGGATGGCCTTGATCTGGTTCTCCTGCTTCTGCTGCGCGTCGGAGAACTTCAGGTCGACGCCGGCCTCCTTGGCGGACGACTTGATCGACTCGCTGTTCGCGGTGCGCCATTCGCTTTCGGCACCGATCTGGCTGAAGCCGAGCACGATCTTCTTCTGGGCGAAGGCCTTGAACGGCAGCGCCGCGGCCAGGGATGCCGCAGCCATCGCTGCAAACAGGGAACGTCTTTGGAATTTCACGGTTGTCTCCTCTTGGTGGGTGGCATGAAAAACGCACGGCTTGTTCCGGCGGTGCCGGGGTGCCGCATCAAAGCGCAAGGGCGGTGAAGCTCAGGCGTGGGGTGGAACTCCTCTGTCTGTCGTTCCAGGATCAGGCCAGCGTGTACGCCGTCTTGACCGTGGTGTAGAACTCGGCGGCGTAGCGGCCCTGCTCGCGCGGGCCGTGGCTCGATCCCTTGCGGCCGCCGAACGGCACGTGGTAGTCGACGCCGGCGGTCGGCAGGTTGACCATCACCATGCCGACCTTGGCTTGCCGCTTGAATTGCGTCGCGAGCTTCAGCGACTGCGTGCAGACGCCAGCGCACAGGCCGAACGGCGTGTCGTTCGCGAGTGCCAGTGCATGCTCGAAGCCGTCAGCCTTCAGCACGCAGGCGACCGGCCCGAAGATCTCCTCGCGCGCCACGCGGTGCTGCGGCTGCGCGAGCAGCAGCGCCGGCGCCATGAAGTGGCCGCGCGTCGCGCGCTGCAGCAACTCGCCGCCGGTGACGAGCTCGGCACCTTCGTTGCGCGCGATCTCCAGGTAGCCGAGGTTGGTGTCGAGCTGGCTGCGGTCGACCACCGGGCCGATGTCGATGCCGCGCTCCAGCGCATGGCCGACCTTCAGCCCGCGGGTGCGGTCGCGCATCTTCGCGACGAAGCGGTCGTGCACCGTCGCGTCGACGATGATCCGGCTCGACGCGGTGCAGCGCTGGCCGGTCGAGAAGAACGAGCCTTGCACCGCGCATTCGACGGCCTGGTCGAGGTCGGCATCGGCCAGCACCACCAGCGGGTTCTTGCCGCCCATCTCCAGCTGCACCTTGGCGCGCCGCGCGGTGGCTGCCTTCAGGATCTGCTCGCCGGTGCCCACCGAGCCGGTGAAGCTGATCGCATCGACCAGCGGGCTGTCGACCATCGCCTGGCCGACCTGCCGGCCGCTGCCCATCACCAGGTTGAACACGCCCGCCGGCAGGCCGGCGCGGCTGATGATCTCGGCCAGCGCCGCGGCACAGGCCGGCACCAGCTCGGCCGGCTTGAAGACGACGCTGTTGCCATAGGCGAGCGCCGGCGCGATCTTCCATGCAGGGATGGCCAGCGGGAAATTCCACGGCGCGATGATGCCGACCACGCCCACCGGCTCGCGCGTGATGTCGACCTCGACGCCCGGCCGCACCGACGGCAGGTGCTCGCCGGCCGCGCGCAGCGCCTCGCCGGCAAAGAACTTGAAGATGTTGCCGGCACGCGCGGCCTCGCCGATCGCCTCCGGCAGGGTCTTGCCTTCCTCACGGGCGAGCAGCTGGCCGAGTTCGTCCTTGCGGGCGAGGATCTCGCTGCCGATCTGGTCGAGCGCATCGGCGCGCCGCTGCGGCGTGCTCAGGCCCCAGGCCGGCGCGGCATCGGCCGCGGCGCGGATCGCCACCTCGGCCTGGTTGCCGTCGGCGCGGGCGTATTCGGCGACCACCTCGTCCAGGTCGGACGGGTTGCTGCTCATGCCGGTCGTGACGCCGGTCTCCCAGCGGCCGTTGATGTAGTTCTTGTAGCTCTGCGTCATGTTCCGCACCGGGTCAGAGGGCGCGCACGCCGCCGATCGCGAAGCCGCGATCGACCAGCGCCAGCGGGTTGACCAGCGGCGCACCGAGCGCCGGCAGGTCGATCTCGAAGCGGTCGCCCGGCTCGACGCGGATGTTGTCCGAGAAGCTGAGCGTCGCGGTGCCGAAGAAGTGCAGGTGCACGTCGCCCGGCTGGCGATGCGCCTCGTACTTGAAATGGTGGTACTCGAGGTTGGCCAGCGAATGGCACATGTTGGCCTCGCCGGTCAGGAACGGCTTTTCCCAGCGGACCTCGCTGCCGCGCCGGATGCGGCTGGTGCCTTCGAGGTGGGCCGGCAGCGCGCCGCTGCGCAGCTCGGGGCCGATCGCGCAGACGCGCAGCTTCGAATGGGCCAGGTAGAGGTAGTTCTGGCGCTCGGTGACGTGGTCGGAGAACTCGTTGCCGATCGCGTAGCCGAGGCGGTACGGCTGGCCGTCGGGGCCGATCACGTACAGGCCGACCAGCTCGGGCTCCTCGCCGCCGTCGAGCGCGAAGTCGGGCATCGCGAGCGGGGCGCCGGGCGCCGCGACGATGCTGCCGTTGCCCTTGTAGAACCACTCGGGCTGCACGCCGGGCAGGCCGTCGGCCGGGCGGCCGCCTTCCATGCCCCACTTGAAGATGCGCATCGAATCGGACAGCGATTCCTCGCCGCCCGACAGCTTCTGGTGCATCGCGTCGCGCGCCGACGCGCTGCCGGTGTGCGTGAGGCCGGTGCCGGTGACGAAGCAGTGCGCGACGTCGGGATGCGCCAGCGGCGTCAGCACGCGCTGCTCGCGCAGCAGCACGTCGTACGGCAGCGCCTCGCCGGTGAGCGCCGGCTGCGCCAGCGCATCGACCGATACGCGGCGGGCAATCGCCGCCTGCGCCAATTCGTAGCTGCTGACGAAACCGCCGACCGCGCGCACCGAACGGCCGTCGTCTGCCACGCAACCCACATGCTGCGTGCCGTTTTCGGCGAGGAACTGGATCAGTCTCATGGGGGCAGGCGCTTCTCGTCTGGCGAGCGAGGCTCGGGTGAAGGTGCCGCATCCTAATGAGCGGAGCTATAACTTTCTAATAGATATTTGCCGAAAACACATATACGATCCGGCATCGATAAAAACCCCTAGTGGCGCGCCGAGACAACGCCCTTTCGCATGACGAACTACACCCATTGGTTCATCCGCGCCCGCCTGAAGACGCGGCAGCTGCTGCTGCTGGTGGCGCTCGACGAAGAGGGCAACATCCACCGCGCGGCCCAGGTGCTCAACATGACGCAGCCGGCCGCGTCGAAGCTGCTGAAGGACCTGGAAGACGTGCTGGAGGTGCCGCTGTTCGAACGGCTGCCGCGCGGCATGCGGCCCACCTGGTACGGCGAGACGATGATCCGCCACGCGCGGGTCGCGCTGAGCAGCCTGAACCAGGCGCACGACGAGCTGGAGGCGATCAAGGCCGGGCGCTACGGGCAGGTCAGCGTCGGCGCGATCACCGCGCCGGGGCTGGTGCTGCTGCCGCCGGCGGTCGCGCTGGTCAAGCAGGAGCACCCGAGCCTGCGCATCGGCGTGCAGATCGAGACCAGCGACGTGCTGCTCGACCGGCTGGCGCAGGGCAAGCTCGACATGCTGGTCGCGCGGCTGTTCGCGCAGCACGACAAGACCGACCTGCGCTACGAGACGCTGACCGAGGAAACGGTGTGCGCGATCACCCGGCCGGGGCACCCGCTGCTGTCGGTGGCGCACCTGGGGCTGCGCGACGTGGTGAACGCCGGCTGGATCGTGTCGCCCAGCGGCAGCGTGCTGCGGCACCGCTTCGACCTGATGTTCCAGGAAGAGGGGCTGGAGGCGCCGATGAACGTGATCGAGACCTCGGCGCTGCTGTTCATGACGAAGATGCTGCAACAGAGCGACATGATCGCGGTGGTCGCGACCGACGTGGCGCGCTACTACGCGGCGCACGGCATCGTGTCGCTGCTGCCGATCGCGCTGCCCTGCCAGATGGATGCGTTCGGCATCATCACTCGCACCGACCGGCTGCTGTCGCCGGCGGCGAAGGTGATGCTGAAGGCGCTGAAGACCACGGCGATCACGGTGTACGGCGCGAAGTTCGACCTGGGCGCCGAACTTTGACCCGCCTCTGAAACCCGTTCGGGCTGAGCTTGCCCTTCGACAGGCTCAGTCCCAGCTCAGGGCGAACGGTGGAGTGTCACGACCAACCCGCATCGACCTTGAACTCCTGCGCGGTGCACATCGCCGAGTCGTCAGCCGCGAGGAACAGCACCATCCGCGCCACGTCGCCGGGCTGCAGCTTGTCCGGCAGGCACTGGTTGCGCTTCAGCACCTCTTCGCTCTCGGCGGTGAACCACAGCTTCACCTGCCGCTCCGTCATGACCCAGCCCGGCGACACCGTGTTGATGCGGATGCGGTGCTCGCCGAGCGGCTTCGCCAGCCCGCGCGTCAGCCCGTTGACCGACGACTTCGCGATCGCGTAGCAGGGGTACGCCCCGTCCTTGCCCTGCCAGCCGGTCGAGCCGAAGTTGATCACCGAGCCGAAACCGAGCCGCTTCATCCCCGGCACCACCGCCTGGATCGCGAAGAAGGCCGGCCGCTCGTTGATCGACATGCGCTGGTCGTAGTACGCCGGCGTCACCGATTCCAGCGTGTGGCGGTCGTCGCTCGCGACGTTGTTGACCAGCACCGCGAAGTCGCCGAGCGCCGCTTCGGCATCGGCGATCGTCTGCTGCAGCGCCGGCACGTCGCGCACGTCGCAGGGCCGGAACCACGGCGCCGGGTGCCCGGCCGCCTCGATCTGCTGCACCAGCTCGCGGCTGGCCGCTTCGGCGACGTCGACGAAGGCCACCAGCGCCCCTTGCTCCGCGAACGCGCTGACGACGGCCGCACCGATGCCGGTGCCACCGCCAGTGATGAAAACGCGGCGTCCGCGCAGGCTGGGGAATGACGCTAGAACGGCTGTCGTGGCACTTGCCATGGGGGTTTATCCTTGATCTATTGCAATTCAGGTATGTGAGAAGCGAATTTATTTATTTTTCTATTATCAATGTGCCTTGATACGATCCGCCGCGTCAAGGGCCTTGTACGACGACTGACTCGACGACCGCCTGAACAAGGCCGGCCCCGCCCCCCTCCGGAGACAACAGACCCCATGGATTCGAAGAAACCGCCCGCTCCGCCGAAGCGGCGCAGCCACGCCTGGTTCGGCAAGCAGGACCGCGATGGCTTCGTGCACCGCAGCTGGCTGAAGAACCAAGGCTATCCGCACGACCTGCTCGACGGCCGCCCGATCATCGGCATCTGCAACACGTGGAGCGAGCTGACCCCTTGCAACGGGCACTTCCGCGAGCTGGCGGAGTTCGTCAAGCGCGGCGTCTACGAAGCCGGCGGCTTCCCGCTCGAGTTCCCGGTGATGTCGCTCGGCGAGACCCAGCTGCGCCCGACCGCGATGCTGTTCCGCAACCTCGCGAGCATGGACGTCGAGGAATCGATCCGCGGCAACCCGATCGACGGCGTCGTGCTGCTGATGGGCTGCGACAAGACCACGCCGTCGCTGATGATGGGCGCGGCCAGCTGCGACCTGCCGACCATCGGCCTGTCGGGCGGGCCGATGCTGAACGGCAAGTTCCGCGGCAAGGACATCGGCTCGGGCACCGGCGTGTGGCAGATGAGCGAGATGGTGCGCGCCGGCGAGATGACGATGGACGAGTTCACCGCCGCCGAATCGTGCATGCACCGCTCCAAGGGCAGTTGCATGACGATGGGCACCGCGTCGACGATGGCCAGCATGGTCGAGGCGCTCGGCATGTCGCTGCCGGAGAACGCCGCGATCCCGGCGGCCGACACGCGACGCAACCGGCTCGCGCAGCTGACCGGCCGGCGCATCGTCGAGATGGTCAAGGAAGACCTGCGCATGTCGAAGATCCTGACGCGCGAGGCCTTCGAGAATGCGGTGCGCACCAACGCCGCGATCGGCGGCTCGACCAACGCGGTGATCCACCTGATGGCCATCGCCGGGCGCATCGGCGTCAAGCTCGACCTGGACGACTGGGACAAGCTCGGTGCCGACGTGCCCTGCCTGGTGAACCTGCAGCCGTCGGGCAAGTTCCTGATGGAAGACTTCTATTACGCCGGCGGGCTGCCGGCGGTGCTGACGCAGATCGCCGACAAGTTGCACACCGGCGCGCTGACCGCCAACGGCAAGACGCTGGGCGAGAACATCACCAACATCCCCTGCTACAACCGCGAGGTGATCATGACCCCCGAGGAGCCGTTCATGGCCTCGGCCGGCATCGCGGTGGTGAAGGGCAACCTGGCGCCCAACGGTGCGGTGATCAAGCCCTCGGCCGCGTCGGCGCACCTGCTGAAGCACCGCGGCCGCGCGGTGGTGTTCGAGACCATCGAGGACTTCCACGCCCGCATCGACGATCCGGAACTGGACATCGACGAGCACTGCGTGATGGTGCTGAAGAACTGCGGCCCGAAGGGCTACCCCGGCATGGCCGAGGTCGGCAACATGCCGCTGCCGCCGAAGGTGCTGCAGAAGGGCATCACCGACATGGTCCGCATCTCGGATGCGCGCATGAGCGGCACCGCCTACGGCACCGTCGTGCTGCACACCTCGCCGGAAGCGGCCGCCGGCGGCCCGCTGGCGCTGGTGCGCGACGGCGACATGATCGAACTCGACGTGCACGAGCGCAGGCTGCACCTGGAGGTGTCCGACGAAGAACTGGCCGTGCGTCGCGCACAATGGCAGCCGCCCGAGCCGCCGAAGCGGGGCTGGTACAAGCTGTACGTCGAGCACGTGCAGCAGGCCCACCTGGGTGCCGACCTCGACTTCCTGGTCGGTGGCAGCGGTGCCGAAGTGCCCCGCGATTCGCACTGATCTGATGACCCTGCCCTTGCCTGCCGCCGCGCCGACGCTGTTGTCCGAACCCCGCGTGCGGTGGCCCGCGGGCGCCACGCTCGGCGAGGGCACGCTGTGGTCGGTACGGCGGCAGTCGCTCTACTGGGTCGACATCCTCGGCAGGACGCTGTACCGCTACCACCCGGCGACCGACGCGCGCGAGCAGTGGCCGTTCGACGAGGAGATTTCGGCGCTGGCCGAGCGCGCCGAAGCGCCCGGCCTGCTGGTGACGCTGCGCAGCGGCTTCGCGCTGTTCGACACCGACACCGGCCGGGTGCAGAAGCTGCACGATCCCGAGGCGCACCTGCCGGGCAACCGCTTCAACGACGGCAAGTGCGACCTGCAGGGCCGCTTCTGGGGCGGCACGATGGACTTCGGCTGCACCGAGCCGACCGGCTCGCTGTACCGCTTCGATGCGAAGCGGCACTGCGAGAAGGTGTTCGATGCGCACTTCGCGGTGACCAACGGGCCGACCTGGTCGCTCGACGGGCGCACGATGTATTTCAACGAGACGGCGCAGCAGCGCATCCATGCGTTCGACTTCGACACCGCCACCGGCGCGATCTCGAACCAGCGGCTGTGGCTGCGCTTCGCGAAGGACGACGGCCATCCCGACGGCATGACGACCGACGCCGACGGCCGGCTGTGGATCGCGCATTGGGGCGCGGCCTGCGTGACCTGCCACGACCCGGTCAGCGCCAAGGAACTGCTGCGCATCGCGCTGCCGACCAGCCACATCACGAACGTCGCGTTCGGCGGGCCTGAGCTGCGCACGCTGTTCATCACCAGCGCGCGATTCGAATTGACGGACGAGCAACTGGCGGCGCAGCCGCTGGCCGGCGCGCTGTTCTCGGTGGAGGTGGACGCCCGCGGGCGTCCGGCGACCGCCTGGGAAGGCTGAAGGGATGACGCCCCTCGGTCGATGAGTACATCGACCGATCCCCCGCGGGGATGCGGGCCGGCTTGGGGCGGCCCGGCGCTCGGCCCGCCGCGCTGATGAAAGCTCTACTTGCCGAAGAAGTGCTGGAAGATTTCCGGCTCGTCGACTTCGCGCATCGACAGGCCGTCGAGCGCTTCGCGGAACGGCCTCGGCGGCTGCGCGACGTCCATCATGCTGGCCGGCATCGTGTTCTTCCACGCCGGACCGTCCTCGGGCTGCGCGGCCTTGTGGCGCACCGGCAGCGTCGGCATCTCTTCCCACTCGATGCCTTCGTTCGACGGCAGCGCGCGGAAGTTGATCGGGGCGGAAGGGGTGGCGGTCGGGCGGTTCATGGTGCAGGCCGGTGATCTGTCAGACGTCAGTTCGTCCTGGGATGAAGCGTAGCGGGCGCCGCGCCGGGCCAAGCATCGAAAAACGGGCCAAGCCCGCCCCAGTTCCGATCGTTCGGCGCCATGCATCACCGAGATCGCCCAGCGCCAGGCCTAGGACCGGGTGACGCCGCCAGGCCAGCAGCCCGGCGCACAGGACCATCCCCTTCGACACGCGTCGGCCGGCCGTCACCAGGTCGCCGTCGGCCAGCCGGGCGAACGGCACGTCGGTGGTGGCAGCGGGGCACTTCGTCATGCTGGCGCATCGTCGCGCGACCGGGCTGCCCGCAGCGGCCGGAACAAGGCGGCGGCGTCGACCGCGGTGTCGAGGCGTATCAGCCGTATCAAGCCGGGCGGCGGCTGGGACAGAATCGCACGCAAGCGGGCCGGCCCCAGGCGCGCGGAGGAAGCCCATGACCGTCGCCGAGCGCGTGATCGTCGCGCTGGACCTGCCCGATGCCGACGGCGCCCGCCGGCTGGTGGCGCAACTGGGCGACGGCGCCGTCGCGTACAAGATCGGCCTGCAGTTGCTCGCGGCCGAGGGGCCGGCGCTGGTCCGCGAACTGGTCGCGGCCGGCAAGCAGGTGTTCCTGGACCTGAAGCTGCTGGAGATCCCGAACTCGGTCGCCGGCGCGGTGAGCGCGGCCGGTGCGCTGGGCGCGACGATGGTGACGGTGCATGCCTGCGGCGGCTCGGCGGTGCTGCGCGCCGCGGTCGACGCGGCGCGGCCCTACCCGCGGCTGAAGGTGCTGGCGCTGACGGTGATCACCAGCCTGCGCGATGCCGACCTGCCGGAGATCGGCCTCGCGCCGAGCGTCGAGGACCAGGTGCTGCGCCTCGCCGGGCTGGCCGCCACGGCCGGCTGCGACGGCGTCGTGGCCTCGGCCCATAAGGCGCGCCTGCTGAAGCAGCGGCTGCCGGCCGGCACGCTGATCGTCACGCCCGGCACGCAAGCGGCCGGCAGCCCGCGCAACGACCAGGCGCGCACTGCGACGCCGGCCGACGCGCTGCGTGCCGGGGCCACGCACCTGGTGGTGGGGCGCGCAATCACCCAGTCGGCCGATCCGCGCGCGGCCTTCGAGGCCGTTCTCGACGAGGTGCGCTCATGCCGTTGACCGTCCCCGCCCCGATCGAGACGCCGCGCCTCGTGGTGCGGCAGATCGCCGAGCCCGACCTGCCCGGCTTGATGGCCGTCAATGGCGACGACACGGTGACGCAGTTCCTGCCGTACGCCACCTGGCGCTCGATGGACGACGCCACCGCCTGGTACCGGCGCATTGCCGGCATCCAGGCGACCGGCAACGCGGTGCAGTTCGCGATCGTGTCGCGCGACGAGGCCAGCGTGATCGGCGCCTGCCTGCTGTTCAACTTCAACGAGGGCAGCGCCCGCGCGGAGCTCGGCTATGTGCTGGGCCGGGCGCACTGGGGCCGCGGGCTGGCGCGCGAAGCGGCCGGCGCGCTGGTCGGTGCCGCGTTCGGGCCGATGGGCCTGCGCCGGCTCGAGGCCGAGGTCAACCCGCTGAACCGGCCGTCGGTGCGGCTGCTGCAATCGCTCGGCTTCACGCGCGAGGGGCTGCTGCGCCAGCGCTGGGTCGGCAAGGGCGCGGCCTACGACGTCGAGCTGCACGGGTTGCTGCGCGACGAGTGGCAGCAGCCTGGCACCTGACCCCGGCGACAATCGCCGGATGCCGCGCCTGTCGACCCTTGTCGCTCCCGAACCCGCGAGCGCCCCACCCCGCCCGCGCGGCGCACCGGCCGACCCGCAGAAATTCGCGCTGGCCATCGCCCCCAGCCCGATCGATGGCCAGGGCGTGTTCGCCGCCGAGGCCATTCCGGCACGCCGCAAGATCGGCGAGTTGCGCGGCGAGCCGATCAGCGTCGCCGAAGCCCGCCGCCGGGCGCGCGGGCAGGCGCGCATCATGATCGTCGAAGTGTCCGAGCGCCGCGCGATCGATGCCTCGCGATCGGTCGACGCGCTGCGCTTCGCCAACCACTCGTGCCGGCCCAATGCGACGCTGAAGCTGCAGCAGGGCCGCGTCGCCTTCCATGCGCTGCGCGACATCGCGCCCGGCGAGGAACTGACGGTCGACTACGGCCGCTCCCACCATCAAGGCCGGCTGGCCTGCCGCTGCGGCGCACCCGGCTGCGCCGGCACGCTCTGACTTCCCCGAGGACCCCGCATGACGACCCCCGTCCAGCACGCGGCCGCCGAACGCCGCGGCCTCTTCATCGCCGATGACGGCGTGGCTCGCTGCCATTGGTGCCGCGCGACGCCCGCCTACCAGCATTACCACGACCATGAATGGGGCTTCCCGGTCACCGACGACCGGCGGCTGTTCGAGAAGATCTGCCTCGAAGGTTTCCAGGCCGGGCTGAGCTGGCTGACGATCCTGAACAAGCGCGAGGCGTTTCGGGCCGGCTTCGCGAACTTCGACGCCGAGCAGGTGGCGCGCTTCACCGCCCAGGATGTCGAGCGGCTGCTCGGCGATGCCGGCATCGTGCGGCACCGCGGCAAGATCGAGTCGACCATCAACAATGCACAGCGCGTGCTGGAGATGCGAGCCGAGTTCGGCTCGCTGGCCGCGTATGCATGGAAGCACGAACCGGCGGCGCACACGCGGCCGAAGAAGCTGACGCACGAGGCGCTGGTCGCGATGACCACCTCGCCTGAAGCGATCGCGATGTCGAAGGACCTGAAGAAGCGCGGCTGGAGCTTTGTCGGGCCAACCACGGTCTATGCGTTCATGCAGGCGATGGGGCTGGTGAACGACCACCGCGAAGGGTGTGCGTCGCGCGAGGCGGCGTTGCAGGCGCGCGCCGCACTGACGGTGCCCAGGGCGCGCTGAGCGTCAGGCGTCGGCGCTCCACAACCAGACCGCGTCGCAGGCCGGCAGCGGCAGGCGGACCGTGCGGCCGTCCAGCGTCCACGCGTGGCCGCTTGGCGAGTCCCAGCGGTCGACGTCGAACGGCAACGCATCGAGCGGCAACACCGCATCGACCGCATCGCCCCGGTTCAGCAGCAGCAGCGTGACGGCCGTCGCGTTCACGCGCGCGAAGGCCACCCAGTCATTGCCGTGCGCCAGCGTGATGCACGCGCCCTCGCGCAGCTCGGCGCGGTCGCGGCGCCATGCGGCGAGCTGCTTCACGCGCTCGAGAATCCCACCGCGCCAGCTCGCCCCGCTCCAGTCGAAGCAACGCCGGTTGTCCGGATCGTTGCCGCCTTGCAGCCCGACCTCGTCGCCGTAGTAGATGCACGGCACGCCCGGGTAGCCGAACTGCAGCGCGAGCGCCAACGCGTGCCTCGCCTCGTCGGTGCCGAGCAGCGTGAACAGGCGCTGCGTGTCGTGGCTGTCGAGCGCGTTCCATTGCGCGAGCGCCACCTCGTGCGGCACGACCGCACGCGATTCGCCGAGCCAGTCGACCAGGTCGGTCGTCGCGATCGGCGCCGCGCGCCCGCCGAAATCGACCCCCGCGAGCCACTGCCACAGCGGCAGCGTGAAGCCCCAGTAGTTCATCGCGGCGTCTTCCTGGTCGCCCTGCAGCCAGGGGCTCGCCTCGCTGAAATGCTCGCCGACCAGGATGGCCTCGGGGTTCTCGTCGCGCACCGCATCGCGCATCGCGCGCAGCATCGCGGCGTTGTTGCCGGCACCAGGGCCTTCACCGAGCATGTGCACCGCATCCAGCCGCCAGCCGTCGGCCGACACCGGTGGCTGCAGCCAGCGCCGCAGCACCGAATCGGGCGCGCGGATGAAGGTGTCCAGCACCTCGGGGTGCGCATAGTCGAGCACAGGCAGCGACTGATGGCCCTTCCAGTAGACCGGGCGCCCGTGCTCGTCGCGGGCGTACCAACCCTGCCAGCGCGAGCCGGCCGATTGCCATGCACCGGGCACCTCGTGCTGCGCGAAGCGGTTGAACCACGGGTGGTTCGCGCCGGTGTGGTTCAGCACCGCATCGAGCACCAGGCGCATGCCGTTCGCATGCAGCTGCCGCGACAGCGCGACCAGCGCCTCGTCGCCGCCGAGCCCGGCGTCGACATGGTCATAGTCCTCGGTGTCGTAGCGGTGGTTGCTGCCGGACGCGAATACCGGCGTCAAGTAGACGGTCGTCACGCCGATCGCCTGCAAATGGCCGAGGCGTTCGCCGATGCCGGCCAGGTCGCCGCCGTAGAACGCGCTCCACGACGGTTTCACGTCGAGCGGCGCGCCCCAGTCGAGCGCATGCACCGGCGCCTTGCCGTAGCCGAAGGCATGCGGCGGACGCTCGCGCGGCGCGTCGGGCCCGCGTGCGAAGCGGTCCGGGAAGATCTGGTAGATCAGCTGCTGCCGTGCCCAGGCCGGCACCAGCGGTTGGCGCGCGATGCGGAAATGGTGGGCCTCGTTCGGCACGCGGCGCTGCGGGCCGGTGGCGGCAAGCCAGTACGGCACGCCGTCGCGCAGCACACGGAAGCAGTAGCGCGTGGTCGGCCCGGTCGGGCACCACGGGATCGTCGCCTCGAAGCACGCGAAGCGGCCGCGGTCGGCAGCGCGAGCCAGCGGCTGCCAGGTCTCTTCGTTGTCGAGCAGGAAGCGCACGTGGACCTCGTCGAGGTCGGGCGTGTCGCTGAGCAGCGTGAGCCGCAGGCCGGCGCCGGTGCGCTCGGCCCACGGGGCGAGGGGCAGGTGCTGGAGGAACATCGGGCAACGCTCGCTGAGAGGATCAGCGCAGCGTAACCCGATGCAGTGTCACGCGGTCAGCGGGCCGAATTTTCCTGAGCGGTAATCCTCCACCGCCTGGAAGATCTGCTCGTGCGTGTTCATCACGAACGGCCCGTACTGCGCGATCGGCTCGTTCAGCGGCTGGCCCGCGATGATCAGCGCCTTCGCCGGCGCATCGCCCGCCTGCAGCACGGTGCCGTCGCGGTCGGCGCCGTTCTTCAGGATCGCCATGCGCTGCGAACCCACGCGCGCGCCACCCACGTCGACCTCGCCGCGGTACACGTAGACGAACGCGTTGTGCGACGCCGGCAGCCGCTGCTCGAAGCGCGCACCCGGCGCCAGGTGCACGTCGAGGTACAGCGGCTGCGTCGCCTCGCGCTGCATCGCGCCGGCCACGCCGTGCGACTCGCCCGCAATCACGCGCACCGTCGCGCCGTCGTCGGTCGTGAACTCCGGGATCTCGTCCGACTGGATGTCGCGGTACCACGGGTCGGCCAGCTTGCGCTCGGCCGGCAGGTTCAGCCACAGCTGGAAGCCTTCCATGCGGCCGGCGTCCTGCTCGGGCAGTTCGGAGTGCACGATGCCGCGTCCGGCCGTCATCCATTGCACGCCGCCGTTCTGCAACAGGCCTTCGTGGCCGGCGTTGTCGCGGTGGCGCATGCGCCCGGCGATCATGTAGGTGACGGTCTCGAAGCCGCGGTGCGGGTGGTCCGGGAAGCCGCCGACGTAGTCATCGGCGTTGTCGGTGCCGAAGGCGTCGAGCATGAGGAACGGATCGAGCCGGCGCTGCAGCGGCTGCGTCAGCACCCGCGTCAGCTTGACGCCGGCCCCGTCCGACGTGGGCTGTCCGCTCACCAGGCGCTCCAGCTCGCGCGGGCGCGCGACGGCCTCGGTCACGGGGTGGAAGACGGTGGTGGCGGAAGACATGTCGAACTCCTTGGGTGGTGAAAGCGTGTTGAGAGAGCGGTTCAAACGGGATCAGGCGTGCACGACTTCGTCGATCTGGGCGCGGGCGAAGGCCAGGCCCTTCTCGGCGGCGTCCGGGCCCATGTTCAGGCCTTCGGCGTAGAAGAACTCGACGTCGGTCATGCCGAGGAAGCCCAGCACCGACTTCAGGTATGGCACCTGCGTGTCGGCCGGCGTGTTGCGGTACAGGCCGCCGCGGGTCAGCGCGACATAGACCTTCTTGCCGGTCAGCAGGCCCTGCGGGCCCTTGTCGGTGTACGCGAAGGTGACCTTCACCTTGGCGATCGCGTCGATCCAGTTCTTCAGCTGGGCCGGCACGCCGAAGTTGTACATCGGCACGCCGAGCACGACGATGTCGGCCGCCTGGATCTCGGCGATCAACGCGTCGTCCAGCGCGACCCGGGCGGCCTGCGCCGGCGTGCGGGCTTCGGCCGGCGTGAACAAGGCCTGCAGCGCGGCTTCGTCGAGCACCGGGTGCGTCGTGACGGCCAGGTCGCGCAGCGTCAACGTCGCGTCGGGGTGCACGGCCTGCAGGCGGGCGGTCAGTTCACGGGCCAGCACGGTCGATTGCGAACCTTGGGTGCGGGCGCTGGAGTTGATCTGGAGGATGTTCATGGTGGGCTCCGAGGGGGTTGAGTGGGGTCGGGACGCGATGGAAGGACTCTAGGCGTCCCACAATCCAACCGGAAGCCATCGGATTGGATAACATTGTTCCACCAGTGAGACAGTGGAGCCCCAGATGAGCCTCGAAGCCAACGACCTGATGCTGTTCGCCCGCGTCGCCGAAGAAGGCAGCTTCAGCCGCGCCGCCGAGCGTGTCGGCCTGCCGAAGTCGACCGTGTCGCGGCGATTGGCCGCGCTGGAAGCGCAGCTCGGCGAGCGGCTGCTGCTGCGCACCACGCGCAAGCTGACCGTCACCGATTTCGGCCACAGCGTGCTGGAGCATGCAAACCAGGTGCTGGCCGAGGTGGAGGCGGCTGCATCGCTGGCGCAGCACCGGCAGGTGGAGCCGAGCGGGCGGCTGCGTATCTCGATGCCAGCGGACTTCGCCAATGTCGTGCTCGGCGAAATGCTGAACGAGTTCCTGGTGCGCTACCCGGCGATCACGCTGGAGCTCGACCTGTCGCCCCGGCGCGTGGACCTGATCGGCGAGAACTTCGACGTCGCGATCCGGATGGGCGACCTGCCCGACGATGCGAGCCTCGCGGCGCGGCGGCTCGCGGCGATGCAGGTCGGGTTGTATGCGTCGCCCGCCTACCTGGCGCGACGCGGCGAGCCGAGCGAGCCCGAAGCGCTGATGGAGCACGACACGCTGCAGCTGCTGACGCGCGGCGGCGAGCCGGCGATGTGGACGCTGCAGCGCGGCGAGGCGCAGTGGCAGGGCACGCCGTCGCCGCGCGCGACCGCGAACTCGCCCGAGATGCTGATCCGCATGGCGCGGGCCGGCGCGGGCATCACCGTGGTCTCCAGCCACTTCGCGGTTCACCATGTGCGCAGCGGCGAGTTGGTGCCGGTGCTGCCGGGCTGGTCGCTGCCCGACGTGACCGCGTGGGCCGTGTTTCCCGGCCGGCGGCTGATGCCGGCGCGCACGCGGGTGCTGCTGGAAGCGATGGCGACTCAATTCTCCGGACCCGCCTGCGCGCGGGCGCTGGAGTCGATCGAGCGCGACCACCTGGCCGCCGATCGCCACCGCGACGCGGCCTTGCCGGGCCAGCCTGCGGCGGCGGCTTAGCGAACGCCGGGCGCTTGTCCTACAGCCTCGGCGAGGGGTCTGGTCTTACGCTCGGGGTCCTGATCGTCATTTCGAGGAGACCGCCATGGTCCGCGTGCTCGTGCTGTTTGTGGCCTTGCTGGTAATGGCCGTCTTCACGCTGCTGAACTGGCAGGCCTTCGTCGCGCCGACACCGCTGTCGCTCGGCTTCACGACGGTGCAGGCGCCGCTGCCGATGCTGCTGCTCGGCGCCTTCGTGTTCATCAGCGTCTGGTTCGTCGTGTGGGCGCTGCAGCTGCAGGGCAAGGCGATGCTGGAGGCACGCCGGCTGTCGAAGGACCTGCAGGCGCAGCGCGAGCTGGCGGACAAGGCGGAGGCGTCGCGCTTCACCGAGCTTCAGTCGTTCCTGTCTGCGGAACTGGCGCGTCTGAACCAGTCGGGGCTCGATGCGCGGGCCGCGGTGAACGCGCGCTTCGACCAGCTGCGGCGGGAGCAGCAGGTGGCGCTCGAAGAAGCGACGAATGGGATCTCGGCGCACTTGGGGGAGTTGGAGGATCGGCTGGAGCGCTCGCATGGGTTGGTGGCTGAGATGGACAGCATGCAGCCGCGGGGGGTTCGCCCTGGGACGTGATTGGCAGGTGCGTGTTCACGGATCCACCATTCAGCCTCCGCAACTCCTTCGACACCCGATACTCACACCCCCGATATCAATTGGGGCAGCCGACGTAATTCGCGTCTCGCCGCATCCGCAACGGATTTCTTTTCAGAATCGACAAAACCTTCCAAAGCGCGTATTGACTCCGCTGTTCCGATCGCTCCGAGCGCAGCAATCGTCTTAGTTTTCAATCCTTGGCCACCGTCATAGTCCAAATAAGGAAAGTGAAGATCCATGACGTTGACGAGATAAGACATGACCGCAGGGTCTTTTAGATCTTTGAGGATCAGTGCGATGTTTTCATGTTGCCTATGCCACTCTTCAACCAACAACTGGGCCAGTAGATCGCTGCTTTTCGCGGCACCTCCGAATTTGAACACCAGAATCAACACACATTCGACAGCAACGTCGTCCTTGTCATGAATTGCTTGGAGCAACTCCTGCCGGACGTATTCTGGATCTCCGTTGACGTTCAAGCCACAATCCTGAAGATCAGCCGCGTTGGTGTTTCCGAGGGCAAAGTCCAACACCTTCTGTTGTTGCAGTTGGAACATCTAGGGAGGCCTCTCTTCGCTTAGCGTGCCACCGATGCATTGATCGAGCCCCTCAGCCCCTCCTGTTCTTCTGGTCAGTAGAGTTTCCACCGCAGAATAGGCCAACCTCTACCTTTCAACCCCTTCGTTTCGACAAATATTCCCATATCCACTCCCTTAGCAGATTTGAGAGACCTCAAAGCTTTCAGCCTCTGCGAAGCAGGTATTGCCTTAATGAATCCTCCCAGGGAATTGTAGATGGAAGACTCAGAATTTTTCCTTCAAGCGAAACAAAGATAGGGCCGTTACCTGCCAAGGCATACAATGGATTCCGGGTGCGCACAAAGTCGACGCTATTAAAAAAGAAGACCCACCCTTGCTCAACCTCTCTGGTTTCATCAACCAAGAATTCGAATTGCTCGTTGGCGGACCGGGCCAACTGAGTGAGCCTCTCTTGCGCAAGACTGAACGCATCGGCAGCAGTGATCGCGGGCATCAATTTGTCCTCAACAATAGAAAATAGTTATATCCCTCTAGGGATGCAGCCTTTCCCGATTGGCCATCCAAGAATCTTATAACACCGTTTTGGTTGACACCGTTAAAAACGTGACCAACTTCACTTCCTCTAGATCCAAATACGATCCCACGAGCCCCAGGGCCGGCTACAGAAAGAGCCTCTGATACTTGGCTGATAGACCAAGGGGAGCTGAATCGAGTACCAAAAAGTTTCTCAAGTGTGATAATTCTGTACGGCCCTCCCGGCAATGCCGAAGCAGGCCGCCCAGCAAGAATTGCATCCGTTGCAACCGCACAATTTACACAGTTCATATCTCCACCAACGACGTTCACATTTCGAATGGATCCGGCCTCCTTGGTGGCCGTTCCCGATTTCATAAAACCGCCAGCCATAACCATGGCCGTTGCGATCGTCGCATCCTTATCTTTCTTCAAAAGAGCGTTGGCCGAATCAGCAGCCCATTGTGAGTCTCCCGCTGCACCGGCACCGAGAAAGTTGACGAAATTTTTAGCTGTAATACCAACAGCCATCGCTAGATTCTTACCCAAACCGATCCAGTTATCTCCTCGATTCCATAGATCCGAAGCGATATCTCCAGCTGAAATCGCTTTTCTGGAATTAGACGAACTCTCAGCGGTCTCCGACCAAGCATCGACCGTCCCATACGTGTTCGCATTGATCGAAAGCCCCAGCCCCGCCAACGGATCTTGGTAGGTGTACGCACTGGCATTCGCGCTCGACAACGAAATGCTCGCCGAATAACCAGATCCGTAGCTGTAGCTGCTGGAGTTGTAGCCGTAGTAGTACGAGCTGCTGCCCGACGATGACCCGCTGCTCCCCCACGTACCTCCCCACGGCGAACCGCAGTCATCGCAATCCACCGCAATGTCGAACCCACTCGGGTCGTAGAAGCTCAACGGGTTGTTGACCGTGTAGCTGTAGCGGTTGTAGTCCTGCATGAACTGCGGCGCCTGGATGCCCGGGTCCGCGCTCAGGAAGCGGCTGATCGCCGGGTCGTAGATGCGGCCGTTCATGTTGATCAGGCCGACTTCGTCCAGCTGCTCATGCTCGGTGTAGCCGCGCGCCGTGGTCAACGCAACGAGGGTGCCGTTCGCATCGGTCACGCCATTCGCATTCCGGCGCTTGCCGAAGGGCTCATACGCGAGCCGCTCGATCACGTTGCCGTTCGCGTCCGTCACCGCCACCAGCGAGCCCAGGTGGTCCTTGTGCCAGTACTGCGTGGCGGTCAGGTTGTTGTTGGCATCGAACAGCAGCACGCCGATGGTCTGTCCCGCGGCGCTGAGGTACACCTTCTTCACGATGCCCGCCGGGCCGCTCTCCTGCTCGTAGAACAGGCCTGCGCCTTGCGCCGGGTTCATGTAGTCGGTGACGCGCGTGGTCACGCCATCCTTGATCGCCGTCTCGCGCACGCGCTCGCGGTCCGACCCGTACAGGAAGTCGACCCGGCTCGTGTGCCCACCGAAGACACGCGTCAGGTTGTCGACCATGTTGAAGCTGTTCCAGCCGGCCACATGCGTGCCGCCGGCTGCGTTCGTCGTCGTCAGGTTGCCGTTGGCGTCGTACTGGTAGCCGGGGCTGCCCTCGCCGTTGACCGTGCCGGCCACGCCGGTGACGGCGTGTGGCCGCACGCTGCCCGCACCCGACGGGTTGTAGGCATAGGTTCCGACATCCGACCGGCTCGTGATGTTGCCGATGTCGTTGTAGGTCCAGACGATGCTCTGCGCCGACGGCACGCCGGCGCCGCTGCGGTTCTCCGTCGACAAGCGGTTCAGCGCGTCGTAGCCGTACGACGTGTTGAGCCCGGTCACGAAGTCGTTGCGCGCCTTCAGGTTGCCAACCGTGTCGTAGTCGTACGACAGCGCCTCCACGTTGCCCTGCGGCCCGGTCGCCGTGGTGACCCGCAGGCGCGACGTCAGTGGGTCGTAGCTGCTCACGGTCACCACGTTGTTGCCGGTCGTCTGCTGCGTGACGCGCCCTTGGGCGTCCGCCGCGTCCGCACGCCAGTAGGCGAAGGCCGTGTTGTTCCCGTTGACCACCTGCTTCAGGTACCCCAGCGGGCTGTAGACGTTCTGCAGCTTGAACTGCGTCGGGTAGGTGGTGGTGGACGGCCGTCCGTTGGCGTCGTAGCTCACCAGGGCGCTGTAGCTCGACGCACCCAAGGTCAGCACTTCCGTGCCGGGCCGTCCGAGGCTGTCGTAGCTCAGGCTGCGGCTGTAGCCGTTCGCCGCCGATGAAGCGCACAGCGCACCGAGCCCCTGCGGACAGGTGTCGTAGGTCCAGCTGGTGTTCAGCGAGGGCTCTTCCCGCGTCCGCAGCCGGTTCAACACGTCGTAGCCCAGCTTCGTCACCTGCGAACGCGCATCGACCTGGCGCGTCAGGTTGCCGGCAGCGTCGTAGTCATAGCTCCATGCGCCCATGTCCGGGTCCTGCATGTCCAGCTTGCGGCCCCGCACGTCGTAGTGCATCGCCGCCACGTTGCCGGCCGAATCGGTGGACTGCGACAGGTTCCCGAGCGGGTCGTAGGCCAGCGTCAGCACCTTGCCATTGGCGTCGATCACCTGCGCCACCTGACCCAGCAGGTTGCGCACTTTCGTCGTCGACTGGTTCAGGTCGTTCGTGACCGTTGTGCGCAGCCCGTCGTAGGTGGTCGTTGTGCGGCTTCCGTCGGGAGCCGTCGCCAAGGTCACACGACCGAGCTTGTCGTACTGGAAGCGTGTGGTGGCCTGACTCGCCTGCCCGTAGTACGGTGCCGTGGTGCTGATGACGCGACCCAGCGCGTTGTAGGTGAACAGCTGCAGCACACTGCGCGAAGCACCCGCGACATCCGAACCTTGGGTCACGGTCTGCAACGGGCGATCGAGCTCGTCGTAGAGGGTCCGCGTGTAGGGGCCGTTCTGCGCCCCGGTGGTCTTCGCCACGAGATCGATCGGGCCTGCCACCGGCGTCGTGGTGATCTGGTAGACGGGAGAGCTGGCGTTGTCGGCAATACAGTTGTCGTTGAAATAGGGACAGGCCTCGTACGTGATCGACGTCCCGTTCCCGTCCGGCCGATTCTCGAGCACCTTGCGGCCGAAGGCGTCATACGCCCATTGGCTGTAGACGATCTGGTTGTTGCCGTCGCGGTAGGTGTTGGGACCTTGTTGCGTCAACAGTGCGCCGTGGGCCGCATCGTAGGTCGTGGTCTGCCGATGCCCGGCCGCGTTCGTCGTCACGACGGTGACGCTGCCATCGGCAGCGTAGCTGTAGGTCGTCGTGACGATGCGCGGCGCAATGCCGTTATCCGCCGGCGCTGCCGCCTCGACCTGCGTCGAACCGGGGAAGGTGCTGCCAGACCCGTTGCAGTTGCGCTGTGTCGTCTTCGCCTTGTTGCCGAACGCGTCGTAGACGTACTCGGTCACCAGGCACAGCTTGCTCGACCCCGGCTCGATGACTTCCTTGATCAACAGGCCCGTGGTCGGCGCGTAGTCGAAGCTCCGCGTCTGCGTGACTTGTGCGGCCCATGCTGCTTGTTCGCCGCCAGCAAGCAGCGCAATGGCCAGCGCCGCCTTGGCCGCGCGGGAGAGGATGGCATGCAGGTGATTCATGAAGTCTCCCCTCACAGTGACGACGCCTGGCCCGGCTTGACCGGCTGAATGGTTCTTCGGTTGCCCGACGCGTCGCCGCCGGTTCCGGCCGCCGCGGAGATGCAGCCGGTCACGGGTTCGGCGATGAAGGGAGCCTCCGTGGATGTCGTCACCGTGCTCGACATCAATCGCCCGAGGCGCCAGCCGGCCAGGTCGTTGATGTAGTTGTTGGTCGTGACGGTGTTGACACCCGCCGGGTTGTTGTCGGGGTCAAGAACCTGCGACACCACGCGCGTCGCATTGCCGTAGCCGTCCATCACCCGCGTGGTGCGATTGCCCGGCAGGCCTCCGCCCGCGCCGCCTGCTGGATTGACATCGCGGTTGCCGATGCTGTCCGTCTGGTTCTGGTAGACGAAGTAGCGCATGCCGGGACTGGTGCGGCAGTTGCCCGAGAAGTTCTCGAACACGTACTGGTTGACCGTGACGCCCAGGTTCGACCAGTTGGCCAGGCTGGTGCCGGTCGCCGTCTGGTACTCCAGCCCGGCGAACGGAAAGTCGCGCCGCCAGGTGCTGCGGCTCACCAGGCCGGTAGCGAGGTCCTGCTTCTGCACGTAGTTGAAGCCGCTGAAGCCGCGCCCCGTCGACACCTCGATCACCGCGGAGTCGTACCAATAGCTGGTTCGCGTCTGAAAGGCGCCGACGTCCACATCGGTGACCACCGGCCAGGTGGGCGCCACCGCCACTTGCGGTGCCACCGCGGCCACCGACTGGCTGTAGCGGCTGCCCAGCAGCTGCGACGGCGTGCCGTAGGTGATCTTCGCGTCCGGTGTCCTGGAATCCCTGAGCTTCGATGTGATCTCCGTCATCAGGTGGTGGCCGCTTTGGGACAGCAGGCGCCACTGGGCCCTGTGCCAGTAGGCGAAGTCGTCGCGCCCGTCGCCGGTGAAGTCGCCGACCAGGTGGAACGGCACGGTGGCGCTTTGCGCATAGTCGGTCCAGTAACCGGCACCGGTTCCCGGGCCGAGCCATTGCGGCTTCCACCCCTGGCCAGTGCTCAGCAGGGCCTTCCAGCCCGCGTGGTCCTCCCAGTAGAGGAAGTCCGATCGGCCGTCACCGTTGAAGTCCCCGACGAACTGGAAGGGTTGCGACGACGGGCTGGCATGCGCGCTCCAGAAGCCCAGGCCGTCACCGCGGCCGAAGTTCTGCGTGACCCAGTCCTTGCCGGTGCTCAGAAGGACCTGCCAAGTGGTGTCGTCCCAGTACATGAAGTCCGTCTTGCCGTCGCCATTGAAGTCACCGATGAAATGGAACGCCTGGGTCGTCGCATTGGCCCAGCCGGCCCAGTAGCCGCGCCCGGAGCCTTTGCCCCAGCTCTGTTCGAACCATCCTGATCCCGTGCTCAGCAGCACCCGCCACGCGGTGTTGTCCCAATACATGTAGTCGCTCTTGCCGTCGCCGTTGAAGTCGCCGACGAACTGGAACTGCTGGGCGCGGGACGCATAGCCCTGGAAGTAGCCGAGGCCGCTCCCCTTGCCCCAGACCTGCTCGCTCCATCCGCTGCCGGTGCTCAGCAGCACGCGCCAGGCGGCGTTGTCCCAGTACATGAAGTCGGTCTTGCCGTCGCCGTTGAAATCGCCGGTGAAGTGGAAGGGCTGCGACGACGCCCCTGCGTAGCCCGGCCAGTAGCCGCTGCCGCTGCCCTTGCCCCAGGCCTGCTCGGTCCACCCGGCTCCGGTGCTGAGCAGCACCCGCCAGCCTCCGCCGTCCCAGTACATCAGGTCGGTCTTGCCGTCGCCGTTGAAGTCGCCGGTGAACTGGAACCTCTGCGAAGACGCGGTGTTGAAGCTGGTCCAGTAGCCCGGCCCCGTGCCGTTCCCCCAATTGCTGCCCGACCACGCGCCGTTGCTGCGGGTCAGCACGTTCCAGCCGTTGTTGAAGAACGCGACATCGGCCTTGCCGTCGCCGTTGAAATCGCCGACGAAGTGGAAAGGCTGGTTGTTCGAGGAGAGGTAGCCGGGCCAGTAGCCGGGCGAGGCCCCGACGCCGAGGGCCGTGTCGTCGAATGTCGGGCTGGTCGTGCCGTAGGTGGCGGAGGTGGCCAGCAGGCAGGTGCCTGCGGCATCGCAGTCCGTGATCCTCACGAGGCGGCTCGCATCGCTGTCGGGATCCGCCTGGCCATAGAGCATCGAGTAGGTGTGCACAGGAACATTGCCAGACCCGGTCGTCATCCTGATGGCGCTGAGGCGAAGCAGCATGCGGATGGTGCCGCCACCTTGGTAGACCGCGGCGGTGTCGGCGCGGCCGGATTCGAAGTCGAAAAAGACCGTCTTCGTCGGCGCGAGCGCGGGCGAGGAGCCCGCGTTGCCGGTGTAGTCGATGCGCGAGGGGTAGTGCTGTCCGTTGGCGGAATCCGGCGTGGCGTAGGTGAACGTCATGTAGTTGCCGGACGCGTCGGTGACCTTGCTGAGCGCCCACACCCGGATGCCCAAGAAGGTGGACGCCCAGATTTTGGAATCCGCCGCGGTCCCGTACTCCATCGTCAGGCCCGTCGCGGTCTTGACGACGAACGATGCCGCCCCGCCCAGGTTGCCGATGCCCGCGTAGCCGATGGACTGCACCCGCGAAAAACTCTCCCGCTCCGTGCTGTAGAAGGTCTTGTCGGCACCGTAGGCGCCGGCCACGGCGTTGGCGCCGCCGTTGGGATCGGGCACCGCGACCAGGCGCTGTCCATCCAGGCAGAAGCGGTCGACCGCGTAGTCGAGGCCGCCCCGCCAGTTGGGGCCGTCCTGCGCCGCCGTCTGCGGGCAGCGCGTGATCGACGAGAGCCCCGCGAGCGACCAGCCGACCCCGAGATAGCCGTTGCCGGCCTGGCTGCTGTACGTCAGCGACAGCTTGGGCTCGAGCCCTGCGACGCCCGGAGGCACCTGCAGCGGGATGGTGTAGGTCGCAGCGCCCGACTGACTCACCGCGAACTTGCCGGGCAGGCTCATCTGGGCCTGGGCGCCCAGCGCGACAACAGCGAACACAGCGGCAGTCGCACGTGCGAACGACGTGCGGATCAAGCAGGTCATGGATCCTCCTCAGACACCGCGTTGCATGCGGTGCCTCACTCACGAATGGGGTGGCGTTGCCCGTCGCCGGTGCCCCGCCACCTTCGTGTGGTGGAGGGCCCGGCGCTCTTCTAGGCGGACGCGAGGGTAGGGATTGCCGGTCGTACTGGCAACTGTCAATTCGTACGATGGCGACGCAAGGCCACTGCTGCTAGCGCATCACTCTTCCCGGCTCCCGCCGAAGATCCCCAGCAGCGCGAGCAGCGACTGGAACACGTTGTAGATGCTCAGGTAGACGCCGAGCGTCGCGCTGATGTAGTTGGTCTCGTGCCCGTCCTGCACGCGCTTCAGGTCGTGCAGGATGAAGGCCGAGAAGATGCCGATCGCCAGCACCGACAGCGTGATCATCAGCGCGCTCGACTGGATGAAGAAGTTCGCGATGCCGGCGACCAGCAGCAGAATCGCGCCGATGAACAGGAACTTGCCCATCGACGACAGGTCGCGCTTGATCACCGACGACAGCGTCGCCATGCCGAGGAAGATCGCGCCGGTGCCGGCGAAGGCCGTCATGATCAGGCTCGCGCCGTTCGACAGGCCGAGCACCGCGCCGACCAGGCGCGACAGCATCAGCCCCATGAAGAACGTGAACGCCAGCAGCACCGGCACGCCGGCCGCCGAGTTCTTGGTCTTCTCGATCGCGAACATCAGGCCGAACGAGCCGGCCAGGAAGACCACCAAGCCGACGCCCGGCGACATCGCCCGCGCGATGCCGGTCGACACGCCGATCCAGGCGCCGAGCACGGTCGGCACCATCGACAGCGCAAGCAGCCAGTAGGTGTTGCGCAGCACCTTGTTGCGCTGCTGGACGGAGCTGTCGACATAGCCTGTCGACGCGATGTGGGAAAGCGGATTCATGGAGGATTCCTTCAATTCGAAGTTTCAGGAGTGTTCGCACGGCGCTTCGCGCGCGCGCGGATGTTGAGCGCCTCGACCGCGAGCGAGAACGCCATCGCGGCATAGATGTAGCCCTTGGGCACGTGGGCGTCGAAGGCCTCGGCCGTCAGCGCCATGCCGACCATCACCAGGAAGGCCAGCGCCAGCACCTTGACCGACGGGTGGCGGTCGACGAACTCGCCGATCGGCTTGGCCGCTACCAGCATCACGCCGACCGACGCGACCACCGCCGCGACCATCACGCCGATCCGGTCGACCATGCCGACGGCGGTGATCACCGAGTCGAGCGAGAACACGATGTCGATCACCGCGATCTGGCCGATCACG
Organism: Rhizobacter sp. SG703; assembly: GCF_012275445.1. Taxonomy (GTDB): domain Bacteria; phylum Pseudomonadota; class Gammaproteobacteria; order Burkholderiales; family Burkholderiaceae_C; genus Rhizobacter. Next base: position 188,450 of record NZ_JAAZQK010000005.1, on the reverse strand, counting down.
CCCCAGAACAGCCGCTGGCCGGCCGCCTTCAGCGCGGCGGCATCGGCGACCGGTGCCGGGCCGTGCTGCTCGCGCGCCTCGACCTCGACGAAGATCTCGTGCGACGCCTTCCACAGCAGGAACAGCCCGCCGAACAGCAGCACCAGGTCGCGCCCGCTGATGCCCTGGCCGAGCACCGTGAACAGGTCGGCGGTCAGCCCCATCACCCAGCTCAGCGAGAACAGCAGCAGCAGCCGCGAGACCATCGCGAAGCCGAGGCCGAGGCGGCGCGCCTTGTCGCGCAGCTCGGGCGGCAGCCGCCCGACAAGGATGGAAATGAAGATGATGTTGTCGACGCCGAGGACGATTTCCAGGGCGGTGAGCATCGCGAAGGCGATCCAGAGATTGGGGTCGAGGACAGATTCCATGGCGTGGCAGTGGTGGTCCGTGGGGCTGCCAGGATGGCATGGCCGCGGACGCACGGGGGCGAAGACGAGCGGGGATCGAGACGGAACCGCAGGCCGCGGACGCGCCGCGGCAGGGTTCTCAGGCGCGCAGGGCGGGCGCCTTCGGCGGGCGGCGCAGGCCGTCCAGCCAGGGCGGCTGGCGCGCGGGTTCGGCGTGCCGGTGCGGCCGGGCCAGCGAGAAGCCGGGGTCCGGCACCGGCAGCGTGCCGGTCAGCAGGTCTTGCACGTCGGCGACGGTTTCGCCGGCCGACTGGATGCGGTCGTCGAGCTCATGCTCCGGGCTGTCTCGGTCCTGGGGATTGCGGTCCTCGGTCGACGCATCGTCGATCGCCGCCACGGCCTGTGCCGAGGACGGCACCGTGCTCGCCTGCGGGCGGGCCATCAGGCCGGCTGCCAGCAGGAAGAGCGTCAGGACGAGGACGAGGCCGCGGGAGATCATGGAAGGCGGCAGTGTACCGGGCCGGTGCGCCGCACCGGCCCGAAGGGCTACTTCGCGACCACCGCGGGCGGCGCGTCGCCGCTCGCGTGGTGCGGGCGCCGGAACTTGCCCGACGTCCACTGCACCACGTCGTCGACGAAGGTGAACAGCACCGGGATCACCAGCAGGCTCAGGAAGGTCGACGTGATCAGCCCGCCGATCACGACGATCGCCATCGGCGCGCGGAAGCTCGAATCGACGCCGATGCCCAACGCGATCGGCAACATGCCGGCGCCCATCGCGATCGTCGTCATCACGATCGGGCGGGCCCGCTTGTGGCAGGCATCGAGCACCGCGTCCCAGCGCGACAGCCCGTGCTCGCGGCGCGCCATGATCGCGTACTCGACCAGCAGGATCGAGTTCTTGGTCGCGATGCCCATCAGCATGATCAGGCCGATCATCGACGGCATCGACAACGCGGTGTGCGTGACGAACAGCGCGAGGAACGCGCCCGGCACCGACAGCACCAGCGCCGCGAGGATGGTGACCGGCTGCACGAAGTCGTGGAACAGCAGCACCAGCACGATGTAGATGCACAGCACGCCGGTCAGCATCGCGAGGCCGAAGCCGGAGAACAGCTCCTGCATCGCCTCGGCATCGCCGACACCGGCCAGCGACACGCCGGCCGGCAGGCTGCGCAGGCTGGGCAGCTGCTCGGCGGTGCTCTGCACATGCTCCAGCGACTGGCCGTTCAGCTCGATCTCGAAGTTGATGTTGCGCTTGCGGTCGAAGCGCGCGATCTGCGCCGGGCCGCTGTCGATCGACAGCGTCGCGACGTTGGCCAGCATCACCGGCCCCTTCGCGCCCGGCACCGCGAGCCGCGACAGCAGCTCCAGGTCGGTGCGCGCATCGGCCGCCAGCTTGACGACGATCGGCACCTGGCGCTGCGACAGGTTCAGCTTCGGCAGGCTCTGGTCGTAGTCGCCGGCGGTCGCGATGCGCAGCGTGTCGGCGATCGCCGCCGACGTGACGCCCAGGTCGGCCGCGCGCGCGAAGTCGGGCCGCACGATCAGCTCCGGGCGCACCAAGCTCGACGTGGACGTGACCGCGCCGATGCCGGGGATCGTGCGCAGCTCGCGCTCGACCTGCTTCGAATGCGCGAGCAGCACGTCGCCGTCCTCGCCGGCCAGCACCACCACGTACTTCTCGCCCGAGCCGCCGAAGCCGACCGCGACCCGCGCGCCCGGCAGCCCGGCCAGCGCGTCGCGCAGCTGCTGCTCGATCACCTGCTTCTTCGGCCGGTGGCCGCGCTCGGTCAGGTTGATGCTGAGCGAGGCCTTGCGCACCTCGGCGGCGCCGGCGCCGGCGAACGGATCGGCACCGGTGTTGCCGCCGCCGACCGCGGTGTAGACCAGCTTCACGTACTGATTCTTCTGCACGATCTCGCGCGCCTGCTCGGCCACCGCCAGCGTCTGTGCGAAGGTCGCGCCCGGCGGCAGCGAGATCGAGACCTGCGACTTCGACAGGTCGTCCGGCGGGATGAAGCCCTTCTCGAGGATGGCGGCGAGGAAGATCGAGCCGACGAAGAACACCACCACCGCAACCGTCGTGATCACCCGGTGGTGCAGCGCGGCGGTGACCCAGCGCATGTAGACGTCGATCCAGCGGCCTTCGTGGTGATCGCCCTTCGGCGGCTTCAGCAGGTACGCGGCCATCATCGGCGTCAGCATGCGCGCGACCACCAGCGACATGAACACCGCGATCGCCGCGGTCCAGCCGAACTGCACGAAGAAGCGGCCGACCACGCCGCTCATGAAGGCCGTCGGCAGGAACACCGCGATCAGCGTGAAGGTGGTCGCGATCACCGCCAGGCCGATTTCGTCGGCCGCCTCCATCGCCGCCTGCATCGGCGTCTTGCCCATGCGCAGGTGCCGCATGATGTTCTCGATCTCGACGATCGCATCGTCGACCAGGATGCCGACCACCAGAGACAGCGACAGCAGCGTCACGCCGTTCAGCGTGAAGCCGGCCAGCGCCATGAACGCGAAGGCCGGGATCACCGACAGCGGCAGCGCGAGCGCCGACACCAGCGTCGCGCGCCAGTTGCGCAGGAACAGCCACACCACCAGCACCGCCAGCGCGGCACCTTCGTACAGCATCGCCATCGAGCTGTCGAAGTCCTCCTGCACGTTGTCGACGAAGTTGAAGGCCTCCTCGAACTTCACCTCGGGGTGGGCCGCCTTCATCGCCTCGATCTCGGCGCGCACGCCGGCCGCCACCTCGGTCTCGCCGGCGCCGCGGGTGCGCGTGATCTCGAAGCCGACCACCGGCTTGCCGTTCAGGAGCGCGGTCGAGCGCTGCTCGGCCACCGTGTCGCTGACGCGCGCGACCTGCTCCAGCCGCAGCCGCCGGCCGTCGGCCAGCGAGATCTCCATCTTCGCGAGCTCTTCGGCCGAGCGCACGGTCGCGATGGTGCGCACCGACTGCTCGGCGCCGCCGACATCGGTGCGGCCGCCCGAGGCTTCCTGCTGGATCTTGCTGAGCTGGTGCGAGATGTCGGCCGCGGTCGCGTTCAGCGCCAGCAGCCTGGCCGGGTCGAGCTCGACGCGCACCTCGCGCGTGACGCCGCCGACCCGCGCGACGGCACCGACGCCGCGCACGCTGAGCATCTGCTTGCCCACCGTGTTGTCGACGAACCACGACAGCGATTCCTCGTCGAGCCGGTCCGACGCGACGGTGTAGGTCAGGATCGGCGAGCCCGACAGCTCCATCTTCGTGACCACCGGGTCGCGCAGGTCGGCCGGCAGGTCGGCGCGCACCCGCGAGACGGCGGCGCGCATGTCGTCGACCGCCTCCTGCACCGGCTTCTCGAGCCGGAACTCGCCGGTGATCGTGACCAGGCCGTCGGTCACCGAGGTGTAGACGTGCTTCAGGCCCTGCAGCGTCGCGACCGAGTTCTCGATCTTGCGCGCGACGTCGGTCTCGAGCTGCGACGGCGACGCACCCGGCAGCGCGGCCGAGATCGTGACCGTCGGCAGCTCGATGTCCGGGAAGTTCTGCACCTTCATGCTCTTGAAGCTGTACAGCCCGAGCAGGGTCAGCAGGATGAAGAGCAGCACCGCGGGGATCGGGTTGCGGATCGACCAGGCGGAGACGTTGATGTTCATGGGGCGTCGTCCTTCAGCAGTTGCCGGCGCGCGCTCAGCGCGAGGCCGTGGCGGCGGCAGAGGCGGCGGCCGGCACCGGCAGCGCGTCGACCACGTGCACCGTGTCGCCGTCGCCCAGGAAGCCGCCGCCGGTGGCGACGACGCGGTCGGCCGGCTGCACGCCGCCGAGGATCTGGATGCGATCGCCCACCCGCTGGCCGACCTTCACCTTGACCAGCGTGACCTTGTTGTCGGCGCCGACGCGCAGCACGTAGCTGAAGCCTTCGCGCAGCAGCACCGCGCTCTGCGGCAGCGTCATGCCCTGCTGCGAGCCGATCTCGAACTCGCCGCGCGCGAACATGCCGGCCTTCGCGGTGCTGCTGCCGCCCGGCAGGTCGACGTAGACGATGCCGTTGCGCGTCTGCGCGTCGACGGTCGGCGCGACGATGCGCAGCTTGCCGGTCACCGGCTCGCCGCTGGCCGGCAGCACGCGCACCGCCATGCCGGGCTTCAGCGGCCCGATCTCGGACGACGGCACCTCGGCGCGCCATTCGAGCCGGCCGCCGCGGATCAGCCGGAACAGCTCCTGGCCGGCCGGCAGCACCGCGCCGACGGTGGCGCTGCGCGACGAGATCACGCCGTTGTCGGGCGCCAGCACCTGGGTCTGCTGCAGCCGCAGCTGCTGCACCTTGGCGGCAGCGCGCTGGGCTTCGAGCCGGGCCTGCGCGGTGCGCTCGGCGGTCAGGTACTGCGTGGTCTGCTGCGCGCTCAGCGCGCCGGTGGGCTGCAGGTCGCGCGCGCGCTGCGCATTCGCGGCCGCCTCGGCGGCCGTCGCCTCGGCTTCGGCCACCGCGGCACGGGTCTGCGCGAGGTCGGCGTGGATGGTGTCGGACGCAAAGGTCGCGAGCACCTGGCCGCGCTTGACCACGTCGCCGACGTTCACCTTCACGTCGGCCAGGCGCAGGCCGTTGGCTTCGGTGCCGACGATCGCCTCCTGCCAGGGGGCGATGCTGCCGTTGGCGGCCAGCAGCGTCGGCAGGCTGGCCGGCTGCAGCTGCGTCACGGTGACGGTCAGCGCGGCTTTCGCGGCGGCGGGCTTCTTGTCGTCGGCGGCGCGCACGGTGCTCGTCACCGAGACGGCGAGCAGCGCGGCCAGCACGCCGGCGGCGGCGAGGGACAGCAGCAGGGGCTTCAGTCGTGGGGTCATGGTGGGCTTGATCGGTGGATCGTGTGGGTCGTGTGGACCGTGTTCAGGGGGTGGCCTTCGTCGGGCCCGAGGGGTTGCCGGCCGCGGCGGCATCGGCCACCGGCGTGCCGGTGCGCCAGCCGCCACCGAGCGCGCGGTACAGCGTGATCCAGGCCGCGACGCGTTCGCGCTGCAGGTCGATCAGCGTGCCGTGCGCCTGCACCGCGCTGCGGCGGGCGTCTTCCAGCTCGAACAGGCTGGCCAGGCCGCCCTTGAAGCGGGCCTCGGTGGCGCGAAACGATTGCTCGAAGCCTTCGTCGGCGATGCGGGCGTTCTCGTTGCGCGCCGCGCTGCTGTCGAGCTGCACCAGCGCCTGCTCGACCTCCTGCACCGCGGTGCGCAGCTTCGCGCGGTACAGCGACGCGGCCTCGTCGTAGCGGGCGCGGGCGGCGTCGACATTGGCACGGCGCACGCCGGCGTCGAAGATCGGCAGCGTGACCGCCAGCGGCCCGACCGACCAGACGGTGCCGCTCTGCGCGGCGTCGCCGGTGTCGACGCGGAGCCGCGAAATCGACCCGGCCAGCGTGACGCGCGGCAAGCGCTTCGCACGGGCCTGCGACACCTCGGCGCTGGCCGCGCCGAGTTCGCGCGCCGCGTTGAACACATCGGGCCGCTGGTTCAGCACCTCGGCCGGCACGCTGTCGATCGCCAGCTCGGCCGGCTGCGGGATGCGGGCGGTGCCGGCGGCCAGCGTCGCGCGCAGCGTGGGCTCGTCGATCGCCGTCAGCGCGACCAGGCCCTTGACGGCGATGTCGCACTGCGCGCGCTGCGCGGTCAGCAGGCTCGCGCCCTGCGCGGCACTGGCGCGAGACAAAGCCGCGGTGGCCGGCGGCTCGAAGCCGGCCTGCGCGCTGAGCCCGGTCAGGCGCGCGGTCTCGGCGCGCGAGCCGGCGTCGGCCTCGGTCTGCACCAGCTGCGCCTCGCAGGCGCGCAGCCCGAGGTAGGCGTTCGCGGTCTCGGCGGCGACCGACACGCGGGCGTCGTGCCACGACGCTTCGGCGCCTTCGAGCCGGTACTGCGCCGCATCGCGGCCGGCCCGGCCGGCGCCGAACACGTCGATCTCCCACGCGGTCTGCAGGCCTGCCGACGTGGTGGTGGACAGCGGCGTGACGAAATCGCTGCGGCCGCGCGATGCGCTGGCGCTGGCATCGAGCGTCGGCAGCAGCGCCGCGCCGGCGCCGGTGCGCGTGGCCTGCGATTGCGCAACGCGCGAGCGCGCGCTCGCCAGCGTCGGGCTGACGGCCTGCGCGGCGTCGATCAGCTGCGACAACACCGGGTCGTCGAACTGCTGCCACCAGCCGCTCAGGTCGGCGAGGCGACCGTTGTGCGGCAGCGGGGCGTACCACTGCGCCGGCAGCAGGGCGGGGTCGGCGGCCGGCTCGGGCGGCGCGCTCGCGCAGCCGGCCAGGGCGGCCGCGGTGGCCAGCGTGGCGGCCAGCAGCGCGCGGCGGGTCGGTGTCGTCATGTCCTGTCCTCTCTCTTGTCTGCTGTCTTGTCTGCTTTCTTGTCTGCTCTCCGGCCTGCCCGCTTCAGCGCCGCGCGGCGCGCCCCTTCGGCACCGACCATCGCCAGCGCATACGTCACCAGCCGCTCGGACCACAGGTCGAGCGCGCGCGGGTGGCTGTTCAGGCGCGGCGCCAGCGCGTCAGTCACGTCCTGCGCGATCTGCAGGTGCACGCCGAGCGCCGCGATGCAGATCGCCAGCCGGTGCAGCTCGTCGTCGGCGCGGCGCAGCCCGAGGTGTCGCGCCAGCAACGCGACCAGCGCCTCATGGCGCGGCTTGATGCCGTTGACGATCTCGTCCTGCCACACACCGGTCGGCTCCAGCATCTCGCGCACATGCAGCCGCATGCACTGCTGCGTCATGTCGCCATGCTTCAGCGGCTCGATGAAGCCGGCATACAGGCCGTGCAGCGCGTCGGGCAGCGTCATCGCCGGGTCGTCGTAGCGGGCGATGTCGTCGTGCGGCGTGCTGAGCGGGCCGGCGAACACCGCGCGGTACAGCCCTGCCTTGTCGCCGAAGTAGTAGCTGATGGCGGCGATGTTGACCTGCGCCGCCTCGGCGATCTCGCGGGTGGAGGTCTTGTTGTAGCCGTGCTGCGCGAACAGCCGCAGCCCGGCCAGCAGCAGGCGCATGCGCGACTGCTCGCCATCGCTGCGCGGTGCGCGCGGGGTGTCACGGGCGGTTTCAGGGGGGCGGGCCGACATGGCCGGCACTCTATCAAATAAATCAAACGATTGATTGAGTTTTCAGGGGTCGGTTCACGGCGCTTCGAAGATGTCCTCGATCGGCACGCCGAAGGTGCGGGCGATCCGGAAGGCCAGCGGCAGGCTCGGGTCGTAGCGCTCGTTCTCGATTGCATTGACCGTCTGGCGCGACACCTGCAGCCGCTCGGCCAGCTCGGTCTGCGACCAGCCCCGCTCGGCGCGCAGTGCCTTCAGGTGGTTCTTCAATTGTTCTTCGCCTGTTCTTACCGGTTTCTTACCCGTTCCTACCGGTAGCGCCGTGCAGCGATCACGCCGCCGACCACCCACAGCACCGCCATCACCGGCCACACGGTGAACATCGACAGCGGCCGCCAGCCGACCCCTTCGAGAAAGCCGTAGCTGAAGCTCAGCAGCGCGGTGCCGGCGAACGCGAAGCCGAGCGCTTCGAGCTGCACGCGCATCTGCAGTTCGTCGAGCCGGCGGAACTGCCGCAGGACCGCCCAGCAGGCGGCGATGCACGGCAGCGTCGGCAGCAAGGCCACCAGCGTCGCGAACGGGCCGTCGAAGTAGCCGGTCTTCAGCAGGAAGATCGACAGGCACAGCACCAGCGCGTAGACCAGCATCGCGGCACCGAGCTCGATCAGATAGCGGCGGGGGATGGGCGAGAAGCATTTCATCATCGGCTGGCCATGTAAAGGTTGCTTTCCATGCCATCTTAGGACCGAGGTCCGTCGATGTAAAGCACCTTTTACAGACCGCCGTGCTCCCTGCGCTTCCCGCCCACCCCGGCGGCGCTCCGCTTCCTCCCCGAGAACCCGTCCCCACGCCCCGTGCAGCTCACTGCAGCGGCAGGCTCGCCTGGCGCGGGTCGCCGGCCGGCGGGAATGCGTCGGGCCGCAGCCGGCGCGGCACGCCGCCGGCACTGCGGCGCATCAGCACCGCATGCGGCACGTAGCCGCGCGAATCGATCTGCCAGCCGTCGATGGCCTGTTCGTCGCTGACGCATTCGATGCGCACCGTGCCGAGCTGGCGGGCGCTCGCCCGTTGCACCAGCGCTTCGCACTGCGCCGCCGTCAGCTGGCGCGCGAACAGCGTCCAGCGCTGCTGCACCAGCGGCTGCCGCCAGGCGTCTTCGATCGCCCAGCGCAACGCCTGTGGCGTGCTGTTGCGGCCGGCCTCGAGCACGCGCGGCAGCAGCGCATGGAAGAAGGTCTGGAACGCGCGCCGCAGCAGCTTGCCCGGCAGCAGGTCTTCGAGCCGCGTCATGCGGTGGCTCCAGCCCGGCGCGGTGAGCTGCTGGCTGATGAAGGCCTGCAGCGCCTGCACCGGGTTGAACAGCCGCAGCCGGTTCGGCGGCAGCACCAGCAGCGGCAACGCGCTGGCTTCTTCATGCGTCAGCGGCTCGACGAAGCTGCACAGCACCGCGACGCGCGACCACTGCTCGGCCGTCAGCCCGTTGAGCCCGCCGAGCGGCCCGCCTTCGATCAGCTTGACGAACTGCAGCGCATCGCGATACCCGTGCGCCGCCTTCGCATGGTTGGCCTTGGTGCTCATCACCACCAGGTTGCCGGCGGCATAGCCGGCATCGCTGCGCACGCGGTCGACCGATGCGGTCGCCAACATCGATGTTTCGGTCGACTCGGTGCCGTCGGACGTGTCGGACGACAGCGGCTGGCGAGTCACCGGGCAGTGGCTCACGTCGATCTGCTGCAGGTAGTGCGGCGTCACCTGCACCAGCTCGACGCTGCGGCCGCGCAGCCAGGCATGCAGCCGCAGCTGCAGCCACTTGCGCACCTGCGGTGTGGCCTGCAGCGTGCGCGTGCCGAACGCGGCCTGGCCGGACAACCAGCCATTGCGCAGCGGCGAAGGTTCGTTGGCATACGGCGCCGGCGGCACGACGGCGTAGTGGCCGTAGTCCCAGCCCAGTTCGAAGCCGATGTGCTCGTGCGCAGTCAGGCTGTTCGGCAGCGCGGGGGACGGCAGGGCGGGGGTCGGCAGTGAAAGCGTCATCGTTCGGCTCCGTGGGTTCCGCTGCGCGATGCAGCAATGGAGCGAAGTGTTGCGGCCGGGTGGCTCACCAGATGAGCCACCGGGTCGCGTGGCCCCGAAAAGACATCCAGGTATGCTCGCGCGGCTGGCTCATCTGGTGAGCCACCCGACTGCTAACCGCCCCCGCCGCCGATGGACCGCACCGAACGCTTCTACAAGATCGAACTGCTGCTGCGCAGCCGCGGCTGCGTCGGCTTCGATGCGCTGCTCGATGAGCTCGACATCTCGCCGGCCACGCTGAAGCGCGACCTGCAGTACCTGCGCGACCGGCTCAGCGCGCCGATCGTCTACGACCGTTTCGAGAACGGCTACCGCTTCGAGCATGCCGACACCCACGCGCTGCCGGGCGCGCGCCACGAGCTGCCGGGCGTCTGGTTCAGCGAGAAGGAGATCCATGCGCTGCTGACGATGCACCAGCTGATGGCCGGGCTCGACGACGACGGCGTGCTGTCGCGCCACCTGCAGCCGATGGTCGACAAGCTGCAGGGCATGCTGGGCGCCGACGAGAGCGAGGCGCGCGAGCTGATGCGGCGCGTCAAGATGATCGCCACCGCGCGCCGCCGCACGCCGAGCCGCCATTTCGAGCTGCTGGGCAGCGCGCTGGTGCAGCGCAAGCGCATCTGGCTGCGCTACTTCAAGCGCACCGACCGCAGCACCAGCGAGCGCGAGGTCTCGCCGCAGCGGCTGGTGAACTACCGCAACACCTGGTACCTCGACGCCTGGTGCCATGCGAGCGAAGGCCTGCGCCGCTTCGCGCTCGATGCGGTGCAGGAGGCACGGCCGCTCGACACCCGGGCCCGCCATGTCGCGGTGAAGGACCTCGAGGCCGAGCTCGATGCCGGCTACGGCATCTACAGCGGCGCCGGCAGCACGCTGAAATGGGCGACGCTGGTGTTCCAGGCCGATGCGGCGCAGTGGGTCGCCAACGAGGAATGGCATCCGCAGCAGAAGGCGCGCTGGCTGGACGACGGCCGCTACGAACTGCAGGTGCCGTACAGCGACCCGACCGAGCTGACGATGGACATCCTGCGCCACGGCGACAGCGTCGTCGTGACCGGCGACAAGGCGCTGGCCACGGCCATCGCGGCCAGGCTTGCGAAAGCCGCGGCACGCTACGCGTAGCCCGGATTCGCATCCGGGCTACAGCAACGACAGCTGGAAGGTGTTGCGCCCGGCCGTCTTCGCCGCATAGAGCGCGCCGTCGGCCCGCGCCAGCAGCGCGGCCGGGTCGAGGTTGCCGTGCCGGTGGAACGCGACGCCGATGCTGGTCGTCACCAGCAGCGTGTGGCCGTCGACCTCGAACGGCCGGTTCATCTGCGCGACGATCTTCTGCGCCACCGCGGTCGGCTCGACGTCGGTGCCCAGCCCTTCGAGCACGATCACGAACTCGTCGCCGGCCAGACGTGCGACGGTGTCGGTCGCCCGCACGCTGCCGCGCAGCCGGTCGGCGAACTCCTTCAGCACCCGGTCGCCGATGCCATGGCCGAGCCGGTCGTTGATGTCCTTGAAGCGGTCGACGTCGAGGAACATCAGCGCGAGCAGGTCGCCGCTGCGCTCGGCACGCGCCAGCGCCTCGTGCAGCCGCTCGTTCAGCGCGCGGCGGTTCGGCAGCCCGGTCAGCGCGTCGACGCGGGCCAGCGCCGACAGCTGCCGCTCCACCGACTTCTGCGCCGACACGTCGCTGCTGAGCGCGTACAGCCCGCGGATGCGGCCGTCATGCGCACGGTCGGGGATGTAGACGTTGTGCAGGCAGCGGATCTCGCCGTGCACCGGCGTCTCGACGTCGAACTCGACGCGCTCGCCGGCCAGCGCCCGCTCCACCGCGCCGCGCCGCGCCTCGTACATCGCCGGGCCGAGCACCTCGGCCATCGGCCGGCCGGCCTGGGCCGCCGGATCGAGCCCGAGCCAGTGGTGGAAGGTCGCGTTGCAGAACTGGAAGCACTGCGCGGTGTCGATGTAGGCGACCAGCGCCGGCAGGTTGTCGGTGACCTCGCGCAGCCGCCGGTCGGCGAGGTGGCGTTGCACCTCGCTGCGCCGCAGCCACTGCACCAGCACGCTCAGCGCACCGAACACGATCAGCAGCACCGCGCTGGCCACCGCGGCCAGCGCCAGCTCGGCGGCGCGGCGCGCCTCGTGCTCGGCCAGCACCTCTGCTTCGGCCAACCCGGTGAACACGACGAAGGGCCGGTCGGCGAGCTGCTTGTAAGCGAGCAGGCGCGGCACGTCGTCGAGCCGGCTGGTCGCGCGGTAGGTGCCCTCGGGGGCGCGCGCCAGCTCGTGGACCAGGAAGTTGTTGCCGGCCGTCTCGCCGAACCACAGGCGGTCGCCGGAGCGCCGCGCCCGCACCGTCCAGTCGAGCCCGACGAAGCTGATGACGCCCTGGCGGCCGAATTGCTGCTCGTCGTAGAAGCGGGTGAAGTACGACGGGTCGGTCAGCACCACCACGACGCCGGCGAACGCGCCTTGCGCGGTCTGCAGCCGCCGGCTCAGGTGGATGGTCCAGGCCTGGCTGACGCGGCTGACCAGCGGCTTGCTGATGTAGAGCCCCTGCGCCGTGCCGTCGGCATGCACCTTGAAGTGATCGCGATCGGCCACGCTGAGCCCGACGCCCTGCCCGGTCGATGCAATCACGCGGCCGGCGGCATCCGTCACATACAGCGCGATCAACCCGGGCTGGCGGGCGAGGCTCTGGCGCAACAGGCCCGGCAGGTCGACCGCACGCCCCGGCTGCTCGACGCTGTAGGCGACGAAGCCGCTGATCTGGTCGACCTGCGTCAGTGCGCGTTCGGTGTACTCCTCGAACGCGCGGGTCAGGTTGCGCGCCTTCGCGTAGGCGTCGGCGATCACCCGGGTGCGCTCGGCTTGCAGCCCGTGCAGCACGAAAGCCCACATGAAACCGATCACCAGCAGGCCGACGGCCGGCAGGACCCAGGCGATCCAGGCCAGGCTGCGTCGGCGGAAACGGGCCTGCGCCGTGAGCATGTTCAACGACTCTCTTTCGCGATGGTGTCGTCCCCCCATGCGGGCCGGTCGAGCGGTCGCACCCACGATAAGCCCAAACGGCCTTGGCACGACAGCGGGCTTTTCCTTCAGTCGAGGGGGTCGGCAGGCCCGCCGCTACCATCGTCGGCGTCGGCAACACGAGGGGAATGCGATGAAAGCAGTGTGGAACGGCGTGACCATCGCCGAGAGCGACGACACGGTGGTCGTCGAGGGCAACCACTATTTTCCGGAGAGCAGCCTGAAGCGCGAGTACGTCAGCTTCAGCAACCACCGTACCAGTTGCCCGTGGAAGGGGCAGGCGCACTACTACAGCCTGCTGGTGAACGGCGAAGCGAACCCGGACGCCGTCTGGTACTACCCGGAGCCGAGCGAGGCGGCGGCGCAGATCAAGGGCCGCGTCGCGTTCTGGAAGGGCGTGCAAGTGACCTGAGCCCCCCGTCGCTGGCGCTCCTGCCTTGCAGGCCGCGCTGGGCCAGAGGCCAAGCCGGTTCCGCGGGAGTTGCTTGATCTGCACGAGGCAAGCCTGTGCGTATGCATCAGCGGGGCTTATGGTCTGTGGGGAAGTTCCGATGCCCGGGCAGGCACGAAGCTGGCTAGCATCCGCTTACCGCAACCGCTGTCCGAGGATGTTCCCATGTCGCTGAAATCCGTTGGTGCACTGTCGCTGCTGGCCGTCTCGCTGGCCGGTCCGCTGCTCGCGCAGGCGCAGACCACGCTCGAGAAGGTCAAACAGAGCGGCGTGATCGGCGTCGCGTACCGCGAGTCGTCGATCCCGTTCTCGTACCTCGACGACAAGGCGCAGCCGGTCGGCTTCGGCGTCGACATCTGCAACAAGGTGGTCGACGCGGTGAAGAAGACCACCGGCCGCGCCGACCTGAAGGTGCAGCTGCAGGCGGTGACCTCGGCCAACCGGATCCCGCTGCTGCAGAACGGCACCATCGACATCGAGTGCGGTTCCACCACCAACAACAGCGAGCGCGGCAAGCAGGTCGCGTTCGCGACCAACTACTTCTACACCGGCACCCGCTTCCTGGTGAAGGCCGGCACCTCGGTGAAGTCGCTGGCCGACCTGGCCGGCAAGCCGGTCGTGTCGACCACCGGCACCACCAACTACAAGATCCTGCGCAACCTGAACGAAGAGAAGAAGCTGGGCATCGAGCTGCTCGGCGCGAAGGACCATGCCGAATCGGCGCTGATGGTGCAGACCGGCCGCGCGGTCGCGTTCGGCATGGACGACATCCTGCTGTACGGCCTGAAGGCGAGTGCCGCCAACCCGGCCGAGCTGGCGGTGGTCGGCGACCCGATCCAGGTCGAGCCGTACGCCATCATGGTGCGGCGCGAGGACCCGGCGTTCAAGAAGCTGGTCGACGACACGATCGCCGGGCTGATCCAAAGCGGCGAATTCGAGACGCTCTACAAGAAGTGGTTCCAGTCGCCGATCCCGCCGAAGGGCATCAACCTGCAGGCGCCGATGAGCCAGGAACTGCGCGACAACCTGAAGGCGCTGAGCGACAAGCCGGCGACCTGAGCGGCCCCGCCCTCCCCTCACTTCTCGACAAGACACAGCCATGAACGATGCAGCGTGCCACGCACGCGGCACGGACGCGTTCGCGCCGTCGCTGTCGCCGGCCGCCGCCCCCGGCTTGGTCGGCGTGCTCGGCGGCATGGGCCCGCTCGCGACGCTCGATTTCCTGCACAAGGTGCTGGCCGCGACGCCGGCGCAATGCGACCAGGACCACGTGCCGATGATCGTCAGCAGCATCCCGCAGGTGCCCGACCGCACCGCGGCGTTCCGCGGCGAAGGCGAATCGCCATTGCCGGCGCTGCGCGCCTGCGGCGAGCGGCTGGCGGCCGCCGGCGCCGGGCTGGTCGTGCTGCCGTGCAACACCGCGCACCTGTGGTTCGATGCGCTGCAGTCGGCGCTCGGGTTGCCGATGCTGCACCTGGCCGACGCCGCGCTGGCCGAACTGGCGCGGCGCGCGCCCGGCGCCCGCGTCGGGCTGCTGGCCACCGATGCGACGCTGGCCTCGGGTCTGTACCTGAACCGCCCGCCGCTGCACCCCCGTCCGCCGCACTGGGTGCTGCCGACCGCGCCCGAGATGCTCGACTGGGTGATGCCCGGCATCGCCGCGGTGAAGGCCGGCGCGCCGGAGCAGGGCCGCCGCCTGCTGCTGCAGGCGGCGCAGGCCCTGCAGCGGCGCGGTGCCGACGCGCTGCTGCTCGGTTGCACCGAGCTGCCGCTGGTGCTCGACGAAGCGGCGCTCGGCCTGCCGGTGATCGATGCGACCGATGCGCTGGCGCGCGCCGTCGTTGCGTGGTCGCAGGCGCAGCGCGCGGCCGAGCCCGGCGCGGCGGTGCCCGCATGAAGCACGTCTGCGTGGTCGGCGCCGGCGTGATCGGCAGTGCGACCGCGCTGGCCCTCGCGCGCGAGGGCATCGAGGTCACGCTGGTCGACGCCGCCGACCGCCCCGGCCAGGGCGCAAGCCGCGCCAACGGAGCGCAGCTGAGCTACAGCTATGTGGAGCCGCTGGCCACGCCGGCCGCACTGCGCGCGCTGCCGGGCTGGCTGCTGTCGCGCGACAGCCCGCTGTCGTGGCAGCCGCGCTGGCAGGCGTCGCACTGGCGCTGGCTGGCCGCGTTCATCGGCGCCTGCTCGCAGGCGCGCGTGCAGCAGACCACCGAGGTGCTGCTGCGCCTGTCGTTCCTGAGCCGCGACGTGCTGGCGCGCTGGCAGCATGAGCACCCGCTCGGCGTGCAGGTGCGCCAGGCCGGCAAGCTGGTGATCCACCGCGACCCCGCGAAGCGCGACGCGGCGCAGCGGCAGGTCGACTGGCAGGCCCGCTTCGGCTGCCGGCAGCTGCTGCTGGACGCCGACGCCTGCCGGCAGCGCGAGCCGGCGCTCGCGCACGACCGCGCGCCGATCGCGTTCGGCATCTGGACGCCGGACGAGGCCGTCACCGATGCGCAGCAGCTGAGCCGCGCGCTGGCCGAGGCAAGCCGCGCGCGCTGGCGCATGGACACCCGCGTCGCCGGCTTCGTGCAGCGCGACGGCCGCGTGCAGGCGCTGCGCTGCGTGTCGGCCGGCGGTGCCGAGCGCGAGATCGAGGCCGATGCCTTCGTCGTGGCGGCCGGCCCCGGCGCGGCCGCGCTGCTGCAGCCGCTCGGCATCCAGCTGCCGATCGAGCCGATCAAGGGCTACAGCATCAGCCTGCAGGTCGCGAATGCCGCGCGCGCGCCGCAGGTCAGCGTGACCGATGCGGCGCGCAAGCTGGTCTATGCGCGGCTCGGCGAGCAGGTGCGCATCGCGGGCTTCGCCGAGCTGCGCGGCGCCGACCTGCGCATCGACCCGCGCCGCATCGCCGCGATGCTGCAGGCCGCGACCGACACCTTTCCCGGCGCGTTCCAGACCGGCGACCCGCAGCCCTGGGCCGGCCTGCGGCCGGCGACACCGGGGTCGCGGCCGCTGATCGGCCCGACCCGCGTCGGCGGCCTGTGGCTGAACACCGGCCACGGCGCACTCGGCCTGACGCTCGCTTGCGGCAGCGCGTGGCTGCTCGCGCAGCTGATGCAGGGGCGGAGCGTGCCGATCGACGCGTCGCCATTCAAGCTGGCGAGCTGACGACCCGGCGGAACGCGTCGATCAGGTCGTCGGCCGGTTGCGGCGAGCGCTCGCCCTGCGGCAGCAGCGCGCTGATGCCGACCGGCACCTCGGGCACCAGCGTGCGCACCTGCAGCGTGTCGTCGGCGGCAGCCGCGGTGAACGAATCGACCAGCGCCGGCCCGAAGCCCTGGGCCGCCAGCGTCATCGCGATGTGGTGCGTCTGCACCGTGATGCCGCCTTCGGGCGCCAGGCCTTCGCGGGTGCACTGCTCGGCCAGCATCGCGCCGATCGGGTCGCGTTCGTCGATGCGGATGAAGCTGCTGCGCAGCACCTCGGCCAGTTCGACCGTGCCCACGGTGCCGGCAGTGCCGCGCCGACCCGCCCGGGTGGGCGGCGCCGGAGACACGCAGACCAGGCGGCCCTGCGCCACCGGCACCTGCTGCACCGCCGGATGCGGGCTGTGGCCGAACACGATCCCGACATCGCCCTCCCGCAGCGCGATGGCCTGCGCGATCTCCGGCGAATGCAGCGTGCGGATCGCCACCGGCAGCGACGGGTGCCGCTTGCGGAACAGCGCGAGCGCCTGCGGCAAGGCATGCACCGCGAGCGACGGCACGACCAGGATGCGCAGCGCCGCCTGCTGGCCGCCGCGCAGCGCCCCGGCCAGCCGCCGCACCGATTCGAGCTGCGACACCAGCCGCTGCACCTCGGGGTACAGCGCCTGCGCTTCGCGCGTGGGCACCAGCCGGTTGCGCTGGCGGGTGAAGAGGGCATAGCCGAGCTGCAACTCGGCATGCTGCAGCGTCTGCGTGACGGCCGGCTGCGTCACGTGCAGCAGCCGCGCGGCACCGCTGACGGTGCCGGTCAGCATGACGGCGTTGAAGACCTCGACGTGCTTGATGCGCATGGCAACGGCAGTATCGCCCGCGCCGGCGCTTCAGCGGAGGCGCCTCATGGCACGAGGAACGACCGCACCAGCGTCAGCTCGCCGGGCTTGCGCATCGGCACGCGGAACACCTGCTGCTTCTCGCGCGGCGTGCCCTCGTCCTCGACGATCGCGACCTGCGCGGTGGTGATCACGTCGCGCTGCTCGCCGGCGCCGTAGTAGTTGACGAACACGTGGTACGCCCCGCGCACCGGGCTCGGCGTCGCGAAGATCTCGGGGCCGAAGCCGGTCGTCACGTCGACGTCGAGCGCGCCGCCGTTGCCGGCCACGCGGGACCCGTAGAACACATGCTCGCCGTCGGGCGAGACGACGTGCAGGTCGAGGTCGGTGTTGTCGCTGTCCCAGCTCAGCACGACGCGCAGCCGCGTCGGCACGCGGCCGGCCTGCGCCTCGTAGAACTGGGTGCGCCTGCCGGCGCCGCCGCCGGGCGAGCGCACCTCGACACCGTGGCTGCCGCTGCCGAACGACCAGGGCCGCGCGAAGCCGCCGCTCTCGTCGACCGACAGCGGCATCGCGACGCCGTCGACCACCAGCCGCGCCGGCTGGCGCGCGCCGTCGGCCCGCGGCTTCGCGGCGCCGTCGATGTGCCCGCGGATCAGCGCGCTGGCCGAGCGGCCGTTCACGTTGACGCTGGCGGCCGGGTAGTGCACCTCCTGCACGAAATCCTGCTGGCGCGGCGGTGCGCTGCGCCAGCCGGAGGTCGGGGCGTCGATCGCGGATTGCGCCGCGGCGCCGGTGGCGGCCGCGGCCAGGATCAGGGGGAGGAGCTTCTTCATGAGTCGGCCAATCGCTGTGCGAGTTGTTCGATGTAGGCCTCGTCCTGTCCGCGCGGGTGGTCGCGGAAGGCGAGGTGCAGGTATTCGTGGATCAGCGTCACGCGGCCTTCGCGGCTCAGCCATTCGCGCACGCGGATCTCGAGCCGCCGCTGGTCGGAGTGCGGCGTGCCCATCGCGAGCTGGCACACCCGCAGCGCCGGGCCGAGCGGCTGGTAGCCGGCCTCGCGGCGCAGCAGCTCGCGCCAGCGCTGCTGGCGCTGCAGCAGCCAGGCGTGGGCCTGCGGCAGCGCCTCGCAGTCGGCCGCGGCCTGCGCGCCGGCGAGCGACATGCCGGGCCAGGTGGCGCGCAGGATGGTCTCGAAGCCGTCGCCGCGCCGGCTCGCGGCGACCGCGGCCTGCCACGACAGCACGCCGGGCGAGGCCTGGTCGAGGTGGTAGCGCACCTCGGCGCCGCGGATCACCAGGCCGTCGGTGAAGGCCGCCGCGGCGCGAGCCGCCTCGCTCGGCGGGTTCGGGCTGACGCGCTGCGTGCGGCTGTCGTCGGCGATCTGCCGGCAGGCCTCGGCCTGCGGTGCGTTCTGCAGCACGTAGCTGCGCGCCGCGATGGCCAGCGCACGGGCCGCCTCGACCTCCGTCGCGCGGCCTTCGCGGTCGACGACGCGGGCCACGTAGTCTTCGAGCGGCAGGCGCGCGTCGATCGCCGGGCCATCGCGTTCCAGGCGCAGCTGCAGGGCCGGCAGTGCGTCGACCGGCAGCTGCGTGCCGTTGCGGAACACCACCAGGTGGCGGCCGATCAATGCACCGGCCGGCGCCGCGCTGCCGTCGGCGCGCAGCACCGCCTGGATCGGGTAGCGCTGGAAGAAGCGCACGTCGATGCAAGGCTGCGCGGCCAGCGCATCGGCATCGTCCTGCGGCGCCGCCAGGCCGTGCGCCGACCACTGCCGCGCGATCCACGGCGCCTGCGCGCGCAAGGCCGTGCGGCTGGTGCCGGCCGCGCCGAACCAGAACGGCGTGCCGTCGGCCAGCCAGCCGGCGGCACCGCCGGCGCGTTCGCCGTCGATGCGCCACGACCAGGTCTTGAAGCGCGGCCCGCTGCCGAGCGCGGCCAGCACCGGGCCGTCGCGCGTGGCCAGCGGCAGCAGCGCCTGCCGTGCCGCGAGGCGCGACGGCGCCGGCACCTGGCGCAGCGCGTGCAGCAGATCGGGCACCGCCAGCTCGGTGGCGGGCTGCATCGCGTCGAGCCGCTGCAGCCAGGCCGGCGCGCCGTGGTCGCGCCAGAAGCGCGACCAGTCGTCGGCCGACAGCGCCAGCCGCTTCGGTTCGAAGTACGGGCCGCAGGAGCGCGCCAGCGCCTCGTCGCGCCCGATCGACACCCCCGGGTCGCAGCAGTAGTCGTCATCCGGCAGGCGCTGTGCCGCTTCGCAGCGGTAGGCCGGCTCCTGCACGCCGCGCGCCTCCAGGTAGCCGTGGACGAACAGCTTCCACAGGCTGCCGAGCGGCGTGCGCGGCACCGATGCGAGCGGCAGCGCGCCGTCGCCGCTGCGCTGCAGCGCGACCAGCGCGTCGCCCTGCAGCCAGGCCAGCCGCGCGGCCGGCGCGGCCTGCACGCCGCCGGCCGACGACAACGCGATGACGAAGCACAGACGCGCGAACATGGCAGCCTTCAGCGGACCTCGATGGACGTCCAGGCGCCGCTCGTGTCGACGCCCTTCGCCTCGGGCTGGTACATGCGGTGCACGCGCGCCGGCGGCAGCTTGAACTGGCCGCGCTGCGCAAAGCGCACCAGGTGACGCAGCGTGACCGAGCCGCCGGCGTCCAGCTTCTCGACCGGCACCGCATAGCCCTGCGCGGTCGGCTCATGCTGCGCGCGCTCCAGCGGCTTGCCGCTCAGGTCCAGGCCCCAGGTGCTGCCCTCGACCGCCGCGCCGGGCGGCAACGCGACCTCGAGCAGCGCCCAGCGCATCGCCTTCGGTGCACCGACGGTGACCTGGTCCAGGTACAGCGTGTTGGTGTCCAGCGGCGTGCCGGTCTCGACCCGCTCCAGCGTGACGTTCATGCGGGCGTTGTCGGCGGAGGCCTGCGCGCCGGCGGGTTGCGACGCCGCGGCCGGCTTCGCTGCCGTCACCACGCGCCACAGCGTGCGCTGGATGCTCACCGGCAGCACCGGCGCCTGCGCCTCGCTGCTCTCGTAGCTGACGTAGGCCCAGGCCGCCTTCGCGCCGGCCGGCAAGGCCAGCGTCTCGGGCAGCGCCGCACCGGCGGGCAGCGTCCACACCACGTCGCCGCTGCTGCCGACGCTGCGCTGCCACGGCGCAGCCAGCGCGACGCCATCGGCCGCGCCGTCGGGCTTGCGGCCGAGCGCGCGCTGCAGCCACAACAGCGTCTGCGAGCGGTCGAAGGTCGGCATCGCACTGCCCACCTGGCCGAGCAGCTCGCCGGCCTTCTCGGTGCCGCTGCGGCGCGTCGCCATCAACAGTGCTTGCACGAACGGCGACGGCGACACCCCGAGGCGCGCCGCCGCCGCATCGGCCGCGGCGCGCTGGTCGGCAGCGACCGCGCCCTTGGTCCGCTGCGCGGTGTCGACGGCGAGCACCAGCGCGATGTCGCGCGCGCCGCCCGCCTCGCCGTCGGCCATCGCCCAGCTGCCGCGCTGCGCGTCGCCCGGGCCCGCCTCGGGCGCCTTCGCGGCCACCAGCTGCTCGACCAGGCTCGCGTTCATCGCGCCGACCGGCAAACCCATCTCCTGCATCCACGACAACGCCAGCGCGCGCTGGATCGGCGGCAGTGCACTGCCCTCCTTCGCGTACACGTCGAGCAGCCGCTCCCAGTGATCGTCGGGCAGGCTGGTGCGCAGCGCCTGCGTCGCACGCCAGTCGGCGTAGTACGCATACGCGGTCAGGAAGGCGTCGTCGCTCATGCCGCGGCCCCACCAGCCGAAGCGCGCCTGCGGCCCGGCCATCTGCGCGAGCGACAAGCGCGCCGTCGACAGCCGCTGCACCAGCTGCGGCGCCAGCGGCTGCTGCGCCGGCGACAGCGACTGCAGCGCGATCGACAGCGGCAGCATGCGGCTCGCCGTCTGCTCGACGCAGCCGTACGGGAAGTCGATCAACTCCTCCATCCAGCGGTTGAACGCACCGGCCGCCGGGTCCTGCGCGAAGGCCACCCGCACGCGGGTCGCATCCGCCGGCAGCTTCAGCGGCGCGCTGCCGGCCGCCATGTCCAGCACTTGCTCGCGCGGCGCGCGCCAGGCCACCGGCAGGCGCTGCAGCGTGGTGTCGAGCTGGTCGACGACGCGGCCGTCCTGCTTCAACACCAGGCTGACGCCGGCCGCGCCGACGCGGTCGGCCGCGATCGGCAGCGCGATGAAGTTGATGCCCGGCTGCACGCTCAGCGTGTCCTTGCGCTCGACGCCGGCGCCGCGCGCTTCCCAGTCGACGCGCGCCGGCTGGCCGGTCTGGTTGAACAGCGCGATCGACGCCTGCGCGCGGTCGCCCTCGCGCTGCCAGTCGGGGCTGGTCCACTTCGCGTAGAACGGCTTGTCCGAGCGCACCCAGCCGACCTGCTGGCCGACCGCGCCGCCGGCCTGCATCGCCCGCGCGGTGATGCGCCAGCGCGTCAGCGAATCGGGCATGCGGAACGTGAAGCGCGCATGGCCGCCCGCATCGGTCGACAGCTTCGGCTCCCAGGCCGCCGTGTCGACGTTGTCGCGGCGCGGCCGCTCCAGCACCTTCACCGCGCGCTGGTTCACCTGGCGCGACGATGGCAGCACGCCGAGCTTGCTGGTCGCGAGGTCGTAGCCGATGAAGGACAGGCTCGCGCTGGTGCGCACGTTGTTGCGGCGCGGGTGGTAGAAGAAATCCTCGATGCCCGGCGCGATCTCCGGCTGCAGCACGTAAATCATCTCGTCGACCACGCCGACCGCGACCTCGGCCGCCACCGGCTTGCCGCCGAGCCGCGTGTCGATGTCGACCGTGACCAGCTCGCCCGGCGCGTAGACCGGCTTGTCGGTGCGCAGCGCCAGCGCGACGCGCGGCTGCTCGACCAGCAGCCCCTGGTTCTGGAACACGTAGTCGCCGTTCTTCACGTAGGCGACCGACACCGTCATGTTCGGGCTCATCTCCTCGCGCACCGGCAGCGTCAGCTTCCATTGCGTCGGGCCGAGGCGTTCGCTCCTGACCCAGTCGGCCGCTTCGCCGAGCACCGCGGTCGCTTCGACGCGGTCGCGCTCCAGCGTCAGCAGCGCGTGGTCGATCGGCTCCGGAAAGCTCAGCAGCAGCTCGGCGGTGTCGCCCGCGCGGTAGGCGGCGCGGTTGAACACCATCGTGATGCTGCCCGCGGGCGCCTTCAGCCCGTCGCCACTGACCCAGTGGCTGGCGGCGCCGACCAGGCGGCCCTGTTCATCGCGCAGCGACACGGTGTACGCGCCGGGCTGCGGGAAGCGCAGCGTCAGCACGTCGCCCGACGGCATCGCCCCCGATTCCTTCGCGCGGTTCTCGAGACGCAGCCATTCCCAGCGCGCCGGGCGCTTCGCATCGGCCGACGACTGCGCGCCGGCGCTGACGGTGAACGCGACCGGCTCGGTGGGCTTCGAGAACTGGCGGTCCGGCGTCAGCCTGAACGACCCGCTGCCGCGCTCGACCAGGATCTCCTTCGACGTGCGCACGCGCCAAGCGGCGCCGTCGGTCGCGAGCGCGGTCAGGATGTAGCGGCTCGGCTGGTCGGCCGGCGGCAGCGAGAAGCTCGCGACGCCGCTGCCGTCGGTCTGCAGCTCGTCCTGCGTCAACTTCAGCGGGAACTGGCCGCCGTAGTCGAGTTCGCCTTCGACCATCGTCAGCTTCTGCGCGCGCGCCGTCAGGCTGACGCGGGCATGGGCGACCGGCTTGCCGTCCGGGTAGTTCAGCTGCAGCTTGCCGCTGACGCGCTCGCCGGTCGCGAAGCCGGGCTTGTCGGCCAGCAGCGTGATCTCGAAATGCGGCTTCTGGTAGTCGGCGACGCGGAAGGCCGCGGTGTAGACATCGTCGCCCATCGCCAGGCGCAGCTCGTAGCCGCCGGCCGCCGCGTTGTCGGGCAGCGCGAAGCGGGTGTCGGCGCCCTGCGTGCCGCTGAAGCGCAGCGACTGCGTCGCGATCACCTGGCCGGCCGGGTCCAGCGCCTGCAGCGCCAGCGGGCCATCCTTCAGGCTCACCGATTCGCGCGCGCTGCGGAATTCGCGGCCGGTCACCTTGACCTGCACCCAGTCGCCCGGGCGGTACAGCGGGCGGTCGGTCACGGCATAGACCTTGGCCGCATAGATCTCGCTGTCGTAGTAGAAGTTCTCGGAGATGAAGACGCCGCCGGCCGGGTCTTCGCCGAACACATAGGTCTGCTCCGGCGCCTTGCGGTCGAGCCGCACCAGCCCCTGCGCATCGGCCGCGCCGCTCTTCAGCACGCCGATTCCGTCGGTCCACACGACGCGGGTCTTCGGCACCGCGGCGCCGTCGCCGCGCTGCGCGGCCCACACCAGCATTTGCTCGCCCGACACCTTGGTCAGCGCGACGGTGTCGCTGACGAACAGCAGCGTCGTCGCGCGGTGCTGGCCGGCGATCGCCTCGACCAGGTACAGCCCCGGCGCGCGCTGGCCGATCGGCACCCAGACGTTGCCCTGCGACGGGTTGATGAATTCGCTGCTGCTGCCGGCGAGCTTCAGGTCCTTCGGCGGCTCGATCGGCTTGGCCGCCTGCACCGGGTAGCGGAAGCGCTCGATGACCGCCAGCCCGGCGATCGGCTTGAACTGCGGCGGCTCCTCGAAGCTCGACGGCTTCGTCAGCGCCGGCGGCGTCTTCAGCGCCGGCGCCTGCGCGGTGACGGCCTGGCGTGCGTCGCTGGAGAACAGCTTCTGCCACGCGAGGCGCGACTTGACGGCCCAGTTGTCCCACAGGTGGGTCAGCGTGTTCGACAGCCCCGGCTCGGCCGGCCGCGCATCGACCTGCACGCGGTGCAGGTTCTTCTGGCGCTGCAGGAACTCGAGCGGCTGCGGGATCCGGTAGACCAGCACGTCGACGCCGCCGGCCTGCTCCAGCATCTGTGGCGAGTTCACCTCGAGCCGCACCTTCGCGACATCGGCGCTGCCGAAGGTCGCGTCCGACAGCAGGAAGAACGGCTCGCCGGCGAACGGCGCCCAGGCATTGGGCAGCGGCACCGGGCCGGCCGGCGGCGCGGCCGGCGCCACCGGCGCCAACGCGAGCAACGCCGCCAGAGCGAAGGCGGGCCAGGAGATCTTGTGCAGGTGCTTCATGCGAGGAACGCCAGTCGATGGACGCCCGAGAAGTTGGGGTTGTCGTCGGAAGGCCGCCAGCGCGTGTCCTTCCATCCGAGGAGCTGGTCGGCGCGCACCGCGCGCAGGCCGTTGTCGTGGGCTTCGATGCGGCCGGTGTGGTACGCGATGTAGCGGCCCATCCAGACCATCAGGTGCTGCTCGTCGCCGAAGTCGTAGAACAGCAGGTCGCCGGCCACCGCCTGCGTCAGCTGGCGTGCGACCGGGCGGGTGTTCTCCTGCACCAGTTCGAGCGCTCCGACGAAGGCGTCGCGCGTGCCGTCGACGCGCCGCCAGGCATGGCGCAGCGGCTGCGCGTCGCCGGCCTCGAGGTCCGGCGGCAAGCGCATGCCGAGCAGGCCGTTGGCGCGTCGCCAGGCCAGGTCGTGCTCGCGCAGCGATTCGGCGACCGCGAAGCGCACCAGCCCGGCGCAGTCGCGGTGCGTCCAGCGCGGCGTCGGGCCGCGCTCGATCTGCGCGTGGATCAGCAGCGTCATCCAGTCGCGAAAGCGCTGCGACTGCGCGCGGTCGAGGCGCGCCGGCGCCGCGCGGCTGCCGGTCGCGAGCAGCGCACCGGCCAGCAGCAGCGCACGCCGGGTGAACGGGGCGGCGTCCATCAGCGGGCCTTCGCAGCCGCCAACGGGAACGGCTGCCAGTCGAGCGCGACCCAGCCTTCGGCGTCGGGCTTGCCGGCGGCCACCGCGCGCGCCGTCGGCAGCTTGCCGAGCGCGTCGAGGCGTGGCACCAGCTGGCGTTCGGCGGCGCGGCGGAACAGCTCCTGCTCCGGCGGCAGCACCTCGAAGGCCTCGCGCCGGGCCAGCTCGGCCACCTGGCGCGGCGCGACCACCGCCAGCGTCGCCGGCCCGGCCGGCAGGCTGTCGGCGACGCTCGGGAAGCGGCGCGCCTGCGCATCGAGCGCCTGCTCGACCAGCGCCTCGTCGGGCGAGAACGTGAGCCAGCGGCCCTGGCGCGCGAGCGTCGGCCGGTAGGTGGTCGCGGCCGCGTCGCCATGCGGGCCCCACGGTGCGGCGACCTCGCGCTGCCAGCGCTGCGCGCCGGTGCGCGCGGCCGGCGTCAGCGCGGCCGCCTTGGCGGGCAGCAGCCAGCCGGTCAGCGCATCGAGCGAGGCCGACGGGTCGGCCGCGCCTTCCCTCAACTGCGCGACGACCAGCGGCGTGTGGAACTGCGAACGCGGGTACCAGCAGATCGCCGCCGGCCCGTCGAGCTGGTCGGCCAGCGCGGGCCAGCCGGCCGCGCCGGACACCGCCCGCGCACGCGTCCAGTCGGCCGGCAGCAGCGTGCAGGCGGCCGGGTTGGCCGGCAGCGCGGACCACAGCTGGCGATCGGCCGGTGCGGCCGGCAGCGCCGCCAGGCCGTCGACGCGCAGCTTCGTCGACAGCACCGCGCCGCCGGGCGCGATGTCGAAGCGCAGGGCCCGCAGGCCGGGGAAGAAGTGCTGGTAGCCGAACGACATCAGCCGCGCGTCGGCGACCAGGGTGTGCCCGTTGCCGCTGGCGGTCGCGTCGCCGAGCCCGAAGCCGCGGCGGTACACCGCCTGCGCCTGCGCATCGGCCGACAGCAGCGCGCCGACGATGTCGCGCGAATGCGCATCGGCCTTGCGCTCGGCGTCGAACAGCAGGCCGGGGTCGCTCAGCACGACGACGCGGTTGCCCTGCGCGACCAGCGCCAGCGTGCGGCGCGACGACAGCGTCAGCGCGTAGACCGGCAGCGTGTCGCCGTTGACGCGGACCTGGTCGATCACGCTGAACTGGCGGTCGTTGGTGGCGAGCGCGGCCGCGCCCTGCAGCGTGCGGGCCAGCACGCCGCGCGTCATCGCGATCACCCAGTGGCGCGGCGCGCCCTTGGCATCGGTCCAGAAGGCCATCTCGGCCGGCTCGTCGAGCGCCAGCGCGATCAGCTTGTCGCCGAGCGTGGTGTCGTGCTCGAACGCGATGCGCTTCAGCGCGCCCTGCAGGCCGAGCCGGCTTTCATGCTCCTCGTAGTAGAACGCGAAGTCCTCGGTCAGCACGTCGCGCAGCACCGGCGCCTTGATCAGGTCGCGCGGCAGCTTCGACAGCGCCGGCGTCGACACATAGGCCTGCGGGTGCTCCAGGTCGACGTTCAGCGCATTGATGCTGCCGCCGTAGCGTCCCCAGCCGATCGTCGCGGCGACGATCCCGCCGGCCACCAGCACCGTGGCCACGGCGATGCCGGCCCACTGTTTTCGATTCAATCCCACGGGTTCCCCCTCGCCCATCCGCGCCATGCCGTCGACGGCGCACGGGCGGCATCATCTCAGTGCCGCAAGCGGGACAGGTGATGCGGTCGTGAAGTCAGCGTGAATTTCGGCCGCGGATTCCCGTGTTCACAACATTTCCTCCGGCGCGAACGGCGACAGCAGCTTCACTGTCAGCTTCAGCCACAGGCTCGCCTCGGGTTCGCTGTCCAGCACCTGCGGCGCGCCGCCGGGCGGCGACAGGGTCCACAGCAGCCGGCCGTCCGGATCCAACGACAGCCGGTAGCTGTTGGCGCTGGCGACCTCGTCGTAGAGCTGCAGCATCTGGCGCGCGATCTCGGGGCTGTGCATCACCACGCCCATCTCGGTGTTCAGCCGGGCCGAGCGGGGGTCCATGTTCATCGAGCCGATCAGCACGTCGCGCTGGTCGATCACCAGCACCTTGGCATGCAACGACGCCTGCGACGAGCCGAACGAGCCGACCTTGCTGCGCGGCAGGTCCAGGTGCACGCGCAGCTCGCGCAGGTCGACGCCGGCCTTCAGCATCGGCTCGCGGTAGCGCGCATAGCCGGTGTGCACCGCCGGCGCATCGGTGGTGGCCAGCGAGTTGGTCAGCACGCGCAGCCGCACGCCGCGGCGCTTCAGGTCGTCGATCAGCGCCATGCCGCGCGCGCCCGGCACGAAGTACGGCGAGATCAGCAGCACCTCGCTGCGCGCGCCGCGCAGCAGGCCCTCGACGTCGTCGCTGATCACCTCGTGCGGCGATGCCGGCTGCTCGGCGTCGGTCGGCGCGCTGGCCTTGGTCGGTTTGTCGGCCAGCACGCGCGACGGCGCCCACACCAGCTTCAGCTGGTTGCGCGCCAGCTCGCTGCCGAGCGGCGACTTCGCGGCGCTCGTGACGATCGCCGGCGCCGAGGCCGCCGCTTCGCCGGCCAGCGCGCTGGCCGGATGGTCGGGCGCCGGGGCTTCGCTGGCCACGGCTGGCGGTGCGCCGGTCACCACGTCGATCGGGTAGGCCAGCGGGTCGTTCCAGAAGCCGTCGAACACCGCCGACAGCGCGCGCACCGCCGGCCCGGCCACCAGCACGTCGACATCGAGGAAGTTGCTCTGCGCGCTCTGCACGAAGTAGGCGTCGCCGAGGTTGCGCCCGCCGGTCGCCGCGAGCGCGTTGTCGGCGACGAACATCTTGTTGTGCATGCGGTGGTTGATGCGGCCGATGTCGGTCAGCGACGCCATCACGCGGCTCATCGTGGCCATGCGGCCGGACGGGAACGGGTTGTACAGCCGCACCTCGATGCGCGGGTGCCGCGTCAGCCGCATCAGCGCGTCGTCCTGGCCGGCGGTGTTCAGGTCGTCGAGCAGCAGCCGCACGCGCACGCCGCGGTCGGCGGCCGCGCGCACGCGCTGCATCAGCGCGCGCGACGACTCGTCGCTGTGGATCAGGTAGTACTGCAGGTCCAGCGTCTTCTGTGCGCGGTCGGCCAGCGCGGTCAGCGCGGCGAAGGCATCGTCGCCCGAGGCCAGCACCCGGAAGCCCGAGATGCCGGGCGCCGGCGCGGCGGCGGCGACCAGCTTGCCGAGCGCGGTGCTTTCCGGATCGGCCAACGCCTGCACCGCCGGGCGCGGCTGCGGCGGCGGCAGGCTGGCGCAACCGCCCAGCCCGGTGAGGCAGAACAGCAGGCTGACGAAGGCGGTGCGCAACAGACGGCTCATTCCAACGCCAGGGCAATCCGCGTGCCTTGGTCGATGGCGCGCTTCGCGTCCAATTCGTTCGCTTCGTCGGCGCCACCGATCAAGTCAGTGGCCACCCCCGAGGCGCGCAGCGGCTCCAGCAGCTCGCGCAACGGCACCTGGCCGGCGCACAGCACGACGGTGTCGCACTCGATCAGTTGGCCGTCGAGCCGTTTTTCGCCGTGCGTGACGAACAGGCCCTGCGGCGTGATGCGTTCGTAGTTGACGCCGCCGATCATCTCGACCTGCTTCATCTGCAGCGCCGCCCGGTGGATCCAGCCGGTCGTCTTGCCCAGCCCCTTGCCGAGCTTGCCCGTCTTGCGCTGCAGCAGCACCACCTGGCGCGCCGGCGCGGCGGGCCGGGGCGGCACCACGCCGCCGCGCACCTCGGCCGGATCGGCAACGCCCCATTCGGCACGCCACTCGGACAGATGCATCGTCGGCGACGCCCCCGGCGGCGTGACCAGGAACTCGGCGACGTCGAAGCCGATGCCGCCGGCGCCGATCACCGCGACCTTGTCGCCCACCGGCTTGCGCTGCAACAGCACGTCGAGGTAGCTCAGCACGTGCGGCAGGTCCTGGCCTGGGATCTTCGGGTCGCGCGGCGTCACGCCGGTGGCGAGCAGCACGCGGTCGTAGTCGCCGGCCACCAGCAGGCCGGCCGTCGCCCGCGTGTTCAGGTGCAGCACGACGCCGGCCGATTGCAGCCTCTGGCCGAAGTAACGCAGCGTCTCGCTGAACTCCTCCTTGCCCGGCACGCGCCGCGCGAGGTTGAACTGCCCGCCGATCTCGGCCGCCGAATCGAACAGGTCGACCGCATGGCCGCGCTCGGCCAGCGTGCAGGCCGCCGCCAGCCCGGCGGGCCCGGCGCCGACCACCGCGACGCGGCGGCGCTGCCGCGCCGGCCGCTGCACCAGCACCGTCTCGCGCGCCGCGCGCGGGTTGACGAGGCAGGTCGCGAGCTGCGCCTTGAAGGCGTGGTCCAGGCAGGCCTGGTTGCAGGCGATGCAGGTGTTGATGGCCTGCGGCCGCCCGGCCGCCGCCTTGCGGACGAACTCCGGATCGGCCAGCAGCGGTCGCGCGAGGCTCACCAGGTCGGCGCAGCCGTCGGCCAGCACCTGCTCGGCCACCTCAGGGGTGTTGATGCGGTTGCTCGCGACCAGCGGGATCGTCAATCCTGCGTCACGCAGCGCGCGGCGCATCGTCTGCGTGACCGATGCGAACGCACCGCGCGGCACGCTGGTCGCGATGGTCGGCACGCGCGCCTCGTGCCAGCCGATGCCGGTGTTCAGGATCGTCGCGCCGGCCTGCGTGACCGCCTTCGCGAGCGCCACCGCCTCGGGCCAGCTGCTGCCGTCGGGGATCAGGTCGATCATCGACAGCCGGTAGATCAGGATGAAATCCGGCCCGACCGCCTCGCGCACGCGGCGCACGATCTCGACCGGCAGCCGCATGCGGTTCTCGTAGCTGCCGCCCCAGTCGTCGCGCCGCTGGTTGGTGTGCGTCGCGAGGAACTGGTTGATCAGGTAGCCCTCGCTGCCCATGATCTCGACACCGTCGTAGCCGGCCTCGCGTGCCAGCAGCGCGCAGCGCACGAAAGCGCGGATCTGCCGCTCGATGCCGCGCGCCGACAGCTCGCGCGGGGTGAACGGCGAGATCGGCGACTGGATGCGCGACGGCGCGACGCAGAACGGGTGGTAGCCATAGCGCCCGGTGTGCAGGATCTGCAGCGCGATGCGGCCGCCTTCGGCATGCACCGCGTCCGTCACCTCGCGATGGCGGCGTGCCGCGCCGCTGCTGGCCAGCATGCCGGCGAACGGCTTGGTCCAGCCGGCGATGTTGGGGGCGAAGCCGCCGGTCACCATCAGCCCGACGCCGCCACGCGCGCGCTCGGCGAAGAACGCGGCCATCGCCGGGAAGTGCTTGCGGCCGTCTTCCAGGCCGGTGTGCATGCTGCCCATCAGCACGCGGTTGGGCAGCGTCGTGAAGCCGAGGTCGAGGGGGTTCAGCAGGTGGGGATAGGGCACGGATTGGGGGGTCATGGGTGGGTGCGAAGCGGTCGGCCCATGCTAGCGATCCGCGCTGCGGGCCGGCTCAGGGCTTGGCCGCATGGACACGCCGGGCGGCACCGGGTGCAACGGCCAGGCGCGACGTCCCGCTTGCCGGCGGCGCACTGCGGTGCGACATGTGACGACATGGGCCGACGACAGTACTTTACGAAGCCCCGCGGAGCGAGCCGCCATGCGGGCTGGCGCGTTCCGGCGCGCCGATGGAGGCGGCTCCTGACACCGATCCGTCATCTGCGCTGCCTAGAGTCCGCCGCGCTCACCACCCTCCGGACCCCGCCATGCGAAGCATCATCACCGCACCAGCCTTCTCGACGTCCCGCACCGCCTCCCTGACCCTGCTCGCCGCCGCCGTGCTCGCGGCCTGCGGCGGCAGCGACAGCTCGTCGCCGGCGCCCGCGCCCGCACCGACGCCCACCGTCAGCGGCGTCGTCACCGCGACGCAGTTCGTCGCCGGCAGCGCCACCGACCCGACCATCAAGGCCTCGTACTACCAGGGTGCCAAGGTCTGCGTCGACGCCAATGCCAACGGCGTCTGCGATGCCGGCGAGAACCCGGTCACCACCGACGCGAACGGCAGGTTCACGATCCCGATGGCCACCCAGGCGGCGCTGATCGCCGACATCGGCACCGATGCCACCAACACCGCCAGCGGCGCCAAGGTCGCCAGCCGCGACGTGCTGCGCGCGTCGCTCGACCAGGTGATCGAGCAGGCCGCCGGCAGCATCGTCATCAGCCCGCTGTCGTCCGAAGTGCTGCGCACGATGGAAGCCAACGGCAGCACCTATGCCGCCGAGAAGCAGAACCTCGCCGGCCGCATCGGCGTGACCGCCGCGAACCTGCTGGCCGACGTCAACGTCGTGACCGGCGCCGACCAGGCCGCGATGCTGGCCGAATCGAAGGTGCTCGACAACCGCTTCACCTTCGCGATCACCAAGCTCGACCGCGGCGACCTGTACCCCGACGCGCTGGCCGTGCCGGGCGGCGACCCGCGCCTGAAGGGCGCCGCCAACGTGACGCAGGCCACCGCCCCGGCCGGCGACGACACCCGCGCGAAGATCACCTTCGCGCAGGCCGAGCAGGCCGCCTTCAACCTCGAAGGCGTGCCGCGCTACGACCACGTGTTCGTCGTGATGCTCGAGAACAAGGCCACGCTGTCGATCGCCGGCTCGCCGTTCGCGCCGAAGATCAACGCGCTGCTGAAGGCCGGCAACCAGCTGACCTCGTACTACGCGACCGGCAACCCGAGCGAGCCGAACTACACCGCGCTCGGCGGCGCCGACGACTTCGGCATCACCGACGACAGCCAGTGGAACTGCGACGCCACCGGCGACAACGCCGTCAAGGACCTGCCGCTGCCGGACAAGACCCAGACCGGCCTGCAGAACTCGCCGTTCGCCGCGACCTGCACGCAGGCCGTCGGCGTCAACCACAACATCACCGCGCCGAACCTGTTCAACGCGCTGAGCGCGGCCGGCCTGACCTGGCGCACCTACAACGAGTCGATCAACCCGGGCCAGGACTACCGCACCGACAGCGTCGCCGATGCCGCGGTGATCGCGGCCGACCACGTCTACGCACCGGGCACGCTCGCCAACAACACCGCGCAGATCGGCACTGCCGGCCTCGCGCTGCCGCTGCCGGCCGGCCTGTACAAGACCAAGCACCACCCGGGCATGGCCTACCAGAACGTGCGCAGCGCGCCGGAATGGAAGTACAGCAACCGCACGATGGGCGGCGGCCAGTGGGATGCGGTGATGAAGAACAGCACCGCCTACGCCGTGCCGGCGAACTACGACGTCGACCAGCTCGGCACCGACCTCGCCAGTGGCCACATCGGCACGCTGAACTTCCTGGTGCCCGACCAGTGCGACGACATGCACGGCATCACGGTCAAGGGCAGCGTGGCCGGCGGCGCCACCGGCGTCACCGCGAGCGACTGCAGCAGCGTCGCCAACAACGTGCCGACCGCGACCGGCGGCGCGATCATCGCGCGCGGCGACAACTACGTCGACGCGCTGGTCAAGCGCATCCAGGACTCGCCGGTCTGGAAGAACCCGGCCAAGCGGGTGGCCATCGTGCTGATGTTCGACGAGGGCAATGCGACCAGCGGCTTCAACTCCTGCTGCGGCTGGAACGTGGCGAACAGCACGGTGGCCAAGCCGCTGAAGCAGAACGCCGACGGCAGCTTCACGCCCGATGCGACGATCAACAACTACACGCGCGGCAACCGCGGGCACGGCCAGAGCATCTTCGGCATCCTGAGCAACCAGGCGTCGGCCCCGAAGGGCGTCAGCGACAACGACGCGTACAGCCACTTCTCGCTGGTGCGGACCTTCCAGGACATGTTCCAGCTGGCCGACCCGGCGGTCGATGCGTCGTACATGAACCGCTCGAAGTACACCGAGCGGTTCATCGCGGCGAACATCATGAACCTGCCGGAATTCGCGGGCAGCGCCGACACCCACTTCGACGCGGTGCGCCCGATCAACCACGCCTTCGTCGCGCCGGCCGGCTACACCGCGAAGCAGTCGGCGGACGTGACGACCGCGGCCCAGATCGGCCCGGATGCCGTGCAGACCAACGTCTGGTCGCTGAAATAAGGCCGAAGCCGCCGGCCGCGGGACGCCCCGTGGCCGGCGGCACCGTCATCATGCAGATCACCTCGTTCCACCGGGCCGCGGCATGGGCCGCGGCCCTCGCGCTGGCCGCCTGCGGCGACGGCGGCGCGCCGAATGCCGGCCCGGCCCGGGGCGCCGCCGCGACCCCGAGCACCGCCAGCCCGCCCTCCTCCCTCAGCCTGGCCGCGCAGGTCGGCGAGAAGATGTTCTTCGACACGACGCTGTCCGGCTCCGGCCAGCTCGCCTGCGCGAGCTGCCACGACCCGCGGCATGCGCACGCACCGGCCAACGACCTGGCGGTGCAGTTCGGCGGCGCCGACCTGAAGGCCGCCGGCACCCGCGCGGTGCCGTCGCTTCGCTACAAGGAGGTGACGCCGCCGTATGCCGACCTGCTCGACAACCCCGACGGCATCAGCGTGCCCGGCCCGGGCGGCGGCTTCGCATGGGACGGCCGCGCGGCGACGCTCGCCGAGCAGGCGACCATGCCGCTGCTGGCCGCCAACGAGATGGCCAATGCCGACGGCGCCGCCGTCGTCGCGAAGCTGAAGGCCGGCGCGTATGCCGACCTGTTCCGCCAGGCCTTCGGCGCCGACGCGTTTGCCGACCCGACCAGCGCATTCGCGAAGGCCGGCCTTGCGTTGCAGGCCTACCAGCTCGAAGACCGCAGCTTCCACCCGTACTCCAGCAAGTACGACCTGTACGCCGGCAACAAGATCGGCGGCACGCTGACGCCGGCCGAGGTGCGCGGCTTCAAGGTGTTCGCCGACCCGCAGGTGGGCAACTGCGCGTCGTGCCACTACCAGGGCGCGGGCCTGAACGGCAGCTCGGCGCTGTTCACCGACTTCTCGTACGAGGCGATCGGCGTGCCGCGCAACCCGGCGATCCCGGCCAATGCCGACCCGGCCTATGCGGACACCGGCTTGTGCGGGCCGCTGCGCACCGACCACCCGCCGGCCGCCGGCAACACCTTCTGCGGCATGGTGAAGGCGCCGACGCTGCGCAACGTGGCCACGCGCCAGGCCTTCTTCCACAACGGCGTGATGCATTCGCTGGAGCAGGTGATCCGCTTCTACAACACGCGCGACACGCTGCCGGAGATCTGGTACCCGACCGTCGGCGGCCGGCCGAAGGCCGTGCCGGACGCCGGTTTCCCGAGCTACGGCCTCGTGAAGACGCAGTACGTTGGCGGCCAGGTGAAGAAATACGACGACCTGCCGCCGCAGTTCGTCGCCAACATCGACACCCAGATGCCGCTGGACGGCCGCAAGGCGCACAGCGCGCCGCCGATGAGCGAGCAGAACATCGCCGACCTGATCTGCTTCCTGAACACGCTGACCGACGGCTACCAGCCGCCGGCGGCGCCCGCTTCCACCGGACCCTGCACGCAATGAACCCGCTCACCTGTCGACTGATCGCGCTGATGGGCGCCGTGCTCGCCATTGCCGGCTGCCACCCGGCGCCCGACCAGGCCACGTTCACCGCCGCAATGACCACCTACCTGGCCAAGCGCGGCGACCTGTGCCTGGGCAAGTCCGCCTGGCCGATCGACGTGACGCAGCACGAGATCGACGTCGGCGGCCGCAACGCGCTGCAGATGCCGGCGCTGGAACGGCTCGGGCTGGTCCGCTCCGGCGTGGCCGAGGTCGTGGTCGACGACGAAGGCACGAAGCACGCGATGAAGGTGCGCCGCTTCGAGCTCACCGAGGCCGGCCAGCGCTACCTGGTGCAGCGCGACGCGAAGACGCGCGACTTCTGCGCCGCGCACCTGTCGCTGGACCGCGTCGTCGGCTGGACGCTCGACCGGGGCGAGCGCGGGCCGGACACGCACGCCCGCGTGACTTACACCTACCAAGTCGACGCGGCGCCGTGGACGCGCGACGGCGAGATCCAGAAAGTGTTCCCGGTCGTCGCCGGCGTGGTGCGCGGGGCCGGCACCGCGCAGCTCGAGGAGAACTTCGTGCGCACCGAACAGGGCTGGGTCGCGGTGGACCTGCCGGGCCCATGACGGCACTGATGACGTCACAGCTGCGCTTTGCGCCGGCGCTCGGCGAATGGGTCGCGCAGCACCTGGCGCAGGGGCAGCCGCCGGCCGCGCTGGTCGACGCGATGCGCGAGCGGCAGGTGGCACCGGCGGCTGCGCAGGCCATCGTCGACGCGTTCGTGCGGGCACGCGAACGCGGCGAGCCCTTCCCTGTCGACACGGTCGAGGTCGGCACGGTCGTGCCCGGTGCGCGGCTGGCCGAGGGCCCGGCGGTCCAGACCCACGACCGCCGCATCCGCGTCGCGATGCGCACCGGCGCGCCGCTGCTCGCGGTGCTGCAGGACGTGCTGGACGGCGCCGAATGCGAGGCGCTGATCGCGCTGGCGCGCCCGCGGCTGAAGCCGTCGACGCTGGTCGACCCGGTGAGCGGCCGCGACGTGGCCAGCGGCCTGCGCGGCAGCCTCGGCATGTTCTTCCGGCCGGCCGAGACGCCGCTGATCGCGCAGATCGACCGGCGGCTGGCCGAGCTGATGGGGCTGCCGGTGTCGCACGGCGAAGGGCTGCAGCTGCTGCACTATCCGGTGGGCGCCGGCAGTGCGCCGCACTTCGACTTCCTGCAGCCGTCGAACGACGCCAACCGCGCGTCGATCGCCCGCAGCGGCCAGCGCATCAGCACGCTGGTGTGCTACCTGAACGACGTGGCGGACGGCGGCGAGACCGACTTTCCGGAACGCGGCTGGCAGGTCACGCCGCAGCGCGGCAACGCAGTGGTCTTCGAGTACGACGGGGCCGACGAGCGCTCGCTGCATGCGAGCCGGCCGGTGCGGGCCGGCGAGAAGTGGGTCGCGACGAAGTGGATGCGCGAGCGGCCGTTCATCAGCCTGTGAGGCGCTGAGCGATCAGCTGAGCGCCGGCTCGGGCTGCGGCACCAGTCCGCCGCGGAACACCTCGAAGATCAGCATCAGCGGGCCCTCGGGCGTGACGATGCGGTAGGCCCGGCTCGCCCGCGAGTCCGGCAGCCCGACCACCCTCCACAGCCCGGCTTCGAGCGCCGGTTCGCTCTCGATGGCCTGGCGCTGCACGAACAGCCGTGCCAGCAGGTGACCGATCGGCGCCGCGCCTTCGTCGAGGCCGCTCAGGAACCAGTCGGGCACCGCGTCGAGGCGGGTGTACGACAGGTTGTCCATCAACACCTGGCCGCCGGCCACCAGGCTCGTCACCCGCTCCAGCCACGACGTGCCGCCAAGCTGCTCGGCCACCGTGCGCGGCACCTCGGCCGTGCGGTGCTGGTGGTGCAGCAGCACCTGCACCGGCAGGCCGCACATCGCCGAGCAGGTGCGGGTGGTGGAGCCGTCCTGCGCCAGCAGCAGGCGGCGCAGCGACTCGTGCCGCGCCGTCGGAGGGAAAAGTTGCCGCTCTACACTCATGCGCCCTGTGTCCTGTGCGTGTACTGCGTGGCTGATTCCGGTTCGAGCATCCTAACCCTGCCGCTGGCAGCCACCCCACAAGCCCTCTGCGGCCGCGTGCTGGCGCGCGGACCGGCCGCGCTGCTGGAGAGCAGCAAGCCGATGCCGGGGCAGGCGGGCTGGTCGTACCTGGCCGGGCCGCCGGCCGCGGTGCTGGAGACCGATGCGCAGGCCACCTGGCTGCGCGATCCGCAGGGCCGCGTGCTGCAGCGCTGGAGCGACCCGTTCGACGCGCTGCGCGAGGTGCTGGCCCGCACCGCGCTGCCGGCCGGCGCACGGCCCGCCGGGCTCGACTTCGCCGGCGGCTGGCTGGGCTGGCTCGGCTACGACATGGCGCGCCATGTCGAGCGGCTGCCAGTGCAGGCAGCCATCGACCCCGCGCTGCCGGCGATGCGCCTGCTGCTGTGCGACCAGGTGCTGGCCCATGACCCGGCGACGCAGCGCTGGCACGCCTGCCGCAGCCACTGGCCCGGCCTGACCGATGCGCGCGACGACGCCTGGCATGCGCTGCTCGACGCCGCCGCCGGTCCGGCGCCGGCGGCGACGCAGTTCCAGGCCGGCGCGCTGCAATCGCGCACGCCGGCCCCGCGCTACCTGCAGCAGGTGCGCGAGGTGCTCGAGCTGATCGCGCGCGGCGACCTCTTCCAGGCCAATCTGTCGCACCGCCTCGAAGGCCGCTTCGACGGCGACCCGTTCGCGCTGTACCGCACGCTGACCGCGCTGAACCCGGCCCCGTTCGCCGCCTACCTGCCGCTGCCGCACGGGGCCATCGCGAGCGTGTCGCCGGAGCGCTTCCTGCGGCTGGACGGCCGCGAGGTCAGCGCGCGGCCGATCAAGGGCACGCGCGCCCGCGGCGCCGACGCGCCGGCCGATGCGCAGCAGCGCGCAGCGCTGGCCGCGAGCGTGAAGGACCGGGCCGAGAACCTGATGATCGTCGACCTGATGCGCAACGACCTGGGCCGCGTCGCGCAGGTCGGCAGCGTGCGCGTGGACGGCCTGTTCGAGATCGAGGCGCACCCGAGCGTGTTCCAGATGGTGTCGACGGTGCGCGCGCGGCTGCGCGACGGCGCCGGCACCGCCGATCTGCTGCGCGCCTGCTGGCCGCCCGGCTCGATGACCGGGGCGCCCAAGGTGCGGGCGATGGAGGTCATCGAGTCGCTGGAGCCGGTGCGGCGCGGGCCGTATGCCGGCGCCATCGGCTACTTCGATGCGGCCGGCGGCATGGACCTGTCGGTGGTGATCCGCACCGCGGTCGTGCACGACCGGCGGGTGATGGTGCAGGTCGGCGGCGCGGTCGTCGCCGACTCCGACCCGCGCGACGAACTCGACGAGACGCTGGCCAAGGGCCGGCTGCTGTTGCACGCGTTGCGCGAGGGGTCGACACTGCCGCTTCGATGACCCTGCCAATGACGAAGTTGCCATGAACCAGGCCGCCCACCTGCTGACCGCCGTGCACCGCCGCCGCCTGCGCGAGGTCTGGCGCTCGGCCGGCTGGCCGTGCCAGGACCTGGTCGAGGTCGAACTGCTGTTCCTCGGCCTGCTCGAACGGGTGCTGCAGGCCTCGGGCCACGAGACCTTGCGCGTCACCGAGGCCGGCATCGCGGTGCTGGCCGAGACGCTGCAGCGCAACCGTGCGCGCCGCGACGCGCACGAGCAGCTGGTGGAGCGCGTGGCCCGCGAGATGACGCGCGCCGGCCGCCTGGCTTGGCGCGGGCTGTCGGTGCGTGCGAAGGTCGACGACGGCTGGGTGATGGCGATGCCGGACGTGTTCTCGATCCGCCACACCACCGTCGAGGCCTACCTCGAACCGATCGTGCACGAGGTCAAGGTGCAGCGCAGCGACCTGCTGTCGGACCTGCGCCGCGCCGCCAAGCGCGCGGCCTACCTGCAGCTGAGCAGCGAGTGCTGGTACGTGCTGGCCGAGGGCATCGCGCGCGCCGACGAGATCCCGCCCGAATGCGGCGTGCTGGTGGCGCGCAGCGGCACGCTCGACGTCGAACGCGCGGCACCGCGGCGGCCGATGCGCATGCCCTTCCACCTGTGGATGGCGCTCGCGCGCGCGACGCCGCTGGACGGCTGGCACGACGACGATGCGCAGGGGCACCTGGGCGGCGAGCCTTCGTCGCCAGGCGAATAAGGTCGATCGGTTTTCGAAGATCGTCCTTCGCGGATGCGCCACACTGGCTGCCTTGCGCCCCGGGAGATGCCGATGAGAACCCACCCGCCCTTCGCGATCCTGACCCTGCTGGCCCTGCTGGCCGCCTGCTCCCGACAGGAAGCGCCGCCCGCCCCCGCCGCCGCCCCAGTCGTCACCGCCGCCGCTGCGGCCAGCGCGCCGCACGACGCGCCCGGGATCGCGTGGCGCCAGGCCGCCAGCGACGCCGACGTCGATGCCGCGTTCGCCGACGCGAAGGCCGCGAACAAGCCGGTCTTCGTCTACTGGGGCGCGAAGTGGTGCCCGCCGTGCAACCAGGTCAAGGCCACGCTCTTCAACCGGCAGGATTTCATCGAGCGCTCGCGCGCCTTCGTGCCGGTCTACATCGACGGCGACAGCCCCGGGGCACAGAAGCTCGGCAGCCGCTTCGCGGTGCGCGGGTATCCGACGATGCTGCTGTTCAACCCGGCTGGCGCCGAAGTGACGCGCCTGCCCGGCGAGGTCGACGCCGCGCAGTACACGCAGGTGCTGACGCTGGGCATCAGCGCGCAGCGGCCGGTGAAGGCGGTGCTCGCCGAGGCGCGCGCCGGTGGCGCCGGGTTGTCGGCCAACGACTGGAAGCTGCTGGCGTTCTACTCCTGGGAGACCGACGAGCAGCAGGTGCTGCCGAAGGCGCAGTCGGTCGCGGCGCTGCGCCAGCTCGCGCAGGGCTGCCCGGCCGACCAGCGTGAGACCTCGCAGCGCCTGCTGCTGAAGGCGCTGACCGCCGGCGACGCGGCGCAGGTGAAGGCGACGCCGGCCGACCGCGAACGCGCGCTCGCGCTGCTGGCCGACCCGGCCGCCGCCCGCGCGCAGATGGACGTGCTGACCGTCAGCGCCGCCGACCTGGTGCGGGTGCTGGCGGCGCCGAAGACGCCGCAGCGCCCGCAGTTGCTGGCCGCCTTCGACAGCGCGCTGAAGGGCTTGCAGGCCGATGCCACGCTGTCGCGCGCCGACCGGCTGACCGCGCTGATCGCGCGCGTCGACCTGGCCCGCATCGATCTCGCGAAGGACGCGACGCCGGCGCTGCCCGACGCGCTGCTGGCCGAGGTGCGCGAACAGTCGGCCCGTCTCGACCGCGAGATCACCGACGGCTACGAACGCCAGGCGGTGATCACCAGTGCGGCCGACCTGCTGGAGATGGCCGGGCTGCTGGACGAATCGGACGCGTTGCTGAAGGCCAACCTCGCGAAGAGCCATTCGCCGTACTACCTGATGCTCGGGCTGGCCGCCAACGCGAAGAAGCGCGGCGACACGGCCGGCGCGCTCAACTGGTACGAGGCCTCGTTCGACAAGAGCGAGGGCCCGGCGACGCGGCTGCAATGGGGGGCGCGCTACCTGGCGGCACTGGTCGACCTGTCGCCGCAGGACGATGCGCGCATCGAACGCGCCGCGCAGCAGCTGTTCACCGAAGCGGCCGGGCAACCCGGCGCCTTCTACGAGCGCAGCGGCCGCTCGCTGCAGCGCGCCAGCGACAAGCTGCTGGCCTGGCAGCACACGCCCGCCCAGCGCGCGACGGTCAAGCGGCTGCAGGCGCAGCTCGACGCCGCCTGCCGGCAGCTGCCCGATGGCGACAGCCAGCGCGCCACCTGCGATGCGCTGCTGAAGCCAGCGCCGAAGAAGACCGCCTGATTCAGCGCTTGCGGGCGCCGAGCTGCAGCTCGTAGCGCGCGCCCTTGTCGCGGTCGGCGAACTGCAGCGTGTCGCCCTGCCAGGCGTAGTCGGCGCTGAACTCGTCGAGTTGCATGCTGCCCTGCATCAGCACCACGTCGAGCTGGCTGCTGTGCAGCTTCAACCGGTAGACGACATCGCTGATCTGCACCTGCACGCGCTGGCCGCTGCGCCAGTCGACCCGGGCCGGGCCGCAGCTGGGCGCCGCGTCGGAGGTGGCCACGCACAGCCGGGCGTCGTAGTGCCCGGGCGCCGGGGCGGCGTTCGCACTGGCCGATCCCAGCAGGGCCAGCACGGCACAGGCCGCCAACGCGCTTCGAGAATGGGTCACGTCAATCCTTCGACTTTCATCGCATCCTGCACCGCCGGGCGCGCGCCGACCCGTTCCACATACGCCGACAGGTTCGCCAGCCCGCCCAGGTCGATGCCGACGCGCGGCGCCCAGCGGCACACGGTGAACAGGTAGGCATCGGCAATGCTGAAGTGCTCGCCCATCAGGTAGGCCTTGCCGCTCAGCTGGCCGTCGAGCCAGGCGAAGCGGCCCTGCACCTTGCTGCGCATCACCGCCTTCGCCTCTTCCGGCATCGCCGGGTTGAACAGCACGCCGAAGCCCTTGTGCAGCTCGCTGGTGATGAAGTTCAGCCATTCCTGCACCCGGTAGCGCAGCATCGTGCCGTTGGCCGGCACCAGGTTCTTCGTCGGCACCTGGTCGGCGATGTACTGCAGGATCGCCGGGCCTTCGCTGAGCCGCTCGCCGGTGTCCAGCTCCAGCATCGGCACGTAGCCCTTCGGGTTGATCGTGTAGTAGTCGGTGCCGTCGGCCAGCTGGTGCGTCTTGGTGCTGGCCAGCACCGGCTCGAACGCCAGGCCGGCCTCGCGCAGCACGATGTGGGGCGACAGCGAACAGGCGCCGGGGCTGTAGTAGAGCTTCATGGTGGGCCTTCGTCGGAAGTGGCGGACCCGGTATTACACAGCGGGCGCGTGGCCGGCGCCATCGGGTGCGAAAGCGGGCTGCACGTCGGCTAATCTCCCGCCTTTGCATTGGAGCCCGCATGCCGCGCCAAGTCCTTGAAGAATCCCGATTGCATCCGGCGATCCGCGAGAAGGTCGCCACGCTGCATGCCGACATCGTCCACAACGTGCAGGCGGCGGCCGCATCGAACCCGGTGCTGGTGGTCGGCATGGCGCAGAACCCGCACTGCCGCCGCGTCCGCCGGGCGCTCGAGGGCGCCGGCGTCGCGCACCACTACCTCGAGTTCGGCAGCTACTTCAGCCTGTGGCGACGCCGCGCCGCGTTGAAGATGTGGACCGGCTGGCCGACCTTTCCGATGGTGTTCGTCAAGGGCTCGCTGGTCGGCGGCGACTCCGACGTGCAGCGGCTGATCGCCAGCGGCGAACTGAAGCGGTTGCTGGGCGAATGACGCGCTCGTTGCTTGCGGCGTTGGTGGGCGCCGTGTTGGCTGGCCCGGCGTTGCCGGCGTGGGGAGCCGACGAAGCGCTCACGCCCTGCCGCGTCGCCGGCCTGCGCAACGAGGTGCTGTGCGGCCAGCTGCGGCGCCCGCTCGACCCGGTCCGCCCGACGGGGCCGCAGATCGACGTGCACTACGTCGTCGTGCCGGCGATGGCCCGCCGCAAGCTGCCCGACCCGGTGTTCCTGCTGGCCGGCGGGCCGGGCCAGAGCGCGATCTCGCTGGCCGGCAGCGTGATGCCGCTGTTCCAGCGCCTGAACAACCGGCGCGACATCGTGTTCGTCGACCAGCGCGGCACTGGCCGCTCGGCGCCGCTGGCCTGCGACGACGGGCCTGGGAGCGCGACCGACGGGGGCCGCGAAACGCTGGCCGACGAGGCCGACCCGGCCCGGCAGTTCGCCCGCATGGCCGCCTGCCGCGACCGCCTCGCCGCGCGCGCCCCGCTGGCCGTGCCGGCCGACCTCGGCTTCTTCACGACGACGCTCGCGATGCAGGACCTCGACGCGGTGCGCGCGCGCCTCGGCGCTCCACGCATCGACCTGGTCGGCGCGTCGTACGGCACGCGGGCCGCGCTGGAGTACCAGCGGCAGTTCCCGGATCGCGTGCGACGCAGCGTGCTCGACGGCGTCGCGCCGCCGGACATGGTGCTGCCGGTCAGCTTCTCGACCGACGGCCAGCAGGCGTTCGATGCGCTGCTGGCCGCCTGCGAAGCCGAGGCCGCCTGCACGCGCGCGCACCCGACGCTGCGTGCCGACTGGAAGGCGTTGCTGGCCGGCCTGCCGCGCGAGGTCAGCGCCGCGCACCCGCTGAGCGGACGCATCGAGCGTTTCACGCTGACGCGCGAGATGGTGCTGGGCGCGGTGCGAGGTACGCTGTACGCGCCGTGGATCGCCGCGGCGCTGCCGACCGCGCTGCACGATGCGGCGCAGGGCCGCTTCGAGGGACTGGTCGGGCTCGGCGGATTGCTGAGCGCGCGCAAGGGCATGGGGCTCGCGATGGGCATGCACTTCAGCGTCGTCTGCGCGGAAGACGCTCCGCGGATGGCGCAGGCGAGCGACCCGCCGGGGGCCGATTTCGGTCGCTCGCTGGGCGCGCTGTACGCACGCGTCTGCGCCGACTGGCCGCGCGGCGCGGTACCCGACGCGTTCTACCGCCTGTCGGCCAGCACGACACCGGTGCTGCTGCTGAGCGGCGGGCTGGACCCGATCACGCCGCCGCGCCATGCCGACCGCGTCGCGCGTGCACTCGGGGCGCGGGCGCGCTCGGTGGTGGTGCCGAACGCGGGGCATGGCGTGATGGGCGTCGGCTGCGCGCGCGACCTGATCCAGCGCTTCATCGATGCGGCCGACGACGCCGCGGCGCTGGCGCTCGACACGACCTGCCTGGTCGCGGTGCCGCGTCCGCCGGCCTTCGTGCCGCTGCAACCGGAAGCGCCGACATGATCCGCATCGACCATGTGGCCAAGCGCTTCACCGCCGCGCGCGGGCGCAGCGTGCAGGCCGTCGCCGACGTGCACCTGCATGCCCCCGACGGATGCATCACCGGCCTGCTCGGGCCGAACGGCGCCGGCAAGACGACGACGCTGCGCATGCTGGCCGGGCTGATCACGCCGGACGCCGGCCGGCTCGAGGTCGACGGCCTCGACGTCGCGACACAGCCGCGCGCCGCGCTGGCGCGCATGGGCGTGCTGGCCGATGCGCGCGGGCTGTCGCTGCGGCTCAGCGCGCGCGAGAACATCGTCTACTACGGCCGGCTGCAAGGGCTCTCGCGCGACGCCGCCCACGCGCGCGCCGACGCGCTGGCCGAGTCGCTGGACCTGAAACCGCTGATGGAGCGCCGCACCGATGGTTTCAGCCAGGGCGAGCGCATGAAGACCGCGCTGGCCCGCGCGCTGGTGCACGACCCGGCCAACATCGTGCTCGACGAGCCGACCAACGGGCTGGACGTGCTGGCGACGCGCGCGCTGCGCGAGGTGCTGCGCCACCTGCGCAGCCCGGCCGGCGGCGGCAAGTGCATCGTGTTCTCGACGCACATCATGCAGGAGGTGGAGCGGTTGTGCGACAGCGTCTCGGTGGTCGCGCACGGCCGCACCGTTGCCAGCGGCACGGTGGGCGAGCTGCTCGCGCAGACCGGCGAACAGGACTTCGAGGAGGCCTTCGTGAAACTCGCCTTCGCGGACGAGCTCGCTCATCCTTTGCCTGTGGGGACGCCAGCATGAGCGGCCTGCCGTTGCTGTTGATCGTGCTGCGCAAGGAACTGGCCGACGCGCTGCGCGACCGGCGCACGCTCATCGTCGTGCTGGTGTCGAGCGTGCTGCTCGGGCCGCTGCTGCTGGTCGCGCTGTCGGGGCTGATCGCGACACTGGAGGCGCAGGCCGAGAAGCGCGAGCTCGTCGTGGTGGGCATCGAGCATGCCCCGGCGCTGCGCAACTTCATCGAGCGGCAGAGCTACGTCGTGACGCCCGCGCCGGCCGACTACGAAGCGAAGCTGCGGGCGCAGAAGCTCGGCGACCCGGTGCTGGTGATTCCGGCCGGCTTCGAGGCCGCGCTGGTGCGCGGCGAGCAGCCGGTGCTGCAGGTCGTCTCCGACACCGGCAACAAGGCGGCCGAGGCCGGCGCCGGGCGGGTGCAACGGCTGCTGGCGGCGTACGCGCGCGAGCGCGGCACGTTGAGCCTGGCGCTGCGCGGCGTGTCGCCTCAGCTGCTGGAGCCGATGCAGGTGGAAGAGCACGACCTCGCGAGTGCGCAAGGCCGTGCCGCCCAGTTGACCGGCATGCTGCCGTTCTTCGTGATCATGGCCGTGGTCTA
Source organism: Rhizobacter sp. SG703 (assembly GCF_012275445.1). Classification (GTDB taxonomy): domain Bacteria; phylum Pseudomonadota; class Gammaproteobacteria; order Burkholderiales; family Burkholderiaceae_C; genus Rhizobacter. The sequence continues at coordinate 144,077 of NZ_JAAZQK010000005.1, read as the reverse complement.
CGGCGCGCTGAACGCCGCGCTCGACACCACGGCCGGCGAGCGCGAGCGCGGGTCGCTGGAGCCGCTGCTGGCCAACCCGGCGCCGCGCTGGGCGCTGGTCGGCGGCAAGTGGGGCGCGGTGTTTGCGCTCGCGATGCTGATCGCGGTGCTGTGCTGCCTGAGCTTCCTGCCGGCGCAGTGGCTGCTGCGCAGCGACACGCTGCAGGCGATGTTCCAGTTCGGCTGGGCCGAGGCGCTGCGGTTCATCGCGGTGTTGTCGCCGCTGGCCGCGGCGCTGTCGGCGGTGCTGATGGCGGTGGCGATCCGCTGCAAGACCTTCAAGGAAGCGCAGGCCAACAGCACGGTGGTGGTGCTGGCGGCCTCGCTGCTGCCGCTGATGACCCTGTTCAACCAGGGCGGCGAAGCCTGGTGGCATGCGTGGGTGCCGGGGCTCGCACAGTTCACGCTGATGACGCGCGTGCTGAAGGGCGAGGCGCTGGCGGCGCAGCCGATCGCGATCTCGCTCGGCGTCTGCACCGTGCTGACGGTGGCGAGCGTCGTGTTCGTTGCGCGGCACCTGCGCGCTGCGGCCGTTCGCTAGCGGGCATCATGTCGGGATGAGCACTCCTCCTCTCTCCCTCGATGCGCTGCAATGGCGCTTCTGCCGCTTCGACGAGCTGTCGCTGCGCGAGTTGCACGACATCTACATGACGCGCCAGCAGGTCTTCTCGGTCGAACAGAACTGTGCGTACCTCGATGTCGACGGCCATGACGAAGCGGCATGGCACCTGGCGGCGTGGCTGCCGGCACAGCGCCAGCCGTTCGCTTATGCACGCGTGCTGCCGCCGGGCGCCAAGTATGTCGAGCCGTCGATCGGCCGGGTGATCACCAGCGAGGCGGCGCGCGGGCTGGGCCTGGGCCGCGAGCTGGTGCGGCGTGCGATCGCGCATGCGCGCGAGGTGTTGCCCGGCCATGGCATCCGCATCTCGGCGCAGTCGCGGCTGGAGACGTTCTACGCCGGCTTCGGGTTCGAGGTGGTCGGCGAGCGCTACATGGAAGACGGGATCCCGCACACCGAGATGGTGCTCGCGGCGGGGTGAACGCGGAGCGGGTGTAATGCCCGTGGTGCTCAGGCCGCGCGGTCCAGCGCGCGTTGAACTTCCGATTGCCACGGCAGCGTGTGCACGATCTCGTTGAGCCGCAGCGCCACTTCCATGCCGGTGAGCTTCTCGCCGCCGGCACCCAGCAGCTGCAGGTTGGTGATCAACCCGAGCGGGTCGGCCATCGCGACGATGCCCTGCTCCAGCTGCACCCAGTCCCAGGCCACGCCGGCCGCGCCTTCGGAGAGTGGACCACCCCACAGCGTCTGGCCGGTGCTGGGTCCGTCCTCATCGCCGGGATTCAGCACCCGGGTGCCCAGGTGAACGAAGTGAAGATCGGGGGTGCTGTCCGCTTGCCACTTGACGGGTGGCCAGGCGTAGATGGTCCATGCAGGCGTCATAGCGGTTGATCGTGTTGATCCCTGAGTTTTGTGATTGGCCAATAATGTGGTCAAGTCACGGTCTCGCCTAGCTGTAAACCTTGCCAGCTGTAATCTCTGTCAGCTGTAAGACCTGTCAGGTCGCTTGAGGTAGTGAGGCAGACGCAATCGGTTGCGAAGGTGAGAGGACCATGCTGCAAGGTGGGTACATGTCGGTGCTGCAGGCTGGAACCCGTGACGAGTTCCAGGGCGAGATCGTTCGCTTCGCCCAGCAACTCGGCTTCGAGAAGGTCAGCGCCACCACGGTGATCGACCATTTCCTGGGTGAGCCCGAGTTCATCGCCGTCGACAACGCGCCGGTTGCGTACCGCGAGTCCTTTGAAGATCCGGCCAATTTCCGGGCTGATCCGGTGATGCAGCATTGCAAGCGCCAGAGCGTGCCCATCATCTGGAACCAAGGGACTTACACGACCTCCGGCCAAGGCGAAAAATGGGAGCAGCAAGCCCGCTTCGGCTACCACTGCGGAATTGGATTGGCGCTTCATCTGCCCGACGGAAAGCACTTCGTGCTGGGGGTCGAGCGTGATCAACCGTTGCCGATGGACCGCCAAGAACTCACACGCATCGTCGCGGACTTGCAACTCTTCGCCGTGCACGCCTATGAGAGCGCGTCTCGCATTCTCATCCCCGCCGCACAAGAACCTGGCATGTCACCGCTCACGCCACGGGAGGTGGAAACCTTGCGCTGGACCATGGACGGTAAGACTGCATGGGAAGTGGGAAACATCCTTGGTATCAGTGAACGAACCGCTGTACTACATGTGAACAATGCGATGCACAAACTGGGTTGCGTCAACAAGCATCAGGCCGTTCTGAAGGCCTTGCGCATGGGGCTGATTCGTTGAGTTTTCACTGCCCGAACTTGGCGTGCAGCGATACCTGTAAGAGCTGACAGTTACCGCGAACGAGGGGGGCTGCTGCAATAGAGCCAGTGCACGAGTTGGCGTGCACGCAGCAAGCCAGGAGCCCCTCATGCAACAAGCAATCTCCGTGATCCCGATGGCTGACTCGAAGAACGAAGTTCTGTTCGAGATGGAGCCGGCAGCAGTGCGCAACGAGCCTGTCGTTCTCGATGCACAGCTGCTGCGCCTGATCAGCGGCGGAACGGATTTGCCGAACAAGGGCTGGTGAGACTGCGTATCTGAGCGGTAGTAGTAAAAGTTGATCGAGCAGTGATCGGGCGCTCCAGATTCCCGGGATCACTGCAACGAACTCAGCGGAGGAAGTAGTAAATCGAAGAGGAACCCGTGAGCGGCTGTCACCGCAGCGAGGTTCCCTCGAAGAGACAGGGGTGTCCCTGATCTCGTCAATGTCAGTCGTGCCAAGCCAGGTCTGTTGCGTTTCGAACTGTCGAAGTGCCAACAGGCTTGGCCCGGCCGCCTCAGCTCCCGCGAGGCCGGCCCGTCAAACTCCCACCAGATTCTGAGCCGCTGCCATCGCAGTGGTATAGACCACCACCTGGTTGCGTCCGTCGCGCTTCGCGGCGTAGCAGGCCGTGTCGGCGGCCCGCAGCACCTCGGCCGCATTCGCGAAGCCGGCGTCGACATGCACGAGCCCGATGCTCGCCCCCACGCTGAAGTTGCGGCCCTCCCAGGCCAGGCGATAGCCGTTGATCGCCGCCCGCAACGTGTCGGCCAAGTCCACCGCGCGCTTGACCGGGCAGTGCGGCAACAGCACCGCGAACTCGTCGCCGCCCAGCCGTGCCACCGTGTCCGATGGGCGCACGCGGTCCTGCAGTTGCGCGGCGATGTCGCGCAGCAGCGCGTCGCCGGCCGCGTGCCCTGCACTGTCGTTGACCGCCTTGAAGCGATCGAGGTCGATGAACAGCGCACAGAACGGCTGCTCGGCGGCCCTCAGCGTCGCCTCGTCGAGAACCTTCTCGAACTGCACCCTGTTGGCCAGGCGCGTCATCGCGTCATGCGTCGCCGACCACGACAGCCGCGCGTTGCGTTCATGCGCCTCGGTCACGTCCTCGACGATCCAGATGATGCCGGCGCGCCGATCGCTGTCGGGCAACAGGCTGCCGCGGATGTGGCCCCAGAAGATGCTGCCATCGCGCCGCGCGAGTTGGCTCTCGACCTCGAACATGCCGGTCGCGCCCAACGCATCGCGCGACTGCTGGCTCAGCAGCTGGTGCTGCAGTTCGCTCGTGAAGAGCTGCCGCGTGTCGTGCCTCAGCAGTTCGGTCTTGTCGCGCCCGAACAGCTCGCAGAAATGCCGGCTCACCAGTTCGAACTGTCCATCGCGCGTCAGCGCGATACCGGCGTGCGCCGCATCCAGGACAGCTTGCAGCTGCATCAGCAAGCGTTGGGTCTCCCGGTCGCGCAGCGACCGCTGTTCGACGACATGCTGGAACACGCGCGACAAGGCGCCGATCTCGCCCCCGCCACGCGGCCAGTCGCCGCGAATCGGCGCATCGTCATCCAGCAGGCTCATGGCCCTCGCATGCAGACGCGAGATCGGCCGCGTGATGAACCAGGCGAGCAAGCCCGCGAGCAGCGCGGCCGCAAGCCCCACCAGCGCCCCGACCCGCCATGCGGTGTCGCGCGCCGCGGCCAGCGATTGCATCGCATCGGCTTCGGGCGTGACGTGAACCAGCATCCACTCGGCGGCCGGCACGCCGGCCAGCGCAACCAGGTAGCCATGACCCACCGAGGCCGTGCCCTCCACGTGGATCGTGCTGCCGTCGAGGACCCAGCGCTGGAACTCGGCGCTCAGGCCGACCTCCTCGCGCGCATTGCGCAGGATGCGCTGCGGATCGGCATGCGCGAGGATCTGCCCGCTTCGATCGATCACCAGGTCGCGCGAGTTGTCGCGGCCGGATGAATCGCGCAGGAACGACAGCAGCCCGGTCTTGTCGAGCCGCAGCGATCCGCCGACGACGGCCGTGACCTGGCCATCGACCTGCCGCACCGGAACAGCGAAGACGAGGACCGCAGCATGGCTGATCGCGCCGACCAGCGGGCTCGACACCACTGGCAGCTTCTCGCGCATCACGCGCTGGAAGTACTCGCGGCCTCCCAGGCTCGGCAGCGTCGTGTTCGGCACCCCCTTCTCGAGCCGCACCAGCAGGTCGCCGTTCGGCGCCGCGATGAAGACCGAATCGAAGAGCAGGCCAGCGGACGGCTTGTCGATCAGGAATCGCGTCAGCGCCGGACGGTCTTGCAACATCTCGGGCCGCACCTGGTTCGCGACGCCCTGCAGCGCCGTCTGCAGGAGCTCGAGCTTGCTCGACAACAGGTTGGCCGTGCGCTCCACGTCGTTGGCGCTTTGCAGCAGCAACTGCTGCCGCGAACGGCTTTGCGTGGTCGACAACACGAAGTGCGTCGTGACCGCGGTCGCACCGACGGCCGTGACCACCCCGGCCGCGACGATCTTGAACTTGACCGAAGCAGCAACCCGACGCAGCAGTTGACGGAACTTCAACACCATGGACGACGATCCCGCCACGGTGCCGGCGGCAACCCAGCGCCGCCCGATCGTCCGTGTCGGCGGATGCTCCCATGGCCGCGCCGCCGGCAAAGCGCCGGGAAGCGCGTCGATCGCGGCTCAGTTCAGTCGTTGCCGGATGGGCGGCGCTCCGTTGGCCGCTCAGTCCGGTTTGATGCGCGCCCGCGTGATCACCGGCTTCCAGCGCGCCTGCTCCTGCGCGATGAACTGCGCGAACTGCGCCGGCGTGTTGCCGATCGCCTCGGCCGCGTCGCCTTCCAGGCGCTCCTTGGCGGCCTGCGAGCGGATGGCCTTCGCCGCCTCCACCGCGAGGCGGTCCGCATACGTTTGCGCGAGGCTGGACGGGGCCATCAACCCGTACCACTGCGTCATCTCGAAGTTCGGGAATCCTTGTTCAGCGACGGTCGGCACGTCGGGCAGTTGCGCCAGGCGCTGCTTCGACCCTGTGGCCAGGCAGCGCAGCTTCCCGGCCTTGATGAACTGCAGGATGGCCGGCGCACCGACCGAGGCCGCATCGAGACGGCCAGCCAGCAGGTCCGTCAGCTGAGGCCCGGTGCCGCGGTACGGTACATGAACGATGAACAGGTTGGCCGCAGCCTTCAGGTACTCCATCGCCAGATGCCCGGCACTGCCGTTGCCGGCGGAACCGAAGTTCAACTGCCCGGGTTTGCTGCGCACCAGCGCGATGAACTCCTTCAAGTTCTTCGCCGGCACATCCGGGTGGACGACATAGAGGCTGGGCACCTTCGCCAGCAAGGTGATCGGGCGGAAATCCTTGATCGGGTCGTACGGCAGCTTGTCGTACATGAACGGGTTCACCGCCAGCGTGCCGATGTGGCCCAGGATCACCGTGTGCTGATCGTCGGCGTGCGCGACGTCGGCCATCGCGATGTTGCCGCTGCCGCCGGGCTTGTTCTCGACATAGACCGTCTGGCCCAGACCCTTGCCAAGCTCGACGGCGGTGGAGCGAGCGACGATCTCCGAGCTGCCGCCCGGTGCGAACGGCACGACGAAGCGGATCGGCTTGGTCGGCCAGGCAGCACCCTGCCCCCAACCGATCGACGGAAGACTGCCGGCCGCAGCGGCGGCCAGCCAAGTGCGGCGGGTGATGGAATCGAATTGCATGTCGAGGTCTCCGCTCTGTCAGGGTGTACCAGTCTAGAGAGCGGCCTCCCGTTCGGCATTGGGGGTAGCCGCAGCGGTGTCAGCGCGATGCCGGGCAGGTCCGGCGCTCAAGCTGCGTCAGCCAACGTATCGCATGCTCGGCGTCGGTGCCGCACATCTCGGCACTTGGCTGCAGCGAACCGCAGACCGCGGGCCGATCCGCCTGGCCGAAGATCTTGCAGCGCCGCTCGGCATCGAGTTGCACACACGGCACGCCTGCGGGTTTGCCATCGGGCATGCCGGGAATCGGCGTGCTGATCGACGGCGCGGTGCAGCAGGCGCCACAGCCGGGTCGGCAGGCCAAAGCGGCGTTCATCGGCTGTTCCACGTGAAACCAAGGTGTCGACGAAACCACGCTGCAAGCGCGGCAGGCCGCAACAACGGGTGACGGGAATGCGGGCCACGCCTAAAATTCGGCCCTCGCCGGCGCCCCTTGCGCCCTGCGACTGCAGCGCGGAAAGCCGCCGCTGCGACCCCAACCGGAGCCCCCATGTTGTTCCCCCATGAATTCGACGTGATTGTCGTCGGCGGCGGCCATGCCGGCACCGAGGCCGCACTCGCCGCCGCCCGCATGGGCTGCGGAACCTTGCTGCTGACGCACAACATCGAAACACTGGGCCAGATGAGCTGCAACCCGTCGATCGGCGGCATCGGCAAGGGGCACCTGGTCAAGGAAGTCGATGCGCTCGGGGGCGCGATGGCGGCGGCCACCGATGAATCCGGCATCCAGTTCCGAATCCTCAACGGCTCGAAAGGCCCGGCCGTTCGGGCCACCCGCGCGCAGGCGGATCGCATTCTCTACAAAGCAGCCATTCGCCACCGGCTGGAAAACCAGCCGAACCTGACGCTGTTCCAGCAGGCGGTCGACGATCTGATCGTCGAAGGCGATCGCGTCGTCGGTGCCGTCACGCAGGTCGGCATCCGCTTTCGGGCCCGGGCCGTCGTGCTGACAGCCGGCACCTTCCTCGACGGGCGCATCCATGTCGGGCTGCAGAACCATGCGGGCGGCCGGGCCGGCGATCCACCCGCCGTGTCGCTGTCCGCGCGGCTGAAGGAACTGAAGCTGCCACAAGGCAGGCTGAAGACCGGCACCCCGCCGCGCCTGGACGGCCGCACCATCGACTTCTCGAAGCTCACCGAGCAGCCCGGCGACCTCGATCCGATGCCGGTGTTCAGCTTCATGGGCCATGCATCGCAGCACCCGCGCCAGCTGCCCTGCTGGATCACCCACACCAATGAGCGCACGCACGAGATCATCCGCGGCGGCTTCGACCGCAGCCCGATGTTCACCGGCGTGATCGAAGGCGTCGGCCCGAGGTACTGCCCGAGCATCGAAGACAAGATCAACCGCTTCGCCGACAAGGACTCGCACCAGATCTTCCTCGAGCCGGAAGGCCTGACGACACACGAGTTCTACCCGAACGGCATCAGCACAAGCCTGCCGTTCGACATCCAGCTGGCAGCCGTGCGCTCGATGCCGGGACTGGAGAATGCCCACATCCTCCGGCCCGGCTATGCGATCGAGTACGACTACTTCGATCCGCGCGGCCTGAAGGGCAGCTTCGAGACCAAGTCGATCGGCGGCCTGTTCTTCGCCGGCCAGATCAATGGCACGACCGGCTATGAAGAGGCCGCGGCTCAAGGCCTGTTCGCTGGCATCAACGCCGCTCGCCAAGTGCAGGGGCACGAGGCCTGGACCCCCCGCCGCGACCAGGCCTACCTCGGCGTCCTCGTTGACGACCTGATCACCAAGGGCGTGACCGAGCCGTACCGCATGTTCACCAGCCGCGCCGAATTCCGGCTGCAGCTGCGTGAAGACAATGCCGACTTGCGGCTCACCGAGGTCGGCCGCGAGATGGGCTTGGTGGACGACGCGCGCTGGAATGCTTTCAACCGCAAGCGTGATGCTGTTTCACGTGAAACCGAGCGGCTGCGCTCGACCTGGGTCCACCCGAACCTGCTGCGCGCGGCCGACGCCGAACGGCTGCTGGGCAAGGCCATCGAGCACGAATACAGCTTGGCCGACCTGCTTCGGCGGCCGGGGGTCGGCTTCGACGCCATTGCCGAAGTCGCCGCCATCGCCAAACCGGAGCTGGGCGTCTCACGTGCCGCGCTGCAAGCCGAACTGGGCCTGACGCTCGCCGACACGGTGATCGAGCAGGCCGAGATCAGCATCAAGTACGCCGGCTACATCACCAAGCAGAACGATGAAGTCGAGCGCGCCGCCCATTTCGAAAGCCTGCGGCTGCCGGCCGAGCTCGACTACGCCCAGGTCACCGCGCTCAGTTTCGAGGCCCGGCAAAAGCTGGCGAAGCATCGGCCGGAGACGCTGGGCCAGGCTTCTCGCATCTCCGGTATCACCCCGGCCGCCATCTCGCTGTTGCTGATCCACTTGAAGAAAGGCCGCTTCAAGGAGTTCATGGCGGCAGACCGCGCAGGCAACGACACCACCCCGACCGATGCAGCCGCCTGAGGCCCGCGAGCTCGTCCTCGCCCGCGGGCTGGAACGGCTCGGGCTGGCGCTCGACGCCGACCAGCAGGCGCGCCTGCTCGCCTACCAGGACCTCATCGCGAAGTGGAATCGCGTCTACAACCTGACAGCCGTCCGCGATCCGGCTGAGATGCTGACCCACCATCTGCTCGACAGCCTGTCGGTCGTGCTGCCGCTGCGCCGGCATGCGGCTGGTCAGCCGCTGCGCTTGCTCGATGTCGGCAGTGGCGCGGGCCTGCCCGGGGTCGTGATCGCCATCGCCGAGCCCAGCTGGCAGATCACCTGCGTCGACACCGTCGGCAAGAAGGCCAGCTTCATCCAGCAGGCCGCAGCCGAGCTGGGGCTGCGCCAGCTGCGGTCGCAGCATGCCCGTGTCGAAGAACTGCCGCCCGCCGGGGCCGATGTGGTCACCTCCCGCGCCTTCGCGTCGCTGGGCGACTTCACGCGACTGACCGCGAAGCACCTCGCTCGGTCCGGCGGTACCTGGATGGCGATGAAGGGCAAGCCCCCCATGACCGAGATCGCCGACCTGCCGGTCGATCTCGATGTGTTTCACGTGGAACCGTTACAGGTGCCCGCTCTTGACGCCGAGCGCTGTCTGGTCTGGATCCGACCCCGGGCTGCCGAATGACCGTCCTCGGCATCCCCGACTACGGGTCGTTCTGCCTGGCCATCGTGCTGTTCCTGGCGCTCCCCGGTCCGGGCACGCTGGCCTTGCTCACGTCGACCGCGAAAGGCGGATTCCGCGCCGGCGCGGCCGCCACCTTCGGCGTGATCGCCGGCGACCAGGTGCTGCTGTGGTTTGCCGTCGGGGGCGTGGCCGCGCTGCTTGCCTCGCACCCCGCCGCGTTCCGGCTGGTGCAATACGGTGGTGCCGCCTACCTGGTCTGGATCGGCCTGCGGCTGCTGCTGGCCAAGCCCGGCGATGCCTCGCCGGTCCGCATCGAGCCGCGCGGCTATGCGCGCCAAGCCTTCCTGATCACCTTGCTGAACCCGAAGGCCATTGTGTTCTACATGGCCTTCTTCCCGCTGTTCATCAACCCGGCCACCCACCGCGGTGCGATCACCTTCAGCGCGATGGCCGCGACGATCGCACTGATCACCCTCGCCTACTGCCTGACGCTGTGCGCGTTCGCGCAGTCGGTGTCGAACAAAGTGCGCCGGCACCGGCGATTGGCAGCGTGGATGCAGAAGGCGGCTGGTATCTTCCTGATCGGCTTCGGCATCCGCCTCGGCAGCAACTGATCCCCCTTCCAGCAGCGCCCTCCTCCATGACCCGCATCTTCTGCATCGCGAACCAAAAAGGCGGCGTCGGCAAGACGACGACCACCGTCAACCTGGCCGCCGGCCTGGCGCAGATCGGCCAGCGCGTGCTGGTCGTCGACCTCGACCCCCAGGGCAACGCGACCATGGGCTCGGGCATCGACAAGCGGGCGATGTCACTGAGCATCTACGACGTGCTGCTGGAATCGGCGACGATCGCCGAAGCCCGCCAGCGCAGCGAGAAGGTCGGCTACGACGTGCTGGGCGCGAACCGCGAACTCGCCGGTGCCGAGGTCGAACTGGTCAGCTTGGAGCGGCGCGACAAGCGGCTGAAGCTGGCCCTCGAGGCGGTGGCGTCCGACTACGACTTCGTGCTGATCGACTGCCCGCCGTCGCTGAGCCTGCTGACACTGAACGGGCTGTGCAGCGCCCACGGCGTGGTGGTGCCGATGCAGTGCGAGTACTTCGCGCTCGAAGGGCTGTCGGACCTGGTCAACACCATCAAGCAGGTGCATGCCAACCTGAATCCCGACCTGCAGCTGATCGGCCTGCTGCGCGTGATGTTCGATCCGCGCATCACGCTGCAGCAGCAGGTCAGCGACCAGCTGAAGGTTCACTTCGGCGACAAGGTCTTCAACAGCGTGATCCCGCGCAACGTGCGCCTGGCCGAGGCGCCGAGCTACGGCCTGCCGGGCGTGGTGTTCGATCCGGCGTCGCGCGGAGCGCAGGCCTTCGTCGAATTCGCAACCGAGATGGTCGCGCGGGCCAACCAGGCCGTCGCGGCCTGAAGCCCGATCCGCAGCCTTACAGCCCCAGGCCTTCGTCGAGACCGAGGTGCACGTTCATCGACTGCACCGCCGCGCCGCTGGCGCCTTTGCCGAGGTTGTCGAGGCGCGACATCAGCAGCACCTGGTCGTCGTTCGCGAACACGAACAGGTCGACGCGGTTGCTGTCGTTGCAAGCCTGCACATCGAAGAAGCCATCTTCGAGCGTCGGCGCATCGCGCAGCGGCATCACGCGCACGAAGCGCTCGCCGTCGTAGCGCCGGCTCAGCGCCGCATGCACCGATTCGGCGCTCGCACCCGCCGACAAGCTCGACAAGTGCAAGGGCACACTCACCGCCAAGCCCTTGTAGAAGCTACCCACGATCGGCATGAACACCGGCTTGGTCGTCAGCCCGGTGTGCGCCATCATCTCGGGCAGGTGCTTGTGCGTCAACGTCAGCCCGTAGGGCCGGGGCGCGTCGAGGCGGGCATCACCGCCCGCTTCGTACTGCTCGATCATCTTCTTGCCGCCGCCGGAGTAACCGGTGATCGACGTCGCGCTGACGCCGAGCGAGGCCGGTACGAGACCGGCATCCACCAGCGGCCGCATCAGCAGGATGAAGGCGCTGGCATGGCAGCCCGGGTTGGCGATCCGCTTGCTGCCGCGCAGCCGCTCGCGTTGGTCAGCTGCCAGCTCCGGCAGGCCGAACACCCAGCCTGGCACCGTGCGATGGGCCGTGCTGGCGTCGATCAGGCAGGTGTTCGGGTTCGTCACCATCGCCGCTGCCTCGCGCGAGGCCGCATCCGGCAGGCACAGGAAAGCAACGTCGGCGGCATTCAGCAGGCGGGCGCGTTCGGCAGCATCCTTGCGCCGGTCGGCATCGATGCGCAACACTTCGACGTCGCTGCGCGCCGCCAGGTATTCGTTGATGCGCAGACCGGTCGTGCCTTCCTGGCCGTCGACAAACACGCGATGCTTCATTGAATCGTCCACCTGCCCAAAAAAGAACTCGGACCGCGAGGATAAGCCACCTGCATGACAAACGCCCATTCGCAAGAATCGCTGGCCCTGCACGACGTGCGGGTGCTGCTGCTCCCCGGTTGGGAGAATTCCGGCCCCGGCCATTGGCAGACCCTCTGGGAACGCGAACACGGCGACCTCCGCGTCGAGCAGGCCGACTGGCTGTGGCCGAAGCGCGGCGACTGGATGGCCCGCCTCGAAGAGGTGCTGCTGCAGGACGAGCGCCCCGCGCTGCTGGCCGCGCACAGCCTGGGCTGCCAGCTGGTGGCGGCCTGGGCCGCGCACTCTCGCCACACGCACCGCGTGCGCGGCGCCCTGCTGGTGGCGCCGCCCGACATCGAGCGTGCGGACATGCCGCCCCAGCTGACGCCGTGGCGCCCCATCGCGCGCCAGGCCCTGCCCTTCGCGAGCATCGCGGTGGTCAGCAGCGACGACCCGTACTGCGCCCCCGAACGCGCCGCCCAGATGACCCGCGCATGGGGCAGCCGGCAGGTCGACATCGGTCCGCGCGGCCACATCAACGGCGACTCGGGACTCGGCGCCTGGCCCGACGGACGCGCGCTGCTGCAATCCCTGCAACCACCGCCGACGGCCCGCGCCGATTGATCGGGGAAAATGCCCCGATGGCAACCAAGAAACCCAAAGGCCTCGGCCTCGGCCTCGAAGCACTGCTCGGCCCCACGGTCAGCGACACCCCCGTTCCGGCCAACGACGGCACGCCGCGCACGCTGAAGCTGACGCAGCTGCAGCCCGGCAAGTACCAGCCGCGCACGCGCATGGACGAGGGCTCGCTGTACGAGCTCGCCGAAAGCATCAAGGCGCAGGGCATCATGCAGCCGGTGCTGGTGCGACCGGTCGCGCCGAACCGCTACGAGATCATCGCCGGCGAACGCCGCACGCGCGCCGCGAAGCTGGCCGGCCTCGACGAGGTGCCGGTGCTGGTGCGCGAGGTGCCCGACGAAGCCGCTGCGGCGATGGCGCTGATCGAGAACATCCAGCGCGAAGACCTGAACCCGCTCGAAGAGGCGCAAGGCATCGCGCGCCTGGTCAACGAATTCCACCTGACGCACGAGCAGGCGGCCCAGGCCGTCGGCCGCTCGCGCAGTGCGGCGAGCAACCTGCTGCGCCTGCTGAACCTGGCCGAGCCGGTGCAGCAGATGCTGATGGCCGGCGACCTCGACATGGGCCATGCGCGCGCGTTGCTGCCGCTCGATGGCGCGCACCAGATCCTCGGTGCCGGCGAGATCGTCGCGAAGAAACTCAGCGTGCGCGAGGCCGAGAAGCTCGTGACGAAGATGGGTTCATCGCGCCAGCAACCGCTGCTGCGCGTGCCGAAAGAAAAGCCGCGCGACATCGCCCGCATCGAGGAAGAACTCTCCGACGCACTGACGGCGCAGGTCGAGATTCGCGTCAAGAAACGCACCAAGCGCGGCGAACAAGGCGAAGTCGCCATTGCCTTCGGCTCGCTGGAGGAGTTGAATGGGTTGCTCGACAAGCTCGGATTGACCAACACCTGAGAGCAGCCCCCGACATGCCGATCCGTATTCCGTTGTCCTCACAATCCCTGAGGCGCGCATCAGGAACTTCCCCCGCCGCAAACGGCTCATTGCATGCATCATCCACTCAGGTGGGTGACATGCGGCAACAGACGGGGGCACACTATTTGCTGTACACCTTCATCCCATCGAAGCGTTGAACAGCGGTCGTTTTCCTCCACATCTCCACACACACGACACCTCGAAATGACGCAAGCTTGAATCACGTGACGCGCTGACCTTTCAAAGGAAAGCTCTGATGGAGCCCTCGACCCGGGACTTCATCAGAACTTCCCCAGACGGCAGCGAAGGTGGCCCCTTCGCTGTCGCCATCCCGATGTCTTAGGAGGTCAGCATGGACGTGATCAGCCATTTCGCAGCACGCTTCGAGCGCACGCGTGAAGAGGAACTCTCGCTGGAAGAGTACCTCGCCGAATGCAAGCGCAACCCCGTGGCCTACGCCACTGCCGCCGAGCGCATGCTCAAGGCGATCGGGGATCCACAGACCATCGACACGCGCAACGACCCGCGGCTGTCCCGTCTGTTCGCGAACAAGGTCATCAAGATCTACCCCGCCTTCGCCGAGTTCTACGGCATGGAAGACTCCATCGAGCAGGTGGTGTCGTATTTCCGGCATGCCGCGCAGGGGTTGGAGGAAAAGAAGCAGATCCTGTATCTGCTCGGCCCGGTGGGCGGCGGCAAGTCGTCGATCGCCGAGCGGCTGAAGGCGCTGATGCAGGAGGTGCCGTTCTACGCGATCAAGGGTTCGCCGGTGAACGAATCGCCGCTTGGGCTGTTCGATGCGGTCGAGGACGGCCCCATCCTCGAGAAGGAATACGGCATTCCGCGCCGCTACCTGCAGCGCATCCTGTCGCCGTGGGCTGTCAAGCGGCTCGAAGAATTCGGCGGCGACATCCGCAAGTTCCGCATCGTCAAGCGCTTCCCGTCGGTGCTGAAGCAGGTGGGCATCGCGAAGACCGAACCGGGCGACGAGAACAACCAGGACATCTCGTCGCTGGTCGGCAAGGTCGATATCCGCAAGCTCGAGACCTATGCGCAGGACGACCCCGATGCCTACAGCTACTCCGGCGGCCTGTGCCTGTCGAACCAGGGCCTGCTCGAGTTCGTCGAGATGTTCAAGGCGCCGATCAAGGTGCTGCACCCGCTGCTGACCGCGACGCAGGAAGGCAACTACAAGGGCACCGAAGGCTTCGGGGCGATCCCGTTCGACGGCATCGTGCTCGCGCACAGCAACGAGAGCGAGTGGAAGGCGTTCCGCAACAACAAGAACAACGAGGCCTTCCTCGACCGGATCTACATCGTCAAGGTGCCGTACTGCCTGCGCGTCAGCGAAGAGGTGAAGATCTACGAGAAGCTGCTGCGCGGCTCGTCGCTCGCGCAGGCCACCTGCGCGCCGGGCACGCTGAAGATGATGTCGCAGTTCGCGATCCTCACGCGCCTGAAGGAACCCGAGAACAGCAGCCTCTATTCGAAGATGCTGGTGTACGACGGCGAGAACCTGAAGGACACCGACCCGCGCGCGAAGAGCTTCCAGGAGTACCGCGACTACGCCGGTGTCGACGAGGGCATGAGCGGCATCTCGACGCGCTTCGCGTTCAAGATCCTGTCGAAGGTCTTCAACTTCGACAGCACCGAGGTGGCCGCGAACCCGGTGCACCTGATGTACGTGCTCGAGCAGCAGATCGAGCGCGAGCAGTTCCCGGCCGAGACCGAGCAGAAGTACCTCGCGTTCATCAAGGAGCACCTGGCGGTGCGCTACGCCGAGTTCATCGGCAAGGAGATCCAGACCGCGTACCTCGAGAGCTACAGCGAGTACGGCCAGAACATCTTCGACCGCTACGTCACCTATGCCGACTACTGGATCCAGGACCACGAATACCGCGACACCGACACCGGCGAGGTGTTCGACCGAGGCTCGCTGAACGCCGAGCTCGAGAAGATCGAGAAGCCGGCCGGCATCGCGAACCCGAAGGATTTCCGCAACGAGATCGTCAACTTCGTGCTGCGTGCGCGCGCCAACAACGCCGGCAACAACCCGGTCTGGACGAGCTACGAGAAGCTGCGCACCGTGATCGAGAAGAAGATGTTCTCGAACACCGAGGAGCTGCTGCCGGTGATCAGCTTCAATGCGAAGGCGAGCGCCGACGAGGCGAAGAAGCACGAGGACTTCGTCACGCGGATGGTCGCGAAGGGCTACACGTCGAAGCAGGTGCGGCTGCTCTGCGAGTGGTACCTGCGGGTCAGGAAGAGTTCGTGATGACACCTGACTCCGTTCGAGCTGAGCCTGTCGAAGCCGGCGCGCACCTCGCTGCAGGCACTTCGACAAGCTCGGTGCGAACGGGCTGAACCGGCACTCGTTCCAGGAAAGGCCCCAATGCTCCAGCAGATCATTGACAGGCGGCTGGCGGGCAAGAACAAGTCCATCGGCAACCGCGAGCGCTTCCTGCGCCGCCACAAGGACCAGATCCGCGAGGCGGTCAAGCGCGCGGTCGATGGGCGCGGCATCCGCGACATCGCGCAGGGCGAAGACATCCACATCCCGAAGCGCGACATCGCCGAGCCGGTGTTCGGCCACGGCCAGGGCGGCAAGCGCGAGATGGTCCACCCGGGCAACCAGGACTACGTGCGCGGCGACCGCATCGAACGGCCGAAGGGCGGCGCGGGCGGCGGCGGTGGCGGGCAGGCGAGCGATTCGGGCGAGGGGGACGACGACTTCGTCTTCCACCTCAGCAAGGAAGAGTTCATGCAGGTCTTCTTCGACGACCTGGCGCTGCCCAACCTCGCGCGCACGACGCTTGCCGAGACGCCCGAGTTCAAGACCCACCGCGCCGGCTACAGCAGCGACGGCACGCCGAACAACCTGCACGTGGTGCGCTCGATGCGCGGCGCGATCGGCCGGCGCATCGCGCTCGGCGCCGAATCGCGGCACGAACTGGCCGAGCTCGAGGCACAGCTGGTGCAGCTGAAGCGCCACCCGCACCCGAACCCGTTCGCGCACGAGATCCCGCCGCTCGAGCTGCAGATCGAAGCGCTGCGCGCCCGCCTGAAGCGCATCCCGTACCTCGACCCGATCGACCTGCGCTACCGCAGCCGCGTGCGCGTGCCGGTGCCGACCTCGAAGGCGGTGATGTTCTGCCTGATGGACGTGTCCGGCTCGATGGACGAGGCACGCAAGGACCTCGCGAAGCGCTTCTTCATCCTGCTGTACCTGTTCCTGACGCGGCACTACGAGAAGATCGACATCGTCTTCATCCGTCACCACACGCAGGCGCAAGAGGTCGACGAGCAGAACTTCTTCCACTCGACCGAGACCGGCGGCACCGTGGTGTCGAGCGCGCTGGTGCTGATGGAAGAGATCGCGCGGGCCCGCTACCCGACCAGCGAATGGAACATCTACGGCGCGCAGGCGAGCGATGGCGACAACTGGCACCACGACAGCGGACGCTGCCGCGAGCTGCTGGCCAACAACATCCTGCCGCTGTGCCGCTACTTCGCCTATGTGCAGGTGGCCGAGGAAGAGCAGAACCTGTGGGACGAGTACTCGGCGCTGGCCGCCGACGCGAAGGCCTTCGCGATCCGCAAGGTGACCGAGGCTTCGCAGATCTACCCGGTGTTCCGCGAGCTGTTCAAGAAGGAGGGTGCGCCGACATGAACCTCCAAGTCACTCCACCGTGGGGCGCCGAGAGGCGCAAGAAACAGATGCTGACCGCTTCCCCGAAACGCCGCGCCTCCGACGTGACGGCGCCCAAACGCGCTCACGAGCCGCTGCCGTCGCCCACCGACTGGTCGTTCGAGCTGGTCGAGCGCTACCACGAGGTGATCAAGGCCACCGCCGAGCGCTACGGCCTGGACACCTACCCGAACCAGCTCGAGATCATCACCGCCGAGCAGATGATGGACGCCTACGCATCGGTCGGCATGCCGGTGAACTACCGCCACTGGAGCTACGGCAAGGAGTTCATCTCGACCGAGAAGAACTACCGCCGCGGCCACATGGGCCTGGCCTACGAGATCGTCATCAACTCCGACCCCTGCATCAGCTACCTGATGGAGGAGAACACGATGGCGATGCAGGCGCTGGTCATCGCGCATGCGGCCTACGGGCACAACAGCTTCTTCAAGGGCAACTACCTGTTCCGCATGTGGACCGATGCGTCGTCGATCATCGACTACCTGGTCTACGCGAAGAACTACGTCACCGAGTGCGAGGAGCGCCACGGGCTCGACGCGGTCGAGAACTTCCTCGACAGCTGCCACGCGCTGATGAACCACGGCGTCGACCGCTACCGCCGGCCGAGCCGCAAGTCGCTCGCGCAGGAGCTGGCCGACGCGAAGGACCGCGAGGCCTATGCGCAGCGCCAGATCAACGAGATGTGGCGCACGCTGCCGCGCAAGGCCGACAAGGCCACGCTCGAAGAAGCCGAGTCGCGGCGTTTCCCGGAAGAGCCGCAGGAGAACCTGCTGTACTTCATCGAGAAGCACGCACCGCTGCTGGAGCCGTGGCAGCGCGAGATCGTGCGCATCGTGCGCAAGGTCGCGCAATACTTCTACCCGCAGCGCCAGACGCAGGTGATGAACGAGGGTTGGGCCACGTTCTGGCACCACTCGCTGCTGAACACCATGTACGACGACGGCCACCTGAGCGACGGCATGATGATCGAGTGGCTGAAGTCGCACACCAACGTGGTGTACCAGCCGCGTGTCGGCGACCGTGGCTACAACGGCATCAACCCGTATGCGCTCGGCTTCGCGATGTACACCGACATCAAGCGCATCTGCCAGAACCCGACCGACGAAGACCGTCGCTGGTTCCCGCAGCTCGCCGGCACCGACTGGCTCGAATCGATCGACCATGCGATGCGCAACTTCAAGGACGAGAGCTTCATCGGCCAGTACCTGTCGCCGAACCTGATGCGCGAGTTCCGGCTGTTCGCGATCGTCGACGACGAGAAGGACAAGGAGCTGGAGGTCTCGGCCATCCACGACGAGAGCGGCTACCGCCGAGTGCGCGAGGCCTTGTCGCACCAGTACGACCTGGGCAGCCGCGAACCGAACATCCAGGTCTGGAGCGTGAACCTGCGCGGCGACCGCTCGCTGACGCTGCGCCACGCGCAGCACAACGACCGGCCGCTGCACGACAACGCGCAAGAGGTGCTGAAGCACGCCGCCCGGCTGTGGGGCTTCGGCGTGCACCTGGAGAGCGTCAACGGCGCCGGCGAGGTGCAGAAGCGCTGGTCGGTGCCGGCACCACACTGAGCCCCCAGTCGCTCCGCTCCTGCCCCCAAGGGGCGCCTCCCCTCGGCCCGGCGGAGCCGGATCCTGGGGAGTGGCTTGATGGGCACTTCGCTGCGCTCGTGCGTTCGCGCTCGCAGCCTGGATGCCAATCCGGGAATCAACTCACAGTTGTTCGCTTGTCACCTTTCCAAGGCAAGGCAGTGGCACAAGGCGCGAACGAAAAAACCTACAGCAGCAACTCGTCCGGCGGAATGAAGGCCCGCACGGTGCCGATCAGCTTGTCGACGTAGGCCTCCTTCTCGCCGACCGGTGCCACGTAGTGCAGCGCCTTCGACGTCGCATCGACGCCGGCGCGCCGCAGCATCGCCCAGGTGGCGAGGTACTGCGACGCCATGCAGCCGCCGGCGGTCGCGATCGGGCCGCGCGCATGGAACGGCGCATCGACCACCCGCACGCCGGCTTCGACCACCCATGGCTTGGTCGTCAGGTCGGTGCACGCCGGGATGTCGGCCAGCAGGCCCAGCCGCGCCAGCAGCAGCGTGCCGGAGCACTGCGCGCCGATCAGCTGGCGCACCGGGTCGAGCTGCAGCCGGTCGAGCAACGCGCTGTTCTCGGCGATCGCCCGGGTGTAGATGCCGCTGCCGAACAGCACGATGTCGGCCTCGTTCGCGAACTCGAGCGGCTGCTGCGTCTCGATCGTCACGCCGTTCATCGACGTGAGCCGCTGGCTCGGGCCGGCGATGTCGACCGTCCAGCCGGACGGCCGCAGCCGGTTCATCAGGCCGAGCGCGATGAACGAATCCAGCTCGTTGAAGCCGTCGAAGGTGACGATCGCCGCGCGCACTGCGGTGGGGCCGTTCATCGTGCCCGCCCGTTCACTCTTCGAGCAGGCTGCGCAACATCCACGCAGTCTGTTCGTGCACCGTCAGGCGCTGGGTCAGCAGGTCGGCGGTCGGCTCGTCGCCGGCCTTGTCGGCCAGCGGGAACAGGCTGCGCGCGGTGCGCGCGACCGCCTCGTGGCCCTGCACCAGGATGCGCACCATCTCGAGCGCCTTCGGCGGCACCGCCGGCGCGTCCTGGATCGAGGCCAGCGCGCCGAACTGCGCGTACGAACCGGGAGCAGGGTGGCCCAACGAGCGGATGCGCTCGGCGACCGGATCGACCGCGGCCCACAGCTCGGTGTACTGCGTCATGAACATCAGGTGCAGCGTGTTGAACATCGGCCCGGTGACGTTCCAGTGGAAGTTGTGCGTCGTCAGGTACAGCGTGTAGGTGTCGGCCAGCAGCTTGCTCAGGCCGCCGGCGATCGCCGCGCGGTCCTTGTCGCTGATGCCGATGTGGATGCCCATGCCACCGCTCGGTGCGGTCGAGGCTGCGGGAACGGTTGCGGTCTTGGTTTTCTTCGCCATCTGGGAATCTCCGGGAAACAAGGGTGAATCGGGTCGAGTCTAGTCAGGCTGCAAAGGCCCCTCACAAAGGCCCCTCATGACACTCTGCTGACGCCTTCGAGCGGGCAGGCGTAGATCGCGTTGCGCAGCGCGGCGATCGCCTCGTAGCGCGTGAAGGTGCGGCGCCATGCCAGCACCACGCGCCGCGTCGGCACCGGCGTCGCGAACGGCACGTAGCGCACATGCGGCTGCTGGTCCTTCGGCACGCTCAACTGCGGCACCACGGTGACGCCCATGCCCGAGGCCACCATGTACTTGATGGTCTCGAGCGACGAGCCTTCGAAGCTCTTGCGGATGCCCTCGGCATCGCTCGAGAAGCGGGCGTACTCGGGGCACACCTCGAGCACGTGGTCGCGGAAGCAATGGCCGGTGCCCAGCAGCAGCATCGTCTCCTGCTTCAGCTCTTCGGCGGTGATGCGCTTGCGCCTGGCCAGCGGGTGGTCCTTCGGCAGCGCGACGACGAAGGGCTCGTCGTACAGCGGCGCCATCGCGAGACCGGTGTCGGGAAACGGCTCGGCCATGATCGCGCAGTCGAGCTCGCCGGTGCGCAGCATGTCGAGCAGCCGGGCGGTGAAGTTCTCCTGCAGAACCAGCGGCATCTGCGGCACGCGCTCGATCGCCTGCTTCACCAGGTCGGGCAGCAGGTACGGGCCGATCGTGTAGATCACGCCGACCCGCAGCGGCCCCGACACCGGGTCCTTGCCGCGCTTGGCGATCTCCTTGATGCCGGCCGCCTGGTCGATCACCGACTGGGCCTGGCGCACGATCTCCTCGCCAAGCGGGGTCGCGCTGACCTCGTTGGAGCCGCGCTCGAACAGCTTGACGTCGAGCTCCTCCTCGAGCTTCTTGATCGCGACGCTGAGGGTCGGCTGCGAGACGAAGCAGGCCTCGGCGGCACGGCCGAAGTGCTTCTCTCTGGCGACGGCGACGATGTATCTCAGTTCGGTCAGTGTCATCGGTCAATCCTGTCGATGTCCGCGCGTCGCCGTCGCCACCGGCCGCTGCGGGCTCCGATCCCCGTGAACGGGGCCCCTCTTCCGCCCTCCGCGTCCGACAGCGACGATGTATCTCAATTCGGTCAGTGTCATGGCATCCCGCTCAAGCCGCTCGCACGGAAGAAGCGGAAGAATATCCGACACCCGGGCGCACGTCATGCGCCTGCCGGCATCACCTTGCGATACCCCCGGTCGTGCCGCTTGCCGCGGTGAAGGCGCCGGCGGATTCTCCGGCCCGCGGCATCCGCCGCCTACCGAAAGACCCCGCATGAGCAAGCCCCCTTCACGTGCCTCGCAAGCCGCTGTGCTGCTGGCCGTTGCGGTCTCGCTGACCGCCTCCCTCAGCGCCTGCTACGTGGTACCGATCGACCCGCGCACCGGCCAGGGCTACCCGGTCCAGCGCGCCGATGCCCGCGGCGACGGCGCATCGCCTGCCAACGTGACCGTCGTGACGCCGCCGGCATCGCCCGCTCCGCCCGCCCCCACCGTGCTGAACGCCAGGCTCTACCCGCTGAACACGCAGGCCAACAAGGGCGGTCTGCTGACCGCCGTCGTCGTCGACAACAACACCGGCCGCGGCAGCTTCACGCTGTCGTACCTCGGCGACACGATGCAGGGCGAGAGCACCCGCGTCGACGGCAGCTACGCCGCGTTCGGCCGCATCTACAACGAGGTGCTGGGGCTGAACCAGCGCAGCTTCAGCGGCCGCCGCGGCATCGCGAACGCCTACGGCGGCAAGGGCGTCAACGCGCAGTGCGAGTACCTGATCACCGGGCCGGGCATCGGCACCGGCGCCTGCCAGTTCTCCGACGGCGCCCGCTACCAGATCCACTTCGGCAGCTGACCGGCGCAGCACGCGGGCCGAGCGCCGGGCCGCCCGCAAGCCGGCCCGCGTCCCCTCGGGGGATCGGTCGACGTACCCGTCGACCGAGGGGCCGTCATTTCGCGGGGCGCTTGATGCCTTCCAGCTTGTCGAGGCCGACGGTGTCGAGCGCCTTCCTCAGCGCGGCCAGGTCGACCTGCTCGCCCCGGGCTTCGACGATCACGCCGTTGGTCAGCAGCACCGTCACCTCGCCGTGGCTGCCGTCCTTGCGGTACTCCTCGCGCACCGTGCGCTCGCCCTGCTTGTAGACCTTCTCGACCTGCTCGGCCGTTTCCTTGTCCATCGTCATGTTGGCCCAGCCGGCCAATGCCGCGAGGCCTGCGGTGCCGCCCAGGTCGGTGATGCTGAGTTGCACCCGCTTGTCGGCAGCCGCATACGAGGCCTTGGCCATCGAGGTCGCGATGCCGATGGCCTGGCCGCCCTGCGATTCGATCGATTCGCGCTTCAGGTCGCCCAGCGCCTCGGGCAGCGCGGCCTTCAGGTCGGCCGGCGCGATCGGCTGGCCGTTGCCGCCGGTCAGCGCGCCCATCATCTCGCCCATCGCCTTGCCGGTGGCGGCCGGGTCGCCGGACTTCTGCGCTTCTTCCATCCGCTTGCCGGCCTCTTCCATCTTCTTCGCGAGTGCATCCATCTTCGCGGTGTCGATCTTGACCTCGCCGTCGGGCGTCTTGATCGTCACGGCGGGGCCGCCCGCCGTCGTGGCGCCGAACATGCCGCGCGTGGGCAGCGCCAGGCCGGAGAGGGCTGCCAGCACCAGCATCAGCACGATGGCGCACAGGATCACCACCGCGGTGTACGCCGCCGCCTTGGCTTCCGGCGCCTTCATCAGCACCGGGAGGCCGGTGAACAGCAGGTAGATCGAATACAGCGACGCCAGCAAGCCGAGCACGCCGATCGACGGCAGCAGCGCGAAGATGCCGCCGACCCAGGCCGCGGTCATCGAATAGGCGACCACCTTCAGCGCGCTGATCGGGTCCTTGCGGCCACTGAAGGTGGGCGCCAGCGCGTCGACGAGCAGCGCCAGCACGAACACCGTCACCAGCCCGAGCACGTAGCCGACCACCATGTGCACCAGGCCCGACAGCAGCGGCACCCGGAACGACATGCCGAAGCCGCCGTAGCCGACCACCGACAGCCCGATGAAGCTGGCCAGCGCGGGAATCGCCGCGAGGATCATCACGTAGCGCTGGTACAGCGACGCGGTGGTCTCGGCCTCGCCATCGATCACCGGCCAGGTGGCCTTCGGCTTCAACAGGATGTCTTGCACGCGCTGGATCAGGTTCATGGGCAGGCCCTCCGGGGTTGACGGTCTCGCCGCGGATGCTATCCCGCCCCTCTTTGCGACAGGGCGCCAGAAACTAGGGGGTTGCCCGTCAGGCCTTCAGGTACTCGGCCTTGCCGCCCAGCCAGCGCAGCACATGCTGCTCGGCGATGCGCGGGTGCTGCGCCAGCAGCGTCGTCGCAACCGCTCGCGCCCGGTGCACCAGCGCCTCGTCGAGCGCGAGGTCGGCAAAGCGCAGCAGCGGCGCGCCCGACTGCCGCGCGCCGAGGAACTCGCCCGGCCCGCGGATCTCCAGGTCGCGCCGCGCGATCTCGAAACCGTCGTTGGTCTCGGCCATCGCGCGCAGCCGGTCCTTGCCCGTGGGCGACAGCGGCGCGGTGTAGACCAGCACGCAGACGCTCGCGACCGAGCCGCGCCCGACCCGTCCGCGCAGCTGGTGCAGCTGGCTCAGCCCGAAGCGCTCGGCATGCTCGATCACCATCAGCGAGGCGTTCGGCACGTCGACGCCGACCTCGATCACCGTCGTGCTGACCAGCACCTTCATCTGGCCAGCGGTGAACAGCGCCATCACCGCCGCCTTCTCGGCCGAAGGCATGCGGCCGTGCAGCAGGCCGACCATCTCGTCGGGCAATGCCTCGCACAGCTGCTGGTGCGTCGCGGTGGCGTTCTGCAGGTCCAGCGTCTCCGATTCCTCGATCAGCGGGCACACCCAGTAGACCTGCCGGCCGCGCGCCACCTCGTCGGCGATGGTCAGGATCACGTTGTCGCGGCGCGCATCGCTGAACACCTTGGTGACGATCGGCGTGCGCCCGGGCGGCAGCTCGTCGATGGTGCTGACGTCGAGGTCGGCGAACACCGTCATCGCGAGCGTGCGCGGGATCGGCGTCGCGCTCATCATCAGCAGGTGCGGCTCCAGCGCGCCCTGCTGCAGCTTGGCGCGCAGTGCGAGCCGCTGCGCGACGCCGAAGCGGTGCTGCTCGTCGATGATGGCCAGCCCGAGGCGCGCGAACTCCACCTCGCCCTGGATCACCGCATGCGTGCCGACCACCAGCCCGGCTTCGCCGGAGGCCACGCGCGCCAGCATCTCGCGCCGCGCCTTCCCCTTGCGGCTGCCGGTCAGCCACGCCACCTGCACGCCCAGCGGCTCGAGCCAGCCGACCAGCTTGCGGAAATGCTGCTCGGCGAGGATCTCGGTCGGCGCCATCAGCGCGCACTGCCAGCCTTCGTTCATCGCGATCGCGGCCGACAGCGCCGCCACCACCGTCTTGCCCGAACCGACGTCGCCCTGCAGCAGCCGGTGCATCGGCACCGGGCGCTGCAGGTCGAGCGCGATCTCCTCGACGACGCGGCGCTGCGCCGGCGTCAGCGAGAACGGCAGCGCCGCGAGCAGCTTCTCCTGCAGGCCGCCGGCGTGCACCGTGAAGGCCGGCGCCTGCTGCAGCGCCCGCTCCTGCTTGGCTTGCAGCTGCGACAGCTGCTGCGCCAGCAGCTCCTCGAACTTCAGCCGCTGCCAGGCCGGGTGGCTGTGGTCCTCGAGCGTGGCCAGGCTGACGTCCGGCGTCGGGTGGTGCAGGAAGCGCAGCGCGTCGCGCAGGCTCATCAGCCCGGCCGGAAGCAGCGCTGCGGGCACGATCTCCGACAGATCGGCGCGCTGCAGGCCCGAGGCCACCGCCTTGCGCAGGTAGGCCTGCGGCAGTGTCGCGCTGGTCGGGTAGACGGGCGTCAGCGCCGCGGCCAGCGGCGTGTCGTCGTCGACGCCCTTGAAGCTCGGGTGCACCATCTCGCGCCCGAAGAAGCCGCCGCGCGCCTCGCCGCGCACCCGCACGCGCCGGCCGACGCCGAGCGTCTTCTGGTGGTTCGGGTAGAAGTTCAGGAAGCGCAGCCACAGTTCATCGGTGCCGTCGTCGATCTTCACGACCAGCTGGCGGCGCGGGCGGAACTGGATCTCGCAGTCGCGCACGATGCCTTCGACCTGCGCGTTGTCGCCGTCGCGCAGCGCGGCGATCGGCGTGATGCGGGTCTCGTCCTCGTAACGCAGCGGCAGGTGCAGCGCGAGGTCGATGTCGCGCACCAGGCCCAGCTTCTCCATCGCCTTCTGCGGCGCGGATTTTTCGCGTGCCGGTGCTGAAGCAGGAGATTCGACGGGAGACGAGGCAGCGCGACCGGGCATGCGCGGATTCTGCCGCGTCGAGCGTCCGTGAAAGAATCCGTCCCCTGCAGATCTTCGTCAGGCCGGTCCAGCCTGCATGCCATGTCGTCCGATCCATCCCCCGCTTCCGCCCTCACCCCCGTCTCCCGTCGCTTCACGTTGAGCGACTTCGACTTCGAGTTGCCGCCCGAGCTGATCGCACAGCACCCGGCCGCCGAGCGCAGTGCGTCGCGGCTGCTGGATGGCCGCGGCGCGGCGCCCGTCGACCGCATCTTCCGCGAGCTGCCGGCGCTGCTGCAGCCGGGCGACCTGCTGGTCTTCAACGACACCCGTGTGATCAAGGCGCGGCTGTTCGGCGCGAAGGCCAGCGGCGGCGCGGTCGAGGCGCTGGTCGAGCGCCTGCTGCCGGGCAACGAGCTGCTGATGCACCTGCGCGCCAGCAAGTCGCCGAAGCCGGGCCAGACGGTGCGCTTCGCCGACGCGTTCGATGCCGAGGTGCTGGGCCGCGGCGGGCCGGACGGCAGCCTCTTCCACCTGCGCTTCCCGGCCGATCCGCTGACGCTGCTGGAGCAGCACGGCCATGTGCCGCTGCCGCCGTACATCGCGCACGCTGACGAGGCCGACGACGAGCGGCGCTACCAGACCGTGTTCGCCGCGCGGCCCGGCGCGGCGGCCGCACCGACCGCCGCGCTGCACTTCGACGAAGGCGTGCTGGCGGCGCTGCGCGAGCGCGGCGTCGGCACGGCGAGCGTCACGCTGCACGTCGGCGCCGGCACCTTCCAGCCGGTGCGCAGCGAGAACATCGCCGAGCACACGATGCACAGCGAATGGTTCGAGGTGCCGCAGGCCACGGTCGACGCGATCGCGCGCACGCACGCGGCCGGCGGCCGGGTGGTGTCGGTCGGCACGACGACGCTGCGCGCGCTGGAATCGGCCGCGCGCGGCGGCAGCCTGCTGGCCGGCAGCCGAGACACCGACATCTTCATCACGCCCGGCTTCGGCTTCCGCGTCGTCGACGTGCTGGTCACCAACTTCCACCTGCCGAAGAGCACGCTGCTGATGCTGGTCAGCGCGTTCGCCGGGTACGAGCACATGATGGCGCTGTACCGCCACGCGATCGCGCAGGGCTACCGCTTCTTCAGCTATGGCGATGCGATGCTGCTGGAGCGCACTGCAAGCCTGTCCATCACCCGTTGAGATGTTGCGTCCGCAGGAAGTGCCGCGCTGAATGGCGCTGGCTGGCAACCCGTCGGCGGTGTGTCGGTGCACGTTCATCGCTCCTGCGAAAGTTTTTAAGGAGCCAGACGCTCGCAAAGACTCCGTTCGGACTGAGCTTGTCCTTCGACAGGCTCAGGATGGTCGGGGTCATGGCCTCGGACACAACCCTTCGACGGACGGGCCTTCGACAAGCTCAGTCCCTGCTCAGGGCGAACGGAGCGTGAGTGCTCCAGCCCCGCTCATCATCGCGAATCACTGGGAGACAATCCCCCCATGCTCCAGTTTGACCTCCTCAAGACCGAAGGCCACGCGCGCCGCGGCCGCCTGACGCTGAACCACGGCGTCGTCGAGACACCGATCTTCATGCCGGTGGGCACCTACGGCACCGTCAAGGGCGTGATGCCGCAATCGCTCGAAGACATGGGCGCGCAGATCATCCTCGGCAACACCTTCCACCTGTGGCTGCGCCCGGGCATCGACATCCTGAGGCAGTTCGGCGGGCTGCACCGCTTCGAAGGCTGGACCAGGCCCATCCTCACCGACAGCGGCGGCTTCCAGGTGTGGTCGCTGGGCGAGATGCGCAAGATCAGCGAGGAAGGCGTGCGCTTCGCCTCGCCCGTCAACGGCGACAAGCTGTTCCTGACGCCCGAGACCAGCATGCAGATCCAGCACGCGCTGAACAGCGACATCGTGATGCAGTTCGACGAGTGCACGCCCTATGAAAGCAAGGGCCACCTGACCACCGAACGCGAGGCCCGCAGCTCGATGGAGCTCAGCCTGCGCTGGGCGCGCCGCTGCCTGGCCGAATTCCAGCGCAACGAGAACCCGAACGCGCTGTTCGGCATCGTGCAGGGCGGCATGTTCGAGAACCTGCGCGAGGAATCGCTCGCGTCGCTGGTCGAGCTCGACCTGCCCGGCTACGCGATCGGCGGCGTCAGCGTCGGCGAACCCAAGGCCGAGATGCAGCGCATCATGGCCCACACGCCGCACCGGCTGCCGGCCCACAAGCCGCGCTACCTGATGGGGGTCGGTACGCCGGAAGACCTGGTCGAAGGCGTCGCCGCCGGCGTCGACATGTTCGACTGCGTGATGCCGACCCGCAACGCGCGCAACGGCCACCTGTTCACCCGCTTCGGCGACCTGCGGCTGCGCAACGCCCGCTACCGCACCGACGAGCGCCCGATCGACGAGACCTGCAGCTGCCACACCTGCCGCGGCTTCAGCCGCGCCTACCTGCACCACCTCGACCGCTGCGGCGAGATGCTCGGGCCGATGCTCACCACCATCCACAACCTGCATTACTACCTGAACCTGATGCGCGAAGTGCGCGAGGCGCTCGACGCCGGCCGCTTCGCGGCGTTCGCGACGCAGTTCGCCATCGACCGCGCGCGCGGCTTCGGGCCGGCCGGGCCCTCGCCCTCGCCGGGCTGAGCCGGCGGACCCATCGCGTGCGGGCATCACCGTTGATCGCGCTCACCACTGGATGCGCGGGTTTCCACCAGGGGCTGCCGCCCTGCCGTGAAGTCGTTCACGCTCGCCGCCGTCGTGGGTGCACCAGCGACGGGCACACTCAGCAGCTTTGCCAGTCAGCAGCCACGTCAGCCTGATCCGATGCTCCGCCGCTTGATCTCGACGGGTGAGCGCCTCTGGGCGTCCTTGCACGCCTTCCTGCAGTTACCGGGCCGCCCGTCCCAGGACACCGACAGCCGCGTTCAGCTGAGCGCGCTGCGCATCGTCCTGCTCAGCGGCAT
The DNA here is from genome assembly GCF_012275445.1 of Rhizobacter sp. SG703. Taxonomy (GTDB): domain Bacteria; phylum Pseudomonadota; class Gammaproteobacteria; order Burkholderiales; family Burkholderiaceae_C; genus Rhizobacter. The sequence continues at coordinate 115,888 of NZ_JAAZQK010000005.1, read as the reverse complement.
CACGCTCGAGGCCGCGATCGCGCTGCACAGCTCGTGGCTCGGGCTGCAGCGCGGCGTCTACTACATCCTGTTCATCGTCGTCGCGTTCTACGTCGCGCTGCTGGCGGCCATCCGATGGTCGACGCAGCACCAGCGCCTGAGCGCCAACGGCCTGATCGTCGCCGTCTACGTCGCCGGCCTGGTGATCGCCACCTGCGTGCGCATCCCCGAGGTGCAGCGCCTGGGCTACGTGTTCTGCTATTCGGCGCCGCTGCTGGCCGGCCTGCTGCGCGGCTACCGGCTCGCGCTCGCGCTGATGGCGTTCAACATCGTGCCGTTCTGGTTCGCGGCCAGCGGCTTCGTGATGCCCAACCTGTTCGGCATCGACGTCACCATCGACACCTCGCCGCTGTACATCCACGGCCTGCTGTTCACCTTCTTCAACTTCTGCCTGCCGCTCGCGGTGTTCCGCATCCTGAGCGCCGTCAAGCATTCGCAGCAGCATGCCCAGCGCATGCAGGACCTGTACGAGGACCTGTTCGAGAACCAGGGCACCGCCGTCGTGGTGTGCCGCGACGACGGCCGCGTGCGGCGCGGCAACCGGCTGTTCGCGCAGCTCGCCGGCGGCGTCATCGACGACCAGCTGCTGTCCCGCTGGCTGCGTTCGCCCGCCCCGGAAGGTAGCGCTGTCCCGAGCTTCGACGCCGGCACCGAATGGCTGGTCGGCGAAGGCCGTGCGCAGCGCCGGCTGGTGGTGCGCAACCGCTTCGCCTGCGGCGACCGCCACTACGCGGTCAGCTTCCAGGACGTGACCGAGCTGCGCGAGCTGCAGCGCAACCTGGTGCGCAGCCAGGCCGAGGCCGAGTACCTGGCCTCGCACGACGTCGTCACCGGTCTGCCGCGCCCCGAGGGCATGGCGCAGTGGCTGGAGCGCCAGCGCGCGATGCTGCTGCCCGGCATGGTGATCCCGGTGGTGTCGTGCGGGCTCGGCTCGTTGCGCCAGGTCAATGCGCGTTTCGGCATGGCGCAGGGCAACCAGTTCATCGTCGCGTTCGCGAATGCGCTGCGCGACGCCGGCGGCAAGGACAGCTACATCGCCCGCACCCGCGGCTCGATGCTGAGCATCGCGCTCCCGCCCGTGCCGGCGGTGCAGGCCATGATGGCGGTGACGCGGCTGCGCCGGGCGCTGCCGCACCAGTTGCAGGTCGGCAGCGGCCAGGTGCAGGTCGAGCTCGCGCTCGGCGCCGCGCTGTTCCCGAACGACAGCGCGCAGGCCGCCGAGGTGATGCACCGCAGCGGCGTCGCGATGGAGCTGGCGCGCGAGGGCGCCAGCGCCGACGAGGTCGGCACGCCGATCAGCGAGCGCGCGGTCAGCCGCCGCATCGCGATCGAGTCGGCGCTCGAGCGCGCGATCGACGACCGCGAGCTGCACGTCGTCTACCAGCCGCAGGTGCGCTCGAACGGCCAGCTGCTCGGCTTCGAGGCGCTGGTGCGCTGGAACAGCCCGGCGCTCGGCGCGGTGTCGCCGGCCGAGTTCGTGCCGGTGGCCGAGCAGATGGGCTGCGTGTCGCGCATCACCGACTACATCCTCGACGAGGTGTGCCGGCAGCTCGCGCTGTGGATGGCGGCCGGCGCGCCGGCGCCGCGCGTCGCGGTCAACCTGTCGGCGCGCGACCTCGACCGCGACAACCTGTTCGAGACGGTGCTCGCCGCGGTCGGCCGCTACGACGTGCCGGTCGGCGCGCTCGACCTGGAGGTCACCGAGACCTTCCTCGCCGAGCGGCCGGAGCGCGCGCTGGCGCAGCTGAAGCTGCTGCGCGAATGGTCGTTCAAGATCTCGATCGACGATTTCGGCACCGGCTACTCGTCGCTGTCGAAGCTGGCCGACCTGCCGATCGACGTGCTGAAGATCGACCGCAGCTTCCTGCTCGACCTGCCGGGCAATGCGCGGCGCGAGCGCATCGTGCGCTCGATCGTGACGCTGGCCAACAACCTGCACCTGCAGGTGGTGGCCGAAGGCGTCGAGCGCGGCGCGCAGCTGCGCTTCCTGCAGATGCTGGGCGTCGATGCCTACCAGGGCTTCCTGTTCCATGCGCCGGCGCCGGCCGAGCACTGGACGCCGATGCTGCTCGGCGGGCTGCCGTCGATCGAGGACCTGATGCTGCCCGGCCCGCCGCAGTTCGGGCACAGCCTCATCTGAACAATGACAGCCCCTCGGCCGACGGGTACGTCGACCGATCCCCCGAAGGGATGCCGGCCGGCTCGGGGCGGCCCGGCGCTCGGCCGGCCCGGGCTCACGCCGATTGACACCGCCGCGGCCGCGCCGCGAGCATGCGCCTCCATGACAGAGACGAACGAAGTCGATTTCCTGATCGTCGGTGGCGGCTCGGCCGGCTGCGTGCTCGCGAACCGGCTCAGCGCCGACCCGGCGAACACGGTCGCGTTGATCGAGGCCGGCGGCGACGGCCGCGGCGCGCTGATCGACATGCCGGTCGGCGCGGTGACGATGCTGCCGACGCGGCTCAACAACTGGGCCTTCGAGACGGTGCCGCAACCGGGGCTGAACGGCCGCCGCGGCTACCAGCCGCGCGGCAAGGCGCTGGGCGGCTCGTCGGCGATCAACGCGATGGTCTACATCCGCGGCCACCGCAGCGACTACGACCACTGGGCCGCGCTCGGCAACCCGGGCTGGTCCTACGACGAGGTGCTGCCGTACTTCAGGAAGGCCGAAGACAACGAGCGGCTGCACGACGAGTTCCACGGCCGCGGCGGCCCGCTGCACGTCGGCGAGCTGCGCAGCGGGAACCCGTGGCAGCAGGTCTGGCTGCAGGCGGCACGCGAGGCCGGCTTCGCATTGAACGACGACTTCAACGGCGCAAGCCAGGACGGCATCGGCCTCTACCAGGTCACGCAGCTCCGCGGCGAGCGCTGCAGCGCCGCGCGCGCCTACCTGCACCCGGTGATGGACCGCCGCGACAACCTGCACGTGCTGACGAAGGCGCAGACGCTGCGGGTGCTGTTCGACGGCAAGCGAGCGGTCGGCATCGAGATGGCGCGCGGCGGCCACGTCGAACGGCTGATGGCGCGCCGCGAGGTGGTCCTGTGCGCCGGCGCGCTGCAGACGCCGCAGCTGCTGCAGGTGTCGGGCGTCGGCGACGGCGCCTTCCTGCAGCGCACCGGCATCCACCTGAAGCACCACCTGCCGGGCGTCGGCCGCAACTTGCAGGACCACATCGACTTCAGCTTCGGCTACCGCGTGCCCGACACGGCGCTGTTCGGCTTCTCGCCGGCCGGCAGCCTCCACGCGCTGCGCGCGTACGGCCGCTACCGGCGCGAGCGCAGCGGGCCGCTGACCAGCAACTTCGCCGAGGGCGGCGGCTTCCTGCGGGTGTCGCCCGACTCGACGGCGCCGGACGTGCAGCTGCACTTCGTCGTCGCGCTGGTCGACGACCATGCGCGCAAGCTGCACCTGCGGCACGGGCTGTCGTGCCACGTCTGCCTGCTGCGCCCGCGCAGCCGCGGCACGGTGCTCGTGCGCAGCGGCGACATCCGCGACGTGCCGCTGATCGACCCGAAGTACTTCGACGATCCGGACGACCTGGAGGTGCTGGTCGAAGGCTGGAAACTGACGCAGCGCCTGCTGCAGGCACCGGCGATCGCATCACGCGTCAGGCGCGACCTGTTCACCGCCGGCGTGTCGAGCGACCACGAGATCCGCGAGGTGATCCGCAACCGGGCCGACACCATCTACCACCCGAGCGGCACCTGCCGGATGGGCGCCGATGCGATGGCGGTGGTCGACGCGGCGCTGCGCGTGCACGGGCTGCAGGGACTGCGTGTCGTCGATGCGTCGGTGATGCCGACGCTGATCGGCGGCAACACGAACGCGCCGACGATCATGATCGCCGAGAAGGCGGCGGACCTGATCCTGGCCGCCTGAACGGCGCGTTCAGGCCGCGGCCAGCAGCGTCTCGAGGCAGTGTTCGCGGATGCCGTAGAAGGCCTTGATCTCGCGGATCTGCGCCAGCACCTCGTCGGCCGGCTTCGGCTGGCCGCGCTTCACCGCCAGGATCATCTTGTTCTTGCTGGTGTGCTCGAGCGCGACGAACTCGAACACCTGCGTGTCGTAGCCCTGCGAGTCGAGCAGCAACGCGCGCAGGCCGTCGGTCAGCATCTCGGCTTCCTGGCCGAGGTGGATGCCGTGCTGCAGGATCGGCCGCAGCGGGTGCGGGCTCAGCAGCTGCGGGCGGATCTGCTTGTGGCAGCACGGCGAGCACATGATGATGGCCGCGCCGGCGCGGATGCCCATGTCGATCGCGTAGTCGGTGGCGATGTCGCAGGCGTGCAGCGCGATCATCACGTCGACCGGTTCGCGCGCATGCGTTCGCACGTCGCCGTGGCGGAACGCGAGGCCGGCCATGCCGTTGCGCTGCGCGGCCGCATTGCACAGGCGCACCATGTCCTCGCGCAGCTCGACGCCGGTGACCTGCGCGTCCATGCCGCGCGTGCCGTGCAGGTAGTCGTGCATCGCAAACGTGAGGTAGCCCTTGCCGGCACCGAAGTCGAGCACCCGCACCGCCTTCGCGTCGCGCAGCGGCGACGCCTTCAGCGCGCTGTCGAGCACTTCGACGAACTTGTTGATCTGCTTCCACTTGCGTGCCATCGCCGGCACCAGCTGGTGCTGCGCCGTCGTGACGCCGAGGTCGGCCAGGAAGGGGCGTGTCAGGTCGACGAAGCGGTGCTTCTCGCGGTCGTGGCCGGCGGCCGCGTCATCGGCCTCGTGGTCGGCGGCCGCGACCCGCAGCGTCTGTTGGCCCTTCTTGCTGACCATCAGCTGCACGTCTTCGTGGCGCGTCATCAGGTGCAGGTGGCCGAACAGCTCGGTGGCCCGTTCGCGCAAGCTCTGCAGGCCGTCGGCGAGCGGCATGTTCTTCGTGACGTCGCGCGTGCGGTGCGTGTAGACGAAGCTGAGGGTGTCGGCATCGCGCACCTGGATGCGGCGCACGGTGGCGCGCTGCAGGTCGGGCTCCGGCCCGCGGTACTTGGCCAGCACCAGCTTGACGAAGCCGTGCTGGTCCAGGCTGTCGGCCAGCCGTTTGAAGAACTTGTCGCCGTCGCTCGTGCCTGTGGTCATCCGCCGCATTATCCCGGGCGCCCTGCAGCCGCATCGGTTGCACGGACAATCACGTCCATGACCGCCGCATCCGTGAAACCCGATATGCCCGTCCCTTCCCTCGCCGACATCCGCACCGCCGCCGACCGCCTGGCCGGCAAGATCCTCACGACGCCGGTCTGGCGCTGGCAGACCGGCGCCGCCGCGACCCGGCTGGCTCCGTCGACCGAGGTCTGGCTGAAGCTCGAACTGCTGCAGACCACCGGCAGCTTCAAGCTGCGCGGCGCGCTGAACTGCGTCGAGGCCCTCGATGCCGACGCGAAACGGCGCGGCATCGTCGCCGCGAGCGCCGGCAACCATGCGATCGCCGCCGCCTATGCCGCGCGCATCGCCGGCACCAGCGCGACGGTCGTGATGCCGCGGCATGCGAGTCCGCTGCGCATCGCCACCTGCGAGGGCTTCGGCGCGAAGGTCGTGCTGGTGCCGAACGTGCACGAAGCCTTTGCCGGCGCGCAGGCGTTGGTGGCCGGCGAAGGCCGTACGATGATCCATCCGTTCGACGGCCCGTTGACCACGCTCGGCACCGCGACGGTCGGCCTGGAGTTCATGCAGCAGGTGCCGCAGCTCGACGCGGTGGTGGTGCCGGTCGGCGGCGGCGGGCTGATCTCGGGCATTGCCGCGGCCGTCAAGCAGCTGAACCCGCAGTGCCGCGTCTACGGGGTCGAGCCCTTCGGTGCCGACGCGATGTACCGCAGCTTCCAGGCCGGCGAGCCGGTGAAGCTCGATGCGGTCGACACGATTGCCGACAGCCTGGGCGCGCCGTACGCGCTGGCCTACAGCTTCGGCGTGTGCCGGCAGTTCGTCGACGAGATCGTCCGCGTGTCCGACGACGACCTGTGCCGCGGCATGCACGACCTGTTCATCGACATGAAGCTCGCGGTCGAGCCGGCGCCGGCGGCGGCGGTGGCGGCGCTGTTCGGTCCGCTGAAGGCGCGGCTCGACGGCCGGCGTGTCGGCCTCGTCATGTGCGGCAGCAACATCGATGCGGCCCGCCATGCCGAGCTGCTGGCACGCGGCAAGCCGGCCTGAGCGACGATGCCGCGCCGGCCGAAGCATCACTACAGCGTCTATGTGGTGGAGCTCGCCGACCAGGTCTGGAACGAGCCGAGCTTCCGCAAGGCCAATCCCGACTACCAGCTCGGCAAGCCTTTTGTCTACGTCGGCATGACCGGGCTGGACCCGGACGTCCGCTTCGACAAGCACAAGGCCGGCATCCAGGCGAACCGCTTCGTCACGGCGTACGGGCTGAGGTTGCTGCCGAAGCTGTACGAGGTCTACAACCCGATGCCGTACGACGGGGCGCGGGACATGGAGGTGGAGCTGGGCATCGCGTTGCGGGAAGCAGGGTTTGGGGTCTGGCAGGCGTAGTGGCTACTGCTGTTGCGCGGACGGACGCGCCACGGTCCCCACCCGCGCCTTTGCTAGCTCCGCAGGCGAAACGCCGCATCCCATCCGAGTTCACGCCGCACCTTGTCGCCGGTGATCTGCCAGCTCGGCTCCGCAACGTTGTAGATGCCCGGCGCCCCCCGGTCGACCGCCAGCAACGCCGCATAAGCCGCCGCGTCGACATGCAATGCCGTCGGCTTGCCGGCCGCCGTCTCGACACCGGTCCCCGGCCCGTAGAACTGGCCATAGCGCAGCACGATGCCGTCGAGCCCCGGCGATTGCGTCACCAACTGCTCCAGCGTCGCCACCGCGTGGACCGTGTGTGCCCGCGCCCCTTCGGCCTTCAGGTCCAGCGGGTCGCTTTCCGCATGCGGCTCGCGCCCCGCGGCATACACCCACGCGATGCTCTGCGCCACCATCCGCTTCGTGCCGCAGGCCAGCGCCGCATCGACCAGGTGGCGCGTGCCCTCGACGCGCAACCGCGCGTTGCGGGCCAGCGCCTCGTCGCGCGTCGCCGGATCGCCCAGCAGCGCAAGGTCGGTCAGCTGGTGCACGATCACGTCGGGCTTCAGGCGCAGTGCCGTCGCGCGCACCGCCGCCGCATCGAACACGTCGAGCACGATCGGCTCGGCACCCGCCGCCATGATGGCCGCCGCCTTCGCCTGGCTGCGCGTCATGCCGAACACGTTGTAGCCACCGCCGACCAGCAGCGGGACGAGCCGGCGGCCGACGACACCCGTCGCACCGGCGAGAAGAATCTTCGTGGAAGTCATGAACTCATTCCACACCAAAGCGGAAGCCCCACCGGCAGCAGGTGCTCTGCAACGGCAGGACAATCGCGTCCATGTTGAAGAATCTTGAAGCCATTTCGCAAGCAGCACCGTCGCGTGGCGACGTGTTGCTCTCTGTCGTGTAGTTCAAGGTCTTCCCCACCACCGGAAGGCCAAGTGCCTTCCGGTCCCAGAAACCCCGGTCGGCATCGCCCCCGGGGTTTCTGCTTTTCAGTTCTGCACGTGACTGCCATGCGCACCTACGACAAGTTGATCGCCACGATTCAAGACCGCCAAAGCACGGGGAGCTTGCGCTCGTCCTTTGGCGCGTCCGTCGACACCGCATCCATGCAAGTTACGGGCTAGCCCACGGCGAATCTTCACCGGGGCTGGCAAGAACCGCCCCAGTTTGAAAGATTCGTCATGAACCGCAACGCCAGACTCCTCCGCAACATCGGTGTCATCGCCCACGTCGACGCCGGGAAAACCACCACCACCGAACGCATCCTGTTCTACACCGGCGCGAACCACCGCATCGGCGATGTGAACGACGGCAACACCGTGATGGACTACGACCCGCAGGAGCGGGCGCGCGGCATCACCATCAACAGCGCGGCCACCACCGTGTTCTGGAACGGTGCGCAGATCAACATCATCGACACGCCCGGACACATCGATTTCAACATCGAGGTGAACCGCTCGCTGCGCGTGCTCGACGGCGCGGTCGTCGTGTTCGACGGCGTCGCCGGCGTCGAGCCGCAGACCGAGACCAATTGGCGCCTGGCCGACAAGTACCGCGTGCCCCGCCTCGCCTTCATCAACAAGCTCGACCGCGTCGGTGCCGATTTCGCCCGCGTCGTGCAGATGATGGAGTCGCGCCTGGGCGTCACCGCGCTGCCGCTGCAACTGCCGATCGGCACCGAGGATTCGTTCCGCGGCGTCGTGGACCTGCTCGGCCGGCGCGCGCTGGTCTGGCCGGCTGCCGATGCGAGCCAGCCCCCGCTCGTCGAAGCGATCCCCGACGACCTGCAGGCGCAGGCGACGATCGCGCGCGCCCGCCTCGTCGAAGCCGTGGTCGAGCGCGACGACGCGCTGCTGCAGGCCTGGCTGCAAGGCGAGGAGCCGTCGGTCGAGCAGCTGCGCGCCGGGCTGCGTGCCGGCACGCTGGCGGGCGCCTTCGTGCCGGTGCTGGCCGGCTCGGCGTTCCGCAACCGCGGCGTCGAGCCGCTGCTGGACGCCGTCGTCGACTACCTGCCGGCACCCGGCGACGTCGCGACCGACGGGCAACCCGAGTCGGATGCCGACGGTCCGCTCGCGGCGCTCGCGTTCAAGGTCGTCTCCGACGACCACGGCGCGATGGTCTTCGTGCGCGTGTACCGCGGCCGCCTGCGGCCCGGCGACAGCGTGCTCAACGCCAGCACCGGCCGCACCGAACGCGTCGCGCGGCTGTATGAAGTGCATGCCGACAAGCATGTGGAAGTCCCGGCCCTCGAGGCGGGAGACATCGGTGCGCTCGTGGGCCTGAAGGACACGACCACCGGCCACACGCTCGCCGACAAGCGCCATCCGGTCGTGCTGGAGAGCATCTCCATCCCTGAACCGGTGATCCACATCGCGGTGGAGCCGCGCACGCAGGTCGACCAGCAGCAGCTCGGCAAGGCACTCGCCGCGCTCGCGAAGGAAGACCCGAGCCTGCGCATCCGCCAGGACGCCGAATCCGGCCAGACCATCCTGTCCGGCATGGGCGAGCTGCAGCTCGAGGTGACGCTGGAGAAGCTGCGCACGCGCCATCGTGTCGAGGTGACGGTGGGGCGCCCGCAGGTGGCCTACCGGGAGACGATCACGCGCACGGTCGACGTCAGCCATGTGCACAAGAAGCAGAGCGGCGGCCCCGGGCAGTTCGCCGGCGTGACGCTGCGGATCGCGCCGCTGGCGCGCGGCGAGGGCCTGCGCTTCGTCGACCAGGTGACGGGCGGCGCGATCCCGCGCGAGTTCATCCCGGGCGTCGAGTCCGGCGTGAAGCGCGCGGCCGAGACCGGCGTGCTGGCCGGCTATCCGGTGGTCGACCTGGAAGTGACGCTGCTCGACGGCAGCTTCCACGAGCGCGACTCGTCGGTGCTGGCGTTCGAGCTCGCGGCGGTCGCGGCCTTCCGCGATGGCGTCGCGCGGGCGGCGCCGGTGGTGCTCGAACCGGTGATGGCGGTGGAAGTCGTCACGCCGGCCGACTACCTCGGCGACAGCATCGGCGACCTGCACCGCCGGCGCGGCCATGTGCGCGCCCAGCACCCGCGCGGCAACGCGACGGCGCTGGAGGCGCACGTGCCGCTGAAGGAGATGTTCGGCTACATCGGCAGCCTGCGTGCGCTCTCGTCGGGGCGGGCGCAGTATTCGATGCAGTTCAGCCACTACGCCGAAGTGCCCGCACCGCTGCAGGCGGAACTGCTCGCGGCCTAAGTCCCCAGGCCGCGCTCGCTGAGCGACAGCGTGCGCCGGAATTCCCGGCGCACGCGGTACAGCTGGGCCGGCCGGTTGGCCCGGCCCAGCTCCAGCTCGCCGTCGATCGGCTCCAGCATCGCGAGCTCGTCCATCTTGCGGCGAAAGCTCACCTTGTTGACCGGTTCGCCGAGCACCGCCTCGTACACCGCCTGCAACTGCGGCAGCGTGAAGCGCTCGCCGCACAGGTGCACCGGCAGCGACGAGTAGTGGCTCTTCACCCGCACCCGCGACACCGCCAGCTCGACGATGCGCCCGTGGTCGAACGGCAGCGTCGGGAGCCGGTCGGCCGGCAGCACGCGCAGGTGCGGCGCATCGACCGGCACCAGCTGGAGCGGCACCAGCGCGTAGTACGCGATCGACACCGACCAGCCGCGCGGATCCCGCCCCGGCCCGGACAAGGTGGCCAGCTGCTCCAGGTACGGGCTCGCGATGCCGGCCTTGTCGCGCAGCACGCGCACCGCGGCATCCTCGGCCCCCTGGTCCTCCTGCTGGTGCACATAGCCGCCCGGCAGCGCGAGCGCCCCGCGGAACGGCTCGCGGTCGCGCTTGTGCAGCACCACGTGCAAGGCATCATCGCGCAGCGTCAGCAGCACCACGTCGACGGTGCAGATGACGGGCGGGTACGAGTCGGGGGCCATGGTCCGATGTTAGGGCCATCGCCCGGCCGGTCGCTACTTAGTTGCAATGTTGATCTAACTCCGCTAGAGTACCGTCACGTTCAAGACGAAAGCCTGCGATGACCCTGCGAACCCAGCTCCTGATCATCGACCCGCAGAACGACTTCTGCGACCTGCCCGACGCGTGGCGCGCGACCGATCCGCTGACCGGCCGGCCGGTGGCGCCCGCGCTGCCGGTGGCCGGCGCCCATGCCGACATGCAGCGCCTGGCCGGCTTCATCCGCCAGGCCGGCGATGCGATCGCCGGCATCACCGTGACGCTCGATTCGCACCACCGCGTCGACATCGCCCATCCGACCTTCTGGCAGCAGCGCGACGGCAGCGCGGTGGGGCCGTTCACGCCGATCACCGCCCGGCAGGTGCGCGACGGCGCGTTCCGCCCGCGCGACGCCGCCTCGCTGCCGCGCACCCTTGCCTACCTCGACGAACTCGAAGCCCGCGGCCGCTACACGCTGATGGTCTGGCCGGTGCACTGCGAGATCGGCAGCTGGGGCCACAACATCCATGCCGACGTGCGTGCCGCCTGCAACAGCTGGGAAGAACGCCGGCTCGCCACGGTCGAGATGGTCGCCAAGGGCGAGAACCCGTGGACCGAGCACTACAGTGCGGTGCAGGCCGAGGTGCCGGATCCCGGCGACCCCGACACCCAGCTGAACCAGGGCCTGATCGAGCGCCTGAACCGCGCCGACCTGCTTCTGATCGCCGGCGAGGCCGGCAGCCACTGCGTGAAGGCCACCACCGAGCACATCGTCGACCACCTGCCGAGCGGCCGGCTCGAACGCGTCGTGCTGCTGACCGACTGCATCAGCCCGGTCGGCGGCTTCGAGGCGCAGCAACAAGGGTTTCTAGACGCGATGCGCGCCCGCGGTGTTCAACTCGCGACCAGCGGCGAGGTTCTTCGCCGCCTGACCTGAAAGCCACCATGCCTCCTGTCATCCACAGCCTGCTGGAGACCGACCTCTACAAGTTCACGATGTGGCAGACCATGCTGCATTGGCACCCGCAGACGCAGGCCGAGTACAGCTTCGTCTGCCGCAACACGCCGGCCTACCCGCTGGCCGAGCTGCTGGCCGACGTGAACCGCGAGCTCGACCACCTGTGCACGCTGCGCTTCGCCGAAGACGAGCTGGCCTACCTCGGCGCGTTGCGCTTCATCAAGTCGGACTTCGTCGACCTCCTGCGCATCTTCCAGTTCCAGCGCGTCTTCATCAGCGCGCGCACCGACGGCGACACGCTGCAAGTCATTGCGAACGGCCCGCAGGTGCACGTGATGGCGTTCGAGATCTTCGTGCTGGCCATCGTCAACGAGCTGTACTTCCGCCGCTTCGATGCCCAGTCCGCGCTCAGCGTCGGCCGCGAGCGGCTGCAGGCCAAGATCGCGACGCTGCGCGCCTTCGGCGCCGAGGCGCCGCGCCGCAATCCGTTCGAGTTCTTCGACTTCGGCGTGCGCCGCCGCTACAGCGGGGCCTGGCAGCGCGAGGTCGTCGCGACGCTGAAGGCCGCGGTGCCGCAGTACTTCCGCGGCAGCTCCAACGTGCTGCTCGCGAAGGAGCTCGGCATGGTGCCGATCGGCACGATGGCGCACGAGTACCTGCAGACCTTCCAGGCGCTCGGCGTGCGGCTGCGCGATTCGCAGAAGGCCGCGCTCGAGGAGTGGGTGCAGGAATACCGCGGCGACCTCGGCGTCGCGCTGACCGACGTGGTCGGCATGGACGCCTTCCTGGCCGACTTCGACCTCTACTTCGCGAAGCTGTTCGACGGGCTGCGCCACGACTCCGGCGACCCGGTCGTGTGGGGCGAGAAGGCGCTGGCCCACTACGCGAAGCTGCGCATCGACCCGCACACCAAGCGGCTGGTGTTCTCCGACGGCCTGACCATCGAGACCGCTCTCGCGCTGTACCGCCACTTCGCCGACCGCACGCAGACCGGCTTCGGCATCGGCACCAGCCTGTCGAACGACGTCGGCCTGACGCCGCTGAACATCGTGATGAAGCTGACCCGCTGCAACGGCCAGCCGGTCGCCAAGCTGTCCGACAGCCCCGGCAAGACGCTGTGCGACGACCAGACCTTCCTCGCCTACCTGCGCCAGGTGTTCAACGTTCCCACGTGATGGAGCCCGCATGCTGAAGATCGGAATCGCCCAGCTGAACCCGACCCTCGGCGACATCGACGGCAATGTCGCGAAGATGATCGCCGCGGCCCGCCAGGCCAGCACGCAGGGCGCCGACCTGGTCGTCTTCACCGAGCTCGGGCTGACCGGCTACCACCCGGCCGACCTGCTGGAGGAGCCCGCCTTCCTGCAGCGCGTCGACGCCGGGCTCGACGCGCTGCTGCAGGCCTCGCGGCAGTTGCGCGGCCTGCACTGGGTGGTCGGCGCGCCGCTGCGCCGCGACGGCCCCGGCAAGCGGCTGCACAACATGCTGCTGGTGCTGCATGCCGGCGAGATCGTGCTGCGCTATGCCAAGCAGCTGCTGCCGACCTACAACATCTTCGACGAGCGCCGCCACTTCGAACCCGGCCCCGATGTCGCGAAGGTGCTGCGCATCGGCGACACGCAGGTCGGCATGCTGATCTGCGAAGATGGCTGGAACGACGTGGCCGGCGACTACGCGGTCAACCCGTTCGAGCGCATGCGCGATGCGGCGCCCGACCTGGTCGTCTCGATCAACGCCAGCCCGTCGGAGGTCGGCAAGCGCGAGCAGCGCCACCAGATCTTCGGCGACGCGAGCCGGCGCCACGGCTTGCCCATCCTCTACGTCAACCAGATCGGCGGCCACGACCAGCTGGTGTTCGACGGCGCGTCGTTCGCGACCGAGGCCGACGGCCGCGTGGTCTACGAAGCCCGCCGCTTCGTCGAGGACGTGACGACGCTGCGCTTCGAGCACGGCCGTTTCCTGACGCTCGACGGCAACGCCCCGCCGCCGGTGCCGGCCGCCGGCCTGCCGACGATGGCGTTCTACCAGGCGCAGATCGTGCTCGGGCTGACCGACTATGCGCGGCGCTGCGGCTTCAAGCAGGCGGTGGTCGGCTCGTCGGGCGGCATCGACAGCGCGTTGACGCTGGCGCTGGCCGCGCAGGCGCTCGGGCCGGACAACGTCAGCGCGGTGACGATGCCGTCGCACTACTCGTCGGCCGGCTCGGTCGACGACTCGGTCACGCTGTGCCGCAACCTCGGCATCGAGCTGTTCACGCACCCGATCGCCGAACTGGTGAACGGCTACGGCGTGCAGTTCGAGCGCAGCTTCGGCAAGCCGCTGCAAGGCCTGCCGCACGAGAACCTGCAGGCGCGCATCCGCGGCACCGCGCTGATGGCGTACTCGAACAGCTTCGGCCACCTGCTGCTGACCACCGGCAACAAGTCGGAGATCTCGGTCGGCTACTGCACGCTGTACGGCGACACCAACGGCGGCCTGGGGCTGATCGGCGACCTGTACAAGACGGAGGTGTTCGCGCTGTCGCGCCATGTCAACGAGGCCGCCGGCCGCGAGCTGATCCCCGCCGCCATCATCGACAAGCCGCCATCGGCCGAACTGGCGCCCGGCCAGAAGGACACCGACAGCCTGCCGCCGTACGAGGTGCTCGACGAGGTGCTGAAGCTGCTGATCGAAGGCGAGCGGCTCGCGCCGCGCGAACGGGCACCGGTGGAGGCCTTCGTCACGCAACTGCAGCGCAGCGCCGAAGGCCGCGCGCTGGTCGAGCGGGTGCGGCGCATGATCGCCCGCAACGAATACAAGCGGCGCCAGGCGCCCCCCATCATCCGCGTCCGCCCCCGCGCCTTCGGCAGCGGGCGGCAGATGCCCATCGCGGCCTTCATCCCATGAGAACCATCCCGTCGCACTCCCCGGCAGTGCTTGGCCTGCACCACGACACCGCGGTCTACATCGGCCGTTTCCAGCCGTTCCACAACGGCCACCTGGCGCTGCTGAACCAGGCGCTGGCGATCGCGCCGCAGGTCATCGTCGTGATCGGCTCGGCGCACCAGGCGCGCTCGCCGAAGAACCCGTTCAGCTGGGAAGAACGGGCCGAGATGATCCGGCTCGCGGTGCCCGAGGACGAGCGCAGCCGCATCGACTTCCTGCCGGTGCGCGACTACTACGACGAAGCGCGCTGGCTGAAGGCGGTGCACGACGGCGTGCACGCGCTGATCGCGAAGCGGACCGATCCGCGGCTCGGATCGATCGGGCTGGTCGGGCATTTCAAGGACGCGACCAGCGAGTACCTGCAAGGCTTTCCGGGCTGGCGGCTGCACGGCGTCGAGCGCATCGCGGCGGCCGACGGCACCGCGCTGCGCGACGCGTTCTTCGCCTGTGCGCCCGACGATGTCGACGCAACGCTCGCCGCGCTGGTCGGCCAGGCGCCGTCGACGACGCTCGGCTTCCTGCGCGCCTGGTCGCGGCTGCCGCTGTTCGGCGCGCTGGCCGCCGAATGGCGGATGCTGAAGGGCTACCACGCGTCGTGGGCCGGCTCGCCGTACCCGCCGGTCTTCGTCACCGTCGACGCGATCGTGCAATGCGCCGGTCATGTGCTGCTGGTGCGCCGCGGCCGGGCGCCCGGCAAGGGCTTGTATGCGGTGCCGGGCGGTTTCATCGAAGCGCGCGAGACGACCTACCAGTCGGCACTGCGCGAACTGCGCGAAGAGACCCAGCTGCACCTGCTCGATGCCAGCATGCGCCAGTGCCTGCGCGAAACCGCAGTGTTCGACCACCCCGACCGCAGCCAGCGCGGCCGCACGATCACCCATGCCCATCACTTCGACCTGGGCGACCGCGAGCTGCCCGAGGTGGTGGCCGGCGACGACGCCGCGGCCGCGCTGTGGACGCCGATCGGCGAGCTGAACGCCCTCGAGGACCAGTTCCTCGACGACCACTTCCACATGCTCGATCACTTCCTGGGACTGACGCCGCGATGAAGGACGAAACCGCCCTGCGCGACCGCTTCCGCGGATGCCTGCTCGGGCTGGCCTGCGGCGACGCGGTCGGCACCACGCTGGAATTCCGACGCCGCGGCAGCTTCCAGCCGATCACCGACATGGTGGGCGGCGGCCCGTTCGGGCTGAAGGCCGGCGAGTGGACCGACGACACCTCGATGGCACTGTGCCTCGCGACCAGCCTGGTCGAGCGCCGCGGCTTCGACGCCGCGGACCAGATGAACCGCTATGTGAACTGGTGGCATCACGGCTACCTGAGTTCGACCGGCAGCTGCTTCGACATCGGCGTCACCGTGTCGGCCGCGCTGCAGCGCTACCTGCAGACACGCGACCCGATGGCCGGCTCCACCGACCCGATGAGCGCCGGCAACGGCTCGCTGATGCGGCTCGCGCCGGCGGTGCTGTTCGGCCATCCGGACATGGCGGCCGCGATGGACCTGGCCCGCCGCAGCTCGGCCACCACGCACGCGACCGCCGAGGCGGTGGAATGCTGCGCGTTGTTCGCCGAGCTGCTGTGCCATGCGCTCGACGGCCACCCGAAGGACGCGATCCTGTCGAGCCGGCTCGCGGCACCGACGATGCCGAAGGTGCAGGCGATCGCGGCGCGCGACTACCTGCACAAGCGCGAATCGCAGATCGCCGGCACCGGCTACTGCGTGGCATCGCTCGAAGCCGCGCTGTGGTGCTTCGCGCACACCGACAGCTTCGAGGCCGCGGTGCTGCGCGCGGCCAACCTCGGCGACGACGCCGACACCACGGCCGCGATCGTCGGCCAACTGGCCGGCGCGCACTACGGCAAGGCCGGCATCCCCGCGCGCTGGCTGGTGCGGCTGCACCAGCGCGACGAGATCGAGAGGCTGGCGGACGCGTTGCTCGCAAAGAGCAGCGCTCCCTCCTCCCGTTCGCCCTGAGCAGGGACTGAGCCTGTCGAAGGCCCGTGTCGCAGGGTAGCCGCCGAAGCGGGCCGGCAGGCACCCGACATCACAGGAGGTCCACGCCAACAAGCCGGTTCCCGTCGGATCCACCCGTCCCGATTCGCACCGGCAGGAACCGCTCGATCACCGCGAAGTTCGTCCGCGCATGCTCGGTCAGTTCGGTGCAGCTGAAACGGGCCGGTCGGCCGCTGCGCCACACCGCCAGTGCCAACGGCAGCACCCACTGGTCCGCCAGGTGCGGGCCGAGCGCGCCGCTGCCGGCCTGGTAGGCCCGCAGCTCGGCGGCGAGCGACAACGCGACCTGCTCGGCACTGCGGCCGCGCTCGCCGAAGCTGATCGCCAGCTCGGTGACGTGCTCGTGCACGAGCGTCGCCATCAGCGCGTTGCCGGGGCCCTCGTTCTGGCGCAGCGTCGGCACCTGCAAGGCATCGTCGGGCCAACCGAACTCGCGCTGCAGGATCGCAAGTTCGCGCGATGCCACGCTGCGCGGGATGGCCGCCGCCAGCGCTTCCGCGTACGCGCTGTTCAACGGCCCGCGCTCCAGCAGGTCGTACGGCTGCAAGCCATCGACGGCCGGCAGGATCTCGGCGACGAACTCGCCGCCGCCCGCCGGAAAGAAGCCGTGCCGGCGCAGCTGCAGCCGGCTGCCCGCGCCCAGGCGGTGCATCAGCGGCGCATAGCAGCGCTCGATGAAGTGGAACGGCGGCGCCATCGGGTTGTGGGTGCCGCCGCCCAGCGTCAGCCTGCTCGTGCCGGCGGCCAGCATCAACGCCGGCCACACGGTCTGCAGCACCAGCGTCGCGCTGCCGGCGGTACCGACGCTGAACACATGGTCGCCGGCGCACACCGTGCCGGGCTCGAAGACCAGCGACGTCGAGCCGGCCTCGGCGCCCTGCACCCGCGCGCCGCTGACCGCCTGCGCCGCCTGCACGCAGGCCAGGTGCTGTCGCATCAGGCCCGGCTTGGGCCGGCGGGCGCGGATGTTGTGCAGCAGCAAGCCCTGGCCGGTGCACATCGCGAGCGCCAACGCGCTGCGCAGGATCTGTCCGCCACCCTCCCCGGCGGCACCATCGAGTTCGATCATCGTCATTCCTTGTTGTCGTTGTCCGTCGTGCGATCGACCGCGATCCCGAACGACCCGAGCCGGAATCTCACCGCCGCTCGCATTGGTCCGTCGATCGACGCCTGCGCGTCGTGCCACGCGGCTTGCACGCTGTGCTGCTGCGCTCGCGTCGGCGTCACGAAGCAGCGGTCCATGTCGACCTGCCACGCCCGCAGCCCCTCGGTCGCCAGCCGCGATGCCGGCTCCGGCAGCGCGCGGTCGGCCAGCATCGTCAGCACGAACCACGCGCGGTCCCACGGCGACGCACGGTCCATCAGTTGCAACGCGATCCCCATCGCCTGCCGCGAACCGAGCGCATAGACCAGTTGCCTCGCACGTTCAGCCGACGGCGCCGGAGCGCCGCGAACGACGGCTTTCACCGCCAGTCGCTGCACGCGCGGCGAGGCGTCGAGCACGCAGCGCTCGATCAGCATCGGCAGGTCCGCACCGGGCTCGGCCAGCCCTCCCTCGTAGGCCGCGACCCGCACCGCGACGGCACCGTCGCCGGTCAGCTCGCGGCACAGCGCGGGAACCCCCGGATGCCGCCGCTCGCGCAGCAGCCGAAGCATCGCGACGCGCCGCCCGCTCGGCAACGACGTGTCGTGCACGCCGGCCCAGGCGCGCTGGTCGACCTCGACGAGTAGCGGTGGCGACAGTGCCGCCACGGCCAGCGCTCGCACGCTCGCACTGCGGTCGACGCACAGCGCCTGCAGCAGCGCCGGCTCGGCACCCTCGGGACCTGCCGCCAACGCCCGCAGGCCGGCGGCACGCACCACGGCGAACTTGCCATGACACGCGTCGAGCAGCAGCTGCAGACGCCATGGCGCCACCGGCAGTGCTGCAGCACGTTGAACCGCCGCGCTGGCAATCACCACGTCATTCGACCGCAGGCCGTCCGACAACAACGCACGGCCCGATGCGTCGTCGCAGCACTTCTTCGCGCTCAACAGAAACAGAAAGCGCGACGCCTCTCGTTCGGATGCCGCCAAACCGACCCCGACCTGCGCCAGGTGTCCCGGCGTCGACAGGAAGTCCTCGATCGCCTGCAGCAACGCGCGGTGATCGACGCGGCGCGCCTGGCGCAACCGCAACAGCGCCGGCAGCGCCTGCCGCCAGCCGTCGAGGCGGCGCTCGTCCAGCCACGCCAGCACCGCCTGCGCGGCCGCCTGCCGCACCTGCGGGACCCAATCGTTGACCCGCACCAGCAGCATGCGCAGCGCACGCGGGTCATCGCTCGCGGCCAGCGCCACGACCGCCGCCTGCCGCTCGTGGCCGTCCGGCGACGCAGCCGCGTCCAGCCAAGCCTCGACGCCATCCGCGCCGTCGGCCGGCCTGCCGAGCCATCGGCTCAACCAGGTGTTCATCTTCTCCTCCTATCCCTTCACGCACACCACCTGCTTCAGCGTGTGCACGACCTCCACGAGGTCCTTCTGCGCTTCCATCACCGCGTCGATGTCCTTGTAGGCCATCGGGATCTCGTCGATGACGTCGGCATCCTTGCGGCATTCGACCCCTTCGGTCGCCTTCGCGTGGTCCTCGACGCTGAACAGCTTCTTCGCCTTCGTGCGGCTCATCACGCGACCGGCGCCGTGGCTGCAGCTGTCGAAGCTCTCCGGGTTGCCGAGGCCGCGCACGATGAAGCTGCGCGCGCCCATGCTGCCCGGGATGATCCCCATCTGGCCGCGCTTCGCGCTGACCGCGCCCTTGCGGGTCACGAACACCTCTTCGCCGAAGTGGCGCTCCTGCTGCACGTAGTTGTGGTGGCAGTTGACCGCCTCGACGTGCGTCTCGAACGGCTTCGCGATCACCTGGCGCACGGTGGCGATCAGGTTGGTCATCATCACCTCGCGGTTGCGGGCCGCGAACTTCTGCGCCCAGCCGACCCCGCGCACGTAATCGCCGAAGTACTGCGCGCCTTCCTCGAAGTACGCCAGGTCCTGGTCGGGCAGGTTGCGCTGGTTCGCTTCGGCATCCTTCTTCGCCAGCTCGATGAAGTGGGTGCCGATCGCATTGCCGACACCGCGCGAACCCGAGTGCAGCATGAACCACACCGCGCCCGCTTCGTCGAGGCAGACCTCGATGAAGTGGTTGCCGCCCCCCAGCGTGCCGAGGTGCTTGCGGTTGTTGGTGTTCTTCAGGCGCGGGTGCAGCTCGCACAGCGCATCGAACTCGTCGACGAGCGTCGCCCACACCTGGTCGACGGTCTCCGGCGGGTTCTCCCAGCTGCCCTGGTCGCGGCCGCGGTGGCGCGGCGTCGAGCCGTGCGGCACCGAGCGCTCGATCGCCGCACGCAGCGGGCCCAGGTTGTCCGGCAGGTCTTCCGCGCGCAGCGTGGTCTTGCAGGCCATCATCCCGCAGCCGATGTCGACACCGACCGCGGCCGGGATGATCGCGCGCAGCGTCGGAATCACCGAGCCGACCGTCGCGCCGATGCCCAGGTGCACGTCGGGCATCGCCGCGATGTGCTTGAAGACGACCGGCAGTCGGGCCGCGTTCGCGAGCTGCTTCTTCGCCTCGGCCTCGACCGGCACGCCGCGGGTCCACATCTTGACGGGCACGCCGCCGTCGATGGTTTCGGTGTCGTAGTTCTTCAGGGTTTCCATGATTCTTCTTTCGTAAGTTCTTCGATATTGCAGCGAGCGTGCCAGCACATCCGCGGCATCGGGCGTGTCATCGCAAGTGCATGTCACATCAAGGATTTCCACCAGCATCACGGCCTGGAACGATCCGCAGAGCCAAGAACGGACGCTGCTGGAACCTAGAATTCCCGCTATTCATCTAGAAACACAGCGCATGAAGCACACCGTCGTCGTCGGCTTCCTCGGCACCCAGCTCGACGCCGGCCAAGGCGCCGGCCGCTGGGAGAAGTGGCGTCCCACCGTCTCGCTGGTGCAGCAACCCGACGTCGTCGTCCATCGCATCGAGCTGATCCACACGCCGCGCCACCTGGGGCTCGCCCAGCAGGTGCAGCGCGATATCGCCTCGGTCTCGCCGGAGACGCTGGTGCACCTGATCCCGATGGACGTGGCCGACCCGTGGGACTTCGGCGAGATGTACGGCGCGCTCTACGACTGGGTTCGCGCCTACCCGTTCGACACCGAACGCGAGCAGTACCGCGCCCACATCACCACCGGCACGCACGTCGCACAGATCTGCATGTTCCTGATGGTCGAGTCGCGCTTCATCCCCGGCGTGCTGCTGCAGACCGCGCCGCCGAAGAAGCAGACGCACGACAACCCAGGCAGCCTGACGCTGATCGACCTCGACCTGTCGCGCTACGACGTGCTGGCGCGGCGCTTCCATCAGGCGCAGCAGGATGCGGTCGACTTCCTGAAGGACGGCATCGCGACGCGCAACCGCGCCTTCAATGCGCTGATTGACGAGATCGAGCGCGTGGCGGTGCGCTCGCGCGCGCCGATCCTGCTGACCGGCCCGACCGGCGCCGGCAAGTCGCACCTCGCGCGGCGCATGTTCGAACTGAAGAAATCGCGCCACCAGCTCAGCGGCGAATTCGTCGAAGTCAACTGCGCGACGCTGCATGGCGACGGCGCCGCGTCCACGCTGTTCGGCCACCGCAAGGGCGCGTTCACCGGCGCGGCGGCCGACCGCGCCGGCCTGCTGCGCAGCGCGCACGGCGGCGTGCTGTTCCTGGACGAGATCGGCGAGCTGGGCCTGGACGAGCAGGCGATGCTGCTGAAGGCGGTGGAGGAGAAGCGCTTCTACCCGATGGGCAGCGACCGTGAGGTCGCGAGCGACTTCCAGCTGATGGTCGGCACCCACCGCGACCTGCGCGTCGACGTGGCCGAGGGCCGCTTCCGCGAAGACCTGTACGCCCGCATCAACCTGTGGAGCTACGTGCTGCCGGGCCTGGCGCAGCGGCCGGAAGACATCGAGCCGAACATCGAGCACCTGCTGGCCCGCGCGGCGGCCGAGAACGGCCGCGCGGTGCGCTTCAACGCCGAGGCCCGCGCGCAGTACCTGCGCTTCGCGCAATCGCCCGAGGCGCTGTGGCGCGGCAACTTCCGCGACCTGTCGGCCAGCATCACGCGGCTGGCGACGCTGGCCGACGGCGGCCGCATCTCGTCGGCGCTGGTCGATGCCGAGTTGCGGCGCCTGCGCTGGCTGTGGGAGCACCCGGCGGGCGACGCGCCGACGAGCGACGGCGTCGACCTCGACGCGCTGCTCGGCGACGCCGCCGCGTCGCTCGACCTGTTCGACCGGCTGCAACTGCAGTCCGTCGTGCAGACCTGTCGCCGCTCGCGCAGCCTGTCGGAGGCGGGCCGCCAGCTGTTCGACGTGTCGCGCCGGCAACGTAGCGTCGTCAACGATGCCGACCGGCTGCGCAAGTACCTCGCGAAGCACGGCCTCGGCTGGGACCGGGTGACGTCCGAAGGGTGACAGCCTGACGCCGCGGCGGGGGAATCGAACCCCCTGGCCCTGGCCGCAGGGCATCGCGCCGCGCGGTATGTCGTTCAGGGCCGGCTCCGTCGGCGTCCACTGCACTTCGGCTGTGTCCAAGCGCGAGCATCCCGTCGGATGTGGTGTCTCGCTGCACGGGGTCCGGGTCCGGACCGCGCACATCCCGCGCCGCCAACACCATTTCGTGCGGTCGCGGAGGGCAAGGGCACACCCGAAGTGGAGCGGGTGGCGTGTGTCGAAAAGTCGTTCGAAAAAGTCGCCCGAAAAGCAAAGAGGCCCGGATCCTTCGCGGAATCCGGGCCTCTGCGAACAGAGTCGAAGGGTGGGCCTACGCCCTGCCTTCTCCCGGATGCCCTCGATCGTTGCCATAACCCGTGCCCATCGCCATGCACAGGCACTCGCGCGATGCGCGGGCGGCTTGCGGCAGGTGAAGGGCGTGGGGGCGGCTGATCACGATGGGTCCTCGGTCGGTCGATTCGGTGCGCTTTTTCAAGCAAGGCGCGGATCGTAAAAACTCTTTACCGGTTCGTCAAGCACTACTTCGCGGCCGGCGTCACATCGACCTTCGCGAGGTTGTCCTCCGAGATGCGGTCGATGCGCTTGTTGTAGGGGTCGACGCCGGCAAAGGCCGGCGGCTTGTCCACCACCAGCGCGATCGACTGCCTGCCGCTGCGCACCGGCAGGCGCTCGAAGTGCAGCACCGACGCCGCGCCGAAGCCCTCCTTGCCCGGCTCGGCGCTGAACACGCCGATGTCCACCGGCTCGTCCAGCGGCGCCTCGGTCTCCTGCCCCTTGCCATCGGCATACAGCTTGCGCGCCTCGACCTGCAGCACCAGGTCGTAGCGGCCGTCGGCACGCTTCGTCGCGGTCGCGGCGGTCGCCTTCAGATCGAGCAGCGTGATCTTCTCGAACAGGTCGGTGATCAGCGCATCGTGCTGCGGGCCGGCCTCGGCGCGCAGGATGCGCAGGAAGTCGCGGCTGTTCGGGTAGGGCGCGGCCTTGAAGGCGTACTGCTTCAGCATCTTCGACAGCGCCCGGTTCACGACCTCCTCGCCGACCACCTCCTTCAGCCAGTACATCGCGAGCGAGCCCTTCTGGTAGTGGATGTAGCCCTGGTTCTCGACCCGTGCGAGCGGCAATTCCTCGACCACCTCGCCGCCGCGCTGGCGCAGGTAGCGGTCCAGTTCGTACTTCAGGAAGCGGCGGATCTGGTCGCGCCCGTACATCTTCTCCATCACCAGCAGGGCCGAGTACTGCGCGAAGCTCTCGACCAGCAGCTCGGCCCCCTGCTGCGAACTCGGCACCAGCTGGTGGCCCCACCACTGGTGGGCGATCTCGTGCGCCGTCACGTAGGTCACCACGTCGATCTTCTGCGGGTCGGTCAGCCGCGCGATGAAGCCGATGTTCTCCGAGTACGGGATGGTGTTGGCGAACGACTGCGCGAAATCGGCATACGACGGGAACTCCAGGATGCGCGCCTGCCGGAACTGGTACGGCGTGAACTTCTCGCTGAACATCTCGAGCGACAGCTTCATCGCCTGCATCATCCGGTCGACGTTGAACTCGTGGCCCGGCTGGTGGTAGACCGCCAGGTCGACGTCCTTCCAGCGGTCGCGCAGCACCGCATAGCGCGCCGACTGGATCGAGAAGAAGTGGTTGATCGGCGCATCGGGCTTGAAGTGCACCGTGCGCCGCCCGCCGGTCGTCGTGTCGCTGACGGTGTAACCCGGCGCGATCGGGGTCTGGTCGGCGTCGGTGGTCACCGTGATGTCGGCGTCGACCCAGTCGCTGTCCTTGCGGAAGCCGTTGTCGGCGCGTCCCGACTCGTCTTCCAGCGTCGGCGGCCGCAGGTCCGGCGCCAAGCCGTGCTTGCGGCGCTTCGCGCGGTCTTTCAGCAGCCCGTCGCGCGACATGCCGATGGCCGGCGCGATCTCCGCGTTGTCCACGAAGCTGCCGTTGGCCACCAGGCGCGTCAGCGGCTGGCCGTTCGGGAAGCCGCGTTCGGCCAGCGTCGTCGCGAAGCGCAGCACCCGCGTCTCATCCGGCTGCATCGGCGGCTCGAGCTTGTAGATGCGGTAGTGCTGCGTTGCCCACTCGCGCTGCAGCGTCGCGCCGGGCAGCTCGACGCGGTCGAGCGTCGTGCGCTCGGGCCACAGCAGGTGCAGCGTGTCGATCGGCGCGCCGCTGCGGTTGCGCAGCAGGTAGCTGCCGGTCGTCACCGCGCGCGGCTCGCGGGGATACAACTGCACGTCCAGCGTGACCGCGGTGATGCGCGGCTGCGGCAGCTTCTCGTACGCCAGGAAGTCACGCTCGAACTGCGCCAGCTCGGCCTCGTGCTGCGGCTGCGTCACGTAGGCGTTCAGCACGTTGGTGTTGTAGTAGATCCAGCCGCCGCTGCCCGCCCACACCGCGAGGCCGAGCGCCAGCAGCACGCCGGCGCCACCGCGCAGGTGACGGCCCATGTGCGCCAGGCGCGGGCGCAGCGCGAGATTCGCGCCGCGCCGCCACAGCGCATGCGACAGCACCGCCAGCACCAGCGCGAAGCCGCCCCAGTACACCTGGAACCAGGCCTGCGCGATCCAGAAGCGGCCGAGGCCGTTCATGTCCGACAACGGCACGTTCGGCGTGCCGCCATAGTTGTAGAGGTTGTGCTCGAAGCCGGCCGCCGCGAGCGCGACCGAGCCGACGATGTACAGCAGCATCACGCCCCAGCCGATGAACTTCTGCGGCACCAGCACCTGCACGAACACCGCTAGCACCGCCAGCAGCAGCGCACCGACCGTCATCGGCAGCACGAACCACAGCAGGTAGGCCGCCGGCTCGAAGCGGGTGTAGCCCTTCAGCGCCTGCACCAGCATGCCGGTCAGCATCGCGACCGCCGCGCTGGCCGTCAGCACCAGCGCGATCGCGACGATCTTCGGCAGCAGGTGCGCCCAGTCGGGCGCGGCGGTCGCGTCGACGATCTCGTGCATGCGGCGCTCGCGGTCGCGCCACACCAACTCGCCGGCATAGAAGATCGCGATGATGATCGGCATCAGGCTGAAGGTACCGGCCAGCGTCTGCACCATCAGGCGCGTCACCGGGTACGAGCCGCTGCCGTACCACTCGCCGCTGAACCACAGCGCGCCGCCGGCGTTCAGCACCCCGATGCCCAGCAGCACGAAGAAGGCCGGGCTGCGGAACACGAAGGCCATGTCGAAGCGTGCGAGCCGCCACAGCTGCGCACGGCGCGTCGGCGCATCGGCGCGCGCCACCGGCAGTGCGCCGATCGCGGTGGGCGCTGCGGCGCGGTCGGGCGCGGCGTCCTTCTCCTTCGACGCCTTGCCGGCCGGTGCGCCGCGCTGCTCGAAGCGGAACAGCCGGCAGGCCAGCGCGAACACCGCCAGCGCGATGCCGGACCACAGCAGCCGGTTCGCCAGCATCGGTCCCGCCATCGCCGGTAGCAGCGTGTTGCGCTCGGCAGCCGTCCAGTACTTGGTCGCGATGCTCAGCGCCGACAGCCCGAACGGGTCGAGCAGCGCCGCGAGGGCGTCGTGCTGCGGGTTGCGCAGCAGGCCGCGCATCACGAAGTACAGCACCAGCATCGCGACCGCGCAGACGTAGGTCCACATCATCGAGCGCGTCGCGGTGGCGGCCGCGAAGAACAGCGCCGACACGATCAGCAGCGTCGGCAGCCCGAACGCGAACAGCGCGTACAGGTAGTGCGCAAGGTGAAACCCGCCGACCTTCTCGCCGTCGACCCACGGCATCGCGACGCCGACCAGGATGCCGAGCGGGATCGACGCCAGCACGAGCAACGCGACCAGGTTCGCGCCGATGAAGCGGCCGACCAGGTAGGCCCCCTTGCCGAGCCGCGTCGACCGCAGGATGGGCGCGAAGCCGGTCTCGTCGTCGCGGATCACGACGTTGCACACCATCGCGACCACGACGAACACCGCGAACAGGCTCATGACCGCCAGCGTCTGCAGGATCGCGAACGGCGAGTTCAGGTGCACGTTGCCGCGGCTGCCGATCTGGATCGTGTCGACCGTGACCGAGCCGAACGACAGCAGGAAGAACATCAGGCAGCCGACCCAGAAGACCGGGCTCTTCAGCTGGTAGCGGACTTCAAAACGGGCGACGTGCCCGAGCATGCCGCCGCTCATGCCACGGCCTCGGTCGCCGCCACGGCGGACTCGCGCCGATGCGCATGCAGCGTCGAGAAGTAGACGTCCTCCAGCCCCG
Source organism: Rhizobacter sp. SG703 (assembly GCF_012275445.1). Lineage (GTDB taxonomy): Bacteria > Pseudomonadota > Gammaproteobacteria > Burkholderiales > Burkholderiaceae_C > Rhizobacter. Next base: position 89,800 of record NZ_JAAZQK010000005.1, on the reverse strand, counting down.
CCTCCACCGGCGCGAAGCCCGGTGCCGGCGCGTCGTCGGCCAGCACGTGCACCACCGGCCGGCCGCCGCGCAGCCGGGTCGCGATCACGTCCATGCGGCTGCGCGCGTCGGCCAGCTCTTCCTTCGCGACCTCCCCCTGCCAGACGCGGCCGACCATCTCGGCGATCAGCGCCTGCGGCGTGCCGCTGCGCACGATGCGCCCGCCGACCAGGATCGCCATCCGTGGGCACAGGTCGGTCACGTCATCGACGATGTGGGTCGACAGGATCACGACGACGTTCTCGCCGATCTCGGCCAGCAGGTTGTTGAAGCGGTTGCGTTCCTCCGGGTCGAGGCCTGCGGTCGGCTCGTCGACGATGATCAGCCGCGGGTTCGCGATCAGCGCCTGCGCGATGCCGAAGCGCTGGCGCATGCCGCCCGAGAAGCCGGCGATGGCTTTCTTGCGCACGTCCCACAGGTTGACCTGCTGCAGCAGCGATTCCACCGTCTCGCGGCGCTCGCCGCGCCCGGCCACGCCCTTCAGCACGGCCAGGTGGTCGAGCATGTCGTACGCCGACACCCGCGGGTAGACGCCGAAGTCCTGCGGAAGGTAGCCCAGCACCGCGCGCAGCTTCGCCGGTTCGGCCAGCACGTCGATGCCGTCGAACGCAATGCGGCCGGCACTCGGCTGCTGCAGCGTCGCCAGGCAGCGCATCAGCGAGGACTTGCCGGCGCCGTTCGGCCCGAGCAGCCCGAACATGCCGCGCGGGATGTCGAGGGTCACGCCGTCGAGGGCGCGGGTGCCGTTGGCATAGGTGTGCGACAGCTGGGCGATGGTCAGCATGCGGATCTCCGTCGGGCGGTGGGGAAAAAGAGGGACAAGCAAGGAACAGGCAAGGACTCTAGGGCCGGCGCGACGAAAGGCCAGCGCGGCGCGACAGGCTGCACGCCCGGACGGACAGGCCGCTCGCGATGGCGCTCAGAACGTCTTCGCGCCGTTGACCGGCAGCAGCACCGACAGCAGCGAGCTGGTCGCGCACAGGAACAGCCGGTTGCGCTTCGGCCCGCCGAACACGACGTTGGCGACGCGCTCGGCCGTCTTCACCTTGCCGATCAGCGTGCCGTCGGGCGCAAGGCAGTGCACGCCGTCGGCCGCGCCGCACCACAGCCGGCCGGCGTCGTCGACGCGAAAGCCGTCGAAGAGCCCGGCGCTGCAGGTCGCGAACACCTCGCCGCCCGACAGCCCGCCGCGCGCCGTCACGTCGAACATCCGGATGTGGCGCGGCCCGCCCGGCTGGTGGGTGGCGCCGCTGTCGACGATGTAGAGCTTCGATTCGTCGGGCGAGAACGCGAGGCCGTTCGGCCGCACGAAGTCGTCGGCGACGCGCACGCAGTCGCCGCTGCGCGGGTCGAGCCGGTAGACGTGGCAGCCGCCGGTCTCGCTGTCGCCGCGGTGGCCTTCGTAGTCGGAGTCGATGCCGTAGGCCGGGTCGGTGAACCAGATCGACTCGTCGGACTTCACGACCAGGTCGTTCGGGCTGTTCAGCCGCCGGCCCTGCACCCGGTCGACCAGCGTCGTGATGCGGCCGTCGTGCTCGGTGCGGGTCACGCTGCGCGAGCCGTGCTCGCAGGTGACGAGCCGGCCCTGGCGGTCCAGCGTGTTGCCGTTCGCGAAGTTCGACGGCGCGCGGAAGGTGCTGACGCGGCCGTCGGTCTCGTCCCAGCGCAGCATCCGGTCGTTCGGGATGTCGCTCCACAGCAGGTAGCGCCCGGCCGGCACGTAGACCGGCCCCTCGGCCCAGCGCAGGCCCTGGTGCAGCGTCTCGACGCGGGCGCTGGTGCGCACGCAGTGGCGGAATCGCTCGTCGAGGATCTCGAAATCCGTCTCAGCCATGGTCTGCTCCCGGCAGCGCCGGCTGCCGGCCCCGACTGTAGGCGATCGGGGCTGCGGCATCATCTGCCTTCGTCCAACCACCGATCGGAAGAGCGCCCCCATGCGATTGCCACCCCTGCCGGACCATGCGATGACCCCCGCCCAGCGCGCCGCCGCCGATGAACTGATCGCCGGCCCGCGCAAGGCCGTCAAGGGCCCGTTCATCGCGCTGCTGCGCAGCCCCGAGCTGCTCGCCCACGTGCAGAAGCTGGGCGCCTTCCTGCGCTTCGGCACCTCGCTGCCGGTGCGCGTCAGCGAGTTCGCGACGCTGCTGGTCGCGCGGCACTGGCGGCAGCAGTTCGAATGGAAGGTGCACGTGGCGCTCGCGCTGCAGGCGGGCACCGCGCAGGCCACGATCGACGCGCTGCGCGACGGCCGCCGCCCCGACACGATGGACGCCGACGAGACGCTGGTGCACGACTTCTGCACCGAGCTGCTGGCGCAGCACGGCGTCAGCGAGACGACCTGGGCGCGCACGGTCGCGCGATTCACCGAAGCGGGCGCGGTCGAGCTGACCGGCCTGGTCGGCTACTTCGCGATGGTGTCGATGGTGTTGAACGTCGGCCACATCCCGGCCGAGCCGGGCGGCGACATCGCCCCGCTGCCGGTGCTGCCGCCCTGAGGACGCTCAGCGCGGCGGCGGCCGGTCGAGCATCGCGAGCCACGGCGACGGCTGCCGCCCGTCGAGGGGCGTCGGCAGGCCGTCGAACTCGCGCTGGAACAGCGCCACCAGCCAGTCGCTGAAGGCCCGCAGCTTGGCCGCCGGGTGGCGCAGGCGCGCATGCAGCAGCGTCAGCGGCAGGCTGCCGGCGCTCCAGTCGGCCAGCACCTGCACCAGCCGGCCGTGCGCCAGGTGGTCGACGACCACGCGGCTGCACGGCGCCTGCACCAGGCCCAGCCCGGCGACGGCGGCCGCGATGGCGGTGTCGACGTCGTTGCAGGCGACGCGGTGCGTGCCGCGCAGCGGGTGGTGTTCGCCGCCGCGGTGGAAATCGAACGGAAACAGGTGGCCGTCGCGCGGCGAATAGAAGTTGACGACGCAGTGCTGCGCCAGGTCGTCGAGCGTGCGCGGCGTGCCGTGCGCATCGAGGTAGGCCGGCGCCGCGCAGGTGACGATCGGCAGGCGACCGAGCGGCCGCGCCACCAGGCGCTCATCGTGCACCTCGCCGGCGCGCACGACGCAGTCGTAGCCTTCGGCCAGCGGATCGACCGGGCGGTCGGAGCTGCCGAGCTCGAGCACGATCTCGGGGTAGCGGCGGAAGAAATCCGCCAGCGCCGGCGCGATCACCTGCCGCCCCATCGCCGCCGGCACGTCGACGCGCAAGCGACCCGACGGTGCCCCGGACGGATCGTGCAGCGCCCCCTCGAGCTCGCGCATCTGCCCCAGCATCGCGAGCGCACGCTGGTGGAACAGCGCGCCTTCGTCGGTCAGGCTGATGCGTCGCGTGGTGCGAATCAGCAGCCGCACGCCGAGGTGCGCCTCGAGCGCCTGGATCACCGTGGTGACGCGGGCCTTCGGCATCTGCAGCGCGAGGCCGGCCCGCGTGAAGCTGCCCAGCTCCACCACGCGGGTGAAGACTTCCATGCCATGAAAGCGATCGATCAAGGCGGGTGCGGCGGATTGGCGCCTGCTCCGTTTTTTGCGAGCCGAAGACTCTAGACGCTCGCACCGGGCAGAGCGCCGATACCATCGCGCAAACAGATGACGTGACAGACGCGCAGATGCCCCCCTTCCCCGATCCCCTGACCGCCATCTTTCGCCGCGTCGCCGGCGCGGCCCTCATCGCCGTCGGGCTGGCCGCCACGACCGGCGCCGCTGCGGCCTGCCGCTTCACGAAGGTCGGCACGCTGGCCGTCGACGTGTCGACCTCCGGACCGCTGATCGACGGCGCGATCAATGGGCAGCCGATGCGCGTGTCGGTCGACATCGGCTCGACGGCGACGCACATCGACCGCGCGACTGCCGAGTGTGCGAAGCTGACGCTGCAGCACACGCAGTTCGTGCTGTATGGAACCGCCGGCGAAACGCGCGCCTATCGGGCGCTCGCCGATGAGATCAGCTTCGGCCCGCTGCGCTGGCAACGTGCCGGCATCGGCGTGGCCTGGGACGACCAGGGCCCGAGCAGGCGGCAGGCGGTGCTGGCCGCCGACTACCTGCTGCAGACCGATCTGGAGATGGTGTTGGCGGATCGGCAGCTGCGCTTCTTCCGCCCCGACGGCTGCGCCGACGCGTTCCTGGCCTACTGGGACGAGCAGGCCGCCGAGCTGTCGATGGTCGAGCGCAACGCGCAGGACCGCCGCGCGGTGGTCGAGGTGCAGCTCAACGGCAAGCCGGTCCGTGCGATCTTCTCGTCATCGTCGCCCACCAGCGTCATCGACCAGGCGGCTGCAAGGCGCGCCGGCGTCCAGATGCCGGAAGGCGCGCCGCCGTTGTGGCCGGGCCGCTTCGACAGCATCGATTTCGGCACGGAATCGATCCGCAACACGCAGGTGCTGGTCACCGACCGGTGGGCCGCCTACCGCCGCAAGCATTCGAGCTGGGACGATGCCGAGCGCGTCGCCGGGCAACCCGAGATGATCATCGGCCTGGATTTCCTGAAGGTCCACCGCGTGCTGTTCTCGTCCAGCCAGGGCCGCGTCTACCTGAGCCACCTCGGCGGGCCGGTGTTCTCGCTGGGCGATCCGCCGTGAACGCGCCGCGTCCTGCCCCGGCAATGGCCGCTCAGGTCACCCGCGTGCGGCAGTGCCGCAGCATCACCCGCACCAGCTCGTCCGCGTCGATCGGCTTGGTCACGCGGTCGACCATGCCGGAGGCGATGCAATGCTCGCGCTCTTCGGGCAGCGCATGCGCCGTCTGGCCGATGATCGGCAAGTGCGGGTACAGCGCGTGGATGCGCCGCGCGGTCTCGTAGCCGTCGATGCCCGGCATCATCACGTCGAGCAGCACCACGTCGTAGCGGGCGCCCGGTGACGAGACGCGAGCCACCGCCAGGTGCCCGTCGCCGACGATGTCGGCCTGCGCGCCCTCGCTCTCGAGCAGGCTCTGGATCACGATCTGGTTGACGATGTTGTCCTCGGCCACCAGCACCCGCAGGCCGGTCAGCCGCTCGCGCACCGGCACGTCGACGGCCGCGGCCGGCGCGTGGTCAACGGACGGGCCGGCCGGCATCGCACCGGCCAGCGGCAGCCGCACGCAGAACACCGAGCCCTCACCGGAGCGGCTGGACACCCGGATCGAGCCCTTCATCAACTCGACCAGCCGCTTGCTGATCGCCAGACCCAGCCCGGTGCCGCCGTAGCGCCGCGTGGTCGATGCGTCGGCCTGCTCGAACGACACGAACAAGCGTCCCACCTGCTCGGCCGACATGCCGACGCCGCTGTCGCTGACCTCGACCAGCAGCTCGCCATGGTCCACCTGCAGGCTCAGCGACACCTCGCCCGCATCGGTGAACTTCACCGCGTTCGACAGCAGGTTCAGCAGCACCTGCCCGAGCCGCAGCCCGTCGACCCGCATCAGCTCGGGCACCCGCTCGTCGATCCGCAGCTGCAGCCCGACACCCTTGTCGGCCGCCGCCTGCCGCACCAGGTCGACCGCGCGCTGCGCGACCGGACGCAGCGGTGTCGGCGCCTCGTCGAGCAGCAGCTTGCCGGCCTCGATCTTCGACATGTCGAGCACGTCGTTCAGGATGCCCTGCAGCAGCTTCCCGGATTCGAGGATGCGCCCGAAGCGGCTGCGCACCTCGGGCGACGACGTGAGATCGCGAAAGCCGATCTGCGCGAAGCCGAGCACGCCGTTCAGCGGCGTGCGGATCTCGTGGCTCATGTTCGCGAGGAACAGCGACTTCGACTGGCTGGCGGCCTCGGCGCGCTCACGCGCCGCCTGCAGCTCGCACAGCACCGCCGCGCGGTGCCGTGCCGCCCGGTACTGCGTGCCCAGCAGCGCGGCGACGCCAGCCACCAGCACGAACCAGAACGCCACCGCGATCGCCACCTCGCGCTGCCACGGCGCCATCATCTCGCCGTGCTCGAGCCCGATCAGCACGTAGGCCGGGTAGCGGCCCAGCTGGCGGTACATCACGGTGCGCCATTGCGCGTCGATCGTGCTGCGCGTCTCGAAGCCACCGGCGACCTGGCCGCTCGCCACCGCCTGCTGCGTCTCGGGCGAGTTCAGGCGCGCCGGCTTCTCGTCGGCGACCAGCGCCACCTCCGGCAGGCGCAGCAGCACCTCGCGGTCGGCGTTGAAGACGGTGATCACGCCGCGCTCGCCGATGCGCAGCGAACGCATGATGTCGCCCAGTTCGTCGAGGTCCATGTTGAGGTACACGACGCCCGCCAGCGCACCGCCCGCGTCACGCAGCTGGTGGGCGATCGGCAGCACCCAGCGCGACGTGATGCGCGACTTCAACGGCAGCCCGAGCACCAGCCCCGGCGTGTTGACGGCCTGCTGGAAGAAGTGGCGATGCGCGACGCTGAGCGCCCGCTGCGCATCGGCCCCGGCGCCGTACTGCACCAGGCCGGCCGCATCGGCCGCGCGCAGCGCCGGTGCCTCGGGCAGGCGTTGCTGCAGCCCGATCAGCACCTCGGTGAACTGATCCGCGCGCACCGGGCCCAGGCTGCTGAGCCGCCGGTACTCCTGCGCCGCCGACTGCAGCACCAGGTCGGCCGCCTGCAATCGCGTGAAGAGGTAGCGCTCCAGGTTCAGCGTCAGGTTGCGCAGGTTGTCGGCCGCCGCCGCCTGGTAGCGCTGGTGGCTGGTCCACAGCGAGAACGCGAGGAACCCCGCCACCACCGCCAGCGCGAGCGCTGCGCCGATGGCCAGGCGTCGAAACGGCTGTCGCCAGTCCTGTGCGCTCGGCTCGTCGCTCACGTCGGCTCCCTGCATCGCGGCACGCCTCGCGCCGTGCGCTCATTGCGGTGGATCGGTTATAGCCCCGTCCGGCGTTCCACGCCAACCGAAGTTCCACCCAGGCGCGGATCAGCAAGTCTGAGGATGCGCATTCCGCCGCACATCAGCTTGACCCCTGTTGCAACGACAGCAACGCATCGACATGGGCCACGAAACGGTCGAAGTAGCCGGGCGACAGCTCGCGCATCAAGGTCAACGAGCGGTGCACCAGGTGGTGCGAGTTCAGCGGGCCGGCGTTCTGCGGCAGTGCGGCCTGCGATTGCGCCAGGCGCTGATCGGCACTCAGCCGCGACCAGGTGCGCCTGAAAAACGGCAGCGTTTCCAGTTCGACGGCCGCACCAATTGACGTGGGTTCCGGGCTCGCCGCCGACGGCATCCGCGCTGCGGAGCGCTCGCCCAGGTCGGCGACCAGCTCGGCCAGCATGCTGCGCGCTGGCGGAACGCCGTCGGCAGGCGGCCGCGGCTCGTCGTGCGGCGGTTGCGGCTGGTCCAGCCGACGCCGATGCGCCGCCACCAGCTGTGCGAGCCGCTCGTCAAGCACCCGCCGCACGGCGCCTTCGTGGTTCGCGGCCCGCCGGGCCAGCGCTTCGAGGATGCGCAAGTGCACCCGGTCGGCCTGTGGCGCTTCACGCTCGCGCCAGGCCTCGACGGCCGGATCCGCCCGCGCGCCGTCAACCATGCGGCGCCGCCGTGGTACCGCGTGCCGGCCGCGGTGTCGGCGCCATCTCGACGCGCCGGTTCTTCGAGCGCCCCTGCGCATCGGCATTCGGCGCCACCGGCTGCTCCGAGCCGAATGCCGCCGCGAAGATCGACGACGACGGCAGGCCTTCCTCGATCAGCGTGCGCGTCACCGTCAGCGCGCGCTGGGCCGACAGTTCCCAGTTGTCGGCGAACTGCCGGTTGCCGCCGCGCACCTGGCGGTCGTCGGTGAAGCCGCTGACCATCAACACCTCGTCGCGCGCCTGCAGGTAAGCAGCCAGCGGCGCGGCCAGGCTCTGCAGCAGCTGCCGTCCTTCGGGCTGCAGGTCGGCGGAATTGAAGGCGAACAGCACGCTGCCGCTGATGCCGATGCGCCCGTGGTCGAGCGTCACCCGGCCGGCCGCCAGCGGCCCTGCCAGCGCACGCTCCAGCGCCTGGCGGCGCTGTTCCTCGAGCTGGTGTTGCCGCACCTCGTTCTCGAGCCGGCTCGCCAGCTCGAGCTGCGCGCCGATCGCGCACAGCAGGATCAGCACGAAGGCGCCGAGCAGGCCGGCCATCAGGTCGCCGAACACCGCCCAGACCGGTACCGACGATTCCCCGCCCGCGTCGATCTCTTCCATCACCGCACCGCCACGGCCGCCGGGGCCGCCGCCTTGCCGGCGAGGCGCTGCAGGTCCTCGATGATCTGCTTCTGCGACAGCAGGCTCAGGTCGATGACCTCGCGCGCCTGGGCCACGTAGTACGCGAGCTGGTCGTCGCTGCGCGCCAGCGACTTGCCCAGTGCGCTGTCGATGCGCTGCAGCTGGTTCACCAGCTTGTCGTTCGACTGGCCGAACAGCTCGACGGCCAGGCCGAAGGCCTCGCCGAGGCTGGCCACTTCGACCGCACTGCCGGTGACCTGGGCCGCGACGGCAGCCAGCTTGTCGGTCTGCGCATCGACCTGCTCGTTGAAGCGCGCACCGACGCGATCGAGCAGCGCGGCCGACGAGCCGACCAGCGCATCGATCGCGCCGCGCTGCTCGGTGGCGGCGTGCTGCACGGTGTCGAGCAGGCTGCCGAGCGTGCCGAGGATGCGGGCGCGCTCGTCGAGCAGCGTGTTGTCGCGCGCGATGCTGTCGGAGAGCTGGCGGCGCAGCTCGCCGATCACTTCGGCGGCGGCGCGCGGGGCTTCGGCCGCGGCCTGCAGCAGGCGGGCAATCTCGGCGGTGGTGGCCGTCGCCTGCGACTCGACCTGGGCGGCGATGTCGCGGGCACTGCGCTGCAGCGTCTCATGGACCTGCTGCTGCTGTGCGAGGCTCTGGGCGCCGGCCTGCTGCCACTCGCTGCGCAACGAGGCGGCCATCGACTCGAGGCGGTGCGTCATCGCGGCGAGGCGCTGCTGCTCGTGGGTGGCCGCGGCCGACTGCAACTCGGCATGCGCCTGCGCGACCGTCTTCAGCAGCGCGCTGCCGCGCTGCTCGAAGGCCTGCGCGAATCCGTCGAGCGACGACTGCCACGTGGTCGAGAGGGTCTGGTGCAGCGCGGCTGTCTCGTGCGCGATGCCGGCCATCGTGGCCTCGACGGCCGGGCGGATCGTCGCGCCGGCCAGGCGGGCGCTTTCCGCGAGGCTCTCTTTCAGCGTGCGATCGACCGACGAGGCGAGCGCGATGAACGCCGCCTCGGCCGTGCCGTGAAAGCGCTCCTGGCTGGCCAGCAGGCGGGCGTTCGATGCCTCGGCCTGCCGCTCCATCGCCTGCATCACGGCATGCAGGCCGTCGACCAGCGCCGGCATCTGCTCGACCTGGCGCTGCAGCAGCTTCAGCGATTCCTCGCGCTGGTGGACGCCCGAGAACGGACGCAGCGTGGTGGCGATCTTCGCGTCGAGCTGCTGCAAGGCCTGCACGCGTTCGCGTCGGGCCAGTGCCGACAGCAGGCCGAGCGCCGCGGAGGCGGCCACGCCGGCGATCGAGGTGCCGAAGGCGAGTCCGAGGCCCTGCACCGGCGCGACCAGCGAGGCGCGCACGGCCTGCAGGTCGGTCGAGGCGTCGAGCGCCATGCCGGTGCCGCGCAGCGTGAACACCATGCCGACGAAGGTGCCGAGCATGCCGAGCAGCACCAGCAGGCCGGCCAGGTAGGGCGCCAGCGCCGGGCCGGGGAAGCCGGCGGATTCGCCTTCGATGCGGCGTCGCACTGCGTTCTGCAGCGACGCCGGCACGCCATCGAGCCACGGCCGCAGGCCGGGCAGCGGATCGGCCAGGCCGCCGACGGCCCGGGCCAGCATGGCGGTGGCCTGCCGGAAGCGGTGCAGTTCGAGCGCGCCGATCGCGTAGAACGCGCCGATCAGCGCGGTGATGGCCAGCGCGAGCGGGTGGGAGCCGACGTAGCCGGCACCGACCCAGCCGAGGGCGGCCAGGCCGGCCAGGAACACGGCGTGAGGGAGAAATCTGGTCATGGTTGGTCTGGTGACGACCCGCGAAGGGCTTCGAGGAGCCCGTCGACCGGTTGCATTCGGTGGTCCAGTTCGGCGAGCAGGACCTCGCGCATGTCCTGGCAGAAGGTGTCGCGCCAGGCGTCGGGCTGACGGCCCTGCACGCGCGCGAAGTGCCGTTCGAGCCACGCCGGCACCGTGGCCAGCAGCGTGCGTTCGCGGGCACCGATGACCTTGTCCATCACCGCGTCCACCGCCGCCAGGCGCGCCAGCGCCGGCGAGGCGGACGACAGCGCCGTGCGCACCCGGCGGCGCAGCGGCGCGATGCCCGCGTCCATCGCCTGCTGCCAGCCGAGGTAGCGCTGGCGGTGCGGCGCGAAGTCGTCGCTGGTGGGATCGACGGAAGCACCGAGCTTGGCGATGGCCTCGCGCACGCGACGGCAGTCGCGGTCGGCCGCAGCGGCCGCCGCGTTTGCAGCGGCGCGCGATTCGACCACCGCCGCCTGCGGACCGTCCAGCGCCGATGACAGCGAGATCGCGTCCGTCCAGTCGAACCATCGGCACAGCCCGTCCGAGAAGCTGTCCTTCGGCGCCGGGATGTCGGTGTCGCCCAGCGCAGCCAGCAAGCGGATCAGCGCGGAGCCGGAAAGAGGTGTGCGGCGCGGTGCGCGCGCCAGGGTGCCAGTCAAGGTGCCAACGAAAAAACCTCGGATTTTACCGGGGTGGCCGCCCTTGGTTCGTGGGGGGGTGGGAACGGGCGGCTCGGTCGCGGCAGGACGAGGAAGGTCGAGTTCACGGCAGTTCGAACTCATTGAGGTCCCGCCACAGGTACGAGAGGTAGGCCCCGCGCACCGCCGGCACCTGGCAGGCTTCCAACAGCCCACCGCATTGCGCTCTTGCCGACACGTTGGCGGCCAGCCAATCGTCCAGCGGCGCGCCGGCGGCCTGCGCGAGCAGGCCGGGCAGGAACACGATGTCCACGGCACGCGGCGCCTGTTTTTCGGCCTGTCTCGCGATCGAGCCGCCCTGGTTGCTCGACACCTCGTACCACGTCTGGTACTTCGCGGGCACCGTCCCGGACTCCGTCGGGAGGGACTGCATGCGCTGTCTCAGCGACATCGCGTTCGCGAACGGTGGCTGGTGATCTCCGAACCAGGCGAACACGGCCGGCCTGGGGGTGCCCAGCACCGCCGCGCGGGTGAGCTTCAACTCGCGTTCGAACTCGCGCGTGCGCCACACGTAGTCGGCGACGCTCTGTGCTTCGTCGGCCGAAAACACCTTGGATGCTTCGGCGACGAGTCCGGCCGGCACGCGTTCCATGTCCACGCCGTGCTCCGCGTGGTTGAAGATCGTCAGCACGAACAGGAACACCGGCTGGTCGTGCGTCCGCTCGCGTGCAAGAACCTCGCGGGCGGCGGCATGCACCAGCGCATCCGGCGTGTCGTAGCCCCCGGAGAGGCCTTGCTCCGTCGCGTCGTAGAACGCGTCGAAGCCGTAGGCGGCATAGGCCGCGCGGCCATTCATCATGCCGCCGCGTGTCGGGTACAGCGCCACCGTGCGGTAGCCGGCGGCCTTCAGCGACCGCACGAACGACCGGTGCGTGCCGGGCGCGATGTTGAACGGCGCGAACTCGCCCGCCGGCCCGAACGCGCTGTGCGGAACACCGGTCTGGAACGCGAACTCCGACTTCCAGGTTCCACCGCCGAAGGTGTGCACCTGCAGCGGCCCGCGTGCCACGGTCTGTTTCGTCGCGTCGAATGCGTCGAGTGCGCACAGGGCTGCCGGGCAGCCTGCGAGGGCAGCCGGGTTGAACTGGCTCTCCTGCAGGAACACGACGATGTCGGCCGGCCTGGCCCGTGCCGCGCCGGACATCAGCTGGCGGCTGTCGCGCTGGAACACGCCGGTGTCTGCGGCGCCGCCTTCCCAGCGAGGCACCATGAAGGCCGTCGCGAAGAACGTGAGGATCGGCCGATCGAGTTGGCCTTCTCCGATGATCCAGGCATCCCCGGCCGCGCTCAGTTGCGACGCCTTCCGCGCAACCAGGCCGCCGCTGTGCACGACCAGGAACAGCGCAAGGATCGCCGCGGTGCCTGGGGCTGCCCAGCGCGCGGTGCGGTCAGACGGAGTCGACCGCCAGGCCAGGAAGCAGGCCAGCGTCGCCAGGCCCAAGGCTCCGCCGGCGTACCAGAGCAACGTGGGCTGGCTCGCCATCACGTCGACGTTGTCGGCGAACTGCCGGAAGAAGAACCGGATGTCCTGCCAGGTCAGCGTGGTGCCGGCGAATTGCTCCTTCAGGCCGATGGCCGTCATCAGCAGCGCGACCAGCGCGCTTCCTGCCACCGCGGCAAAGCGGGGCCGCAACGTCAGCAGGTACGGCACCAGGCAGGCCACCAGCAGGGCGTGCGCGCCGAGATCGGCATCCACCCACGGACCGGCGAGCGGCGGAATGGCCAGCACGATGGCATCGGAGAGCCGTCGGCGGCCCAGGTAGACCACCAGGGCCGTGGCCACCGACAGCCGCAGCGGGGTCGACTGCGGAAGATGCCACAACGACGGCCAGAAACAGGGCGCGATCAGCAGACCGGCGCCAGCGAGGGCCACGCACGCCCACGCAAGGTGCCGCGCCGACGGGCGGCGGAATCGCGCCCTGGTCCGGCTACCGACAGCGTCGTTGACGACGTCATCCATCGACGTTCAAGGACCTTCTCATTCCTGTGACTTCAGCGGGGGGCGTAGATGCGAAGCAAGGTGCCGTTGTCGTAGGCGGCTGTCACGAGCACGTCGAGCTTGAGGGCGTCGCCCAGGCCGCTGAACAGCGGCTTGCCGCCGCCATAGGCGATGGGCCGCGTCAGGATGACGTACTCATCGATCAGCCCCGCCTTCGACAACGCCTGAGCGAACGCTGCCCCGCCCCACGCGATGATGTCGCCGCCGGCCTGCTTCTTCAGTCCGGAGATTTCCTCGTACAGGTCGCCTCTCGCGATGGAGGAATCCGGCCAGGTCGCCTCCTTCAACGTTTTCGAGAACACGACCTTCGGGATGTCGTTCATCGGTGCGGCATAGGCATCGTCGGACTGTTGCCAGAACGGCCCCATTTCCTCGTAGCTCACGCGACCCATGATGTGGGTGCCGGCGCGACGAATGCGATCCAGTTTCCAGCGCTTGAGCTCTGCCGATTCAGGCGAACCGCCGGTGGACATGCCTTCCGGTGCGACGACGTACCCGTCGATCGACATGGTCATGATCAGGACGACTTTTCGCACAGCGGCACCCGACCCGGTCACACGTCGATGTTCGACGCCCTCAAGGCATTCGTCTCGATGAACTCCCGGCGCGGCTCCACTTCGTCGCCCATCAGCATCGTGAACACGCGGTCGGCTTCGATCGCATCGTCGATCTGCACCTTCAGCAGCCGGCGCACGGTCGGGTCCATCGTGGTCTCCCACAGCTGCGCCGGGTTCATCTCGCCCAGTCCCTTGTAGCGCTGGCGGCCCACCGCCGATTCGGCCTGCTGGATCAGCCACGCCATCGCCTGGCGGAAATCGCCGACCTTGGCTTCCTTCTGCTTCTCGCCCTCGCCGCGCTTCACCACCGCGTCGCTGCTGACCAGGCCCTTGAAGGTCTGGCCGGCCGTCGACAAGGCTTCGTAGTCGGCACCGTGCACGAAGTCGGCGCTGATCACGCTGCTCTTGCGGTTGCCGTGGTGCATGCGGCTGATGCGCAGGATGTGCTTGTCGGTGCGGGCATCGAACTCGGCCGTCACCTCGGCATCGTGCAGCGCGCCCTTCAGCGCAGCAGCGGACACCTCGGCCGCCTCCAGCGTGTCGAGGTCGAGCGCCAGGCCGTTGGCCATCGCGCGCAATGCCTCGATGTCCATCCAGCTCGAAAGGCGCTCCACCACGTTGTTGGCCATCACGTACTGGCGCGCCAGCGTTTCGAGCGTCTCGCCCAGCAGCACCGTGCCGCCGACGCCGGTCTCGAGCTTCGCGTCTTTCAGCGCCACCTTCAGCAGGTAGGCGTCCAGCTCGTGCCCGTCCTTCAGGTACTGCTCTTCCTTGCCGAGCTTCACCTTGTAGAGCGGCGGCTGCGCGATGTAGATGTGGCCGCGCTCGACGATCTCCGGCATCTGCCGGTAGAAGAACGTCAGCAGCAGCGTGCGGATGTGCGCACCGTCGACGTCCGCGTCGGTCATGATGATGATGCGGTGGTAGCGCAGCTTGTCCGGGTTGAACTCGTCCTTGCCGATGCTGGTACCCAGCGCGGTGATCAGCGTCAGGATTTCATTGCTCGTCAGCAGCCGCTCGAAACGCGCCCGCTCGACGTTCAGGATCTTGCCGCGCAGCGGCAGGATCGCCTGGAACTTGCGGTCCCGGCCCTGCTTGGCCGAGCCGCCGGCGGAGTCGCCCTCGACGATGTAGATCTCGCACAGCGCCGGGTCCTTCTCCTGGCAATCGGCCAGCTTGCCCGGCAGCCCCATGCCGTCGAGCACGCCCTTGCGGCGCGTCATCTCGCGCGCCTTGCGGGCCGCCTCACGCGCCCGCGCCGCCTCGACGATCTTGCCGCAGATGATCTTCGCATCGACCGGGTTCTCGAGCAGGTAGTCGGTCAGCGCCTTGCTGACCACGTCTTCCACCGGGCCGCGCACTTCGCTGGACACCAGCTTGTCCTTGGTCTGGCTGCTGAACTTCGGCTCCGGCACCTTCACGCTCAGCACGCAGCACAGGCCTTCGCGCATGTCGTCGCCGGTGATCTCGACCTTCGCCTTCTTCGCGAGCTCGTTGTCCTCGATGTATTTGTTGATCACCCGCGTCATGCCGGCGCGCAGGCCGGTCAGGTGGGTGCCGCCGTCGCGCTGCGGGATGTTGTTGGTGAAGCAGAGGACGTTCTCGCTGTAGCCGTCGTTCCACTGCATCGCCACTTCGGCGGTGATGTTGGTGTTCTGGTCCGACAGCTTGTCGCCGGTGGCATGGAAGATGTTCGGGTGCAGCACCTTCTTGCCGGTGTTGATGAAGTCGACGAAGCCCTTCACGCCGCCGGCGAAGGCGAAGTTGTCTTCCTTGTTGTTGCGCTCGTCGACCAGCCGGATCTTGACGCCGTTGTTCAGGAAGCTCAGCTCGCGCAGCCGCTTGCTGAGGATGTCGTAGTGGAAGTCGATGTTGTTGAAGATCTCGTCGTCCGGCAGGAAGTGCACCTCGGTGCCGCGCTTCTCGGTCTCGCCGGTGACCCTCATCGGGCTCACCTCGAAGCCGTCGCGCATCTCCAGCACGCGGTCTTGCGGAATGCCCTTGCGGAACTCGATGAAATGCGTCTTGCCGTCGCGGCGCACGGTCAGGCGCAGCCACTTCGACAGCGCGTTGACGCACGACACGCCGACGCCGTGCAGCCCGCCGGACACCTTGTAGCTGTTCTGGTTGAACTTGCCGCCGGCGTGCAGCTCGGTCAGCGCGATCTCGGCCGCACTGCGCTTGGGCTCGTGCTTGTCGTCCATCTTGACGCCGGTCGGGATGCCGCGGCCGTTGTCGGTGACGCTGATCGCGTTGTCGCTGTGGATGGTCACGACGATGTCGTCGCAGTAGCCGGCCAGCGCTTCGTCGATCGAGTTGTCGACCACCTCGAACACCAGGTGGTGCAGCCCGGTGCCGTCGGAGGTGTCGCCGATGTACATGCCCGGGCGCTTGCGCACGGCCTCCAGGCCTTCCAGGATCTGGATGCTGCCTTCGCCGTAGGCGCTCGACACTGCATCTGCAGCCGCCTTCTTGGCGGCGCCGTCGTCGGGAGTGTTCAGGGAATCGGTCATCGCGGTGTTGAACTCATGGAATACATCGGAGGCAGGCGGCCGGCGGGCGGATCACGCCCGGGATCGAGGCCGTCGGATCAAATACGCATCGGCATCACGACGTACTTGAAGCCCGCCTGCTCGGGCACGGTGAACAGCGCGCTGGAGTTGGTGTCCTGCAGCTCCAGCTTCACCATCTCGACGCTCATGTTGGCCAGCGCGTCCATCAGGTAGGTCACGTTGAAGCCGATCTCGATCGCGTCGCCGTCGTAGTCGACCTCGAGCTCTTCCTTGGCCTCTTCCTGCTCTGCATTGCTCGACGCGATGCGCAGCACGCCGGGCTCGATGTTGACGCGCACGCCCTTGAACTTCTCGCTGGTCAGGATCGCGGCGCGCTGCAGGCTGGCCAGCAGCGGCGCGCGGCCGAGCGTCACGTGGTTCTTGTGGTTCTTCGGGATCACGCGGTTGTAGTCGGGGAATTTGCCCTCGACCAGCTTGGTGACGAACTCCATGCCGCTGAAGCTGAACTTGGCCTGGTTGCCGGCGAAGCGCATCTCGATCGGCGCGTTGTCCTTCTCGTCCTTGCCGTCCTTGTCGTCTTTGCCGTCCTTCAGCAGCCGCTGCAGTTCGAGCACGGTCTTGCGCGGCAGGATGACTTCCTGCTTCGGGATCTCGACGTCGAGGTTGGCCTGCGCCAGCGCCAGCCGGTGGCCGTCGGTCGCCACGAGCGTCAGGCTCTTGCCTTCGGCGACGAACAGGATGCCGTTGAGGTAGTAGCGGATGTCGTGCACCGCCATCGCGAAGTGCACCTGGTTGATCAGCGTCTTCAGCGTCTTCTGCGGCACGCTGAACACCGGGCCGAAGTCGGCCGCTTCCTGCACCAGCGGGAAGTCGTCGGCCGGCAACGTCTGCAGCGTGAAGCGGCTCTTGCCGCCCTGCAGCGTCAGCTTGTTCTGCGCCGCGCTCAGCGTGACGGTCTGGTCGGCCGGCAGCGAGCGGAGGATGTCGATCAGCTTGCGCGCACCGACGGTGGTCGCGAAGTTGCTCGCATCGCCGTCGAACTCGGCGGTGGTGCGCACCTGGATCTCCAGGTCGCTGCTGGTCAGCTCGACCTGGCTGCCGGTCTTGCGGATCAGCACGTTGGCCAGGATGGGCAAGGTGTGCCGACGCTCGACGATGCCGGAGACGGCCTGCAGGGCTCCCAACACTTTTTCTTGCGCTGCCTTCAAGACAATCATGTCAACCTCTTAAATTAGTCGTCTTAGTAGAGGATCGCGTTCCTTGTGGAGAACGCCATTTTCCCCTTTTCCATCAACCGCTTACAGACCTCGAAACCCTGTGTGCAGCCGGCCTTGAACTCCGGGACTCGCACGCAACAACTTTCCCGGACCCGCCTGGCCTGTGGACATCTCGGCTGTTGTTCGAGAGTTGTCCCCAGGCTTGTGCTTTGACATCCCCACGCATTGGTGTCAGCAGCGTCGTTCAGCCTTTCAGCGTCTGTTCCAGCACGTGCAGCTGCTGGTTCAACTCCGTGTTCTTCTGGCGCTCGCCGGCGATCTTGCGCACCGCGTGCAGCACCGTCGTGTGGTCGCGCCCGCCGAACAGCTCGCCGATCTCGGGCAGGCTCTTCTGCGTCATTTCCTTGGCCAGGTACATCGCGATCTGGCGCGGCCGCGCGATGCTGGCCGGGCGCTTCTTGCTGTACATGTCGGCGACCTTGATCTTGTAGAAGTCGGCCACCGTCTTCTGGATGTTCTCGACGCCGACCTGGCGGTTCTGGATCGACAGCAGGTCCTTCAGCGCCTCGCGGGCCAGCTGGATGTTGATGTCCTTGTGCGAGAAGCGCGAGTACGCCAGGATCTTGCGCAGCGCCCCTTCGAGCTCGCGCACGTTGGCCCGCACGTTCTTCGCGACGAAGAAGGCCACGTCCTCCGGCATCGCGGTGCCTTCGGCATCCGATTTGCGCATCAGGATCGCGACGCGCATCTCGAGTTCCGGCGGTTCGATCGCGACCGTCAGGCCGGCATCGAAGCGCGAGGTCAGCCGCTCGTCGATGTCCACCAGCCCCTTCGGGTAGGTGTCGCTGGTCATGATGATGTGGGCCCGCTTGGCCAGCAGCGCCTCGAAGGCGTTGAAGAACTCCTCCTGCGTGCGCTCCTTGCCGGCGAAGAACTGCACGTCGTCGATCAGCAGCAGGTCCAGCGAGTGGTACTTGGCCTTCAGCTCGTCGAAGGTCTTGCGCTGGTAGTTCTTGACGACGTCGGTGATGAACTGCTCGGCGTGCAGGTAGAGCACGCGGGCATCGGTGCGGTCGGCCAGCAGCGCGTTGCCGACGGCGTGCACCAGGTGGGTCTTGCCGAGGCCGACGCCGCCGTAGATGAAGAGCGGGTTGTACATCTGCCCCGGCGCGCCGGCGACGTGCAGCGCCGCGGTGCGGGCCATCTGGTTCGCGCGGCCGGCCACCAGCGAGCCGAAGGTCAGCGCGGGGTTCAGGCGGTGACGCGGCAGCGCGGCGTTCGCGGCCGACGGGCTGCGCGGCACGGCCACGGCGGGCGCGCCCAGCGTCGCGACATCGCCACCGTCGGCACTGGCTGGCCGCGCCGGCCCGAGCGCGCGGGCGATCGGCACCGGGCCGTCGCCGCGGAAGCTGCCGATCGGCGCCGGGTTGTCGCGCGGCGCGAGCATCAGGTCGAGCCGCACCGGCTTGCCGGCGAGTTCGCTCAGCACGGCCTCGATGCGGCCGGCGTATTGGTTGCGGATCCAGTCGAGCTTGAACCGATTGGGCACACGCAGTGATGCCACCGCGCCGGAGATGCCTTGGTCGGTGACGTCGGCAGCGGGCAGCGGGCGGATCCAGGTGTTGAATTGTTGTTCGGGCAGTTCGGCTGCCAAACGCTCGCAGCCGCGCTGCCAGAGATCAGCGCTCATGTTGTGGAAAAGTTCTTCTCGGAGCGGCCGGATTCTACGGTGCAACCGGCCCGCCGGGCGGGGTTATCCACAGTCTTGTGCAGCGGGATGCAACCGCCGCACGGGCGCATGCTGCCGTGCAAGTCTTTGACTAGACTGGGGGTTTTTGGTGTAATAGTGGGTTTCCCGAAGGCTCGGCTCTTGTGACGACTCTTGTTGATCAAGGTGAGCACCGCGTGAACATCACGTGAGCAGCGCGTGAGCACCGCGTGACTTGGGGCCCCTTTTTGCAGGACTGATCATCATGAAACGCACTTACCAAGCTTCGAAGACCCGCCGCGCCCGCACCCACGGTTTCCTCGTGCGCATGAAGACCCGCGGCGGCCGTGCGGTCATCAACGCACGTCGCGCCAAGGGCCGCAAGCGCCTGGCCGTCTGAGGCCGGTTGCAGTAGCTGCAGTCACCGCATCGACGGCACCTGCCGCTTCGGCGTCAAGTGCCACCAACGCCCAACCAGCGCCCAGCGTGGCGTCCAGGGCGGCACCGTGATCGGGCGAATCGTTCAATCGGTTGACTTCGAGCGCGTGCTCGCGGCGCCCACCCGGGCCCGCAGCACGCATTTCGCCGTTCATTTCCTGGCCGCCCGGCCTGCCGTCAAAGTGGCTGCTGTCCGACACGCTGCCCACAAGTTGTCAACAGGCGAGGCACCTCTTCAGGGCGCCGCTGTGGATGACTTGCCCGAAGGCGCCTGCTGGCTCGGCGCGGTGGTGCCGAAACGGCATGCCAAGCGGGCCGTCACGCGCAACCTGCTGAAGCGCCAGATCCGGCGCGTCGTGCATGCGCAGGTCGGCTTGCCGAGCGGTCTGTGGGTGATCCGGCTGCGCAGCCCGTTCGATCGCAAGCTGTTTCCTAGCGCGGCATCCGACGCGCTGCGCACGGTGGCCGGCAACGAACTGCTGGCGGTGATGGCGAAAGCTGCCCGGACAGGAGCCTGACGATGGGGCGGTGGATCGAGTTGTTGAAGTCCGCGCCGCAACGCCTGCTGATGACGCTGGTGCGCGGCTACCGCTTCTTCCTGAGCCCGTGGCTCGGCAGTGCCTGCCGGTTCGAGCCGACCTGCTCGGTGTATTCGCTGCAGGCCCTGGAGCGGCATGGCGCGATCGGCGGCAGCTACCTGACGCTGCACCGGCTGGCGCGTTGCCACCCGTGGTGCAATGGCGGCCACGACCCGGTGCCTGACGCGCTCGGTGGCTTGTTCACCCGGCTTGCGGCCGGGCGTTCCAGCCCCATGTCCGACCCGACGTCAGCCGCTCATCCGGCGTCCCGCATTCCCTCCCCCCTTTCCCGCGAAGAGACTCTCCCATGACCGATATGCGCCGCACCCTGCTGTGGGTGGTGTTCTCGATGTCGCTCGTCCTGATCTGGGACGCCTGGAGCCGGCACAACGGTCAACCGTCGTTGTTCGGGCCGCAGCCGGTGACGACGGCGCCGGTCGCCGCGGCGGGTCCGGGCAGCGCGCCGGCCGGCGTGCCGACGGCCGCCACCGGCTCGACCACGACGGCGACCGCAGCGGTGCCTGCCGCACCGGCCGCGTCGGCGGTGGTGTCCGAGCGGGTAGTCATCCAGACCGACCTGGTGAAGGCGACGCTCGACAGCAAGGGCGGCACGCTGGCACGCGTCGAGCTGCTGACCCAGCACGAGCAGCTGCAGCAGGACCTGTGGCAGAAGGTGCAGGAATTGGTCGGCATGACGCCGCGCCATGACGAACAGTTCCAGAAGAAGAATGTCGTCGTGCTGGACGAGTCGGCGCAACGCCTGTATGTCGCGCAGAGCGGCCTGATCCCGGCTGCGGGCGGCAGCGGCCTGCCGAACCACCTGACGGTGATGAGCCTGGTCCCCGGCGAACGCACGCTGAAGGACGGCAGCAACGAGCTGCAGGTGCGCTTCGAATCGCCGGTGGTCAACGGCGTCAAGCTGGTGAAGACCTACACCTTCAAGCGCGGCGACTACGTGATCGGCGTGCACAACGAGATCACCAACGCGTCGGGCGCGCCGGTCAATGCGCGGCTGTACCTGCAGCTGGTGCGCGACGGCAACGACGGCACCGGCGGCTCGAGCTTCTATTCCACCTTCACCGGCCCGGCGATCTACGAGGAAAGCAAGCACTTCACGAAGGTCGACTTCAAGAGCATCGAGAAGCGCGGCGCCCACGATGCCCCCGACCACGTCACGACGGCCGACAGCGGCTGGGTCGCGATGGTGCAGCACTACTTCACGTCCGCCTGGCTGATCGACAAGGCCGACGGCGCGAAGCAGCCGCGCGAATACTTCACCGGCAAGGCCGACGTCACGAACGACGTGACCGGCGGCCCGGCGCACGTCTACCAGGTCGGCATGACCGTGCCGCTGGGCGACATCGCACCGAACGCCACGAAGACCTTCGACGCGCAGCTCTTCGTCGGCCCGCAGGAGGAGCACAAGCTCGCCGCGCTGGCGCCCGGCCTCGAGCTGGTGAAGGATTACGGCTACTTCAAGATCCTGGCCGAGCCGCTGTTCTGGATCCTGACGCAGCTGCACAAGCTGATCGGCAACTGGGGCTGGTCCATCATCGCGCTGGTCGTGCTGCTGAAGATCGCGTTCTACTGGCTCAATGCCAGCGCCTACCGCTCGATGGCCAAGATGAAGGCCATCAACCCGAAGGTGATGGAGCTGCGCGAGCGCCTGAAGGACAAGCCGCAGCAGATGCAGCAGGAGATGATGCGCATCTACCGCGAGGAGAAGGTCAACCCGATCGGCGGCTGCCTGCCGATCATTGCGCAGATGCCGTTCTTCATCGCGCTGTACTGGGTGCTGCTGTCGACGGTCGAAATGCGCAACGCACCGTGGATCGGCTGGATCACCGACCTGTCGGCCAAGGACCCGTACTTCATCCTGCCGCTGCTGATGACGGCGTCGAGCCTGCTGCAGACCTGGCTGAACCCGACGCCGCCGGATCCGGTGCAGGCCAAGATGATGTGGATCATGCCGCTGGTGTTCTCGGTGATGTTCTTCTTCTTCCCGGCCGGCCTGGTGCTGTACTGGCTGACGAACAACATCCTGTCGATCGCGCAGCAGTGGCTGATCAACAAGCAGCTGGGCGTGCTCGGCAAGTAGCGCGCCGACAGCGCCCCCGTGCTTGCGGCCCCCCATGCGGGGGCTTGCCGCAAGACCCGGGCGGCGCGACCATGCAGCCCTGGAACGCCGGCACTGCGCCGACGCTCCAACCGGTTCAATGCGGGGCAGACCCGCTGCCGTGAACGGCAGCGGCTCGGGAGGATGATTCGGTTCGCAGCCTGCTGCACCGGCGCTTCCCCCCGCGCCATCTTCAACCCGGGCCACGCCGCGCGCGTCGCCCGGGTTGGTCGTTTCAGGGCCGGCGATTGTCGGCCGGCGTTCCGGGACAATCGCCGCCATGCTGCCGCGCCACCACGACCCCGTCATTGCGATCGCCACCGCGCCCGGCCGCGGCGCCGTCGGCATCGTGCGGGCCTCGGGCCGCGACCTGAAGCCGCTGGTCGAGGCGCTGTTCGCCCGCCCGTTGGCGCCACGTCATGCCACCTACCTGCCCTTCACCGATGCGCAAGGCCAGGCGATCGACCGCGGGCTGGCGCTGTACTTTCCGGCGCCGCATTCCTACACCGGCGAAGACGTGCTCGAACTGCAGGCGCACGGCGGCCCGGTCGTGCTGCAGTTGCTGCTGGCGCGCTGCCTCGATGCCGGGCGGGCGATGGGGCTGCGGCTGGCCGAGCCGGGCGAGTTCACCGAGCGGGCCTACCTGAACGACAAGCTCGACCTGGCGCAGGCCGAGGCCGTCAGCGACCTGATCGATGCCAGCACCGAAGCCGCGGCACGCTCGGCCAGCCGTTCGCTGAGCGGTGCGTTCTCCGACGAGGTGCATGCGCTGCGCGACCGGCTGGTCTCGCTGCGCATGCTGGTCGAGGCGACGCTGGATTTCCCCGAAGAAGAGATCGACTTCCTGCAGAAGGCGGACGCGCTCGGACGGCTGCGCACGATCGCGGCCGATGTGGCCGGCGTGCTCGGCCGCGCACGCCAGGGCGCGCTGTTGCGCGAAGGCATGCAGATCGTGCTGGCCGGGCAACCGAACGTCGGCAAGAGTTCGTTGCTGAACGCGCTGGCCGGGGCCGAGCTGGCGATCGTCACGCCGGTCCCCGGCACCACCCGCGACAAGGTCAGCGAGACGATCCAGATCGATGGCGTGCCGGTGCATGTGATCGACACCGCCGGGCTGCGCGAGGCGGGCGACGAGGTCGAGCGCATCGGCATCGCGCGCAGCTGGGACGCCATCGAGCGGGCCGACGCGGTACTGTTCCTGCACGACCTGACGCGGCGCGGCGAGCCGGCCTACGACGCGGCGGAGGCCGGGATCGCGGCCAGGTTGCCGCAGTTGCAGACACGGTCACAGCGTGATGGCGAGCGCATCGTTCATGTCTACAGCAAGAGCGACCTCGCGACGATGCCGAGCCTGCCCGACGGCCGCGGCCACCACCTCGCGCTGTCGGCCCGCACCGGCGCCGGGCTCGACGCGCTGCGCCGCCTGCTGCTGCAACTGGCCGGCTGGCATGCGTCGCCCGACGGGCTGTTCATCGCGCGGGCTCGCCATGTCGACGCGCTGCGCCACACCGCGGAGCACCTGGCGCTGGCGCTCGAACTCGCGACCTCGCCCGACCCGGCGCTGGACCTGCTCGCCGAAGAACTGCGGCTCGCGCAAACGGCGTTGTCGCACATCACCGGCGAGTTCACGTCGGATGACCTGCTCGGCGAGATCTTCAGCCGCTTCTGCATCGGCAAGTAGCACTTTTTGTCACACGAGCCCCGACAGACGGGCCCGCGACGGTGACCGGCGGGCACAAGTTTTGCCGCGAGTTGTTGTGGTGCCCGTCACACACGCCGATAATCGCGTCACTTTCACGCACTTGCCCCGCAAGTCCGCGTCATATCACACCGAGGACACGATGGAACTGCAGCAGTTGGCACAAGCGATTCAAACGTTGAATGCGGAAGACGCCTTTCGCGCCCGTTTGACGCCCGACCAGTGGCGCGTCATCGGCCCCTACCTCACGCGCCACGACATCCGCGCCGGCGACCTGCTGATCAAGCAAGGCGACTCCGACCGCAGCATGTACTTCCTCGGCCAGGGCTCGCTGCAGGTCTTCGTGACGGGCGGGCCGCCCGGCAGCAACCGCATCGCGATCCTGCGCGCCGGCTCGGTGGTCGGCGAACCGGCGCTGTTCCTCGACGGCCCGCGCATGGCCAACGTCGAGGCGATGACGCCGTGCATCGTCTGGGCGCTGCGCGGTCCGCGCCTCGAAGAACTGGCCCAGCGCACGCCAGCCCTCGCCCTCGAACTGGTGCGGGCCGCCGGGTCGGTGATGGCGCTGCGGATGCGCGCCAACATCACGCGCCAGACGCCGGTGACCTGAGCGGCTTCGCGGCCGGGCCCTGCTGTTCAGTGGCCCGCGAAGTCGACCAGCGTGAACAGCGGCAGCCCCGCTTCGCGCAGCCGCTGCGAGCCGTGCAGCTCCGGCAGGTCGACGATCGCCGCGCCTTCGATCACCACCGCACCCAGCCGCTGCAGCAGCCGCATGCCGGCCATCATCGTGCCGCCGGTGGCGATCAGGTCGTCGACCAGCACGATGCGATCGCCCGGCTTCACCGCATCGGTGTGCATCTCGACCGTCGCCGAGCCGTACTCGAGCTCGTAGGTCTCCTGCACCGTGGTGAACGGCAGCTTGCCTTTCTTGCGGATCGGGATGAAGCCGACGTTGAGCTCGTAGGCCAGCACCGATCCGATGATGAAGCCGCGCGCGTCGAGCCCGGCGATCGCGGTCGGCCGCACGTCGAAGTAGCGGTGCACGAACTCGTCGATCAGGATGCGGAAGGTGCGCGGGTCGGCCAGCAGCGGCGTGATGTCGCGGAACTGCACGCCCGGCTCCGGCCAGTCGGGCACGGTGCGGATGCTGCGCTTGATCGTGTCGCGCGCTGGGTCCTGGGGAATGGTGTCTGCGGTCATGGGATTCGCCGTCGGGAACGGGGCGCCATTGTGAACCCGTCGGGGCAGTTCCCTGCCGAGGCCGGCGGAAGACGGCTCAGCGGCCGAGCAGCTTGCTCTCCGCCAGCGCCAGCGGCTCGGGCAGCCCCGACAAGACCAGCGTGTCGCCGCCGGCCAGCAGCAGCGCCTCGTGCGGTTTCGTCACCGCGCCCGACGCGCGGCGCACCGACACCACCGTGACGCCGACCGCATGCAGCGCCAATGCCGACAGCGGCTGGCCGACCCACGTCGCCGCCGGCGGCAGGCTGACGCTGAGCAGCCGCGCCTGCTGCAGCTCGTCGACGGTGTCGTCGTCGGCGCCATGGAAATAGCCGCGCAGCAGCCCGTAGCGCGCATCGCGCTGGTCCTGCACGACCCGGATCACGCGCCGCATCGGCACGCCGACCAGCGCCAGCGCATGGCTCGCGAGCATCAGCGAGCCCTCGATCGCCTCCGGCACCACCTCGGTCGCGCCGGCGGCCTGCAGCCGCTCGATGTCGCTGTCGTCGAGCGTGCGCACGATCACCGGCACCGTCGGTGCGTGCGCCTGCACCAGGTGCAGGATCTTCATCGCCGACGGCGTGTCGTGGTAGCTGACGACGACCGCACTCGCGCGCGCCAGCCCGGCCGCCATCAGGCTCTGCAGCCGCGCGGCGTCGCCGAACACCACGCTCTGCCCGGCCGCCGCGGCCTGGCGCACGCGGTCGGGGTCGAGGTCGAGTGCCATGTACGGGATGTGCTCGCCGTCCAGGATGCGCGCCAGGCTCTGGCCGCTGCGGCCGTAGCCGGCGATGATCACGTGCGCTTCGGTGTTGATCGCGCGCTTCGCGATGCTGGTCATCGCGACCGACTGCATCAGCCAGTCGCTCGAACTCAGCCGCATCACGATGCGGTTGCTGTACATGATGATGAACGGCGTGGCCAGCATGCTGAGCACCATGCTGGCCAGCACTGGGCTCTGCAGGTGGGCCGGGATCAGGTGCTCCTGCGTGGTCAGCGTCAGCAGCACGAAGCCGAACTCGCCCGCCTGCGCGAGGTACAGGCCGGTGCGCAGCGCGACGCCGGGCGCCGCGCCCGCCAGCCGCGCCAGCAATGTCACCAGCGCGAACTTGAACAGCACCGGCAGCACCGTCATCACCAGCACCAGCGGCCATTGCCGCAGCACGATCTCGACGTCGAGCTTCATGCCGATCGTGATGAAGAACAGCCCGAGCAGCACGTCGTGGAACGGGCGGATGTCGGTCTCCACCTGGTGCTTGTACTCGGTCTCGGCGATCAGCATGCCGGCCACGAAAGCGCCGAGCGCCAATGACAGCCCGGCGTGCTCGGTCAGCCAGGCCAGCCCCAGCGTGACCAGCAGCAGGTTCAGGATGAACAGCTCCTCGCTCTTGCGGCGCGCCACCAGCGTCAGCCACCAGCGCATCACGCGCTGACCGCCGACCAGCAGCACGGTGAGCAGGGCCACCGCCTTCAGCGCGGCCCAGGCCAGCGCGGGGCCGAGCGTGTCGGGCGACGAACCCAGCGCCGGAATCAGCACCAGGAACGGCACCACGGCCAGGTCCTGGAACAGCAGCACGCCCATCACGCGACGGCCGTGCTCGCTTTCCAGTTCGAGCCGCTCGGCCATCAGCTTGACGACGATCGCGGTGCTGCTCATCGCGAGCGCCCCGCCGAGCGCGAACGCGCTCTGCCACGACAGGCCCCAGCCGCGGCCGATCTGCGCCAGCCCCCAGCCGAGCAGCGCATTGCCGGCCAGTGCGGCCAGCACCGTCATCGCCACCTGGCTGAGCCCGAGGCCGAACACCAGCCGGCGCATGCTGTTCAGCTTCGGCAGGTTGAATTCGAGCCCGATCACGAACATCAGGAACACCACGCCGAATTCGGCCAGGTAGGTCATGCCGGCCGAATCCTTGGCCAGACCCAGGGCATTCGGGCCGATCAGCACGCCGACCGTCAAATAGCCGAGCATCGGCGGCAACTTCAGCGAACGGCATGCCACCACGCCCGCGACGGCGGCGACGAGATACAGCAGGACGAGTTCGAGAGTGGATGCCATTGAAACGCCAACGCAACGTGCGTGCCTACAATCGCCGGATCCTATCGGACCGAAGCTGCCCTCCGTGCCCTTGACCGCCCCTCCCGCCGTTTCTTTTGATGCCGAACGCGTGCTGAAGCTGGCGCGCGAGACCTTCGACATCGAAGCCCGCGCGCTGCTGGCGCTGCAGGCGCGCCAGGGCGACAGCTTCGTCGACGCGGTGCGGGCGATGCTGCAATGCAGCGGCCGCGTGGTCGTGATGGGCATGGGCAAGAGCGGGCACGTCGGCCGCAAGGTCGCGGCCACGCTGGCCTCGACCGGCACGCCGGCGCTGTTCGTGCACCCGGCCGAAGCGAGCCATGGCGACCTCGGCATGGTCACCCCCGGCGACGTGGTGCTCGCGATCTCGAACTCCGGCGAAAGCGACGAGCTCGCGGCGATCCTGCCGGCGCTGAAGCGCCTGGGCGTCACGCTGGTCGCGATGACCGGCCGGCCCGACTCCAGCCTGGCCAGCCATGCCGACATCACCATCAGCAGCGCGGTCGACCAGGAAGCCTGCCCGCTGAACCTGGCGCCGACCACCAGCACCATCGCGCAGATGGCGGTCGGCGACGCGCTGGCCGTTGCGCTGCTCGACGCACGCGGCTTCCGCGAAGAAGACTTCGCGCGCTCGCACCCCGGCGGCAGCCTCGGCCGCAAGCTGCTGACCCATGTGCGCGACGTGATGCGCAGCGGCGACGACGTGCCGCAGGTGCCGCCGTCGACGCCGTTCGTCGACACCATGCGCGAGATGACGCGCAAGGGCCTGGGCGCCACCGCGGTGCTCGGCGAGCGCGGCGAGATCCTCGGCATCTTCACCGACGGCGACCTGCGCCGGCTCGTCGAGCAGGGCCGCGACCTGCGCGCGCTGACCGCGGCCGACGTGATGCACCGCAGCCCGCGGCGCGTGCGCAGCGATGCGCTCGCGGTCGATGCGGCCGACCTGATGGAGCTGCACCGCATCACCGTGCTGCTGGTGGTCGACGCCGACGACCGGCTGGTCGGCGTCATCAACACCAACGACCTGATGCGCGCGAAGGTGATCTGATGGCCCTCGACGACATCACCCCGGTGCTGGGCTTCGCGCCCGAGCTGCTGCTGCGGGCGCAGGACATCCGCGCCGCGATCTTCGACGTCGACGGCGTGCTGACCGACGGCCGCATCTACATCAGCGAGCGCGGCGAGGAGTTCAAGGCCTTCAACACGCTCGACGGCCACGGGCTGAAGCTGCTGGCGCAGGGCGGCATCGCGCCGATCGTCATCACCGGCCGCGACTCGCCGGCGGTGCGCCGCCGCGTCAACGACCTCGGCATCGCCCATGCGGTGTACGGCGTGCACGACAAGCTGGCCGCCGCGCAGCACCTGATGGACACGCTCGGCATCGGCTGGGATGCGATGGCCGCGATCGGCGACGACTGGCCCGACCTGCCGTTGCTCGCGCGCGCCGCGCTGGCCTGCGCGCCAGCCAACGGCCATGTCGAGGTGCGTGCGATCGCGCACCACGTCACCGCGGCGGCCGGCGGACACGGCGCGGCGCGCGAGTTCTGCGACCTGCTGCTGAGCGCGACCGGCCGCTATGCCGCGCTGCTGCGCGGACACCTCGTCACGCTCGATGGCGGAAGCTGACACGGCGCCCCCCGCCAGCCGGCCCGGCACGCTGGCACCGGCCGCGGCACGGCCGGGCAGCCGGCGCACGCCGCAGCCGCTGCGCTGGCGGCTGGTCGAGCTGCTGTCGTCCTACCTGCCGCTGCTGCTGATGGGCGTGCTCGCGATGGGCACCTGGTGGCTGGTCAAGAACACGCCGCTGTCCGACGACCCGCGCACTGCCGCGCCGCTGCGTCACGTGCCCGACTACGAGATGCGCCATTTCGCGCTGCAGCGCTTCACGCCGCAGGGCCAGCTGCGCGCACAGATCGAGGGCGACGTGCTGCGCCACTACCCCGACACCGACACCGTCGAGATCGACAATGTGCGGTTGCGCGCCGTCGGGCCCGACGGCCGCGTGCTGCATGCCACCGCGCGCCAGGCCATCGCGAACGGCGACGCCACCGAGGTGCAGCTGGTCGGCCAGGCCGAGATCGTTCGCGACGGCGTCGACGGCAGCCCGCCGATCGACTTCCGCAGCGAGTTCCTGCACGCCTTCATCGACACCGAGCGCATCCGTTCGCACCTGCCGGTCACCGTGACCCAGGGCGGCACCGAGCTGCGCGCCGACAGCATGGACTACAGCCACCTCGACCGGGTGATCAAGTTCGGCGGACGCATGCGGGCCGTCTTCAGCCCGCGGGATGCGAAATGAACGCTGTTGAAAAGAGCGAGGGCCGCCTCGTCTTCATCACCGGCGCCTCCAGCGGCATCGGCCAGGCGCTCGCACTGCGCTTCCACCAGGCCGGCTACCGGCTGGCGCTGGTCGCGCGCCGCACCGACGAGGTTCGCAAATGGGCCGACGCGCAGCGGCTCGACGCGGCGCGCTACGCGGTGTATGCCGCCGACGTGCGCGACATCGACGCGATCACCGCGGTCGGCCGCGCCTGCATCGCGGCGCAGGGGCTGCCCGACGTGGTGATCGCGAATGCCGGCATCAGCGTCGGCATCGACACCGCGGTGTTCGACGACCTGGCGGTGATGCGCGCCACCTACGAAACCAACAACCTCGGGATGGCCGCCACCTTCCAGCCGTTCATCGCCGCGATGCGGGCGCGGCGCAGCGGCGCGCTGGTCGGCATCGCGAGCGTGGCCGGCATCCGCGGGCTGCCGGGCCATGGCGCCTATTGCTCCAGCAAGGCGGCGGTCATCGCCTATTGCGAGAGCCTGCGCGGCGAGCTGCGGCCCGACGGTGTCAAGGTCGTCACGCTCGGCCCGGGCTACATCGACACGCCGCTGACGCGCGAGAACCGCTACGGCATGCCGTTCCTGATGCAGCCCGAGGTGTTCGCCGACCGGGCCTTCCGCGCGATCGAGGCCGGCGTGACCTACCGGGTGATCCCGTGGCAGATGGGCGTCGTCGCGAAGCTGCTGCGCGCGTTGCCGAACTGGCTCTACGACCTGGTGCTGGCCGGGCGGCCGCGCAAGAAACGCCAGGGCGAGTGAGCGCGGCGGTTTCGCGGTGACGGGTTCACCCCGTCGGGCCGCGTCGCGCGTATCAGTCTCCACCTGAACTTCTGTGAGACGCCCGATGCGCCGCTTCGTACCCGTGTTGACCTTGTCCCTCGTCGTGAGCACGCTGGCCGCCTGCGGGCGTGGCGGGCCGATGTCCGCCGAGACCGCCGTGCTGGCGCAAGCGCCCGCCGCGGCACCCGCGGCCGAGTTCGCGAAGCGGCGCACCGCCCCCGAGCAGCCGCAGGCCGAGCGGGCCGCCGCCGACGGCGCCTCCGAAACCCGGCGCTACGTCGCGGTGCGACACACGTTGCAGATCTTCACCCCGGCCGACGGTGTCGAGGCCGCCTGGCGCGAGGCGACCGACGCCTGCGCCGCCGCCGGCTGCGAGGTGCTGAACGCCGAACTCGAGCGCAACGACGAGCGCCGCCCCGCCACCGCGACGCTGGAAGCCCGTGTGCCGCCGCAGCAGCTCGACGCCTTCCTGAAGCGGATGAGCAGCCTCGGCCGCACCGGCCTGAACGCCCGCACCGCCGAGGACAAGACGGACACCGTGCTCGACACCGAGGCGCGGCTGAAGAACCAGACCGCGTTCCGCGACCACCTGCGCGTGCTGATGTCGACGCCCGGCGCGAAGCTGAAGGACCTGATCGAGGTCGAGCGCGAGCTGGTCCAGGTGCAGAGCGAGCTCGACAGCCTGGCCTCGCAGCGCAAGGTGCTGGCCAACGAGACCGACAAGGTGCACGTGTCGATCACCTTCCAGGCGCAGCCCTCGGTCCTCGAGACCGGCATGTGGGAGCCGGTCACCGACGCGCTGCGCGGCGCCGGCCATGTCGTCGCGACGAGCATCGGCGTGCTCATCACCGCGGCGGTCGGACTGATGCCGTGGGTCGTCGCGCTGGGGCTCGCCGGCTGGGGCCTGCGCGCGCTGTGGCGCCGCCGGGCCCGCCGGCGCGGCTGAGTGCGGCCATGAAAAAAGCGGTGAGCGCTTTCGCACTCACCGCTTTTCGTCAGGGCTTGATCGGTCGTGAGGACTGATCAGTAGCCGCCACGGCCACCGCCGCCGCCGCCACCACCGTAGCCACCACCGCCGCCGGAGCGACCGCCGCCACCACCGTAGCCGCCGCCACCGCCGGAGCGGCCACCGCCACCACCGCCGTAGCCGCCGCCGCCGGAGCGGCTGCCGCCACCACCGCCGCCGCCGTAGCCGCCACCACCGCCGCCGAAGCCGCCGCCACCGGAACGGCCACCGCCGCCACCGAAGCCGCCCGGACGCTCTTCGCGCGGACGGGCCTCATTGACGACGAGCGCACGGCCGTCGAGGGCCTGGCCGTTCATGCCGTTGATGGCCGATTGAGCTTCCGCATCCGAGCCCATCTCCACGAAGCCGAAGCCCTTGGAGCGGCCGGTGTCGCGGTCCATCATGACCTTGGCGGACGAGACGGTGCCGAATTGTGCGAATGCTTGCTGGAGATCGTCGTCGCGCACGCTGTAGGCGAGGTTACCGACGTAGAGTTTATTGCCCATGGAGAGCGCCTTTCTTTCCTGAAGTCACGAGAACCCATGTGGAGCTTGTACCCATCCTGAACCATTCAAGTGAAGGCGCTGCTTCCAGACACAGAATTTTGATTATCGAGTAATTGCGCGAAGCGGTGCAAATTGTGGAAACCCCTTGCAAGGCGAGGGAAACAAAAAGTGTTGTCTGTACGCCGCAAGAAAGGTCCCGTGAGCCCCCGCATCGCCAGCCTCGTGCCCAGCCTCACCGAACTCGTCGTCGAGCTGGGCCTCGGCCCGCGTCTCGTTGCGCGCACCGGCTTCTGCATCCATCCGGCAGACGCGGTGCGCAGCGTGCCCAAGGTCGGAGGCACCAAGGCGGTGAACCTCCGGAAGCTGCGGCGCCTCGCGCCCACCCACGTGCTCGTCAATGTGGATGAGAACCGGCACGACATCGTGCCGGCGCTGCACGAGATGGGTGCGCAGGTCGTCGTCACGCACCCGTGCGGTCCCGAGGACAACCTCGCGCTGGTCGACCAGGTCGCGGCGGTGTTCGATGCCGAGCCCGGCGTGCGCGACCGCGCCGGCGCGCTGCGCGAGGCCCTGCAGCACGAGCTAGGGGAAACCCGTGATGACCAACGTCAGTCGCAACGCGTGCTCTATCTGATCTGGCACGACCCGTGGATGACGGTCGCGCGCGACACCTACCTGTCGCGCATGCTGGCGCGCATCGGCTGGCACACCGAGCCCGCGCAGCATGGCGGGCCGCAGGGTGCGGCGCGCTACCCGGTGGTTCGAGGCGACGAGCCCTGGCTCGCGCAGGTCGATCGCGTGCTGCTGAGCTCGGAGCCGTTCGCATTCGACGAACGGCACGCCGCGCAGGCGCAGGCGCTGTGCCCGCAGGCGCGCGTGCAGCGGGTCGACGGCGAGTTGCTGAGCTGGTACGGCGCGCGCGCCGTGCCCGGCCTGCGCTACCTGCGGCAGCTGAGGGACCGGCAGAATGCCGCATGGACATCTACAAGCCGCTGATCGCCCTGCTCGCCATCGTGAACCCGATCGGCGTGATCCCGTTCTTCATCCATTTCACCGGGGGCTTCACCCGCGAACAGC
The DNA here is from genome assembly GCF_012275445.1 of Rhizobacter sp. SG703. GTDB lineage: Bacteria > Pseudomonadota > Gammaproteobacteria > Burkholderiales > Burkholderiaceae_C > Rhizobacter. The sequence continues at coordinate 57,331 of NZ_JAAZQK010000005.1, read as the reverse complement.
GCCAGCGCACGATCCGCGTCGCCGCGTTCAGCGCTTTCATCGTGATCGCCGTCAGCGCGATCGCCGGGCTGAAGATCATCGAGTTCTTCGGCATCTCGCTGGCATCGTTCCAGGTCGGCGGCGGCACGCTGCTGCTGATCTCGGCGCTGCAGATGCTGAACGCGCAGCCCGCCGAAACGCGCCAGGAAGACGTCACCGAGGGCAACACCAAGGTCGATGCCGGCGACAGCATCGCGGTGGTGCCGCTGACCATCCCGCTGCTGACCGGCCCGGCCACCATCTCGACGATGGTGATCTACGCCGACAAGACGCGGCACTGGTGGGAGATCGCGGTGCTGGTCGGCTACGGCGTGGTGATCGGCATCGCGGTGTGGCTGGCCTTCAGCGCGTCCGGCCGCATCGCGCGGGTGCTCGGCAAGACCGGCATCAACGTGATGACGCGGCTGATGGGGCTGATCCTCGCGGCGCTGGCGGTCGAGGTGATGTCGGACGGGCTGGTGAAGCTGTTCCCGATCCTCGCGAGCAGCATCCACTGAGCCGGCTTCATCGCGATTTCACCGGCGCTTCACCGGTGCCCGCGACAGTCCGCCCCTTCAACTCCGGAGGCGGACATGAGATTGCAGCGTGCGGTGGCCAAGGGTCTCGCGATCCTGGTGGTGGTGGGACTGCTCTCGATCGCGCTGATGCGCATCGAGGGCCTGGTCGGCGAGCGCCAGGCGCGCTCGCTCGAGGCGGAACAGAGCATCGCCGACAGCCAAGCGGGCCGCCAGGCCGTGCTCGGCCCGGTGCTGCGCAGCCGTTGCGTCGAGACCTGGGACGAGCGCGAAGGCAGCGGCAAGGACGCGAGGAAGGTCGAGAAGCGCCGCGAGTTCGCGCTCAGCGCCATCCCCGCCAGCGCGTCGGTCGAGGCGCGTGTCGCGATGGAGCCGCGCTACCGCGGCCTGTTCAAGGTCAACACCTACGTGGCGCAGCTGCAGGTGGCGGCTGAATGGGGTCCGCTCACCGCGTTGCGTCCCGCCGCCGAGCACACCGGTTCGCGCATCGCGTGCGACGCGCCGGCGATGATGCTGGCGCTGAGCGACGCGCGCGGCATCCGCCAGGCCGCCGTGCGCCAGGACGGCCAGCCGCTGGAGGTGGTGGCCGGGACCGGGCATGAGAAGTACCTCGCTGGCTTGCGCGCCGTGCTCCCCGAAGCGCGCCGCCAGGCCGTGGCGCCGCTGCGGCTGGACATCGCACTGGACCTGGTCGGCACATCGTCGCTCGCCGTCGTGCCGCTGGCGAACCAGGCCCGGGCGCACATCGCCGGCGACTGGCCCCACCCGTCGTTCAACGGCCGCTTCCTGCCGGTGACGCGGCAGACCGGCAGCCAGGGCTTCGACGCCACCTGGTCGGTGTCGGCGCTGGCCACGCAGGCTCCGCAGGACTTCCTGCACGGCGCTGCTCGGCTGTGCGAGCCCGGCGCGCGGGGCGGCGGCGAGCCCTGCATCGACACCTTCGACATCGACTTCATCGATCCGGTGAACCCCTACTCGCTGAGCGATCGCGCGATCAAGTACGGCATGCTCTTCATCGGCCTGACCTTCGTCGTGGTCGGCATGGTCGAGCTGCTCGGGCGCCGGCGCGTCCACCCGGTCCAGTACCTGCTGGTGGGCTGTGCGATCAGCATCTTCTTCCTGCTGTTGCTGGCGCTGTCCGAGCACCTGGCCTTCGCGCCGTCGTATGCCGTCGCGGCCGGGGCCTGCGCCGGGCTGCTCGCCTTCTACGGCCGGCACATGCTGGGCGGCTGGCGAGCCGGCGCGCTGTTCGGTGCCGGCATCGCCGGGTTGTATGGCGCGCTCTACGTGCTGCTGCAGATGGAGCAGGCCTCGCTGCTCACCGGGGCGGCGCTGCTGTTCTGCGTGCTCGCCGGCGTGATGGTCGCCACCCGACGGCTCGACTGGCACGGCCTGGCCGAAACAAACTTGCAACAAGTCGACGCGACTTAGCACAACAACTTGGCAGCGGGCGGCGTGCGGGGCGCCGTCCGCGCGACGACGGCAGTCGTACCATGCCGCTTCATGAATGTGCTCAGCTTCGACAGCTTCGGTGCGCCGGACGCAATGCGCCATCGCCGGCATCCCGACCCGACGCCGGGGCCGTCGCGATGAGCGAGATCACCTACGACTACATCGTCTGCGGTGCCGGCACCGCCGGCTGCCTGCTGGCCAACCGGCTGAGCGCCGACCCGACGAAGAGCGTGCTGCTGATCGAGGCCGGCGGCAACGACGACTACCTGTGGATCCACATCCCGGTCGGCTACCTGTACTGCATCGGCAACCCGCGCACCGACTGGCTGTACCACACCGATGAAGACCCGGGCCTGAACGGCCGCTCGCTGCGCTACCCGCGCGGCAAGGTGCTGGGCGGCTGCTCCAGCATCAACGGCATGATCTACATGCGCGGCCAGGCGCGCGACTACGACCACTGGGGCGCGTTCGGCAACCCCGGCTGGAGCTGGCAGGAATGCCTGCCGTTCTTCAAGCAGCACGAAGACTTCCACAAGGGCGCCGACGAATTCCATGCCGCGCCCGGCTTCGACCGCAGCGGCCGGCGTGCGGGCGGCGAATGGCGGGTCGAGAAGCAGCGGCTGCGCTGGGACATCCTCGACGCGTTCGCGCGGGCCGCGCAGCAGGCCGGCATCCCGCACAGCAGCGACTTCAACCGCGGCGACAACGAAGGCGTCGGCTACTTCGACGTCAACCAGCGCCACGGCATCCGCTGGAATGCGGCCAAGGCCTTCCTGCGGCCGGTGCTGCGGCGGCCGAACCTGCAGGTCTGGACCGGCGCGCAGATCGCGCGCCTGCTGATCGAACCGGGGCCGAGCGACGGCTCGTGGGACGGCATGCCGCAGGCGAGCGGCGTCGAGGTGATCCCGCAGGGCGGCGGCGAGCGCGTGCGCGCCCGCGCGGCGCGCGAGGTGATCCTGTGCACCGGCGCGGTCGGCACGCCGCAGCTGCTGCAGCTGTCGGGCATCGGCCCGCGCGCGCTGCTGCAGCAGCATGGCCTGATGGTGATGCGCGATGCGCCCGGCGTCGGCGGCAACCTGCAGGACCACCTGCAGATCCGCGCCGTCTACGAGGTCGACGGCGTGCGCACGTTGAACGCGATGGCGAACTCGCTGTGGGGCAAGGCGATGATCGGCGCCGAGTACCTGCTGCGCCGCAGCGGCCCGATGAGCATGGCGCCGTCGCAGCTCGGTGCGTTCACCCGCAGCGACCCGTCGCAGCGCCATGCCAACCTGCAGTACCACGTGCAGCCGCTGTCGCTCGATGCGTTCGGCCAGCCGCTGCACCGCTTCAATGCGTTCACCGCCAGCGTCTGCAACCTGAACCCGACCAGCCGCGGGCGCATCGACATCCGCAGCGCCGATGCCGCCGCCGCGCCGTCGATCCGGGCCAACTACCTCGGCACCGACGAAGACCGCCGGGTCGCGGCGGCGTCGCTGCGCGTCACCCGCCGCATCGTCGCGCAGCCGGCACTCGCTCCGTACCACCCGAAGGAGATCAAGCCCGGCGTCCAGTTCGAAAGCGACGACGAACTCGCGCGGCTGGCCGGCGACATCGGCACCACCATCTTCCACCCGGTCGGCACTGCGAAGATGGGCCCGGCCGACGACCCGGACGCGGTCGTCGATGCGCAGCTGCGCGTGCACGGCGTCAAGCGGCTGCGCGTGGCCGATGCGAGCGTGATGCCCGCCATCACCAGCGGCAACACCAATGCGCCGACGCTGATGATCGCCGAGCGCGCCGCCCACTGGATCCGCGCGGAAGCGACCGGCCCGTGACGCTCGCCCTCGCCATCAACGCCTGCGTCAACCTGATCGTCGGCTGGGCGCTGCTGCTCGCCTGGCGCAGCGACCGGGCGCAGCTGTTCTCGCGCGACCTCGGCTGGGCCTTCGCGAGCCAGGCGATGATCCCCGCCGCCTACCTGATGCAGGCGCAGAACCAGGGCATCGTGTCGGCGCTCGGCACGGTCGTGATCGTCGCGGTGTCGGCGCTGTACCTGTCGCTGCTGCTGCTCGGCAGCGCCCGCCTGGCCGGCCGCGCGCCGACGCGGGTGCAGGGCTTTGCGCTCGGCGCGGTGCTGCTGCTGGTCGCCGCGCTGCTGGTGCCGCTGAACGTGCAGGCGGCGCAGGCGGTCAGCGCGAGCCTGCACGTGGCCGCGGGCGTCGTGGCCACCGTCTGGCTGTGGCGCCAGGGCGGCTCGGAGCGCTTGGCCGGGCTGCTGCTGATGCTGCTCGGCGTCAACCAGTTCATCTTCGTGTTCTGGGGCGCGGCCGGCATCGCGGTGCAGGCGACGGTGGCCGCGATGCTGCGGTTGACGCTCGGCCTCGCGCTGCTGCATGCCGCGGTGCGCCGCTCGCACGAGGAGTCGGGCCGGCTGCGCGACCGCTTCCTGCAGCTCACCGAGCATTCGCACCAGGGCGTTGCGGTGGTGCGCGGCGAAGACCTGCTGTACGCCAACCCGGCGCTGCTGAAGATCTACGGCCTGGGCTCGCTGACCGAGGTGCTGACGCTGTGGCGCGAGGCCACGATGCCGCCCGAGGAGCGCGAGCAGGCGCGCGACCGGCACCGCAAGATCATCGCCGGCGAGCTGACGCAGGCCAGCTGGCAGGGGCTGCGCTACCGCTTCGACGGCACGCCGATCCAGCTGCGCTTCAGCGCCTGGCGCATCGACTGGGACGGCCGTCCGGCCGAGCAGGTGGTGGTGACCGACGAGACCGCGCAGCACGACGCCGCGCAGGCGATGCTGTACCAGGCGACGCACGACGAGCTGACTGGCCTGCCGAACCGCGTCGCGCTGCTGCAGCGGCTGCGCGACCTGTGCGCGGCTGAATTGCCGACGCCGTTCGCGCTGGTGCTGATGGACGTCGACCGCTTCAAGCTCTTCAACGAGGCACACGGCCCGTCGATCGGCGATGCGGTGCTGCGCTCGCTGTCGGCCGCGCTGCAGCTGGCGCTGGCCGGGCGCGCCGAAGTGATGCGCCTCGGCGAGGACGAGTTCGCGTTGCTCGCGCCGGGCAGCGAAAGCGACCGCACCGCGCACACCGTCGCGCAGGCGGTGCGCCAGCTGCTGATGCAGCCGCTCGCGCTGCCGCAGCACGAGTTCTTCCTCGATGTCTCGATGGGCATGGCGACCTACCCGGCCACCGCGCGCGAGCCGGAGGCGCTGCTGCGCGCGGCCAACGCCGCGATGCACGAGGCCAAGCGCACGCCCGGCACCTCGGTGCAGTTCGCCGAGGAGCGTTTCGAGCGCGGCTCGGGCGCGTCGCTCGACGCCGAGCAGGCGCTGCGCGCCGGCATGAAGAACGACGAGTTCTGCCTGGTCTACCAGCCCAAGGTCGATGCGCAGAACAAGACGCTGGTCGGCTTCGAGGCGCTGGTGCGCTGGGACCGGCCGGGGCTCGGGCGCATCAGCCCGATGGAGTTCATCCCGGCGGCCGAGCGCACCGGGCTGATCGGCCCGCTGGGCAACCTGATCCTGACGCAGGCCTGCCAGCAGATCTCGGAATGGCGCGGCGCGTTCGGCAAGACGGTGCCGGTGGCGGTGAACGTGTCGCCGCTGCAGCTGCTGGACCCGGGCTTCCCGGAACTGGTGCTGCGCACACTGCGGCACTTCGACGTGCCGCCGGCGCTGCTGACGCTGGAGATCACCGAGAGCGCGGCGGTGACCTACATGGAGCAGGCGCGCGAGCAGATCCGGCAGATGCGGGCGCACGGCATCGAGGTCGCGCTGGACGACTTCGGCACCGGCTTCTCGTCGCTGAACATGCTGCGCAGCCTGCCGCTGCGCACCGTGAAGATCGACCGCAGCCTGATCGACCCGATGCCGGCACCCGACGCGACCGCGGTCGTCAAGGCGATCTGCGACCTCGCGTCGGCCTTGCGCCTGGACGTGGTGGCCGAAGGGGTCGAGACGCGCGAGCATGCGCGCGCCGCGACCGCCGCGGGCTGCGACGTGCTGCAGGGGTACCTGTATGCGCGGCCGCTGTCGCCGGACGAGGCCGCGCGGTGGCTGAGCGAGATGCGCAGCCCGGATGCCAATCCGGGACTCCCCGTCACGACCCATTGAAGACCCACCCGGATGGGCCTCCGGGCGATGGCCGTGGCTTGCGTCAGAGCTTGTAGTCGAGCGACACCGCGACATTCCGCGGCGCGCCGTAGATCGCGCCGTAGGCCAGCCCGGTGACGTACTTCTTGTCGAAGAGGTTGTTGACGTTCAAGCGCACCGTCGCGGCCGGGGTCAGCTCGTAGGCCGCGAACGCATTGGCCACCAAGTAAGCGCCCTGCTTCGCGCCGCCGATCTTGCTGACCTCGGACTGCCAGCGACCGCCCGCGCCGACGCGCAAGGCCGGCAGCACACGGGTGTCGACGCGGAAGTTGACGGTGTTGCGCGGCACCCATTCGTAGATGTCGTTGCCGTCCGGCCCGGTCAGGATCAAGCGGGTGTAGCCGACGGTCAGCCTGGTGTCCCGGGCCACGCGGCCGGTGGCCTCGATCTCGTAGCCCTTGGACTTCACGTCCTTGCCCTCGTACCAGTCCTGGTTGTAGCGCGGGTCGGTCGTCGGGACGTCGGTGATCTTGCCGGCATAGGTCGCGAGGCCGTCCTGCTTCGCGGTGAACAGCGCGAAGGTCGTCAGCAGCGACTTGTCCAGCCATTCGGCCTTCACGCCGACCTCGGTGTTGACGCCCTTCATCGGGTCCAGGTACTTGCCGTCGTGGTCGGTCTGGTCCTGGTTCTGGAAGATGTCCGAGTACGACACGTAGCCGAGGAGGCCGGGCGTGAAGTCGTAGGTGAGCCCGACGTAGGGGCTGGTCTCCTTCGTGACCGGGTAGTCGGTGTTGGTGGCTACCGTGCCGTAGATCGACGCGCCTTCGCGCGCGAGACGCACGGCGTTGACGCCGAGCACGCCCTTCAGCGAATCGGTCAGCGCCAGGTGCGAGGCGGCGTACAGGCGGGTCAGCGTCTGCTCGCCGCGCGTGCTGGGCTGGCGCGGGCCCCATGCCGGTTCGGCGAACGCGTCGCCGCCATAGGGGAAGGCCGGCAGCGCCGGCGGGTTCAACAGGTCGGTCGACGGCTCGAAGGTGTCGACGGCGGTCTTCTCGCGCGACCGGCTCACGCCGAACAGCAGGCTGTGCCGGCGACCGAACGCGGAGACCTCGCCATTCAGGTTGACGTCCAGCACGTGGTTGTCGGCGCTGCCTTCGCTGCGGTAGGGCCAGACGACCAGGCCGGTGTTGTCCGGGTTCAGCACGCCGGTCGGCGAGTAGGCATACAGCAGCCGTGTCGATTCGTTGCCGTGGCGGTAGTTGTAGGTCGCTTTCGCCTCCCAGTCGGTGGACAGGTGGTGGGCGTACTCGACGAAGGCGTTGTACGACTTGTTGTTCCAGTAGGTCCAGTTCTGCGAGGTCGACGAGCCGACATCGAAGTCGGCCTGCGTGCCGTCGGAGCGCAGCAGCGTCAGCGAGCCCCACATCGGCGAATCCTGCTTCGCGTCGACCGCGGTGACGCCCAGCGTCAGCACGCCGTCGGTGCCGACCTGGCCGTCGACCACGCCGTAGAGCGAGCTGCGTTCGTTGTGCAGGTCGCGGATCCAGGCGTCCTTCTGCTCGTGGGCGACGACGAACCGGCCAGCCCACGAGCCATCCTCGGCCAGCACCTTGTTGTAGTCCAGCGCCACGCGCTTCAGGCCGTAGGAGCCGAGCGTGACGCTGGCCAGGCCGCCGTCCTCGTTCTTCGGGCGCTTGCGGATGTAGTTGATCGTGCCCGATGCGTTGCCGACGCCGGTCAGCAGCCCGTTGGCGCCGCGGATCAGCTCGATGCGCTCGAACAGGAAGGTGTCCTCGCGGCCGACGACGGTGCCCCACGAATTGGTCATGCCCAGGCCGTCGACCTGCGTCAGCTGGATCTCGAAGCCGCGCGCATTGAAGGTCGCGCGGTTGGTTTCGTACTGCTCGACGTTGATGCCGGTGGCCAGGCCCAGCGCTTCGTTGCTGCCGGTCAGGCCGAAATCGGCCATCTCGGCCTGGTCGATGGTGCTGATGGTCTGCGGCGTGTCCTTCACCTCCATCGGCAGGCCGGTGGCGCCCTTGGAGACGCGGTGGGCGCGTTTGCCGGTCACCGAGACCTTGTCGAGCGTGGTTTCTTGCGCCTTGGCCTGCGGGGCCGTGGCGTCGGCCGTGCGGGCCTCTTGCGCCCGGGCATCGCCCAGTGCCACGCAGGCCGCGAGCGCGCAGGCCGTCATCAGGAATGGTTGCTTCACTGCTGCTTCTCCAAATACAACGTCGGGATCGAACGGCGCTGGACGCGGCACTTCGGCGGGCATGGCTGCGCCACGCGCAGCCGATGGCGGACGCGTCCTGCTCTGAAGGGGGGTGGGGTTGCCGGCGGCGATCGATCTCGCGGCGGAAGGCGGTCTGCCAGCGCTCCTGGCCGGCGAGTCTACAGGCTGATAAGAACTATTCTCAACAAAGCGTTTTGAAGCGTGGCCTGGTGTCTTGTCGGCGCGACGCCGGCTTGCGCTCGATCAATCGGCGGGCGGTCGCACCAGCAGCACCGGCACCGGCGAGCTGCGCAGGATCTGCTCGGCATCGCTGCCCAGCAGCCAGCGCCCGACGCCGCGGCGGCCGTGCGTGCCGAGCACCACCACGTCGGCCGGCCAGCGCCCGATCTCGTCGACGACGACATCCGCGAGCCGGTTCGACATCGTCTCGAACAGCGCGGTCTCCGCCTCGACACCGGCTGCCTTCGCGCGTGCCGCGCCTTGCGCCAGCACCGCGTTGCCGGCGTTCTTCATCACGGCGGCCACGTCGCCCGCATAGCCGCCGAAGCCGGTCGCGAAGCTCAGTTCGTCGACCATGTGCACCAGGCGCAGCTTTGCGTGCGTCAGCTTCGCGAGCTGGACGGCCTCATCGAGCCCATGGTTGGAGGTGTCGCTGCCGTCGACCGGGACAAGGATGCGTTGGTACATGGGGCGCCTTCCGCGAATGGGGAGCCTCGATCTTGCCGCGGGGTGGATGTCCGCGTCGTTGAGGTGGGGCAAGGGCCCGGCAGGCAGCTGCCGTCGAATCCCGCCGAAGCTCATGCCGGGGTTGCAAACCGCAGATCGACCGGCGATTTCCTTCCTTCGCCGCGAGCAGGCCGCGGCCCACACTGCACGCCACGATGTCCCAGGTTCTCCCGTTGTCCCGCCATGCCGATGTGCATGAGCGCATCACTGCAGCCACCACCACGCTCGTCTCGCAGCTCGCCGCCACCGCGGTCGAGCGCGACCGTGCCGGTGGCCACGCCGCCACCGAGCGCGGCCACATCCGCGCCAGCGGCCTGCTGGCGCTGACGATCCCGCGCGAGTTCGGCGGCCTTGGCGCCGACTGGCCCACCTTCCACGGCGTGCTGCGCCAGCTCGCGCAGGCCGACAGCGCCCTCGCCCACCTGTTCGGCTTCCACCACCTGCAGCTCGCCGGTGTGCTGCTGTACGGCAACGCCGACCAGCAGCGCACGCTGCTGCGCCGCACCGTCGACGAGCAGCTCTTCTGGGGCAATGCACTGAACCCGCTCGACAAGCGCGCGCTGGCCCGCGAGGTCGACGGCGGCTTCGTGATCGACGGCCTGAAGAGCTTCGCGTCCGGCTCGGTCGGCTCCGACCAGCTGACGGTCTCCGCCTGGCACGAGCCGACGCAGACCGCGCTGATCGCCGCCGTGCCGACACGCCGCGAAGGCGTCAGCGTGCAGGCCGACTGGGATTCCTTCGGCCAGCGCCAGACGGACAGCGGCAACGTCGCGTTCCACCAGGTGCTGGTCTCGCACGACGAGGTGCTGCAGGCGCCCGGCGTCGTGCCGACCGCTCGCGCGACGCTGCGCTCGCAGGTGGCGCAACTGATCATGGCCAACCTCTACCTCGGCATCGGCCTCGGCGCGTTCGACGAGGCCCGCCGCTACACCCGCGAGTCGAGCAAGCCGTGGTTCGCGTCCGGCGTCGCGCAGGCCGGCGACGACCCGTTCATCCAGCACCGCTACGGCGAGCTGTGGCTGCTGCTGCGCCCAGCGATCGCGCTGGCCGACGAAGCGGGTGTCCGGCTCGACCAGGCGCTGCGCCAGGGCCCGTCGCTGACGGCCGCCGAGCGCGGCGAGGTCGCGATCGCGGTGGCCGAGGCTAAGGTGCTGTCGCACCGCGCCGCCATCGAGGTCAGCTCGCAGCTCTTCGAGCTGACCGGCGCCCGCTCCACCTCGCAACGCTACGGGCTCGACCGCTTCTGGCGCAACGCCCGCGTGCACACGCTGCACGACCCGGTCGACTACAAGCTGCGCGACATCGGCCGCTACGTGCTGAACGGGCAGATCCCCGAGCCGACGGCCTATTCATGAGCCACCCTGCATGAGCAACATCCAGAACCTCGACCCCGGCCTGCCGCCGCCGCTGATTCGCCTCGACGGCCTGAGCAAGTCCTTCGCGCTGCCCAACGGCACCCGCTTCGACGCGGTGAAGAACGTCTCGCTGCAGGTGCGCCAGGGCGACATCTTCGGGCTGGTCGGCAAGAGCGGCGCCGGCAAATCGACGCTGCTGCGGCTGATCAACCTGCTGGAGCAACCCGACCACGGCAGCGTCACGGTCGACGGCCGCGCGCTGACGGCGCTCGGCAAGCGCGAACTGCGCGAGGCGCGGCAAGGCATCGGCATGATCTTCCAGCAGTTCAACCTGCTTCAGAACGCCAGCGTGTTCGACAACGTCGCGTTCCCGCTGCGCATCCACGGCCGCTGGCGCGCGGCCGGGATCGCGCAGCGCGTGCACGAGTGCCTCGCGCTGGTCGGCCTGGACGAGAAGGTCGACGCGCACCCGGCGCAGTTGTCCGGCGGGCAGAAGCAGCGCGTCGCGATCGCCCGCGCGCTGGCGCCGCGGCCGTCGGTGCTGCTGTGCGACGAACCCACGTCGGCGCTCGACGCCGAAACCACGCAGTCGCTGCTGGCCACGCTGCGCGACATCAACGCGCAGCTCGGCGTCACCATCGTGATCGTCACGCACGAGCTGCCGGTGGTGCAGGCGCTGTGCCGGCATGTCGCGGTGATCGAAGACGGCGCGGTGGCCGAGCAGTTCGCGCTGGCCGAGACCGGCGCGCTGCGCAAAACGGCACTCGGCCGCGCGCTGGCCCGCCTGGCGGCCGCGCCGCTGCAGGAGGCGGCGTATGCCTGACAACATCGTCGCCATCCTGCCGGAGCTGTCGACCGCGCTCGGCCAGACGCTGCTGATGCTGGCCATCGGCCTGTCGGCCGCGGTGCTGCTCGGCGGGCCGCTGGGCATCTGGCTGTTCCTGCTCGGGCCCGGCCAGTCGCTCGCGAACCGCCCGCTGTTCGCCGTCGTCAGCTGGGCGGTGAACACCGTGCGCTCGTTCCCGTTCATCATCCTGCTGGTCGCGCTGGTGCCCTTCACCCGCGCGATCGCTGGCAGCTCGATCGGGCCGGTGGCCGCCGCGGTGCCGCTGTCGTTCGCCGCGATTCCGTACTTCGCGCGCCTGGTCGAGCAGAACCTGCGCGACGTGCCGCGCGGCGTGATCGAGGCGGCGCATGCGATGGGCGCCTCCGAGCTGCAGATCATCTGGCGCGTGCTGATCGTCGAGGCGCGCTCGGGCCTGGTGCTCGCGCTGACGGTACTCGCGATCAGCTTCCTGTCGTACTCGGCGGTGGCCGGCGTGGTCGGCGGCGGCGGCATCGGCGACCTCGCGATCCGCTACGGCTACTACCGCTTCCAGACCGACGTGATGGTGTTCACCGTCGCGATCCTGATCGTGCTGGTGCAGGCGATCCAGCTGGTGGGCAACACCATCGCGCGCCGGCTCGACAAGCGCTGACCCCCTCGTTCCCTTCTTCCGTTTCCCCAGGAGTACCCATGTCGTTCGCACGCCGCTCGCTGCTGGCCCTCGCACTCACTGCCGTCGCGCTCGGCGCGGCCGCCCAGCAGAAGAAGGAGATCGTGTTCGGCGCCACCGCCGGCCCGTACGCCGACCAGATCAAGCTCGGCATCAAGCCGCTGCTCGAGAAGAAAGGCTACGTCGTGAAGGTCGTCGAGTTCAACGACTACATCCAGCCGAACCACGCGCTGGCGCAAGGTGCGCTCGACGCGAACGCGTTCCAGCACATCGTCTACCTGACGAAGTTCGCGACCGAGAACAAGCTCGCGATCAGCGAGCTGCTGAAGGTGCCGACCGCACCGATCGCGATCTACAGCCGCAAGCACAAGACGCTGGACGTGAAGGAAGGCGCCGTCGTCGCGCTGCCGAACGACCCGACCAACGCGGCGCGCGCGCTGGTCGTGCTGCAGGAGATCGGCTGGGTCAGGCTGCGCGAAGGCACCGACCCGATCCGCGCGTCGGAGAAGGACGTGGCCGTCAACCTCAAGAAGATCAAGCTGGTGCCGATCGAGGCGGCGCAGCTGCCGCGCTCGCTGGACGACACCGACTACTCGTTCGTCAACGGCAACTTCGCGCTCGCGTCGGGCCTGAAGCTGACCGAGGCGCTGGCGCTCGAGAAGACCGGGCCGACCTACCAGAACGTGGTCGCGGTGCGCACCGCCGACAAGGACACGCCGTGGGTGCGCGACATCGCCGAAGCCTACCGCTCCAAGGAATTCCTGGCCATCACCGACACGAAGTTCCCCGGCTTCGTGAAGACCGACTACCAGCAGGCGCTCGCAAGCAAGTGATCCGCTTCAACGCCTTCCAGATGAACACGGTCGGGCACCAGTCGCCCGGGCTGTGGACGCATCCGCGCGACCGCTCGCACCGCTACACCGACCCGGACCACTGGGTCGAGCTCGCGCAGCTGCTGGAGCGCGGCCGCTTCGACGGCGTGTTCCTGGCCGACGTGCTGGGGGTCTACGACGTGTACCAGGGTGCTGCCGACGCCGCGCTGCGCCACGGCGTGCAGGTGCCGCTGAACGACCCGCTCGCGCTGGTGCCGCTGATGGCGCAGGTGACGCAGCACCTCGGCTTCGGCGTGACCTGCGCGCTGACCTACGAGCACCCGTACCCGTTCGCGCGTCGCATCAGCACGCTCGACCACCTGACGCGCGGCCGCATCGGCTGGAACATCGTCACCGGCTACCTCGACAGCGCCGCTCGCAACCTGGGCCTGCCGCAGCAGCCGGCGCACGACGACCGCTACGACGTGGCCGACGAGTACCTGGAGGTCGTCTACAAGCTGTGGGAACACAGCTGGCAGGACGATGCGGTGGTGCGCGACAAGGCGCGCGGCGTCTTCACCGACCCGGCCCGCGTGCACCCGATCCGCCACCGCGGCGAGCACTACCAGGTGCCCGGCATCCACCTGTGCGAGCCGTCGCCGCAGCGCACGCCGGTGCTGTACCAGGCCGGCACGTCGCCGCGCGGCAAGGCGTTTGCCGCGCGCCACGCCGAATGCGTGTTCGTCAGCGGGCCGAGCGTCGCGGTGGTGCGCAAATACGTCGACGGCATCCGCGCGGCGCTGGTGGCGCAGGGCCGTCCGGCGAACGATGTGCTGATCTACGCGCAGGCGCTGGTCATCACCGGCGAGAACGAAGCGGCCGCAAAGGCCAAGCATGCCGAGTACCGCGAGCACATCGACCTCGAAGCGTCGCTCGCGCTGCTGTCCGGCTGGACCGGCGTCGACTTCAGCCGCTTCGCGCCGGACGCGACCGTCGAGTACATCGACACCGAAGCCGGCCGCAGCGCGCTCGCGTCGTTCAACCAGGCCGACCCGTCGCGGGTGTGGACGGTCCAGGAAGCCGCGCAATTCATCGGCCTGGGCGGCCGCGGGCCGGTGATCGTCGGCGATGCGGTGCAGGTGGCCGACGAGCTGGAGCGCTGGGTCGACGCGACCGGCGTCGACGGCTTCAACCTGGCGTACGCGGTCGCGCATGAATCGATGCGCGATGTCGTCGACCACGTGGTGCCCGAGCTGCAGAAGCGCGGCCGCTACCGTCGCGAGTACGCCGGCGGCACGCTGCGCGAGCAGCTGTTCGGCCGCGGCCCGCGGCTGGGCGCCGACCACATCGCGAAGCGGCTGCGGCTCGATGCCGTGCCCGCCGCCGCCTGAACTTCCCTCTTGAGTTGTCGACCGAAAGTTGCCGATGAAACGCCGTACCGTCCTCCATGCCGCCGCTGCCGCGCTGGCCGCACCCGCCTTCGTGCGCGCCGCCGACGCGAAGGAGCTGCGCCTCGACTATGCGTACTACTCGCCGTCCAGCCTGGTGCTGCACCGCTTCGGCTGGCTCGAAGACGACTTCAAGCGCGACGGCGTCAACGTCAAGTGGGTGCTGAGCGCCGGCAGCAACCGCGCGCTCGAGTACCTGAACAGCAACAGCATCGACATCGGATCGAGCGCCGGGCTGGCCGCGCTGCTCGCCAAGGCCAACGGCAACCCGATCCGCACGCCCTACATCTTCTCGCGCCCGGAGTGGACTGCGCTGGTGGTGCCGAAGGGCTCGCCGATCAAGTCGCTGGCGGACCTGAAGGGCAAGAAGGTCGCGGCGACCAAGGGCACCGACCCGTACCTGTTCCTGCTGCGCGCGCTGCACAGCGTCGGGCTGAAGCGCAGCGACATCGAGCATGTCGCGCTGCAGCATGCCGACGGCCGCACCGCGCTGGAGCAAGGGCGCGTCGACGCCTGGGCCGGTCTCGATCCGCTGATGGCCGCCAGCGAGCTGGACGCCGGCTCGACGCTGCTGTACCGCAACATCGCGTTCAACACCTACGGTTTCCTGAACGTGCGCGAAGACGTGCTCGTGCAGCGCCCGAACGACGTGAAGCGCGTGATCGCCGCCTATGAGCGCGCGCGGCTGTGGATCCTGGCGAACCAGAGCGAGGCCGCGAAGATCCTGTCCGAAGAGGCCAAGGTCAGCCTGCAGGTCGCGCTGCTGCAGATCAAGCTGCGCACCGACCTCGGCAACCCGCAGCCGTCGGCCGAGCATGTGAAGGCGCTGCAGGCCGCGGCGCCGATCCTGCTCGACGAGCAATTGGTCAAGCCCGCGACCGACCTGAACCGCACGATCGCCGAGCTGGTCGACACCCGCTTCGCGGTCGGCGTGATCCAGCGTGCCGCCTGAGCTGTCGCTGGCGGCCGAGCCGGCACCTGCTGCGGCGCCGGCGCGGCGAAGGCCGCTTCGCTGGCGGCTGCCGGTGGGCCTGGTGCTGCCAGTCGTGGTGCTGGGTGCGATCGAGCTGGCCGCCTGGCTCGGCTGGTCGGGCAGCCGCGCGCTGCCGCCGCCCAGCGAGGTGCTGCGCACGCTGATCGGCCTCGGCGGGCAAGCGCTCGGGCTGCACGTGCTCGCGAGCACCGGCCGCGTCGCGGCGGGCTTCGCGCTCGGCAGCGGGCTCGCGCTGGCGGCCGGCTCGGCGGTCGGCCTGTCGCAGCGAATCTCGGCCTGGCTCGACCCCTCGGTGCAGGGTCTGCGCGCGATCCCGTCGCTGGCCTGGGTGCCGCTGCTGCTGCTGTGGCTGGGCATCGACGAACTGCCGAAGGTCGTGCTGATCGCGATCGGCGCGTTCTTCCCGGTCTACCTCGGCGTGGCCTCGGGCTTTCGCGGCGTCGACCGCAAGCTGGTCGAGGTCGGCCGGCTGTTCGGCTTCTCGCCGCTGACGCTGGTGCGGCGCGTGCTGCTGCCGGCGGCGCTGCCGTCGGTGCTGACGGGGCTGCGCAACGGCCTCGGCCTCGCGTGGATGTTCATGGTGGCCGCCGAACTGATCGCCGCGAGCAGCGGCCTGGGCTACCTGCTGACCGACGGCCGCGAGACCGGCCGCGCCGACATCGTGCTCGCGGCGATCGCGCTGCTGGCGCTGCTCGGCAAGCTGAGCGACGGCGCGATGCGCGCGCTGGAGCGCCGGCTGCTGGTGTGGCGCGATGCGTTCGAGCCCGGCGCCTGATTCCCTTTTCCTCCCACCCGCATGACCATGACCTTCCATCGCCGACCCCTGCTGTTGTCCGCCCTCCTCGTTGCCGTCGCCGGCCCGGCCGCCGCGCAGGAGACGATCAAGATCGCCGTCACCGGCGGCCCGCATGCGCAGATCGCCGAGGTGGCGAAGAAGGTCGCCGAGCGCGATGGGCTGAAGCTGCAGATCGTCGAGTTCAACGACTACATCCAGCCGAACGCGGCGCTCGACGCCGGCGACGTGCAGGCCAACAGCTACCAGCACCTGCCGTTCCTGCAGTCGCAGATCCAGGCGCGCGGCTACAAGATCAGCCCGGTCGGCTACACCGTGACCTTCCCGATGGGCTTCTATTCGAAGAAATACAAGTCGCTGGCCGAGCTGCCGCCCGGCGCGAAGGTCGGCATCCAGAACGATCCGTCGAACAGCGGCCGCGCGCTCGCGCTGCTGCAGAAGTACGGCGTGATCAAGCTGAAGCCGACCGCGGGCATCAGCGCGACGGTGCAGGACGTGGTCGAGAACCCGAAGAAGCTGCATATCGTGCAGGTCGAGGCGGCGCAGCTGCCGCGCTCGCTCGACGACCTGGACGCCAGCGCGATCAACACCAACTATGCGGTGCAGGCCAAGCTGGTGCCGACGCGCGACGCGATCGCGATCGAGGACCCGAAGAACCCGTACGCCAACCTGCTGGCGGTGCGCACCGACGACAAGGACAAGCCCTGGGTCGCGAAGCTGGTGAAGGCCTTCCAGTCGCCCGAGGTGAAGCAGCTGGTCGAGTCGACCTTCGCCGGTTCGATGGTGCCGGCGTTCTAAGGCCCCCCAGTCGCTGCGCTCCTGCCCCCAAGGGGCGCCACCCAGCGGCCCGGCAAAGCCGGTTCCGCGGGCGTTGCTTGATCAGGCTCGGTTTACGTTGTACCGTGCGGGCGCGTCCGTTGGAGGCCCCGCCATGTCCGACACCATCGAACTCGTTGACTACGATGCCCGCTGGCCTGCCCTGTTCAAGGCCGAGCAGCAGGCGATCCGCGCCGCGCTCGGGCCGGAGATCGAGGCGTGCATCGTGCACATCGGCAGCACCGCGGTGCCCGGCCTGCCGGCCAAGCCGATCATCGACATCCTGCTGATCGCGCCGGTGACGGCGCAGTGGCCATCGTTCATCGAACCGCTCGAAGGCCTGGGCTACGTGTTCTGGCCCGACAACCCGCGGCGCGACCGCATGTTCTTCGTGAAGGGCATGCCGCCCTACGGCACCGGCCGCACCCACCATGTGCACGTGCGCGTGCCGGCCGATGCGCAGGCCGAGTTGCGGTTTCGCGACCAGCTGCGCGCGCACCCCGAACTGGCTGCGCAATACGTCGACGTGAAGCGGGCACTCGCCACACGCTACCGCGACGACCGCGAGGCCTACACCGAAGGCAAGTCGCGCTTCATCCGCGAGTTGCTCGCGGCCGCCTGCGTCGACGGCGCATGAGTGAGCCCCCCAGTCGCTTCGCTCCTGCCCCCAAGGGGCGCCACGCCAGGGGCCCGGCAAAGCCGGTTCCCCGGCGCGTTGCTTGATCGGGGACCCGCATGAAGTGGTTGCGCGGCTTGACTGGTGGGCGTGAAGTCTTCGGAACGCTCGAGGGCGACGAGGTCGTCGTGCACAGCGGCGACCTGTTCGATGCCCCGTCCCCCACCGGCGAGCGCGTGCCGGTCGCGGGCCTCGACTGGCTGACGCCCTGCCGGCCGTCGAAGATGATCGCGTTGTGGAACAACTTCGCCGCGGCGGCCGAGAAGAACGGCTGGTCGCGGCCGGTCGAGCCGCTGTACTTCCTGAAGGCGCCGAACAGCTTCGCGGCCCATGGCCAGGCGATCCCGGTGCCGGATCCCGACGTCGGCCGCATCGCCTATGAAGGCGAACTGGCGATCGTGATCGGCCGGCGTGCGAAGGCCGTCGCGGTCGACCAGGCCGCGGCGCACATCTTCGGCTACAGCTGCGCCAACGACGTGACCGCGATGGAGCTGATCGCGCGCGACCCGAGCTTCGCGCAATGGGCGCGCGCGAAGAGCTTCGACGGCTTCGGCGTCTTCGGCCCGGTCATCGAGACCGGCTTCGACCCGGCCGCCGCGACGCTGCGCACGACCGTCGGCGGCCGCGAGCGCCAGAACTACCCGCTGGCCGACATGTTCTTCACGCCGGCCGAACTGGTGTCGCGCCTGTCGCACGACATGACGCTGGAGCCGGGCGACGTGATCCTGTGCGGCACCTCGCTGGGCGTGCTGCCGATGAAGCCGGGCACGCGCGTCGAGGTGACGATCGACGGCATCGGCACGCTGGCCAACGTCTATGGCGCCGGCTGAACCGGCGCCAGCGCCTTCTTCATGAAGTAGCGCGCGAAGCCCGGCGGGTAGTCGTCGATCTGGCCGAAGCAGGTGTAGCCGAGCTTCTCGTAGAAGCCGCGCGCCTGGAACTCGAAGGTGTCGAGCCAGGCGCCGACGCAACCGCGCTCGACGGCCTCGGCTTCGGCGCGCTGCATGATCTGCGTGCCCAGGCCCTGGCCACGCGCGTCGGCGGGCACGACGAGCAGCTGGATGAACAGCCACTGGAAGCCGGTGTAGCCCCAGGCGCCGCCGACGACCTGGCCCTGGTCGTCGTGCACCAGCACCGCGAGCTGGCGTTGTCCGCTGGCGCCGGCCTGCGACAGGTTGTACACGCGCAGCGGCGCGAGCACCGCCTGGCGCAAGGCTTCGTCGTCGGAGTCGGTGAGGGTCAGCGTGTAGGGCATCGGGTGGTCACAGCATCTTGCGGTAGATCTGGAAGCCGGTTTTCTCTGCGACCTGGTCGTAGAGCTTCATCGCGGTCGCGTTGGTCTCGTGCGTCATCCAGTAGACGCGGCCGGCGCCACCGGCGCGGGCGCGCTCGTACACGCCGTCGATCAGCGCCCGGCCGACGCCGCGGCCGCGCGCGGCCACCGTCGTGAACAGGTCCTGCAGGTAGCAGGTCGGCCCGAGCAGCGTCGTGCTGCGGTGGAACAGGTAGTGCGTCAGGCCCAGCAGCTCGCTGCCGCGCGCGGCCACCAGCGCATGCACCGGCTCGTAGGCGTCGAAGAAGCGCGACCAGGTGGCCCGCGTGATCTCGTCGGGCAGCGCGGTGGCGCCCTCGCGGCCGTAGAACGCGTTGTAGCCGTCCCACAGCGGCTTCCACGCGGCGAAGTCGTCGCGCGCGACGGGGCGGATCGTGAAGTCGGGTTTCATGGCAGCGAGCCCAGGTCAGTCGGCGGACGCGGCGCGGTGCTTGCGCACCAGCCGCACAAGGGTGTTCCAGGCGCGCGTCGTCAGCGGCGAGCCGAGGCGCTTCTCGAGGAAGGCGTTCGGGCTGCCCGGCGAGGCGCCGAGCTTGCGGCTGACGCTCAGCACCTCGCCCGGTGTCAGCGCGATCAGCTCGACGTTGCCGTTCGCCGACGCGAGCGGCAGCGTCGGCGGCGTCACGTCCGGCGAATGCAGGAAGGACACGCAGAACTCGTAGACGCTCGCGCGGTCGATGCCGGCGAACGGGTCAGTGTCGACCAGCGCAGCGAGGTAGTCGACGCTGCGCACAAAGGCGGGCTCCTTCAAACCGCAGCGGGTGTCCAGCAGCACCCGCGCCCGGTCGAACACCTGCTGCGCCGCCGCCGCGGACGGCGCGGCATAGACCAGCGTGCCGTTGGTCAGCAGCGACGCGGCGGCGTCGGCACCGGCATCGAGGAACGCAGCTTCGAGTTGCAGCTTCGTCGGGCAGTTCGTCCGCCCGAGGTTCAGGTTGCGGAAGAAGACAGCGAGGTCCATGCCATCGTCACGCCGGGCGGGTCCAGGCTTCGCGTCTCAGGCGGGCGAGATCGCGAGCTTGCCGGCGTGTTGCGCCAGCGTCTGCGCCAGCAACCCGGCCACCGCATGGATCGCCTCGATGTTCGGCGCCGGCGTCTGCGTGATCTGCGCGAGCTCGACCACCGAGCCCACCAGCGCCTGCAGCTCCAGCGCGCGGCCGTGTTCCACGTCCTGCAGCATCGAGGTCTTGTGCGCGCCCACCGCTTCGGCACCGGCGATGCGCTTGTCCAGCGAGACCTTGAACTCCACGCCGAGCTTCTCGCCGATCGCCTGCGCCTCGGTCATCATGCGCGCCGCGAGCTGCCGGGTCGCCGGGAAGCGGCAGATGTCCTGCAGCGTCGCATGGGTCAGCGCGCTGATCGGGTTGAAGCTCAGGTTGCCCCACAGCTTGACCCAGATCTCGCCGCGGATGTCTTTCGAGATGGGCGACTTGAAGCCGGCGCGCATCAGCGCCTGCGACAGCGCCTCGATGCGCTCGCTGCGCGAGCCGTCGAGCTCGCCGAGCGTGAAGCGGTTGCCTTCGACCACCCGCACGACGCCCGGCTCGACCAGTTCCGACGCCGGATAGACGACGCTGCCGATCACCCGCTCGGCTTCGATGTGCGCGCCGATCAGGCCGCCGGGGTCGACGCTCTCGAGCGAGCGGCCTTCGTACGGGCCGGCCAGCTTGTGGAAGTACCACCACGGCAGCCCGTTGATCATCGTGACCACCAGCGTGTGCGGACCGAACAGCTCGCGCAGCTCGGGCAGCACGTCCTTCACCTGGTGGGCCTTCAGCGTCAGCAGTACCACGTCCTGCGGGCCGGCCTCGGCCATGCGCTGCACGGCGCGCAGGTTGCGCGCGACCTGCTCGCGGCCGTCTTCCTCGATCAGCCTGAAGCCGTTCGCGTTGATGGCCGCCAGGTTGCGGTTGCGGGCGATGAAGGTGACCTCTTCGCCGGCCAGTGCCAGCCGGGCCCCCAGGTAGCCGCCGATGGCACCGGCGCCGACGATCGCGAATTTCAAGGCAGTCCTTTCAAGGATGGTCTCCGACCGGCGCGGATTCGCGCGTGCGCGCCCAGCCACGCGCCCGCTGCACCGCTGGCCACAGCAGGATCACCAGCGCCAGCGCGGTGATGCCGCCGACCAGCGGGTTCGACCAGAAGATCGAGAGTTTGCCCTGAGACGCGAGCATCGACTGCCGGAAGCTCGCCTCGGCCATGTCGCCCAGCACCAGCGCCAGTACCATCGGCGCGAGCGGGTAGCGCAGCTTCTTGAAGACGTAGCCGACGACGCCGAACACCAGCATCATCGCCACGTCGAACATCGCGCTGTGCACGGTGTACGCGCCGATCGCGCAGATCACGATGATCACCGGCGCGATCACCGAGAACGGGATGCGCAGGATCGCCGCCCACCACGGCACCGTCGTCAGCACGACGATCAGCCCGACCAGGTTGCCGAGGTACATCGACGCGATCAGCCCCCAGACGAAGTCCTTCTGCTCGACGAACAGCATCGGCCCCGGCTGCAGCCCCCAGATCAGCAGGCCGCCGAGCAGCACCGCCGCGGTCGGCGAGCCGGGGATGCCGAGCGTCAGCATCGGCAGCAGCGCCGAGGTGCCGGCCGCATGCGCCGCGGTCTCGGGCGCGATCACGCCCTGGATCTGCCCCTTGCCGAAGCCCTGCGGGTCGTCGGACATGCGGCGCGCCATGCCATAGCTCATGAACGAGGCCGGCGTCGCGCCGCCCGGCGTGATGCCCATCCAGCAGCCGATCGCGGTCGAGCGCAGGAAAGTCTTCCAGTGCCGCGCCAGCTCGCCCCAGGTCTGCCACACCACCTTGAAGTCGATCTTCGCGCTCTTGCCCTTGAAGGCCAGGCCTTCTTCCATCGTCAGCAGGATCTCGCCGATGCCGAACAGCCCGATCACCGCGATCAGGAAGTCGAAGCCCTTCAGCAGCTCGGGCACGCCGAAGGTCATGCGCAGGTTGCCGGTCACGCTGTCCATGCCGACCGCGGCGAGCGCGAAGCCGAGCATCATCGACGCGATGGTCTTGGCCGGCGGCTCCTTGCTGGTGCCGACGAAGCTGCAGAAGGTGAGCAGCTGCACCGCGAAGAACTCCGGCGGGCCGAACTTCAGCGCGAACTTCGCGAGCAGCGGCGCGAGGAAGGTGATCAGCAGCACCGCGAACAGCGCGCCGACGAACGACGAGGTGAACGCCGCGGTGAGCGCCTGCGCCGCCTTGCCCTGCTGCGCCATCGGGTAGCCGTCGAAGGTGGTGGCCACCGACCACGGTTCGCCGGGAATGTTGAACAGGATCGACGTGATCGCCCCGCCGAACAGCGCACCCCAGTAGATGCACGACAGCATGATGATGGCCGACGTCGGGTTCATCGAGAAGGTCAGCGGCAGCAGGATCGCGACGCCGTTGGCGCCGCCGAGTCCCGGCAGCACGCCGATCAGCACGCCCAGCGTCAGCCCGATCAGCATGAAGCCGAGGTTGGGCAGCGTGAGGGCCACGCCGAAGCCGTGCATCAGGTTGGTGATTTCTTCCATGCGCTCTCTCCCTGTGGGTTCTTGTGTGCGCCGGCGGAGGAACTTCTACAGCCCGAGAAGATGCTCGATCGGCCCCTTCGGCAAGGGCACGAGGAACCACTTCTCGAACACCGCGAACAGCAGCAGCGGCACGCCGACCGACACCGCCACGGTCAGCGGCCAGCGGTACTGGCCGTGCCGGCGCATGAAGTAGCCGATCAGCAGCGCCGACGCGAGGTAGATGCCGAGTCCCCAGATCAGCGCGACGTACGCGACCATCGGCAGCAGCACCGCGACCACGCTGCGCAGCTGCGCGCGCTCGGCGAACGGCGGGTCGGGCTGGCGCCAGCGCCGCAGCTCGCCGACCACGATCGCGAGGCTCGCCGCCAGCAGCAGCCCGCCGATGTAGAACGGAAAGTAGCCGGCGCGCGGGCCGTCGTCGGCCCAGCCGATGCCCACGCGCAGGCTGTCGCCGATCACCACCAGCGCGATCGCGGCCAGCACGCCGGCCATGCCGAGTTCCGGGCCGCGCTTGCCGACCGGTTCGGATTCAGGTTCGCTCATGCATCGCCTCGTCGGGTCATTGCGCCAGGAAGCCGGCCTGCTTCATCAGCTCGCGGTGCATCTGCTCGTTCTTGCCGAGCCAGTCGACATACTCCGCACCGCTCATGAAGGTCTGCTTGAACGCACCCTTGTCCATGAAGTCCTTCCACTCCGGCAGCGCGCGCAGCTTCTTGAACAGGTCGACGTAGAACGCCACCTGGTCCGGCGTCACGCCCGGCGGCATGAAGATGCCGCGCAGCATCAGGTAGTCGACCGGCACGCCGGCCGACGCGCAGGTCGGGATGTCGTTCCAGCTCTGCGTCGGCGTCAGCTTGCTGCTGTACGGCAGCTTGTCCTTGTCCATCACGCACAGCGCGCGCAGCTTGCCGGCGCGCCAGTGCGATTCGGCCTCGATCGGGTTGTTGACCGTCGAGTCGACGTGCTTGCCCACCAGCTGCACCGCGACATCGCCGCCGCCCTTGTACGGGATGTAGGTGAGCTTCCTGCCGACGGCCTTTTCCAGCATCGCGGTGATGATCTGGTCTTCCTGCTTCGAGCCGGTGCCGCCCATCTTGAAGCTGTTGGCCGGCTGCGCCTTGATCGCGTCGATGTACTCCTTCGCGGTCTTGTACGGCGACTCGGCATTGACCCACAGCACGAACTCGTCCTGCGCGAGCATCGCCACCGGCGTCAGGTCGCGCCAGTTGAACGGCACGCCGGTCGCGAGCGGCGTCGTGTACAGGTTCGACAGCGTGATGACGATCTTGTGCGCGTCGCCCTTCGCACCCTTCACGTCGAGGAAACCCTCGGCGCCGGCACCGCCCGCCTTGTTGACGACGATGATCGGCTGCTTCATCAGGTTGTTCTTCGCGACCACGCCCTGGATGAAGCGGGCCATCTGGTCGGCCCCGCCGCCGGTGCCGGCCGGCACCACGAACTCCACCGGCTTGGCCGGTTCCCAGGCCTGCGCCGCACCGCCCACGCTGGCCGCACACAGCGCCGTCGCGGCCGCCACCCACTGCTTGAACTGCTGGTACTTCAAGATCGCTCCTTGTGGTTGTCACGCTGGGAGGTGATCACCCCCCGGGGTCCGTCGGTGTCGTTCTTGTGGGTGCGGCCGCCAACGTCCTCACGGACGCCGACCGCGGGCGACCGGCAGGGTTCGCCCGGGAAGAAAACGGTGTCAGCCGAGCCCGAGCTTCTGCGCCAGGCCGATGCGCTGCAGCTTGCCGGTGGCGCCTTTCGGGATCTCGTCCATGAAGAGGATCTTCTTCGGCACCTTGTAGTCGGCGGCGCGCGTCGCGACGAAGGCCTGCAGCTCGCGTTCGGTCGCGGGCTGGCCTTCGCGCAGCACGACGACCGCAGCGACCTCTTCGCCGAGCTTGGGGTGCGGCATGCCGAAGCACACCACCTGCGCGACGGCCGGGTGGTCCATCAGGATCTCGTCGACCTCGCGCGGGCTGACCTTCTCGCCGCCGCGGTTGATGATTTCCTTCAGCCGCCCGGTCAGGCTGATGTAGCCGTCGGCGTCCATCGTGCCCTGGTCGCCGGTGCGGAACCAGCCGTTGGTGAAGCCCTCGGCGTTCGCCTTCGGGTTGTTCTCGTAGCCGCGCGTCACGTTGGCGCCGCGGATCACGATCTCGCCGATGCCGCCGGCCGGCAGCAGGCTGCCGTCCTCGCCCATGATGGCCACCTCGGGCCCGGCCGCGAGGCCTACCGCGCCGGGCTTGCGGGCCGCCGGCGGCAGCGGGTTCGACGCCATCTGGTGGGTGGCCTCGGTCATGCCGTAGGCCTCGATCAGCGGGGCGCCGAACACCTCTTCGAGCTCGCGGATCACCTGCGGCGGCATCGACGACGACGACGAGCGCAGGAAGCGCAGCGGATGGCGTTTGATCACGTCGGCGTTCTTGGCGGCGCGCGACAGGATGGCCTGGTGCATCGTCGGCACCGCCGTGTACCAGGTGGGCTTGGCTTCGTCCATCCAGCCGAAGAACTTCAGCGCGTTGAAGCCCGGCGTGCAGAACACCTGCGAGCCGGCCGACAGCGGCGCGAGCACGCCGGCGATCAGGCCGTGGATGTGGAACAGCGGCATGATGTTCAGCCCGCGGTCGGCCGCGGTGAACGCGAGCGTGCGGCGGATGTTGCCGGCCGATGCGCACAGGTTGCGTTGCGACAGCGGCACGATCTTCGGGCGCGAGGTGGTGCCGGAGGTGTGCAGCACCATCGAGACGTCGTCGGGCTCGGCCCAGGCGGGTTGCGCGACCGACGCCGCGATGGCGCCGTCGCGCGGTTCCAGCACGAAGCTGCCGGCGGCGGCACCGTCGTGGACGACCAGGTCGATCACGCGCACGCCGAGCTTCGCGGCCACGCCGATCGCCGGCGAGACGCTGCCGCGCTCGACGACCAGCGCCTTCGCGTTCAGGTCGGACAGGTAGAACTCGAATTCGTCGGCGCGGTAGGCCGGGTTCAGCGGCGCGCTGGTCACGCCGCAGGCGCAGGCGACGAAGCAGGTTGCCATCTCGGGGCCGTTGTTCAGCACGATGGCCACGCGGTCGTTGCGCCCGATGCCCAGGCCGTTCAGCCGCGCAAGGGTTTCGGCGATCAGTCGGCGCAGTTCGCGGTGGCGCAATGGCGGCCGGTCGGGAGCGGAGACGGCGACGTCATCATCGACGCCGGTGGCAAGCAGATCCTTCAAGCTGTCGGACATCGGTGCCTCGCTAGATGGGAACGAGGCCGCGCGTCGACGACGCACGCCCCCCAACGTGGTGTGTTTCTACTTGTTGTCGGAGGCGAGTGTGCCGCACGAACCCGGCGACTGGCAAGAACGGGGGTTCCCCGATCAGTGCGGGCGGGTGTCGAGGGCCGTCATGCTTGTGAGGGGGCAGCGGAGCTGTCTGTCCAGGGGCGCGCGCAAACCCCACCCGTTCGCCCTGAGCACGGACTGAGCTTGTCGAAGGCCCGTCCGTCGAAGGGTGGGTGCCCCGGCACGAGGGCTTCGACAGGCTCGGCCCGAACGGCTTTCCTTGCCAGCGCGGGCCTTCCTCGGCCCTCCCCGGTCAAGGCTTGTTGGGCTGCGGCGTCAGGCGCAAGTAAGGGGTGATGGCCGTGTACCCCTTCGGGAACTTCTTCCTGATCAGCTCCGGGTCCTGCAGCGACGGCACGATCACGACGTCGTCGCCGTCCTTCCAGTTGCCCGGTGTCGCGACGCTGTGCGAATCGGTCAGCTGCAGCGAATCGATCACCCGCAGGATCTCGTCGAAGTTGCGGCCGGTGCTGGCCGGGTAGGTGATCGTCAGGCGGATCTTCTTCGCCGGGTCGATCACGAACAGCGAGCGCACGGTGGCGGTGGTGCTGGCGTTCGGATGGATCAGGTCGTACAGCTCGGCCACCTTGCGGTCGGCGTCGGCCAGGATCGGGAAATTGACGATCGTCTTCTGCGTCGTGTTGATGTCGTGGATCCACTTCGTGTGCGAGTCGACCGGGTCGACGCTCAGCGCGATGGCCTTCACGTTGCGCTTCGTGAACTCGTCCTTCAGCCTGGCCGTCAGGCCGAGCTCGGTGGTGCACACCGGCGTGAAGTCGGCCGGGTGCGAGAACAGCACGCCCCAGCTGTCGCCGAGCCACTGGTGAAAGCGGATCGGGCCGTCGGACGATTGCTGTTCGAAGTCGGGGGCGATGTCGCCCAGTCGCAAGCTCATGGAGTTCTCCTGATGATGGAACGAAGCGTGGTCGGGTCAGACGGCGAACGAGAACTCGTGCAGCGCGGCACGTTCCGGCCGCCGCGATTGCTCGACGCGGTGGATCAGGAACTCGGTCAGCTTCTTCGCCGCCGGCAGCGGGCCGAAGCCCGCCTCGGCATTGATGTGGCCGGCATCGCCCAGGTTCACGAAGCCGCTGCCCCAGGCCTGGGCGAACGATTCCGCGCTCGACGCGCTCATCCACGGGTCGGTGTCGCTCGCGAGCAGCGTGGCCGGCAGCCGCAGCCGCTGGCGCAGCGGCTGGTCGTCGAGCCCGAAGCGCGCCGGATCGGCCGGCGCCACCAGCAGCGCGGCGCGCACGCCGTGGGCGCTGCGCCCGCAGGTCGACAGCAGGTGTTGCGCCAGCGCCAGGCAGCCGAAGCTGTGCGCCACCGCGACCCACGCGCCGAGCGGCTCGGCGGCCAGCGTCTCTCCGATGCGCGCGGCCCAGGCCGCGAGGTCGGCGGTGTTCCAGTCGTGCTGCTCGACGCGCACCGCGCGGCGGGACTGCCGCAAGTGCCCCTGCAGCCAGCTCTGCCAATGCGCCGGGCCGCTGCCGCGCAGCCCGGGGATCACCAGCACCCGCACCGGGCTGCCCTGGAATGCCATCGCGGTCTCCTTCACGGTCGGGTCAGAGCGTCGCGATCGACACCTCGGTCGACTTGACCAGCGCGATCACGTCCTTGCCGACCGCGAGCCTCAGCTCCTTGACCGACCGCGTCGTGATCACCGACGTGACGATCAGGCCGGATGGCGTCTCGACGTCGATCTCGGAGACGACCGGCCCTTCGATGATTTCCTTGACCTTGCCGCGGAACTGGTTGCGCACGTTGATGGCGGTGATGCTCATGAATGTCCTCGGGGTGAGAGTGAGCATCGATGATGGGCACGCGGCCCGGTGCCCGCAACGAATGAAACCGGATCAGGTCATGCGGATAGCGAATTTGGGTGCGCCATGAAAAAAGCGCCCTCCCCCGAAGGGAGAAGGCGCTTGAGGATCCAGCTACGCCCGTGGATCCGGCTCTGCCGATCCACCAGGCGGCGCCCCTTGGGGGCAGGAGCGCAGCGAC
The DNA here is from genome assembly GCF_012275445.1 of Rhizobacter sp. SG703. Lineage (GTDB taxonomy): Bacteria > Pseudomonadota > Gammaproteobacteria > Burkholderiales > Burkholderiaceae_C > Rhizobacter. The sequence continues at coordinate 29,694 of NZ_JAAZQK010000005.1, read as the reverse complement.
TGGGGGCCCTGTTTACTTCCAGTCAGCCGATTGCAGCAAGGGGTCGACCGGCAGGCCGAAGCTGTTGCCGACCTTCTGCCCCACCGTGCCCGGCGCTGCCAGTGCGGCGCTGCCGCACGAGCCGCTGGCCGGCTTGATGATGGCCCACAGCATCGCGCCGTCGCGGGGGTTCTTGTTCGACGCCGTGCTGTTCAGCACCGCCGCGGTGTAGCGCTGCACCGAGTACGGCAGGTTCAGCGTCGCGCCGTACTGGTCCTGCAGGATGCGCGAGCCTTCGCACTGCGCGTCGCCGTCGTTGATGACCAGCTGGCCGCCGCTCCAGCCTTCCGGCGCCGGCTCGAAGCCGATCGACACGATGGTCTTCGACGGGTAGAGGCTGCGGTACTGGTTGTACGCGACCACGCCGTCGAAGTGCTCGTAGCGGGCGTCGTAGCTCATCACGTTGACCAAGTCCAGCATCGCCGCGGTGGCCGGGTACTTCAGCACCACGCCGCGCTCGCGCCCGGCGTTGCCGCCCCAGTACGACATCTTGCCCGCGCAGCGCGAGTCGGCCGTGGTGCCCGAGGTGCAGTCCGCGCCGCTCGACCAGCCGGCCAGCGTCAGCACGCGGCCGCCGCCTGCGATGTCCACTGCGCGGCGCAATGCCTTGATCGCGTTGGCGTAGCGGTCCACGTCGCCGTCGACCTCGTAGTCGACATCGAGGCCGTCGAAGCCCATCTCCGTCTGGATCTTCGCGAGCGCGTTGATGATCGGGCCGCTGCCGGCCGCGCCTTCGGCCGCGATCGGACCCCAGTTGTTGTAGGTCGCGCCGCCGACCGCCAGGATGATCTTCAGGTTGCGCTTGTGCAGTACGTCGATCGCGGCCTTGATGTCGCGCGGGGTGGCATTGAAGTTGATGCCGGTGCCCGAGAAGCTGTTGGTCGCGATGCCGGCCCACGAGAAGTTCGGGTCGGCGAACGAGGCCATCACGTGCGTGTAGGTGGCCGGCACGCGCGCCAGCTTGCTGGCGGTGTAGACCTCGGCCGCGCTCTTGCCGGTGGCGTCGAACCAGTTGTCGCTCCAGCTCGGGTAGTAGCCGACGTAGACGCGCTTGCTCTGGTTCGCCGACAGCGCGCCGGCCGGCAGGTCGCCTGCCGGGGCGGGAGCCGGTGCCGGTGCCGGAGCAGGCGCGGGGGCCGGTGCGGGTGCAGGCGACGGCGCGGGGGCCGGTGCCGGCGCCGGGGCATTGCTGCAGTTGCCGGTCGGCGTCCACGGCTGGCCGCTGCCGACCGGGCCGCTGTTGGTCGACGGGTTGTTGCCCTGCGTCCACCAGTTGGCCTTGTAGTTCACGCCGTTGACGCTGACGACCGCGCCGCCGTTGTACGCGGTGCTGGCCGACCAGGGCATCGCGCAGGTGCCGGGAGCCGGGGCGGGCGACGGGCTCGGCGCGGGGGCAGGTGCCGGAGCGGGCGCCGGAGCGGGCGCCGGAGCGGGCGCCGGCGCCGGGGCGGGCGCGCTGCCGCCGGTCGGCGACCACAGCGTCGGCGTCGCGGCCGGGTTCCAGTTGGTGCCGGCCCAGGCGGTGTGGGTCACCAGCGCGACATACAACGCGCCGTTGTAGCTGACGATGGTCCCGGCGGTGTAGGTCACGCCTTCCTGCCAGGCCGGGGCCGTCGCGGCCTGGGCCAGCAGCAGGCCGTCGAACGATGCCTGCGCGGCCACCGCCGCCGTCGCCGGCTGCAGGCTGGCGGCCTGCACCTGCGACCACAAGCCGCCGATGGCCACGGCCACCACGGTCATTCCCACGCTCTTCATGATCTGTCCCTTTCAGTGTTGTGACGACGAAGCACTGAGGGAATTCTCGAAGGCACCTTCACCGGCGGCGAGCGATGTCTTGCAACAAGATGCGAGCGCTTTCAGAGCGACGCGAATGGTGGCTCCAGACGCCAAGCCGGTGCCATCGGATGCCAATGCAAGGCATCAACAGGTATTAGATTGGTTATGTACCGGTCTGCTTTGGTATTCTTCCTGTCGCACAGCTTACGTTTGGTTTCAAACAAGGCGGCCGGCGTGAACCCGGTCAACCCTGGGGCGCACGCTCGGTCAGCCAGATCTGGCTGCTGACGCCGCGTGGGTAGTACTTGGCGGCGAACACCAGCCCGTTCTTCACCTGCTCGCTCCAGCAGTGCACGCTGAGGTCCGGGTGCAGCTGCCAGGCGGCATGGGCTTCGTCGGCACGCATGCCGACCGTGCCGAGCGGCATCTGCAGGATCTCGCGGGCGACGAACTGGCAGACGTAGGCCTTGGCCGGGAAGGTGTTGTCGCTGCGCGAGGTGATGCGCCAGCCGCCGTCGGCGAACAGGCAGGTGTCTTCGCGCAGCACGTGCTGGCCGACGTGCCGCTTCAGCGCGGCGAGGTACGGCGCGTACTCGCCGTCCGCCGCCAGCGCGTCGCGGCAGCCGGCGAACCACGGGTAGGCCAGCGCCTCGATCACCGGCAGGATCACCGCGTCGTCGTCGGGCGCTTCCAGCAGCGCCGGGATCAGCCCGTCCGGCCGGGCCGCCGCGGCGACGGTCGCCGCGGCGCGCCGGGCCTGCGCATGGGCTCGTTCGGCCAGCGCCGGCCGGTCGAGCTGCGTGAACAGCCGCTGCAGGACGACGTACGCCGCCCAGGCCTTGCCGGCGATGTAGGTGTTGCCGGCGGCCTGGCCGAGCGACGGGTCGAGGCAGTCGTAGGTGGTGATCTCGCGCCCGCCCTCGCAGCGACTGCTGTCGGCGCGCGGCACGCCGTTGCGCAGCGCCGGCTCCGGGTGGTCGCGGCGCTCCAGGCTCTGCAGGCAGCGCTCCAGCAGCGCGGCATGGCGCCGTGCCCACGCGAGGTCGCGACCCTGGTGCGCATACAGCCCGGCGCACAGCGTCCAGTTCAGCAGCTCCTCGGTCGTCATCTGCGAGAAGCAGCCGGTCAGCCCGGCACGCTCGTAGGCCGAGCGGCCGGGCGGCGAGAAGATGCCGTCGACGCCCATGTCGTGCGTGAAGCTGACGCCGCCCGGGTGCGTCGCGTCGCTGCCGGCGAAGCGCAGCTCGTCGTCGTAGGCGTAGCCGGCGGCGTACTGGTCGAGCACGTTGCGGATCGTCCACGGGTGGTGCAGGCCTTCGTACAGCGAATGGTCGGCCACCAGGTCGAGCGTGTTCAACATGTTGTACTCGCCCTCGTTGACGACCCACAGCGCGCGGCCGTCGCGCTCGAGCAGCTGGGTCGAGTACAGGTACGAGCGGGTCGCGTGCGCCACCGTGAAGCGCTGCGCCGCCGACAGCGCGCTGGCCGCGAGCCGCGCATCGGCGGCCCGGCAGGCCTGCACCGCCTCGTCGAAGTCCGACAGCGCGAAACGCGCGACCGACTCCACCGAATCGAACCAGCGGTTGTAGAGCTGGCGGGTCGCGATGCCGCCGGTGATGACGCCGGCCCGGTGGAAGCAGAACGCGAAGCGCAGCGTGCGGCGCTCGCCGGCCGGCACCTCGGCGCAGACCAGACCCCAGCCGCCCAGCATCGACCCGCGGTTGCTCGGGTGCCGGTCGCCCAGCACCGCCAGCGGGTCGAAGCCGATGCCCGACCAGGCGTCGGGCGCGTCGGTCGCGAAGCCCTGTTCGAGCCCGTCGCCGATGCCGATCCCGTCGGCACGCTCCCCGAGCACCAGGTGGCGCAGCCCGCGCAGCGGATCGATGCCCGACAGCCCCACCGCGACCCGCCGTGCGCGCGTGCCGGCCCGGTTGTCGACCTCGATCTCGGCGCGCACCGCCGGCACGAAGGCGCGCATCGCGTCCAGCGGCGCGCAGGCGTCCGGATCGGGCAGCGCGCGCACCGGCGAGTACAGCGTGAAGCGCAGGTCGCCGGCCTGCCAGCGGTCGGTGGCCAGCGAGAACTCGCGCTGCACCTCGTCGGGTTCGAACAGCCGCGCGCCGAGGCCCGATGCGCCGAGGTGGGCGTCGCCCTGGTCGCTGACGAAGCGCTGCCGCTCGGCGTCGTCGGGCGGCTCGCAGAACGGCAGCGTCTCGAACAGGCCGGGCTGCTGCGCCGATTCGAGCGCCACCAGCACCGACTGGCCGGGCGCGCCGCACAGCTCCAGGTCCATGCCGCCGCGGGCGCCGGGAAAGCCGAGCGTCAGGCTGGCGTGGGCGCCGACCGGCGCATGCTGGGTGTTGAAGAAGCGATTCATGCGCAATCCCGGTGTAAGGTGCCGATTCTGCGAGCGCGGCCGCGGCCCGGCCATGTCCCGAAGCGGGATGCGCTTGCCCTGAACCGCGAACCCCGCGGCCACCGCAACCCCACGAGCCATGTACCCCGTCCGTCCCGAGACCGCGTTGCCGGACTACACCAAGCAACCGGACGTGCGCACGACCGTCACGATGACCGACGCCCACACACGCCGCGTCGGCCCGCGCTGGCAGTACCCGCGGCATGACCACCCGTACTTCGAGCTGTGCCTGCTGCTGTCGGGCGAGCAGCAGGTGCGGCTGACCGGCCGCACGCTGGCCCAGCAGGCCGGCGACCTGCTGCTGATCACGCCGTTCGAGGCCCATGCGTCGAGCACGCCGGTCGCAGCGCGCCTGTATTGCGTGCACTTCGACCTCGACGACCTGGAACTGCGCCGCCTGCTGTGCCGTGCCGGCACGCGCATCTTCGCCGCCGACAGCGCGCTGACGCAGCGGCTGCAGCCGGCGCTGCAGCGCATGCTGGCGCTGGCCGCCGACCATGCGGCGCTGTCGCCGCTGGCGCACCGGCTGGAACTGGGCGCCTCATTGATGACGCTGTTCGCCGCGCTGACCCGCGGGCTCGAGCAGGAGGAGATCGCCGCCGCCCCGGTGCCGCAGCTCGCGCTGCAGACCGCCGGCCGGCTGGCCGAGCTGATCGAGCGCGAGGTGCAGCGCGGCGGCGCCGAGACCTCGCTCGAAGCGGCGATCCGCCGGCTGGGCTACACGCCGGACCACGGCAACGCGTTGTTCCGGCAGGTCTACGGCATGTCGGCGCGCCAGTACCGCTCGACGCTGAAGCTGCGCCGCGCGAAGCTGCTGCTGATGGACGCGCAGCTCAGCATTGCAGCGGTCGGCGAGCGGCTCGGCTACGCGAGCGGTGCGCACTTCAGCCGGCAGTTCAAGCGCTGGTGCGGCGTGGCGCCGGCCGACTACCGGCGCGACAGCGGCACGGCCGCCGTCCCGAGCCGCCGCTCCATCGCGTAGGCCACGCGCGACAAACCGAAGCACAGCACGAAGTAGGTGATGGCGAGCGCGGCATACACCTGCACCGGCTTCGTGAACACCTGCGTGTTGATCTGCGTCGTGATGAACGCCACCTCGGTCAGCCCGATGATGTAGCCGAGCGAGGTTTCCTTGATCGTCGAGACGAACTGGTTCACCAGCGACGGCAGCATGTGGCGCAGCGCCTGCGGCAGGATCACGTAGCGCAGCGCGCCGAAGCGGCCGAAGCCGAGCGAGCGCGCGGCCTCCATCTGGCCGGTCGGAATGCCGCGCACGCCGGCGCGCACGATCTCGGCGATGTAGACGCCGTCGAACACCACCAGCGCGACCAGCATCGTCGTGAACTGGTCGGTCTTGTGGCCGGTGACGGCGGGCAGGAAGAAGTAGGCCCAGAACACCACCATCAGCAGCGGGATGCCGCGCACGACGAACACCAGCGCCGTCACCGGCCAGCGCAGCGCGCGGTGTTCGCTGATGCGCGCCAAGCCCAGCAGCAGCCCGAGCGGAAACGCCAGCAGCAGGCCGAGCGACGCCAGCAGCAGCGTCAGCGCGAGCCCGCCCAGCGGACCGTTCGGGTACTGGCCGATCAGGAAGTAGAGCCAGTAGGTGTGGATCAGCTCGATCATCGCGCGCTCTGTTCGGACATCACCGGGAGCGCACCGGGTAGCGGTGCTGGTACCAGCTCGCCAGGCCGGTGATGGTGAGCGAGATCGTCAGGTAGGCCGCGGTCGCGAACGCGAAGGCCTCGACGCTGCGGAAGGTGGCCGACTCGACCTGCGCCGCGCGGTACATCATCTCGGCCACGCCGATCACGGTGGCGATGCTGGTGTTCTTCCAGAGGTTCAGCGTTTGCGAGATCAGCGGCGGGATCGTGACCCGCACCGCCTGCGGCAGGATCACCAGCTGCATGGCCTGCAGGAAGCCCAGCCCGAGCGCGCGGCTCGCCTCCATCTGGCCCGGCGGCACCGCGCGGATGCCGCTGCGGATGTCCTCGGCCATGTAGGCGGCGGTGTAGAGCGTGAGCGCCACCACCGCGCTGATGGCCTCGATGTTGGTGGCATACAGCCGCTGCTTCAGCGCCTCGGGCAGCATCTCGGGCGCGCCGAAGTACCAGAACAGCATGTGCGCCAGCAGCGGCACGTTGCGGATCGCCTCGACGTACGAGACGCCGACTGCGCGCAGCAGCCGCGACGGCGACAGGCGCAGCATCGCGACCGCGGTGGCCAGCGGCACCGCCAGCACCAGCGTGACGGCCGTCAGCTGCAGCGACAGCACGAAGCCGGCCACCAGCGCATCGTGGTACTGGCCGGACAGCAGCAGGGAGAAATCGAAAGAGAACACAGGGACTGCGGTTCAGGAAATCTCAAGGAGAGGGCAAGCCGGCCTGTGCATCTTTGATCCGCGCCAGAAGGCCGGGAAGGTCGCCATGGATCGTCTTCCAGACGATCTCGAAGTCCACCTTGAAATAGCCGTGGCCAGGGCATTGCGCATCTGATAGGCGAACGCCAGGGGCAACTCGGGGTGCTGGGCCGCGAACTCGGGGCAATGCCGTTCGATGTTGTTGCTGGCCTCTCCGATGATCTCCAGATTGCGGACCACCGCATCCTGAACAAGCTGGTCGTTCAGGAAGGTCGATTCGTCCAGATTTGCCGTGTAGCGGTCGATGCGCCCGATGGCTTCTGCGATGTGCGCGAGATAGTCGGCAAGCCGCTGTGGGTCGCGACTCATACCGGGCGAGCTTCGGCAAGCACCGCGGCGCGGAACTTGTCGGGCAAGGCGTTGGGGGTCAGAACATCCACCGAAATTCCGAGCAGTTGACCCAACTCGTGGCGGATGGCTCCGATGTCGAACAGCGTGGTTTCCGGGGTGGGATCGATGAGGATGTCCAGATCGCTGCCGGTGGTGTCGTTGCCGCGTAGAACAGAGCCGAACACCCGGGCATTGCGCGCGCGATGGGACGCGACGACGCGACGAATCGCGTCGCGGTGCGAGTCCAATGCTTCAGAGGGCTTCATGCGTTCTCCTGCAACAGATTCTGCGCAGTGTTGCTTCTGCATCTCGCATTTGACAACAAAAAAGCCCCACCTTCCTGCGAAGGCGAGGCTCGTGGGTATCGCTTCGGAATCGGGGCGGCGAGCGTTTCACCAGGCGCACCGAACGCCCGTCGGTGCCCGCGCGTGCCTGGCTTCGCGGCGGCTGGCGCGATCGCTCTTCGAGTGCAGGCCGTCAGCTGTCGATCTTGTCCGAAACGAACTTGAAATCACGCGACTGGAATTTCAGCCGCGTGTTCGGCCCGTACCACTTCTGGAACAGCTTGTCGGCCTCGCCCGATTTCTCGAGGTCGCGCAGCACGCCGTCGACGACGCCCTTGACGCCGGTTTCGCCCTTGCGGATGCCCAGCGCCAGCGCTTCGGTGCTGATGCTCTGCGGGATGATCAGGTAGTTCTTGGCGGCCGGGCCGAGCTTGCCGAAGTCGTCGATCAGCGACGCCTCGTCGTTGACGTAGCCGACGCCCTTGCCCTGCTGCAGCGCCAGGAAGGCCTGCTGCGTGGTCTCGAAGGTGACGACGTCGACGGTGGGCACCGCCTTGCGGATGTTCGGCTCCTGCGTGCCGCCCTTGACGGTCAGTACCTTCTTGCCGGCGAGCTGCGACAGCTGCGAGATGCCGCTGTCCTTCTTCACCAGCACCTTCTGGCCGGTCACGAAGGTGGTCAGCGAGAAGTCGACCAGCGCCTCGCGTTCCTTGTTGTGCGTGAGCGAGGCGGCCAGCAGGTCGACGCGGCCTTGCTGCAGCTCGGGGATGCGGGCGGCGACCGCCAGCTGCTTGAACACCGGCTTCACGCCGAGCTTCGCGGCGATCGCGCGGCCGATGTCGACCTCGTAGCCGACCACGTCGCGGGTCTTCGGGTCGACGAAGCTGTTCGGCTCGTCGGTGCCGAGCACGCCGATCACGATCTCGCCCTTCTTCTGGATGTCGGCGAGCTGGTCGGCATGGGCGCCGACCGAGAACACCGCGGCGGCGGCCGCGACCAGCGTGGACAGGAACAGGCGTTTTTGCATGGAGGTTCTTTTCAGCATGTGGTTGGAATCAGGGTTCGCAGCCTACCGAACAGCGCTCGGTCTGCGAACGACTGAATCCGGATAAGCAAAAGCGTGTCGGTTAGATGCGCGCCAGTGCCCCTTCGAGGTCGGCCCGCTGGTCGGCCAGGTCCTCGACGCCGACGCTCAGCCGCACCAGTGCATCGCCGATGCCGAGCTGCGCACGCTGCTCGGCCGGGATCGTCGCGTGCGTCATCAGCGCCGGATGCTCGATCAGGCTCTCGACGCCGCCCAGGCTCTCGGCCAGCGAGAACACCTCGCAGGCTTCGAGGAAGCGGCGCGCGCCGGCCAGGTCGGTGTCCAGCGTCACCGACAGCATGCCGCCGAAGCCATGCATCTGGCGCTTCGCGAGCGCATGCTGCGGGTGCGATTCGAGGCCGGGGTAGTGAACACGTGCGACCTTCGGGTGGCGCTCCAGCCACTGCGCGAGCGCCGAGGCGTTCTCGCCATGCCGCTGCATGCGCAGCGCCAGCGTCTTGACGCCGCGCAGCGTCAGGAAGCTGTCGAACGGCCCGGCGATCGCGCCGACCGCGTTCTGCAGGAAGCCCAGGCGCTCGGCATGCCCCGCGGCCTCGGCGCGCTGGCCGACCACCGCGACTCCGCCGATCACGTCGGAGTGGCCATTGAGGTACTTGGTGCTCGAATGCACCACCACGTCGAAACCGAGCTCCAGCGGGCGCTGCACGTACGGGCTCGCGAAGGTGTTGTCGGCCACCGCGAGCAGGCCGTGCTCGCGCGCGATGCGGGCGACGGCCTCCAGGTCGGTCAGCTTCAGCATCGGGTTGCTCGGCGTCTCGACCCAGACCATCTTCGTCTCGGGCCGGATCGCGGCCCGCAGCGCCTGCGGGTCGGACAGGTCGACGAAGCTGAAGCGGTGCCCGGCGCTGCGGGTGCGCACCTTGTCGAACAGCCGGAAGGTGCCGCCGTACAGGTCGTCGCTCGCGATCACGTGGGCCCCGGCATCCAGCAGCTCCAGCGTGGTCGAGATCGCGGCCAGCCCGGAGGCGAACGCGAACGCGCGCGTGCCGCCCTCGAGGTCGGCGACGCAGCGCTCCAGCGCCCAGCGCGTCGGGTTGTGCGAACGGCCGTAGTCCAGGCCCTTGTGCACGCCGGGGCTCTGCTGCACGTAGGTGGAGGTGGCGTAGATCGGCGGCATGATCGCTCCGGTCGTCGGGTCGGGCGACTGGCCGGCGTGGATCGCGCGGGTCGCGAACTGGTGGGTGTCCTTGGAGCTCATCGGCGTGCCTTGCGAAGGTGATTCAAGAGGTCGAAGCGGGTGATCAGGCCGTGGAATGTATCGCCGTCGGCGACGATCGCGACGAGGCCGCGGTCCAGCACCTGGCGCAGCGCGGCGATGCTCGAACCCGGCCGCAGCGTCTCCAGCGCGCTGCTCATCGCCGTGCTGACGGTGTGGGCATAGTGCGCCGGGTCGCCGTGCAGCTGCATCAGCACGTCGGACTCGTCGATCACGCCGGCCAGCCGCGTGCCGTCGAGCACCGGCAGCTGGGACACGTCGGCCAGCCGCATGCGCTGGAACGCGGTCAGCAGCGTGTCGTCGGGCGACACGCTGACGACGCCGCCCTCGTCCGGCCGGCGGGCGACGATGTCGCGCAGGTCGCCGTACTGCGTGCGGGCAAGCAGGCCCTCGTCGATCATCCAGCTGTCGTTGTAGACCTTCGACAGGTAGCGCGTGCCGGTGTCGCAGACGAAGGTGGCGACGCGCAGCGGCTTCGTCTGCGCGCGGCAGAAGCGCAGCGCGGCGGCCAGCAGCGTGCCAGTCGACGACCCGCCCATCAGGCCTTCGGCGCGCAGCAGCGCGCGCGAGGTCGCGAAGCTCTCTTCGTCGGGGATCGAGTACGCATGCTTGATGCCGGACAGGTCGGCGATCGGCGGGATGAAGTCTTCGCCGATGCCCTCCACCGCCCACGAGCCGGCCGGGCCGTGCGTGCCGGTCAGCACCTGGTCGGCGAGGATGGAGCCGACCGGGTCGGCGAGCACGAATTCGAGCTTCGGCTGCACGCCGCGGAAGTAGTTCGTCAGGCCGGTCAGCGTGCCCGACGAGCCGACGCCGACGACGATCGCGTCGAGGTCGTGGCCGCTCTGCTCCCACAGCTCGGGGCCGGTGCCGCGCTCGTGCGCCAGCGGGTTGTTCGGGTTGTTGAACTGGTCGGCGAAGAACGAGCCGGGGATTTCCTTCGCCAGCCGCGCGGCGTAGTCCTGGTAGTAGGCCGGGTGGCCCTTGCCGACGTCGGAGCGCGTCGTGTGCACCTCGGCGCCGAGCGCCTTCAGGTGCAGCACCTTCTCGGTCGACATCTTGTCGGGCACCACCAGCACCACGCGGTAGCCCTTCGCGCGCGCGACCAGCGCGAGCCCGAGGCCGGTGTTGCCGGCGGTCGCCTCGACGACGGTGCCGCCCGGCTCCAGCTTTCCCTCGCGCTCGGCGGCCTCGATCATCGAGACGCCGATGCGGTCCTTGATCGAGCCGCCGGGGTTCTGCGATTCGAGCTTCAGCAGCAGCGTGCACGGGCCGGTGTCGAGGCGCGTGACGCGCACCAGCGGCGTGTTGCCGATCAGGTCGAGCACGGCGGGATGGTGGGTGGCGTTCATCGGCTTGTCTCCTGTAAGGCAGCGCCCGCCTCGTGAGCAGGCGCCGGGTAGCCCGGATGCTAATCCGGGATGCATGTCATCGAGGAGAACCCGGATTGGCATCCGGGCCACGCGGTCATCGCCGGTTCGCCAGCTGCCGGATCACCGCGATGAAGCGGTCCACCTCGTCGCAGGTGTTGTAGAACGCCAGCGACGGCCGCACCGTCGCCTCGAGCCCGAAGCGGCGCAGGATCGGCTGCGCGCAATGGTGGCCCGTGCGCACCGCGATGCCTTCTCGGTTCAGCGCCTGGCCGACCTGGTCGGTCGAATACCCGTCGAGCACGAACGACAGCACGCTCGCCTTGTCGTCGGCGATGCCGACCAGCCGCACGCCGGGGATCGGCTGCAGCGCCTGCGTCGCGTAGCCGAGCAGCGCGTGCTCGTACTGCGCGATCGCGTCGAGCCCGAGCCGCTGCACGTAGTCGATCGCGGCACCCAGCCCGACCGCATCGGCGATGTTGCCGGTGCCGGCCTCGAAGCGCGTCGGCGCGCCGTGGTACACGGTCTTTTCGAAAGTCACGTCGGCGATCATGTTGCCGCCGCCCTGCCACGGCGGCATGTCCTCCAGGATCGCCTGCTTGCCGTACAGCACGCCGATGCCGGTCGGGCCGAACAGCTTGTGGCCGGAGAACACGAAGAAGTCGGCATCGATCGCGCGCACGTCGACCCGCATGTGCGACACCGACTGCGCGCCGTCGACCAGCGCCTTCGCGCCGGCCTGGTGGGCGAGCGCGACGATCTCCTGCACCGGCACCACGGTGCCGAGTGCGTTCGACACCTGCGTCACCGCGACCAGCTTCGTCTTCGGGCCGAGCAGCCGGCGGTACTCGTCGAGCCGCAGCTGGCCGCGGTCGTCGACCGGGATCACGCGCAGCACCGCGCCCTTCTCGGCGGCGAGCCGCTGCCACGGCACGATGTTCGCGTGGTGCTCCAGGTGCGAGACGATGATCTCGTCGCCGGCGCCGATGTGCTTCGCCCCCCAGCTCCCGGCCACCAGGTTGATCGCCTCGGTGGTGCCGCGCACGAACACGATCTCGTCGACCGATGCGGCGCCCAGGAAACGCTGCACCGTCTGGCGCGCGCCTTCGTACGCATCGGTCGCGCGCGCGGCCAGCGCGTGCGCCGCGCGGTGGATGTTGGAGTTTTCGTGTTCGTAGAAATGGCTGATGCGGTCGATCACCTGCTGCGGCTTCTGCGTGGTCGCGGCGTTGTCGAACCAGACCAGCTGGCGGCCGTTGACGCGCTGCTGCAGGATCGGGAAATCGCGCCGCGCCGCGTTCACATCGAACGCCGGCTTCACCGGTGCGGCGTGGGCCGGTTCGCCGAGCGCGCGCTGGCCCGGATGGCGCGGCGTCTCGAGGAAGTAGAACGATGGCGAGGCAGGCGCGACGCCGGCCGCCGAGCTGCCGAAGCGCCCGTCCCAGGCCGGTGCCGCGGTGTAGCCCAGGTCCGGCACGCCATTGCCGGCTGGCGCATGCGGCAGCGACGACGGCCCCTGCGCGGCCAGCGCCGCCGGATGCTGCGGCGAACTGGGCGCCAGGTTCGCACCGGGCACGGCCGCGGCGAGCGGCTGCACGTTCGGCGTGACCGGGCCGCTGCTGCCGGGCGGCGGCGTGAAGCCGCCCGGGTGCGCGTTGGCCGGCACCTGCGGCGTGGCCCCAGGCCAGTTCGCGAAGAGTTCGCCGGCCAGCTTCGCGATCGCCGACGGGTCGAGCGCGTCGATCGTGCCCATCACTTGTAGGTGTCCGGATACTCGTGGAACTTGGCGATCTCGACGTCCTCGAGCACGGCCAGCGCATCCGGTGTCTGCACCGCGAGCGAGCAGTACAGCGAGATCAGGTACGACGAGATCGCGTTGCGGTTGATGCCCATGAAGCGCACCGACAGCCCCGGGCTCTGCTCGCCGGCGAGGCCGGGCTGGTACAGCCCGACGACGCCCCGGCGCTTCTCGCCGACGCGCAGCAGCAGGATCTTGCTCTTGCCGTCGGCCACCGGCACCTTGTCGGACGGGATCAGCGGGATGCCGCGCCAGGTGATGAACTGCGAGCCGAACAGGCTCACGGTCGGCGGCGGCACGCCGCGGCGGGTGCACTCGCGGCCGAACGCGGCGATCGCGAGCGGGTGCGTCAGGAAGAAGGCCGGCTCCTTCCAGACCTTGCCCAGCAGCTCGTCCAGGTCGTCCGGTGTCGGCGCGCCGGTCAGCGGGAACACGCGCTGTTCGTCGGCGACGCTCGCCAGCAGCCCGTAGTCCGGGTTGTTGATCAGCTCGCTCTCCTGCCGCTCCTTGATGGTCTCGATCGTCAGGCGCAGCTGCTCCTTGATCTGGTCGTGCGGACTGCTGTACAGGTCGGAGATGCGGGTGTGCACGTCCAGCACCGTGCTGACCGCGTTCAGGAAGTACTCGCGCGGCTGCTCTTCGTAATCGACGAAGGTGCTCGGCAGTTCGCCCTCGTCGCGCTGCGACGAGCAGGCCACCAGCACGTCCTGCGGGTTCTTCACCTGGTTCAGGCGGTAGATGCCGGCTTCGACCGGCACCCACTGCAGCAGGTGCGTCAGCCAGCGCGGCGTCAGCGTCGCGAGCGTCGGCGTGGTCTTGGTCGCGTTGGCGAGTTGCCGGGCGGCGTGGTCGCCGAGGGCCAGCGGTTGCTGGGGGTCAGCCATGGAATGGACTCCTGAAACGAAAAGCGGATGAACTCATGCGGGGATCGGATAAGCGGCGGCAGTGTCGCCAGCGCCTGCGCGCCGATCAACCGGCTATCGCCATCAATTCGAAGCGCGCTATCAGCGACGACAGGCTCACGCCGAGCGCCGCGGCGAGCTTGGCGGCGGTCTCGATCGACGGCATCACGGTGCCGCGCTCGATCTCGCCGAGGTACGAGCGGTTCAAGTCCGCGCGGCCGGCGAGCTGCTCCTGCGACCAGCCGCGGTCCTCGCGCGTCGCACGCACCACCTGGCCGAAGCGCTGGCGCAGGCTCGTGCTCATGGCCGGCGGTCTTGTCGGAGGCTGGCCTGCGTCACGTGGCTGCCCGGCGGCACGCTCTCGGTGACCCAGACGTTGCCGCCGATGGTGGATCCTCGGCCGATCACGATGCGCCCGAGGATCGTCGCGCCGGCGTAGATGACCACGTCGTCTTCCACCTGCGGATGGCGTGCGAGGCCCTTCTGCAGCTTGACGCCGCCGCGGTCGTCCGGGTCGGTCGGGAAGCGCTTCGCGCCCAGCGTCACCGCCTGGTAGACGCGCACCCGCTCGCCGATCACCGCGGTCTCGCCGATCACGACGCCGGTGCCGTGGTCGATGAAGAAGCCGGCGCCGATGGTCGCGCCCGGGTGGATGTCGATGCCGGTGCGGCCGTGCGCCAGCTCGGCGACGATGCGCGCGAGCAGCGGCACGCCGAGCTCGTACAGCCGGTGCGCGACGCGGTGGTGCACCATCGCGTCGATGCCGGGGTAGCACAGCAGCACCTCGTCGACGCTGCGCGCGGCCGGGTCGCCGTGGAAGGCGGCGAGCACGTCGCTGTCGAGCAGGCCGCGGATCGCCGGCAGCGACGCGGCGAAGCGGCGCACCAGGCCGTCGGCATCGGCCTCGTGCTGCCCGGCATGGCGCAGCTCCAACCGCACCTGCGCACACAGCGCATGCAACAAGGCGTCGAGCGTGTGGCCGACGTACCAGTCCTCGGCGTCCTGGCGCAGGTCGGGCGGGCCCAGGCGCATCGGGAACAGCACACCGCGCAGCGAATCGAGGATGCCTTGCAACGCCTCGCGCGACGGCAGCTCGCGCCCGCCGGGTTCGCGCTGGCGCTGCTGCGATTCGCGCCAGCGCGTTCTCGCAGTGCGCAGGTTCGCGACAACTTCGTCGATGTCGAAGCTCATGGCACCAGCCGCCGCCGGGCCGCCCCAAGGCGGCTGCGCCCCCCCGGGGGGCAGGAACGAAGTGACGTGGGGGCGGACATGACTAGTCCTGGGTCCACGGCAGGCCGTGGAAACGCCAGCCGCCGCTGTGGCCGCGCTGCTGTCGTTCATCGAGCTCGCCCTCGAAGCCTTCGCTGACGTTGAACGCCTGCGCGAAGCCGGCCTTGGCCGCCGCCTCGGCCGCCAGCGCCGAGCGCTTGCCGCTGCGGCACAGCAGCAGCACGACCGCCGGCTTGGCGACCTTGGCCTCGAGCTCGCGGACGAAGCGCGGGTTGCGCGTCAGGCCGGTGCCGGTGGCCCAGGGCACATGCACGCTCTCGGCGACATGGCCGACGAACTTGCGTTCTTCGGCGGTGCGCACGTCGACCAGCACGGCCTGGCCGCTGCGTGTCAGCGCCCAGGCATCGACCGGCGACAGGCTGCCGGCGAACGGCAGCTTGCCGTCACGGGCGCGTTGGCGGGCTTCTTCGAGCACGCTGGCGCGGGGGAACTCGGTGAGTACTGCGGCTGCGAGCACGGCGGACATCGGCGGTCTCCTTCATGGATCAGGGTCGATGAAGGCTATCGCCACCAATTGCAGCGGCGAACGAAGAAAAGCGCGCTTCGATATCTGCCCGTGTCGCGCGCCGCATGAGCACATCCGAAAAGCTTCGTTCGTGCGGCGCGGGCCGCGCCGTACCGTGCAGGTCGTGACGAGTTGCACCGAACCCCGAGGAGGAGAACCCATGACACACACGCGCCGCGCATCCATCGTCCAGGCCCTGGCCATCGCGCTCGGGCTGTTCGCCACCGCCGCAGCAGCCACCGCGCAGGTCCGCATCGCCTACCAGACCGTCGTCGAGCCGGCCAAGGTCGCGCAGGCCGACGGCCTGTACGAGAAGGCGACCGGCCAGGCCATCGAATGGCGCAAGTTCGAGAGCGGTGCCGAGGTGATCACCGCGGTGGCATCGGGCGACATCCAGATCGGCTACGTCGGCTCCAGCCCGCTGGCCGCCGCGGCCAGCCGCGAACTGCCGATCGAGACCATCCTGGTCGCGGCCGAGATCGGCAGCGCCGAGGCGCTGGTCGTGCGCAACGGCTCGGGCATCGCGAAGCCGGCCGACCTGGTCGGCAAGAAGATCGCCGTGCCCTTCGTGTCGACGACGCACTACAGCCTGCTGGCCGCGCTGAAGCACTGGGGCATCGATTCGAAGACGCTGAACATCGTCAACCTGCGCCCGACCGAGATCACCGCGGCCTGGCAGCGCGGCGACATCGACGCCGCCTATGTGTGGGACCCGGCGCTCGGCAAGATCAAGGAAAGCGGCACGCTGCTGACCAGCTCGGCCGAGGTGGCGACCTGGGGCGCGCCGACCTTCGACGCCTGGATCGTGCGCCGCGACTTCGCGCAGAAGAACCCGGCGTTCGTCGCGCAGTTCGTGCGCATTACCGGCCAAGCCTATGCGGCCTACCGGAAGGACGCGAAGGCCTTCATCGCGAACACCGCCAACGTCGACAAGATCGCCCGGCTGACCGGCGCCAACGCGGCCGACGTGCCCGAGCTGCTGGCCGGCTCGAAGTTCCCGACGCTCGCGGAGCAGGCCGCGCCGGCGTTGCTGGGGGGCGGAACCGTCAAGGCACTGACCGACACCGCGAAGTTCCTGAAGGAGCAGGGCAAGGTCGACAAGGTGCTCGCCGACTACGGCCCGTATGTCAGCCCGAAGCACGTGCAGGCTGCGACCCAGGCCTCGGGCCAGGCGGTCGCAGCCGCGCGCTGAAACACCACATCAAGGACACGAAGGAGTTCACGCCGTGGTCGAACTGCAGGCGGTCACTGTAGGGTACCGGGGTGCTGCAGGCTCGGCCACGGCTGTGAACACCCCGGTGCTGGACGGCATCAGCTGGCAGGTGCCGCAAGGCGCGCTGGCGGTGCTGCTGGGGCCTTCGGGCTGTGGCAAGTCCAGCTTGCTGAATGTCATCGCCGGGTTCGTGACGCCCAGCGGCGGGCGGGTGTCGGTGTCGGGTCGGCCGATCACCGGGCCGGGTGCGGACCGCGGCGTCGTCTTCCAGGACGACGCGCTGCTGCCCTGGCTCGACGTGTTGAACAACGTCGCGCTGCCCTTGCGCCTGCGCGGTGGGAGCCGCGCCGCGCGAGAGGATCGGGCGCGCAAGCTGCTCGCGCTGGTCGGGCTCGAAGGCGTCGGGTCGCGGCCGGTGTGGGAGCTGTCGGGCGGCATGCGCCAGCGCGTCGGCATCGCCCGCGCGCTGGCCGCCGACCCCGAGGTGCTGCTGATGGACGAACCGTTCGGCGCGCTCGATGCGCTGACGCGCGAGCGCATGCAGGAGCTGCTGCTGAAGGTATGGCAGGCCACCGGCAAGACCATCGTGCTGGTCACGCACGGGGTCGAGGAGGCGGTGTTCCTCGCGACCGACCTGGTCGTGCTGTCGCGCCGGCCGGCGCGCATCGTCGAACACCGGGCGCTGGACTTCGGCCGCCGCCATGCGCAGGGCGAGGCGGCGCGGGCGATCAAGTCGCTGCCGGCATTCGTCGCGGTGCGCGAGCAGGTGCTCGGCGCGGTGTTCGCGCAGGACGAAGCGGTGCACTGAACCTGCGATGGATGCGATCTCCCCGATGACGGTGCGCGTGCTCACGCAGCCTGCCGCGCTTGACGAATCAGGCCAAGCGCCGGCTGTGCCCGAGGCCGTGGCGCCGCTGTGGTCGCGCCCCGCCGTGGTCAGCCTGCTGAGCGTGCTGGTGCTGGGGGCCGCGTGGCAGGCGGTGACGGCGGCGCGCTGGATCGAGCCGCTGTTCCTGCCGCCGCCCGCTGCGGTGTGGGCGCAGTTGCTGCGCGTGGCCGGCGAAGGCTATCTCGACGCCACGCTGTGGCAGCACGCCGGCGCGAGCCTCGCGCGCGTTGCGCTGGCGCTCGGCCTCGCGGCGCTGACCGCGATCCCGCTCGGGCTGTGGATGGGGCTGTCGCCCGCCGCTCGCGGCGTGTTCGATCCGCTGGTCGAGTTCTACCGGCCGGTGCCGCCGCTGGCCTACCTGCCGTTGATCGTGATCTGGTTCGGCATCGGCGAGCTGTCGAAGGTGCTGCTGATCACGCTCGCGATCTTCGCGCCGCTGGTGATCGCCACCTCGACCGGCGTGCGACAGGTCGACGAGGGCCGGCTGCGCGCCGCGCAGTCGTTCGGTGCGACCCGCTGGCAGTTGCTGCGGCACGTGGTGCTGCCGAGCGCGCTGCCCGAGATCCTGACCGGCCTGCGCGTCGGGCTGGGCGTCGGCTGGTCGACGCTGGTCGCGGCCGAGCTGGTCGCCGCGACGCGCGGCCTCGGCTTCATGGTGCAGTCGGCCGCTCAGTTCCTGAACACCGACATCGTGCTGCTGGGGATCTTCGCGATCGCGCTGATCGCGTTCGGGGGCGAGCTGGGGCTGCGCGCGCTGCAGCGGCGGTGGGTGCCGTGGCAGGGGCGCGGCTGAAGCCCACGTGCTTCAAAGGGGACCGAGGCAGCCCGTGCCGCCCCGGCCGCCGAGGGCCTACACCGCCGACCCCGGCATCGCGAACACCGGCATTGGTTTGATGCTGGAGGCCAGCGGGTGCTGGTTGCCCGCATCGCTGTCGCCCGGCACCGCGAACTGCGCCATGGCCGACACCAGCGCGGCCGCATCCTGGTCGATCGAGATGGCCTGCGCGGCTTGCGTTCCCGCGGATGACAGCGGGATCGACGACGACGGGATCACGCTGCCGTTGGCCAGCCGGATCTCTTCGATCTTGTTGGCCGTGCCGACATACCAGTTGCTCACCGTCAACTTGTCCGTGCCGGTCGTCAGTCCGATCACGAGGTTGTTGCCGCTGCGCGTCAGCGTGACCTGCGCAGCCGTGATGCCTGCCCCGATCTCGATGCGGTCGCTGCCGCCGGCGTCGCTCAACGTGTCCAGGCCGTCGCCCAGGCCCCAGCGGTAGACGTCGTTGCTGGTGGTCGAGGTGTCGGTCAGCGTGTCGTTGCCCAGGCCCCCGCTGTAGGTGTCGTTGCCGGCACCGCCCGTCAGCGTGTTCGCGCCGCTGCCGCCGATCAGCACGTTGGCCAGTGCGTTGCCGGTGGCGTTGATCGCCCCCGTCCCGGTCAGCGTGAGGTTCTCGACGTTGGCGTAGGCCGCGACGCCGAGATCCCAGGTCACTGCGCTGTTGATGGTGTCGGTGCCCTCGCCCGCGTTCTCCGTCACCACGTCGGTGCTGACGTTGACGACGTAGACGTCGTCGCCCGCTCCGCCGGCCAGCGTGTCGTTGCCCGTGCCGCCATCGAGCGTGTCGTTGCCCAGCCCGCCGGTCAGCGTGTTGTTGCCGCTGTTGCCGGTCAACTGGTTGTTCAGCTCGTTGCCGATGCCGTTCAACCCGGTGGTTCCGCCCAGCAGCAGGTTCTCGACGTTGCCGCCCAGCGTGTACGTCGCGAGCGTGCTCTGCACGGTGTCGATGCCCTCGTTCAGCGCCTCGACGATGACGTCGGTGCTGCTGTCGACCACGTAGGTGTCGTCGCCGGCGCCGCCGGTCATCGAGTCGTTGCCGGTGCCGCCGTTCAGCGTGTCGTTGCCGGCATTGCCGACCAGCGTGTCGTTGCCGCCGGCGCCGCTGATCGAGTCGTTGCCGCTGCCGCCGATCAAGGTGTCGGCGTTGGCGGTGCCGTTCAGCACCAGGTTCTGCAGGCTGACCGCGATGTCGAACACGTCGCTCGCCGACGCGTTGCTGGTGTCGGTCGCCGTGACCTTCACGCTGACCGTCCCGAGCGCGGTGGGCGTGCCGCTGAAGGTGCGCGTGCCCGCGTTGAAGCTGAGCCAGGCCGGCAGCGCGCTGCCGTCGGCCAGCGTCGCGGTGTAGGCGAGCGCATCGCCATCGGCATCGGTGAAGGACGACGCCGGCAGCGCGAAGCTGAGCGGCGCGCCTTGTGCGGCCGTCTTGTCGGCCAGCGCGGCATTCACCACCGGTGCGCGGTTGGCCGGGCCGACGTTGAGCGTGACGAACTCCCCGGCCGAGAAGTTGTAGTTGTCGGTGCCCCACAGCACGAACTGCAGGCTGCCGACGTTGGCCGTGCCCGGCGTGCCGGACATCGTGCGCGTCGCCGGGTCGAACGTGAGCCACGCCGGCACCGCGCTGCCGTCCTGCATCGAAATGCGGTAGGTGATGGAGTCCCACGCGTCCGGATCGGTGATGGTGTTCAGCGGCACGGTGTAGCTGAAGGCACTGCCGGCTTTCGCGTTGAGCGTCGGCAGGAAGGTGTTCACCGTCGGCGAATGGTTGTTGTTCGCGCGGTCGACCACCGTCTGGATCATGGCCTGGTCCCACACGACGCCGTTCGAGAACTCGATGCGGTCGATCTTGTGGTCCTGCGTGACGCCGTTCACCACGCTGTTGCCGGCGTAGTAGTTGATGAAACCGACCTGGTCGGTCGAGCCCTTCACCTTGAAGAACAGGTTGGCACCCGACTGGAAGGCCAGCACATCGTTGTCGGTGATGCCGGCACCGAAGCGCAGCGTGTCGGTGGCGGCCAGCGCGTCGGTGTTGTCGACGCTGTCCTGGCCATCGCCGCGGTTGAAGACATAGACGTCGTTGCCGGCATCGCCGAACAGGAAGTCGTTGCCCTGCCCGCCGGTCAGCGTGTTGCTGCCGGCGTTGCCCCACAGGCCGTTGGCCAGCGCGTTGCCGGTGGCGTCCAGGTTGTCCGAGCCGTCGAGGGCGACGCGTTCGAAGTTGGCACCCAGCGTCCAGCTGACGCCGGACCGGATGAAGTCGTCGCCCTCGCCCGCGTTCTCGACCAGGACGTCGCCGGCATCGTCGACCTCGTAGTAGTCGTCGCCGCTGCCGCCGACCAGCGAGTCGGCGCCTTCGGAGCCGAACAGCGCATCGTCGCCGGCACCGCCGATCAGCGTGTCGTCGCCGCCGAGGCCGAGCAGGTTGTTGTCGCTCGCGTTGCCGACGATCAGGTTGTCGAGGTCGTTGCCGTTGCCCCGTTCCACCGTGCCGGCCAGCGTCAGGTTCTCGACGCCGTCGTTCAGGATGAAGAAGCTGTCGTAGCTGCGCACGACGGTGTCGATCCCTTCGCCGGCCGCCTCGAAGACCCGGTCGTCTTCGCTGTCGACGAGGTAGGTGTCGTCGCCATCGCCGCCGATCAGCACATCGGCGCCGCCACCGCCGTCCAGCACGTTGTTGCCGGCGTTGCCTTCGAGCACGTTGTCGCCGGCGTCGCCGGTCGCGTCCAGGTTCGCGCTGCCGGTCAGGCGCACGTTCTCGATGTTGTTGCCGGTCGCGTAGCTGAAGCCGACCACGACGGTGTCGCTGCCTTCTCCGGCGAGCTCGACCACCTGGTCGGCCGCGCTGTCGAGCACGTAGGTGTCGTCGCCGTCGCCGCCGGCCATCGTGTCGATGCCGGCGCCGCCGTCCAGCACGTTGGAGCCGCCGTTGCCGGTGAGCCGGTTGGCGAAGTCGTTGCCGGTTGCATCGCTGCTCGAGAAGCCGGTGAGGACCAGGTTCTCGAGGTTGGCGCCCAGCACGTAGCTGACCGAGCTCTGCACCGTGTCGTCGCCTTCGCCGGCCTGCTCGACGACCTGGTCGTCGCTGCGGTCCACGTCGTACAGGTCGTCGCCGCTGCCGCCGACCAGCGTGTCGACGCCACTGCCGCCGATCAGCTCGTCGTTGCCGGCACCGCCTTGCAGCAGGTCGTCGCCGGCCTGGCCGTCGAGCCGGTTGTCCTGCGCGGTGCCGGTGATCGTGTTGGCCTGGCCGTTGCCGGTGCCGGCGGCGGCGCCGCCGGTGAGCCGCAGCGTCTCGACGTTGTCGGAGAGCGTGAAGTCGGCGCTCGCGACGACGGTGTCGTTGCCTTCGGCGTTCAGCTCCGTCACCGCATCGGTGGACGCGTCGACGAGGTAGAGGTCGTCGCCCTGGCCGCCGAGCAGCGCGTCGCTGCCGCTGCCGCCGTCCAGCGTGTCGTTGCCGCCTGCGCCGATCAGCGTGTCGGCGCCCACGAGCCCGGCGAGGAGGTTGTCGCCGTCGTTGCCGGTCAGCGTGTTGTCCTGCGCGTTGCCGGTGCCGTTCAAGGCCGAGGAGCCGGCCTGCAGGACCAGGTCTTCGACGTTGTCCGAGAGCGTCAGGCTGAGCGCGCTGCGCACCGTGTCGTGGCCCTCGCCGGCGGCCTCGATCACCTGGTCGGTCGCGTCGTCGACGATGAAGCTGTCGTCGCCCGCGCCGCCGGACATCGTGTCGGCGCCGGTGCCGCCGTCCAGAGCGTCGTTGCCGGTGCCGCCGGCGAGCAGGTCGGCCCCGTCGCCGCCTTGCAGCCCGTCGTCGTCGTCGCCACCGTTCAGCGTGTCGTTGCCGGCATCTCCAAGCAGTTGATCCGCGCCGGCATCGCCGGCCAGTTGGTCGTTGCCGTCGCCTCCCGACAGCAGGTCGTTGCCGTCGCCGCCGGCCAGTCCATCAGCGCCCTGCCCGCCTTCCAGCTGGTCGGCGCCGGCCTCGCCCAGCACCGTGTCGTCGCCGTCGCCACCGGTGACGCTGTCGTTGCCGTCACCGCCCAACGCGATGTCGTTGCCGGCACCGAGGTCGAGCACGTCGTTGCCGCCACGACCATCGACGAAGTCGTCGCCTGCCAGCGCGTGGATGACTTCCTTGCCGGAGGTGCCGCGCAGGTAGTCCTCCAACTCGGTCGCCGGAATGCCGATCGACACGGCATCCAACAGCTGTCCGATGGTCAGCGTCGTGCCATCGGAGAACTGGATGGCGTTGATCGGCGACGTATTCGCCAGGTCGTCATAGTCGACGCCGTCGAGATGGATCTCGCTGTCGCCCGAGCCCGCGCCGATGACCAGCGAGCCCAGCGACAACTGCACCAGGCTGAAGGTGAAGCCCGCTTCCAGGATCAGCAGGTTCCAGTCGCCGTCGTTGCGCTGCGTCTCCTGGATGTGCTTCGCACCGCTGCCGAGCGCGACGTAGTAGATGTCGCTGCCGGCTCCGCCGTCCAGCGTGTCGTTGCCGGCGCCCGAGCGCAGGAAGTCGTCGCCATCGCCGCCCAGCAGCATGTCGTCGCCGTCACCGCCCCAGAGGCTGTCGTTTCCTGCGTCGCCGGACAGGGCGTTGTTGCCGTTGCCGGCCAGCAGCACATCGTTGCCGTCGCCACCGTACAGCACGTCGTCGCCGGTCAGTTCACTGCTTGCCGACGTGCCGAGCTGGTCTTCGCCCGACAGGAAGTCGTTGCCGTCGCCGCCCTGCAGCAGGTCGTTCCCACCTCCGCCCAGCAAGGTGTCGTTGCCCTCTCTGCCATCGAGGACGTCGTCGCCGTGGAATGACGCCGCCACGTCGGCGGCACTGCCGTCGCCGCTGAGGAAATCGTTGCCGGCACCGCCCGCCAACGTGTCGTTGCGGCCCAGGCCGAACAGCCGGTCATTGCCGTCGCCGCCATCGAGCACGTCGTTGCCGTGGAATTCGCCGCCCAGCCGATTGCTGCCCGCGTCGCCCTGCAACTCGTCGTCGCCGCTGCCGCCGGCGAGCGTGTCGTCCCGGCCGCCCCCCACCAGCAGGTCGTCGCCGTCCTCGCCGTCCAGGTAGTCGTTGCCGTGCGAGGCGCCGCCCAATCCCGGCTCGTCGGCATCGCCCCACAGGCTGTCCTTGCCGGCACCGCCGTACAGCACGTCGTCCTTGCCGCCGCCCACGAGTTGGTCGTCGCCGTCCTCGCCGTCCAGGTAGTCATTGCCATGGAACTCGCCGGACAGCGCATCCTCCGTCAACTCGTCGCCGGCCAGCAGGTCATTGCCTTCGCCACCGTACAAGGTGTCATTGCCACCGTCGCCGAGGATCTGGTCGTCGCCATCCTCGCCGTCGAGGTAGTCCGCGCCGTGGAAGCTGCCAGCCAGGTCCTCTTCCCGGGCGTCGCCGCGCATCACGTCCGCTCCGGCGCCGCCGTACAGCGTGTCGTCCTTGCCGCCTCCGGCCAGGTAGTCGTCGCCGTCCTCGCCATCGAGGACGTCGTTGCCGTGGAACGTGCCGCCCAGCATGTCCTCGGTGTCGCCGTCACCCCACAGGCTGTCGTCGCCGCCACCGCCATAGAGCTGGTCATCGGCCCCGCCGCCGACCACCTGGTCGTTGCCGTCCTCGCCGTCGAGGTAGTCGTCACCGTGCTGCGCGCCCGGCAGCTCGTCCTCGCCGGTCTCGTCGCCCCACAGCGTGTCCGAACCGGTGCCGCCGAACAGCACGTCGTTTGCGCCGCCGCCCTTCAGCGTGTCGTCGCCTTCGCCGCCGTCCAGGAAATCATTGCCGTGCTGCGCCGGCGACAGGGTCTGGTAGTAGCCGGCGTCCCGGATGCCGTCGCCGACCAGGTAGTCGGCACCGGCACCGCCTTCGAGCGCATCGTCGCCGCCGTGACCCCACAGCGAGTCGTCGCCCGTACCGCCTTCGAGGCGGTCGCTTCCCAAGCCGCCGATCACGATGTCGTTGCCGTCGCCGGCATCCACCGAATCGCCGGCACTGTCCATCGCCAGCGAACCGCCGCCGACGATGGTGCGCGATCCGTTGCTCTGGTAGACGCCCCAGTTGCTGCCGCTGATCCACGCACTGGTACCCGGCGGCGGCACCCATTGGTCATCCGGGCTGGCCCGCTGGAACACGCTCAGCCCGGTGGCGCCCAGGATCACGTCATTGCCGGCGCCGCCGTGGATCGCGTCGCTGCCGGCGCCGCCGCCGATCAGGTCGTCGCCGGTGCCGCCGTCGATCTCGTCGTTGCCCGCGAGGCCATCGAGCGCATCGTTGCCGCCCTTGCCGTCGATCTTGTCCTTGTCCGCGCTGCCGTCGATGACGTCGTTGAAATCCACCTCGGGCTTGCCGCCGTTGAGGGTGCCGTCGGTGGACCACTGGGTGGCCGTCCACTTGTAGGTGTTGTAGCGGGGATCGCCTGGCAGGATCTCCAGGTCCACCTCGACGCCGCGGATCAGCGCACGCTGATCGCCGTTGTAGGTATGTGTCTCGTCGCCGTTGTCGTGCACGTCGAGGTTCCACGCGTTCGAGCTGGCGCTGCTCGCGCCCTCGCCTTGCCCCGCATAGGTCGCACTCAGCTGCGCGCTGCCATCGGTTTCCAGTTCACCGGTCTGCTTGAGTGCGAAGCTGACCTGGGTCTGGCCGTCCGCCAGCACGATCACTGCGCCGTTGGCGGCCACCACGTCGTCACCGAGGATGGCCTGGAACTTGTCGCCCAGGTCGGACAGCGCGAGCGTGATGGTGTCGCCGGCCTTGGCCGCCTTGTTCAGGTAGAGCGTGTAGAAGCTGGAGCCCCCTTCGGCCATCGAGGACGAACCGACGACGCTGCCCGGGTCGAAGCCCGCCGTGGCAAAGGGGTCGCCGCCGGTGCCCTGCTGAAGAACGACCTTGGTCGTGCTGACGAGCTCGATGCCGAGGTAGCCGCCCGGACGGGTGATGTCGAAGCCGTTGATCGTGATCTGCCCACCCGGGCCGAGTCCCGTTCCGGTGATGATCAATCGGCGCTGCTTGTCGTCCAGCGTGTAGATGAACGCCCCGTTGCCGATGTTCCATTCGTCGAGGTTGCCGACCCTGCGGTGCTGTGCCGCCGAGCCCTTGGGCAGGGGCGTTCCTGCCACGACGATCTGGCCGCGGCCGTCGGAATCGATGATCGTGTCCTTGCCGTCCCCCAGCCGGTAGATGTAGCTGTCGACCCCGACCCCGCCCTGCAAGGTGTCATCGCCGGTGCCGCCGATCAGTTTGTCGTCGGTCACGCCGGCCCGGATGCTGTCGTTGCCCGCACCGGTGAAGTACGTGATGCCGTTCTGGACGAAGCTCGATACGTCGAAGCCCGGCGAATGCGACGTCGCCAGGTTCACCGGATGCTTGCCGACCGTGATCGTGCCATTGACGATGTCGGCCTGGTCGGTGCCGTAGAGGATGGGGCGGTTGCCGTCGAGAAGTTGGGTGACCCCCGCGCTCCAGAGTGCATCGACCAGCGGCGGGATTTCACTGAGGAGGCTGGAGGCGTTCGCGAAGTGCGTGTAGGACGCGGCGTACTTCTGCTGGTCCGCCTGGTAGGTCTGCTGTGTGTAGCTGATGCGCGGTATGGCGTTCTTGCTCGCCGCGTCGAATTTCAGCCTCAGGATCCGGCCGATCTGGTCGGGATCGATCCGTGCGTTGAGGTACGCGTTTCCGATGTTGGACCAGAACGATCCTTCGAAATCGAAGTTGTCGTCGAAGGGCAGGACCGCAAAATTCTCGATGTGCCGGTCGCCGTTGGCATCGATCACGAACGTCGCGCCGGGAGCGATCCTGAAGCTGTCCTGGTTGTAGAGATAGCTTCGCAGCGCGTGGTCTGCCACCCCGTCCTTGTAGTCCATCTGCAGGATGGACAGCTTGTCGGCACCGGCCTTGCCCAGCGCCGTCATGGCCTGCTGCAGCGAGAAACTCTGTGGCCCCTTCAGGCTCCCGAACAAGCCGCCCGACATGAAGGCATCCACCAACGCGAAGGACGAGCCGAACGCGAATCGTCCCGCACCATTCGACATGAACGAGACCGCATCGATGTCGATCGGCTGCTCCTTCCCGGCCGGTCGCATCAGGGTCTCATCGAGGAGATTGGCCGGCTTGTTCGGCTGACCGTACAAGAACCAATTCGTGAGCTCCGCGGCGGTGAGCTGATTCCAGGTGTAGACCATGCTTGCCCCTGTCAATAGGTTGATGGGTACTGCGGTGGATGGGTACTTCGCGTCTCAATCGATGAATTCGCCGAACATGTCCGCGCGCAAGCCACAGGCATTCATCCGGACGTAGTTCGAGTATTTCTTCTGGCCCGTACTGGAGGCGAATCCGGGCCGCACGTCATAGGTGACCTTGACGATCACGCCGAAGAAGCCGACGAGCCGTTCAAGCGGTCCGCTCGCCATGGAGGTGACGCGATCGACCTCGCAGCAACCGGGATGGTCGACCATGAACCTGTCGATCTCGGCAGTCGAGCCGCCCAGGCCCATGTCCGTCGCGTTGGCGCGGATGGCTTCCCGGATCAGATCGTCGTCGGAAAGGTATCGGCCCTGATCCCAGCAATACCCATTGAAGTTCCTGTAGCCGCCGACGCCGAGCAACAAGGTCGCCGCCGCCGCGACCGCCAGCGACATCCGCGGAGACATCTTGCGTTTGCCGGATCGCATCACCGCTCCTTCAGGCTGCCACCGAGGTGCTCGCGCACCGGGCTCAGCAGGTAGTCGATGACCCGGCGCCGGCCGGTCTTGATCTCCGCTGTCACGTTCATCCCCGGCGACAGGTGCACGCGCCGGCCGTCGACGTTGATGTCGCGCTGGTCGAGTTGCAGCGTCGCCGGGAAGCTGGCGCCTTGCGGGGCCTTGTTGTCGGTGCTATTGGCGTTGTTGCCGAAGCTGTTCTGCGGCGCACGCGCCGGCTCGCTGACCACCGCATCGGCGGCCACGCTCATCACCTTCGCGCCCACCGTGCCATAGCGCGTGTACGGAAAGGTCTCCAGCTTCACCTCGGCATGCTGGCCTTCGCGCACGAAGCCGATGTCCTTGTTCTCCAGCGTCACCTCTGCCGTGACTTCGGCCCGGTCGGGCACCACCACCAGCAGCACCTGCGCCGGCGTCACCACGCCGCCGGCGGTGTGCACCGCGAGCTGCTGCACCGTGCCGTCGACCGGCGCGGTCAGTTGCGTGAGCCGCGTCTTCTGCGTCGCCTTCACCGTCTCGGCATTCAGTTGCCGCCGCTTCAGCTCGGCGTCCGCATGGCGCTCGCCGAGCACGCGCACGATCTCGGCGCGCTGCGCCGCGTGGCCCTGCTCGCTCTCGTGCTGCGCGGCTTCGGCCTCCAGCTGGCGGGCGCGCGCGGTCGCCAGGTCCTTCTCCATCTCGATGCGCTCGCGCGTGCGGTCCTGGCCGGCGTGGCCGGCGATGAAGCCCTGCTCCGACAGTGCCTTGAAGTCGGCCTCGCGCTGGCGTGCCAGCGGCACGGTCGTCTCCAGCTTGTCGATCTGCTGCGCCACCGTCTGCGCCTCGGCGCGGTGCTTGGCGGCCTCGGCGCGCAGCTTGGCCAGCCTGGCGTTGATGTCGGCCCACTCGCTGCGCAGTTGCGATTGCACCGCGCGCCGACCATCGGCGTTCAGGTCGGGGTCGATGGCCAGTTGCGGCTCGCCGCCATGCTCCAGCGCATCCAGCAGCGCTGCCGTGCGCACCGCCTCCGAGATCGCCGACGCCCGCTCCTGCATCACCCGCCCGCGATCGGCCTCGGCCAGCGTCGCATCGAGCTCGATCAGCAGCTGCCCGGCCTTCACGCGGTCGCCGTCCTGCACCTGGATGGCCTTGACCACACTGGCTTCCAACGGCTGGATCAGCTTGCTGCCATCGCTGACGACGATGCGCCCCGGGGCAGAAGCCACGATGTCCAGCTCGCCGAAGCTGGCCCACAGCAAGGCCACCACGAAGAGCGCGCAAATCACGAAGGCTGCACGCCTCGGCGCGGGGTGCACCGGCGTCGCCTGGAGACTCAGCGCCGCCGGCAGAAAGGCCGCCTCGTCGGCCAGCCGCTTCGGGCCCGCCAGTTCATGCCGCGCCTGCCAGGCCGCGGCGAACACCGCGCGGTAGCGCGCCAGCAAGGCCAGCGCCGGATGCCGGGCCGGTGCAGCGCCGCTCACGCCTGGACTTCCACGACAACCGGCGCGCGCTCGACGCCGCCCTGCATCTGCCACAGGTAGGCATACAGCCCCTTCGGCCTGGCGAGCAATTGCTCGTGCGGGCCCATCTCGACGATGCGCCCCTTGTCCATCACGATGATGCGGTGGGCATTGCGCACCGCGCTCAGCCGGTGAGCGATCACGAGCACCGTGCGGCCCTGGCAGATCGCGGCCATGTTGCGCTGGACGATCGCCTCGCTCTCGTAGTCGAGCGCGCTCGTCGCCTCGTCGAAGATCAGGATGCGCGGGTTGCTGAACAGCGCCCGCGCGATCGCGATGCGCTGGCGCTGCCCGCCCGACAGGCTCGCGCCCTGCTCGCCCACCAGCGTGTCGTAGCCCTCGGGCAGCTCGCTGATGAACTCGTGGGCGCCGGCGAGCGTGGCCGCGGCGATCACGTGCTCCAGCGGCGCCGCCGGGTCGGTGATCGCGATGTTCTCGCGCACGCTGCGGTGGAACAGGAAGTTCTCCTGCAGCACCACGCCCACCTGGCGGCGCAGCTGGGCCGCGTCGATCAGGCTGATGTCGATGCCGTCGACCAGCAGCCGGCCCTGCTCCGGCGAGTACAGCCGCTGCACCAGCTTCGTCAGCGTGCTCTTGCCCGACCCGGATCGGCCGACGATGCCGATCACCTCGCCCGGCCGCACATCGAGGCTCACGCCGTGCAGCACCGGCGGCGCCTCGGGCCGGTAGCGGAACACCACCTGGTCGAGCGTGATGCGGCCCTTCAGCGGCGGCAGCTGCGCCGCGGTGCTGGGCGCCACCTCGGTGCGGGTGTTCAGCACGTCGCCCAATCGGGCCATCGAGATGCCGGTCTGCTGGAAGTCGGTCCACATCTGCGCGATGCGCATGATGGGCTGCGCGACGCGCTGCGCGAACATGTTGAACGCGACGAACTGGCCGACGCTCAATTCGTTGTCCATCACCAGGTGCGCGCCGTACCACAGCGTCGCGGCGTTCACCAGCTTGCCCGCGAGGTTGATGCCCTCGTGCGCGAAGGTCGACAGGTTCTGCGTGCGAAAGCTCGCCGACACGTAGGCCGCGAGCTGCTCGTCCCAGCGCCGCGACATCGCCGGCTCGAGTGCGGTCGCCTTGACGGTCTGGATGCCGGTGATGGTCT
>NZ_JAAZQK010000004.1 GCF_012275445.1 Rhizobacter sp. SG703 | reverse complement strand
GTGCCGCGCCGGATCGAGTCTTCGAGGTGGCCGACGACCAGCCGCTCGCCCATCTCGGCGATGCGGCGGTCGCGGAACTCGATCACTTCGGGGAAGTTGTGGCCGGTGTCGACGTGCAGCAGCGGGAACGGCAGGCGGCCCTTATAGTGGCCATCGGCGCCCTTGGTCTTGAAGGCCTTCTCGGCCAGGCGCAGCACGACGCACGAATCCTTGCCGCCCGAGAACAGCAGGGCAGGGCGCTCGAACGCGGCGACCGTCTCGCGCAGGATGAAGATGGCTTCTTCCTCGAGCCAGTCGAGGTGGGATTGATCGAGGTGGGCCGTCAACCGCTCGGGCACTGCGCGCGAACGGGGACGCTCGCGTTCGAGCGGCCAGTCGGCGGCAGCTTCGTCCGGCAGCACTGCGACGAAATCGCAAAGGGAAGGGTCGTCATGTCGTTTCATAGGTACCTTTGTTGCCGGGCGCCCGCGCTCAATGGATGACGCGGAGGCCGGCAGTCAACAGAGACACGCACAACAACCCGCGTGTCACCTTTTCCGGCAGGGATCTGATCAATCGCGCGCCCAGCCAGATGCCGGGCAGGGATCCGACCAGCAGGCTGGCGAGCAATGGCCAATTGACGTTCCCGAGTGCCGCATGCCCCAGGCCCGCGACAAGCGTCAGCACCGCCGCATGGGCGATGTCCGTTCCGATCAGGCGCTGGATGGGAAGTCGCGGATAGAGGACGAGGGTCAGGGTCGCGCCGATCGCGCCAGCGCCGATCGAGCTGAGCGATACCAGCACCCCCAGCAGCAGCCCGGCGAGCACGGTCAACGCGCGCTTGCGCGATGCCGTGAGCAAGGCATCGAGCTTCAGGCCCACGGTGTGGCAGAAGGGACGACAGGCCACCGCGGCCGCGGTCATCAGCAGGGCCACGCCCAGCACCTGCATCATCAGCAGGCTGACCCCCTTCGTCATGCCGGTATGGCGCATCAGCACGAGGGTGGCGATCGTCGCCGGGATGCTGCCGAGCAGCATCCACCCGACGATGCCGTAGTCGACCTGGCCTTGGCGGTGGTGGGCGACCGTTCCGTTGGCCTTGGTGATGGCAGCGAACCACAGGTCGGTGCCGATGGCCACCGGCGCGCTGAGATTGAAGACGCCCATCAGCAGCGGCGTCATCAGCGATCCGCCCCCCACGCCGGTCAAGCCGACGATGGCACCGATTGCAAAACCACTCGCCACTGCCAGCCAGTCCATGACATCCCCATCTTGAGGTGCCGGCGGAAGCCGGCGCGGTGGATAGCGTTGCAGCCGACGCTCAGGCGGCGTCGGTTGCGGCGACCGGCAGCACGCCTGCGCGGTCGGGTCGATTCAAGCGTTGCGGCGTCGCGTGGAGTTCAGACGGAACCCGGACGTCGAGCCCTGCCTTTGCCTAGGCGAAGCTGTGCTGCGGCGTGGCGTCATGTCCGGCGACGCGAAACACGGAGATCGCCACGGACAGCTTCTCGGCCTGTTGACGCAGGCTCTCGGCCGCCGCCGAGGTCTCCTCGACCAGGGCCGAGTTCTGCTGCGTGGTGTCGTCCAGCTGCGCCACCGCCTGATTGATCTGGCCGACGCTGGAGCTCTGTTCCGAGCTGGATTGCGTGATGTCGGCGATCAGCTCGCTCACCTTGCGAACCTGTTGCACGGCCTCGTCGATGGTCTTGCGCGCCGCATTGACCTGCACGGTGCCGGCATCCACCTTCTCCACGCTGTTGGTGATCAGGCTCTTGATCTCCTTGGCCGCGTCCGCCGAGCGCCGTGCCAGGTTGCGCACCTCGCCCGCGACCACGGCAAAGCCGCGTCCTTGCTCGCCGGCGCGCGCCGCCTCCACCGCGGCATTGAGTGCCAGGATGTTGGTCTGGAAGGCGATGCCGTCGATCACCGTGATGATGTCGGAAATCTTGCGGCTCGAATCCTGGATGTCTTCCATGGTCTCGACCACGCGCTCGACCGCGCCGCCGCCCTGCCCGGCCACCTCGGACGCCTTGCCCGATAGCAGGTTGGCTTCACGCGCATTGTCGGAATTCATCTTGACGCTGTCGGCCATCTGCTGCATCGACGCGGCGGTCTGCTGCAGGCTCGAAGCCTGCGACTCCGTGCGCGAGGACAGGTCGAGGTTGCCATGCGCAATCTGCGTCGCGGCGGTCACCACGGTGTCCACGCCGACGCGCACCGTGCTGACCATGCTGGACAGATTGGTGGTCATCAGATTGAGCGAGCCCAGCAGTTCGCCGATCTCGTCCTGCGACCCGATCCGCGCCTGGCGCGTCAGGTCGCCTTCGGCCACTGCCCGGGTGATGGTCACCGCTTCGGTCAGCGGTCGGGTGATCGACCGCGTGATCGCCAGGGCTGCCACCACGCCCACCAGCATGGCCGCTGCCGCCAGGCCTCCCAGCGTCCACAGCACCGCCTGGTAGGTTTCCCGGCCTTGCTCGATCATGCGCTGGGCGTTCTCGTCGCTGTGCGCCAGCCAGGCGTCCTTCGCCTTGATGAGGTTCATGTTGTCCACGCGAGCCTCGCCCAGCATGATGCCGATGGCGACGTCTCGCTGTGCCGGATCGTCGAGGATGGTGCGCGACGCCGCCATCACTTTCTCATTGGAGTGCACGAAGGTCTCGAACCTGGCCTTCACTTCCTGCCAATTGGCGCGGTCCTGATCGTCCTGGAACAAGGCGCGCGACGAGTAATCCTCGAGCACGTTGCGTGCGGAGTCGACCGATTTCGCGGTCATCAATTCGGCCTCTTTTTTCTGCTCCAGCTTGCCGAGGATGTGGAGGAACGAGCGGCGTCGCGCGTCGTCGGCGCTGCGCATGAACTCGGTGACGAGCTTGTAGGACGCCATGATGTGGCTGTCGTAGTACTCGGTGTGCGCCTGCAGGCGATCGGCCTGCACCTTGGCGGTGAAAGCCAGGACCGCCAGCATGGCCAGCAGGACGGCGAAGCCGGCACTGAGGCGCGTGCCGATCTTCACTTTGGACAGGAATTTCATCCTTTTACTCCCTGAGATAGATGCTGAAAATGTGTCACTACTATCGACACGATGGGAATTTAATAGAGTCGGAAAAGACCGAAAATTCACTCCCAATTGAGTCGTTTGGCGATCGTCTTCGCTTATTGCGCCGCGCAATTGACACCGATCAATGATGATCAATTGCTCCCCCGGCATCAACATGCTGCCGTCCCGGCGAACGTGAAAATGTTCGCGCGATGTCGCAGATCGAATTGGCCGGCGACTCGCAGGCATTGAGTGCTGAGAATTATCCGACGCGAGTGGCGCGGACCGTGCCGCGAAAAGGCGGTTTCCGGTGGTCGGAATCATCTATCCGACAAGCAATGCGATCGCGGCAATCGGGGTGCCTTGTCACGCGCGCACCACCCTGTCGACCGTGCCGATTTATCGCCGGCCGGCGTCGCGGGGTGACGGCTCTTTATGCGTTCTTGATGCGCGAAGCCCAAATCTATATACCGATTTGATGCGGCGATCCCTACGCTTTCAGACATCCGAATCACCCGTGAGGAGTTCATGGACGTTCTGTTTCTGGGCGCCGTCGCCGTGATGTTCGTCGCCATCGTCGGCATGGCCATCGGCTGCGACCTGTTGGGAGCACGCCAATGAGTTGGCTTTACTGGCTCTCGGGCCTGGCCTCGCTCGGCCTGCTCGCCTACCTCGTCTTTGCATTGCTGAAGGCGGAGGACTTCTGATGAATTCGCAAGCCTGGATTCTGTTGACGGCATTCCTGGCCGCCCTCGCGTTGCTCGCGTGGCCGCTCGGCCGGTGGCTCGCCGCCGTGGCCGAGGGGCGATTCCCGCGCTGGCTCGCGCCGGTCGTGAAGGCCGAGCACGGCCTGTACCGGCTGGCCGGCATCGATGCCTCGGCCGGCATGGGCTGGCGTCCCTACGCGATCGCGTTGATGGCCTTCAACCTGCTCGGCGTGCTGGCGGTCTACGCGCTGCAGCGCCTGCAGGGCGTGCTGCCGCTCAACCCGCAGGGGATGTCCGCGGTCAGCGCCGATTCGGCATTCAATACCGCGATCAGCTTCGTCAGCAATACCAACTGGCAAGGCTATGCCGGCGAGTCGACGATGAGCTACCTGACCCAGATGCTTGCGCTGACGGTGCAGAACTTCTTCTCGGCCGCCACCGGCATCGTCGTCGTGATCGCGCTGGTGCGTGGCTTCGCGGCGCGCTCGTCGGCATCGATCGGCAACTTCTGGGTCGACGTCACCCGCATCACCGCGTACGTGCTGGTGCCGCTGTCGCTGGTGTTCGCCGTCTTCCTGGTCGGCCAGGGCGCGATCCAGAACTTCGACGCCTACAAGGAGGTGAACACGCTGGAGGCCACGGGCTATCAACTGCCGAAGAACGGTCCCGACGGCCAGCCGCTGAAGGATGCCCAGGGCAACCCGGTGATGGAGGACCTGAAGACCGACAAGCAGACCCTCGCGATGGGACCGGTCGCGTCGCAGGAAGCCATCAAGATGCTCGGCACCAACGGTGGCGGCTTCTTCAACGCCAACTCGGCGCACCCGTACGAGAACCCGACGGCGTTGAGCAACTTCCTGCAGATGCTGGCGATCTTCCTGATCCCGGCCGCGCTGGTGTTCATGTTCGGCCGCATGGTCGGCGACCTGCGCCAGGGCTGGGCGGTGCTCGCTGCGATGACGGCGATCTTCGTCGTCGCGGTGGTCGTCGTCACCGCACAGGAGCAGCAGGGCAACCCGCTGCTCGCGCAGCTCGGCGTCGACCAGGCGGCCAGCGTCACGCAGCCGGGCGGCAACATGGAAGGCAAGGAGGCGCGCTTCGGCGTCGCCGCCAGCGGACTGTTCGCCGCCATCACCACCGCCGCGTCGTGCGGCGCGGTGAACGCGATGCACGATTCGTTCACGCCGCTCGGCGGCATGGTGCCGCTGGTGCTGATGCAGCTCGGCGAGGTGGTGTTCGGCGGCGTCGGCACAGGGCTGTACAGCATGCTGATCTTCGCGATCCTCGCGGTGTTCATCGCCGGGCTGATGATCGGCCGCACGCCCGAGTACCTCGGCAAGAAGATCGAGACCTGCGAGATGAAGATGACCTCGATCGCGATCCTGGTCACGCCGATCCTCGTGCTGGCCGGCGCCGCCATCGCGGTGCTCGCCGATGCCGGCAGGGCGGGCATCGCGAACCCGGGAGCGCACGGCTTCTCCGAGATCTTCTACGCCCTCACGTCGGCCGCCAACAACAACGGCAGCGCGTTCGCGGGCCTGTCGGCGAACACACCGTTCTACAACACGCTGCTGGCGGTGGCGATGTGGTTCGGCCGCTTCGGCGTGATCGTGCCGGTGCTGGCCATCGCCGGCTCGCTGGCCGCGAAGAAGCGGCTGGCCGTCACCGCCGGCACGCTGCCCACGCACGGCCCGCTGTTCGTGACCCTGCTGATCGGCAGCGTGCTGCTGGTCGGCCTGCTCAATTACGTGCCGGCGCTGGCCCTCGGGCCGGTCGTCGAGCACCTGATGTTGTGGGCGCCGAAGTGAGGCGCCATTGGGAACCATCATGACAACCGTCCAGAACTTTTCGATGTTCGACCCGGCGCTCGTCAAGCCGGCCGTCGCCTCGGCCTTCGCGAAGCTCGACCCGCGCGTGCAGTGGCGCAACCCGGTGATGTTCGTCGTCTACGTCGGCAGCATCATCACGACGCTGCTGTGGCTGCAGGCGCTCGGCGGACAAGGTGAGGCGCCGCAGGGCTTCATCCTCGCGGTGACGCTGTGGCTGTGGTTCACCGTGCTGTTCGCCAACTTCGCCGAGGCGCTGGCCGAAGGCCGCAGCAAGGCCCAGGCCTCGTCGCTGCGCGGCATGAAGCGCAAGACGATCGCGAAGAAGCTGGAGCAACCGAAGCACGGCTCGGCCTGGCACCCGATGGAGGCCGACGAGCTGCGCAAGGGGGCCGTCGTGCTGGTCGAGGCCGGCGACGTGATCCCGCTCGACGGCGAGGTGATCGAAGGCGTGGCCTCGGTCGACGAGAGCGCGATCACCGGCGAGTCGGCGCCGGTGATCCGCGAATCGGGCGGCGATTTCGCGTCGGTCACCGGCGGCACCCGCGTGCTGTCGGACTGGCTGGTGGTGCGCATCGGCGTCAACCCGGGCGAATCCTTCCTCGACCGCATGATCGCGATGGTCGAGGGTGCCAAGCGCCACAAGACGCCGAACGAGATCGCGCTGACCATCCTGCTGGTCGCGCTGACCATCGTGTTCCTGGTCGTCACGGTGACGCTGCTGCCGTTCTCGATCTTCAGCGTCGAGGCGGCCAGGCTGGGCACGCCGGTCGCGATCACCACGCTGATCGCGCTGCTGGTGTGCCTGATCCCGACCACCATCGGCGCGCTGCTGTCGGCGATCGGCGTGGCGGGCATGAGCCGCATGATGGCCGCCAACGTGATCGCCACCTCGGGCCGCGCGGTCGAGGCGGCCGGCGACGTCGACGTGCTGCTGCTCGACAAGACCGGCACCATCACGCTGGGCAACCGCCAGGCCTCGGTGTTCCTGCCCGCGAAGGGCGTCGGCGACAAGGTTCTGGCCGATGCGGCGCAGTTCGCGTCGATGGCCGACGAGACGCCCGAGGGCCGCAGCATCGTCGTGCTGGCCAAGCAGAAGTTCAACCTGCGCGAGCGCGACCTGTCGAGCCACCGGACCGAGTTCATCGCGTTCACGGCGCAGACGCGGATGAGCGGCGTGGACATTGATGGTGGCGACGGCACGGTCCGCCAATTGCGCAAGGGCGCCGGCGAGGCGATCCGCAAGCACGTCGAATCGCTCGGCGGCAGCTTCCCGGCCGACGTGCAGGCCACCGTCGAGGACGTCGCGCGCCAGGGCAGCACGCCGCTGGTGGTGGCCGATGGCGCCCGCGTGCTCGGCGTCGTCGAGCTGAAGGACATCGTCAAGGGCGGCATCAAGGAGCGCTTCGCCGAACTGCGCCGCATGGGCATCCGCACGGTGATGATCACCGGCGACAACCGCCTGACCGCCGCGGCGATCGCGGCCGAGGCGGGTGTCGACGATTTCCTCGCCGAGGCCACGCCCGAGGCCAAGCTGAAGATGATCCGCGACCACCAGGCCGACGGCCGACTGGTCGCGATGACCGGCGACGGCACCAACGACGCACCGGCGCTGGCGCAGGCCGACGTGGCGGTCGCGATGAACACCGGCACGCAGGCCGCGAAGGAGGCCGGCAACATGGTCGACCTCGACAGCAACCCGACCAAGCTGCTGGAGATCGTCGAGACCGGCAAGCAGCTGCTGATGACGCGCGGCTCGCTGACCACCTTCTCGATCGCCAACGACGTGGCCAAGTACTTCGCGATCATCCCGGCGGCCTTCGCCACCACCTACCCGCAGCTGGCCGCGCTCGACGTGATGCGCCTCGCGAGCCCGTCGTCGGCCATCCTGTCGGCGGTGATCTTCAACGCGATCGTCATCGTGTTCCTGATCCCGCTGGCGCTGAAGGGCGTCAAGTACCGCGCGATCGGCGCAGCCGCGCTGCTGCGCCGCAACGTGCTGGTCTACGGGCTGGGCGGGCTGGTCGTGCCGTTCATCGGCATCAAGCTGATCGACCTGCTGCTGTCGGCCCTGCACCTCGTCTGAACCCGGCCTGAAGGAGAACACCATGCGTTCCATCATTCGCCCGGCGCTGGTCCTGTTCGCGGTGCTGACCGCGCTGACCGGCGTCGCCTACCCGATCGTCGTCGCCGGCATCGCCCGCGTGGCCTTCCCCGAAGAAGCCGCCGGCAGCCTGATCACGCGCGACGGCCAGCCGGTCGGCTCGGCATGGATCGGCCAGCGCTTCAGCGACCCGAAGTACGTGTGGGGCCGTCCGTCGGCCACCGCGCCGATGGCCAACAACGCCAGCGCTTCCGGCGGCTCCAACCAGGGGCCGCTGAATCCGGCGCTGGTCGAGGCGGTCAAGGGTCGCATCGATGCGCTGCGGGCTGCGGACCCCGGCAACGCGGCGCCGGTGCCGGTCGACCTGGTCACCGCGTCCGCCAGCGGCCTCGATCCCGAGCTCAGCGTCGCCGGCGCGCAGTTCCAGGCTGCGCGGGTCGCGAAGGCGCGCGGCCTGTCGACGAAGCAGGTGCAGGACCTGATCGCGCAGCACACCCAGGGCCGCTGGCTCGGCTTCCTGGGCGAGCCGCGTGTCAACGTGCTGCGGCTGAACCTCGCGCTCGACGCGACGCGGGGTTGAGAATGCACGCATGACCGACGACCGGCGACCCGACCCCGACGCCCTGCTGGCGCAGATCCACGCCGAAGAACGGCGGGACGGCCGCGGCCGGCTGCGCATTTACTTCGGCTCGTCGGCGGGCGTCGGCAAGACGTACGCGATGCTGGTGGCGGCCCGCAAGCTGCGGGCCGAAGGCGTCGATGTCGTCGCGGGGGTCATCGAAACCCACGGCCGCGGCGAGACCTCGGCGCTGCTCGACGGCCTGCCGGCGCTGCCCGCCCGGCAGGTCGAATACCGCGGCCGCCGCCTGGGCGAGTTCGACCTCGATGCGGCATTGGCCCGGCGCCCCGGGCTGATGCTGGTCGACGAGCTGGCCCACTCCAATGTCGCGGGCTCGCGCCATCCGAAGCGCTGGCAGGACGTGGAGGAACTGCTGGCCGCCGGCATCGACGTCTACAGCACGTTGAACGTGCAGCACCTGGAGAGCCTGAACGACGTGGTCGGCGGCATCACCGGCATCGTGGTGCACGAGACGCTGCCCGACACCTTCTTCGACCGGGCCGACGAGATCGTGATGGTCGACACGCCGGCCGACGAGCTGATCGAGCGGCTGCACGCCGGCAAGGTCTACCTGCCGGCGCAAGCCGAGCGCGCCGCGAAGAACTTCTTCCGCAAGGGCAACCTGATGGCGCTGCGCGAGCTGGCGCTGCGCCGCACGGCCGATCGCATCGAGGATGACGTGCAGGCCTACCGGACCGACCGGTCGATCGCGAAGGTGTGGAAGACCGAGGGGGCGCTGTTGTGCTGCATCGGCCCGCGGGAAGGATCGGAGCACGTGGTGCGCAGCGCGGCGCGCCTCGCGCAGCAGCTCGCCGTGACCTGGCATGCGGTCTACGTGGAGACGCCGGCCCTGCAGCGGCTGCCGGCCGCGCGCCGCGAGGGCATCCTGCAGGCCGTGAAGCTGGCGCAGGACCTGGGCGCCAGGGCGGCGGTGCTGTCGGGACAGGATGTCGCGCAGGCGTTGGTGGCGCATGCGCGCGGGAACAACCTGGCCAGGCTGGTGATCGGGCAGGGCGGACGCTCGGGGTGGCTGCCGCGGCGCTCCCTCGGCCAGGCCTTGTCGCGGATGGCGCCGGACATCGACCGCTTCGAAGTGGGGCAGGACCACCGCCCGCGGACTGCCGCGTCGGCGCAGCCCGAGGTGGACGAGGCGGTGGCGGGTGCCGCCCTGCAGGCTCGCCGCTACGGGCTGGCGGCCGCGGTGTGTGGCGTCACGACGCTGCTGACCCACCTGATGGTGCCGTACTTCGACCTGGCGAACATCGTGATGGTGTTCCTGCTGAGCGTGGTCTGCGTGGCGGTCTGGCTCGGGCGCGGGCCGGCCGTGCTGGCGGCGTTCGTCAGCGTTGCCGCGTTCGACTTCTTCTTCGTCGCGCCGCGCCTGTCGTTCGCCGTGTCCGACGTGCAGTACCTGCTGACCTTCGCGATCATGCTGACCGTCGGCCTGGTGACGGGCCAGCTCACGGCCGGCCTGCGCTTCCAGGCGAGGGTGGCGACGCACCGCGAGGCGCGGTCGCGGGCGCTGTTCGAGGCGGCGCGGGACCTGTCGAACACGCTCACCCAGCAGCACGCGATCGAGGTGGCGCAGGCGGTGATTGCACGCGAGTTCCGCGCGCAGGTGGCGGTCTGTGCGCTGGACCTGGCCGATCGGCTTCAACCGCCGCGGGAGGCCGCCGCGGGCCTGGACCTGGGGACGGCGCAGTGGTCGCTCGACCACGGCCAGGCGGCGGGGCTGGGCACCGACACGCTGGCCGGCAGCGCCTGGCTGTACCTGCCGCTGAAGGCGACGATGCGCTCGCGCGGCGTGCTGGCCGTGCAGCCCGGCGAGCCGCGCTTCCTGCTGGTGCCCGAACAGCGGCAGCAGCTGGAGACCTTCGCGGCGCTGACGGCGATGGCGCTGGAGCGCGTGCACTACGTCGAGGTCGCGCAGGGCGCCACCGTGCAGATCGAGTCGGAGCGGCTGCGCAATTCGTTGCTCGCCGCGCTGTCCCACGACCTGAGGACGCCGCTCGCTGCGCTGGTGGGATCGGCCGACATGCTGGCGGCCAGCCAGCCGCCGCTGGCGCCTGCGCAACTGGAACTGGCGCACGGCCTCGGCGAGAAGGCGCTGCGCATGGCCGACATGGTGACCAACCTGCTCGACATGGCCCGCATCCAGAGCGGCGAGATCCGGCTGCGCATCGAATGGCAATCGGTCGAGGAGATCGTCGGGGGGGCCGTGAAGGCCGCCCACGGCGCCCTCGGCCCGCGCCCGCTCGCGATCCGGATCGATCCGGATGTGTCGCTGGTGGAATGCGATGCCGTGCTGATCGAGCGGGTGATGGTCAACCTGCTGGAGAACGTCGGCAAGTACACGCCCGCCGACACCTGCGTCGAGATCCTCGCGACGCAGCGTGAAGACCAGGTCGAGATCAGCGTGCGGGACCATGGCCCCGGCGTGCCGAAGGGCCAGGAGGACGCGATCTTCGAGAAGTTCACGCGCGGCCAGGCCGAATCGGCCACCCCGGGCGTCGGGCTCGGGCTGGCCATCTGCCGCGCGATCGTCGAGGCCCACAAGGGCCGCATCCGCGTGCAGCCGACCCTTCCGCACGGCGCGACCTTCTCGTTCACCTTGCCCGTGGGCACGCCGCCCGTGGTCGATCTGTCCGAAGATGCGCAGGGCTCGCACACCGCGATCGGGCTGCAGGAGGAAC
Source organism: Rhizobacter sp. SG703 (assembly GCF_012275445.1). GTDB lineage: Bacteria > Pseudomonadota > Gammaproteobacteria > Burkholderiales > Burkholderiaceae_C > Rhizobacter. Next base: position 545,331 of record NZ_JAAZQK010000004.1, on the reverse strand, counting down.
GCTGATGTCGATGAACAACCCGATCGTCCTGGTGCTGGAGGACGAAGCCGAGATCCGCCAGTTCGTGTGCAGGTCGCTGGCCGCGGAGGGCTGGCAGGTCTTCGAAGCGGCCACGTTGAAGCAAGGCCGCATCGAGGTCGGTACGCGCCGGCCCGACCTGGTGATCGCCGACCTCGGGCTGCCGGACGGCGACGGGGTGGACTTCGTCCGCGAACTGCGCGCGTGGTCGGGCGTTCCCATCATCGTGCTGTCGGCGCGCACGCACGAAAGCGAGAAGGTGGCGGCGCTCGATGCCGGGGCGGACGACTACATCACGAAGCCATTCGGCGTGGCGGAGCTGCTGGCGCGCACCCGCGCCAACCTGCGACGCATCCGGGCAGGACGGTCGACGCCGGAGCTGACCTTCCGGTTCGGCGACGTCGAAGTCGACCTGGCCGCGCGTTGCGTGCGCAAGGCGGGCACCGAGGTCCACCTGACGCCCATCGAGTACCGCCTGCTGGCGCTGCTGGTGGCCAACGCCGGGCGCGTGCTGACGCATCCGCACCTCCTGCGCGAAGTCTGGGGGCCGGGGCATTCGCAGAGCACCCCCTACCTGCGCGTCTACATGGGCAACCTCCGGCAGAAGCTGGAGGCGGATTCGGCGCAGCCGAAATACATCCTCACGGAAACCGGCGTCGGCTACCGGCTGCTCGCCGACTGACGCGCCTGCGCCATCGACGGCCGACCTTCTTCTCCTCGGAACACAATGAACGACAACAAAACCCGCCAGGGCCTGGGCCTGCTGACGCTCGGTGCACTGGGCGTCGTCTACGGCGACATCGGCACCAGCCCGCTCTACACGATGAAGGAGGTCTTCCACCCTGCGAATGGCGTGCCGCTGGATGCGCCGGACGTCATCGGCGCGGTCTCGGTGATCTTCTGGGCCCTGATGGTGGTGGTGACGCTCAAGTACGTGATCCTGATCCTGCGCGCGGACAACCGCGGCGAAGGCGGGATCATGGCGTTGACCGCGCTGGCCGCAGGCGGCACGCCCGCGCGCCGGACCCTGCTGCTGCTGACGGGGGTGCTGGGTGCCGCGCTGTTCTACGGCGACAGCGTGATCACGCCGGCAATCTCGGTGCTGGGCGCGGTCGAAGGGCTGGAGGTGATCACGCCGACACTGAAGCCCTATGTGCTGCCGATCTCGGTGGCCATCATCTTCGGGCTGTTCATGGCGCAGCGCTTCGGCACCGAGGCGGTGGGCAAGTTGTTCGGCCCGATCATCTCCATCTGGTTCGCGGTGCTGGCCGTGGTGGGCGTGCTGCAGGTGGTGCAGCAGCCCGCGATCCTGGCGGCGCTGAATCCGCTGGAGGCCCTCTCGTTCCTGCATGCACGAGGCTGGCACCTGTTCCTGGTGATGGGGTCGATCGTGCTCGCGCTGACCGGCGCCGAGGCCTTGTATGCCGACATGGGCCACTTCGGCGCGCGGCCGATCCGCATCGCCTGGACCGGGCTGGTCCTGCCGTCGCTGGCGCTCAACTACATGGGGCAGGGCGCGCTGCTGATGCGCGACCCGTCGGCGCTGGAGAGCCCGTTCTACCGCCTGTTCCCGCAGGCCTGGCTGATCCCGGCGGTGCTGCTGGCCACCGCGGCGTCGGTGATCGCATCGCAGGCGGTGATCTCGGGCGCCTATTCGATGACCAAGCAGGCGATCCAGCTCGGCCTGCTGCCCCGGATGCGCGTGCTCAACACGTCGGAGAAGGAGGCCGGCCAGATCTACGTGCCCACGGTGAACTGGATCGTGATGGTGGCGGTGCTGCTGGCCATCCTCGGTTTCGGCAGCTCGTCGGCGCTGGCCTCGGCCTACGGCATCGCCGTCACGGTGACGATGCTGATCACGACGCTGCTGACCTTCTTCGTCGTGCGCTACGTGTGGCGCTACTCGCTGGCCGTGGCGCTGGCCGCGACCGCGGTCTTCGGGGTCGTCGATGCCGTGCTGGTGGCTGCCTGCTCGCTGAAGATCCTGCAGGGCGGCTGGTTCCCGCTGGCGATGGGTGCCGCGATCTTCGCGGTGATGGCGACGTGGAAGCGCGGGCGCGAACTGCTCATCGAGCACATCCGCCGGGACGACCCGGAACTGCTGCCGTTCGTCGGCGCGCTGTCGCACGACGGCGGCGTGCACCGCACCGCGCGCACGGCGGTCTATGCCGTGGCCAATCCCGACACGGTGCCGCAGGCGCTGATGCACAACCTCAAGCACTACCAGGTGCTGCACGAACAGAACATCATCCTCACGGTGAAGTTCGAGGAGGTGCCGCGCATCGATGACGCGGAGCGCATCGAGCTGGTCGGGCTGGTGGAAGGATTCTGGCGGGTGCAGGTGCGCTACGGCTTCATGGACCAGCCCGACATCCCCCGTGCGCTGGCGCATTGCGCGATGCACGGCCTGGCGATCGAGCCGGGTGCCACGTCCTACTTCCTCAGCCGCGAGATCGTGGTGCCCACGAAGGGCGCCGGCATGGCGCACTGGCGCGAGGCGCTGTTCGCGGCGATGTCGAGGAACGCAGGCAGCGTTGCGGACTTCTTCAGGTTGCCGCACAACTGCGTGGTGGAGCTGGGGACGCGGGTGCAGATCTAGCGGGTCGCCCCGCCGTTCACGGCGCGCGGCGCGCCAGGTAGATGATCCAGTTGTTGCCGTCGCGCCCCACGCTGTCCGCATCCCAGACGACCGAGAGGCCGGCCGCGGCGAGCCGTTCGGTAAAGCGCTCGCGGGTCCAGCACACGGTGTGGTATTCGCCCGTCGTCTCGCCTTCGCCCTCGCGCATCGCGGCGAGGAACGCTCCGCCCGGCCGCAGCGCGGCGTGGATCTTGCGCAGGACGGCGTCGGTCTGGTTCCGATCGACATGGATCAGCACCCCCATCGCGAGCACGCCGTCGTAAGGCCCCCCGAGTTCGTCGGTCACGACGTTCAACAGTTCGGCACGCTGGCCGCGCTCCGCCATCAGGTCGATGAAGGCCTGGGTCGCGTCGGTGCGCCGGACCGCCAGTCCGAGCGACTCCAGGACATCCGCGTCGCGACCGGGCCCCGAGCCGATCTCCAGCACCCGTCCGCCGGGCGGCACGGCCTCGACCAGTTGCCGCAGCGCCTTCAGGATGTGCGGCGGCCGATGCGGGTCGACGAGCTTGTCGTATTCACGTGCAGAACCTTCGTAGGACTGGAGGGTCTGGTGCATGCGGGCCAGGGCAGTGGCACTCGGCTTGGTCATCGTGCTTTCCGGTGGTCGACGCCCTGAGCGTAGAGCAAGGGCACGGCCGTTGCCATCGTCATGGGCCAAGTGCCTGATCCTGCGAGGGATTGAACCCGCGGGTGTCACGCCGCACACCCTCGACGACAGGTTCGCTGTGAGAGACGGACGATTGGTCTCGACCTTGGGCGCGGGCAAAGGCCATGACAATGCGGTGATGAACGTCAACAGGAGGCCTGCCGATGCATCAAGGCTCTTGCCATTGCGGCGCCGTCCGCCTCACGCTCCCATCCACGCCGGAAGTTGCCACGGACTGCAACTGCTCGCTCTGCCGCAGGATCGGCGGTCCGTGGGTGTACTTCGAGTTCGGAACGGTGGCCATCGAAGGCCATCCCGGCTCGACCGAGGCCTACGTCCAAGGCGACAAGACCCTGCGCACGATCCGCTGCCGGCATTGCGGCTGCGTCACGCACTGGGAGCCGATCGAAGCGAAGGCTGGCGCGAAGCATGGCGTGCACCTCGGCAACTTCGACCCGCAGTTGATCGCCTCCGTGCGGGTCCGCAAGTTCGACGGCGCAGACACCTGGACATTCTTCGACGAGTGAGGGGCCGCTCGACGGTGCGAACGGCCGGCCGTCCGGCACCGTCCCAGCGAATCGGGACGGTACCGGTCGCTGCCGCACAGTGCAGCGAATTGGGTGCGACGCCCGTTCCTCGCGCGGCCGCGGATGCGTGTCAGACCTGCGTCATGCCGCCATCGGCGAACAGTTCGACGCCGTTGACGAAGCTGCTTTCGTCGCAGGCCAGGAACACCGCCGCCTTGGCGATCTCGTCGGTCGTGCCGACACGGCCCAGCGGAATCGTCCTGGCCTGCATCTCGATGAACCCGTCGAGTTGATCTCCCTTCAGACCCAGCAGGTCGTAGGCAGGCGTCGGGACCACGCCGGGACTGAGAACGTTGATGCGGATTCCCGCGTCCTTCAGGTCCAGCATCCAGCTTCGCGCCAGGTTGCGCACGGCCGCCTTGCTGGCGCTGTAGATGCTGAAACCCGGCGTTCCCTTGATCGATGTGGTCGAGGCATTCAGCACGATGGTCGCGCCCTTGGGCATGAGCGGCAGCGCCTTCTGCACCGTGAACACCAGGCCGCGCACGTTGGTGGCGAAGATGCTGTCGAAGTGGGCCTCGGTGATCTGCCCCAACGGGGCCACCTGGCCGCCACCGGCATTGGCGAACAGCACGTCGAGTCGGCCCTTTTCCTGCCGGATCGTGGCGTACAGGCGATCGAGATCGCCCAGATCGGCGACGTCGCTGCGCACGCCCGTCGCGTTGCGACCCAGGTCCCTCACGGCCGCGTCGAGTTGCTCCTGCCGCCGGCCCGTGATGAAGACGTGAGCGCCTTCAGCGACGAAGCGCCGCGCGGTCGCGAGGCCGATGCCGCTGGTGCCGCCGGTGACGAGGGCGATCTTGTCGGTGAGTCTGGAAGTCATGAGGGTCTGCCTTGCATGGTCGTTGAGAAGCCGTGCAGTCTGGAAGCGCGGCCCCTTCGAACCAAGAGCGAGAAGGGAACAGGTCTGTTTCCAATCCGCTAATAATTCCTGATGGACCAGATCACCGCCATGCGCGTGTTTGCCCGCGTTGTCGAGGCAGGCAGTTTCACGCGGGCCGCCGACCAGTTGCAGATGCCCAAGCCCAGTGTGACCAAGCTGGTCCAGCAGTTGGAAGCGCGCCTGAAGGTCAAGCTGCTGCAGCGCACGACCCGGCGCGTGACGGTGACGCCGGAGGGCGCGGCCTACTACGAGCGCACGGCGCGCGTGCTGGCCGAACTTGACGAGATCGAATCCGACCTGACCCAGGAACGGACCCATCCCAGGGGTTGCGTGCGCGTCGATGTCGGATCGGTGGTGGCCAATCTGATCCTGATGCCCCAATTGCCCGCCTTCTGCGAGCGCTACCCGCAAGTGCAACTGGCGCTGGGCGTCAGCGACCGGCCGGTCGATCTGGTGGGCGAAGCGGTCGATTGCGTGATTCGCGGCGGCGCGATGACGGACCAATCCCTGGTGGCGCGTCGAATCGCGCAGATGGCGTTCACCACGGTCGCGTCGCCGGCCTATCTGGAGCGGCATGGCACCCCCCGCAGGCCGGAAGACCTGCTGGAGGGTCGGCATGCCATGGCCAGCTATTTCTCGGCCGGAACCGGTCGGATCGTGCCGGCCTCGTATGTGCGAGGTGACGAGCGATTCGAGATCACCCGCCAGGGTCCGATCTCCGTCAACGAGAGCACCGCGCACCTGAACGCCGCCTTGACCGGCCTCGGTCTGGTGCAGACTTTCGCGCCCATCGTGCAGCCGCACCTGGCGAGCGGCGCCTTGGTCGAAGTGCTGGCCGACTGGGCACCGCCGCCCATGCCGTTCTACGTGGCCTACCCACCCAACCGCCACCTCAGTGTGAAACTGCGGGTCTTCGTGGATTGGGTGGTGCAAGTCTTCGAGCCCTACAACACGGGACACTGAGCCGGGCGCGCGGCAGGTCGGCGCTGACGGGTGTCGAATCGGCCTCCTTCCGTTCGTCGACGAAGTACGGGGCGCTCTCGATCGGGTGCGCCGACCGCCAACCCAACAGGAGTCAGGACATGTCCTACATAGATGGTTTCGTGATCGCGGTTCCGACGGCCAACAAGCAGAAGTTCATCGAGCATGCGCGTCATTTCGACTCGCTGTTCATCGAACTCGGCGCGACCCGTGTGATCGAGGGCTGGGGTGACGACGTCCCCGACGGCAAGGTCACCGATTTCCGCCGCGCGGTCCAGGCCACGGCCGAGGAAACGGTCGCCTTTTCATGGGTCGAATGGCCGGACAAGGCCACGCGCGACGCCGCCATGAAGAAGATGGTGGAAGACCCGCGCATGGACCCGTCCACACCCGGCAATCCGCCCATGCCCTTCGACGGCAAGCGCATGATCTTCGGTGGCTTCGAACAGGTGGTCGAAGTGAAGGCATGAGCGGCGGTGCGAGACTGCTGCTGGACGCCAGCTGGTCGCGCGATGATTTCATTGAACAAGAGATTCATGCAAATCGCACCATACAACCCGTTGTGGCAAACCATGTTCGAACATGAGCGGCAAGCGCTGGAGAGTGTTCTTGGCCTGCACGCGCGAATCCATCACATTGGCAGCACATCCGTATTCGGGCTTGCTGCGAAACCCGTCATCGACGTCCTTGTCGAGGTATCTCGTGTCGAGCGGCTCGACTCATTGACTGCCGCCTTCCTCGGGATTGGCTACGAGCCGCGCGGAGAGAATGGAATTCCCGAGCGTCGTTACTTCGTCAAGGGATCCTCGAAGCGGACACATCAAGTCCATGCGTTTCGCACGGGATCTCACGATGTCCGTCGGCATCTCGCTCTGCGAGATTTTTTGCGAGCGAACAGCGAAGCGCGCGACGCGTACGCCGCAGTCAAGCGCCGGGCCGCCGCCGACTGCGGCAACGATGTCCATGCCTACACGAGACTGAAGGATGAATTTGTCCGGCTGCTTGAAGCGCGCGCTCTGGCCTGCGCGGCCGACGATCCGCTCACGCCCAGCCAGGATCCAGTGGCCGTTACCGCGATCGAGGCGGGTCGACTGAGTCCCCGAATCGCTCGTGCAGCATCCCGCCGTTGGCTTCGATGACGCGTCGAGGTTCGAGGTGCCCACGCGTCACCATGCCGGGCACCTTGTCGTCCCGGACGAGCCGGAGGACCAGCGGTGCCGGCCTGTCACCCCCGCAGCGGCCCGATGGCATCCAGCGTGTTCTTCAGCACGAGTGCCATCTCGGTGTCGCCCTCCATCACCAGCTGGCGTTCGAAGAAGAGCCGGTGCGGTTCATCACGCGCTGGAAGACTTCGATGACCGCGGGGAAGCCCGTCGACATCGGCGACAGGCGCAGCCGCGACACGCCGGCGCCCACCAGGAAGGGGCGTCCGTCCGCGTCGTCGCGGCACCTGAACTCGCATGCGTCCTTGCTCAGCCGCTGCTGTCGCCGGCCAGTTCCTGCAGCCCCGACGGATCGATGATGCGGACCTGCCGCTGCCGGACGTCCAGCACGCCGCGCTCGTGCAGCCGCGAGAAGCTGCGGCTGACCGTCTCCAGCTTCAGGCCGAGGTAGGTCCCGATCTCTTCGCGCGTCATGCGCAGCACCAGCGATGCGGCCGAGTAGCCGCGGTTGCCGAGCCGCCGTGCCAGGTTCACCAGGAAGGCGGCCAGGCGCCGGTCGGCATGCACGTTGGACAACAGCAGCATCACCGCGTGGTGGCGCACGATCTCACGGCTCAGGATGCGGTGGAACTCGGTCTGCAGGTCGGGGAACTGCTGCGCCAGTCGCTCCAGGGTCGGGTACGGGACGACGCACACCTGCGAGTCCTCCAGCGCCAGCGCGTCGCAGGCGTGCACGCCGTCGCCGATGCCATCCAGCCCGAGCAGTTCGCCGGACATCTGGAAACCGGTGATCTGGTCGCGCCCGTCCGGCGACGACACCCGGGTCTTGAAGAAGCCGCTGCGCACCGCGTACAGCGACTCGAAGCGGCCGCCCTGTTGGAACAGCGCCTCGCCGCGGCGCAGCGGGAGCCGGGTCGCGACCAGCGTGTCGGGTTGCCACGACGGCGGCGCGCCGGACGGCGGGGTCAGGCACAGGTCGCGCAACGCGCAATACACGCAAGCCGCCGATGGTGCGGTGGAAAGGGCGGCAGCGGGTGGACGGTCCATGGCAAGGCAGGCGGCAGGGGTGCGCCATTGTTCGGCCCGACCCCCGCCACCGCGTTGCGATGGATCAACGCCGGCGGGCCGCACCGGGGGCCGTCATCCCTACCCGCAACTGCCCAGGTGGCCGCAGGCGGTACAGAACAGGCAGCCGTCGCGGTGGATCAGCGAGGCATTGCCGCATTCGGGGCAGGGCGCACCGTGCAGGGTGGCCGGCACCGCCGCGCTGGCCGGTGCAGCCGGCACTTGCAGGATGCCCATGCGGTGGACCGGATGGCCGTCCTCGTCCAGCACGCCGAGCTGCGCGTAGCGGTGCAGGATCAGCCGCGCCATGTACGCCACCGTCGACGGCCAGGTCTGCTGTCGCGGCCGGTCCGGCGCGGTGCCGGGCACGAACGCCATGAAGTGCCCGAGCGGCTCGGCATAGTTCAGCAGCTTGCGCAGCTTCATGCCGATCCAGGCCGGGTCGAGCACCCGCATGTCCAGCGACAGCAGGCGGGCCAGCCCGTCCATCGCGCGCGGGTAGTTGCCCGACAGCCCGACGCTGCAGGGCCGCGTGGTCGTCGCACCGTGCCCGTCGGGCACCACCACCTCCTTCAGCGTCATCGTGAACTGCTCGTCGCTCGCCGGGTTGTGGATGTCGACCGACCAGGCCAGCGTGCCGTTCGGGCCGGTTTGCGGTTCGCCGGCGCTGAACAGCGAGTCCATCACCGGCGTCGCCGCCGCGCCGTCCGTCGCCGACCACAGGCCGAGCTGCTCGCATCGCCAGCGGATCACCGCGGCGGTGGCCGCGACGACGCCGGGGAAGCGGCGTGGCGCGGCGTCCGGCGGGAACGGCATGTCGAACGCGCGTTCTTCCTGCACGGTGGCCAATTGGTCGAGCTTCAGGCGCACCCAGGCCGCATCGCGCGCTCGCAGGTCCATCGACAGCGTCTTGGCGAGCGCGCCCAGCCCGCGCGGTTGTTCGGCACCGTTGACCCAGACCTCGAACGGCGCCAGGCGGGCGGGCGCCTCGTCCACCGGCAGGTCGCCGACGAACAGCGCGAACTCGCCGTGCGGGTGGCGCACCATGTAGCACCAAGCCTGGTTGCCCGCCGGCAGCGGCGGCCGCCCCGGCCAGCGCAACGACGCGAGCACCGCCGGGCGGGTGCGCTCGAGCGCCAGGCGCCGGTTCACCGCGTCGACCTCGACCGGCAGCGGCGGCGCGTCGACGCTCAGCACCGAGCCGAGCACCGCGTTCGGGCGGTAGGTGGCCAGCCCCTTCAGGCCGGCCCGCCAGGCCTGCAGGTACAGGTCCTGGAAGTCGGCGTAGGGGTAGTCCGCCGGCACGTTCACCGTCTTCGAGATCGACGTGTCGATGCACGGTGCCACGGCGGCCACCATCTGCGCGTGCGCCGCGGCCGAGATGTCCAGCGCGGTGACGAAGGCCGGCGTCAGCGGTGCATCGTCGCCCTTCAGGTGGCGGTACAGGCGCCAGGCGTGGTCCTGCACCGCATGCGCGACGACGCTGCCGTCGGCCATGCGCTTCTTGCGCGTGTAGGTCCACGAGAAGGCCGGTTCGATGCCGTTGCTGGCGTTGTCGGCGAAGGCCAGGCTGATGGTGCCGGTCGGTGCGATCGACAGCAGGTGCGAGTTGCGCAAGCCCCCGGCGCGGATGCGCTCCTTCAGCGCCGCCGGCAGGCGCGACGCGAAGCTGCCGCCGCCGAGGAACAGGTCGGCATTGAAGAGCGGGAACGGCCCGCGCTCGGCGGCCAGGTCGCACGAGGCCGAGTACGCCGCGTCGCGCATCACCTCGGCGATGCGGCGCGCGGCCGCGCGCGCGTCGGCGCTGTCGTAGCGCAGGTTCAGCATCACCAGCGCGTCGCCCAGCCCGGTGAAGCCGAGGCCGATGCGGCGCTTGCCGGCGGCCTCGGCGGCCTGCTGCGGCAGCGGCCAGTGGCTCAGGTCGAGCACGTTGTCGAGCATGCGCACGGCGACACGGGCCTGCTCGGCGAAGCCGGCCTCGTCGAAGCGCGCGGCGGCGCTGAACGGATCGGCGATGAAGCGCGTCAGGTCGATCGAGCCGAGGCAGCAGCAGCCATACGGCGGCAGCGGCTGTTCGGCGCACGGGTTGGTGGCGGCAATGTGCTCGCAGTAGGCCAGGTTGTTGTCGGCGTTCATGCGGTCGAGGAACAGCACGCCGGGCTCGGCATGGTCGTAGGTCGACTGCATGATCTGCTCCCACAGCGCGCGCGCCGGCAGGCTGCAGTACACCCACAGCCCGTCGCCGCGCTGGCGGGCGCCTTCGCGCAGCCGCTGCGGGCCCGGCTCGGCGCGGTGCACCAGGTCGATCGCGGCGTCGCGCTGCACCGCCTCCATGAACGCATCGGTCAGGCCGACCGACAGGTTGAAGTTGCTGAGGTCGCCCTGGTCCTTCGCATGGATGAACTCCTCGATGTCCGGGTGGTCGCAGCGCAGCACGCCCATCTGCGCACCGCGCCGCGCACCGGCCGACTCGACCGTCTCGCAGGAGCGGTCGAACACCCGCAGGTACGACACCGGCCCGGAGGCGCTGGAGCGCGTGCTGGCGACCCACGCACCGCGCGGGCGGATGCGCGAGAAGTCGTAGCCGACGCCGCCGCCGCGGCGCATCGTCTCGGCCGCCTCGGTGAGCGCGGTGTAGATGCCGGGGTGGCCCTCGTCGTCGGTCGCGATCGAATCCCCGACCGGCTGCACGAAACAGTTGATCAGCGTGGCCGCCATCTCGGTGCCGGCGGCCGAGTTGATGCGGCCGGCGGGCACGAAGCCGTGGCGTTGCGCATCGAGAAAGCGCTGTTCCCAATGCAGCCTCGCCTCCGGCGCCTCGGCCTGCGCCAGCGCGCGTGCGACGCGCCGGCGCACGTCGTCGATGCTGCGCTCGTCGCCCTTGGCGTACTTCTCGAGCAGGATTTCCTCGCTGATCGGCTGCGGCGGCAGCAGGCGGGGGGCGGTGTCGGCAGCGAGCGTGTCGGTGGTCATGGGCGGTCTGGTGATGAAGTCGTGCCTGACGGTAGCGGCGTGTTGCGGGCACGGCTTTGACTCGCGTCAGTGGGGGGTCGAACTCCGGCCTGCAGCAGCCAGGCGCCGCAGCGCACGGACCAGGTCGTCATGGCCGCCGCCCACAGCGCGGCCGCGACCGGCAGCAGGGCCGTGCCCGCCGCCGGCCACAGCGAGGCGGCCACGCGCGCGACGGCGGCGGCCTGCAGCAGCAGGAACAGGCCGAGCGTCACGCCATCCGCCGCCAGCGACCGACCGCCGTGGGTGGCGATGATGCGCGTGACCATCGCGATCAGCAGGCTGCCGGCGTGGCCCACGGCCAGCGCATGCAGCGCGGCCCGTGCGGTGCCCGCGGGCAGGCCGGGCAGGTGGGCGGCGGCGCCGAGCGCCAGCGCGACGGCCAGCCAGGCGAAGCCGGTGAACAGCATCGCCACCAGCCGGCTCTTCAGGCCATGCTGTCGCCACCAGCGCCAGGCGGTGACGGCCAGCCAGGCCGCGACCAGCGTTTCGGCGACGGCGACGCTGTCCGCCAGCCACGGCGTCGCCGGCCGCCACGCACCGACGACGGCATCGCCGCACCAGGCGACCAGCACGGCGGCCGCCAGCCAGCCGCCCGACCTGCGAGGAAAGAACGGCAGCATCCGGTGCGATGCGGCGATGAACACCGGCAGCACGAAGCCGCCCAGCGCGAGCGGCGGGGCCGCGTCCAGCGCGGCGGCATCGCCGGTCGCCAGCGCGACGGCGGCGAGCGCCATCGCGGCGGCGCCGACGCCGCACGCGGCCAGGATCGCGGCGGCATGCGCCTTGTCGGCCGCCCGGCTGGCGCGCAGCAACGACGCGAGGCGCAGGCACAGGCTCGACCAGCCGACGGCGACCGAGGCCATCCCGGCGGCCGGGAAGGTCGCATCCAGCGGCATGCCGGCCAGCACGGCGAACCAGCCGACCACCATCGCGGCGACCGGCGCGAGCAGCCGCCGCGCCGGCAGCGCCGGCACCTGCAGCCAGCGCGGACCGGCGGTGAACAGGAAGCCGGCCATGTAGAGCGGCAGGAAGCCGAGCGTCATCAGCAGCCCGTGGGCGTGGCGCGGGGCCACCGCCCAGCGCGACGCGATGCCCGGCGGCCCCGCCAGCAGCGCCAGCCACCCGAGCGAGGCGACCGCCAGCAGCAGGCCCGCGGCCGCGAAGCACAGCCGGTGCGGTGCGTCCGGCAGGCGCCGCACCGCGAGGCTCAATCGGCGGTGGCGGCGACTGCGGGTGTGACCGGGGCAGCGGCGGGTGCGGGCGTCAGCAACCGCTCCATCAGTTCGCGCACGCTGCGGATCTCGCTGCCGAACGGCAGCCGCCCGACGCCGCGGAAGAACAGGCCCTTGCGCACGTCGCCGCGCAGCGCGGCGGCCAGCTGCGTGTCGATGCAGAACTGGCCCCAGTCGGCCAGCCCGTCGCGCAGGCCGCACTGGGCGAGGCAGTCGAAGGCCAGCGTGCAACGCGGCTTGACCTGCGCGTTCTCCTTCAGCCGCGGCTCGGCCTTCAGGTAGTTGCGCAGCCACGGCGTCGCGACCGCGCGGGCCGGCAGGCCGGCCACGCTGGTGAACTCGACCAGGTCCTCGTCGCGTGCCTCGGCCAGCACGCGCTTGAAGCCCGCATGGGCATCGCCTTCGGTCGTGACGGCGAAGGGCGTGCCCAGCTGCACCGCGGCCGCGCCGAGCGACTGCAGTCGCGCGATGTCGGCGAAGCTGCGCACGCCGCCGGCCGCGATCAGCGGGATCTCCTTCTCGACGCCATGCTCGCGCAGGAAGCCCAGCACCTGCGGGATCACGGTGTCGAAGTCGAAGCGCGGGTCGTGCAGGTCGCTGATGCGCGCCGCGCCGAGGTGCCCGCCGGCCAGGCCCGGGTGCTCCAGCACGATGGCGTCGGGCAGGCGCTGCTTGCGCTCCCACTTGCGCAGCAGCAGCTGCACGCCGCGGGCGTCCGACAGGATCGGCACCAGCAGCGTGCGGGGATGCTCGCGCGCCAGCTCCGGCAGGTCCAGCGGCAGCCCGGCGCCGACGACCACCGCGTCGATGCCGCACTGCAGCGCGCAGGTCACCGAGGCCGCGTACTCGCCGACGGCGCGCATCACGTTGATCGCGAGCAGCCCGCGTCCGTTCGCGAGCGCGCGCGCCGCGTGGATCTCGCGGTCCAGCGCCACCAGGTTGGCTTCGTTGATGGCCGCTTTCGCCGCGGCGGTCGCCCACGCGGTGCCGATCGGCAGGTTGTGCGTGCGCTCCATCAGGTCCGGGTGCAGGCGCCGCAGGTCGACCGACGAGATCGTGCCGAGCGCGCCCAGGCTCGCCACCGTGCCCGCCAGGCGATGCGCGGAGATGCCCACGCCCATGCCGCCCTGGACGATCGGCAGCAGCGAGCGGCCGCCAAGGCGCAGCGGCGCAAGGCCACTGCGTGCGAGGGTGTCTTGCAGTGTGTCGGCGGGGGCGATGGAAGAGTGCATGGCGATCGGGAGGGTGAAGGATCGACGATAGCCAGCGTGGAACGTACCGGGCTTGACCGTTGTCAAGCGCCGGGCTGTGCGAGCGACAGCACGCCGAGCGGGTTTTTCGTGATCGCGACCGACACGATGTAGCCGAAGCACAGCAGCGCCGCGATCCACGCGGCGGCGCGCCAGCGCCACGGCAGCCCCGGGCGCAGCGCGACGACACCCAGCCCGATGTAGAGCACGAGGCCGGCCACCTTGGCGGCCAGCCAGGGCGCCGAGCCGGGGTGGATGCGCAGCATCCACGCGAGCGTCAATGCCGACAGCAGCAGCACCGAATCGACCAGGTGCGGCAGCGAGCGCGCGGCGCGGCCGCGCACCCAGCCCGCGCCGGCCAGCGCGGCGAGGCCCCGCACGAAGAAGCCGGCGAACGACAGCGCCACGGCGCCCTGGTGGATCAGCTTGACGGTGGCGTAGTCCATGGGGTCAGCCGGCACGGCCGTCGAGCCGCGCGCGAACGAGGAACGGTGCGTAGTGAAACACGAACAGCGCGAACCCCGCCGACCACAGCCCGGCCGAGGCCAGCACCGCCACCAACGTCCACGCCGGCCAGGCCCACGGCAGCAGCACGCGCAGCAGCGCGGCGCCCAGCACCAGCAGGTAGCAGGCGACGTCGATGCGGTCGGCGCGCAGCGGCCGGCCGGTGTGGCCGCGGCTGGTGCGGCTCATCATGCCGATCACCAGGCCGCCGAGGGCGCCGGCGGTCAGCGCATGGGTCGCGAGCGACGGGCTGGTCCAGCCGAGCGCGGCGCAGGCGCGCAGCGCCAGGTGCAGCGGGATCCATGCATAGGCGGCGTGCAGCACCCACACCAGCGGCGTGCGCAGCGTCTTCCACGGACGCCACAGCGCCCAGCGCAGCGCATGTGCCAGCGCGCCGAGCAGCGCGACGCCCACCAGCGCGAGCGGCGGCAGCGGCAGCAGGTCGACCGCCAGCAACGCCAGCACCGCGCCCAGCGCGACCCGTTCGACGCGCGGCTCGCGCTGCGCACCGGCGCCCGGCACGCCGTTGTTGGTGAACATCGGCACCACCCGGCCTGCCATCACCGCCATGATGAACAGCACCGCGTCGAGCGCGACCTGCAGGCTGGCGAGCGGCGGCAGGTCCAGTACGCCGAGCTGCGACAGGTGCATCGAGAAGTTCGCCGCGCCCAGCAGCAGGAGCAGGCCGACGAAGAAGTAGTTGCGCCGGTTGCGCGCGGCATGGAACGGAACGGCCAACGCGATGGCGGCGGCCGGCGCGAACGCGCTGTCCACCAGCGCGGCGGTCCAGCCGAACGGCGTCAGCACCAGCACGCGCCCGGCCACCCACAGCAGGGCCAGCGCGGCCAGGCCGCCGCCGGTCGGGGTCGGCCGGTTGGTCCAGTTGCGGCCGGCGGTGAACAGGAAGCCCACCACCACCGCCAGCGCGAAGCCGAACAGCATCTCGTGCGCATGCCACGCCGGCCCCGACAGGTAGGCATGCGGCAACCAGCCGGCGAACTGCAGCGCCCACAGGCCGATCGACAGCGACGCGAAGCCGCCGGCCAGCAGGTAGAACGGCCGGAAGCCGAGCGCCCACAGCGCGAAGCTGCGCGGGTCGACGCGGGCGGGGCGGGGATCTTCGAGCGGAATCAGCGGCATCGTGGCCTCCGATGCAAGGGGCGGTGCCAGGCCAGTGCCGATCCGGCCAGGGTCACCATGAACAGCGCGAGCGCGGCGGCATTCACGGCTGTGCCGACGCTGCGCCAGGAGGGATCGACCAGGCTGCCCGGCAGGCGCAGCAGCAGCGAGCCGTGCAACAGGGCCAGCGGCAGGTAGAACCACGGGCCGAAGCGCAGTTTCACCCGCGCGACCGCCGGCAGGATCACCGGCGCGTGACCCATCACCATGCTGAAGATGAACCCCAGCCCGAGCGCATGCAGCGCCCAGTCGCGGCCCGGGCAACCCCAGGCGACGCCGATCCAGGCCACGCCGGCCACCGCGAGCCACACGTAGCCGGCCAGCAGGCTCACCGCCATGTAGCGGGCCAGGCCATGGGCATGCCAGGTGCGGCGGGCGATGTCGAAGCGCAGCAGCCACGTCGCCAGCGCGACCAGCGTGCCGCCGTACAGCACGCCGGCTTCGAACGGCCGGCGGCCGGTCAGGGCCGCCGCGGCCAGCAGGCCCAGCAGCAGGACCACCAGCACCGCCTGCGCCGCCGGGTGGTGGCGCATCAGCCGGGCCATCTCCAGGCGCTCGGCCGCGACGGTCAGCACGATGAAGGCAAACCACCACGGCAGCGTCGTCTCGGTGGGCTGGCCGAGCGCGAACAACAGGTTGCCGACCAGCCACGCGACGGCCGCGGGCAGCAGCAGCGCCGAATGCACGGCCCACTGGCGCGCCGACACCGCGGCGCTGGCGCCGACGAACAGCGCGGCCGCGACCACGCCCAGCCAGCCGCCCACGCTGTCCAGGCCGGCCAGCAGCGCGAGGCTGCCCAACCCCGAGGCCCATGGCGCGAGGAAGGCCCAGCCTTGCTTCAGCGCGGCCGCACGCTCGATCGCGATCGTGGTGCCGAGCAGGCCCGACAGCATCAGCGCGGCATGCTGGCCGAGCGCCAGCGGCCCCGGGCCTTCCGGCAGCCACGCCCCCTGCAGCCAACCCGCCCGCAGCAGCCCGGCGGCCACCGCGGCCACCAGCGACACGGCGACCAGCAGCGCCAGGGCCAGCCGGGCGAGACCCGATGCCCGTGCGTTCACCGCTGCAGGAAGCGGCGGGCCCGCTCGCTCATCCGGTCCGGTGTCCATGCGGGCTCCCAGCACACCTCGACCGCGATCGCACAGCCGGCCGGCAGCACGCGGTCGAGTTCGTTCTCGACGTCTTCGACGATCAGGTCGATCACCGGGCAGGCCGGCGACGTCATCGTCATCCGCACCCGCGCGCCGGCATCGTCCACGTGCAGCCCGTAGACCAGGCCCAGGTCGGTGATCGACAGCGCGAGCTCGGGATCGACGACCCGCGCCAGCGCGGCCTGCAACGGCTTGCGCAGCGCCTCGGGACCGTCGAAGTCGATGGCGGCGGCGTTCATGCGCACCCCGCCTGCAGCGCGCCTGGCGGCGACCGCACGAACAACACCTCGGCGAGCGCCGGCGCGTTGCGGACCAGGTCGGCCAGCGTGCTGCGGTCGAGCGCGGCGTAGAACGCCTCCAGCGCGTCGTGCAGCACGCCGCGCAGCGCGCAGATCCGCGCGATGCGGCAGGCGTCGGGCTGCTGGCCGAAGCAGTCGCCGGCCCGGGTCTGCGCCTCGGTCGCCCGCACCACCGTGCCGACGCCGATCTCGGCGGCCGGTCGCCCCAGCGCGATGCCGCCGCCGCGTCCGCGCACGGTGCTCAGCCAGCCGTGCTGTCCGAGGAACCAGACCACCTTGGTCAGGTGGTGGGCCGAGATGCCGAACGAGCCGGCGATCTCGCGGATCGTGACCTGCCGGCCGGGCTTCGCCGCGAGGTAGATCAGCACGCGCAGGCTGTAGTCGGTGAAGCCGCTGAGCCTCATGGCTGCACCGCCCGCGCGGACGCCAGCGCTGCCGCGTCGGCAGCCGGGCGGCGCAGCAGCCGCCACGCATACACCGCCAGCAGCAGCGCGCCGCCGGCGAACACCAGGTCGCCGGGCACGCGCAACCACACCAGCGTTTCCATCACCTTCGAATGCACGACGGCCGGCGAGCGCGCGAACCACATGCCCTGGTCGATGCTGGCCCAGGCCTGCCAGATGCCGGCCGGCAGCAGCGACAGGAAGACCATCATCGCGAGGCCCGCATTCATGCCCCACCACGCCGGTGCCAGCAGGCGGTCGGCATGCAGGTGCCGCGCATACAGGCCGCGCAGGCAGAACAGCATCAGCCCGATGCCCAGCATGCCGTAGACGCCGAACAGCGCCGCGTGCCCGTGGGCGGCCGTCATGTTCAGGCCCTGCACGTAGTACAGCGAGGCCGGCGGGTTGATCGCGAAGCCGAGCACGCCGGCACCGACCGTGTTCCAGAACCCGACCGCGACGAAGCACATGATCGGCCAGCGGTAGGCTGCCAGCCACGGCGCACGCTTCGAACGGCGCCAGGTCTGCAGGGCCTCCAGCCCGAGCATCGCGAGCGGCACGACCTCGAGCGCGGAGAACACCGCGCCGACGGCGATCACCGAGGTCGGCGTGCCGGTGAAGTACAGGTGGTGCAGCGTGCCCAGGATGCCGCCGAACAGGAACACGATGGTCTCGGCGACGATCGCGCGGTTGGCGCTCGCGGCGCAGACCAGGCCCAGCCGCGTGAAGATCAGTGCGACCACCGCGGTGGCGAAGACCTCGAAGAAGCCTTCGACCCACAGGTGCACCAGCCACCAGCGCCAGTACTCGACCATCGAGTAGTGGGTGTGCTGGCCCCACATCAGCGAACTGGAATAGAAGCCGCCGATGCAGGCCGCCGACAGGAACACCATCGCGATCAGCCCGCGGGTCTCCGACGGCTTCTTCAGCGCCGGCCACAGCGCGCGGCCGAGCAGCAGCAGCCAGAACAGCAGGCCGACGAACAGCAGCAGCTGCCAGACGCGGCCCATGCTGGTGAATTCGAGGCCCTGGTTGCCGATCCAGAAGCTGAAGTCCACGCCGCGGTGCTGCAGCGTGCCGAGCCAGCCGGTGGCGGTGGAGCCGACCACGATGGCGATCAGCGCCCAGAACAGCACGTCGACGCCGAGCTTCTGGAAGCGCGGTTCGGTGCCGGACAGCAACGGGGCGATGTACAGGCCGGTGGCCAGCCAGGCGGTGGCGATCCAGAAGATGCCGACCTGCGTGTGCACGGTGCGGCTCACGACATACGGCAGCACCTCGGCCAGCGGCAGGCCGAAGAATGCATCGCCCTCGACCGCATAGTGGGCCGTGATGGCGCCCATGCCGATCTGCAGCAGCAGCAGGCCCACCACCGCGAAGAAGTACTTGCGGGTCGCCTTCATCGACGGGGTGGCCACCACCTGCAGGAAGGGGTCGGCGGCCGGCGGCACCGGATCGGCCTCGTGCTCGCGGCTGCCATGGAACCAGACCATCGCGGCGATGCCGGCGATCAGCAGCACGATGCTCGCCATCGACCACATGGCCGCGGTGCCGGTCAGCGTGTTGCCCACCAGCGGCTCGTGCGGCCAGTTGCTGGTGTACGACAGGGAGGTCTCGCCGGGGCGGTCGGTGGCCGCGGCCCACGAGCTCCAGAAGAAGAAGGCCGTCAGCGCCTGGCGGTCGGCGGCGTCGGGAACGTTGCCGGCGCGCATCGCGTACTGGCTGCGCAGTTCGGCGAGTGCCGGGTCGCTGCCGAACAGGCTGTCGTAGTGGCTCGCGACGCGCCGGATCGCCAGCGCGCGGTCGTTCGACACCTTCAGCACGCCGCTCGTCTCGTCGTAGCCGTTGTGCCGCATCTCCTCGCGCAAGGTGACGGCGATCGCGGCGCGGTCAGCGCTCGACAGCGTCGGCTGCGCCTGCACGTGCTGGTCGAGGCGAAGCGCCTGCAGCGCCGACGCCTCGCGGTGCAGCCAGTCGGCCGACCAGTCGGGCGCCACGTAGGCGCCATGGCCCCAGACCGTGCCTTGCTGCTGGCCGCCCGAGGCGAGCCAGACCTGCTGGCCGGCCTGGATCTGCGCGCCGGTGAACAGCGTGCGGCCGTCGGCATCGACCACCGATGCGGGAATGGGAGGGGCCGCCAGGTGGATCTGGTAGCCGAGGAAGCCGAGCGCGCCGAAGGACAGCACGAAGGTCAGTGCCAGCCAGCGCCACAGGCGATGCGAGGGGTTCATGGAGTGCTCCTTGGGGAAACCTGGGGAGGGATCAGGCCGCGCCGCCGCAGCCGCCGCAGCAGCCGCCGGCGGCATGGCGGTCCGGCACGGCCTGCCGTGTGATGCGCACGCGCCAGAGGTCGGGGCCCGCCTGCACGTACTCCCAGCTGAAGGCGCCGGGCATCTCGGCATGGAACTGGTGCTGCAGCGGCTGCGGGTCGTGGTCGTTCACCAGTTGCATCGACCTGCCGACCGGCAGCTTCCTGAAGGTCGAGAAGATCAGCGCGTGGCGTTCGTGCCGCGGGATCGGGCGGACGTCGATGACGGCAAGGGATGGGGCGGAAACCTGGGACGGGGACATGCGGGAATCTCCTGGCGTGGATGCGTTGCAAGAAAGATGCATCGCAGATACATCTAGAGTAGGAGTGCGACCGCGGCAGGGTCTTGACGCAAGTCAAGGTGGCGTCGACCGCGCGGCCCCCGTCGCCTTCCTTGACCGAACACAAACCCTCGCCGGCGACGCGCCCCTACTGTCATGCCGTCCCGATGGAGGGACGCATCCGTACCGGATCACAGCATGACCAACATCCTCAAGACAGCGACGGCCGCCGCACTGCTGGCCTGCACCCTGGGCCTGGCGCACGCCGCGGGCTCGGCGCAGAAAGCCGTGCCGAAAACCGGCGACTTCGGGCCGCCCCAGGGCGCGCCCATCCACGCGGTGCTGACCAGCCCGCCCAACGTGCCGCCGCCGATCCATCGCAGCACGCCCGCCAAGGTCATTGTCGAGCTCGAGGTGATCGAGAAGGAGATGCCGATTTCCGAAGGCGTGTCGTACACGTTCTGGACCTTCGGCGGCACCGTGCCCGGCAGCTTCATCCGCGTGCGCCAGGGCGACACGGTGGAGTTCCACCTGAAGAACCACCCGGGCAGCAAGATGCCGCACAACATCGACCTGCACGGCGTCACCGGCCCCGGCGGCGGGGCGGCGTCCAGCTTCACCGCGCCGGGCCATGCGTCGCAGTTCACGTTCAAGGCGCTCAACGAAGGCATCTACGTCTACCACTGCGCGACCGCGCCGGTCGGCATGCACGTGGCCAACGGCATGTACGGGCTGATCCTGGTCGAGCCGCCGCAGGGGCTGCCGCCGGTGGACCACGAGTACTACGTGATGCAGGGCGACTTCTACACCGGCGGCAAGTACCGAGAGAAGGGGCTGCAGCCGTTCGACATGGAGAAGGCCATCGACGAGCGGCCGACCTACGTGCTGTTCAACGGCGCCGAAGGCGCGCTGACCGGCGACAAGGCGATCACCGCGAAGACCGGCGAGACGGTGCGGCTGTTCGTCGGCAACGGCGGGCCGAACCTGGTGTCCAGCTTCCACGTGATCGGCGCCATCTTCGACGAGGTGCGCTACGAGGGCGGCAGCAACGTGCAGAAGAACGTGCAGACCACGCTGATCCCGGCCGGCGGCGCGGCGGTGGTGAAGTTCACGACCCGCGTGCCCGGCAGCTACGTGCTGGTCGATCATTCGATCTTCCGCGCGTTCAACAAGGGGGCGCTCGCGATCCTGAAGGTCAGCGGGCCGGAGGACAAGTCGCTGTACTCCGGCAAGGAACTCGACTCGGTGTACCTGGGCGACCGCTCCCAGCCGAACATGAATGCGGTCGCCACCGCGACGCAGGCGGCCGCGGCCGGCACCTTGACGCTGCAGGACCAGGTGCGTGCCGGCGAGTCGCTGTTCGCCGGGACCTGCTCGGTGTGCCACCAGGCCAACGGCGCCGGACTGCCGGGCGTGTTTCCGCCGCTGGCACGGTCCGACTACCTCGCGGCCGACCCGGCGCGCGCGATCGGCATCGTGCTGCACGGGCTGAACGGCAAGCTGAAGGTGAACGGCGGCGACTACGACTCGGTGATGCCGTCGATGGTGCAGCTCAACGACGACGAGGTCGCCAACATCCTCACCTACGTGCTCAACAGCTGGGGCAACCCGGGCGGGCGCATCCTGACCGACGATGTGAAGCGCGTGCGCGCCGCCAAGCCGGTGGCGGCGACGGTCGCCGAGCACTGACGTGGGCACGACGGCCTGGATCGCCGCCTGCGCCTGCTGCATCGCGCTGCCGTGCGCAGCGCAGACGGCGGCGTATGTCGACATTCCGGCCGGCACGCTCGCGAGCGTGCTGGCACGCGATGCGCAGCAGCAGCCGCAAGCCATCGCGGCCTTCGCGATGCGCGCGACGCCGGTCACGGTGGGCGAATTGCAGCGCTTCGTCGTCGCGCAGCCGCAGTGGCAGCGCGGGCGCGTCGCCACGGTCTTCGCCGATGCCGACTACCTGAGCGGCTGGCGCGACCCGGTCACGCCCGGCGACGGCTGGCGAGCCGACCAGCCGGCCACCGGGCTCAGCTGGTTCGCCGCCCAGGCCTTCTGCGAAAGCGAAGGCGGCCGGCTGCCCAGCTGGCCCGAGTGGGAGTACGTGGCGGCGGCCGACGAGACCCGCGTCGATGCGCGCGCCGACCCCGCGTGGCGCGCGCGCATCCTGGCGTGGTATTCGCGGCCGGCGACGCAGGCGCTGCCGGCCGTCGGCGGCCCGCCCAATGCGTATGGCGTGCGCGACCTGCACGGCCTGGTGTGGGAGTGGGTGGACGACTTCAACGCGCTGCTGGTCAACCCCGACAGCCGCTCCGCCGACGACCCCGACAAGCTGCAGTTCTGCGGCGCCGGCGCCATCGACCTGCAACAGCGGGAGAACTACGCGGTGCTGATGCGCGTGGCCCTGCTGTCATCCCTCGACGCCTCGAACAGCACGCGCAGCCTCGGCTTTCGCTGCGTGCGTCCGCAGGCCCCCGACCTGAAGGAGAAACACTGATGTTGAGAAGAACCTTGCTGGCCACGCTGCTGGCCTGTGCCGCCTCGGCGGGCGCCGCACCGCGTTGGCCGGGCGATTCGGTCTACCAGCTCGAGCTGCCGCTGACCGACCAGGACGGCCGGGCCATCGCGCTCGATGCCGGCCAGGGCCACCCGATGCTCGTCACGATGTTCTACACCTCGTGCCAGTTCGTCTGTCCGATGCTGGTCGACGCGCTGCGCGACACGCAGGCGGCACTGGCCCCGGCCGAGCGCGAACGCGTCGGCGTGCTGATGGTGAGCTTCGACCCGGAACGCGACACCGTGCAGGTGCTGCGGCGCACCGCCGACGAACGGGGACTCGATCGCACGCACTGGACGCTGGCCCGCACCGACGCGGCCGGCGCGCGCAAGCTGGCCGCGCTGCTGGGCATCCGTTTTCGCGCGCTGCCCGACGGCGACTACAACCACACCAGCCTGCTGGTGCTGCTGGATGCGCGCGGCCGCGTTGCCGGGCGCACCACGCAGCTGGGCAGTGCCGACCCGGCCTTCGTGCGGCGGATCCAGGCGCAATTGCGTTGAGGCCGGCGTCGAGGCGGGCGCTGGGGCCGGGCCGTCAGCGTGCGGCGGCGGCGCCGCCGGCTTCGGCCTGCGCCGCCTGCCCGGCCTTCGGCACCTGCTGCCCCGGCGTGTCGGTCGGTGCCTCGCCGGGCGGGATGTGCGGCAGCCGGTGCGCGATGCCCTTGTGGCAATCGATGCAGGTCTTGTCCTTGCTGGCCAGGTGGGTCGAGTGCATGGCCTGCGCGCGCACGCTCTGGCGCGTGAAGTCCATCGAGTCGTAGTTGTGGCAGTTGCGGCATTCCAGCGAATCGTTGGCCTTGAAACGGGCCCATTCGTGGCGTGCCAGCTCCAGCCGCTTGGCCTGGAACTTCTCCGGCGTGTCGATGGTGCCGAACACCTTGCCCCAGACCTCCTTCGACGCCTGCATCTTGCGGGCGATCTTGTGGGTCCACTCGTGCGGCACGTGGCAGTTCGAGCACACCGCGCGCACGCCGGAGCGGTTGGTGTAGTGGATGGTGCTCTTCAGCTCGGCGAACACGTTGTCGCGCATCTCGTGGCAGCCGGTGCAGAAGGCCTCGGTGTTGGTGGCCTCCATCGCGGTGTTGAAGGCGCCCCAGAACGTCACGCCGGC
This sequence comes from Rhizobacter sp. SG703, assembly GCF_012275445.1. Taxonomy (GTDB): domain Bacteria; phylum Pseudomonadota; class Gammaproteobacteria; order Burkholderiales; family Burkholderiaceae_C; genus Rhizobacter. The sequence continues at coordinate 522,039 of NZ_JAAZQK010000004.1, read as the reverse complement.
GATGAAGCCAGCCAGCAGCAGGACGCCCAGGCTGTAGTGCACGCTCGGGCGGGCGAGGATGGTCCAGAAGCGGATCAGCAGGTGGCGCACGGCAGGCCTCCGGTCAGCGTTGGGGGGCGGCGGCGGCCTTGCGCAGCACCGTGTCGACGTCCTCGAAGGTGTTGGCCACCAGCGGACGCACCGGCTCCTGCGCCACGTGGCACTGCTGGCAGAAGTAGCGGCGCGTCGAGATCTGCGCCAGCACCTTGCCGCTGCGGTCGATGTAGTGCGTGACGCTCACCGGCACCGCCTGGCTGAATCCGGTGCGGGCGCGGGCGTGGCAGTCCAGGCACTTGTTGAAGTTGCGGTCGACCTGGTAGCCGTCGACCCGGTGCGGGACGATCGGCGGCTGCATGTCGTAGTTGCGCGTGCGGCGCTGGTCGTCGTTGACCGCATTGGCCAGCCGCGGCGGCACCGCGTTGTCGAGGATCGGGGTCGGGCCGCGCATCGCGTCCTGCAGCAGCGGCGGGGCCGCGGCGGCGGCCGCGCAAGCCAGCGCGCAGGCCAGGGCGCATGACCGCGCCAGCAATCGGAGTGCATTCATGGGTTCTTCCTGTGCCTCACGCCGCGGCGACCTTCGCGATGCGCACCGCGCACTTCTTGAAATCGGTCTGGAACGAGATCGGGTCGGTGGCGTCCAGCGTGACCTTGTTGATCAGCTGGCTGGCATCGAACCATGGCACGAACACCAGCCCGCGCGGCGGCTTGTTGCGCCCGCGCGTCTCGACCCGCGTGCGCATCGCGCCGCGGCGCGAGGCGACCTCGATCTCGTCGCCGCGCCGCACGCCCAGCGCCTTCGCGTCGTCCGGGTGCATGTAGCAGACGGCGTTCGGCACCGCGGCATGCAGCTCGGGCACCCGGCGCGTCATCGAGCCCGAGTGCCAGTGCTCCAGCACGCGGCCGGTCGACAGCCAGAACGGGAAGTCGCGGTCGGGCACCTCCGGCGGCGGCTCGTACGGCAACGCGAAGATCACCGCCTTGCCGTCCGGGTTGCCGTAGAACTGCCAGTCGCTGCCCGGCTTCACGTAGGGGTCCGAGCCTTCCTTGTAGCGCCAGCGCGTCTCCTTGCCGTCGACCACCGGCCAGCGCAGCCCGCGCACCTGGTGGTAGCGGTCGAACGGCGCCAGGTCGTGGCCGTGGCCGCGGCCGAAGCTCGCGTACTCCTCGAACAGTCCCTTCTGCGGATAGAACCCGAAGGCCTTCGCCTCGTCGTTCGCATAGCCGGCCTCGACCTGCGAGGCCGGGAAGGCGTTGACCTGGCCGTTCTCGAACAGCACCTGGAACAAGGTCTTGCCGCGGTACTCCGGCTTCTTCGCGATCAGCTCGGCCGGCCAGACCTCCTCGATCTTGAAGCGCTTGGAGAACTCCATCAGCTGCCACAGGTCGGACTTCGCCTCGCCCGGCGGGCCGACCAGCTGGTGCCAGAAGTGGGTGCGCCGCTCGGCGTTGCCATAGGCGCCTTCCTTCTCGACCCACATCGCGGCCGGCAGGATCAGGTCGGCGGCCAGCCCGGTGACGGTCGGGTAGGCGTCGGACACCACGACGAAGTTGTCGGGGTTGCGGTAGCCCGGGTAGCCTTCCTGCGTCAGGTTGGCGCCGGCCTGCATGTTGTTGTTGACCATCACCCAGTAGGCGTTGAGCTTGCCGTCCTTGAGCATGCGGTTCTGCAGCACCGCGTGGTAGCCGGGCACGTCGGGGATGGTGCCGTCGGGCAGCTTCCAGATCTCTTCGGCGTGCGCGCGGTGCTTGGGGTTGGTGACCACCATGTCGGCCGGCAGCCGGTTCGCGAAGGTGCCGACCTCGCGCGCGGTGCCGCAGGCCGACGGCTGGCCGGTCAGCGAGAACGGGCTGTTGCCCGGCGTCGCGATCTTGCCGGTGAGCAGGTGGATGTTGTAGACCATGTTGTTCGCCCAGACCCCGCGGGTGTGCTGGTTGAAGCCCATGGTCCAGAACGACATCACCTTCACCTTCGGGTCGGCGTACAGCTCGGCCAGCGCCTGCAGGCGGTTCTTCGGCACGCCGCTCAGCTTCGCGGTGTACTCGAGGTCGTAGGTGGCGACGAACTTCGCGAATTCGTCGAAGCTCATCGGCTTCGAGCCGCCGGCGGCGTTGGCGTTCTTCGCCGCCTTCTGCAGCGGGTGCTCCGGCCGCAGGCCGTAGCCGATGTCGGCGTTGCCGAGCTTGAACGTGGTGTGCTTCTCGACGAACGAGCGGTTCACCCGGCCGGTCGAGATGATGTAGTGCGCGATGTAGTTCAGGATCGCCAGGTCGGTCTGCGGCGTGAAGGTGAGGTCCAGGTCGGCCAGCTCGTACGAACGGTGCTCGAAGGTCGACAGCACCGCCACCTTGACGTCCTTGCCGGTGAGGCGCCGGTCGGTCACGCGCGTCCACAGGATCGGGTGCATCTCGGCCATGTTCGAGCCCCACAGCACGAACGCGTCGGCGGCCTCGATGTCGTCGTAGCAGCCCATCGGCTCGTCGGCGCCGAAGGTGCGCATGAAGCCGACGGCCGCCGAGGCCATGCAGTGGCGGGCGTTCGGGTCGAGGTTGTTCGAGCGGAAGCCGGCCTTCATCAGCTTCAGCGCCGCATAGCCTTCCCACACCGTCCATTGCCCGGAGCCGAACATGCCGACCGCGGTCGGCCCCTTCTCCTTCAGCACCCGCTTGAACTGCCGCGCCATCTCGTCGAAGGCCTGGTCCCAGGAGACGTGCTGGAACTCGCCGTCCTTCGCGTACTTGCCGTCCTTCATGCGCATCAGCGGGCGCGTCAGCCGGTCCTCGCCGTACATGATCTTCGACAGGAAGTAGCCCTTGACGCAGTTCAGGCCCTTGTTGACCTCGGCCTCGAGATCGCCGTGCGTCGCGACGACGCGGTTGTCCTTGACCGCGACGGTGACGCCGCAGCCGGTGCCGCAGAAGCGGCACGGGGCCTTGGACCACTTCAGCTCAGCGTTGTCCGTCGGGGTGGCCGTCAGGCCGGGCAGTGGCAGGCCGGCGACCGCAGCCGCGCTCGCCGCTGCCGTCTGCCGGATGAAGTCCCTGCGGGCGATCGGCATCGGAAATCTCCTCGTTCATCGAATCCAGGGTGTCGGCATGCTGGTAGACCAGCGCTGCCGACAGGACGCCATCGGTGCGTTGGATCTGCTGCACCTGCGCGACCATCTGCGCGGCGCCGTCGGCTTCCAGCGTGACGACCAGCTTGCCGTTGGCGCCCACTGCATGGACGACGGCCTGCGGCAGGGTCGACAGCGTGGCCGCCAGCGCGGCGGCGCGAGCCGGCGTCGAATGGACGACCAGGCTCGCGATGTGAAGTTCGGGGGGGTGCATGCTCAACTGCCGGGCGGGCCCGCGAAGAGCTGGTAGATCCACACGAGGAAGCCGTAGCCGCCGACGACGCCGACCGCCAGCACCGGTGCGATCACCGCCAGCGACACGAGCACCACGGTGCGCTCCTGCCGCTTCGTCGGGACGTCGGAAGCTTCGTTCATGTGCTCCCGCCGATCGGGCTTGTCGATTTCATCGGCACGAGGATAGGCAGGGACGCCGATCCGCGGCTTGACGGATGTCAAGCTTTCCGATGGCGCCGCCACCAGCCGACGACGTCGTCCCAGGCCGTCGGGACCGCCACCGCGCCGAGCAGCGCGGCCAACGGCACGGTCGCGACGTAGCCATGCCGGTTGAATCCCCACGCGCCGGCCACGCCGCCGCAGAAGAAGCTCAGCAGCAGCAGGCCCAGCAGGCCGAGGCGGTCGCGGTTGGCCTCCACCCGCAGGACCCCGTCGAGCGACCGGGAGCGGTTCCAGTAGGCCAGCTTCCCGAGTTCGATGCCGATGTCGGTGACGATGCCGGTGACGTGGGTGGTGCGGATCTCCGCCCGGGACAGCTTGGTGACCAGCGCGTTCTGCAGCCCCATCGTGAAACACAGCAGCATCACGGTGAGCGGCACGAAGTAGCTGCGCAGCTCCGCCAGCCGGCTGCCCAGCAGGCCGAAAGCCAGCAGCAGCGCGGCCTCCAGCAGCAGCGGACCGGCGAACTCGCTGTGCAACTGATGGCGGCGGCCGAGGTTCACCAGCAGCGCCGAACAGGCAGCGCCCGCGGTGAAGGCCAGCAGGGCGCCCAGGCCGGCCGCGACGACGTCCCACATGCCGAGCACCAGGTGGTCGGCCATCGCCGACAGGATGCCCGTCATGTGCGAGGTGTACTGGTGCACCGCCAGGAAGGCGCCGGCATTGGTGGCCCCGGCGACGAAGGTCAGTGCCACGCCCAGGTGCCGGTCGGCCTGGACCGAGCGCTGGCGGCTGCTGAGGCGGCGGGCGTATTGAAGGGGCATGGGGGCGTTCAGTGCTGCGGCAGGCAGGCTTCGATCTCGGCGAGCAGCACCTGCGGCTCCAGCGGGCGCAGCAGGTAGCGGAACGCGCCGAGCTGCAGGCCGAGCGTCCGCGAGGCCTCGTTCCAGTGCGTGGACGACAGGAAGATGAACGGGATGTCGCGCAGCTGCGCATCGGCCTTCACGTCGCGGATGAAGTCGAAGCCGCTGCCTTCGGACATGCCGACGTCCGAGATGATCAGCGCCGGCCGGTGCTCGCGCGCGAGCCGCAGCGCCTGCGCCGGCGTGTCGGCCGTCACGACGGTGTAGCCGTGCGGCTGCAGCAGGTCGCGCTTGAGCTGCAGGTTGACCTGCGAGTCGTCGAGCACCAGCACCGTCATGCCGCTCGGCGGCAGGCTGGTGTACGCCGGCGGCGGCTGCGCCGGGCCGTTGGCGCGCAGCGCCGCCGGCAGCGAGGCGTTGACGGCCTGGATGAAGGCCAGCGGCTCCAGCGGCTTCGCGATGTAGCCGTCGAAGCCCAGCGCCAGCAGCCGGTCGCGGTCGCCCACCATCGCGAACGCGGTCACCGCGACCAGCGGGGTGCCGTGCAGCACCGGGTCGGCCTTCGCCTCGCGCGCGAACCCCGGGCCGTCGAGCACCGGCATCTGGATGTCGCACAGGATCAGGTCGGGCCGCTCGCGGCGGGCGATCTCCAGCCCCACGGCGCCGTCGGCCGCCTTCATCGTCTCGAAGCCGAACGCGCGCAGCAGGTAGTCCATCAACTCGCGGTTGATCGCGTTGTCTTCGACGATCAGCACGCGCGCGCTCATGACCGCGGCAGCGACAACGTGAAGCGGCTGCCGCGCGCCGGCTCGCTGTCGAGCTCGATGCGCCCGCCCAGCAGTTCGGCCAGCTTGCGGCTCAGGTAGAGCCCGAGGCCGGTGCCTTCGATGCGGCTGCGCGCGGTCGCGCTGCCCACGCGCGTGAAGGCCTGGAAGAGCCGCGCCTGCTCGTCGGCGCCGATGCCCGGCCCGGTGTCGGTGACCGACAGCGACACGCCGCTCGCGGGTTGGCTGTCCAGCACGACGGTCACCGTGCCGCTGTCGGTGAACTTGACGGCATTGCTCACCAGGTTGATCAGGATCTGCTGCAGCGCGCGCTGGTCGGTGTCGACCGACACCTCCTGCGCCGGCAGCTGCACCAACAACCGCAGGCCCTTGGCCTCGGCCGCCGGGCGCAGCGTCGCGGCGACTTCCTCCACCAGCGAGCGGCAGGCGACCGGCTTGAACTGCATCTGCACGTTGCCGGCGTCGATCTTCGCGAGGTCGAGCAGGTCGTTGATCAGCGACAGCAGGTGCTTGGCGCTGGACTGCACCATCGCCAGCTGCTTCTCCTGGTCGGCGGTCAGCGGGCCCGGCAGCTTCATCAGCAGCAGCCCGGTGAAGCCGATCACCGCGTTCAGCGGCGTGCGCAGCTCGTGGCTCATCGTCGCGAGGAACTTGTCCTTGGCTTGGTTCGCGCGTTCGAGCTCGACGTTCTTCTCCTGCAGCGCATGCTCGACGCGGCGTCGTTCGGAGATGTCGCGGATCGAGCCGCTGACCAGCGTGCCGTCCTCGGTCTCCAGCGGGCTCAGGCTGATCTCGACCGGGAACTCCGAGCCGTCGCGCCGGCGGCCCTGCAGCTCGAGCCCGGCGCCCATCGGCCGCACCTTCGGGTCGGCGAAGAACTGCTGCCGGTGGCCCGGGTGCAGCGCCCGGAAGCGCTCGGGCACCAGCACCTCGATCGGCTCGCCGAGCAGTTCGGCGCGCGGGTAGCCGAACAGCCGCTCGGTCTGCGTGTTCACCAGCAGGATGCGGCCGTTGTGGTCGACGATCACGATCGCGTCGGGGGCGGATTCGAGCAGGCCGCGGAACTTCTGCTCGGCCTTGCGCCGGTAGGTCATGTCGCGGATCGCGCTCATGCCCATGCGACCGGCATCGGTCTCCAGCGGGCTCAGGCTGATCTCGACCGGGAATTCCTCGCCGTTCTTGCGCAGCCCGTACAGCTCCAGCCCGACGCCCATCTCGCGCGTGCGCGACTGCGCGAGGTAGCGCGTCAGATGCGCGCCGTGCGCGGCGCGGTAGCGCGGCGGCATCAATTGTTCGAGCACGCGGCCGGACAGTTCGTCGCGCCCGTAGCCGAAGACCGCTTCGGCCTGGCCGTTGACGAACACGATGCGGCCGATGTCGTTGACGATCACGATGGCATCGGGGGTCGATTCCAGCAGCTCGCGGTAGCGGGTGTCGATCAGGCGGGCGTCGCGGGCGACCTTCATGTGGGTCACGTCGGCCATGCTGTGCACATGGGACGGACCGCCCGACGCGTCGTCCAGCCGGCGCGACGAGGCGAGCACGTAGATCAGCGAGCCGTCCTTGCAGCGGCGCACCGCCTCGCGGCTGCGGCCGTCGTGCTGCGGCTCGGTCACGCCGGCCGGCAGCAGCAACTCGCCGAGCCGGCGTCCGATGGCCTCGTCGCTGCGGTAGCCGAACAACGCCTGCGCGGCGTCATTCCACCACGTGATGGTGTCGTCGGCCGCGGTCGCGGCAAGCGCCTCCGGCGAATCATGGGCCAGCCGTGCGGCCAGCAGCTCGGTCGTTGTCATTTCGCCTCCCCATCACCGGGACGGACCCGGCGCCCGATGCGTTGGGTTGTTCTGGTGCATCCCCCCCCGATTCAACTCCGCGCGGGCCGGTTGCGCAAGCCGAGGGGCATCGATTTCCGATCGACTTGCGTCGGATCGCGGAGTTGACGCGCATCAAGGCACATCGGCCGGCGCGGCGCGAAGCTGAAGGCCTTTCGTCGGCCGGGACCCTGCCATGCATCACGCTGCCGTGCGCGTCATCCTCGAAGAGCACAGCGCCATGTCGGCGATGCTGCGCTCGATCAGCCTGCTGCTGGCCGACCACCGGCGCCGCGGCAGCCTGCCGGATTTCGGCGTGCTGCGCGCGATGCTGTTCTACGTCGACGAGTTTCCCGAGCGCCTGCACCATGCGAAGGAGAGCGAACTGCTGTTCCCGCTGCTGCGGCGGCGCACGACCGAAGGCGATGCGGTGCTGGACCGGCTCGACCGCGATCACGCCGACGGCGAGCGCGCGATCCGCGAGCTGGAGCACGAGCTGCTCGGCTTCGAGATGATGGCCGACACCGGCCAGTTGAGCGTGCGCCGCGATCGCTTCGAGCAGGCCATGCTGCGCTACATCGACTTCTACCTGGCGCACATCCAGGCCGAGGAGGCCGAGGTGCTGCCGCTCGCCGAGCGCGTGCTGACGGCCGACGACTGGGCCGCGCTGGACAGCGCGTTCTGCGCCAACCGCGACCCGCTGGCCGGCCATGAACCGGATGACCACTACCGCCATGTCTTCAAGAAGATCCTGTGGGCCCTGCCGCCGCCGCTGGGCATCGGGCCGGCCATCGGCCACGGCCACTGCCACCGGCCGCCGGGCGGGCGCTGACGGGGTGCGTCGCCTGCTCGGCACGCTGCTGCTGGCCGCCGGGCTGGCCGGCTGCGCCGCGCCGTCGCCGTGGCCGTCGCCCGCGCCGGCCGCCGGCTTCGCGGCGGCGGTGAGCCGCGGCGGCGCGTTCGCGGTCGGCGTCTACGGCATCGGCGCGGACGATGCAGCGGACGCCGACGAGGCCTCGCTGCCGCGCGGCGACGAACTCGCGCCGTGGAGCACCGCCGAGCTGCCGGCGCGCATCGGCGCCGGCTTCTTCATCGACGAGGGCGGGGCGGTCGTGACCGCCGCGCACGTGGTGGCCGGTGCCGGCCAGGTGCTGGTGAAGCTGCCCGACCAGCGCGTCAGCCCGGCGCGCGTGCGGGCGATGGACCGCGACATGGACATCGCGCTGCTCGAGCTGGATGCGGCGCCTTCCGTGGCACCGGTGTTCGCGCGCTCGGCCGCGCTGCGCGCCGGCGACTGGGTGCTCGCCATCGGCGAGCCGTACGGCCTGAACCGTTCGGTGGTGGCGGGCATCGTCGGCGGGCGTGCGCGGCATTTCGCGGAGGACGGCGAGGTGCTGTTCATCCAGAGCGACCTGACGCTGAACCCCGGCAATTCCGGCGGGCCGCTGCTGGATGCCCGCGGCGCGATCGTCGGCATGAGCCTGCGCACCGTGGTCGGCCCGTACGGCACCTCGGGCGTCAGCCTGTTCATGCCGATCGAGGTGGTGCAGCAGGTGGTGGCCGAACTGCGCAGCGACGGTGCCGCGCCCCGGCCGCGGCTGGGCGCCGGCTTCGAGGACGTGTCGCCGCTCGCGGCCTGGCACGCCGGCCGCCCGGATGCGCGAGGGGCCTTCGTCAACGCGGTGGCACGCGGCAGCGTCGCGGCGTCGCTGGGCCTGCGCGTCGGCGACATCGTGGTCGGCATGAACGGCCGGGCCCTCGGCGACAGCGGCGACTTCGTGCGCGCGCTGCTGTCGTGGCGCACGCTGGCGGGCACGCGGCTGACGGTGTTCCGCGCCGGCGGCTACCTGGAGCTGCGCAGCGCGGCACCGCGCTGAGGCCGTGCGGTTCCGCACGCGGGCAGGGCACGCGGCCGCCCGGTCCGCCACCGCTTGACGCCGATCAACTGCCCGCCCGCGGCGAATGCCGAGACTGCCGCCACAGGTGCCGCTCCCGGCACCGGGAGCACCGACATGCGGCAGCCGACCGTGTTGATCGTCGACGACAACCCCGACAACCTGCAGGTGCTCGGCGAACTGCTGCAGGTCGACTACCGGGTGCTCGCGGCGCGCAGCGGCGAACGCGCGTTGCAGCTGGCCCGCCGGCATCCGGCGCCCGAGCTGGTCCTGCTCGACCTGATGATGCCGCTGATGGACGGCCACCAGGTGCTGCAGGCGCTGCGCGACGATCCCGCCACCTGCGACATCCCGGTGATCTTCGCGACCGCGATGGATTCCACCGACGACGAGCGCCACGGGCTGGCCGAAGGCGCGGTCGACTACATCACGAAGCCGCTGCGCCCGGCGGTGGTGCTGGCGCGGGTGCGCACCCACCTCGCGCTGAAGCAGGCGCGCGACAGCCTGCGCGACGAGAAGGCGGCCTTGCAGGCCGAGCTGCTGCTGCGCCGGCGCGAGAACGAGCGCATCCAGGACGTCGCGATGCGCGCGCTGGCGCGGCTGGCCGAGACGCGCGACAACGAGACCGGCAACCACCTGCTGCGCACCCAGGCCTATGTGGAGGCGCTGGCACGCCGCGCCGGCGGCCACCCGCGCTTTCGCGCCGAACTCGACGAGCATGCGATCGCGCTGATCGCCAAATCCGCACCGCTGCACGACATCGGCAAGGTCGGCATCCCGGACCGCGTGCTGCTCAAGCCGGGGCCGCTGACGCCCGACGAATGGGCCGTGATGAAGACCCATGCCCGGCTCGGTGCCGATGCGATCGCGCATGCGGTGGCCGACACGCATGCGCCGGCGCCGTTCCTGTCGTACGCCTGCGAGATCGCGCTGCACCACCATGAGCGCTGGGACGGCAGCGGCTATCCCGACGGGCTGGCCGGCGATGCGATCCCGCTGGCCGCGCGGCTGATGGCGGTGGCCGACGTGTTCGATGCGCTGATCTCGCGGCGCGTCTACAAGTCGGCGCTCGGCTTCGGCGAGGTGCGCTGCATCATGGCGGCGCAGCGCGGCCGGCATTTCGATCCGGACCTGCTCGATGCATTTCTCGCCGATTTCGACGCCTTCTGCACCATCGCGCAGTGCCATCCCGACGAACCGGAACCGGTGCACGACGGCGTGCCGCGCGAGCCGGTGGCGGCGTGATGCCCTCGCCCTTCCCCTTGCCCTTGCCCCCGGTCGCGCTGACCTTGCTGGCCTGCGGGCTCGCGCTGGCGAGCCTCGCGCTGCTGGCCGTCGAGCGCCGGGCGCTGCGCCGGCTGCAGGCCGAGAAGGTGGTGCTGGAAGGCCGCGTCCGGGCGCTCGGGCTGCTGCAGGCGATCGTCGACGGGTCGAACGACGCCATCTTCGCGAAGGACCTGGAAGGCCGCTACCTGCTCGCCAACCCCGAGGCCTGCCGCGCATTCGGCCGCAGCGCCGACGACGTGATCGGGCACGACGACCTGGCGCTGTTCCCGCCGGAGCAGGCGCTGCTGGTGCGCGGCAACGACCTGCTCGTGATGGCCGAGGACCGCGTGCGCACCTGCGACGAGGAGCTCAGCACCCGCGACGGCAGCGTCAGCTACCTCGCGACCAGGGGGCCGCTGCACGGCGAGGCCGGCCGGGTCGTCGGCGTGTTCGGCATCTCGCGCGACATCACCGCACGGCGCCGCGCGGAACGGGCGCTGCGCGAAGCCCATGAACTGGTGCAGGCGGTGGAGGATTCGGTGCTGGACCACATGGCGGTGCTGGACCACCGCGGCGTGATCGTCGGCGTCAATGCCGCGTGGCGGCGCTTCGCGGCGGCACAAGGCACGGATGCCGAACTGGCGGCCCGGGCCGGGGTCGGCATCGACTACCTCGGGCTCTGCCGCGCGGCCGCCCGCGCCGGCGCGCGGAGCGGCGCAGGGAGCGGCACCGGGGCCGATGCCGAGCGCGTCGCCGACGGCATCGCCGACGTGCTGGCCGGCCGGCGGGCGCTGTTCTCGCACGAGTACGCCTGCCACGGGCCGGGCGGCGCCGGCTGGTTCCACATGACGGCGACACCGCTGCGGGCCGGCCGCGGCGGGGCGGTGGTGGTGCATGCCGACGTGACGCAGCGCCGCCTCGCGGCCGATGCGCTGCGGCGCAGCGAGGCCCAGTACCGCTCGATGGTGTGCGCGCTCGACGAGGGCATCCTGATCGTCGGCTGCGACGGCCGCGTGCAGGCCTGCTCGCCGCAGGCCGAGCGCTTCTTCGGCATGGACCTCGCGCAGCTGCGGCAACCGGCCGCGCTGGCCGGCTGGCGCACGCTGTGGCCCGACGGCACGCCGATGCCGCGCGCCGCGCTGCCGATGCAGCGCTGCCTGCGCGATGGACAGCCCTGCCACGACGTGACGGTCGGCGTCGTGCCGCCGGGCGGCAGCCTGCGCTGGGTGCTTGCGCATGCCGAGCCGATGCGCGAGGAAGGGCGGCTCACCGCGGTCGTCACCTCGTTCACCGACATCACCGAGCGGCATGCGACGCAGGCCGAACTCGATCGCCACCGGCACCGGCTGGAGGAACTCGTCGAGGAGCGCACGCGCCAGCTGCAGCGGCTCAACCTGGCGCTGGTCGAGAGCGAGCGGCTGCTGGTCGTCTCGCGCGACAAGGCCGAGGCGGCCAACCACGCGAAGAGCGCCTTCCTCGCGAACATGAGCCACGAGATCCGCACGCCGATGAACGCGATCATCGGGCTGACCCACCTGCTGCGCCGCGACGTGCACGAGCCGGGCCAGGCGCAGCGGCTGCGCAAGGTGTCCGATGCCGCCTCCCACCTGCTGCAGGTGATCGACGACATCCTCGACCTGTCGAAGATCGAGGCCGGCCGGCTCGACCTGGAACGCACCTGCTTCTCGCTGCGCGCGCTGCTCGCGCGGGCGCGCAGCCAGGTGGCCGAACGGGCCCAGGCCAAGGGGCTCGCGCTGTCGCTCGGGGCCGACGACGACGTGCCCGACCTGCTGCACGGCGACCCGACCCGGCTGCTGCAGGCGATGCTGAACCTGCTCAGCAACGCGGTGAAGTTCACGTCGCACGGCAGTGTCGCGTTGCAGGTGCAGCGGCTGGCCGACCCCGCGGCGGGCGTGCGGCTGCGCTTCGCGGTGCGCGACACCGGCATCGGCATCGCGGCCGACCGCTTCGCGTGCCTGTTCGAGGCCTTCGTGCAGGCCGACACCTCGACCACGCGGCGCTTCGGCGGCACCGGCCTGGGCCTGGCGATCACGCAGCGCCTGGCCGCGATGATGGGCGGCGAGGTCGGCGTCAGCAGCGAACCGGGGCGGGGCAGCGAGTTCTGGTTCTCCGCCTGCCTGGAGCCGGCCAGCGCGGCGCTCGCCGGCCCGCCGGACACGGCCGCGCCGGCGGACCCCGGCCTGCCCTGTGCAGAGGCGGCGCTGCGTGCGCAGCAGGGCCGGCTGCGCGTGCTGGTGGTGGAGGACAACCAGGTCAACCAGGAGGTGGCGTGCGACGTGCTGCGGGCCGTGGGCATCGACGCGGAGGTCGCCTGCGACGGCGCCCAGGCGCTGGAACGCGTGCAGCACGGGCCGTTCTCGCTGATCCTGATGGATTTGCAGATGCCCGGCATGGACGGGCTGGAGGCGACGCGGCGCATCCGTGCGCTCGGCGACCGCACGCCGATCCTCGCGATGACCGCGAGTGCGTTCGACGAGGACCGCGCCGCCTGCCTGGCTGCCGGGATGGACGGCCATGTCGCGAAGCCGGTCGAGCCGGCCGCGCTCTACGACGCGCTGCGCCGGCACCTGGCCCTGCCGGTGGCCGGGCCGATCGGGCAGCCCGCGGCCGTCGCGGCCGGGGCGGTGCAGATGGCGGAGCTGGCCGCGTTGCTGTCGGCCGGCGATTTCGAGGCCCATTCGCTGTTCGAGCGATTGCGGCCGGCGCTGCTGGCGCGCTTCGGCGCGTCGCTCGGGCGCCTCGATGCCTGCCTCCAGTCGTTCGACGACGCCGGCGCGCTGCGCGCGCTGCACGAACTGGCGCCTGAATGACCGCGAGCGGGGCGATGTGCCGCGTATAGTGCTGCCGGGCGGCAGGGAGGCAGGCCGCCGACCGCGCAGCAAGGGGGCATTTCGTGACATCGCAGGGGGTTCCGCAGCACATCGCCGTGCTGGACGACGAGGTGGACATCACCCAGTTGCTCGCCAACTACCTTGGTGGCCAGGGTTTCCGCGTCTCGCAGGTCCACCAGGGCCGGGCGCTCGATGCGCTGATGTCGCTCGATCCGCCATCGCTGGTGCTGCTGGACCTCGGACTGCCGGGCGAGGACGGTTTCGCGATCGCGCGCCGGCTGCGCGAGCACCACCAGTGCGGGCTGATCATCATCACCGGCCGCGGCGATGCGGTCGACAAGGTCGTCGGGCTGGAGATCGGCGCCGACGACTACGTGACCAAGCCGTTCGACCTGCGCGAGCTGCTCGCGCGGATCAAGTCGGTGCTGCGGCGCGTCGCCGCCCCGGCGGTCGCCGCCGTCGCCGCGCCGGCCGCGGCGCCCGCGGCCGCGCAGGGGCCGGCCGAGCGCCTGCGCTTCCTCGACTGGGAGCTCGACCTCGCCGCGCGCCGGCTGGCCAACCGCGCCGGCGTCGAGGTGGCGCTGACCAGCGGCGAGTTCGACCTGTTGAGCGTGTTCGTGCGCCACCCGGGCCGCGTGCTGTCGCGCGACTTCCTGCTCGAAAGCACGCGCGGGCGCGAGGCGGCGCCGTTCGACCGCACGATCGACGTGCAGGTGGGGCGCCTGCGCAAGAAGCTCGAGGCCGACCCCGAGAGCCCGCAGCTGATCAAGTCGGTGCGCAGCGCCGGCTACATGCTTGCGGTGCCGGTGGTCGGCGCCTGAACGAGGAAGCCGCCATGCCACCGCACCGCCTGCCGCCGCCGACGCCCGAAGAAGGGCGCCTGTTCCGGTCGCTGTTCTCCGCCTATCCGGATGCGCTGCTGCTGGTCGATGCGCAGGGGCTGATCGTGCGGGCCAATCCCGCGGCCGCCGGGTTGCTCGGCTACCAGGTGGAAGAACTCGTCGGCCTGCCGGTCGATGCGCTGGTGCCCGACAGCATCCGCCCGCGCCATGCGGCCTACCGCGGCGCCTACGGCATGAGCCCGAAGCCGCGCCCGATGGGCACGCAGCTGGAGCTGACGGCGCGGCGCAAGGACGGCAGCGAGGTGATCGTCGAGATCGCGTTGAGCCCGGTGCAGGACGACGGCCTGCCGTTCGTCGTCGCGGCGATCCGCGGCATCGCCGCGTACCCGCGGGTGCAGCAGGCGCTGCAGCAGGCCCGCTACAGCGAGCACGTCGCCAAGCTCGCGCGGCTGGCCGTCGACACCCGCGATCCGCAGGCGCTGCTGCGCCAGGTGCCGCAGATCGCCGCCGAGGGGCTGCAGGTCGAGACGGCGGTCGTCTACCTGCTGGAGCCGAACTGCATCGAGTTCCGGCTCGCCGCCGGCGTCGGGCTGGAGGGCGACGAGGTCGAGGGGCGCCACGTGCCGAACCGGCCCGACACGCCGCCCGGCTTCGTGCTCTCGGAAGGCCGGCCGGTGGTGGTCTCCAACTACGCGCGCGAGACGCGCTTCAAGGTGCCGCCGGACTTCCTGGCGCGCGGCCTGGTCAGCGGGCTGGGCGTGCCGCTGTCCGAACGCGGCAGCATCGTCGGCGTGCTCGCGGTGCGCAGCCGCGAGGCGCGCCGTTTCGGCGACGACGAGCTGCGCTTCCTCGATTCGCTGTCCAGCCTGCTGGCCGCCAGCCTGCAGCGCGCGCAGACCGAGGACCAGCTGAACCATGCCCAGCGCATGGAAAGCGTCGGCCAGCTGACCGGCGGCATCGCGCACGACTTCAACAACCTGCTGACGGTGATCCAGGGCAACCTGCAGGTGCTCGAGTACGAGCCGCCGGTCGCCGACGAGCCGCGGCTGCAGCAGATGCTGGGCGCCGCCACGCGGGCGGCCAAGCGCGGCGCCGAACTCACCGGCAAGCTGCTCGCGTTCTCGCGCCGCCAGCGCCTGGTGCCCACGCGCGTGGAGCCGGCGTTGCTGCTGCGCTCGCTGGCCGACATGCTGCACCGCACGCTCGACGAGCGTGTGCAGATCGTCGTCGACGCGCCCGACGGATGCCCCGGCTGCCGCGCCGACCCCGGCCAGCTCGAATCGGCCTTGCTCAACATCGCGATCAATGCGCGCGATGCGATGCCCGACGGCGGCACGCTGTCGTTCGCCTGCCGCCCCTGCCGGCGCGTGCCGGCACCGCTGGTGGCCGAGCTGGGCGAGGCGGCACAGCGCGACGACGGCTTCGTCGAAATCAGCGTCTCGGACACCGGGCACGGCATGTCCGAGGCGGTGCGCGACCGCGCGTTCGAGCCGTTCTTCACGACCAAGGAGGCCGGCCGCGGCACCGGGCTCGGGCTGAGCACGGTGTACGGCTTCGCGAGGCAGTCGAACGGCGCGGTGGCGCTCGATTCGGCGCCGGGCGCCGGCACGCGGGTCACGCTGTACCTGCCGCGCTTCGATCTGCCGAGCCTCGCCGAGGCGCGGGGCGAGGCGCTGGCCGCGTTGCCGCCCGGCCTGCGCGTGATGGTGGTGGAAGACGATCCGGAGGTGCTGGCGGTGTGCCGCACCTTCCTGCTCGCGCTGAAGTGCGAGGTCACGGCCCATTCGAGCGCCGAGCCGGCGCTGGCCGCGCTGGAGCAGGCGCAGCCGATCGACCTGCTGCTCAGCGACGTGATCCTCGGCGCCGGCCTGCGCGGCACCGACCTCGCGCGCCGGGCGAAAGTGCTGCGGCCGGCGCTGGCGGTGCTGCTGATGTCGGGCTATTCGTCGGAGGCGATGGTCGGCGACGGCGTCGGCCTGCCGTGGGAGCTGCTGCGCAAGCCCTACTCGCGCGAGGAGCTGTCCGATGCGATGGTGCGTGCGATGGTTCGTGCGGACCTGCGGGCGGCCGTCACTGCAGCACCCGCGACGCCGGCGTCATCGCCGCCTGGATGAACGACGCGAGCGCCTCGGTGCTCGCGATGCACAGGTCGCGCCGGCCCTTCTCGGTGAAGCGGATCACGTTGCTGCGCGCCATGCGCGACAGCGCGCGGCTGACGCTCTCGAGCGTCATGCCGAGGTAGTTGCCGATCTCGGCGCGCGTCATGCGCAGCGTGATCTGGTCGGCGCGCAGGCCGCGCTGCGACAGCGACTCGGCCCAGTAGCGCAGGAAGTCGGCGACGCGCGCATCGGCCGGCAGCGTGCCCAGCGACAGCAGCGAGTCGCGGTCGCGCGAGATCTCGCGGCTCATCGCGGCGTGCAGCAGGCCGAGCAGCGCCGGCTGGCGGGCCGCGGCGAGCAGCAGCATGTCGTAGCGCACCGACCAGACCTCGCCGGTGTCCATCGCGATCGCATCGCAGCCGTACTGGCCGTGCGCGATGCCGTCGAAGCCCATCCAGTCGCCCTTGAAGTGCAGGCCGACGACCTGCTCGCGCCCGTCGGCCGCGACGTTCAGCGTCTTGAAGAAGCCGGAATTGATGATGTACAGGCACTGGAAGCCCTGGCCGCCCTGGAACACCGTGTCGCCGGCATGCACGATGCGGCGTTGCACCTCGACCGATTCGGCCAGCAGCTTCAGCGATTCGTTGACCCGGGCGCACACCGTGCCGGCATCGGGGCGGGCCATGCTGCGCGAGGGCGCCGGCAGGGCGGCCGTCATCGGCATCGACGGACGGCTGGCGGACTCGGCGTGCAGCGTGGCGGTGTGCATGGTGGGCTCCTGGGGGGGTTGTCGTGGAATGGACGAGAGCTTAGGAATCGCCTGTCAATGCAGCGCGACCAGGCGGGCTCGCTGGGTAACAGCCGGTGAACCGTCTGTATCCGGTCGGTATCCGGTCGGCATCAGGCGCGCCGGCGATGCGTGGCGCGGCGCCTGACGCGTCGGTGGCTTGACGGGCATCAAGGCCGGCACGGCCGTCCCGACTAGGCTGACTCCATGCCCGATCGAGGGCTTTTCCAGGAGATCGCCATGTCCACCGTCGTTGCCCTCCCGCCGTCGCGCAAGCGCCTGCCGGCCGCTGCGGGCGCGTCCGGCCGCGGGTTGCCGCTGGGGGCGCTGGCGAGCCTGGTGATCGGCTCGATGATCGGCTCGGGCGTGTTCTCGCTGCCGCAGAACATGGCGGCCGGCGCCGGTGCCGGCGCGATCCTGATCGGCTGGGGCATCACCGCGCTGGGCATGCTGTCGCTCGCGATGATGTTCCTGCAACTCGCGCAGGCCGAGCCCGACGTGGCCGGCGGCGTCTACGGCTACGCCCGGGCCGGTTTCGGCGACTTCATCGGCTTCCAGTCGGCCTGGGGCTACTGGCTGTCGGCGCTGATCGGCAATGCCGGCTACCTGATCGTGATCGTCGCGGCGCTGTCGAACCTGCTGCCGGCGCTGGGGCTGGGTGCGGGCAACACCGGGGTGGGCGTCGCGCTCGCGTCGGGGCTGCTGTGGGCGTACCACGCGCTGGTGCTGCGCGGCGTGCGCACCGCCGCCGCCGTCAACACGCTGGTGACGCTGTCGAAGCTGGTGCCGCTGCTGATGTTCGTGGCGCTGGTCGCGCTGGCGTTCAAGGTGCAGACCTTCTCGCTGTCGATGTGGGGCGATCCGAAGCTCGGGCCGGTGTTCGACCAGGTGCGCTCGACGATGCTGGTCACGGTGTGGGCCTTCATCGGCATCGAGGGCGCGTCGGTGTTCTCCGGCCGCGCGCGCAGTGCCGGCGACGTCGGTCGCGCGACGATGCTCGGCTTCGGCGCGACGCTCGCGCTGTACATGGCGATCACGCTGCTGTCGCTGGGGGTGGTGCCGCAGGCCGCGCTGGCGCAGATGGCCAACCCGTCGATGGCCGGCGTGCTGCAGCAGGTGGTCGGGCCGTGGGGCGCGGCGCTGGTGAACCTCGGGCTGCTGGTCTCGGTCGGCGGCGCCATGCTCGCGTGGACGCTGCTCGGCGCCGAGGTGCCGTACAGCGCCGCGAAGGAGGACGTCTTCCCGGCCGGCCTGGCCCGCGAGAACCGCCGGCAGTCGCCGGTGGCCGCGCTGTGGTGGAGCAACGGCATCGTGCAGGCGGTGCTGCTGCTGTCGCTGCTGGCCGGCAACGCCTACCTGGCCCTGATCAAGCTCGCCACCTCGACCATCCTGCTGCCCTACCTGCTGTGCGCGCTGTTCGCGCTGCGCCGCGGCACGGCCTCGCGCGGGCTGCTGCTGACCGGCGCGGTCGCGACGGTCTACAGCGCGTGGCTGGTCTACGCGGCCGGGCCGGTGTACCTGTTGTTGACCGCCCTGGTGTACGCGCCGGGGCTGGTGGTGCATGCGCTGGCGCGGCGGCGCCGGGGCCTGCCGGTGTATTCGGGAGCGGGCGAGCAGGTGGCTGCCGTGCTGCTGCTCGCGGTGGCGTTCGTGACGCTCTGGCTGATCGCCGGCGGCACGCTGGACTTGCAGAAGATCTGAGAGGCGTGGACAAGGCGATGAACTGGGGCGTGCATTCGGAAATCGGGAGGCTGCGCAGCGTGCTGGTGTGCCGGCCGGGGCTGGCGCAGCAGCGGCTGACGCCGGACAACTGCCGCGCGCTGCTGTTCGACGACGTGCTGTGGGTCGAACGCGCGCAGCGCGACTTCGCGCACTTCGTGTCGGAGATGACGCGCCGTGGCGTCGAGGTGCTGGAACTGCACGACCTGCTGGCCGAGACGCTGGCGCAACCCGAGGCGCGGCGCTGGGTGCTGCAGCAGCGGGTCGTGCCCGACAGCGTCGGCCTGGGCATGCTCGACGACCTGCAGGCGGCGCTTGCCGAGCTGCCGCCGGCGCGGCTGGCGGAGCTGCTGATCGGCGGCATGACCAAGTCGGAGCTGCCGTTCCGGCCGAACGGCCTGCTGGGCCCGTACCTGGACCTGCACGACTTCGTGCTGCCGCCGCTGCCGAACAGCCTGTTCACGCGCGACGCGAGCAGCTGGCTGTATGGCGGCGTCGTGCTGAACCCGATGTTCTGGCCGGTGCGCCGGGGCGAGACCTTGCTGAAGGCGGCGGTGTACCGCTTCCATCCGCGTTTCGTGAATGGCGGCTTCGAGACCTGGTGGGGCGGCGAGGTGCGCGACCACGGGATGGCGACGCTGGAAGGCGGCGACCTGATGCCGCTCGGCCGCGGCGTGCTGCTGGTGGGCATGGGCGAGCGCAGCAGCCCGCAGGCGGTGGTGCAACTCGCGCACCGCCTGTTCGAGCACGGCGCGGCGCGGCGCGTGATCGCCGCGCAGATGCCGCGGGCGCGGGCGGCGATGCACCTGGACACGGTGTTCACGCCGTGTTCGCGCGAGGTGGTCACCTATTTCCCCGAGGTGGTGGACCGCATGGTGTGCCACGAGCTCGAACCCGGCCCGCGCGGCGGGGCACCGCGCATCCGCACGCTGGCCGGCCAGCACCTGCTGGACGTGGTGAGCGCCGCGCTGGAGCTGCCGGCGCTGAATGCCATCGCGACCGGCGGCGACGACTTCGAGAGCGCGCGCGAGCAGTGGGACGACGGCAACAACGTGCTGGCGCTGGAGCCGGGCGTCGTGATCGGCTACGACCGCAACACGCAGACCAACCGGCGGCTGCGCGCGGCGGGGATCGAGGTGATCGAGATCCCGGGCGGCGAGCTCGGGCGGGGGCGGGGCGGGGCGCATTGCATGAGCTGCCCGCTGAGCCGCGACGCGGTGGTGTTCTGAACGCGCAGAGGAAACGCAACATGGCCTACAACCTGAAGAACCGCAACCTGCTGTCGCTCGACGAGCTGAACGCGCGCGACCTCCAGCACCTGCTGGAGATGTCGCACGAGCTCAAGCGCGCGAAGGCGGCCGGCACCGAGCAGCCGACGCTGCGCGGGCGCAACATCGCGCTGATCTTCGAGAAGTCGTCGACGCGCACCCGCTGTGCGTTCGAGGTCGCGGCGCACGACCAGGGGGCGCACGTCTCGTTCATCGGCCCGGGCGATTCGCAGCTCGGCGAGAAGGAGAGCGTGAAGGACACTGCCCGGGTGCTGGGCCGGCTGTACGACGCGATCGAGTACCGCGGCTTTGCGCAGCAGACCGTGCAGGAACTGGCCGCGCATGCGGGCGTGCCGGTCTACAACGGCCTGACCAACGAATTCCACCCGACGCAGGTGCTGGCCGACCTGATGACGATGCAGGAGCAGTGCGACAAGCCGCTGCGCGAGATGCGGGTGGCCTACCTGGGCGACGCGCGCTACAACATGGGCGATTCGCTGCTGCAGGGCGCGGCGCTGATGGGCATGGACCTGCGCATCGCCGCGCCGCGCGCGCTGTGGCCGGCGGCCGGGATCCAGGCGCAGTGCGAGGCGCTGGCGCGGATCAGCGGCGCGAAGCTGAGCTTCACCGAAGCGCCGTTGCAGGCGGTCGAGGGTGTCGATTTCATCTACACCGACGTCTGGGTGTCGATGGGCGAGCCGGAAGCGGCCTGGGCCGAGCGGATCGCGCTGCTGAGGCCATACCAGGTGAATGCGCGGCTGATGGCGGCGGCGGGGAACCCGGCGGTGAAGTTCATGCACTGCCTGCCGGCCTTCCACAACCGGGCGACGCGGCGCGGCGAAGAGATGTTCCAGCGCTTCGGCCTCGACGGGATGGAGGTGACCGAAGAGGTGTTCG
This sequence comes from Rhizobacter sp. SG703, assembly GCF_012275445.1. Taxonomy (GTDB): domain Bacteria; phylum Pseudomonadota; class Gammaproteobacteria; order Burkholderiales; family Burkholderiaceae_C; genus Rhizobacter. The sequence goes on along the minus strand of NZ_JAAZQK010000004.1, from coordinate 501,410 downwards.
AATCGCCGGCCTCGATCGTCTGGGACCAGGCCGAGAACCGCATGCACACCATCAAGGCGCTGCTCGTGGCGACGCTGGCATGAGGATCGTCGCAGCCCTCGGCGGCAACGCACTGATCCGCCGCGGCCAGCCGATGTCGGTGCAGGTCCAGCGCGACAACCTGGTGGCCGCCGCCCGCGCCCTCGCACCGCTGGCCGCCGACCACGACCTGGTGATCACGCACGGCAACGGGCCGCAGGTCGGCTGGCTCGCGCTGCAGGCCGCCGCCTGGCAGGACAGCCGCGCCGGCGCCGGAACCGACGCCACGCCGCTCGACGTGCTCGGCGCCGAGAGCGACGGCATGGTCGGGTACCTGGTCGAGCAGGCCCTCGCCTGCGAGCTCGGCGGCCACCCGATCGCGACGCTGCTGACCCAGGTGCGCGTCGATGCCGACGACCCGGCCTTCTCGGCACCGACCAAGCCGGTCGGTCCCGGCTACCGCCGGCCCGAGGTGCAGCTGCTCGGCGCGCGCGGCTGGCAGTTCGCACCCGACGGCGAGCTCTGGCGGCGCGTCGTGGCGTCGCCGCAGCCGCGGCAGATCGTCGAGCTGCCGGCGATCCGCCACCTGCTGAAGGCCGGCGTCGTCGTGGTCTGCGCCGGCGGCGGCGGCATCCCGGTCGTCGAGCGCGACGGGCTGCTGCGCGGCATCGACGCCGTCATCGACAAGGACGCCGCCAGCGCCTTGCTGGCCCGCGAACTGCAGGCCGACATCCTGCTGCTGCTCACCGACGTCGACGGCATCCAGCTCGGCTTCGGCACGCCGCAGGCGCACCGCCTCGCGGCCGCCACGCCGCGCTCGCTGCGGCGGCTCGAGCTGCCCGCCGGATCGATGGGCGCGAAGGCGCTCGCCGCGGCCGGCTTCGTCGAGACCACCGGGCGGCGCGCGGCGATCGGACGGCTCGACGACGTGGCCGCGCTGCTGGCCGGCACCGCCGGCACGCAGGTCACGCGCGACGAGACCGACCTCGGTTGAGGTGCATCAACACGCCGCGGCGGCAGCGGCGTACCTTGGCGGCATGTCGCAACGCCTTGCCACCGTGAACCCGGTCCGCTCGATCCTGATGCTCGCGGACACCTCTGCGCACACCGCGAACCGGCTGACGATCGCGCGCGAACTGGCCGAGCGGCACGACGGCGAGGTCACCGCGCTGTTCGCGGCGACGCCGCTGCACGCCGAGCCCGACGGCCGCTTCGGTGCCGTCGCCGGGGCGGCCGCCACGCTGGCCGAACCCGACACCCGCCAGCGCGCGCGCGAACGGCTGTTGCAGGACCTCACCGGCGGCGAGGAACTCTCGCGCGTGCGCTGGGCCGAGGTCGTGCGCGAGCCGGTGCTGCAGGCCGTCGTCCAGCATGCGCTGTGCACCGACCTGCTGGTGCTCGGCCAGCGCGACCCGTCGACCGTCGGACACGACCTGCCGGCCGGCTTCACCGAATCGCTGCTGATCGAGAGCGGCAAGCCCGCGCTGATCGTGCCCGACCGCGGCATCGCGAGTTCCGCGCCCGACTGCGTGCTGGTCGCGTGGAAGCCGTCGCGCGAAGCCGCCCGCGCCGTGGCCGCCGCGCTGCCGTTCCTCGCGCAGGCGCGCGAGGTGCACGTGGCGAGCTGGTCGCGCGCCGCCGTCGTCGGCGCTGCCGGCGGCCTGGACATCGTCGGCCACCTGAAGGCCCACGGCATCGCGCCCGTCATGCACCAGCGCGGCTACGAGCCGCGCTCGATCGGCGACGAACTGGCGGCGCTGGCCGCCGAGGTCGGCGCGCAGTGGCTGGTGATGGGCTGCTACGGCCACGGCCGGCTGCGCGAGCAGGTGCTCGGCGGCGCGACCCGTTCGCTGATGCACACCGCGCGGCTGCCGCTGCTGATGGTGCACTGAGTCCGACACCCTTCCACCACCCCAAGGAGAGAGACCATGAAGATCCTGCTGGCCGTCGACGGCAGCGCCTGCACGAAGCAGATGCTGGCCTACCTGGCCGCCCACGACGAGTTCCTCGGCGCGGGCCACGACTACACCGTGCTCACCGTCACGATGCCGGTGCCCGCCCATGCCAAGGGCTTCTTCGACCGCGAGACGGTCGCGAACTACTACCGCGCCGAAGCCGACGAGGTGATGAAGCCGGTGCGCGCCTTCGTCGCGCAGCAGAAGTGGAACGCCAGCTTCGTCGAGAAGATCGGCCATGCGCCGACGGTAATCAGCGAACTGGCCGACAGCGGCCGCTTCGACCTGGTCGTGATGGGCTCGCACGGGCACTCCAGCTTCGGCTCGATGGTGCTCGGGTCGGTGACGACCCGCGTGCTGAGCCAGTGCAAGACGCCGGTGCTCGTCATCCGCTGACCGGCGGCGCCTGCAGCGGCAGCACCAGGCGCAGCGCGTCGCTGTCGCCGCCTCGCTGCTCGAAGCCCAGGCGCTGCATGAAGGCGCGCATCGCCAGGTTGTCGTGCAGCACCAGCCCCACCAGGCGCTGCGTGCCCTGCGCAGCCTGGTAGGCGATCAGCTTGCCCATCAGCAACCGGCCCAGGCCCCGGCCCTGCAGGTCGCTGCGCACGACGACCGCGAACTCGGCCTCCTGGTTGTCCGGATCGACCGCGGCCCGCGCGACGCCCAGCGTCTCGCTCGTGCCGTCGGCGCTCGTGCGAACCGCGACGAACGCCATCTCGCGGGCGTAGTCGATCTGCGTCAGCCGCGCGAGCTCGCTGTGCGCCAGCTCGCGCCGCGCATTGAAGAAGCGAAAGCGCAGGTCGTCCGGGCTCAGTTGCTCGACGAAGCGGCGGTGCGCCGGCTCGTCTTCGGGGCGGACCGGCCGCAGCGTCAGCGCCTCGCCCTGCCACGGCAGCGTCTCGACCAGGGCATCGGGGTAGGGCCGGATCGCGAAACGCGCCGCGCCGGCGACCGGTTCGCGGCCCAGGCGGATGCGGGCGTCCAGCGCCAGCACGCCGGTGCCGTCGGCCCACAGCGGGTTGATGTCGAGCTCGGCCAGTTCCGGCAGGTCCGCCAGCATCTGCGACACCGCGATCAGCACGTCGCCCACCGCGTCGAGCCGCGCGGCAGGGTGGTCGCGGTAGCCCGCCAGCAGGCGCGACACCGCGGTGCGCGACACCAGCTCGCGCGCGAGCGCCCGGTTCAGCGGCGGCAGCCCGATCGCCCGGTCGGCCAGCACCTCGACCGCGGTGCCGCCGTGGCCCATCATCAGCACCGGGCCGAAGCTCGGGTCGATGCTCGCGCCGACGATCAGCTCCTGCGCCATCGGCCGGCTCGCCATCGCCTGCACGTTGAAGCCGCCGACGCGGGCCTGCGGCAGCACCCGGCGCACCGTGTCGAGCATGCGGGCCGCGGCCGCGCGCAGCGATGCCTCGTCGGCCAGGCCGAGCGCGACGCCGCCGACGTCCGACTTGTGCGTGATGTCGGGCGACGCGATCTTCAGGGCCACCGGGTAGCCGATGCGGCCGGCGGCTTCGGCGGCGGCGTCGGCGTCCGCATCGACGCGCAGCGTCCGCACCACCGGGATGCCGTAGGCCGCGAGCACCGCCTTCGCTTCGTGCTCCTGCAGCAGCTCGCGGCCGTCGGCCCGCACCGCGTCGAACACCCGGCGCGCCGCGGCGAGGTCGGGTGCGGCATTGCCGCTGGCGGTCGGCGTCTCCAGCAGCGTCGCCTGGTTGTGCCGGTAGCAACGCAGCATCGAGAACGCGTTGACCGCTTCTTCCGGCGTCGCGTAGTCGGCCACGCCGGCATCGGCAAACAGGGCGCGCGCCTCGGCCACCGCGCCGTCGCCGAGCCAGCAGGCCATCAGGCGGCCGGTGGCCTCCCGGGCCAGCGGCAGCAGCGAGCGCGCGATGTCGGCGCTCGGCACGATCGCGGTCGGCGCATGCATGAACAGCACCGCGCCGGCCTGCGGCTCGGCCAGCACCGCCTGCAGCGCGTCGACATAGCGCTGCACCGGCGCGTCGCCGATGATGTCGACCGGGTTGCCGTGCGACCAGGTGGCCGGCAGCACCGCATCGAGCCGGGCCTGCAGCGCGGGCGTCGGCTCGGCCAGCGGCACGCCGCAGCGCGCGGCCGCATCGGCGGCCAGCACGCCGGCACCGCCGCCGTTGGTGACGAGCGTCAATCGGTCGTCGCGGTTCGCACCGAAGCGCGCCAGCGTCTGCGCCGCGACGAAGAGGTCCTGCAGCGTGTCGACGCGCAGCATGCCGGCGCGACGGATCGCGGCATCGAACACGATGTCGGAGCCGGCCAGCGCGCCGGTGTGCGACGCCGCCGCGCGCAGGCCGTTGCCGGCGCGGCCGGCCTTCACGACGATGACCGGCTTGTTGCGCGCCGCCGCGCGCGCGGCCGACATGAACTTGCGCACGCCGCCGGGCGATCCGCCGATCGATTCGATGTACAGCAGGATGGCACGCGTGTGCGCGTCGCTCGCCAGGTGGTCGAGCAGGTCGCCGAAATCGACATCCGCATGCTCGCCGAGCGACACCAGGTGCGAGAAGCCGATGCGGCGCGCACGCGACCAGTCGAGCACCGCGGTGACCAGCGCGCCCGACTGCGAGACGAAGGCCAGGTTGCCGGGCAGCGCGTCGGTGTGCGCGAAGCTCGCGTTCAGCCCGAGGCGCGGCGTCAGCAGCCCGAGGCAGTTCGGGCCGAGCAGGCGCAGCATGTGCGGCCGAGCGGCCTCGAGCACCGCCTGCTTCTGCGCGGCGGTGAGCCCGGCGGTCATCACGATCGCGGCGCGCGTGCCGAGCCGGCCGAACCGGTCGACCAGGTCGGCCAGCGTCTCGGGCGGCGTGCACAGCACCGCCAGGTCGGGCGGCGCCGGCAACTGGTCGGGGTGCGAGAAGACCGGCTGCCCGTCGAGCGTGCGCAGCCGCAGGTTCAGCGCATGCAGCGGGCCGCGGAAGCCGGCGCGCAGGTTGCGCCAGACGGTGGCACCGACGCTGGCGGGGCGGTCGGAGGCCCCGGCCACCGCGACCGATCGGGGTTCCAGCAGGCGGTCGAGGTGGCGGATGCTCATCGTGCCAGTGTCGCATCGGCCCCGTGCCGGCGCCGTGCACGCCGCCCGAGCTTGCTCATACCGTCCGCACCTTCACGCGAACCCCATCCCCCACCGCCGACGGCGGGTAGACGATCACCCGCGCGCCGACCGGCAGCCCCTCCCGGACCCATGCCTCGGTCGGGTTGCGCGCGCCGATCACCACCGGCGTCAGCCGCGCCCGGCCGCCATCGACGACGAACACGCCCATTCGCGCGCCCGGGCCGCCCATCGACGACGGCAGCGGGAACACCGCGCTCACCGGCACCTTCGTCACGCCGTCCTTCGCCATCGTCAGGACCCGCACCGTCACGCGGTAGCCGTCGCCGAGCGCCGACCAGTCGGCCGGCGGGCTCGCGATGTCGACCAGCACCCGCACGCGCTGCTCCTCCACGCCCAGCGCCGACACCTTCGTGAACGCGCCCGGCTCGACCAGCCGCACCCGGCCGCGCAACGCCGTCTCGCCGCCCCAGTGCTCGATCGCCACCGGCGCACCCGTGTGCACCTGCAACGCATCGGCGGTCAGCAGCTCGGCCACCACCTCCAGCCCGGCCACGTCGCCCAGCTCCAGCAGCGGCGCGCCGAGCGCCACCGTCGCCTCGCTCGCCTGCGCGACGCGCAGCACCCGCGCCGACACCGGCGAGCGCACCGCGAACGCCCGCGGCGCACCGGCCGGCGCATTGCGCACCGCACCGAGCGCCGCCCGCGCCTGCTCCACCTCGTGGCCGGCGGCATGCTGGTCGCCCGTCGCGGCGTCCAGCTCCTGCTGCGCCGCCAGCGCTGCCAGCCGGTCGCTCTCCAGCCGCGTCGGCGACACGAAACCCTGCTTCGCCAGCTGCTCGCTGCGCTGCGCATCGTTGCGCGCCTGCAGCAAGGCCACCCGCGCCCCCTCGGCGCGCGCGCTTGCCCGCTGCAGCTGCGCCTCGGTCACCTCCAGCCGCGCCTGCTGCTCGCGGCGGGTGCGCTCGTCGAGCATCGGCGACAGCACCGGCGTCAGCTGCGCCACCACCGCGCCGGCCGCCACCGCATCGCCCTCGCGCAGCGCGATGCGCGCCAGCTGCCCGGCGAGCGGCGCGGACACCACGTAGCGGTCGCGCAGCCGCGTCTTCGCATCCTCCTCGACCGCCGCCTCGAAACGGCCGGTCGCCGCGACGGCCACCTCCACCTCGACCGGCCGCGGCATGAAGGCCCACGTCATCACCGCGACCGCCGCGATCGTCGCGGCGCCGCCGGCCAGCCAGGCCCGCCCCACGTGGGGAAGCTTCAGCGTCTTCATCGTTCAATCCCTCGTCTTCAAGGCCGACACCATGTCGAGCCGGTCGATGCGCCGGCGCACCACCAGCGCGCTCGCGGCACCCGCCACCAGCACGCACAGCGCCGCACCCGCATAGGTGCGCGCCCGGATCACCACCGGAAAATAGAACTGGTCGGACTTCAGCAGCTCGACCACGCCGTGCGTGATCGCCCAGCCCATCGCCATGCCGATCGGCAGCGCCAGCGCGATCACCATCGCCAGCTCGCCCAGCAGCAGCCCCGACACCTCGGCGCGCGTGAAGCCCAGCACCCGCAGGCTCGCGAGTTCCCAGGCCCGCTCCGACAGCGCGATGCGCGCGTTGTTGTAGACCACGCCGACCGCAATCACGCTCGCGAACATCGTCAGGATCGTGCTCATGATGCGCACGTTGCGTGCGCTGATCTGCTGCAGGTTGCGCAGCATCGTCGACTTGCTCCAGGCGCCCGCCACCGCCGGCAGCGCCTTCGTCGCCTCCAGCGCCGTGTCCTCGCTGCCGGGCTCGAGCGCCATCATGAAGCCGGTCGACAGGTCGCCGTCGCCCAGCACCCGGTTCAGCGACGGCCGGTCCATGTAGGCGTTCAGCCCCATCATCTCGCGCACCGTCGCGCCCACCACCAGCTCGAGCGTGCGCTCGCGGCCCTCCAGCACCTCCACGCGCACCCGGTCGCCGACGCGCAGCCCGAGCTTGTCGGCCAGCCGGTCGGTCAGCACCAGCCCGCGGCCGTCGAGCACCGTCTCGCGGCCGTCCGCATCGATCGCGCGGAACAGCTGCGAGCGCGGCGCGTAGCCGCGGATCAGGCTGCGCTCGCGGCGATGCCCGTTGATGAAGTTCACCGCGACGAAGCGGGTCGACTCCACGTCGCGCACGCCCGGCAGGTGCGTCAGCTCGCGTCGCGCGCCGTCGCCCACCGCTTCGGCCGCCCACACCGTGATGTCGGTGCGCATGCTCAGGTTGAACTGGCTGTCGACGATCACGTCGATCGCGTCGCGGAAGAAGTTGCCCAGCACGACGATCGCGACCGCCGCCGCGACGCCGGCCACCGACAGCCCGCTGCGCAACGGCCGCCGTTCGATGTTGCGCACGATCATGCGCAGCGCCGGGTTCATGCCGCGCACGCCCAGCCGCTCGAGCAGCGTGCGCCGGTAGTGGCCGGGTGCGGGCGGGCGCATCGCCTCGGCCGGCGCCAGCCGCACGGTGGCGGCGATCGCGTTCAACGTGCCGGCCACCGCCGTCACGACCGTGATGCCGATGCTCACCACCAGCAGCCACGGCGCGATCGCGTGCTCGAAGCTCGGGAAACGGAACAGCTCGGCATACAGCCCGGTCAGCAGCGTGCCGAGCACCTTGCCCAGCAGCACGCCGAGCGCCAGCCCGACCAGCACGATCGCCATCACCAGCTTCAGGTAGTGCAGGCCGATCGCGCGGTCCGGGTAGCCGAGCGCCTTCAGCGCCGCCACCTGCTCGCGCTGCGTCGAGACCAGCCGCGTCACGACCACGTTCAGCAGGAACGCGGCCACGCCGAGGAAGATCGCCGGCAGGATGGTGCCCAGCACGCGCTGCTCCTTGATCTCGTTGTCGAGCATCAGGTGAGAAGGCTGCTCGTCGCGGCCGTTGGCCTGGCGGCCGCCGTACGGCGAAAGCCGGCGCGACAACCCGTCGATCACCGCTTCTTTCGACGCCCCCGGCGCGAGCCGGACCGCGACGCGGTTGAACGCGCCGCGCATGTCGTACGCGGCGGCGAGCGTTTCGCGGTCGACCCAGAACACGCCGAAGCCGCGCGTGTCGGGCATGCCCCACAGGCCGGCGAAGATGTACTCCGGCGACAGCGCGGTGCCCACCATCACGATCGTGCGCCGCCGGCCGTTCAGCTGCACCCGCAGCTGCGATCCGGGCACCAGGCCGCGCGCCTGCGCGAAGCCCTCGGAGACCAGCGCCTCGATGCGGTCGTCGCCCGCCGCCACCGCCGCCGGCGCGCGGCCGGCGCTGACGAGCACGCGGTTCATCGCGTCGCTGCCGCGCCGCGGCAGCCCGATCAGCTGCCCGAGCACCGGGTCGGCCGAGCCGGGCACCTCGACACGCGCCATTTCCTCCAGCGTGGTCTGCACCTGCGCGACGCCGTCGATGCGGCCGAGCGCCTCGGCGGCCGCGTCGGGGGCGCGCTTGACGGCGGCGAACACGTCGGCGAAGCGGCCCTGCGCATAGAACCGGTCGCGCGCCAGCGCCAGCGAGTCGACCGCCGACAGGCTGGTGACGAAGCCGCCGATGCCGCTGGCCACCACCAGCGCGATCGTCAGCGCCTGGCTCCACATCAGGCGCAGGTCGCGCAGCAGCTTGCGGTCGAGGGCCTTCATCGCATCACCAGGTCACCACGTCAGCTCGGACGGCAGCAGCTTGTGCGCATTTGCCGCCACCTGCTGGATGCGGCCGTCGCCCAGCGTCACGACGCGATCGGCCATGCCGGCGATGGCTGCGTTGTGCGTGATCACGATCGCGGTGGTGCCAAGCTCGGCGTTGATGCGCGCGATGACCTCCAGCACCAGCTTGCCGGTCTGGTAGTCGAGCGCGCCGGTCGGCTCGTCGCACAGCAGCACGTCGGGGCGCTTGACGATCGCGCGCGCGATCGCCACGCGCTGCTGCTCGCCGCCGGACAGCTGGGCCGGGAAGTGGTCGCGCCGCGGCGTGAGCCCGACGCGCTCGATCGCGTCGTCCACCGGCATCGGGTCGCGCGCGATGTCGGTGACGAGCGCGACGTTCTCGCGCACCGTCAGGCTCGGGATCAGGTTGTAGAACTGGAACACGAAGCCGACGTGCTCGCGCCGGTAGCGCGTCAGCGCGGCGTCGTCGGCGGCGCTCAGTTCCTCGTCGCCGAACCACAGCCGGCCGGTGCTCGCGACATCCAGCCCGCCGAGGATGTTCAGCAGCGTCGACTTGCCGCTGCCCGACGGCCCGAGCAGCACGACGAACTCGCCGCGCCGCACCTGCAGGTCGACCGCCCGCAGCGCCTCGACCCGGACCTCGCCGCTGCCGTAGGTCTTGGTGATCTGTTCCGCGCGGAACACGCAGGCCGGATCGGTCATCGCGGGTGCACCGAGGCGTCCGGTGCCGCGTCGCCCGGGGCGGCCGTCATGCGCCGATGCGCATCACGACGCGGCCCTCGATGTCGCCCTGCTTCATCCGGTCGAACACCGCGTTGATGTTGTCCAGCCGGTCCTCGGTGAAGATCGTGTGCACCTTGCCTTCGCCGGCGAAGGCGAGTGCCTCCTGCAGGTCCTTGCGGGTGCCGACGATCGAGCCGCGCACCGTCTTCGCGTTGAGCACCACGTCGAAGATCGGCAGCGCGAAATCGCCCGGCGGCAGGCCGACCAGCGACATCGTGCCGCGCTTGTGCAGCATGCCCAGCGCCTGCGAGAACGCGCTGCGCGAGACGGCCGTCACGAGCACGCCGTTTGCGCCGCGCAGCGCGCGCTGCACGTCGGCCACCGGGTCCTGCGTCGCGGCGTTGAGCGTCATCTCGGCGCCGAGCCGGCGTGCCAGCGCGAGCTTGGCGTCGTCGATGTCGACGGCAATCACATGGAAGCCCATCGCCTTCGCGTATTGCACCGCGAGGTGCCCGAGCCCGCCGATGCCGGAGATCGCGACCCAGTCGCCCGGCTTGCAGTCCAGCACCTTCAGGCCCTTGTAGACCGTGACGCCGGCGCACAGCACCGGCGCGATCTCGGCGAACGAGACGCCGTCGGGCAGGTGGCCGACGTAGCCCGGGTCGGCGAGCACGTATTCGGCATAGCCGCCGTTGACGGTGTAGCCGGTCATCTGCTGCTCGTCGCACAGCGTCTCCCAGCCGGTGATGCAGTGCTCGCAGCGGCCGCAGGCGGTGTGCAGCCACGGCACGCCGACGCGGTCGCCTTCCTTCACCCCCTTCACGCCGGTGCCGACGGCGGCGACGAACCCGACGCCCTCGTGCCCCGGGATGAACGGCAGGCGCGGCTTGACCGGCCAGTCGCCGCTCGCGGCATGCAGGTCGGTGTGGCACACGCCCGAGGCCTCGACCTTGACGAGGACCTGCCCGGGCGGCACGTCCGGCACCGGCACCTGTTCGATCTCGAGGGGCTGCCCGAACGCATGGACGACGGCGGCTTTCATCTGCGGCATGGCGCTTCTCCTGAAGGGGAACGCCACGATAGGCAGCATGCCGCTGGGGATGCTTGACGTGGCGCAAGCCGCGGCACGGGCGCACACCGAAGAATCGGTCCATCCGATGAACCCTCGAGAGGACGACGGCATGGAACTGGATGGGAATTGCACGCGGCGGCGCTTCATCCGGCTCGTGCCGGCCGGGGCGGTGCTGCTCGCGCCGCTGGCGCCGGCGAAGCCGAAGCCGGCGCCGCCGCCGGACCCGTCGACCTGGCCGCACCTGGACGAGCGCGACCCGCACGCGAAGGCGGTCGGCTACGTCGAGGACGTGGCGCGCGTGGACCGCAAGGCCTACCCGAAGTTCCGGGCCGGCAGCACCTGCGACAACTGCGCGCTGTACCGCGTTCCGGCGCAGCCGTGGTCGGAGTGCACGCTGTTCCCGCGCAAGCTGGTGGCGGCCAAGGGCTGGTGCGACGCCTACGTGCAGCGAACGGCGGCATGACAATCCCCCGGATGACCCTCCCTGATCCGATCATCCTGTCCCGCGCCCGCACGCTGACCGAACTCTTCGAGGCGCGCGTGCGGCGCAGCCCCGAAGGCACCGCGTACCGCCGCTTCGATGCCGTGGCCGGCCGCTGGGCTGCGCTCAGCTGGCGCGAAGCCGCGGCCGCGGTGCAGCGCTGGACCTTCGCGCTCGCGGCGCTGCAGCTGCCGGCCGGCGCCCGCGTCGGGCTGCTGCTGCCCAATGGCGTCGACGCGGTCTGGGCCGACCTGTCGACGATGGCCGCCGGCTGCGTGCCGGTGCCGATGCATGCGCTCGACAACCCGGCGAGCATCGCCTGGATCCTCGGCGACTGCGAGGCGGCGGTGCTGATGGTGCAGGAGGCCGCGCAATGGGAGGCGATCCGCGCCACCGGCGTCGCGCTGCCGGCGCTGCGCTGCGTCGTCGTGGTGGGCGCGACGGCGTCGGTGCCGGCGGGAGAGGGCGGCGCCGTCCCGGTGATCGCCGCGGGCGACTGGCTCGCCGCCGGTGCCGGCGCGGCCGGGCGGGCGACCGCCGCACCGCTTCCCGACGACCTCGCCGCGATCGTCTACACCTCCGGAACCACCGGCAAGCCCAAGGGCGTGATGCTCACGCACGCCAACGTGGTCGCCAACGTGATGGCGGTGCTGGCGCACGTCGCGCCGGGGCCGGACGACATCTTCCTGTCGTTCCTGCCGCTGTCGCACACCTTCGAGCGCACCGCCGGCTACTACCTGCCGATCGCCGCCGGCAGCAGCGTCGCGCATGCGCGCTCGGTCGCGCTGCTGGCCGAGGACCTGCGCACCGTTCGCCCGACGGTGCTGATCTCGGTGCCGCGCATCTACGAGCGCGTGCGCGCGCAGCTCGATGCGCGGCTGGCCGGTTCGCGCGCGAAGCGCTGGCTGTTCGATGCGGCGCAGGCGGTCGGCTGGCGCCGCTTCTGCCGGCAGCAGGGGCTGCCGTGCACGGCCAGTCCGTGGGCCGCGGCCGAGATGCTGGTGGCGCCGCTGCTCGATGCGCTGGCCGGCCGGCCGCTGCGGGCGAGCTTCGGCGGCCGGCTGCGGGTGGCGGTGAGCGGCGGCGCGCCGCTCGCACCGGCGCTCGCGCGCTGCTTCCTCGGCCTCGGGGTGCCGGTGCTGCAGGGTTACGGCATGACCGAGACCTCGCCGGTGGTCGCCGCCAACACGCTGGAGCACAACGACCCGGCCACCGTCGGCACCGCGCTGCAGGGCGTCGAGCTGCGCCTGGGCGAGAACCGCGAGCTGCAGGTGCGCGGCCCGAACGTGATGAAGGGCTACTGGAAGCGGCCGCAGGACAGCGCGCGTGCGTTCACCGACGACGGCTGGCTGCGCACCGGCGACCAGGCGTCGATCGACGGCGGCCGCGTGCGCATCCTCGGGCGAATCAAGGAGATCATCGTCACGTCGACCGGCGAGAAGATCGCGCCGGCCGACCTGGAGCTCGCGATCGCGGCCGATCCGCTGTTCAGCCAGGTCTTCGTGCTCGGCGAGAACCGGCCGTTCATCGCGGCGGTGGCGGTGCTGGACCGCACGCGGTGGCAGGCCTTGGCGCAGTCGCTCGGCGTCGATCCGGCGCAGCCTGCGAGCCTGAACCTGCCGGCGGTGCAGCAGGCCGCGCTGCAGCGCATCGCGCAGCAGGCCGCCGCGTTCCCACGCTACGGCGTGCCGCGCGCGGTGTGGCTCACGCTGGAGCCGTGGACGGTCGAGAACAGCCTGATGACGCCGACGCTGAAGCTCAAGCGCCACAACCTGCTGGTGCGCTTCGAGGCCGAGATCGACGCGCTGTACCGGCGCTGACGGCGGCTGCTGATCTGGATCAAGCCGGCGCGGCCGTGGGTTTCCCACACTGTCGCGGTGGCACGTCGCCACGCCACCGGAAACCCATCATGTACCAACGCATTCTCGTGCCGATCGACGGCAGCGCCACCTCGATGCTCGGCCTGGACGAAGCCATCCGCCTGGCCAGGCTGACCGGTGGCCAGATCCGCCTGCTGAACCTGGTCGAGGACCCGACGCTGAGCGCGGGCTACGCGAGCTTTGCGGCCTATTCCGGCGAGGTGCTGCCGATGCTGCGCCAGGCCGGCGAGGAGATCCTCGAGAAGGGGCGCGCCACCGCGCTCGCCGCCGGCGTCGCCGTCGACACGCAGCTGTTCGAAGGCCTGGCCACGCGGCTGTCCGAAGCGGTCGAGCAGGAAGTGGCCCGCTGGGGCGCCGACCTGGTCGTGCTCGGCACGCACGGCCGCCGCGGTGCGAGCCGCTTCTTCCTCGGCAGCGATGCCGAGCAGGTGCTGCGCTCGTCGCCGGTGCCGGTGCTGCTGGTGCGAACCGCGGCGGGTGGGCCGGCGACCGCCTGAATCCCGGCGCGTCAGCCGACCAGCGTCTTCATCGCCGCCAGCGCGACCGCCGGGTCGGCGATCGCGTGGTACACGGCGGGGATCGGCCGCTCGATGCCGAGCAGGCCGTACACCGCGTGCATCGCGCTGCGCACCGAATACTCGACGGTGAACACCACGTCCTCCGGGATCTCGACGTACTGCCCGAGCAGCGCGTAGTTCAGCGCACCGCGCGGCACCACGTCCGGCCGGTCGCCGGCCCCGCGGCACGCGAACTCGCTGGTGATGTACGGCATCATCACCGGGATCGCGGTGCTGGTGGCCAGCAGCTGGTCGAGGATGTCGGTGAAGCCAAGGTGGCGCACCAGCTCCTCGAGGATCTCGCGGCCGGTGCAGGCGGCCATCGGCTTGTCGATGAAGTTGCCCGGCTTGTCGACGAACAGGCCGTAGCCCCACACCGTCCAGACGCCGTCCGGCTGGTTCGCGAAGTGCGGGGCGTGCGGCACGACGATCGACATCAGCCAGTTCGATTCCTTGAACGTCATCAGCGCACCGGTGCCCGGTGCATTGCCGGAAAACTGGCGGATGCGCTCGATCAGCGCCGGGTTGCGCAGCGTCAGCGTGAACGACAGCCACTTGCTGAGGTCCACGTCGCCGCAGAAGGCCTGCGGGCGGCCGAAGCCGGGCGCCTTGCGCGCGAGCCGCTTCCACAGCGTCCACGCGCCGTCGAGCGGCTCGCGCACCAGTTCGGCCGCGCGGTCGTGGCCGCCGCGGCTCGCGTCGGCCGTCATCGAGCCGAGCGTCAGGAACACCTTGTCGTCGCGGCCGAGGTCGATCGCGAACGGCCGGCCGGCGCGCTCGCCATGCAGCCTCTCGATGCGCCGTCCGCCGCCCTCCTCGGCGAAATCGGCGTCCAGAACGCGGCTTCCGAGCTCGAACACCACGCCGTGCTGCGCGAGCCAGTCCTGCATCGGCCGCACCACCGAGTCGTACTGGTTCAGTGGCGTGCGGCGCACGCCGCCGAGCGTGTGGATGCGCGGGAACTCCTGCAGGAAGCGCAGCATGTAGCGGCGCAGCTCGACCGCGCTGTGCCAGTTCTGGAACGCGAAGGTGGTGCGCCACAGGGCCCAGAAGTTCGTCTCGAAGAAGTGCGGCGCGAACCAGGCGTCGATGCGGCGCGTGCCGAGCAGCCGTTCGGGCGTGACCAGCAGGCGCACCAGGTCGAGCCGGTCGTGCAGGTCGAAGCCGAGCGCGCTCGCGTCGAGGATGCGGTGCTCGCCGTCGATCAGCCGGGCGCCCGCATCGGTGAGCACCTCGGCGTTGAAGGCCCACACCGCGTCCTTCACGCTGCGCGAACGGTCGCCGGCGGCCGGCACGCTCGCGAGCACGTCCCACAGGCACACGTAGGCCTCCTCCGTCCACATGCGTCCGCCGCGGGTCAGGAAGCCGCCGATCGCATCGCCGCTGCCGTCGAGCGCGCCGCCGACGACCGGCAGCTCCTCGAGGATGCGGATGTCGCGGCCGCGCCAGCCGGCATCGCGGATCAGCAGGACGGCGGCGGACAGTGCGGCGATGCCGCTGCCGACGATGAAGGCGCGGGGAGAGGAGGGAAGGGTCATGGTCATGTCGAAAGGAGGATCAGGAGGTGGTACAGAAGAGCGCCGCGTCCGGCCACAGCCCGTGGCCGAGCGACCAGCCCGAGCCGAGCACCAGGCACAGGCCGGCGAGGCGGATGCTCCAGGCGAGCGCCTGCCGATCGAGCCGGGTCCACAGCAGCGGTGCGCCCCACAGCGCGAGCGACGACGCGACGGCGAACGCCGCCATCACGGCGGCGCCGGCCAGCGCGCCGTCGGCCAGCGCCGCGAGCACCAGTGCCGACTGCAGCAGCCCGCACGGCCATGCGACCCACATGCTGCCGGCGGCACCGGCCTTCAGCGGCCCGGCCACCACCTGCCAGCCGCCGGCGCGCGGCGCCTGCGCCGTCGCCGGCGCCCGGCCGAGCTGCGCGAGCCAGCGCGGCTGCCGCCCGCTGGCCAGCAGCCACAGCCCGAGCGCGATGCCGGCCACGTGCAGCAGCGCCCACAGCGGGCGCAAGGCCGGCGTCGCCTGGGCCATCCAGCCGAGGGCCGAGACGCTGGAAGCGACCATGGCGCCGGCCAGCGCATAGCCGAGAAGGCGCCCGCCGTGGAAGGCAGCGGCGGCCTGCAGCGTGCGACCGCCCGCGCTGCCGCCGCAGGCGCGCACGACGGCGGCGCTGCTCGCGCCGCACATCGCCGCGCAATGCACCGAGCCGGCCAGGCCGAGCAGTGCGGCACCGGTGAACAGCGCAGGGCTCATCGTCGTCACAGCACGCGCGAGAAGCGCGCGCCGGTCGAGGTGGCGCCGCCGCCTTCGCGCATCCGTGCGCGCGCGGCCTGCAGGTGGCGGTCGAACACCATCGCGATCGCCCGCACCAGCAGCCAGCCGCGCGGGGTGACCCGCACGGTCGCGCCGTGGTCGATCTCGACCAGGCCGTCGGCGGCGAAGACCTGCAGCGACGCGAGCTCGGGTGCGAAATACCCTTTGCCGTCGACCTGGTGCGACAGGCCGAGCGCCGCCAGGTCGACGCGGCCCTGGCACATCAGCGCCATGATCGCGTCGCGGCGCAGCAGGTCGTCGGCATCGAGCGCGAGGCCGCGCACGACCGGGAAGCGGCGCTGCGCGAGCGCCTCGTAGTACTCCGGCAGCGTCTTCGCGTTCTGGCTGTAGCTGGCCCCCATGCGGCCGATCGCCGAGACGCCGAGGCCGATCAGGTCGCAATCGGGCTGCGTGCTGTAGCCCTGGAAGTTGCGGTGCAGCCGGCCGGCGCGGCGTGCGCGGGCGAGCGCGTCGCCGGGCAGCGCGAAGTGGTCCATGCCGATGTCTTCATAGCCGGCGGCGAGGAAGCCGTGGATCGCGCCGCGCAGCATCGCGACGCGGTCGGCGCCGCCGGGCAGCTCGGCCGTGACGATGCGCCGCTGCGGCTTGAAGCGCTCCGGCAGGTGCGCGTAGCCATACAGCGCGACGCGGTCGGGCCGCAACTCGGCGACCCGCGCGACGGTCTCGGCCATGCTCTGCGGCGTCTGTTTCGGCAGGCCGTAGATCAGGTCGACGTTGATCGACTCGTAGCCCTGCACGCGCGCGGCGGCGACCAGCACGCGCACGTCCTCGAAGGGCTGGACGCGGTGCACCGCCTGCTGCACGTCGGGCTGGATGTCCTGCACGCCGAAGCTGATGCGGTTGAAGCCGAGCGTGCGGAAGTGCGCCAGCCGGGCCGGCGTGACGGTGCGCGGGTCGACCTCGATCGAGATCTCGGCGTCGGGCAGCAGCCGGAAGGCGGCGCGCAGCATCGACATCAGCCGCGTGAGTTCGGCATCGTCCAGGAAGGTCGGCGAGCCGCCACCCAGGTGCAGCTGCGACACCGGCAGCCCGCTGCCGAGCGCGGTGGCGTGCAGCTCGATCTCGACGGCGAGGGCGTCCAGGTATTCGACGGCGCGCTCGTGGTGGCGCGTGATCACCTTGTTGCAGGCGCAGTAGTAGCAGACCGATTCGCAGAACGGGATGTGCACGTAGAGCGACAGCGGGGCACCGCTGGCGCCGCGCGCGAGCAGCGTGCGCTGGTATGCCGGCGCATCGAACGCCTCGCCGAAGCGGTCGGCGGTCGGGTACGAGGTGTAGCGCGGACCGGGCATGTCGAAGCGGCGCAGCAGGTCGTCGTCGAGCGGAAGGGAGGAGGTTGCGGAGGCCATGGCGGCACTGTCGCGCGGCGCGTGCCGCGGCGGTTTGCGCTGGATCAATCGGCGCCCGCGAGCGGCCTCCCACAATGGCTTCGATGAACCATTCCCCTGCATTGCCCGCCGAACCCGACTGCGCGCTGTGCGAGCGGCGCCACCTGTGCCTGCCGGTCGTGCGCGACGACATCGCTTCGGCGGTGGCCGGCAACGTGCGCCGGGTGGCGGCCGGCGACACGCTGTTCCAGCAGGACGAGGGATTCGTCTCGCTGTACGCGGTGCGCAGCGGCAGCTTCAAGACCAGCGTCGGCACGCCGCCGCGCAACGGCCGCGTGACCGGCTTCGCATTGCCGGGCGACCTGCTCGGGCTGGATGCGATCGATGCCGGGCTGCACCGTTGCCAGGCGATCGCGTTGCAGGATTCCGAGGTCTGCGAGCTGCCGTACGACCAGGTCGAGCAGGCACTGGCGGCGTCGGGGATGTTGCAGCGGCGCTTCCACCAGCTGATGAGCCGCGAGATCGTGCGCGACCATGCGCTGATGCGGCTGCTCGGCCAGCGCCAGGCCGGCGCGCGCATTGCGGCGTTCCTGCTCGGGTTGTCGGAGCGGGCGCAGGAGCGTGGGCAGTCGGCCGCCGAACTGCGCCTGCCGATGAGCCGCGAGGACATCGGCAGCCACCTGGGCCTGCGCATCGAAACCGTCAGCCACGTGCTGACGCGGCTGCGCGCGTCGGGCTGCCTGCGGGTGCGCCTGCGCGAGATCGACATCGTCGACATGCCAGGGCTGCGTTCTCTGGCCGGCTGACTTGGATGCGCATGCTTGCGGCGTGCGCGTGCGGGGCGGCGGGTGGGATGCGCTGGGGGCTCATGCCGGGGCGGTCGACGCCCCCTGGCGGGGGCGCCGACTCCCCGAAGCCGATCTTCTTCGTCGCCCCAGAAATCGCCCCCAGCGCATCCCACCCGCCGCCCCGCACGAACCGAGTGTGTTCGCAGCCCGGATACCAGTCCGTGACTCGTCGATCACTTCAATCTTTTCCCCCAACCACAGCTCGCTAAGGAGCTTCGCTCTCCAACAGCATCGTCAACGCAGAAGAAGTCGCGATCGCACCCCAGAAGATCAGGAAGGTGACGCTGTAGATCGCGCGCGGCGACCAGCCGATCAGCGGGCCGCCGAACCACTGGAATTCATTCGGGTCGACCACCACGAAGACCAGTGCCTCCAGCACGCCCGCCATCATGAAGGCCGGCCACAGGATCGTGATGAAGCGGGTGCTGCGGGTCATGGCGGCCGCTCAGGGTGCCGGCGTCGCGGCATGGTTGCGCGCCTGCTGCGCCGGCGCGGCCGCCGTCTTGGCCGCCGCGACCCGCGCCGCGGCACTCGCCGGCTCGTCCAGCACCGGGTCGATGTGCGTCCACGCCAGCACCATCGTCGCGATGCCGGCCACCACCACGGCAGCCGGTCCGCTGATCACCAGCCACACCATCCTGTAGCGCCACCACGGCGGCGCGAGCGTCACGGTCGGGGTCATGCGTGTCTCCTTGTCTTTCAGCGTGGAACCATGAAGGTCGATTTCTCGTGCACCTCGGCGGCAGCGCCTTCGCCGCCCAGCCGCTCGATCTCGAACCGCATCGGGTGTGCGCCCGGACCGATCGCGGCCGCGCGCTGCGGCGGCAGCTGCACCCGCACCGCGAACCAGCGCGCCTCGGTGGGTCCCACCTCGACCTCCGGGGGGCTCGCGATCGCCGCCTGCTCGATGCCGCTCACGCGCACGCGGTAGCGTTGTGCCGATTCGGTCGCGTTCATCACCTGCAGGCGGTAGACGTTCTCGACGCGACCGTCCTCCACCTGGCGTGCCAGCGTGCCGCGGTCGCGCACCACGTCGACCCTGAACGGCTGGCGCAATGCGATGCTCGCGACGAAGCCGGCCGAGATCGCGACCATCACCGCACCATAGACCAGCACGCGCGGACGCAGCACGCGGCGCAGCATCTGCGCCTGCGTCCAGCCGCCGGCCATGCCGTTCTCCGTCGCGTAGCGGATCAGCCCGCGCGGGTAGTTCATCTTGTCCATCACGCCGTCGCACACGTCGATGCAGGCCGCGCAGCCGATGCACTCGTACTGCAGCCCCTTGCGGATGTCGATGCCGGTCGGGCAGACCTGCACGCACAGCGTGCAGTCGATGCAGTCGCCCTTGCCGAGCGCCTTCGCGTCGGCGCTGCGCGGGCGCGAGCCGCGCGGCTCGCCGCGCTGCTCGTCGTAGCCGATCACCAGCGTGTCGCGGTCGAACATCGCGCTCTGGAAGCGCGCGTACGGGCACATGTACTTGCACACCTGCTCGCGCATGTAGCCGGCGTTGCCATATGTCGCGAAGCCGTAGAACAGCACCCAGAACCATTCCCACGGGCCGAAGCCGAGCTGCAGCGCCTCGCCGGCGAGCACGCGGATCGGCGTGAAGTAGCCGACGAAGCTGAAGCCGGTCCACAGCCCGATCGCGATCCAGGCGGCCTGCTTGCCGCCCTTGCGCAGCAGCTTGTTCACCGACCACGGCGCGGCGTCCAGCTTCATGCGCGCGATGCGGTCGCCTTCGAGGTGGCGCTCGACCCACAGGAAGATCTCGGTGTAGACCGTCTGCGGGCACGCATAGCCGCACCACAGCCGGCCGGCCACCGCGGTGAACAGGAACAGCGCATAGGCGCTGAGCACCAGCAGCCCCGTCAGGTAGATGAAGTCCTGCGGGTACAGCACCAGGCCGAAGATGTAGAAGCGCCGCGCTTCCAGGTCGAACAGCAGCGCCTGGCGACCGTTCCAGGTCAGCCACGGCAGCCCGTAGAAGACCAGCTGCGTGGCCCACACCAGCACCCAGCGCCAGGCCGCGAACAGGCCGTGCACCGCACGCGGGTAGATCTTCGCTTCGCTCGCGTACAGCGAGACGGTGGCCGCCGAATCGGCGGCGACCGGCGCGATCGGAATCACCCGTTTCGCCTCGCGCCCGTTCTTCTCTCGCACGTTCATCCCGGCCGCCGGGTCAGGGCGCCGCGGTGGGGCCGCGGTTCGACAGGCTCCACACGTACGACGCCAGCACGTGGATCTGCGCCTTGCCGAGCCGGTCCTTCTGCGCAGGCATCACGTTCAGCTTGCCGTTGTTGATCATCGCGGCGATGGCCTCTTCGCCCCAGCCGTGCAGCCAGATCTTGTCGGTCAGGTTGGGCGCGCCGAGCGCCTGGTTGCCCTTGCCGTCGATGCCGTGGCAGGCGGCGCAGGCCATGAAGCGCGGCTTGCCGAACTGCGCGGTCGGGTCGTGCGCGCTGCCCGACAGGCTCAGCACGTATTGCGCGACCTCATGGATCTCCTGCGGGCCGCCGATCGCCGCGGCCATCGGCGGCATCATGCCCTGGCGTCCCTCGGTGATCGTCTCCTCGATCTTCTCGGGCGTGCCGCCATGGAGCCAGTCGTTGTCGGTCAGGTTCGGGAAGCCCTTGCTGCCGCGCGCGTCCGAGCCGTGGCAGGCGGCGCAGTTGTTGATGAACAGCCGCTCGCCGATCGCCATCGCCTGCGGCTCGGCCGCCAGCTTGTCGGCCGGCATTGCGGCAAAGCGCGCATACAGCGGCGCCATCTCGGCCTGCGCGGCGCGCTGCTCGGCGTCGTACTGGCCGAGGCTGGTCCAGCCCAGGCTGCCGGCGGCGCTGCCGAAACCGGGGTACAGGAACAGGTAGGCCAGCGAGAAGGCCACCGTGAGCACGAACATCACCACCCACCACATGGGCAGCGGGTTGTTCATCTCGCGCAGGTCCTCGTCCCACACGTGGCCGGTGCTGTTGTCGGCGGCCATCACCTGGCGGCGGCTCGCGATGAACAGCAGCACCAGGCAGGCCAGCAGGCCCAGCAGCGTCACCGCGCCGATGTAGACGGACCAGCCCTGGCTGAAGAAGTCGCTCATCGCGCATCTCCTTCGCCACGGGCGTTCTCGTCGCCGAACGGCAGGCGTGCCGCTTCATCGAACCGCGACTGGTTGCGCCGCGACCAGGCCCAGGCGGCAATGCCCAGGAACACCAGCATCGACAGTACCGTCACGCCACTTCTGAGGTCGTTGACATCCATGGGGTCCACTCCTTACTTCACCGAGGTGCCGAGCACCTGCAGGTAGGCGATCAGCGCATCGATCTCGGTCTTGCCCTTCACGGCCTCGCCGGCGGCGGCGATCTCGGCATCGGTGTAGGGCACGCCGACGCGGCGCAGCGCAGTCAGCTTCGGGGCCATCTCGGCCGGGTCCAGCGCGGCCTTCGTCAGCCACGGATAGGCCGGCATGTTCGACTCGGGCACCACGTCGCGCGGGTTGAACAGGTGCACGCGGTGCCACTCGTCGCTGTACTTGCCGCCGACGCGTTGCAGGTCGGGGCCGGTGCGCTTGCTGCCCCACTGGAACGGGTGGTCGTAGACGAACTCGCCGGCCGTCGAGTAGTGGCCGTAGCGCAGCGTCTCGGCGCGGAACGGCCGGATCATCTGCGAGTGGCAGTTGTAGCAACCCTCGCGGATGTAGACGTCGCGACCGGCCAGCTGCAGCGCGGTGTAGGGCGAAAGGCCCGGCGTCGCCTGCGTGGTGGAGCGCTGGAAGAACAGCGGCACGATCTCGACCAGGCCGCCGACCGCGATCACCAGCAGGATCAGCACGATCATCAGGAAGTTGTTGGTCTCGATCTTCTCGTGCGAGAAGCCGGGGGTGGTGTGGGTATCAGCCATGGGGTGGTCTCCGCGGGCTCAGGCGTGGGCGGGGCGCAGTGCAGGCACCGGCACCGGTGCGTAGCGACCCGAGGTGGCGGTCTTCACGACGTTCCAGGCCATGATCAGCATGCCGGCCAGGTACAGCAGGCCGCCGGCCAGCCGCACCACGTAGAACGGGAAGGTCGCCTTCACGCTCTCGACGAAGCTGTAGACCAGCGTGCCGTCGGGGTTGACCGCGCGCCACATCAGGCCCTGCATCACGCCGGCGATCCACATCGCGGCGATGTACAGCACGATGCCGACGGTGGCGATCCAGAAGTGCAGCTCGATCGCCCGCACGCTGAACATCTTCGTCTGGCCGAACATGCGCGGCACCAGGTAGTACAGCGTGCCCATCGAGATCAGCCCGACCCAGCCGAGGGCGCCGGAGTGCACGTGGCCGATGGTCCAGTCGGTGTAGTGGCTGAGCGCGTTGACGGTCTTGATCGACATCATCGGCCCCTCGAAGGTGCTCATGCCGTAGAACGACAGCGAGACGATCAGGAACTTCAGGATCGGGTCGTCGCGCAGTTTGTGCCACGCGCCCGACAGCGTCATGATCCCGTTGATCATGCCGCCCCAGCTCGGCGCGAGCAGCACCAGCGAGAACAGCATGCCCACGCTCTGCGCCCAGTCGGGCAGCGCGGTGTAGTGCAGGTGGTGCGGGCCGGCCCACATGTAGGTGAAGATCAGCGCCCAGAAGTGCACGATCGACAGCCGGTACGAGTACACCGGCCGGCCGGCCTGCTTCGGGATGAAGTAGTACATCATCCCGAGGAAGCCGGCGGTCAGGAAGAAGCCGACCGCGTTGTGGCCGTACCACCACTGCACCATCGCGTCCTGCACGCCGGCATACGCCGAGTAGCTCTTGGTCAGGCTGACCGGGATGGCTGCGCTGTTGACGATGTGCAGCAGCGCCACCGCCAGGATGAACGCGCCGAAGAACCAGTTCGCGACGTAGATGTGGCGGACCTTGCGCACCGCGATCGTGCCGAAGAACACCACCGCGTACGACACCCAGACGATGGCGATCAGGATGTCGATCGGCCATTCGAGCTCGGCGTATTCCTTGCCTTGCGTGATGCCCAGCGGCAGCGTGATGGCGGCCGCGACGATCACCGCCTGCCAGCCCCAGAACGTGAAGGCCGCGAGCTTCGGCAGGAACAACCGCGCCTGCGAGGTGCGCTGCACGACGTAGTAGCTGCTGGCGAACAGCGAGCAGCCGCCGAACGCGAAGATCACCGCGTTGGTGTGCAGCGGCCGCAGGCGGCCGTAGCTGAGCCACGGGATGCCCAGGTTCAGCTCGGGCCAGGTCAGTTCGGCCGCGATGAACACGCCGACCAGCATCCCCACCACGCCCCACAGCACCGCTGCGAGGGAGAACCAGCGCACGCTCCAGTCACTGAAGACGGGCTGCGGGGCCGCGGATTCCTGAGTCATAGATCGCCTCTTCTTTCACCATGATTGCTTCACGGGGATTCTTGGGGGGACCGGTCTGCGCGGGTTTGCGCTTGATCAAGGGCAGCGTCGTCCGGGCCGAGGATTCGGCGGCCTTCGTCGTCCAGGTCGTCGAATTGGCCACGGTTCAGGGCCCAGCCGAACACGCCGAGCAGCGCGAGCACCAGCAGCGCCGACAGCGGGATCAGCAGGTAGAGGATGTCCATGGAGCGTTCAGCGCGCGAGGCGCAGCGAGTTGGCGATGACCAGCAGCGAGCTGAGGGCCATGCCGAGCCCGGCGGCCCACGGCGGCAGCCAGCCGGCCAGCGCGAGCGGGATGCAGGCGGCGTTGTAGAGCGCCGCCCACGCGAGGTTCTGCCGCACCACGCGCACCGTGCGGCGGGCGGTGCGGCGCGCGGCGTCCAGGCCGTCGAGCCGGTTCGAGACGACGACCAGGTCGGCATTCGAGCGCGCGACCAGCGCGCCATGGCCCATCGCGAACGACACGTCGGCCTGCGCCAGCACCGGGGCGTCGTTGATGCCGTCGCCGACCATCGCGACGCAGCGGCCCGCCGCCTGTTCGCGCTGCACCGCGGCCTGCTTGGCGCCGGGGTCGGCCGCGCCGATCGCCGCGTCGGCGCCGACGCGGCGGGCGATCGATTCGACCCGCCGCGGCGTGTCGCCCGACAGCAGCACGCGCCGCCAGCCGGCCGCGCCGAGCGCGCGCATCGCATCGACCGCGTCGTTGCGCAGCTGCTCGTCGAATTCGAGGCACAGCAGCGGCTGGCCGGCGCGGCCGAGCCACAGGCGCAGCACGTCGTCGTCCGCGGGCGCTGCACCGACCCAGTCGGCTGAGCCGAGCCGCCATTCGATGCCGTCGCCATCGCGTGCCGACAGGCCGTGGCCGGCGTGCTCGCCGACCCCGGACCACGCGATGCCGTCGTGCGGCACCAGCGCGGCCACCGCCTGCGACAGCGGGTGGCGCGACCAGCGCGCGAGCGCCGCGGCGCGCTGCAGCAGCGCGGCCTCGGAGTCCCGCGGGCTGCCCAGCACCCGCACGGCGGTGCAGCGCGGCTGCTGCTGCGTCAGCGTGCCGGTCTTGTCGATGAACACCGTGTCGACGCGCGCCAGCACCTGCAGCGCTTCCAGCCGTTGCAACAGCACGCCGTGCCGCGCCAGCCCGCGCGCGGCGGCCACGAACGCGGCCGGGGCCGCGAGCGACAGCGCGCACGGGCAGGTGACGATCAGCACCGAGACGACCACCCACACCGCACGCGACGGGTCGACCACGCTCCACGCCGCGCCGGCCCCGGCCGCCAGCAGCAGCACGCACCACAGGAAGGGCGCGGCCCAGCGCTGCGCCGCATCGGCCGCCGGCGACCGGCCGGCCAGCGCCTCGTGCATCTGCGCGACGATGCGCTCGTGCCGGGTGTCGCCGCCGCTGCGGTCGACCCGCATCACGACCGGCGCGCCGATGTTGAGGCTGCCGGCCACCAGCGTCGCGCCGGGCGGCTTGTCGACCGGCCGCGCCTCGCCGCTCAGCAGCGATTCGTCGGCCTGCGTGCGACCTTGCAGCACTTCGCCATCGGCGGCGAAGGCCTCGCCGAGCGCCACCTGCACGCGGTCGCCCGGCCGCAGCGCGTCGCGCGCGACGCGCTCGGTCGAGCCGTCGGCGCCCAGCCGCAGCGCGCTGTCGGGCAGCGCCGACAGCGCACCGTCGAGCGCCTCGGCCGCCCGGTGGCGCGCCTTCATCTGCAGCCAGCGGCCGCCGAGCAGGAAGCTGACGAACATCGTCAGCGAATCGAAGTAGACCTCGTGCCCGAACGGGCCGCCGGGTTCGAACGCGGCGCCGGTGCTCGCGACGAAGGTGACGGCGATGCCGAGCGCCACCGGGACGTCGGCGCCGATGCGGCCGCTGCGCAGGCTGCGCCAGGCGCCCTGGAAGAACGGTGCGGCCGACCACCACAGCACCGGCAGCGTCAGCACCCAGGCGCCCCAGTCGAGCAGCTGCTTCATGTCGGGCGCGAGTTCGCCGGGCGCCGCGACGTAGTGCGGCGTCGCGAGCATCATCGTCTGCATCGTGCAGAAGCCGGCCACGAACAGCCGCCACAGCGCGGCGCGCGATTCGCGCCGGCGCAGCGCGCGCGCCGGCGCGGGGGCGTCGGGCGCGGCGTCGTAGCCGGCACGGCGGATCGCGCCGACCAGCGCGTCGAGCGAGGTGCGGGCCGGGTCCCAGGTGATGCTGGCAGCGTGCGTCGCGGCATTCACGCTGCACCGGCCGGCACCGTCGACCGCGAGCACCGCCTGTTCGATCAGCCCGGCGCAGGCGCCGCACTGCAGGCCGGCGAGCTGCAGGCCGGCGCGTTGCGTCGCGGCGCCGGTGTCGGTGCCCACGGCGGTATCGCGGGCCTCGCTGTCGCGGGCGGTCGTCAGTGCAAGGTCCACGAGTTCTCCGGTAGCGCCCGTGGCGGAAGTCTGCGGCGTGCGCGACGCCGCAGACTTGATCGGGATCAAGCCTTCGGCAGGCCGGCCAGCCGGTCGAGGTCCTTGAACTTCCAGTCGTCCGGCGATTCGCGGCGCAGCACCTTGTCCTGGCACCAGGCGCTGCCGAGGTCCAGCTCCATCGGCTCGATCAGCTTGTCGATGCGGCCGGCGTTCGAGACGACGGCCTGCATGATCTCGCCGGCACGGCCGACGACCGCCGAGCCGCCGTGCACCTGCTCGATGCTCGCGCCGATCAGCGACTGGATCTCGCGCGCCGCGGTGGCCGAACGGCCGGCCAGCGCCCGCACCTCGGAGGCGACCACCGCGAAGCCGCGGCCGTGTTCGCCGGCCCGGGCCGCCTCGACCGCCGCATTCAGCGCGAGGATGTTGGTCTGGAACGCGATGCCGTCGATCACGCCGATGATCTCGCCGATGCGGCCGGACGAACTGCGGATGTCGTCCATCGTGCGCACCACCTCGGTGATCGCCTGGCCGCTGCGCTCGGCCGCGCCGGCGTTGTCGTGCACGCTCGCGCTCGCCTGCGCCACGGTGTCGGCCGACTGCGTCACCGAGGCGGAGATCTGCGCCATGCTGGCCGAGGTCTGCTGCAGGTTCGCCGCAGCTTCCTCGGTGCGCTGCGACAGGTCCATCGAGGCGGACGCGATCTCGCCGCTGGCGGTCTGCACGTTCTCGGCGGTCTCGATCACGACGCTGACGATGCGGCGCAGGCTGGTCTGCATCTCGCCCAGCGTGGTCATCAGTTGCGCGGCCTCGTCGGTGCCCCAGGGTCGCGGCGCCGTCGTCAGGTTGCCCCGCGTGATCTCCTTCAGGTGGCCCGACACCTCCTGCAGGCCGCCCATCATCACCTTGTAGGACGCGAACAGCAGGTAGCCGGCGAGCGCGATGAAGAAGAGGGCGACGCCGAATTGCCCGTACAACGTCGCCTGGGTGCCCGCGATGCGCGTGCGCAGCTGCGCCTCGAGCCGATCGAGCACCTTCTGCTCCAGCGCGAACTGCTTGTCGAGCGCGGCGGTGGCGGCGTCGCCGAGGACCGCGGGGTCGGGGTCGAGCGAGCCGCTGGCTCAGCTCGCGCGTGCGCAGCACCAGCGCCGCGATGCCGCGCAACTGCGCGGTGTTCTCGGCCTGCATCGGCAGGCGGAACACCGCCAGGTGTGCTGGGCAGTCAATGCCTTGAAGGCATCGCGCACCCGGTCCGCATCATCAGCGCGTAGCGGCGCGCCTGGGCCGCGCGCATCAGCTCGATCGCCGGGCGCACGTACGCCACCCCTTGCAACTCGGCACGTGCCACCTCGATCTGGGCGGTCTCGGCCGACCGCAGGTAGTACAGCACCAGCACCAGCGGCACCACGAAGGCGAAGGCCACCCACAGGGCCTTGGCGCGAAAGCCGATCGCGCGGAACAGGCGCACGCCCGGCGCCAGCCACCGTGGTAGCGGAAGAATTCCGCGAAGCCCGAATTCAGGCGCGTGTTGTTCAAGGGCGGGGGCGTCCGTCGGGGCATGTTCTCTTGATCATTTATGAGCTCAAGAATCATGAACTTTTTCACTGAGCGGCAGCTGATGCGATGCGTTACCCTTTTGGCGTCCCAGCCCGTTCACCCGGCCCATGCTTCCCAAGACGCTAGCCCTCGTCGACGACGACGCCGAGTTCTCCGAATTTCTGTCGCAGTACCTTCGCGAACGCGGCGTGGCCGTGCAGGTCTATGGCAATGGCGGCGACCTGCTGGTCGACCCCCAGGCCTATGACTTCGAGTTCTACGTCCTCGACCTGATGCTGCCGGGCGTCGAAGGGCTGGAACTGCTGCGCATCCTGCGTCGGCGCACCAACGCCGGGGTGCTGGTGGTGTCGGGCCGGCTGGCGCCGGACGTGTTCGAGTCGGTGGTCAACGCCGGTGCCGACATGTACCTGGCCAAGCCGGTGCGTTTCGAGCAGGTCGCGCTGGCAGTGAAGGCCGTGCAGCGGCGGGCGGTGACGGCGCGCGAGCAGGTCAGCAGCTGGCAGCTCGATCGCCGCACCAGCGAGCTGGTGGCGCCCGACGGCGCGCGCATAGCGCTCAGCGAGACCGACCTGGCGGTGATGGAATGTTTTGCGCAGGCGCAGGGCGGCAGCGTCACCCGCGAGGCGTTGCGCGAGCGGCTCGGCCACGGCAGCGGCGAGCAGCCCGACAACGTGCTGCATGCCACGATCTACCGGTTGCGTCGGCGCATCGAGCGGGCGACGCCGATGGTGGTCCCGTTGCAGTCGCAGTCGCGCGTGGGCTACGTGTTCCGCGCGACGTTGTCGGTGGTCCGGCACTGAAGCGCGGCCGCGACCTCACTCGTCGAAGCTCTGCGGGATCACCAGCGCGATCGCGAGGCCGCCGGCCGCCGGATGCTGCAGGCGCACCTCGCCGCCATGCAGCGCCATCACGCGGTGCACGATGTACAGGCCCAGCCCGTGGCCGTGGCGCTGGCCGGGCGCCGTGCCGCGTGCGCCGCGGGTGAAGAGCCGCGGCCGCAGTTCGTCGGGGATGCCCGCGCCGCGGTCGACCACCTCGACGACCAGGGCCAGCGGCTCGTCCGAATCGGCGATGCGCACCGTCACCGGCGTGTTTGCCGGTGCGTAGGCGAGCGCATTGGCGATCAGGTTGCGCAGGGCCAGGCGGATCAGGCCGGCGTGCATCGACGCGGTGCGGGTGCCGGTCGCGCGCTCGATGCGCAGGCGCGGACGCTCCGCCGGCTCGACGTCGGCCAACGCCAGCTGCACCAGCGTGTCGATGTCGATGTCCTGGCGCGCGAGCGGCGTCGCGTCGTTGAGGAGCACCGCGTCGGCCAGCGTGTTGTCCAGCGCGGTCGTGATCTGCGACAGCACCGTGCTGGCGCGCTGCAGGCGGTCGGCGGCGGAGCGGCGATCGCGCTGCTCGTCGGCGACGGCTTCGGCCGCGCTCTGCAGCGCCGCGGAGGCATTGTTCAGGGGCTGCCGCACCTCGTGCGCCAGCATCGCGAGCATCTCCTCGCGCTGCGCCAGCAGCCGCCCGCGGTCCTCGTGTGCTGCCGCCTGCTCCTGCAGGCGCAGTTCGGTCTGCATGCGGCGCTCGTGCTCGCGGGCCAGTTCGGCCTCGCGCGTGAGCTCCTGGCGCCGCGCCGACTCGAGTGCGATGCCGATGTAGCCCATGTTGCCGTACAGCGATGCGATCACGCTGGACACCAACGCGAGGATCAGGTCGACGTGGCCGGCGAATGCGCGCGCCGATTCCCACCGGCTCGCGACCGCCACCAGCCGCACCGCCAGCGCTGCGGCGAACATGGCGTCGGTCCATGCCAGCATCGCAGCACTTCGCGAGCCGTTGCGCCGGTGCAGCGTCCATGCAAGCCAGGCCAGCCAGGCCGCACCGCCCAGGTTCGCCAGCAGCGACACCGCGAGCGGGCGCGCTTGCAGTTCGCCCAGCGTCAGCACAGCGAGGTAGGCCGTCGACGCGACCAGCCAGGGCAGTGCGAGCCGCGGCAGGTTCGGGCGGCTGTCGCCCAGTTCGCGCAGCAGCGCGGCGGCGCGCAGCGGGTAGGAGGCGAACACCAGCAAGGTGCCGAGGCCGAAGGCCACCCGGGCATCGAAGGATTCGCGCAGGCCGAGCAGGATGAAGCCGAAGCCGTACAGCAAGCTGCCGCTGCACCAGGTCGCCACCGAGCGACGGTCGTGCCGGCGGTGCAGGATCGTCCAGGTCGTGGCGGGCAACGCGACAAACAGGAGGCCGGCCAGGATGAAGGAGGTGCGTGCGTCGATCATCGGAGGGTGGGCCGCGGCAGCCCGGGGCGTGTGCGACGGCCTCCCCGACGATGCGAGTCATCCGACCGATCAGTCAGTCTTCGCCGCTGCCCGCGTTGGCGTCGACGCTGCGTTGGCGTTCTGCCCGCGCATCGTCCGGCGTGGAGACACGATGGCGCGGCGAGAAGCTCAACTCATGCTCCAGCGCGCCGAGCAGGCGAAGCAGCTTGTCCGCTCCGAATTCGGTGACGCCGCCGGTCTCGAAGCGTGCGAGCGTCGACGGGCCGATGCCGCTCAGTTCGGCCAAGGCTTTTTGCGTCAGTCCTCGGGCTTGCCGGAGGCGGGCGATTTCTCGGCCCAGTGATGGCAGGTTGTCCATAGGCGGTATTGGCTGTGCGACCGGGTCGCGCTTCAGGGGGAGGCCGTGAAATCAGCAGAGAAGATACGTCATGGACGGCCCGAATGCGAGAGTCATTTCGTGGCGGCGAGCAAGCGCCGCACTTCGTCGTCGCTCGTCTGCGCAAAATCCTCGTACCAGCAGCCCACTGCGCGGAACGGCTCGGGCGTGGTTGCGCAGACGAGCTCGTCGGCCTCGCGCCGCAGGCCTGCGCAGGTGCTGCGGGCGCCGGTCGGCACCGCGATGACGAGGCGCGCCGGCGCCATCGCGCGCAGGGCCCGGGCCGCGACCCGCATCGTCGCGCCGGTGGCGATGCCGTCGTCGACCAGCAGCACGGTGCGCCGTGCGATCTCCAGCGCGGGGCGCGCACCGCGGTAGAGCCGCTCGCGCCGCGCCAGTTCGAGCGCCTGCGCCTGCGCGACCGCGTCGACCTGCGCCGCGCCGATGCCCAGCAGGCGCACGACGCCGTCGTTCATCACGCGCAGGCCGCCGCTCGCGACGGCGCCCATCGCGAGCTCCTCGTGGTCCGGCACGCCGAGCTTGCGCACGATGAACACATCGAGCGGCAGGCCGAGCGCCTGGGCCACCGCATGGCCCACCGGCACGCCGCCGCGCGGCAGTGCCAGCACCAGCGTGTCCGGCCGGCCGCGGTAGGCCGACAGGCGCCGGGCAAGCACCTGCCCCGCATCGCGGCGATCGTGGAACAACGGCTCCTGCATCGACGACTCCTTCGTCAGCAGGGTCCACTGTGCCGCGGCATCACTTCTTCTGCCAGACCTTCACGTAGTCGACCTCCATGCTGACCGGGAAGATCGTGTCGTCGACCGAGCCGCCCATGTCGCCGCCGATCGCCAGGTTCAACAGCAGGTACTGCGGCTTGTCGAACGGCCAGCTGGCGTTGCCCTGGTGCTTGTTGGCGTAGGTGTGGAACGGCTTGTTGTCGACGCCGATGACCAGGCTCTCGGGCGTCCAGGTCAGCTGGTAGTTGTGGAAGGCGCTGCAGGCGTCGTTGATCCGCGTCTCGCCGCCGTCGCCGAAGGTGCCGGCCGTCGAGGTGGTGTGGATCGTGCCTTCGATCGCGGTCGGGTTCTTGCCGACCTGTTCCATGATGTCGATCTCGCCGCCGGCCGGCCAGTCGCCGGTGGTGCCCAGCATCCAGATCGCCGGCCAGGTGCCGCGCCCGCACGGCAGCTTGGCGCGGATCTCGAAGAAGCCGTAGGTCCAGCTGGCCTTGCCGTTGGTGATCAGGCGGGCCGAGCTGTAGTCCTGGCCGCCGTAGTCCTTCGCGCTGGTCAGGCGCTCCTTGCGCGCGGTGATGACCAGCTTGCCGTCGCTGATCTTCGAGTTCTCGGCCCGCGCGACCGCGTAGTACTGCAGCTCGTTGTTGTACCAGCCGGTCGCGTTGGCTTCGGTGTCGTACACCCACTTGCCTGCGTCCGGCAGCGTGCCGGTGTCGAACTCGTCGGACCAGACCAGCGTGTAGCCGGCAGGGGCGTTGCTCGGTGCGGGGGCGGGTGCCGGTGCCGGTGCTGGTGCCGGGACTGGCGCGGGAGCGGGCGCCGGTGCGGGGGCAGGCGACGGAGCCGGCGCGGGCGCCGGTGCCGGGGATGGTGCAGGCGCCGGTGCCGGGGCGGGCGACGGAGCGGGCGCAGGAGCAGGCGCGGGTGCGGGTGATGGAGCCGGTGCGGGCGCCGGTGCGGGTGCAGGCGACGGTGCTGGCGCGGGTGCCGGGGCGGGCGAAGGCGCCGAGCTGACCGGCGGCGGCGCTGCCGTGTCGTCGTTGCCGCCGCAGGCGGCCAGCGCGAGCACGCCGGCGCACAGGGCTGCCAGGCGGGCCATCGAATGAAGTCGGGTGCTGTTCAGGGTCATGTTCTTCCTCCGGCGCGCAGCATGCCTCGTGCCGCGCCTTCCACCCGCAAGCCCGGCGTGACGATCGCTACATGTTGTAGCCGCTCCCGTACCATAGGAGCGCCGAGCCCGCCGCCTATTAGTAATCCACCTGCCGTCGACATGCCCGCCAAAGCGCCGCCCACCGAGCTCGCCCGCCGCGTCACGATGACCGATGTCGCGACGCAGGCCGCGGTGTCGCAGTCGACCGTCTCGCTGGTGCTCAACGGCATGACCGGCACCAAGCTGTCCGACGAGACCCGCGCCCGGGTGCTGCGCGTGGCCGCCGAGCTCGGCTACCGGCTGCCGGACCGGCGCGGCGCCGCCGCCGCCCCGGGGCGCCGCGGCCGCACCCGCGCGGCCGCCGGGTCGACACCGCTGATCCTCTACCTGGTCGACGAGGTCTCCACCAGCCCGCACCCGGTGCTGTCGATCGACGGCGCGAAGGACGAGGCCTGGAACCAGGGCGCGCTGGTCGCGGTGTTCGCGACGCGCTCGAATGCCGGCATCGAGGCCGCCGTGCTGTCGACGATGCTGGCCAACCCGGCGCTGATCGGCGTCGTCTACTCGACGATCTTCACGCGCCAGGTCAGCGTGCCGCCGCAGCTCGGGCGCGTGCCGACGGTGCTGCTGAACTGCAGCGAAGCCGAGCCCGCAGCGGGCGGCGAGCCGCGCTTCTCGTCGGTCGAGCCGTCCGAGGTGCTGGGCGGCTTCGTCGCCACCGAATGCCTGCTCGACGCCGGCCACCGCCGCATCGCGTTCATCAACGGCGAGCCGTGGATGGACGCCGCGCGCGACCGGCTGAAGGGCTACCGCCGCGCGCTCGCCAGCGCCGACATCGCCTACGACGCGGCGCTGGTGCGCGAGGGCGACTGGCATGTCGCGTCGGGCCACGACCACACGCTCGCGCTGATGAAGCGGCCGAAGCCGCCGACCGCGTTCTTCTGCGCCAACGACCTGATGGCCGTCGGCTGCCTCGAGGCGCTGCGCCAGCTCGGCAAGCAGGTGCCGCACGACGTGGCGGTGATCGGCTACGACGACCAGGAGATCGCGCGCCACACCAGTCCGCCATTGACCACGCTGGTGCTGCCCAACTACGAGATGGGGCGGCTGGCGGTCGAGATGCTGCTGGCGCAGGTCGCCGCGCCGGACGGCCGGCGCCGGCGCGTCAAGGTCGACGGGCGGCTGGTGCCGCGCCAGACGGTCGGCTGAAGTCCCCCCTCCTCACACGGCCTTACACCTGCGCGGTTGACGCGCTGAACCCGCCGTGCGCCTAATATTAATCAAATATTAGCGATGGCCGCGCACGGACGCGAGCCGTCCGTCATCGGGCTGGTGCCGCAAACATCCCGTTCCGAGGCGACAGAAGGAGACACGATGAAGACCACCCACCGGCGATGGCTGGCGAGCCTGCTCGTCCCGTTGCTCACCGCGGGTTGCGGCGGCGGCAGCGATTCCGCCGCCGAACCGCTGCAGCAGGCGAGCCCCTCCCACGAATCCGCGCAGGCCGTCAGCGCGCGCCTGACCACGCCGTGGACCGCGGCGGCGCAGCAGGCCGCGGTGCCGCTGCCCGAGTACCCGCGCCCGCAGCTGACGCGTGCCGACTGGCTGAACCTGAACGGCACCTGGAGCTACAACGGCGGCAGCGCCGCGCCGAACGCCGACAGCCCGCCGGCCACCGCGCCCGCCTTTCCGGCCAACCCGGAGCAGATCAAGGTGCCGTACCCGGTGGAGTCCTTCCTGTCCGGCATCCAGCGCATGAACGACCGCAACCTCTGGTACAAGCGCACGTTCACCGTTCCGGCCGGCTGGAGCGGCAAGCGCGTGAAGCTCAACTTCGGCGCGGTCGACCGCAAGGCCACCGTCTACGTGAACGGCCAGCAGGTCGGCCAGCACAGCGGCGGCTACGACGCGTTCAGCTTCGACATCACGCCGTACCTGCGCAGCGGCAGCAACGACCTGGTCGTCGGCGCGTTCGACCCGACCACCGGCGACGACATGCTGGGCAAGCAGACGCTGAACCCCGGCGGCATCTTCTACACGCCGAGCTCCGGCATCTGGCAGACGGTGTGGCTGGAACCGGTCGCGACGCCGCACATCACGCGCCTCGACATGACGCCCGACCTTCCGAACAGCCGCCTGCGCATCATCGTGCGCGGAAGCGGGCTGGCCGGCCAGGCGATCGAAGCCGTCGCGTCGAGCGGCGGCGCGCAGGTGGGCGTGGCCGCCGGCAGCGCCGACGTCGAGTTCAGCGTGCCGGTGCCGAACGCGCACCTGTGGTCGCCCGACGATCCGTTCCTGTACGACCTGAAGCTGCGCGTGCGCAGCAACGGCGTGGTGGTCGACGAGGTCGGCAGCTACTTCGGCATGCGCTCGATCGCCGTCGGCACCGTCGACGGCGTGCCGCGCCCGCTGCTGAACGGCAGGTTCGTGTTCCAGTACGGCCCGCTCGACCAGGGTTTCTGGCCCGACGGCCTGTACACCGCGCCGACCGACGACGCGCTGAAGTCCGACCTGCAGGCCATCAAGGACCTGGGCCTGAACATGGTGCGCAAGCACATCAAGGTGGAGCCGCAACGCTGGTTCTACTGGGCCGACAAGCTGGGCCTGCTGGTGTGGCAGGACATGCCGCATGCGTGGGACGCCGAATCGAGTGCCGCGGTGCGCGCCAAGGTCGAGGCCGAAGACCGCGAGATCGTCGACGAGCACCGTTCGTCGCCGGCCGTCGTCACCTGGGTCATCTTCAACGAGAGCTGGGGCGACTTCGACATGGTCCGCATGGCCAACCAGTTCAAGGCCTGGGACCCGAGCCGGCTGACCGACACCCACTCGGGCATCAACTTCGCGCCGGGCGACCAGGGCACCGGCGACCTGATCGACAACCACGACTACCCGGGCCCGAGCGCGCCAGCCTGGCAGCCGAACCGGATCTCGGTGCTCGGCGAGTTCGGCGGCAACGGGCTGCGCGTGGACGGCCACATGTGGAACCCGGCGTCCACTTGCTGTTACACGCTCTATCCCGATGCGGCCACGCTGACCAATGTCTACCTGGAGCAGGTGAACGGCCTGCGCGAGCTGGCGGTGTCGCGCGGCCTGAGCGCGGCGGTCTACACCGAGATCAGCGACGTCGAGGACGAGCTGAACGGTTTCCTGACCTACGACCGGCAGGTGCGCAAGATGGACTTCGCGCGGCTGAAGACGGCGCACCAGGCGCTGATCGGCGGCGAGCCCTACCTGCGGCGCGGCACGTCGTATTCGTTCCGCACCGTGACGCCGGGCGTGACCAACCGCTACCTGCGGCATGCCGACAGCCTGGGCGTGACCGAAGTGGTCGATGCCAACAGCAGCGAGCTGCTGAAGAAGGACACGTCGTGGAAGGTCGTCAACGGGCTGGCGGACAGCAGTTGCCTGTCGTTCGAATCGGTCAACCAGCCGGGGCAGTTCCTGCGCCACCAGAACTTCCGGCTGCGCATCGACCCGAGCGACGGCAGCGCGCTGTTCCAGGCCGACGCCACCTTCTGCCCGCGCAAGGCGCTGGATGGCGGCACGGGGCTGTCGCTGGAGTCGAAGAACCTGCCCGGCCACTATGTGCGGCATGCCAATGCGCAGGTGTGGCTGAACCCGCTGCAGGACACCGCCGGCTACCGCGCCGATGCATCGTGGGCGCCGGCCACCGGCTGGTGGCGCAGCAGCGTGCTGATCGGCGCGAACACGCTGCATTCGCTGCGCGTGCTGACGCCGGGCTATGACAACCGCTACCTGCGGCACCAGAACGCGCTGGCCTACACCGAGGTCGTCACCGCGGCGAGCGATGCCACGCTGAAAGCCGACGCCAGCTGGCGCATGGTGCCGGGGCTGGCGGATGCGAGCTGCTACTCGTTCGAGTCGCGCAACTTCCCCGGCGAGTACCTGCGGCACAGCAACTCGCGCGTGCGCCGCGATCCGCTGCAGGACAGTGCGCTGTACAGGGCGGACGCGACCTTCTGCGCGCAGGGAACCGCCGACGGCAGTGCCGGCACGCGCTTCGCGGCATCGAACTACCCGAACCGCTACCTGCGCCACTACGCGGCCGAGGTGTGGATCGCCGACGGGCAGGGCGGCAGCAGCTGGAACACCTCGGGCAGCTTCGATGCGGACACCAAATGGGCGGTGGAGAACGCCTGGGCGCCTTGATGCGGCAGGGGCGGGCAGTCAACTAAACTGCCCGCCCTGACCGACGATGGAGCGCCAGCGCATGAAGCCGAAGCCGTTTTCGATGATCCGCGAGTTCCACCTGGCCGACTGGTTCACGCTCGGCAACGCGGTGTCGGGCACCGGGGCGCTGTTCTCGATGATGTCCTACCTCGCGAGCGCGAACCCGGTGCACATCCATTTCGCCTGCGCGCTGGTGATCGCCGCGCTGGTGTTCGACATCCTCGACGGCCGCGTCGCCCGCTGGCGGCAGAAGGCATCGGCGCTCGGCCGCGAGCTCGATTCGCTGGCCGACGTGATCTCGTTCGGCGTCGCGCCGGCGATCATTGCCTACGGTTGCGGCATGCGCGGGCTGTACGACCGCATCGTGCTGGCCTACTTCGTGGCCTGCGGCGTGTCGCGTCTCGCGCGCTACAACGTCACCGCGGTGGCGATGTCGGACGAGAGCGGCAAGGTCACGCATTTCGAAGGCACGCCGATCCCGACCTCGATCGTGCTGGTGCTGATGCTCGGCGCGGCCGCCTGGTTCGGTGCGCTCGGCCCGGACCTGTGGTTCGGCGAGGTGATGATCGGCGCCCACTACTTCCACCCGCTGGTGCTGCTGTTCGGGCTCTCCGGGTCGCTGATGATCAGCCGGATCAAGATTCCGAAGCCGTGAGGCGTCGCGAGGGCCGGCGCGCGCGTCGGGTGCGCGGCGGCTCCAGCTCATGCGCCTCCAGGAAGAACGCCGCGTTCCCCGCGACCCGTTCCACCACCAGGTCGATGAAGGCGCGCACGCGGGCCGGTTGCGCGATGCGGCTGCCGTAGTAGAGGTACAGGTTCAGGTGTTCGGCGACGTGCTCGGTGAGCACCGGCACCAGCTCGCCGCTGCGCACCCGCGCCGCCGCCGTCACGCCCACCAGCTGCCCGATCGCGTGGCCCGACAGCACGGCATCGGCTTCCAGCTCGACGTCGTTGGTGCAGAACACCGGCGCGACGTGGCGCGACACGATCTCGGAGCCGACGCGGAATTCCCACGGCATCACCTTGCCGGTGGCCGGGTGCCGGAAGCCGCTGCAGCGGTGCTGCGCGAGATCGTCGATGCTGCGCGGCGTGCCGTGGCGTGCCAGGTAGGCCGGCGTCGCGCACACCACCAGCTGCAGCGGGAGCAGCCGGCGCGAGATCACGCCGTCGGCTGGCGGCGTGCCGGCGCGGAAGCCGACGTCCACCCGGTCTTCCACCCAGTTGCCCAGCCGGTCGTCGAGCTGCACGTCGGGCTCGATGTCGGGATGGCGGCTGCAGAACTCGTCGAGCACCGGCCACAGCACCGGCAGCATCAGCGAACGCGTCGCGACGATGCGCAGCGGGCCGGCGATCTCTTCGCGGTCGCGCCGCGCGCCGTGCAGCGCACGCTGCAGCGTCGCCAGCCCCGGCTGCGCCGCCTCGAGGAAGCGGCTGCCTTCCTCGGTCAGGCTGAGCCGCCGCGTCGTGCGGTGGAAGAGCCGCACGCCCAGGTGCGCCTCCAGCTGCGCAAGCGACTGGCTGGCCGCCTGCGGCGTGATCGCCTGCGCGATGGCGGCCCGGCGCAGGCTGCCCAGTTCGGCAGCCCGGATGAAGGTGGCGATCGCCCGGAGTTCGTTGAAGGCCATGGTGGGATTGTCACGATCGGCTTGCGAATGTCGCCAGCGATTGTGGGCTAGTTCGATCGCAATCGGCTGCCTAAAGTGGCGTCACCAACTCACCGAACACCACCACTTCGCAAGGACATCGCCATGACCACCTCCCCCAGCTTCAAGCGCGTCTGGTTCATCACCGGGGCCGCCCGCGGCATCGGCGCGCGCATCGTCGACGCGGCACTCGCCCAGGGCGATGCGGTCGTCGCCACCTCGCGCGACGCCAGCACGCTCGAACAGCGCTTCGGCGCGCAGCCCGGCCTGCTGGCGCTCGCGCTCGACGTGACCTCCGAGGCGCAATCGGCCACCGCCGCCGCGGCCGCGCTGGCACGCTTCGGCCGCATCGACGTGCTGGTCAACAACGCCGGCTTCGGGCTGCTCGGTGCGGTCGAAGAGGCCACCGCCGACGAGGTGCGCCGGCTGTACGAGACCAACGTCTTCGGGCTGCTGAACGTCACGCGGGCGGTGCTGCCGGCGATGCGCGCGCGCCGCAGCGGCCATGTGATCAACCTGTCGTCGGTCGGCGGCTACCGCTCGGGCGCGGGCTTCGGCGTCTACTGCTCGACCAAGTTCGCGGTCGAGGGGCTGACCGAGGCGCTGCATGCCGAACTGGCGCCGCTGGGCATCCATGCGACGGTCGTCGAGCCGGGCTACTTCCGCACCGAGTTCCTGGAGCAGTCGTCGCTGGTGGTGTCGCCGCGCATCGTCGACGACTACGCGCCGACGGCCGGCCAGGTGCGCGAGGCCGCGAAGCGCATCAGCCTGAACCAGCCGGGCGATCCGCAGCGCCTCGCGCAGGCGATGCTCGCGTTGGTCGAATCGGCGACGCCGCCGCTGCGCCTGCCGCTGGGCACCGACACGCTGCAGGCGATCCGCGACAAGAACGCGTTCGTCGAGCGGGAGACGGCGGCGTGGGAGCGGCTGTCGGCGTCGACCGATTTTCCGAAGGGCGCCTGACCGACTGTCGGCAAGGGGCGATGCATCTGTCGGACACTGCGGCCTTCGCCACTCCGAAGCGCCCCATGGAACGCACTGCCCCCACCCCCTGGACCGTCGCCGTGATGGGCGCCGGCGCCGTCGGCTGCTACTTCGGCGGCATGCTGGCGCGCGCCGGCCACCATGTGACGCTGATTGCCCGGCCGCAGCACGTGGACGCCATTGCACGCGACGGGCTGCGCATGCAGACGCGCACGTTCGACGAGCGCGTGCGGCTGCAGGCCAGCACCGAGGCGGCGGCGGTGCAGGGCGCGCAGCTGGTGCTGTTCTGCGTGAAGTCCACCGACACCGAAGCCGCCGCCGCGGCGATGCGCCCGCACCTGTCGCCCGGCGCGCTGGTGTTGACGCTGCAGAACGGCGTCGACAACGACGAGCGCGTGCGCAGCGTGCTGTCGAACGAGGTGGCGGCCAGCGTGGTCTACGTCGCCACCGAGATGGCCGGGCCGGGGCACCTGCTGCACCACGGCCGTGGCGAGCTGGTGATTGCGCCGAACAGCGTCGCGGCGAGTCTTGCCGAGATGCTTGCTGCGGCCGGCGTGCCGGCGACGATCTCCGACAACGTGCGCGGCGCGCTGTGGGCCAAGCTGATCCTGAACTGCGCCTACAACGCGATCTCGGCGATCGGCCGCGTGCCCTACGGCCGTTTCGTCGACCACCCGGGCGTGCCGCAGGTGATGCGCGACGTGATCGCCGAATGCCGGGCGGTCGCGCAGGCCGAGGGCGTGCAGGTGCCGGGCGACATCGAGGCCACGGTGTTCGGGCTGGCCGCGACGATGCCGGGCCAGTTCTCGTCGACAGCGCAAGACGTGATGCGCGGCAAGCCGAGCGAGATCGACCACTTGAACGGGCTGGTCGTGCGACGCGGCGAGCGGCACGGCGTGCCGACGCCGGTCAACCGCGTGCTGCACACGCTGGTCACGCTGATCGAGGCGAATCCGCGCTGATGCCGTGCGGGCCCGTGCCGGCCTCGGGGTCGAAGCCGGTGGCCCGCAACGACGCGAGCGGCGCGAACAGCGGCTGCGGCAGCGCCGACCAGTCGAACCACTGCCAGCCGTCGCACTTGTCCGGCTCGAGCGTCGCCGGCTCGCCATGCGTGTGCCGCGCCAGCACGAAGACCGTCACGTAGTGTTGCCTGACCTCGTCGAACACATCGCTGGTGCACGGGCCGCGCTCGCCGGCACCGAGCGCCAGCCCGGTTTCTTCCAGCAGCTCGCGGCGCGCGCAGTCTTCGATCGACTCGCCGTATTCCAGCCGCCCGCCGGGTGCCGACCAGGTGCCCGCGCCGTGGGCGCCGCGCCGGCGTCCGAGCAGGATCCTGCCGCCGCGCAGCACCAGGATGCCGACGCCGACGCGCGGCGGCGGGGGAGGGGATGTCGTGGTGTCGGTCATTGTCGCGCGATTCTCCCTTCTTGACGCCCGGGTCACCCGGTGCCGGGCGCTGCGGCCGGTCAGCTTCGGCAAACCGTGCACCGGATCGCACGCTGCGCCGTCCGCGCACCGGACGGCGCGCAGCATGGGAACCACAGGCCCTTCCAGAAAGATCCGCCATGAGCATCACCGTCAGCGCCGCACCGTCCCCGCTTGCCTCGTACCGGTCGATCGGACCGATGCCGTTGCAGCCCGGTCAGTCCGCCTTCCAGGCGGCTTCGATCGGCGCCTTGCGCCGGCCGGCCGGCGATCCCGCCATCGAGGCGCCCGGCGCGAAGCCGGCCGAGCCCGGCGTCGATCACACGACGCGCAGCCCGGAACTCGTCGAGATGTTCGACTTCATGCTGCAGCAGCACATGCAGCAGCAATGCCAGAAGTCGCCGCTCGACGAGCACAAGTCCGAGGGCATCGCCGTCGAACTCGTGCAGGACAAGGTCAGCGAGCAGCGCAACTACGCGAGCCACCCGCACCTGATGCTGGCGGTCTGATCAGTCGCTGATCAGCCTGGTGCCGTAGAACGACAGCGTTTCGTTGAAGCGCATGCACGACTTGGCAGTGACCGTCGGCGCCATCTCCTGGTCGTAGCGGTCCTTGAAGCGCACGAACAGGCCGAGCGCGACGTCCCTGGCCTGCGCCGGCGTCACGCTGCCGGACGACGCGGCATGCTGCTCGATGCGCGCCATCGAGCTCACCAGCAGGTCGGCATGGGCCTTCTCCCAGCGCCGCTGCGCCGCCATCGACGGGTAGCCGAGCTTGTCGCACTGCTCCGCGCCCTTCATCGCGAACGCGAAG
Source organism: Rhizobacter sp. SG703 (assembly GCF_012275445.1). Lineage (GTDB taxonomy): Bacteria > Pseudomonadota > Gammaproteobacteria > Burkholderiales > Burkholderiaceae_C > Rhizobacter. Next base: position 460,522 of record NZ_JAAZQK010000004.1, on the reverse strand, counting down.
TGCATTCAGGTTGCTGGCGGCGTCCTTCTCGGTCATCGCCGTCGCGGCGTCGGCCGCCAGTTGCAGGGCCGCGGCGATCGCCACGCTGCACAAGGGATTCAGCTTCATCGGTGGACCTCCCGGTCGGCAAAGTTGCGCGGCGATGGTAGCGCTGTCAGGTGAGCGCCACGCAGGGGCGGGCGGAACGGGTTCCACTAGAATGCGAACAATTCGTATTTGCTGACACTGAGATCCCCATGAACCGTTGTACGCCGATTGCCTTCGCCGCCGCGCTGGCCTGCCTGATGCCTGCCGTGCAGGCCCAGACCGCGCCCACAGCGCCCGAGGCGGCGGCCAGCGCGCCGGTGACGACGCTGCCCACCGTGAACATCAGCGCGAGCGCCGACGCGTCGGCCGCCGGGCTGACCCGGCCCTATGCCGGCGGCCAGGTGGCGCGCGGCGGGCGTGCCGGCATCCTCGGCACGCGCGACAACATGGAGACGCCGGTCAGCATCACCAGCTACACCAACGACCTGATCCAGGACCGCCAGGCGCGCAGCGTCGGCGAGGTGCTGCAGAACGACAGCGGCGTGCGCATCGCGCGCGGCTTCGGCAATTTCCAGGAGGCCTATTTCCTGCGCGGCTTCCTGCTGAGCTCGGACAACGTCGCCTACAACGGCCTCTACAGCCTGCTGCCGCGCCAGTACATCGCCACCGAACTGTTCGAGCGCGTCGAGGTGCTGCGCGGGGCGTCGGCCTTCCTGAGCGGCGCGAACCCGGGCGGCGACGGCATCGGCGGCTCGATCAACCTGCTGCCCAAGCGCGCCGCCAACCAGCCGCTGACCCGCGTGACGGCCGGCGTCAGCGGCCGGCAGGGCACGCTGTCGGCCGACATCTCGCGCCGCTTCGGTCCGGACAACGCCACCGGCCTGCGCGTCAACGCGATCTACCGCGACGGCGAGACCGCGATCGACGACGAGAAGGCCGAGCTCGGCGTGCTGTCGGTCGGGCTCGACTGGCACAGCCGCGACGTGCGCGTGTCGGGCGACATCGGCTACCATGACAACCGGCTGAAGGCGCCGCGCCCGAGCGTGTCGCTGGCCGGCCTCGCGTCGCTGCCGTCGGCGCCCGATGGCACGAGCAATTTCGCGCAGCCCTGGTCGTACTCCAACGAGCGCGACCTGTTCGGCACGCTGCGCGCCGAATGGGACCTGGGCGACAGCGTGACCGCGTGGCTCGCCTACGGCCTGCGCCGCAGCGACGAATCGAACTCGCTGGCCAACCCGACCGTCAGCGCGCTCGACGGCACGGCCAGCGCCTACCGCTTCGACAACGCCCGCGAAGATCATGTCGACACCGGCGAGCTCGGCCTGCGCGGCAAGCTGCGCACCGGACCGGTCGGCCACGAATGGGTGGCGTCCTATTCGGCGTTCCGCCTCGACAGCCGCAACGCCTACCGCTTCGACTACCTGAACCCGTTCGCGACCAACCTCTATGCCCCGGTCAGCCATCCCGAGCCGGCCTTCAGCGCCGGCGCCGGCTTCGGCGGCACGCTGGGTTCGCCGATCACCACCGGCCTGACGAACCTGCGCAGCATCGCGCTCGGCGACACCGTGTCGCTGCTCGACGACCGGCTGCTGGTCACGGTCGGCGCGCGCCACCAGACGATCGACACCAACAGCTACGACTACAACACCGGTGTCGAGAACGCGTCGTACGTCCGCTCGCGCCTGAGCCCGATGCTGGGTGTCGTCGCGAAGGCCGGACCGGGGCTGTCGTTCTACGGCAACTACGTCGAAGGCCTGTCGAAGGGCGACACCGCGCCGAGCTTCGACCCCGACCCCTCGCAGCTGCCGCTGAACGCCGGCCAGTCGCTGGACCCGTACGTGTCCAGGCAGAAGGAGATCGGCGTGAAGTTCGACGGCGGCCGCCTCGGCGGCAGCCTGGCGCTGTTCTCGACCACCAAGCCGCGCTCGCTGACGAATACGGCGCGCGTCTTCACCTCCGAAGGAGAAGACCGCCACCGGGGTGCCGAGCTGAACGTGTTCGGCGAGGCCGCTCCGGGCGTCAAGCTGCTGGGCGGCCTGACCTGGCTCGATGCGAAGCAGCGGTCCACCGGCAACGCCGCCACCGACGGCAAGCGCACGCTCGGCGTGCCGCGCGTGCAGGCCAACCTGGGCAGCGAGTTCAACGTGCCGGGCGTCGACGGCCTGGCGCTCGATGGCCGCGTCGTCTACACCGGGTCGAGCTACGCCGATTCGGCCAACACGCTGGAACTGCCATCGTGGACGCGCCTCGACCTCGGCGCGCGCTGGATCGTCGACCTGCAGCAGCGGCTCGTCACGCTGCGGCTGCGCGTCGACAACGTGACCGGCAAGGACTACTGGGCCTCGGCCGGCGGCTACCCGAACAGCGGCTACCTGGTCGTCGGTGCCCCGCGCACCGTCTCGCTCAGCGCCAGCGTCGACTTCTGAGCATGCTGAGCGCCAACGCCCTGAAGACCTGGTCGTGGTGGCACAAGTGGAGCAGCCTGGTCTGCACCGCGTTCATGCTGCTGCTGTGCCTGACCGGCCTGCCGCTGATCTTCCACCACGAGATCGACCACCTGACCGGCGGCGAGATCGAGGCGCCGGAGATGGCCGTCGACGCGCCGCGCGCCAGCCTCGACACCGTGCTGGCCTCGGCGCGCGCGCTCTACCCCGAGCGCATCGTGCAGTTCGCGTCGCAGCCGGAAGACGACGACCGCCTGTGGCACGTCACGCTGACGCCGACGCCCGCGCCGACGCAGGACTTCAAGTCGATCGCGGTCGACGCGCGCACCGGCCAGGTGCTCGGCGAGGTCCCGGTCAACACCGGCTTCATGAGCGTGATGCTGCGCCTGCACGTCGACCTGTTCGCCGGGCTGCCCGGCAAGCTGTTCCTCGGCGCGATGGGCCTGCTGCTGCTGGTGGCCATCGTCTCGGGGCTGGTGCTGTACGCGCCGTTCATGCGCAAGCTGCGCTTCGGCGAGGTGCGGCGCGAGCGCTCGAAGCGCGTCAAGTGGCTGGACCTGCACAACCTGCTCGGCATCGTCACCGTGACGTGGGCGCTGGTGGTCGGCGCGACCGGCATGATCAACACCTGGGCCGACCTGCTGATCAAGCTGTGGCAGTACGACGCGCTGACCACGCTGCTCGCGCCCTACCAGGGCCAGCCGCTGGTCGAGGAGGGCGCCCGCGCGCCGACGCAGCGCATGCTCGACGCCGCCCGGGCCAGGGCGCCGCACAGGCGCGTCGGCTTCATCGCGTTCCCCGGCACCGGCTTCTCGAGCCCGCACCACCACACCTTCTTCATGCGCGGCAACGAGCCGCTGACGGCACGCCTGCTGCAGCCGGTGATGGTCGACGCGCAGACGGCGCAGGTCACCGCGTCGCCGCCGGTGCCGTGGTACATCGCGACGCTGCTGCTGTCGCAGCCGCTGCACTTCGGCGACTACGGCGGTTGGCCGCTGAAGGTCGTCTGGGCGCTGCTCGACCTCATCACGATCGTCGTGCTCGGCAGCGGGCTGTACCTCTGGGTCAAGCGCAGGCAGCCGAGGTCGCTGCTCGACGAGGCCGGCGTGCGGCTCGCCGGGCCGTCGCAGGACTTGCCGCAAACCTGACCGCAGGGCGCCCGGTTCGCGACCGGCGGCGGCGGCGCGCCCGGCTCGGTCACCGGATCCGCCGGGTGCGGCGACGGCGGGTCGTCGATCTCGGGCAGCGACGGCGGCCCGCCGGGCGGCGGCGGTGGCGTGGCCGGCGGTTCCGGCACGGTGTGCATCAGCAGCGGTGGGACGGACGTCATGGCGGGCCTGCGTGCGGTGGCGACGCAGGCCCCTCGGCAATCGGCATTCCCAGGCCGATCGGTCCCCGGGTGCTCAGGGCAGCGTGAACAGGTTCAGGTTCACCGAGTTCGCGATCGCCGCATTCCCCGCGGTGTTCGGGTGCAGGTGGTCGCCGGTGTCGTTCGCAGGCAGCATGCGCGCCGGGTTGGCCGGGTCGCGGGTCGCGAGGTCCTGGTCGATCACGCCGTCGCAGCCGCTCGCGCTGCCCTTGACGAAGTTGTTGTAGGCCTGCCGCGTGGTCTCCTGCGACGGCGTCCAGACGCTGTCGCTGTAGGGCGTCAGCGTCGAGCACAGGAATTTCACCTGGTGCGCATGGGCCTTCGCGATCATCCGCTGCAGCGGGCCGAGCAGCTGCTCCAGCGTCGGCTGCGGGTTGCCGCGCAGGTCGTTGATCGGGTCGTCCGAATAGATCACCCACTTCACGCCGGCCTGGCCGAGCACGTCGCGGTCGAAGCGGTTCTCGGCGCTCGGGCCGGCGCCGTCGCGCAGGCTGCTGTTGCCGCTGATGCCCTGGTTCAGCACCCCGACGCCGATGCCGGCCGCGTTCAGGCGGTTCGCCAGCACGTTCGGCCAGCGCTGGTTGGCGTCGAAGTTCGTGCCGACGCCGTCGGTGATCGACGCGCCGAGCGTCGCCACGCTGCCGCGCAGGCTGCCGTTCGACACGTCGAGGTTGGTCAGCAGCCGGTAGCTGCCGCTGGTCGCGCTCGGGGCGATCGTCGCGTTGCCGCTCACGTTGCCGGCCGCCACGTAGTTCGTCTGCAGCCCGGTCTGGTGCTCGGTCGTCACCGTGGTCGCATTCGGCAGGTAGAAGCTGATCGCGACGTCGGACAGCGCGGCGACGTTGAAGTCGACCGGGTCGCTGACCGCCTCGCCGCCGGCCGGGATCGCGACCGTGGCCTGCCCGCCGAAGCCGACCGCGCGGTCGCTGGCCGCGACGACCGCCGAGCCGCTCGCGCGCTGCGCGATGTGCACGTTGGCCACCGTGATCGGCTGGCTGCCGAACACGTTGGACAGGTGCACGCGCGCGGCCGCGCCGCCGACGCTGGTGTGCACGATCTGCCGCAGCGTCTGCTGGTTGAAGCTGGTGTTGCCGCCCTGCGGCGAGGCGCCCCAGGTGCCGACCCAGGTGCCGGTCGGCGGCGGCGTGTCGCCGGCCGGCAGCGGGGTCCAGCGCTGGTTCGCGGCGCCGAGGCAGTCCCACTGGTGGATGCGCGCGCCGGGCAGCGTGCTGACACCGCTCACGTCGACGCAGCGGCCGCTGTGGCGGGCCGCGATGCGCAGCGCGCCGGCGTCGTCGGACACGACGAAGCGCTGGTTCGCGCCGCCGCCATAGGCCCATTGCTGGATCAGCGCGCCGTTGTCGAGCGAGATGTCGCTGACGTCCAGCCCCTTGCCGCTGTTGACGTTGACGAAGCTGTAGGTGCCTTCGGCCGCCGGCTGCACCTCGAACTGCTGCCGGTCGGCGGCACTGCAGGCGGCCTGGGCCGTCTTCGCACCGTTGTCGAGCGAGCCGTTCTCGACGTCGATGCACAGCCCGGAATGCACCGCCTTCAGCGCATAGCGGCCGATCGCGAGCACGCCGCGGCCGGTGGTGGACACCGGGTACAGCAGGAACTGCTGTGCACCGCTGGCGCTGCAGCCGGCCTGGCGCAGGCCGGCGCCGTCGTTCAGCGAGCCGCCGTCGATCGCGACGCACTTGCCGCTGCCGGCGTTCACCAGCGCGAAGCGGTTGCCCTGGCTGCGCTGCAGAACGAAGCGCTGCGCGCTGGTGTCGTTGCTGGTCCACTGGTGGATCGGCGCGCCGTCGGCGGTCGCGCTCGCGGCCAGGTCCATCACGCGGCCGGTGCCCACCGCGACCAGCTTGTAGCTGCCGCCGGCCTGCACCGTCAGGTCGAAGGCCTGCGTGACGGTGCTGCTGCAGGCGGTCTGCACGAAGGCGCCGCCGTCGCTGCCGGGCGGCACCGCATCGACGCATTTCGCGCTCTGCAGGTTCTTCAGCGCGTAGCGGCCGGCCGGAACGGCAGGCACCGCCAGTGCGGCCGCCTGTTCGTGGGACGCGGCGGCGTCGGCGCCCGCGGAAGGCGCTTCGCCGCCGCCGCAGGCGGCCAGCAGCAGCGGCAAGCAGGCGAGCGCGGCCCGGTTCAGCGTGTTCATCGGCGTCCCCTCGTGTCGTGGTGTGAGGGCCGCACTCTATGGAAACGTTTCCACTTCAGGCAAGCACACGACTCGATACAAGCACTGCGGCGAGGGCATTTGCGCGGCGACACCCACCCATCGGCTCACCCGATGGGTTCGTCACGCGGCGTCGGATGGACGGGCGTCAGGGCCGCTCGTCGGCGCCATCGGGGCGCCGCGCGAAGCGCTGCGGCTCGGCGCCGTGCACCGGCGCGTTGTCTTTCCAGGGCCATCCGCCGAAGCCGGTGCGCCGGTAGTCGGTGAAGGCCTGTTGCAACTCTTGCTGCGTGTTCATCACGAACGGGCCGTACTGCGCGACCGGCTCGCCGATCGGCCGGCCCTGCAGCACCAGGAACTCGGCGGTGTCGGCCCCGTTGACGAGCTCGACCGCGGCGCCGGCGCGCAGCTCGATCGCCGCATGGCGGTCGACCGCGACGCCGTCGACCGTCACCGCGCTGCCGACGAAGAAATACAGCTTGCGCCGCGTGCCGTCGCCCTGCGCGGCCGGCAAGGTCCAGCGCGCATGCGGTGCCATCCGCAGCGTCCAGATCGCGAGGTCGGCATCGGGTTGCGACGCCCATGAATCGGGCGGCGGCGCGAGCGGATCGGCCACGCCGTCCATCCGGCCGGCGATGCAGACGACCTCGGTCTGCCGGCCGCCGTCGTCGGTGTGCACCCGGTGCGGGATCTGCTCCGACCAGAACATCGTGAAGTGGGGCGGCACCATCTTGCTGCGTGCCGGCAGGTTCAGCCAGATCTGGAACAGCTCGAGCCGGTTCGGCGCATCGCGCTTCAGCAGCGGGAACATCTCGGCATGCACGATGCCGCGGCCGGCGGTCAGCCATTGCACGTCGCCGCCGCCGAAGCGGGCGATCGCGCCGAGCGAATCGGAATGGTCGACCAGCCCGTGGCGCACGATCGTCACCGTCTCGAAGCCGCGGTGCGGGTGCGACGGGAAGCCCGGCACCGTCATGCCGTGGTACATGCGCCAGCCGTCGAGGCCGGCGAAGTCCTGGCCGAGGTCGCGGCCGGTCAGCAGCGCATCGGGGCCGAACTGCGCATTGCCGCGCGGGTAGGCGTCGTCGTGGTGGACGCAGAACAGGAACGGGTCGAGGGTCTCCCACGGAAAACCGAGGGCGCCGACATGGAGGATGGCTTCACCGGGCATGGCGCGCAGTGTCCCTCAATCCGTGCCGGCCTGCCGCTCAGGCCGTGCTCGTCGCCTGCCGCGTCAGGCGCACGCCGTTCTGCGCGATCGTCATCGTGCCGTCTGCATCGACATTCACCGGCCGGCCGTCGGCCAGGCGGTATTCCGATTCGCCGGTCGGCTCCCAGTCGCCGCCGAGGCCGGGCGCCGCGTCGAGCCGGGCCAGGTGCTCGAAGCCGTGCACCACGTAGTCACGTCCGTCGTCGCCGTGCAGGCGCAGGGTTTCCAGTTGGTGAAGCCGCTTTTCCATCGAGGTCTCCTGGAAGGTGGATCGTCGGCCGATTGAACTGCAAGCCGGCGGCACAAGCCACCCGGGGCGGCAAGGCCGTGGGGCGGGAAGGGTTTCGAACGCCAGGTCGACCGCGAGCAGACCCATTTCGATCCCGCGATCTGGCGATCGGTCGCAGCGCGCGGCCGCGCGCTGCGCGACTCCCTAAGATGCGTGCATGCCCGACCACCGCGCCAGCGCCATTCCCCTGCCGACCGGCGGCAGCACGCGCCGCGCCGACTGGACGCCGTGGCTCGCCTATGCCGCCGGCTGCCTGCTGTCGTGGCTGCTGTACGTGCTGGCCGGCACCGAGTTCCAGCGCGGCCTCTGGCAGCTGTGGGAGGCGGTCTACCAGGCCACGCTGCAGCTGTGGCCGGCGATGCTGCTCGGCGCGGTCGTGCTGCCGTGGGTGCGCTGGCTGCAGGACCGCATGCCGCGCCCGGCCGCCGCGATCGCGCTGCATGCCGCGTGCGCACTGCTGTTCGGCGCGCTGTGGCAGGCGCTCGATTTCGCGACCTCGCTGCTGCTGTTCGGCGCCGACCATGCGTTCGCGGTGTTCTCGCAGACGCTGCTGTGGCGGGCGATCTGGGGCGCCGTCGTCTACGCCGCCATCGCGACCGGCTTCACCGCGCTGCTCGAAGCCCGCCGTGCGCGCCGCGCCGCGCTGGCGGCCGCGCAGGCCGAATCGGCGCTCGCGCAGGCCGAGCTGGCGGCGATCACCGGCAAGCTGAATCCGCACTTCCTGTTCAACACCTTGAACACGCTGATCGCGCTGACCCGCAAGGACCCGCAGGCCGCCGAAGCGGCGCTGATGCGCTTTGCCGGCATGCTGCGCTACGTGCTCGACAGCAAGCGCAGCGCGGCCGACCGGGTCGCGCTGGCCGACGAGGTGGCCTTCGTGCGCGACTACCTGGCGCTGGAGAGCCTGCGCCTGGGCGGGCGGCTGCAGATCGACTGGCAGCTCGACCCGGCGACGCTGCAGGACGAGATCCCGCCGCTGAGCCTGCAGCCGCTGGTCGAGAACAGCGTGCTGCACGGCGTGGCGCCGCGGCTGCAGGGCGGCTGCATCCGCATCGTCAGCGAGCGCAACGGGCTGAACCGCGGGCTGGACCTGACGGTCGCCGACGACGGTCCGGGCTGCGATCCGGCACGGGTGGCCGACACCGCCGAGGGACAGGCGCCGCGCACCGGCATCGGCCTGAACGCATTGAAGCGCCGCTTCGCGCTCGACTACGACGGACGCGCACGCCTGCGCGTGCACACCGCGCCCGGCGCCGGCTTCCGGGTGGACTTGTGGATACCGCAATGAACGACATGACGACGACCCGCGTGCTGATCGCCGAAGACGAACCGCTCGCCGCCGATGCGCTGGCCGACTGGGTCGCGCAGATGCCGCAGCTCGCGCTGGTGGCCACCTGTGCCGACGGCGTGTCGGCGCTCGCGCAGATCCGCGCGCTGCGGCCGCAGCTGGTGCTGATGGACATCCACATGCCGGGCCTGAACGGGCTGCAGGTGCTGAAGGCGCTGGCCGACGACGGGCCGCGGCCGGCCGTCATCTTCACGACGGCGTACGACGAGCATGCGCTGGCCGCCTTCGAGCTGCATGCGGTCGACTACCTGCTGAAGCCGTTCGCGCGCGAGCGGCTGGTCGAGGCGATCGAGCATGCACTGGCCTCGGGCGTGGCGCAGGCGCAAGAGGTGCAGGAGGCGACCGCGCAGGCGGTGAGCGCGCTGGAGCAGGCGCCGACCGAGCCGCTGACACGGGTGCTGGTGCGCGACCAGGGGAAGATCTTTCCGCTGCATGTCGACCAGATCGAGTACCTGCGCTCGGACACCAAGTACACCGCGCTGGTCAGCCGCGGCCGCAGCTTCCTGGTGCGCCTGCCGATCGCCAGCTTCGAGCCGCGGCTGGACCCGGCGCGCTTCATCCGGCTGCACCGCGGCTGCATCGTCAACCTCGATTTCGTCGACGCGATGGCGCCCGACGAGAACTCGCAGCTGGTGGTGCAGATGCGCGACGGCAGCCGCATCACCGCCAACCGCGACGTGTCGCGGCGGCTGCGGGAGCAGTCGCTGTGAGGGCGTTGCGGCGGGTGATGGCGCGCGCGTTGTCGGGCCTGGTGTCGGGCGTGGTGCTGGCGCTCGCCGGCTTGGGGGCGCAGGCACAGCCGGCCGCCGCGCCGGTCGGCCGCGTGGTCGCGCCGGGGGCCTTCGACCGGATCGAGATCGACGGCAGCGCGCGCATCCGGGTCACGCAGGGCGAACGCGAGCAGGTGTTCATCCCCGGCGACGAGTCGGCGCAGCGCGGCGTCGAGGTGGACCTGGTCGACCGACGGCTGCGCATCCGCGCCGGCGACGGCTGGAAATTCTGGCGCGAGGATCGGCCGACGATCGACGTGCAGGTGCGGCAACTGACGCACGTGACGATGTCGGGCGCTGGCGAGGTGCAGGCGCCGGGACCGGTCCGTTGCGACCAGCTGGTGATCGGCATCTCGGGCTCGGGCAGCGTGCGCTTCGACGAGCTCGCCGCGCGGCAGTTGCGCTTCGACATCTCGGGCGCGGGCGACGGGCAGCTGGCCGGGCGCGTCGAGCAGCTCGAGCTCAACGTGTCGGGCCGCGGCAAGCTGATGGCCGATCAGTTGCGTACGGCGCGCGCGAAGGTGGCGATCAGCGGCGTCGGCACCGCCGAGCTGTGGGTGATCGACGACCTGCAGCTCGCGATCTCGGGCGCCGGAAGGATCGACTTCTGGGGGCACCCGGTCGTGCGGCGCGCGGTGTCGGGGATGGGGAACATCACGCCGCGGGGGGACAAGCCGTGACGCTGGCTGTGCGACCGTGAGATCCACCGCTCGAAGGCATGCCATGAATGACAAAGCCCGCACAAACGAATGTTCGTGCGGGCTTGCTGATCTGGTGGCGCTTCAGGGATTCGAACCCCGGACCTGCGGATTATGATTCCGTCGCTCTAACCGACTGAGCTAAAGCGCCTGAGCCTCACATTATAGCCAGGGTTTTGATCACTTCCGGTCGACCTCGGCACACGTTGTCGTGGGACCCTTCACACTCTCGCTCTCACACGACCGACCTGCCTCGAATGTTCAGCTTCTTCAAGAAAAAACCGGCCCCTGCCGATGCCGCGCCGTCGCCCGCCGTCGTGCCGCCGGTTCCTGCATCGCCGATTGCCGCACCGCCGGCGGCCACCGCACCCGCCGCCATCGCCTCCGAACCCGAACGCCGCAGCTGGGTCGACAAGCTGCGCGGCGGCTTGCGCAAGACCGGCTCCAGCATCGCGCAGGTCTTCACCGGCACGCAGATCGACGAGACCCTTTACGAAGAACTTGAATCGGCGCTGCTGATGGCCGACGCCGGCGTCAAGGCCACCGAGTTCCTGCTCGACGACCTGCGCCGCCGCGTGAAGGAGGCCAAGGCCGCCGATCCGGCGCAGGTCAAGGCGCTGCTCGCCGCGGCGGTGGCCGACCTGCTGCGCCCGCTCGAGAAGCCGCTGCGCGTCGGCGAGCACGCGCCCACCGTGATGATGGTGGTCGGCGTCAATGGCGCCGGCAAGACCACCAGCATCGGCAAGCTGACGCGCCACCTGGCCGACAGCGGGCAGAAGGTGCTGCTGGCCGCGGCCGACACCTTCCGCGCCGCCGCGCGCGAGCAACTCGCGGTGTGGGCCGAACGCGCCGACGTGCCGGCGCAGCAGGCCGGCTCGGTCGAGATCGTCTCGCAGGCCGACGGCGATCCGGCCGCGGTCAGCTTCGATGCGGTGGTCGCCGGCAAGGCGCGCGGCTGCGACGTGGTCATCGCCGACACCGCCGGACGCCTGCCGACGCAGCTGCACCTGATGGAGGAGCTGAAGAAGATCAAGCGCGTGATCGCGAAGGCCCAGCAGGGCGCGCCGCACGAGGTTCTGCTGGTGATCGACGGCAACACCGGCCAGAACGCGCTGGCCCAGGTCAAGTCTTTCGACGACGCGCTCGGCCTCACCGGCCTGATCGTCACCAAGCTCGACGGCACCGCGAAGGGCGGCATGCTGGCGGCGATCGCGCGCGAGCGGCCGATCCCGGTCTACTTCATCGGCGTCGGCGAAAAGCTCGAGGACCTGCAGACCTTCAGCGCGCGCGAGTTCGCGCAGGCGCTGCTGGACTGAATTTTTATCGTATGCGCGGTGAACTGCCGGAGCGGGGAATGTTCGCCGGCGGCGCGGCCGGGGCCAGCGGGGCCGGCGCCGAATCGATGTCGTCGAACCAGGTCGACGGCGGCGGTTCGCGCATCTCGAGGCCGTCGTCCTCGTCGGCCTGGTGGCGGCCGACCGGCTGATAGCCGGCGGTCGTCGACGGCGCGTGGGTCGACGGCGTGCTCTCGCTCGACTTGTTGCCGAGGATCGCGTTGCGTGCGCCGGTCGCGCTCGGCAGCGCATCCTCGCGCCAGACGTGCAGCGGAATGCCGGCGGCTTCGAGCACGCGGTCCATCCGGTTGTGGCGCTGCGAGGTGCGCTCCTTCTCGTGCGCCTCGGGCGCGCGGATGTCGACCACCGCGATCACCTGCGAGCTGCTGTCGCAGACCACCAGGTCGGCACACAGCAGCCCGACGCGGCGCAGCCACTCCGAATACGAATGCCGCGTCGGCACCTTGACGAAGCGCGCCAGCGGCACCTGCGCCAGGATGATGTGCTCCGGCAACCCGCCGCGCAGCGCGAGGTAGGCCTTGCGCTCGGCGGTGGTCAGGATGCGCGTGGCCTGCGGCTGCCACGACTGCAGCGTGTCCAGCGCCTCCAGCGAGCGCGGCTTGTTGCGCTTGGCGGCGGCGGGCTTGGCGCTGCGCGTGCTCATCTTCCAGATCACCAGGCCGCCCACCAGCACCAGGGCGGCGATCAACAGCAGTTCCATCTCGGGGTCCAGGTCCGTGTTGGGGAGCAGCGCGGCCTTGGCAGGCGGCGCGCGCGAGGTCCGTCATTGTGCCGCCTGCCGGGCGGTTGCAGCGCGTCAGCAGCCCACCGGTTCGGGGTGGGATGTGACAAGTCGTCTCAGCGCAGGCCGCCCGGGCCGCCCAGGCCCTTCAGGCCGCCCATGCGCTTCATCATCTTCATCAGGCCGCCGCCCTTCATCTTCTTCATCATGCCCTGCATCTGCTCGAACTGGTTCAACAGCCGGTTGACCTCCTGCACCTGCACGCCGGCACCGGCGGCGATGCGCCGCTTGCGGGTGGCCTTCAGCAGCTCGGGCTTGCGGCGCTCCAGCGGCGTCATCGAGTTGATGATGCCCTCCATCCGACGCACGTCGCGCTCGGCGCGGTCCATGTCGGCCTGGCCCAGGTTGCCGGCCTTCGCGGTCATCTGGGTCGGCAGCTTGTCCATCAGGCCCGACAGCCCGCCCATCTTCTTCATCTGGCTGATCTGCGACAGGAAGTCGTTCAGGTCGAAGTTGTCGCCGGACTTCAGCTTCTCGGCCAGCTTCTGCGCCGCCGCGACATCGACGCCCTTCTGCACCTCCTCGACCAGCGCGACGATGTCGCCCATGCCCAGCACCCGGCCAGCATGGCGCTGCGCGTCGAACACCTCCAGCCCGTCGATCTTCTCGCTGACGCCGGCGAACTTGATCGGCGCGCCGGTCACCTGGCGCACCGACAGCGCCGCACCGCCGCGCGAATCGCCGTCGGTCTTGGTCAGCACGATGCCGGTCAGCGGCAGCGCCTCCTTGAAGGCCTTCGCGACGTTGACCGCATCCTGGCCCTGCATCGCATCGACGACGAACAGCGTCTCGACCGGCTTCAGCTCGGCATGCAGCGTGCGGATCTCGTTCATCAGCTGCTCGTCGATCGCCAGGCGCCCGGCGGTGTCGACCAGCAGCACGTCGAAGTAGTGGCGCTTCGCATGGTCGAGCGCGGCGCGCGCGATGTCCAGCGGCCGGTCGGTGGCGCTCGACGGGAACCATTCGGCGCCGGCTTGCTTCGTCACCAGCTTCAGCTGCTCGATCGCGGCCGGCCGGTAGACGTCGGCCGACACGGTCAGCACCTTCTTCTTGCGCTTCTCGATCAGGTGCTTGGCCAGCTTGGCGGTGGTGGTGGTCTTGCCGGCGCCCTGCAGGCCGGCCATCAGGATCACCGCCGGCGGCTGGGCCGCGAGGTTGATGTCGGAGACGCCGTCGCCCATCGTCGCCGCCAGCTCGCGGTTGACGATGCCGACCAGCGCCTGCCCGGGCGACAGCGAGCCGACCACCTCGGCGCCGAGCGCCTTCTCCTTCACGCGGGCGATGAAGTCGCGCACCACCGGCAACGCGACGTCGGCCTCGAGCAGCGCCATGCGCACCTCGCGCAGCATGTCCTGCACGTTGCTGTCGGTGATGCGGGCCTGGCCGCGCATCGTCTTGACGAGCCGGCTCAGGCGATCGGTGAGGGTGGAAGCCATGGGGCGAAGCGGGCGCGAAGGACGCGGCCCGCGAAAGTACACTGTGGACCATGAGTTTATCGCCCAGGGTTGCAACGCATTGAGCTCGCCGTCGACATGGATGCTGTGGGTGCCCAGTGCCGCCGCCCTGCTGGCCTACGCCGCGGCGGTGCTGCTGGGCGAGCGTCGCACCGAAGCCGCCGGCCCCGGCGCCGCGCCCCGCCGCGCGCTGATCGCCGGCTGGATCGCGCATGCGCTGGCCATCGTGGTCGACATGGCCGGCATCGGCAGCCCGATCTCCGGCGCGCGCTTCGGCTTCGCGCCGGCGCTGTCGGCCACGCTGTGGCTGGTGATCGCGGTCTATGCCGTCGAGAGCCGCTGGGTGCCGTTGCCCGGCGTGCGCCGCTGGCTCGGCCTGCTGGGCGCCGCCGCGGTGGTGCTGGCGGCGATCTTCCCCGGCGAGTTCCGCCCGCAGGCGGTGTCGGCCTGGGCGCCGCTGCACTGGGCGCTGGGCATCGCGTCGTACGGCCTGTTCGGTGCCGCGGTGCTGCACGCGGTGATGCTCGACACCGCCGAGCGGCGCATGCGCTCCAACCTGCGCGCCGCGTCGCGCACCGGCATGCCGCTGCTGCAGCTCGAGCGCCTGACCTTCCAGTTCGTCACCGCCGGTTTCGCGCTGCTGTCGGCCACGCTGCTGCTCGGCTGGTGGTTCACCAACCCGTGGCGCTGGGACCACAAGGCCACGCTGTCGGTGCTCGGCTGGATCGTGTTCGCCGGGCTGCTGATCGGGCGCCAGCTGCTCGGCTGGCGCGGCCGGCATGCGATCCGCTGGCTGTATGCCGGCGCGTTGCTGCTGCTGCTGGCCTATGTCGGCTCGCGCTTCGTGTTCGAGGTCGTGCTGCACCGCACGGTCGCCTGAGGTCCGCATGGGAAAGTTGATCGTCCTGCTGGTGGTGGTGTTCCTGATCGTGTGGCTGGCGCGCGGCGGGCGCCCCGGCCGCTCGGCACCCCCCTCGCCGACGACGCCGCCGCCTGCGAAACCCGCCGCAACGCCCGACACCATCGTTGCCTGCGCGCACTGCGGCCTGCACCTGCCGCAGGCCGATGCGCTGCCCGGTCGCGGCGGCGTGTTCTGCGGCGAAGCCCACCGTGCCGCGTTCGAGCGCGCACAACCGCCGCAATGAGCAGCACACCGCCGAAGCCCGAGCGCCGGCGCAGCGACCGCCGATCCAACGCGCGCGCGACCACCCGCCCCAGCCAGGAATCGTGGTTCGGCGCGCTCGGCGAGGACACGCAGGCGCGCGAAGGCTGGGCCGAGGACGAGTCGCGCTACGACGGCAACTGGCAGGCCGCGCAGGCGGCGCAGGCCGACAGCAATTTCCTGACGCGCCAGGCGCGGCGCCTGATCGGCTCCGGCCAGACGGCCTTCCAGCGCATCTACGGCGCCTTCATCAGCGCGCGCGCGGCGCTCGGCGTCGCGCTGGTCGCGACGATGGTGGTCGCCGCGTTGTTCGGCGTCCGGCCACCGTGGCCGGTGGTCGCCGTCAGCATCGCCTACGCGGCGCTCTCGCTGTCGATGTGGGTGCTGCCGCGCTATCGCCGCTCGGCCGCCCCGCGCGAGCTCGCGCGGTTGCGCAGCCCGCAGTGGATCTCGACGATCGGCGTCGACATCGTCTGCTTCGGCGCGCTGCACTGGATGTCGCCGGCCTCCGGGCTGAACTACGTCGCGCTGCTGGTGCTGCCGGTGCTGATGGCCGGCGTGCTGACGCCGCGCCTGATGGCGCTGGCCACCGCGTCGGTCGTCACGCTGGCGCTGCTCGGGGTCGCGTGGCTGTCGGTGCTGGCCGGCGGGGCCGACGTCACCGCGCTGATGACGCAGGCGGGTCTCGCCGGCAGCGGCTTCTTCGTGATCACGCTGCTGGCCGGCGAGCTGGCCGGTCGCCTGGCGCGCGAAGAACTCACTGCGCGCGGCAGCCTCGAACTCGCTCGCCAGCAGGCGCAGCTGAACCGGCTCGTCATCGAGGAGATGCAGGAGGGCGTGCTGGTGGTCGACCGGCGCGGCCGCGTGCGCACCGCCAACCCGGCCGCGCGTGCGCTGCTGGCGCCGAGCGGCGTGTCGCGCGAGGCACCGTTCCAGCTGCAGGGCGTCGAGGCGTGGAACGCGCTCGTCAAGTCGGTCGAGCGCGCATTCGCCGAATCGACCTGGCCCGAAGGCGGGCGCGACGTGCTGCTCGATTTCGATTCCGCGCCGCCGCGCACGCTGCGGGTGCGGGTGCGCTTCACGCGGCGCCAGGCGCCCGACCCGAGCGAAGAGCTGTGCGTGCTGTTCGTCGAAGACGTGCGCAGCATGCAGGCGCGCACGCGCCAGGAGAAGCTCGCCGCGATGGGCCGGGTGTCGGCCGGCATCGCCCACGAGATCCGCAACCCGCTGGCCGCGATCTCGCAGGCCAATGCGCTGCTGTCCGAAGACGCCACGACGCCGGGCCAGCGCCAGCTGACGCAGATGGTCACCGAGAACGTCGGCCGGCTGAAGCGCATCGTCGACGACGTGATGGAGGTGGCACCGAGCGAGGTGCAGGACGGCGGCCCGATCGATGCCACCGCGCTGGTCGCCGCCGTCTGCAGCGAATGGGCGCGCACCGCCGGCATGCCGATCGGCGGCGACAGCCTGCTGCGGGTGCGGCTGCCCGAGGAGCCGCTCGGCGTCTTCTTCGACCCGGAACACCTGCGCCGCGTGATGGTCAACCTGCTCGACAACGCCAGGCGGCATGCGCAGCAGACGCCCGGCGGCGTGCGGCTGACGCTGTCGGCGCGCGACGACGTGCACGTGGTGCTGAGCATCACCAGCAACGGCGAGCCGATCCCGCCGGAGGTCGAGCGCTACCTGTTCGAGCCTTTCTTCTCCACGCGCAGCCGCGGCACCGGCCTGGGCTTGTATATTTGCCGGGAACTGTGCGAGCGCTACGGCGCGCGCATCGATTACCGGCTGCGCGCCGCCAGCGAGCCGAACCGCAACGAATTCTTTGTCGCGATGCGGCGCAAACCGCTGGCGGGCATCGAAGCGCCCGAGACCCGACTGCACCTCACATCATGAGTTCGCCTTCCCACTTCAGCCTGCTGGTCGTCGACGACGAACCGGACCTGCGCACGTTGTACGAGCTGACGCTGTTGCGCGAGGGCTATGACGTCGAGACGGCGGGCACCGTCGACGACGCGTTGCTGCACCTGAAGGACCGCACGTACAGCGCCGTCATCACCGACATGCGGCTGCCCGACGGCACCGGCCTCGACCTGCTGCGCCGGCTCGAAGAGGGCAACCGGCGCGAGAAGGCGATCGTCATCACCGCCTACGGCTCGGCCGAGAACGCGGTCGAGGCGCTGAAGGCCGGCGCCTACGACTACCTGACCAAGCCGGTCGACCTGAAGCAGTTTCGCGCGGTCGTCGCGTCGGCGCTCGGCCGCAGCGCGGCCACGGTGCCGACGATGGTGCCGTCCAGCCTGCCGTCCGAGAACGGCGGGGCGGCGACGTCTTCCGGCCCGTCCGCCGCCCGGCCGGTCGCGCCGGCGCCGGCCGCGCCGCCGGTGCCAGCCGGCCCGGTCAGCCAGGCGCTGATGCGCATGGCCGGCCAGTCGCAGGCGATGCAGCAGGTGCGCCAGCTGATCGACAAGGTGGCGCGCAGCATGGCGCCGGTGCTGGTGAACGGCGAGTCCGGCACCGGCAAGGAACTGGTCGCGCGCGCCATCCACGAGATCAGCCCGCGCGGCGCGCAGCCTTTCGTGCCGGTCAACTGCAGCGCGATCCCCGAGCAGCTGCTCGAGGCCGAGTTCTTCGGCTACCGCAAGGGCGCGTTCACCGGCGCCGCCGAAGACCGCGAGGGCTTCTTCCAGGCCGCCAACGGCGGCACGCTGTTCCTCGACGAGATCGGCGACCTGCCGCTCGCGATGCAGAGCAAGCTGCTGCGCGCGATCCAGGAGCGCTCGGTGAGGCCGGTCGGCGCGGTCGTCGAGCAGGCGGTCAACGTGCGGCTGCTCAGCGCGACCCACAAGGACCTCGGCGCCGAAGTGCAGGCCGGCAAGTTCCGCCAGGACTTGTACTACCGCCTGAACGTGATCCAGATCCGCGTGCCGCCGCTGCGCGAGCGCCTCGAAGACCTGCCGTCGATCTGCGACCGCGTGCTCGACCGCATCGCGCGCGATGCCGGCGTGTCGCCCGCGCCGCGGCTCACGCGCGACGCAATGGTGCAGCTCAGCCGCTACAGCTTCCCCGGCAACGTGCGCGAACTCGAGAACCTGCTGCACCGCGCGGTCGCGCTGACGGTGGGCGACGTGATCGACGTCGCCGACCTGGGCGTCTCCGAACTGGTGTTCAGCGACAGCGAGGCGTCGGAGTTCGACGCCACGCCGGTGGTGTCGGCCAAGCCCGTCGCCGCTGCGGCCGTCGCCGAAGCCGCGCGTGCGCCGGCCGCGCCGGTGCAGGCGCCGCTGCCGAGCGATCTCGCGGCCTACCTCGACGACATCGAGCGCGACGTGCTCGAACGCGCGCTCGAGCGCTACCGCTACAACCGCACCGCGGCCGGTGCGAGCCTCGGGCTGTCGCTGCGCCAGATGCGCTACCGGATGGCCCGCCTCGGCGTCAACGTCGGCGGCACCGACGACCCGGTCGATGTCGAGCGCGGCGAACCCGGCTGAAGCGGCCGGCACGCCGGCGCAGGACGAGCTGCCGGCGCTCGCGATCGACGCCGACGGCTGGTGCGCGCAGGCCCGCCGCTGCGAATCGCCGAACTTCGGGCCGCGGCCGCCGGGGTGCGCGGTCGAGCTGGCGCTGATCCATTCGATCAGCCTGCCGCCCGGCGAATACGGCGGCGATGCGATCGAGCGCCTGTTCGCGAACCGGCTCGACTGGGACGCGCATCCCTATTTCCAGCAGATCCGCGGGCTGCAGGTCTCGTCGCACTTCGTCGTGCGGCGCGACGGCGAGCTGCTGCAATTTGTCTCCTGCGACCAGCGTGCGTGGCATGCCGGCCGCTCGGCCTGGCGCGGGCGCGAGGGCTGCAACGACTTCTCGGTCGGCGTCGAACTCGAAGGACTCGAAGGCGAGCGCTTCGAAGACGCGCAGTACGAGCGGCTGCTGCCGCTGCTGCGTGCGATCGCGCGGCGCTATCCGCTGCAGGGCGTGGCCGGACACGAACATGTCGCGCCCGGCCGCAAGATCGACCCGGGTCCGGGCTTCGACTGGCCGCGCGTGACCGGCGCGCTGCGCTGGCACCGTCGGTATTTTCCCGAGGGACTGCGCGCGCCGCGCTGAGTCCTGCACGCCGATGCACGCGTTCGTGCATCGCGACAAGCCAGTTCTCATCGGCGTCTCGGACGCAAATCGCGCGGAGCGCAAGGCTGCTGGCGGATGCGCCGATACAGGCGCAGCGCTGGTGGGCGCCGAGGCCGCGCGATGCACTTTCACGATGCGCGGCAGCGCCGCGGCGGAGCACCCCCTTGTTTGGCAGGACGCTACAGCTAGTGCTTGAAGGGTGGCGGACCCCCAGATATAGTGTCCTCGTGGTATCCTCTTGTCTCAGCAGCTTCAGACCCATGCCCGCCCTTGCCATCTGGAATCCAGGGGCCTGCGCAGCAGGCGGCATCGACGAAAACACGTCACGACGGCAACGTCAGGGCGCCACGTCATCAGGCATCCGGGTCGCGCATGTTGGCAAGCCGTTCCACAGCCTCAACCATCGCGCTCGTCCTTCGTTCTTCATCGTTCCTCTCAGGCGTCACCGGCGGCTCAGCGCCGGGGGCGCGCCGCAGTCCATGGCCTGCGGGGCGGTCGGCGTGAACGTCGGGCATTGAATCCATACCGCGTCGACAGACCACAAGAAGGGGTATCCATGCAAGCAGTCAGCAACGTCACTCCCAGCGCCGCCTCCACGTCCACCAGCACGCCGCGCAGCGGCACCGGCCCGGCGGCTTCCGCGTCGGCCTACCAGGGCTACCAGATCATCCGCCGCAACGGCGCGGTCGTGTCCTTCGAACCCAACAAGATCGCCGTCGCGCTGATGAAGGCCTTCCTGGCCGTGCACGGCACGCAGGGCGCGGCCTCGGCCAGCGTGCGCGAGACCGTCGACGGCCTGACCGAATCGGTCATGCGTGCGCTGCTGCGCTCGCGCCCGGGCGGCGGCACCTTCCACATCGAAGACGTGCAGGACCATGTCGAGCTCGGCCTGATGCGCGGCGGCCACCACGAAGTGGCGCGTGCCTACGTGCTGTACCGCGAGCGCCGTTCGCAGGAGCGCTCGAAGCAGGGCCCGGTGGCCGAGGCCGCCGCCGAGCCGGTGCTGACCGTGATCGACCGCGGCCAGCGCGTGCCGCTCGACTTCGCCCGCCTGCAGGTGCTGATCGAATCGGCCTGCGCCGACCTGGGCGCCGACGTGAAGCCCGACCCGATCCTGGCCGAGACGCGCCGCAACCTCTATGACGGCGTGCCGATCGACGAAGTGCACAAGGCCGCGATCCTGGCCGCGCGCACGCTGATCGAGAAGGACCCCGGCTACACCCGCGCCACCGCGCGGCTGCTGCTGCACACGATCCGCAAGGAAATCCTCGGCGAGGAAGTGCTGCAGGGCGAGATGCCGGCGCGCTACGCCGACTACTTCCCGGGCTTCATCAAGAAGGGCGTGCAAGCGGAGCGGCTGGACGAGAAGCTGCTGCAGTACGACCTGCCGCGCCTGGGCGCGGCGCTGAAGGCCGAACGCGACCTGCAGTTCGACTACCTCGGCCTGCAGACGCTGTACGACCGCTACTTCCTGCACATCAACGACGTGCGCATCGAGATGCCGCAGGCGTTCTACATGCGCGTCGCGATGGGCCTGGCGCTCAACGAGATCGACCGCGAGGCGCGTGCGATCGAGTTCTACGAAGTGCTGTCCAGCTTCGACTTCATGAGCTCGACGCCGACGCTGTTCAATGCCGGCACGCAGCGCTCGCAGCTGTCGAGCTGCTACCTGACGACCGTCGCCGACGACCTCGACGGCATCTACGAGGCGCTGAAGGAGAACGCGCTGCTGTCGAAGTTCGCCGGCGGCCTGGGCAACGACTGGACCAACGTGCGCGCGCTCGGCTCGCACATCAAGGGCACCAACGGCAAGAGCCAGGGGGTCGTGCCCTTCCTGAAGGTCGTCAACGACACCGCGGTCGCGGTGAACCAGGGCGGCAAGCGCAAGGGCGCCGTCTGCGCCTACCTCGAGACCTGGCACCTGGACATCGAGGAGTTCCTGGAACTGCGCAAGAACACCGGCGACGACCGCCGCCGCACGCACGACATGAACACCGCGAACTGGATTCCGGACCTGTTCATGCGCCGCGTGATGGAAGGCGCCGACTGGACGCTGTTCTCGCCGTCGACCTGTCCCGACCTGCACGACAAGTTCGGCAAGGCCTTCGAGGAAGCCTACACGCGCTACGAAGACAAGGCCGCGCGCGGCGAGATCAAGCTGTTCAAGAAGATCCCGGCCAAGGACCTGTGGCGCCGCATGCTCTCGATGCTGTTCGAGACCGGTCACCCGTGGATCACTTTCAAGGACGCCTGCAACGTGCGCTCGCCGCAGCAGCACGTCGGCGTCGTGCACTCGAGCAACCTGTGCACCGAGATCACGCTGAACACCAGCGAGACCGAGATCGCCGTCTGCAACCTCGGGTCGGTGAACCTGGTCCACCACCTGAAGCAGGTCGACGGCGTGGTGCAGATCGACCACGCGAAGCTGAAGAAGACCGTCGCCACCGCGATGCGCATGCTCGACAACGTGATCGACATCAACTACTACGCGGTCAAGAAGGCGCGCGACTCCAACCTGCGCCACCGCCCGGTGGGCCTGGGGATCATGGGCTTCCAGGATGCGCTGTACGAACTGCGCACGCCGTATGCGTCCGACGACGCGGTGTCGTTTGCCGACCGCTCGATGGAAGCCGTCTGCTACTACGCCTACTGGGCCTCGACCGAGCTCGCCGCCGAGCGCGGCCGCTATTCCAGCTACCGCGGCTCGCTGTGGGACAAGGGGATCCTGCCGATCGACTCGCTCGACCTGCTGGCCGAAGCCCGCGGCGGGTACGTCGATGTCGACCGCAGCTCGACGCTCGACTGGTCGGCGCTGCGCGGCCGCATCGCCGAGCACGGCATGCGCAACTCCAACTGCGTGGCGATCGCGCCGACCGCGACCATCTCGAACATCATCGGCGTCAGCGCGTCGATCGAACCGTCGTTCGGCAACCTGTCGGTGAAGTCCAACCTGTCGGGCGAGTTCACGATCGTCAACGAGTACCTGGTGCGCGACCTGAAGAAGCTCGGCCTGTGGGACGACGTGATGGTGATGGACCTGAAGCACTTCGACGGCTCGCTGCGCCGCATCGACCGCGTGCCGGCCGACCTGAAGGCGCTGTACGCGACGGCCTTCGAGGTCGAGACGCAGTGGCTGGTCGAGGCCGCCGCGCGCCGCCAGAAGTGGATCGACCAGGCGCAGTCGCTGAACATCTACATGGCCGGCGCGTCGGGCAAGAAGCTCGACGAGACCTACAAGCTCGCATGGACGCGCGGCCTGAAGACGACCTACTACCTGCGCACCGTCGGTGCCACGCACGCCGAGAAGTCGACCGTGAAGGCGGGGCAGATGAACTCGGTGTCGAGCGGTGATGGCGGCTCGTCGGTGATGGCGGCGCCGGTGGCTGCTGCCGTGGTCGCCGCGGCTGTCGCGCCGGTGATCTCGGCATCGCAAGAGCCTGCGACCGACATCAAGTTCTGCGCGATCGACGACCCGACCTGCGAAGCCTGCCAGTGATGCGTTGAGCATCGAACGCGTGCTCCGATGAGCACGCGTTTTTTTCGATGCAACACAGCAACAGCGAAGTGCTCGCGATGTCAATAAGTGCTTGGTGTTTCAACACAACACTCTCATAATTCAACGCGTCAAGGAAGTCCACCATGTTGGTTTGGGAAGAAGACCTTAAACCCTCGATCTCTCACAAAGCGAGTCCCGCGCAGAGCCTGCCCTCTCAAGCGCGTGCGGTCGCTCCGTCTCCGGACTTCGATGCTGCCGTCGCAGCACCTGCCTCTCCCTTGATCCCCACCGCCTCCAGCACGCAAGCCGCTGCCAGTCCCGCCGCCACGCAACGCGTGAAGGCTGCCGACAAGCGCATCATCAACGGTCGCACCGACGTCAACCAGCTGGTGCCGTTCAAGTACAAGTGGGCGTGGGAGAAGTACCTCGCGACCTGCGCGAACCACTGGATGCCGCAGGAAGTGAACATGTCGCGCGACATCGCGACCTGGAAGGACCCGAACGGCCTGAGCGAAGACGAGCGCCGCATCATCAAGCGCAACCTCGGCTTCTTCGTCACTGCCGATTCGCTGGCCGCCAACAACATCGTGCTGGGCACCTACCGCCACATCACGGCGCCCGAATGCCGGCAGTTCCTGCTGCGCCAGGCCTTCGAGGAAGCGATCCACACGCACGCGTATCAGTACATCGTCGAGTCGCTCGGGCTCGACGAGAGCGAGATCTTCAACGCCTACAACGAGGTGAAGTCGATCCGCGACAAGGACGAGTTCCTGATCCCGTTCATCAACGCGATCATGGACCCGGCCTTCAACACCGGAACGCCCGAGAACGACCAGACGCTGCTGAAGTCGCTGATCGTGTTCGCGTGCCTGATGGAAGGCATGTTCTTCTACGTCGGCTTCACGCAGATCCTCGCGCTTGGCCGGCAGAACAAGATGACCGGCGCTGCCGAGCAGTACCAATACATCCTGCGCGACGAGTCGATGCACTGCAATTTCGGCATCGACCTGATCAACCAGATCAAGCTCGAGAATCCGCACCTCTGGACCGCCGAGTTCAAGGCCGAGATCAAGGCCTTGTTCATGACGGCCGTCGAGCTCGAGTACCGCTATGCCGAGGACACCATGCCGCGTGGCGTGCTGGGCCTCAATGCATCGATGTTCAAGGGTTACCTGCGCTACATCGCCAACCGGCGTGCGACGCAGATTGGTTTGGAAGAGCTCTTCCCGAACGAGGAAAACCCGTTCCCGTGGATGAGCGAAATGATCGACCTGAAAAAGGAGCGCAATTTCTTCGAGACGCGCGTCATCGAGTACCAATCCGGTGGCGCCCTCTCGTGGGACTGACGCTTCGCTGACTGCATACAAGAGATCAGCAACAGGTCATGGACGAGATCAAGATTCGCAGGCCGTCAAGAGATCACCGTCAAGCAAGCGGTGGCCAACGGTCTGCAACCCCATTCACCGTACCGGGGCGTCCCTCCTGGGCGACTTCGGACAGTGAATAACTGCCTCGCATCGGCATGGCGCCGGCGCAGGGCAGTGCTCTTTCAACTTGATCAAGGAGAAATGTAATGGCAACTGCAAAGAAGGCTCCGGCCAAGAAGGCGGCAGCGAAGAAGGCTCCGGCCAAGAAGGTCGCGGCGAAGAAGGCCCCGGCGAAGAAGGCCGCAGCGAAGAAGGCTCCGGCCAAGAAGGTCGCTGCCAAGAAGGTCGTCGCCAAGAAGGCGCCGGCGAAGAAGGCGGCAGCCAAGAAGGCGCCGGCGAAGAAGGTTGCAGCGAAGAAGGTCGCGGCGAAGAAGGCTCCGGCGAAGAAGGCCGCTGCCAAGAAGGCCCCGGCGAAGAAGGCTGCTGCCAAGAAGGCGCCTGCCAAGAAGGCCGCTGCGAAGAAGGCGCCTGCGAAGAAGGCTGCGCCTGCGAAGAAGGCTGCGAAGCCTGCTGCGAAGCCCGCAGCCAAGAAGGCTGCGAAGAAGCCTGCGGCCAAGAAGGCGGCACCCGCGGCGCCTGCTGCGCCTGCTGCTGCGAAGCCTGCGGCTGCTCCTGCAGCCAAGACCGCACTCAGCCCCGCGGCTGCGTGGCCTTTCCCGACGGGCAACAAGCCCTGAGGCCGGAAGGCATTCAGACAAAACCCGGCCTCGGCCGGGTTTTTTTCGTGAATGACGGCCCCTCGTCGAAGGGTACTTCGGCGATCCCCCGAGGGGATCCGGGCCGGCTTGGGGCGACCCGGCGCTCGGCCCGGCTCCGTCTCGACCGCCGCTGAATTACATCGGCTGCGTATCTGCGAAACCGTTCGGGGGCAGCGCAGGCGCGCCGTCGCCGGCCGAACGGCCGGTGGCCATCGGCAGGTCGACGTCGAGCTGCGACTGCATCACCGCCTGCAGGTCGCTGCGCTTCTGCTGCAGCACGGCCATCTGCTTGTGCAACTGCTCGATCTGCTTGCGGGCCTGCTGCGCGTGCAGGCCGGCCACGTGCCGCGCCTTCTCCATCTTGTCGACCCGCTGCTGCAAGACCTTCAGCTGGCGGCCATACCACCAATGGCAGACGCCCCACGTCACCGCGCACAACGCGAGTGTCGTGAAGGCCAATATGAGTGACTGGAAAGCCTGCATCGTGTTCCCTTTGCCGGCTCTCTCAGGACGAGGAGCCGATCAACCCAACGAAGGTATCAACATTTGTCTGACGCAGGGCGTGAAGATATCCCGGAAACCGCGATGGGTCACCCCCTCACTCCGGGAACTTCCGCGTCACACGCCGAGTGCCGTGCGATCGATCACATGGTTCTGGCCGCCGCGGCTGGCGATCTTCAGCGCGCCGACCCGGTTGCCGAGCGCGACACAGCGCTCGAGCGTCCAGCCGCGCTCCAGGCCGTACAGCAGCGCAGCGCGGAAGGCATCGCCGCAGCCGGTCGGGTCGAGCACCTCGCTCGCCGGCACGCCTGGCACCCGCGTGCACACGCCTTGCTGCCACAGCTCGCAACCCTCGGCCCCCAGCGTCACGACGACGCCCTGGAGGTGCGAGCGCGACATCGCCTCGATGCTCAGGCCGGTGCGCTCGGACAGCATCCGCGCCTCGTAGTCGTTGACGGTGACCCAGCTCGCCTGCGCGATGAAGCGGCTCAGCTCTGCGCCATCGAACATCGGCAGGCCCTGGCCCGGATCGAAGATGAACGGGATCTGCGCATCGGCCAGTTGCTGCGCGTGCTGCAGCATCGCGTCGCGGCCGTCGGGCGCGACGATCGCGATGCGCACGCCACGGTCGGTCGGCACGGTGATCGTGTGCGCCGCCTGCATCGCGCCGGGGTGGAACGCGGTGATCTGGTTGTTGTCGGTGTCGGTGATGATGATGGCTTGCGCGGTGTAGCTGTCAGGCACGTTGCGCACGAACTCCGTGCTCGCGCCCCACGACGCGATGCGCGCGCGGTACTCCTCGTCGTCGGCGCCGACCGTGGCCATCACCAGCGGCTCGCCGCCGAGCTTCGCGAGCGTGTAGGCGATGTTGCCGGCGCAGCCGCCGAACTCGCGGCGCAAGGTCGGCACCAGGAACGACACGTTCAGGATGTGCACCTGCTCCGGCAGGATCTGCTGCGCGAAGCGGCCGGGAAACATCGTGATCGTGTCGAAGGCCAGGGATCCGCAGATGAGGGCTGACATGAAAGCTCCAGGGGAGAGAGGCGACCGTGCCGACCAGGCGCGCCCTCGGGTTCAGGGGTAGAAGATCTCGACGGTGTAGCCGCTGACGCGGCGCCCTTCGGTGGCCAGCAGCACCTGCAGGCTGCTCTCGCTGCCGGCCGGGACGACCGGCGTCGCGACGTGGAAATCCGATGGTGCAAGCGCACGCCGGGCGACCAGTTGCCCGCTCGGGTCGCTCAGGCTCAGGTCGATCGACGGCATCGCGAGCGCGAGCGCGCTGCGGTTGCGCAGCACGATCGACAGCTTGTAGGCCGCGCCGCCATTGGCCGGCGCCAGCGCGCTGCTCTCGACGACCAGGTCGTCGATGCGGCGCGGCGCGCCGATCTCGCAATGCCATTGCCTGCAGGCCATCGCGAGCCACGGCTTCGTCTCGGGCCATTGCGCGGCCACGGTGTCGCGGAAATGCAGCGCCGCCTGCCCGGCCAGCCCGGCCAGCAGCGCGAGCGCCAGCAGCGACAGCAGTCCTCGCACCCACGGGCTGCGCCACCGCTCGCGCTGCCGAGCCTCGCGCACGAAGCCGGGCGCCGCGGGCTTCGGCGGCGTCCGGGCAGCCGGCTTCGACGGCTTGGCCGACTTCGCGGCCGGCCTGGCGGCCGGCTTCGATTTGCGCGGCGGTGCCGGTGGCGGCGCGCCGCCGTGGACCTCGCTTTCCAGCAGGTCCATGTTGAACTGGGCGTCCGAGAAATCGACCCGGTCGCGCTGGGCCACGCCTTGCGCCGGCGTCTGCGCGACGTCGGGCTGCTCGGGGTGGAAGAAGCGCGAGTGGATGCGGTCGTCTTCGCTGAGCTGGAAGATGTCGTCATCGTCCGGCGGCTCGGGCAGCGGCTGGAACGACGGCGTCGCCGGCACGGGAGCGGTGGCGATCGGGGCCGGCGCCGGTGGGGTCGGCGGGCGCCACTCGGGCGGCGCATCGCGCTCCAGGTCGAACAGGCCCTCGAGCGCATTGAAGACCTCGTCGCAGCGTCCGCAGCGGACCCAGCCTTCGGAGACCTTGAGCTGGTCCTGGACGACCCGGAAGACGGTACCGCAGGCAGTGCAACGAGTGGCCAGGCTCATGGCGAAATCATGCCATGGCCTTCTTCCGCGCCGTCATCAGGATCCAGCCTTCTTCCTGGTCGCTGACCTCGAGCGTGCACCAGGGAGCATAGGCCGCCTTCAACTCGTCGGCCTGGCGTTCGAGGATGCCGGCCAGCACCAGGTCGCCGCCGGCGGCCACATGGCCGCACAGCAGCGGGGCCAGCAGCTTCAGCGGGGATGCCAGGATGTTCGCGAGCACCAGCGGGTACTCGCCGCGGGCGGCGTCGGGCAGGCCGGCGTCGAGCGCGACACCGTTGGCATCGGCATTCGCGCGCGTCGATTCGACGGCGGCCGGGTCGATGTCGACCGCGTCGATGCCGCGCCCGCCGTGCAGCGCCGCGCCGATCGCGAGGATGCCCGAGCCGCAGCCGTAGTCGAGCACGCGCTGCCAACCGGCCGCGCGGGCCGGCGCCTGCGTCGCGATCCAGCGCAGGCACATGCGCGTCGTCGGGTGCGTGCCGGTGCCGAACGCGAGGCCCGGGTCGAGCCGGATCACGGTGGTTGCCTGCGCCGGCGGTTCGTGCCAGGTCGGCACGATCCAGAAGGTGTCGGTGACCGGTACCGGCGCGAACTGCGATTGCGTCAGCCGCACCCAGTCCTGTTCCTCGACCTCGTGCATCGCGATCGGCTCCACGTCGGCAGCCCAGTCCTGCATGAGCAGCAGCGCACCCGCCTCGTCGGCCGCGTCTGCGTCGGCGAACAGCGCCTTCACCACCGAGCGCTGCCAGCCGCCGCGCGGCGCCGGCATGCCCGGTTCTCCGAACAGCGCATGCTCGGCATCGGTGTCGGCATCGGCGTCTTCCACCGAGACCGACAGCGCCTGCAGCTCGTCCATCAGCGCATCGGACACCGGCTCGACGAGGTCTTCCGGGACCAGCAGCAGCAGCTCGTACATCGGGGCCTCAGCGCTTGTGCTGGCTCATCCAGCCTTCCAGGTAGTGGATGCTGGTGCCACCTTCGACGAACTTCGCATCGGCCATCAGCTCGCGGTGCAGCGGGATGTTGGTCAGGATGCCTTCGACCACCGTCTCCGACAGCGCGATGCGCATGCGCGCGAGCGCCTGCTCGCGGGTGTCGCCGTGCGTGATGATCTTGCCGATCATCGAGTCGTAGTTCGGCGGCACGAAGTAGTTGGTGTACGCATGCGAATCGACGCGCACGCCCGGCCCGCCCGGCGCATGCCAGGTGGTGATGCGGCCCGGCGACGGCGTGAACTTGTACGGATCCTCGGCGTTGACGCGGCATTCGATCGCATGGCCGCGCATCTGGATCTGGCGCTGCTGGAACGGCAGCTTCTCGCCGGCGGCCACGCGGATCTGCATCTGCACGATGTCGATGCCGGTCACCAGTTCCGTCACCGGATGCTCGACCTGCACGCGGGTGTTCATTTCGATGAAATAGAACTCGCCGTTCTCGTACAGGAACTCGAAGGTGCCGGCGCCGCGGTAGCCGATGCGCTTGCAGGCGGCGGCGCAGCGGTCGCCGATCTTCTCGATCACGCGGCGCGGGATGCCCGGCGCCGGCGCCTCCTCGATGATCTTCTGGTGGCGGCGCTGCATCGAGCAGTCGCGCTCGCCCAGCCAGACGGCGTTCTTGTGCTCGTCGGCCAGCACCTGGATCTCGATGTGACGCGGGTTCTCGAGGAACTTCTCCATGTAGACCGCCGGGTTGCCGAAGGCCGCACCGGCCTCGGCGCGCGTGGTCTGCACCGCATGGATCAGCGCCGCCTCGGTGTGCACGACGCGCATGCCGCGCCCGCCACCGCCGCCGGCCGCCTTGATGATCACCGGGTAGCCGACCGCGCGGCCGGCCTTGATGATCTCCTTCGGATCGTCTGGCAGCGCGCCTTCGGAGCCGGGCACGCAGGGCACGCCGGCCTTGATCATGGCCTGCTTGGCCGACACCTTGTCGCCCATCGTGCGGATCGCGTCCGGCGTCGGGCCGATGAAGACGAAGCCGCTCTGCTCGACGCGCTCGGCGAAATCGGCGTTCTCGGACAGGAAGCCGTAGCCCGGGTGGATGGCCTCGGCGTCGGTCACCTCGGCGGTCGAGATGATGGCCGGCATGTTGAGGTAGCTCTGCGCCGACTGGGCCGGGCCGATGCACACCGCTTCGTCGGCCAGCTTGACGTACTTGGCGTCGCGGTCGGCCTCGGAATAGACGACGACCGACTTGATGCCCATCTCGCGACAGGCCCGCTGCACGCGCAGGGCAATTTCGCCTCGATTGGCAATGAGAATTTTTTTGAACATAGTGCCTCGGCTCAATTGCCCTTGCAGGCTGCGCCTGCAGCGCAATGTGGCTTCGCCGCAAGGCCTGCGGCCTTGTCGCCTCGATTGGCGATCAGGATCTTCTTGAACATGCGCAGCGCCTTATTCGATGATGAACAAGGGCTGGCCGAACTCGACCGGCTGGCCGTTGGCGCACAGGATCTTCGTGACGGTGCCGGACTTGTCGGCCTCGATCTCGTTCATGATCTTCATCGCCTCGATGATGCAGATCGGTTCGCCTTCCTTGATGGTGCTGCCCACTTCGACGAAGGGCTTGGCGCCCGGGCTGGCGGCGCCGTAGAAGGTGCCGACCATCGGCGACTTGACGGTGTGGCCGGCCGGCGCGGCAGGGGCCTCGGCCGGTGCGGCGGCCAGCGGCGCGGCCGGTGCGGCGGCGGGCGCCATCATCGGGGGGGCCGCATAGGCCACCGGACCTGACGCGACGGCGGTCGGGTCGGCCTTGACGATCCGGACCTTGCCGTCCGCTTCGGTGATCTCCAGCTCGGAGATGTTCGATTCGGAGACGAGATCGATCAGGGTCTTCAGTTTGCGCAGGTCCATGGGTTCTCCAACTTCTGTCGTCTTTGTTGTCGGGCTTGTTGCCGGTCTCGGGCATCGCCGGCCCGGGTCGGGCCGTCGGCGCCGTGGGGTCAGGCCGTCCGCTGGGGAGGGCGCTTCACGTCACGTTGCAGCACGTGGCGCAGGGCGCAGGCATAGCCGTCCGCGCCCAGGCCGACGATCACGCCGTCGGCCAGGTCCGAGAAATAGGAATGGTGGCGGAAGGCTTCGCGCCGGTGCACGTTCGACAAGTGCACCTCGATGAACGGGATCGCGACGCCGGCCAGCGCATCGCGCAGCGCGACGCTGGTGTGCGTGAACGCGCCCGGGTTGATCAGGATGAACTGCGTACCGTCGAGCCGCGCGGCGTGTACGCGGTCGATCAGCGCGCCTTCATGGTTGCTCTGGAAGCTCACCAGCGTCGAACCGGCCTTCGACGCGATCTCGGCGAGATCGGCATCGATCTGCGCCAAAGTCGTCGCGCCATAGACCTCCGGCTCGCGGGTGCCGAGCAGGTTCAGGTTCGGGCCGTGCAGGACCAGGATGTGCATGAAACGCGGATCGGGTGCCTGCGGCAGGCGGCCCGGAATTTTGCAAAGGCTGAACTTTACGCGCTTTAGGGTCCGAAGACTGCAATATAGAAAAATCTCGGCCGGATGTCCTGAATCGAGGCGTCAAGCGAGCCGTTGCACCCAGGCGGCCAGGTCCTGCTCGGCGATGCTGCCCAGTTTGCGCGCGATGACGCGCCCATCGCGGTCGAAGACGGCGCTGAACGGCAGGCCGCCGCGCTCATTGCCGAGCGAGCGGGCCAGGTCGACGCCGGTCAGCCCGGCCAGCCCGATCGGAAACGTGACCGGCAGCTTCTGCAGGAACTCGCGCACCGGGGTCGGGCTGTCGACCGCGAGGCCGACCACGCGCCAGCCGGCCGGCTGGTGGGTGCGCTGGAAGGTGTCGAGCAGCGGCATCTCCTTCACGCAGGGCGCGCACCAGGTGGCCCAGAAGTTCAGCAGCAGCGGCTGGCCGCGCAGGCCGGCCAGCGGCAGCGAGCCGCCTTCGGGCCGGTCGAACTGCAGCGCCCACAGCGCCCGTTCGGCGTCGGGCAGCCGTTCGCGCCACCAGCCGACGCCGGCGCCCGCGGCGAGCGCGACGCCGCCGACGCCGATCGTCAACGCATGGCGGCGGTTCATGACGACGCTCCATCGGACTCCGCGAGCAACCGGCGCAGCCCGGCCAGGTCGCCGCGTTCGCTGCGGCCGCGGCTGTCCGGCTTCAGCGCGCCGCGCAGGTCGTCGTGGTCCAGGATGGTCAGGTGCACGGTCACTTCCTCGCCGAGTGCAGCGCTCGGGCTGCTGACGGTCAGCACGTCGATCGGTTCGCCGCGCGGCCCGTCCAGGCTGCCGACGTCATACGAGACACGGCGGTCGATCAGCGCCAGCTCGGCTTCCTTCGAGTCGTCGCAGAACAGTTCCAGCCGCACGCTGTTGAGCCGGGTCGCGGTGCCGCGCCAGACCGCGCCATGCAGGTGGGGCCGGAACGCCTCGAGCCGTTCCATCCACAACAGCGCGACCTCGCGCAGCGCGCGCAACTCGGCCGGCTGGGTGTCGGCGCAGAAGAGGGCGATGTAGGCCCGCACCTCGTCCTCGACCTGGTCGTTGTCGGGCAGGTCGACCTGCCGCGTGCTGCGTTTGCCGAGGTCGCGCGCGGCGCGGCGCTTGGCCGGCCCGTACTCCATGCCTTCCTCGACGATCAGCCGTGCCGCCGCGCTCGCCAGTTCGTCGGTCAGAGAGGTCGTCATCCGAAGATTCTAGGCGTGGCGATGTGCGCACCGAGTTCTTCGCACGCGCACCGAACGAAGATTTCAGGGCAGCTCGACCGCCCCCATCCGCGCCACGACAGTCCCCGCGCGCCCGACCACGTACGGCGACCCCGGCCGCTTCTCGAAGCGTTTCGGTGCCGGCAGCATCACCGCCAGCCGCGCCGCCTGCATCGGCGCGAGCCTGGCTGCGTCGACGCGGAAGTAGTGCCGTGCCGCCGCCTGTGCGCCGAACACGCCTTCGCCCCATTCGACGTTGTTCAGGTAGATCTCGAGGATGCGCTGCTTCGACAGCAGGCCTTCCAGCATGAAGGTGATGACGAACTCCTGCGCCTTGCGGGGCAGGCTGCGCTCGCTGCCGAGGAACAGGTTCTTCGCCAGCTGCTGCGTGATCGTCGAGCCGCCGATGATCTTCGGCTCGGCGCGGCGGGCCGGCGCGCCATGGGCCTTCGGCGGACGCTGCTCCAGCCGGTCGTTGATCCGGTCGGCCCGCGCCTCGGCGCGCTGGTTCTTCTCCCAGGCCTTCTCGACCGCGTCCCATTCGACCCCGCTGTGCTCGGTGAAGCTCGCATCCTCCGACGCGATCACCGCCCGTTTCAGCGCGTCGGCGATGTGGTCGTACGGCTGCCACTCCTGGCTCCACGGCACCTGGTGCTGCTCGGTCAGCAGCCGCCACGCCTCGGAGCGCTGGAAGGTCGTCGATTGCGGGTCGACGACCGCCATCAGCGCGACCCGCGCCAGGAAGTACAGCTGCAGCGCGAGCACCGACAGCACCAACAGCGCGATCAGCCGCGCGACCTGGCGGAGCGTGCTCTTCATCGGCCGGCGCCGGACAGGCGGGCCTGCAGCTCGGCCAGCACCGGCGCGGTGTCCGGGCGCAGGCCGCGCCAGACGAAGAAGGCTTCGCCGGCCTGCTCGACCAGCATGCCCAGGCCGTCGCGGCCGACCGCGCCATGCTGCGCGGCCCAGGCGACGAAGCCCTGCGCGGCCGGGCCGTACATCATGTCGAGCGCCAGGCTGCCGGCGCGCAGCACGCGCGGCGACACCGGGATGCCGGCGCCCTGCAGGCTGCTCGCGCTGGCGTTGACGACGACGTCGAAGGCCTCGCCGCAATCGGCCAGGCCGGTGGCGTGCAGCTCGGCACCTGCTGCGCGGGCCGGCGCCGCATGGCGCGCCACCAGCGCCTGCGCCTTGTCGACGCTGCGGTTCGCCAGCACCAGCTGCGCCGGCCGCGCCGCCAGCAGCGGGCCGAGCGCACCGGCCGCGCCGCCGCCGGCGCCGATCACCAGCACGCGCTGCCCGGCCAGCGCATGGCCGGCATTGCGTTCGATGTCGCGCACCAGGCCGCAGCCGTCGGCGTTGTCGGCCAGCCAGCCTTCGGCGTCGAAGCGCAGGATGTTGGCGGCCCCGGCCAGCGTCGCGCGGTCGGTGCGGCGCGCCGCCAGCGCGAACGCATCGAACTTGAACGGCACCGTGATGTTGCAGCCGCGGCCGCCGTCAGCGGCAAAGCGGCGCACGGTGTCGGCGAACCCGTCCAGCGGGCACAGCAGCCGGTCGTAGTGCAGCGCCTGGCCGGTCTGCGCGGCGAAGCGGGCGTGGATGAACGGCGACTGGCTGTGCTCGACCGGGTTGCCGGCGACGACGTAGCGATCCATCGCGGTCCTTCAGCGCTGCTCGGGCGCGCTCAGCGTGGTCTCCAGGCCTTCTTCCCGCGTGAAGCGGAAGCGCGAGGTGATCACCAGCTGGTCGGCGCGCTTGCGCATCTCGGTGTTGAACTGGCCGAACGGCGCGGCCGCCCGCACGATCGCCTGGGCACGCTTGTCGAGCAGCGGCGATTTCGACGGCCGCACGATCTCGGTCTCGAGCACGCGGCCGGCGGCGTCGATCGTGATCACCATCATCAGCTCGCCGTAGATCTTCTTGCCCTGCGACTCGGGGAAGTTGCGGGTGCCGCGGTCCTCGATCTTGCGGCGCAGCGAGTCGTAGTAGATCGCGTACAGCTCTTCGCGCGTGGCCGGGCTGATGTAGCGCTTCTTCGGCCGCGAGTTCTCTTCGTTGATGCGCTTCTCGATCTCGGCCAGCAGCTGCATCAGCTGGCGGCGGCGCTCTTCCTGCGCGCGCGCGGCCGGATCGCCACGGTCGCGCTTCGGGTCGGGCGCCGGCAGGTAGGCCAGCTCGCGGCGCACCTGCGCCAGCAGTTGCTGCTGGGTTTCCTGCAACTGCTCGATCTGCTTGTGCGCCTCGTCGGCCGAGTCGCCCAGCTCCATCATCGGCGACGCCGGCAGCGGCGAGGTGGCGCGGCCGCGGTCGGCGTCGCCGCCGCCGGCCAGGTTGCGCTGCGCGATGGCCTGCGCCTTGGTCGGCGCCTCGGCCGAACTGCCGTTGACGAGGATGACCTCCAGCGGCGTGTCCTGGAACACGCGGTTGAAGCCTTCCGGATCGACGAAGCGCACCACCAGCAACAGGGCATGCACGCCGATCGACACCGCGAGCGCGATCTGCAGGGTGGAGAACTTCTTCAGCATCGATCCCTCAAGCGGCGGGAGTGGTGGCGGCAGCGTCCGCCGGGGCATCGGCATCGTCGGCCTGCACGTCGATCGCGAGCGTCAGCGGACCGGCAGCGACGTCCTCGTTCTCGGCTTCGGCATCCTCGACGACGGCGTCATCGGCCGTGGTGTCCGGATCGTCGATGCGCGACAGCACGCTCGCATGCACGTCCAGCGTCAGCAGGTCGGTGCCGGTGATGCGTACCTTCACGCGCGCACCGCGCGGCAGCCGCTCGGCGCCGACGGCGCGGAACACCAGCGGCAGCGTGTCGGCCCGCACCAGGCCTTCCTTCATCACCGCGGCGTCGAGCTCGGCGATGCCGTTCTGCTCGAGGTACTTCAGCGTCCAGTAGCGCTCGATGCCCGACTGGAAGCCGTTGTAGGCGCCGTAGGCCGCATCGAAGCTGGAGATGACCGAGAACAGCGCCGCATCCTTCGGCTTGAACGGCGCGGCCAGCGCCGCGGTGCGGCCATGGCGCGCGCAGGCGACGATCTGCCACTGGTTCAGCAGGTCGACATAGCGGCGCAGCGGCGACGTGGCCCAGGTGTATTGCGCGACGCCCATGCCGGCGTGCGGCGCGGCCCGCGTGCCCATGCGCACCTTGACGCCCGGCGCCATGCTGGCCTGGCTGCGGTAGATGCCCGGCACGCCGAGCTCGTTGAGCCAGCCGCCCCAGGTGCTGTTGGCCAGGATCATCGCCTCGGCGACGATCAGGTCGAGCGGCGAGCCGCGCTGGCGGGCGACGATGCTGACGCGCTCGTGGCCCTGCGGCTCGGCGCCGTCGTTGCCGTCGAGCTTGAAGTTGTAGTCGGCCCGGTTGAAGAGCTCCGGCTTGCCGCGCACCTGCTCGCGGCCGGCCTTCAGGTGGCGGGCCAGGCGGAAGCAGAACGCCAGTTCGGGTGCGAATTCGTAGCCGGCCGGCGCGTCGCCGAGCAGCGTGGCTTCGGTGATCACCGCGTCGAGCTGGTCATGGCGCAGGTTGGCCGCGATCGGCACGCGCTCCAGTTTCGTCTCGCTGCCGGTCACCTTCAGCGTGGCCTCGTCGAAGCTGACGTACAGCGACACCGCCGGGCAGTCGCGCCCGGCCTGCAGCGTGTAGGCCTGCACCACGTCGTCGGGCAGCATCGTCAGCTTGTAGCCCGGCATGTAGACGGTCGACAGCCGGTCGCGCGCGACCTTGTCGACCGGGCTGTCGGGCGCGATCGCGAGGCTCGGGGCCGCGATGTGCACGCCGAACACCACGGTGCCGCTGCCCAGGCCGTGCACCGACAGCGCGTCGTCGATCTCGGTGGTCTGCGAATCGTCGATCGAGAACGCCTGCACGGCCGCGAGCGGCAACTCGTCCTTGATGGCCGGGGCCGACAGCGGCGGGAAGCCGGTGCCCTTCGGGAAGTTCTCGAACAGGAAGCGCCGCCAGTGGAACTGGTACGGCGAGTCGATCGCGCCCGCGGCCGTCAGCAGGTCGAGCGGCGCCTTCTGCGCGCGGCGCGAGGCTTCGACGACGGCCTTGTACTCGGCGGCGTTCTTGTCGGGGCGGAACAGGATCCGGTAGAGCTGCTCGCGCACCGGCGCCGGGCACTGGCCGGCCACCAGCTCGGCGGCCCAGGCGTCGATCTGCGCGGCCAGCTGCTTCTTGCGTTCGATGCCGAGCAAGGCAGCCTTCACGATCTCTTCCGGCGCCTTCTTGAACTGGCCCTTGCCGAGGCGGCGGAAGTAATGCGGCGCCTCGAACAACCGGAACAGCGCAGCGGCCTGTTTCTCGACGCCGGCCTTGCTGTCGAAGTAGTCGCGCGCCAGGTCGGCGAAGCCGAACTCGCCTTCGGGCGCGAACTCCCAGGCCAGGTCGAGGTCGATCTCGCGGGCGAGCCGCTGGCCTTCGGCGATCAGCTCGGCCGGCAGCGGCTTCTCGAACTTCAGCAGCACATTGGCTGCCTTCACCTTCACGCGCTTGCCCGAGTCGAGCTCGATCTGCATCGAGCTGTCGGCTTCGGTCATCACGCGGCCGGCGAGGAACTTGCCGGCGTCTTCGAACAATGCATACATGGGTGGGGATTGTCGCGGAAAGCTCGGTCATTCCCGCCGGTCACGGCGACGGCGCGAGCTGCAGGAAGTGCATCAGATGGGGCAGGTGTTCGTCGAAGCCGCTCAACGCGTGGTCGCTGCCCTCGACGATGCGCAGGTGCGCGCCGCGGTAGCGCTCGCTCATCTCGCGCCAGTCGAGCACCTCGTCGCCGGTGGCGATCACCGCGAAGTAGCGCGACGGCCGGGCCAACGCGCCCGGCGTCATCGCACGCAACTGGTCGACGTCGATCGCCGAGAAAAAGAACCGCTCGTCGCTGTGCCAGGCGGTCGTCTCGCCGATGTGGCCGGCCAGGTCGCGGGCCGGGTCGACGGCCGGGTTCAGCAGCACCGCCGGGCAGTCGAGCTGCTCGGCCAGCACCGTCGCATAGAAGCCGCCGAGCGAGCTGCCGATGATCGCCGTCCGTCCGCGCGGCCACCATGCCAGCTCGGCGCGCAGCCCGTCGATCGCCTGCTGCGGCGACGGCGGCAGCTGCGGGCACCACCAGCGCACGCGCGGTGCGTGGCGCCGCACCCAGGCCTCGACCTGGCGCGCCTTGGTCGAGCGCGGCGACGAACGAAAACCGTGCAGGTAAAGGAGGTGGGTGATCATGGAGCGTGAGGAATGCACATCCGGTGCAGCGCCGGCCGGCGGCATGTGTCCGATAGACCGGAGGCACGGAACCTGCAAAGCGCGACGGAGTCTAGCTCGGCGTTTCACGGGGTGAACGCCCGGTGCCCGGGCTCTACACTTTGTTTCTGCACGAGGTCCATCCGACCTTCGTGAATTCGTCCGATCGCTGCCAGAAGTCGCTCCACCGTCCCCTCCCACCAGGACACCACCAGGACACCGTTGACGTGAATGACTCCCTGAATCCCACCCGATCCGCCGCGCCTGCCGGCCTGTCGCTTGCGCCGGGCCTTCTGCTGACCGGCCTGCTGCTGCAAGGCTGCGTGACCACCGTGACGCCGGCCACCCCGCCGGTCGTCGTGATCGCGCCGAACGGGGCCGCGTCGGCACCGGTCAGTGCCGCGGCTTCAGCCGCCGCCGCGTCGGCCGCCGCCGCCGCGTCCGCGCCGGGTGCCACCGTCGTGCGGCTGGACCCGGCGGCGCCGAAGCCGTTCGACGAGGTCATCAAGGGCGCGACCCACCAGGACGGTTTCGTGCCGGTGTGGCGCAAGGACGAGAAGACCTGGCTCGAGATCCCGGTCGAGCGCCTGGACCAGCCGTTCCTGCTGTCGATCAACATCTCGAACTCGATCGGCGAACGGGGGTTGTACGCCAGCCAGATGGGGCCGCAGTGGCTGGCCAGCTTCCGCAAGATCGGCAGCAACCTGATCCAGCTGGTGGCGCTGAACAGCAACTACGTCGCGACGACGCCGGCGATGCGCGCCAGCGTCGAGCAGGCGTTCTCGAACAGCCTGCTGGGCGCGGCCGCCATCGTCAGCGCGCCGCACCCGCAGCGCAAGTCGGTGCTGGTCGACGCCGGCTTCCTGCTGGCGGACATGCCGGGCTATTCCACCGCGATCGAGACGGCGTTCCGCCTGCCGTACGCGCTGGACCGCGGCAACTCGTACTTCGAGAAGATCCGTGTCACCGACGACCTGACGACGCTGAACGCGCGCATGCACTACGCGACCGCGCGCATGCCGGCGCCGCCGCTGACGCCGAGCCCGGTGCCGACGCCGCCGCCGCCGCAGACCACGCCGGACCCTCGCAGCATGTTCGTCGGCTACGTCTACAACTTCGCGAAGCTCGGCGAGCCGATGGCGCCGCGCAAGACCGACCCGCGGCTCGGCCATTTCTTCGACGTCGTCACCGACCTGACCAGCGACACCAAGGCCAACCCGCGGCTGCACTACGTGACGCGCTGGCGGCTGGAGAAGCAGGACCCGCAGGCCCCGCTGTCCGAACCGAAGCAGCCGATCGTCTACTGGCTCGACAAGAACATCCCGGTGCAGTACCGCGGGGCGGTCGAGGCCGGCGTGCTGGAATGGAACAAGGCCTTCGAGCGCATCGGCTTCAAGAACGCGATCGTCGCGAAGCAGCAGCCCGACGATGCCGACTGGGACAACATGGACGCGCGCCATGCGTCGATCCGCTGGTTCACCGGCGCCGACGTCGGCTTCGCGATCGGCCCGAGCCATTCCGACCCGCGCACCGGCGAGATCATCGATGCCGACATCGGCATGAGCGACGTGTTCGGCCGCGGCGCGCGGCGCTTCCTGGTCGAGGACGTCGGCCGTGCGACGCCGTTCGCGTCACCGGCCTTCGCCGCCTGGAGCAAGTTCGGCGGGGCCGACTACTGCAACTACGCGCAGGAGGCGGCCGCCGAGATGGACTTCGCGATGGACCTGCTGGAGGCGCGCGGCGAGATCGCGCCGGACGGCCCGGAGGCCGATGCCTTCGTGCAGTCGCGCATCAAGGACGTCGTGATGCATGAGGTCGGCCACACGCTGGGGCTGAAGCACAACTTCAAGGCCTCGACGGTGGTCAGCCGCGCGCAGCTGCAGGACAAGGGCTTCACCGAGAGCAAGGGCATCTCGGGCTCGGTGATGGACTACAACGCCTACAACCTGGCGCTGGCGGGCGAGCGCCAGGCGAGCCTGAACAACACGACGCTCGGGCCGTACGACTACTGGGCGATCGAGTACGCCTACAAGTCGATCGCGCCGGCCGACGAGACGGCGGAGCTGTCGCGCATCGCGTCGCGCAGCACCGATCCGCTGCTTGCGTATTCGGACGACGCCGAGGCCGGCGGCCAGCGCGGCAACGACGGCATCGACCCGCTGGTCAACCGCTTCGACCTGGGCGACGACCCGCTCGCGTACTACGAGAAGCGGCTGCAGCTGTCGCGCGAGCTGTGGCAGCGGGTGCAGGACCGCACGCCGCAGCCGGGCGACGAGGCCGTTCGCCAGCGCCGCGTGCTGCTGAGCGGCTTCCAGCAGCTGAACCGCGCGGCCGACCTGGTCGGCAAGTACGTCGGCGGCATGAACACCGTGCGCGACCTGCCGGGCTCGACCAACCGGCCGGCCTATGCGCCGGTGGCGCCGGCCAAGCAGCGCGATGCGTTGCAGTTCCTGGCCAAGGGGCTGTTCAACGCGGACAGCTTCCGCTTCAAGCCGCAGTTCCTCGCCGGCCTGTCGCCCGACTACAACGAGTGGGACCGCGGCGGCCCGGTGAGCATCCCGGCGGCGGTGCTGCAGGTGCAGGTCACCGCGCTGGACCGGCTGATGAGCCCGGGCACCGCGTCGCGCTTGCTGGACCTGCCGCTGTACGTGGCCGATGCGAACAAGCGCAACGTGATTTCGCTGGCCGAGGTGTACGGCACGCTGCAGGGCTCGGTGTGGAGCGAGCTGAAGACCGGCAGCGACATCGACCGGCTGCGCCGCAACCTGCAGCGCGAGCACCTGCGCCGCGTGCAGTCGCTGCTGATTCGCGGTGCCGGCACGCTGCCGCCGGACGCGCTGAGCCTGGTGCGGATGGAGGCGGTGGAGCTGCAGGGGCAGCTGCGCAGCGCGGTCAACGGGTCGCGGCTGTCGGTCGAGAGCCGTGCGCATCTCCAGGACAGTCTGTCGACCTTGAACGAGGCACTGAAGGCCTCCATGCTGCGGAGTTGATCACGGGGGTGGGGGCTGCCCACGTTCGTGCGTTGGCGCGGGAGGCGCGAGCGGGGAGTCTGTGGCTCGCCGGGCGGAGCGGTCATTGCCCTGGAGGGCAATGACTTCCCTCCGCTGACTGATTTCATGGTCCGTCGCCGAAACTCCCGCCACTCACTTCGTTCGTTGTGGTCAAACAGTCGGCGACAGTCAAGGGAGTGAGCCCCCCAGTCGCTTCGCTCCTGCCCCCAAGGGGCGCCACCCCTGGGCCCGGCAAAGCCGGATCCCGGGGC
The DNA here is from genome assembly GCF_012275445.1 of Rhizobacter sp. SG703. Taxonomy (GTDB): domain Bacteria; phylum Pseudomonadota; class Gammaproteobacteria; order Burkholderiales; family Burkholderiaceae_C; genus Rhizobacter. The sequence goes on along the minus strand of NZ_JAAZQK010000004.1, from coordinate 419,917 downwards.
GTTGCTTGATCGTTCGCGGCCTCTGGGCATGCTCACTCACGTAGCCCGGATGAAGCGCAGCGCAATCCGGGGCCGACATCCGATGTGATCGACGATTCCCGGATTGGCATCCGGGCTACGCAGGCGTGTTCTCGACGCACCAAGCCACTGGTTCGGCGAAGGCGCGGGCGGGAGGGGGGTGGGGAGCGCCAATCAGGACGGGCCATCAAACTGTGCAGCGGAGGGCAGTCAGCATCCCGCCAGGGATGATGACCGCACTGGCCGGCGAGCCCCACACCCCCCGCCCGCGCCTTCGCTCGCGCCAATGCCCCAAAAGGGTCAGCCTGCGAGGGCCACCAAAAGCTTGTCGTGCACCCCGCCGAACCCACCGTTGCTCATGCACAGCACATGGTCGCCGGGCTTCGCGGTCCGGCGCACCGCGGTGACCAGTGCGTCGATGGTGTCGCAGACGATGGCCTTGTCGCCCATCGGCGCCAGCACCTCGCGTGCATCCCAGCCCAGGTTGCCCTGGTAGCAGAACGACAGGTCGGCCTCTTCGAGCGACCACGGCAGCTGGGCCTTCATCGTGCCGAGCTTCATCGTGTTCGAACGCGGCTCCAGCACCGCGAGGATGCGGTCGAGCCCGACCTTGCGGCGCAGCCCGTTGACCGTGGTGCGGATCGCCGTCGGGTGGTGCGCGAAATCGTCGTACACCTTCACGCCGCCGGCCTCGCCTCGCAACTCCATGCGCCGGCGCACGTTCTGGAAGCTCGCGAGCGCCTTCGCGGCGACCTCCGGCGCGACGCCCACATGCTCGGCGGCGGCGATCGCCGCGAGCGCGTTCAGCTGGTTGTGCTCGCCCAGCAGCGGCCATTCGACATGCGCGATCTTCAGGCTGCCGCGCAGCACGTCGAACACGTGCGGCTCGCCGCGCGCGCGCAACGCCCCCGGCGTTTCCTTGCGCGCGCCGAAACGCACCACCTCGCTCCAGCAGCCGCGCGCCAGCACCCGCTGCAGCGACTCCTCGCGCGCATTGACGACCAGCCGCCCGGCCGCCGGCACGGTGCGCACCAGGTGATGGAACTGGGTCTCGATCGCCCCCAGGTCCGGGAAGATGTCGGCGTGGTCGAACTCCAGGTTGTTCAGCACCGCGGTGCGCGGCCGGTAGTGCACGAACTTGCTGCGCTTGTCGAAGAACGCGGTGTCGTATTCGTCGGCCTCGATCACGAAGGTCTTGCCTTCACCCAGCCTGGCCGACACGCCGAAGTTCTGCGGCACCCCGCCCACCAGGAAGCCCGGCTTCAGCCCGGCCTGCTCCAGCACCCAGGCCAGCATCGAGGTGGTGCTGGTCTTGCCGTGCGTGCCGGCCACCGCCAGCACATGGCGGCCCTGCAGCACGTTCTCGGCCAGCCACTGTGGCCCGCTGGTGTACGGCAGGCCGGCGTCGAGGATGGCTTCCATCAGCTCGTTGCCGCGCGAGACCACGTTGCCGACGACGAACAGGTCGGGTGCGAGCTTCAGCTGGTCGGCGCCCCAGCCTTCGATCAGCTCGATGCCGAGCGCGCGCAGCTGGTCGCTCATCGGCGGGTAGACGCCGGCGTCGCAGCCGGTGACCCGGTGGCCGCCCTCGCGCGCGAGCGCGGCGATGCCGCCCATGAAAGTGCCGCAGATGCCGAGGATGTGGATGTGCATGGAGGGCGTCGGGAAGACGGGCGGCGGTGGCCGCCCTGCAGGTTCAGCGGAGCACGGATCGTGCCGCGGCCAGCGTCTCGGCGATGTCGTCGGCCGTGTGCGCGGCACTGACGAAGCCGGCTTCGTACAGTGCCGGGGCAATGTACACGCCGTGGTCCAGCAGGCCGTGGAAGAAGCGGTTGAAGCGCTCCTTGTCGGTGGCCATCACGGTGGCGTAGTTCTGCGGCAGCTCGTCGGCAAGGAAGAAGCCGAACATGCCGCCTTCGCAGTCGGTCGACCACGGCACGCCGTTGTCGCGCGCGATCGCGGCGAGACCGTCGACCAGGCTGCGGGTGCGCGCCGACAGCGCCTCGAAGAAGCCGGGGCGCTGGATCTCGCGCAGCGTCGCCAGACCGCAGGCGGTGGCCACCGGGTTGCCCGACAGCGTACCGGCCTGGTAGACCGAGCCGAGCGGCGCGAGCTGCTCCATCACCGCGCGCTTGCCGCCGAAGGCCGCCAGCGGCATGCCGCCGCCGATCACCTTGCCGAACACGCTGAGGTCGGGCTCGAAGCCCGGCAGCGCGCGGGCATACAGGCCTTGCGCGCCGTGCAGGCCGACGCGGAAGCCGGTCATCACCTCGTCGAACACCAGCAGCGCGCCATGCTGCGTGCACAGTTCGCGCAGCCGCTTCATGAACGGCAGCTGGGTGCGCACGAAGTTCATGTTGCCGGCAATCGGCTCGATCATCACGCAGGCGATGTCGCGGCCGTGCAGGCTGAAGGCCTCTTCGAGCTGCGCCAGGTGGTTGTATTCGAGCACCATCGTGTGCTGCACCACCTCGGCCGGCACGCCGGCGCTGGTCGGGTTGCCGAAGGTCGCGAGGCCCGAGCCGGCCTTCACCAGCAGCGCATCGGCATGGCCGTGGTAGCAGCCCTCGAACTTGACGATGCGGTTGCGGCCGGTGGCGCCGCGCGCGAGGCGGATCGCGCTCATCGCGGCCTCGGTGCCGGAGCTGACCAGGCGGACCTGCTCGACGCTCGGCACCAGCTTCAGGATCTCTTCGGCGAGTTCGATCTCGCGCTCGGTGGGGGCGCCGAACGAGAAGCCGTCGAGCGCGGCCTTCTGCACCGCCTCGAGCACCGCCGGGTGCCCGTGGCCGAGGATCATCGGGCCCCACGAGCCGATGTAGTCGATGTAGCGCTTGCCGTCGGCATCGAACATGTAGGCGCCTTGCGCGCGCGCGATGAAGCGCGGCGTGCCGCCGACCGCCTTGAACGCCCGCACCGGCGAATTGACGCCGCCGGGGATCACGCGGCGGGCGCGTTCGAACAGGGCTTCGTTGCTTTTCTTGTCAGTGGACATGGCGCGGGTCTTTCGGGGCCTCGTCGTCGTTGGCGGCACCCTCGGTGGCCGCCGTGCCTTCTTCGCCTTCTTCTTCGCCCGGAGGCAGCGCCCAGAAGAAGCGGTCGGGGATCACGTTGCCCATGCCGGGGCGGAAGCCGGCATCGAGCGCCTGGTCGAGGAAGGCGAGCGATTCGCCGACCGCCGCATGCAGCTCGCTGCCGGCCGCCAGCAGCGCCGCCAGCGCCGACGACAGCGTGTCGCCCGCGCCGACGAAGCTGACCTCGAAGCGCTCGAACTTCTCGCCGGTGATCGCGCCCTGCGGCGAAGCCAGCACGTTGTCCATGAACTGGTCGGGCAGCGGCACGCTGGTGACCAGCACGAAGCGCGTGCCGTGCTGCGCCGCGGCCACCGCCAGCTCGCGTGGCGAAGCCGGCCGCTCGCTGCTCCATTCGGGCAGCAGGAAATCGGTCAGCGTCTGGTGGGCGCCGACCAGCACCTCGGTCTGCGGCAGCACCAGTTCGCGGAACGCGTCGAGGTACGCCTGCTGGTCGTCTTCCTCGAGCCACGACAGGTTCGGCATGTAGGCCACCAGCGGCACCTCGGGGTAGTCGGACAGCACCTCGGCCACCGCGCTGACGCCCTCGGCGGACCCGAGGAAACCGACCTTCCACGCGGCGATGCTGACGTCTTCGAGGATGCTGCGGGCCTGCTCGACGACGACGTCGGCGTCGATCGCGCTGTGGTCGAACACCTCGGCGGTGTCGCGCAGCACGATCGACGTGACGACCGGCAGCGCATGCGCGCCCATCGCCGCGATGGTCGCGACATCGCCGGCCAGGCCGCCGGCACCGCTCGGGTCGCTCGCGTTGAATGTCATCACGCAGGCAGGGGCGGGCGCTTCCTGGTTCGGGTCGGCCTGGGGGTCCGCGGAGGGGGCGTCTGGGGTCATTGGAAGTCCGTCGGGAAAGGTGAAGACGAGCCGCGGGTGCCGGCACTGACTTCTAGAAAAATGTGAGGAATGTGGCGTAGGTGCCTAGAAATCAATGTATTTTTGTCAATCTGCGTCGCTACAATCTTTTCTCATTGTAGTGATGCGACAAAAACAAAGTGAGCAATGACCTCAGCGGTACCCGAACCTGGATGTGCCTGATCTGCGGCTGGATATACGACGAAGCGGCAGGAGATCCCGAACACGGTATTGCACCGGGCACCGCATGGGAAGCAGTACCCATGAACTGGACCTGCCCGGAATGCGGCGCGCGCAAGGAAGATTTCGAAATGGTCCAGATCTGATGGTCGCTGAGGCTCTTACATGGCGTGCCGGGCAAGTGCCGCGGCCGCTTTCAGTCATTGAGGGGATTCTCGGTGAGCAATGAAGCCATCGCAGGCATCAAGGTGCTGGTGATCGACGACAGCAACACGATTCGCCGCAGTGCGGAGATCTTCCTGAAGCAGGGCGGCCATACCGTGCTGCTCGCGGAGGACGGTTTCGACGCGCTGTCCAAGGTCAACGATCACTCGCCCGACCTGATCTTCTGCGACATCCTGATGCCGCGCCTGGACGGGTACCAGACCTGCGCGATCATCAAGCGCAACGCCAGATTCGCCGACGTGCCGGTGATCATGCTGTCCTCCAAGGACGGCCTGTTCGACAAGGCGCGCGGCCGGATGGTCGGCTCGGAGGACTACCTCACGAAGCCGTTCACCAAAGACCAGTTGTTGCAAGCCGTGGCACAGCACCGGCCGGCCCGCGTCTGACGCGGCCTTCCGGTGCTGCCCTGCAAAGAGTTGAAGGAGTAAGACGATGGCGATTCAGAAAATTCTGTTGGTCGACGATTCGAAGACCGAACTGCACTACCTGTCGGAGCTGCTGACCAAGCGCGGCTACGCGGTGCGAACTGCCGAGAACGGCGAAGATGCGATGCGCCGGCTGGGCGAAGAGAAGCCCGACCTGATCCTGATGGACGTCGTGATGCCCGGGCAGAACGGCTTCCAGCTGACCCGCGCGATCACGCGCGATCCGCGCTTCACCGACGTGCCGGTGATCATGTGCACCAGCAAGAACCAGGAAACCGACAAGGTGTGGGGCATGCGCCAGGGCGCACGCGACTACATCGTCAAGCCCGTCGACGCCGACGAGCTGGTGTCCAAGATCCGCGCGTTCGACTGAACGCGGCCGGACCCGTTTCCATCACCTCACCGTCACACGTCGCCCCGCAGGCAGAGAACTGAATGGCCAACAAGGAAGCATTGCGCGAGCTGCAAAGTCGCCTGGCCGAGAGGCTGCAGGCGGCGCGTACGCAAGAGCGCGGCAGCGCCTGGCTGGCCGTCGAGTGCGGCAGCCACGGGTTCCTGTTCCCGCTTCAGGAAGCCGGCGAAATTTTCCCGTTCGCGCCGGCGATGCCGGTGCCGTACACGAGCCGCTGGTTCATGGGCGTGGCCAACCTGCGCGGCCGGCTGCACGGGGTCGTCGACCTGGCAGGCTTCCTCGGCGTGCGCGGCAACGAGCCGGTGCGCGAGCAGTCCTGGTTCGTCGCGTTCAACACCGAACTGAACATCAACTGCGCGGTGCTGGTGGACCGGCTCGCCGGCCTGCGCAACCTGACGCAGCTGAAGCCCGAACCCGACGACGGGCAGGCCAAGCCGGCCTTCGTCGGAACGCATTACCGCGACGAAGGCAACCGCCTCTGGCGCGAACTGAACCTGGCACAGCTGGCCACCGAGGCCGCTTTCCTGAAGATCGCAGGCTGAGGCGCACTCCGCGCCGGCCCTCCTGACTGCATTACCCAAGACGACGCAACGAGGCACCTATGAGCTTCCTGAACAAAATCAAAGGCAAGGGCAAAGGCCGTGACGACGCATATGGCGCCGACGGTGCCGTTGCGCTGGACGACGTGGCCGGCCTCGACCTGCACGACGACGGGCGGCCGGACGGCGGCGCCCAGACGGTGAACCTCGACTCGTCGATCATCTCGGAGGCCGCGCCGTCCGAAATCGCCGACTTCTCCGAAACCCGGCTGCCCAGCGGCGACAACGCTGCGCTGATGTCGGGCACTGGCGTGCCTCTGATCGGCAACCGGCCGGTCGGCCAGCAGCAGCGCGTGCTGGGCTTCATGGTGCTGGTCGGCCTGGTCGGCCTGGTCGGCATGACGATCAGCTCGCTGAACCAAGCCAACAAGGGCGCCGCCCAGGTGGGTTACTCCGGTCAGGCGCTGATGCAGTCGCAGCGTCTGGCGAAGTCGGTGTCGCAGGCCTTGATCGGCAGCGCGCAGGCCTTCCCGGAAGTGAAGGAAAGTACCGAGGTGCTGGCGCGCAACGTGCGCGGCCTGGCCAAGGGCGATGCGAACGTCGATGCGGCGCCGGGCGTCGTGCAGGACACGCTGGAGCCGCTGCTGCCGCTGGTCGACCGCGCCGAGAAGAACGCGAACACCGTGCTGCAACAGCAGAAGATCCTGACGCAGGTCGGCCAGGCGCTGCGCGCGATCAACCGCCAGTCGTCGGACCTGCTGGAAATCGCCGAGACGGTGTCGTCGCTGAAGCTGCAGCAGGAAGCCTCGCCGGCCGAGCTGTCGGCCGTCGGTCAGCTCGTGATGCTGACCCAGCGCATCGGCAAGTCGGCCAACGAATTCCTGACGATGGAAGGCGTGAGCCCCGAGGCCGTGTTCCTGCTCGGCAAGGACCTGAACTCGTTCCGCGAAATCGCCGACGGCCTGTCGAACGGCAATGCCGAACTGCGCCTGCCGGGCACCAAGGATCCGCAGACCAAGGAGCGCCTGACCGCGCTGCTGAAGCAATACGAAGAGACGCGCACCCAGGCCAGCTCGATTCTGGGCAACCTGCAGGGCCTGGTGTCGGCCCGTGAAGCGCAGTCCGCGATCATTGGCGACAGCGAACCGCTGCGCAAGGGCCTGGAAACGGTGCAGGACCGCCTGTCGACCGTCACCGGCTTCAACGTCGTGAACCTGGGCCTGCTGGTGCTGTCGGCCGTCGTGCTGGCCCTCGGCGGCGCGGGCTTCCTGCAGCTGTATGTGCGAGACCAGGCGCAACGTGCCGCGCTTGCCGAGAACCAGCGACTCGAAGCCGAACGCCAGGAGCAGGAAGCCAAGCGTGTCAACGACGCGAACCAGGCGGCCATTCTGCGGCTGATGAACGAATTGCAGACGGTCGCTGAAGGCGACCTGACGCAACAGGCCACCGTGACCGAAGACATCACGGGCGCCATCGCCGACTCGGTGAACTACACGGTGGAAGAGCTGCGCACGCTGGTGTCGCAGGTGCAGGGCACGGTGGGTCGGGTGACCGAAACGACGCAGCAGGTGGAAGCCACGTCGACCGAACTGCTGGCCGCATCCGACGAACAGCTGCGCGAGATTCGTGAAACCGGCGAGTCGGTGCTGCAGATGGCAGGCCGAATCAACGACGTGTCGAGCCAGGCGCAGCAGACGGCCCAGGTGGCGCGTCAATCGCTGCAGGCTGCCGAAACCGGCCTGACCGCGGTGCAGAACACCATCGGCGGCATGAACTCGATCCGCGACCAGATCCAGGAAACCTCCAAGCGGATCAAGCGGCTGGGCGAGTCGTCGCAGGAAATTGGCGAAATCACCGAACTGATTTCGGACATTACCGAACAGACCAACGTGCTGGCACTGAACGCCGCCATCCAGGCCGCATCGGCCGGTGAAGCGGGCCGGGGCTTCTCGGTGGTTGCCGAAGAAGTGCAGCGGCTGGCAGAACGCTCCGGCGACGCCACGCGGCAGATCGCGGCCCTGGTGAAGACCATTCAGACCGACACCCAGGATGCTGCGGCGGCCATGGAGCGCTCGACGCAGGGCGTGGTCGAAGGAACCCGGCTGTCCGACGCGGCAGGTAACGCACTGGGCGACATCGACCGCGTGTCGCGCCAGCTTGCCGACCTGATTGCGCACATTTCCAGCCAGGCATCGCGAGAAGCCGAATCGGCCAACGTGGTGGCAGCGAACATCCAGCACATTTTCGCGGTGACCGAGCAGACCGGTGAAGGTACCCGTTCCACCGCACAGATGGTGCGCGAACTGTCCCGCACGGCCGAGGAACTGAAGCAATCGGTTGCACGGTTCAAGATCGGTTGAGCTAGTGTGTCGCCTGCGGCCCTGATCGGGCCGCAGCCCTTCACCCCACACAGGCAGATGGATTGCCACCGCCCCCAACGCGACGATGAGCGACACCATGAGTGAGACCACAGACGACCTCAGCGCGCTCGCGTGGGTTCACGAGGAACTGCGCAAGTCCCTGGACACGGCCCACAAGGCGCTGCGCCGCTATGTGAAGGAAGCCGAGGCGAACAGCGGCTCCGACGTCGATTCCGTCGACCCGTCGGTGCTGCGCACCGCACGGCAACAGATCCACCAGGGCGTCGGTGCGCTCGAACTGGTCGGCCTGCCGGCCGTCGCGCGCCTGCTGGCCGCCAGCGAGGCGGCGGTGCTGCGCTTCGTCGCGAAGCCGCAGAAGCTCACGTCGGCCGAGGTCGACACCATCGAGCGCGCATCGTTCGCGCTGCTCGACTACCTGCAGCGCCTGCTGGCCGACAAGCCGGTGTCGCCGCTCGCGCTGTTCCCGCAGTACCAGGCCGTGCAGACGCTGGCCGGTGCCGAACGCGTGCACCCCGCCGACCTGTGGAACATCGACTGGCGCTGGCGCGAGCTGCCCACCGACACCACGGTGAAGCCGCGCGCTCCCGATTCGATCACCCGCGGGCTGATGGAGCGCCAGCTGCTGCTGATCATGCGCGGCGAGCCGATGCCGGCGGTGCAGCGCATGAGCGACATCTGCGCCGGCCTCGGCGCGAAGGCGTCCGACCTGACCCATTCCACGCTGTGGAAGCTCGCCGCCGCCTTCTTCGAAGGCCAGGCCAACGGCCTGCTGAAGGGCGACGTGCACACCAAGCGCGTGGCCTCGCGGCTGCTCGCGCAGCTGCGCACGCTCGAACGCGGTCAGCCCGACGTCTCCGAGCGCCTCGCGCAAGACCTGCTGTTCTTCTGCGCGCAGAGCACCTCGCCCGGCGACGGCCGCAAGACACCGCGCCTGGCCGCGGTCCGCCAGGCCTACGGCCTCGCGCAGCACCTGCCGGTCGACTACGACACCAGCCGCCTCGGTCGCTTCGACCCGGCGCTGATCGTGCAGGCGCGCAAGCGCGTCGCGACCGCCAAGGACGCCTGGTCGTCGGTGGCCGGCGGCGAAATGCACCGCATGAGCGGGCTGGCCGAACAGTTCTCGCTGGTCGGCGATTCGGTCAAGCGCCTGTACCCGAGCGGCGAGCTGCTGGCCGACGAGATCCAGCAGGCCGTCGTGCAGACGCAGCAGGCCAACGCCGCACCCGAAGCCGCGCTCGCGATGGAAGTCGCGACCAGCGTGCTGTACCTCGAAGCCTCGCTCGAGGACGCCGATTTCGACCACCCCGAGCAGGCCGCCCGCGTGCGCCGGCTCGCGCAGCGCATCGCCTCGGTGCGCGCCGGCAACACCCCCGACCCGCTCGAAGCGTGGATGGAGGAGCTGTACCGCCGCGTCTCCGACCGCCAGACCATGGGCAGTGTCGTGCAGGAACTGCGCGCCTCGCTGTCCGAGGCCGAGAAGTCGATCGACCAGTTCTTCCGCAACCCGACGCAGCGCGAGCTGCTGATGCCGGTGCCCAACCAGCTGTCCGCGATGCGCGGCGTGCTGTCGGTGCTGGGCATGGACCAGGCGTCGCACGCCGTGCTGCGCATGCGCGAAGACGTCGACGGCATGATCACGACCGAGGTCGACCCGCAGCAGGTCGTCCAGTCGGGCACCTTCGATCGCCTCGCCGGCAACCTGGGCGCGCTCGGCTTCCTGATCGACATGCTCAGCGTGCAGCCGCAGATGGCGAAGTCGCTGTTCGTGTTCGATGCCAAGTCCGGCACGCTGAGCCCGCTGATGGGCCGCAGTGCCGCGGCGCGCCAGGCGTCGAACCTCGCGCTGGCGCAGGCACAGGCGCCGACCCCGGTCGAGCCGCGCCTGATCGAGCAGGCACAGTCGCTGTCGCTGACCGCCGCGAGCGACCACGTGCCGCTCGACGAAGTCACGCGCGACCTCGACCGCCTGTCGCACGAAGCGCAGGCCGCGGCCCAGCCCGAGCTGGTCGCCGCGGTCGAGCACGCGAAGGACGCGATCGCCCATTCGCACAACACCGAAGAGGTGGCGGCCGCGCGCGAACAGCTGTCCGAAGCGCTGTCCGATTTCGTCCACACCGCCACCGACCCGGTGCTCGACATGCCCGAGGCCGCGCCGGCCAAGGTGCAGCCGGCCCTGTCGGCCGCACCGGCCAGCATGGCCACCGACCTCGGCGACGATCCCGAGATGCGCGAGATCTTCCTCGAGGAAGCGCGCGAGGTGATCGAGACGGCCGAGACGGCGTTGAAGAGCCTGGCGCATGCCAGTGCCGACGTCGAACAGCAGACCACCGTGCGCCGCGCGTTCCACACGCTGAAGGGCAGCTCGCGCATGGTCGGGCTGAAGGATTTCGGCGATGCCGCGTGGGCGTGCGAGCAGGTCTACAACACCTGGCTGGCCGGCCAGAAGGCCGCCGATCCGACGCTGCTGAATTTCTCCAACGAAGCGCTCGCCTACTTTGCGAAGTGGGTCGACGCGATCGCCGCGCAGAACGTCACCGGTTTCCATGCCGCGACGGTGAAGGCCGCCGCCGATGCCCTCGGCCGCGGCGACCCGGTGCCGCCGATCAAGGTCGGTGCCGCCTCGCCGGTGTCGCTGATGTCGCTGTCGTTCGGCGACGCCGCCGCCAAGCCGGCCGCCGCGACGCCGGTGGTCACCGCGCCGGTGTCGAAGCCTGCGCCGCTGTCTGCGCTGCCGCCGGTGGCTGCACGTCCGGTGGCGCCGCCGGTCGCTGCCGCCCCGGCGGTGCCGGCGCCGGCCGCCTCGACGGCATCCGCGCCGTTGCCGCTGGCCGACCTGTCGTTCGACCTCGACCTGGGCGCGTTCGACGAAGCCCCGGCCGCGCCGATCGTCACGCCGGCCGCCGAGCTGCCCGGCTTCGACCTGCCGAGCTTCGACCTGCCCGACACCTCGATGCTCGACCAGCTCGGCGCGTCCGCGCCGACCGATGCGGCGCTGGAGCCGATGCCGGTCGCCGACAGCGTCGAGCCGCAACTGCTGTCCGCCGAATCGGTCGAGCTGATCGAGCTCGACCTGGGCGACGAGTTCTTCGGCAGCGAGCCGGTCGTCGAAGCCGCACCGCTGGTGTCCGAACTGTCGCCGACGCCCGCCGCGGCGGCGGCCGAAGTGCCGGTCGACGCGGCCGACACGGCCGCGGCAGCGCCGCTGTCCGACGACGACCAGGTCAAGATCGTCGGTCCGCTGCGCATCGGCATCCCGCTGTTCAACATCTATCTGAACGAAGCCGACGAGCTGTCGCGCCGCCTGACGACCGAGGTCGCCGAATGGGCGATGGAGCTGCACCGCCCGGTCGGCGAAATGCCGATCGCGCTCGCGCATTCGCTGGCCGGCAGTTCGGCCACCGTGGGCTTCAGCGAGCTGTCGCACCTGTCGCGGCTGCTCGAGCACGCGCTGATGCGTTCGCAGGCGATCGGCGTCGGCACGACCGACGAAGGCCGCCTGTTCGTCGATTCGGCCGAAGAAGTGCGCCGCCTGCTGCACCAGTTCGCCGCCGGCTTCCTGAAGCCGGCCGCACCGGAGCTGCTGGAGCGCCTGGCCGAGCACGAGATCAGCTCGGCCCGCCGCCTCGAGGCCGCCAATGCGGCGGCCGACGCGGCACAGCCGTCGATCGACGACATCCCGGCGCCGCAACCGGAAGCGGGTTTCGACGAGGTCGATGTGTCGTTCGACGACCTCGAGCCGCTGGCCGAAGCCGCCGAGCCGGCGCCCGAGATCGCGCTCAGCGAGCCGATGCTGCTGGCGCCCGAGCTGCCGGCCGTCGCCGAGGTGATCGATCCCGACGCGCTGGCGGCCGCGGCCGCAGGCTCGTTCGGCAGCAACGACACCAACTTCGCCGGCCTCGGCCTGCCCGAGCTGAAGGCGTTCTCGCCGCTGGCCGCCGAGCCGCAGCGCTCGACGCCGGTGCGCGTCGACGTCGACGACGAGGTCGACGAAGATGACGACGACATCGACGCGATCGATGCGGTCGACGCCGAGCTGTTCCCGATCTTCGAGGAAGAGGGCGAGGAGCTGATCCCCGAGCTGGCGACCAAGCTGCGCGAATGGTCGCGCCGCCCGACCGACAACGCGGCCGCCGCGGCCTGCATGCGCACGCTGCACACGCTGAAGGGCGGTGCCCGCCTGGCCGGCGCGATGCGGCTGGGCGAAATGGCCCACCGGCTCGAAACCCGCATCGAGCACCTGCTGCAGCAGGCGACGCCGGCGACCACGCAGGACGTCGAGGCGCTGCAAGGCCGGGCCGACGGCCTGGCCCACACCTTCGAGATCCTGCGGTCGCGCGACGCCCAGGCGTATGCCGAAGCGGCCGCGGCGCCGGTCGCCCCGCCGCCCGCACCGGTGGCCCGTCCGCCGGTCGCACCGCCGGTGGCGCTGGCGCCGATGACGATCGCGCCGCCGGTGGTGGCGCCTGTCGTCGCGGCACCGCCCGTGGCGGCCCCGGTCGCTGTACCGGTGGCCCCGCCGGTGGTTGCGGCCCCGACGCCGGTCGCCGAAGCCGCGCCGTTCATCGAGCCGCTGGCACCGACGACACCGGCCGCACCGCCGGTGGTCCCGGCGCCGGTCCAGGCCGCTGCGCCAGTGGTGGCTCCCGTGGCTGCGCCTGTCGCGGCCCCGGTCGCCGCGCCGGTGACCCCGCCGCCTGCCGCCCCGCAAGTGCTGACCCCGGCACGCGTGGCCGCCCAGTCGAACATCGCCGGTGGCGACATCGACTGGTCGCGCTTCGCCGCCAACCCGACGGCGGTGGCCGCGGCGGTCGAACAGGCGATCTCGCCGACGCACTCCGCGGTGCGCGTGCGCGGGCCGCTGCTCGAGCGCCTGGTCAACCAGGCCGGCGAGGTCAGCATCACGCGCTCGCGGATCGAGGCCGAGGTCGGCAACATTCGCGGCTCGCTGTCCGACCTGACGGACAACCTGGAGCGCCTGCGCGGCCAGCTGCGCGACATCGAGCTGCAGGCCGAGACGCAGATGAGCTCGCGGCTGGAGCAGGCCAAGGCGCAGGCCCAGTCCTTCGACCCGCTGGAGTTCGACCGCTTCACCCGCTTCCAGGAACTGACGCGGATGATGGCCGAGTCGGTGAACGACGTGGCCACCGTGCAGCGCACGCTGCACCGCACGCTGGAAACCACCGAAGACGAACTGGCGGCCCAGGCCCGCCTGACGCGCGACCTGCAGGACGACCTGCTGCGCACCCGGATGGTCGAATTCGAAAGCGCCTCCGACCGCCTGTACCGCGTGGTGCGCCAGGCGGCGAAGGAAACCGGCAAGCAGGTGCGCCTGGACATCGTCGGCGGCTCGATCGAAATCGACCGCGGCGTGCTGGACCGCATGACGCCGGCCTTCGAGCACCTGTTGCGCAACTGCGTGACGCACGGCATCGAGCGCCCCGAGGTCCGCACCGGCATCGGCAAGGAAGCGGCCGGCAGCATCGTCGTGTCGCTGCACCAGGAAGGCAACGAAGTCGGCGTCGAATTCCGCGACGACGGCGCCGGCCTGAACCTGATGCGCATCCGCGACAAGGGCGAGGCGATGGGCCTGATCAAGCCCGGCGAATCGCACAGCGATGCCGAGCTGGCCAACCTGATCTTCACGCCGGGCTTCTCGACCGCCGACCAGGTGACCGAGCTGGCCGGCCGCGGGGTCGGCATGGACGTGGTCCGCTCCGAAGTGAACGCGATGGGCGGCCGGATCGAAACCGCCACCTCGGTCGGCCAGGGCACCAGCTTCAAGCTGCTGCTGCCGCTGACGACGGCGGTGACGCAGGTCGTGATGCTGCGCTGCGGCGGCACCGTGGTGGCCGTGCCGGCCACGCTGATCGAGATCGTGCGCCGCGCCAAGCTCGACGAGCTGGAGCATGCCTACGCCAGCGGCACCTTCACGGTCGGCGACCGTTCGCTGCTGTTCTTCTGGCTCGGCGCGTTGCTGCAGCAGACGGCCATCAGCCAGGAAGTGACCCGCATGCGGCCGGTGGTGGTGGTGCGCAGTGCGCAGCAACGCATCGCGCTGCACGTCGACGAAGTGCTGGGCAACCAGGAAGTGGTCGTGAAGAACCTCGGGCCGCAGCTGTCGCGCCTGCCGGGTCTCGCGGGCATGACGCTGCTGGCTTCCGGTGCGGTCGCGCTGATCTACAACCCGGTGGCGCTGGCCACGCTGTATGGCGATGCGGCCCGTGCCGCGACGCTGGCGGCACGCCAGGCGCCGACGCAGGCGCAGATCATCGAGGCAGCGGCGGCCGCCGAAGCGCCGCAGCGCTTGGCGCCGCTGGTGCTGGTGGTCGACGATTCGCTGACGGTGCGCCGCGTCACGCAGCGCCTGCTGGTGCGCGAAGGCTACCGCGTGCAGCTCGCCAAGGACGGCATCGACGCGCTGGAGCGGCTGGCCGAAGACCTGCCGCAGGTCGTGCTGAGCGACATCGAGATGCCGCGCATGGACGGCTTCGACCTGGTGCGCAACATCCGCGGCGATGCCCGCCTGCGCGACCTGCCGGTGATCATGATCACGTCGCGGATCGCGCAGAAGCACCGCGACTACGCGGCCGAGCTGGGGGTCGACCACTACCTGGGCAAGCCGTATTCGGAAGAAGACCTGCTGGCCTTGATCGGGCGCTACACGGCCGATGTCACATTGGCGTAATCTGGCGACCATGCGCTCACACGAGAACATCCGATGTCCGAGCTGGTCGACCACCTTGCCGAGCTGACCGGGTTCCGCGACCGCGACATTCTCGACGTGACCCTGGTGGGCGCGCTGCGCGACCTGCTGCGCCCCCTGTCGGTGGCGATCTACCGCAGCGTCGGCGACCAGGGGCAGGAGCGCTGGCTGACGCGGGCCCACCTGGGCCAGCACGATGCCGTGGCGCGGGCCGACCCGGTGTGGGCCGATGTCGACAGCCTGCCCGAGATCGACGCCTTCCCGGCGCGGCTGCAGGCGATGAACGGGCAGACGGTGCTGGCGGTGCCCGGCACGCCGAACCTGACCATCTTCGCGGTCAGCACCGACCGCGAGGTCGTCGGCGTGCTCGAGGTCGAGACCGAGGCGGCGATGAGCGACGAGTCGCAGCGGCTGGTCTGCAGCATCCTGCGCATCTACCGCAACTTCGAAGGCCTGCTCGACTACAGCGAGCGCGACACGCTGACCGGGCTGCTGAACCGCAAG
The DNA here is from genome assembly GCF_012275445.1 of Rhizobacter sp. SG703. Lineage (GTDB taxonomy): Bacteria > Pseudomonadota > Gammaproteobacteria > Burkholderiales > Burkholderiaceae_C > Rhizobacter. The sequence continues at coordinate 404,586 of NZ_JAAZQK010000004.1, read as the reverse complement.
ACCTTCGACGAGAGCTTCCTGAAGGCGACCAACACGCCGGCGCTGGTGTCGCATGCCGACACGCGGCGTGCGCCGCCGTCATCGCACCAGCACTACTGGCTTGGCGTGATCGACATCGACCACTTCAAGTCGGTCAACGACAACTACGGCCACCTGATCGGCGACGAGGTGCTGCTGCTGCTGTCGCGGCTGATGCGCAGCAGCTTCCGTTTCCACGACCGGCTGTACCGCTTCGGCGGCGAGGAATTCGTCGTGCTGATGCGCTGCGCGCGCGAGGAAGACACCGCGATGGCGCTGGAGCGCATGCGGCAGAACACCGAGGCCTACGCGTTCCCGCAGGTCGGACGCATCACGATCAGCATCGGCTTCACCGAGGTCAAGCCGGGCGACACCCCGAGCGGCGCGTTCGAGCGGGCCGACAAGGCGGTGTACTACGCGAAGGGCCATGGCCGCAACCAGGTGCGCAGCCATGCGGCGCTGGTGGCCAGCGGCGCGCTCGAAGACGACTCCATCATCGGCGACGTCGAGCTGTTCTAGGGCCCCCAGTCGCCTCGGTGCGTGCGGCTATGGGTTGCCGATCGAGCTGACGACCTGCGCGGGCGCAACCGCGGTGAATGCCTCGTGTTGCCGTTCGGCACTGCGCACCACGTTCGAGACGACCAGGCAGAACGCGACCAGAAAGATCGCCGCCAGCACCAAGCCGGCGGCCATCAACATGCGTTCGGTGCGCCATTCGGCGGGCAGGCGTTCCCAGCACGCGGCGACGGTCGGGGCGGCGGTGGCCATCACGGCTTGACCGACAAGGCGTCAGGCCAGTGGCGGGCCTGCAGCGCCGGGTGGGCGGCCTCATAGCCGAGGTCGTCCGGCACCGCGGCGGGGGCCGTCTCCAAGGGTTCCTCCATCCGCAGTCGCGGCTCGCCGAGAGCCCAACGCCGCACGTCTTCCAGCCACTCCGCATCGCTTGCCATCGTCACCACTCCTCGACGAGCGCCCCGCGAGGTGCGAAGCAATGACAGGCATCGTCGCGGGCACCCGGCGTGGTCGCCATCGGCGGAGGCTGCGAATCGTCGTAGGAGCGTGCCTACAGCCGACACGTCTGCTCACCACGCCATCGCACGTCGGCATTGCCCTACAGACGATGACGCGGGCCTCCTGCGTCGCGATGCGGCCGGCGGCGACAGCCTGCGACCCCGTGCAGCGCGACGATCCGTCCGCATCAACCGGCCTGTGCCGGCATCGAAAGGAAGCAGCATGAACGCGAAGAGCTGGTATACCCCGGGCATGGTCGTGAGTGCGCTGTGCGCCGCGATGGTCGTCACCGCCTGCGGTCCGCAGAACGGCGAGCCGGTGGCCGCGGCCCCGGCGCCTGCTCCGGCCACGACACCCGCACCGGCGCCGGTGCAGGCCGTGCCGGCGCCCGCACCGACCTACCGGGCCGCCGCCCCTGCACCGGCCCCGGTGCGCAGCGACCGCCTCGGCCAGGTCAGCAGCATCGAGCCGATCACCGCGACCTCGAAGCCAAGCGGCGTCGGTGCGGTCGCAGGCGGCGTGCTCGGCGGCGTGCTGGGCCACCAGGTCGGCAACGGCACCGGTCGCGACGTCGCGACCGTGGCCGGCGCGGTCGGCGGTGCGGTCGTCGGCAACAAGATCGAGAAGAACCGTTCCGAGAAGGTGGTCGGCTACCGCGTGCACGTGACGCTCGACAACGGCCAGCAGCGCACCTTCGAGCAGACCGGCAGCACCGGGCTGCAGGTCGGCGACCGTGTGCGCGTCGACGGCAACCAGATCCGCCGGGCCTGATCGAGCGCACTCCGGCGCAACCCGCGCTGGCGTGCTTACACTGCGCGATGGCCGCCGCGGCGCGGCCTTCAGGAGTCCGCCGTGGCCATCAGCTGGATCAGCGCGCTCAAGGTCATCCCATGGGGAGACGTGATCGAGGCCGCGCCCGGGCTCGTCAAGGGCGCGCGCAAGGTGTTCAGCCGCACGCAGGCCGAACCTGCGGTGTCGCAGCCATCGGCCGGCGAGCTGGCCGAGTCGCCGGCGCAACGCATCGAACGGCTCGAAGTCGCCGTGGCTCGCCTGGGCGAGCAGCAGCAGGCCGCCGCGGCGCTGCTCGAATCGCTGGCCGAGCACAACGCGAAGGTCGTCGACGCGATCGAGGTGCTGCGCCTGCGCAGCAAGCTGCTGACCGGCGCGTGCGCCGTGCTGCTGCTGGCCGTTGCCGCGCTGGCGACGACGCAGCTGCTGCGCTGACGGCCGGAGACGTTCGTGGGCAGTTCCGACGTCGACGCCATCGCCACCTCGGTTGACGCCGAGGCCTCCGCGTCGCAGCCGGTGCGCCACCTGCGCCAGATCCTGCTGTGGCCGTTGCGGCTGATCCCGCCCGACGGCGCCGCGGCCCGCCATGCCAGGCCGTGGGAGCTGCTGCGCGACCTGCCCGGCTCGCCATGGCGCGAAGAGGTCGACGAGTACACCGGCGACGCGACCCGCTTCCACGAGCGCCACTACAACGAGTTCGTCAGCTTCCTGCCGTACGTGCAGCGCTTCCTGTACGGCGAAGGCCGCGCGCGGCGCGATGGCGCGCAGGGCGACGGCGCCTCGCCGATGCGGGTGTTCCGCCGCCATGACGTGAAGGCGGTGCGCGTGGTGCCGCGCCCCGGCGACGCGCCGTTGACGCTGGAAGTGGTGCACGCCGACCTGTACTTCTTCTACGACATCGACATCGTGATGCTGAACCTCGAGGTCGGCATCAGCGACCTGAGCCTCGCGCAGGCGCAGGACCTGCTGTACCGCTTCGGCCGCGGCTACCCGGCCGGCTGGGACGCCGAAGGCACGCCGCTGCACGGCATGCATGGCGTCGAATGGCTGGGCGCCGACGGCCAGGTGCTGGCGCGGTCCGACTCCGGCCAGCGCGAGGCCTTTCTCGCGCACGTCGCCGAGCACCGGGCGCCGCGCATCGCGTCGCACTGGGCCTTCATGCTGCAGCCGCTGGTCAGCGACCATTCGGGCGAGCCCGGGCTGCTGCGCTACCGCCAGATCGAATACCACCGCATGCCGGTGATGGGCTTCATCGCCGTCGACGAGCCGGCGCGGCTGACGCGCGGCGACTTCATCCGCCTCGGCCTGGTGATCGGCGGCAGCGAGGCCGAGACCGCATTGCCGTACCTCGAATCGACGATGCAGGGCCGCGCCACCGACTTCGAACAGCGCTTCTGCTACGACCGCTTCTGGATCGACGCCGGCATGGCGCCGCGCACCCGCTACCTCTGCAGCGGGCATTCGCTGATCGTCGTCGGCGATGCGCGCTCCACCTTCTACAACTGCCGCGACCGCGGCGTGCTGGCGCAGTTCCGCCACCAGCACTTCCTGCTGTTCCTGATCGCGCACTTCCAGAAGGCGGCGCTGCTGATGTTCTCCGACACGCTGGTCGAGGCACTGAAGCAGCTCGACATCGGCCAGCCTTCCAGCGTGCGGCGCTTCAAGCGGGCGATCCGCGCGAGCTTCGAGTCCTTCCTGCGCTTCACGCACCGCTACTGGTTCCATTCGGTGTCCGACCAGGCGCAGGTGCGCGCGCTGTTCCAGATGTGCTCGACGCACCTCGGGCTCGACGCCCTCTATGCCGAGGTCAAGGAACGCATCGCCGACATGAACGGCTACCTCGATGCCGACAGCCTGCGCCGCCAGGCCAACACCGTCGTGCGGCTGACGGTGGTCACGATCCTCGGGCTGATCGGCACCGTCACGACCGGCTTCCTCGGCATGAACCTGCTGGCCGAGGCCGACGCGCCGGTCTCGCGCAAGCTGTGGCTGTTCGGCATCGTCTTCGTCGCGACGACGGTGCTGACGTTCTACACGATGGCCAAGTCGAAGGGGCTGTCGGATTTCCTCGACGCGCTGTCCGACGAGCGGCTGTCGGCCTGGACCAAGTTCAAGGCGCTGCTGGCGGTGTGGCGGCGGCCGGTCGACTGAGCCGGCCTCATTTGTTCACGTCGCCAGCGCCCGCGCGTTCGACGCCGGGATGTTGTCGCGCGCGATCGCCCGGCCCGCCCGCACCGCGCCGATCCAGTCGTCGGTGCCGGTCACCGCGGCGAAGCGGCTGTGGAACACCACGCTGAACACCCGGTGGATTTCTTCGGCGCTGGCGCGGCCGGCCGCATTCGCATAGGGCAGCGCGCCGCTCGCGTCCGACAGCAGCTCCACCGCGAAGCCGCGGTGCGTGGCTTCGAACACCGTCGACGCATTGCAGTTGTGCGTCATGTAGCCGGCGATGGCCAGCGTGTCGATGCCGCGCTGCGCGAGCCACTGCGCGAAGCCGGTGTCGGTGAAGACGCTCGGCCAGTGCTTCTCGATCCGGTGATCGTGCGGGCGGCTGGCCACCACCTCGTGCAGCGCCCAGCCGTCGGAGCCGGCGGCGAACAGCGGCGCGCCGGCGGCCTCGCCGTGCTGCACGACCACCACCGGGATGCCGGCCGCGCGCGCCGCATCCATCGCGCGACCGATCTGCGCGAGGCTTTGCGCGACCGGCGGATGCTCGATGCGCAGCTTGCCACTGACGTATTCGTTCTGGACGTCGATCACGACGAGCGCGCGGCGGGGGGTGGTGGTGGAGGTCATCGATCTTTCCTTCTGGGCAACGGCACCGTGCCGTCGATGGAGCGCATTCTTTCGCCGCAGAGTGCGATGCGACAGTGGCCCGAAACCCCTCTTTCGATAAAATCGGGCCATGTCGTCCAGCACCTCGCCCGAGCCGGTCCACCGCGTTGCGGTGGTCGCATTCGACGGCATCAGCCCCTTCCACCTGTCGGTGCCGTGCATGGTGTTCGGCCCCGACATGGCCGGCCCGGGCATGCCGCCGTTCCGCCTGCAGGTCTGTGCGAGCGAGGCCGGCCCGCTGCGCACCACCGCCGGCTTCACGATCGCCGCGACGCACCGGTTGACTGCGCTCGCGCAGGCGCAGACGGTGATCGTGCCGTCGTGGCGCGACACCGCCGAGCCGGTGCCGCCGGCGCTGCTGCAGGCGCTGCGCCGCGCGCATGCCCGCGGCGCGCGCATCGTCGGCCTGTGCGTCGGCGCCTTCGTGCTCGCCGAGGCCGGCCTGCTCGACGGCCGGCCGGCGACCACGCACTGGCACCTGGCGGGCGAGTTCGCGCGCCGCTTTCCGCAGGTCGACGTGAAGGCCGACGTGCTGTACGTCGACGACGGCGATGTGCTGACCTCGGCCGGCACGGCCGCCGGCATCGACTGCTGCCTGCACCTGCTGCGCGGCATCGCCGGAGCCGACCTGGCGGCGCACGTGGCGCGCCGCATGGTGGTCGCGCCGCACCGGCAGGGCGGACAGGCGCAGTACGTCGAGCAACCGCTGCCGCGCAGCGGCGCCGACGAGCGGCTGGCCGCGGTGATGGGCTGGGCGCTCGCGCGGCTCGACGAAGCCCACAGCCTCGACGCGTTGGCCGCGCGCGCGGCGATGAGCCGGCGCAGCTTCACGCGGCACTTCCGCCAGGCCACCGGCACGACGGTGCTGCAGTGGCTGCAGAACCAGCGCCTCGCACGCGCGCAGCGCTTGCTGGAGACCAGCACCAAGCCGATCGAGGCGGTGGCCGCCGAAGCCGGCTTCGGCTCGGCGCTGTCGCTGCGCCAGCTGTTCGCGGCCCGCCTCGCGACCTCGCCGTCGCAGTACCGCAAGGCCTTCCGCGCCGGATGAGGCTGTCGGGCAAGGACTACAGGCGGTTCGCCGCTGGACCGACTTGCCCCTGTCGTGTCGGCCGATTCGCGCCGCGGCGGGTCGCGCGGACGATGCAGTCGATGTTCCACGACAGGAGTCGACGATGATCGCTCGTGCATTGCCCACACTCGCTTCCGTTGTCTTGGCCGCCACGCTGGTGGCCTGCGGCTCCGCGCCGCGCGAAGAGCGCCGCCCGGTCGCCGACGCGCCGATCGCCGCGCCGGTGTATGGCGAATACGGCCGGGTGCGCGACATCGAGCTGGTGTCCACCGGCAGCGGCCACACCTCCGGCGGCGGCGCGGTGCTGGGGGCCGTGCTCGGCGCGGTCGTCGGCAACCAGATCGGCTCCGGCACCGGCCGCGTCGCGGCCACCGGGGTCGGCGCGGTGGCCGGCGGCGTCGTCGGTAACCAGATCGAGCGGCGCAACCGCCGCGACGACGAGGTCTACAGGGTCAGCGTGCGCTTCGACAACGGCAGCGTGCAGAGCTACGACTTCCAGCGCATCGACGACCTGCGCGTCGGCGACCGCGTGAAGTGGGAGGGCGGACAGCTCCACCGCGTGTAGGCGCGCACGGCCCTGGCGCCGGCCGGCGTTTGAGGCCATCATCGCGCTTCCGTTTTTTTCCGGGAGCACGTGCGCATGGCGACAGACAAGCTCATCCGCGTCGGGATCGGTGGCTGGACCTTCGAACCCTGGCGCGACAATTTCTTCCCGGCCGGCTGGCCGCAGGCGCGCGAGCTCGAATACGCGAGCCGCCAGGTGACCGCGATCGAGGTCAACGGCACTTACTACAGCACGATGAAGCCGGCCACGTTCGCGAAGTGGCACGACGAGACGCCCGACGGCTTCATGTTCTCGCTGAAGGCCTCGCGCTTCTGCACCAACCGGCGCGTGCTCGCCGAGGCCGGCGATTCGATCCAGCGCTTCATCGGCAGCGGCCTGTCGGAACTGCGCGCCAAGCTGGGCCCGGTGGTCTGGCAGTTCGCGCCGACCAAGCGCTTCGATGCGGCGGATTTCGAGGCCTTTCTCGAGCTGCTGCCGGCCAACGTCGATGGCCGCCCGCTGCACCACGTGATGGACGTGCGGCACGACAGCTTCCGCAGCCCGGCGTACCTCGCGCTGGCACGCCGGCACCGGGTCGCGACGGTGTTCACGCATTCCGCCGATTACCCGTCCTTCGCCGACCTGACCGGCGATTTCCTGTACGCCCGACTGATGTCGGCCCGCGCCGAGGTGCCGACCGGCTACGAGCCGGCGGCCCTCGACGCGATCGCCGCCTGCGCCCGCTGCTGGGCGGCCGGCGACGAGCCCGCCGGCCTGCCGCGCGTCGAAGCGGCGCCGCCGGCCACCGGCATGCCGCGCGACGTGTTCATCTTCTTCATCAACGGCGCCAAGGAACGCGCGCCGGCCGGTGCAATGTCACTGATTGAACGACTCGGCTGACGGCCGCGGGCGGCAAATCCACAGTTTCTCGACGATCGTTCGCTACAACCGCCGTTGGGGCCGGTACGGATGGATGAACTCTCTCGCCGGTGTCCCGTGCCTTGTCATGTGACCCCCAGCGAGTGCAGCGTCCTTGAACACCCCGCAGTACCGGTTCGGCGAGAACGAGGTCGATCCGGCGACCCGCCAGTTGACGCATGCCGGCCACCGCCTGCATGCCGAGCCGAAAGTCTTCGACGTGCTGGTGCTGCTGCTGCGCCACCGGCAGCGCGTCGTCACGAAACAGGAGCTGCTCGACGGGGTGTGGGGCCGCATGGTCGTCACCGACGGCGTGATCGCACGCACCGTGATGAAGGCGCGCAAGCTGATCGGCGACGACGCGGCCGAGCCGACGATGATCAAGACCGTCCACCGCGTCGGTTACCGTTTCGTTGCGGCGGTCGACGAGGTGATCGCCGCAGCGCCGTCCGCGCTGGCCGATGGCGCGACGCCCGGCGCGGCACCGGGCCGCATCGCGGTGCTGCCGTTCGTCAACGACACCGGTGACCCGCAGCAGGCGTGGATCGAGCTCGGGCTGATGGCGACCGCGGTCGACGAACTGGTGCACGCGATCGGTGCGGAGGGCGTCGTGCCGGTCGCCGAATTGCTTGCCGCCCTCGGCGACAGTGACACCGACCCCGACAGCGACACCGCAGCACCGCTCGACGCCGTCGTCGCGACGCTCGGCAACGCGCTCGGACCGGTCGACATCGTGCAGGCCCGGCTTTCGCACGCGACACGCGCCGGCGACTTCGCGCTGCGCTTCACGACGCTCGGGCCCGCATCGGCGGGGCGCAGCGGCGTGCTCGACGGATCGGATCCGGTGCGGCTGTCACGGCAGTGGGCCCGCCGCCTCGCCAACGCGCTGCCGCAGGTTCCGTCGGCCGACACGCGTTTCGCCGCCGCCGCGCACGCACGCGCGCGCAAGGCGCTGCATGAAGAACGCTGGGGCAGCGCAGCCCGGCTGCTGCGCGTCGCGCTCGACCTGCTGCCGCACGACCCCGAACTGCAACTCGACCACGCCTGCTGCCTCGCTGGTCAGCGCGATCCGCGCGCGGAGGGCGTGCTGCACTCCGCATGGCTCGATGCGCGCGCTGCCGGCCACGCGGGCCGCGAGCAGCGCGCACTGCAACTGCTCGCGGCCTGCCACCACAGCCGCGGCAACTTCGCCGAGGCCGAGCGGCTGCTCGGCGACGGCCTGCGCATCGCCGAGGCGGCCGGCGACGCCGATGCCGAACTGCAGTGGCTGCTGTGCGGCGCGCAGACGCTCACCTGCCTCGACAAGCCGGCCGTCGCGTCGTGGATGCTCGACCGTGCCGAGCAGCTGTCGCTGCGGCTCGACGATCCGGTCGCGATGGCGCGCCTGCTCGACGTGCGCGGGCGGCTGGCGCTGTACCGGGCCGATGTCGCGCACGCGCTCGCCAGCTTCGAGGCGGCGGCCCCGCTGAACGAGCGGCACGGCCTGAACGCGGCGGCGGCCCATGGCCTCGCGCACGTCGGCCACTGCCTGCTCGACCTGGGCCGCATGGCCGACGCCGCTGCGCACTATCAGCGCGCGCTGGACCATGCCGAACGGTCGGGCAACCCGGTCGCGATCGGGCTGTGCGGTGCGTGCAGCGTTCGGCACGCCCCACCGCAGGATGCCGACGCCCTGCTGGCCCGCATGCGCAGCGCCGGCGCACCGCCGGCCACGGTCGCGTTGGCCGAGGCCTTCGCGCTCGGGCGCCGCGGGCTGCTGCGGCAGGCGGTTGCGGCGCTCGACCGGGCCGGGCACGGCATGGCGCACAGCCAGAGCTTCGGCTACCACGCAGCGGTGCTGCGCACCCGCCTGCTGGTGCGGCTCGGCCGGCTCGACGAGGCGTTCGACCGGTGCGAAGAACTGCGCGCCCGCGCCGCCGGCCGCCTGCAGCGCGCGATGCTCGGATCGAGCCTGCACCTGCGCGCGCTGGTGGCGCATGCCGAGGGTTCCCAGCGGTCCGCGCTCGCACTGTTGCACGACAGCCTCGGTGCGCAAGGGCCGTCGATCGCGCGGGCCGATGCGCGGCTCGATGCCGTCTGGCTGCACCTGAAGGCCGGCGACCGCGCTGCGGCCCACGCGCTGCTCGGCGAGGCGGGGCCCTTCATGCAGGCGGCGCTGGCAAGCGGGTACGTGCCGGCGCTGCGGGTGCAGGCGGCCTGGCAGTCGCTGGTCGACACCGGTCGGGCGGTCCTTCACGACAGCGAGTCGCATGGGCTGCCGAGCCTGCACGACCTGGCGTGCGACCGAGGGGCACGCAGGGAGCGAGGGCCGCTGCCGTCGCCGGCGATGCAGGGGCTGCGCGACACCGCATCGGCGTGATGCCGAACAGCGAACCCCGCGCGCCGGCCGACGCCACGTCGTGGCGTTTTGCCGATCTCGAACTCGACGGCAGGCGGCGCACGCTGACCCGCGCCGGCCTGCCGGTGCACCTGAGGCCACTCGCGTTCGACCTGCTGCTGCACCTCGTGCGGCACCACCGCCGCACCGTCTCGCGCGCCGAACTGATCGCGCACTGCTGGGGCGAGCGCGACGTGACGGAGGGCGTGGTGGCCCGCATCCTGGTGTCGCTGCGCAACGCGTTGGGCGATGCCGATCCGCAGCGCGGGTGGATCCAGACGGTGCCGCGCGTCGGCTACCGGTTCGTCGCGCCGGTGCGGGCGCTCGCCGCGGGGCCGACGCACAGCAAACCCGGCTCGACGGTGCGCCTGGCCGTGCTGCCGGTGGACAACCGCAGCGCCGACCCGCAGCTCGCGTGGGTTGAACTGGGGCTTGCATCGCTGATCGGCGATGGCCTGGCGACGCTGCAGGTCGTCGGCATTGCCAGCGTCCGGCGGGCGCTGGGGGTCTTGCAGGCCGTGCCGCCGGCGGCGCGAGCCGACACGGCGCGCTGCGCCCGGCTGCTCGCGCAGGCCCTCGGCGCGCAGGCCGTGCTGGCAAGCCGCTTCGAACAGCAGCAGGGCCGCTGCATGCTTCACCTGGCGCTGCATCGCGACGGCGCGCCGTGGCAGCAAGGCATCGTGCTGGCCGACGACCTCGAGGACCTGCCGCCGCGGGCCGCCGCGCTGGTGGCGCGCTGGCTCGCACCGGCCGAAGGCGCGGCCGCGCTCGACCTCGGCGACGCCTTCCTGAACGAAGCCTGGCAACGTGTGCTGCGATGCGGCCGCGACGACAGCCTGCTGGAAGCCGAGCACCTGCTCGAGGTGCTGCGCGATGCGGGCGCCGATGCGCCCGAGGTCAGGCTCGAGCAGGCGCGCATCGCGCGGCTGCTCGGCCGACCGCAGGCCGCGCAGGCGCCGCCGCGCATCGAGGCGGGTGCCGCACGGCAGCACGATGCCGCGGCAGGTCCCGCGGACGACGCGCGCGACGGGCTCGCGCAGGCGCTGCGCGACGCCGAGCGCTCGGGCGACCGCCTGTTGCTGCGCGATGCCTGCGACGCGCTCGGGCAGGCTGCGGCGCTCGACGAAGACTGGGAGGGCGCGCTGCGCCATCACGCGATGGGCCTGACGATGGCGCAAACCTTGCACGATGCCGCGCGGGCTGCGCCGCTGTGCGGCCTGTCGCAGGCGCGTCTGCAGCTCGGCCTGCTGCGCGAAGCCGAGGCCGCCGGTGTCGAGGCGCTGCGCTGCGCGCGCCTCACCGGGGCCCAGCCGGCCCAGGGCCAAGCTGCGATGGCGCTGGCCGAGGCGTTGCGTGCAAGGCGCCGGACAGGCGCGCTGCGCGAACTGCTGTCCTCGCTCGACGCGCTGGCGGACGACCCGTCGGTCGCGATGCAGGTGGCCCGGGAGTCGTGCTGCCGCGCCACCTTGCTGCGCCTCGCCGGCCAGCATGACGCCGCGCTCGCCTGCATCGCGCAGGCGCGGCACGTCAGCCGCCGGCATCCGTTGCTGGCCGCGATCTGCATGCGGGATCGGCTGCAGGTGCTGCTCGCCGCGCGCCGCTTCGATGCGGTGCAGGCGCTGTGCAGGCCCTTGGTCGCCGCGCGCACCGGCTGCCTCGATGCACGCCTCATGCCCTGGCTCGAGCTCGCGGTGGCGTGCTGCGAACATGCGTTGCACGCCGACCCCGCGATCGCGTTGCGGCGACTCGAGGCCCTGCTCGCGCGCGGGGGACGTTCCCATGCCCACGCGATGGCCGCGCTCGCCGCCGCCTGGATCGACCTGGACGCGGGCCGCGCGACGCAGGCCGCCACGAGGGTGGCGGCGCTGGGCACGTGGCTCGAGCAGTCTCCGGCGGGCCGGCTGGTGGCGGCCCGGTCAGGTCATCTTGCGCGCGGGAGTGATGCAGGCGTCTCCGAACGCCTTCTGGATGCCGGAGCAGGCTTCGAGCGCCATCGTGAATTTGGCGGTGGCGCCCATGAGGGTGATCAGGCTGGAGGGGCTGACGTCGCCGCTCGACAGGGCGGCGGCCGAGGTGCCCATCTCGTCGGTCACGGAGGTGACGATTTCCGACATGTTCTGAGTGAAGCTGGTGATGGTATCTGCCAAGTCGTTCTCCTTTGAAGTACTGCAATCAATCGCGCCGGAACGCGAGGTGGGAGGGCGGACCGGCAAAGCTGCCGTCCGGACGGGGAACGTGGACGCAGCGCAGCGTCTCCAGCGCCGCCTGGGTGGCTCGCAACGCCGCATCGAGCTGGCGGTAGCGATCCACCGGATGCGGCCGCCGCAACTGCGAGGTCAGCGAGTCCTGCAGTGCGAGCAGGCGGGTGCGCAGCGCGGCGCGCACGCTGCCGTTCTCGTCGCGGCCCAGCTGCGCTTCCAGTTCGGTCGTGTAAGTGTGGGTGCTGGCGGGGGGGTGTCTCGGATTCATCATTACCTCGTGTAGCGCACGCGTTCGCCGCCTTCGAACACCAGCTCGCCGTTCTGGATCGCCGTCAGCGTGCGCCCGGCGATGCGGCCGCCGCGGATCACGCGCGTGCCGTCTTCGGTGACCAGGTACGGAGAGGGGCCGCCGACCACCGCCTGCACGACGAACGGCAGCACCGGCGGCGTGCCGTCGACGTTGGCCTGGATCGGCAAGGCCTCGCCCCAGTCGGCGCGGAACTTCTGGTACAGCGCCTGCCACCGGGCCAGGTCGTCGCCCACCAGCTTGCCGCTGAGCACGACCTCGGGGACTTCGCGCGTGAACGCGATGCGGCGGTTCAAGCCGGCCGCCGTGATCTCGTCCTTCAGGCGCGCCAGCAGCGCGTCGGGCAGCAGCACCTCGGACTCCAGCTGGTGCAGCCCCGGCACGCGGCGGATGGCCACCAGCGCGGCGGCGTCGGCCACCGCCTCGGAGCGCGCACCGCCGCCGAGCTTCAGCGTGCCGCCGGCCGATGCCGGCGCGAAGCGCAGGCCGGCCGGCAGGTCGGCGGCGATCAGCGCCTCCTGCGCGGCGACGGCCAGCTCGTCCTGGGCGAACACCTGCAGCTGCGTTTCGGGTGCTTCGGGCGTCCCGGGCGCCGTGTCCTTCATCTGCTTCAGCGACTTCACCAGCTCGGCCTTGACGGCCGCGGTCGGCACGTAGCCGGCGATGCGCCAGGCATCGTCCGGCTGCTTCGTCAGCGTCAGCACGTCGTCGAGCGCGAGCCGCCGCAGCAGTTCGACCAGTGCGGCCGGCGGCCCGGCCTCGGCGGCGGACGCCGCCGAAGAGGCGGCCGAAGCGGCTTCGGCCTGCTGCGGCACACCGCTGGCCGTGGCCGCGGGCGCCGACGCGGCGGCCGCCACCTCCGCGATCGCGGTGTCGCCATGCCACCACGCGGCTGCGCCCGCGACGATCATCGACAGCACGGCCGCGACGATCAGTGCCACGCCGGTCCGCTGCGACAGGTGCCGGCGCCAGCCGCGGGCCGCCGATGTGTCCGCCGCGGCTGGGGCGGCATCGCGTTCGGGTGGCTCGCCCGCGGCCGCTGCCGGCACCCCCGCGGCCACTGCGTCCGTCGCCGGCGCGGCCGGGGCGGCGAGGTCGCGCACCTCGGGCCAGGCCGCTTCGCCACGGTCGACGGTGATCCACACGCCGTCGAGTTCGATCGGCATGCCCGGCGCCAGCGGCAGCGCATGGGTCAGTTCACGCCCCTGCGCGTCGAGCACGCGACCGGCTTCGGGCCGCACCTGCACCGTGTCGCCGTCGACCAGCAGCGTCGCGTGCAGCCCGGCAATGCGCGGGCCGACCAGGATGATCGAGCCGTCGTCGCTGCTGCCGAGCGTGTACTCCCCGTCGCGCAGCGGCAGCCGGCTGCCGGCCTGCGCGCCGAGCAGCACGCGCAGCTCGTGCGGATGCTCCGGCGGTGTCGCGCGGGCGGGCTCGACCGGCCCGGTCGGTACGGCGGCCTCGCTCATATCTCGACCCGCGCGAGCGGCTGGATGTTGATCTCGGGCGTCAGCTCCTGGTACGAGACCACCGGCAACTCATACAGCTCGGCCTCGATCATCTTGCGCACGTAGCGGCGGATGTCCATCGAGGTCAGCAGCACCGGCCGCTGCGGGCTCGTCGACAGGTCGCCGACAGTGGTCTTGACCGCCTCGACGATCTGCTTCGACAGCTTGGGGTCGAGCGCCAGGTAGGAGCCGGCCGAGGTCTGGCGGATCGCGCTGCGCACCGCGTCTTCGACCGGTGGCGCGAGCAGGTAGGCCGGCAGCAGGTTCTGGCCGCTCGAATGCTTGTGGCTGATGTGGCGCTTCAGCGCGACGCGCACGTACTCGGTCAGCAGCACCGAATCCTTCTCCTTCTGGCCCCATTCGATCAGCGCCTCGCTGACGGCGCGCAGGTTGCGGATCGACACCTCTTCGGAGGCCAGGCGCTGCAGGATCTCGGCGATCTTGTGGATCGGCAGCACGCGCTGCAGCTCCTTCGCGAGGTCGGGGAAGCGCTGCTCCAGTTCGGCGACCAGCGCGCGCGCTTCCTGGATGCCGACGAAATCGGCCGAGTACTTCTTCAGCACGAACGCGATGTGGTAGCCGAGCATCTGCGTCGGCGTCATGAACGAGATGCCGGCGCGCCGCAGCGGCTCGGCGAACTCGGCCGGCGTCCAGATCGTGGCCAGGTGCGGCAGGAACTTCTTGTCGGCCTCGAACGGTACCGACAGCGCCGTCAGGTTGGCCGGCCGCTCGCGCACCAGCAGGTGTTCGGGGCGCAGCCGGCCCTGCGACACCGGCACCTCGGAGATCATGATGGTGTAGGTCTGCGACGGCAACCGGTCGTTGTAGCGCAGCTGGATGCCGGGGAACACCACGCCGAGGTCGAAGTACAGCGCCTTGCGGATCTTCACCAGCTCCTCGTTCAGCAGCGCCGCCGAGAAGGCCGATTCGAGGCCGGCGTGCACGTCGAGCATCAGCGGCACGGCCGGCGTGAAGCCTTCCTTGGTGTCGGTGGCTCTCTCGGCGCCGGCACGGCCGCTCGCCTCCATCGCGCTGACGGTGGTGACCTGGCCGGTCTTCTCGTCGACGACGCGGCGCTCGCCGCGCGACAGCGTGTAGGCGACCATCCCCACCAGCGAACCCAGCCCGAGGAAGGTGGCCGTCGGCATGCCGGGAATGCAGCCGAAGCCGATCATCACGACGGTGCCGATCGCGAGCGCCTTCGGCTGCGACAGCAACTGCGCGCCGATGTCCTTGCCGATGTTGCTCGGCCCGCCTTCGCCGGTGGTCACGCGGGTGACGATCATGCCGGCGCAGATCGAGATGAACAGCGCCGGGATCTGCGCGATCAGGCCGTCGCCGATGGTCAGGATCGAGTAGACCTGCACCGACTTGGCCGCGCTCATGCCGCGCTGCAGCGTGCCGATCAGGATGCCGCCCAGCAGGTTGACGCCGACGATGATCAGCCCGGCGATCGCGTCGCCCTTGACGAACTTCATCGCGCCGTCCATCGCGCCGTACAGCTGGCTTTCCTTCTCGACCACCGAACGGCGCCGGCGCGCCTCGGCCATGTCGATGGTGCCGGCACGCAGGTCGCCGTCGATCGACATCTGCTTGCCCGGCATCGCGTCCAGCGAGAAGCGCGCGCCGACCTCGGCGACCCGCTCGGCGCCCTTCGTGATCACGACGAACTGCACGATCGTCAGGATCAGGAACACCACCAGGCCGACCACCAGGTTGCCGCCGACGACGAAGTGGCCGAAGGTCTGGATGATGTGGCCGGCGTCGCCGTTCAGCAGGATCAGCCGCGTCGTCGCGATGCTGATGGCCATGCGGAACAGCGTGGTGACCAGCAGCACCGACGGAAACGACGAGAACGCGAGCGGGCTCGGCAGGTACATCGCCAGCATCAGCAGGATCGCCGACAGGCACATGTTCACCGCGATCAGCGCGTCGACCAGCCAGATCGGCAGCGGCAGGATCATCATGAAGATGATGCAGACGATCAGCGCGGCCAGCACCAGGTCGTTGCGGTTCGCGACCGCCATCACGATGCGCTGGGTGCGCTGCAGCAAGGCATCCATCGGGTCAGGGCCTTTCGGGGTGGGTCGGGACGGCGCGCGCGGCGACGTAGGCGCGCATCGCGCGGGCGGAGTCGGCCGTGCGGCCCAGCGCCAGCAGCGCCTGGGCGTGCAGCACGTGGGTCACGGCATGGCCGTCGCCGTGGTCGAGCAGGCGCTGCAGCGGGGCCAGCGCTTCTTCGGGTCGGCCTTCCTGCAGGCGGCTGTACGCGAGGGAGCGCGCTGCCAGCGCGTCGAGCGGGTCGAGCTTGTGCAAGGCGTCGAACAGCACCGCCGCGTGGGCCGAATGCCCATGGCGCAGGTACAGGTGGCCGAGCAGGCGCATCAGGTCGGCGGGGCAGTGCGCCAGCGCGGGTGACGGGGTGGTGGCATGAGGCATCGTCATCAGCCTTGCAGCAGCGCGGTGGTGTAGAGGCGCAGCGTCTCGCACATGTCCTCCACGTGACTCATGACGCCGGCGCAGCGGCCGAGCTCGAGCGCGAGCGACGGGTCGGCATCGGCAGCGGCGCGCAGCTGCGGGACGGCCGTCGACAGTGCCTTCGCGAAATGCTGCGGCTGCAGCAGCGAGGCGTCGTCCAGCGGGACCAGCAGCGACTGCAGGATGAAGTCGCCGATGTCCGGCATCTCGAACAGCTGGTCGAGCACCGAGATCGCCTGCAACTCCGATGGCGACAGGTTCTCGGTCCAGCCGTAGCTCGACTCCGCAGGTGCGCCGCGGACGATCCGCTCCAGCCCGGAGCCGGTGCGCCGTGGGGCAATCGAGAGGGCGGTGCTGACGTCGGTCGCCATGGCGGTCGGTCAGCGGGTCTGCTGCAGTTCGAGGTGCAGGCGGGCGAGCGTGCCCATCGCTTCGTCGAGCGCCGCCGCGGTGACGCGCCGCTCCGGCAGGCGCAATGCCAGGAACAGCTCGCCGCTGTTGATGGCCGCCTGCAGCGGCCACGGCGCGCCGTGGCGGAAGTCCGTCAGGCGCAGCGCGCGGCGCAGCTGGGCGCCGGCCTGGTACGCCAGCGCGCAGCTGCGGTAGAACACCAGCACCGGCGTGTCGAGGTCGCCCAGGTGCACCATGCCGACCTGCCCGCCGCTGCCGAGCGTGAGCTTGAGCCGGCCGCCGGCCGACAGCTCGAGCCCGGGCAGGCCCACGGAGCGGCCGAATTCGGAGATGGCTTGGCGGATCCAGTCCATGGCGTGCGGGCGTCAGTGAACGGCGGCGCCCGGCGCAGCGACCGGCTGGCCCTGCAGCTTCTGTTCGTGGGGCGACAGCGTGTAGTGGAGGGGGTCGTCGAACTCTTGCTCGCCTTCCTGGGCCGACACCGCCGCATCGACGAGCTGGGCCCGGCGCAGCAGGTCGCTCTCCTGGGCGGCATCTCGGAAGGCGCTGTCGGGCAGCGTGCGGAAGATGCTGCCCAGCTCGTTGAGCAGGATGGCGCGTTGCTCGCCGCGCGCGAGGTCGAGCGCATCGCACAGGTTCTGGAACCTGAAGGCCGACGGCGTGCCGGGCTCGAACAGGTCGGGCCATCCCGTCAGCAGGACGGCGGCGTTCGTGGGGGTTCCGCGGCGGGTCATGAAGTCAAGGAAACCGGTGAAGTGATCGAGCACGACGGTGATCTGCGACAGGTTGGACATGGCGGTCACGAAGGAATGCAGCGCGGCGAGGTATTCGCGGGAGTGGTGGGATGACGCAACCGACAGGCCGCGCATGTCATCGCCGAGCGCGGCCCACAGGGTCTTCAGCGTGGAACGCAGGTTCTCGGCGCCAAACAGCTCAACGATCTTCCTGAAGGTGCCGCAGAAGCCGAGGTCGCCGTGAACCAGTTCGCAGTAGGCGTCCTGGAAGCTGGTCGGATCGGAGGTCTCGCTCGCCTGCGGCTGGGTGTTCAGCGACGCGAAGATCCGGTGCCGGTTCTGGTCGAGCAGGTCGTGCTCGGCATCGTCCGCCAACTCGAGCAGGCGCCGGCGATGCGTTGACAGGCCTGGCAGGTCGCAGGCGTCCGCCAGCAGCTCGGTCAGCTCCTCGCCGTTGTCCGAATCGTTCGAATCGGCGATCAGGTCGAGCAGGCCTTCGGGCAGGCCTTCGCGCCCGAAGATCGGTTCGAGCATGTCTTCCAGCTCGGCGGGGTCGCGTGCATGGGCGCGGCGCAACCGCCTGGACAACGAGCGCGCGGTGACCGGAAGCCGCTTGCCCGGCTTCTGCGAGGCCAGCGGAATCAGCTGCGCCAGCGCGTTGTGCCGCGGGTGCTTGTTGTCGTCGCTCTCGCGCAGGGCCACCTTGATCGTGCGCAGCGCCAGGTAGTGCTGCGTCGCGGTCTCGCGGTCGAGTGCCTGGCCGTGGCGAGGCAGGCGGCCGGTGCGCATGAACTGGACGGCGATCTGGCGAGCGTGCAGCTCGGCGCCGGTCGGCGTGCTCGTGTGCAACCCGGCCGCCGAGGGGGGCGGGGTCAGCAAGGCGATGCGCGGCTGCAGCGTGGCTGGCGACGTGGCGCTCCGGGCGTGCGGCGCAGGCGATGCGATGGCGCGCGAAGAGGGTGTGAGTGAAGAGGGCGCGAGCGAAGAGGGCGCGAGCGAAGAGAGTGCGGGGCGGGTGCCCGCGGTGAATGGCGGGGCGGCGGCGTCACCGGGTGGCGGCGAATCGTCGCCGGCGTCCCAGGTCAGGATCTCCGCGCGGTGGGCGCCGATGGTGATTCTTCCGCGTGCCGCGCCCGTGCCGTGGCTGGTGGACGTCGGGACCGTTTGGGTGACGTGATTCTTCATGTCTCGCGATGCCTCTGCCTGCAGGGGGCGACTCCGCACGGATGAGTGCGGGTCGATGACTGAGTGCCGATGTCTGCACATCGGTTCCATCGACGTCGTCCTGTCAGGAGGCCGGGACGGGTGGCCCTTTTTGAATGCGGGATGGAACTGGAATCGCGGCAGCGGCACTCAGCACGCAACCTTCAATCCGTTTCGTTCGAGGAGATCGCCATGGCCATGCACCCCGACCCGCGCCGCGCCGCGCAGGCGCATTCATCCAAACAGCAAGCCCGCGTCGAGGCCGTGGCAGCGGGCCGCAAGCTGGTGGCCGACATCGACCGCGCGCTGCAGGAGGGGCGCCGCCGTTTCGAGGCCCTGGGCCTCGACTACCGCGCGGTGGCGGTTGGTCTGCAGCGCAGGTACGGCCCCGGTGGCGCAGCGCGGTTGCGGGAAGAGTACGACAAGGTGCTGTCGGCGATCGACGGCACCGAGCAGCGGCTGCGCAAGCGCTTCGAGGTGAAGCCGTCGAACGACGGCAAGTCGCGCCGGCCGCGCAGCATGGTCTGAGCAGTTCCACCTTCACCAAGGACCCCCATGGCAGCCGTCTACCTTCCCGTCTCGGCACGGCAACAGCTGGTCACGCTGGGCGTCATCACGCCGCAGCAGGCGGCCTTGAGCTACGACGAGTTGATGAACCTCGTCAGTGCCGTCAACAAGCCGCTCCTGTATGCCTGCTATGCGGCGGCGGTGACCGAGCAGGCGCTGAATGCGGCCCAGAGCGAGTACCAGGCGGTCATCGACCAGCAGGACCTGAACAACCTGTCGGACCAGGTATGGCAGTTGCGCGAAAAAATCATGAGGGCCAAGTGGCCGGAAAATGCCACCAGCCAGAACCAGTTGATCGCGCTGTTCACGGCCGACATCGCTTCCGGTCTTCCGGAAGATCCGCCGGCGTCGAACATCCCGTCGACGATTGATCCCACGGTCATTGCATCGCGCAAGGCGACGATGCAGGCGCAGGTGGATTCGGCCACGGCGTTGCTCGACGCGCTGACCCAGTCCACGGCCAGCGGATCGACGGTGGACTGGCCGCTGACGGCGGGTGCCGCGACGAAGTTCACCGAATGGCTGATGGCCCAGGGGATTCCGGCATCGGACGTGAGCGATACCTACTGGATAGGCTCAAGGGCATTGAGCTTCGACCTGACCGACCTCGAGAGGAGCTGGTCGCTCCCGACCTTCGACCCGGCTTCTGCGCCGACCCAACTGGTGCAGCTGACCGACAACGCCGAGTCCCCGCTGGGCGTCTATGACAGCGACACCGACGGCTTCTACGCGGTCGACAAGGCTTCTGTCGTCAAGGGGATTTCCTTGAGCTCGGCGAAGCGGTGGGGCGGCACGGTCATCGACTCGCTGGGCGTGAGCAGGAAACTCGTGCCGACCGACGATGCCAAGGACGTCGCTTCCGGAGGCAAGTTCGACCTCTACCCCTACGGCGACTCGAAGTACCTGGTTGTCCCTGCGGGCACGGATCCGTCATCGATCCTGATGAAAAACTACGGAACCGACTTCACCTTCTCGGGCAGCAACACCCGGTTGTGGAGCGACGGCACGTCGATCTACCAGATCGGGTTCGGCTGGGCGGAGGCCGCCTTCGATGTGGACTCACCCGACTACGCCGACTTCCAGGCGGCGTTGAAGGCCGGCATCGCCAGCGGCGACCCGGTGACGGCCTTTCTGGGTCATGGCCTCACCGTCTACACCGGTGCCGAGGCGAAAGCCTTCACCGGCATCGGCGAACACCATTCCACCTGGGAAACATGGTTCGAGGACAAGCTGGCCGCTCTCGACAAGAGCAGCGGTGTGCTGACCACGACCCTTTCCACCGAAAGCGCCCGCTTGTCCGAGCAGCTGAAGACGTTTCAGAACACCTGCGAGCTGGTGGGGAAATTGATGTCGGCCGTGAACGACGCGAAGACGAGCATGGCGCGCAAAGTCTGAGGAGCCCCCATGACGACCATCCAATCCTATGCAACGTTCCTGACCACGAACGACACCGACAACGTCGCGCACAACGTCGGCGTCACGATGTTGAACTGCTGCAGCGGGCTGGCGACCTCGATGCAGCAGTTGAGCGACCGCGTCGACGACCAGACGGAGAAGCTCAGCGCGCTCAACACCTTTTCCGCCACGCTGCGCGGCTACCGTCCGTCCACCGACGAGGACGACGCCACGAAGGCTGCATCGCAGGGCACATCGAGCGAACTCGGCACGACGGAGGCAGAGTCGAAGGCGCTGATCGCGAAGCTCGCGTATTACGGCGTCGTGGTCAAGACCGCCGACTACACCAAGCAGGACAGTGGCAAGCCCTACAAGGTGCAGCAAGGCGTCTACGACCAGTGGCTCATCGGTCTCGGAACCTCCGGCGACACCATATCGGCAGACATCAAGACGCTGGAGACGCAGGCCCAGTCGAGGATCGAGCAGTGGTCGAAGGCCACGGAGCTGGGAGCCGACTTCCTGAAGACCGCCGCGGACATCTGCCACTCGCTCATCGCCGACATCAAGTAGAGACCATGGAGCACGCCATGCCGACCGCCTTGTCCTGTACCCCGCCCGCCCCGCTGTTCGAATCCGCCGACGACTACCTGGCCGCGGCCCAGCGCCTGAGCGGGTGGTCGGTGGCAGCCATCGAGCCGATGTACAGCGTGGCGCACCACCTGTACGGGCAGGCGCGCCATGACGACGCGTTGCGCCTGTTCGCGATCCTGGTCACGCTCGACCCCTACGACCCGCGCTTCCAGAAGGGCATGGGCGCCTGCAAGCAGATGCAGCAGCAGCCCGGCGCCGCGATGCAGCACTACGCGCTCGCGACGATGCTCGACATGACCGATCCGCAGCCGCTGCTGCATTGGGCAGAGTGCCTGTTGTCGCTCGGCCAGCGTGATGACGCGCTCGAGAAGCTCGGCTTCGCACTCGGCCACGTCGAGTCATTCCCGAGGCATGCCCATTTCGGGCCGCGTGTGCGCGGGCTGATCGGGTTGCTCCAGGCCGCGCCGGCCCGGGGCGCACCGCAGGCGTCCTGAAGATTCCGGCCGGCAGGAATTCACCGGGCAGAGTTTTGCCGCGCAGAAGTTTTGCCAAGCAGAAAGCGAGGTTTCCATGGGAAAGAACAACGTCACGTCAACGCCCTCCGGCAATCCGGGGAGCTGGACGATCTCGACCTTGGCGGTCGACCGCTTCGGCACCAGCCTGGCCGACGTACAGCAGATCCTCGCGGCGGCGATGGGCTTCACGTTCGATGGCTCGGTGCGGATCGGCGGCGATGACGACGATCAGTACCTCTACATCGACCGGGACGGCGGCGTACCGACGCTGCCGCGGCCGATCTACGACTTCGCCACCGCGATCGCCGAGCTCAGCGCGCAGGTGTCCGAGGGCTATGCCGGCGCCATCAGCAACAACCTGGAGCAGGCCAAGGCCAGCTTCGACGAGCGCAAGGCCTGCGACGAGAAACGCGGCGACTCGCTGCGCAAGGCGATGGACGCGATGAAGGAATGCGAAGCCACGCAGGGCAAGAGCAGGCAGGTCACCATCGGGCGTTCGTCCACCGCGTTGATCGCCGCCGTGATCCTCTCGCTGTGCGTGCTGGTCTCGCCGCTGACCGGTGGAGCGCTGATCGCCGCGGGCGTCGCCGCCGTCGTCGGTGTCGCGATCGCGGCGGGCCAGCTGGCCACGACGGTCTACGCCGCCAACGGCGTGCAGGTGGCGAATGCGGACGGCACGATGCGCAACAAGGACGTCACGATCGGCGGCATGGTCACCGCGCTCACGGAGCATCTGAGGAAGAACGGTCATCTCGAGGACTGGTCCGACGAGAAGATCTCCAAGTGGGAGCAAGGCTGGACGATGGCGCTGAACATCACCATCACGCTGGCGATGATGGCTGCCAGCGGCGCCGGCTACCGCCAGATCCGCTCGCTGGTCAAGGACGCGAAGGCCGGCATCGAGCAGGCGATGGCCCAGCTGAAGGGCGCGCACGTCGGGCTGGAGCAGGGCGCGCGGGTGGCGGAGACGGTCACGACGCTGAGCGATGCGTCGCTGACGATCGTCGACGGCCACCTGCAGAAGGTGCAGGGCGACCTGACCCTGGTGTCGGATCTCGCGACGGCAATGAAGGAATTCATGACATCGCTGTCGAGCCAGTTGTCCAGCCAGGCGCAGGCTTACTGCGACGCGTTCGAGCGGAACATGAAGGCCATGGACGACGGCATGAACCTCACCGACGACCTGCTGCGCCTGCTCAACCGGGCAGACCGGCCGAGCGCGATGCTCGGTTGAAGCCCCATCCGTCGCGATCCCAACGCGACCCCATCTCGATCAAGTCACCCCCCACGAAAGGATTCCACGATGTCCACCATGTACGGAAGCGGTCTGGTATTGCCCTCCAATGTTGTCAAGTTGGTCACCGCGGTGAACAACGCCGGCGACGAGAAGTCGTTCGAGGTGAGCAAGCAGGCCGCCATCGACGGCATCGAGACCGCGCTGACGGACGCATCGCTGGATCCGGCGATGCGGCAGACCTGCGAATTCCTCGAGTACGCGCTCGAGATGGGCAAGTACATGGAGCCGCCGACGACCGACTCCGGCGCTTCGCTCAACGACGTGGTGGCCTCGCTCAGCTCGCTGGTGGGCCAGTGCGCCTTCGTGGTGGCGGAGTTCATGAAGGTGGTGATCGACGCCGCGAAGGAATACCTGGAGAACGCCAGCAGTGACCGCCTGTTCGGACTGGCCGAGCAGCTCACCGCGATGAAGGCGTCGTATGAACAGAGCGTCGCCTCGGCGAACAGCCAGCATGACGCGACGATGATGCAGGCCATCACGACGATGGTCGAAGGCGCCGTGACGAGCGTCATCTCGGTCGTCAGCGTCACCTACGCGAGCCGGTCGGCGTCGCTGGCGAAGACGGAGGCGAGTGAGCAGCGAGCGCTGGCCGTCATGGAGGTCGATCTGCGGACGAAGCGTGACGAATTCGGCAAGGCGGACGAGGCGCTGAAGGTCGCGAACGGGAAGTCGGCTGTGAAAAAGGCACAGGCCGATTTCGACGCGAAGAAAGTCGCCTTCGAAAACCAGCAGCAGCTTGTCGACCGGCAGAAAGAAACCGTGGCCGGACTGCAGACCCGGTCGTCCGCACTCGGCGCTTTCTCGAACGCGATCACGTCGCTGGCGAAGGGCGCCACGATGGTCTCCGCCGGCGGGAACCTGGGTGCGAGCGACGCCACGCTCGATTCCAAGATCGCCGAGGCGGATGCACAGTACGCGAAGAGCAACGAAGGCGTGGCATCGACGGTCAAGCAGTCCGGCGACGACGCCTACCGTGCGGCCCTCGAGCTCATCACTTCGATCATCGAACTGCTCAAGAGCGCGATTCCGCTGGTGTCCAAGGGCCCGGCGGGCGGCTATTGAACGAAAGGAAACGCCATGTCGAACCCAGCTGCCGCCGTGTCCGTCGCGACGATGAGCGACGAAGAGGTCGAGGCGCTGTATGCGCGCGGCCACGGCCTTTTCACGATGAAGCGCTACCCGCAGGCGCTGCAGGTCCTGACGGTGGCGATGCTGCTGCGGCCCAAAGCGCTGCACTGCATGATCGCCGTCGGCCTGGCGTACCGCATGCTCGGCCAGGACGCGCACGCGATGGCCGTCTTCCAGATGGCGGTGATGCTGCATCCGTCGCGGCTTGAGCCGAGGGTCCACCTGGCCGACTGCGCGCTGCTGTCGGGCCAAACGGGACTGGCCCTCGATTGCGCACGCGACGCGTTGCGTTGCCCTTTGCAGGGCGGCACCTTCGAGGCGCCGCTGCGGCAGCGCGCGCAGGTGATCCTCGAGCGCGGCCGGCCGCCGGCGCGTCCCGCGGCGCCTGCGGTGCCGGCGGCGAAGGCGCTGCCGTGAGGGCCTCCACGACGCCGCCGGCCCCCGAGTCGTCGTCGGGCGTGCTCGCGAAGGACGACATGCGCCTGCTCGCCGACATCGGCTTCCTGGCCGCGATGGCTGCCGACCCCGCCCGGGCCGATGCGATCTTCTCGGGGCTTCGCGTGCTCGCGCCGACCAGCGCCTGTCCGTACGTGGGCATCGCGATGACCCGGATCGCGATGCGCCGCGCCGACGAGGCGGTGCGCCTGCTGCGCGACGAAGCGCTCGCGAAGGTGCCCGACGACGACCACGACATCCGGCTCTTCCTGGGCATGAGCCTGCTGGTGGCCGGCAAGCACGACGAAGCGCGGCGCGTGCTCGAACGGGTGGTGGCCGACGCGCCGCAGGGCGCGAACGCGCGCATCACTGCGCAGGAGGTGCTGCAGAGCGCGGCGATGCAAGGCCGGGCGCCGGGCGGCCCGGCCTCGCTCAGGCCAGCCGCTGCGCCACCGTTCGCCGGCAGCGCACGAACGCCCGGTTGAGCGACAGCGCGTCGCGCGGCCTGCATTGCGGGTCGCGCGACAGCGCGGCCGCGAGCAGCGCGTCGACATCGCCGTGCAGCAGGCTGGCCATGCGGTCGGGCGGCAACAATCCGGGCTCGGGCGCGCAGCCGCTGCGCCGCACGCGAACGCTCGCGAGCAGCGGGTCTTCGTGGCAGATCGCCCGCATCGTGTCGACCACCGTCGTGTGCGT
The DNA here is from genome assembly GCF_012275445.1 of Rhizobacter sp. SG703. Taxonomy (GTDB): domain Bacteria; phylum Pseudomonadota; class Gammaproteobacteria; order Burkholderiales; family Burkholderiaceae_C; genus Rhizobacter. The sequence goes on along the minus strand of NZ_JAAZQK010000004.1, from coordinate 379,559 downwards.
GCTGCTGTCATGCGGCGTCTGGCCGGTGAGCAGCCGGTAGGCCAGCCCGGCCAGGCCGTGCACGTCGGTCGCCGTGGTCGACGGCTGGTTGCGCACCTGCTCGGGCGCGGCACATTCGCCGGTGAAGGCCGCGCTGTCCGACTCCTCGCGGCGGATGGCGTCGCGCGTCGCACCGCGCACGCCGTGCTGCCTGCCGAAAGACGGCATGCCGGGTTCCATCTCGTCGGCGTTCAGCGGCTGCGCGATGCCGAAATCCAGCAGTTTCGGCCGGCCCTCGGCGGTCACCAGCACGTTGCCAGCCTTGATGTCGCGGTGCACGACGCCGCGTTCGTGGGCATGGGCGACCGCGTCGCACAGCGCGATGACCAGGTCGATCCGCTGCAGCACGCCGATCGCATGCCGCCGGCACCAGGCATCGATCGCGATGCCGTCGACATATTCCAGCATCAGGAAGGGCAGCGTGCGGGCCCGGCCGCTGCCGCGCAGCAGTGCGATGCCGGGGTGGTGCAGGCGGCCGAGCAGGCGGCCCTCGTGCTCCAGGCGCCGGCGCATCTCGGGCGTGTCCAGGTCCTGGCGGGGCATTTTCAGCACCACCTGCTCGCGCCGCGCGGGTAGCAGCTCGTCATCGCGCGCCGCCAGGTACACCTCGCCCATGCCGCCGCGCCCGAGTTGCCGCTCCAGGCGATAGGCGCCGAAACGTTGGCCGATGCGCTCGGGGAGCGCGGGCGCGGGCGGCAGGCTGGCGGGGGTCTCGAGGAAGTCGTCGTCATCGGCCATCTCGAGCAGCGATTCGACTTCGGTGCGTACCCCGTCATCGTCGCCGCAGGCCTGCGCGACGAACGCCGCCCGCGCGGCGCGAGGGCAACCGAGCGCCTGTTCGACGACCAGCTTGACGCGATGCCAGTGGAGGGATTGCAAGGAGGATCACCCGACGCAAAAAAGGAATCGGCCTGACGTTTTGCGCCTGGCACCGAGCGCGCAGCATGCGCAGGCGGTTCGATGCGCGAATGACGAGGCGCTGATGGATCGGTGACGCAGGCGATCTACGGCCCCCCTTCCGACAGATATGCCGCAACGCCAATGTCAACGAGCAGGCATCAATTGCCAATGCTGTGCATCGACGGAGGGCAAATGTGCAGCAGCCGTGCAGATGCCATGCACGCTTGCTGCAAGTCACCTCCACAGAATCGGTGCAGCGCGCGCTGCAGCCCTTCACAGTCGTCACGAGCCGGCAGTCGAAGCTCCGCTGTGGCACGGCCGCGCAGTCCCCCGCGCAGTCCCTCTACCCCCAAGGACGACCATGACGCCTCCAGCCTCTCTCGACTCCGATCTTTCCGTCCACCGCCACGGCATCGGCAACCCGATGGCGCCTGCAGGGCAGGACCGGCACGAACTGCTGTCCAGTGCCTATCCGCAGCTGCGGCGCCTGGCGAGGCACTTCCTGATGCGCGAGAACCCCGGGCACACCTTGCAGGCGACGGCACTGGTGCACGAAGCCTTCCTGCGCCTGATCGACCAGAGCAATCCGGTGATGGACACCGGCCACTTCGTCGCGCTCGCGTCGCAGATGATGCGCCGGGTGCTGATCAACCACGCGATGAGCCGCAAGGCCGAAAAGCGCGGCGGCGGGCTCGTGCACGAGCAGATCGACGACGAGCTGCCGGTGGCGGCCGAAGCCCCGGGGGTCGACGTGCTGGCGCTGGACCAGGCCCTGCTCGAACTGCGCGGCTTCGACGAGCGGCAGGCGCAGATCGTCGACCTGCGCTTCTTCGGCGGCCTGTCGATCGAGGAGACGGCCGAGGTGATGGCGGTCTCGCCGGCCACCGTCAAGCGCGACTGGCTGACCGCGAAGCTGTGGCTGCGCCGCCGCCTGAACGATTGACCCGGGGCGTGGCGTTCCGCGCCGGTCGTCGGCGGTGAACCTTTTGCTGCCGGGTGTTACTCAAGCGAGGTCCACAACCTTTGGCGGTGCGGTCCTTCGGGTCGCGCCGCGACTCCCGGATCGCCGTCATGGCCACTTCTCCGATCACCTCGAAAGCCCAGAGCCACCCTTACCCGAAAGCGCCCGCTACAGGGCCGGCTGACGAGGTTGCGGAGGTACTGCAGGAGGTGCCGCAGGACGTGGTGAGAACGAACGGCTCGGTGCTCGACACCTTGGAATCGAGGGCCCTGGCGCAGGCCTACGTCGACCAGCTGGGCTTGGTCCCCGACGCGCCGCTCGACGTCGAACAAGAGGGCTGGCTTGTCAATGAAATCAACATCGGCGCCGCGTGCCTTCACGTCGCCGAGAAGGTGGCCAACACCTTCCTGGGCCCGCCGGACGGCGCGTCATGAGCCGCTTCCCCGACGAAACCTGCGTACCACCCACACCCGCCATTGAAAGGTCTTCCTCATGAGCCGTGCCCCCGAACGCCTGAGCACCTTGCTCAGCGAACTCGACGCCAGCAAGCCGCGCACCGTGCAGCTGAGGGCGAGGCCCGACGGCGCGTCGTGGTCGATGCGCACGCGCGATGGCACCACCTGGCTGGCGCAATGGCACGACCAGCCGTCGCGCCTGCTGTTGACGACGGTGCTCGGTCGCCTGCCGGGCGACTACCGGCAGATGCTGCTGGAGGCTTCGCTCTCGTACAACGCGCTGATGCGCGAGAACGGCGGCATCCGCCTCGCGATGCGCGAGGCGTCTTCCGAACTGGTGCTGTTGCTCGACCTGTACACCGACAACCTGACGCTGCCGCAGCTCAGCGCTGCACTGTCGGATTTCGCGGCGTCGGTGCGCATGTGGTCGGTGTTCGTCGCGAACCAGTCGGCGGCGAACGATGCGACCGATGTCGCCGATGGCGCTGATTCGGCGTCACCCTTCCAGCAATTGGCCTGAGCGTGGCGGACCGCCTTCTCTTGAGACCGTGATGTCATGAAAACACCACGCTATGTAACCGGCGACTTGTTCAGCAAGAGCGGTCTGGAGTTCGCGGCCAGGCACTACCACGGTCCCAACAAGGTTCTCCTAGGCAAGCCCAATTACGTCGCGGGTGTGAATCCGGACGATCTCACAGGGCTTGCAGGGCTCGTCAACACGCAGCGACTCAGTGCAGCCCAGAGATATCGCGAGGCGATGAAGAAGGCCATCTCCAAGGAGCCGGATTGCCGGATGAAGACGAAGGTGCTGGATTACCTCGACAAAGCGAAGAAGGAGGGAGGGTACGTCCAGTCTGAAAAACTGATGGATGCGGTCCGCAAGTCCATGCGGCCGAGCGCCCTGGACAAGGCTGCCAGAAATGCTGTCTTCAAGAATTTCGGCGGTGTCAAGCAGGGCCTTCAAAAGGCGGCGGAAAGGCTCGATAAGCGTCACAGTTCGGCAAAGATTTCGGATTGCAAGTTGCAAATGACCACGCTTTTCGCTACGGCCATCAAAGAGCTGGAAACGCAATTGAACAACATCGAAGTCAGCACCAATCGCTCTGATGCCCAACGCGATCTGAGTTCGTGTCTGACGGAGGCGCGCGAGGAATTGACACGCGCCCTGGATGATTGGCAGGCGGAATGCCAGGGCGGCGACCACATCCCATCGATGCACACCCTGTGGGAGTCTCTCGGCCGGCAGACAGCCCAGCTCGCGAGGGTGACGGGCTTCGAAGAGAAGTCTGTTCCGCCGACTCCGTACGGCACCTGGCTTCCTGCTGTGCTGGTGGGTTCGAAGGGGTTGCGCAAGACAACGCACGAGCGGGTGTTGGGCATTCTGTCGACGCATCAAAAGGATGGTTCGCGCACGACGATCAGCGCCCCCGATCGCAAGCAGCTGGAGTCCGAGTTCAAGAAATTGCAGATCCCGCCCTCGTCAGGCGCAGCCAAGGCGCCGTCAACCTCCGCGAGCCCGCTGGGTGACAACCTGACCGCCAAGTTGACCTCCCTCATCAAGAATCAGGGCGCCAATTACCACGAGATACGAGCGCTGTACAAGGAGGTGCAGGCTTGGCCGGGGTACGCGAGTGTTGGTGCTCCGGCGGTGAAGGCAGCCGACACGCCGACGCCCGATCAGATTCGCCAGCGCGATGAGTTGATACGCCGGCTGATCCTCGGCCGCAACGCTGTCGAGAAGGAGCCGTCGGGGTTCGCTATGAATGTCTTGCGCGACGAAGTGAAAAAACTGCCATTGGACGCGCTGTCCCCGCGGTTGAGGCGCGAAGTTGAGTCGCTGAAAAAGGTCCTGGCACCGAACACGGTTGTGACGTATCAGCGGCTGGATCGAGCGGTGAAAGACTTAAGGAATCTGCTTGGCTACCCCAACAAACTTGCCGAGGAGATCTACGAAGCCACCTTGAGGCTCCAAATGCAGAAACAAGTCGATGAACTCGAGGATTGGTGGGTAACCAGGCAGTGCCAACCGTCCGGCGCGCAGATTCCGCCAACCATCGTTGCATCGAAGATTCAACTCGGAATTGCAGCCCTCCTTGCGAACCCAGATGCCAAGCCGAACGGCCCGAACGAGCGCTTCTCATGGACGGAGCTCCGAGAGAAGCTGCTTGCACTTCACCAGAAATTCGACAGACCCAATGGCAAGTACGCGAATAGAAGTGATTCCGACCTGATGGTCCTCATGAGGACCGATCTGGGCCGCTGCTACAGGTAGTTGTCCCCTGCGCCCTTCCTCGTCTCCCCATCCACCGACCCGACGCCACCATGACCCCCATCCCCGCCTCCGTGACCCACGTCGTGCAATCCCTCGGCCCCGCCACCGACCAGGTCCGCGAGGTCAGCTTCAACGGTGAAGACGGCTCCTGGGCCGTCGTGATGGAAGACGAGTCCGAGGTGCTGGTCGAATGGGACGACGCGCCCTCGCGCCTGCTGCTCAGCAGCCTGCTCGGCGCTGCGCCGCTCGGGCGCGAGCCGCTGCTCTACACGTCGGCGCTCGCGTACAGCGGGGCCGGCATGTCGCGTGGCGGCGTGACCGTCGGCCTCGGCGGCGCGGGTGGCGAGCTGATGCTGATGCTGCAGCTGTCCGCCGATGCGCTGCTGTTGCAGGACCTGCAGAAGGCGCTGCTGCACTTCCATGCCACCACGCTCGAGTGGACGCGCTTCGTCGCCGGCGACACCGACACGCGCCCCACCGTGCCGTCCGACGACCTCCAGGCCGCCTCGCTGCTGGCGGGCGCGCCGCTGCCGGCCATGCCGGTGGAGCACCTCGCCGGGCGCTGAGCCCGCGCTCTCCGGCTCGCCCCTTTCCGCCCGTTTAGATGGCCGCCTCCGTCCGAGGCGCGCCGCCGCATGTCGTCGCGGATCTCGAGCTCCCTGCAACGGCATGAGCCAGTTCGCTGCGATTTGCTGCGTAACCCGACATGACTGAGCCCGCCTGCCTTCCCGCCCTGGCCTTGATCGAAGCCGATGCGGCGCAACGCTGGGATCGACCCGCGCGCGACAAGCTGTTCCGCAAGCTCGTGGCCGACCACCAGCCTCGCCTCTACCGCTTCGTGCTGCGCCACATCGGCCACCCGAACGACGCCGAAGACATCGCCCAACAGGCGTTCGTCGAGGCGGCGCGCACCATCGAGCGCTTCCGCGGCGAATCGGAGCTGTCGACCTGGCTGTACGGCATCGCGCTGAACCTGGTGAAGAACTGGCTGAGCCGCTCGCCGCGCCGCAACCACGTGCATGTCGGCACCGAGGAACTCGACGAGATGCCGTCGGGCGATTCCGACCCGAGCGAGCTGCTCAGCCGGCAGCAGACCATGCGCCGCCTCGTCGAATCGATGGCCGAGTTGCCGCAGGCCATGCAGGAAGTGCTGATGCTGGTGGCCGTCGACGAGCTGTCGTACGAGGACGCCGCCGCCATCCTGAGCGTGCCGGTCGGCACCGTGCGCAGCCGGCTCTCGCGCGCTCGCGCGCTGCTGAAGGAGCACCTCACCGCGGGCGGGGTCGACACCCGCTTCTGATCGCCGGGAGCGGCCCGCTGCGTGATGCAGTGCCGCTTCCCTCCCCCCGCGTGAGCCGATCCGGCCGCATTCGCTGCGTAGACCAGGGTTGGGTACGCCGCCGTGCCAAGGAGTTTGCTGTGGATGTCGCCTCGCCCCTGATGTTCAACACCGTCGCCGTTGCCGCCTCGGCCGCCGGCGGCGGCCTGCCGCCCACCGGCGACGTGGCCGCCGACGCGGCCCGCTTCGCCCAGCTGATGGCACAGCCCGCTCCGGCGGCCGCCGCCTCCGGCGCGGTCGATCCGCTGCCCGCCGTCGATGCCGTCGGCGCGGTCGCGCCCACGCGCTCGTTCGGCGACGCCATCCTGAGCGGGGTGGGCGCGTTGGGCGACACCTACGCGAAATCGATGGAGGGAATGAATGCGTCGATCAAGGCCGGCGTGGGCGCCGTCGATGGCGCGAGTGCGACCCCCGCGGCGCTCATCGAGGTGCAAGGCAAGGTCGCGCACTGGAACCTGCTCGTCGAGCTGTACACCTCGTGCGGCAAGCAGAGCACGCAGAGCCTCAACGACCTGACCAAGCTGCAATGAGCACGCAGCACACCTTGCGCCTGACGTTGCCGCTGGTGCTGGCGCTGCTGAGCGGCTGCAGCCGCCCGGCCGACCTGCTGACCGACGTCTCCGAGTCCGAGGCCAACGAAGTGGTCGCGGCGCTGTCGCAGGCCCGGATCGAGGCGAGCAAGCGCCCCGCGAAGGAGGGCCTGGTCAACGTCGAGATCGATGCCGCCCAGGTCCCGGCCGCCGTCGTCGTGCTGCAGAACGAAGGCCTGCCGCGCGAGCGCCATGCGTCGATGGGCGAGGTCTTCCGCAAGGAGGGCTTGATCTCGTCGCCGCTGGAGGAGCGGGCCCGCTACCTGTGGGCGCTGTCGCAGGAGCTGGGCACCACGCTGTCGCAGATGGACGGCGTGCTGAAGGCCCGCGTGCACGTGGTGCTGCCGGAGCGCGGCAACGGCAGCGAGCCGCCGTTGCCGTCGTCGGCAGCCGTCTTCATCAAGCACCAGCGCGGCTACAACCTGCAGGCTTCGGTGCCGCAGATCAAGATGCTCGTGTCCGGCAGCATCCCCGGCCTGCAGGTCGACCGCGTCGCGGTGGTGCTGGTGTCGGCGCAGAAGGCGGGCGCGGTGGCCGAGTCCGCGGCCGGCAGCGTGCCGAAAGGCGCAGAGACGAAAAGCGCGGAGACGAAAGGCGCCGAGAAGGCCGCCGAAGTGGCCTCCGCCGCGTCGGGCGGGCAGGGCGCCGTCATCAACGCGAAGGCGGCCAGTGCCGGCGCCGGCCGCCCCCGCTGGACCATGGTGGCTGCCATCGCCGGCCTGGCGCTGCTGGGCATCGCCGGCGGGGCCGTGGTGTGGTGGCTCAAGCGGCGGCGCAAGCCGGCGGCGGCGCCCGATGCGGCGCCCGGCGCCACGCCTGGCGTCGCTTCCACCGTCACGCCGGAGAAGCAGGCGTGACGGCCGCGGGCATCGCGACCGCCGGCGGATTCGCAACGCTGCCGGCCGGCCTGGCCACCCGGCTGGCGAGCTTCAGTTTCATGCCGGCCGACTACCTGCATCCCTCGCGCCGCGCGAGCTTTGGCGGCGCGGTGCCCGAGGCGGTGTGGGCCGATGCACGCGCGCGCCGCAGCCTGTCGGCGCTGGTGCTGCAGGGCCTCGGGCTCGCGCAGCGGCCCTGCCTGGATGCCGGTTGCGCCGAGTTGCCGTTTGCGCTGCTCGACGCGGCGCGCCTGGAGACCTTGTCGCGCGGCCTCGCGGCGCTGCGCCTCGCACCGCTGGTGCGCCGCAGCCTGCTGCGCGAGCAGGTGCTGCACTGGAAGCGCCGGCTCACGCCGCGCCTGCATGAGTTCGCATTGCACTCGGCCGCGCTGTTGCCGGGCCTTCCCGCCCTCGAGGCCGAGCCCGACGGTCCGATCGAGCCGCTCGGCCACGCCTGGATCTGCGCCGGCCTTGCGAACGCACCCGACGAGATCCGGCTGCGCGCCGCGCTGAAGCTGCCCGCCGACACCCTTCCCGCGCCGGTCGATCCGGCGCACGCACGCCGCGTCGTCGGCACCGTCCTCTCCGCACTGGATCCGCAATGGTGTACATCGTTCGCGACGCTGCGCTGAGCCGCGCCCGGCCTGCCGCCGCAGGCAAGCTGATCCGCGCCGAGGCCTTCTGGGCCTGGAGCGATGCCCGCGCGCTCCTCGAGAAGGCGCAGCACGATGCCGCCTTGGTTCGCGAAGAGGCGCACAAGGCCTTTGCGGTCCAGCAGCAACTCGGCCTCGCGGCCGGCCGGCAGGAAGCACGCAGCGAGCAGGCGCAGGCGATGATGCAGATGGCCGACCGCACGCGTGCACACCTCGAAGGTGTCGAGGAGCGCCTGGTCGCGCTGGTCGGCGAGGCGGTGCGCAAGGTCATCGACGATGCCGATGCCGGCACCCGCGTGCGCAGCGTCGTGCAGCGGGCGCTCGCGCTGGTGCGCGGCCAGAAGCAGCTGACGCTGCGGGTGAACCCGGCGCAGGCCGACGCGCTGCGCGCCGACCTGGAGCGCGTGCTGGCGCCGTTCCCGACGATCGAATGCGTCGACGTGGCGGCCGATGCGCGCATCGCCCCCGATGCCTGCCTGCTCGAGTCCGAGATCGGCGTCGTCGAGGCGAGCCTGCCGGCCCAGCTCGCGGCGCTCGAAGCGGCCCTGAAGGGAGCGTCGCGTGCAGTGGCTTGAGTCGCCCGGCTTCGAGCCGGTGCTCGACCGGCTGCACGACACGCTGCGCCGGCACGAAGGCGGCCCGACGCTGCGCGGGCGCGTCACTCAGGTGACCGGCACCATCATCAAGGCGGTGGTACCGGCGGCGGTGGTCGGCGAGATCTGCACGCTGCGCAACCCGGGCGAAGCGCGCGAGATGAAGGCCGAGGTGGTCGGCATCGTGCGCGGCACCGCACTGCTGACGCCGATCGGCGACACGCTGGGCATCTCCAGCGTCACCGAGGTGATCCCGACCGGCCAGGTGCACATGATCGGCGTCGGCCCGCAGCTGCTCGGCCGCGTGCTCGACGGGCTGGGCCAGCCGCTCGACAGCGACGTGCACGGCCCGTTGGTCACCAGCCGGCAGTGCCCGGTGTTCTGCGCCGCGCCCGACCCGATGAAGCGCCGCATCATCGACCGCCCGGTGCCGCTCGGCGTCCGCGCGATCGACGGCCTGCTGACCTGCGGCGAAGGCCAGCGCATGGGCATCTTCGCGGCGGCCGGCGGCGGCAAGTCGACGCTGATGGGCATGCTGGTGAAGGGCGCGCAGGTCGACGCGATCGTCATCGCGCTGATCGGCGAGCGCGGCCGCGAGGTGCGCGAGTTCCTCGAGCACGAACTCGGCGACGAGGGCCGGCGCCGTTCGGTGATCGTCTGCGCCACCTCCGACAAGTCGGCGATGGAGCGCGCGAAGGCGGCCTACGTGGCCACCGCGATCGCCGAGGATTTCCGCGACCAGGGGCAGAAGGTGCTGTTCCTGATGGATTCGGTGACGCGCTTCGCCCGTGCGCAGCGCGAGATCGGGTTGGCCGCCGGCGAGCCGCCGACGCGCCGCGGCTACCCGCCGAGCGTGTTCGCGACGCTGCCGCGCCTGATGGAGCGCACCGGCATGAACGACAAGGGCTCGATCACCGCGCTGTACACCGTGCTGGTCGAGGGCGACGACATGACCGAGCCGGTCGCCGACGAGACGCGCTCGATCCTCGACGGCCACATCGTGCTGTCGCGCAAGCTGGGCTCGGCCAACCACTACCCGGCGATCGACGTGCTGGCCTCGGCCTCGCGCGTGATGAACGCGGTGGTGAAGCCGGAGCACCGCGCGGCCGCCGGCAAGCTGCGCGAGCTGATGGCGAAGTACCAGGAGGTCGAGCTGCTGGTGAAGATCGGCGAGTACAAGAAGGGCAGCGACGCGCTGGCCGACCGCGCGATCGAACGCATGCCGCGCATCAACGAATTCCTGCGCCAGCGCACCGACGAGCAGATGTCGTTCGACGCCACGCTGCGCAAGCTGCAGCAACTCGTCGAGGGAGGGCGCTGATGCCGATGCTCAGGAAGCTGCGCGACATCAAGGTCTTCCGCGAGCGCAAGGCGCAGACCGAGGTGCAGCGCGCCGCGCGGGCGCTGGAGCAGGCGTCGCAGCGTCTCGAGGACGAGAAGCGGGCCTTGCGGCAGCTGCGCATCGACACGCGCGAGCGCGAGGACGCGCTGTATGCCGACCTGTTCAGCCGCGTGGTGCTGAAGTCCGACATCGACGATGTGAAGTTCAAGGTCGGCGAGCTGCGCGAGCACCTTGCCGCGCGCGAGAAGGACCTCGAAGCGGTCGCGCAGGCGCTGCGGGCGGCCGTCGACGCGCGCGACGACGCGGTACGCCAGCACCGGCTCGCCGTGCGCCAGCGCGAGAAGTTCGACGAGATCGTCGCGCAGGCCGATGCCGACGCGGTGCACGAACGCCAGCGCATCGAGGACCTCGAACTCGAGGAAGTGCGCGTGGCAGGCCCCGAGCAGTTCACCGAGGAGTTCGCATGACGCTGCTGCACAAGGAGGTCGATTTCGGCGCAGCCTACCTCGACGCCGGCCTGCAGGGCGAAGCGGGGGATGCCGCAGGGCCCGTGCCCGAGCCGGACGCGCTGGCGCTGTTCGCACGCCACATGGGCGACGGTGGCGGGCGGGGCTCGCACGGTGGCGCGCCGGGCCTGCAGGACGTCTTCGACGAGGTCTTCGCGCCGGCCGCAGCGACCGCGGCGGCGCTGCCGCCGATCGGGGTGGCGGCCGACGGCAGCGGCGCAGCGGCCGGTGGCCAGGCCGATGCCTTGCTCGTGGACGCCGTGCAATCGCTGTGGGTGGCGCACGGCGCGGACGGGCGTGAGCTGCGGATGCACGCGCTCGGCGAGCGGCTGGCCGACACCTCGCTGCGCATGCTGGAGGACGCAGGCCGGCTGGTGATCGAGTTCGAAACCCCGGCCGGCGAGTCGCGCGAGTGGTTGTCGCAACGCCTGCACGGGCTGGCCGCGCACCTGGGCCGCCATCTCGACCGGCCGCTGCGCGTGTCGTTGTCGACGCCCGCGGCGGCACAAGCGGCAGGCGCGCCGGCCCTGGAGGCCGTCCACTGGCCGGAGGACTTCGACGCATGAACCGGCCGACGACAACTCCCGCGCCCCGGCGGCTTCCGAGCCTGCCGCGCCTGGAGCGCAGCACGATCGAGCAGCGCAATCGCATGGCACGCCGGCGCGCGCCGCTGCAGCTCGAGCTGGCCGGTCGGCAGGGAACGCTGGCCCTGCGGCCGTGCGAGCCGGGCCGTGCCCCGCGCGACGGGCTGGTCGACCTGCCCGTCGAATGGGGGATCGCGCCGCTGCGGGTGCGCCTGCGCCCGCGCAGCCTCGGTGACCTGGTGCAGCAGGCGCTCGGCACCGACCTGCCGGACGAGGCGCCGGCACTGCTGCGCCGCGCGATGGTCGAGGCCGCGCTCGGCGCGGCGATGACGCAGCTGGAACGCGCCTGCGGCCGGCGCCTGCACTTGGTGGACGCGGGCCACTCGGCGGACTCGCCGGCGGTGCGGCACGGCATCGACTGGCAGCTGCAGATCGACGGGCTGGTCAGCGAAGGCGAGCTGTGGACTGACGACGCCGGCTTGCAGCAGTTGGCCGCGAACTGGACGCCTGTACCTCTCGGCCACGGTGACGGCGACACCGAAAACGAACACGAAGGGCTCGTCGCGGGCTTCGAGGACCAACCGATCGTGCTGCGCCTGGGCGTTGGCTGGGTCGACCTGCCTGCCGGCGAGCTGGCCACGCTGGGCGAGCACGACGTGCTGCTGCTCGACGAGACCTGGCTGCGGCCGGACGGCGGCATCGCGCTGCGCGTCGGCCGCGACAGCGCGCTGATCGGCCGCATCGACGGCACGCGCATCGTGATCACGCAAGGATGGACCGACATCATGGACGATCGAATGGAAGACGACGAGTTCGACGACGAGTTCGATGACGAGTTCGATGACGACTTCGACGAAGACGACGAAGACGACGAAGACGACGAAGACGACGACGACGACGACGACGAGGAGGACCGCGCCGAGCTCGACGATGACGAGTTCGACGACGAAGAAGACGAGTTGGACGACGGTGCAGGACAGGCGCCGGCCGCACCCGTCGACCTGGCCGAACCGGACGACCGGCCGCCGCGCCGCCTGCCGGCGCAGCCGCCCGCAGCGCAGGCGCTGCAGCCGGCACCGGTGGCCGCCGGGCTCGCTGCCGCGGGCACCGACGTGGCCGTCGTGGCGGCCGCGCCGGCCGCCGGGCCGACGGCAGGGCGCCCTGCACCGGCCACCCGCCGAAGCGTCGCGCGCCACCTGGGCACGCTGCCCGTGCGGTTGAGCTTCGACCTCGGCCAGCGCACGCTGACGCTGGCGCAGCTGCGCGACATCGGCCCCGGCCATGTCTTCGAGCTCGGCCGCGACCTGCGGCGCTGCGTCGTCGTGCGGGCCAACGGCCGGCCGATCGGCGAGGGCGAGCTGGTCGACATCGACGGGCAACTCGGCGTGTCCCTCGTCAGCCTGGCAGGAGCCGCGCGATGATGCATGACGTCGATCCGTTCAACCTGATCCTGCTGTTCGTCGCGATGGCCTTCGTGCCGGTCATGGTCGTCACGATGACCTGCTTTCTGAAGCTCGCCATCGTGCTGTCGATCCTGCGCAACGCGCTGGGCGTGCAGCAGATCCCGCCGAACATGGCGATCTACGGCCTGGCGCTGATGCTCACGGTCTACGTGATGGCGCCGGTGGGTACCGAGATCGCCGGGACCCTCGAGAAATCGAAGGTCTCGACGTCCGATGTGAAGGCCTTCATGCCCGAGTTGCGCAACGCGGCCGAGCCGCTGCGGCACTTCCTGGTGCGCAACAGCCGCCCCGAGCAGCGCGACTTCTTCCTGACCACCGCACGCCGCCAGTGGCCGCCGCAGTACGCCGCCGGTGCCGCGCACGACGACTTCATGATCGTCGTGCCCGCCTTCCTCGTCAGCGAGCTGACCTCGGGCTTCGAGATCGGCTTCCTGCTGTTCCTGCCGTTCATCGTGATCGACCTGGTCGTCTCGAACATCCTGATGGCGATGGGCATGTCGATGGTCTCGCCGGTCACGCTGACGCTGCCGCTGAAGCTGTTCCTGTTCGTGATGATCGACGGCTGGTCCCGGCTCATCCACGGGATCGTCCAGACCTACGCCACCTGATTCGCGGGAGACACGCCTTGAACGTCAACGACCTGACCTCGCACGTGATGCATTCGCTGCTGCTGACGCTGTGGCTGTCGCTGCCGCCGATCATCGTCGCCTCGGTGGTCGGCACGCTGTTCGCGCTGGTGCAGGCGCTGACGCAGATCCAGGAGCAGACGCTGTCGTTCGCGGTGAAGCTGGTGGCCGTGGGGCTGACGATCTACCTGACCGCCCGCTGGGTCGGCGGCGAGATCTTCAACTTCAGCGTCGGCGTCTTCGATTCGTTCGGCACGCTGGTGCGCTAGGCCCTGGCCATGACCGATCCCGGGTTCGATCCGTTCACGCAGCCGATGCAACTGATGGCGACCTACGCCATCGCGATGCCGCGCCTGCTGCTGATGTTCTCGATGATCCCGGTGCTGTCGCGCGAGAGCCTGCCGGGCCTGCTGCGCTTCGGGGTCGTCGCGGCGATGGCGACGCTGCAGGTGCCCGGGCTGCTCGACACCGTGGTCGCCGGCGGCCGCGAGCCGCTGGCGATCGCGCTGCTGGTCGCCAAGGAGTCGCTGCTGGGCATGGTGCTCGGCTTCCTGGTCGCGATACCGATCTGGGCCTTCGACACGATGGGCTCGTACATCGACAACCAGCGCGGCGCGAGCATTGCGCAGACCATCAATCCGCTGACGGGCCACGACTCGTCGCCGCTGGGCGAGCTGTTCAGCCAGGCGGCCGTCACCTACCTGCTGGCCGGCGGTGGGCTGTTGCTGATGCTCGGCATCGCGTACCGCAGCTTCGAGCTGTGGCCGGTGCTCTCATGGACGCCGCACCTGAGCGACGAGACGCCGGGAATCCTGCTCGGCCAGCTGGACCGGCTGACGCGGCTGGCGGTATTGCTCGGCTCGCCGGTGATCCTGTCGATGCTGCTGGCCGAGCTGGGCCTGGCGCTGGTGAGCCGCTTCGCGCCGCAGCTGCAGGTGTTCTTCCTGGCGATGCCGGTCAAGAGCGGCATCGCGATGTTCGTGTTCGCGGTGTATGCCGGCACGATGTTCGACATCGCGCACGACGACCTGCTCGACGCGAACGGTGCACTTGATGGGATGAAGGCCATGGTCGGGGGAACGTCGCCGTGAGCGGGGAGAAGACCGAGCAACCCACCTACCACCGGCTGAAGCAGGCGCGCGAAGACGGGCAGGTCGCGCGCAGCAAGGACTTCACCGAGACCGTGCTGCTGGCCGCGCTGTTCGGCTGGACGCTCGCGATGTCCGAAGACCTGGTGCGCGAGATGACCTCGTTGATGCTGGCGCCGGCCGGGCTCTATCAAACGGACTTTCGCACCGCGGTGGCCAGCCTCGGCATGCACGCCGTGCATGCGCTGGTCTCGCTGACGCTGCCGTTCCTGCTGATCGTGGTCGTCGTCGGCATCGCGGTCGAGGCGGCGCAGACCGGCCTGGTGTTCAGCCTGAAGCCGCTGGTGCCGAAGGGCGACAAGCTCGACCCGGTCAAGAACCTGCAGAACATGTTCTCGATCAAGAGCCTGGTCGAATTCCTGAAGTCGAACCTGAAGGTCATCCTGCTGACCGTGATCATCACGGTGCTGATCCGCGACTTCCTCGACCCGCTCGTCAAGGTACCGCCGGCCGGCATGCCCGCGGTCGGCGCGATCTTCGTCGCGATGCTGAAGAAGCTGGTGATCTGGACCTTCCTCGCCTACGGCGTGCTGGCCTTCGCCGACCTGGTGTGGCAGCGGCGCCAGCACATCAAGCAGCTGATGATGTCGCTCGACGAGATCAAGCAGGAACACAAGCAGATGGAGGGCGATCCCGAGGTGAAGTCGCACCGCAAGGAGCTCGCCAAGGAGATCGCGATGGGTGAGACCGCGCACCAGACGCGCAAGGCCTCGGTCGTCGTCACTAACCCGACCCACTTCGCCGTCGCGATCCGCTACGAGCAGGACGTGACGCCCCTGCCCATCGTCACCGCGAAGGGCGCCGACGAGGTGGCCCACATGATGGTGCGAGTCGCCCGCGAGGCCGGCGTGCCGGTCTTGCAGAACATCCCGCTCGCGCGTGGCCTGACGCGCAGCGCGACGCTGCACCGCTACGTCCCGACCGAGTTCATCGAGCCGGTGGCCGAGCTGTTGCGCGAGCTGCAGCGGCTGGCGCTCGAGCGCGGCGAAGGAGAGTCCTCATGAACCCGCCGGGCCGCCCCCGGGGCGACGGCGCTCCACCGACCCTGGCGGGCCGGCCTCGCCATCGTGGCCTGGCGCAGTACCTGGAACGCAACGGACTGGGCGACGGCGCGCCGCGCAGCGATGGAAGCATCGCACTGGAATTCGGCAACCGGCTGCGCGTGATGGTGCGGCCCGGCTTTCGTGGCGACGTGGTGCTGGAGTGCCGCGTCGCGCCGATCGACCTGAAGAGCCGGCAGGGCGAGGAGCGCCTGACGCAAGCGCTCGAAGTGGCCGGCAACCGCTGGCTGCGCACCAGCGAGACGCTGGTGCTGTCGCCGGAGCTGGACATGCTGATGCTGCAGCAGACGGTGCCGTCCGACAGCGGGGCCGATGAATTCGAACGCAACCTGCACGCCTTCCTGGACGCGGTGGGCTTCTGGCGACGTTACCTGGGAGTGTTGTGATGAAACCCTGGCACCGCATCGCCGGAGCGCTTGCGCTGCTGGCCGCCACGTTGTTCGGCAGCGCCGCGCAGGCGGGACCGCCGCCCTGGCCCGAGGTGAGCTACAGCTACCTGGCGCGCAGCCACCGGCTCGCCGCGGTACTGAACTCGTTCGGCCGCAGCTTCGGGCTGCGCGTGCAGGCCAGCGCAGCGGTCGAGGAGGGCGGGCAACTGGTCGACGGCACGCTGACCGCCACGTCGCCGACCGATTTCATGAACCAGCTGGCATCGACCTACGGCCTTGCCTGGTTCTACCAGGGCGGCGTGCTGCACGTCAGCCGCATCGAGGAGCAGGTGACGCGCGTGCTGACGATGCCGGGCGCCGGTGGCGCGGCGCTGAAGAAGGCGCTGCTCGAGGTGGGGCTGATCGAGCCGAAGTTCGGCTGGGCCGACATCGCCGACCGCAGTGCCGCGCTGGTGTCGGGGCCGCCCGCCTATGTCGATGTGCTGGCGCGGGCGCTGGCCGACCTGCCGATGCCGCCGCTGCTGTCGGACCAGCAGCTGCGCGTCTTCCGCCTGCGCCATGCGTCGGTGGACGACCGGGTGATCTTCTACCGCGACAAGCAGATCGTGACCACCGGCGTGGCCAACATGCTGCGCGCGCTGGTGGCCGGTGACGGCGGCAAGACCGGCACCAACATCGCACTGGCCGAGATGGCGGCGCCGTTGCGCGGCTCGTTGCAGCCGCTGCAGGCGGCGCAGCCGATGCAGGGACTGGACGCCGACACGGCAGGCGGCGCATCGCGCGACGAGAAGTCCGACGAGCGCGACGCGCGCCCCGCGTCGGACGGCGCCGCGCCGGCCGGTGGCACGCGCCGCGGTGCCGCGCCATCGAAGGGCGCGGCGCCGACGGTGCAGGCGGATTCGCGCCTGAACGCGCTGATCATCCGCGCCCGGCCGGAACAGCTGCAGGTCTACGAGCAGCTGATCGCGCTGCTCGACGTGCCGAGCCCGCTGATCGAGATCGAGGCGGTGATCGTCGACGTGAACAAGACCAAGGTCACCTCGTTGGGCATCGACTGGGGCGCCCGCGTGGGCAGCATCGCCGGGGGCTACGGCACGACGTCGACGGCGGCCGATGCGACGTCGGCGACGCTGGTCCGCGGCAGCGGCATGACGCCCGCGAGCATCGTGGCCGACGCGGGAAATTTCCTGACGACGCGCATCAACGTGCTCGAGCAGGAAGGCGATGCGCGCATCGTGTCGCGCCCGACGGTGCTGACCATCGACAACCTCGGCGCGCTGATCGACCTGTCCGAAACCTTCTACGTGTCGGTGACCTCCGAACGCGCGGCGAATGTCGTGCCGGTGACCGTGGGCGTGACGCTGCGGGTCACGCCGCATGCCGTCGACCTGCCCGATGGCCGCAAGGCCGTGCACCTGACGGTGGACATCGAGGACGGCACGCTGGTGACGCCGACGGTGGGCAGCATCCCGATGGTGCGCAAGAGCACGATCGGCACGCAGGCGGTGATGGGCGAGAACCAGAGCCTGCTGGTGGCGGGCTTCAACTCCGAACGCGACACGAAGCAGGACGACGGCGTGCCCGGGCTGCGCAAGCTGCCGTTCATCGGCGGCTTCTTCGGCAAGAAGAACGGCGATGTCGAAAAGCGCGAGCGGCTGTTCCTGATCACGCCTCGCATCATCCAGTCGGCGGCGGCAGGCCTGCCGGTCGCCGTCACGCCGGCCGCCCTGCCGGCCGTTCAACCGACCGTTCCCCGCTGAGGTTCGCGCCATGGTCGCCCACCCTGTCTACTCCGCCGCCCCGTCTTCCACCGCGGTCGCACGCCGCGCCGCGCACGGCCACACACCGTCGGCCTTCGACACGCTGATGGCGAGCGCGTGGGCCGAGATGATCGTCTCGTACTGGGACGACCAGCACCGCGCCGGACGCATCGATCCACGCGCCCCGCTCGATGTCGTCGACTGGATGCCCGGCGACGGCGGCTCGGCCCGGCAGATGATCCAGGCACTGGTGCAGCGCATGCGCTGGCGGCTGGGCTTCGAGCCGCGGCTGCGCTACCTGGCCTGCGTCGAGGACGCGGCGGTGGCCGGTGCCTGGCATGACGAGCCCGAGCTGTGCAGCCTGCTCGACCCCGGCCTGCTGGTGACCATGCTGTGGCAGCCCGGGGGCGGCGACGCGCCATGCCTGCTGCCGCTGGGCGAGCCGCGACGCTGGACCAGCCCGAACCCGGTGGTGGTGCTGGCGCACGACCGGTTCCGCCACCTGCCGCAACGGCTGCTCGCGACGCATTACGGGCGGCTGCTGGAGGCCTCGCCGCAGGAGTTGGTGGCCGGGCGCGACGAACCCGAGGACCAGCGCTGGCGCCCGGTCGACGAGAACACGCTGACGCCGGCGCTGCGTGCGCTGGTGCAATCGCATGTGGCCGGTCTGAACAGCGCACCGGTGTGCCTGCCGGTCGGGGCCATCGATGCGCTGGCGCAGGTGGCCGCGCTGTGTCCGGGCGGCTACCTGGTGCTGTCGACGGCGCGCGGCTTCGCGAACGACCGCGGCGTGCGGCTCGGCGGTTTCGACAGCGTGCTGTCCACCTTCCGGCGCGACCGGCTGCTGCCGACCGATTTCGCGCTGCTGGGCGCGCACCTGGCCGGACAGCAGGCGCTGGCATGGCACCGCGCGGTCGGCGAGGCCGAGGTGGTGCAGGCGGTGGCCGGCGGCGCCGGCAGCTCGCGCGCGGCGCTGGAGCGCTGGGTCGCCCCGCTGGCGCGCGGCGATTGCGGCGACGGCGCCGCGCTCGCGCGCGTGATGCGCTGCGCGCTTCGCGATTCGGGCGCGTCGGCCGGGCTGGTGGTGTTGCGCCGGGCCCACCACGACCCGCGCGTCTTCGCCGCCGCCTGCCCCGACCTGCACCTGCGCTGGCTGGGCCGCGGCGGAGTCGACCGGGAAGCCTGGGCCGAAGCGCTGCGCTGCGTGTGGGGCCAGCACCTGCCTTCGCCGCACGGACCGCCGCTGTTCCGCGATGTCGCGCTGTCGGCGATGCGCATCGCCGAGTGGGGGTTCGCGCGGCGCGTGTGGCTGCGTGGCCTGGCGGTGCAGGGGCGGACCGCGCCCGACCTGGCGCAGCTCGCGTGGTGCGAGTCGTGCAGCGGCGACCTCGCGTCCGCGGTGCGGCATGTCGCCGAGGCGCTCGCGATTCAGCCGGCCGACCCGCTGGCGCTCGACGTGCAGCGCCGCCTGCACGAGCGGCTGGCGGCCTGGGACACGGCCGAAGACGGCTGGCTGCGCTGCATTGCCCGCGATCCCGGCGGGCTGGTGCTGGAGCCGCTGGACGGCAGCCATGCCCCGGCGCTCGGGCACCAGTTCCGCGACCCGCAGATCGCGGTGATGTCCGGCTTCGATCCGATCGATGCCACCTGCACTGCGGCGCAGTGGGTCGACGCGCGGCGCCTGGAGCCGAGCCGCATCGACTACGCGGTGATGCATGCCGAGCATGGCTTCGTCGGCCACACCGGGCTGTACCAATGGGCGCGCGCGGGCTTCTTCTACTTCTGGATCGGCATCGATTTCCAGGGCCGGGGCTTCGCGGTGCAGGCCGGCGGGATGCTGTGCCGGCATGCGCTGGCGCATGGGGTCGACTGCCTGGTCACGTCGGTCTATGTCGACAACACGCGCTCGATGCGCGCCTTGATGCGCATCGGTTTCCGCCGCATACCGGTGCGCCGGCCGAGCGACAAGGAAGGCCTGCACTACATGGCGCTGAAAGCCCCCGGCGTGGAGGTCGACGAACTGGCGGTGTTGATCGACTACAACCGGCGCGAGGAGCAGCCGGTCGATTTCGAACCCGATCCGGATGCGGCGGTCCACGAGGGCGGCTGGGCATGAGCCATTCCTGGGACGAGCGGCGGCGCGTCGCGTCGGTGCGGACTGCGCAGCGCACGGCCGCGGTCCACCGTTACCAGCTGGAGCCGCGCAGCGTGCCGGAGGAGCCGGTCGAAGCGCCGCCAGCGCCGGAGGTCGCGTTCGATCCCGGTTGGCTTGCTCGACCGGAGCCGCCGGACGCGCCGCCGCTGCCGCACGCGATGCTGAGGGCACCGCTGTGCCAGGCCATGGCCGGCGAGTCCTGGGGATGCGAGCCGACAGTCGCTGCGGCTGCCGATCACGAAACGCCGATGCCGGCAGCAGAACCGCCGCCTTCGGCGCCGCAGCCGCCGAAGGCGAGAGCATCGCAGCCGGTCCCGCGGGGAGCGGTCGCCGGGTCGACGATGTCGAGCGGGGCCGCGGCCGCCTTCGACATCGGCCTGCAGCAGATGGCACGGCCACCGGCGCGCCCGGCCGTGGGTGCGGATGACTCGCCGCGCGAGGCGGCCCCGATGCCGGTGCGGGAGGGAGTGGCCGACGACGAGTGTCGGCTCGACGAAGGCCCGCCGCCAACGCTGCCGGGCGCGCCGCTGATGCCGGTGGCGCAGCCGCCGGCCGGCCCGATGACCGTGCCGCAGCAGGTCGCTG
The DNA here is from genome assembly GCF_012275445.1 of Rhizobacter sp. SG703. GTDB lineage: Bacteria > Pseudomonadota > Gammaproteobacteria > Burkholderiales > Burkholderiaceae_C > Rhizobacter. The sequence goes on along the minus strand of NZ_JAAZQK010000004.1, from coordinate 359,260 downwards.
CGGCCTTCGAAGCTGGCGTGCGCGAGATGAGCTCCTGCCCGCCGCCGTCCCGTCCGCAGACGCCGCAGACGTCGCGGATTCCGCAGACGCAAGCGCCACCGGCCCGAGCGCCTCGCGGCGAGGACCCGCCGCCGGCGCAGCATGCGCCTGGCCATGAGGCCGTCCCGATGCCCTTGCCGAACGAGGTGGCGACCTCGTTCGATGCCGGCGTTCGCGACATGGCGTCGCCGCTGCCTCGACCGGCATCGCCGCCGGCGCAGCGATCGGCTCCGCTCGACGGCCTGGCCGACGCGCAAACCGACCGTGCCGAACCGGACCCGCGCGACGGTGACGATGCGCTTCGGCCGGCACAGCAGGCCCTCGATGCGCGCCTCGCGCAGCTGACCTTCCGCGGCATCGTCACCGGCGGCGCCGTCTAGCGCCAGGCGCCGGTCTGCGCCAGTTGCGATGCCGGCTGCGCCGGCGACCAGCGCAGCGGCAGCGCCCCCGGCCGCCACACGCCGGCCTCGACGCGCACCTTCAGCAGCCGCTGCGCGCCGTCGAAGGCGCGCAGCTCGGGCCCGTCCCAGACCAGCTCGGCATCCCCCGTCAGCTGCAGCAGGTCGCCTCGCGCGTAGTCGACGAACAGCAGCCCCGCATGCGGGTGCGCGGCGATGTTGCCCAGCGTGTTGAACAGGCGGTTGCCGCGGAAATCGGGCAGCGTCAGCACGCTGTGCCCGTCGATGGTGTCGATCCGCACGAAGCCCGGCCGGCCGCCGCGGTGCGAGACGTCGACGCCATCGGCCCCGGCGCCGCCGCGCGCATGCGGCGAGGCCGACGCGATGAACAAGGTGTCGGCCGCCTGCACCAGCGCCGCCGCTTCGGCGCTCAGCGCCGTGCCCTCCGGCCGCGCCGGCAGCGCCGCGGCCTCCGCCGGCCGGGGCTCGCGCGCCTGGATGTACTGCGGGCAGTTGCCGAAGCTCTGGTCGACGTGAATGTCGATGTGCCGGTCATCGACCTGCGTCACGGTGCCATTCAGCCGGTTGCGTCGCCGGGTCTGCGGCTCCAGGCCCAAGAGGCCGATCGGGTCGCCGACCGCCAGGTGCTGCGACAGCGGGTCGGCCGCATCGCGCGGTGCGCGGATGCGCAGCTGCCGTGCGTCCAGCGCGTCGACGAAGCCGGGCGTGCCCGCCAGCACCGAGGCCCACGGCCGGCGCAGCGCGTCGAGGCTGCCGACGAACAGCGTCGGCAGCTGCGCGAAGAACTGCTGGTGCTGCAAGCTCATCGCATCGCGGACCATCTGCGGCGCGAAGCCGTCGACCAGCGCACGCGTGCCGGCGCGTTGCTGCACGGCCAGTTCGCCGGCATGGAACAGGGGAGCGTGGTTCATGGCAAGGATCCGTCGGTCTGCGAAGACCTCACGATAGGCCGCCGCGGTGCGGCGCGGAATCCCCGTCGCGCGCATTGGACTCTTCCGCGGCGCGGAATGGTGAGAATGCGCGGATGATCCCCGCTCCCCCTGCCATGGATGCCACGATGAACCTGATCCGTCCGAGCCTGCTGCTGTTGCTGTCGATCGCGGGCCTCGCGCGGGCGGCGCCCGATGCGGCGCCGGCGCCGTTCCCCGACCAACCGGCGCTGCGCGAGATCGCCGCCGCGGTCAGCGCCGACGAGCTGCGCGGCACCATCACGCACCTGGTCGGGTTCGGCACCCGCCACACCGCGTCGGACACCGCGTCCCCGACGCGTGGCATCGGCGCCGCACGCCGCTGGGTGCAGTCGCGCTTCGCCGCGATCTCGCGCGACTGCGGCGGCTGCCTGCAGGTCGCGACGCCGTCGCAGACCTTCACCGGCCCGCGCCTGCCGCAGCCCACCGAGGTGATGGACATCGTCGCGGTGCAGCGCGGCACCACCGACCCGCAGCGCGTGATCGTGATCACCGGGCACCTCGATTCGCGCGTCGGCGACGTGATGGACGCGACCAGCGACGCGCCCGGCGCGAACGACGATGCCTCCGGTGTCGCCGCGCTGATGGAGGCGGCGCGCGTGCTGTCGAAGCACAAGCTGCGCGCGACCGTCGTCTATGCCGCGCTGTCGGGCGAGGAACAGGGCCTGTACGGCGGCAAGGTGCTGGTCGACCATGCCAAGGTCGAAGGCTGGCAGGTGCAGGCCGATCTGAACAACGACATCGTCGGCAACAGCCGCGGCCAGGACGGCGTGCACGACAACGGCACGGTGCGGGTGTTTTCCGAGGGGACCAAGGCGGTCGAGACGCCGGCGCAGGCCGGCAAGCGCCGCTACAACGGCGGCGAGCTCGATTCGCCGTCGCGCAACGTCGCCCGCTTCATCGCGACGCTGTCGGAACGCTACGTGACCAACCTGCGCGTTCAGATGGTCTACCGCACCGACCGCTACGGTCGCGGCGGCGACCAGGTGCCGTTCCTCGATGCCGGCATCCCGGCGGTGCGCGTGACCGAGGCGCACGAGGACTACACCCGCCAGCACCAGGCCCTGCGCACCGAAGGCGGCATCGCGTACGGCGACACGATCGACGGCGTCGACTTCCCGTACCTCGCGCAGGTGACGCGGCTGAACGCGGTGACGCTGGCGGCGATGGCGAATGCGCCGCAGCCGCCGAAGGGCGTGTCGATCTCCGGCGCGGTGACGCCGGACACCACGGTCCAGTGGCAGGCGCAGCCTGGCGTGGCCGGCTGGCGCGTGTGGTGGCGCGAGACGACCGCGCCGCAGTGGCAGCACAGCCGCCACGTCGCCGGCGATGCGACGCAGCTGGTCCTGAAGAACGTCGTGATCGACGACTGGTTCTTCGGCGTCTCGGCGGTGTCGGCCGACGGCTACGAATCGCCGGTGGTGTTTCCGGGGGATCCGGGGAGCTTCTGACCCCCCCGTTCGGGCTGAGCGTGTCGAAGCCCTCGTTCGATGTGGGCAGGCCCTTCGACAAGCTCAGGGCGAACGGCTCACTGCGATCTCAGGCCTCGACCGCCTGCGCCGGCGAATCGGCCGCCAGCACCTGGTTGCGCCCGCTGCGCTTGGCCTCGAGCAGGCGGTCGTCGGCGGTCTTCAGCAGCTGCTCCATCGCCGCCAGCTCGGCGAGCGAATCGGCGACGCCGGCCGAGAAGGTGTTGCTGCGCAGCGTGCCGGTGTCGAACTGGAATACCTCGCTGCGCCAGGCACCCAGCAGCGCCTCGACCTTGCGCTGCGCGGCCGCCGCATCGGTGCGCGGCATCAGCAGGCAGAACTCCTCGCCGCCGAATCGGAACGCGATGTCGCTGCGCCGCCCGTGTGCGATCAGCAGCGCGCCGAACGCGGCCAGCAACTTGTCGCCGGCGACGTGGCCATGCCGGTCGTTGACCGACTTGAAGTGGTCCAGGTCGATGATCGCGGCCGCCAGCGGCTGCTGCTCGCGCTGCGCGAGCAGCAGCATCTGCGGCAGCACGTCGTTCAGGTGGCGGCGGTTGAACAGGCCGGTGAGGAAGTCGCGCGTGGCCTGCTGGCGCAGCTCGGCCTGCAGCGCCTCGACCTCGTCGATCTTCTGCGACAGCTGCTGGTTGATGGCCTCCAGCTCGGCCTTCGCGCGCTCGCTGCTGCGCCGCCGCGCCTCGATCTCGTCGAGGTTCTGCTGCAGCCGGCGCAGCTCGGTCTGCAGCGATGCGGCCTGGTAGCGCGCCCGCGAGGCCAGCTGCGCGCGCTCGACGTGCAGCGCCTGCCACAGGCGCAGCGAGGCCAGCGCCTGCGCGGCGTTGCCGAGCCGCTCGTGGATGTCGGCCATCGCCTGGTGGAACAGGCAGCGCACGCGCAGGCTGAGGCCTTCGGCCGCGGTGTTCAGCACCGCCGGCTGGGCCTGCGCGAGCAGCGCAGCGGCCTGCGGCAGCAGGTCGCGCGCGGCCATCACCTCGGCGGTGGCGACGACCAGCGTGATGCGCTCGTCGGGCAGCTTGATGCCGGACCTGTCCTGCGACGCGCGCTCGATCAGCTCGGCGCCGAGCGCGGTGTTGCCCGCGCGCAGCGCGGCGATCGCCATCGTCTCGAAGTTCGGGTTGGTGCTGCCGCGCCCGCTGGCATCGGTCGGCAGTGCGAGCAGCCGCTCGACGTCGCCCAGCGCATCGGCGGCGCGTTCGAGGTTGGTCAGGCAGATCACCCGGTTGATCAGCAGCACGCTGAGCAGCCGCGGGTTGTCGAGCTGCGCGTAGCGGGCGATGCCTTCCTCGACGTAGCTGAGCGCCTGGTGGTAGTCGCCGAGCTGGATCAGCTCGTGCGCGAGGTTGCAGTACAGCACCACCTCGAAGCCGTTGCCGCGCGCCGGGCGCGATTCGTTCAGCGCCTGGAACATGTACGCGAAGGCCTGTTCCGACTGGCCGAGCGATGCATAGCAGCCGGCGATCACGTTCAGCAGCAGGCCGAGCTCGTCGTGCTTCAGCACCGCCAGCCCCTCGGCGCGCAGCGGCAGCGCGCGCGCCAGCGATTCGCGGTACTTGCCTTCGCGCCACAGGCAGCGCGCGATGCCGACCTCGGCCAGCAGGTGGCCGGCGCGGTCGTGCGTGGCGTCGAAGCAGCGGTCGGCCTCGGCCAGCTCGCCGGCGGCTTCGAGCGGCGTCGAATACCAGATCAGGTGCAGCCCGCGCACCAGCCGGGCCCAGCCTTCGGCGGCGAGGTCGCCGTGCGCGAGACCGCGTTCGAGCGCCTGGCCGGCCAGCGCGATGCAGCGGCGCGAATCGCTGTACAGCAGCCGCCACGCGCGACGCGCGGTGGCGAGTGCGGTCGACGTGGATCGGCGGCTGGGCGGCGCTGTCATGGCACCGGATTGTCGACGTTTTCGGTGACGGTCGGCATCCCCAGCCCGAGAGGAGATCACCGCGGCGCCGCGTCGTCGCCGGTCAGCGCCTGCATGACCCGGGCCAGGTCATCGGCGTTGACGTCGGAGACGCCCAGGTAGGACATGCCGTGCCGGCGGCCGCCCAGCAGCTGGAAGCCGCGCTGCGTCGAGGCCAGGGCTGGCGCCGCACTGCCGCGCGACGGCCAGATGTAGACGTCGATCAGGTGCGCCCGCAGCCGGTAGACCAGCACCGCCACCGGCTGGCCGTCGAGCACGTCGATGCGCCCGCCGATCAGTTCCGCGCCGGCCGCCAGCGGGTGCTCGACCGGCGGCGAGAAGGCGAGCCGCGCCGACAGCCAGGGCTTGACGGTGTGCTGGTCGGTCGAGGCCACGTCGATGCTGCGCTGCGACAGCGTTGCGCGCACATGGGCGGCCACCGCCTCGCCCGGCAGCGCGTCGTCGGCCCGCGCTGCCAGCGTGGCGTGCAGGGTCCAGGCCAGCGCGGCGGTGCACAGCATCGAGGCCGCGGCCGCCGGCCACGGGCCGGTCCACGCGGCCGCTGGCGCGACGCGCGGCGGGCGGCGCGCCAGCGGTCGGTCTTCGGGCGCGGGGGCGCAGAAGCGGCCCAGCCGCTCGCGCAGCGCGGCGGGTGCCGCGTGGTAGTCGGCCTGGGTGCGCACGCACCGGCTCAGCTCGCGCAGCTGCGCGCTGCGCGACTGCAGCGCGGGGTCGCGCGCGAGTTGTGCCTCGGCATCGAGCTGGGTGGCCAGGTCGAGCTCGCCGTCGATGAAGGCGTTCAGCGCGCGTGGCGTGGCGTCGAAACGGCTCATGTCGGCTCTCCGGTGCCGGTGGACCGTGGCACCGCGCGCAGCACCGCCGCACGCGCCGGTGCCGCCGGCTGCAGCGCCTCGCGCAGCAGCGCGCGGGCGCGCGACAGGCGCGACATCACGGTGCCGATCGGAATGTCGGCGATGCGGGCGATGTCCTTGTACGGCAGGTCTTCCAGTTCGCGCAGCACCAGCACCTCGCGGAAGTCGATCGGCAGCGCGGCGATCGCCTGGTTCAGCCGGGCGCGGTCGGCGTTGCGCAGCGCGGTCTCGTGCGGCCCCTCGGCCGACGGTGCGGCGGCTTCGGGCACGCCGCCGTCATCGCCGTCGCCGAAGTGCACCAGTTCGGCCGGCCGGTTCTCGCGCAGCCAGGCGTAGCAGCTGTGGCGCACGATGGTCAGCAGCCAGGGCCGGGCCTGCTCGCCGCGGAACGACGCGAAGTAGTGCATCGCGCGCAGGCAGGCCTCCTGCACGACGTCCTGCGCGTCCTGGTCGTTGCGCGTCAGCCAACGCGCGAGGTTGTAGGCCGCATCCAGGTGCGGCAGCGCGAAGCGCTCGAAGCGCCGGCGGTCGGTGTCGTCGTCCACCACGGGCATACCGGCGCCGCGCCGCTTTTATTCCCGATGTCGAGCGATTCGCTCGGTGAAGGAACAGCAGGGGAATGGGGACGGGGCGAAGCCGGTAGGGCGGGGGTGTTCCATTCACCAGCAGGAGGGGCCATGGCCTCATCGAATGCCTCATCGAATCGCAGGGATTTCCTCCGCCTCGCCGGCCTCGGCGGCGTGGTGTTCGCGTCCGGCTGTGCCGGCACGGCCGGCCGCGGCGCGGTCGACGACTTCTACTTCGTGCAGCTGTCGGACACCCACTGGGGCTTCGAAGGCGCGCCGAACCCGGATGCCCGCGGCACGCTGCCGAAGGCGATCGCCGCGGTCAACGCGCTGGCCGAAGGCGGCGGGGGCGGCCCGGACTTCGTCGTCTTCACCGGCGACCTGACGCACACCACCGACGACCCGGCCGAGCGGCGACGGCGCCTGCGCGAGTTCCGCGAGCTGGCCACGATGCTGAAGGTGCCGACGGTGCACTTCATGCCGGGCGAGCACGATGCGGCGCTCGACCGCGGCGAGGCCTACCGCGAGTTCTTCGGCCCGACGAGCTATGCGTTCGATCACCGCGGCGTGCATTTCATCGTGCTCGACAACGTGTCCGACCCCGGCGCGAGCGTCGGCGACGCGCAGCGCGCGTGGCTGGCCGACGACCTGAAGCGACGGCCGGTCGACGCGCCGATCGTCGTCTTCACGCACCGCCCGCTGTTCGACCTGGCGCCGGCCTGGGACTGGGCGACGCGCGATGGCGCGCAGGTCGTCGAGCTGCTGATGCCGCATCCGAACGTGACGGTGTTCTACGGCCACATCCACCAGGCGCACCATGCGATGACCGGGCACATCGCGCACCATTCGGCGAAGTCGCTGATCTTCCCGTTGCCGGCGCCGGGGTCGCAGCCGCGCCGCACGCCGCTCGCGTGGGACCCGGCGCTGCCGTACCGCGGGCTCGGGTTCCGGCAGGTGGAGCGCGAGGGCGGCAGCCCGCCGGTCCCCGGCCGCGAGCCGTGGCAGGTCACCGAACTGCCGGTGGTGAAGGCATGACGGCCGTTCGGCGGCGGCAGGTGCTGGCCCTCGCGGCATCGCTCGCGCTGGCGGCCACGGTGCGCGGTGCCGCGCCGCGCGTGATCCCGGTGGTCGCGAAGAAATTCGTGTTCGTGCCGGACGAGATCCGGGTCGCGGTCGGCGAAGCCGTCGTGCTCGAACTCAGCGCCCCCGAGGTGCTGATGGGCTTCAGCGCGCCGGAGCTCGGACTGCGCGCCGACATCGTGCCGGGGCAGCCGACGCGGCTGCCGTTCACGCCGCGCCAGGCCGGGCAGTTCGCGTTCAACTGCGACGTGTTCTGCGGCTCGGGGCACGAGGGGATGGACGGGGTGATCGTGGTCGGCGCCGATGGATAGGGACAGCCCGGCTCACATGCTCCGCCGGTACTGCCCCCCCACCTCGAACAGCGCCGCGGTGATCTGCCCGAGCGAGCAGCAGCGCACCGCGTCCATCAGCACCTCGAACACGTTGCCGTTCGCGATCACCGCCTGCTGCAGCCGGGCCAGCATCGCCGGCGACGCGTCGGCATGCCGGGCCTGGAAGTCCGCGAGCCGCGCGAGCTGCGACTGCTTCTCGTCGTCGGTCGAGCGCGCCAGCTCGATGTGCTCCGGCACCGGGTCGCCGTGCGGGTTGCGGAAGGTGTTGACGCCGACGATCGGGTACTCGCCGGTGTGCTTGAGCATCTCGTAGTGCATGCTCTCCTCCTGGATCTGGCCGCGCTGGTAGCCGGTCTCCATCGCCCCCAGCACGCCGCCGCGCTCGGCGATCTTCTCGAACTCGGCCAGCACCGCCTCTTCGACCAGTTCGGTCAGCTCGTCGATGATGAACGCGCCCTGGTTCGGGTTCTCGTTCTTCGCCAGCCCCCATTCGCGGTTGATGATCAGCTGGATCGCCATCGCGCGGCGCACGCTGTCTTCGGTCGGCGTCGTGATCGCCTCGTCGAACGCATTGGTGTGCAGCGAGTTGCAGTTGTCGTAGACCGCGATCAGCGCCTGCAGCGTCGTGCGGATGTCGTTGAACTGGATCTCCTGCGCGTGCAGCGAGCGGCCCGAGGTCTGCACGTGGTACTTCAGCTTCTGGCTGCGCTCGTTGGCGCCGTAGCGCTCGCGCATCGCCACCGCCCAGATGCGCCGCGCGACGCGGCCGAGCACGGTGTACTCCGGGTCCATGCCGTTGCTGAAGAAGAAGCTCAGATTCGGCGCGAAATCGTCGACGTGCATGCCGCGCGCGAGGTAGGCCTCGACGAACGTGAAGCCGTTGCTCAGCGTGAACGCCAGCTGGCTGATCGGGTTCGCGCCGGCTTCGGCGATGTGGTAGCCGCTGATGCTCACCGAATAGAAGTTGCGCACCTGGTGGTGCACGAAGTATTCGGCGATGTCGCCCATCACCTTCAGGCTGAACTCGGTCGAGAAGATGCAGGTGTTCTGCCCCTGGTCTTCCTTCAGGATGTCGGCCTGGACCGTGCCGCGCACGTTCTGCAGCACCCAAGCGCGGATCTTGTGCAGCTCGTCGTCGCTCGGCCCGCGGCCGTTGTCGGCATGGAAGCGCTCCAGCTGCTGGTCGATCGCGGTGTTCATGAACATCGCGAGGATCGTCGGTGCCGGCCCGTTGATCGTCATGCTGACGCTGGTGGCCGGGTTGCAGAGGTCGAAGCCGCCATACAGCACCTTCATGTCGTCCAGCGTCGCGATGCTGACGCCGGAGTTGCCGACCTTGCCGTAGATGTCGGGCCGCAGCGCCGGGTCGTTGCCGTACAGCGTGACGCTGTCGAACGCGGTCGACAGCCGCTTTGCCGGCATGCCTTCGGACAGCAGCTTGAAGCGCCGGTTGGTGCGGAACGCGTCGCCCTCGCCGGCGAACATGCGCGTCGGGTCCTCGCCCTCGCGCTTGAACGCGAAGGTGCCGGCGCTGTACGGAAAGCTGCCCGGCACGTTGTCGAGCAGCAGCCACTTCAGGATCTCGCCGTGGTCTTCGAACCCCGGCAGCGCGACCTTGCGCACCTTGGTGCCGGACAGGCTCTGCGTGGTCAGCGCGGTGCGAATCTCCTTGTCGCGGATCTTCACGACGTACTCGTCGCCGGCATAGGCGGCCTGCAGCTGCGGCCATTGCGCGAGCAGCTTGCGCGAGGCGGCATCGAGCTGCTGTTCGCGCTGGTCGGCGAGCTGCGCCGCGGCGTTCGCATGCGGCTGGCCGGCCGCGGTCTCCAGCAGCATGCGGGCCGCGCCGCGCAACTGCTGCACCTCGCGCGCGATGCGCGCCTGTGCCCGCGCCTGCTGCTTGTAGCCGCGCACCGTGTCGCTGATCTCGGCCAGGTAGCGCACCCGCGCGCCCGGCACGATCGGCACCTGGTGCGTGCTGTGGCGCGTCGCGGCCGGCGGCAGCACGCCGGGCCGCACCGGCATGCCGAGGGCAGCCAGCCGCGGCAGCAGCGCCTGGTACAGCGCGGTCACGCCGTCGTCGTTGAAGCGGCTGGCCATCGTGCCGAACACCGGCATCTCGTCGGGCTTCGTGCCCCAGGCCTCGCGGTTGCGCTGCACCTGCTTCGCGACGTCGCGCAGCGCATCGGCCGCGCCCTTGCGGTCGAACTTGTTGATCGCGACGAACTCGGCGAAATCGAGCATGTCGATCTTCTCGAGCTGGCTCGCGGCGCCGAACTCCGGCGTCATCACGTACATCGGCACGTCGACGAGCGGCACGATCGCCGCGTCGCCCTGGCCGATGCCCGAGGTCTCGACGATCACCAGGTCGAAGCCGGCTGCGCGGCAGGCCGCCAGCACGTCGGGCAGCGCCTGGCTGATCTCGCTGCCGAAGTCGCGTGTCGCGAGACTCCGCATGAAGACCCGCTGCCCGGCGCGCCACGGCGCGATCGCGTTCATGCGGATGCGGTCGCCGAGCAGCGCGCCGCCGCTCTTGCGGCGCGACGGGTCGATGCTGATCACGGCGACGTGCAGCGCGTCGTGCTGGTCCAGGCGCAGCCGGCGGATCAGCTCGTCGGTCAGCGAGCTCTTGCCGGCGCCGCCGGTGCCGGTGATACCGAGCACCGGCGTCGCGTTGCGCTTCGCGACGGCATGCAGCTCGGCCTTCAGCGTGTCGCCGACCTGGCCGTTCTCGAGCGCGGTGATCAGCTGCGCCAGCGCGCGCCGCTGCGGCTCGCCGCGGCCCTGGATCGCCGCCAGCGTGGCCGGTGCATGCGGCGACAGGTCGACGTCGCAGCGCATCACCATCTCGCCGATCATCCCCTGCAGGCCCATGCGCTGGCCGTCTTCCGGGCTGTAGATGCGGCTGACGCCGTAGCGCTGCAGCTCGGCGATCTCGGCCGGCACGATCACGCCGCCGCCGCCGCCGAACACCTGGATGTGCGCGCCGCCGCGCTCGCGCAGCAGGTCGACCATGTACTTGAAGTACTCGACGTGCCCGCCCTGGTAGCTGCTGATCGCGATGCCCTGCACGTCTTCCTGCAGCGCCGCGGTGACGACCTCGTCGACCGAGCGGTTGTGCCCCAGGTGGATCACCTCGGCGCCCATGCCCTGCAGGATGCGCCGCATGATGTTGATCGCCGCGTCGTGGCCATCGAACAGGCTCGCGGCGGTCACGAAGCGCACCTTGTGCGTGGGCCGGTAGGCGGCCAATGCCTTGAACTCGGCAGAGAGGTCGGTCATGCGGGTCTCCGTGGTCGTGCAGCACAGGCTCTGCGGCCCGTCGTCGTCAGCTGATGCGCAGCTTCGCGAGATCGTCCGACGCCGGCGGGTAGCGCAGCTTCAGGCCGACCAGCGCGCGCTTCACCAGCGTCGCGATCATCAGGTTGCGGTGGGTCTTCGAATCGGCCGGCACCACGGTCCACGGCGCCCAGCGGGTGCCGGTGGCCGAGATCGCGTCGGCATACGCCTGCTGGTAGGCCTTCCATTGCTTGCGCACGGTCAGGTCGGCGGGGGCGAACTTCCAGTTCTTGGTCGGATCGTCCAACCGTTCCTGCAGCCGCGCGCGCTGCTCGTCCTTCGAGATGTGCAGCATGAACTTCAGCAGCACGGTGCCGGTCTCGGTCAGCATGCGCTCGAAGTCGTTGATCTGCGCATAGCGCTGGCGCGTCTGCAGCGGCGTGATCCAGCCGTTGACCACCGGCACCAGCACGTCTTCGTAGTGGCTGCGGTTGAAGACCATCACCTCGCCGGCGCCCGGCACTTTCTGGTGGATGCGCCACAGGTAGTCGTGGTCGCGCTCCGGTTCGCTCGGCGCCTTCCAGCCCACCGTCTGCACGCCGAGCGCGCTCATCTGGCCGAACACGCCGCGCAGCGTGCCGTCCTTGCCGCTGGTGTCGGTGCCCTGCAGCACCACCAGCAGCTTGAAGCGGCGGTCGGCATAGAACAGGTTCTGCAGTTCGTCGAGCTCCAGCGCCAGGGCTTCGACCGCGGCCTTGTCGGCCGCCTTGTCGCCGGTTGAAAACGGCTTGGCGCCCGGATCGATCGCCGACAGGTCGAAGGCGCGCTTCTTGCTCACCGCGTCCGCATACTGGAAATCCGCCCCATCCGCTGCCTTGGTCGCCACGTGGACTCCGATCGTTGCAATTGACGTATACGTCAATCGCGAGTGTATCGCCGATACTTCGCGACGGGCGGCCGCACTCGGTGGCGGGGAATCATGGTCTACCCGACCCGATTCCGGCGGCACAATCGCGCCGTTCAGAAGTACGGCGCCAGAGGGAGCGCCAGGGCAGAACATCAGGAGTGGTTCCGTGCCGAGCATCAATATCCCCGTGAAGACGCCCGAAGGCGTCGACGAGTTGGGCAGTCGACAACGAAAACTGGGACAGCGGCATCGCACGGTCTTGCTGCTGGTCGATGGGCGCAGGCGCGAGAGCCAGGTGCGGCAGCTGGCCGTGCAGGCCGGGGTGCCGGATCAGATCTTCGACGAGCTGGTGGCGATGGGCCTGATCATGTTCACGCAGGGCACCGGCTCGATGCCGGGCAATTCGGGCATGGCGCCGCTCGACGTCGACCTGCCGCTGGACACCGTGTCCGGCCCGTTGCCGCCGTCGCTGAGCCTGCAGCCGGAGTCGGTGCTCACCGATTCGATGGTCGGCGAGCTGCCGATTTCCGACCTGGTCCCGCTGGACGAAGCCGATGCCGCGCTCGACGAAGCACGTGCGATCCTGATGCGCGCGGTGAAGGCCGAGGCGCCGGTCGCCGGCTCGCTGACGCTGATGCGCCTGAAGCGCGCGCGCTCGCGCCACGACATCGAAGCGCTGCTCGACGAAGTGGAGCAACGCATCACGAAGCCGTTCAAGGGCATCTGGGCGGCCCAGACGATCGCCCGCGTGCGCGAGTTGCTGCGCACGGTCAATTCCCCGTCGGCGGCCTGACGCGGCTGGCGCACCGGCCCGGGACTTTCCCGGGTTTGCCGGCCGCCGGCCAGTCGCCCGGGCGGCAGCGGTTACCCTTGCGGCCATGACGTTCCTGGCCATCGACATCGGCAACACCCGGCTCAAGTGGGCGCACTACGCGAGCCCGCAACCGGGCGCGCGCCTGCTGGCGCATGGCGCCGTCTTCCTCGAGACCATCGACCGGCTGGCCGACACCGAATGGAAAAGCCTGCCGCCGCCGAGCAGCATGCTGGGCTGCGTGGTGGCCGGCGAGGGCATCCGGCGCGAGGTCGAGGAGCAACTGGAGCAACTCGCGCACTGGCAGGTCGAGCCGCGCTGGGTTGTCTCGACCGCGCAGGCGGCCGGCGTCACCAACGGCTACGACCATCCGAACCGCCTCGGCACCGACCGCTGGGTCGCGCTGATCGGGGCCTGGCAGCGCGTGCGGGCCGCCGGCGTGCCGCGGCCGGCGCTGGTGGTGATGGTCGGCACCGCGGTCACGGTCGACGCGCTGGACGAGACCGGCCGCTTCATCGGCGGCATGATCCTGCCGGGCTTCGGGCTGATGCTGCGCGCGCTCGAGATGGGCACCGCCGGCCTGAAGGCACCGACCGGCGAGGTGGTCGATTTCCCGACCAACACCAGCGATGCGCTGATGAGCGGCGGGGCGCATGCGATGGCCGGTGCGATCGAGCGCATGGCGTACAAGCTGCGCGAGCGCACCGGCCACGAGCCGGCGCTGATCATGACCGGCGGCGCGGCGGTGAAGCTCGCGCCGATCGTCGAGCTGCCGTTCGAGACGGTCGACACGCTGATCTTCGACGGCTTGCTGGAGCTGCAGTCGCACCGGCTGGCGCTGTGATCAGCCGGCGACGCGGATGACGACCTTGCCGAGGTGGGCGTTGTCGGCCAGGTGCCGGTAGGCCGCTTCGGCGTCTTCGAACCGAAACACGCGATCGATCACCGGTCGCAGCCGGTGCGCGGCGATCAAGCGGTTCATCGCCTCGAAGTCGCTGCGGCTGCCGACCGCGATGCGGCGCAGCGTCAACAGCCGGCCGCTGAAGGCACGCGGATCGACGCGGCTGTCGTCGGCGCCGAACACGCCCATCAGGCCGATGTCGGCGTCCCACGCGGCGCAGCGCAGCGAGCGCTCCAGCGTCGCCGGCCCGACCGCCTCGATCACGTGGTTGGCGCCGCGCCCGCCGGTCAGGCGCAGCACCTCGCGGTCCCAGTCGGTCACGCGCTGGTAGTCGACGACCTCGTCCGCGCCGAGCGCGCTCAGCCGGGCCGCCTTCTCGTCGCTGGAGGTCGTCGCGATCACGCGCGCGCCCAGCGCCTTCGCGAACTGGATCGCAAACACCGCGATGCTGCCGGCGCCCAGCGTCAGCACCGTGCTGCCGGCCTGCACCGGGCGCCCGCCGGTCAGGCCGTTCCAGGCGGTCAGGCCGGCGCAGGGCAGCGTGGACGCTTCGTCGAAGCTCAGGTGCCCTGGCATCGCGAGCACCGCCTGCTCGTCGACGACGACCTCGTCGGCCAGCCACCCGGGCAGGCTGCAGCCGGTCTGCTGCATCGCCTGCGCCAAGCTCAGCCGGCCATCGATCCATTGCGGGAAATAGCTGCTGGTCACGCGGTCGCCCACGGCGAAGCGCGTCACGGCAGCGCCCACCGCGACCACCTCGCCGGCGCCGTCGCTGACCGGCACGACGCCGGGGGTCAGCGGAACCGGGTAGGTGCCGGCGCGGATCATCAGGTCGCGCCGGTTCAGCGACACCGCCCGCACCCGCACGCGCAGGTCGTTCGGGGCCAGCGGGGCACTCGGCGCATCGCGCGCGACCAGCGGGGCGGCGGGGTGTTCGGCATCGAGGTGTAGGCTGCGCATCGGAAGCTCCTGCGGGTGAATGCCTCCATTCTCGAAGCCGGGCGGCGGACGATGAATGCCTGCTACGCTCGATCTCTTGTCCGCTCGTCCATGCCGCGATGGATCCTCTCGACGACATCTTTGCCGCGATGCGGGTCCGCAGCGCGCTGTACGCCCGGCTCGAACTGAGCGCACCCTGGGGCCTGGATTTCGCGGCCGGCCGCATGGCGCGCTTCGGCCTCGTCGTGCGCGGCAGCGCGGTGCTGCGCCTGGACGGCACCGGCCCCCCGGTCGCGCTCGCCGCGGGCGATTGCTTCGTGATGCTGCGTGGCTCGCGCTACGTGCTGAGCGACGCGCCTGGTTCCGCGACGCGGCCATGCAGCGAGACGGTGCGCGACCATGTCGGCGGCATCGTGACGCTGGGCGGCGGCGGCGTGGCGGCCACCGTGATCACCGGCTGGTTCGAATTCGATGCGCTGGCGGCGACGCCGCTGGTCGAGCTGATCCCGGCGCTGCTGCTTGCCCGGCTCGACGACGACCGCCGCCGGCTGCTGCAGGCGACGCTGCAGATGCTGGCCGTCGAGACCGGCACGCCGGGGCTCGGTTCGGGCACGGTGATCAGCCGGCTCGCCGACATCCTGTTCGTGCATGCAGTCAGGTCGCACGCGCAGGCGGTCGCGACCGACGACGCCGGCGACGCGAACTGGCTCAGCGCATTGGCCGACCGACGCATCGGCACGGCCCTGCGCCGCATGCACCATGAGCTTGCGCGGGCGTGGACGGTGGACGAACTGGCGGCCGCCGCGGGCCTGTCGCGCTCGGCCTTCGCGCTGCGCTTCAAGCAGAAGGTCGGCGAGCCGCCGCTCGAGTACCTGACGCGCTGGCGCATGTTCCGCGCCGCCTGCCTGATGCGTGCCGGCGATGCGCCGCTCGCAGGCATCGCGGCCCAGGTGGGCTACGACTCCGAGCCGGCCTTCAACAAGGCCTTCAAGCGCATCACCGGCCGGCCGCCCGGCGCCTGGCGGCGCGAGGCTCCGAGGATGTAGCGCAGGCTCAAAGAATGTAGCGCGAGAGGTCTTCGTTCTTCGCCAGCTCGCCGAGCTTCGCGTCGACCTCGGCGGCGCCGATCGACACCGTCTGGCCCGACAGCTTCGGCGCGTCGAAGCTCACCTCGTCGAGCAGGCGCTCCATCACCGTCGACAGCCGGCGCGCGCCGATGTTCTCGGTGCGCTCGTTGACGTCGAACGCGATCTGCGCCAGGCGGCGAATGCCGTCGGGCCGCAGTTCGAGCGTGACGCCTTCGGTCGCCAGCAGCGCCTGGTATTGCTTGACGAGGCTCGCGTGCGTCTGCGTCAGGATGGCCTCGAAATCGTCGACGCTCAGCGAGCCGAGTTCGACGCGGATCGGGAATCGCCCTTGCAGCTCGGGGATCAGGTCGCTCGGCTTGCTCAGGTGGAACGCGCCCGACGCGATGAACAGGATGTGGTCGGTCTTCACCATGCCGTACTTGGTGTTCACCGTGGTGCCCTCGACCAGCGGCAGCAGGTCGCGCTGCACGCCCTGGCGCGACACGTCGGCACCGCTCGATTCCTGGCGCGACGCGACCTTGTCGATCTCGTCGAGGAACACGATGCCGTTCTGCTCGGTGTTGTGCAGCGCCGCGGTCTTGATCTCGTCCTCGTTGACGAGCTTGGCCGCCTCGTCGTCGACCAGCAGCTTCAGCGCCTCGCCGATCTTCAGCTTGCGCAGCTTGCGCTTGCCCTGGCCGAGGTTCGCGAACATGCCCTTCAGCTGCTCGGCCATCTCGTCCATGCCGGGCGGGCCGATGATGTCGAGCGTCGGCTTGGTGTCGGCCACCTCGATCTCGATCTCCTTGTCGTCGAGCGAGCCTTCGCGCAGCCGCTTGCGCATCACCTGGCGGGCGGTGTTGTCGGCGGCCGGTGCGGCGGGCGTCGGCGGGGCCAGGCCGAAATCGCTGCTGGCGGCGCGCGGCGGCGGCACCAGGATGTCGAGCACCCGGTCTTCGGCGGCGTCTTCGGCGCGCACGCGCTGGCGCTTGATCTGCGTCTCGCGCTCCTGCTTGACGGCCATGTCGACCAAGTCGCGGATGATGGTGTCGACGTCCTTGCCGACATAGCCGACCTCGGTGAACTTGGTCGCCTCGACCTTGATGAACGGCGCATCGGCCAGCTTGGCCAGGCGGCGCGCGATCTCGGTCTTGCCGACGCCGGTCGGGCCGATCATCAGGATGTTCTTCGGCGTGATCTCGCCGCGCAGCGCGCTGTCGACCTGCTGGCGGCGCCAGCGATTGCGCAGCGCGATCGCGACCGCGCGCTTGGCGCCGGCCTGGCCGACGATGTGCCGGTCCAATTCGGAGACGATCTCTTGGGGGGTCATCGCGCTCATGTCAGCCCAGCGTCTCGATCGTGTGGTTCTGGTTCGTGTAGATGCACAGGTCGCCGGCGATCTCGAGCGAGCGCTTGACGATGTCCTGCGGTGGCAACGCGGTGTGCTCCAGCAGCGCGATGGCCGCGGCCTGCGCATAGGAACCGCCGGAGCCGATCGCGACGATGCCTTTCTCGGGCTCCAGCACGTCGCCGTTGCCGGTGATGATCAGCGAGGCTTCCTTGTCGGCCACCGCGAGCATCGCTTCCAGGCGGCGCAGCACGCGGTCGGTGCGCCAGTCCTTGGTCAGCTCGATCGCGGCGCGCACCAGGTGGCCCTGGTGTTTCTCGAGCTTGGCCTCGAAGCGTTCGAACAGCGTGAAAGCGTCGGCGGTGGCCCCGGCGAAGCCGGCGAGCACCTGGTCTCGATAGAGCTTGCGCACCTTGCGGGCGGTGGCTTTGACAACGACGTTGCCGAGCGTGACCTGGCCGTCGCCGCCGAGCGCGACGAGGTTGCCGCGCCGCACGCTCAGGATGGTGGTGCCGTGGTATTGATCCATAGGGGTCAGATTCGGGCGAAGCAGAAAGCTTCAAGCCGGGCATTGTGACCGAGCGAGCGAAGCAATCGACCAATCAAGCAACTCCCGCGGAACCGGCTTTGCCGGGCCGCCGGGAGGCGCCCCTTGGGGGCAGGAGCGACAGCGACTGGGGGGGGCCTAAACCACGCGGACCTTGACCTTGGCGTGCTCGTTGATGCCCATCGCGCCGAAGAACAGCGCGACCAGCCGGTGCGATTCGGAGAAGGTGACCGAGCGGTTCTCGCCGCGGCGTGCCAGCACCCAGTTCAGCAGGTCGCCGGCCGCGATGAAGTCGACGCGGATCAGGCGGGCGCACGAGACGTTGACGACCTCGGCATTGCCCAGCTCATCGTTCATCTTGTTCAACGTGGCACCGATGTCACCGACCAGCTGGCCGGACAGCTCGACCCCCGCGACCTGCACGCCCGGTTCGTCGGGCATCTGCGATTCGAGGAAGCTGGTGGACACGTCGCTCACCACCGACATCGGCGGCGATTGCGTGCTCATGTTGGAGCCGCTGATGCGCACCTGGCACTTCGCGCTTTCCCACGACGGCGGCGACACCTCGTAGGTCACGCAGTAGTCGATGGCGGCTTCGTCGAACTGGTCGGCGCGGTTGGCCATGCGCAGCGCGTCGAGGCGCAGCTGCCAGAACACCGGGTCTGCGTCGCGCACGCCGGTGGGGGCGGCGTCTTGCAGCACCTGCATCAGGCGGTCGCCGCCGAGCCAGCGCATGTCGAGCGGCTCGTTGATCCAACCGCGGAACAGCTCGCTCATGCGCGCGCAGGCCTCGGCATCGATGCTCTGCAGCGCGCTCCAGTCGAACACCCACGGCAGCGGCATCTGCAGCGACTGCGAGCGCAGCCGCGCGACCGCGTCGGCATCGACGATGCTCGGGCACACCCAGCCGACCTGGCCGTCGATGCGCGAGCTGGGGCGGCGTTCTTCGCCGGCGGCCTCGGCCACCAGCTTCGGCATCGAGAACCACTGCGGCGCCGACCAGCCGAACTGCTGGGCGTAGTCGATCGCGAGGCTCTCGAACTTGTGGTGTTGGCCGATCGCGCGGTACAGGTCGAACAGCGCGAGCCAGGTTTCGGCATGCTGGGCGCGCGGGCCGCCCTGGCCGGTGAGCGCGGCCAGCGACGATTCGCAGCTTTCGAAGTCGGCGTTCGCGAAGGCGATCACCGCCTCGTCGAGTTCGGGGTCGTGGGCGACTTCGGTCACCTCGACCGCGTACGGGCTGCCCAGGTCGCTGCCGTTGATGTCGAGGTTCAGCGGCGACAACGGCGACAGCCCGGCACCCATCACGACGGTGGCGGGCGCGCCGGCCGGCGGGCGCGCCGGCTTCACCGGGGCCGCGTGGGGAGCGTTCGCGCCGTTCGTGCGGGCCGGCTGCTCGGGGCGGATGCGGCTGGTGTCGGGCTCGGTGGCCGCATAGCCGATGGCCGCCGGCTGCGTCGGCGCTTCATAGAAAGAGGGCGGGCGGCGCGACGGCGACGCGAGGCCGTCGCCGACCATCTGCTGCTCGATCTCGTCGATCTTGGCCTTGACGCCGACATCCGGCTTCGCGCCGCTGTCCTGCATGCGGGCTTCGGAGTCGTCGAGGCGGGAGGAGCCGCCGAGCGCTGCCAGCTGCTCGCTGGTCAGGCCTTCGCGACGCACCTTGCGCAGCATGTCGAATTCGCGCTTGCGGACGAAATCGTTGCGCCGCTTGCGCTCGATCATCGCCTTCAGTTCGGACTTGGCGTACTCGCTCTCGCGGGCTTCTTCCGTGGGCGTGCCGAGTTGCGCCCAGTCCGTGGCCGGGTTGGCGACGAACTTGACAACCTTACGGAAGAAGCTGGTGTTGTCTTTCTGGTCCGACATGTCGGGTGACGGGGTGCGCGAAGGGGTGTCAGTCGCCGAACATCTTCTGCTTCAGCTCGCGCCGTTGCTGGGCTTCGAGGGACAGTGTAGCGGTCGGGCGTGCGATCAGGCGCCCCAATCCGATCGGTTCGCCAGTTTCGTCGCAGAAACCATAGTCGCCCGCCTCGATGCGGCCCAGCGACTGTGAGATTTTCTTCAGAAGCTTGCGCTCACGGTCGCGGGTGCGCAGCTCGAGCGCGTGCTCTTCCTCGATGGTGGCGCGATCGGCGGGATCGGGGACGATCGAGGTGTCTTCGCGCAGATGCTCGGTGGTTTCGCCGGCGTTGCTGAGCAGGTCGTCTTTCAGCTGCTGCAGCCGCGCCTTGAAGAAGGCCAGCTGCTTCTCGTTCATGTACTCGCTGTCAGGCATGGCCTGCAGCTCTTCGTCGGTCAACGCATGGCCGGGCTTGGTCTTCCAGGCGTTGGCGAGCTTCGGATCGGCTTTGTGTTCGTGCTTGGAAATGTCGGTCACGAGAGAATTCATCTGTCGGGTGGGCGGCCTCGGAGGCGCGAAGCGGTCTGCAAAACGGGACGTGGCCGGCGGGATCGGGGCCGGGGAGGATGCCGCAGCCGAAGCCCGGGCGGCGGCGGAAAGCTTGGGAGCGGGCGGCGGCTTCACGGCCGCCGGCTTCGGCGCCACCACCTCAGGCGCCGGTGCGGCCTTGGCGGCCGGCTTGGCCGGCGCGGCAGCCGGTGCATGCACCGCCTTCGCTGCCGGTTTGGCGGCCGGTGCTGCCTTGGCGGCGGCCGCCTTCGACGCAGGGGCGGCCTTGGCCGGTGCCTTGGCGGCCGGCTTCACGGGGGTCTTGGCGACCGGTGTCGTCGGCTTCTTGGCGGCTGGCTTGGATGGTGTTGCTCGCTGGACCGTGGTCTTTGTCACTGAGATCTCCTCGCAACGGCGGTTATACCCGCTCTGTGGGGTGGGCAATCACCCCGCAGCCAAACTTGGGCGCCGCGGATTGTAGCCACGTTGTTTTCCGGCTCCACGGGTTTTTCGGCGGAATCACACGAGGCACTGCTCCAGCCCCTGCAGAAAGATTTCCCGCGGCAGGTCCAGGCCGATGAACACCATCTTGCTGGTCTTCTTCTCGCCCTTCGCCCAAGCCGGACCCAGGTCGCTGCCCATCAGCTGGTGCACGCCCTGGAAGATCACCTTCTTGTCGCTGCCCTTCATGTTCAGCACGCCCTTGTAACGAAGCATCTTCGGGCCGTAGACCTGCACGATCGCGCCCAGGAAGTCCTCCAGCTTGGCCGGGTTGAACGCCCGGTCGGAGCGGAACACGAAGGACTTCACGTCGTCGTCATGGGCGTGGTGGTGCGGGTGGTCGCAGTGCTCGCCGTGTTCGTGGTCATGGTCGTGGTGGTGATGGTGGTCGTGCTCGTCGGCCTTCAGGAAATCGGGGTCGATGTCGAGCTTGGCGTTCAGGTTGAAGCCGCGCAGGTCGAACACCTCGGCCAGCGGCACCTCGCCGAAGTGGACCTTGCGTTGCGGCGCGCGCGGGTTCATGTGCTTGATGCGGTGGATCAGCGCCTCGACCTGCGCGGCGTCGACCAGGTCGGTCTTGCTGATGAAGATCTGGTCGGCGAAGCCGATCTGGCGGCGCGCTTCCTGGCGGGTGTCGAGCTGCGATTCGGCGTGCTTGGCGTCGACCAGCGTCAGGATCGAGTCCAGCAGGTAGCTCTCGGCGATCTCGTCGTCCATGAAGAAGGTCTGCGCGACCGGGCCGGGATCGGCCAGCCCGGTGGTCTCGATCACGACGCGGTCGAAGCTCAGTTCGCCCTTGCGGCGCTTCTCGGCCAGGTCGTTCAGCGTGGTGCGCAGGTCTTCGCGAATGGTGCAGCAGACGCAGCCGTTGTTCAGCTGGATGATCTGCTCCTTCGTGTCCTGCACCAGGATGTCGTTGTCGATGTTCTCGTCGCCGAACTCGTTCTCGATCACGGCGATCTTCTGGCCGTGCGCTTCGGTCAGCACGCGCTTCAGCAGCGTGGTCTTGCCCGAGCCGAGGAAGCCGGTCAGGATGGTGGCGGGGATGAGGCTCATGGAATGTCGGTCCTTGACGAGGAAGCGGGCCAGATGCGGCCGAAAAACTTTTGTTCAAGGTATCAGATGTGTCAACCCCGTGTGACTCCCTGCTTCGAGTAAGCTTTTGCCCCTGCCCACTCTTCGCCCCGGCGCGATGTCAGACCCCCACCCGAGTCGATCTTCCAGAGGCGCCGACAAGCACCCCGCCCCCACGGACAAGCGCGGCCTGTTCGAGCGGTTGATGGAGTTCATGTCCCCCGGCCCCGACTCCAAGGACGAGCTGATCTCCACGCTGGCCGATGCGGAGAACCGCGAGTTGATCGCGCCCGAGTCGCGGATGATGCTCGAGGGCGTGATCCGCATGGCCGACCTGACCGCCGGCGACGCGATGGTGGCCGCCCCGCGCATGGACCTGCTCGACATCGAGGCCCCGTACGACGAGCTGCTGGGGCTGGTGATCGACACCGGCCACTCCCGTTTTCCGGTTTTCGAGGGCCAGCGCGACAACATCGTCGGCACGCTGATGGCGAAAGACCTGCTGAAGCTGCAGCGCGCACCCGAGCTGAACCTGCGCACGCTGCTGCGCCCGGCGGTGTTCGTGCCCGAATCGAAGGGGCTGAACGAGCTGCTGCGCGATTTCCGCTCCAACCGCAACCACCTGGCGATCGTGATCGACGAGTTCGGCAACACCGCCGGGCTGATCACGATCGAGGACGTGCTGGAAGAGATCGTCGGCGAGATCGAGGACGAATTCGACGAGAAAGACGGCGAATCGGGCATCTACACGCTGGCCGACGGCAGCCACCGGGTGGCTGGCGACACGACGATCGAGGCGGTCAACGACGATTTCGGTGTGATGTTGCCGCTCGAGGATTTCGACACCATCGGCGGCCTGGTCGCCCAGGAACTGGGCCGGGTGCCGCGCCGCGGCGAGGCGGTGACGGTCGGCAGCCTGATCTTCACGGTGATGCTGACGCGCGGCGGCGCGGTGCGCTGGTTCAAGGTGACGCGCGCGCCCGAAGCCGCCATCGGTGAAGACGGTGCGTAGGCCGGCGGCGGCGCCGCCCGCGCCTCGCCCCGGCACGGGCCGCCGCGGCGCGCACCGCGACACCGGGGCGTCCGACACCCTGTTCCTCGGGCTGGACCTGCTGCTGGTGCTGGCGCTCGGCGGGCTGCACAGCCTGGCCGCCACCTACACCCACGCGTGGGTGCTGCAGCTGCTGGCGGTCGGCGGGCTCGCGTTCCGCGTCAGCCGGGCCTCGCCGCGTCGGGCGGCGCTGCTCGGCTGGGCGTTCGCCACCGCCTGGTTCGTCGCCGGCACGTTCTGGCTCTACATCAGCATGCACCGCTATGGCGGCCTGCCGGGCTGGATGGCCGGTGCCGCGGTGCTGGCGTTGTCGGCCTTCCTGGCGCTGTACTTCGCGGCGGCGATGGCGCTGTTCGGCGTGCTGCGGCGCAACCACCTGGTCGTCGACACGCTGGTGTTCGCCGCCTGCTGGCTGCTGGCCGAGCTGGCGCGCGGGCTGCTGTTCACCGGCTTCCCGTGGGCGGCGTCGGGCTATTCGCATGTCGACAGCCCGCTCGCGCAACTGGCGCCGTGGGTCGGCGTCTACGGCATCGGCTGGGTCGCGGCGCTGCTGGGCGCGCTGGCGGTGATCGGTTTTCGCAGCGGGGTCGGGCCCGGCGGGCTGGGCGCCATCGCCGCGGTCGCGGTGGTCGGCGGGCTGGCCGCGATGCAGCCGGTCAACTTCACCCGCGGCAACGGCAGCCTGCAGCTGACGCTGCTGCAGTCCAACGTCGCGCAGGACGAGAAGTTCGCCGAAGAGAAGCTGCCGCAGGCGCTGGCCTGGGCCGCGACGACCTTGCAATCGGCGCGCGGCGACCTGGTGCTCGCGCCCGAGACCATCGTGCCGCTGCTGCCCGACCAGCTGCCCGAGGGCTACTGGGCGGCGCTGGCGGCCGGCTTCCAGCGCGGCGACCGGGCGGCGCTGATCGGCGTGCCGCTCGGCAGCTTCGAGGCCGGCTACACCAACTCGGCGGTCGGGCTGTCGCGCGAGACCGCGAAGTGGCCGGGCGGCTTCTACCGCTACGACAAGCACCACCTGGTGCCGTTCGGCGAGTTCATCCCGACCGGTTTCCGCTGGTTCACCGAGCTGATGAACATCCCGCTCGGCGACTTCAACCGCGGGCCGGTCGGCGCGCCGTCGTTCGAGGTCAAGGGCCAGCGCATCGCGCCGAACATCTGCTACGAAGACCTGTTCGGCGAGGAGCTGGCGGCGCACTTCCGCGAGCCCGAGCGGGCGCCGACGGTGTTCGCGAACCTCAGCAACATCGGCTGGTTCGGCGACACCATCGCGCTGGCGCAGCACCTGAACATCTCGCGCATGCGGACGCTGGAGTTCCAGCGGCCGATGCTGCGCGCGACCAACACCGGCGTGACCGCGGTGATCGACCACACCGGGCGCGTCACGCACCAACTGCCGCCGCTCGCGATGGCGGTGCTCGAAGCGCCGGTCGAAGGCCGCCAGGGCATGACGCCGTATGCGAGCTGGGCGGCGCGTTGGTGGCTGTGGCCGCTGTTCGTTGGCGCGCTGCTGTCGTTGCTGATCGTCGTGCCGCTGCGTCGTTCTTAGGTGCGGGCCTTTGCCGAAGCAGTGGTTCGATGCGCAGAAAAAACGCATCGGCGCCCGGGTGCCAACCCGGGATCAACACCCAGTTGTTCGCTCGTCACCTCCGCAAGGCAGGGCGCCTTCCGCGCCAACGCCCGAACGACCCGCCCCGCCTAGAATCGCCAGTTCCGCGTTCACCCGGCGTGACGCATCTTCCACCTTCGAACCCCTATGCTGACCTTCCAGCAAATCATCCTGCGCCTGCAAGACTACTGGGACCGGCAGGGCTGCGCGCTGCTGCAGCCGTACGACATGGAGGTCGGTGCCGGCACCAGCCACACCGCCACCTTCCTGCGCGCGCTGGGCCCCGAACCGTGGAAGGCCGCCTACGTGCAGCCCAGCCGCCGCCCGAAGGACGGCCGCTACGGCCAGAACCCGAACCGCCTGCAGCACTATTACCAATACCAGGTCGTGCTGAAGCCGGCACCAGCCAACATCCTCGAGCTCTACCTCGGCTCGCTCGAAGCGCTCGGCTTCGACCTGAAGGCCAACGACGTGCGCTTCGTCGAGGACGACTGGGAGAACCCGACGCTCGGCTGCTGGGGGCTCGGCTGGGAGGTCTGGCTGAACGGCATGGAGGTCACGCAGTTCACGTACTTCCAGCAGGTCGGCGGCATCGACTGCAAGCCGATCACCGGCGAGATCACCTACGGGCTGGAGCGCCTCGCGATGTACCTGCAGGGCGTCGACAACGTCTACAACCTGCAGTGGACCGACACGCTGAGCTATGGCGACGTCTACCTGCAGAACGAGATCGAGCAGAGCACCTACAACTTCGAGCACAGCGACGTCGACTTCCTGCTGCAGGCCTTTGCCGCGCACGAGAAGCAGGCCACCTACCTGATGGCGCAGCAACTCGCGCTGCCGGCCTACGAGCAGGTGCTGAAGGCCGGCCACACCTTCAACCTGCTGGACGCGCGCGGCGCGATCAGCGTCACCGAGCGCGCCGCCTACATCGGCCGCATCCGCACGCTGGCGCGCGCCGTCGCGAAGGCCTACCTCGACAGCCGGGCCCGCCTCGGGTTCCCGATGGCGCCGAAGGACTGGGCCGACGAAGTGATCGAGCAACTGAACAAGAAGAAGGCGGCCTGAGCGATGAGCCACAAGAACCTGCTGGTCGAGCTGTTCGTCGAGGAACTGCCGCCAAAGGACCTGAAGCGCTTCGGCGAGTCGTTCTCCGCGACGCTGTTCGCCGGGCTGAAGGCGCGCGGCCTCGCCACCGACCACTCCGCGGTGACCGCCTACGCGACGCCGCGCCGGCTGGCCGCCCACGTCAGCGCGGTGCGCGCGCAGGCCGACGACCGCGCGGTGTCGCTGAAGCTGATGCCGGTCAGCGTGGGGCTGACGGCCGACGGCCAGGCCACGCCGGCGCTGCTGAAGAAGCTCGCGAGCGTCGGCGCCGATGCGTCGGTGCTGCCGCAGCTGAAGCGCCAGCCCGACGGCAAGGCCGAAGCGCTGTTCTACGACAGCCAGGTCAAGGGGGCGATGCTGGCCGAGGGCCTGCAGGCCGCGCTCGACGAAGCGCTGGCCGGGCTGCCGATCCGCAAGGTGATGCAGTACCAGCTGGGCGACGGCTGGCACAGCGTGAACTTCGTGCGCCCGGCGCACGGGCTGGTCGCGCTGCACGGGGCCGACGTGGTGCCGCTGCAGGTGCTCGGCCTCACATCGGGCCGCGAGACGCGCGGCCACCGCTTCGAGGCGGCCGTCGAGCCGGTGGTGCTGCAGGACGCCGACCACTACGCGCGGCAACTGGAAGAGCAGGGCGCGGTGATCGCGAGCTTCGCGGCCCGCCATGCCGAGATCGTGCGCCAGCTCGACCATGCGGCGAAGCAGCAGGGCCTGCAGCCGATCGACGACGCTGCGCTGCTCGACGAGGTGACCGCGCTGGTCGAACGGCCGAACGTGCTGCTGTGCCGTTTCGAGCCGGAGTTCCTCGACGTGCCGCAGGAATGCCTGATCCTGACGATGAAGGCCAACCAGAAGTACTTCCCGCTGCTCGACGCGGCCGGCAAGCTGACCAACCAGTTCCTGGTCGTCAGCAACATCCGCCCGGCCGATGCGAGCCGGGTGACCGGCGGCAACGAGCGCGTCGTGCGCCCGCGGCTGGCCGATGCGAAGTTCTTCTTCGACCAGGACCGCAAGAAGACGCTGGCCGATCGCGTCGGCGGGCTCGACAAGGTGGTTTACCACGGCAAGCTCGGGTCGCAGGGCGAGCGGGTCAAGCGCGTGCAGGCTATTGCGCGAGGAATTGCGAATGCGGTCGCGTTGTATGAAGACGCTGACAAGCGCGCGGCGCTGGTGCGGGACGTCGACCGCGCCGCGCTGCTCGCCAAGGCCGACCTGCTGACCGACATGGTCGGCGAGTTCCCCGAGCTGCAAGGAATCATGGGCGGCTACTACGCGCGCCACGACGGCGAGACGAACGAGGTCGCGCTGGCGGTCGAGGACCACTACAAGCCGCGCTTCGCCGGCGACGAGCTGCCGCGCGGCCCGATCGGCGAGATCGTCGCGCTGGCCGACAAGCTCGAGACGCTGGTCGGCCTGTTCGGCATCGGCCAGCTGCCCACCGGCGACAAGGACCCGTTCGCGCTGCGCCGCCATGCGCTCGGCGTGATCCGGCTGCTGACCGAGCGCCAGCTCGCGATCCCGCTCGACGCGCTGCTGCACGATGCGGCGCAGGCTTTCGGCGACAAGATCGCCGATGCCAGCGCAGCACTGAGCGACTTCATCTACGAGCGCCTGGCCGGCGTGCTGCGCGAGCAGGGCGCGACCGCGCAGCAGGTCGATGCGGTGCTGTCGCTGCGTCCGAAGGAACTCGACGATGTCGGCAAGAAGCTGGCCGCCGTGCGGGCCTTCGCCGCGCTGCCCGAATCCGAATCGCTGGCCGCCGCCAACAAGCGGGTCAGCAACATCCTGAAGAAGGCCGACGGCGAGGTGGTCGAGCAGGTCGATGCGGCGCTGCTGGCCGACCCGGCCGAGAAGGCGCTGCACGCCGCGCTGGTCGACATCGAACGGATCGCCCGGCCGGCATTCGACCGCCGCGACTTCACCGCATCGCTGCAGGCGCTGGCGGCCTTGAAGGCGCCGGTCGACGCCTTCTTCGACCAGGTGATGGTCAATGCCGACGACCCGAAGATTCGCGCGAACCGGCTGGGCCTGCTCGCCACCTTGCGCAGCGCGATGAACCGCGTCGCCGACCTCTCCCGCCTCGCCGCCTGAGCCATGCCCCGCGAAGCACGCCTCCCGAGGTCCGACGCCATGAACCTGATCATCCTCGACCGCGACGGCACCATCAACGAAGACCGCGACGACTTCGTCAAGACGGTCGACGAATGGGTGCCGATGCCGGGCACGCTCGAGGCGATCGCGCGGCTCAACCATGCCGGCTGGCAGACGGTGGTCGCGACCAACCAGTCGGGCCTCGGCCGCGGGCTGTTCGACATGGCCACGCTGAACCTGATGCACGCGAAGATGAACGTGCAGCTCGCGCGCGTCGGCGGGCGCGTCAGTGCGGTGTTCTTCTGCCCGCACACGCCCGAGGATCAGTGCGATTGCCGCAAGCCGCTGCCCGGCCTGTACCTGCAGATCGGCGAGCGCTTCGGCGTCGACCTGAAGAACGTGCCGGTGGTCGGCGATTCGCTGCGCGACCTCGAAGCGGCGGTCGCGGCCGGCTGCCCGCCGCACCTGGTGCGCACCGGCAAGGGCGCTGCGCTCGACGACGTGCAGCTCGCGCAGTTGCATGAGAAGGTACCCGGCCTGCAGGTGCACGCCGACCTGGCGGCATTCGCCGAACACATGATCCAGCAGGAGCGCACGCTGCGCGGCGCCTCCGGCAAGACCGACTCCGGATTCGGAAGGCTCGATTGATGTCGAAATTCATTGCGGCGCTTCGTTCGCTGCTGTTCGTGCTGTGGATGGCCGCCACCGTGATCCCGTGGGCGGTGTTCTCGCTGGTCGCGTCGATCTTCATCCGCGGCACGCCGCTGTTCTGGTTCACCACCTTCTGGCTGCGCATCGCGATCACCGGCTGCCGCTTCATCTGCGGCGTGCGCTACCAGGTGCAAGGCATGGAGAACCTGCCCGACGGCCCGGCCATCCTGTTGCCCAAGCACCAGTCGACCTGGGAGACCTTCGCGTTCCCGACGCTGATGCCGCGCCCGCTGTGCTACGTGTTCAAGCGCGAGCTGCTGTACATCCCGTTCTTCGGCTGGGCGATGGCGCGGCTCGACATGGTGCACATCGACCGCAGCAAGCGCACCGAGGCCTGGTCGCGCGTCGCCGAGCAGGGCCAGCGCTTCATGGCGCAGGGCAACTGGGTGATCATGTTCCCCGAAGGCACGCGCATCGCGCGCGGCCAGCAGGGCACCTACAAGACCGGCGGCACGCGGCTGGCGGTGGCGACCGGCGCCTCGGTGGTGCCGATCGCCGTCAACTCGGCGCGCTGCTGGCCGCGCAAGTCGTTCCTGGTCCGTCCGGGCCTGGTCACCGTGTCGATCGGCAAGCCGATCGCGCCGGCCGGGCGCCAGGCCGACGAGCTGATGCGCGAGGTCGAGGCCTGGATCGAGGCGGAGATGCGGCGCATCGATCCCGAGGCGTATTCGACGCAATAGCAAAAAGTCGAGGAGCCGCTCTTACAATCGCGGCCCATGACTCGACCTGTGCCGGGCCCCGAAGAATCGCAGCTGTCGCTGTTCGATGAGTCGCCTCCGCCGGTGTCGTCGTCTTCACCCTCTTCCGCATCCCCCTCCCTCTGGCCTTCGCTGCCGCGCGCGCCGTTGCGCCCGCCGGTCGCCGATGCCTCGCCGGTGCCGCGCGCGCCGGTCCTTTCGCCCGTCGCTCCGCCTGCGGTGTCCAGCCTGCAACCCGCCGTCTTCCGCCATCCGCAGGCGCAGCGCGAGATCCGCCTGAACGATCACCTGGTCGGCTATGCGCTGCGGCGTGCGCGCCGCACCAGCATCGGCTTCGTCGTCGGCACCGAAGGCCTGAGCGTCGCGGCGCCGAAGTGGGTCGGCCAGCAGGACATCGAGGCCGCGCTGCGCGAGAAGGCCGGCTGGATCTTGCGCAAGCTGGTCGAGCAGCAGCAGCGCGGGCAGCGGCTGCAGGCCGCCAAGGTCGACTGGCGCGACGGCACCGGCATCCCGTTCCTCGGCGAGACGGTGATCATCGTGCTCGATTCGCGGGCCACCGGCGCGATCCTGAACACCGATGCCGCGGCGCTGCCCGGCGTGCCGCGGCTGACGCTGCACGTGGGGCTGCCGCAGACGGCCGCGCCGGAGCAGATCCGCGATGCGGTGCAGAGCTGGCTGCAGCGCCAGGCGCGGCGCATCTTCGAAGACCGCTGCCGGCATTTCGCGGCGCAGCTGAACGTGCGCTACACGCGGCTGAGCCTGTCGTCGGCGCAGACGCGCTGGGGCAGCGCGAGCGCCGACGGCCGCATCCGGCTGAACTGGCGGCTGATCCACTTCGCGATGCCCAGCATCGACTACGTCGTCGCGCACGAGCTGGCGCACCTGCGCGAGATGAACCACAGCCCGCGCTTCTGGGATGTGGTGCGCTCGGTGATGCCGGATTACGAACAGGTGCGCGGTACCCTCAAGGATGACGTCCTCCCGGTGTTTGACTGACGACCCCGATTGGCACTGCGAGCCCGACCGCAGTGAAGGGCGTCCATCAAGCCACTCCCGCGGAACCGGCTTTGCCGGGCCGCTGGGAGGCGCCCCTTGGGGGCAGGAGCGAAGCGACTGGGGGGCCATGCACTCCCGCGGAACCGGCTTTGCCGGGCCGCTGGGAGGCGCCCCTTGGGGGCAGGAGCGAAGCGACTGGGGGGCCCATGCACTCCCGCGGAACCGGCGTTGCCGGGCCGCTGGGAGGCGCCCCTTGGGGGCGGGAGCGAAGCGACTGGGGGGCCCATGTTTAGCCTGAACAGATACTCTTTCCGCCAGCTGCTGCTCGTCGCCTTCCTGCTGATCGCCGCGCTGCTCAGCGCGGCCTCGCTGCGCGGCCTGTTCCAGCTCGAAGGCCTGCTGCGCCAGAGCAGCGAAGGCGCGCGCCAGGCCGTCGCGCACACCGCCGATGCGCAGGTGCTGGCCGAACGCACCGTCGCGATGGAGCGCGCCGCGCGCCAGTACCTGGTGCTCGACGACCCGGTGCTGCGCCAGCGCTTCGAAGAGGCCGCGCGCGATGCCACCTCGGCGCTGGCCCGGCTGGCCGACAACCGCATCCCGTCGAACCTGGCCGCCGACTGGCGCGCCACCGAGGCCGACATCGAGGCCCAGCTGAGCGGCCCCGAGCCGGCGATCCGGCTGCGCGAGGTCACCGTCACCACCGCGTTCCGCGAGCTCGAGTCGATCAACGCCGCGATCGCCGAGCAGGTGCGCCTGGCCACCGAGGCGCGCAACCAGGTGCTGATGAACGAGCTCGAGGCCGGCCGCACCCAGCTCGGCCGGCAGATCCTCGCGGCGATCGGCATCTCGATCGTGCTCGCGCTCGGCTTCGGGCTGTGGCTCGCGCGGCCGCTGAAGCGGCTGGAGCGCGCGGTCGTCAGCCTCGGCGAGAACCGGCTCGACCAGCCGATCGACATCCAGGGACCGACCGACGTGCGCCTGCTCGGCCGCCGCCTCGAATGGCTGCGGCTGCGGCTGGCCGAGCTCGATTCCGACAAGTCGCGCTTCCTGCGCCACGTCTCGCACGAGCTGAAGACGCCGCTGGCCGCGCTGCGCGAAGGCGTCTCGCTGCTAGAGGACGGCGTCACCGGCGAGCTCAGCGAGAACCAGCGCGAGGTCGCGCGCATCCTGCGCCAGAACACCCACGTGCTGCAAAGCCAGATCGAAGACCTGCTGCGCTTCAACGCCGCGGCGTTCGAGGCCCGCCAGCTGGTGCGCCGCAAGACCGAGCTGACCGCGCTGATCAAGGACCTGGTCGCGCAGCAGCGGCTGCAGTGGCAGGCCCGCCAGCTCGCGGTGGTCGTCGAGGGCGAACCGCTGAGCGCCGAGGTCGATGCCGACAAGCTCGGCACCGCGCTGGGTAACCTTTTGTCGAACGCGATACGCTTCAGCCCGCTCGGCGCTACCATCCGTTTTTCCGTGACCCGCGTGCCCGGTCGCGCCTGCATCGACATCGTCGACCAGGGGCCGGGCGTTGCGGCTGCCGACCGGGCCCGCGTGTTCGAGCCCTTCTACCGCGGCGAACGCCAGCCGGGCGACGCGGTGCGCGGCAGCGGCATCGGCCTGTCGATCGTGCACGAGTACGTCACGGCCCATGGCGGCCAGGTCGAACTGATGGACGACGGCAGCTCCGGCGCTCACTTTCACATCGAATTGCCCCATGCGCGTTAGTCGTCCCGTCCTTCGTTGCGCTCCCGCCTGGCTCGGCACGCCGCTGTGGGCCCCGTCGCTGCTGGCCATGTCGCTGGCCGCCTGCGTGACGCCGCCGGCCGAGCCGCCGCCGCCCGCGCCCGCCGCGTCGGCGCCGGTCGCCGCGCCGGCGCCGGCTGCGTCGGCCGTCGTGATCATGGTGCCGAGCCCGCCCGAGCCGGCCGACCAGGTGTCGCGGCAGATCCTCGGCTACCACGAGCAGCTGCGTCAGATGTCGGCGGCCGACCTCGGCAACGAGATCACGCGGCTGAACGCCATCGTCAGCGCGAACACTTCGGCGGCGCCGACCGGCGCGGTGCTCGAACTGGCGCTCGCGCTCTCGCAGCAGCACAACGGCGGCGACGTGACGCGCGCGGTGCAACTGCTCGAATCGGTCGTGAAGGCCGGCGCCCCCGAGCTGCAACCCTGGCAGCCGATGGCCCGCCTGCTGCTCGCCCGCATCGGCGAGCAGCGCCGGCTCGAGGATGCCTTCAACCGCGAGGCCGCGCAGCGCCGCGACCAGCAGCGCACGCTGCAGCAGCTCAACGAGAAGCTCGAAGCGCTGAAGGCGATCGAGCGCAGCATGACGACCCGTCCCGGCTCGGGCGCCGCCGCGGTGCCGGTGACGCCGGTGCCGGCGGCCGCGTCGGCCGCCCCCACCGCGCCCGCGCCGAAGGCGCCCTGAGACCCCGCCGCCCGCGCCTCCGATGGCCAACATCCTGCTCGTCGACGACGATCCCGACCTGCTGAAGCTGCTGTCGATGCGGCTCGGCGCGGCCGGCCACCGCGTGACCTCGGTCGAATCGGCCGAGGCGGCGCTGACGCAACTGGCCGTCGCGCGGCCGCAGCTGGTGGTGAGCGACGTGCAACTGCCCGGGCGCGACGGCCTTGCGCTGTTCGACGAGATCCGCTCGCGCCACCCGGCGCTGCCGGTGATCCTGCTGACGGCGCACGGCACCATCCCCGATGCGGTCGAAGCCACCGCGCGCGGCGTGTTCAGCTACCTGACCAAGCCGTTCGACGGCAAGGCGCTGCTCGACAAGGTGAACCAGGCGCTGGCGCTCGCGCCGCCGGTGCCGCGCGGCGAAGACGGCGACGGCGCCTGGCGTGCCGCGATCGTCAGCCGATCGAGCTGCATGACCGAGCTGCTCAGCGAGGCGAAGATGGTGGCCGCGTCCGACGCCAGCGTGCTGATCCGCGGCGAGAGCGGCAGCGGCAAGGAGCTGCTCGCGCAGGCCATCCACCGCGCCAGCCCGCGCGCCGCGAAGCCCTTCGTCGCGGTGAACTGCAGCGCGATCCCCGAGGCCCTGCTCGAATCCGAGCTGTTCGGCCATGTGAAGGGCTCGTTCACCGGCGCAGTGGCCAACCACCGCGGCCTGTTCGTCACCGCCGACGGCGGCACGCTGTTCCTCGACGAGATCGGCGACATGCCGCCGGCGCTGCAGGTCAAGCTGCTGCGCGTGCTGCAGGAGCGTTCGGTGCGCCCGGTCGGCGCGAGCCAGGCGGTGCCGGTCGACGTGCGCATCCTGTCGGCCACGCACCGCGACCTCGACGCCGCGATGGCCGAAGGCCAGTTCCGCGAAGACCTGTACTACCGGCTCAACGTGGTGTCGCTGCACCTGCCGACGCTGGCCGAGCGGCGCGACGACATCCCGCTGCTGGTGAACCACTTCCTCGCGACGCTGGGCGAGAAGTACGGCAAGCGCTTCAACGGCTTCGCGCCCGAGGCGATGAAGGCGCTGACCACCGCGAGCTGGCCCGGCAACGTGCGCCAGCTGCACAACGTGGTCGAGCAGGTGTGCGCGCTGACGACCACGCCACTGATCCCGCTGACGCTGGTGCAGCGCGCGCTGCGCGTGCCGACGGTCGAGGTGCTGACCTATGCGCAGGCGCGCGAGCGCTTCGAGCGCGACTACCTGGTCGGCCTGCTGAAGCTGACCGACGGCAACGCGGCCGATGCGGCGCGGCTGGCCGACCGCAACCGCACCGAGTTCTACCGGCTGCTGCAGCGCAACGGGCTGACGCCGGGGCAGTTCAAGGCGGCGGCGGAAGACGACTGACCGCCTGCTCAGCGCGGCGGCCACACGGCGTCGTGCGTGCCCGGCGGCATCGACGGCCAGCGCCACAGCGGTGGCGTCTCGGAGAACTGCGCCGCATGCCGCGCCGCGACCAGGCGCCCGAAGCCCGACGGCTCGCTGACCAGGTGGGGCGCGATGTCGGGTGCCTGGGCGGACAAGCCGCCGTCGACCCGCCCGAGCGAACGCAGCCAGCGGCCGACCCCCGCGAGCGACACCTGCACATGCCAGCTGCCGCCTTCGCGCGCCTGGCGCCACAGCGCGGCCTGCGCGCCGAAAGCCAGCAGGTAGCCAGCCGCGTAGTCGAGTGCCTGCAGAGGCAGCGCCTGCGGCTTCGCGGCACCCGAGGCACGGGCTTCGGCGTCGTTGAAGCCGGTGGCGGTCTGCACCAGCGAATCGAATCCACGCCGCGCCGACCACGGCCCGCTCGCGCCGTAGGCCGACAGCGACACCGCGACGATGCCCGGCCGCAGCGCGGCCAGTTGTGCCGCTCCGAAGCCGAGCGCTGCCAGCCCGCCCGGCCGATAGCCCTGCACGAACACCTGTGCGTCGGCCAGCAAGGCCTGCAGCCGTTCGCGGCCGGCGTGCTCGCGCAGGTCGAGGTGGGCCGAGCGCTTGCCGCGGCTGGTCTCGGCGATGGCCTCGATGTTGGGCAGGTGCGGGGCGTTCAGCAGCAGCACCTCGGCGCCGTAGGCCGCCAGCGTGCGGCCGGCCACCGGGCCGGCGAGGATGCGCGTCAGGTCGAGCACGCGCATCCCGTGCAGCGGGCGGTCGGCGGCGGTGCAGGGCGGCGCATCGATCGGGCGCGCGTCCCCGATGCGGTCGATGCGCACCACCGGTTCGTCGGCCAGCGCAAGGGCCTGCGGATGCCGGTCCCATTCGTCGAAGCTGCGCAGTGCGGCGACGACCAGGCCGGCCTGCGCCGCGGCGTCTTCGAACTCGCCGGCGCGCCAGCCGCGCAAGGCCTGCTCGACCGCGCTGCGCTCGGTGCGGTCGCCGACCGGGCAGCCGAGCAGCTTCAACGCGCCGTCGCGGTGGTGCGCGAAGTTCGCATGGAGGCGCACCCAGCCCGGCGCGCCCGCAACGTCGCCGCAGCGGTACAGGCCCGACAGCTTGTCCCACACCTGCGGCGCGCGGCCGTCGAGCGTGAAGTGCGCACAGCTCTCCAGCACCGCCTGCTCGCGCGGCACCCGCACCTGCTGGCGGCGGCCGTGGCGCAGGTGCCACAGCTCGGCGGCCGCGCCGGCCGCGGCCGCCATGCTGGCCTGGATCGCATCGGCGACGGCGAACGAACTGGGCAGCACCGGCGCGTTGCCGGGAACGTCGATGTGGTCGAGCGCGGCGGGCGGCAGGCCGGCCTGTTCCCACAAGCCGGCCAGTGCGTGCCGGGCGGAATCGGTGCCGCCGGTCTCACGACCCTCACGAACATCGGATGGCACGCGGAACTCCCGGCCTGGTGACGATGGCGCGCATTCGACACCGCCGGGCGATGCGGGTCAACCGCGCGGCGCCCGCGACGGCGATCAGCGCGGCTTCTTCGCGGCGTCGCCCGTCTGTTGCTTCTCGTCCGGCTCGGCCGCGCCGCGCACCGGCTGGCTGACCGCCTTGCCGATCGACTCCAGCGCGTTGTCGTCGTCCTTCGGCGGCGGCCCCGGCCGGCGGTCCTCGCGCGCGGTCGGCGTGCTGGCCGGCGTGTACGACGGCGGCGCGGAACGGTCGGTGGGTTTCGTCATGGCAAGGTCCTTTCGGCGGTGATGCGAGGCAGGCGGCAATCCACATGCCCGCAGCGCCGTCAGTCGCCCAGCCCCGCCACCAGCGACCGGTGCAGCGCGACACCGGCCAGCACGCCGTCGGCCGACGCCAGCGTCGCGTTGTGCCGCATCTGCGCCGCATCGCCGGCCGCGTAGACGCCCGGCACGCTGGTCATCTTCAGCTCGTCGACGCGCAGCATCGAGCCGATCGGGCCGTCGACGATCTCGCAGCCGAGCGCCGACGCCAGCGGCGCGGCGATGCGCACGCGCGGCGCGATGAACATCGCTTCCAGCGGCAGCAGTCGCCCCTCGGCCAGCCGCACGCCGGCGAGGTGCGGCAGCGGGCCTTCCAGGCCGCTGACCACGGCCGGCTCGACCGCGACGCCGTGCTGGCGCAGCAGCTCGCTCGACGCGTCGTCGATCGCGTTGCCATTCAGCAGCAGCGTCGCCGGGCCCCAGTCGGCGATCAGCAGCGCGTGGTGCACCGACTCGGGCGAGGCGTACAGCACGCCCAGCCGCTGGCCGCCGAACTCGTAGCCGTGGCAGTAGGGGCAGTGCAGCACGCTCGTGCCCCAGCGGGGCTGCAGGCCGTCGATCTCGGGCAGCACGTCCTGCACGCCGACCGCCAGCAGCAGGCGGCGCGCGGCGAGCGTGCTGCCGTCGTCGAGCGACACCGTGAAGCGCTGGCCGCCGCCGGTGTCGTCGTCGACCCGGCGCGCATCGACCGCGCGGCCGTCGACGAAGCGCACCGACGGGTAGGCCCGCAGCCGCTCGCGGGCGGCGGCGATCAGCTCGAACGGCGGCGTGCCGTCCTGTGCGAAGAAGCCGTGCGAATGCGCGGCGAAGCGGTTGCGCGGTGCGCCGGCGTCGACGACGCAGACCGGCCGGCGCGCGCGGGCCAGCTGCATCGCGGCCGACAGGCCGGCGAAGCTGCCGCCGATCACGATGGCGTCATGGGGGGATTCAATGGGCATGTGCATGGTCCAGGTCCTTCGGTGAATGGCCGCCGGCCAGCATGCGGCGGTGGAAATCGTTCGACAGGTCGGCCAGCGTGACCTGCCCGAGCCGCTTCAGCAGCAGCGCCTCGGCGTCGTGGCAGGCGCTGTCGAGCGCGGCGTTGACCGCCTGCTCGACCAGGCAGCCCGGGCTTTCGGTGCGGTTGCCGAGCGCCAGCAGCGCCGGCGAGCCGAGCGCCGCGTGGATGTCGCCGAGCGTCACTTCATCCAGCGGGCACGACAGCACCCAGCCGCCGCCATGCCCCTTGGCCGACGCGACGAAGCCCGCTTCGCGCAGGCCGGTCATCAGCCGGCGCACGACGACCGGATTCGTCTGCATCGCCGCGGCGAGCGACTCCGACGTGGCCGGGCCCTTCAGCTCGGCCATGTGCAGCAGCACGTGCAGGACGCCGGAAAGCTTGCTGTCTCTTTTCATGCAACATTATGAGTTGCATGATTTGAAGAACGCCGCCGGCTCGGCGAATGACCCCGCCCGCGGCGAGGGCTCAGGCGGCCTTGCCGGGCGCAGCTCCCGCTGCCGTCACCACGCGGTGCACGAAGTCGAGCTTGCGCACCACCGGTTCGGGGACCACGAACGGGTAGGCGTCGTGCGAGCCGAGGCTGCGCGACATCGCGTTGATGAACTGCGAGATCGGCAGCCAGCGCTCGACCAGTGCCGGCGCGAACGCACCGTCGCGCAATTCCAGCGCCGCCGCGCGCACCGGCGCACCGCCCGGCGACGCGAGCTGCAAGCCCCAGGCCGACGCGGTCTCCAGCCCGTCCTGCACGTGCAGGTAGTGGGCCCAGCACTCGGCCCAGTCCTCCCACGGGTGCGCGCTCGCGTACGCGCTGACGAACTGCTCCGGCCAGTCGGCGCGCGGCGCCGCATAGTGGGCCTGCAGTGCCTGCGCGTAGTCGGCCCGTTCGTCGCCGAACAGCGTGCGGAACTCGTCCAGCCACGGCGTGCCGTCGACCAGCAGGTCCCAGTAGTAGTGGCCGATCTCGTGCCGGAAATGGCCGAGCAGCGTGCGGTACGGCTCGTGCATCTCGGTGCGCGTCTGCTCGCGGCGCGCATCGTCGGCCTCGCTGACGTTCAACGTGATGGTGCCGTTGTCGTGGCCGGTCATCACGCGCTGGCCGGGCTGCAGCTCCTGCAGGAACTCGAACCACACGCCGTGCTCGGGGTCGTCGGCCTTGCTGCGCACCGGCAGGCCGAGCGACAGCAGGCTGTAGACCAGCCGCCGCTTGGCCTGTTCGATCAGCCGCCACGACACCAGGTTGTCCGGCTCGCTGAGCGCCGGCAGGATGTGCGTGGTCTGGCACGAGGTGCACAGCGTTGCGTCGCTGTCGGCCGGCACCATCCAGTTGCAGGCCTGCGCGCTGGTGTAGTTGTGGCAGGGCTTCTGCGCCGCGGCGCCGTCGCGCAGCCGCTGCCACGCGCCGTCGTCCGCGATCTCGAAGGCGCCCATCTCGAGTTCGTCGGGCACGAAGCCGAGTGCGGCGCCGCAGCGCTCGCAGGCCACGTTCTCGAAGAACACGCGCAGTCCGCAGCGTTCGCAAGCCAGTGTCTTCATCCGACGAGGATAGGGCGCGGTGCTGCGCCGGTCGCGAGCCGATCGGGCCGTCGAGCTGTAGGACGAAGTCGCATTCGCTTGTCGCTCCCCCTCAAGGAGGGGGGCGCCGAGGCACCCACCCTGAAGGGCGGGTTCTCGCATCTGTCACGCAAGCTCCACCACAATGGCAGGTCCGGTCCGGGGACCTTGCATCCGACCACCGGACAGCGACGTACGACAAGGACGTGGAAAGGGAAAGGCCGATGATGTTCACGCTGCGCGTTGCCCCCGATTGGGCCGAACAGGTCCGCAGGATCCGCGAGTCGGTCACCGAAGACAGCCACCTGATCCGGCCCGACAACGGCTTCTACCGCATCTGCCATGCCGGCGATGCGAGCTTCCAGGTGCGCGTGCTGCCGGGCAGCGGCATGAAGGCCATCGAGTTGCGGCTGCGCGAGAGCGACCTCGAGGTGACCCACGTCGATGGCCGGCTCGATGGCGGGCGGCCCGGCAGCGGTGCCGCGAGGCTCGACGAGCACGCGCTGATGGTGCTGAGCGTGGTCGGCTCGCTGCGCAGCGATGCGCTCGCGGCCCGGATCGGCCAGCTGCGGCGCGTCGCATCGGCCGGCCTGCCGGGCGCGCCGGCGCAGCTGCCGGCGGGCGAACTGCTGCAGGACGCGCGGACCTGGGGCCCGGCCAGCGAATCGATCTTCAATGCGCTGAGTTCGACCGCGCGCGGCATCGCACTGAAGCGCCGCGCGGAACTGACGCCGCTGCAGCGCCACTTCAGCGAGCGGGTGGACCTCGCGAAGGTCGAGCCGGGGCTGCAGGCCGCGGCACGCGGCATCGCGGTGCTGAAGCGCCCGAAGTGACCTGACGCAGCAGCCCTCGTCAGGGCACCGCGCGGCAACCGGTCAGCAGTTCCAGCAGGCGGGCCTGGATGGCCTTGCGCGAGCGCTCGTTCGCGAACTCGCTGCGCGACACCAGCTGCGCACCGGCCGGCGTCTTGCGAAAGCGGTTGAGCGCGGCCAGCTCGTCTTCGGTGTACTCGGGCATCGGCGCCGTCAGCGGCTCGCCGGCGTCGAGCCGCGCCTGCACGACGCTGCGTTCGGTGTACTTGCGGCCGGCCGGCGTCGCGAGGAAGGCCTCGATCGCGTCGACGTCGGCGGCGCTCCAGTTGTCCTTCACCGCGGTCTCGAAGACCGGCACGAGCGCCGCGGGCTGCAGCGCCTGCACGCAGGTGGCGGCGTCGACGCCGATCTTGTTGCCGGCCCGGGCCTCGCGCATCGCGGCCTGCACGCCGACCAGCGTCGAGCGGGCGAGCAACGTGGCACTGGCGGTGGGCGTGGCCGCCGCAGCGGTGGCAGCGCTGGCGGCAAGCAGGGTCGCCAGCAGGGCGTTGAGCGTGGTGGTGTGTGGCATCGGGCGATTTTCGCGCATCCGTTGCGCGGGTCCGCAACGCGAGGTAAGCAAGCCGCGTAGGCGGATCCTGCGCAGCCTTCGGCCCGCCGTCCGACAGACGCTGTGGCCGCCGGTGCCCAGACTTCAGCGATCCACACTGAAGGAGCCGTTGATGAAGACCTCCACGTTGATTCGCTCGCTCGCGCTGGCACCGTTGATCGTGCTCGCCGCGCCCGCGGCGATGGCCGCCGACAAGGCCGCCCAGCAATCGGCCCGCGCCCGCTTCGAGCACGACAGCGCCGTCTGCAACAGCGGCCGCTCCAACCAGGACCGTGCGACCTGCATGCAGGAGGCCCGCGCCGCGCTCGCCGCGTCGCAGGGTGGCCGGCTGCCCGAGGCCGATCCCAGCCTGGCGCGCAACGCGACGAAGCGTTGCGCGGCGCTGCCGATCGACGATCGCAAGGACTGCGAAGCCCGCATGCAAGGGCAGGGCACGACCAGCGGCAGCGCCGCCGCCGGCGGCATCTACCGCGAGCTCGTCACGCGCACCATCGGCCCGGCGGAGCCGGCGGCGTCGGGCGTTGCGCCGGACGATCTCGAACGCAAGTGAGCGCCGTCACGCCGGCAGCTTGCGGAACGCGATCGCGAACCGGTTCCAGGCGTTGATCGTCGAGACCAGCAGCGTCAGGTCGACGATCTCCTCCGGCGTGAACTGCGGGCGGACCTGCGCCCACACCGCGTCGGGCACGTGCGAGTCGGCGACGCGCGTGAGCGCCTCGGTCCAGGCCAGCGCGGCACGCTCGCGGTCGCTGAAGAACGGCGCCTCGTGCCACACCGACAGCGTCGCCAGCCGGCGTGGGTCTTCGCCCGCCTTCAGCGCATCGGCGGCGTGCAGGTCCACGCAGTAGGCGCAACCGTTGACCTGCGAGGCGCGCAGCCGCACCAGCTCGACCAGCGGCTTCTCCAGGGCGCAGGTCGCGATGCGCCGTTCGAGCGCGCCCATCGCCTTCATCGCATCGGGGCCGGCCTGGTAGAAATCGAGGCGGGGTTCCATGTGTCGTGACTCCTTCGGTGAATGCCCCGGTGCGGGGCGGTTGCAGCACGGGAGTTACGATATTCGCGATCCCAATCTCCGATAAGACGGCCTTTTCAGGACTCATTGTTCTATGAACGTGCTTAATCGATGGACCTGAACGACCTGCGCTACTTCGCGCTGATCGTCGAGCACGGCGGCTTCAGCGCGGCCGAGCGCATCACCCACATCACCAAATCCAAGCTCAGCCGGCGCATTTCGCTGCTGGAAGAACGCATGGGCGTGCGGCTGTTCCAGCGCAGCACGCGGCGGCTGTCGCTCACCGAAGCCGGCCAGGTGTTCTACGCGCACTGCGCCGCGATGCTGGTCGAGGCCGAAGCGGCGCAGCATGCGGTCGAGCAGCTCAGCGCATCGCCGGCCGGTACCGTGCGCATGACCTGCCCGGTCGCGATCGCGCAGTTCCACGTCGCCCGCATCGTCGCGGACTTCATGTGCCAGCACCCGAAGGTGCGGGTCGAGATCGAATCGACCGACCGGCTGGTCAACCTGATCGAGGAGCGCATCGACCTCGCGCTGCGCGTGCGCGACACCGGGCTCGAGGACCCGGGCCTGGTGTCGCGGCGCATCGCGTCCGGCCGCATGGTGCTGGTCGCGAGCCCGTCGTACCTCGCCGGCCGGCCGGCCATCGACGCACCGACGCAGGTCGAGCCCTTCGACACCATCGGCGGCCAGCGCGAGGGCGGCCAGCAGGTGTGGTCGCTGGTCTCGTCGCAAGGGGCCGAATGCCGGCTGCCGCACCGGCCGCGGCTGCTGTGCTCCGACTTCACGGTGCAGTACGAGGCGGCGGTCGGCGGCGTGGGCGTGGCATTGCTGCCGCTGCGGGTGGCCTGGCGGGGGCTGCAGGGCGGCACGCTGGTGCACGTCGCGAAAGACTGGAGCACGCCCGAGCAGGCGATCCACCTGGTGTTCGTCAGCCGCCGCGGCATGCTGCCGTCGGTGCGCGCGCTGGTCGACCATCTGGTTCAGCAGGTGCCGGCCGCGCTGGCGCAGTGAGCGCGGGTCGGCCACTGCCATCGGTGGGATGGCCGCAGCGCCTCGACGAACTCCGCATCGTGGCTGGCCACCAGCAACGCGCCTTCGAAATCCTGCAGCGCGCGCTGCAGTTCCAGCGTGCTGTCGAGGTCGAGGTGGTTGGTCGGCTCGTCCAGCAACAGCAGGCAGGCCGGCTCGCGGCGCCACAGCGCGCAGGCGAGCGCGGCCTTCAGGCGTTCGCCCGCGCTCAGCGCGCCCATCGGCAGCACGACCCGCGCCGCATCCAGCCGGAGCTGGGCCAGCCGCGTGCGCAGCTCGCCGGGCGGCAGCGGACAGTCGAGCATGCGCAGGTGGTCGAGCAGCGACCGCTGCGCTGGCAGCGAGGCCGCGCCGTCCTGGTCGAGCATCGCGAACGGCACATGCAGCGTCGCACTGCCCGCGGCTGGCGCGAGCAGCCCGGCGAGCACGCGCAGCAGCGTGCTCTTGCCGCAGCCGTTCGGGCCGGTCAGCGCAATGCGCGCCGGGCCGCTGACCGAGCCGTCGCACAGCGGCGCGTCGCCGTGCGGAAGCTGCAGGCCGTCCAGGCGCAGCACCCGCTTGCCGGGCACGACCCGGCTGGCGGGCAGCGCGACGAACACCGCCGGCGCGTGCGCGACGCGGCGCGCGGCGTCCCGCACCGCCGCGTCGAGCGCGCCGCGCGTGCCGGCGTCGCGCTTCATGTCGCGCGCCTGGGTCGCCTCGGCCGTTTCGCGCATGCCGTTGATCGCGATCGCCGACAGGTTCGCGCTGCGCGCGCTCTCGCGTGCCTGCGCCTGCC
Source organism: Rhizobacter sp. SG703 (assembly GCF_012275445.1). Lineage (GTDB taxonomy): Bacteria > Pseudomonadota > Gammaproteobacteria > Burkholderiales > Burkholderiaceae_C > Rhizobacter. Next base: position 317,198 of record NZ_JAAZQK010000004.1, on the reverse strand, counting down.
GGCGCTGCCGCGCGTCGTGCTCGCGGCGCAACCGGGCCAGCACCGTGTCGCGCTCGGCGCGTGCACGGGCGAGCGCAGCGTCGGCGGCTGCCGCTTCGGCGTCGCGTTGGGCGGCGTACAGCGCGTAGTCGCCGCCGTAGACCGACAGGCCGCGCGGTCCGAGCTCGACGATGCGGTCGACCGCGCGCAACAGCGGCCGGTCGTGGCTGACCAGCACCACGGTGCGCTTGCACTGCCTCAGCCAGCGCTGCAGCCATGCGCGCGCCGGTGCATCGAGGTGGTTGGTCGGCTCGTCGAGGACCAGAGTGTCGGCGTCGGCCACCATCGCGCCGGCCAGCGCGACGCGCATGCGCTCGCCGCCGCTGAGCGCGGCCATCGGCGTGTCGGGCGAGAGGCGAGGCAGGCCGGCGTCGGCGAGCCCTTGCGCGATGCGCGCGGGCAAGTCCCAGTGGCCGTCGGCGAGCAGCAGGTCGTCGGCTGTCGCGAGGCCTGCGGCAAGGCGGTCGACGGCCGCCAGCGCGCCGGCCACGCCCATCGCATCGGCCACGCGACGCGGATCGTGCGCGAGCAACGGCGGCGACACCAGGTGCACGCGGCCGGCACGTTCGACGCATCCCTCCGACGGGGCCAGGTCGCCGGTCAGCAGTCGAACCAGCACGCTCTTGCCGACGCCGTTGCGCCCGACGATGCCAAGCCGCCCGGGCCCGATCGCCAGCGACAACGGGACCGACCACAGCGAGCGGCCGTCGGGCGTGCGCCATTGCAGGTCGTGCAGCTGAAAAGCGAAGGACGAAGCAGAAGGGGCGGACGGATGCGCCCCGGACGGGCGTCGGCCCGTGGAGATCGATGACATGGCTGGCTTTCCGAGGAAGCTTCCGAGGAAGCAGGCACGCCACGCCGCATGAAGGGCGTGGAACGGCGTTCGAAGGAAAGGCTCAGCGGCGCATCGGTCTGCCAGGCAGGGTGAGGGGAGGCGGCGATCCTAGCGGCGGCGTCGCACCGCGTCAACGCACCAGGGGCCGGGCGGCGCCGCATCCTCACTCTGGAGGATGAGCGGCTGCAAACGAGGCTACCAAAGGCCGCAAGCGCTGCCCTGCGGCGCTGTAGGACGCGTACCATCGTCCGCAAACCAGCGACCGCTGACGCAGCAAAGGCGCGACGTGGAGACGACAGCCCCCGGTCCCGGCGACGAGCCCGGCCTCATGCTCGAGGCCGGCGAGCTGGCTGCGCGCAAGGCCGGCAACGCGCGCCGCGTCCACACGGTCCAGATCCCCGCGATCCGCACGATCGGCTTCGTGATCGTCTGCCTGATGGTGGTGCTGCAGGCGGGGCGCGAAGGCACCGCGCTGGCGCCGCCGCAGCTGGCGCTGATCGGCATCAACCTGCTGTACGCCGGGCTCGGCTGGATCGCGTTGCGCTGGGGCTGGCAGCGCACCGGCCGGCTCGACCTGGCCATGCTGCTGTTCCATGTCGACGTGCTGGTGTGGATCGCGAACCTGCACTACCTCGAGAAGTCGAACCTGTTCTTCGCCTACCTGCTGCTGATGCGGGTGGCCGACCAGGTCGGCTTCGGCTTCCGGCGCGCGTTCTGGTTCAACCATGTCACGGTGGTGGCCTACCTGGTCTACGCACTGTGGCTGTGGGTCTACGAGCCGGCCGCGGTGCAATGGATCGACCGGCTGGCGATCGCCGCGACGATGTACGTGCTCGGCGCGTACCTGGCAGTGACCGGCCTGGTGATCGAGCGGCTGCGCAACCGCATGCGCGTCGCGGTGCGTTCGGCGCGAGAGCTGGTCGACAGCCTCGAGCAGGCGAGCCGCGCGAAGTCGCAGTTCCTCGCGATGGTGAGCCACGAGATCCGCACGCCGATGAACGGCATCCTCGGCACCACCGAACTGCTGCTGTCCACCGCGCTGCAGCCCGAGCAGCACCGCTATGCGAAGACGGCGCACCGCTCGGCGATGGCGCTGCTCGCGCTGATCGACGACGTGCTCGACCTGTCGCGCATCGAGGCCCGCAAGCTCACGCTGCACCCGACCGCGGTCGACGTGGGCGCGCTGGCTGCCGAGACCGTCGAGCTGATGAGCTTCGCCGGCCGCGACAAGCCGGTCACGCTGAACTGCTCGCTGCCGACCGGGCTGCCGGCCGTCGTCGAGTGCGACCCGGTGCGGCTGCGCCAGGTGCTGGTCAACCTGCTGCACAACGCGATCAAGTTCACCGAGCGCGGCACCGTCGCGCTGGTGGTCACGCTGCAGGAGGACACGCCGCAAGCGGTGCGGCTGCGCTTTCGGGTCGAGGACACCGGCATCGGCATCCCGGCCGACCAGCTCGGGCTGATCTTCGATGCATTCACGCAGGTCGACGGCAGCAGCACGCGCCGCCACCGCGGCAGCGGGCTCGGCCTCGCGATCGTCAAGCAGCTGGTGGAATTGATGGGGGGGGACATCGGTGTCAGCAGCGAACCGGGCGTCGGCTCGACCTTCTGGGTCGAGCTGGCGATGAAGAAGTCGACCGCGACGCCGTCGCCGTCGCCCACCGCGCAGGCCGCCGAACCGGCCGCGCCGCGCGGCCCGCTGCGTGCGCACGTGCTGCTGGCCGAAGACGACCCGGTCAACCAGATGGTGCTGCACAGCATGCTGGTGAAGCTGGGCTGCGAGGTCGACATCGCGGCCGACGGTGCCGCCGCATTCCGCTCCGCGCAGGCGTTCCGGCACGACCTGATCTTCATGGACCTGCACATGCCGGTGATGGACGGCCACGACGCGGCGCGCCACATCCGTGCGTGGGAGCGCGAGCAGGGCGGCTACACGCCGATCGTCGCGCTGACCGCCGACGCGCTCGACGGCGACCGCGAGCGCTGCCTGGAGGCCGGCATGAACGACGTCGTCACGAAGCCGGTCAGCACCGCGATGCTGGCGTCGGTGATCGAGCGCTGGACCGGGCATCGCACGCCGCCGGCGTCGACCTGGTGACGCAGCAGCGGAACTCCACGCGGCCCGCTCCCGGCTGCCTCGCGCTCACAACCAGCCCTTGCGCCGCGCGGCCTCGATGTCGCGCGCCTTCTGCAGCTTCGCCAGGTTGGCGGCGTTCAGCGTGTCGTACTGCGGGTGCTTCGCGAAGTACGGCCCGAGCCAGCCGTCCTCGTGCGTGAACGACATCGTCCACGCGAGGTTCGGCGGGAAGACCTGGTAGTCGCGCAGCATCGCCCGCACCGGGCGCTGGTCGGTGGTGAACGCGAGGTCGCGGTCATTCGACAGCACGATGTAGCCGGGCGCCTGCTGCTGGTCGTACGCGGCCTGCGCCGCCTCGCCCGACACATTCGGGTAGCGCTCGTTGCTGAAGACATGCCACAGGTAGGCGCGTGTGTTGACGCCGAAGCGGTCGAGGCCGAAGACCTCGAGCCACTGCGCGACCAGCGCAGCCACCTCCGGCTTCGTGAAGGTGGCGGTGACCCGGCCGGGCGCGACCAGCGGTTCGTGGAGACGGCGATCGACCATCGCGCGCACTCTAGCGCAGCGGATCGCTCACCGAAACCAGCGCACTGAAACCCGCTGTTACCGCGGGCTGGACACCTCCGGCGCGGAATCTCGCCTACCCTCGGCCTTCAATTTTGAAAACGGTTTCAAACGAAAGGGAGCGTGATGGTGTCGAACAGGAATTCCGTGTCGTCGTGGCGTGCAGTCCTCGCCGCCGCGCTGTTGTCGGCGGCCGCGGCCGGCCCCGCGCTGGCCGACGTGCCGGCGCTGTCGGTGCGCGGCAACCAGCTGCTGGTGGGGGGCACGCCCGGCAGCCTGTCGGGCGTCAGCTACTACTGGAGCAACAACGGCTGGCCGGGTGCGCGCTTCTACAACGCGAGCACGGTGGGCTGGCTGAAGTCGGACTGGAAGGCCACGGTCGTGCGCGCGGCGATGGGCGTGGACGAAGCCGGCGGCTACCTGCAGGACCCGGCGTCGAACAAGGCGCGGCTGAAGGCAGTGGTCGACGCGGCGATCGCGAACGACCTGTACGTGATCATCGACTGGCATTCGCACTACGCCTACCAGTACCAGGCGCAGGCGATCGAGTTCTTCCAGGAGATGGCGCGCACCTACGGCAAGAACAACCACGTCATCTACGAGATCTACAACGAGCCGAAGAACGACGCGAGCTGGAGCGGCAACGTCAAGCCGTATGCGCAGGCGGTGATCGGCGCGATCCGCGCGATCGACCCCGACAACCTGGTCATCGTCGGCTCGCCGAACTGGTCGCAGGACGCCGACGTGGCGTCGCGCGACCCGATCACCGGCTACGCGAACATCGCCTACACGCTGCACTTCTATGCCGGCACGCACGGCCAGTTCCTGCGCGACAAGGCGAGCACGGCGATGGCCAACGGCCTGGCGCTGTTCGTCACCGAATGGGGCTCGGTCAATGCCGACGGCAACGGCGGCGTCGCCACCGACGAGACCAATGCCTGGGTCGCCTTCATGAAGGCCCACAACCTGAGCAATGCCAACTGGGCGCTCGACGATGCGCCGGAAGGCTCGGCCGCGCTCGCCTCGGGTGCGAGCTCGACCGGCGGCTGGCCGGAATCGGCGCTGACCGCGTCCGGCAAGCTCGCGCGCAGCATCGTGCGCGGCTGGGGCGGCACGCCGCCGCCGGCCGCCTGCGCCAACACCGCGCTGCCAGCGAAGCTGCAGGCCGAGAGCTGGTGCCAGATGTCGGGCGTGCAGGTCGAAACCACCACCGATGCGGACGGTGGCAGCAACCTCGGCTACATCGACGCAGGCGACTGGATGACCTATGCGGTCGACGTGCCGGCCGACGGCAACTACCGCGTCTCGTACCGCGTCGCGGCGGCCGCCGGCGGTGCGAGCCTGCAGCTGGAGCAGGGCGGCGGCACGCCGGTGTTCGGCACGGTCGACATCGCCGGCACGGGCGGCTGGCAGAACTGGTCGACGGTGTCGCACGTGGTCGCGCTGAAGGCCGGCAAGCAGGTGCTCGGCGTGTCGACGAAGACCGGCGGCTTCAACCTGAACTGGCTGCAGGTGGAGCGGGCCGACGGCAGCGGTTCGACGCCGCTCGCGACGGTGAAGGCCAGCAGCTTCTCGCAGATGAGCGGCGTGCAGACCGAGGCCACCACCGACAGCGGCGGCGGCCAGTCGGTCGGCTACATCGACGCCGGCGACTGGCTGTCGTACGCCGGCACGCCGATCACGGTGCCCAGCACCGGCACCTACACGATCGCGTTCCGCGTCGCGAGCCTGAACGGCGGCGGCTGGTTCTCGTTCGAGGAGGCCGGCGGCGCACCGGTGTATGCGACCGTCTCGGTGCCGGCCACCGGCGGCTGGCAGAACTGGACGACGATCAAGGCCACGCTGACGCTGACCGCGGGCACGCACAAGTTCGGCTTCAAGGCGCAGAGCGGCGGCTGGAACCTGAACTGGTTCAGCGTGACACCCGGCGTGCAGTGAGCGCGCTCAACCGGGCGGCGTGAACCGGGCGGCGTGCCCGGCCGACATCAGGGCCCGCAGCGTCGGCCACTTGCGCGACCAGAACGGGCCGGCCAGGATCAGGCTCGGGTCGATCGCGTCGGCCATGCTGCTGCCAGCGCGCGGCGACCTTGCGGCCGGCATCGCTGAGGGCCAGGCGCTCGATTTCCGAGACCAGCGGTTGGAGGGGGCTGCGGCCGGCGGCGGTGTCAGCAGGGGCAATCCCCGCGGCCGTCTCGCGGAGGAACTCGCGTGCGACGGAGATGGCCAAGCCGAGTTGTAGCGCACCCTTCTCGTTCTTCTTGTCAGGTAACTCGTGCAAGTTGGCCGTGCGACTGCACAGCAGGTCGAGTGGATGCATCACCAGGAAACCGTGCTGGCCGAACTCGATGTGCATCGCGCGTTGCAAGACCTTCTTCGCGTCGAGGCCGATCACCTTGAAGATCACGTCGACGTTGACGAACTCCTCGGCCGAGAGATCGAGCTCGACCTGCCCCACCAGCGACGTGAGGCGCCTGGCGTCGCGCAAAGCGGGCCTTGCCGTGAATGGCTCGCGCGAACTTCTCGACGGAGTCGGTCGCGGTGGGCGATTGGGTCAGGAAGTCGGCGTCCTGCGAGATGACCGGCAACTGCTTCGGTACGCTCAGGCCGTACCGGGCCACCCAGAACATCAGCGCCTGGCCGCCGACGAGCACCTCGTTGTCGTCGCAGACGCTCAGCAGTTTCTCCACCAAATGCCATGGTGTTTCGGCGGCCCTGCGCCGTGTCACCATCCCTTGCCCGGCTTCGCGGGCAGGCGCTCGGCGACCTTGGCGGCCTTCACCCGTTCGCGGGAGAAGAGGAACAGGCTCTCCGGATCGCGTTCACCGCGCTCGACGGCGCGCTCGAATTCCGCCTTCCTGGCGGTGATCGACGATGCGCCGGTGTAGATCTTGCGCCGGCGGGTCTTGCCAGGGGTCGACGTGACGTGGGCCAGGATCCGGTCCTTGACGGATGGATCGCCCTGCAGCAAGAGCAGCGATTCTTCCATCGTGATGCCGGCCGCGTCGAGAGCCGCTCCCAGGCGGACCCAGTACTCGACCTGCTCTGCCAGCGAGCGGTGCACCGCCTCGCCCGCCGCAGCAGCAAGTTCATAGACGCCGTCGGAGACGCGGATCGATTTGGCCATGCCGTCATCTTATGTGGCGTTTCACGACATAACAAGGTGCCGTCAGCACCCCCCGAATGCCTTCGCCACCCGCACCAGCTTGTCCGGATTGCGCTGCACGTGGATGCGCACGATGCGCTCGCCGTCGGTCTCGCACGACTGCGCCGATTCGAGCATTCCATTGAAGAAGCGCAGCAGCCCCCATTCGCCGTTGATCAGCGCGAGCTCGATGCGCAGCTCGTCTTTCCACCGCAGGTTGGCCGAGAACAGCAGCTGCGCGATGCGCTGGCCGCCCAGCATCGGCCGCCCGAAGCTCGGCACCTTGCCGCCGCCGTCGCCGATCAGCTCGGCATCCTCGGCCAGCATCGCCTTCAGCGCCGAGAAATCGCCGCCGGTCAGCGCCTGCGCGAAACGGCCGAGCAAACGCCGGTGCGTGTCGGGCGACACCTCGAAGCGAGGCCGCTCCTCGCGCAACTGCACGCGGGCCCGGTGCACCAGCTGGCGGCAGGCGGCCTCGCTCTTGCCGATGGCGCTGGCCAGTTCGTCGTAGTCGGCATCGAACACCTCGCGCAGCAGGAAGGCCGCGCGCGCCTCGGGCGTCAGCCGCTCCAGCATCAGCAGGAAGGCGACCGACAGGTTGTCGGCACGCTCCAGCATCTGCTCCGGCGAATCGGGCGAATCGGTCAGCACCGGCTCGGGCAGCCACAGGCCGGCGTAGTGCTCGCGCTGGACCTTCGCGGCGCGCAGCCGGTTGATCGACAAGCGGGTCGCGACGGTGACCAGCCAGCCGGTCGGGTCGTCGCGCGCGACGTAGCCGGCCTCGTGCCAGCGCAGCCAGGTGTCCTGCACCACCTCCTCGGCCTCGGCCAGCGAGCCGAGCATGCGGTAGGCGATGCCGCGCAGCCGGGGGCGCAGGCTGTTGAAGGTGAGCGAGGCGGTGTCCATCGGGCGAAGGCGTTCGAGGGACCCATTCTGTGGCAACCCGGCCCCGCGCTACGTCGGCGCGGGCGTCGATGCCTGCGCGGCGAACCACTGCGCGAACGGCACCGTGCCGAGGCGCGCGTCGTCGCCGGCCACCAGCGTGCGGTCGTCGATCTGGGCACCGAAGTAGCGCGCGTGCGGGTCGTCGACGACACGCCGCGGGTCGCCCTTGGCGGCCAGATAGCGGCGCACCATCTCGGCCAGCCCGATGCGTTCCGGCCCGGCGATCTCGACCGTCGTGCGCAGCGGCTTGCCGAGCGCCACGTCGTGCATCGCATCGGCCACGTCGTCGGACGAGATCGGCTGGACACAGGCCGGCGACAGCCGCACCGTCTGCCCGTCGGCCTCGGTGCCCGATTGCGCGATGCCGCCGAGGAACTCGAAGAACTGCGTCGAGTGCACCAGCGTGTACGGCAGCGGCGAGGCCTTGATCAGCGCCTCTTGCACGAGCTTGGCGCGGAAGTACCCGCTGGCCTGCAGCCGCTCGGTGCCGACCACCGACAGCGCGACGAGGTGCCCGACATCGGCGGCGGCGGCCGCGGCCAGCAGGTTGCGGGTCGAGGTCTGGAAGAAGCTCATCACCGCGTCGTCGGCGAACGACGGCGAGTTCGACACGTCGACCACCACCTTCGCGCCGGCCAGCGCAGCGGGCAGGCCGACGCCTGTCAGCGTGTTGACGCCGGAGTTGGGCGAGGCGGCCAGCACCTCGTGGCCGCTGCGGGCGAGGCGTTGCACGAGCTTGCTGCCGATCAGGCCGGAGCCGCCGATCACGACGATCTTCATGGGGGACTTTCAGGGGTTGCAGGGTGGAGGGGATGCTAGGCAGCGGCTGCCGCCGCCGGAAGCCCTGCGGCAGGGACCACGCTGTTGCCCGCCGCGCACCAATCTTTTTTCAGTGGCGTGTCACAAGACTTGGGGCTCGCGTGTTCTACAGGGCATGGACACCTTGAACCCGCTCGCTTCACCCTCGGCCGGCGACACGCTGGCCGCCAGTTTCGCGGCCAGCTATGCCGGCGTGGTCGCCTTCATCGCCGTCGTCGACGCCGGCAGCTTCGCGAAAGCCGCCGACCGGCTCGGCATCGGCCGCTCGGCGGTCAGCCGCAGCGTGCAGAAGCTGGAGGCCCAGCTCGACGCCCGGCTGTTCCACCGCACCACGCGCAGCACCGCGCTGACGCGCGAGGGCGAGCTGTTCCATGCGAACTGCCGGGTCGGCGTCGACCACATCCAGCAGGCGCTGGACGACATGCGTGAACTGCGCCAGGGCCCGCCGCGCGGGCCGCTGCGCATCGCGTCGACGGTGGGCTTCGGCCGCAAGGTGGTGGCGCCGCTGCTGCGCGGCTTCCAGGCGCGCTACCCGGAGATCGCGCTCGACCTGCGGCTCGACGACCGCCCGGCCGATTTCACCGGCGATGGCATCGACGTGGCCTTCCGCGACGGCCGGCTGGACGACAGCCAGGTGATCGCGAAACAGCTGATCCCGATGCGCCTGCGGGTGGTCGCGTCGCCGGGCTACGCGCGCGAGCACGGCCTGCCGCGCAGCGTCGACGAGCTGGCGGCACACCGCTGCATCAACCTGCGGCTGGCGTCGAGGCGGGTGCGCGACTGGGAGTTCAAGGTCGACGGCCAGCCGCGCAAGCTGGTGCCGTCGTCGCAGCACACCTTCAACGATGCCGACCTGGTGCTGCAGGCCGCGCTGGACGGCCAGGGCCTCGCGCAGGTGGCCGCCTACCAGGCCGGCGAGCTGTTGCGCAGCGGCCGGCTGGTGGCCTGCCTGGGGGGCCAGGCACCGGACGACGGCGGCCACTACCTGTGCTACCTGAGCCGCCACCAGTTGCCGGCGCGCATCCGGGTGTTCATCGACCACATGACCACCGAGATGCGCGCGCTCGACTTCGCGTGATCAGGCCAGCCGGGCCTTGTCGAGGCCGAACGCGGCGTCGGACGAGCCCGGCACGGTGCGGAACGCGACGTTGATGCGGTTCCATGCATTGATGTTCATCACGGCGTAGGTCAGGTCGGTCAGCTCCTTCTCGGACAGCTGGCCGCGCACGCGCTCGTACAGGTCGTCGGGCACGCCTTGCGCGCCCAGCGTGGTCAGCGCCTCGGTCCAGGCCAGCGCGGCGCGCTCGCGCGGTTCGAACAGCGTCGATTCGCGCCAGACGGCGAGGTGGTGCAGGCGCAGCGGACGCTCGCCGTGGATCGTCGCCTGCTTGATGTGCATGTCGACGCAGAAGCCGCAGCCGTTGAGCTGCGATGCGCGGATCGAGACCAGGTCGTGGATCTTCTCCTCGATCGTGCCGTCCTTCACCGCGGTGCTGAACGCGACGAACTTCTTGAAGAGTTCAGGCGCCTCGTGAACGTAGTTGATGCGTTGGGTCATCACATGCTCCTTCGTGTCCCCAGAGCGGCTGGGGTGCCCGGTTTCTGCGGAGTGCGGAATGGGCAGATCGTAGGAGCGGGGTGCGCGCCGCGGTAGGCCTGCGGCAGGGACCGCGGTGTTGACCGCCGGGCACCAATCGGTGCCGGCGGCGCGCGCGTCAGGTCATGCCGGCGGCATCAGCTTGCGCACCTGCGCGGCCACGTCGGTCAGCTGGACCTTCAGCGCATCGATCTCGCCGTCGATCGCTTCCGAGAAGGTCTCGAGCAGCGCGCCGAAGGCCTTCACGTCCTCGTTGTCGCCCCAGCCGTTGGCCTGGGCCAGGCCCTGGAACTTCTTCGCGATGCGCTCGGCCGTGATGCCCGATCTGGTGTGGGTGGCGTTCATGGTGTTTCCCCTGATGAGTGATGTGGACCCCCATCGTGCCACCACGGCATGGCGCCCCGCGGCGCGTTGCAAAGTGCAGCGGTATGAAACCGCTTGCAAAGCCGCTAGGATCCGGCGATGGGTGCCGTCAGAGTGCCCGGCAGCCGCGCCGATCGCCACACACATTTCGTTGGAGGACAACCCATGAAGAAATTGCGTCTCTTCCTTGCGCTGCTGCTGGGCCTGCTCAGCGCGCCGTTCGCGCTCGCGCAGAACTGGCAGCTGGTATGGCAGGACGAATTCCACGGCAGCATCGGCCCCGACTGGGTCTTCGAGACCGGCACCGGCTCGGGCGGCTGGGGCAACAACGAACAGCAGTACTACCGGCGCGAGAACGCGACGGTCGAGAACGACGCGCTGGTCATCACGGCCAAGCGCGAAGACTTCGGCGGCATGCGCTACACCTCGGCGCGCATGAAGACGCAGGGCAGGAAGAGCTTCAAGTACGGCCGCATGGAAGCGCGCATCGCGCTGCCGGGCAAGCTGGGCACCTGGCCGGCGTTCTGGATGCTGGGCAGCAACATCTCCACGGTCGGCTGGCCCGCCTCGGGCGAGATCGACATCATGGAGCAGATCAACACCGGCGCCGACGTCTACGGCACGGTGCACTGGCAGGCCAACGACGGCAGCCACGCGTCGTACGGCGGCCACATGGCCACCAGCATCCAGGACTACCATGTGTACGCGGTGGAGTGGGATCCGAAGACGATCCGCTGGTTCATCGACGGCACGCAGTACCACGTGATCGACATCGGCAACAACGCCGGCGGCACCGACGAGTTCCAGCGCGATTTCTTCCTGCTGCTCAACATGGCGGTGGGCGGCAACTGGCCTGGCTTCAACATCGACGAAGGCGCGCTGCCAGCGCGCATGCTGGTCGACTACGTGCGGGTCTACCAGCCCGGCACCGCGACGACGACGCAAGCGGCCTGGACCAGCCAGAACATCAACGGCAACGTGATCCGCCACCAGGCGAGCCGTGGCCGCATCGACCCGGCCGGCAGCGTGTCGCCGGTCGCCGACGGCAACTGGACGATGGTGCCGGGCCTGGCCGGCGGCGGCGTGTCGTTCCAGTCGGTGAACTACCCGAACAGCTACCTGCGCCACCGCAACGGCGAGGTCTGGCTCGACGCGAACGACAACTCGACGCTGTTCCGCCAGGACGCCACCTTCAACCAGCGCGCGGGCCTCGCGAATGCCGGCGCGACCTCGTTCGAATCGTGGAACTTCCCGGGCCGCTACCTGCGCCACCGCAACTCGCTGCTGTACGTGGAGGGCATCGCGAGCGACCTCGACCGCAACGACGCGACCTTCGCACGCACGCCGCTGCTGACCGGCGCGGCGATCACGCTGGAGGCCGAGAACTACGCGGTGATGCAGGGCATGACGGCCGAAGCCTGCACCGAAGGCGGGCAGAACCTGGGCTACATCGACGCCAACGACTGGGTGGTGTGGGACGTCAACGTGCCGAGCAGCGGCACGTGGACCGTGCAGTACCGCGTCGCGAGCCAGAGCGGCGGTGGCGTGCTGCAACTGGAGCGCGCCGGCGGCACGCAGGTGTACGGCAGCCTCGGCGTGCCGGCGACCGGCGGCTGGCAGAACTGGACCACGGTCTCGCACCAGGTGCAGCTGAGCGCCGGGCAGCAGCAGATCGCGGTGAAGGCGCTGCAGGGTGGGTGGAATTTGAACTGGATCAAGCTGAGCCGCTGATCCGTGCCGGCGATGCGCTCGCCGGCTCAGTGTGCGGGCCGGTGGACCTTGTCCACCAGCGCCTGCTCCCACCCGGTCGTCCCCGCCGGCGACAACCGGCTCGGCACGCCGGTGTCCAACCCGGCGGCGATCGCGCCGACGCCCGCCAGCACCGCGACACCCGCCGCTCGCCGCAGCCATTCACCCGCGTGCAGCGAGCGCTTCAACTTCGTGCCGAGCGCCACCACCGGCCGGCTCAGCCGATCCGCCAGCCCCGGCCGCAGCAGCGTCGATCCGAACACCGCGAGCAGCAAGATCGCCGCCCAGCGTCCGGCCTCGTTCAGCGTGACGACCCGGCATGGCGGTCGCTCCGTCGAGGTCAACGTCATCAAGGAATCGGGATCAGCCCAGCGGCAGCACCAGCCGGGCTTCCAGCCCGCCGGCGCTGCGGTTGTGCAGGCTCAGCTGCGCGCCCATCGCGATCGCCAGCTGGTGCGCGATCGCCAGCCCCAGCCCGGTGCCGCCGGTGCTGCGGTTGCGCGAGCCTTCGAGGCGGTAGAACGGCTTCAGCACCGCTTCCAGCTGGTCGTCGGGAATGCCCGGTCCGTCGTCGAGCACCGACAGCGTCAGCCGCGTGCCGTCGGTCTGCACCCGCAGGCCGACCTCGCTGCCGAACGACAACGCGTTGTCGACCAGGTTCATCAGGATGCGGCGCAGCGCGTTCGGCCGCGACACGATCGGTGCGCCGGCGCGGCCTTCCAGCGCCACCCGCTCGCCGGCGTCTTCGTAGTCGGCGACCAGGCTCTCGAACAGCGCGTCGGCGTCGATGCGGCACGGCGCCTCGGTCGCGCCGTGCAGCGTGCGCGCATAGGTCACGCCTTCGCGCACCAGCAGGTTCATCGCGTCCAGGTCCTGGCGGATCTTGTCGCGGTCGGGGCCGTCGTCCATCAGATCGGTGCGCAGCCGCATGCGGGTGATCGGCGTCTGCAGGTCATGCGAGATCGCGGCCAGTATCTCGACCCGCTCGGCCGCGTAGCCGGCAATGCGCTGCTGCATCGCGTTGAAGGCCCGTGCCGCGTGCGCGACCTCGCTCGGGCCCTGCTCGGGCAGCGTGCGGCCCTTCAGGTCGGGGCCCAGCTCGTCCGCCGCGGCGGCCAGTTCGGCCAGCGGCCGCGTCAGCAGCCGCACCGCGATCCACGCGCAACTCGCCAGCACCGCCAGCTGCGCGGCCAGCACCCAGTTGACCCAGTCCGACACCGGCATGTCGACACGGCGCGCATGCACGATCACCATGCTGGCGTCGGACAGGCGCACCTGGATCTGCAGCCCGCCGACCGGTTCCGGCACCTGCACCACGCGCACCGTCTCGAACGGCTTCATCGCGTCGACGATCGCCGTCGCGAACTGCCGCAGCATCGGCGCCTCGGGGGCCGGTCCGTCCACGCTGCCGCCGAGCGAGAAGCGGTAATTGCGGCGCTCCAGCCGCGCAAGCCAGCCGTCGCGCTCGGCCGCGGGCAGGCGGTCGAGGATCGCGATCGAGCTCGCGATGTCGCGCTCGATGCCGAGCATCATCAGCTCGCGCAGCGCCATGCCGCGCTCGTAGCGGATCAGCACGAAGGTCAGCCCCTGCGCGATCGCCAGGCCGAGCACGATGATCAGCGTGACGCGCGCGAACAGCGAGCGCGGCAGTGCGGGCCGGGAGAGCTTCATGCCGCGAGCGCCTCGCGCAGGAAGTCGAGGCGGTCCTGGCCCCAGAAGATCTCGCCGTTCAGCACGTAGCTCGGCGAGCCGAACACCTGGGCCTCGATCGCGAGCCGGGTGTTCTCGTCGAGCTGCGCGTCGACCGGCTGCTGTTGCGCCAGCACGCTGCGGTCGGCGTTCAGGCCGCACTCGTCCAGCAGCTGCGACAGCACGGCGGGTTTCGAGATGTCGCGCTCCTGCGTCCACACCGCCGCGAAGACTGCGCCGGCCAGCCGCATCGCGGCCTCGTCGCCGTCGTGCAGCGCGACCGCGACGATCAGCTTCGCGGCCAGTTCCGGCGGCACCGGGAAATGGCGTGGGTTCAGGTTCATCGGCACGCCCAGGTGGCGCGAGAAGCGCTGCAGCTCGACCAGCCGGTAGGCCTGGCGCTGGGCGGGCCGCCGCGCGAGCGGCAGCCCGCCCGACACCGCGAAGACCGCGTTGATGTGCACCGGCCGCACGCGCACGGTGGCGCCGGCGGCTCGCGCGATCGCGCCGAAGCGCGCGTGGCCGAGGTAGGCCCACGGGCTCACCGGCGCGAAGTAGTAGTCGATGACGTGGCTCATGGCGGTGTCCGGTGGCGGCGGTGTCAGGCGATCAGGAAATCGACCTCGATGTTGCCGCGCGTCGCATGCGAGTACGGGCAGGTCTGGTGCGCCGCATCGACGAGGCGGCGCTTCACGTCGGCGTCGAGGCCGGGCAGGCTGATCGACAGTGTGACACCCAGCGCGTAGCTCGCGTCGCCGGCGGTCTTGCCTAGCGACACGCGGGCGTCGATCGCGGTGTCGGCCGGAAACTTGATGTCCAGCTGACGGGCCGCGATCTGCATCGCGCCCATGAAGCAGGCCGAGTAGCCGACGCCGAACAGCTGCTCGGGGTTGGTGCCGGGCTTGCCGGAGCCGGGCGGGCTCAGCTGCACGTCGAGCGCGCCGTCGCTGGAGCGGCCCGCGCCGTCGCGGCCTCCGGTGGTGTGGGTGGCGGCGGTGTACAGCACGTTGTCGATCTTCTGCAGCATGGCGAATCCTTCGAGAGGGGTGGTTGAAGCGAGCCTGTATTGCAACGGCCCGCTGTATCCCCGGTGTGTCGGCCACCCCCCGGATTTGCATTCGCGTGTAGGCGCCGTGCGGCCGGACACACTGCCATACAAAGCCGCTGCGGAGGCGCCCCGCCGGCACTACAGTCACGGCCATGCAAGCCAAGCCCAGCGACCACGTGCTGATCGTCGACGACGATCGGGAAATCCGCGAACTGCTGACCACCTACCTGGTCAAGAACGGCCTGCGGGTGGTCGCCGTGCCGACCGGCCGGCACATGCGCGCGGCGCTCGAGGAGCAGGGCCCGTTCGACCTGATCGTGCTCGACCTGATGCTGCCCGGCGAAGACGGGCTGACGCTGTGCCGCGACCTGCGCAGCGGCAAGCACAAGGCGACGCCGATCGTGATGCTGACCGCGCGCAACGAAGAGGCCGACCGCATCCTCGGGCTCGAGATGGGCGCCGACGACTACCTGGCCAAGCCGTTCGCCGCCCGCGAGCTGCTGGCGCGGATGCGCGCGGTGCTGCGCCGCACCCGCATGCTGCCGCCCAACATGCGGGTGGCCGAGGCCTCGCACCGGCTGGCGTTCGGCGACTGGGAGGTCGACACCGTGGCGCGCCACCTGCTCGACGCGCAGGGCGTGATGGTGGCGCTGAGCGGCGCCGAATACCGGCTGCTGCGGGTGTTCCTCGACCACCCGCAGCGGGTGCTGAGCCGCGACCAGCTGCTGAGCCTGACGCAGGGGCGCGAGGCCGAGCTGTTCGAGCGCTCGATCGACCTGCTGGTGAGCCGGCTGCGCCAGCGGCTGCGCGACGATGCACGCGAGCCGCGCTACATCAAGACGGTGCGCAGCGAAGGCTACGTCTTCGCGTCGGGCGTCGAGTCGCGCGACTGACGACGCACCGAGATGCAATGGCAGCCGACCGGCTGGCGGATCTCGTGCGAGAGACCGCCGGCCACGAACAGCAACGCGAACCACCACCGGCTCATGGCGCCGGTGCCGGTGTCGGTGACTCGGCCAGCAGTGTCTTGATCCTGGCTTCGGTCTCGCCATAGCGGCCTTCGCCGAAGTGCGTGTAGACGATGCGGCCCTGCTTGTCGATCAGGTACAGCGCCGGCCAGTACTGGTTGCCGTACGCCCGCCAGGTGGCGTAGTCGTTGTCCTGCGCGACGGCATGCCGGATCTGCAGCTTGCGGATCGCCTCCTGCACGTTGGGCGTCGACTTCTCGAACGCGAATTCCGGCGTGTGCACGCCGATCACGACCAGCCCCTGGTCCTTGAACTTCTCGTGCCATTCCTTCACGTGCGGCAGCTGGTTCAGGCAGTTGCTGCAGGTGTAGGTCCAGAAGTCGACCAGCACCACCTTGCCGCGCAGCGCGTCGATCTTCAGCGGCGGCGAGTTCTGCCAGCTGGCGATGCCCTGGAAGTCGGGCGCCGCCACCGCGTGGGTGGCGGCCGGGCTGCCGCTGGCCGGTGGCGCAGTCAGCGTGACGAGGGCCACCGTCGCGGCGAGGGCCGCGGCGGCGAGGAGGGCGTTGGATCGGAGGTTCATGGCGGTGGTGCGGCGTGGCGGTGCGCGGATTCTGGGTCGCGCACCGCCACCATCGCGGTGGGTTCGTCAACCTGTGTGTCGGCCCGGCGCCCCGACACATTACGTTTCACGGCAATGACCGCGCGGCGCTCAGGGTTCGGTCACGCTGGCGAGGTTGCGCACGCCCCTGACGGTGCCGTCGACATCGATGAACTTGTACTGGATCGGCCCGTATCCCGGCGCGACCCACATCACGGTCGTCCAGGCGGTCGGCTGGGCGTCGTTGACGATCTTGAAGCGGCAGGCGCCCGGGAAGCTGCGGCCGGCCATCGCCAGCGTCTCGTGGCCTTCGAAGGTCCAGGTCTCCTGTTCGGCGTCGGCCGTGACGTTGCCGTTCGTGAAGTAGTTGTTGTCGATGTACTTGATCGTCACCGTCTGCGTCGGGGCCAGCGTGTTCGGCACCAGGAAGCCGGTGTAGACCGACTTCGTGGCCTGCACGCCGTCGGGCGGCGTGTAGTCGTAGTCGCCCCAGAAGCGCACGCCGTCGGCCTCGACCGAGAAGTACAGCGCCGCGGCGCGCGAGGTGCCTTCGACGTCGAAGTACTCGATCTGCACCGGATGGACGGCACCGTCGAACTTCTCCTGCGTGTAGAAGACCGACTTCGCGACGTAGGTCCTGTCCGGATCGGAGATCGTGTAGCGCAGGCCGGGCTTGACCGTGAAGCAGGCTTTGACGTCGGCCGGCGTCTCGACCGGCGGGTCGACCGCGGGCGGCGTGTTGCCACCGACGTCGCCGCCGCAGGCCGCAAGCGTCGAGCAGAGTCCGGCGATCAACAGGCCGATGGGGGTGCGTGATAGTTTCATGATGGTATTAAGGAGAGTTGTGGGGGAGGGTGATGCGCGCGATGCAATCTCTCGGGTGGGTGACTCCTTTCGTTCGGTTCGCAGGGCAAGGCTCCGCCCATCCCGTGCCGATCCGCGGATCGGCACGACGGCTCAGGTTGGGTGGTGTCTTGTTAGTTGCGTAATTGAACTAACACGCAAGACATGCGTTGACACGACATCGGCGTAAAGAAGCGTTACGGCGTGGCTGCGCATCGGCACAATCGGCCGATGCGCCTTCATCCCCTGCCTTTGCTGTTGCTGCTGCTCGCCCCGTTCGTCGCCGTCGCGGCACCCGACGAGGCCGCGCTCGGCCAGGCCGCCGGCTACCCGGCGGCGCGCACATTGCGGCAGGCCTATCAGGAGCCCTTCATCGTCGGCTCGTTCAGCGCGATGGACAGCTTCAACCCGTCGTGCACGCTGGCGCCGGCCGAGGCGCCGGTCGCGCTGAAGGCCGCGCCGGCCGAGACGGCGTTCGGCTACCGCTACCAGGGCCGCCGGTGGACGCTGGACGACTACATGCAGCACCAGCGCGCGACCGGCCTGCTGGTCGTCAAGGACGGCGCGATCGTCGCCGAGCGCTACAACTACGGCCGCACGCCGGCCATGCGGATGCTGTCGAACTCGATGGCGAAGACGATCACCGCGCTGGCGGTGATGAAGGCGCTGGAAGACGGCCTGGTGAAGTCGCTCGACGACCCGGCCGAGGCCTACGCGCCCGCGCTGAAGGGCACGCTGTATGGCGGCACGCGGCTGGTCGACCTGCTGCGCATGGCGTCCGGCGCGCGCTACGTCGAGGACTACACGCCGAACGACGACCGCGCGCGCTTCAATGCCACCGCGCGCCGCGCCGGCACCGCGCAGGCGGTGCGCGAGGTCGCCGAGCGCAGCGACCCGCCGGGCCAGCGCTTCAACTACGCCGGCGCGCAGACCGAGGTGCTGGGCCTGGTGCTGCGCGGCGCGACCGGCCGCACGCTGTGCGACTACGTCGGCGAACGCCTGTGGAAGCCGATCGGCGCGCAGGCGGCGGCGAGCTGGCTGCTGAACCCGGCCGACCAGGTCGAGCTCGCGCAGGGGGGCTTCAATGCCACGCTGCACGACTACGCGCGCCTCGGAATGATGATGGCCGCCGATGGCCGGGTGAGCGGCGTCGCGGTGGTGTCGCGCGAGCACCTGCTCGACATGACCGACGCCGCGCGCCAGCCCGAGGCCTTCCGGCCCGGGCAGATGCAGCACCACGGCAGCAACTACTTCGGCTACGGCTTCCAGACCTGGCTGCTGCCGGGCCGGCAACGTCGCTTCATGCTGCTGGGCGTGTACGGCCAGGCGATCTTCGTCGACCCGGCGCTGAACCTGGTGGTCGTGCACACCGCGGTCGGCAAGGACGCCTCGGGCGACGCCAGCGGCAACCACCTCGGCGCCGAGCGCGACGCGCTGCTGCGCGGCATCGTCGCCGCTTACGGGGACTGGTAGTCGCCGCGGTCGAGCAGCGCCGCGTCTTCATGCAGCTGGCGCAGCGCCAGCAGTTCCAGCAGCCCGGGCGCCAACCGCGCGCCCGCCGGATGGGCCTGCGCCGCGGCCACGTCGGCGGCCAGTGCCTGCAGCCGTTGCGACAACGCGCGCAGCCCGGCGGCCTCGAGCCGGCGCGCCAGCGGTGCCGATTCGCCGGCCCACCCGCGCGGCAGGCGCGCCAGGCCGTGGTGCAGCAGCGTCGCCAGGTGCTGGCGCAGCGCTTCGAGCTGCTGCGTGCAGGGGTCGCTGCCCGCCGGCTGCGCGATGCCCAGCGGCAACGCGCCCAGCGCGCCGCTCGCCGCGGCGAAGTCGGGCACCAGCACGATGCCCTCGCAGCCCAGCGCCCACGGTTCCAGGCTCGGCATCCCGTGCTGCCAGCTCAGCACGCCCGCCACGTGGCGCAACGCGCCGTGCCGGCCGCTGGCCGCGGCGGCCAGCGCATCCAGCGCATGCGGCGCATGGCGCTCGTGGGAACGCTGCAGCAGCAGCGGCGCGCCCTGCGCATCGCGCAGCACCGTCACCACGCTCTGCGCGGTGGCGTCGTAGGCGGGTGGTTCGACCTCCGCCGGGCTGAACACGATGAAGCGCCGCGCCGCGTGCCGCGGCTGCAGCGCCGCCGTCGGATGCGCGAGCTGCTCGGCACGCAGCGCGGCCACGCTGTCGAAACGCACCGGCGCGCCGAGCTGCGACCAGTCGGCCGATTGCGGCAGCACGCTGTTCTGCGCGCTGCGCGCCCGTGCCAGCCGCACGCTGCCGTCCGGCCGGCGCGCGGCCTGCCGTGCCAGCAACTGCCCGCGCGCCAGCGCCTCCAGCAGCACGCCGGGTGCGAGCCGTTCGGCGGCGCGGATCGCCGCCTCGTCGGCCCGCCGCGCCTCGGGCACCTGCCACGCATGCGCCAGCACCAGGCGCGTGCCGGTGTCGATGTCGCCCATCACCAGCGTCGTGCGGCGTGCCTCGCCGTCGCGCTGCGTGCGCGCGCCCAGGCACATCAGGCGCACCCGGTCGAGCGCGGTCTCGCCGGCCTGGCCGATGCCGAGCACCGCGGCGGCATGGCCGGGCAGGCCGCCGGCGGCCAGGCGCAGGCCCAGCTCGGCCAGCAGGTCCACGCCTTGCACGGCGTCGTACAGTGCGGCGCGCTTCGCGTAGCCCTCGCTCCAGGTCTCCAGGTCGCCGAGCAGCAGCGCGAGCCAGGCCGCGTCCGCCGCGGCGATGCGTGCCGACGACAGGTCCTGCATCAGGGCCTCGCCGCCTTGCGCCGCGCCGTGCCGCACGATGGCTTCCACCAGCCGCTCGAAGGGCGCGCGGTCGACCGCCTGTGCCCGCCCGGCCGACCCGAGGCGCACCGTCAGCTGCGTGGCCGCCGCGTCCTGCGCGCGCGCGGCGCGGAACGCCCACACGCCGAGCGCCACGTGCTCGCAGGCCGCCGCGCGCACGCAGTCGCAGCGCGCGGCCTCGAGCGCGGCACCGCCCCAGTAGCGCACGGTGGCGCTCGGCAGCCGCGCGGTGTCGCAGGGCTCGCCGCCGGCGCGCTGCCGCAGCTCGATGCCGATGCCGGCCTCGCGCAGCGCCGCGGCCTCGGCCAGCAACGCGGCCGGCACGACGCGCGCGAGCGCGGCGTCATCGGCGTCCGCCACCGGCGCCGCGGCCGGCAGCGGTTCGGCCGCGGGCCCGGACGCCGATTCGCGGTAGGCCAGCGCGGCGATCACGCGGTGCCGGCACACGCCGGCCGCGTTGCAGCTGCAGCGCGCATCCTGGATCGCCACGCCGGCCGGCCAGCGGCAGGCCACGCCGTCGTCGAACGCCGCTTCCAGCAGCCCGTGTGCATCGACCGACAGCCGTGGCCGGTAGCCGCCGGCCAGCTCGCGCACTGCGCGCTTCACGATGCCGGCATTCGCCGCATGCGACAGCGCCTCGGGAGACAGGTGCAGCAGGTCGTCGCGGACGACCGCGCCCGCCGCGCTCACTTCAGCTTCTCCGCCAGCCACGCGGCCAGCTGCCCCGGCGTCATCGCGCCGACCTGCGCGCCGGCCTCGACCAGCCGGCCGGCGAGCTCCTTGTCGTAGACCGGGTCGGCGCGTTCGTCGAGCGCGGCCAGCCCGAGCACCGTGCTGCCCTGCGCCACCAGCGCGCGCACGTGGCCGATCAGCACGTGCTCCGGCATGCCTTCGTAGAAGTCGCTGACGATGACCACGATCGCGCGCCGCGGCACGCTGATGCGCTCGGCCGCATAGCCCACCGCCTTGCCGATGAAGGTGCCGCCGCCGAGCTGCACCCCCATCAGCACCTCGACCGGGTCGGTGACGCTGTCGCTCAGGTCGACCACCTCGGTGTCGAACGCGACCAGGTGCGTCTTCACGCCGGGCAGACCCCACAGGCAGGCGGCCGTCACCGCCGAATGGATCACCGAGTTCAGCATGCTGCCGCTCTGGTCGACCAGCAGGAACACCTGCCAGGGCTCGAGCACGCGCCGCGTGTTGACGTGGAACAGCGGCCGCTGGATCACCAGCCGCCCGCGCTGCACGTCGTAGTGGCGCAGGTTGCGCCGCAGCGTCTCGCGCGCGGCGAACTGGTGGGCGGCGCCCTGCAGGCTGAGCTGCTGCGGCTTGCGCGCGCCGCTGAAGGCGCGCTGCACCTCTTTCGCGAGCTTCTCGACCAGTTCGCGCACCACCTTCTCGACCAGCCGGCGCGCCATCGCCAGCACCTGCGGGTTCATCAGGTGCCTGGTGCGCAGCACCGCCTGCAGCAGCGCCGGGTTCGGCGTCGCGCGTTCCAGCACGTCGAGGTTGGTCACCACCTCGTCGATGCCGTAGCGCTCGATCGCGTCGCGCTCCAGCCGCTCGATCGTCTCCTTCGGGAACAGCTCGTGGATGCCGTTGATCCACTCCGGCACCGTCAGCTGCGAGGCCTCGCTGCCGCCGTGGCGGTCGAGCGCGTCGTCGGGATGGCGGCCGCCTTGCGACGGGTCGTCGCGGCCGTACAGCCAGGCGAGCGAGCGGTCCATCGCCGCCGCGGGGCCGCCGGCCGCGCCGAGGCTCGCGTCGGCAGCCTCGCCGAGCAGCAGGCGCCAGCGCTCGGCGGCGTCGAGTTCGGGCAGCGGCTTCGTCATGGCGGGGTGGTCGGCTGCGGATCGTGCAGCAGGCCGATCTGTTGCGCCCAGGCCAGCGCCTGCGCTTCGACGCGGCGCGCATCGAGCAGCGCCTCGGTGCCGTCGTGCAGCTTCAGCAGCCGCTGCCGCTGGCCGGCATCGAGGCCGAGCAGCCGCGCGACATGGGCCGCCAGCGCGCCGCGCTCGCGCGGCGGAAACCAGCCGAGCGCCGCGCGCAGTGCCGGCAGCGCGACCAGGAAGTCCTCGACGCCCATGCCGTCGAGTGCCGCGTGGATCGCACGCACGATGCCGTCGCCCTCGCTCGCCAGCGCCCGCGCGCACGAGAACAGGCCGTAGAGGAAATCGCCGAGCGCATCGCGCGGCGGCATTGCGCGGGTGATCGCGATGACCTCGTCGCGCGCGGCCTGCGCGTCGCCGGCGGCACCGGCCAGCGCCTCATGCTGGAACGCGACGCCGAGCGCCGCGCCGCGCAATGCCGGCGGTTTCGAGCTGCTGCGCGCGAGGCGGGCCATCGTCTGCCGCACGAAGCCGCCATCGAGCGCGGGCAGGTGCAGCCGCAGCAGCGTGTCGAACACCGCGGCCGCGCGCACGTCGGCCTCGAGTTGCTGCGGGCTGCCGGCGCCGTCGCGGCCTTCGAGCAGCCACAACAGCTGCCCGGCCATCAGCGCCAGCGTGTCTTCGAGCAGGTCGCGCGGGTCGTCGCCCCAGAAGCCGGCCTCGACGATCGCGGCCAGCGATTGCGCAGCGCGCGCGAGCGCCCCGTGGTCATGGCTCGCGCCGATGCCGTGGCGCAGTTGCTGCGCGAGCTCCTGGCCCATGTCGAGCAGGCCGGCACGGATGGCCTGCATCAGGCACTGCGTCAGCACCGCGGCATCGCCGTGCGCGTCGGCCACCCGGCGCAGCAAGGCCTGGCGTGCCGCGGATTCGAGCGTGGCGCCATGCACCGCGGCCTCGATCAGGTCGGGGTGCCAGCGCTCGGTCTGCTGCAGCCGCCAGTGCTCCTCGAAGGCCAGCTCGCGGGCCAGGCCGCGCGCGGCGCGCGGCGCCTTCGTCTCGACCAGTTGCACGCCGCCGATCTGCAGGCAGCGCAGTTGCCACAGCAGGTGGGCGCGGGGCGCGTCGTCGGCGCGGCGGCGGTCGAGCACCAGCTTCTGCGGCGTGCGTTCGATCTGCAGGTCGAGCGCAGCCAGCCGCTGGTGCACGTCGTGCAGCAAGGGCGGCAGCGGCGTGTCGCCGTGCAGGCGGCCTGCACCGTCGCCGGTCAGCGCGAGCAGCGCCTCGCGCAGCACTGGGTGATGCTGCGCGCCGAGGCGGCGGTCGTTGCTCCACGGCGCCGGGGCCTCCAGCGCTTCCTTGACGACGGCCGATTGCAGCGCGTCGAGCAGGTCGGTGCGCAGCGGCACCGGGTGCCCGCGCAACGCGGCCAGCGCGGCGGCGCTGCGCTCGAAAGCCAGCAGGTCGGCGGTCGACAGCGGCACCTGGGCCCGGCGCAGCCGCGACACCATCGCCGCGACCGCGCGGTCGCCGGCCGGGCGCGGGCCGTGCTGCCACAGCCACTGGTAGTACATCGGCGACGGCAGCCCGGCGGCATAGCCACCGAGCGCGTCGACCTGGCGGAATTCGTACGGCACCAGGTAGCAGCCGGCGGCGCGTTCGTCGGCGGGTTGTGGAACGTCGGGCTCCTCCGCCCGTTCGCCTTTCCGTTCGCCCTGAGCAGGGACTGAGCTTGTCGAAGGCCCGTGTCGAAGGAGGGGTGTCGAAGCGCGCAGGCCTTCGACAGGCTCAGTCCGAACGGGTCGTTTGTGCCGGCCCTTCGACGAGCTCAGGGCGAACGGGAGTTTTTCCAGCGCCGGCTTGTGCCAGCCGCCGCACACCACCAGCACGCGCTCGAAGCTCGAGGCCGCCCACGCGATCCACTGCGCCATGTGGGCCTCGCGCGCCTGGTCCTGCGGGGTGCCGGCTTCGTCGCCGCGCAGCTCGTCGAAGTACAGGTCGAGCCGGCGCGACAGCTCGTCCGGCGCCGCGTCGGCCGGCTGCGATTCGAACAGGTGGTCCCACAGCGCATCGTCGCCGTCGCAGCCGAAGCGGCGGCACAGGTGCTCGACCACCTGCGCGTAGCGCGGCCGCGCGTTGCGCTGCGCGGCGGTGCGGCGCTGCGCATCCGGCAGCGCGCGGTAGCGCCAGTGCGGCAGGTCCATGAAGCGCAGCGCCGCGCCCACCGCGCGGCCTTCGCGCAGCGCCACCCATTCCGGCGAGTGGTCGAGCAGCGGGAACCAGCATTGCGCCGCCTGCCCGTCCTCGTTGGCATAGCTGTACAGCGCGAGCGGCAGCTGGTGGTCGAGCAGCAGCTCGCCGAGGCGCGGGTTGAAATCGCTCGGGCCTTCGATCAGCACCGCCTGCGGCCGCTCTTGCGCGATGACCTGCGCCACCAGCCGCGCGCAGGCGGGGCTGTGGTGGCGCACGCCGACCACGCGGACGCGGCCGCTGGGCATCATTGCGGCAGCAGGTGCCGCGCCGCGTGGAACGCCTGCCAGTGCTCGCCCTTGCGGCGGCTGGCCCGCTGCTCGATGTAGCGGCGGATCTTCTTCAGGTCGTCGGCGTTGTCCTTCGCGGCCGCACCGGCCAGCGCTTCGACGATGTCGGCCGGCTGGCCGGCGTCGCCGCGCAGGTAATGCCCGCGCAGGGCGACCGCATGGGCGACGCTGACCGCCTCGGCGGTGCTGACGACGGTCGACAGCCGCTCGCCGGCGTTGCCGTCCTGGTCGAGCCCGGTGCGCAGCTCGCGGAAGGTGGTGACCAGCACCTCCAGCACGTCGTCCGACGGCTGCACCGCCAGCTGGTCGTGCGCCAGCAGCCGCGCGAGCTCGGAGCGCACCAGCGCGAGCTCCTCGTCGTAGTCGGCGATCGGGAACACCGTCTCGAACGCGAAGCGCCGCTTCAGCGCGGCCGACATCTCGTTGACGCCGCGGTCGCGGGTGTTGGCGGTGGCGATCAGGTTGAAGCCGGGCGCGGCGAACACCGCGTTGTCGTCGGCCAGTTCCGGCACCATCAGCAGCCGCTCGGAGAGGATCGACAGCAAGCTGTCCTGCACCTCCGGCGGGCAGCGGGTGATCTCTTCGAAGCGCACGATGCGGCCGTCGCGCAGCGCGCGATACAGCGGCGACGGCACCAGCGCGCGCAGGCTCGGGCCTTCGTTGAGCAGCAGCGCGTAGTTCCAGCCGTACTTGATCTGGTCTTCGGTGGTGGCGGCACTGCCCTGGATGGTCAGCGTGCTGGTGCCGCCGATGGCCGCCGCGAGCAGTTCCGACAGCAGGCTCTTCGCGGTGCCGGGCTCGCCGACCAGCAGCAGCGCGCGGTTCGACGCCAGCGTGACCATCGCGCGCTCGAGCAGGCTGGGCGCGCAGACGATCTTGCGGCAGATGCCCGGCGCGCCGCCGATGAAGCGCATCACGGCCTTCATCGACAGGCGCCAGCCGGGCGGCACCGGGCCGCTGTCGTGCTTCGCGAGCTGGGCCAGTTCGTCGGCGTAGAGCAGCTCGGCCGGCGGGCGCTGGCTGCGGAGGGCGTCGGTGCGTTCGGTCATGGCGAGGGCTGCGAGAGTGCGGGGTTCAGCAGGTCGATGTCGCGCAGCATCTCGCTGGCCGACACCGGGTCGAGTGCGTCGAACGATACCGCGTCGACGCTGCCTTCGGCCGAATGGCGCGCGAGCGTGAGCCACTCGAGCGACTGGCGCGGCTCCATCATGCCGCCGGCGACGAAGATGCCGGGGCTGAAGCGCAGCGTCACGCGCAGGCCGCCCGGCGCGTCGCGCGAATACTCGCGGACCATGCCGCCGTCTTCGGCGCCGCCGCGCTGCCAGCCTTTCTGGTCGAGGCCGATCACCGCGCCGGTCGCGACGTCGCGGTTCTCGAAGCGCTTGACCGTGGGCTGCTGCTGCTCGTGCGGCGTCAGCGCGTAGGTCTCGCGCTGCAGTTGCCTGAACGGCTGCAGGATCTCGTAGTCGCCGAACAACTGGCCGAGCTGCGCTTTCGCGGGCGCGTCGAGTTCGAGCACGTGCAGGATGCCGACCTGCGCGTCCTCGGGCAGCACCAGCGCTTCGTCCGCGGCATCCGCGAGCGTCCAGTCCTCGGCTACGCGGAAGGGCTGCGCGAGCGTGCCACCGTCGTAGGTGGCCCAGGCCAGGCGCGTCGCGAGGTGGCGCATCAGCGGGTGGGCCAGGAAGAAGCGCCGGAACTCGGGCAGCGGCCAGCGCCGGCGGTTGCGCATCGCACGCTCCAGCCGCGTGATCTCCAGGCTGGCGATCGAGCGGACGTCCTTCTTCAGCTGCTTGAAGCGATCGGCCGCCGGGCCGGCGAGCGCGGCATCGTCGCTTTTCAGTGGCTTCGGCAGGTCTTTCAGGCGCTGCCCGCGCGCGTCGCGCACGACGGGCTTCAGGCTTTCGTCGAAGCTGAGCGTGAATCGGCGCGGGCCGAAATCGAAGACGGCCGCCTCCGGTTCGTCGAGGCCGAGCGTCGGCGCGAGCCGGTCGCCGAGTTCGTCGAGCGTGAGCCCGCGCGCGTCGGCCACCGCCGAGATCATCGCGGCGGCGCGCAGCTGCACGCGCTTGTGCCGGCCCTTGGTGGCCTGCGTGTTCAGCAGCATCAGCGCCACGTCGGTGCCGATCGCGGCCAGCAGGTCGAGCGCGGATTCGGCGCGGCCGCGGGTGCCGGGCGCGCCGGCCCAGTCGTTGATGCGCGGGATCAGGCGGCGCGCCGTCTCGTCGTTGCCGAGCAGGCCCAGCGTGCGGAAGGCCCAGCCGTCCTTCGACGGCGCGCCGGCGCCGGCCCAGGCTTCATACAGGTCCCACGCGAACTCGGCCAGGCTCGCCGGCGTGCACGCGGCCTGCACGAGCGCGACGCCGGGGTAGGGCGCATCGGGCTGGCCGATCATCAGCATCCGCACCAGGTGCCCGGTGGCCGCCGTGCCCAGCGCGCCGCTGGCGTGCAGCTGCGGGCGGCGCATCGTCGCCACGTCGCAGAAGGCCGGCAGCGGTGGCATCTCGCCCGGCAGCACGTCCAGCGGGTCGGTGTCGAGCAGCGCAGTCGCGGCCCGGATCATCTCGTCGCCGTAGGCGCCGGCGGCGTCGAGCAAGGCAGTGCGCCCGCCTGGCCCGGCCTGTCCGGCCAGCCAGCGCAACAGGTGGCGCGCGTCGTCGCGCTCCGCGCTGTGCTGCGCCGAGAAGGCCGCCGGCAGCGCCTGCAGCATCGCGGTGCGGGGGAACTTCGCGATCCAGTCGATGGCGCCGGCGCGGTGCATGCGCGATTGCCGCAGCAGCTTCGCCATGCGCGGCGCCAGCAGCGGCGTGTCCATCAGCAGCGCGACGGCCGGCCACTTTCCGAGGTGCGTGGACAGCACCGCGACCATGCCGGGAATGGCCGCCACGCCGAGCCGGGCCAGCAACTGCTGGGCGTCGAGGTTCCACGGACTGAAGGTCCAGTGCTCGGGCGGTAGGCTGTTCCACTGCGCCAGCTCGTCGACCGGGTCGGGCGCCGGGCGGGGCGGCATGGCCTGCAGGCGCGCCAGCAGCTCCGGTGGCCACGCCAGCGCATCGGGCGTCGCGATGGCCGCGACCTCCAGCACCGGCAACTGCCCCGGCCGATCGGTGCGCAGCCACGGCGGCTCGCGCAGGATCGGCGGCACGGCCTCGGCCGGTGCTTCGACCGGATTCAGCGCCGCCACCACGCCCTCGAAGCGGCTGCGCAACGCGGGCTCCAGCGCCTCGAGCGCCACCGGCAGGGCCTGCGGCCACTCGTGCGCCAGCCGCAAGGCCCAGGTCTCGGCGGCCCGGCTGCGTCCGGCCATCGCCTGGCGGATCACCGTGGACAGCACGGCCACCGGATGGGTCTTCGCGAGCTTTTCCAGCGTGTCGCGCACCTTCTTGTGGTCCGACTGCGCCGCCAGCAGCGGCAGCAGGCCGGGCACCCGCATCTGCGCCGCGAGCTTCAGCGCCTGCGTGCCGAGCTTCGGGTCGCGCGAGGCCAGGCGCGTGCGGATGAACCACGCCAGCACTTCCAGCGCCGCCTCGCCGTGCAGCTTCAACTGCAGCAGCACGCCCTTCGTCAGCGTCGCGTGGTCGAGCCACGGGTGCGCCGCAGCATGCGCCAGGAAATCGGCCGGTTGCATCGCGGACCAGCCCAGCACCGCATGCCCGTAAGGTTCCCTGGCCTGCGCGGCCCGCCACTCGGCCGTCCACTCGCCGAGGTGCGCGAAGACGAAGGCGCAGGCGCGGGCGGCCGGCGAAGAACCCGTCCTTCCGCGCTGCGCCACCGCGAGCGCAGCCTCGTACCCGCGCTCGTCGGCGCAGGCGACCGTGTCTCGCAACGGCTGGAACCGTGCGAACCAGTCCGCGTAGGCCTGGGGCAGGGCTCCCCCCAGGGCCGCTTCCAGTGCGAGGGCGGGGTCCTGCGGACCCGACGGCGCGGGCGACGGCAGGTGCACGCCGCGCATCACCGGCAGCAGCGCCAGCCACTCCGGCGTCCACTGGAAGCCACCTTCGGGCCACACCAGGGTGAGCGATGCCTTCTTCACGGCAGCGGCGCCAGCAGGTCGGCATCGCGCAGCACCTCGCTCGCGACGATCGGGTCGAGCCGCTCGAACCTCACATGGCCTTGCTGGGCCCAGGTGCCGGCCTCGCGCAGCACGATCTTCGGGATGCGCTGCTTCGGCTCGTAGCTCAGGTCGCCGATCACGGTGCCGGGGTCGAGTTCGAGCTGGACCTCCAGCCCGCCGCCGACGCGCTTCGTGAACCAGCCGACCCAGCCGCCGTCCTGCGCATCGCCGCGCTCCCAGCCGCGGTTGACCAGGCCCATCACGCTGCCGGTGGCCACCGTCTTCTGCGCGAAGCGCTGCAGCTCGGTGGCCTGCAGCTCGTCGGGCGCGAGGCGGTAGGTCTCGCGGCCGAGCTGCTTGAACGGCTGCAGGATCTCGTAGTCGGCGAACACCTGGCCGAACGCCGCCTGCAGCGCGGTCGGCATCTCCAGCACGTGGACGATGCCGACGTTCGCATCGGCGGGCAGCGTGGTCTGCACGTCGTCGCCGTCGGCGAGCGTCCAGTCCTCGGCGACGCGGAAGGCGCTGGCGAGCGTGCCCGGCGAGCCGTCATACACCCCCCACACCACGCGCGCCGCCAGGTGGCGCATCAGCGGGTGCTCGAGGAAGAACAGCGTGAAGTCGGCCGCCGTCCAGCGGCGGCGCTCGACCATGCTCATCTCCAGCCGCGTCACCTGCAGGCTGGCGATCGCCTTGGCGTCCTTCTTCAACTGCTTGTAGCGGTCGGTGGCGTCGTCGGCGAGCGCCGGGTCGTCGCTCTTGACCGGCTTCGGCAGGTCTTTCAGGCGCACGCCCTGCGCGTCCTTCACGAACGGCTTCAGCGTTTCGTCGAAGCCGACGAAGAAGCGGCGCGGCCCGAAATCGAGTTCCAGCGCGCCGTGCTCGTCCAGACCCAGGTCGGGCACCAGCCGGTCGGCCAGCTCGGCGGCGCTGAAGCCGCGGGCTTCTGCCACCGCGGCGATCTTCTCCTTCGCGCGGTCCTGCAGGGCCTTGAACTTGACCTTGCCGGCGATGCCGTTCAGGTGCATCAAGGCCACGTCGCTGCCGATCGCGGCCAGCAGGTCCAGGCCGGTGACCGCGCGCTGGTGCGCCGATTCGCCGGGCCATTCGCGGATGCGCGGCGCGAGCCGCCGCGCGGTCTCGTCGTCGCCCAGCAGGCCGAGCGCGGCGAAGGCCCAGCCTTCCTTGCTCGGCGCGCCGGCGGCGATCCAGGCTTCGAACAGGTCCCAGGCGAACTCGGCCAGCGAGGCCGGCGTGCACAGTTCCTTGACGACCGTGAGGCCGGGGTAGGGCGCTTCGAGCGTGCTGATCGCGAGCATCGAGCCGAGGTGCTCGATCGCGCTGGTCGGCAAGGCCTCGCCGCCGTCGCGCAGCAGCGGGCGGCGCAGTGCCGGCGCGACGAAGAACACCGGCAGCTTCGGCATGCGCGCCGGCAGCACCAGCAGCGGGTCGGCGTCGAGCAGGGCCTGCAGCGCCTGCTGCATCGGGGCGCCATACGATTCGGCGATCTCGCCGGCGCGTGGCTGGAAGCCGTTGGCCACCAGCCAGCGCAGCCCGAACTGCGCGTTCTCGCGCAGCGTGCGGTCGGTGCCGAAGGCGAGCGGCAGCGCCTGCGCCAGTGCGGTGTCGCCATGCGCGCGCAGCCAGGCGATGGCCTGCGCCTTGGCCTTCTTCAGGTTGCGCAGCGCATGCAGCGCGATCGGCACGATCTGCGCGCTGTCGACGTCGATCGCGATCGCCAGCCCGGCCTCGGGGTACGACTGCACATAGCCGACGAAGCCCGGCAACGCGGCCTCGCCATGGCGCGCGAGGATGGCGCGGATCGGCGCGCTGGTGTCGTGGTACGAATACCAGTGCTTCGACGGGTAGCTGTTCCACAGTGCCAGTGCGGCGGGCTCGGGGAACAGCAGCACGGCCTCCGGTGTGTGGCCGTAGAAATAGGTCGCGGTGACCTTGACGTCGTCGGGCCGCAGCGGCTGGCCCGCCATCACGCGGACCTGGCCGTCGGGCGTGACCTGCATCCGGTCGAACGCATACGCCATCGGGCTCGGCGTCTGCTTCAGGTAGCCCGGGTGGATCGCATGGGCGGCATGGCGTGCGCGGGTCTCGGGCGTCCACTCGATGCGGTCGGGCGTCGCACGGGCCGCGATGTCGAGCGTCGGCAGGTCGGCGGCGCGCGCCTTGCGCAGCCACGGCGGCTCGCGCAGCAGCGGCGGGAGTTGCTCGGGCGTGGCCTCCGCGCTTTGCAATGCATCGAGCAGCGCCTGGAAGCGCTCGCGTTCGCCGTCGGCCAGCGTCGGAAGGGCTTGTGCCAGCGCAGCGGGTTCGCGCAGCGCGAGCCGCACCGCCCAGCCTTCGGCCAGCCGCGAGCGCGTGGCGAGCGCATGGCTGATCACGGATTGCAGCGTGGCGGCGGGGTAGCGCTCGGACAGCTTGTCGAGCGCGGCGCGGGCCTCCTTGCGCTCGATCAGCTCGGTCAGCAGCGCGATGCTCTGCGGCAGGCGCATGCGCAGCACCAGCGCGGTGAATTTCTCGCTGTTCTCGCGATCGTCGGCACGGCGCAGCAGGTCGGCGAGCAGCTCGAAGGCGCCGGCGCCGTGCAGGTGGATCTGCAGCAGCAGGGCGCCTTGCACCGTGTAGTAATGCAGCGCCGACTGTTTCAGGTACTGCCGCATCGCATCGGCTGGCATGACGCAGTCGCGCAGGAAGGGCCAGTCGACCGACGGGCCGTCGGCCAGTGCGGCAAGGGCCCAGTCGGTGCGGTGCGGGCACAGCACCGCGCGCAGCAGGCGATCGAGCGGCGTCGAGCCGGCCTGGCGCTCCAGCATGGCGATGACCGCATCGTGTGCGGCCTCGTCGGCCGCGGCGATGGCGTTGCGCAGCGCCTGGAACTGCGAGTCGACGACGCGACTGAGCGTGTAATCGTGAGGCTGCACGCCGCGCGCCAGGTCGAGCGCGATCTCGACCATGAACGGCATGCCGTGCAGCGCGATGCCGACGCAGGTGGTCCAGCGCAGGCCGTGGTTGCCGTAGTGGTCCCCCTGGTGCAGGATGTTCGCGTGCAGGCTCTGCGCGCACAGCTCCAGCCAAGCCTCCGGATCGGCCTGCGCGAGGTGCGCGGCCGACGTCTTCTGCGCGAAGGTGGCGGCCGTCCACGGCGACCAGGTGCGGTTCAGCTGCGTGGCGAGGTCGGCCAGCTGCTGATGGCCGTGGGAGTACTGGGTCTCGTAGACGGTGAAGGGCGAGGCCAGCAGCAGGTGACCGTCGATCGGCGTCGGCGCATGGATGCCGCGCACCACCGGCACGTCGCTGCGCAGGCCATCGTTCCACTCGAAGCCGGCGCTCGGCCATTTGATCGGCGTGGCGTCCGTGCTGGCGGCAGCAGGCTGCGGGGCCGTGGGCGTGGCTGTCGCCTTCGATGCGGGTCCTGGCGAGGCGATGGTGGATGTCGCCGCCACCGCGGCCTTCGGTGCCGCAGTCGCTGCGACCGGCGCCGCGACCGCCGCCAGCGTCGCACCGGCGGCCACGCCGATCTCGCGGTAGCCCTTGCCGGTCTTCTCCTTCACCAGCGCGTCATGCTCGGTCTGCGCTGCCGCGGCGCTCGCGAACGACTTGGTCTTGGTCTGGCCCTGGGTGCCGATGCGGCCGAAGCGCACCGTCACGTCGCCTTCGGCCACGGCCACTTCCCAGAACTTGCTCGATGTGCCCTCGACCAGCTCGAATCGCCGCATGCCCGATGTCCTCCCGTGATGGTCGCAACCAGCGGGCAACTATATCGGCGACCTGTGTCGGCGGCGGGGTTCGGTGTCGGGCTGGTTCTGCACGAAGACGCTGCGGCGTCGTTTCAGTAGTAGACGAACACCGTGACCGTGGCCACCACGGCCGCGTCGTAGGTGGAGGTCGCGGTGAAGGTCAGCGCGACCGGCGTGCTGAAGGCGCTGGTGTCGAAGGTGTCGACCAGGATGCGCGACGCGCTGAGGGTGTCGATGGTGACACCGATGCCGCCGTAGTACACGGTGCTGCCGCTGCCGCTCACCGAGGTGCCTGCGACCTGCAGCGACCACACGACCGGCTCGCTGGCATCGAGCTGCAGCGAGTCGCCTGCATACACCGAGATGCTCTGCGACGAGCCGGAGTGCACATGCCCGCTGCTGAGTGGTTGCCCGGCGACGATGATGCCGATGTCGAAGGTGACGCTGCCGTCGTCGCCACCGCCACCGCAGGCGGTGAGGGCCAAGGCCAGGCAGGCCGCGGCGGCAAGCCGCGGCAGGGTTCGCAGGACGTGACGCATGGGCGCATCCGGAGTCGTTGATGGGGCATCCAACGGATCCGGCGGCCGGTGTGTTGACTGGCGAGGTGTAACGCTTGGATGCGTCTTCCCGCTCGGGTCAGCCCTCCATCTGCGAGCGAGGCCAGCGCAACCCGGATCTGGTCGCGCTGGCCTCGGCCTGCCGGTCGGCGAAGCTGGCGGCTTGAACGGCGGACCCGCTCAGTTCGCCGTGCGCGACGACGGAGCTTGCGCCGTCATCGCCTTGTCCTGCAGGCGTGCCAGCTCGGTGCGGTATTCGGAGCCGCTGCGCCATTGCTTGTACTGCGCCAGGCGGCTGGCGATGTCGGGACGCGTCGGGTCGAAGCTTTCGCGGCCGGCGGCGGCTTCCAGGCCGGCACGCTGCCACAGCGCCAGGTCGGCCTGCACTTCGGCGCGCGTCAGCGTCGACGGCGTGCTGTCGTAGGCCCGATCGGCCGCGGTGTCGGTGTCGGCGTGCGCGGCCTGCGACAGCACGGTGAAGCCGAGGGCGGCGAGGCTCAGTGCGAGGGTGGCTTTCATGGTTCGGTACCTTTCACGAAGTGGTTGGGAGTGAAGGCATCGTAGAAAGCGGACCCGCTCAGGACCCTGTCCGGCAGATGACGTTTTTGTCAGGTGGCCGTCAATGTGAAACCGAAGGTGTTGCGCCCGGACTGCGAGCGCGCGAACACCGAGCCGCGGTGCATCAGCGCGATCGCCTTGACGATCGCGAGGCCCAGCCCGTGGTTGCCGCCCGGGTTGCGGCGCGCGCTGTCGACGCGGTAGAAGCGGTCGAACAGGTGCGTCAGGTGCTGGTCGTCGATCGGGCCGCCGGGGTTGCTGACGGCCACGCGGATCTGCTCGGGTGCGTCGAGCAGGCGCCCGACCTCGACGACGATCTCGTCGCCCGGCGTCGAATGCTCGATCGCGTTCTGCAGCAGGTTGCCGAGCGCGCGCCGCAGCAGCGCCGTCTCGACGCAGCCGCGTTCGTCGCCCTGCACGCGGATGCGCACGCCGCGTTCGTCGAGCAGCGCGTCGAGGTAGTCGGCCACCTTGTGCACCTCGTCGGCGATCGAGGTGTCGGCATGGCGCGACGCGGCCGCGCCCTGGTCGGCGCGTGCGAGGAACAGCATGTCGTTGACGATGCCCTTCAGCCGCTCCATCTCCTCCAGGTTGGAGCGCAGCACCTCCTCCAGCTCGCCGGCACTGCGCTCGCGCGTCAGCATCACCTGCGTCTGGCCGATCAGGTTGGTGAGCGGCGTGCGCAGCTCGTGCGCGACGTCGGCGTTGAAGGCCTCCAGCTGCTGGTAGGCCGTCTGCAGCCGCGCCAGCGCGCCGTTGAACGACGCGGTCAGGTTGTCCAGCTCGGCCGGCATCGGCTGCAGCACCAGCCGCTGCTCCTGGTGGTTCGGGTCGAGCGCCCGGGCCTGCCGGCTCAGCCGGTCCAGCGGGCGCAGCCCGACGCGGGCGATGACGTAGCCGAGGCAGCCCACCGCCAGCACGCCGGCCAGGCCCAGCCCGATCAGCGCGAAGCGGAAGTCCTCCAGCGTCTGCAGGAAACGCAGCGGGTCCTTGACCAGCACCAGCGTCACCGCGGGGCGGTCGCCGTCGGCCGGCAGGTGGCGGGTCCAGGTCAGCAGCTTGCACGGGTGGCCGGGCTCGACCAGCTCGCCGTAGCCGCCGGCCATCGCCAGCGCCTCGATGTCGGCGCGGCGCGGGCCGTAGCGGAAGGTCGGCACGTCGCTGACGACCCACAGCCGCACGTCGCTGCGCTCCATCTCGAGGGTGTTGAACTTCGGCGTGAGCCACAGCCGCCACTGCGATTCGTCCTGCACGCGCTGCACGATGGATTCGGCCCAGCCGGCGCGCAGCCGCATCTCGCCGCGCACCTGCTCCATCATCCCGCCGTTGAGCATGCGGTAGAGCGCCCAGCCGCCGACCAGGAACACCACCGCGGCGCAGCCCGCGAACATCAGCGTGAGCCGCACCGACAGGCCGCGCGTCACGGCGAGCCCTCCGCGTCGCGCGCCTCGAGCACGTAGCCCATGCCGCGCATCGTGTGCAGCAGCTTGACCGGGTAGGGGCCGTCGAGCTTGGCGCGCAGCCGCTTCACCGCGACCTCGACGACGTTGGTGTTGCTGTCGAAGTGGATGTCCCACACCAGCTCGGAGATCTCGGTGCGCGACAGCACCTGGCCCGGCCGGCGCGCGAGCGTGGTCAGCAGCGAGAACTCCTTGGCGGTCAGGTCGATGCGGTCGCCGCCGCGCTGCACCTTGCGGCCCAGCAGGTCGAGCACCATGTCGCCGATCGTGATCGTGGTCGGCTCCTGCTGCCGGCTGCGGCGCGAGAGCGCATGCAGCCGCGCGCTGAGTTCGAGGAACGAGAACGGCTTGACCAGGTAGTCGTCGGCGCCGTCCTGCAGGCCGCGCACCCGGTCCTCGATGCCGTCGCGGGCGGTCAGCATGATGATCGCCACCTGCTTCACGCGGCGCACGTCGCGCAGGATCTCGAAGCCGTCGATGCCGGGCAGCATCGCATCGAGCACGATCACGTCGTGCCGGCCTTCGAGCGCCGCATGGCGGCCGTCGATGCCGTTGTGTTCGACATCGACGACGTGGCCCTGCTCGGTCAGCCCGCGGCGCAGGTAGTCGGCCGTTTTCGGTTCGTCTTCGATGATCAGGACGCGCATTCCCGGGAGTTTAGTGATGCTCTCCCGGCCGGCGGCTGTCATGCAGATGACAAATTCGTCATCTGCGGGCTTCGACAGGCTCAGCCCGACCCTTCGACAAGCTCAGGTCCTTCGACGAGCTCAGGGCGAACGGAAGAAGGGTGGTCAGGGCGCGGCGAAGGTGACCTGCGTCGCGACGATCCGCGTGCCGTCGAGCGACGGCAGGCCGGTCACGGTGGCGAGCCGGCCGTTCGCCAGGTCGGCGGCCGCCCCGCCGCTGAACGCGGTGCCGTCGTCGAACACCACCGGGGTGTTGCGGATGCGGAAGCTGCGCGCCGCCGCGTCGAGCTCCTGCACCGCACCGACCAGCGCGAAGCTGGCGATCGCCGGCACGCTGTCGTCGTGCACGATCACCCGCGCCGCCACCAGCGTGCCGGCCAGCGTGCTGCCCAGCACGCCGACGCGCGCGCCCAGCACGACCTTGGCCTCGTCGCCGTCGACGTGCGCGGTGGCGGCGTCCACCGCGATGCCGTTCACCTTGAAGCTGCGCGAACTGAGGATCTCGGTCACCGTGCCTTCGACCCGCGCCACCGGATGGTCGCCGAGCATCAGGTCGGCGCTGCGCACCGAGGTGGCGGCGAGCTGGCCGTTCTCGGCGAGCAGCCGCACGCTGAGGAAGTCGCCGATGTCCGCCGGCGGCACCGCGCTGCCGGCCACGCCGCCGACGCCGATCACCTCGCTGCCCAGTGTCAGGCTCGGCGCCTGCGGGTCGCGCGCCGCGACCACGCCGCGGATCTTGAAGAACGTCGCATCGGGCAGCTGCTCGACCCGCGTCGCGGCGTACTGGCGCGTCAGCGGGTCGTACTGCGAATACACCTGCACCGTCATGCCGGGCACCAGCGCGCTGAAGCCGCCGGTCAGGCTGCCGTCGAACAGCGTGCGCGCGCCGACGATCACCGTCTGGCCGAGCACGGTGAAGCTGCCGGCGGCGGCGTCCACCATGCCGACCGGTCCGACCAGGTCGCTGACGACGCGGATCACCTGCGCGGTGGAGGTGGCCTGCGCGGCACTGGTGTCGAGCGTGCCGCCCTCGACGATCACCGTCATGCCGAGCTTCAGCTGGTCTTTCGTCAGCAGCGCGCCCTGCTCGTCGCGGATCTCGGCGCTGTCGTCGTCGAAGCGCACGTCGTTGACGAAGATCGAGCCGAGCCCGCTGATCGGGCCGGACGCGATGATGCCGGTGCCGCCGCTGTCGACACCGCCGCCGCAGCCGGCCAGGTGGGTGATCAGCAGCGCGGCGGCCAGGAGCCCCGCGGTCAGGCGGCGGCGGGTCGGTAGGCGGGTGTTCACGATGGATCGGGCTCGTCGGGTGAAGAGGGTGCCGCCGCCGCGGGCGCTTCGGCATGGAAGGTGTACAGGCCGATGCGCACGCGGCGCGGCGGCGGGTCGCCGGCCTGGTGCGCGCGCTCGTCGGCGTCGATCATCTCGGTGAGCCGCGGCACCAGCGCGGCCATCAACCCGCGCCATTGCTCGGTGACCAGCCCGCGCAGCTGCGCGACCGACTCGGCCGACAGGCCGTCGGCGAATACCGCCTGCTCGAAGTGCGGCGGCTTCTCGCCGCCGCTGCCGGCCGCCAGGTTGGCCACCGCGGCCGACAGGTGGTCGCCGACGTTGTGGCCGACGAAGCCGAGCAGCCGCGACTGGTCGGCGCTGGGCACGAAGGAGTCGCGCTCCAGCGTCACGGTGTCGGTCACCGGGTCGAAGCTGGCGAGGCCGAGCCGGCACAGCTCTTCGAGCAGGCTGCGCGGGTGAACGTCGCGCGTCACCGAGCGCGCCAGTTCCTCGAAGCTCGGCGCCTTGCCCTGGCGCGGCAGCGCCTTCGGGTGGCCGTCCTTGTCCTGCAGGCGCCGGCTGCCCATCCACTTGGTGAACACCTGCGTGGCCGGCGAGCTGCGCGCCGGCGCCTCCGCCTGCGGCGTGTGCGTGATGCGCGTCACCTCGCGGCGCGTCAGGCCGGTGGTGGTGCTGATGCGGCTGATGTCGCGGCTCGCCTGCGCACCCGAATGCGCCTCGCGCGCCGCCGCGACCAGCGCGCGCTTCATCGCCTCGGCCAGCAGCGGGAAGCCGTGGCCGCGGTCGAGGCACAGCTGCGCCAGCGGCAGCAGCAGGCGCTCGAGCGCCTGCTGGAAGGCGGTTTCGGTGTCGTCGGGCGGGGTCATCGGGTCAATGTGCAACATACACATTTGATCATGCTTGCGCAATCCGGGGTTGCCCGGGACTTGTCACGATGTGTCGTGGAATCTACAGTGAATGTGCAAACAGCACATTCGTGAAATCCACTGGAAACGCTTCGATGAACAAGTACTTCTCCCGCCGGGCCCTGGTTGCGGCGAGCGCGCTCGCGATGCTGGCGGCCGCCGCCGTGCTGCCCGGTTGCGGCGGCGGTTCGGACGACGGCGGCGGCGCGCCCGGCCGCGTGCGCCTGGTCAACGCGACGACCGACTACACGGCACTCGACTTCTATGCCAACGACGTGCTGCAGACGAAAGACACCGCATCGTTCGCGGTCGGCGCCTATTCGGAGATCGGCTCGGGCACGGTCGCGATGACGCTGAAGCGCAGCGGCTCCACGGCAGCGGCGGCCAGCGTGAGCCGCACCGTGGCGAGCGACGGCTATCACACGCTGGTGGCCTACAGCACCGAGACCTCGCTGCGCGCGATGTACATGAACGACGGCGAAGCGGCGCCGGCCGCCGGCCAGGCGAAGCTGCGGGTGATGAACGGCGCGGTCGAAGCCGGCGCGCTCGACGTGTACGTGTTCCCGGTCGATGCCGCATTGGCCGACCAGAACCCGGGGTTCGGCATCGCCATCGACACGCTGAGTGCGTACAAGGAGTTCGCGAAGGGCGCGTGGCGCGTCGTCGCGACCGGCGCCGGCAACAAGGCCGACGTGCGGCTGGACCTGCCGTCGGTGACGCTGGCCGACCAGCAGATCGCGACGCTGGTGCTGACGGCCACGCCCGGCGGCGTGCTGGTGCACGGGCTGGTGCTGAACCAGCGCGCCGACGTGGTCGCGCAGAAGAACCCGTCGGCCCGCGTGCGCGTGGTGGCCGGGACGACGGCCGGCGGTGCGGTGTCGGTGAAGGCGAACGGCATCACGCTGTCGAGCGGCATCGCGTCGCCGGCGATCGTGCCGTATGCGATGGTGCCGGCCGGTGCGGTGACCGGCGAGCTGCGGGTGAACGGCGGCGCGGCCCTCGCGCTGCCGGCCTTCACCGCGCCGCCCGGCGCCGACGTGACGCTGCTGGTGCTGGGCACGCCGGCCGCGCCGACCGCCTTCGTGCTGCAGGACAACAACAAGCCGGCTGCCGCCACCAGCGCGAAGCTGCGGCTGGTGCACGGCGTCAACGGGCTGGCCGGCAACGTGACGCTGAC
The DNA here is from genome assembly GCF_012275445.1 of Rhizobacter sp. SG703. GTDB lineage: Bacteria > Pseudomonadota > Gammaproteobacteria > Burkholderiales > Burkholderiaceae_C > Rhizobacter. Next base: position 278,325 of record NZ_JAAZQK010000004.1, on the reverse strand, counting down.
GGCCGACTACGGCCTGGTCGCCAGCGACATCCCGTTCGGCCAGGCCTCGGTCGGCGCCAGCCTGGTGGTCGGCAACCCGATCCGGCTGGAGGTGACCTCGCCGGCCGCGGCGTCGCGGCTGTACCTGAACGGCGAGGCCAACCTGCAGGCGACCAAGGTCTACACGGTGTTCATGCTCGGCGACGCCGCGACCCCGCTCGGCACGCTGGTGCGCGACCGCTGATGCCGGCTGTCGCTGTCCGGTGACAGCCAAAAAGTCCTGACACGACAAGGACTTGGCGAGGCAGCTCCGGACCGCTGTCGCTGCGCGGCGACAAAACGACCGGTCCGGAGCGCTGTTTTCGCGTCAGATACGGGGAAACCCTTCGTTACGCGTGGTAAGTCGTTGATATCAAACGACTTTTCTTGCTGGCACAGGCGTTGCGCTGTCATGGCATCGCGGCCGTTTTCGACGGCCTTGTTTTGCCAGACAGGAACCACGTTTTGCTCGCTGCCCCCGGTCACACCGCGTTCACCGCTCCCGCCATTCGCCGATCCGCGACATGGATCCGCGCGCTGGTTTCGCTCGGCCTCGCAGGCCTCGCCGGCCACGCGATGGCCTTCGGTTTCGACGACGTGGCCGAGCGCGCCCGCCAGATGGCCACCCGTGCTTACGCGCCGGTCGCGGTCAAGCTGCCCGACGAGCTGAAGAACCTCGACTACGACCAGTACCGCGACATCCGCTTCAACCCGCAGAAGTCGCTGTGGCGGCGCGAGAACCTGCCGTTCGAGCTGGCCTTCTTCCACCTCGGCAAGTTCCAGACCCAGCCGGTGTCGATCAACGAGATCGCGCCCGACGGCCGCGTCAACCACGTCGCGTTCGACCGCGCCGACTTCGACTACGGCAAGAACAAGCTGACGCAGAAGGGCTGGGGCGACCTCGGCTTCGCCGGCTTCCGCGTGCACTATGCGCTGAACAACCCGGCCTACAAGGACGAGCTGGTGGTCTTCCTCGGCGCGAGCTACCTGCGCGCGCTCGGCAAGGGCCAGCACTACGGCATGTCGGCGCGCGGGCTGGGCATCGACACCGTCGGCGGCAGCGGCGAGGAGTTCCCGCGCTTCAGCGAGTTCTGGATCGAGCGCCCGGCGCCGCAGGCGACCACGCTGGTGATCCATGCGCTGCTCGACTCGCCGCGCGCGACGGGTGCGTACCGCTTCACGCTGCGCCCGGGGGACGACAAGAATCCGGACACGGCGATCGACGTGCAGGCCCGCCTGTTCCTGCGCGCCGGTGTCGCGACGCTCGGCCTGACGCCGCTGACCAGCATGTTCGCGCACGGCGAGAACCAGCCGAAGGCCGGCGACTTCCGCCCCGAGGTCCACGATTCGGACGGCCTGATGATCGCCACCGGCGACGGCAAGGGTGGCGGCGAATGGCTGTGGCGCCCGCTGGTCAACCCGAACCGCACGCTGGTGACCTCGTTCTCGATGGCCGAGCTGAAGGGCTTCGGGCTGATGCAGCGCGACCGCGCGTACACCAGCTACGAAGACACCGAGGCGCAGTACGAGCACCGCCCGAGCGTGTGGATCACGCCGCAGGGCAAGTGGGGCCCGGGCCGCGTCGAGCTGCTGCAACTGCACACGCCGGACGAGACCGACGACAACGTCGTCGCGTACTGGGTGCCCGACAGCGTGCCGGCACCGAACCAGCCGATCGATTTTGCGTACCGCATGCAGTGGCAGGGCGAGCGCCAGCAGCGCCCGCCGGCCGGCTGGACGGTGCAGACGCGCCGCGGCCACGGCTTCGTCGACCGCCACAAGGCGCTCGACCCGCGCGAGGTGCAGTACGTCGTCGACTTCGACGGCCCGGCACTGCGCGCGCTGCCCGCCGATGCGGTGGTGAAGGCCGTCGTCACCGCCGGCAGCAACGCCCAGATCGTCGAACGCAACGCCTATCGCAACCCTGCGACCGGCACCTGGCGCATGACCGTGCGCGTCAACCGCCTCCAGCCCGCGCAACCCGCCGAGCTGCGAGCCTTTCTCCAAACCGGCGACAACGCCTTGACCGAAACATGGACCACGATCATTCAACCCGAGTGAGCGCCGACCGATCCGCACCGGGCGCCAGCATGCCGCGCATGAACCGCGGCTCGATGGTGGCTCAGCCGTGGCGTGGTTTCACGCGCAGCCTGGGCGAGCTGCTGGTCGGCACGCTGGCCGGCCTGGGCCGCCTGGTGCAGCCCGGCGCGCGCGCCGCGCCGGCCGCGCCGGCCCCGGCCCCCGCGGCCTGGGAGAACGCCGCGAAGGCGCGCCGCCGCGTGCTGCTGGGGCTGGTCGCGCTGTCGGCCGCCGGTGCCACCGCGCTGCTGGCCACCGTGCTGCCGCCGCACGACAGCGCCTGGCTGCGCAACCTGCAGATCGGCCTGTACGCGCTGCTGTTCGCGTGGGTGTCGGCCGGCTTCTTCACCGCGATGATGGGCTTCTGGGTGCTGTGGCGCGGCGACCGGCATGCGATGTCGGCATCGTCGGTCGGCAACGAGCCGATCCACAAGAGCGCGCGCACCGCGATCATCATGCCGATCTGCAACGAGCAGGTGTCGACGGTGTTCGCCGGCCTGCGCGCCACCGTCGAATCGCTGGCCGCCACCGGCGCGTCCAGCCTGTTCGACGTCTACGTGCTGTCGGACACCAGCGACCCCGAGATCCGCGCCGCCGAGCTGGCCGCGTGGGCCGAGCTGCGCGCCGAGAGCGGGCTGGCCGAGCGCATCTACTACCGCTGGCGCACCATCCGCACCAAGCGCAAGGCCGGCAACGTCGCCGACTTCTGCCGCCGCTTCGGCCGCGACTACCGCTACATGGTGGTGCTGGATGCCGACAGCGTGATGAGCGGCGACTGCCTGGTGAAGCTGGTGCGGCTGATGGAAGCCAACCCGAACGCCGGCATCCTGCAAACCGCGCCGCAGGCCTGCGGCCTGGACACCGTGCATGCGCGCTCGCAGCAGTTCTCGGGCCGCGTCGCGGGCCGGCTGTTCACCGCCGGCATGCAGTACTGGCAGCTGGGCGAATCGCACTACTGGGGCCACAACGCGATCATCCGCGTCGAGCCGTTCATGAAGCACTGCGGCCTGGCACCGCTGAAGGGCCGCGGCGGCCTGAGCGGCGAGATCCTGTCGCACGACTTCGTCGAAGCCGCGCTGATGCGCCGTGCCGGCTACCACGTCTGGCTGGTGCACGACCTGCACGGCAGCTACGAGCAACAGCCGCCCAACCTGCTCGAAGAGTTGCAGCGCGACCGCCGCTGGTGCCAGGGCAACCTGCAGAACGCCCGCCTGATCGCCGAGCCCGGCCTGCACGGCGTGCACCGCGCGATGCTGCTGACCGGCGCGCTGGCCTACCTGTCGGCGCCGCTGTGGCTGGCCTTCGTGCTGCTCGGCGCGGGGCTGTGGATGTTCGGCGGCCACCCGGTGTTCGGATCGGCCCGCGAGCTGCCGGTCGAGATGGCGCTGCTGTGGCTGGCCACCGCGGTGATGCTGGCGATGCCGCGCGTGATGGGCGTCGCCGCGATCGTGATGACCGGGCAGCAGCGCCGCTATGGCGGCACCGCCGCGCTGGTGAAGGGCGCGCTGCTGGAAGGCGGCCTGTCGGTGCTGCAGGCGCCGGTGCGGATGATGGCGCACACGCTGTTCGTCGTCGTCGCGCTGACCGGGCTGAAGCTGGACTGGAAGTCGCCCCCGCGCGAAGCGAGCGACATCGGCTGGGCGGATGCGGCGCGCCGCTTCATGTTCATCAGCGGCGGCGTGGCGCTGCTGTCGGCGCTGGTGCTGTGGGTGCAACCGCAGGCCACGCTGTGGCTGGCGCCGATGGGCCTGCCGCTGCTGCTGGCGGTGCCGCTGGTGGTGCTGACGAGCCGCTCCGGGCTGGGCCAGCGCCTGCTGGCCAACAAGCTGCTGCTGACGCCGGAAGAGCATTCGGCGCCGACGGTGCTGCGCCGTGCGTGGGCGCATGCGCGCCGCGCGGCGCCGATGCGCCAGTTCCGCGATGCGTTGAACGACCCGTGGTTGTTCGACGTGGTGCGCAGCGCGATGGGCCCGCGCAACACCAGCTGGGGCAGCCGCGGCAAGGCGCGCCGCCTGCTGATGAAGGGCCTGCTGGTCCATCACGACACCGAGCGCCTGAGCAAGGCCGACCGGATGCGCCTGCTGAGCGAGCCGCAGACCATCGTGCGCCTGCGCGATCAGCTGGCGGCGAATGCCAGCCTGGTGCGCAACGAACGACGCGCCTGACGGCAACCCCTCGGCCGCCGGGCACGTCGGCCGAACCCCCGAGGGGATGCGGGCCGGCTTGGGGCGGCCCGGCGATCGGCCCGCTGCTCGTCGGTCACGTAGCCCGGGTGACAACCCGGGTCCCGGACTGGCATCCGGGCTGGGAAGGTGTTCGCGCGGTGCGCGGTGTGCCTTCGAGGTGCCGCCCCCACGCGCGGCGCAATTGCAGGTCCGATGCGAACCCCGCGTGCTGCGCGGCCCGCGTGACGCTCGCGCCGCCCGACAAGGCCTGGCGCGCCCGCTCCAGGCGAATCTTTTCCACATAGGTCATCGGCGACACCGCCGCATGCTCGGCGAACAGCCGCAGCAGGTGGCGCGTCGTCACGTGCGCGGCCTCGGCCAGCGACGCCAGCGTCCAGTCGTCGCCGGGCCGCTCGCACACCGCATCCTGCGCGCGGTGCAGCGCCGGGTGGATGTGGTGCCGGTGCGCCAGCAGCGGCGACAGCTCGGGGTCGTTCGGCGTGCGGCGCAGGTACACGACCAGGTCCTTCGCGACCCGCGCTGCCAGCGCGTCGCCGCAGGCCAGCGCGATCAGGTGCAGCGCGAGGTCGATGCCGGCGGTCACGCCGGCGCTGGTGGCCAGCGCGCCGTCGAGCACGAACACCCGGTTGTCGACCACCTGGGCTGCGGGCGCCAGGCGGCGCAGCATCTCGATGAACGCATGGTGCGTCGTGCAGCGGCGCCCGCCGAGCAGCCCGGCGCGTGCGAGCAGCAGCGTGCCGGTGCACACGCCGACGAGGCGGTGGTCGTCGCCCGATGCCATCAGCGGGCCGATGTCGCGGCGCAGCCAGTCGATCGTCTCCAGCGTGGCCGCATCGGGCCGGCCGAGCGCCGCGGCGGGCTGGCCGACCACCATCAACCAGGTGGGCACTTCGAAGCGCGTCGGCAGCGATTCGAGCCCCGCCACCTGCAGCCCGACCGAACTCGCGGCCTGCGCCTGCGGTCCGACGAAGCGCAGCCGGAAGCGCTCCGGCCGGCCCTGCGCCGCGAGGTGCGCGTCGGCCAGCCGGAATGCTTCCGCCGGCCCGGCGACATCGAGCAGCAGCGTGCGCGGCGGCACGGCGATCGCGACATCGACGCGGTTCATCGCTGCTCGGGCGGCACGCCGCGCAAGCGCTCGCGCAGCGCGGCCTGCGCAGCGAGGTCGACCGGGCGGTGCTTCACCGTGCTCTGCGCCGGGTAGCCGGCGAGGTGATTGCCGCCCTTCCAGTCGTGCACCGGCCGCACCGGGCGCGGCACGAAGCCGCCGCCGCAATTGGGACAGACGTTGCCGAGCACGCTGTCGACGCAGTTCGCGCAGAAGGTGCATTCGAAGCTGCAGATGCGCGCATCGAGCGATTCCGGCGGCAGCGTGGTGTTGCAGTGTTCGCAGGTGGGGCGGAGTTGAAGCATGGCGGGCTCGGCTGGTGAAGTCAACGAACCATAAATGATCGGACGCAGCTGTGTCTCGACGGTGGCGGACCCGCATCGATCAATTCAGGACAGGAACGTTTTTGGCCATCGTGTTACTCAGTTGGCAACATGAATTGATGAGGAGGATCCCGATGCAAGGAAGTACCCCTCCGCGGAGTCGCAGCGTCTCGCGTGGCAGCAAGACCTCGCCCGACAACAAACTTCCGCCGAAGGAGATCTCGGACCTGGTGGGCCTGTGCGTGGATCGAGGCCGTCGGTCGAGTGCGAATGCGGACGACATCTCCAACACGCTGATGGCCTATGCGGACTTGTTGAACTCCTTGATGTCGGGCTACCCGCTGCCTGCGTATGTCCCGCAAACTTACACTGTGCTGGGCACGGTTGACGAGCATGTCGAGACATTGCTCGCCGTCGTCAAGGGGCTGAGCGACAGCGGTTGCCCGGAGCTGGCCATGCAACTGCTGGTGCATCTGATGCAGCAGTTTCCAGTGCCGCGCATCGGCATGGCGGTCAAGCAGGTGAAGTGCCTGGTGTCGGTTCTGCAGCACTGCGAGGCCGGCTTGCCGGTGCCGGATGGGGTGTGGCAGCACCTGGAATCATTGCAGGTGTTCGGCGTCATCCACGAACGCCTGATGCAGGAGTGCGCCGACGCCGTGCAACTCTGCACCCTGAGCGGTGCTGCGTCGGAGGATGAGATCGCCCAGGCCGAAGCCAGGGCCATCGCCTGCATCGTCCGGAGTGTCGAGAAAGTCGGTGGTGAGCTGACGCCTGAATGCGAACGCGCGACCGAATTGCTGACGACGCTGTTTCAGAGCGCCTGCACCGATGGCCGCGCCGATGTCATCGGTTTGTGCCTCAAGTTGCTCGGCAACAATCTGGATGCGAAAGAGCTGGCGTCGGCGCTGAAGACCCGTTGGGCAGAGCAACAACCGTTGCTGACGATGCAGGACGCGACGCAGCGGATGAACGAAGCCGGATGGGTGCTTTCGACGCACAACACGAGCGAAGCGGGTGGAAGCATCCGTTGCGAGTGGATCCTGCAAGAAGGCCGCACCGTTGACGTCGGAGCGCTGCAGTACTTCGTGGAGACGGCTGTGAAATGCGGCGATGCCGTGATGCCGGGTGTGTTGGACGCCACGCTGGACGCGCTGCAGAAGACGGGCTGGACGCCGATCGATGTCGCGAACATGCTGATGACGATGGAGGATTGCCCTCCTGTCAGGGTGTTGCAGTTCATCGAACAGGCGCTGTCCGCCGGTGAGTTCGACGACGAGCGCTGCTCGGCCGCAGACGTCGTCCCGGTGCGGGAGTGGCTGGTCGGCTGCGTGCCCGGATCTTCCGACCTTGACCGCGAACAGGTGGAAAAGCGGGCATTCGGTGCGTGGCAGGAGTTGGTCACCCGGTCCGAAGACGTGTGGCCGGCGATGTACTACGAAGCGAAGCTCTGGAGCAAGCGACGCATCGGGGCGAACGCCCTGGAGGATCTGCGACTTCATGTGAAGCAGAAGGACCCCTTCGCCGAAGTCTTGTATCGCGAATTGGGTCTCGATCCCTCGTTCTCTGTCAGCGTCATGGGGGCCTTGCAGAATGCCTCCCCCGAACGCAGGACATCCGGAACCCGACGCCATCTGTTGGGAGAGCACTTTCGGCGCGAGTTGAAATGGGAGCAAGCTACTCGCTACGACTGGGATCAACTGACCAGTGTTCCGAGAATGTCCTTGCTGCACACCGTGGCCGCCTGCTTCCCGGACGAGGATGCATCGGTGGCCGCCTATGCCGCCGTCATGTCTGAAGGCTACAACGATCTCGGTCTGCGGAAGGCGTCATTGGCGCAGTGGCTGGCGGTGGCGGCAGAGCCTGAACCCGGCTGGGAAAGGCAGTGGTGCAACGCAGGCATGGAGCCGGGCGCCCGCCGGCTGGACTTGCTGTTGCTCGGGATCTTGCGAATGGCCGCCCTCTCGGGCGAAAGGGGCGGCCTCCAAGGGCTCGGCGCTCAAGCCGAATCGGCCTTTCGCCGGCACGCCAACATCCGATATCGCGCGTTGTGCAGTGCTGCCGCACTCGTGGAATTTCTCGAATGCTGCCCTCGTCCGCCCAAGAAGCTGGTGCAGGCATGGCGAGAACAAGCCGAACGGCTGCTCGGGCGGTGGCGCGCGGAGCGGTCATCCAGGCCGCTGCCCATCGCCGAGACCGAGTGCGACGCCTGGGCCGGGCGTCTGGCCGGGCGATTGGAAGCCTTGAAGCTCAAGCGATCGAACAGCTGATCGCTTCGTGCCAAGCCGCCAAGGCCCGCGCTCACCTCAACCCGCCAACCCCCGCACCGCGGCGCCTGCCGCATCGTGCGCCTGGTCCCACACCTGCTGCTTCCATTCGGGCGTGTCGATGTAGAACGCGTCCCGCGTCTGCCGCTTGATCTGCGCCTGCTGTTCGGCCGGTGCCTCCGGGTGGTTCTCGACCCACTGGTCGGCCCGCAGCGCTTCGATCATCTGCATGATCGGCAGGGTGCCGTATTCGAGCGCGATGCCGGTGTACTCGGCCTGCGGGCATTCCTCGTACGCCACGTTCCACATCAGCCCGGTCAGCATCGCCGAGCTGGAGCTGCCGTCGTAGATCGAGGTCACGCCGTCGCCCCACCACGCGCGGGCGCGGGCCAGCGCGGCCGCATCGTCGTGGCACGCGAAGATGCGCTCGCCGACGCCCATCGGCCCGAGCCCGGTGTGCAGGTCGATCCAGCCGAGCCGGGCCGCCCGCCGGCCGTGCTGCTGCAGCACGTGGCGCAGCGTCACGTGGCTCCAGGTCGGGTTGCGCCCGCCATAGAACAGGCCTTCGGGGTGCTCGTACTGGCCACCGGACACCGCCGCCTGCAGCGCCTCCATGCCGCGCTGCTGCACGAACTGGCCGATGCGCATCACCACCTCGGGCGACGGCGGCCAGGTCGGCGGCACCAGCAGCCCGGCCAGCTCGTCGTAGCCGGGGTTGGCCGGCAGCGGCCGGCTGAAGTCGTGGAAGTTGCGGTTCAGGTCGACGTTCTCGTGCGTCGTGCGGCGCCACCACGAGAAGCCGTACGGGTTCAGCGCATGGAGGTACAGCACCGCGACACCGGCGTCGTGCGCCGACGCGCGCCAGGCCGCATCGCCGAGCAGCCCGACCTGGATGCCGGAGCCGCAGAAGCCCTCGACGCCGTGGCACGCGCTGCTGACGATCAGCAGCCGGCTCGCATCGGCCGGGCCGTCGCGCACGACGTCCATCGCGAGCGTCTCGCCGTCGCGGCCCAGCAGCGGGTGTGCGTGGGTCTCGACGTCGAGCTCGGCCGCTTCGGCCGCGGCGAGGAACTTGCCGCGCGCTTCGGCGTAGGTTTGCGCGAAGAACGTTTCGGTGTTCATCGTGCCGGCCTCAGCGCCGCGGCTGCGAGAGCCACTGCTCGGCCAGGCGCACCCACAGCGTCGCGCCCAGCGGGATCAGGTCGTCGTTGAAGTCGTAGCTCGGGTTGTGCAGCATGCACGGGCCCATGCCGTGGCCGCCGATGCGGTGGCTGCCGTCGCCGTTGCCGATCAGGAAATAGCAGCCCGGCTTCTCGAGCAGGAAGTAGCTGAAGTCTTCGGCGCCCATCGTCGGCTCGAACTCCTGCACGTTCTCGGCGCCGACCACGTCGGCCATCACGCCGCGCGCGAACTCGGTCTCGGCCGGGTGGTTGATGGTCGGCGGGTAGTTGCGGGTGAATTCGAACTCGCAGCCGGCGTCGAACGCGGCGCACAGGTTCTCGGCCACCTCCTTCATGCGCTTCTCGATCAGGTCGAGCACCTCGAGCGTGAAGGTGCGCACCGTGCCCTGGATCTCGACGCTGTCGGGCACGACGTTGGTGGCCTCGCCGGCATGGATCATCGTCACCGAGATCACGCCGGCGTCGATCGGCCGCTTGTTGCGCGTGATGATGGTCTGGAAGCCCTGCACCAGCTGGCAGGCGATCGGCACCGGGTCGATGCCGTTGTGCGGCATCGCCGCATGCGAGCCCTTGCCGCGGATCACGATGCGGAATTCATTGCTCGACGCGAAGCACGGGCCGTTCTTCAGGGCGAACTGGCCGACCTGCATGCCGGGCCAGTTGTGCGCGCCGAACACCGCTTCCATCGGGAACTTGTCGAACAGGCCGTCCTTGATCATTTCGCGCGCGCCGCCGCCGCCTTCTTCGGCAGGCTGGAAGATCAGGTAGACGGTGCCGTCGAAATTGCGGTTCTTCGACAGGTGCTTCGCGGCGGCCAGCAGCATCGCGGTGTGGCCGTCGTGGCCGCAGGCGTGCATCTTGCCGGCGTGGATGCTGGCGTGCGCGAAGGTGTTCTTCTCGGTCATCGGCAGCGCGTCGATGTCGGCGCGCAGCCCGACGGCGCGATCGCTCGTGCCCGCGGTGCCCTTCACGATGCCGACGACGCCGGTGGTGCCCAGCCCGCGGTGGATCGGAATGCCCCAGTCGGTCAGCGCCTTCGCGATCACGTCCGCGGTGCGCGTTTCCTCGAAGCAGAGTTCGGGATGGGCATGGATGTCACGTCGGATCGCCGTGACGGCCGCGGCATCGGCCAGGATGGATTCGATCAACTGCATGGGCGCGCTCCAGGAAGGCGGACGAGTTTACTCGTCGAGCACATCCCGTGCCGGGGAGCGGGCGAAGCAAGCGACCGATCAAGCAACGCCCGCGGAACCGGCTTCAGCTCCGGCATCACATCGCTGACGCGATATGAGCCTGCGCTGAAGCGCAAGCGCTTTGCCGGGCCGCCGGCCCAGCGCGGCCTGCAAGGCAGGAGCGCAGCGACTGGGGGGGGCTAATGTCTTACCTTGCCTTCGGCCGTCAGGATCGTCATGTCGACGTACTTCGAACCCGCATGCGAGCGGTCGTTGAAGTCGACGAAGAACCCGCCGAGGTTCAGTTCCGGCATGTTCTCGAGCGCCGTCACCAGCGTCTCCGGCGTCACGTTGCCGCCGGCCTGGCGCAGGCCTTCGATGATGGTGCGCGCGGCGACGAAGCCTTCGATGCCGCCGTAGTTGGGTTCGAACTTCGCGCCCAGCGCCTTGCCGGCCGACAGGTAGTCGGCCGAGATCGGCACCGTCGCGCTGAACGGCAGCGGCATCACCTGGCTGATCGCGACGCCGCGGGCGTCCTGGCCGAGTTCGGCGGCCAGCGCCTGCGTGCCGACGAACGACACGTTGTAGAAGCTGCCGAGGAAGCCCTGCTTGCGGGCTTCGCGAATGAACGCGGCGCACGACTTGTACGCGCTGATCAGCACGATCGCGTCGGGCTTGTCGGCCAGGATCTTGCCGACGCCGGCCTCCACGGCCACCGTGTTGCGTTCGACCGTGCCCAGGCCGACCGGGCTCAGGTTGTGCGCCTTCAGTGCCGCCGTCATGCCGTCGAGGCCGGCCTTGCCGTAGCTGTCGTTCTGGTAGAAGACGCCGATGCGCTTCATGCCGATCGACGTGATCTGCTTGACGATCTCGAGGGTCTCGTCGTTGTACGACGCCCGCACGTGGAAGGCCATCCGGTTGAATGGCGCGCGCAGTGCCTCGGCGCCGCTGAATGGCGCGAAGAACGGCGTGCGTGCCGCGGTCGCCAGCGGCAGCGCGGCCACCGAGGTCGGCGTGCCGATGTAGCCGAACAGCGCGAAGACGTCTTCCTTCAGCAGCTTCTGGGTGTTCTCGGCGCAGCGGTCCGGCTCGTAGCCGTCATCGAGGCTGCGCAGTTCGATCGTGCGGCCATTCACGCCGCCGCGCGCGTTGACGCGTTCGAACGCGAGCAGCGCGCCTTCCTTGAAGCGCTCGCCCAGCGCGCTGGCCGGGCCGGAGAACGCGGCCGACTGGCCGAGCACGATCTTGGTGGAAGCGGCGGTCGCCAGCTTGGGGAAGGCCAGGGCAACCGGTGCCACTGCACCCACGCTCAGAAATTGACGACGCTTCACAACAACTCCAGACAAAAAGAAACGAACACTCGGCGCACGGCGCTCGAGTTCATCCAGCAGGACGCCGCGGAACCGGCTTGGCCGGGCCGTTGGCGGCGGCCCCCTCGAGGGGGAGGCGCGCAGCGCCTCGGGGGTGGGCCTATCGCCTCACCTTGCCGTCTTCGGTGAGCATCGAGACGTCGACGAAACTCGACGCGACGTGGTCCTTCGCACCGAAGTGCACGTTGAAGCCACCGAAATTCGCGTTCTGGATCGTCTCCAGCCCGGCGATCAGCGCTTCGCGCGACGGTGCGCGGCCGGCACGCTTCAGGCCCTCGGCGAACACCTTCGCCGCCAGGTAGCCTTCCATGCTCGAGTAGTTGGGAGTCGCATCGCCGCCGGCCTTCGCGACGGCGTCCAGGTACTCGCGCGAGATCGGCGTCGTGGTCGAGAACGGGAACGGCATCACCTGGCTGATCATCACGCCGCGGCCTTCCTTGCCGAGCTCGTCGGCCAGGGCCTGCGTGCCGACGAACGACACGTTGTAGAACGTGCCGCCGTAGCCGGCCTTGCGGGCTTCGCGGATGAACGCGGCGCACGACTTGTACGCGCTGATCATCACGACCGCATCGGGCAGCTTCGCGACGATGTCCTTCACCGCCTGGCCGACCGCGACGGTGTTGCGCTCGACGGTGCCCAGCGCCACCGGCGCGAGGCTCAGCGGCTTCAGCGCGCGCGTCACGCCTTCGAGGCCGGCCTTGCCGTATGCATCGTTCTGGTAGAACACCGCGATCTTGTTCAGGCTCAGCTGGGTCAGGTTCTTCACGATCAGCGCGGTCTCGTCGTAGTACGACGCCCGGACGTGGAAGACCGATTTGCTGAACGGCTCGCGCAGCGCCTCGGCACCGGTGAACGGCCCGAAGAACGGCATCTTGCTGTCGTTGACCAGCGGCAGCGCGGCCAGCGAGGTGGGTGTACCGACGTAGCCGAACAGCGCGAACACGTCGTCCTTGATGAAGCGGTCGGTGTTGGCCTTGCAACGGTCCGGCTCGTAGCCGTCGTCCAGCGTCTTCAGCTCGATCGTGTGGCCGTTGGCGCCGCCGGCGGCATTGAAGGCGTCGAAGAACACCCGCGCGCCGCGGTTCATCTGGATGCCCAGCTGCGCGGCCGGGCCGGTGAAGGCGGCCGACTGGCCCAGCACGAGCCGACGGTCACTTTGAGCCAGCGCAGGCAACGCCAGCACGGCGCTGCCGGCGGCAACGCTCTTCAGAAGATCACGACGTTTCATAGGGCAAGTTCCGTTGACAAATGTGTTGCAGCTTGTTACGACTCAGCGGGCCGTTTGCTGGGGCGTAAGGATATCCGTCCATATCGGTACAAAGTGCAGGGTTCGTGAACGAGCGGGTACATACATCCGGAAGCATGTGCAATAGTTCCGCGATGAGTTACCGAACTGTTGCGGCTGCGTGTCCGCATGACTGTCCAGACACCTGCGCCATTCGCGTGACCGTCGAGAACGATCGTGCAATCCGCATCCAAGGCGACCCCGATCACCCGACCACGCACGGTGCCCTGTGCACCAAGGTGTCGCGCTACACCGAACGAACTTACAGCCCGGACCGGGTGCTGCATCCGCTGAAGCGGGTCGGCGCGAAAGGCAGCGGGCAGTTCGAGCGCGTCAGCTGGGACGAGGCGTTGGCCGACATCGCCGCGCGCCTGCGCGAGATCGCCGCGCGCGCGCCCGAGGCCATCCTGCCGTACAGCTACGCCGGCACGATGGGCCTGCTGCAGGGCGAGAGCATGGCGATGCGCTTCTTCCACAAGCTCGGCGCCTCGCTGCTCGACCGCACGATCTGCGCGTCGGCCGGCGGCGAGGCACTGACCGCGACCTATGGCGGCAAGGTCGGCATGCACGTCGAGCATTTCGCCGAGAGCCGGCTGATCGTCATCTGGGGCAGCAACTCGATCGCGTCGAACCTGCATTTCTGGACCTTCGCGAACGCGGCCAGGCGGGAAGGCGCGAAGCTCGTCTGCATCGACCCGCGCAAGACCGAGACGGCCGACAAGTGCCACCAGCACATCGCGCTGCTGCCCGGCACCGACGGCGCGCTCGCGCTCGGTCTGATGCGCGAGCTGATCGTCAACGACTGGCTGGACCACGACTACATCGAACGCCACACCGAGGGCTGGCCGGCGCTGCGCGAGCGCGCGATGGCCTGGACGCCGGAGCGCACCGCCGAGACCTGCGGCATCGCTGCCGACGAAGTGCGCGGCCTGGCGCGCGACTACGGCACGACGAAGCCGGCGGCGATCCGGCTGAACTACGGCATGCAGCGCGTGCGCGGCGGCGGCAACGCGGTGCGTCTGATCGCGATCCTGCCCTGCCTGACCGGCGCGTGGCGGCACCGCGCGGGCGGGCTGCTGCTGTCGTCGTCGGGCTGGTTCCGCGCCGACAAGGCCGCGCTGCAGCAGCCGCAGCTGCTGGCCGGGCGGCGCCCGCGCACCATCAACATGAGCACCATCGGCGACGACCTGCTGCGCGACGGCTCCGCCGCGTTCGGCCCGAAGCTGGAGGCGCTGGTCGTCTACAACAGCAACCCGGTCGCGGTGGCGCCGGAGTCGCCGAAGGTGGTGAAGGGCTTCCGGCGCGACGACCTGTTCACCGTGGTGCTCGAGCACTTCATGACCGACACCGCCGACCACGCCGACTACGTGCTGCCGGCCACCACGCAGCTGGAGCACCTCGACGTGCACACCAGCTACGGCCACACCTACGTGCTGATCAACGAGCCGGCGATCGCACCGGTCGGCGAGGCCCGGCCGAACACGCAGATCTTCCGCGAGCTGGCGCAGCGCCTGGGCTTCGACGAGGCTTGCTTCCGCGACGACGACGAGGCCATCGCGCGCCAGGCCTTCGGCGCGACGCTCGATTTCGGCGAGTTGCGCGAGAAGCGCTGGATCAAGCTGCCGCTGCCCGAGGCGCCGTTCGCAGACGGCGGCTTCCCGACCGCGAGCGGGCGCTGCATGATCGATGCGCCCGGCCACGGCGTGCCCGACCATGTGCCGAACTACGAATCGGCGAGCTCGGCGCCCGAACTCGCGCGGCGCTACCCGCTCGCGATGATCTCGCCGCCGGCGCGCAACTTCCTGAACTCCAGTTTCGTCAACGTGCAGAGCCTGCGCGACATCGAGGGCGAACCGGTGCTGGAGATCCATGCCGACGATGCGCAGGTGCGCGGCATCGAAGGCGGCGAGCTGGTGCGCGTGTTCAACGACCGCGGCGAGTACTGGTGCAAGGCGGTGATCAGCAAGCGCGCCCGGCCCGGCGTCGTCAACGGCCTGGGCATCTGGTGGCGCAAGCTCGGCGCGCGCGGCACAAACGTCAACGAGCTGACGCACCAGCGGCTGACCGATCTCGGCCGCGCGCCCAGCTTCTACGACTGCCTGGTCGACGTGTCGCGCGGATGATGCACGCCGGCCGCCAGGCCGGTGACGGGCTTCACGTTTTCCCGCGATGTCTGCGGCGGTGTCGCGGCCGCGACAGGGTCGACGCGGTCGTCGACGCGAGAGTGACGGCTTTTCGCCTGGAGTCGTTGCGATGAAACGTCGGTCGTTCTTGCGTTCGTGTGTTCAGGGTGTGGCGGCGGCGAGCGGCGCCGGCTGGGTGCAGGTGGCCGGCGCGGCCGACGAAGGCCTGGGCGCGGCCCAGGTCACGCTCGGCAGTTCGGCCGCGCTCAGCGGCATCCTGGCCGGCTCGGGCCGCGACCAGAGCGCGGGCATCTCGGCGGCCTTCGGCGTGATCAACAAGGCCGGCGGCATCCACGGCCGCGAACTGCGCCTGCTGATGAAGGACGACGGCTACGTGCCGGCGCGCACCGTCGAGAACGTCAAGCAGATGATCGAGGGCAACACCGCGTTCGCGCTGATCTCGTGCATCGGCACCGCGAACAACGCGGCCATCATCCCGGCGATCGAGCAGGCCGGCGTGCCGTACGTCGGGCCGATCACCGGGGCATCGTCGCTGCGCCAGGCGGGTCAGCGCAACGTCTTCCACGTGCGTGCGAGCTACACCGACGAGGTGACGCGCGTGACGCAGCAGCTGGTGGCGATGGGCCTGAAGGACATCGCGCTGGTCTACCTCGACAACCCGTTCGGCAAGGAGGTCGCGAAGGACGCGACCGCCGCGCTGCAGGCGGCCGGGCTGCAGGCGGTGACGACCGTGGCGGCGGCGGTCGACGGCTCCAACGCGGCCCAGGTCGTCGAGCAGCTGCTCGCGGCCAAGCCCAACGTGGTGTTCTTCGGCACGACGGGCACGACCAGCACGGCGCTGATGCTGCAGATGCGTGCGCGCATGGCCGGGCTGCCGCTGGTCGGGCTGTCGGTGTCGGTGATCTCGTCGGAGCTGGCCAAGCTGGGCGCCGCGTCGCAGGGCATCGCGCTGTCGCAGGTGTTTCCGGATGCGACCTCGGCGAAGCTCGAATCGGTGCGTGCCTACCAGGCGGCGATGCGCGCGATCGGCCGCGAGGAATTCGGTGCCAGCAGCTTCGAGGGCTATGTCAACGCGATGGTGGTGGCCGAGGGGTTGCGCCGCGCCGGCCGCGACGTGACGCGCGACAAGCTGCGTCAGGCGTTGACCGGGCTGAAGCAGCTGAACCTGGGCGAGCTGTCGCTCGGCTTCGGCGGTGCGGCGCCGTACGTGGCGTCGCGCTACGTCAGCCTCGCGGTGCTCGGGGCCAACGGGCGCCGGCTGAGCTGAGCGGCGGCGGGATCCCCTCGGGGATCGGACGGCGTACCCGACGGCCGAGGGGTCGCCATGCCACTAGACTCGCGCGATGCGAGTTCTGGCGAACAAGAAATGGTGGGTCGTGTCGGGTCTGGTCGTGCTGCTGAGCTCGCTCAGCGGCTGCGGCTCGGTGCGCTACCTGGCGCAATCGGTCGGCGGCCACCTGAGCCTGCTGAACCAGGCGAAGCCGGTCGACGACTGGATCGCCGACCCGGCCACGGCCGAACCGCTGCGCGAGCGCCTGCAGCTGACGCAGCGCATGCGCGACTACGCGGTCAGCGAGCTGAAGCTGCCCGACAACGCGAGCTACCGGCGCTATGCCGACCTGCACCGCAACGCCGCGGTGTGGAACGTGGTGGCCGCACCCGAGCTGAGCCTGCAGTTGAAGACCTGGTGCTACCCGGTGACCGGCTGCGTCGGCTACCGCGGCTACTTCGACCAGGCCACCGCCAATGCGCAGGGCGACGAGTTGCGCGCCGAGGGCCTGGAGGTCAGCGTCTACGCGGTGCCGGCCTATTCGACGCTCGGCAAGCTGCCGGGCGGCTTCTTCAGCGACCCGCTGCTGAACACCTTCATCCGCTGGCCGGAAGGCGAGCTGGCGCGGCTGATCTTCCATGAGCTGGCGCACCAGGTGGCGTTCGCGAAGGACGACACGATGTTCAACGAGTCGTTCGCGACGGCGGTCGAGCGCATCGGCGGCACGCGCTGGCTGGCCGAGCGGTCGACCCCTGCGGCGCGCGACGAGTACGAGCGCTACGACAAGCGGCGCCAGGAGTTCCGCGCGTTGACGATGCAGGCACGCAGCGACCTCGACGCGATCTACCGCAGCGGCCGCAGCGATGCCGACAAGCGCGCCGCGAAGGCCGGCCGCATGGCGACGCTGCGCAGCGACTACGCCGCGCTGAAGGCCGGCGCGTGGCAGGGTTACGCCGGCTACGACGGCTGGTTCGAACGGGCCAACAATGCATCGCTCGGCGTGCTGGCGGCCTACAACGAGCTGGTGCCGCAGTTCGAGCGGCTGTTCGAGCGCGAGGGCCGAGATTTCGACCGCTTCTACGCCGAGGTGCGCCGCATCGCCGCGTTGCCGCGCGACGAGCGCCGCGCGACACTCAAGGCGGCCGAAGCCGCCACGGCGACGCCCTGAATTCCCACCCGCCTGCAGGACCCGAGGAGACGACATGCCCGACATCCACATCCACCGCGACCACGACCTGGGCCTGGTCCGCGCCCGCGAGATCGCATGGAAATGGGCCGAGGAAGCCGAGAAGAAGTTCGAGATGGAATGCACCGTGATCGAAGGCGAGGACAGCGACACGGTGGAGTTCAAGCGCTCAGGCGTCAGCGGCGAGCTGGTGGTGGCCGCCGATCACTTCGACCTGCAGGCCAGGCTCGGCTTCCTGATGGGCGCCTTCGCCGGCACGATCCAGGGCGAGATCGAGAAGAACCTGGATGCGCTGCTGGCGGGGGGCAAGCCGGCGGCGAAGAAGGCGGCCGCGAAAAAGGCGACCGGCAAGAAGGGCGCCTGACCCTCAGTCTTTCAGCGATTCGATCAGGTCGATGTATTCCTGCATCGCTTCGTCGCTCGACTTGCCCTTCACCGCATCCCACGCGTCCCACTTGGCGCGGCCGACCATGTCGGTGAAGCCGGGGCGCTTGCCGTCGACGTCGCCGCTGCTCGCCTGCTTGTACAGCGCGTAGATCTTCAGCAGCGTCATGTTGTCGGGCTTCTCGGGCAGGTTCTTCGAATCGGCCACGGCGGCGTCGAACTGGGTCTTGAGGTCGGCCATGAAGGTCTCCGGTGATGCTTGGGTGAAAGTCGGCATTGACGGCGCGAATGTTACCCATCATCGTCGCCCGCAGAACAACAACGCCCCCCTGGAGACCCCGACGATGCGTACCGCCCCCCCAGCGGCCCCCCCAGCGGCCGCCCGCGCTTCGGCCCAGCGCATGTCGCGCGTCGACACCGCGTGGCTGCGCATGGACAACGACGTGAATCTGATGATGATCGTCGGCGTCTGGCTGCTGCAGCCGGCCATCACGCATGCCGCGCTGTGCGAGCGCGTCGACGACAAGCTGCTGAAGTACCAGCGCTTCCGCCAGAAGGTCGTCGAAGACGCGATGGGCGCGAGCTGGGTCGACGACGCCGCCTTCGACCTGCGGCACCATGTGCTGCACGAGCCGCTGCAGCGCGCCCGCGGCCAGTCGGCGCGCCAGGCGCTGCAGGAACGCGTTGCCGAGCTGAGCAGCACGCCGCTGGATCGCGGCCACCCGCTGTGGCAGTTCCACCTGATCGACGACTACGAAGGCGGCAGCGCGCTGATCGCCCGCGTGCACCACTGCATCGCCGACGGCATCGCGCTGATCTCGGTGATGCTGTCGATCACCGACGGCGGCCAGGATCCGCCGCCGCGCCCCTCCCGCGGCAAGGCCGCCGACGATGACGGCGATGCGGACTGGCTGTCCGATGCGGTCGTCAAGCCGCTGACCGACCTGACCGTCAAGGCGATCGGCATGTACGGCGGCGGCATCGCGAAGTCGATGGAGATGCTGGCGAACCCGCAGCAGCCGCTGCTGGGCTCGATCGACATGGCGCGCACCGGCTACCAGGTGCTCGGCGACGTCGCGGCGCTGGCGCTGATGCCCGACGACTCGCCGACCTCGCTGAAGGGCACGCCGGTCGGCCGCAAGCACGTGGCCTGGGGCGAGCCGATCCCGCTCGACCAGGTGAAGGCGATCGGCCGCGCGCTGAACTGCTCGGTCAACGACGTGCTGCTGGCCTGCGTGGCCGGCGCAATCGGCGGCTACCTGCGCGCGCGCGGCGAGGAGCCGGACGGCCAGGAGATCCGCGCGATGGTGCCGGTGAACCTGCGCCCGCTCGAGAAGGCGCACCAGCTCGGCAACCGCTTCGGGCTGGTGCCGCTGGTGCTGCCGATCGGCATCGCGAACCCGGTGGAGCGCGTCTATGCGGTGCGCGCCCGCATGACCGACCTGAAGGGCAGCTACCAGCCGCTGCTGGCGTTCGCGGTGCTGTCGGTGGCCGGGCTGCTGATCAAGCCGGCGCAGGACGCGCTGCTGAACCTGTTCGCGAAGAAGGCGACCGCAGTGATGACCAACGTGCCGGGGCCGGCCGCGCCGCTGAAGTTCTGCGGCTCGACGCTTCGCCAGACGATGTTCTGGGTGCCGCAGTCGGGCCACATCGGCGTCGGCGTCAGCATCCTGAGCTACGGCGGCGGCGTTCAGTTCGGGCTGGTCACCGACGATGCGCTGTGCAACGACCCGCAGGCCATCGTCGAGCGCTTCGAGCCGGAGTTCGAGAAGTTGCTGATGGTCACGCTGATGCTGCCGTGGGAATGACGCGCCGTCGCCGGACCTGCATCCAGTTCGCGACCCGGCACGTATGAGGGAATCCATCGCCTGGAGTCCGTCGTCATGTCCGCATCGTCCACCGCCCGCGTCGTCAACTGGGTCGAACAAGGCCTCGTGCCTGACCGCGTCGTGCGGCTTGGCATCCGGCGGCTGCTGAAGGAACGGCTGCACGAGATCCGGGCCGACGACGTCGCCGCGTCGGCCGCGCTCAGCACCGATTTCATCGCCGGCCTGCGCAACGCACCGCTCGCGCTGCTGCCCGAGAAAGCCAACGAACAGCATTACGAACTGCCGGCCGCGTTCTTCGGCAGCGTGCTCGGCAGCCACCGCAAGTACAGCTGCTGCTGGTGGGGCGACCCTGCCGGCACCGCCATCACGACGCTCGATGCCGCCGAGGCCGCCGCACTCACCGTCACCTGCGAGCGCGCCGGGCTGGTCGACGGGCAGCAGGTGCTCGAACTCGGGTGCGGCTGGGGTTCGCTGTCGCTGTGGATGGCCGAGCGCTTCCCCGGCAGCCGCATCACCGCGGTGTCCAACTCGCATTCGCAGCGCGCCCACATCGAGGCCCAGGCGGCGCTGCGCGGGCTGTCGAACCTGCGCGTCGTCACGCAGGACATCAACGAGTTCGATCCGGCGGAGGCCGGCATCGGCGACCGCTTCGACCGGGTGGTGTCGGTCGAGATGTTCGAGCACCTGCGCAACTGGCCCGAGGCGTTCCGCCGCGTCGCCGGCTGGCTGCGGCCGGGCGGACGCTTCTTCATGCACGTGTTCGCGCACCGCAGCACGCCGTATGCGTTCGTCGCGCGCGATGCGAGCGACTGGATGAGCGAGCACTTCTTCGCCGGCGGCATGATGCCGAGCGACGACCTGGCGCTGCACTTCCAGGAGGACTTGCGGCTGCTGCAGCGCTGGCGCTGGGACGGCACCCACTACCAGCGCACCGCCGAGGCCTGGCTGCAGAACATGGACGCCCGCCGCGCCGCGCTGCAGCCGGTGTTCGATGGCTGCTACGGGGCCCGGCAGTCGGCGCTGTGGTGGGTGCGCTGGCGGCTGTTCTTCATGTCGTGTGCCGAGCTGTTCGGCCACGACGGCGGGCAGCAGTGGTTCATCAGCCACTACCTGTTCGAGCGCCGCGCATGACCGGCGCCGGGTCGTCGTTCGGTGCGCTGCCGCAGGTCGCACCGTGGGGCCTGGCGGCGAGCGCGTCGCTGGCGCTGGTCGCGTGGGCGGGCAGCGTGTTGCGTCGCGATGCGAGCCTGGTCGACCGCTTCTGGTCGGCGCTGATCGGCGCCGCGGCGCTCGCCTATGCGCTGCTGCTGCCGGCCACCGGCGCGCGGGCGGGGTGGATGGGCGCGCTGCTGCTGGTGTGGGCGCTGCGGCTCGCCGTCTACATCAGCTGGCGCAACTGGGGACATGGCGAAGACCGCCGCTACCGGGCGATCCGCGCGCGCAACCAGCCGAACTTCGCGTTGAAGAGCCTGTACCTGGTGTTCGCGCTGCAGGCGCTGATCGCGTGGGTGGTCGCGACGCCGTTCCTGGCCGGCTTCGCGGTCGATGCGCCGCTGGGCGCGGTCGACGCGCTCGGTGCTGCACTGGCCGTCTTCGGCATCGGCTTCGAGGCGGTCGCCGATGCGCAGATGGCGCGCTTCAAGGCCGATCCGGCGAACCGCGGCCGGGTGATGGACCGCGGGCTGTGGCGGCTGAGCCGCCATCCGAATTACTTCGGCGAGGCCTGCACCTGGTGGGGCCTGTGGCTGCTCGCCTGCGGCGCGGGCGGCTGGTGGACGGTGGTGTCGCCGCTCGCGATGACGGTGCTGTTGCTGAAGGTGTCCGGCGTCGTGCTGCTCGAGAAGGACATCGGCGAGCGCCGGCCAGACTACCGTGACTACGTGGCGCGGACCAACGCATTCATCCCGTGGCGACCCGGCAAAGGCTAGAGCCATGGTCCGCACGCATGCACGAGCGCACCGATGTGCCCATCAAGCCACTCCCCGGGATCCGGCTCCGCCGGGCCGAGGGGAGGCGCCCCTTGGGGGCAGGAGCGATAGCGACTGGGGGGGCCCACATCAGCGGTGGAATTTGCCGTCGGAGCCGATGATCGACAGGTCGGCGAAGTCGAGCCCGGTGTGGTCGGTCATGCTGTAGCTGACCTCCATGCCGCCGATGTCGTAGCGGTTCATGCCGTTCAGCGCAGCCAGCAGCCGTTCGCGCGTCGGGTTCGGGCCGGCCCGGCGAAGCCCTTCGACCAGCACCTTCGCGGCGGCGAAGCCTTCCATCATCGCCGGCGACACGCCGTCCAGCTGGCGAGCCTTCGCGAGTTCCAGCGCTTCCTTGACCAGCGGCGACGCGATCGAGCGCTCGTACGGGAACACCTGCGAGACGATGGTGCCGCGGCCGTAGTCGCCCATCAACCGGATGAAGCCGCTCGCGGCATTGTTCGACAGCGTGACCACCTGCGCCGCCGAGCCCGCCTTGCGCAGCGCCATCGTGCCTTCGGCCACCGCGCCGGACGAGCCGATGAACAGCACCGCCTGCGCGCCGGACTTCGCCACCTGCGGCGCCAACTGGCTGAAATCGGGCTTGCTGCGATCGAACTTCTCGAGCATCACCGGGCTCTTGCCGATGCCGTCGAAGCCGGCCATCGCGCCCTGCACCGCATCGGCGCCGAAGCTGTCGTCGACCTGCAGCACCGCGATGCGGTCGACGCTGACCAGGCTCAGGTGGCGGATCATCCGCTCGGCCTCGCGCTGGTAGGTGGCGCGCACGTTGAAGACGTAGGGCTGCACCGGCTTGTGCAGCGCCATCGCGCCGGTCGACGGCGCGATCATCGGCACGCGGTGCTCGGCCAGCAGCGGCAGCAGCGCCTGCGCATGCGGCGTGCCGCGTCCGAGGAACATCGCCAGCACGCGCTTCTCGACGATCAGCGTCTTCGCGTTCTCGGCACTGAGCGCCGGGTCGAACTTGTCATCGAGCGACACCAGCTGCACCGACTGGCCGTGCACGCCGCCCTGGGCATTGACCCAGTCGATGTAGAGCTTCGCGCCGTCGGTGTTCTCCTTGACGCCGGCCGCCGCCGCACCGGTGAAACCGGAGGTCTGCCCGACCAGGAGCTGGGCTGCGGCAGGGGCGCCGATCGACATCATCGTGGCCGCCAGGGCCAACGCACCGAGGTACTGCTTCATCGCGTGTCTCCGCTCTGTCTGTGAACGCATCGCGCCGCGCAAGAGCGCGCGGCAAAAGCCATGGTTTCACGGGCAGCGCGGGCGTGCCTGCGTGCAGTACGCCTGTCTGCGCGTCACGCCGGGGCGGGCGTGACGTGCTGCGCAGAGCGCTCAGCGGCGGAACTTGCCGTCGGGTCCGATGATGGAGAGATCTGCAAAATCGAGACCGGTGTGGTCGGTCGTGCTGAAGCTCACTTCCATGCCGCCGATGTCGTACTTGTGCATGTTGTTCAGCGCGTTGAGCAGCTTGTCGCGCGTCGGCGTGCCGCCGGCGCGGCGCAGGCCCTCGACCAGCACCTTCGCGCCGGCATAGCCTTCCATCATCGCGGGCGTCATCGCCTCGAGGCCCTTGGCCTTCGCGAACTCGGTCGCTTCCTTGACGATCGGCGACGCGATCGAGCGCTCGTACGGGAACACCTGCGTGACGATCACGCCGCGCGCGTTGTCGCCCATCTGCGCGATGAAGCCGCTGGAGGAGTTGTTCGACAGCGTGACGATCTGCGCTGGGCTGCCGGCGTCGCGCAAGGCCTTCGTGCCTTCGGCCACCGCCGCCCCGGCGGCGATGAACAGCACGGCCTGCACGTTCTGCTTGGCCAGCTTCGGCGCGATCGCGCTGAAATCGGGCTTCGCGCGGTCGAACTTCTCGATGGCGACCGGCTGCTTGCCGACCGCGGTGAAGCCGCTCGCCGCGCCGACGACGGCGTCGGTGCCGAAGCTGTCGTCGACGTGCAGCACCGCGATGCGCTCCATGCCGATCAGGCTCAGGTGGCGGATCGCGCGTTCGGCCTCGCGCTGGTAGGTGGCGCGCACATTGAAGATGTACGGGTTGACCGGCTTGTGCAGCACCATCGCGCCGGTCGACGGCGCGATCAGCGGCACCCGGTACTCGGCCAGCAGCGGCGCGATCGCCTGCGTGTGCGGCGTGCCGCGCACCAGGAACAGCGCGACCACGTTCTTCTCGGTGATCAGCTTCTTGGCGTTCTCGGCGGCGAGCTTCGGGTCGAACTTGTCGTCCACCGAGACCAGCTCGATGCTCTGGCCGTTGATGCCGCCGCGTGCGTTGACCGAGTCGATGTACAGCTTCGCGCCGTCGGTGGTTTCCTTGACGCCGGCCGCGGCCGGGCCGCTGAAGCCGGCGGTCTGGCCGATCACGATCTGGGCGGCCGCGGTGGCCGCGAGGCTGGACAAGGCCAGCACGCAAAGAAGTTTCTTCATGATGTCTCCGGTTTTCCCTGGATGGTGTCGCCGTGTCGACGGACGCTGTCCCAACGGCGCACGGCAGGCCGGGATGTTTTCACACGCCACCGCCGCGAGCATGCGTCAAGTGGACGAAATGTCCACCCAGTCGCCTTCGGCGCGACTTAGTTCGCGGTCGGCGCGTCTTCGTCGTCGCCCGTCAACCCAGGGTCATCGGGCCGCCACTGATCCAGCACCGTGCGCAGGCTCTCGAACTGCATCGGCTTGGTCAGGTGCTCGTCCATGCCGGCCTCGAGACTCGATTGCCGGTCGGCTGCCAGCGCATGCGCGGTCAGCGCGACGATCGGGAACGGCCGCAGCGTGCCGTCGGCCTGCAGCGCACGCAGCCGGCGCGTCGCCTCGACGCCGTCCATGCCCGGCATCTGGATGTCCATCAGCACCAGGTCGGGCGCCTGTTGCAGGCAGTGCGCCAGCGCCTCTTCGCCGCTCTCGGCGACGCTGACCTTCATGCCCAGCACCATCAGCATCTCGCGCGCCACCAGCTGGTTCAGCGGGTTGTCCTCGACCACCAGCACGTGCATGCCGGGGCGCATCGGCGTCGACGGTTCGATCCGCGCCGGAGCCCGGCGCGTCTCGGCGCTGGCGACGGTGCGCAGCTCGGCCGGCGTCAGCGGCTTGAGCAGCACCGCCATGCGGCTGCGCGCGGCCCGTTCGAGCAGCACCGGCTGGTGGAAGTCGGGCCGCAGCAGCAGCGTGACGCGCGTGCTGTCGGGCAGCGCGCGGCGCAGCGCCTCCAGGTCGCTGTGGTCGTCGAGGCCGTCTTCGGCCAGCACGATGCAGTCGGGTGCGCGGCCGCCGAGCTGGGCGCGCCGCGTGGCCTGCGCCAGGTCGGGGATCAGCTCGGTGGTCCAGCCGAGGCGCTCGATGCGGCGCGGCAGCCACGGCGACGTGGTCGCGCTGCGCACCACCAGCCAGGCATGCCCGGGCGCGTGCGGCGCGAGCGCCGGCTGGGCCGCCGCCGCGAGCCGCAGCTCGACGCTGAACACCGAGCCGCGGCCCGGCACGCTGGTGGCCGTCACTCGGCCACCCATCAGCGCGGCCAGCTTGCACGCGAGCGACAGGCCAAGCCCGGTGCCGCCGTGCTGGCGGCGCGCGCTGTTGTCGCCCTGCTCGAAGGGCCGGAACACGCGTTCGAGGGTGGCGGCGTCCATGCCGGTGCCGGTGTCGTGCACCTGGATGCGCAGCAGCCACGGACCGTCGGGCTGCGGGCGCAGCTCGGTGACCAGCGCGACATGGCCGTGCGCGGTGAACTTGACCGCATTGGCCAGCAGGTTCGAGACGATCTGGCGCACCCGCGCCGGGTCGCCCTGGAACTGCGTCTGCTCGCCGAGGTAGTCGTACAGCATCGCCAGGCTGCGGCCCTGCACCTGCGGCATGAAGCCGCGGAAGGTCTCGGCCAGCAGCTGCGACAGGTCGAAGGTCTCGAGCCGCAGCGCGAGTTCGCCGGCCTCGGCGCGGGCGTAGTCGATCACGTCGCCGATCAGGCGCAGCAGCGACTGGCCCGACTGCCGGGCCAGTTCGAGGTAGCCGCGCTGCTCGTTGTGGGTGGCCAGGCGCTGCGCCAGCTCGGTCATGCCGAGCACCGCGTTCAGCGGCGTGCGCAGCTCGTGGCTCATGTGGGCCAGGAAGGTGGCCTTGGCCTGGTGGGGCGCGGCATCGGTGTCGAGCTCGCGCAGGCTGCCGCTCAGCCGGTCGGCCGCGGCAGTGCCGTCGGCGGTGGCGCGCATGCGCACCTGGAACCAGCGCAGGCTGCCGTCGGCGCTGCGCAGGCGCAGGCGCCCGTCGACGGTGTGGCCGGGGGCGCGCGTCGCGGCGCCGCACAGCGCATCCCAGCGTGCCAGGTCCGACCGGTCCACCCGTGTGCGAATGGCGGACGGCTCGTCAGCCAGGTCGGCACCGAGCAGCTCGCGGCAGCGCGGCGAATGCCAGGCGCTGGGGGCGGGGTGGCCCGGTGTGAGTTCGTGCTCCCACACGCCCTCGCCGACGACATCCATCAACCGCGTGGCGCGGCCGCTGTCGGGGGGAAGGGGAGGAAGCGGAGGGACTGCTGGTGCTTTCATGACGCCACACGCAAACGGCACGCGCGAAGCGTCGCGCATGGTAGCCAATGGACTCCGTCTGGGCAATGCGCTTCGGTGTCCGATGTGTTGCGCCACGTCAGCGGGGGTTGCTGACGGCTACTGACCAATGGCCCGCGATCGTGCTCGCCCGCCCTGGCTCCCTAGAATCTTCGCCTTCGCATTCCGAAAGCCTCCCCCATGTCCGATGTCGTGCCCGATGACATGACCGGCGTGATCCGCATCCGCGGCGCCCGCCAGCACAACCTGAAGAACCTGGACCTCGACATCCGCACCGGCGAGATGACGGTGGTGACCGGGCCGTCGGGCTCGGGCAAGTCGAGCCTGGTGTTCGACACCTTGTACGCCGAGGGGCAGCGGCGCTATGTCGAGACCTTCAGCGCCTACGCGCGCCAGTTCCTCGACCGGATGGACCGGCCGGCGGTGGACCGGGTCGACGGCGTGCCGCCGGCGATCGCGATCGACCAGACCAACCCGGTGCGCACCTCGCGCTCCACCGTCGGCACGATGACCGAGCTGAACGACCACCTGAAGCTGCTGTACGCCCGCGCGGCTGCGCTGTTCGACAAGCAGACCGCGCAGCCGGTGCGGCACGACACGCCGGAGACGATCCATGCGGAACTGATGGCGCGCACCGCGGCGAGCGACCCGCGGCTGGTGGTCACGTTCCCGGTCGAGCTGCCGGGCGGCACCACGCCCGAGGAAATCGAGCAATGGCTCGCGGCCAGCGGCTTCACCCGCGTGCAGGCGGAGCGCGAGGTCGCGACGCCGACCGGGCCGCGCAAGGTGCTCGACGTGGTGGCGGACCGCTTCCGGCTGCAGAACACCGAGAAGGTGCGGGCGATCGAAGCGATCGAGACGGCGCTGAAGCGGGGCAGCGGGCGGGTCAACGTGTATGTGACGGACGAGCAGGCCGAGCCGGTGCTCTGGCGCTTCTCGACCGGCCTGCACTGCCCCGACAGCGACCTGCGCTACGGCGAGCCGCAGCCGGCGCTGTTCTCGTTCAACTCCGCGATGGGCGCCTGCGAGACCTGCCGCGGCTTCGGCCGCGTGATCGGGGTCGACTGGGGGCTGGTGATCCCGGACCACCGCAAGACGCTGCGCTCCGGCGCGATCAAGACCATCCAGACGCCGGCCTGGAAAGACTCGCAGGACGACCTGCTGAAGTACGCCGCCGAGGCCGGCATCCCGCGCGACGCCGCGTGGTCGCAGCTCAGCGAGGCGCAGCGCGACTGGGTCATCAACGGCTCGCCGCACTGGAAGGGCAACTGGAACAAGCAGTGGTACGGCATCAAGCGCTTCTTCGAGTACCTCGAATCGAAGTCCTACAAGATGCACATCCGCGTGCTGCTGTCGAAGTACCGCAGCTACACGCCATGCACGACCTGCGGCGGCGCGCGGCTGAAGACCGAGGCGCTGCTGTGGCGCCTGGGCAGCAAGCCGGATGCCGACGGCGTGCTGCCGCCCGAGAAGCGCTTCCTGCCGCAGGGCACCGCGTGGTCGCGCCCGCAGCTCGAAGCGCTGCCCGGCCTGACGGTGCACGACCTGATGCTGATGCCGATCGACCGCATCCGCCGCTTCTTCGACGGCATCTCGCTGCCCAGCACGCTGCTCGACGACGCGCTGAAGCTGCTGCTCGACGAGATCCGCACGCGGCTGAAGTACCTGTGCGACGTCGGCCTCGGCTACCTGACGCTGGACCGCCAGAGCCGCACGCTGAGCGGCGGCGAGGTGCAGCGCATCAACCTGACGACCGCGCTCGGCACCTCGCTGGTCAACACGATGTTCGTGCTCGACGAGCCGAGCATCGGCCTGCACCCGCGCGACATGAACCGCATCGTCGAGGCGATGCACCGGCTGCGCGATGCAGGCAACACGCTGGTGGTCGTCGAACATGACCCGGCGGTGATGCTGGCCGCCGACCGGCTGATCGACATGGGCCCCGGCCCCGGCGAGCGCGGCGGCAACATCGTGTTCGACGGCACGCCCGACGAGATCCGCCGTGCCGACACGCTGACCGGCGCTTACCTCGGCGCGCGCAAGCAGGTCGGGCTGGGCGGGTTGAAGCGGCTGGTCACCGACGCCACGCCGAAGCTGATCCTCGAAGGCGCGCGCGACCACAACCTGAAGAACGTGACGGTCGAGTTCCCGCTGCAGCACCTGGTCTGCGTGACCGGCGTCTCCGGCTCGGGCAAGAGCACGCTGATGCAGGACGTGCTGTTCCCGGCGCTGGCCCGCCACTTCGGCAAGGCCACCGAGACGCCCGGCGAGCACGACCGCCTGCTCGGCGCCGACTGGCTCACCGATGCGGTGTTCGTCGACCAGTCGCCGATCGGCAAGACCGCGCGCTCGAACCCGGCCAGCTACGTCGGTGCGTTCGACGAGATCCGCAAGCTGTTCGCGAAAGAGCCGCTGGCCGGCCAGCGCGGCTACAGCGCCAGCATGTTCAGCTTCAACGCCGGCGACGGCCGCTGCCCGACCTGCGGCGGCTCGGGCTTCGAGCACGTCGAGATGCAGTTCCTGTCCGACGTGTACCTGCGTTGCCCCGATTGCGACGGCCGCCGCTACCGCGCCGAGATCCTCGACGTGAAGATCGAGCGCCGCCTGCCGGGCGAGGTCGTTCGCGAGCTGAGCGTGGCCGACGTGCTGGAACTGACCGTCAGCGAGGCGGTGCAGATGTTCGCGCAGGACCGCGAGGTGCTGCGCGTGCTGCAGCCGATCGTCGACGTCGGCTTGGAGTACGTGAAGCTGGGCCAGCCGGTACCGACGCTGTCGGGTGGCGAGGCGCAGCGGCTGAAGCTGGCCGGCTTCCTCGCCGAGGCGGCGCAGACCACGACCGCGAGCCGGCAGCCGGTCGCGAAGAAGGGCACGCTTTTCATGTTCGACGAGCCGACCACCGGGCTGCACTTCGACGACATCGCGAAGCTGATGCGGGCGTTCCGCAAGCTGCTCGACGCCGGGCATTCGCTGGTCGTGATCGAGCACAACCTCGACGTGATCCGCGCGGCCGACTGGCTGATCGACCTCGGGCCGGAAGGCGGTGAGGCCGGCGGGCTGGTGGTCTGCACCGGCACGCCGGATGACGTGAAGCTGCATCCCACGTCGCACACCGGCCGCGCGCTGGCCGACTACGACGTGGCGATGCGGCTCAACGAGCACAAGGTGGAAGAAGGCGTGCCGCTGCAGTACCTGGTGAAGAAGGCGCGCGACGTGCAGCGCGACGAATCGATCCGCATCGTCAATGCGCGCGAGCACAACCTGAAGTCGCTGGACGTCAGCATCCCGCGCGGCAAGTTCAGCGTGGTGACCGGCGTGTCGGGCTCGGGCAAGAGCACGCTGGCCTTCGACATCCTGTTCAACGAGGGCCAGCGCCGCTATCTCGAATCGCTGAACGCCTATGCGCGCAGCATCGTGCAGCCGGCCGGCCGGCCGGAGGTCGACGCGGTGTACGGCATCCCGCCGACGGTGGCGATCGAGCAGCGGCTGAGCCGCGGCGGCCGCAAGAGCACGGTCGCGACCACCACCGAGGTCTGGCACTTCCTGCGGCTGCTGTACGTGAAGCTGGGCATCCAGCATTGCGTCAACGACGGCGCGCCGGTGCGGCCGCAGAGCGTCGAGAGCATCGCGGCGCAGCTGCTGCGCGACCACCAGGGCGTGCACGTCGGGCTGCTGGCGCCGCTGGTCGTCAACCGCAAGGGCGTCTACACCGACCTCGCGAAGTGGGCGAAGGCGCGCGGCCACACGCACCTGCGGGTGGACGGCGATTTCCTGCCGGTCGACCCGTGGCCGCGTCTCGACCGCTTCAAGGAGCACACCGTCGAGCTGCCGGTCGGCGACCTGGTGATCGGCAAGGACAACGAGGCCGAGCTGCGCGCGCTGCTGGCGCAGGCGCTGGATGTCGGCAAGGGCGTGATGCACCTGCTGAGCCCGCTGAAGGGACTGCGCGGTGCGATGCTGGCCGGCACGCCGACGCGCAAGCTCGGCGAGGTGAAGGTGTTCTCGACCAAGCGGGCCTGCCCGGTGTGCGCGACCAGCTACCCCGAGCTGGACCCGCGCATGTTCAGCTACAACAGCAAGCACGGCTGGTGCACCACCTGCGTCGGCACCGGCCTGGCGCTGACGCGCGAGCAGCGCAAGGCGTACGACGATTCGGTGCAGGACGACGACAACAAGGGCCGCGAGCAGAGCTTCCCGTCGGAGGAGGCCGAGGTCGAAGGCGTGGTCGACGAACCTTGTCCTGACTGCAGCGGCACGCGGCTGAACCCGGTGTCGCGCGGCGTCACCTTCGACACCCATTCGATCGCGTGGATCGCGCAGTGGTCGGTGACCGATGCGCGCAAGTGGGTGCAGGCGCTGGCGCTGGCCGGCCGCGACGCGGAAATCGCGCGCGACGTCGTCACCGAGATCGCGAGCCGGCTGGAGTTCCTCGAGGAAGTCGGCCTCGGCTACCTGACGCTGGACCGTGCGGCGCCGACGCTGAGCGGCGGCGAGGCGCAGCGCATCCGGCTCGCGGCGCAGCTGGGCAGCAACCTGCAGGGCGTCTGCTACGTGCTCGACGAGCCGACCATCGGGCTGCACCCGCGCGACAACCAGATCCTGCTCGATGCGCTGCACAAGCTGGGCGACAAGGGCAACACGCTGGTGGTGGTGGAGCACGACGAGGACACCATCCGCCGGGCCGACCACATCATCGACATCGGCCCGGGCGCCGGCAAGCGCGGCGGCCGGCTGGTGGCCGAGGGCACGGCCGCCGACCTGGCGACGCATCCCGATTCGGTGACCGGCCGCTTCCTCGCGAACCCGCTGGTGCACCCGCTGAAGGCGCGGCGCGAGGTCGATGCCTTCCTGGCGTCGGTGGCGAGCCAGGTCGCGAAGGAAGGCGAAGCGAACCGGCGGCTGACGGTGCACGGCGCGTCGCTGCACAACCTGCAGCAGGTGACGGTCGACGTGCCGCTGAAGCGGCTGGTGGCGGTGACCGGCGTCAGCGGCTCGGGCAAGTCGACGCTGGCGCGCGACGTGCTACTGGCCAACCTGCAGTTCATCAACGTACGCGGCGGCAAGCCGAACTGGCAGGGTTGCGAGAAGATCGACGGCTGGGGCTACATCGACCGCGTGCTCGAGGTCGACCAGACGCCGATCGGCAAGACGCCGCGTTCGTGCCCGGCGACCTACATCGGCTTCTGGGACACCATCCGCAAGCTGTTCGCCGACACGCTGGAATCGCGGGCGCGCGGCTACATGCCGGCGCGCTTCAGCTTCAACACCGGCGACGGCCGCTGTCCGGCCTGCGAGGGGCAGGGCATGCGCACGATCGAGATGAGCTTCCTGCCGGACGTGAAGGTGCCGTGCGACGTGTGCCACGGCCAGCGCTTCAATGCCGAGACGCTGGCGGTGAGCTGGCGCGGCAAGAGCATCGGCGACGTGCTGCAGATGGAGATCGACGAGGCGGTGGAATTCTTCGCGTCGATGCCGAACATCGCGCACCCGTTGCAGCTGATGAAGGACGTGGGCCTCGGCTACCTGACGCTGGGCCAGCCGTCACCGACGCTTTCTGGTGGCGAGGCGCAACGCATCAAGCTGGTGACCGAGCTGACCAAGGTGCGCGACGACGTCGGCCGCCGCGGCAACAAGGCGCCGCACACTCTGTACGTGCTGGACGAGCCGACGGTCGGGCTGCACATGGCCGACGTCGAACGCCTGATCCGCGTGCTGCACCGGCTGGTCGATGGCGGGCACAGCGTCGTCGTCATCGAGCACGACCTGGACGTGATCGCCGAGGCGGACTGGGTCATCGACCTGGGACCGGAAGGCGGCGTGCGCGGCGGCACGGTCGTCGCGAATGGCGTACCTGAGCTGCTGGTCAAGACCCGAGGCAGCCACACGGGCGTGGCTTTGAAGCCTGTGCTGGCTCGGACCTGAAGGCCGAGTTTCTTTCTTTGCGTGCTCGTGAGGGCAGGGCACTCAGGGACTGGACTGTCCCCCGCGAAAGGGCCGCCTGGCGGCTGCCCTTCCGCTCCTCCTTGACGTCCTGTCCCTGAGCGCCCCGCCTCCCCGCCTCAAGAAGAAGCCGAAGACGCCACCAGCCGATTGCGACCGAGCCGCTTCGCTTCGTAGAGCGCAGCATCCGCCCGCTCGACCAGTTCGATCGCGTTGTCGGAAGGCTGCGCGACAGCCAACCCGAGGCTCAGCGTGACCTGCAGCCCCGGCGCGATCGCGTCCCACGGGTAGAGCTGCACGGCGCTGCGCAGGCGCTCGCAGATCTCGTGCGCGGTCTCGCGCGGGGTGTCGACGAACACCAGCACGAACTCCTCGCCGCCCCAGCGGCCCAGCAGGTCGCGTGCCCGCGTCTTGTCGCCGAACAGGCGCGCCACCGTGCGCAGCACCTCGTCGCCGACCGCATGGCCATGGCGGTCGTTGACCTGCTTGAAGTGGTCGAGGTCGGCCATCGCCAGCGCCATCGGCTGGCGCTGGCCGCGCGAGCGCTCGATCAGCAGCGGCAGCGTCGCGTCGACGTGGCGCCGGTTCGCGAGGCCGGTCAGCGGGTCTTCCAGCGTCTCGCGGTGCAGCTCGGCGGTGCGCTGCTCGAGCAGTTCCTTCTCGGCTTCGAGCTGCTGCGTGCGCAGCCGCTGCAGCTCGGCCTCGAGCCGCGAACGCTCGCCATCCATCAGCGCGCGCTCGACATCGATGCGGTTCACCATCAGCCGCGCCTGCGCCTTGCTCTGCAGCGCGACCCGCTGCATCTCGATCTGGTGGTGCGCCTCGCAGTGCAGCAGCGCCGGCTCGAACTGGCGCGTGGCCTTGTAGGCGCGGTGCAGTGCCGAATGCACCCGCATGCGGGTGGTCTCATGGTCGAGCTCGGTCAGCGATTGCAGCGTCGCGGTCAGTTCGACGATGGCCTCTTCATTGCGGCCCTCGCGCAGCAGCACCTCGGCGATGTTGTGCCGCATGCGCAGCACCACCGCGCGGAACCCGTTCTGCTCGGCGCTCGCCAGCGCCTCCTGCAACAGCGCACGGGCCTCGGCGAAGTCGCCGGCCAGCCCGAGCGCTTCGCCGAGGTTGCCCTGCGTGACGGCAACGCGGTAGATGTCGCCATGGCGACGCGCCAGCGACAGGGCCCGGCTGCCGTACTGGCGCGCCCGCTGGATCGCCTGCTGGCTGGCCTCGTCGTCGGCGCGCAGCTGCGCCTGGTAGTAGGCGCTGATCGCGGTGGCGGTCAGGTTGTTCAGCGCCAGCATGCGGTCGCCGTGGCCGCCGTGCTCGCGCGCCATGCCCAGCGACTGCAGCAGGAAGCTCTCGGCCTGGATCGAATCGCCGAGCCGGTCGTAGCAGATGCCGATGCGGTTCAGCGCGACACCCATCGCCAAACCGCGGTCATGCTCGCGGGCCAGCTCGAACGACGCGGTGGCGTGCTTCAACGCTTCTTCCTGCAGCCCGATCTCGCTGAACGAGATCGCGAGCAGGCACAGCGTGTCGCACTGCTCGTCGATGCGCCCGGCCGCTTTCCACAGCGCGAGCGCCGCGCGCGCCGACTGCACCGACGGCTCGAACTGCCCGAGCCGCCACAGGTGGTTGGCGATCAGCGTGTGGATGCGCGCCACCACCAGTGGTTCGCCCACCGCGCTGGCGCCCGCCAGGGCCTGTTCGGCCAGCGCGAGGCCCTGCTGGTGGTGGCCGGCGTCGTGCGCGGCCTGTGAATCGGCGATCAGCCTGACGAGGCGTCTGGCGACTGTCTCGGGGCCGGCGGGGGTGTGGGAGGGCAAGGCGTGGGCGACCATGGAGGGCCCGATTGTGCGTGGCCCGGCGCGCCCGCGCCAGACACGCAGGCGTCAGGTTCGCGACGCGCCGTCAACTCTTGCGCAGCGCGTGCCAGATGCGCCAGCCGAGCAGCACGCCGATGATGGCGGCGTACACCGCGACCTCGGCGAAATTGTTCTTCGCCGCCTTCATCCAGAAGAAGTGCAGCAAGCCCAGCAGCACGACCGCGTAGACGCTCTTGTGCAGCGCCTGCCAGCGTTTCGCGCCGAGCGCCTTGATGGCCCGGTTGAACGAGGTGGCGGCCAGCGGGATCATCAGCACGAAGGCGAGGAAGCCGACCAGCGCGAACGGGCGCTTCGGGATGTCGCGCACGATGGCGTCGAGGTCGAGTCCCATGTCGAGCCACGAATACGCCAGGAAATGCAGCACCACGTAGAAGAACGCGAACAGCCCCAGCATGCGCCGGAAGCGAGCCAGCGCCGGTTGGTGCGCGATCACCCGCAGCGGCGTCACCGCCAGCGTGATGCACAGCAGGCGCAGCGTCCAGTCGCCGGTCGAGCGGATCAGCGCCTCGGCCGGGTTCGCGCCCAGCGTGTTCATCAGCGCGCCATGGAACAGCCATGCGAACGGCAGCAGCCCGGCGACGAACAGCAGCGGCTTGGCCGCCGGGTGCAGCAGCGGCGAACGCCGGCGCGGCACGGCGGCGCGGGGGGAGGGGGCGGTGTCGGGCGACAGCACGGCGGTCTTCATCGTCGATCCGCCGTCAGAACAGCTTCTTCAGGTCCATGCCGGCATACAGCTGGCCGACCTGGGCTTCGTAGCCGTTGAACATCAGCGTCGCGCGCTTCTTCGCGAACAGGCCGTCTTCGCCGATGCGGCGCTCGGTGGCCTGGCTCCAGCGCGGGTGGTCGACATTCGGATTGACGTTCGAATAGAAGCCGTACTCCTGCGCAGCCGCATGGTTCCACGAGGTCAGCGGCTGCTTGTCGGTGAAGCGGATCTTGACGATCGACTTGCCGCTCTTGAAGCCGTATTTCCAGGGCACCGCCAGCCGCACCGGCGCGCCGTTCTGGTTCGGCAGCACCTCGCCATACAGGCCGAAGGCCAGCAGCGCGAGCGGGTTCATCGCCTCGTCGAGGCGCAGGCCCTCGACGTACGGCCACGACAGCACGCGCGAACCGAGGAAGGGCATCTGCTTGGCATCGCCCAGCGTGACGAACTCGACGTACTTCGCATTGCCGGTCGGCTCGACGCGCTTGATCAGCTCGGACAGCGAATAGCCGACCCACGGGATCACCATCGACCAGCCCTCGACGCAGCGCAGCCGGTAGGTGCGCTCTTCCATCGGCGCGAGCTTCAGCAGCTCGTCGAGGTCGTAGACCTTGGGTTTCTTGACCTCGCCTTCGATCGCTACTGTCCACGGCCGGGTCTTCAGCGAGCCGGCGTTGCGTGCCGGGTCGGCCTTGTCGGTGCCGAACTCGTAGTAGTTGTTGTAGCCGGTCACGTCGTTGTAGGACGTGAGCTTCTCCATCGTGATCGCACCGGGGACGGCGCTGCGCGTGCCGGGCAGCGGCGCCAGCTTGTTCGGGCGGGCGGCCTGCGCCATCGCATCGCGCGCGGCCCAGCCGGACAGTGCGGCGCCGGCGCTGCCGAGGGCCATCAGCTTCAGCAGCTCGCGGCGGCGTTCGTAGACGCTGCGCGGCGTGATCTCGGACGGCACGGCATGGTCGAAGCCGCGGTTCGGGCGGTAATGCATGGAAACTCCTGGGGGCGCCTGCGGGCGCGTTGCCGGTCAGTCGGGCTTGGAGCCGCGAACCTTACAGCGGTTCCCGGTCAGGGAAGTTCGCCGAAATTGGTGTCGTCGATGACGGTGCCGAATTGCGTGTCGGAAAACAGCCGCAGCGAATTGCGCGCGGTGCGTTCGCGGAAGCTCTTGCGGGCGAACAGCTTGGCCTGCGCCTCGCCCGGCAGGTCGGTGATGTTGATGATGTTGCGCACGATCAGCGTGTCGATCACGTCTTCGATCACGCGGACGAAATCGGCGTCGAGCTTGCCGAAATCGCTGTTGGCCGGGGTGTGCCCGATGAAGGCCAGCAGCTCCGGATGCCCGTCGGCCATGAACTCGGTGCCGGCCCCCGGTTGACGGTGCAGGCTGTCGATCTGTCCGTCGGGTCCGCGTCGGATGTGGGGCATGGGGGCGTTCGCAGTGGCGAGTCGAACGACTATAGTCGCGCGCGCCTCGGCCGGGAACGAAAAAGGCCGGTCAGCGACCGGCCCATTGCACGCGAAGCGTGAGATTCGCCGCGTTCAGCGCAGCCCGGCGATGTAGTCGGCCACCGCCTTGATTTCCTTGTCGTTCATCTTCGCGGCGACGCCGATCATCTGCGGGCTGTTCTTGCGAAGCCCGCTGCGAAAGGCCACCAGCTGCGCTTCGGTGTAGTCGGAGTGCTGGCCGCGCAGGCGCGGGTACTGGATCGGCAGGCCGGCGCCGGTCGGGCTGTGGCAGCCGGAGCACGCCGGAATGGCCCGGTCGGCAATGCCGCCGCGATAGATCTTCTCGCCGAGGGCGACCGATTCCTTGTTCTTCGCGAAACCGGGCTTCGCGTCCTTCGACGCGTAGAACGCGGCGACGTTGCGCATGTCGTCTTCGCTCAGCGTCGAGGCCATGCCCTTCATCACCGGGTTGTCGCGCTTGCCTTCCTTGAACTCGGTCAGCTGCTTGACGAGGTATTCCGGGTGCTGCCCCTGCAGGATCGGGTTGGCCGGGCTGCCGCGCGAACCGTCGGCCGAGTGGCAGGCGCCGCACACGTTGGCCGAGATCGCCTGGCCTTTCGCGACGTCGGGCCTGGCCCTGGCCGTCTCGCTCGCGGATGCGGGCGCCACCAGCGCGGCGGCCAACAACAGACTCGACAGCAGGGGAGCAACAGGCATCATGGCGTGTGGGTGTGAGGTGGCTGGATGCGTTTTGTGGGTGCAAAACCCGGCGATTTTACAATGCAAGTTTTTGGTGCCTTCCATGACCGACGAAAACAATTCCGGTGCGCCGGCCGCTGACGCGAGCAGCGATGCGGCCGCGGCCGAGAAACTGGCGCTGGCCTGGACGCACACCGCGCGCTTCCTGACCACCGCCAGCCAGCTGAACCAGCTGCCGCAGACCGAGCTGCCCGAGATCGCCTTCGTCGGCCGATCGAACGCCGGCAAATCGACCGCGATCAACACGCTGACCCAGCAGAAGCGGCTGGCCTTCGCATCGAAGACGCCCGGCCGCACGCAGCACATCAACCTGTTCGAGCTGGGCCCGAAAGACGCGCCGAATGCGCTGTTCGCCGACCTGCCCGGCTACGGCTATGCCGCCGTCGCCCGCTCGGCCAAGCAGCGCTGGCAGGAGGTGATGGCCAACTACCTGCAGGTGCGCCGCAGCCTGTCGGGTGTGGTGCTGATGGTCGATTCGCGGCTCGGGCTGACCGAGCTCGACCGCAACCTGCTCGAATTCGTCGCCCCGCGCGTCGGCTCCGGCGAGGTGCGGCTGCTGGTGCTGCTGACCAAGTCCGACAAGCTGAACCGCCGCGAAGCCGCCACCGCGCTGGAAACCACGCAGGCGGTGCTGGGCGAGCTGACGAGCGAGCATGCCGACATCGGCATCTCGCTGTTCTCGGCGCTGAAGAAGCAGGGCGTCGGCGACGCGGCCTGCGTGCTGCGGGAGTGGGTCGCGCCGTGATCGAGACCTTCGACGCGGTGCTGCCGCACGGCATCACGCTGAGCTGCCGGGCCAGCGGGCCGCGCGACGCGCCCGCGATCGTGTTCCTGCATGGTTTTCCCGAGGGCGCCTTCGTCTGGGACGGCCTGCTGCGCCATTTCGGCGATCGCTACCGCTGCATCGCGCCGAACCTGCGCGGCTACGAGCGCTCGTCGGCACCGGCCGAGGTGGAAGCGTATCGCGCGAAGCACCTGGTGGCCGACCTGCTGGCGCTGATCGCGCAGCAGGCCGGCGGACCGCTGGCCGCGCTGGTGGCGCACGACTGGGGCGGCGCGGTGGCCTGGAACTTCGCGGTGCAACACCCGCAGGCGCTGCAGCGGCTGGTGATCGTCAATTCGCCGCACCCGGGCGTGTTCCTGAAGGCTCTGCAGACCGACCCGCAGCAGCAGGCAGCCAGCGCCTACATGAACACCTGGAGTCGCCCTGAGGCCGAGGTGGAGCTCGAAGCCGGCGATTTCGCGCGGCTGTGGGCGGTGTTCTCGCACATGAGCGCCGAGGATCCGTCGCGCCCGGGCGGTTGGCTGACGCCGGCCGTGAAGGACCAGTACCGCGCGGTCTGGCGCCACGGGCTGACCGGGGCGCTGAACTACTACCGCGTGTCGCCGCTGCGCCCGCCGACCGGGCCCGATTCACCGGTGCTCGCGCTGCGTTTCCCGCCGGAGTTCGTCACGGTGCAGGTGCCGACGCACGTGGTGTGGGGCGAGGCCGACGTGGCGCTGCCCGCGTCGTTGCTGGACGGGCTGGAGGCCTTCGTTCCGAACCTGACGCTGACCCGCGTGCCCGGCGCGACCCACTGGATCG
This sequence comes from Rhizobacter sp. SG703, assembly GCF_012275445.1. Classification (GTDB taxonomy): domain Bacteria; phylum Pseudomonadota; class Gammaproteobacteria; order Burkholderiales; family Burkholderiaceae_C; genus Rhizobacter. Next base: position 239,669 of record NZ_JAAZQK010000004.1, on the reverse strand, counting down.
TGCACGAACTGCCGGCGCTGGTGGCGCGGGAGATCGAGAGAGCGCTGGTTCGGTGAGGCGGGCCGAGCGCCGGGCCGCCATGGGTCACGAAGAGGCCCGCTTCGTGGACCTTGCCGGTCCGCGTCCCCTCGGGGGACCGCTCGACGTACTCGTCGAGCGTGGGGCCGTCATACAACGACGTAGCGGCCTTCGAGCAGGCGCGATGCGGATTGAAGGTGTTCGCGCAGCATCGGGAACAGGTCCGACGACGACTCGGTCGCGTAGATCTGCCGGGCCCGTTGCGCCGCCGAATACCCGATGTTGACGATGCAGGCGGCCGGGCCGCTGCAGTACTCCAGCACGTCGGGGTTCAGCACGTGGACCGCCCAGCCTTCCGAGGACTCCACGCCGCCATCGCTGATCCGCATCAATTCGCTGTCTGTCATGTGCGCCTCGCCGAACGTCGCTGACTCTTCTGCTCTACCCTGGCAGCCAGTTTAGGAAGCGCCTCCTCGCTTGACACCCCCCCGAACGCGGCAGTCCACCCCCGGCAGCTGCCTTATCCGTCACGGTCGGCCGATGAACAGGTACAGGCCGGCGGCACCGCGTGGCGCGTAGGTCACGCCGAGGTACAGCGGCCCGATGCCGGTGTCGGCACCGACGAAGAGGCTCATGCCGCTGCGCAGGTCGTTCAGCTTCATCTGGCTGCTGAACGCCCAGGCGTTGCCGGCCTCCAGCGATCCGCCGACGAACAGCCCGCGGGTGAACACCGGCGTGTAGCTCATGCGCTGGTAGTACGCGAGCCGGCCGAACAGCAGGTAGTTGCCTTCTATCTGGCCCGGCAGGTAGCCCGACATCTGCTGGAAGCCGCCGAGCGAGTAGCGGCCCAGCCCGGCGATCGCGCGCTGGTCGGCATGCTGCACCCGCGCGAACGCGTTCAGCGTGTGCCGTCCCCACGTGCCGACCGCCGAACCCTCGCTCTCGACCCGCGTGAAGCGGTCGGAATCGCTGCCGGTCACGGTGTCGCTGCGCCGGCCGGTGACCACCTCGCCCTGCACGCGGTAGCCGCGCAACGGGAAGTTCGCGAAATCGAGCTGGTCGACCACCACGCCGACGCGCAGGCCGGATTCGTCGATCGTCACCGTGTCGCGCGGCCCGATGTAGTCGGCCGACAGGATCTCCGGTTCGTTGCGCAGCGTCAGGTGCGTCAGGCCGATGCGGATTTCGCCGAACTGGCCCCACGGCTGGCCGAGGTCGACGCCGAAGCGGCCGGTCGAGCGGTTGAAGTGCCCGCGCTCGTCGCCGGTGACGTCGTTGTAGACGGCCACCTTGCGGCGCTCGATCTCGCCGTAGCCGGCGACGAACCAGTCGTTCGAGATGCCGAGCGTCCAGTTCAGCGGGTGGTAGATCTCGGTGAACAGCTTCGGCACCTCGCCGATCTGCACGCGGTTGCGCCATTCGGTGCCGTTGGCATCCAGCCAGTGGCGGTTGTGGCTGATCTTCAGGTTGAAGGCGCTGCGCCCGCTGAAGTCGGTGTTCAGGTCCAGCCCGACGCGGAAGTAGTGCGGCCCCCAGGGCTTGTCCTCCAGGTCGAAGACCAGACCGTCGCCGCGGTCGGTCGTCACCAGCTCGTAGTCGGCGCGCACGTAGTCGCCGCTGGCGGCCAGGCGCCGCGCATCGCGCTCGGCCTTCGCAGCGTCGAAGGGCTGGCCGGCCGCCGATTCCATCTGCGCGGCGAAACGCTTCGGGTTGGTCAGCTCGCTGCCTTCGAACTCGACGAATGCCAGCGTCGCCTGCGGGGCGGGCTCGCGCGGGTGGCCGGCCTTCCATTGCGCGTAGCTCGTCTCGTCGAGCGACAGCGCGGCCAGACGCGGTGCGAGCTGCACCGCGCCCTGCTCGCCGAGCGCGATCAGCTCGCGCGTCTTGTTGAAATCGCCGGCGGTGATGTCGCCCAGCTGCGGCGAGATCAGCAGGTCGCGTCCGCCGAGCGACGCCAGGCTGCGCTGCACGTTCTGCTCGGTCAGGATGTTGATCATCTGCCCGGTCAGGCCGCCGACCGAGCCGAGCGTCTTGCGCGGAGCCAGTGGCGTGCCGATGTTGACCGCGATCACGATGTCGGCGCCCATCGCGCGCGCCACGTCGACCGGCACGTTGTCGACCAGCCCGCCGTCGCCGAGGATGCGGTCGTCGATCTCGGTGGGCGGGAACACGCCGGGCACGCTCATGCTGGAACGCAGCGCGAGCGCGAGGTCGCCCTGGCGCAGGATCACCGCGCGGCCGTCTTCCATGTCGGTGGCGACCGCGCGGAACGGGATCGGCAGCCGGTCGAAATCGCGCACCGCCCGCACCGGCAGCGTGTAGCGCCGCAGCAGCGTCTCGAGGCCGCGGCCCGACAGCGCACCGAGCGGCGCGCGCATCTCGCCGTCGCGCATGCCGAACTCGATCAACGGCGAGATCTCGAAGTCTTCTTCCTTGCGCCGCTGCGACAGCAGCTGGCGGTCGACCCGGTTGGCGAACACCGCGTCCCAGTTGACCTTCAGCAGCTCGCGCTCCAGCGTCTCGGCATCCATGCCGCTGGCGTACAGGCCGCCGATGATCGCGCCCATCGAGGTGCCGGCGATCACGTCGACCGGGATGCGCTCGCGCTCCAGCACCTTCAGCACCCCGACGTGCGACAGCCCGCGCGCGCCGCCGCCGGACAGCACGAGGCCGATGCGCGGACGAGCCGATGGGGCCGGTTGGGCAGTTGCCGGCGTGGCTGCCGGCGGCGCCTGTTGCGCCAGCGCCGCGCTGCCGATGAGCGCGAGCAGGCACAGCCATGCCCGCCGATGGGTCCCGCCTCCGAATGTCATGGCCGGCATTCTGCCGGCTCGCGGCCGCTCAGCGCAGCGTCGCCAGGCTGCGCAGCATGCCGTCGACCGCGCGCTGCACCAGCGAATAGTCGGCCAGCGGGATCAGCAGGTCGGCGGTGCGCAGCCGTTCGAGCGCCCGCGACGTCACCGAATGCGTGCTGCCGGGGTGCTCGCCGGCGAACAGCAGCAGCTGCCCGCCGTCGCTGCGCCACAGCAGCTGCAGGTGGCTCCAGCGGCCGAGCAGGAACATCCGGTAGTGCCGGCCGATCGCCATCGCGTGGACCCAGGTGGCCGCATCGTCGCCGGCGGAGGCCGGGCCGCTCGGCAACCACTCGGCGGGCACGGTGTCCATCGAGCCGAGGTCGATCAGCGAATCGCTGAACGGCGTGCCGCTCTCGGGCATCGGCTCGACGCTCTCGTCGCGCATGCGGCGAACGATCTCTTCCGGCGTCGGCTCGGGCTCGGCACCCGTGCCCGTCCGGGAACGCGGCTTCATCGCTTCGGAGTGGACCTCGACCAGCGCGTCGAGCGCCGCCTGTTGCTCATCGGCAGGCAGGTCGATCAGCTCCATGCCGGCGCGCAGCTGCTTCAGCAGGTCGGGCAGCAGGCCCAGCAGGCGCAGCCGGCTTTGCGGGTGGTCCGGCAGGCGCAGGCTCCACAGCAGGTGCTCGGTGGCTTTCAGCGCCAGCCGGCTGGCGTCGGCCTCTTCACCGTAGCGCGTGAACGATTCGGCCAGCACCCGCGCCCAGGTGCCGGTGACGAAGCGGCGGATCGCCGGCGTCGTGCGGATCGCCGCCATCTGTTCGGACAGCCGGTGCGACAGCTCGCGCTGCAGCCGCTCGCGCTGCTCGGCCATCACCAGCGTCGCGATCGCGACGCGCGCGGCCACCTGGGCGTCGCGCAGCTGCTCGGCGGTGCAGGCGTCGACGCGGGCGATGCTGCGGCGGTACAGCGCGGCGTCCTGCACCGGCTCGGCCAGCATCTCGTCGACCAGCCGGTCGCAGACCGCCAGGAACTGCGCCAGCCGCGGGTCGCCGGCCTGCGGGTAGCCGACCGCGGCGCCGGCGATGCGGTCCATCAGCTGCCACACCGGATGGTCGTGGACTTCCATCATCTTCGGGTCGCGCAGCGCGACGCGCAGCGCCGACACCTGCAGCCGGCCCATCAGCGTGCGCAGCGGCTTCGGCAGCATCGGGTCGCCGAGGATGGTCTCGAACAGCCGCGACAGCAGCTCGATGATCTGGCGCTCGATCGTCTCGTCGGCGGCCGTCAGCAGCGAGCCGCGGAACTCGGCCAGCCGCGACGATGGCGTGCCGGCGCGATCGGCCGCGTCGCCGCCGGTGTCGCCGTCGGCGACCGGCAGGCGCGCCAGCATCGCCTCGATGCGGGCGAGCGCCTGTTCGAGGGCCGGCCCGAGCGCGTTGCCGCGGCCGGCCGCTGCCGGCCGGGCCGAAGGCGGGGACGCCGCGGTCGGAATGCCGCCCGGCATGCTGCGCACCAGGCCTTCGAGCGCGCCCGGCATCGTCACGTCGACCTCCGGCTTGCGCGCCGCGCCGGCCCCGGGGGCGAACACCACGGTGCGGTAGATGCTCGGCTCGATGCCCTGCGATTCGAGGCGCGAGCAGGCGGCGGCCCAGGCCATGCGCAGCAGCGGCGTCATCGCGGTCGACGCGATGCGCAGCAGGATGGCCTGCTGCACCGGCTTGTCGGTCACGTCGCCAGCGGCGTCCCACAGCGCATGTGCATAAGCGAGCGGGCGCAGCGGGTTCGATTCGGCGGTGGTGTGGCTCTGGCCGCGCAGCGTCGACGTGAAGGTCTGCAGCTCGCGCAGCTCCCATTCGGTGCCGGTGTCGATCTGCTGCACCGCGCGCGAGATCTCGATGTCGGATTCGACGCGGCCTTCGTCCATCAGTTGCAGGCCGGACAGGCTGCTCGGGCCCGAGGATGCCGCCGCCGCGGCGCTGTCGGCGGGCTCGAGGTCGGCCAGCACGCGCTGGCGCAATGCGTCGACGAAGCTGCGCTGGAAACGCCCGGCCTGCTGCTGCAGCAGCTCGACCAGGTCGAAGTGGTGCTGGCGCTCGCTCGCGAGCAGCTGGTCGCGCGGGCGGCGCAGCTGTTCGACCACCGCCGCCATCGTGCGGGCGATCAGGTCGGGCGCGCGGCCCAGTTCATCGTCGATGAAGCGCTTCAGCAGGGGGGCGGTCGGCATGGTTCGTATTGTGCGACCCGGCGAAGCTCAAAAGAAAAGGGCTGCCGAAGCAGCCCTTTCGAGGTAGGCGAGGTGCCTGGACCTTACATGTCCATGCCCATGCCGCCCATGCCGCCCATGCCGCCACCGGGCATGCCGCCACCGGCGGGAGCGTCTTCCTTCGGCGCCTCGGCGATCATCGCCTCGGTCGTCAGCATCAGCGAGGCCACCGACGCGGCGTTCTGCAGCGCAGTGCGGGTCACCTTGGTCGGATCCAGGATGCCCATCTCGATCATGTCGCCGTAGGTGTCGTTGGCTGCATTGAAGCCGTAGTTGCCCTTGCCGTTCAGCACGGCATTGACGACCACGCTGGCTTCGCCGCCGGCGTTGTAGACGATCTCGCGCAGCGGCGCTTCGATCGCGCGCAGCACCAGCTTGATGCCGGCTTCCTGGTCGGGGTTGTCACCCTTGATGGCGCCAGCCGATTGCTTGGCGCGCAGCAGGGCCACGCCACCACCGGCCACGATGCCTTCTTCGACGGCGGCACGGGTGGCGTGCAGCGCATCTTCGACGCGGGCCTTCTTTTCCTTCATCTCGACTTCGGTCGCGGCGCCGACCTTGATCACCGCAACACCGCCGGCCAGCTTGGCCACGCGCTCTTGCAGCTTTTCACGGTCGTAGTCGCTGGTGGCTTCCTCGATCTGCACGCGCACTTGCTTGACGCGGGCTTCGATGTCGGAACCGGCACCGGCGCCATCGATGATGGTGGTGTTTTCCTTGCCCACTTCGACGCGCTTGGCCTGGCCCAGGTCGGCCAGCGTGACCTTCTCGAGCGTCAGGCCGACTTCTTCGGCGATGACCTTGCCGCCGGTCAGGATGGCGATGTCTTCCAGCATGGCCTTGCGGCGGTCGCCGAAGCCCGGGGCCTTGACGGCGACGACCTTCAGGATGCCGCGGATCGTGTTGACCACCAGGGTCGCCAGCGCTTCGCCTTCGACTTCCTCGGCGATGATCAGCAGCGGACGGCCGGCCTTGGCCACTTGCTCCAGCACCGGCAGCAGGTCGCGGATGTTGCTGATCTTCTTGTCGAACAGCAGGATGAACGGGTTGTCCAGCAACGCCGATTGCTTCTCGGGGTTGTTGATGAAGTACGGCGACAGGTAGCCGCGGTCGAACTGCATGCCTTCGACGACTTCCAGTTCGCTCTCGAGCGACTTGCCGTCTTCGACGGTGATGACGCCTTCCTTGCCGACCTTGTCCATCGCGTCGGCGATGATCTTGCCGATGGTTTCGTCGCTGTTGGCCGAGATCGAGCCGACTTGCGCGATTTCCTTCGAGGTCGTGGTGGCCTTCGAGGCCTTCTTCAGCTGCTCGACCAGGGCCGTGACGGCCTTGTCGATGCCGCGCTTCAGGTCCATCGGGTTCATGCCGGCGGCCACGTACTTCATGCCTTCGCGGATGATGGCCTGGGCCAGCACGGTGGCGGTGGTGGTGCCGTCACCGGCGATGTCGCTGGTCTTGGAAGCGACTTCCTTGACCATCTGCGCGCCCATGTTCTGAAGCTTGTCCTTCAGCTCGATCTCCTTGGCGACCGAGACACCGTCCTTCGTGACGGTGGGGGCGCCGAACGAGCGCTCGAGGACCACGTTGCGGCCCTTCGGGCCCAGGGTCACCTTGACGGCGTTGGCCAGGATGTTGACACCCTCGACCATGCGTGCGCGGGCTTCGCCGCCGAAGACTACGTCTTTTGCTGCCATGTGTTTTCTCCGAATTGCTTGTGGGGGACGAGGATCAGGCTTCGATCACGGCGAAGAGGTCTTCCTCGCGCATCACGAGCAGTTCCTTGCCGTCGACCTTGACGGTCTGGCCGCTGTACTTGCCGAACAGCACGCGGTCGCCGACCTTGACATTCAGGGCAATGAAGTCGCCCTTCTCGTTGCGCTTGCCCGGGCCGATGGCCAGGACGATGCCTTGCTCCGGCTTCTCGGTGGCGGCGTCGGGGATCACGATGCCCGAAGCGGTCTTGGTTTCGGCTTCAACGCGCTCGACGACCACGCGGTCGTGCAACGGACGAAATTTCATGACTTCTCCTTGATGTCTCAAAAATGGGACTTCTGGTGGGCAACGAGGCAAGTTGGCGCTCATTGACCTGATGGAACACCGGTGCCCGCAGGCCCCTGGATGTCGTTAGCACTCGGTTGAGTCGAGTGCTAGCAGACCAGGATTATAGGGGCAGCGCGTGACGGTTCAAGAGCGCGGTCTTTGCCCCGCCCCTGGACTGCGGATTGCCCCATCCCGGGCACCGACCGAGTTTCCAAGGAGCAGCCATGCACGACGACGAAGCGCAGATCCGGCAGTTCGTGACGACCTGGATGGCCGCGACGCGAGCCGGCGATGTGGACACGGTGCTGAGCCTCGTCGCCGACGACGTCGTCTTTCTCGCGCCGGGGCGCCCCCCGATGGGCAAGGACGAGTTCACCGCGGTCTCCAAAGCCCAGGCCGCGCCCGGTGGCCCGGCGGTCGACGGCGTCAGCGACATCCAGGAGATCCAGGTGCTGGGCGACTGGGCCTTCATGTGGACGAAGCTGGTCGTCACCGTCACGCCGCCCGGCGCTCCGCCGCAGAAGCGCGCCGGTCACACCTTGACCGTGCTGAGGAAGGAAGCGGGCCGGTGGGTCATCGCAAGGGACGCGAATCTTCTGGCGCCTGCGACGGGCCGCTGATGGACGGCGCGCTATCCTTCGGCACCTTCACCCCTTCGTTCCAACCATGTTGATCGCGATCGTCGGCGGCGTGCTGGCCGCCCTGGGTTTGCTGTCCGCCGTCGCGCTGGTCGCGGCGCCATTGGGCCTGTCCGAGGCATCGCCGGGGCTGACGCTGTGGGTGCTGTTCCCGCTCTTCACGCTGGTCGGCTACGCGCTGCTGGTGGCCGGCAGCCGCGATCCGGTGGTCAGGCTGCCGACGCTGCTGCTGGCCGTGCCGCTGTTGCTGCTGGCGCTGGCCGCCGCGGTGGCGCTGGTGGCCGGCGCGGCCGGGCTGTGGGCGATACACGGCGATGGAGGCTCCGCCCCGCTGTGGTACGTGCTGGTGCTGGGCGGCGTGCTCGGCGCGCTGGGCACGGCGGCCTCCGGCCGACGGCCTCAGACCTGACCGGGGCGCCTCAGGAACCACTGCGCGTAGAGCCGCGCGCCGAACGCGAAGCCGAAGGTCAGCAGCAGCGACAGCACGAAATACATGCCGACCAGCAGCACCGACGCCGCGCCTTCACCGCGCCCGCCCAGGTAGCTGCCGATGGCCGCGGCCGACAGCGCGGCGACCACCGCCCGGCGCTCGCCCAGCCGCCGGGCCACCATGCAGAAGACCGCGAAGGCCGCGACGCCGCCGACCAGCAGCAGCGCATGCCGACGCGGTGTCGTCAGCATCGACCACCACTCGCTCCAACTGCGCCGGGGCGGCTTCGCGGGCGGGCCCTTCAACGCGTCGGCGACCAAGCGATCGGTCGCGGCTTCGAAGCCGGCCGGGGTCTGCAAGGCTTCGTCGCTCCATTGCAGGTTGGTCGCTTCGCCGTCCCGCAGCTTCTGCATCGAGCTTCGCCAGGTGTCTTCCTGGGCCGATGGCGGCACGGTCGTCCGGCAGAACAGCGGCACGCCGGCACCGGGGGCCAGCACCGGATTCGCCGCCGGCGCCGGATGGCAGCGCCAGTTCACGCCCGAGCGGCCGTCGAGCGGGATCCGCACCGCCAGCTTGTGCGCGAGGATCGTGAAGCTGCCGCTGTTCCGCACCGTCAAGGCCCACAGCGCGGCCGTGCGCGACGGGGACTGGATCCACACGTTCGGCGCCGCCGGCGCGAGGCGGCCGCCGAATTCCGCCGCTTCGTCGCCGAGCGGAGGCTCGCCGGCCACCGGGTCGATCTTCAGGCTGCGCGACAGCTCGGCGTTCCAGCGCGCGGTGGTGTCCCGGTGGCGCGCGGCCTGGGGCAGCGTGTCGTCGATGACCTGCCCGAATGTCGCGGTGGCCGGCAGCGGTTCGCCGGCAAGCTGGCGCAGGTGCACCGCGAACAGCCCGCGGCGCAGCGCCTGCAGGCCGTTGCGGTCGCCGGGCGCCAGCTCGCGCCACGCCGGCAGCCAGGCCCACGCCGACCCGGGCCGCGCGCCCAGCCGCTGCGCGCGCAGGGCCTCCATCGGGTCGCGCCCCGGCGCGTGCAGGTCGGCGACGACGAACAGCGCGACGGCCAGCGCCGCCGCCAGCGCGATCAGCAGCGGCGTCCAGCCTGACAGCACCGAGCGGCGTGCGGCTGCCGGCGTCGACGCCGATCCCGGGGACGCCGGCTTCAGGCGCCGCGTGCTGGGGTAGCGCGCCAACCGCTTCGCTTCGACGGCGGCGGCGGCCGCCAGGTCGGCCTCGGCCGCGTCGAGCAGCGGGTCGATGTCCGGCAGGTTCTGCGCGACGACGATGTGCCCGCAGTGCGCGCACTGCGTGTCGCGGGCCGGGTCGAGCGCCGACCCGCAAGCGCGGCACGGCCATGCGATGGCGTGGCCGATGGCCTGCGGCGACGCGCCCATGCCGTCCAGGTGCAGCCGCAGCGAATGCGCCAGCCGCGGCATGTCGATCACCACCAGCGCGGTGCCGCACCAGCTGCAGTGCTCGTCGCCGGCCGAGGCCGCACCTCCGCAGTTCAGGCACAGCAGCGTGTGCCGCTCCTGCGCCAGCGCACGCCGTTCGGCAACCCCCAGCGGCCGCACCAGGCCGCGCTCGGCCAGCAGGCCGCTGTGGCTGTGCAGGTGGCCGTGGCGGCGCGGGCATTCGAGCGCGGCGAACAGGCCGAAGCGCGACCGGTTCTGCACCTGCTTCAGCGTCGCGGCACACCGCGGACAACCCGGGTGCGCGACCTGGGCCTCGGCCAGCGGGCGGCCGGTGCCGGCCTCCATCTCGCGCAGCAGCCGCACCCAGCCGAAGCTGTCGAGCTGCACCGATTCGAACTCGTCGAACCACACCAGGCGGCAGTCGGGGCAGTGCTCCACCGTGACCGGCTGCCCCTTGTGCGACGACAGCGACAGCACGCGCATCGGCGCGGTGCAGCGCGGGCAGGCGATGCGGCGGGCGGGACTCGGGGCGGCGATCTCGGGTGGGGCGCTCACGCCGCGATTCTCGGCCACCGGCGGCGCCGCGTCAGCGCAGTTTCGCGATCGCCCGCGCCGCCAGCCGTCCGGCGCTCACCACCTGCGGATGCGGGTGCAGCATGCACAGCTCGGCGACGATGCCGAGCGCGCGCGACGGCCGCTTCTCGATCTCGACCGCGACCGCCTCGCCGAGGAAGAAGTCGGGATCGGTGACCAGCCGGCGCAGCAGCGCGGTGTCGCCCAGGTCGAGCGACGGCATCAGCGCCATCACGACCTCGTGGCCGCCGGGGCTGCCGAGCAGCTGGCCGATCCAGCGCGACAGGCCGGCCTGGTCGGCCGCGATCGGCGAGCAGGCCGGGTGCAGTTCGCTGAGCCAGGTCTGCCGCCGCTTCGCATCGTCGGCGGCGGCGAGGAAGTCGTCGAGCGACGCATAGACGACGCGCGAATCGTCGTCGTGGGCCAGGTAGAACACGCTGCCCCGCAGCGGCGAGCGGCTGGCGTAGAGGTGGTGGTTGCTGGTCTCGGGGTCGTCGAGCACGATGCCGCCGAGCGCTTCGACGATCGGGTGGACCGCGAGGAAGCTGGTCCACTCGGCGGCCTGTGCGCGGTCGAGCAGGTTCAGCTCGACGTCGAGCCGGCCGGCATGGTCGCCCACCGCGATGCGGGCGAACCAGGGATCGAGTTCAACGGGAAGGCTCATGTCCCCAATGTATCGGCCCAGATGTTGCGCGCCCACGCGGCTGCGTAGGCGCCCTCGGCCTCGTTGCGCTGCGCCGAGACGCCGCCGGCGCCGGCCACCGGCTTGAAGGTCGATTCGGCCGCGACGTACTCGTGCACGCTCGCGACGTGGATCGCGTTCGTCTCGTCGACGAAGCTGTAGCAGGTGTTGGTCAGCATCGGGTGTGCGTCGACCGCGACGCCCGACAGCTGCGCGACGACCGCCGCGGCCGCCACCTTGGCCTGCGCGTTCGCCATGTGCGCGCTCTTCGGCATGCCGGGGGCGATCTGGATCGCATCGCCGAGCACGTGCACGTCCGGCGCGACCGAAGAGCCGAAGTCGATGAAGTTCACGCGGCACCAGCGGTTCACCGCATTCGCGAGCCCGCTCTTCACCGCGAGCGCGCCGGCGCGCATCGGCGGCAGCACGTTCAGCACGTCGGCCCGCACGGCATCCTGCAGCTCGATGCGCAGCAGGCCGGCAGCCGCGTCGACGCCGATCACCTTGTGCTGCGGCCGGTACTCGACGATGCCGGGGTACAGGTCGCGCCACGCGGCCTTGAAGAGCGCGGGCTTCGAGACGACGTCGGGGTTGGCGTCGAGGACCAGCAGCTTCGAGCGCGGCTTCGCGCGCCGGAAGTACGCCGCGACCACGCAGGCGCGCTCGTACGGCCCCGGCGGGCAGCGGTACGGCGACTCGGGGATGGTGATCGCGAACACGCCGCCGTCGGGCATCGCCTCGAGCTGCCGGCGCAGCGCCAGCGTCTCGGGCCCGGCCTTCCAGGCCTGCAGCACGCGGCCGTCGTCGTGCGCGCGGCGCAGCCCGTCGACCTCGTCGAACATCAGCTCGATGCCTGGCGACAGCACCAGCTTGTCGTAGCCGATCGTGGCACCGGACCCGAGCGTCACCTGCTTGCGCGCGGCGTCGATCGCGCTGGCCTCGTCGCGCACCCAGCGCACGCCGTGGCGCGACGTGAGCGCGTCGTACGACAGCGTCAGCGCGTCGAGCGTGCGCGTGCCGCCGAGCACGCCGTTGGAGCCGGGGCAGGACACGAAGCGCGGCTGCGGCTCGATCATCACGACCTCGATGCGCTGCTGCGACAGCAGCCGCACGTAGCGTGCCGCGGTGGCGCCGCCGAAGCCGCCGCCGATCACCACCACCTGGGCTCGCGTCGGCAGCGGAGCCGGTGCGGCGCAGCCTGCCACGCCGGTGAGGCCGGCGAAGCCGACCGCGCCGGCGGACGTCAGCAGGTCGCGGCGCTTCATCGGGCCTGCGCGGCGAACCAGCCGGCCAGTTGCGAGAGCTGGTCCGGCGTGTAGCCCTTGGCGAGCTGAGGCATCACGGTTCCGGCACGCGTGCCATCGCGAAACCCGATGAGTCGCGCGAGCAGGTCGTCGCGGTCGCGCCCGCCGAGGCCGGCGATCGCGCTGCCCGCGGGCGGACGGCCGTCGGTGCCGTGGCAGGCGGCGCAGGTGGCGGCGAGCGAGCGCAGCGCGAGCTCGTCCGCCGTCGGTGCGGGTGCGGCAAAGGTGCCGCCGGCGGTCCAGGCCAGCGCGAGCGCCAGCCAGGCGGGGTGCTGCAAGCTCATGCGGTCGTCTCCTCCACGCGAAGCCCGGATCTTCGGGGCCGCACAGAATCCTACGGTTTTCGTCCCCTTTGGCCAGCAGGGGTTTCGGCCTGGCGCACTCCTGAGGGATGCTCCGTCGCCAACCCAGGAGAGAGCGATGCCCCGATTGCACGTCAATGGAAGCGTTCGCGAGGTCGATGCCGAGCCCGAGACGCCGCTGCTGTGGGTGCTGCGCGAGCAGCTGGAACTGACCGGCACCAAGTACGGCTGCGGCATCGCGCAGTGCGGCGCCTGCACCGTGCACCTCGATGGCGTGCCGACGCGCAGCTGCGTGCGGCCGGTGTCGACGGTCGGGCCCGACGAGAAGATCGTGACGATCGAGGGGTTGTCGGCCAACGCCACGCACCCGGCCCAGAAGGCCTGGGCCGCGCTCGACGTGCCGCAGTGCGGCTACTGCCAGTCCGGGATGATCATGGCCGCCGCGGCGCTGTTGAAGGCCAAGCCGCGGCCGAGCGATGCCGACATCGACGACGCGATGACCAACATCTGCCGCTGCGGCACCTACAACCGGGTGCGCGCGGCGATCAAGGCGGCCGCGCAGGGCGGGGATCCGAAGCAGGCGGGGCTGCACATCGTGCACATCGATGGAGGCAAGGCATGAAGCGGGCCGAGCGCCGGGCCGCTCCCAAGCCGGCCCGCATCCCCTCGGGGGATCGATCGATGTACTCATCGAGCGCAGGGGTTGTCATCACTCGACGCGGCCTTCTGACCAGTTCGGCGGCGGCCGGGCTGGTCGTCGCGTTCCACATCCCGTTCGCCGACGAGGCCGCCGCGCAGGCCTCGCCGGCCGGCATCACGCCGGCCGTCGCCACGCCGGAGATCAACGCCTGGGTGGTGGTGCAGCCGGACGAGACCGTCGTGATCCGCATCGCCCGCTCGGAGATGGGGCAGGGCTCGCTGACCGGCCTCGCGCAGCTGGTGGCCGAGGAGCTCGACTGCGACTGGTCGCGCGTGAAGACCGAGTACCCGACGCCAGGCCAGAGCCTCGCGCGCAAGCGCGTCTGGGGCAACTTCTCGACCGGCGGCAGCCGCGGCATCCGCGAATCGCACGACTACGTGCGCAAGGGCGGCGCGATCGCGCGCACGATGCTCGTGCAGGCGGCCGCCGACGGCTGGCAGGTGCCGGCCGCGCAGTGCCAGGTCGACCGGGGCGTGATCACGCACGCGGCGAGCGGCCGCAAGACCACCTACGGCAAGGTCGCGCTGGCCGCTGCCCGGCTGACGCCGCCTGCCGACGTGGCGCTGAAGGACCCGAAGGACTGGAAGCTCGCCGGCAAGCGCCTTGCGCGGCTGGACACGCGCGGCAAGCTCGACGGCTCGCAGGTCTACGGCTCCGACCTGAAGCTGCCCGGCATGCTGAATGCGGCGATCCGCGACTGCCCGGTGTTCGGCGGCAAGCTCGCGAGCTTCGACGCGGCGGCCATCGCCGGCAAGCCGGGCGTGAAGAAGGTGCTGCGCGTCGGCGACAGCGCGGTGGCGGTGGTCGCCGACACCTGGTGGCGCGCGAAGTCGGCGCTCGATGCATTGCCGGTGGTCTGGGACGAAGGCCCGAACGCGAAGATCGGCAGCGCCGAGATCGCCGCGACGCTGGCGGCCGGGCTCGATGCGCCGGAGGCGGCGGTCGGCAATTCGAACGGCGATGCGCGGGCGGCGCTGGCGTCGGCCGCGCGCGTCGTCGAGGCGGTCTACGCCTACCCGTTCCAGAACCACGCGACGATGGAGACGATGAACGCGACGGCGAAATTCACGCCAGCGTCCGACGGCGTGCCGGCGCGCTGCGAGGTCTGGACGCCGACGCAGAACGGCGAGGCGGCGCATGCGGCCACGGTCGAGGCGTCCGGGCTGCCGGCCGGCCAGTGCGAGGTCTACAAGCTGCTGCTCGGCGGCGGCTTCGGCCGGCGCGGCGCGGTGCACGACTGGGTGCACCAGGCGGTCGCGATCGCGAAGGAGATGCCGGGCACGCCGGTCAAGCTGATCTGGTCGCGCGAAGAAGACATGACGCACGGCCGCTACCACCCGATCACGCAGTGCAAGCTGCGCGCCGGCTTCGATGCGGCCGGCAACCTGAGCGCGCTGCACATGCGGATCTCGGGCCAGTCGATCCTGGCCGGCGTGTTCCCGCAGAACATCCGCGACGGCAAGGACCCGGTGGTGTTCCAGGGGCTGAATGCGCCCGGCCCCGAGGCGTCGATCGGCTACAGCGTGCCGAACCTGCTGATCGACCATGCGATGCGCAACCCGCATGTGCCGCCGGGCTTCTGGCGCGGCGTGAACCTGAACCAGAACACGATCTACCTCGAGTGCTTCATCGACGAGCTCGCGCACGCGACGAAGCAGGACCCGCTGGCGTTCCGGCGCAAGCTGATGGCCCAGCATCCGAAGCACCTGGCGGTGCTGAACGCCGCGGCCGAGCGCGCCGGTTGGACCCGGCCGGCGGCCAAGGGCGTGTACCGCGGGATCGCGCAGACGATGGGCTTCGGCAGCTACGTCGCGGCGGTGGCCGAGGTGTCGGTCGACAAGGACGGCAAGCTGAAGGTGCACCGCATCGTCGCGGCGACCGACCCGGGCCATGCGGTCAACCCGCAGCAGATCGAGGCCCAGGTCGAGGGCTCGTTCGTCTACGGGCTGTCGGCCGCGCTGTACGGCGGCTGCACCGTGAAGGACGGCCGCATCGAGCAGACCAATTTCGACAGCTACCCGGTGCTGCACCTCGACGAGATGCCGAAGGTCGAGACGGTGGTGATGCCGTCCGGCGGCTTCTGGGGCGGCGTCGGCGAGCCGACCATCGCGGTCGCGGCACCGGCGGTGCTGAACGCGATCTTCGCGGCGACCGGGCAGCGCATCCGCGAGCTGCCGCTGAAGAACCATTCGCTGAAGAAGGCCTGATGCGGACGATGGGCTCGATCGCGGCGATGTTGCCGATGGTGCTGGCGGCGTGTGCGGCGACCCCGCCGCGCGACGCGATGCCGCAGCCGCTGACCGCGTCGCCCGGCGATGCGGCGCGCGGCCGGGCGATCGTCGCGAGCCGGCAGGCCGGACTGTGCCTGCTGTGCCACCCGGCGCCGATCCCCGAGGAGCGCTTCCAGGGCAATCTCGCGCCCGACCTGGCCGGTGCCGGGGCGCGCTGGTCGGCGGCGCAATTGCGGCTGCGCATCGTCGACGCGCGCATGCAGAACCCGCAGACCATCATGCCGCCGTACCACGCGACCGACGGGCTGCAACGCGTCGGCAGTGCGTGGCAGGGCAAGGCGGTGCTCGATGCGCAGCAGGTCGAGGATGTGGTCGCGTGGCTGGTGACGCTGCAGTGAACAGTGCGATGCGTCGCCGAGTCGTGCTGCAGTTCGGCCTCGCCGCCGGCGGGCTGCTGCTGGTGCGGCCGGCGCGCGCGACCCGCTTCGAGATGCAATCGGCGATCGCCGACTACGCCTCCGGTGCGCCGGTGAAGCCGGGCAAGGTGATGTTCGACATTCCGCCGCTGGTCGAGAACGGCAACGGCGTGCCGATCACCGTCAGCGTCGACAGCCCGATGACCGCCGCCGATCACGTGACCGGCATCGCGGTGTTCAACGAGCGCAACCCGCAGCGCGACGTGGCGCGCTTCACGCTGGGGCCGCGCGCCGGCCGCGCGGTGGTGTCGACGCGGATCCGGCTCGCGACCTCGCAGCAGCTGGTGGCGGTGGCGCGGCTGAGCGACGGCACGTTCTGGTCGCAGGGCGTCGACGTGCTGGTCACGCTGGCCGCCTGTCTGGAGTGAGCACGCGATGGCCCGCACGCTGATCACCGCTCCCGCCACCGCGAAGCGCGGCGAGGTGATCGAGCTGCGCACGCTGATCGCGCACCCGATGGAGACCGGTTTCCGGCCGGGTGCCGACGGCCTGCTGCTGCCGCGCAACCTGATCACGCGCTTCAGCTGCCGCTACAACGGCGACCTGGTGTTCAGTGCCGATCTGCATGCGGCAACGGCCGCCAATCCGTACATCGCGTTCTTCACCGTCGCCACCGAGAGCGGCACGCTGAGCTTCAGCTGGGAAGGCGACCATGGCTTTGCGCAGACCGAGACCGTGTCGCTGAGCGTCACCTGATCAAGCGATGCGGCACCTGCTGTGGCTGTTGCTGTCAGTCGCGCTGCACGCGGTGGCGCAGCCGGCGCGCCGCTCCGGCTTCGACGACATGAGCCCGTCGACGCAGGCGATGCAGCGCGACGATGCGCAGAACCCGGCGATGCTGTGGGCGCAGGACGGCGCGGCGCTGTGGGCGCGCGCACCGTCGCCGTCGGTGCCGGCCTGCGCCGGCTGCCACGGCGAGGCGCGCGCATCGATGCGCGGCGTCGCGGCGCGCTACCCGGCGTACGACGAGGCGCTGGCGCGGCCGATCGACCTCGCGACGCGCATCAACCGCTGCCGCGAGATGCGCCAGGGCGCGCCGCGTTGGGCGCCCGACAGCCAGGAGCTGCTGTCGCTGGAAAGCCATCTCGCGTTGCAGTCGCGCGGGTTGCCGGTCGAGCCGCCTGCCGATGTGCGCCTGCTGCCCTGGCGCGAGCGGGGCGAGGCGTTGTACCGCGCGCGCATCGGCCAACTGAACCTGTCGTGCGCGCAGTGCCACGACGAGCGGGCCGGACTGCGGCTCGGCGGCGGCCTGATCCCGCAAGGCCATGCGAACGGCTACCCGCTGTACCGGCTGGAGTGGCAGGGCGTCGGCTCGCTGCTGCGGCGCATCCGCAACTGCATGACCGGCGTGCGCGCCCAGCCCTTGGCGGCGGACTCGCCGGAGTTCGCTGCGCTCGCGACCTACCTCGCGTGGCGCGACCGCGGCATGCCGGTGGAGTCGCCCGCGGTGCGACCCTGAAGGTTCAGCGCGCCGCGCTGCGCCACGAGGCGACCAGCGCCGCCAGCGCCATCGCGACCAGCAGGCTGCCGTAGGCGAGTGCCGTGGCATGCAGCCCGACCAGCCCGGCGAACAGGCCCGCGAGGATCGCCGGCACGCTGAACGCCAGGTAGCTGAGTGCGAAGAAGCCCGCCATCAGCCCGGCGCGCTCGTGCGGCGCCGCCAGCGGCACTAGGCTGCGCACCGCGCCGTTGAAGCCGGCACCGAAACCGAGGCCGGCCAGCAGCGTGCCGCCGAAGAACGCGAGGCCCGAGCCGGAGTGCACGCCGACGAGCGTCAGCGACAGGCCGAGCGCCAGCGCCAGCGCGCTGCCGGTCAGCACCGCGCGCGCCGGCCGCAGCCGCACCGCGCCGATCGCAGCGGCCCCGGCCAGCACCAGCGTCGCGATCAGCGCGCCGCCGGTCAGCGGGGCCGGCGTGCCGGTGACCAGCTTCGCGAGCGTCGGCCCGAGCGACAGGTAGAAGCCGCCGAGCGCCCAGCTGGCGGTGTTGAGCGGCAGGATGCGCCACAGCGTGGCACGCGCCGCCGGCGGGATCGCGATGCGCGGCCGCAGCGATTGCCAGACGCCCGGCCGGCGCGTCACGGTGTCGGGCAGGAACGCGGCGGCCAGCGTCTGCAGCGCGAGGATGGCCAGCAGCACGTCGAACACCAGCCGCGTCGGCGCCGGCGCGAACTGCACCAGCGCACTGGCGCCAAGCGCGCCCACGGCCATGCCGAACATCGGCGCGACGCTGTTGAACAGCGCGCCGCGCGACGGGCTCAGGTCGAGCAGCGTCGCGCTCAGCGCGCTGGTTGCGATGCCGGTCGCGAAGCCCTGGACGATGCGCGCCGCGAGCAGCCAGCCGGCGGATTCGGCGCGCCAGAACAGCACGATCGACAGCAATTCGACCAGCAGCGACGCGACGATCACGGTGCGGCGGCCCAGGTGGTCGGACAGCGCGCCGAATACCAGCAGTGCGCCGAGCAGCGCGAACGCGTAGCTGGAGAAGATCACCGTCAGCGCCAGCGGGCTGAAGCCCCAGGCCTCACGGTACAGCGCATACAGCGGCGACGGCGCGCTGGAGGCGGCGAGGAAGCTGACGACCAGCGAGACCGTCAACCACAGCGAGGCCGTGGGGCCGAGGCGCAGTCCAGGCGCGCGGAGGGCGAGGGGCGCATTGGCGACTGCAGGGGTGGTCATGTCGGCTCCTTCGGTTAACGCAAAAAAGTTGCGTTAGCGGATTCTGAACCCGCCTTCAAACTAAAGCAAATACTTTGCGTTAGGATGGTTTCATGACTGCAACAACCACCCCGCGGCCGGGCGGCCGCAGCGCCCGCGTCCAGGCCGCGGTCCACCGCGCCACGCGTGAACTGATCGAACTGCACGGCCGCGCCGAGCTGACCGTCCCGATGATCGCGGCGCGTGCCGAGGTCACGCCGTCGACGATCTACCGACGCTGGGGCGACCTCGGCGAGTTGCTGGCCGATGTGTCGGTCGAGCGGATGAAACCGGATGCGCAGCCGGCCGATACCGGTTCGGTGGCCGGTGATCTGCTGGCCTGGGCGCAGCAGTTCCACGAGGAGATGTCGTCACCGGTCGGGCTGGCGATGATGAAGGACGTGCTGTCGACCGAGGCCCATGGTGAAGGCACCGCGTCGTGCCAGTGCGCGCAGTTCACCGCAGCGCAGATCGCGGTCATCTTCGAGCGTGGCCTGGCCCGCGGCGAGGCGGTGCCGCCGGTGCAGCGAGCGATGGATGTCGTCGTCGCGCCGATCATCTACCGTGCGTTGTGGGGACCGGTGCCGGCCGATGCGGACGCGGTGGCGGGCTGGGTCGGCGAGTGCCTGGCGCGGGGCGCCGTGCGCTGACGCGCGGTGCGGCTCAGCGGCCCGCGTCGGGCTCGCTGCGCCAGACCGGCAAGGCCTGTTCGAACGGCGTGGCGGCCGCGCCGAACACCGCCGGGTCCTTCGCGCGTTTCAACCAGGCGCGGGTATCGTGGTGCGCGCCGGGCAGCGGCTGGTCGGCGCGGAACTGCTCGAACCAGTCGTGCACCGCGCGGTAGCGCTCGGGATGCTGCGTGCGGGTCCACGCGAGCCCGACCAGGTCGGCAAAGCCTTCTTCCCAGCGCGTCGCGCGCATGTCGCGCTCCAGGTCGGCCTGCGGCGTGTTGCTGGCGTCGAGGGCGTCGGTGAAACCGGCCACCGGCGGCGTGTGCCACGCCCCTTCCACGTAGCGCCAGCAGTGGCCGAGCTCATGGGCCGTCATCGCTTCGACGATGGTGTCGCGCAGTTCGGCAGGGATCTTGTCCAGCGTGGACTCCGCCTCGGGGTTGCCGCGCATCGTCAGCACCAGCTTGCAGCGGCCGTCGACGTAGCCCATCGCGATCGGCGGCTCGCCGCCCTGGGCCACCGGCTGGGCCACGATGTCCAGCGGCAGGCCTTGCGCCCGCGCGTAGGTGATCACCGGCCAGGCCGCCTGCATCCAGCGGGTCTCCAGCGGCGTCAGCGCCGCGGCGCTGGCGTGCAACGGAGTGAAGGTTGCCGGGATGAAGCCCAGCGCCAGAACAACACGCTTCCACATGGCTTCCCATTGAATCGGGAACTGCCCGTGCCGTGGGCTCGATCAATGCCGGGAAAGCGCGCCAGTTTGCACGCCGCAGCGGATTTCGATCAGTCGTCGGCGTCCGCAGCCGGCGTCGCGCCACTGCCGGGCGGCGGCGGTGCGGCGACGCGGTAGCTCTCGCTGGCCCAGGCGCCGAAGTCGACGTTCTTGCAGCGCTCGCTGCAGAACGGCCGGTACGGGTTGTCGCTGGCGTAGACGCTGTCGCCGCCGCAGGTCGGACAGCGCACGATACGGGGCTTGCCGGTGGCGTTCATGCGCACAGCGTCAGTTCGAAGGTGGCATCGACCGCCGCGGGCTTCAGCCGGCCCTCGGCGTCCTGCTTCATCAGTCGCACCATCACCATCAGCCGGTGGCCGCTGATCTCGGGCACGAGCTGCCGGCTGCCGTTGTCGATGCGCACCCGCAGCAGCTGGTACACACGGCCGGCAGGCAGGCTCTGCTGGTACTGCCCGCCCTGCGTGACGACCTTGTGCGGCACGCCGGCGTCGCGCAGCAGCCCGAGCAGCACGCTCAGGGCCTCGGCCAGCGGCGTCAGCGTCGCGATCCAGCCCGACAGGTCGGCGCGCCGGCTCGCGGCGTCGTGCTGCTGCCAGGCGTAGTAGGCCGGCAGGTCGAACTCGCAGGTGCCGCCCGGGATGCTGATGCGGCTGCGGATGCTCATCAGCCATTCGTTGGTGGTCAGCACGTGGCCGGCCTTGCCGGGCAGCTGGTTCAGGCCGTTGAAGGCATGGTCGACGCGTGCCATCACCTCGAGCAGCGCGCCTTCGGAGATCGCCGGGTTGCCGCGATAGCTCTGCAGCAGCCCGCGCTGGCGCTCGAGCTCCTTCAGCAGGTCGGACTTCAGGTCGGCACGCGACGCGACGTCGATGATCTCGAACATCGTCGCCAGTGCGTAGTGGTGGTCGACAGCTTCGTCGCGCGGCAGCAGTCGCCCGAGGCGGTCGAACAGGTGTTCGAGCCGGAGCATCGTGCGAATGCTCTCGTTGAACGGGTATTCGTACAGGACCAAAACGGGGGCTTTCCGGACGATCAATGTGACAACGTGACGCCGGATTGTTCCACAGGGTGGCGCTTCAGCGCGATCGGATCCAGCTTGTCCACAGACTGTGCACTTCGGCTGCAAGTTCCGCCAAGCTCAGGGTCTCGTTGAAGATCACCGCATCGGCGGCCGCGCGGCGCGCTTCGCGGCTGGCCTGCTGGTCGATCACGGCCTGCACCGCGGCCACCGCCCAGCCGGAGCGCTGCGTGACGCGGGCCACCTGCGTCGCGGCGCTGCAGTCGACCACCAGCACGCGATCGACCCGAGCACGCCAGCGCCCGGATTCCACCAGCAATGGCACGTCGAAGACCCGCGGGCGCTCGCCGGCCGCGGCGGCCTGGCGATCGGTCTCGATGCCGATCAGCGGGTGCAGGATGGCTTCGAGCCGCGATTTCGCAGCGGGGTCGGCGAACACGATCTGACGCATGCGGGCGCGGTCGAGGCCGCCATCGGCATCGA
Organism: Rhizobacter sp. SG703; assembly: GCF_012275445.1. Lineage (GTDB taxonomy): Bacteria > Pseudomonadota > Gammaproteobacteria > Burkholderiales > Burkholderiaceae_C > Rhizobacter. The sequence goes on along the minus strand of NZ_JAAZQK010000004.1, from coordinate 218,201 downwards.
TCGCCTCGGCGCCGAATTGCAAGCGCAACGCATCGATGGCCGCGCCGCCCGGGGCGGCCAGCGAACGGGCGATGGCATCGGTGTCGATCAGCGCCGCGCCCACGTCGGCGAGCATGCCGGCGACCGTGCTCTTGCCGCTGCCGATGCCGCCGGTCAGGCCGATGCGCAGCGCGGCCATGCGGGTGTCTGGCGGCTCAGGCCCAGCCGAGCCAGCCAAGCACGCGGGGCTGGCCCGCGAGCAGCACGACGATGCCGCCGCCGGCGAGGAAGGGACCGAACGGCACGTAGCGCCCTTCGCGCAGCGAACTCATCGCCTTCATGCCGATGCCGACCACCGCACCGAGCACCGAGGCCCCCAGCACGATCGGCAGCACCATCTGCCAGCCCAGCCAGGCGCCCAGCGCGGCGAGCAGCTTGAAGTCGCCGAAGCCCATGCCCTCCTTGCCGGTGGTCAGCTTGAACAGCCAGTAGACGGACCACAGGGACAGGTAGCCGGCCACCGCGCCCCACAGCGCCTGCGGCAACGGGATCGTCCAGCCGAGCTGGCTGGCCACGAGCCCGGCCCACAGCAGCGGCAGCGTCAGGTTGTCGGGCAGCAGCGTGGTGTCCCAGTCGATGCCGGCCAGCGCGATCAGCACCGCCACCAGGCCGCACCACAGCAGGGCCACCGGCTGCGCGCCGAAGCGCCAGCCGACCGCAGCGAACAGCACGCCGGTGAGGATCTCGATGAACGGGTAGCGCGCCGAGATGCGTGTCTTGCAGGCCGAGCAGCGCCCGCGCAGCCACAGCCAGCTCAGCACGGGAATGTTCTCGTACCAAGTGATCATGTGGCCGCACGACGGGCAGCGCGAACGCGGCTTCGACAGCGTGATCGGCTCGGGCACGTCGATCTTGACGCCGAGCATCTCGGCGCTGTCGATTTTCCAGCCACGCTCCAGCGCCATCGGCAGGCGATGGATCACGACGTTCAGGAAGCTGCCGATGCACAGGCCGACGACGGCCAGTGCAGCGGGTGTCAGGAAGATGTCAAGCAGGTCCTTTTCCATCGCGACCGGTCACACCACTTGACCGATCTTGAAGATGGGCAGGTACATCGACACGACGATGCCGCCGATCAAGACCCCCAGGATCACGATGATGAACGGCTCCATCAGGCTCGACAGGCCCTTGACGGCTTCGTCGACCTCGTCCTCGAAGAACTCGGCGGACTTGCCGAGCATGCCGTCGAGCGAGCCGGATTCTTCGCCGATGGCGCACATCTGCAGGACCATGCTCGGGAAGATGCCGGTGGTCGACATCGAGTTCGTCAGGCTGGCGCCGGTCGACACATCCTTCTGGATCTGTTCGGTGGCTTCCTTGAAGACCGCATTGCCGGACGCGCCGCCGACCGAGTCGAGCGCTTCGACCAGCGGCACGCCGGCCGCGAACATGGTCGACAGCGTGCGGGTCCAGCGGGCAACGGCCGACTTGTAGACCAGGTCGCCGAACACCGGCACCTTCAGCATCAGCCGGTCCATTGCCTTCTGCATCTTCTCGGAGCGTTTCCACGATTCCATGAAGAAGTAGATGCCGCCACCCAGGAAGCCGAAGATCGCCCACCAGTAGCTGACGAAGAACTTCGACAACGCGATCACGACGAGGGTCGGCGCGGGAAGATCGGCACCGAAGGACTTGAAGACTTCCTCGAAGGCCGGGATCACGAAGATCATGATGACGGCGATCACGACGAAAGCCACGACCAGCACGGCCACCGGGTACATCAGCGCCGACTTGATCTTGTTCTTGATCGCCATCGTCTTTTCTTGATAGATGGCCAGTCGCTCGAGCAGCGCTTCCAGGATGCCGCCGGCTTCACCGGCCTCCACCAGATTGCAGTACAGCGAGTCGAAGTACAGCGGATGCTTGCGGAACGCCGATGACAGGCTGGTACCCGTCTCGACGTCGGTGCGGATGTCGGTGAGCAGCTTGGTCAGGCGGGGATTGGCACTGCCGCGCGCGACGATGTCGAAAGCCTGCAGCAGCGGGACGCCGGCACGCATCATCGTGGCCAGCTGGCGCGTGAAGATCGCGATGTCCTTCTGCTTGATCGCGCGGCCACCGCCCATGCGGCGCTTCTTGACCTTGCTGACCAGGATGCCCTGGCGGCGCAGGCTGGCGCTGACCACGGCCTCGCCGCCCGCGCGGATCTCGCCGCGGACGATCTTGCCGTTCTTGTCCTTGCCTTCCCACTCGAAGACGAATTCGCGGACGTTGCTCTTCGACGCAGTTGCAGTTGCCATGGTGCCTGCGAGGACACGCCGGTCCTCGTCCCGTTGAATAGTTGTTCGACACGTGCCGCCAGCGGCACGGATTGCATCACTCGTTGGTGACGGAAATGACCTCTTCCAGCGTCGTGGCGCCCGCACGGACCTTGATCAGGCCGGACTGCCGCAGATCGCGGATGCCGTCCTTCTGGGCCTGTGCCGCGATGTCCATCGCCGTCCCTTCGGACAGGATGATGCGCTGAATCTCTTCGCTGATGGGCATCACTTGGTAAATGCCGACCCGACCCTTGTAGCCGTTGCTGCAGGCCGAGCAGCCGACCGCGCGGTACGGCTTCCAGCTGCCGTCGATGTCCTTTTCGGCGTAGCCGGCCTTCAGCATCGCTTCGCGCGGGTACTCGGCGGGTGTCTTGCACACCTCGCACAGGCGACGTGCCAGGCGCTGGGCGGTGATCAGCAACACGCTCGACGCGATGTTGAACGGTGCGACGCCCATGTTCAGCAAGCGGGTCAGCGTGGTGGGAGCGTCGTTTGTGTGCAACGTCGACATCACCATGTGGCCGGTCTGCGCTGCCTTGATCGCGATGTCGGCGGTTTCGAGGTCGCGGATTTCGCCGACCATGATGACGTCAGGATCCTGGCGCAGGAACGACTTCAGCGCGGCCGAGAAGGTGAGCCCGGCCTTGTCGTTGACGTTGACCTGGTTGATGCCCGGGAGGTTGATTTCCGCGGGATCTTCGACGGTCGAGATGTTGACGCCCGGCTGGTTCAGGATGTTCAGGCAGGTGTAGAGAGACACGGTCTTGCCGCTGCCGGTCGGGCCGGTGACGAGGATCATGCCGTAGGGGCGGCCGATGCATTTCAGCAGGCGGTCCTTTTCGATCTTCTCGTAGCCGAGGGCCTCGATGCCGAGCTTGGCGCTGGACGGGTCGAGAATCCGGATCACGATCTTCTCGCCGAACAGCGTCGGCAATGTGCTGACCCGGAAGTCGATCGCCTTGTTGCCGAACTTCAGCTTCATCCGGCCGTCTTGCGGCACGCGCTTCTCGGAGATGTCGAGGCGCGAGATGACCTTGATGCGCGACGCGAGCTTTTCCTTGATCGCGATCGGCGGCTGCGTGATTTCACGCAACTCGCCGTCGACGCGGAAGCGCACGCGGTAGTGGTATTCGTAGGGCTCGAAGTGCAGGTCGGAGGCGCGCGCATTGATCGCGTCGATCAGCATCTTCTGCAGGAAGCGCACCACCGGGGCGTCTTCGACGTCGGTCGTGACTTCCTGGCTCTCCGGGGCCGCTGTCGTGTCTTCGTCGGTGACGTCGAACTCGAACTCGCCGCCGACGATGTTCTCGAGGGATTCGCTGGCGCTGGTGCTGCTCGCCTCGAGGATCTTCGCGAGCTTGTCGTGCTCGACGATGATCCATTCCGGCGACAGCTGCGTCGCGAACTTGATGCGCTCGGCGGCTTCCTGGTCGGTCGGGTCGGCGCCGCCGATGAACAGCCGGTTGCCGCGCTTGCCGAGTACCAGCACCTGATACTGCACGGTCAGCTTGCCGTCGATGACGTTCTTCGGCAGCTTCTGCGGATCGACCGCATTCAGGTCGAGCAACGGCAGCGCGAGTGCCGTGGCAAGGGTATGGGCCAGATCCGACGGGGAGACCGCTCCGGCGGCGATGGCCGCGGCAACGAAGCTGGCCTTCTTGTCCTTCGACGTCTTGACCAGGTCTTCAGCGGTCTTCGCATTCAGCTTGCCTGCATGCACCAGGACCCGCGCAACGCCGGAGAGTGCAGATTGGGGGGCTTCGGCAAGAGTGTCCACAGGCAGGTTTCGTGCAAAAAAGACTAGTCGACGATCAAACGATGATCGCCGATCCACGTGGCACTGTAAACCGAAGCCGGCGCTGGAGCGGTCAAGAAGTCACACCGAGCAGCCTGATGCCTTGCAACAGATTGCGTCAGGACGGCAAGGACGGCGGATGGACTGCGGGAAAACTGGTCGGGGTGAGAGGATTCGAACCTCCGGCCTCTACGTCCCGAATCACTACCTGCAGGCCCAGGAGTCTTACCTGGGGTTGATGGACTCTATAAAAATCAACAACTTAGCTTACCACTTCCGTCCGTTTCCATCCCTTTCCACCCCCTTCAAAGTGGCGTCCGTGGCACAGAATTGGTACAGAAATTTTCGAGCAGGCTGAAGTGTAGCGACCCCAACTTTGCGTGGGCAAGGTTTGGCAAGGCAAAGGCACCGGCGAGGGCCACCGGCGCGCGCAGACCTCTGCTGCCGCGTGACGCGCGAAGGGCCTTCAGCGCCTTCCCATCTCCGGTTCGCCAGCCGGCTTTCCGACGGTCGCGGTGGGCCAACACCATGGAGCAGCTTCGGGCTTCCAGCACCTTCGGCGCCGGCAGACCGGAGGCCCGCGTGCTCGCGGATGTGAGTCGGCTCACACTTTGCTGTCGATTGTGGGGTGCTGGTGTGAGCGCGTTCACAAATCGGCCCATTTAGCCGTTGAGTGGCTCGGAGACGGTTGGCACAGGGTCTCTTGTGATGCGCCTCACATGAAGCGCGCTGAGCGGCCACAAGAGAGCCTTCAGAGCCTGGACGTCCTTCGCTCCCCTTCGGCGACCGACGAGCGGCCGAAGGGGAACTTAACTGTCGCTCGACTCCGGGAACCAAGCCCGGGCGTATTCCGGATTCGCGCGCTTCCAGGCCTCAAGGTCACGCCCCTTCAGCCACCAGTCGCCTGGCTTGGTGTCCAGCAACCTCGGTCCCGCCCTGTCCGACCGCGGCTGGGTGTCGATGAAGCCGGCCCTGCGCCGTTCAGGTAATGGCGGCCGGACGAACATCCCGCGTTCCTCCTCCCATCGGACACCGGTACCAGGCGCGAGCTTGCCGAACGGCTTGGCGAGGCCGGCTGCCATCTCCGGAAACAGCAGCGACAGCAGCCGGTCGAAAGCGGGGTCGCGCAAATAGGTGGTCTCGCCCGCCTGGATGCTCTGGCGGACCTCGTCCGCCCAGCTATCGAACCATGCGCGCTGCTCGGGTGTTAGCTGCAGCGGGTACGCCCTGGCGGCGATGAAGTAGATGGACAACGTGGACAGCCTGGCTCCGCTGGTCTGCCGGATGGCGTTCAGCACGCCCATGAGGTTGTCGTAGCGGTAGCCGACAGGGCGCCCCAGCATGATGGAGAGCATCCGGGACAGGATTGCGCCGTTGCCGACCATGTTCTCGTCGCCCGCTTCCGGGTAGCCGTGCATCCCTAGCTTGTCCGCGGCGTCGGCAACGAGCTCGCGGAAGGCACGCACGGCGCCAGGGTCCCCGACGGCGGCGTCGAGCATGCGAGTCACGGCGTCCAGGTACTCGGCAGCGATGTCGGACACCGGCGTCGCCAGGACCTGCTCCCGCCGCTCAGCGAGCCACTTCGCGCGCGCATCCAGCTCGGCCTGCTCATCGACCACCTGCTTGGCCAGCTTGCTCAGCAGCGCGGAGCGCTGCCACTCCACGTCCGGGTGGAAGAGCCAGCGCTTAGTCGCCACCTCTTCGACCACCAGGCGACGCAGCTCGTCCCGGTTCACCCGGCCACCGGCAAGGCTCAGGTCAATCTCGAGGGTCGCCTCGCCGGTTGCCTGAATCCGAACCAGACGCTCCTCGTCGACGTGGTTCGTCACCGTCACCTCGATGAGCAGTGGCAGGTGCCGCGCTTGTCCATCGAAGTCGAAGGAATCGCAGGTGATATCGGGGACCAGGCGGCCGTAGCGGGTCTCCAGCTGGACGCACTCCAGGCGCAGCTCTTCCTCCTCCTCGACCCACCGCCCGTGCAGCGTTTGCCCGCTCACTCCGGGCAGCTCGACCTCGACGGCAATCTCGGGGACGGTGAGCCGGCCCACCTCCTCCAGGATGCGCTTCACCTCGTGGTGCAGCACGGTCTCCCGGCGCAGAGCCGGGGCCATCCCTTCAGGCAGGTCCAGTCCATCCGGGATGTCGTCGAAGTAGAAGTGCGCGCGGGCGCGAGCGGCTGCTTCGGCCCGGGCCAGCAGCTCGGCGTCGTTCCAGTGGGCGTGCCAGCACAGTTCGTTGGGCGTCAGGCGCGCGCGGCACCGCAGTTCCTCCGGCTCAAGAGCAGCGAGCCACGGGTCGTCGATGGCCAGGTAGATGGTGGGGACAGGCTGGCCGTCAGGCGTGAGCTGGTCCGGGTTGCCTGGCGTGCCGGTCAGCTCGACGCGCAGCTGGCGGCCGTCGTCAAGCGTGATGACCGCGGTCGCCCTGTCGCGGTAGTCGACCTGATTGATGCGAAGGCGGGCTGGCGCTTCTTCGACCCAGGCTTCGTGGAACTCGCCGCTGAGGCCGGCGACCCTGGCGGACATCCGTCGCCGCGGCAGGTCGAGCCAGCCCTCTTCCTGTAGCTGACGCAGCGCCGCGGCGCGCGCGGCCAGCACCAGGCATTCGTCGCGCTGCGCGCCCTCCGGGTGCCGGAAGTGCGGCCGGCGGAGGAACTCAGTCTTTGCGGCATTCACCGCCGTCAGAGGCTTGCCGCAGCTCGGGCACTCGCAGCCGCACTTGGCGCCGCGGTGGGCGGTGTCGAGCTCGAGGATGTAGCGGGGCTCGCCGGTCGCCGTGTCCCGGGCCCAGGCCATGACCAGGTCGGCCAGTGCTTGGCGCGCGCCGACGCTATGGGTGACGACGAGGTTGGCGGGGCCGCTCATGCGGGCCAGTTTCGCATGAGGTGCTTGGCACCGCGCGGCAGTGCCGTGCATGCAGGCCAGCCAAAGAGAACGGCCCGCTCGATAGCGGGCCGTCGGATAGTTGGGGTGGAATCTTCAGCGGGAACTCGCCCAGACCTGGAGCCCTTGCCCCGTTCATTTTTGGTTGGGCCTCACAGCCCAGTGCCAACACTGTAGCAGAACGCCGGCAACCACGTTGACAATGTGAGGAAGAACATCACGATGGGGGGGCTCGATGAAGTTGGACAAGCATGCGCTCTCACTGGGCCTGACAAGACGCCAACTTTTCTTCGCGGGCTGTTGGTTCAACCTTGTGCATCAGCATTCGTTGGACTCACATCGCGCCCCTGCGATGAACCCGCTCAACGTCTTGCCCGAGTTGCTGCGCATCTATGAGCTTGGAAAGCCAGACGAGAGAAAGGCCGTCAGAAACGAAGCCCACCGGATACTCAGCAACGACCCGGTGTTGCATTCCCCACCATTTGAGGCCGTCACCAAACGTGTTCTAAAGCTGACCGATGACAAGGGGCTGCTGGCGACATCTAAGGAGGAAGGGCGTGGTATCTCCCTATTGGGCTACTTCGTCGCAGAGCTAGTCGCACAGCTGAACGAGCAGTACATCCCTGCAGCCATCAACGCGCTCGCGGCCCGTCTGCAGGAGCCCGACCCAACCGCGGGCGAGAGCCTTGATTCGGCATTCTCAGAGCTTCACGTGATGTGCTGCAACCTCCTCAGCAGCCTCATCTACAAACGCGTCAGTCTCGAATCCTTGTACTCCTTGTATAGCGAGGTGCTCGTACCGCGCGCTCCGAAAGCGGGCTATCAGTTCCAGAACCGATATGGCTTGTTGACGGCACTCCTGACTCAGGTGGCGGTTGAACACCATATCGTGCTTGCGCTAGACAACGTCACTCAACCAGCATCGTTTCCAGCTTCGATTGGAGGCTTCGAGTTCGGAGTCGTACCGCCCTTTCTCGCGAACGCGGCAAACACAAATCACCGTGGCCAACTGGCAATGCGCTACCTGTCTCAGGCCAAGCGCCGGCTCTTTGCGTCGATTACTGTTAAGGCTCAGGACCCTCGGGCGGCCGGAGCGGAGGCAGCAGAGAAGCTGAACGACATCCTCAATCTGGTTCGATTTGAGTATGAGCGAGAGCGCGTCACCATGCCTGACGCGTTCGCCTTCCGCATCCCGACAAAGCCAGCTCGTGACCCTCGCGTGTACTCTCTACCCGCAGTGGTACCGAATCCAAGCACTGCCATGGACGTTGACGGTCTCGCGTCCTTCGTGAAGAGCGTGGATGAGTTAGTCCTGCATGGAGCTCGCTTCTCTGCCGAAGGACGCGACCGGGTGATGTCCGCCTTCCGCCTTTATCGAACTGGACTCGATACGCCGGTCCTTGAGAACAAGCTCGTCAACTGGTGGACAGCCCTTGAGTACCTGGTGCGCGGCACCGCAAACCAATCGGGTGGCATCGGAAAATCAGTGGAGGACCATCTCGCACCAGTGTTGTGCCGGTCATATATCGCGAAGCACCTGCTTGCCTATCGAGCGGCGCTCATTGAGGCTGGAGCCATGGTCACGGAAACTGATGGCAGCCCAATCGAGCTGAAGGCGCTGTCACTGGACAAGCTTCTTCTACAGCTGCAAAAGCCACATGTGCAATCACAGCTCTTGGCCGCAGTGTCGGGTCAAGAATTTTGCACATGGCACTTGTCCCAGTTCTTCGCCGCAATCGCTGACGCCAAGAAGCTTCATGCGCGCAACGCGGCCCACGAGCAGAAGCTTCGATGGCAGCTTCAGCGCCTCTGGCGCGCACGCTGCGACATCGTGCATAGCGCAGAGCGCTCGGCCAGCGCCGCTCTGTTGTGCGCGAATTTGGAGTATTACCTGAAGACAGCGCTGATGGCACTTCTGAAGGCGCTGCGCGACTCGCCGACACTAAGCGGCCCCAAGGAGTTTTTCGACCGACAAACGCTGGCATACGAAGGCATGCAACTGGACCTGCAGGCCGGCTCCTATCGAGAACTGCTGGTCGAACTCTCCGCTTGAGAGCCCCGGTCAAACTGAATAGCCTTCCACGTCGAACTCCGGTTCCACCACGACGACGCGAGGCCGGTGAACTCTTCCGGCCCGCCGAAAAAGGGGTCCAGAGCGCCTCGGCACTTGCAAGTTGCACTGGCCCGTGGCGTCGGTGCTTCTTTCGTTCGTCGGCGCCTCACTTTGGCAGTTCGAGCACCGGCACCCGCGAGACGGTCACCGAGAGCTGATACTCGAGCAGCTCGATGTCGGGGATGCTTGCGCACGCTAGGCGCAGGTCTTCGGACATCGTCCGGCAGACGATGATGCCACGCACGCGCTGGCCGGGCTCGGCCAGTTCCTTGCGGACCCAGTTGACGTAGCGCAGCAGCTGGCCAACGACTCTGTCGTAGCCCTTCTCAACCTTGAGCTCGAGCACCACGAAGCCGCCCGCCTTGTCGACCGCCAGGATGTCGATGCGCCGGCCGCCGCCGGCCGGGTACTCGAAACCCTTGATGTCCTCGTCCTCGAAGAGGGTCAAGCCTGGCTCGATGATATGCAGGTTGTCGGCCAGGTAACGCTGCAGGTCCTGCTCGAGAGCAAACTGCGTCGAGCCCGGCTGCGCTTCGCGGGCGACAGGGCTGACGTCGTCATCGTCCTCTTCGCCAAGCTGCTCCTGGCGGGCGACATCACCATCGACCAGCTCGTGAATCGGCGCCGGGTCCTTGCCGGGCTCGTAGAGGCGGAACTGCCCTGAGCCCACCTTGAACAGCAAGTCGTCGGTCTCGTTCGTCGCCGGGTGGTGGAGACGGCTCCGGTCGTTGGTGGAGGCCTGAACAAGGTGGGCGCGGATGCTGCCCGGCTTCAGCTTCGGGTAGTGCTCCTGGAACCACTGGATGGCGCGCGCTGTCGTGAAGACCTGGCCGGGTTTCAGGCCCAGGTCTGACAGCATGTCCTTCAGCAACGCCCTTGTCGGCTTGTCGTAGATGGTCCTCGCCATGGTCCCTCCCCGTGAAAATCCGCGGCGCGCGGGCCTCCACCTTCCGCCCCAATAGTCCGAAACTCTGCACAGCCAAGCAGTTACCTGAGAAGGCCTGTGGACACCATATCACCGGACCAACGCAGCAAGGTCATGGGCCGAATCCGGTCAAAGGACACTGGGCCGGAGCTGGTAGTGCGCTCGATTCTGCACCGGCTGGGCTACCGCTTCCGACTGCACAGGAAGGACTTGCCAGGCAAGCCGGATATCGTCTTGCCAAGGCACCGCAAAATTGTCTTGGTCCAGGGCTGCTTCTGGCACGGCCATACCTGCCGGCTTGCTTCGAAACCGAAATCCAACTCGGGTTACTGGGAGCAGAAGATTGCAGGGAACAAGGCCCGCGACGCGCGGAACATCGAGGCCCTGCAAGAGCGCGGCTGGATAGTGCTCGAAGTGTGGGAGTGCGACGTCAGAGCCAACGTGCACCTGGAGAAGTTGCTGCAGCGGTTCATGATGAGCTAACTTCCGACCGCCTCACCGATGCCCATTACTTCAAGCCAGTTTTCGAGAGCCAGTCATCTAGGCCGAGTAGGCGGTCCGCGGTGACATACGACGCGACCCTCGCCATTGAATCCTCTGGCGACGGCCCGTAGACATCCATAACCGCCGCCGGGTTGATGTGGATGACGTGCTCGAACATTCGGTTGTTGGCAGCCATGGCCTCACAGGCGCGCGCCAGACGGGCCGGGTCGAACTCGTTGGTCACCAGCACGTATCCCCAACCCTGCTGGTTCGAGCGAGCCTGCACGTAACTCGCGAACTCGGTCTGGAACTGCTTCTCGCGGTCAGCTCGGATGCTCCACTTCGCCGTTATCAGCGTCTCCCGCCCCGTCTGCTTGTCCACCAGGACAAGGTCAACCTTGTTCACCTTCTCGCCAAGCCGCACGTTCTTGAACCCCGGCATCTGGTCCAGCGCCTTGCGTACATGGATGTCGAAGTTCTGTGCATTCGGCTGGGCGCGCAGCAGCGCTGCAAGGACATCTTCGAAGCCTTCGCCGACCAGGTTCTTGCGCTTGTTCTCGACCGCGATGGACTCGCGAATCTTCTGACTGAGCACACTCCATTCGTGCGGGGTCGGCTCTTCAAGCAGACGCTCGCCAAGCATCTCTTTGATGATGGCGATGATGGCGGGGTCCTCACCGGGCTCTGGAAAGCCACGCCCTTCATACGGTGCGCGCTGTACCTGCGCTCGGCGCAACAGGTGCTGTTGCTTCCGCAAGACCTCGGCAGCATATTCGTCGGCCGTCCTGCGGAAGAGCCAGTCGATGCTTTCGCTGACGGCGTGCGGCTCGACGCCGAGCGAGCGGGCGAGCCAGTCATGGAACCTCAGCGAGCGGAGGTGCCAGGGCTTGCCGGGCTGGCACTTGTCGCTCTCATAGCAGTGAGCCAGGCTCGTCGTCTTGTCGACCCAAAGCAGAAGGCGGTAGACGCTTTGCCAGACAGGGGCCCCGCCGTGTTCGCCAAGGAAATCGCCGATGAGCTTCTGACGGTTCTCCGCGCCGAAGGGAGCCTTGGCCTTGCCTTTACTGGGAGCTTTGGGTGCGGCAGTCTTCGCCCCGCTCATGCTGCGACAAGCTCGGGTCGGTTAACCATAATTTCGAGCGTCTCTCGAATGGCCTCCGCGCACGCGCGTGCAAGGAGCGGCGGCACAGCATTTCCGACTTGGCGGTACCTGGAGTGCGCCGGGCCGCCGTCATGCCTGCCAGGCAGAGGCCCGGTACGCGGGTCAGTCGTGAAGACGAACCTGTCAGGGAAGGAGTGCAGCCGCGCGAACTCACGCACGGACAGCGAGCGCAGGACCCCGTAGTGATAAACGCAGTCGGCTTTCGTGTTCAAGGTCCACGACCACATGTCAGGATGCAGGCGTCGGTACGCGTAGTAATGGCGGCGCGACAGCTTGCCGGTGCCATTCTCTTGCCCCCACTTCTCGCCTGTGATGTTGCGCACGAGAAGGCGCTCAGGCAGGTCGCGGTGGTTTCCGCCCGGAGGCACCGCACGCAGGCGCAACTGCGTATCCTTGCGCATCCGTGGCACCTGCACATTGAAGAGCAGTTCTCCCGCGCCGGCTCGAGCGTATCGCTGATATGCCGTCTGCGGCTCCGGGAGGCTGGCGTAGAGAAGGCTGTCGTGCCGCAGCCCTGACGGCAGTACCTCAAGGTCGGAAAGAGCCTGCGCTGCGCTGACTATCGAGAGGTCATTGGTATCGCGAAGGGCTGCAGCCGCCGCCGACCCCAACAGGTCGTCGAGTTCTTGCGCCTCGTAGCGCACCTTTCCTCTCCGCTCAGTTCGCAGCAGCGAAAGCAAGGACGTCGCATGCGTCTGGCGCACAGTCGGCGGGACAACCCCTCGGCCCTTTCGGACCCCGATGAAGATGAGGCGCTTGCGCGTCTGCGGCACACCAACATCGGCTGCGTCAATGACCTGCGGGAGCACTTCGTAGCGTCCACCAAGCGCCAAATCCGAAGCGATTTGCTCGCGGAAGCCCATTTGGTCAATGCCAGTCACGTTTTCCATCAGGAACGCAGCTGGCATGACTTCGCCGACGATGTGGACAAACTCCTTGTAGAGCGAGTTGCGTGGGTCGTCAATGATGCGCACGTGGTTGCGAACCTGGGAGAACGCTTGGCACGGCGGACCACCAACCACAAGGTCAGCGCCTCGCGCCGCCTCGAGGATGCGAGACTTCACCGACTGCTGCCTGATGTCTCCGTGCACTACGGTGGCGTCAGGGAAGTTCAGCTGGAAGGTGGCGCATGCGTCCGGGTCGGAGTCGTTGCCAACAACGACGGTAAACCCTGCCTGCCGAAACCCTTCCGCGATACCGCCCGCTCCCGCAAAGAGGTCCACGACCGTGAACGGGCGCCGGACGGGCTGCGGCAGTTGGGTACTGGATGTACCTCGACCCCTCGGCTTCGCTGCGCCTTGTGGGATGTCTCGTTTCATCAGACAAGCCTCTGTTGCTGTGGCCGGGTGCGCGTGGCTCTGAGCGCAGCGGCGCGGTCAGGCCTTGGCGGGCGCAAGCGACCCGGCTGATGGTTTTGCATGTCGACGAGGAACACGGGAATGCCCATGTCCCTGAGTGCCTCGCCAACCGTATCCAGCGAGGCGAAACGCTTTGCAGCACCTCGTGTGGTCGCAAGCGTGCGGGCGTCCTGCTCAGCTATGCGGACGTGCACTTCGAACCCTCCAGCCATTCCAACGGCGGACGCGCGAACGCGTACCGCCCGCTGGCCGCCGGCAAGAAGCTCGCGCAGAGTTGCTTCCGTGATGGTTGCAGTTGGGGCAACTTCAGACATTCTTCACCTCGCCCGCAAGGAAAACTGCAGGGCATTTAATGTTAAACGATTTGCGGCTTTCAAAGATGGTGGAAACGCGAATGGCTGCGCACGCCAGACAGTTCACCTACGAACTTTTTCTTGCGGCCGGTCTACCGACCCATGCCCGGCGCAACCTCGAAGCCCATCCTCAGCCTGCCGACTACCTTGGCAGGCTGTGAACTGGCCTTTGGGACGGTGCAGCGCAGTCGGCTGGCGGCCTCGATGTGGCGTCACAACGCCAGATAAAGAAGTGCCCCGGCCAAACGGCCGGGGCTGAGCGCGTGGACGCTGTCATCACGTCACCGGCGCCTGCTCAGGGAGGAAAAGCAGGGGCCCCAACGCGGGTGCGCTGACGCCGTCATCAGTCTACCGGCTCGCGCTACCCACCAAAGGGCCCATTCATGCGGCGCTCACGCTCCTCGGGCGAGACGTTCCCACTCCTCGCACGTCCGACGGTTCCCCGCGTCGAGGTCGGCGAGCTGGCGGCTAAGCGCTTCGTAGCCTGCGCCGGCCGGTCCAAAGCGGGGCCAGCACAGCAGCGTTCTAGTGCCATCGTCGATTGCGCGGTTGCCTATGGAAGGCGCTCCTGCCCTATTCCTTTGGCAGCCTGTAGCGCAGGCCTTGTGGTCCGAAGTCCTGCCATATTGCCCGAACCCCGGCGGCGACGCCGCTGGGCTGACCAAGGTCTTCATGGATGCCGAAGCGGCTGCGATGCCATTGGTAGCTCCGCTCGGAGCGGACGCTACAAGGCGCGTTGTTGGGACACAGGGCCTGGCGCCGGGAATATTCCTGCGGCGCTGAGTGACCAGATGCTCAAGCCATAGTGCACGCACCAGCCAGTCCACCGATTGCCGAAAGTCTTTACCCTCGCCAGGGCTTTATCTGATTCAAGCACTTTGGTAGCCGAGTCCTTCCTTGACCGGTGTTCCGCATTTCTGCACGGACTACGACCCTGCCGAGACGCGGACGAAACGACTCGTCGCTGCCAGCCCAGGCGACCGGCCTTCACAGCAGTGGTCGTCGAAGGACGGTGATGTCGATGCTTGAGTGTCGGCGGGGAGAGCTGGACGAAAGAAGGCCCGTCCGGCGTTTGCGGGAAGGCTCCATCCATTGACGCAGTACGGCCAAAAAACTGAGGAGACGGAACGGCGCAAAGCCAGTATCCATGCGGGTTAGCGGCCGGGTGCCGCCGGTCAATCGTCATGGAAAGAGCAGGAAACGACGGGAAGAGCGCCGGCCTTGCGACGCTCGCCCTCCGCGACATAGCAGGAAACAACGAGAACTCGACGAGTCGCTCGCCGGTCAATCGTCATGGCAATCTCGGGAAACAGTGGGAACCCGCTCGCGGAACGGGCGAATCGAAAAGCTACGAGCGCTGGCCTCGCGGGCGGAGCACCTGCTCGATGGTTTGGTCGCACGGCAATAGCGACGCTTGCTCTTGCGGCGCAGGCAGTTGGGCTTGCTGTCGGGTCGACGCAGCGTCCGTAAGCGGCTTGCGCCAGTGCACCATTCTTCCTTTCAGCGACCAGCCACTGTCGATGACGCCTTCACGAGCGAGCTGGCTCAACGACGTGCGCAGTGTGTCCCGGAACGCCTTGTCGTGCGCATCCGAGCCGCAGCGTTCTCTCAGGTTGTCGATGGACCACGGAATTAGCCGGCTCTGACTGCGGATGTAGCCATAGAGCCAGGTCGTCAAACCTTCTGACAGCCGCAGCCGCAACGATAGGTCCAGCCAGACTTCCTGCTGGAGATGAAACAGCTGCACGATGTCCCGGTCGAGCGCCACGGACCATTCACCGCGCGCCGGATGCTCGAACCGCTGGACGAGCTGCACGGTGAAGCCGGAGAACTCGATGGTCGCGCGTTGCAGGCGTTGGATGGTTTGCTTCAGGCGTTTGCGCAACTGGCCGTTGTAGTCCACCCCCCAAAGAGCCTTCGTCATGGCGGCCACGCCGAAACAGGCCTGCTTGCCAACGCGGTAGTCGCGGCAGAGATTGAGCAGCGCCATGAAGACGAGGCCGTCACCTTGACGCAGCTCGGGGCCGACGTAGCGAGGGCCATCTATCGCCCCGGCATCGAGCGCAAACTCCACACTCGGCGCTCGCGGGACATTGCGGCCCTTGACGTGGAAAAGCCTTCCTGTGAAGAAATTGCGCGGGCTGAGGAGTTGACGTTGCGTGTGCTGTGGCAGGAAGTCCCGCGCAAAGGCCTCTTCGAGATGCTCGACCTCCGCCAAGAGGTGCTGAACCTCGCGAAAGCTGTCCCCGTCAAACCGCCCCCTGTTCTCAAGTTCGCGCGTCAGGCCGTCGAGTTGGTTCTTCTTCCCTCGGACCTGCATCAGTCGAGGGAGCCGTACGTCACGCTCGGTGTCATGGCTCGGGTCCGCAAGACGAGTCGCGGGGAAGGGTTCCGACAAGGACGACGAGGCTGGCCGCCGCGCATCGGCCCTCGAAGGTTCCTCCCGCACGGGCGAGGGCGTCCCCAGCGCATGCTGGAGGGCACTCAGTCGGCCCTCGGGCAAGCCGGACCGCTGCTGACGACAGAGCGCGGTCATGGCGTCGGCTGGCGGGACTGGACAAATGCCAGCAGCGCGGTCCTGCACCAAAGGGCCCGGCGCCCAAACTTGACCGGCTCCGGGAGCGCTCCGGTACTCACATAGTTGGTGATGGTCCTGGTCGACACACGCAGCATCGAGGCCAGCTCGGTCTTGGTCAGGTAGTCAGTGGATTGTTGGTCGTTCATCTGTTTTGGGATTGCGCGTCATTGCGCGTAGTTGCCTGGAACAGAGTTAAGCCAACCCCCTTTAAACGCCTGCAGGTCCTGCAGCAGGCTGGCCATCACCCACGAGTCGTTTCGTCGCCGACGTGAACCTGCCTCGGCGGGTCCATCCCAACAAGCCGGCATCGGCACTGAGTTTGTCCAGCACAGCCAGCCCGTCACCAGCCGAATCGCGGCCGTCAAGCAGCATGCGGTATGCGCGCGCCTCGCAGCCTACGACCTGAAGGCTTAGGGCGAGGAGACCTTTCGGCCTTCTGCAAGGCCGAGCTCATAAGCAACGAGCAACCAATCGAGCACTCGAGGCGCTGGGTCCATCTTCATTTCTTCATAGAGCCGCTCGATGCGGAGATGAAAATCTTCGGGCTCCTGTAGCCAGTCGGCAAGAGGCTGGGGAAGTTCGTCTGGCTTCATGTGCTCATCGCTATCTTGTCGGCATCGCGCGGATGTACTGAGGCGGGACAGCATCAACCAGCCAGACGCCGTTGTCGCTCAGCATGAACTTGTGGCCCGCTCTGTGCATCGAGGCCGCGTCGATTTCCAGAATCACCGGCTTGCCTCGCCGGGCCCCGACGGCTGTTGCTGTTGCTACATCGGGCGAGAGGTGCACGTGGTGACGCCTCATCGGCAGCAAGCCCTGCTTGGCGATGGATGACAGGCTGGCCGCAGCGGTGCCATGGAACAGCCGGCTCGGCGGCGTCCTCGCCGGCAGTCGCAAGGTCACACCCTGCACCGAATGGCCCTGATTGGCGCGGATGAGCTGTCCATCGTCCGATAGAGCGAAACGCCGCTTGTCGCTCGTCCGGACGACTTCACGAAGCTGCTCGACGCTGACCACGGTTCCGGCCCGAGCCAACCCTGCCAGCAGTTCATCAACACGGCACCAGCCCTCCTTGTCTAGCATCACGCCGGCTGCATCGGGTCGATGCCGCAGGACACGGGAAATCGCTTTGCTTAGGGTCGTCAGCTCGTCCATCGTTGCGTCGGTTTGGCTGCGCCCGCTGGGGCGCGCTTCCAGTCATCTGTCGAGACTGCAGGGCTGGTAGCCGCGGGTCAAGCCGAACGTGGAAAACATGTCTCTATAGAGGCATGTCGTGCGTGGCGAGGGTGCAACGCGTCACGGTTTGCAGGTTGGCAGCACGTCATCGCTACACGAAGTTCCTAGGCAATCTATCGAATGAATTTATGGACATTGATGACGGCGAAGTCCTCGCCAAATTGCGGATTGGGCGCGTGCGTGACGAGAATTTCCTCCGCAAGGAACTGGGGAATCAGGGATTCGACGGACGCAGCATCGTTTCATGGGCACCGACGGCGCTCTTGGCTGAGTTGGGCACGTTCGGCCGTGCGCCGGACCAACGCTTCGAGATGCTCGTGATGCCTGGCGCCGGAGAGCATGTTGCGCTCCTCACTTTGCAGGCGAACAAGGCTCAGGCCAGATTCGTGATGCCGCTCGGCGACCCCGGAATCCAACGATATCTGTTGGACTGCATGCAACGCGGACGGATTCATGCACTGCTCATGGACGAGGCATCGTGCATACCTGTCTTCATGAACGTCCCGGTCGGCTTTCATGCGCCGGGACTGGTGCTGCGGCTGTTGCAGGAGTCCCCCAGCCGCCCATGCGATGCTCAGACACTCATCTGGCTCGGGCGTTTGCTCCGTCCCTTGCACAGCGTTTGCTCGCTCATTCTGGGGCAAGAGGTAACGCATGCAGTCACCGTGCTGGTCTGCAGCGAAGACCTTGCGGCGGCACTGCACTGATAGGGCATTGACGCTGGAAGTTGCATGGCCGGCAGTGCCATGCCTTGATTCGAAGGGCACGCATTGTCGTGCCCTTTCCCTTTGACGGAGCGAGGTAGCCATCGCGGCATCGCAAGGGTCGGCTTGCCACCTGACAGGTTGCAGAAATTAGGCGCTCGAGGAACTGGCCGCTGAAGGATTGCTTCGAGGCCACCAAGGGCGGACTACTGAACGATTGTGTAAATTACGGATGAGCACCGTAATTTGACGTAGCGGTACTCGCCCGCTGCCTTACGCAGGAGCTGATGCAGCGGCCAGTGCGCGGAGGCTAGACCTTCAATGCCCAATCAGCCGGCTGATGCCCTTTGAGATGAAGCTAAGGAAGGTCACGTCTTCATCATCGAGCTCGGCTTGGTCGAGAAGCTTCCAAATGGCGATGGCCGAGCACACCAGCAGGATGGCGACCCCGGCCCACTGACAGGGCGATATGAAGCGGTGCCACATGACCTGGTCCAGCAAGTTCGCGAAGGCCGCCGCGGCTGGGCCTTTCATGGTGGCCTTACGGTCCGCAGTCCAGGACATCATGCAAGCAGGCAGTGCCGCATAGAAGACAGCGAAGCCAATCGCGCCAGTCCAGAGGGCTCCAACAGGGCCGAAGCTGGCAGCAATGTGTGCCGTGTCGTCCACCGCCGAGGAAAGACTGTTGCGTCGGCGGCGGCGGCGGTAGTGGTGTCTGCTCACGCCGCCTCCCGCGTGGAGCTGACCGGCCGCTTCTCGGCTTGAACGAAGGCCGTCTGGAGCCCCTGGTAGGGGGAAGGCGCTGCGCCGGTGCGGTGGCGCAGGCTCTTCATCTGCACATCCAAGGCGGCGTAGACCAGGCCGCCGTGGAGCGGGCGCATCACCTCGGCCATGGCCAGCACCGCTGCAAGCGCGCCGACGAACGGCGTAGCCACTGCGCGCGAGGCCAGCAACGTCATCCCGCAGATGTCTTTGCGCTCATCGGCCAGCTTCTTGTAGGTGCCGTTCAGCTCGGTGGCCGCTTGCGCGGTGGATTCGGCCGTCCAGATTTGGGACGGCAGGCGCGGGCCCGGGAAGGTGTGCAGGCGGATGTTGCGGAAGTCGCGATACCCGCTGCCCAACCCGGTCTCGACAACCAGCGCGAACTCGGCAGTATCCAGGTCACGGCGGGCGGCCACGTTGTCGACGCCGAAAAGCGCCGCAGTCGGCTCGTCAACCATCACGCGGTGTCCAGGGCCGAACCGGCGCTCGACCAGCGCGGTGGTGAAGCCGGCGGCCTCGAGGCGGGTTGCCACCGCCCGGACCTTCGGCTTGAGCAGGTCACCGGACCACAGCAGCAAGCAGGTGCTGAGATTGGACTTGGCCGCCTTGTCGAAGTCCTGGAGCACCAGGTGCGGGCGGCCGTCGACCGAGTAGGGCAGCATGCCAAGCGCCCACGCATAGGCCTGACCGAGGTGACCCAGGCCGACCAGCCAGAGGGACTTTGGCAAATAGGCGAGCTCGGGGCCCTTGTGCGCGTCGTCGCGCCAGTCGGCGACGGCCAGCGGGTTCCAGAGGGACATGCCGACGCTGCGGTGGCCGGCCTCGGCCAGGTCGCCGCGGACGTGCATGAACGCCTCGTTGACGCCCAGCGCCGCGGCGCCGATGCCCGCGAGCGGGTTGTCGTCAGCGCAGGTCAGCCCGCCGTCGGCGCCGACGGGCGCAATCCCGAAGCGCCAGTGGTCCCAGCCGAGCTGAACGCAGAAGGCCGGCCGCGCGCCCGCGGGGGCGGCGCCGAGCACGAGCGTGGGCAGCTCGGTGGCGGCGTTGTTGACCACCGCGGCGCCGAGCTCCTCGGCGATGCCCAGAGCGCTGCGACCTTGGTACAGCGGGACGTCGAGCGTGAAGCCCAGGTCGCCGTAGACCTCGACGCCGCCGAGGAAGGCGCGCCCGGCTGTGTTCAGCGCGGTTAGGAAGCAGGCCTGGCCGGCCAACGTGCTGGCCCAGCCGTGGCCGACGTGAATGCGCAGCCGGTAGCGCGAGAACAGGGCCACGGCCTCCTCGGGCGAGGCGACCTCACCGGCGTCCAGGGCCATCTTGGCCAGCCGGTGCATGGAATCAGCGTCGAACTCGTTCATTGAAAAACTCCAGCATCGGTGAGTCGCAGGAGGCGGCCGACATCGGAGCCCGAATACGACGCCCACTGGTGGTTGCCTTGGTAGACATAGAGCCCGAGGTCGCGGGGGCGCGGGTTGCCCTTGGCGAACCTGGGCACGATGAGCGCGATGTGCCCCTTCAGCGCGACCATGGGGTTGGTGCGGTCCGAACGGCTCTGGCCGGGACCGAAGGGGTGCGTGTGCACGTCGGCCACGACGGTCATGCCGGCGGCGCGGCAGACCTCCCAGAGCTTGGCGAAGCTGTCGGCCTTCAGCGACACGTAGTCGTTGCTGAACGCGTCAGGTTGCAGCTGCTCGTAGGGCACAAAGCGCATGACCACGCGGCCGGCGTCGGTCTTGCGCCCAAGGAGGAAGGCGCCGCTTTCGCGAACGCCAGCGCCTTGCGCACGCAGGTGGGCCGTCAGCTCCGTCCAGAGCGCGGCCGGCACCTCAAGCAGGGGCGCCGGCGTAGTCGCGGCTTTGAAGAAGGTCATGGACCACCTCCAGGTAATGGCTGATGCCCTTGGCGGACTTCCAGATGAGTTGGGGGTACTGGGCGAACCAGCAGTCGTGGCCGACGATGCTTTCGCGGTCACAGGGGATGTAGAGCGCGTCGCCATTCTTCCAACCAGGCTTGAAGGCCAACTGCAGGCGCTCGCCGCCCTGGGGCCATTTGTCGAAGCTCAGCTTGCTGTTCGTCGATAGGTCCCAGAACGTGCCGGTGGGCGGGGTCGTCGGAAAGCCGCTGCAGTCCAGGCGCAGCGTGTACTCGCGCCGGTCGCGGGCGATGACATTGATGTAGGCGAAGGGCCACTCCAGTTTTTTGAACTGCCAGCGGTTGCGGTCCTCGCCCGAGAGAAAACGCGCCGACGCGAGGTCGGCACGTAGCGATTGCTCGTCCGGTGCCATACCCCGCTCCTTAGCCGTTGATGCGGTGCGCAGGCACCAGGTCGAACGTCACCTCGCACTGCGGGCACTTCGTTAGCGTGCCGATGTGGACGTCGACGTCGGGCTGCTCGGTGGTGCCGGCAATCTGCAGGACGTGTTCGGCGATGTCGCCCGGCGCCATGCCGAATTGCTCGCCCGCCCACAGGCGAACGCGGCCGACGGTGGTCGCTGGGCGGAACTTGCGGTGCACGACCTCGACGCCGAAGCGGACTTGCACTTCCATCTGCTTGCAGCGGTGGAGGTGCACGCGTACGCCGTGCTCCTTCTTGAGGTGCTTGACGTGGGTCGCGTTGCCGTGGACGTCGTCGTCATCGTCCTCAACCGAGAGGGTCAGGTCCGACGCTTCGGTGCCGGGCGGCAGCAGCGCCAGGATGGCGTGCTTCAGCTCGGCGACGGTGGCCTCGTCGCTGACTTCGACGAACTTGATGTCAGAGAAGAACTCCGACTGGATGTAAACGCGGGTTGGCATTGCTGCTCCTTACAGCTTGTGAGCCGCGCGGGATGCGCAGCTCATGCTGGGTAAGTCGCAGGAAGGCCTGGAAATCGGAAGCGTGGGGGCCGGGGCCGCTCAGGCCGGGCAATGCAGGAAGTGCCGGCACTTCGGGCATTCCCACTGGTTCGGGCGAGCTTCGAAGTTGCCGGCCAGCAGGCCCTCGGCCGCCGCCAGGGCGAACTTGTTGTTCCATGTGGGGCTGTCCGGCCCGAGTGTCTCTACGTCTCCGGTGCTGAGGACGTGGATGCGCGCCAAGAACGAGAGGTTCTTGTTCTCTGCGGCTAGGTATTTCAGCATCCAACGGATTGAAGACCTTTGCCGGCCGAGCTTGCCCGCCGGCTTCGTGCGCACGAAGTCAATCGTGTACGTGTCGCCGGAACGCGAGATGTTGTGCGCCGTCACGTTGACTAGCAGCCCCGCGCACGTGACCTGGAAGGGCTTGGCCATGGCGGCGCGCTGTCCGCGTATCAGGCTGCGTCCTGCAGACAGCAGGCCATCAGCGTACGCGCGCAGATGAGGGAGCGAATCTCTGTAGGCGTGCCCTAGCGATGCCAGCGTCTTTTCGACATCATCGGCAGCGACCGAAGGGTCGGCGCCATAGGGGACGAAGAGCTCGCGCATCACCGCACCCTCAATCAGGGCCGCAGGGTGGAGCCCAGATGCCGGCTTGAGGTTTTTGACGTAGTCGTAGTAGTAGCGCCTCGGGCAGACCATGTAGGTCATGAACCCCGGAAACTCGCAGCGCCCAGCCTGATGGCTGCCCGTGGCCGAGGCCTTGGGTATAACCGCTTTGGGTGCAGCCGCGAACCCTTGAACAGGCTGGAGAAGATGCGCGGCATGCTCGATTGCGCTCACACATTGCGCCTTGTAGGCGCCTTGGCTCTCGTACAGGACGAGATGCTCGCGTGCCCGGGAGAGTGCGACGTACAGCTTGTTCGAGGCTTCAGTTTCTTCCTCGAAGTTCTCGCGATGTTGAAGGGACTGCAGCAAGGACTCAGGGACCAAGTCTGGGTCAGCCCCCATACGGAAGTGCTTGGCGTCGATATCGACAAGGTGGACCGCCTCGAACTCGAGCCCCTTGCTGCCGTGGATGGTCATGACGGCTACCGCGTCGAGACTGTCGGCCTCCGGCGGCGGTACGCGTAGCTCGCGGTCATCGCCGATACGCAGGCGCCGACGTAGGCGGGAGATGAAACTTCCGACTGTCTGATACGCGTGACCGCCGTCGGGCACACGCAGGAAATAGATGAGCTGCCACAGGGCGATGCGGCGAGTAATGTCGAGTATTCCGTTGCCCGCCAGGTGCGGCGCGAGGATGCCTGTTCGGTCGAGAAGAAGGGTGCAGATGACCTCCCAGGGCGAGTCTTTCGACGCAAGGCCCTGGAAGGCGGCCTTCCAGCGTAGAAGGGCCGCGATGCCTTTGGCCGAAAGACCGGGCGGCGGCGAATCTAGCCAGGACAGCGGCTCTGGTCGAGCGCTGTCGAGCCAAGTGAGGATGAGGTCGACGTCCGCCGCGGGCATTTCTAGGCCCGGCAGGCGGGAGATGCGCAGTAGGCCGCTGCCGGACCGGTCTATGAAGACCTGCAGCAACGCTAGCAGGTCCTTGGCTTCGGAGCGCTGGAAGATGTCGCCAAGGTGGAGTGCAGGTATGCCCGCGGCGTTCAGGGCATCGGCTGTGTCGCCACAGGTTTCGTGAGTGCTGGCCAGTACGACTTGGTCTCTGTACGCGATGCCGAGTCCATGAATGCGGGCGATGTTGGCCGCAACTTCACCGCGAACAATGTCCGTGGTGGCGCACTTGACGTGGCGAGGCTTCACGCCGCTTGCGCCTCGGGCAGGCTCTACATCGTCGAGCGGAAGGATGAGCTGCAGCGGGTGTGTCGCGCGCCCCGAGTGTTCGAAGACTCGAACGACCTCTTCGTAGCTGCGCCGGTTCTCGTTGAGCGGAAAAGGCACGTGGTCGGGATAGTCGTCACCGAAGTTGACGATGCTGCGCATGGATGCGCCGCGGAAGCGGTAGATGGCCTGACGGGCATCGCCAACCACCCAGAGCGATTCTGCATGGGCGGCAAGAGCCATCACGAGCTGGGCGCTGGCCCGGTTGACGTCCTGGTACTCGTCCACAAGGATGTGCTGGAAGCGACCGACGCTGGCCTTGAAGCTGTCGTAGTTGTTCGTCAGGGCAAGCGCGGGCAGCATCACGAGGTCGCCCATGTCCACAAGACTGGAGTTGGCCTCGGTCTTCTCCTCGTAGCAGCTGTAGAGCTTTGCGACATCTCGCCGCTTGGCAAGCAGGTCGGCCGGCGTATCGGCGGCGGATTCCTCCACCGCTGCAGCGTAGGTGGCGGCGTCAGCGAGCTCGTCCTTCGCTCGCTGGATGGCCTCCACGACAGTCTTCAACCAGTCGAGTGGGTCACCCAAGGGGTTGAACGCTTGCAGACCCAGGCTGTAGATGTGCGGCTCCAGCACCGCAATCTCGGCCATCTTGTCGGCGACGCCGAAGCGAGATTTCAGGCCGAACTGTTCGCAGTTCTTTCGCAGGAACTCCAGCCCGAACGCGTGGAAGGTGCCGACCCACATTTCGTGCGCGTTTTCAACGCCCAGCTGCTGCAGCCTGTCCACCAGCTCTCTTGCCGCTCGGTTGGAAAAGGTGAGCAGCAGCAGTTCCTCCGGCTTGGCGCCGTTTGCCAGGAGGTGTTGGACCCGCATCAGCAATGTGGCCGTCTTGCCGGTGCCGGGACCGGCCTTCACCAATGACGTTGTGGCCTCGGACTGAGCCGCCGCTATCTGCTCCGCCGTTGGGGTGATGACCTTGGGCGGCTCGGACTGTTCTTCGGTTGGCTCTGGAAGCAGCAGGCCGTCGAGCAGCTGTTGCCGGACCAGCTCCAGGGGAAGGTCGAGTTCAGTCGTGAGCTGTTCCGCCGTCTTGCCGGCAAGGAACAGGGCTCGAGCCACTTCTCTGGGTAGCAGCAGCTCGCGGGCGAAGATGTTGGCTTGCAGCTCGGCACGTTCCCGAGCCCCGTAGGCCTCGACCTTCTGGACACCGAACGTGTCGCCGTCCTCTGGCTTCAAGGTCGAGTCGACGACCTTGTGGCAGCCCTCATGCCCGTCGTGATGGAGCTTCCAGTGCCCGAATTCATGGGCGACGAGGAAGGCGCGCTCGCCCGTTGATACGTCGTTGCGGACGACTATCTGTCGGAACTTGACCTCCAGGACAGCGTCGGCGCCACCAAGCGCCTTGTCCGATGGATTGGCGTCCGAAATCTGGAAATCCTCCGCATCCTCGCTGGCGGCGGCATCAATGATTGCTTTGGACGCAATGCCAGTTCCGGCAGCCACCCCGAAGAGGTCCTGCCGAAACTGTCTCGCCTCCTCGCGAGCACGATGAAAGGGTGTCACGAGGCGTCTTCCTCCGTCTGGAACCCCAGGAGTCGCTTCTTTTCGGCCTCGCTCTCTGGCAAGGAACGAACGGCACTTTCCCAGGTCTCCAAGCCAGGCGCATCGGGCTGGCGGGTTGAGCTGTAGTTTCTAGCGCCTGCGAGCTGCGGCCCGATGCACTGACGCAGGCTTGCCGGCGCCACGTTCAGATGTTTAGCCAAGTCCCGAATCACTCTAGGCGGGACGTTGGTGATGGTCGTGAGCACCTTGGTCATTAGCAGCGAGCTGGTGAATCCCGCCGCCGCAGCAGCTCGACCCAGCTTGCCGCCAGCCAGGGTCGAGATGGCGCGTTTTGTGGCTTCGAGGTCAGAGGTCTGCGCCGTCTTTCCATCAAGCTCGTGAATCCGATTGAGAACGTAGCTCTGCAGGCGCGCCACATCGTCGGCGGTCGCCTTCGGAAGCGAAGAGTCTTCAACAGGCTCCGACGATGCCTGGTAGGCAGTCCAGAGCGCTGCGAACTCCACGATGTCGTCGCGGTACTCAGGGTGAGCCTCGCATGCGCGAAGCACTTGGGCAGGGGTCGGCTTGTCGGCCGAGTAGAAGAACTCGTCAAGCACTTCGTCGAGCGACAGCCTGCGGGTGGGCGTTGTCATTGCTTGAACTCCTTGTCGATTTTCGCGAGCGCGCTTCTCTTGTAGTTGTTCACGCTCTTGACGGTCACCTTGAGCGCTGCAGCTACTTCCTGGACCTGCCAGTCGGCGCCATAGAGCAGCGCATAGGTGGTGTATTCCTTCTCCGTGAGGATTTCGAGCAGGCGACTGTTCGCGCGCTCGAACCTCTGCTGTCGAGCAGCGAGAAGGTCCGGTGTGTTGTGGTCCTGCAGTTCTTCGAGGTCGTCGGTCGCCGACACCGACTCGTCTTCATCATCCTCATCGGCGTCAAGGCTGGACTGCAGCTTGCGCTTCTTCGCCAGAAGGCCTCGCTGAAAGTCGATAGCCCGTCGGTCAAAGAACTGCCCGAACGCCCGTTCTGCGTGCGCGGCATCGCTCGCGCTCGATAGAAGGTGCTCCCAGATGCAGGAGGCAAGCTCGTGCGCAGCCCGTTTGAGGTCGTCGATGAGCCCCGGAAAGATGCGCGCCCGGAGGACGAACTTGCGCGACCGCTCAAGCAGGCGCTCGTTGAACGCCTCGGCGAAAAGCCCGATTCTGGCTGCGTCGCCCTTGGCTCGTGCCCGCCTGAACAGGCTGAAGACCTGCTCGTCGGTGACGAAAAGCGGGTCGCGTTCCCAGTCCGTGCGCGCCAACCTGGCCCGCAGAGAACGGTCGTCGAGGGCCTCTAGGACCGCGTCAGGTTCTCGTGTGTACATCGTTGTTTTCCGTTGGTCATGCGAACGCCCCCCGTCCATTTCGGTATCTCGGGGACGCCCCCCTGCATGACTAAGTCGCAAGAGAAGCCGGAAATCGGAAGCCGCCTGCTGCACTGGTGAAACGACCTCCTGGAGCAGCACCCATGGCGGCAAACGCGTGTATCCAGTTGCAACAGTATCCGATAACGCGCGCCGACTGCCCGCATCGACCGTCAAGTTATCGAGACCCGGACACCTGACCGCGTGGTTTCAGGAACTCCCGCTTTGTATCCGTGTGCCGTTGCGAGCTGAGACAACTCAGGGTCGCTGGCCCAGCCGTTCTTACGAGCAAAGGGAGTTCGGACAGCTTGGTCAATCATCCGACTGAAAGCGAACCAGCACAGCTTCCAATCGCGCTCGGCGTCCTCGCTCAGCATGGCTCGCAGCTTGTCCTTGTCGAAGTACTTGCCGACCTTTGCCGCTTCCTTATAGGCCTCGATGTCGCCACCCACCTCGTCAAGAAGAGTGCGCAGGCTGGAAATCTTGTCGCTCAGCGTGACGGCTGCATTCGAAGTAGTTGGCGCTGCTGCCATGGTCGAATCGGCGGCGGCCGAGCCTTCCAACGCTGCAATGACACCTGCGGCGAGTTCGGGGTCTGCCGATAGCTGTGCGATGAGGCGCTTCGTGAGTTTCTTCTTCAGCCGTGTCGCCTCTTCGGCCTCGAACGCGGCCTGGTGTGCGTCGCTCCTCGCTTTCTTCTCCGGCAGCTTGTCCTCGACATAGGCGATTTCGCGCGCGGACAGCCCTTCGTCGGCAAACGCCCTTTTGTCGGCCGCAGTCAGCGCGCCGGTGCCTGCAGGCAAGCTGTACTCGATGGTCACAGGCACGCGGCACTTCTTGACCGTCGAGCCCACCTCGACATCCTTTAACACCTTCTTGACCACATGGATGGGGCCCGGCCGGAGGCCGGGTGAGCAGCGCTGAAGGACCATGATGTGCAGAGGTTCGGGGCGGCTCTTCTTGGCATGTACGCCTGCGGTTGACGATTTGGTTTGAGTCATTGGGATTCCCCTGGGTTGGTTGCAGTGACTCGTATAGCAACCGGTCTCCCACACCACACAGCGACCGCATTGCAAGCAATACCGCGACGCGCATTGACGCCGGCGTGCGAGTGCGCCGTCACGCACCGCGAAGTTGCCGGTGCACGATGCCGACGTTGAGCCTCGGCAATCGCAGACCGTCCAGTGGCGACGCCGATTGCGATGCCAAGTCGGCGGATGCCGAATCGGCTTTGTCGCCGCTTGCGGCAGCACGAGGCGACACAGTTATGCCCTTCGCGACACGGTTGCCCAAGCCCCGGAGGGGTGGGCTGCGGATGCGGCCCAGTCCGGCGGTAAGCCGGACCGACGGAGCTGAGCGGAAGCTCGGCTCCATGGGGACGACCCGGCGGCAGTGCCGACCGCCGAGTCCGCCGGTAGGGGGATGAGGCGGTCGGGGCTGGTAGCGCGGAGCGCTTACTCCCCGGCCGGGTCGTCCCCATAAGCGTGTCGCGGGTCCCGGCGGGACCAAGCACGCCCATAGCCATCGACGGTGCACTCGTAGTGCCTATACGTCCGAAAGCGAGTGCGCTTTCGGAGCCCTGATGACAAACAACACCACGAACACAGCGCGGCCTCAAGAGGCCAAAACCCGGCATGTCGGGCCTGAGACCGCGGCAGCGGTCGTCCACACGAGTTTGGTTGCACAGCTCGATGCTGCGCCTGCAGCAGCGCCCACACGCAACCACCTGCCGAGCCATGACGCGAGCGCTGAAAACGGCAGCGCGCAGTCGCGCGGCGCCGCGCCGCGCAGCCGCAATAAACCCTCCTCGGCCGAACCCTTGAAAAAGTTCCGGTCGAAGGGCATCGCGACCTGGGACAAGGCGCAGGACTACGAGTGGGCTGCCACCTATGCCGTGGGGCATTTCGGACTTCTGAACACCCGACAACTGGGCGAGTGGGTCTTCAAGGACCTTGCCACGGAAGGCGCGCGGCATCGGCAAGCCCAAGCCCTGACCCTGCGCCTGTGTCCGCAAGCCCGCGCCGGCAGCGTTGCGCAACGCCTGGCCACCGAAGGCCACCGGCCGGTGCTGCGCGCGCTCGGCAGGAAGAAGGTCGGCGCCTGCTTCTACTACTACCTGAACGCTGGAGGCTTGCGATACATGCGGCACAACTTCGGGCTGGCCTTGCCCGACGCTTCGAAGTCACTGACCACGGTCAGCGACATGGCCAAGCGCGCGCTCGTGTTCGAACACTGCCTGGCCCTCTACCGCGCCGGCAAGGACTTGACGCTTGTCGGGCCGGCCGCCCTAGCGGCCGACGTCAATCGGCAACAGAACCTCGACCCGCTCCCGCGAGCCGTCTTGAACTGCCTTGCCAACCTCTGGTGCAAGGTCAGCACGACAGACCGGTCGACCTACACCTATGCCACCGACCGGCCAGGCTCATCAAACGGCGCCAGCGTCGCGAGCTACCGGGAGCTCGCAAAGGTGGCCTCGCTGCTGCTCGGGCGCAGCATCGCCATCGAAGTCATCGGTCGTCGAATGCCGACTGAAGCTGGCGCGGCATTGAACGACACGCGGCTCGCTCGGGCCATCTTGAAAGCTGCAGACAAGGAGGTCTTCTGGACCCAGGACGGGAAGTACCGCGTCGACAAGCTGGCCACATTCTTCACCTCCTTGAGACCCCATGCCGCCAGTATCCGGACGCTGATGGAGCGCCATCGTGCTTGAGCACATGCTCTTGCCTTTGATGCCAAATGCGCGGGAGCTACTTGAACGCGTGCAGCCGTGGCTGTTCGACGACGATTCCGCCACCGACCTCGCACTGCTGCACGCCATCGGCGTCCTGGGCTCCATGCGCGAAGCGGAGCTGGCACTCTTCTATCGGGGGCATCTCGAGCCGGTTGCCGGCATGCAGGGCTACGCCGACGAGTACGCCGTGGTCTACCCGGCGTGCAACGGCCATGGCAGCGTGACGAGTGCCAGCGCGGTGCATGCGACCCGACGCCGACTGCACAAGCTGGTCGAAGAGAAGCTGCTGAACGTCGCAATCGTCGAGCGCACGACTTCAGACCATTTGGCCGGGCGCTACTACTGGCTCACGCGCCGCGGCGCACAACGTGTTCTCGACGCTGGCTACCGGGTCCGCGGCCGCCAGAACATCCACAACATGACCCACGTCGGCTCGGTGCAGGACCAGCACCGGCTACTCGAGCAGCAGTACATCGTTGCCCGCCGGCTCATCAGGCCGTCGCTGCGGGTCTGGGGCGAATATGCCATCCGGTCCGGCCTAGCGCGGCAGCCCACGCCGGCCGACGCCGGCACCAGGGTGGCCACGATAAGGGAGCAGCTCGTCGCGATGTCGGGGGCTCTGTATCTGACGCCCGCGGAACTGGGCCTTACCGGCGTTGCGAACACCGAGGCGAATCGTCGGTACTTCACGCGCAGGCCCGATGTGCTGCTGCTCGACGAACAACCAGAACGCGAGCGCTATCTGGATGCCACCGGCCACAACCCGCATTCGACGCCGCCCCATGTCTTCGGCGACATCGACTGGACGGAAGTCGAGGCGAGCAAGAAGGACGCGGTGACCCAGGGCAGGTCGTTCAACGGCATCTTCTATCTGGGACGGATGCTCGACGCCAGCCTGGAGCGTGGACTGGTCACGAAGTTCACCCTGGTCACGCGTAACCACCCGCACGCCAACCTGCGCGCGAAGCTGTTGGATGCGTACGAGCGGTGGCTGTCGAGGGCCGACGTGCAGGTCATGCTGCAGAAGAACGCTCGACTCACGGCCGGCTTCGACCCCGAGCGGCTGGGCGAGCAGGTATGGCTCACCGAACTGACCCAGGATTCGGAGCACCGCCTGACCGGCATCCGCATGGAGTCCGTGGCGTCTATTGCCCTGCGCGAACGGCGCGGGGGTTTCTGAGCCTGGCCGGGTAAGTAGAGGCTAGTGTGGTGCGCCACGCAGTCTTGCACTTGTCCGGCGCGCTCGTTGCCCAGCGGGCTTGGCGTAGTGGGCAGGCCCGGCGCTGCGTCGCACACAATGTGGTGACATAGCAAGGCTGCGGGTAGAAATTCCCTCAAAAGCTTGGAACAACGAAATGAAGGTCAGCGCGCTCATTGAGCTCCTCCAACGACAGAATGCGGACTCGACCGTCGTCGTCTGCGACAAGACGGACTTTGTCCGGGCAGGTCTGATTCGCCCACTCAGTCCTGCGGAAGTGCAACCCGTTCAACTCGGCGAGGTACTTGAGGACGATGGAAGATGGGTCTGTGAGTGGAGGGAACGCCCCGTCGACTGCGAAGGCCCGATGCTGGGACTGTTGCTGGGCCCGCGTTAGTGGAGCACACCCAGACCGATTAGTAGCCTCTCTCGGGGCCATCGACCAGCCTACAGTGAGCCATGTCCTGGCGTAGATAAGTTCGAAGACTTTGAGCCCCCCACACTAGCGAGGTGCTGGGGCGTTTTCAACGTTGAAAACAGCAGCGCCTGGGGCAATCCGACGGACTGCGACGCACCCTCGCGCTCGGCGTCAGGGGATGGACATCAACCTTGCCATGCCGCTACCTATACGCTGCATCACAACGACTCAAGGTCAACCATGCCCATCAACGGCCCACGCACCGAGCGCCAACGCCTTTGCCTTCAACTCATCCTGCACACCCATCTGCATCAGTTAGAGATGCCGTTGACCGAGCAGATGGTGTCGGAACTTTGCGTCGAACTCGGCCTGCCTAACGTGCCGAGCACGCACAGGGCAAGAGTGGCGGCCCTGCAGGTAGAGGCGGCAAAGCTGCTGCCCGAATCGTCCTGAATTGGTTCATCCAGCCCCCGCCAGGTGCGGGGGCGCTCTCTGGAGTAAGGGGCTCGCCACGCGACGGTCGTCGGCGGCGCGGTGCTGCAGTGGTACCTACACAAGATGCCGCACGGGAAACCTGCGGCTTCAAGGAAACCACCCAGAGGAAAAGACATGGCAATTGGAAACGATGGGCGCTTCTCGCCCAACGCAACGAAGGCGGCGCTCGAGCTGTTCTCCGCAACCGAAATGGCGCGCGTCCTTCATAAGTTGGACTGCGGGCTGACGCGGGACCAGGCGACATTGATTGCATCGACCTACGAGCAGCTGTTCACGCCTGCAAGTGTTCGTCGCAGCAGGAACGGCTTGGTTCGCGAGCGGCTGATGCAGAAGGTGCAGGAGATTTTCAAATCGACGCGTCAGGCACAGCCTGTGGCCGAGGCGAGTGAGCTGGTCTACAGCCAGGTCCTCGATGTGCAGGCCGGCGATTGGGCTGGGCTCTATGTCCGGTTGGCGGTTGCGCTCGGCATGGACCCAGAGGCCGCCGGATGCGCGTACGCGGTGATTCAGCTGCGACGCGAGCAAGGCAAGAAGGGCGACGACGCCAAGTTCGCTGCCGAGCAGTTCGGGGAGATGTGGTCCAAGGCAGACTGCGCCGCGTTGGACGATGCACGGGAAGTCGAGAGCATCCTGCGCGATGTCACCAAGACCTGCATCGCCGTCGCTCAGAAAGGTGCCCTCGAGGGGTTCAAAGCGGCCGACGAGGAATTGCGGCGGGAGGCTGCAAAGCTCCGCGGGCGCCAGTGGTCGGAACGGTCAACGGGTCGACGCGAAGCTGCAGCTTTCGCGCAGCGCTAGTTCAATCAAAGCCCCTTCGGGGGCTTTCCTACGCCGCCTTAGAGCGTCTGAGTCCTTGCGCTCAGTCCCACTTGGCGACCGGAAAATACGGTAGCGACCATCCCGCCTTCTGCTGGTTCATTTTGCAATGTTCAATGCTCGCAGCCTTGCCTCTTGGCGGGCTTGCTGTCGTACGACGGCATTGCTGTCGCTGCTCTTCGCGCCGGCCTTGGGCCGTGGCTTTGGAGCAGAGGCCTGGGGCTTGCCTTTCTGCGCTGGGGCGAGCTCCTCGGTCGTGCTGGGATGGTCAGATGACGGCCCGGAAGTTCGGCGAAACGTCCGGGTCAGGAAGTCCTCGAACTCTGCTGGGTGCCAGTACTCGCGACTCCCGAACTGGACCGGCTGAGGCAGCCGCTCATCCCGGATGTAGTTGTCGATGGTTCTGGTGCACACGTCGAAGACTGCGGCGGCGTCGGCCTTCGTGACGAGCTTGGAAACGGTGAGGTTGGACATTGGGCATTGCGAAGTGGCGATGCCATGTCTAGAACCTGCCGTTTATTCCGTCGGCATGCCGCCTGCACTGGTGGCACTCACGCGCCCAGCGATGCGAGGCTTTCGCGAGACTGCTCGGACGCCAGGAAGCCGGAGAACGTCAAGGTGCTTCGGCCCTCAGAAACTTCCCCCGACGTGTTGAGCGGGGTGGCCTCTGAGGCTTCGGCCGTTTCACAAGAGGCGTCGACCACGTCGCGCACGCTGACGCTGGCCTTCTTTCGGAGGTATTTCCGGCCGCGGTGCTGGCGAATCTGGTTGTCATCAGCAAAACATTCATCGAGCTTCTTGGCCAGTCGCGAAGCGCAGAGATGGGAGTAGCGCATCAGCATCCGCAGGTCGCGGTGACCGCTGAAGGTCTGCAGGTCCTGCACAGACACTTTCCCGGTCTCGGCGAGGCGAGAGATGGCCTCATGGCGTGCATCATGAATGCGCAGGTCGCTGATGCCAGCCATTTCGCAGGCCTTCATCCAAGCTCCCACGATGTAGTCCACCCCGACGTCGAAGATGCGCGTGGTGTCGCGCGGCAAGTCCTCCAGCAAGGCCAGGAGGTCCTTGCGCAATGCCAGCTTGCGCGGGCGCCCGTTCTTGGTCTCGGGGAGGAATGCGGTCTGCGCGACGAGGTCGATGTGCTCCCAAGGGAGGCCCATGGTCTCGGCGCGGCGTGCCCCTGTGCAAACCTGGAATTGATAGAAGCACTCCAGGTAGGGCACGACCTCCGCCGTTTCCTCGGCCAAGGGGCGGAGTTCTGCGCGGACCTTGGCGAGGACCTTCTTCCGGGCGCTGAAGCTGGTGAACGTCTGCCCAGCCAGCGCCTCGTCGGCGAGCTGGGTCAGCCGTGCTTCAACCGCGCGCTCGAAGTCGAGCGCTGCCAATGCGTCGAGCAGCCGGGCCTCTTCGTCCGTGGAAATCCGTCGGACTCGTTCGTTGAAGTACTTCGGGCGGCGTACGGAATCCATCGGGTTCTTCGCGAGCGCGTAGTCCCACACCTTCGTCACGACCTGGAAGATTGCCTTCAAACGGTCGATGTCGCGGTCGACGGTGCCGGACGCCACGACTTCGAGCCGGTCGTTGATGAAGGACTCGATGTCCACCGTCGTGATGTCCGCCAGCGGCTTGTGAATCCAGGCCAGTTCGTCGCTGCTGCGGCGCATCTGGAACTTGACCTCGCGCACCGGCTTGCCGAGCTCGCGCAGCTTGTCGCGGTAGGCCTCCAGCAGCTTGACGCCGGCGGGCCCGCTGTCCGCGAGCCAGCCTTCGAGGCAGTACGAGGTGACCTGGTGGCTCTTGTGCTTGGGGGACTCCTCGAGCAGGTAGCGAACGATGAGTTCAGCCAGGGTGACCTTGAGCGACTTGCTGTAGTCGGCGAAGAGGCTGCGTCCGCGTTCCTCCTCGACGCGCTTGATGAAGCGTTCGGCTTGTTCGAGCGAGGAGAAGGTGGCGGACTGCTCCTTCTGGCCCTTGGTGCGGATGCGGACCAGCCAGCTCTCGTCGAGCTGGACTACGTTGGGCTTGTACTTCTTCTTGGAACGACGCAGCTCCTGCATGTAGGCCTCGACGGCCTCGAGTTGGTCGTAGCTGAAGTGGCGGGTGGCGCCAGGTACGTTCTTGACGGTGACGCGGAAGCGGCTTCGGTTGGCGATGGTTGCCATGAGTTCTCCGATGACTAGGAGACTCGTGAAGCCAAGCAGGTTTAGATTCTTGGGCGTCCTGTGCCAACCAATGCCGTTCCGGTGGCACAGAATTGGCACAGAACCCCTGAAATGCAAGAAGCCGCGGAGTCCGCGGCTTCTGCAAGTCCTTGATATCCAAGGGAATTCTGGTCGGGGTGAGAGGATTCGAACCTCCGGCCTCTACGTCCCGAACGTAGCGCTCTACCAGGCTAAGCTACACCCCGATCTTTCGGTGCGAACCCGCGAGCATCGCGAGGCACCTGATGACAACAAGCCGCAGTGTTCTGATTCGGGGGTCTCAGAACGACCTGTCGATCGATCGAAAACACAATTCTAGCAGAGCTTCGCGGTGTTTCGAGTCCGGCAACAACAAGAGACTTTCGCGCGCCTTGTCGGCTTCGTCGCGGGCGGCTTGCCGCGTGGCATCGAGCGCCCCGGTGAGGCGGACGATCTCGACGATTTCTGCCAGCCGGGCGACCTCGCCATGCTCGATCGCGTGACGCACCACGGCGCGTTGTCCGGCAGTGCCCCGTTCCATCGCCAGCAGCAGCGGCAGCGTCGGTTTTCCTTCGCGCAGATCGTCGCCGACGTTCTTGCCCAGTTGCTCGGTCGCACCCTCGTAATCCAGCAGGTCGTCGACCAGTTGGAACGCAGTGCCGAGCGCACGGCCGTAGCTCGCGCAGGCATCCTCGATGTGGGGCGGTGCATCGGACAGCACCGCGCCCAGCCGCGCGCTGGCCTCGAACAGTTTGGCGGTCTTGAAGCGGATGACCCGCAGGTAGTCTTCCACCGCGAGGTCCGGGTCGTGCATGTTCATCAACTGCAGCACCTCGCCCTCGGCGATCACGTTCGTCGCATCGGCCAGCACTTCGAGCACGCGCATGCGGTTGACCGACACCATCATCTGGAAGGCACGCGAATACAGGAAATCACCAACCAGCACGCTGGCGGCGTTGCCGAACAGTGCGTTGGCCGTGGCGCGTCCTCGGCGCAGCTCGGATTCGTCGACGACATCGTCGTGCAGCAGCGTGGCCGTGTGGATGAATTCGACGGTCGCGGCCAAGTCGAACCGCTCCGGTCCGCGGAAGCCGAGCGCGTTGGCAAACAGCAACACCAGCATCGGGCGGATCCGTTTTCCACCAGCGCTGATGATGTAGTTGGAGATCTGGTTGATCAGCACGACGTCGGATGACAGGCGCTGCCGGATCACCTGATCGACCTCGCTCATTTCCGGAGCCATGAGTTGCGCAAAACCTGGCGCGGGACTGGTGGGATGAGGGGTGGAGGTCTGCACGGAAGGCTCAGGTGTTTGCGCCAAATTATAGGAAGCGGGGACGCGCCATCGATTCGTGCAGGATTGCCGGCCTCGCCGAGGCGCCGGCGCCTCGTACGGGCTTCCCCGGGTCTGGGTGAGCGTGCTAGACTCGCGGGCTCTGCATTTCCTGCAGGGTTCGCCCATGGGTGCCGCTACTCGAGCAGATCGAGAGCCGAGCCCCTGGCGGAATTCATTGAAAGGGCTGATATGTACGCGGTCATAAAAACCGGCGGCAAACAATACAAGGTTGCTGCAGGCGAAAAGATCAAGATAGAACAGATTGCTGCGGATGTTGGCCAAGAGATCACGATCGACCAGGTGCTTGCCGTCGGAAACGGCGCAGACCTGAAAGTCGGGACTCCCTTGGTGACGGGCGCAAGCGTGAAGGCCACCGTGGTGGCGCAAGGCAGGCACGACAAGGTGCGTATCTTCAAGATGCGCCGTCGCAAGCACTACCAGAAGCGGCAGGGTCACCGCCAGAACTTCACCGAGATCGAGATCAGCGCGGTTTCCGCCTGATCGAAGCCTGACCTGCTTCCCCAAGCTTCCAGGAGTTAAACCATGGCACAGAAAAAGGGCGGCGGTTCCACACGGAACGGCCGCGATTCCCAACCCAAGATGCTCGGCGTCAAGGCCTTCGGTGGCCAGATGATCCCGGCCGGTTCGATCATCGTCCGCCAGCGCGGCACGAAGTTCCATGCCGGTCAGAACGTCGGCATCGGCAAGGACCACACGCTGTTCGCATTGGTCGAGGGCGAAGTCAGCTTCGCCGTCAAGGGCCCGCGCAACCGCCAGACGGTCAGCGTCAAGACGGCAGCGTGAGCTGCGGCTGCCTCGTGCAGCTGGCGTTGATCCCGAGCCCCGGTCACCCGGGGCTTTTGTTTTTTCCGGTCGCCGGTCGACCGGTGGCCTACCATGCAGCCTCTGGCGGTGCGGTGGCCTGTGGGCGAGATCATGAAATTCGTAGACGAAGCGACCATCGATGTGGCGGCAGGCAATGGCGGCAATGGCTGCATGAGCTTTCGCCGCGAGAAGTTCATTCCCTTCGGTGGGCCGAACGGGGGTGACGGCGGGCGCGGCGGCAGCGTCTACGCCGTCGGCGACCGCAACCTGAACACGCTGATCGACTTCCGCTATGCGCGTCGGCACGAAGCTCGCAGCGGCGAGAATGGCCGCGGCTCCGACCAGTACGGCGCGGCGGCCGAAGACATCGTGCTGCGCATGCCGATGGGCACGATCATCACCGACACCGAAAGCGGCCAGGTGCTGGCCGAGCTGCTGGTGCCCGACGAGCGGGTGCTGCTGGTGAAGGGCGGCGATGGCGGTTTCGGCAACCTGCACTTCAAGACCAGCACCAACCGCGCGCCGCGCCAGAAGACGCCCGGCTGGCCCGGCGAGCAGAAGAAGCTGAAGCTCGAACTGCGCGTGCTGGCCGACGTCGGCCTGCTCGGCATGCCGAATGCCGGCAAGTCGACGCTGATTGCCGCGATCTCGAACGCGAAACCGAAGATCGCCGACTACCCGTTCACGACGCTGCATCCGAACCTCGGCGTGGTGCGAGTGGCGCCGGAGCAGAGCTTCGTCGTCGCCGACATCCCCGGGCTGATCGAGGGCGCGGCCGAGGGTGCCGGCCTCGGCCACTATTTCCTGCGCCACCTGCAACGCACCCACCTGCTGCTGCACCTGGTCGACATGGCGCCGTTCGACGATGCGGTCGACCCGGTCGCGCAGGCGAAGGCCATCGTCACCGAGCTGAAGAAATACGACCAGTCGCTGCACGACAAGCCGCGCTGGCTGGTGTTGAACAAGCTCGACATGGTGCCGCTCGACGAGCGCGAGAAGCGCGTGAAGGA
Organism: Rhizobacter sp. SG703; assembly: GCF_012275445.1. Lineage (GTDB taxonomy): Bacteria > Pseudomonadota > Gammaproteobacteria > Burkholderiales > Burkholderiaceae_C > Rhizobacter. The sequence continues at coordinate 180,944 of NZ_JAAZQK010000004.1, read as the reverse complement.
CTTCGTCAAGCGCTTCAAGTGGAAGGGGCCGGTGTTCCAGATCTCCGCGCTGACGCGCGAAGGCTGCGAGCACCTGGTGCATGCGATCTACAAGCACGTGGCGGCGCTGAAGAACGTCGTGCCGGACGATCCCGATCCCCGTTTCGACGCGCCGGTGCAAGACCAGGGGTCCGCCGCCGCTGCCCATGAGTGATGCAGGCGAGTGAAGCAGATGAGTGAAGCGCTGAAGAACGCCCGTCGCATCGTCGTCAAGGTCGGTTCCAGCCTCGTGACGAACGAAGGCCGGGGCGTCGACGCCGAGGCGGTCGGCAACTGGTGCCGGCAGATGGCGCACATCGCCGGGCAGGGGCGCGAGATCGTGATGGTCTCGAGCGGTGCGATCGCCGAAGGCATGAAGCGGCTCGGCTGGGCGGCGCGCCCGAAGGCGATCCACGAACTGCAGGCCGCTGCCGCGGTCGGGCAGATGGGTCTGGCGCAGATCTACGAAACCCAGTTGCGCGCCTACGGAATGGGCAGCGCGCAGGTGCTGCTCACCCATGCCGACCTGGCCGACCGCGAGCGCTACCTGAATGCACGCTCGACGCTGCTCACCTTGCTGCGCATGCGCGTCGTGCCGGTCATCAACGAGAACGACACCGTCGTCAACGACGAGATCAAATTCGGCGACAACGACACGCTGGGCGCGCTGGTCGCCAACCTCATCGAGGCGGACGCGCTGGTGATCCTCACCGACCAGAAGGGCCTGTACTCCGCCGACCCGCGCAAGGATGAATCGGCCACCTTCGTCCACGAGGCGCAGGCCGGGGCGCCCGAGCTGGAGCGCATGGCCGGCGGGGCCGGCTCGAGCCTCGGCCGCGGCGGCATGATCACGAAGATCCTGGCGGCCAAGCGGGCCGCTCGCAGCGGCGCGTCGACGGTGATCGCCTGGGGCCGCGAGCCCGACGTGCTGATCCGCCTCGTGCAAGGCGAGGCGATCGGTACCGCGCTCAACGCGCCGACGCAGAAGATGGCCGCCCGCAAGCAGTGGATGGCCGATCACCTGCAGTTGCGCGGTGCTGTCGTGATCGACGACGGTGCGGTTGCGAAGTTGCGCGACGAAGGCAAGAGCCTGCTGCCGATCGGCATGATCGAGGTGCATGGCGAGTTCGCGCGCGGCGACGTGATCGCGGTGCGCTCGGGTGCGGGCCTCGAGATCGCCCGCGGCCTGGCGAACTATTCGAGTTCCGAGGCGCGCCTGATCGCGCGCAAGCCGTCGAGCGAGTTCGAGCGGCTGCTCGGCTTCACCGGCGAGCCGGAGATGATCCACCGCGACAACCTGGTGCGCGGCTGATCAGTCTTTCGGCGCGCCGGGGTCGTCGTCCAGCGCCTGCGGCTCGGTCGCCGGCCGCGATTCCTCGAAGCCATCGTCGCGGTGATGCGGTCGCATGCCCGAACGCAGGTAGCGGTTGTGATGATTCCCGCGCGGCAGGAAGCGCGCGAGCTCGGTCAGCGCCATCTGGTACACGTCGCGCTTGAACTCGATCACGACCTCGAGCGGTACCCAATACTCGTTCCAGCGCCAGGCGTCGAACTCCGGGTGGTCGGTGGCGCGCAGGTTCATGTCGGTGTCGCGGCCGACCAGCTGCAGCAGGAACCAGATCTGCTTCTGCCCCCGGTAGTGGCCGCGGGCATCGCGCCGGATGAAATGATCCGGCACTTCATAGCGCAGCCAGTCGCGCGTGCGCGCGATGATGCGAACATGGTCCGACGTCAGCCCCACCTCCTCGTGAAGCTCGCGGAACATCGCCTGCTCGGGCGTCTCGCCGTATTTGATGCCCCCTTGCGGGAACTGCCAGGAGTGGGTCCGGATCCGTTTGCCCCAGAAAACCTGGTTCTTCGTATTGAGCAGGATGATGCCGACGTTGGGTCTGAACCCTTCTCGGTCGAGCATAATCAACCTCAAATTCCTTAGTTGAAATCATTATTGCACCGGCATGACGGGAATCAACCCCGTGGCTTTCCCTCAAGGCCTGCCGACTGCTGTTTTCTTCAGCGTTCTTTTTCGGCGTTCTTCCCCGCATCCCCATGAAAGCCTCCCAGTTCTTCGTCTCGACCCTCAAGGAAGCGCCCGCCGACGCGGAAGTCATGAGCCACAAGCTGATGCTGCGGGCCGGCTTCATCAAGCGGCTCGGCGCCGGCATCTACACCTACATGCCGATGGGGCTGCGGGTGATCCGCAAGGTCGAGGCCATCATCCGCGACGAGATGAACCGGGCTGGCGCCATCGAGCTGCTGATGCCGGTCGTGCAACCGGCCGAGCTGTGGCAGGAAACGGGGCGCTTCCAGAAGATGGGGCCGGAGTTGCTGCGCGTGAAAGACCGGCACGACCGCGACTTCATCATCCAGCCGACCTCTGAAGAGGTCATCACCGACATCGCGCGCCAGGAGCTGCGCAGCTACCGCGCGCTGCCGAAGAATTTCTATCACATCCAGACCAAGTTCCGCGACGAGCGCCGCCCGCGCTTCGGCGTGATGCGCGGCCGCGAATTCACGATGAAGGATGCCTACTCCTTCGACCGCGACCTCGACTCCGCCCGCAAGAGCTACCAGGCGATGTTCGACGCCTACGTGCGCATCTTCGAGCGCCTGGGCCTGCAGTTCCGTGCGGTCGCTGCCGACACCGGCGCGATCGGCGGCGAGGTCTCGCAGGAGTTCCAGGTCATCGCCGACACCGGTGAAGACGCGCTGGTCTACTGCCCGACCTCCGACTTCGCTGCCAACATCGAGCTCGCCGAAGCGCTCCCTGCCGTCGCGCAGCGCGCCGCCGCGACGGCCGCGCTGCAGCGCACGCCGACCCCGAAGGCCAGCACCTGCGCCGACGTGGCCGCATTGCTCGGCGTGCCGTTGCAGACCACCGTGAAGTCGCTGGTGCTCGCGACCGACGAGACGGACGATGCCGGCGACCTGAAGCAGACGACGATCTGGCTGCTGCTGGTGCGCGGCGATCATTCGCTGAACGAGGTCAAGGCCGGCAAGCTGGCCGGCCTGAAGGCGGGCTACCGCTTCGCCACCGCGTCGGAGATCGAGGACCACTTCGGCTGCAAGCCGGGGTTCCTCGGCCCGATCGGGCTGCGCAAGCCAGTCAAGGTCGTCGCCGATCGCACCGTCGCGAACATGAGCGATTTCATCTGCGGCGCCAACGAACCCGACATGCACATCACCGGCGTCAACTGGGGCCGCGACCTGCCCGAGCCCGACCTGGTCGCCGACATCCGCAACGTGCTCGAAGGCGATCCGTCGCCCGACGGCAAGGGCGTGCTGGCGATCCAGCGCGGCATCGAGGTCGGCCACGTGTTCCTGCTCGGCACGAACTACACGAAGGCGATGGACGCGACCTACCTCGACGAGTCCGGCAAGCCGCAACTGATGATGATGGGCTGCTACGGCATCGGCGTGACCCGCATCCTGGGCGCCGCGATCGAGCAGCGCCACGACGAACGCGGCATGCTGTGGCCGACCGCGATTGCGCCGTTCAGCGTCGTGATCTGCCCGATCGGCTACGACCGTTCGGCCGAGGTGCAGGCGGCCGCCGACCAGTTGCACGAGCAGCTCGAAGCGCTCGGCGTCGACGTGATGCTCGACAACCGCGGCGAGCGCCCGGGCGCGATGTTCGCCGACTGGGAGCTGATCGGCGTGCCACACCGCGTGGTGCTGTCCGACCGCGGCCTGAAGGAAGGCAAGGTCGAGTACCAGGGCCGCGCCGACGCGCAGGCCTCGGCGGTCGCTGCCACCGAGGTGCTCGACTTCGTGAAGGCGAAGCTGGCGTCATGACCGCCGCGAGGCCCGCGGCGGCTCCGCGCGCCGCGGGGGCCATCCAGCGGCGATCGCTGCTGGCGGCTGCGGCCGCTCCGTGGTTGGCATGGCCGGTGCGCGAGGCCGTGGCCGGCGCGCAGGTCGAGGAGCCGCTCGCCGATGCAGTGCGCGGTGCGTTGGCAGCCGCGATCGCGAACAGCGCGCCGCCGAAGCCCGTCTTCGTCAGCACCGAGGCCCGGCTGGCCTATCTGCGCTGGCTCGGCGAGATGAGCGCGCGGCTGAAGAAGCGCAAGGCCGAGCACGTCACCCGCATCGAGTTCCTCGACACGCTGTGGTACGAGAGCACCCGCGCCGGGCTGGAGCCGGCGTTGATGCTGGGGCTGGTGCAGGTGGAGAGCGGTTTCCGCAAGTACGCGATCAGCAGTGTCGGGGCGCGCGGCTACATGCAGGTGATGCCGTTCTGGGCGCGGCTGATCGGCAACGGCGACGTGAGCCGGCTGTTCCACATGCAGACCAACCTGCGCTTCGGCTGCGTGATCATGCGGCACTACCTCGACGTCGAACGCGGCGACCTCTACATGGCGCTGGGGCGCTACAACGGCAGCCGCGGCAAGCCGGAGTACCCGAACCTGGTGTTCGGCGCGAAGCGCTACTGGGACTACAAGGCCTGATCGGGCGTCAAAGCCCGGGCCAGGCGGTCGGCGTCGCGGCCTCGACCCCCAGCAGCGACAGCACCCGCTCCACCGTGTCGTTGACCATCTCGTCGATCGTCGTCGGCCGGTGGTAGAACGCCGGCAGCGGCGGGAAGATCACGCCGCCCATCTCGGTCACCGCGGTCATGTTGCGCAGGTGCGCCAGGTTGAACGGCGTCTCGCGCACCATCAGCACGAGGCGGCGGCGCTCCTTCAGCGTCACGTCGGCGGCGCGCGCCAGCAGGCTGTCGGAGAAGCCGTGCGCCACCGCGGCCAGCGTCTTCATCGAGCACGGCACGATGACCATCGCCGCGCTCGGGAACGAGCCGCTCGCGATCGCGGCACCGATGTCGGCCGGGTTGTACGCGGTGTGGGCCAGCGCTTCGAGCGCACGCCGGTCCATGCCGAGTTCGTGGTGCACGTTCAGCACGCCGGCCGGGCTTGCCACCAGGTGGGTCTCTCGGCCGAGGGCCTTCAACCGTTCGAGCAGCCGCACGGCATGGACCGCGCCGCTGGCGCCGGTCACGCCGACGACGATGCGCTGCGGCGCGCTCACCAGATCAGGCTTTGACGCCGAGGACCTGCTGCAGCTCGCCCGCCTGGTACATCTCCATCATGATGTCCGAGCCGCCGACGAACTCGCCGTTCACGTACAGCTGCGGAATGGTTGGCCAGTTCGCGTAGTCCTTGATGCCCTGGCGCACGCCTTCGTCCTCCAGGACGTTGACGGTCTTCAGGTCGGTCACGCCGCAGGCCTTCAGCACCTGCACCGCGCGGCCGGAGAAACCGCACATCGGGAATTGCGCCGTCCCCTTCATGAACAGGACCACGCGGTTCTGCTTGACGAGGTCATCGATGCGTTGCTGTACGTCGCTCATGGTCTGGCGCCGGCGGGCCCGGCAGAGTTCAGGGTGGAAGGACCGACGTTATACGGCAAAGCGGAGGCGACCCGTGCCGACCTCCGGCATGCCCCCGGCGGAAATGCGACTTCGCCGACGCGGCGACCCGGCGTCAGAACGAATACGACACGCCGAGCTGCAGCACTGGCTGCAGGCGCAGCTCGCGCACCTGGTCGTCCAGGCTTTGGCCGAGGCTGCGCCCGAAACGTCCGGCCAGCACGCCGACATCGGCCGAGAAGCCCCAACCGCCCTTCAGCGACAGCCCGGTGTAGCCGATGCCGACGTACGGCGAGGTGATGCTGTCGGTGCTGCCGTCGGGGGTGGGATTCACGCGGCGGTCGATGCTGAACTGCGCGCCGGTGCCGGGGCCGCTCCATGGCGACGAGCGCGGCCCGAACAGCACGCCGCTGGTGGCACGCAGCCCGCCGGCGGGGGTGCCCTGGCTGAAGGCGGGCATCAGGTAGTAGTCGGCCATCAGGCTCAGGCTGCTGAGCTTCAGGCCGGCGCTGTCGAAGCCGGGAGTGTCGTTGCGCAGGCCCGGGCTGGTGCTGGCGGTGCCGAGGCTCATGCGACCTTGCAGGTTGCGCCACCCGAGCCCGTTGCCGCCGATGTCGAGGGCCACCGCAGCCTGTGCGCTGGCGAACGCCAGCGCGCCGATGCCGATCCACTTCCACCTGGGGTTCCACATGGCGACTCTCCTTGCGACGGGTGTGACGGGAGACGAACCTGCGGCCCGCTGAAGGCCTCGCGACCATGCTACGCCGGCCGCGCCGGCTTGGGGGGCGCCACCCCGCGATCCAATGGCAACAGTCGTCAGCGCGTGCAGTCCTGCCGGTAACAGGCTCAGCGCGTGGCCTGCCGCCAACGGCCGCCGGTGCAGCGCTCGTGGCCCCCGAGGTCGCGCCGGGTCGCCACGTCGCACAGGCCGGCGGCGGCCAGCAAGGCCTGCACCTCCCGGGCCTGGTCGTGGCCATGCTCCAGCAACAGCCAGCTTCCGTCACGCAAGTGGGCACTGGCACCCGCGATGATCTCGCGCAACGAATCCAGGCCGTCGCCGCCGGGGGTCAGCGCGAGTCGTGGTTCATGCCGCAGTGCGTCGAGGTGGTGGTCGTCGCCGGCGATGTAAGGCGGGTTGCTGACGACCAGGTCGAAGCGGCGGCCCGCGACCGGTGCCCACCAGTGGCCCCGCAGCAACGCGAGCGGCAGGCCGAGGGCGCTGGCGTTGCCAGCGGCGACTGCCAGCGCGTCCGGGCTGGTGTCGACGGCACTGAGGTCTGCGCGCGGGCAGCGGTGCTTGATCGCCAGCGCGATCGCGCCGGAACCGGTGCCCAAGTCGAGCACCTGCGGCGCACCGGTGCCGGCGAGTTCGCCGCCGAGCAGTTCCAGCGCCCAGTCGACCAGCGTCTCGGTGTCCGGCCGCGGCACCAGCACCGCGGGCGACACCTGCAGCGCCAGGCCGTGGAAGTCTTTCCGGCCGAGCAGGTAGGCGACCGGCTCGCCGGCGAGGCGGCGCGCGACCAGCGCGTCGAAATCCGCCGCCCGGTCTGCTGGCATTGCGTCGTCGCCATGCGCGATCAGCCAGCTGCGGTCGCGCCCGAGCACCGCGCCGAGCAGCAGCTGCGCATCGAGCCGGTCCAGCCCTGCGCCGCGTGCGCCGGCGAGCGCTGCGTCGACGGTGGCTGCGCTCACGCGCCGCGTCCTTCGAGCTCGGCCAGCTGCTCGGCGGCGCTCGCAGCCTGCAACGCGGCCACCACGTCGTCGAGCTCTCCTTCCATCACCGACTGCAGCTTGTACAGCGTCAGGTTGATGCGGTGGTCGGTCAGCCGGCCCTGCGGAAAGTTGTAGGTGCGGATGCGGTCGCTGCGGTCGCCGCTGCCGATCAGCCCCTTGCGCGTCGCGGCTTCCTTCGCGGCGCGTTCGCTGCGGTCTTTCTCGCGCAGCCGCGCGGCCAGCACTGCCATCGCCTTCGCCTTGTTGCGGTGCTGCGATCGGTCGTCCTGGCATTCGGCGACCAGCCCGGTCGGCAGGTGGGTGATGCGGATCGCGCTGTCGGTCTTGTTGACGTGCTGGCCACCGGCGCCGCTGGCGCGGAAGGTGTCGATGCGCAGGTCGGCGGGGTTCAGCTGGATCTCTTCGGCCTCGTCGGGCTCCGGCATCGCCGCGACGGTGCAGGCGCTGGTGTGGATGCGCCCCTGCGTCTCGGTCTGCGGCACGCGCTGCACGCGGTGGCCGCCCGATTCGAACTTCAGCCGCGCATACACGTCGTCGCCGTCGACGCGCAGCACCACTTCCTTGTAGCCGCCGAGGTCGGACATGCTCTCCGACATCAGCTCGGTGCGCCAGCCGCAGCGCTCCGCATAGCGGGTGTACATGCGCAGCAGGTCGGCCGCGAACAATGCGGACTCGTCGCCGCCGGTGCCGGCGCGGATCTCGAGGAAGGCGTTGCGGCCGTCGTCCGGATCGCGCGGCAGCAGCGCGGTCTGCAGTTCGTTCTGCAGGCGTTCGAGGTCGGCCTCGGCGGCGGCGATCTCGTCGCGCGCCATCTCGGCCAGGTCGGCGTCGCCCAGCATGTCGCGCGCGGCCAGCAGGTCGCGCTCGCGCTGCTGGTAGCGGCGAAACCGCTGCACCACGCCGTCGACCTCGGCATGCTCGCGCGTCAGCGCGCGGAAGCGGTTCATGTCGCCGACCACCGATGGGTCGGCGAGCGTCGCGTCGAGTTCGCTCAGCCGCATCGCGAGGCGTTCGAACTGCTGGCGGAGGGTGTCTTTCATCGGGGCTCCGGAAAAGGTTCGCGGAGCCGGCGCGCGGCCGGAGCCGCACAGGATGCGCCCGCTCCGCCGTGATGCGGCGGACGACGGGGCGTCGCTAGTGGTGGTCGCCGGGCTTGCGCGGCGCGCCGCGCAGGAACAGCCGCGACACCGTCTGCGCGAGCGCGGCGCGGTGTTCGCCGTCGGCCGCATGCAGTTCGGCCAGCGTGCCGTGCAGCATCTTCTGGGTCAGGCCGCGGGTCAGCGCTTCCAGCACCGCGTCGAGGTCCTCGCCCTTCGCGAGCATCTTGCGGGCGCGCGCGATCTCGGCCGCGCGCCAGTCGTCGGCCTGTGCGTTCAGCGCCTGGATCAGCGGCACCGTGCCGCGCTGGTCGAGCCAGTGCACGAAGCTCTGCACGCCGCTTTCGATGATGACCTCGGCCTGCTCGACCGCGGCCTGGCGCTTCTCGCCGGCCGTCTGCACCAGCGCCGACAGGTCGTCGACGGTGTAGAGGTAGACGTCGTTCAGCCGCGACACCTCGGGTTCGATGTCGCGCGGCACGGCCAGGTCGACCATGAACATCGGGCGGTGCTTGCGGGCCTTCAGGGCGCGCTCGACGGCGCCCAGGCCGATGATCGGGAGCGAGCTCGCGGTGCACGAGATCACCGCATCGAACTCGCCGAGCCGGGCCGGCAGGTCGGACAGGCGGATCGCCTCGGCGCCGAAACGCCCGGCCAGCTTCTCGCCGCGTTCCAGCGTGCGGTTGGCCACTGCCATCGCCCGTGGCGCCCGGGCCGCGAAGTGCGTCGCGACCAGCTCGATCATCTCGCCGGCGCCGACGAACAGCACCTTGGTCTCGCGCAGGTCTTCGAACAGCTGCGACGCGAGGCGAACCGCGGCGGCGGCCATGCTGATCGAATGCGAGCCGATCTCGGTGGAGGTGCGCACGTCTTTCGCGACCGCGAACGAGCGCTGGAACATCTGGTGCAGCGTCGTGCCCAGCGTGCCGGCGCTGCTGGCCTCGCGCACCGCCTGCTTCAGCTGGCCGAGGATCTGCGGCTCGCCGAGCACCATCGAATCGAGGCCGCTCGCGACGCGGAAGGCATGGCGCGCCGCGGCGCCGCCTTCGAGCACGTAGGCATGGTCCATGAAGTGCTGGCTCGCGACGCCGCCGACGCCGGCCAGCCAGTCGATCGCCGGGCGCACCAGCGCCGGTTCGGCCGCGCAGTACAGCTCGGTGCGGTTGCAGGTGGAGAGGATCGCGGCTTCGGGGCTGCCGCTCGGGCGCGCGACCCGTTCGCGAAAACCCTGCAGCGTCGGTGCCAGCTGCTCGAGCGTGAACGCAAAACGGCCCCGCAAATCCAGCGGAGCCGTCGTGTGGTTCAGTCCGAGGGCAAAAACACTCATGGTCAGATTATAAAATTCGAAGTCGGCTCAGGTGTCTGTCGAATCGCAAACCCTTGCGAGCCAACCGCCGGCTGACGACTCGACACATCTTTCGGCTTATCGGCAATTCCCGGACCAGCTTTTGAGAGACCACCGATGGGACCCCTGGACGCGTTGTGGCATCTGTTGAATTTCCTGGGGCCCGCCTTCGGCGTCACCGCGCTGGCGTCGGCGCTGACCAAGTTGCTGTGGCGGCGTGAACTGGCCACTGTCCGCTGGGCCCGGCTGTGGCTGTGGTCGGCCGGCGTCGCCAGCGTCGTGACCATCGTCGGCCTCGCCTGGCTGGGCCGCGACGGCAAGATGGCCACCTACGGCGCGATGGTGGTCGGCTGCGCGCTCACCTTGTGGTGGGCCGGTTTCGGCCCCGGCAGGCGCTAGGCCAGCGCCTCCAGCTCCCGCGTCACCACCTCCGCCCGCAGCGAATGCGGGTAGGCCTGCGTGATGGTCACGTCGATCATCTGCCCGACCAGCCGTGCCGGCCCGGCGAAGTTGACGATGCGGTTGCATTCGGTGCGGCCCATCAGCTCGCTCGCGTCCTTGCGCGACGGTCCTTCGACCAGGATGCGCTGCACCGTGCCGACGCGCGACTGCCCGATGCGCCGCTGGTTGTCCTCGATCGCCGCCTGCAGGTGCTGCAGCCGCGCCAGCTTGGTCTCGTGCGGCGTGCCGTCGGCCAGCGCCGCGGCCGGCGTGCCGGGGCGAGGGCTGTAGATGAAGCTGAAGCTCGAGTCGAAGCCGACGTCGTCGATCAGCTTCATCATCTTCGTGAAATCGTCCTCGGTCTCGCCAGGGAAGCCGACGATGAAATCGCTCGACAGGCTGATGTCCGGCCGCACCGCACGCAGCTTGCGGATCGTGCTCTTGTACTCGAGCACCGTGTAGCCGCGCTTCATCGCCATCAGGATGCGGTCGCTGCCGTGCTGCACCGGCAGGTGCAGGTGGTTGACGAGCTGCGGCACGCGGCCATACACCTCGACCAGCCGGTTCGTGAACTCGTTCGGATGGCTGGTGGTGTAGCGGATGCGCTGGATGCCCGGGATCGCGGCGACGTACTCGATCAGCAGCGCGAAGTCGGCGATCTCGGCGGTGTCGCCCATCGCGCCGCGGTAGGCGTTGACGTTCTGGCCGAGCAGCGTCACTTCCTTGACGCCCTGGTCGGCCAGGCCGGCCACCTCGACCAGCACGTCGTCGAACGGCCGCGAGACCTCTTCGCCGCGGGTGTACGGCACGACGCAGTAGCTGCAGTACTTCGAGCAGCCTTCCATGATCGACACGAAGGCGGTCGCGCCGTCGACCCGCGCCGGCGGCAGGTGGTCGAACTTCTCGATCTCGGGGAAGCTGATGTCGACCTGCTGCCGCTGCTGCCGCTGGCGCTGCTTCAGCAGCTCGGGCAGGCGGTGCAGCGTCTGCGGACCGAACACCACGTCGACGTACGGCGCGCGCTCGATGATGGCCGCGCCTTCCTGGCTGGCCACGCAGCCGCCGACGCCGATCATCACGCCCTTGGCCTTCAGATGCTTGACGCGGCCGAGGTCGCTGAACACCTTCTCCTGCGCCTTCTCGCGCACCGAGCAGGTGTTGAACAGGATCAGGTCGGCCTGCTCCGGGTCCTGCGTCGGTTCGTAGCCTTCGGCCGCGTGCATGACGTCGGACATCTTGTCCGAGTCGTACTCGTTCATCTGGCAGCCGAAGGTCTTGATGTAGACCTTCTTGGTGCGTTCTTCCATCACGACCTCGTCACGGCTTGGTCCAGACCTGGGCGGCCTGGTCGAAGCTCCAGGCCTGGGTCTGCTCGACCGTGGTCGGCCACGGCACGACCTTGATCTCTTCGTCGCGCAGGATCCATACGTCCTTGATCAGGCCGGTGAATTCGGTCGTGTAGTGAACGACCAGCTTGCTGCCGACCAGCGGGCCGGTCAGCACCAGCAGGTTGTTCTGGCCGCGGATGCGAACGCCCGGCGCGAGCTGTGCCGGCTTGCCGTTCAGCGTGACCTGCGGCGGGTTGTCGAAGGCGATCACGCCACGCAATGCGTTCTGCGGGAACGGGCGCTGTGCCTGGGCCGGGGCCTGGGGCTGGGACTGGACCTGGGCGGAAGCGGGGAGGGCGGCGCAGGCGAAGGCGAGGGCTGCGGTGGCAGCGATCACACAGCGGTACATGGTGTTGATCCAGTGGCTGTCGGTCAGACGGAAGGTCGATTCTAGGTCAGCCCTCCGTCCAGAGACCGGCAGGCCCCACACTCGGGCCCCATGATCGAACCCCTGCTGCTGACCACCGCCCGCGTCTCCACCTTCGACGGCACCCAGCCGCTGACCGGTGCGAGCGGCTTCTTCTTCGAGCGCGACCGGCGGCTCTTCCTCGTCACCAGCCGCCATGTGCTGGTCGATGCGCCGAGCAAGCACTACCCGAGCCGCATCGAGATCGAGCTGCACACCGACGCCGTCAACCTGACCCGCTCGATCGGGCTGTCGATGCTGCTGTACCGCGACGGCAAGAGCGTGTGGCGCCAGGGGCGCGATGCCGGTGGCGAGATCGACGTCGCGGTGCTCGAGGTCGAGCGCGCCGCGCTGCCGTCCGGCGTCGCGATGGTGCCGTTCACGCCTGACCACCTGCAGCATTCGCTCGACGAGGTGGAGGTCGGCAGCTCGCTGCTGGTGGTCGGCTTCCCGCTCGGCTTCCACGACGTGCTGCACCACCTGCCGGTGGTGCGGCAGGCGGCGATCGCGTCGTCGTTCGGGCTGCGCTTCCAGGGCCAGGGCTACTTCCTGACCGATGCGCGCACCCACCGCGGCACCAGCGGCGCGCCGGTGGTGATGCGGCACCCGCAGGGCGGCGCGCTGCCGTGGAAGCTGCTCGGGATCCACTCGTCGCGCCTGGACATGGGCGGGCGCGACCTCGAACACGACGAGTCGCTCGGCCTGAACTGCGCCTGGTACGCCGACATCCTGATGACGCTGACCGACGACGACGCGGACATCGCTCCGGCGGCGTGACCCGTCTCGCTCGGCAAATCTCCTTGAAATCGTCACAGGTATGTCGGATCGGGGTGGTACTGTCGGAGGGTTCGCCGTTCAAAGTCGTTCACGAAAGGCCTCATGAGCATGACCCGTTCCGCGCCTCGCCGACCCTCGACCGAAGCGCCCGCTCGCCCCCCCGCAACCTCCGTGACCCCCGCGGCACTCAAACGACAGGCGCTGCGCAACGCGTTGCTCGGCACGGTGGAACTGCTGCAGCACCGGCAGGCCGAACAGATCAATGCGAAGCTGATCGACGAGTACGTGGCGCTCGACTGGTTCGAGTGGCGCGGCGGCGCGTTGCAGATCACGCTCACCGGCCAGAACATCTGCAAGCAGATCCGCAGCGGCCTGGTCTGAAAGCCTGCTGCCAGCGCCTCGCTCGCATAGCCCAGCAGGGCTTTGCGCGCAGGCCGCGCACCGCCGCGGGGTACGATGCGGCCGGTAGGCATGCATAAGACCGTCTTTCAGCAAGTCCTCATCCCTGTTCCCGGGCGCCTGCCCGGGGATGCCGGCTGACTCCCATCGTTGATTTTCTTGGCGTCTCTGCACTGCGCAGCATGTGCTGCGCATGACTCGAAAGGAATCGACATGACGACGACTCAAACGCAAACCGGCACCGTGAAGTGGTTCGACGAAGGCAAGGGCTTCGGCTTCATCACGCCGGACGGCGGCGGCAAGGACCTGTTCGCCCACTTCAGCCAGATCCAGGGCGGCGGCTTCAAGAGCCTGGCCGAAAGCCAGCGCGTGCAGTTCGAAGTGACGCAAGGCCAGAAGGGCCCGCAAGCGTCGAACATCGTTCCGGCCTGACCGGCACAGCGGCCCCGGGGTTTCCCGGGTCCTCAAGAAAACCGCGGCCTCGGTCGCGGTTTTTTCATTGGAGGTCTCGCACATGAAGAACCTGCAGGAAGCCACCGAACGCATCTGCGACCTGAAGGGCTCGCTGGTTGCGATGGACGCGCTGATGGCGGCGCTGATCCGCGTGCTGCCGGCCGAGCAGCGCGCCGCGTTGCGCACCGCCTTCGACGGCAACGCCGAGGTCGCGCGCACGGTGATGTTGCATGCGTCGATCTCCGAGCTGTCGATCGCCGCGTTCGAACGCGACGTGGAACGCACCGCCGCGCTGATCGGGTCGTAGCGGGTCCGGCGGCGCCTGACACGCCGCGGCAGTCCTGAACCAGGGCGGTCAGCGATGTGACGGATTTCGCACCGGATGACCTGCCGCGTCAGGTCCGCTGCCGGGCGCGGCGCCGACCAGGTCCCTGGTCCGCAACTTGCCATCTGGAACCTGTCGCCGCCCCGTGCGGCCCCGCGAAAGGCATCCGATGTCAGCACCCGAGTCGTCGACCGCAGAAGTGGCCAAGCTGCTGCACCGCCTGTGGCTGCGCGTGAGCCGCGGGGACGGCGGCCATGGCGACGACCTTCAGGACACCGTGGTCGACCCGGACCGCGACTTCGGCTTCGCCGACACCGAGGTCGAAGACCGCTTCCGCTTCAAGCCGTCCTACGACCTGAACTGACGCCAGCCGATCGGGATCAGGACCATCCCGCGTCGACGACGAAGCTCTGCGCAGTGCACATCTTCGAATCGTCGGCGGCAAGGAACAGCGCCATCGTCGCGATGTCTTCCGACTGAAGCCGCCCCGGCAGGCACTGGTTGGCATCGAGGTCCTTCTCGGACTCCGGCGTCACCCACAGCCGCAGCTGCTTGTCCGTCATCACCCAGCCCGGCACCAGTGCATTGACGCGGATGTTGCGCTTGCCCAGGTCTTTGGCGAGCGAGCGCGTCAGCCCGTGGATCGCGGCCTTGGTCGTCGCGTACGCCGGGTAGCCGGCGCCCTTGATCATCCAGCTGATCGAGCCGAGGTTGATGATCGATCCGCCGCCCAGCCCGACCATGTCGTCGACCACCGCCTGTGCCGCGAAGAATTGGTGGCGCAGGTTGACGTTCATGCACTGGTCCCAGAACTCCGGCGTCACCGCCTCGACCTGGTGGCGCTGGTCGTTGGCCGCGTTGTTCAGCAGCGCACCGATCGGGCCGAATGCACTGCGCGTCTGCGCGATGGCCGCCTGCAGCGCCGCGATGTCGGTCACGTCGCACGGGATGAACAGCGGCGTCGGTGCGCCGTGCGGGTTCGGCCGGGCGGCGATGCCGGCCAGCAGCGCATCGGCCGCCTCGCGGTTGCGACCGACGAAGCCGACCTTCGCGCCCTGCGCATGGAAGTGCTCGACGAACGCGGTGCCGATGCCGGTGGTGCCGCCGCTGATGAAGACGGTGCGCCCTTCGAGGCTCGGGTAGTGGGCGAAGCGGGGGGAGGTCATCGACAGCTTCCTTCGGGTTCAGCCGACCAGCCCGCGCGCGCGGGCCAGCCGGTGCAGGCCGCGCGCGGTCAGCGCCTCGGCATGGGCGATCGCCTGCAGGCCGCGCGCCGCCAGCGCGCGCTCGTAGCGGCGGGTCAGCGCGGCGCTGCCGATCAGGTGGACCGTGCCGTTCGCCGGCGCCAGCCCGTTCAGCTCGTGGCCGACCAGCAAGCCGGACAGGTACGACGGCGCCGCCGCGCCGCTCAGCTCGCCGAACAGCCCGAGCGTGCGAACGCTGAAGAGCTGGTTCGGCAGCCCGCCGCTGCCGCGGCTGGCGTCGAGCCCGCGTGCGAACGCCGCTTCGTCGTCGCCGGCGTCCTTGTCCATCAGCGCGCCGAGCAGGCCGTGCTGCGTCATCAGCGCGTAGAGCTCGCCGGTCATCGCGGTGTGGATGCGGGCGATGCGCCCTTGCTCGACGGTGATCCATTTGCTGTGCGTGCCCGGCAGGCACAGCGTGTGCGGGCCCGGGCCGGCCAGGTCATCGAGCAGGCCCAGCACCTGGGTCTCTTCGCCGCGCATCACCTCGGGTGCGCCTTGCGCGGGCCGGTCGCTCATGCCCGGGGCGATGAAGAGCTCGCGGCCCGGCAATGCCGGCGCCTCGAAGGCCAGCATGCCGGCGGCGATCGCGTCGGCACCGGCCGGGCAGGCGACGTACGGCACCTCGCGCCAGCCGTTGCGGCTGCCGATCATGCCGGCCATCACGATGTGGCGGTCGGTCCAGCCGTCGATCTGCTCGGCCAGCACCGCCTCGAAGCGGCCCTGGCAAGCCAGCAGCGCGGCCGAGCTGCTGCGTTGCGCGAGCACCTGGCCGGCGGCGTCGAGTCGGTAGGCGCGCAGGCTGCTCGTGCCCCAGTCGATGGCGATCATCTTGTCCGTGTCTCCGTGCTGCGGGTCGCTCCAGCGGCGCCCGCGTGTGTTCTTCTTCAGCCGCGAGCGGCCTGCCATGCGGCGACGAATGCACGCGCCATCTCGCCGGTGCGCGACACGTCCTGTCCCGGCTTGTAGAGGTCGCTGCCGAGCCCGGCGCCGATGCAGCCGGCCGCCAGGTACTCGCCCAGGTTGGCCGGCGTGACGCCGCCCACCGCGAAGAGCGGCACGCCGGCCGGCAGCACCGCCTTCAGCGCCTTCACGTGGCCGGTGCCGTAGGTGGTGGCCGGGAACAGCTTCAGCGCCTGCGCGCCGGCATCGAGCGCGTCGAAGGCCTCGCTGGCGGTCGCGAAGCCGGCGGCCACCTGCAGACCACGCCGCACGGCGTATTCGATCAGCGACGGCCGGGTGTTCGGCGTGACGACCAGCTTGGCGCCGACGTCCACCAGCGCATCGACATCGGCCGGCTTCAGCACCGTGCCGCCGCCGACCAGCGCGCGGCTGCCGAAGCGCTGCACGATGGAGTCGACGCTCTTCTGCCATTGCGGCGAGTTCAGCGGGACTTCGATCGCATCGAAGCCGGCGTCGATCAAGGCCTGCGCATGGGGCAGGGCTTCGTCGGGACGGATGCCGCGCAGGATCGCGATCAGCGGCAGGGAGGTCGGCCAGGTCATGGGGCGACAGCGTAGCGACGGCGCCCGCCGGGCACAAATGAAATTTTGGGCCCTCGCCATAGCAAAACCGGCGAGGGTCAGCGCGGCAGCTCCCGCGCCCGCTGCAGCAGCAGCTCGCGTTCGCGTTCGTTGCGCGTCATCTCGGCGGCATGCTCGAAGGCCTCGCGCGCCTCGGCATGACGGCCCAATCGCGCCAGCAGGTCGGCGCGCACGCTCGGCAGCCAGTGGTAGTTCGCGAGCGCCGGCTCTGCTTCGAGCTCGTCGACCAGTTCCAGCCCAGCCGCCGGCCCGAACGCCATGCCGACCGCCACCGCGCGGTTCAGCGCGACGACCGGCGACGGCGCCACCTGCTCGAGCGCGTCGTACAGCGCGACGATCTGCACCCAGTCGGTCTCGTCGGCGCTGCGCGCCCGCGCATGGCAGGCCGCCAGCGCCGCCTGCAGCGCATACGGCCCGCGCGCGCCGCCCAGCGCCTCCGACTGCGCGAGCGCCGCGAGGCCGCGGCCGATCATCTGCGCATCCCAGCGACTGCGGTCCTGCTCCATCAGCAGCACCGCACGGCCCTGCGCATCGGTGCGTGCCGGCGTGCGCGAGGCCTGGATCTCCATCAGCGCGAGCAGGCCGTGCACCTCGCTCTCGGCGGGCACCAGGCCGGCCAGCACGCGGCCGAGCCGCAGCGCCTCGTCGCACATCGCCGGGCGCATCCAGTCGTCGCCGGCGGTGGCCGAATAGCCTTCGTTGAAGACCAGGTAGATCACCTCCAGCACCGACGCGAGACGCGCCGCGCGCTCGGCGGCCTGCGGCACCTCGAACGGCACGCGGGCCGCGCTCAGCGTGCGCTTGGCGCGCACGATGCGCTGCGCGATGGTCGGCTCGGGGACCAGGAAGGCGCGCGCGATCTCGTCGGTGCTGAGCCCGCCCAGCAGCCGCAGCGTCAGCGCGACCCGCGCATCGGTCGACAGCACAGGGTGGCAGGCGGTGAAGATCAGCCGCAGCAGGTCGTCGCCGATGTCGTCCTCGCGCGCCGCATCGAGCCCGTCGACGAAGTCCGGCACCACGTGGGCCTGCATCGCATCCAGCTCGTGGCCGAGTTCCTCGTGCTTGCGGGCATGCAGCGCATCCTGCCGCAGCCGGTCGAGCGCGCGGTGCTTCGCGGTGGTCATCAGCCAGGCCGCCGGGTTGTCGGGCAGCACGCCGTCGCCCCAGTGCTCCAGCGCGGCGAGCAGCGCGTCCTGCGCGAGCTCCTCGGCCAGCCCGACGTCGCGCACGATGCGCGCGACGTGGGCGATGACCTTCGCGGATTCCGCCCGCCAGACGGCTTCGATCGCACGGTGTGTCTCGGTGGATGCCATCCAGGTCCTCAGGTCGCTTTCTCGGTCACGGCCTTCTCGGCCAGGGTCTTCAGGTTCGCGAGCCCGGCCTCGAAGTCGGTGCCGACCATGCGGTCGACGTTGATGAAGACATGCATGACCTTGGCGAGGTACGGCACCGGGCCGTGCATTGCCCAGGTCACGCGGGTGCCGTCCTGCTCGGGCTGCAGCGTGAACTCGGCCTGGTTGTGGGCTTCGAACGGCTTCACGAAATCGAGCGCCATCGTCACCTTCGAGGCCGGCACGGTCTCGAGGATCGCGAGGCTGCCGGTGCCGACCTCGTGGCTCTCCCAGCCGTAGCGCGCGCCGGCGCCGACGGTGGTCTGGCCGTAGCTGCCCTTCAACGCCGGGTCCTTGCGCTCGTACGGGTTCCAGGTGTTGAAGCTGTGCAGGTCGTTGATCATCGCGTGCAGCCGCTCCGGCGACGCGTGGATGCGCAGGCTGCGCTCGACGCGGAAGGTATCGGGCTTCGTGGCCGCGTAGACCAGCAGCACCGCGAGTGCGGCGGCGATGACGAGCAGGGTGGACTTCAGCATGATCGGCTCCTTGGTGTGACGGGCGGAGCGAATGGTCCGCGCCTGTTCACACGACGGGCGATCGCGTGCCGGATCGACATCGCGGCAAGCGGCTCAGGGATAACCCGCAACCTGCGCTGCCGCCCGCGTCACGCGAAGCAAGGGCCGAGTTCGCGGACTTCGATCGTGCACCACTCGGCGGCCGGGCAGTCGGCCGCGATGGCCACCGCTTCGTCGCGCGTCTTCACGTCGAGCAGGAAGAAGCCGCCGATCATTTCCTTGGCCTCTGCGAACGGGCCGTCGACCAGCCGCTTCTCGCCGGCGCGCTTCTGCACGCGCACCGCGCGGTCCTGTGCGAGCAGCGATTCGGCGCTCTTCAGCACGCCGCGGGTCTTCAGTTTCTCGGCGTAGCCCAGCATGCTGTCGTAGGCGGCCTGGCCTTCGGCAAGCGTGCGCTGGCCGCGCTGTTCGACGGGTTCGACGATGAGCATCACGTAGGACATGGAATCTCCGATCTCGAGAGGGCGTTCACGGGGGGCATTGTGAAGCGGGCGATTGTGAAGCGACAGTGCGAACGTGGGGATATGGCAGCACCATCGCGAAACTGGCGAGGCACAGCAGCAGCATCGCCAGCGCGAGCGGCAGCGCCGACGGGCCGGACATGAACGGCGCGACGCCCTGCGTGCCGAGCGCACCGGCCGCCAGGATGGCCAGCATCAGCAGCGCCGACGCGCGGCCCATCTGCACCGGCGGCAAGGCCAGCGCCTCGCTGAAGGCCGCGGGGCCGCGCACCGCGAGCACCGCGCAGAAGGCACACCAGAACACGGCGACGCCGACGAACCCCGGCCGGCCGAGCCAGGCCAGCAGCACGAAGGCGCCGCACAGCGCCACATGCGCCACGCAGCCGAACTGCACCGCGCGCGCCGGGCCGAAGCGCCGGCTGATGCGCCCGGACTGGCTGGCGACCGCCATGAAGCACAGCACGCTCATCAGCTGCAGCGCGGCGAAGCTGCCGGCACCCAACCCGAAGGCATGCACCATCAGCTGCGGCGCGCTCGCGACGAAGCTCAGCAGCGCGCCGAAGCACAGCGCATGGCACAGCGCAAGGCGCAGGTACTTGCGGTTGCCGAGGATCGCAAGGTAACCCGCGGCGGCCGTGCGGTCCAGCCCCGGCAGCTCGCGCGGCGTGACCCGCACGACGAAGGGCAGCGCGAGCAGCGTGACGCCGCCGAGGATCCAGAAGGTCGAGCGCCAGTCCATCGCCAGCAGCAGCGCGCTGCCGAGCAGCGGCCCGGCGGCCGGCACCGCCGATTCGATCATCGCGATCGACGCGATGCCTTTCACCGCATGCTCGTCAGGCAGCGTCGCCCGCACGACGCTCGGCGCGACCACCGTCGCCGCGCCGGCCGCCGCGCCCTGCAACGCGCGCATCGCGAGCAGCCAGCCGATGTCGGGGGCGAGCGCGCAGCCGAAGGCGCTGAGCACCAGCAGCGAGACGCCGATCAGCACGCAGCGGCGCGGGCCGAGCCGCGTCATCGCCTCGCCCCACACCAGCTGCGACGCGGCCAGCCCGGCCAGGAACACCGCGATCGTCGCCTGCGCCAGCGTCACGTCGATGCCGAGCGAGGCCTGCAGCGTCGGCACGGCCGGCAGGAACAGGTCCATCGCCAGCATGCTGGTGGCGGTGACGATGGACAGCGGCAGGACGGTGCGGATGGTGGACGGCATCGCGGGACGGCAGGCAGGGGCGACGACTGTAGCAACCGGCAGCTGCTATCGTCACGCGCCTCCCTCTCGCGGAACACAAGGACCACCATGTCGAGCTACATCGAAGGCGCACTGACCCAGGACGAACGCGTGCTGCACTACGCCCATGTGAGCCTCTGGTCGCTGTGGGTGCCGCTGCTGGTCGGGCTGGTGCTGCTGCCGGCCTTCGGCATCGGGCTGATCGCGTGGGGCTACGCCTACGTGATGTACAAGACCACCGAGCTCGCGGTGACGAACAAGCGGGTCATCGTCAAGCAGGGCTTCATCTCGCGGCAGACGATCGAGATCAACATCAGCAAGGTCGAGTCGATCCAGGTCGACCAGACGGTGATGGGCCGCCTGCTCGACTTCGGCTCGCTGCTGATCTCCGGCGCCGGCTCGCCGCAGGCGCCGCTGAGGGGCATCTCGAAGCCGCTGGCCTTCCGGCGCGCGTTCATGGAGGCGCAGGACGGCGCCTCTCACCGTTGAAGGGAGTGTCGCGATGCCCCGGTTCGCCGCCAACCTGAGCCTGATGTACACCGAGCACGATTTCCTCGACCGCTTCGGCGCCGCGGCGCGCGACGGTTTCGACGCGGTCGAGTGCCTGTTCCCGTACGACGTGCCGGCGGCCGAACTGAAGGCGCGGCTGCAGGACCACGGGCTGCGCCAGGTGCTGTTCAACGCACCGCCGGGCGATGCCGCGCAAGGCGAGCGCGGCCTGGCGTGCCTGCCCGGCCGCGAGGCGGCGTTCCGCGAAGGCATCGAGCGGGCGCTCGCGCTGGCCGCCGAGATCGGCTGCCCGCGCCTGCACGTGATGGCGGGCATCGCCGCGCCCGAGGTCGACCACGCGTGGCTGCGCGAGTGCTACCTCGCCAACCTCGACTGGGCCGCCGGCCATGCGGCACCGGCCGGCATCGAGCTGACGATCGAGCCGATCAACACCCGCGACATTCCGGGCTACTTCCTGAACCGGCAGTCGCAGGCGCATGCCGCCGTCGTCGAGCTCGGGCGGCCCAACCTGAAGGTGCAGATGGATCTCTACCACTGCCAGATCGTCGAGGGCGATGTCGAGACGAAGCTGCGCCACTACTTGCCGAGCGGCCGCGTCGGTCACCTGCAGGTGGCCGGCGTGCCGCTGCGGCACGAGCCTGACCTCGGCGAGCTGAACTGCGCCCACCTGTTCGACGTGATCGACGAACTCGGCTGGGACGGCCACATCGGCTGCGAATACCGGCCGCGCGCCGGCACCACGGCCGGGCTCGGCTGGTGGCGTCAGCGCCCGGCCTGAACCTTCGAGGCGACCACGGCCTCGACCTGCGCGATCAGGTTCGACACGCCGGCCGCGACATGGCCCGACGGCACGTGGGCCGCGGCGTTCTCGATGTGGCCGGTCTGGTCGTCGAAGAAGAAGTCGGGCTCGAATTCGCGCAGGAACTCGCCCTTCGGCAACCCGCCGAGGAACATCGCCTCGTCGACCTCGATGTGCCAGTCCATCAGCGTGCGGATCGCGCGCTCGTGGGCCGGCGCGCTGCGCGCGGTGACCAGCGCGGTGCGCACCCGCATTGCCGGCGAGGCTTGGCGCTGCAGCAGCTGCAGCGCGTCGAGCAGCGGCTTGAACGGTCCGGCCGGCAGCGGCTTCAGCGCCTTGTCGCGCTCGTGCGCCTGGAAGGCATCGAGCCCGCCGCTCTGGAACACCTGCTCGGCCTCGTCGGAGAACAGCACCGCATCGCCGTCGAACGCGATGCGCACCTCGTGCGGGTGGGCGTCGGACGCGCGGGCTGAATGCGGGTAGACGCGCGCGGCCGGCACGCCGGCCTGGAGCGCCGAGCGCACGTCGGCCTCGTTCGTCGACAGGAACAGGTGGGCATTCAGAGGCCGCAGGTAGCGCCACGGCGATTCGCCGCGGGTGAACACGCCGCGCTGGATCGGCAGCCCGTAGTGCTGGGCCGAGCGGAACACCCGCATGCCGGACACCGGGTCGTTGCGCGACAGGATCACCACCTCGACCGACGCTTGCGGCGACGCCGCGTTGAACGCCAGCAGCTTGTTGACCAGCGAGAACGCGACGCCGGGCTTGGCCGGTTCGGCAACGCGCTGCAGCTGCAGCTGCATGTAGGCGCGGTCGTCCTTGGCTTCGAAGAGCTGGTTCTCTTCCTCGAAATCGAACAGGGCGCGCGAAGAAATGGCCACGACGAGCTGGCCGGCGAGGGTGGCGGGCATCGCCGGATGATACGGGCCAGGCGGGGGCCGAGCGCCGGCCGCCCCAAGCCGGCCCGCATCCCCCCGGGGGATCGCCGACGTACCGTCGGCGAGGGGCCAGTTGAAACAAACGAAACAATGCGGGGCGTTGTGGAAACGGCGGTGATACCCACGGCTTCGACACTGCCGGCATACCAACACGCACAAACGCCCGGAGTCCCCCCATGACCGCGACCCTCGTCACCACCACGCTGCAACGCCTGTTCTCCCGCCGGGCCGCCACACCGGTGCGTCGTCCGTCGCGGATCGCGGTGCAGCGCGCCCGTTTCGCGCAGACGCACCGGCTGGATTTCGCCGACACCAAGCCGCAGGTGTTCCGCAGCGAGGCCTTCGGCGAGGACATCGCCCACCTGCACCTGAGCCTGTGAGCCGCGCGATGAACACGACGCCGACCGCCACCGAATGGATCACCGCGGTGCTGAGCGGCGCGAACCGCGCCGGCATCGCGCCACCGGACCGATATGATCCGCCGCGACCCCCCCGCGACAACCCGCAACGAGGCATCTTCCCCATGGCGTCCGGCGCGCAAGCGGCCATCCCTGTCGTGCTCGTCGTCGACGACGAGCCGGAGATCCGCTCGCTGCTGAGCGAATACTTCGGCCGCCACGGCCTGGTCGTGCGCACCGCGCAGGACGCCGCGCAGGCGCGCGAGATGCTGGCCGAATCGCTGCCCGACCTGGCCATCCTCGACGTCAACATGCCCGGCGAGAACGGCCTGTCGCTGGCCCGCTGGATGCGCGAGCGCCACCCGCACCTGGGGCTGGTGATGCTGACGACCGCCGGCGAATCGGTCGACCGCATCGTCGGCCTGGAGCTCGGCGCCGACGACTACGTGCCCAAGCCGTTCGAGATGCGCGAGTTGCTGGCCCGCATCCGCGCGGTGCTGCGCCGCGTGACGCTGGCCCGGCTGGCGCCGCAGGTCGCGGCCGCCGCGTCGCAGCCGACGCAGAGCAAGCGGGTGCGCTTCGGCACCTGCGAGCTCGACCTCGACCAGCGCCGGCTGTTCGCGCTCGACGGCCACGAGGTCGAGATCAGCGCCGCCGAGTTCGACCTGCTGTCGCTGTTCGCGCGCAACCCGAACCGGCCGCTGAACCGCGACCAGATCATGGAGCAGGCGCACAACCGCGGCTGGGACGTGTTCGACCGCTCGATCGACCTGCGCGTGATGCGGCTGCGCCGCAAGATCGAATCCAACCCCGACAAGCCGGAAGTGCTGAAGACCGTTCGCAACGTGGGCTACGTGTTCGTGCCCCACGTTGCGGATGCATGAGCCCGCCGGGCCGCCCCAAGGGCGAATACCGGAGTGCGCAGCACGAAGGTAGTCCAGTGAGCCCGCCGGGCCGCCCCAAGGGCGAATACCGGAGTGCGCAGCACGAAGGTCTTCCAGTCTCCGGACTGCAGCGCGAACTCAGCTGGACCGGATCGCTGCGTTGGGGCGAGCGCCCCGACGACGCGGACGGCGCGACGCTGGACCCGGCGCTGATGAGCTCGCTGCTCGACCACATCACCGCGCGCGTCGCGGTGATCGACCGTGAGCACCGCTACCGCTACGCGAACGGCGAGGCGGCCGGGTTCTTCGGGCTGACGCCGAAGCAGATCGCCGGCCGGCACCTGGCCGACGTGATCGGCCGTGCGTCGTACGAAGGCTACCTGCCGTGGGCCGAGCGGCTGTTCGGCGGCGAATCGCTGCGCTGGCAGGGCTGGGTCGAATACCCGGTGCGCGGGCGGCGCTTCATCCAGGAGACGATGGTGCCGTACGGGCCGGCCGGCGAGCCGGTGCAGGCGATCGTCGTGTTCGGGCGCGACCACACCGAGCTGAAGCTGCACGAAGAGGCACTGGCCCGCCAGGTCGAGCAGCTGCGCACCAGCGAGGCGCTGAAGTCGGCCATCGTCGACCATGCGCTGGCGGCGCTGATCTCGACCGACGGGCAGGGCCGCATCGTCGAGTTCAACCCGTCGGCCGAAGCGATGTTCGGCCGCAGCCGGGCCGAGGTGCTGGGCCGGCGCGTCAGCGAGGTCGTGATGCCCGAGCGCTACCGCGCCGCGCACGATGCCGGCATGGCGCGGCTGGAAGGCGGCGGCGCCCCGCGCGTGCTGGGCCGGCGCATGGAGTTGTTCGCGCTGCGCGCCGACGGCCGCGAGTTCCCGATCGAGATGGTGCTGTGGCGCAGCGATGTCGGCGGCACCGCGTTCTACACCGCGTCGATGGTCGACGTGACCGAGCGGCACGGCGCGGCCGAGCAGATCGAACGCCAGCGCGAGGCGCTGCGCCAGAGCGAGAAGCTGACCGCGATGGGCAGCCTGCTGGCCGGCGTGGCGCACGAGCTGAACAACCCGCTCGCGATCGTGATGGGCCGCGCCAGCCTGCTGGAAGAGAAGTGCGACGACGACGCGCTGAAGGCCGACGTGCTGCGAATCCGCGAGGCGGCCGAGCGCTGCGGGCGCATCGTGCGCACCTTCCTCGACATGGCGCGCAGCAAGCCGCCGCAGCGCGGCACCATCGACATCAACGACCTGGTGCGGGCCGCGGTGGAGATGCTGCACTACGGCTACCGCACGCACGGCATCGAGCTGGAGACCGAACTGGAGCCGGCGCTGCCGGCCATCAACGCCGACGGCGACCAGATCGGCCAGGTGGTGCTGAACCTGCTGATCAACGCGCAGCAGGCGCTGGCCGGCCGCGATGCGCGCCGGCGGGTGAAGGTGCAGACCGGTGTCGAGGCGCGCCGCGACAACCGGGCGCAGCGGGTGTGGCTGCGCGTCGCCGACAGCGGGCCGGGCGTGTCGCCGGACCTCGCGGCGCGCATCTTCGAGCCGTTCTTCACGACCAAGGCCGACGGCATGGGCACCGGGCTCGGGCTGGCGGTGTCGCGCTCGTTGGCGCGCGAGCATGGCGGCGACCTGATCCTCGAAGCGGCCGGGGCCGACGGCGGCGCAAGCTTCCGGCTCAGCGTGCCGGTCAGCGGTGTCGCCGACGAGGCGGTGGCCGCGCCGCGCGCCGAACCGGCCGAGGCCCCGGCGCGGGCGCGGCTGCTGGTGGTCGACGACGAGGCCGAGCTGCTCGGCCTGATGCGCGAGATGCTGGAGGGCGCCGGCTACGACGTGGCGACCGCCGAATCGGGGGCGGTCGCGCTGGAGATGCTGGAGACGGCGCGCTTCGACGCGATCGTGTCCGACCTGCGCATGCCCGACATCGACGGCGCGGCGCTGTGGCGCGAGGTCAGCCGGCGCCGCCCGCGGCTCGCGCGGCACATGCTGTTCGTGACCGGCGACACCTTGTCGCCCGATGCGCGCGAGTTCCTGAAGGAGGCGCGCTGCACCGGGCTGGACAAGCCGTTCTCGAAGGCGGACCTGCTGGCGCGCGTGGCGGCGCTGCTGGCGGGCGACGGGGACACCCGCCAGGTCGAATCGGTGCGTCACGCCAGCTTGCGTCCTTCGTCTTGATGACGAATCGCCAGCCGAGCCGTTGACGCGGCCCGCGACACTGGCTAACGTGCACGGCCGCGGTCGCCGCATCGATTGATGCGCCCGAGCCCGGACGATTCGGATGAGCATGGAAGTCCAGACAATCTGATCGCAGCGGGTGTCGTGGAAGCCAACCTCTCCTCGGGATGGGCCGCGCACGTCAAGTGGTGTTGCCGGATCAATGCCGACGGCATACGCCACCGGTCTGAGCTTCGATGACTCGCTTGCTGGAGGCGGAAGGCCGGCTGGCACAGGAGCAACTGGGCAATGGCCGCGGTGACTCGTGGTGGCAATAACCCATACACCGCAAAAAGCAGGCCCTGCCGCGCCAGCCATCTGAATCGCGCATGGCGCCATCTCGTGACGGCATGCCAGCCTGCAAATTTCCTGCACAAAGCGTCCCCAGGCTCAGCGTTGAATCCCTGTCAAAGGAGGAGACGATGACGCAAACCCAGGCACTGAAATCTTCGACGGCACCTGCCGGCAGACGATGGCCTCGATGGAGGATGAACTGGACCGGCTTCGTGCTGTGTGTCCTCTACCTGTACCTGTGCGTGATCTGCATCGGGATGGCCGGTGGCCTCGGTGCGGCAACGACCGCGTGGCAGCGCACCTGGCTGTGGTATCCGCTGGCGCCGCAGACGTGGCTGCTCGACCATGTCGGGCTCGGCTGGGTGATGGATTGCACCAGCTGGCGCGATGCCTACCTTCGGGTGGGCGGTGTCACGCTGCCGGCGCTGTTCGCGTTGGGCGTCGGGGCCGAGCGGCTGGTCCGGCATGTCCGAAGGCAACGTGGGCGCAGCCCTTGCGCGATCGGCCGGTGAACCGAGTTTGCGCTGTCTTCGCGCAAGCTACGGCATCGCAGTCTGGACGCCGGCCCCTTCGTGCGCCGCCTCCATCATCGTGCGTGACACCACGCCGTACATTGCCGCCCAGGCGTCGTGCACCTCGGCGGTGAAGGCGTCGCCGAGTCCGTCGCGCAGCGTCTTGATCAGCGCGGCGCCGACCGTCGCGTAGTGCGCCGGCTGCACGCCATAGCCGACGTGGCGGCGGCCGAGCAGGCGCAGCGCGGCATGCAGCGTGTACGGATCGTCGAGCACGCGGATCGCCGCGGCCAGCATCGTCATCAGTCGCTCGCCCTGGTGGCGGATGTCGGTGCGGAACAGCGCGCGCAGGCCGGGGTCGGCATCGAACAGGTTGTCGTAGAACTGCTGCGCGGTGTCGGCCGCGTGCGGCTGCACCAGGTTGAAGCTGTGGCGGATCAGGTGGATCTCGTGCGGGGTCATGGGTCGATTCCTTGCAATGTCCCGCAAGGATGGCGACCGATTGATTCGAGGCCGTTTCGACGCCGGTCCCCTCCTGTTTCGTTGGTTGCCGCGCGCCCTCAGCCGCTGCGCCAGCGCAGCGTCACCGACAGGCCCTGCAACCCCTGCCCGTCCTTCAGGCCCTGCGCGAGTTCGATGCGCGCACCGAGCTGCCGTGCCGCCGCCTGCACGATCGCGAGGCCCAGGCCCGAGCCCGACGCGTTCGATGCCGCGGCGGCGCCGCGCCAGAAGCGCTCGAACACGTGCGCGCGGTCGGCTGGCGCGATGCCGGGACCGTCGTCGCTGACCTCGAGCACGTGCTCGCCGCTGCGATCTGCCGGGGCGGTCAGGTTCACCTCGACGCGCCCCTGCGGCCGGCCGTAGCGGATCGCATTGCCGACCAGGTTGTGCAGCACCGATTCCAGGGCGTGCTCGACGCTCCTCATCGGCAGGCTGTCCGGCCCGGCATAGCTCAGCTCGATGTCGCGCGCCTGCGCGTCGTCGGCATGCAGCGCGAGGCAGTCGCGCACGATGTCAGCCACGTCGATCTCGCTGCGCCGGTGCTCCACGTCCGACTCCAGCCGGGCCAGGGCCAGCAGCTGGTTGACGAGCCGCATCGCGCGCGCAAGGCCACGCTCCAGCCGCTGCGCGGCCAGCGCGCAGGCCGCAGGATCGCGGCTGCGCTTCAAGGTGTCGCACTGCGCCGCGATCACCGCGAGCGGCGTGCGCAGCTCGTGCGCCGCGTCGGCCAGGAAGGCGCGCTCGCGCTGCAGCAGCGCCTGCAGGCGGGCCAGCGTCTCGTTGAGCTCGCGCACCACCGGCCGCAGCTCGCGGTAGGGCTGGTTCTCGTCGAGCGGGCGCAGGTCGCCCGGCGAACGGGCCGCCAGGTCCTGCGACAGGCGCAGCAGCGGACGCAATCCGGTGCGCACCGCCAGCCACACCGGCAGCAGCAGCAGCGGGAACCCGACCAGCAATTGCGCCAGCGTCACCGGGCTCGACAGGCCGAACCGCAGCATCTCGGTGCGTGCCGTCGCCGACTGGATCACGTCGATGCGCCGCGTGCGGTCCGCCGCCCAGCGCCGGTACACGTGCAGCAGCTTCGGTCGCTCGCCGACCTGGAAGAAGCCCTCGCGCCCGTCGTCGGCCAGTGCGGGCAGCGGGCTGCCGCCGGCGAGCAGCAGGCGCCCGCTCGCGTCGTGGACGTGGAAGGCCTCGAAGCCGCCCTCCGCCCCCACGCGCGCGCCGTCGGCCACGATCTTCAGCGCGAGGCCGCGCAGCACGGCCTCCGCCGGCCGGGTCCGGTCCTCCAGCGCCTGCGTCGCCACGTCGCCCACGCTCTCCATCTCCTTGTCGAAATCGCCCGAGCCGACCGCCGACAGGCTGAAGTCCGAGATCACGACCATCACGCCCCAGGTCAGCACATAGGCCAGCAGCAGCGCCACCATCAGTCGCCGTGTGACGGAGCGCTCCAGCAGTCGTCGCAGCATGGTCGTCATTCCACCAGGCTGTAGCCGACGCCGCGCACGGTGCGGATGCAGCCGTCGCCGAGCTTGCGGCGCAGGTTGTGGATGTGCCATTCGAGCGCACCGAACTCCATCGGCTCGTTCAACGGCGTGATGGCGCGCGCCAGCCGGTGCTTGGAGACCACCTCGCCGGCATGCCGCGCCAGCTCGGCGACGATCTGGAACTCCTTCGGCGACAGCGCGGTCAGCACGCCGTCCAGCCGCACCTCGCGGCGCAGGCTGTCGATCTGCAGCGCACCGACCGTCCACACCGCCGACGCATGCCCGCCGCTGCGCCGCGTGACGGCGCGGATGCGCGAGGCCAGTTCCTGTGGCGCCGCGGGCTTGATCACGTAGTCGTCGGCACCGGCATCCAGGCTGGCCACCCGCGCATCGAGCGCATCGCGGGCGGTCAGCACGATGACCGGCAGCTTCAGCCCGTTGCGTCGCCAGCGCTGCAGCAGCTGCAGGCCTTCGCCGTCGGGCAGGCCCAGGTCGAGCAGCACGCAGGCGAACGGCAGCGCATCGTCGGCCCCGGGCTGGGGCGTGGTCAGCGTCTGCGCATGCTTCACGCTGCGCACCCATTCGCTGGTCAGCCCGTGGCCGGCCAGCGCGCGCTGCAGTTCGGCGCCCAGTTCGAGGTCGTCTTCGACGAGGAGGAGGTGCATGGTGGTGCGGATCCGGGGAGGTCGGCGCCGAGTCTAGTGGGCCGGCCCTGGGCGTTCCCTAAGCTGGCTGCTGCCACAGTGCGGGCCTCTCCATCGCCGGCCCCATGGGCCCCGTCTCGCATGCCGACCCCGTCGATCGCTCATCCCCTGTTCCGCCCGGCCCTGCTGGCCGCCACCCTCCTCGCGACGACGCTGCCGTCGTGCGCCCAGAGCCAGTCGCCGCCGGCACCGCCGACCGGCCTGAGCGGCAGCGTGTCGCTCGGCGTCGCGACGGTGCCCCGCTACGAAGGCAGCCCGAACCGCCGCACGCTGGCTGCGCCCGACCTGACGCTCAGCTACCGCACCGCCGACTGGGGCCATGTCGACCTCGACCACACCGGGCTCGGCTGGACCTTCCTCGAGCAGGATGCACTTCGCGCCGGCCTGCTGCTGACTGCCGACCCCGGCCGCAAGGACCACGACGTGACGGGCCTCGGGTTTGCGCCGGGCGACGACCGGCTGCGCGGCATGGGCGACGTGCGCGCCAGTGCCGAAGCCGGCGTGACGGCGGGCTACGGGCCGCTGGGACTGACCTATCGCAAGTCGCTCGGCCAGCGCGGCCACCGGGGCGCGCAGGTCGACCTCGGCGTGTCGTGGCCGGTGCCGGTGACCGATGCGTTCGCGCTGAACTTCACGGCCGGCGCCAGCTGGGCCGACCAGCGCTACCTGCAGGCCTACTTCGGCGTGACGCCGGAGCAGTCCGCGGCCAGCGGCTATGCGGTCTACACGCCGAAGGCCGGGCTGCACAAGGTCGACCTCGGCGTCGGCGCGGAGTACACGCTGCAGCCCGACCTGAAGCTGCGGGCGTCGGCCGGCGTGTCGGCGCTGGGCGGCGACGCGAAGAACAGCCCGATCGTCGCGAAGAAAACCGGCGCGACCGGCTACGTCGGGCTGGCGTACCTGTTCTGATGCCGCTGCGCGCTATTGCATGAACCCGATCGTCGACTTCCTGCCGCCGGATTCGGGCAGGTCGTCGCAGACGACGTGATCGCGGCACGCCAGCTTGGCATTGCCGAAGGCGGTCATCCAGGCGCGGCGCATCTCGCGCGGCGCCATCTCGCCCATCCGGTCGAGCACCTCGGCGCGGGGCTGCGCCTCGAAACGCTCGCCCCAGGCATGGTCGCGGCGGATGCCGTCGTACAGCCGGGCGGCGATGCGGCGGGCGGCATCGCGGTCGGGCGCCTGCACCTCGTAGACGTTCATGCGGTTCAGGATCGGGTCGGGGATCGCACGGCCGTCGTTCGCGGTCGCGACCCAGATCACCTGGCTGGCGTCGATCGGCACCTCGGCGAACTCGTCGACGAAGCTGCCGGCGGTGTCGTGCTCGAGCAGGCTGTACAGCGCACCGAGCGGGTCGTAGGCGTGTTCGCCGCCGGCCTTGTCGATCTCGTCGACCACCATCACCGGGTTCGCATACTGGCCATCGACCAGCGTCTCGAACACCTTGCCGGGGCGCGCGCCCTTCCACTGGCTGGAGGCGCCGCTGAGCACCCAGCCGGCGGTCATTGAGCTCATCGACATGAAGCCCATGCCGGTGCCGAGCAGCTGCGAGAGTTCGCGCGCGAAATGCGTCTTGCCGACGCCCGGCGGGCCGAGCAGCAGCAGCGGGGTGATCTCGAGCGCGTCGCGGCTGTCTTCGCACAGTGCGAGCTGGCGCTTCACGTCGTCGAGCACCTCGCTGAAATTGGGCAGTTCGTCGTAGAGGTGGTCCATCGCCGGCAGGCCGGACGGTTTCACCTGGAAACGCTCCGGCCCTTTCTCGAGCATGCGCTCATAGGTGGAGCGCAGGTTTTCGTGCTCCTTGTGCGGCAGCTTGTCGAGTTTGCGGCCGACCTCGTCGACCCGGTAGAGGCTGCGCATGCGGGCAATCGGGATGCCGCCTCGCGAGGATGACGACACCGGGACCAACTGCTTGGATGCGCTCATCGAAGACCTCCAGAAGACGCAGACCTTGGCATTCATTGAAGCAAAGGTGTCCGGAAGTCAGCACTCGATGAAAACCCGGAACACCACCCAGTTCTGGTGGAGCCGGCATGCAGGACGCATGCCAGAGCCTGATCAAGCAACACCCGGGGAACCGGCTTTGCCGGGCCCCTTGGGTGGCGCCCCCTCGGGGGCAGGAGCGCAGCGACGTGGGGGCCCTATTTCACCCAGGTGTTCAGCTGGATGATCGGCAGCAGCACCGCCAGCACGATCAGCATCACCGCGGCGCCCATCGCGACGATCAGCAGGGGCTCCAGGATCGTCGCCATCGCCATCGCGCGGCGTTGCACTTCCTGCCCGAGCTGCTTGGCCGCCCGGTCGAGCATCTGCGGCAACTGGCCGGTCTGCTCGCCCAGCCGCGCGAACATCGCCAGGATCCCCGGGAAGCGCTTCTTGGCCGCCAGCGCCGATGCGAACGGCGCGCCTTCGCGCACCTGCACCAGCGCATCCATCGCGTCGGCCCGCATCGCGTGGTTCGACAGCGTCTCGGCCGCAGCCTGCAGCGCCTTCAGGATCGGCACGCCGGCATTCGCCAGCATCGCCATCGTGCCGGCGAAGCGCGCCGCGTTGTAGCCGCGCGAGAGCTTGCCGATCAGCGGCAGCGTCAGCCAGCTCGAATCGAACTGCTCGCGGAACAACGCGTTGCGCAGCATCAGCCGCAGCGTCGTGACGCCGCCGGCGATCGCGATCAGCAGCAGCCAGCCGTAGCTGCGCAGGAAGGCGCTGATCGCGAGCATCGCGACCGTCAGCCCCGGCAGCGCCCGCTTCGAGCTGATGAACACCGACGCCACCTGCGGCACCACGTAGGTCACCAGGAAGACCACGATCACCACCGCGATCAGCGAGACGATCGCCGGGTACAGCGTCGCGCCGATGATCTTCGACTTGAGCTGCTGCCGCTCTTCCAGGTCGTCGGCCAACCGCTCGAGCACGCGGCCCAGCGCGCCGCTCTGCTCGCCGGCGCCGACCACCGCGCGGTACACGTCGTCGAACTCGCGCGGCGCACTGCCCAGCGCACGGGCGAACGGCGAGCCGCCGTTGACCTCGCTGCGCAGGTGGGCGATCAGCTCGCGCTGCTTCGGGTCTTCGGCTTCGTCGCTCAGCGCCGTCAACGCGCGCTCCAGCGGCAGGCCCGATCCGACCAGCCCGGCCAGCTGGCGCGTCCACACCGCGAGCCCGGTCGAGCTGAACACCCGGCGCACGATCTTCAGGCCGGTGGCCTGCGTGCCGGCCGACGCGACCTGCGTCACCTCCAGCGGCACCAGCGCCTGCGCCCGCAATTGCGCGCGCGCGGCCTTCGCGTTGTCGGCCTCCAGCAGACCGCTGTTGGTCTTGCCGGCGGCGTCGATCGCCTCGAACTTGTAGGCGGGCATGTCGGCGTGCTCTTTCCTGGGTGCTCTCGTGTCTACTCTTTGGTGACCCGCATGACCTCTTCGAGCGAGGTCACGCCCTCACGCACCAGCCGCTCGCCGTCTTCACGCATCGAGCGCATGCCGCCGGCTTCGGCGGCGACGAACACCTGCGATTCCGCCGCGCGGCTGTGGATCAGCGCGCGCACCTTGTCGTCAGCCACCATCAGCTCGTAGACGCCGGTGCGGCCCTTGTAGCCGGAGTTGCCGCATTCGCTGCAGCCCACCGGATGCCAGCGGCCCTTGGCGTCCTGCTTCTTGCAATGCGGGCACAGCTTGCGCACCAGGCGCTGCGCCAGCACGCCCAGCAGGCTGGAGCTCAGCAGGAAGGGTTCGATGCCCATGTCGGTGAGCCGGGTCACCGCGCTCGGCGCGTCGTTGGTGTGCAGCGTCGCGAGCACCAGGTGGCCCGTCAGCGATGCCTGCACCGCGATCTGCGCGGTCTCGAAGTCGCGGATCTCGCCGATCATGATGACGTCCGGATCCTGCCGCAGGATCGCGCGCAGCGCCTTCGCGAAGGTCAGGTCGATCTTCGCGTTGACCTGCGTCTGGCCGATGCCGCCGAGTTCGTACTCCACCGGGTCTTCGACCGTCAGCACGTTGGTGCTGCTGGTGTCGACGCGGCCGAGCGAGGCATACAGCGTGGTGGTCTTGCCGGAACCGGTCGGGCCGGTCACCAGCACGATGCCGTGCGGCTGCTGCACCAGCCTGTCGAAGCGTTCGAGCGTGTCGCCGCCCATGCCCAGGCCTTCGAGCGTGAACTTGGATTCGCCCTTGTCGAGCAGCCGCAGCACCGCGCGCTCGCCGTGCGAGGACGGCAGCGTCGACACCCGCACGTCGACAGCGCGGCCGCCGATGCGCAGCGAGATGCGGCCGTCCTGCGGCAGCCGCTTCTCGGCGATGTCGAGCTCGGCCATGATCTTCAGCCGCGAGATCAGCGCGGCATGCAGCGCCTTGTTCGGCTGCACCACCTCGCGCAGCGTACCGTCCACGCGGAAGCGCACCGAGCTCGAACGCTCGTAGGGCTCGATGTGGATGTCGCTCGCGCCGTCTTTCGCGGCCTGCGTCAGCAGCGCGTTCAGCATGCGGATGATCGGCGCGTCGTTCGAGGCTTCCAGCAGGTCCTCGATGGCCGGCAGGTCCTGCATCATGCGGCTCAGGTCGACCTTGCTCTCGACCTCGCCGATGACCACCGCCGCGCTCGATTCGGCGCCGGCGTAGGCGGCGGCGATGCGGTTGACCAGCGTGGCCGACGGCTCGCGCTCCAGCGCGTCGATCGAGTACAGCCGCAGCACCTCGCTGAGCGCCGGCATCGACACCGTCTCGGGTGCCCACAGCACCAGGCGCTCGCCGTCGTCTTCGAGCAGCAGCGTGTGCGCCTTCGCGTAGGCGTAGGGCAGGGGGTGGCGTGCGCCCATGGCCTTACTGCCCCGGCTCGCTGGCGGCCGCGTCGGGAGCCGAAGCGCCCGATGCCGGCGCCGCGGGCAGCGCTGGATTGCGGATCGGCTTCGGCGGCGGCGCGCTCAGCGCCTTCGGCGAATCCTGCAGCGTGTTCAGCGGCGGCAGCACCGGCGATTCGTTGATCGGCGTGATCCAGCTGTTGCGCGGCTGCTCGGCCTTCTGCTGCGCGCGGATCGTCTCGTAGCGGTCCAGCGAGACGGCGTTCGAGGTGGCGGCATCGCGCATCACGATCGGGCGCAGGAACACCATCAGGTTGGTGCGCGTCTTCTGGCGGTTCTGGCTGCGGAACAGCGCACCCAGCACCGGGATGTCGCCGAGCAGCGGCACCTTGTTGTTGGTCTCGGTGTACTTGTCCTCGATCAGGCCGCCGAGCACGATGATCTCGCCGTCGTCGACGACCACGGTCGATTCGATCGAGCGCTTGTTGGTCGACGGGCCGGCGCTGGTCGTGCCGGGTGCCACCTTGTCGGACAGGCTGGACGACTCCTGGAAGATCGTCATGCGCACCGCTCCGTTCTCGCCGATCTGCGGCTTGATCTTCAGCGTGATGCCGACGTCCTTGCGCTCCACCGTCTGGAACGGGCTGGTGGTCGCGGTGCCGGTGTTGGTGAACTGGCCGGTGATGAACGGCACGTTGCTGCCGACGATGATCTTCGCTTCCTCGTTGTCGAGCGTGATCAGGTTCGGGGTCGAGATGATGTTGCTGTTCGTCTGGCTCTGCAGCAGGTTGGCGATCGCCGCGAGGCCGTACTGGCCGGCGAACTTGCGGATCACGCCGATGTTGAAGCCCTCGCCGAGGCCTGCGGCCACGCCGGTCGCATCGATCTGGACCAGGTTGCCCTTGCCGCTCTTGGGCGTGAAGTTGGTGCCGCCGACGATGCCGGTGGAGTCGCCGCTCTTGCCGATCAGCCCCTGCCACTGGAAGCCGGCTTCGGCCGCGTTGTCGCCGGTCACCTCGACGATCATGCTTTCGATGTAGACCTGCGCGCGGCGCGAATCGAGCTGGTCGATGACGGCGCGCAGTTGCTTGT
The DNA here is from genome assembly GCF_012275445.1 of Rhizobacter sp. SG703. Taxonomy (GTDB): domain Bacteria; phylum Pseudomonadota; class Gammaproteobacteria; order Burkholderiales; family Burkholderiaceae_C; genus Rhizobacter. The sequence goes on along the minus strand of NZ_JAAZQK010000004.1, from coordinate 145,701 downwards.
AGACCGGCTCGGGCGCGGTGATGATCAGCGAGTTGCTGGCCGGGTCGGCCTGGATCATGCCGCCGGTCGACGGCGCGGCCGACGGCGTGAGCGGCGCGACCGCCTGCGGGCTGCCGCCGCCTTGCTGGTTCGGGTTGGCGGCCTGCGACAGCGCGGCCGTCGGCGAGCTGCCGCCACCGCCTCCGCCACCGCCGCCGGTCGAGCTGAACGCCGCGCGCAGCACGGTCGCGAGCTTCACCGCATCGCCGTTCTTCAGGTAGACGACGTAGATGTTGCCCATCGGGTTGTCGCCGACCATCGGCTTGTCGAGCTTCTCGATCACCGCCTTGATGTTGGCCATGCGGGCCGGCGTGGACGCGCGCACGATCAGCGCGTTGCTGCGGGCATCGACCAGGATCGACGAGGTGGCGCCGCCGCCGGGCACGCCGCCCTGCACGCCGGTGCCGCCGTCGCTCAGGCGCTGCACGACGGTCGCGAGGTCGGTGGCCACCGCGTACTTCAGCGGGATGATCTCGACGTCGCCGGAGCTCGGCGTGTCCATCGCGGCGATGATCTTCGCGATGCGCGTCAGGTTGTCCGCGTAGTCGGTGATCACCAGCGTGTTGTTGCCGGGGTTCGCGTTGATGGTGTTGTTCGGGCTGATCAGCGGACGCAGCACCGGCACCAGGTTGTTCGCGTTCTCGTGGCTCAACTTGAAGATCTGCGTCAGCACCTGGTCGCCCTGGCGCGACACCGAGCCGACCGACACGGTGCCAGATTGCAGCTTCGCATCGGCCTCGGGCACGACCTTGAACAGTCCGCCGACCTCGACCACCGTGAAGCCCAGGCCGCGCAGCGCGGCCAGGTAGTTCAGGTAGGCCTCGCGCGGCGTCATCGGTTCTTCGCTGAACAGCGTGATCGTGCCCTTGACGCGCGGGTCGACGACGAACTGCTGCTTCAGGATCGCGCCCATCGCGCGCGACACGCCTTCGATGTCGGCATTGACGAAGTTGAGGGTGACCGGTTCGCCCTTGAAGCGCGACGGCGCCGGCGTGGCGGGCTGCTGCGCCAGCACGACCGGGAACGCCCCGAGGTTGGTCGTCAACAGCGCGGCCACCAGCGCGCCGACGAGCGGGCGTCGCGGCTGGAGCAGAGGGGAGTGGCGCTTTTTCATGCTCATCCGATCGAAATGACGGACACGGCGCCGTTGCGCCGCCCGATGATGTTCAGCAGGTTGCTCAGTGCGGCTTCGTCGCCGCTGTTCGCACGGGCCTCGCCGCGAAAGCGCACGCCATTGGCGCCCACGCTGCCGTTGCCCGAGAGTTGCAGCGCGCCGTCGAGCGTCGTCAGGCTCAGCTGCGACGGGCCGCCGCCCGCGTTGCCGGTCAGCGACAGCCGGTAGCTGCCCAATGTTTCCAGCGTCGACACGCGGGATGCGGCGCCGATCAGTTCGACGTCGGCCCGGCCGTTCAGCAGCCAGCGGCCTTGCACCCATTCCATCGTCAGCCCCGGCGACACCAGGCGCAGCGCGCCGCCGAGCTGCAAGGTGTTCCACGGCGTGCCCAGGCCGCCGAGCAACGCGCCCGGCCACTGGCCGGTCCAGCCGGCCTGCGGCATCAGCGTCATCGACAGCCGGCCGAAGCCGGGCTTGATCTGCAGCGCGACGCTGCCGTTCAGGCAGCAGGCCTGGCGCGCGACCAGTTCGAAGCCGAGGCCGCGCAGGCCGAGCGACCAGTCGAGCCGGCCCGGCAGCGCCGCGGCATCGCGGCTGCCCGGACCGCCGGTCAGCACGACCACCGCGCTGCCCGACCAGACGGTGCCGCGCGCATCGGCCAGCAGCACGCGCTGGCCGGAGGCCGATTCGATCGCGCCGGCCAACCAGCTGGCGGGCGCGAAGGCGACCAGCCCGAACAGCAGGCCGAGCATGGTGCCGGCGATGCCCCAGCGCGTGGCGGCACCGCGCGACTGGTCCCAGGCCAGTTCGGCGAAGGTGGATTCCTGCCAGGCCGACGGGCTCAGGCTGGCGGCGAAGCGGCGCTTGCCGACTCGTTTCGGCACGTTGCGCCCGAGCGGGCGCAGGAACGGACGGGTGGCCATCAGGCGCCCCCTCCGAAGCTCACGAGGATGGTGCCGGCGTAGCCCTGCGGGCCGCGCGTCAGTTGTGCATCGACCGGCCGCGCGCGCGCGCCGCTGCGGGCTTCGCCGAGCCAGGAGCGCAGCTTCTCGCCGGAGACGCCGGTCAGCGTCAGCGTCGCGCGGTCGCCCTGCACCGAGATCCTTCCGCGGTCGCCGAGCCGGTCGGTGGCGGACTTGAGCGCCTCGGCCGCCTGCTGCGGCGACACCGGCGCGACGCCGCGCAGCTCGCGCACTTCGCCGGCCAGGCGCTGCATCGATTGCAGCTGGGCGTCGAGCGCGTCGAGCGTGGCCGGCGCCTCGCGCAACACGCGCAGCGCCGGCGCGACCGCGATCATCCAGACGATCAGGATGCCGACGCAGACCAGCGCGGCGCCGGCGCCCAGGCGCTCGCGTGCGGCCAGGCCGCTCCACATCGTGAGGAACTGGGTGCGGGCAGCGGCCAGCGGGGCCGGCAGCGCCAGCCGCGAGGCACCCTGGGAACGGGAGGGGCGGGCGGTGCTCACAGCGGGCGTCCTGGCGTCGTGGCGGGGGCCCGGCTGATGGTCAGCCGGCCATCGACCGACTCGACCTGCCAGCCGGCGGGGGTCAACTGGTTGCGGAACTGGTCGATCTGCGGCGGGCTCCAGCCGGCGGCCGCGAGCGTCAGCTTGCCGGGCTCGTACTTCAGCGTCTCGACCGGCGGGCGATCGGGCGGCCAGGCCGCTGCGGCGGCCTGCAGCATCGGCTCGAAATCGGTTTCTCCAGGACGGCCGGCCAGGGCGCGCAGCGTGTCGGTCTCGCGCTGCATCTGGGCCGGCGCGTCGAGCACCGCGCGCACCTGCGGGTAGGCGGTCTGCACCACGGCGACCATCGCCTGCCGGCGCGCCGAGATCGCCGAGCTCTGGTGCGCGGCCCACAGGTTCAGTCCGAGCAGCTGCACGACGACAAGGGTGATCAGCCCGTAGCGCAGCGGCCGCCAGGTGGGGGTCAGGAACTTGCGCCAGCTGTCGCGCAGCGCGCGCGTGCCGCGGTTCTTGCGGGCCAGCGAGAACTGGCGAAGGTTCCACAGCGAGCGCGAGGCCTGCAGCGCGCGCTGGGCCGGCGTCATCACGGTGATCGGGTTGCCGAGCCAGCGCTCGGCGGCAGTCGCCGCGGCCGGCGTGGCGCTCCAGCGCGCGCCGTCGGGCAGCGGCTGCGGCAGCAGCGCCCGCGCGAGCGTGCCCTGCAGGCTGACGAGCGCGACGCCGTCGTGGTGCGACCAGCTCAGCGTGATGCCTTCGGCACCGCGCGTACCTTGCGGGTCGGCGGCGCCTTCGGCGAAGTGGCCGGTCGGCGGATCGTCGGGCCAGGCCACCGGCACGACGCGGTCGACGAAGACCTGCGCCTTCTCGAGCGCGGCCAGTTCGCCGGTGAGCCACAGGCGGTCGACCGCGGCGATCCAGGTCGGCTGGCCGGCGGTGGCCTCGGGCGCGACGGCCAGGTGCACGCCTTCGGCGTCGTCGAGCAGCGCTTCTTCGAGCACGCCGGTGAGGGCGGCGCGCAGCCGCGCGGCGGGCGCCTTCGGCAGCGTGATGCGGTGCCAGCTGATGTCGGTGTCGGCCAGCACCGCGACGACGACGTTCGCCTTCGGCAGCAGCGACGCGGCGCAGCGGCCGTGGGTGGCCATCGACAAGCCGTCGGGCGACATCGCGTAGACGTACTCGGTGCCCGTGCCGTCCACGCCGGCCGGGCCCTGGGCGCTGGCGCGCAACCGGGGGCGGGGCGGGATCTGGATGACGAGTGTGCTCATGGGGGGCGCGATGTTGGCTGCGGCATTGTAGGCATGCGGCGCGCGCAAACCTTAACAAATCAACGACTTACAGTGTCTTGTTGTAGTAGTTCCTGCGACAGCGTGGCGACGCTGTCCATGCTTGTCAATTGCTGTTGTCCATCGAGCTCACGCGTTCTCGCGACAACGGGGTGACGGTGGTGCCGCGGCGTTCGACCACCGAGCGCTGTTCGAGCACCTGGTCGGCCAGCCGCAGCCGGCCGCGCACCTCGAAGTAGCTGGTGTTCACGCCGACCTGCGCCGGATTCAGATCGGGCGCGGTGCCCGGCAGCTGCGACTTGACGTCGGCCGGTGTCTTGAACGGCGTGCGCAGCCGGACCTGCACCAGCCGCTCGGCGGTGCCGAGGTCGACGCCCGGGATCACCGCGGCCAGCACTTCCTTGCTGGCGGTGTTGGCGTTGATCGGCGTGCGGGTGGGCAGGATCGTGATGTAGGGTTCGAGCCGGGCGAGCGCAGCGGCATCGACGCCGAGCCAGACCAACTGGTCGAAGCGCTTCGGCAGCAGCGGCGCATTGGCAGTGCCGGTGGGCGCGCTGGCCCCAGGGGCGGGCGGCGTCGCCTGCAGCAGGCCCTTCGCGAGGTTGTCGGCCACCGTCACCGCGACGTTGGCGCGCTCGCACAGGCGGCGAAATGCCAGCAGGTCGGGCTCGCTGATCTTGCCGCCGTCGACCAGGTTGCTCAGGTTGAAGCGCGCCTGCAGGTCGGTGATGCCGCCGGACAGGAAGGCGTCGGGCGCGTCGTCGGTGTTGTCCTTGTCGGCGGCCAGGAAGGTCGACAGCCGCGCTTCCTCGAGCGGCACGGCCCACGGTTCGCCGAGGTTGTCGGAGCCGCCGGACTTGGCGTCTTCCTTCAGGATGATGCGCGACCAGTCGAGTGCGCCCGACAGCATCCACGCGGACTGCGAGCGCGAGCGCTCGGCCGTTTCGACCTGCACCGCCCGCCATTGCTGCCAGACCATCGACACCGCGAGCGTCGCGATCAGCGTGACGATGATCATCGCCATCAGCAGCGCGGCTCCGCGCTGCGACGAGGCCGAGGGAGCGGGGCGGCGCGTCATTGCGGGCCGATCGTCACGTCTCGCGTGACATTGCCGGAGAAGCCGCTGCCTTCGCCGAAGCTCAGCACCAGGCGCACGCCCTGCGGCAGCGGGGTGGTGATGCCGGACGGCGGGTTCGGCTGCCCGCCATTCGGCTGCCCGTTGTTCGGCTGCGTGGGGTCGGCGCTGGACTGCGCGTTGGTCCAGGCGTTGCCGCGGTAGTAATACACCTGCCAGTCGGACAGGCCGGTCAGCGTCCGCAGCTGGCCGACCTCGCTGCCGAGGAACTGCTGGCTCGACATCCAGTTCTGCTGCAGTTCGCTCGCCGTCGTGACGACCGGGCCGGCCCAGCGCAGCCAGGTGCCGCCGCGCAGCGACCAAACCACCATCTGCAGGCCGCCGGGCACGCGGCGCGAAACGCGCATCGACGCCCCGTCGAAGGCCATCGCGCTCGGCAGCACGCCGCTGTCCTGCGCGTTGTCGAGGTCCTGCTCCCACTGCGCGAGCACGCTGCTGACGCGCAGCACCTGCTCGAGCCGCTGCTGGCTCGCGGTGCGCGCCCGCACGATGCCGTCGACGCCCTGCCACGACATGATCGCGACGATCGCCATGATGGTCATCGCGACCAGCACCTCGATCAAGGTGAAGCCGCGGGTGCGGCGGCGACGGGGCAGGTGCGGCGTGTCCATCAGCGCGGCAGGATGGTCGAGAGCGTCAGCACCGGCTGGTCGTCCTCGTTGAAGATCTGCGCATCGACGCGCCGGAAATTCGGGTTCGGCGTCGGCCGCGTCGCCTGCTTGCCCTTGTAGCTGGCGCCGAACTGGTCGCAGCTGAATTCGGCGTCGCCGACGCTCGGGAAGGTGTGGCTGAGCTTCAGCCCGGTGAGCTGGTTCTCGGCGCACCACTGGGCCGCGGTGACCTCGACCAGGCGTTGCGTGTTGTTGGTCAGCGCGCCCGCGGCCTTGATGCCGGCGCCGAGCGTGACCGCGATGATGGCCAGCGCGACCAGCACCTCGATCAGCGTGAAGCCGGACGCGGTGTCGCGCTGCGCGCGGTGGCGGGTCATGGTTGCGCGACCTGCTCGTTGTCGAGCACCACGAACGGGCCGAGCCCGTCGGTGCCGAGCGCGACGTTCTGGTCGTCGAGGTGCAGCACGATGCGCTGGGCGCCGATCAGCGGTTCGGGCCCGAGCACGATGGCCTTGGCGCCGGCGATGTCGGCCGTGACTTCCGGCGTCAGCCACTTGGTCGGCAGGTCGTTGGTGGTCGGCAGGCCGACGAAGCGGAAGCCTTCGGCGGCGTTGGGTTCGGCCGCGCGCGGCAGCCAGGTCACCGCGATGCCCGATGCGCGCGAAGCGGCACGCGCCGATTCGAGCAGCGCAACCAGCCGCGCTGCTTCATGGTCGAGCCGGGTGCTGGCCGGATTGCGGATCGACAGGCTTGCGACCGCCGAGGCGATGGCGATCAAGGTCACCACCACCAGCAGTTCGATCAGCGTGAAGCCGCCCGCATGCGCCCGGCGCGCCAGCACCGGGCCGCGGCACGGGTCATTGCCAGGAGCCAACTTCGGCGTCTTTGCCTTCACCGCCCACCTGGCCATCGGCACCGAGGCTGTAGACATCGATCTCGCCTTTCACGCCCGGGTTGGCGTATTGATACGGCTTGCCCCACGGGTCGTTGGGCAGCTTGTCGAGGTAGGGCTTCCAGTTCGGCGGAATGGTGCCGGTGGTCGGCTTGACGACCAGGGCCTGCAGGCCTTGTTCGCCGGACGGGAAGCGCTGGTTGTCGAGCTTGTAGAGCTTGAGCGCCTGCATCAGGTTGTTGACGTCGGTGCGGGCGGCGGTGACGCGCGCTTCGGCGGCGCGGTCGAGCACGTTCGGGACGATCAACGCTGCCAGCACGCCGATGATCACCAGCACGACCATCAGTTCGATCAGCGTGAAGCCGCGCTGGCGGCGAAGGGATTGAAGAGAGGGGCGGGTCATAGGCGTGTCTGCAACAGAGGTGTCAGCAACAATCACGTTACCGTTCGGAGGTGAACGATCAATCATAATCGTCGAATGACTGCGAGATTGTCGGCATTCGTAATCTGGGCCCTGGTGGCCGGATCCATCGTGTTCTGGGGGATGCGCCTCTTCGTGCGGCCGACCCCTGCGCCCTCCAATGCGGTGACGGTGGCGACCTCCGTGGGCTTGCGGGGCGACCTGACACGCCTGCTCGGTGCCGAGCCGGTCGCGGCCGTCGCCGAAGTGTCGCCGGCGGCGAACCGCTTCAAGCTGATCGGCGTGATGGCCGCGAAGACCGGACCCGAAGGTTCGGCCCCGGGTGTCGCGCTGATCGCGGTCGACGGCAAGCCGGCCCGGGCATTCCTCGCCGGTGCCCGTGTCGACGAGAACTGGGTGCTGCAGACGGTGAGCCTGCGCACCGCGTCGATCGGTCCGATGCAGGGCACCCCGGCGCTGGTGCTGGAGATTCCGGCGCTGCCGCCGCCGGCCACCGGCAGCCTGCCGCCGGTCGACACCGCATCGATGCAATCGAACCCGCCGCCGATGCAGCCGGCCGCGCCCCAGATGCAGCCGGCCCCGCCGATGCCCGCGGTGCAGGGCAGCGTGCCGCCGCCGCCGACATCGCAATCCAAGGGCGGCGGCATGGGGCGCCCGCGCCCGCCGTACGCCAAGCCCGGCGAGACGGCGCGCTGAGATGACGACCCCTCGGTCGACGGTACGTCGACCGATCCCCCAGGGGATGCGGGCCGGCAAGGTCCACGAAGTGGGCCTCTACGTGGCCCATGGCGGCCCGGCGCTCGGTCCGCGGCTCGCTTGACTCAGTCGCGGGTGAAGCGACCCGGCCCGGAGATGTTGCCCGGACCGAACTCCGCAGGCAGCGACGGTCCCGGATCCTCGCCTTCGGCCACCTCCGTCAGCAGCGCCGCGGCGCTGCGCACCAGCGGCCATGCCAGCGTCGCGCCGGTGCCGTCGGTGCTCTCCATGCCGAGTTCGAGCAGCGCGAGCGCATGGAACAGGCCCAGCGTCTGCGTCAGGCCCGGGTGGGTGTGGCTGCGGCAGAAGACGCAGTAATCGGTGACGGTCGGCGCGATGCGCGACGCCACCATCAGCGCGGCGCAGGCCGGCACGCCATCCGCCATGATCAGGTGGCGCTTGCTTGAGGCGACGAGCATCACGCCGACCATCATCGCGATCTCGAAACCGCCATACGCCGCCAGCACCTCGACCGGATCGGTGACGTCGCGGTGACGCCCCTGCGCGCCCTGCAGCACCATCAGCAAGCGGGCTTCGTGGTCGGTCCGCGTGCCGGGGCCACCGAACACCAGGTCGCGGATCGGCTCGCCGGACAGCCCCGACAGCACCAGCGCCGCGCTCTCGTGCGAGCCGACGCCGACACCGGCGCAGGCGATCACGTTGCCGGGCAAGGCATCGGCGATCTCCATGCCGGCGCGGATCGCGGCATGCGCCTGGTCGAGCGTCATCGCGACGTTGACCCGCGCGTTGCGCGTGCCGTGGGCGATCTTGCGGGCCATCAGCCGCGGGTGCGGTGCCACCGCCTCGGCGACGCCGCAGTCGACGACACTCAGCTCCAGCCCCTGGATGCGCGCGAACACCGACACCGGCAGCTGCGAGGCCAGCAGGTTCTGCACCAACCGGGCCGTCGACGGCTGGCCGACCGGGCTGATGCCGTCGACCGCCAGGCCGTGGTCGGAGGCGAACAGCGCGATCTGCGGCGAGCTGAAGCGCGGCTTCAGCGTGTTCTGGATCAGGCCCAGGCGCACCGCCAGCGGTTCGAGCTCGCCCAGGTTGCCGGTCACTTCGCTGCGGCGCTTGAGCTTCTCGCGCAGTGCCTGCTCGAGAAGCGGATTGGCCGTGGGAGAGATCAGTGATCGGTTGACGGACATGGGCAGGTTGTTGGGGCGTGCCGCAGAGGTCGTCATGGAATTCGCCCCGGCGTCGCCGTCACTTCGTTCGCTTCGATTTCGACTGTCGAGCGTGGATTGTGGGGCAGCGTTCGCCGCCGCGGCAATGCCGTGTCACCCCTAGACTGCATGGGCGTTGCGAGCACGGTAGGGCTCAGCGCAGGAACAGGCGGTAGACCGGGTTGTCGGTCTCGTCGACGCACGGGTAGGCGAGACCCTCGAGGAATTCCTTGAAGGCCTTGCGGTCGCCGCGCGGCAGCTGGATGCCGACCAGGATGCGGCCGTAGTCGGCGCCCTGGTTGCGGTAGTGGAACAGGCTGATGTTCCAATCCGGGTGCATCGACGACAGGAAGCGCATCAGCGCGCCCGGGCGCTCGGGGAACACGAAGCGGTACAGGCGCTCGTCTTTCGCCAGCTCGCTGCGCCCGCCCACCATGTGGCGCACGTGCTGCTTGGCCAGCTCGTCGTCGGTCAGGTCGACGGTGGCGAAACCCTGCTTGCCGAAGCTGCGCGCGATCTTCATCGACTCGGCGCGGTTGCTGGTGGCCAGGCCGACGAACACATGGGCCTGGTTCGCGTCCGAGATGCGGTAGTTGAATTCGGTGACGCTGCGCGCGCCGATCAGCTCGCACAGGCGACGGAAGCTGCCGTGCTCTTCGGGGATCGTCACCGCGAACAGCGCCTCGCGTTCTTCGCCGACTTCGGCCCGTTCCGCGACGAAGCGCAGCCGGTCGAAATTCATGTTGGCGCCGCAGGTGATCGCGACCAGCGTGCGGCCCTTCAGCTTGTGCGTCTCGGCGTACTGCTTGATGGCGGCCACGCCGAGCGCGCCGGCCGGTTCGAGGATGCTGCGGGTGTCCTGGAACACGTCCTTGATCGCGGCGCACACTGCGTCGGTGTCGACCAGAACGAAGTCGTCGACCAGCTCGCGCGTCAGCCGGAAGGTCTCTTCGCCGACCAGCTTGACCGCGGTGCCGTCGGAGAACAGGCCCACGTCGTTCAGTTGCACGCGCTTGCCGGCCTTGACCGAGCGCAGCATCGCGTCGGAATCGGTGGTCTGCACGCCGATCACCTTGATCTCGGGCCGCACCGCCTTGATGTAGGCGGCGATGCCGGAGACCAGGCCGCCGCCGCCGATCGCGACGAACACCGCGTCGATCGGCCCCTGGTGCTGGCGCAGGATCTCCATCGCGATGGTGCCCTGGCCGGCGATCACGTCCGGGTCGTCGAACGGATGCACGAAGGTCAGGCCGCGGCTCTTCTCGAGTTCGAGCGCGTGCACGTAGGCGTCGGAGTAGCTGTCGCCGAACAGCACGACCTCGCCGCCGAGCGCGCGCACCGCGTCGATCTTCACCCGCGGGGTCGTCACCGGCATCACGACGACTGCGGCGCAGCCGAGCTTGTGGGCGCCGAGCGCCACGCCCTGCGCATGGTTGCCGGCCGAGGCGCAGATCACGCCGCGCTTCAGGGCCGCCGGTTCCAGGTGCGCCATCTTGTTGTACGCGCCGCGCAGCTTGAAGCTGAACACCGGCTGGCTGTCCTCGCGCTTCAGCAGCACCTGGTTGCCGACGCGCTTCGAGAGGCTGCGCGCGATCTCGAGCGGCGTCTCGTCGGCCACGTCGTAGACCTTGGCGGTCAGGATCTTCTGCAGGTAGTCGGAGAGGCCGAGCGGCGAACCGGCGGCTTTGACGGGCGCGGGGCGCGGCGATTTCTTCGGGCGAGCGGCGCCAGCCATCGGGAGACTCCTCGGAGGGTTGTTCTTGGGGGGCGCCGGATGATACGTCAGTGGTCGCCAACCGCACGCCGTGCGCGCGGCCAAGAAAAAAGCCCAAGTCATTGCTGACTTGGGCTGAATCCACCAATGGAGGAGGTGGAGGAGACAAACGGTGATGTCCCGGAAGACATCGATTGCGCGAGTGTAGCCGCAGTGATGCTGCGCTGCAATATCCGTGAGGGGGATCGGTGGCCGCGCAGCACTTGTGGTCGTGACGGGATGCACAATGCCGGGCGCCCGCTGGGGCGGTTTGCCGAAGGCTGGAGTCGAACGATGGAATGCACGATCAACTGGATGCCCGCGACCGGGATGGGCATGGTCGCCGAGACCGGCAGCGGCCATGTGTTGCTGATGGACGGCGCGCCGGACGGCGGGGGCCGCAACCTCGCGCCGCGGCCGATGGAAACGGTGCTTGCCGGCACCGGCGGCTGCACCGCCTACGATGTGGTGCTGATCCTGAAGCGTGGCCGGCACGAGGTGACCGGCTGCCAGGTGAAGGTGCAGGCCGAGCGGGCGCCGGTCGATCCGAAGGTCTTCACGAAGATCCACCTGCATTTCGCCGTCAGCGGCAAGGGCTTGCCGGCGTTGGCGGTCGAACGCGCGATCCAGATGTCGCACGACAAGTACTGCTCGGCCACCATCATGCTGGCCGAGACGGCCGAGATCACGACCAGCTTCGAGATCGTCGAGGCCTGAGCCGCGTCCGGCCCGATCGCGTCAGATGCGGTGCGCGGTGGCCGTCATGACGCGTGCCGCCAACCGCATCGCGGTGCGTACTGGCCATGGCAATGCGACGCCGCCGGCATGGCGCGCGTCGTCGGCATGCCGAGCTTCGTCGTCCTTCATCTGCTGCACGATGGCGCGCGATGCATCGTCCGCGGCGGGCAGCTGCTCGTTGTGGCCCGCCAGGTGCGCCTCGACCTGGCGCTCCGTTTCGACGATGAAGCCAAGGCTGATGCGGTCGCCCGCCAGGCCGGCCACCCAGCCGATGCCGAACGCGCCGGCGTACCAGAGCGGGTTCAGCAGGCTGCGGTGCGCCTGCAGTTCGACCAGCCGCTGGTGTGTCCACGCCAGGTGGTCGGCCTCTTCCCGCGCGGCGGCCTCGCAGTGCGTGCGCAGCGCCGGATCGCGCGCCGTCAGCGCCTGCGCCTGGTAGAGCGCCTGCGCGCAGACCTCGCCGACGTGGTTGACGCGCATCAGGGCGCCGGACAGCTGCTGCTCGGCCTGCGTCAGGGTCGGCAGCGTGCGCGCCGGCGTGGGTTTCGATGCGGCGCCGGGTGTCGATGCCGCCAGGGTTCTGAGGGCGCTGTCGGCCGCGCCCAGCCATTGGTCGACGCGCGACAGCGAGCGGCCGGAAGTTGCGATGGAAGCCATGGGTGCAGGATACCGAATGGGCGCGAATGAACGCTCGCGCGGGCATGAGCCAGCGCAGCAAGCATGCTTTCGTGTCGATTCCGTGCACGTTGTGCTCAGACAACAAATGGCCCCAATGCAGCGCCACGAGCCTTTGCTTACATGCCGCGCTCTGGTGCAATACGGCAACTTCCACTGAGGAGGTTGGCTCGGTCTGTCCCCGGCGGGGATTCTGGTGACCGGGACCTCTTGTTCAACTTAGGAGATCGTCGCAATGAAAAAATCTCTACTCGTTCTCGCAGCTCTCGGCGCATTCGCTGGTGCAGCTTCGGCGCAATCGTCGGTCACGCTGTTCGGTATCGTCGACGTCAACGCCCGCTACACCAAGAACGGCGATCTGAAGGTCAAGTCGCTGAGCACCGACGGCATCAACAGCAGCCGTCTGGGCTTCCGCGGTATCGAAGACCTGGGTGGCGGCCTGAAGGCTGGCTTCTGGCTGGAAACGAGCTTCGGTGCAGATACGGGCTCCGGCGGCACCACCAGCGGCAACTCGACGAACAGCACGAACCGCTTCTGGCATCGTCGTTCGACCGTCAGCCTGCTTGGCAACTTCGGTGAAATCCGCCTGGGTCGCGAACTGACCGCAACCTACACGGGCTTCGCTGACTACGACGTGATGGGCACCAACGGTGTCGGCGACGTCGGCCACTTCAACAACCCGACCACCGTGGGCGCGCCCCTCGTCGACACGGTCACCCGTGCCGACAACATGGTGAGCTACTACACCCCGGCAATGGGCGGCTTGTACGCCCGCGCCTCGGTGGCCGCTGGTGAAGGCACCCCCGGCAAGAAGCACATCGCTGGCCGCATCGGCTACGCTGCTGGTCCGCTGGACGTGTCGGGCTCCTACGGCACGACCGATGCCAACGCAGCTGAAGACAAGTACAAGAAGGGCAACATCGGCGCATCGTACGACTTCGGCGTCGTCAAGGTCCTGGGCTTTGTGTCTCAAGCCAAGTTCCTGAATGCCAAGCAGAACGTGATCGACGTCGGCGTCTCGGTGCCGGTCGGTGCGAGCACCTTCCGTGCTGGCTATGTCCGTGTCGATGCCAAGGGCACGAACGCGGCCAACCAGAGCATCGATGCCAACGACGCGAACCAGTTCGCACTGGGCTACCAGTACGACCTGTCGAAGCGCACCGCGCTGTACAGCACGTACGCCCAGATCAAGAACAAGGGTGCTGCCGCCTTCACCGTGGCAACGCCCCCGGCAGCTGTTGCCGGCCAGAAGTCGCAAGGCTTCGAAGCTGGTATCCGCCACTCGTTCTGATCTCAGCGGCACAGCTTGCTGTGCCACTTTGATGCAGTTCGTTCAAAGGCCGCCCTCGGGCGGCCTTTTTCATGGGCGTGTCGCCTGAGTGACACGAATTGACACAACAAGAACGATCGGCGCTTTGTCGCAATCAAGGTTTACGCCAGTGAACGCGCAGCAACAAGGAAGCGCACGACCGTGCTGCTTCCGTGACAATTAATTCAACAAGAATTGGTTTGCTACCAACAACAGGAGACAACTGTGAACAAGACGATCTTGGTGACTGCGGCACTCGCTGCGATGGGTTCTTCGGCATTTGCGCAATCCAGCGTCACGATCTACGGCATCGTCGACGTGGCCGTGCGGCACACGTCGAACGAACAGAATGCCGGCGGCGACGAGGGCATGTGGCGGGTGATTGGCGGCGGCATGTCGCAAAGCCGCCTCGGCATCAACACCGTCGAGGACCTCGGTGGCGGCATGAAGGCGCTGGTCAACCTGGAGCACCGGCTGCTGCCTGACAACGGCACGCAGCCCGCCGCCCAGTTCTGGCAGCAATCGTGGGTCGGCTTGCAGACCGGCTTCGGTCGTGTGTCCCTGGGCAGGCAATACAACGTGCTGTTCGACGTCGTCACCAGCACCTACGCGTCCTACCCCTATTCGCCGTACTTCGAGGCCTACAAGCCTGAGATCGGTTTCGCGGTGGGCGCGCGCTCCGACAACATGGTCAAGTACCTGATTGAAGTCGGCCCGGTGCGTGCCGCGCTGCAGGTGTCGGCCGGCGAAGGGTCGCCCACCGGTGGGAAGACCGTGGGTGGCTACCTGCGCTATTCAGACAGCGGCATCGGCGCTGGCGTGGGCTACGAAGAATACGAATTCGCCTCGGAGAAGAAGTTGAAGGCCTCGACCATCGGTGCGTCGTACAAGACAGGCCCCTGGTACTTCAATGTCGGCTGGGGCGAGAACAAGGTCGACTCGGGTCTGACGGCCACCGACAGGGCGACACTTGGCGCCTTCTGGACCGGCACGGCCAACGGTGGCTTCGGCGGCGCAGCCTTCCTGGCGGCCGACAAGCGCCAGATCTGGACCATCGGCACCAACTTCCAGGCGACGACCGAACTGAACCTCGGCGTTCATTACTTCCATGCGAAGCAAAGCGGGCCGCTGGCGTCGGCCGACGCCACCGCGAAATTCCTGACCGCCGCTGCCGACTACGCGCTGTCCAAGCGCACCGATGCGTACCTCGAAGTCGACACCACCAAGCTGAGCGGCAGCGTCAGCCTGAACGGCGCCGGCGGCGCGGCCAACGGCGCCCAGAAGCGCAACGGCTTCACGATCGGACTGCGCCACCGCTTCTGATCTCCGACGCGTTTCGCAAGCCAGGGCCGCCATCGAGCGGCCCTTTTTTCATGCGTGTGCAGACGCCGGGCCCCTCGTTTGCCCGAGGCGGTTCGGAAGTTGCTTCGGAAGTAAAGTCACGCGGGATCCCTTCACGCACGCATGCTCGCCTTCATCATTCGCCGGTTCCTCCAAGCCATCGTCGTGATGCTGTCGGTGGCCTTCATCTCCTTCATGCTGTTCCAGTATGTCGGCGACCCGGTCACCAACCTGCTCGGACAGGAGGCCACGCCCGCGCAGCGGGCACAGTTGCGCGCCGATCTGGGGCTCGACAAGCCGTTTCCGATCCAGTTCGCACGCTTCGTCGGCAATGCGGTGCAAGGCGAGTTCGGGCTGAGCCTGCGCCAGGGCCGCAAGGTGTCGTCGCTGATCGTCGAGCGGCTGCCCGCGACGCTCGAGCTTTCTTTCACCGCCGCAGTGATCGCGCTGGCGATCGGCATTCCGTTCGGCGTTTATGCTGCGCTGCGCCGCGGCAGCTTCCTGTCGCAGTCGCTGATGACGCTGTCGCTGCTCGGCGTGTCGTTGCCCACGTTCCTGATCGGCATCCTGCTGATCTATGTCTTTGCCGTCACGCTGAAGTGGCTGCCGAGCTTCTCGCGCGGCGAGGTGGTCGCCTTCGGGGCGTGGACCTCGGGCTTCTTCACCGTCGACGGCTGGAAGCACCTGATCCTGCCGTCGGTCACGCTCGCGGCCTTCCAGTTGACGCTGATCATGCGGCTCGTGCGCTCCGAGATGCTCGAGGTGCTGCGGGCCGATTACATCAAGTTCGCCCGCGCGCGCGGCCTGCCGAACCGCGTCGTGTACTTCTCGCATGCGCTGCGCAACACGCTGGTGCCGGTGATCACGATCACCGGGCTGCAGCTCGGCGCGCTGATCGCGTTCGCCATCATCACCGAGCAGGTGTTCCAGTGGCCCGGCATGGGGCTGCTGTTCATCCAGGCGGTGACCTTCGCCGACATCCCGGTGATGGCGGCGTACCTCTGCCTGATCGCGTTGATCTTCGTGGTGATCAACCTGGTCGTCGACCTTCTCTACTTTGCCGTCGATCCGCGCCTGCGCGTCGAACGCACGGCAGGAGTGCACTGATGCGCGAATCCGCACCCCTGGCCGCCTCGGGCGCCTACCAGCGGCTGGCCGGCTGGCAGTCCGAGTTGATGGCATTCCGCCGCGACCTGCACGCCCATCCGGAGCTCGGCTTCGAAGAGGTGCGCACCGCCTCCAAGGTGGTCGAGGCGTTGCGGGTCTGCGGCGTCGACGAGATCCACACCGGCATCGGCAAGACCGGCGTGGTCGGCGTGATCCACGGCAGCCGGGCGGCCGGTGCCAACGGCTCGAACGGTGTGGCTGTCGCGAAGTCGATCGGCCTGCGCGCCGACATGGACGCGCTGCCGATGCGCGAGGAGAACGACTTCCCGTGGCGCTCGGCGACGCCGGGCCTGATGCACGGCTGCGGCCACGACGGCCACACCGCGATGCTGGTCGGCGCGGCGCGCTACCTGGCCCAGACCCGCCAGTTCGCCGGCGACGTGGTGCTGATCTTCCAGCCGGGCGAGGAAGGTTTCGCCGGTGCGAAGGCGATGGTCGACGACGGGCTGTTCGACCGCTTCCCGGTCGACTCGGTCTATGCGATGCACAACTGGCCGAGCATGCAGCCCGGCTGCATCGGCCTGAACATGGGCGCGATGATGGCCGCGGCCGACCGCGTCGAGATCACCGTCAACGGCCGCGGCGGCCACGGCGCGCACCCGTACATGGCGATCGACCCGGTGCTGGTCGCCGCGCACATCATCACCGCGGCGCAAAGCCTGGTGTCGCGCAGCGTCAACCCGCTCGACAGCGCCGTCGTCAGCCTGTGCGCGATGCAGGCCGGCGACCTTGGCGCATTCAGCGTGATCCCGCGCCAGGCCAAGCTGATGGGCACGGTGCGCACCTTCAAGCGCGAGGTGCAGGACATGATCGAAGAGCGCCTGGGCCGGCTGGCCGAATCGATCGCGCTCGGCTTCGGCGCGACCGCGAGCCTCGACTACCAGCGCGTCTACCCGGCGACCATCAACACGCCGCGCGAGGCGGCCTTCGCGGCCGATGTCGCCGCCAGCCTGGTCGGCGAGGACAAGGTGGTGCGCGAACTGGTACCGAGCATGGGTGCCGAGGACTTCTCGTTCATGCTGCAGGCGCGCCCCGGGGCCTACCTGCGCATCGGCCAGGGCGGCGAGGGCGGCTGCTTCCTGCACAGCACCCGCTACGACTTCAATGACGAGATCCTGCCGCTCGGCAGTGCCTTGCTCGCGACGCTCGCCGAGCGCGCGATGCCGCTGTAGCCGCCGACCCGCCCGCCGTTCGTTCATCCCCAAGGAGTCCACGATGATGTTGAAACCCACCCTGCTCGCGGCTGTGCTGTTCCTGTCGTGCGGCATGGCCGGTGCCGTGACCTTGCGCGTCGCCAACCAGGGCGATGCGCAGTCGATGGATCCGCATTCGCTGAACGAGACGCTGCAGCTCACCTTCACCGGCAACGTCTACGAGCCGCTGGTCGGCCGCGACAGGAAGCTCGGCCTCGCGCCGATCCTCGCGACCGAATGGAAGCAGACCTCGCCGACGGTGTGGCGCTTCGAGTTGCGCAAGGGGGTCACGTTCCACGACGGCACGCCGTTCAGCGCCGACGACGTGGTGTTCTCGCTGAAGCGCGCGGCCGGCGAAGGCTCCGACATGCAGAGCTACACCTCGCCGTTCAAGGAAGTGCGCAAGGTCGGCCCGCTGACGATCGAGATCGAGACGCTCGCGCCGTTCCCGATCCTGCCGGACGTGCTGACCAACGTCTTCATGATGAGCAGGAAGTGGTGCGAGGAGAACAAGGCGGTGATCCCGGTCGATCGCCGCAAGGGCATCGAGAACACCGCGAGCTTCAAGGCCAACGGCACCGGCCCGTTCCGCCTGAAGGAACGCCAGCCGTCGGCGCGCACCGTGCTGGTTCGCAACGGCACGTACTGGGGCAAGATCGATGGCAATGTCGACGAGGTGATCTTCACGCCGATCGGCAGCGCGCCGACGCGCGTCGCGGCGCTGCTGTCCGGCGAGGTCGACGTGATCGAGCCGGTGCCGCTGCAGGACATCGAGCGCATCAAGGCGTCGCCGAACCTGAAGGTGTCGCAAGGGCCCGAGCTGCGCACGATCTTCCTCGGCATGGACCAGAAGCGCGACGAACTGCAGTTCTCGAGCGTGAAGGGAAAGAACCCGTTCAAGGACAAGCGCGTGCGCCAGGCGTTCTACCAGGCGATCGACATCGAGACGATCAAGAACCGCGTGATGCGCGGCGCGTCGCTGCCGTCGGCGCTGATGGTCGGACCGGGCATCCGCGGCTTCACGCCGGAGCAGAACAAGCGGCTGCCGTACGACGTCGACGCGGCGAAGAAGCTGCTGGCCGAGGCCGGCTACCCGGGCGGCTTCGAGGTCGGCCTGAACTGCCCGAACGACCGTTACGTCAACGATGCCGACATCTGCCAGGCGGTGGCCGCCAACCTCGCGCGCATCGGCGTGAAGGTCAACCTGCAGACCGAAACGAAGAACACCTACTTCCCGAAGATCCTGCGCCGCGACACCAGCTTCTACCTGCTCGGCTGGACGCCCAGCACCTACGACGCCCACAACGCGCTGACCTCGCTGATGGCCACGCCCACCGACAAGGGGCAAGGCCAGTTCAACCTCGGCTCGTACAGCAACCCGAAGGTCGACGAGTTGACGCTGAAGATCCAGAGCGAGACCGACCAGGCCAAGCGCAACGCGATGATCAAGGAAGCGTTCGAACTGCATGCGAATGACGTCGGCCACATCCCGCTGCACCAGCAGGCGCTCGCATCGGCGATGAAGAAGAACGTCGACATCGTCCAGCTGCCCGACAACTTCATGCCCTACAAATGGGTGACGGTGAAATGACGGCCGCGCTGCGGCGGACGTTGCGACAATTCTTCGACGGCGATCTCTGGTACAGCTTCCGCCGCTCGCCGACCGCGATGGTGGCGGCGGTCGTCGCCTTCGCCTGCATCTTCTGCGCGCTGTTCGCCGAACTGGTCGCGCCGCACAACCCGATGGACCTCGCGACGCTGGAGCTCGCCGACTCGCGGCTGCCGCCGGCCTGGCTGCCCGAGGGCAGCTCGAAGTACCTGCTCGGCACCGACGACCAGGGTCGCGACATCCTGTCGGCGGTGATCTACGGTTCGCGCATCTCGCTGCTGGTGGGCGTCGCCTCGGTGCTGGTGTCGCTCGCGGTCGGCGTGTCGCTCGGGTTGCTGGCCGGCTTCGTCGGCGGCAAGACCGACGCCTTCATCATGCGGCTGTGCGACGTGATGCTGTCGTTCCCGTCGATCCTGGTCGCGTTGCTGATCGACGGCGTCGGACGGGCGGTGTTCCCGAATGCGCACGAAGGCCTCGCGTTCGCGGTGCTGATCGTCGCGATCTCGCTGACCGGCTGGGTGCAGTACGCGCGCACGGTGCGCGGCTCGACGCTGGTCGAGCGCAACAAGGAGTACGTGCAGGCGGCCCGCGTGATCGGCGTGCCGACGCTGCGCATCATGCGTCGCCATGTGCTGCCCAACGTCACCGGGCCGGTGATGGTGCTGGCGACGATCCAGGTCGCGTCGGCGATCCTGATCGAAGCGACATTGTCTTTCCTCGGCGTCGGCGTGCCGCCCACCTCGCCGTCGCTCGGCACGCTGATCCGGGTCGGCAACGACCTGCTGTTCTCCGGCGAGTGGTGGATCACCCTCTACCCCGGCGCGATGCTGGTGATGATCGCGCTCAGCGTGAACCTGCTCGGCGACTGGCTGCGCGACGCCCTCAACCCCAAGCTCCGCTGACATGCCGGCCCTGCTCGAAGTCAAGAACCTGCGCGTCGAATTCCCGACGCGGCGCGGCACGCTGGTGGCGCTGGACGACGTGTCGTTCGACATCGCGCCCGGCGAGATCCTCGGCGTGGTCGGCGAATCGGGAGCCGGCAAGTCGCTGACCGGCGCGGCGATCATCGGCCTGCTCGACCCGCCCGGGCGCGTGGCCGGCGGCGAGATCCGCTTCCAGGGTCAGCGCATCGACAACCTGCCATACGAGCAGATGCGGCGCATGCGCGGCAAGCACATCGGCGCGATCTTCCAGGACCCGCTGACCTCGTTGAACCCGCTGTTCACCGTCGGCCGCCAGCTCGTCGAGACGATCCAGGCCCACCTGCCGCTCGATGCAGCGAAGGCACGCCAGCGCGCCATCGACCTGTTGAAGGAAACCGGCATCCCGGCCGCCGAGGCGCGCATCGACCAGTACCCGCACCAGTTCTCCGGCGGCATGCGCCAGCGCGTCGTGATCGCGCTTGCGCTGGCCGGCAACCCGCAGCTGATCGTCGCCGACGAGCCGACGACCGCATTGGACGTGTCGATCCAGGCGCAGATCATTTCGCTGCTGAAGCGGCTGTGCAAGGAGCACGGCGCGGCGGTGATGCTGGTCACGCACGACATGGGCGTGATCGCCGAGACCTGCGACCGCGTCGCGGTGATGTACGCCGGGCGGGTCGCCGAGATCGGCCCGGTGAACGACGTGATCCATGCGCCGGCGCACCCGTACACCGCCGGGCTGATGGGCTCGATCCCCGCGATGGACCTCGACCGCGAGCGCCTGCTGCAGATCGATGGCGCGATGCCGCGGCTGAACGCGATCCCGCGCGGCTGCGCCTTCAATCCGCGTTGCCCGAAGGTGTTCGAGCGCTGCCGCGAGGAGCGGCCCGATCTGCTGGTGGCCGGAGCGACACGCGCCGCCTGCTGGCTGCACGACACGGCCGCAACGGCTGTCGCAGGAGCCGCGCGATGAACGTGCTGGTGGAAGTGCGCGAGCTGGTGAAGACCTTCGATGTCTCGGCCCCGTGGCTGAACCGCGTGATCGAGCGCAAGCCTCGGCAGCAGGTGCATGCGGTCGACGGTGTCAGTTTCTCGATCGAACGCGGCACCACGCTCGCGCTGGTCGGTGAGTCGGGCTGCGGCAAGAGCACCGTGGCACGGCTGCTGGTCGGCTTGCATGCGCCGACGGCCGGCGAGGTGCATTTCGGGCACAAGAACATCGCGTTGACGCTGGCCAGCCAGGATGCCGCGGCGCTGCGCCGCCGCATGCAGATGATCTTCCAGGACCCGTTCGCGAGCCTGAACCCACGCTGGAAGGTGCACCAGATCGTCGGCGAACCGCTGACCGAGCACGGCCTGATCACCGACCGGGCGCGGCTGTTGGCCAAGGTTGGCGAGCTGCTGCAGTCGGTGGGCCTCGCGAGCGTCGACATGGAGAAGTTCCCGCACCAGTTCTCCGGCGGGCAGCGGCAGCGCATCTCGATCGCGCGCGCGCTGGCCACCGAACCGGAGTTCCTGGTCTGCGACGAGCCGACCTCGGCGCTCGACGTGTCGGTGCAGGCCCAGGTGCTCAACATCATGAAGGACCTGCAGCGCAGCCGCGGGCTCACCTACCTGTTCATCTCGCACAACCTCGCGGTCGTGCGGCACGTCAGCGACCAGGTCGGCGTGATGTACCTCGGCCGCGTGGTCGAGCTGGCGCCGAAGGCCGAGATCTTCGCGCGACCGCGCCACCCGTACACGCGGATGCTGCTGGATGCGATTCCGGACATCGCGATGAGCGGCCGGGCGCGCACGCCCGTGCAGGGCGAGGTGCCGAACCCGCTGAGCCCGCCGAGCGGCTGCTCGTTCCACCCGCGCTGCCCGCACGCGAACGAGCGCTGCCAGGCGGAGCGGCCGGCGCTGTTGTCGCTCAACGGCATCCAGGTGGCCTGCCACGCGGTGGCCGAAGGAAGAATCTAGGCGGGTGGCAGCAGGTGCTCGCCGGCGAACAGCGCGGCCGCGTCTTCCCGGTCGCGGATCTGCCAGGCCTGCGAGCCCGACACCAGCACCTCGGCGGCACGTGGCCGGGTGTTGTAGTTGCTGGCCATGCTCATGCCGTAGGCGCCGGCGGACAGCACCGCAACACGGTCGCCGGGCTGCACGGCCAGCGGGCGGTCGCGGCCGAGCCAGTCGCCCGATTCGCAGACCGGGCCGACCACGTCCCAGGTCAGCGCCGGCGTGGCCCGCGTGCGGCACGGCACGATGGCCATCCAGGCCTCGTACATCGCCGGACGGGCGAGGTCGTTCATCGCGGCGTCGACGATGCAGAAGTTCTTCTCGTCGCCCGGCTTCAGGTACAGCACCTCGCCGAGCAGCACGCCGGCATTGCCGACCAGCGAGCGGCCGGGCTCGAACAGCACCTTGCGGTGGCCGTGCCCGCGCGCGTCGATGCGCGCCAGCAGTTGCGCGACCAGCGCGCCGGCCTCAGGCGGGGTCTCGTCGGTGTAGGTGATGCCCAGGCCGCCGCCGACATCGATGTGCTGCAGCCGGATGCCCTGCGCCTCGACCGCCTCGACCAGGTCGAGCAGCCGGTCGAGCGCATCGAGGTAGGGCGTGGCTTCGGTGATCTGCGAGCCGATGTGGCAGTCGATGCCGACGATCTCGAGCCCGGGCAGCGCGGCGGCGCGCTGGTAGGTCGCGACCGCGCGCTCGTGCGCGATGCCGAACTTGTTGCCCTTCAGGCCGGTGGAAATGTAGGGGTGGGTGCCGGCATCGACGTCCGGATTCACGCGCAGGCTGATGCGGGCGGTGTGGCCGCTCGCGCCCGCCACCTGCGACAGCAGCTCCAGTTCCGGCTCGCTCTCGACGTTGAAGCACATCACGCCGGCTTCGAGCGCCTCGTGCATCTCGGTGCGGGTCTTGCCGACGCCCGAGAACACGATGCGCGATGCCGGCGCGCCGGCCGCCAGCACGCGCTTCAGTTCGCCGCCGGAGACGATGTCGAAGCCGCAACCGGCCTGCGCGAAGGTCTGCAGCACGGCCAGGTTCGAATTGGCCTTCATCGCGTAGCAAATCAGGTGGTCGCGGCCGGCGAGTGCGCGCTGGTAGCTGTCGAGGGCGGCCAGCATCGCGCTGCGCGAGTAGACGTACAGCGGTGTGCCGAAGCGGTCCGCCAGGTCGTTCAGCGCGCAGTCTTCGATGGCGAGGTCATCGCCGCGGTAGGCGATGTGGGGCGAGCCGGGCAGGGTCATGGCGAGGGAGCGGAAGCGGAGGACGGGGCGGAGGCAGCGGCGGCCGGGACCGAGGCTGCGGGCGCGGGAAGTTTGAGCGGGCCCTTCTGGCCGCAGGCCGCCAGCGACGACACCAAGGCCAGCGCCAGGACCAAAGACATCAATGCGCCCAGTGTGGACGGGCGTCTCGCTACACTGCGCTGCTGCTGAAACATGCGAACAATTCTACCGGCCATGACTGTCGAGATCGTCCCCACGCCACTGAGCGACGCCCAGTTCCACGCGCTGACCGGCGCCATCCTGTCGAGCATCGAGGCCAGCGTCGACGCCTGGCTGCAGGACGACCTGGTCGACATCGATGCCGAACGCACCGGCGGCCTGCTGGAACTGAGCTTTCCGAACGGCAGCAAGCTGGTCATCAACACGCAACCGCCGCTGCACGAGCTGTGGCTCGCGGCCCGCTCGGGGGGGTACCACTACAAGCACGTCAACGGGCGTTGGCTCGACACCCGGGAAGGGCGGGAGTTCTTCGCCGACGTGTCGCGTTGTGCGAGCGAGCAGGCTGATCTGGCGCTGAAATTCACGCCACCTGTTTGACGCGGGCGGGCCGGGCGCCGGGCCGCCCGAAGCCGCCATCGTTCCCCTCGGGGGATCGGTCGACGTACCCGTCGACCGAGGGGCTGACATCTACCTCTTGAAAAGATCGAGGATGCCCTTTTTCTCTTCTTCGGTCGGCGGTGTCGGCAGCTTCTCGTCCAGCCCCAGGCTGCTGACGCCGCTGCCGTGCGTGTACTCCTCGTAGTACCACTCGCCGCCCATGTTGACCACGCCCTCGGGCGCTGACGGTTCATCGACCGGCACGCCCTTCAGCGTCTGCTGCATGTAGTCGATCCACACCGGCAGCGACAAGCCGCCCCCGGTTTCGCGGTCGCCCAGCTTGCGCGGGTTGTCGTAGCCGATCCACACCACGCCGACCACGCTGCGCTGGAAGCCGGCGAACCAGGCGTCGTTGGAGTCGTTGGTGGTGCCGGTCTTGCCGTACAGGTCGGGGCGCTTCAGCGTGCGCTGTGCATTGGCCGCGGTGCCCGAGCGCGCAACCTCCTGCAGCAGGCTGTCCATCACGAACGCATTGCGCGCCGGCAGCGTGCGCGTGGTCTCGTCCATCACCTGCGGCACGGCTTCGTTCAGCACATGGCCGCGCGAATCGGTGATCTTGCTGATCAGGAACGGATTGATCCGGTAGCCGCCGTTGGCGAACACGCCGTAGGCCGAGGCCATCTGAAGCGGCGTCACCGAGCCGGCGCCGAGCGCCATCGTCAGGTAGGCCGGGTGCTTGTCGGGTTCGAAGCCGAAGCGCGTGATCCAGTCCTGCGCATAGGCCGGGCCGATCGCCTGCAGGATGCGGATCGAGATCATGTTCTTCGACTTCGCGAGGCCGCGGCGGATCGACATCGGCCCGTCGAAGGTGCCGTCGTAGTTCTTCGGCTCCCAGGGCTGGCTACCGGTGGTGCCGGCGTCGAAGAACAGCGGTGCGTCGTTGACGACGGTGGCCGGCGTGAAGCCCTTCTCGAGCGCGGCCGAGTAGATGAACGGCTTGAAGCTCGACCCCGGCTGGCGCCATGCCTGCGTCACGTGGTTGAACTTGCTTTTCGCATGATCGAAGCCGCCGACCATCGTGCGCACCGCACCGGAGCGCGGATCGAGCGACACGAACGCGCCTTCGACCTCGGGCAGCTGGGTGATGGACCAGTCGCCCTTCGGCAGCTTGACGAGCCGGATCACCGCGCCGGGGCGGATCTGCGTCTTCGGGTTGCCCTTCTCGGCCAGGCCGGAGGTGGCCGGCTTCAGGCCTTCGCCGGTGACGGTCAGTGCTTCGCCGCTCTGCAGCACGGCGACGACCTTGCGCGGGCTCGATTCGATCACGACGGCGGCGCGCAACTCGTCGTTGTCGGGGTGCTCGACCAGCGCCTCGGCGATGCGCGCGTCGAGGTCCTTCACATTGGCCGGCAGGTCGATGTAGGCCTCGGGGCCGCGGTACACCTGCCGGCGCTCGTAGTCCATGATGCCCTTGCGCAGCGACCGGTACGCCACGGTCTGCTCGGCCGACTGGATCGTCAGGTAGACGTTGAGCCCGCGTGTGTACGCCTCTTCGCCGTACTGCGAGAAGATCATCTGCCGTGCGGCCTCGGCCACGTACTCGGCGTGAACGACCACTTCGGGCGCGGCGCGGTACTTCAGTTGCTGGGCTCGCGCGGCATCGTGCTGTTCCGGCGTGATGAAGCCGTTCTCCAGCATGCGGTCGATGATGTAGAGCTGGCGCTGCGTCGCGCGTTTCGGGTTGATGATCGGGTTGTAGGCCGACGGCGCCTTCGGCAGGCCGGCCAGCATCGCGGCCTCGGCGATCGTGATGTCCTTCAGCGGCTTGCCGAAGTAGATCTCGCTGGCGGCCGCGAAGCCGTGCGCGCGCTGGCCGAGGAAGATCTGGTTCATGTAGATCTCGAGGATCTGGTCCTTGCTGAGCAGGCTCTCGATCTTCAGCGCCAGCAGGATTTCATAGATCTTGCGGGTGAACGTCTTTTCGGTGGACAGGTAGAAGTTGCGCGCGACCTGCATCGTGATCGTCGATGCGCCCTGGCTGCGCGACTCGTTGAACTGCGCGAGGCCCGCCCGCAGCACGCCCTTGTAGTCGACGCCGCCATGCTGGTAGAAGCGAGCGTCCTCGATCGCGAGCACCGCGTCCTGCATCACCTTCGGCACCTGGGCCAGCGGCGTGAAGTTGCGGCGCTCCTCGCCGTACTCGCCGAGCATCACGCCATCGGCCGAATAGATGCGCATCGGCAGCTTCGGCCGGTAATCGACGAGGCCGCTGACCTGCGGCAGGTTCGGGTAGGCCACGGACAGCGCAATGCCGATCAGCAGCAGCAGGCTCAGCGCGCCGGCCAGCGCGCCTCCCATCAGCCACAGCAGCACACGACCCGCCCAGCGGGCCCACGCGGGCAGGGACGACGGTGCGAAAGAAGACGATCGGCGGTTCGGGTCGGCTGCCGGGCGCTCGGACAGGCCCTCGGATTCGCTCATGGGACTCCAACAGTGGTCGAGACGATTATATGAAGCGACTTTGATGGGTCCGCATCGACCGTGAACTGCTTGGCAGCTTCGGTCGCCGAGGGGCTAGGGTTGTCCCGAAATGACAATTTTTGGCGCCAGAATTCGTCACGCTTTCGCAACGCAGCCGGGTTGCAAGAAAAGGAAAAATCTTTGTTCCACAAAGGCTTTACTGCTAGCATTGAAGTAACTTCTTAACAATCCAGCGCACGTTTCACCGCCAATTCGGTTGTCGATTCGTGTCGCGTTGGGAGATGGCCCCTTGAGCTTCCTAGACCTGTTGTTAGGCCGAAAGCATCCACCGATGGTCGGCTTGGATATCAGCTCGTCCAGTGTGAAGCTGGTCGAGCTGGGCCAAAGTGCCTCCGGTGAATATGTGCTCGAGCGTTTTGCCTCCGAGAGCTTCGAGAAGGGCTGGATCACCGATGGCCAGATCGAGAAGTTCGACGAAGTGGCCGATGCGGTGCGCCGCGTGGTCACCAAGAGCGGCACCAAGACCAAGCATGTCGTTCTCGCGATGCCGCAGTCCGCGGTGATCACGAAGAAGATCATGCTGCCGGCCGGCCTTCGCGAAGAAGAGCTTGAGCTGCAGGTCGAATCCGAAGCCAATCAATACATCCCGTTCTCGCTGGACGAGGTGAGTCTTGACTTCTCCGTCATCGGCCCGAGCCCCACGTCGGTGGGTGACGTCGAGGTGCTGATCGCTGCGTCCCGCAAGGACCGCGTGCAGGATCGCCAGGGTCTCGCGGAAGCGGCCGGCCTGAAGCCCGCGGTGCTCGACATCGAGTCGCATGCATCGCGGCTGGCGATGGGGCGTCTGATCGAAGCGCTGCCGAACGAGGGCAAGGATGCGCTGGTCGCGCTGTTCGAGATCGGTGCCGACACCACGAGCCTGAAGGTGCTGCGCGACGAAGAAATGCTCTATGACCGCGACCAGGCCTTTGGCGGTTCGCAGCTGACGCAGCTGATCTCGCGCCAGTACGGTTTCTCGTTCGAGGAAGCCGAGCAGAAGAAGCTGTCGGCCGAACTGCCCGAGGACTACGAATCGTCGCTGCTGGTGCCGTTCGTCGACAGCCTGTCCCAGGAAATCGGCCGCGCCTTGCAGTATTTCTTCACCAGCACGCCGCACCACAAGGTGCACTACGTGATGCTGGCCGGTGGCACGGCGACCCTGCCGGGGCTGAAGGACCGTGTCACCGAATTGACCGGCTTCGCGTCGATGGTCGTCAACCCGTTCGAAAACATGAAGCTGGGCTCCGCGGTCCGCGAGAGCAAGCTGCGCCGTGAAGCGCCTTCCTACCTCACGGCCTGTGGGCTGGCGATGCGGAGGTTCTTGCAGTGATTCTGATCAACCTACTCCCGCACCGCGAAGAAAAGCGCAAGCGGCGCAAGGCGGCGTTCTTCCTCGGTCTGGCTCTCGCCGCCGCGGCCGGGTTGGCGGCCGTCGGCCTGTGGTACCTGGTGCTGCAGCAGATGACCGAGAACCAGATTCGTCGCAATGACTTCCTGACGACCGAGATCCGCAAGCTCGAGGTCCAGATCAAGGACATCGCGACGCTGCGTGCCGAGATCGACGCGCTCAAGGCGCGGCAGAAGGCGGTCGAAGACCTGCAGATCGATCGCAACCTGCCGGTGCACGTGCTCAACGAACTGGTCAAGCAAACGCCCGAAGGCGTCTATTTCAGCAGCATCAAGCAAGACGGCCAGGTGCTGCTGCTGAACGGCATCGCGCAGACCAACGAGCGCGTCTCCGAGCTGCTGCGCAACACGAGCAACAACTCCGAATGGCTGACGAAGCCGGAGCTGGTCGAAATCAAGGCGGCGGTCGTGCAGACGGCCAGCCGCGAGCAGAAGCGCCTGTTCGACTTCTCGATGCGCGTGACCATCAAGCGCCCGCAAGACGTCGACGCGGCCGCAGCTGCCGCCTCGGCCGTCGTGCCGGCGGCTGCGGCCAGCGCCGCCGTCGCCGCGAAGAAGCCCTGACCATCGAGACGCCATGGCAACGAAAGCGAAATCCGTCAACGTCGATCTGAACTCGGTCTTCGGGGCTGCCGCCTCGCAGTTCCGGGGGCTGAATCCGAATGAACCCGGCCAATGGCCGATGCTTCCCAAGCTTGCGACCTGGGTGGCGCTGGCCGTCATGGTCGTCGTGGTGGGCTGGTTCCTGCTGCTGACCGGGGTCGACGACCAACTGCAGGCCGAGCGCGACAAGGAACCCGTGCTGAAGCAGGACTACCGGGGCAAGCTGGCGCAGGCCGTCAACCTCGACGAACTGCGCAAGCAGAAGCTGCAGGTCGAGGAGTACGTGACCCAGCTCGAGAAGCAGCTGCCCGGCAAGGCCGAAATGGATGCGTTGCTGTCGGACATCAACCAGGCTGGTCTCGGCCGCGGGTTGCAGTTCGAGTTGTTCCGTCCTGGCCAGGTGCTCGTGAAGGAGTACTACGCCGAACTGCCGATCTCGATCCGGGTGACCGGCCGCTACCACGACATCGGTGCGTTCGCGGCCGACGTGGCCAACCTCTCGCGGATCGTGACGCTGCACAACATGGTGATCACGTATGCCGGTGGCAAGGACGCCACCGGATTGCTGGGCATGGACGCGACGGCCAGAACCTACCGCTACCTGGATCCGAACGAGGTCACCGCGCAGCGTCAGGCTGCTGCCAAGGCCGCGGGAGCGAAGAAATGATGGGAACCACTTTGCGTTGGCCGGCAACCGCCTGCGCCTGCGCCATCACGGTGCTCGCGCTGACCGCCTGTGGCGATGCGCAGGATGAGCTCCAGCAATGGATCGAACAGCAGCGCCGCGAGGTGAAGCCGAACGTGACGCCGCTGTCGCCGCCGAAGAAATTCAACCCGCAGGCCTACCTGGCCGGCGCCGGTGTCGAGCCGTTCAGCACGCAGAAGCTGACGGTCGCGATCAAGCAGGAATCCCGGCAGCCGAATTCGCTGCTGGCAGCGGAAATCAACCGCCGCAAGGAACCGCTCGAAGCCTATCCGCTGGACAGCATGGCGATGGTCGGCAGCGTGACCAAGCAGGGGCGCCCGTACGCGCTGCTGCGGGTCGACAACCTGCTGTACCAGGTCAAGACCGGTGACTACCTCGGCCAGAACTACGGCAAGGTCACCAAGATTTCCGAGACGGACGTCTCGTTGCGCGAAATCGTGCAGGACGCGGCGGGTGAGTGGATCGAGCGTACGAGCTCTCTTCAGCTTCAGGAACGGGCGCGGTGAAGAACATGCAGGAGAAACAGATCATGGGTAAGTGGCAAGTTCGAAGCGTTGCGCTCGCGTTGCTCTTCGGCGCGTCCTTGTCTGCGTGGGCGCAGAACGCCATCCAGTCCATCAACAGCTCCCAGCAGGCGGGCGCAGAGGTCGTGCGCATCGAACTGTCGGAGCCGCTGGCGGCGGTGCCCACCGGCTTCACGGTTCAGACGCCTCCGCGCATCGCGCTGGACCTGCCCGGCGTCGGCAACGCGATGGGCAAGTCGAACCTGGACATCAACCAGGGCAACATCCGTTCGATCAACATAGCGCAGTCGGGCGACCGCACGCGCCTGGTGATGAACCTGAAGACGGCGTCGAACTACCGCGCCCAGCTCGAAGGCAAGGTGCTGGTCGTGGTGATGGAATCGTCGGCTCCTGCCGGCGGCGCCGTCTCGACGGCCAAGTCGCCGGTGGCGGGCGAATCGACGCGGTTCGCCGAGAACCTGAACGACGCACCGATGCCGTTGAAGGGCATCGACTTCCGGCGTGGCCAGGATGGTGCGGGCCGGGTCGTGGTCGACCTGCCGAACAACCAGGTCGGCGTCGACATCCGCCAGCAGGGCCAGAGCCTGGTGGTGGAATTCCTGCGCTCCAACCTGCCGGAAAACCTCCGCCGCAAGCTCGACGTGACCGATTTCGGCACGCCGGTGCAGAGCGTCTCGACCTTCCAGAACGGCGACCGCGTGCGCATGGTCGTCGAGC
Source organism: Rhizobacter sp. SG703 (assembly GCF_012275445.1). GTDB lineage: Bacteria > Pseudomonadota > Gammaproteobacteria > Burkholderiales > Burkholderiaceae_C > Rhizobacter. Next base: position 115,822 of record NZ_JAAZQK010000004.1, on the reverse strand, counting down.
CGCGCGGGGCCTGGGAGCACAGCGCCTACCAGACCGACAACCAGTTCGTGCTGGAAGTGCGCCAGCAGAAGCAGGATCCGAACAAGCTGGTGCAAGGCCCGGGCTACGCGGGCGAGAAGCTGTCGCTGAACTTCCAGAACATCGAAGTCCGTGCGCTGCTGCAGGTCATTGCCGACTTCACGAACTTCAACGTCGTCACCAGCGACACCGTCACCGGCAACGTGACGCTGCGCCTGAAGGACGTGCCGTGGGACCAGGCGCTCGACATCATCCTGCAGGCCAAGGGCCTGGGGCTGCGCAAGTCGGGTAACGTGATCTGGATCGCGCCGAAGGATGAACTCGCGTCGAAAGAGAAGATCGACCTCGAGGCCAAGGCGCAGATCGCCAACCTGGAACCGGTGCGCACGCAATCGTTCCAGCTGAACTACACGAAGGCCGAAGAAGTGGCCAAGGGGCTGACGGGCCAGAACACGGCGGGCGGCGGCGCGGCGACGACGCGCATCCTGACCAACCGTGGCAGCGTGATCTTCGAAACCCGCACGAACCAGCTGTTCGTCAGCGACATCCCGTCGAAGCTCGAAGAAGTGCAGGCCATGATCGCGAAGATCGACGTGCCGGTGAGGCAGGTGCTGATCGAAGCGCGCATCGTCGAAGCCAACGACAGCTTCGGCCGCTCGCTGGGCGCCAAGCTGGGCTATTCCGACTTGCGCGGCATCAACGGCGGTGTCGCCGGATTCAACGCAGGCGGCAACACCCGCGTCGGCGTGGGCGGCAACATCAACGCGATCGGCGCACAGACCGGCCAGTCCGGGACGGCGCTGACCTACGCGGACACCAACTTCGTCAGCCTGCCGGCCGTCCGTCAGAACGACTACAACGCGGCCACGTTTGCGCTCTCGCTGTTCGGTGTCGGTGCCAATCGCTTCCTGAACCTGGAACTCTCGGCGCTCGAAGCCGAGAACAAGGGCAAGATCCTGTCGAGCCCGCGTGTCATCACGGCCGACCAGGTCAAGGCCTTGATCGAGCAAGGCACCGAGCTGCCGTACCAGACCGCCACGTCCAGTGGCGCGACGGCGATCCAGTTCCGCAAGGCCAACCTGAAACTCGAGGTCACGCCGCAGATCACGCCGGAGGGCAACGTCATCCTCGACCTCGACGTGACGAAGGACACCGTGGGCCAGGTGACCTCGCAAGGCCTGGCCATCGACACCAAGCATGTGCGCACGCAGGTGCTGGTGGAGAATGGCGGCACGGTCGTGATCGGCGGGATCTTCACGCAGGACGACGAGGAAAGCGTGACGAAGGTGCCGTACCTCGGCGACATTCCCTTCCTCGGGAATCTGTTCAAGGTCAAGACGAAATCGTCGAAGAAGACCGAATTGCTGATCTTCATCACGCCGAAGGTGGTCAGCGATCGGTCTGCGGTTCGGTAAAAATAGTCTGCAATCACGGGAGGGGCGACCAGCAGCCTGCCCGTCTTCGCCAACCAGGATATTCAGGTGCTCCATATGAAACTGCCTTTGCTGAACCGCGTTGCTCTGGCTTCGATCTCTGTTGCGGTTCTCGCCTCGTGTGGCGGCGGGGGAAGCGAAGACAACGAAGCGGGTGCGCCCGCTCCGTTCAACGTTCAGCCGTCGACAATCGGGGTGAAGAATGCGAAAGGGACCTGCGCGGCGGGCTTCCTGGCTGAGGTGTTCGTGTATGGCGGGTCGGCTCCGTACTACATCAACAACACTTTCCCGGACGGTATCGTGTTGAACAAGTCGAAAGTCGACGACGCTGGTGGCAGTTTCACGATCACTCTGAACGGACGGTGCATGGACCCAGGGCTGGTCGTCGTGAAGGACAAACTGAACCGGACCGTCACGGTCTCGGTTTCGAGCCCGTTCGAGGAGGCGACTCCCTGACCGCAGGGCGTGCTCGCACACCTTGGTTTCCCCCGACACGCCTGGCAGGCCGTTGGCATTGATTGGCATGCCTGGGGGGGGCAAGTCCACCGCCGGCAGGCAGATCGCGAAGCGAACACGGCGTCGCTTCGTCGACAGTGATGCCCTGATCGAAGCGCGGATCGGAGAGCCGATTCGAAGCTTTTTCGAACGCGAGGGCGAAGCGCGTTTTCGCGACATCGAAGCCGAGGTCATCGACGAGTTGTCGGGCGGCGGCCCCGCGGTGATCGCGACCGGTGGGGGCGCGGTGCTCCGGGCGGAGAATCGAAGCCGGCTGCATGGGCGCTGCGATGTCGTCTACCTCCGCTCATCGCCCGAAGAGCTGTACCGGCGCCTGCGCCACGACACCCAGCGGCCACTGCTCCAGGTGGCCGATCCACTGACCCGGCTGCGCGAGCTCTACCAGCTGCGCGATCCCCTCTATCGCGAGACGGCCCATTTCGTCATCGACACGGGCCGGCCGACAGTGCACACGCTGGTGAACATGGTGCTGGCACAACTGCAACTCGTGGGCATCCTCGCGCTGCCGGACGGCGCGGCAGGCGAGCCTTCGCCACCCGACTGAGCACGCCAGATCCCCGCGCTAAACTGCCGGCCATGAATTCGCGGCATGAAGACGTGACGATCGAGCTGGGCGAGCGCAGCTACCAGATCCGCATCGGGGCCGGCCTGCTTGCCGACCGGACGGCGCTCGATGGTGTGCCGCACGGGCACACGGCGGTCATCGTGACCAATCCGACGGTCGCTCCCTTGTACGCGCACCGGCTGCAGGCGCTGCTGCGCTCCGCAGTGACCCAGTGCCTGGTCGTCGAGCTGCCCGACGGCGAGATCCACAAGGACTGGACCTCGCTGGAACGCATCTTCGGCGCGCTGCTCAGGGCGGGCGCCGACCGCAAGACCGTGCTCTATGCGTTGGGCGGTGGCGTGGTCGGCGACGTGACCGGTTTTGCCGCGGCCTGCTACATGCGCGGCGTCCCGTTCGTGCAGGTCCCCACCACCTTGCTGGCGCAGGTGGACTCGTCGGTCGGCGGCAAGACGGCAATCAACCATCCGCTCGGCAAGAACATGATCGGTGCGTTTTACCAGCCGCTGCGCGTGATCGCCGACCTGGACACGCTCGACACCCTGCCCGACCGCGAGATCTCGGCCGGCCTGTCCGAGGTCATCAAATACGGCCCGATCGCCGATGACGCTTTCTTCGGCTGGATCGAAGAGCATCTCGATGCGCTGCTGGCGCGCGACAAGCCGGCGCTGGCCTACGCCGTCAAGCGATCGTGCGAGATCAAGGCCTGGGTGGTCGGACAGGACGAACGCGAAACCGGATTGCGCGCAATCCTGAATTTCGGTCACACCTTCGGCCATGCGATCGAGGCCGGGCTCGGCTTCGGCACTTGGCTGCACGGCGAGGCGGTCGGCTGCGGCATGGTGATGGCGGCCGATCTGTCGCGGCGCCTCGGGCTGATCGACGGGCCCTACGCGCAGCGCATCGCCCGACTGGTCGAGCGCGCGAAGCTGCCGGTGCATGGCCCCCAACTCGGCGCCGATCGTTACCTCGAACTGATGCGTGGCGACAAGAAATCCGAAGCGGGCGAAATCCGCTTCGTCGTGATCGAGGCACCCGGTCGCGCCGCATTGCGGCACGCGCCTGACGACGTCGTGCGCGAGGTGCTGGCGGCGCACGCGGGCTGAACGATGTCGCCCTTGCTTCCGGCGGGAGGATGGCAAGCTTTCGCGTGCGATCCGTCGCACAGCGCCGGTCGCAGGCTGCACGAGCCGGCCGCACCGACCCGCAGCGAGTACCAGCGCGACCGCGATCGCATCGTGCACAGCACCGCCTTCCGCCGGCTGGTCTACAAGACGCAGGTCTTCCTGAACCATGAAGGCGACCTGTTCCGAACGCGGCTGACGCACTCGCTCGAAGTGGCCCAGCTCGGCCGCTCGATTGCCCGCAGCCTGCGGCTGAACGAGGACCTGGTCGAGGCCATTGCGCTGGCCCACGACCTGGGGCACACGCCGTTCGGCCACGCCGGCCAGGATGCGCTGAACGATTGCCTGCTCGACGCCGACCCACGCAGCGGCGGCTTCGAGCACAACCTGCAGAGCCTGCGCGTCGTCGATTCGCTCGAGGAGCGCTACCCGCAATTCGACGGCTTGAACCTGACGCTCGAAACCCGCGAGGGCATCCTGAAGCACTGTTCCGGTCCGGCCGCGGCGCGGCTCGAAGCGAAGGAGCCGAATGGTGTCGCGCGGCGCTTCATCGCGCGGCTGCGCCCGAGCCTGGAGGCGCAGCTGTGCAACCTGGCGGACGAGATCGCCTACAACGCGCACGACGTGGATGACGGCGTGCGTTCGGGATTGCTGAAGCTCGAACAGCTCGACGAGGTGCCGCTGTTCGCGCGGCACAAGGCCGAATCGCTGGTCGCGCATCCCGGGTTGCACGGCAAGCGGCTGCTGTTCGAGAGCATCCGCCGCATGCTGTCCGCCCAGGTCTATGACGTGCTCGCCGCCAGTGCCGCGGCGATTGCGCTGCACGCGCCGCGCACGGTCGAAGAAGTGCGCCAGGCCCCGGCGATGATCTGCTTCAGCGCCCAGATGGCGGCCGACAGCACCGAGCTGAAGCGCTTCCTGCGGCTCAACCTCTACCGACATCCGCAGGTGGTCGCGACGACCGACCGCGCGAAGCGAGTGGTGCGCGAACTGTTCGCGATCTACCGCGAAGCGCCGTCCGAATGGATCCCGACGGGCGAATCCCGCCCGTCCGGGCTGCGCCAGCTGGCCGACTACGTCGCCGGGATGACCGACCGGTACGCGCTGCGCGAGCACGAACGGCTGACGGGTCGCCGCCTGTTCGACTGAGCCATGGCGCGCCTTGCCCGGCTGTGCATTCCCGGCCACCCGCACCTGGTGCAGCAGCGTGGCCACAACGGCCAGCCGGTGTTCCTCGACGAGGCGGACACGCAGGGTTTCCTGCGCCTGTTGGCCGACGGCGCGAAGGCGAGCGGCGTTGCGGTGCATGCCTACGGGCTGGCGGCCGACGAGGTGCACCTGCTGGCGACACCGGCCGCGGCCGACTCGCTGAGCCGCCTGATGCAGGCGCTCGGCCGCCAGCACGGCCAGGCCTTCAACCGCCGCCATGCACGCTCCGGCAGCCTGTGGGATGGCCGCTTCCGCGCCGTGCCGATCGACGGGAAACAGCACCTGCTGGCCGCGATGCGCTACGTCGAGTCGGCCGCGCCGGACCTGCTCGCGTCGAGCGCGGCGCATCACCTCGGGCAGGCCGTCGACCACGCAGTGAGCGATCACCCTCTCTACTGGGCCCTGGGAAATACACCCTTCGATCGAGAGATGAAATACCGGGCCTGGTTCGAGCAAGGCACCTCGTCCGCTGAGGCCGACCGCTTCCGGCGTGCCGTCACCCAAGGCTGGCCGCTCGGCGAGCGCGCTTTCATTGACGACCTGTCGCAGTTGACGAGCCGCCGCTTGGCGGCGCGGCCACGTGGACGCCCACCCAAAGCGCCCCTTTGATCTGTCCCTATTTAAATGTTGGCGGACATTGCTAGTTCCATAAAAGGTTTCTGACCCCATTTAATTCGATTGAAGCCCGTGCTGCGCTGCAGTATTCTTCGACCCATTCCAGATTTCCGGACGGAGAACGCCATGACCCAGGCCGACCAAGGTGGGGCAGCTCCCGCAACAGCCGCTGACGCCGCTGAATTGCAGCACGCGGCCGAGAACGGCCTGTACAGCCCGGCGCACGAGCACGATGCCTGCGGCGTCGGCTTCGTCGCCCACATCAAGGGCCACAAGGCGCACAGCATCGTCGCGCAAGGCCTGAAGATCCTCGAGAACCTCGACCACCGCGGCGCGGTCGGTGCCGACAAGCTGATGGGCGACGGCGCCGGCATCCTGATCCAGATTCCCGACGAGTTCTACCGCGCCGAGATGGCGGCACTCGGCGTCGAGCTGCCGCCGCCCGGCGAGTACGGCGTCGGCATGATCTTCATGCCGAAGGAGCATGCGTCGCGCCTGGCCTGCGAGCAGGAGCTCGAGCGCGCGGTTCGCGCCGAAGGGCAGGTGGTGCTGGGCTGGCGTGAAGTGCCGGTCGACGCCGAGATGCCGATGTCGCCGACGGTGCGCGCCAAGGAGCCGGTGCTGCGCCAGATCTTCATCGGCCGCGGCCCCGACGTGATCGTGCAGGACGCGCTGGAGCGCAAGCTCTACGTGATCCGCAAGACGGCGTCGAGCGCGATCCAGCGCCTGAAGCTCACGCACAGCCGCGAGTACTACGTGCCCAGCATGAGCTGCCGCACCATCATCTACAAGGGCCTGCTGCTGGCCGACCAGGTCGGCAAGTACTACAAGGACCTGCAGGACCCGCGCGTGACGTCGGCGCTGGCGCTGGTGCACCAGCGCTTCTCGACCAACACCTTCCCGGAATGGCCGCTGGCCCACCCGTACCGGATGGTGGCGCACAACGGCGAGATCAACACCGTCAAGGGCAACTTCAACTGGATGCGCGCCCGCGAAGGCGTGATGAAGTCGCCGGTGCTCGGCGACGACCTGAACAAGCTCTATCCGATCACGTTCGAAGGCCAGTCCGACACCGCGACTTTCGACAACGCGCTCGAGCTGCTGACGATGAGCGGCTACTCGCTCGCCCATGCTGCGATGATGATGATCCCCGAGGCCTGGGAGCAGCACGCGACGATGGACGAGCGCCGCCGCGCGTTCTACGAGTACCACGCCGCGATGATGGAGCCGTGGGACGGCCCGGCGTCGATGGTGTTCACCGACGGCCGCCAGATCGGCGCCACGCTCGACCGCAACGGCCTGCGCCCGTCGCGCTACATCGTCACCGACGACGACCTGGTCGTGATGGCCTCCGAATCCGGCGTGCTGCCGATGATCCCGGAGAACAAGATCGTCAAGAAGTGGCGGCTGCAGCCCGGCAAGATGTTCCTGATCGACTTCGACCAGGGCCGCATCATCGACGACGAGGAACTGAAGAACCAGTTCGCGCTCGCCAAGCCGTACCGCCAGTGGATCGAGAACGTGCGCATCCGCCTCGACTCGATCGAGCTGACCGGCGAGCCGCGCGAGTTCGGCGAATCGCTGCTCGACCGCCAGCAGGCCTTCGGCTACACGCAGGAAGACATCAAGTTCCTGCTGAGCCCGATGGCGCAGGCCGGCGAGGAAGGCACCGGCTCGATGGGCAACGACTCGCCGCTCGCGGTGCTGTCGGACAAGAACAAGCCGCTGTACAACTACTTCAAGCAGTTGTTCGCGCAGGTCACGAACCCGCCGATCGACCCGATCCGCGAAGCGGTCGTGATGTCGCTGGTGTCGTTCATCGGCCCGAAGCCGAACCTGCTCGACATCAACGCGGTGAACCCGCCGATGCGCCTCGAGGTGTCGCAGCCGATCCTCGACTTCGCCGACATGGAGCGGCTGATCGAGATCGAGAAGCTCACGCGCGGCAAGTTCAAGAGCCACGTGATCGACATCACCTACCCGCTGGCCTGGGGCGACGAAGGTGTCGAGGCGAAGCTCGCGTCGCTGTGCGCCGAAAGCGTCGATGCGCTGAAGAGCGGCCACAACATCCTGATCATCAGCGACCGCGCGATGGACCGCGGCCACGTCGCGATCCCCGCACTGCTCGCGCTGTCGGCGATCCACCAGCACCTGGTGCGCGAGGGCCTGCGCACCACCGCGGGCCTGGTGGTCGAGACCGGCTCGGCGCGCGAGGTGCATCACTTTGCGGTGCTGGCCGGCTATGGTGCCGAGGCGGTGCACCCCTACCTCGCGATGGAAACGCTGATCGGCCTGCACAAGGAGCTGCCGGGCGAGCTGTCGGCCGACAAGGCCATCTACAACTACGTGAAGGCGATCGGCAAGGGCTTGTCGAAGATCATGTCCAAGATGGGCATCTCGACCTACATGTCGTATTGCGGCGCGCAGATCTTCGAGGCGATCGGCCTCGACAAGGCGCTGATCGACCAGTACTTCCGCGGCACCGCGAGCCAGGTCGGCGGCATCGGCGTGTTCGAGGTCGCCGAAGAGGCGATCCGCATGCACCGCGCGGCCTTCGGCGACGACCCGGTGCTCGAGAACATGCTCGACGCCGGCGGCGAATACGCCTGGCGCGTGCGCGGCGAAGAGCACATGTGGACGCCGGACGTGATCGCGAAGCTGCAGCACAGCGCACGCGCGAACAAGTTCGACACCTACAAGGAATACGCCCAGCTGGTGAACGACCAGTCGCGCCGCCACATGACGCTGCGCGGCCTGTTCGAGTTCAAGGTCGATCCGGCCAAGGCGATCCCGCTCGATGAAGTGGAATCGGCCGCCGAGATCGTCAAGCGTTTCGCGACCGGCGCGATGTCGCTCGGCTCGATCTCCACCGAGGCGCATGCGACGCTCGCCGTCGCGATGAACCGCATCGGCGGCAAGTCGAACACCGGCGAAGGCGGCGAAGACCCGGCGCGCTACCGCAACGAGCTGAAGGGCATCAGGATCACCGCCGGCACCAAGGTCAGCGACGTGATCGCGAACAAGGTCATCGAGGCCGACTACGAGCTGCAAGAGGGCGACTCGCTGCGCTCGAAGATCAAGCAGGTGGCGTCGGGGCGCTTCGGCGTCACCGCCGAGTACCTGTCGTCGGCCGACCAGATCCAGATCAAGATGGCGCAGGGCGCGAAGCCGGGCGAGGGCGGCCAGCTGCCGGGCGGCAAGGTCACCGACTACATCGGGTTCCTGCGCTACTCGGTGCCGGGCGTCGGCCTGATCTCGCCGCCGCCGCACCACGACATCTATTCGATCGAAGACCTGGCGCAGCTGATCCACGACCTGAAGAACGCGAACCAGCGCGCCAGCATCAGCGTGAAGCTGGTGTCCGAAGTCGGTGTCGGCACCATCGCGACCGGCGTGGCCAAGGCCAAGGCCGACCACATCGTGATCGCCGGCCACGATGGCGGCACCGGTGCCTCGCCGTGGAGCTCGATCAAGCACGCCGGCACGCCGTGGGAGCTGGGCCTGGCCGAGACGCAGCAGACGCTGGTGCTGAACCGGCTGCGCGGCCGCGTGCGGGTGCAGGCCGACGGCCAGATGAAGACCGGGCGCGACGTGGTGATCGGTGCGCTGCTCGGCGCCGATGAATTCGGCTTCGCGACCGCGCCGCTGGTGGTCGAGGGCTGCATCATGATGCGCAAGTGCCACCTGAACACCTGCCCGGTCGGCGTGGCCACGCAGGACCCGGTGCTGCGCAAGAAATTCCAGGGCCGCCCCGAGCACGTCGTCAACTTCTTCTTCTTCATCGCCGAAGAAGCGCGCCAGATCATGGCGCAGCTGGGCATCCGCAAGTTCGACGACCTGGTCGGCCGCGCCGACCTGCTCGACACCCGCAAGGGCATCTCGCACTGGAAGGCGCGCGGGCTCGATTTCTCGCGCATCTTCCACCTGCCGACGGCCCCGGCCGACGTGGCGCGCCGCCAGGTCGAGGAGCAGGACCACGGCCTCGCGCGCGCACTCGACGTGAAGCTGATCCAGAAATGCCTGCCGGCGCTGGAGCGCGGCGAAAAGGTGCAGTTCATGGAGGAAACGCGCAACGTCAACCGAACGGTCGGCGCGATGCTGTCGGGCGAGCTGGTGCGCCGCCATCCCGAAGGCCTGCCCGACCACACGATCTTCATGCAGATGGAGGGCACCGGCGGCCAGAGCTTCGGCGCGTTCCTCGCGAAGGGCATCACGCTGTACCTGATCGGCGATGCGAACGACTACACCGGCAAGGGGCTGTCGGGCGGTCGCGTGGTGGTGCGCCCGAGCATCGACTTCCGAGGCGACGCGACGCGCAACATCATCGTCGGCAACACCGTGCTGTACGGTGCGACCAGCGGCGAGGCCTTCTTCCGCGGCGTTGCCGGCGAGCGCTTCGCGGTGCGGCTGTCGGGCGCGACCGCGGTCGTCGAAGGCACCGGCGACCACGGCTGCGAGTACATGACCGGCGGCACGGTCGCGGTGCTCGGCCGCACCGGGCGCAACTTCGCGGCCGGCATGAGCGGCGGCATCGCGTATGTGTTCGACGAAGACGGCCAGTTCTCGAAGCGCTGCAACACCGCGATGGTGCAGCTCGACAAGGTGCTGCCGGCCGCCGAGCAGGAGGCCTCGGTCGACAAGGCGGTGTGGCACCTCGGCCAAGCCGACGAAGCGATCCTGCGCAAGCTGCTCGACGACCACCACCGCTGGACCGGCAGCCTGCGTGCGCGCGAGATCCTCGATACCTGGGCCGAATCGCGCGGCAAGTTCGTGAAGGTGTTCCCGAGCGAGTACAAGCGCGCGCTCGGCGAGATCAACGCGGCGAAGCAGGCCGGCGACACCATCGCGAAGGCGAAGGTCGTCGAGAAGAGCGCCCCCAAGTCCAAGAGTGGCGCCAAGGCCTGAGCCAGGTCCAGCCCAACCCACCGGAGTAGCAAGAGATCATGGGAAAAGTCACCGGCTTCATGGAGTACGAGCGCCTGGAAGAGGGCTACGCGCCCGTGCAGACGCGCCTGAAGAACTACAACGAGTTCGTGATCGGGCTCAAGGCGGACGAGTCGAAGATCCAGGCCGCGCGCTGCATGGACTGCGGCACGCCCTTCTGCAACAACGGCTGTCCGGTCAACAACATCATTCCGGACTTCAACGACCTCGTGTACCGCAACGAATGGCGCAATGCCATCGACGTGCTGCACTCGACGAACAACTTCCCGGAGTTCACCGGGCGCATCTGCCCCGCACCGTGCGAAGCGGCCTGCACGCTGAACGTCAACGACGACGCGGTCGGCATCAAGAGCATCGAGCACGCGATCATCGACCGCGCGTGGGCAGAGGGCTGGGTCAAGGCGCGGCCGCCGAAGGCAAAGACCGGCAAGAAGGTCGCGATCGTCGGCTCCGGCCCGGCCGGCCTTGCCGCCGCGCAGCAGCTCGCACGCGTCGGCCATGACGTGACGGTGTTCGAGAAGAACGACCGCGTCGGCGGCCTGCTGCGCTACGGCATCCCCGATTTCAAGATGGAGAAGTCGCACATCGACCGCCGTGTCGAGCAGATGCAGGCCGAGGGCGTGCAGTTCCGCACCGGCGTGATCGTCGGCAAGCTGCCCGAGGGCAGCAAGGTGACCAACTGGGCGAAGGAGAGCATCGCGCCCGACGAGCTGCAGGCGCAGTTCGATGCGGTCGTGCTGGCCGGCGGTGCCGAGCAGTCGCGCGACCTGCCGGTGCCGGGGCGCGAGCTCGACGGCGTGCATTTCGCGATGGAGTTCCTGCCGCAGCAGAACAAGTTGAATGCCGGCGACAAGCTGAAGAGCCAGTTGCGCGCCGACGGCAAGCACGTGATCGTGATCGGCGGCGGCGACACCGGCAGCGATTGCGTGGGCACCAGCAACCGCCACGGCGCGAAGAGCGTCACGCAGTTCGAGCTGCTGCCGATGCCACCCGAGCAGGAGGACAAGCCGCTGGTGTGGCCCTACTGGCCGATCAAGTTGCGCACCAGCTCCAGCCATGAAGAAGGCTGCGAGCGCGAGTTCGCGATCGCCACCAAGGAGTTCATCGGCGGCGAAGGCAAGGACAAGGGCAAGCTGAAGGCGCTGAAGGCGGTGCGCGTCGAGTGGCAGGGCGGCAAGATGACCGAGGTGCCGGGCAGCGAGCAGACGCTGCCGGCCGACCTGGTGCTGCTGGCGATGGGTTTCGTCAGCCCGGTCGCGAGCGTGCTCGATGCATTCGGGGTCGACAAGGATGCACGCGGCAATGCGCGCGCCGGCACCGACTTCACCGGGGGCTATGCCACCAACGTCGCGAAGGTGTTCGCGGCCGGCGATGTGCGCCGCGGCCAGTCGCTGGTGGTGTGGGCGATCCGCGAAGGGCGGCAGGCGGCCCGTGCGGTCGATGAGTTCCTGATGGGGACGAGCGACCTGCCGCGCTGAGCCGGGAGAGTCGACACGTCAGCGAGGGCGGCAGGCGCGCCGAGTGCCTGCCGCCCTTCGTGCCTTCAGCGGTTCCAGCAGCCGTCCAGGCCCGGCGTGCCCGACACGGTGGGCAGGCCCTTGCTGTCGATCGACATCGTGCCGCATCGGTCGTTGCTCATCGTGCCCCTCGGCACCACCCGCAACCAGTAGGCGGAGGCGGTCGGAGCCGAGGCTGCCGAAGCCGTCCCGAGCGACAGCGTGTAGTAGTTCGACAACGGCGACCTCAACGGCGGCAACGACGAATCGGTGATGGCGGCATAGCTGCTGCTCACCGTGTACTGGCGCTCCATCCAATGCGCCGCGTCCATCAATGCCGCCTTGGCATCGGCCCGCCGGCTTCGGGCGACCTGCTCGGTGTACGACGGATAGGCGATGGCGGCGAGGATGCCGACGATCGCCACCGTGATCATCAGCTCCATCAAGGTGAAGCCGGCGGCGCTGGTTCTGTAGCGGTGCATGATCAGGTTCCCTGGAGTCTCGGTGCTGTGGATGTGGCGGTTCATCGGATCTGGCGCCAGGTCACGCGGGCCTTCCCGTCGCAGGTCTTGACGCTCTCGCTGGCCGTGGTCGTGTCGGAGACGCCGGCCACCAGCGTCCCGGTGCCGCCGCCCGTGCAGGGCACGGTCTTGTCGAGCTCGACACCGCCCAGGTTGGCGCCGGTCTGGCCTCGGCTGGTGGCGGCTTCGAGCGTGATGCCGGTGGCGGTCTGCTTGCCGAGGATCTTCGGCAGCGACAGGATGCCGCCGGCGACCTGGCGCACGTTCGCGCCCGCATCGGAGCTGTTGATCGAATTGTCGCGATTGGCGTCGAACACGCTGAAGGTGGGCGCCTGGCCGGTGATCGGGTCCAACGTGAAGATGCGCGCGATGCCGCCGGCGCTGCACGGCTGGGTCGACGGCGTGTTGGCGACCACGAACAGCACGCGCCCTTGCTGCTGGGGATTCACGTTGACCCGTTCGCCGCTGCCTGCGGTCAGGTTGAGGTACCAGCCACGCTTGGTCGACCAGTCGACGGTGTTCGAGCTGGTGCCCTGGAACGACGGGAAGGTGCTCGCCGTCACGGTCTGCGCCACCAGCGTCGAGGTGCCGCTGATGCCGGCGGTCGCTCCCGGCTTGTCCCAGATGCCGTAGATGGCCTGGGTGTTCAGGTTGACGTTCGTCGCCACGCTGCTGGCGGTGTCTTCCGTTTCGTAGAGCTTGCCGGTGCCGAACGTGATGAGCTGGCCACCGGCGCTCGTGTGGAAGCTGATCTCCGGCATCACCGTGATCGGCTGGTTGGCGCTGCCGGCGAACAGCGGCTGGCCGCCGAACGCAACTTTCCAGTTGGAGCGGACCGCATCGTCCACGTCGAACTTCCACAGGTTGCCCTTCAGGTCGCCGGCATAGATGGCCACGACTTCGCGGTTCGCGTTCAACAGGAAGTTCGGCTGGCTGAGGCCGTTGCCGATGCCGGTCGTACCGACCGGTTGCTGCCAGACGATCGCGCCGGTCTGCAGGTTCAGCAGGAACAGCGTCGCCTGGCCGTTGGCGCTGTCGTAGCCGTTGCCGAACATCGCGACCCAGGTGCCGTCTCGCATCTGCGCCACGTGCGGGTAGGCGATCACGCTGCCCATGTAGCCGGCGCTCGTGTTGGTGCTGTCGTCGCCGGAGAACTCCCACATGATGTTGCTGGCACCGAACCCGCCGGTACCGACGGCCGGGTTGGTGACGTCCACCCCGAACACCGAGCGCGCGCCGGCCCCGGTGGAGCCCACCAGCACCGTCTTCCACGCCGGGACGGAGGCGCCAACGTACGCATCGGCGAGCTGCGGCGGACCGTTCACGGTGAACAGGTGGCTGTAGGACGGGTCGCTCAAGGTCTTCAGCTTCTGCACCGTCTGCACGCTGCCCGAGTACAGCGTGCGGGGCACGCTGAAGACCGAGTTGGGCACGAAAGCAAAGCGCTCGACGCCGTTGGCGGTATTGACGGCGTGCAGCATGCCGTCGTTCGCACCGAAGAACAGCGTCGAGCGCATGTTGTCGAGCGCGGTCGACGAGGTCGAGCGGAATGCCGCGTAGCTGTCCTGGCCGGGCGTACCGGCCTTCATGCGCTGGTAGCCGCCACCGTCATCGGGGCCCTTGATCGGGCCGCCGCCGACGATGTCGCCGAGCACCCCGCTGGTGGCGGTGTCGCGCACGCGGTCGCGCAACGAGCCACCGTTCTGGGCCTCATTCGTGCCGCTGCCGCGCAGCCAGTCGAGCACGTTCTGGTCGTTGCCCAGCGCGGTGCGCTGGGTGCCGTTGAGGCCGGCCCAGGTGAACGGCACGGCGACCTTCGGCGACGCGAGCGGGTTCCAGGTGAAGATGTTGCGATTGGCAGGGGTCGGCATCGCCTTGGACACTTCCCAGTTCGCCTTCGTCGGGTCGGTGTTCACCGTGCCGTTGGCGGCGAGCGGGAACGAGTACAGGCGGCCAGCCCAGCCATAGGGGTTGTAGACGCCCTGGAACACCTGGGTGCCCGCGGCCGCTGAACCGGTGCTGGTTTCGAGGTTCGCGGTGGCCTGGGGCTGGTTGACGGCCTCGCTCAGCGCCGACGCGATGCCGGCGGACAGCTGGGTCGGGTTGGTGGCCGAGAAATAACGTCCATGCCCGTTGATCGAGGCGTGGATCAGGTCGTCGCCGGTCTCGGCGGAATCGCCGGTCGCGTGGGACCAGATCATCTCGACCTTGTCCGTCACCAGCAGGTCGCGCAGGCCCTGCGACGACAACCAGGTCTGCCCGCGGTACGGGTAATACGGAGACGTCGACGAGGTCGACAGCGGCACGATGTACTGCCCGAACACATTGGTGTCGGTCGCGGCGGTCTTCGGTCGCACCTTGCCGGTCCCGCTGATGCCCAGGCCGACGGTGAAAGTGGTCAGGTGCTGCCAGAAGGCCGGGTCACGGGTCGAAGCCGAGATCCGGTTGTCGACGCCGGTCTGCAGGTCGGTCTTCCAGTAGTACGCCGCCACGTCGGCCAGCGTGTTGACGTTGGCCGTGTTGTTGTCGTTGAACGGGCTGACCGAGAAGCGGGCCGCCAGCGTTCCCGCGGTGCCGGTGTCGGTATAGGGGTAGCCGACCGTGCCGCCGTACGGCACCGGGGTCGAACCGGTGAAGTTGTCGTTGTTGTTGTTGGCGGGAGAACTGGCGTCGGAACCGTTCCAGAAGCCGTCGGTGCTCAGGATATGGAAGGAGCGGCGGCATGAGTCCGCGCTGCCCGCCAGCTTGGAAGTGTCCTCGGCCCACGGGCTCGCGGTTGTCGTGCCCAGGAAGTACTTGCCGACGTTGTCCATCGCCAGGCGCAACGGCGTGCTGCCGTTGTTGCCGATCTTGTAGAGATCGCTGTAGAACCCGCTGCGGTTGCTGCCGCTGAACTGGGCCACGGGCCGGCGCGGGGTGGAACTGTTCTGGTTGATGGTCGTGAAGCCGACGCGCAGGTTCGTGCCTTGCTGCGCGAATGCCGCCGACACGCCGCCCTTGGCCATCAGCATGCGGCTGCGGTAGTACTGCAGCCAGTTGGCGAAGTTCTGCAGTTCTTCGGCGTAGGTGCAGGTGGCGCCGCTGCAATCGGTGCGCGCGGCGTCGCGCGGGTAAGTGGCGACGCCGGGCTTCACCTCGTATTTGACGAACTTCGACGCCATGTTGAGCGACGTGTTCGGGTTGGCCGCAGGCAAGGGGTTCGCCACATCGTCGGTGTAGACGTAGTACGTTGCGAGCCAGTAACTGTCGTCCTGGCTGGCGGAGCCGACGTTGCCTTGCTGTACCGTCAGGTCGAGCCGGCGGCCGGTTTGCGTCGGATCCAGGGCGTCGATGTTGACCGCCTTGACATTGGCATTGGCCATGCGCTTGGTGTCGTCCGACGCGTCCGGCCAAGGCAGGTAGGTCACCTTCGGGTTGTAGTAGAGCGGGTTGCCCGACGACGAACGCATGTAGCGCGCGATGGCGTTGTTGCTGTGATAGTAAGTGGTCGACAGGTATCCCGAACCGTTCTTCCACATCGACGGCAGTTGCGAGCCGTTGCCTCCTTCGTTCCATTTACCGCAATTGGAGCTGTCGGTCAGCGACGAACTGTCGGGCATGCCGGCGGTGCAGCGGGCGAAGTCAGGGATCGCATCCGAGGTCATCGAGCCGGAATCGTCCAGCGTGTACATCACGTTGGGCAACGGTGGCGGGACATAGATGCCGGGGATCTGCGACACCGTGGCGTAGGCGGGAAACACGGCGTGCACCAGCAGCACTTCCAGGATCACCGCGGCGGCGACGCGCTTTGGCTGCATCCAGTGGCGGGAGGGGGTTTTCATCATCGTTCTCCGTTGGGGCGACCGGGCTTGCGCTCAGTCCGCCGAATAAGTGGCTTGCAGCATCACGACGCTGAGGTCCGAGCCGCCGACCGCGCGTGCGGTGACCCTGAAACTGGTGCCGCCGCCGATGTTCTCGACCAGGCAGCGCGGGTCGGACGCGAGGCCGGCCCCCGTCATCGTCACGTCGACGCCGCTGGCGGTCCACGTGGCGTCGGTGTCCCAGTTGGCCGCCGTTGGCGGAGAAGTCGGCAGCAGGATCTTGTTGGCCGGGTAGGTGGGCGGCGACGAGGTCGCCTGCAGCAGGCAGGCCCGGACGGCCGCTTCGGCAGCCTGCAAGGCCTTGTTGCGGTCGCGTGCGTTGCCGGCCATGCGCTCGTCCAGCGCCGTCGAGCGCAGGCTCGACACGGTGATCAGCGTGATCAGCACCAGCATCACCATCATGATGATCAGGATCGCGCCCTGCTGGGGACGGGCGGCCTTCAGGGTCTTGAGTTTCATGGCGACGCGTAGGTGATCTTGTTGCGGACGGCGACCGTGGTGCTGAACACGCGGCGGTCGAAGCGCGTTCCGCTGGTCGGGTAGGTGACGGTGACGTCGCCGACCTTGCCGGTGGCAGGCAACGTCACATCGGCTTCCGCGGCGGCAGGGCCGTGGGTCAACAGGCTCATGCGCACCGCGAGGACGCGCGACCAGTCGCCGACCGCGTTCGCCGCCACATAGCTGCCGTCGATGACGCCGTCGGGCTCGGTCGTGGTGTCCAGGCCGAAGCGCACCTGCAGGTTCTCGACGCCCTCGATCAGTTCCTGCTCGACGCCTGTATCCGCCGCGCCGGGCGTGGTCGTCTGGCCATCGAAGGTGCGCCGGTAGAGCGACGTACCGGTGCCGCTGCCCGAGCTCCTGACGTAGTAGACGACGGTCTGCAGCGGAAACACCTCGGTGGAGGCCTGCGGATAGACGTTGCTGGCGTTCAAGCCGCCGGTCACGCCCAGCGTGGTGGCGGCGGAAGAGACCCGGAACGCCTGGGCGCTCGAACAGTTGGCGATCAATGCATAGCTGCCGGTGCACAGGCCCGACACCTTGCTGGTCGTGCCATCGAGGCATTTTCCGGGCGCGCCGTTGTCCTCGATGCTCACTGACGTCGCAGAACCCACGGCTGCGGCAGTGAGGCGGATCGGAGCTCCGGACACCGTCCGGATCACGAGCACGTCGCTGCCGGGCGTCAGGCCGACGCTGGAGATCGACGTGACCGGGATGGTGTTGCTCGTCCCGGCGGTGTTGTTGACCCACGAGGCGGCCGTGGTGACATCCGCCGGGTTGCTGCTGCTCAGCGTCAGCGCCGATCCGGAGAGGTTGTACTTGTAGCCTTCGACGCCGACCGCGAAGTTGGTGGCCAGGCCGACCGCCAGCGAATTCGTGAAGCCGGACGTGCGGTTCGTGAAGCAGCCCTGGTAGCCCACCATGCGCGCGTCCGACGACAGGAACTGGAAGGCCAGCCGCACGTTCTGCTGCAGCGTGCTCAGCTGGTCGACACGCCGCGTGGCGCTCTTGCTCGTCAGGTAGACGGCGGTCATCACGCCGGTCAGCACGAGGCCCAGCGTCAGGGCCACCATCATTTCGACCAGCGAGAAGCCGGCCTGGCGCAGCCGCGGCGGCGCGGAAGTCTGCAATGTCATGGGAAGCCCTTTCAAAACCGGCTCACGGTGGTGAAACTCTGGCGCGGCGAATCCGCGGTGCGGTTGTCGAGCCATTCGATCTCGATCGTCACCGACCGGTCGGCCGCCACGGCGATGCGGCCCTTGCCGTCCGGCAGCAGGGCTTCGATCTGTTCCTTCCAGTCCTTCAGGTCCGTCTGGTAGATGTAGGTCAGCGGCGTGATCGACGACGACGTGCTGGCGAGCTCGGTGTTCCACCGCAGGGCCAGCGCGTTGTCGCGGTCGACGCGCATGCGGTCGAGGATGTCGTCCGCCAGCGCGGTGGCCTGCGAACGGAACAGCGAACTCTGGTTGTACGAGAGGGTCCGGCTCTGCAGGCCGGCCAGGCCGAGCATGCCGAACGAGAAGATCACGAACGCGACCAGCAGTTCGATCATGCTGACGCCCGATTGGCGCCGTTTGCGGGGGCTGCGATTCAGCTGCATGTCAGTCCAGTCCTTGTCACGGGCAGGAAACGTTGTTGGCATAGAGGGAGGCCCGGCCGACCAGCGACACCTGGATGACGCGGCCCGGCAGCGACGAGATGGACGAGTCGCAGACCTTGAAGTAGGCGATCCCGCCGGACAACTTGCTGCCGAGGGCGTTGAACGTCAGGTACATGCGGTCGGGCGTGTCGCTGGCGGTGGCCGTGGGGTAGGTGGAGCCGCTCTTCGTCACGCGCGTGATCGTCGTGTTGCCCGTCACGGCCGCGCTTTCGCGGAGCACGTTGCCGTCCTCAGCGGTCGATCCCTTGGCGCCATTGCCGTTGGCGTCGGTGAAAATCTGCCAGCCGGACTGGAACACCGGGGTGGCGGTGGCCGTGGCCAGCAGCGTCACCGGCTGCCCGCGCCGCGTGGCCTCGGAGCGTGCCAGGTTCAGCGCGAGGATGAATTCGTTGGTCTGGCTCGTCAGCCGGTTCGAGGCGATCAACCGGCTGAACGATGGGGCGGCGATGGTGACCAGGATGGCCATGACCACCAGGGTGACCAGCAGCTCGATCAAGGTGAAGCCGCGCGCGCGCCGGGCGTGTCGCATGCTGTAATTTGTGTTGGAGTGTGTGGTGGCCATGGGTCCTTCCTCTGCGCAAATTATCCGTGGTGCATCCTGCAAGGCGGGCGCCGGACATCAGGCGGAAGTCGCCGTCTGTCGATGAAACCGGACAACGGGCCGGAAACGAGGGGCGCGGGCTTTCCCCTATCATTGCGGCTTCGCTACAGACGTCCGCCCCAACGGGCCGCCGGTTCCGATCCATGTCGACCCCCCCCACCGCGGCGCCAGCCGCGCCTGTCCTGATCGAGCTGCGCGACGTGACGTGCGGCTACGGCGACCGGATCATCCTCGAGAACGTCAACCTCAGCGTGCCGCGAGGCAAGGTGCTCGCGCTGATGGGCACCTCGGGCGGCGGCAAGACCACGGTGCTGCGCCTGATCGGGCGCCAGCTGCAGCCGATCAAGGGCCAGGTGCTGTTCGACGGCGTCGACATCGCGACGCTCGATGCACAGGGCCTGCACGCGATGCGCCGGCGCATGGGCATGCTGTTCCAGTTCGGCGCGCTGTTCACCGACCTGTCGGTGTTCGACAACGTCGCGTTCCCGCTGCGCGAGCACACCAACCTCGGCGAGTCGATGATCCGCGACCTGGTGCTGATGAAGCTCAACGCGGTCGGCCTGCGCGGCGCACGCGACCTGCTGCCGTCGCAGGTGTCCGGCGGCATGGCGCGCCGCGTCGCGCTGGCGCGCGCGATCGCGCTCGACCCCGACCTGATCATGTACGACGAGCCGTTCGCCGGCCTCGACCCGATTTCGATGAGCGTCGCGGCGACGCTGATCAAGGACCTGAACCACGCGCTCGGCGTCACCAGCATCGTCGTCTCGCACGACGTGGCCGAGACCTTCCTGATCGCCGACCACATCGTGTTCGTCGCCAACGGCAAGATCGCGGCCCAGGGCTCGCCGGCCGAGATGCGCGCGAGCGACGACCCGCTGGTGCAGCAGTTCGTCAACGCGCAGACCGACGGGCCGGTGCGCTTCCACTACCCGGCCGTGTCGGTCGAAGAAGACTTCGGCGCAGGAGCGGCCCGATGAGCTGGTACAACCCCGCCGACATCGGCTTCGCGGTGCGCAGCAAGCTCGCCGGCATCGGAGACGCCGCGCGGCTGTTCTTCCGGCTCGGCGGCCTCGGCAGCGCGAGCTTCGCGCGCCCGCGCCTGGTCAGCGACCAGGTGTTCTTCCTCGGCAACCGCTCGCTGTCGATCATCACGGTGTCGGGTCTCTTCGTCGGCTTCGTGCTGGCGCTGCAGGGCTACTACACGCTGCAGCGCTACGGCTCGGCCGAGGCGGTGGGCCTGCTGGTCGCGCTGTCGCTGGTGCGCGAGCTGGGCCCGGTCGTGACCGCGTTGCTGTTCGCCGGCCGCGCCGGCACCTCGCTGACGGCCGAGATCGGCCTGATGAAGGCCGGCGAGCAGCTCGCCGCGATGGAGATGATGGCGGTCGACCCGGTCAAGCGCGTGCTCGCACCGCGCTTCTGGGGCGGCGTGATCGCGATGCCGTTCCTCGCGGCGGTGTTCAGCGCGGTCGGCATCCTCGGCGGCTGGCTGGTCGCGGTGCCGCTGATCGGCATCGACGCCGGCTCGTTCTGGTCGCAGATGCAGGGCGGGGTCGATGTCTGGGCCGACGTCGGCAACGGCGTGATCAAGAGCGTCGTCTTCGGTTTCACCGTCACCTTCATCGCGCTGCTGCAGGGCTACAACTGCAAGCCGACGCCTGAAGGCGTTTCCGCCGCCACCACGCGCACCGTCGTGATGGCATCGCTTGCAACGCTGGGGCTCGATTTCGTGCTCACGGCCATGATGTTCTCGATTTGAAGAAAGAGGCGACGATGCAGAAATCTCGTCACGATGTGTGGGTGGGCCTGTTCGTGCTGATCGGCGCGGCAGCGGTGTTGTTCCTCGCGTTGAAGGCCGGCAACCTGCTGAGCCTGAACTTCGACGAGACCTACACGGTGATCACCAAGTTCGACAACATCGGCGGGCTCAAGCCGCGCGCGGCGGTCAAGAGCGCCGGCGTGGTCGTGGGCCGGGTCGAGTCGATCGGCTTCGACGACAAGAGCTACCAGGCGCGCGTCGTGCTGCAGCTGCAGAAGAAGTTCGCGTTCCCGAAGGACAGCTCGGCCAAGATCCTCACGTCAGGCCTGCTCGGCGAGCAGTACATCGGCCTCGAGGCCGGCGCCGAAGAGAAGAACCTCGCGGCCGGCGACGTCATCAGCCAGACGCAGTCGGCGGTGGTGCTCGAGAACCTGATCAGCCAGTTCCTGTACAGCAAGGCTGCCGATTCCGGCGCCCCGGCCGCCGCGGCGGCGCCGGCCAGCGGAGCGAAGAAGTGAACCTGCGGGCTTGGCAGTCACCGTTGCGGTTGGCCTTCGCCGGCCTCGCGCTGGCATGGCTCGCGCTGCTGACCGGTTGCGCGACCACCGCGCCCGGCCCCGACGGCAAGCCGGTGCAGCGCGTCGACCCGTGGGAGAGCTGGAACCGCAAGGTCTACAACTTCAACGACACGCTCGACACTGCGGTGCTGAAGCCGGTGGCCACCACCTACCGCGATGTGGTGCCGCAGCCGACGCGCCGTGGCATCAGCAACATCTTCGGCAACGTGTCCGACCTGTGGTCGGCGTTCAACAACGTGCTGCAGGGCAAGGTCAACGACGGCATGCAGGACGTGATGCGCGTGACCACCAACACGATCTTCGGCCTCGGCGGCTTCTTCGACGTCGCGACCGAGATGGGGCTGGACCGGCACAACGAGGACCTCGGGCAGACGTTCGGCCGCTGGGGCGTGCCGTCGGGCCCGTACGTGGTGTGGCCGTTCTTCGGGCCGTCGACGCTGCGCGACTCGTTCGCGCTGCCGGTCGACCGCTCGGTGTCGCCGGCGCTGGCCTTCAACGACAGCCTGGCCCGCTACGCCGTGGTCGGCGTCGGCTTCGTCAACGAGCGTGCCGCGCTGCTCGGCGCGACCGGCATGCTCGACGACATCGCGCTCGACAAGTACACCTTCATCCGCGACGCCTACCTGCAGCGCCGACGCAGCTTGGTCTACGACGGCGAGGTGCCGGAATCGAAGGACGAACGCTACGACCAGGATGCGGTGCCAGCCGACGCGCCCGCGGCCGCGGCTGACGGGGCTTCCGCCCCTGCACCGGCGGCGCCTGCGTCGGGACCCAAGCCATGAACTTCACCTGCCGGAAACGATCCGGCGGCCAACCGGCAGACACCCGTCGCCGTTGAGGTCATACCGGGCCGCGGCGCAGGCGCCGCGAACTCCGGTTAACGTGCCCGCACCGAGCTGCGAGGCTCTTCCCAGAAAGGAACCACAGATGCTCAGCCGACAAATCGTCAGATGGATCTCCGCCGCCACGCTGCTGGTCGCCAGTGCCGCCACGTTCGCGCAGCAGGCGCCGGACCAGCTCGTCAAGCAGGTGTCGTCCGAGGTGCTCGATGCGGCGAAGGCCGACAAGTCGATCCAGGCCGGCGACGTGCAGAAGGTCTCGGCGCTGGTCGAAGCCAAGGTGATGCCGCATGTCAACTTCCAGCGCATGACGGCCTCGGCCGTCGGCCGCTACTGGCGCCAGGCCACGCCCGAGCAGCAGAAGAAGCTGCAGGACGAGTTCAAGACGCTGCTGGTGCGCACGTATTCCGGTGCGCTCGCGCAGGTGCGCGACCAGACGGTGCAGCTGAAGCCGATGCGTTCGACGCCGGCGGACACCGAGGTGATCGTGCGCACCGAGATCCGCGGCAAGGGCGATCCGATCCAGCTCGACTATCGCCTCGAGAAGGCCGCTGACGGCTGGAAGATCTACGACGTCAACGTGCTCGGCGTGTGGCTGGTCGAGAACTACCGCAACAGCTTCGCGCAGGAGATCGGTGCCGGCGGCATCGACGGCCTGATCGCCAAGCTGATCGAGCGCAACAAGTCGGCCGGCGGCGGCAAGAGCTGAGGCCCGCATGCTGCTGCTGCCCGCCACCGTGACGACGCGCGAGGCCCGCGATACGCAGCGCATGCTGTCGCAGGCCTTGCAGCAGGAAGTGAAGACGCAGTCCGAGCCCACCGTGACGGTGGACGCCTCGGGCTTGGCGCAATTCGATTCGGCGGCGCTGGCCGTGCTGCTGGAGTGCCAGCGGCTGGCCCAGGCCTTCGGCAAGGGCTTCGCGGTGCGCAATGCACCGGCGAAGCTGGCGGAGCTGGCTCGGCTCTATGGTGTTGATGGGTTGCTGCTGAAGACTGCCGCGTAGTCCGCAGCGTCGCGGCGGGTGAGGGGATGGGGTGGGGGCTCATGCCTCGGCGGTCGGCCCTGGCGGGCCGACTCCACGGAGAAGATCGGCTTTGGGGATGCGCCGGCAAACTCCCTCCGCTCACTTCGTTCGCTGTGGTCAAACAGTGCCGGCGAGTCAGTCCACGAAGCGCGCTGGCGCGCGCCATCCCCAAAGCCGATCTTCTCCGTCGCCTCAGAAATCGCCCCCACCCCATCCCCTCACCCGCCGCTCAACACCACCTGCTCTTTTGGGGGGAAAAGACTGCAGTGACCGACGAGCGTGCGGGCGCTCGCATGCTCGTCGGTCACTTCAGTCTCTTCCCCAACTCCCGCAAAGAGCTGTGGTGTTTGCAAAGGTGCGGGTGGGGAGGCTGGGGAGCGCCAATCAGGGCGGAGGGAAGTCATTGCCCCGCCAGGGGCGATGACCGCACCGACCGGCGAGCCCCAGCCTCCCCATCCGCACCTTTGCCGCACCCGAACGCCGAAGCTACTCAGCCTGCGCGTACCGCTTCGCCCGCAGGTTCCGCTTGATCTCCTGCAGCATCGGCCGCAGCTCGCTGCCCAGGCGCAGCGCGACGCCGGTGGTCAGGATGTCGATCACGATCAAGTGCAGCAGCCGCGACACCATCGGGCTGTAGCGGTCGTAGTCTTCCGGATGATCGGCCGCCAGCAGGATCTGGTTGCTGCCCGACTGACCGATCTGCGCCAGCGGCGAACCGCTCGCGGTGATCACGATCGTCGTCGCACCTTTCTTGCGCGCGATGTCGGCCACGTCGATCAGGTCACGGCTGCGGCCGGAATTCGAGATGATCACGACGCAGTCGCCCGGCTGCAGCATCGTCGCACTCATCACCTGCACATGGCCGTCGCTGATGGCCAGCGCATTGACGCCCAGCCGGAAGAACTTGTGCTGCGCGTCCTGCGCGACGATGCCCGAATTGCCGACCCCGTAGAACTCGATGCGCCGCCCGGCACGGCCGGCTTCGGTCAACACCGTGATCGCGCGATCGAACGCCAGGCTGGCGGCGTCGTTCCGGTACTTCAACAGCGCACTGACCGCGTTGTCGACCACCTTCACGACGATGTCGCCCGGCTTGTCGTCCTCGTCGACCGCGCGGTGCACGAAGGGCACACCTTCGTTGACGCTGCCGGCCAGCTTGCGCTTGAAGTCGGCCAGCCCGTCGTAGCCGACGCTGCGGCAGAAGCGCACCACCGTCGGCTTGCTGACGTGCGCCCGGTCGGCCAGCTCACTGACCGGCAGGCTCGCGAAGCTGCGGGCGTCGGCCAGCACCAGCTTCGCGACGCGCTGTTCCGCAGGGGGAAGCGCCGGGATCGAGGCGCGGATGCGGTCCAGCATGGTCGAGGGCGATGACAAAGGGGCTTACTGTTCTTCGGACCACGCGAAGCCGTCGCGCGCGACCAGCGCGCTCGCGGCCGCCGGGCCCCAGGTGCCCGCCGCGTACGGGCGCGGGCCGGTGGTGTCCTTGCTCCAGGCGTCCAGGATCGGCTCGACCCAGCGCCAGGCCTGCTCCTGCTCGTCGCTGCGCACGAACAGGTTCAACCGCCCGGCGATCGCGTCCAGCAGAAGGCGCTCGTAGGCGCCCACGCGGTTCTCGGCGAAGGCCTTGTCGAAGTCCAGGTCCAGCGACACCGGCGCCAGCTGCTCCTGCTGCCCGGTCCCCTTGGCGGCCAGCAGGTGCAGTTCGAGGCCATCTTCCGGTTGCAGGTTGATCACCAGCTTGTTCGGCTGGTTGTGGCCCGGGAAGATGCTGTGCGGCGTCGGGCGGAAATTGACGACGATCTGCGCGTCGCGCGCGGCCAGCCGCTTGCCGGTGCGCAGGTAGAAGGGCACGCCGGCCCAGCGCCAGTTCTGCACCTCGGTGCGCAGCGCGACGAAGGTCTCGCATTGGCTGCCCGCGGGCACCTTGACCTCCTGCGAATAGCCGACCACCGGCTGCCCGCCGGCGGTGCCGGCGCGGTACTGGCCGCGCACCACGTCGCGCCCGACGCTCTCTTCGGTGAACGGCTTCAGCGAGCGCAGCACCTTCAGCTTCTCGTCGCGGATCGCGTCGGCATCGTTGCGCGACGGCGGCTCCATCGCGATCATCGTCAGCAGCTGCAGCGCGTGGTTCTGCACCATGTCGCGCAGCGCGCCGGTGCGGTCGTAGAAGTCGCCGCGGGTGCCGACGCCGATCGCCTCGGCCAGCGTGATCTGGATGTTGGCAATGCTCTCGCGGCGCCACAGCGGTTCGAACAGCGCATTGCCGAAGCGCAGCGCCATCAGGTTCTGCACCGACGGCTTGCCGAGGTAGTGGTCGATGCGGAAAGCCTGCGTTTCGCTGAACACCGAGCGCACGACACGGTTGATCTCCTGCGCGCTCTTCAGGTCATGGCCCAGCGGCTTCTCGAGCACGACGCGGATGCGCGGCGTGTTCAGGCCGGCCACGCCGAGCTGCTCGCAGATCTGCGGAAAGAGGTGCGGGCTGGTCGCGAGGTACAGCACCGCGGTGTCGGCATTGCGCTCTTCCAGCCAGGTCTTCAGCTTGGCATAGTGCTCCGGCTGCGACAGGTCCATGCGCCGGTAGTGCAGCATGTCGGCAAAGCGGGCGAACTCCTCGTCGGTCGGGCGCTTGGCCCCTTCGACCTCCTGGAAACGATCCTTCAGCCACGCGCGGTACTTGTCGTCGCTCTGCTCGTCGCGCGCCACCGCCAGGATGCGGCCACCGGCCGGCAGCTTGCCGTGGCGGAAGGCCTGGAACAGCGCCGGCATCAGCTTGCGCCACGTCAGGTCGCCGGTGCCGCCGAAGAAAACGAGATCGAAAGACATGCCTTGCCTCAGTCGGATATCGCCCGCGAAGCCGCCGGCGGATGTAATTTAGTTTCACGTCGGATCATGCCCAAGTTTCCCGGCAGCGTCAACGAAACCCAGGCTGCGCGAGGCGGACATCGAAGGTGCATCATGCGGCGTGCGGAACTTCGGGTTACGTTCCGACAACAAACGGTGGGTCGCGTGCGCATGTGTCACGTCGGCCGGGTTCTAATTTCGTCCCTGTGCTCAACAGCGTCTTGCCATGAATCAAATCGACCAGCTCAAGCAGTACACCGCCGTTGTCGCCGACACGGGCAACTTCAAGCAACTGGCGCAGTTCGCGCCGAAGGACGCGACCACCAACCCGTCGCTGATCCTGAAAGCGGTGCAGCACGCCGATTACGCGCCGCTGCTGAAGGAGACGGTGGCCCAGCACAAGAGCCTGCCGCTCGAAGGCATCGTCGACCAGGTGCTGGTGCGCTTCGGCCAGGAGATCCTGAAGGTGGTGCCGGGCCGCGTCTCGACCGAGGTCGATGCGCGGCTGAGCTTCGACACCGCCTGCAGCGTCGCGCGGGCGCGCCGCATCATCGAGCTGTACGAAGCCGCGGGCATCGGCCGCGAGCGGGTGCTGATCAAGCTCGCGTCCACCTGGGAAGGCATCCAGGCGGCGCGCATCCTGCAGCGCGACGGCATCAACTGCAACCTGACGCTGCTGTTCTCGTTCTGCCAGGCGGTGGCCTGCGGCGATGCGGGCGTCAAGCTGATCTCGCCGTTCGTCGGCCGCATCTACGACTGGTACAAGAAGTCGGCCGGCAGCCAGTGGGACGAAGCCGCGAACGCCGGTCCCAACGACCCGGGCGTCAAGTCGGTGACCCACATCTACAACTACTTCAAGAAGTTCGGCATCGCCACCGAGGTGATGGGCGCGAGCTTCCGCAACGTCGGCCAGATCACCGCGCTGGCCGGCTGCGACCTGCTGACGATCAGCCCCGAGCTGCTCGCGCAGATGCAGGCGAGCGAAGAGCCGATCACCCGCCAGCTCGACCCGGCGAAGGCCAAGGGCGCGACGCTGCATGCGGCCACCTTCAACGAGCCGAGCTTCCGCTTCGCGCTGAACGACGACGCGATGGCGACCGAGAAACTGGCCGAAGGCATCCGCGCCTTCGCAGTCGACGCCGGCAAGCTCGACAAGCTCATTGAAGGCCTGAAATGAGCGGCTTCCCGCGCTGCGACCGCACATCGGCCTGGGCTGCGCTGTCAGGCCACTTCGAAGCGCACGGGCGCGACTTCGACATCCGCGAGGCGTTCGCGCGCGACGCGAACCGCTTCGCGTCGCTGAGCGTCGAGGCGCCGGAGATCTTCGCCGACCTGTCGAAGAACCGCGTCGACACCGCCACGCTGAAGTTCCTCGTCGACCTGGCGCGCGAATGCGGGATCGAGGCGCAGCGCGATGCGATGCTGCGCGGCGACCCGGTCAACGTCACCGAAGGGCGGGCGGTGCAGCACGTGGCGCTGCGCGCACCCGAAGGCGCGTCGCCGTTCGGCCACGAGGTCCATGCGGTGCTCGACGCAATGCTCGCCTATGCCGAGACGGTGCGCGACACCGCGGCCAGCGGCATCCGCCATGTCGTCAACATCGGCATCGGCGGTTCCGACCTCGGCCCGCAGATGGTGGTGCCGGCGCTGGACACCTTCGTCCATCCGGGCATCGCGTTCCACTTCGTCTCGAACGTCGACGGCCACGACATCGCGCCGGTGCTGCGCCGGCTGAAGCCGCAGGAAACGCTCTTCATCGTCGCGAGCAAGACCTTCACGACGCAGGAGACGATGGCCAACGCGCATGCCGCGAAGGCCTGGTTCCTCGCGCAGGGCGGCGAAGAGATCCACAAGCACTTCGTCGCGACCACCACCAACGTGCGCGCGGCGGCCGAATTCGGCATTACCACCACCTTCGGCTTCTGGGATTGGGTCGGCGGGCGCTACTCGCTGTGGTCGGCGATCGGGCTGCCGATCGCGCTGGCCATCGGCGCCGACAACTTCCGCGGCCTGCTGGCCGGCGCGCACGCGATGGACCAGCACTTCGCGCAGGCGCCGCTCGAGAAGAACCTGCCGGTGCTGCAGGGCCTGATCGACGTCTGGTACCGCAACTTCCACCGCTTCACCAGCCGCAGCATGGCGCCGTACCACCAGGGCCTGAAGCGGCTGCCGGCCTACCTGCAGCAGCTGGAGATGGAGAGCAATGGCAAGCGCGTCGACATCGACGGCGAAGCGCTGCCGTTCGGCACCAGCCCGGTCGTGTGGGGCGAGCCCGGCACCAACGGGCAGCATGCCTATTTCCAGATGCTGCACCAGGGCACCGACGTGATCCCCGTCGAGTTCCTGCTCGTCAAGCGGCCGACGCATTCGCTGAGCGACCTGCACACCAAGCTGCTGGCCAACGGGCTCGCGCAGGCACAGGCGCTGATGGTCGGCAAGACCACCGAGCAGGCGATGAAGGAGAAGGCGCCGACGGCATCGGCCACGCTCGACCCGTTGACGCTCGCGAAGCACCGCACGTTTCCGGGCAACCGGCCCAGCACGACGCTGCTGCTCGACGAGCTGACGCCGCGCAGCCTCGGGGCGCTGATCGCGCTGTTCGAGCACCGGGTGTTCGTCAGCGGCGCGCTGTGGCGCATCAACAGCTTCGACCAGTGGGGCGTCGAGCTCGGCAAGGCGCTGTGCAACGAATTGCTGCCGCGGCTCGCGTCCGGCGACACCGCGGGGCTCGACGGCTCGACCGCCGGGCTGCTGACTCGCCTGCGCGGCTGACCCGGCGCAGGCGCTTCAGGTTCGAGCGTCTCAGCCCTGGGTCGACGGTGCGGCCGGCACCGGTGCCGGTTGCGTGACGGCCGGGGCGCGCATCACGCGCGTCTTGCCGTTCGTCGACACCAGGATCACCGGTTCGCCCGGGGTCAGCGTCTCGTTGCCCTTGGCCTGCACGATCGAGCGGCGTTCGCCGTTGCGCAGCTGCACCAGGATCTCGAGTGCCTCTTCGCGGGTGCCGGCGCGCTCGATCGCGTTGCCGACCACCGCACCGGCCACCGCGGCGAGCACGCCGACGGCGACCGCTTCGCGGTGCCCGCCGACCGATGCACCGGCGATGCCGCCGACCACGCCGCCGGTCACCGCGCCGGCACCGGATTGCGAGCCGTCGATCACGACCGGCCGCACCGACAGCACGGTGGCATCCTGGATCTGCGACAGCCGCTGCGCTTCATTGCGCGAGACGACATCGGGGCTGCTGGTGGCGCAGGCGCTCAAGGTGGCGGCCACGGCCACGGCGATCAAAAGCTTGTTCATGGGGTCACTCCTCATTGCTCATCTGCATGGACGAGTCGGCCGGGCGGCGAGTTCCGCGGCGGCGATGTAAAGAAAGCGGAAGTCAGGCTCGCAGTCGACTATGTCGCGGAACGCTTGCGAGCAGGAATTCCATCTGGTCGGCCAGTATGCGCCGGCCGCGCAGGATCATGTCCTCGTGCAGGCTCGGCACGTAGGGCAGGTACATCAGCGACATGTGCGCTTCTTCCGGCATCCGGTTGCCCTTGTGGCCGTTGCAGGCCCGGCACGCGGTGATGCAGTTCATCCAGCTGTCGACGCCGCCGCGCGAGGTCGGGATGATGTGCTCGCGGGTCAGGTCGTCCGCATGGAAACACCCGGCGCAGTAGGCGCACACCTGCCGGTCGCGGGCAAACAGCTTCGGGTTCGACAGTGCAGGCGTCTGGCGCCAGGCCCGGCTCGGGACCGCGCCGCGCACCGCGACGATCGGGTGCACCTCGATGCGCGATTGCAGGCCCGTGCGCCGCTGCATGCCGCCGCGCAGCACGTAGAACGCATCGCCCAGCGTCCATGCGACGCCGTCGCTGGCGTAGAGGATGGCCGCTTCCTTCGCTGAAATCCACGACTGAGGGCGGCCGGACACATCGAGCTGGAGCACTTCCACGGATGATCTCCTTCCCCGCAGCGTAATCCAATCAACGCGGTTCGCTCAACCGTGGCGCGAATACTGCAGTGCATCGGCGCCACAAGCACACGCTGTCACACGCCGATCACCGGCAGCGGCGATAACCGGCGATCCGGGTTAACCCGGGGCGACGCCGGTCCCCGTCGCTTTCTAGGCACTAAACCCTATAAAAACAGACGGCTTGCTCGAAATAGCAGCGCGTGATCGGCTCGGAACCTGCAAAATAGAACGACCGTTCGATTTTGTGGATGCACCGTGAGCGACACAACCGATACACCCGTGAACATGGCAGCGACCGTCACCGGCCGCCCGGCCCGCGATGTCTCGAAGACCCTGCAGAAGGGCCAGCAGACGCGGGCGACGATTCTCGAAGCCGCGCTCGGCCTGGCGTCATCGATGGGGCTGGAAGGCCTGTCGATCGGGGCGCTGGCCGAGGTCACGCAGATGAGCAAGTCCGGCGTCTTCGCGCACTTCGGCTCCCGGGAAGAACTGCAGATCTCCGTGATCCGCGAGTATCACGCCAAGTTCGAGGAAGAAGTGTTTTTCCCTGCCGTGCGCGAGGCCAGGGGTTTGCCCCGCTTGCGCGCACTGTTCGAGCGCTGGGTCAAGCGGGTGTCGGTCGAGCTGGACTCGGGCTGCATCTACATCAGCGGCGCGGTCGAGTTCGACGACCGGCCGGGCCCGGTGCGCGACGCGCTCGCGACCATGGTGCAGGCCTGGCACACCGCGCTGGAGAAGGCGATCCGCATCGCGGTCGACGAGGGCCAGCTGCGGCCCGACACCGATCCGCTGCAGATGCTGTTCGAGATCCACGGCCTGATCCTCGCGCTGCACCACGATGCGCGCTTCCTGCGCATCCCCGGCGCGCTCGACCGCGCGCGCAACGCCTTCGAGCGCGTGATCGGCCACTACGCCGTCGATGCGGCGCTCGATGCCGCCGCCCCTTCCGACAAGCCGGTGCGCGCCGCGCGCCGCTGAACCCACGATTTCCCAATTCTTTCCCAGGAGTTTTTTCGATGGCCCAGTACACCCCTCCGTTGCGTGACATGCAGTTCCTGATGAGCGAAGTGCTGAACGTGGTCGACGAACTGAAGGCCTTGCCGGCGCATGCCGACATCGACCTCGACACGATCAACGCGGTGCTCGAAGAGGGCGGCAAGTTCGCATCGCAGGTGGTGTTCCCGCTGAACCAGAGCGGCGACGAAGAGGGCTGCACGCTCGACAAGGCCACGCACGAGGTCACCGCGCCGAAGGGCTTCAAGCAGGCCTATGCGCAATACGTCGAAGGCGGCTGGCCGGCGCTGAGCTGCGACCCGGCCTTCGGCGGCCAGGGCCTGCCGCACGTCGTGAACCAGTGCTTCTACGAGATGCTGAACTCGGCCAACCAGGCCTGGACCATGTACCCTGGCCTGTCGCATGGCGCCTACGAGGCGCTGCATGCGCACGGCACCGACGCGCAGAAGGCGCTGTACCTGCCGAAGCTGACCAGCGGCGTGTGGACCGGCACGATGTGCCTGACCGAGCCGCACTGCGGCACCGACCTGGGCCTGCTGCGCACGAAGGCGGAACCGCAGGCCGACGGCAGCTACAAGCTGACCGGCAACAAGATCTTCATCTCCGCCGGCGAGCACGACCTGGCCGAGAACATCATCCACCTGGTGCTGGCGCGCCTGCCGGACGCGCCGGCCGGCTCGAAAGGCATCTCGCTGTTCGCGGTGCCGAAGTTCAACGTCAATGCCGACGGCTCGATCGGCTCGCGCAACGGCATCTGGTGCGGCGGCCTCGAGCACAAGATGGGCATCCACGGCAATGCGACCGCGCAGATGGTGCTCGAAGGCGCCGTCGGCACGCTGGTCGGCCAACCCAACAAGGGCCTGGCGGCGATGTTCGTGATGATGAATGCCGCCCGCCTCGGCGTCGGCATGCAGTCGCTGGGCCTGACCGAGGTGGCCTACCAGAACGCCGTGGCCTATGCGAAAGAGCGCATCCAGATGCGCGCGCTGTCGGGCCCGAAGAACCCCGACAAGCCGGCCGACACCATCATCGTGCACCCCGACGTGCGCAAGATGCTGCTGACCGCGCGCGCCTACGCCGAAGGCGGCCGTGCGCTCGCGATGTGGACCACGCTGCAGCTCGACAAGGAGCTGTCGTCCGACGACGAGGACGTGCGCAAGGACTGCGGCGACCTGGTCGCGCTGATCACGCCGATCATCAAGGCCTTCATCACCGACAACGGCTGGATCGCGACCTCGCACTGCATGCAGGTGTTCGGCGGCCACGGCTACATCAAGGAATGGGGCATGGAGCAGTACGTGCGCGATGCCCGCATCAACATGATCTACGAGGGCACCAACACGATCCAGTCGCTGGACCTGCTGGGCCGCAAGATCCTGTCGGACAACGGCGCCAAGCTGAAGAAGTTCGGCAAGCTGGTGCAGGAGTTCGTCGAGGAAGAAGGCACCAACGAGGCGATGCAGGAGTTCGTGAACCCGCTCGCCGAGCTGGGCGACAAGGTCACCAAGCTGACCACCGAACTCGGCATGAAGGCGTTCGGCAACGCCGACGAAGTGGGCGCCGCCGCGGTCGACTACCTGCGCGTCGCGGGCCACCTGGTGTTCGCGTACTTCTGGGCCCGCATGGCCAAGGTGGCGCTGGCCAAGCTCGACGGCGGCGACCCGTTCTACAAGGCCAAGCTCGCGACCGCGCGCTTCTACTACGCGAAGCTGCTGCCCGAGACCGCGTCGTTGATCCGCACCGCGCGCTCCGGCCTGAAGCCGCTGATGGAGATGGACGAGGCGCTGTTCTGAGGCCCGGCCGGCCATCGATCGAATCAAGAACAATCAGGAGAGACAAGCGATGAAAAGACTGCTGCTGGCACTCGCCGCCACGCTGGCCGTGGCGGGCGCGCAGGCCCAGGCCACGCCTGCGGGCCTGTGGAAGACGATCGACGACAGCACGAAGAAGGAGCGCTCGCTGGTGCGCATCGTCGACACCGACGGCGTGCTCAGCGGCAAGCTCGAGAAGCTGCTGGACCCCGACGCGAAGCAGGACGCCGTCTGCGACGAATGCAGCGACGACCGCAAGGGCCAGCCGCTGGTCGGCCTGCCGATCATCCGCGGCGCGAAGAAGAGCGCCGACACCGACGGCCTGTGGGACGGGGGCACGATCCTCGACCCGGCCAACGGCAAGACCTACAAGCTGCGCCTGAAGCCGGTCGAGGGCGGCAGGAAACTGGAAGTTCGAGGCTACGTCGGCGCGCCGCTGTTCGGCCGCACGCAGACCTGGGTCCGCGTCGAGTAAACACCATCAAAGGAGAAGAAACATGAGTCGCTTCAACGTCCGCAAGGTCGCCGTCCTCGGCGCCGGCGTGATGGGCGCGCAGATCGCCGCCCACCTGGTCAACGTCAAGGTGCCGGTCGTGCTGTTCGACCTGCCGGCCAAGGAAGGTCCGAAGAACGGCATCGTCACGAAGGCCGTCGAGGGCCTGAAGAAACTGAAGCCGTCGCCGCTCGGCATTCCGGAAGACGCCGCGCTGATCCAGCAGGCCAACTACGAAGAGCACAGCGAGCTGCTGAAAGACTGCGACCTGATCATCGAGGCCATCGCCGAACGCATGGACTGGAAGCTCGACCTGTACAAGAAGATCGCGCCGTTCATCGCACCGCACGCGATCGTCGCGAGCAACACCTCGGGCCTGTCGATCACCAAGCTGTCCGAGGTGCTGCCTGAAGAGATCAAGCCGCGCTTCTGCGGCATCCACTTCTTCAACCCGCCGCGGTACATGTATTTGGTCGAGCTGATCCCGACCCCGACGACGCGCCCGGAGATCCTCGACCAGCTCGAGACCTTCGTGACCACCGCGGTCGGCAAGGGCGTCGTGCGCGCGAAGGACACGCCGAACTTCATCGCCAACCGCGTCGGCATCGCCGGCATGCTGGCGACGATCAAGGAAGCCGAGAACTTCGGATTGACCTACGACGTGGTCGACGACCTGACCGGCAAGAAGATGGGCCGCGCGAGCTCGGGCACCTTCCGCACCGCGGACGTGGTCGGCCTCGACACGATGGCGCATGTCGTCAAGACGCTGCAGGACAACCTCGCCGACGATCCGTTCTTCCCGAGCTACGCGACGCCGCCGGTGCTGGCCAAGCTGATCGAGCAGGGCGCGCTCGGCCAGAAGAGCGGTGCCGGTTTCTACAAGAAGGTCGGCAAGGACATCCTGCGCCTCGACCCGGCCAAGGCCGACTACGTTCCTGCGGGCGGCAAGGCCGACGAGATCGTCGCGCGCATGCTGAAGAAGGCCGCGCCGGAGCGCCTGAAGCTGCTGCGCGAATCGACCAACCCGCAGGCGCAGTTCCTGTGGGCGATCCTGCGCGACAGCTTCCACTACGTCGCGGTGCACCTGGCCGACATCGCCGATTCGGCGCGCGAGGTCGACTTCGCGATGCGCTGGGGCTTCGGCATGCAGCAGGGCCCGTTCGAGCTGTGGCAGGCCGCCGGCTGGAAGCAGGTGGCCGAGTGGGTCAAGGCCGACATCGACGCCGGCAAGGCGCTGAGCAAGGCGCCGCTGCCGGCCTGGGTGTTCGACGGCCGCGACGGTGTCCACACGCCGGAAGGCTCGTGGAGCGCCGCGCAACGCAGGTACATCGCCCGCAGCACGCTGCCGGTGTATGCCCGCCAGCACTTCCCCGAGGCCGTGCTCGGCTCGGGCGCGACCGACCCGCTGAAGGCCGGCACCGAAGAGTTCAAGAACGAGGAAGTGCGCGTCTGGTCGCTCGACGGCGAGGTGCTGATCGCCAGCATCACCGCGAAGCTGCACCTGATCAGCCCGACCGTCACCGAAGGGCTGTTGAAGGCGGTCGAGATCGCCGAGGCGAAGTACAAGGGCCTGGTGATCTGGTCGCCGGACGACGTGTTCTCGGCCGGTGCCAACCTCGAGGCGCTGATGCCGGTCTTCATGAAGAGCGGCGCGAAGGGCATCGCCCCCGAAGAGAAGAAGCTGCAGGACGCGATGCTGCGCATCCGCTATGCCCAGGTGCCGGTCGTCTCGGCGATCCGCGGCATCGCGCTCGGCGGTGGCTGCGAGCTGTCGGTGTACTCGGCGAAGCGCGTCGCCGCGATGGAGAGCTACGTCGGCCTGGTCGAGGTCGGCGTCGGCCTGATCCCGGGCGGCGGCGGCCTTGCATACATTGCGCGCCGCGCGGCCGAGATGGCGAGCGCCGCGAACGCGAACGCCGACATCCTGAAGTTCCTGACCGACGGCTTCACGAACGCCGCGATGGCCAAGGTCGGCACCAGCGCGATCGAGAGCCGCAAGCTCGGCTACCTGCTGTGGAGCGACGTGATCGTCCCGAACAAGGACGAGCTGCTGTTCGTCGCGATCCAGCAGGCCAGGGCGATGTTCGACAGCGGCTACCGCGCACCGGCGAAGACGCTGTTCCCGGTCGCCGGCCGCAATGCCATCGCGACCATCAAGGCGCAGCTCGTCAACATGCGCGACGGCGGCTTCATCAGCGCGCACGACTTCCACATCTCGGCGCTGATCGCCGACGTGGTGTGCGGCGGCGATGTCGATGCCGGCTCGCTGGTCAGCGAGGAGTACCTGATGGCGCTGGAGCGCAAGCATTTCTGCGGGCTGCTGGAGCACCCGAAGTCGCAGGAACGGATCATGGGCATGCTGCAGACCGGCAAGCCGGTGCGCAACTGAACAGGAACGGAGAACACACCATGAGCAAGCAAGTGCAAGAGGCGTACATCGTCGCCGCGACCCGCACCCCGATCGGCCGTTCGGGCCGGGGCTATTTCAAGAACACGCGGCCCGACGACCTGCTGGTCGCCGCCATCCGCAGCGCGATGGCCCAGGTGCCGACGCTGGACCCGAAGGCGATCGAGGACGCGATCATCGGCTGCTCGTTCCCCGAGGGCGAGCAGGGCATGAACATGGCCCGCATCGCGGTCGCGCTGGCCTTTGCGCACCCGGTGGGCGGCGTGACGGTCAACCGCTTCTGCGCGTCGGGCGTCACCGCGATCCAGATGGCGGCCGACCGCATCCGCGTCGGCGAGGCCGACGTGCTGATCGCCGGCGGTGCCGAATCGATGAGCCTGGTGCCGATGGGCGGCAACAAGCCGTCGTTCAACCCCGAGGTGTTCGCGAAGGACGAGAACGTCGGCATCGCGTACGGCATGGGCCTGACGGCCGAGAAGGTCGCCGCGCAATGGAAGGTCAGCCGCGAGGCGCAGGACGCGTTCGCGTACGAATCGCACATGCGCGCGCTGAAGGCGCAGAAGGCCGGCGAGTTCGGCGACGAGATCACGCCGATCGAGATCGTCGAACGCTTCCCGAACCTGCTGACCGGCGAGCAGGGCGTGAAGACCCGCACCGTGAACCTCGACGAAGGCCCGCGCCCCGACACCTCGCCGGAAGGCCTGGCCAAGCTGAAGGCGGTGTTCGCCGCAAAGGGCAGCGTGACGGCCGGCAACAGCTCGCAGACCAGCGACGGCGCCGGTGCGCTGATCCTCGCGAGCGAGAAGGCCGTCAAGCAGTTCGACCTGAAGCCGCTGGCCCGCTTCGTCAGTTTCGCCGCGCGCGGCGTGCCGCCGGAGATCATGGGGATCGGTCCGATCGAGGCGATCCCGGCCGCGCTGCGCTACGCCGGGCTGAAGCAGCAGGACATGGACTGGATCGAGCTGAACGAAGCTTTCGCCGCGCAGTCGCTGGCGGTGATCAACAGCGTCGGCCTGGACCCGGCCAAGGTGAACCCGATGGGCGGTGCGATCGCGCTCGGCCATCCGCTGGGTGCCACCGGCGCGATCCGCGCTGCGACGGTGATCCACGCGCTGCGCCGCCACAACCTGAAGTACGGGATGGTGACGATGTGCGTCGGCACAGGCCAAGGCGCCGCCGGCATCTTCGAGCGCGTCTGATCTCTCCCGCACGAGCCCGCCGCAGAGCGGGCTTTTCCTTTCACCCCAGGAGGTGACCATGGAGACGAGGCACTTGGTCGCGGACGACGGCAGCCGCCTGTCGCTGCGCCTGTACCGCCCCGAAGGCCCGGTCACCGCGGCCGTGCTGATCGGCGGCGCGATGGGCGTGCGGCAGGACTACTACCAGCCGTTCGCGCAATGGCTGGCCGGGCAGGGCTACGCGGTCGCCACATTCGACTACCGCGGCATGGGCGAGTCGCGCGCAACGCGCTCGCTGCGCGGCCTGAAGGTCGACCTGTTCGGCTGGGCGCGCGACTACGACACCGCGATCGATGCGCTGCGCGAGGCCGCGCCCGGCGTGCCGCTGTACCTGGTCGGCCACAGCCTCGGCGCGCAGCTGCCCGGGCTGCTGCGCAACCGCGCGCAGGTCGACGGCCTGATCTCGGTGGCCGCCGGCAGCGGCTACTGGCGCGACAACGCGCCGCCGCTGCGGCGCATGATCCTGTACTTCTGGTACCTGCTGGTGCCGGTCGCGACCGCGCTGTTCGGCTACTTCCCCGGCAAGCGGCTGCGCAAGGTCGGCGACCTGCCGAAGGGCGTGATGCTGCAATGGCGGCGCTGGTGCCTGAATCCGCGCTACCACGTCGGCGCCGAGGGCGCGGCGGTGCGCGAGCAGTTCGCGGCGGCGCGCTTCCCGCTGGTCGCGCTGTCGATCACCGACGACGAATTGATGACCGAGCGCGGCACCCGCGTGCTGGTCGACTGCTACCCGAACGCGCCGCGCCGCATCGAGCGCATCGCGCCGGCCGACGTGCAGGCGCGGCGCATCGGGCATTTCGGGCTGTTCCGCGAGCAGTTCCAGGCGACACTCTGGCCGCGCATGACGGCATTGCTGAACACGATGAAGGAGACGACATGAGCATCAAGACGGCCGTGCTGAACGGCGTATTCACCCTCGAGATCGCGCGCCCCGAGAAGAAGAACGCGATCACGATCGACATGTACCAGGCGATGGCCGACGGGCTGAAGGCCGCACAGGCCGACGGCAGCGTGCGCGCAGTGCTGATCACCGGCCAGCCCGGCATCTTCACGTCGGGCAACGACCTCGAGGATTTCATGAAACGCCCGCCGAGCGGCGCCGATTCGCCGGCCTACCAGTTCATGCAGGCGCTGAGCGGCTGCGACAAGCCGGTGGTGGCGGCCGTCACCGGCGCGGCGATCGGCATCGGCACGACGATGCTGCTGCACTGCGACCTGGTCTACGTGGCCGACGAGGCGCGCCTCGCGATGCCGTTCGTGAGCCTCGGCCTGGTGCCGGAGTTCGCGTCGAGCCTGGTGGTGCCGCAGCTGATGGGCCGCGTGAAGGCGGCAGAGAAGATCCTGCTCGGCGACCCGTTCACCGGCGCCGAGGCGGTCGAGCTCGGCATCGCGAACGCGGTGCTGCCGACCGGCGAGGTCGCGCTGCATGCGCGCCGCGTCGCCGAGCGCTTCAACGCGATGCCGCCGGGGGCCGTGCGCGACACCAAGAAACTGCTGCGCCGCGCGAGCACCGAGGCCACCTGGCAGGCCATCGAGGCCGAGGCGGCAGTCTTCGGCGAGCGGCTCACCAGCCCCGAGGCGCGCGAGGCCTTCAGCGCGTTCTTCCAGAAGCGCAAGCCCGACTTCTCGCAGTTCAGCTGAAGACGGCCCGGTCGATGCTCACCGCGGCCAAGGTGCTGCTGTCGCCGTTGCTGCTGTGGCAGGGCGCCCGCGTGCGGCGCCTCGCGCTGCGCCTGCCGGAGGCCGAAGGCTCGCGCGAAGGCGTGGCCGGTACCGGCCGCGTGCGGCTGCGCGTGCTGATCGTCGGCGATTCGTCGGCGGCCGGTGTCGGCGCGCCGACGCAGGGGCAGGCACTGGCCGGCCGGCTCAGCGAGGCCTTGTCGCAGCGGCTGGGCGGCGCGGTCGTGTGGCAACTGGTCGCCCACACCGGCGACACCACCCGCGACGCATTGATCGCGCTGGAGAGCGCGGCGCTGCACCCGGCCGACGTGATGGTCACCGCGCTAGGCGTCAACGACGTGATCTCGCAGGTGCCGGTGCGGCGCTGGCTGGCCCAGCTCGACGAACTCGACGGCGTCGCGATCCGGCGTGCCGGCGTGCGCCAGGTGGTGCACAGCGGCGTGCCGCCCATCCATTCGTTTCCATTGCTGCCCAACCCGCTGCGCTGGGTGCTGGGGCGCGACGCGCGGCGCTACAACCGGGCGCTGGCCGACTGGATCAAGCGCTGGCCCGATCGCTGGTGGCTGCCGGTGCCGTTCGAGAACGAGCGCATGTCCGACAGCATCCTGATGGCCGACGACGGCTTCCATCCCGGCCCGGCGGTGTATGCGCTGTGGGCCGAACAACTGGCCGGCATGATCGCGACCGATCTCGCGCCGCGCCTGCCTGCCACCACCCCCACGCGGAGACCTGCATGAGCCAGTCCAGCAACCTGTCGGGCAAGACCTTGTTCATCACCGGCGCCTCGCGCGGCATCGGCCTCGCGATCGCGAAGCGCGCCGCGGCCGATGGCGCGCGCATCGTGATCGCGGCCAAGACCGCTGAAGCCAATCCGAAGCTGCCGGGCACCATCCATTCGGCCGCCGCCGAGATCGAGGCGGCCGGCGGACAGGCGCTGCCGGTGCAGACCGACATCCGCGACGAAGCCAGCGTGCTGGCCGCGGTGGAGCAGGCGGTGGCGCGCTTCGGCGGCATCGACATCCTGGTCAACAACGCCAGCGCGATCAGCCTGACGCCGACGACGGCGACGCCGATGAAGCGCTTCGACCTGATGTTCGGCGTCAACGTGCGCGGCACCTACCTGGTGACGCAGGCCTGCCTGCCGCACCTGGCGAAGGCGGCGCAGGCGGGGCGCAACCCGCACGTGCTGAACATGTCGCCGCCGCTGTCGATGCGCGAGCACTGGTTCAGCCCGCATGTCGCGTACACGATGGCCAAGTACGGCATGAGCGAATGCACGCTGGGCCATGCCGGCGAGTTCCGGCCGCTGGGCATCGGCGTCAACAGCCTGTGGCCGCGCACCGCGATCGCGACGGCCGCGCTGCAGATGATCCCGGGCGCCGACATCGCCCGCTGCCGCACGCCGGAGATCCTGGCCGATGCGGCGTACCTGGTGCTGACGAGCGACGCGCGGCAGACAAGCGGCAACTTCTTCATCGACGACGAGTTGCTGGCGCGGCATGGCGTGACGGACCTGGAGAAGTACAGCGTGACGCCGGGGACGACCGAGTTCGTGCCGGATTTCTTCGTGGATTGAGCGGATACCCGTTCGCGCTGCAGCGATACCGTCCGTTCGGGCTGCAGCGATACCGCCCGTTCGGGCTGCAGCGATACCGCCCGTTCGGGCTGCAGCGATACCGCCCGTTCGGGCTGAGCCTGTCGAAGCCTTGGTGCCGTGCGAGCAGGCCCTTCGACAGGCTCAGGGCGAACGGAGCACTTGCACCGTTCAGCCTCGGTCAGCAGGCGCTGAGGCGGTCCCAGGCGAGCCGCGCCGCCGCGAGGTCCCATGCGGCGCTGCCGACGCTCTTGAACACCACCACCTGATCGCCGGCACCTGCCAGTTCATGCGCGCTCGCCAGATCCCGCACGCGAGACCCGTCGACGCCTGCCTGGATCAGGTCGCCCGCCTCGACCAACGCGCCTTCCTTTTCGTCGACGATGAGCGCGGCGCGGTTCACCAGCGCGGCCGGCAACTCGCACATCGCCGGCGTGAACGCGCCGACCGCGAACACCCGCGCGCCCGGCCGCAGCGTGTCGGGAATCACCGGCGTGCGGCTCGTCGTCGCGGTGACGATCAGGCCGCAGCGCGCCGCTTCTGCGGCAATGTCGTCCACCACCTGCGC
Organism: Rhizobacter sp. SG703; assembly: GCF_012275445.1. GTDB lineage: Bacteria > Pseudomonadota > Gammaproteobacteria > Burkholderiales > Burkholderiaceae_C > Rhizobacter. The sequence continues at coordinate 74,954 of NZ_JAAZQK010000004.1, read as the reverse complement.
CGTCACGCCCTGCGCCTTCAGCGCGGCCACCAGGCCTTCGGAAGAAGCCCGCGACCGCGACGCCACGCCGATCCACGCCGGCGCCAGCACCGCGTCGAATGCCAGTGCATGCGCCAGCGCCTGTGCGCCGGCGCCGACGACCAGCAGGCGCGCTCCCGCCGCCACCTGCAACGCCAGCGCCGCCGCCAGCGACACCGCGGCGGTGCGCCGCGCCGTCAGCACCACGCCGTCGAACCACGCGAGCCGCTCGCCGGTCGCGCGGTCCATCAGCACCACCTCGCCCTGCACGCGGGCCCGGCCGAGCGCCGGGTTGCCGTGGTTCACCGTCACCAGCTTGACGCTCGCGTAATACGCGTCGCTGGCCGGCATCAGCAGCAGCCGGTCGTCGCCCGACAGCGCGAAGGCGTGGCGCAGCGGCGCGTGCAGCCGACCGGCATGCAGCTCGCCGGCCGCCCGCCGCATTGCGTCGGCCAGCGGCTTCCACGGCAGCAGGGCCGCCGTCTGTTCCGCGTCGACGATGCGCATCGGCTCAGTCCCTCGGAATCACCCGCGGCTGCCCGTCGCGGTCGATCGCGACATAGGTCAGGTTGGCCTCGGTGACCTTGACCACCTGCAGCTCGGCCGGGTTGCGCTCGGCATACACCTCGACGTGCACCGTGATCGAGGTGCGCCCGATGCGGTCGACGCGGGCATAGAAGCTCAGCAGGTCGCCGATCGACACCGCCTGCTTGAACACGAACTCGTTGACGGCGACCGTCACGACCCGGCCTTTCGCGATGCGCGCCGGCAGCACCGAGCCGGCGAGGTCGACCTGGGCCATGATCCAGCCGCCGAAGATGTCGCCGTTGCTGTTCGAATCGGCCGGCATCGGCATCACGCGCAGCACCAGGTCGAGGTCTTTCGGCAGGCTGACCGCCAACGCGGGGTCGTGCCGGGGCTGGCTTGTATTCATACTGGACGCCTTCAACTGGGTGCAACCCCACGATTCTTCCACGATGCGATCCCTCTCGACCCCTGTGCCGGTGCCCGATGCCGTGACGCCTGCCGCACCCCGTTCCGATGCGGCCACGCTGCGCAAGCTGCTGCCCTACCTGTGGCGCTACCGCTGGCGCGTCGGCATCGCGCTCGGCTTCATGGTCGGCGCCAAGCTGGCCAACGTCGGCGTGCCGCTGCTGCTGAAGCAGCTGGTCGACAGCCTGTCGATCAAGCCGGGCGATCTGCAGGCGGTGCTGGTGGTGCCGGCCGGGCTGCTGGCGGCCTACGGGCTGCTGCGGCTGTCGACCTCGCTGTTCACCGAGCTGCGCGAGCTGATCTTCGCGAAGGCCACCGAAGGCACCGCACGCAGCATCTCGCTGAACGTGTTCCGCCACCTGCATGCGCTGAGCCTGCGCTTCCACCTCGAGCGCCAGACCGGCGGCATGACGCGCGACATCGAGCGCGGCACGCGCGCGGTGCATTCGCTGATCTCCTACTCGCTGTACAGCATCGTGCCGACGCTGGTCGAGATGGTGCTGGTGCTGACGCTGCTGGCCGTCAAGTTCGACGCCTGGTTCGCCTGGATCACGCTGGCGGCGCTGGCGGTGTACATCAGCTTCACGATCGTCTTCACCAACTGGCGCACGCAGTTCCGCAAGCAGATGAACGAGCTCGATTCGACCGCGCATTCGCGCGCGATCGACTCGCTGCTGAACTACGAGACCGTCAAGTACTTCAACAACGAGGACTTCGAGGCCAGCCGCTACGACGAGAGCCTGGAGCGGCTGCGCCGCGTCGCGCTGAAATCGCAGGCCACGCTGTCGATGCTGAACACCGGGCAGCAGCTGATCATCGCCGCCGGGCTGGTCGCGATGCTGTGGCGCGCGACGCAGGGCGTGGTGGCCGGCCACATGACGCTCGGCGACCTGGTGATGATCAACGCGTTCATGATCCAGCTCTACATCCCGCTGAACTTCCTCGGCGTGATCTACCGCGAGATCAAGCAGAGCCTGACCGACCTCGACAAGATGTTCGCGCTGCTCGAGCGCGAGCGCGAGATCGCCGACACGCCCGGCGCATTGCCGCTGCAGGTGGCGCACGGGCAGGTGCGCTTCGACCACGTCGACTTCTCGTACGAGCCGAACCGGCAGATCCTGCACGACGTCAGCTTCGAGATCCCGGCCGGCAAGACGGTCGCGGTGGTCGGGCCGTCGGGCTCGGGCAAGAGCACGCTCGCGCGGCTGCTGTACCGCTTCTACGACGTGCAGGCCGGCGTGATCACGATCGACGACCAGGACCTGCGCTCGGTCACGCAGGGCAGCGTGCGCCAGCGCATCGGCATCGTCCCGCAGGACACCGTGCTGTTCAACGACAGCGTGGCCTACAACATCGCCTACGGCCGGCCCGGCGCGAGTGCGGCCGAGGTCGAGGCGGCGGCGCGCGCGGCCCGCATCCACGACTTCATCGTGTCGACGCCGAAGGGCTACGAGACGACGGTCGGCGAACGCGGGCTGAAGCTCAGCGGCGGCGAGAAGCAGCGCGTCGCGATCGCGCGCACGCTGCTGAAGGACCCGCCGATCATGATCTTCGACGAGGCCACCTCGGCGCTCGACTCGGCCAACGAGCGGGCCATCCAGGCCGAGCTGCAGGGCGTCGCGCGCAACAAGACCGCGCTGGTCATCGCGCACCGGTTGTCGACCGTCGTCGATGCGCACCAGATCCTGGTGATGGAGCAGGGCCGCATCGTCGAGCGCGGCACCCATGCGCAGTTGCTGGCACTCGACGGCCGCTACGCCGACATGTGGCGCCTGCAGCAGAGCAGCACCGACGACGCGCTGGCGTGACATCGTTCCGGTCCGGACGCGCTGCCTGTAGGACAGGCTTTCAGAATCCCGCCCGTTTCGTGAAAAACGAGCGTGAAGTCTCCGTCAATTGTGAACAATCGTTACCGAGCCGGCGAGCACACATCTTGTTGCACTTCTAGAGTCGCGGCACCGATTCACCCACAGAGGACGGATGCGATGACTGCTCAGAAACTCCCGATGACTTTGAAGACGATGGCTCTGTTTTCGCTGCTGGCGGCGGCCGGCGCGATCTCGATGTCGGCGAAGGCGGCGACACCCGATGCCGTGTCCTCCGCCAGCCTGCGGCTGCCCGACGCCAAGGTGGTGTGGGTCGACAACGAGAGCTTTGCATTCGACACCTGCTCCGCTGCCGGCAGCGAGCATGTGGCGGCGGTGATGGGCGCATTGCGCGAGCGCTTGATGAGCGACCTCGGCCCGATGATGCTGAACAACGGCGTGACGCCGGCGAGCCAGCAGTTCGTCACGCTGACGCCGGTGGAAGGCGGCCAGAACTGCAACACGCTGGCCAGCCGCGTGGTGTTCCGCGTCTCGGGCATCAGCGCGAAGTCCGGCGGCGCATGGAATGCCGACGTCGTCGCGCAGACCCACGGTCCCACCGCCGATTCGCGCCAGGCGTCGACGCAGCTGGTGAACGACCTGGTGCACGAACTCGACGTGACGCTCAGCCGCAAATAGGGATCGACCTCGTCGTTACACTTCAAGCGGTGGAAACCAAGTGGCTTGAAGACTTCGTGAGCCTGGCCGAGACGCGAAGCTTTTCGCGCTCGGCGCAGATGCGGCACGTGACGCAGCCGGCGTTCTCGCGCCGCATCCAGGCGCTGGAGGCCTGGGCTGGGCTGGACCTGGTCGACCGCTCGTCGTACCCGACCCGCCTGACGCCCGCCGGCGAGACCTTCCATGCGCAGGCGCTCGACATCCTCGGCGCGCTGCAGACGACCCGCAACATGATGCGCGGCCATCAGGTCGCCTCGCAGGACATGATCGAGTTCGCGGTGCCGCACTCGCTCGCGTTCACCTTCTTCCCGCATTGGGTGATGGACCTGCGCAAGCGCTTCGGCGCGCTGAAGAGCCGCCTGATCGCGCTCAACGTGCACGACGCGGTGATGCAGCTGACCGAAGGCAGCTGCGACCTGCTGATCGCTTACCACCACCCGTCGCAACCCTTGCAGCTGAGCCCGGAACGCTACGAGATGCTGAGCCTCGGCCACGAGACGCTCGCGGTGTACGCCAAGGCCGACCCGAAGGGCGAGCCGCTGTTCCGCCTGCCCGGCTCGCCGGGCGAGCGCGTGCCCTTCCTCAGCTACGGCACCGGCGCCTACCTGGGCCGGCTGGTCGAGCAGATCGTCAAGCTCTCGCCGGCGCCGCTCAACCTCGACCCGATCTACGAGACCGACATGGCCGAAGGCCTGAAGGCGATGGCGCTCGAAGGCCACGGGCTGGCCTTCCTGCCGGTCAGCTCGGTGAAGAAGGAGCTGAAGAGCCGGCGCCTGGTGCGCGCCTCGGCACCCGGCACACTCGAGCTGACGATGGAAGTGCGCATGTACCGCGAGCTGCCCGAGCTGTCGCGTCACAGCGGCAAGCCCGGTGCACGCGCGCTGTGGAACTTCCTGAGTCCCGCGGCCTGACGCGAAGCCAGAGGGTTTTCCCTTGCGCGGCATGCATTCGATGCATGGCTTGCCCGCGATTCCGCATTGGATTTCCAACCGGCGGGCGCATACAGTCCGCGCCCATCGCCTCTCGAACCTCCACCCACCGCCATGCCCCGCCGAACCTGCGCCAGCGTGAACGATCTCACGCCCCCATGCAGGCACACTGGCGTGCGGCCGCGCGTGCCACGTGCCGGCCTCCCACCCCTCCCGCCGTCCCGGCTCGTGGCACGAAGGTTGCGAGAATCACCCCATGAAGTACGCCTCGTTCAGCTCATCGGCTTTCGCGTCCGCAGTCCTCGTGGCGCTCGCTGCGCTGACCCTCGCGATGCCGGCCGGCGCGGCGACTCCGGCGGCTGCACCGGTCCCCACCGGCCCGGTGCTCGACCGCATCAGGCAGACCGGCAAGATCCTGATCGCGCACCGCGAATCGTCGCTGCCGTTCTCGTACCTCGATGCCGACAAGAAGCCGGTCGGCTATGCGGTCGACCTGTGCCTGAAGCTGGCCGAAGCGGTGCGCAAGCGGCTCGAGATCAAGACCATTGCGCCGGAGTACGTGCTCGTCACCGCCGGCAACCGCATCCAGATGGTGGTCGACGGGAAGGCCGACCTGGAGTGCGGCTCGACGACCAACAACGCCGAGCGCCGCCAGAAGGTGGCCTTCACGATCCCGCACTACATCACCGGGGCCCGCTACATGGTGCTGGCCGACAGCCCGATCGCCGAGCTGCCGATGTTCGAGGGCAAGAAGCTGGTGTCGACCAAGGGCACGACGCCGCTGAAGGAGGTGGACCGCGCGAACCGCGAACGCCTGCTGCGCATCACCATCCTCGAGGCGCCCGAGCATGCCAAGGCGATGCAGATGGTGCTGGCCGGCGAGGCCGACGGCTTCGTGATGGACGACGTGCTGCTCTATGGCCTGATCTCGTCGAGTGCCGACCCGGGCAAGCTGAAGGTGGTGGGCAAGTTCCTGACCATCGAGCCGCTCGCCATCATGATGCGCAAGGACGATCCCGAGTTCAAGAAGATCTGCGACGAAGAAATGAAGCGCCTGATCCTCAGCCGCGAGGCCTATGCGATCTACGATCACTGGTTCAACAAGCCGATCCCGCCGAAGAACCTGCCGCTGAACCTGCCGATGAACTACCTGCTGCGCGACTTCTGGAAGTACCCGTCGGACCAGGTGCCCGGCTGACGCCGCCACGGCCGGCCCGTCTACGTGGAAGTGCGTAGACCCCGTGTCCCTAGAATTTCGTTGTAGGGGGGTTCCCCCACCCCCTCTTTTCCACCCTGAAGGAGATCGTATGAAAAAGGCATGGCTGAGCGTTGCCGTCCTGCTGGTCGTCACGGGCGTTGCCCAGGCGCAGCAGAGCGACACGCTGAAGAAGATCAAGGACAGCGGCACCGTCACGATGGGCGTGCGCGAATCGTCCGGCGCGCTGGCCTACACGCTCGGAGATGGCAAGTACGCCGGCTTCCACTACGACGTCTGCCAGAAGGTGCTGGCCGACGTGCAGAAGCAGCTGGGCCTGGCCAAGCTCGACATCAAGTACCAGCCGGTGACCTCGCAGAACCGCATTCCGCTGGTGCAGAACGGCACCGTCGACATCGAATGCGGCTCGACCACCAACAACGCGACCCGCCAGAAGGACGTCGCTTTCGCCGTCACCACCTACGTCGAAGAAGTGCGCATCGCGGTGAAGGCCAACTCCGGCATCACCAGCATCGCCCAGCTGGCCGGCAAGACGGTGGCCACCACCACCGGCACGACCTCGGTGCAGACGCTGCGCAAGCACGAGCGCGCGACCGGCCTCGACTTCAAGGAAGTGTTCGGCAAGGACCACGCCGACAGCTTCCTGCTGCTCGAATCGGGCCGTGCCGATGCGTTCGTGATGGACGGCCAGATCCTCGCCGGCAACATCTCGCGCGCGAAGAACCCGGCCGACTTCAAGATCGTCGGCGAAGTGCTGAGCGTCGAGCCGATCGCGATCATGCTGCGCAAGGACGACCCGGCCTTCAAGAAGGCGGTCGACGACAGCATCAAGGCGCAGATCAAGTCCGGCGACCTGGCGAAGACCTACGACAAGTGGTTCAACCAGCCGATCCCGCCGAGCAACACCAAGGTCGGCCTGCCGCTGTCCGAAGCCACGAAGAACGCCTGGGCGAATCCGAACGACAAGCCGATGGAAGACTACGCCAAGAAATAAGGCGGGCTCTTGCGATGGATGGGGACTGAGGTAAGCCCTGACGCCACTGGGCGCGACACTTGCTTACAGTCCCCCCAGCGCGGCGCAGGGTGACCCGCGTCGCGCTTTTCATTGGGGCAGCGCCGTGGTCGTACCCCTCACAAGAATTGGAGCAATGCCTTGGGCAAGTGGGACTGGCAGGTATTCCTGCAAGACACGGGGGGCGGGCAGACCTACCTCGAATGGTTGATGTCTGCCTGGGGCTGGACGCTGTCGGTGGCCTTGCTGTCGCTGGTGGTCGCGCTGGTCGTGGGTTCGCTGATCGGCATCCTGCGCACGGTGCCGAACAAGGGGGTGGCGTTCTTCGCTGAATGCTGGGTCGAGCTGTTCCGCAACATTCCGCTGCTGGTGCAGATCTTCCTCTGGTACCACGTGATCCCGTCGCTGTTCCTGAGCTTGCGGGCGGTGCCCAGTTTCCTGCTGGTGGTGTTCGCGCTCGGTTTCTTCACGTCGGCACGTGTGGCCGAGCAGGTCAAGGCGGGCATCAACGCGCTGCCGAAGGGCCAGCGCTACGCCGGCCTCGCGATGGGGCTGACGCTGCCGCAGACCTACCGCTACGTGCTGCTGCCGATGGCGTTCCGCATCGTCATCCCGCCGCTGACCAGCGAGTCGATGAACATCATCAAGAACTCGTCGGTGGCGTTCGCGGTCAGCATCTCCGAAATGACGATGTTCGCGATGCAGGCGCAGGAAGAAACCTCGCGCGGCATCGAGGTCTACCTCGCCGTGACCGGGCTGTACTTCATCTCCGCGTTCGCGATCAACCGCCTGGCCTTGCTCATCGAGCACAAGGTGCAGGTGCCCGGTACGCTCGGAGGTGGCAAATGAACCTCGACTTCGCCTTCCTGAACTGGAACGTCGTCTCGGCGTTCGTCGCCAAGGGCCTGATCTTCTCGGTGCAGCTGACGCTGGTCGCGATGCTCGGCGGCATCGCGCTGGGCACGCTGCTCGCGCTGATGCGGCTGTCGGGCAAGAAGTGGCTGGTGATGCCGGCGGCGTTCTACGTGAACACGCTGCGCTCGATCCCGCTGGTGATGGTGATCCTGTGGTTCTTCCTGCTGATCCCGCTGCTGATCGGCCGCCCGATGGGCGCCGAGCTGTCGGCCATCGTCACCTTCACGGTGTTCGAGGCGGCGTACTACTCGGAGATCATGCGGGCCGGCATCCAGAGCGTGTCGCGCGGGCAGGTGTACGCCGGCTACGCGGTCGGCATGACCTACCGCCAGACGATGCAGCTGATCGTGCTGCCGCAGGCCTTCCGCAACATGCTGCCGGTGCTGCTGACGCAGACCATCATCCTGTTCCAGGACACCTCGCTGGTCTACGCGATCGGCGCCTACGACCTGCTGAAGGGCTTCGAGGTGGCGGGCAAGAACTTCAACCGCCCGGTCGAGACCTACCTGGTCGCTGCCGTCGTCTACTTCGTGATCTGCTTCAGCCTGTCGATGCTCGTGCGTCGCCTGCAAAAGAAGATCGCCATCATCCGCTGAGTCCGGAGATTCCCATGATCAAGATCAACAACGTTTCGAAGTGGTACGGCAGCTTCCAGGTGCTGACCGACTGCACCACCAGCATCGCGAAGGGCGAGGTCGTCGTCGTCTGCGGCCCGTCGGGCTCGGGCAAGTCGACGCTGATCAAGACGGTGAACGCGCTGGAGCCGATCCAGAAGGGCGACATCGTCGTCGACGGCATCTCGATCTCCGACCCGAAGACCAACCTGCCGAAGCTGCGCAGCCGCGTCGGCATGGTGTTCCAGCACTTCGAGCTGTTCCCGCACCTCACGGTCACCGAGAACCTGACGCTTGCGCAGATCAAGGTGCTGAACCGCAAGCCCGACGAGGCGAAGCAGCGCGGCATGAAGATGCTCGACCGCGTCGGCCTGAGCGCGCACAAGGACAAGTACCCCGGCCAGTTGTCGGGCGGCCAGCAGCAGCGCGTGGCCATCGCCCGCGCGCTCAGCATGGACCCGATCGTGATGCTGTTCGACGAGCCCACCTCGGCGCTCGACCCGGAGATGGTCGGCGAGGTGCTGGACGTGATGGTGCAGCTGGCCAACGAAGGCATGACGATGATGTGCGTCACGCACGAGATGGGCTTCGCGAAGAAGGTCAGCAACCGCGTGATCTTCATGGACGCCGGCAAGATCGTCGAGGACTGCAGCAAGGACAGCTTCTTCGGCAAGCCGGAAGAGCGCACGCCGCGCGCGAAGGATTTCCTCTCGAAGATCCTTCAACATTGAACTGATGGCGCGGGTGCGAAAATCGGCCGATGACGACCGATTCACTCACCCTGACCACGCCCGACGACTGGCACCTTCACCTGCGTGACGGCGCCGCGCTTGCCGCGGTGCTGCCCGACACCGCGCGCCAGTTCGCCCGCGCGATCGTGATGCCCAACCTGCGCCCGCCGGTCACCACCGCGGCGCAGGCCGTCGCGTACCGCGAACGCATCCTCGCGGCGCGCCCCGCGGGCTCGGCCTTCGAGCCGCTGATGACGCTGTACCTGACCGACCGCACGCCGCCCGACGAGATCCGCCGTGCGAAGGACGCGGGCATCGTCGCGCTGAAGCTCTACCCGGCCGGTGCCACCACCAACAGCGATGCCGGCGTCACCGACCTGCGCAAGACCTACGCCACGCTCGAGGCGATGCAGCGCGAAGGCGTGCTGCTGCTGGTGCACGGCGAGGTCACCGACCCGGCGGTCGACGTGTTCGACCGCGAGGCCGTCTTCATCGACAGCGTGATGCAGCCGCTGCGCCGCGACTTCCCTGAGCTGAAGGTGGTGTTCGAGCACATCACCACGCGCGAAGCGGCGCAGTACGTCGCGCAGGCCGATGCGTACACCGCCGCCACCGTCACCGCGCACCATCTGCTCTACAACCGCAACGCGATCTTCCAGGGCGGCTTGCGGCCGCACTACTACTGCTTGCCGGTGCTCAAGCGCGAGCTGCACCGTCAGGCGCTGGTGCAGGCGGCGACCTCGGGCAGCACGAAGTTCTTCCTCGGCACCGACAGCGCGCCGCATGCGTCGCACCTGAAGGAGCAGTCGGTGTGCGGCGCCGGCTGCTACACCGCGCTGTCGGCGCTGGAGCTGTATGCCGAGGCCTTCGACGCGGCCGGCGCGCTCGACAAGCTGGAGGCCTTCGCGAGCTTCAACGGCGCCGATTTCTACGGCCTGCCGCGCAACAGCGGCCGCGTGACGCTGCGCCGCGAAACATGGACACTCCCCGAAGCCCTGCCATTCGGCGAGGCCACGCTGAAGCCGCTGCGCGGCGGCGAGACCCTTGGCTGGAAATTGGAGACCGCATGACCCTGCTCGACAAGCCCGCCCGCATCGCGCTGCTGATCGATGCCGACAACTCGCCGGCCAGCAAGATCGACGTGATCCTCGCGGAGCTGGCCAAGGTCGGCGTCGCGAACATCCGCCGCGCCTACGGCAACTGGAAGAAGGACGGGCTGAAGGGCTGGGAGGCGGTGCTGCACGAATATGCGATCCGGCCGGTGCAGCAGTTCGACTACAGCAAGGGCAAGAACGCGACCGACATGGGCATGGTCATCGAGGCGATGGACCTGCTCTACACCGACCAGCCCGACGCGTTCGGCATCGTCTCGTCCGACAGCGACTTCACGCCGCTGGTGATGCACCTGAAGGCCAAGGGTGCGCTGGTCTACGGCTTCGGCGCGAAGAAGACGCCGATGCCCTTCGTCAACGCCTGCTCGCGCTTCCTGTACCTCGAGAACCTGGGCCAGCCGGTCGACGTGGCCGAGGCCGACAGCGCGCCGAAGCCCGCGAAGGCGAAGCCGGCGGCCGGTCGCAAGACGCGCGGCGGCGCGAAGGCGGCGCCGGAACCCGCGCCGGCGGCGGCCGAGCCGGCCGCGCCGCTGCGCCAGGACACCGCGGCGCTGAAGCAGGACGCGCGGCTGGTGTCGCTGCTGCGCAATGCGGCGGAATCGGCGGCCGGCGAAGACGGCTGGTCGGCGCTCGGCGCGGTCGGCCAGCAGATCGGCAACCAGGCCTCGTTCGACCCGCGCAATTACGGCTACCGCAAGCTGATCGACCTGATCGAGGCGACGCAGCTGTTCGAACTCGACCGCCGCGGCAGCCAGGTGGTGCTGCGCGACAAGCGCCTCGCGAAGACCAGGGGATAATGCGCCGGTGAAGCGGGCCAGACCGCCGCTGGTGCAAGGCCCGAAAGGGCGCACTGGAGGAAGGTCCGGACTGCACAGGGCAGCGTAGCAGCCAACGGCTGTCCACCGCGAGGTGAGGATCAGAGCAACAGAGACGAGTCGCCGCATCGGTCGCAAGGCCGGCGTGGCGGGTGAAACGGGCAATCTCTACGCGCAGCAATACCAAATAGGCACACGTTGATTCGGCCCGAGGAGTGTGCGGGTAGGTAGCACCGAGCCGGGCAGCGATGCCCGGCCCAGAGGAATGGCGGTCACGTTCCCGCGCCGCAAGGCAAGGGGATGCACAGAATCCGGCCTATCGGTCCGCTTCACACTTTCAGCCGGCCATCAGGCCATACACCCGTTCCGGCGGAATGCGCGGGAACGCGGCGGCGTTCTCGGCGGCGCCTTCGATCGAGAAATCGGCGTGCGACGAATCGCGGCGGTGGGTTTCGCCGACCGGCTTGCCGTTCTTGTCGCTGAGCGTCGCGACGATCGGGTGCGGCCCGGTGCTGGCCCGGCGGATGACCACGCCCACCTCGCCGGAGTGCAGCCGCACCAGGCTGCCGGGCGGGTGCACGCCGACGGTCCTGATCATGGCCATCGCCAGTTCATCGCCGGCGCTTTGCTGGAACAGCTGGCGCGTGGCCATCTGCGGCGTCATCGCCGGGCGCTTTTCGCGCGCACTGACCTTGGCCATGTAGACGTCGGCCGCGCGCAGCACGCGGGCTTCCGGGCTCGGTTCGTGCCCGTGCGGGTAGCCGGTGCCGCCCAGCTGTTCGTGGTGGCCCCGCACGGTCGCCAGCCAGGTCTCGTCATCGACGCCGGCGGCCTGCAGCATCGCGACCGAGGCTTCGGGATGCGCCCGGATCTGCTCCATCTGCTTGCGGGTCGGCGCCGTGTCCTGCGCGGCCAGGATGGCCTGCAGGTCGAGCATCGACAGGTTCATCGTCAGCGCGGCACACCCGAGCGACGTGCAGCGCTGCGGGGTCCACCCGAGCTGGCGGGCGGTCAGAAGCGACAGCGCCGCCACCCGCACCGCATGGCGGAACGGGTAGAGCGCAAAGCGGCGCTCTTCCTGGCGCATGCATTCGAACAGCGCCACGTCCGGATCCCGGTCGACCAGCGCCTGCAGCGCGGTGAAGAAGGTCGTCACCGCGCTGCCCTGCGCCTCGCGGCGCTGCAGCGCGCGAGGCACCTGGTCGAAGTGATGCATCAAGCGCTCCCAGCGGTCGAAGACCGACAGGGCGGCAGCAGTCTGGGACTTCTTGGCGGCGGCGGCCTGTGCCTGCCGGGCCGCCTCGACCAGCGGCCGTTCCGCCCACGCGCCGCGTTCGTGCAGGTCGTCGAGCTGGCGTTCGTCGAGCAGCAGCTGCCCGGCGTTCAGCAGCAGCCGTTCGTGCGTGTCGAGGATGCGGAATGGCAGCGGCTCGCCCACGTGCAGCAGATCGCGCACCTGGACCAGCGGGATGCGGTCCGACGGGGAGCCCATCGGGCCAGTGTGAGGCAAGCCGCGTCGCGGGTCGAGCCGGCAAACCCGTATCGCGCGGCGCCCCGCCCGCTACACTCGACGCTCCGCATGAACCCCGACGCACAACAACTCTGGCGCGCCCCGCGCTGGGCCCTGGCCGCGCTGCTCGCCTGCCTCGGCATGCTGGGGCCCTTCTCGATCGACACCTACCTGCCGGCCTTCACCGGCATCGCGCAGTCGATCGGCGCGACGCCGGTCGAGATGCAGCAGACGCTGTCGGCCTACCTGTTCGGTTTCGCGGTGATGAACCTGTTCCACGGCGCGCTGTCCGACAGCCTCGGCCGCCGGCCGGTGGTGCTGTGGGGCATCGCGGTGTTCACGCTCGCCTCGGCCGGCTGTGCACTGTCGCAGCACATCGGCGCGCTGGTGTTCTTCCGCGCGCTGCAGGGCATGTCGGCCGGTGCCGGCATCGTCGTCTCGCGGGCGGTGATCCGCGACATGTTCCCGCCGGCCGATGCGCAGCGCGTGATGTCGCAGGTCACCATCTACTTCGGCATCGCGCCGGCCATCGCGCCGATGGTCGGCGGCTTCCTGTTCGTGAACATCGGCTGGCATGCGATCTTCTGGTTCCTGACGGCCATCGGCATTGCGCTGTGGATCGGCAACTGGCGGCTGCTGCCCGAGACGCTGCACGCGTCGCACAAGCAGCCGTTCAACGTGCGCCACCTGATGCGCGGCTACCGGCAGCTCGGCGCGAACCCGCGCTTCCTGATGCTCGCGCTGGCCAGCGGCATCCCGTTCAACGGCATGTTCCTGTACGTGCTGTCGGCGCCGGTCTTCCTCGGCGACCACCTGCACCTGCAGCCCGGCCAGTTCTTCTGGTTCTTCCTGATCACGATCAGCGGGATCATGGGTGGCGCCTGGGTCTCCGGACGGCTGGCCGGGAAGATCAAGCCGCACCACCAGATCCGCCACGGCTTCGTGATCATGCTGGTGGTCTCGGTCGTCAACCTGGCGCTGAACCTGCTGTTCGTGCCGCAGGCCTGGTGGGCGCTGCCGCCGATCGGCATCTTCGCGTTCGGCTGGGCGCTGATGGTGCCGGTGGTCACGCTGATGACGCTCGACCTGGTGCCCGAGCGGCGCGGCATGGCGTCGTCGTTCCAGGCCTGCATCGGCAGCCTCGCCAACGGCCTGGTGGCCGGCGTGATCGCGCCGTTGGTGATGCATTCCACGCTCTGGCTCGCGATCGCGTCGCTGCTGATGATGAGCATCGGCGTCGTCGCGTGGATCTGGGTCAAGCCGCGGGTGGTGTTGAAGCTCAAGCCTGCCGCCTGACGGCCGATATCGCGACAGGCGCCCCGAATCCCGGTGGCGTGCCGGGAGCGTTCCACCATGTCCACCATCCTGTCTGGCCGCGTCGCTGCGGCCGTGCTCGGCCTGAGCCTGTGCGCCGCTGCGGCGCAGGCGTCCGATGTTCGCTCGCCGGACCCGCGCAGCTCGCCGGTCAAGCCGATGAAGGACGCCGATTCCGACAAGCCGGCCGCGGCCAAGGCCGCCAAGGCGCGCGGCTTCGAGGACCCGATGGACCGCCTGCGCCAGCGCCTGGCCGAGAAGCTTGGTGCGCAGCAGGCCGACGCCAACCCCGACATCGTGCGCGTGGCCAACCGGCCCGGTGCGGCATCGACCACGCTGGTGCGGGCCGCGGTGCCGCAAGCCGGTGGCGGCGGCACCGCGGCCGCGCTCGACGCGCACGAGCCGGCCGAGCCGCGGGCGATCGCCGCCGGCCGGCCGTCGCGTTCGGTGGTGGCCGCGCATGGCGCATCGCCGCACTGGGACTACAGCGGCGACGGCGCACCTGAGAACTGGAGCAAGCTGAAGCCGGAGTTCAGCGCGTGTTCGGCCGGCAAGCGCCAGAGCCCGATCGACATCCGCGACGGTATCTCGGTGCAGCTCGATCCGGTGCAGTTCGACTACAAGCCCAGCAGCTTCAAGGTGCTGGACAACGGCCACACGGTACAGGTCAACGTGTCGCCCGGCAATTCGATCGAGGTGATGGGCCGGCGCTTCGAGTTGCTGCAGTTCCACTTCCACCGGCCGTCGGAGGAGCGCATCAACGGCCGCCAGTTCGACATGGTCGCGCACCTGGTGCACAAGGACCTCGACGGCAAGCTCGCGGTGGTCGCGGTGCTGCTGGACCGCGGCAACACGCAGCAGGTGGTGCAGACGGTGTGGAACAACCTGCCGCTCGAGAAGGGCGACGAGGTCGCCGCGCGTGCGACGCTCGACCTGAACGCGCTGCTGCCGCCCGAGCGCGGCTACTACACCTACATGGGCTCGCTGACGACGCCGCCGTGCAGCGAAGGCGTGCTGTGGATGGTGATGAAGCAGCCGGTGGGCATCTCGCCGGAGCAGATCGGCATCTTCTCGCGGCTGTACCCGATGAATGCGCGGCCGATCCAGTCGGCGAGCGGGCGCCTCATCAAAGGCTCGAACTAGGCCCCCCAATCGTCGCTGCGCGCTTGCGGCGCGTCGTGGGAACGGCGCGCTGGTCGCTTTTGGTGCTGCGCCGCCCGTGCTTGGCGCTCCGGTCTTGGCATCGCGCCCTCGTTTGGGCTCCTCACGCAGCACTCATTCCGTGCCGCGCCCTGGTGTGCCCGGTGCAATCCCGCTGGCACGCCCGTTGCATGTATACAAGAAGGTGTTCTAAACCGGGCGAGCGGACGGTGCGTGCTTTCGGGCACGGGTCCTGCGATCCCCTTCATGCGGGCAACGCACAGGAGCGGTGTGATGGCGACAGCGGAATTCAATCGTCGGGACGTTCTGAAGGGCGCCGGCGCGGCGCTGGCACTCGGTGGCTTCGGCGGCCTCGCGCACGCGCAGGCGCCGATCACCGTCGGCTTCATCTACGTCGGCCCGAAGGACGACTTCGGCTACAACCAGGCGCATGCCGAGGCGGTGGCCGAGATCAAGAAGCTGCCCGGCATCAAGGCGGTCGAAGAGGAGAACGTCCCCGAGACCACCGCGGTGCAGAAGGCGATGCAGGGCATGATCTCGCAGGACGGCGCGACGCTGCTGTTCCCGACCTCGTTCGGCTATTTCGATCCGCACATGCTCGCGGTGGCGGGCAAGAACCCGAACGTGCGCTTCGCCCACTGCGGCGGCATGTGGACCGAAGGCAAGCACCCGAAGAACACCGGCAGCTTCTTCGGCTACATCGACGAATGCCAGTACCTGAACGGCGTCGTCGCCGGCCACATGAGCAAGAGCAAGAAGCTCGGCTTCATCGCGGCCAAGCCGATCCCGCAGGTGCTGCGCAACATCAACGCCTTCACGATGGGCGCGCGCTCGGTCGATCCGTCGATCGCCACCACGGTGATCTTCACTGGCGACTGGTCGATGCCGGTCAAGGAGGCCGAGGCGACCAACAGCCTCGCCGACCAGGGCGTCGACGTGTTCACGATGCACGTCGACGGGCCGAAGGTGATCGTCGAGACGGCGGCCAAGCGCGGCAAGTTCGTCTGCGGCTACCACGCGAGCCAAGCGAAGCTCGCGCCTGCCGCCTACCTCACCGGCGCCGAGTGGAACTGGATCACCGCGTACAAGACCATCATCGACGCGGCGCGCAGCGGCAAGCCGCATCCGAACTTCGTGCGCGGCGGGCTGAAGGAAGGCTTCGTGAAGCCGTCGCCGTACGGCTCGATGGTGTCGGCCCCGGCGAAGAAGGCGGCCGATGACGTGAAGGCCGCGATGCTGAAGGGCAGCTTCGACATCTTCAAGGGCCCGCTGAAGGACAACGCCGGCAAGACGATCATCGAGGCCGGCAAGGTCTTCAGGCAGACCGATCCCACGCTGGAAGGCATGAACTACCTGGTCGAAGGCGTCGTCGGCAAGACCGGCGCCTGAGCCCGACGAGCACGCGATGCTGTCCGCACGCCAGGCCGAAACGCTCGAATCGGTCGCGCTGCCGTTGCTTGCGATGGGCGGCGCGCTGCTGCTGTTCGGCGCCTTCGTCTGGGCCGGCGGCAAGAGCCCGGTCGACGCGTGGACGCTGCTGTTCAAGGGCGCGTTCGGCGACTGGTTCTCGTGGCAGAACTCGCTGCAGCGCGCGGCCCCGCTGATGCTCACCGCGCTGTGCGTTGCGATCCCTGCACGCGCCGGGCTGGTGGTGATCGGCGGCGAGGGCGCGCTGGTGCTGGGCGGCCTGGCCGGCGCGACCTTGCCGTACGTCGTCACGCCGCCGGCCAATGCGTTCGGCAGCGCCCTGCTGCTGGCCGCGGCCGGCGCGGCCGGTGCGGGCTGGATCGCGCTGGTCGGCCTGCTGCGCCAGCGGCGCGGCGTCAACGAAACCATCAGCAGCCTGCTGCTCGCGTACATTGCCATCGCGCTGTTCAAGCACCTGGTCGAAGGCCCGCTGCGCGACCCGGCCAGCCTCAACAAGCCGTCGACCCGGCCGATCGCCGACGGGCTGCTGATCGGCGGCATCGGCGGCAGCGACATCCACTGGGGCCTGGCCTTCGGCATCGTGGCCTGCATCGCATCGGGGCTGTGGCTGTTCCAGACGCCGTCCGGCTTCGCGACGCGCGTGGTCGGCGGCAACGCCCGTGCCGCGCTGCTGGTCGGCCTGCCGGGCACGCGGTTGATCGTCATCGCCTGCGCGCTCGGCGGTGCGTGTGCCGGGCTCGCCGGCGGCATCGAGGTGCTGGCGGTGCACACCAGCGCAAACGCCGCGCTGATCGCCGGCCTCGGCTACAGCGGCATCCTGGTGTCCTTCGTCGCGCGCCACAACCCGTGGGCCGTGATGCCGGTGGCGGTGCTGTTCGGCGGCTTCGGCGCGGCCGGCAGCCTGCTGCAGCGGCGCATGGACCTGCCCGACGCGTCGGTGCTGGTGCTGCAGGGCTTCGCGTTCCTGCTGATCCTCGCGAGCGAGGCACTGCGCGGCAGGCTGTTCGTCGCGAGCGCCGTGTCAGGCCCTGTGCGTGGCGCCGTGAGCGGACTGAGCGCCGGGCCGCTTCCGAGCCGGCCCGCCCTCCCCTCGGGCAAGTGGCCGACGCACTCGTCGGACGAGGGGCTGTCATGACCAGCATGGAACTGTTCGTCAACGTGCTGATCGCCGTGCTCGGCGGCGCGATCCGCGTCGGCACGCCGTTCCTGATGGTGAGCCTTGGCGAATGCGTCACCGAGAAGGCCGGCCGCATCAACCTCGGGCTCGAAGGCGTGCTGGTGTTCTCGGCGATGAGCGGCTTCGGCGGCGCGTACCTCAGCGGCTCGGCCTGGGTCGGCGTGCTGGTCGGCGGGCTGTCGGGCGCGGCGCTCGCGCTGCTGCACGGCCTGGTGTGCTCGCTGCCGCGCGTCAACGACGTCGCCACCGGCATCGCGCTGATGCTGCTCGGCAGCGGGCTGGCGTTCTACCTCGGCAAGCCGCTGATCCAGCCGCAGGCGCCGCAGATCCCGGCGCTGGCGCTGGGCGACTGGAGCAGCTCGGCCCAGATCCGCTCGGCGCTGCAGGTCAATGCGCTGTTCCCGATCGGCGTCGCGCTCGCGGCGCTGCTGTCGTGGGGCTTCCGGGCGACGCGCTTCGGGCTGGTGCTGCGCATGGCCGGCGACTCGAGCGATGCGGCGCGCTCGCTCGGCTACTCGGTCAACGGCATCCGCATCGCGGCCACGGTGGCCGGCGGTTTCATCGCGGGGCTGGGCGGTGCCTCGCTGTCGCTGCACTACCCGGGCAGCTGGAACGAAGGCCTGTCGAGCGGGCAGGGGCTGATCGCGGTGGCACTTGTCATCTTCGCGCGCTGGAACCCATGGCGCTGCCTCGGTGCCGCGCTGCTGTTCGGCGGCGCCGGCGCGCTCGGCCCGGCGCTGCAGTCGGTGGGCATCAGCAGCGGCTACTACCTCTTCAACGCGGTGCCGTATGTGCTGACGCTCGCGATCCTGGTGTGGACCTGCTCGCCGACGCGCGCCGTCAAGGGTGCACCGGCCGAACTGGGCGTCTCGCGATGAACCCCGCGACGACCCGCCACGTGCAGGCCGACCCCTACCGCTGGCCGTTCGACGGCGACCTGCGCACCGACAACACCGCGCTGGTCGTGATCGACATGCAGGTCGATTTCTGCGGCGTCGGCGGCTACGTCGACAAGATGGGCTACGACATCGGCCTGACGCGCGCACCCATCGAACCGCTGCAGCGCCTGATGGCCGCGATGCGCGCGGCCGGCCACCTGCTGATCCACACCCGCGAAGGCCACCGCCCCGACCTGAGCGACCTGCCGGCCAACAAGCGCTGGCGCTCGCGCCAGATCGGCGCCGGCGGCATCGGCATCGGCGATGTCGGGCCCTGCGGCCGCATCCTGACGATCGGCGAACCCGGCTGGGAGATCATCCCCGAGCTGGCGCCGCTGCCCGGCGAGCCGGTGATCGACAAGCCCGGCAAGGGCTCGTTCTACGCGACCGACCTCGACCTGATCCTGCGCACCCGCGGCATCCGCAACCTGGTGCTGGCCGGCATCACGACCGACGTCTGCGTGCACACCACGATGCGCGACGCCAACGACCGCGGCTACGAATGCCTGATCCTCGCCGACTGCACCGCCGCCACCGACCCCGGCAACCACCTCGCGGCGCTGAAGATGGTGACGATGCAGGGCGGCGTGTTCGGCGCGGTCGCCGAGTCGAATGCGTTGATCGACGCGATCCAGATTCACCAGGAGCAGTCCCCATGATCACCCGCCGCCGCACCTTGCAGACCCTCGCCGCCGCCTCGCTCGGCGCGGCCTCCTTCGCCCGCGCCGCGGACGACGCGATCCTGATCGGCTACTGGCCGATCGCGAGCGGGCTGCCGCTGTACGCCGGCCTGGAGCTGGGCACCTTCAAGGAGGCCGGGCTCCATGTCGAGGGCGTCAAGTTCTCCAGCGCCCAGCAGGTGGCCGAGGCGATGATCTCGGGTCGCATCCACGGTTCGGCCAACGGCACCGCGTCGGCGGTACTGGCGCTGGCCGAGATCACCTCGCCCGGGCTGTTCAAGATCATCTGCAGCAACCCGTCGAACCACAAGCTGGTGCTCGACGAGTTCGTCGTCGCGAAAGACAGCCCGATCAGGTCGCTCGCCGACCTGAAGGGCAGGAAGATCGCCAGCGGCCCCGGCATCCAGAACGTCACGCTCGCGAAGATCATGCTCGAGAAGAACGGCGTCGCGAACCCGCAGGTCACCGAGCTGCCGGTCGGCCAGCACGTGCCGGCGCTGGTCGGCGGGCAGATCGACGCGGTCTACACGCTGGAGCCCACCGGCACTGCGGGCCGGCTGAAGGGCCTGACGCGCGTGCTCGAGACCGGCGTGATCAGCAAGTACGTGCTCGGCGATGCCGACGCGCCGTGGTTCGGCGGCTCGGCCAGCGTGACCGCCACGCTGCTGAAGGAGCGCCCGGCCGACGCGAAGAAGTACATCGCCGCGTATGCGAAGGCGGTCGAGCACGTGCGCAGGAACCCCGACGAATCGCGCAACCACCTCGACGGCTTCACGTCGATCGACGCGTCGCTGGTGAAGGAGGTGCCGTTGTCGGGCTTCACGCTGTACAACGAGTTCAAGCCGAGCGACATCGACGCCTTCCAGAAGTTCTTCGACGTGTTCACCGAGCGCAAGATCTTCTCGCGCGCGGTGCCGGTGAAGCCGCTGCTCTACACCGCCTGAGCGCCGGGAGGCCACCATGTTCGCATCGCGCCTGATGGACCGACGGCTGCTTCCGCTGATCGGCCCGCTGCTGCTGTTCGGCCTGTGGGAGCTGGTGATCTCGGCGAAGTGGATCAAGCCGGTGCTGCTGCCGCCGCCGGGAGAGACGCTGGCCTACCTGTGGGGTGCGGTGACCAGCGGCGCGATCCTGCCGGACCTGCTGTCCACCCTGTACCGCACGCTGGCAGCGTTCGGCATCGCGGTGCTGGTCGGCGTGCCGCTGGGCGTGCTGCTCGGCAGCTCCGAGCTGGCCTACCGCAGCGTCGAGTTCGTGATCGACTTCTTCCGCTCGACCCCGAGCTCGGCGCTGATCCCGCTGTTCATGCTGATCTTCGGCATCACCGACATCAACAAGATCGCGATCGCCAGCTTCGGTGCGATGCTGATCGTGCTGTTCAACAGCGCCTACGGGGTGATGAACGCGAAGAAGACGCGGGTGATGGCGGCGCAGATCATGGGCGTGTCGCGCTGGCATGTGTTCAAGGACGTGATGCTGATGGAGAGCCTCGCGCAGACCTTCGTCGGCTTGCGCAGCGCGGTGTCGATGGCGCTGGTGATCGTCATCGTCGCCGAGATGTTCATCGGCTCCGAGACCGGCCTCGGCCACCGCATCATCGATGCGCAGCAGGTGTTCAACGTGAAGGACATGTACACCGCGATCCTCGTCACCGGCGCGCTCGGCTACCTGCTGAACCTCGCGTTCCTGCTGGTCGAGAAGAAGCTGATCCACTGGAGCGGCAAGGCATGACCGCGCGTCCGATGAACCTGCCGCACGTGACGATCCGCGGGCTGAGCAAATCGTTCGCCGGCGTGCCGCTGTACACCGGCTTCGACCTCGACCTGCCGCGCGGCGAGATCGTCTCGATCTTCGGGCCCAACGGCTGCGGCAAGTCGACGCTGATGAACATGATCGCCGGGCTGATTCCGCTGGACGCCGGCGAGATCCTGTTCGACGGCAAGACGCTGAAGCAGACCGACATCGGCTACGTGTTCCAGAACTACCGCGACGCGCTGTTCCCGTGGATCACCGCCTGGGACAACATCGCCTACCCGCTGCGCCGCAAGGGCATGAAGGAGCCGCAGGTGCGTGAGCGGGTCGACGAGCTGGTCGCGCTGTTCGAGATCCGCTTCGACCTGAAGCGCTACCCGTACGAGCTCTCGGGCGGCCAGATGCAGACGGTGTGCATCATGCGGGCGCTGGCGCCGCGGCCGGAGGTGATGTTCCTCGACGAACCGTTCTCGGCACTCGATTTCGAGATGACGCTGTTCATCCGCGAGAAGCTCCAGGAGGCGCACCTCGCGACCGGGGTGACGATGGTGATCGTCTCGCACGACCTGGAAGACGCGGTGTTCCTGGCCGACCACATCCTGCTGCTGACGCGCCGGCCGACGCGCATCGCCGAGTTCGTGCCCTTCGACATGCCGCGGCCGCGGCGGCCGGAGGCGGTGTCCGACGAGCGCTTCGTGCGCGTGAAGGCGCACACGCTCGACGTGTTCCGCAGGGAGATGAAGGCATGAGACCGCCGGGCCGCCCCAAGGTCGCATCCGGAGTGCGAAGCACGGAGGCATCCGGATGACCGCGCCGATGGACCCGGTGGCGCGGCCGACCGGTGCGCTGGCGCTCGACACCTATCGGCTGACGAAGCGCTTCGGCGCCTTCACCGCGCTCGACAGCGTGTCGCTCGCGGTGCGGCCCGGGACAGTGCACGCGCTGCTCGGCGAGAACGGCGCCGGCAAGAGCACGCTGGTGAAATGCGTGGTCGGCTGGCAGCGCGCCGAAGAAGGCAGCGTGCTGATCGACGGCCGCGAGCGCGACATCGCGTCGCCGGTCGTCGCGCGCGAGCTCGGCATCGGCATGGTCTACCAGCACTTCACCGTCGTGCCCGGCATGACGGTGGCCGAGAACCTGCTGCTCGCGCGCGGCCGGCTGCCCGCCGTCATCCACTGGCCGACGGTGCGTGCCGAGCTGGCCGCCTTCCTGGAGACGACGCCGTTCAGGCTCGACCTCGACGCGACACCGCAGCAGCTGTCGGCCGGGCAGAAGCAGAAGCTCGAGATCCTGAAGCAGCTGCTGCTGAAGCCGCGGCTGTTGATCCTCGACGAGCCGACCTCGGTGCTGACGCCGCAGGAGGCCGACGAGGTGCTGGGCCTGCTGCGCGAGCGCGCGCAGGCGGGCGATTGCAGCATCGTGCTGATCACGCACAAGTTCCGCGAGGTCATGGCGTACGCGGACGACGTCAGCGTGCTGCGGCGCGGCCGGCTGGTGGCGGCGCACCGGGTGGCCGAGACCGATCCGCAGCAGCTGGCGGCCGAAATGATCGGCGCGACCGGCGGGCCCGCCGACGGGCCGACAGAAGCGAAGCGCGAGTTCGCGCCGCCGCAGCGGGCGGTGCGCGAGCGGGGCGCCGCGCGGCTGGCGATCGAGTCGCTGACGGTCGATGGCGACCGCGGGCAGGTCGCCGTCGACGGCTTGAGCCTGAGCGTGCATGCCGGCGAGATCGTCGGCGTGGCCGGCGTGTCGGGCAACGGCCAGCGCGAGTTTGCCGAGGCGCTGGTCGGCCAGCGCCGCCGGGTGTCGGGCCAGGTGTGGGTCGGCGACGGCGAGCAGCGCGAGCGCTTCGCCGCGACGCGTGCGCAGAACCGGCGCCTGAAGGTGCGCAGCCTGCCGGAAGAGCCGCTGCGCAATGCCTGCGTCGGCGAGCTCAGCGTGTCGGACAACATCGGCCTGCGGGCCTTCGACCGGGCGCCGGCGACGCGCAGCGGCTGGTTGCGCGCGTCGGCACTGCGCGAGCGGGCGCGCCGGCTGATCGCCGAGTTCGGCGTCAGGACGCGCGGCGAGCTGGCGCCGATCCGCACGCTGAGCGGCGGCAACGTGCAGCGCGCGGTGCTGGCGCGCGAGCTGAGCGACGAGGCCGAGGTGCTGATCGTCTCGAACCCGGTGTTCGGGCTCGATTTCGCGGCGGTTGCCGAGATCCACCAGCGGCTGATGGACGTGCGCAACCGCGGCGGCGCGGTGCTGCTGATCAGCGAGGACCTCGACGAACTGCTGGCGCTGTCGGACCGCATCGCGGTGATGAGCGAGGGGCGGATCGTGCACGAGGCCGATGCATTGCAGGCCGACCGCCACGTGCTGGGCGGGTTCATGGGCGGGAGCCATCGATGATCCAGGTCGACGCGTTGCCGGGTCCGTTCGAGTTCGAGCCGGCGCACACCGCGCTGGTGATGATCGACATGCAGCGCGATTTCATCGAGCCGGGCGGCTTCGGCGCGGCGCTCGGCAACGACGTCTCGCTGCTGGCGCCGGTGGTGCCGGCGGCGGTCGAGCTGGTGGCGCTGTGCCGCGCGATGGGCGTGCTGGTGGTGCACACGCAGGAGTGCCACCGGCCGGACCTGTCCGACTGCCCGCCGGCCAAGCGGCTGCGCGGCAAGCCGAGCCTGCGCATCGGCGACCCGGGGCCGATGGGGCGCATCCTGATCGACGGCGAGCCGGGCGCGGGCTTCGTGCCCGAGCTGATGCCCGAGCCCGGCGACGTGGTGATCGCGAAGCCGGGCAAGGGCGCGTTCCATGCGACGCGGCTGGCCCAGGTGCTGCAGGAGCAGCAGATCACGCGGCTGATCTTCGGCGGCGTGACGACCGAGGTGTGCGTGCAGACAACGATGCGCGAGGCCAACGACCGCGGCTACGAATGCCTGCTGGTCGAGGAGGCGACCGGTTCGTACTTTCCGCAGTTCAAGGCGGCGACGCTCGCGATGATCCGCGCACAGGGCGGGATCGTCGGGTGGACGGCGTCGCTGCGGGCTGTTCGAGCGGCCTTTCAAAGGCAGATCGCAAATTGAAGAAGTCTTTTGTATGGTGGTCCGCCATTCAAGGCGGCTTTCATACGATGCGCAGCACCGGCACCTACGTCAGGAGCACCGCCGCGGGTGAGGCGGTGCGCGCCTTCATGCCGCGTCCGCTGCCGCCGGTGCGTCCGGTGCTGGCGCCGGAGTCCCATGTCGACGGTGCACGGGATGCCGGGCTGGCGATGGCCCGGCTGTCGGAGCTGACCGGGCAGAAGAAGAACCGGAGCTTCAGCTACCGGGCTTGCATCGAACTGCGGCGGCCTCACCCGCGCTTCAACGCCTCGATCAACTTCTCGCGCTCTTTCCCCGCCGCCGCGTTCTCCGCCAGCAGCGCGATGAACTGCTCCTGCGACTGCGCCTTCGCCAGCGCCTTCTTCACCAGCACCCCGGCGATCGGCCCGAGGTGCGACGTCAGCACCTTGCGCGACTGCGTGACCATCTCGTCGGTCAGCGCATGGTGCCCGGTCGGCAGCGACGGGTTCGCCGGGTGCTGCAGCGCCTGCGTGCCGGTCGCGCCGAGCTTCGCGGTGAAGCGCGCCCGGTCGGCATCGCTGCCCAGGTGCTCGCAGACCTTGGCCGCCAGGCTCGGCAGGTCGGTGCTGAAACGCGCCGCGTTGCGCACCAGCACCTTCGCGACCGGCCCGACGAACGAGGCCAGCGCCAGCTCGACACGCGCCAGCGTCTGCGGATCCCAGCCGGTCAGCGGCGTGGTGGTGCGCGCCGATCCGGCCGACATCACGACCGTCGGCGCATGCGGGTCGGCCGATGGCGGCGCGGCCGCACGCGGCGGCGCCATGATGATGGTCGTTTCGGATTCGTCGTCGGTGACCGGCAGCACGCGCTTCGCGAGCGCCTGGCGGAACAGCGCCGCGCTCGCGAAGCGGTCCTGCGGCTTCTTCGCCATCGCGCGGGCGACGATGCCGTCGTAGAACGCCGGCCGCGGCGCGATGTCGATCCGGCTCGGCGCGACCGGCTCGTCGTTCATCACCTTGTACATCACCGCCTCGGGCGAACCGCGGAACGGCGACTGGCCGACCAGCATGCCGTACAGCAGCACGCCGGCCGCGAACACGTCGACACGGTGGTCGACGCTCTCGCCGACGTACTGCTCCGGCGCCATGTAGCCGGGCGTGCCGATCGTCGAGGTCATCTGCGTCAGCACCTGCGACTCGATGCGCGCGATGCCGAAGTCGGTCACCTTCAGCTGGCCGGCCGTGGTGACCATCAGGTTGGCCGGTTTGATGTCGCGGTGCCACACGCCATGGCGGTGCGCGCAGTCCAGTGCATCGAGCAGCTGGTCCATCAGCTTCAGGATGTCGACCTCGGGCAGCCGGGGCGTGGCAGCGAGGATCTTCGACAGCGTGCGGCCCTCGACATACTCCATCGCGATGAATGCGGTGTCGTCGTCTTCGCCGTACTCGTAGATCGGCACGATGTTCGGGTGCGACATGCGCCCGACCGCCTGCGCCTCGTTGCGGAAGCGATCCGCGGTGGACGAGCCCGACAGGTCTTCGCCGACCAGGTGCTTGCGGATCGTCTTGATCGCCACCGGCCGCTGGATGACCGGGTCGAACGCCTTGTACACCACGCCCATGGCGCCTTCGCCGATCACGCCGGTGATCGGGTACTTGCCGAGTTGCTCAGGGTGTTTCATGGGCGGGGCGCGCGCGTGATTTCACTCAAGGAGTTTGAGCGCGTGCACCAGGCTCTTGCGCATGCGCGCGAAGGATTCGGCCAGAACGCCGATTTCGTCACGCGATTTCGTGTTGAACTCCGGCGCGTCGAGCTCTCCCAGGCTGACCCGGTCCGACAGCGTCGACAGCCGGCTCACCGGCCGGATCACCAACTGCCACAGCATCAGGTTCAGCGCCAGCACGATCAGCAGGAACACCCCTGCCAGCAGCGCCATCACGATGCGGAACGCCCGGTCGGCGCGCTCCAGCGGCACCGACATCGGCACCGACACCACCTGCGCGCCCAGCACCTCGGTCATCGTCCAGCCGAAGCCATTGGCCGGGCCGTACTTGTCGACCATCGGCTTGGGTGCCGCGTCGACCGTGCTGTGGCAGCGCAGGCACACCGGGTTCGACAGCTTGATCGGCCGCGCGATGTAGGTGACCGGGCCCGACGGCGTCGCGCGCTGTCCGACGAATTCGCTGCGCTCCGGGTTCTGCCTGAACTGCTGGATCACGTCTTCTTCCCAGTCCTGCGCGCGGTCGCGCGGGTTGGTCGGGTTCAGCATCGCCGGCTTGTAGGCATATTCCGGGTGGTTCTTGCGCAGCGTGTTCAGCACCTCGGTCGACGAGTAGGCCGGCACCGACTGCGGCAGGAAGGTGTACTTCATCTGCGTCTCCAGCAGCGGCGCGATCTGCGTCGCGGTGTAGGAGCTCACCGCCAGCGCGTTCTCCATCAGCAGCCGCGCACGGTCCAGCACTTCGTCGTGGGCGTTCTGCTGCAGCAGCCCGCGGGCGATGGTGCCGGCGGCCCCCAGGCCGAGCGCGAACACGATCAGGAACACCAGGTTGAATTTGAGCAGCAGCTTCATGGGGCCTCTTGGGGATGGTGCCGGGACTTACGAGGGTGATGGCCAAACGGACGCACGTGCCGGCGTCAGGGTCGGGTTTCGACCTTCCTGGGCAGGTATTTCTCGGGGAACAGCGTGCGGTCCCATTCCGGGTGGGAACGCAGCGTGCCGACCAGGCCGCGCCTGAAATCGGCACTGCGCGCCTCGCCCTTCCAGCGCGGCACGAAGCCGGCGCGCAGCCCGGCCTCGGCGTCGATCCAGGCCGACACGTCGTCATAGGCGATGCCCGACAGCCGGGCCGGTTCGACCTCGCGGGTCTTGAAGCGCTCCAGCCGCGACGGCAGCGTGTCGAGAAAATCCTTCGGCACGCGCTGGACGAAGGCGGCGCTCGGCCGGGCCGCGACGCTGGCCTTCGGGGCGCCTGCGCGGGTCAGGAACTGCTCGCCCTTCAGCGTCACGTTGCCCAGCGGCCGGCCGTCGAGCAGTTCGACCAGCGCGACCTCGCCGGCCTCGGCGAACACGTTGGCATCCTGCGCCTGCACCGAGACGACGGCACGTTGCGCGACGAGGTTCGCATCGAACAGCGGGCTGTTGAAGACCGGGCCGGCCACCGCGGCGGGCGCCGTCACCTTGACCCAGCCCTGCAGCAGGTAGAAGCGGCCCGGCGGGCGGCCGGCCAGCTTCGGTGCGATCTGCACCCGGGTGGCCGGACCGAGGTCGGCGATCAGGCCGTCGGGGAACTCGATGCGCAGCAGGCGGCCCTGGGTGCCGGTCTCGACGATGTCCTCGCGCAGCAGCCGCACGCCTTCGGCCGGTGCGTAGCGGGCCGCCTCACGGATCAGCACGGCCTCGCCGTCGACGATGGTCAACGTCGCCAGCGGGGCGGCCGGCGGCGCGGCCGCTGCGATCAGAGGAACAGTGAACAGCAGGCTCCGCAACGTTTTCAGCCACATGGGCATATCTTCGCTTCGTGGGCGTGGGTTTGGGGGCCGACAAGCATAACGGCAGTGCGTGACGGGCCCTTCGACGGGCTCAGGGGAGGGGCTTCGACAGGCTCAGCCCGAACGGGAATTTCCGTTCCAGCCCGCCCGCGAACCCGTTCGCCCTGAGCCTGTCGAAGGGCCCGATCGTCCTGAGCTTGCCGAAGGACCTGAGCCTGTCGAAGGGCCCGATCATCCTGAGCTTGCCGAAGGACCTGAGCCTGTCGAAGGGCCCGATCATCCTGAGCTTGCCGAAGGACCTGAGCCTGTCGAAGGGCCCGATCGTCCTGAGCTTGCCGAAGGACCTGAGCCTGTCGAAGGGCCGGGCTGAGCCTGTCGAAGCCCTCGTCTCACAACTCCCCCGCCGCCGGCCGCGCGCTGTGCAGCTTGTGCAGCGTGATCTTGCGCACCTCGGCCTTGCTCGCCTCGATGTGCGTGCGCAGCATCAGCTTGGCCGCGTCGGCGCGGCGCGCGAGGATCGCCTTCAGGATCTTCGCGTGTTCGTCGTAAGTCGCGCTGATGCGCGGCGGCTGCGTGAAGTCGAGCCGGCGCACGATCCGGATGCCGTCGGTCACGTCGGCATGCACCCGCGCCATCTCCAGGTTGCCGGCCGCCGACACCAGCGTCGCATGGAAGGCCTCGTCGAGCGCCGCCACTTCGGCGGTGTCGGCCTTGCGCTCCTTCTCGGGCACCAGCCAGGTCGCCTTCAGCAGCCCCAGATCGGGCATCGGCTCGGCCGCGCACAGCCGGTCGACCGCGGTGGCCTCGAGCACCACCCGCAGGTCGTACAGCTCCTCCAGCTTGCGGAAATCGAACGGCGACACGCTCCAGCCGCTGCGGAACGCCACCTGCACATAGCCTTCGAGCTCAAGGCGGAACAGCGCCTCGCGCACCGGCGTGCGCGACATCTCGAGCCGCTCGGCCATGTCGCTCTCGGTGAAGCCGTCGCCGGGCAGCAGCACGAAGTCGAAGATGGCCGCCTTGATGCGCCGGTAGGCGCCTTCGGCGCGGGTCAGTTCGCGGGGATTGGCGCGCGGGGCGGTCTTCGTGGCCAGCGGTTTCATCCCAGCAAGCTTACATGGGCCGATACGACGCGCCAGCCCGCGGGGGTGCGCATCCAGGTCTGCGTCTGCCGGCCGGGCCGCGTGCCGCCGTCGCGCTGGAACTCGATGTGCGTGGTCGCGAAATCCTCGCCATAGGTCGTCAGCTGGGTGCGCAGCACGCTGCGGGCCAGCCCGGTCGCCGGCCGCGCCGTGCGGAACGCGCGGATCGCCTCGATGCCGTACAGGTTCTCGCCGACGCCGTAGCGCAGCGTGTGCGGGCTGTCCCAGAACAGTTCGTCGAGCACCGCGACGTCGTTGCCGACCAGCGCCCGCTCGTAGCGCTCGAACGCCGCCGTGAGCGCGGCCAGCACGTCGGGCCGGTTGATCTCCATGGCTCAGATCCCGGCCACCGGCGACACCGCCGCGCCGCTCGCCTCCAGCGCGCGGGCGACGCGCAGCGCGAGGTCTTCGCGCCACGGCGCGGCGATCACCTGCACGCCGATCGGCAGCCTCAGCTGGCCGTCCGGCCACAGCGGCGCGGCGACCACCGGGCAGCCGGCGTACGACACCGGCTGCGTCAGCAGGCCCATCGACGGGCGCGTCGGCATCGGCACGCCGTTCAGCTCGAAACGCTCGGCGCCGAGCGGCGTGGCCTGCACCGGCGTGGCCGGCGCGAGCAGCACGTCCCAGTCGGCGAACAGCGCATTGACGCGCTCGCGGTAAAGGCGCCGGAAGCGCTGCGCCCGCACATACCACTCGGCCGGCTGCAGCGCGCCGGCCATGAAGCGGTCGACCGACAGCGGCTCGTACTCGGCGGCGCGTTCGCGCAGCGCCGGCAGGTGCAGCGCGCCGCCCTCGGCCGCGCTGGTGACGAAGGCGGCGGCCCGCGCCAGCGCGGCATCGGGCCAGAGCACGCCGCGCGTCGCATGCAGCACCTCGGCCGCGATCGCGACCGCCCGCTGCGCCGCCGGCCCGGCGTGGTCGTCGAAGTAGCCGCCCAGCACGCCGATGCGCAGGCCGGTCAGCGGGTGGCCGATCTGTTGCAGCACCGGCTGCACGCGGGTGGCGTGGCAGCCGGGATCGAGCGCATCGGGGCCTTGCAGCGCGTCGTAGGTGGCGGCCAGGTCCTCGACGCTGCGCGCGAACGGCCCCAGGTGGTCGAGGCTCGCGACGAACGGGAAGCTGCCGCGCCGCGACAGCCGCCCGAAGGTCGGCTTCAGCCCCCACACGCCGCACAGCGAGGACGGCACGCGGATCGAGCCGTTGGTGTCGGAGCCGAGCGTCACCGGCACCTGGCCGGCCGCCACCGCGGCCCCGCAGCCGCCCGACGACCCACCGGCCGTGCGCTCCAGGTCGCGCGGGTTGCGGCTCGGGCCGTAGTGGCTGTTCTCGGTGGTGAAGCCGTAGGCGAACTCGTCCATGTTCAGCGCGCCGACCAGCACCGCGCCGGCCGCGCGCATCCGCTCGACCAGCACCGCGTCGGCGGCGGCCGGCGGCTCGCCCTGGCGCACCTTGCTGCCGGCGCGCGTCGTCAGGCCTTCGATGTCGAACAGGTTCTTCACCGCATACGGCAGCCCGGCCAGGGCCGGCAGCACCTCGCCGCGGGCGCGCTGCGCATCGATCGCGCGCGCCTCGCGCCCCGCCCGCTCGAAGGTGCCGTCGGTGAAGGCGTTGACGCGCGCGTCGCAGACCTCGATGCGGGCGATGCAATGCTCGAGCGCCTCTTCGGCCAGCATCTCGCCGCTGCGCACCGCGCGCACCACCGACATGCCGGTGGTCATCCCACCGGCGTGCGTCGCATGCCGCGCGGTCACGACAACCCCTCGTCCGACGGGTACGTCGGCCGGTCCCCCGAGGGGACGCGGGCCGGCTCGGGAGCGGCCCGGCGCTCGGCCCGCCTCATGCCGGATCCTCGGCTGGAAACGGTGCAGGGCAGTAGACCTCCGCCGGCTCCAGCTCGGGACCCAGCGGCAGCAGCCGCAGCGGCGCCACCATCGTGCGCGTGCGGGCCAGGTGCGTCGCAACGCGCGCGACCTGCGCATCGTCGAGCGGCAGCTCGAGCAGCCGGGCGCTGGCGCGCACGAAGTCCACGATGTCGGATGGCGTGGTGTCGGTCATGGCAGGAGACCTCCTTGCGCGGGAGTGCTGCAAGGACCGTGCTCAGCTCAACGAGGCGAGGAAGCCGCGCCAGCCGCCGTACGCGGTGATGTCGAGCGCGCTGCCGCCTTCGGCCACGCCGCGCGGCTCGCAGACGAAGCCGCGCTCCCGCGTGCCGTCCGCCAGTTCCACCGTGCCGAGCGCGAGCGGCGGGCCGACCATCTGCAGGAAGCTGCCGCCGTGCGCCGCGTCGATCTCCCACACCTCCACGTCGACCGCGCGACCCGCGTCGGGGCCGACATGCACCAACGCGGGTCGCGTCGGTGCGTGGCCGGTCAGCGAGTACAGGCGATATGCCGGCGCGGTGCGGGTGCGTTGCAGCAGTCGGCCGGCGCGTTCGGTCAGCTGCCAGTTCAGCGCCAGGCCGCTCATGTGCGCGCCGACGACGACCAGCCGCAGCGGCTGGGCCGGCGCGCTCGCCGCCAGCACCGGCGCGGCGCCGATCGGCTGGCGCATCGCGCCGGCGGTCGGCTCGAACACGCGCGCCAGCGTCGACGCCAGCCCGGCCAGCGCGAAATCGCTGAACGCCGGCCCGATCAGCGTCACGCCGGCCGGCAGGCCGTCGCGGCGCATCGGGCCGGGCAGCGCATGGGCGGCCATGTCGAGCAGGTTGACGAAGTTCGTGTAGTGGCCAAGCCGCCGGTTCGGCTCGAACGGATCGGCCTGCAAGTCGGCCTGCGTCGGGTGCGTCGGTGCGCTCGGCACCACCAGCACCGCCACCTGCGACCACAGCGCGAGCGCCTGCCGCTGCGCCGCGGCCAGCGCGTACTGCGCGTCGAACAGCTCGTGCGCGGCCGGCGCGCGGCCGCTGCGCACGATCGCCGAGACGGTCGGGTCGGCACCGGCCGGGTGGGTGTCGAGGAAAGCGCCGACCGCGGCGTAGCGCTCGGCCACCCACGGCCCCTGGTACAGCAGCGCGGCCACCCGGGCGAGCGGCTCGAACCGCACCGGCACCAGCCGGCACCCGCGCACGCGCAAGTGCTGCAGCGCGGCGTCGAAGGCCTCGCGGGCCTGCTCGTCGCCGAAGAACTCCAGCGGGTCGGGCACGCCGACCGCCAGGTCCTGCAGCGCATCCAGCCGCAGCCGCGGCGGCAGCGCGGTGCGGCTGAACGGGTCCTGCGGATCCGGCCCGGCGGCCTGGCTCGCGACGGCCCAGGCGTCTTCCGGCGTCAGCGCGAACACCGAGATGCAGTCGAGGCTGCGGCAGGCCGGCACGACGCCGGTCGACGGCAGCCAGCCCTTGGTCGGCTTCAGGCCGCTGACGTGGCAGAAGCCGGCCGGCACGCGGCCCGAGCCGGCCGTGTCGGTGCCGAGCGCGAACGGCACCTGGCCGGTCGCGACCACGTAGGCCGAGCCCGAACTGGAACCGCCACTCACATGCGCCGCATCGAAGGGGTTCGGCACCGCGCCGAACGGCGAGCGCGTGCCGACCAGGCCGGTCGCGAACTGGTCGAGGTTGGTCTTGCCGACGGCGATCGCACCGGCATCCACCAGCCGCTGCACCGCCGTCGCATGGCGCGCGGCGGGGCCGCTCGCGAAGCCCGGGCAGGCGGCGGTGGTCGGCAGCCCGGCCACGTCGATGTTGTCCTTCACCGCGAACGGCAGGCCGAACAGCGGCAGCCGCTCCCACAGCGCCGCGCCTTCGCCGCGTGCGCGGGCATCGCAGGCCTCGGCCTCGGCGAGCAATTCGTCGGCGGGGCGCAGCGAGATCCACGCCGAGGCCGCATGCAATGCACGCTCCTGCAGCACGCGCTCCATCAGGCGGCGCACCGTCAGGGTGCCATCGCGCAGCGCCTGCTGCAGTTCACGCAAGGTCCGTGGCTCGAGGGGCATGGGGGCGGCTCCACAACAGGGCAAGGCAGGATCGATCGAAGTGAATGCGATCTTGTATGCAAGTTGTGAGCCATGGTTTTCCCTCATGTTGCGCGGGTGCCGATACGCTCCTTCGGGGGTGTTTCAAGATGGCCCGGCGTGGATGCACGAACGTACACTTTTGGATTCACTCACATCAGCACGGCCACGCATGAAGGCGGTCTCCAAGCAGGTCCCCAAGAAGGCCACCCGGAAGGTCTCATCGAAGGTGCGTGCCAAGGCATCTCCGAAGACCGCCCCGCCGAGCAGCGCCAAGGCGACGCGCCGGCGCGCGCCGGTGCCGACCGCCACCGCGACCGACACGACGGTGACGCTGCAGATGGTGGCCGACGCCGCGGGCGTGTCGTCGAGCACCGTCTCGCGCATCCTGAACGGCAGCGCGAAGGTGAGCCCCGGCAAGCAGAAGGCGGTCGATGCCGCGATCGCGGAACTGGGCTTCATGCCCAACCCGGTGGCGCGCGGCCTGGCCGGCGGGCGCACGCTGAGCATTGGCGTGGTCACGCAGGCGATCGACAGCCCGTTCTACGGCGAAGGCTTGCGCGGCATCGAGGCGGTGCTCGGCGCGGCCGGCTACATGCCGTTGTTCGCGAGCGGCCACTGGACTGCCGCCGACGAGAAGAAGTGCGTCGACCTGCTGCTGTCGCGCCGCGTCGACGGCATGATCGTGTTCACCGGCCGGCTGCCCGACGAGACGCTGATGCAGGTGGCGCGTCGCGTGCCGACGGTGGTGACTGGCCGCCAGCTGTCGGGCCCCGGGCTGTTCAGCCTGAACTTCGCGAACGTCGAGGGCGCGCGCATGGCGACGCGCCACCTGATCGAGCTCGGCCACCGGCGCATCGTGCACATCCTCGGTCCGCGCGAGCACGCGGATGCGCGCGAGCGCAAGGAAGGCTACCGCCGCGCGCTGAAGGAAGCCGGCATCGCGTACGACGCATCGCTGGTGGTGCAGGGCGATTTCAGCGAGGCCGGGGGGCTGAAGGCGGTGAGCCACCTGATGGAATCGCGCAAGGATTTCAGCGCGATCTTCGCGGCCAACGACCAGACCGCCTACGGCGCGGCGCTCGGGCTGTACCGGCGCGGCCTGCGCATTCCGGAAGACGTCGCGATGGTCGGCTTCGACGACCTGCCGGGTTCGCAGTACGCGATCCCGCCGCTGACGACGATCCGCCAGCCGGTGTACCAGCTCGGCGAACTGGGCGCGCAGGCGGTGCTGGCGATGCTGCGCGGCGAAGCGCCGGCAGGGGAGCTGCCGCCGCCAGTGCTGGTGACGCGGGAATCGACGCGGCGCCTGCCTCGGTGAGGGACGGCATGCTGGCTTGGCTGAGGCGTCTCGCGAAGGGGGATCGGGTGCAGGCAGCGCCGCAGGTCGCTGTGACCAGCGACCTGGCCGACCTCGCGGCGTGGCGGGCCCAGGCCGACGATGCGCTGAAGGGGGGCGATCTGGCCGGCGCCGCGGCGGGCTACGAGCGCGTGCTCTCGCACGTCGCGGACGATGCATCGGCGCTGACCAGCCTCGGCTTCGTGCGGATGCAGCAAGGGCGCATGACGGAGGCTGCCGCGCTGCTGACCTCTGCCAGCCATGACGATGGGGTGGCACACGACGCGCTGTTCATGCTGGGATCGATCTGCGAACAGGCCGGCGACCTGGCGGCGGCGGCCGATCGCTACGGTCGCGCGATCGCCAGGGCACCTCGGTTCGACGTCGCGATCGCGGCGCTGGCACGTGTGCTGGCACGCGATGGCCGGCGCGAGGCGGCACGTGCGTTGCTCGAAGAGGCCGTCAGCCACGCGCCGCGATTTGCCGATCACCGCCTGCTGCTCGGCCGGATCGAACTGGACGAAGGCCGCCCCGAACCCGCGCTGGCCCACCTGGACGTGGCCGTCGAACTCGCACCCGGCGATGCGGACGCCTGGACCGCGCGGGGTCTCGCGTTGCGAGGCGTCGGGCGCTCTCGGGACGCTGCGGCGGCGCTCGAGAAGGCCGTCACGCTCGACCCGAGCCAGGCGCATGCGCTGCGGGAACTGGGCAACGCCCGCTACGGGCTGGGCGAGCTGCAGGCGGCGGCCGACGCATGGCAGGCATCGCTCGGGTTGGACGCGTCGAGTGCGGTCACCTTCAGCAACCTCTGCGGCATCCTGCTGCAACTGGGGCGGCCCGAAGCGGCGGTGCAGGCGGGCCGGCAAGCCGTGGCACGCGATGCGACGCTCGCCGGCGCGCACAACAACCTGGGCAACGCGCTGATCAAGCTGCAG
Organism: Rhizobacter sp. SG703; assembly: GCF_012275445.1. GTDB lineage: Bacteria > Pseudomonadota > Gammaproteobacteria > Burkholderiales > Burkholderiaceae_C > Rhizobacter. The sequence goes on along the minus strand of NZ_JAAZQK010000004.1, from coordinate 40,193 downwards.
CGGGCGCAGGAGGCTGTGCCTTGCTTCGAGAGCGCACTGGCCCTCAAGCCTGATTTCACCGATGCCGCGGTCAACCTCGCGCAGGCGCTGGGGGTGCTGAAGCGGCGCGACGAGTCGCAGGTCGCCATCGAGCGGGCGATGGCGATCGACGACGGCGCGGCATGGCTGTACGGCACGTGGCTGCACGGGCGCATGGTGGTGTGCGACTGGACCGGGTTCACGTCGCGATTCGATGAACTCGCCCGCCGCATCGACCGCGGCGAACGCGCGACGACGCCATGGCCCGCGCTGTCGGTGCCGCTGTCGGCTGCGCAGCTGCTTGCCGTGTCGACGATCTACTCGGCATCGAATCGATGGTCGCAGACGCCGCCGTTGCCCGCGCATCGGCCGCAGGCACGCATCCGCATCGGCTATTTCTCGGCCGATTTCCACCAGCACGCGACGTCGTACCTGATGGCCGAGCTTTTCGAGCGCCACGACCGCGAGCGCTTCGAGATCGTCGCGTTCTCGTTCGGCCCGCGGTCGCAGGATGCGATGCGCCAGCGCCTGGAGCGCGCCTTCGACCGCTTCCTCGACGTGCGCGACCTCGACGACGCACAGATCGCGCAACGCTCGCGCGAGCTGGAGATCGACATCGCGGTCGACCTCAAGGGCTTCACCGAGGATTGCCGGCCGGGCATCTTTGCGAGCCGCGCCGCGCCGCTGCAGGTCAGCTACATCGGCTTCCCAGGCACGATGGGGTGCGATTTCATCGATTACCTGCTGGCCGATGCGACGGTCGTGCCGCCGGGTGGGCCGATCCAGCAGGCGTGCAGCGAGAAGGTCGTCTTCCTGCCCGACAGCTACCAGGTCAACGATTCGAAGCGACCGGTGGCGACCTTGCAATCGACGCGTGCGGAGGCCGGACTGCCGCAGGACGGGTTCGTCTACTGCTGCTTCAACAACAACTACAAGATCACGCCCGACGTGTTCGACGTCTGGATGCGGGTGCTGCAGGAGGTGCCGGGCAGCGTGCTGTGGCTGCTGCAGGACAGCGAAGCCGCTGCGGCGAACCTGCGCCGCGAAGCGATCGCCCGTGGCGTGGAGGCGCAGCGCCTGGTTTTCGCGCCGCGCGTGCCGATGCCGGAGCACCTGGCGCGCCACGCGCACGCGGACCTGTTCCTGGACACGCTGCACTACAACGCCCACACGACAGCCAGCGACGCGCTGTGGGTCGGCCTGTCCGTGCTGACGTGTGCCGGGGCGACGTTTGCGGCCCGTGTGGGGGCCAGCCTGCTGCATGCGTGCGGGCTGCCCGAACTGGTGGTCGACCACTTGCACGACTACGAGCGGCTGGCGATCCGGCTGGCCACCGACCCGCAGCCCCTGGCTGCGCTGCGGGATCGGCTGGCACAGCGGCGCTCGACCTGCCCGCTGTTCGACACGCCGCGCTTCACCCGCAGCATCGAGCGGGCCTATGCCGCGATGATGCAGCGATTGCGTGAGGGTCTCGCGCCCGATCACCTGATGATCTCCGGCGATCCCGTCGACGCGGCTGGTAACGGTTCCACACGCAACTGACAGGCTATGTCGGCGTCATCGTCCTGATCGATCGAATCCATCGGCTTGCGATGCCGGCGTCCTGTCGGGAAATGTCGCAATTCGGGGTTGCAACCGATTTCACCCTGATCTCCGCACGGTGCGTTTCCTGCATGTCCCGTGTCATCGCGCACGCGCGAACAACTCGACACAGGGGCAGTGGATGCAGAAGCGGTTGATCACGAGAAGCAGGCTGGCGATGCTGGCAGCCTGCGTGGCCCTGGCGGCCTGTGGCGGGGCCAAGGACGACGACGCCGCGCCGGCGCCGAACAGCGGCGCGAACCCGCCCGCGCCGACGCCGGCCCCGTCGCCGTCGCCGGCCCCCGCCCCCTCGCCCACGCCCTCGCCCGCACCGGCGCCTTCTCCTGCGCCGGCTCCGGCTCCCGCGCCCGCCCCGTCACCTTCACCTTCACCTTCACCTTCACCCGCCGCGCTCGCGCTGCCGATCGAAGTGCTCGGTGCAGGCGCACCGGACGCCGCCACCATCGTCGCCACCGACCTGACGCTCGACGCCACTGCTGCCGCGCAGGCGACGCGCCTGTCGGTGCAATGCCACCGGTGCGGCTTCTACAACTCGCCCGAATACCAGGCGCTGGCCAAGCCGGTGACGAAGATCGCCGGCAGCCTGCGCATCGTCGGCGCGCGCAACGGCAGCGCCGCGCCGTGGATCGACATCAGCGACTCGACCGTCACGCTGCCCGACGTCGAGCGCTCGCACGGCGGAGTCAATGGCGGGCTGCTGACGATCCGCTTCAGCGTGCCGCTCGACGCGGCCACGCGCGCACGCCTCGTCGCGTCCGGCGGCAACCGCATCGAGTTCCGCTTCAACGGCACCGATGGCAGCTCCAACGGCTACCGCATCCTCGACCTGCAACTGCAAGACGACAGCGGAAAGAACCTGCTGGCGATGCCGAAGCAGTGGGCCGACATCGGCGCCGAGAAGACGGCCGGCCGCACCGCATCGGCCGATTCGACCGCCGGCCAGGCGCTGTGGAGCGGCACCAACCTGCTGATGAAGTCGCCGATCGTCGATGTGAAGATCCGCGCCGCGTGCTCGTCGTGCCATGCGAGCGACGGCCGCGACCTGCAGTACTTCAACTTCTCGAACAACTCGATCGTGCAGCGCTCGCGCTTCCACGGGCTGAGCGAGGCGCAGGGCAAACAGATCGCGGCGTACCTGCGCTTCACGCTGGCCGACAAGGTGCCGCACGTCGCGCAGGCCACGCCGTGGAACCCGCCGTACCAGCCGGGCCCCGGCCTCGACAGCAGGCCGATCGTCGAATGGGCGGCCGGTGCCGGCCTCGATGCGGTGCTGCCGGACGCGAAGTCCTTCGTCAACGTCTTCACCGGCAAGGCCGCGACCAGCACTGCCGCGGTGACGCAGGCCGAGCTCGATGCCGCGATGGACCCCAGTCCCGGCAAGGTGCTGAACACCCGCGAGATGCCGATCCCGCTGCAGCTGCCGGACTGGAGCGCCTGGCTGCCGATCGAGAGCCCGCTCGACATCTGGGCGCCCGAGGCCGGCCAGGCGCAGGGGTTGTTCGAGACCCAGGGCGACGACGGCTCGAACCCGATCAAGGTCGTCAAGCGCGTCAGCGACTTCCTGAAGGCCAACCAGAACCCGAACGGTGTCTATGGCGACTGGAGCCACCTGACGCCCGAGCTGCGCGAGCGTGCGCAGGCGTGGCTCAACGATGTCGGCGGCAAGACGATCGACTTCGCCGGCGGTGGCCGCGGCTCGCGCGTTTCGGGCGACCCGTCGAAGCCGTATGGCGGCGAAGTGGGCGGCAGGAAGCTGCAGGCGCTGATGTCGGCACAGACCGCGAGCGCGGCCAACCTGCCGGCGGCGTTCACGAAGGAAGCCTTCATCGAACGCGCGCTGTTCGGCGTGATCCGCTGGATGGGTGTCAAACAGTGGGAGCTGGCCCACACCCACGGCCTCGAAGGGCCGCAGGACGTGCTGCACGGCGCGCGGAATTCGAGCGGCCAGTGGGCCGGCGTGGGTGAGAAGCGCGGCTGGCCGTTCAGCTGGCCGAGCGTGTTCTACATGGCGCCGCACATCCTGTACGTGCCGGCGAGCGGCCGCGAGAACTACTTCTCTTGGGAGCCGCGGCTGGTGTCGTTCTACCGCACCAACCAGTGGTACCAGCTGCAGATGACGGTGAACCCGGGTTGGCCGGGAGCGTCCGAAGGGCCGATGGACTGGCCGTACCACATGGGCTTCACGACCGCGATGGTCGACGACCTGATGACCGCCAAGGCACCGGCGGCGGTGTCGGCCTCGCATCTGGCGCGCTATTTCCAGGTCCGCACCAAGCTCGCGCAACTGGCCAACACCAACCTGCCGTTCAACGTGCCGGACCCGGCCGATCCGACCAACCTGTTCAAGAACAAGGGGCTGCAGAGCAAGGCCGACCTGGCGAACCACAAGCTGGGCATCGGCGAGGTGGTCGACCGCGGGCCGGACGACTGGGAGAAGACGCGCTTCCGCCAACTGGACAGCGTGACACCGGGGCTGCACCTGATGTTCATCAACAGCTCGATCTCTCTCTACAACACGCTGTATGCGAACACCACCTACGAGCAGTGGCGGCGCTGCGATCCGAACGCGACGTTCGGCACCGAGTCGGAGGTCAAGTCGGGCTTTCGCTTCTGCCTGGATGCGAAGCGCACGCCGCTGCCGCTGAACGACAAGGGGCAGCCGCACCTGGTGGGCGGCTGGGTCGACTGGACGACCGAGCAGTACACCAGCTGGAGCGTGATCTCGGCGCGCAACCATGGGGCCGAGGCGCAGCGGCTCAAGACGTTCTCCGATTGGACGACCAGGATGTGGCCGAACTAGGCGTGCCCCCCAGTCGCTTCGCTCCTGCCCCCAAGGGGCGCCACCCGGCGGCCCGGCAAAGCCGGTTCCGCGGGCGTTGCTTGATGAACTCCTTGCTTCGCTCGGAGGTCAGCGATTCCAGCGGAGCACCAAAGGGTCCAATCGCCGCGCCGCGTCGAGCAATCCAGCGCGCGTCGCCGGGTGCATCGGCGGGTAAGGATGCCGCGGCGCATCGCATGCGATCACGCCGCCTTCCTTCATCAGCGCCTTCGCGCTCAGGAAGCCGCCCTGGCGGTTCTCGAAGTTGATCAGCGGCAGCCACTTCGCATAGGCCGCCACCGCCGCCTCGCGGTCGCCCGCCGCGAATGCATCGACGATCTGCCGGATGCCGTCGGGGAAGCCGCCGCCGGTCATCGCACCGGTCGCGCCGGCATCCAGGTCGGCCAGCAGCGTGATCGCCTCCTCGCCGTCCCACGGGCCTTCGATCGCGTCGCCGCCCAGCGCGATCAAGTCGCGCAGCTTCGCCGCGGCCTGCGGCACCTCGATCTTGAAGTAGCGCACGTTCGCGGTCTCGCGCGCGAGCCGCGCCAGCGTCGCGGCGCTCAGCGTGGTGCCGCTGACCGGCGCGTCCTGCACCATGATCGGAATCGCCAGCGCTTCGGACAGCCGCGAGAAGAACTCGATGCTCTGCCCCTCCGGCACGCGCAGCGTCGCGCCGTGGTACGGCGGCATCGCCATCACCATCGCCGCGCCGAGCTGCTGCGCCCGCAGGCTGCGCTCGATGCACAGCCGGGTGCTGAAGTGCGTGGTCGTCACGATCACCGGCACGCGGCCGGCGACGTGCTCGAGGATGGTCTTGGTCAGCAGCTCGCGCTCGGCATCGGCGATGACGAACTGCTCCGAGAAGTTCGCGAGGATGCACAGCCCGGTCGAGCCGGCGTCGATCATGAAATCGACGCAGCGCTTCTGGCTGGCCAGGTCGAGCTCGCCGCTGTCGGTGAAGGTGGTGGGCACCACCGGGAACACGCCCTGGTAGCGCGGCTTCTTGAGTGCGGTCATGGCATGTCTCCTCAGACGGCGGGCGGATTGCGTTCGAAGCTCGTCTGGTGCCAGTACGGGTAGGGCTTGGTCACCGTGCTGGCTTCGTCGAGCTGTTTCATCTGCGAGGCGCTCAGCGACCAGCCGATCGCGCCGAGGTTGTCGCGCAGCTGCGCTTCGTCGCGCGCGCCGATGATCACGTTCGCGACCGTCGGTCGCTGCAGCAGCCAGTTCAGCGCGATCTGCGGCACGCTCTTGCCGGTTTCCTTCGCGACCGCGTCGATCGCGTCCATCACGCGGAACAGCTGCTCGTCGGGCACCGGCGGGCCGAACTCGGCGGTCTTGTGCAGCCGGCTCTGCGCGGGCAGGCCGGTGCCGCGGCGGATCTTGCCGGTCAGGCGGCCCCAGCCGAGCGGGCTCCAGACGACGGCGCCGACACCCTGGTCGAGCGCCAGCGGCATCAGCTCCCATTCGTAGTCGCGGCCGATCAGCGAGTAGTAGGCCTGGTGCGCGACGTAGCGCGAGATGCCCAGGCGCTCCGACGCGGCCAGCGACTTCATCAGGTGCCAGCCGGAGAAGTTCGACACGCCGAGGTAGCGGATCTTGCCGGCGCGCACCAGGTCGTCGAGCGTGCGCAGCGTTTCTTCGACCGGCGTCTGCGCATCGAAGCCGTGCAGCTGGAACAGGTCGATGTAGTCGGTGCCGAGCCGCTTCAGCGAGGCATGCACCGCGTCGAGCAGGTGGTGGCGCGACGAGCCGACGTCGTTCGGCCCGGTGCCGAGGCGGAAGGTCGCCTTGGTCGAGAGGATGACCTTGTCGCGCCGGCCGGCGATGGCTTGGCCGAGCACGGTTTCGGCCGCGCCGGCGGAGTAGATGTCGGCGCTGTCGAACATGTTGAGGCCGGCCTCGAGGCAGATGTCGAGCAGGCGGCGCGCGCCGTCGGCGTCGGTCTTGCCCCAGGCGCTGAAGAACTCGCCGCCGCCGCCGAAGGTGCCGGTGCCGAGGCTGAGGACGGGGACCTTGAAGCCGCTCGAGCCGAGTCTGCGATGTTCCATGCGAATCTCCATCGGTGGGTATGCGGGAAGCGAGGGAGTGGGCGTCCCTCGTCCCCAATTTTGGGGGTAAGGATCAGGGCCGCAGTGTGCACTGCCGTGGGTAGACTCGGTGGCAAGAGGGACGGGGAAGGAACCACAAAGGTTCGGGGAGGGTGCGGCGCCGCGAGGCGCTGCCCTGCGCTGCGCGCGATCACCGCGCTTTCACGCCCGCCAACGACGATTCAACGGGAGTGAGCGATGGCAGAGGACCAGAAGCAGAACATCAATGTCGCGACGCAGCTCGAGTACGCGATGCTGCAGCTTGCGGCAGAGGCGATGTTCGGTGTGTCGCACACCGACTCTCCCGGGCAGAAGATCACCGCGGCGATGACCCGGGAGATGCTGCTCAAGGGCAACGACCATTCGAGCCGCTTCACCGAGGCGCAGGTCGACGCCTTCCTGCAGGACTGGAAGCTGGTCGAGCACCAGTCGAACACCGCGACCGGCTTCAGCGGCACGCTGTTCCAGTACCAAGGGTTCGACAAGCCCGAGCTGGGCTTGCACGAGGGGCAACTCGTGATGAGCTTCCGCTCCACCGAGTTCATCGAGGATTCGGCGCGCGACAACGAGGCCACGAACACGCTGGAGGTCAAGGCAACGGGCTTCGCACTCGGGCAGATCGCCGACATGGAGCAGTGGTATGGCGAGCTCAAGCAGCGCTACCCGATCGAGTTCAGCGATTCGCAGGGCATCGACATCACCGGCTACAGCCTCGGCGGGCACCTCGCCACGGCCTTCACGCTGATGCACGGCCCCGACATCCACCGGACCGTCACGTTCAATGGTGCGGGCGTCGGCGACGTCAAATCCGGAGCGGGCACGCTGAACGACGTGATCGACAAGTTCGCTGGCTGGCGGGACAACGGCAATGCCGACGTGTTTGCGACCGACGAGGCCAAGGCGCTGTACGCCCAGCTGAAGCAGCACTACAGCGGGACGGCCGACGTGACGGCCGCCCAGGCCAAGGCCGACATCGACCTGGTCGAGAGCAAGAGGCCCTACATTCCTGTCCTGACGCCCCTCGGCGTGCGCAAGGAATACGTTCATACACCGTTTGGCGATGATCTGGCACTGTTGAAGCAGGCGCTCGAGCGCATCGCCTCCATCGCGAGCATCTCGGAGACGGTCTTCTCTCTGACTGCAGGGGGCGACGATGCGATGACGATGTTCGACAAGCCGGCCAGGATCGTCGGGCTCGATGACATTGCAGGGCTCGGTTTGGACTACCAACTGGCGGTACTGCGGGCGAGCCAGCTGACCGCGCCGTACCGCGCGGACGAATTGAGAGGCGCCCTGGATGCCTATTTCGGGCGCAACGTGAAAACGGAGCTGCCGAACTTCTTCGACCTCTATGGCCAGAGCCCGCCGTCGGCCGTCTCCAACTCGCAATGGCACTACGGCACGAAGACGCCGGTGCTGATCGAGGACCAGCCGATGTACCGCGGCAACTACATCGGCGGCACGGCGCTCGCGTCCGCAGCGGCATGGGGCATCCGGCTGCTGATCGACAAGTACAACCTGAACGACTTCGGCGACACGCACAGCCTGGTGCTGATCGTCGATTCGCTGTCGTTGCAGAAGACGCTGACGACGCTGGATGGCAGTGTCGATCAGAAGGCGATGTCGGACATCTACGCGGTTGCCGGCAACAGTGCCGGGATTCAAGGCCCCGCGAACAACGACCAGGGCCAGAGCGAGGGCGACACGCTGGAACGCGTGCTGCAGTCGCTGGCCGACCAGCTCGGATTCAGCTCGAGCGCCTGGACGAAACTCAACCCGAGCCTCGCCGGCGGAACCTGGGCCAACGTGGCCGACAAGAACGGCGTGACCGGCCGGGCGACGTTCCAGCAGGATCTGAAGCTGCTGGTGGAGAGCGACGTCTTCAAGAGCCTGGTCGGCAAGGTCTCGCTGAGGCCGAGCACGGCCTTGTCGGGTTCGACGGTGAAGCAGCGCGCAGGCTTCCAGGAGATTGCCGCGCTGCTGACCTTGTCGCCGTTCGTGCTGATGCCGATGGCCGCGGGCGTGGCTGCAATGACGGCGCTGTGGGAAGCCGAGCCTTGGCGCGCCAGCTACCTGGCCTGGAAGGCCGACCAGGCGCTCGTCGCCGCGGGAAAGCCGGCCGAGACCTACACCGACCAGTGGATCGACGACCGGTTGACGCTGCTGTCGTACGTGGAACAGGTGAATGGTGCGAACAACCAGACCGGGACCCTCGACGACCTGACGCTGCCCATCGGTACGGCGAGCCTCTATACCTACATCGACCCCTTCACCGGCGAGCGGCGCCCGCTCGAGGCGAGCAACGTGCCCAAGATGCCGGACGACGCCGGAGCGGTCACGCCGCGCCCGAGCACTCAGTCGCTGATCACCTTCGGCGGCGATGCCAACGACGCCTTCATCGGCGACGAACTGGGCGATCACCTGTACGGCGGCGGCGGTGCCGACAAGATCAACGCCGGCAGCGGCAACGATTACATCGAAGGCAACGCCGGCGTCGATTCGCTCTACGGCGAGAAGGGCAACGACGTGCTGCTCGGCGGCGCCGGCGACGACTGGCTGTCCGGCGGCATCGGCAACGACCTGCTGAACGGCGGCGCGGGCGCCGACACCTACGAGGTCAAGGCAGACGAGGACGTCGACACCATCGTCTCCAGCGACGCCGTCGACATCCTGAAGCTGGGTGGCCGCAACCTCGACGGCAGCGGCACCGTCAAGAGCAGCGTCGACGGCGTCACCGTGTGGATCGACGAGTCCGATGCCGCCGCGCCGATCCTGTACATGCTCGACGCCAACATCGCCCAGCTGACGGTGGCGGGCTACGGCAGCACGGTGATCGTCAAGGACTTCCAGTCCGGCGACCTCGGCATCCTGGCGCCGGTGCCGACGCCGCCGGTCGCGCCGCCGCCGGCGCCGATCGACTTCATCGATTTCCTGACCCCCGACAGCTTCGACAAGTACAAGGCCTGGAGCCGGGGAGGCCGCCCGGTCGCCACCTTCGTGAACATCGCCGGCGGCATGGCGCGCGTGGAAGGCAGCTCGGGCAACGACCTGATGACCGGCGGCACGGTGGTCGGCACCACGGCGACCAGCCCGCTGAACTTCAACAGCACGCAGATCGTCGGCCGCGCCGGTGACGACCGCATCTTCGCGGTGGCCGTGCAGACCGAGGCGCAGGCCCTCGCCGGCACGCCCACGCTCGCTGCGCAGGAAGGCCCGGTCCTCGACGGCGGCCGGGGCAACGATTTCCTCGTCGGCAGCAGCGCCGACGACCTGGTCTTCGGGGGCGAGGGCAACGACCGCGTCATCACCGGGGCCGGCAACGACATCGTGATGAGCGACGGCGATCTGGGCCCGGGCTTCCTGTCCTTCGCCGACTTCAGCGCGACGGCGCGCCTGATGGGCGGCGCCAACACCAACGGCATCGGTGGAACGGGCGGAACCGTGCGCTACCTCGATGCCGTGAACAGCCACGAATACACGATCTACATCACGCCCAAGGGATGGACCGGCAACCCGGCCGGGGCCGGGGCCAAGCTGACGCTGGCCTACCAGAGTGTCGATCCGCTGCAGAACATCGATCTGCGTGCGTTCGCGCGCGACCAGCTGGGCACGCAGGTGCTGCCCGAAAGCAATTCGCTGTACGCCGCCGTGGTCGCGAACCTGGGCTACACGCCCGGCAGCTTCGACCTGGTGATCCAGGGCGTCAACCGCGACACTGGCAACGGCTACGGCTCGGACCCTGCCGACCCGAACCCGGCAACCCGGTTGCTGGACAGCTTCAGCACCGCGGCCCATGCCGGCAATGACGTGATCGACACCGGCGACGGCGACGACGTGGTCAACGCTGGCGGCGGCAACGACGTCGTGCGCGCCGGAACGGGCAATGACGTGGTGGCCGGCTACCAGGGCAGCGACCTGGTCCACGGCGACGCCGGCAACGACCTGCTGTACGGCGACTACCACGGGACCGGCGGGCTGATCATCGATCCCAACACCGGCATCGTCCGCGGCCGCAGCGGCCTCGACGGCAGCCAGCACGGCAACGACCTGCTGTACGGCGACGCCGGCAACGACGTGGTGATCGGCAACGGCGGCTCCGACATCCTCGACGGCGGCGACGGCGACGACGAACTGCACGGCGACGAGGCCGGGATCGATGTGCGCTGGGCCGGCAACGACAAGCTCGACGGCGGCGCCGGCAAGGACACGCTGACCGGTGGCGCGCGCGACGACGAGTTGCGCGGCGGCACCGGCGACGACGTGCTGTTCGGCGACGCCGATACCACCTACACCGCAGGCGCGGACCATGGCCGCGACCGGCTGTTCGGCGACGACGGCGACGACCGCCTGTACGGCGGCGGCAATGACGACACGCTGCTCGGCGGTGCCGGCAACGACCAACTGCTGGGCGACGACTTCATCGGCAATGTCGCCGGCAGCTTCCACGGCAAGGACGTGCTCGACGGCGGTGCGGGCGACGACGTGCTCGCCGGTGGCGGCGGCAACGACGAGCTGAGCGGCGGCGACGGCAACGACTGGCTGGCCGGCGAGGACGAGCAGGCCACCGACGAGGTGTCCACGCTGACCGGTGACGACCGGCTCGACGGCGGCGTAGGCAAGGACACGCTGATCGGCGGCAACGGCAGGGATGCGCTGCTCGGCGGCGCCGACGACGACATGCTGTTCGGCGGCGCCGGCAACGACACGCTGGACGGCGGCAGCGGCGCCGATGCACTGTCGGGCGGCGCGGGCGACGACACCTACGTGCTGACCCTCGACGGCATCGCGCAGTCGGGCGGCGTCAACGACACCATCGTCGACGCGAGCGGCAAGGACGTCATCCAGATGGATTTCGCGACCAACGCGGTGCAGGTGGCGCGCAGCGGCGACGACCTGCTGGTCGCCATCGATGCCACGCACGGCTTCGTCGTCCGCAATGGCGCGAACGGCGCGATCGAGCACTACAGCTTCTCCGACGGACGCACGCTGGACACCGTGCGGCTGATCGGCGAACGCCTGATGCAGGGGCAGGATCTGCGCTCGGGTGCCACCAGCTCCCGGCCGCTGATCGGCGGCGCGGTGGCCGACCAGCTGTGGGGCGGGCAGGACGACGTGGCGTCGACGCTGTCCGGCGGCCGCGGCGACGACTGGATCACGCTGGCCAACACCAGTGGCTCGGTGGTGCTGTACTCGAAAGGCGACGGACGCGACACGGTGAACGTCTCCAACGCCGGCCGCACCGGCGAGAACGTGTTGAAGCTCTCCGATGGCTTGCAGGCTGCCGACCTGCGGCTGCGTTGCGAAGCGGACACCTTCCGCCTGGTGCTCGACCTGGGGCCGGCCGGCGACCGGCTGGTGCTGGCCACCAACTTCCAGAACGCGCTACTGGACGTGCCGGTCGCTTTCGACCGCTTCGAGTTCGACGATGGAAGCTCGCTGACCTGGCAGCAGCTGCTGGACCGCGGCGTGCTGGTCGAGAACACGCGCCCCGGCCCGTTCTACTACGGCACCTCGGCGCCCGACGTGATGGTGGGCAGCGACCAGTCCCGGCGAATCGACGGCGGCGGCGGCAACGACGACCTGCGCGCCGGCAGCGGCAACGAGACGCTGGTCGGTGGTGCCGGCGACGACCTCTACCGCATCGGGCGCGGGATCGGCTCCGACATCATCGACGACACTGCCGCGACGGCTGGCGAGATCGACCGCATCCGCTTCGACGACACCATCGCGGTGAGCGACCTGCGCTATGTGCGCGACGGCAACGACGTGGTCGTGCTCTTCAACGGGTTGCCCGACCACCTGCGCCTCACCGGCTTCTTCACCAACGCCGGGCGGCAGCAACTGGTGTTCGGCGACGGCACGGTCTACGAGCGGGGCAACCTGCCTGTCGTCGCATGGCAAGCCCTGCTGACGGCCGGCGACGACCTGCTGCAGGTGTTCGGCACTTCGAACGACACGCTCGATGCGCTGGGCGGCAACGACGTGGTGCGCGGCGGCGCCGGCGACGATTCGATCCGAGGTGGCGACGGCAACGACTGGCTGGCCGGGGAAGACCAGTCCAGTCCGTTCGACTGGACTGAACTGAGCGGCAACGACACGCTGGACGGTGGCGCCGGCAACGACACGCTGGTCAGCGGCGCGGGCGATGACGTGCTGGTCGGCGGCGCCGGCGACGACCTGCTGTATGGCGGCTCCGGCGACGACACCTACGTGCTGCGGCGCGGCGACGGCGTCGACGTGATCAGCGACATGCTGGGCGGCCAGGTCGGCTACGAACACATCGTCTTCAGCGACATGCTGCTGAGCGAGGTGCGCGTGGACGACTACGGCGGCCGCTACACGTTCAGCTACGGCGCGGGAGACCGCCTCACGGTCGACCATTTCGGCGACGTCGAGTTTGCCGACGGCACGCTGTGGACTGCGCAGACGCTTGCGCCACACGCCACCCTCCATCGAGGAGGTTCCGAGGCCAACGACGAACTGTTCAGCTACGAAGACCGGCCGATGGAATTGCACGGGGCCGGCGGCAGCGACATTCTGCGCGGGCAGAGCCACGACGACACCTTGTTCGGCGACGACGGCGACGACTGGCTGCAGGGTCGACAGGGCAATGACCAGCTGGATGGCGGCGCGGACCGCGACATGCTGGAGGGCGGCGAGGGCGACGACCTGCTGCAGGGCGGAGCCGGGCGCGACACGCTGTATGGCGGCGTCGGCTCCGATTCGCTGTACGGCGGTGACGGCGACGACCTGCTGCAGGGGGCCGATGCGATGGCGGGCGACGCGGGTGCCGACCTGCTGCACGGCGGTGACGGCGACGACACGCTGACGGGAACCGCCGGCGCCGACGGCAACGGAGGCCGTCTGTTTGGCGATGCGGGCGACGACCGCCTGCAAGGCAGTGCCGGTGCCGATTGGCTCGATGGTGGCGACGGCAACGACGCGATCTACGGCGTCGGCGAAGGCAGTGGTGTCGACACGGTCGTTGGCGGGCACGGCGACGACAGCATCTCGCTCACCAACCTGCAGTCCGCCGACCTGGTGTTCTCGCAGGGTGACGGCCATGACCTGGTGACCGATGTGCAGTACGTGGGAGGCATCGGCAGCACCGGGGCTGCGTCGCGCTGGCGTGTCGCGTTCGACGCCAGCGTGGCCGCCGCGTCGGTGCACGTGGTGGGCATCGAGGCGACGGTGCTGCAGAACACGGCCGGCGAGGGCATGAAGCTGACGCTGGCCTACGGCACGCAAGGCGACACGGTGTCGTTCGCGCTCAGCTACCGCGCGATCGAGTTCCAGCTGCAGAGCCCGACGCTGAACTTCACGTTCGCCGACGGCACGACGCGCAGCCTGGCCGACCTGATGCCCTCGTTGCAGAACGTGCCGGTCTACGGCGGCGCCGGCGACGACCACCTGTGGAGCGCCGGCACCTTCAGCCTCAATTCGAGCGGCCGCTGGCAGGTGCTGTCATCCGGCAGCACGCTGACCGGCGGGCAGGGCAACGACACGCTGGTCGGGCTGGAAGGCAACGACACCTACGTGTTCAACCGCGGCGACGGCAACGACGTGGTGCGCGACTACGGCGGCACCGACACCTTCCGCTTCGGTGCCGGCATCCGTCCCGAGGACCTGTCGCTGCGTGTCGAGACCTACCGCGTCTGGGACTTCTATTCCGAGCGCGTCATCGAGATCAACCAGGGCGGCGGGCAGATTCGCCTTGGCGCCATCTCGGGCAGCGACGACGCCTACGACATGAGCGCGATCACGAAGCTGCCGGGCTACAGCTTCGGCACCATCGATTCGTTCCGCTTCGACGACGGCACCGTGCTGACGATGGACCAGCTCGTCGCGCGCGTCGGCGCCTTCAACGTGGTGGCCGATTCGCAGTACGGCTACATGGTGGGCACCGAGCAGAGCGATCGCTTCGAGGGCGGCGTGGGCATGCAGGCGATGCAGGGCAAGGGCGGCGCGGACACCTACGTGTTCAAGCGCGGCGACTCGCAGTGGCTCGGGACCGACCCGCTGCAGTCCAGCGATGTCGACCGCATCGCCGACACCTCGACCGGCAACGTCCTCGAGTTCGGCGCCGGCATCGCCATGTCGGACCTGCGCTTCACGCGCCAGGACTCGACGCTGGTGGTCGAGGTGCTGGGCGGCGCGGTGAAGGACGCGTTCATGGTCTACGACTACTTCACCAATCCGCAGATGTTCTCGCTGCTGCGCTTTGCCGACGGCAGCACCGTCGACGTCTCGCAGGGCATTCGCGTGCCGCTGCTCGGCACGGCCGGCGACGATGTGATGAATGGCACCGCGGTTGCCGATTACTTCGACGGTGGCGCCGGCAACGACCAGCTCAATGGCAAGGCCGGCCGCGACTGGCTGCAGGGCGGCAGCGGCAACGACCGCCTGGACGGCGGCGCCGATGCCGACGACCTGGCCGGCGGCAGCGGCGACGACACCTACATCGTCGACAACGCGGGCGATCTCGTCACCGAGGCGACGGGCGAAGGCACCGACAGCGTGCAGGCCAGCGTCAGCTACACGCTGTCGGCCAACGTCGAGAACCTGACGCTCGCGACCGGCAACACCGGCTTGTCCGCCACCGGCAACGGCGGGGCGAACACACTCACCGGCAACGCCGGCGCGAACAGGCTGGATGGAGGGCAGGGCGCCGACACGATGATCGGCGGGGCCGGCAACGACACCTACGTGCTCGACGACATCGGCGACCGCATCACCGAGGCTTCCGGCGGCGGCACCGACACCGTCGAATCGTGGATCAACTGGACGCTGACCAGCGAGCTGGAGAAGCTGACGCTGCTCGGCAGCCAGAACCTCACCGCCACCGGCAACTCGGTGGCCAACACGCTGACCGGCAATGCCGGCAACAACGTGCTGGACGGTGCGGGTGGCGTCGACACGATGATCGGCGGTGCAGGCGACGACACCTACGCCGTCGACGTGTCGGGCGAGACCATCGCCGAGGTGGCCGGCCAGGGCATCGACACGGTCAACAGCCAGGTGAGCATCACGACGGCGCTGTGGAGCAACGTCGAGAACCTGAACCTGCTCGGCAGCGGCAACCTGACCGGCCTGGGCAACGAGCTGGACAACCTGCTGTTCGGCAACAGCGGAGCAAACACGCTGAGCGGAGCCGCCGGCAACGACACCTACTATGGCGGCGGCGGCAACGACACGCTGAGCGACACGGCCAGCTCGAACGACGTCTACCGGTGGGGCCGCGGTGACGGGCAGGACACGATCACCGACGCAGGCGGCACCGACCGCATCGAGATCGCCTCCGGCATCAGCGCGGCGCAGCTCACGCAGACGCGCAGTGGCAACAACCTGGTGCTGGGCATCAGCGGCGTCACGACCGACAAGCTGACGATCACGAATTACTACGTCGGCACGGCCAACAAGATCGAGACGATCAAGCTGGCCGACGGCACGACGGTGCCGATCACCGTGACCGCACTCGCCACGAGCGCGCCGACCGAGAAGGCCATGCCCGTCAGCGTGCCCACGGCGGTGGTCGCGGCCTGGGCGACGTTGGATGTGGTCATGCGGATCGCCGAGCCTGCGCGCGAGGGCCTGCCGACGCCGATCGCCGCGGCGCAGACCGGTGCGGCTCACGACCTGTCCGGCCCGGGCCTGGCGCTGAGCCGCGACGCGGTCCTGTGGAGGCGCGAGCATGCCCTCTGAGCTGCGGGCGGTACATGCATACCTTCTGCACAGTTGATTTCTAGACTCGCCCGAACGACGCCACCTTGCAGTGCAACCCACGGGGTCGGAAAGGGCTGGACATGAAGAACTGGACGCAGCTGTTTGCGGCGGTGCCGTTGTGCGTTTCGTTGGCGGTCGTGAAGGCGATGGGCGTCGTGATGGATGCATTCGTGCTGCACGTCGAACGGCGGGCCGAGCGGATGTACCTGCAGGCCCAGGGCCTGGCCGTGAGCCTGGCCCGCGCCTACCTCCGGCACATCAAGCCGAACGTCGACCCGCATTGCCCTGCATGCCGCAGCGGCGTGCAGGTGGCCGAGCGGGCGGTGACGGTGCCCGGCAAACCGATCGCGGCAGTGGTGGACGTGAGCTGCCGGTGCGGGCTGTGCAATTCGCGCTTCGGCATGCCGAGGGAGGGGGAAGACGAACTGACCTAGCGGTCAGCTCTGCCGACGGGGCGGGCCAGGCAGGCCCGCTGGCGCGGTGGACGCATCGTGGAGCCCGCCCGATTCCGCTGGTGAAATCGATGCCCTGGTCGCGGTGCCCTGCACAATGACCCACGCGTCGCCGCAGGCATCCCGAGCGGCGCGAATCGACGAGGACAATGAGATGCGCTTGCTCGTGATCCATCAGAACTTTCCCGGCCAGTTCGGCCACCTCGTCACGGCGTGGTCGCGTCGCCCCGGATGGGACGTGCGGGCACTGGGCCGCGAGACGGCGCCCGGGCTGCCCGGTTTCGACGGCTTGGTGCGCTACAAGCTGGCGCGCGCGCCGCATGCGCAGCAGCACGGCTACCTGCGGCAGATGGAATCGGCCACGCTGCATGGGCAGGCCACCGCCCGCGCGATGCTGAAGCTGCAGCACGACGGCTTCACGCCCGACGTGATCCTCGCGCACCCCGGCTGGGGCGAGACGCTCTATGCGAAGGATGTGTTCCCCGACGCACGGCTGGTGCACCTGTGCGAGTGGTACTACGGTGCCGACGGCGCCGACCTGGGCTTCGACCCGGAATTCCCGCTCAGCTTCGACGACCGCGCACGCGTGCGCACCTGGAATGCGCTGCACACGCTGAACCTGACGAACTGCGATGCGGCGGTCAGCCCGACGCACTGGCAGCGCAGCCGGCATCCGGAGATCTTCTTGCCGAAGATCGGCGTGCAGCACGAGGGCATCGACACCGAAGGGCTGGCGCCCGATGCGAATGCCGTGGTGAAGACGCGCAGCGGTGCGGTGCTGAAGGCAGGCGATCCTGTGATCACCTACGTGGCCCGAAACCTGGAGCCGTACCGCGGCTTCCACGTCTTCATGCGCGCGCTGGAGCGCATCCAAACGCAGCACAAGACCTGCCATGCGCTGATCGTCGGCGGCGACGGCGTGAGCTACGGCAAGCGCACGCGCGACGCGACCAACTGGCGCGAGAAGATGCTGGCCGAGGTGAAGCTCGATCCCGAGCGCACGCACTTCACCGGCAAGCTGCCGCGCGCGCAGTACTTGCGGGTGCTGCAGGTATCGGCGGCGCACGTGTACCTGACGTATCCGTTCGTGCTGAGCTGGTCGCTGCTGGAGGCGATGGCCTGCGGCGTGCCCATCGTGGCGTCGGACACTGCACCGGTGCGCGAGGTGATCCGCGACGGCGAGAACGGACGGCTGGTGCCGTTCTTCGAGCCAACGGTGGTGGCCGATGCGGTGCTGGCCGGGCTGGAATCGCCGGCAGCGTGGCAGCCGCTGCGCGAGCGCGCGAGGGTCGATGCGCAGGCCTACAGCCTGGCGGCGGGGCTGGCCGGGCATGAGCGATTGCTGCAGGGGAATAAAAGCGTGGCCCCGCTCGTCGGTAGCGCGCTGGCAGCAGCGCCATCACTGACGCGGTGAATTGCACGCGGGGTGGGCGAGGCGCATGCAGCTGCGGCTGCGGCTGCCATAGCGTTCGCTCATGTCGGCTTCTCTCGATTAGATGTCCCCCATGAGAGGGGAGCGATGGAGATGGCGATTCTTGAGGTGCGTGGCTAGACTGCGCCGAACAGGGACAAGGACATCATCCATGAATGCAAATACGCGGCTTGCGTGCCGGGCGCGACCGGTGTCTGGAACGCGAGGCACTTCATGGCTTTGCGTTGGATCGATGGTGTTTGTGACGGGGCTTGTCGCCTCGTTTGCGTGTCGCGCCAGCGACGACCAGAGGTTCGTTGGATTCGAATGTGTGCCCGCGAGCGGAATGCTGCGGATCTCATACCACTCCGATCATCTGCACCCTCTCTTCTCCGAGGGCTACCTGGTAGATACCTTCCAGCTGAAGAAGAACGATCCATCCGGTGAGTACGTGGAGTCAGTGCGCCAAGTGACGAAGACCTGCAGCATCAAAGGGGTTCACTACGTCGTGCGCATTCGTGGAGTTCCCGGTGCGGGTCGGCTGGGAAAAGATCAATCGCACTGTCGAGAATGTTGACGGAATCGTGTGGTTGAAGTGGCGGCCGATGAACTTGAACAGCGGTCAGTTTGAACCAGATGATCCCTATGGCAAGGATTGCAGCGGTGATGATTGCATCAAAAGAATGCTGCGAGTAACGCAGGGTGTGGAACTAAATCCAGTGGAAGCCAAGCAGTATGAAAAGGGCTACCGCTTTGTCGAAAGCGTGGATCCGAGCGATGGCCGGAAGTATCGCTACGTTGGTGTCATCAAGATGCATCCTCGATGGACTGAACAGGCGGTTGCGCGCGAGAAAGAATTGACTGGGAAAGATATCGACTCTTCCGCATATGTCTTCGCCATGGAGCGCAGGCCTGTCGAGCAATTCACTGCGCGGTATGGTATTACCTGGGACGATATTTCAACCCACGAAGACCGTGAGTTGTGGATAGCTGCCGGTTTGCTCAAGGCAATTGACCTACAGACCAATGAAGTTGTTGCGGAACGCATTGGCTACATTGTAGATAGCGGGCAAGGGAGTACAGATGGATTCAGGGATCCTTGGGGTTGGGCTAAAACTCATGCGCCCCGATGTCACCGCAGCGATGAGCACACGTGGGAATTCTCAATGCGGCATCTTGTGCCATCCAAATCTGAAAGATGATCATGCCGAATAGCGTTGCGCACCAATTTCCAGGACTTCCAAGTTTCGTCTCGGATGTCTGGCACCACTCTGCATTTGGTTTTCTTGCAACGGCGCTTGGTGTTCAGGGCCTGAAAGCTGAGCAAGGCGTATCAAGATGAATGTCGATTACAAGTTGAAGGCATCTGCGTATTCCATTTCGCGACTAATTTCCGCAAGGGAGGATATGTTGAAAAAACTTGCTCTATTTGGTTTTCTATCACTTTTGCTGCTACTGGTTATCTGGGTGGCTGGCCGGCTGTTCATTGGTTCATCAAGTTTTGGTGGGCTATCGACTCTCGATACACTTCTTGGGAGGGCTCCTCGGGATAGTGAATATATATCCATCTTCAAGAGGAATGAACGGGCGCTTCAAGAAATCGCGAGGTATAGCTCTGTCACTTGCCTTGATGAAATGGCAAATGGTATCAGAAGGCACAAAAAAGAGGCTGTTGCGCTGATCGAGGCAGCAGAAATTGCAGAATTGATTACGGCTCGGAGTTTGGCGGGTGTGCGCCGCCAATTGCAGCAGCAAACGCAATCAGCGGTTCCGGATTGTCCCGGCAGAGACTTTGAGATTTGGGCGTGGAGACAAGGTCCGAGACAATACTTTCCAAGCGATGCTGATGAGTATGAAACGAAGATGATAGTATTCTTCTCGGAACAGCCTGATATAGTCGTGAATGGTGCTGAAAAGTATGTCAGTGTGCAGGGGAATCATTTGGGGCCGCTGCTCGACT
Source organism: Rhizobacter sp. SG703 (assembly GCF_012275445.1). Lineage (GTDB taxonomy): Bacteria > Pseudomonadota > Gammaproteobacteria > Burkholderiales > Burkholderiaceae_C > Rhizobacter. Next base: position 20,116 of record NZ_JAAZQK010000004.1, on the reverse strand, counting down.
CTTTGGACGATAACGCTGGTCAGCGAGACTGCGCGTTTCGCGCATTGGATCTGCACTGGTTCCTACGGTACTGCAAGGTGGCGCGCTATCGCCCAATCTAATATTGCTGGCTGCTCTTGGCGAGATAGGAGATATTAAGTGAAGACACGTCGTTTTTACAGCTTGCAATCTCTTGGTTTTGCAGGGAAGCAAACGATCGGAATCCTGCAAGCCTCTTTGAGCCTTGGGGTCTCACCTGAGGCGATTGCGGGTGCATTGGCTGAAGAGGCATTCTCCTATTTTGAATACCCTTTGGGTTCAATGGACTATATCAGGGATAGATTTCTGGATGAGCGTGCGCTTGAGCAATCCGATGCTGACCTCCGATCATCGTATGCAGATGCAGTTGCGGCAGGGATCATAGATGAGAAGACCGCATTCAATACTGTTCTTTATCAGGTGATGGCAGACGTAGGGCCAGGGAATATACGAATCGCCGTCGCAATTCGTGTGCTGGAAGCCTATCTTGCAGAGAATCCCTCGGATCCCTTGGGATTAAAGGCCTATGCAAATGACTATCATGCACTGGTTGTGGGACTCATCGAGGGGACAGACGGTGTGTCAGCGAAAATCGCCGCACTAGCCTTGATGGAAATCAAGAAGGAAGTCGATACTCTTGTCGATCCGACATACTGGGAGACACTGCCGCAGTGCACAAAGGACGCCGTTTACGTAACAGCATACAACGTTGGAATGCCGGCTATTCGGCTGGGTGCAGCTGCGCAGATGGCATTGACGGGACGTTATTGTCCAGTACCGGGAAGTGGAACAAGTGCTGGCCTGGACCATGAATTCAATTCTGAACAACTGGCTGAGTTATTGGGGCGATCGCCAATTTATGGGGAAACGGTTTCCAACTCGTTGAGAGAGGATTTCTCACCATGGGAGCTGATGTCTCGGGCGATAGAAGAAACACCCGCCGGACTGGCGTGTCGATATGCGCTAAAAAAGTTATATCCAGTCGTTTTTCAGAGCAGGGACTATCGGGCAGAAAATGCCGACGGATCACTTGATGTTGATCAGAATGGTGGTGGAGTGGGGGTTTCCGCTGCATGGCTTTCGTCGCGCATAAATCTTCTCAATACCGCATTTTCATTTCTGGAGCGGAGGATAGGGGACAAGGTTGTTCCTCTGGCTAACGGAGGAACTTTGACGGTCACTTCTGTATCGGGTTTCTGGATATATACAGATGCAGGCAGGGGATTGACCATGAACGTCGCCGGAGTCGCTGATGGGCGTTTGGCGCGCCAAGTATATTTTTCGCGAGATGAAGGTGGTTTGGTAGCAGGGGGAGGCGGCGATGACAAGATTTTTGGCGGCAACGGAAGGGATACACTAATCGGATCTGGAGGAGATGATCTTCTGGAGGGTGGGTGGAGCGACGATGATTTACGTGGAGGTGCTGATAATGACTCGCTCTCTGGCGGACTAGGCTTTGATACGCTCGACGGTGGCGTCGGCAATGATGTCTTGCAAGGCGGCTTGAATAATGATCGACTGACCGGCGGCTAGGGAAACGACTTCTTGGCTGGCGGAGCAGGTACATGGAAACTCGGAGACCATGCGCCTACCGACGACGATGTGCTGATTGGAGGCGCCGACTACGACACCTACTTCTTCTGCTGCACTTTTGGGACCGACACCGTCATCGATTCGGACGGAAAGGGCCAATTGATCGTCGAGGACAGGAAGCTGACGGGCGGCGGCCAGCAATCGTCGGTTCCCGGTCTCTATTTCGACAGCAAAGGCTACGGCTACTACTACCAGGTCGGCTCCACACTCTATATCGGTCGCAAAGACATCGACGGCACGATCGTGGTCAAGGACTGGAGCAACGGCCAGCTCGACATCACGCTGGGTCAGCCCGCTCCCGGCACGCCTCGTCCCAGAACGGCCTCACCCTTGATCCTCGACCTCGACGGCAACGGCGTCACCACCACTCCGTTGTCCACGCTGTTCGATCACAACGCCGACGGCTTCGCTGAACTCACGGGCTGGGTCGGCGGCAACGACGCGCTGCTGGTGCGCGACCTCGACGGCGATGGCCAGATCGCGTCCGGCCGTGAGCTGTTCGGCAGCAACACGATGTTGTCCGACGGCACGCTGGCGGCCAACGGCTTCCAGGCGCTCGCCGAACTGGACGAGAACGGCGACGGCATCGTCAATGCAAACGACGCCGGCTTCGCAACCCTGATGCTCTGGCGGGACGCAGACGGTGACGGCAAGGTCGGCCGAGGCGAGCTGCAGTCGGCACGCGACTTCTTCTTCACGGCCGACGGCCCGAACAGCATCTCGGTTGGCTATGCCGGCAGCGGCTTCGTCGACGCCAATGGGAACGCGCACCGACAGGTCGGGCATTTCACCTCCAACGACGGTGCCAACAACACAATCTCGGACGTCTGGCTCGCGACCGACATGAGCGCTACGGCGCCGCTCGCCACCGGGCCGGTGCCTGCGGACGTCGCTGCGCTGCCGAACGTCGACGGCCGCGGTACCGTGCCGTCGCTGCATGCGGCGATGGCGGTCGACCCGGCGCTGAAGGCGTTGATCGCGCAGTTCGTCGCCGCAGCCACGACTCAGGAGGCGGAGGCGCTGTTGCCCAGCATCCTTTGGCGCTGGACCGGCGCAGATGCGGTGTCGCCGGGCGAGCGCGGCCCGTTCATCGCCGATGCGCGGTGGCTGCGGGTGATCGAGGCCTTCGGCGGTACGCCGTTCGTACAGCCGGCGGGGCCCGATGCCGGCTCGACCGATCCGGGCCCGGTCGCAGCAGCCGAGGTCTACGACGCCGCGCGGCAGATTTACGAGTTGACACTGTCCCGGCTGATGGCATCCAGCCACTTGGCGGCGCTGTACGACCAAATCACCGCAACGTGGGACCCAGCAAACCAGACCTTCCGCGTCAACGTTGGCCAGGCGGGCCTGAGCTTGGCGGCGGCCGTCACTGCCGATCACGATGCCGGCCTGCGGTTGATCGGCGACTTCGTCCGCGCGCTGGCGGGCGAGCGGGCGCTGTCGAGCGCCGTCGTCTCTCAGTTGCAGTCGGTGCTGAGCGCCGGTCGGTGCCGATGCAGTCGCCGCGGTCACGGTTGCAGCGCCGAGCCCGATCGCCCCCTTGCCCCTGGAAGCGCTGCGTCGGGCCGACGATGACCTGCTGGGCACCGGTGCCGGCGAGCTGTTGTACGGTGGCCAAGGGCGCGACAACCTGCAGGGCGGCGGCGGCGCTGACCAGTTGATTGGCGGGGCGGGCAACGACACGCTGGAAGGCGGCAGCGGCGACGACGCGCTGATCGGCAACGACGGTGCGGACACCTACGTCTTCAACGTCGGTTCCGGACACGACGTGATCTACAACGACGACAATGACACCGCCAACGGTCCCAGTGCTCCGGACCGCATCCTGTTTGGCCCCGACATCATGCCCGGCCAGATCAGCAGTCGGCGCATCGGCGACGACCTGCAACTCGTCGTCGGCACCGGTGCAGACACGCTCACCGTGCGCAACTACTTCGTGCAAGACGGTGGGACCTCCAGCGTCGTTGAGTCGGTGGAGTTCACGAGCTCCATCGGGTCGTGGAACCTCGCGACATTCAAGCCCTGGGTGCTAGCCGGGACTCCCGGTGACGACACGCTGACCGGCTACGCAGGCAGAGATGTGATCAACGGCGGCCTCGGCGATGACGTCATCTCGGCAGGCGGCGGCAACGACGATCTCGAAGGCGGCGCCGGCAACGACCTGCTGATCGGCGGCACCGGCGACAACACCTTCGTGTTCGGTCGCGGTGACGGGCAGGACACGATCGCGGCCGAGTGGGACTTGTTCTACGGCAAGCAGAGCAGGTTGGTTTTCCGCTCGAACGTGCTGCCCTCGGACGTGCAGGCCAGCCGGGTCGCGAACGACCTGATCTTGACGCTCACCGGCAGCAGCGACGCCGTCACGATCCGCGACTATTTCTATCCCAACGCGCTGCCGCAGACCCGCAGCCCGGTGCAGCTCATCACGTTCTCCAATGGCACGAGCTGGGGCCTTCACAACTTCAGCAGTCTGGTTCCGATCCCGACCGCCGCGGCCGACAACCTGATGGGAACACCCAACGCCGATACTTTCTACGGCGGGGCCGGCAACGACCGCTTGAACGGGGCCGACGGCGACGACCTGCTGCACGGCGATGCCGATGCGGACACACTGGTGGGTGGTGCCGGCAACGACGCATTGTTCGGGGACGATGGCAATGACATGCTCGATGGCGGCGGCGGTGCCGACACGCTGTACGGCGGCCTGGGCGACGACACCTATGTGCAGACCGATGCCGCCGATACGCTGGTCGAATTGCCCGGCGAAGGGGTAGACACGTTGCAGACCACGGTGGCGCAGCGCTTCGCATCCGGCATCGAGCTCTCCAACTTCGCAAACTACACGCGCGGCGTTGCCGAACTTTCCGGAGGCATCGAGAACCTGGTGCTGCTGCATCCGGCCAGCAACTCGCCCCGGACCGATTGGATCTATGCGCGCGGCAACGCCGGCAACAACCTCATTGATGCCCGTGGCGAATTCGTCAATCCGGTGGTGGTCGACGGCGGTGCCGGCGCCGACGCGCTGCGAGGCGGTGCCGGGGACAACATCTTCGTCGTCGACAACGTGGGCGACGTGATCGAAGATCTACCCGGCGCCGCCGACGTGCGCAACACGGTGATGACTTCGATCGACTACACGCTCGGCACAGGTCTGCAGGATGCTTGGCTGTTGGCGGGCCCTCAGGGCTATACCCCGTTGCGGGTCACCGGCAACGAGGGCAGCAATACCTTCAATGCCTGGGGCTCCGCCATGGTCGAGGTGGAACCGGGTGTCTTCGAGTCCAAGGGCAGCAACGATACGCTGGTCGGCCTGTCTGGAGACGATGTGTACTACATCGCGGCCGGCGACTCGGTCATCGAGGCAGCGGACGGTGGCATCGACGAGGTCCATGCCAACGAGATCAACGTGTCGCTGTTCGCGAACGTCGAGATCTTCCATGGCAGCAGGGTGCTGGGGGACGAGCATTCGAACGACATTCGCAGCGATCTCCTGGTGAGCGGCGCCGTCGTGTCGGAACTGTCCGGCGGGGGCGGCGATGATGTTCTGCTCGACTCCGAACCGCCGGCGGACAAATGGCTGGGCTTCGTGCAGGGTGGCAGTGCCGACCGCGACGTCCTGAAGGGTGACGCCGGAAACGACACGCTGATCTCGACACTGGGTGTCGACTCTCTGTACGGCGGGGCCGGCGACGACCAGATCGTCTTTCGGAACGCAGGCTATACGTCGACCGATCCGTGGGGTGGTGGCGTGATCCCGGTCGCGTCCAGCGGCCGCATGTACTTCCAGCGCGGCGACGGCAACGACACGGTGCGGGTGGAAGCGTATTCGCCGGCGAGCGGTCAAGGGATGCTCACGTTCCAAGGCGATCTCGACCTGACCGACCTCGCCTTCGATCGCGTGGGCGACGACCTGGTGGTGTCCGTTGCCGATGGCGGCGGCAGCGTCTCCTTCAAGGACTACCTGGCTGACGGATCGCCAACGGCTTCGATGCCACTGGTCATCGGCTTTGCTGCAGCAGAACGATCGCGCTACGACGCGCGGATCCCCAACGAGGGCGCGTCGATCGGTTGGCAGGATATCGTCGCCAGCCGGTTATCCACCGGCAACCAGAATGTCGTGACCGAGGAGCGCGACTTCCTGATCGGCACCGGCGGCAACGATGTGCTGGAGGGCGCAGGTGGCGACGACATGTTGTTCGGCGGTGCTGGAGACGACACGCTCTCGGGCGGTGCGGGCATCGACATCCTGCGCGGCGGTGCTGGCAACGACCTGTTGATCAGCGGTGCGGCTACCGCAGATTCCGCGCTGCCCCAACTGCTGGATGGTTCATACGGTGACGACCGCTACTTCGTCGACAGTGCGGCACGCGATGTGCGGATCATCGATGACGGCGGCTTCGACGTGATCGAGTTCGGCTCGGGCATCACTGCAGCGGACATCCGCGTAAAGGGTGCCGATTCGTTCAGTACGCTCGATGGAAGCCTGCAGGTGCGCATGGTTCACGTGCCGGGTTCAGCCAGCGCCGGTGATGGCGTGATCGAAGAACTGCGCTTTGCCGATGGCACCGTATGGAGCCAGCAGACCATCCGCCAGCTTTCGCTGCAAGGCAGCGAAGGGGACGATTGGCTGACCGGCTTCGACGGCGACGACACCATTGCCGGCTATGGGGGCAACGACACGTTGCAAGGCCTGGCTGGCAACGATTGGCTGGATGGCGGTGCCGGCGTCGACTCGCTGGTGGGCGGCGATGGCGATGACACCTACATCATCGACTCGGCCAGCGACGTGATCAACGAGTCGGCCAACGGCGGGACCGACACCGTGCGCAGCAGCATCACGAAGACGCTGGCCACGAACCTGGAGAATCTCACGCTGATCGGCTCCGGAACGATCAACGGCACCGGAAACGGCGTGGCCAATGTGCTGATCGGCAACGGGTCGAACAACTCGCTGTCCGGCGCCGCCGGCGACGACACCCTGGATGGCGGTGCGGGCAACGACACGCTGATCGGCGGCGCCGGCAACGACGTCTACTACGTCGATGCGAGCGGCGACACCCTCACCGAGTCTTCCGGTGGCGGTACCGACACTGTCAACAGCCTCGTCAACATCGCGACGCTGTGGGGCAACGTCGAGAACCTGAACCTGCTCGGCACCGGCAACCTGAACGCCACCGGCAACGGGCTCGACAACTTGCTGTTCGGCAACGCTGGCAACAACGCCTTGAGCGGCGGCACGGGCAACGACACCTACTACGGCGGTGCCGGCAGCGACACGATGACGGACGCGGGAACCTCGAACGAGGTGTACCGCTGGGGGCGCGGCGACGGGCTGGACACGATCACCGACGGCGGTGGCACCGACCGCATCGAGATCGGCAGCGGCATCAGCGCTGCGCAACTGACGCAGGTGCGCAGCGGCAACAACCTGGTGCTAGGCATCAGTGGCACGACGACGGACAAGCTGACGATCACCAACTACTACGTGGGCACGGCCAACAAGATCGAGACGATCAAGCTGGCCGACGGCACGAGCGTTGTGGTTACGGCGAGCGCGTTGTCCAGCAGTGTGCCGACCGAGAAGGCGATGCCGTCCGTGGTGACGGGCTGGAATGCGATGGAAGCGTCGCTGCGCGGCACGCCGGTGCGCGAAGGGTTGCCGACGCCGCTGGTCGCCATGGACAGCGATTTGCACCAGGACGCGCTGCTCGCCGGACTGATCGGCAGCAGTCGCACCCAATCACTGCGCAGGCTGGCAGCCTGACAAACCATGAGCGCGTCCATCCTCAACACGAGGGATGCCGCGCCACGCGAAGACAGCCGTTCGCTCGATAGACTGCCGGTACAAGAGAGGGAGTAGGCGTCCATGACGAGGGCGAGAGGAGGGACGGCGCCGCGCGCGCTGCCGCAGCAGCAATTGCTGTGGGCGTTGGGATCGTTGTGTGCCTTGCACCGGCAGCCGTTCGCAGCCGAGCTGGTGGCGCGCGAGTTCCCGCCGCCGTGCACGCAGGCCACGGTGATTGCGGCCGGGCGGGCGCTCGGCTTCAAGGTGCGCGAGATTGCGTTGAAGGCCTCGCGCATCGGGCGCATGGTGTTTCCGCTGCTGGTCGCGTTGAAAGCCGACACGGCCGACGATGCCGGTGGTGCCGAGCCGCCGGTGATCGGCATCGTCACGGCCGTGGCCGACGGCAAGGTGGTGCTGTTCCGCGCCGGCAGCACGACCCCGCAGGCGCTGGACAACGATGCGTTCGCGCAGGCCATCACCGGCGAGGCATGGCTGGCCGCGCCGATCACCGCGGCGGCCACCGACCCCGATGGCGCCTCCGCCACGCCGCGCTTCGGCTTCCGCTGGTTCGTGCCCGAGTTGATGAAGCACCGCCAGGTGTGGCGCGACGTGCTGCTGGCCTCGTTGGCCTTGCAGCTGATCGCGCTGGCCACGCCGCTGTTCACGCAGGCCATCATCGACAAGGTGGTGGTGCACCGCACGCAGAGCACGCTGGTGGCGATCGGCATCGCGATGGCGATCTTCACCGTCTTCACCAGCCTGCTGAGCTGGGTGCGGCAGTACCTGGTGCTGCACACCGGCAACCGCGTCGACGCGGTGCTCGGCGCCGCCATCTGGGAGCACCTGCTGCGCCTGCCGCTGCGCTACTTCCAGCACCGGCCGACCGGCGTCGTCGCGGCGCGCCTGCATGCGGTCGAGACGATCCGCGAGTTCGTGTCGGGCGCGGCGGTCGGCCTGGTGCTCGATCTCCCTTTCCTGCTGATCTGCCTCGGGCTGATGTTCTGGTACAGCGCGTTGCTCACCTGCATCGCGCTCGGCATCCTGGGAGTCATCGCGGTGGTGAGCGTCGTGATTGCACCGCTGTTCCAGGCCCGGCTGAACGAGCAGTTCCTGCTGGGCGCGCGCAACCAGGCCTTCGTCACCGAGCACATCGCCGGCTTCGAGACGGTGAAGAGCCTGCAGATGGAGCCGCAGCTGCGCCAGCGCTTCGCGGGTTACCTGGCCACCTACCTGCAATCGGGCTTCAAGACCAAGCAGACCGCCAACACCTACAACATCTTCGCGACCACGCTGGACCAATTGCAGACGCTGCTGATCCTGATGGTCGGCGCGTACACGGTGATGACCGAGCCGAGCTTCACGATCGGCATGCTGGTGGCCTTCCAGATGTTCGCCGGCAAGCTGAGCCAGCCGGTGCTGCGCATCGTCGGGCTCTGGAGCCAGTTCCAGCAGGCCTCGCTGAGCGTGCAGCGGCTGGGCGACGTGATGAACGCGCCGGCCGAGCCGTACACGCTGGCGCCTCAGCGGCAAACCGGCGGTGCCGGCCGCATCGAGGTGCGCAACCTGGGCTTCCGTTATGCAGACGACCTGCCGCTCCTGTACCAGGACCTGACCCTGAGCATCCAACCGGGCCAGACGGTCGCGATCATGGGCCCGTCGGGCACCGGCAAAAGCACCTTCGCAAAGCTGCTGATGGGCTTTTACCAGCCGAGCCAGGGGCAGATCCGCATCGACGACGTCGACATCCGCCACATGGCCGCCAACGAACTGCGCGCGCACTTCGGCGTGGTGCCGCAGGAGACGGTGCTGTTCAGCGGCAGCATCTTCGACAACCTGCGCGCCGGCAACCCGGCGGCGAGTTTCGAGCAGGTGGTGCAGGCCGCGAAGATGGCCGGCATCCACACGACGATCGAGGCGCTGCCGCAGGGTTATCAAACGGAGATCGGCGAGCGTGGCAGCGGGTTGTCGGGAGGGCAGAAGCAGCGGCTGGCGATTGCGCGGGCGTTGCTGAAGGGCCCGAAGGTGCTGATCTTCGACGAGGCCACGTCGGCGCTGGACCACGACACGGCCGAGAGCTTCGCGAAGACGATCAACGCACTGAAGGGGCGGGTGACGATGCTGTTCATCACGCACAACCTGCCGAAGCTGCTGAAGATCGATGCAGTGGTGCAGTTGCATGCCGAGGGTGCGCAGATGCTGCAGGCGGTGCCGCACGAAACCCGCGGCATGGAGAACTGACATGACCGTCGTCTTGCTCGACCCGGACGCGCTCGACTTCGCGCCCGACCTGCTCGCGATCCAGGAGCGCCCGCCGGCGCGCCTGCCGCGGGTGCTGCTGGTCACGGTGGCGGTGCTGATCGCGCTGCTGCTCGCGTGGTCGGTGTTCGCGCAGCTCGACATCATCGCGACCGCCGAGGGCCGGCTCGTGCCGATGAGCTTCACCAAGCTCGTGCAGCCGGCCGAGGCCGGCGTCGTCACCGAGATCCTGGTGCAGGACGGCGACGCGGTGAAGCAGGGCCAGCTGCTGCTGCGCCTGGATGCGCGGGCCTCGCTGGCCGACACCACCGCGCTGACGCACGAGGTGGCGCTGAAGAAGCTCGGGCTGCGTCGCATCGAGGCCGAGCTGGCCGACCGGCCGCTGCTGGCCGGGCGCGACGAACCGCCGCTGCTGTACGCGCAGGTCGAGGCGCAGTTCCGTGCGCGTCGCCAAGCCTACCTCGACGCCGTCGCGCAAGAGCAGGAGACCCGCGCCCGCGCGCAGGCCGACCTGCTGGCGGCGCAGCAGCAGCTGTCGAAGCTCACGCAGACCCTGCCGAGCTACCAGCAGTCGGCACAGGCCTTCCGGCAACTGGTCAAGGAAGGTTTCGTCGGCGAACTGGCGGCCAACGAGAAGGCCCGCGAGGCCACCGAGCGCGAGCAGGACGTGAAGGTGCAGACCGCCAACGTGCAAAGCGGCGTGCTGGCCGTCGCGCAATCGGAGCGCAAGCTGGCGGCGCTGCGCTCGCAGTACCGCTCGCAGCTGGAGAACGAGCGCATCGAGACGCTGGCCACGCTGAACCGCAGCGACCAGGAGCTGCAGAAGTCCGCGGTGCGCGCCGGCCAGCTGGAGATCCGCGCGCCGAACGACGGCATCGTGAAGGACCTGGCCACCACGACGCGCGGCGCGGTGGTGTCGGCCGGCGCGCTGCTGATGAACATCGTGCCGCAGGGCGAGCCGCTGCAGGCCGAGGTGCAGCTGCACAACGAGGATGTCGGCTTCGTCAGCGTCGGCCAGCTCGCGAAGGTGAAGGTGGCCGCCTACCCGTTCCAGAAATACGGCCTGCTCGACGGCCGCGTGATCCTGGTGAGCGCCGACGCGGCCGATCCGAAGCAGCAGCAACAGCCGCCGCAGCCGGGCCAGCCGCAACTGAACTACCGCGCCATCGTGCAGATCGACAGCCCGGTGCTGACCAGCGCCGCCACCGGCGAGAAGCTCGCGCTGAACCCCGGCATGGCGGTCACCGCCGAGGTGCAGCAGGGGCGGCGCTCGGTGATCGAGTACTTGCTGTCGCCGGTGAAGAAGGTGGCGCAGGAGGCGGCGCGGGAGCGCTGACCGGTTGCCCGGATGCCAATCCGGGATGTGTCGGACGATTCCCGGATTGGCATCCGGGCTACTGCAGGCCGCGCAGCCAATGGCGCAAGGCGCCGGCATCGAACGGCTTCTGCAGGAACGGCCAGCCGCCGTCCGCTTGCGAGGCGACGGTCTCCAGCGGCATCCCCGACATCAGGGCGACCCGCAGCTGCGGCCAGCGGGTCGCGACGGTGCGGGCCAACTGCACGCCGCTCATGCCGTCTCCCAGGCGCACGTCCGACAGCATCAGCTGCGGCAACACGCCTTGGTCCAGCGCATGCAGCGCCTGCTCGGCGCTGGCCACCGCGTGCACGCGGCAGCCGGCGCTCGACAGCATCTCCGTCACCGTGTGGCGAAACGCCTCGTCGTCGTCGACCAGCAGCACCGACGCCGCCGGCCCGTCGGCCGCTGGCGCTGGCGCGGCGGCCGGCACCGGCGGCGCAGCGCCCGCCTCGAGCGCAAACCGCAGGGTCACGCTCGTCCCCTCGCCGACCCGGCTCGCCAGCGCGATGCGCCCGCCCGACTGCTTCACGAAGCCATAGACGATCGACAGCCCGAGCCCGCTGCCTTCGCCGTCCGCCTTCGTGGTGAAGAACGGTTCGAACACCTTCTCGCGCAGCGCCTCCGGGATGCCGCTGCCGGTGTCGGTGACGCGCAGTTCGAGCTCGCCGTCGTCGACCCGCGTCGCGATCTCCAGCCGCCCGCCCTCGGGCATCGCCGCGGCGCTGTTGATCACCAGGTTCAGCAGCGCGTTCTCCAGCTGGCCGCGGTCCAGGTGCACGCTGGCGCCGCCTGCCTGCAACGCCAGCGCCACCTGCACCGCGCCGCCGGCGCTGTAGTCGATCAGGTCGACCATTTCCTCGACCATCGCATCCACCATGACCGGTTCGGCCTGCAGCGGCTGGCGCCGCGCGAAGGCCAGCAGCCGCCGCGTCAGCGCGCTCGCGCGTTCGGCGGCACGGGCGGCGCGCTGCAGCTGCGCGCGGCCGGCCGCGTCGAGCGCCGGCTGCGACTCCAGCAGCCCGAGCGTGCCGACGATCGTGCCCAGGTGGTTGTTGAAATCGTGCGCGACGCCGCCGGTCAGCTGGCCCAGCATCTCCAGCCGCAGCGCATGCTGCAGCTGCACCTCGATCGCGCGGCGCTCGGTCAGGTCGGTGACGAGGCTGACGACGCCGCCGTCGGGCATCGCGCGGCTGCGCACGTCGTAGACCCGGTTGTCCGGCAGGTACAGCTCGACGTGCGCATGCGCGGTGAACGGCGGCAGCGCGCCGGCGGCCAGCGCCTGCCGCTCGGTCCGCCCCGGCGCACGCCACGCGATGCCGCCCGCCAGCTGCGCCATCAGCTGCCGCGGCGGCTGGCCAGCGGCCGGCTGCACGCCGTGCACCGCGAGCATGCGTTCGAGCGGTTCGTTCCACAGCCGCAGCCGGCCGTCGCGGTCGAACACCGCGAGGCCGTCGTTCATGCTGCTGTGCACCGCGGCGCGCAGCTCGCCCTGCTCGCGCAGGTCGGCCACCAGCTGCTGCTTGGCCAGCAGGTTGTCGCGAAAAACCTCGAAGGTGCGGGCCAGCGCGCCCAGTTCGTCGCGCCGGGCAGTGGCCGGCGTCGCCACCGAGGTGTCGCCGCGCGCCAGCCGCGACATCACCGCGGTGATCCGCTCGACGCCGCCGACCAGCCGGTGCACATAGGCCGTCGCGCCGAGCGCGATCGCGCCGCACACCAGCGTCAGCAGCAGCAGCCCGGTCTTGCCGGAGGCGATCGCGCGCGACACCAGCTCGCTGCGCGTCTGCGCCGTCTCGCGCAGCGTGTCGACGTGGCGCGAGACCTGCGCGCTCAGCTCGTCGGCGTTGGTGCGCGTCAGCAGCACCAGCGAGCCGCTGCGGCCGTCGAGGTTGATCTGGTCGCTGCGCAGCCGCAGGATGCCGGCCGGGCCGATCGACAGCTCGCGCAGCGTCGCGCGGAACACGTCGCCGAGGCCGGCGTACGCGTCGCGCCGGTCGGCCGCGATCAGCAGCGCCTCGACGTCGGCCTGCAGCCGACCGAGCGTGGCCGGCGTGTCGACGCTCGCGCCCAGCACCAGGCTGGACCACACCTGCGTCAGCACCGGGTCGCCGTGGCGCGGCGGCGTGCCGCGGGCGTGCAGCCGGCTGCCGATGTCCTCCAGCCGCTCCATCTGCGTCTGCAGCCGCTGGCGTACCTGCTGGCGCATCTGCGTCAGCTCGGCCAGGCGCAGCAGGTTGATGTCGCCGCGGTCGATCAGCGGGTCGAGCCGGGCCTTCAGCGGGCCCTGCACGTCGATCTCGCCGGAGCGCTGGCGGATCTCGCTGATCAGCCCGCGCGCGATCGTCGCGTTGGCGTCCAGGCTCTCCGGCGTGCGCGACTCGGCCAGGTTCGGTGCGGTGGCGGCCAGCCGCGTGGTGCGCTCGGCCAGTTCGAGCGCCTGCGCGATCTGCGGCAGCACCTCGCCTTCGTAGGCCGACAGCTCGCGCTGCGTGCGCTGCATGCCGAGCCAGCCGACGAGGGTCAGCGCGATCGCCGCGGCCAGCAGGATCACGAAGGCGGCCATCAGCCGCGTGCGCACCCGCTGCGCACGCGGCCCCAAATTGATGACAACCCCTCGCCCGCCCGGGACGTCGGACGATCCCCCGGCGGGATGCGGGCCGGCTTGGGGCGGCCCGGCGCTCGGCCCGCCGCGTGCTTCAAGCAGTGCTGGCATGGCCACCGGTGACCGGAACGGCGAACACGTAGCCCAGCCCGCGCTCGGTGCAGATGTAGCGCGGGTGCTTCGGGTTCGGCTCGATCTTGCGGCGCACGCGCAGGATCAGCACGTCGACGCTGCGGTCGAACACCTCGGTCTCCAGGCTGCGCGTGTGCTCCAGCAGCTGGTCGCGCGTCCACACCTTGCCGGGCTGGCCGACGAAAGCCTCGAGCAGCCGGAACTCGGCCGGCGTCAGCGCGCACACGCGGCCGTCGGCGCCGCGCAGTTCGCGTTCGCGCAGGTCGAGCGTCCAGTCGCCGAACTGCAGTTGAGCGGCCGGCTCGCGCGGCTGTGCCGCCACGGCTGCCGGCTGCGTGCGCCGCAGCACCGCGCGCACATGGGCCAGCAGCTCGCGTGGGCTGAACGGCTTCACGAGGAAATCGTCGGCCGCCAGTTCGAGCAGCAGCACGCGGTCCATCTCGTCGCTGCTGCCGCTGATCATGATGATCGGCAGGGCCGGGTGCCGCTCGCGCAGGCCGCGCGCGAGCGCCAGCCCGTGCTCGTCCTTCAGGCGCAGGTCGAGCAGCACCAGCGCATGCGGTGCCTCGGCCAGCGCGGCATGCAGGCCGATGCCGTCGCCGGCCACGCTGACGTCGAAGCCGGACTGCGTCAGCGCGTCGTCGAGCGACGCGCGCAGGTCCGGGTCGTCGTCGACGACCAGCACGCGCTGGCGTGGCAATGTCGCGGGTGCGATGATGGAACTCATCTCATGAACTCATGGCGGCGCTCGTGAGTGTGCAGCACATGACGCCGGCTTCACTTCCCGGCTTTCCCTTGGGTTGTTGATCGTTGTTCATGCGCTGGGCGTTCTGCAGACGGCCGGATGGTTATCCCCCCAGCGAGGGATGCTTGTCCTTCAATCAACTGCTTGACGCCGTCCGATCAGGCCGATACCGTCGCGCTCCAACGCTGGCATCGCCAATGGATCGATGCCAGCCAGCCCGCAAATTCGCACGACCGATGCGAGCGGCGCAGGTCAAGCTCATTGGGGGGAATCCTTGAATCATTTACGTCATGGGGCCGTGGCACGGCCGCGCATGGCTGTTGCGGTGCTTGCCGCGGTGGCCGTTCTGGTGCTTGTTCTCTTCAGCATTCCGATGGCGGCGCTCGCGCAGACGGCCGTGACGATCCAGCCGCCGAACCTGTCGGGCGCGGTGTCGGGCAGCCTGGCCGGCCGGGCGTCGGTGGGCGCGGGTGCGGCGACGTACTCGGTGTCGATCGCGGTGCCGCCGGGCACGGCGGGCATGGCACCTGGCGTGTCGCTGAACTACTCGAGCCAGTCCGGCACGGGCACGCTCGGGCGCGGCTGGGCCCTGGGCGGCCAGTCGAGCATCGCGCGCTGCGGCAAGACATGGGCTGTCGATGGCGTGCGCACTGCGGTGCAGCTGAGCACGGCCGACGGGTTCTGCCTCGACGGCCAGCGGCTGCTGCCGGTGACGGACTCGAACGGCAGCGAGTACCGCACGCGCATCGACGCCTTCAGCAAGATCGTTCCCGTCATCACCGATGCCGCCAAGGGCCCGGACGCCTGGACGGTCTACCTGAAGTCCGGGCAGGTGATGACCTATGGCGGCACGGCTGACGCCACGCTCGACGTGCAAGGCGGCACCCGCAACCTGCGCTGGGCGCTGTCGCGCTCGCAGGACCGGCGCGGCAGCTATTTCGCCATCAGCTACGCGAAGAACAGCGCGCTCGGCGAGATGGTGCCGACGCGCATCCGCTACACCGGCAACGACAGCACCGGGCTGCTGCCGTACAACGCGGTGAACTTCGTCTACGAGACCCGGCCCGACCCGTGGCAGGGCTATGTGGCCGGCAACCTGCTGAGCCGCACGCTGCGGTTGACGGCCATCCAGACGCGCATCGACACCGCGGCCGACGGCAGCGGCGGCACGCTGGTCCGCGACTACCGCGTGGCCTACAAGACGAACCCGATCAACGGTCGCAGCCTGGTCGATGCGATCAGCGATTGCGATGGCGCGGGTAATTGCCTTCCTTCGACGCGCTTCGCCTGGACGGTTCGCGACCCCGCGGCGGAGACCTTCGCGGCCCCCGGCAGCGGCAACTGGGGCGGCCCGGTGCCGCAATTGCAGGAACTGATGCCGGTGAACCAGCAGTTCGGCAGCAAGACGCAGCAGGTGCAGACACAGGTGATGATGGGCGACTTCGACGGCGACGGCGCGGCCGACCTGGCGCGTTCGGACGGCAACGGTACTTGGCGCGTGTGCCTGTCCAGGCGCACCAGCTTTGACTGTCAAGCCTGGGCTGGTCCAGCCGTTGGCGTCAGCTCGATCAGTGGTTCGTTGCCGGTGATGCAGGGCGATTTCAACGGCGACGGACGTACGGACCTTGCTGTGTTGCCAGACACCAACCGGCCGGGTTGGATCATCTGCCTGTCCACCGGCAGTTCATTCTCGTGCAATGCCTGGACCGCGGAGTCCTCGGGCGCCAACGGGAACCTCGTCGGCGATTTCAACGGCGACGGTCGCGACGACATCATCGTGCTCGACCGCTATCGGGACAAGGGCGGCAGCAAGCTGTGCCTTGCGGTGGCAAGCGGCGGCGGCTGCAGCGTCATCGACGCCGTCGACTTCATCGGGGCCATAGAGACCGACTGGGAGACCGGGCCGAACGTCAAGCGCGTGACGGGTGACTTCAACGGCGACGGACGCACCGACTTCCTCCTCACGCAGAAAACCGGGATCCTCAGCAGCGCAAGCGTGTATGTGTCGACCGACCAGGGGCTGGTGAGGGTGCGGGCGATGAATACCACCGAGTTCTTCCTGCCGTCGATCCCCGACCCGGGGACGACCCGGCTGGCCGACCAGAACGGCGATCCGTACGACAGCTACAGCGACGTGCTGGAGTCGCACACGCTGAACAGCGTCAGCACGGCCAAGATGTGCCGTTCGACCGGCGTGGCATGGTCGTGTTCTCCGATCCAGGGCGTGTCGACCAACCCGGGGTTCTCGAACGTCGGCGACTACGACGGAGACGGCCGCCTCGATGCGGCCCGCAGCACCGGCGTCTGCCAGATCGGCGACAGCGCGCCATACCAGCTCGGCGACCCCTACGGCGGCAGCGTCAACATCGCCTGCCGCCCATGGGCGCCGTCCAACCCCGGCGCAGAGGTGACGGCTTCGTACGTCGGCGACTTCAACGGCGACGGCATCCCAGACCGGGCCTACTACATCGCCACGACCAACTCCTCGGGATACTGGTACGTCGCGCTGACCGGCAACGGCGGCAGCACCGACCTGCTCGAGTCGGTGACCGACGGCGAGGGCCACCAGACGCAGTTCAGCTACAAGCGCATGGACGACACCAGCGTCTACACGCGCGGCGCGGATGTCGCCTGGCCGCTGCGCAACACCGTCAGCGGCCCGCCGCTGGTGGCGCAGCGCCGCGTCGCCAACGGGCAGGGCGGCTGGCTCAGCACCGACTACCGCTACCAGGGCCTGCGCAGCAACCAGCAGGGCCTGGGCTCGGTGGGTTTCGAGACGATCGAGTCGACCGACCAGGCCACCGGCACCACCACGCTGAGCCGGTTCAAGCAGGACGACCCGTTCATCGGCATGCCGGTGCAGACCAAGGCCACCCAGGCCAACGGCGTCGTGCTGAGCCAGACCGACAGCACCCTCGCGTCGTTCGCGACCACCGGTGGCGCGCTGTTCACCTACACGAGCAGCAGCACCAGCGCCACGCGCGACCTGAACAACGCGTTGATGGTGACGCGCACGACGCAGGTCAATGCGAACGGCATCGACGCCTTCGGCAACATCACATCGAGCAGCGAGACGGTGAGCGGCGGGGGCGACAGCTTCACGACGACCACGACGAACACCTACGACAACCTCACCGGCCCGTGGTTGATCGGGCTGCTGCGCAAGTCTGTGGTGGCCAAGTCGGCGCAGCAGGCAGGCGACGTGGCGGCGACGCCGGCCGCGCTGACCTTCTCGGCCTGCAACACCTCGAGCCCGGCGGCCATGCCGGCGCTGGCGTGGATCAGCTGCACGCTGGGCAACACCGGCCAGACGGTGGCCGCGTCGATCGCGTACGCCGCGCCGGCGGGCATGACGGTGAACGGCCCGGCCAACTGCTCGGCCAACACCGCCGACTGCGGTGCGGTGGTGCTGACCTCGGGCGCGGCCGCCGGCACCTACGGCGGCACGCTGAGTGCCACGCCGTCGCCGGCGGGCAGCGCCGCGTCGAAGGCGGTGTCGCTGACGGTGGCGCCGCCGCCGCTGGTCTTCGTGCCGGTGTCGACGCAGTGGGGCACCATCGGTGCGGCGTCCGACTCGGGCGACTGGCCGACGATCAAGAACAACAGCAGCGTGTCGCTGCTGATCACCGCACACACGACCGCCGCCGGGCCGGGGGGCATGTGGTCGTGGCAGGGACAGTCCGGGTACTGCGTGCCGGGCAGCACGGTGCTCGCGCCCGGCGCGTCGTGCCAGACCTTCTTCGGCACCGGTGCCCTGGCCACGCCAGGTTCGTACACCGCCACCGACCAGATCGGCTACCAAGTGGTCGGCGCGACCGGCACGACCTACACCGTGCAGCAGGGCTACGCCTTCTCGATGGCGAGCACCACGCCCAGTGTGAGCAGCCTGTCGTTCGGCAACGTGCCGATGAACACGACCAGCGCCACGCAGAGCTTCACGCTGACCAACAACGCGACGAATGGCGGCACGCTCGCGAACCTGTCGATCGCGCTGACCGGCACGAAGCCGGGCGACTTCGCGCTGACGCACAGCTGCGGCAGCGGTCTCGCCGCGGGCGCGGCTTGCACGGTGACCGTGAGCTTCAAGCCGACCGCGATCGCCAACGGCATCGGTGCCACGCTGCAGGTGCAGGGGTCGTATCCGCGCATGCAAGGCGGGGCCAACGGGGGCTACATCCTCGCGAATGGCGTGAACCTCGCGATCCCGGTGGCGGGCAACGGCACTGGCACGATCGCCACGCTGACCTCGGCGGCGAACCTCGTCGTGCCCGCAACCTGGTACGGCGGAGGTGCGCAGACGGTGACGGCCACCTACCGCAACGACGGCAACCTGCCGATGAGCCTGGCCTCGCCGGCGCTGGCAGCGCCGCTGAGCGTGGCAAGCAACGGCTGCAGCGCCGTGGCGGCGGGCGCGAGCTGCAACCTGGTGATCGCAGCGGCGACCAATGTGCCCGGGATCGGCCAGAGTCAGGCCTTTGCACCGAGCGGCGCCACGACGGCACCGGCTGCGACGACGGTGACGTGGACCACGCAATCGGCGGTGCCGCGCTGGAGCCCGACGAGCCTGGCCTTCGGCAATGTGGGCGTGGGCAACTCGGCCTCGCAGAACCTGACGCTCGTCAACGATGGCAACGTGGCCTACAACTGGGCTGCCAATTCGGGCATCGCGAACCTGCCGGCGGGCTTCAGCGTGAACACCGGCAACTGCAGCAACGTGGCACCGGGCGGCAGCTGCACGGTGGCGGTGAGCTTCGCACCGAGTGCAGTGACGAGCCAGGGCGGCAGCGGCATCTCGATGAGCGCGGCCTCGTACAACAGCAACACCTTCAGCGTCTCGGGCACCGGCTACGTCATTCCGGTCCTCACGGCCCCGAGCACCTCGGTCAGCGCCACGTCGACGGCACCGACGCCGGCGGTCGGCTACGCGATCTACATCAACAGCACGCCGACGCCGACAACGCTGAACCTGTCGTTCAGCGGCAGCGGCCTGACGCTGAGCAGCACGACCATGACGTGTCCGGCCTGGTCGGATCTCGGCGGCGGGTACTGCAGCGGCGTGCGGATCGATTCGCCGGCCACTGCTGGCACCTACACCGGCACGATCACCGGCACGTCGTCGATGGGCGGCAGCGTGCCGTCGATCTCGGTGACGCTGACGGTGCTGCCCGCGCCGAGCAACACGACGATTGCGTTGAGTCCGACGGCGCTGGACTACGGCGCGCAGGGGCTGGATCGCACGTCGGCGGCACAGACGGTGACGGTGTCGAACACCGGGGCGGCGCCCGCACCGATGACGACGGTGTTTCCGTCGGGCTCGGGCGGCTGGTCGTTCCAGCGCCAGGGCGGTACTTGTCCCGTCAACGGGCAGCAGCTTGCGGCCGGGGCGTCGTGCACGCTGGGGGTGGTCTTCGTGACGGGATGCACCTCGGGCAGCGCAGCGGGTGACCTCAAGGTGCAGGGCGCGAATTTCACGACCGCCACCGCGCGCCTGACCGGCACGATCAAGACGGGGAAGTGCACATGAGCACGACGAAGAACAAGATGATGCGGGCCGCGTTCTTGGCGGCGCTGCTCGGGTTGAGCGTTGCAACGCAGGCCCAGACGGCCGGCCAGACCGTGACCCGCACGGTG
>NZ_JAAZQK010000003.1 GCF_012275445.1 Rhizobacter sp. SG703 | reverse complement strand
TTCGCTTTCTGAAGCAGGTATTGGCATGACTTCCCTTGAACGACTTGCCGCAGCCTACCCGAAAGCCGCCACTGGTGAGAGGCGGGTAGTGGCCGGCTACGGGCGTTCGACGACATCATGCGAACGGTGGAGATGTTCGCATGGCCCTGCTTTCGCTATGAGGTGGAGCGAAGCCACTTCTCGAGCCGGATGCCGTCGAGCTTCTTTCGATACATGCTGGGCTCCAACTTCACTTCGTGATACCCGTGCTCGTTGTAGAAGCATCGCGCCGCAGCATTCTCGCGTCGCGCTTCGACGCGGATGCGTTGGGCGCCTGCGATGCTTGCCGCAGCTTCCAGCCAGCGTAGCAGCGCACTGCCGACGCCTTGGCGCTGGTTAGCTATCGCCACCGCGAACAGTACAAGGTGAGCTTCGTCATCCAAGTACCTCATGATTCCGAAGCCACAAATCCGGCCTTCCTCTCGCAAGACCGCGACATTCGTGTTTGGATCTTGAATGGACTTCTCGACAGCGTCGGCACGCCAGTTCCAGCTCATGCCGTGTTCGATCAGATCACGCGACATCACTGCGATCTGATCAGCGTCGCCGACCTTGGCCACACAGATCATCGAATCAATGTTCATTCCGGCAAGGGTGCGTGGTGAACGTCAGGCGAGCCAACCGGAAAGCAGTCACTCGCGAGAGACCGCTTCTGGCCGACTGTTGCCGGTCGGCCGCTCCGCCTTGTCGACGGTAGCAACCCTCAGCAGTCCTTCGAGGAGTCGAGGTGCCCAACGTTTGACTTCCGCGAACTCCGTAGATGGTCCGCTGGTGCGAAGTGTTAGGCGCGCACATAGGCTAGTGCCGCCTTGCTCAACAAGGGACGAAGGATCTTGTCGAGCCGTACTTGGTGGAGATGCTCGAGGACGCAGGTGTCTGCAGCGTTCTCTCGGTCTCCGCCGGAAGCCACGGCCTCACCGAGGTGGTCAGCAAGGAGCTGCCATTGCTTCTGCGTAGGGTGCGCGACCGCCACGAAGGGAAGGAAGCTTATGTAAACGCTATGAAGGCTCGAAGAGCGAAATTCTTCGTCCCCGTTATCCTCTTCCCAGACGGCCCGAAATTCCGGAAAGATCCTGACTAGCTCAGCGAGCAGGTCGTCTTGGTGACAGGTAGTCATGCCGTTCAACGTTTGACTTGAGCGCCGCCATCAGGCGTCGGCTTGAAGGAAGGTCACGGAGGTCGATCCTGCTATTCACCGGGTCAACCCTTTAGCCATTCCACGATGGCCGCAGCCTACCCGAAAGTCGACCTTCGCCAGCGCTGGCCGACTCGACTGTGCCCCCTCGTCGGACGGCCAGCAAGCGGTCCCTCGGCCGAGACGGTGCCGCCGCCGTCCGGCCGCTCGCAGTCGAGGCGGCGAACATACACTGTCGGCCACGAGCAGGCGGTCGCGGGAGACAGCTTTCGAGCGAATCTTTGGTCCCGCGATGCTGCGAATCCTTTGCCCCAACGAGCATGATCTCAGACCTACGACAGTTGATCCCGAGTGACAAGCACGACGTACGCAGCGCGGAGGCGCTGGCCACGCTTGGCTATCCAACGATCGAGCCCGTACTGCCTCAACTTCTCGAGTGGGTTCAAGACGGAAACTGGCCGGTCGCGCAGGCTCTCAGCCCACTCCTCGCAAGCGTGGGAGCGGACCTCGCGCCGCACGCGCGAACGGTGCTCAACGGCGCGGACGATACTTGGAAATACTTCCTCATTCAGGCCGTCGTCACGAAGTCACCGGCGTTGGCGTTGGTGCTCATGCCTGAGCTGAAGCGCCTTGCTTCTCACGCCACTCCTGGTGAGACCGCAGAAGGCATCGACAAGATGGCCGACGAACTCATCATGTCAATGGTTGGACGCTCAAATTCGTGAGGCAGGAGTCGGCCACTTGCAGTCGTTCACGAACGACAGCCTTCGGATAGGCTAGGTTGCTGTGATGACGACCATGAACGCCTCGACGGATATTGGGTTCCAAGACGCACTGGAATCGGATGCGGATGGGCTCGCAGACCTCCGTGTTGCCGCGATGCGCGAGAGCCTTGAACGAGTCGGTCGCTTTGATCCGATCCGGGCGCGGGATCGCTTACTGTCGTCGTTCGACGCCGCGGCGACACGCCACATTTTGGCTGATGGCTTACGCGTCGGGTTTTTCGTCGTGCGAACGAGCGCGAAGGAAATGCTGCTCGACCACCTATACATCGACCCGCGTCATCAAGGCCGTGGGGTAGGCGCTGCAGTCTTGGCAAAGGTCTTTGCCGAAGCAGATCGGCATTGTCTTGACATCCGGGTGGGTGCGCTCAAGGAGAGCGCTTCAAATCACTTCTACGCGCGCCATGGTTTCCTGCCCGTGGCGCAGGATGAGTGGGACATCTACTATGTTCGTCGGCATTCAGCGGCCGTAAGCCACCAGGGCGGTTTCCAGTCACCGCGCTGACGAGGCGAAGCAGCTGACTGGCAGCAATCGGCCACGAGTTGCCGTTCGACTCGGTCTGCTTCGGTGCCTTCGCTCTTCTTCTGGATGATCGCCTGCATGATGCTGGTATCCACGATCTGCTCGCCGCGCGGGATGTACGAGTGCAGTTACAGACTCGCAGTGTCGAAGACCACCCTACCACCCGAGCCGTCCGCCGCCAATTGTTGCTTGAACCTCCACAGCGTGCCCATGTCGGAGATGTTGAGCACACCATCGAGCTGGTATCAATGCTGGAAGCTCACGCGGTCCAGCACGTGGTACGCGCAGTGGTTCTGAAAAAAGTGGCAGCGTTCGGTTCACACTGCTAGAAGGCCGAAGGCTCTATGGGACAGTAGTCATGTCCTGCATCCTCCCAGCTCAGCAGGCTTGCAACATGAGTGAGGTTTCGAGAAGTGCACTATAGGACGCGCACCACCGTGAATGTCTCCCAAGGTCCTAGCGTTTCTCGGTCCGTATTGATGGGATTCTTATCATCCCTAAATCCGTTTCTGGCAGATAGGTAGTAACCAGTGCTAGTGCAGATGGCGTAGGTGCCGTCGTTCTGTTGGACAAGGGTCAGCTTCTCCCATTGCCGAATCTCGGTGGCATGCGTATGGATTGGATAATAGTTGTCATTGGGGCCGTTTATGCCTCCCCCATTGACCGCGGTAATATAGTTACCAGCGCCTGTTCGCAGCGCAAACGTGTTGTCCTGCCCGCTGACGAATTGAATTGTAAACCTCTCCATAGGGCCGACGGTTGTCGCATCCGAGCGAAGCCCGACGACGCTATTCCCGAGACCTCCATTGTTGGCCACGGTCAAGAAGTTGCCGTTCAATGTCTGGATAGCGATAACGGGCTCGAACGGAAACGGGTTGCCGCTCGCCGTAGGAACCGGCGCCGAATCTTCAGGCGACTTGACATCGAGGACCGGCCAATTGCACGCTTCGGTCGCCTTGATCGCATCGGAAAGCAGGGATGAGAATGTAGCCAACAACACCATGAATTCGGCTACGGCTGCACTCGCGCCCGTGGACGTAACCATCACCACAGTACCAGCAGCAGTTATCCCATAAAGTAGCTTATCCCACCAACTTAGTCCCTTGTTGAACTCAGCGATGACAGCCCCTAAGCAGCTGGAATTATAAAGGGTCGACAGGATGGAAAGGGCAGCCCTCGCCTGATCATATAAAGTAGCATGCGGGTGGAGGAGCGTTCTGATGGCAACTTCGATGCGCGGTCGTGCTGGACGGGCTAGTCGAGCGATTCGATCAATCGTCAGTTGGTTGACCGTTGCGCGTAGAAATACGGCCCCGACCGCCAAGATTATGGCGTCATACACGACCCATCCAATCGCTCTTTCGCAATCAGTGAGTTCGAATTCTGCGCTTGTTGGCTCGCTCATCCTGTGCAGAAGGACAGAGCTCCAATCGACATCTCGTCCACCGGCATGGTCCAGGACCTCGCTGAGGGTAAGCGCCTGTGCCCGCGGATTGTCAGGGTAACGACGCTTGAAGCTATCAAGCTGTTCCTGCGTGAGATTGACAAAGCACACCTTGTGATTCATTTCGCCTCCGCAATGATGGTTGTGATGTCACGCCGGACTATAGGATAAATGAATTTCCTGTTGCGAAAGAATGAGCGCAAGCACGGTACCCCTCTCTGGGGCAGGCCGCGCGGCCTGAGGCCTGAGGTAGGCGCAAATAGCGCAGCGCGTTGAACGTCCGCTCCCTGCAGATAAGATCGTTGTTGCAAAGGACTGCAACGGGTCGATTTGAGCCAGTCGGCCGCGATTCCACCAGTCGTTCATCGACCAATCGAGTACGTGGATGCAGTAGCCGCTATCGAAGGCGAAGCAGTCGCTCGAAGTTGCGACTGTCGAGCGACCGGTGTTTGGCCAAGCTGTCGCTCGGCGCGGTTGCCCCGAGCGACTCAGTTCAGTCTGAAGCGGGCATCGAAAGCCCCCGGGGGTCTCCTTGGCCACTGAGCGCCATGGTCATCATCTTGAGTTCCACGGCAGTAGCCCGGTGCATGAAGAGACCCAATAGTCGACACACCCCCGGTCGGTATCCTCGCGGTCGATTCGACACTCGACTTCCGAGACCGGGCAGACCGTCGAGAATCCTGCGCGCTTGCGGCCTCCGAGGCGGCCCTCCGCCCTCTGCAGTCGGCGAAAGATCTCAACCATGGGCCGCCCTCCAGATCGTTCACAACCGATACTTCTTCGGAACTGAGTGCGTCCTGCAATCGAACGGACCATCGCGCCCACTGCCCTTGATCCGTGCCTCGAAGTACTGCCGCTTCGACCCCGCCGAGCGCAGCCCCTGCACCGTTCCAGCGTCGATTTCGCAGTAGTGGTAGTACGTCGAGCGCAAGCGAATGACCATGTAGCGCTCGGCCGAGTCGTAGCAGATACGGGTGACGTCGCTGCCCTCATTCACCTCGGCGCAAATGCAGGCATCCAACGACACCGGCCCGTGGTACTTGACCAGCACGGTCTCCGCCAGCGCAGGTCCGCACGTCAGCAAAAGCGGCACGATCAAGAAGCTCGTCATGCGGCCCATTCGACCTCCTCGCTCACACCGCGAGTCTGTCAGTCGCCATTGCTTTCCGAAGCAGGAAATCCCTTCCTCATTTCTGATGAAAACTGCAAGCTATGCCTTGCAATAGGGCTCGCTCTTTCTGCGATTGACAGCCAAGCCTGACAGTACTCGGCTTCCGGATGAAGTGGCCAACGTATCCTCTGCCTCATGAATGCACAGCAACGCGCAGAGCTTCTGCAGACCTTGAAGGCCCGCTTCGACAAGCACCCGAAGCGGCACCAGGGCATCGCATGGCCCGACGTGCTGCGCAGGCTGGAAGCCAGCCCCGACAAGCTGCGCTCGCTGCACCAGATGGAAGCCACCGGCGGCGAACCGGACGTGGTCGGCCACGATCCGAGGACTGGCGGCTTCACGTTCTGCGACTGCGCGGCAGAAAGCCCGGCAGGCCGACGCAGCGTCTGCTACGACCGCCAGGGCCTGGAGTCGCGCAAGGAGCACAAGCCGGACCACACCGCGGTCGACATGGCCGCCGAGATGGGCATCGCGCTCTTGACGGAAGCGCAGTACCAGGCACTGCAGCAACTCGGCGATTTCGACACCAAGACATCGAGCTGGATCGAAACGCCCCCCGATGTCAGGGCGCTGGGCGGCGCGTTGTTCGGCGAGCGCCGTTACGGCAGGGTCTTCGTCCACCACAACGGCGCGCAGTCGTACTACGCCGCACGCGGATTCCGCGGCTGCATCACGGTCTGACCCCGCCGTCCGCGTCCACCATCGCCTTCAGCACGTCGCGCACCCAGCGCTGGCCGGCGTGTCCGTGGTTGCGCTCGTGCCACAGCATGCCCACCTCGAAGCCCGACACCGGAATCGGGCACTCGACGATCCGCAACGCATCGGTGCGGTCGCGCACCAGCCGTTGCGGTACCAGGGCGACCAGGTCGGAGCGGGCCACCATCTCCGGCACGAACAGGAACGACGACGCCGACAACACCACGTTGCGCCGCAGGCCGAGGGCCGCCAGCACGTCGTCCACCGGCGTCGTGAAGTCGCCGCCGCGCAACGAGACGACGACATGCTCGAGCTGTGCGAACTGTTCCGCCGTGAGCTTGCGGCGCAGCCGGGGGTGGCCGCGGCGGCCTGTCAGCACGTAGCGCTCGTCGAACAGGTGGCGGCTGCGCAGGCCGGCCGGCGCGTCGCCTGGCGTCATCAACGCAAGGTCCACGTCGCCGCGGGCCATCTGTGCCGCCAGTTGCGGCAGGTCCAGGCTTCGCAGCGCGACCCGCAGGCCGGGGCGCCTGCCGGCGCAGTTGCAGCACCAGCGGCTGCACCAGTGCGACCTGCAGGTAGTCGGTGCAGGCGATGGCCACCGTCAGGCGGGCCCGCGCGGGATCGAAGTGGCCATGCCGACCCACGGTCGCGCGCACTTGATCCAGCGCATCGCGCAGCGGCGCCAGCAGTTCGTCGGCCTTTGCGGTAGGCGTCATGCCGCGCTGCGCCGGAATCAGCAACGGGTCGCCGAACAGGTCGCGCAGGCGCGCGAGCTGTGCGCTCACCGCGGGCTGGCTCAGGTGCAGCCGGTTGACCGCCACCGGTCC
The DNA here is from genome assembly GCF_012275445.1 of Rhizobacter sp. SG703. GTDB lineage: Bacteria > Pseudomonadota > Gammaproteobacteria > Burkholderiales > Burkholderiaceae_C > Rhizobacter. The sequence goes on along the minus strand of NZ_JAAZQK010000003.1, from coordinate 571,436 downwards.
CGCGGTGCTGGCGCAGTTCGACGACCCACAGGCGTATCACGGAAAAACGCTGCCGGTGATCGGCGAGGTGCTGACGGCGCGCGAGATCGTCGACACCTTCGTGCGCGTGACCGGCAGGCGTGCGCACTATGCGTCGGCCTATGCGCGCGAGGACTTGCTGGCTCACTTCCCCGCGTTCGGTGCCGACGAGTGGCTGGTGCGCGAGCTGGTGGGAATGGTCACCTACGCGGTCGAGTACGGGTACTGCGCGCCGGAACGCGACACGGCCTGGAGCCGGCGCAACGACCCGGACGCATTGACGTGGGAGGGGTTCCTGCGGCGCACCGGGTGGCGGGGCGAGCACACCAGCTTCGGGGCGGCAACCCGGACGGCCGAATAGCGGCCGCCCGGGCGCGATCACGCGACCTGGTTCAACAGCCTGGCCGGCACATCGGGTCGCTCCAGCGCGAGGAAGTGGCCGGTGCCGGGCACCTCGGTGAACTCGGCGGAAGGAAGCAACTGCTTGTTGGCTTGCCTGTCCGAAGCCCGTGACCAGTCCTTCTCCCCATACAGGAGGTGAACCGGCGCGCTGGCCGCGCGGTAGCGGGAACGTGCCGCGATGAGGCTGGGCAGGCTCGCGTACACGGCTCGCGCGACGATCGGGTAGCCGGGTCGGTGCCCGACCTTCAGCAGTTCATCCAGGTAATCGTCCCGCAGCGCCGTCGTGTCGACCAGGCCGCCCTTGAGAACGGCGCGCATGATCGGTCTGGGTTCCAGTCCTGCGAGCAACGGGCCGATGCCGGGCGCAAGAACGCCGGTCACGATGAAGCGCGCCAGGACGCTGGACCTCGCGATGCCGCCGGCGTAGTCGTAGGGATTGATGGCCACGACGCGCCGAACCCGTTCGGGCAGATCGGCCGCGGTCGTGAGGGCGAGCACCGCACCCATCGACTCGCCGAGCAGGCTTACGTCGCGCAGGTCGAGTCGCGTGATCAGGCTCTTCACGGCGGCGCGCATCACGGGCTCCTGGTACGACGCGCCGGGCACGATCTCCGAATGGCCCATTCCCGGCAGGTCGAGCGCGTACACGGTGTAGCGCTGCTGGACCAGCGGAATGAGGTGGCGGAAGTGCTCCGCCTGCGTGCGCACGGTGTGCAGCAGCACCAGCGGTGCACCCGTGCCGCCTTTGAGGTAGCGCAGCCGGCCCTGGCCCGGTTCGCGCGGCTCGAGAACATGGCTGCCGAAGCCGGCAATCGAGATGCCGGAAGGGTTGTCAATCGTTGCGGACATGGGGGTCTCCTTGGGGCTGGGCCAGGCCTTCGAGCACGAACTCGAGGTGGCGGGTGAAGAGATCGGGGGCGTTCATCAGCGCGTCATCGGGCACGCACGGGCCGATGGCATGCCGGTGCAGGCACATGAAAAGAACGGGCAGCACCAGCGCGTGCACCACCAGGTCGGGATCCACCGGGCGGAACTCGCCGCGCTCGATCCCCCGGACGACGATGCGCGTCACGCAGCGGCGTGCCGGCTCCATCACCTCGCGCGACCAGAACGCCGCCAGGCTGGGGAAGCTGCGCACTTCGGTGAGCACCAGCTTGAAGATGCCACCGGCCTGGCTTTTCATCAGCGCCGAGCGCCAGCGGGTCAGGACCTCGCGCAGCAGCTCCGGGCTGGCCCGGGCATCGGAGGGCTCCTGCGCGCCGATCGCGATGCCCGATGCGAAGCGCTCCGCCAGCAGCGCCATCAGCAGGTCTTCCTTGCTGCCGAAGTAGAGGTACAGCGTGGCCTTCGAGACGCCGGCCCGCGCCGCAATGTCTTCGGCACGCGCCGCCGCGAAGCCCCTCTCGACGAACAAGGCCAGTGCCGCGTCGAGCAGTTCGCGCGGCCGCGTCTGCTTGCGCCGGTGGCACGCGGCGCCCACGCGCTCAGGCATGGGCCCCCTCCCCCGCCGGCTGCGCGCCGACCGCCTGCGGCGCAGCGGCGGCGGCCTGCGCCGGGCTGTCGCGCCGGATGCGGAACCAGGCGGCGTACAGCGCCGGCACGAAGACCAGCGTGAGCGCCGTCGCCACCACCAGGCCGCCCATGATCGAGATCGCCATCGGGCCCCAGAAGACGCTGTGCGTCAGCGGGATCATCGCCAGCACCGCGGCCGCCGCCGTCAGCACCACCGGGCGCGAGCGCCGCACCGTGGCGTCGACGATCGCGGTCCAGGGCGCCACGCCGCGTGCGATGTCCTGGTCGATCTGGTCGACCAGGATGATCGAGTTGCGCATGATCATGCCGCTCAGCGCGATCACGCCGAGCAGCGCGACGAAGCCGAACGGCGCGTGGAACAGCAGCAGCGCCGGCACCACGCCGATCAAGGCCAGCGGCGCCGTCATGAACACCATGAACAGGCGCGAGAAGCTCTGCAGCTGGATCATCAACAGCGTCAGCATCACCGCGAACATCGCCGGGAACACCGCGAACAGCGCCTTGTTGGCCTTGTCGCTCTCCTCGATGGCGCCGCCGTCCTCGATGCGGTAGCCGGTGGGCAGGCTGTCGACGATGGGCTGCAGCGACGGGCGGATCTGCGCCGTGGCGTACGGGCCCTGCACGCCGTCGACGACGTCGCTGCGCACGGTGAGCGCCATGTCGCGGTTGCGCCGCCACAGCACCGGCTCCTCGAAGCCGGGCTCGATACGCGCGATCTGCGACAGCGGCACCGTCACGCCGCTGCGCGTGAACACCTGCAGGTCGCCGAGCTGGCCGATGCCCTTGCGCTCTTCCGAGGTGGCCCGCACGACGACGTCCACGAGTTCCTCGCCGCGGCGGATCTGCGTCACGTTGGCGCCCGCCAGCGTGGTCTGCACCAGGCTCTGCACGTCGGCGCTCGTCAGGCCGAGCAGCCGGGCCTTGTCCTGGTCGACGTGCACCTGCATCGAGCGGACCTGTTCGTTCCAGTCGAGTTGCGTGTCGCGCACCAGCGCGCTCTGGCGCACCGCGTCGCGCACCCGGTAGGCGATCTCGCGCACCTGCGCCTTGTCGGGGCCGATGACGCGGAACTGCACCGGGAAGCCCACCGGCGGGCCGAACTCCAGGCGCGTGACGCGGGCCGTGACGTCGGGCAAGGCCTCGTCCTTGGCGAACAACTCCATCAGGCGGGCACGCACGCGCTCGCGCTGCTCGATGCCTGCCGTCTTGACGACGAACTGGGCGAAGCCCGGGTTCGGCAGTTCGGGCTGGATCGACAGGTAGAAGCGCGGCGTGCCGCCGCCGGTGTAGGCGGTGAAGAACTCGATGTCCGGGTCCTTCGCGAGCCGCGTCTCGAGCAACTTCACCTGACGCTCGGTGGCCGCGAACGACGCCCCTTCGCGCAGCCGCAGGTCCACCAGCAGCTCCGGCCGCGACGCGGTCGGGAAGAACTGCTGCTGCACGAGCAGCATGCCGGCGCCGGCGACGCCGAAGACCAGCACCGTGATGCCCAGCACCCACGCGCGGTGGTGCACCGCCCGATCGATGACGCCGCGCAGCCAGCGGTAGACCGGCCGGTCGTAGGGGTCGTGGTGCCCACCGCTGTGATGAGGGGCCGACAGGTTCTTCGGCAGCAGCAGCACACCGAGGTACGGCGTGAACACCACGGCCACCAGCCACGACAGGATCAGCGCCGCGCCGACCACCCAGAAGATGCCGCCCGCGTACTGGCCGGCGATCGACTTGGCGAAGCCCACCGGCATGAAGCCGGCGGCCGTGACCAGCGTGCCGGTCAGCATCGGAAACGCGGTGGAGGTGTAGGCGTAGGTGGCCGCGCGCAGGCGGTCCCAGCCCTCCTCCAGCTTCACCACCATCATCTCGACGGCGATGATGGCGTCGTCCACCAACAGGCCGAGCGCGATGATCAGCGCCCCCAGCGAGATGCGGTCGAGGTTCCAGCCGGCGGCATACATCACCCCGGCCACCAGGCCCAGCACCAGCGGCACCGAAGCGGCCACCACGATGCCGGTGCGCCAGCCGAGGAACAGGAAGGACACGGCCAGCACGATGGCCAGCGCTTCGAGGAACGAGCGCTCGAATTCCCAGACCGACTCCACCACCACGCGCGGCTGGTCGGCGTACTGCTGGACCTCGACGCCCGCCGGCAGTTGCTGCCGCACCTGCGCCATCTTCTGCTCCAGCGCCCGCCCGAAGTCCAGCACGTTGCCGTTGGGCTGCATGGTCACGCCGATGCTCAGCACCGGCACGCCGTTGTGGCGGATGGTCAGGCTCGGCGGGTCTTCATAGCCGGTGCGCACGGTGGCGATGTCGGCCAGTCGCAGCAGGCGGCCTCCCACTTCCAGCGTCACGCCGGACACGTCCGCGGCGCTGCGCAGACCGCCATCCACGCGCACCTGCACGCGGTCGTGCGCGGCATCGGCCGAACCGGCCGGGGCCACCAGGTTCTGGCGCGCCAGCGCGTCGAACACCGCCGTCGGCGCGAGGCCGAGTGCGGCCAGCCGCCGCGTCGACACCTCCACGTACACGCGCTCGGCCTGCTTGCCCAGCACGTCGACCTTGCCGACGCCGTCCACCGCCTGGATGCGCCGCTTCACGTCTTCGGTGACCGCCAGCAACTCGGCCATCGACAGATCGGGCGCGCTCAGCGCGTAGAGCACGCTGTAGCGGTCGTTGTACTCGTCGTTGAAGAACGGTCCGCGCACGCCTTCGGGAAACTCCTGGCGCACGTCGCCGATCTTCTTGCGCACCTGGTACCAGGCATTGTCCAGTTCCGCCTTGCTGCTGCCGCCCTTCATCCACAGCGTGATGCCGCCATAGCCCTGGCGCGCGAAGCTGCGCACGTACTCGAAGTGCTCCAGCTCCTGCAGCCGGCGCTCGATGCGGTTGAGCACCTGGTCCTGCACGTCCTGCGCGGTGGCGCCGGGCCACACGACGATGGCCGTCATCTGCGGCACGTCGAAGTTGGGGTCCTCCAGGCGGCCCAGCCGGCTGAACGACAGCACGCCGACGATGAGCGTCGCGATGATCAGGAACAGCACCATCGGCTGGTGCGTGACGGCCCATTCGGAGAGATTGAAGCGTTTCATGAACTGCTCTTGGCAAGAGGGGCCGACCCGGCTTCGGGCATGCGTTCGACAGCCCGCACCTTGAGGCCGGCATCGAGCTTCTGGGCACCGACGCTGACCACCCGGCTGCCGGCGGCCAGGCCGGTGACCTGCACCGACGCGTCGTCCATGCCGACCACCTGCACCGGCTGGAACACCAGGCCGGAGCCCGTGGCATCCACCAGCCAGACGCCGGCCGAGCCGCTGGCCTTCACCAGCGCGGTGACCGGCAGCGCGGCCGTCGCCGTGCCCGCGCCCGGGCTGGACAGGTTCAGCTGCATCGTGCTGCCCAGCGGCAGCGCCGCGACCTGCGCGCGCGATTCGGGAGACGCGGCATAGCGCACGCGGAAGGTCCGGCCCTGCGCACTGGCCAGCGGCGAGAGTTCGCGCAGCACCAGCCGCAGCGGCACTTTGGCGTCAGCGCCGGCGTCCTGCCACGGCGTGGCCACCGCGCTCAGGGTGCGCGCCCGGCCCACCCATTCCTCCGGCAGGTCGGCAACGATCTCGCGTTCGCCGTCACGGGCCAGCGACAGCACGGGCTGGCCTTCGGTGACCACCTGGCCGCGCTCGAAGCGCAGCGCCGTCACGACGCCGGCATAGGGTGCCACCAGCGTGGCGTAGCCCTCGCGGTTGCGCGCCAGGTCGAGCTGGCGACGCGCCTGGTCGAGGCGGGCCGCGGCCGCATCGGCGCGCGCCTTCTGGCGTTCGTGGTCGGCGCTGCCCACCGAGCCGTCGGCCAGCAGGCGGCGCATGCGCGCCTCGTCGGACGCGGCCTGCTGCGCATCGACGGACGCCGCCTGCACCTGGGCGGCTGCGGCATCTACAGCCAGCCGGTAGTCGCCCGGGTCCAGGCCGGCGAGCGCCTGGCCGGCCTTCACGGCATCGCCGACCTCGACCCACCGCTCGACCACCTTGCCGCCGGTGCGAAAACCCAGCTCGGTCTCGACGCGGGCATGGACCACGGCGGTGAAGGCACGCGCCTGTCCGGACGCGGACGGGGTGACGGTGGTCACGAAGACCGGCTTGACGGCGGCGGCAGGGGCTGGCGGGGCGCTGCAGCCGGCGAGCGTGAGCGCGGCGATGGCCGCTGCGGCGACGGCCGACACGGCGGGAAGGGTCTTGTTCACAGGGTGGTCCTCTCGGCAACGGAAGGGGTGGCAGCACCGGTCCGGGCCGGCGCGAAGCCCCCGCCCAGTGCCTTGTAGAGTTGAACGTCGGCCAGCGCCTGCTGAAGGCGGCTGTCCGACAGGGCGAGTTCGCTGGCCAGCACCGAACGCTGCACGTCCAGCAGCACCAGCAGGTCGATCTGGCCTTCGCGTTGCAGCGACTCGGCGCGCTGCAGCGAGCGGCGGCGGTGGTCGGCCGTGCGGGCCAGCGCGGCGGCGCGTTCGGTCTCTTCGGCGCGCACGAGCAGGCTGTCCTCGACCTCCTGCACCGCCACCAGCACCGCCTTCTGCCAGGCCAGCAAGGCCTCCTCGGCCCGTGCCGACTGCGCGCGGATGCCGGCATCGATGCGACCGGCATTGAAGATCGGCGTGGCAAAGGCCAGCGCGACGTTCGAGAAGTGCACCGGCGCGAGATCCATCGCGTTCAGCCGCAGGTCTTCGCGGCCGAACAGCGCGCTCACGAAGAGCTTGGGCCACCACTGGGCGCGCGCCTCGGCGCCGCGCAGCGTCTCGGCCGCGACGCGCGATTCGGCGGCGATCAGGTCGGGGCGGCGCCGCAGCAGGTCGCTCGGCTGGCCGCTGCCGATCTCGCGCAAGGCAGGCCACGCGAACGCCGTGCCCTCGCCGACGACGCGCGCGGACGGGTTGCGTCCGAGCAGCACGGCCAGCCGGGTCTGCGTGACGCCGGCCAGCATGCGCAACGGCGGCACCTGCGCATCGAGCGCATCGGCCTCGGCACGCGCGCGGTCCAGGTCGAAGGCGCTGGCCTCGCCTTCGCGCTGGCGGCTGGCCACGCGGTTGGCGGTCTCGCGCTGGGCCTCGGCCAGTGCCTGCACGATGCGCAGCCGCTCCTCGGCGCCGCGCAGCACGAAGTACTGCCGGGCCACCTCGCTGGCCACCAGCAAGCGCGCGCCGCCCACGCCGGCTTCGGCGGCTGCGGCATCGGCCTGCGCCGCGTCGCGCGCAGCCCGCACGCCGCCGGCCAGGTCGATCTCCCATGCCACGTCGACACCGGCGCGCAGCGCACGCGTGTCGGGCTGGCCGCCTTGCTTGACCGCGTCGGGCAGGCCGCTCTCGCTGCGCGAGGCCGAGGCCTGCAGGCCCACCGTCGGCCACAGGCGCGAGCCCTGGGCCTCGTGGCCGGCCCGCGCCTGGGCGACGCGTTGCAGCGCGATGGCGACATCCTGGTTGGCCGCCAGCGCCGCTTCGACCAGCGCCGTCAGCGCCGGGTCGCCGTAGCCGGCCCACCAGGCGCCGTCGAGGGCTTGGCCGGCCACGGGCTCCGGCGCGCCGTGCGCAAAGGCGGAAGTCAGCGGCACCGACGGCACCGGCAGCTGCACCGGCGCCACCGAACAGGCCGGCAGCAGGACCGCCGAGAGGACCGATGCCGCCAGCGCCACCGGGCGGATCGCCCGGGCGCCGGGGACGAGGCTGCGATGCAAGGGAGGTGTCATGGGGGCCTTCACTTACTGTACGATTGAGTACAGTAAGTGTACGCGACTATACTAGACTGTCAAGTACATTAAATAAGATGCCCAACAACGAAACCGACCCCGAAGCCGCGCCGAAGCCGCGCGGCAGGCCACGCGACCCGGAGCGCTACCGGCGCATCCTGGAAGCGGCGCGCCGCCACTTCTATGCACACGGCCTGGAGCGCGCCAGCGTGGACGCAATCGCCGCCGAGGCCGGCGTCTCGAAGATGACCGTCTACAGCCACTTCGGGTCGAAGGAGGGGCTGTTCGAGGCGGAGGTCCGCGACCGCACCGAGCGCGTGGTGGGCGGCGTCGCCGGCGCCGAAGCGCTGGACCCGCAGCAGCCGAAGAAGGCGCTGCTGGCCATCGGCGAGCAGTTCCTGGTGCTGGCGCGCGAGGACGAGGCGCTGGGCCAGTTCCGCTCGCTGTACGGCGCCGCGGGCGTGCAGCCCGAGGCCTGCCGGGCCTTCTACCGGCAGGGGGCCGACCGGCTGATCGGCGACGTGGCGGCCTACCTGCGCCGCGCCGACGCGGCCGGCACGCTGAAGGTGCGGCACCCGCGGCAGGCCGCGGACCTGTTCCTCGCGATGTTCCTCGGCGACGGCCACATCCGCGGGCTGCTGATGCTGGAGATGCCCGATGCCGCGGAGAACAAGGCGCTGCTGCGGGAGGCGGTGCGGGTGTTCATGGCGGGCTACGCGACAGGTTCCTGACCTGCGGTCTGCACAACCGTCTTCGCGTCCTCATCCCGCCGGGGCCCTTGCCGCCTCGATGAACAAGCGCTTGATCGTCGGGTAGGCCGCCCGCACCTGCCCTTGCAGCACGGCGGTCGCCGCGGCCGCATCCGCCGCGCTGACCCCCGGCGCGAAATCCAGGTCCATCGTCACCAGCACGTCGTCCGGCCCGATGTACATCGACAGGATCCGCCCGACGCCGCTGACGCCGGGGTGCGCCAGCGCCAGCTTGCGGATCGCCCGCGCCGTCTCCGGGCGGATGCCCTCGCCGATCAGCAGACCTCGCGATTCCGCGATCAACAGCACCGCCACGCCGGCCAGCAGCACGCCGATCAGCATCGACGCCACGCCGTCGAGCGCCGGCATGTCCAGCCGGTGGCTCAGCGCGATGCCGGCCGCCGCGATCAGCAGGCCGATCAGCGCGGCCGAATCCTCGGCCAGCACGGTGTAGGTGGTCGGGTCCTTGCTGCGGTGCAAGGCCTCCCAGAACGGCGTCTTGCCCGCCGCCTTCAGGAACTGCCGCAGCGCCACCAGGAAGCTCGCGCCTTCGAAGACGAAGGCCAGCGCCAGCACCCCGTAGTTCCAGCCCGCGTCCTTCAGCGGCACCGGCTCGCGCACATGCTGCACGCCCTCGTAGAACGAGAGGCCGCCGCCCAGCCCGAAGACCAGCACCGCGACGATCAGGCTCCAGAAGTACAGCTCCTTGCCATGGCCGAACGGATGCTCCTCGGTGGCCGGCCGGCGACTCAGGCGCAGGCCGACGAGCAACAGCACGCCATTGAAGCTGTCGACCCCCGAGTGGATGCCCTCCGACAGCATCGCCGAGCTGCCGGTGATGCCGGCCACGGTGAACTTGGTGATCGCGATCGCCACGTTGGCGGCGATCGCACCGTAGATCGCGACGCGGGACTCGGCCACGGGCCCTCCTTCCGCAGGTTGTTTGCAGTCGCCGGGCAATCTGCATTCCTGCAACGGTGGCCACCGTGGATTCCGTGTCCGAAACCGGCCAGCCTCCACACCGCCAGACGGCGACGATGGCGGCCCTCCCATCACCGGACGCCCCCATGCCCCACTTCCAACTGGCCGCCCTGCCCGCCGCCCCGTTTGCGCCGCTCTTCGAGCTGTCCGACCAGGCACTCGCCCAACGCGGCGCGCAGCGCTGCATCGCCACCGAAAGCACCGGCTACCCGTGCCGCATCAGCCTCGAAGACGCCGCGCAAGGCGACGAGCTGCTCCTGCTGCCGTTCGAGCACCAGCCTGCCGCCTCGCCCTACCGCGCGTCGGGGCCGATCTTCGTGCGGCGGGGCGCGTTGCAGCGCGTGCTGCCGCCCGACCACGTGCCGCCCTACCTGAGCACGCGGCTGCTGTCGGCGCGCGCGTACGACGGCGCCGACATGATCGTCGACGCCAGCGTGCGCGAAGGTGCCGAGATCGCCGAAGAGATCGAACGCTTCTTCGGCCATGCCGCGGTCGCCTACATCCACCTGCATTTCGCGAAGCGCGGCTGCTTCGCGTGCCGGGTCGACCGCGCCGTCGGTCCTTGACGAAACCGCGGTCGCCATACCGACGGCGGATCGCGTCGAGCGGCGCTCACAGCAACGGATCCAGCACCGCGCGCCACGCCGCCGCCAGCTTCCTGTAGCCCTCGCGCGTCGGGTGGATCTCGTTCTGCCAGTCGCCCGAGACGCCGTCGGCCGTCGGGTCCGCGAGCACCAGCCCGGCCGCTTGCGTGTCGACGACAACCAGCGTGTCGGCCGGATCCGCCGCCCGGTGCGCATCCACCAGCTGGCGCAGCAGCCGGTCGAGCCGCCGCATCAGTTCGGCCGACACGCTGCCCCAGTCGCCGAGCGGAATGTCGAAGGCCGCGAACGCCGGCTGCAGCCACGGCCCGCTGATCAGCCCCGCACCCGCCGCCCGCGGCACCAGCGGCGCGTAGTTGTGCAGCAGCGTCGGCGTGTGCCAGTTCTGGCCCGACGCGCGTTCGTCGATGAAGTGCGCGAAGACCTCGCCCAGGTGCTGCTCGAAGGTGTGCCAGCCGTCGCCGCTGAGGTAGCCCGCCGCATCCGCCGGCAGGGCCGCGCGCTCGTCGGCGCGCAACAGCAGGCGCCGGTCGCGCGGCGCATCGGGGCCGACCGATGCGGCATCGATCAGGTCGTTGCCGCCGCCGGACAGCAGGATCGCATCCCAGCGGAACGACGACGGGCCGCGCAGCAGCCGCAGGAACATCGTCTCCGACAAGGTGTCGGCCATGTGCGCGAGCGTCTTGCCAGGCCGGGCGCAGTTGACGATCACCGCCGCGTGCGACAGCCACAGCTCGGCCAGCACGTTGCTCGTCAGGCCCGGCGGAATCGAGCCGATCGAGAACCACGAATCGCCCTGCGCCAGGCACTGGCGGTCGAACAGGTCGAACGGGAACAGCCCGGTGTCGCCCTGCCCGTAGGCCGCAGCGGGGGCGACGACCTGGGCGCGAAAGTCGGTGCTCATGGAGGCTCCTTGCTGGCACGGCAGCCTCCTGTGTACTCCAGGCCGGGCCGCTTGAACCTCCCCCGACTCGGGGCGCTACAGGGAGCCGCCCAGGTAATCCAGCAAGGCCCGGATCTTCGGCGCCACATGCGGCCCCGCCGCATAGATCAAGTAGGCCGACCGCTGGTAGGTGTCGACGAGTTCCCACCCGGGCAGCACACGCACCAGCGTCCCGTCGGCCAGGCCCCGCGCGGCACTGAACTCGGGCACCAGCCCGATGCCTGCACCGCCCGCCACGGCCGTGGCCAGCGCCAGGCTGTTGCCGATCGAATAGCGGCCGGAGACCGTCACCGCCAGGGTTTCATCGCCACGCTGGAATGGCCAGGCCGGGCCGAAGGCACCGAACCCCAGGTGAAGGCAGCGGTGGGCCGTCAGCTCTTGCGGCTGCTGCGGCGCGCCATGCGCGGTGAGGTAAACAGGGGACGCGATCAGCACATACGGCGCAGCACACAGCCGCAGCGCGGCGAAGCCGGGCGGCGGCGCCGTCGCGATGCGCAGCGCCACGTCGACCCGTTCGTCGATCAGGTCGATCGGGCGATCGTCGAGCACCACCTGCAGGTCGACGTCCGGATACGCCTCGATGAAGCCCGCCAACCGGGGGGCCAGCCAGACCTGCCCGAAGGCGACCGGCGCTGAAACCTTCAGCAGGCCGGCGGCGCTGTTGCCATAGTGGCCGGCCAGGTCCTGCACGTTGTGCGCAGCGGCGAGCAGCTTCTCGCATTCCGCGTAGATGTGGCTGCCCATCTCGGTCAAGGCCAGCGCCCGGGTGTTGCGCACCAGCAGCCGCGCGCCGAGCGATTTCTCGAGGCGCGCCACGCTGCGGCTCACCGACGACGGCTCGACGCCCAGCACGCGGGCGGCCTGCGAGAAGCCGCCGCAACGCACCACGTGCGCGAAGGCGGCCATTTCATTGAACAACTGCATCGTCAGGGCATTCTCCGCCCGATGCAGCACAAGCGGCTTCAGCGCGGATGGCGGGTGAAGAACTCGCTCGCGATCTTCCAGCGGCCATCGACCTTCAGCAGGTGCATGACCTTCCAGCCCTTCCCGTCGTAGGCAGCATCCTTCAACGCCGTCTCGTAGTCGAGCGAGACCTGCGCCACGCTGCCGACCTGCTCGATCCGGATGTTGCTGAAGCGCTGCTTGAACCGCTTGCCGCTCTCGAAGATGGACTTCCTGAAGCCGGCATAGTCCTGCACCGTGCCCAGGTTCGCCGGCGCGGCCAGGTCGTTCCAGACCCCGGCGAACGGGATCTTCAAGTCCAGCAATTGCGATTCGAAGCGTTGTGCGTCCCCGTCCGAGACGCTGCTGGTGTAGGTCTCGAGCACGGCGTCGATGCGCTGCCGCTCGTCGGCAGAAGGGGAATTGCAGCAGTCCGGTGTCATGAAGGCGCTCGTTCGGGATGAATGAAGGGCGACGAGCACCGCGACGCACAGCAAGGCCTTGCGCCAAGGCTGGCGGCCAGAGGAGAGGGTTGCAAGACGGGTCATGCGCGTGGTGAGGTCGGCGGGCCTGATTCTTGGTGCGGGCCCGCCGGCTGGCAACATCGCCAGCGCAAAGGCGCTGTGCGCCCGGCGCAAAGGCCCGTCAGTCCTTGAAGAACGCCAGCAGGTCCGGGTTGATCACGTCGGCATGCGTCGTGCACATGCCGTGCGGCAGCCCCGGGTAGACCTTCAGCGTGCCCTTCTTCAGCAACTTGATCGCGAGCAGCGCCGAATCGGCGATCGGCACGATCTGGTCGTCGTCGCCGTGCATCACGAGCGTCGGCACGTCGATCTTCTTCAGGTCGTCGGTGAAGTCGGTCTCGGAGAAGGCCTTCACGCAGTCGTGGTGGGCCTTGATGCCGCCGGCCATGCCCTGCAGCCACCAGTGCTGGCGAATGCCTTCGGAGACCTTCGCATCCGGCCGGTTGTAGCCGTAGAACGGCAGCGTGATGTCGCGGTAGAACTCGGCCCGGTTGCCGGCCACGCCGGCGCGGATGCCGTCGAACACCTCCATCGGCAGGCCTTGCGGGTTGCTCGCGCTCTTCAGCATCACCGGCGGCACCGCGCCGATCAGCACCGCCTTGGCGACGCGCTTGCTGCCGTGGCGGCCCAGGTAGCGCGCCACCTCGCCGCCGCCGGTGGAGTGGCCGACGTGGATCGCGTGGCGCAGGTCCAGCGCGTCGGTCAGCGCGGCCAGGTCGTCGGCATAGTGGTCCATGTCGTTGCCCTCCCAGGTCTGGGTCGAGCGGCCGTGGCCCCGGCGGTCGTGCGCGATCACGCGGTAGCCCTTCGAGAGGAAGTACAGCATCTGCGTGTCCCAGTCGTCGGAGCTCAGCGGCCAGCCGTGCGAGAAGACGATCGGCTGGCCGGTACCCCAGTCCTTGTAGAAGATCTGGACGCCGTCCTTCGTGGTGATGGTGCTGCTGCCTTTGGTATGCGAAGTCATCGTGTTGTCCTTCCTGTGGGTAGAGTGCCGGCGCCGTGGATCACCGAACGGGATGGCGGACACCGGCCGCTGATTGCAGCACCCGAAGATGACAGTGGCAACGATTTCTCGAAAGAGATACACGCACCAAGGGCGTGCGCGCTGGGTGGCGCTGCTCTGAAGTCGTTCTCATGCGCGCGCCACAGCGCGCGAACGGTTTCAGGTTCTAGAGTCGCCGGCCTCATCACAGGGAGACGCGAATGACCCAGCTGAAATTCGAGACGCTCTGGCGCAACTACCCTCGGTTCAATCCTTGCGTGGATCCGAGTACCGGCAACCTGCCTGCAGGCTTCGACAACCAGTGCGCGATGCGGGTCGGCCGCGCACTTGAGCTGTCGGGCGTGTCGTTCGCATCGTTTCGCGGCAAACGTTGCCCGTTCGGTCCAAAGCAAGGTGGATTGGTGGCTGGGGCCCAGGAGCTGGCAAATTGGCTCGGTCCTTCATGTTTCGCCGGCTGCTCCACCTGCGAGTCATCCACCGGTGCCGAGGTGTTCGAGAAGATCTCCGGTCGCAGCGGCATCATCTTCCTGGCCAACTGCTGGCGGCGCCCCGGCGAGTCCGGCACGGCCCGGACCAGCGACCACATCGACCTTTGGAACGGCTCCCGCATGACTGAATATTCCAGCTGGCTGCGTGTTCACTTCGGGGTGTCGTGGGAGGGTCACTGGTCAGACTACCGGCTGGCACCGCGGACCTTGTTCTGGGCGGTTGCATGAAGAAGATGCTGGCCTCCTTCGCTTCCGGCCTGGCGGGTCTTGCCCTCTGCCTGCTGGTCGTCAGGCTGTCCGACGCCACGCAGCTGGCGCCACACTTTTCCGCCCCGGGCGGCGAAGACGATTTCTCTGTCCGCGCCAGTTGGTTCTTCTCCGCTGTCTGCCCGGCCTTCGCCACGCATGCCACGCTGGGTTTCTTCGTGGCATGGGTCGTCGCCACCGCGCTCGGCGCGTTGCTCAGCGCAAGCCGAGCCGCGTCAGTTTCTTGATCAGCCCGACGCGCGAGATCCCGAGCCGCCGCGCCGCTTCGGACTGGTTGCCGCCGACCGCCGTCATCGCGTCGCGCACCAGGCGCAGTTCCAGCTCGGTCAGCGCCGCGTCCAGCGGGCCGGCGGTGTCGCTGCCCGGCGGCGCGTGCTGCGCGCCGGCCACCTCGGCCGGGTCGCCGCTGGCCAGCCGCAGCAGGTCGGCATCGACCTCGCGCTGGTCGGGCAACAGCAGCGCGCCGGCCGATTCGACCACCGCCTTCAGCTCGCGCACGTTGCCCGGCCACTCGCGCGCCGTGAGCCAGGCCAGCGCGCCCGCCGACAGCCCGGCCTTCGGCGCCACGCGGTGCAGGAAGCGCGTCGCGAGCACCGGCACGTCGGCCGGCCGCTCGGCCAGCGACGGCGTGCGCAGCACCACGCCCTTCAGGCGGTAGAACAGGTCTTCGCGAAACGAGCCGTCGCGCACCATCGCTTCGAGGTCGCGGTGGGTCGCAGCCACCACCCGCGCCTCGGCCTTCTTCTGCACCCGCCCGCCGACCGGCACGAAGCTGCCCTCCTGCAGGAAACGCAACAGCTTCACCTGCATCGGCGGCGGCATCTCGCCGACCTCGTCGAGGAACAGCGTGCCGCCATGCGCCGCCTCCACCAACCCGGGCTGGTCGCGGTAGGCGCCGGTGAAGCTGCCTTTCATGTGGCCGAACAGCTCGCTCTCCAGCAGTTCGGCCGACAACGCGCCGCAGTGGATCGCGACGAACGGCCCGTCGCGCCGCGTGCTGCAGGCATGCAGCGCGCGCGCCACCAGCTCCTTGCCGGTGCCGGTCGGGCCGAGCACCAGCACGCTGACGCCGGTCTGCGCGACGCGTCGCACCATCGCCCGCAGCTGCGCGGTGGCCGGCGCCTGGCCGACGATGCCGAGGTCGTCGACCGCTTGCACGGTGCGCAGCGCGGCCACCTCGGCATCGAGCCGCGCCTTGCGCAGCGCGCGTGCGACGACGAAGCGCAGCATGTCGGGGTCGATCGGCTTGGTGAGGAAATCCCACGCGCCGAGTTCGGTCGCCCGCAGCGCGAGCTCGTGCTCGCCGTGGCCGGTCAGCACGACGACCGGCACGCGCGCGAAGCGCGGGATCAGTTCGAGGCCGATCTCGGGATCCATGTGCGGCGGCATCGCGAGGTCCAGCAGCACCAGCTCGGGCCGCTGCCGCGCAAAGGCGTCGAGCGCCTGTTCGCCATCGCCGGCGAGCGTCACTTCGTGGCCGAGCCCGCGCAGGAAGCCGCCGCCCAGCCGCTGGAATGCGGCCTCGTCGTCGACCAGCAGCACGCGACCGGTGTCGGTCAGGGCCTCGGAGGGCTCGGGGATTTCGGGGATCTCGCTCATGTCGTCGTCCTGGGAAAACTCAGCGTGAAGCAGGTGCGCCATGGCGCCCGCTCGGTCAGCGCGACGCTGCCGCCGTGCGCGCTCATCACGCGCGCGACGATCGCGAGGCCGAGCCCGGTGCCGCCGGGGCTGCGCGACGCGAACGGCTCGAACAACCGCTCGCGCACCTCGGCCGGCACGCCCGGGCCGTTGTCGCAGACGTGCAGCAGCAGCGCATCGCCGGTGGCCTCGGCGTCGATGTGGACCCCGGCGCCCTCCTGCTGCGCATCGGCGGCCGCGGTGCGGGCGTTCTCGACCAGGTTGGTCAGCGCCTGGTCGACGCGCCGCGCATCGGCCTCGACGATCAGCTCGCCGTCGAGCCCCGGGCCGAGGCTCAGCGCCGGCAGGCGACGCGCCGCGGTGCGCACGTGGGCTGCCAGGTCGATCGGCGCCGTGCTCAACTTCCAGGGCTTCGCGTAGTCGAGCAGGTCGCGCGTCAGGTGCGAGATGCGCGCGACCTGGTCGGCCACCTCGCGCCGGGTCTCGGCCGGTGCCAGCGCCACCGCCATCGAGATGATGTTCAACGGGTTGCGGATGTCGTGCGCGACGGTGGCCGCCAGCGAGCCCAGCTCGGCGAGCCGCGCCTGCAACTGGCGCTCGCGCTCGCGCTCGGCGATCTGGCGCGCCTGTTCGACACGGGCCGCCGCATCGGCGACGACGCTGCCGAACAGCTCGGCCACCTGGCGCGGGCCGGGCGGCGCGGCCTCCCAGCCGTGCAGCGTGGTGGTCCAGCCGGCGCCGGCCTCGCCCCGAAGGCACACCAGCGACGGCGCCTGCGCCGGCAGCGCCGGGGCTTCACCGACATGCACCTCCACCCGCGTGCCGATGCGCTGGCTCAGCAGCGCCGCGGCGCGCTCGGCCAGCGCCTGCGGCGTCTCGGGGGCCTGCAGCGCGCGCCGCCAGGCGCCCAGGTCGTCCACCGACACCTCGCCGCCGGGGTACACCAGCCGCTCGGCAAAGCGCCGCACCGGCCCGTTCAGCGCAAGGCAGCTGGCCGCGACCGCGAGCCCGCCGATCCAGCGCGACTCGATCGGCAGCAACGGCGTCAGCGCGACGATCGCCGCGCCGAGCGCCAGCAGCAGCGCCCACACCAGCGCTCGGCGCGCCCAGGCGTTCGCGACGAACACGCCGTAGCGCAGGATGCCGTAGACGAGGATCAGCGGATAGAACGGCAGCCCAAGCAGCGGGAACGGGTAGACCGGCCAGTCGAGCACCGCGATGCCGTAGCCGGTGAGGCACAGCATGCCCCACAGGCACGATGCGGTGACGGCGGCGATCTGGTTGAAGGACTGGTCGAATTGCAGACCGACGCCGGGGCGGCGCGCGCGCATCAGCGAATGCAGCAGCACCGAGACGCCGCCGATGCCGAGGATCACCCAGGCCATGCTGGCGATCCAGCCGCTGAGGTCGGCGATCGCGATCCAGCCGATGTCGCGGTGCGCGACCAGGTGGCCCGGCACCAGGATCTCGGCCGCGATGGTCGCGATGGCGCCCAGCGCATACGCCGCCGCGACGCCGGCCCGGCCGACCTCGACGCGGCAGAACACCAGGCAGAAGTGGAAGAAGAACGACGAGGTCAGCGGCGCGGTCGCGAGCAAGGCCATCGTCAGCCGTTCGACGCCGGGGCCGAACCAGTTCGGCAGCTCGTTGCCGGTGATCCAGACCGCGATGCCGGTCAGGAAGGCGGCCAGCAGCCGCGCCCCCGCGACCCGGTCGGCCCACCACAGCAGCACGCCGGCCAGCGCCAGGGTTTCGAACAACGCAAAGGCCAGGGTGGCGTGGATCAGCATGCGGGTGGGACCTGTCAACCAGGTTGACGACCGGGGGTCCGCGCACTGTATACGAAGTATGCAGGCCGAAACACAAAACCCAATCGAATCAATGGCTTGCGTTCGGCAACCGGGGTGGTCCGCTTCTCGCGATAGAGGTGTGTCAGCCACCTTCGATTGCCACCATGCTTGCCCTGCCCTCGCTGCTTGCCACCCGCCTGCATCGCGCCTCGTCCGAGGCCTCGACCTCCGCCCCTGCACCGCTCGACCTGGCCGCACTGGTCGGCGCCGACGGCTGGAGCCGCTTGCCGGCCGCGGTGCAGCGCCGCTTCGGCCGCGCCCATGCCGACACCACCTACATCGGGCACATGGAACTGGGCTGCTCGCGCATCGGCGGGCTGTATGCACGGCTGGCCCGCCTGTTCGGCGGCCCGCTGACACGCATCCGGGCGAGCGGCGTGACGACCACCGTGCGCGTCGGCGCCGACGGCCGCGGCGGCGTCGTGTGGGAACGCGGCTTCCACCGCAGCGCGATGCTCGGCGCGCGCCATGTGCGCACCGTGCGCTCGACGAAGGAGCTCGGCCCGGACGGCCGCCTGATCGAGCGCACCGACGGCGGCCTGAGCATGGCGCTCGATGTCTTCGAGGAACGCGGCTCGCTGGTCTTCCGCAGCCGTGCCTTCTCGCTGGTGTGGGGCCGGCTGCGCGTGCCGGTGCCGGCGCTGCTGACGCCGGGCACCTGCCGCGTCGTGCACACCGACCTCGGCCACGGCTTCTTCCGCTTCACGCTGTCGATGGTGCATCCGCTGTGGGGCGAGACCTTCCACCAGTCCGGCGTGTTCGCCGATCCCTGCAGCGACGTTTGAGAGGACCCGCGATGACCACGATTTTTCTGCTGCTGTCCATCCAGGCCGTGATGGGCGCGTTCGACAACCTGTGGCACCACGAACTGCAGGCGCGGCTGCCGCAGCGCGCGTCGGCGCGCCGCGAGCTCGCGCTGCATGCGGCGCGCGAGGCGATCTACGGCATCGTCTTCATCGGGCTGGGCTGGTTCGAATGGCGCGGCGGGTTCGCCGTGGTGCTGGCCGGGCTGCTGGCGACCGAGGTGGCGATCACGCTCGCCGACTTCCTGGAAGAAGACCGCACGCGGGCGCTGCCGCCATTCGAGCGCCTGCTGCACACGCTGCTGACGATCAGCTATGGCGCCTTCGTCGCGCTGATCGCGCCGGTGCTGTGGGGCTGGTCGCAGCAGCCGGGCGCGCTGGTGGTCGCACCGCACAGCGCGTGGTCGTGGGTCTCGTGGCTGTTCACGCTGTACGGCATCGGCGTGCTGGCGTGGAGCGTGCGCAATGCGCTGGCGGTGCGGCGGCTCGGCCGGGTGCAGCCGGCGCCCGCCGTCACGCCGCAGCCGTCGCACCGCATCGAGCCGGCGGTGCTCGTCACCGGCGCGACCGGTTTCGTTGGCAGCGCGCTGGTGGCCTCGTTGCGGCGCCACGGCCGCCGCGTGATCGCGTTGTCGCGCGACCTGCGGCAGGCGCGTGCCGGCTTCGGGCCGGGCGTGTGGGTGGTCGACAGCCTGGACGCGATCCCGTCGGAGACGCGCATCGACGCGGTCGTCCACCTGGCCGGCGCGCGCGTCCTCGGCCTGCCGTGGACGGCCGCACGGCGGCGCGAGCTGCTGGCCAGCCGGGTCGGTGTGACGGCCGGGCTGCTCGGGCTGATGCGCCGCTTGCAGCAGGCGCCGCGCGTGATGGTGAGTGCGTCGGCCGTCGGCTTCTACGGGGCCTCGCCCGAGGGCGCGTTCGCGCCCCTCGACGAGGCCGGCCCGGCCCGCCCCGGCGAGTTCCAGTCCGACCTGTGCGCCGCGGTCGAGCACGAGGCACGGCGTGCCGAAGCGCTGGGCGTGCGGGTCGTGCGGATGCGTTTCGGCGTGGTGCTGGGGCGCGGCGATGGCGCCTACCCGATGCTGGCGCTGGCCGCGCGGCTCGGGCTGGGGGCAGTGCTCGGCAGCGGGCGGCAGGCGGCGCCGTGGATCCACCTGGACGATGCCGTCGGGCTGATCCGGTTCGCGATGGAGCGGGACGACGTCGACGGCGCGGTGAATGCGGTCGCGCCCGAGGTGCTGTCGCAAGCGAAGTTTGCCGCGGCGATGGCGGCGTCGTTCGGGCGCCGCGTGCGGCTGTGGATGCCGGCCGCGCCGATACGCGCGCTGGCGGGGGAGATGTCGACGCTGCTGCTCGACGGGCAGAACGCGGTGCCGCGCGCGGCGCTGGCGGCGGGGTACCGGTTCAGGTTTGCGGCGCTGGGCGGCGCGCTGGCGGCATTGCGGCACGGCGACCAGGGCTTCGACAGGCTCGGCCCGAACGGGGTCGGGCCCGTCACGCCAGCGGCGCCAGCAAGGCCTTCAAATCCGCCTCGCTGAACTTCACGCTCGCCTCGCCGTCGACGCCCAGCACGCCTTCGGCCAGCGCCTCCTTGCGGTCCTGCAGTGCCAGCATGCGCTCCTCGATGCTGCCCTCGACCACCAGCTTGTAGACGAACACCGGCTGGTCCTGGCCGATGCGGTGCGCGCGCGCGGTCGCCTGCTGCTCGACGGCCGGGTTCCACCACGGGTCGAGGTGGATCACGGTGTCGGCCGCCGTCAGGTTCAGCCCGACGCCGCCGGCCTTCAGGCTCAGCAGCATCAGCGGCAGCTCGCGCTGCTGGAAGCGCCGCACCACCTCGCCACGCTCGGCCGGCGGCGTCTCGCCGGTCAGCACCAGGTGCGGCAGGTTCAGCGCGCCCAGCTCGTCGGCCACCAGCCCGAGCATCTCGGTGAACTGCGAGAACACCAGGATGCGCCGCCCCTCCTCCAGCAGCTCGGGCAGCGTCGCGCGCAGCCACTCCAGCTTCGCGCGCTCCATCGTCGGCGCCATCGCGGTGCCCTTCAGCAGGTAGGGGTCGCAGCACACCTGCCGCAGCTTCAACAGCGCATCGAGGATGCTGATCTGCGCGCCGCCGAAGCCGGTGCGCTTCAGCAGCCGCCGCACCAGCTCGTCGGCGGCCACGCGCACGCTCTCGTACAGCGCTCGCTGCTGGCCTTCGAGCTGCACGCGGTGGACGATCTCCGTCAATGGCTGCAGCTCGGTCGCGACCTCGTCCTTGCGGCGGCGCAGGATGAACGGCCGCACGCGCTGCGCGAGCAGCTGCGCGCGCAAGGTCTCGCCCTGCGTCTCGATCGGCTTGCGCCAATTCCTTTGGAAAGAGCGCGTGTCGCCCAGGAACCCCGGCATCAGGAAATCGAAATGCGCCCACAGCTCGCCGAGGTGGTTCTCCAGCGGCGTGCCAGTCACGCACAGCCGGTGGCGCGACTGCAACCGGCGCAACGCGGTGGCGGCGCGGCTGCCGGCGTTCTTCACCATCTGCGCTTCGTCGAGCACCACCAGGTGCCATGGCTGTTGCGCTAGCGTGCCGATGTCGCGCCACAGCAGCGGGTAGGTGGTCAGCACCAGGTCGTGGCCGGCCGCATCGCCGAAGCGCTTCGCGCGGTCGGTGCCGTGCAGCGTCAGCACGCGCAGCGCCGGCGCGATGCGCGCGGCCTCGGCCTGCCAGTTCGCGATCAGCGTGGTCGGCAGCACCACCAGCGCCGGCAGGTCGAGCCGCCCGGCCTGCTGCTCGACCAGCAAATGGGCCAGCACCTGGGCCGTCTTGCCCAGACCCATGTCGTCGGCCAGGATGCCGGCCAGGTGCTGCTGGCGCAGGTACTGCAGCCAGGCCAGGCCGTGCCGCTGGTACGCGCGCAGTTCGAGACCGAGCCCCGCGGGCGGGACCACCGGCGGCGGCGTGCCGGCCGCACGCAGGCGCTTCGTCAGCTCGGTCAGGCCGGCGTCGCCCTGCAGCTGCCAGCGGCCGTGCTCGCCGGCGCGCGCGGCCTGCGTGTCCATCAGGCTCAGCCGCAGCGCCTCGATGCGCTGGGCCTCCCAGCTGGACAGCTTCATCGGGCCTTCCTGCCGCTTCGGATCGGTCAGCAGGTCCAGCATCGCGCTGACGATGGCCTTCAGCGGGCCGGCCGGCGTCTCGATGCCGCGCCCGCCCTGGCCGCGGCGCAGCATCACGATCTTGTCGTCGGGAATGTCGGCCACCTGCTGCGCATCGAGCCAGCGCGGTTCGCGCTTGAACAGCTCGACCAGCAGCGGCGCCAGGTCGACCGGCTCGCCGTCGACCTCGATCCCCAGGCTCACCATGAACGAGCCCCCGCGCTTCGGCTGGCCGAGCGCCGCCATCGGCTGCTGGTGGCGCGACGGCGCATCGACCAGCTCGCGCCCCTGCTCGGCGCCGGTGACCGGGTCGATCAGCAGGCGCCAGCGCTCGACCGGCGCGCTCATGTGCGCGAAGCCCGGCGCCACCACCACCGACCAGCCGAGGCCTTGCAGGCGCGGCACCTGGTCGAGCCAGAAGTCGCCGAACTGCACTTCTTCGGGCAGCGTCCACAGCTGCGGATGGCCCTCGCCCGCTTCGGCGCTGCGCCACTGCAGCGCCTGCATCGGCAACGGGCGCAGCTGGGTGGACCACAGCAGGTCCATCGCATCGGCCTCGGCGGCCAAATCGCGTTCGAGCACCACGCGCTCGTTCCAGGCGCCGCGCAGCAGCTCGGTCGGCGCGGGCCGCTTGCCGAGCACGCTGGTCGGCGCCGGCGTTTCCCAGTGCAGGCCGGGGGCGGCTTCGTAGGTCCACTCGATGCGTGCGACGCTGAGCTTCGGGCCGCGCGGGCCGAAGCCGTTCATCGCGCGCATGCCGAGCAGGCCGTCGCCGCGGGTCAGGGTCTGCAAGGTCAGCCGGGGGCGCAGCGGGACGGCGGCGGGCGGGTCGGAGGGCAAGGGCATGCGGGGATTGTCGGGGCGACCGGGACGACCAGCTCGCATGGACCGGATGCAATGCACTTGCCGGCGATTGGAACGGCATGCATCGCCTCGGGCACTCAAGGCCACCTTCATCATCGAGTCATGGCATGTCAGTCGGTAACACCTCACCCCAGTCCCGTCGCGCATTCGCTCCGATCGACATCTCCATCCCCTGTGCGCCGCCGAAGAGCTGCGCTCACTTGATACCTTCGACTCCCTGCACTCGAGAGGCATGGCACGACACCACGCTGAATTGCCTGCACACGGACGATCATGCGGGGCTGGACTGGCTCAGCCGCCATCGGCTTGGCGACGCATCGCCATCAGGCGCAAGGGTCGTCGAGGCCCGCATGCCGTGGGCGCGGGAAATCGACCTGCACGTGCCCGCGTCGCCTGTTCTGAATCGCGAGGCGTCGATCGGACTGCTCCGATGGTTGGCCATTGCCGGGTCGAACCCGGTTGCTGTCGATCTGTCGGGTCAGCAACTGGAACCTGCAATGACGGATGCACTGGCCGACATACTGAAAAAAACCGGCCGCTTGACTTCGCTGAAGTTGATCAACTGCAGGCTCACGGCCCCACAGATCCAGAACGTCTGCGCCGCAATGGCAGACAACAAAAGCGTGCTCGCGTTGCACTTGAGCGCCAACTCCTGCTCGCAATCCGCATCGACCATCGCACTGATGCTTCAGCAAAACTCGACCCTCAAAACCCTTGCACTGGAGGCGTGCGGGCTGGAGGAACCTGGCATCGAGATCATCGGCAGGGCGGCCTCCAACAACCGAATCCTGGAAGAACTGCATCTGAGCAGCAACGATTGGGGGGACAAGGGCTGGTCGGCGATGACAACTGTCCTGGAAAGCCCCGCCTTGCTCAACCTGCGAATGAGTCTGGTGGACCTACCGCAAGAAAAAGTATTTGCCGACTTCTGCCAGGCCCTGGAGAACAACACAACCCTCAAACGCCTCACGTTCGGAGACTCGGACGAGTTGAGCCGTGCTCAAGCCGACTGCCTGAACCAGGCGTTGGAAAAGAACCTTTCTCTTGACCACCTGGAAATGTTGTATCGCCCGTTCACCTCGCTGTCCGGCTCCAGCCAAGGGTCCGCGCACAGCGGCTGGATCAACAACTGCCGGCTGCGATCGGTGTCGCTGGTAGCACTCCGCTTCACGGAACCCGAGTGCGATGCGTTGATTTCTCTGTTGAAGCACAGCGGGAGCCGCTTGACTTCCTTGGCTCTCAGGGCCTCCTACGTCACGCGAGACGTTCGTCGCTCCCTCGTCGACGCGATCACCAAAAACCGGAATCTGAAGCATCTTGAAGTCGATCGCGAGACCGTTGGTCTCTCCGGCGATGAAAGTGACGCGATTGATCGCGCATTGGCGCGGAACCGAAGACTGCACGTGGCCGCAGGCAACGCCGTGCACCAGTTGTGGAACAGGTCTGGTCTGAGCTTGCCCACCGACATGGCCATTGAATTGGGCGAAGCGTTCGCAGACTGTACGACCGGCAGCACGATGACCGCGGTCGTGGAGGCGCTGTTCATCAAGGTTTGAACACGCACCGCCTTGTCACCCGCGCCAATCGTCAACGCGGCTTGTCCAGCTGCCATTGCAAATGCGCCCGCACCGCCGGCCACTCCGCCCGCGTGATGCTGTAGACGCAGGTGTCGCGCAGCAGCCCGTTGGGCATGCGCTGGTGGCTGCGCAGGATGCCGTCGAGCTTGGCGCCCAGTCGTTCGATCGCGCGGCGGCTCTGCTGGTTGAAGAAGTTGGTGCGGAACTCGACCGCGATGGCTTCCTCGGCGAACGCGTGCGTCAGCAGCAGCAGCTTGCATTCGGTGTTGAAGCCGCTGCGCTGCACGCTCGCGGCCGTCCAGGTGGAGCCGATCTCGGCCCGCTGGTTCGCCGCGTCGATGTTCATGAAGGTCGTCATGCCGACGACACGGCCGGCGGCGTCGCGCGTGGTGAACGGGACCATCGAGCCCTTGCGCTGCAGGTCCAGCCGGCGTTCGATCTCGGCCCGCATCGCCTGCGGCGCGGGGATCGCGGTGTACCAGAGGTTCCACAGTTCGCCGTCGCGCACCGCCGCGATCAGTTCCTGCTCGTGGTCGATGGAAAGCGGCTCCAGCGAACAGTGCGAGCCTTGCAGTCGGAGAGGGGTGAGCCAGGTCATCTCGTTCGTCCTTGCGGGGTGGCGGTCCAGGGCTCTACAGTAACGGCACGGTGGCACCTTGAAAAGCGCCACGCCATTTGATTCTGATGGTGCCACGATGACCCGTTCCGTCCCGCAAGCCCTGCTCGATGCGCCGCTCGCGCGCGGGCACGGGCGAGGACCCGGCTCGCTGCAGCGCCAGCTTCACGACCGGTTGAAGCAGGCGATCCTCGGTGCCCACCTGGCACCGGGCAGTCGCCTGCCGGGCAGCCGCGCGCTGGCCGACGCCCTGGGCATCTCTCGCAACACCGTGACCGCGGTGTACGACCTGCTCGCTGCCGAAGGCTACCTGCTGCCCGACCGGCAGGGCACGCGCGTCGCGGCGCTGACCCGCCCGGCGCGCGCGGCCGCACCCCGGGGCACCGGGCCACGCGCCGCGCCGGCGGTGCCTGCGGTGACGGCGCGGCGCCTGTCGCCGATCCAGTCCGAGCCTGCACAGGCCGATGGCGATGCCGCATGGCGCCCCGGCGTGCCGGCGCTGGCGCAGTTCCCGCTGGCCGAATGGCAGCGCGCGCTCGATCGCGCGATGCGCAGCGCCGGCCCGTCGACGCTGGGCTATGGCAACCCGCTCGGCGAACCCGCGCTGCGCCATGCGATCGCCGGCCACCTGGGCGTGGCCCGCGGCGTGCGCTGCGACGCGGCGCAGGTCGTCGTCACCGAAGGCGCGATGGAGGCACTGGCGCTGTGCGCGCGGCTGCTGACGAACCCCGGCGACACCGCGTGGGTCGAGGACCCGGGCTACCGCGGCGCGCGCACCGCGATGCACGCGGCCGACCTGCGGATCGTGCCGATGCGCGTCGATGCCGAAGGGCTGTGCGTGCGCGACAGCGACTGGACCGCACGGCCGCCGCGGCTCGTCTACGCGACCCCGTCGCACCAGTACCCGACAGGCGCGGTGATGAGCGCCGCGCGCCGGCTCGAACTGATCGCCAACGCCCAGCGCCACGGCGCGTGGATCATCGAGGACGACTACGACAGCGAGTTCCGCCACGCCGGCGAGCCGATCGGCGCGATGCAGGGCCTGGTGGCGCAGGCGCCGGTGCTGTATGTCGGCACCTTCAGCAAGACGATGTTCCCGTCGCTGCGGCTCGGCTTCCTGGTGCTGCCCGACGCGCTTGCGGCGCGCCTGCAGGCGCCGCTCGCGCACCTGCTGCGCGGCGGCCACCGACACGAACAGCTGGCGCTCGCCCGTTTCATCGAGGGCGGCGCCTTCGGCCGCCACCTGGGCCGCATGCGGCGGCTGTACCGGCAGCGCCAGGCCGCGTTGCGCGAGGCCTTGTCGCGCCACCTGCGCGTACCGCATGCGATCGACGGCGGGCATTGCGGGCTGCACCTGACGGTGCGCTTGCCGCGCCGCTACCCGGACGCCGCCATCGCCGCCGCCGCGCTGCGCCACGGCATGGCACCGGCGGCCTTGTCGAGCTTTGCGCTGCAGCCATCGGCCGACGACAACGGCCTGGTGCTCGGGTATGGCAACACGCCGGCCGAGCGCTTCGAAGCGCTGGTCAAGCGGCTGTCGCAGCTCGCGCGGGCGGCGGCGTAGCGGCACCGGGAGCCGCTGCGCGTCCGAAGCGATGCAGCACATCCTGGATTTGCAAGCGGTCCATGTGACCACTGCCGGTGCGGTGGAACGCTTTCTCTACTGCAGGCCCGCATCGCCTCGCCGCCTCGCCGCGACGCTCCTTCCGTGCCGACCCGAACCTCTCCTTCCTGCTCGCTGCAACGTGCCACGCTGCTCGTCACCCTCATCGCATCGTTGTGCAAACCGGCCGCCGTTCGTGCAGAGATCCAGGTGGCGGGCAGTGGCCTGGATCCGATCTTCGTCAACTGGATCGGCGACACGACGGGGCGCAGTTGCTGGATCGGGCCGGTGCGCATCGAGCGGTTTCCATGTTCCCTCGGAAGCCAGCGAATCCCCAGTCCGGAACGGCAGGCACCTTGGATCGACGGACCCCGTCACTGGTGAGATCTACAAACCCCCCGTCCCCGGCAGAAAGATTGACAAGCCATGAACACCCGAAACCTCCTGCGTGAACGCTTCGATGAGGAGCTTTCACAGGACCAGGTCTTCCTCGACGTCAAGGTTCTGGCGAGAAGCGCATCACGCGATCCGCGCGAGTACGTCCGGTGGGGGCTCGGAAACGCTGCCGCGGTGGACACGATCGAGGCGACATCGGATGCCGCTGTTGTCGAGACCCTTGAAGATTCTCTGACCTATGCTGGATCGGTACATGCGGGTCCTTCGCAAAGGACCCGCACAGCCATGAATTTCCACTTGGTCCTGGACCAGCTCGTCGGCGAAGTGCGCAAGATCTTCGTTGCGGTTCCAGTTCCGATTGATCGCCGAGCCCGCGGACTTGGCATTGGCTGTCCGAGCGATCACACCGGCGTGCGCAACCGCAGTTCCGGTGCCGGCACCGGCTTGTACGGCTGCGCCGCGTCATTGACGCGGAACCGTTCCTCCAGTTGCTCGATGCCCGCCAGCAAGGCCTGCAGCTGTTCGGCCTCGTCGTCGTGCAACGTGCGCGCCCCCCCATCGTGGCCACGCAGCGGCGGCACGTCGACGGCCGCGTCGATCGCCTGCCGCATCGGCACGGTGTGCGCCTGGCTCGCCGCCGCCGATGCCGCGCCCTTCAACCATCCGCGCAATCCCGCCAGCAGCGCCTGCAGCCGCACCCAGCGCTGCTCGCGCCACGCCGCCGTCGCATGCTCGCCCGGGGCCTCGGCATAGCGCTCGACGAACAGCCGCCCGCTGGCCGTACCGTAGCGCCGCGCCATCCGCAGGATGCGCTTGCGCGGCATGCCGATGTGCAGCTCGCCCTCGCCCGGCCGCAGCGCGAGCCGCGCGACCCGGTTGCGCGCGGTGGCCAGGCGCATCGCGCTGCGGTCCTGCCAGTCCTTCGCGGTCAGGCCGGCCGCGAGCAGGAAGCCCGCCAGGAACCCCAGCGGCTTGTCGGCACGCTCGCGCGCCTGCACCGGCGTGCCGGGGTCGCTCGGGTCGAAGCGCTGCCAGCTGTCGCGGCTGCCCTGCAGGTGTGTCTCCGGCAACCACACGAACACGTTGCGCCGGAACGGGTTGCGCTGGCCCAGCCACAGCCCGAAAGTCGGCCAGCGCGGCACGGCCGCATCGAACAGGTGGATCGGGAAGTTCGAGCACAGCCCGCCGTCGGAGAACCAGCAGCGCTTCAGCACCCGGTCCTCGCGCGGCATCTCGTGGTCGACCGCCCACAGCGGCACCGCCGAGAACAACAGCGGAAAGCTCAGGCTCATGCGCGCGGCCACGAGGATCGGCAGGTCGCCGCGCGGCAGTTCCCACAGGCCGAGGGTCTTGATGCCCGCGGGCGGGTCGAACGCGCTGGCCGGCGCATAGGGTTGCGCCACCGCCAGCATCGCCGCGACCACGCGCTCCGGAAAGAAGCGCCGCAGATCGTCCGGCCGGAAGTACAGCCGGTCGGTCTCGTCCTGCAGCGGCAGCCGGTACGGCCGGCCGTGCGTCACGTTGGTCGTGATCATCTCCAGGTTGATCGAGCGCAGCCGGCGCTCGTCGCCGTCGCGCACCGCCACCGGACGCGCGCCCGGCGAGGCCGGTGCCGACCACAGGTCGCGGAAGGTCAGCGGCGCGTCCTCGCGCCCGAGGCCCGCGGCCAGCTGGATGCCCTTGTCCAGCCATTCGACGAGGCCGGGATCGGTCTTCGGGTCGCGACCCTGCAGGGTCGTGCCATGGCACAGGCCGAGGTCGTTCTTCACCAGGCCCGCGATCAGGTCGGACCGCAGACCGAACCACACGACAGCGCCCACGACGCAGATCGGAATTGTCAGCACGAAGCCGAGCACGCTGCCCCAGCTGAAGGGCGGTATCAGCGCGCAGTCCGCCGCGAGCAGCAGGCCCAGCAGCCCACCCCACACCGCCGGCTTGCGATAACTGCGCAACACCGGCCACCCCAGCCGCAACCAGCGCGGCACGCGGCTGCGGCGCGTCTCGCCATAGATGTCCACCGCGCCGACGAACAGGTCGAACAGCCGCTGCCCCTGAGGCGCCGGCTGGAACAGCGACAGCATCAGCGTGCGCAGCCCGCGCGGCCCGGGCTTCGCGAGGTCGCCCGGCGCGCGCCGCAACACCTCGAAGCCGTCGTCGTAGCCGTTGCGCCGGCCATACTCCGCGGCCGCCGCCAATGCGGCCGCCATCGCACCGACCGAGGTGCCGCCAATGTTCTTGAAGCGGAACGACCGCGCGATCTCGAGGATCGCCCACGGGTAGACGACGCCGCTCGCGACGCCGCCGGTCAGCACCAGGTCGCAGAAGCGGTCGTCGGGCGGGCGTTCGGTCAGCGGGTCGGGCACGTCGACGACGTCTTCGCCGGTGTCCAGCGGCGCGGTCATTCGAAGGCTTCCCGGTCCACCTCGTCGACCCAGAAGTTGCCATCGTCCTCGGTCGCGAGCTGCTGCAGGCCGTCTCGCGTCGGGTACAGCAGGTAGGCGGTGCCGCGCGTGCGCACGAAGGGCTTCAGGCCGTCGAATTCCTTCAGGCCACCCGGTGCGCCGGCGCCGCCGGGCAGGTCGAAACGCGCGTCGGGCCGTTCATGGCGCGAGACCAGCGGGTCCTTCGCCTCGCCCACGTCGCGGTTGCCCATCGGCACCCGGTCGGCCCATTCGCCCAGCAGGTGCTCGAACTGGTTCTCGATGCTGCTGCAGAAGAACAGCCCGAGCAGGCCGCGCTCGACAGGCCCCGTCTCGTCGTCGCGCCAGCGCGGCCCGTACGGCGCACCGCGCCGCATCAGCGGGCGCCGCCGCAGCCGGTGGGCGATCTCGCCGTCGCGCGGGTTCATGCGCCGCATGTGCGCGCCGAACGGGCAGCCCTTGCCGTCGAGGTCGTCGCGGTAGTCGAAGTCGTGCTTCGGCTGGCCGAGCGGCGCCTGCGTCTGCGCATCGATGCGCCGCCCGTCGGGGAACCGGCCGCACAGCTTGGCCTGCACGAGGGCGGTCGCGGCCTGCCGGCTCATGGCGCCACCGCTGGCCGCAGCCATCTGCGCGGCGCGCTGCTCGACCCAGCCGCGGAACGCCGGCTCGTCCTGCTCCATCTGCCGCAGCACGCCGAAGCTGGCCTCGCAGAAGAACGAGCGCACCGCCCGCGACTGCGTGACCAGCGTCCACGGGTTCGCACCGCTGTCGTCCGGATGGCCGAGCAGGAACTCGCCGGGGCTGTGCGCCGAGATGTCCAGCGTCCTGTTCTCGTCGTCGGCGGCGTCCGGGCTGTGCGACCAGCCCTTGATGCGCACGCGCGACAAGCCGTCGCGGTAGCCGAAGTGCACCCAGCGCTCCGTGGGCCCGCCGAGGCTGAAGTTCTCGCCGCGCAGCGGCTGCGCGGACAACCGCACGCGGAACTCGGCGGCCAGTCCCTCGACCCGTGCCAGCTGCTTCCTGGCGCTGTCGCCGCCGTCGTTGTGAAGGCTGACGACACCATGCAAGGCCTCCAGCCGGAAGTCGCGGTCCCAGCGGTCCGGTGAACTCGCGCCGGTGTCGCCGAGCCGCGTGGCCGCCTGCACCGGCGCGCCGAGGTAGAACGACGGCGCGAGCTTCTGCAGCACCAGCCGCACCTGCAGCGGCACGCCCAGCGCTTCCAGGCCACGGTAGCTGAAGCCGATGCTCAATTGCGCCTCGGGGTCGGCGTACCGGCTCGGATGATGGGACACCTCCCGGCCCAGCGCCGCAAGAAAGCGGCGCGCCTGCGACTGCGTGCCGACGAACTGCAGCAGCAGGTGCTGCACCAGCGGCTGCCGCGGCGTGCACAGCACGATGCGCTGTACATGGTCGAACTGTTCCCCGCGCGGGGTGCGCGGCGCTGTCGGCCGGGCCGTCATGGCTTCACCCCCATCACGCGCCGGATCTGCGCCGTCTCGGCACCCGGGTAGGCGCTGAAGAAATAGCCGGCGGCCACCGGCCGGTCGTTGCGGCGGATCAGGTCGATGAAGGCGCCGGGGTACTTGTTCACCGGCATCGGCGGCGGGTCTTCGATGTGCTCGAAGATGCGGTCGAACAGCTCGCCCACCGCCAGCGCGAAATGCTCGATGTACGACTCGAACAGGCCGTCGAACACCGTGTGCAGCACCAGCCGGTTGTCGTTCTCGATGAACTCGAACCAGGCGAAGTGGATGTGCCGCGATTCGCGCAGCGCCCACTCGATGCGCGGCGCACCGGCGCGGATCACGGTCTTCAACGCCTCGGCATGCACCGCGATCGGCGCCTTCACGCGCATCGACACGTTCAGCGCATGCTGGCGGTCTAGCCGGCAGCTCAGCGGGTAGCGCTTGCAGGCGAAGCCCCAGCGCCGCTCCAGCCCGACCAGCGTGCCGTCCTCCGGATCGAGCGCCTCGGCCAGCCCGCGCAGCAGCAGCACGCGGCGCACGATCTCGCTGATCAGCGGGCGCGCCAGCAGGTTGCCGATGCATGAATGCAGGCCATGCGGCGACGCTCCACCGTCCAGGCCGAAGATCAGCGGATCGGCATCGGCCGGCGGCGGATTCGCGAAGACCGTTCCCTTGGCACGCAACGCCGCAACGATGGCCAGCACGCACTCGCTGTCCCTCTTCAGCGTCGTGCCACCCGGCAGCCTGACGTCTTCGACCACCCGGCGCGGCAGGTAGGCGGCCGGCGGGTTCAGCCGCAGCGCTTCGGCGATCCACGGCCACAGTTCGTCCAGCGGGCGCTGCGCGCTGCGCGCCCGGTCGCGCAGCGGCTCGACCAGCCCGTTCCTGAAGAACTCGTGCAGCGCCGAGCAGACGGCCGCCTGCACGTTGCCGACCACGCCGGCCAGCACGCCGACGACGATCACGCCGAGTTCTTCGCCGCTCAGGTCGCCCGCGTCGCAAGCCAGGCGGCGCATCGCCGGAACGAAGCCATGCACCAGATCGGTCCGCAGGTCCACGCCGGTCGGCAGGTTGTCGGCATCGTGCTGGTACTCGTCGATCAATTCGCAGCAGCGCGCGAACAGCGCGCCCATCGACTCCCGCGCCTTGGCGAGCGGCACCGGATCGCTGACGAAATGGCGGCCCAGGATCTGGTGCGTCAGCGCCTGGTAGGCGGCCCGCATCGCCGCTTCGAGCAGCGGATGGTCGCTGGTCGCGAAGCCGAACAGCCGGCTGCAGAAGCGCAGCGCCGCCTGCTCGGCCAGTTCGGCGAGGTCGAAGAACGGCGCACGCAGCGAGATCGGCGCCGCCTCGTCGAAGGCCAGCGCAGCCAGCTGCGCCACCGTCGACGCGTCGTAGTGCAATGCGTTCTGCGCCGCGCTGCGCTGGCGCCGGCGCAGCCTCTCGTCGTCCAGCCCGAGCAGGAAGGTGCCGGAGCCGAGCTTGTCGTACGGCTCGTTGCTGAAGGCCTTGGCTTCGTTGCGCAGCACGAACGCGATGTCCCTGGCGTCCAGCACCAGGTGCACATTCCGGTGCCCGAAGATCGGGTCTCGCCCCGCCGGGCTGCCTTCGGGCTCGAAGTCGTTCACGTGGTGAATCGCGCGGCTCGGAAATTCCAGCACGCCGAACAGGCCCGGTCGGTTCAGCAGCGCTGCGAACAGCGCGTCGCGCTGCGCAGGCAGGCTCTCGTCGTCGCCGAGCCGGTCGCTGCGCCAATCGCACAGCCAGTCGAACAGCATGCGGTTGCGCGCGTAGGCGGTCTTCGAGCCGTCGAACCAGGTCGGCAAGCCCTGGTCGACCCGTCCGGGCCGGAACTTCCTGTTGGTCGTCATCACCGCCTCCCCGCGTTGCCGCGTCAACTGCTCAACTGATCGTGCTCAACCCATCGAGCGCAGCAGCTCGCGCGCCTGCCGCAGGTCATGCGTCTGCAGGCCTTCGGTGAACGACGCGAAGGCCGGCTTCAGCAGCTGCAGCGCCTCGCGCGTGCGGCCGTCTTCGTGCCACAGCCGGGCCAGGCTGGTGGCACTGCGCAGCGCGAAGCCGCGCTTGTGCTGCTGCATCGCGAGCGCGTGCGCCGCCTGCAGGCCCTGCTCGGCCGCGCGGCGCGCCGCCGGCAGCAAAGGGCCGTCGCGCCGCAGCGTCAGCTCGGCGATCAGCCGACGCACCTCGGCCTCGTAGTAGCGCTCGCCATGCGCCTGCACGATGCCCATCGCCTCGTCGAGCCGCGCCAGGGCCTGCGCCAGGTCACCGCCGCGCGCGAGGCCCTCGGCCAGCAGCGTCAGGTACAGCGGGCGCGTGACGACGGCGCCGCTGCGCGCCCACAGCGCCAGGCCCTCGCGCATCTCGGCGACGCCTTCGTCGTGCAGCCCGCGCTCGCATTGCAGCCAGCCGCGCATCACGTGCGCATGCGCCAGCCACACCGCGAAGCCGCCTTCGTCGCAGATCGCGATGGCCTGCTCGGCACAGGCCAGCGCCTGCGCCTGCTCGCCGCGGTAGCGGTGCACGTTGGCCGCGAAGCCGAAGGCCTCGCCGAGGCTGAACTTGTGGTCGAGCGTGCGTGCGAGCTGCTGCACGCGTTCGATGCGCGCCAGCGCGTCGTCCGGATGGCCGAGTTCCCACTGGCCCCAGGCCGAGTAGCACAGGCACATCACGCCCGGGTCCTGCACCGCGGCGCGGCGGTGGTGCTCGGGCCGGTACACCGCCAGGCATTCGTCCATGCGCTGCACCGCGGCCAGCCCGTGGCCCTCGTGGAACAGGATGTTGGCGGTCGCCCAGCGCACCTGCAGCCGCGCCATCGTGTCGCCGCTCTGCTCGGCCAGCGCCTCGGCACGCCGCGCGATCTCGTGGGCGCGCGGGAAATCGGCGCGCATGAAGTGGTAGCCCTCGAGCCCGAGCTGCGCCTTCAGCCGCGCGCCCGGGTCGCCGAGCTCGTCGCCCAGCTGCTCGGCCCGCGCATAGGCGCGCTCGACCGGCGGCGCGCCGTAGCCTTCGGTGGCGATGTAGCGCGACGCGAGCAGCAGCTGCAGGCGCAGCTCGATGGCGCGGCGCTCGTGCGCCGGCGGCTGGCTGTCGAGCAGCGCGAGCGCGCGCTGCAGGTGCTGGATCGCTTCGTCGTGTGCCGATCGCGAAGCCGCCAGCCGCGCCGCGACCTCCCACTGCCCGAGCGCCTCGGCGGCGAGGCCGGCCTCGGTCTGGTGGTGGGCAAGCAGCTCGGGTTGGCGCTGCGCCAGCTCGGGCCACGAGTCGCGCAGCACCGCGGCGACCGCACGGTGCACCAGCTGGCGGTCGCGCGTCCACAGCGACTGGTAGGCGATGTCGCGCACGAGCGCGTGCTTGAAGGCGCAGCGCCGTTCGCCGCTGCCGTCGGTGCCCCCGACGCTGGCCAGCAGGCCGGACTGCTCGATCGCATCGAGCTGGGCCGTCAGCTCCTGCGGCGTCATCGGGCGCCCGCCGTGCGCCAGCACCTGCTGCAGCAGCGCGACCGGGAACTCGCGGCCGAGCACCGCGCCGAACTGCGCGATCGCGCGCGCCGGGCCGAGCCGGTCGAGGCGCGCCATCAGCAGGTCCTGCAGGCTGCCCGGCACGTCGAGCGACTGCGGCAGCATCTCGTCGAGCGTCGCGCTCTGCTCGACCATCATGCGGGCCGATTCCTCGAGGAACAACGGCACGCCGTCGGAGCGGCCGGCGAGCAGCCGCACCACGCCGGCCGGCAGCAGCGATTCGCCGCAGGCCTGCTTCAGCAGCCGGCGCGATTCGTCGGGGCGCAGGCCGTGCAGCTCGAGCGTCTCGTGCACGACCGGCGGCTGCCACGGCGCGGCGGCCTCGTCAGGGCCGGTGCGCTCGGTCAGCAGCACCAGCATCGGCACGTCGGCGCTGCCGGCCAGCAGCCGGCCGAGGAACTCGCGCGTCGACGGGTCGACCCAATGCAGGTCTTCGACCACCAGGCACAGCGGCCGCGCCCGCGCGCTGCGCTGGAACCACTCGACCAGCGTCGCCAGCGTGCGTTCGCGCAGCCGCTCCGGCGTGCCGGCCAGCGGCTCGCCTGGCAGCGACAGCAGCGCGGCCACCACCGGCAGCGCCTGCGCCGGGTCCATGCCGGGCGGCATCGCGTCGGCCAGCTTGCGCCGGCGCGTCGCCTCGTCGTCGTCGTCGCGCACGCCCATCCAGTGGTGCATCGCATCGATCACCGCATGGAAGGCACTGCTCGCATGGTCGGGCAGGCAGCGGCATTCGAACGACAGCGCACCGCGGGCCTTCAGCCCGTGGCGAAACTCGCGCACAAGCCGCGACTTGCCGATGCCGGCATCGCCGCGCAGCTGCACCACGCGCAACGCGCCGGCCTGCAGCGCGTCCCAGTGGTGCAGCAGCACCGCCAGCTCGGCGTCGCGGCCGACGAAGGGGGTGAGCCGCGGCAGCGCATCGAGCCGGTGCTCCTTGCGGTCGTGCAGCACCACGCCGGCACGCTGCGCGCCCTCGATGCCCTTCAGCGCCAGCGTGCTCTCGAGCGGCTGCACCGTGAAGCGGTGCTGCACCAGCGCAAGCGTCATGTCCGACACCATCACCGTGCCGGGGGCCGCCCGGCTCTGCAGCCGCGCGGCCAGGTGGATCGACACGCCGACCGGCTGGCCCGCCATCACCGAGACGCGCCCGGTCGCGATGCCGACGCGCACCTGCACCGGCGTCGACATGCCGGCCACCGACTGCACGATCGCCAGGCCCGCCGCCACCGCCTGCTCGGCGCTGCGCTCGCTGGCCGACGGGAAGCCGAAGTACGACATCACGCCGTCGTCGCCCTGCGGGTCGTCGGCGACGCCGCCGTGGCGCTCGATCTGCGCGATGGAACGCTGGTGGAACTCGGCCAGCAGGCTGGCGTAGCGCTCGCTGCCCAGGCGGTGCAGCCAGCCGGTGGAGTCGACGAAGTCGAACGACAGCGAGGTGACCTGGCGCGCGTCGTTGCCGGCCGACGCGCGCGCATCGGGCAGCACCAGCACCGCATCGCCGTCGCCGTACAGCTGGAGCCATGCGGCGCCGCGTTCGTCATGCAGGCCGCGCGCCGCGCGCACCGCCTCGGCGATCGGCTGGGCCTGCGCCAGCCGTTCGCACAGCGTGGCGAACCAGCCCGGTCCGTCGTCGCCGTGCTCCACGGCCACCGACGGCGCGACCAGCAGGCTCGCGCCGAGCACCGCCAGCCTCTGCGCGAGCCGCGCCACCTGCGACGCGGGCGCCGGGCCGACCACGAACAGCTTCGGCGGGCGCAACCAGCTCACGCCGGCCAGCAGCTCGTGCGGCACGCCGGCGGCCAGGCAGATCACGTCGTGCTCGGCCAGCAACCCGGGGACCGCGTCAGCCGCCACGGCGTCGCGCGCCAGCGTGGTCGACACGACGGTCGGGCTGTCGAGTGCCGGCAGCGCGGGAGCCGCCGCGCCGGCCGGCCCCGCCGCATCGCCCAGCCGCAGCACCCGCAGCGGGCCGCGCCGCGGCACGCGCCGCACGGTCGCGGCGAGGTCGATGTCGGTATCGAGGTCGGCCCCGCCGGCCGCCAGCCGGTCGTCGTCGACCAGCAGGTGGCGCGCGACGCGCCAGCGTTCGCCGAGCAGGCCGTGGCCGTCGCTGGCAAGTTCCCAGTGCAGGCCGTGCAAGGCCGCATCGAGCTGCAGGTTGATGCGGCGCGGCTCGCTGCCGCGCAGCGTGGCACCGACGACGCCCGGGAACAGCTGCGCGAACAACGTGAGGCTCGCGTGCAGGTCGCCGTCAGCGGCGACTTGCGACAGCCGGCGCAAGGCCGGCAGCTCGGGCCGCGATCGGGCGTGGCGGCCCACCGACCGCCCATCGGTCACGAAGACGTCGCATGACCCGGATTCGTCCAGGCGCGCCGTCACGTGGAACGGCGGCAGATCCTGTGCTCGCGCACTGCGCATTCAAACTTCCCCCTGCGGGAAATCTAACCGCAAACGCGCCTGTCTGACACACATTGCTACACGCCATGCGCGCGACTGTGGGGGAGTTGTCGCCGAGCTGTCATCCCCAAGGTGTCGGATGGGTTGGAACCGGTACCGGAATCGGCCGGCGGCGCATAACATGAGCCGCCTCACGCCCTGCCGGGGAGGTCTGGCACTTGCTGAATCCTGAGTTGGCATCGTCCGCCCGCACGGCCCAGCCGTGGTGGCGCAGCGCGCGCCCGGCGCTGGGGCTGATCCTGGCCGGCACCCTCGCGTTCGGCCTGGCGGCCGGTGCCGGTTGCCGCGGACTGCAGCAACTGGCGGCCCGTGCCCAGGAACGCCGGACCGACGAACAAGCGCTCGCGCTGCTCGACAAGGCGATGACGCTGCTGCTGGACATCGAGACCGGCCAGCGCGGCTACCTGCTGAGCGGCAGCCTCGACAGCCTGGCGCCCTACGAACGCGGCAAGGCGACCTTCCCCGACACCTATGCCGACCTGGTGCAGCACCTGTCCGGGCCGTCGGCCCGGAGCGGGGAGTTCCGCGCTGCCCGCCAGCGCATCGACGACCTGGTGCGGCGCCGCATCGCGATCGCCGACGCCCAGGTGCTGAAGCGCCGCAGCGGCGACGCGGATGCAGCCGCCGGCGACACCGACGTCGACGGCCAGCTCGCGATGGATGCGATCCGCGCCGAGTTCGACACGCTGGGCGCCGCGCAGCGGGAACACATCGCCGCGCGCGACGCCGACGCCGCGCGGCTGCAGGCGCGCAGCGCGGCGCTGATCGTCGCGCTGGCGGCCGGCGGCGGCGCGATGATGGCCGGCGCGGTGGGGCTGCTGGCCGGCGAGCGCCGCCGCTGCGACTGCGCCGAGGACTCGCTGCGGCGCTTCAGCCGGATGCTCGAGAGCATCGTCGACGACCGCACCGAAGAAGTGCGCTCCGAGCGCGACCGGCTGCAGTCGTTCGCGAAG
This sequence comes from Rhizobacter sp. SG703, assembly GCF_012275445.1. Classification (GTDB taxonomy): domain Bacteria; phylum Pseudomonadota; class Gammaproteobacteria; order Burkholderiales; family Burkholderiaceae_C; genus Rhizobacter. The sequence continues at coordinate 533,946 of NZ_JAAZQK010000003.1, read as the reverse complement.
CAGCTGGACGACGGCATCGAGGCCGAGCGCCGGCGGCTGGCACGCGAGGTGCACGACCAGTTCGGCCAGGTCGTCTCCGGCACCAGGCAGGTGGTTCAGCAGATGGCGCGCGACCACCCCGGGCTGCCGCCGGACCAGCTGGCCCGGCTGACCGGCCTGCTCGACGAATCGATCGGCACCGCGCGGCGCATCGCGGGCGCGCTGCGGCCGCCGCTGCTCGACGACCTGGGCTTCGGCGCGGCCGTGTCGCACTTCGCCGAACGGCTGAGCCTGCCGGGGCAGTTGGAGATCGGCGCCGAGATCGACGACGACGAGCAGCTGGAGAGCGACCGCGCGAACCAGCTGTTCCGCATCGTCCAGGAGGCGACGACCAACGCGCTGCGGCATGCGCAGGCCACGCGCGTCTCGATCACCGGCTGCGAGTTCCGCGGCCTCTACGTGCTGCGCATCGCCGACAACGGCATCGGCCCGCAGCCGGTGCGCGCCGATGCGAGCGGCCTGCGCAACATGCGCGAACGCGCGGCGATGGTCGGCGGTGCGTTCGAGTTCGGACCGGGGCCGGACGGCGGCTGCGAGGTCGTCGCCCGCATCCCGCTGCACCAGCCCGCCCGCACCGAGGAGCACGCCTGGCCGACATGAAGGGGCCGATCGTCGACACCCCTCGGCACGGCGTCAGAAGCTTTCCTTGACCTCGACGACGAACTGCGCCTTCTTGATCGAGCTGTCGCCGTCCAGCGGGAACGCGACGTCGATGTGGATCACATTGCCGAGCGAGGTGCGGCTGTTGCCCAGCCGCAGCCCGAAGCCGACGTCCTTCAGCAGCTTGTGCGACGAATCCGGCACCGCGCCCTGGCCCCAGGTGCGGCCCATGTCGTAGAACACCGCGCCGCCGACGTTGAAGAGCCGGAACGGATACCAGTTCGTGAACACCCGCTGCTCGGTCGTGAACAGCCAGCGGCCGTCGCCGCTCTGGTAGCGCAGCGGGTAGCCGCGCAGGCCGTTGTCGCCGCCCAGCAGCACCTGCTGGCCGTCGTCGAGCCGCACGCCGCGCTGCGCCGACAGCCCCATGAAGAAGGTGCGGCGGGCCGATTGCTTCAGGTAGTAGCGGCTCTCGGCCTTGACCAGCGTGTTCTGCAATTGCCCGTCCTCGACGTAGCCGACCGCCGAACCGGCGAGCAGCAGCGTCTGCCGCGGCGTCAGCGCATGCCCCACGGTGGCGTTGCCCGCGAAGACCGTCGCGCGGCGGTCCGCGCCGAGGCCGGGCAGCGAATAGCCGAGCTTGCCCATGATGTGCCAGCCGAGCGAGACGTCCTCGGTCTTGCCGATCTGGTCCTGGTTGCGCACCTCGCTGAAGGCGTCCTGGATCAGCTCGAAGCCGATCCACGGGTACACCAGCTTGCGTTCGGTGCCGGGCGGCACCGGCTCGTTCGGCGGCACCGCGAGCGTCGCGCGGTGCTCCTCGAGCGACAGCCCGGCGGTCCAGCGCGTCACCCAGCCGTCCTGCAGCCCGGCCGACCAGCCGCCGAAGGCCGACAGCGCCCGGTCGCGAACGTCGAGCTGGCGGATCACGTCGCCGCGGTCGTAGACGGAGTCGACGCGTTCCTCGTCGCGCACCTGCGCGCCGGCGGTCCACGGCGTGTCGAGCGCATAGAACGGCCGCTTGACGATCAGCTCATGCACGTGGCCGTCGCTGTTGTCGGAGTACTGCCCCTGCAGGTCCCACCAGCTGTCGAGCACGTGGTTGTCGTGGTAGCTGAGCGTCTTGCTGGTGCGGTCGACCTCGGACTTGAACGAGAAGCCGAGTTCCTTGCCGAGCCCGAGCAGGTTGGCATCCTCCAGGCTGAAGCCGCTGCTGTTCTTGCCGCCCGAGCGGCCGAGCGACACACCGGGGTTCAGCGTCCAGACGTCCTGCGTCACCACCTCGAGGTCGACGATGCCGTCGTGCAGCGCGACCGGCCGGATGTGCGCATCGCGGAAGTACGACTCGCTGCGCAGGATGCGCTCCGACTCGCGCAGCAGCCGCGGATCGTAGGGCTCGCCGGGCTTGAACAGCAGGTGCGATGCGACCACCGATTCATGCGTCAGCAGGTGCAGCTTGTTGGCCCAGCGGAACAGCAGCTTGTCTTCCTCCGGCAGGCGCGTGTCGAACAGGTTGAGCCGCTGGAAGCGGACCTCGCCGATGCGCGCACCGGCCGCAACCAGCGCCGCGTCGTCGGGCACCTCGGCGGGACGCGGCTTATCGAGTTCGGGCACCTTCGGACGCGGCGGGCCGTCGTCCGCCGCGGGCTCGGAGGCGGCTGCCGCCGGCGGATCGGCGGCGCGCGGCTCACCCGGGGTCGCGTCCTGGGCAGCCATGCAGGTCGGCACGAGGGCCGTCCCCAGCGCGAAGGTCCAGCCTGCCGCACACGAGCTCACACGCCATCCCATCGATTTCCTTTCGGTTGAACTGCTCGCCCGCGTCGTCCCGACCGTGCAGGCATGGTAGCCATCCTCAGGCAGGCGGCGTGCCCGCTCGATCCGACAGGCGCGCTGCTTCGTCGCCGGACGGCGCCGCCCCTCTGCAAGGCACACCGATTGCCACCTTCCGGTACCGCGCCTTTGGGTCTTCGGGCCAAAGAGCGGGACGCGACCGGCGGGGCCGGCGGGTCACCTCTTCCAACACCTGCAAAGGAGTCACACCATGACAAAGCTGTCCACCACCCTGACCCTCGTGTCCGCTGCTGCCCTGGCGGCCGTGGTTTCGCTGTCGTCGGCCCAGTCGAGCTCGAGCAACACCTCGGCGCCCAGCTCGGCCAGTGCCGACCAGAACCAGCCGAACGGCCCGACGACGTCGACCACTGAAAGCACGACGCCGACGAACCAGAACATGACCGCCCAGCCGACCAACATGGACACGCAGGTCAGCCCGAACAACTCGAACAACGCCAACCCGCCGACGACACTGGAGAACAAGACGACGCTGGACAACAGCGATTCGTCCAGCACGATCGCCAGCGATCCGCTGGCACCGCGTGCCGATCGCAACTGATCGTGCCCACGTCGGCCTGAAGGCCCGGCAGACACGCGTCTGCCGGGCCTTTTTCACGTCCGGTCCACTGTGTCGAAGGAGGTCGGTGGGTCAGTGGAAGACCGTCGCCTGCGCAACGCGCGTCGCGGAAGGCTGCACGGCAGGGACGCCGAACACCTCGGCCAGCGAGCGGCGGTCGGGCACGAGGTACACCATCGCGCGGCCGCGGCTGAACATCGGGCTGATCACGCCGTCGTAAAACGACGGCGGCAGGTTGATGCAGCCGTAGCTGATGCGGTTGTCGTCGACGCCCGGCGATGCGAGGCGTTGCGCGCGCCGCTCGCGCGGGTTGGTGGTGCGCACGCGGTGCATCGACACCGCGGCGTCGTAGTCGACCCAGACGATGTCCTCGCCGTTCGCGTTGTGGCCGGGCCGGCCGACGAAGCGCCCGGCCGGCGTGATGCGTTCGGACGGCTTGATGTCGGCGATCGCGCGCTCGCCGATGCCCGGCACCGAATCGTCGCCGCGTGCCGCGCCCAGCAGCGCGGGTGCCGAGCCGAGCAGGCGCCCGGCCGCATCGAACGCGAACACCTGCGCGCGCGGCTTGTCGATCAGCACGAACGGCAGGCCGCGGTTGTCGGCGCGGCTGACGACCCAGTCGCCGAGGCGCCGCACGTCGGCCGAGGCCGCCACGTTGCCGAAATTCAGCGACCTCGCCATGTGCACCGGCGCCGCGTGCCGCGCGTTGTGCGCCAACCGCTCCGGATGGCCCGGCGACAGCGGCTGCGCAATCAGGCTCAGCGCGATCGTCGCGACCCCCATCAGGCCCGCGTTCACCCACTCCAGCACCGGCGTTGGCTTCATGCCGATCGAAAGGCAATCGGCATGCCCGTAGTCGGCTGTGGGATAGCACGGGCTGGTGCACGGCGGGCTTCAACGCGCTCGGAACTGCGTCGACTTTGTCGCGCTTTTCGGCCGGCGGCCTGGCAGCGGCGTCCCTACGATGACGCATCTTCACGACAACGACCGACACCCCGGCCATGCGATTTGCAGGTAAAGCAGTGCGATCGGCAATCTTTGCCGGTCTGTGGGTCTGGGGCAGCATCGCCTGTGCGGCAGCTTCGACATCCGACACCTCCTCGGCGTCGCCCGACGCGCGGCTCGCCATTCATTGGATCGTCGAGCACCACGACAACCAGGACAAGCCGTTCGCGGTCGTCGACAAGAAGGCCGGCCAGTTGCACATCCACGCGGCAGACGGGCACCTGATCGGCAGCAGCCCGGCGCTGCTGGGCCTCGCGCCTGGCGACACCGCGATCCCCGACATCGCACGGCGCGCGCCCGCGAGCCTGCGCCCGTTCGAGCGCACGACGCCCGCCGGCCGCTTCGAATCGCAGCCGGGGCGCAACCTGCATGGCGAGGACATCGTCTGGCTCGACTATGCGGCCTCGCTCGCGATCCACCGGCTGCGCCCGGCCGCCGCGAGCGAGCGCCGTGCGCAGCGGCTCGCATCGGCCTCGCCGGCCGACAACCGGATCTCGCTCGGTTGCGTGGTCGTGCCGGTGGCCTTCTACGAACAGGTCGTGGCGCCGGTGCTCGGCCATGCGCGCGCGGTCGTCTACGTGCTGCCGGAAGACCAGCCGGTGCGCGGCTTCTTCGAGGCGCAGGGGCTCTGATCTAGCCTTTCAGATCGACCCCGATCTGGCGACGCATCTCGTCCGCCAGGGCATGGAGCGACTCGGCACGCCGGGTTCCGACGACGCCGTAGCCCAGGCCCTGGTCGGCCCAGGCATAGCCGGCGAAGCGCCCGTCGATGTGTTCCATCATCGGCGTGTTCTTCTCGACCGCCATCGGCCGCACCAGCAGCGCGAGACGCGTGCCCTGCGGGTCGTCGTACATGAAGAGCCCGGCCGGGCCGTGCTCCGTCGCGACGAGGCGCCCGCCGATGAAGCGGTAGCCGGACGCCGCGAGGTCCGGCACCGCGACCTGGCGGCCGAGCCGTGCCGAGACCCAGCTCACCAGTTCCGCGCGCTGGGTCGGCCCCATCTCGACCGGCCGCTGCAGGTCCGAGGCATACACGTCGTAGCTGGCGGTCGCCTCCCGCGCCACCGCGACGATCCCCGCATCGGCCGATGGCCTCCCGCCGCGCAGCGACCACCCGGCCCCGCCGCCGACGCCCAGCGCGAGCAGCACCGCAGCGGCCATGCCCCACGGCCGGCGCTCCCGTGCGCGCCGTTCGCCGACGAGCCGTTGGAGGTTCAGCGCCGGGGGAACCGGTTCATCCGAGATCGGCGCGAGCAGTGCGCGCAGTTCCTGCCGATGCGCGGCATGCGCCGCCACGTCGCGCGCAGCGTCGGGATGGAGGTCGAGATAGGCCTGCACCTCGCGACGGCGGGACGCATCGAGTGCATCGTCGACAAAGGCGTGCAGGTCTTCTTCGAGGATCGGCCGGGCGGCCGAGGGGTCGTTGCTCATTTGAGCCTCCGCAAGGTGGGGGCGGTGTCGGTCGAAGCCTGCGCCGGCGCAGGCTCTCCGTCGAGCAGGCGATGCAGCCGTTGGCGCGCGCGTGCCAGGCGCGACATCACGGTGCCGACCGGGATCGACAGCGCGTTGGCGACCTCGGCATAGGTCAGGTCCTCGACCGACACCAGCAGCAGCACGCTGCGCTGGTCTTCCGGCAGCTGGCCCAGTGCGCGCATCAGCTCGTGATGCCGGATGCGGTGCTCCTGCGGGGCGGGCGTGCTCATCTCGGCTTCGGCCACGTCCTCGATCGCCACCTGCACGCCGCGCCGCGACTGCTGCCGGAACCGCTGCATGGCGAGGTTGTGAAGGATGGCGAACACCCATTGGCGCGTGTTGCCGGCATCCTGCCGTTGGCTCCAGTGGCTGATGACCCGTTCGAGGCAGTCCTGGACGAGGTCGTCGGACAGGTCTCGATCGCGCAGCAAGGCCCGCGCGTAGCGACGCAGCGCGGGGATCATCGGCTCGACGAGCAGGATCAGGTCGTTCATGGGTGGGGCTGACGGGACCTGCTAAGGCGCCTGCACCTGCACCGGGTCGCCCGGCTTGCCGGCCACCTGCGGCGCGATCACCAGGTAGCGCCGCGGGTCGTTCGCACCGTCGGCACCCTGCACCTGCTGGCGGATCGGCCCGATCGCATTGACGACGGCGGCACCGGCCGGGTTGGTCATGAAGTTCGCCAGCGGCTGCAGCGTGCCGCTGCCGTCGGGCCGGTCGGCAAGCGCCAGCACATACGGACGCCGCGGTTCGAGCCCGCTCGCCGAGGCCTGCAGCACCTGCAGCAGCCCCTGGTCGAACAGCGACACGCTGGTCGGCGCGCTCGGGCTCGCGCTCGCCACCGTCTTGCCGTCCTGCGGCGCAACCAGCGACAGGTGCGCGACCTGGCCGGCGAGGCCGATCGGTTGCAGGCCCCGGGTTCCATCGCCCGATCCGACCGGCACCGCATTCGGCACATAGGCGATCGCCTGCGGCGCCTGCCCGATCGGCACCTGCGCGACGACGGTGTTCGTCGCGGTGTCGATCGCCGCGAGCGCGTCGGCATTCTCCAGCCCGACATAGACGCGCTTGCCGTCGCCGGACGGCCAGAGGCCGTGCGGCAGCGCGCCCACCGGGATCGACGCCACCGGCGAGAAGTCGTCGGTGCGGAACACCTTCACCACATTCGACCCGCCGATCGTCAGGTACGCGAACGTGCCCTTCGCGGTGCGCGCGAAGTTCACATGGTTCGTCAGCGGCCCGGTGTCGAACGACTTCAGCACCGCGAACGGCGGCTTCGCGTCGAACACCATCGTGCGGCCGATGTCCTTGAGCGTGAGCCACACCTGCCTGCCGTCCGGTGTCGCGGCGATGTTGGGGCAGAACGGGCTGTCCTGCTTGACGCGGCCGACAATCTGGTGCGTCGCGACCGCGACGACGACGGTCTCCGGATTGAACGAAGAGCAGATGTAGCCGTAGCGGCCGTCCGGCGAGAAGATCTGCATCCCCGGGCCGGCGGGCGTGATGATGCGGGTCTTCTCCTCGAAGCTGTCGGCATCGATCACCGACACGTAGTTCTCGCCGCGAACGGTGACCCACAGTTCCTTGCCGTCGGGCGTGTAGAAGGCCTCGTGCGGCGAGCGGCCCAGGTAAGTGGTGTGCCTGACCGCGTTGCTCGCGGTGTCGATGAAGCTCACCGAGTTCGACCCGATCGACACCACTGCGAGCGTGCGGTGGTCGGGCGAGAAGCCCATGCCGTGCACCAGCACCTGGCCGCGGTACAACGGACTGAAGTTCCCCGGCGACGGATCGCCCAGGCGGATGACGCCGAGCAACTGGTTGTCGACCGGGTCGGTGACGGACACGGTGTTGGAGAACTGCTCGGCCGCGTAGACGCGGTCACGGTGGCTGATCGCGATGTCGGCGTCGGAGGCGGCCCCCGGGGCCTGGCCCGCGCAGGCGACGGCGGTCGCGGCGCAGAGGGCGCTGCCCGACAGGAAGCGGCGAAGATGGCTTGGTTTCATGGTTGCAGGCGTGGTGGGTGAGGTGAGATCGGATTCGCGCCTAGCGGGCCGCCGCCTGGGTCGGCGCCGGGGTCGAAGGCGGCAGCGGCTGGCCCAGCGCGAGGCGCATCGCGGCGATCTCCTGCTGCTGTTCCACGATGATTCCCTGCGCGATGCGGCGCAGCTGCTCGTTGCTGCCGTAGCGCAACTGGGCCTGCGCCATGTCGATCGCGCCCTGGTGGTGCGGGATCATCATCGCGGCGAAATCGCGGTCGATGTCGCCGGTCGGGGGGACGGCCATCCCCGCCATCATCTTCGCCATCGCGGCATCGTTGGCCGCCGCGAAGCCGGCCTGCGTCGATCCGCCCGTCGAGCAGATCGTCATGAAGGCAGAGGCCGCCGCCGTGCGCAGCGGACCGGTCGAAGCGTCCAGCGCCACGAACGCAGCGGCGGCGCCCGCCAGCGCGGCGACGGACAGGCTCGACCAGCCGTGTCGGCGTGGGTCCTGCAGAAGTGTCAATGGCATCGGGTGTCCTGGGCATGAAGGCATGTGCCGTCATGGGGTGGACGCCGCCCGCCTCGATTTATTCCATCCGTCTTCGCGCGCCCCACAGCGCCGCGCCCATCAACAGCATCCCCACCGACTGCCAGGCCGTCAGGCTGCGGCCGTAGACCAGCCAGTCCACGCCGACCGCGGCGAACGGGTAGACGAACTGCAGCAGCGCGATGCGGCCGGTCGGCAAGCGCGCCATGCCGGCGTACAGCAGCACATACGCCAGGCCGGTGTGGATCACACCCAGCCCGGCCAGCCAGCCCCAGGCCGCGGGTTGCGCGGGCCAGCCCTGCGACAGCGGCCACCAGGCCGTCAGCACGACGCCGACCGCGCACTGCCAGGTCGCCAACGCGAACGACGACGCCCCGCGCGCCAGCTTCGCGATCAGCGTGACCGCCGCGTAGCTGAGCGAGCCGCCGAGGCACATCGCCAGGCCGGCGAGGTAGCGCGCCGAAGCGGCATCGCCTTGCCGATGGCCGTCTGGTCCGGCCAGCCCGCTGGCCAGCGCCAACCCCAGCAAGGCCAGCGCGACGGCCGCCCAGCGCCGTGCGCCGATGCGCTCGTGCAGCCACCATGCGCCGAAGCCCATCACCCACAGCGGCTGCACGTGGAACACCACCGTCGCGACGCCGATCGACGTGCGCTCGATGGCCGCGAAGAACAGCGCCCAGTTGGACACCATCAACACACCGCAGGCGAGGGCCGCCGCCAGCGCGCGCGGCGCGAGCCGCAGTTCGTGCAGTCGACCGGTCGCCGCGCCCCAGGCAAGCAGCGCGAGGCCGCCGAACGCACAGCGGAAGCACACCGCCATCAGCGGATGCTGGCCGGCCTCTTCGACGAACACGCCGAGCGTGCCGAGCAGCAGGCCGCCGGCGGTCATCAGCAGCACGCCGCGCTCGGTCGACGAAGCGGTGGGCGCGGCCCGCATGGCGGTGGAGGAATTCATCGCGCGAATCGTCGGCGCGGCTCGCCATCCCGTAAAGCGCATAGTTCAGCTGGCTACCATTCGATTTCCGGCACGATCCTGAAGGAGCCAGCGCATGACCTCCCCCGACCTGCAGCTCGACTGGCTGCGCGCCTTCGTCGCCGTCGTCGATGCCGGCTCGCTGACGGCGGCTGCGCCGCAGGTGCACCGCTCGCAGTCGGCGCTGAGCATGCAGATCCGCAAGCTCGAAGACGCCGTCGGCCGGCCGGTGCTGACCCGCGGCCCGCGCCACCTGGCGCTGACGCCCACCGGCCACGAACTGCTCGGCTACGCGCGCCGGCTGCTGGAGCTGCATGCCGAAGCGCTAGGCGCGCTGAGCGACAGCCGCGTCAGCGGCCATGTGCGGCTGGGCGTGCCCGACGACTATGCGGTGGCCTACCTGGCGCCGGTGCTGCGCACCTTCGCGAGTCGCCACGGGCTGGTCGAGATCACGCTGTCGTGCGCGCAGTCGACGGTGCTGATCCCGCAGGTGCAGCGCGGCGAGATCGACGTCGCGATCGTCACGCGCGACCGGCCGCAGCGCGGCACGCTGCTGTTCCGCGAGCCGATGGTGTGGGTCGGCGCGGCGCAGCACGAGGCCTGGCGGCGCGAGCCGCTGCCGCTCGCGATGTACGAGGCCGGCAGCCTGGCGCGCCAGGCGGTGCTCGCCGCGCTGGCGGCGCAGCGGCGCCGGCACCGCACCGTGACCCACAGCCAGAGCCTGGTCGGGCAGCTGGCGGCCGTCGAGGGCGGGCTGGCGGTCGCGGCACTCACGCGCTGCAGCGTGCCGGCGGGCCTGCAGGTCCTCGACGCGCGGCACCAGCTGCCGCCGCTGCCGGACATGGAGGTCGCGGTGCTGCGCAGCAAGGCCAGCCACGGCGACGCGGCCGCGGACGCGATGCAGGCCCAGATCGTGAATACCTTGCGCCGTTCACCCGCCTGAGGGATGGACGGGCGGCGCGAACGCAGCAGAATCCCTCCCCACCCAAGAACAACCGGAGGGGAAACGTGAAGAGATCGACCACAGCCCGTGTCGCGCAGGGCCTGTTGAGCGCCATGGCGTCGATGAGCTGGATCGCAGCCGCAGCGCTGGTGGCGGCACCGGCCGCGTCGGCGCAATCGATGTACCGATGCAAGTCGGGCAACTCGACCTATGTGTCCGACCGGCCGTGCACCAGCGGCGCCGGCTCGACGCTCGGCACCGTCGGCGCGGTCCAGAACAATCCCTCTCCCCCACCGTCGGGCACCTACGTTCCACGCCCGGCGAAGACCGCCGAGCATGTGGCCTACCTGAGCTCGGCCTGCGCCGACATCGCCGAGGCGATCCGCACCGGCCCGTCGCGCGGCGTGCGCGGCGACGTGATCAGCGGCCTGCACGAGGAATACCGGCAAAAGTGCTCGGAGGACGATGCGGCGGCACGCCAGCGGGTCGCGGAAGACCGGCGCAACGAGCGCGACGCCCGGCGGACGGCGCAGTCGGCCAGCCAGCAACAGCAGCAGCAGGCGCGCATCGCGAGCGACCAGTGCAACGAGCTGCTGCGCATCCTGGCGGCGAAACGCCGGCAGACCGCGACGATGAGCGACGGCGAGCGTGCCGACCTGCAGCGCTCGGAAACGAGCTACGCGGAGCGCTGCAAGCAGTGACGCGGCCGGGCCGGGCCGCGCCGGTGCCCGTCAGGCCGCCAGCGGCTGGGGCGCCGGGGCCGCGGCACCGGTGACGGCGTCGCGGTTCAGCTCGCCGCCGAGCGCCTCGATCAGCGCCGGGATCAGCTGCTGCAGTTCGCCGGTGACCAGCGCGACGTCGGCGTCGAAGTGGTCTTCATCCTTGGTGGCGGTCGATGCGCCTTCGAGCACCACGTCGAGCAGCTTCAGCTTCTTGATGGTCATCGCATCGCTGAGCACGAAGGACACCCGCGAGGACCAGGTCATCGCGAGCTGGGTCGGCAGCTTGCCTTGCACGATGTGCTGGCCGACCTCGTCGATGTCGAGCGTGTGGCGGGCGTACTTGACGGTGGCCTTCTCGCTGTCGGGCTGCTTCAGCTCGCATTCGCGGTCGATCGTGAAGCCGGCCGGCGCTTCCTTGCTGGTCAGCCATTCGGCCATCGCGGTGGCCGGCGAGATCGCACTCTGCGCGAGGCTGAGCCGGATGCCGCCGCCGAGCAGCTCGACCAGCATCGTGACGACGCGGTCGGCCTTGGCCATGCTGGCCGCGTCGATCACGACGAAGCCCGCGCGCACGTCGATCCAGACCAGCGTCGCGGAGCGCTTCGGGAAGGCGCGCGGCAGCAGGTCCTGCACGATCTCCTCTTTCAGCTCCTTGGCGAGCTTGCCTTTCGGGCGGCGGCCGGTCTCGGCCTCGATGCGGTCGAGCCGGGCTTCGAGCTCGGCCTTCACGACCGACGACGGCACCGCCTTGCGCTCGACCCCGAGGCGCAGCACCAGCTGGCCGCCGACGTTCTCGATCAGCGCGCCCTCCTTGTCGCCACGCGGCTGCAGCCAGCCGGCGGATTCGGGCTGCGTCGCGCCGCAGGCGGTGAAGCGGCTGCTGGCCAGCCGGTCTTCGACCTCATCCAGCGGGGGCGGGGTCCATTGGTCGATGCGGTAGAGGAGCGCGTTCTTGAACATGGGCACAACGGGAGTGGGGCCCGGATTGTAGGAGCCTGCGGGATCAGCTCGAATCCGTCAGGAAAACGGCACGAACAGCGTCGACGCCTTGTTGATCGCAGCAGGCCTGCACGGCGGCCTGCACGGTGGCGTACGCCGTCTTCTTCCCCGCCACCTCGAGTTGCCACCCTGGCGGATCTTCGAGCGTCCTTTCGAGCAAGGCCCACGGTCGGGTCGAGCGCGGGGAAAGCTCGCCGAGCACCAGGCGTGCGCCCTCCCCCATCGCAGCTTCCAGCGACTCGTATTGGCTGGGCCCGCCGCCGTCTCCGTGGTGCGGGGCAATGCCGTCGCGGGAGATCACGCGGTCGTGCAGCCGCATTCCCCGGTTGTGCTCCGACATCTCGAACGAGATCCGCAAGGCTTTCAGCGTCGGGGCGACACCCGCTTCGCCGATGAAGCGTTCATCCACGCCGCGGCCGGCCTCGCTGGCCAGCCAACGCAGCGCCGAGGCCGGCGCCAGGCTTCGAACCTCGATCGGCAACGGCTCGTTCCAGTCGCCGCGCGTCACCCACGCCGCCAGTGCGTCCGCGCGGAGGACGCCCGTCCTGCGGCCACCCAGGTCGCAAGAGAATCCGCCCCGCCCGTCGCTCGTCCACGCGTGGCCGCGGAACTTGTCGTGTGTCGCGCAATGCCGGGCCAGTGCAGCGGCGGTGCGGCGTCGCTGCCGCGGGGTACCGACGGCGAACCGGCGTGCCCATTCGCCGTGCAGTTTCGCGAACAACGTCTCGCCCTCGATCAGTGGCTCCGCGGGTGGCGGCATCGCGCACCCTGCCGCCAGATGCCGCAGCCCCGCAGAGAGTTCCTCGGTGGTGCAAGCCCTGGAGACTTCCGCACCATCGTCTGCGGCGGTGGCCGGATGAGCGAGGATGCGCGAGAGCGCTTGATGCCCCGGTATCCATCGGCGCTGCGCGAACTCGCGAAACGCCGTCAAGTCGCGCAGCACCGGGCTGTCGTCCCGCCACCCGAAGGCGTCGCCGTTGCCCGTCTCCTCGGCGATCGCGCTCGCCAGCGCGCTCATGTGGTCCATGAAGAGTGCCGGCGGCACGCTGCGGAACAGGCGCTCGGCCACGGCCTGCATCTGCGCACCCGTCAACGCGGACGGCGCGGCGAGATGGCCGTTGCGCTCCAGCCATTCGTTCATCGCGTGCAGGTCGACCTGCTCGCCCATCAGGTGTCGATCGAGAAGGCACGCGAATTTAACGGCGTCGGGTTCGCTGCTCGCGCCCAGGCGCGCAATCCAGCAGGCGGCATGGAAACTCGGCAACAGGGCGCCGACCGGCAGCTTCGGCGGCGTCGCCGGCAAGCCGAAGGCGGCGGCGTACTGCGCACGCCGCGCCGTCAGCTCATGCCATTCGATGTCGCGCGGATGCACGCCTTGCGTGCGCAGTTCGTCGGAACCTGCCCGGATCATCCGCTCGATGTCGTGGAGCAGGGCCGCATCGATGTCCGCGATGGCGAGGAACGCCTGGATGCGTGCCTCGACCTCGGCATCGGGATGCCCCGTGGCAGGCCGGCGGGCCAGCAGTCCGGCGAATTCATCCAGGGCCGCCACCACCTGCGTCTCGGGGGTGACCTGGTGGACGTACCTGCCGGCAAAGCCGTCCCGGCCGCCGGTCCAGTAGCCTGTGGTTCCCGCGACTGACAAGGTTTCCTGTTCCTTGAAGAGGCGGGTGCGGTCTGCAGCCGACGTGGTGGCGGCCAGGATGGTCGCGTCGTACAGCTCGCGGCGCGATCGCCCCCGCATCGCCTCTCGCGTCGCCGCTTTCGCAACATAGCTGGCCAGGTACCCGCCCGTCACGACGCCACCCACCAGCCCGGCGGTCAGGCCGATCGGCCATGCCACGGTCGCTGCCGCCACGGCGGCGACGACCATCGCGGCGGTAGCCAGCGGTGCCGTCACGGCGGCATTGGCCGCGCCCTTCGCTACCCGCGCCATCCCGAAGCGCTTCTCGTAGCGCGCCTGCTTCATCAGGCGCCGCTGCCGCTTCAGCGCGCCTTTCAGCACATGGAGCAGAGCCTGGCGATCCGCAGGGCAGGCAACGGGCCCCTGTGCCGCTGCCAGGTCGTCGATCTGCTGCTGGATCTGCTGGCACCTGACCCGGCAACGGCGGTACTCCTTCTTGCGAAAGCCGATCTCTCCGAGCCCGACCCCGATGTCGATGCCGGCGCACGCGAGCGACACCGGCAGAGCCGCCGCGCCCAGCGCCGTGCTGGCCGTTCCGAGACCCAGCGACGCGAGATCCGCACCCGACTGGATCTTCATGCCCATGCCGGCCACGCCCATCAAGGCATTGAGGCTGGAAAAGCCGGCGTCCCGCACCATGGCCTCGCAGGAACGCTGCAGCGCCTTGCGCGCCGCCTTGTCGAACAACGCGCAGCGCGAGAGGGCCTCCTGGCATCGGCGAAAACCGAACACCACCTCGGGGCTCGACTGCGTTTCCGCCGCGCGGTTCGCAAGATACTTGGTGAAGTGCCGGTGGAACACGACGACCTCGACCTTCCAGCGGTCCTGCTCGTCGACCGCGTCGAGGAACGTGTTGAACATGTCCAAGCCGTCGAACAGGCAGCAACCGGCGGCCACCGCCCCCCCGAGTCCGAGCACTTCCAGGCCACCCGCCGGCAGTTCGAAGCCCGGGCCGTTCGGCAAGGTCGCGGCATTCGCGCCGGTCCGGAACAGGGCGCTCTGCATCCACACCAGCGCCGAGGACCCCGTGACGGTGGACACCAGCGTCCTTGCATCTCCGCCGCTTCGGAACGCCTTGCTGCCGTGGGTGCGTGGCCGGTTCAGGCGGCCGCGAATCGCGAATTCGGCGCGTCGCCAGGCCTTGGAAGGCAGGTTCCGTGCCCTTGCATAGCGGCTCGGTCGAGACGTCGGCCCCGCCGGCAGGTAGGTCCCATCGGCCGCCTTCACCACCAGTCCCTTGGCGAGCAGCCTTGCAGCAAGGCGCTCGACCTTGGCCGAGACCTCGCCCTCGGCCAGCGCCTGCAGCGCACCCACCGTTTCCTTCGCACGCACTTCCAGCTCATGCGGCGCCAGGGGGATCGGCGGCTGCTGCGCAACCTTCGGGGAAGGCTGGCGAGGCTGGAAAACCTTCGAACGGATGGAGCCACCGCACATGAGCAAGTCCCCTCGCGCAAACAGCCCCAATCGACTCGATCCGATCGTTGTCACACCGAGGGGGCGATGCATGCTGAGTGGCCCGCCCCGGGAATTCGTTCGCTGTCCAGATGAACCGGACGGAAACCCGCATCAGGCCAGTATCAGGCCGGCGTCACGCTCACCGACACATCGAGCTGCTGCTCGCCACCGCCGAGGATCACGCCGCGCAGCGGCACCACGTCGGCAAAGTCGGCGCCCCACGCGAGCGTGATGTAGCGCTCGTCGGCCAGCTGGTTGTTGGTGGGGTCGAACTCGACCCAGCCGTGCGCCGGCGAATACGCCGCCACCCAGGCGTGCGACGCGTCGACGCCGAGCAGCCGCGGCTGTCCCGGCGGCGGGTCGGTGAGCAGGTAGCCCGACACGTAGCGGGCCGGCAGCCCGTGCCCGCGCAGGCAGGCGATCATCAGGTGCGCGAAGTCCTGGCAGACGCCGCGCCGCTGGTACAGCACCTCGTCGACCGAGGTGCTCACCGTGGTCGCGCCGGCCTCGAACTCGAAGTCGCCATGGATCGCCTGCGTCAGCGCCGACAGCGCGTCGAACCAGTCGCGGCCCGGCGCGAGCGCGCTGCGCGCATACAGCCGCGCGCCTTCGGACAGCGGCACCAGCACCGTCGGCTCGCACATGCGGGCCGGCTCCAGCGCGCCGAGCGTCGGCGTGTTGCGGACCGCATCTCGCACCGATTCCCAGCCCTGTGCCGCCGACGCCCACAGCGGCCGCGTGCCGACCTCGACGCTGCAGGCCATGCGCACCCGCAGCAGCCGGTGCGCGCCGTGCAGCCCGAAATGCGTGACGCTGTTGCCGAAGCTGTCGGGCGCGTCGTGGCGCTCGTCGGGCGGCGGGTCGATCTGCAGCGAATGCGACAGCAGCTTCTGCCACGGCAGGTCGCGCGGCGCGAGCCGGGCCAGCTGCCACGACTGCGACACCGGCGCCGCGTAGGCGTATCGGGTCTCGTGCTCGACGGTATAGCGGTTCATGTCTGCCCCTCGTCGGATGGGTACATCCGCCGATCCCCCGACGGGATGCCGGCCGGCTTGGGAGCGGCCCGGCGCTCGTCCGGCTCTCGCATGCGGCCGCTCACGCTACGCCACCAGGGACAGCACGCTGCGCGACGCGGCGTGCGAGAAGAACTTCAGCGTCAGCTCGTCCGACACCGTGTGGGCGGCACGCTGCAGTTGGTCGATGACGGCGGCCAGCGCCTCGCTCTCGGGGTGCAGGTCGTGCGCGCCGAGCGCCAGCAGCGCCGCCTGCGCAGGGCCGAGCAGGTCGCTCGCGAAACGGCCGTGCGTGCGTTCGAGCTTGTCGACGTACTCCACCAGCCCCTTCACCTGGAACGCGACCGAGCGCGGGTTGGTGTCGTCGCGCAGCAGCAGGTCGAGCACCGGCAGCCATTCCGGCGCCACCAGGTAGCGCGAGCGGAAGGTCACGGTGGAATCGGCCAGCTCCAGCAGCCAGTCGAGCCCGCTGCTGCGGCCCTCGCGGGTGGCGACCTTCAGCGTCTGGCACAGCGTCGACAGGCGCTCGATGCGCCGCCCGATCGACAGGAAGCGCCACGAGGTGCTGCGCGTCATGCCGTCGAGCACGAAGCCCGACAGCGTCATCATCGACGTGACCGCGCGGTCGAGCCAGGCCAGCGCCAGCGCCAGCGAGCCGCCGCGTTGGAACACCGGGTCGGCGATCAGCTGGTTCAGCGTGCGCCAGTTGTCGGCCGACATGCGGTCGCGCAGGCTGAACGCGACGCGCAGCAGCTGGCGAAGCCGCACGCTCAAGCCCTCGTCCGGATGGGTCGCGGCGCGCAGCAACTCGGTGCCGACGTCGTCCGATGCATCGATCAGGCCCATGCGGCGCGCGAGCGCGAGTGTCGGCGTCAGGCCGTCTTCCGGGTCGTCGGCCCGTGCATCGACATTGCCGAGCACGCCGGCCACCGCGACGCGCAGCAGCCGTGCCGACGCGTCGCAGCGCTCGCCATAGCGGCCGAACCAGAACAGGTTCTCGGCGGTGCGCGACGGCACGTTGCCCTTGGTCGTGGCCAGGTCGGTCGGCGTCACGGTGCGCGTCAGCAGCGAGAACGACGCGTTGACGGGCCGGTCGGACAGCACCCAGGTGTCTTTCGAGCGCCCGCCGCGCTGCATGCCGATCACGCGGTCGTCTTCATTGCCGGCCACGCGGGTCAGGCCGCCGGGCATCACGCGGTAGCCGTTCGGCGTCGCGACCGCGAACACCCGCAGCCCGACGGTGCGCGCGCTCAGGTGCTCGCTGTGGCGCGCTGCGGCACCTTGCGCGCGCTGCTCGCGCTCCAGCACCGGCGCCTGCGACACATGCACCCATTCCTGCGCCACGTAGCGCTGCGGGCGCGCCGCCACTCGGGCGCGCAGCAGCACGCGCTCGTCGGCCGACAGGTCGGCGCCGAACACCGCCGGCTCGCCGGCCGAGCGGTCGAGCGGCTTGATGATCAGGTGATCGATGCGCTTCCAGGCGTCGTCGAAGGCCGCCGGCTCGCCCAGCCACCAGGTGGCGACCGACGGCAGCAGCAGCGGTTCGCCGAGCAGTTGCTCGCTGAGCTTCGGCAGGTAGCCGAGCAGCGCGCCGGATTCGAGCACGCCGGAGCCGAGCGCATTCGCCAGCAGCACGGTGCCGCGGCGTGCGCAGTCGGTGAGACCCGCCACGCCGAGTGCCGAATCGGAGCGCAGCTCGAGCGGATCGCAGTAGTCGTCGTCCTGGCGGCGCAGCAGCGCATGCACCCGCTTCAGGCCGTCGACCGTCTTCATCCAGACGCGGCCGTCGCGCACCGTCAGGTCGCTGCCTTCGACGAGTGCGAAGCCGAGGTAGCGCGCCAGCAGCGCATGTTCGAAGTAGGTCTCGTTGTACGGCCCCGGCGTCAGCAGCCCGATCAGCGGCGGGCCATCGCCCTTCGGGGCCAGCCGCAGCAGCGACTCGCGCAGGTTCGAGAAGAACGAGGCCAGGTGCTGCACGTGCAGGTCGCGGAACATCTGCGGGAACACCCGCGACACGACGAGCCGGTTCTCCAGCGCGTAGCCGGCGCCCGAAGGCGCCTGCGTGCGGTCGTTGACGACCCACCAGCGGCCGTCGGGCGAGCGGGCCAGGTCGGCCGCGTACTGGAACAGGTGCACGCCGCCGGCCGGGCGGATGCCCTGCACCTGGTGCAGGAAGCCGCTGTGGCCGAACACCACCGACGGCGGCACGCTGCCGTTGCGCAGCAGCTCCTGCGGGCCGTAGAGGTCGGTCAGCACGCGGTTCAGCAGCTCGGCGCGCTGCGCGATGCCGGCCTCGATCTCGTCCCATTCGGCCGGCGAGATCAGCAGTGGCAGCGGGTCGACCTCCCACGGCCGGTCGGCGCCCTGCGGGTCGGCATAGACGTTGTAGGTGATGCCGTTCTCGCGGATCTCGCGTTCCATCAGCGACAGCGTGTCGCCGATGTCGGGGCCCTGGCGTTGCGCGAGGGTCTTCAGGAAGGCTTCCCAGTGGGGGCGCGGCTCGCCGGCCGCGCCGAGCAGTTCGTCGTAACGGCCTTCGTGGACGGCGTAGCCCTCAAGCAGTGTTCTGAGCATGTATCGACTTCAAGCCAGTCGCCAGTTTGTCATGGAACCGCCCCCAGGGCGCCACCCAGCGGCCCGGCAAGCCGGCCTGCTCAGCGCGGCCCGGGGTGTCAACCGGGGATCAACTCCCATTTGTTCGCTTGTCACATCCCACAAGGCAGGGCGGTGCCCAAAGGCGCGTGGGGGGAGGCCGTGGAGCGCCAATAAGGAAGGGGCGCCGGAGCTGGCTGGCTTCATGGCCCGCGTGCGCAGCACGCTTCGTGAACTGACTGTCGCCGACTGTCTGACCACAGCGAACGAAGTGAGCGGAGGGAGTTTCGGCGACGGGCCATGAAGCCAGTCAGCGGAGGGAAGTCTTCGCCCCGCCAGGGGCGAAGACCGCTCCTGACGACGCGCCACGGCCTCCCCCCACGCGCCTTTGCAAGCGCACCTACAACGGTGCCCGCCGCAAATCCAGCGTGAACGGGAAGTCCGGATTCCGCTCCTCCTTCGGCACCGCCATCGCCCCCGGCGTGTGCCCGACGCGGAAGAAGCGCGCCAGTCGCCGCGCTTCGGCTTCGTAGGCATTGACCGGCGCGGTGTCGTAGTTGCGCCCGCCCGGGTGGGCCACGTGGTACTGGCAGCCGCCCAGCGAGCGGCTCATCCAGCTGTCGACCAGGTCGATCGTCAGCGGCGCATGCACCGCAATCGTCGGGTGCAGCGCCGACGGCGGGTTCCAGGCCCGGTAACGGACCGCGCCGACGAACTCGCCGACCTTGCCGGTCGACTGCATCGGGATCGCGCGGCCGTTGCAGGTCAGCACGTGGCGGTCGCCGACCAGCCCGGTGGCCCGCACCTGCAGCCGCTCCACCGACGAATCGACGAAGCGCACCGTACCTCCCGGCGCGCCCTCCTCGCCCATCACATGCCAGGGTTCCAGCGCAAGCCGCAGCTCGACCTCGGTGCCCATCGCGCTGAAATCGCCCAACCGCGGGAAGCGGAAGTTCAGGTGCGGCGCGAACCATTCCGGCTTCAGCCCGTAGCCGAACTGGTTCAGCTCGTCGATCACGTCGCACAGGTCCTGCCAGATGAAGTGCGGCAGCATGAAGCGGTCGTGCAGCTCGGTGCCCCAGCGCTTCAGGCGCGGCGGCTGGTAGGGCCGCTGCCAGAAGCGCGACACCAGCGCGCGCATCAGCAGCTGCTGCGTCAGGCTCATGCGCGCATGCGGCGGCATCTCGAACGCCCGCATCTCCAGCAGCCCGAGCCGGCCGGTCGGACCGTCGGGCGAGTACAGCTTGTCGATGCAGAACTCGGCGCGGTGGGTGTTGCCGGTCACGTCGATCAGCAGGTTGCGCATCAGCCGGTCGACCAGCCACGGCGGGCACGGGCCCTGGCCTTGCGCGGTGACGCGCTGCAGCTCGGCGAACGCGATCTCGATCTCGTAGACCGAATCGTTGCGCGCCTCGTCGACGCGCGGCGCCTGGCTGGTCGGCCCGATGAACAGCCCCGAGAACAGGTAGCTCAGCGCCGGGTGGTTGTGCCAGTAGCCGACCATGCTGGCCAGCAGATCGGGTCGGCGCAGGAACGGCGAATCGGCAACCGTGGCGCCGCCCAGCACGAAGTGGTTGCCGCCGCCGGTGCCGGTGTGGCGTCCGTCGACCATGAACTTCTCGGTCGACAAGCGCGTCTCGTGCGCCGCCTGGTACAGGTGCGTGGTCTGCTCGACCAGCTCGCCCCAGCTGTGTGCCGGGTGGATGTTGACCTCGATCACGCCGGGGTCGGGCGTGACGCGCAGCGTCGCCAGCCGCGGGTCCTTCGGCGGCTCGTAGCCTTCGAGGATCACCGGCAGTTTCATCTCGACCGCGGTGTCCTCGACCGCGGCGACCAGCTCCAGGTAGTCCTCCAGCGCGCTCGCCGGCGGCATGAAGATGTAGAGCCGGCCGCCGCGCGGCTCGGCGCTGATCGCGGTGCGGGTGACCCAGCCGGCCGATTCCTTCGGCGCCGGCTGGCGCGCCGCCACCTCGGGCGACAGGCCGCGCGCGACCGCCGGGCCCGGGCCGAGCGCGGCCCGCGAGCGGCCGGCAAAGCCGCCGGCACCGGTCTCGCTGCGCTCCCAGGCAGGCGTGGCACCGCTGGCGCCACCGCCGGCAGGTTCATGGGCGCCCTGCGCATGGCGCAGCCGGCGATAGGCCGGCAGCGGCGCGAACGGCTGCGTCTGGTCCGGCGGATGCACCCACGGCAGGTCGGTGTCCTTGGCCCACGGCTGCGAATCGAGCGGCAACCGGTAGCCCATCGCCGAATCGCCGGGGATCAGGTAGCAGCGTTCGGCGCGCAGGAACCACGGGCCGGTCTGCCACCGGCCTGTTGCGTTGCGGCCCGGGTTGCGCGCGATCGGCAACACATGCCCGACCACCTGGTCCAGCCCCTGGCCGAACACCTTGCGCAGGCGCTCGCGCTCCAGCGCATCGGACAGCTTCGCGTCGAACGGGTCGACGTTGACCGGCAGCTTGCGTTCGCGCCACAAGTAGTACCAGACATCTTCATACGCCGGGAACACGTACTTGCCGTCCAGCCCGAGGCGTTGCGCGACGCCTTCGAGGAACTTCTGCGCCTGCACGTCGGTGACGCCATAGTCCTGGTGCTCGTCGGCGAACAGCTCGGGATGCGTCCACACCGGCTCGCGGTCCTTGCGCCAGAACAGGTTCAGCGACCAGCGCGGCAACTGCTCGCCCGGGTACCACTTGCCCTGCCCGTAGTGCAGCAGCCCGCCGTCGCCATACTGGCGGCGCAGCTTGTCCATCAGGTCGGCACTGAGCAACCGCTTGGTCGGCCCCATCGCATCGGTGTTCCATTCGGCGCCGTCGCGGTCGTCGACCGACACGAAGGTCGGCTCGCCGCCCTGCGTCAGCCGCACGTCGTGGCGGCGCAGGTCGTCGTCGACGCGGTGGCCCATCGCCTCGATCTCGCGCCACTGCGCGTCGTCGTAGGGCAGCGTCACGCGCGGCGCTTCCCAGATGCGCGTGACCTGCATCCGGTGCTCGAACTCGGTCTCGCATTCGTCGAGCGCGCCGCTGACCGGCGCGGCCGACGACGGCTCCGGCGAGCAGGCGAGCGGGATGTGGCCCTCGCCGGCCAGCAGGCCCGAGGTCGGATCGAAGCCGATCCAGCCGGCGCCCGGCAGGTAGACCTCGCACCAGGCGTGCAGGTCGGTGAAATCGACCTCGGTTCCGCTAGGGCCGTCGAGCGATTTGACGTCGCTCTTCAGCTGGATCAGGTAGCCCGACACGAAGCGCGACGCGAAGCCCAGGTGGCGCAGCAGCTGCACCAGCAGCCAGCCGGAATCGCGGCACGAGCCGCTCGCGCTGACCAGCGTCTGCTCCGGCGTCTGCACGCCCGGCTCCATGCGGATCAGGTAGCCGATGTCCTTCTGCAGCCGCTGGTTCAGCGCGACCAGGAAGTTGGTCGTCTGCATCTTCTCGCGCGGGATGCTGGCCAGGTACTTCTCGAAGGCCGGCGTCAGCGGCATCTTGTGGCGGTACGGCTCGAGTTCGGTCGCGAGCGACTTGTCGTACTCGAACGGAAAATGCTCGGCCGCCGGCTCGAGGAAGAAATCGAACGGGTTCAGCACCGACATCTCGACCACCAGGTCGACCTCGATGCGGAACGACGTGGTCTTGTCGGGCACCACCAGGCGCGCGAGGTAGTTGGCCTGCGGGTCCTGCTGCCAGTTGATGAAGTGCGTGGCCGGCTCGATGCGCATCGAGTAGCTCAGCACCCGGGTGCGCGAATGCGGGGCCGGCCGCAGCCGGATCACCTGCGGGCCCAGGTGGATCGGCCGGTCGTACCGGTAGTGGGTCACGTGGTTGAGCGCGACATGGATGGACATTCAGGGCTCCTGGGCGGTGAGCACAGCGGTTGCGGGATCGGCTTCGGACGGTGCGTGGTCGGGCAGGACGCGGATGCCCACCTCGACGCGCATCGTCTCGTCGCCGCCGCCTTCGCGCACGCCGCGGATCGGCGAGCAGGCGGCGTAGTCGGGGCCGACGGCCAGGCGCACGTGGCGCTCGTCCATCAGGCAGCGGTGGGTGATGTCGACGCTGAGCCAGCGCCGCGCGTCCGGGTCGACGCAGACGTCGACCCACGCGTGGCTCGCCAGATCGGGCGCGTCGGGCGCGTGGAAATAGCCGCTGACATAGCGGGCCGGCACGCCGGCCGCACGGCAGGCGGCGATGAAGACATGGGCCTGGTCCTGGCACACGCCGGCGCCGAGCGCGAGCGCTTCGGCCGCGGTGGTGCGCGTGCTGGTGCGGCCGCCTTCGTAGGCGATGCGGTCGGCCACGGCGAGCGCCAGCGCGAGTGCGCGCGCCTCGTCGACCGGGCCGTCGAGGTGCTCGAGGCCGAGCGCGGCGAGCGGCCCGGCCGCATGGGTGAGCGGCGTGGCGCGCAGGTAGAACGCCGGCGGGATGCGGTCGTCGACCAGCAGCGGCGACGCATGCGTGCGCACGACCCCCGCGGCCCGCACCGCGCCACGGTAGGCACGCTGGCGCAGGCTCCAGGTGTGGGCCAGGTTGCCGAAGGCATCGCGCTGCGCGAACAGCTGGCCCGGCGCGGACAGGCTCCAGTCGAGCACCGTCTGGTGCGCGTTCGCCTGCGGCGTGAGGCACAGCGACTGCAGCGCGTACTGCAGCGGCGCGCTGTAGTCGTAGTGCGTGACGTGCCGGATGTCGAGCTTCATCCGGCGGCCCGCGCCCGCGGCGTCATGCCGCCACCGGCACCAGGAAGTCGCGGCTGATGCCCACCCCCAGCGTGCCGACGCGTTCGAGGAACTGCGTGAGGAACGCGTGCAGGCCGGTCGCGAGGATCTCGTCGATGCGGCCGAAGCGCAGGTCGGCCTGCAGTCGGCCGGCGCGGCGCAGCGTGTCCGACGACTGCTCGTTGGCCACCTGGCGCAGGTTGTTGACGACCTCGTCCATGCAGGCCGCCAGCGAGCGCGGCATGTCGGCGCGCAGGATCAGCAGCTCGGCCACCTTCTCCGGCTTGATCACGTTGCGATACGCCTTGCGGTAGACCTCGAAGCCGGACACCGAGCGCAGGATCGCCGACCAGTGGTAGAAGTCGTACTCCTGGTCCTTCGCGTTGCCGTTGCCATTCGCCGCGCCGGTGCCGAAGAACTCGCTCTCGACCGCATGGAACTTCACGTCGAGCATGCGGGCGGTGTTGTCGGCGCGCTCCAGGAAGCTGCCGATGCGCAGGAAGTGGAAGGCCTCGTCCTGCAGCATCGTGCCCACCGTGACGCCGCGCGACAGGTGCGAGCGGAACTTGACCCATTCGAAGCCTTCGCCCGGGTCCTTCTGGAAGGTCTTGTGGCGCAGCATGCGCTGGAACTCGAGCCAGGTCTGGTTCTGCGTCTCCCAGACCTCGGTGGTCAGCGTGCCGCGCACCGCGCGGGCGTTCTCGCGCGCGGCCATTAGGCAGCTGTAGATGCTCGACGGGTTGCGCTCGTCGCTGACCATGTAGTCCATCACCTTGCGGGCATCGATCTCGCCGTAGCGCGACGCGTAGTCGGGGCTCAGCTCGGAGATGCTCAGCAGGCCCTTCCAGCCGTTGACCACCGCATCGGCCGACTGCGGCAGCAGCGAGGTCTGGTAGTTGACGTCCAGCATGCGGGCGGTGTTCTCGGCCCGCTCCATGTAGCGGGCCATCCAGAAGAGGTGGTCAGCGGTTCTCGACAGCATGTGCGTGTTCTCCCTTGTCGACGATGTCCATCAGGCCTCGAGCACCCAGGTGTCCTTGGTCCCGCCGCCCTGCGACGAGTTGACGACCAGCGAGCCTTCCTTCAGCGCGACGCGCGTCAGCCCGCCCGGCACCATCTGCACAGTCTTGCCGCTCAGCACGAACGGGCGCAGGTCGATGTGGCGCGGCGCGATGCCGCTGTCGACGAAAGTCGGGCAGGTCGACAGGCTGAGCGTGGGCTGCGCGATGTAGCCGGCCGGGTTGGCTTCGAGCGCCTTGCGGAAGTCGGCGATCTCGTCTTTGCTCGCGGCCGGGCCGACCAGCATGCCGTAGCCGCCGGCGCCGTGCACCTCTTTCACCACCAGCTCGCCGAGGTGCGCGAGAACGTACTTCAGGTCCTCGGCATCGCGGCACTGCCAGGTCGGCACGTTGTTCAGGATCGGCTTCTCGCCGAGGTAGAACTCGATCATCTTCGGCACGTACGGGTAGACCGACTTGTCGTCGGCCACGCCGGTGCCGATGGCGTTCGACAGCGTCACGTTGCCGGCGCGGTAGACGCTGAGCAGCCCGGCGCAGCCGAGCGTCGAATCGGGGCGGAAGGCCAGCGGGTCGAGGAAGTCGTCGTCGACCCGGCGGTAGATCACGTCGACCCGCTTCGGCCCCTGCGTCGTGCGCATGTAGACGAAGTTGTCCTTGACGAACAGGTCCTGCCCCTCGACCAGCTCGACGCCCATCTGCTGCGCGAGGAAGGCATGCTCGAAGTACGCGCTGTTGTACATGCCGGGCGTCAGCACGACGACGGTCGGGTCGTTGACCGCGGCCGGCGCCACCGCGCGCAGGGTTTCGAGCAGCAGGTCGGGGTAGTGGGCGACCGGCGCGACGCGGTGCTGGCTGAACAGGTCGGGGAACAGCCGCATCATCATCTTGCGGTTCTCGAGCATGTAGCTCACGCCGCTGGGCACCCGCAGGTTGTCTTCGAGCACGTAGTACGAGCCGCTGCCGTCGGGGTTGGCGGCGCGCACGATGTCGATGCCGGAGATGTGCGAGTAGACGCTGCCCGGCACGTCGACGCCCATCATCTCGGGGCGGAACTGCGCGTTCTTGAAGATCTGGTCGCCGGGGACGATGCCGGCCTTGATGATCTCCTGGCCGTGGTAGACGTCGTGGATGAAGCGGTTCAGCGCGGTCACCCGCTGGCGCAGCCCGGCTTCCATGCTGGTCCATTCGGCGGCCGGGATCACGCGCGGGATCAGGTCGAACGGGATCAGGCGCTCGGTGCCGGAGCCGTCTTCGTCCTTCGCGCCGTACACCGCGAAGGTGATGCCGACGCGGCGGAAGATCATCTCGGCTTCTTCGCGGCGCGAGCGCATCACGTCGCCCGGCTGCTGGGCCAGCCAGCGGTCGTACACCCGGTAGTGGTCACGCACCGTGGTGCTGCTGGCCTGCATCTCGTCGAAGCTTGCTCTCATCGGTTCGGTCTCCTCGGGGATCAGGTTAGCAAAATTCAGGCCATTCGCCGGCCATCACGGCGCTTCGATGCGATGGTGCCAGTAGCGGCGGGCGCGGTCACGCTCGCAAACGCCAGCAGCGGGCGGCTGGTCGCTGCGCCAGCGCCACGCGCCGCACGAGGTGGTGGCGGCGACCAGCACATCGCGCTCGTGCAGGCGCGCCAGCACCTCGGGCACCGGGTGGCCGAAGCGGTTGCGGTAGCCGGCCTGTATCAGCGCGACCTGCGGCTGCACCGCGTCGAGGAAATCCGCGCTCGACGAGGTGCGGCTGCCGTGGTGCGCGACCAGCAGCAGATCGCTGCGCAACGCGTCGCGGCTGCGTTCGACCAGCGCGCCTTCCTGCTCGCGCTCGATGTCGCCGGTGAGCAGTGCGCTGCGCCCGCCGGCGCTGACGCGCAGCACGCACGAGACGGCGTTGGGCTTGCGGGCGCGCCCGTAGTCGTCGGCAAAGGGGTGCAGCATCTGGAAATGCACGCCGTCCCAGTCCCACCACTGGCCGGCGACGCAGCGGGTGGTCGGGACGCCGGAACCCAGCAGCGGGTGCCCGTCCTCGAGCGAGCTGTCGAGCTCGCCGACCGGCAGGCCGGCGATCACCGCCGCGGCGCCGCCGGTGTGGTCGGCATCGCGGTGGCTCAGCACCAGCCGGTCGATGCGGTCTTCGCCGCGCGAGCGCAGCAGCGGCAGCAGCACGCGCTGGCCGGCGTCGGCGTCGCGCGAATACTGCGGGCCGGCGTCGTAGACCAGCAGGTGCCGCTGCGTGCGCACCAGCACCGCGGTGCCCTGCCCCACGTCGAGCGCCAGCAGCTCGAAGCGGCCCGCCGGCGGCAGCTCGCGCGGCGGCAACAGCAAGGGCAGCGCGAGCGGCACCGCCAGCAGGCGCAGCCGCCACGGCAGCGGCAGCACCAGCAGCACCGCCGACAACAGCCCGGCAGCGGCCGCCCACCAGGGCGCGGCAGGCACGCTCCACACCGCCCACGGCGCCTGCGCCAGCAGCATCAGCAGCGCGACCAACTGCTGCTCGACCCACGCGCCGAGCGTCCACAGCCACGGCCAGGCGGCACCCAGCAGCGCGAGCGGCGTGATCACCAGCGTGACGAGCGGGATCGCGACCAGGTTGGCCGCGAATCCGACCAGCGAGATCTGCTGGAAGAACACCAGCGTCAGCGGTGCGAGGCCAATCGTCGCGATCGCCTGCGTGCGCAGGCCGGCGCGCAGGCTGCGCGACACGGCGGCGAGCCGGCCCGGCGTCTCGCCCCGCGCAGGCAGGCCGTGCGACGGCTCGGAGGCCATCAGCAGCCCGACCGCCATGAACGACAGCCAGAAGCCGGGCTGCAGCAAGGCCCACGGATCGAACGCGGTGACGACCACCGCCGCGGCCAGCAACACCAGCGGCCACGGCCAGCGGCGCGCACCGGCCTGCAGCAGCGTGACGACCGCCAGCATCCACACCGTGCGCTGGGCCGGCACGCCCCAACCGGCAAACAGCGCATAGCCTGCTGCGGCTGCGAGGCCGATCCAGCGTGCGGCCAGCGGCGCTGGCAGCCACAGCATCGCGCGCACCGAGCGCCGCCAGAGCGCGCCCGCGAGCCGCGCAGCCAGCCACGCAAACATCGTGATGTGCAGCCCGCTGATGCTGACGAGGTGGGCGATGCCGGTGCTGCGGAACAGCTGCCAGTCGGCACGCTCGATCGCCGACTGGTCGCCGACCGCGAGCGCCGCCAGCACGCCGGCCGCCTGCGGGTCGTCGACCTGCGCGTACAGCCGGTCGCGCACGCGCTGGCGCAGGCGCTCGATCGGGTGCGCGGCGGCGGGGTCCAGCAATTCGGCGTGGCCGTCGAGCACGTAGCCGGTGGCGCGCACGCCTTGCTCGAACATCATCAGCTCGACGTCGAAGCCGCCCGGGTTCAGGCTGCCGTGCGGCTGGCGCAGCCGCGCGGTGAAGCGCCAGGCCTGGCCGGCGCGCAACTCGGCCTGCGGGCCGCTCAACGGGCCGTCGTCGTGCCAGCCCTTGTACCAGCCGAGCGAGACGAGCGGCGGCACGGCAACCGGCTCACCGCGCCAGCGGGCTTCATCGACTTCGAAGCGGAACTGCAGGCCGGACGGCGTGTGGTCGGGCAGACTCGCGACGACGCCGGTGAGTTGCAGGTCCTGGCCTTCGAGCGCGGTGGGAAGTTGTGCGGCCAGCCGCAGGCCGGCGCGCCCATCGGATGCCGCGAAGCCCGCGACGAAGGCGGCCAGCACCGCCAGCGCCACGAGACGCCGCCGGTGCCCGACCAGCAGCAGGGTGCCGACAGCAGCGGCCAGCAGCCCCACCGCGACCCAGGCCGGGCGAACGGTCGCCTGGTGGATCTGCCATGCGCAACCCAGCAGCCATGCTGCCGTGGTCCCCGCGAGGTACAGCCCGCCCTGTCCGCCCATCGGGCGAGTGTAGGGGCGAGCCGCTCCGCGGCTAGTTGCCCAGGATCACCTTGAAGATCTTCTCGTTGCTGTTGTTCGCGATGCTGTCCTTGTCGCCGGTGTTGGTGGTGCTCATCCACAGGTTGCCGTCGATCGTCGGCTCGACGGTGCGGATGCGGCCGTAGGTGCCGCGGAACAGCTCCTGCACGTTGGTCAGGCTGTCGCCGCTGATCACCTCGCGGTAGACGCGGGTGCCGCGCTCGCAGGCCACGTACAACACGTTGCGCACGATCGCGATGCCGCTGCACGACCCGTCGGCGGTCGGGTAGGTGTGCTTCGGTGCGATGTAGCCCGAGGTGCCGCAACCGCTGCCGCTGCGCGACGAGGTGCCTTCGCAATCCGGCCAGCCGTAGTTGCCGCCCTTCTGGATCAGGTTGGTCTCGTCCATCGTGCCGTCGCCGAACTCCTGCTCCCACAGCCGGCCCTGCGCATCGAAGGCCAGGCCCTGCGGGTTGCGGTGGCCGTAGCTCCACACGTAGTTGCCGAACGGGTTGTCGCTCGGGCGCGTGCCGTCAGCGTTCAGGCGCAGCACCTTGCCGTTCAGGCCGCTGGTGTTCTGCGCGTTCGCGCCGTTCTGCGCGTCGCCGGTGGCGGCATACAGCTTGCCGTCGGGGCCGAAGCGCAGGCGTCCGCCGTTGTGGAACTTGTTGCGCAGGATGCCGCTGAGCAACACCTCGATGGTCGAGGTGTCCAGCGTGCCGTTGACGTACTTCAACCGGATGATGCGGT
Source organism: Rhizobacter sp. SG703 (assembly GCF_012275445.1). Taxonomy (GTDB): domain Bacteria; phylum Pseudomonadota; class Gammaproteobacteria; order Burkholderiales; family Burkholderiaceae_C; genus Rhizobacter. The sequence continues at coordinate 505,139 of NZ_JAAZQK010000003.1, read as the reverse complement.
TGTCGGTGGCCGTGGTGTGCATCACGTAGAGCCACGGGTCGGTGGCCGGGAAGGCCGGCGTCACTGCCAGCCCCATCAGGCCGCCCTCGCCGTCGGTGCCCGATACGTTCGGGATCTTGCCGACGGTGACCTTGGCGCCGGTGGCCGGGTTCAGCCGCACGATGTCCTGCGCATCGCGGCGGCTGTACAGGATGTTGCCGTCGGGCAGCGTGACCAGCCCCCACGGGATGTCGGTGTCGGTCGCCACCTGGCTCACCGAGCAGACCGGGTTGCTGCAGGCGCCGCCGGTCGTCAGGCTGACGCCGGTGCTGCGTGCCGACACGTTGCCCTGCGCATCGCGCGCGGCCACCGTGTAGCGGTAGGTGGTGTTGGCGGCGAGGCCGCTGTCGGTGTAGCTCAGGTTCGACGTGGAGCCGACCTTGGCATCGTCGCGGTAGATGTCGTAGGCGCTGACCGCGACGTTGTCGGTGGCGGCCTTCCAGGTCAGCGTGGCGGCGGTGCCGGCCACCGAGCCGGCGAGGCCGGTGGGCGCGGTGGGCGGCTCGGTGTCGGCGCTGCACTGCGGCACCGTGATCGGCAGCGTGGCGCTGGCCTGCGAGACGTTGCCGGCCGCATCGCGGGCGTTCACGTACAGCCCCCACTTGGCGCCAGGGTTCAACGTGAGCGACGTGCTGAGCGTGCTGCCGCCGACCGAGGCCATTGCCTGGCCGTCGTGGTAGATGTCGTAGAACGCCACGCCGACGTTGTCGGTCGAGGCCGACCACGACAGCGTGACCGAACGGCACTGCAGGTTGGTGGCCTGCAGGTTGCCGGGGATCGACGGTGCCACGCTGTCGTTGCTGCCGCCGTCGCTGCGCGTCCACACCTGGTTGCCGTTGCCGTGGCAGGCCCACAGCTGCACCGGCGCTTTCTGCGCGGTGCTGGCGTTCGCGACATCGAGGCACAGGCCGGATTGCGAGCCCGAGATGGTGCCGTTGGCGTTGTAGCGCCACTGCTGGTTGGCCTGGCCGTTGCAGGTGTACGAGGTGACCAGCGTGCCGTTCGTCGTGCCCTGCCCCTTGGCATCGAGGCAGCGGGTGCCGCCGAAGGTGCGCAGTTCGCCCGACGCGGTGAATTCCCACTGCTGGTTGGCACCGCCATGGCAGTCGTAGATCTGGATCGCCGCGCCCGCGGTGGTGCTGTTGCCGGACACATCCATGCAGCGGCCGCTCGCCTTGCCGACCAGCGTGGTGGTGGCGGCCGCGGCCGAGCCGGGCAACGCTGCAAGGGCCGACAACACGGCCAGCGGTGTGCACAGGGCCAGGCGCCGCAGCGCGCCCGCGTTCAGGGTCTTGAATGCCGTGTCGATTGCCATGGATGAGCCTCCTTGCGTTGTATGTGGAACATTTGTTCCACATACAACATACTTGGAATTTCAATTCCATGGTGTAAACAGGCGTTCCGATGCGTTGCGTCGGATACGTGTTCGAGGACAGCATGTGCCTCGAATGCGGAATGGCGTTCAAAGGGGCTTCCGCTGTACCGTGCGCTTCAGCGCCAGCAACAAGGAGCCCTCTCATGAAACGCGTCACCGGCATCGGCGGCATCTTCTTCAAATCCAGGGACCCGAAGGCACTTGGCGAGTGGTACCGGAAGCACCTCGGACTGGAGGTCGAGGAATGGGGTGGTGCGATGTTCCGGTGGGTCACCGACGAGAACCCGACGGGCACCGGCACCACGATGTGGACGCCCTTCAACGAAGAGGCTTCGCACTTCGCCCCGAGCACCGCGAGCTTCATGGTCAACTTCCGGGTGCACGACCTTCACGCGCTCCTCGCGGCATTGCGATCCGAAGGCTGCGCGGTGGACGACAAGGTCGACGAGTCGGAATTCGGCAAGTTCGGCTGGGTCCAGGACCCGGAAGGCCGTCGCATCGAGCTCTGGCAACCGCCAGAAGGCCGATGAAGTCGCCGAACGGCGGCATGGCAGCGCGAACGACACAACCCCGCGCGGCAGTCCGCCACACCCCCAGGTGTAGGATCCCCGCTCCCTCATCCCACCCGGTACGCCGGCCCTCGCCATGTCCGTCTACGACCGCCTGAAATCCCTCGGCATCGAACTCCCGCCGGTGTCCGCGCCCGCGGCCGCCTACGTGCCTTTCGTGCGCACCGGCAACCTGGTGTTCCTGTCCGGCCACATCGCCAAGCGCGACGGCAAGCCGTGGGTCGGCCAACTCGGCCGCGACACCGACACCGCCACCGGCAAGCTCGCCGCCCGCGCGATCGCGATCGACCTGCTGGGCACGCTGCAGGCCGCCGTCGGCGGCGACCTGACCCGGGTGGAACGCATCGTCAAGGTGATGAGCCTCGTCAACAGCACCGGCGATTTCACCGAGCAGCACCTGGTGACCAACGGCTGCTCCGAGCTGCTCGCCGAGGTGTTCGGCGCCGACAAGGGTGCGCATGCCCGCAGCGCGTTCGGCGTGGCCCAGGTGCCGATGGGCGCCTGCGTCGAGATCGAACTCATCGCGCAGGTGGCCTGACCGATGGCTACCTTCAAGCTCGGCGCGACGCAGCGCCTGTATGCCGTCGCGGTGCTGTGCCTGGCCGCCGTCGGCGTCGCGCTGTTTTCGCAGTACATGTTCGACATGCGCCCCTGCCCGTGGTGCATCCTGCAGCGGCTGCTGTTCGTGCTGGTCGCGGTGCTGTGCATCGTCGCCGCCTGGCTGCGCGGCGGGGCGCGCGTCGCACTCGGCGGCATCTCGGTGCTGCTGGCCGCCTGCGGCATCGCGGCAGCGCTGTGGCAGAACCTGGTGGCCGCGAAGTCGAGCTCGTGCAACCTGACCTTCGCCGACAAGATCATCAGCGGCATCGGCATCGACAAGCTGCTGCCGTCGGTGTTCCAGGTGACCGGCAGCTGCGCCGAGGCCGCGGTCTCGATCCTCGGCGTGCCGTACGAGTTCTGGAGCCTCGCGGTGTTCGGCGTGGCCGGGCTGCTGGTGCTGTCGGCGCTGCGCGGGCGCTGATCACCCTGGCCGCGGGTCAATCGCCGATGGCGCCCGCGGCCATCGAGGGCTAAGCTCACCGGATCGTCAGCTACCGGAGCACGATCATGATGTGGCACTGGAACTCGTGGTGGGAACCGCGCCAGGACAATCCGACCGTCGCCGAGCCGCCCGCCTGGCACGGGCCCTGGGGCGTCGAGCAGGTGGCCGCGTGGCAGGCGCGCAGCTGGGAGCACATGGTGAGCGCGAGCCGCTCGGTGTGGAGCTTCTGGCTCGGCGCGTTGCCGGTGCCCACGTGGCCGGTGATCGGGCAGGTCACGCCGCCTTCGGCGCCGCATGAGGTGCAACCGGAGACGCCGGCCAAGCCGGTGACGCAGTCGGCACGCAAAACCGCGCCGCGCAAGCGGACTGCACTGCCCGATGGACGGCATGCGCAGCAGGCGCGCAAGCGCTGACAAGTCGGCCAGATCATTGACGGCTGGACAGGGGCTGCATGTCTCGATGCCCATCAAGGACGATTTCACGGAAGACGCCACTCAATGGCACGCCCTTCCGATTGAAACGTCCACACCATGGATCTCCCGCTTTCGACCCGTCCTGTTAGTCCTGCTGATACCCCCCACCACGCGACCGCCGCCCAGAAGCCGGTCTGGTCCGTCCGGTCCGCCTGCCCACCGCCGCTCAAACGACGTGAAGCACACGACGCATGTCCGCTGCCTTCCGCCGTCGACCGGTTCCTGACCGGCCATCTTCCTGCGGGACAACCACGCCTGTGGCGGGAGGTGGCCAAGTACCTCGTCCGGCATCGCCTCGGTGAGCATCTGGAATGGCTGAGTCGCCGCTCGGTAGATCGACTCGACAAGTGTCGGGACCATGCTGAACTGAACCTGCGCGGCCTGCGCCTGACAGTCGACGACCTGGCCTTCCTGGCAACCTGGGTGGTGCGCGGGCGGGAGAAGGTCACACTGAAGATTGATCTCTCGAACAACCGCCTGGGCAGCGAGCACATGGAGTCCGTGGTCCAGCTGTTGCAAGATCCCTCCGTTGTCTCGCTGGATCTTTCGGGCTGCGGCTTGAACAAGACTCGCATCGGAATCGTCTGCGAAACGATGCGGACCAATTCGACGCTGATCTCGCTGGTGCTGAGCTCGAACAGTTGCGCCGGTTCGGGCGAGGCGATCGGGTGGATGCTGAGGCGCAACACATCGCTGGTCTTCCTGGAGTTGTCGGATTGCAACCTGGGTCCGGACAGCTTTACCCATATCGCCGATGGCCTGGAAAACAATCCATCGCTGGAGCATCTCGACCTCAGCCTCAACAGACGACACCGCGAACCAGGCAGGCACTCCCGGTATGACACGGTGGACGCCGGGATTGCCCAGCTGGCCCTGAGTCTGAGATTCATGCCGACAGCACTGCGCAGCCTGGACCTCTCCGGGCTGACGCTGCAAGACGGCGACGCTTGTCTCGCCCAGGTCGTGTCCATGCTGAAAGGCAAGGCCCGCATCGAGACCTTGCGCCTCGCGCACTGGAACCCCTCGCAGACGGGTCTTCAACAACTCGGCGAGCTGCTCATCAGCACCAAGACGCTTCGGCACCTTGATCTGTCGCATGTTGGACGCGGCCCCGATCAGTCGGGCCTGCATGAAGGCCTGCGCCAGAACACCAGCCTGGTCACCCTGAAGCTTCAAGGCTGGGCCTTGAAGGCCCCTCTCGCGAAAGCGCTGGAAGGGATGCTTTCCAACGAACGCTGCCGTCTGGAGCAGTTGGAGATCGGTGCGCAGAGTAATCCGCCGTCCAGGTCAGCGCTCGAACCCCTGGCCCGCGCGATGCGAGAGAACAAGTCGCTCGCAGTCTTCCGCACCTTCAATGCCGAACCGAAGCCCGGCTCAACCGAACTGCTGACCCAGATTGAGCAGCGTGTGGAAGAGAACTGGCGCTTCCTTCAGACATTGCCGGGGTCCGCCGAGCTGGCAATGGCGAAGATCTTCGCCATGCGCCTGAGATCGACGCTGGAAGAAGGCAAAGAAAGGACGGAGTTCATGCCAACCGAGCTGATCAAGGAGACGATCCACTGCAGCTCACGGATCGATGGCAATTCGACGATCAGACAACTCGCCCACAGCTTCGACACCTGAGGCCGCAGGCCGTCCCGCCCGCCTGCCCATCTCACCCACCCGCCAGCACCCGCTGCGCCTTCATCCCCGCCTCCAGCACCTTCCCCTTGCGCGCCCGCTTGCCGCCACAGACGGCGAGCGACGCGCCCTTCAGGTCTTCTTCCTCCGGCTTGCCGCCGCGGCCCAAGGCCCGGCAGCGCCTTCAGCGAGGATGCCCGAACAAGATCGCCTGCGCGGGGGCAGATGGGCAAGGTCCGCAGCGCTTGGGACCTCTGGTTGACGGGCTGTCGGAACCAAATCGTGACGAGCAGCGACTCAGGGCGAGTCGCATCACCTTTGAATGAATCACGCCATGAGCATCTCGTCCGACTTGAAGGCTTGCCGTCCAACAACCCCGCGCTCATCGAGCAAGCCCGAGGTCTGTGCAATCACCTCGTCAAACCCACCTGCCTTCATTGCGCAGAAGCTGCAGCCTCACACCCAAGACAGCTGGCGCCAAGCGGCCAAGATGTCGTTGCAGGCCGTTGGAACAAAAGACGGAGCAGCTTCGCTCGAATGGCTCAGTCACCATTCCGCTCAAGGGCACTTCGCCGACGCCGACCCGATGGGCGAAGCGGAGTTGAATCTGTGGAACATGGGCCTGACCCGCGACGATCTTCGCAAGCTCTGCGCGTGGCTGCAGTCGCGGAAGTTCCAGGCTCCCATCAAGCTCGTTCTGAGCGCAAACGACTTCAGCAACGGGTGCGCCGAAGAACTCGCTGAATTGCTGAAGGATCCCTCGTGCGTCATCGCACTGGATCTATCGAGATGCGAGCTTGCCAAGCAAGACATCGCATTGCTCTGCACTGCCCTGCGCGAGAACACCGGGCTGCAGAAACTGCTGTTGAGCTACAACCACTTTCAAGGTTGCGGCGCGGCCATTGGAGAACTGCTGAAGGCGAACAAGACGTTGCAGTCGCTCGGCCTTCAAGGCTCCCAGGAAGGAGGCCTCATGCAGATGGAATGCCACTGCATCTGCTCGATTGCCAAGGCGCTTGAAGAGAATTCGTCGCTGCAAGCGTTGGACCTTGGCATCAACGTCATCAATTTCGAGGGAGCTGTGGCAATTGCGAGCATGTTGAAAAGCAACAAGACGTTGATCGATCTCAACCTCCGCTTCAGCACCTTGGACCGTGGCTTCAGAACACTTTGCAAGGCGCTGAAATCGAACACGACACTCGAACGCCTCAATCTCAGCGGGCAAGCCCTCGACGACAAAAGGCAGGCCGCACTGGCGAGCTTGCTGAAGGCGAACCGGAGTCTTCGACACCTCGACGTGTCCAACGGCATCGGCGCCAAGGACACGACCTGCAGCGCACCGTTCTACGAGGCCTTGTCTTCGAACATCACCCTGCGCTCGCTGAAAATCACAATCCGGAGTCGACAGGTCGTCGGCGCACTGGCGACCCTGTTGCGCAATCCGAAAAGTCACCTCGAGTCGATTGACCTCCGAGGCCCACGCCTCGATGCCGAGGCGGTGGACATTCTGACGAAGGCAGTGCAGAACAACCAGACCCTGATCACCTTCCACGCGGGCCACGCCAAGCCGGAGGCCCTGTCTCCCATCCACGTCGTCACCGCGAGGAACAAAGAGCTGCGGGAGAGGTTGCACGACAAGGCAGGGGACGCGCTGATCGATCTTCTTCAAGAGCAATGCAAGGCGGGCACGGTGCCCTACCTTCCCCGTGACCTGAGGCACGCGTTCGCGAAAGCGTTCAAGGACATGGACGACATGCCCACGGTGCTCGCCCTTCTCGAAGCCACGGCGCATCCAGCCATGCCGGGTTGATTGGCGGCGAGCAGCGCAGGACGCGCCTGCCCCTGCCACCGCCTCACCCCGCCAGCACCCGCTGCGCCTTCATCCCCGCCTCCAGCACCTTCCCCTTGCGCGCCCGCTTGCCGCCATAGACGGCGAGCGACGCGCCCTTCAGGTCTTCTTCCTTCGGCTTGCCGCCGCGACCCAGGCCCAGCACCTTCAGCGCGGCCGCACAGGTCGCGGTGGACACCAGCGGATCCTTCGCGTCGACCTCCATCAGCGTCAGCCCTCGCCCGCCGTTGGCCTGCAGCTTCAGCTCGTCGAGCGGGAACACCAGCAGCCTGCCACTCAGGCTCAGGCAGGCCACCTGCGTGTGCGCCGCCGCCAGCGGCACCGGCGGCAGCAGCTTGTCGCCGTCGTCCAGCGTCAGGAAGCTCTTGCCGCCGCGCTGCCGGCTGGCCATGTCGGACACCTGCGCCAGCAGCCCGAAGCCGCCGGTGTTCGACAGCAGCAGCTTCGTGTCGGCACTGGCCGCGAAGTAATGCAGCGGCTGCGTGCCGCTCTCCAGGTCGACCAGCGTCGTGATCGGCTGGCCGTCGCCGCGCCCGCCGGGCAGCAGGCTGATCGCGATCGAGTACACCCGCCCGTTGCTGCCGAACACCAGCAAGGTGTCGACGCTGCGGCACGGGAAGGTGCCGTACAGCCCGTCGCCGGCCTTGAAGGCCAGCGCCGCCGGATCGACCTCGTGCCCCTTCAGCGCACGCGCCCAGCCCTTCAGGCTGACGACCACCGTCACCGGCTCGTCGAGCACCTTCACTTCGACCACGGTGCGCTTCTGCGCCTGGATCAACGTGCGGCGGTCGTCGCCGTACTGCTTCGCGTCGGCCTCGATCTCCTTGACCATCGTGCGGCGCAGCGATGCCGGGCTGCCGAGGATCTCCTGCAGCTTGTCGCGCTCGGCGCGCTGCTCCTTCAACTCCTGCTCGATCTTGATCGCTTCCAGCCGCGCCAGCTGGCGCAGCCGGATCTCGAGGATGTCGTCGGCCTGCCGGTCGCTGAGCTGGAAGCGCTCGATCAGCGCGGCCTTCGGTTCGTCCGACTGCCGGATGATGCGGATCACCTCGTCGATGTTCAGCAGCACCGTCTGCCGGCCTTCCAGCACGTGGATGCGCTCGAGCACCTTGTCCAGCCGGTGCTGCGTGCGCCGCTGCACCGTCTGCTGGCGGAAGGCGATCCACTCCTGCAGCATCAGCCGCAGCGTCTTCTGCGTCGGTCGGCCGTCGGCACCGATCATCGTCAGGTTGATCGGCGCCGACGTCTCCAGGCTGGTGTGGGCCAGCAAGGTGTTGATCAGGTCCTGCTGCTCGATGCGGCTGGTCTTCGGCTCGATGACGATGCGCACCGGCGCATCCTTGTTCGATTCGTCGCGCACCGTGTCGAGCACCGCCAGCACGGTGGCCTTGACCTGCACCTGGTCGGCGGTCAGCGCCTTCTTGCCGGTCTTGACCTTCGGGTTGATCAGTTCCTCGATCTCTTCGAGCACCTTCTGCACGCTGGTGCCGTGCGGCAGCTCGTTGATGACCAGCTGCCACTGGCCGCGCGCCAGGTCTTCGATCTTCCAGCGCGCGCGCACCTTCAGGCTGCCGCGGCCGGTGGTGTAGGCCGAGCGGATGTCCTCGGGCGCGCTGATGATCTGGCCGCCGCCCGGGTAGTCGGGGCCGGGCACCAGCGCGAACAGCTCGTCGTCGGCCAGGTTCTCGTTCCTGATCAGCGCGACGGTGGCCGCGGCGATCTCGCGCAGGTTGTGCGACGGCAGCTCGGTGGCCAGGCCGACCGCGATGCCGCTCGCGCCGTTCAGCAGCACGAACGGCAGGCGCGCCGGCAGCAGCCTCGGCTCGCGCTCGACGCCGTCGTAGTTGGGCGCGAAGTCGACCGTGCCTTCGTCCAGCTCGTCGAGCAGCAGCCGCGAGATCGGCGCGAGGCGCGCTTCGGTGTAGCGCATCGCCGCCGCGTTGTCGCCGTCGCGCGAGCCGAAGTTGCCCTGGCCGTCGACCAGCGGATAGCGCTGCGAGAAATCCTGCGCCATGCGCACCATCGCGTCGTAGGCCGCCTGGTCGCCGTGCGGGTGGAACTTGCCGATCACGTCGCCGACGACGCGCGCGCTCTTGACCGGGCGGGCGCCCGCCGTGCCGCTGAAGGCCAGGCCCAGGCGCTGCATCGCGAACAGGATGCGCCGCTGCACCGGCTTCTGGCCGTCGCAGACGTCGGGCAGCGCGCGGCCCTTGACGACGCTGAGCGCGTATTCGAGGTACGCGCGTTCGGCGTAGTGGGCGAGCGTGATGGCGTCGTCGGGGTTGCCGGTGTCGAAGAGATCAGAGGTCATGGGAGTCAGTTCGTGGCCCGGATGCCCATCCGGGAGTTGTCATTCATGTTTCGCCGCCGCGCCCGGATTGCGTGGCGCTTCATCCGGGCTGCCATGCAGCTGCAGTTCGCGCGGCATGCGCGCCTGCAGCAGCGCCCAGTAGAGCTCCAGCACCAGGTGCACGTGCGCCTGGGTTTCGGGGATCGGCGGCATCTCGCCGCCGGCCTTGCGCACCGCCGATTCGCCGGCATTCCACGCCGCGAGCGCGACGTCGATGCGGCCGAAGCGGCGCGTCAGGTTCGACAGCATGCGCGCGCCGGTCAGGATGTTGGTGCGCGGGTCGAGCAGCTTGTCGCGCAGCGCCGCGGGGCGCTCGTTCGCGGCAAAGCCGCCGTAGTGCTGCGCGGCAATCGGCGTCAGCTGCATCAGGCCGACGGCACCGCGCGGCGACACCGCCTTCGCGTTGAAGCCGGACTCGACCGCGATGATGGCCTTCAGCAGCTCGATGTCGACGCCGTGCGCGGCCGCCGCCTCGCGCAGCAGCGGCTGCAGCGACTTGACCTCGGGCGCGAACTCCAGCCAGGTCAGCAGGCCACCGGCACCATCGGTCTTGCCGGGCACGCGCAGCGGCGCCGCGTCGCCCATCACCAGGTGGTAGCGCGCATCGACCTGCGACGGCGCAAGGTGCGCGGTGCCGCTGCCGTCGACGAACCCCCACAGCTCGGCGTGCGCGAGCGGAGGCATGGCGAGCATCAGCGCGCTCGCGGCGCCGGCCAAGGCCGTCCTCACGGGCCGGCCTTCCGCGCGCGCTGCTCGTCTTCGAGCAGCGACATCACGACCAGCGCGTCCCAGCCGCGCTCGTCGCGCACGCTGTCGCGCAGCCGGCCTTCCTCGACGAAGCCTTCGCTGCGGTACAGCGCCTGCGCGCGCAGGTTGCGGCCCTTCACGTCGAGCCAGAAGCGGTGCGCGCCGAGCGAATCGAAGGCCATGTCGGCCAGCAGCCGCACGCAGGCCCGGCCGAGGCCGCGGCCCTTGTCCTGCAGCACGATGCGCTTCAGCTCGACCGAGCGGTGCGGGTTGCGGCAACCCTGCAGGATGACGAAGCCGACGGCCTGCGTGCCCTCGCCGGCCTCGACGATGAAATGCCGGAAGTCGGGAAAGCGGATCGCGCCCTCGTGCTGCGTGCGGTCCCACGGCGTGATGAACGGCAGGTTCGCGGGGTCGCGCTCGACCGTCAGCACGAAGTCGAGGTCGCTCAGCATGGTGGGGCGCAGGCGCACCGAGGACACGATCGGACTCACACGTCGATCTCGACGTCGTCGCCGCGCAGTTCCATCAGCTCGCGGCGGGCCTGCGCCTCGCCCTTGCCCATCAGCTTGGTCAGCGATTCGGTGGTGGATGTGAAGTCGAGCACGCCGAAGGCCACCTGCAGCAGGCGGCGGGTGTCGGGGTTCAGCGTGGTGTCCCACAGCTGCTCGGCGTTCATCTCGCCCAGGCCCTTGAAGCGGCCGATGCTCCAGCTGTTGTCGCGCGCGCCTTCCTTGCGCAGCTTGTCCAGCGTGGCCGCCAGCTCGCCTTCGTCCAGCACGTAGAGCTTGGCGGCCGGCTTCTTGCCGCGCGCCGGTGCGTCGACGCGGAACAGCGGCGGCTTCGCGATGTAGATGTGGCCGCGCTCGATCAGCTTCGGGAAATGCCGGAAGAACAAGGTCAGCAGCAGGACCTGGATGTGCGAGCCGTCGACGTCCGCATCGCTCAGGATGCAGATCTTGCCGTAGCGCAGCCCCGACAGGTCGGGCTCGTCGGTCGCGCTGTGCGGGTCGACGCCGATCGCCACCGCGATGTCGTGGATCTCGTTGTTCGCGAACAGCCGGTCGCGCTCGACCTCCCAGGCGTTCAGCACCTTGCCGCGCAGCGGCAGCACCGCCTGCGTCTCCTTGTTGCGGCCCATCTTCGCGCTGCCGCCGGCCGAGTCGCCCTCGACCAGGAACAGCTCGTTGAGCGACAGGTCGCGGCTCTCGCAATCGGTCAGCTTGCCCGGCAGCACCGCGACGCCCGAGCCCTTGCGCTTCTCGACCTTCTGGCTCGCGCGCTGGCGCGTCTGCGCCTGCTTGATCACCAGCTCGGCCAGCTTGCGGCCCAGCTCGACATGCTGGTTCAGCCACAGCTCCAGCGCCGGCTTCACGTAGGTGGACACCAGCCGCAGCGCATCGCGGCTGTTCAGCCGCTCCTTGATCTGGCCCTGGAACTGCGGGTCCAGCACCTTGGCCGACAGCACGAAGCTGGCGCGCGAGAACACGTCTTCCGGCATCAGCTTGACGCCCTTGGGCAGCAGGCTGTGCAGGTCGATGAAGCCCTTGACCGCGCCGAACAACCCGTCCTTCAGGCCGGATTCGTGCGTGCCGCCGTTCACCGTGGGAATCAGGTTGACGTAGCTCTCGCGCATCGGCGAGCCGTCTTCGGTGAACGCGACGCACCAGGCGGCGCCCTCGCCCTCGGCGAAGTTTTCCGTCTCGCGCGAATCGGCATGGCGCTCGCCTTCGAACAGCGGGATCACCGGGTCGGCCGTCAGCGTCTGCATCAGGTAGTCGCGCAGCCCGCCCTGGTAAGTCCAGGTCAGCACCTCGCCGCTCTTCTCGATCGTCAGCGAGACGATGACGCCGGGCATCAGCACCGCCTTGCTGCGCAGCAGGTGGGTCAGCTCGGCCTTCGGGAAATCGACGCTCTCGAAGTACTTCGGGTCGGGCCAGGCGCGCACCGTGGTGCCGGTCCTGCGGTCGCCCGACGCGGCCGAGTACACCCCCTTGCGGATGACCAGCGGCTCGATCACGTCGCCGCCCGAGAACGCCAGCTTCGCCACCTGGCCTTCGCGGTACACCGTCGCTTCGAGCCGCTTCGCGAGCGCGTTCGTCACGCTCACGCCCACGCCGTGCAGGCCGCCCGAGAAGCTGTAGGCGCCGCCGGAGCCCTTGTCGAACTTGCCTCCGGCGTGCAGCCGGGTGTAGACGATCTCGACCACCGGCACCTGCTCTTCGGGGTGCAGGCCGAACGGAATGCCGCGGCCGTCGTCGTGCACCGTGACCGAGCCGTCGGTGTGCAGCACCACGTCGATGCGCTTGCCGTGGCCGGCCAGCGCCTCGTCGGCCGCGTTGTCGATGACCTCCTGGATGATGTGCAGCGGGTTGTCGGTGCGGGTGTACATGCCCGGCCGCTGCTTCACGGGCTCGAGTCCCTTCAGGACACGGATCGATGACTCGCCGTAGGAATTGCTGGGTTTGGTCGCCATGGGGCGGGATTCTAGAAGCCCACCGCGTTACAACTCGCAATCGACCGTGGTGCGGGCGACACGGACCGGTCGCCGCGGCGCGTTACCCTGGCGCCCGATTTCCAAATCCCCCCCACCCGATCTCATCCCATGCGCCTTCTCCCCACCCTCCTGATCGCCGTGCTCGGCGCCACCGCGTCGATGGCCCAGGCCGCCGACCTGAACACGCTGCAACTGCTGTCGCAGTCGGAGTTCCGCCTGCTGTCCGAAGACCTGGGCGCCATCCTGTCGTTCAAGCCGCTGATCCCGTCCGAGCCGCTCGGGCTGACCGGCTTCGACGTCGGCGTCGGCGTGTCGGGCACCGTGCTGGAGAACCGCGGCGTCTGGGAGAAGGCGGCCGGCGGCGGCAGCGTGCCGTCGACCATCGTCGTGCCGTCGCTGCGCGCCCACAAGGGGCTGCCGTTCGACATCGACGTCGGCCTCTCGGTCTCGCGCGTGCCGACGGCCGGCATCACCGTCACCGGCGGCGAGCTGCGCTGGGCGCCGCTGGCCGGCAACGCGGTGCTGCCGGCGATCGCGCTGCGCGCCAGCGCGTCGGCGATGTCCGGCGTCGACCAGCTCAAGCTGCGCACGCTCGGCTTCGACGTCTCGGTCTCGAAGGGCTTCCTGTTCGCGACGCCGTACGCCGGGCTCGGCACCGTCAACGTCAGGAGCAAGCCCGAGGCGTCGTCGTTGAAGGGAGATGAGGACTTCAACCTCGCGAAGGTGTTTGCCGGCGTGAACCTGAACTTCGGGCTCGCGAACCTGGCGTTCGAGGCGGACAAGACCGGCAAGGCCACGTCCTACAGCGCGAAGTACGGCTTCAGGTTCTGACAGGGCCCCCCAGGTCGCCGTCGCTCCTGCTCCCGAGGGGCGCCACCCAGCGGCCCGGCAAAGCGCTTGCGCTCCAGCGCAGGCTCATATCGCGTCAGCGATGTGATGCCGGAGCCAAAGCCGGTTCCGCGGGCGTTGCTCGATCGGATGCTCGGGCAATCCGCTACATTCGCGCGATGTCCCCTGCTGACTCTCGTGCCCCGCTCTCGATGAAACAGGTGCTGCTGTGCGGCGCCATGATCGTCACGCTGTCGATGGGCATCCGCCACGGCTTCGGCCTGTGGCTGCAGCCGATCACGATGGACCGCGGCTGGACGCGCGAGACCTTCGCGTTCGCGCTCGCGGTGCAGAACCTCGCGTGGGGCATCGCCGGGCCGTTCGCCGGCGCGCTCGCCGACCGCTTCGGCGCCTTCAAGGTGCTGATCGCCGGCAGCCTGCTGTACGCCGGCGGACTGGTGCTGATGGGGCTGTCCACCTCGGGCCTGGCCTTCACCGGCAGCGCCGGGCTGCTGCTCGGCATGGCCCAATCGGGCACGACCTACGCGGTGGTCTACGGCGTGATCGGTCGCAACGTCGCCGCCGACAAGCGCAGCTGGGCGATGGGCGTGGCCGCGGCAGCCGGCTCGTTCGGCCAGTTCCTGATGGTGCCGACCGAGAACTGGCTGATCGGCCACCTCGGCTGGCAGCAGGCGCTGTTCGTGCTGGGCTGCGTGGCGCTGGCCATCATCCCGCTGGCGGCCGGCCTGAAAGAGCCGAAGTTCATCGTCAACCCGCTGCAGCAGAGCCTGGGTGCCGCGCTGCGCGAAGCCTTCGCGTACCCGAGCTTCCTGCTGCTGATGGCCGGCTACTTCGTCTGCGGCTTCCAGGTCGTGTTCATCGGCGTGCACATGCCGAGCTACCTGAAAGACCACGGGCTGTCGCAGGACGTGGCCACCGGCGCGCTCGCGCTGATCGGCCTGTTCAACGTGATCGGCACCTACACCGCCGGCACGCTCGGCCAGCGGCTGCCCAAGCGCTACATCCTGTCGACCATCTATGCGCTGCGCTCGGTCGCGATCGTCGTCTTCCTGAACGTGCCGCTGTCGCCGACGAGCGTCTACGTGTTCGCGTCGGTGATGGGCGTGCTGTGGCTGTCGACGGTGCCGCCGACCAACGCGGTCGTCGCGCAGATCTTCGGCGTGCGCTACTTGTCCATGCTGGGCGGCTTCGTGTTCCTGAGCCACCAGGTCGGCTCGTTCCTCGGCGTGTGGCTGGGCGGCAAGCTGTACGACAGCACCGGCAGCTACGACGTGGTCTGGTGGATCGCGGTCGGGCTGGGCGTGTTCGCCGCGCTGGTCAACCTGCCGGTGCGCGAATCGGCGATCGTGCGGGCGGCCCCGCAGCCGGCATGAAGCGGACCGCGGCCCGGCTGGCGATCGGCGTCGCGGCGGCGGCGGTGCTGCTGCTGGTGTTCGCGGCCTACCTGCGCCCCGAGATGGCCTTCGCGCTCGCCAACCAGCTCTGGAGCTGCTTCTGATGTATGTCGTCGTGATCACCGGCGCGTCGGACGGCATCGGCGCCGAACTCGCCCGGCAGTGGGCCGCGCGCGGCAAGGCCAACATCGCGCTGGTGCTGGCGGCGCGCAACGTCGACAAGCTGCAGGCGGTTGCCGCCGACTGCCGCGTGCATGGCGCGCAGGCGCTGGTGCAGCGCTGCGACGTCAGCGTGCAGGCCGACTGCCGCGCGCTGGTCGATGCGACGATGGACCGCTTCGGCCGGCTCGACACACTGGTCAACAACGCCGGCATGTCGGCCCAGGCGCTGCTGCGCGACGTCGCCGACCTCGGCTGGTACGAGGACCTGATGCGGGTGAACCTGTGGGGCAGCGTCTGGTGCACGCATGCCGCGCTGCCGCACCTGAAGACGAGCTACGGCCGCATCGTCGCGGTGTCCAGCCTGGCCGGCCTGGTCGGCGTGCCGGGCCGCACCGCCTACGCCGCCACCAAGTTCGCGATGACCGGCTTCTTCGAATCGCTGCGGCCGGAGATCGGCCGCCAGGGCATCAGCGTGACCATCGCCTACCCGGGCGTGGTCGCGACCGAGATCCGCCGCCGCGGCTACGACGCCGGCGGCCACCCGGCCGGCCGCAGCGGGCTGGACGAATCGGCGGCGATGCCGGTCGAGACCTGCGCCCGGCTGATCATCGAAGGCGCCGAGGCGCGCCGGCGCGACATCGTGATGACGGCGCAGGGCAGGCTCGGCCGCTGGCTGAAGCTGCTCGCGCCGCGGCTGATCGACCGGCTGGCGCTGAAGGCGCTGAACCAGCACGCCCGGCCGCAATGAGCGCGACGCCGCCTCTGCAGGCCGCACCGGCACCCTCGGCGTGGGTGCAGCGCTGGTCGCACCTGATCGCGCCGGGCGCCAGCGTGCTCGACGTGGCCTGCGGCAGCGGCCGCCACGTGCGCTGGTTCGCCGGCCGCGGCTGCCACGTGACGGCGCTCGACCGCGACGCGGCCGCCACCGAGGCGCTGCATCCGATCGCCGACGTGGTGCTGGCCGACATCGAGGCCGGCCCGTGGTCGCTGCCGGACCGCCGTTTCGATGCGGTCGTCGTCACGAACTACCTGTGGCGCCCGCTACTGCCGACGCTGTGCGAGGCGCTGGCCGAAGGCGGCGTGCTGATCTACGAAACCTTCGCGCACGGCCAGCAAGGCGTGGGGCGGCCGTCGAATCCGGAGTTCCTGCTGCGCCCGGGCGAGCTGCTCGACGCGGCACGCGGGCTTCGGATCGTCGCGTTCGAGGACGGCTTCCTCGGATCGCCCGCCCGCTTCGTGCAGCGCATCGCCGCGGTGAGGGCCGCCGCCGACCCCGGCGGACCGGGTGAAATCCCGCGTTATCTGCTGGACGCAGGGCACCCCCCGCAGGGTGAGTAAAATCCGCGGATTCCGAGGATCCCGCATGAAACCCATTGTTGGCAGCATCGTCGCGCTGATCACGCCGATGCACGAGGACGGCAGCGTCGACTATGACGCGCTGCGCCGCCTGATCGACTGGCACATCGACGAAGGCACCGACTGCATCGGCGTCGTCGGCACGACCGGCGAAAGCCCCACGGTCTCGGTCGAGGAGCACTGGGAGATCATCCGCGTCGCGGTCGAACATGCGCGCGGCCGCGTGCCGATCATGGCCGGCACCGGCGCCAACTCCACCCGCGAGGCCATCGAGCATTCGCGCTATGCCCGCAAGGCAGGCGCCGACTGCACGCTGTCGGTCGTGCCGTACTACAACAAGCCGTCGCAGGAAGGCATCTACCAGCACTTCAAGGCCATCGCCGAGGCGGTGGACATCCCGATGGTGCTGTACAACGTCCCCGGCCGCACGGTGGCGGACATGCTGCCCGAGACCACGCTTCGGCTGGCGCAGATCCCCGGCATCGTCGGCATCAAGGAAGCCACCGGCAACATCGAGCGCGCCGGCTGGCTGGTGCGCAACGCGCCCGAAGGCTTCTCCATCTATTCGGGCGACGACCCGACCGCGGTCGCGCTGATGCTGCTGGGCGGCCACGGCAACGTCAGCGTCACCGCCAACGTCGCACCGCGCGCGATGCACGAGCTGTGCAAGGCGGCGCTGGCTGGCCAGGCGCGCGAGGCCACCGCCCTCCACCTGAAGCTGCTGCCGCTGCACAAGAACCTGTTCGTCGAGCCGAGCCCGGCGCCCACCAAATGGGCCTTGTCGCGACTGGGACGCTGCGGCGCGACGCTGCGGCTGCCGATCGTCGGGCTGACGCCCGCCGGCCAGGCCACGGTGGAACAAGCGATGCGCGAATCGGGTCTGCTGTGAGCGGCCCGCGCCGCCTGCGCTGACCCGCCGACCATTCGCCCGCCCGCTGTTCCAGCCTTCCCACCCTTCATCCTTCCACCGGCCCGGCCGGCGCCCCTTGCGGCACTGTCCTCGGAGATGCACAACGTGACCCGTTTTCCCCTGAACCCTCTCGCCAAGGCCATTGCCGCCGCCCTCGCCCTGGGGCTCGCCGCCGCCGGTTGCACCACGATCGAGACGGCCGTGACCGGTGAGAAGGTCGACTACAAGAGCGCGACCGCGAAGGCGACGCCACTCGACGTGCCGCCCGACCTGACCCAGCTGCAGAACGACTCGCGCTACAACGTGCAGAGCGGCGGCACCATCAGCGCCACCACCTTCCAGAATCCGCAGCTGGCCGCAGGCTCGGGCCAGGCCGCCGGCCCGGCGACGCAGGCCGTGGCGCCGAACGCGCTCGGCCAGGCCCGGCTGGAACGCCAGGGCGACCAGCGCTGGGTCGTCACCACGCAGACACCCGAACAGGTGTGGCCGCAGCTGCAGGCGTTCTGGAAAGAGCGCGGCCTGACGATCTCGCTCGACCAGCCCGAGGCCGGCGTGATGGAAACCGAATGGGCCGAGAACCGCGCGAAGCTGCCGGACGACCTGCTGCGCCGCACGCTGGGCCGGGTGATCGACGGCTTGTATTCCACCGGCGAGCGCGACAAGTACCGCACCCGCGTCGAGCGCGGCGCCAACGGCACCGAGATCCACATCGCGCACCGCGGGCTGCGCGAGGTCTACGTCGGCCAGCAAAAGGAGTCGACGACCTGGGAACCGCGCCCGAACGACCCCGACCTCGAAAGCGAAATGCTGTCGCGCCTGCTGGTGAAGCTCGGCGCGAAGGATGAGCAGGCCAAGCTGGCTTCGCAGCAAGCCGCATCGGCGCCGGCTTCGGCCACGCCGCATGCACGTGAGCTGACCGGCCAGGCCGCAGCGACGCTGCAGGTCGACGACGCCTTCGACCGCGCCTGGCGCCGGGTCGGGCTCGCGCTCGACCGCAGCGGCTTCACCGTCGAAGACCGCGACCGCACGCAGGGCGTCTACTTCGTGCGCTATGTCGACCCGGCGATGGCCGGCAAGGAAGAGCCCGGCTTCTTCGGCCGCCTGTTCGGCACCGGCGAGAAGGGCAATTTCGCGCCGGTGAAGTACCGCGTGCGCGTGGTCGGCCAGGGCGATGCCAGCCTGATCTCGGTGCTCGACAGCAAGGGCGAGCCGGAGAACGGCGACGCCGGCAAGCGCATCGTCGGCCTGCTGGTCGACGAACTGAAGTAAGCCCCCGGCCGACGGCAGCGAGGCACCCCGCATGCTGCGCTTCTGCAGCCTCGGCAGCGGCAGCACCGGCAACGCGACGCTCGTCGAGGCCACGAGCGGCTCCAGCACCACGCGGCTGCTGATCGACAGCGGCTTCTCGCTGCGCGAGCTGACGCTGCGGCTGTCGCGCACCGGGCTCGCCGTCGACGACATCGACGCGGTGTTCGTGACCCACGAGCACGGCGACCACGTCGGCTGTGCGCTGACGCTCGCGCGCCGGCACCATGTTCCGCTGTGGACCAGCCAGGGCACCTGGCGCGCGATCGGCGACCCGGCGGCGCAGGAGTGGCTGAACGTGGCCCGCGACGGCGAGCCGATCGCCATCGGCGACCTGCAGCTGCAGCCCTACACGGTGCCGCACGACGCCAACGAACCGCTGCAGCTGCGCGTGACCGACGGCAACGCCTGCCTGGGCGTGCTGACCGACATCGGTTCGTCGACGGCGCATGTCGTCGCACACCTGCAGCACTGCGACGCGCTGCTGCTGGAATGCAACCACGACGTCGAGATGCTCGCGAACTCGAGCTACCCGGCCTCGCTGAAGCGGCGCGTCGGCGGCCGGCTCGGACACCTGTCGAACGAGACGGCGGCCGAGATCCTCGCGGCCTGCCTGCACGGCGGCCTGCGCCACCTGGTGGCCGCGCACCTGAGCCGGCAGAACAACCGGCCCGAGCTGGCGGTGCAGGCGTTGCTCGGTGTGACCGGCGGCAACGCGGACGACATCACCGTGGCCGACCCGGCACTCGGCTTCGGCTGGCTGTCGTTGCGCTGAAAGCACCGACGTGAAAAAGCCGCCCGAAGGCGGCTCTTTCATCATCGCTGGAAAGCGATTACTTGGCGGCGGAAGCAGCGCCCGAAGCGGCCATCGCGGCGCCCGAAGCAGCGTCCATGGCAGCCGAAGCGGCCATTGCGGCACCCGAAGCAGCGGCATCAGCCACCGGGGCGGGAGCGGGAGCCGGAGCAGCAACCGGAGCGGGCGCCGGAGCGGCCTCTTCCGGCTTCTTGCCGCAAGCGGCCAGAGCAACAGCAGCAACCAGGGAAGCCAACAGAAGCGACTTTTTCATACTTATCCTCAATGAAAGGTTCAGACAATTACCGGTAATTGTGGGAACCCTCCGATCATTCGATCCACGGCAGATCCCCAACGCATTCAGACCCAGGAAAGCTCGAGCGTTTCCAAGGCCCAGCCCACGATTATACGCAGACGCAGTGCATACCCTATAGACCCAGCGTTGTCGCAGGAAAGGCCTCGACCGAGCGTTGCAAAAGTGCATCAAGGTGTTCGTGGGCACGCACCGAATCGCCCTCGTCGGTGGACCAGCTCGCGCGGTACTGAGCGCGGTTCAGCAGCTTCAGCGTGACCAGCCCGGGCGCCAGCAGCAGCGTCGGGATGTCGCGCTCGTCGTCGCTGTCGGGCGAGCGGCATTCGACGATGTGCGACCACTGGCGCCGCCACTGCGCAAAGCGCGCATGGCGTCGCGACACCTCGTCGAAGTGCCCGCCCAGCATCGTCAGCTTGCGGTGCGCGAACGCCCAGCGCGTCAGATGATCGAGCACCGCGGGCTCGCCTAGCGGCCAGTCGGCAAAATCGGGATCGCTCAGCAGGAGCTCGCGGCAGCCCTGCGCGGCCGCGAGCGCGAAGCCGTCGCGCAGGGCCTGCAGGAACTCGCTGCGCGACGTGATGATGCGGTGTCCATTGCCTGGTGCATCGCCGCTGCCTTCCACCTCTTCCATCGTGTGCTCCTTGGCGTGGCTCAGGTCTCGTGCACGGCGCGCACCCAGCCGGCATGCGCCCACTGCCCGAGCAGCTCGAAGGCATCGTCGCTCAGCCGGGCGACATCGGCAAGCGCCAGGCAGCGCTCGTCCGCCAGCAGGCGCATCAGCCGCGCATCGCGGCCCGCCGCGCGAAACGAATCACCGTTGATGAAGACATGCCGATCGTCGTACATCATCCGCGTACGGCGGTCCAGGCGCACCGCCTGCGGTGCGTCCAGCGGCTCGCCGGCATCGAACCAGACCGACGGCTTCGGCTCGCTCAGCAGTTCGCCGAGCGCGCAGGCGAGCGCCGCCGGGTCGCGCAGCAGCCGTTGCACCGCGTCGGCGGCGAACGCCTGCAGCCGCGGCGGCACCTGGCCCGGCGCGTCGGTGGCGGGCTGCGACGGGTCGCGGTACAGCGGGTCCTCGCCGTCCGGGTCGACCGCTTCGATCACACGCTGCAGCACCTCGGTCGCCAGCTCGTCGCGGCCGGCGGCACGAAAGCCGATCGAGCAGGTCATGCACTCGCCCTCGGCGACGCCGTCGTGTCCCCAGCCGGGCGGCAGGTACAGCATGTCGCCGGGCTCGAGCAGCCACTCCTGGTCGGGCACGAAGCGGCTGAGGATCTTCAACGGCACATCCGGTTCGAGCGACGCATCGTCGACCGGCCCGATGCGCCAGCGCCGCCGGCCCTGCACCTGCAGCAGGAACACGTCGTAGGAATCGACATGCGGCCCGACCCCGCCGCCGTCGCTCGCCCACGAGACCATCAGGTCGTCGAGCCGCGCGTCCGGCACGAAGCGGAACCACGACAGCAGCTCGCGTGCGGCATCGAGGTGCAGGTCCAGCCCCTGCACCAGCAGCGTCCAGCCGCGGCGCGACACCGCCGGCAGCGCGCGCCGCGCCTGCGGACCGCGCTTCATCGTCCAGCCGCGCTGACCGTGCACGATCAGGCGCGATTCGACATCCTCGCGCGCCGCCAGCTCGAACAGCTGCGCCCGCGGCACGATCGGCGCGATGCCGGGCACCGCCTGGCGGATCAGCAGCGGGCGCTTCTGCCAGTGGCGGCGCATGAAGGCGGCGGGCGACAGGCCGCCCAGCAGGTTGGCGGGACGGGTGCTGCCGGGCGCGAAAACGCCGGGCGTGGGAGGGGTTGCGGTCGGTGCGGGCATCCGACGATTGTGCGATGCCTGTGCGATCATTCCCGGATGCTCATCACGAACCCCTGCGTCGTCGCCCTCACGTGGCGGCTGGAAGACGCCCAAGGCCAGCTGATCGACGAACTGGACGCCCCGGTCGAGTTCTTCGTCGGTGGCGACGACCTGCTCGCGAAGGTCGAAGAAGCGCTGATCGGCCAGGAAGCCGGCTACGAAACCAAGCTGCACCTCGAGCCCGAGCAGGCCTTCGGCGATTACCAGCCCGAGCTGGTGTTTTTCGAAGAGCGCTCGATCTTCCCGGAGCAGGTCGACGTCGGCATGCAGTTCGACGGCCCACCCGAAGGCGCGACGACAGAAGGCCTGTCGCCCGAGGCCGTCTACACCGTGACCGAGGTCTACCCGACCCACGTGGTGCTGGACGGCAACCACCCGCTGGCCGGCATCGCGCTGCGCCTCGACCTGAAGGTGCGCGATGTGCGCGAGGCCACCGAAGAAGAGATCGCGGCCGGCACCGTCGGCTCGCCGGCGTTGAGCATCATGACGACGGCGCCGTCGAATTCACACCTGCACTGAACGCTACACCTGGGCGGCGCCCTCCGGCGCCGTCACCGGCCCCTTGCCGCTGAAGCGGTCGAGGTACAGGTAGATCACCGGCGTGATGTAGAGCGTGATCGCCTGCGAGAACACCAGCCCGCCGACCACCGCCAGCCCGAGCGGCTGGCGCAGCTCGGCACCGGCGCCCAGCCCCATCGCGATCGGCAGCGCCCCCATCAACGCCGCCAGCGTCGTCATCATGATCGGCCGGAAGCGCAGCACGCAGGCCTCGCGGATCGCCTGCTCGGGCGCCATGCCCTGCGTGCGCTGCTGGTCGAGCGCGAAGTCGATCATCATGATCGCGTTCTTCTTGACGATGCCGATCAGCAGCAGGATGCCGATGGTCGCGATCAGCGTCAGGTCGAGGTTGAAGAGCTTCAGCGTCAGCAGCGCGCCGACCGCCGCCGACGGCAGCCCGGCCAGGATCGTCAGCGGGTGGATGTAGCTTTCGTACAGCACGCCCAGCAGCACGTAGATGACCAGCAGCGCGCCGACGATCAGGATCGCCTGGCTGCCCTGCGAGCTCTTGAACACCGCCGCATCGCCGCCGTAGCTGGTGATGATGGACGACGGCAGCTCGATCTCCTCGCGGTAGTGCTCGATCTTGCCGGTCGCGTCGCCGAGCGCCGCGCCGGGCGCGAGGTTGAACGACACCGTCACCGCCTGCAGCTGGCCGACGTGGTTGATCGAGGTCGGCCCGACGGTGCGCGCGACGGTCGCGAAGCTCGACATCGGTACCAGCGTGCCGCTGGTCGAGCGCACGTAGATGTTGTTGAACGCGCTCTCGTCCTGCTTGGCGCCGGGCGCCACCTCCATGATCACCTGGTAGCTGTCGACGCTGGTGTAGATGGTCGACACCTGCCGCTCGCCGAACGCGCTGAACAGCGCCGAGCGCAGCGCGTCGATCGACACCCCGAGCGTGTTGGCGCGGTCGCGGTCGATGCTCAGCGAGGCCTGCAGCCCGCGCAGCTGCGAATCGCTGGTGACGTCGCGGAACAGCGGGTCGGCACGCAGCTTCGTTTGCAGCTTCTGCGCCCAGTCGTTGAGCTCGTCGGCCTTCACGCTCTGCAGGATGTATTGGTATTGCGCCTTGCTCTGGCGGCCGCCGAGCTGCAGGTTCTGGATCGGGCGCATGAAGACGGTGATGCCGGCCACGTCGCGCAGCTTGCGGCGCAGCCCCTCGACCACCTTCGTCATGTCGTCGCGCTGCGCATGCGGCTTCAGGTTGACGAACATGCGGCCGGTGTTCTGCGCGCCGCCACCGCCGTTGAACGAGCTGACGGTCTGCACGTTCGGGTCGTCGCGGATGATGGTCGCGACGCGGTCCTGCAGCCGCACCATCTCCGGGAACGAGGTGTCCTCGGACGCCTCGGTCTGCACGCTGAGCTGGCCGATGTCCTCCTGCGGGAAGAAGCCTTTCGGGATGCTTGCGAACAGCCAGCCGGTCGCGATGAAGGTGACCAGCGCGACCGTCACGACCGCCACCCGGTGCCGCAGCGCGACGTCGAGCGAGCGCGAGTACGCGCCGAGCAGCAGGTCGAAGCCGCGTTCGAACGAGCGCACCAGCGCGCCCGGCGCCTTCTTGTGCGCATCGTCGGTCAGGAAGCGGCTGGCCAGCATCGGCACCAGCGTCAGCGAGACGAAGGCCGACGCGATGATCGCCAGCGACACGATCACCGCGAACTCGTGGAACAGCAGCCCGATCACGCCCGGCATGAAGAAGATCGGGATGAACACCGCGATCAGCGAGGTGGAGATCGAGATGATGGTGAAGCCGACCTCGCGCGAGCCGCGCAGCGCCGCGCCGAACGGCGCCTCGCCATGCTCGACGTGCCGCATGATGTTCTCGAGCATCACGATCGCGTCGTCGACCACCAGGCCGACCGCCAGCGTCAGCCCGAGCAGCGAGATGTTGTCGAGCGTGTAGCCGAAGCCCCACAGCAGCGCGATCGCGCCGACCAGCGACACCGGCAGCGACAGCGTCGGGATCGCGGTCGCGACGAAGCGGCGCAGGAACAGGAAGATCACCAGCACCACCAGCACGATGGTGCCGAGCATCGTCAGCGTCACGTCGTGCAGCGATTCGCGCACCGACACCGAGCGGTCGTTGACCAGGTTCATGCGCACCGACTGCGGCAGCTGCGCCTGGAAGCCCGGCAGCGCAGCGCGCACCGCGTCGACGACCTTGACGGTGTTGGCGTCGGGCTGGCGCAGGATGGCCAGCGTGATCGACGGCTCGCCGTTGTAGCTGGCGAAGGTCTTCACCGTCTCGTAGCTGTCCTCGACCGACGCGACCTCCTTCAGCCGCACCGGGTTGCCGTTGCGGTTGCTGACGATCAGCTCGGCGAACTCGGCGGCGTTGCGCAGCTGGCGGTTCGCCTGCAGCGTCAGCGTCTGCTTCGGGCCTTCCAGCGTGCCGACCGGCGTGTTGGCGTTGGCCGCGCCGAGCGCGGCGTTCAGCTCGTCGAGGCTGATGTTGCGCGCGGCCAGCGCATCGGGCTGCACCCGCACCCGCACCGCATAGCGCTTCTGGCCGTAGATGTTGACCTGCGCGACGCCGGCCAGCGTCGACAGCGACGGCGAGATCAGGTGCTCGGCGAAATCGTTCAGGTCCGACAGGTTCAGCGACGGCGAGGTCAGCGCGATCAGCAGCACCGGCGCATCGGCCGGGTTGACCTTGCGGTACGACGGCGGGCTGGTCATGTCCTGCGGCAGCTGGCGCTGCGCGCGCAGCAGCGCGGCCTGCACGTCGACCGCGGCGGCGTCGATGTCGCGGCCTTCGTCGAACTCCAGCGTCACCGTGGTGCTGCCCAGCGTGTTGGCCGAGCTGATCACGCTGAGGCCGGGGATGGTCTGGAACTGCTTCTCCAGCTGCAGCGCGACCGAGGTGGCCATCGTCTCGGGGCTCGCGCCCGGCAGCGCCGCCGACACATTGATCACCGGCGTGTTGTAGCTCGGCAGCGCAGCCACCGGGATGCGCGTGTACGCGATCACGCCGGCGACGACGATGGCGGCGTTCAGCAGCACCGTCATCACCGGGCGGCGGATGAACAGCTCGGACAGGTTCATGGTGTCACCCCCGATGTCGGCGAGGTGGCTGACGTGGCGGAAGCGCCGGCCGCGGCCCCCTTCCCCGCGGCGCCGCTGGCGGCCCGTTCGGCCACCGGTGCGCCCGGGCGCAGGTTCTGGCGGCCGTCGACCACGACACGCTCGCCGGGTTTCACGCCGGTGACGACCGCCTCGGTGCCGGCCGCCTGCACGACGACGATCGGGCGCGCGACGGCCTTGTTGCCGTCGTCGACCACGTAGACGATGTTGCCGCGCGGGCCCTGGATCAGCGAGGCCTGCGGCACCACGGTCGCGTCCTTCAGCGTCTCGACCACCAGCCGCACGCTGACGAAGGCGCCGGGCCACAGCGTCTGCTGCTTGTTGTCGAACACCGCCTTCACCTTGACGGTGCCGGACGATGCGTCGATGTTGTTGTCGACGAACTGCAGCTTGCCGGTCAGCGTGCCGCGTCCCTCGGGCAGCACGGCGGTGACGACGCCGCGCCCCGACTGCAGGTTGCGCAGCGCCTCGCCGAGGTTGCGCTGCGGCAGGTTGAAGCCGACCGCGATCGGGTCGATCTGCGTCAGCGTGACCAGCGTGCTGGTGGCCGGCTGCACCGAGCTGCCGGGGAACACGTTGATCGCGCCGGCGCGGCCGGCCCCGGGGGCGACGATGCGGTTGTAGCCGAGCGCCACCTTCGCGGCGGCCAGCGCCGCGCGGTCGGACGACACCACCGCCTGCTGGCCCTCGACCAGCGTCTGGCTGCTGTCGACCGCGCTCTGCGAGACGAAGTTCTGCGCCAGCAGGTCCTTGCTGCGCGTCAGCTGGCGCTGCGCGTCGGCCAGCGACGCCAGGTCCTTCTCGAGCTGGGCCTGCGCCTTCGCGACGTTGACCTCGTCGGTGCGCGCATCCAGCGTGAACAGCAGCTCGCCGGCCTTCACGAACTGGCCTTCCTTGATGTGCACCTGCGTGATGGTGCTGGCGACCTGCGGGCGGATGTCGACGCTGTTCAGCGCGGTGACGCTGCCGGTGGCTTCGAGCGTGACCTCGTAGTCGCGCCGCTGCGCCCGCACGGTGCTGACGCTGACCGGCGCGCCCGACGCGGCGGCCGACGGCGCGGCCGCACCGCCCGGGCCTTCACCCTTGCCGCGCGAGGCCAGGCCGTAGCCGACGCCCGCCACCACGACCACCGCGGCCACCACCCATCCCACCAAGCTCTTGTTCATGAACAGCCCATCGTCAAAGTCGTCAAAGTCGTCAGCGTCATCGTCGAATCAGTCGGCCAGGTCGGCGCGGCCCGGGGCCGAGGCATCGAAACGAAGCGGCGGCACCCGGCTGGCGGCCCACGCGGCCAGCACGCAGACGGCGCCGGCGCAGGCGAAGCCGATCTCGAACGCGATGCGCAGGTCCTGCTGCGCATGCGGATCCTGCGCCGCATGCAGCGCGTCGCTGCTCCCCATCAACCCGAAGATCAGCGCGCCGAATGCGCTCGCGCCGATCGAGGACCCGAGCGTGCGCGCCAGCGACATCGTGGCCGCCGCGGCCCCCAGCCGCGCCGGGCCGGAAGCCGTCTGCGTCACGATCTGCATCACCGACATCACGCTGCCCAGGCCGAGCCCGGTGGCGAAGCCGAGCGCGATCAGCATGCGCTTGTCGGGCGGCAGCAGCGCCATGCCGAGCAGGCCGGCGGCGGCCAGCAGCAGGCCGCCGACCGGGATCGCCGTCGGGCGGCCGGTCCAGACGATCAGCCGCGACGTCAGCGTCGCGCCGCCGACGATGCCGGCCGTCAGCGGCAGCAGCAGCAGGCCGGCCTCGGCGGCGTCGGCATGCAGCGACAGCTGCAGGTAGATCGGCAGGTAGAACACCATCGCGAACATCGCCGACGCGAAGCCGACAACGGTGAGCACCGCGTAGCGCACCGGCGGCAGCCGCACCAGCTCGATCGGCAGGAAGGGTCGCGCGGACAGGCGCTCGACACGCAGCAGCAGCGCCCACAGGCCCGCGGTGGCCGCCAGCAGGGTGGCGCTGGTGGCCGAGAGCCAGTCGAAGCGGTGCCCGGCCGACGACAGCCAGAACAGGCTCAGCCCCATCGCCAGCGCGAACAGCAGCATGCCCTGCAGGTCGGGCGGGCCCTTGCGCTCGTGCAGCACGTCGTCGGCGCGCAGCGCATGCAGCCGCCACAGCGCCAGCGCGCACAGCGGCAGGTTGACCAGGAACAGCCAGCGCCAGCTGGCGTGGTGCACCACCAGCCCGCCGATCACCGGTCCGCCGACGCTGGCCAGCGTGAAGACGATCGCGAACCAGCCCTGGCTGCGCGCGCGCCGCTGCGGCGAGACGACCTCGCCGATCAGCGCCTGCGACAGCGTCATCAGCCCGCCGCCGCCCAGCCCCTGCAGCGTGCGTGCGGCGACCAGCCACCACAGGCCGGTCGCCAGGCCGCAGCCGAGCGAGCCGAGCGCGAACACGGCGGTGGCCAGCGACAGCAGCTTGCGGCGGCCGAACTGGTCGCCGAGCTGGCCGTACAGCGGCACGACGATCACCGACGCCAGCAGGTACGAGACGGCCAGCCACGAGGTGTCGCGCAGCCCGCCGAATTCGCGGCTGATCACCGGCGTCGCGGTGGCGAGCAGGGTCTGGTCGACGGCGGCCAGGAACATCGGCAGCATCACCGCGCCGAACAGGCGGCGGAAGCGCCGGCGCGCCGCGGCCACGGCCTCGATGCGCGCGGCGGACGGGGGCGCGGTGGGTGCGGTCTCAGTCATGGACGAACCTGGCCTTCAGGATGGCCAGCCCCTGCATCACGACCGCCAGGTCCGCCGGGCTGGCGTCGGACAGCGTCTTCGCGAGGTCGGCGCGGGCGCCGCGGCGGATGCCGTCGAGCAGCGACTTGCCTTCGGCGCTGAGCCGCAGCTCGGTGCGGCGGCGGTCGGCCTGCGCGGTGGTGGGCGACACGTAGTCGGCACGGACCAGCCGGTCGACCATCGACGACGCGGTGGCCAGCGTGACGCCGAGGAAGCCGGCCACGTCGCTGATCGAGCAGGCGGCATGCCGGCCGATGAAGCCCAGGCAGCGGAACTGCGGCACCGACAGCCCGGCATCCAGGTTGCCGCGCATGCCCATGCGGATCGCGTTCATCACGTCGGGGACGACGCTCAATACCTCGGCGGCGACGCGGCTGGCGTCGGGCAGCGGAGCGGTCGGTTCTGGCTTGGCGGGCTTGGCAGGAGAGGCCACGGCGGGGCGATGCCTTCGCAGGACGGGTCGAGATGCTTAGCCTATCAAAGCATTTCGACGAGTTTATTGCGGGTCGGTAAACGCGCCGCCGGCCGCCGCGAAGATTTCGCGGCGCCGTGGAGAATCAGTGCTTGCCGGTCGAGCCGAAGCCGCCTGCCCCGCGATCCGACGCGCCGAATTCGTCCACCACCCGGAAGCTCGCCTGCACCACCGGCACGATCACCAGCTGCGCGATGCGCTCCATCGGCGCGATCGTGAAGGCCGCCTGGCCGCGGTTCCAGCAGCTCACCATCAGCGGGCCCTGGTAGTCGGAATCGATCAGCCCGACCAGGTTGCCGAGCACGATGCCGTGCTTGTGGCCCAGCCCGGAGCGCGGCAGGATGATCGCCGCCAGCCCGGGGTCGGCAACGTGGATCGCCAGGCCGGTGGGAATCAGCTGCGTCTGGCCGGGCTCGAGCACCAGCGGCGCGTCGAGGCAGGCGCGCAGGTCGAGGCCGGCGCTGCCGGGGGTCGCGTACGTGGGCAGCTGCTCGGCCATGCGCGGGTCGAGCACCTTCAGATCGATCGGGGTCATGCGGGTCGGGGGTTGGAAACGGAAGAGGAGGAAGCCAGCCGCACCGCGATCTCCTGCACCAGCGTGCGCGCGAGCGTCAGCTTGTCGGCATGCGGCAACTGGCGTTCACCCCGGGCGTCGACCAGCAGCAGCGCGTTGTCGTCGCGCCCGAAGGTGGCCGGCCCGAGGTTGCCGACGACCAGCGGCACGTTCTTGCGCTCGAGCTTCTCGCGGGCGTGCTTCGCCAGGTCGTGGCTCTCGGCCGCGAAGCCGACGCAGAACGGCCGGTCCGGCAGCTTCGCGACGGCGGCCAGGATGTCGGCGTTCTCGGTCAACTCGAAGGTCGGCGCGACCTTGCTGCCGTTCTTCTTGATCTTGTGGTCCGACAGCGAGGCCGGGCGCCAGTCGGCCACCGCCGCGGTCGCGACGAACACGCCGTGCTGCGCCGCGAGCGGCAGCACCGTGTCGAACATCTGCTGCGCGGTCTGCACGTCGATGCGTCGCACGCCGCGCGGCGTCGGCAGGTGCACCGGGCCCGCCACCAGCGTGACCTCGGCCCCGGCCTCGTGCGCAGCGCGGGCGATCGCGAAACCCATCTTGCCGCTGGAACGGTTGGTGATGCCGCGCACCGGATCGATCGGCTCGAAGGTCGGCCCGGCGGTGATCAGCAGGCGCTGCCCGCGCAGGTGCTTCGGCGCGAAGAACGACACCACGTCCTCCAGCAGCTCCAGCGGTTCGAGCATGCGGCCGTCGCCGATCTCGCCGCAGGCCTGGTCACCGTTGCCGGGGCCGAGCACGGTGGCGCCGTCGGCGCGCAGCTGCGCCAGGTTGCGCTGCGTCGCCGGGTGCGCCCACATCTCGCGGTTCATCGCCGGCGCCACCAGCAGCGGGCAGCGCTCGATCGGCCGCGCGAGGCACAGCAGGCTCAGCAGGTCGTCGGCGCGACCCTGCACCAGCCGCGCGATGAAATCGGCGCTGGCTGGCGCGATCAGCACCGCATCGGCCTCGCGCGTCAGGTTGATGTGGGCCATGTTGTTGGCCTCGCGCGCATCCCACTGGCTGGTGAACACCGGCCGCGTCGACAGCGCCTGCATCGTGACCGGCGTGATGAACTGTTCGGCCGCCTCGGTCATCACCACCTGCACCGATGCGCCGGCCTTCACCAGCGCGCGCGTCAGCTCCGCGGCCTTGTAGCAGGCGATGCCGCCGGTCAGGCCGAGCACGATGCGCTTGCCTTGCAGATCGGTCGATGAAGCAGTCTGCACAGGCGCGCTCACAGCGGAGTCCAGAAGCGGGACATGTCGGACAGGTTGAACAGCACGCGCACCGCCTTGCCATACACCTCGGAATGCGGCAGGAAGCCCCAGCGGCGGGAGTCTTCGGAGTTGTCGCGGTTGTCGCCCAGCATCATGTACTGGCCCGGCGGCACCGTGCAGTGCCAGGCGCCGCGCCGTTCGTTCACGCAGTGCCGGCCGAGCTCGGGCTGTTGCAGGTCGACCTGCATGCTGCCCATCACGAACGGGTTGATCTTGATGAGGTGGTCGCGCCCGGGCAGCGATTCGTTCTGCAGCCACTGGCCGCGGTCTTCCTCGCGCACGCCGGTCTCGCTGCCATCGCTGACCGGCTCGACCTGGAACGGCGCGCCGTTGATGCTGACCGCGCCGTCCTGGAAGCGCACCACGTCGCCGGGCATGCCGATCAGCCGCTTCACGTAGAACTCGGAGACGTTGCGCGGGAAGCGGAACACGACGACGTCGCCGCGCTGCGGCTTGCCGAACTCGATCGCGGTGTTGGTGAACGGCAGGCGCGGGCCATAGGCCAGGTGGTTGACGAGCAGGTAGTCGCCGACCCGCAGCGTCGGCTCCATCGAGCCGGACGGCACCTTCGGCCAGTCGGCCACCGCGACGCGGCAGGTGAACATCAGCGCCACCACGAAGAACAGCTCAGCGCCGAAGCTGACCCACAGCGGCTTGCGCGTCGGCGCGGGCAAGCGCGCGAGGCGGCGGCGCCACGCGAACCAGCAGGCGCCGGTGGCGAGGCTCAGCAGGCAAAGCACTTCGTTGATGGAAAAACCGATCTGCATCGAATGCGCTTCCAGGTGAGGTTCACGAGCAACGGCCCGGCCCGGATTATGGCTGCGCCGCGGAGTGGGTCCAGGCGTCGCATTCCTACACCTCGACGGCTGTAAGTCCTACGGCCTTCGGTCGACAAACTTCGGGGGCATCCGGCAAGATGCCCCCCACCCCCGAGGAGACCTGCATGGACCCGTTGTTGGCATTGAGAGATTCCCGCCGTGATACGCCCCCCGGCGGCGCTGGCCGCCGCCCCGCACTGGTCGGCCTGCCGAGCCGCGGTGCACCGTTGCAGCCGCAGTTCATGCAGAACAAGCTGCCGCCCGAGACGGCGACGCTGGCCGAGGTGACGGCCGGGTTGCTGAAGGCACGGGCCGAAGTGGCACCCAAGTATTTTTACGACAGCCTGGGCTCGCACCTGTTCGAGGCGATCACCGAGTTGCCGGAGTACTACCCGACGCGCACCGAGGCCGCCATCTTCGAGCGGCACGCCGGCGAGATGGCCGACGCGATCGGCCGCGGCATGACGCTGATCGACCTGGGCGCCGGCAACTGCGCGAAGGCGGTGCGGCTGTTCCCCGAGTTCAAGCCGTCGCGCTATGTCGCGATCGACATCTCGGTCGACTTCCTGCGCGAAGCACTGGCCGGCGTGCAGCGTGCCCACCCGGCGCTGAACGTCACCGGCCTCGGCATGGACTTCGCGAATGCGCTGGTGCTGCCGACCGAGCTGCTGCGCGACCGGCCGGTGTTCTTCTACCCCGGCTCGAGCATCGGCAACTTCACGCCGGAGCAGGCGTCGCGGCTGCTGGCCGGCGCTCGCGAACAGGCGCGCGGCGGCGGCATGCTGATCGGCATCGACCTGGTGAAGCCGGCACACCTGCTGGAAGCTGCCTACGACGATGCGCTCGGCGTCACCGCGGCGTTCAACCGCAACCTGCTGCCGCACCTGAACCGGCGCATCGGCACCGACTTCCAACTGCCCGACTGGCAGCACGTGGCCCGTTTCGACACCGAGCTGTCGCGCGTCGAGATGCACCTGCAGGCCGTGCGCGAGCTCGATGTGCGCTGGGCCGGGCACACGCGGCACTTCGGGGCCGGCGAGCGCATCCACACCGAAAGCTCGTACAAGTACACGGTGCCGGATTTCGAGGCGCTGCTGCGCGAATCGGGCTTCCGCCAGATGCAGCACTGGACCGACCCGCAGGGCTGGTTCGCAGTGTTCTGGGCGCAGGGCTGAGGAGGACGACCCGTCGTTCGACGGGTACGTCGACCGATCCCCGAGGGTGATGCGTGCCGGCTTGGGCCACGAAGGGGCCCTTCGTGGCCCGTGGCGGCCCGGCGCCCAGGCCGCAAACGCATGTCAACGCTACGGCGTCGCGTCGGCCCGCAGGTTCAGCGAGCGCACGTAGGCGACGATGTCGCGCATCTGCTCTTCGGTCAGCTCGGCGCCCCACGGCGGCATGAACGGCGAGCGACCCATCGCCTGCCCGCCCAGCTTGACGATCAGGCCGAGGTAGGCGTCGTTCTTGTCCGTGACCCGCAGGTTGGCCGGTCGCGGGTCGTAGAGGCGGGCCGCCCGGCCATTGCCGTCGGCGTTGATGCCGTGGCAGGTGACGCAGTAGTTCGCGAACACCAGCCCGCCGCGAAACACCGCCGCCTCGCGGCTGTCGCGCGGCAGCGTGGGGCCGTCGGCCGGCACCGACGCCGCGCGGCTCAACGGGATCGGCGCGTTCCGCTTCGGGTGGGCGGCGTCCTGCGCATGCACGCCACCGACCCAGCTCAGCAGGCACGCCAGGACCAGCACCCCGATCCACAGCGCCCGGCTGTCGTGGGGCCTCACTTGCCGACCTCGATCACCATGCGCATGTCCGGGTGGACCGCGCACTCGACCTCGATCGTGCCGGGCTTGTCGAACGTGATCGTCTTCGAGCCGCCCTGCCCGAACGAGCCGAGGTCGAAGCTCTTCGCATCGGACAGCGAGAACACGTTGTGCGCGAACGGATCCTCGTTGACGAACTTGACGGTGTCGCCCACCTTCACCTGGAGCTTCTTGACGGAGAACGCCTTGCCCTTCTGCACCAGCACATGCTCGGCCGCCTGCGCCGGCAGGGCGGCGAACAGGCAGGCGGCCGTCGCGACGACGGCGCCGGCGGCTGCCCTCCTGGAATGGAACTGCGGGAACTGCATGGAAGACTCCTCGGCGTTCAGTTGGCAGGCAACCGGGGCAGCGTGAACGGCCTGGCCGGCGTGGTCAGCGCCTCCATGAAGGAGACGATGTCGCGCATCTCGTCGTTCGACAGCGACAGCGGCTTCACGCTCGCCGACACGTTGGTGCGGACCGCACCGCCGCGGTTGTAGTGCGCAACGACCTCCAGCAGCGTCGTCGCGGACCCGTCGTGGAAGTACGGCGCGGTCAGCGCCACGTCGCGCAGCGTCGGCGTCTTGAACGCTCCCTTCAGCGACGGCACCGGCTTGATCGCGAAGCGGCCGACGTCGGGGTTCTCCTGGCCGTACGAGGCCAGGCCGATGTTGTGGAAGCCGTTGTCGGTGAAGTTGGGCGCCTGGTGGCAGCCGGCGCAATTGCCCTTGTTCGGGTCGGTGAACAGCCGGAAGCCTTTCACCTGCGAGGCCGTCATTGCAAGGCGATCGCCGCGCAGCCAGCGGTCGAACGGCGAATCGTTGCTGACCACCGTGCGCTCGAACGCCGCGATCGCCTTCGAGGTCGTCGTCTTGTCGATCGGCTCGCCCGGGTAGGCCGCGGCGAATGCGGCCCGGTAGGCCGGGTTGACGGCCAGCCACGCGAACAGCGCGTCGAGGTTCATCGCCATCTCGTCCATCGATTCCATCGGTCCCATCGCCTGGTGCTCCAGCGTCGCGCGGCGGCCGTCCCACATCTGGATGGTGTTGTAGCCAGCGTTGACGATGGTCGGCGACGCCCGGCCAAGCACCTTGCTGCGGAAGCCCTTCGCCGTGCCCAGGCCGTCGGACCAGCCATACAGCGGGCTGTGGCAACCGGCGCACGACAGGTTGCGCTCCGACGACAGGCGGGCGTCGAAGAACAGCATCTTGCCGAGTTCGACGCGGGCGGCACTCGGCACGTTGTCGTCGGGGTGCGGCGGCAGGTCGGGCAGCAGCCACTGCCGGTCTTGCGGCGTCGCCATCTGCGGGTCGTCGACCGCCTCGGCAGCGCCCCATCCCAGGGTCGACAGACACAGGGCCAGGGCCCACGGACGCATCCAGCTCATGATGAATTCCTTTCTTTGGGGGAACAACGTGCGACGGAAATGTGAACCGGTTTTCGTCGCCGTGCGCGCCAAACGGACCCCTGCTTTGTCAACAACTGCCAACTGGCCGTCCAGCGCGGCGACGGTTCCGTCAGTTGTCATTCGTTGACAAATGAAGCGTTCACCAAAGCGTCGCGGGCGGCGATATTTGTCAACAGTCGGCAACACAAATGTTCCGACGCGTGATCCCCTGGAACAGGAAGCAGTACCCATGTCATCCGCGACACCCGCCACCGCCGACGGCCTGCCAGCGTCGGTCCGCCCTGCCGAGCAGCGCGCCGTGTCGAGGCATGCCGCGCCACCGGGCGGGGTGCTGGAGTTCTTCCGCTACCACGGCGTCTGGGCGCCCGGTGTCCGCCTGTTCCGCCACCTGTCCTTCAACGCCAAGGCCTTGATGATCTCGGCGGTGTTCATGGTGCCGATCACGATGCTCGGCACCGTCTACCTGCGCGACATGGCCGCCGCGTCGGTCGCCACCGAGCGCGAGCTGCACGGCCTGCGCTACCTGCGCGACGCGCTGCCGCTGGTTCAATTCACGCAGGCCCAGCGCCTGCGCGCGATGCAGGCGGCCGGGCTCGACGCGGCCGGCAGCTGGTCGAAGGACCAGGAGGACTACCGGCAACTGCATGCACGGCTGCAGGCTAAGCACCGGGCCATGGCCGACGTCTTCGACGCGGCCGCACCGTTCCAGGCCCTGGCCGCCGACCTGCCGGCCGCGCCGGCGCGCGGCGCCGACGCGACCGAACTGTACGAACGCTACACGCAGCTGGTCGCCGACCAGCAGGCGCTGGTGCGGATCGTGATGGAGCAGTCCGGCCTGTCGCAGGACCCCGACCTGACCACCGGCCGCATCGTCGCCGGTGCCGTGGCCGCCGTGCCGGAACTGGCCGACCGGATCGGACAGGCGCTGTCGCTGGGCAGCCAGGCCCTGGCGGCCGGCGAGATTTCCGCGCCGCAGCAACGTCTGCTGTCGGACGCGTTGCCGGTGATGGAGTACCTCGAGGCCCAGGTGTCCGACCACCTCGACAAGGCCTTCAGGCTGAGCGAGCCGTTGCGCGCCGAACTCGGCGTCGACAAGGCCATGCCCGGCGCCTCCGAGCTGCGCGGGCTGTCGCGCCGCTACCTGCTGGGCCCTGCGGTCAAGGGCGACGCGGCACGCTTCAAGGCGGCCGGCACGCGCGCGTTCGACGGCTACTGGGCCTTGAACGGGCAGGCACTGTCGGCCACCGAACGGATGCTCCAGCAACGGTTGCACGACACCGGCGTGCGCCGCAACACCGTGATCTCGATGCTGCTGGGCAGCCTGCTGCTCGCCGCCTACCTGTTCTGGTCGTTCCGCCTGGCCACCCAGGGCGGGCTCGAGGTGATCGCCCGCCACATGGCGCGCATGCAGCATGGCGACCTGACCGGCGCGCCGACGGCCTGGGGCACCGACGAAGCGGCGCGCCTCATCACCGCCGCAAAGGCACTGCAGCAGTCGTTCTCGGGCATCGTCGGCGACGTGCGCCGCGTGAGCGGCCACGTGCTCGACGCCAGCGCCCGCCTCGAAGGCCATGCCCGCCAGCTGGTGGCCGGCAACGTCGAATCGCTCGGCCACATGCAGCAATGCGCGAGCGCGATGCAGCGGATCTCGCGCGCCGCGGGGCACACCCGCACGGTGGTCGACACCGCGGCCCGCCTGTGCGATGCGAACGTGCAGGCCGCGCATGCCGGCCAGCATGCGGTGCAAAGCCAGGTGCAGACGATGGCCGAGCTGCGGGAACTGTCGACCACGATCGCCGACGTGACGCGCGTCGTCGACACGATCGCGTTCCAGACCAACCTGCTGGCGTTGAATGCGGCCGTCGAGGCGGCCCGCGCCGGACAGGCCGGCAAGGGCTTCGCGGTGGTGGCGGCCGAGGTGCGCACGCTGGCCGATCGTTCGGCGTCGGCCGCACGCGAGATCCGCGGCCTGATCGACACCAATGTGCAGCGGGTCGAGAGCAGCACGCGCATCAGCAGCGACGCGAGCCTGAAGATGAACGAGCTGGTCGCCAACGCGCAACAGCTGACGGGCTTGCTCGGATCGATCTCGAACGCCGCCGACGAGCAGAATCGTTGCATCGGCAACGTCGACGCCGCGCTGGTGTCGTTGGAACAAGGCGCGCAGCAGAGCACCGGCCGGATCGACCGGACGGCCGAGGCGGTGCGCTCGCTGCGCACCTCGTCCGACGCGCTGCGCTCGCATGTCGAAACCTTCCGCATCGATGCGCACGCTGCCGATGCCCCTGCCGGAGCCACCCTGTGAGCGCCATGACACTGCACGAGCCGCCGCGAACCCAGACACCGCCGCACGACGCCGATGACGCGTCGCCGGGCGCGCAGACGATCCTGGTGGTCGACGACCTGCCGGCGAACCTGGAAGCTGCCGCCCGCTTCCTGACGCACCACGGCTACCGCGTCGCCGTCGCGCAGGACGGCGAGGACGCGATCGAACGCGCCGCGCTGGTCCATCCGGACCTGATCCTGCTCGACGTGATGATGCCCGGGCTCGACGGCTTCGAGACCTGCCGCCGGCTGAAGGCCTCCCCGGCGTCGAGCCACATCCCGGTGATCTTCATGACGGCGCTCGCGGAGACGCCCGACAAGCTCACCGGCTTCTCGGTCGGTGCAGTCGACTACGTGACCAAGCCGCTCGACGTCGCGGAGGTCATCGCCCGCATGCGGCTGCACCTGACGCTGCACCAGCTGCAGCGCCGCGTCGAGGCCCGCAACGCCAGTCTGCGCGAGGAGATCGCGGCCCACGAGCTGACGCAGGCGGCCTTGCGACGCTCGAACATCGAGCTGGAGCAACTCGCCTATGTGGCCTCCCACGACCTGCAGGAGCCGCTGCGGATGATCGCGAGCTACCTGCAGCTGGTCGAGGAGCGCTACCAGGACCGGCTCGACGACGACGGCCGCGAGTTCATCGGCTATGCGGTGGACGGCGCGAAACGGCTGCAGAAGCTGATCAACGACCTGCTCCACTACTCGCGCCTGGTCAGCAAGGAACGGCCTCTGCAGCAGACGCCGTGCACCGAGGTGCTCGAACTCGCGCTGCGCAACCTGCACGTCGCCGTCGAGGAGAGCCAGGCCGTCGTGACGCATGACGAACTGCCGGTGGTGGCGGCCGACCAGACCCAGCTGGTGCAGCTGTTCCAGAACCTGATCGGCAACGCGATCAAGTTCCGCAGCGGTCCGGGCCCGAAGGTGCATGTCGGCGTCCGGCACGACGGCGATGCCTGGCATTTCACCGTCAGCGACGACGGCATCGGCATTGCCCCGGCCCACTTCGAGCGGGTCTTCGTGCTGTTCCAGCGGCTGCACAGCCGCTCGCGGTACGACGGCACCGGCATCGGGCTGACGCTGTGCAAGAAGATCGTCGAACGCCACGGCGGGCGCATCTGGGTGAGCTCGCTGCCAGGCGAGGGAACGACCTTCCATTTCACGCTCTCGCCGCATGTCGGCAGCCTGGCGCAGCCGTGATGCGATGGCCACGGCGATACGGGCTTCCCCATGGCAAGATGGCCCCCCACGATGGCCTTCGATGCTGCCTTGCCGGGACGCCTGCTGAACCACGCCACCTTCCTCGACACCGCGGCGCAGATCCTGCGACGCGGCTTGGCCGCCGTCCTGTGCAGCCTTCCTCTGGGCAGCCTGACGGCACAGGTCGATACCGCCCGCATCGACGTGAT
Organism: Rhizobacter sp. SG703; assembly: GCF_012275445.1. Classification (GTDB taxonomy): domain Bacteria; phylum Pseudomonadota; class Gammaproteobacteria; order Burkholderiales; family Burkholderiaceae_C; genus Rhizobacter. The sequence continues at coordinate 467,189 of NZ_JAAZQK010000003.1, read as the reverse complement.
CCGCGTCGCATTCACCCTCAACTTCGCGCGCTACACGGCCTGGCCTGAAGGCGCCCCGGCCGATTCGTTCCGGCTCTGCGTGTCTGCCGGCGATTCGCTGTACGAGGCGTTCTCGTCGGCGGACAACACGATGGTGCGCGGGCGGCCCGTGCGGCTGCGCCGCATCGCCGCCGGCGCAACCGACGCCGCCCGCTGCGACCTGCTGTACGTCTCGGGCACGGCCGAAAACCGCAGCGCGCTGCTGCAATCCGTCGCATCGCTGCCGGTGCTGACCGTCGGCGACGACCCGATGTTCCTGGGCAGCGGCGGGACGATCCGGCTGTTCACCGGCGACCAGCGCATGCAGTTCGACATCAACCTCGCGCAGGCCGAGCGTGCCCGGCTGGTGCTGTCGCCGCAACTGCTGCGGCTCGCCCGCTCCGTCAACCAAGACAAGGCGCCGTGATGCAACGACTGCATATCGCCTCGAGAAACTGGCTCGTCCGGGCGACTCGCTGGTTCGGTCGCCAGCACCTGCCGCTGCGCCGCAAGACGGTCCTGCTGCTCGCGGTGAGCCTGGCCTGCGGGCTGCTCGCCCTCGGCAGCTGGCAGGTCGGGCGGCAGATCGCCGAGCAGCAGCTCGCGGCGCGCCAGCAGATGCAGGCGCTGGCCGCCGTGATGGCCGAGGGCACGGCCGCCGCGCTGGCCTTCGGCAACGCGGCAGCGGCCGGCGAGACGCTGTCGGCACTGCGCGGCCAGACCGCCGCCACCCGCGCCGATCTCTACGATGCACGCGGGCGGCTGTTCGCCTCGTATGCCGCGCCGCAGCCGCAGCCCGGCCCGGAAGGCATGACGCTGACCGTCTCGCTGGACGTCATGCTCGACGGCGTGCGCACCGGCGAGCTGCGCCTGTTCGGCGTCGCACCGACGGCGGTGTCGCAGTGGCAGCGGCAGTCGCTGCCGCTGCTCAGCGCGCTGGGCGCCTCGCTCGCGATCGGGCTGATCTTCGCGACCGTGCTGCTCCATGCGAGCCTGTCGCAGATCGAAGACCTCGCCCGCGTCGCGCGCGACATCCATCAGGGGCTGCCGCCGCGCCGTGTGTTGCGGCGCAGCCGGGACGAACTGGGCGACCTCGTCGAGCAGTTCAACGCGATGCTGGGGCAGTTGCAGCTCAACCAGACCAACCTCGAGATCACCGTGCGCGAGCGCACCGCCGAGCTGCGCGCCGCGAAGGAATCGGCCGAGGTCGCCAACCGGGCCAAGAGCAGCTTCCTGGCCAACATGAGCCACGAACTGCGTACGCCGCTGAACGCAATCATGAGCTACGCGCAGCTGTTCCAGATCGATCCGCGGCTCGACAGGGAACAGCTGCAGGGCGTGCGGACCATCCAGCAGAGCGCGGAGCACCTGCTGCTGCTGATCAACGACCTGCTCGACCTGTCGCGCATCGAGGCCGGTCGCCTCGAACTCTTCCCCGAGCCGGTGATGCTGAAGACCTTCCTCAGCGCGATCACCGACATCATCCGCATCCGGGTCCAGGAAAAGGCGTTGAGGTTCCGTTTCGAGGACCACAGCAGCGAGAGCACCACCGTCTCGGTGGACAGCACGCGGCTGCGCCAGATCCTGCTGAACCTGCTGAGCAACGCGGTCAAGTTCACCGATGCCGGCGAAGTCGCCCTGGTGATCCACGAGACGCACCGCAGCATGAAGGAAGTCCGCCTGCGCTTCGAGATCCACGACACCGGCATCGGCATCGATCCGGACAAGCTGGGCGCCATCTTCCGGCCCTTCGAGCAGGCCGCCGACGTGCAGCGCCGCTTCGGCGGCACCGGGCTGGGCCTGGCGATCAGCCGCCAGCTGGTGGCGCTGATGGGCAGCGACATCATCGTCAGCAGCCGGATCGGGCATGGCAGCCACTTTTGCTTCGAGCTCGACCTGCCGCTCGAACAGACCGCCCTCACCACGACAGCCGCGCTGGACCGCATGGCCCAGACCATCGCCGGCTACCGCGGACCGCCGCGCAAGCTGCTGGTCATCGACGACACCGAAGCCAATCGCAGGCCGCTGATCACGTTCCTGAGCGCCAAGGGATTCGAGATGCTCGAAGCGCCCGACGGCGCCGCGGGGCTGCAGGTCGCGCTCGAACACCGACCCGACCTGATCCTGATGGACAGCGTGATGCCGGTGATGGACGGTTTCGAGACCACCCAGCGCATTCGCGAAATGCCGATGCTGCGCGACGTGCGCATCATCGCGATCTCGGCCAGCGCCTCGGCGTCGGACCACCAGCACACGCTGGACGTCGGCGCCGATGCCTTCCTGCCCAAGCCGTTCACGCTGACGGCCCTGATCAACGCCATCGGCCGCCTGCTGCAGCTGGAGTGGCTTGAAATCGACAGCGCGCAGCGTGCCTCGCCGGAGGATGCGAGCGGCGACGCCGCATCCGGCGAAGTGCCCGATCGCGCTCGACTCGAAGTGCTGCTGCGGCTGGCCGAGTTCGGCAACATGCAGGATCTTGCCGCGCAAGCCGCCGAGCTGGCAGCCAGCTCCGACGCGTGCCGCCCTTTCGCGCTGCGCCTGCAGCGCCTGGCAGAGCAGTTCCAGTCCAAGGCTGCACTGCAGCTGGTGCGCAGCGCGATGCGCGACGACACCTGATCGACCGCTCGCCGGCGGTGTCGCCGGCCCAGCCAAAACGACACCGGTCACTTGTCAATTGTTGACAAAGGGCTCATCGAGCTCGCGGTCAAATCGATCGATAGTTCAACCAGACCCTTGTGCCTTTTCAGTGACCGATTGCAGTTGGCATTTGTTGACTTTGACCTGAACCAGACGCGGCATTCGTCCATAGCCAAACGCAGCCGGGATCGAGATCATTCACCGCACCGAAGACCGCAACCCTGAAGGCCGCTGAACCCCAGTGTCCTTCGCACCGAACGGGAAAGACCATGGATTTTTCTCCGAACCCCTTGGCCAGCATGCCGACGCTGCTGCCCGCCAGCCTGCTTCTCCTTCCGACCCTGGTCGCCATCTGGTGGCAGACCCGCCGGTGCTTCGATCGCCGACTGTCGCTGCTGCGCCGCCAGTTCGACGCCCAACGCGCCGCCACCAGCGAGTTCCTCCAGCACGCCAACAGCCAGATCGACCTGCTGCAGAGCGAACTCGCACTGGCCCGCCGCCGTGAAGACATTCTTCGCGCCCGGCAAGCCAGCAAGGCGCACGACCCCGCGAGCCTGCGCGGCAAGATCTCCGGACCGTCCATCACCTTGCTGTCGGTGCTGCGCGAGCAAGCCACAGGCACATCGCACAAGCGTTCAGAGACAAGCGGCGCAGGATGTGCAGACAACATGCACGAAGCACCCATGCTGCCTGCACATGGCAGTTCCAACATCGGCATCAGGGCTCACGCCTGAACCTACAAGTTGACGCCCCCGCACGGTGGCATCACGCCAAGATCCAGGGACCGGACTCTCATCTTTCAACATCGAGGCAGATATGACCAGCAGTAGTGGAATAGCAAGGATTCTGATCGTCGATGACCACGAGATCGTCAGAGACGCCGTGAGCCTGTTGCTGAACAAGCTCGAGCGGCCGGTGATCACGTTGGCCGCGGGCGATTTCCAGACAGCGCGCAACATCCTTTCGAACGAAACCGTGGACCTGGTGCTGCTCGGCATCTCGTCACCCATCGGTCCGAGCCTGAACGGCGTGGTGTTCCTGCGCAGGCTGCCGGCATGCCCGCCGATCGCGGTGTTCTCGACGCACACCACCCGGCGCTTCGTGTCGAGCGCGGTGGCGGTGGGCGTCTCGGGCTTCATTCCCAAATCGCGCTCGGCGGTCGACATCCTGCAAGCGGTGACCTCGCTGCTCGGCGGCAACAAGTACATGCCGACCGAGGACGAGATGACGCATGTCGCCGGCGCCTCCGACATCGAGGCCAGCGAGCACACCTACGCCGAAGAGAACCTCGCCGCGGCCTACGACCTCGCGCCGCGCGAAGCGGCCGTGCTGAAATGCGTCTGCCAGGGCATGCCCAACAAGCGCATCTCGACCGAACTGAACATTTCGCCGAACACGGTGCGCAACTACCTGTCGCGCATCTTCAAGGTGATGAACGTTCGCAACCGGACCGAGGCCGTCGCCCGCACGCAGAACATCCTTCGCTGAGAACCCCTGGGGCTCTACGCCGATGGTGTCGCGCCGGCCTCCTGGATCCACGCCAGGTTCAGCAGCGCGCCCATCTGGTCCATCAGGGCCTGCAGGTTGATCGGCTTCGTCAGGAACGCATTGGCGCCGGCCGCCAGGCTGCGTTCCTTGTCCTCGATCGAAGCGCTCGCCGAGATCGCGATCACGAACACCTGACTCCGGGTCCGGCGCAGCCGGTCCAGGGTTTCCAGCCCGCCGACGTGGGGCATCAGAATGTCGAGCAGGATCAGGTCGGGGGCGCTGCTTTCCAGCCGCGCCAGGGCCTCGGCGCCATCGCCGGCTTCGCAGAGTTCGAAGCCGAGGCTGTCCAGCATGTCGAACAGCAAAGCGCGGTTGGTCGCCACGTCGTCGACCACCATGATCTTTCGGCGCGGCCCGGCGTAGCCGATCACGCAGCCGCGGGCCGATTCGGCGGCAGGCGTTTCTCCAGCCACGGCATCCATCGCCAGGTCGAACCAGAATCGCGTGCCTTCTCCCTTCGCACTCTGAACGTGAATCTCGCTGCCCATCAGGCGCACGAACTGCCGGCTGATCGCCAGGCCCAGCCCGGTGCCACGATTTCGATCCTCCAGCCCACCCACCTGCTCGAACGGCTGGAACAGCCGTGACAGCTGCGCGGCGTCCATGCCTGCGCCGGTGTCCTGCACCTCGAAGCGCAGCGCATGCGCCCCGCTCGGCCCCACACGCAGCGTCACCGCGCCGCGCTCGGTGAACTTGACGGCGTTGTCGAGCAGGTTCAGCAGCACCTGCCGCAGCCGCTTCTCGTCCGCACGCAGCGTCGCGGGCAGGCCGCTCGACAAGTCGGCACCGAGCTGCAAGGCCGGCTTCTGCCTTGCCCTGACCCCCATCAGCTCGACCAGGCCATCGAGGTAGCGAGCCAGATCGAACACCGTCGGGCACAGCTCGAACTTGCCGGCCTCGATCTTCGCCAGGTCGAGGATGTCGTTGATCAGCGTCAGCAGGTGCTCGCCGCTCTGGCGGATCGCGTTCACGCCCGCCTGCTGACGCTGCGTCAGGTTCTTGTCGCGCTGCAACAGTTGCGCAAAGCCCAGCACGCCGTTGAGCGGCGTTCGCAGATCGTGGCTCATCGCCGCCAGGAACGCGCTCTTGGCCCGGTTGGCCACCTCCGCGCGGTCACGGGCGATCACCAGTTCGGCGGTGTGGGCCCGGACCAGGTCCTCGGCCTGCCGGCGTCCGATCGCATAGCGAATCGCCCTCGACAGCAACTCCGCGGTGACCTCGCCCTTGACCAGGTAATCCTGCGCACCGGACTGGATCGCCTCCAATGCGACCGCCTCGTCGCTGAGTCCGCTCATCACCACCAGCGCCGGCACCTTCACCGGCCGTGCCAGCAACTGCCGCATCGTCTCGATGCCCCAGGTGCCAGGCAGGCCGAGGTCGAGCAGCACCACGTCGAAAGAGCGCTCCGCCAGCGCCTGGGCGCCGGCATCCAGGGTTTCGCACCAGCTCAGCGTGAAGTCATCGGTGCGCGACAGCGAAAGCATGTCCTTGATCAGGCGAGCGTCGCCGGGGCTGTCCTCGATCAGCAGCACCCGAAGGCTGCTCATGTCGCGCCTCCACGCCCGGTCAGGCACACGGTCTGCAACCAGAAGCGCTCGATGTTGCGGATGACCTGGTTGAACTCGTGCAGGTCGGCGGGCTTGGTGATGAAGCAGTTCGCCTGCAGGTCGTAGGCGTGGGCCACGTCGTCGTCCGATTGCGAAGTGCTCAGCACGATCACCGGGATGGACCGCAACGCCGCATCGGACTTGATGGCCGCGAGGACATCGCGGCCGCCCATCAGCGGCAGGTTCAGGTCGAGCAGGATCAGGTCCGGCCGCGGTGCGGCGTCGTAGGGGGCGTCGCGGCGCAGGAACTGCATCGCGGAGATGCCGTCTTCGGCATGGTGCAGGCGCAGGTCGTTCCCGTTGCGGCGCAGTGCTTCGCGTGTCAGGCGAACATCGCCCGGGTTGTCCTCGACCATCAGGACATCAACGGCCTTGAACGCGCGCTGCAACAACATCGCCGCACCCTCCGGATGCGATCGACTATACGCGTGCCGACTGTCGAAACATCCCCCTGGAGCCGGTGGGATGCCGAGGGGGAAACCCTTGAGTGCGCCGCGCCTCAGCGGTCGGTGCGCAGCCGGCTCGCGGAGTTCACTGTCGTGGTGTTGCCCAGCAGGAAGAGGGTATAGACCTTCCCGCTCGACAGCAGCTGCTTGTCCACCTGCCAGAGCAAGGTCGATCCGCTGCTGGCAACGATCGCGGCCAGGCTTTCGCTGGCGGCCACCGTCGCCGGCATCGAGGCCGCGCCGAATGTCACGTCATCGCCGATCACCTCGCCGTCGAGCGTCAGCGTCGCGCTGCCCGGCAGGCCGTTGACGCCGTTGACCAGCCGCAGCTTGACCGGCTGCGAGACACTGGTCGACGGCGTATTGTCGTCAGTGATCACCGAGAGCGTTGGCGATGCCACGTCGCCCGTCAACAGCAGGGTCAGGTCGCCGCCCGACGGCGCGGTCGCGGTCCCGATGTTGACGGCGGCACCATTGACCGTGACAGCCAAGGTGCCGGCCTTCACCGCCCTGTAATTGCTGATCGTGCCCGCCGAAAGGTTGCTGCCGACGGTGGTGCCGTTGACCACGACATTGACCATGTCGGTCGCCACCGACGTGTTGGCAACCACCCGCACGCGGGTCGACAGGTTGGCGCTCGGCGTCACGGCGCCCTGCTGGTTGACGACCAGTCCGTTCACCAGCACGCCTCCACTGCTGCGGGTCAGCACCAGCGTGGAGATCTGCTTGTCGCCGAGCGTCAAGGCCGGGATGTCCATCCGCACGTCAGTCTTGTTGCCGGTAGACGTCACGCACACATGGTACGTGCCGGCGGCGAACGCGGTGTAGCCGGTTGGCGCCAACGGGGTCGAGGTCGACAGCGCGCTGGCGGCGGCAACGGCGGTGGTACCCAGCGCATTGCACTCGGCGTGGCCGACATACACGTCGACAGCACCGGCTTCGAGACCGGCCGTGTTCATGAAGCGCAGCTTGGCCTGGCCCGAATTCGGATCGCCTTCATCCTCCGTCAGGTAGCTGACCTGCAGTGCCGAGCCGCTCGCATAGGCGAGCAGTGCGTAATGGGAGCCGGCCGACACCGAGGCACCCACGCTCGCGGCCGTGACGCCGGAGCCGGTCTGGGAAATCTTGAAGGTGTAGTCGTCCTCATCGAGGTTGGCATAGCCGCTGGCGGACCCGGCGGCCACGCTGTTGACCATGCCCGAGTCGTCACGGTAGGCATCCAGCAGCGCGAAGTCGGTGGTGGCGTTGACCAGGCGCACCGAGCCCTGGTCTTCTTCGCTGTTGCCGCCGCAGGCTTGCAGCAACGGAAGCACGAGGGCGGCGATCAACAGGGCACGGGTCGGTCTTTTCACGGGGCAGGATCCTTGAATGGAGTCGGACGATTATGCGGGCACCTCTGTAAAGGCCTGATGTCGCGCGTGTACGGCTGTGTGACTGGAGCGGACCCACTGTTGCAGTTGCAGCTCGAGCAGGTCGGGGTCGTTGACGGTGCGCACCCGCTGATAGGCGTCTTCCGCCTCGGGGTATCGGCGGCGCAGGTAGTTCAGCCACTGCTTCAGCCGGCCGGCCCGATGGCGCGGTTCGACATGCCCGCACACGAGCTCCCAGAAGTGCGTCATCAGCGGCAGCAACTGCGCCCAGCCGAGCGAGGTGCCAGGGCGCGCGATGGCGCACGCCAGGCCCGGATTCGCGACCATCCCGCGGCCGAGCATCAACGCATCGCAGCCCGACACCTCGCGGCAGCGCTGCGCATCGTCGACAGTCCAGATCTCGCCGTTTGCGATCACCGGGATCGCCACCGCCGCCCGCACCGCAGGCACCCGGTCCCAGTAGGCCGGAGGCCGGTAGCCATGCGCCTTGGTGCGGGCATGCACGACCAGTTCGGCCGCGCCGGCGCCTGCGATGGCCTGCGCACACTCCACGGCCCGCAGGTCGTCGTCGAAGCCGAGGCGCATCTTGGCCGTCACCGGCACCGCGCGCGGTACCGCCCGACGCACCGCCGCGACGATGCGCCCCAGCAGCTCAGGATCCTGCAACAGCGCGGCCCCGCCGCCATGGCGGTTCACGACCTTCGCGGGGCACCCGAAGTTGAGATCGATGCCGGCCGGGCCGAGCGAGGCCAGTCGCGCAGCGTTCTCGGCCAGGCACACCGGGTCGGAGCCAAGCAGCTGCGCACTGACCGGCACGCCGCTGGGCGTGCGCCCGCCATGGCGCAGCTCCGGAACGATGCGCAGGAAGACGCGCTCCGGCAGCAAGGTGCCGGTGACGCGGATGAATTCGGAAACGCAACGGTCGATGCCGCCGACGCGCGTGAGCACGTCGCGCAGCGTGAAGTCGAGCAAGCCTTCCATCGGGGCGAGCAGGATGGTCATCGGATCGGGAGGGGGCAGGCCATCCACGAGTGTACGTATGTCCAGAAATGAAGCGACCGGCCGGCCCCAGCCGCATACTGCGTGCCGAGGGAGACCACCCATGGCACCACATCGCATGTCGGCAGACGTCCCGGGGCTGGGCACCGCTGGCGAGCCCAGGCCGATACCGCCGCTGGACGCCGCCCACGCCGAGCACGTCGCGGCCGAACTGTTGCGCATGGTGTTGCTCCACACGCGGGCTGGCACCCTGCTCGCGACCGCGTTCGCGGTGCTGTTGGCCATCTACTGGGCGGGCTCGACCCCGATCGACTGGGTGCGTGGCTGGATGGCCGTCAAGCTCGGCGTGTCGGCATTGCGGATCTTGTCAGCCCACAAGCATGCACGCGCCGGCCTGCCGGCCACCCGCGGCTGGCGACAACTGACCTACGGGCTGCTCGCCCTCGATGGCGCCATCTGGGGCCTGGCCGGGCTGTGGCTGATGCACCAGCCGGTGCAGGTCTCGTCCTTCGTCGCCGCGGCGTTGGCCTGCGTGACCTGCGTGGCCACTTTCGGGCTGCAGGCGAGGCTGCTGGCCACGGCCGCCTATGTCGGGCCGATCATGGTGCCGACGGCACTCGGGCTCGCGTTGCGGGCCGATCAGGTCGGCGTGGTCGGCAGCCTCGGGTTGCTGATGCTGTTCGGACTGCAACTGTTCACGGCCCGCGGGGCTGAACGGCGGCTCACCGCCAGCATCCTGCTGCGGCTCGAGGCCCAGGCGCTGGCCCACGAGAAGGCGGCTGCGCTCGAACTTGCGCAACGGCAGATCGAGGTCAAGACCCAGTTCCTCGCCAACATCAGCCATGAGCTGCGCACACCGCTGCACGGCATCCTCGGCGTCGCGCGGCTGCTCCACCTCGAAGCCGGCGAGCCGGCGGTGCAGCACCGCCTCGAACTGATCGAATCATCGGGCACGCACCTGCTCCGGCTGATCAACGACCTGATCGACGTCTCGCGCATCGAGACCGGGCACTTTCCGATCCGCCATGAGGTGTTCGACATCGTCACGCAGGCAGGCCTGGTGGCCGACGTGTTCGCATTGCGCGCCACCGACAAGGGCCTCGATTTCTCGATGTCGCATGCATTCCCGCGCCCGAGCTGGGTGATCGGCGACGCCGCCCGCTTCAGGCAGGTGCTGCACAACCTGCTGGGCAATGCCGTCAAGTTCACCGAGAAGGGCCGGGTGGAAATGAACCTGACCCGCGGCAGCGCACCGGACATGGTCGAGGTCGAAGTGATCGACACCGGCCCCGGCATCGCACCGGCCGACCAGGACCACCTCTTCGACGCGCCCTCTGCACTGGATTCCGAGACCGATCCGCCGGCGCGCAACCATGGCGGCCTCGGCCTCATCATCGCCCGCGAACTGGCCGAAGCGATGGGCGGTTCGCTCAGCGTGCACAGCAGGGCGGGTCTCGGATCCCAGTTCGTGTTCTGCGCCCGGCTTCCGTCGACCGCGGCACCCGACGAGACGGAGGACGGCGCATCGGTGGCGGCGCCGGCGATCGACCTGCGGCGCGTGCTGGTCGCCGAGGACGACGACGTGTCCGCACTGATCGTCTGCGCCTACCTCAAGCAGCAAGGCCTGTCCCATGAGCGCGTGAACAACGGGCACGATGCCGTCGGGCGGGCGCTGCGCGAATCGCAGCGGCCCGACCTCGTGCTGATGGACTGCCAGATGCCGACGATGGACGGGCAGACGGCCACTCGCGAGATCCGTGCTCAGGAACACACCTTGAGCCTTCCCCGCGTGCCGATCATCGCGATCACCGCGACCTCGACCGACGAGGACCGGCGCGCCTGCGCCGAAGCCGGCATGGACGATCTGCTCGCCAAGCCCTTCAACCGCCAGGAATTGATGCAGGTCCTGGCGCAGTGGGGCGGCGCCTTGCCGACTCCCGGTGTCACGCCGCCTGACGAACCTCCCCATGAAGAGGCGGCATGGATTCTCTCGGGAACAGGTGCACGTCCGGGTGGAACGTCTCGATCATGAACGGATACAGCCCATGGCCTGACGCCAGCCAGGTCCGCTCGGCGGCGGTGACGTCGAAGGCCAGGATGCGATGCGGCAGGTTGCCGGCATGGGCCAGCGGGACGCGATCGTCGGCCCCCAGCACGTCCATGAAGCCCAGGCCCTGGTAGATCCTGATCAGCGCATTGCTGCGCGCACCGATCACCATCCAGCGGACCTGGCTCGCCAGGCAATACAGGTACGCCGCCTTCATCAGCATCAACCGGGTCTGCGGATCGACCCCGGGCAACACGGCCAGGCGGGTCAGTTCGGCGCGCGGCTCGTCGGCCAGCCACCGAGGGAGAATCACGCTGCCTTCCAGCTGCAGCGGTGCCGCCACGTTGCGCTGGATCCGCGCGGTGCCGATGGCCGAGCCGGTGACCTTGTCGCGGCACAGCAGGATCGCCGTGCCGCGCTGGCCGTCGGTCGCGTCGGGCACGGCCAGGGTCTCCTGCATCTGCGGAACGTGGTGGCCATAGGCGTGAGCCCGGACGCTGCAGACATCACGCAGGTCAGCAGCCGTCGCGGCGAGTGAAACGCTGAAGGTAAGGAAGCTTGTCGTCATGATAGGAACAGGCAGTTGAGATACCGCCTGTGTGGCGTGGCACATCGCCACGTACCCACCCTATAGAGAGGGACTCTCTGGGCTTCCGTCGAACAAGACATGACCCAACACGAGTCGTAAGCCTCTGTTCCAAGTGCGTCTCAGTGCAGCGATGCTCCGGACCGATGCCGCCTTTCGGCGATGATGGTCATCCACATTGACCTCGGGAGTCACGGTTTGAAGACACCATTGATCGGCCTCGCGGCCTGCCTGATCAGCTTGTCCGCCATCGCACAGGCCGACCTGGCCGCCAGCGCGGCCAAGCAGCAGGGCGCGTTGGTCACGCCCAGCGGCCTCGTGTATCGCTCGTTGAAGGAGGGGACCGGGGCGAACCCGGCGGCGACGGATCGTGTCCGCGTCCATTACCGCGGGACGTTTGCCGACGGCAAGGAGTTCGACAGTTCCTACGCCCGCAAGGAGCCGGCGGAGTTCCCGCTGAACCGGGTGATCAAGTGCTGGACGGAAGGGGTGCAGCGCATGAAGGTGGGCGGCAAGGCTCTGCTGGTGTGCCCGCCGGCCATCGCCTATGGGGAGGCCGGCGCCGGGGGAGTCATTCCACCGAATGCCACCCTGCAGTTCGAGGTGGAGTTGCTCGGCATCGCCGGCAAGTAGTCGTCTGGCCGTGGGTGATGGCGGCACGCGCCGCGCGGCGGCCTCAGTGCAGGTCGCTGCGCATCACCGCCGGCGTCGCGTACTCGCGACCGACAACGGCTCGGGCATACAGGTAGTTCGTGCGGGCTCGGTCGCTGAGGGTATCCATCTGCACATGCCCGTCGGCATCGCAGGGGAAGGCCAGCGCCCGGCCTTCGTTGAACAGCGACTGGAACCGGATTTCGTAGCGGGCGATTTGCGAAGTAGAGCTCATGTCAGCCTCCGTAGAGCACCTTGCCTGGGGAGGGGTCGTCGACCTCAACAAGCCCAAACTCGATGGGTGAAGATTAGGCGTTGGCCATCGACTCCGCTGTCGGGGCCCCTCGTTGCAGGGGGTCAGAAAAACTCCAATCCCTGTGTCAGCGTGGCGGGTCATCCGACAGGGGCGCCCGGCATTGCCTGACAACCCTTCGCCTTCAGCTTGAGCCGCCACGGCGGGTCGATGTGCGCTGCGACGGAAGTCATGGATGTCCAGCCGAAAAAAAGCCGGGCGAGCCCGGCTTTCCTGTTTCAGCCGAGGCTGATTACTTGGCGGCGGAAGCAGCCGGTGCAGCGGCTTCGGCCTTCTTGTCAGCCTTGTGGTGCTTCTTGTGGGCGGCCTTCTTGGCGGGTGCCGAAGCGGCATCGGCCGACGAGGCAGCTTGAGCGAACGAGCCCACGGCGAAAGCGGACAGGACGGCGGCAACGATCAGAGACTTGGTCATGGTGGTATCCCGGATTGGATGGAAGTCGTTCGGCCCGACTTCCTGAAGCTGGCCCGGCTGTCGCCCGGCTTGTGTCCACAACGGGAGATCGTGGCGATTGGTTGACGTTAAGAAAGGAAAACGTGACCTACAGAAATATGTCGTCACGTTACGCAGTGACGTCCAACCATGACCCGAGCACCTCGTCCTGCACCTGCAAGGTGCGCAGATTTGCCTTGTAGCTGTATGCGGCGGACACCTGCTCGACGACGTCGGCTTCCAGCGAGCCGCCGGTCTGCGTCGACGCCGCGATGTCGGCCTGCACGCCGCCTTCCGGCAGCGCCTGCTGCACGACCTGCTGGCGTCGAAACCCCGGCGTTTGCGAGTTGGCGATGTTGTGGGCGGCGCTGTCGAGCCGGAGCTGGGCAGCGTTCAGGCCGGACAGGCCGATGGAAAAGGTGTTGGACATGGCGCCTCGCTTGCCGCGATATCGGCCTTCCGATCGCCGACTTGAACGAATTTCAGGCGACGATTTCAAGCCATTGCCGCGCCGACCGTCGCCCGCACCGGGATGCCGGCCGGATCGAACCCCTCCAGGCAGAACACGTTGACGCCGACGAAATCCGGCGTCACGCGCTTGCGGTGGAACGGATAGATGCCGCACGTGCTGCAGAAGAAGTGCCGCGCGGTGCGGGTGTGGAAACGGTACTCGGTCAGCGCGGCCTCGCCCGCGAGCAACCGGAAGCGGCTCTCGTGCACCTTCACCATCAGCGCGTTCTTGCGCCGGCAGATCGAACAGTCGCAGGTCGTCAGCTCGGGAAAATCGGTGTCGATCGCGAAGCGCACCGTCCCGCAATGGCAGCTGCCCTGCCAGGTCTGCAGGGGCCGGCTCATGCGGCCGCCACCAGTTCGCCATACCGTGCGAGGTCGATGTTGCCGCCGCTCAGGATCACGCCGACGCGCTTGTCGGCCAGCGGAACGGCGCCTTCCAGCACCGCCGCCGCACCCAGGCAGCCGGTCGGCTCGACGACCAGCTTCATCCGCTCGCCGATGAAGCGCATCGTGCGCGCCAGCTGCGCATCGCTGACGGTCAGGATATCGCGCACGCGGCGCTGGATCACCGGGAAGGTCAGCGCGCCCACCATCTGCGTCTGCGCAGCGTCGGCAATCGTCTGCGGCACCGCAATGCCGACCCGCTCGCCACGCCGGAACGACAGCTGCACGTCGTTGCCCGCCTCCGGTTCCACGCCGTACACCGCGCAGTCGGGGGACAGGTGGTTGGCCGCCGTGGCGCTGCCGCTCAGCAACCCGCCGCCGCCGGTGCAGACGAACAGCGCGTCGAGTGGCCCGACCTCTTCGATCAACTCCTTGGTCGCCGTGCCCTGCCCCGCCATCACCAGCGGGTGGTCGTACGGCGGAATCAGCGTCAACCCGCGCTCGGTGGCGAGCTGCTGGCCGATCGCCTCGCGGTCGTCGCGGTAGCGGTCGTACAGCACGACCTCGGCGCCATAGCTGCGCGTCGCGGCGATCTTGAGCGTCGGCGCATCCTGCGGCATCACGACCACCGCCGGCAGGCCCAGCAGCCCGGCGCACAGCGCGATCGCCTGGCCATGGTTGCCCGACGACCAGGCAATCACGCCGCGGCGGCGCTGGTCCGCATCCAGCTGCACCAGCGCGTTGTACGCCCCGCGGAACTTGAACGCGCCCATGCGCTGCAGGTTCTCGCACTTGAAGAACACCTGCGCGCCGGTGCGCTGGTCGGCGGTGCGCGACGTGGCGACCGGCGTGCGGTGCGCCACGCCCGCGAGGTGGGCGGCAGCGATGTCGACATCGCGGTAGGAGATCGGCAGGTCCATCGTCGGCATCCGTGAAGGCGTGAAAGGGATGCACCAGCGTAGCCCAGCCGCCGCGCGCTGAAACTGTGCGCCCGCGCCGATTGATACAGTGCCGGGCGCACCGCCCGCGCCTGTAGCTTCACGCGCCGCCGCCTCGTTCCTAAGCTCGTCTCCATCCTGAGGAGACACGATGAACGACCTGCTGCCCCTGCTGAGCTACTCGCTGCTGATGTCGGCGACACCCGGCCCGAACAACATCCTGCTGACCACCTCGGGAGCGAACTTCGGCTACCGGCGCAGCCTGCCGCACCTGCTGGGCGTCAGCCTCGGCGGCGGCGTGCAGACCTGGTTGACCTGCATGGGCCTGGGCACGCTGCTCGCGGACCATCCGGCGATCCACGACGCCCTGCGCATTGCCGGCGCGCTGTTCCTGCTGTGGATGGCCTGGAAGCTGACCACGCCGGTGGTGTTCGGCACCGAACTCGCGAAGCCGGTCGGCTTCGTCGAGGCGGCCGCATTCCAGTTCGTCAATCCGAAGACCTGGCTCAAGTCGGTCACCGTCGCGACGGTGTTCATGCCCACCGGCATGCCGACCGGCGTGGCTGCGCTGCTGGTGCTGGCGATCACGCTGGCGACCAACTTCCCGTGCATCTCGCTGTGGACGCTGTTCGGCGCCGGGCTGCGCCGCGTGCTGACGCGCCCCGGCTGGCGCGAGGCGTTCAATGCCATCATGGCGGGATCGCTGGCGGTGCTGGCCGTGCTGCTGCTGACGCGATGAACATCCCGCTGGACCTCCAAGGACGCCCGTGTTCTCCCTCGACCGCGACTCTTCCGTTCCGCTCGCCGACCAGATCGAGACCCGCCTGCGCGCGCTGGTCGACGGCGCTCGCCTGTCGGCCGGCGCCAAGTTGCCGTCGATCCGCACGCTGGCGCGGCAGCTTGGCGTGAGCCCGAACACCGTGGTCACCGCCTACGACCGGCTGGTGGCGTCGGCCGTCGTCGAATCGCGCGGCACCGCCGGCTTCTTCGTCTGCGAGACCGCGGCCCCGCCCGCCCTCGAGGCGCTGCTCGAAGCCGGCGAAGAACAGGACGCCGTCTGGCTGGTGCAGCAGGCGCACGACCAGCGCGCCGGCCTGCTGCCGGTCAGCGCCGGTTCGTTGCCGGTGTCGTGGCTCGAGGACGCGATCCCCGCCACCGTCGTGCAGCGCGGGCTGGCACGCGCCAACGGCGGCATGGCGGCGCGCTGCCCGCCGCAGGGGCTGCCCGAGCTGCGCGAGCGCATCTCGACGCTGATGCGCGGCCAGGGCATCGCGGCCGATGCGAGCCGCATCCTCACCACCTACGGCGGCACGCACGCGATCGACCTGATCTGCCGCAGCTTCCTGCAACCGGGCGATGCGGTGATGGTCGACAACCCCGGCTACCACCTGCTGTTCGACCGGCTGCGGCAGATGGGCGTGCGCATCGTGCCGATCACGCGGCGCCACGACGGGCCCGACCTGGCGCAGATCGAGGCCGCCTGCACCGCACAGCGGCCGCGCCTGTTCTTCGTGCAGAGCGTGCTGCACAACCCGACCGGCTGGAGCAGCAGCGCCGCCAACCTGCACCGCATCCTCGGGCTGGCCGACCGCCACGGCTTCCTGGTCGCCGAGGACGACGTGCAAAGCCACTTCCACCCCGGCCACCCGACGCGCCTCGCGCAGCTGTCGGAGCTGCGCAACGTCATCTACTACTCCAGCTTCTGCAAGGCGCTGAGCCCCGCGCTGCGCCTGGGCTACATCGCGGCCGAGCCGCAGTGGCTGAAGCCGCTGCTGCGCGAGAAGATCCTGTCGGTGCTGACGACCGCGTCGCTGAACGAATACGTGCTGCTCGAACTGCTGTCGACCGGCCGCTTCCGCAAGCACATCGACCGGCTGCAGCAGAAGCTCGGCACCGCGCGCGGCCTGGCCACGCGCCAACTGCGCCAGGCCGGCGTGCTGCTCGACCACCCCGGCGAAGGCGGCCTGTTCCTGTGGGGAACCGTGCCGCACGGCATCGACATCGACGAGCTGGTGAAGGATGCCTACCGCAACGGCATCCTGCTCGCGCGCGGCGCCACCTTCATGGCCGACAACGCCGGCGACCCGCACCTGCGCTTCAACGTCGTGTTCAGCCAGCACGTGCGGCTGGCCGAGTACCTCACGAAGCAGCTGTCCGCGGGGGCAGTCGCAAGCCAGGCGCTGGCACGCGCCGCCGCGCGCTGAGCGGCCGTCGGAGGGCGCGCGGATAATCCGCGCCATGACCCAAGCGCCCCCGTTCAGCCAGCTGCCGCTTTCCGCTGCGACCCTCGAGAACCTGTCCCGCCTCGGCTACGAGACGATGACGCCGATCCAGGCGGCCAGCCTGCCGATCGCGTTGGCCGGCCACGACCTGATCGCGCAGGCCAAGACCGGCAGCGGCAAGACCGCCGCGTTCGCGCTCGCGCTGCTGGCCCGGCTCGATGCGAAGCGCTTCGACGTGCAGGCGCTGGTGCTGTGCCCCACGCGCGAGCTCGCCGACCAGGTCACGCAGGAGATCCGCCGGCTGGCGCGCGCCGAAGACAACGTGAAGACGCTGACGCTGTGCGGCGGCGCGACGATGCGCCCGCAGATCGCCAGCCTGGAGCACGGCGCGCACATCGTCGTCGGCACGCCGGGCCGCATCCTCGACCACCTGGAGCGCGAGACGCTGTCGCTGGGCGCGCTGAACACGCTGGTGCTCGACGAGGCCGACCGCATGCTCGACATGGGCTTCTTCGACGACATCGCCGCGGTCGCCAGGCGCTGCCCGAAGCAGCGCCAGACGCTGTTGTTCTCGGCCACCTACCCCGAGGGCATCGCGAAGCTGAGCCAGCAGTTCCTGCGCGAGCCGCGCGAGGTGAAGCTCGCCGAGCAGCACGCCGCCGCGAAGATCCGCCAGCGCTTCTACGAGGTTCGCGACGACGAGCGGCTGCATGCCGTCGGCCTGCTGCTGAACCACTTCCGCCCGGCCAGCACGATCGCGTTCTGCAACACCAAGCAGCAGTGCCGCGACCTGGTCGACGTGCTGCAGGCGCAGGGCGTACAGGCGCTCGCGCTGCACGGCGACCTGGAGCAGCGCGACCGCGACCAGGTGCTGGTGCAGTTCGCCAACCGCAGCTGCCCGGTGCTGGTGGCCACCGACGTGGCCGCCCGCGGGCTCGACATCGCGCAGCTCGAAGCGGTGATCAACGTCGACATCACGCCCGACCCCGAGGTGCACACGCACCGCATCGGCCGCACCGGCCGCGGCGACGACGAAGGCTGGGCCTTCAGCCTGGCCAGCATGGATGAGATGGGCCGTGTCGGCACCATCGAGAAGGTGCAGGGGCGCGAATCCGAATGGCACCCGCTGAGCGAGCTGACGCCGAGCGGCGGCGGCCCGCTGACCGCGGCGATGCGCACGCTGCAGGTCCTCGGCGGGCGCAAGGACAAGATCCGCCCCGGCGACGTGCTGGGCGCGTTGACCGGCGAGGCGGGCTTCACCGCGGCGCAGGTCGGCAAGATCCAGGTCGGCGAGTTCTCCACCTACGTGGCCGTCGACCGGGCGATCGCGAAGCAGGCGCTGCAACGGCTGAACCAGGGCAAGCTGAAGGGCCGCAAGGTGAAGGTGCGCTTCCTGGACGAGGCCGCCGCCGAATGAGCGGAGGCGACGACAGCGCCGCGCCGCTTGAAGCCGGGCCGTTCGAGGCGCTCGTCGAGCCGGGCGGCTTCCGCTTCACGGCACCGGCGAGGCAGGGGCTCGTGAAGTCGGCGCAACTGGCCGGGCTGCGGCTGCCCAGTTCGTGCCGCAACGGCACCTGTCGCGCCTGCCTGTGCAAGCTCGTCAGCGGCCGCATCGCGTACCCGATCGAGTGGCCAGGGCTGAGCGCCGACGAGAAAGCCGAAGGCTTCATCCTGCCGTGCGTCGCGCAGCCGTGCAGCGACGTCGTGATCGACGCACCCGCCGCGCGGCCGCTGACCTCATGACGACCCGCCCTCACCCGCCGCGCACGATGCAGCTGGTCGCGTTGTTCGAGGCGATCAAGGGCCTGGCGGTGCTGGCCGGCGGCTTCGGGCTGCTGTCGCTGCTGCACCGCGACGTGCGGCACCTGGCCGAAGCGCTGGTCGCCGGGCTGCACCTCGACCCGGACCGGCATTTCCCGCACATCTTCCTCGAAGCCAGTTCGCAGCTGACCGATGCGCGGCTGTGGCTGCTGGCCGGCCTCGCGGCCTTGTACTCGTGCGTGCGACTGGCCGAAGCGTACGGCCTGTGGCGCGGCTACCGCTGGGGCGCGTGGCTCGGTGCGGCGGGTGGCGCGATCTATGTGCCGGTGGAGCTCTACGAACTGCTGCACCGCGTGAGCCCGCTGCGCGTCGCGACGCTGCTGCTGAACATCGCGATCGTGGCGTACCTGCTGTGGATGCTGGAGCGGCAGCGGCGCGCGAAGCCGGTCATCGAGGTCGGATAGCCGGGCCTCGAACACACGGATACCTCGCCTTTACCTCGCAGCAACGCCAGGGCGTCAACATCGCCGTGACGGCGCCCGTTGTCGTCGCAGGGCCGCTGTCCGGCCTTCAGGAGATCCACGATGAAACGCTTTCTGAACCGCCGCGTGCTGGGCCTGGTCGGCATCCTTGCCGTGACGCAAATGCTCAGCGCCTGCATCGTCGTGCCACCGCGCGGCTACCGCCAGCGCACCGTGGTGGTCGAACCGGCGCCGTACTACAGCCCGGGCCCGGGACGCGACTGGCGTGACCGCGATCACGACCGGCGCGATTGGGATGGGCACCGCTGAGTTGCGCGCTCCAAAAAAGTGATGGAACCGGTCTGGGCCAGATTGCCACTTAGACGCGTCACCACCCTTTGGATCAACACGATGGATTCGATCAAAAGTCTTTTGAGGCCGAAGACTCTCACAGCGGAAGAAGAAGCAGCCAAGGCGAAGAAAGCAGAAGCCAAGGCAATCAAGAAGGCCGAGAAGGCAGCAAAACTCGAGCTAACAAAAAAATTCGTCCAGGATTCCCTTGGTGAAAAGGGATTTCTATAAATTCGAGTCAGCTGACCGACTCCACCTGCCGCCTCGCCCCCGGCGGCAGGTCTTCCCCATCGGCCGTCTCCTCCCCGAGGAATCCACCGCTCTGGTGCGCCCACAGCCGCGCATACAGCCCGCCGTGCGCCAGCAGGCTGCGGTGATCCCCTTCCTCGACGATGCGCCCCTTGTCGAGCACGATCAGCCGGTCCATCGCGGCGATGGTCGACAGCCGGTGCGCGATCGCCACCACCGTCTTGCCTTCCATCAGCCGGTACAGGCTCGCCTGGATCGCCGCCTCGACCTCGGAGTCGAGCGCGCTGGTGGCTTCGTCGAGCAACAGGATCGGCGCGTCCTTCAGCATCACGCGCGCGATCGCGATGCGCTGGCGCTGGCCGCCGCTCAGCTTGACGCCGCGCTCGCCGACGTGCGCGTCGTAGGCCTGGCGCCCCTTCGGGTCGGTCAGCCCCTGGATGAACTCATGCGCCTCGGCGCGCTTCGCGGCCGCCACCATCTGCGGGTCGTCGGCATCGGGGCGGCCGTACAGGATGTTGTCGCGCACCGAGCGGTGCAGCAGCGAGGTGTCCTGCGTCACCATGCCGATCTGCGCGCGCAGGCTGTCCTGCGTCACGCCGGCGATGTCCTGCCCGTCGATCAGCACGCGGCCCGATTCGATGTCGTAGAAGCGCAGCAGCAGGTTCACGATCGTCGACTTGCCGGCGCCCGAGCGCCCGACCAGCCCGATCTTCTCGCCCGGGCGGATGTGCAGCGACAGTCCGTCGATCACCGGCTTGCTGCCGCCGTACGCGAAGCCCACTTGCTCGAAGCGGATCTCGCCGCGCGTCACCGACAGCGTGCGCGCATCGGGCCGGTCGACCACCGCCTGCGGGCGCGACAAGGTGTTGATGCCGTCGTGCACCGTGCCGATGTGCTCGAACAGCGAGGCCATCTCCCACATGATCCAGTGCGAGATGCCGTTCAGGCGCAGCGCCATCGCGGTGGCCGCGGCGACCGCGCCGATGCCGAGCTCGCCCTGCACCCACAGCCACAGCGTGGCGCCGGTGGTCGACATGATCAGCCCGATGCTCAGGCTGTGGTTCACGATCTCGAAGCCGCTCACCAGCCGCATCTGCGCATAGGCCGTCTGCATGAACTCCTGCATCGCCGAACGGGCGAAGCCGGCCTCGCGCTGCGCATGCGAGAACAGCTTGACCGTCGCGATGTTGGTGTATGCGTCGGTGATGCGGCCGGTCATCAGCGAGCGCGCGTCGGCCTGCGCCTGGCCGACCTTGCCCAGGCGCGGCACGAAGTAGCGCAGCGCCGCGACGTACAGGCCCAGCCACGCGAGGAAAGGCACCAGCAGCCGTGCATCGAAGGTACCGACCACCGCCGCCATCGTCGCGAAGTAGATGATCACGAAGACCAGCACGTCGGTCAGGATCATCACCGTGTCGCGCACCGCGAGCGAGGTCTGCATCACCTTGGCCGCGACGCGGCCGGCGAACTCGTCCTGGTAGAAGTTCATGCTCTGCGCGAGCATCAACCGGTGGAAGTTCCAGCGCAGCCGCATCGGGAAGTTGCCGGCCAGCGCCTGGTGCTTGAAGAGCGTCTGCAAGGCCGCGGCGATCGGGCTGGCCAGCAGGATCGCGGCCAGCAGCAGCAGCGTCAGGCTGTGCGTCGGCCACAGCTCGGCGGGCCTGGTGGCGCCGAGCCAGTCGACGACGCGGCTCATCATGCTGAACAGCATGGCCTCGAACACGCCGAACGCGGCCGTCAGCAGCATCATGCCGAGCACGAAGCGGCGCGAGCCGAGCGTGCACGCCCACACGAAGGCGAAGAAGCCGCGCGGCGGCGGCGCGGGCACCGCGTCGGGGTAAGGGTGTAGCAGGTTCTCGAAGTAGCGGAACACGCGAGTCGATCTCCACGGGTTGGGAGCGGTTGGGGCGCCGCGTGGATCGGTGGTCCGGCGGCACGCGAGAGATGGGAGGGCGGGAGCTTATCCGCTTGCTCCTGACATCGCATGACAAGCGTTGCTTTCATCGTGCTTTTCGATGGATGGGCCTTGCGAGGCTTCGGCACAATTCATCTTCATCAAGGCGACAAACCGACCGCACTATTGGGCGGAGTCCGGAACCCGTACCCGGCGCCAAGACCCCCGTCTCGTTCGTCCCCGAACGATGTTCGGTAGCTACAAGGGCCACCCGAAGGTGGCCCTTTTGCTTTTTGCGGTTCGCATGGAACTGGTGGGGCGTCACGGTGACTCAGTGCTCGTTGTTCATTGCCGAGCTGATGGCTCAATGGAGTTGCTGTGAATCCCGACAAGTCCCAGAAGTCCCGAGGCCTTTATTACAAGACAACAAGACGAAAGTCGGAAGCCCCCGCGCAAGCGAACGCACGGGAGCCGATCTCCAGAAAAATGGAAGAGATTCGACTCAAGTTGAGCAACGATCAGAACCGGCTGTTTTCGACGCCGCTTCAGGCATCAAGGCCTGCGCGTTCAAGGTCCAGCCCCCCAGGCGGTTCGCACAAGGAGAAGGCAACGCAGCAAAGTTCCTTGCGATCCAGCCTGCCACGGACTGATGAGGCCAATGCAACGTTCGAACGCAAAGTGCAGTTCGAAAAAGATCTGAAGAAAAGCGAGGAACGCCGCGCTCAGCTGCAAAGAAGTTCTGCGACGCATCGGGCCAGACCGGTCGAGGTCGATGCCAACGACGGACCACACTCGCAACCTGGGAGTCCCAGGCCGACGGGCCAGCGCGACCACCTGGGCCGTTCAGAAGCAGCGCACAGGCGGCCAGAGGAGGACTCTCCTCGAAAGTCGTCACCCATTGCGCGCTTTCTCAAGCGGTCTGCCAGCATCAGCCCCCGCAGCTTGACGCGTCCCAGGGCCGCAAGCCAGTCTCCGCGGACGCCAGAGGCGACGGCGCGGGCGTCGCTACCCGACAAGGCCCCTCACGTGCCCAGGCTGTGCAACCCAGATCTCGTCCGGAGAATCAACGAACAGAGCCGTTCTCCTCGCAAGTCCAGCCTCGCCGAAGCCGCTGATGGGGGATTGCCACCGCGCCCCGAGCGACCTGAAGAGAAGATTCAACGCTTGAAGGAAAAAAACAAAAAACTGAAGGACGAGACCGACGAATGGAAGGAGGAAGCCAAGAAATGGAAGCAGCAGCTCGGTCTCGCACTGGCTCGGGTCAGGCAACTGGAGCGCGAACGGGAGAACTTGTCTCAGGCCGTGCCGGACACGACCCCAGGCACGGCGAACCAGTGATGGCGCCGCAGCGACCTTGATCGGGTTGCCCGAGGGAGAACCCTCGGCAAGCATTGGAACTCCTGGCGATTCACTCCTCACTCATTCATGTCGTTCCCAATCCAACGAGGAGCCCGAAATGAGTGGAGTCAGCCAAGCCAAGCTTCGCGCGAGCCATGAGGCGCCAACGACTCAGGAGCCAGCCGATCGTCACCCAAGCAGCGAATCCATCAAGCCGCCGCGCAACAGCGCCGCGGAGACACTCCGGCGTGCCGGGTTGAGCACGCGTCCTGCCGCCACCCGATCAAGGTCCACGCCCTCCCGAGAGTTGCTCGGGCAAGAGGGCTCTCCATCGTGGCTCAAACGCCTGCGCAGCCCCCGGAAGGCGAGCATGCAGAAAGTGGACGCCCGTGATGGAAATCCGCAAGAGGTTCCAGAATCGGAAGGGCTGGTTGCGGCACTGCACGACCAGATTGCTCAGCTCAACTGCGAGAACAAACAGCTGCGCCAACAGCTGTACCTCGCCGTTTCAGCGTTCGAAGGCCTCAAGGCGGAGCGTGCCCCGCCATCGGGTTGCACAGCTGCTTCCGCCGATCCACGCCATCCGCCGTTGGTCACCACGTTTTCACGGCCCACAGATGCCACGCCGGGTGAAGCTGCCACCGAGCGGGCGAGCCCATCCACCACGCCGACCGGAGGGCGACGAGCACAACAGCTGTCGAAACGCCACCGGTGCAAATCCATGGACGTGACCAACTGCGGCGCACGGGGCCGATTCGAATTGCCCGATGCCGTGCCGAATCAGGTGGCGAAATCCGCCACTGCAAAGCGGCGCGTCGGCCGGACTCGATCAAGCCCCACCTTAGCGAGGCAAGATCTTTCCGAAGCGACGGCGAGGCAAGCCAAGGACAAAGAATTGGTGGTGCTGCGCATCCGCCCGCGTGACGGCGTCACGCCTAGACAGGGAAAGCCTGCCGCCTTCCGGAATTCGCGTGTTGCCAACACGATGTGCAATCAAGGCAAGCCGAGTCAGACACCCCAGGTCGAAGCGACAGCGAATGTGTCACAGCTGACGCGACCATATGGGAAACAGCCTGCCACGCTGCTGCAAATGATCAACATCGAAATCGCGAAGAAAAAAATCGAAGAGTATCTGGAGCCCCTGCGACAAGGCGGAGTAAACGCTCCGCCTCCCGACGATCACGATTGAGATCGAGAACGTCAACTCTTCGCCGGCTCCACGCTCAGCTGGTTGTCGACACTGACAACCCCCTTCACGTTCGACGCCAGCTGAGTCGCGCGTTCGCGCGCGGCTTCGCTCGGTGCCGTGCCGCGCAGGGCAACCCGACCGTTGTCGGTGTCGACGTTGATCTTCAGCGCGCTGAGGCTCGAATCCTTCGCCAGTTCGGCGTTCACGGTGGTCGTGATGACCGCGTCGGCGACCTTGTCGCCGGCCTTGTCGGTCGCGGCCTTGGCGTCCTGCGCCACGTCGCGGCCGGCCTGCTTCGCCTGGTCCATGCCACGCGATGCGTCTGCCTGCATGTCGCGGCCCTTCTGCTCGGCCTGCGCAATCACGCTGTCGTTGCTGTTGGCGGCCGTCGATTCGGCCGACTCGCGCTTGCCGCAACCGGTGAGGGCCACGCCTGCGAGCAAGACCGCAGCAGCCGTCGTCGTCAGAGTGTGCTTGTTCATGGTTCTCTCCTGTCATGCGCCTGCAGGCGCTCTGGTTGAGCCTGTTGCAGCGGCACCGATGCCACCGCAGCCTTGTCCTGGGACGGCACAACCTTAGTCGCCCGCCCCCCCACCTGCCGTCAGGCGGGTTCGCCGATGCCTGTCGGACGATGCCCACAGGTCGTGCATCGCGGCGCTGTCCGACAGCGCGTCGGCGCACCCGCCTACAGCCCGCTGGCGCGCCCGATCGGAAAGTGGCGCTGATGACACCGCAGCCGCCCTCGATTCCCACCCGCCTCGCCGCTGTCGCCGCCCTGCTCGCGCTGGCGTCGTGCGGTGGTCCGGCCACGTTGCAGGTCGCCGATGGCACCGGCCCGAACCCGAAGCTGCCGCCACCGGACAAGAGCCTGATTCCGCTGGTCAACATCGCGCCAGCCACCGGCTGGCCGAGCGGCGTGAAGCCGACCGCAGCGCCGGGCACCGAGGTGCAGGCCTTCGCGAGCGGCCTCGAGCACCCGCGCTGGCTCACCGTGCTGCCCAATGGCGACGTGCTGGTCGCCGAAACCAACGCACCGCCGAAGCCCGACGACGGCAAGGGCATTCGCGGCTGGTTCATGAAGATGACGATGAAGAAGGCCGGTGCCGGCGTGCCCAGCGCGAATCGGATCACGCTGCTGCGCGATGCCGACGGCGACGGCGTCGCCGAAACCCGCAGCGTGTTCCTCGCCGACCTGCAGTCGCCGTTCGGCATGGCGCTGGTCGGCAACAGCTTCTACGTCGCCAACACCGACGCCGTCGTCCGCTTCGACTACACGCCCGGCGCCACCGCGTTGCAAGGCAGCGGCAGCAAGGTGGTCGACCTGCCGGCCGGCACCATCAACCACCACTGGACCAAGAACCTGATCGCGAGCCCCGACGGCAGCAAGCTCTACGCGACCGTCGGCTCCAACAGCAACGTCGGCGAGAACGGCCTCGCGGCCGAGGAAGGCCGCGCGGCGATCTGGGAGATCGATGCAAAGACCGGCGCGCACCGGGTGTTCGCGTCCGGCCTGCGCAATCCGAACGGCATGGCCTTCGAGCCGCAGACCGGCGCGCTGTGGACCGTCGTCAACGAGCGCGACGAGATCGGCAGCGACCTGGTCCCGGACTACCTCACGTCGGTGAAAGATGGCGCGTTCTACGGCTGGCCGTTCAGCTACTACGGCGCGCACGTCGACGAACGCGTGAAGCCGCCGCATCCCGAGATGGTGGCCCGCGCGATCCCGCCCGACTTCGCGCTCGGCCCGCACACCGCGTCGCTCGGCCTGGCTTCCGCGCTTGGCAACGCACTGCCGCCCGCTTTCGCCAGCGGCATGTTCATCGGCCAGCACGGCTCGTGGAACCGCAAGCCCCACAGCGGCTACAAGGTGATTTTCGTGCCGTTCGCGCAGGGCCGGCCCGCCGGCGTGCCGGTCGATGTGCTGACCGGCTTCTTGTCGGCCGAGGGGAACGCGCAGGGCCGGCCGGTGGGCGTGACGCTCGACAAGCAGGGCGCGCTGCTGGTGGCCGACGACGTCGGCAACGTGATCTGGCGGGTGCGGGCGGCGGGGGCACGCTGACAAGCTGTCACGACGAAGCTGCGGGGTGCGTGAATTGCTGACGCGCCCCGGCCCCGAGCGGTCGGAGAGAATCCGCCGATGCGCTTCCCTTCCTTTCCGGCCGCGGCGCGCTTCGCGTTGTTGCTCGGCGCCTCCATCGCGATGTCGATCGCCCACGGCGCTGCACAGGCCGCCGATGCCAGCCCGCAATCGGCGGTGCAGGCCTTCTACGAGCTGCGCATCGCGCAGTTGCCGAACGGCGGCGCGCCGGACGAACCGGCACTGAAGCTGATCGCCGCGATGCTGACGCCGCGCCTGCACTGCCTGCTGAAGACGGCGCACCGCTACGACGAGGCCTTCCTCGCGACGCAGCCGGGCGACAAGCCGCCATTCGTCGAGGGCGACCTCTATTCGAGCCTGTTCGAAGGCCCGAGCCGCGTGAAGGCGCAGCCGGCGCGGCTCGCGCGCGACATCGCCTGGGTGCCGGTGCGCATGTTCTTCGACGCCGGCGGCCAGGCCGACGCGACCGGCTGGACCGACACCGTCGTGCTGAACCGCATCGACGGCCGCTGGCTGATTGCCGACGTGAACTACGGCGGCAACTTCGCGTTCGGCAACAGCGGCCGGCTCAGCGGTGTGCTGGCCGACCAGCTGGAGCGCCCCGACCCGGCGCTGAAGTGGACCGGCCGCGAAGTGCGCAGCTGCCCCTGATACAGCGGCCGGCGCGCGGCATGGCACCATGCGCGCCGGACCACCGTCCTGTGAACCTGCAAACAACCCCACGGAGAACCCGATGAAAGCCACCCTCACCCTGGCCCTGGCCGCACTGAGCACCCTGACGCTGGCCGCCGCCCCCGCCGTCGCCGCCGGCAAGTCCTGCGACGAACTGAAGACCGAGATCGCCGCCAAGCTCGACGCGAAGCAGGTCACCGGCTACGTGCTGGAGATCGTCGACACCGACAAGGTCGGCGATGCCAAGGTGGTCGGCAGCTGCGAGGGCGGCGCGAAGAAGATCACCTACGGCCGCAAGTAAGCCCGGCCTGCGCTCAGATCGCGCAGCGCCAGTCGGCGCGTGCCGCGGTCGCACCAATCAGTTCTGCATTCGGCTGGTCGGTGCCGGCCTCCCAGGCCCGCGCGTCGGCCTCGCTGCGGCCGAAGCGCATGTGCCGCTCGACCAGCCGCTGCCGGCGCAGTGCGTCGTCCACGTCGACGTACCAGGCCTCGTCGAGCAGCGGCTTCACGCCAGCCCAGCCATCGCGTTCGAGCAACAGGTAGTTGCCTTCGGTGACCACCAGCGGCACGTCGGCCGGGATCGGGATGCTGGAGGCGATCGGCTCCTCGATCTCGCGCCGGAACTCGGGCGCGTAGACCGTGCCGTCGCGGCCGGCCTGCTGGGCGCGCACCCGCTGCAGCAGCGCGATGTAGCCGCCGGCATCGAAGGTGTCGGGTGCGCCCTTGCGGCCGGCCCGCCCGAGCCGGGCCAGTTCGACGTTCGCGAGGTGGAAGCCGTCCATCGGCAGCAGCACCGCCGCGCCGGCCAGCGCATCGACGAGCTGTTGCGCGACGGTCGACTTGCCGGCCCCCGGCGGCCCGACCAGGCCGAGAATGCGGCGACCGCCGCGCGAGATGAGTGCCCGGGCCCGGGCCAGCGCTGTTTCGTTCATCCCTGGAGTGTTGCACTGGTGACCCTGAGCTTGCTGTACATCGACGACGCACTGCTCGTCGTCGACAAGCCCGGCGGCCTGCTGGCCGTGCCCGGCCGCGGCGAGGCCGGGCTCGACAACCAGGCCGCGCGCGTGCAGGCCGAGGTGGCCGACGCGCTGGTCGTGCACCGGCTCGACATGTCGACCTCCGGCCTGATGCTGTTCGCCCGCGGCAAGGAGATGCAGCGGCGCCTCGGCCACGCGTTCGCGCAGCGCGAGGTGCACAAGGAATACGCCGCGGTGGTCGACGGGCTGGTCGGCCCGGAACACGGCGAGATCGACCTGCCGCTGCTGACCGACTGGCCGAACCGGCCGCGCCAGAAGGTCGACCCCGTCGACGGCAAGCCGGCGCTGACGCGTTTCAGCGTGCTGCAGCGCGACCCGGCGGCCGGCACCACCCGCATGCGGCTGGAGCCGGTCACCGGCCGCTCGCACCAGCTGCGCGTGCACCTGCTGTCGATCGGCCACCCGATCGTCGGCGATGCGCTGTATGCGCCGCCCGATGCCCTTGCGAAGGCGCCGCGATTGCTGCTGCACGCACAATCGCTGCAGCTGGCGCACCCGGCCGATGGCCGCACGCTGCGCTTCCACAGCCCCGCTCCGTTCTGATCCGCCCTCCTTCCCGATGCGCGAACCCGTCGAACTCGCCAAGTCCTACCGCCTGCTGAACCACGGGCCGACCGTGCTGGTCAGCTCGGCCCATGCCGGGCAGCGCAACGTGATGGCCGCTGCCTGGTCGATGCCGGTCGATTTCGACCCACCGAAGGTCGCGGTCGTGATCGACAGGAACACCGCCACCCGCGCGCTCGTCGAGGGCTCGGGCAGCTTCGCGCTGAACGTGCCGACGCGCGCGCTGGCGGCCGCCACGCTCGCGGTCGGGGGCATCTCGGCGCGCGAACTGCCGGCCGGGCGCGACAAGTTCGACACCTTCGGGCTGACCACCTTCGCGGCGAGCCGCATCGACGCGCCGCTGCTCGACGGCTGCGCCGCCTGGCTCGAATGCCGCGTGCTCGGCGAGCCGCGCATCCAGCAGCAGTACGACCTGTTCATCGGCGAGGTGGTCGCCGCCTGGGCCGATCCGCGCCTGTTCGCCGATGGCCACTGGCGCGACGACCCCGCCGGGGCCGAGGACCGCACGCTGCACTACATCGCTGGCGGCCGCTTCTTCAGCACCGGCGAGCCGTTCGACGCGACCGCGACGCCTGCCCGTACCATCTGAGCCTCTCCGCACCTGCCCGAGGCCACGATGTCCCTGCTGCGCCCGCTGCTGCTCTGCCTGCTCGTCGCCCTCGCCGGCTGCGCCGCCGCGCCACCTGTCCCACCTGTGCCGCGCACGGTGCTCGCGCAGCAGGTGGCCGATACCGAGCGCGCGTTCGCGAAGACGATGGCCGACCGCGACCATGCGGCGTTCACCGGCTTCCTCGCCGACGACACCGTGTTCTTCACCGCCCGCGAGCCGCTGCGCGGCAAGGCCGCCGTCGCCGCGCACTGGAAGCGCTTCTACACCGGCGACAAGCCACCATTCTCGTGGCGGCCCGACCAGGTCGAGGTGCTCGATGCCGGCGACCTCGCGCTGAGCACCGGTCCGGTGCTCGACGCCGACGGCAAGCCGGTCGCGAGCTTCACGTCGGTGTGGCGCCAGGTATCGCCGGGCGTCTGGCGCATCGTGTTCGACAAGGGCTGCAATTGCCCGTGATCCGTCCCACCTCTTCAAGAGTCGTCTCCCCGTGACCACCGTCCCCGCGCTTCCCGTCTCGCTGCTGTCCCTGCCGCCGTTCATGCGCTTCTGGTATGCGCGCGTCGCGGCCACGATGGCCAACCAGATGCTGATGGTGGCCGTCGGCTGGGAGATGTACGAGCTCACCGGCAGCGCCTGGGACCTGGGCCTGGTCGGGCTGCTGCAGTTCCTGCCGGCTCTGCTGCTGACGCTGGTCGCCGGCCACGTCGCCGACCGGTACGACCGCAGCCGCATCCTCGCGCTCAGCATGGGCGTGCAGTTGGCGATCGCCGCGCTGCTCGCCGCGGCCACGCACGGCCACTGGGCGAATCGCGAGCTGCTGCTGGTCCTGTCGATCGCGATCGGCTGCGCGAAGGCCTTCCAGATGCCGGCCCAGCAGGCGATGGTGCCGGTGCTGGTGCCGGCCGAAACGCTGCCGCGCGCGATGGCGTTCAGCTCCGGCGGCATGCAGGCTGCCATCATCGGCGGGCCGGCCCTCGGCGGCTTCATCTACGTGGCCGGGGCCGACGTGGTCTACGCAGTGTGCGCGGCGCTGTTCGCGCTCGGGGCGGTGCTGTTCCTGCGCGTCGGCCACCCGCACGTGCCGCCGCCGAAGGAGCCCGTGACCTTGCGCACCGTGCTGGCCGGCGTCGGCTTCATCTGGAACCGGCCGGTGGTGCTGGGCGCCATCTCGCTCGACCTGTTCGCGGTGCTGCTGGGCGGCGCGACCGCGCTGCTGCCGATCTTCGCGCGCGACGTGCTGCACACCGGGCCGTGGGGCCTCGGGCTGCTGCGCGGCGCGCCGGCGGTCGGCGCGCTCGCGATGTCGGTCGCGCTGACGCGCTGGCCGCTGCAGCGCCGCGTCGGCCACCTGATGTTCGCCGCGGTCGCGCTGTTCGGGCTGTCGACGCTGGTGTTCGCGGTGTCGAAGCTGTTCGTCGTGTCGCTGATCGCGCTGTGGGTCAGCGGCGCGGCCGACATGGTCAGCGTCGTGATCCGGCAGTCGCTGGTGCAGCTCGAGACGCCGAACGAGATGCGCGGCCGCGTCAGCGCGGTCAACTCGATCTTCATCGGCGCGTCGAACCAGCTCGGCGAGTTCGAGTCGGGCGCCACCGCGGCACTCTTCGGGCCGGTCGGCTCGGTTCTGCTGGGCGGCGTCGGCACGCTGCTCGTCGCCGGGCTGTGGATGAAGCTGTTCCCTGCCCTCGCCCAGCGACAACGGCTTACCGGCGATGGATGACCCACCCCCCGAAGCGCCTTCGGCGGGCCCCCTCGGGGCTGGCGCCTCTCCCCCTCAAAAGGGGCGCCGCCAGCGGCGCGGCACAGCCGGTTCCGCGGCGGCCGCTTGATCAACTCTCATCGGGGACAATCGCGACTTGCTCATTGGAATTGCCATGATGTTGTGGATGTTGATCGCGGCGGCCGTGCTCGCCGTGGTGGCCCTCGCGGGCCTGTGGCAGGTTCGGCGCCGCGCGGCGCAACGCCGTGAACTCGCGCCCCTCTCGCTGCCTGGCCTGCCGCAACCGGTGGCCGTCGAACGGCGCTTTCGCGGCGGCGGCGCACCGGCCACCGGCTGGCCGTCGACGCTGGCCAGCATGCAGTTCGACGAGCACTGAACCGCGGACCGTGAAATCCTGCCACCCCTGAAACGGGTGACAAAGCGTGACTTATCCGACATCGCGGTAATACTTCGGCCCCATGACCGAAGCAGCAGCCAACCGCCCCGATTTCATCTACCCCGGCGGTTCGCCGCTGATGCACCCGCCGCTGCGCTTGAACCGGTCGCGGATGTATGGCTTCTTCGTGCATGGCGAGCTGGCGCGGCTGCAGGCCAGCGTCGACGAGACGCTGACCGCGGTGGCAGGCGGCACGATGAGCTTCAAGGTACTGTCGCCGTTCGTGATGCTGACCTTCACGCAGGTGCAGCATGCGCAATCGGCGTGGCCGGCGGACGCCGCGAAGGGTTGGGGCGAAGAGACCGATATCGTCACCTGGGTGATGGTCGGCCAGGTGCTCGCGGGGCAGACGGGTGTCAGCCGCGTGTTCTTCTACCCGTGCCACATCTGGGTCGACGACTGCATGGCGCTGATCAATGGGCGCGAGCTGTTCGGCTACCCGAAGTACCAGTGCGAGTACACGATGCCGGCCGAGGGCGCGCCAGCCACCCGCTTCACGCTCGCGGCCAAGGGCTTCCAGCCGTTCAGCCCCGACTCGGTGCTGCAGGTGCATCCGTTGCTCGAAGTCACCTCCACCATCGGCAACGGCGCGCGGCAGGACCTCGGCGGCCTTCCCGAGCTGATCGAGCAGGCGATCGAGCTGCTCGCCGCGAACCTGCCCGGCTTCCTCGCGCTCGACCGTGCCGGCTGGGAGCAGGTCGCGCAGATGCTGCGCAGCCCGAGCGTCGCGCAGATCTTCCTGAAGCAACTGCCCGATGCGGCCGGCATCAAGGCGGTCTACCAGGCGCTGATCGCCGCGCCGGCCACCGTGAAGGCGGTGCGCCGGGTGCAGCTGCTCGGCGACGACTACACCTGCACGCTGCACCCGTTCGCGAGCTTTCCG
This sequence comes from Rhizobacter sp. SG703, assembly GCF_012275445.1. Lineage (GTDB taxonomy): Bacteria > Pseudomonadota > Gammaproteobacteria > Burkholderiales > Burkholderiaceae_C > Rhizobacter. The sequence continues at coordinate 435,220 of NZ_JAAZQK010000003.1, read as the reverse complement.
CTGGCCCGCACGCTGGGCCTGAAGCTCGGTGCGCAGCCGGCGCTGCTGCCCTTCCACATCGACATGGACTTCGAGGTGCCGGCCGGCGAGGAGCTCTACGACAACTCGCGCATCGCGCCGAAGAAGATCGCGATCCTCGGCGGCGGCGTCGCGGCAATGACCGCGGCCTTTTACCTGACCGACCGGCCGGGCTGGCGCAACGCGTACGACATCACCGTCTACCAGATGGGCTGGCGGCTCGGCGGCAAGGGCGCGAGCGGGCGCAATGCCGCGCTCGGCCAGCGCATCGAGGAGCACGGGCTGCACATCTGGTTCGGCTTCTACGACAACGCGTTCAAGACCATCCAGCGTGCCTACGAACTGCTCGACCGCCCCGAAGGCGCGCCGCTGCGCACCTGGCGCGACGCCTTCAAGCCGCAGCAGTTCATCACGCTGACCGAGCATGTGCGCCGCGGCGGCCACGACGAATGGCGGCTGTGGCCCATCGAGACGCCGGCAATGCCCGGCGAGCCCGGCCAGGGTGGCGAGACGCTGAACCTGTGGCAGATCGTGCAGGTCGGCTACGAATGGATCAAGCAGTGGCTCGGCGAGCTGAAGGATGCCGAGGCGCACGGTGCCGTCGGCCCGGCGCACCGCGCGATCGAGGCTGAGACGCATGCCGGCAGCTGGCTGCACCGCCTGGCCGCGCACGTCGAGGACGACGTGATGGCGCTGTGCAGCGATGTCGGTGTCGCCTTCGCCGCGTTGCAGCGCTTCAGTGCCGAACTGCCGGCGGCCCTGCACGACCACTCGCCGGAGCACCACCTGCTGCAGTCCAGCGCACTCAAATGCGTGCGCGCCTGGCTGCATGCGCGCTTCGACGGCCTGCTCGCCGACAGCGGCATCGCCGACGACCTGCGTCGCCTCTACATCTGCGCCGACCTCGGCCTGACCAGCATCATCGGCATGATCGAGGACCAGGTGCTGACGAAGGGCTTCGACGCGATCAACGGCGAGGACTTCCAGGCCTGGCTGACGCGCCACGGCGCGAACCCGCAGGTCACCGTGCAGTCGGCGCCGGTGGTCGGCTTCTACGACCTGGTGTTCGCGTACGAAGACGGCAACTTCGACAAGCCGAACATCGAGGCCGGCACGATGCTGCGCGGCATGCTGCGCGTGGCCTTCGACTACCACGGCGCGATCATGTGGAAGATGCAGGCCGGAATGGGCGACGTGGTGTTCACGCCGTTCTACCAGCTGCTGAAGCAGCGCGGCGTGAAGTTCGAGTTCTTCCACCGGGTCGACGAGCTGGTGCCGGACGCCGCCGGTCGCCAGGTGGCCGAGATCCGCATGACGCAGCAGGCCGCGCTGGTCGATGCGGCGCAGGGCTACGACCCGCTGGTCGACGTGAACGGCCTGGCCTGCTGGCCGAGCGCGCCGCGCTTCGAGCAGCTTGACGCCGCACAGGCCGCGCTGATGCGCACCCATGGCATCAACCTCGAATCGAACTGGAGCGACTGGCCGCAGGTGTATGCCGACGCGTTCGGGCAGCCGCTGCCGACGCGCACGCTGAAGCTCGGCACCGACTTCGACCAGGTGATCTTCGGCATCTCGGCCGCGTCGGTCGCGCAGCTGTGCCCGCAGCTCGTCGCACGCAGCCCGGCGCTGGCGGCGTCGTGCGAGCACGTGAAGGCGGTCGCGACCCAGGCCTACCAGGTGTGGCTGAACCGGGACCTGGCGTCGCTCGGCTGGACGCTGACCGGCCCGGACGGCCAGCCACCGGTGCTCAGCGCGTTCAGCGAGCCCTTCGACACCTGGGCGCCGATGGACCAGCTGCTGTGCCGCGAGCACTGGCCGCCGGCGATCGCACCGAAGAACGTCTCGTACTTCTGCAGCGCGCTGCCGATCTCCAGCTACCCGCCGTACAGCGACCATGCCTTCCCGAAGCGCATGGCCGACCAGGTGAAGCAAGGCGCCGTCGAGCAATTGCAGCGACGCATCGGCACGCTGTGGCCGGATGCGGTCGGCCCCGCCGAGGGCTTCCGCTGGCCGCTGCTGGTCGACCCGTCGGACGCCCGCGGCCCGGCGCGCTTCGACAGCCAGTACTGGCGCGCCAACGTCGACCCGTCGGAGCGCTATGTGCTGTCGGTGGTCGGCAGCACCCGGTACCGGCTCGCGACCGACGGCACCGGCTTTGCGAACCTGTACGTCACCGGCGACTGGATCCGCACCGGGCTGAACGCCGGCTGCGTCGAGGCCGCGACGATGGCCGGCATGCAGACCGCGCGCGCGATTTGCGGCCACCCGGCGCTGATCGTCGGCGAGCGCGACGTTTAAGAAGCCTTCAGGCCGCGGCGGACGCTTGTTGTTACAGTCGACGCCCTCATGACACGCCCCGCGCTCGTTGCCTGGATCGCCGCACGGCTGTGGCTGCTGGTGTCGCTCGCGGCCGCGCCGGCGTTCGCGCAGACGCCGCTGTCGCCGACCGAGCCGGTGGAGCTGACGCGCAGTGGGCAGTTCTACCTGGCCGATGCCCGCGAGGAGCCGCCCGATGCCGACCGGCTGGCCGAATGGCTCGCGCGCAAGACGCCGGTGGACCAGGTGTCGCTGCTCGGCGGGCGCTACTGGTTCCATGCGACGGTGCGCAACGATGCGCCGGCGACGCAGTGGGTGATCGATCCGCACGCGAGCCTGATGGAGCACGTGGGCGGCTGGGTCTACGTCGGCGCCCAGCCGCCGCAGACCTTCGTGACCGGCTACCACGCCGACACGCCCTACATGCTGCACTACGGCAGCGACATCACGCTGCCGCGCGGCAGCTCGGCGCACGTGCTGCTGCGCATCGACAGCCGCTATTTCGCGCGGCTGCCCGGCATCGACATCCAGACCAAGGCCGACTACCGCCGCATCGTGATCTCGGAGAACGTGCTGGCGCTGTTCGCACTCGGCGCCCTGCTGACGCTCGCGCTCTACAACCTCTTCATGTTCCTCGGCACGCGCGACAAGGCACTGCTGTACTACGCGCTGTACCTGCTGGCCGCCACCGCGGGCTGGGGGCTGACCTTCCACCTGCCGGCGCAATGGCTGGGCTGGCACGGGCTGCAGTGGCACTACCTGCCGTTCTTCCTGATGGTGGTGTTCAACACCCTCTTCTACATCGAGTTCCTGCAGCTGCGCGAGGCCGCGCCGCGGCTCGCGTGGGCGGGCTATGCGAACCTGGTGCTCGCGCTGGTGCTGCTGCCGAGCTGCTTCATCGCGACGTCGTGGGCGCACACGCTCGCGACCATCACGATCTCGATCTCGCTGACGCTGGCGCTCGTCGCCGGGCTGCTGCGGCTGTGGTCGGGCTACCTGCCGGCGCGCTATTTCCTCGCGGCCTTCCTCGCGCTGCTGCTGCCGGCGCTGGTGATCCTGCCGGCCAACCTCGGCCTGAGCCAGGGCATGGTGCGCAACCCGGAACTGATCACGCTGCTGGGCAGCACGGCCGACGCGATCCTGCTGGCCTTCGCGCTGGCCGACAAGATCCGGCTGCTGGGGATCGAGAAGGACGGCTACCTGGTCCAGCTGCACCGCGCACTCGACCTGGCCAGTACCGATGCGTTGACCGGCATCGGCAACCGCCATGCGTTCGACCGCGCGCTGTCGGCGCTGACCGTCGCCGATTCGTCGGCCGGGCTGATGCTGGTGATGATCGACCTGGACGGGTTGAAGCGCATCAACGACGAGCGCGGCCATGCGCACGGCGACGCGCTGCTGTGCGAGTTCTCGCGCCAGCTGCAGACGCTGCGCGACCGCGACATGACGGTGTTCCGGCTCGGCGGCGACGAGTTCGCGGTACTCGGCGACATGCGCCATGAAGACGAGACGCGGCGCGACATGCGCCGCTTCGAGGAACGGCTGCATGCGGCCGGCTTCGAAGGCTGCGGCATCAGCTTCGGCATCGCATTCGGCTCGGAGATCACCTCCAGCAGCCAACTGCTGATCCATGCCGACGCGCGCATGTACCGCCACAAGTCGACCAAGCGCGACGCCCTCGACGGCGCCGGCCAGGCCTTCAATCCTCGCCGCGCTTGAGCTTCATCCGCTCACGCGCCGAACGGCCGCGCGCCTTCCATTCCGACAGCTGCTGGTGGCGCTCGAACACCGTCAGCGTGTCGCGCCGCACCTCGCGCAGCAGCTTGTGGTAGTTGCGCACGCGGTCGGCGCCGACGCCTGCGCGCACCGCGCAGCCCGGCTCGTCTTCATGGCGGCAATCGCGGAAGCGGCACTGCAGCGCCAGCGTCGCGATGTCCTCGAAGCCGAGCGCGAGCCGCGCCTCGTCGGTGTCGGGCCGCAGCGTGCGCAGCCCCGGCGTGTCGATCACGCAGGCGCCGCCGGGCAGTCGGTGCAGCGAGCGCGAGGTGGTGGTGTGCTTGCCGCGGCTGTCGTGCTCGCGCACCGCGCCGGTGTCCTGCAGGTCGGCACCGGCCAGCGTGTTGGTCAGCGTCGACTTGCCGGCGCCTGACGAGCCCATCAGCACCACCGTCTGGCCGGCCGACAGCCACGGCTGCAACGCCTGCGCCGCCGCGGCGCTGCGGCCGTTGACGGCCAGCAGCTCGACCTGCGCCGGCAGCCGGCCGCGCAACCGGTCGCGCGCGTCGGCCAGGGCCTGCGGCGCCACCGCATCGGCCTTCGTCAGCACCACCACCGGCTGCACGCCGCTGCCCTGCACCAGGATCAGGTAGCGCTCGAGGCGGCGCGGGTTGAAGTCGTCGTCCAGCCCCATCACCAGCAAGGCGGTGTCGACATTGCTGACGACAGGGTGGCGGCGGCCGTCGGCATCGCGCCGCGCGATGTGGGTGAGCGGCGGCACCCGTGCGTGCACCCAGCGCTGGCCATGGGCGTCGAGCACGGCGATCACCCAGTCGCCGACGGCCAGGCCGGTCTCGTCGTCGTCGAGCGTGCGCATCAGGCGCGGCAGCACGCGTGCGGCGTGCGAGCGGTCGCCGTCGTGCAGCTCGACAGTCTCGCGGTGCACTTCGGTCAGGCGCATCAAGCGGGCGCCGGGGGTGGAGGTTTCAGGAAGGGATGCGGCCTCGGCGGCCAGTGCGGGCGTCAGCCCCATCGAGCGCAGGCGCTCGACATCGATCTCGATCATGGTGGGTCATGTCTTTCATCATCGCGGCCGGCGCAGGCGCCGAGCCAGAGACCCGGCGCGGCGAAGGCCGAGCAGGGCAACGAAGGAATGAAAGCTGTGCCGCGGCGGCAGGGTGCCGGCGGGGACGATCAGGACCCGGAGGAAAGAGGCCCGATCAGCGCAGGCAGCGTGTGCGATCCGCGGACAGCAGAAGGGCAATGTCAGTCGTTCTCATCGCGTGGTCTCCTTGTTCTGTCGGGAGGGCCTCGGTCGCGGTGACCGGGGAAAGGGCGCGAAGTGTGGCATGGCGCGCCTCGGCGCGTCAATGTCATTGCAAAGGCGCGACAATGCGGCTTCTCTGCAGGACTGGAGCGTTGGGATGATTCGATCGCTTTACATCGTCACCGGCGCGTCGCGCGGGCTGGGCGCGGCGATGGCGGAACAACTGCTCGCCCCCGGCACGCAGCTGCTGTGCATCTCGCGCCGCACCAGCGAAGCGCTGGCCCTGAAAGCCGGCACCGCCCAGGCCCGCTGCGAGCAATGGGCGATGGACCTTGCGACGCCGCTGCCGGTGGCGCACCGGCTGTCGGCCTGGCTCGCGCAGATCGACCACACCTCGTTCGACACCGCGACGCTGATCAACAACGCCGGCGTGCTGACCCGCGTCGGCCCGCTCGGCCATGTCGACGGCACCGATGTCTCGAACGCGCTGCGCGTCGGGCTGGAGGCACCGCTGCTGCTGACGGCCGCCTTCCTGCGCGCGACGCTCGCGTGGCCGACGCGGCGGCGGGTGCTGCAGATTTCGTCGGGGCTCGGCCGGCGCGCGATGGCCGGGCAGGCGATCTACGCCGCAGCCAAGGCCGGGCTCGACCACGCCGCCCGCACGATCGCGCTCGATGAAGCGCTGCAGCCGAACGGCGCGAAGATCGTCTCGCTGGCGCCCGGCGTGATCGACACCGAGATGCAGGCCCGGCTGCGCGACAACCCGGCCGACGGCTTCCCGGACCAGGCGCACTTCGTGAACCTGCAGCGCAACGGGGGCCTGTCCTCACCGGCCGAGGCCGCCGCCAAGGTGCTGGCCTACCTGGATCGAAGCGATTTCGGCCAGAACCCCGTGGCCGACGTCCGCGACGCCTGAAGCTTCTTCAGGACCGGTCGAGCCGCGGCGGTGCGGAAGGCACCTCGCGCGCTTCGACGTCGACGACATTCGCCGGGTCGACCGCCGCACCGCGCGGCCGGAAACCGCCGAAGGGCTGGCGCGGATCGACCTTGAAGCGCCGCACCTGCGGGCGCCGGCCGCGCAGCAGGGCCCAGGCGACCAGCGTCAGCGTGAGGACGAACCCCAGCAGCAGCAGCCCGACCGCGAAGACGGCACCGATCAGGAAGACGACCAGGCGGACCAGGAAGGCGAGCACGCGGCGGAAGATCATGGACAAGGGCACCTCGTTGGCGAGCCGGCATTATCGGGCCCGCCCCGGCGCAGGGTCTTTCAGGTCATTCGAATCGCTCAGCCGCGCGTGCCGCGGACCGCACGTGCCTGCTGCGCGAGCTGCAGGTCGGACACGTCGCGCCTGCCGGTCACGACCACCTGCGGCATCACGACCACCTGCATCCGCTGGCCGGTCACGGTGACGGCCGGCATCGTGATCACGGCCGCGGCGAGCTGCTCGTCGGCCTGGGCGCGCGGCTGGCACAGCAGCACGGTGGCGGCGGACAGCGTGGCGATGGTCAGGGTCAGTCGGGTCAGGCGGGTGGCAGTCATGTCGGGCTCCAGTCGGTGGGTGTGTCGTCGATGGAGCCAGTATCGGCAGCGTCGCCGGCGCTTCACAGCGGATTGCGACGAAGCGGCGGCCGGCGCGGCTGAACTGCGGAAGCTGGCGACAGTCCGTAGGCCGGAAACCTTGCCGGGTTGTTCTACGGCCCTTGGAACCCGCCCTGGCGGAAGGTCAGCACCAGCGTGTCGCGGTGCGCGCTGTGCTGCGCGTCGGCCGACAGCGGCTGGATCGGCGTGCTCTCGTGGATCACCCGTTCGTCGTCGAGCATCAGCGTGGTCCACGGCTCGCTCATCGTGAAGCGGATGCCGTTCGGCCCCTCGGCCTCGAACACCCGCGTCTCGCCGCCCTTCAACCCCCGGCGGTTGATCAGCAGCACCGCGACGAAGTCGACGCCATCGCGGTGCGCGCCTTCCGGCGTCGGGCGGCCGATGCCGTCGGTGGTGTCGATGCGGAATTGGTGCGCCTCGATGAACCAGGGCCGCGCCCCCTTCAGCACGCTGCAAGCCTCGGCCATGCGCAGCAGCAGCCGGCTCCAGACCGGCCGGGCGACAAGCTCGGCCTCCATCGGCTCGAACCAGCGCTCGATGCCGCCATGCAGCGCGTTGTAGGCCACTGGCTGCCAGTGCGCGCGGTGCGGCGAGGTCGACAGCGTCGCGCCGTCGGCGACGAAGCAGGAATGGCGGCGGCGCCGGTAGCGCCCGCCGTCGCGCAGGTAGCCGTCGGGCGGCAGTGCGTCCCAGCTGGCTTCGAGCGCCTGCAGCTCGGCGGCATCGGCCGCGATCCATTCGCGCAGGCCGGCCGGGCTGATCACGCCATGGCCGTGCGCGCGCAGGTCGGGCACGAGTTGCGAGGGTGCGACGTAAGGAGGCAGCATGCGTTCGGTCATGCCGCGATGATGCCAGCCCGCAAGCGGCCACGAGCTGCCGCTATGCTTGCGCCCTGCGCCTCCTCAAGCCTTTTCCAGATTTTCCAGAAAGCGGATCTCATGTACCACGGCGAGCGATTCAACAGCCTCACGCACCTGGCCGGCCTGCTGCTGGCGATCGGTGGCGGCGTGGTGCTGATCGTGCAGGCGTCGCTGCACGGCGATGCGTGGCAGGTCGTCGGCTCGAGCATCTTCGCGGCGACGATGATCCTTCTGTATGGCGCGTCGACGCTGTACCACAGCGTGCGCGGCGCGGCCAAGCGCGTGCTGGTGAAGTTCGACCACTGCGCCATCTACCTGCTGATCGCCGGCACCTACACGCCGTTCGCGCTGGTCACGCTGCGCGGGCCCTGGGGCTGGTCGCTGTTCGGCGTCGTCTGGGGGCTCGCGGTACTGGGGATCGTGAAGGAACTGAGCCTGGGCCGCGAGCGCGTGCCGTCGGTGCCGCTGTATGTGGCGATGGGCTGGCTGGCGCTGATCGCCGCGGTGCCGCTGGTGCGCGAGCTGCCATGGGCGGCGCTCGCATGGCTGGTGGCCGGCGGGCTGTTCTACACCGGTGGCATCGTGTTCTATGCGAACGACGAACGCTGGCGCCATGCGCATGGCGTGTGGCATCTGTTCGTGCTGGCGGGCACGGCCTGCCACTTCGTCACCGTGATGCTGTACGTCGCATGAGCGTTGCCCTTCACCCGCGCGCGGCCGAACTGGTCGCGCTGCTGCAACTGCAGCCGCATCCCGAGGGCGGGCACTACCGCGAGTTCTTCCGCGCACCGTCGTCGGTCACGCCGGCCGGCGGTCGCCCGCCGCGCAGCGCGTTGACGAGCATCGATTTCCTGCTCGCCCGCGGCCAGTTCAGTGCCTGGCACCGCGTCGCGTCCGACGAGGTCTGGCACCTGCTCGAAGGCGGCCCGCTGCGGCTGTGGCTGATGCCGCCGTCGCTCGACCGCATCGAGTCGGTGACGCTCGCGCCGGTCAGCGCGACGACGCAGCCGCGCTTCACGGTGCCGGCGCAGTGGTGGCAGGCCGCGGAGCCGCTCGGCGACTTCGCGTACGTGGGCGCGACGGTCGCGCCGGGTTTCGATTTCGCCGATTTCTCGTTCCTGCGCGAGCACGCCGACGCGCTGTCCGCGCTGCGCGCGCTGCAGCCCGATCTCGGAAGGTTGGCCGGATGAACGCGCCCGCGCAACCCCGCAATCCGCTGCACGGCCTCACGCTCGAGGCCCTGCTGACCGAGCTGGTTTCGCACTACGGCTGGGACGGCCTGGCCGAGCGCATCCAGCTGCGCTGCTTCAGCATCGAACCGAGCATCGCGTCGAGCCTGAAGGTGCTGCGCAAGACGCCATGGGCGCGCGAAAAGGTCGAAAGCCTCTACCTCTTCATGTTGCGAGAAAGAGACCGCGCGGCGCGCGCGAGCAGGCCGCGCTGAGCCCGGCCTTCGAGCCCGGTCTTCCGCTGAAGTTCCCTCTTTCTGCTGCACTGCAACACCATGTTGCAGCCTCTCGAAAAACTTCACGTTGAGAGGGTGCCGCGTTCACATGCGCGGCCGATCCTGCTTGCATGTCGGACAGACGATCCGGCAGTCCTTACTGAAGAGAAAGCAGGAGTGAAATCACCATGAACCACCTGAGCAGCAAACTCATCATCGCCTCGGCCGCCTCGCTGATGGCACTCGCGGCACACGCCCAATCGGTGCAGCCCGGCCCGTACATCGGCGGCAGCGTCGGCACGACGAAGTTCCACGGCGACAACGTCGGCGGCTTCGACACCGACACCACCGACACCGGTGGCAAGATCTACGGCGGCTACCAGTTCACGCCGAACTTCAGCCTGGAAGGCGGCTGGATCGGCCTGGGCAAGTACAGCAGCAGCGCCAGCGAGCTGAAGCTGAACAACGGGGTGTTCCTCGATGCCGTCGGCACCTTCCCGGTGGCGCAGGACTTCTCGCTGCTGGGACGCGTCGGCGTCTACAACGGCAAGGCCGAGCGCACGGTCAACGGCGTGAACGACAGCGAGCGCGGCACCGACGTCAAGTACGGTGCGGGCGTGCAGTACGACCTGTCGAAGAACACCGCGATCCGCGGCGAATGGGAGCGGTACCGCGTGAAGGCGCTGGACATCAAGGACAACACCGACATGTTCTCGGTCGGTGTCAATTACCGCTTCTGAAGAGGCACCGCGGGCCGAGCGCCGGGCCGCCCCAAGCCGGCCCGGATCCCCTAGGGGGATCGGACGATGTACTCATCGCCCGAGGGGTCCCATCACGCGGATGCGTGTGCCAGTGAGCCCGACCACCTGCCCCGCCCTGATCTTGCAGGTCTTGCGCAATTCAGGCTGGCCATCGACCTGGACATTGCCCTCGGCGACCAGCATCTTCGCGGCGCCGCCGCTGTGGCAGACGCCGGTGGCTTTCAGCAGCGCATCGAGCGGGATGAAGTCGCCGCGCAGTTCGAAATCGATCAGGTTCATGCGGCGAATTGTCGCGCGAGCAGCCCGTACGAATGCCGCCGCACCGCGGGATCGTGCGCCCAGGTGTTGATCACGAGTTCTTCCAGCCCGAAATCGCTCGCCAGCGCACGCAACTTGCCGGCCACCTGGGGGCCCGTGCCGACGAACGCCTTGCGCCGCATCGGTTCGATGGTTGCCATCTCGTCCGGCGTGAACCCCCGCTCGGCAATCTGGTCCGGCGACTGCAAGGGCCCGAGCAGCCCGCGGTTGCGGTCGACGCGCCAGCGCTCGCGGCTCAGGGCCAGGTGCAGCGCGGCCTCTTCGGTGTCCGCCGCCAGCGCCCAGACGCACACCGTGGCCTGCGGCTTCGGATGGCGCTCGCTGGGCTGGTAGAGCCGGTGGTAGAGATCGAGCGCCTGTTCCGCCCCTTGCCCATCGGTGAAGAAGTACGCGAACGCGTAGGGCAAGCCGAACTGCGCCGCCATCTGCGCGCCATAGTCGGAGCTGCCGAGGATCCACACCTCGGGCGCATGCTCGCCACGCGGGTGCGCGACGATGCCGCGGTGCCGCAGCCCTTGGGTCCAGGCCTGCAGGTCGCGCACCTGCTCCGGAAAATTCTCCGCACTGCCATACGCATGCGGATTCAGCGCCTGCGCGGTGCGCATGTCGCCGCCGGGCGCACGGCCCACACCCAGATCGATACGACCCGGCGCCAGCGCTTCGAGCACGCGGAACTGCTCCGACACCTTCAGCGCGGCGTAGTGCGGCAACATCACGCCGGCACTGCCGATGCGGATGCGCGTGGTGCGCGCGGCGATCGCGGCCATCAGGATCTCGGGGGCACTGCCGACGATCGTCGGCAGGCTGTGGTGCTCGCTGACCCAGAAGCGTTCGTAGCCGAGGGCTTCGCAATGCTGGGCGAGCTCGAGGGTGTCGCGGATGGCGGCGTCTTCGCCTTGGCCGCTCAGGGCGACGGACTGGTCGAGTACCGAGAGTTTCATGGTTGCTGTCTTTGTGGTGCGCATTGGCGTTGGCGTGCGCGTGGGTTCGTAGCCCGGGTGCCAACCCGGAGATCAACCTTCACTTGTTCGCTTGTCATCCCCCCAAGGAGCAGGGCGGTGCCCGAAGGCGCCGTTCCGCGAACGCAGCCTCCATCCTCATGACAACGCAGCAGCGTGATGCGCAACATGGTCCCCCACGAAGGTCGCGATGAAGTAATACCCGTGGTCGAAGCCCGCGTGGCGTCGCAAGGTCAACGGCTGACCCGCCGCTGTACAAGCCGCTTCGAACAGATCGGGATGCAGCTGCGTCGCCAGGAATTTGTCGGCCAGCCCCTGGTCGATCAGCAGCGGCGACGTCCTCGCCCCGGCCTTCACGAGTTCGGTCGCATCGTGCGCACGCCACGCGTCGCGTCCCTCGCCGAGGTAGCCTCGGAAGGCCTTCTCGCCCCACGGGCTCTGCATCGGCGCGGCGATCGGCGCGAAGGCCGACACGCTGCGAAAAAGCTTCGGATGCTTCAGCCCCAGCGTCAACGCGCCGTGCCCGCCCATCGAATGCCCGAACAGCCCGAGGCGGCTCGTGTCCGCCGCGAAGTTCGCCTCGATCAGCGCCGGCAGCTCCTGCGTCAGCCAGGTCGCCATGCGCCAGTGCGCATGCCACGGCGCTTCGGTGGCGTCGAGGTAAAAGCTCGCAGCCGTGCCGAAATCCCACGACGCATCGGCTTCGGCGATGCCGGTGCCGCGCGGGCTGGTGTCGGGCGTCACCAGCATCAGCCCGTGCTTCGCCGCATGCTGCTGTGCGCCGGCCTTCATCGCGAAGGTCTGCTCGTTGCATTCGAGGCCGGCCAGCCAGACCAGCACCGGCACGCGCTGCGACGCTGCCTGCGGCGGCCTGAACACGCCGAAGCGCATCGGCAGGCCAATCGCGACGGACGCATGCTCGTGAAAGCCCTGCACGCCGCCGAAGCAGGCGTGCTCCGACAAGGTCTTGATCTTCGAGCCGTCAGTCATACACGACCACCGAACGGATCGATTCGCCGCGCTTCATCAGCTCGAAGCCGTGGTTGATGTCGTCCAGCGCCAGCTTGTGCGTGATCAGCTCGTCGATCCGGAGCTTGCCGTCCATGTACCAGTCGACGATCTTCGGCACGTCGGTGCGGCCGCGCGCACCGCCGAACGCCGAGCCCTTCCACTCGCGGCCGGTCACCAGTTGGAACGGGCGCGTCGAGATTTCCTGGCCGGCCGCCGCGACACCGATGATGATGCTCTGGCCCCAGCCCTTGTGGCAGCACTCCAGCGCCTGCCGCATCGTCGTCGTGTTGCCGATGCACTCGAAGCTGTAGTCGGCACCGCCGTCCGTCAGCTGCACGATCGCATCGACCACGTTGTCGACCTCGCGCGGATTGATGAAGTGCGTCATGCCGAAGCTGCGCGCCATCGCCTCGCGTGCGGGGTTCAGGTCGATGCCGATGATCTTGTCGGCGCCGACCATCTTCGCGCCCTGGATCACGTTCAGGCCGATGCCGCCGAGGCCGAACACCACCACGTTCGCGCCCGCCTCCACCTTCGCGGTGAAGATCACCGCGCCGACGCCGGTCGTCACGCCGCAGCCGATGTAGCAGACCTTGTCGAACGGCGCATCGGGGCGGATCTTCGCCAGCGCGATCTCGGGCACCACGATGTGGTTGCTGAAGGTCGACGTGCCCATGTAGTGCAGGATCGGCTGGCCGTCGATCGAGAAGCGGCTCGTCGCGTCCGGCATCAGGCCCCTGCCCTGCGTACCGCGGATCAGCTGGCACAGGTTGGTCTTGCGAGACAGGCAGAACTTGCACTGCCGGCACTCCGGCGTGTACAGCGGGATCACGTGGTCGTCGCGCTTCAGGCTCGTGACGCCCGGCCCCACCTCCAGCACCACCCCCGCGCCCTCATGGCCGAGGATCGCCGGGAACAAGCCTTCGGGATCGGCACCCGACAGCGTGAACTCGTCGGTGTGGCAGATGCCGGTCGCCTTCACCTGCACCAGCACCTCGCCGGCCCGCGGCGGCGCCAGGTCGACCGTCTCGATGCTCAGGGGTTGACCGGCCTTCCAGGCCACCGCGGCTTTCGTCTTCATGATCAGCTCCTTGCAAGTGGCGCGCATTGTGCTGCGCGGTCGGATGTGTGTCGGCGTGTCGTGTGGAAACACCGTCGGCAAGGACGATTCTCCGACCCGCTGTGCGGAATGTCCCGACCCGTGGTGTATATTCGCCGCACAGGTATACGCAAGGCTGTGGTTGTGAGTGATCTTTTGCGACGCCGTGCTGGTTCCAGCCCGGTTCTGTTGAAATCCCCGAATAACTCTTGAGTGTCTCTGCATGTGGCAGCGTGTGCTGCCGCATTACTACTGATAGAAATAGGAAACCGTCCATGACGACGCAAACCGGTACCGTGAAGTGGTTCAACGAGAGCAAGGGCTACGGCTTCATCGCTCAAGACGCGGGCGGCGCTGACCTGTTCGCCCACTTCCGTGACATCCAAGGCAACGGCTTCAAGACGCTGCTGGAAAACCAGCGCGTTGAATTCGAAGTGAAGCAAGGCCAGAAGGGCCTGCAAGCCGCGAACATTCGCGTGCTGTGATGCAGCGCAGGGCGCAAGCCCTGCTGCCAAGACGAACGCGGCCCCCGGGCCGCGTTTTCTTTGGGGGCCGCCGTTTCGCCGCCCGTTCGGATCTACCGCTTCGCCTGCGCCGTCTCGATCGCCAGCTTGTTGTCGACGCCGCTGACGCCCTTCACCGCCATCGCGATGCGCTCGGCCCGCTGGCGCGCCTCCTCGCTCGGTGCCGAGCCGTACAGCGCCACCTTGCCATCGTGCGTGTCGACGTTCACGCGCAGCGCGCTGAGGTCCGGGTCCTTCGCGATGTCGGCCTTGATCGACGCGGTGATCGCCCCGTCGGCAATCGACTGCCCGATCTGCGAACTGCCGTCCTGGCTCGCCTGCGATGCATCGCGCGCGGCGTTCTTCACGTCGGCCATCGACTGCTTCGCGTTCTGCTTCACCTGGTCGGCCGCCTGCTCGGCGGTCGACACCGCCGAATCCAGCTTCTGACCGACGGTGCGGTGGTCGCCCGAATCGCACCCCGCCGCCAGCGCCACCATCGGTGCGGTCACGCACAAGGTCCACAACAGCTTGCTCATCTCGGTCTCCTTCAGATCAACGCTTCAGGTCAACGGAACGTGGCGCGCCGCCTGCGCCGCCGCGGCGGGCTGCGGCGTCGGCACCAGGCGGTTGACCGGGTAGCCGTCGGCACGCAGCCGCGCGACGATGCCGTCGTAGGTACCGCTGTCGAGCTGCGGTGTGCGCGACAGGATCCACAGGTAGTCGCGCGACGGCTCGCTGACCACCGCATAGCGGTAGTCGCCGTCGAGCATCACGACCCAGTAGTCGCCGCGCCCCACCGGCATCCAGCGCAGCCAGCTCGGCAGGAAGCTGACCTTCAGCTTTGCGCCGCTGTCGTCGCCCCTCACCGGCGTCGCGCGGCCCACCGCCACGGCCCACTTCGAATCGGCCTCGCGGCAGCGGTTGATCACCTTGATCGCGCCGCTGCCGGTCGGCTGGTAGGTCGCGGTGACGTTGCCTTCGCACTTCGCCTGGAAGCTGTTCGGCAGGCGTGCCAGTTCGTACCAGGTGCCCGCATAGCGCTGCGCGTCGACCGAGGCGACGCTGCGCACCGGCGGCGCATCGTCCGCGGCCAGGGCCAGCGCGACCGTCGCCACCGCGAGGCTGGCAACGGTCAGGGTCGAGGTCAGGCTGAGGCGCATGGGAGGTCTCCGGTTCGTTTGCGGACGACTGTAGGTTCGCCGCTTGCACCGCCCTGTCGGCGCGGCGCCTGATCGGCTGTCGGACAAGGTCGACATCGGCGCTACCATCGAACGACAACACCACACATCCGGAGACAACGCGATGCCGACCGACCTCGTCAACCAGCAGATCCGCCTCGCCGCCCGCCCCGTCGGCCTGCCCACCGCCGACAACTGGCAGTTCACGACCGAGCCGGTCGCCGAGCCCGAGGCCGGCGGCGTGCTCGTGAAGACGCAGGCGCTGTCGCTCGACCCGGCGATGCGCGGCTGGATGAACGAAGGCAAGAGCTACATCCCGCCGGTCGGCATCGGCGAGGTGATGCGCGCCGGCGGCATCGGCACCGTCGTCGCGTCGAAGAACCCGGCCTTCGCGGTCGGCGACACCGTCAGCGCGACGCTCGGCGTGCAGCAGTACTGCCAGATCCCCGAAGCCGGCATTCGCCGCCACGGGCTGTTCAAGATCGATACGCGCCTGGGCACGCCGATGCAGTGGCTCAACGTGCTCGGCATGCCCGGCATGACGGCGTACTTCGGCCTGATGGACGTCGGCCAGCCGAAGGCCGGCGAGACCATCGTCGTGTCGGGCGCGGCCGGCGCCGTCGGCCAGACCGTCGGCCAGCTCGCGAAGGTCAAGGGCCTGCGCACGGTCGGCATCGCCGGCGGCCCGGCCAAGTGCGAGTGGGTCGTCAAGGAGCTGGGCTTCGACGCCTGCATCGACTACAAGGCCGGCCCGGTGAAGGACGGCCTGAAGCAGCACTGCGCGCAGGGCGTCGACATCTACTTCGACAACGTCGGCGGCGAGATCCTCGACACCGTGCTGACGCGCATCAACCGCCACGCCCGCATCGTGATCTGCGGTGCGATCAGCCAGTACAACAACACGACACCGGTCAAGGGCCCCGCCAACTACCTGTCGCTGCTGGTCAACCGCGCCCGCATGGAGGGCATGGTGGTGTTCGACTACGCCGACCGCTACCCGGTGGCCATTGCCGAACTGGGCGCCCTGCTGCAGGCCGGGCGCATCCAGAGCCGGGAAGACGTGGTCGCCGGCCTCGACAACTTCCCGCAGGCGCTGCTGAAGCTGTTCAGCGGCGAGAACTTCGGCAAGCTGGTGCTGCAGATCGCGGCCTGACAGGCGGCCCTGCGGGCAACTGCGCTGGACGCCTGCCGCATTCGGCACAACACTTGCCGTCCATGGCTGTCCCTGATGCGCCCCCTGCAACGCCTGTCTCCGGCGACCTCGCGAGCGCGGCCGCGCAGGCCCTGCTCGCGGCCAGCGCGGACGCGCTGCTGCAGCTCGACGCCGCCGGCCGCATCGGGTGGAGCAACGGCCGCCTCGAGGCGCTCTGCGGCCTGCCGGCCGGTGCGCTGGCCGGGCGCGACGTCCGCGAGCTGCTCGGCCTGTCGCCGCAAGCCGCGCTGACGGCCGAGGCGCACCGCTGGACCTCGCCGTCGGGCGCGTCGCGCTGGCTGCGCCTGCAGGCACCGGAACCGACGCTGCTGGTGGTGCAGGACATCACCGACGTGCGCGCGCTCGGCGACGAAGCGCGCCGCCTGGCCGAGCTGCTCGACATGGCGCAGGAGTTCGGCCGCCTCGGGGTCTGGGAGCGCGACATCCCGTCCGGCGAGGGCCGCTGGGACCGCCACATGTTCCGCTTCTTCGGACTGGACCCTGCCGACGGCACGCCGAATTTCGCGCTCACCTCGCAGCGCATCCATCCCGACGACCGCGTCGACCCGCGGATGTTCGAATCGATGAACCAGCCCGGCCAGTACAGCCGGCGCTACCGCATCGTGGGGCCCGACGGCCGGATCCGGCGCGTGCATTCGCAGTGGGAGGTCAAGCCCGAGGCTGGCGGCGCGCCGACCCGCGCGATCGGCATCCTGGTCGACGACACCGAGGCCTACGAGCTCGCGGAGTCGTTCAACGACACCAGCGCGCAGCTGAAGATCGCGGTCGACCTGGGCAACATCGCGATCTGGCGCCATGACCTGAAGCGCGACCGCATGTACTACAACGAGCGCTCGTACCAGGTGCTCGACATCACGCCGCGGCCCGAAGGCATGTCGCTCGACGAGGTGCGCGCGCTGATCCACCCGGACGACCTGCCGCAGGTGCTGGCGACCGCGCAGGCCGCGCTGCGCTCCGACCGGCCGGTCGACATGGAGGCCCGGTACCGGCGGCCGGACGGCAGCTTCCGCTACGTGCTGACGCGCCGCGTCGTGCGCCGCGATGCCGACGGCACGCCGATCGAGTTCGTCGGCGTCGCGCTCGACGTGACGGAGCAGGTCGAGCACACCCGGCGCATCACCGAGATGGCCCAGCGGCTGGAGATCGCCGCCACCGCGGCCGGCCTGGGCATCTGGAGCCGCGACCCGGTGACGCGCCGCGCCGAATGGAACGACGAGATGTACCGCATCATCGGCCGCCCGAAGGAACGCGGCGTGCCGTCGGGCGCCGAGTGGCTGGGCGAGGTGGTGCATCCGGACGACCGCGCTGCGATGGCGCGGGTGCGCGACGGGATCCGCGCGACGCCCGAGGTGTCGATGGAGCACGAGTACCGCATCTGCCGCCCCGATGGCGAGGTGCGTTGGCTGGTGGACCGGGTGCGGCGCGAGTCGCGCGACGGCCGGCCGATGCTGTTCGGCATCACGATCGACGTGACCGAGCGGGTGAAGACCGAGGCGGCGCTGCGCAGCGCGAACGAGCGCATCGGCCTGGCGGTGCGCAGCGTCGGCATCGGCACCTGGGAATGGCTGCCGCGCACCGACACCTCGGTGTGGGACGACGCGATGTTCCGGCTGCGCGGCCTCGAGCCGTCGGATCGCGTGCCGAACGAAGCCGAGCGCGCGGCGATGGTGCTGCCCGAAGACCGCGAGCGGGTCGCCGCCGCGCTCGCCGAATCGGTGCGCACCGGCAGCAGCGCGGCCTACGAGTTCCGCGTCATGTGGCCCGACGGCTCGGTGCACTGGCTCGCGTCGCGTTCGACCGCGGTGCTCGATGCGAGCGGCGAGGTGCACCGCCACATGGGCGTCAACTGGGACATCACCGACGCGCGCAGCGCCGAGAGTGCGCGCCAGGAGCGCGCGGTGGCGCAGCGCGAGAGCTCGGCCAAGTCGGAGTTCCTCGCGCGCATGAGCCACGAGCTGCGCACGCCGTTGAACGCGGTGCTCGGCTTTGCGCAGCTGCTGCAGTTCGATGCGCGCGCGCTGACCGCCGACCACAACCACAAGGTCGAGCACATCGCCGCCGCCGGCCGGCACCTGCTGTCGCTGATCAACGACGTGCTCGACCTGTCGAGCCTGGAAAGCGGCAACCTGCGGCTGGACCTGCGGCCGCTGGCGCTGCACGAGGTGGTCTACGAGACCTTGCCGCTGGTCGAGGCGCTGGCGCGCGAGCACGGCGTGACGCTGCATGCCGACCGGCTGCAGGCGACGGTGTGCGCCGACCGCATCCGGCTGCGCCAGGTGCTGATCAACCTGCTGACCAATGGCATCAAGTACAACCGGCGCCACGGCCGCGTGACGCTGTCGTGCACGGTCGACGCCACGCATGTGACGCTGCGCGTCGAGGACACCGGCCGCGGCCTGCGGGCCGATCAATTGCCCCATCTGTTCGAGCCGTTCAACCGGCTCGGTCTCGAGAACGAAGGCATCGACGGCACCGGCATCGGGCTGGCCGTCGTCAAGGCGCTTGTGGAGCGCATGGAAGGAACCGTCATGGCCAGCAGCCAACCGGGCATGGGGTCGCAGTTCGAAGTGCGCCTGCCGAGGGCCGATGCAGCGACCGCACCCACGCCCGCCGCCGTGCAGCCGCCGGCGGCGCTGCCGGCGCGGGGGCCGAGGCCGGCTGCCGATCCGCCGCCGGACGAGCGCCGCGGGCAGGTGCTCTACATCGAGGACAACCCGGTCAACGTGCTGCTGGTCGAGGAGCTGGTGCGCAACCAGGCCGGCCTGTCGATCGAGTCGGCGGCGAGTGGCGAGGCCGGCGTGGCACGGGCCGTCGAGCTGCAGCCCGACCTGGTGCTGATCGACATGCAGCTGCCCGATTTCGACGGCTTCGAGGTGCTGCGGCGGCTGCGTGCGCAGCCGCGGACGGCGCACATCCGTTGCGTCGCGCTGTCGGCCAATGCGATGCCCGAAGACATCGCGAAGGCGCGCGCGGCCGGCTTCGACGACTACTGGACCAAGCCGATCGATTTCTCGGAGTTCCTGGGCGGACTCGATCGGCTGTTTCCGCCGCCCTCTGCGTAGCCCGGCGAAGCGACTGGGGGGCTCAAGCCAGCCCGCGTTCCCGCAGCATCGGCTCCACCGACGCATCGCGCCCCCGGAACGCCCGGTAGGTCTCGCCCGGCTCGCGGCTGTTGCCGACCGCGTAGACATGCTCTCGCAGTCGCTTCGCCACCGCGGCATCGAACGGGCTGCCGGCTTCGGTGAAGGCGTCGTAGCCGTCGGCGTCGAGCACCTCGGCCCACAGGTAGACGTAGTACCCGGCCGCATAGCTCGCGCTGGAGAACAGGTGCTGGAAGTGCGGCAGCCGGTGGTTCAGCCCGACGCCATGCGGCAGCCCGATGCGCTCCAGCTCGGCAGCCTCGAACGCGACGATGTCGATGTCCTGCGGATCGGCCACCGCATGCACCGCCATGTCGACCAGCGCCGATGCGGTGTAGCGCACCGTCTCGTAGCCCTGGTTGAACTTGCGCGCCGCCTGCAAGCGCTCGATCAGCGCATCGGGAATCGGCTCGCCGGTCTCGACGTGGCGCGCATGGCGCTTCAGCACCTGCGGCTCGGCCAGCCAGTGCTCGAAGATCTGCGACGGCAGCTCGACGAAATCGCGCAGCACGTTGGTGCCCGACAGGCGCTCGTAGGTCACGCTCGACAGCAGCCCGTGCAGGCCGTGGCCGAACTCGTGGAACAGCGTGGCCGCATCGTCGAAGCTCAGCAGCGTCGGCGCGCCCGGCGAGCCCTTCGCGAAGTTGTTGTTGTTGACGACGATCGGCAGCACGCCGGCACCGCTCGCCACATTGCGCGTCTGCTGCCGGTACGAGCCCATCCACGCACCGCTGCGCTTGCTGGGCCGCGCGAAGTTGTCGTGCAGGAAGATGCCGACCAGCGCGCCATCGCTGCCGGTGACCTCGTAGACCTTCACATCGGGGTGGTAGGCGCGGATGTCGTCGCGCAGCGCGAAGCGCAGGCCGAACAGGCGCTGCGCGCAGTCGAACGCCGCCTCGACCATGCGGTCGAGCGGGAAGTACGGCTTGATCGTCGCCTCGTCGAGGTCGTAGCGCGCCTGGCGCACCTTCTCGGCGTAGTAGCGCCAGTCCCAGGCCTCGATCTCCTGCTCCGAGTCGTCAGAGCGGCCCGGCGCGGGCCGCTGCGATTGCGGCAGCGTCAGCAGCAGCGCCTTCAGCGCCTCGCGCTCCTCGGCCACGCGCGCCTTCGCCGGCACCCACACCTGCTGCAGCAGCCGGTTCACCGCGGCCTGCGAGCCGGCCATCGTGTCGCCGAGCGCGTAGTCGGCATAGCTCGCATGGCCGTGCAGCCGGGCCTGCTCGGCCCGCAGCTGCAGGATCTCGCGCGCCACCGGCCGGTTGTCGTGCGCGCCGTCGTGCTCGCCGCGCGACACCCACGCGCGCCAAGCCTGCTCGCGCAGGTCGCGGCGTTCGGAGAAGGTCAGGAAGGGCACGATGTGCGATCGCGACAGCGTGATCACCGCGGCATCGATGCCGCGGTCGGCACCGGCCTGGCGGGCGGCGGCGCGCACGAACTCCGGCAGGCCGGCCAGGTCGCGCTCGCCGCGCAGTTCCAGGCGGAATGCCGATTCGTCGGCCAGCACGTTCTGGCTGAACTGCGTCGTCAGCTCGGCCAGCCGCTCCATCACGTCGCCATACCGCTGGCGGGCCGCGCCCTGCAGCTTCGCGCCGGCGCGCACGAACTCGAGGTGCACCCGCTCCAGCAGCCGCCGCTGCTCGGCGCCGAGGCCGAGCGACTCGCGCTGCGCATGCAGCGCGTCGATGCGCTGGAACAGCGCCGCATGCATGTAGATCGCATTGCCGTGCGCAGCCATGCGCGGCGCCAGTTGCCGCTCCACCGCCTGCAGCGCCGGCGAGGTCTCGCTGGCGGTCAGGTTGTGGAACAGTCCGTCCAGCCGGGCGAGCAGCCGGCCGCTGCGGTCGAAGGCGCCCAGCGTGTTGTCGAAGCTCGGGGCGGCGGCCTGCGCGCCGATCTCGTCGATCTCGGCCCGCTGGTCGGCCAGCGCCACCTCGAAGGCATCGACGAAGTGCTCGGGGCGGACGGTGTCGAACGGCGGGAGCCCGTGCGGGGCCTCCCAGGACTGCAGCAGCGGGTTGCTGGCGGGACGACTGCTCGTGGCAACGGTCATGACGGCTTCTCTCGGTCAGGGAAGAAGCGGTCGATTCTAGGAGGCCGTGCCGGCGCTGTTTTTTGCCGGCGCTTTTTGCCCGCGCGGTTTGCCGCCTTACTTGCCGGCCTTGATCTGCAATTCCTCATCCTCGAAATAGCGGTGGCCGTCGCAGTTCGTCGCATACGAGGCCCGGTCGGCCTGCAACGCCTCGACCTTGGTGTTGTACGCGGCACTGCGGGCCCGGTAGGCCTCGACCGCCTTGTCGCGCTCGGCCAGGCGTTCGTTGAAGGCCTGCACCGCGGCGGCGTCGGCGGTGTCGATCTTCTCGCGATCGGCCTTCAGCGTGTCGCCGGCGGCCGCCAGGTCGTCGCCGTCCTTCTTCAGCGCGCCCTGCAGCGGCAGCGTCTCGGCCAGCTGCGCCTTCATGCGGTCGTTCTGCGCCATGCAGGCGCGCAGCTGTTCCTTGGTCAGGAAGGGCGCGCCGGCCTTGGCCTTGCCGAGCGTCGACTCCTTCTTCGGCTTGTCGGCCGCGAGGGCGGGCATCGTGGCCAGGCCGGCGATGCAGGCAGCAAGCACCCAGGGGGCGGCAGCGAGGCGGGGAGCGAAACTCATTCCGGGGCATCCTTCAGAAAGTGCGGCGCGCATCATGCCATTGCCGCGCACCCGCCTCCGTTACAGTGTCCCGCCACCCTCCTCGGACATTCTGCTGGACACCGCCTGCATGCCCCTCTCTTCCACCGCGGCCGTGCGTGTCGGCCTGGTCGGCTACGGCTACGCCGGCCAGACTTTCCATGCGCCGCTGATCGCGAGCGTCCCCGGGCTGCGGCTGGCCGGCTTCGCGAGCAGCGACGCGGCCAAGGTCGCGCGCGACTGGCCGGGGCTGCCGGTCGAGGCCGATCCCGTGCGGCTGTGCGCGCGCGACGACATCGACCTGGTCGTCATCGCGAGCCCGAACGACAGCCACCACCCGCTCGCGCTCGCGGCGCTGCAGGCGGGCAAGCACGTGGTCGTCGACAAGCCGTTCACCGTGACGCTGGCCCAGGCGCAGCAGCTGCAGGCCGTGGCGCGCGAGCGCCGGCACGTGCTGTCGGTGTTCCACAACCGGCGCTGGGACGGCGATTTCCTGACGCTGCGCGCCCTGCTGGCGGGCGGCGAACTGGGGCGCGTCGTCGAGCTCGAATCGCGCTTCGACCGCTTCCGCCCGCTGGTGCGGCAGCGCTGGCGCGAGCAGTCGCCGGTCGGCGGCGGGCTGTGGTTCGACCTCGGCCCGCACCTGCTCGACCAGGCGCTGCAGCTGTTCGGCTGGCCGCAATCGTTGCGGGTCGACCTGGCGCGGCAGCGCGACGGCGCCGTCAACGACGACGCCTTCGACTCCCGCCTCGCCTACCCGGGCGGGCTGGCTGTGACGCTGCGCGCCAGCGCGCTGACCGCGCTGCCCGGCCCGCGCTTCGCGGTGCACGGCACGCGCGGCAGCTTCGTCAAATGGGGGCTCGATGCACAGGAGGACGCGCTGAAGGCCGGTCATCGGCCCCTCGCCGGTACCGACTGGGGCCTCGACACGCAGGCCGCGACGCTGAGCACCCTCGGCCTCGACGGCGAGACGCTGCAGTCGCGCCCGGTCGCGCTGCGGCACGGCGACTACCCGGCCTACTACGCCGGCGTGCGCGATGCGATCGTTGCCGGCGCAGCGAACCCGGTGCCGGCCGCACAGGCCATCGACGTGATGGCGCTGATCGAACTCGGCCGCCGCAGCGATGCCGAGCGGCGCGAACTGCCGGCTGTCGCCTGCGCGGCAGACAGCACCCCGGCCGCCTCCAATCATTGACCCTTGCCCCTGCCCTCCGACCTTCGAGAACCACCATGGCCGACTTCGTTCCCCTGACCCGACTGCTCGCGGCGCGCACGCGCGACGGCGATGCGGTGCACTTCGAGGTCAGCGAAGACTGGCTGCAGGGCCGCACCTCGTTCGGCGGCCTGATCTCGACGCTGGCCGTGCAGGCGATGCGCGATGTGGCCGGCGCGGGCTGGCCGGCCGGCGTGCAGCTGCGCGCGCTGCAGACCAGCTTCATCGGCCCGGTCGCGCAGGGCCCGGTGCAGGTGGCCGTGCGGGTGCTGCGCGAAGGCAAGAACGTGCGGCAGGTCCAGGCCCACGTGCTGCAGGCCGGCGAGACCGCAGCCTTGCTGCTCGGCGTGTTCGGCAGCGAGCGCGAGACCACGCTGCCGGGCCTGGCGCCTGCGATGCCGTCGATCGAGCGCGGGCCGGACGACACGCCGGCACTG
Source organism: Rhizobacter sp. SG703 (assembly GCF_012275445.1). Lineage (GTDB taxonomy): Bacteria > Pseudomonadota > Gammaproteobacteria > Burkholderiales > Burkholderiaceae_C > Rhizobacter. The sequence continues at coordinate 411,502 of NZ_JAAZQK010000003.1, read as the reverse complement.
CCGTTCATCCCCGGCGTCGCACCGAATTTCATGCAGCACCTGGACATGCGCTGGTCCGACGGCGGGCTGCCGTTCACCGGCACCGAGAGCTGGCACAGCCGCATCCACCTGCGTCCGAAAGGCGAGCCGCAGCCGCTGCCGCTGGAGCTGCTGACCGTGCTGCTGGCCGATGCGCCGCCGACGCCGGCGCTCAGCCGCTTCAAGCGGCCGACGCCGGCCAGTTCGGTGTCGTGGGAGCTGGAGCTGCGACCGGTCGCACACGAACTGCAAGCCGAGGGCTGGTGGCGCATCGACACCGACGCGATCGCCGCGGCCGGCGGGTATGTGAACCAGGTGTCGAAGCTGTGGTCGCCGACCGGCGACCTGGCGGCGCTCGGCTACCAGGTGGTCACGGTCTACGCCTGAAGCACGGTCGACACGCGGCGCACGCACGCGCGCCGCGCGGTGCCCATCAAGCAATTCCCGGAGGAACCGGCTTTGCCGGGCCTCTCGGGAGGCGCCCCCTCGGGGGGCAGGAGCGAAGCGACGTGGGGGCTCAAGGGCTCACGGTGTGCCAGACGCCGTTGAAGCCGTCGCCGGTCTTGTCGCCCGGCTTCGCGTCCTTGGCCCAGAAGTACAGCGGCTTGCCCTTGAAGGCCCACTGCTTCTTGCCGTCGTCGCGGGTCACGACGCTCCAGTCGCCGCTGGTCTTCGCGGCATCGTCGGCCATCAGCGGCGGCCAGTTGGTCGCGCAGGGGCCGTTGCAGACGCTCTTGCCGGCACCGGCAGTGTCGCGGTCGAAGGTGTAGAGCGTCATGCCGTTGGCGGCGCCGACCAGCATGCCGTCGGTGCTTTTCGCAGGCGCCGGGGCGCCCATCATCGACGACATCGACGAGCAGGCAGCGAGCACGAGCGCGCCGAGCAGCGGAACGATGGTCTGGGTCTTCATCGGGGGTCTCCGTGGGTGTGAGGATCCCCTGTGTACGCCCGGAGGGCCGTCCCTATTGCAAGGCGGGCGATCTATTTTTTCTTGAGCGCCTTGCCGAGCAGCTCGACCAGCAGCCCGGTCATGCCGCCCTCGTGTGCCACCGCCCGCTCGTTGAGCTGCTGCGCCAGCTCGGACGGAAGCTTGCAGGCGAACGGCACCAGCCCGGCGGCGGCATCGCGGCGACGCTGCTCGCGCTTGTCGACCGGCGCTGTCGCCTCCTGGCCGAAGCGCCCGGGCACCCCGCCCGCCTTCATCTGGTTGTTGATCTTCAAGGCCAGGTTCTTGGCCAGGTCGAACTTCTTCTGTGTCATTTCGGGAATTTGAATGGGCGGCGATGTGCGAATTGTCACCCCTGCCGCGTTTGGCAGTGAGTGCCTGCCTTGCGTTGGGCATTGATGCAGATACATTTCTACTGAGACAACTTGTCACTGCTTCGTCTACGTCATCGCACCGTTCGATGACGTTCGCTCAAACTCTGGAGAACCCCGCATGCGCATTTTCCGTCCCGCCCGGCTGTCATCGGTCGTGGCTGCCGCCTCCCTCGCCCTGCTGGCGGCCTGCGGACCCAGCATTCCGCCCACCATCAAGATCGGTGTGGCGCAGCCCTTGTCCGGCCCGTCGGCCGCGCGGGGCCAGGACCTGCTGAATGGCGTCAAGATGGCTGCCGACGAATTGAATGCGTCGGGCTTCAAGGTGGCCGGCAAGGTCGTGAAGATCGAGGTCGTCGCCGTCGACGACAAGGCCGACAAGGAAACGGCCAAGAAGGTTGCGCAGGAACTGGTCGACCAGAAGGTCACCGCGGTGATCGGCCACCTGAGCTCGGACATCTCCGAAGTGACGATCCCGATCTACAAGGGCGCCAACATCCCGCAGCTGTACACCTCGTCGGCCGTCGATCTGGCCAAGCTGGGCGACGGCAACACCTTCCGCCTGGTTGCCAATGACGGCCTGCAGGCGCGCGCGATCGGCGGCTACATCGCCGAGAGCCTGAACGCGAACAACGTCGCGATCGTCTTCGAAGACACTGCGTTCGGCCGCCCGATGAGCAAGGACGTCAGCGAGGCCCTCGGCAAGCTGAAGAAGAAGGTCACGCTGAACGAATCGGTCAACAACAAGACCACCGACTTCGCCGCCTTCGTCGCCAAGCTGAAGGCGACGCCGCCCGACGTGCTGGTGGCCGTGCTGCGCGACAACCAGCTGCTGCCGCTGTTCGAACAGATGAAGGCGGCCGGCCTGTCGGGCGTGCCGGTGCTGTCGACCAACTCGTCGAAGACCGAGAAGCTGGCGAAGGCGCCGAACGACGTCACGACGCTGTACGTCACCTCCAGCGCGCTGGAGCCGCGCGAGTTCGCCGCCGGCCCGGCCTTCCTGAAGAAGTTCCAGACCGTCTTCAAGGCCGATCCGGTGTGGGGCGCGCACTACGCCTATGACGCGATGTACGTGATCGCCGATGCGATGCGCCGTTCGGACAGCGTCGACCCGATCAAGCTGCGCGAAAAGCTGCACTCGATCGACCCGGTGTCGCCGGTGACGAGCTCGATGCGCTTCACCGCCGATGGCGAGCAGGCCTATGGCGCGATCACGGTGTACCGCCGCCGCGACGGCCAGTGGGAACCGCTGATGCGCTCGGACCGCTGGTAAGCCGCGTCCCGCTTCCACGCCGAAGGGGTCTGGTCTAATCCAGGCCCCTTCGGCTTTTCCGGACGACTTCTCGCCATGGCATTGAAAGCCACCATCTACAAGGCCACGCTGCAACTGGCCGACATGGACCGCCATGTCTATGGCGACCACGGCGTGACGATCGCGCGCCATCCGTCGGAGACCGACGAGCGGATGATGATGCGGCTGCTCGCCTTCGCGCTGAACGTGCCGGCCGACAACGACAACGGCGCGCTCGAGTTCGCGAAGAGCCTGTGGGACACCGACGAGCCCGACCTGTGGCAGAAGGACCTGACCGGCCAGATCATGCAGTGGATCGAGGTCGGCCAGCCCGACGACAAGCGGCTGATGAAGGCGAGCCCGCGCGCCGAGCGGGTGGTGGTGTACAGCTTCAGCCACAGCACGCCGATCTGGTGGGCCGGCATCGCGACCAGGATCACCCGCGCGCGCAACCTGGCCGTGTGGCAGGTGCCGGCCGAGCAGAGCCAGGCGCTGGCCGCGCTGGCGCAACGCACGATGCAGCTGCAGGTGACGGTGCAGGACGGCACGGTCTGGGTCGGCGACGGCACGCGCAGCATCGAGGTCACGCCGCAGCGGCTCACGCCCGAGGCCTGATGCGCGAGGCCTGATGCACGAGAAGCCCCACGCTGCACGAAATCCCTTGAAAAAAATGGCGGCGGTGCTGGCAGACTCCGGTTGATCTTTCAGCCGTCGATGGAGAACAGGCCATGAGCCATCCCGTGCTCGTCACCCACAACCTGGCGCAGCAGCGCTTCGAAGCCACCGTCGAGGGCCACCTGTGCGTGGCCGACTACCGCCTGGCCGGCAGCGTCATGCAGATGACGCACACCGAAGTGCCGCCCGCGCTGCAGGGCCGCGGCATCGCGGCCGAGCTGGTCGAAGCTGCCTTCGACCACGCGATGACCGAGAACCTGAAGATCGAGCCGCTGTGCTCCTACGTGCGCGTCTACATGGAGCGCCATCCCGAAACCGCATTCCTGAGGGCCTGAGCTTGACGTCCGACGTTTCCGCCACCCGCCGCCGCCTGCTCGCCGGCACCCTCGGCGCCGCCGCCACCCCGTTGCTGACCCTGAGCGCCCCGTCTGCCATGTCGCAAACCCCTGCTTCTTCCGCTGCCGCTTCTGCCGCTTCTGCCGCTTCCGCCGCTTCTGCAGCCGCCTCCGCCGCACCCGCCGACCCGTTCGCCTGGCTCGAAGACGTGCAGGGCGAACGCGCCCTCGCCTGGGTGCGCGAGCGCAATGCAGCGTCGCAGAAAGAGCTGACCGCGCGGCCCGAGTTCGCGCCGACGCGCAGCCAGCTGCTCGAAGTGCTGAACGCGAAGGACCGCATCCCGGCCGTCTCGCGCCGCGGCGACTGGCTCTACAACCTGTGGCAGGACGAGCACCACAAGCGCGGCCTGTGGCGGCGCACCACGCTGGCCGAGTACCGCAAGGCCGAGCCGGCCTGGGAAACGGTGATCGACCTCGATGCGCTGGGCGCCACCGAAAAGGAAAACTGGGTCTGGGGCGGCGCCGCGGTGCTCGGGCCCGACTACCGCCGCTGCCTGGTGTCGCTGTCGCGCGGCGGCGCCGATGCGAAGGTGGTGCGCGAGTTCGACGCCGTCACGAAGCAGTTCGTGAAAGACGGCTTCACGCTGCCCGAAGCCAAGTCCGACGTCGACTGGCTGGACGGCGACACGATCTACGTCGGCACCGATTTCGGCCCCGGCTCGCTGACCGATTCGGGCTACCCGCGCGTCATCAAGCGCTGGAAGCGCGGCACGCCGCTGGCCGACGCGGTCACGGTGTTCGAAGGCGAATCCAAGGACGTCGCGGTGTCGGTCAGCGTCGACCGCACGCCGGGCTTCGAGCGCATCGTGTTCGCCCGCGCGATCGACTTCTACAACAGCCACCAGTTCCTGCTGAATGGCGACAAGCTGGTCAGGATCGACGTGCCGGACGACGCGTCGGTGAGCTTCCTGCGCGACACGATCCTGCTGCACCTGCGCAGCGACTTCCAGGCCGGTGCCGACCGGTTCCCCAGCGGCGCGCTGCTGTACGGCGATGCCGCCGCGTACCTGCGTGGCGAGCGCAAGCTGCGCGCACTGTTCACGCCGACGCCGACGCGCTCGCTGGCGGGCTACACCACCACCCGCGACCACGTGCTGCTGAACGTGCTCGACAACGTTGCCGGCAAGCTGGAGCAGTGGAAAAAGGGCGCCGACGGCTTCACGCGGCGCGAGATCGCCGCGCCCTTCCCCGGCGCGCTGGGCATCAGCAGCCTGCACGACCCGCTGATCAAGAACGACCCGCTGGCCGAGCGCTACCTGCTGACCTACACCGATTTCCTGACGCCCGATTCGCTGTACCTCGCGAGCACCGCGAACGACCAGCGTGAACTGCTGAAGGCGCGCAACGGCCTGTTCGATGCGAAGGGCATGCGGGCCGAGCAGCGCTTCGCGACCTCGAAGGACGGCACGCGCGTGCCCTACTTCGTCGTGTGGCCGCAGGGCGCCAAGGCCGACGGCAGCAACCCGACGCTGCTGTACGGCTACGGCGGCTTCGAGATCTCGCTGAAGCCGTGGTACTCGGGCAGCTTCGGCCGCGCGTGGTACCAGCGCGGCGGCGTGCTGGTGGTGGCCAACATCCGCGGCGGCGGCGAATTCGGTCCGGCCTGGCACCAGAGCGCCGTCAAGGCGAACAAGCAGCGCAGCTACGACGACTTCATCGCGGTCGCCGAAGACCTGGTCGCGCAGAAGATCACCGCACCGCGCCACCTCGGCATCATGGGCGGCAGCAACGGCGGCCTGCTGGTGGGCGCCACCTTCACGCAGCGCCCGGAGCTGTTCAACGCGGTGGTCTGCCAGGTGCCGCTGCTCGACATGCGGCGCTTCCACACGCTGCTGGCCGGCGCCTCCTGGATGGCCGAATACGGCAACCCGGACGACCCGGCCGAATGGGCCTTCATCTCGAAGTACAGCCCCTACCAAAATGTTCGCAAGGGCGGGAAGTACCCGAAGGTGCTGTTCACCACGTCGACGCGCGACGACCGGGTGCATCCGGCCCATGCGCGCAAGATGGCGGCGCTGATGCTGTCGCAGGGGCACGAGCTGCTGTACTACGAGAACATCGAGGGCGGCCACGGCGGCGCGGCCGACAACGAGCAGCGCGCGCACCTGCAGGCGCTGGAGTACAGCTACCTGTGGCAGCAGCTGGGCCGTTGAGAGCCAACCGATGATCGACCCGCGCGCGACCGAGGTGCTCGACTGGTGGTTCGGCCCCGGGCCGGGCGAGGTCCGCGCGCTGTGGTTCACGAAGAGCGCGCAAACCGACCAGGAGATCGCCGAGCGCTTCGGATTGCTGATCGACGAGGCCCTGGCCGCTGGCTTGGCCGACTGGCAGTCGTCTGCGGATGCCGCGCTCGCGCGCATCCTGCTGCTCGACCAGTTCACCCGCAACGTGTTCCGCGGCCGCGAGCGATCCTTCGCCGGCGATGCACTGGCGCTGGAGGCAGCCCGCGCGCTATGCGACGCCGGGCTCGACCTGGACCTGCCGCCGCTGTGGCGCGCCTTCGTCTACATGCCGTTCGAACATGCCGAAGACCTGGCCTGCCAGGACGAGGCGGTGGCGCGCTTCACCCGGCTGGCGCAGGAGGCGCCGGTGCTGCAGGACATGCTGGCCTACGCGCACAAGCACCGCGAGGTCATCGCGCGCTTCGGGCGCTTCCCGCACCGCAACGAGATCCTCGGGCGGGCGTCTTCGCCCGAGGAAGCGCTGTTCCTGCAGCAGCCGGGGTCGCGCTTCTAGCGGGCCGAGCGCCGGGCCGCCCCAAGCCGGCCCGCATCTCCTCGGGGATCGCTCGAGGTACCCGGCGAGCGAGGGGCCGTCATCGACTCAGATCCGTCCCATCAGCAGCAGCACGATCAGGATGATCACCACCAGGCCGAGCCCCCCGCTCGGGCCGTAGCCCCAGCTGCGGCTGTGCGGCCAGGTCGGCAGCGCGCCGATCAGGATCAGGATCAGCACGATCAAAAGAATGGTACCGAGCGTCATGGTGTTCTCCTTGTTGTGAGTGATTCGGGGCCTCCACGGTAAAGACAGCCGTCGAGTTCCCAAGCGGGCCGACGGCGCGACCGGCTGTAGTCGCGCAGCCCCCGTGGGTGTCGCCGCTGTCCTACATGCCGGACACCGAACTGGCGCCTGAAACGCCATCAATTCGCGGCACCGGTACATCCGTCATCTTTTTACGATCGATGCAGGGCTCCAAACCCTGTTGTTCAACTGATGGAAAGCTGCTTCGATGAAGCTCAACCACTTCAAACTCGGCCAGCGGCTGGGGATGGCCTTCGGGCTGATCCTCGCGATCACCGCGGTGGTGTCGACGATCGGCGTGTGGCGCCTCGAAACGCTGAAGGCGGCCAGCCAGGAACTGGCGACCACCGAGATGCAGCGCCAGTCGCTCGCGGCGCGCTGGGCCGCCAACATCAACCTGAACTGGGTGCGCACCGCAGCGTCGCTGAAGGCGAGCGACGCCGCCTACATCGATGCGCTGAAGCGCGACATGGACGCGACCTCCACCTCGATCAGCGAGATGCAGAAGAAGCTCGACGAGCTGGTACAGGACGACGCCGGCAAGCAGCTGATGGCCGACGTGGCGACGCGCCGCGAGGCCTACCGCGTCTCGCGCGTCGCGCTGTTCAAGCGCAAGCAAGCCGGCGAAGACGTCGCTGCGCAGGTCGACAAGGAACTGCTGCCGCTCGCGCAAACCTATCTGAAGGGACTGGCCGCGATCGACACCTACATGGAAGAGCGGCTGGCAGCCAGCCAGGCGCAGACGCTGGCGGTGGCGCTCAGCGGCCAGCGCATCCTGGCCGGCGGCGCGGTGTTCGCGGTGCTGGCCGGCCTGTTGCTGGCGGTGCTCGCGACGCGCTCGATGACGCGCCCGCTGCACCAGGCGGTCGATTCGGCGCAGGCGATCGCCGAGGGCGACCTGTCGAAGCCGATCCATGCCGAGGGGCGTGACGAATGCGCGCAGCTGCTGGGTGCGCTCGGCGGCATGCGCCACCGGCTGGCCGAGCTGGTCAGCGACGTGCGGCGCAATGCCGAGGGCGTGGCCACCGCATCGGCCGAGATCTCGCATGCCAACAACGACCTGAGCGGCCGCACCGAAGAGCAGGCCAGCGCGCTGCAGCAGACCGCCGCCGCGATGGACGAGCTGTCGAGCACGGTGCGCATGAACGCCGACAACGCCCGCCAGGCCAATGTGCTGGCGCAGAGCGCCTGCGACGTCGCGGCGCAGGGCGGCGACGTGGTCGGCCAGGTGGTCGACACGATGCGGGGCATCAACGACAGCTCGAAGAAGATCGTCGACATCATCGCCGTGATCGACGGCATCGCGTTCCAGACCAACATCCTGGCGCTGAACGCCGCGGTCGAAGCCGCGCGTGCCGGCGAACAGGGTCGCGGCTTCGCGGTGGTGGCCGGCGAGGTGCGCACGCTCGCGCAGCGCAGCGCCGACGCGGCCAAGGAGATCAAGGCACTGATCTCGACCAGCGTCGAGCGCGTCGAGCAGGGCACGCTGCTGGTCGACCGTGCCGGCACGACGATGCAGGACGTCGTCACCTCGATCCGCCGCGTCACGGACATCGTCGGCGAGATCAGCACCGCGAGCAGCGAGCAGAGCACCGGCGTGTCGCAGATCGGCGAGGCGGTGACGCAGATGGACACGACGACGCAGCAGAACGCCGCGATGGTCGAGCAAGGCGCGGCCGCGGCCGAGAGCCTGAAGGCGCAGGCGCAGGACCTGGTGAACACGGTGGCGGTGTTCAAGCTGGCGGCGTGAACGGACGCCGGGTCACCCATGAAAAAAGCCCTGCCGCGGTTGGCGGCAGGGCCTTCACCCGACACCGCTCCGGTCAGAAGCGGTAGCCGACAAAGACCGCCGTGGTGAGCGGATCCAGCTTGATGTCGAGCGTCTGCCCTGTCGACAAGGTCGTGGTCGTCTTCAGGAAAGTCTTCAGCACGGTCGCATCGACGAACCAGTGTTCGTTGACGTTGTAGCTCGCGCCGATCGCGATCGTCGGGGCCAGCTTCGAGTCGACCTTCAAGGTGGTCGGGTTCGCGCTCGTGCCGCCAGTCAGGCCGGTCAGCGTCGCGGTGCCCTTCTCCTTGTAGAACTTCGCGTAGGTGATGCCGGCGCCGACGTAGGGGCGGAACGGCGAGCTCGCCTCCAGGAAGCGGTACTGCCCCATCAGCGTGATCGGCAGCGCCTTGGTCTCGCCGATCTTGCCGACGCCGGCGATCGCGCCGTCACCGTTGATGTCGTGCTTGAACGGCATCGACAGCGGCAGGTCGATCGCCCAGTTGTCGCTCCACATGTAGGTGATGCCGCCGCCGAACTGGGTGCTCGAATCGACGTCGGCCTTGGTGCCGGGGAAGGCCGGCGAGCTCAGGTCGCCGCTGTCGACCTTCGGATCGATGCGCACCGCACCGGCCCGCACCAGCCACGAGCCGGCGGATTGCGCGCTGGCGCTGGCGCCGGCGAACAGGCTGGCCACGCAACCGGCCAGCGCGATGCACTTGAATGTCTTGTTCATGGTTCTTGTTCCTTCGTGCATCCGGGGGTTACAGCCAGCCCTTGGTGGCCAGGCTGCGCGCGATCAGCTGGGAGAGCAGCTGGTGGGCATACGGCGTCGGGTGGAAGCCGTCGGAGAAGGCGTAGCTCTTCCACCAGTTCGGGTCGGTCACGCCGGTGGGCGGCGCGGCCGACAGTGCCGTCGCAGTGCAGGTCGGGAAGCTGTAGACCGGCAGGCCGTCGGCGCCGAGTCCGGTGGCCGGGCAGGCCGGCGTCGTGACGTTGGTCAGGCTGTATTGCGCCGGGATCGCCACTTCCTCGTTGAACGAGGTGTAGAAGTCGACCACGACCACCTTGCCGTTGCCGGCGTAGTGCGTGGCCAGCGTGCCGTTGAAGGCTTCGATCCACTTCTTGAACAGGCCTTCGGCCTGGGCACGGGCCGCGGCACCGCCATCGGTCGCGCCACCTTGCACGGCCTTGGCCGCGATCGAACCGAGCACCAGCTGGAAGCGCGGCGTGTTCGTGATGCCGGGCATGTTCAGGATGGCGACGTAGTTCGCCCCCTTGGCGAGGATGTTGGCATCGATGGCCGCGCTGAACTGCGTCGCCACCGCCACCATGTACATGCCGCCCAGCGTGGCCAGGCCCGCTGCGCCGGTGGCGGCCTGGGTGTCGACGGTGGTCGGGTCCAGCTCCGTCTTCAGCAGGGCCAGGTAGCTCGCACCGCCGTCGGAGGCGGCCTTCAGGTAGGCGCCCACCAGGTCGGCCGCGTCATTGCCGCCGCCGTCGATCAGCGCCAGCTCGCTGGCGCCGATGTTGGCCGTCGCGGTCGCGTCCTTCATCTGCTGGATCACCGACAGCTGCGAGGTCGGCGCGCTGTAGTTGTTGATCCGGCTGCCGGCGATCGCGTAGTTGGTGCAGCCGGTCTTCGCGGTGTTCGGCGTGAAGGTGGTCGCGCTCGTCGGCGTGTAGTAGCTGCACATCGACGTGATGCCGTAGTTCAGCGCGACGCGCTCCGGGTAGACCAGCGAATCGGTGCCCTGCACCGTTGCCTTGAAGCCGAAGGTGCCGGAGTCGGCCAGGCTGTCGCCCATCACCTTCACCGCGGTGATGTTGACCTTGGTCGTCGTGTCGCTGCCGCCGCCGCCGCAAGCTGCCACCAGTGCCGCCGCGCACAGCGCGACGACATTGCGTTTCCATTGATGCATCCGTGTCTCCTGCTTCCCAGTAATGAATCCAGCCGAGGCCGAGGGGAACGCCGCGCAAATCAGCACGACCGTTCGTTTTTCGATCAGCGCGGATGTTAGAGGCGCGACCGCGCCGGCGCCCTGCTGGAAAGCCCGGATACCGTCGAGAAAAAAAGGCCGGCTTACGTCGACTTTGTCTCTTGCTCCTGCAACACCCGCCACAGCACCTTCCCGGCGCCGGACTTCGGCAGGCTCTCGGCAAAGCTCACGAGCCGCGGCGCCTTGTACGCCGCCATGTGATCGCGCGCCCAGTCGACGATGTCCTGCTCGCGTGTCAGGCCGCGCGCTTCGGCGCGCAGCACCACCACCGCCTTCACTGTCTCGCCCCGGTAGGCGTCGCGGGCCGAGATCACGCAGGCCTCCTGCACCGCGGGGTGCTTGTAGAGCAGCGCCTCCACCTCCGCCGGCCACACCTTGAAGCCGCTCGCGTTGATCATCCGCTTCAGCCGGTCGGTGATGAAGAAATAGCCCTCGTCGTCCATGCGCCCCAGGTCGCCGGTGCGGAAGAAACGCCGGCCGTCGATCTCGATGAAGGCCGCCTGCGTCGCCTGCGGATGCCGCCAGTAACCCTGGAACACCATCGGCCCGTGCGTGACGATCTCGCCCACTTCGCCGACCGGCATCTCCTGCTGCGTCAGCGGGTCCACCACGCGCGAGTCGACGCCGAAGATCGGGATGCCCAGGCACTGCAGCTTCGCGCGCTCCGGCGGGTTGGCATGGCTCGGCGCCGCCGTCTCGGTCAGGCCGTAGCCTTCGGCGAAGGTCAGCCCGAACTCCGCTTGCAGCCGCTCGGCCACCGCCTGCGGCATCGCGGCGCCGCCACCGCTCAGGTAGCGCAGGCTCGACAGGTCGAAGCTCTTGTAGTTGGGACTGCCGAACAGGTCGATGATCATCGTCGGGATGCAGGTCCAGTGCGTCGGCCGGTGGCGCGAGACCAGCCGGCCGGCCAGCTCGCGGTCCCAGCGCGGCATCAGCACCGTCGTGCTGCCGTTGTAGACCGGCCCGAGCACGCCATAGACCATGCCGGTGATGTGGAACATCGGCACCACGCCCAGACTCACCGTCTCGGCACCGGCGTTGCCCCAGCAGCCGCCCACCGCGTTGGCCATCAGCGTGCGGTGCGTGTGCATGCAGCCCTTCGGCAGCCCGGTGGTGCCCGAGGTGTACGGCAGCACGGCCAGGTCGTCCGGCTGCGCGGTGTGCGGGCCCGGCACGCAGCGCTGCGCGAGCGCATCGGTCCAGCGGATGTAGCGCTCGGGGGTGCCCAGGGGCAGCGGCGGGTCGGCGCGCAACCACGCCTCCATCGCCGGCGGCGGCGCGATGCCGGCGTCGATCGCGTCGGGCAGCGCATCGGCATACCGCACCACCAGCACCTGGCGCAGCCGCTGCGCGTCGGGCAGCCCGGCATTCGCCTGCGCGACGAAACCGGTCAGGTCGGCGCTGCAGATCGCGACGCGGGCTTCCGGGTCGGTGATGTAGTGGCCGAATTCGTCGGCCTTGTTCATCGGGTTCACCGGCACGACGACCGCGTTGGCACGCAGGATGCCGTAGTACGCCGCCACGTACTGCGGGCAGTTCTGCAGGTACAGCACGACCCGGTCGCCGGCCTGAACGCCGGCCTGCTGCAGCCAGCCGGCCACCCGCTCGGCCTGCTCGCGCAGCGTGCGGAAATCGAGCGGCCGGCCGAAGAACAGGTACGCCGGCTTGTCCGGAAAGCGCTGCGCGGCCACCTCCAGGTTGAACCACAGCGTGGTCGACGGGATGGCCAGCGCTCGCGGCAGGCGGCGCGGCCAGATCCGGTGATGCGGGCGCGGTGGAACTTCGGGCAACGGGTTCACGGTCGACTCCCGGAAAGATCGGCAAGGTATACCGCGCCGTACCGGCAAGGCCTACGGAATCAACCCGCGGCCGCCCTGTCGCGAAGGCGACAGGCCCATGCTGCCGGCCGCGGCGGCATGGGCACACCGATTGCCGTCGCCCTCCACCAAACCTTGGGGAGACCGTCATGGCGAACTGGAGATCGACGATCGGATGCATGGTGCTGGGCAGCGGCTTGTTGCTCGGCGGCTGCGGGGGCGGAGGCGGCGACGGGACGACCGCCGGCGACGCCACCACCGGCGAACGCGCGGCGGCCGTCGGGGCCCAGGTGCCCGACGCGACGGCCGCCGACACGCAATTGCCGACGCTGGTGCTGAACACGCCGGCCGACCTGGCCGCCAACCTGACCGGTCGCATCGACATCACCGCCGACGCGAGCGACAACGTCGGCATCGCCGGCGTCGAGTTCCAGGTCGACGGCGCGCTGTGGGGCGACGACGACACCAATCCGCCGTACATGACCAGCATCACGACGACCCGCCTCACCACCGGGCAGCACGTGATCCGCGCCCGCGCCCGCGACACCTCGAACAACCGCTCCGCGTGGGTCACGCGGGTGGTGCAGTTCGGCAACGACGTGCAGGTGCCGGAAGGCTTCACGAAGACCGCGCTGGTCGGCGGGCTGACCGGCGCGACCTCGTTCGCCCAGGCGCCCGACGGCCGCATCTTCGTCGCCCAGCAGACCGGCGAGGTGCGCGTGATCAAGAACGGCGTGCTGCTGCCGACGCCGTTCGCGACGCTGGCCAACGTCAACACCGAGGGCAGCGAGCGCGGGCTCGGCGGCATCGTGCTGCACCCGGATTTCGCGACCAACGGCTGGGTCTACGTCTACTACACGACCAACGACGGCGGCACGCACAACCGCATCAGCCGCTTCACGGCGAACGGCGACGTCGCCGCCGGCCCGCCGACCGCGCTGTTCGGCCTGCCGACGCTCACCACGACGATGCACAACGGCGGTGCGATGCACTTCGGCATCGACGGCAAGCTGTACGTGGGCGTCGGCGACGGCGGGCTCGGCGCGCCGGCCCAGGACCGCACCAGCCTGTTCGGCAAGATGCTGCGGCTGAACGACGACGCCACCATCCCGACCGACAACCCGTACTACGGGACCAACACCGGCAACGCGCGGGCCGTGTGGGCGATCGGCTTGCGCAACCCGTTCACCTTCGCGATCCGCCCGAGCGACGGCCGCATCCACATCAACGACGTCGGCCAGAACACCTGGGAAGAGATCGACGTCGGCATCGCCGGTGCCAACTACGGCTGGCCGAACTCCGAGGGTCCCGACAACCTGACCGCCGCGTTCACCGCCCCGCTGTTCACCTACCGCCACACCGCGGCCACGCCGCCGGGCAGCGCGATCGGCGGCTTCATCATCGGCCGGTGCATTGCCGGCGGCGCGTTCTACCCGGTGGGCGGCAGCTTCCCGGCGCGCTTCCAGGGCAACTACTTCTTCGCCGATTTCACGACCCATGAGATCAGCCGCGTCGACCTGTCGAACGGCAACGCCGTCTATTCGTTCGCGAAGACGGTCGGCGAACCGGTCGACCTGCGCGTGGCCACCGACGGCGCGCTGCTGGTGCTGACGCGCAACAACATCGTGCGCATCGCGCCGACCTGAGCGTTCGCGAGGGGGTGACCGATACCGGGTTGCGATCGGTCACACCCCTGCCGTGCAAGAGCCGGAAAGGGAAGACACAATGCGGCGCAAAGAGACACAAGGGATCCTCATGGCTGCCATTCTTTCTCCCCTGAACAAGATGCGGCTGGCCGCGCTGGGCTGCAGCCTGCTGCTGGCCGCCTGCGGTGGTGGCAGCGACGGCGACACGCCGGCCAACCCGCCGGCGCCGGTCGGCAACGCCCCCACCGCGCGCATCGACAGCCCCGCCGAAGGCACGACCTTCGCGGCCGGCGATACCCTCACCTTCGCCGGCAGCGCGACCGACGTCGAAGACGGCACGCTGCCCGCCACCTCGCTCAGCTGGTGGGCCGACCTGCACCACGACGCCCACACCCACCCGCTCCAGCTGGCCACGCCCGGTGCGGGCGGCACGGTGACGATCCCGGTGCGCGGTGAAACCTCGTCGAACATCTGGTACCGATTCCACCTGAAGGCGACCGATTCGAACGGCAACGTCAACGAGGTCACCCGCGACGTGCAGCCGCGCAAAGCGCAGGTCACGCTCGCGACGGTGCCGGCCGGCCTGGCGCTGACGATCGACGGCCAGCCGGTGACCGGCCCGAACACCTTCACCGGCGTGGTCGGCATCGAGCGCGATGTCGGCGCCGCCACGCAGACCTTCAATGGCCGCAGCTACGGCTTCGCGACCTGGAGCGATGGCGGTACGGCCACGCACACGATCTCGACCCCGGCGGCCGACACCACCTACACCGCGACCTTCACCGACCTCGGCCCGGTGACGAACCAGCCGCCGACGGTTTCGCTCGCGGCCGCGGCCACCGGCACCGTCGGCACCGCGATGACGCTGACGGCCACCGCGGCCGACCCGGACGGCACGGTCGCGAAGGTCGAGTTCTTCGACGGCGGCACGCTGCTGAACGCCGACACCAGCGCGCCTTACTCGTTCTCGTGGACGCCTGCCGCGGCCGGCGCCCATTCGCTGACCGCGCGCGCCACCGACAACACCGGGGCGACCACCACCAGCACCGCGGTCGCGGTCACCGTGACGACGCCGCAAGGCCCCGACACGCAGGCACCGACGATCGCGATCACCGCGCCAGCCAACCTCGCGACCAACCTGACCGGCACGCTGAACATCACTGCTGCCGCGACCGACAACGTCGGCGTGGCCGGGGTCGAGTTCCAGTTCGATGGCGCGGCGCTCGGTGCCGAAGACACCGCGGCACCGTTCACCGCGAGCATCGTCACCGCCAACCATGCGAGCGGCCAGCACGTGATCCGTGCGCGTGCCCGCGACGCCGCCGGCAACCGCTCCGACTGGACCATCGTCACCGTCAAGTTCGGCGGCTCGGTGGCGCTGCCGCAGGGCTTCACGAAGAACGAATCGTGGGTGGCCGGGCTGAACAGCGCGACCGCGTTCGCGCAGGCGCCGGACGGCCGCCTGTTCGTCGCCGAACAGGGCGGCACGCTGCGCGTCGTGAAGAACGGCGTGCTGCAGGCCCAGCCCTTCGTGACGCTGACGGTCGACTCGCAGGGCGAGCGCGGGCTGATCGGCGTCGCGCTGCACCCCGATTTCGCGACCAACGGCTGGGTCTACGTCTATCACACGACCACGCAGAACGGCACGCACAACCGCATCACGCGCTACACCGCGGCCGGCGACTTCGCGGGCCCCGGTGCGCCGAAGGTCATCTTCGACCTGCCGGCGCTGTCGGCCGCGACCAACCACAACGGCGGCGCGATGCACTTCGGCAACGACCGCAAGCTGTATGTGGGTGTCGGCGACAACGCGCGCGGCTCGCCGGCACAGGACAAGACCAGCCTGTTCGGCAAGCTGCTGCGACTGAACGACGACGGCACGATCCCGACCGACAACCCGTTCTACGCGGCGAGCAACGGTGCGGACTTTGGTGCGGTGTGGGCCTACGGCCTGCGCAACCCGTTCACGTTCGCGGTGCGTCCGAGCGACGGCCGCATCCACATCAACGACGTCGGCGAGGTGACCTGGGAGGAAGTGAACGTCGGCACGGCCGGCGCGAACTACGGCTGGCCGGGCTCCGAGGGCAACGAGCGCGTGACTGCCGGCATCACCGGGCCGCTGTTCACGTACAAGCACAGCGCGACCAACCCGGAGGGCAACGGCCCGGGCGGCTTCTTCGTCGGCCAGTGCATTGCCGGCGGCGCGTTCTACCCGGCGGGCGGCAACTTCCCGGCGATGTACCGCGGCAGCTACTTCTTCGCAGACTACGTCGCGCACACCGTCGGCCGGGTCGACCTGGCGAACGGGAATGCCGCGTACGCGTTCGCGAAGCTCGACGCGGATCCGGTCGACATGCTGGTTGGGGCGGACAACGCGCTGTACATCCTCGGACGTGGCGGGATCGTGAAGATCGCAGTTCCGTGATCGTGCGGCGCGTCGCGTCGCGGCGGGTGAGGGGATGGGCTGGGCTGGGGGCTCATGCCGGGGTGGTCGGCCCTGGCGGGCCGACTCCACTGCGAAGATCGGCTTCGGGGATGCATCGGCAAACTCCCTCCACTCACTTCGTTCGTTGTGGTCAAACAGTGCCGATGAGTCAGTCCACGAAGCGGGCTGCGCCCGCCATCCCCGAAGCCGATCTTCTCCGTCACCCCAGAAATCGCCCCCAGCCCAGCCCATCCCCCCACCCGCCGCTCAACACCACCCGCTCTTGGGGGAGGAAAAGATTGAAGTGACCGACGAGCATGCGAGCGCCGGCGCGCTCGTCGGTCACTTCAATCTTTTCCCCCCCAACACAGCGAGCGGTGCCGGCAAAGGCGCGGGGGGGTCATCGGCCCCGCCAGGGTCGATGACCGCCCCCCGCGCCTTTGCGCGCGCAGAGACAGCGCTCAAGCAGCACGCAGCGTCTTCGTGAACAGCGTCGCCCCGGTCAGGTCCTTCAGGTTCACCGTGAACGCCTTGGTCTTCGCGTCGATGTCGACCTGCCCGAAGAACTGGTAGCCCTCGCTCGGCGCCGCGTTCTGCGCCGGCGGCGCCTTCTCGTAGACCACCTGCACGCCGAATGTCGCGTCGGGCTTGTTGGGCCCGAAGCTGCCGGCGTTCAGCGGGCCGGAGATGAACTCCCAGAACGGCAGGAAGTCGGTGAATTTCGCCTTGCGCGGGTCGTAGAAATTCGCCGCCGTGTAGTGCACGTCGGCCGTCAGCCAGACGATGTTCTTGATGCTCGCCCGCTTGATCTCGCGCAGCAGCCGCGCGATCTCCAGCTCGCGGCCCAACGGCACGCCGTCGTCGCCGTTGGCGATCGCCTCCCACTTGTCGCGGCCCTGCGCATCCTTGCCGTCGGGCACCTGCACGCCGATCGGCATGTCGGCGGCGATCACCTTCCAGGTCGCCTTCGAACGCTTCAGCCCGTCGAGCAGCCACGCGATCTGCGGTCGTCCCATGAACGCGCTCTCGCCAGTCTCGTCGGTCTGCAGGTTGGCACCGTTCGGGCCGCGGTAGCTGCGCATGTCGACGACGAACACGTCGAGCAGCGGCCCCTGCGGCAGGTGGCGGTACACCCGCTCGCTCTCGGCATCGGGCCCGCGGCGCAGCGGCGCGTACTCGAGGAACGCGCGGCTCGCGCGCGCCACCAGCAGCGGCACGTTCTTCTCGGTGTAGCGCGCGTCGCCCGACACGTCCTTCGAGTCCGACCAGTTGTTGCTGACCTCGTGGTCGTCCCACTGCCAGATCTGCGGCACCTCGGCCGACAGGCGGCGGATGTTGGCGTCCATCAGGTTGTAGCGGTAGCGCCCGCGGTATTCGTTCAGCGTCTCGGCCACCTTGCTGACTTCTTCGGTCACCAGGTTGTTCCAGGTGCTGCCGTCGGGCAGCTTCAGCTGCGCGGCGATCGGGCCGTCGGCATAGATCGTGTCGCCGCTGTGCAGGAAGAAATCGGGGTTCACCTTGCGGATCTGTTCGTAGATCTTCATGCCGCCCCAGGCCTCGTTGATGCCGAAGCCCTGGCCGGCGGTGTCGCCGCTCCACGCGAAACGCACATCGCGCAACGGCTTGCCATGCGAGGCCGCCGGCAAGCGCAGGTGGCCCGGCATCGGCTCGGACAGCACGCGCTCGTTGTGCAGGTCCTGCAGCACGACGCGGTAGAACACTTCCTGGCCGGCCGGCAGGCCCGTCAGGTCGACGCGGCCGGTGAAGTCGCTGTCTTCCAGCAGGTGCGGCCCGCGTACGCGGTTCAGGTTGGCGAAGCTCGCCGTGCTCGACCACTCGACCCACAAGCGCGCCGGCCGGTCGCTGCGCGTCCAGACGATCGCGCTGTCGGCCCGCGCATCGCCCGACTGCACGCCGGACGGAAACTGCGGACGCATCGCATCGCGCGTGACCACCGCGGCCGCACCGGACTGGGCCGGCTGGGCCGACGACAGCCCCGGCACGGTGCCCGCACCCGCCAACAGCAACGCGTTCGACAAGAAGATCCGGCGGTCCATTCGATTCGTCCTCGGTGATGCATGAAAGCGCGCAGTCTGCGGTGCCCGTGTGGCAGCTTCATGAACCGATCCGACACACCTGGCCCTGTTAGTCGGCAATCGCGCAGACACCGTGCAGGCCATGCATTTCACAGAACGCAGCATGAACAACTTGTATGGCCGGGCATGAGCCGCTTTGGCGCCGTTCTGATTACGCTTGCGGCGCGGCCGATGGCAGGTCGGCACCGTTCAGGGAGAAGCCAAATGAGTCACCCCCATGCATCGACGGGCTCGGCCGCCTGGGCCCCTGTCGCGGTCCGATTGACGTGGCGCGTGGCGCGCCACCACCTGCGCCGCATGTGCACCCTGGTGCCGCCGATCGCCCTGCTGGTCGGCGGCGCATACAGCTGCCTGACGGCCATCCCTTTCGGCATCGGCGATGCGGCCGCCGTGCTGATGTTGCCGGGCGACCTCGGCCCCGCCGGCCGGGGCCCCGATGCGCTGCTGATGTTCTGGATGCTGTCCTACGCCTTGCTGCCGCTGCAGGTGGTGGGACTGCACGAGGTGTCGAGACGGGGGCAGCTGATCGAGCAACTGCGGCCGCTGGTGCTGCACGCCGCGCCGCACGGACCGGGCCGGCAAAACCTACGGTACGCCGCCGCGGCGATCGCCGTGCTGGCGCTGCTCGGCATCGGGAAGATCCTGTTCGGCTCCGCTACGCGGGACCTGGCGGTCCAGACACCGGGGGCGCTGCTCGCCTTCCTGGGCGTCAACTGGCTGCTGCTGCACCTGCTGATGGCGATCGTCACGCTGACCACCTCCTTCTTCGCCGCCTGCGGCAGCAACGCGGCGCGAAGCCGTGACACGACCGATCGCCTGCGGTCCTACGCCGATTCGCGCCATGCGTCGGGCTGAAGGGTTCTCAGCCAACCGCTGAAAGGAGTGGAAACGAACGGCAATCCGCGGGCTTCTCCCCGGACGGCTGGCGCGCCGATTGCCTAAGCTGCCGCATGGCCCTCGTGCAGCCGCTTTCGTCCGTGCCGGCGGTGTCGTCCGCGGGTGGGCCGCGGCCCGCCGCCGCAGGTGCGGGCGCCCCGGCCATCCTCGACATCGAGGCCTCGGGCTTCGGCCGCGACAGCTACCCGATCGAGGTCGGCTACGTGCTGCCCGACGGCAGCAGCTTCTGCAGCCTGATCCGGCCGGCGCGCCACTGGACGCACTGGGACCCGGCCGCCGAGCAGGTGCACCAGATCCACCGCGAGACGCTGCTGGTGCACGGCCGGCCGGTGACCGAGGTCGCGCAATGGCTGAACGACCAGCTGCACGGCCTGACGCTCTACAGCGACGGCTGGGCGCACGACTACCCCTGGCTCGGCGCGCTGTATGAAGAAGCAGGCCTGGTGCCCGGCTTCCGGCTGGACAACCTGCGCTCGCTGTTGACCGAAGTCGAAGCGCGCGACTGGTATGCGACCAAGCAGGCGGTCAGCAACGAGCTGGGGCTGACGCGACACCGGGCGAGTGCGGACGCGCGCCTGCTGCAACGTACGCTGCTGCGGCTGCGGGAGCCGGGGCGGGACCCATAGCCCGCGGCACCCCGGCACTGCGGCCGCAGCAAGCCGGTCAGATCAACGCATTGGTGGTCAGGTGCACCGGCATCGACCCTCGCCACTGGGGGGTCATGTCGGATTCGGCAGCCGCCGGAGCGCCGAATGCCGCCATCGCGCTGACCAAGCCTTGCGCCTGAGCGTCGACCCCGCCGCCCTGCACGCTCAGCGTCGCCAGCAACTGGTCCAGCGCCATCGTCGCGCCGTCGGCAAAGCGGAACAGCTCGACACCGCGCTCTGACACCGCGTGATCCGAAGCCACCCGATCGGCCGCGTAGTCGATGTCGAGGAATTCGCGTCCGTCCTGAAAGAGCTTCAGCGTCTGCAGCGAAATCCGGTCTTCGATTTCTTCCCAGTTCTCGGGGTTGGGGTCGAAGGTGAAGGCATCGGACCACTGATAGCTCAGGCTGGCCTGCTGAACCGAGGTGTCGAACTCCACGATGTCCTTGTTCGCGTAGGTCAAGTCACCGTACATCGCAAAGTACTGCAGGGCGTCGAACCCGTAGGTGTCCCCCAGCTGGAGCCAGTCGAATGCGGCCAGGTCGGAAATGGTGTCCAGATCCGACCCCGCCGTGCCGACGATGTAGGTGTCGGCGCCCGAACTGCCGTCCATCCAATCGCTGCCGGCACCACCGATGATGACGTCGTTGGCGTCGGTTCCCTGCACGGCATCGTTGCCTTCGCCGACATCCAGCCATCCACCCCGGCCACGATACGTGTTGTCGGCATAGCTGAACCACACGCCCAAGTCGACGTCTTCACCGTCCGTCGGCCCGTTCGTGGCAATGCCCCAGTCGGTTAGCGTCCGGTAGCCGATGTTCACCGAGTCGTCGCCAGCGCCGGTTTCGAGGGATCCGCGGAAGTCGGTGAAGGTGGCGATGTCTTCATAGTTGACGCTGCCGCCACCGCCCCCGAACTCGATGGAATCGTCGCCGGCCGAACCATGGACCGTCGCCTGCGTGGCGGTGTACACGTACTCCATGTACGACTCCGTCTCGAAGGTGCTGACCGGCGGTTCGTTGCGCGGCTTGTAGAAGCCCGAACCGCCGGATGACGAACCCGCCGGCAGCAGCACACCGAGGACGTCGTGGCCCTGCCCGCCATTCACCAGGGTGGAACCCGGCGGCAGATTGGATGCGCCACCCGGCAAGTCATCCAGCGAGACGAACCGCTTGATGTCCGATGCGGGGTTGACCGGCGAGCTGGGGGCATGGGAGCCGCGATCCCGGCCAATGACGGTCCGGTATCGCTGAAACTCCTCGACCTGCCACGCCCCAGGCAGGAAGTCTGCATCACCGGCCACCTCGAGATCGACCTGCCTGACCTTGTCGGCGCTCTGCACACCGCCCGCGAGAAAGCTGGCGAACTGGCCCTCGATCCGGAAATCGCGCAGTTGCGCCTCGACTAACGCGGTCTTGCGCCCGGCCAGGTCGGACTGCGCCGGCGGCAATGCCGACGCGATGCTGTCCAGCGTCACCGCGGCGTGGCCATGGGCTTCGACGTGCCAGGATGTCCCGAAGCCCGGATGCAAGGCGTAGTCCTTGATCCTGACGATCGAGGACTCTCCGGACGCCAGGATCAGGTCATTGCCGTCGCGTGCTCCGGTGACGCTGCCGTCGAACTGCAAGGTGGCGAGTTCGTCGGTGCTGCCCTCGACCACGTCGTAGCCATCGCTGCCGCTGAAGGTGTAGGTGTTGGAGCCCGTGCCACCGACCAGGGTGTCGTTGCCGGCTCCGCCCGTCAACGTGTCGTCGCCTGCCCCGCCCTCGATGCGGTCGTCCTGCTCGGAGCCCACCAGCAGGTCAGCGCCCGCCGTACCGCGGTACACGCCGTCGGCCGACAGGCCGCCCTCGGCGGGCGGCAGCTGCATCAGATCGAGCAGCGATGCCGTCGTGCCGTCCGCGAACTGCAGCGCTCCGATTGCCATGTACGCCCCCGCTTCCAGCGTGACGACGTCGCCCTGGCCGTAGTCGATCGAGACGATCCGGGCACCGCCACGCGCCACGCCAGGGCTGCTCACCCGGATGTCGGCGAGGCCGATGCCGGCACCGAAGCGGATCACGTCCAGCCCGCCATCCGATGCCTGGACGGTTGCGATGGTGTCCACGCCATCGCCGCGATTGAATTCGTAGACATCGACACCGGATTCAGCATCGGTCACGCGTCCCGACAGCGAGTCGTCGCCCTTGCCCCCGGACAGCAGGTCGGCGCCGGCGCCGCCCTGCAGTTCATCGTTGCCGATGCCGCCTTCGAGCACATCGTCTCCGCCGCCCCCGCTCAACAGGTCTTCGCCGCTGCCGCCTTGCAGCAGGTCGCGCACGCTGGTGCCGGTCAGCGCCTGGTCGCCCGTCATCGACGACGACCACATGATGCCGCTGCCGGTCATGTAACCGGAGCGCACCAGCCCTCGCGCTTCGGTCGCGTCGACGATGGTTTGCAGCGACCGGGTCGCCCCGGTTGAATCGGCCACCATCAGTGAACCCGGCGAGATGCCGGAGCCATAGGACACAAGCCCGGCCGATCCGAAACTGACGTAAGTCGTTCCGTCCTGGCTGAACACTTCCGCGGTGTCGTGGGCCAGCGTGACGCCATTGACCTGCAGGACGTTGTCGCCCTCGTTGTCGTCGATGTGGGAGGCGATGTAGATCGGCTTGCCCTCGACCAGTTCGGCCGGCTTGAAGGTGATGCGGTAGGTGTCGTTGCCGGCGCCGCCGACAAGGTAGTCATCGCCGTCGGACTCGAGCAGGTCGTTGCCTTCGCCTCCGAGGAGGACGTCCGTGCCGATGTCCGCGGTCAGCGTGTCGTCGCCTTCGCCACCGGCCAGCAGGTCATCACCGTCACCGCCGCGCAGTGCATCCTGGCCCGCGCCACCGAAGAGGGAGTCGGCACCTTCGCCACCCGTCAAGGTGTCGTCGCCGGCACTGGCATACAGCATGTCGAAGCCTTCGCCGCCATCCAGCACGTCGTTGCCATTGCCACCCAGCAGGCTGTCGTTCCCGGTGCCACCGTAGAGCGTGTCGTTGCCGGTCAATGTGGAGACCGCATCGCTGCCGGTCTCGTCCTCGCCAGACAGCCAGTCGTTGCCGTCGCCGCCATCGAGCACGTCGTCGTTGCCACCGCCCCAGAGCTTGTCGTCTCCCGCGCCGCCATCGAGCGTGTCCTTCCCGTGCAGGGAAGCAGCGACCACGCTGGTGACGTCATCGCCGCGAAGCTCGTCGTTGCCGTCGCCGCCGCCAAGTTCATCGTCCTTGCCGCCGCCGACGAGCGTGTCGTCGCCTTCGCCGCCGTCCAGCAGGTCGTTGCCATGCGCTGCGGCGCTGAGCGACGTTTCATCGGCGTCACCCCACAAGGCGTCGTTGCCTGCGCTGCCCCACAGCGTGTCGGCGCCGCCGCCGCCTTCGAGGTAGTCGTCGCCATCCTCGCCATCGAGGTAGTCGTTGCCGAAGGCTGCTGCATCGGCGCCGGTGGCATCCGAATCGCCCCACAGGCTGTCGTTGCCGGTGCCGCCGTACAGGCTGTCATCGCCGCCCTGGCCGAACAGGCGGTCGTCACCGGCCTCGCCATCCAGGTAGTCTGCGGCATGCGCCGATGCCGACAGGCGCGACACGGCGTCGTCGCCCATCAGCGTATCGCTGTCATCGCCGCCGAAGAGGGTGTCCTTGCCGCCGCCGCCATAGAGCACGTCGTTCCCGGCTTCGCCGTCGAGGTAGTCGTCGCCGTGGAACTCGGCCGCCAGCTGTTGCGAAGGCGTGTCGGACGCGGTGTCGCCCACCAGCACGTCGCTGCCACCGCCGCCGAAGAGATCGTCGGCGCCGCCCTGGCCCAGCAGGGTGTCGTCACCGTCTCCGCCATCGAGGTAGTCGTCGCCATGGATGGCAGCCGGGGCCGCTTCGATGTCGGCATCGCCGAGCAGCAGGTCATTCCCTTCATCGCCATACAGATCGTCGGCCCCACCGTAGCCGGTGAGCGTGTCCTGGCCGGCACCGCCGGACAGAATGTCCGCACCTTGCTGCTCCTGCGGCGTATGGATGTAGGAACTGGTGCTGTTCACGATGGAGGCATCGCCGTGGAGGTCGTCATCGCCGTCGCCACCGTCGATGAAGTCGTTGCCACCCATGCCGTAGACGAGATCGCTGCCATCGCCTGCATGCACGACGTCGCTGCCGGAGCCAGCGGCCACCCAGTCGTCGCCCGCGCCGCCATCGATCACGTTTCCTTCATCGTCCGTCACCGGGAGGCCCAGGCCCGGGACATGCCATTGGCTGCCTTCGACCACGGACCAGTCGCCGCGCGTGTCGCTCCACCCTGCCCCCGCGTAGCCCGCGGAGCCGAAGATGTAGTCGCTTCCGTCGCCGCCTTGAAGCGTGTCGCGGCCGGCACCACCGGCCAGCAGGTCGTGGCCTTCGCCACCATCCAGCAGGTCGGCTTCTGCCGATCCATTGAGGGCATCGTTGCCGGCGAAGCCGAGCAAGGTCGAACTCGCGCCATTGCTGTTCAGGACTTCATTGACAGGGGTCCCCGGCACGGTGTTGCCGGTCTCGGGCGGTGTGTACGCACCGTCGAGCGTGATGCCGAGGTTCTTGTTCGGCGACCAGCCGCGCACGGCAATGACGTCGGTTCGATCCGAGAACGTGATGAAGAGATCGTTCCGCAGCTCGTCGATGGGAACGAGCGTGTAGTTCACCTTCTTGTCCGCGGTCTGCCAGACGCCGTCGGCGACCTTCTTCGCTCCGGCGCCCGTGATGGGGCCCAGCCCGTCGATTCTGATTTCGCCTTGGCCGTCCTTGTCCTCGATGGTGTCGTAGCCACCCTCTGCCGCGAACTTGTAGATGTCCGTGCCGTCCCCGCCCTGCAAGGTATCGGTGCCCTTGCCGCCTTCGAGGGTGTCGTCTCCGGTGCCGCCGATCAGCATGTCGGCACCCAGGCCCCCAATGAGCGAGTCGTTGCCGGCGCCACCTTCCAGGTGATCGTTGCCATCCTTGCCGTTGAGCAGGTCATTGCCGCCCATCCCATAGAGATGGTCCTCATCGCCATCGCCATTGATGACGTCGCCCTTCTCGCTGCCGAAAGCGATCTGGTGGTCGTACAGGGAGATGCCGGTGCCGTCGATGGCCAGCGTGAGCGGGGAACCGCCCGGGATGACGTGGGTGTAGTCGATGTAGTCCCAGTTCCCGGCCACGGCCGATGTATCCCAATCGTCGTCGTAGCTCTTGTGGCCGCCGCGCGGGCTGTCATCGTCATCGCGCGCGCCTTGCTTGTCCCATTTGAGTTTCCAAGCCAGCATCTGGGCCCGATCGCTGAGGTAGGAGTCCGTCATGCCTTGGCCGCTGGCTTCGTCCGACAGGTCAAGCGAGCCATCGGTGTTGTGCGCGGTGTAGCTCACGTCCGTGACCACGAACGGATTCAGCTCGCGCAACGCGTAGCGCCATGCGATGCTGTTGCGGGCCTGGCCGATCAGTTCGTCGCGGGTCAGGCTGGCGTCGATGGTCAGCTTGTTGCCATTGAGGTCGGTAGGCAGTGGAGTCGTGATCGTGGAGGTGACGCCGAAGAGGAGGTTGCTGAGCTTGTCCAGCAAATCTCTTCGCCCGTTTTGGTCACGGTCCTTCAGCAAGCGATAGAACTCAACTGCGCCGTCGCCGCCGAAGAACCCACCGATCAAGGCCGCGCCAAACACGATTGCCGCCGCCGCGGACGCCGGGATAACACCGGCGGCAGCCAAAACTCCTGCCCCAGCAGCTGCGATGGCCCCAGCCGCCCATTGCAGCGCAGACGAGCCACCAGCATCGACGGCCCATTCCGTCATGATTTCTTTGGCTCGCGATGGATTGGCGTTGGCATCCATTCCGGCCAGCGTGAGTGTGAGTAGTGTTCCAAACACCCCCAGCCTCTTCGCCCATGCCGATCCAGCCGGCGCATTCCTCACCATGTCCTGGATAGCCACAGCCCCAGCTTTCGCATTGGCCAGTTCAACCGAACCCATCTTTGCCGTTTGCTCGATAAACGACTGCACGAGTACCTTATCGCTGTGAGCAAGTTCTGCAGTAGCGTCGGACCATCCCAAGTACGTTGCCGTGCTTGCGGGTGTCAGCTTGCTGAAGTGAGTTTGGTCTCTTGAGAGTTCTCGTATGGAATTCAGGATAGCTGACTCATCGCCCATCGCTTTTATCGTTGCGATCGGGACGCCATCTATCGATGTCACATTCAGATTGTTAAGAAGAGTAGGAAGCTCAACTTGGGCGAATACTCGGCTTGACAAAGCAAATGGCGCAATAACGCGAACTTCGCCAACAGTTGCAGCAACGAAGCGTTCGGAGGTATTGGCCCAAGCACCGCCACGAGAAGCATAAAGGAAATCGTTCGCTGGAGTTCCCCTGATATCCAGATCTGCGATTTCCGTCAAATTAAAAGCTTTCGCCACTGCATTCTTGAACTGAGGCGCCTCCAAGAAGGCAGCAACCTCGGTCGCATCGATAGCTCGAATATCCGCGCCGGAGGCGAGCATACTCTTTATAATCGCATTTGAACTCGTACCATCGCCAAGCGGTCCGCTGTACAGTACGGTCACACTTCCATGAACGCGACCACCCGTCGCTTCTAATGAAATTTGAGCCACTAGAGACAAGAGGCTGTCTGATGTAGCGTATGCAGCCGGATTGCTCGTGAGGAGTTGCAGAGCTTCTGCTGCGGTGTAAGTCATGGCGGCAACGTCCTATTAGAAATCAAACGTGGTTGTGCTTCGCGCGCCACTTGAATAAACGCCGCCACCTTGGTAAGCAATCAACCCCTCTTTCAGGTCCGAAACAACTTTGCTTCGTTGATCCGCTATCGACTCGGGCAGATCCAGTTGCAAAAGCTTGTAATGCCGCCACCTACTTCCATCCGGCGCAGTTCCCGTTTGCTGATCCAGGCGAACCGTGAGCAGCACCCCGTACCAATACAGGGTGCACTCTTTCTGTGTCGCAAACTCCTCGCGGCCAGACCCTACAAAACGCAAATATATATCACGCTCCTTATCAACCGTCCAATCTGGCTGGAACGTTACCTTCAAGAATCGGCGATCTATTTCTTCAATGTCATATTTCTTAATGTTTTGCGCCGAAATATATTCATTAATAAAAGTCATTTCATTTCTCCTGTCATGTCGATTGCAAAGCAATAACTTTGCGAGAGTAAATTTCAGAAAAGTTCGTAGCTTGGTTGTCTCTCGCGGAGTCTTCGATGTCCTTGGCCATCTGGCATCAACCCACTGAACAACAACTATGTATCGCCTGCAGCGGCCCCTTTCACCGAACCACTGACTTCGTCTATCAGGTCAAAGAGTGATTTGACAGTGAAATTTGCAGCCGGGTCCGTGAGCTGAAGGTAGGCCGCGAGATAATCTTTTGCCATATTAACCCCCCGCCCTTCAAAATTCACCAATACAGGCGCGCCTCCTGGCTCACCATACATTCCGTAAACAAGAAATGCCTCTCTCACCATTTCTCGCAGTTGATTCGAATCGAAGTCAGCCTCATGATCCAGGGGGCGCAGGAGCCCAGATGAATTATTCTTCAGCGATAACGAGTACATTCGACCATTATTGAAGAAATAATATGTACACCGCGAGTCCATCGGAAGCTGAGGCGCCCAGAATAAATAGCTATTTCTATTAACATCGACTGCCCAGTGAAGGTTGTCACCGCCTTCAAAATGACCTCCTCTCATGGCCAAATGCCGTTGCTTTCTCTCATCGGCGTCTGAGATTATTTTGGAAGCATCGACAGAAGTAATCATCTTCAGCTGGTAAGTCATAATTTCTCTCGGCAATCAAATATTAATCAGCAATCACAACGTCAAATTCGCAGAGTCAGTCAAAACCAATACTTACAAATTGATTCCCGGCATCCCATACATCACATCCGACCGCAACACATACTTGACCCCTTCCGTTACCGCCGCCCCTTCGTGCCACGTGTGATGGATGAACAGCAATCCGCTTCCCACCTTCGGCACGATCCCGAACGTCCGGAAGTCCGTCTCCCCACCGGCAAAGCCTTCGTTCAAGTACACCAGCAGAGTCAGCTTGCTCGTCAGGCCGTCTTCATGCCACGGGCCGTCCTTGTGCATCCTGAAGCGCTGTCCGGGTGAGTACTTGTAGAAGCGCAATTGCTTCGGCAGCCCAAGCGCCACTTCGCCTTCGAGCGCCGGCAGCGGCATCGCCGCCATCCGTTGCCACACCAACGCGATCCATTCCGGCGCCTCGAACTGCGCACGTTCATTGTTCCGTACGGTGCTCATCACTTGCGGCCCGCCGTCCGTGCGCACCGTCGCCGCGCCAAAGCCCCGCTGCTCCGCCAACTCGATCAGCGCGGCGCACTCGTCGGCAAGCAACAGATTTCGTGTCGAGAACACACGCTCCGAATGGGCCACCCACTGCGGCGGTGGTACGGCAAAGTTAGTCAGGTTCAGCATAGTCATCCAAGGTCAATGGAAGGACGTAGCGGTGTTAAAAACTCCGCCATCTCCGTAGGCAACCAGCGCTTCCCGGAAATCTGCAAGCACATCGCTTCGCAGTGCTTGCAGATGCTCCGGCAGATCTGTCCGGCGCACCTTGATGTAGGCTGAACTCGCCTGCGCGACACCTCCGGTGGTGCCTTGCAATTCCAGCTCGACCGCAACAAGGTCGCCGTGGCGAAACAGCGTCCACGTGGACACGTGCGCCATCTCCTCACGCCCCCTCGTCACGACACGCAAATAAATATTGCGATCTCGGTCGATCGTCCAGTCACGGGAATGCGTGCCGCCGACAACGAACTTCTGATCGATCGATTCGAGGTCGTACTTCTTGACGTCTGCGTCGGAGATGTACTCGTTAGAGAAAGCCATGACTTCCCTCTCCTGGTATACGAGCGTTCTGACCTGAGCGGTCCATGTTCAGAAGCCAAAACTGGTTGCGTTCTGCGACCGAGCGTTCACACCTCCGCCGGCATACGTCGTCAGAGCTTCCTTCAAATCCATGAGGACTTGCGGCCGGCTACTCGCCAAGTCGGTAGCCAGTTCGATGCCCAAGAGTTCGTAGTGAACGGAGCAACCCGCGCTCGAACGGCCGGTTTGCTGATCCAAGCGGATGAGGATCAATTTGCCCTCCCAGTACAACGCGAATCGTTTGTGATTGGCGAACTCCTCCCTCCCCGAGCCCACGAGTCGCAGATAGACATCTCGCTCTCGGTTGATGGTCCACTCCGGACGGAACGTGATGTTGAACAGCCGCCTGTCGGCTTCTTCGATCCCATACCACTTGATATCTTCATCAGAGATGTATTCATTCACGAAGGGCATGATCGATGGCCCTCGGGCGAGCAACGACGTCCGCATTTCACCGATCGCAGACGGCCGTCTGCACCGGGCTCGGCAAGTACTCGATCACACGGCACTTGCCAAGCATCGTTCATCAAGGCCAGCGCAGGCAGCGGCGCGAGGTTCAGGCGGCCCGGGTGGCTGCGGTTGAGCCTGGCCTCAAGGCCCAAGCGCTGGGGAGCCAGCAGCAGGTCGATCGTGATGGGTCGGTGGGTGGGCGGCCAGCCCAGCTGATGGGCGAAGTGGGCCGAGTCAGCGGCCACATGGTGCAGCCTCGCGATCAGGCACCGTGCCATCAGCGGAGAGATTTCCGGCGCCGCAGAAACTGCAGCCGCGTCATCTTCGGGCGATGTGCGCACCGGCGCACTTGGCGCTGTTTGAATCGACACCTGCTTCTCCCTGTTTGCGGGTCATTGTGCGGTACCGCGCAGGGATGCCAGGGCCCCCGAAGGAGGGAGGCTCGACAAGCCATTGCGGTGCTGACGGATGCCGCCCGGCAATCGCCGGCAAGGGGCTTGGAGCTTCTGGCGCAGCGCCGATGGGCGCCGCATTCGATCGATCCGGTTCGCAGCCTAACGCAGCCGCGGCGCGAATCCATCCATCAAGATGGCCATGACAACCACCGCAGGTTCGTGCTGTCGCCAAGCCCGGCCGTTCGGGCCCGGCACTTGCATACAACCCCGCCGCACCCGATCCGGGTGGGCGCTGCAAGCCCTGATGCCTCATTTTGGTGAACCGGCTTGTATGCAACCAATCCATGCCTCACGCTGGTGCCCGCCATCCGCAACAAGCCCGAACACATTGCCGACCGCATCGTCGACGCGATCCTCGCGCGCAAGCTCGCGCCCGGTGCACGGCTCGGTGAACAGCCGCTGGCCGACCTGTTCGGCGTCAGCCGCACCATCGTCCGCGAAGCGCTGACGCGGCTGGCAGCGCGCGGCATGGTCGAGGTCAATTCGCGCCGCGGCTGGTTCGTCGTGCAGCCTTCGCCCGATGACGCCCGCGAGGCGTTCGCCGCGCGGCGGCTGATCGAGACCGGCCTGCTGCAGTCGCTGGCCGCACCGCTGGCGGGCGCGCCGCTGCGGCGGCTGCGCGCGCACGTCGCGCAGGAGCAGGCGGCCGTGGCCGCGGCCGATGCGGGCGAGCGCAGCTTCCTGCTGGGGGACTTCCACGTCTGCCTCGCCGAGTGCGCCGGCAACGGCACGCTGGCCGAGATCCTGCGCGACCTGACCGCCCGAACCACGCTGATCGCAGTGCTGTACCAGTCGAACCACGAGGCCGCGCAGTCGTGTGCCGAGCATGCCGGGATCGTCGCCGCGCTCGAACGCGGCGATGCGGCCGGCGCGGCCGAGCTGATGCGCCGCCACATCGACAGCGTGGCCGCCCACCTCGACCCGAGCGGCGCCGTCGACCCGCTGGCCTCGCTGCGCAGCGCGCTGTCGCCGGTCGGCGGGGTCAAGCCGGCCGGCAAGGCAGGCAAGGCACAGGCCTTGCATACAAGCGCGGCAGTTCGCAAAGGCCTCTTCACGCCGCTGCTGACCGATCCCCCTTCCTCGTCCACCCCGGAGTACTGACGATGAGCCACCGCTGTTTCCTGAAAGCCCTCGGCCTGCTGGCCGCTGCCCCGCTGCTGTTCGCGGCGTCCGCCGCGCAGGCGCAGACCGCGCTCGACGACGTGCTGGCGAAGAAGCTGATCACGATCGCGATCCCGACCGACTACCCACCGTACGGCTTCGTCGGCACCGACCTGAAGCCGCAGGGCCTGGACGTCGACATGGCCACGCTGATCGCCGCGAAGCTCGGTGTGAAGGTCGAGCTGGTGCCGGTGACGAGCTCGAACCGCATCCCGTACCTGCAGACGAAGAAGGCCGACCTGGTGATCTCGACGCTCGGCAAGAACCCCGACCGCGAGAAGGTGATCGACTTCACCGCCGCGTACTCGCCGTTCTTCCAGGCGGTGTTCGGCCCGAAGACGCTGACGGTGAAGACGCCGGCCGACCTGGCCGGCAAGAGCATCGGCGTGACGCGCGGCGCGATGGAAGACCAGGAGCTCGGCAAGATCGCGCCGTCGGGCCTGGACGTGAAGCGCTTCGAGGACAACAACGTGACCGTCTCGGCCTACGTGTCGGGCCAGACCCAGCTGATCGCGACCGGCGCGTCGGTGGCCGGCGCGATGATGGCGAAGAACCCGCAGCTCGGCACCGAGTTCAAGCTGCTGCTGAAGGACTCGCCGAACTTCATCGGCGTCGCCAAGGGCGAGGACAAGCTGCGCGCGAAGGTCAACGAGATCATCGCCGACGCGAAGAAGAGCGGCGAGCTCGACAAGATGGCGGTCAGGTGGCTCGGCCGCCCGGCCGGCGACCTGCCCCAGTGAGCTGAACCGCGCCCGCGATGATCAGCCTCGACTTCCCGGCCGTGCTGGCCGAATGGCCGCTGATGGCCAAGGGCGTGGGCATCACGCTCGCGCTGACCGGCGTGTCGGCGGTGTTCGGCCTGGCGCTCGGCGTGGCCTGCGCGTGGGCGCGGCTGCACGGCGCGGCAGGGCTGCGCTTCGCGGCCGGCGCGTATGTGGAGCTGATCCGCAACACGCCGTTCATCGTGCAGCTGTTCTTCCTGTTCTTCGGGCTGCCGAGCCTGGGCGTGCGGCTGTCGCCCGAGGCCGCATCGGTGCTCGCGATGGTGATCAACCTCGGCGCGTATGCGGCCGAGATCGTGCGGGCCGGCATCGCCGCCACGCCGCGCGGCCAGGTCGAGGCGGCGCGCAGCCTGGCGCTCAGCGAGATGCAGGTGTTCACCCGCGTCGTGCTGCCGCCGGCGCTGAAGCGCGTGTGGCCGGCGATGGTCAGCCAGATCGTCATCGTGATGCTCGGCTCGGCGGTATGCGGGCAGATCGCGACGGCCGAGCTCTCGCATGCGGTGAACCTGATCCAGGGGCGCAACTTCCGGGCCTTCGAGGCCTTCATCGTCGGCACCGCGATCTACCTGGTGCTGTCGATCGCGCTGCGCCGCCTGCTGAACTGGATCGGCCCGCGCCTCATCTTCGGAAAGTAGCCGATGGTCGAGTTCACGCTCTGGGAAATCCTGCGCAACCTGCTGCTCGCGCTGCGCTGGACGGTGGCGCTGTCGCTGGTCGCCTTCATCGGCGGCGCGCTGGTCGGGCTCGCGCTGCTGGTGGCGCGGCTCGCGATGCCGCGCGCCGAACGGCTGATCGCCGGCTACGTGCAGCTGTTCCAGGGCACGCCGCTGCTGATGCAGTTGTTCTTCCTGTTCTTCGGGCTGTCGGGCCTCGGGCTGTCGCTGTCGAACTGGACCGCCGCGGCCATCGCGCTGACGCTCTACAGCAGCGCGTTCTTCACCGAGATCTGGCGCGGCTGCGTCAACGCGGTGCCGAAGGGCCAGTGGGAGGCGTCGAGCGCGCTCGCGATGAACCTGGGCGAACAGCTGCGGCACGTGATCGGCCCGCAGGCGCTGCGGGTCGCGGTGCCGCCGACGGTCGGCTTCGCGGTGCAGATCATCAAGGGCACCGCGCTCGCGTCGGTGATCGGCTTCGCCGAGCTGACCAAGACCGGCTCGACGATCGCCAACGCGACCTTCCGCCCGTTCACGGTGTTCGCATTCGTCGCGCTGCTGTATTTCGCGTTGTGCTTCCCGGTGTCCCTGTGGGCCCGTTCGCTGGAGAGAAAGCTTCATGGTCACGCCTGAGATCACTGCCCCCGCCGCGCCCGAGGCGATCGTGCAGATCGCCGGGCTGCGCAAGCGCTTCGGCACGAACGAGGTGCTGAAGGGCATCGACCTGTCGGTCGTGCGCGGCGAGGTGATCGCGATCATCGGCAAGAGCGGCTCGGGCAAGAGCACGCTGCTGCGCTGCGTGAACGGGCTGGAGCGGTTCCAGGAAGGCTCGCTGACGGTCGACGGCCAGCCGCTGCTGCACGGCAATGCGGCAGCGATGCGCGCGCTGCGCCAGCGCGTCGGGATGATCTTCCAGGGCTTCAACCTGTTCCCGCACCTCAGCGTGGGCCGCAACGTGATGCTCGCGCCGACGCTGGTCAAGAAGAAGGCCGACCCGGATTGCACCGCGCAGGCGCGCCGGCTGCTGGAGCGCGTCGGGCTGGCCGAGAAGTTCGATGCGCAGCCGGAGCAGTTGTCCGGCGGCCAGCAGCAGCGCGTCGCGATCGCTCGGGCGCTCGCGATGGAGCCGGCGGTGCTGCTGTGCGACGAGATCACGTCGGCGCTGGACCCGGAACTGGTCGGCGAGGTACTGCGCGTCGTCGAGACGCTGGCCGACGAGGGCATGACGCTGCTGATGGTCACGCACGAGATGAACTTCGCCCGCAAGGTCGCCGATCGCGTGGTGTTCATGCATGCCGGGCGGATTCACGAGGTCGGCTCGCCGGCGCAGGTGTTCGGCGCGCCGCAGACGGCGGAGCTGAAGCAGTTCCTGTCGGCATTGCACTGAGGGGCCGGCGTCCATGTGCGCACCTCGCCTCAGACCCCGTTCGGGCTGAGCTTGTCGAAGCCTGCGCGCAGCGCTTCGACAGGCTCAGCGCGAACGGTTTGTGTACGCAGAACCCTTCGACAGGCTCAGGGCGAACGGAGAGTCAGGCCAGACCGCTAGCCTCCGTTCAATTCCTTGCGCTTGCGCTCGTCTTCGAGTTCGCGCGCCCGCACGCAATGCGGGTGGTCGTGGAACGCCGGGTTGGTCTCGCACTCGCGCAGGATGCAGGTCAGGCGTGCGAGGAACTTGCGTGCGCCGCAGGCTTCGCCGGGCGTCTTCGGCCCGGCGGCCTCGGTGGCGGCGGCCGCGGCCGGCGTCGTCGCGACGGCCGGCTGTGCTGCCTGGGTCGTCGGCGGCAACTCGGCCACGGCAGCTTTCGGTTCGGCGCGGTGCTTTGCGGCCGCCGCAGGGGCCTTGCCGTCGGCCGCCTGCGCGGCGGCGGGCTCGGACGCCGCGGCGTCCGCCACGGCCGGCAGCGTCGCGACGGCAGCAGGCTCGACGACCGCGGCGACCGGCGCCGACGCCGGCGGCTCGATCGCGATCGGCGCGGGCGCCGACGCGGCCGACGGTTCGGCGTAGGCCGGTTCCACCTCGGGCCCACCGCGACCCTTCATCGCGAACACCGCCGCGATCGCCAGCACGGCGACACCGGCGAGACCGGCGATCAGCACGCCGCGGCGCTTCGGCGGTTCGGCCGCCGGCGGTGCGGCGGCATCGCGGCGCGGCGGCGCAGGCGGCGGTGACAACGCCGGCGCCGAAACCACCGCCGCGGTCCGTGGCGCGACCGCCGCCTTCGGCTGCGTCGCCGCCACCGTCGGCTGGAACACCGTCGGTTGCCCGTCGATCGGCTGCGTCGGCGACCACGCGGCCTGCACCTGCTCGCGCGACACCGGCTGCGTCGCCTCGCCATCGGCGAGCGGCCGCTCCGGCGGCACGAGCCGGCCGTCGAGCGCATCGCGGAACTGCGCGACGTTCTGCGGCCGGTGGCTCGGCCGCACCGCGAGCGCCCAGTCGATCGAGCGCAGCAGCGGCTGGCCGATGGTGCCGCGCTGCACCTCGTCGAGCTGCGCGAGCGGCTTGGCATCGTCGTGCACCGCGCGCGCGGCCGACGGCACCGGCGGCCGGCCGGTGATCACGAAATGCAGCACCGCGCCGAGCGCGTACAGGTCGGTCCACGGCCCCTGGCGCAGCTGGCCAACGTCGGCGTACTGCTCGATCGGCGCGTAGTTCGGCTTCAGGATCGCGGTCAGCGTCTGCGTGCGGTCGCCGATCACGCGGCGCGCGGCACCGAAATCCAGCAGCACCGGCAGGCCCGACGGCAGCAGCAGGATGTTGTCGGGCGCGATGTCGCGGTGGAACACGTCTTCGTCGTGCAGCACCTGCAACGCGCCGAGCAGCGGGTCGATCACGCCGCGGATCCACGCATCGCTCGGCACGCCGGTGAGCGCCTTGCGCTCTTCCTTCAGCGTGCGGCCGGCGTAGTACGGCATCACCATGTAGGCGGTGCCGTTGGCTTCCCAGAAGCGGTAGACCTTGACCAGCGACGGGTGGTCGAAGCGCGCGAGCAGCTTGGCCTCGTTGACGAACGAGCGCAGCCCGATGCCGAAGGTCTCGAGGTGCGCCTGCGAGCGCAGCGACACCTGGTCGCCGTCGCCGCGGGCGGCCATCGCGGCGGGCATGTACTCCTTGATCGCGACCTGGCGCTCCAGCGCATGGTCCATCGCGAGGTAGACGATGCCGAAGCCGCCGACACCGAGCACGCGCAGGATCTCGAACTCGCCGAGCCGGGTGCCGGGACGCAGCGCGCCCTGGTCGTCTTGAAGGCCCGCGCTGCCGGTCGGTGTGCTCATCGGGGCAGTTTACCCGGCGACTTCGCCCCTACACTTCCGCCGTTCCGTCCACCATCCTTCGTCGACCCGACCATGACCACCGACAAGATCACCGCCACCATCTCGACCCGCGCCAACGTCTACTTCGACGGCAAGTGCGTCTCGCACGGCATCGAGCTCGCCGACGGCAGCAAGAAGAGCGTCGGCGTGATCCTGCCGGCCACGCTGCGTTTCACGACCGGCGCGCCGGAGGTGATGGAGGTCGTCGAAGGCGGCTGCCGCATCCGCCTGGACGGCAGCGAGGCCTGGCAGTCGTACGCCGCCGGCCAGTCGTTCTCGGTGCCGGGCCAGTCGGCCTTCGACATCGAGGTGACCAGCACGATGCACTACATCTGCCACTTCGGTTGAGGGGCGGCCGCGGCCGAGCCGGCGCTCCGGCGGCGGGCCATGCGGTGAAACCAATGCAAAATCCGTCAGATGGGACGATCGAGACTTTGGAGCGGAGGGGAGGATCGACGCCGAGCCGGCCTGCTGCTGGCCGCGGTCGGCCTGTGTTGGATCGCAGGCGCGGCGCGCGCGGCGGACGCGCCCGAAGGCAAGCCGCTGCTGACGATCATCGGCGGCATCCAGCACCGCAACGGCCCTGACGGCCTGTCGTTCGATGCAGCGGCGCTGCAGAAGCTGCCGCAGCTCAGCTTCTCGACCCGCACGCCGTGGTACGCGACGCCGCGCAAGTTCACCGGCGTGCGGCTGCGCGACCTGCTGGCCGCCGCCGGGGCACAGGGCCAGCTGGTGCGTGCGGTGGCGTTGAACGACTACAAGGTCGACATCCCGATCGAGGACGCCGCGACCAGCGACGTGATGGTGGCCTGGCTGCTCGACGACAAGCCGATGCCGGTGCGCGACAAGGGGCCGCTCGTCATCATCTACCCGTTCGACGACCAGCCCGAGCTGCGCACCGCGGTGCACTACGGCCGCGCGGTCTGGCAGCTGCGGCTGCTCGACGTCCGATGAGCGGTGCGCCGCCGCCGGTGACAGCGCCCCGCCGCGGCTGGCTGGTGATGCTGGCGACCACGCTGGCGCTGGCGCTGGCGGCCGCCGCCTATGTGCAATGGCGCCAGTACGACCTGCTCGACAGCAGCGTGCACTACCAGAACGACGCGCTCGGCTGGAGCTTCTTCCAACTCGAGACCGAGCACCTGCGGCTGCGCAACGAGATGCACGTGGCGCTGGCCGACCTGTCGCTGTCATTGCCGTTGCAGCAATCGCGTGCCGCCCCGCGCGAGGCGCTGCAGAACCGCTACGACATCTTCGTCAGCCGCATCGGCCTGGTCGACCACGACCGCGCGGCGCGCATCATGCCGGACCACGGCATCTACACGCAGGCGATGCTGCAGGTGCGCGCCTTCGTCGACGAGGCCGACCGCTACCTCGGCGAGAAGCCGGCGGCCGCGCTCGACGCCGCCGCGCTGCGCCAGCTGCTGGTGCGGCTCGACGGGCTGAGCGTGCCGCTGCACGACCTGTCGCTCGGTGCGTCGCACCTGCTGTACGAGCGGGTCTCGCAGCGCAACGCGGCGGTGCGCACGCAATCGAAGCTGAGCCTCGGGTTGACGCTGTTCCAGTGCGTGCTGCTGATCGCGTTCGCGCTGATCGTGCTGCGGCAGTTCCGCAGCCTGTCCGAGCGCGGCGAGCGGCTGCAGGCGCTGGCCGACAACCTGGCGGTGGCCCGCACCGAGGCCGAGTCGGCCAGCCGCGCGAAGAGCGTGTTCCTGGCCAACATGAGCCACGAGATCCGCACGCCCTTCCACGGCATGCTGGGGATGATGTCGCTGCTGCAGGACACGCCGCTGTCGAAGCAGCAGGCCCGCTTCCTCACCACCGCGAAGGAGTCGGCGAACCACCTGCTCGCGATCCTGAACGACATCCTCGACATCTCGAAGCTCGAATCGGGCAACCTGCAGGTCGCGCCGCAGCCGCTGGACCTGGTGGCGATGCTCGGCCAGGTCGACGCGTTGATGCGGGTGCAGGCGCATGCCAAGGGCCTGCAGCTGCAGGTCAGCATCGCACCCGACGTGCCGCACTGGGTGAATGCCGACGCGACGCGGCTGAAGCAGATCCTGTTCAACCTGCTGAGCAACGCGCTGAAGTTCTCGAACGCCGGCATGGTGAGCCTGGCGGTGACGCGGCAGGCCGGCGGTGCGCTGCTGTTCAGCGTGGTCGACACCGGCATCGGCATGGACGCCGCGATGCTCTCTCGCTTGTTCCAACGCTTCTCGCAGGGCGACGACACCACCTCGCGCCGCCACGGCGGCGCCGGCCTCGGGCTGGAGATCTCGCGCAGCCTGGCGCGCTTGATGGGCGGCGACATCGCGGTCAGCAGCCAGGCCGGCGTCGGCAGCCGCTTCGTCGTGACGCTGCCGCTGCCGGAGGTCGCCGCACCGGCCGGCGCCATGCCGGGCCTGGCCGCCGACGGCACGGCGCCCACCCGACCGCTGCGCGTGCTGGTCGCCGAAGACCATCCGGTGAACCGCGCCTACCTGGAGGCGGTGCTCGACAAGCTCGGCCACCAGGCGGTATTCAGCGAAGACGGCGAGCAGGCGGTGCGCGCGGTGCAGGCGCAGGAGTTCGACGTCGTGCTGATGGACCTGCACATGCCGTTGATGGACGGCTTCGCGGCGGCGCGCGCGATCCGTGCGATGCCGCCGCCCAAGGGCGAGCTGCCGATCATCGCGCTGACCGCCGACGCGTTCCAGGAGTCGCAGGAGCGCACCCGCCAGGCCGGCATGAACGGCTTCCTGACGAAGCCGGCGCACCTGCCGCAACTGCGCGAGGTGCTCGGCCGCTACGGGCAGCAGGCGACGCCGGTGTTCACCGCGGTCGACGGCGGCACGGCGGCCGCATCGGCCTCGCCGCTCGACCAGGCGACGGTCGACAACGTCAGCGTCGCGCTGTCGCCGGGCAAGTACGCCGAGCTGCTCGGCCGCTTCTTCGGCCTGCACGGCGGCACGCTGCAATCGCTGCGGCAGACCCAGGGCCGGCGCGACCACGAGAGCATGCGCAGCCAGGCGCATGCGCTGAAGGGCGCGGCGCTGAGCCTCGGGCTGCGCAGCGTGGCCGACAGCGCGACGCGGCTGCAGGAGGCCGCGGCCGAAGGCTCCACGACACCGGTCGAGCCGCTGCTCGACGAGCTGGACCGCCACATGGGGATCACGCGCGACCTGTGCGTGAAGCTCGGGCTGCTGTAGGTTCCATGTCTGGCGTCAAGCGGGCCGAGCGCCGGGCCGCCCCAAGCCGGACCGCATCCCCTCGGGGGATCGACCGGTGTACCCACCGGGCGAGGGGTTGTCATGTAGCCCGGATGGGCGTCCGGGCTACGGACCATGGCGCCAGCGCGCCGCCGCCTGGCCGCGCGTCTCGACGCCCAGCTTGCCGAGCAGGTTGGCCACGTGCCGCTTCACGGTGTGCGGGCTCAGTTCGAGCCCGCGCGCGATCAGCTTGTTGCTGTCGCCGGCGGCCAGGCGCGCGAGCACCTCGCGCTCGCGTTCGCTGAGGCCGGCCAGGCCTTGCGCACGCCCACCACGCGGCGCGGCCGCATCGTCGTCCTGCGGTGCCCGCGCCGCCGCACCGCCGGGCCGTGCCGCGCGCACGGCCGGGTCTTCGCGCGGCGCGAGCGTCGCGGCCAGCCGGCCCAGCACCGCCTTCTGGTCCGTTGACAGCCGCTCGCCCCAGCGCGTGTCGCGCAGCCGCTGCAGCACCGGCCAGCCGCACAGCAGCGCGCCGCCGACCGAGCCGCCCGCCATCGCCCGTGCAATCCACGGCCGCAGCGTCGCCGCGGCCTCGTCGAGCGCGCCCAGCCGCAGCCGCACATCGGCCAGCAGCACCGTCGCCTGCGCGGCCGGGAAGAAGCACGACGGCTCGTGGTCGATCGCCAGCGGCGCCAGCAGCGCCTGCGCGTCGTGCAGCCGCCCGTCGACCAGCGCGACGAACGCGCGGCTGAAGCGCCGGCCGTCGTCGGCCGCCGCCCATCCGCACGGGTCCGGCACCTGCGCGAGCCGCGCGTCCAGCTCGCGCAGCGTGGCCTCGTCCTGCAGGATCCACGCGGCGCGGCCGTGCGTGAAGATCGCCTCGCATTCGTGCGTCAGCCGGTTCGGTGCCGAGCCGTGTTCGGCGATGTCGTGCCGGCATTCCAGCGCCGCCGCATACGCCGCGTCGCGCCGGCCGCCAACCGCATCGATCAGCGTGTGCGCCAGGTGGTTCTCGGTCAGCACGCTGCGCGGCCGGCCGAGCCAGCGGCAGTCTTCGTCGGCGCGCGCCAGCCAGTGCCCGGCCTCGTCGAGCCGGCCGGCCGAGAACGCCAGCCAAACCCGTGCATGCAGCACGCCGGCGCGCAGCTGCGTCGGCGTGTCGCCGAACAACACGGTCGCGCGCTCGCCGAAGCGCTCCAGCAGCCCGTCCATGCCCGGCATGCCAACCCACAGGCTATGGAAGAAGCAGGCGTCCCACACCGCCGGCTCGGGCACGCGTTCCAGCGCCTGCAGCATCTGCGCGAACCATGGCGCCACGTCGGCCGCGCGCGCCTGCGCATACGCCGCCCAGGCCGCGCCGAAGCACACGATGGCGCGCGTGCCGTCGTCCAGCGGCAGCGCCAGCAGCTTCGGCAGCTCGCGCGCGGCCACCTCGGTCTGCGCCATGTTCTCCATCGCGAGGCAGGCATACGCCCGTGCCCGCCATGCCTGCGCCTCCCGGCCGGCCGCCCGGAAGCCGGCCTCGGCCTGCTGCATCGCGGCCAGCATCGTGTCGAACGCGAAGGTCGGGAAGCAGCTCAGCCCGCGCAGGAAATGCAGCTCGGGCCGGCGCTCGAACTCGGCCGGCGGGAACAGCGCCAGCATGCGCGCGAGGCTCGGCCCGCCGCCGATCGCCAGCAGCTCGGCACCGCGCCCGGCCACTGCCTGCGCCGCTTCATCCCAGGCGCCAGCACGCGCCAGGTAGCCGACGGCGCGCGGCAGGTCGTCTTCGCCCTCGGCCGCGCGGCGCAACAGCGCCGGCAGCTCGCCGGCGCACTCGCGTTGCAGCCGGTCTTCAAGGAAATCGCGGAACAGGTCGTGCAGCCGCAGCGTCAGCTCGTCGGCATCGAGCACGCTGACGAACAGGCCGCGCCGTTCCACCTCGGCCAGCAGTCGCGCGGCATGCGGCGACCCGCTGACGCGGGCGCAGCGCGCGGCGGTCAGCTCCGGCAGCACCGCGCAGCACAGCAGGAAGCTGCGCAGCTCGGCCGGCATGTCGTCGAGCACCTCGGCCGCGAGGTAGTCGAACAGGTGGCGCTGCGTCAGCACGCCGGCCCGCGCGCCGTTGCCGCCGGGCCGTGCCGACAGGTTCAGGCGCAGCCCGGCGGCCCAGCCGTCGGTGCGCTCCAGCAGTTCGCGCGCGACACCGGCATCCGCTGGCAGCCCGGCGCCGGCCAGCAACGCGACCACCTCGTCCTGGTTGAAGCGCAGCTCGTACTGGCGGAACTCGCCGAGCTCGCCGGCCGCGCGCCAGCGGCCCATTGCGAGCGGCGGCTCGAGCCGGCTTGCCATCGCCACGCCCCAGCGCGCCGGCAGCCGCTCGATCACCCATTGCAGCAGCTCGAACACCTGCGGATCGGCGATGCGGTGCACGTCGTCGAGCACCAGCAGGCCGCGCGCCGCCTCGGCACCAGCCAGCGCGTTGATCAGCTCGTCGGCCACCGCGCGCAGCCCGCGCTCGCCGAGCGCCAGCGTGGCCAGCGCATCCGGGTCGACGCGCCACGGCAGGTCGTGCGGCTCCAGCGCGCGGCCCAGGCACGCGAGGAAGCGCGGCAACTGGTCGTCCTCGTCGGCGCTGACCCACGCGAGCGCGGTGCCCGGCGGCAGCCACCGGATCTGCCGCGCCAGCGCCGAGGTCTTGCCATAGCCGGCCGGCGCGAGCAGCAGCGTCAGCCGCCGCTGCAGCAGCGAGGTGCCCAGCGCGAGTTCCAGCGCCGGCCGGCCGACCAGGCTGGTGCGCGGCCGCGGCGGCTGGATCTTGGCCAGCGCGAAGGCGTGGGGAGCGGGTGCGGGAGCGGACGACATCGCGGGATTCTGATGGCGCCAGGCGACGCCGAGCCCGCACACGACCTCCTCAAATGGGGGGATGGCCCGCCGTCCCGCGACCGGATGGCTCTTTCGGCCGATGCGGTGCGGCGCCGTGGCCTGCAGCATCGCGACATGCTCGTCATCAACCACAGCGCCCTGCCCCGCGACCCGCCGGACGGCCCGAACCCGCGCGTCGGCGTCGCCGGGTTCGCGCAGGGCATCCGCGGCTTCGAAGCCTGGACGCAGCAGCTGGTGCCGGGCGCGGTCACCGGCAGCCAGCGCCACGACGGCGAGCTGGCCATCCTGGTGCTGCAGGGCAGTGGGAAGCTGCAGCTGCCCGACGGCCCGCAGCGCTTCCAGGCGCCGTGCACGCTGGTCGTGCCACCGGATGCCGAGCACCAGGTCGTCAACCACGGCGGCGGGCTGCTGCAGCTGGTCATCGTCGCGGCTCCCCCGAAAGGGGTGGCTCCTCGCTGACGCGGCCGCTGGCTCCTTCGGGCGATGCCGCGCGGCGGTGGCGCCGGAACACTGCGAACCTCACCGCAACACCCCATCGGATACCAGAGAGAACGCGATGAAAAAATTCACCCACGGCCTGGCCGCCTTGCTCGCCAGCGTCGTCCTCGCCGCATGCGGCGGCGGCGATTCCAACGACGGCGGCAGCACACCGCCGCCAGCCACCGCCAGCGTCACCGGCCAGGTCGTCGACATGGACAGCGACCAGGCGGTGGCCGATGCCACCGTCAGCGCCGGTAGCGCCAGCACGACCACCGCCGCCGACGGCAGCTTCACGCTGAACGGCGTCGCGCCGGCCGACCGCGTGACGGTGAAGGTCGAGGCCGCTCGGCACGGCGCAAACGTCGCCGTCGTGAAGCTCGCGGCCAAGGGCACAG
This sequence comes from Rhizobacter sp. SG703, assembly GCF_012275445.1. Classification (GTDB taxonomy): domain Bacteria; phylum Pseudomonadota; class Gammaproteobacteria; order Burkholderiales; family Burkholderiaceae_C; genus Rhizobacter. The sequence continues at coordinate 368,844 of NZ_JAAZQK010000003.1, read as the reverse complement.
CCGACGTCCGCGTGCGCCTGCTGAAGCTCGCCGCCCCGCAGAGCTTCGACGCCGCGGCCAGCGCGACGATCGGCAACGCCGCCGGCACCGCGCAGGTGGCGCTGCCCGCCAACAGCCTGGTCGATGCGACGACCGGGGCGGCCGTGGCCGGCACCGTATCGGTCAGCGTCACGCCGATCGACCCGGCGCGCGACCCGGAGCGCATGCCGGGCGGCTACACGACGCTGCAGAACGGCAGCGAGCGCACGATCGAGAGCTTCGGCGCCGTCAAGGTCGACTTGCGCGATGCCGACGGCAAGCGCCTGAACCTGAAGCCCGGCAGCAGCGCCACCGTGCGCATCCCGCTGTCGACCCGCTCGCCGAACCCGCCGGCCAGCGTGCCGCTGTGGCACTTCGACGAAGCCAGCGCGCGCTGGGTGCAGGAAGGCAGCGCGACGCTGACCGGCAGCGGCGCGAACCAGTACTACGAAGGCACGGTCACGCACTTCAGCTACTGGAACGCCGACCGGATCGCCGAGACGGTGGCGCTCGAAGGCTGCGTGCAGACCGCCGACGGCAAGCCGGCAGCCAACGTGCTCGTCAGCACCAGCGGCGTCGACTACTCCGGCCGCAGCGCGGCCGTGACCGACGACAACGGCCACTTCGTCGTGCTGGTGCGCAAGGACTCGACCACCAGCGTGTGGGCCGCGACCGACAAGCTCGTCACGCCGATCCACCAGGTGACGATGGGCAGCGAGAACGGCGCGATGACCGAATGCATGGTGCTGGCGCCCGCGACCAGCGGCAGCAAGCTCGCACCGAAGGTCACCAGCAACCCGCGAGCGCTGACCGTGGCGGTCGGCGAGACGGCGATGTTCAGCGCGACCATCGACGGCACGCAGCCGATGGTCTACGCCTGGCTGCGCAACGGCGTCGAGATCGCCGGCGCCGACGGCCCGTACCTGTGGCTGCCCGAGGTGACGCTGGCCGACAACGGCGCCGTCTACAGCCTGCGCGGCACCAACGCCGCCGGCAGCGTGACCACGCTGACCGCGAAGCTCACCGTCAGTGCGACGCCGTTGCCGCCGACGCTGGTGTTCGGCCCGCAGCCCTTCACCGTCGCGTCCGGCGAGACCGCGGTCTTCTCGGTGGCGGTGGACGGCAGCGCGCCGTTCAGCTACCAGTGGAAGCGCAACGGCCAGCCGATCGCCGGCGCGACCGCCGCGGTCTACACCTTCGCGACGGCGGATGCCGACGACGGCGCGCTGTTCAGCGTCAGCGTCGCCAATGCCAGCGGTTCGCTGCAGACCGACGCCGCGAAGCTGACCGTGGTGCCGGCGCAATCGGCCCCTGTGATCACGACGCAGCCGCACGGCATCGTCGTCAACGTCGGCAGCCCGGCCAGCTTCGCCGTCGAGGCCAAGGGCAGCGCACCGCTGAGCTACCAGTGGCAGCGCAACGGTGTCGCCATCGGCGGCGCGACCGGCAGCCTGCTGACGCTCGACGCAGTGACCGCGGCCGACGACGGCGCGCAGTTCCAGGTGGTCGTGACGAACGCGAAGGGCAGCGTCACCAGCGCCGCCGCGACGCTGACGGTCAACCAGGCGAGCAGCGACCAGCAGGCGAAGCTGCTGGCGCTGATGACGCTGTGGCTGCCGGGCATGGAGGCCGCCGGCGCACCGCTGCAGTTCGCCGACGACGACTTCAGGATGCTCGGGCTCGACGCGGTGTGTGCCGGCGGCACCGCCTCGGTCACGCTCGACGGCGCCGCCGCGCCCGCGGCGGGCACGACGCTGCCCACCGGCAACCACACGCTGGCCGCGCAGTTCACCGGCTGCCAGACCGAGGGGGCGTCCGTCTACACCGGCGGCAGCAGCCTGGCGTACAGCTTCGCCGACCTGGCGCACCGCGTCGGCTCGGCGCAGTCGACCGCGAGCGACTTCCGCGTGACGGCCGACGACATCAACGGCGTCGCGAAGACCAGCCGCGTGCAAGGCAACGCGAAGGTCGAGCTCGACGGCAGCCTGAACGGCACGACCGAGACGACGACGCTGCGCTACCTCCCGGCCAGCGGGCTGACGGTGACCGACATGGCGACCCAGTCGGTGGCGAGCTTCAGCGGCGGCACTGCGCTGATGCAGACGGTGATGCAAGGCGTGGCCCCGCAGCAGCGACTGCTGCTGACGCGCGAGGAGTACGCGCAGCTCGCGTTCAGCCGCGGCGGCGTGAACTACCAGGTCGACGGCTTCTTCCAGCTCGACTTCGGCACGCAAGGGCTGCCGAGCAGCGGCAGCGGCACCGTGACGATCAGCGGCAACGGCCAGGTGATCGGCCGCGTGCGCGGAACCGCCGGCGGGCTGGTGGTGGAGATCGTCGACGGCGGGCTGCTGGGCAGCCTGCCGCCGGCGAAGGCGTCGTCGGCCACGGCGGTGGCCCGCTCGCTCGCCAGGGCCGCGGCCCGCGGGCACTGATCAGAGCAGCCCGGTCGTCATCGCCTTCAGGGTGGCGGCGGCGCGGGTGGTGCACTCCAGCTTGCGGAAGATGTTCTCGAGGTGGGCCCGCACGGTGCTCGGGCTGATGCCGAGCGTGCGGGCCGCTTCCTTGTTGCTCTCGCCGAGGCTGATGCGGCGCAGCACCTCCACCTCGCGGCCGGTCAGCAGGGCCGCGGGCTCGGTCGCCTGCGGCGGCTCGGGGGCTCGCGAGGCGCCGCCCAGCGCGGCGACCACGTCGGCGTCGAACAGCCCACGCTGCGCCTCGCGCTGCAGCTGCGCCTGCGCCTCGTCGAACGACAGCGCCGCGCGGCCCGGGCGGGCGGTCTGCAGCAGCACCGCATGCGCCGCCGCGGCCAGCACGCGGGCCTCGATGCCGAGCGCCGCGCCCGACAGTCCGCGGAAGTAGCCCGAGCCGTCGAGCCGTTCGTCGGCATGCGATGCAAGCTCGGCCTCGTCGGCCAGGCTGCCGATGCGGCGCGCGGCCCGCGCCGTCCAGTACGGCACCAGCCGCAGCCGTTCCATCGCCGATTCGCTCGGCGCGCCGGGCTGGTCCCAGAGCGCGTTCGGCACCGCCGCGCGGCCGATGCCGTGCACCAGGCTCGCGCGGTACAGCCGCTGGCGCGACAAGGCTGGCAGTCCCAGGCGCTCGGCACAGGCGGCCGCCACCTGCGCGACACGGCGCGAGTAGCCGGTCAGCCACGGCAGCTTCAGGTCGATCACGTCGGCGATCAGTTCGAGCGAGGTGCTGCCGCCGTGGGGACCGGCCGCCATCGCCGGCGCCGTGTCGACGCAGGCCGGGTCCTGCTCCAGCGTGTGCAGCCAGTCGACGGCATGGCGGCTCACCGCGTCGACCACCTCGGCGGGGTAGGCCGCGCCCGCGCGCGCGGCCAGGTAGCTGAGCGCGCGCTCGAGGTCGTAGACACGGCTGAAGATCTCCAGGTCGCTCGCGGCCGAGACGATGAACACCTCGAACGGGATGTCCGGCGGGCGCAGGCCGTTCGGCTGGCCGTGGCCGTCGGGCCGCTCGAAGATGCGGCGCAGCGGCAGCTCGACGGCCGGCGGCATGCCGAGCGTGCGCGCAACGTCGCCGGAGACTTCGCAATGGATCTGCGCGAGCGGCATCATCGAGCCGGCCAGGTGCGACGGCAGCCCGGCCGCCAGCATCGCGTGCCGGCCGCCGACGTCGTCGCCCATCAGCTCGGAGAATTCCGGCGCGTTCGCAGTGCAGCCCGACCAGCGCAGCAGCGAGACGTAAGCGGCGTTGGCGCAGGCGTCGCCGCCGAGGCCGAGCGTGGCCGCCAGCTGGGCCGCGATCCACGCGGTGCGCGCCGAATGGTCGACCGGCTGGCCCATGCTGAGGTCACCGACGAAGGCAAGCGCCTTGACGGCATCGAAGACGAGGACCTGGGCGTCGGGCGAGGCGGTGGACGGGGTGGACATCGGGAGCGGGCGTGTCGGGATGGGCGAGGGCCTGCCGTGCGGGGCAGGTCCGCATCATGCCGCGGTTGCAGGGGCCGTGAGGGCGATGGGCTGAACTGTCGGTTCGACGGCGGTTCGGCACCATCGGACGAATATCCGGCCTACGCGGGTATCCAGCGGACGATGCGTTGCACCATGCGCGCCGCCGCGCCGCGGTGCGCGGCCGCGAACGCCCTCGCCTGTGCGGCCCGCTGCTCGCGTTGCGGGCTGGCCAGCAGGCTCATCGCGCTCGCGACACCCTCGCCCATGTCCGCCACCCGCAGCGCCGCGCCGGCCGCCTGCGACAGCTCGGCCGCCTGCGCGAAGTTGAAGGTGTGCGGCCCCATCACGATCGGGCAGCCGCAGGCCGCGGCCTCGATCAGGTTCTGCCCGCCCAGCGGCGCGAAGCTGCCGCCCAGCAGTGCCACGTCGGACATCGCGTAGTACAGCGCCATCTCGCGCATCGAATCGCCCAGCCACACGTCGGCGCCCGACGCATCGGCCGGCGGCGTGTCGCCCCAGCCGCTGCGCCGCGCGAGCGTGAACCCGGCCGCCTGCACCAGCGCGGCGACCTCGTCGAAGCGCTGCGGATGGCGCGGCACGATCAGCAGCAGCGGCCGGTTCGCCGGCGCCTGCTTCGCCCACTCGGCGAGCAGCATCGCCTCTTCGCCCTCGCGCATCACCGCACCCAGCAGCACCGGCCGCGCCAGGGCATGCCGCCACGCGCGGCCGCGCGCCAGCAGGCTTTCGTCCGGCGCCATGTCGAACTTCAGGTTGCCGCAGACGACGACCTCGCGCGCGCCCGATTCGCGCAGCCGCTGCGCATCGGCCTCGGTCTGCGCCAGCACCAGCGTGATCGCCTCGACCGCCGGCCGCAGCACCGCTGCCAACCGCTCGCCCTGGCGCCGGCTCTTCTCGCTGAGCCGCGCATTCGCCAGCACCACCGGAATGCCGCTGCCCTGCGCGCGCCGCAGCAGGTTGGGCCAGATCTCGGTTTCCATCAGCACGCCGACGCGCGGACGAAACTGCTCGAAGAAGCGTTGCACGACGCCCGGCGTGTCGTACGGCAGCCAGGCCTGCGCATCGCCGTCGCGCAGCAACGCCTTGCCGGCCTCGCGGCCGGTGGCGGTGCCGTGCGTCAGCAGCAGCCGCAGGTTCGGCCGCTCGGCGCGCAGCGCATCGATCAAGGCCGCAGCCGCCAGCGTCTCGCCGAGCGACACCGCATGCACCCACACGTCGCCGACCCAGCGCTCGCCGCGGTAGTCGCCCAGCCGCTCCAGCACCTTGTGCCGGTACAGCGGCTCGGCCCGGCCGCGCAGCCACAGCCGCAGCAGGTAGGCCGGCTTCAGCGATGCCAGCAGCAGCGAATAGGCCTGCCGTGCCAGCCATTGCCGCCAGGTGGCGGCCGGAACGTCGCGTGCGGGATCCACGGCGCCCGTCATGCCCGCGACGCGGCGCGCACGACCTGCCAGGCGGCCCACACCAGGTCGACCTCCGGCGTCGGCGTGCGCTCGACCGACACCTGGTGCCGGTGGCCGTGCGCGATCTGCGGGCCGGTGCGCCACGCGGTCGGAAAGTTGTACAGCTGCACATGCGGCAGCCCGAGCGCGACCGCGATGTGGCTCAGCCCGCTGTCGACGCCGATCACGCCCTGCGTCGCGCCCATGCGGTCGACCAGCGCGTCGAGCGACATCGCCGGCCACACCTCGGCATGCGCGCCGAACGCCTGCTGCAGGCGCTGCGCGCGCGCCAGCTCCGCGGGTCCCGCATGCGGCAGCGCGATGCGCCAGCCCGCGCCGATGCAGCGCTGGCCGAACTCGATCCAGTGCTGCTCGGGCCACAGCTTGTCGTCGCGCGAACTGCCGTGCACGAACACCAGCGTCGGCAGCGGCAGCGGTTGCGCATCGGCGCGCAGTCCGAACTGCGGCGGCCCTTGCACCGGGTAGTTCAGCGCCATGCCGGCCAGCTTGCGCGAGCGATCGAGCGCATGCACATGCGGCTCCATCGCGAGCGGCTGGTCGATCAGCCAGCGCGCCGGCCATTCGAAGCCGGAGCCGTCGGTGCGGTTCGCGAGGCCGAAGCTCGGCCCGTCGGCCAGCCGCGCAACCAGCGCCGACTTGGTCAGGCCCTGCAGGTCGAGCACCGCGTCATAGCGGTGCTGCCCCAGCTGCTGGCGGAATGCGCGCCATTCGTCGCGCACCGGGCGCGTCCACCAGGCGCGGCGCCAGCGGCGCTGCGCGCATTCGATCACCTCGCTGACGCCGTGCACGCGCCGCACCAGCGGCGCGAAGCCCGGCTCGACGACCCAGTCGACCTGCGCATGGCGGTAGACCGCCCGCAGGTCGTGGACGACGGGCATCGCATGCACCACGTCGCCGAGCGACGACAGCTTGACGATCAGGACGCGCACGACGACGGCGACGCGGTCAATGCGCGGCGGCAGCGATCTGCGCGTCGGGCTTGGCCACGCGCAGCGCGGCCATGAAGTCGGCCTCGATGCGATGCAGCGCCTCCTGCGTGTGCCCTTCGAAGCGCAGCACCAGCACCGGCGTGGTGTTCGACGAACGGATCAGCCCGAAGCCGTCGTCGTACTCGGCACGCAGCCCGTCGATCGTGATGATCTCCTTCGCGCCGGGGAAGCGCGCGCCGTCGAGCAGCTTCTGCACGACCTGCTTCGGCTCGCCTTCGTCGCACGCGACGTTCAGCTCGGGCGTGCTGAAGCTGGTCGGCAGCGCATTCAGCACCTGGCTCGGGTTCTTGCCGCGCGACAGGATCTCCAGCAGCCGCGCCGCGGTGTAGGTGGCGTCGTCGAAGCCGTACCAGCGCTCGCCGAAGAAGATGTGGCCGCTCATCTCGCCGGCCAGCGGCGCCTTCAGCTCCTTCATCTTCGCCTTGACGAGCGAGTGGCCGGTCTTCCACATCAGCGGCTTGCCGCCGGCGGCGCGGATGGTCGGCGCGAGGCGCTGCGTGCACTTCACGTCGAAGATGATGGTGCCGCCCTGGTTGCGCGACAGCACGTCGGTGGCGAACAGCATCAGCTGGCGGTCCGGGTAGATGATGTTGCCTTCCTTCGTGACCACGCCGAGCCGGTCGCCGTCGCCGTCGAACGCGAGGCCCAGCTCGGCATCGGTCTCCTTCACGGTGCGGATCAGGTCGGCCAGGTTCTCGGGCTTGCTCGGGTCCGGGTGGTGGTTCGGGAAATCGCCGTCGACCTCGGAGTAGAGCTCGGTCACGTCGCAGCCGAGCGCACGCAGGATGCCGGGCGCCGACGCACCGGGGATGCCGTTGCCGGAGTCGACGACGATCTTCATCCTGCGGGCCAGCTTGCAGTCGCCGACGATGCGTGCGCGGTATTCGGCGAGCACGTCCATCGTGCCGGTGCGGCCATTGGCCACGGTGTAGTTCTCGGCTTCCATGCGGATGCGCAGTGCCTGGATCTCGTCGCCGTAGATCGCGCGGCCGGCCAGCACCATCTTGAAGCCGTTGTAGTCCTTCGGGTTGTGGCTGCCGGTGACCTGGATGCCGCTGTTGCAACCATGCTGGCCGCGCGTGGCAGCCACGTAGTACAGCATCGGCGTGGTCACGGCGCCGATGTCGACGACGTCGAGCCCGGTCGACGCGAGGCCGCGGATCAGTGCGGCGACGAGGCCCGGCCCCGACAGGCGGCCGTCGCGGCCGACCGCCACGGCCTTTTCACCCGCCTTCAGTGCCTCGCTGCCGAAGGCACGGCCCAGGTGCTCCGCGAACGCTTCGTCGATCGTCTTGCCGACGATGCCGCGGATGTCATAGGCCTTGAAGTTGGACGCAGTCACTTGCATTCGGTTTCTCCTGGAGAGGTGCGCATTGTAGGGAGCGTCTGACATGCAGCCTTCGGGCCAGCACGGGTCCCCACCCGCGTCCGCGACATGTCCGAAAACGGCGAGTCTTGCCGCGCGAGGGTTCGATAATCCCGCCATGCCTTCCTTCGACTCCGATGCCGCCTACCTGGCCATCAAGGCCCGCGACGCCCGCTTCGACGGCCAGTGGTTCGTCGGCGTCACGTCCACCGGCATTTATTGCCGACCGATTTGCCGCGTGCGCACGCCGCGCCGAGAGAACTGCGTGTTCTTCGACACGCCGGCCCAGGCCGAGGCGGCGCGCTTCCGGCCGTGCATGAAGTGCCGGCCCGAAGTCGCGCCCGGGCCGGGGCTCGCGTGGACCGTGATGGATGCATCGCGCACACTGGCCCGCCAGGCGGCGCACTGGCTGGACCATGCGGCGGCCGAGGAAGAAACCCCGTCGATCGCGGCGCTGGCCGCGCACCTGGGCGTCAGCGACCGCCACCTGCGGCGCATCTTCGCGGCCGAGCATGGCGTGACGCCGCTGCAGTACGTGCAGACGCGCCGCCTGCTGCTGGCCAAGCAGTTGCTGACCGACACCCGGCTGCCGGTCGCGCAGGTCGCGCTGGCCAGCGGCTTTCGCAGCCTGCGGCGCTTCAACGCGGCCTTTGCCGACAGCTACCGCATGAGCCCGACGCGCTTGCGCGGCGATGCCGATGGGCGTGCCGATCCGCTGTCGCCCGACGACGGCGTGACCGTGTCGCTCGGCTTCCGCTCGCCGTACGACACCGCGGCGATGCTGCGCTTCCTGACCGCACGCGCGGTGCCGGGCGTCGAGGCAGTCGAGGCCGCGCGGGTGCGGCGCAGCGTGCGCGCCGGCGTGCTCGGGCCCGAGGCCGGCTGGCTCGAGGCCTCGTTCATCGACGAGACGCCGACGCGTCCGGCCAGCCTGCGGCTGCGCTACGCGGCGACGCTCGCGCCGCACAGCGGCCGCGTCGTGATGGCGGTGCGGCGCTGGCTCGACCTCGACGCCGCGCCCCAGACCATCGACGACGCGCTGCGCGACCTGCCCGGCGCGCCCGGGCTGCGGCTGCCCGGCAGCATCGACGCCTTCGAGATGGCGGTGCGCGCGGTGCTCGGCCAGCAGGTCACGGTGGCCGCGGCGCGCACGCTGGCGCGGCGGCTGATCGAGCGCTTCGGCGAGCCGCTCGCCACGCCGTGGAACGACATCGCCCGCGGCTTCCCGTCGCCGGCCGTGCTGGCCGCGGCGCCGCTCGAGCACATCGCCGAGCTCGGCATCATCCGCACCCGCGTCGGCGCGATCCAGGCGCTTGCCAACGCCTGGCCCGAGCTGACGCGGCTGCTGGCGCTGCCGCACCGGCCCGAGGCGCTGATGACGGCGCTGGCCGCGCTGCCCGGCATCGGCCCGTGGACCGCCCACTACCTCGCGATGCGAGCGCTCGGCTGGCCCGATGCGTTCCCGCCGAAGGACGTGGCGGTGCTGAACGCGATGAAGACCCTGTTCGGCACGCAGAACCAGCGCGAGGCCGACGCCCGTGCCGAGGCCTGGCGGCCCTGGCGCTCGTATGCGGTGCTCAGGTTGTGGAACAGCCTGGCGCCCTTGCCACCCGACGCGACCCCGTCGACACCACCTGCTTCAGGAGCCACACGATGACCACCACCTCCACCCTCGCCCGCCGGCTGCGGACCGTCTGCACCGCGCAAGCCGCCTTCGAATCGCCGCTCGGCCCGGTGCTGCTCGCCCGCACCGCCCATGGCGTTGCCGGCATGTGGTTCGACGGGCAGAAGGCCCATCCGGGCGAGTTGCCCACCGTGCCGCACGACCCGGACGACCCGTTGCTGAAGGAGGCCGCGCAGCAGCTGAGCGACTACTTCGCCGGCCGGCGCACGCAGTTCGAGCTGCCGCTGGACCTGCAGGGCACGCCGTTCCAGCAGATCGTCTGGCAGGCGCTGCTGCGCATCCCGGCCGGCGGCACCTGCACCTACGCCGCGATCGCGCGCGAGGTCGGCGCGCCGCAGGCAGTGCGGGCGGTCGGCGCGGCGGTCGGACGCAACCCGGTGTCGGTGATCGTGCCGTGCCATCGCGTGCTGGGCCATGACGGCAGCCTCACCGGCTATGCCGGCGGGTTGCAGCGCAAGCAGGCGCTGCTGCAACTCGAAGGCGTCGAGCGCGTCGCCGCCACCGAGGCCGCGTCTTGAAGCGCGCCGATGCGGTCGAACTGACCGGGCTCGCGGCGATCTGGGGCGCGTCCTTCCTGTTCATGCGCATGGGCGCGGCCGAGTTCGGCCCGGTCGCGCTGGCGGCCGTGCGCGTCTGGGGCGCCACGCTGTTCCTGCTGCCGCTGCTCGCGCTGCGCGGCCAGGCCGGCGTGCTGCGCGCCCATTGGCGACCGATCTTCGTCGTCGGCATCACGAACTCGGCGCTGCCCTTCCTGTGCTTCAGCTACGCCGCGCTGTCGATCACGGCCGGGCTGTCGTCGATCTTCAATGCCGCGACGCCGCTGTTCGGCGCGCTGATCGCGTGGCTCTGGCTGCGCGACACGCTGACGCCCGCGCGCGTGGCGGGCCTCGCGATCGGCTTCGTCGGCGTGCTGTGGCTCGCGTGGGACAAGGCGAGCTTCAAGCCGGGCGCGAGCAGCGGCTGGGCGGTGCTGGCCTGCCTGGCGGCGACGCTGCTGTACGGCTTCTCGGGCAGCTTCACGAAGCGCTACCTGACCGGCGTTGCGCCGTTGGCGGTCGCCACCGGCAGCCAGCTGTCGTCGGCGCTGCTGCTGGCGGTGCCGGCGCTGGTGTGGTGGCCCGCCGCGATGCCGTCGCTCGCCGCGTGGTCGGCCGCCGCGCTGCTGGCGGTCGGCTGCACCGGCATCGCGTACATCCTGTTCTTCCGGCTGATCGCCCACATCGGGCCGGCGAACGCGCTGTCGGTCACCTTCCTGATCCCGGTGTTCGCGGTGCTGTGGGGCTGGCTGTTCCTGCATGAAGGCCTGACGCCGCAGATGCTGGCCGGCTGCGCGGTGATCCTGCTCGGCACCAGCCTGACGACCGGCGTGCTGAAGCCGCCCGCCTGGTTTTCCAGACATTTTGCTTGATTTGCATGGTTTTCCTATCAATGTATAGTGAAGCAATCATTCCAATGAAAATGATTGCTTTGCCATGCAAATCAATGCCACGCCGCGGGTATCCCAGGTCGCCGAGCCGCAGCAGCCACTGCCTGCACAGCTGAAGGCCTTGCGCCGTGCCCACCGGCGGTCGCTGGTGAGCCTGGCCGAGCGCACCGGGCTGAGCCGGCTGACCGTGGCGGCGGCCGAAGGCCAGGCCGATGCGCGGCTGTCGACGCTGACCGCGCTGTTCGACGAACTCGGCTACACGCTGGTGCCGGTGCCGAAGGCGCTGCTGGCCGAGACGGTCGCGTTCATCGCCAACCAGGGGCAGTCGGTGTCGCTGCCGGCGGGCATCAGCGCGCCATTGGGCGTGGGGCAGCAGGCGTTCCGGGCCGCCGCGGGCGACCTCGACGAGGACGAAGCCCCGTCATGAGCCGCAACGCCACCGATCCGATCACGATGGCCGAGCTGCGGCTGCACGTGCCCGATGCCGCGCAGCCGCGGCGCATCGGCTGGCTGTCGCAGGTGGGCGACAACATCCGCGTGTCGTTCGACGAGGCCTACGTCGGCGACGCGATCCGACCGACGCTGTCGCAGCTGTACCGCGGTGCCGACGAAGCGCAGACCCGCGCGATCCTGACGGCCGTCAACGACGAGCGCCTGGTGCGCATCGGCCGGCTGCCGGTGTTCTTCGAGAACATGCTGCCCGAGGGCCACAACCGCGACCGGCTGGCCGAGCGGCGCGGCGTCGAGCGCGACGACGAGTTCGAGCTGCTGGCCGCCGCCGGCCACGACCTGCCTGGCGCGCTCGAAGTGCTGCCGGCACACGGGGTGCCGGCCGGCGTGGTCGAGCTGCATGCGACGAAGCGGCTCGAGCCGCTGGAGCCGTCGGCGGTAGCGGCGCCGGTCGACGACGGCTTCTCGCTCGGCGGCTTCGTCACCAAGTTCTCGATGGTGCATCGCGGCGCGCGCTACGTGGTGCGCAGCGGTACCGAGGCCGGCGAGGTGCTGGTGAAGCTGCCGTCGACGGCGTACCCGGACCTGGTGCACAACGAGGCCTGCTGCTACCGGCTGGCCGAGGCGGTCGGCGTGCGCACCGCCGGCGCGAGCGCGCGCCCGGTGGCCGAGCTCGAGCTGCCCGGCATCGCGCTGCCGTTCAGCCACTACCTGCACGTGCCGCGCTTCGACCGCCGGCCGCTGCTCGACGGCCGCACGCAGCGCGTGCACTTCGAGGAGCTGACGCAGGCGCTCGGCATCGACAGCCGCCGCAAGTACCGCGACCTGCCGGCCGCGATGCGGGCCTTGCTGGTGCTGCTGAAGCAATCCCCGGCCAGCGACGTGCGCGATCTCGACGAGGTGTTCCGCCGCTGGACGGCGTATGCGCTGATGGGCAACACCGACGCGCATTCGAAGAACTGGGCACTGCTGTACGAAGACGGCCTGCACCCGCGGCTCGCGCCGGCCTACGACATGGTGTGCGTTGCGGCCTACTTCGACCCGGACGACCCGCGCGCGCTGTCGCAGAACCGCAGGATGGACGAATCGCTGCAGGCCTGGAACGAAGACGCCGCCGAGGCGCTGGCCAAGGCGGCGGGCCTGCTGGCGTTCAACCGGTTCCGGCGCATCGTGCGCGACACGCGCGAACGCGCGCGTGCGCTGTGGCCGGCGCTGCTGGCCGACGCCCCATCTCGCGTGGCGGCCACCATTGCAAAGCGCTTGAGGCAGGTTTCAATCAACCTGCACGCTTGACCGTTGCGGACATCGGCGCGAGCCAGCCACGCTACGAGCAGCTGTTCACCAGCTTCGCGTACAGCGTGTTCAGGTCGAGCTGCGTCGCGAACCCTGCCGGCGCGTGCCCGGAATGGAACCCGGTGCTGCGCAGCCCGCTCAGGAACGGGTTGCTCAGGTACTGCTGGCTGAAGTTGCCGGTGCCGCTGAAGTAGAACGAGAACAGGTGCGCCGGGTCGAGCGCGAACTCGCCGCGGTAGCTCTCGCCGTCGTTGCCGTCGTCCCAGCCCCACGGCGTGTTGGCCGCGTTGGTGCTGCAGGTCTTCAGGCCCGAGCCGCAGCCGCCGCTGGTGTCGCCGCGGAAGGTGCCCCAGGTCGCGAAGGTCTGCGCCTGCGCGGCAGGCTGCAGCGCGTCGCCCAGCGCGGCGGCGTACAGGCCGTCCGGCTGGTTCAGGTCGACCAGCCGGTAGGCCACGTGCCGGTCGTTGCCCGACAGCGGGTGGCCCGGCGTGCCGAGCGTCGGGTAGTAGACGATGCCGTCCTGGTTGGCCGCGCCGTTGAAGTTCGACGCATACGGCCAGGCCTTCAGCCCGTGGCCCTTGGCCTCCTGCACGGTCTTCATGCGGCTGATGCCGTTGTCCATCTCGAACGACACCGTGCCGTCGATGGTTTCGTGGCCGTTGCGGTACGGGCTGCCGGCCGGCGTGAACGCGAAGAAATCGGTGTGGAAGACGGTGATCATGCCTTCCATCGTGCCGAACGGCGTGCCGTCCTTGCGCACCGAGATGATCGCGCCTTCGAGGTCGTTCTCGTGCTCCTGGTCGAAGGCGGTGTCCGACCAGTCGCGCGGGTGGTAGAACGAATAGCCGATGAACCAGTGCGTGCAGCTCTCGACCACCGAGTAGTACACCGTCGCGGGCCACTGGCCGTTGCCGCGGTTGTCCCAGTTGTTGGTCGTGATGCGGTCGTTGTCGTAGTCGTACGCGGTGATGTACTCCGACGGGTAGTCGCTCGAGTCGGTGTCCTGGTAGTGCACCGGCGCATGGCGGAACGCGAGTTCCGCCGTCGTCAGGGCCTGCGCCGCGATGCTCGCGAATGACAGGCCCAGGCCCGCCGCCAGCGCGGCGATGGTCTTCTTCAGCATGCTCTCTCCCCTCGTGCCACGGTTGATGTGGCCGCGAGGGTAAGGAGCGCCGATGTCGCGTCGATGACCCGACGCGGTCAGAACGATGGCAGCGCAAGCCGCTCAGCGGCCGCAGTACGGATCGTCGGGATGGCGGTGCGACGGGATGAAGCTTCCGCGCGGCGGCGTGTTGTAGCTGACGCTGCTGACCGGCGATGCTCGCGTAGTTGTCTTCATCCGTCGTGTGCCGGTAGACCTCGACGCCCTGCGGACGCGGCAGGTTGCGCCGCGGCGCCAGCGTCGACGCGCTCGGACGCCGGTAGCCGCCGTCCGACTCGTCGCCCGACGAGATGGAATCGAAGCTGTCGCGCCGGCGACGGCCGCCGCCGCCCGGGATGCCGATGGCCGACGAGCGCGACGGCGACGGGCCGAATCCGAAGCCCGGTCATTCAACTTTGTATCAATCCAGCGCCAAGGTCTCGTCGCCCGCGCCTGCTTCGCAACCGGGACCGAGCGGCTGCCAGCCGCGGCGCACCACCACCTTGCGCTCGTCGTGGCACAGCTCCACGCGCTCGGCCTGCGGCAGCCGCTGGTGCACGAAGGCCTCGATCGCGGCCGGCGTGCTGATGCGCAGCTTCATCGCGTAGAGGTCGTCGCGCGGGTGGTCGTCGACGTGGATCAGCGGCACGAACTGCGCCGCGAACATCAGCCCGTGAGAGCCGATCTCGACCGGCGCCGGCGAGTAGCCCTGCGCCTGCAACCACTGCTGCGCCTGCTCGCGCGACACCGGCCCGGCATCGAAGCCGCCCCAGGCGCTGGCGATCAGCTCCAACACCCACTGGTTGCAGTTCTGGTAGCGCGTGCTGAACGCGTAGGCGTTGGCGCTGTAGCGGGCCGCCAGCAGGTCGAGCGCCAGCCGACGGTCGAGCGACGTGCGCGCGAGCGCGGCGCCCTCGGCCTCGGGCAGCAGCACGATCGAGACGTGGCCGATGGACGGCCGGTCGGCGCCGAGCAGGAAGCCGGCCACGCCCTGGTCGAACAGGCGCGGGCGCGATTCCTCGCAGGCGTAGTAGAGCTGGCGCACCGACCAGGCGCTGTCGGCATCGGCTTTCAGCAGGATGCCGGCATGCGAGTAGAGCAGCCCGAAGCGGCTCAGGTCCAGCCCCGAGCGCGAGATCAAGGCCACGCGACGGCCCGAGCGGTCGAGTTGCTGGCGCACCACGGCGGCGAAGCGCAGCAGCTTGTCCTGCTGGCCGGCATCGATCGCCGCCGGGCGATCGCAGAACTGCACGCTGGCGGCCTGCGCGCTGCCGAACCAGGCACCGCAGGCCAGCACCGCCGCCGCGACCGCCGTGCGGCCGCGGGGCACCGTCACAGCGTGACGACGCGCGAATCGAGGTCGCGCCGCCAGTCGTCGGTCAGCACGAGGAAGAAGGCCTCGCGGGTGTCGACGCGGGCGAACTCGAAACCGTACGGGCGCTGATTCGCCTGCACCAGGTCGCCGGTGCCGAGCGGCCGGGCAGCCAGCGCCTGGCGCGGCAGCTCGAGGATGAACTCGCGCGACGCACCGTCCTCGGTGGCACGCAGCGTCAGCTGCATCATCGCGGGCCGGCCGGCGACTTCCGCCACCTCGGCCACCTCGATCACGCGGTACTGGCCTTCGGCGACGTCCTTGTCGCGCCGGGAGCTGTTGCTCGATCCCTTGATCGAATCGGACACGCTGCCGGACGAGGCCGACCCGGCACTCGATGCCGACGAAGCGAAGCTCTCGGCCTGGACCGGCAGCGTGGTGCCGAGGGCCAGCAGCGACAGCGCGGACAGGCAGGTCGCGCGAATGAGGGGCAGTCGGGTCATGGTCATCCTTCGGTGATGCGGGACAAGGGACGCAGGGGACGGCGCAGCATAGCCGACGACGCGCGAGAATCCGCCCATGCCCCGCCCTCCTCCGCTGACACCCCGCAAGGCACCGAAGCAGGCCCGTTCGCAGCGCACGGTCGAAGCGCTGCTCGAGGCCGCGGCGCAGGTGCTCGAAGCGCGCGGCATGGCCAGCTTCAACACGAACGCGGTGGCCGAGCGCGCCGGCGTCGGCATCGGCTCGCTGTACCAATACTTCCCGTCCAAGGAGGCGCTGACGCTCGGGCTGATGCAGCGCGAAGGCGAGCGCTTTCATGCCGAGGCGCGGGCCGCGCTGGCGCAGCCGGACGGCGCGGCCGCGTTGCGCGTGCTGATCGCCGCGTCGGTGGCGCAGCAGCTGCGGCGGCCCGAACTGGCGCGGCTGCTCGACGTGGAAGAGAGCCGCCCGGAGCTGCGCGCCGCGGTAGTCAAGGGGGCGTTCCGCGCGCTCGTTTCCGAGATACTGGGCCGCGCCGACCTGCCCCGCCAGCCGGTCCATGAGCGGGCCGTCGACGACGTCGGCGCCATCGTGCGCGGCCTCGTCGACGGTGCCGGAGAACGCGGCGAATCCGACGAGCCGGCGCTGCGCCGGCGCGTCGAGGCCGCCGTCTTCGGCTACCTGCGCCTGGCCGCCGTCAGCCCCGAAAGCGAGTCGGGCAAGCGCTGAGCCACCGCCTGTCCCAGGGGCCGCGCCGCACCCGTCGATGCGAGTAGATCGAACGGCCCCCGTTTCCTACGATGCCGTCCTTTCCCACCACAGGCATCGCCCGATGAACCACATCACCACCACCATGAAGCTCAACCACCTGAGCTTCCCGTCGAACGACCTCGCCGCGAGCACCCGCTTCTTCGAACAGCGGCTCGGTTGCACGTCCACCGCCCACCCGGGCTACAACATCCTGAAGCGGCCCGGCTTCGACATCGTGCTCGAACAGGCGCAGGGCTTCCAGGTCGACTGGCCGCACAACTTCCACATCGGCTTCGAGCTGCCGACGGCCGAGGACGTGCGCACGCTGTACGAGCGCTTCAAGGCCGACGGCATCGAGATCCAGGTCGATCTGGTGCGCAGCCCGCGCGGCACGCGCTTCTTCTGCGTCGCGCCCGGCGGCTTGCTGGTCGAGATCAACACCCGTGCCGATGCGCCGGACGACGTCCGCGCGACGATGACCTGAGCGCCCCCACCCCCGGGAGGACCCGCCCCTCCCGACCCATCGGTTAAGGCCAATACGACCTCCATTCGCGCCAAGGGAGGTCGATGTGCGAGAAAGTACACAGTCGAATCCCACACTCGCCGGAGAAGATAGCCCTGTTACGAACAGCAACAATGTTGGGACAGGGAGTACAAAAAGAATGGAAGCTATCCCGGATGTGCGATGCATGGCCGTGCTCGTACCGGACGGATCCAGCATCGTCGGCGTGGCCGGTCCGACCGAAGTGTTCACCGTGGCCAATGCGCTGCTCGCGCGGGCCAACCGGCCGCCGGCCTACCGCGTCGCCTGTGTCTCGCGGCACGGCGGCGGGGTCGCCACCTCGGCGGGGTTCGCGCTGCAGACCCAGCCGCTGGACAGCGTGCCGCCGGCCACCGTCGACACGCTGCTGGTGTGCGGGGGCCCGGAGATCGGGCCGGCGCTGCGCGATGCGGTGCTGGTCGACTGGATCGCCCAGGCCGCCCCGAAGGCGCGGCGCGTCGGCTCGATCGGCACCGGTTCGTTCCTGCTGGCCGCCGCCGGCTTGTTGAATGGCCAGCGCGCCGTCACGCTGGCCGGGCATGGCGACGATTTCAGGGCGCGCTTCCCGCGCGTGCAACTCGAAGACGACCCGATCTACGTGCAGTCGGGCAAGTTCTGGACGGCCGCCGGCATGACGGCCGGCATCGACATGGCACTCGCGCTGGTGCGTGCCGACCTGGGTCCGCAGATCGGCCTGGACGTCGCCCGCACGCTGGTCGTGTTCATGGCGCGCTCCGGCAGCCAGGCGCAGCGCAGCACCTTGCTGAACCTGCAGGAGCGCCTCGCGCAACGCGGCGCCGACAGCATGCTGACCGACCTGCTCGGCTGGGTCGCGACGCGGCTGAGCCAGCCCACCACGGTGACCGACATGGCCGGGCGCGCCGGCATGAGCCCGCGCAACTTCGCGCGCTTCTTCGTGCGCAGCACCGGGCAGACGCCGGCCAAGGTGGTGGAGCAGCTGCGCGTCGAGCGCGCCTGCCACCTGCTGGAGTCGTCGCCGGTGTCGATCAAGGCGATCGCGGCCCAGAGCGGCTTCGTCGACGACGAACGCATGCGCCGGGCCTTCGTGCGCCAGCTCGGCTGCACGCCGGCCGAATACCGCGCCCGCCTGGGCGGCGCGGACCTGCGCGCCCGCAAGCCGAGTTCCGGGCAACGGCACACGCGTCGCGCGCCGCTGGCGCAGCACGAGATCCGTCCGCAAGGAGAACCCGCATGACCGAGCTGCTGCTGTGGGTCGGCAGTGCGGCGGTGTTCCTGGCGGCCGGCGTGGCGACCGGCTGGCACTTCGGGCGGGCGCGCGAGATGAAGCGGGTGTCGCGCCGCGTCTCCATCGTGCTGGGCCAGGTGGAGCGCCGGCACAGGAAGGAGCTGAACCGCTTCCAGACCACCTTCGCGAAACAGGCGCAGGAGCTGAAGGAGGTGCGGGCGAAGCAACGCCTGCGCGAGGCGGCCGACCATCTGGTGGGCACGCAGGTGCAGGCGCGCTCGCCGGGGTATCCCCAGGCGACACCCCGTTCGCTGAGTTCGCTGAGTTCGCTGACCGACAAGCCGACGCTGCCGGAGCACGGCTTCGCGCCGACGCAGCCGATGCAGCATGCCAACCGCTGACCCCCGATCACCGAGACCCCACGCGCGCCCATGCACATCCCGTACATCGCCCTGCAGTTCCCGACCGTGCCGGCACCGTTCGCGCCGACGCCGTCGGGCAGGACCCTGACGCAGCGGCTCAGCGAAGACGCCGGTTTCCTGCACGACTACCTGCGCGACGGCCTGAACCTGATCGAGCCGTTCCGGACCGCCGAACACTATGCCGGCTTCCTGACGGTGCTGTACCACATGCTCGCCGACGTTCGGCGGCTCTATGCCGACGAGGAGGTCTGGCGCGTGATCCCCGATCCGGAGCTGGTCGACGCACCGCGCGCGCGCCGCATGGAGGCCGACCTGCACGACCTGCGGGCCTGGCCGCCGAACCCCGGCGCGACGCCGGCGACCCATGGCCTCGGGCTGATGGAGGCGCTGGGCTGGCTGTATGCGAGCGAGGGCCTGATGCTGAGCCTGGACATGATGGCGCAGGCGCAGAACCTCGGCGAGCAGCTCGGCCTGAGCGAGACGCATGGCGGGCG
Source organism: Rhizobacter sp. SG703 (assembly GCF_012275445.1). Classification (GTDB taxonomy): domain Bacteria; phylum Pseudomonadota; class Gammaproteobacteria; order Burkholderiales; family Burkholderiaceae_C; genus Rhizobacter. Next base: position 349,879 of record NZ_JAAZQK010000003.1, on the reverse strand, counting down.
CCACCTGCTGTCACCGCTGGCCAACCGCACCCGCGCCTGGCGCAGCCTGGCCGCGGTGCTCGACTCGGCCCGCTTCTCGCACGGGCAGGGCACCGACTTCGTGTCGGGCGCGAGCCTCGCGTACCACCGCCTCGACGAGCTGCTGTCGCTGGCACTGCGGCCGCGCACCGACACCGAGCCGGCCGAGATGGCCTGAACGGCTCGGCATCGGGCGCCGGCGCGGGCCGAGGTAGCCTTGCGCGATGGATTCACTGATCACCGCCTCGGCGCGCGCGCTGGCCGCTGGCGACCCGCTCGGCGCGCTGAAGCGGATCGCGCTGCGCGACGACCCGCCGGCGCTGGCGCTGCGCGGCATCGCGATGGCCCAGCTCGGCGAGCACCCACGCGCCCGCGAGCTGCTGCGCAGCGCGGCCCGCGGCTTCGGCGCGCATGAAGGGCTGGCGCGGGCGCGCTGCGTCGTGGCCGAGGCCGAGGTGGCGCTGGCGATGCGCGACCTCGGCGGCTCGCCGCGCGCGCTGGCCGACGCCGCGATCGTGCTGGAAGCGCGCGACGACCACGCGAATGCGCTGCAGGCGCGCCTGATCGCGGCGCGCCGGCTGCTGCTGCTGGGCCGGCTCGACGAGGCCGGCACCGCGCTCGCACAGCTCGATGTGCGCGGGCTGCCGGCATCGCTCGCCGCCGTGGCCGAACTGAGCGCCGCCGAACTCGCGCTGCGCTCGCTGCGGCCGGTGCCGGCGCGTGCGGCGCTCGTTCGCGCGCAGGCGGCCGCGGAGCGTGCCGGCGTGCCCGCGCTCGCCGCCGAGGTGGCCGAGGCGCAGGCCGCGCTCGACCAGCCGGCCGCGCGCCGCGTGCGCCGCGCCGAGGCCGGCGGCGAACAGGCCCTGCGCATCGACGAGGTCGCGGCGCTGCTGGCCTCCGACGCACTGGTCGTCGATGCCTGCCGCCACGGGCTGCAGGCCGCGGACACCTGGCTGCCGCTGGCCCGCCGGCCGGTGCTGTTCGGGCTGGCGCGCGCGCTGGCGCAGGCGTGGCCAGGCGACGTCGACCGCGACGAGCTGATCGAGCGCGTGTTCAACACCCGCCGCCCGGACGCGACGCACCGGGCGCGGCTGCGGGTCGAGATCGGCCGGCTGCGCGCGCTGGTCAAGCCGCTGGCCGACCTCGAAGCGACCTCGCGCGGCTTCGTGCTCCAGCCGCGCGGCGCGCGCGAGGTCGTGCTGCTCGCACCGCCGATCGATGGCGACCCGGGCTCGCTGCTGGCGCTGCTGTGCGACGGCGCGGCCTGGTCGACCTCGGCTTTGGCGCTGGCGCTCGGTGCCAGCCAGCGCACCGTGCAGCGCGCGCTCGCCGAGCTCGAAGCCGCCGGCCGCGTGCGGGCGATCGGGCAGGCGCGTTCGCGCCGCTGGCTCGCACCGCCGCTGGCCGGATTCACGACGATCTTGTTACTCCCTGCTGCGCTGCCGATTGCATAGAGTTGTCTCACGGCGCCGATCCGCGGCGCGAGACAAGGAGCAGCAGTGAACCTCAAGACCCCGCAGAGCCCGGCCCCCCGGGTGCGCACGGCCGAGATCGTGCGCGAGTACGGCCCGTTCGGCGAATCCACCAAGGTGGCCGGCGTCACGCATGACGGCCACCAGGTGTGGGCCGCCACCGGCGCCGCGCTGGTGGCGTTCGATCCGGCGAGCGGCGACACCACGCGCACGCTGGAGCTGCCCTGCGATGCCGGCACCGCGTTCGACGGCACCCACCTGTACCAGATCGCCGAATCGCGCATCGACAAGATCGACCCGGCCACCGGCCGGGTGCTGGCGTCGATTCCGGCACCCGGCCGCGGCGGCGACTCGGGGCTCGCATGGGCCGAGGGCAGCCTGTGGGTCGGGCAGCACCGCGAACGCAAGATCCACCAGATCGATCCGGCCACCGGCGCGATCCGGCGGACCATCGAATCCAACCGCTTCGTCACCGGCGTGACCTGGGTCGACGGCGAGCTGTGGCACGGCACCTGGGAAGGCGACGAGAGCGAGGTGCGTCGCATCGACCCGCAAAGCGGTGCCGTGCTCGACCGGCTGACGATGCCGGCCGGCATCAACGTCAGCGGGCTCGAATCCGATGGCGCGGGCCTGTTCTATTGCGGCGGCGGCGGCACCGGCAAGGTCCGCGCCGTGCGGCGCCCGAAGGCGTGAGCGGCTGGACGCTCGCATCGCCCTCTCTTCATCCCTCTCGTCATCCCTCCCCTCACCCCGTCCTTCCACCACGAACGGCTCGCCGAGCCGAGGAGCATCGCCATGAACACCGACAACACCATGAACCATTCCGTCGTTTCCCGTGACCGCTGGATCTCCGAGCGCAAGGCGCTGCTCGAGCGCGAGAAGGCGTTGACCCGCCAGCACGACGAGCTGGCACGCCAGCGCCGCGCGTTGCCGTGGGTGCGCGTCGAGACCGATTACATCTTCGACACGCCCGCCGGCAAGCGCTCGCTGGCCGAGTTGTTCGAGGGCCGCCGGCAACTCGTGGTGCAGCACTTCATGCTGGCACCCGGCTGGGAAGCGGGCTGCAAGAGCTGCTCGTTCATGGCCGACCACCTCGACGGGGCCGTGCCGCACCTGGCGCAGCGCGATGTCTCGATGCTGGTGGTGTCGCGCGCGCCGCTGGCCGAGATCGAGCGCTTTCGCGAACGCATGGGCTGGCAGTTCCGCTGGGTGTCGTCGAACGGCACCGACTTCAATCGCGATTTCGGCGTCACGTTCACGCCGGACGAAGTGGCGCGCGGCGAGGCCTACTACAACTACAAGCTGCAGCCGTTCCCGGCCGAAGAGGCGCCCGGCATCAGCGTGTTCTGCAAGGACGACGCCGGCCGGGTGTTCCACACCTACTCGACCTTCGGGCGCGGCGTCGAGCTGATGATGGGCACCTACGACCTGCTGGACCTGACGCCGAAGGGCCGCGACGAGGCGGGCATGAGCCACACGATGGAGTGGGTGCGCCACCACGACCGCTACGAGACCGCGCCGGCCGCGAAGGCAGCAGCGGCTTCGTGCTGCTCGGCGCATGCCTGAGCCATGGCCAGCCTGTGGCCGTGGGTGGCGCTCGCCGGGCTCGGCGCCCTGCACGGGCTGAGTCCGCTCAACGGCTGGGGGCTGGCGGCGGCCTGCGGCCTGCGCACACGGGAGAGAACGCCGGTGCGCCGGGCGCTGTGGGCGATCGGCCTCGGGCACGTGGCGTCGATCGTGGCGGTGGCGTTCGTGTTCGCGCACGGCGGGTCGGTGGACCGGGACGGCGTCTGGCGGGTGGCCGGTGTGCTGCTGGTCGTGCTGCTCATCGGGGTGGCGACCTGCCGCGCGCTGCGGGGCCCGGCAGCACCCGCCGCGGCCGGCGCCTCGAACGCCGGCCGCGCGCTGATGGCGACGTGGTCGTTCCTGATGACCACCGCGCACGGCGCCGGCCTGATGCTGGTGCCGGCGTTCATGCCGCTGTGCCTCGCCGGGAACCCGGCGCGCGAGATCACCGCATCGGGCTCGCTGGGCCTCGCGCTGGCGGCCGTGCTGGTTCACACGGCGGCGATGCTGGCCACCACCGGCCTCGTCGCCACCGGCGTCTGCCGCGGCGTCGCTGCGATGCGGCGATAAGATGGCCTCGTGGCAGTGCCAGGAGGAAAAGTGACTGAGATGAAAAGGTTGCCGACGGCCGTTCCCGGACTTGACGAGATCCTGCACGGAGGTCTGTTCGAAGGCGGCGTCTACATCCTCGAAGGGCCCCCGGGCGTCGGCAAGACGACCCTCGCGAACCAGATCGCCTACCAGGCGCATGCCAACGACGGCACCAAGACGCTCTACGTGACCCTGCTCGCCGAGTCGCACTCGCGCATGGTGCAGCACATGCAGGGCCAGGCCTACTTCAAGCCCGAAGCGGTCAATTCCGCGGTGATCTACGTCAGCGCCTACCGCGAACTGGAACAGCAAGGCCTGAAGGCCGTCGTCGACCTGGTGCGCGGCGAACTGGCCCGGCACAAGGCCTCGCTGTTCGTCGTCGACGGCCTGGTCGTCGAGAACCAGGAACTGGGGCCCGACGAGCGCATCCGGCAGTTCGTCCATGGCTTGCAGAGCGTGGCGTCCGCGATGACCTGCACCGGCCTGCTGCTGACCAGCGGCGGCAACCGCTCGCTCAACGCCGAGCAGACGATGGTCGACGGCATCTTTGCGTTCGAGGACTACGTCTACCAATGGCGCGCCGAGCGACGGATCCAGATCCGCAAGTTCCGCGGCAGTGCGGTCGAGCGGGGCAAGCACACGTTTTGCATCACCGACGAGGGCCTGCGCTTTTTCCCGCGGCTCGAGGGCCTGCCCTGGACCCCGCGCGCCGATGCGCACGCAGACGAGCGGCCTGTGTCGTCGGGGATGGCGGCGCTGGATGACGCCTGCCTGCACGGCGGCTTCGTTCGCGGCAGCAGCACGGTGGTGGTCGGCGACAGCGGCGCCGGCAAGACCTTGTTCGCGTTGGCCTTTGCCGCGCAGGCCAGCCTGCAGCAGCGGTGCCTGCTGCTGACGAGCGCCGACGCTCCCGGCGATCTCGTCCGTTTCGGCGAAGCCTTCTCGCTGCCCATTGCCGACGGTATCGACAGCGGCGCGCTGGAGATCCAGTGGGAGCCGCAGGAAGACGAGGGCATGGACGAGATCGGGCACAAGCTGCTGCGGCTCGTCGACGAGTTCGGCTCGAAACGACTGGTGATCGACGGCCTGGCCGCACTCGCCGACACCGTCGCGTTTCCCGAGCGGGGCTATCGGTTCATCGGGCGCCTGCTTCGCGAATTGAAGGCCAGGGGCGTCACGTCGGTGTTCACATTGGATCCGGCTGCGCTCGGATCGGCGGCGGGCAGGTCCTCGGCCGAGGGCTTGAAGGCCTGGTTCGACAATGTGCTGGAGATTTCGCAGGCTGTCCGGGCGGAGGAGGGTCGCGAACTGGCCATCCGCAAGATGCGTGGGGTGCGCGTGACTCGCACCAGGTTTCAGTTCGGGTGTGGCGCATCCGGGCTGACGGTGTCGTAACTTTTCGGGAGCGCCATGCCGATGAAGTTGATCCTGATAGTCGAAGACGAGTACGGAAACGCCGAAGTGCTGCAGATGCTGCTGGAGGCGGAAGGCTACCGGGTGGCCGCGGCAGCGAACGGCAAGGCCGCGCTGGACTTGTTGGCCGGCGAGAAGCCGGCCGCGATTCTTTCGGATTTCATGATGCCGCACATGACCGGCAGCGAACTGGGCCTCGCGTTGCGCGCCAATCCTGCGCTCGCCGACATCCCGTTCGTCTTCGTCAGCGCCAGCGACGAGGCCGTCGTTCACGAGCTGTTCAAGGACTACGATGCCTTCGTCAAGAAGCCGATCGAGGCCGAGAGCCTGTTGCAGCTGGTGGCGCACTTCGTCGCGAACGGACGGCCGGCGGAGCAGGACAGGCGAGACCCCGAAGTCGATCGCTCGATGCGACTGCTGCTGCGCGGCGTCAAGTTTCCGCCGGCCTGAACGAGGTCGGCCGGCGTCGGGTCGCCCGACGCCTCCACGACGAAGAGCCACCACCAGCTGGTGGCTCCGCATGGCACGGCCCGCCAAAAAAATCCAGCCTCATTTCGATAATCCTCGTATAGTCGCTCAGATGAACCAGGACGAAATCATCGCCGCCCTCGCCGCCCTTGCCCATCCGGTCCGCCTGGACGTCTTCCGCGCGCTGGTGGTGGCCGGACCCGCCGGCCTGACCCCCGGCGTGATGAGCGAAGGACTGGGCATCGTCGGCACGACGCTGTCCTTCCACCTGAAGGAACTGGTGAATGCCGGTCTCGTCTCGCAGGAGCGCGTGAGCCGGCACCTGGTCTACCGCGCGGCCTATGAGCGCATGAACGGCGTCATCGGCTACCTCACCGAGAACTGCTGCGCGGGCGAATCCTGCGCAGTCCCTGCCGCAGCCACCGGCTGCGGATGCTGATCCACCCTCAGGAGTCCCCATGAAGCGTTTCCATGTCCACGCCCACGTCCAGGACCTGCAGGCGAGCATCGCCTTCTATTCGAAGATGTTTTCCGCGGAGCCCACCCGGGTCGAGAGCGACTACGCGAAGTGGATGATCGAAGATCCTCGCATCAACTTCGCCATCTCGACGCGAGGCGGCGCGCCGGGCGTCGACCACCTCGGCATCCAGGCCGACACCGAGGAAGAGCTCGCCGCGCTGAAGGCCAGTGCCGAAGCCGCCGACATGACGCTGCTCGATGTCGGCGAAACGAGTTGCTGCTACGCGCGCAGCGACAAGTACTGGGTGACCGATCCGCAGGGCATCGCGTGGGAGCAGTTCCGCACGCTCGGCAACATTCCGGTGTTCAGCGAGAAGCCGCAGGCGGCGGAGTCCAGCTCGGCCGCCTGCTGCGCGAGCAACACGCCCCGAGGCAAACCGTTGAGCATTCCGGTCAGCGCAGCGCCCTCGCCCTCCTGCTGCTGACCTTCGACCGCAATGCACAGCCTGACCCGACGGGCCTGCGCCGAGCTCCTCGGCACGGGCCTGCTGCTGGCGGTGGTCATCGGCTCCGGCATCATGGCGGAGCGCCTGGCCGGAGGGAACGTCGCCATCGCATTGCTCGCGAATGCACTGGCCACCGTCGGTGGGCTGTACGTGCTGATCGAGGTGTTCGGCCCGGTGAGCGGCGCGCACTTCAATCCGGCGGTGTCGGGCGTGATGGTCGCCCTGGGCCGGCTGTCGCGCGCAGACCTCGCCACCTACGTCGGGGCCCAACTGCTCGGTGCGGCCTGCGGCGCATGGCTCGCGCACGGCATGTTCGACCTGCCGCTGCTGCAGCTCGCGGCCAGGACACGCAGCAGCCCCGGACAGTGGCTCGCCGAAGGCGTTGCGACCTTCGGCCTGCTGCTGGTCATCCTGCGCGCGCCGCCCTCCCGCACCCCCGCCGCGGTCGCCGCGTACATCGGTGCCGCGTACTGGTTCACCGCGTCCACCTCGTTCGCCAACCCTGCGGCGGTGGCGGGACGCATGCTCAGCGACAGCTTCGCAGGCATCGCGCCGAGCAGTGCTCCCGCCTTCATAGCGGCCGAGGTGGCTGGCGCGGCGCTGGCCGTGGCTGCGCACCGCTGGCTCCTGCCACCCGAGCCTGGTTCAGCCAAACCTTCTTCGACGCAGCACCATGAGTGACATCACGATCTTCCACAACCCGGCCTGCGGAACCTCGCGCAACGTGCTCGCCTTGATCCGGCATGCCGGCATCGAGCCGACCGTCATCGAGTACTTGAAGAACCCGCCCTCCAAGGAACGTCTGCGCGAGCTGGTCGCTGCCACAGGGCAGCCGGTGCGCGCGCTGCTGCGCGAGAAGGGCACGCCGTTCGCCGAGCTGGGGCTGGACAAGCCCCACTGGACCGACGAGCAATTGCTCGACTTCGTGGTCCAGCATCCCATCCTGTTGAACCGGCCGATCGTTGCCACGCCCTTGGGGACTGAGCTGTGCCGCCCCTCCGAGGCCGTGCTCGCACTGCTGCCGGTCGAGGCGCTTCCGCCGTTCACGAAGGAAGACGGCGAACTGGTGCTGGACGACGGGGTGCGCCGTGGCTAGCACAGCGGCCCTCCGTCCGGCGCTGTCGATGGACTGGCCGGCCATCACGGACTTGCTGACCCAGTCGAAGCTTCCGACCGACGGCGCTCATGAATGCCTGCAGCACTTCGTCGTCGCCGAGGAGGCGTCGACGGTAGTGGGCTGCGCGACGCTGGAGCGGTGTCCCTCGACGCCCATGGCGAAGTAGACGGCTGTGCGAACCCGTGGGCACGTTCCGCGAGGTCGGCTTCAAACTCGGCGCATGGCGGGACGTAAGTTGGTGGCAATGCCAACTGCAAGACAACGAAGCCCCGCTGCGGATGCCGAAAGGCTTCGCTTGACTGCGCCGCATCGGCGCAAGAATCACAGTCAAATTCCAAACTTGGAATTTGAGCAGCTGCGATGCTCAAACTTTAGGCAAGCCTGGAAGCGGAAAAGCCCTTGTAAGTCGTTGACTCACAAGGGCTTTTTGTTGGCGGAGTGGACGGGGCTCGATATCGGGCCCCGGAACCCCTACGGAATACTGACCTGCTTTGTGCATCGGTGTCGCTGAAGCCTACCGTAGACAGGGTAGCGGCGCAAGGCCTTGAGTATCTGCCGGTGGTTCTAGTCTTCTTTAAATACTCGGCGAACACGGGCCAAATCGGCACCAGCTGGCATTGTGTTTTTATATCCAAGACGGCGAAAAAGATACCGTCCGCCCGACGCAGAATCGCCGGCCAAGATTTCCACCAGAGCCAGATGCCGCAGGCACTTGGCAATCGTGCCGTAGCTACCGCGTGCCAGCTCCAGCCTCAAGTTGCGCACACCGACTGCTCTACCTTGACGCTTCAGCTCGACGCATGCCGTCACCACGTCAATCGACGTGACCCCTTTTCGTCCCATAGTTCCTCCAATTTAAATGAGTGCAAACTAAAGTGCACTGTCTGTATAGGAAGAATTCAGGACTCGATTTCGTAACAGAAACTCGTTGTTCGCTTGACCGTATAAATCAACAATGGCGTCTTCAACCTCGCAAAGGAGTCGACGATGCAAGTCGCAAACAAACCGTCACAGCCAGGGGTCCGTGTGATATTTCATATCTCTCCGAGCGTTTATATCACCGGAATCCTCAGCGCGCAGCGACGAGGTTTGAAGCTGGACGAGTTCCTGGACGCGGCCATCACGGCGGCAGCCTCAGCGGAACCGACCGACCCCACACATGAGTTGCCATGGAGCAGGCACTCGATGGAGCTCTTCCTGTTGCTTGCCGACACGCTCCCCGAGTCCCTGCACGGCCCCTGGCGAGTCTTGTACGCCAAGGTGCTTCAGGAGCCGGACCTTTGGAAGGCACCAGAGGCATCACTTGATGAGGTCGAGAGCGGCACGGCCGACGATGAGTGGCGTATCAACGAGACGGCGCTTGCGAAGGCATGGCCTCGCTTGGTCAGCTCGGTTTTCGCGTGCTAGCTATCGGCGGCCCGCTGGCCCCGAGTTTCAACGTTGAAATTCTATGGTCAAGGGCGGTAGCCTTGCTGAACAGTCAGCGGCGCCCATGTACCCCAAGCCGCGCCATCGCCTGACTCCACGGGTACAGGTGACGCGGCCGAGCCGCCAAAGTTAGCTTTCACTAACTACATTCGCTATAAAGCCGCTCCGGGCTTGCTTCGCGGGCCTCACGCATACAAAAGCATGGCCGCCGGTATGCGGGCCTCCCGCCGCAAACACAGCAACGTTATGCACCGGCGCGCTCTTTCTTCGGCACCGGCTCACCCTTTCGCCAAGCGCGTCCCTCCACGATGACCTGATGCTTCAAGCCGGACCAGCCGCCAGGCCGATAGAAGCAGTCTCGACTCCGCAAAGCTTCAACCATTGCCTGAACGAGGAACCAAGAGCGCTGGAACTCAATCGCTGCGGCTGGCGGTGGTTCTTCGCCCTTCGCCAGTTGACGGTACGCAGTCTGGACCTCGACCGCCGCGCCGTTCAGTTGTTGCATCGCTGCAAGGAGCCGGTCGCCCGCGTTGGCTTGCGTACTTGATGCCGACGGCTGCAAATCTGTCGCGGTCATCGGGACCGCACCAAGGTCTGCAATGCGCGACGCAGACTGGGTGAGCAGCGTCTGCACAGTCGCGCACATCAGCGGATTGCTGCGAGCGAGAGCTTCCACTTCGGAAATCGAACGCCGTGCTCGAATAGAGATGACCTCATCGCGGTGCTCGGCAGCCAAGCGAGCCAGCGTTGGCAGACGACCATTGACGTACTCGAGTTGCACTTCAGTCAAGCCAAGCTCACGAAGTGCTTCGACGTCCCTTTCGGACAAAGCGGTGGTGCCGGACGCAAGGCGGAAGACTTCTGTGTCGTCTGAACGGCCAAACGTTCGGCCGTCGTCGCCCTTGGTAGTGCGCCACACGCAACGCAAAATGCGCACGGCCTGAGGCACCTTCCCTTTCGGGCGTGACTGCGCGACCGCGATGCTACCGGCGAGGAGTTTCGTGTCGTCGAGGTCCCGCATCGTGCGTTCTCCGTTTTGAGTTGAGGGGGTCGTCTCAACGTGTAGTCACTGAGTTCCGCGCGAGAGACCTCTCCTTTTCCAGTTCGGGCTGAGGAGGTCGGCCGATTCGAGATATTGAGAAGCGCTCGCGACGAAACGTCGGTGGGTCCATTGCGGGAAGGGAGCCCGCGTACTGGGCATCAGCCCGTCGTCGCGATTTGCGTTGTCGCCTGCGTCATGACCTTGAGAGTGTTCCCCTCTGCAAAGACGGCCAACTTCTTGTCGACGACAGAGCCAAGATTGCGTAGGTTCAGACTCGAGTGGAACGGTGCTGGGATGTCAGCACCAAGCACCAGCTCCCGCTTCTGCCGGTTGATGCCGTGAAAGCCGGGAACCTTGCGCAAATACTCGACCTGCTGCACCAGGTAATCGGGCTTGCGCTCCTTGCTGGAGCGAACGCGCCCGGCCGCCTTCTTCAAGCGCTCTTGCCAAGCCTCGTAGCTGGCGCGTGTGAGGACCCAGGTCCAGACATGATGAATCGTGCCCGAGCGGCGCCGAACGGGACGTCCAACCAGTTCGTACTGGTCGGCCCAACGGAGCCGCGTTTCGGGGTTGCGCGCATCAAACGAGTTCGGCGCGACCGGCAAATCCCCTTCGCCTTCGGTTGCCAGAAGCCAAAAGTACCAAGTCCCCGTCGCCGGCTCGCCATCCTTCGGAAACATGACCAGCCGCGCGGATGAGCGACCGCGCAAGCGTGCATGGTCCCGTGCACCGCGCGATGCCAACACGCGATAGCGGTCATCGAATTTCTCGAGCAGTGCTGCCGCCTTGTCGGAAGGAACCTCGCCATGCTGGAACAGCACGTATCCGTGCCCGGCCTGCTCGGCGAGGTACCTCATTGCGGCGGTCTTGGTGGCAGGGACCGCCAGGTCCCGCGGCGTGGTCTGGCCCACTTCTCGGGCCTCGTTGGGCGTTGTCATGCAACGTGTAGGCACCGGGAACCACGTGGACACGGTGAGCGGGCCGACAGGCCCGCGAGGCGTGTTTCTCAGTGGCTCCAGCCTGGAGCCACATAACTTCAATTGCGGTGGCGAAGCCACCTATAAAGAGGCCAGCGCGAATCGCGCTGGTGCCTATACGAAGCTGAGGACTTCTATAAGTTCGGAATTTGTAGGGGGAACGCCAACCCCGAGCCACAGCGATGCGGCTCGAGGGGGCGCCAAACCCCTCGAGCCATGAACACAGTTGGATGCCCTGCTGCTCGTGCTAGTCACACGAAACGCAGAAGCGTCGGAACCGCCGGATGCACGTAATGGTGCCCGTCCGGCGATAACGGGCAGCAGGGGTAGTGCCTCTCCCCTGCTGACCCACACCACGCTTACGCGAGCGCGCAAAGTGAGGCGCGAACGATGAGAGGGCGCGACTGTCTCAAAGGGCCGCCTCGTGAGAGTGCGGTTTGGGGGGATGACCAGGTGTTCCATGTGAGCTCCCTGCGTCTGAAACTCGATTCAGACTTCAATCTGAAACCGAAACTATGGAGAGACCACCACGGCGCTTCGGCGCTGACCGGTGGACTCGTATCGGCGGCGGGAAACCGTCCGCGAGCTACCCACACCTGGGACCCTGCCAGCTACCCGCAAGGGACTGGTGCACTTCGCGCAAGCGACATGTCCGTGCGTCCGGAAACGGAAGCGGCATCAACAGTGGGGCACTGGGCGGCGCAAGCCACTCAGGTCCGGGGAGAGCTTAAGGGTGTAATTGCGGCTAAAGCCGAGCGGTCAGGGATGACCGCCGGCCAGGCATTGCTGCATTGGGTAGAGCTGGGAAAGGGACCATGAGGTCCTTGCCGTGAGTCGTAGGGTTGGTACCCCAATGACTGTGCGAACCGTTGGCACTTGAAGGAAGCGTAGGCGTTTGGGCCTCTTGGCTACGCGACGGGGCACCCCACAAGGGAGCTCGCCGGCTGGAAACCGGACTTCATGATGCTTAGGCGCGGCTACTTGCTCGCAAAAACTCCATGGTGAAGACAGGAAGGTTGACCAAGTTCAGATGATTGCGTTAATCGAGGAGTGACTTCCCCGAGCAACATCGAAACTTGAGTCGTGGGTAACCACGGCGTGTCGACGGCTGCAGGATGACTAGGTTTGGCGCAAGCCAGACGACGGGAGGGTTCGCACGAAAACCCCGCTCGTTCGCTCTCGCAAGAGAGTGGCCCGAAAGTCCTAACCGACGCGAAATGCGTCCGACTGTGTTTGTTCGATGGCTGATGGCCCAAGTTGCTTGGCGGCGACGAAGGGCTGTGCTCTTCCCTTGGCGGGGAAGGCACGTGGAAGCTGGCTTGGCAGCCGGCTGTGACGTGAGGTGTTCTCGATTTGCTTTCGGGGGAAGGTTCGCCAACCCCATTTCGGAAGCAAGACTTGTTCATTCATCATTCACAGAGGGGGCGGCTCGCCCGTCCCCTCTTCTTTCGATGATGACCAAGTGCGAGTGTGTGTTAATGCCCAGACCCATGCGCTTGAGAACAACGAAATGGTCCCCTGTGCAGGGGACCATTTCTCTTTATCGGAGCGCGGTGGCGTACAGCAAGACAGTCCAGCAAGCCGCAACGCTACGCGAGCACTCGGTACCACGGCACTCGTTGGCCGCTATCGGTATACCGGTATTCAAGCCGAAAGCTCCTCGACTCGCTCAGCACCTGAGGCCATGACCTGCAGCCGTATCTGTGCGGCATTTGCTCGGGGTGGTGCTCGGCTATCCAGGCCGTAGCGTCAGCCAACTTAGTCCAACCTCCGGCGGCTGCGCTCGCCCTTGCAGCCTCACGTAGCACGCGGACGATACCTGTGTGTGGCCAGTCAGACGTTCCATCCGGCGCGATGCCGTTGAGCACCATGTCCAGAAACACCTCGCTCTGCGCGAAAGATGTTGCATGGGTGCGGGCATCGTCCATGCTCTCGGCCCACTTGCGCAACTCCTCATAGTGGCGGTCGATGCGCTCGTAGCTCCGGTTGAGGTGCTCCACCGCGGCGACGCACCCTACATCCGTCCAGACATCAAAACGCTCGATGAGGTGGTGGACAAGTTCGTTGCGCATGAGCACGAGGTCGTCGATGGCGGCCTTCACCTCGGCACGCCGCTCCTCTGCCATCTCCATACGGAACTGGAAGCTCATCGAAATTCGGTCTGTCGGAATCTTTGCATCGTCCAGCACGGGCTTCTCGGTACCCTTAACGACAACGTAGTTCTCGAACAGCGCCTTGACCAGCGTCCCGAGGCTCTTGTCCGAAAACTTCTCGACACGAGCCGCCCGTTGCGCTTCAAGTTGGTCCATGGGACCGCCGAGCTCTTGGTGAGCAAGCATCGCCTTCATGAGGCGCTCGTATTGCTGGAGGCGTAGCAGGCAACGGCCCATCAAGCGCTGAACGTCGCGTTGAAGTTCGGGGCGTGAGCTATCGGCCAACCGTGGGGCTCCTTCTAAACTGTTTGGTCAACGAGACCGACGAAATTGATGGAGCCTGTGAAATGCGAGGTACTGGCAGTGCTCTGGCCTAAGGAGCTTCGCACACCAGTGCGTCGACACCGAGAGCCGTGCTTGCGCCTCACCGAGCAACGCGTCCGAGACCAAGACGCGTCCATCGTCCGCAAAGGAAACCCAGCCGCCATCGAACAGTGCGTCTACATGGGGTGCGAGCAGCAACCCATTGAACACGTCGAGCCGCTCATCATCGCCGTCGCATGACGCCCAGGGTTTGATGTGCGAAGCACGCAGAAGCTCCGGAACGTCAAGACCAGTGACGCAGCACTGGCCCTGCCAATAGTCGAGCAACGCCGAACGGAACAAATTCTGACCAACACGCTGAACAACTAAGCGCTCTGCTTCGGTGGAACGCGGCATGCCTGCAGTGTCACGACGAAAGGCGTCGGCAACACGGTTGGGCAGCGTCCGAGCGTGCGCTGCAGCGGTTCTCAGTACGTCGTACAGAGCTCCATAGCCCTGCACCTCGACCGCAGCGGTGCCATCGGGGGCGTCCACCATGAGCGCATTTGCGGCTGTGACCTCGAAGGTCGACAGACCAACCGAACGGACCAAAATCGACTCAGGGAACGTGGCCGACCTGAGTTTTAGACCGTCGCCATGCTCAGTCGGCGTCATCTCAAAGCCACAGTCCGCCGCAGCCTTTTCGATGCGGAGCCGGTCGAGCGGAGTCATGCAGCAATATCGGGCAAGCCGATTCGGCCAAGTTCAATGTCGTTTATGAGCCCGCTGAAGTGTAGCGGACTTCATTGAACAGTGCGTCGGTCATAGGTGTCGAATCTCTTTTCAACCAAGCACTCGGAATCACAATGGCCGCCCCTTGTAGCCGGCAGGCGGCGCTTTCAGTTCCTTGCCGACCTTGGCGGGTGCCGTGGACTTGAACAGCGACGGGTCAACTTCGAAAACGCTCACGGCAACTTGGTGGCCCCCATGCACATGAGCAATGAGGCGCTCGTGCTTCGGCAGAGGAACTTGCGCCGTGGACCCTCCGAACTCCCCAGAATTGGCCAACACCACCGGCTGGTACATGTGAAAGTGCAACGCCGCAATCATGTTGTCGAAGGTCTGCACGTCTTGGTTCAGGGCAGCAACCATGAACATGTCTGACCGGTCGCGGAGGTCTGCGACAAGGTCAAGGTCAGTGGCGTCGTAACAGATGGCGGCCGCAATTCGTGTCCGCGTCTTCGCTCCGATAGGCAGTTCTACCAACGTCAGATGAGGGCGGTAGCCCTTGACACCCATTTTGGCTTCCAACTTCATCGGATGGAGCTTGCCTTGCCAAACGTATTGAAAGCTGCGTCCATGCGCAGTAGACTCGGTTCGGATGAGCCACAAACCTTGGTTCACGGTGCCGCCAGCCTTGGCCGAGTGAAGGAAGGTCAGGCCGGTGAATATGCTGGCCCGTAGGTTGTCCGCCAGCCTCCTCAACAGAAAGGTATGTTCAGGGTGAACGGCCAATTCCGGGAAGAGGACGACATCGACAACGGGACCTCCATCGTCCGAATCGAATGACCCGGCAGCCCCTGCGGATGCCCAGGTCTTCAGCTTCTGGTGCGTCAATCGGCAAACCTCTGCCAAATGACGTCGATGTTCGGCAAGCACCCCTGGCGTCCAATGTGTCGGGTCCTTGACATCAAATTCATCACGTCGAGGCCGCATCGGCTGGACTATGGCCACACGCAACGGTCGGTCCTGTAATGGTGCGCGGTCATCAACCGGCACCACGTACATCGGCGTGTTGCTTCGGCTGCCATACAGTGCACGCTGCACCGCGATGCGCTGTTCAAACAGAGCCAGCAGTTCCCCGGCCGTTCGCGCAGTGCCGGCAGCGGCAGCATCGTTGGCCCGGAACTCAACGCCGGGCCATTGCAATAGGGTGGACAACAATCCCGACACCCACGGCGACACCGGCCCCGGCTCGTCTAGCAGCCCTCGTCCGGAATTCAACAGACCGAATCGGCGCTTGAACCACGTGCTTCTCAGGCCCGTGTACCTCCCCACCTCTTCAGTGACCAGAAAGCGGCGGCTAGTGAAATCAAACTCCCCGGTCAGGGCCGCGCGCAGAATTCGCCCGAGTCCGTACAGCCACGCGCTCGCCTCGGCCACCCACGGCGGGTTCGCATACAAGGGGTTTGCCGAGTCGCTTGGCACAATCGACTCAATCGAAAGGAAGTTGTCAGGCCCTGGCATCGCATGGATGCGCGACCAATCCTCGCACCGCAGCACGATGTCATTGGCGGTCAGGGCAGACGAAAGATGAGCTTCGATGCCAGGGTGCCGTAGCAAGGCCGCGGCCAACATCAGCAAACCATTCTCCTGGCCGAACAGATTGTCTGGCTCGTTCATGAGTTGCAGAAGAGGCCGAACCTTCCTGCCCGCCCCCACGGCCCGGCGCGAAGAGCCTGGCCGCCGCCCCGACTCCACCAGCGCGCGGGGAACAAACTGGCGCCATGCAGGCGCCTTGCGTCCATGCAATGCGGCCAGCACTAACTCGGGCCGGTTTAGCGCGACGGTTCGCACAACCTCAGCCTGCGTTGTCTCCGAGGCGGTGCGTCGGAGACCGTCCGCCAACCATGCGCCAAACCTTCGAGCGTTGGGATGGAGTTGCTGCGCCACGAGCGCCAAAGGCATGACACTTTTCAAGTCACTGTCTTGAACCGGCTCATACATCGCGGCGCGTTGAAGCGCCACATAGGGCTGGAGCGGTGCAGCGTGCTCGGTCGTCACTGCAAGCGACACGTCTCCGATGGAAGCCAAGTACAGACGAGCCTGCTGGCGGAGGTACCACGGCGAATCCATGCGTTCGTTCAGCACTCTCCGAGCCAGTGACCCCAAGTCTTCTCGGTATCCAGCAATGTCGACTGCCTCCGGATACTCCTCGGAGTCGCGGAAACCGGTCTCAACGGCTCCAGCGCGCAGGAGGTCTGCAACGACGTACTCGGCCACCTTGACCTCTCGCTTCTGCGCAGAATCCGGGGCCTGCGGCGGCGAAAAGAGTTTGACGCCCAAAGCCTCGGCCACTGGAGCGAGCAGGCGCGGATGAGGAAACAGGTCCAAGCCGCATCGCAGAAGCAGCACGAGGGCTGGGTTCTCCGCCCAACACTTAATGAGCTTTCGCGCGGTCGACTCGAACTCGTGCGACAAAACCATGCCTTGTGTTATGCGCTCGCTGAGCGACTCTTCGGCCCCCGCCCGACTTTCGGTGTCTGTCATCGCGAGGCGATGGCGCATTAGCTGAGCAAGGCGCGTTGCGACGAAGCGTTTAACCGTGTCGTCCCGCACATCAGTGTTTGGCACAGCCACGGTTGCCAGTCCCAGGCGTGACGGCCTGGGTTCGTCAGCGCCTTCAATTTGCTCCGACATCCAGAGCATGCCGTCTAATCCCCCTGCCGCCTGGGCCAGCGACTCAAGGTCGAAAGTTCCACTCAGTTCCGCGTTTAGCATCTCCATCAAAGCCGACATGTGACTTTGAGCAGAAATCGCACGGTACGGGGTCACGACAGACTTGTCGGGCGACAGTTCCAAGGCCCGCTGAGCGCCGATGCGTTCGCAGTGGGCGCTCAGCACGTTCTTCACGTACTCCTGGACATGGGCCAACACGGCGCTTTGCCCCAGCCCACCCGGGCCACTCCGGGCCTCGACAACCAATCGCATGTCGTCCACGTAGCGGCAATAGTCCAGCAACCGGACGTCGTCGCCGACATTGGCACCCTGTGTCGCAGCCAGATGCAGGTCGCGGTCAAACCGAATCAGATAAGCGTTTGACAGGAACCCAGATGCCACCAGCCCTTGCGGCAAACCAAGCTCGAGCTGGCCCTGACCGTCGCCGCCTGTCAATTCGGCCAGCTGGTGGTCATCGTTCCGCCATTGCCAGTCGAAAACGCGAGCCAAGCGCTGCCAGAATACATCGTCGGCGGAAAGACGGTCCGGCAAGCCGTGCACAGTTCGATGCTCTTGTTCCGCCCCGCGCAATTCGTTCAGCAGCGCGCTTCGGTCCACTCGGTCGAAGAACGATTTGATATCGAGCGACACCACGAAAAGTTCGCGCCGAGTACCAAGTTGCGGCATGAGTTCCGCACAGACCCGTCGCGGACGCGCCAAGAACGTCCGGTAGTCCTGGAAATACTGACGATAGGTTCGACTATTGCCCCATGAGAACTTCGCCCGAGGTCGTGTGTTGGGCCTCGTCTCCCAAGAGCATTGCAGACGATTGCCGTAGCTCACCACGCCTTGAGCGCGCATTGCCAGGACGTCAGTTCCCGTCGTGTCCCCCTGCGCTGACTCCACGGCTTCGGCCAAGCACATCATCGCTGCGGTGGCCAAGGTCTGGTCACGGATGGAAAGGTGGGCCAGCGGGCGCAGCTTCTGCAGCGGAGCGGCGGCCCTACCACCCGACATCAATGGCTCGCTTTGCGCCGATGGTCTTGGACCCCAGTCGTCAAAGGTCGCCTCGGAACCCAGGCTGTCAAGGTCGACATTTAGGAGGTCGTCGAACGACGTGATGGTAGGCGCCGGCCGGAACGTCCAACGAGCATTCTTCGGTGCCGGGACGAGCATCATTTCCTGTGGTCGAAAACCCTCCTGACTGACTTCCGAGGCCCAGCGCACCAAGCGGTCCTCCAGGTCGACAGTCGATGCGTCCAGTTCGAGCACGTCCGCGTACCAGTTGTGTCGGCGGATGAAGGTATGCGACTTCTTCCAAGCTTGCGCGAGAACGACCACATCGGCGAGCTTCTCGCCTCTTGGTGGAAGGTCTTGGTATTCTTCTTTGACAACCGACACTCTGTTCCCCTTTCAGACTTGGCTTGGTCTGCTCGCGAAGTTCGCTCGCGGCAGTTGACGTTCACGCCGAATCGAAACCTGGCAGTTCCGGCGCCAGTTGCCGTTTGAATAGGAGCGCTTGGTCTGCGCCCGGAGCTAGTTCTAGGACGACGTGAGGCGCCGCCGATAGCTTGTCAGGTGGCGACGAGGTCGTCGTCACAATGAACTGAAACGGCACAGCGCCATCCTTGGAAAGTTGCTCCGCAGCTTCTGCCGCTGCGAGGAAGAACTCCCGATACAGACGCTCGCTCATGTCGGCTTCTCTCGGGCAGTCATGAACCAGGAAGCCCGGGTGGTTGCTGACATCCGACACGGCGGAGTCGAGCAGGCACACGATGTCGCCAAGCAGCACTTCTAGAACCTGGTAGGCCTCACCGCCACGTGCAACCTCGAAGGGACGAACCTCGTGTCCTCGCACAAACCGCGCGTGTCCTGCTGCACCAAGGAGTCTGGTCGAGACGGCGGCAGTCAGGGTCTTGATGGCATCCACTCTCGACGACTGCTGAGACCTTCGACTGACCTCGGCGGCTCGGAGGGAACTCAACGCCGTCTCGAACTCTTGGAGTCGCTTCCGCGCCTCGACCAGTTCAGCTGTATCGCCGCCCTGGGCCCTTTGCGTGTGCTGCACCTGAAGCTGGTCCCAAGACTGCTTCAACAACGCTCGCGTGCTCTCACTTGTGGCGACACGGACTCGCAACCGGCGCAATTCCACTTTCTTCTCGGAGATGCGCTGCACTTGGTCGGACTTGGCCTTCACGAGCCTTTCGAACTCCACCGTCCGAGCCTCGTAGCGTGCAGCCAGCTCCGGTGCCGTTGCCTTGGCCTGTCGACCGTCCTGAAACCACGTCATGTTGACCGCGCTCTTACGTTCCTGGATGTGCTGGCACTCGTTGAACTCGACATTTCCGTGGTCGCATCGCCCCTCAAGGCCTTCCAGTTGGTCCCGAACCTTGGTCAGCCGCTCGAAGTCCGCTTGGTTCGCATCGACCAGGGACTTGGCGATGCCCACCGCGAGTTCCGCCAGTGCCTGGGCCTTGGTCAGCTCATGCAGGTGGAGCTGCGCCTTTGCCAGGGCATCTTCTGCCTGCTCCACGTCGCGCTCCCATCCGCGCTCGTCCCGTTCGGCAGCTTGCAAGGCGTCTTGAACACGTGACTCGACGGACTCGCCGACCGTGGTCATGAAGACGGGCTCGTCATCTTCCGCTCGCACCCGCAAACGCAGTTGGCGCTCGGCGTGGACTAACGCAAAGGCAGGTGCCCGTTCGAGTTCAGGAATGCCCTCCTTGCATTCTTCGAGCTGTTTCTGCTTGGCCTCGATGTCACGCAGCAGCCTGTCCAACTCCAGGTCTACCAGGCCCAGCACCGAGCCGACCAACAGCGGCGGGTCGCGACGTGACCGCTTGAAGCCCAGGCCTTCGCCCTCGCGCCAGTGGTAGAAACCGTCAAAGCGAGTTCGTTGCTCCCGAATGCACCAGGCCAGCAGATGGCGCCACTCAAGCGCTTGATTTGTTCCTGGCAGAGACCGGGCCGCAAGGCGACCAATAGAGAACTGCTCCAGCGCGTCGCTGTAGCCTCTGAAGTCGTTCGCCGCCGTTCCCTGGAGCAGTTGCTCTAACGCGTCGCATCGGGCAGCCATGGAGTGGCTGTACGCGCCATACGGTCGGAAGACCAGCCAGACGGCGCCGTCCACATGGACCTTCACAGCCACCCCGCCTTTGGGGAAGCTCCCAGCGGCCTTGCCGCGCAGAGTGGCGATGGCCGGGGCATCGTCACCCAGGACATATCTCAGCAGCAGGCACAACGACGTCTTGCCGACCCCATGACCTGCGCTTGACAAGCCCGAGGCCTCGCTCGAGGTGGACTCCTTGGCCCAAACGATGTTCAGCCCGGCGTGCAATTCGATGGTGCGCGTGAACACAAGCGGTTCACGGGATTCGACGAGCCACAGGGTCTCGACCCAGAGCCTAGGTTGAGCGCGAACCCGTTCATATGCCTTGAGCCAGGTTGCCATCGCTCCCCCTTATTGCGTGCCTGTCGCCTTAGAGCTTGAGAGCGCGGTAACGCTCTTCGCTCCCTCTGATTCCATACGCCGGCCCTCGGCTCGCCACAGCAGTCGAGCGACTTCGAGATGTTCCGGCAGTTGGATGACGTCGCTAAGTGGCGTCCCTGAGCTACGCGTGAAGATAGGCTCGCCCCCACGTGTCGAACGCACTAGCACATCAATGCTCGACAGGCGCTGCACGATGGGCAGGATGCGGCTCAGCAACGACGCCACATCTGCAATCCCAAGCGAACCCCGCAGAGCATCGAAGCGCGGCCCATCGACCGGACCCAGGTGGTGTGTCGCCGTCACCAAGGCGCCCACCACTGACTGGATTTCGACCAGCGAACTTCCTTCCGTTCGCTCAGCAACCAGCGCAGTCACGAGGCCAGCCAGCCGACCTTCCTCGGCATTGCGAATCATCCCCTGTTCGGAGTACGAAACCTGCGCCGGCTGCGTCGCAGGTGACATGTTGGCCTGCTGGTCCCATGCCTCCAGCACCAGCCGCCGAGTGCGGTACTCGCCGAAGGCTCGCATTTCGACATCCTTGAGTACGCGGAAGGTCTCGCTGGGGTAGTCCTCGCCCATCACCTCCTTTGGGTCGAGGATGTAGCGCAGTTCGTCGCGGGTGAGACCGTAGAGATGGGCGTAGCAGGCGTCCAGTTCGGCGCGAAGTTGGGCGCGCCGAACAGCATTCCAGGTAAAGGGCTGGCCACGTTCAGTGGCTGGGCGCGCGTCAAATTCGGCTAGGTCATCGGCCCAGGGCTTTAAATCGTATGCGGTATAGGTCAGTTCAAGTACGCGCGAAACGATGAGCCGAGCTACACGAGGGTCATACGCGTCAGGTCGAAGCAAAGGCAGTTGCCGCATATGGAACAGCTTGAGGTGGGCGCCACCGACCTTCTGACGGGCCACATAGTCAAGTGGGAGGGCATTTAGGTTGGCCAGCAATAGAGCTGCCTGTGCAGGTTCAATGTTGGATTCAACGAAGATGCAAGGGAAGTCACCGACGATGGCAGCCCTAGGCGCAACGCCAGCAATGAGCGTACGTATGTCAGTGCTTCGGCATATGTCCCGCCAACCCATGAGCCAGCGCGGACTGCGTTGGTCCATCCAAGCGTCTAGCAGTACACGCAGCGCGGCCGAGAGCGTGGCGGCGAGCAACGCGTCAGCCAAGGCAGCCAGTTCATCATCACGAAGGCGTGCGTCGGTGTTCTGCATCGCCCACTTTGGAAACTCGACCAGCATCTTCTTCGTCGTCAGGCCGTCCCCGCGCAGCACATCTCCCAGAACCGGAAAACGCGTATTCAGCTGCGCCTCCACGGCCGCTATGTACGGCTGAGCCTGACTCGGCGTCCACCCCTTTGCAGTAGTGGGCACGCCTGCCTTACGGCGAAACAACTCTCCAGCCACCCATTGCGCGAGCGCCTGCAGCAAGTCCGCGACTGCGATGTCCAACGCTTCCTGCAACCCGTCGTCCTGCGCCGCATGAAGCGCAAGCCAAGCGCGAGATACGCGCGTGGGAACGTTTGCAATACGTGCCAGCACTTCACGCGCGCTCACCCAGTAGCGAGGTCGTACGGCAAAGGCGGGGTCGCCCTTCTGCTGCTCGGTTAGTTCCGTGGTTTCAACCTTGCCCGAGGCACCGCTAGCATCCGCGTAGGTAGCCCACCGATGGTCGTACTGGTGAAGCATCTTCGCCTCGTACAGCGGTAGATGCTGAGGCTGGCCGAGGCTGGTTGCACTATCAGCAAATAGGCCGCTGTCGCCGGACATGTGAAACATCGCTTGGAAACGGGCGCCCCATGGGTTCACCGCCGGTTGGACGACATCGCCCGCTTCGTTGGTTAACGCCTCTTGAATGAATACCGGCGCCGAGCGGTAGAGCTTCTTGGTCAATTCGGCGTCGCGCTCGCTACGGAAGACTGGGCAGGTGCGGGTATTCGGGTTAATGACGGCGAACTCAGCCGACGTCAGTTGAAATTGACGGCGCACATCGTGAATCTGCTCGGGTTGACGCGCGAAGAAAACCAATTTAGCTGGCTCAGTGGTGGGGCTGCCGCCCAGCGTCAACAAGGCGAAGCGGAACGAGTGATGTACCGAAGGGAATACGAACTCTTCGTTCTCCAGGCAAAGCAGACCACGCAAATAACCACCGACGGCCAATCGCTCGAAATAGGCCTTTGTTGAGTCGTCCGTCGCAATGCCAGTCGGCACAATGAAACCGGCCCGTCCACGTGGCGCAGTAGCCTGCAAGAAAGCCTCAGCGAACAGCGCGTAGGTATTCACATCACCTACACCGGAAAGCGGATAGCGCCGCCCATCGTGCGCATAGAGACTGGCAGCCTCGGCGCCACGCCGAGCGGAGATGAAGCCGGCGTACAACGCCATCTCGGCCCGATTGGGCGGCGTCAGTCCTTCGGCGCGTTCCAAGTCGGGGTGCACGCGGTGTAGCAGCACGCCTTCACGGAGCCATTCGATGCGCTGCGCTCGCTCAGCCTTGTGCTTTGCTTCTGCCACTAAGGGGCTGCGGGTGGCAAA
The DNA here is from genome assembly GCF_012275445.1 of Rhizobacter sp. SG703. Lineage (GTDB taxonomy): Bacteria > Pseudomonadota > Gammaproteobacteria > Burkholderiales > Burkholderiaceae_C > Rhizobacter. Next base: position 326,906 of record NZ_JAAZQK010000003.1, on the reverse strand, counting down.
GAACTCTTCCTCCTGTAGTTTGATACGCTCCCACGGTGGATTTCCCAGCATCACGCTGAAACCACCGTTTGCTGCCACCTGAGGGAAAGCCAGCCACCAGTGGAAAACTCTGTGCTGTCGGCACAGCACCTGGGCCGCACTCTCGATTTCGTTGTTGGCGGGCTCGTCACTGAGTACCCCCCACAGATAGCCCGACAGCGGAACGGTTGTGACCGTGCCCGCTAGCTTCGGGGCCAGAAAAGCCGCTACGTAGGTGTCTGCAAGCCGTGCAAAGCTGGTGCTGTGCGCAGCAGCGTCGGCAGCCCGCCAAGCTTGGCGCTTAGCGGCAAGATGTTCTGGCGTGTCATCGTCAAGCGTATCGGCCGACACCACCTGCGCGGCGAAGCGGGCAGGCGTCACCCAGTCGCCGGACGCGATGCTCTTCCAGCTCTTCAGGTCCGCCTTGTTCTGCTTCTTCAGCGCGCTGGCCACGGCCTTGTCGTCGCCCGAAAGCGCGGTGTAGGCTTCGTCGGGGATGCCGCTCTCCAGCACCTTCGGGTCCAGTACACCCAGCAGCGCGTCGCCTATGCGCAGGTGGTGGTCAACAAAACTCAGCGGACGGTCAGGCGAATAGGCCTCTAGCCACAATGCCGTCTTGGCCAGTTGGATGGCCATGGGGTTCTTGTCCACACCGTAGATGCAGCGGCTGACCACGTCTCGGAGTGCATGGCGGTAGTCGGAGGGCGTCGGGGCACCGCCTTCGCGCTCCGTAGCGGCGCGATGCAGCGCCACTTCGTCGGCCAGCCGGCGAGCAGCCGACAGCAGGAAGTGGCCGCTGCCGCAGGCTGGGTCGCAGACGGTGAGTGCTAGCAACGCCTCCACAGGGCGTTGCGGGTTGGCCTTGACGGTCTGCGCGATGACCGGCTCCAGAGCGCTCTTGATGAGCTCCTGCACCAAGCTGTCGGGTGTGTAGTAGCTGCCCGTGAGCTTGCGGGTGTTGCCCTTGGTGGAGGCGTCGGTCTCGTCATCACCAACGAAGGCCAGTCGGGCACCGGCCGGTTGGCTGAGGCCTTGCGGGTCGGGCACCAGCTCCAGCAGGCTCTCGTAGACGCTGCCCAATTCCTCGGGGCCCATGTCGCGGTAGTTGACGCGCGAGAGGCCGCCATCGGCGCGGAACCAACCGAGCTGGAACACAGCGGCCAGCAGGTGGCGGTTGTCGAGTTGGGCGGCGTCCAGGTACGGGCACTGGTCGCGGTCGAACAGCCCTCCCAGCGCGGGCAGGCCCAGCGCAGGCTCGCCACGAGCCAGGGCGCCGAATGTGATGGTCAGTGCCTGCCAAAGGTCCGCATGGCGGTCATGCTGGCTGCGGCGCACGGCGCGCTCGCGCAGCCAGGTGAGCGAGTAGCCGGCGAGGTAGCGGGCCTTGGCATCGGCCGTTGCCTCGGGCGTGAAGACGAGGTGCTCGCCGGTGGCGCGGTCGCGCCGGTCTTCTACAGTGGCCAGGAAGATGAAGCGGTAGACCAGGCGCAGCAGTTCCTCGAAGAAGGCTTGTCGGTCATAGCCGCTGTCAGCCGACTGCAGGGCCGCGCGCAGCGCGCCGTTGGTCGGGTGCGAGAGGAAACCGGTGCCCAGCGCGCGCAAGGCCTCTGCCACCTGGTAGCGCAGCTTTCCGCGCACGGTCACGCCCGCCTGCTGGCCGGCGGCACGCCAGCGTTCCCAGGGGCAATCTGTGGGTGGGGCATCGGTGCTGCCGGCGGCGCCAGCAAAGCGGCTGGCGTGGGCCAGCAACCAGAAGGCACTGAAGTCGGCCAACAACTCTTCGGTGAACAGCGCTTCGAGGTCCACCTCGATGTAGGCAGGCCGGGTGAGGCTGGGGTTGTCCCGCAGGATGCGCAGCGTCAGGCCGTTGCTGACGATGGCCCAGAGCGAGGTATCGGAGGCGTTCAGCGCCTCCTGCGCCAGCATGAAGGGGCTGCGTCGACGGGTCTTACCGGTGTCGGGGTTGGTTTCGCCAAAACGCTCGGCGGCTTCGTCCAGCAGCTGGTCGAAGCCTGCGAACACCAGAGGCACCCGGCCGTGCATCTGACCTTGCGCGGACTTGTTGAATAGGCCGGCATGGCCGATGGCGTACTGGTGGCCAGCATGCTCGATGGCTGGGCAGCGCACCGCGTCATGAAAGTGCAGCACATCGCGCAGCAGTGGCAGCAGCCATTCGCGCACGGTCACGTCATGGGCGCGCACATCTTGCCGCTGGCGCAGGGCCTGGAAGTCCTGCCAGAGGTTCAGCGCAATCTTGAAGTCGCGGGCAATTTCGTCCCGCAGCTTCAAGCCGCGAGCGATGCGGTACTGGCCTTCGGTCTGCTCGCTACCTTTAGGGTCGGTCAGCAGGGTAAGGCGGGTGAGTTCGTCGGCGGGGATGAGGCCGCCTTCGATGCGGATGGCACGGTAGGCAAGCTGGTGCGTGGTGCGCGTGGAATGCAGTTTGGCCATGGTGTCAGGCTCCCATGGAGGTGGTGGCTGCCGTATCCGGCAGCAGCACGTAAAGACCCATCACATCTACCGGCAGGCTGGCGGTGACCTGGTAGCTGCCGCGGCTGTCGGCTGCCTCACGCACGCGGCGGTGGTCCTGCAGCAAGGCCTGGGCACGAGCTTTGGCGATGGCTTCGAGCTGCGGTTGCCAGGATGGCAAGGCGTCGAGCGCGGACTGCAACTGTCGGTCGCGCAGCGGCACGGGCAGATTGCGGGTAGCTTCGGCACCCAGCAGGGCACGGGTCTGGTCAGGCAGCAATTCAGCGAAGGGCTCGGCACCGCTGGCCGAGACAGCAACGGCCTCTTCGCACATCAAAAGCCGTGAGTTGGTGCCATGCGTGACCGTCAGTTGATGCCGGATGCGCAGCAGCAGCACGGTGGTCTTCAGCGAAACCCGACCCACAAACGCGACGCCGGCACGCGCGACTTGGGCGTCGTCGGCGTTGCTCGGTGCATCGTCCAGTGCTTGCTCTAGCAGCGTGTCGGCCAGCACAGCCACCAGCGGGTGGGTGCGGTGAACAAAGGCAGCGCCTTGCGCGGCAAGCTGCTTGAAGTCGATGCGCAGAGTGCCCGCCATACCCTCAGCCGCCAGGCGCTCACGAACGGCAGCGGGCAGATGCTCGGTGAGCAGCTTGAAATAGTGCTTCACTGGCTGAAGGGGCGCCCCAAGTTGGGCGGCAGCGCGGCTGACAAAGCGCTCAACATCAGCTTCACCACCGAGCGAGACGGCAGACTTGCGCCACTCCGGCAGCACGTCTTCGGGCTTCAGGCGGCGCTGGGCGAAGATGCTGCGGTTCTGCTTGGCCTTTTCCTTGGCGCTCTGCCAGGCGAGGTCGATTTCCTTGGCAGGTTCACCCCAGAGGTCGAGTTCGGCTTGGTAAGTCGTCGCGCTGCCCTTGCGCAGCAGCACGGCATTCATGAGCGCCTGGGTCAGCTTGCCTTCGTTGTCGGGCATAGGGACCAGTACGCCCAGCTCTTTGCGGATGCTCTCGGCCTTGCGCAGGATGACATGCAACACGGCGCCATCGACAGGGTTGTCCTCGCCATACAGCATAGTGCTGCGCACTTCGCGCGCCTTCTGGCCGAAACGGTCAACTCGGCCTTCGCGCTGCTCATGGCGGGTCGGGTTCCAACTCAGGTCGTAATGGACGACGGCAGTGAAGAGGCCTTGCAGGTTGATGCCCTCGGAGAGGCAGTCCGTGGCGACGAGGACACGGGTTTCGCTCTCGCCCAGCTGTTCGACTGCGGCTTCGCGCTCGTCCGGCGTCAGCTCTCCGGTCACGGCCTTGACCATGACCGACTTGAACTTCTCTTGCAGCGCTGCCGCCAAGTAATGCGCGGTGGCAATGTAGCGACAGAAAACAACCGGCTGGAAGCCGTCCTTCAGCAGCAGTGCCAAGTGCTCCTGCAGTTTGGCGAGCTTGGGGTCGTTCTGCTGGCCAGCCAACGCAGCAGCGCTGACCATCAGTACCTTGAGGCGTTGGCTGTCCTCGGTCTGCGCACCGGGCTCGATGTCGTCGGTGGACAGCGCGTCGTCGGTGCCGTCGAGCACGCGGTCGCTGGCCGTGGCTTCGAATTCTTCAAGCGAAGCGGTGTCATCTGTTTCGGCTTCACCTTGCGCGCCCATCAGGCGCGTGCGCAGTGCGTTGACGGCGGCTGCCGGCGACGAGGAGATGCAGCGCAAAAGGGCCAGTGCCGCCCACCAGTTCATGCGCTGCTCGCGCAGGCCCTGGCCTTCGGAGCGTTCGACCAACTCGCGCGCGTAGGCCAGCACGTCGTTGAACAGCTGGCCCCACGCGCCGGTGAGCTTGTAGGTCAGCTCAGCGGTGCGGCGGTCGGGGAACATCGACGTGTCTTGCCACTCGGCGATGTCGGGCCGGCGGCGCTGGACGAAGTGGCGCGACAGGTCTTCGCGCAGGTCAGTGCGTTGGCCAACGGGCAGGTCCTTGAGCTGGGTGAAGTCAGCGCGCAGCAGGCCGAGCAGGTTGAAGAAGGCCTCATCGTCGCCGCTGTGCGGCGTTGCGGTCAGCAGCACCAGGTGTCGCTCGGGCTGCGCGGCCAGACCCTTGAGCAGTTGGTAGCGCTGCTGCCGACCCTGACCGGCCTGGGTGCACGTGTGGGCCTCATCGACGATGACGAACTCTGGACAGGAGCGCTGGAAGGTTTCGCGGCGGCGCTCTGACTTGATGTAGTCGAGGCTGACGACGGTGAACGGGTGGGCATGGAACAGCGAGGTGCCGGGCGGGAGGTCTCGCTCCAATCGGTCGGCCGAGTTTGACCGGACCACCGCTGCTTGAATATGGAAGCGCTCGGAGAGCTCGCGCTGCCACTGCTCGCACAGGTGTGGCGGGCACAACACCGTCATTCTCTGAATTTCGCCGCGGTCAAGCAGCTCGCGGGCGATGAGGGCACCTTCGATGGTCTTGCCAACGCCCACGTCGTCGGCGACCAGCAAGCGCACCGTGGGCTGCTTGAGCGCCATCAGCAATGGCACCAGCTGGTAGGCGCGGGGTTCGATGGCTATGTTGCCGAAGCTGCGGAAGGGACCCGCACCGCTGCGCAGCTTGAGTTGCAGTGCGTCGAGTAGCAGCTGACTGGCCGCGTGGTTGCGAGCTTGCGCGATGTTCGGCCAAGGAAAGGTAGCTGGCTGGACAGGCTGGCGCTCAAGTGGCAGGTAGATGAGGGTTTCGTCCCGTTCACCACCGCCCAAGGAGCGCAAGCGCAGCGTTTCGGTGTCTGACTCGGGCAGCACTATCCATTCACGACCACGGGCCGCGACGAGGCTGCCCGGAAGGAATTCCGGCGTAGGGGCATTCATGTCGTATCAGGGCTTGCCAGGACCAAAGAGGTCGGCGTTGTTCTTGAAGATGTCTGGCCAGCGAGCCGCCTCCTTGGGGAAGCGCACCACCAAAACACCCAGCTCGTCGAGCGAGCGGTCGATGGCACCATCCTTCGCGCGTTGGGCATCGGCTTCGTGATGCGGACCGTCGATGAAGACGGCGAGGTTCAGGTCGTCGTAGAAGAAGTCGGCGGAGGCCTTAGCGCCGGCCGCGCCGAGAACGACCGTGTGCTGCCCACGGTCGGGCTTGCGATAGCCCTGCTCATTCACGTGGTCCAGCCAGGCCTGTTCGAGTGAGCTGCCCGCGGTGCGCGCGAGTTGCGCATCGTGCTCGACAGGCTCCCTCCCTTGTGTTCCTTGATGGGCACGCGCCTGCGTCAGGCGGCACAGGATGTCGAGCAAGAGTCCACCGGCATCTTTGTCCTTGCGGTCGATGAGAGTGTGGTCGGGTTGGTTGTAGTACGACAGCAGGCAGCGGTAGCAGCCGGCCTCGCACAAGGGCTTGCCGTCGTGGTCGAGCTCTTCGGTCAGCGTCTTTTTGGACCAAACCTGGCCGGTCGAAGGAGGCATGAAGTGCAGAACCTCGAGGGCCTTCGCAGCAACGGCTGCTAAAGCGTCAGGCTCGGTGGCCAGGCGAGTCAGCACGCCCGCACCGCCTTCGGCAGCCTCGAACAGAAGGATGGACTGGCGGTTGTCGCGCGTGGGCAGCGGCTCGGCCATCAACTCGCTCTCTTCGAGCTGGTAGACCGCTTCAATGCCGCGCTTGAGCGCGTACTGCAGGGTGGTCAGCGTGTCGGCCGAGAGTTCGCCCAGGCGGTAGTGCGGGCGCACGATGAGAATGTTCCGCCGGTCTTCGACGTAGGGGACGATGCGCTGTGGTGGTGTCTTGTCCGGCGGTGCCTCCGCTTCGCCCTCCTTCTCTCCATTGCCGTCGTCGACACCGCCTACCCAGTGGCCCGTCACAGGATTCATCATGAATCCCTGGATGGACTTCTCTTTGCGCCGACGCCAACCGAAATTCATGCGCCAGACGGTTGCCGCTGGACCGTACTGCATTTCAAGCAGCGGCCCCTGGTCGTCCTCGACCACCGTGGTGACCATCTGCAACTTGCCTTCGGCCAGGGCGAACTGCAGCGTGGTCTGCATCTCGTAACCCTGGCGCACCCGCTCCTCCTCGTTGGCTGTGATGCGTTCGGCGCGTTTGGTCGAGACGTTTTCGATACGGTACAGGTTCTTGATTTCCTGGGCTCCGGACAGCGAGGCACCGCAGGACACACAGCGGTCGGCATCGCGCTGCGAGCGGAAGTGCCCATAGCCGCAAGCCGGGCACAGGCGAGCAATCTCGGTGGGCAGCTTGGCGCCTTCACTGACCTGGTCTGAACCCGTGATGGTCAGCAGCGCTTTGATAACGCGGTACTGGCTGCCCTCGTGATAGATGAGGCTGTAAGGGCCGAACTCGCCCAGCGCCAGGAATCGCGGGCGCGACAGAAAGCTCTCGCGGCCAATGGAGCCGCGCCGCGCAGGCAAGTAGGCCAACAGCGGCAAGCGCGGGAAGTTGTAGCCCGGCAGGAAGCCTTGGCTGGCCAGGTAGCGGTAGGTGTAAAAGTCGCTGTTAAAGGCGCTGTCACCAGCCAGAAGCAGGTCGCGCTGCTTGCGAGCTTCGTTGTGGCGCTGCTGGGCCTCGCGGCGCTCACGCTCACTGGCAGCCGGGTTGTTTTCAATCTTGAAGTTCAGCTCAATGGCTTGCGCTGTGGCGCGGTACAGGTCACGCCAGCGCTGGAGGGCTCCGCCGAACTCGTGATACGCCCGCTGGAACACCGTCTCGGCCCACTGCTCGGTGTACCAAGGCGCGTTCTGGGGCGTGAGTTCGCTGGTCAACATGCCCAGGACCTTCAGGCCACGTTGATGCGCGCGTTTCTTGGCTTCCGGTTTGTCCAGTTCGGTGGCCATCTCCTCGGTCACAGGCAAAGCCTCCGGCAGGTTCATGTCCAGCAGGTCGCGCACGCTGTTGCCCAGGCGCTTGCCGGTCTCGGCCAACCAGATGGCGTGCATGTGACTCTTGACCAGTTCCAGGTTGGCCAAGTCGAGCGTCGGCGCATTCACTTGCCCGTGCACCATGCGCACCGGGTCGCGGAAGTAGTACTGGTCGTGCGGCGACTGGCTGGCGCAATACGTGATGACCAACGCCGGTTGCCCTGCACGCCCGGCACGGCCGCTGCGCTGGGCGTAGTTGGCCGGGGTGGGCGGCACGTTTCGCATGTAGACGGTGTTCAGCGACGAGATGTCGACGCCAAGCTCCATCGTGGGTGAGCAGAACAGGACCGGCAGCCATTCAAGGTCGACGCCGTTTTTGCCGCGCCATTCCGCGCGGTCCTTATCGGTGAAGCGGAAGCGTGCCTCGCGCTCCATTCGGTCGTCTTGCTCAACCTGGGCGGTGTGCTCGCGGGCCTCGAATTCGAAGAGCTGATGCACAGGGCTGTCGAGCAGCCCGGCGATGTTCAAGTACAGGCTGCGGAAGAAGGCGTTGTCTTCGGCCTGGCGTTTGCTCTCGCCGGACCCGAGCTCCCATTGCAACGCGGTGCCGTTCAGCTGCCAACCCAACACGCCGAAATCTGTCTCCTCGCGCTTGACCATGCCGTAGGACTCTGCAGCCTTCAGCAACGCCTGGATGACATCCGGATAGGTCTGGTCGTTGATGTGCTTGTAGTAAGGGTTGCTGCCGCCCCACGTGCTGCCCTGACGAAGCAGCTTGCCCAGGCGCGAGCGGCTGGAGCCGATGACCAAGAAGTCCTCGACCAGTACGCGGCGACCCCGGCGGTCGGTCTCTTCACGCGGGCGAGAGGTAGCAAACCAACGGGACGGCACCGGCCGCTCGTCTTCGGTGAAGCCCCAGGGCTCGCACAGGTTGGCGTAGCTTTGGGTGCGTAGCTGTTCAAGTTCGGTGCGGTCGAGGTAGCGCGTGGCAATGCACAGGCCCTGGCGCATGAATTCAAATAGGGCTCGCAGTACCGTGGCCCGCTCGGCCGGGTTGGCCGCTTGCAGTACCTGTGGCGCCTCGGCCCACTCGGAGGCATCCGCCGCCAGGTCGTCGATGTCTTGGTAGCCGATGCGAATCAGGCCAAGCTGTTCCAGGTTGGGGTTGTTGAAGCGCCAACCGCGACGCAAGTCGAAGTAGCTGCGGTAGCCGAGGATGCCGCGCATGGCCTCCTGCACTTGCCGCCGCGTGTTGCCCTTGACCTCGGGTTGCTGCATGTACTCGGCCCGTACCGACGGGTCTTCGCGGTTAAACCCAAGCGCCTCGAAGACGGCGTTGGCCACCTCACTCTCCGACAGCGCGTTACTACCCGCCTTACGCACCGCCGAAAGCAGCGCCGACCGCGTCAGCAGCACCTGCAGGAAATCGTTGAAGTGACCCGCCTGCAGCGCGGCATCTTGCCGGTTATCGGAGAAGCCAAGAACCTTCTTGGCATCCGCAGACAGTTGCTGGTCCTGTTCGTACAGGTAACGCAAGGCCGACAACGTGAGCATGGTTGTCGCCGAGCTGCGGCCTTCGCCCGACAGCGACGTCAAGCGCAGTGCATCTTTGCCCGAGGTCGTGTGCGACACCCCGCAAGCAAGGCAGAAGCGGAAAGCACCGGGAATGAACCAAGCTGGCAGGCCGCTGACGGTGCTGACCCCGCCGTCCGGCCGAACCTTGAGCGCTTGGGGGACGAACTTGCGTTGACCAGACTTGATGCGCCACTCGCCGTCTGCGCGCTCCTCAAGCCAAGACTCTGGATAGCGCTCCAGGGATTCCGGGTCCCAGAGACCGCGTCCATCGGGCATCAGGAAGCCGAACTTGACCTGCTCGTCGTCGCTCTGCCGCTCTTCGATGCTGCGGACGTTGAAGGTTCGACCCTCGTGACCGTCCGTGTCCCAGACCGGGATGTACTCCTGGCCGCAGTCGCGGCAGAAGTGCACGTGGTAGTAGCGCCGTTGCCGGTCGTCGTCACCTGAAACGAACTGCTGACCATCGAGCGTGATGGCACGGCGCCCAGCCTCTTCCAGCGTGGTGTAGACCTTGCCACCGCCTGCGATGAACTGATGGAGCTTGAATGCGAACAGGCTCTTGCCTGCTCCATCGGTGACGGCATAGGCGCGCAGCATGAACTGCTGCAGGTAGGCCAGGCAGCGTTCGATGGGCTCGCTGGAGGCTTCGTGCAGCAGCTTGGCGGCATCGGCCAGCGTGCGCGGCCGGGCACGCTGTGGCTTGTCGTCTTTGTAGGACAGGCCCAGCGTCAATTCGACCCAGACCGACATCGGGTGCGCTGCCAAGGCATTGAAGTCGAGGTCGGTTGGGACACCAGCCCGGATGGCCGGGCCCAGGCTATTCCGGACGGACTCGAGCGTCTGGCTCTCTGGCGTCGTGCGTCGCAGGGTCTCGGTGATGACGTTTCGGTCGGCGATGGGGGTGCCGAACAGCCGGCGCGCCACCTTTGCGACGACTGCATTGCGCTCCATCTGGCTGCCGTCGGACGCCATCGTGGCCGACGTGCCGATGCAGATGAGCTCGTCGGCCAGCGCTTCGCGGACGCGGCGCACCAGCAGAGCCACATCGGCACCTTGACGACCCCGGTAGGTGTGAAGTTCGTCGAGCACCAGGAAACGCAAGCCCTTGGCGTTGCGCATCACGGCCTTGTCGATGTCGTTCTGCCGGGTCATCAGCAGCTCGAGCATCATGAAGTTGGTCAGCAGAATGTCCGGTGGCTTGGCGGCCATGGCCTGCCGCTCCTCGTCGGACTCCTGTCCGGTGTAACGGCCAAAGCTCACGGCGCGAGTTGCTGCGTCCGACCCCAGGAACTTCTTCAACTCTTCAAGCTGCGAGTTGGCCAACGCATTCATCGGGTAGATGACGATGGCGCGGGTTCGCGGTGTTGGGTCAGCCTTTTTCGCCTTGAGGCAGGCGTCGACGACCGGGATGAAATAGCTGAGGGACTTGCCCGAGCCCGTTCCAGTGGTCAGCACATAGCTCTCGCCGGCAAGCGCCAGGCTGATGGCCTCTCCCTGGTGCTTGTGCAGGGGCAGCGCGACACCGGCAGAACTTGCTGACTTTCCCAGACGGAAGATGGAAGAGCACTCTGGGCTGAGCTGCCCAGCCTGCACAAGCTCATCGACCGTGCCACCCGACCTGTAGTTCGGGTTGATTTGGATGAGCGGCTCGGGCCAGTACCTTTGGCTGGCGTACTGGGCGTTCACATGTTCGCGAATGTCATCGGCACGAATGCGCGTAAAACTGCGCGTGAACTGCTCGTACTCGTTGACGATGTGTTCGCGGAATTTAAAGACATCCATCCCAGCTCCCCAGATTTTTTTTAAGTGCGGCTCTGCGTCCGCTCTCGTTGCGCTCGTTACTTGTCGAGTTCGGCTGCAGCCCGCTCTCGAATTGGTTCGACTCATCGTCCGCTAGGCGACGGACTTTCGTTCGCCTCTGATTCGTCGAGGCGACTGCGCGATTCCCGTCCTCCCCTGTACCACCCCGTGAGCTTTGCAGTACTCCAACACCATCACCTCGACCATGGTGGCGAGACTTCGCCGCTCCTTTTCTGCGGCGGCTACCAGAGCGGCCTTCACGTCCGGCGGGACGCGGATGCTGACGACTTCAGTTTTGGTGACGGCCACGAGGAACTCCTGTATGGAAAACGCTAGCGTTTTGCGACAGTATCCAACACAAGCTGTTACTCGACCATCTGGTTCACCCGAAGCGGCCACGAAATGAGCGTCAAGGGGTTCAGCGTGGCTGACCGTAGGTTCGCCCCGTCCTGCTGGGCTCTTGCGAGCGTCGAGCCCGAGCGCCAACCCGGCGCAGGGTCAGGCTGCTGCTTTGGTCAGCCCGAGCCAAGCCCAACAGGGCGCCGGCTCGACGGGCGACCCGCCAGGGGCGGCCAATGGGTCGTAGAGAGGTCGTAGGCAGCACGCCCGGCAGTTGACGGTTCCAGTGTTCATGCGGGCTAGCGTCCGACTTGTAGGGGGAAACTCCCTTTCTGGAACGGGGAGCTACTCCCTTTCGAGCCGGGGAGAAACTCTCCTTCTGTGCTTGGCTGGGTCAGTCAAACGGATGCGCCGACCGCAAGATAAAACTCGGGTCTATAGGTCCAGACGACTTCTCATGGAGCGCTGGATGGCTTCCCTCTACTACACCCAATACCGCAGCAAGAGCAGCGTGACGCCCGCCGGGCTGCACGTCTACCGCTCGCGGTACGACAGCGCCATCAAGAAGGTGGTCAAAGCGAGGCTCGGCGTCATGCCGATGACCGGTGCTGGCTTGCCGCCCGACTTGGTCGGACGACTGCCACCAGACGAACTACGCGAAGTTCTGGCCAAGGCCGAAGCGGTCGCGAGCGCCACGGTTTTAGACCTGCGTGCCCGCGCCGACTTGCTTGAGCGAGGACTTCGTACGTGAGCAAGGATGGCACGCATGTCATTTTTCCGACGGGCAGGCAGGGTCGGGTCCCCTATCCGCGCAGCCTTGCGGGCGCTCCGCTCTTCTGTTTGGCCAGGCGCGGCAGCGAGAGCGAGCTGGCCACTCTGGAAGAGGTCGAGGTTCAAATGGGTGTGGCCAGCAATGTACGCATCCGGCGTTGGGGCGCGGGCCTGACTGCCGAGCACCAGGATGTGCTACTCGCAATCTTCCGGAAGCTTGCTGGCCTCGAGGCGACGCTGAACGCCGAGACCAACCATCAGCAACGGGCCTACGTGGAAGTCCAGTTCTCGGCCAAAGAACTTTTGGACATCCTCACCAAAACCTACAACAAGCAGAACCGTGACTGGTTGCGCCGCCGACTCAAGGATTTATCGCGTTCGCATCTGACTGTCTGCGCGGCCGACGCCAAACCGGACTCGTGGCCACTCTTCTCGGGATGCATCCTGCAGTTCCGCGCACGCGAAAAGCTGACCCAGGGCGTGCGCTGCAGCGTGTCCATTCCTATCGAATTCGTGCGGCTCTTTCAGCACATGGGGTACGGGCAAATCGACCTGGAGCAACGCAGAAAGCTGGGTTCCTCCCAGCTGGCCAGGCTGCTGCAGGCACACATCGAATGCCTGAAGGACCGACGGACGAACGCCTTCTTCACATATTCGGTCTCGAAGTGGATGGAGCTCACCGGAACGAAGTCGACCGAAGAGAACTTCGGCAGCGACCTGAGGAAAGCGCTTAAAAAGCTGAAGGAGGCCGAGTTCCTGGCTGACTACAGCGTGGCCCGCGGTAAGGTCCAGCTGACCCTACCGCGAGCTAGTCGCGACGCAGCTCAGCACGTTCACAGGTTGCCAGCGCCTGTCGCCTTGACGCGCCAGCCATCGGTTCGACTTGAGGGGACACGGCTGAGACTTGGCGAAGAAGTGCCGTCCATTCAAGAGCTACTCGGCGAGGCCCCATGGTCGAATCCACTGCCTGTCGAGGTCTACTTCGACGGGCAACTCAAGGCAATGATGCGGCTCTATCCCAAGGTATACGCGAATCGGACCGATTTGCCCCCCATCTTGGCGCGGGTCGAAACTGAATTGGCAAGGCGAGATGCATCGCCAAAGCATGTGCAGACGTAGAACAACTGCGTACGACGGTGGTTCAACCAACCTCCCTGTCGCTTCCCCCGACCAGAGCCCCCAACACGGACGGTGTTCTTGCGGCATCACCCCGACGGCATGAGCCGTAGGAAAGACCTTTCGGTCCATGCGCGGCGCCACCGCGTCCAACGAATCGAGCCCCTCTGCCACAAGGCAGGGGGCCCGTCGAATCAGTCGGCTGGGTCAGCTCGGCTTGCGCCCAAGGTGCCTTTCGGTACGCAGTTCCAGTGCAGCCTCGACCTCTGCCGGCAGCAGCAGCGACACGCTGACCTCAGTAGGCATTTCCGGTCGGTCGCCGTCGACTGAAGTGCTGGCCGCAGCGTTCCAGGCGACGAGCGTGAATGCTTCCTCGAGGAAGCCGACCAAGTCCACAGGGGGGTCAGTTTCACACTGCATCAGGTGCTCAATCGCTGCAAGCGGAACGTCGGATGTCGCGAGAAACGTTCGGTCCGATGCTGCGTCGGCAACCGACATCATCATCGTCCCGCCGTCGCGCAGCGAGCCCAACCATTGGGCCGTCAACGCGCCCAGCATCGGAACGCACACCCGGTGTTGCCACCCAGTAGCATTTATGGTGAAGACGATGTATGGCCGTCCGGACGGAGCTCGCGCCACCATCACTTGGTTCGGAACTCCTTCGGCACGGGCGGCGAGTGCGAGCTGCCACATCTCACCAGGCACTTCCGTGCAGAGGCACCAACTGCCTTGCAGCTGCGCCTTGAGCTCGGGACGCTCCCGAGAAACTCGCTCGAGCTGCTTGGGAGACATCAGGCGCGAGTGCGTGATGCGCCCTGCTGCCGCACCAGCGGCCATCGCCAATGCAAGTTCTTGGCGGGGGCTTGCTTCAGTCATGTTTATCCTTGATACGCGCCTCCATCGGCGCAAGACGTGTAGCAAGGGAAACTGGGGACCTGAAATTGGCGCGGGCCGGCGAGAAGCCAAACGCTTCATAGGCTTTTGTGTGAGCAGAGGGAGGAGCCATATGGGACTGGCTGTCGGCGTTGACGGTTGCAAGTTCGGCTGGATTGCGGTGACTGATGGCAAAGACCGAGAACTGCAGTACGCCCTATTCAGCTCACTTGAGGCGCTGTCGGAATACCATCGCGATGCCGAGCGGGTGTTCGTCGACATCCCCATTGGATTGCCTTGGCAAGACTGCCCAAGACGCCCCTGCGACGTGATAGCTCGGCGAACCCTGGGGCCCCGTCACGTGTGTGTCTTTACGCCCCCCTGCCGTGCCGCGACTCGGCTTAGAGACAAGCTTGATGCACGCAAGGTGAACATGAGCGAGCTGGGGCTTAGCCTGTCCGAGCAGGCGCTCGGTATCTGCCTGAAGGTGAACGAGGCTGACACCCTGATGCGCGCTGATGCCTCGGCCCGGGCCCGCTTCCGTGAGGTGCATCCCGAGGTTTGCTTCTGGGCACTGAACGGAGGCACACCACTGATGGACGGCAAGACCAAGTCAGCCGGCATCCGCGCTCGGCTGGACCTTCTCTTACGTCGAGAGCCTCGCTCGGCTCAGCTATTGCAGCTGGTCCTTCGCGAGCAACCTCGCACCCTCGTTAAGGCGGACGACGTTCTTGACGCCCTGGTTGCCTACGTCACTGCCGCAGAGGACCCGGCCAATGTGAGGTCCCTGCGGGGCGAGCCGCAGGTTGACGAGGAAGGGCTACCGATGGAGATGCTTTACATCGGTTCCGGTGGAATGGTCGGGTAGGTTCGGGAGGCTCTGTCAGCGCTGTGGCCCGGAAGCCCTCTTCCGCCTCACCGCCGGCAACCCATTGGCGAAGCCCGCATCTTGACCGAAGGCCGGCTCAACGCCTTTCATGGGGTCTGCCACGTACAGATGCTTAAGGTCGAGCCCGCCGTAGTGGAGCGACTGCATGGCCTCGACCAACAACGGGAACGGATACTGCCGCTCAGCAACCCTCATGTAGCCCCGCCCCGGCGTAGCGTCAGACACCCAATGCCCAGTCAGGGCATCACGCACCTCATCGCTGATGCCGGAATGGGTACACCATTGCCGAAACGAAAATCTGAAGCTGTGGAAGCAAAGGCGGTCGTCAGTCAGGCCGATGCTGTCGATGTAGCGAGAGAACCATTTACCCAACGCGTTTGACCATAGCTTGTACTTGTTGTCATTCCGCAGCGTCGGGAACAGTTGCTGCTTCCCTGCCCCGCGCACCGATGCGACGTAGACCAGGAACCCACAACGAATGAGCTCTTCGTGGATTGGCACGTATCGCCAGCTACCTTCGGTCTTGATGGCTTGACCCTCATCCAGTTCAGCGATTCTCAACGTCCACACTCCGTTGATGCGCGACACATCCTGCACGCTGGCTTGGCAGAGCTCTTCGATGCGCCCGCCAGTGAAAGCCGCAACCAGCGGGGCCCAGAAGCCAGCATCGGAAACCTGCCCTTGAGGACGGTAGTGCGATGTGTACAAGCGGGACGTAAAGAAGACATTGAGCTCCGCCAGTTCGTAGCCGCGACGGTCCTGACTACGCGCGCGCTTTGCGATGTCGATGTGGCAGTGTTCGAATGGGTTGAGGCTCCCTTGCGGTACGAGCCGCTGGGTGATTCCATGCCGGAAAATCGTCGCGAGCCCTCCCAGATAGTTTTCGGCGGTCTCCCGCGAGCACTCACGACCAGCAAGTCGCCCCACCAATGTGTCGGCATCCTCGCCCTGAATTGCAACGCACGGCAACGCACCAGCGACATGCTCGAACTCGGCTACAAACCCTCGGTAGGTGTCGACAGTGCGCTGATTCGTTTTATCACTCGCCCAATGCTCAAGGATGTCAAGCATCGTCGGCATTCGCCGCGGCGGCGGTGGCGCGTCCTTCGCCGTAGGCGTGACCCTGCCGCGCAGCCTCTCGAGCTGAACCTCAACGATGTGGATATCTCTTTGCAGCAGGCGCTGCAAGAAGCTCTTACGGACGGCGGAGCCTGGAGGCGCGAGCAATTGCTCCCCCGTTAAGAGCTCCTGCGCGGTCTCTTCGTACCCAGCAAAGTCTTCAGTCGCCGCTTGCTCGAGCATCTGCGCCAACGCCGATTCCAATTCCGCGTGTCGCTCAGCGCGCTCAACGACGGACAGACCGTTGCGCTCCTCGTCATCCGTAATCAGATGAGCGTGCTCGAAACGGTCGAGCAGCGGTTCGATGTGCGCATCAAGCAGGTACTTGCTTGTGCCAATGCCGCGCTGACGCACTTGTTCGCGCCTCACGACAGCGGCACCTTTCACCTGACGGGCTCTCGCCACCTCGGCGTCGAACGACTTTCGTTGAGTCTCGATAGCTTTGACTGCAACGTCGCGACTCGAGGTCTCCAGGGACTTCCAGATTTGCTTGGCCCCACCGAACGCCCATTGAATGGCGGCGGGAATCTTCCGCTTGAAGTAGTACCAGCCGTCGCGCTCATGCAGGTAAAGAACGCGCGGTATCGGAGCGGCTGGCATGCATGGCGAGCTGGCGTGAGTCTGGGTCGAAATGGCCATTGGGACTGCGTTGCAAAAGGGGGTTGAGGTCGAGGTTGGGTGACGCGCATCACTGAACGTCACTGTGCCGACCGCCCCGCGCGCTCGCAACGCCTGTTTCATCGGCTTTGTGAGCGCATTCACAGGTCAGGACCAACATCTACTCACGAATGTGAGCCGGCTCACATCCAAGGGAGCTCGCTTGCAGCTTCGACCGCGGCCACGGCGATGGCAGTCACCAGGCGGTGAGCCAACGTTCGGGAACAGGTCATCCATGCCGAGGCCCGCCGGTCGTGAAGCTGTTCACGACCGGCATCGCCAACGTCAGCGGAGCAGCGCCTCTTCGACGCCAGCCATCGGCTCCTCGACGAACAGGTGCGAGACCTGCAGTTCGTCGTAGCGCAGCGATTTCATCGCTTCCACCAGCTTCGGATACGGGTACTGGCGGTTCTCCGCCTTCATGTACGTCCGGCCGGAGTCGTTGTTGCTCACCCAGTGCCCGGTGAGAGCATCCCGCGTCTCGTTTTCGATGCCGCAAAGGCTGCACTGCTGGCGGAAGGTGTACCGGAAAGAGTGATAGTCGAGCCGTGAGTCGGACAGACCGATGCCGTCGATGTAGCGATTCCACCATTTGCCCAACGCGTTCGACCAAATGCGGTTTGCGTTGTCATTGCTCAGCGACGGGAAAACTCGCCCGGCACCGGCGCGCGCTTGCTCCGCCGCGTACTTAAGAAAACCCAGCTGAACGAGGGCGTCGTGCAGCGGGACACGACGAAAGCTACCGGGGGTCTTGATGGTTTGGTCATCGCCGAGGTCGCAGATGCGCAGAGACCAACTGCCGTTGATGCGTTGGATGTCTTCGATTCGAAGCTGAGCCACCTCTTCGATGCGCGCGCCAACGAGCGGGCCCATCAGCGGCGCCCAGTAGGCGGCCTCGGCACACTGCCCTTGCGGTCGGTCGTTCTGGGTGTACAGCCTGCTCGCGTAAATCAAGTTCAGTTCGCCGACGTCGAACGCGCGCCGGTCTTTTGGTGTTCGCAGGCCTTGCCCTCCGTAGATTTCGATGCGCTCGAACGGATTCGCAAGAACGTGCTCGACCATTTCCAGCTGACCGTGACGAACCAAGGTCGAGAGGAAGCCAATGCGGTTCTCGATGGTGCCGTCTGACAGGCGACGTTCGATGAGCGCATCGCGGTAGTCGCGCGCGTGCTGGCGATTGATGGTCTCGATAGACAGCGCCCCATGAAGCTCGTGAAACTCAAGCACCGCCTTTTGCACAGCGCCGATGGTGCGTGGTCGCGCCTGTTTGCGTTTCCAGTCCTCGAAGAGATGCAGAAGGGTTGGTTGGATTCGACCTCGCTGCGGGCCCGATGTAGCCGGCTGCTGGTTCGCCAGCACTGTTGAATGCGCTGGCACTGGTTTCGATACGGCAGTCGGCGCAAGTGGCACCTGGGGGGCCATCAGGCCGCGCAAGCGTTCGAACGCGGTCTCGATGGCCTTCAAGACATCCATGTGCGCAAGCGACGCCGACGTCGCGTCGCCACGAGGCTCTGATGCCGGGACTGTTGGCGCATTGCTTAGGGCGTGGCGCAACGGAACGACACCCGCAGCGCATGCCGCCCGCTCCCTGCGGTGCCGGGCCACTGCCAGGTCGAACTCCGTGACCTCGACGGCGAGCATGACCTTCGCCTTCTCGAGTTGGTCGGTGCCAAGACTCTTCCAGAGCTGCCGTTGTCCGCCGAACAGCTCACGACAGTCCGCAGGTACCTTGCGCTTGAAGTAGTACCTGGGTCCTCGCCGATGCAGGAAAGGAGATTTGGATGTGGATGTCGGTCTGACCAACGCCAGGTGGCCGGCGCGTGCTGCTGAGGTGCTCATGTCGATGCTCCGCTGAGGGTGGACATCGACCCCGCGGTGCAGCTCAGCGATGCAAGCTGCTGGCCTTGAGGCCTGCAACACCGCTTGCTACTCCGAAGGGTCGTCGGGGTAGCACCGATGCATGTAGGTTGGGTAGCAGCACCAAAGAAAAAGCCCCCGCAAATCAACGACTTGCAAGGGCTTTCCGAATGGTTGGCGGAGTGGACGGGGCTCGAACCCGCGACCCCCGGCGTGACAGGCCGGTATTCTAACCAACTGAACTACCACTCCAATTTCTTCTTACCGCAGCGGGTTTCCGCTTTGATCCGCAGCCTTTCAGCCGTCGACTCTCTGCGCAAGCCCCGCCAAACTTGGCGTCCCCTAGGGGATTCGAACCCCTGTAATCACCGTGAAAGGGTGGTGTCCTAGGCCTCTAGACGAAGGGGACAAAAACTCTTCACATCTTCACCACTTTGAACAGCGCACCCCGACTCGATGTCTTGGTGGAGGTAAGCGGGATCGAACCGCTGACCTCTTGCATGCCATGCAAGCGCTCTCCCAGCTGAGCTATACCCCCTTGGGTTTCCTGTCGGCCGCTCTTTCGAGCTACCTTCAGACGCTGCGCTGTTCTCACTAGCGAAGACCACGATTATAGGCAGATTTTTCAGGCCTTCTGGAGACGCTCCAGAATTTTTTCGCGCGCGAACAGCTCGAGCACCGCATCGACCGACGGCGTCTGCGCACGCCCGCACACCAGCACGCGAACCGCATGCGCCAGCTGCGGCATCTTCAGGCCATGCGCCGCAAGCGTCTCCTTGATCGCGGCCGCGATCGCGGGCTTGCTCCACTCGCTCAGCGCAGCGAACTTGTCGCGCAGCGTCGCGAGCGCCGGCCTGACCGCATCGGTCACGTGGGCCGCCAGGTCTTCGGCACTCGGCGCCACGTCGGCGAAATACATCTGCAGCCAGTCGGCCAGTTCCACCGTCGTCGAGCAGCGGTCCTTGAACAGGCCGCAGCGCGCGGCCACCTCGTCTTCCGACACGCTGATGCCGCGGCGCGCGAACTGCCCCACCACCAGCGCGGCCAGGCGGCGCTCGTCGATGGTCTTCAGGTAGTGCGCGTTGACCCATGCGAGCTTCGCTGCATCCCATTGCGCGGGACTCTTCGACAGGTGAGTGCCGTCGAACCACGATACCAGCTGCTCGCGCGTGAACAGCTCTTCGTCGCCATGGCTCCAGCCCAGGCGCGCCAGGTAGTTCAGCATCGCTTCCGGCAGGAAGCCGTTCTCCTCGTACGCCGTCACGCTGACCGCGCCGCGCCGCTTCGACAGCTTCTGCCCGTCGTCGCCGAGGATCACCGGCACGTGGCCGAACAGCGGCAGCGGCGCCTTCAGCGCATTGAAGATGTTGATCTGCCACGGCGTGTTGTTCACATGCTCGTCGCCGCGGAACACGTGGCTGATCGCCATGTCCCAGTCGTCGACGACCACCGCGAAGTTGTAGGTCGGCACGCCGTCGGCCCGCATGATGATCAGGTCGTCGATCTCCTTGTTCGCGATGCTGATCGGGCCCTTGACCAGGTCGTCCCAGCGGACGATGCCGTCCTGCGGGTTCGCGAAGCGGATCACCGCGTCCACGCCGGCCGGCGGCGCCGGCAGCGTCTTGCCCGGCTCGGGGCGCCAGCGGCCGTCGTAGCGCGTCTTCTCGCCGCGCGCGCGCTGCGCCTCGCGCATCGCGTCGAGCTCCTCGGGCGTGGTGTAGCAGCGGTAGGCGTGGCCATCGGCCAGCATCTGGTCGACCACCGCGCGGTAACGGTCGAGCCGCTGCATCTGGTAGACCGGGCCTTCGTCGTAATCGAGCCCGAGCCAGCGCATGGACGCGAGGATCTGGTCGACCGAATCCTGCGTCGAGCGGGCGACGTCGGTGTCTTCGATGCGCAGCACGAACTCACCGCCGAAGTGGCGCGCGAAAGCCCACGAGTACAGCGCGGTGCGGGCCGTGCCCAGGTGCAGGAAGCCGGTGGGCGACGGGGCGATGCGGGTGCGGATCGGTCGGGTCATGGTGACAAGGGCCTGTTAACACTACGGGAAGGCTCGCGCCAGCGCCTTGGCAGGCACCGGCCCGAAGGGTGATCTCATCAAAAGGGCACCCACGGCGTTGCACGGCTTGTCCAGGCAGCAAGCCTGGGCTGCGCCGTGCGCCTTGCGGGTGCCCTTTTGATGAGTCACGCGAGCCTTCCCGTAGTGTCAACAGGCCCTCGATCAAAGGGAATCGAGGCCGGCCAGGCCACGCAGCAGGTCGGCCTTCAGGTCCTGCACGTCGTCCAGGCCGACGGCCACGCGGACCAGGCCCTGCGTGATGCCGGCGGCCTGGCGCAGTTCTTCGGTCAGGCGGCCGTGCGAGGTGCTGGCCGGGTGCGTGATCGTGGTCTTGGTGTCGCCGAGGTTGGCGGTGATCGAGCAGACCTGCGTCTGGTCGATCACGTGGAATGCGTTCTTGCGCGCGTTCGTGGCGTCGGTGCTCTTCACGGTGAACGACACCACAGCGCCTCCCGAGCCCGATTGCTGCGCCATCGCCAGCGCGTGCTGCGGGTGCGAACGCAGGCCGGGGTAGAACACCCGCGCCACCTGCGGCTGCCGCTCGAGCCAGCCGGCCAGTTCAAGCGCGCGATCGCCTTGCGCCCGCATCCGGATCGACAGCGTCTCCAGGCCCTTCAGCACCACCCAGGCGTTGAACGGCGACAGCGACATCCCCGCGCTGCGCATCACCGGCACGAACCTGTCGTTGATCAGCTGCTCCGGTCCGCAGACCGCACCGGCAATCACGCGGCCCTGCCCGTCGAGGTACTTGGTACCCGAATGCACGACCAGGTCGGCGCCGTACTCGATCGGCCGCTGCAGCGCCGGCGAGCAGAAGCAGTTGTCGACCGCCAGCAGCGCGCCGGCATCGTGCGCGATCTGCGCCAGCGCGCGGATGTCGCAGACCTCGGTCAGCGGGTTGGTCGGCGATTCGGCGAACAGCAGCTTCGTGTTCGGCTTCACCGCCCGTCGCCAATCGTCGGGATCGGTCTGCGACACGAACGTGGTCTCGACGCCGAACTTCGCGAACTCGCGGCCGAACAGCATGATGGTCGAGCCGAACACGCTGCGCGAGCAGATCACATGGTCGCCGGCCTTCAGCAGCGCCATGCCGAGCAGCAGGATCGCACTCATGCCGCTGGCCGTGCCGATGCAGGCCTGCGCGCCTTCGAGCGCCGCGAGGCGGCGCTCGAACATCGTCACCGTCGGGTTGCCGAAGCGCGAGTAGATGAAGGCGTCTTCCTCGTTCGCGAAACGCGCGGCGGCACTCGCCGCGTCGGGCTGCACGAAGCTGCTGGTCAGGAACAGCGCCTCGGAATTCTCGCCCCACGCGCTCGGCGGCAGGCCTTCGCGCACGGCCAGCGTGTCGCGCCGCACGTCGGCCGGCAGCTCGACGCGCGCAATGCCTCGCTTCGCCGGCGCGCCGGCCATCAGCCGCGCTCCGTCGTTGCGCTCTGCAATGCGAGGCGCGAGCGGTCGGCGTTCTCTTCCTCGTCGCCGCCCTGCGACTTGCGCTGCGTGGCGATCGCGTCGAAATCGGCGGCCGTCACGTCGCCGGTCACGTAGTAGCCGTCGAAGCACGAGGCCTCGAAGCCGTTCAGCGTCGGGTTCAGCGCGCCGACCACCTTCTTCATCGCGGCCACGTCCTGGTAGATCAGCGCGTCGGCGCCGATGAACTGGCGGATCTCCTCGATGCTGCGGTTGTGCGCGATCAGCTCTTCGCTGGTCGGCATGTCGATGCCGTACACATTCGGGAAGCGCACCGGCGGCGCGGCCGACGCCATGTAGACCTTGCGCGCTCCGGCGTCGCGCGCCATCTGCACGATCTCTTTCGACGTGGTGCCGCGCACGATGGAGTCGTCGACCAGCAGCACGTTGCGGCCCTTGAATTCCACCGCGATCGCGTTGAGCTTCTGGCGCACCGATTTCTTGCGCACGCCCTGCCCCGGCATGATGAAGGTGCGGCCGACGTAGCGGTTCTTCACGAAGCCTTCGCGGTACGGCTTGCCGATCTTCTGCGCGAGCTGCATCGCCGACGGGCGGCTCGATTCGGGAATCGGGATCACCACGTCGATCTCGTTCGGCGGCATCGTCGAGATCAGGCGCTGCGCCAGCGTCTCGCCCATGTTGAGGCGCGCCTGGTAGACCGACACGCCGTCCATCACCGAATCGGGCCGCGCCAGGTACACGAACTCGAACATGCAGGGGTTCAGCGTCGGGTTCTCGGCGCACTGCTGCGTGTGGATCTTGCCGGCCAGGTCGACGAAGATGGCCTCGCCCGGCGCCACGTCGCGGATCAGCTTGCGGCCGGTGCCTTCGAGCGCGACCGATTCGCTGGCCACCATCACGTCCGGGCCGTCGGGCGTCATCACCTCGCCGAAGCACAGCGGACGGATGCCGTACGGGTCGCGGAAAGCCAGCAAGCCGTAGCCGGCGATCAGCGCGACCACCGCGTACGAGCCCTTGATGCGCTTGTGCACCGCGCCGACGGCCTTGAAGATCTCGTCGGTGGTCAGCGGCAGGTTGCGGGCGGCCATTTCGAGCTCGTGCGCGAGGACGTTGATCAGCACCTCGGTGTCGCTCTCGGTGTTGATGTGGCGGCGATCGACGTCGAACAGCTCCTGCTTCAGCGAATGCGCGTTGGTCAGGTTGCCGTTGTGCACC
Organism: Rhizobacter sp. SG703; assembly: GCF_012275445.1. GTDB lineage: Bacteria > Pseudomonadota > Gammaproteobacteria > Burkholderiales > Burkholderiaceae_C > Rhizobacter. The sequence goes on along the minus strand of NZ_JAAZQK010000003.1, from coordinate 303,887 downwards.
AGCACGATGCCGAACGGCGCGTTGACGTAGAACGGCTGAGCCTCTTCCTCGTTGTAGGCGTTGCCGGCGGTCGGGTAGCGCACCTGGCCCAGGCCGACAGTGCCCGGCAGCCCGCGCATGTTGCGGGTGCGGAACACATCGCGCACCATGCCGCGCGCCTTGTGCATGAAGCACTTGGTGCCCTGCATCGTGACGATGCCGGCAGCGTCCTGGCCGCGGTGCTGCAGCAGCAGCAGCGCGTCGTAGATCATCTGGTTGACCGGCGTCTTCGAGATCACGCCAACGATGCCGCACATGGGAGAGTCCTTGCGTTGTTCAACCGGTCCGCGTCATGCGGGCAGGTGGGAAGAGAGTTGAGGCGGAAGCAGTGGCTTCAAGCCCGCCAGGGCCGCATTGAGCCACGGTGCGCCGGCCGATGCGCGCCAGGCCGGCGATGTCACCAGCGGTGTCATGCCCACCACCATGCCGACGGCCAGCAGCACGACCACGCCGCGCAGCAGCCCGAAGAAGCCGCCGAGCAGGCGATCGATGAGGCTCAACGGCGTCACGTGGATCAGGAAGCGCAGCAGCCGCGCCAGGATGCCCCAGACGATCAGCGCCGCGACGAAGGTGATCGCGAACGCGGCCGCCTGGTTGATGCCGGAGCCGATGCGGCCGACCGGGATGTGCGGCGCGACCATCGGCGTCAGCCACTGGGCGGCGAACCAGGCCGCGAACCAGCCGACCAGCGACAGCAGCTCGAACACCAGGCCGCGCACGAGGCCCACCAGGACGGAGAGGCCCAGGATGCCGAGAAATAGTGCATCGACCCAGCCCATCGGCGCCGTCACAGCGTCAGGATGGCCGACGGCAGGCCGGCGGTCTTGATCTTCGCGGCGGCCTTGTCGGCCTCGTCGCGCGACGCGAACGGGCCGACCCGCACGCGGATGCGGTTGCCGGCCGAGGTCTCGACCACCTGCGTGTAGGTCTTCAGGCCGAGCTTCTCGACCTTGTGGCGGGCGTCGCGCGCGGCCGTCAGCTCGGCGAACGCACCGACCTGCACGACGAAGCGGCCGGCGGCCTCGGGCGTCGCGGGCTTGCCGTCGAGCAGGGCCTGCACGCGGGCGCTGTCGCTGGGCTTGGCGGCGGGTTTGTCGGTCGGTCTGTCGGCCGGTTTGTCGGTCGGCTTCTCGGCGGGCTTCTCCGCCGGCTTGCGCTCGACCGGTGCGGGTGCGGGTACCGGCGTCGGCTTCGGCGTGACCGCGGCCACGACCGGCGGCGCGGCCACCGCGGCCGGTGCCGAGGCCGGCGGCTCGCGCCCCGCATCGGGCACGTTCTCGGTGATCACGCTCGGCGGCAGCGGCGCCGGCTTGGGAGCGGCAGCCCGCGCACCGGTCGGTGCAGGCGCGGGCGTGGGTGCGGCCGAGGTGTCGCGCCGCAGCTCCACCGGCGTGTCGACCGGCAACGGCCGCGGCTGGGTTTCGAACAACAGCGGGAAGCCGATCACGCCGGCGATCACCAGCACGGCCGCGCCGACGAGCCGCTGGCGCGCGCGCGTGCGGGCCTGAGCGACGCTGTCGGGGGAGTCGGCAACCGGGGGCGCCTTCGCCTTGGACGAGGCCTTGGCGGCGCGCTCGGGCGCGCTGTTGGACGTATTGCCCGATGTGCGCTTCAGGAAGGACAGCAGACCCATGAAGAGCTGATTCCAGGTGAGCAGAGAGCGATCAGCTCAGGTGCTTGGCAGAAAGACGGGGGATGCCGTCCTTCAGCACGCCGCCCACGGTGAAGAACGAGCCGAAGACGACGATTCTATCAGCCGGGTCTGCGGTCACTATCGTCGCGCGCAGTGCCTCGTCGGGGTTCGCGTGACGGAATGTGGTGACCGGGCCCGGGCCCTTCAGCGCAAGGCGTTCGTGCAGCTGCTGCAGGTCGGCCGCAGTGGCCGCCCGCGCGATCGGCAGGTCGGTGAAATGCCACGCGTCGACCAGCGGCGCCATGCGGCGGATGATCGCTTCGAGGTCCTTGTCGGCCATCGCGCCGAACACCACGTGCGTGCGCGGGAAGAAGCCCATCTGGTCGAGGTTCTCGGCCAGCGCGCCGACCGCGTGCGGGTTGTGCGCGACGTCGAGCACCAGCGTCGGCTGGCCGGGCACGATCTGGAATCGGCCGGTCAGCTCGACCGTCGCGAAGCCGTTGCGCACCGCCTGCGCGGTGATCGGCAGCCGGTCGCGCAGCGCCTCGAAGGCGGCCAGCGCGGCCGATGCGTTCAGCAGCTGGTTCGCGCCGCGCAGCGCCGGGTACGCGAGCCCGTTGAAGCGCTTGTCGCGCCCGCCCCAGCCCCATTGCTGCTGGTCGCCGGCGTAGTTGAAATCGCGGCCGAGCAGCCGCAGGTCGGCACCGATCTCGGCGGCACGCGCGACGATGCTGGCCGGCACCATCGGGTCGCCGACCACCACCGGCTTGCCGGTGCGCATGATGCCGGCCTTCTCGCGGCCGATCGATTCGCGGTCGGTGCCGAGCCAGGCGGTGTGGTCGATGTCGATGCTGGTGATCACCGCGCAGTCGGTGTCGATCGCGTTGACGGTGTCGAGCCGGCCGCCGAGCCCGACCTCGAGGATCACCATGTCGAGCGGCGCGCCCGCGAGCAGCCGCAGGATCGCCATCGTCGTGAACTCGAAGTAGGTCAGCGGCATGCCGGCGCGCGCCTCTTCGACGGCCTGGAAGTGCGGGATCAGCTCGGCCGCGTCGACGCTGCGGCCGTTCACCCGGCAGCGCTCCTCGAAGTGCACGAAATGCGGCTTGATGTAGAGCCCGACGCGGTAGCCGGCCTGCAGCCCGATCGATTCGAGCATCGCGCAGGTCGAGCCCTTGCCGTTGGTGCCGGCCACCGTGATCACCGGCACCTGGAAATCGATGCCCAGCCGCTGCTTGATCAGCAGGCTGCGCTCGAGGCCCATGTCGATGTCCTTGGAATGCAGCTGCTCGCAGTGGGCGAGCCATTCGGCGAGCGTGGTCGGTGTGGCCATGGTGGTGTCAGAAGAAGGAAAGGCGGCCGAGGCCGCCTTTCAGTGGGGCAGCGAGGTTCGGTGTCAGGCCACCGCGTCGGCGCTCTGGCGCTGCAGCATCGCGAGCGAACGGGCGATCGTCGTGCGCAGTTCGCGCCGGTCGACGATGCCGTCGATCGCACCGGTCTTGACCAGGAATTCGGCGCGCTGAAAGCCTTCGGGCAGCTTCTCGCGCACGGTGTTCTCGATCACGCGCGGGCCGGCGAAGCCGATCAGCGCCTTCGGCTCGGCCAGCACGATGTCGCCGACGAACGCGAAGCTCGCCGAGACACCGCCCATCGTCGGGTCGGTCAGCACGCTGATGTACGGCAGCTTCGCCTTCGCCAGCAACGTCAGCGCGGCATTGGTCTTGGCCATCTGCATCAGGCTCAGCAGGCCTTCCTGCATGCGCGCGCCGCCGGTGGCCGCGAAGCTGACGAACGGCACCTTCTGCTCGACCGCCGCCTCGACGCCGCGCACGAAGCGCTCGCCGACCACCGAGCCCATCGAGCCGCCCATGAAGTCGAACTCGAAGCAGGCCGCCACCAGCGGGATGCTGAGCACCGCGCCGCCCATCACGACCAGCGCATCGGTCTCGCCGGTGCTCTCGAGCGATTCCTTGAGCCGCTCGGGGTAGCGCTTGCTGTCCTTGAACTTCAGCGCGTCGACCGGCAGCACCTCCTGGCCGATCTCGTAGCGGCCTTCGCCGTCGAGGAAGGCATCGAGCCGCGCGCGCGCGCGGATGCGGTGGTGGTGGCCGCACTTCGGGCAGACGTTGATGTTCTGCTCGAGGTCGCTCTTGTAGAGCACGGTGTCGCACGACGGGCACTTGATCCACAGGCCTTCGGGCACCGTGCGGCGCTCGCTCGGGTCCGTCTGCTGCATCTTCGGCGGAAGCAGTTTCTCGAGCCAACTCATGCGGGAGCTCCTTTCAGGGTATCGAGGGCGGCGCGGATCTCGGCGATGAACGCCGCGGCCGCGGGGACGACATTGTCGCGCGTCTGGGTGTCGAGCAATTGCACGATGCGGGATCCGATGACCACCGCATCCGACACCTTCGCGACCGCGATGGCGGTCTCGGCGTCGCGGATGCCGAAGCCTACACCGACCGGCACGTGCACATGGGCCTGGATGCGCGGCACCATCCGGGCCACCGCGTCGGTGTCGAGGTGGCCGGCGCCGGTCACGCCCTTCAGCGACACGTAGTAGACATAGCCGCTCGCGATGCGGCCGACATCTTTCATGCGCTGTTCGGTGGAGGTGGGTGCGAGCAGGAAGATCGGGTCGAGCTGCGCCGCCTTCAGCCGCGCAGCGAAGGCCTCGCACTCCTCGGGCGGGTAGTCGACGACCAGCACGCCGTCGACGCCGGCCGCGGCGGCATCGCGCACGAAGGCGTCGGCGCCATGGCGCTGGTCGTAGCGCTCCACCGGATTGGCATAGCCCATCAGCACCAGCGGCGTCGTCGTGTTGCGGGCCCGGAAGCCGCGCACGTAGTCGAGCACCTGCGGCATGCCGATCTTCTTCGCAAGGGCGCGTTCGGCCGCCTTCTGGATCACCGGGCCGTCGGCCATCGGGTCGGAGAACGGCACGCCGAGTTCGATCACGTCGGCGCCTGCATCGGCCATCGCGAGCATCAGCTCGACCGTCGCGTCCGGGTACGGGTCGCCGGCGGTGATGTACGGGATCAGCGCCTTGCGGCCTTCCTTCTTCAGCGCATTGAAGCGGGTGGCGATGCGGCTCATGCGGCCCCCTTGACGGTCTGGCCCGCTTCGGACGGCTGCGCGTAGACCTTCTGGCCCGACAGGTCGGCGACGGTGCCGATGTCCTTGTCGCCGCGGCCGGACAGGTTGACGAGCAGGTGCTGGTCGGGGCGCATCGTCGGCGCGAGCTTCATCGCATGCGCGACCGCATGCGACGACTCCAGCGCCGGGATGATGCCCTCGGTGCGGCACAGGTAGTGGAAGGCCTTCAGCGCTTCGTCGTCGGTGATGCCGACGTACTCGGCGCGGCCGGTGTCCTTCAGGTACGCATGCTCCGGGCCGACGCCCGGGTAGTCGAGGCCGGCGGAGATCGAGTGCGTCTCGATGATCTGGCCGTTCTCGTCCTGCAGCAGGTAGGTGCGGTTGCCGTGCAGCACGCCGGGCGAGCCGGCGCTGAGGCTCGCGGCATGCTTGCCGGAATCGAGCCCCTGCCCCGCCGCTTCGACGCCGATCAGCCGCGTGCCGGCATGCTCGATGTAGGGATAGAAGATGCCCATCGCGTTGCTGCCGCCGCCGACGCTGGCGATCACCGCATCGGGCTGGCGACCGGCCAGCTCGGGCATCTGCAGCAGGCATTCGTCGCCGATCACGCGCTGGAAGTCGCGCACCATCGCCGGGTACGGGTGCGGGCCGGCCACCGTGCCGATGATGTAGAAGGTGTTCTCGACGTTCGTGACCCAGTCGCGCAGCGCTTCGTTCAGCGCGTCTTTCAGCGTCTTCGAACCGCTCTCGACCGGCACCACGCTCGCGCCGAGCAGCTGCATGCGGTAGACGTTGGGCGACTGGCGCTTGACGTCTTCGCTGCCCATGTAGACGACGCACTCCATGCCGTAGCGCGCGCAGATGGTGGCGGTGGCCACGCCATGCTGGCCGGCGCCGGTCTCGGCGATCACGCGGGGCTTGCCCATGCGGCGGGCCAGCAGCGCCTGGCCGATGGTGTTGTTGATCTTGTGCGCGCCGGTGTGGTTGAGGTCTTCGCGCTTCAGGTAGATCTGCGCGCCGCCCAGTTCGCGGCTCATGCGCGCGGCGTGGTAGACCGGGCTCGGCCGGCCGACGAAGTGCTTCAGCTCGCTGTGGTACTCGGCCAGGAAGGCCGGGTCGCGCTGCGCCTCGGCATAGGCCGCCTTCAGTTCATCGAGCGCGTGGATCAGGGTCTCGGCGACGAAGGTGCCGCCATAGGGCCCGAAATGCCCGCTGGCATCGGGCTGCTGGTATTTCGACATGGATTGACTCGCTTCAGGGTGGGGTGGCCACCGCGGTGCTGACGACAAGGGCGTCGGCTTCGCGCACGGCATGGCAGAAACGGCGGATCAGCCCGGCATCCTTGATGCCCTTGGCTGCCTCGACGCCGGAACTCACGTCAACGGCCCAGGGCCGCACCCGAAGAATTCCTTCGATCACATTTCCGGCATGCAACCCACCAGACAAAACGACTGGAGAGCGCACGTTTCGAGGAATGAGTGACCAATCAAAGACCTTTCCGCCTCCGCCATACCCGTCGACATGAGCGTCGAGCAACAGCCCCTGGGCGAGCGGGAACCGAGCCGCGAAGTCTAGCAAATCGAAATCCCCCGCCATGCGCGCGGCCCGCAGGAACGGCCGCCCGGCGGCGGCGCAGTCGGCCGGCGTCTCGTCGCCGTGGAACTGCGCCAGCAGGTTCGGGATCGCCGCGACCGCGCTGGCGATCAGCGCCGGCGTGGCATTGACGAACAGCGTGACCGGCGTGACGAAGGGCGGCAGCCGGCGCGCCAGCTCGGCCGCGCGCTCGACACTGACGTGCCGCGGGCTGCGCTCGTACAGCACGAAGCCGACCGCATCGGCACCGGCCGCGACGGCCGCATCGACATCGGCCTCGCGCGTCAGGCCGCAGATCTTGATTCGCGTGCGTGCACTCATCGGATCGGGTCAGGGGGTGGTCGACTCCGTCCCACCGGGCAGCCAGTCCATCGGCGGCGTGTGGTCCGGGATCTCGAAGCGCGCATCGTAGTACGGCCCGGTGAAGTACAGCCCGTCCGGGGAGAAGGTCGGCGCCGCGGCGCTGCGCGAGCGCGAGGCCAGCACGTCGGCCATCCAGCCCGGCGCACGCTGCCCGGCGCCGATCGCCACCAGGCAGCCCATGATGTTGCGCACCATGTGGTGCAGGAAGGCATTGCCGTCGAAATCGAAGCGCCAGTACGCGCCGAAGCGCCGGATGCGGATTTCGCGCAAGGTCTTCACCGGCGTCGGCGACTGGCATTCGGCGGCCCGGAAGGCGCTGAAATCATGCTCGCCGATCAGCAGCGCGGCGCCCTCGCGCATCGCATCGCCGTCGAGCGGGCGGAACACCCAGCCGGCCGCGCCGGCGCCGATGGCCGCGCGCACGCGCGACTCGAGCAGCAGGTAGGCATAGCGGCGCCCGCGGGCGCTGTTGCGGGCGTGGAAATCATCGGGCACCGGCCGGCACCACTGCACCGCGATGTCGGGCGGCAGGAAGCGGTTGGTGCCGCGCATCCACGACTCGGTCTCGCGCGCGACCGGTGCGTGCAGGTGCACCACCTGGTTCAGCGCATGCACGCCGGCATCGGTGCGGCCGGCGCACATCGTGCGAACGGGCGTGGCCGCGAATTGCGACAACGCCCGCTCGAGATGGTCCTGGATCGTCTGCCCGCCCGGCTGGCTCTGCCAGCCGCGGTAGGCCTGGCCCTGGTAGCTGATACCGAGGGCCAGCTTCTCTTGGCTCACGTTCCTTCGTTCACCCGAGGTCGGAGAGCATGGCTTGAGCGCGCGTCTTGGTCGCGCCGCTCGCCTTGGCAATCACTTCCTGCAGCAGGTCGCGGGCACCTTCCATGTCGCCGATCTGGCGGAATTCCTCAGCCAGTTCGAGCTTGCGCGCGATCGGGTCGGAGCCGTCGTCCGGCGTGTCGCCCAGGTCGATGTCGCCGAACTCGTTGCTCGATGCCGGTGCAGCCGCGGCGGCGCGCGGCGCGGCCGGCGCAGGGATCGTCGAATCGCCGAGGTCCAGCGAGATGCTCGACAGGTCGAAGTCCATCGGTGCGCTGGCCGGCGCGCTGCGTGCCGGGGCCGGTGCCGCGCGCGGCGGCGGGGGCGGCGGATCCAGCGGCAGGTCGAAGCTCATGTCGTCCAGCGAGTGGCCGACCTCGCCGGTCGGCAGCGGCTGGGTCTCTTCCGGCAGGTGCGGCGCCGACACGGCCGAGCCGCTCGGCAGCGCCAGGTCGAGGTCGAGGTCCATGCCACCGCCGGTGGTGTCGAACCCGCTGCCGTGCGAACCGCTGGCACCGAATTCCGAAGGCGACGGCAGCACCGATTGCGGCATCGTGCTGGCGCCCAGCACCTCGGCCGACGGTCGTGCCTGGCCCTGGCCGGTCGACGGCGCGCCGCCCGGGCGGTACATCGGGTTTTCCGGATCGATCTGCTGGCCGATCTCCTGGGCCTTGGCCCAGTCTTCGCCTTCGCCGCCGGTCAAGCCGAACAGCTGCGTCGCGAGCAGTTCGAAGCCCTTGGTGTCGCGGCGCTTCGCATAGACCTCGAGCAGCTTGGTGCGGATCGCCAGGCGCTCGGGGCTCGCGCGCATGGCCTCCTTCAGGATCTCTTCGGCTTGCAGGTCGCGGCCATAGGCCAGGTAGACATCGGCCTCGGCCACTGGATCCACGTCGCCGATGGCATCGAGCTGGCTCAGCGAGTAGCTCATCGACGACGAAGCTCCGCCGGCGTCACGCGTGTCGATGCGTTGTCCGCCGCTGGCCCCGAAGAAAGAATCCGGTTGCAGGCGACTTTCCAGGAAAGACGTCTCACCGCTGTCGCGCTTCGCGCGCTTGCTGAAGCGCCACGCCGCGAAACCGCCGAGCAGCAGCACGGCAATGCCGCCGAGCAGCGCCGGCAGGTTGTCATCGAACAGCGACGACAGGAAGCCGGGTTCGGGCGCCGGGGCAGGTGCAGGAGCCGGCGCGGGCTTCGGCGGCGCGACAGCGACGACCGGCGCGCTGGCGGCCTCGGGCGCCGACGCGGCAGCGACCGGCGCGGCTTCGGCAGGGGCCGAGGCCGGCGTCTCGATCACCGGCGCGGGTGCCGGTGCCGGGGCAGGCGCCTGGACCGGTGCCGGCGCGGGCGCAGGAACCGGTGCGGGGACCGGCGCCGGGGCAGGTGCGGGAACCGGAGCAGGTGCAGGGGCCGGCGGCGGCGTGACCGGCGGCTTCACCGGCACGTTCACCGCGGCCGGCGCGGGCGCTTGCGCCGGCGAGCCGGCCTTGGCGCCGGCCGAGGCCTGGCCGAGCTTCTTCAGCTCTTCGACGTTCTTCGAGAGTTCGGCGACGCGCGACGAATTCTCCTTGGCCTGCAGTTCCTTCGAGACCTTCGCTTCCGGCGTGGACGCGGTCCCCTTGCTCAGCGTCAGCTTGTCGGGCGTCGGGGCGGCGGCCTTCTTTCGGTCGTCGACCTCGGCCTGCACGGTGCCGCTGGTCTGGCGCGACGCGCCTTCGACCTTCGACGGTGCCACGCCGCTCGCCAGGCGCTGGCGGTAGGCGCCGAAGTCGGCGCTCTGCGCCTGGATCAGCTGGCGCGCTTCGGTCGGCGTGATGGCCTTCGCGGTCTCGGCGGACGGCACGGCCAGCACGGCACCGGCCTTCAGCCGGTTCATGTTGTTGTTCAGGAACGCGTCCGGGTTGCCCTGGTACAGCGACGCCAGCATCTGGTCGAGCGAGACGCCCTGGCGCCTGGTGTTGCCGGCAATGCGCGACAGCGTGTCGCCAGGCTTGACCTTGTACTCGTCGGCGCCCGAGCCGGTTTCGGCTCCGGTGTCGGCGGACGGTGCCGCGGCGACGCGCGGCGTGTTGCGTGCCGGTGCCGGTGGTGCATCGGCGGTGACCGCGGGGCGTGGGGCCGGTGCCGGACGGGTCGAGCGCGGTGCGGAAGCAGGCGCCGCGGCCGAAGGCGCTTCAGTGGCCGACGACAGCGCCGGCGACGTGGCCGGCGGCGCGGCGGCCAGCGTGCGCGTCGACGGCGGGTCGAACAGCATCGTGTATTCGCGGACCAGGCGGCCGGTCGACCAGGTGATCTCGAGGATCACGTCGACGAAGGGCTCCTGCACCGCGCGATCGCTGGTGACCTTCAGGAAGGCACGACCGTCGGGACGGCGCTGCAGCACGACCTGCGTGGCCGGCAGCACCTGGTTGTAGTCGACGCCGGCGGCGCGGTACGACTCCGGCGGCGCGATGCGCACGTTCAGGTTCGAGGCTTCTTCGGGCGTCAGACTGGTGACGTCGATTTCCGCGCGCAGGGTTTCACCAAGCGCCGACTGAACCGCCAGTCGTCCGAGGCCGAGCGCCCAGGCGTTGGTGGCAGACAGGCACATGGCAGCGATGGCCACGCCGGTCAGAGCAAAGCGGCGAGCGAACAGCGAATTTCTTTTCAAGGCGTCTCCCAAGTGGAGGTGGCGGGCAGTGTGCAAAGGCCCCCGTCGATTGGCATAGTTCTTATGATTTTTCAAACGGAACCAGCACGCACCCCAGGCGCAGTAGAAAACACAATAACATCAACTAGATACGAAGACAAGCTCATGCAATGGCTGACATTCCCGCCGGAGGCGGGATTCGGGCCGTCCCGGGAGTGTCCTGTTGCAGTGAGGCAACGCAACCGGACACCCCGTCTTCATTGGTAACTTCTTGTCAATGCCGCTCGTCAGTGCCCGAGCAGGATCCTCAGCATGCGGCGCAGCGGTTCGGCCGCACCCCACAGCAGCTGGTCGCCGATGGTGAAGGCGCCGAGGTACTCCGGCCCCATCGCCATCTTGCGCAAGCGCCCGACCGGAATCGTCATCGTGCCGGTCACCGACACCGGCGTCAGGTCCGCCAGCGTCGCTTCGCGCGTGTTCGGCACGACCTTGACCCAGGCGTTGTCGTTGGCGATCAAGGCTTCGATGTCGGCCAACGGCACGTCTTTCTTGAGCTTGAACGTGAGCGCCTGGCTGTGGCAGCGCATCGCGCCGATGCGCACGCAGAAGCCGTCGACCGGCACCGGCGGCGTGCCGAAGCCCGCGCCCTGGCCGAGGATCTTGTTGGTCTCGGCCTCGCCCTTCCACTCTTCCTTGCTCATGCCGTTGCCCAGGTCCTTGTCGATCCACGGGATCAGGCTGCCGGCCAGCGGTGCGCCGAAGTTGGCGGTCTCCGCGCCGGAGAGCGAGCGCTGCTTCGCGGCAACCTTGCGGTCGATCTCGAGGATCGCGCTCTTCGGGTCGTCGAGCAGCGGGCGCACCTCGGCGTTCAGCGTGCCGAACTGCGTCAGCAGCTCGCGCATGTGCTGCGCGCCGCCGCCCGAGGCCGCCTGGTAGGTCTGCGTGCTCATCCACTCGACCAGGCCGGCCTTGTAGAGCGCACCGACGCCCATCAGCATGCAGCTGACGGTGCAGTTGCCGCCGATCCAGTCGCGCCCGCCGGCGGCCAGCGCGTTCTTGATCACCGGCATGTTGACCGGGTCGAGCACGATGACCGCGTTGTCCTTCATGCGCAGCGACGACGCCGCATCGATCCAATGGCCGTTCCAGCCGGCATTGCGCAGCTTCGGGTAGACCTCGTTGGTGTAGTCGCCGCCCTGGCAGGTGATGACGATCTCGCAGCGCTTCAGCGCCTCGATGTCGTTCGCATCCTGCAGCGTGGTTTCGTTCTTCGCGTAGGCGGGCGCCTTGCCGCCGGCATTGCTGGTGCTGAAGAACACCGGCTCGATCAGTTCGAAGTCGTTTTCCTGCGCCATGCGGTCGATCAGCACCGACCCCACCATGCCGCGCCAGCCCACCAGGCCGACCAATCTCGTAGCCATCTTGATTCCTGTCGTTGAATTCGTGTCGTGAAAGAGGGAAGAAGCGAACGGATCAGCCGTTCGCTTTCAGGTGGGCGACCACGGCGTCGCCCATCTCCTTCGTCCCCACCTTCGTGGTTCCTTCACTGTGGATGTCGACGGTGCGCAGGCCCTTCGCCAGCACCGCCTTGACGGCCGCCTCGATGCGCTGCGCCGCCGCTTCCTGGTTCAGGCTGAAGCGCAGCATCATCGCGGCCGACAGGATCGTGGCCAGCGGGTTCGCGATGCCCTTGCCGGCGATGTCGGGCGCCGAGCCGTGGCTCGGCTCGTACAGCCCTTGGTTCTTCGCGTTCAGCGAGGCCGACGGCAGCATGCCGATCGAGCCGGTCAGCATCGCGGCTTCGTCGCTGAGGATGTCGCCGAACATGTTGCCGGTGACGATCACGTCGAGCCGCTTCGGCGCCTTCACCAGCTGCATCGCGGCGTTGTCGACGTACATGTGCTCCAGCGCCACGTCGGGGTACTGCGCATGCACCTCGGTGACGACGTCGCGCCAGAACTGGAAGGTCTCCAGCACGTTGGCCTTGTCGACGCTCAGCACCTTCTTGCTGCGCTTGCGCGCGGCCTGGAACGCGACGTGCGCGATGCGCTCGATCTCGGGGCGCGAATAGCGCATCGTGTCGAAGGCCTCGTCGGCACCGGCGAACGCGCCGTCGGGCGACGCGCGCCGGCCGCGCGGCTGGCCGAAGTAGATGTCGCCGGTCAGCTCGCGGATGATCAGCAGGTCGAGGCCGGCCACCACCTCGGGCTTCAGGGTCGACGCATGGGTCAGCTCTTCGTAGCAGATCGCCGGGCGGAAGTTGGCGAACAACTCCAGGTTCTTGCGCAGGCCCAGGATGGCCTGCTCCGGGCGCAGGTGGCGTTCGAGCTTGTCGTACTGCCAGTCGCCGACGGCGCCGAACAGCACCGCATCGGCCGACTTGGCCAGCGCGAGCGTGGCCGGCGGCAGCGGGTGGCCGTGCGCGGCATAGGCCGCGCCGCCCACCTTGGCCTCTTCCATCTCGAAGCGCAGGTCGAGGCAACCGAGCACCTTGACGGCCTCGGCCATGATCTCCACCCCGATGCCGTCGCCCGGCAGGATCGCAATCTTCACGAGTCAGTTCCTTGGTTGGTCGGGCTCAGACGCGTTGCGCGAGCCACGGCTTCTTCAACAGGCGCTCGGCCTCGAACGCGCGGATCTTGTCGGCGTGGCGCAGCGTCAGGCCGATGTCGTCGAAGCCGTTGAGCAGGCAGAATTTCCGGAACGGCTGGACGTCGAAAGGGATCGCCTCTCCGCCCGGCCGCTCGACGACCTGGCGCTCCAGGTCGATCGTCAGCTGGTAGCCGACGAAGGCGTTCACCTCGTCGAACAGCCGGCTCACCTCGTGCTCGGGCAGCACGATGGGCAGCAGGCCGTTCTTGAAGCAGTTGTTGAAGAAGATGTCGGCATAGCTCGGCGCGATGATGGCGCGGAAGCCGTACTGGTCGAGCGCCCACGGCGCGTGTTCGCGCGACGAGCCGCAGCCGAAGTTCTTGCGCGTGAGCAGCACCGAAGCGCCCTGGTAGCGCGGCTGGTTCAGCACGAAATCGGGGTTGCGCTTGCGGGTGGACGGATCCTGCCCGGGCTCGCCACGGTCGAGGTAGCGCCATTCGTCGAACAGGTTCGGGCCGAACCCCGACTTCTTGATCGACTTCAGGAACTGCTTCGGGATGATCGCGTCGGTGTCGACGTTCTCGCGGTCGAGCGGCGCGACCAGGCCGGTGTGGATGCGAAAGGCTTGCATGGTCCGGGTCTCCTTCAGGACAGCCGACGCACGTCGACGAAATGGCCCTGCATGGCCGCGGCAGCCGCCATCGCCGGACTGACCAGGTGGGTGCGCCCACCCGCACCCTGGCGGCCTTCGAAGTTGCGGTTCGACGTCGACGCGCAGCGCTCGCCCGGCTCGAGCCGGTCGGCGTTCATCGCGAGGCACATCGAGCAGCCCGGCTCGCGCCATTCGAAGCCGGCGCCGCGGAACACCACGTCGAGGCCTTCGCGCTCGGCCTGTTCCTTCACGAGGCCCGAGCCCGGCACCACCAGCGCCAGCTTGACGTTCGACGCCAGCTTGCCGCCGATGCGGCGCACGACGGCCGCGGCCTCGCGCAGGTCCTCGATGCGCGAGTTGGTGCACGAGCCGATGAACACCTTGTCGATCAGGATGTCGGCGATCGGCTTGTTCGGTTCCAGCGCCATGTACTGCAGCGCACGCTCCATCGCGCCGCGCTTGCCGCTGTCCTTCTCGCGGTCGGGATCGGGTACGCGGTCGTCGATCGACAGCACCATCTCGGGCGAGGTGCCCCAGGTGACCTGCGGGCGGATGGTCGACGCGTCGAGCTCGACGACGGCGTCGAAATGCGCGCCGGCGTCGGTGTGCAGCGTGCGCCAGTAGGCGACCGCGTGATCCCATTCGAGACCGGCGGGCGTGAACGGACGGCCCTTCACGTAGGCAATGGTGGTGTCGTCGACACCGACCAGCCCGGCGCGCGCACCGGCTTCGATCGCCATGTTGCAGACCGTCATGCGGCCTTCCATGCTGAGGGCACGGATCGCGCTGCCGGCGAATTCGATGGTGTAGCCGGTGCCGCCGGCGGTGCCGATCTTGCCGATGATGGCCAGCACGATGTCCTTCGCACTGCAGCCGCGCGGCAGCACGCCGTCGACCTTGACGAGCATGTTCTTCGCCTTGCGCGCCAGCAGCGTCTGCGTGGCCAGCACGTGCTCGACCTCGCTGGTGCCGATGCCGTGCGCCAGCGCGCCGAAGGCGCCGTGCGTGGAGGTGTGCGAATCGCCGCAGACCACCGTCATGCCCGGCAGCGTGGCGCCCTGCTCCGGGCCGATCACGTGGACGATGCCCTGGCGCTTGTCGTTCATCTTGAACTGCGTGATGCCGACGCGGTCGCAGTTGGCGTCCAGCGTGTCGACCTGCAGCTTCGAGATCGGGTCGGCGATGCCGTGAGAACGGTCGGTGGTCGGCACGTTGTGGTCGCTGACCGCCAGGTTGGCCGACAGGCGCCACACCTTGCGGTGCGCCAGGTCCAGGCCTTCGAACGCCTGCGGGCTGGTGACTTCGTGCACCAGGTGGCGATCGATGTAGAGGACGGCGGTGCCGTCGTCTTCGGTGTGGACGACGTGCTCGTCCCAGATTTTGTCGTAGAGCGTGCGGGCCATGACAGTTTCCGAAGTGAACGCAGGCGAACTGCGGATTTTAGGCGCTGGACAACAAAAAACCCCGGCGCCAGGCCGGGGTTTTCGCAGGGTGGGGTCCAGGCTGCTTTGCCGGCGGGGTCAGCCTCGCTGCGCAATGGGTTTCACATTGCGTTGCGTGGCACCGTGGAATAGCTGGCGCGGACGGCCGATCTTGTACTCCGGGTCGCCGATCATCTCGTTCAGCTGGGCGATCCAGCCGACCGTGCGGGCCAGCGCGAACACCGCGGTGAACAGGCTGACCGGGATGCCGATCGCGCGCTGCACGATGCCCGAGTAGAAGTCGACGTTCGGGTACAGCTTGCGGGCGACGAAGTACTCGTCTTCCAGCGCGATCTTCTCGAGTTCCATCGCGAGCTTGAACAGCGGGTCGTTCTGCAGGCCCAGCGCGTTCAGCACCTCGTGGCAGGTCTCGCGCATCAGCTTGGCACGCGGGTCGTAGTTCTTGTAGACGCGGTGGCCGAAGCCCATCAGCTTGATGCCGGAGTTCTTGTCCTTGACCTGCTTGATGAACTCGCCGATCTTCTCGACGCCGCCCATCTTCTGCACGTCTTCCAGCATGTTCAGCGCCGCCTCGTTGGCGCCGCCGTGGGCCGGGCCCCACAGGCAGGCCACGCCGGCCGCGATGGCCGCGAACGGGTTGGTGCCCGACGAGCCGCACAGGCGCACCGTCGACGTCGACGCGTTCTGCTCGTGGTCGGCATGCAGGATGAAGATGCGGTCCATCGCGCGCACCAGCACCTCGTTCGGCTCGTAGTCCTCGCAGGGCGTCGCGAACATCATCCGCATGAAGTTGCCCGAGTACGACAGGTCGTTCTTCGGGTAGATGTACGGCTGGCCGATGCCGTACTTGTAGGCCATCGCCACCAGCGTCGGCATCTTCGCGATCAGGCGGATCGCCGAGATCTCGCGGTGCTTCGGGTTGTTGATGTCGGTGCTGTCGTGATAGAAGGCCGACAACCCGCCGACCAGGCCGGTCAGCACCGCCATCGGGTGCGCGTCGCGGCGGAAGCCGCGCAGGAAGAACTGCATCTGCTCGTTGACCATCGTGTGGTTGGTCACCAGCTTCACGAAATCGGTCTTCTCGGTTTCGTTCGGCAGTTCGCCGTTCAGCAGCAGGTAGCAGGTTTCGAGGTAGTCGCAGTTGGTCGCGAGCTGCTCGATCGGGTAGCCGCGGTACAGCAGCTCGCCCTTGTCGCCGTCGATGTAGGTGATGCTCGACTGGCAGGCAGCGGTCGACAGGAAGCCCGGGTCGTAGGTGAACTTGCCGGTCTGCGCGTACAGCTTGCGGATGTCGATCACGTCCGGACCGATCGTGCCCTTGTAGACCGGCAGGTCCATCGCAGGGCTGCCATCGGAGAACGACAGGGTGGCTTTCACGTCGGACGGGGTCATGAGCGTTCCTTCAGAGGTAGTAAGACTTGATACACACGCTGTCAGTGGTTCAGCGCCGGATGCGGGATGCGCATCAACTTCAGCACTTCCAGCACGTCGTCGCGCAGCAGATCGCCTTCGGGCTCCTTGCGGGCGAGCAACAGGTCGAGCAGGTCGTTGTCCGACAGATCCATCAGCAGGGTCAACCCCTCGGCCTGCCGGACTGTCAGCGCGGACTCATGACGTGCGAAGAACCGCTCGACGAACAGATCGTTCTCGAGCAGGCCGCGGCGGCAACGCCAGCGCAGCTTGCTGAGGGCACGTTCGTCGAGCAGTTCGTTCATCGCCATCCCGGTGTCAGACGGCCCGGCGGACCATCAGTTCCTTGATCTTGCCGATGGCCTTCGTCGGGTTCAGGCCCTTCGGGCAGACGTCGACGCAATTCATGATCGTGTGGCAGCGGAACAGGCGGTACGGGTCCTCGAGGTTGTCGAGGCGACCGGCGGTGTCCTGGTCGCGGCTGTCGGCGATGAAACGGTAGGCCTGCAGCAGGCCGGCGGGGCCGACGAACTTGTCGGGGTTCCACCAGAAGCTCGGACAGCTCGTCGAGCAGCTGGCGCACAGGATGCACTCGTACAGGCCGTTCAGTTCCTCGCGCTCTTCCGGCGACTGCAGGCGCTCCTTCTCGGGCGGCGGCATGTCGTTGACGAGGTAGGGCTTGATCGAGTTGTACTGCGTGAAGAACTGCGTCATGTCGACGATCAGGTCGCGCACCACCGGCAGGCCGGGCAGCGGCTTCAGCACGACGACATCGGGCAGCGTGCGCATGTTGGTCAGGCACGCGAGGCCGTTCTTGCCGTTGATGTTCATCGCGTCCGACCCGCAGACGCCTTCGCGGCACGAGCGGCGGAAGCTGATCGTCGGGTCGACCGCTTTCAGCTTCATCAGCGCATCGAGCAGCATGCGCTCGCTGCCGTCGAGCTCGACCTCGATCGTCTGCATGCGGGGCTTCGAATCCGTGTCCGGGTCGTAGCGGTAGATCTGGAAAACACGCTTGGTCATGAAATGCTTTCGACGTTCTTGTGGCGATGGCTCAGAACGAGCGGACCTTCGGCGGGATCGATTCGGCGGTCAGCGGGGTCAGCTTGACCGGCTTGTAGTCGAGGCGGTTGCCTTCGCTGTACCACAGCGAGTGCTTCATCCACACCTTGTCGTTGCGGCCGTTCGGGAATTCCGGCGAGTCGGCGTAATCGTTGACGGTGTGCGCGCCGCGGCTTTCGTGGCGGGCGGCGGCCGAGATCATCGTCGCGAGCGCGGCTTCGATCAGGTTCTCGACTTCCAGCGCCTCGATGCGGGCGGTGTTGAACACCTTGGACTTGTCGGCCAGGTGGATGTTCTTCACGCGCTCGGCGATCGCCTTGACCTGCTCGACGCCTTCGTCCATCGACGCCTGCGTGCGGAACACGCCGGCATGCTTCTGCATCGAACTGCGCAGGTCGTTGGCGACGTCCTGCGCGTACTCGCCGCCGCTGCTGGCTTCGTACTTGTTCAGCCGGGCCAGCGTGCGCTCGGCCGCATCGGCCGGCAGCGGCTTGTGCGCCTTCGCCTTCAGCCCCGCGTCGACGATGTGGTTGCCGGCCGCGCGGCCGAACACCAGCAGGTCGAGCAGCGAGTTGGTGCCCAGGCGGTTCGCGCCGTGCACGCTGACGCAGGAGCATTCGCCGACCGCGTACAGCCCGTTGACCACCGCGTTCGGATCGCCGTCCTTCGGCACGACCACCTGGCCGTGGATGTTGGTCGGGATGCCGCCCATCTGGTAGTGGATGGTCGGCACGACCGGGATCGGCTCCTTCGTGATGTCGACGTTCGCGAAGTTGTGGCCGATCTCCAGCACGCTGGGCAGGCGCTTCATGATCGTCTCGGACCCGAGGTGGGTCATGTCGAGCACGACGTAGTCCTTGTTCGGACCGCAGCCGCGCCCTTCCTTGATCTCCTGGTCCATGCAGCGCGAGACGAAATCGCGCGGCGCCAGGTCTTTCAGCGTCGGCGCATAGCGCTCCATGAAGCGCTCGCCGTCGCTGTTGCGCAGGATCGCGCCTTCGCCGCGGCAGCCTTCGGTCAGCAGCACGCCGGCACCGGCCACGCCGGTCGGGTGGAACTGCCAGAACTCCATGTCTTCCAGCGGGATGCCGGCACGCGCCGCCATGCCCAGGCCGTCGCCGGTGTTGATGAAGGCATTGGTCGACGCCGCGAAGATGCGCCCCGCCCCGCCGGTGGCCAGCAGCACGGTCTTGGCTTCGAGGATGTGCAGCTCGCCGGTCTCCATCTCGAGCGCGGTGACGCCGACCACGTCGCCGTCGGCGTCGCGGATCAGGTCGAGCGCCATCCACTCGACGAAGAAGTGCGTGCGCGCCTTGACGTTCTGCTGGTACAGCGTGTGCAGCATCGCGTGGCCGGTGCGGTCGGCGGCGGCACAGGCGCGCTGCACCGGCTTCTCGCCGTAGTTGGCGGTGTGGCCACCGAACGGACGCTGGTAGATGGTGCCGTCGGGGTTGCGGTCGAACGGCATGCCGAAGTGTTCGAGCTCGTAGACCACCTTCGGCGCCTCGCGGCACATGAATTCGATCGCGTCCTGGTCGCCGAGCCAGTCGGAGCCCTTCACGGTGTCGAAGAAGTGGTAGTGCCAGTTGTCTTCCGACATGTTGCCGAGCGACGCGCCGATGCCGCCTTGCGCGGCGACCGTGTGCGAACGGGTCGGGAACACCTTGGACAGCACGGCGACGTTCAGGCCGGCGCGGGCGAGCTGCAGCGAAGCGCGCATGCCCGAACCGCCGGCACCGACGATGACGACGTCGAACTTGCGCCTGGAGATCGAAGAGGAAGAAAAGCTCACGTCACAGTCTCCAGAGCACTTGAATCGCCCAGCCGGCACAGCCGACCAGCCACACCAGCGTGAGCACCTGCAGCGCCAGCTTGACGCCGACCGGCTTCACGTAGTCCATCAGCACGTCGCGCACGCCGACCCACACGTGGTAGGCGAGCGAGACGATCACGACGAAGGTCAGCACCTTCATCCATTGGCGCGAGAAGATGTTCGCCCATTTGTCGTAACCCATCGGGCCCGGCAGCAGCACCTGCACGATCAACGCGACCGTGAACAGCGCCATCACCAGCGCGGTGGCGCGCTGGGCCATCCAGTCGCGCAAACCGTAGTGCGCGCCGACGACCAGGCGCTTGGAACCATAGTTTTGTGTCATGGTGTGGCGCCTCAGAAGAACAGCTTGTAGCCGAGGACCAGCGTCAGCGCGATGCTCAGCACCAGCGTGACCAGTGCCGACTGGCGGCCGAATTCCTTGCTGACCGAGTGGGTCGCGTCCATCCACAGGTGGCGCACGCCGGCGATGAAGTGATGCAAGTAGGCCCAGATCAGCGCGAGCGTCGCGAGCTTGACGAACCAGGCCGGCACGAAGCCGAAGCCGCCCATGAAGACGCCGGTGAACTGCGAGTACGAGACCTCGGAGGTGAGGCTCGTGTCGAACATCCAGATGATGAACGGGAGCAGCACGAACATCAGCAGGCCGCTGACGCGATGCAGGATCGACACCCAGCCCGCCAGCGGCAGCCGGTAGTGGGTGGCATCGATCAGGCGCATCGTTCCTGGCCTCCGTGAGGAGATTGGCTTGGAAATCTCTGTCATACCCACCTTGTTTGCATGTTGTGTGCGAGACGAAACCGGAAGATTTTATTGCAACGCAGCACGTTCGCGTGCGGCTCGGCGAAGCAACCGCGGGCGAATGATGCGCCTTCGCGGCTAGCTGAGTTCGTTCCTGTAGTAATGCGAGCGCGTGTTGTAGAGGCCGCGCCGCAGCTCGACCGGCTTGTCGCCATAGGTGCGCGACAGCCGCTCCACGCTGAGCAGCGGCTCGCCGACCGGCACGCCCAGCAGCCCGGCCGCGCCGGCGTCGGCCGCGACCGCGCGCAATTGTTCTTCGGCGCGGATCATGCGCACGCCGAATTCGGTTTCGAACAGGCCGTACAGCGGCCCGCGGTAACCGGTGAGGCGCTCGGCCGTCAGCCCCTTGAACAGCGAGGCCGGCAGCCAGATGTCGTCCAGCACCACCGGCACGCGCTTGAACTGCAGCAGCCGGCGGATCTGGATCGCCGCGTCGCCGGCCTTCAGCTCGAGCGCGCGCGAAATCTCGGCGCCCGGCCGCTGGCGGCGGCAATCGATGACATGGCGTGTCGCGCCGCCGATCTCGCCGTCGTCGGGCATCAGCCGCAGGAAGCGGTACTGGATCTTCTCTTCGGCATGCGTCGCGACGAAGGTGCCCTTGCCCTGGCGGCGCACCAGCAGGTTCTCGTCGGCCATCGCGTCGATCGCCTTGCGCACCGTGCCTTGGCTGACCTTGTAGCGCGCGGCCAGCTCCATCTCGCTCGGGATCGCCTCGCCCGGCTTCCATTCGCCGCTCTGCAGGCTGCGCGTGATCAGGCCCTTGATCTGCTGGTACAGCGGGCTGAAGGCCGGCCCGCCGGTGTCGGCAGGCGGCGCTTCGCCGGCGGCAGCGGCAAGCGCGGCGACAGCGGAGGAAGGGGGCGAGGTGGCCATGAGACCGCGATTGCAGCACAGCTCGCCCCTTGCCGTCCATGACTGCTGGAAGATGTCTTATATAAGACATAAGATCCTTGACAGAGGGCGGGGTCGCCACCTAGACTCCCCTACACTTCGGGCTCGCACAGCAGGCTGCACCAAGCCTCTTCTTGCAGCGCTGTCATCGACCACTGAACCCTGCGGAGACTCCCCATGAGCAAGAAACCCGTTCGCGTTGCCGTCACCGGTGCCGCTGGCCAGATCGGCTACGCCCTGCTGTTCCGTATCGCCTCCGGCGAGATGCTGGGCAAGGACCAACCGGTGATCCTGCAGCTGCTCGAGATCCCCGACGAGAAGGCCCAGAAGGCGCTGAAGGGCGTGATGATGGAACTCGACGATTGCGCGTTCCCGCTGCTGGCCGGCATGGAAGCGCATGGCGATGCCAACACCGCCTTCAAGGACACCGATTACGCGCTGCTGGTCGGCGCCCGTCCGCGCGGTCCCGGCATGGAGCGCAAGGACCTGCTGGCCGCCAACGCGCAGATCTTCACCGCGCAGGGCAAGGCGCTGAACGCCGTCGCGTCGCGCAACGTCAAGGTGCTGGTGGTCGGCAACCCGGCCAACACCAACGCCTACATCGCGATGAAGAGCGCCCCCGACCTGCCGCGCAAGAACTTCACCGCGATGCTGCGCCTGGACCACAACCGCGCCGCGTCGCAGATCGCCGCGAAGACCGGCAAGCCGGTGTCGAGCATCGAGAAGCTGGCCGTGTGGGGCAACCACTCGCCGACGATGTACGCCGACTACCGCTTTGCCACCATCGACGGCAAGTCGGTCAAGGAGCTGATCAACGACGACGTGTGGAACAAGGACACGTTCCTGCCGACCGTCGGCAAGCGCGGTGCAGCGATCATCGAAGCCCGTGGCCTGAGCTCGGCCGCGTCGGCCGCCAACGCCGCGATCGACCACATGCGCGACTGGGCGCTGGGCAGCAACGGCAAGTGGGTCACGATGGGCATCGCGTCCGACGGCCAGTACGGCATCCCGAAGGACACGATGTTCGGCTTCCCGGTCACCACCGCCGGCGGCGAGTACAAGCTGGTCGAGGGCTTGGCGATCGACGCGTTCTCGCAAGAGCGCATCAACCTCACCCTCAAGGAACTGCAGGAAGAGCAGGAAGGCGTCAAGCACCTGCTGTAAGCACGGCTGCGGGCCCGAGAGAAGGCCGGACTGCATCCGGCCTTTTTTTCGGCTCGATTTCGACGGAGCACCCGATGAGCGACTGGAATCCCGACCTCTACAAGCAGTTCGAAGACGAGCGCACGCGCCCGGCGCGCGATCTGCTGGCGCAGGTGGGTTCCATTCCGTCCGGCACGGTGTTCGACCTCGGCTGCGGTCCGGGCAATTCGACCGAGCTGCTGGTGGGTCGCTTCCCCGGCGCGCAGGTCGTCGGCACCGACACCTCCGAAGCGATGCTCGCCAGCGCCCGCGAACGCCTGCCGGGCTGCGCTTTCGAGCAGAGCGACATCTCGGTGTGGCGGCCCGCGTCGCCCGCAGCGCTGATCTACGCGAACGCGTCGCTGCAATGGGTGCCAGACCACGCGACGCTGCTGCCGCGGCTGTTCGCCGAGCTGGCACCCGGCGGCACGCTCGCGATCCAGATGCCCGACAACCGCGACGAGCCGACGCACCGCTTGATGCGGGAGACCGCCGCGCTCGCGCCGTGGGCCGAACCGATCGGCAACGCCGACGCCAGGCGCACGCCGATGCTCGGCGTCGGCGGCTACTACGACCTGCTCGCGCCGCTGGCTGCGCGGGTGCAGGTGTGGCGCACCGCGTACCAGCACCCGATGGCCGACGCCGCCGCGATCGTCGAATGGGTGCGCGCCACCGGGCTGAAGCCGTTCGTCGATCCGTTGTCGCCGGCGCTGCGCGCGTCGTTCCTCGATGCCTACACCCGCCGCATCGCCGAAGCCTACCCGGCGCATGCCGACGGCCGGCTGCTGCTGGCGTTCCCGCGGCTGTTCATCGTCGCGACGAAAGGTGCGGCATGAGCGGGCCGAGCGCCGGGCCGCTCCCAAGCCGGCCCGCCTTCCCCTCGGGGGAGTGGCCGACGTACGCGTCGGACGAGGGGTCGTCATGACTCACCCGCGCGACATCCTGTTCGGCGCCGGCGAGATGCTGCCGGCCTTGCCCGTCTGCGACCACTACGCCGGCGTCGAAGCCCGCATGCACAAGAGCCTTGCGCTGCAGGCCGAGCTCGGCCCGGTGTTCGACATCACGCTCGACTGCGAAGACGGCGCGCCGGTCGGCGGCGAGGCCGAGCATGCACAGATGGTCGCGTCGTTCGTGATGTCGGCGGCCAACCGCCACGGCCGCGTCGGCGCCCGCCTGCATGCGCCCGACGAAGCGGCGTTCGACGGCGACGTCGACACGCTGGTCGGCCGGGCCGGCACGCGGCTCGCCTACCTGATGGTGCCGAAGGTCGAGAGCCTCGCGCAGCTGCAGGCCGCGGTCTCGTCGATCGACGCCGCGTGCGTGCGCCACGGGCTCGAGCGGCAGATCCCGGTCCATGCGCTGGTCGAGACGCACGGTGCGCTGCGCGAGGTCGACGCGCTCGCCGCACACCCGCGCATCGAGTCGCTGTCGTTCGGGCTGATGGATTTCGTCTCGGCGCACCGCGGCGCGATCGGCCACCAGGCGATGAGCGCGACCGGCCAGTTCGAGCACCCGCTGGTGCTGCGCGCCAAGCTGGCGATCTCGGCCGCCTGCCACGGCCACGGCAAGGTGCCGTCGCACTGCGTGGTCACCGAATTCCGCAAGCTCGACCTGCTGCAGGCCGCGGCGTCGAAGGCGGCGCGCCAGCTCGGCTACCTGCGCATGTGGAGCATCCACCCCGACCAGGTCCGCACCATCGTCGATGCGTTCGCGCCGACCGCCGCCGAAACCGACCTGGCGACCGAGATCCTGATGGCGGCCCAGGCGGCGCAGTGGGCGCCGATCAGCCACCGCGACACGCTGCACGACCGCGCCAGCTACCGCTATTACTGGCACGTGCTGGAGCGCGCCGCCCGCACCGGGCAGCCGCTGCCGATCGAGGTGCGGCAGGCCTTCTTCGCGGAGGGGCCGTGACGTTTTCCACGACCTCGCGCGGCAAGTGCGCAACAAGCCATCAAATTGTTTCAAAGACGCGGGTCGGCCCACGATGTGTGCCACCACCCACCTCCACAATCGCTCCTTCTCACAAACTGTTGGAGCGACACGATGTCCCGCAACCTGATCATCGCCCTGGCCTTCGGGCTGACTTCGGCCGCTGCCATGGCCGCCGATCCCGCCACGCCGGCCAAGCCGGCCGCGAAGCCGGCTGCTGCCGCCGCGAAGAAGGCGCCGCCCAAGAAGGTCGAAGCGACGCTGCCGGCCGCCGACCAGGCCCAGCTCGATGCGGCCGAGCGCACGCTGTACGGCCCGTACGAATGCGAGTTCGACCAGAAGATCGACGTCTCGATCAACCCGAAATTCCCCGGGTATGTCGACGTGGCCTTCGGCAAGAAACTGTTCACGATGAAGCCGGTGTCGTCGTCGACGGGCGCGCTGCGCCTGGAAGACGTCAAGGGCGTTGCGCTGCTGCTGCAGATCGCCAACAAGTCGATGCTGATGGACACCAAGGTCGGCCAGCGCCTGGTCGACGGCTGCGTCCACGAGAAGCAGCGCGCCGCCGCTGCGGCCGCCGGCAAGTAAGCGCCGGTCTCCGGAGATCGAGCCAGCGCCCTGCCCCCGTTTTTTCGTTCCTTGTGCCCCGGGGTCGCGACGACGACCGGTGGCCGGCGCCTGGCAGATCCGCGCAATGCGGCTGCAGGGCTTTTCCTTTCCTGACCTGAACCTCGTTGCCCCCGGAGAACCGCATGCTTCAAGCCTATCGCCAACACGTTGCCGAACGCGCCGCCCTCGGCATCCCGCCGCTGCCGCTGTCGGCCGCGCAGACCGCCGAACTGATCGAGCTGCTGAAGGTGCCGCCGGCCGGCGAAGGCGCGAACCTGGTCTACCTGCTGACCCACCGCGTGCCCGCCGGCGTCGACGACGCGGCCAAGGTGAAGGCTTCGTACCTGGCGGCCGTCGCACACGGCACCGAATCCAATTCGCTGATTTCCCGCGAGCTGGCGACCGAGCTGCTGGGCACGATGCTCGGCGGCTACAACATCAGCCCGCTGATCGACCTGCTGGACGATGCCGCGGTCGGCGCCGTCGCCGCCAAGGGCCTGAAGGGCACCTTGCTGATGTTCGACCAGTTCCACGACGTGAAGACCAAGGCCGACAAGGGCAACGACCACGCCCGCGCGGTGCTGCAGAGCTGGGCCGATGCCGAGTGGTTCACGTCGCGTCCCGAGGTGCCGGCGTCGATCACCGTCAGCATCTTCAAGGTGGGAGGCGAGACGAACACCGACGACCTGTCGCCGGCGCCCGACGCCTGGAGCCGCCCCGACATCCCGCTGCATGCGCTGGCGATGCTGAAGAATGCGCGCCCGGGCATCACCCCCGAAGAAGACGGCAAGCGCGGCCCGATCAAGTTCATCGAGGACCTGCGTGCCAAGGGCCACCTGGTGGCCTATGTCGGCGACGTCGTCGGCACCGGTTCCAGCCGCAAGTCGGCCACCAACTCGGTGCTGTGGTTCACCGGCGAAGACATTCCGTACGTGCCGAACAAGCGCTTCGGCGGCGTGTGCCTGGGCAACAAGATCGCCCCGATCTTCTACAACACGATGGAAGACGCCGGCGCGCTGCCGATCGAGCTCGACGTCAGCCAGATGGCGATGGGCGACGTGGTCGAGTTGCGCCCGTATGAAGGCAAGGCGCTGAAGAACGGCCAGGTGATCGCCGAGTTCAAGGTCAAGAGCGAGGTGCTGTTCGACGAAGTGCGCGCCGGTGGCCGCATTCCGCTGATCGTCGGCCGCGGGCTGACCGCGAAGGCCCGCGAGGCGCTCGGCCTCGCGCCGTCGACGCTGTTCCGCCTGCCGCAGAGCCCGGTCGATACCAAGAAGGGCTACTCGCTGGCGCAGAAGATGGTCGGCAAGGCCTGCGGCCTGCCGGTCGTCAACGGCCAGCAGCAGGGCGTGCGCCCGGGCACCTACTGCGAGCCGCGCATGACCAGCGTGGGCTCGCAGGACACCACCGGCCCGATGACGCGCGACGAGCTGAAGGACCTGGCCTGCCTGGGCTTCAGCGCCGACCTGGTGATGCAGAGCTTCTGCCACACCGCGGCATACCCGAAGCCGGTCGACGTGAAGATGCACCACGAGTTGCCGGAGTTCATCAGCACGCGCGGCGGCATTTCGCTGCGCCCTGGTGACGGCGTGATCCACAGCTGGCTGAACCGCTTCCTGCTGCCCGACACCGTCGGCACCGGCGGCGACAGCCACACCCGCTTCCCGATCGGCATCAGCTTCCCGGCCGGTTCGGGCCTGGTCGCGTTCGCGGCCGCCACCGGCGTGATGCCGCTGGACATGCCGGAGAGCGTGCTGGTGCGCTTCAAGGGCACGATGCAGCCGGGCGTCACGCTGCGCGACCTGGTCAACGCGATCCCGCTGTACGCGATCAAGCAGGGCCTGCTGACGGTCGACAAGAAGGGCAAGAAGAACATCTTCTCGGGCCGCATCCTCGAGATCGAAGGCTTGCCCGAGCTGAAGGTGGAGCAGGCCTTCGAGCTGAGCGATGCGTCGGCCGAGCGTTCGGCGGCCGGCTGCACGGTGCACCTGAACAAGGAACCGATCATCGAGTACATCAACAGCAACATCACGCTGATGAAGTGGATGATCGCGCAGGGGTATGCCGATGCGCGCACGCTGGAGCGCCGCATTGCCGCGCAAGAGGCCTGGCTCGCGAACCCGCAGCTGCTGAAGGGCGATGCGGATGCCGACTACGCGGCGGTGATCGAGATCGACCTGGCCGACGTGCACGAGCCGATCGTCGCGTGCCCGAACGACCCGGACGACGTGAAGACGCTGTCCGAGGTGTCGGGCGCGAAGATCGACGAGGTGTTCATCGGTTCGTGCATGACCAACATCGGCCATTTCCGGGCGGCCAGCAAGCTGCTCGAGGGCAAGCGCGACATCCCGGTGAAGCTGTGGGTGGCGCCGCCGACCAAGATGGATGCGCACCAGCTGACCGAGGAAGGCCACTACGGCGTACTCGGCACGGCGGGCGCGCGCATGGAGATGCCGGGCTGCAGCCTGTGCATGGGCAACCAGGCGCAGGTGAAGGAAGGCGCGACGGTGTTCTCGACCAGCACGCGCAACTTCCCGAACCGGCTGGGCAAGAACAGCAACGTCTACCTCGGCTCGGCCGAGCTGGCGTCGATCTGCTCGAAGCTCGGGCGGATCCCGACGAAGGACGAGTACATGGCCGACATGGGGGTGCTGACGGCGGCCTCGGACAAGGTCTACCAGTATCTGAACTTCGACCGGATCAAGGAGTATTCGGAGGCTTGAGTTCTGCGCGCGCGCAAGCGCGTGCAAAGGCGCGGGTGGGGAGGGGATGGGCTGGGGGCGATTTCTGGGGTGACGGAGAAGATCGGCTTGGGGGATGGCGTGCGCCAGCGCGCTTCGTGGACTGACTCATCGGACCCGCCAACCATCAGTCCCGCTCAGGCGCAATCTCCGTTGCGTAGTCGACCAGCGCCCCAAGGATGTCCTGCGCCCGCTCGTCTTCTGCCAGCGCTTCCGATTCCTGCAGCCCGTCGATCCGGTCGAAGAACGCCTGCAGCGTCAGCGCGCCTCCTGCCCCGTCGTGCAGCTTGTGCACCCGGTGCTCCAGCCACTGCGCCTGTTCGGCTTCGCTGAGCGTCTCGGGGAAATTGCGCGCCCGATAGCGGAACAGGATCTCCGACAGCCGCGGATCGGCAAACGCCGGTCGCTTGTCGGCCAACTGCTGCGGCGACAGCCCGCGCAGCCGCTGTAGCGCCTTGCGGTCTTCGTTGCCAACGAAGCCGCCATACAGGTCTTCGTCAACATCCGGCTTCCGGTCGGCCGGCGGCCGCTCGAACACGCCCGGCCACATGCCGGCCAGCAGCTGCCCCTGCTTCGCGGCGATCTCGGCATGCGCCATGACTTGGGGGATGTCGATGCCCCACTTTGCGGCCACCGCATCGCCCAGCGTCTTCAGGTTGCCGATCACCATCGGTGACTTGTTGATGTGGATGGTCTTGATCGGCAGGCGCGTCACGCCCTCGGGCAGGTCGTCGGCCTTGCTGAACATGCGCAGCCGGATCGTCTCGACATCCAGCGTGAACAGCTCCGACGGGTCGCTCGCCAGGTCCCACACGATCACTTCGTTCTTGTTGCTCGGATGCGGCGCCAGCGGCCACACCAGCGCCATGCAGCCACGCTCGACGCCGTACATGCCCGAGATGTGCAGGAACGGCCGGCCCACGCCCATCTCCTGGATCACCTCGTCCTTGCGGCGCAGCTTCAGTGCGAAATCCCACAGCCGCGGCTGGCGCGACCTGATCAGCTTCGCCAACGCGATCGTCGCCCGCACATCCGACAACGCATCGTGCGCCGCCTCGTGCGCCAGTCCGTTCGCGGCCGTCAGGTGCTCCAGCTTGAACGACGGCCGGCCGTCGTCATGCGTCGGCCAGGTGATGCCTTCCGGCCGCAACGCCCAGGTCAGCCGCACCACGTCGAGCAGGTCCCAGCGCCCGCACTGGTTCTGCCACTCGCGGGCATACGGGTCGATCAGGTTGCGCCAGAACAGGTGGCGCGTCACCTCGTCGTCGAAGCGGATCGTGTTGTAGCCGACACCGATCGTGCCCGGCTGCGCCAGCTGCGCCTCGATCGCATCGGCGAACGCATGCTCCGGCACGCCTCGTTCCAGGCAGGTCTGAGGAAGGATGCCGGTCAGCAGGCACGACTCCGGATCGGGCAGGTAGTCGGGCGCCGGCTGGCAATACACCATCAGCTCGCCGCCGGGCAGCTCGTTCAGCTCGGCATCGGTGCGGATGCCGGCGAACTGGGCCGGCCGGTCATGGCGCGGCACGCGGCCGAAGGTTTCGTAGTCGTGCCAGTAGAACGTGAAATCGGTCATGGCGCGCAATCTAACAGCACCGGCCCAACCCGGACGGATTGCGCGAACAACGCGGTATCGCTGCCTCATTTGCAGCTTAAGGGCCCCGTCCATCCATCCGATATTCCCGTTTGACTGGGTCCGGTCTGGAGCAGGTGTACGCACACCGGCCGAACCCCGCAAACGAATTCCACACAAAGGACGCCCTTCATGGCCAGCATCATTCAGTTCCTGACGACCGCTCAGATCGCCGGCTTGTCGACCAAGTCCATTGCCGGGCTGACGACCGAGGACTGGGCCGCGTTCAATACCGCGCAGTTCCAGGCACTGACGACGACCCAGGTCGCCGCGATCCCGTCGACCAACGTGTCCGCGATCGGCACCGCCGAACTGGCCGTGATGGAAACGCAGGACCTGCGGGCCCTGAGCTCGACCACGCTGCGCGCGCTGAACTCCGACCAGCTCGGCGCCTTCGGCTCCGACCAGTTCGCCGCGCTGACGACCGCGCAGGTCGCGTCGCTGACGACCACGCAGATCTCGCAGCTCGGCACCGACGACCTGAACGCGCTGACGACCAACCAGTTCGCCGCGCTGACCACCGCCCAGGCCGCCGCGCTGACCACCGACCAGATCCCGACGCTCGAATCGTCGGACCTGCGCTCGCTGAGCTCGGCCGCGATCCGCAACCTGTCGACCGCGCAGATCGATGCGCTGACCTCCGACCAGATGGGCCAGCTGACCACCTCGCAGGTGGCCGCGATGACGACCGCCCAGCTGGCCAACCTGGTCACCGACGACCTGAACGCGATGAACACCGCGCAGTTCGCCGCGCTGTCGACCGCGCAAGTCGCCGCGCTGACCCCGACCCAGGTCGCCGGTCTGCAGTCCGATGACCTGCGCGCGCTGAGCACCGCGCAGTTCGCCGCACTGACGACCGCCCAGGTCGCCGCGCTGACCACCGACCAGCTGCCGAACCTCGAGTCCTCGGACCTGCGCGCGATCAGCACCACCGCACTGCGCCAGTTGAACTCCGACCAGCTCGGCTCGCTGACCAGCGACCAGTTCGCCGCACTGACCACCGGCCAGGTCGCCGCGCTGACGACGACCCAGCTGTCGACGCTCGGCACCGACGACCTGAACGCACTGACGACCACGCAATTCGCGACGCTGTCGACCGCGCAAGCCGCCGCGCTGACCACCGACCAGATCCCGACGCTCGAGACCAACGACCTGCGCGCGCTGAGCACCGCCGCGCTGCGCAACTGGACCACCGCGCAGATCGATGCGCTGACCTCCGACCAGATGGGCGCACTGACGACCGCCCAGGTCGCCGGCCTGACCACCGCTCAACTCGCCAATCTGACCACCGACGACCTGAACGCACTCAACACCGCGCAGTTCGCCGCGCTGTCGACCGCCCAGGTCGTCGCGCTGACGCCGACGCAGATCGCCGGCCTGCAGACCGACGACCTGCGCGCACTGAGCACCGCCCAGTTCGCCGCACTGACCACCGCGCAAGTCGGCGCGCTGACCAGCGACCAGATCCCGCACCTCGAATCGGCCGACCTGCGGGCCATCAGCACCGCCGGCATCCGCGGCTTGAACAGCGACCAGTTCGGCGCGCTGACCTCGGACCAGGTCGCCTCGCTGACGACCAGCCAGATCTCCGCGCTGACGACCGGCCAGCTGTCGTCGCTGACGACCGATTCGCTGAACGCGCTGAGCACCACGCAGTTCGGCGTGCTGTCGACGGCGCAAGCCGCCGCGCTGACGTCCGACCAGATCCCGCACCTGGAATCGGCCGACCTGCGCGCGCTGAGCACCGCCGCGATCCGCAACTGGAGCACCGCGCAGGTCGACGCACTGACCTCCGACCAGATGGGCACGCTTTCGACCGCCCAGGTCGCCGGCCTGACGACCGCCCAGCTGAGCAACCTGGTCACCGACGACCTGAACGCGATGAACACCGCGCAGTTCGCTGCGCTGAGCACCGCCCAGGTCGCATCGCTGACGCCGACCCAGATCGCCGGCCTGCAGTCCGATGACCTGCGTGCGCTGAGCACCGCGCAGTTCGCCGCACTGACGACCGCCCAGGTCGCCGCGCTGACCACCGACCAGCTGCCGAACCTCGAATCGTCCGACCTGCGCTCGATCAGCACCACGGCGCTGCGCCAGTTGAACTCCGACCAGCTCGGCTCGCTGACCAGCGACCAGTTCGCCGCGCTGACCACCGGCCAGGTCGCCGCGCTGACGACCACCCAGCTGTCGACGCTCGGCACCGACGACCTGAACGCACTGACGACCAACCAGTTCGCGACGCTGTCGACCGCGCAAGCCGCCGCGCTGACCACCGACCAGATCCCGACGCTGGAATCGGCCGACCTGCGCGCGCTGAGCACCGCCGCGATCCGCAACTGGAGCACCGCACAGGTCGATGCGCTGACCTCCGACCAGATGGGCCAGCTGACCACCTCGCAGGTGGCGGCACTGACGACCGCCCAGCTGGCCAACCTGGTCACCGACGACCTGAACGCGATGAACACCGCGCAGTTCGTCGCGCTGTCCACCGCGCAGGTCGCCGCGCTGACGCCGACGCAGATCGCCGGCCTGCAATCCGATGACCTGCGTGCGCTGACCACCGGCCAGTACGCCGCGCTGACGACCGCGCAGGTCGCCGCGCTGACCTCCGACCAGATGCCCAACATCGAGTCCTCGGACCTGCGTGCGATCAGCACCGCCGGCATCCGCGGCCTCAACAGCGACCAGTTCGCTGCCCTCACGTCCGACCAGATCGCGTCGCTGACGACCACGCAGGTGGCCGCGCTGACGACCACGCAGATCGCGTCGCTGGCCTCCGACGACCTGAACGCGCTGAGCACCGCGCAGTTCACCGCGATGTCGAGCGCGCAGACCGCCGCGCTGACCACCGACCAGATCCCGCACCTGGAGTCGTCCGACCTGCGCACGCTGAGCACCGCCGCGCTGCGCAACTGGACCACCGCGCAACTCGACGCGCTGACCTCCGACCAGATGGGCACGCTTTCGACCGCGCAGGTCGCCGGCCTGACGACCACCCAGCTGCAGAGCCTGAACACCACCGACCTGAACGCGATGAACACCGCGCAGTTCGCTGCGCTGTCCACCGCCCAGGTCGCGTCGCTGACCACCACCCAGATCGCCGGGCTGCAATCCGATGACCTGCGTGCGCTGAGCACCGCGCAGTTCGCCGCGATGAACTCGGCCCAGATCGGCGCGCTGACGACCGACCAGATCCCGAACCTCGAATCGGCCGACCTGCGCTCGATCAGCACCACCGCACTGCGCGCGCTGAACACCGACCAGATCAATGCGCTGACCTCCGACCAGATGGCCCAGCTGACGACCGCCCAGGTCGCCGCGCTGACCTCGACGCCGCAGGTCGACGGCCTGAACACCAGCAACCTGAACGCGCTGACGACCGCACAGTTCGCCGCGATGACGACCGCCCAGGCCGCCGCCATCACGACGACGCAGATGTCGAACCTGGAGACGCAGGACCTGCGTGCGCTGAGCACCGCCGCGATCCGCGCGCTGAACAGCGACCAGCTGGCCGCCCTGAACAGCGACCACATGGGCGCGCTGACCACGGCCCAGGTCGCCGCGCTGTCGACGACCCAGGTCGCCAACCTGACGACCGAAGACCTGAACGCACTGAACACCGCCGACTTCGCCGCGTTGTCGACCGCCCAGGTCGCCGCGCTGAAGGTCGCCCAGGTCGCCGGCCTCGAGACCGACGACCTGCGTGCGATGACGACGGCCCAGTTCGCCGCGCTGTCGACCGCCCAGGTCGGCGCGCTGACCAGCGACCAGATCCCGCACCTCGAATCGGCCGACCTGCGTGCGATCAGCACCGCCGGCATCCGCGGCCTGAACAGCGACCAGTTCGCCGCGCTGACCTCGGACCAGGTCGCGTCGCTGACGACCGCGCAAGTGGCCGCGTTGACGACCACGCAGCTCGCCTCGCTGAGCTCCGATTCGCTGAACGCGCTGAGCACCGCGCAGTTCGCGATCCTGTCGACGACACAAGCCGCCGCGCTGACCACCGACCAGATCCCGCACCTGGAATCGTCGGACCTGCGCGCGCTGAGCACCGCCGCGATCCGCAACTGGAGCACCGCGCAGGTCGATGCGCTGACCTCCGACCAGATGGGCCAGCTGACGACTGCCCAGGTCGCCGGCCTGACGACCGCCCAGCTGGCCAACCTGGTCACCGACGACCTGAACGCGATGAACACCGCGCAGTTCGTCGCGCTGAGCACCGCCCAGGTCGCATCGCTGACGCCGACGCAGATCGCCGGGCTGCAGTCCGATGACCTGCGTGCGCTGAGCACCGCGCAGTTCGCCGCACTGACGACCGCCCAGGTCGCCGCGCTGACCACCGACCAGCTGCCGAACCTCGAATCGTCCGACCTGCGCTCGATCAGCACCACGGCGCTGCGCCAGTTGAACTCCGACCAGCTCGGCTCGCTGACCAGCGACCAGTTCGCCGCGCTGACCACCGGCCAGGTCGCCGCGCTGACGACCACCCAGCTGTCGACGCTCGGCACCGACGACCTGAACGCGCTGACGACCAACCAGTTCGCGACGCTGTCGACCGCGCAAGCCGCCGCGCTGACGACCGACCAGATCCCGCACCTGGAATCGGCCGACCTGCGCGCGCTGAGCACCGCCGCGATCCGCAACTGGAGCACCGCACAGGTCGATGCGCTGACCTCCGACCAGATGGGCCAGCTGACGACTGCCCAGGTCGCCGGCCTGACGACCGCCCAGCTGGCCAACCTGGTCACCGACGACCTGAACGCGATGAACACCGCGCAGTTCGTCGCGCTGTCCACCGCGCAGGTCGCCGCGCTGACGCCGACGCAGATCGCCGGCCTGCAGTCCGATGACCTGCGCGCGCTGACGACGGCCCAGTACGCCGCGCTGAACACCGCGCAAGTCGCTGCATTGACCACCGACCAGATTCCGAACCTGGAATCGGCCGACCTGCGGGCGATCAGCACCGCCGCGCTGCGCCAGCTGAACTCCGACCAGCTCGGTGCGTTGACCAGCGACCAGTTCGCTGCGCTGACCACCGGCCAGGTCGCTGCGCTGACGCCGGCCCAGCTGGCCGGCCTCGGCTCCGACGACCTGAACGCGCTGACGACCAACCAGTTCGCGATCCTGTCGACCGCCCAGGCTGCCGCGCTGACCACCGACCAGATCCCGCACCTGGAATCGGCCGACCTGCGCGCGCTGAGCACCGCCGCGATCCGCAACTGGAGCACCGCGCAGGTCGACGCACTGACCTCCGACCAGATGGGCACGCTTTCGACCGCCCAGGTCGCCGGCCTGACGACCGCCCAGCTGAGCAACCTGGTCACCGACGACCTGAACGCGATGAACACCGCGCAGTTCGCTGCGCTGAGCACTGCGCAGGTCGCGTCGCTGACGCCGACCCAGATCGCCGGGCTGCAGTCCGATGACCTGCGTGCGCTGAGTACCGCCCAGTTCGCCGCGCTGACGACCGCCCAGGTCGGCGCGCTGACCACCGACCAGATCCCGAACCTCGAATCGGCCGACCTGCGGGCCATCAGCACCACCGCGATCCGCGCGCTGAACTCCGACCAGCTGGCCGCCCTCGACTCGAGCCAGATCGGCGCGCTGACGACCGGCCAGGTCGCCGCGCTGACGACCACGCAGCTGTCGACGCTGAACAGCGACGACCTGCGCGCGCTGACGACGCAGCAGTACGCCGCGCTGTCGACCACGCAGGTCGCCTCGCTGACCACCGACCAGATCCCGGTGCTCGAATCGGCCGACCTGCGCACGCTGAGCACCGCCGCGCTGCGTTCGTGGAACACCGACCAGCTGAACGCGCTGACCTCCGACCAGATGGGCCAGCTGACGACCGCGCAAGTGGCCGGCCTGACGACCACCCAGCTGGCAAACCTGACGACCGAGGACCTGAACGCGCTGAACACCGCGGACTTCGCCGCGCTGACGACCGCCCAGGTCGCCGCGCTGAAGGTCAGCCAGATCGCCGGCCTCGAGACCGACGACCTGCGGGCGATGACGACGGCGCACTACGCCGCACTGTCGACCGCGCAAGTCGGAGCCCTCACCAGCGACCAGATCCCGCACCTGGAATCGGCCGACCTGCGTGCGATCAGCACCGCCGGCATCCGTGGCCTGAACAGCGACCAGTTCGCTGCGCTGACCTCGGACCAGGTCGCCTCGCTGACGACCGCGCAAGTGGCCGCGCTGACGACCACCCAGCTGTCGTCGCTGACCTCCGATTCGCTGAACGCGCTGAGCACCAGCCAGTTCGCGATCCTGTCGACCACGCAAGTCGCATCGCTGACCACCGACCAGATCCCGCACCTGGAATCGGCCGACCTGCGCGCGCTGAGCACCGCCGCGCTGCGTTCGTGGAACACCGACCAGCTGAACGCGCTGACCTCCGACCAGATAGGCCAGCTGACCACCGCGCAAGTGGCCGGCCTGACGACGACCCAGCTGGCCAACCTGACCAGCACCGACCTGAATGCGCTGAACACCGCTGACTTCGCTGCGCTGTCGACCGCCCAGGTCGCATCGCTGACGGTCGGCCAGATGGCTGGCCTGGAGACCGACGACCTGCGGGCGATGACGACGGCGCACTACGCCGCGCTGTCGACCGCGCAAGTCGGCGCGCTGACCAGCGACCAGATCCCGCACCTCGAATCGGCCGACCTGCGTGCGATCAGCACCGCCGGCATCCGCGGCCTGAACAGCGACCAGTTCGCTGCGCTGACCTCGGACCAGGTCGCCTCGCTGACGACCGCGCAAGTCGCCGCGCTGACGACCACCCAGCTGTCGTCGCTGACCTCCGACTCGCTGAATGCACTGAGCACTGCGCAGTTCGCGATCCTGTCGACCGCCCAGGCCGCGTCGCTGACCTCCGACCAGATCCCGCACCTGGAATCGTCGGACCTGCGCGCGCTGAGCACCGCCGCGATCCGCAACTGGAGCACCGCACAGGTCGACGCGCTGACCAGCGACCAGATGGGCCAGCTGACGACAGCGCAAGTGGCCGCGCTGACGACCGCCCAGCTGAGCAACCTGGTCAGCGACGACCTGAACGCGCTGAACACCGCTGACTTCGCCGCGCTGTCGACCGCCCAGGTCGCTTCGCTGACGGCCGGCCAGATCGCCGGCCTGCAGTCGGACGACCTGCGTGCGATGACCACCGCGCACTTCGCCGCGCTGTCGACCGCGCAAGTCGCTGCGCTGACCAGCGACCAGCTGCCGAACCTGGAGTCGGCCGACCTGCGGGCGATCAGCACCACGGCGCTGCGCCAGCTGAACTCCGACCAGCTCGGCTCGCTGACCAGCGACCAGTTCGCTGCGCTGACGACCGCGCAGGTGGCCGCGCTGACGACGACCCAGCTGTCGCAACTCGGCACCGACGACCTGAACGCGCTGACGACGACGCAATTCGCGACGCTGTCGACCGCCCAGGCCGCCGCGCTGACCACCGACCAGATCCCGACGCTGGAATCGGCCGACCTGCGTGCGCTGAGCACTGCCGCGATCCGCAACTGGACCACCGACCAGCTGAACGCGCTGACCTCCGACCAGATGGGCCAGCTGACCACTGCGCAAGTGGCCGGCCTGACGACGACCCAGCTGGCCAACCTGACCAGCACCGACCTGAATGCGCTGAACACCGCCGACTTCGCCGCGCTGTCGACCGCCCAGGTCGCATCGCTGACGGTCGGCCAGGTGGCTGGCCTGGAAACCGACGACCTGCGTGCGATGACGACAGCCCAGTTCGCCGCGCTGTCGACCGCGCAGGTCGGCGCGCTGACCAGCGACCAGATCCCGCACCTCGAATCGGCCGACCTGCGTGCCATCAGCACCGCCGGCATCCGTGGCCTGAACAGCGACCAGTTCGCTGCGCTGACCTCGGACCAGGTCGCCTCGCTGACGACCGCGCAAGTGGCCGCGCTGACGACCACCCAGCTGTCGTCGCTGACCTCCGACTCGCTGAATGCGCTGAGCACCAGCCAGTTCGCGATCCTGTCGACCGCGCAGGTCGCGTCACTGACCTCCGACCAGATCCCGCACCTGGAATCGTCGGACCTGCGTGCCATCAGCACCTCGGCCATCGCCACCATGAGCACCGCGCAGATCGATGCGCTGAGCTCCGACCAGATGGGCCAGCTGACGGTGGCGCAAGTGGCCGCGATGACCACGGCGCAGCTGAGCAACCTGGTCACCGACGACCTGAACGCCTTCGGCACCGCGCAGTTCGCGGCGATGTCGACGGCCCAGGTGGCGTCGCTGACGCCGACCCAGATCGCCGGCCTGCAATCCGACGACCTGCGCGCGCTGACGACCGCCCAGTACGCGGCACTGACCACGGCCCAGGCGCATGCGCTGACGTCCGACCAGATGCCGAACCTGGAATCGTCCGACCTGCGCGCGCTGAGCACCAACGCGATCCGCGCGCTCGACTCCGAGCAGCTGGCGGCGCTGACCTCCGACCAGATGGCGGCGCTGACCACCGGCCAGGTGGCGGCCCTGTCGGCCAGCCAGGTCGGCACGCTGACCACCGACGACCTGAACGCGCTGACCACCAGCCAGTTCGCGGTCTTCTCGACGGCGCAGGTGCAGACCCTCACGTCCGACCAGATGGCGGCCCTGCAGACCGACGACCTGCGTGCGCTGAGCACCGCGGCGCTGCGTTCGCTGAGCACCGCCCAGCTGGACGCGATGGGCTCCGACCAGTTCGGCGCGCTGACGACGGCGCAGGTCGCCTCGCTGACCACCACGCAGATCTCCAGCCTGTCGAGTGACGACCTGAATGCGCTGACCGGCACGCAGTTCGCTGCGCTGACCACCGCGCAGTCGGCGGCGCTGACCGCGTCGCAGATCGGCACGATGGCCACCGACGACCTGCAGGCGCTGACGACGGCGCACTACGCGTCGCTGTCGGCGACCCAGGTGCTCGGCATCACGACCGACCAGATCTCGGTGATCGAGACGCAGGACCTGCGTGCGCTGACCTCGACCTCGCTGCGCGCGCTGACGGATGCGCAGCTGGGCGAACTGACGACCACGCAGCTGTCGTCGCTGGGCGGCCAGGTCAGCAACCTGACCACGTCGCAGATCTCGCACCTGGCCACCGACGACCTGAACGCCTTCACTGCGTCGCAGTTCCTGGTGATGAACACCGCGCAGGTCCAGTCGCTGACGGTCACGCAGATCGGCCACCTGGAAACCGCGGACATCCATGCGCTGAGCACGGCCGCGATCCAGTCGCTGACCACCGACCAGGTGATGGCCATCACGACCGACACCTTCCAGGCGCTGAGCGCGGCGCAGATTGCCGCATTCACCACCGCCCAGGTGCATTCGCTGACGACCGACCAGATCGTCGCGCTGACGACCACGCAGACGATGGCGCTGGAGACCCAGGACATCGCGGCGATGACGATGACGCAGATCTCGGCCTTCGAAGGGGCGGACATCGCGGTGATGTCGTCGCCGCAGCTGGATGCCTTCATGGCGGCCTCGCCGATCGTGCTGGACCTGAACGGCGACGGCGTCTCGACGGTGTCGGCGGCGCACGGTGTCAACTTCGACCTGAACGCCACCGGCCATGCCAACAAGGTGGGCTGGGCGTCTTCGACGGACGGCATCCTGGTGATGGACCGCAACGGCGACGGCAGGATCAACGACGGCACCGAACTGTTCGGCGTCGCCACCGTGAAGGCCGATGGCACCCGCGCCGGCAACGGCTACGAGGCCATGAAGATCGAGGACACGAACCACGACGGCAAGCTGACCGCCGCGGACGCGAACTTCGACAAGCTGAAGGTGTGGGTCGATGCCAACCAGGACGGCATCTCGGAAGCCGGCGAGCTGAAAGGCCTGGCCGACTTCGGGATCGTCTCGCTGGACCTGCATGCCGCCAGCGGCACCACGGTGCAGAACGGCAACCTGCTGGGCCTGGTGTCGAGCTACACGACGACCGACGGCGCCAAGCACGACATGGCGGACGTCTGGTTCGGCAAGGCGGCGGCGACCGATGCGGCGGCGGCCAAGGAACTGCCGGTGCAGCTGGCCGACGTGCTGGCCGCGCCGACCGGCGACGTGCTGGCCGGCAGCAGCGCACCGACGGTGGCGGCGACGCAGACGAGCACGGCGCATGCGGCGGTGCACGTCGACCACAAGCTGCTGGCCGACGAAGAGCACCTGAAGAACATCGGCCCGCTGATCTGATCACGGCCACCGATGACGCGGCACGCACTTCCTGAAGTGCGTGCCGCGTACCCACGCCGGTCACCCGCCCCCCTGCCCTTCCCTCCATGAAATTCGGCTTCGTCAAGTGGTTGGTCAGCAAGTTGCTGCCGTCGGCCTGGCGGGACCTGTTCTCGTCCGACGGCGGCAGCGCGAGCTCGGCCACGCCGACGCCGCCGGTCAGCACCTCCAACACCACCGGGCTGACCGATGCCCAGGTGCAGGCGCTGACCACGCAGCAGATCGCCGGCATGACGACCAGCGAGCTGAATGCGTTGACGACCGCGCAGTTCGCGCTGCTGACGCCGCTGCAGGCCGGCGCGATCACGACATCGCAGGCCGCCAACCTCGAGACGGCCGACCTGCGCGCGCTGACCACCGCCGCGATCCGCGGCTGGAGCAGCGCGCAGATCGCCGCGCTGACGACGCAGGAGATCAGCCTGCTGACCACGCAGCAGGTGGCGGCGCTGACGCCGGCGCAGATCGCCGCGATGGCGACCGCGGCGCTGAACGCGATGACGACCGCCGAGTTCGCCGCGCTGAACAGTGCGCAGGCGGCAGCGCTGACGACGCAGCAGATTTCTCACTTGGAGACAGCGGACCTGCGCGCGCTGACGACGGCCGCGTTGCGCGGGCTGTCGGCGGCGCAGCTCGATGCGTTGACCTCCACGCAGATCGCGCTGCTGAGCACCGCCCAGGTCGGCGCGCTGACGACGGTGCAGATCGACGGGCTGCTGCCGTCACAGATCGGCGCGCTGACCACCGCCCAGGTGGCGGTGCTGTCGGCAGCGCAGGTGTCGGTGCTCGGCACCGACGACCTGCAGCAGATGTCGACGCAGCAGTTCGCCGCCCTCACGTCGGCGCAGGCTGCGGCGCTGAGCGCGGCGCAGTTGGCTGCGCTGCCGACGGCCGACTGGGCGGCGCTGACCACCGCCGCGATCCGCAACATCGACCCGCTGGCGCTGGCTGCGGTGACGACCGACGAGATCGCCGCGCTGACCACGGCCCAGGCCGCGGTGCTGAGCGCGGCGCAGGTTGCGGCGCTGTCGACCGACCAGGTCGCGGCGATCGAGACGGCCGACCTGCGCGCGCTGGGTTCGGCGGCGTTCCGCGCGCTGAATGCCGCGCAGATCGACGCGCTGACGTCGACGCAGCTCGCGGTGCTGACCACCGCGCAGATCGCGTCGCTGACGCCGGCGCAGGTGGCCTCGTTCAACAGCGACGACCTGCGGGCGCTCGGCACGGCGCAATTCGCGGCACTGTCGTCGGCGCAGGTCGCGGCGCTGTCGCCGACGCAGGTGGCGAGCCTCGAGACGGCCGACTGGGCGGCGCTGAACACCGCGGCGATCAAGGCGCTGGGCGCGGCCTCGGTCGCCGCGCTGACGACGGCCGAGATCGCCGCATTGACGACGGCCCAGGCCGCGGCGCTGACCGCAACGCAGGCCGCCGCGCTGACGACGGATCAACTGGTGGCGCTGGAGACCGCCGACCTGCGCGCACTGAGCTCGGCCGCGTTTCGCGCGCTGACGCCGGCGCAGGTGGAGGCGCTCGGCTCGGACCAGTTCGCCGCGCTGACGACGGCGCAGATCGCCTCGCTGACCGGCCCGCAGGTCGCGGCGCTGCCGACCGACTACCTGAACGCGCTGACCACCGCGCAGTTCGCCGCGCTGTCGACCGCGCAGGCGGCCGCGCTGACGCCGACGCAGGTGGCCGCGCTGGAGACGGCCGACCTGGCCGCGCTGAGCACAGGCGCGGTGCGGGCGCTCGGCGCCGCGGCCGTTGCCGCACTGACGACCGATGAGATCGTCGCGCTGGGCAGCGCGCAGTTCGCCGCGCTGACCAGCGGGCAGGCGGCCTTGCTGGATGCCACGCAGGTGGCCGCCATCGAGACGCAGGACCTGCGGGCGCTGAGCACCGCGGCCTTCCATGCGCTGGGCAGCGACCAGATCGGCGTGTTGAGCACCCACCAGTTCGCCGCGCTGACGACGGCGCAGATCGTCGCGCTGGGCACGGACCAGATCGCCGGATTGAGCACCGACCACATCGCCGCGCTGACGACCGCGCAGACGGTGGCACTGGAGACGGCCGACATCGCCGCCATGTCGCTGCAACAGGTGGCCGCGATCACGCCGGAGGATCTGGGCGTGATGTCCGGCGCGCAGATCTCGGCGCTGCTGTCGGTGACGCCGATCGTGCTGGACCTGGCCGGCACCGGCATCCACACCAGCACGGCGAGCGAGGGCGTGAGCTTCGACCTCGCGGCGACCGGCAGTGCCGCGCGCACCGGGTGGATCGCCGACGGCTCGGCGCTGCTGGCGCTGGACCGCAACCGCGATGGTGCGATCAACGACGGCAGCGAGCTGTTCGGCATCGGCACGCGGCTGGCCGACGGCACGCGGGCCGCGAACGGCTACGCCGCGCTGGCGCCGCTGGACAGCAACCACGACGGGTTGATCAGCGCGGCCGACGCGCAGTTCAAGGACCTGCGCGTGTGGGTGGATGCGAACCACGACGGCAAGACGGATGCGGGCGAGTTGAAATCGCTGGCCGACGTCGGCGTGGTGTCGCTGGATCTGCATGCGATCGCCGGGACGGCGACCGACCACGGGAATCTGCTCGGGCTGGTGTCGAGCGTGACGATGAGCGATGGGGCGCAGCACCAGATGGCGGATGTGTGGTTTGCGAAGGAGAAGGTCGCAGCGCCGGCGGTGCAGTTGAGCGAACTGCTGGCGGCGCCTGCGGGTGAGGTGCTGACGCACGACACGACGCAGCCGGCAACGGCGAGTGTCGCGGCGACAGTCGCCCACATGTCCGATGCCATCCTCAGCGCCGAGCAGCACCGCCTGCATACCGAAGAAAACCATCGCAGTGGCCCGTTGATCTAGCTCGTCGGTCAAACCGCGGGTCTTGCGACGGTGCGCTGCCCCTGACGCAGGCAGCTCGACTCATCGAGTTCTTTTGTCCTGAGCCGAAGTCCGCCGGAAGGCTGCGTTTCCCCCCACAGGGAACCCAATGACTTGCGACGGCACATCGAGGCTGACGCTCTGTCTCGCTTCGACGGTATCGGCAGATGACACCTTTCGGTCCCACCCCCTCCGTTCCAGCCGCGGTCATGGATTCGTTCCACCGCGGCATGAGCGACATTGCCACTTCGCAGGCCTACACGATTCAGATCGACGAGACCATCGAGGTTCATGTCCAGGCGGATCCATGCAAGCGAGTGCGCATGATGGCGATGCTGGCATTGGACTCCCACCAACTCGGTGACGACCAGTTGCAGGCGCTGCTGGTCTTGAACCAGCCAGGCGATGCGTATCCGCTGCTGACCGTCAGCATCGATTCGGGTTCTGGTCACTTGATGGTGTGGACCTCCGTCGAAGCGCACGACACAGACACCGATCAGTTCACCGACACCTTCGGTCGCCTTGTTCGGCGGGCTCGCGGGATCTTGACCCTGCTTCGCAGCGGCCTCTATGGGCAGCCTGCCGCTCGTGACCTTCCAGTCGGCGTCGGGAGCCGGGCATGATCGGAGCGCATCGCGTCAAACGCACCGTCGACCTTCATGAAGTCGGGTTGCGCCGACG
Source organism: Rhizobacter sp. SG703 (assembly GCF_012275445.1). Classification (GTDB taxonomy): domain Bacteria; phylum Pseudomonadota; class Gammaproteobacteria; order Burkholderiales; family Burkholderiaceae_C; genus Rhizobacter. The sequence continues at coordinate 261,126 of NZ_JAAZQK010000003.1, read as the reverse complement.
CGCGGAGGATCGCGCAAAACTCGAGGTGCCCACGAAGGTGATCACGAGAGTCGTAGGATCCGATCAACTCCGACGCCTGACATTGGGCCATCTGGCCAATCACTGGACGAAGTTCGTCATGTTCGTGATGGGCAGTGGCAACCAGGCACCCGACGTTTTCGGCTCGAGGGGTGAGACACGCGAGCTGCAACGCAAGATGCGCGAACTCAAGAGATCTACGCGCATGTGGGCCGCCCTCGGTCAGAAGACGCCGAATCAGGTTCTCTGCGACATGATGAAGCTTCTGGCCGAGGGACAGGTCGGGAATTGCAATGACAACGCACAGGCTGCCGCCGTCTTTCTCGCGGCGTTCATGCCGCCTGCAGACGGCGAGGACCGACATCCGGATTACGCGTCCTTGCCGGACGCGCTTCTGAAGGAGCCAGAACTCGGAGCGCTTGCCAAGGATCTCGGAGATCTCGTCGACTTGTTCTTGCCCCCCAGTACCGAACTCCACGTGATCGAGCATCCCGAGATGCCGGACCATGCGCAAGTCTTCATGGCGACGCGCGAGGCTTTTGCCGCGAACAACGACGCAGAAGTGGTCGTCGTCGATTCCTGGCTCGTGCTCCCCCTTGTCCACCTGAAGTGCGACGAGTCGCACGGGCATCGATACCCGCTGGGCCTGCATCCTCTGGTGGTCGCAAACGCCGAAGGAAATGGCACGCGGGCTGATCACTCGATCACGCGCCACGATCCGGCGTTTGCACAGACTGCCCGCCAGATCAGCGAGGCAGGCAGGGACAGAGCCAACCCGCGACGCAATGAGTTGCTTCAATCGCCCGAACGAAAAACATGGATGAAGAAGCACTCGGGGCCGGACAGCGGCGTCTACGATGGAACGAACTGGGCCGTCAGGCGCAGTTACAAGGTTCAGTACAAGGAAAGCGAGAACTCGGAACCCGTCCACTTCTACGACTACGACCTGGACGAGTATTTCGACAAGCGCCTGAAGATGCTGCTGGTCGATCACTTCAGACTGCTTCACGAAGAGTCAGCCCTTGAGGAACTGCCCTACACGGGCGGCGGGAAATTCTCCGAGATCCTCGACGAGCTGGCAGACGGCGACCCGGCTCCCCTGCTCGAACTGCTGGGCACCTTGCCTCCGTCCATGTCATCGAGCCGACTGTTGACCGATCTTCTTGTGTTGGGTTTCCCGGATACCTGCGAAAGGGAAAGCGTCATTCACTCGCTGTGCCGGCATTGCATGATGAACTCGTCGACCCCACCAACCGGTCAGTCGAGACCCATCGAGCAGGAGGTATTGAATTCCTTGATTTGGGGGATCGTCTCGTCCCACAACGGTCAGGACATGCACCTCCTGCCGGTGGTGCTGGCGGCCATCGAGAATGGCCTCGGCTCTGGCGACAAGGCGCTGGCCAGGAGGCGTGCCATGGAGTGTCCGTCGTATCTGATGAGTCCGCTGGAGAAGGATCTGCTCCTTCTCGCAGCGGGACGTCACTGGCAGTTGAAAGCCATGTGGTCACCGACTTCGGGACTGCCGTGTGCCAGCGAGACGTTGCGCTCGGCTGCCGAGGCAGGGCATATCGGAGGCGTCAAGTTCCTGCTCAATGGAGACTGGCCTGACCTCATGGCTGGATGCGAGTTTCTCGTGTCCATCGCCGCCGAAGACAACAACTGGCAGGTTGTTCAAGCCCTCGTCGAACAGGGAGCAACAGTGCGTCATTGCAACAGCGATGGCAAGACTGCACTGCACCATGCAGCAACTCATGCCCGTCTCATCGACTTCGTGCTGAACGCTGGCGGCGACCCGAACGCACCGGACAGCGAGGGCAGGACCCCGGCCATGCACGCCACCACGGCGAAGGCGATGCAGGCCTTTGTCGCATGCGCCGACGTCGACTGGAGCCTGACCGACCGGCAAGGCAACTCCGCCTTGCTCCTCGCCATGAGCGACAAGAATCGCCGCGATGCAGCGCTCGTCCTGGCGACGATGGATTCAACGATGGTCAACCAGTCGAACAAGAAGGGGGAATTCCCGCTCCTCCTGGCCACCATCGAAGGCGATCATCCGATGCTTGAGGCCCTGCTTGCAAACAAGGTCGCCCCCAACCAACGTGACGCAAACGGGCAAACCGCCTTGATGCGGGCTGTCTTGCAAGCAGACGTTCTGACTGTCCGTCTGCTTTTGGAGCACCCTGGCACCGATGTGGAGGCCAGCAACGATCGCAGAGAAACAGCATTCTCCATTTGCGAGTCCCTTGTCGAGCAAGCATCGGACGAGCAGAAGACCAGGGAATTGATCGCCATCCGTGAGCTGTTGTCCGGGCGAACCGATCGACTGCGACTTCAAACTTTGTAGGCGCGACAGCGCCTGGCTGTGCAGATCCTGCCCGCGCTTCGCTCGGCTTTCTGGTTTAAAACCTCCCGCGGTCAACCCCACAGGTCTATCCTTGGAGCGCCCCAGCAGCACGGAGCGCGCCATGAAGCTGAACCTGAAACTGCCCCTGGCCTTCGGATTCACGCTCGCCTTGCTGCTGATCGCCGCGCTGTTCGGCATCCGCCAGCTCGACCGCTCCCTCACCGCCTACGACACCGTCGTGCAGACCCACGTGGCGCACGAGCGCGCGGCGGCCGCGCTCGAGAACAGCTTCAAGACGCAGGTCCAGGAGTGGAAGAACACGCTGCTGCGCGGCAAGGATCCGCAGCAGCTCGAGCGCTACTGGGTCGCATTCCAGAAGGAAGAACGGTCGGTGGCCGACGGCGCCGCCCGTCTGCGGGAGGCGCTGCCCGACGGCGAGAGCCGCACGCTGGTGGAGAAGTTCGCGCAGGCGCATGCGCGCATGGGCGAGGGCTACCGGCAGGGTTACGCCGCCTTCACCGCGGCCGGCTTCGACCCGGCGGCCGGCGACAACGGCGTGAAGGGCATGGACCGCGAGCCGGTGAAGCTGCTCGGCGAGGCGGCGCAGCGCATCGCGGCGGAGAGCGCGCAGATCGCGGCGCAGGCCTCGGCCGAAGGGCGGCGTGCGATCCGGCTGAGCCTGGTGGTGATGTTCGGCGTGACGTTGCTGGGCATCGTCGTCGGCATCGGCGTGAGCCGCACCATCGTCCGCCCGCTCGGCCAGGCGGTGCAGGTGGCGCAGGCGGTGGCCTCAGGCGACCTGACGGTGGCAGTGCAGGCGCGCAGCCGCGACGAGACCGGCCTGCTGCTGCTGGCGCTGGCCGAGATGCAGCAGCGGCTGACTGCGCTGGTGCGCGGCGTGCGGGCCAATGCCGAGGGCGTGGCGACCGCCAGCGCCGAGATCGCGCATGGCAACAACGACCTCAGCCTGCGCACCGAGCGGCAGGCGGCGGCGCTGGAGGAAACCGCGGCGTCGATGGACGAACTGGGCGCCGCGGTGCGTCAGAACGCCGACAACGCGGTGCAGGCGAACCAGCTGGCGAACGGTGCGAGTTCGGTCGCGATGAAGGGCGGCGAGGTGGTGTCGAACGTCGTGCAGACGATGCGGGGCATCCACGACAGCTCGAACCAGATCGCCGCGATCATCGACACGATCGACGGCATCGCCTTCCAGACCAACATCCTCGCGCTGAATGCCGCGGTGGAGGCCGCGCGCGCCGGCGAGCAGGGGCGCGGCTTCGCGGTGGTGGCCGGCGAGGTGCGCGCGCTGGCGCAGCGCAGCGCGGCAGCGGCCAAGGAGATCTCGGCGCTGATCGGCGCAAGCGTCGACCGCGTGGCGCAAGGCAGCGCGCTGGTCGACCAGGCGGGGACGACGATGAACGAGGTGGTCGACGCGATCCGCCGCGTGACGGCGCTGATGGCCGAGATCAACACCGCCACCGGCGAGCAGAGCACCGGCGTCGCCCAGGTGGGAAGCGCGATCGCGCAGATGGACCAGGCGACGCAGCAGAACGCGGCGCTGGTCGAGCAAAGTGCCGCAGCGGCGGAGAGCCTGAAGCTGCAGGCGCAACGGCTGGTGGAGGCGGTGGCGGTGTTTCGGTTGCCTGGGGTGGTTTGATTTACGCGAGGCATACGAGATGAACAACCGCCCTCGCGCAACGCACAACTGGGATTCGCCCATCCGGGTATTTGCCGCCATACGCAACGCCGACTCTCAACGTCAACTCTCAACCACGCATTGATGCGAGTGGGTGTTGCACTTCGGACTTGAGACCGCAAGTCATATAAACCGGTACGGCCATCCGAGAAAAACAATGGAGTGGGCTCCACCGTGAGAATTACCACTCCTTTCCTACTTTCGCGCGTACGGCACGGAACTGCCGCTGGCATGGCCATCACTCAGATCATCCTAACAACTCGGTAATGCTCTATGCGCGGCGTCGACAACCGGAAAGTCCATCTCGGCCAAAACTCAACGGCTTCACCCTCCGACGGCGCAACGAAACGTCCCTCGGCGATCCGAGAATTCGCCAAGCGTCGCGCCTTGGCCAAAAGGGCCATTGTTGAAATTGAAAAATATACCAATGTATCGGAGAACGCCAGGCGCGCCCTCTTCATTGGATTTGAGCAAGGACAGATTGATCTCCGAGACATTGACGGAAGTGCAATCGATCGGGTGTCACAGGAAATGTGGGCCAACTTGGCAGACTGCACTCTTTCTAAAGATGGCGAAAAGCCAAGGGTTCTTCTTCCAAATCTACCTCTTGAATCATCTGCTGCCAAGCAGATTCCCGCAGACCTGAATGAAGCCATAAAGGCAGGACTGGTAATCTACCAAGGATCACCTGGTATCGATCTTCAGAAAGAACCAATAGATTCCAGCATCAATGCAGAGTCTTCTTCTCGACACCAGAATCAACTGCAGATATGGGCAACCCCTCACATTGATCAACTGGGGATTGAAGGCTTGAAACTCAGAGATAAAATAGCATCTATCGCGCGGGATTTGAGGCAGGATGCAGTCGCTGGAATTCCGCTGATTATTGGTGCGAGCTCGGTGACTTTTGCAGGCGATCAAATAAAATTTGAGCTACGAACGAAGTCACTTCCCCCTCACAATGATATTCATCCAGTGCAAGAATGTCACGAAAATGCAGATGATCTCAAGGACTTTCATAGAAACATCCTAGAAACCACTGGGATATTGAATTTCTTGAAGGATTATCAATACTGCATCAAGAAGCCTTGGCGGATCGTCATGGAATCAGACTGCACCTTTGATAGAAAAACGTCGGACAATAAGTATCACAAGGATGGAGGTCCAATGCATCGAGCATTGTTTACGGTTCTGATCTACCTCAACGAGAGACCAATGGCAAGTCCCGAGTGGATCGCCGACCCATACCTTAACCCGGATAGCATTACCTTGCCGAGCGAAATGAAAGCGGATCTTCTCGGAATGGCAAGCATGGCCGACGGAGACATGGTCGATTGCTCAATGATTCAACCTGGAGCCGTCTTTTCCTTTTTGGATCCAGCGCTCTATCATGCCACGCCATTTCTACATCATCGCGCGACCATCACGCACTTATCAAGCAAAGATGCCAGGGAAATAATAATACAAAATATGGAAAAAGAAGATCCAGGACAAGGAGCGAAGTATTATCTTTGGGCCGAGAAGGAATCGGCCGTGCAGAAGACGATGCTGCCATCATCCCTTCTTAGCCCACTTGCCAAAACGGCTAATATACTATCATCTTCAGAACTATTTCAGTTAGCCGATCTCATTGAAACCGGTATTTCACCGGAGCTTCTGAGCGGGCTTGAAGGCGCCGGAATCGAGTCAGATCCCATGAAGGAATTTCCGCTCCCATATGGGATGCCCTATGGGATTCCGCCGTCCACGACTGAGGAGAAGTCGAAGCCTGCAAGGCATCTGACTAGAAAGCTCAGTGAGATGCTCGACACGATGACACTCGACAAAAATCAGTCAAAACGGCCTCCCTTCATAACCACTCTCGTTTATTTGACTCAGGAAGAATAGCTTGGCCCATCGGGCCATTGGATGAGATGAGCATCCTGTTCGGACAATTTCGATGCGAAATGGCGCTTGCGCCCGTCAATACATATCCGCCAACCGCAACGTATGCGCATTGCGCGAGTCATCCACCGCCCGCACCACATGCCGCTCGTCGGCAATCGTCTGGAACAGGTCGATGCCCTTCGTCGCCTTGCCGCCCGAATCCTGGTCGCCGCGGTACGAGATGGTCGAACGGGGCTGCCCGTTCATCATCTCGCCGTTGCACAGCGACAGGAACTCCCACGATGCCATCCGCGCGCCGGCGGCCCAGACGTCGCCGTCCTGGATGTCCGCGTCGTCGACCGCGCGGCACATCACCGACATGTAGCCGCTGTCGACGCCCGGCGCGAAGTTGGCCGGGTTCACGTCCGAATGCGGGCAGTAGTAGCAGTCGATCGGCACCATCTTGAAGAAGCGGATCAGCGATTCGAGCATCGGCACCGAGTGGTACCAGAAGGTGTTCGTCTCGCGCTGCAGGTTGCCGCGGTGGTTGTACTCCAGCGTGTGACCCTCGCGGCGCATCACGTTGGTCGACACGATCATCAGCCCGTTCTTCTTCAGCAGCGGCCGGATCCCCGCCAGCACGTGCATCGGCGAGAACACGTGGTACAGCACGCCCGACAGGTTGATGAAGTCGAAGCCGCCTTCGTCCTTCAGCTTCAGACTCAGGTCGTACAGCAGCCCGATCTGCTTGAAATCGAAGTTGACGCCGTAGATCGTCTTGATCGCGTTCATCTTCTTCTCGCAGTGCGGCAGCGCGTCGGTCGCCAGCACCCGCTTCGCGCCCTGGCGCGTCATCAGCGTCGGGATCAGGCCCTCCATGCTGCCGATGTCCAGGCACTCCATGCCCTGCAGGTTCGCGTTGCGCAGCAGCATGCGCGGCATCATCGGCACGCGCGGCATGTGCGTGCCCTTGGTGATCAGCCCCGGCGCCAGTTCGACGTTGTAGTACCACCAGTCGTTGGCCACCGATGCGATGAGTTCGTCGTGCATGTTTTCGTCTCCTGGTTTGTCAAACGTTTTCCTGACCCTGCACCTGCCCGACGATCACCGCCGGGTTGCCGGCGATCACCGACAGCGGCGGTGCATCGAACTTCGGCGGCACCACCGTGCCGGCCGCGATCACGCTGCCGCGCCCGATGCGGCAGCCTTTCAGCAGCGTCACGCGGCTGCCGATGAACACCTCGTCTTCGACCACCACCGGTCGCGGCTGCCGGTCCGGCAGGTGCCGCTGGCCGAGCGCCAGCTGGTGCGCGTTGGAGTCCATCACCTGGAATTCCGAGCCGATCAGGCAGCGCCGGCCGATCCGGATCCCGGCGCCTTCGGACACGATCACCGCCCGGTTGTTGAGGGTGGTGCCGTCGCCGATCTCGATCAGCGACTGCGGCGTGCGCGCCTCGATGTAGCTGCACGAATAACTGCCCGGTGAACGCGGCACGCCGAACACCACCGTCGGCGCGAGCCGGATGCGGCCGCTGCCTTTGAAGACCGTCGGCGTCAGCAGGTTGACGACGCGCGCGGCGCCGTCCTGCGTGGCCGTCACCTCGACACTCGCCTTGTCCGATACATGAAAGAAGTAATGCACCAGCAGCGCCCGCACCCAGGTCTCGAGCTCGAACGGGTTGCTGTTCGAGATCCAGGTCTTGTAGCGATCGAGCTTCAGCATGATCGCGGCGCGTTCAGAAGCCGTGCGTCGCGAGGAAGTCGTTCCAGGCGGCGATGAAGCGCTCTTCGGCACCGGCCGTGCCCGCCGCCAGGTCGGGCAGCAGCGCGCAGAACGGCTGCATGTCCGGCTGGCTGCCGTAGCGCACGTTCAACGCCGGCTGGATGATGCGGGCGCACTGCTGCAGCAGCTCGCCGCTCAGCCGGCCGATGCGGTGGCCGCCGACGGCCAGCGCGACGAAGCCCAGGTGCGCGCCCTTCATGAACGGGCTGTTGAGGTTCGACGAGTTCTGCCCCGCGCTGATGCGGAAGTAGCCGAGGTGGTCCTGGATGTGGCACAGCGGGCGGCGGATGCTGGCCGCGACGAACGCACCCAGGTCCCACAGCCCGGCGTACGACACGTCGCCGAGCGCCGGCTTCAGCAGCAGGTCGGCGCAATCGGCGCGGAAGATCGCGTTCGAGAACTCGCCGAAGTAGTTCTTGCACTCGGCCACCGTGCTCATGAACATCACGTCGTCGTTCAGCGCGATCATGCGGCTCGCATTGTTGGCGATCGCCGCCGGCACCGGCTGCCCGGTCATCGGGTGGCCCAGCTCGTTGGCCACCCAGCGCCGGCTCACCGAGCACGAGAAATCGGCGGACGCATGCGCGACCAGGTGGCGCTCGTAGAACTCGGGGTACATCACGTCGTCGTCGAGCATCACGTGCAGCAACTCGGAACGGCCGTTCCACAGCCGCACCAGGTGCTTCAGGTTCTCGTAGGCGCCGTTGCGCGGGCCCTCGTGGAACTCGATGTCGAGCCCGGCCAGCAGCGGCTTGTAGGGCTCCGAGAAGAAGACCTCGCGGAACTCGCCGTGCGGGCTGTCGTCGGAAATGATGACCTTCTGCGACGGCCGCGTCTGGTAGCGCAGCGAGTTCAGCAGGTCGAGGATGTAGCGGGTCTTGTAGGCGGGGATCAGCGTCGTGATGTTCATCGCGTTCAGCCCCCAGCCGCCATCGCCTGCACGGCGTCGCGAACCGCGTGGATCACCTGCTCGGTCTGCTCGACCGTCTGGGTCGGCCCGATCGGCAGGCTCAGCACCTGCGCGTGCATCGCTTCGGACACCGGCAGCGCACCGCGGGCGATGCCGAGCGACGCATACGCCGGCTGCAGGTGCGGCGCGACCGGGTAGTGGATCACGGTGCCGATGCCGGCATCGGCCAGCCGCTTCGCGAGCGCATCGCGCTGGCGGTGCCGCACGACGAACAGGTGCCAGGCCGGCTCGGCCCAGGCCGGCACCACCGGCAGCACCAGGTCGAGCCCGGCCAGGCCCTGCAGGTAGCGCTGCGCGACCTCGGCACGGTGCCGGTTGTCGGCGTCGAGCTTCGGCAGCTTCACGCGCAGCAGCGCGGCCTGCAGTTCGTCGAGCCGCGAGTTGTATCCGATCACCTCGTTGTGGTACTTCACCTTCGAGCCGTAGTTGCGCAGCTCGCGCAGCCGGGCGGCCACGCCTTCGTCGTGCGTCGTCACGGCCCCGCCATCGCCGAGCGCACCGAGGTTCTTGCCGGGGTAGAAGCTCCAGGCCACCGCGTCGCCATGTGCGCCCAGCCGTTCGCCCTTGTAGCGCGCGGCATGGGCCTGCGCGCCGTCTTCGATGACCCGCAGCCGGTGGCGGCGCGCGATCTCGAGGATCGGCGTCATGTCGGCCGGCTGGCCGTACAGGTGCACCGGCATGATGGCCTTGGTGCGCGGCGTGATGGCGGCCTCGAGGCGTGCCGGGTCGATGTTGTGGGTGTGCTCGTCGGGCTCGACCGGCACCGGCGTCGCACCGACGTGCGTGACGGCCAGCCAGGTCGCGATGTAGGTGTTCGACGGCACGATCACCTCGTCGCCCGTGCCGATGTCGAGCGCGCGCAGCGCGAGGCTCAGCGCATCGAGCCCGTTGGCCACGCCGACGCAGTGCGCCGCGCCGCAGTAGGCCGCGTACTCCTGCTCGAAGCGCTTCAGCTCGTCGCCCATGATGTACCAGCCCGAATCGAGCACACGCTCGAAGGCGGCCACCAGCTCGGCACGCTGCTGCAACTGCACGGACTTCAGGTCGAGGAAGGGAACCATGTCAGATGCTCACCTTGAGGGGGTCGGGCAGGAAACGGGCATAGCGCTTCATCGCTTCACGGATCGCCGCATTCGCCAGCGTGTACTCGATCTCGACCTCGTCCTGCGAGACCCGCTGCGCGCCGAAGCGCTCGTGGAAGGCGCAGACGCGCTCATTCGCGAGGTTGACCTGAAAGTGCGCGTTCGTAAAGCCCAGCGTGTCGAGGGCATACGCGTAGACCATCAGCGCCGACTCGATCGCGGCCGACGACGGCGCGGCGTCCGACAGGATCCAGCTGCCCCAGCAGAAGCTTGGCTGGCCGTCGATGGTGCGGGCGTCGTAGAGGCGCACGGTTCCGAGCTTGCCGCCGGCCAGCGTCTCGATGACGAAGTAGGCCTCGCCGTCGCGCTGCGCATAGGCGGCCAGCCAGGCCTGCTGGTCGGCCAGCGCGCCCGAGGTGCGCGACAGGTGGCGCGACTTGGCCTCGTCGGTGCGCAGGCCGAGGATGAATTCGGCGTCAGCCGGCGCCGCGTCGCGGAAGACGAGGGTCTTGCCTTGAAGGCGCCCGGCCTTGCGGAGCCGCGGCGTGGTCATGCCTGGGCCACCAGCTCGGTGAACACGCCGTAGTCGCGGATGTAGTCGGCGGCGTCGTAGTAGTCGGATGCGAAGACCATCAGCATCGCGTCCGGCGAGTACTTGTACTGGATGCCCCAGGTCATCGGCGGCAGGTACAGGCCGCGCTGGGGCGAATCGAGCACCACCTCGACGCGGCGCTTGCCGTCGTCGGCCACCACCGCGCAGCTGCCGCGCAGGCAGATCAGGAACTGGTGGCAGCGGTGGTGCGCATGCTCGCCGCGGATCTCGCGGCTGGGCACGCCGAACACCATGAAGTAGCGCAGCGGCTTGAACGGCACGTGGCGATCGAACTCGCCGACGGTCAGGTCGCCGCGCAGGTCGTGGATCACCGGGAAGTGGTGCACCGTGACGCCGTGCACCGGCGTGGTCTCGATCTTGAAGCTGTTGGCGGCGCTCGGCACATGCAGCGCGCTGGCCGGGCCCTTGTCGGTGTCGACATAGCCGACGATGGCCGCCGGGTTGCCTTCGACGATGGCGCCGGGCGGCACCGAGCGCGTGACGACCGAGCCGGGGCGCACGACCGCCTTCGCGGCGATCGTCAGCCCGCCGTAGATGGTCGAATTCGCGCCGATCCAGGCCTGGCGGCGCACCGTCGTGCCGAGCGGCTCGTGGCCTTCGGCCTCGACGAACACGACGTTGGCGCCGATCTGGCAGCCGGCCTCGATGGTCACGCCGCGGCAGATGTGGGCGCCGCTCTTGACGACGCAGTCGCCATGCACATGGGCGTCGGCGTCGATGAAGGCCTGCGGGTGCAGCGCGAGCGGGGCCAGCAGGCTGGTGTCGTTGGTTCCCATCGTTGTCGTTCCCTGTGGTTCCTGTGGAGCCGGTTCAGCCGGCGTTCATTGCAGCCAGGCGCCGATGCCCAGCCCCAGCGAGCGCAGCAGCGCATTCGCCTGCTCGCCGTCGTACAACGCGTTGACGTAGGCGACGCGCAGGCCGTAGTGATCACCCTCGGCGGCCATCACGTCGAACAGCGAACGCCGGCCGAGCTGCTGCCACTGCTGCAGCGTGAAGTTGCGCACCCGGTCGCTGTCGCGCAGCACGCTGATGACGCGCTGCGCGCGGTCGAACGCCGAGGTGGCCTGCTCGTGCACTTCGCTCATGCGGAAGCGCCGGCCTTCCAGCGCATCGGCGCGCTGCAGCCGGGCAGCCTCGGCCCGCTTGCGCGCGGCGGCGCTGGAGTAGTCGTTGCTGGCGTTGTACAGCGGGATGTTGAAGCTGACGCCGGCCGACCAGTTGGTGCCGTCGCCGGCGCCCTTGGCCTTGCTGCCGCCCACCGTCCAGTTGACCTGCGGCTTCTGGCCGGCCACCACCGCGCGGGCATAGCTGTCGGCCGCCTCGGCCTGCTGGTCGAGCTGGGCGATCTCGGCGGCGCGGTCGGCCTGGGCCAGCAGCTCGTCGAGCTTGGGCACGTCGAGCAGCACCGACGACAGGCCTTCGGTCGGCGGCAGCCCGTCTCCGACGAAGCGGCGCAGCTTGACCTCGATCTGGCGCACCATCGACAGCGTCTGCACCTGCTGCAGGTCGGCCTGCTGCTGGTTCTTCTGCGCCTGCACCAGCTCGCTGGTGCGGCCCTTGTCGGCGCGCACGATGGTTTCCAGCGCCTCGACCAGGCAGCTCATCTTGCGCGAGTACTGCTGGTAGACCTGCGCCTGCATGCGGTAGCGGCTGCGGTCGAGCGCCAGCGAGACGGTCTGCAGCGCAACCTGCTCCTGCGCGCTCAGCTGGCCCTGCCGCGCCGCCTCGGCCAGGTGGGTGCGCCAGTCGGTCAGCTGGGTGATGCGGCCTCCGTCGAACAGCGGGGCGCTGATGCTGAGGCCCAGGCGGGCCTGGTTGCCGCTGACGGATTCGGTGTTGGGCGCCGACGTGCCGACACGGCCCAGCGTGCCGGTCAGGCCGGCCTGAGGACGGCTCGACATGCGGGTTTCGTCGACATCGGCCGCGGCAGCCTCGGCCAGCAGCCTGGCGGCGCCGATCGACTGGCTGCGCCGCACCGCTTCCTGGACCATCGATTGCAGCGACACGCGCGGCCCGCCGGCATCGCCAGCGAGCGGCTTGCCGCCGTAACTGGCACCGGGCTCCAGCCCTTCGTCGTCGATGCAGCGGGCCACCGCCGGCAGCGCGACGGCGGCGGCCACCAGCACGCCGGCAAGGCGCAGGGTGTAGGACGGGCGGACGGTCATGACACGGGACTCCAAGAACGACCGCAGCTGCGGCACCCTGGAAGTACACCGCGGCCGCCCCGTGAGCGATGTCCGGAAAATGCCCGCCTTTTGCGGCCAGTTCCGCCCAGCCGTCGCTTTGGACCGTAGACGTGCCGAAGAACGGCCTCCTAAGCTGCGCGACCGATTCAGCCCCCAGGACGCGCGAATGAGCACCCAGAGCACCGTTGGCGATGCCGGCGACGACACCCTGACCGGTACCACCGCCAGCGAAGGATTCACGGGTGGCAAAGGCAGCGACACCATCATCTACAGCGTCGGCGGCGGGCAGGACACGCTGGTCGGCACGTACGACGCGGCCTCCACCAAGATCGACACGCTGCAGCTGAACGGCATCGCGCCCGACGCGCTGCAGTTCAGCCGCAACGGAAACGACCTGCTGATCGGCTTCAAGGACAAGAAGACCGACGGCGTCACGGTCAAGATGTTCTTCAGCAGCGACAACCCGAACAACGCGTTCAACCCGCTGCAGCAGATCACCTTCAAGAATGCCAACGGCAGCGCGCCCATCGCGGCCATCACCCCGCTCACCAGCGCAGACATCATCACGAAGCTGACCACCGGCGGCAGCGGCGCCGACGACCTGCTCGGCACGGCCCTCGCCGACACGCTGATCGGCGGCGGTGGCAACGACACCATCACCGGCAGCAAGGGCAACGACGAATACCGGTTCAACCAGGGCGACGGGCAGGACATCGTCTCGTCTACCTACGACAGCGACACCGCACGCGTCGACACGCTGAGGCTCGGCACGGGACTGGCCAGCGACGACCTCAGCTTCTCCAGCACCGGCACCAGCGGCACGTCGCTGCTGATCCGCTTCGCCGATTCGACCGACCAGATCACGGTCGAGAACTTCCTGAGCGGCGACAAGACCGACAACTGCTACAGCCCGCTGCAGCGGATCACCTTTGCCGACGGCGGCACGGCGCTGACGGCCGCGGACATCCTGGCGACGCTGTACAAAGGCACCGCCGGCGCCGACAACCAGCATGGCACCGTCGGCGACGATTCGATCACCGGCCTGGCCGGCAACGACCAGATCGACGGGCGCGCCGGCAACGACACGCTGGTCGGCGGCACGGGCGACGACACGCTGTACGGCGGCAGCGGCAACGACGACTACCACTACGCCCTCGGCGACGGCAACGACCTCATCAAGCTGCAGACCGACGCCAGCACCAACAAGATCAACACGCTGCACCTGGCGAGCGGCATCGTCGCTGCGGATGTCTCGCTCACCCGCTCGGGCACCTCGCTGATCATCGGCATCAAGGGGTCGGGGACGGTGCCGGCCAGCACCATCACGGTCGAGTACTTCTCCTTCGCGAGCGGTGCCGACAACAGCTTCAACCCGCTGCAGCAGATCGTCTTCGACGGCGTGCAGGTCACGGACGCAGCCGGCACGACGCCGCTCACCTGGAACCTGGCGACGCTGCAGGCCAACGTCACCTCCGGCACGGCGGGCCCGAGCAACCACCCGACGGCCCAGGCCGACCTGCTCACCGGCACCGACGGTGCCGACACGATCATCGGCGGCACCGGCGACGACACGATCAACGGCGGTCGCGGCAACGACACCTGCGTCTTCAATGCCGGCGATGGGCACGACACGATCCTCGGCTCCCCCGATACCGCTGCCGGCCGCAGCGACACGCTGCAGCTGAACGGCATTGCACCCGACAAACTGCTGCTGAGCCGCAGTGGGGCCGATCTCGTGATCGGGTTCAGCGACAAGGCGGGCGACAGCATCACGGTCAAGCTGTTCTTCAGTGGCGAGGATCCGTACAACGACTACAACCCGCTGCAGAAGATCACCTTCATGACCGCGGACGGCAGCACACCGCAGGCGCCGGTCGCTTCGCTCGACATCGCAGCGATCATCGAGAAGATGAACACCGGCGGCTCCGGCAACGACCGGCTGGTCGGCACCGTCGCCAACGACACCCTGGCCGGCGGTGCCGGCAACGACACCCTGATCGGCGGCAAGGGCGACGACGTCATCAGCTTCAGCGTCGGCGACGGCAAGGACCTGATCACGACGCTGGCGGGCGAGCCGTGGTCGGGCCGGAAAGACGTCGTGCAGATCCACGACACCGACACGCTGAGCTTCGACACCTTGGGCACCTCGCTGGTGGTCCATGTCGGCACCGGCAGCGACCAGATCACGGTCGACAAGTTCTTCTACCAGGACACGCCGTACAACAATTACAACCCGCTGACGAAGATCGAGTTCACCAGCGGCAGTCCTTCGCTGGATGTCGCGGCAATCCTCACGCAACTCTATGCGGGTACCAAAGGGGCCGACGCGCTGCGAGGCACCAGCGGCGCCGACACCGTCACCGGGCTCGCGGGCAACGACACCATCGATGGCCGGGCCGGCAACGACCGTATCGAGGGCGGCGCCGGCAACGACCTCCTCGATGGCGGCAAGGGCAGCGACAGCTACTGGTTCGGTCTCGGCGACGGCCAGGACACGCTGCTTGGCGTCTACGACGACACCAGCGACAAGACCAACAAACTGTTCCTTGCGTCCGGCATCGCGGACAACGACCTGAAGCTGACCCGATCAGGTTCGGACCTGGTCATCTCGTTCAACGCAGTCACCGCGACGAACAAGGAGTCGTTCACCGTCAAGAACTTCTCTTTCGCGTTGAACAGCGATTCTTCCTACAACCCGCTGCAGGCCATCACGTTCGACGGGATCACGACGGGGATCGATGCAAAGGGCAACCCGATCAAGCTCAGCTGGAGCCTCGCCGACATCCAGCGCAGGGTCGCCGGTTCGGGCAGCCCGGATTCATTGACCGGCGACGGCAAGGCGCAGTTGCTGAAGGGCACCGATGCCAACGACCGCATCGATGGCGCCGGAGGCAATGACACCATCGACGGCGGCAAGGGCAATGACACCTATGTGTTCGAGCAAGGCGACGGCTCGGACGAACTCTCGCTCAGCCGCGACACCTCGGTCGGCAGGTCCGACACGCTGGAGTTGAAGTACCTCAAATCCACGTCCACCCTGAGCGACGAACTCGCCACGTTCAAGCGCAGCGGATCCGACCTCATCATCGGCACACCCACCGTCGGCGACCAGATCACCGCGAAAGGGTTCTTCCTGCTCAACAACCCGTGGGGCGTCTACAACCCGCTGCAGTACGTCGTCTTCAGCGACGCGACCGTGGGCATCGACTGGATCGTCCAGCAGACCAACACCGGCACGGGCGGCAACGACAAGCTGGTCGGCACCACCGGCGCCGACACGCTGATCGGCGGCAAAGGCGCCGACACGCTGATCGGCGGCAAGGGCGACGACGTCTACAAGTTCAATGTCGGCGACGGACAGGACGTGATCACCACCGATTCGTCGGACACCACCATCGGCCGCACGGACACGCTGTACCTCAAGGACAAGGAGGTGTCGGCCAGCAATCTGGTGCTGCAGACCTCGGGCAGCTCGCTGATCATCACCTTCACCGGCGACACCACCGACCAGATCACCGTGGAGCGGTTCCTGGACGGCGACACCACCGCCAACAAGTACAACCCGCTCCAGGTCATCAAATTCGATGGCGGCAGCACGATCGACCTGAAGGCCATCCTCGCGAAGCTGTACGCCGGCACCAGCGGCGCCGACAGCCTGCGCGGCACCGTCGACGGCGACACCATCAGCGGCGGCCACGGCAGCGACGTGCTGGACGGCCGGGCCGGCAACGACACCCTGATCGGCGGGACGGGGAACGACACCATCACCGGCGGCAGCGGCGACAACGTCTACGACTTCGCGAAAGGCGATGGCCAGGACTCGCTGATGGGCTATCACGACACCGCGCAGAACAGGAACAACACGCTGCGCCTGGACGGCTACACCACCGACGACCTCGTGCTGACGCAGCTGAAAGGCGCGTTGATCATCGAGTTCAACGGCGTCACCAAGACCAACACCGACAAGATCACGGTGAACAGTTTCGACTTCACCGGCGGTGGCAGCGACTACAGCCCGTTGCAAAGCATCTATTTCAACGGCTCGCAAACCAGCTGGAGCGGCACCGCCGCGATCCTCGACCACCTGACCGGCATCGTGTCGACAGGAGACGAGAGCGACAACCGGCTGAGCGGCGGGGGAGGCAAGGACACGCTGAGCGGACTCGACGGCGACGACACGCTGATCGGCCTCACCAACGACGACGACTTCACCGGCGGCCTCGGGGACGACGTGATCAACGGCGGTCTCGGCGACGACACCTGCCACTTCAACAAGGGTGACGGCCAGGACACGCTGGTGGGCGGTGGGGATGCAAGCGACATCAACACCCTGGCGTTCGGCGACGACGTCGCCAGCACCGACCTCGCGTTGACCCGGATGGGAACCTCGCTGCTCATCTACCTGAACAAGACCGACACCGGCAACACCGACCAGATCACGGTGGAGGATTTCAGCTTCAGCGCCAGCGATGGCATCACCACGAACCCGTTGCAGACCATCACGGTGGGCGGCGCCACGTGGGACCTCGCCACGATCCGCGGCAAGGTCGGCGGACTCACGCGCAACGGCGATGGCGACGACAACACCCTGTACGGCGCAGACCTGGGGGACACGCTCACAGGAGCAGGGGGCAACGACACGCTGCATGGATATGACGGCAATGATGTCCTCACCGGCGGACACGGCGATGACGTGTTGTATGCGGGGGCCGGGAATGACACCTATGTGTACAGCGTCCAGGATGGCAATGACACGCTGGCCGCGAGCCCCGACTCGAACGCAGCGGTGGACAACCGGCTTGAAGTGGTGGGTTACCCCCAAAGCGACATGCAGTTGACTCAGCGCGGAACTTCGCTGGTGATCTATCTGCCAGGAGTCGACGCTTCGGGGCCGCACGGCTACGAGATCACAGTAGAGGATTTCAGCTTCAGCGCCGGGGATGGCAACACCTCGAATCCGCTGCAGACCATCGACTTTGACAGCTGGCAAAACCAGACCTGGTCCATTGATCAAATTCGTTCCCATGTCGGCGGGCTCGATATCACGGGCTCTTCGCACGCCGATCTGATGAACGGCAGCGATCTGGCAGACACGCTGGACGGCGATGAAGGCAACGACACGCTGGTCGGCTATGGCGGCAACGACGATCTGAGCGGCGGAAAGGGCAACGACTCGCTTCTCGGAGGTGGTGGCAACGACACCTATCGCTTCTCGCCCGGGGACCAGGACGACACCATCATCGACAGCGGTGGTACCGACACCTTGTCCATCGCGGCATCCAATATCCTCACGTTTTTCAAGCAAGACGGCGACGATCTGCAAATCTACGTGTATGGCTCGGCGACCTCCGCCTCCACGGCGGAAGTCATGCGGATCGACGATTGGTTCCTGGGCACCGACCACCAGATCGAAAGCATTGTCACGACCGGCTTCGGAACTCATACCTTGAGTTCCACCGACGTAGCGGCCTTGGTGACCGCGATGGCGGATTTCGACCTGCCGGCCACGGGAGAAGGGTTCAGCACGGCCGACGGCTGGAACGACGTCCTGGCAGCCATCGGCAAATACTGGAAGAGCTAGGCGCGTCACATGGCCCACGACACCGCCACGGGCCACCTGCCCGCCCCCGCCCGCCCCGCGGACAGCGGCCTCGCCTGCCTGCTGATGATGGCCCGCCTGCACGGCGTGGCCGCCGACGGCGAGCAGCTCGCGCATGAGTTCGGCGACAGCAGCCGCTGCTTCGGCACCGCCGACATCCTGCAGGCCGCGGCACAGTTGCAGTTGCAGGCGAAAGCGGTGCGAACCACGCCCGAACGCCTGCTCACCACCGCGCTGCCGGCGATGGCCTGCGCCGCGGGGGCCACAGGCGCCTCCCCGCGCTACTTCATCATCGCCAAGGTCGACGGCGCCAAGGTGCTGGTGCACGACCCCGAGGTCGGCCGTCCCGAATTGCTGGGCCTCGACGAGCTGCGCACGCGATGGTCCGGCGAACTGATCCTGTTCGCCTCGCGCGTGTCGGCCGGCCGCGAATGGGGCAAGTTCGACTTCACCTGGTTCATCCCGTCGGTCGTGCGGCACCGCCGGCTGCTCGGCCAGGTGCTGGGGGTCAGCCTCGCGCTGCAGCTGTTCGCGCTGGTCACGCCGCTCTTCTTCCAGGTGGTGATGGACAAGGTGCTGGTGCACCGCGGCTTCACGACGCTCGACGTGATCGCGATCGGCCTGGGCACCGTGATGGTGTTCGAGGTCGCGCTGACGGCCTTGCGCACCTACGTGTTCTCGCACACCACCAGCCGCATCGACGTCGAGCTCGGCGCTCGGCTGTTCCGCCACCTGCTGGCGCTGCCGCTGGCCTACTTCCAGGCGCGCCGCGTCGGCGATTCGGTGGCGCGCGTGCGCGAGCTCGAGAACATCCGCAGCTTCCTGACCGGCAACGCGATCACCGTCGTGCTCGACCTGCTGTTCTCCGTCGTCTTCATCGCGGTGATGCTGTGCTACAGCGGCTGGCTGACGCTGATCGTGCTGGCTTCGCTGCCGTGCTACCTGCTGCTGTCGCTGGCGCTCACGCCGCTGCTGCGCGCGCGCCTGGCCGAGAAGTTCAACCGCGGCGCCGAGAACCAGGCCTTCCTGGTCGAGACGGTGAACGGCATCGACACCGTCAAGTCGATGGCGGTCGAGCCGCAGTGGACGCGCCGCTGGGACCAGCAGCTCGCCGCCTACGTGTCGGCGAGCTTCCGCACCACCACGATCGCGAGCCTCGCGCAGGGCGGCGTCTCGCTGGTGTCGAAGGCGGTGACGCTCGCAACGCTGTACTTCGGCGCGCGGCTGGTGATCGACGGCAGCCTGTCGGTCGGCCAGCTGGTCGTCTTCAACATGCTCGCCGGCCAGGTCGCGCAGCCGGTGATGCGCCTGGCCCAGCTGTGGACCGATTTCCAGCAGACCGGCGTGTCGATGCAGCGCCTGGGCGACATCCTCGACACCCACACCGAAAGCGGCGGCGCGCGCGGCAGCCTGCCGCGATTGAGCGGCCGCATCACCTTCGACGACGTGCAGTTCCGCTACCGGCCCGACCGCGCGCCGGTGATCGAGAACCTGTCGATCGACATCGCCGCCGGCGAGGTGATCGGCATCGTCGGCCGCTCCGGCTCGGGCAAGAGCACGCTCGCGAAGCTGCTGCAGCGGCTGTACGTGGCCGAGCGCGGGCGGGTGCTGATCGACGGCATCGACCTGTCGACCATCGAATCGAGCTCGTTGCGCCGCCAGATCGGCGTCGTGCTGCAGGACAACATGCTGTTCAACCGCAGCATCCGCGAGAACATCGCGCTGGCCGATGCCGGCGCGCCGCTCGACGCGGTGATCCAGGCCGCGACGCTCGCCGGCGCGCACGAGTTCATCACCGCGCTGCCCGAAGGCTACGACACGCTGGTCGGCGAGCACGGATCGACGCTGTCGGGCGGGCAGCGCCAGCGGCTGGCGATCGCGCGCGCGCTGATGGGCAACCCGCGCATCCTGGTGTTCGACGAGGCGACCAGCGCGCTGGACGTCGAATCGGAGCGCATCGTGCACGACAACATGAAGGCGATCTGCCGCGGCCGCACCGTGATCATCATTGCGCACCGCTTGTCGGCGGTGCGCGATGCCCACCGCATCGTCGTGATGGACGAGGGCCGCATCGTCGAAGCCGGCCCGCACGCCGAGCTGCTGCAGCGCGAGGCCGGGCATTACGCGCGACTGCACCGGCTGCAGCGCGGATGAGATGGACAAGGGACTGCCGACCATGAAGACGCCCGTCAGCCTGCTCGCATTCGGCGACCTGCTGCGCCGCTACGGCCGCGCGCTGCGGCTCGCCTGGGGCGCCCGCGCCGCGCTGGCGCCGCCGCGCCGGCTGCCGCACGAGCTGCAGTTCCTGCCGGCCGCGCAGTCGCTGCAGGAAACCCCGCTGTCGCCGGCGCCGCATGTCGCGATCGGGCTGCTGCTCGGCTTTGCGCTGCTGGCGGCGGCCTGGGCCTGCTTCGGCCGGCTCGACATCGTCGCGGTCGCGCCTGGCAAGGTGGTGCCGGCCGAAGGCAGCAAGCTGGTGCAGTCGCTCGAGCCCGGCACGGTGCGCGCGATCCGCGTGACCGAAGGCCAGGCGGTGCGTGCCGGCGACCTGCTGATCGAGCTGGACCTGACGGCCACGCAGGCCGACCTCGACCGGACCGAAGGCGACCTGGCGGCCGCGCGCCTGCAGGTGGCGCGCGGGCAGGCGCTGCTCGACGCGCTGGCCGGCGGGCGCGACGCGACGCTGCCGCGGCCGCCGTCGGTCAGCGACAGCGCCTTCGACGAAGCCCGCCGGATGCTGGCCGGCCAAGTCGGCGAGCACCGCGCGCGGCTGGCCCGGCTCGATGCCGAGATGGCGCAGCGCGAGGCGAGTCGCCGCTCGACGCTCGAATCGGTGCACAAGCTGGAGCAGACGGTGCCGCTGGCGCGCCAGCGCGCGGCCGACCTGAAGGACCTGGTCGACCGGAATTTCGTCTCGCGGCACGGGTACCTCGACCGCGAGCAGGCGCGCATCGAGCAGGAGGCCGACCTGGCCGCATTGACGAGCCGCGTGGCCGAGGTCGATGCGAGCCTGCTGCAATCGCGCCGGCAGCGCGAGCAGCTGGTGGCCGAGGCGCGGCGTGGCGCCCTCGATGCGATCACCGCGGCGCAGCAGAAGGTGGCGGCGCTGGAGCAGGAGCTGCGCAAGGCGGCGTCGCGACGCGATGCGCAGCGGCTGCTCGCGCCGGTCGACGGCACGGTGCAGCAGCTGGCGGTGCACACGGTCGGCGGTGTCGTCACCGCGGCGCAGCCGCTGATGCTGGTGGTGCCGCGCGACATGCCGCTGGAGGTCGAGGCGATGATCGAGAACCGCGACATCGGCTTCATCGCGCCGGGCCAGCCGGCCGAGGTGAAGGTCGAGACCTTTCCGTACACCCGCTACGGCGTGCTGCATGCGCGCGTCGCGTCGGTGTCGAGCGATGCGATCAACGACGACAAGCGCGGGTTGGTCTATTCGACGCGGGTGCGGCTCGACAAGGGCACGATCGTCGTCGACGGGCGCACGGTGGCGCTGAGCGCCGGGATGGCCGTGACGGCCGAGGTGAAGATCGGCACGCGGCGGGTGATCGACTTCCTGCTGTCGCCTTTGATCGAGCACGCGAGCGAGAGCATGCGGGAACGTTGAGTTGTTCGTTCGCATGCTCGTTGGAAAGGCGCGTGGGGGAGGCCGTGGAGCGCCAATACGGAGGGCAGTCCTCGGCCCCCCGGGGCCGAGGACCGCACCCGACGGTGCGCCACAGCCTCCCCACCCGCGCCTTTGCGAACGCACATTCGAACGAACAATCAACGTTCGCGAAACGCTTCCTTCGACTTCAGCATCGGCCGCAGCAGAAAGCTCAGCACCGAGCGCTCCCCGGTGCGCACCTCCACCGACCCGGTCATCCCCGGCAGCACCGTCAGCGGCTTGCCGCGCTCGCGCAGCGTCGAACGGTCGGTGCGCAGCATCACGCGGTAGTAGGTCTGGTCCGGCGCGGCGGCCTTCTCGGTGTCGCCGAGCGCGTCCGGGCTGATGTATTCGATCTTGCCCTTCAGCCCGCCGTAGGTCGTGTAGTCGTAGGCCGCGAGCTTGACCTCGGCCGTCTGCCCGACCCGCAGGAAGCCGATCTCCGACGGCTTCACGCGCGCCTCGATCAGCACCCGCGACGTGATCGGCACGATCTCCATCATCGCGGCGCCCGGGCTGACGACCCCGCCCACCGTCACCGAGCGGATGTTCTTCACCAGCCCGCGCACCGGCGACTTCAGCACCGTGCGGCGCAGCACGTCCTGCCGGCCGGCGAGCTGCTCTTCGATCTGCGCCAGGTCGGTCTGCACCCGCACGAGCTCGGTGCTCGCATCCTGCCGGAAACGGTTCACGCGCTCCTGCGACTGCAGGTGCAGGTCGTTCACCTGGCGGCGCAAGCGCATCACCTCGACCTCGGACATCAGCCCCTTGGCCGACATCGCCTCCGAGACGCCGAGCTCCTTCATCACCAGCTCGATGCTGCGGCTGTTCGAGCGCACCGCTTCATCGAGCGCCCGCTTGCGGGCGTTGTAGGCATCGGTCTCCGATTCCACGACGCTCGACAACGCCGACACATCGGCCGGGAACTGCAGCGCACGGCCGTTCGCCTCGGCCGTCAGCCGCGCGACGGTGCCGCGCAGCGCCGCGCGCTTGACCTGGGCCTCGTTCTGCTGCGATTCGAAGCGCGTCGGGTCGAGCTGCGCCAGCTCCTGCCCCTCCTGCACCTGCATGCCCTCGCGCACGAACAGCTCGCGCAGGATGCCGCCTTCGAGGCTCGCGATCACCTGCTCCTTGCCGTCGGGTACCACCCGGCCGTCGGCGCGCGTGATTTCGTCGACACGCGCCGTCGACGCCCACGCGATCGCGACGATCACTGCGACGGCCATCAGGTACAGCGTCCAGGTCGCGCGCGACATGTCGTCCATCACCTGCGCGGCACGGACCTCGCTGAGGAACTTGGCATCGCCGGATTTCAGCTCGGCTTGTTTCTTCGTTCTGCCGAACATGGTCAGACTGCCGCCTCGCGTTGCACCGGCTGCGCCGCGGGGTGCAGGTGCAGGTTGCTCGGACCGTTGCCCTCCGGCGTCGCCGTCGCGGCCGGCTTCGCACCCGACAGCGCGGCCAGCACCTGCGCCTTGGGCCCGTCGAGCACGATCTTGCCGCCGTCGACCACGATCACCCGCTGCGCTAGCTCCAGCACCGCCGGGCGGTGCGTCACCATGATCAGCGTGCGCTTGCCCGCCGCTTCATTCAGCTGGCGCAGGAACATCACTTCCGACTGCGCATCCATCGAACTGGTCGGCTCGTCCATCAGCAGGATCTGCGGCTGCGTCGCCAGGCACCGCGCCAGCGCGACCAGCTGCCGCTGCCCGCCCGACAGCAGCCCGCCCATCTCGCCGACCGACAGCTCCCAACCCTGAGGGTGCGATGCGACCACGCGGTCGAGACCGGTCACGCGGGCCACCTCGGCCAGCCGCGCCGGGTCGACCGTCGCACGGCCGAGCATCACGTTCTCGCGCAGCGTGCCGTTGAAGAGCCGCGGCTCCTGCGACACGAAGCCGACCTTCGCGCGGAAGTCGGCCGGATCGATCTGCCGCAGGTCGATGCCGTCGACCTCGACCATGCCTTCCGTCGGCTGGTACAGCCCGGCCAGCAAGCGCAGGATCGTCGATTTGCCGCTGCCGATGCGCCCGAGGATCACGACCCGCTCGCCCGGCTCGAACTTCAGGTTGATGCCCTTCAGCACCTTCGGCGCCGCGCCGTCGCCGCCGGTCGCCGGGTACGCGAAGTTCAGCTCGTGCAGGCCGAGCTTGCCGGTGATGCGGTGGTTGGCGATGTAGCTCTTGCCACTCTCGCGCTCCACCGGCAGCGCCATCATCTGGTCGAGCGCGGCCATCGCGGCGCGCGCGCCCTGGTAGCGCGTCGCGAGGCTGACCACGCTGCCGAGCGGCGCGATCGCGCGGCCGGCGAACATCACCGCGCCGATCAGCGCGCCGCCGGTCACCGCGCCCTCCTTGATCAGGTACACGCCCCACACCAGCATCACCAGCGTGATGGCCTGCTGCGCGGCGGCCGAGATGTTGTTCGTCAGGCCCGACAGCGCCCGCGCGCGCAGCGACGATTCGGCCGCGGCCGCGGTGGCGTCTTCATAGCGGCGCAGGAACTGGCCTTGCGCGCCGGCCGCCTTCAGGTCTTCCAACCCTTCGACCGCCTCGACCAGCACGCCCTGCAGGTCGGCATGGAAATGCATGTTGGCCGCCATCGAGCGCCGCAGCGCGCCCTGGATCGCCCAGGCCATGCCGAGGATCAGCGGGATCGCCAGCACGATCACCCAGCCGAGCGGCCCGCCGACGATGAACACCATCGCGACGAACAGCGCGATGAACGGCAGGTCGCTGACGGCCGACAGCGTCGCGCCGGCAAAGAAATCGCGCACCAGCTCGATCTGCGCCAGGTGGTGGGCGTACGAACCGGCCGAGGCCGGACGGTGCTCCATGCGCACGCCCAGCGTCTGGCGGAACAGCAGCGAGCCGATGATCAGGTCGGCCTTCTTGCCGGCCGCGTCGATCAGGTGGGTGCGCAGCTGGCGCGCGACCAGGTCGAACACCAGCGCGAGCGCCGCGCCGGTGGCCAGCGCCCACAGCGTGACGAAAGCCTGGTGCGGGATCACCTTGTCGTAGACCACCGAGGTCACGATGCCGGTCACCATCATCAGCACGTTGCTGAGCATCGCGGCCAGCAGCGCCGAACGGTAATACGGGATGAAGCGGCGCATCGTGCCCCACAGCCAGTGGCTGTTCGGGTCGCGCAGCGCCTCGTTGTGCTCGGCGTTCGGCGCCTGCACCTTCGGCGACGCGACGAACGCGATGCCGGTGTACTCGCCGGCCAGCTCGGCTTCGCTCGCCTTGCAGGTGTGGGACTCCGGCCCCGGCATCACCACTTCGTAGGCGTCGGCGGACAAGCGCTTGACGACGATGCAGGCGTCGCCGTTGCGCAGCAGCAGCACCGCCGGCAGCAGCAGCGAATGGATGTCGGCGATCTTGCGCTGCACCAGTCCGGCGTTGAAGCCGGCCTCGCGCATCGCGCGCACCGCCTGGTCGGGCCCGAGCGCGCCAGCCAGCGGCATGCCGGCCAGCAGCGACGCAGCCGAGCGCTCGCGGCCGTGGTGGCGGGTCAGCCAGACGATGGACTGCAGCAAGGCATCGTCCGGCGGCGCGGCGGCTGCAGCAGCGCCACCGGCTCCGGGTTCGATGAAGGGCTCTTGTCGGTCCATGGATCAGCAGGCGCGCTCGTCCGGCTCGTTCAGCCGCGGTGCTGCAGCGCGAGCCGCTCGAACTCGGCCTCGATGTCGCGCACCAGGCCCGGCACGTCGAACAGCTTCGATTGCCGGCCGTGCTCGGCCAGGTAGCGCTTGTACGACGCGATGCGCGCCGGGTTGTGGCCGAGCTGCACGCCGAGGCGCTCGTAGTCGGCGAGCGAGTTCGTGATCAGGTCGGGCAGCCCGACCGCCGTCAGCAGGCTGCCGGCCATGCGCGCGATGTAGGTGCGGCCGGCGCAGGTCAGGATCGGCAGGCCCATCCACAGCGCATCGCTCGCGGTGGTACCGGCGTTGTACGGGAAGGTGTCGAGGAACAGGTCGGCCAGCGGGAAGCGCGCAAGGTAGTCGGCCGGCATCACCCGCGGCGCGAAGACCAGCCGCTCGCGCGCAATGCCGAACGCATCGGCCTGGCGCAGCATGTTCTCCTGCGCCCATTCGTTGTCGGCCAGCAGCCACAGCACGCTGCGCGGCACCTGCTGCAGCATGCGCATCCAGCTCGCGAACACCGGCTCGGTGAACTTGTGGTTGTTGTTGAACGAGCAGAACACGAAGGCGTCTTCCGGCAGCCCGTACTGCGCGCGCGTCGGCACCGCGCCGCTCTCGCGCTGGCGGTCGCTGACCTGGTAGCAGTGCGGCACGTACAGCGGCTTCTCGGTCATGTACGGCAGCAGCTCGGGCGGCATCACGAAGCGGTCGGCCAGGATCCAGTCGACCCCCGGCAGCCCCGAGGTGGCCGGCAGGCCGAGGTAGCTGACCTGCACCGGCGCCGGGCGGTGGCCGAGGATGGCCGGCCGCGCGCCGTTGGTGATGCCCTGCAGGTCGACCAGCACGTCGATGCCGTGCTGCGCGATCAGTTGCGCGGCGGTCGCGTCGTCGACGCCGGCCAGCGGCACGAACACGTCCATCGCCTTGCGCAGCCGGGCGCGCAATGGCGTGCCGTCTTCGCGCGACCAGCAGAAGCCATGCACCTCGAAGCGGCTGCGGTCGTGCAGCTCCAGCAGTTCGGCGGTCAGCAGGCCGACCGCGTGCATGCACAGGTCGCCCGACAGGTAGCCGACCTTGATGCGGCCGCTGCGCGGCGGGCGGCCGGCGTGCACCGGCACCGCCGGCGGCTTCGGCACCCGGGTGTGCACGAAGCGCTGCGCGGCCATCAGCTGCACGGCAGGGTCGTCGCTCAGCCCCAGCGTCGCCAGCGGCGAGGTGCCGACCATCAGCTGGTTCGGCGTGACCTCGCCGACCGCCTGGTAGACGGGCCATTCGCACTGCTTCTGGCGGATGTGCACGTAGTGCTGCAGCACGTCCGACTGGTCGGC
Source organism: Rhizobacter sp. SG703 (assembly GCF_012275445.1). Lineage (GTDB taxonomy): Bacteria > Pseudomonadota > Gammaproteobacteria > Burkholderiales > Burkholderiaceae_C > Rhizobacter. Next base: position 234,355 of record NZ_JAAZQK010000003.1, on the reverse strand, counting down.
TTTCAGTTCCAGGCTGAGCACCAGCGCGGCTTCGGATTCGGCAAAGCGGCGCTGCATTTCCAGCAGCCGCGCCAGGTTGTTCAGCGCATGCAGCCGGATCTCCTTCAGGCCCTGCGGGTTCGATGCGGTGACGTCGACGACGGTGCGCCATTCGGCCAGCGCCTCTTCGGGGCGGCCCAGGTGCTCCAGCTGGTGGCCCAGGTTCAGGCGCGCCTGCGGGAAATCGGCATGGAAGACCAGCGCCCGGCGGTAGGCCTGCTCGGCCTCGACATGGCGGTTCATCAGCCCGAGCACGGTGCCCCAGTTGAAGCAGGCGACATGGCGCCACGGCGATTCGGTGTGCGCGATCCAGTTCTCGTACAGCTGGGCCGAGGCCTCGGCCAGCCCGCGCTGCGCGAGGCTCTGGGCGCGGTCGAGCAGCTCGTTGAGCTGCATGCCGCCGGAACGGGCATGCGCGATTTCGCGCTCCACCTCGGCGGGGGTCGCGGCAGAGGCGGGCGAGACGGGGCGGGTGTCCATGCGTGGGGCGTCCGTGCGGGCAGGAGGATATCGGTTCGCCCCATTGTGGTCAGGACGGCCCCGGCCCGGTCAGGGCAATAAGCGCAGGATTACCGCTCACTTCACGCGGCGGCCCCGCTCACCGGCCCGGCCCGGGCACCGCCCGGCAGCCCGGCGCCTGGGGTTTTCGTGAGCCGTGTCACGGATCTTGCTGCGCCCGGGGGCACAATCGTTCGACCCGACCCCTTGCGATGACCCCTCACGGAGAGCTGCCCATGGCCCAAGACGACAAGTCCACCAAGAAGTCCGCCCGGAAATCCGCCGCCACCCACACGGCCGCCCACGCCTTCGCGAACACGCTGAAGACGCTGAAGACCGGTTCGGGCAAGGCCGGACAGTATTTCTCGCTGCCGGAACTCGCCAAGACCCACCCGAATGTCGCCCAGCTGCCGATCTCGATCCGCATCGTGCTCGAATCGGTGCTGCGCAACTGCGACGGCAAGAAGGTCACGCCGGAGCACGTCGCCCAGCTCGCCAACTGGCAGCCGACGGCCGAGCGCGTCGACGAGATCCCGTTCGTCGTCGCTCGCGTCGTGCTGCAGGACTTCACCGGCGTGCCGCTGCTGGCCGACCTGGCCGCGATGCGCAGCGTGGCCGCCGCGATGGGCAAGAACCCGAAGACCATCGAGCCGCTGGTGCCGGTCGACCTGGTCGTCGACCATTCGGTGATGGTCGACTACTACGGCACCAAGAACGCGCTCGACCTGAACATGAAGCTCGAATTCCAGCGCAACAACGAGCGCTACGAGTTCATGAAGTGGGGCATGCAGGCCTTCGACACCTTCGGCGTGGTGCCGCCCGGCTTCGGCATCGTGCACCAGGTGAACCTCGAATACCTGGCGCGCGGCGTGCACCAGAAGGACGGCATCTACTACCCCGATTCGCTGGTCGGCACCGACAGCCACACGACAATGATCAACGGCATCGGCGTGGTCGGCTGGGGCGTCGGCGGCATCGAGGCCGAAGCCGGCATGCTCGGCCAGCCGGTCTACTTCCTGACGCCCGACGTGGTCGGCCTGGAACTCACCGGCCAGTTGCGCGAAGGCGTGACCGCCACCGACCTGGTGCTGACCGTGACCGAGCTGCTGCGCCGCGAGAAGGTGGTCGGCAAGTTCGTCGAGTTCTTCGGCGAAGGCACCAGCACGCTGTCGCTGCCCGACCGCGCGACCATCGCCAACATGGCGCCGGAGTACGGCGCGACGATGGGCTTCTTCCCGGTCGACGGCAAGACCATCGACTACTTCAAGGGCACCGGCCGCAGCAAGGCCGAGATCGACGCCTTCGAGAGCTACTTCAAGGCACAGGGCATGTTCGGCGTGCCGAAGTCGGGCGACATCCACTTCTCGAAGGAAGTCTCGCTCGACCTGTCGACGGTGACGCCGTCGCTGGCCGGCCCGAAGCGCCCGCAGGACCGCATCGAGCTCGGCAAGATGAAGAGCGAGTTCACCGAGCTGTTCAGCAAGCCGACCTCGGCCAACGGCTTCAACCAGCCGGCCGAGAAGCTGCACCAGGTGTTCACGACCAAAGACGGCCTGGAGGTGCGCAACGGCGACGTGCTGATCGCCGCGATCACGTCGTGCACCAACACCTCGAACCCGGCGGTGCTGCTGGCGGCCGGGCTGCTGGCGAAGAAGGCGGTCGAAGCCGGCCTCACCGTGGCGAAGCACATCAAGACCTCGCTGGCGCCCGGCTCGCGCATCGTCACCGAGTACCTCGAGAAGACCGGCCTCACGCCCTACCTCGACAAGCTCGGCTTCAACCTGGCCGGCTACGGCTGCACGACCTGCATCGGCAATGCCGGCGACCTGACGCCCGAGCTGAACGAGCTGATCGCGAAGAACGACCTGGTGTGCGCCGCGGTGCTGTCGGGCAACCGCAACTTCGAGGCCCGCATCCATCCGAACCTGAAGGCGAACTTCCTCGCGTCGCCGCCGCTGGTGGTGGCCTATGCGATCGCCGGCAACGCGACGCGCGACCTGATGACCGAGCCGGTCGGCAAGGGCAAGGGCGGGCGCGACATCTACCTCGGCGACATCTGGCCGACCGCCGACGAGATCGCGAAGCTGATGAAGTTCGCGATGAATGCCGGGGCCTACCGCGACAACTACGAGAAGATCGACCGCAAGCCCGGCAAGCTGTGGGAGCAGATCAAGGGCGTGAAGGGCGAGACCTACACCTGGCCGCGCAGCACCTACATCGCGAAGCCGCCGTTCTTCGACGACTTCCACATGACGCCGGCACTGGTCGATGCGGGCGTCAAGGGCGCGCGCGCGATGGCACTGTTCGGCGACTCGATCACCACCGACCACATCTCGCCGGCCGGCTCGATCAAGGAGGCCTCGCCGGCCGGCCTGTGGCTGAAGGAGAACGGCGTGCTGAAGGCCGATTTCAACAGCTACGGCTCGCGCCGCGGCAACCACGACGTGATGGTGCGCGGTACCTTCGCCAACGTGCGGATCAAGAACCTGATGATCCCGCCGAAGGATGACGGCAGCCGCGAGGAAGGCGGCGTGACGCGCTTCCAGCCGGGCAACGAGAAGATGTTCATCTACGACGCGGCGATGAAGTACATGGCGCAGAACACGCCGACCATCGTGTTCGCCGGCGAGGAGTACGGCACCGGATCGTCGCGCGACTGGGCGGCCAAGGGCACGCAGCTGCTGGGCATCAAGGCGGTGGTGGCGCGCAGCTACGAGCGCATCCACCGGTCCAACCTGGTCGGCATGGGCGTGCTGCCGCTGCAGTTCCGCGGCACGGATTCATGGCAGTCGCTGGGCATCACCGGCGACGAGACCTTCGACGTGCTGCTGGGCGCCGACCTGAAGCCGCAGCAGGAGGCGACGCTGGTGGTCAAGCGCGTGGACGGCACGACGCACGACGTGAAGCTGACGCTGCGCATCGATACGCCGATCGAGGTGGACTACTACAAGCACGGCGGGATCCTGCCGTTCGTGCTGCGGCAACTCCTCGCAGCCTGAACGGCCCCCCAGTCGCTTCGCTCCTGCCTTGCAGGCCGCGCCGGGCCAGAGGCCCGGCAAAGCCGGTTCCGCGGGAGTTGCTTGATCGGCCGCCCTCCGCGGCGCGCGGGCTCGTAGCCCGGATGAAGCGCAGCGGAATCCGGGGATCAACCGTTCCTGAGCGCTTGCGCGAACACTTGCTCCGAAAATCCGACCGTCACCGAGCCGTCGGCCCAGCGCACCACCGGCCGCTTGATCGTGCTCGGCTGGGCCTGCATCACCGCGCGCGCCGACGCGGCGTCGGTGACGCCCGCCTTGGTCGCGTCGTCGAGGCCGCGCCAGCTGGTGCCCTTGCGATTGAGCAGCGTCTCCCAGTCGACCTGTTTCAGCCAGCCGTCGATCAACGCGTCAGGCACGCCGTCTTTCTTGAAATCGTGGAACTGCACCGCGGCGCCCTGCCCGGCCAGCCACTGGCGGGCCTTCTTGACGGTGTCGCAATTCGGGATGCCATAGAGGGAGATCGACGCGGGAGCGCTCATGGTCGGTTGTCGTTGTCGTGGTCGTTGTAGTCGCACATCGGGTCGATGCCGTACCCGGTCTCGACCACCTTGCCATCATCGCCGACGCTGACCTGGAACCACTGGCAGAACGGCGTCTCGTAGCGGTACGACCACACCGTCAGGTGCTGGCGGCCGATGCGCTGCTGCTGCGCCGGACGGCCGAATTCGAACAGGATCTGCTCGCCCGGCGTGCCGATCATCACCGCATTGAAGCGCGCCTCGGTCAGCACCTGCTGCCAGCCGCTGAGCCGGCCCTGTGCATCGACATCGAGCATGTAGGTGTGCTTGCCGAACGGGCCGCGCGCGTATTCGAGCCGCTTGCCGCCGCCGGGCAGCGGGCGTTCGCCGGTGGGCGGGCCCATGCGCTCGACGATCGCGCTGCGCGGCGCACCGGGCATCAGGCCACCGGGGTCGTAGCCGGCGCAGCCGGCGAGCAGCAACAGCGACATCGCATGAAGCGCTTCCACCCAGCGGACGCCGTGGAACCGGCTTTGCCGGGCCGCTGGCGGTGCCCCCTGGGGGGAGGCGCCGAAGGCGCTTCGGCGGGAACCTTTCACTAGAACCAGCCGGCCTTCTGCGCCCCCGCGAGCAATGCGGTCGCCAGCTCGGCCATCTGCTTGTTCACCTCTTTTGACGGCGCGGTGGTCGCGCGGCCGGTCCACAGCAGCTTGCCGCTGCGCACGTCGGTGATGCTGGTTTCGGCGGCATAGCCGACGGTCGCATTGCCACCACCGCCAACCGGCGTCGACATGCCGACACCGAGCCCGACGCCGGAGCCGAAGGTGCCGAGCCCGAAGCCGAGGCTCACGCCACTGTCGGGACGCGACACCGAGGTCATCGCGCGCGTGCGCAGCACCGCGGTGGCGCCGCGGTCGCGCGCGATGCCGACGTAGTCGGCGGTGGGTCGGGAGGCGCTGGCGGCGGTACCGGCGATGTTGCGGTCGGCATCGTCGAAGGCCACCGCGGTCGCACCGCGTGCGGTGACCTCGGCACGCATCTGGTCCTGGCAGATCTGGCGCAGCGGCGCCTCGTCGGCATCGCACACCACCAGCAGCTTCGCGCCCTGCAGCGAGGTCGGTGCCGCGGCCGGATCGCTCCATTGCGAATCGAGGCGGGTGGTCGAGGCGCATCCTGCCGCAGCGAGCAACACCAGCGAAGCGCAGAGCCCGGTTGCTTGCCTGATCGTTGCCATCGTCATCGCTTTGCTCCTGAGTGAACCCGCACGTGAATCCGCAAGAGAAGAGGCGGTCAGTGCGCTGCACTGACCGCCAAGGGACCGCCGAATTCGGAGGAGCATTACCAGCGGCCCAACCCCGAAGTCATGCTAAGGCGGGGGCCTGGGCCGCGGTGTAGGACGAAATCCCGATCTGTCCTAGGCACGGCCGCAAGGCAGTCGCCGATGCACGGGATTGTGCTTCAGAGCCCCAGGCTCGGATGGCGCGGGGCCGCGGCGACTGGCGTGCGCGCGGGCACGTCGAGCTCAGCTGCCGACTCGCGCGCCGACGCCGGTGTCTTGACCACCGCAGGCTCGACACGCAGGAACCATTCGGGCATCCGTGCGAGCAACCAGGCCAGCGCAAGGAACAGCCCGAAGCCGATCACCGCGAACGCCACCATCATCACCGCGTGTTCCCACGGGTCGGTGAAGAAGCCGAAAGTGACGGCCGAACCGGCGGCAACGCCGGCAGACCGCCAGCGCCCGGTGGCGCCGAGCATCCCGCCCAGTGCCATGCCATAGCTGCAGAGGAAGATCAGCGCCAGCAGCAGCTGGGGCAGTCCCATGTGGCGAAGGCTTTGGTGCAGGTCCGACATGGTTTTCAGCGTATTCGCGCGGTGTCGGTTTGCGTGTAGGAAGAAAGCTCGATATTTCAGGGCTGTAACTGACGTAGCTGCCGAGCAACAGGCGCTGTGCGCAACATCGCACGGCCGCGGTCGGTCAGTGTCAGCACGCCGTCGGTTTCGCTGAGCAGGCCCTGCACGCAATAAGCCTGCACCAGGTCCTCGCTGATCGCATTGCCGTGCTTCTCGTACAGGAACTGCATCGCCTGGTCGAAGGCAGGAAGGTAGCTGGTGTCCATTCGGGGGCCCCGTCGTTGGCGGATGGATCCACTTTACGGACGCACACTTTGTTGCGACATCGCGCATTCGAGGGGGTTGATTTCCTCTCGCGCCCGCCTGTCGCCGACGCTACGACGATGCGCCGGCGCCGTACCAGCGCTGCAGCGCCAGTTGCCCATGGCGCGCGCGCGATGCCGGCGATGGCAGCCAGCGCTGCCAGCTCGCCGCGGCACGCGCGAGGAAATCGAGCAGTGCCATGTGCTGGCGCAGCACGCGCTGCTGGCGGTGCGCGATCAGCGGGTTGAAGATGCCGTGGCGCGAGAACAGCTGGCGCGGGTTCTTCTTGACCCACAGCCACGAGCCCATCTCCAGCGTCAGCGGCAGCAGCAGGCGCTGCGGCAGCGCCGACGCGCGCTGGTAGAGGTGATCCCACAGGTCGCCATGCGCGAGGTACTGGCGGCTCTGCGGCTCGAACACATAGCGGTTGTTCGGATGCGACTGCTGGAAGATGCCGTGCAGCGCGTCCATCTCGGGCAGGTGGGCCATCGGCGCGCGGGTGTGCGCGTACGGAAACCACAGCCGGTCGCGCAGCCCGAAGCCCGAGTGGCAGTCGACCGTCAGGCTGAACGGTCGCGCGAGCAGGTCTTCCTCGACCACCCGGCACAGCGCGGCGCTCTCGGGCTGCATCGGCGCGCCGGCCGGGCCGCGGTACCACGGCAGCGACGCGCTGAGGCGCTGGCCGCCGAGCAGGAAGGGCACGCGGTCCTGCGCATCCACCGGTGCATTGCGCATCAGGTCGACGCCCTGCGGGTTGGCCCGCGTGCCGCGTGCGATGCCGCCGGGGTTGACGACCGGCATGAAGACCATGCGCACGCCGTCGAGCTGGCGGTGCAGCGACTCGTCCCAGCGCAGCCGCATCACCAGGCTGCGCAGGTGCGCCATCACGACCGCCGAGCCGATGCGCTCCAGCCCGTGCACGCCGCCGAAGAAGCCAACCGCCGGGATGTCGGGCGCCGGGTTGCCGAGTGCGACCGCGATCACCGGCAGGCGCTGCGCACCTGCGCCATCACCGGCACCACCGCCTGCATCGACCTCGCACAGCACGCGCGCGCTCAGGTGCGTGCCGCCCTCGTCGATCAGGCGCTGCAGTTCGATCAGTTCGGCCGGGGTTTGCAAGGCTGCGGAGGCGTCGGGGTGCGCGCGCAGGATAGCGCGCCGCGCACGCGCGGTCTGCCATCAAACCGTCATGAACGCTTGCTACGGTGCCGCATCGTCAATTCAGGAGACGCCGATGAGCGGCATCATCCGCAGGCTCCCGGCGCGGCCGGGACTCGCATGGCAGATCGGCGTCGCGGTCGCGAGCAGCCTGCTGTGGGGCGCGATCGAACTGGCCGCGCTGTGCCGGGCGCGCTGGAGGCGCCAAGGCTGAGCCTGCCTCGTTTCAAGCGCGGCCATCGACGTGGCGGGCCAGGTAGCGCGCCGTCGGGCCCGTCGATGAGCCGGCGACCTCCGAAGGCGTGCCCGTCGCGACGATGCGGCCGCCCTCCTCGCCGGCGCCAGGCCCCACGTCGATGACCCAGTCGCTCGCCGCGACGACCCGCATCTCGTGCTCGACCACCACCACGGTGTTGCCGGCATCGACCAGGCCCTGCAGTTGCGCCATCAGCCTGTCGACATCGGCGGGGTGCAGGCCGGTGGTCGGCTCGTCCAGCACATACAGCGTGTTGCCGCGCTGTGCGCGCTGCAGTTCGGTCGCAAGCTTGATGCGCTGCGCCTCGCCGCCCGACAGCTCGGTCGCCGGCTGGCCGAGCCGCAGGTAGCCGAGCCCGATGTCGCGCAACAGCTGCAGCGGCTTCAGCACCGCCGCATCGTCGGCAAAGAATGCGCAGGCCTCGTCGACCGTCATCGCCAGCACCTGGGCGATGTGGCGGTCGCGCACGGTGATCTTCAGCGTGTCCGGGTTGTAGCGCGCGCCGTGGCAGGTCGGGCACGGCGCATAGACGCTCGGCATGAACAGCAGCTCGACGCTGACGAAGCCCTCGCCTTCGCAGGTGTCGCAGCGCCCCTTCGCCACGTTGAACGAGAAGCGGCCGGCGTCGTAGCGCTTCTTCTTCGCGGCCGGGCTGGCGGCGAACATCTTGCGCACGTTGTCGAACAGGCCGGTGTAGGTGGCCAGGTTGGAACGCGGCGTGCGGCCGATCGGACGCTGGTCGACGACGACCAGGCGCTTCAGCGTGTCGGCGCCGACCTGCAGGCGCCCACCGGACGGGCGCAGCGGGCCCTGCGGCACCGATGGGTCGGCCTCCTCTTCGACCACCGGCTCATGGCCGAGGTGCGCGCCCACCAGCTCGACCAGCGCCTGGCTGACGAGGCTGGACTTGCCGGAGCCGGAGACGCCGGTCACCGCGGTGAAGCAGCCGAGCGGGAACTCCGCATCGACGCCATGCAGGTTGTTGCGCTTGATGCCGCGCAGCGCCAGCCAGCCGCTGGGCGAGCGCACGGTGCGGCTCGCATGGCCGGAGGATGCGGCGAACAGGTAGCGCGCGGTCTGCGACGCGGCCACCTGGCGCAACCCACCAGGCGGCCCGCTGTACAGCACCTCGCCACCGCGCTCGCCGGCCTCCGGCCCGACATCGATCAGCCAGTCGGCACGGCGCATCATCTCCAGGTCGTGCTCGACGACGAACAGCGTGTTGCCGGCCTGCTTCAGCTGGTCGAGCGCGCGCATCAAGGCTTCGCTGTCCGCCGGGTGCAGCCCGGCCGACGGCTCGTCGAGCACGTAGACGACACCGAACAGGTTGGAGCGGATCTGCGTCGCCAGCCGCAAGCGCTGCAACTCGCCGGGCGACAGCGTGGGCGTCGCACGGTCGAGCGAGAGATAGCCCAGCCCGAGTTGCTGCAGCGTGGCGATGCGCTCGCACAGGTCGTGCGCGATGCGCTGCGCGGCGATGCGCTTTTCTTCCGACAGTTCCGGCGTGCGCCGCACGTCGGGCGACGCGGCATGCGCCGAGCCGCCGGCCGCGACGCGCCGCCGCGTGTCGCGACGGCCTGCATCGCGGCTGCGCGTCGCGACATCGGCGGGTGCATCGAAGCGTCCCTCGGCGGCTGGCGCCAGCCATTGCGCCACGCGGTTCAGCGGCCAGTCGCCCATCGTGCCGATGTCGACGCCGGCGAAGGTCACCGACAACGCCTGCGGCTTCAGCCGCTTGCCGTGGCAGACCGGACAGACGGTGCCGCTCATGAAGCGCGCGACACGCTTCTTCATCAGCGCACTCTGAGTCGTGGCGAAGGTGTGCAGCACGTAGTTGCGCGCACTGGTGAAGGTGCCCTGGTAGCTCGGTTCGAGCTTGCGGCGCAGCGCGGTGCGCGTCTCGGCGGGCGTGAAGCCGGCATAGACCGGCACGGTCGGCTGCTCGTCGGTGTAGAGGATCCAGTCGCGCGTCTTGCGCGGCAGGTCGCGCCATGGCACGTCCACGTCGTGCCCCAGCGTGACCAGGATGTCGCGCAGGTTCTGGCCGTGCCAGGCGGGCGGCCAGGCGGCGATCGCGCGCTCGCGGATCGTCAACGACGGGTCCGGCACCATCGAGCGCTCGGTCACGTCGAAGAGATGGCCGAGCCCATGGCAATGCGGGCAGGCGCCTTGCGGCGTGTTCGGCGAGAAGTCTTCGGCATACAGCATCGGCTGCTGCGGCGGGTAGTGGCCGGCACGCGAATACAGCAGGCGCACCAGGCTCGACAGCGTCGTCACGCTGCCGACCGACGAACGGGCGCTCGGCGTGCCGCGCTGCTGCTGCAGCGCGACCGCGGGCGGCAGGCCGTCGATCGAGTCGACGTCGGGCACGCCGGCCTGGTCGATCAGCCGCCGCGCATACGGCGCCACCGACTCGAGGTAGCGGCGCTGCGCCTCGGCATACAGCGTGCCGAATGCGAGCGACGACTTGCCGGATCCCGAGACGCCGGAGAACACCACCAGCGCATCGCGCGGCAGGTCGACGTCGACGTCTTTCAGGTTGTGTTCGCGCGCGCCCCGCACGCGGACCTGGCCATCACGCTGCATCGAGTCTCCTGGAAAGGGTGGATCGGATGGTCTCGCCGCGAGCCGGCGACACCCGTAGGACGCCGACACAACGGTGTGTCGGCCTGCGGCGGTGAGCGCGGCCTGGAAACCGTCCTACGCCCGCTTCAGGCGTTTGCCGATTCTCATCGGCCCGGCGGTCCGCCACCATCTCGCGCATTGCACGACCGCTCACGACGCAGGCCCCATGCAGACACGCCTCTTCACTGACAACGCCGACTTCGACGAGGCCGGCGACGGCGCCAGCTTCGTTCGCGAGTTGATGGAAAGCATTCGACGGCAAGGCCCGGACGGTGTCAGGCTGTCGTTCGGCGTGGAGGGACGGGACCGGCAGCTCTACTGCATCATCGACACCCGGAACATGGTCGAGGCGGTCGACATCCTGAGCGCGGCACGCCAGTGGGGAATGTCCATCATGCCGGGCCGCAAGGAAGGCGGAGTCTGGCTGCACCGCATCATCCGGTGCGCAAGGCCTGCACAAAACGAAAGCACAGAAAAGGAAAACCCCGGAGAGTCGCATTGCTGCTGACTGTCCGGGGTTTCTGTGTTGGTGGGCCCCGACAGATTCGAACTGTCGACCAACGGATTAAGAGTCCGCTGCTCTACCAACTGAGCTAGGAGCCCTTGCTCGGGAAACCTCCCGATCAATAAAACCTGGTGGGTTGTGCAGGACTTGAACCTGCGACCAACGGATTAAAAGTCCGCTGCTCTACCGACTGAGCTAACAACCCAGCAAGCCCATGACTATAGCATCACTTGCAGGGTCATCCGTGAATGATGCTCGTGCGATGTTTGAACATCTTTGCGAGCACCGCTTCAACTCAGCGGAGCGCAGATTGTAGCCCGATTTCGAGCGCTTCAGACGCCAGCACCAGTCCGAATGTTGCCGTGACGACCACGGTCGAGCCGTAGCCGTGGCAATTCAGGCTGCCGTCGCCCGCGGTGGCCCCCACATCGCAGGCCTCGCCGGCGACGACCGGCATCGCGACGGCCTCGCGCGAGAACACGCAGCGCACGCCGATCGCCCCGCTGCGCGGCGCGCCATGGTGCTTGCGCAGGCGCTGCCGCAGCGAGGCGAGCAAGGGGTCGTGCGTGACGTTCGCGAGGTCGTCGACCTCGACCGCCTGCGGGCGGCGCTTGCCGCCGGCGGCGCCGGCCATCACCAGCGGCGTACGCGTCGCGATCGCCCACTGCGCCATCGCGAGCTTGGCCTGTACCTGGTCGCAGGCATCGATCACCGCATCGACCGGGCCGGGCAGCAGCGCCGGCCAGTTGTCGGCAGCGACGAAGTCGTCGACCAGCAGCACCTCGCAGCCGGGGTGGATGTCGGCGATGCGCTCGCGCAGGGCCTCGCCCTTGGATTGGCCGAGCGTGGTGCCGGTGGCCTGCACCTGGCGGTTGATGTTCGACTCGGACACGTGGTCCATGTCGATCAGCACCAGCGTGGCGACCCCGCTGCGTGCCAGGGCCTCGGCCGTCCAGGAGCCGACGCCGCCGAGCCCGACGACCGCGACGCGCAGTGCGCGCAACCGCCGGTAGCCGGCGTCGCCGTACAGGCGGCGCAGGCCGCCGAAGCGGCGTTCCAGGTCGGGCGCGTCCAGATCGGCCAAAGACCGATCAGACAAAGGCAGCTCGTTGACGGCATTCACGGCAGCGCGCCTGTCATCACTTCATCGACGCCAACCGCTCCTTGGCCGCCTCGGCGGCCTCGGACTTCGGGTAGGTCTTCAGCAGGTCGTCCAGCGTGCGCTTCGCGCCCTTCGTATCCTTCAGTTCGAGCTGGCAGTTGGCGATCGACAGCAGCGCCTCGGGCGCGCGCGGGCTCGCCGGCGCAACCTTCAGCAATTCACGGAACGACGCGGTGGCTTCGCGGTATTCACGCTTGCCGTACTGCGCGTTGCCGAGCCAGAACAGCGCCACGTCGTTGTAGCCGCTGGCCGGGTAGCGCTGGCGGAACGCGACGAAGGCCGATGCCGCGCCGGGAAAGTCGCCCTTGCGCATCACCGCCATCGCATCGTCGAACTGCTTCTTCTCTTCGGGATCGACGAGGAACTCCTTGTCGTCCATCGTGACCTTCTGCGGTTCGAGCTTGCGGATGCGGTCGTCCACGCCCTGTGCGATGTCCTTCTGCCGGCGTTGCAGGTCGGACACGTCGCGCGTCAGCTGCTCGTTCTGGCCGACCAGCTTCGCCGCATCGCTGCGCATCAGCTCGATCTGCGTGTTGAGATCGAGCAGGCTGCGCTTGAGCTTGCCGATCTCTTCGAGCAGCTGCGCGTTCATCTCGGCCTGGCGCTGCGCCTGCAGCTTGTTGTTCTCCTCGAGCTTGCCGCGCAGGTCGAGGATGGCCCGGCGCGCCTCGTCGTCGTCGAACAGCCCGGCGTGCGCGACCGGCGCCGTCACCAGGGCGAAGGCGGCCAAGGCCAGTGCCGACAGCGACGGCGCCCACCACGCGCCGCCCGGCCGTCCGCGAAGAATCGATTGCATTGCCAGGCCTCCGGCTTACTTGGCGTTGAATTCGGCGCGGCGGTTCTTCGCCCAGGCCGCTTCGTCGCTGCCCTGCACGGCCGGACGCTCCTTGCCGAAGCTGACGGCTTCGACCTGCGACTGCGACACGCCCAGCAGCTCCAGCGACTTCACGACCGCCTCGGCACGCTTCTGGCCGAGCGCCAGGTTGTATTCGCGGCCGCCGCGCTCGTCGGTATGGCCTTCGACCGAGACCTTCTTCGACTTGTTGGCCGACAGGCTCTTGGCCTGCGCTTCGATCGTCGGGCGGAACTCGTCCTTCACGACGTAGCTGTCGTAGTCGAAGTAGATGACGCTGCTGGCGGGCGCCGGCGCGTTCTTCGTCAGGTCGACGCTCGCGACCTGCGACTGCGAGGTGCCGGCGTTGTTGGCGCCGCTGTTCGACGCGGTGCCGCCGGTCGAGCGGTTTTCGACCGGGGCCGGCTTGTCGTCGAGCTTGACGCCGGAGGCGCAGCCGGCCAGCAGGGCCGAGGTCAGTGCAGCGAGAAGGGCGAGATGTGTTGATTTCATGATGTTGAACTCCTGGTCGTGTTGTCGTCGAAAAAAAATGTCGTCGGGAAAAATGCGCCGGCCGTTTTTTCAGCGGCCGTACGGGCCCCACATGGGCTCACGGACATCGGCGGCTGTCGACACCAGCTTCGCCTTGATCTTGCCGTCCAGCGTGGTGGTCATCAGCACATCGCGCCCTTGCGCGCGCGATGCGTAGATGATCAGCCGGCCGTTCGGCGCGAAACTCGGGCTCTCGTCGTCGCTGGTGTCGCTCAGTGCCAGCGGCGTCGCGCCCGGGTTGGTCAGGTCCATCAGGTACAGCCGGAAGGCGTTGCCCTGGCGGGAAATGTAGGCGAGGTTGCGGCCGTCGGGGCTGAGCGACGGGCTGATGTTGTAGCTGCCCGAGAAGGTGACGCGCTCGACCGCGCCGCCGCCGAGCGGCGTGCGATACACCTGCGGGCCACCGCCGCGGTCGCTGACGAAGTACAGCGTGCGGCCGTCCGGCGTGAACACCGGTTCGGTGTCGATCGCCTGGCTGGTCGTGATGCGCTTCGGCTCGCCGCCGCTGCGCGGCATCAGGTAGAGCTGCGAGATGCCGTCGCGGCTCAGCGTGAGGGCCAGCGTCTGCGAATCGGGCGACCAGGCCGGCGCGCTGTTCGAGCCGCGGAAGTTGGCGATCACGCGGCGCTCGCCGGTGGCGACGCTCTGCACGTAGACGATGGCCTTCTGCTTCTCGAACGACACGTAGGCCAGTTCCTGGCCATTCGGCGCCCAGGCCGGCGAGATGATCGGCTCGGGGCTGTTCAGCGCGACCTGGCCGCCCTCGCCGTCGGCGTCGGCGATGCGCAGCGCGTAGCGGCTGCCGGTGCGGGTGACATAGGCAATGCGGGTCGAGAACACACCCTTGTCGCCGGTCAGCTTCTCGTAGACGTAGTCGGCGATGCGGTGGGCGGCCAGCCGCAGGTCGGCCGGCTGCACCGCATTGCTCTGGCCGCCGAGCTCCTGGCCCTTGACGATGTCCCAGAGCTTGAAGCGCACGTCGAAGCGGCCGTCGGCCAGCCGGGTGACCGAGCCGGCGACCAGCGCGTCGGCACCGCGGGTGCGCCATTCGCCCATCACCGGCTGCGCGGTCTCGTCGATCGCGACGCTGGTGTCGATGCCGCGGAACACGCCGGCGCGCTCCAGGTCGGCGCGGATGATGGCCGACAGCGCCTGCGTGGTCTTGTCTTCGTCGCGGAACTTCGCGATCGCGATCGGCACCTGCGTGGCGCCGACCCCGGCGATCTCCACGCGGAACTGCGCCAGCGCAGGGGTGAAGGCCGGCGCGCACAAGGCCAGTCCGGAGGCAGCGGAGAAATGACGTCGGTTCAGCATCCAGTGTCCTGATCTCAAATTGTGGTCTTGGTTCCGGTGGCGTCCACGAACGCCATTTTCAGGTATCGGTAGTAGGTGCCTTCGGCGTTGTAGACCGCCAGCACGAACCCCAGCCGCCCGTCCAGGAAGCCCCGCCGCAGGAGGTAGGCCCTGAAGAACGCCCAGGCACCATGGGCAAGCGCCGTACCCAGGCCGCCGGCGCGGCCGGCCCGCACCTTGTCGACGGCACGCCCGCTGCTGTAGCGGTTCATTTTGTCCAGCGCGTCGTGCAGCGTCGGCATGGTCTCGTGCAGCAGGTCGCCGGGAAGGCGCCCGACCGGGCCCTGCACGTCGAGCCGCTCGTGCACCAGGTCGTCGGTGAAGCGGGCGCGTCCGCGCAGGAACAACCGGGTGACCCGGTCAGGGTACCAGTCGCCATGGCGCATCCACTGTCCGCAGAAACGAGAAAGGCGTGACAACTGGTAGCCGGCGGGGCTGCCGGCGTCGCTGGCGCCGGGCGCCACGGCCGCCCGGATCGCGGCCGCCAGCGGCTCGCTGACCCGCTCGTCGGCGTCCAGGCTCAGCACCCAGCGACCTTGCGCCTGGTCGAGCGCCCGGTTCTTCTGCCGGCCGAAACCGGGCCAGTCGTCGCTGCGGGTCACGCGGGCGCCGAGCGCGGCGGCCTGCTCGCGGGTGTCGTCGGTGCTGCCGGAGTCGACGACGATCCACTCGTCGGCGAACGCGACGCTCTTCAGGCAGTCCGCGATCTGGTGGCCTTCGTTGTGCGTGATGACGATGACCGACAGGTTCGGAGCGGACATGGAGGGCGAAAGGTGCGTGCAGCGGAGGTGCGCGGATTGTAGGCAGTGCCGGCGAACGATAATGCGCCCGGAATGAGCACCCCCACCCTGCCCCCGGCCCTGCCACTGCGATCCCGCCTGAAGCGCCTGGCGCCCTATTTCGCCGACAGCGGCAAGGGCTTCGTCCTGATGATCGTCGGCTCGATCATCGGCGCGCTGACCGAGCCGGTGATCCCGGCGCTGATGAAGCCGCTGCTCGACAAGGGCTTCACCGCCGACGGCATTCCGCTGTGGACGGTGCCGGTGGCGATCATCGGGCTGTTCTTCATCCGCGGCGTCGCCGGGCTGGTCGCGCAGTACGGGCTGGCCTGGTCGGCCAACCGCGGCACGCAGGCGCTGCGCACCGCGATGTTCCAGCGCCTGATGACGGTGCAGCCGACCCTCTTCAGCCACAGCACCGCCAGCAGCCTGACCAACACGCTCACCTACGAGGTGCAGGGCGGCGCCGGCCTGCTGGTCGGCTCGGTGATGACGCTGGTGCGCGATTCGGCCACGCTGGTCGCGCTGCTGGCCTACCTGCTGTGGGTGAACTGGCAGCTGACGCTGTTCGTCGGCGTGCTGGTGCCGGCGGTCGCCTTCGTGATGCGCATCCTCAGCAAGCGGCTGCACCGCCTGACGGTCGAGGGCCAGCAGGCCACCGACCAGCTCGCCTACGTGGTCGAGGAAAACGTGCTCGCCTGGCGCATCGTGCGGCTGCACGGCGCCGAGGCCGGCCAGGCCGGGCGCTTCCGCGCGCTCAGCGACACGCTGCGCCGGCTGTCGATCAAGTCGACGATGGCCGCCGCGACGATGACCCCGGTGACCCAGATGATCGCCGCCTGCGGCCTGTCGGCGGTGATCGTCGCGGCGCTGTGGCAGAGCACCCACTCCGGCAGCACCGCGGGCAGCTTCGCGGCCTTCATCACCAGCATGCTGATGCTGCTGGCGCCGATCAAGCACCTGTCGGAGGTGGCCGGGCCGATCACCCGCGGGCTGGCGGCGCTGGAGCGCGGCGTCGCGCTGATCACCGACGCACCGGTCGAGCAAGGCGGCAGCCACGATCCGGGACGCGCCCAGGGCCGCATCGAGATGCGCCACGTCGGCCTGCGCTACAAGACCGACCAGGCGCCGGCGCTGGTCGACGTGAACCTGCGGCTGGACATCGGCGAGACGGTCGCGCTGGTCGGGCCGTCGGGCGCCGGCAAGACGACGCTGGTGAACCTGCTGCCGCGCTTCCTGGAGCCGAGCGACGGCGAGCTGCTGCTCGATGACCGGCCTCTGCGCGAGTGGGACATGGTCGCGCTGCGCCGCCAGTTCGCGCTGGTGAGCCAGGACGTGGTGCTGTTCAACGACACCGTCGCGGCCAACGTCGCGCTCGGCGACACCGGCCCCGACGAAGCGCGCACCATCGACACCGCCCGCGTGCGCGAAGCCCTGCGCGGGGCCAACCTGCTGAAGTTCGTCGACGAGATGCCGCAGGGGCTGGACACGATGATCGGCCACAACGGCAACCAGCTGTCGGGCGGCCAGCGGCAGCGCCTCGCGATCGCCCGCGCGATCTACAAGGACGCGCCGATCCTGATCCTCGACGAAGCCACCTCGGCCCTCGATTCCGAATCCGAGCGCCTGGTGCAGGAGGCCCTCGACCGCCTGATGAAGGGCCGCACCAGCCTCGTGATCGCACACCGGCTGTCGACCATCAAGGCCGCCGACCGCGTGCTGGTGCTCGAGGGCGGCCGCGTCGTCGAGCAAGGCACGCACGCCGAGCTGATCGCCCAGGGCGGGCTGTTCGCGCACCTGCATTCGCTGCAATTCCGGACCCCCCACGCCGCGCCACCGGAGACCCGAGGATGACCCGACTGAGCATCATCACCGCCGTGCACAACCAGCTGGAGATGAACCGCTGGTTCGTCGAGCACCTGCAGCGCTGCACGCGGCTGCCGTCGGAGTTGATCATCATCGACAACGCGTCGACCGACGGCTCGGCCGAGTTCTTCGAATCGGTCGGCGCCAAGGTGATCCGCAATGCGCAGAACTTCTCCTACCCGTACACGCAGAACCAGGGCATCGCGGCGGCGCAGGGCGACTGGCTCGCGTTCCTGAACAACGACATCGTCGTGCCGCCGGACTGGGACAGCCGCCTCGTCGCCAACGCCGAACTGCACGGGCTGGACGCGCTGACGGTCTGCGGCATCGAGCGCATCGAGACGCCCGAGGCGACGCACGCGCTGCGCCGGCGCTGGAAGCGCGCGTCGCTGCCGGTGCGCTTCTTCGGCGCGAAGCAGCCGTGGCTCGGCCTGTCGCACCGCTGGATGTACGGCGACTGGGAGCGCTTCTGCCGCGAGCGCGCCGAGCAGTTCGAAGGCCTGGTGATCGAAGGCTACGTCGGCAATTCGGTGCTGATGAACCGGCGCGCGATCGACCGCATCGGGCTGTGGGACGAGCGCATCCAGGCCGCCGATGCCGACCTGTTCCTGCGCGCCAAGAAGCGCGCGGTCGAGGTCGGCGACATCCGCCCGCTGCACATCGCGCTCGACGTGTTCGTGCACCACTACATCCGCGTGACCTTGCGGGCCCGCCCGCCGGCCTTCGCGGACGCCACGCGCCTGATCCCGATCGACAGGAAGTGGAGTGCGGCCGAACTGGCACGCCTGTCGGCGGACGCTTCATGACGGCCGCTGCAGTGGCCTCCATCAGCGGCTTCACCTTCCTGCGCAACGGGGTCAAGCTCGGCTTCCCGTTCGAAGCCTCGGTGCGCTCGCTGCTGCCGCTGGTCGACGAGTTCGTGATCGCGGTCGGCCGCGGCGAGGACGACACCCGAGAGCGGCTGCTGGCGATCGGCGATCCGAAGATCCGGCTGATCGACACCGTGTGGAACGAGCGCATGGAGTCGCGCGGCTTCGTCTACGCGCAGCAGAAGATGATCGCGCAGTACGCCTGCACCGGCGACTGGGCCTTCTACCTCGAGGGCGACGAGGTGCTGCACGAGGCCGAGCTGGCGGCGATCCGCGCGTCGGTCGAGCGCCACCATGCCGACCGGCGCATCGAGGCGCTGGTGTTCGACTACCTGCACTTCTACGGCTCGCCGCACTGGCTGGCGACCAGCCCCGCCTGGTACCGGCGCGAATGCCGGCTGATCCGCAACACGATCCGCAGCTACGCGCCCGACGGCCAGTTCTGGGTCGTGATGGACAAGCACCGCCGCGGCCGCCACCCGAACGCGGCACTGGCCAACGCGCACATCTACCACTACGGCCACGTGCGCCGCACCGACTACATGCAGGCCAAGCTCGACCAGGTGAGCAAGTACTGGTCGCACGGCGCGCCGAAGGTGCACTACGGCAACATCGATCCGCAGTCGCTGGTGCCGTACACCGGCACGCACCCGGCACTGATGGCCGACTGGCTGCGCGACGAAGCCGAGCAGCACTTCGCGCCCGACCCGGCGCACGTGCTGACCGGCCGCGAGCGCAAGCACCGGTGGTCGATGCGCGTCGAGCGGCTGCTGGGGGTCGACCTGAGCCGCAAGCACTACCGACTGGTGGCATGACGCCCCCTCGACACCGCATCGGCATCAGCCTCGGCATGATCGATTCGCTGAGCGACGGGCTCGGCGAGTTCTCGACCCAGGTCTGCGAGCACGTCGCGCGCGTGGCACCCGCATGGCGCGAGCAGCACGGCGTGCAGTTCCACCTGCACATGCCGGCGCGCTGGCATGGCCGCTTCGGCGACCAGGTCGGCTACCTGGCCACCCGCAAGCTGCAGGGCTACTGGCACTGGCAGGGGCTGGAGCGCTTCGACGTCTGGCACGGGCTGAACCAGCTCGGCCGCATCATCCCGCCGCTCGGCACGCGGCAGGCGCTGCTGACCATCCACGACCTGAACCCGGTCTACCACGACGCCGAACCGGCCGCCCGCAAGGCGCTCGACAAGCTGCGCCGCCGGCTGCGCCACTTCGACGAGGTGACGACGCTGACGCACCACGTCGAGGGCGACATCCGCCGCCACCTCGGCTGGACCGGCCCGATCAGCGTGATCCCGAACGGCGCGCGCGACCTGAACACCCATGCGCAGGACGCCGTGCCCGGCATCCTGCCGGGCCGCTACCTGCTGCACCTGAGCCGCATGGCGAAGTCGAAGAACCCGCAGAGCCTGGTGGAGATGGCCGCGCTGTGGCCGCAGCAGGCACTGGTGCTCGCCGGGCCGCGCACCGGCGACTCGGACCGGCTCGCGGCCCAGGTGCGCGAGCGCGGGCTCGCGAACGTGACGGTGGTGCAGGAAGTGAGCGACGCTCAGAAGACCTGGCTGTACGCGCACTGCCAGGCCTTCGTGTTTCCGTCGCTGACCGAAGGCTTCGGGCTGCCGCCGCTCGAGGCGATGCACTTCGGCAAGCCGGTGTTCCTGTCGCGGCTGACCAGCCTGCCGGAGGTCGGCGGCCCGCACGCCGGCTACTTCGACAGTTTCGAGCCGGCGGCGATGCGCCGCACCATCGAGACCGACACCCCGCGCCTGCTGCGCGAGGGGTTGGCGATCCGCGCCCATGCGGCGCAGTTCCGCTGGGACCGCGCGGCCGAGGCCTACCTCGCGATCTACCGGCGCCTGCTGGGGCCCGTCGATGCGGCCGTCAGCGCGGCGCCGCGTTGAGGCAGGCCAGCGCCGCGGCGAGCACCGCGTCGGGGTCGATGTCGTCGACCTGCCGCGGGCCATGCAGCGACGTGGTCCGGTTGGCCGACGTGACCCGGTAGTCCGGCAGGATCTCGCCGGCGAACAGCGCGACCACCGGCGTGTCGGTGGTGTGGGCCACGTGCAGCAGGCCGCCGTCGGCGCACAGCGCGAGCGCGCAGCGGCCGATCAGTTCGTGCACCTCGGGGAGGCTGTGGCGGCCGACGCGGTCGATCAGCGGCAGGCCGATCTCGGCGGCGACGATCGCGTCGCGCATCGCGAGGCCGTTGTCGGCGCCGATCAGCACCACGCGCGGCACCCGGCCGGTCGCGGCCAGCCCGCGCAACACGTCGATCCAGCGGGTGTAGGTACGCCAGTCGCGCACGCCGCCGAGCGCGACCGCGATCGCGCCCGGCGGGATCGCGAGCGCGGCGATCGCGGCATGCGCGGCATGCGACGCCTGCATCGTCGGCCGGGCCACCGCCTCGAGCGCCGCGCCCGGCAAGCCCATCAACTGGGCCAGCCGGTAGAAGCCGAACAGCGTGCGGTTGAATTCCGGGCCGGTGTAGCAGCCCTGCACGTGCACGAACGGCACGCGGCGGAAGTACTTCAGCTTGTCGCGCACCGAGCGCGACGACATGCTGTGCAGCATCACCAGGTCGTAGCCGTCGGCGGGCAGCTCGTGCGCCGACGAGGCGACGTTCGAGAACACCGCATCGCTGCGGTACAGCGGCAGCAGGTGCGCATCGGTCAGCAGGTCGAGCCGCGCGACCCGCCCTTGCAGCAGCACCCGCGCCGCCAGGTCCATCAGCGAATCGCCGACCTGCGGCGTGCCCTGGTGGATCCACAGGATGCGGCGGTGCTGCGCCGGGTCGATGTGCTGCCGCAGCAGCGGGCCCTGCCCGTGCAGCGCGAGGTTCAGCTCGCGCAGCGCACGGCGGCGGGCCACCTTCCAGCGCGACGCGCGCGCCGCGTAGTCCGCCGCGTTGGAGGGCAGCGCCTGCGGGAACGGCGGCGTCCAGGTCGCGGCCGCATAGCGCGCGAGCAGGCCCGGCGCGGCCGTCATCGGGCCTGCACTGCCGCGCGCAGTGCGTTGTATTGCAGGCGCAGCCACAGCTTCGGCTCGCCGAAACGCCGGCCCGAGGCCGCGCGCCGGCGCGCCAGCAGCCGGGCGGCAGCCGCATGCGGGCCGTGGCGGATCAGTGCCTTCAGCATGCCGAGCGCCTGCGGCGACAGGCTGGCCGGGTCGTCGAACTCGTCGATCGCCCGCAGCACCAGCCGCTCGAAGGCCGCCAGCGCCGGCTGCAGCGCCGGATCGCGCCGCGCGCCGCGCACCAGTTCGCGCAGCAGGCTGCCGAAGTAGTGCGCCCGCAGCGCGCGGGTGGGCAGCGATTCGACGAAGGCCAGCACCTCGGCGGGCGGCAGCAGGGCCGGCAGGTGGTACGGCCCGTGGAAGCCGAACACCCCGGCCGACAGCGCGCCGTCCTCGACCGCGAAGCGTTCGGCCATCTCGAGCGGCGCGAAGCGCAGCCCGCGGGCCTCGAGCGCCGTCCGCTGCGTCTTGCAGATGTAGAGGTCTTCCGGATGGGCCGGCACGAACGCCGGATCCTGCAGCGCCTGCAGCAGCCGCGCGGAGCGCAGCGAGAAGCCGCCGTTGCCGACCTTCCACGGCTGCGGGATGTGGTTCCACGGCGCGCCGATGTAGTCGACCGACAGGAACTCGTCGCGCCAGGCCGACGGGTTCAGCACGTAGCCGTCCCACTGCACCACCAGCAGGTGGCTGGTGCGCAGGTGCGGCGCGAGCCCCTTGATCATGAAATCGGAATAGACCTCGATGCCGTCCAGCGGCGCGATCTCGATCCAGCGCAGCCCGTCGGGCAGCGCCTGGCCGGCCAGCGAAGCGCGGTCCGTGCACAGGAAGGCATCGCCGAACGACACCTGCGCGAGGCAGCGCCGCAAGGCCTTCAGCGACCAGTCGAGTCGCGGGGTCGAGTCGACACAGCAGAGGGTCACCTGCGGCAGGCTCAAGGAGGTCATGTGGGCGCCATCGTCGGAATACGGGAAAAAGAATCGGCAAGCTGCGACGGATTGTCGGCGGATTGTCCGTGTCCTGTCGTCGTCAAGCTGGATGCAGGAGGCGGCAGCGACAACCACTAGACTTCGACATCCGAAGAAACAAAGCCGATTCCGCTGTCATCCGATGTCCGAACCGAAGATCATTGCCTTCCACCTGCCGCAGTTTCACGAGATCGAAGAGAACAACCGCTGGTGGGGCCAGGGCTTCACCGAATGGACCAACGTCCGGCGTGCGAAGCCGCTCTACCGCGGGCACCGGCAGCCGCGCGTTCCCGCCGGCGACCGCTACTACGACTTGATGCAGCGCGAGACACGCGAATGGCAGGCCGACCTGGCGCGCCGCCACGGCGTGCACGGCTTCTGCTACTACCACTACTGGTTCAACGGCAAGCAGTTGCTCGAACGCCCGATCGAGGCGTTGCTCGACGAGGGCCGCCCCGACTTCCCGTTCTGCCTCGCGTGGGCCAACGAACCGTGGACCCGCGCCTGGGACGGCGGCGAGCGCGACGTGCTGATGCCGCAGTCGTATGGCGACGAGCCCGACTGGGACCTGCATTTCGCCAGCCTGCTGCGCAGCTTCCGCGACCCGCGCTACATCCGCGTCGACGGCCGGCCGATGCTGCTGGTCTACCGCTGCGAGAGCATTCCGACCTTCGAGCCGATGCTGGCGCGCTGGCGGGCGCTGGCGGCCGAGGCCGGCCTGCCGGGCTTGCACGTCGTCGCGATGCAGACGGCCTACGTCGCGGGTGCGCAGAGCCGGTTGGCGGATGCCCAGGTCCAGTTCGAGCCGATGTACACGCTGAAGCACGACCAGCCGAGGGGGTACCGCATGCGCCAGCGCATCTCGCGCCAGGTGGCGAAGCTGTGCCACTGGCTGTCGCCCGAGGCACGCTCGCACCGCCTCGACAGCCACGACTACGGTCGCCTGTGGCAGCTGATCCGGCGCCGTCCGCTGGCGGCGGGCACCTACCCCGGCGCGTTCGCCGACTGGGACAACAGCGCGCGCCGCGGCGCGCACGGCCTGGTGCTGCGCAACTTCAGCCTGCGCACCTTCCGCCGCGGCCTGGCCGCGCAACTGCAGAAGGCACGCAGCAGCGGCGCGCCGTTCGTGTTCTTCAATGCGTGGAACGAATGGGCCGAGGGCACCTACCTGGAGCCCGACACCCACCACGGCATGCAGTTGCTGGACATCGTTGCCGAACTCACCCACACCCCACGCGGGAACAACACGCCATGACGAACGCATCCGCCGCCCACCCGACCCTGCCCGGCGGCCTGCCGGACACCCACCTGGACCTGGGCTGCGGCAAGTTCCCGCGCAACCCCTACCGCCAGCAGCGGTTGTTCGGGGTCGACATCCGGCCGCTGCCGCCGACGCCCGATTTCGAATCGCGAGTCGCCAACCTGGCGCTCGACCCGATTCCGTACCCCGACGGCATGTTCGGCTCGGTCTCGGCCTTCGACTTCATCGAGCACATCCCGCGCGTGCTGGCCGTGCCCGACGAGCGTCGCACCATCCTGCCGTTCATCGCGCTGATGAACGAGATCTGGCGCGTGCTGGCGCCGGGCGGGAGGCTGTACGCGGTGACGCCGGCCTACCCGCAGCCGGAGGCTTTCCAGGATCCGACGCACGTCAACATCATCACCGACCGCACGCACGAGTACTTCTGCGGCGAGACGCCGTTCGGTCGCATCTACGGCTTCGAGGGGCGCTTCCGGCTGGTGCGCGCGCACTGGGTGCGGCACCACAACCTGGACTTCACCGGGCCGGAGAAAGCCGCCGAGCGCGAGGCGCTGGAGCGCCAGCGCCGCAAGCGCCGCCAGCCGCTGCGCTGGATCGCGTACACGCTGCGCGACGCCGTGCGGCTGCTGCGCGGCAAGGACCACGGGATCAACGAGCGCCGCAAGGCGCACCTGCTGTGGGAGTTCGAGGCGGTGAAGTGAGCCGCCGGAGGGTCCCGGCCGGCGCTACATCAGCACGATGTCGTAGGCCTCCGGCGAGCCCGCCGCCTCCGCCTGCAGCGAGATCGGCTTGCCGATGAAATCGCTCAGGCCGGCCAGGTGCTGGCTCTCCTCGTCGAGCAGCATCTCGACCACCGCCGGTGCCGCGATCACGCGGAACTCCTTCGGGTCGAACTGCCGCGCCTCGCGCAGGATCTCGCGCAGGATGTCGTAGCACACGCTGCGCGGCGTCTTCACCTGGCCCTTGCCGCCGCAGGTAGGGCACGGCTCGCACAGCATGTGCGCGAGCGATTCGCGGGTGCGCTTGCGCGTCATTTCCACCAGCCCGAGCTGCGTGAAACCGCTCACCGTGATCTTGGTGCGGTCGCGCGACAGCTGCTTGCGCAGCTCGCCGAGCACCGTGCCCTGGTGCTCGTCGCGCGCCATGTCGATGAAGTCGATGATGATGATGCCGCCGAGGTTGCGCAGCCGCAGCTGGCGCGCGATGGCCTGCGCGGCCTCGAGGTTGGTCTTGAAGATCGTGTCGTCGAAGTTGCGCGCCCCGACATAGCCGCCGGTGTTCACGTCGATCGTCGTCAGCGCCTCGGTCTGGTCGATGATCAGGTAGCCACCCGACTTCAGGTCGACGCGCCGCGCCAGCGCCCGCGCGATCTCCTCGTCGATGTTGTACAGGTCGAAGATCGGCCGTTCGCCCTTGTAATGCTGCAGCTTGCCGACCGAGCCCGGCGTGTACTCGCCGCCGAACGCGAGCAGTTGCTCGTACTGCATCAGCGAATCGATGCGGATCGACTGCGTCGCGTCGTTCACGAGGTCGCGCAGCACGCGCTCGACCAGGCTCAGGTCCTGGTGCAGCAGCGTGCCGGGTGGCGACTTGAAGCTGCGTTCGCGGATCGTGCCCCAGGTCTTGCGCAGGTAGGCGATGTCGTCGGCCAGTTCGACGTCGGTAGCGTCCTCGGCGTTGGTGCGCAGGATGAAGCCGCCGCCGGCATACGGCGTGGCCGGCGGTTGCCCACCTTCGGTCTTGCCGGTCAGCTCGTTCATGCGGGTGCGCAGCTGGTCGCGCAGCTCGTGCGAGCCGATCTTCTGCGAGATGCCGAGGTGGTCGTCCTGCGGCAGGAACACCAGCATGCGCCCGGCGATGCTGATCTGCGTGGACAGCCGCGCGCCCTTGGTGCCGATCGGGTCCTTGATGACCTGCACGGTCAGCGTCTGGCCTTCGAACACCAGCCGCTCGATCGGCAGCGGCGGCGCGGCGCCCGGCGCGTGGTCGTTGCGCGGGCTGCTGCCGGCGACGTGCACGTCGGCCACATGCAGGAAGGCCGCGCGTTCGAGGCCGATGTCGATGAAGGCCGATTGCATGCCCGGCAGCACGCGGGCGACGCGGCCGGCGTAGATGTTGCCGACGAGGCCGCGTTCGAGCGTGCGTTCGAGGTGGAGTTCCTGCACCGCGCCGTTCTCGACGACCGCGACACGGGTCTCCTGGGGTGCCCAGTTGATGAGGATGTCTTGCATGGGCGCTCTTGTTGCGGCGGCGGCGTCAGAACCTGACGCGCGCTTGTCTCAGCAGTTGGGCCGTTTCGTACAGGGGCAAACCCATGATACCGGAGTGACTGCCGGCGATGCGGCGGATCCAGCCGGCCATCGCGCTCTGGATCGCGTACGAGCCGGCCTTGCCGAACGGCTCGCCGCTCGCGACGTAGGCGTCGATCCATGCCGCCGGCAGCGGCGCCACGTCGACGCGCGAGACGTTGACCAGCAGCTCGCGGCGCCGGCCACTGGCCAGCGCCACCGCGGTCAGCACGCGGTGCGTGCGGCCCGACAGCCGTTCGAGCACGCGGCGCGCGTCGTCGGCATCGGCCGGCTTGCCGAGGATGCGCCGGCCCACCGCGACCGTGGTGTCGGAGCACAGGATCGGCGCAGCCGGCAGCCCGCGCGCCGCATGGCGCTTGCGCGCTGCGGCCAGCTTGGCCAGCGTCACCCGCTCGACGTAGTCGGCCGGCAGCTCGCCGGGCCGCTCGGCTTCGAGCGCCTCGGCGTCTTCGTCGGCACCGGGCAGCAGCAGTTCGTGGCGCACGCCGATCTGGTCGAGCAGCTGGCGGCGGCGCGGGCTCTGCGACGCGAGATAGATGAAGTCGTGCATTCCGGGGGACGGCTACTCGCGGTGGTAAGGGTGGTTCACCGTCAGCGTCCAGGCGCGGTACAGCGCCTCGGCCAGCAGCACGCGGGCGAAGGCATGCGGCAGCGTCAGGTCGGACAGGCGCATCGTCTCGTCGGCACTGCGCTTCAGGTCGGCATCGAGCCCGTCGGGGCCACCGACCAGGAAGGCGACGTCGCGCCCGTCGGGCAGCCAGGCCTTCATGCGGGCCGCCAGCTGCACGCTGGTCAGCCGGTCGCCGCGCTCGTCGAGCACGACGCGGCGCACGCCCTTCGGCAGCGCCGCCTCGATGCGCGCGGCTTCGGCCGCCATCATCTGCTCGGCGGTGCGCGAGCCGCGGGTCTCGGCCTTGACCGCCTTCAGCTCGAGGCGCATTTCCGGTGGAAAGCGCTTCGCGAAGTCGTCATAGGCCGTCTCGGCCCAAGACGGCTGGCGCTGGCCGACCGCGACCAGCAGCAGCTTCACGCGCGCGAGGTCTTCTTGGCCGGCGCTTTCCGGGCGGGAGCCTTCTTCGCAGCTGCAGCCTTCGCAGGTGCCGCCTTCGCCGGCGCCTTGCGGGCCGCGACCGGCTTGGCGACGACCTTCTTGACCACGACCTTGGCCGGTGCCGACTTGGCCGCCGCCTTCTTCGCCGGTGCCGCGCTCTTGACACCGACCGTGCGCGTCACGCCGCCCGTCCTCGCCGGTGCGGCCTTGCGTGCCGGTGCCTTGGCCGGGGCGGCCTTCCGGGCCGGCGCCTTGGCTGCTGCCGTCCTGGCCGGGGCCTTGGCAGGGGCCTTGCCGGCCGCGGCCTTCTTCGCCGGCGCCTTCTTCGCGGCCGCCTTCTTCGCGACAGGCTCTTCGGCCTTCACGAGCTTCGCCGGCGCGCTGTCGACCTTCAGCTTGATCGGCTTGTCGCCCCAGATTTCCTCGAGGTGGTAGTACTCGCGGATCGAGGGTTGCATCACGTGGACGACGGCGGCGCCGCAGTCGACGATGATCCATTCGCCGTTGTCCTCGCCCTCGGTGCGCAACACCGGGAAGCCGCCCGATTTCACCGCATCACGCACGCTGGCTGCGAGGGCCTTGGTCTGGCGGTTCGAGGTGCCCGACGCGATGATCACGCGCTCGAAGAGCGGTGAAAGATGCTCGGTGTTGAAGACCAGGATGTTCTGTGCCTTCACGTCTTCCAGACCATCGACGATGGCGCGCTGCAGTTTTCGGATGTCCATTCAACTCCTGAGATCGCCTCTGTATAGGGCGTGTTGGGCAATATAGCGCGCCACGGGGGCGGGCACCAGATCGTCGACCGCAAGTCCCCGGGCCACGCGGGCACGGATCTCGGTCGACGACACGTTCATCATCGGCAGCGGCACCGCACGGTGCGGCAGCGCCTGCACCTCGGCGCTCGCTGCCATCGTCACGCCGGGCCGGTTCGCGACCGCGAGCGTGACACGCTGCAGCAGGTCCTGCCAGCGCACCCAGCTGTGCAGCCCGGCGTACTGGTCCTGGCCGATCACCAGGAACCACTCGACGCCCGGCTCGGCGGCCTGCAATGCGCGCACGGTGTCGAAGGTGTAGCTCGCGCCGCTGCGGCGCAGCTCGCAGTCTTCGAGCGCGAAGCGCGGCTCGTCGGCGATGGCCAGCCGCACCATCGCTTCGCGATGCGCGGCGGGCGTCAGGTCGCGGTGCTTCTGCCATTGGCGACCCGCCGGCACCCAGCGCAATTCGTCGAGGCCGAGTTGCGACAACGCCACACGGGCCAGCGCGACATGCGCCGCGTGCACCGGATCGAAGCTGCCGCCGAACAGCGCGATGCGCTTCAAGAGGGCGTCTCTTCCGCCCACGCCCGCGGGCGCAGGAAGTCGGTGTACAGCCGGGCTTCCGGCGTGCCGGCTGCGGGCGACCAGTTGTAGCGCCACTTCACCAGCGGCGGCATCGACATCAGGATCGATTCGGTGCGCCCGCCCGACTGCAGCCCGAACAGCGTGCCGCGGTCGAACACCAGGTTGAACTCGACATAGCGCCCGCGCCGGTAGGCCTGGAAATCGCGCTCGCGCTCGCCGAACGCCGTCGCGTTGCGGCGCTGCACGATCGGCAGGTAGGCCGGCACGAAGGCGTCGCCGACCGCGCGCAGCATCTCGAAGCTGCGCTCGAAGCCGAGTTCGGAGAAATCGTCGAAGAACACACCGCCGACGCCGCGCGGCTCGTTGCGGTGCTTCAGGAAGAAATACTCGTCGCACCACTGCTTGAAGCGCGGGTACTTGTCGTCGCCGTAGGGCGCGAGCGCCTCGCGGTTGACGCGGTGGAAGTGCTGCGCGTCTTCCTCGAAGCCGTAGTACGGCGTCAGGTCCATGCCGCCGCCGAACCAGGTGACCGGTTCGCCGCCAGCCGGCAGCGCGGCCAGCATCCGCACGTTCATGTGCACGGTCGGCACGTAGGGGTTGCGCGGGTGGAAGACCAGCGAGACGCCCATTGCCTCGAACGGCGCCCCGGCCAGCTCGGGCCGGTGCTGCGTGGCCGACGGCGGCAGCACCTTGCCCTTCACGTGCGAGAAGCTGCAGCCGCCGCGCTCCAGCAGCGGCCCTTCTTCCACCAGCCGCGACAGGCCTTCGCCCTCGAGCTTGCCGCCGGGCTCGCGCACCCAGTGGTCGGTGACGAACGAATCGCCACCCTCGGCCTCCATCGCGCCGATGATGCGCGACTGCAGGCCAAGCAGGTACTCGCGAACGGCGCCGGTGTCGCTCATCGCTTGATGGCGCGGTGGCCGATGTCGCGGCGGAACTGCATGCCGTCGAAGTGGATGCCCTGCAGCGCCTCGTAGGCCCGGTGCTGCGCCATCTTGGTCGAATCGCCGAGCGCGGTGACGCACAGCACGCGCCCGCCCGAGGTCACGACGCCGCCGGCCGCCGGCGCGGTGCCGGCATGGAACACCATCGCATCCGGCTGCTCGGCCGGCAGCCCGGTGATGGCATCGCCCTTGCGCGGGTCCAGCGGGTAGCCGCCGGCTGCCATCACGACGCCCAGCGCGACGCGCCGGTCCCATTGCAGCTCGACCTGGTCGAGCGTGCCGTCGGTCGCGGCCATCATCACGTCGAACAGGTCGCTCTTGAGCCGCATCATGATCGGCTGCGTCTCGGGGTCGCCCAGCCGGGTGTTGAACTCGATCGTCTTCGGCGCGCCGTCGTCGTCGATCATCAGCCCGGCGTACAGGAAGCCGGTGAACGGCGTGCCGTCGCGGGCCATGCCGGCGATGGTCGGCAGGATGATCTCGTGCATCACCTTCGCATGCACGTTCGGCGTGACGACCGGTGCCGGCGAGTACGCGCCCATGCCGCCGGTGTTCGGGCCGACGTCGGCATCCTGCAGCCGCTTGTGGTCCTGGCTGGTCGCGAGCGGCAGCACGTTCTTGCCGTCGCACATCACGATGAAGCTGGCTTCCTCGCCCTGCAGGAACTCCTCGATCACGACGCGCGCGACGCCGGCGTTGTGCTGCACGCCCAGGCGGTTGCCGGTCTCGGTCCCCCCGAGGATCCAGTCGATCGCCTCGTGCGCCTCGGCCAGCGTCATCGCGACCACCACGCCCTTGCCGGCCGCCAGGCCGTCGGCCTTGATCACGATCGGCGCGCCGTGCTTGTCGACGTGCGCATGCGCCGCCTTCGGGTCGTCGAAGGTGGCGTACAGCGCGGTCGGGATGCCGTGGCGCTGCATGAAATCCTTCGCGAACGCCTTCGAGCTTTCGAGCTGCGCGGCGGCCAGGGTCGGGCCGAACACCCGCAGGCCGCGGGCGCGGAATTCGTCGACCACGCCGGCCGCGAGCGGCCCCTCGGGTCCGACCACCGTCAACGCGACCTTCTCGGCCACCGCGAAGTCGGCCAGCGCCTTCACGTCGGTGATCGCCACATTCTTCAGCCGCGCATCGAGCGCGGTGCCGCCGTTGCCCGGCGCGACGTAGACCACCTGCACCTTCGACGACTGCGCGAGCTTCCAGGCCAGCGCGTGTTCGCGTCCGCCGGAGCCGATCACCAGAACTTTCATGCGTTCACTCTCATTCGCCCAGAACGGCGTTGTGGAAGACATCCTGCGTGTCGTCCAGGTCTTCGATCACGTCGAGCAGCTTCTGCATGCGCTGCGCGTCTTCGCCGGCCAGGTCGACGGTGTTCTCGGCACGCATCGTGACCTCGGCCACCTCGGGCTTCAGGCCCGCGCCTTCGAGCGCCGCCTTGACCGCCTCGAAATCGACCGGCGAGCACAGCACCTCGATCGCGCCGTCGTCGTCGGTCACCACGTCTTCGGCACCGGCTTCGAGGGCGACTTCCATCACCTTGTCCTCGTTCGTGCCCGGCGCGAACACGAACTGGCCGCAGTGCTTGAACTGGAAGGCCACCGAGCCTTCGGTGCCGAGGTTGCCGCCGTACTTGCTGAACGCATGGCGGATCTCGGCGACGGTGCGCACCCGGTTGTCGGTCATGCAGTCGACGATCACCGCGGCACCGCCGATGCCGTAGCCCTCGTACCGGATTTCCTCGTAGCTGACGCCTTCGAGGTTGCCGGTGGCCTTGTCGATGTTCTTCTTGATGGTGTCGGCCGGCATGTTGGCGGCCTTCGCCTTCTCGACCGCCAGCCGCAGCCGCGGATTTTCCTTGACGTCGCCGCCGCCCTGGCGTGCCGCGACCATGATCTCGCGGATCACGCGTGTCCAGATCTTGCCGCGCTTTTCATCCTGGCGCCCCTTGCGGTGCTGGATGTTGGCCCATTTCGAATGTCCGGCCATGAAGGCTCCTCTGAGGACCCACGCCGGCAGCCGGGTGGGCAATGTTCTTGGATAGACTGCAATTTTACTTGCCTGCCCACCGGAGATCCCCATGGCCGAGCCGATCCTGATCGCCAAGCACGACACGGCGGCGTGTTTCCTGCTGCCGGCGCTGGCGAATCGCCATGGGCTGATCACCGGCGCCACCGGCACCGGCAAGACGATCACGCTGCAGACGCTGGCTGAAAACTTCAGCAAACTGGGCGTGCCGGTGTTCATGGCCGACGTGAAGGGCGACCTGACCGGCATCACGCAGGCCGGCAAGGTGGGCGACAAGCTGGCCGCGGTGCTGAAGGAACGCGGGCTCGACGCACCCGCGTCGGCCGCCTGCCCCGCGACGCTGTGGGACGTGTTCGGCGAGCTGGGCCATCCGGTGCGCGCCACGATCAGCGACATGGGCCCGCTGCTGCTGGCCCGCATGCTGGCGCTCAACGAGACACAGGCCGGCGTGCTGAACCTGGTGTTCAAGATCGCCGACGACAACGGCCTGCTGCTGCTCGACCTGAAAGACCTGCGCGCGATGCTGCAGCACGTCGGCGAGAACGCGAGCCAGTTCACCACCGAATACGGCAACGTCAGCGCCGCCAGCGTCGGCGCGATCCAGCGCGGGCTGCTGCAGATCGACGAACAGGGCGGCGACAGGTTCTTCGGCGAGCCGATGCTGAACATCGCCGACTTCATGCAGACGGTCGATGGCCAGGGCGTGGTCAACGTGCTCAGCGCCGACAAGCTGATGAACGCGCCGCGCCTGTACGCCACCTTCCTGCTGTGGATGCTGTCCGAGCTGTTCGAGCAGCTGCCCGAGGTCGGCGACCTCGATCAGCCGAAGCTGGTGTTCTTCTTCGACGAGGCGCACCTGCTGTTCAAGGACGCGCCGGCCGCGCTGGTCGAGCGCATCGAGCTCGTCGTGCGGCTGGTGCGCAGCAAGGGCGTCGGCGTCTACTTCGTGACGCAGAACCCGCTCGACATCCCCGACACCGTGCTGGCCCAGCTCGGCAACCGGGTGCAGCATGCGCTGCGCGCGTTCACGCCGCGCGACCAGAAGGCGGTCAAGTCGGCCGCGAGCACGATGCGCGCGAACCCGGGGCTCGACATCGAGACGGCGATCACCGAGCTGGCGGTCGGCGAGGCGCTGGTCAGCCTGCTCGACGAGAAAGGCCGGCCGAGCGTCACGCAGCGCGTGTTCGTGCTGCCGCCGGGCAGCCAGATCGGGCCGATCACGCCGGCGCAGCGCCAGGCGCTGGTCGCGAACTCGCTGGTGGCCGGGGTGTACGAGAAGGCGGTCGACCGGGAGTCGGCGTACGAGAAGCTGAAGGGGCGTGGGGCCGCAAGCGCCGATGCGGGGCGGCCGGCCCCGTCGCCGACCTCGTCGCCGTCGGCCACATCCTCGCCGATGCCCGCGCCGACCGGCGGTCAGCCGGCCGAGGCCGGCGGCGGCTGGGGCGGCATGCTCAATGACGTGCTGTTCGGCACCACCGGGCCGCGCGGCGGCAAGCACGACGGGCTCGCGCAGACGATGGCGAAGTCGGCGGTGCGCACGATCGGCACCAGCGTCGGCCGCGAGCTGATTCGCGGCGTGCTGGGCAGCCTGATGGGTGGCTCGAAACGCCGTTGAACCTTATGGCAGCACGTTCAGCTTGACGCCCGGCACCGCGGTGACGCGCGCTTCGCTGGTCACGCTGCCGATGATGCCGTTCGCG
The DNA here is from genome assembly GCF_012275445.1 of Rhizobacter sp. SG703. GTDB lineage: Bacteria > Pseudomonadota > Gammaproteobacteria > Burkholderiales > Burkholderiaceae_C > Rhizobacter. The sequence continues at coordinate 201,596 of NZ_JAAZQK010000003.1, read as the reverse complement.
AAGAAGCTGTTCTGCGTGTCGGGCTCCAACGCAGCGATCACCAGGTTGGCGAGCGGCTGGCTCAGCGGCACGTAGTAGCTGCCGACCGGCACGTCCATCAGCGCCTGCGTCAGCAGCACCTGCGCATGCACGACCGCGCCGCCGTCGGCGATGGTGCCGCGCACGTCCTGTCGCGTGCCGGTCTGGCGCGCGGTCTCGGCATACACCTCGCCCTGCATCACCCCCATCGCGGCCACCTGCTCGACCCGCACGCCCAGCGTGCGCAGCCGCATCACCGCGTCGCCCTGGTCGGCGGCCAGCCAGTAGCCGCAGGCACGCGGGCGGGTCTTCAGCGGCTGCAGTTCGAGCGCCGAATCCCAGTTGACCACCAGCGCCTTGTCGGCGCCGGTCGTCGGGTCGAGCATCTGCAGCGTGTACTCGCTGGGCGTCGGGCCGGCCTCGACCACCGCATCGCCCTGGCAGGCCTTCGCGGCCACGTCGGCGTCGACGTACTGGCGCAGCTTCACCAGGTCGGCCGAGCGGTCGGCCGCGCTGCGCAGGAAGCTGCCGAGTGCGACCACGTGCGTCTGCACCCGACGCTTCAGGTGCAGGCGGCCGATGCCGACGCCGCGCGTCTCGATGAGGATGCTGACCGCGTTCGTCAGGCCGTTCACGTTGCGCCCGGTGTCGGGCTGCGTGCCGCCCATCGAGATCTTCTTGTCGTTCACGTCGACCGAGGTGGTGTAGTACCACTCGGCGCTCAGCCCCTGCTGCTTCAGGCTGGCGAGCATCGGCTGGCGGAACCATTCTTCCGCGGCCTTGGTGATGAACTCCGGCAGGTTGGCGGTGGTGGCGTACTGCACCAGCGCGTCGAAGCGCTGCACCGCGCCGAACTTCTCGAGGAAGCGGCCGACCACCGTGTACTCGTGCGAATCGACCACCAGCACCGGCTGGAAGTCGCGCACCAGCCGGGCCTGCGCCTGCGCCTCGGGGGTGCGCAGCAGCAGGTGGTCGCGGTTGGCATCGATGCCGCTGGCAGTGACGCGGCGCTGCGCCTGCGCGCCGTCCGGGTTGGCGCGCGGCAAGATCACGACGTTGATGCGGTCCAGCAGGTCCTGCAGGCCGCCGCCGGCAAGTTCGCGCGCGAGCACGATCAGCGCTTCGCTGCCGGCCGGTTCGTCGCCATGCTGCTGGCCGACCAGCAGCACCGTCGGCCGGCCGCTCTTCAGCACCGCGGCGGGCGACATGTCGGGGTTGCGGGTGAACAGCACCGCCTCCAGCGGCACGCCGGCCTGCGAGCTGCCGAGCGGCAGCAGCGTGGCATTGCGCCCGCCGTGCACGATCTCGCGCAGCACCGCCTGCAGCTCGGCATTGGTCGTGAAGCCGGCGTGGCCGGGCTGGAAGGCCGGCGTGCGGAAATCGACCGCAGGCTCCGGGAAGCGGGCGGCGACCAGGTCGTTGTACGGCGCCGGCAGCGCTGCATCGGCCGACACGGCGGGCGCGGGGGCCGGGGCGGTCGGGGTCGGCCGTTTGGCCGGCGGCATCTGCGGCCCGCCGGCGGGCGTCCACTCGGGCATCGGCGAACTGCATCCGAGCAGCGCGGTCACGGCCAGCAGCGACAGGCCGGCAGCGGCGCGCGACAGCAGGGTGGAAAAGGACATGCGGGTCTCCGTGGGACGCAAAAGCGGCGGCGCCGACTATACGACCACGGCCCGGCCCTGCATCGCGCGCCCGGCCCGCTCGCGCCGCGGCGACCACCGCTTGCGCCGGCATTGCGCGCTTCGTCGCACGCCGCTCGCCCGCCCGACGCCGCCGCGCGACAGTGTGTCCATCGACACCCCCGCCTGAGGACACCCATGTTCACCGCCATCCTTCACCACACGCCGTCCTGGGTCTGGTGGCTGCTCGCCGGCCTGGTCGCGCTCGGCTGGTCGCAGTCGCGCGACCGCCTGCTGACGCTGCAGCGTGCGACGCTGCTGCCGCTCGCGATGGTCGGCCTGTCGTTGTACGGTCTCGGCTCGGCCTTCGGCTGGGGCACCGAGCCGCTGACCGCCTGGGTGGCCGGTGCGGCCGCCGCGCTGGCTGCGGTGCATGCGGCCGGCGGCTGGCGCGGCTTCGAATGGCAGGCCTCGGCGCGACGCGTGTTCGTGCCGGGCAGCTGGATGCCGATGGTCACGATCCTCGGCGTTTTCGGCATCAAGTTCGCGGTCGGCGTGATGCTGGCGATGCAGCCGGCGCTGCGCTCCCAGGCCGCATTCATCGGCGCGGTCGCGCTGGTCTACGGCGTCTTCAGCGGGCTCTTCTTCAGCCGCGGCATCGCGAGCTGGCAGGCGGGCCGCCATGCGCTGCGGGCGGGCCGCGCCTGATGCCCGTGCCCACCGACCTGCCCCACAATCCCGCGATGCCCGACACCGCGCCTGTCCACGAGTCCTTCACTGCCGGCGGCTTCGCCCGCCACGGGCTGATCGTGCTGGGCTTCAACACCTTCATCGGCATCGCGCTGGCGATCGGACGCGGCGGCGACTGGCGCATCCAGATGGTCTATGCGCAGTGCATCGGCCTGAGCATCTGGGCGCTGATGGATTTCGGCCGGATGGCCTTCCATCCCGATCCCGAGACCGGCTGGCCCAGGGGCTGGCGGCGCGCCGTGCTGCAGCTGGGGGCGGTGCTCGGCGGCTACCTGCTCGGCAGCACGCTGGGCGACGCGCTGTTCGGCCGGCCGCTGCTCGACATGTGGCGTGGCTCGCCGCGCATGCTGCTGAGCTACCTGCTGATGTGCCTGGCGGTCAGTGCCGGCATCTCGTTCTACTTCCATGCCCGCAACCAGGACCAGCTGCGCCTGCGCCAGCTCGCCGCCGCCCAGCGCGACATCGCCGAGCACCGGCTGAAGCTGCTCGAATCGCAGCTCGAGCCGCACATGCTGTTCAACACGCTGGCCAACCTGCGCGTGCTGATCGCGCTCGACCCGCCGCGCGCGCAGCAGATGCTCGACCAGCTGATCGCCTTCCTGCGCGCGACGCTGTCCGGTTCGCGGGCTGCGCTGCACCCGCTGTCAGCCGAATTCGCACGCGTCGCCGACTACCTCGAGCTGATGAAGGTCCGCATGGGCGACCGGCTGCAGACCGAGCTCGACCTGCCCGCCGAACTGGGCACGCAGGCGGTGCCGCCGCTGCTGCTGCAACCGCTGGTCGAGAACGCGATCAAGCACGGGCTGGAGCCGCACGTCGACGGCGGCCGGCTGGTCGTCAGCGCGCGGCGCGATGGCGATGCGCTGGTGCTGAGCGTGCGCGACACCGGCGCCGGCCTGTCCGCGGCGCCGGCCGACGGCACCCATTTCGGGCTGTCGCAGGTGCGCCAGCGGCTGGCGACTCTGCATGGCGAGGCCGCTTCGCTGAGCCTGCAAGCCGCGACCGACGCCGACGGCGGCACGCTGGCCACCGTCCGACTGCCCTGGAGCCCGCCCTGATGAATGCCACTGACATGCCGGCCACCGCGCTGATCGCCGAAGACGAGCCGCTGCTGGCCGCGAACCTGAAGGCCGAGCTGCAGGCGCTGTGGCCGGACCTGCGGATCGTCGCGAGCGTCGCGCATGGCGAAGCCGCGGTGCAGCAGGCGCTGGCGTTGCGGCCGCAGCTGCTGTTCCTCGACATCCGGATGCCCGGCATGAGCGGGCTGGAGGCGGCGCAGGCCATCGCCGAAGACTGGCCGGACGACGGCTCGCCGCTGCCGGCGCTGGTGTTCGTGACGGCCTACGACGAGTACGCACTGCAGGCCTTCGAGCAGGCCGCGGTCGACTATGTGCTGAAGCCGGTGCAGCCGGCGCGCCTCGCACAGACCTGCGCGCGGGTGCAGGCAGTCCTGAAGCAGCGCACGTCGGCGGGCGGCGGCGCCATCGATGCCGCGCTCGGGCAGCTGCGCCAGCTGCTCGGCAGCGGCCCGCCGACGGTGCCGCCCGTGGCGCCGCTGACGGTGATCCAGGCGGCCGTCGGCAATGCGATCCACCTGGTACCGGTGGCCGAGGTGGTGTACTTCGAGGCGGCCGACAAGTACGTGCGGGTCGTCACGCTGGAGCGCGAGTACCTGGTGCGCACCTCGCTGCGCGAGCTGTTGCCGCAGATCGACCTGCAGCGCTTCTGGCAGGTGCACCGCGGCACGGTGGTGCGGTCGGACGCCATCGCCACCGCGTTGCGCGACGAGGCCGGCAAGATCACGCTGACCCTGCGCGGCCACGCCGACCGGCTCGCGGTGAGCCGGCTCTACGCGAATCTCTTCAAGCCGATGTGATCAGCGGCGGTGGCCGTCGTGGTCGTGATGGTCGTGGTAGTAGCCGCCACGGCCCGGCACGATCACCGGCACCGGACGCCCCACCGGGTAGTGGTGGTAGACGGGATACGGACGGTAGACGACCGGGTACGGCCGATAGACCGGCCGCGGGCGGTAGACCACCACCGGTGCAGGCTGGACGTAGACGGGGGCCGGTTCGTAGTAGGCCGGCTGCACGTAGACCGGCTCGGCATAGACCGGCTGGGCATAGACCGGCCCACTCGACACGACGGTGGTCACCGGCGGCAGGTTGACGCCGATCGACCATTGGACATTGGCGGCATGCGCGCCGGCGGTGGACAGCGCACCCAGCAGGGCCAGCGCGGCGATGAACGGGGTCTTGCGATTCAGCATCGTGAACTCCTTGTGATCCTGACGCTGCGATCGCAGCGTCACGGGTCTACAACGTCACGACACCTGCTTGCGAAGACCGGCTTCCGTGTCGATTGGTAAGCCGCAGGTTTCCGGAAGGTTAAGTTGACTGGCGTCGTGGGCTTACTGACGTGCGCGGTGCATCGCCAGTTCCAGCAAGGAGCGCAGGTCGCCGAGCTCGGTCAACACCTCGAACGAGAAGCCGGCGCGCCCGGGGCGGTCGCTCAGCAGCAGTTCGTCGAAGTAGGCCGGCAGGTGGAGCGGCCGTTCCCACAGCGCGGCCAGCCGGTTGACGACGTGCGGATGGCGTTGCGCCGTCGTCAGCGGCTGGTAGCGCGGCGGCAGCGACGCGAGCCATTCTTCGGCGATGCCGCTGAGCCCGCCGAGTTGCACCGCGCGCTTCGGCGGCGGCGGCGGCGGCCGGTGCGGCAGGCCGTGCGGCCCGTCCATCAGCGCCGACGGCGCGGTGGCCATCCAGCCGGTCTGGCTGGGCGAGAAATCGAACCCGAAGTTCGAGGGACGCGGCGGTCTGTTCATGCTGCCGATTGTTCGACTGCGCTCCCCGGCTGACCAGCCCGCGGTGCCCCTCTGCTCGCGGGGGTAGATACAACCAGTCACAAGTTGGCGTGAGAAAAATCACGGCCCAGCGATTGCCGCGGCGCCTCCAGGGGTGCGAACTACAATGAATTCACGTTTCGCAGCCCCGCGCAACGCCTCCAACTCCTTGATTCCAAGCGCATTTCATGAGCGATCCCCACAGCAAGGCACCCGCTGGCGAGTCCGCCGCCGCCGACGTTCGGCCGACCAATTTCCTGCGGCAGATCATCGAGCGCGACCTCGACCAGGGACGCTACGCGGGGCGCCATTTCGCCGGATCCCCCGGTGACGCCGCCCACCACGCCGGCGGGCCGCTCGACGCGGCACGGGTGCGCACCCGCTTCCCGCCCGAGCCGAATGGCTACCTGCACATCGGCCATGCGAAGAGCATCTGGCTGAACTTCGGGTTGGCGCGCGACTTCGGCGGCGTGTGCCACCTGCGCTTCGACGACACCAACCCCGAGAAGGAAGAACAGGAGTACGTCGACGCGATCATCGAACTCGTCACCTGGCTGGGCTTCGACTGGCGCAGCGACGTGAACGGCGCGCCGGTCGAGCACCTCTTCTACGCGAGCAACTACTTCGACTTCATGTACCGCGCGGCCGAGGCGCTGATCGGCGCCGGCCACGCCTACGTCGACGAGCAGAGCGCCGACGCGATGAAGGCCACCCGCGGCGACTTCAACACCCCCGGCACCGACAGCCCGTTCCGCAACCGCACGCCGGCCGAGAACCTGGCGCGCTTTCGCGAGATGCGCGACGGCAAGCTCGCCGACGGTGCCGCGGTGCTGCGCGCGAAGATCGACATGGCGTCGCCCAACATCAACCTGCGCGACCCGGCGCTCTACCGCATCAAGCGTGCGACGCACCACAACACCGGCGACACCTGGTGCATCTACCCGATGTACACCTACGCGCACCCGATCGAAGACGCGCTCGAGCAGATCACGCACAGCATCTGCACGCTGGAGTTCGAAGACCAGCGCCCGTTCTACGACTGGCTGCTCGACACGCTGTGCGGCCTGGGCCTGCTCGCGCAGCCGCGGCCGCACCAGCACGAGTTCGCGCGGCTGAACCTAACCTACGTGATCACCAGCAAGCGCAAGCTGAAGCAGCTGGTCGACGAGAAGCACGTCGACGGCTGGGACGATCCACGCATGCCCACCCTGGCCGGCCTGCGCCGCCGCGGCTACACGCCGGCGGCGATCCAGCTGTTCTGCGAGCGCATCGGCGTGACGCGCGACTACAGCTGGATCGACTACGGCACGCTCGAAGGCGCGTTGCGCGACGACCTGGAAGGCAAGGCAGCGCGCGCGATGACGGTGATCGACCCGGTGAAGCTGAAGCTCGTCAACTGGGCCGAGGTGTTCGGCAGCGACACCCACATCGAACCCTGCCATGCGCCGGCGCATCCGCACCGGTCCGAGCTCGGGCAGCGCGACTTCGGCCTCGGCCCCGAACTGTGGATCGAGCGCGACGACTATGCCGAGACGCCGCCGAAGGGCTTCTTCCGGCTGTTCCCGGGCAACAAGGTGCGGCTGAAGTACGGCGTCGTCGTCGAATGCATCGGCAGCGAAAAGGATGCGAGCGGCGAGCTGGTCGTGCTCGCGAAGGTGATTCCCGACACGAAGAGCGGCACGCCGGGCGCCGACGCGGTGAAGGTCAAGGGCACGATCACCTGGGTCGGCGTGCACGACGGCGTGCCGGCCGAGCTGCGGATCTACGACCGGCTGTTCACAGAGGCCCAGCCCGACGCGGGCGGACGCGACTACCTGACGGTGCTGAACCCCGGCAGCAAGAAGGTGCTGCAGGGCTTCGTCGAACCGTCGCTCGCGAAGGCGCGACCGGACGACAAGTTCCAGTTCGAGCGGCATGGGTACTTCGTGGCGGATCGCGTTGACTCCACCGCTGGAAAGCTCGTGTTCAATCGCATCACGAGCCTGAAGGACAGCTGGGGCAAGTAGAAGTCAGTCCGGTTTGAAGAAGCCCCATTCGCGTTGAGCGTGTCGAAACGCTGGTGCCGGCGGCAGGGCTTCGACAGGCTCAGCCCGGCCCTTCGACAAGTTCAGGGCGAGCGGAGTCGAGTCGTCGCGCTCACTCCACCACCTTGACCCGCTGGCCCACCGCCGGATCCTTGCCGCCGCCGTAGACGCCGTTGATCAGCTTCAGCTGGGCCTCGGCCTGCGGCAGCGGCGACTGCTTCGCCAGTTCGGCGAACCCACCGCGCGGGAACGGCACCGACTTCAGCGTCCACGGCTTCGCCGCGGCACGGTCGGCCGCGGTCAGCGCGCGGAACGAAGCCTCGGCGTCCTTCAACCCGGCCGCGTTGCGCTGCAACGCGGCGGCATCCTTCGACGCCTGCAGCAGCACGAAGCGGTTGTTCTGCGGACCGTCGACCACCGTCGCAACGACCGCCCGCGCCTGGCCCTGCTTGGTCGTCGCGGTGCCGGTGAAGCGGCTCGCCTTCAGGCCGTTCAGCTCGATCTTGTCGAACCGGCCCTGCGTCGGCTTGAACACGCTGCGCACGATCTCCTCGTGCGTGCTGCCGGCCTTGGCCGGCGCCAGCATCACCACCAGCCCGGCATCGCCCGCCGCATTGACCAGCGTGATGTCTTCGGCCGAGTTCTGCACCTTCCAGCCCTCGGGCGCCTTCAGCACGATGCCCAGCGGCTCGTGGTAGAAGCTGCGCCCGCGCGTCACCCCTTGCGCGCGGCTCTCGCCGAACGCCATCCCGGCGATCGCCTGCAGGTAGCGGTCGCGACCTTCGTCGACATAGGAAGCATCCTTGGCATAGGTGTCGGCAATGGCCGTGATGTCGCGCAGGCGCTGGTCGTTGCTCGGGTGCGAGGCGAGCCAGTCGTTGCCGCCCGACGCGCTGCGGCCCTCGGCCTTCGCGGTGTCGGCGGCGAACTGCTCCTGGCGCTTCAGCACCTGGATCACCTCGACCATGTTCTTCGGGTCGTAGTGGTTGCGCACAAGGTACTCGGCGCCGAGTTGGTCGGCCTGCGATTCCTGGTCGCGGCTGTACGACGCGATGTAGCCGGCCGCGACGCTCTGCGACACCTGGCTGGCCACGTCGCCGATGCCCAGCACCGCGCCGAGCACGGTCGCCGCGACCACGCCGATGCCGGCGGTCTGTTGGCGCGTCGCACGCTGCGCGCCGTGGCGCGCGGTGACGTGGCCGATCTCGTGGCCCATCACGCCGGCCAGGTCGGCCTCGCTCTCCATGTAGGCCATGATGCCGCGCGTCACGTAGACATAGCCGCCCGGCAGCGCGAAGGCGTTGACCTCGGGGCTGTCGAGCACGGTGAAGGTCCACTGCAGTTGCGCGCGGTGCGACTGCTTCGCCAGGCGCTGGCCGAGGTCGTTCACATAGGCCTGCACCGGCGCGTTGTCGAGCACCGCGTATTCCTTCAGCACCTCCTGGTGGGCCTTCTTGCCTTCGGCGATCTCGGTCGGCTCGTCCATCACCGAACGCTCGCTGCGGCCCGTCACCGGGTTGACGACGGAGGCGCAGGCGCCCAGCAGCGACGTGGCCAGCAACAAGGGGATCAGCAGACGACGCATGGCAAGGACCTTTCCGGGAGTGCGGCCGGATGGTAGCCGCTGTGCCGGCGCTGTCCCCACGCTTGCAGGGCCGCGGTCGGTGGCGTACTGTCGTGGATCAGTCTCCAGGAGTTTCACCATGCGCTTCGGATCGATCATCGGATGGGCCGCCTTCGCGGCGTGCGTTGCAGGGCCCGCCGCCGCGGCGGGCTCGGCCGACGTGCAGTTCAGGCAGCCGGAACGCTTCGTCGATGCCGGCGAAACGCCGCGCGAACGCGACATCAACCTGCGCCTGCTCGCCGACCAGTTGCAGGCGCTCGCCGCGCAGCACCTGCCGGCCGGCCAGTCGCTGCAGGTCGAGGTGCTCGACGTCGACCTGGCCGGCTATCTGCGGCACACCCGGCGCGGTGACTTGCGGGTGGTGCGCGACGACCACGACAGCGCGCGCATCTGGCTGCACTACGCGCTGGTGTCCGATGGGCGCACGCTGCGCACGGGCGATGTCGCGCTCAGCGACCTGTCCTCGCGCAAGGCCCCCGCCGGGTTCGGCACCGACCGCAGCGCGCTCGGTCGCGAAAAGGCCTTGCTGGCGAACTGGTTCACCCAGGAATTCGGCGCGGCGCGGGCCGCCGCGAACTGACCAGCAGGCTGGCTGAGCTCACAGCCGCGGCTGCGTGGTCGGCCAGTCGTCGTGGCGGTCGGACTGGCCATCGCCGGCCACCAGCGTGTTGCCCATGCCGAGCAGTTCGCGGGCCTGCTGCAGGCTGATCAGTTCGTCGCGCGACATCCGCGCATGGCTGCGGTGGCGCTCGATCTCCCACACCAGCTCGATCAGGTGGCGCTGGGTCTGCGCCGAGCGCACCTTGCCGTGCGTCAACGCGGCGAACAGCGGCGCATCGATGCGCAAGGTATCGATCAGCAGTTCGCGCACCTGGGCGATCAGCTGCTGTTCGGACGACGGCCTCTCGATCCGCGGCGTCATCGGCGGCAGGTCTTGGGGCGGCCTGGCGCGCCCGCGACCCAGCGCCTTGTTCAGCACCGCCGTCATGCCACCGGCCGCGGCGCGGGCACCTGACTTCCGGGATGGCTTCGACGCCGCGACCAAGGCCGGCTCGGGCGGCGACCACACCGCTTCGCGGGGCTCTTGCGACAGCGGAATCGTGTCGGACCAGGCCACCGCGTCCACCAGCTGCACCTCGTGCGCCGGCTCGGGCTCGGGAGGGCGGCGCGCCAGCGGCTGTGCCGGCTGGAGCGCCATCGGCTCGTCGACCACGGCGTGCGGCGATGGCGTCGCCAGTGGTTGCGGCGGCAGCATCGAGGTGGTCGACAGGCGGGCGGGATCGATCGGCGCCACGTCGGTGTGCTCGTCGAGGGCGAGCGGCGCGACCTCGGCAGCGGCCTCGGGCGCGATCCACACCGCCGGTGCGGCCGGCTCGCGCGCCACGGGCTGAAGCACCTGCGGCGTCGGCACGTCGAGCGCGACGCTGGTGAGCGTCGGGGCGTCGAGCGCGCCCGAGCCGCTGTCGATCGCCTCCGTCGCTTCCGGTTCCGGTTCCTCGGGCAGCTCGACCAGGCCGAGCCGCACCAGTTCCTCGAAATGCCCGGTCTGCGCGCCGGCCTGGTGGGCCAGGCTCAGCACCTCGGCCAGCGTGCGACGGCCGTCCACCAGGAACAGCACCGTGCGATGCCGCTGACCGAGCCGCTGCGTGCGGGTGCGCAGCTCGTCATGGCCGCGCGAGGTCTTGGTGGGAACGGTGGGCACGGGCATCTGGATCACGGGGTCGAAGGCACCATTGTGGCGCGAGATCTGGTAACCGTCAGTGGTCACTTCGCTCGCTCGCACAGGCGGGTTGAAGGCCGCATCGGGCGGCACTCGTCCCTGTCATCGGCCCCTCGGAGTCGGCCTGTAGGGCCAGGCGGCGCCGGTACACACCCGGTTTCAATCGGCACGTTTCGGCGCGTGCCTCGCAAGCTCAGAAACGGCTGCGCGCCTTGCGCTTGTCGAGTTCGAGCAGCTGGTTCTTGATCAGCGACTGCAGCACGCGCAGGTTCGCCTCGGTCAGGCTGATCACGCTGGACGGATCGTCGTCGTGGTTGGTCACCGTCTGCACCACGGCGTCGACCCGCAGGTGCACCAGGCCGTGCACGTCGTGCGCCATGGATTTCACGCGCTGGATTTCGATGTTGTGGGTCTTCATAGCACTCTCCGCAGGCCCGCTCGCCGGGCCGAGGGCGGCAGGGTAACGCAGCCCCGGGCCAAGCCGGACACAAACATGCAGAAATGATGCAGACACGCCGCGTCATTTCTCCACAAAGCGCTCCTACCTTCGACGCTGCTTTCGGCCTTGTCCCCCCAACCGTACTCTGGAGCTTCCACCGTGACCCCAACTCCTTCGCGCGCTGTCCAACTCCTTCAATCCCTGCTGCACCTGGGACCGCTGCTGGTGCTGGCCGCCTGTGGCGGCAACGGGTCGTCGTCATCGAGCAGCACTTCGTCCAGCGGAAGCTCGTCGGGTGACAGCACCGCCACGGTACCCGGGGCGCCGACCCTCTATGCGACCTCTGTCGCCGATCGCAAGGCCACACTGGGCTTCACCTCACCGACCGACACAGGCGGTGCGACCGTCAGTTCGTTCGAGGCCACCTGCGCCGCAAGCAGCTCCGACACTCACACGGTGACCGGCAGCGCCAGCCCCATCACCGTTGACGGCCTCACCAACGCAACGTCCTATGACTGCACGGTGAAGGCCGTCAACTCGCTGGGAAGCGGCGACGCTTCGGTATCGAAGTCGTTGGCTCCGACAGCGACGCCCGATACCACCGATACCACCAAGCTGCCGCTCGGAGACAACCTGATGGTGACCGCGGCACCGGCCAGCACGGCTCGGGGCTATCTCTATTCCTGCTCGACACCGGATTCGAGTCAACCGGGTACCACCAACAAGGGCCCCTGGTTCAACAGCGACGGCACGACCTGGAACCTCGGCACGAAGCTGCCCTACGCGGTCGAAGGTGCCGAAAGCTGGGCGTCGAGCTTCGCAACCTCCATCGTCAGCAGCCTGCGGAGCATCACATTCAATGGCGTCCCCAGCCACGGTACCGGCCAATTCCCGATCACCTCGGCAACGAGTCCAATGGCCTCGCAATACGACACCAACGGCAACAAGATCGTTGCAGCGTCGACCACCTGGACCGGTTTGAAGACCAGCCCCACGGTCAACAGCACACCGACCTGCCTCGGCAAGGGTGCGATCGGTGTCTTCCTGACGGGCGCCCGCCTGTTCGCCGCGATGGACGCCAAGGGACGCGACGCCCGCGCCTGGGAAGTCACGGATGCCTGCGAAGGCCACCCGGCACCGGGGAACAACTACCACTACCACAGCATGCCGACTTGCGGGCTTGCCGCCGATACCGCCAGTCAGCATTCCGCGCTGATCGGCTATGTCGCCGACGGTTTCGGCCTGTACGGCAAGCAAGGTGACAACGGCAAGATATTGACCAACGCCGATCTGGATGAATGCCACGGTCACACCGATATCGCAGTGCCGCAGTACCACTACCACGCCACAGAGCAATTCCCCTACACGGTGGGTTGCTACCGCGGCACGCCGATCACGAGCCACAACTGACCGGCCGACATCGAGCCGCACGTGTGATGCGCCGAATCGCTGTCGCTTGCATCAGCCTCGCCGTCATGGCGGCGGGCGCCGGAGCCTTGTCTCTGTGGGCCGACTGGCGTCGGCCCGATTCGGTGCTGGCACACGACACGCTGCCGTTCTACGCATCGGCCGACCTGCGCCCGCGCTGGGATCGCGTCTCGTCGGTGCTGCGGGTCAACGACTTCGAGTTCACGGATCACCGCAACGCAGCCGTCGATGAACGGGTGCTCGACGACGGACCAACCGTCGTCAACCTGTTCTTCGCGGGTTGCGTGTCGGTGTGCCCGGTGTCGATGGACCTGCTGCGAACCCTGCAGGCGGGCCTGGGGGCGCAGGCGCCACGTTTCATGTCGTTGACGGTGTCGCCGCTGACCGACGACGCGCGTGCGCTGGCCGATTACCGCGGCAAGTTCGGACTTCCCCAGGAGTGGCTGCTGCTGACCGGCCATCCGCAGGCCGTCGAGGCCTGGGCGCGGCACAGCCTGTACTCCGACATCACGAAGCTCGGCGCGGACGGCCTGCCGCCGCACACCGAGCGCGCTTTCCTGATCGACCGCCGGCACCGCGTCCGCGGCCTCTACGACGCGCGCTCACCGCACGAGATGGTGCGGCTGCGCTACGACATCGCCCGGCTGAAGCAGGAGGAGGCTCCCGCCGCCGATCAGTCGATCTCGAGGTCTTCGCCGTCCGCGGCCACGGCGGTCGTCAGGCGATAGCCCTTGCCACGGATGGCCACGATTCGCACCGCATCGGCACCGACCTCGCGCAGCCGCTGGCGCAGCCGCGACACATGCGCATCGACCACACGCGTGCCGCCGATGCGGCCCGCCTTCGTGGCCGGAATCACGGCTTCGATGTCGGCCCGGCTGACCGGATGCGGTGCCCGGTCGAGCAACAGCTTCAGCGTGTACAGCGACGAAATGCCCAGCGAGAACGGCACGCCTCGCACCGTGCAGGTCAGGCTCGCGGTGTCGACCGTCAGCCCGGTGTCGCCGATCGAATCGTCGACACGAGCGACGCGACTCTTCTGGATCCGTTGCCCGGCATGCCGGATCAGCACGGCCAGTGCATCTTCATGGGCGAGGTCGCCCCAGACGTGATCGAAACCGAGTTCCAGCGCGAGCAGATGCACCAGGCTGCCGAACGCCGGGCCATACAAGGCCACCGACGACACGCCTGCGTCGCGCAAGGCCTCGAGCACGGCGCCGAGCGGCACGTCGAGGCCGTTGGCTGCAACGATCGCCAGCCGGGCCGGACCGGTGCGAGGCGCCTGCACGATCACTTCAGCCACCGAGGCCACCACGCACTGCCGGCCGAGGTTGGCGCAGACCCGGCGGAACCTTGCACGGTGCCGCTCGTCCTGTGCCACGACGAACACGGTGTCTTCCGGCAACGCCGTCGGCATGTCCATCGGCGTCTCGTTGAACGTGTCGGTCGCGCGTTCCGTTGCATCGACATCCTCGATGCGGGTCGAGGCGTCGGACGCGGCACCCGCCGGGTCCGCACGGGCGAGACTCAACAGGAGAGGCTGCTCATCGGCGCGCGGACGCGAGGTATCCAAGGTATTGGTCATGAAAAGCTCGATCGATAGCGGCAATCTCACGCCCCGCAGGCACGACCATCCGGTGACCAGCAAGGCAACGCTGCCTGGGCTGCGTTGCCCGCCTGGGGGAGGGAGATCGTCTGTTGGCGGCCTTTTTCGTCGGTGCGGTACTGGTGGCCCGCCATCGGTCCATGGCCGATGGCATCGAGCGTGTAACCGCCTCCGTCGTCCCTGAGTGAGCAATGCACCGAGAAATGTTCCACCTCGGAATCCGGAACTGCACATTTCCCGCCGGTTCCGTAGCGCTGGTTGCGCTGGAAGGCCTTTTCCATCTTGATGCCCGTCACCGACAGTTCCATCAGCGCAGGCATGGCTCGCGACTTCCGGACCTGGGCGCTGTACCCGGGGAGCGCCACCGCCACGGTCACCAGCGCGACGGCGAGGACGACGCTCAGTTCGACAAGGGTGAAGCCGCGGGAAATCGAATGGGTAGAAGCCATGGTTGCAATTTGTTGCGAGTGGGCAGGCCCGAATGATCGGGGTAACAGAATGCGAATGCCACCCACAAGTGCCCGTTTCGAGGGCGGCAAATGTCAACGATTGCGAACCCTCGTTGCCAAGTCGAGGCCTCTGCACCGAGCATGCACAGACCTGCGCTTTGGACCCTGTCATCGCGCCGGCACACGCCGACAACACCGACATCACCCCACGATCAGAAGATCTCTGCGATGCGCTTGCGAATGGTTCATCAATTGGCGCTGTTGCTGCTGGCGACAGTCAGTCTGTCGGTGCTCTGCGTCGTCGTCGGCGCGCTGCTCGACCTGAGCGGTGGCGCGTCCGACTATGTCCACGATCGCGAGTCGCGCCGGCTGAATCGTTTTGCGGTCTATGTCGGCGAGCAGGCGAGCGACCGGGGCGGCCTGGCCGCGGTGGCTTCCGACTTCGACGGCATGCGCAGGCTGATCGACGGCTTTCTCGCCCGCGAGGGCGATCCGCAGGAGCCGGCCCCCGGTGCGCAGGCCAGCCGTGTCCGGCAACCCGGCTTCGCCGGCCGCGTCCGGATCCTCGACACGAGCGGCGCGCGGATGGCAGGCAGTCCGGCCGAGCCGAGCGGCCGCACGCTGCGCCGCGAGATTCTCGTCAACGGTCGTGCGGTGGGCACGGCCCTGCTGGATCTCGGCGGCCGCACCGGCGAATCGGACATTGATGTCCTGCAAAGCCAGTACCAGGGCGTCGCGGTCGCCGCCTTCGTGTCGCTGGCCGTCTCGATGGCCCTGGCGGTGCGCGTCGCCCGTCGATGGAGCCGGCCGCTCGGCGCGCTTCAGGATGTGACGCGCAAGCTCGCTGCCGGCCATTTCGAGTCGGCCGAACCGTCGTTCGACGGCCCGCAGGAGATCGTGCAGTTGTCGCACGACGTGTCGGCGATGGCGACCTCGCTGCGCCGCCTGGAGCTGACTCGGCGCAAGTGGATGGCGCAGATCTCCCATGAGCTGCGCACGCCGCTGTCGGTGCTGCAAGGCGAGATCGAATCGATGGAAGACGGCGCACGTGAACCCAACCGCGCCCTGGTGATGAACCTCGGCGAGGAAGTCCGCCACATGGTGCGCATCGTCGACGACCTGCACCTGCTGGCGGTCGCCGACCTCGGCAGCCTGCCTTGCCACAAGGTCGATCTGGATCCGCTGGACACGCTGGAGTACGTCGTTGCGAAGCTCGTCCGCCATCCGTCGCTCGACGGCCTGGAGGTGGAGGTGACCGCCGCCGCACCGCGCATGCTGCGGGCCTCGTGGGATCCGGTGCGCATCGAGCAGGTGCTGCGGAACCTGTTGACCAACAGCGGCCGCTACACGACCCGCCCGGGACGCGTGCGCGTGTCGTGGGCGCCGAGCGAGGACGACCGGCACCTGAGGCTGATCGTCGAAGACTCGGCGCCCTGCGTCGAGCCGGCCGACATCCCCCACATCTTCGAGCCGCTGTTCCGCGGCGACCGGTCCCGGCAGCGCAGCGGAACCGGCAGCGGCCTGGGCCTCGCGATCGTGCGTGCCATCGTGATCGCCCACGGCGGCACGGTCGACGCCAGCCCGTCGACCTGGGGAGGCCTGGCGATGCAGGTGATGCTTCCGGTGAAGGCACAGCAGCAAGGAGCCTCCGCATGAACACCTCGATGGATACCACCTCGATCCTCATCGCCGAGGACGACGTGAAGATCGCCGACATGCTCGGCAACTACCTGCGTGCGCAAGGCTGGCAGACGCTGGTGGTCCACAACGGCGTCGCTGCGGTGAACGAGGTGCGCATGCAGCGTGCATCGATCCTGCTGCTGGACCTGATGCTGCCCGGGCTCGACGGCCTCGAGGTGTGCCGCTCGATCCGCGAGTTTTCCTCGGTGCCGATCATCATGCTGACGGCGCGCATCGACGAAGTCGATCGCCTGCTCGGCCTCGAAGCCGGCGCCGACGACTATGTCTGCAAGCCGTTCAGCCCGCGCGAGGTCGCCGCGCGCGTGAAGGCGCAATGGCGCCGCGTCACCGGCCAGTTCCGCACCATGTCGCACGGCGGCTTCGACGTCAACGAGGCGGCGCAGCGCATCCTGTGGCAGGGCCGCGCGCTCGACCTGACGACCTCCGAATACCGCATCCTGCGAGCACTGCTGGTTCGCGCCGGCGCCATCCTGTCGCGCGCCCAGCTGCTCGACGCGGTGCGGCAGGACTTTCGCGACACCGCCGACCGCACCGTCGACAGCCACATCCGCAACCTGCGGCGCAAGCTCGAGGAGGTGCGACCTCAGGGCTCGGGCATCGTCGCGGTGTACGGCGTCGGCTACCGCTTCGACCCATGACGCGTCAACCCCGTGCGTGTCCTGCCAAAAGAGACCTGTTTTCAGGTATGTTCAAACTCACCGACCGGCCTCGCAGGCCGGCCGCTTCCTCCGGGGGACCCGATGAAAGTCGCAATCGTTGACGACGATCCTTCACAGGTCGACTTGATCTCGCATGCCATCTCCAGCCTCGGGCACGATTGCCAGGGATTCGAGCGCGGCCAGGCGCTGATCCGGCAGATGCGGCGCGACACCTTCGATTTCCTGGTCCTCGACTGGCACCTGCCGGACATGACCGGACCGGAAATCGTGACCTGGGTTCGAAACAAGGTCGAGCACCGCATCCCGATCCTCTTCGTGACGAATCGCAATGAGGAGCGCGACCTGATGGACGCGTTGGCCAACGGCGCCGACGACTACCTGACCAAGCCGGTGCGGGTCGGCGAACTGGCCGCCCGCGTGAACGCGCTGATGCGCCGCAGCTACCCCGCGGCCACGAGCGAAGTCGAATCCTTCGGCCGCTACAGCTTCGACACCCGGCGGCGCATGCTGTCGATCGACGGACATGCCATCGAGTTGAAGCAGAAGGAGTACGAGCTGGCGCACTTCCTGTTCCACAACGTGGGCCGCCTGTTGTCGAGACAGCACCTGCTCGAGAAGGTGTGGGGCGTGAATCCGGAGATCTGGTCGCGAAGCCTCGACACGCATGTCTCGAACCTTCGCAACAAGCTCGGCTTGCGACCTTCGTCCGGCTATCGGCTCAGCGCCGTCTATGGCGTGGGATACCGGCTCGAGACGCTGGACGAGGCCGGGACCGTCGGGGCAGTCGGGGCAGTCGGCATGGGACCTGAATCCGGCCCGCCAGACTGAGACCGCGGCAGGTACAGGCTCATCGTCAGCCCTTGCGTGGTGGCACGGCGCTGACGCAGCATGCCGCCGTGGCGGCGTGCCACCAGCGCGGCGAACCCGAGCGCGTAATCGCCCTCCGCCGGCAACACCGGCACGCCATCGCCGGCATTGACGGCCCGGCTGCCGGCGAGATCGACGCCGCCATCAACGGCCTCTGGCGTGGCGCCGTGGTCGGTCACTTCGAAGGCAGCACCGGTGCCGCTGCAGACCACATGGCATTGGATGCTGGCTCCTCCCGGGCTGCGCGCGAGCGCATGTCGGAGCAAATGACCGAGCGCCCGCTGCAGCAGTTGCGCATCGGCGACGACATGCACCGGTGCCGCGCCGGGCTGGGGACGGCGGATCGTGACCCGGCGTTCGCGTGAGCGTTCCCACAGATCGTCGACGGCCTCGGCTGCCACTTCGTTCAGGTCGATCGTTTCGCAGCGCAGCTCAGTTTGCTGCGCCCGCACATAGCGAACGAAGTTGTCGGCCATCGACAACGCAGTGATCGCGTTGTTTTCGACCTGCGACAGCAGATCGGCTTCGTTCGTCGCCCCCCGGCGCAACCGCCACAACTCGACCACGCTGAGGATGGTGGAGTGCGGCGCACGCAGGTCGTGGTTGAGCAGGCGAAGCGCCGCGTCGAGCTGCTGCTGGGCGAGGTGCTCGGCGGTGCAGTCGCGCACGGAGACCGTCCAGCCCGACACGCTGCCGAACACGCCGAACCGCGGCGTCGCGCGCACGATCAGATGGCGGTGCTGCCGGTCCTGCGATTCGCATTCGAAACCGTGTTGCGGCGCATCGCCCGGCGGCCACACCGCCGCCCGGTCGCTGAGGCGGACCGTGCCGCTGAAGAGATCGGCGATGTCCCGCCCCTGCAGCAGACCGCCGGACGGCCCGTTGAAGCAGGCCTGCGCGGCAGCGTTCGCGTGGTCGATGCGCCCGGTGGCATTCACCAGCAGCATCGGGCCGAGATGGGCGTCGGCGACTGCACGACGCTGGCGCCGCGGGCTCAGCATCGGGCCGTTGCGGCCCAGTGCGGACAGGTGCTGCAGAAGCCGTTGCCAGCCGCCGCGCCGGAGCGGCACGGCACGCGTGGTGACGGGCAGGTGGTCCGGGCGTGACGATGGGGCTGTCATGGGTTCATTGTGGGCGGAGCCGTCGGCGCAGTGCAAGGCCGGATCGAGGCGTTTGCCGACGGCTGCAGCGCTTCAATCGCCAACAACTGTCAACTCGCCGCGGTGCTTCGCGGAGCGCCGGAATAAGTCACGGGCCACCGCAACAGCCGGCCCGCTGCGATGCCGAAATGGCGTGCACGATGCCTCTCCGTCGCGCCTCCCTCGCCCGCCCGCGGGCGTTCCCATGACCATCGACTTGTCGTCCACCCTCGCTGCCCTGCCTGCGCCGCCCACCCCGGCCGGGCGGCGCTTCCGCCCGCTGGTGTTGCGCACGCTCGTCGCCATTGCCCTGAGCTGCCTGGTGTGCTCGACGCTGTCGCTCGGCTTGCAGGCCTGGCTCACCTTCGGCGCCCAGGTCGATGACGAACGATCGATGGCACGCGACATCGCCGCCACGCGCCTGCCGCGACTCGCCGATGCGCTGCGCCGACGCGACGGCAGCGCGATCCAGCAGGAGCTCGACCTGATCTCCCGCTACCCACGCGTCGTGAACGCGCGGCTGTTCGCCGAGACCGGCGCCGCCTACGCGGCCGGGGCACCGTCCGACCTGCCCGGCGCGCCGCAAGGCGTGCTGCACGACATGCTGCCGCGCGCGGCGCTGCACGGCATCGAGATGCCGATCGCCGCGGCAGGCGCCGACCCCACGACGCTCGGCCGGCTGGAGCTCGACTTCGATCGCAGCGGCCTGTCGGCCGAGATGCGGCGCAGCGTCGCCAGAACGGCCGTTGCGATCGTGCTGCCGGCCGTGCTGCTCGGGCTGCTGGTGGCCTGGATGCTGCATCGCGACATCTCCCGCGGCCTGCGCCTGATCGCCCGGCAGGCGGCGTTGCTGAAGCCCGAAGAACTCGGCCCGCTGCCGATCTGGCCGCGTCCGCAGCGCCGCTGGCGCGACGAGATCGACCTGGTAGCCGACAGCTTCCAGCAGTTGCACCGCGGCATCGCACGCTATGTCGGCGAGCGCGACCGCGCGTTGCAGCGGCTCGGTGCCGAGCGCGACCGCCTCGAGACCGCGGTGCAGCAGCGCACCGCCGACCTGACGCGCCTGAACCGCGTGCTCGAATCGGCCTCGCGCCTGTCGGCCCGCCTGATCTACCTGCCACCCGATGCCTATCCGCTCGCGCTTCGGATGGCGCTGGCCGACATCGCCGAGCTGCTCGGTGCGCGTGCCTGCGCGCTGGCCGAACGCGGCGACGCCCGCCGCTGGACCTGGACCTTCAGCGGCGGCACCGGCGGCTGCCCGGCCGAAGGCACCGAGCTGCCGCCGCTGTTCCCGGTCGACGGCTGGCAGATGCAGTGGTGCACCGAAAGCAGCGACTGCCATGAATCCCGCGCACTGCTGCATGGCTGCGCGGCCGGCTCGCTGCAGGTGTGCCGGCACGATGCCGCCGACAGCGGCCAGCTGCTGGCCTGCCTGGACCTGCCGCAGGCGGTCGAGGAACGCGAGATCGCGCTGATCGCGAAGCCGCTGTTCGGCGCGCTCGCGCGCTGGCGCGACCTCGCGCAGCTGGAGCAGGCGCGCCGCGAGCTGTTGCACCAATCGCGCAGCGATGCGCTGACCGGCCTCGCGAACCGCCGCGCGTTCGACGAACGCAAGCTGGAAGAAGTCCGCCGCGCCTGGCGTTCGCAGCGCCCGCTGACGCTGGTGATGGTCGACATCGACCACTTCAAGCGATTCAACGACCGCTACGGGCACGCGGCCGGCGACGACTGCCTGGCGCGCGTCGCGCGGGCGATCGGCGCCGCCTTCGAGCGCGGCGGCGAATGCGCGGCCCGCATCGGCGGCGAGGAGTTCGCGGTCCTGCTGCCCGACGTCAGTGCGGACGACGCCGAACGCCGCTGCGAGCGCATCCGCCAGACCCTCCACCACATGGCGATCCCGCATGCCGATTCGCCGCTCGGCTTCGTCACGGTCAGCATGGGCATCGCGACGCTGTGCATGACCGAGCGCCCGCCGCCCGACATCGCCTTCGACCGGCTGCTGAAGCGGGCCGACATGGCGCTCTACGGCGCGAAGTCGGCCGGCCGCAACGGCATCGTGATGCTGATGTGAGCGTGATGCGCTTCAGTGCCTTGCCCAGGGCGCGATGAACTCGAGCAGGCGCTGCCGCGAGCGCTGCAGCGCCTCGGGGTTGCCGCCGACATGCACCCCCTCGCCCGGGTGCAGGCCGTTCGGCACTTCCTTGCGCACGCGCACCGGCGCATGCGAATCGAAGCCGTGGTACGCGCCGGGATAGGCCTCGATCTGCACCGCCGGCGTTCCGGCACCGCTGTCGATGACCGCCCGTGCCGCCAGCGCATGGCAGGGTTCGGCGGGCGTCCAGTCGTCGGCCTCGCCGACCAGCACCAGCAGCGGTGCCGACGGCTGGTAGCCGCGGCGCAGGTCGGCCTCGCAACCGGGGTAGAACGCGACCGCGAAGGCCGGCCGCAGCGGCGCATCGCGCACCTCGCGCTGCCGCAGGTTGGTGGCCGACAACACGGTGCTGCCGCCGTTCGACCAGCCGACAAGGCCCAGCCGCCGCGCATCGACGTCGGGCCGTTGCGCCAGCCAGTGCAGCGACGCGAGCGCGTCGAGCCGGCGATTCGCCTGCGTCACCTGCCGCGTGCCGACGCGCTGCGTGCACAGCTCGGTCTCGCCGCGCGGCGTCAGCGAATCCACCACCAGCGCATGCAGGCCTTGCGCGTTGAGAAGCTGCGCGTACTCGCGCATGCGCTCGCCGAGCCGGCCGCGGTGGTCGTACGGGCCGCTGCAGCCGTGCAGCAGCACGACCGCGGGCGCCTGCCGCCTGTCGACACCGAACCACCAGGCCTTCAGCGTGACGACCTGGCCGCCGCGGCGATCCAGGCTGTCGAAGGCGACCTCGGTCTGCGCCTGCGCGCCGAACACCGCGGCGCAACCCACGGCCGCCAGCAGGCACCGCCAGCGCGGCGCGACGCGGATCACGGTGCCCTCACGCCGTCCGGCGCGATGCCGGTCGCCGCTGGCATCGGCGCGAAATTCAGGGCCTGCGTCCCCGGCGCGGCGCTGAGCGTCGTCACCGCGCCGATGCCGAAGTCCTGCGAACCGCCGACGCGCCGGTAGCGCCATTGCATCTGGGTGCGCCAGGCACCGGCGCGTTCGATGCTGCGTTCCACCTGCAGCTGCACGCGGGCGCCCTTGCCGGTCAGTTCGCCGGTCACCTCGGCCAGCGCCAGCCGCAGCCCCGGTCCGGAGACACGCTCGGCCCACACCGTGCAGCGCGAGCCTTGCGCGGCCACCAGCAGCACCCGGCTGTCGCTGCCCGGCGCGGCCAGCACCGTGCCGGGTTCGCCGGCGAGCAGCTCGTCGGTGGAGCCGCGCATCGGGTCGACCGGCGAGAAGCCCTGCGCAAGCGCCCAGTCGACCGCCGCGGCCGGCTGGCCTTCGGTCTGGATGCAGGCCTCTCGGAACAGGCGCGCCACCGCGCGCGGGTCGGCCCACAGCGAGCGCAGCGGCGCCGCCTCGGGCGCCGACCCGGCGTCAGCGCCCTGCGCCGGCAGCGGCGTGATCAACTCCGCCGCCGAGGTCACCGGGAACGTCACCGCCGGCTCGATGACCGACGGTGGCACCGCCTGGGCCAGTGGCTGCGCGGCCGACGCCGCCGGCCACGACACCCACAGCGCCAGCACCGCCTGCCCCATGCCCGCCACGACGGATCGATTGCCTCTGACCGTTGCCACGCCCTGCCCTTTCACTGTTGCCGCATTGCCGAGGGGGCGATCCTCGCACACGCAGGCCGCTCAGTCCTTCCAGGCGTGCGGCGACGGGTCGACATAGGCCTCGCCCACCACCGACGGGGCGTTGTCGTCCACGTACTTCCGCGCCACCCGCGAGCCGAGCTTGACGTTCAGCTCGGAGACGCCGGAGCCGTGCATCTTCGAGAACTGGTTGACGCTGATGCCGTCGCCGAGCACGGTCACCATGTCGCCCGGCTTGCGCAGGTCGGCCGGCACGCCGTCGAGCCTGATCTGCGACTGGTCCATCGACGTCGAGCCGATGAACTCCGCCTTGTGCGTGCCGACCATCACGTAGGGCCGCGCCGGATCCCCCTCCTTGTTTCCGTTGCTGCGCCTCGGAGCGCCCTCGGTGTAGCCCCAGGCGATGGCGCCGTGCAGTTCCGGCTCGCCCTTCACCGTGTAGTTGCTGCCGTAGCCGATCTGCGAGCCCGTCTCGGCGACATCCACCTGGCGGATCTTGGCCTCGATCTTCAGCGTCGGCTCCAGCGGATGGTCCTCGTCGCCGAACGGCGCCTGGCCGTGGAAGGTCGCGCCCATGCGCACCATGTCCTTGTGCAGCTCCTTGCCGAGGAACACCGTGGACGAAGCGCCGATCGATTCGTCGATGCCGGGGAACTGCTCGGAAATCCTGTTGAACGCCTCCAGCTGCTGCTGCGTCTTCTTGCCGGCGACATGCTCGTAGAGCGTCGAGCCCTCGAGCGCCGACGCATCGTCGGAGTCGGACAGGTGCGACATCACCATCTTGATGTCCAGGCCCGGCAACTGCCCGGAGCGCCACTGCTCGGCCAGGTCGGCCACGTGCTTCTCGCGGATACCGGCGCGCGTCATGCCGGTGTCGAACTGCAGGATCGCGGGCAGCTTTCGGTTCGCCGCCTGGCCTGCTTCGTTCCACATCTTCACCTCGTCGACGCTGTTGAGCACCGGCGTGATCCTGTGCTGGATCAGGTACTGCAGGTCCTCGCCGGGCGCGATGCCGTCGAGCATGTTGATCGCGACGTCGCCCGCCAGGTCCGGCCGCTGGGCCTTGAACGCCGCGCGCAGGTCTGCCGCTTCCTCCGCGCTGGCCACGAAGAAGTCGCGGATGCCTTCGGAGAGCGCCATCATCGCGACCTTGACGCGTTTCTCGTCCAGCCCGGGACCATGCTTGTCGTCCAGCCCGTAGCCGCTGGCCTTGACGACGACGGCCGCGCGGCGGCCCGGGATCCACTTCGGTTCGGTGGCATCCGGATCGCTGTAGTCCGGGCGGGGACCGGCACCGATCATGGCCATGCCGAGGCGGATGTTGCGCCGCATCGCACCGAGGTCGGTGGTCGCGACGGCGCGGGCGAAGGTGGCGCGCCGCGCAGCGTCATCGGCCTTCGCGTCAGCGGCTTCGGCCGCCGTCTTGGCCTCGGCCGCCTGCGTCGTGCCGGTCAGGCGGCCCAGTGTCGACAGCAGTCCGCCGCGCGGGCCCTGGCCACGCCGGGCGGCCGATGCCGGATTGCGCGTCTTCGGCCCGCTGGTGGTGTCGCGCGTGGTCGGCGTGTTGGTGGGTGTGCTGGTGGACGTCGCCGGCGTGGTCCCGCAGCCCTGGTTGCGGCTCGCCGGATCGGGAATGACTGCGCGGCTGCCGGACTCTGCGGCGTTGCTGCGCCTGGCTGACAAAGAATTGAACATGATGGTTCTTTCTGCTCGGATGGAAGGGTGGCGAAGAATGCGCGGACGCTGCTGTGCGCTCAGGCGGTCGAGGTCGACGCGTCGTTCGGGCCGGGCCGGCGCTGCGTCAGTTGCATGTCCTGCTGCCGCTTCACGGCGGCCAGGTTCGTCATATCGGCGTTGGGGTGGGGATAGGTGCGCACGCTGTCGGCATCGCTCTCCGCGCCGTGCGCGTCGGCGGCTTCCGCATCCTCGATGCGCGCCCTGCCCTTCGGGTCGGGTTGACCGGAACCGGCGTTCGCGAACGGCTCGTACAGCAACGCGTTCACGCCGCCGATGATCATGTCGGCCGTCAACTCCTGGAACTTCTCGGGCACTTTCTTGCCGGTCACGCCGGTCAGCGCGATCGTCGTCGCGAGGATGCCGGTTCGCACCGCCCATGGTCCCATCGCGGCGTTCGCGAGATAGCCCGCCTGGTAGCCCTCCGAGTGGATGCCCAGCTGCAGCACGTGGGCGTCGTCGGCGTTGTTCCACCAGGCACGGACTGCCGGGATCGACTGGAACATCAGGTCCTCGCCGATTTCGCCCAGCAGGTTGATGAAGGCGCGCACACCCGCATTGGTCAGCTGTTCCTTGACACCGGCATGCGCCTTGAAAGCGCCCGGACCGGAGGGCGATGCGAACTTCGACATGCAGTAGCTGACCACGCCCTGGTCGATGCCATAGGCCACCATCATTGCGCCGAAGTGCTTCCAGTCCGGCACCAGCCCGTCGGTGTTGTGGTTGTCCAGTCGGAGGTTGGACTGCACCAGCAGGTCGCGGATCGCGGTGTAGGCGGTGAACCCGATGTGCAGCGAGGAGTTCTCGTCAGCGGCGCCCATGCCCAGCTCGAAGGCGGTCGCAGCCACTGCGGTGCCGGCCATGATCATGCGCGAGCGGCGGCTGGTCCAGGTCGCGGTGCCGGCCATTTCGTCGCGGATGGCGCCGGCGCCATGCGCAACCAGCGCCGGCCCCACGCCGAACAGCGTGCCCAGGGCAGCCCTGGCCTGCGGCGAGGTGCCGTACTTGGCGAAGGCGGCCTCCTGCCCCATGGTGATGAACTGTCGCGCGAACGTCCCGACGAACACGCCGGGAAAGTTGCGAACCGTGACGTTGGCGCCGGACGCGAGAATCTTGCCCCAGCTGCTGGTGAAGTCCTTGTTTGCAGCGACGCGCTGGGCGAACTGTTTCGTCGTCGAGGCCGCGCGCTGCAGCATGTTGCCCCGCTGCGCATCGCCGCTGTCGGAAGCCGCAGGCGTCATGTTCGACGGCGAGTGCCTTGCGGCAGGCGGCTCGTCGAACAGGTTTGCCAGCGCATGCCCGGCAATGTCCTGGTCGCTCAGGCCGGCGCCTTTGACCTGCTCGTACTGCTTCGCAAGACCTTCGAGGTCGAGGTGCGACATCATCTCGCCGCGCGCCCGCTCCACATCCATCGGCGTGATGTCGTCGGAACGGGAGCGCCCACCGTGCAGGATCGCCGGCGCCTCGGGCGTCCTGTCGACCCCCTTCTGCTTGTCGAGCGCCGCCAGCTTGCTGGTGGCTTCGCTGCTCGACGGGCGCCGCACCGACTGCACCGAGGCCTGGCTGGCCTGCGACCCGGTGCGGCTGCGGCCCTTCGGCAGTCCGGCCCCTTGCGCCTTGTCGGAATGGGTCGATCCGGATCGCGTCAGTTGCGTCGGCTGCGACGACGGCAGCGGCGTCTCGGACGGACTCGGCAACGACGCGCGCGAATTGCTGCGCGAGACAACGGGTGAGGTGTGGGTCGGGATGGACATGGCAGAGCCTTCGAGTGGGGTGTTTGCGGTACCCGATCGATTCTTGCCATCCCGGATGTGACGCTCGCATGACCTGCGAAGCCGCGTGCGCTCAACCGAAGCTGCGCGCACCGGTCCTCGCGCCGTCATCAGACCGCCGGCGTCGGCCCGCTGAGCGCCTTGCGCAGCCGCCCCGGCGCCATGCCGTACAGCTGCTGGAAGTGGCGGATGAAATGCGACGCGTCCGAGAAGCCGCTCTCGCCGGCGATCGTCACCACCGGCAGGTCGGTGGTGGTCAGCAGGTAGCGGGCGTACTTCAGCCGCGAATTGCGGTAGTGCTCCGACGGCGTCGCGCCGGTCTCGGCGAGGAACACCCGCTCCAGCTGCCGGCTGCTCGACTTCACCAGCCGCGCGATCACCGCGATCTCCAGCGGCGTCGTGATGTTCTTCTCCATCAGCACGATGGCCTGGCGCAGCTTCTCGTGGTCGCTCGACTCGTAGCCGAGCGCATGCCGGCGCGCGACGTGGCTCGCGGTCTTCTCGGCGTTCACCGTCATCTGGTGCACCACCTTGGCCGCACGGTCGGCGCCGCAGTGCACCCGCACCAGTTCGGCCGCCAGCTCGACGATCGAGATGCCGCCGGCGCAGGTGATGCGGTTCGAGCCGATCGCATAGTGCGAGCGCGTCTCGAAGGCCAGGCCCGGGTGCATCGATTGCCAGTCGTCGACGTGGAACGGGTGGATGCACGGCGCATGGCCGTTCAGCAGCTCGAAGCGCGCCAGCACGAAGCTGCCGGTGCAGATGCCGATCAGCGGCACCTGGGCTGCCGCCACCGAGCGCAGGAAGGCCACGTAGCGCGGGTCGGCGCCGCCGATGCGCGGCAACAGCCCGCCGATCACCGCGACGTA
The DNA here is from genome assembly GCF_012275445.1 of Rhizobacter sp. SG703. Lineage (GTDB taxonomy): Bacteria > Pseudomonadota > Gammaproteobacteria > Burkholderiales > Burkholderiaceae_C > Rhizobacter. Next base: position 174,601 of record NZ_JAAZQK010000003.1, on the reverse strand, counting down.
GTCGTAGTCGACCGGTGCCGACAGCGGCAGGTCGACCGGCACCCGCACGCCGCAGCTCGCGGTCACCGATTCGCCCGGCGTGCCGAGGATGGCCCACGAGCAGCGATTCTGCCGGCTCTGGTCGCCCAGGTCGGCGGCATGGCGCAGGCCGTCGCACAGGCCGGCCAGAGACAGCAGCGGAAAGCCCGGCCACAACAGGATGCCGACCCGCAGCTCGGCCTTCGATGCCGCCTTCCTGCCGGGCCGCGCCGGCTGCCCGGCCTGGTCGAGCCGGTCGACCAGCGAGCGCGCCTGATCGGTGCGGTCGTCATCGGTCAGGGTTTTCCCGGCATGTCGCATCCGTTCAATATAGCCGCACCGCCCTGCCATGCCGTTGCGGCGATCGTTCCTAGCATCCCCCTCGTCGCAATCAGTACGCACGACGGGGACACATGGAAAACACATTGCTGACGGTCAAGGGCCTGAAGAAGAGCTACGGCGCCGCCGAAGTGCTCAAGGACATCTCGTTCCAGCTGCAGCGCGGCGAAACGCTCTCGCTGATCGGCCCCAGCGGGTCCGGCAAGTCGACCTGCCTGCGTTGCGTGAACTACCTCGAGAAACCGAGCGGCGGCGAGATCGTGCTCGAAGGCGAGCGCATCGGAACGGTGCGCACCGGCAACGGGCGCGAGCGCATCATGAGCGACCGCGAACTCGCGCCGCAGCGCAGCGAGATCGGGATGGTGTTCCAGGGCTTCTACCTGTGGCCGCACTTGAACGTACGCGACAACGTCGCGCTCGCGTCGATCAAGGCCGGCGGCATGCCGCGCGCCGAGGCCCACGCGCTGGCCGAGCAGATGCTCGAGAAGGTGCACCTGCGCCACAAGGCCGACGAATACCCCGAGCGGCTGTCCGGCGGCCAGCAGCAGCGCGTCGCGATCGCCCGCGCGCTGGCGCAGAAGCCCAAGCTGATCCTGTTCGACGAACCCACCTCGGCGCTCGACCCCGAGCTGGTCGGCGAGGTGCTGGGCGTGATCCGCGAACTGGCCGAGGACGGCCGCTCGATGATCCTGGTGACGCACGAGATCCGCTTCGCGCGCGACGTCGCCGACCGCGTGATCTTCATGGACGGCGGCGTGATCGTCGAGGAAGGCCCGGCCGCCGACGTGATCAACCGCCCGCAGAAGGAGCGCACGCGCGCCTTCCTCGGCCAGGTCGGCGAAGCGTCCGGGCTGGCGGCGTGATGCTCGACGCCCTGCCCACCATCGCCGTGACGCTGCTCGAGGGCGCCGTCACCGCCGCGCAGGTTGCACTCGGCGCGGCGCTGATCGCGTTCGCGCTCGGGCTGCTGCTCGCGCTGCTCGACGTGTTCAGCTCGCTCGCACTGGTGCGCACCGCGATCGGCGCCTACGTCGAATGGATGCGCAACGTGCCGGCGCTCGCCCACCTGTTCATCCTGTACTTCGGCCTCGCGTCGATCGGCCTGCGCTTCTCGCCGAAGGGCGCCGCCATCGTCGGCCTGGGCCTGGTCGGCGCGGCCGTGCTGTGCGACGTGTTCGGCGCCGGCATGCGCGCGCTGCACGTCGGCCAGCGCGAAGCGGCGCTCGCCTGCGGGCTGACGCCGATGCAGGCGCTGCGCTGCATCGTGCTGCCGCAGATGCTGCGGCTGACGCTGCCGGCGATCGGCAACTACGCGAGCCAGCTGATCAAGGACACCTCGATCGCGTCGGCCATCGCCGCGCCCGAGATCATGTTCTACGCCCGCAACCTGGTGACGTCGACCTTCCAGACGCCGCTGATCTATGCCAGTGCGGTGGTGCTCTACGCGAGCATCGTGTTCCCCGTCAGCTGGATGTTCAACCGCATGGAGCGTCGGCTGGGAGTCGGACGATGAGCGCTTTCTTCCAGGTCTACCGGGAGTACCTGCCCGAATGGTGGCCGCGGCTGCTCGAGGCGGCGCGCGTCACCGCCGAGCTCTCGACACTCGGCTTCCTGCTCGCGCTGCTGCTGGCGGCCCTGCTGGTGGCGATGGCCCGCTCGCGCTCGCCGGCGCTGCGGCTGGCATCGAACGCGGTGGTGCAGTTCGTGCGCGCGGTGCCGCTGCTGGCGCTGCTGCTGGCGCTGTACTTCGGGCTGCCGGCGTTCGGGCTCACGCTGTCGGGCTACTGGGCCGGCATCCTCGGCCTCGGGCTGCAGGGCGCGGCCTACGTGGCCGAGGTGTTCCGCGGCGGGCTCGATTCGGTGCACCGTGGCCAGCGCGAGGCCGCGCTCGCCGCCGGGCTGACGCCGCGCCAGGTGTTCACCGCGGTCGTGCTGCCGCAAGCGCTGCGCGTGATGCTGCCGCCGCTCGTCAACTGCTACGTCTCGCTGCTGAAGGACAGCTCGCTGTGCGCGCTGATCGCGACCGACGAGCTGATGCTCGCGGCCCGCGCGATGTCCAGCGAGTACTTCCTGCCGCTGCACATCTTCGTGCTGGTCGGACTCTTCTATTTCGCAATCGCGTTCCCGCTGTCGATGGTTTCCCGCCTGCTGGGCCGGCGGCTGTCGCGCGGACGACGCGCCCTGGGAACCCCATGACGCCAAACCTCGACACCCGCAAGAACATCGATCCGTCGCGCATCGAATCGCTGACCTGGGCCACCCTCGAAGAGACCGCCGCCGCGATCAGCGACGGCCAGGTCAGCAGCGAGGCGCTGGTCGAGCACCGGCTGGCGCGCATCGCGCGCTTCGAGCCGCAGTTGAAGGCCTTCGTCGAGGTCTATGCCGACGAGGCGCGGCAGGTGGCGCGCGCGCTCGACGGGCTGCTGCGTGCCGGCATCCGGCTCGGGCCGCTGCATGGCGTGACGATCGCGGTCAAGGACCTGTTCGAGATCGAAGGCCGGCCGATCGGCGCCGGCTCGCGCGCCGTGCCGGCCAAGGTGTCGACGCTGAACGCGACGGTGGTGGAGCGGCTGCGCGCGGCCGGCGCGGTGATCATCGGCAAGACGCAGACGGTGGAGTTCGCGTTCGGCGGCTGGGGCACCAATGCGGTGATGGGCACGCCGTGGAACCCGTGGGACCTGCACACGCACCGCGTGCCGGGCGGCTCGAGCAGCGGCTCGTCGGTGGCGGTCGCGGCGGGCCTCGCCTGCGGCGCGCTCGGCACCGACACCGGCGGCTCGGTGCGCATCCCGGCCGGGCTGTGCGGGCTGGTCGGGCTGAAGACCACGCACGGCCTGGTGAGCCGCCACGGCCTGGTCGAGCTGTGCCCGACGCACGACACCGTCGGCCCGATCGCGCGCAGCGTGCGCGATGCGGCGTTGCTGCTCGACGCGATCGCCGGGCCCGACCCGCGCGACCCGGTCAGCGCCGGCGCGCCGGTGCGCCGCGCGGTCCACCACATCGAGCACGACGCGGCCGGCACGCGGGTCTGGGTGCTGCCGGCGTCGGAGCGGCATTCGATCGAATCGGACGTGCTGTCGCTGTACGACCGCGCGCTGTCGACGCTGGCCGAGCTGGGCATGCAGCTGGTCGAGCGGCCGCTGCCGCAGAGCCTGACCGAATCGATGCGCATCGCCGGCAAGCTGATGAGCGCCGAGGGCTACGCCAACCTCGGCGAGCTGTTCGAGCAGGACCTGGTGTTCGACCCGCATGTGCGGCGCCGCATCCTGGCCGGCAAGGACATCGACGCCGCGCAGTACATCGAACTGCTGAAGATGCGCGACAAGGCGCGCACCGCGATGCTCGACGCGATGGAGGGCGTCGACGTGTGCTTCATGCCGACCAACGCGATCACCGCGATCCCGGTCGGCGAGGTCGACGAGCTGTCGACGCCGCTGTCGCGCTTCGGCCGCTTCGTGAACCTGCTCGACCTGTGCTCGGTCGCGGTGCAGGCGGGGCTCTCGGGCCAGGGCCTGCCGGTCTCGGTGCAGTTCGTCGGCAAGCCGATGGCCGAGCCGCTGGTGCTGCGCGTCGCGCATGCCTTCGAGAAGGCCACCCCCTGGCACGAGGCCGTTCCCAACGGGCTGGATTGATCCCCATCAACGTCAAGGCGAACCCCATGCTTCACATCACCGATCCGCAGGTTGCCGAGCTGCTGGACTTCCGCGGCGTCGCCGACGTGCTGGCCGAGGCCTTCCAGGACCTGGCCGACGACAAGGCCGCCGTGCACGGCCGCCAGCGCACCGATTGCGCCGGCACGAAGCTCAGCACCATGGGCGGCGTCTGGGCCGCGCGCAACGTGGCCGGCGTCAAGGTCTACCCGACGGTGGCCGGCCAGTTCAGCTTCGCGGTGATCCTGTTCGACCTGTCGACCAACACGCCGGTGGCGGTGCTCGACGGCAACGAGCTGACGCGCTTTCGCACCGCAGCCATCACCCGCATGGTCGCGTCGCGCGCGGTCGCGCCGTCGCCGCGCAAGCTGGCGTTGTTCGGCGCCGGGCTGCAGGGGCGCTCGCAGGCGCACGCGCTGTGCGAGGTGTTCCGCTTCGACGAGATCTGCGTCGTCGACCCGAAGGCGGACCCGGCCTGGATCGACCGGCTGCACGCGCGGAGCGGTGCGCGGGTGCGCCTGACCACCGCCGAGAAGGCGGTGCGCGATGCCGGCATCGTCGTCACCGCGACGCGCTCGGCCGAGCCGGTGTTCGACGGCGCGTGGCTGGAGCCGGGCGCCTTCGTCGCCGCGATCGGCACCAGCACGCCGAAGGGCCGCGAGCTGGACGACACCACGATGACGCGCGCCGCGCGCATCGTCGTCGAATGGAAGCAGCAGAGCCTGGTCGAGGCCGGCGAGATCGTGCTGTGGAACCAGCGCCACCTGAGCGAGAAGTACGTCGACCTGCCGGAGCTGTTCGGCGGCCGGCAGCCGTGGCAGCTGCAGCAGCCCGGCATCACGGTGTTCAAGTCGGTCGGTGTCGGGCTGGCCGACGTGGCCACCGCGCAACTGGTGCTGTCGCGGGCGCGCGGCGGCTGGCTGCTGGCGTCGGACGAGGCGCGGCCATGAAGGTCTGCGTCGTCGGGGCCGGCGTGATCGGCTGCGCCAGTGCGTACCAGCTGGCGAAGGCCGGCTTCGAGGTGCAGTTGGTCGATGCGGCGCCCGAACCGGGCACCGGCACCAGCTTCGCCAACGGTGCGCAGCTGAGCTACAGCTACGTCGAGCCGTTCGCATCGCCGGGCACGCTGCAGTCGCTGCCGAAGATGCTGTGGTCTGCAGACTCGCCGGTGAAGTTCCGCTTGCGCGCCGATTGGCGGCAATGGACCTGGGGCCTGCAGTTCCTGCGCGCCTGCCGGCGTGGGACCGCGCTGCACGGCACCGCCGCGCTGCTCGACCTGGCGCAGCGCAGCCGCCGCGTGCTCGACGGCTGGATGGCCGAGGAGCGCTGGTCGTTCGGCTTCGCGCAGAACGGCAAGCTGGTGCTGTGCCCGGACGACGAAACCCTGAGGCGGCAGCGCGCGCAGGTCGAGCTGCAGGCACAGTTCGGCTGCCGGCAGCAGGTGCTGTCGCCCGCCGAATGCCGCGACCGCGAGCCGGCGCTGGCGGCCGCGCGCGAAGACATCGCCGGCGGCATCTGGACCGAAGACGAATGCGTCGCCGACCCGTACCTGCTGTGCCGCGAACTGGTGGCCGGGCTGCGGCGGCTCGGCGGCACGGTGACGTTCGACACCGCGGTCAGCGGCTTCGTGCGCGACGGCCGGCGCTATGCCGCAGCGCAATCGGACCGCGGTGAACTGAAGGCCGATGCCTTCGTGCTGGCCGCCGGCCCGCATGCCGCGGCGCTGGCCTCGGACGTCGGGCTGCACCTGCCGGTCTACCCGATCAAGGGCTACAGCATCACGGTGCCGTTCAAGGGCGGCGCGCGGCCGACCGCCAGCGTCACGCACCTCGGCCGCAAGACGGTGTTCGCGCCGCTCGGCGACCGGCTGCGCGTGGCCGCGATGGCCGAGATCACCGGTTACCGGCTGGACGTGCCGGCCTCGCGCGTGCGGGCGATGGTCGACAGCGTGGAGGCGGTGTACCCCGGGCTGTGCGAGCTGGACGCGCCGCAGACCTGGGCCGGCCTGCGCCCGGCGACGCCCGATTCGGTACCGATCATCGGCCGCGTGCGCGACAGCAACGTCTTCGTCAATGCCGGCCAGGGGGCGCTCGGGCTGACGCTGGCGGCGGGCAGCGCCGAGCGGCTGGCCGAAGCGGTGCAGCGGTACGCCGCCTGAGCCGATCTTTCTTCGCCGTGTTGCCCTGGCCCCGGTGCTCGCACACCGGGGCTTTTTTTTTGCCGCCGCGCATGCACCAACACGGGCCCCGAGGGCTTACCCGGCATGTCGCAAGCGTGCAATTCACGTGTCAGCGCCTGCAATCCATGCGGGGGTTGCGTCCCTATATTCGCTGCCGTTCCAGACCCACAACGTCAACACTTCCAGGAGTTCCCCATGTTGAACGGACGCATTCGAATCGCTGCCCTGCTGGCCACGCTGCTGCTCGCCTTCGCCGCCGCGGCACCGGCTGCCGCGCAGGCGGTCGAGACCATCGAGAAGGGCGCGCTGACCATCGCCTTCACCGGCGACATGCCCGGCACCGGCTACCAGGACGGCAAGATGGTCGGCTACGACGGCGAGATCCTGCAGCGCATCAGCGAAGCGGCCAAGCTGAAGGTGAAGCCGGCGCTGATGGAGTGGTCGGGCACGATCGCCTCGGTGCAGGCCAGGCGCGTCGACGTGATGGCGGGCACGATGGGCTGGACCGAGCAGCGCTCGAAGATCATGACGCTGAGCGACCCGATCCACTACTTCAAGAACGGCATCACGCAGACCGAGAAGAACAACTGGAGCAAGCTGAAGGACCTGGAAGGCAAGAAGGTCGGCACCATCACCGGCTTCTCGTTCATTCCCGAGCTGCGCAAGATCAGCGGCCTGACGCTTGCGCTGTACGACACCTCCGACGCCGCGGTGCGCGACCTGCTGGCCGGCCGCATCGACGCGGTGATCGGCGATCCGCCAGTGATGCAGTACGCGATCTCGCGCAACCCGCAATGGCACATCAGGTTCAATGCCTTCACCGACCAGTCGCCGGACTTCCCGCTGCTGACCGGCCTTGGCCAGGTGGTGTTCGGCCTGAACAAAGACAACCCCGAACTCGCGAAGGCCGTCAACGCCGAGATCGCGAAGCTGTGGCAGAGCTGCGAGCTGCGCAACATCGGCAAGACCTACGGCCTGGTGCAGGATGTGTGGTTCGTGCCGGTGGGCCAGAACCTGCGCGCCGGCGTCGACCGCCCGGCCGACTGGAAGCTGCCGTCCTGCAAGCCGGCGGGCTGATCGAACGGATCAGTTCCCGATGCGCGGCGGGTTCGGATGGAAGCGGACCATCGCGTGCGCATCCACATACTGCCCGTCGCGCAGCGCATAGCCCTTGAACGTGCCTTCGACCTCGAAGCCGAACTTGCGATACAGCCGCAGCGCGGCCGCGTTGTCGGTGTACACCGTCAGCTCCAGGCGCAGCGCGCCGACCCAGTTGTCGGCGTAGTCGCACATCGCGGCCATCAACGCGCTGCCGACTCCCTTGCCTTGCGCCGACGGCGCCACCGAAATGCCCAGCACCAGCGCGTGGCGGCGGCGCAGGTGGGGTCCGACCGGGTGCAGCCCGGCGGTGCCGACCACCTCGCCATGAAGCTCGGCCACCAGCGGCAGGTCGGTCTTGCCGGGCGCGCAGGTGTCGGTCAGCCGGGACTTCCACGAATGCGCATCGGTGTGGGGCATCTGCATCAGACCGGGGAACACCTGCGGGTCGCCCATGATGCGGGCGAAGGCGGCGGCGTCATCGGGGTTGGCACGCCGGAGGGTGATCGTCATGCATGACCTTTGGCAGTTGTCGAAAGCCCGCGCAGCTTACCTGCCCCGACTTCGGGCTGACGTACGACCGTTCGCTTGCAGCAGCGCACCGCCCGCGTGCGGCAAGCACACTGCATTCACGATCAGCCACTCCCGCACGCCCTGCCACCGTGAACACCACCACCACTTCGAATGAGTTCCTGTCCGAGATGTCCCTGCTGATGGGGCTGCCGCAAGGCGGCGCCACCGCGTTGCAGGACAGTTCGGCGTTCTGGGGCCCTGGCGGCCTGCTGTGCCGGCTGCAGATGCAGCATGACGGTGCGGTCACCGCGGTGCGCCCGCAGGTGCTGCTGCCGATGCTGGCCCGCGAGCTCGCGGGGCTGCGCGTCGAGCAGATGATGGCGATGCAGCAGGCCGTGATGCTGGAATACGGCTGGATGCTCGGGCTGTCGTCCGAAGGCATGCTGCAGTTGAGCCCGCTGAAGTGGATCGAGCAGCCGAGCGACGCGGTCGCCGCGCTGGATCTCGGGCATGCGGTGGGAATGCAGGCGTTGGAGAGCTTGTTCGTCGATGAGGACGAGGAGACGGACGACGGGGCCGAACTGGATGCCGCCAAACTCAGTCCCAATGTCGGCAGCTTCAGCGATCTGGCCGACGAGTTCGACATGCCGTGGGACGAGGCCGGCAGTGCACGGGCGAAGCGGCCGACCTTGCATTGAGCGTGTCATCGCTGTCTGCGCTCACTGCGTCTCGACGGAACTGCGCGACCACGCGCTGGCGGCTCGTTGATTCGGGCCATCGAGCCGATGGCTTGTGAAGAGTTGGCTATGGACAATACCTTGTGGAGGTTGCAGCGAATCCACAATCGCCGCTCAACGTCAATTGATCTCCACCCTTGGCGCGAATTGCAATCACTCCGCGCTCCTTCGAGTACGCATAGTCGATGGTATTTTCACGCCAATCTTGGCGGATCACTTGATACTCAAGTAATTCGCCATTGAATGTCATGGCACCCTGCCGCAGCACCATGTACCGCGCCCCACCATAGGTCCATTGCGGCGCCCATTTCTTGGCACTGGGCACCGCGAAAGCAAAAACGTCAGATTTCAGACAGACGAATCTTTCTTCGGGCGAACATTTTTGCAAAGGGTACTCAAGATCCAACAGCCTGACGATTTTATCGCCGACACCTAGAATCATCGACTTCTCGCCGAATAGATTCACGTACCGAACAATTTCCTGTGCCCTTGCAGCGTTCGATGCAGCAGAGAAAGCGCCAGCCAAAATCAATACCACTATTTTTTGCACGTGCACACCTCTCTGAAAAAACTGCATCCCGCCCTGACAGCTTTGCATCCCGTGCGCGCCTACAAATCAACATCAGTCCATGAATTTCTATTCCTTGCAGCTCTCTGGCGCCCCGAGACCACAGCGGCTCTCTGAAAGAAATGACGGCGCAGCCGCCTGTGCAGCTTGGAACGAAATGAGCCCACGCTCTGTTGAGTAGACGAAGTGCATCACCTTCTTGCCATCGCGGCTCTGCAGTATCTCAAGCACTTCGAGCTCGCTGCCGAGCAAAGAGAGCTTCGTCTGCTTCTGAATCTCGTACCGGAAGCCGGCGTGCATCCACGCCTTCGCATTGATGCCTTGCTTCGGAAGCGCAAACGAAAAAATGTCACTCTGATAACACCACATCAACTCCTGCGCCGTACACATTGTCGCGGCCGCGGCCCGATGCCCACCTATTGAATCGGGCTTGATGATGATCTGCCCCGATGAAGGATGCACGGCATTCGCGTAGAAAAACTCTGACGCGTTCGCCGAGCAAGTGAGACCCAATGCAAGGCACAAAGTCGTTGTCAATTCGAAATGCCGCATGGACACCTTCCTAAAAACAATTCTGCGAATTTATCTGCATCCGCTTCTGCCGGGTCGAAACCCCCTCGACCGCTGAGGCGATTTCCGGCTGTGAGACTGGCCGAGCCCTTCGCTCTGTTGGAAGGACTGAGGTGCCGAAACTCATGCGCGAAGATGAATTCTTGACCTGGAGCAGCTTCAGAATTATATGCGTCGCCTTCCTGGAAGAACCGAGAATAAAACGTGGAGTTTGGATACCGTGTGTCAGCAAAATCAGAGCGATTCCTTCGCAACGCGAAAACGTTGGGATCAATTCTCAATACCCAATCATCAAAGAGGGTCTGGAGCTTCGCACGGTCAACGAAACAGACCGTTTTGATCCGAGCTCGAAATCGTTCCCCCAACTCTTTCAACGACTTGACCATTCTCGTCCACTCTTGGCGCTCATACGTGCTCAGGCCTTCAGGCGGGTTCTCGTCAACGATGAAAAGTCCCGACGGATCAACGGCTGTCAGAGGATTTCCGTCCACATATCCGTACGTCGACACGCTCCCACCCACCAACCCGATCGGGTCACTCTGCGTGTAGCGCCCCTCTCCTGCTTTGTAGTAGCGGTGGTAGTTGTAGAACAGCCCACTCTCCTGGTCCGCATACTGCCCCGGGAACCGCAGGTTCTGCGTAAAGACCCCCAGCCCGCTCGGGTCGGTCTCTGGCGCGGTGGTGCCGAAGGGCTCGGCCAGCCAGCGCCAGCGCACGCGGTTCTGCCGGTCCACCACCACGCGCGGCGTGTTCAGGTGGTCGGTGTGGATGTAGAACACCAGCGGCGCCCCGGTGGGGTTCGCCGGGTCGGGCGTGAACATCGCCATCGGCGTGTCGCGCAGCCACACGTATTCGCGCAGCGCCGCGCCGTTCTGGTCGTACTCGCCCAGCACGTGCCCGGCCTGGTCGTATGCGAAGACCACCGTGCTCTGCGCCCCGGTGCTGCTTACCTTGCGCACCCGCTGCCCCGCCGCGTTGTAGGTGTAGCTCGTCGTCACCCCGGCCTTCGTCAGCGTCGCGAGCTGCCCGCGCAGGTTGTACGTCGCGGTGTAGCCCTCGCTGTCGGTCGTCGTATTGCCCGCGCTGTCATAGCCGAAGCTCCTCGCCGGGTTCGTGATGCTCGTGGTCCGGTTGCTCGTCGCCTCCACGCTGTAGGCGCTCAGGCTGCCGTTCAGGCTGATGCCGGTGCGGTTGCCGTTGGCGTCGTAGCCGATGCCCCAGCTCGCCGCGTTCGTCGTGATGCTGGTCAACCGGCTGTTCTCGTCGTAGCCGAAGGCCTGGTCCAGCGCTGGCTGCGCCGTGCCATCGCTCGCGCTCAGGTGCGTGAAGCTCACGATGCGGCTCGCCTCGTCGTAGCGCACATCGCGCAACAGCTCGCCCAGCGGGTAGCGCACCGCGCGGCCCGCCAGGTCGTAGTAGCGCTCGTTCGCGATCTCGCCACCGGCCATCGCCCAGCGCCAGCGCTTGACCGTGCCGGCGAACAGCGTCCACTCAATCTGCGTCACCAAGGGTGTGACACCGAACGAGGTTCTGCGTGTAGTTCACCCAATCAGCGATGCTGCTATCACCTTTTCACTCTGATGTCTTCCCAATTCCTTTGCGTAATGCAGCGCTGCGTCCTTGATTGATGAGTTGATCGCTCCGGGACAGCATTCGATCAACGATTCAACAACTTCTGCGTGATCATCTTCTACGAGAGCCCATTGCAGGCTGGAGCGACCAGCAGCATCGGTTCTGGACGGCAACGCGCCCGCGGCACAAAGCATGCGAACAATGGACGCATGCCCCCCCTTTGCGGCAAACATAAGCGCATCGCGGCCTAAGGAATCCACCGTGTCCAACTTCACCGCATGAGACAGGAGCTTGGAGGTGAACCGATCCATTCCGCTGTAAGAAGCCAGCATCAATGGCGTTTCGTTGCGCTGGCCATGCACGTCGTAGTCAGCACCATTGTCGAGGAGAAAGACAGCCGCCTCTTCGTTCCCAACAGAGCAAGCCCAAACTAGCAATGACTGGCCTTCGAATTCCTGATTCGCACCCGCTAGGCCCTTCGAAAGAATTTCCTTCAGACGTTGAGTATCGAATTCAAGGATTGCATCAACTTCTTTCACACTATCTCCTTCAAGGCTGAACAGCGGCACCACCCAAGGTAAGGGCGGGCACCACAATTTGTGGCGCAGTCACGACGCCAATACCAATGCCAATCGCTCCAACGCCAAGCCAAAAGGGCGTGGTATTCGGCGGAGGCTGGATCACCGGTTCCGCGACCGGACGATTTGCATCGCGATCGATCGATCTGGGAATTGCCGCCCAAGCGCCACCGTCTCCGTCATCCCGGTCTTTGCACTGTGTGTTGTACTTGTCTATGTCGTTCTTGATGCCTTGTCGCAGATCGTTGATCTCTTGGTAGTGGCCGCCGGGCTTGGTCAATTTGCCACCGCGCATCGGGAATCCACCCCGTCCGTCCAAAACTGGATCGTAGGCCCGAAGCTCTGCGAGCAGAAGCGCGTACTTTCTCAGAATTCCGCGCTTCAATTCGCCGCAGTCGCAGCCACCCCGCGGTCCGCCTCCCGCTGGCGAGGAAAGAGCCGTTGCAGCGAGACCCAACGGATCAACGTAGCTCAACGGATTCCCATCGACATACCCATAAGTTGACAGACTGCCCGCAGCAAGCCCAATCGGATCACTCTGCGAGTAGCGACCACCCTTCTGGTCGTAGTAGCGGTGATAGTTGTAGACCAGCCCACTCTCCTGATCCGCATACTGCCCCGGGAACCGCAGGTTCTGCGTAAAGACCCCCAGCCCGCTCGGGTTGGTCTCCGGTGCGGTCGTGCCGAAGGGCTCGGCCAGCCAGCGCCAGCGCACGCGGTTCTGCCGGTCCACCACCACGCGCGGCGTGTTCAGGTGGTCGGTGTGGATAAAGAACACCAGCGGCTCGCCTGCCGGGTTCGCCGGGTCGGGCGTGAACATCGCCATCGGCGTGTCGCGCAGCCACACGTATTCGCGCAGCGCCGCGCCGTTCTGGTCGTACTCGCCCAGCACGTGCCCGGCCTGGTCGTATGCGAAGACCACCGTGCTCTGCGCCCCGGTGCTGCTCACCTTGCGCACCCGCTGCCCCGCCGCGTTGTAGGTGTAGCTCGTCGTCACCCCGGCCTTCGTCAGCGTCGCGAGCTGCCCGCGCAGGTTGTACGTCGCGGTGTAGCCCTCGCTGTCGGTCGTCGTATTGCCCGCGCTGTCGTAGCCGAAGCTCCTTGCCGGGTTCGTGATGCTCGTGGTCCGGTTGCTCGTCGCCTCCACGCTGTAGGCGCTCAGGCTGCCGTTCAGGCTGATGCCCGTGCGGTTGCCGTTGGCGTCATAGCCGATGCCCCAGCTCGCCGTGGGCGTCGTGATGCCGGTCAACCGGCTGTTCTCGTCGTAGCCGAAGGCCTGGTCCAGCGCGGGCTGCGCCGTGCCGTTCGCACTCAGGTGCGTGAAGCTCACGATGCGGCTCGCCTCGTCGTAGCGCACATCGCGCAACAGCTCGCCCAGCGGGTAGCGCACCGCGCGGCCCGCCAGGTCGTAGTAGCGCTCGTTCGCGATCTCGCCACCGGCCATCGCCCACCGCCAGCGTTTCACGGTGCCGGCGAACGGCGTCCACTCGATCTGCGTGACGAGCGCGTTGCCGCCCAGCGTGAGCCCAGTCACTTCGCCATCGACCCAGCTCAGCCCCAGTTGCCGCCCTGACGGGTAGCTCACCCCCGTCAGGTTGCCCAGCGTGTAGCTATAGACCACCGTCTGCGTGAGTTGCGTGGCATTGCCGCCGGCCACCGCGTCCACGCGCTGCAGGTCGCTCGTGATCTCGCCCTGGTCGTCGTAGCCGTACTGGGCCGAGCCGCCCGGGTAGCCGCTGCTCGTCAGCCGACCCACGCCGTGGCTGAAGCCCGCGCCGGTCTGGCTGTAGGTCAGGCTCACCGCCTCGGTGGGCTGCCCGCTCTTCGTCGCCACCGCCACGGTCAGCCGGTCGCTCGCGTCGTAGCCGTACGTCGTCAGCACGCCGCGGCTGTCGGTGCTCGTCTTCAGGTTGCGAGAGGCGTCATAGGTCAGGTTCTCGGTGCCGGTGTCCGGGCTGATCACCTGCGTCGCGTCGCCGAAGCCGTTGCGCGGGTACTGCGTCGAGAGGTTCCTCGGGTCGGTGACCTGCGTCGTGCGGCTGCCGCCGTCGTACGCGAAGCGCGTCGTGCCGTTCTTCGGGTCGGTCGTGTCCTTCACCCGCTCCAGTGCGTCGTAGCTCAGCCGCGTGACGAGGTTCAGCGTGCCGGCGCCGCGGGTGATCTGGGTGCGGTTGCCCTGCGCGTCGTACTCATAGCGCTCCAGCGGCAGCGGCGACGTCGGCAGCGACGGGGCGACCTGCGAGGCCGGCACCGCATCGGTCACGCCCGCCTGCTGCTCGCGCCCGAGCGCGTCCATCAGCCGGTTCAGGACCTGTGTCAACTCGCCCGCCGGGTCCTTGACCCGCTGGTCGGTGCGGTTGCCGGCGTTGTCCAGCACGTAGTCGATGCGGTTGCCCTTCTTGTCGGTCACCGCCACCACGCGGTGGGCATCGTCGTACTCGTAGCCGATCCAGCTGCCGTCGGGCAGCGTCACCTTCGTCAGCAGGCCAGCCGCGTCATACGCGTATGCCGTGGTCTTGTCGCCCACCGTGCGGCTGAGCATGCGCTGGCGCAGGTCGTAGGTGTAAGTCGTGACGGTGCCGTCCGGGCTGGTGCTCTGCAGCACCTGGCCGTACCTGTCGTGGCGGTCGAAGCGCGTCACCTCGCCGCTCGGCGACGTGATGCTCAGCAGGTCGCCCAGGGTGTGATCGGCCGTGGTCTGCGCTGCGCGCAGGTAATCGCTGGTGCCGGACGCCGTGCTGGCCGTCAGCACCCGGCCATCCACGTCGTACGTCCAGGTCTGCACCGTGTCGGTGGTGCCGGCCTGCCGCGTGGCAGCGAAGCCGAGGTGGCCATCCGCATCCGTCGTCGCCTGCGTCACCTGCTTGCACAGCGCGGTGATCGGCTGGCCGTCCAGCAGCGTTGCCGCGGTCGGTGCGCAGCTTGCCACTGTGTTGGCATTGAACGGATCGGGCTGGCCGTGGTAAACGTAGGTCGTCATCCGGCCAGGCGCTGCCACCTTCGTCGGCAAGCTCCAGTCCGGGTGCCACTGCGTGCTGGTCTTCAGCGCCCCGGCCGGCAGCGTGGCGTTGGTGGCCGTGACCGCCGCACAGTCCTGGCTCGTGCCCAGCGAGGTGACGCTCACCGTCTGCAGGTTGCGCGTCAGGTCGTTCAGGTCGCAGCGGCGCGTGCCGTTGAAGTCGTCCCGGCTCGCGATGTTGCCGTTCGCGTCGTAGGTCTGGCTTCGGCTGCTGGCCAGGCTGCCCGCCCCCGGCTGCTGCCCCTGCGCGCTGAAGTAGTTCTTGCCGTTCAGGCTGATCGCGCTCCACGTCGTCGTCTGCCCGCTCGGCTCGGTCATCACCATGCCCTGCGGCAGGTTCCAGGTGTGGAAGCGCGCCACGGCGTCGCCGAACGTCTGCTTCGTCACCTGGATGCTCGGTGGCGTCGTGTAGCTCACCGTGTACTTGTCGACCCCACCCGCATGCTCGGTGCTGATCGCCCGGCCCTGGGCGTCGTAGCCGAAGGTCGAGTAGCGCAGCCCCCGCTCGTCGATCACGCCCGTCAGCGCCCACGGCAGCTCGGTGTTCTCGTACACGAAGCCCTGGGTCTTGCCATCCGCCCAGGTGATGCCCACCAGGTTGTTGCGGCTGTCGTGGCTCAGCGTCGTGACCTGGCCCGTCGCATCGGTGATGCTGCTCACCCGCGGCACGCCGCTGGTCGACAGCGTGTAGCCGAAGCTCAGGCGGCGGCCCCGGTTGTCGCTCACCTGGCTCAGCGTGCGGATGCCGCCGGTGCTGCCGTACGTGAAGTCGATGCGCGTGCCGTCGGCCCAGGCCATCGTCGTCAGGACGCCCGTGCCGCTGGACGCGGTGTACGTCTCCTGCACGTTGCTGCCGCTGTCGGTGTACACGTACTCCCCGCCGGGCAGCTGCACGAAGCGGTCCTTGTTCCCCGGCTCTCCCACCCGCGGGCCGCCGTCGGTGCTCGTCATCGTCTTGACGACGCCGTTGCCGCGCGGAAAGACGGTGGGCACCGGCAGCCCGGGGGTTGAACCGGCGCCGATCGTGAACAGGGTCACCTGCCGGTGCAGGTTGCTGACCCACTGCAGGCTGCCCATCACGCCGGCGCGGTTCTCCACCGCGCCGATGTCGGTCAGCGCCCCCGATGCGGTCGGGATCCGGCTCGCGTTGTCGTAGGTGAAGCGCAGCGTCGTGTTGCCAATCGCGAGACCCGTGTCCACCTCCTCGCGCTTGACCCCGCGCAGCGGGTAGATCGGGTTGCCCTTGCACACCTCGCACTCGGGAGGCGGTGGGGCCGATGCGTACGGCACATCGGTTGCGGGCACGCACTGGGTCGCCGTGCTGTTGGCCGCGTAGCCCTCGTCGCAGATGCACTGTGCGCCGTTCCAGCTCGAGTTCGCCGGGCAGGCCGAATCGGAGGAGATCGCCCGCAGCAGGTAGTACAGCACCCGGTTATGGGTTACATCGACAGAGTTGCGCCAGCCCAGCACGAACGCGGTCGAGTTGTAGGTGCTCGTGAGCGTGGCGGTCGCCGCGCAGGCGTACCAGCCGCTGTTGCCCGCCGTACAGTTGGCGTCGCCCCAGTACGGTCCGCTCCAGACCACCGATGCGCAGCCGTGCGGTACGCCGTCCTCCACCAGGGTACAAGGGGCGACCGTCGCGTTCCTCGCCGCGATCGCTGCCTGCAGCGGCGCGTCCGTCGAGGTAAAGCGAACATCCCAGAAGCCCTGCCCTACCCCATCGAACGGACCCTCCAGCCGATAGTAGGTGCCCGGACCCGGCGTCACCGTCTCGCTCGCCTGCGCCGGACCGTGCAGCACACACAACAGAACGAACACCCAGCCCGCCACGTACCCGATGGGCCGCGCCCATGCACGTGACAGCCCAACGCACAGCACTCCACCGAACCGGTGGAGGCCCGCTTGCTTCGTCATCAATGAACTCCTCGTCGACCCCAATGCACTTGTGCATCGCGCCCGAGGTACTTCTTCGGGAGACTGCTGAAACGCGAGCCGGCGGATTAGACGTGAACGAAATGACCGCAGCAAGAGCCTGTCGCAGGCTCACGACAATCGTTGACGATTTGCCGTTCCCTCACCGAACGCAAGCCTGCGTCACACCGCTCGACATGATGCAGATCCATCGCGCTTCAGCTGCGCGACCCATCCGGATTCCGGAGACGCGAGCCCTCATCGCCCCGCCGAACTGCTCTCCAGCGTGCGCATCAGCTCCTCGCGCTCGTCCTCGTCTTCCACATGCTGCGCCAGCAGCCGGAAGAACTCGTCGCGCGACGACGCCCGCGCGGCCGCGCGCGACACGATCACCCGTGCCACCGGCCCGACGTGCTGCGTCAGCGCCAGCTCTGCCACGCGCATCACCTGGTCGCCGAGCAAGGTGTCGTCGGCGGCACGCCGCCGCGTCGTGACCGCGGCCCCGCCCGACCCCAGCGTGCCGAACGAGCTGGCCCGCGAACGCGTGCGCTGAAGGAACTGGTCGCGCCCGGCTTCGGTGTCGATCTGCTCGGCCAGCGCCTGCCGCAGCGACATCAGGTCGCCGGTCGACCGCGCCGCGCGCTGCACCAGCACGCGCGCCAGCGGACCGATCGACTGCGCGAGCTCCGACTCCAGCATCTGCAGTGTCTCGGAATGCCATTGCGATGGCCGCGCCGCTGCCGGCTGCGGTCGCGTGTCGAGTGCGAAGGTGCCGCGCTGCCAGTCGCTCGCGCGCGGGTCCGGCAGCGTCGGCGCGCTTTGCAGCTCGATGAACGAACTGCCCGCCTCGAGCCGCGCCGCGATCGGCGGCAGCCCGAGCGCCCGGCTCGCCTGCGCCATCAGCGCGTGCTTGAACTCCATCGCCGTCGCGAAACGGTCATCGGGGCGCTTGGCCATCGCGCGCGCGACCACCGGGTCGAACCACTGCGGACGGTGGCTGCCATGCACCCGCGACGGCGGCAGCGGCTCGCTGCTGAGCGTCTGGAACATCACGTTCTCGTTGCTGCCGACGAACGGCGGCCGCCCGGCCAGCAGCATGTAGAGCAGCACGCCGGCCGCGAAGATGTCGACCCGCCGGTCGACCTGTTCGCCGGCGTATTGCTCGGGTGCCATGTGGCCGGGCGTGCCGATCGTCGAGCTGACCTGCGACAGCCCCATCGTCGCGATGCGCGCGATGCCGAAGTCGACGATCTTCAGGCGGCCGTCGTTGGTCCACAACAGGTTGGCCGGCTTGATGTCGCGGTGCCACACGCCTTGCTCGTGCGCATAGTGCAGGCCGTCGAGCAACTGGCCCATCAGGCCGACGATGTCGGCATCGTCGAAGCGCGTGCCGCGGCGCAGCGGCTCCTTCAGCGTGGAACCCTGCACGTACTCCATCACGATGTACGGCTCGGCCTCGTGCTCACCATAGTCGTGCACCGCGACGATGTTGTGGTGCATCAGCCGCGCCGCGGCCTGCGCTTCGTTGCGGAAGCGCGCCAGCAACGCACCACCGGCGCCACCACCGCCCTGCTCCACCAGCGGGCGCCGCAAGGTCTTGATCGCGACGGTGCGTCGCAACACGGTGTCGGTGGCCTTGTAGACCACGCCCATGGCGCCTTCGCCGATCACCTGGTTGATCGCGTATTTGGAGAGCTGGGTCGGATGGTTCATTCGACGTCGCGTCGGAGGGCTCGAGAAAGGATGGAAACGCGCAACGATGCAAGGCTACACGACAACGGCGGCGCCGGCGTGTCCCTTCTCGCAAATGCTTTCACATCCGCTTTCACACGGCCTTCACAACAGCTTTCACCTGTGACATTCCTGCGTGGAAACCCCCGCCGGAACCGTCTCCACCGCCTTTTCGAACGTTCGTTCGAAACCGCTTTCAAGAAATGCGCTGCCAGCCCTTCGCGGCGCTGTCCGCGGCTTCGCATCGGGACCCGGCCGGACTCGATGCGACGCCCACACTTGCATCCATGCAGTCGACGCCCTGAACCGGCAACGACAGCCAACGAAACCGGACACAAGCCGTGCGATTCCTGACCACCCTGATTGCCGCCGCCGCCCTCGCCAGCATGCAGCCCGCCGCTGCTGCCGATGCGACGCCTTTCTCGGGCAAGCGCTTCGTCTACCGCGCCGACGGCAAGAAGCTGCCCGACGTACTGCAGGACTTCGCCGCCAGCCAGGGCATCCCGGTGGTCGTCGACTCCGGTGTCGACGGCTCGGTGAACGCGAACTTCAACACCCGCCCGGAAGACTTCCTGAACGCGATGACCCGCACCTACGGCGTCATCTGGTACTTCGACGGCACGACGCTGTTCGTCTACCCGTCCCGGGCGATGCAGAGCCGGGTGTTCCGCATGCGCGGCTACGACCGCCAGCAGGTGCGCTCGATGCTGGGCTCGCTGGGCCTGGGCGATGCGCGCTTCCCGCTCAAGTTCGACGACCGCCAGCAGACGCTGCTGGCCTACGGCCCGCCGCGCCACATCGAGCTGGTCTCGACGGTGCTCGAGCAGTTGGAGCGCGACGGCCACGACCGCGTCGGCAAGTCGATCCAGGTGTTCCCGCTGCGCTTCGCGACGGCCGGCGACCGGGTGTTCGGCAACGCCAAGGTGCCGGGCCTCGCCAGCACGCTGAACAACCTGTTCTCGAACAACGGCAGCGGCGGAGCGAGCGGCAGCAACCAGGCGCTGAAGGGTGCCGTCAACGGCCTCGTCGGCAACGCCAACAAGGCCCGCGCCGCGCAGGCCACCTACGGACTGAAGTTGCCGGAGACCGGCGGCGGCAGCAACGCGAACAAGCGCGACGACGAGGTGCGCGCCAACCAGTTGAGCAGCAGCGACGCGCTGACGCCAGCCGATGCCGAGCGCCCGTTCTTCCAGGCCGAAGAGGCCACCAACGCGATCATCGTGCGCGGCCTGCCCGACCGGATGCGCGAGTACGAGACGCTGATCCGCCAGCTCGACATCGCGCAGGACCTGGTCGAGATCGAAGCGACGATCATCGACGTCAGCAGCGATGCCTTCGAATCGCTCGGGGTCGACTGGACCTTCACGAAAGACGGCGTGACCCGGCTGACGGTGTCGCCGGGCTCGCCCGGCGCGCAGCCCGGCACGGCCGGCAGCAGCACGCTGGCCGGCAGCAATGTCACCACGCTGGTCGGCAACGCCGGCAAGCAACTGCTGGCCCGCATCCGGGCCCTGGAAGGCACCGGCAAGGCCAACATCCTGGCGCGCCCCAAGGTGCTGGGCGCCGTCAACCGCACGGCCAGCATGACCGACAAGCGCGTCGCCTCGGTGCGCGTGGCCGGCAACCTGGACGCCAACCTCTTCACCATCGAGGCCGGCACCACGCTGCAGGTGACGCCGCAGATCGTCAGCTACGCCGACCACCGCGAGGTGCGGCTGTCGCTGTCGATCCAGGACGGCAACTTCGAAGGCACGGTCGTCGATTCGGTGCCGATCATCAAGCAGACCGAGATCAACACCGAGGCCACCGTGCGCGAAGGCGAGAGCCTGCTGATCGGCGGCATCTCGATCGAATCGAACAGCAAGGGCCGCAGCGGCCTGCCGGGGCTCTCGCGCATCCCGCTGCTCGGAGCTGCCTTCCGGCACGACGAGAACGCGAGCTTCCGCAGCGAACGACTGTTCCTGCTGACGCCGAAGGTGATCGGGGTCGGCCGTGCAGCGGCGACACCGACCGTGCCCACCCCCACCCCCACGCCGGCGCCTGCACCGGTCCCCGACCTGCCCGCACCGCTCGCGCCGCCTCCGTCGTCGTCCTCGACGCCGCGCACCGGCAGCACGCAGCGCGGCTTCTCGGGGCCGACCGCCGTCGCCGCGCTGACGACCTACGGCGCGCTGTCGCCCGGCTACGTGATCCCGACGCTGAAGCCGCTGCTGACGCCGCGCGCCGCGCTGTTCCCCGGCAGCACCGCGCCGGCCACGCCGACCCCGGCGACCGCCACCCGGACCGCGGCGGCCACGACCGGCAAGACGAACAAGACCACCGTGCCAAAGGCAGGCTGCGCGGCACAGGCGATGGGCCTGGCCACCGGCTGCGACAACAAGGGAGCCCGCTGACATGAGCACTTCGCCGGCGCACAAACGCCTTCGCATCCTGAGCGGCACGCATGCCGGTGCCTACCTAGATTTGAGTCCAGGAACCCATTCGATCGGACAAGCAGATGAATGCGACATTTCCATTGCAGACTGGCAGTTTCAGGCCCTCACGCTGCGCCTCGGCGCCGACGGTGTCGCGCTGGCACAGTGGACGAACGGCAGCCCGCAGCTGCTTCGCTTCGATGACTTCGTCCCGGTCGACTTCGGCGGTGTCCGCGTCTGCACCGGCCCCAGCGATTCCGACTGGCCCGACGATGCCGCGCTGCTGGCCGCAACCCGTGCCGTCGCGCCGTCGGGCAGCCTGGCTGCCGTCCGTCAACGGCTGGTGGCCCACCCTGCCCGTGCCGTCCCCGGAGCGCTCGCAGTGATCGTCGCGATGGTCTCGGCCGGCTGGCTGGTCTCGGCCAGCTCCAAGGCCAACGAGGCCCCGGCGCCGACGCTGGAGACGAGCCGCGCCACGCTGCAGCATGCGATCGACGGGGTGGCCGCCGGCCGGCTGTCGGTGCGCATCGCCCAGGGCTCGCTCAGCATCGACGGCCTGCTCGACAACGCCGAGCAGCTGCGGGCGGTCAACGCCGCGCTGAAGGCCGCCCCTGCCGGCTTCCCGCTGCAGCAGCATGTGTCGGTGGCGACCGACGTGGCCGAGACGATCCGCAACGCGATCGGCCTGCCGGGCGCACAGATCGCCTACCGCGGCGCCGGCGTCTTCAGCTACGCGGTGAAGGCCAACGACGTCGCCGCGACGCAGGCCTCGATCGACCGCGTCACCGCCGACCTGACGCCGCTCGTCAAGCGCATCGATGCGGTGCTCGAGGAGCCCGCGACGCCGCAGCCGCCGAGCCCGTCGGTCCTGTCGTCCCTGTCGACCGACGGCGTGTCGGTGATGGAAACCCGTGACGGCGTGAAGCACCTGGTGCTCACCGTCGCCCCCGATGCGGTACTGGCCAACGGCCAGACCGCCCTCCAAGGAGTCCGTTGATGAGCACCGATCTCGCCCCCCCGCCGGCCGACCTGCTGGCCGATTTCGACAAGCTGCAGGCCACCGTGAACGGCGACACCACCGGCGACAGGACGCGCCGCCTGGCGCAGTACTTCGCGCAGGCCGAGACGCTGAGCCAGCAGATGCAGCTGCGCGCGACGGACTTCGAGGAGAAGAACTTCGCCGGGCTGGTGAGCGATGCCTTCGCCGCGTCGCGCCGCATCGTGCTGCTGGCCTGGCAGAAGACGCACGGCCGCGAGCTCGTCTCCTGACCATCTGAGGACTGCCGCATGAACGCACAGCCCCTGGAGATCGAGGTCGTCCGCAAGCTGGCCGCCACGATGGCGCTCGGCCTGCTGCACGGCAGCGAACAGGACGCCGACACGATCTTCACCGCGCTGTCACGCATGTGGCCGCAGGACGGGTCCCTTCAACGCGCGCTGGCTTCGGCCATCGCCAACACCGAATTCGAAAGAGCAACGTAACCCGCTCTCGAACGCGAACCCTTCGCGGGGTTCGGCAAGTGGTTGCAACTTCATCTTTATTTCACTCACCTCAACTCAAAGGAATTGTCATGTCCCTCTCCAGCGCAGCAGGCAAGGTTTTCGGCAACAGCGGCACCCTCGGCAAGGCCGGTGCCTTCGGTCAAATGGGCGGCTCGGCCCTCGGCGGCGCCGCATCGTCGGGCGGCCTGAGCGCACTGACGAACGGCGCGTCGGCGTCGACCGGCAACACCCTGCAGAGCATCGGCAGCGGCGACGTCAACGCCACGCAGGCCTCGCTGGGCAGCGCGGTGGCCGACGCGCAGGCGATGACCGAGATGCAGATGCAAGCCAGCTCGGCCATGGCCAAGATGAACATGATGGCGTCGATCAACGACGGCCTGAACAGCGTCATGAAGAAGGCCGGCGAGTCGTTCAAGTCTGCCGCGCAATAAGCGCATTCATGGCGGACCGATCGTCCGCCCTTTTGCTGCTGTTCCACCCGGGGCACCGCGTCGGCGGTGCCACCTTTTCCAGACCTCCTGAACTGGCCTGAAGGATTCGACCATGCCCGCACGCAAGCTGCCGAAGTGGCAAACCGATCTGTTCGCCGCGGTCTATTCGCTCGCGAGCGAGATCGCGCCGCGCAACGATGTCGCCACGGTGCTGAAGCTGATGTCGGCGGTGCATCCGAACCTGCCGCAGCTCGCCGCGGCCGAGGCCCGCATCCTGATCCACGGCGGCGATTTCGCCGCAGCCCGCTCGCTGCTGGAACGCGCCGAGCACAAGCACCCCGGCAATGCCGTCATCAAGGCGATGCTGTCGTTCACGCTGTTCGTGCAGCAGGACGGCCTGTGGGAGACCTACGCCGAAGAGGCGATCGCGCTGCCAGCGGATGCCGCGGCACGCGGCATCGTCGATGCGCTCGAATCCGCCTCCGGCAAACAGATCCGCAAGGCCTCGAACGACGCCCACGGCGCCGGCCCGGTGTCGATGTTCCCGCCGATGGGCCTGGCCTGCTGAACCCCGAGCCCCTTCCGAGGATGCCACCATGATCAACCCGATTTCATCCGTTGCCCCGCTGAACCCGGCCGAGCAGGCGCTGCAGGCCCTGGCCTCGCAGGCCGCGCAGGGCGGCCACCAGGGTGTCGCGCCGGCGCAAGCCGCCGTCACGCCCGAGATGCAGCAGAACTTCCAGTCGCTGATGCAGCGCAACACCGACCACGCCGCCGCGTCGGTCAGCCACCCCGGCAACGTGATCCAGCATGTGATCGAGCGCCAGCAGGGCGACCTGCAGCGCGTCGAAGGCCAGGTCGAGAACTTCCTCGCCGCGGCGCCCGGCATGGGTGCCTCCGAGGTGGTCGCCGCATCGATGGCCGTCAGCCGCAACGTCGCGGTGACGAACCTGAAGCTGCAGATCGCCACCTCGATCACGCAGGGCTCGAACAAGAGCCTGCAAACCCTGTTGAAGAACCAGTGACCTCGCGGTCCCGAAGGAGCCCATCGTGCCGATCCTCGTGCCGTCCCCCCTGCCGACCCTCGCCATCCCGCAGATCCGGACGGCGCGCCCGCCGGCGTTGCTGATGCGCGCCCTCGTGCTCGCCGCCTGCGCGCTCGTGCTCGCCGGCTGCAAGCAGGACGTCTACACCAAGCTGACCGAGGCCGACGCCAACGACATGCTGGGCGTGCTGCTGATCGCCAACCTCGACGCCGCCAAGTCCAGCCCCGACGGCAAGACCTGGAACGTCGCGGTCGAGACCGACCACATGGGCCGCGCGCTCGCGGTGCTGCGCGCCAACGGCCTGCCGGCCGAGCGCCGCGCCAACCTGGGCGACATGTTCAAGAAGGACGGCCTGATCTCGACGCCGACCGAAGAGCGCGTGCGCTTCATCTACGGCGTGTCGCAGGAACTCGAGAAGACGCTGTCGAGCATCGACGGCGTGGTCTCGGCCCGCGTGCACGTGGTGCTGCCGAACAACGACCCGCTGGCCGAGCATGTGAAGCCGTCGAGCGCGTCGGTGTTCATCAAGCACCGTGCCGAATCGAACGTGGCCACGCTGGTGCCGACGGTCAAGAACCTGGTCGTGCGCAGTGTCGAGGGCCTGTCGTACGAGAACGTCAACGTGACGCTGGTGGCCGCGGCCGCGCTGCCCGAGGCGGCCACCGCCGCGATCGCGCAGCGCGGCGGCATGTCGCCGGTGCTGGGCCTGTCGCTGCTGTTCGGCGTGGCCGGGTTGCTGGGCGGGGGCTTCGTCTTCGCCCGCCGCCGCGGCCTGCTGAAGCCGGCGAACGCCGCCGCCGGAGCCGTTTGATGAACGCGCTGCCCGCGTCTGCCGAGCCCGTGCCGCTGCTGCGCCACCTGCTGGCGACCGCGCGCGCCAAGTCTGCCGACATCGCCGCGCAGCTGCACCCGGCCTGGGTGCAGGCCGCCTGGCAGCGCATCGGCTTCGACACACCGCCCGCCGCCGCCGGCGCGCGCAGCGAGGCGGCGCTGGCCGCCGCGCTCGGGTCGGTCTACGGGTTGCGCTGGGCCTCGCTGGCCGGCTTCCAGCACCGGGCGCACCGCATCGCACTGCTGCCGCGCGACCAGGTGCTGCGCGTGCTGGCCGCGGTCGCGCTGCATGCCGAGCGCGAGCGCGTGCGCCGCTGCATCGGCCGCGGCGCGCGCCAGGCCGTCATCGAGCGCATCGGCGAGCCCGCCTACAACGAGCTGCTGGCCGCGCCGCGCGCCACCGGCCACCACGGCGCGGGCGCGCTGTCGGCGTCCGACCTCGACCCCGACCGGCTGGCTGCCGCCGGCTACGCCCGCCTGAGCGAGCGCCGCGAATGGCAGTGCCGGCATTCGCTGGCCTGGGTTCGGCTGGCGCTGGCGCCGGGCAGCACGCAGTCCGATCCCTCCTTCGCGTTTCCATCCACGTCTTCTTCCTCCGCCCCATCGGGCTCGCCCACCGGCGATTCAATGATGGCTCGACTTCCCCACTACTTTCCGGAGCATGCATGGCTGTTTGGCTCACCCATGGATCGTGCACTGTCGGCCTAGACGACGGCGTGCTGCGCGCGCAGGACCATGCGCGCCTGGTGTCGTCGGCCGAGGTCGCCGCGACGATCGACGCCGAGCGCGAGCGCGTGCTGGCCGAGGCCCAGGCCCAGGCCGATGCGCTGCTCGCCGAGGCGCAGGCGCAGGCCGACGCGCTGATGGCCCAGGCCCAGGAACAGTACGACGGCGCCTGGCAGCAGGGCTTCGACCAGGGCACGCAGGATGCCGCGGCGCACTGGGCCTCGCAACAACTGCAGGCCGCCGAATCGCGCCGGCGCACGCTGGTGCGCCAGAGCGAGCGGCTGTCGGGCATCGTCTCGATGGCGGTGGAGCGGGTGATCGAGCAGGAAGACCGCTCGGCGCTGTACCGCCGCTCGCTGCGCACCATCGCGAAGCTGGTGAAGGACTCGCCGCTGCTGACGCTGCGCGTGCCCGAGGCCGACCGCGACAACGCGCAGCGCGCGGTGGCCGAGCTGAGCGCGCAGCTGCCGCAGGGCACGACGATCGAGGTCGTCGCCGATGCGCTGATGCCCGAAGGCGCCTGCCGCTTCGAATCGGACAGCGGCGTCATCGATGCCGGGCTCGACACGCAGCTGGCGGCGATCCGCCGGGCGGTCGAACGCGCGGCCCGCGAGATGGCGCAGGCCGGCGACGCTGACGAAATCGACTCGGGCGACGCAGGCGACGAGGTCGCCGACGACGGCGTCGACGACGCGATCGACGACACCGCCACCGAAGACCACCTGGAAGCCGCCTGACCATGGACACCAGCTTCCAGCGCTTCGTCAGCACGCTCGAACAGGAGCTGACGCACGAAGACGTGCTGGCCCGCACCGGCCGCGTGACCGAGGTGGTCGGCACGCTGATCCGCGCCAGCGGGCTGGACGCCAAGGTCGGCGAGCTGTGCGAGCTGCGCGACCCGCGCGGCCGCCTGCTGCAGCGCGCCGAGGTGGTCGGCTTCGGCAAACACGGCGCGATCCTGTCGCCGTTCGGCTCGATGGGCGGCGTCTCCGAAGGCACGCAGGTGGTCGGCACCGGCCGGCCGCTGTCGGTGCGCGTCGGCCCGCAATTGCTCGGCCGCGTGATCAGCGGCCTGGGCGACCCGATCGACGGGCTGGGCCCGCTGCTGGGCGATGAAGAACGGCCGGTGTTCGCCGATCCGCCGGACCCGATGAGCCGCGCGATGATCGAGCACCCGCTGCCCACCGGCGTCAAGATCATCGACGGGCTGATGACGCTCGGCGAAGGCCAGCGCATGGGCATCTTCGCGCCGGCCGGCGTCGGCAAGAGCACGCTGATGGGCATGCTGGCGCGCGGCGCGCAGTGCGACGTCAGCGTCATCGCGCTGATCGGCGAACGCGGCCGCGAGGTGCGCGAATTCATCGAATTCATCCTCGGCCCCGAGGGCATGGCGAAGTCGGTCGTGGTGTGCGCCACCTCCGACCGGTCGAGCATCGAGCGCGCGAAGGCGGCCTACGTGGCCACCGCGGTCGCCGAGTACTACCGCGACCAGGGAAAGCGCGTGCTGCTGATGATGGATTCGTTGACGCGCTTCGCACGCGCCCAGCGCGAGATCGGCCTGGCCGCCGGCGAGCCGCCGGCGCGCCGCGGCTTCCCGCCGTCGGTGTTCGCCGAGCTGCCGCGGCTGCTCGAGCGCACCGGCATGGGCGCGGTCGGCTCGATCACCGCGCTGTACACCGTGTTGGCCGAGGACGAGAGCGGCGGCGACCCGATCGCCGAGGAAGTGCGCGGCATCCTGGACGGCCACATGATCCTGTCGCGCAAGATCGCGGCGAAGAACCAGTACCCGGCGATCGACGTGCTGGGCAGCCTGTCGCGGGTGATGACGCAGATCGTGCCGCCGGAGCATGCCGAGGCGGCCGGCCACCTGCGCAACCTGATGGCCAAGTACGACGAGGTCGAGATGCTGCTGCAGGTCGGCGAATACCAGGCCGGCAACGACCCGGTGGCCGACCTGGCGATCGAGCGCGTCGGCGAGATCCGCGCGTTCCTGAACCAGAAGACCAGCGACCTGATGCCGTACGAGGACATCCTCGGGCACCTGGCGGAGGTGGTGCGGTGAGTGCGGCTCCGGTGAAGGCGCTGCGCACGCTCGTCAAGGTGCGCAAGCGGCAAGGCGAGCGGCTCGAGGCCGAGGTGCAGGCTGCACGCAAGCAGCTCGCCGAGCTGGAGGAGGCCCGCAAGACCGCCGAGGGCGAGCTGGCGGCCTGCCGCGCCGACGAGGCCACCGCGCGCGACGAGCGCGACGAGCTGCTGCGCACCTCGTTCACGCCGTACGCGGTGCGTGCGGCGGACTACCGCATCGACGACCTGAAGGCCGCGGTCGGCCAGGCCGAGAAGGCGCTCGCCGACAGCCACAAGCACGTCGACCGCCAGGCCGCCGTGGTCAAGGCCGCGCAGGCCGCGGTGCGCCGCAACGACCAGCGCATCGAGGGCTTCGAGCAGCGCATCGCGACCATCCTGCGCGAGCGCGAGGCCGCGATCGAGGAACTGGCCGAGGAGGAAACCGAGGAGACCGGTGCCGCGCGCTTCGTGGCCCGCCAGCGCGCCCAGCGCCAGGAAGCCGCCCATGGATGACATGCAGGGCCTGTACGAGGTGGCCGCGCGCACGCTGCACCCGCTGGAGGACCTGTTCCTCGCGACCGCGCTTGCGAGCCTGCGCCTGTTCGCTGCCTTCAACGTGCTGCCGCCGATGGGCGACCAGTTCGTGCAGGGCTACGTGCGCGCTGGCCTGGTCGTGATCATCGGCGGCTTCGTCGCGTTCGGCCTGCCGGCCGATGTCGCGAGCAACCTGACGGCCGGCCAGTGGGCCGGCTTCGCGCTGAAGGAATCGATGATCGGCCTGCTGATGGGCTTTGCCGCGTCGACGGTGTTCTGGGTCGCCGAATGCGTCGGCGCGATGATCGACACGCAGGCCGGCTACAACAGCGTGCAGCTGACCAACCCGATGAGCGGGCAGCAGAGCACGCCGGTGTCGAACCTGCTGGTGCAGCTGGTGATCGCGGTGTTCTTCGCGCTCGGCGGCATGCTGGTGTTCATCGGCGCGGTCTTCGATTCGTTCCACGTGTGGCCGCTGTTCGCGCCGATGCCCGACCTGGCGAAGGTGCCCGACCTGTTCATCGTGCAGCAGACCGATTCGCTGATGACCAGCACCATCAAGTTCGCCGCGCCGATGATGCTGGTGCTGGTGCTGATCGACCTCGGCTTCGGGCTGATCACGCGCGCCGCCGACAAGCTCGAACCCACCAACCTCAGCCAGCCGGTCAAGGGCGCGGTGACGATGCTGATGCTCGCGCTGCTGATCGGCGTGCTGGTCAGCCAGGTGCGCCACCTGCTGCTGCCCACCGGCCTGCTGCAGCAGCTGCAGGGCAGCCTGCAGGCGCGTTGATTTCCAACCCCATTCCTCACGGAGAGCAGACATGAACATGATGGTCGACAACAAGGCGTGGCTGCAAGGCCGCATCGGCATCGCGGTGCCGCCGCAAGGCAAGCTCGGCGGCACGCCGCAGGGCGGCGACCCGATGCAGTCGCTCGCGCAATCGACGATGGGGCAGTTGCCGCCGCTGTCGCTGCCCGGTGGCGGCGACGACGATGGCGAAGGCGGCGGCGCACAGCTGCTGAAAGGCATGATGGGCGCGGTGCAGCAAGGCGGTGCGCAGCAGGCGCAGGCGATGCAGAAGGCGGCGCAGCAGCAACAGCAGCAGCTGCCGCCGGCGCAGCGGCCGGTGTCGGCCGAGCAGAAGGCGGCGCGCATGGATGCGCTGTCGACGCTGGAGCGCCATGAAGGCTCGTTCAGCAAGCATGGCACCAAGATCTCCGACATGGAGAAGATGGCCAAGGACGAGAAGACGCCGCCGGACCTGCGCAAGGCGCTGAACACCGTGCTGTCGGACCAGGGCCTGCAGGACATGCTCGACGGCGGCAAGAACGGCAAGCTCGACCACAAGATCAGCTCGAAGGACATCCAGAAGCTGGCCGACGACCCGGAGCTGAAGGCCTACAACGAAGAGAAGGCCCAGGGCTACGCCGACAACTACATCCCGTCGGGCGACAACGGCAAGACCACCGAGGGCCGGCCGATCACGAAGAACGACGCCGAGAACGAGCTCTACAAGTACGCCGACTACCTGCCGAAGAACATGTCGCTGGACGAGCTGCACAAGATCGTCGACGGCACCTCGCACACCGGCAAGTGCCCGCCGCAGCTGATCGCCGCGGCCAAGTACTTCAGCGACCATCCGCAGGAGTGGAAGGACCTGAACAACGGCAAGGACAAGGTCTCGCACGCGAGCATGGAGGACAAGATCGCGGCCAAGGGCCAGCTCGACGCCGACCAGAAGAAGGCGCTGGACCGCATCGATGCCGACCCGAACGGCGCGTTCGGCAACAAGTTCAACCGCGACAAGCTGCAGAAGATCGCCGACGACCCGAAGGCCGCGCCGGAAGACAAGGCAGCGGCGAAGAAGTTCCTCGAGGACCCGGTGCTGTTCGGCAAGCTCGACAACGCGAAGCACGGCCGCGACATCCATGGCGCCAAGAAGCTGTGGCAGCAGTCGGACGACGGCACCATCAGCCGCGACGACATCAAGGCCTTCAACAAGCACCTGGAGAACAAGGAAGTCGCGACGACACCGGCGAATGCGACGCACAAGCCGAAGAGCGCCGAGGACAAGAAGGCGGTCGGCGACATGGTGGCCGGCGAGATGGACCAGCCGGACCAGAAGAAGGCCAAGGGCGGCGGCTTCAAGAAGTTCCTGCAGGGTTGCCTGAGCGTGGTGTCGAAGATCGCCAACGTGATCTCCAAGGTGGCCGAGAAGCTCGGCAAGGTGCTGCCGCCGCCGTTCAACCTGGTGGCCAAGGCAGTCGCGGTCGGTTCGCGGGCCTGGTCGGAAGGCACCAATGTGGCCGCGACGGCGATCCAGGGCGGCGACGTGAAGAAGGCCCTGCGCGACGCCGGTCTCGACCTGGCCGGCACCGGCCTCAACGTGGTGACCAACAGCAGCGCCGGCAGCATGATCACCGGCGGCGTGAAGGCCGGGCTGGACGGGGCGAGCGGCGAGAAGCCGAAGGCGGCTGATTTCTTCTGATCCGCTGGTGATCGGGATGCGCTGTCATTTGGTGCATTCCGGCCAATCATTTGGACAATGCGATGTGTGCTGCCGCTTCGGCAAGAACGCAGGCAAGCTGCGTGCCGGCAAGAAGGGCTTCGCGCAATGCGGCATCCATCCAGATGGTCAGAGCAGCAGCAGGCGCTGCATACCCCTTCGCTGCCTTCAGCTGCCGCCTGACAGTTTTCTCGGAGGCATTCGAAGTGAAGCAGCGAGGTGCCACGTCGAGGCATTGCAAGAGCTTTCCTCGTACCCACGGACATAGGTGTGCAGCGGTGACTCATGCATCTCGTTCCTCGTCTTGGCAACGAACGCACAAGGGCGCCCCGGTTTGGCCTCTGATACGCCGATGACGGAGAACTCGATCACGACTCGATTGCGCGACACAGCTGTTCGAAGGTGGCTGCCTTGGTCAATCTGGCCAACACCGTCTGCAGCGGACGGCTCCTGGTGTAGGGCTTTGGATCCCGGCTCACGTAGTCCTTCACTTCCTTCTTGACCAACTCGAGCGACTGACTGGGCACCTCCTCCCATTCCATCTCGAACAACAGAACAACATCCAGGCCAGAAGCGATCACCGCGCTGACCCAGATGACCGGCCCGACCTCGCGAATCAAGGCTCTGTCGAGCCTCCACTGCCCGGTGGCCTTCCCTGCAAAGCAGCGCCCCCGCGGATCGAAGCGACGCAAACCTTGGAGGCGTCCCGTTTTGAAGTACGTGTGCAGCGGACAAGCCTCCAATTCCCTCTGGCTCGCCGCACAGTAGGCATAAAGATGGCGGTGCTCCTTGCTCGTCAACACGAGCGTGGGGAACTCAATTGCAGGTGCATTCATCTGCTGCATCCATTGCCACTCCCGCACCTGCGTAGCCGCCAGCGGCCCTCGCCCAGCCAGGCGAGCCATACAAAGTCCTCGACACAGGATCCATCGTATTCAAAAGCCCCCTGTTGATCGAGTTTGGCACCGTGGGATTGAGGTTCATCGGATGGTTGGCAATGCCGGGGAAGTTTCTCGCAACCCCGCTATTTTGCGGAAAGAGCCAATGATGCACATCCTTGCCCGGGGGCAAGGACTGGGCGCGCCCGTAGCGTGCGCGCACCGCAGGCCATCGACGGCTGGCTTCGAGCCAGCTCTTTCCCGACACCGAATGCCTGAATGCACCTCCCGCCCAGGCGCCACCGACGGCCCCGACCGCACCGGCAATTCCCACCTGGGTCCAGTCGACGCACTTCATGCGCCCTCCATTCATCAGAAGCTGCAACCCCAGATCGGACAGCGCTCCGACACCACCGCCCACCAAGGCCGGGATGAAGAAAAACTCGCCGGTCGGATCCGTGAAGAGCGTCGGATTCCCCCCGGCATGCGCGTAGGTGTTGATGCCACCCGCCAGCCCGATGGGATCGCTCTGCGTGTACCGCCCGTCCGCGGCGTTGTAGTACCGATTCCAGTTGTAGAACAGCCCGCTCTCAGCATCCGCCACCTGCCCCGGGAAGCGCAGGCTGAACGCGAACGGCCCGTGCCCCCCCTGATCCACCACCGGCGCCGTCGTCCCGAACGGCTCGGCCAGCCACAGCCAGCGGATCACGCCATCGGTGTCCAGTACCGCCCGCGGCGCGTTCAGGTGATCGGCGTGGATGTGGAACACCAGCGGCGGGCCGCTCGCATCCGCCGGGTTCGGCATGAAGACCGCGATCGGCACGTCTTGCAACCACACGTACTCGCGGATCACCCGGCCCTCGCGGTCGTACTCGCCGAGCAACTGGCCCTCTTGGTCGTACACGTAGATCACCGTGCTCTGCGGCCCGGTGTTGCTCACCTTGCGGATGCGCTGGCCCATCGCGTTGTAGGTGTAGGTCGTCGTGATGCCGCCCTTCGTCAGCGTGGCGAGTCGGCCGGCCATGTCGTAGGTCGCCGTGTAACCCGCGCTGTCGCTCGTCGTGTTGCCGGCGTCGTCATGGGCCAGGCTGCGCGCCGGGTTCGTCACACCGCTCAGCCGGTTGCTCGTCGGCGCCGTGTCGTAGCGGCTGGGAATGCCGTCCAGGCTCACGGTCGCGCGGTTGCTGTTCGGGTCGTAGGCGATCGACCAGCTCGTCGTCGCGGTCACCACGCTCGTGAGCCGGTCGACCTCGTCGTAGCCGAACTGCTGGTCGAGGGCAGGCTGCAGCGTGCCGTCGGGCTGCTGGTGCGTGAACGCCGCGATGCGGTCCTGCGCGTCGTAGCGCACATCGCGCAGCACCTGGCCGACCGGATAGCGCGTCATGCGCCCGCTCAGGTCGAACGTGCGCTCGTGCGGCATCAGTCCGCCGCTCCTGTGCCATTGCCAGCCGTCGATGCCGAAGCCGAACGGCGCCCACCTGACGGCGCTGATCAGCGGTGACGGCTCGGCCGTTTCGTTGGGCGCCAGCGCCATCGCGGTCACGTCGCCCCGGTGGTGCGTGATGTGCAGCTTGTGGCCCGAGGGATAGACGATGCTGCTGACGTGGCCACCGGAGGCATACCCGTAGCGCACCGTGTGAGTGACCGTCGCTGTGTTGGCGCCACCGGCCGCATCGAGAAACTGCGTGTCCGTCAGCAGGTCGCCGAGCGGCGCGTAGCTGTAGCGGCTGCCGCCGCCCGCGTGGCTCGTGCTGCTGAGCCGGCCGATCGTGTAGGTGAAGCCCGGCCCTTGCTCGTCATACCGGAACTGCGTCGGCAGCTCGCTGCGCCCGCCCAGGGCACGCACCACGCTGGTCAACGCGCTGCCGGCGTCATAGGTGTAGCGCGTCAGCACCCCGCGGCTGTCGAGCGCGGTCTGCACCAGGTAGGTCCCGGGGACATAGGTGAACTCCGTCGTGCCGGTGTCCGGACTCACGATTTTCATCACGTGGCCCAGGCCGGTGCGCTCATAGAGCGTCTCCAGGCCGCGCGGGTCGATCACCTTGTTGATGTACGGCGTCATGCCCCAGTACTCGAAGCGGATCGTGCCCTGCCGCGCGTCGGTGACCGACGTGATGCGGTAGATGCCGTCGTAGGCGATGGAGGTGCTGTCGCCACTCGCGCCACGCAGGATCTTCGTGACGTGACCCATCGCGTCGTACTCGTAGCGCGTGGTCGGCGAGGGCGACACCGGTGGCGGCGCCTGCGCCGGCGCGGCGCATGGAATCGCACATGACAAGGAACAACCGAGCGCCACCCACAGGCCGGCGCGCGCATGCATCATGAAAGACCTCCCTGGTCTGTTCGTTCAGGATGCGGCGCAGTCTAGAAATCCGGCTCCTTGCGGGTCAACCGGTCCAGATGAACCTCTTCATCGGCGCGTCAGCCCTGCGGCTGCGCCTGCGCTGCCTGCGCGAACGACTGCCCGGCCGCCTCCATGCGCGCGTTCAGCTTGTCGTTGATCTTGCTGAAGATGTCGAGCATCTTCTCCAGCGCATCCATCAGCTTCTTCGGATCGTTCTTGTCGGCGCCGTGTTGTTCGAGCTCGCGCAGATTGCGCGTCGCGCTTTCGAGCTGGTCGAGCATCTTCGACAGTTCGGGATCACCGTCGCCGGCGCCGGACGCCGCCGACGTGGCCTGCGCCTGGCTGCTGCCCTGCCCGATCGGCTTCAAGCCGCCGAGCGTCGGGCGGGTCAAGGCCATGCTCGAGTTCGGGCCCGGTCGTCCGAACGGCGACGCCGTCGCCGGCGGCCGCGGCGGCAGCTTCGGCGGCCCGCCCGCCCCACCGGCCTGGCTGTGCAGCACCAGCGCCTGCGATCCGCCTTCGCCCGGGGATGCGCCGTCGCGCCGCACCGGCGGCGGCAGGCTCGCCGAGCGCGGCCGTTGTGCCGCGCTGGCCAGCGGCGTCGCACCGCCCTCGCGCCGCGACGGGCCGCCGACCGCCGCATCGCGCTGCGACGGCGTCGACGGCCGCGGCGTGATCGCCGGCCGGCTGCCCGGCACCGACCCCGGCGTGACGCCGGGCCCGATCGTGTTCGACCGCTGCAGCCGCGGTGCGTTACCGAGCGGGATCTGCGGCGGCGGCATGGCCGTTCAGCGCGATGCCACGCGGCACAGGCCCAGCACTTCGCGGCTCTGCGAGCAGCTCGATGCCGCCGGGGCCTTGCCTTCGGACGCGACGTTGCGCGCCGGCTCGGCCTCGGTGTCGCAGTGCGACAGCACCTTCTGCGTCGGCGCGTAGTACGACCAGCCTTTCGGCAGCTGCGGCGGCGCGAGGCTCACCTCCTGCCACTTCGCGTGGCCTTCGGTCCTCAGCTTCTCGAAGTTGCTGCACATCGACTTCGCGAACCGCGTCAGCGAGGCGCGCACATCCGGCGACTGGTAGTCGTAGGTCACCAGCATCGACTTGACCGACAGCGAGGTCGCGTCCTGCGTCAGCCAGTTCGGGTAGCTGGTGGCGCGGATCGTCGCCGGCACGTAGGTGCCGTCCAGCGCCTGCGTCTCGGGCGCCGCGCGGTCCAGCGTCAGCAGCTTGATGTACTGGCGCGCCTCCGACTTCATGTCGGCGAACAGCTTGGCCGGCTGGCCGGCGACGATCACGACCACGTCGATCGACTTGTCGGTCGCGAGCTTCACCAGCGCCTCCTCGTTCGACAGGAAGCTGGTGTTCTGCTCCAGCATCGGGCTGCCGAACATCGCGCGGTACAGCGTGGTCGCGGTCAATGCGGTGCCGCTGCCGACCGGGCCGACGTTGATGCGCTTGTCGCGCAGCTCATGGATCGAGCGCAGCGGCGAATCGGCGCGCGCGACGAAGTAGATCTCCTCGTCGTACAGCGGCATCACCACGCGCAGCGGCTTGATCAGCCGGGCCGCCTCGGCATCGCCGGCATTCGCCTGGTCGAGGTAGGCGCGGTACACGTCGGACTGCACCAGCGCGAGCCGCACGCCCGGCTCGGAGCGCAGGCGGCGCACGTTCTCGGCCGAGCCCTTGGAGGGCAGCACCTCCAGCGGCAGGCCGGCGGGTTTGCCGATCAGGCGCGACAGGTCGCGGCCGATCTCGATGTAGGTGCCGCGGTCGGAGCCGGTGACGATGCGGTCGCCGGCAGCATGGGCGCCCAGCGAGGCCAGGCACAAGGCAGCGGTCAGAAGAAGTTGGCGCATGGATTTCTCCGTTGGACGGTGGACGGCGCTCAAGGCGCCGGGAGTTCGCACAGGCCGAGGGCCCGGCGAGCAGGGGGACAGGAATCGATGGACGGGGCCGGCATCGGCTGCAGCAGCGCGACAGTGGCGGTTGGAGTGACGGGCGGTGTGACGGCGGGCGTGGCAACGGACACCGCAGCAGACTCCGGCGCGGGCACCGGTCCGGTCGCCGCAACCTGCACAGCCGAGGCCGCCGGCGCAACCGCTGCGGCCGACACGACCGGCGCCACCGGCACGAGGGTCGCGACCTCCGGCATCCGCGGCGCCACCGGCCGCGAACCGCTGAACGACATCGCGAACGACGCCGCACCGGCCGCCAGCCCGCCGCCCACCAGCCACGGCAACAGCCGGGCGTACGAACGCGCCGGCCTGGCCGCCGCGGCCCGGGCCGATGTCGTCTCGCGGCGCGGCGCGGCCGTCGTCAATGCGGCGATCTCGTCGGGCTTCAGCATCTGCAAGGTCGGCACGAAGTCGGTGCGCTCGTCGTCGGCCTCGGTCTCGGTCTCGGTAGAGGCCAGGTCGCGGTCGAGTTGCGCGTCGAGCCGCGCCAGCATCGAGACGAAGGCGTCGCGTTCGCGCGCCCCGGCCTGCACGGCGGCCGCGCTCACGGTGCGCTCCGGACGATGTCGACGCGCTTCATGCCGGCGAGGAAGGCCTCGCGCACACGGCTCTCGTCGAGCTGGCCGGCCAGCACGTTGCAGAACTGGTCGCGGCTGGTGACGGCGGCCGCGGCGCGGCGCACCAGCACGTCGGCGATCGGACCGATGTGCTCCGCCAGCAAGCGGGTCGCATGGTCGATCACCGCCAGCGGAAGGGTCTGCGCATCGCGCCGCGCCCGCTCGGCTTCGAGCTCGCGCAGGCTTTGCGCATCGGTGCAGTAGTTCACCGCATCGCCGATGTGGCCGAACACCAGGCACGGTCGCAACGGCGATTCCATCTCGGAGATGCGCTCGCCGCCGACCACCAGCAGCTGGCGATCGTCGCGCTGCATCACCGCGGCGCAGCGCGACAGCGCCTTCGCCGCGGTCAGGTCCAGGCCGCCGCTGCGCGTCAGGTCGAGCACCACCTGGCGGGAGCTGGCGTTCACCCGTTCGACCGCATGCACCGCGGCCTCGACGGTCGCGAAGAACAGCGGCTGGCCGATCTCGATCACCGGCACGTCGCGCGAGCTGGTCTTGCCCATCGGCACGCCGACGATCGTCGGGGCCATCGCATCGGTGGCGTTGTATTCGCGGCGCACCAGGCTGTCGCGCATCTGCACGAAGGCCAGCACCGAGGCGGCGACCACACCGGCGCCCACCGCGACCAGGATGTCGGCCGACAGCAGCAGCACGCACACCAGCGCGACCACCGCGATCTCGCCGCGCATGCCGTGCCGGCCGGCCTGCCATTGCGCCAGCAGCTCGCGCACCGGCGGCACGGCGATCTCGCCGGCCACGCACAGCATCAGCGCGGCGACCACCGCCAGCGGAACCTTGACGATCAGCGAGGCGAACACCAGCGTGCCCAGGCCCACCAGCAGCGCCGACGCGAGCGCCGAACTGCGCGAGCTGGCGCCGGCCTTGACGTGCACCGACGAGGTCGAGGTCCCGCCGGCCACCGGCAGCCCGCCGGCCAGCAGCGACACCAGCGAGCCGAGGGCACCGGCCATCAGCGCGCGGTTGGCATCGAATCGCTGCGTGCCGAGGTCTTCGATCTGCATCGCCGAGGTCAGCGTCTCGACCGAGTTGACCAGCGCGATCACCGCGGCGAAGGCCAGCACGTCGAGCCAGCGGCCCGGCGGCCAGCCGTCGACGAACTGCCCGACCAGGCGCGACACCGGCAGCAGCGGGCCGCCGGCCAGGTCGATGGCCGGCAGGTGCGGCAGCGCACCCGGCGCGCCGAGGTCGACCACCAGCGCGATCAGCAGGCCGGCCGCCAGGCCGGCGAGCATCGCACCGCCTGCGCCGTAGCGGGCGCGCAGCAGCGCGAACACGCCGAAGGTGCCGATGGCGGTGCACAGCGGCGCCCACGGCCGCAGGCGGTCCGGCGCGGCCACCAGGTCGGGCAGCTCGGACCACACCAGTCGCAGCGCCAGTGCGATCACCAGGCCGGCCGTCACCGAGGTCGGGATCAGCCGGATCAGGCCGCCCAGCCGCAGCGCCGCGAAGGCCAGCTGGAACAGCATCGCGATGAACAGGCACAGCGACAGCAGCGCGAGCACCTGCGGCAGCTTCGTGCCTTCGCCGGCCGCGAACGATGCGGCCGCTGCCGCGATCACGACCGCAACCGAGGCCCGCGGCGAGAAGATCTGCGTCGGCACCGAGCCGAGCGCGCTCGCGACCAGCGCGCCGAGCGACGCGGCGATCAGCCCCGACAGCACCATCGCCGACACCACGCCCGGCCCCATCGACGAAATCGAGCCGGCCGCCACCGCGCCGTACGACACGGTGGTGATCAGCGACAGCAGCGCGGACAACGAAGCCCCTCGCACGTCGCCCCAGGGCAGCGGGACGCGGTCGGGACGCAGGCCGTCGAAGGTGGAGTGGGTGTGGGAGCGCATGGTGGTGGGCGGTGTGGTGGACGTGTGGTGGACGGTGGTGATCTAGGCGTGGAGCGTGGCCTGCACCGCCAGCCCGGGGGCGGCGGCCGGCGCGGAAGAGGGGCCGCTGGCGGAGCGCGGCGCGGCGGCCGCGTCGATGCGGTAGCCGCTGCCGTAGACGCCGCGCAGCGCGAGCGCTTCGCCGGCACAGCGCTTGAGCTTGCGGCGCAACTGGTAGATGTGCTGCTCGATCGAGCGGCCGGTGATGCCGGCGTCGGCGCCCCAGACGTCCTGCGCAAGGCGGGCCCGGGTCACCAGCTGGCCGGCGTTCTCGAACAGCAGCTGGGCCAGCGCCAGTTCGCGGGCGGTCAGGCCGACGCGATGCGAGCGCGAGACGATCGCGCAGGCGCTGCGGTCGATGCTGCAGCCGGCGACGCTGAGGCCGGCCTCGGCCGGGGCGGGTTGGCGGCGGCGCGCGGCGGCGCCGATGCGCGCCAGCAGCTCGGCACCGCGCACCGGCTTCGCGACGAAATCGTCGACGCCGGCGTTCAGCACGCGGGCGGCCGTCAGCGGGTCGGTGCGGCCGAGGGCGACCAAAGTCACTTCGGGGTTCAGCCAGTTGCGGCGCCAGTCGACCAGCGCGGCGCAATCGGTGGCGGGGTCGTCGACGTCGACGACGATCAGGCCGTGGTCGTCGCGCTTGATGCCGCGCAACAGCGTTCCGGTGGACGCATAGACCTCGCAGTGGAAACCGGCGCACTCCAGTGCGGTCCGCACGACCAGTTGCGTGTCTTTGTCTTCGATCAACAAGGCTGCTTTGTTCACGAGACTCCCCTATGTGTTGAATGATGTCTGACCGGCCTGTTCCGCAAGGCATGTGCCACGAAGCGATGTATGGCTGCGCGACTTGCAAGCGGTTTCACAATCGCATGCAAGTGCTTGATTCGCCGTCATGCGCCACCGAAGCGAACGGGCGTGCCGCAGGCATCCGACAGCGGCCGGGCCGGGCGGAGAATCAAGATTGAGAAGCGAGGGGGTGCGGCTCTCTCACGACTGCGACAGCGCAGCGCGGCAGCGGGACAGCGGCCTCTGGGGGGCCGTCAGGTTCGCGTCAGTCGGCGGCGCGATCGTGCTCAGCCGGCAGGATCGGTGCTCGGGTCCTTGTACGCCGACGGGTCCACCGCCAGCGCCTTCAGCTTGCGGTACATCGTCGCCGGCGTCAGCGACAGCTCGGCGCAGGCGGCCTTCACCGAGCCGCCGTGGCGGCGCAGCGCTTCTTCGAGCAGGCTGCGTTCGATCATCGCGACCGATTCGTCGAACGAGCGCGGGGCCGAGGCCGTCGGCTCGCCATCGACGAAGATCGGCAGGCCGAGGATCATCCGTTCGGCGCAGGCCTTCAGCTCGCGCACGTTGCCCGGCCAGCGCGACGCGAGCAGCGCCTGGTGCTGGTCCGGCGTCAGCGACGGCACCGGCATCTGGAAGCGCAGGCTCGCCTGCTGCAGGAAGATCTGGAACAGCCCGAGGATGTCGCCCAGCCGGTCGCGCAGCGCCGGGATCTTCAGCGATGCCACGTTGAGCCGGTAGAACAGGTCGGGCCGGAACTCGCCCTTCTTCGCGAGGTCTTCGAGGCTCACCTTGGTGGCCGCGACAACGCGGAAGTTCACCGGGATCGGCTTGTTGTTGCCCAGGCGCTCGATCTCGCGCTCCTGGATCACGCGCAGCACCTTGGCCTGCAGCGCCAGCGGCATCGCCTCGATCTCGTCGAGGAACAGCGTGCCGTCCTTCGCATGCTCGATCTTGCCGATGCGCTGCTTGCCCGCGCCGGTGAAGGCGCCGGCCTCGTGGCCGAACAGCTCGCTCTCGAACAGGCTCTCGGGAATGGCCGCGCAGTTCAGCGCGACGAAGTTGCCGCTGCGCCGGCCGAAATCGTGCAGGCAGCGCGCGACCAGTTCCTTGCCGGTGCCGGTCTCGCCGTGGATCAGCACGTCGACCGGGGTCGGCGCGAGGCGCAGGATCAGGTCGCGCAGCTCGCGCACCGGGGCCGCGTCGCCGCGCACGATCTGGTCGATCCCGGACGACTCGGCCAGCCGCGTCTTCAGCTGGCGGTTCTCCTGCACCAGCCGGTACTGGTCGGCCGCGCGCTGCATCACGGCCAGCAGCCGCTCGCGGCTGAACGGCTTCTCGAGGAAATCGTAGGCGCCCGAGCGGATCGCCTGGATCGCGGTCGGGATGTCGCCATGGCCGGTCATCAGCACGACCGGCAGGTCGGCGTCTTTCTCGCGCGTGCGCTGCAGCACGAACAGGCCGTCGGCCTTCGGCAGCCGCAGGTCGGTCAGCACCGCGGCGGGGGCCACGGCGGCCATCTGCTCCATCGCCGATTCGGCGTCCTCGAACAGGCTGACCTGGTAGCCGGCCAGCTCCAGCGCGCGCTTCACGCTGGCACGGAAGGCTTCGTCGTCCTCGATCACCAGGATGCGCGTCGCGGGCGTGGCGGCACTGGCGGCCGCGTCGGTGTCTTGCATGGTCTTGTCGGGAATCGAGGGCTTCACGTGGCGTTCGGTGCAATGCAAGCAATGCAGCGATCGTAGCGCCCTGCCGGCCTGTTGCACGGGCCGCGGCGGCCAACTTCGCGTCCGCATGCGCCGCTTCGCGTGATGCCGCAACCCGCGGCGCCCGGCCAGCCTACCGTGGCGGCCAACGACGTCACAGCCCCAAGGAATCCGCATGCCTCCGATCAATCCGCTGTTGGTGAAAAGCGGCCTCCAGGCGCTCAACCGGATCGGCCAGCAGGCCGGCAAGCTGGCGACGTCCGCCCCCGGGCTGGCGGAAAAAGCGACCGGCGCCGCGCGCCTCGCGGCGAAGCAGATGAGCGGATTGAGCGGCCTGGCCGAGCGCCTGCCGTCGAAACTGCCGACCGCCGCGACGTTGCAATCCGGCATCGCCGGACTGCGCCCGCGCCTGCAGAACGCGTCGTTGCTGGGGAAGATGGGGCGACTGGGGCAGGCTGCGCAGATGGGGAGCACGGGACCGATGGGACCCCTGCCGAACCTCGGTCACCTTCCGACGGGGCAGTTCGGCCAGATCCGCGATGCCGCGCAGTCGGCGCTGCACAGGCCGATGGCCGCGGCGCTGAAGGGCTCGGACCGCGCCTCGCGCGTGGCCGGCGAGTTCCTGCAGGCGCTGCACGACATCGAAAGCAACGCGCTGTACCAGAACTTCGCCCCGCCGCTGGTGGCCCAGATGCTCGGCGAGGCGCGCACCGGCCTGCAGTCGATCCACGACATGATCCAGCGCTTCCAGTCCGGCCTGGCCGGGTTGTCCGGCGGGCCGAAGCCGAGCGGGCAGAAGCCCCCGACCCAGAAGCCGACCACGGAGAAGCCGACTGCCGAGAAGCCGACCCCGCAGCAACCGGCGGCGGCCCGGCCGTCCGCGCCGCTGGGCCTCGGCGCCAAGCCCGAGCCCGTCTCGCTGTCGAAGTCCACGGCCGCGGAAGGGGTCCAGTCGTTGCGCGAGCGGGGCGTCGACCTGAAGGCACTTCAGCAGGACATGCGCAACTACAAGCTGTTCGCCCAGCCGACCCACGACGAGCTGCTCGACAAGTACAAGGACCAGGCGGATCTGTCCATCGTCGACGACGGGCCGAAGCTCGGCAGGTTCATGGTCGCGCTGAACCGCGCTGTGCTGGCCGACGCCGGAACGGCGCCGTCGGCCACGACGCCGTCATCCGCCCCCTGATCCGATTCTCCCAAGGACCCTTCCGATGCGCCTGAACACCGACCTCTGCGACGCCGATCTCCCGTTCGACGACGCCTCGTTCGACGACCTGCAGTCCGAAGCGATGCGCCGCTTCGAAGCGTTGGTCGACCGCGTGACCGACGGCCTGATGAACGATCCGGTCGACAACGGCCCGGCCCATGACCGCGAGGCCTGCCGCCTGGCCGCGATCGCGCTGCTGGCCGAGGCCAACCGGTCGGCGTTCGGCGCCGATTCGCCGGTCGCGCAGGTGCTGGCAGGCCGGCAGCGGTAGCTACAAGGTCCCCGGCACCGTCGTCGGGTCTTCGAGCGGCAGCCGCACGTCGAAGACCGCGCCGCCGCCGCTGCCGTTGCGCGCCAGCAGGTCGCCGCCCATCTCGCGCATCACGTCGCGCGACAGCGCCAGGCCCAGGCCCAGCCCGCGGCCGGCCGCCTTGGTCGAGAAGAACGGCTGGAACAGCCGCTCCAGCACTGCCGGCGCGAGCCCCGGGCCGTTGTCGGCCACGCTCAGCACGATGAACTCGCCGTCGGCCACACAGCCGAATTCGATGCGGCGCGCCGGCACCGGCTCCAGCACGTCGAGCGCGTTGTTGACCAGGTTCGCGATCACCCGCACCAACTGGCCCTCGAAACCGTGCGCCAGCGCATCGTCGAAACCGATCACGATCTCGCACGGCGTCTGGCCCAGCCGCGAGCGCAGCATGCCCAGCGCCTCGAGCACCGCCTGGCGCAGGCTCAGCTGCTGCACCTGCGCGGTCGAACGGGCCGGGAACGCCGCCAGCTGCGCGGTCAGGTCGGTCAGCCGGGTCGACAGTTTCAGCATCGAGCGCATGCTGGCCAGCACCTCGGCGGTCTCGCCGCTGTCGATCAGTTCGAGCGCCGTCTCGGCGACGAGCCGGATCGATGCCATCGGCTGGTTCAGCTCGTGGTTGATGCTCGCGACCAGGTGGCCGACGTTCGACAGCCGCTGCGCATACGCCAGCGTCTGCTCGGTGCTGCGCAGCACCTGCTCGGCATCGCGGTCCAGCGCCAGCATCTCGGCACGCAGCGCGATCGCCTCGCGCTGCTGCTCGGCGGCCACGCGCGAGCCCTCGGCGTAGGCCTCGTAGGCGCCGGGGTAGTCGCCCTGGTCTTCCAGCAGGTCGGCCAGCAGCAGCCGCGCGGTCACCAGCCGCGGCTCGTTCGGCAGCGTCACCAGGTGCCGCACCGCCGCGCGCGCGCAGGCCACCGCCGCCCGGCTGCGGTGGCGCGCGCGCTGCAGCTCGGCCATCTGCAGCCACACGGCGCCGCGCTCCAGCCGGCTGCCGCGGCGGCGCGCCCAGTCGGCCAGCCTTCGCAGTGCGAGCAGCACCGTCGCGTCGTCGCCGATCGCGGTCGCGACCTGGGCGATGTTCTGCAGCACCTGCCCGCCATCGGGCTGGCTGCGCGGGGATTCGATGTGGCGCGCATCCGGCAGCACCGCCGAGGCCCGCGCGTACTCGGCCTGCGCGCCCTGCACGTCGCCCTGCTGCGCCAGCTGGCGGCCGCGCTCCAGGCGCATCAGCGCTTCGTTGTGGCGCAGGCTGATGTCGAGGTGGTGGTCGTTCGGCGCACCGGGCGTGCCGACCGCGTGCGCGGCCATCGCGATCGCGCTGTCGAGGTCGCCGCCCAGCCGGTGCGCCATCGCCATCGCGGCCTGGCAGCGCGCCAGGTCGGCGCGGTGGTCCATCAGCCGGAAGCGCTCGGTGGCTTCGGCGATCAGCGTCATCGCGCGCTCGTGCTCGCCGACCTCGAGCCAGCACTGGCCGCGCAGCAGCAGGATGCGGGTGGCGCGCCAGCGGTCGTCGCGGCGCTCGAAGGCCTGCTGCGCTTCGAGGCACAGCACGTAGGCGCGGTCGGGGCGGCGGGCCTGCAGCACCAGGGTCGCGGCGCGGAACAGCGTGCGCACCGTCTCGCCGTCGTCGCCGCCGGCGCGCGCCAGCGCGATCGCCTCCTCGCACAGCGCGACCGCATACGGGCCGTCGGCGGCGACGCGCTCCATCGCCCTCAGCAGCCGCTGCTCGACCTGCGACGGCAGCAGCCGCTCCGGCGCGGTGTGCGGCCAGAGCGTCGGGCGGTCTTCGAAGAAGTCGTGCGGATCGCTGTCGGGCATGGGGCGGGATTGTGAACGCTCAGGCCCTCAGCCAGAGGTAGTCGCCCGCGGAAATCGCCTCGAACATGTCGTCAGGGGCTTGCAGCAGGTGGTCCTTCCAGTAGCGGCCGTGCTCGGCGTAGTGGGTCAGCGTGTCCATCAGCCACGGGCCGTCGATGTCGTCTGTCATCGGCACGCGCACGATCAGCTGCGTCGAGCCGGTGTCGGGGTCGAGGCCGAGCTGCGCCTGGTCCTGCGCATAGACCAGCAGGTTGGATTCCAGCATCAGCCGGAAGATCGACAACGTGCGTCCGGCGGTCGTGATGCCGTAGTCGAACTGGATGTACATCGCCT
Source organism: Rhizobacter sp. SG703 (assembly GCF_012275445.1). Classification (GTDB taxonomy): domain Bacteria; phylum Pseudomonadota; class Gammaproteobacteria; order Burkholderiales; family Burkholderiaceae_C; genus Rhizobacter. The sequence goes on along the minus strand of NZ_JAAZQK010000003.1, from coordinate 130,207 downwards.
GCGGATCGTTCGTCACGTGGTCGACGATCACGCTGAAGCCCTCGACCTCGACCCGCCGCGACTGCAGCACCGCCTGCACGTCCGGCAGGTCGAGCTCGCCGCACAGCGCGGTCAGCAGCTCGATGTAGCGCTCGTGGTCCGGGTCTGCGCCATCGGGTGCATCGCCCTCGGCGCCCTCGGGCAGCTCGTCGTCGTTCATGACAGCGCTCATGGCTGGTTCCTCCTCGCCTGCACCAGCATCTTCGCGATGCTCAGCGCGGACTGTTCCTCGGTGCGCGGCACCTGCAGCTGCAACAGCTTCATCGGCAGCATCCAGTGCAGCATCTTGATCGACAGCGGGAAGCCGCCTTCGGGCAGCGCCGGCTTCAGGTAGTTCGCGGCCAGGTACTCGGCCACCGCCTTCAGCCCGCCGCTGTCGAGCCGCGCGCCGGCCCGGGCGCTGCCGAGCAGCGCCAGGTTCAGCTTGCGCAGCGCACTCGCGGCGAGCGCGCCGTTGCCGGTGTCGGCCGCCTTGTTCAGCTCGCGGTCGATGACGGCCTTCTGCACGACGCCCAGCATGCCCTTCTTGCAGCGCTGCAGCGGGATCTTCGAATCGAACACCCGGCGCGGCGACCCGCCACGCCCGGGTTCATCCGATTTCTCCGACAGGCTGCGCGCCTGCGCCAGCTTGTCCTGGCGCGAGCGTTCGCCGCCGCCCTCGTCCTGGTCGTCGCCCGAGTCCTGCGACTGGTCCTTCAGGCCGACGGCCTCGGTGCCAGTCTGCTGCGACTCCGCCGAGTGGAAATCGTGATCGTCGTCATCGCCCTGGATACCGTTCGCACCGCGGCGCCGGCTCTTGCGCGCCTTGTTGGTCGTCGAACGCTTCGGGCGCGCGCCCGGCCGGTTGCCGCCGACGTGTCGGCCCTGCCCGCCGGCGCGGTGCGGGCCGTGGTGGCCGCCGTGCTGGTGCGTGGCCTGCGGCGTCGCGGGCGGCGCGGTCTGCGCGGTGGTGGCGGTGGCGGCGACCGCGGCCGCACGCGGCGCGACGACCGGCGCCATCCGGGTGAACGAACGGGTGATGCTCATTGCAGCGCCGCCTGTACCGCCTGCTGGGCGAAGCCGAGCACCATCGAGGCACCCCACGGCGCGGCGACCACCAGCGTGATCACCACCGCGATCAGCTTGGCGCCCTGCGAGATGGCCTGGTCCTGCAGCGAGGTGATCGCCTGCACGAAGGACACCAGCAGGCCCACCAGCGCCGCCACCAGCACGGCCGGCAGCGAGACCATCAGGCACAGCAGCATGGCCTGCGAGGTCAGTCGAACGATGTTGTCGTAGTCCATGGGGGCTCGCTCGCTACTTGTAGGTCAGGACCAGGCCGTGGATCAGCGTCGACCAGCCGTCCATCACCACGAACAGCAGCAGCTTGAACGGGATCGCCACCTGCGTCGGCGTCACCTGCGACAGGCCGAGCGCGAGCAGGATGTTCGCGATGATCAGGTCGACGACGACGAAGGCCAGGTACAGCAGGAAGCCGATCTTGAAGGCCGCCGTCAGCTCCGACAGCGTGAAGGCCGGGGCCAGCACGATCAGGTCGTCGGCCTTCAGCGCCCTCGCCCGCTCCGGCGGCCACACCGCGGCCGCCGATTTCAGGAAGAAGGCCTTCTCGCGCGCCTGCGCATGCTTGTCGAGGAACTTGCGCACCGGGTCCTTCGCGACCTCGAGGATCTGGCCGATCTGGCCGGCACTCGACGGCGCGAAGCCCTGGTCCTTCATCTTGTCGTACGAATCCATCACCAGCGGCGCCATGATGTAGGCCGACACGATGATCGCGATGCCGTTGAGCACCATGTTGGGCGGCACCTGCTGCACGCCGAGCGCGTTGCGCAGCAGCCCCAGCACCACGACGATCTTGGTGTACGAGGTCACCATCATCGCGACGAAGGGCAGCACGCCGATCGCGAACGCGATGACGAGCAGCGGGAGCAGTTCACCCGTGGTGGTCTGCGTCATCGCGTGCCACCATGCGTGTGATGCGGGCGCCCAGCCGCGAGCCGACCGCCACCAGTTCCGCGTGGCCGATCACCTGGCCGCACGACACCAGGCGCAGTCGCGCCTCGGCCGCCGGCACCGCGAGCTCGATCACGTAGCCGGGCTCGATCGCCTCCAGGTCGGCCAGCGGCACCGACACGGTCTCGATCTCGAAACGCACCGGCAGCTCGAGCTCGCCGATCGCATCCGCGGGTTCGCCGGGTTCGGCGAGCAGGTCCTGGTCATCGTCCAACATCTGAAGTCCTCCTTCGACTGTCCATGAATTGCCTTGAATCCGTCCCGGCGCCGCCAGGCAGCGCGCACCGCGCGGCCCGAGGCGCAGCGCCGCGGCGGCCCCCTCCAGGGCCTGCAGCGCGGCCGGCAGCAGCACCACGTCGCCGACGCGCAGCGAGCGCAGCACGTCGATCGACAGCGCGCGGCTCGCGATCGCCACGGCGCCCGGCAGGCGCAGCACCGAGCGCCAGGCGCTGCGCTGGCCGTGCGGCCGCGCGGCGCCGCGCAGCGCGTCGTGCACCGGCCCGGGAAGTTGTTGCACCGCGACGCGTGCGATCTCGGCGCCGTCGCGGCGCAGGCTGCACCAGCCGGTGCGCGGCGCCTGCTCGGCCGGCAGCGGCGCGAGCGCCACCGCCTGCACGCCGGGCAGCACCAGGCGCGACAGGCGCTCGGTGGTCTCGCCGAACAGCGCCTCGGCGGCCAGCGCGCGCAGCGGCGCCCCCAGGTCGGGTGCCGCGGCCAGCGACAACGCGGCATCGGCGCGGCAGGCGATCGCGAGGCTGAAGCGGCCAGCGTCGCAGTCGAGCTCCAGCGCGTAGCTTGCGAAACCGCGGAGGGCGTCGTTTGCATCCGGCGCCGCGGCGAGCGAGAGACCACGCCGCAGGTCCAGCGCGCGCCACAACGCGCCGAGGCGGCGGTCGTGCAGCAGGCGCGAGGCGCTGGCGGCGGCGGCGCCGACGGCCCCCAGGTGGGCGGCGATCGGCGTGACGGGTTCGATGCGGGTGGCAGCGGTCATGGCGAATCAGTCAATGGAGATGGCGACATCGCGCCGGCGGTTCAGGGATTCTTCGAGCGTTGCGGCGAGGGCGTCGCGATGGGCAAAGAGTAGGTCGCGGGCCCTCGAGTCGGTGGTCTCGAAGCGAAGCTGCAGCCAGTACGACGAAAGCGACAGCGCCAGCGTGGTGTCGGGCAGCACGTCCGGGCGCAGCGGCATGCGCACCTGCCAGCCTTCGCTGTCGTCGACCGCGCTCTCGTTGCAGAAGCGCGCGATGGTCTGTGCGATCGCGGCGACCACCGGGTGCGTCGGCGCGGCGACGCGGGCCACGCGGGCGGCGCCGTGCAGCAGCGGCTGCAGCAGCTCGGGGCTCGGCACCAGTTCGTCGGCCCATTCGGGCTCGGCGTGTTGCTCGGGCTCGGGTTCGCGGGCGACTGCGGTGGCGTGTTCGGGTTCGGCGGAGATGGCGAACTCGGCATCGACCGGCTGTGACGATGACGGCTCTGGATCGGCGCGCAGACGCTCGCCGAACGGCCGTGCGCCGCTCGACGACCGGCGCTGGCGCAACAGGTCGGTGAAGCTCGGCGCGCGCAGAATGTCGGCAGGCACCGGCTGCTTCGGCAGCGGGCTGCGGTGCACTTCGAAGGTGACAGGACGAGTGCGGCTCATTCAGCACCTCGACGCAACTTGAACGTGATCCAGCGAACCCCGTGGAACCGGCTTTGCCGGGCCACTGGGGTTGCCCCCTCGAGGGGGTGGCGCGAAGCGCCTCCGGGGGTGGGCGTCACAGCGCCACCCTGCCCAGGGGCTCCACGCGCACCTGCGCGCCGAGCTCCTGGTACGAGTACACCGCCAGCCACTTCGATTCCGATTCGACGATGCGGCGCACATAGCGGCGGATGTCCATCGAGGTCACCACCGCGATGCCGGCGCGCGGCGTCATCCCCGCCAGTTCCTTCACTCGCCGGGCGATCGCGCCGACGGCGTCCGGTGCCAGCGCCAGGTAGTTGCCGGCCGGCGTCGGCTTGATCGCGTCGCGGATCATCTTCTCGACCGCCGGCTCCAGCAGCACCGCCGACAGCGCCCCGCTGCCCTGCGTCGCGCGGTGGCTGAGCCAGCGCCCGAGGTCGCCGCGCACGTACTCGGTCAGCATCAGCGCGTCCTTTTCCTTCGGGCCCCAGTTGATCAGGCTCTCGCAGATCGCCCGCATGTTGCGGATCGGCAGCTGCTCTTCCAGCAGCCGGCGCAGCACCTCGGCGATGCGCTGCACCGTGACGACCTTCTGCATCTCGGCCACCAGGCCGGGGTAGTCGGCGCCGACCCGCTCCAGCACCCACTGCACCTCCTGGATGCCGAGGAACTGATGCGCCTGCTCGTGCAGCGACTGCACCGCGTGCTTCGCGATCACCTCCTCGTTCGACGGCTCGCCGTCGGCCTTCGGACCGATCGCCAGCTGGCCGCTGCCGTGCGGCACGTCGTGCAGCAGCAGCTCGTACTCGTTGTCGGCGTGGCTCGCGCGCGTCCACAGCCGGATGCCGGGGAACGGCAACCCCAGCTGCTCCTGCAGGCTCAGGCGCTCGCGCTCGAAGGCGCTGTTCAGCACGTCGGGCCGCAGCGAGGCGGCCAGCGCCGGCGACATCGTCACCGCGAGCGGCGCGGTGAACGCGCTCGCCTTGTCCTCGATCGCCTGGATGTCGCCCTTGCGCGCCTTCGCGCCTTCGCGCTGCAGGCCCTTCAGCGCATCGGCCTCGCCTTCGTGCGAGGTCGCCTTGCCGGCGGTCTTGCCCTGCAGCTTGCGGCCCAGCATCACCAGCGACGCGGCCAGCAGCAGGAACACGTACCACGGGAAGCCCGGCACCAGCGCGAAGCCGCACAGGAAGCCGGCCGCCAGGTACAGCGCGCGCGGGCTGCGCGTCAGCTGGAAGGTGATTTCCTCGCCGAGCGACTTCGGCTTGGCCGCATGCTCGTCGGCCACCCGCGTGATCATCACGCCGGCCGCCACGCAGATCAGCAGCGACGGGATCTGCGACACCATCGCATCGCCGATCGACAGGATCGCGAAGCGGTTCGCCGCCTCGGCCGCCGGCATGCCGTGGTAGGTGATGCCGATCACGATGCCGGCCAGGATGTTGATCACCGTGATGATCAGCGCCGCGATCGCATCGCCCTTCACGAACTTCATCGCGCCGTCCATGCCGCCGTGCAGCTGGCTTTCCATCGCGAGCGCGGCGCGGCGCTGGCGCGCCTCGTCGGCGGTCAGGTGGCCGGCGCGCAGGTCGGCGTCGATGCTCATCTGCTTGCCCGGCATCGCGTCCAGCGTGAAGCGCGCGCCGACCTCGGCGACCCGCTCCGAGCCTTTCGCGATCACGATGAACTGCACCACCGTGATGATCAGGAACACCACGATGCCCACCACCAGGTTGCCGCCCACCACCAGGTTGCCGAACGACTCGATGATGTGGCCGGCGTCGGCATGCAGCAGGATCAGCTTGGTCGACGAGATGTTCAGCGACAGCCGGAACAGCGTCGTGAACAGCAGCAGCGCCGGGAACGAGGTCAGCGAGACCGCGCTCGGGATGTACATCGTCACCATCAGCAGCAGCGTGCTGATGGTGAGGTTCACCGCCAGCAGGCCGTCGATCAGGAAGGTCGGCAGCGGCAGCACCATCAGCGCGAGGATGGCCACGATCGTGGCCACCATCGCGGCATCGCCGCCTATGTTGATCTTGAATTTCTTCATGGCATCCGCCTGGGTGATGAGAGTCAATGAACGGGGTTGTCGTCGCCGGAGGGCCGGGCTGCGGCCGGATCGCCGCGCTTCGCGCCGATCTCGTCCACCCAGCGCAGCACCACGGCCACCGATTCGAAGAGTTCCTCGGGCACGGCGTGGTCGACCGGCACCTTGTGCAGCGCACGCGCGAGCGGCGGGTGCGCGAACACCGGCACGCCCATCGCTTCGGCATGGCCGCGGATGACCAGCGCCGCGTCGTCGACGCCCTTGGCCAGCACCACCGGCACGCCGGCCTCGTCGGCGCGGTAGCGGATCGCCACCGCGTAGTGGGTCGGGTTGACGATCACCGCATCGGCGCGGCCGACCGCCTGCTTCGGGTCTTCCTCGGCCAGCTCGCGCGCCAGCTGCTTGCGCTGGCCCTTGATCTCGGGGTCGCCTTCCTGGCCCTTGAACTCGCGCTTGATCTCGTCCTTGGACATGCGCTGGCCCTTCATGAAGTGGTGGCGCTGCAGCGCGTAGTCCAGCGGGGCCAGCACCAGGAACAGCGCGACCGCGAACAGCAGCACCTTGCCGATCGCGCCCCAGGCGATGGCGCCGATGGCCAGCGGCGTCTGGAACACCGCGCCCGAGATCAGCGGCAGCAGTTGCACGATCACCTGCCACATCACCGCGCCGATGACGACCGCCTTCAGCACCATCTGCGCGAAGCTCATCAGCGACTTCACCGAGAACACCTTCTTGATGCCCTGGGCCGGGTTCAGGCTGTCGAACTTGGGCTGCACCGCCTTCGGCGTGAGCTGGAAGCCGACGTGCGCGGCGATGCCGATGGCCGCGCCGATGGCCGCGACCACCAGCAGCGGCAGGATCACCAGCCCGGCTTCCATGCCCATCGCGGCGAGGCGCTTCCAGATCACGTCCATCGGGATGTCGCCGGGGCCGATGTCGAGTGCGAGCGAGATCACGGTGCGGATGCGGGCGACGCTGCTGTCGGCCATGGCCATCAGCGTGCCGACGACCGCCAGCGTGGACGCGGCGATCGCCGCGTCCTGGCTCTTCGCGACCTGGCCTTCCTCGCGTGCCTTGCGCAGCTTCTGCTCTGTGGGCTCTTCGGTTTTTTCGTCGGACATGGCGTGACCGAATGCAACGGGCGTCGACGGATTGCCGACATCGACAGGCTAGGCGGGCCGTGCGCGCCGGCCGGTGCCGCGCACGAAGCGGCGTGCGCAAACCCGACGCCGCGTGGTCGGCTTCGCTCCGGCCGTGCCGCGGCGCCCGCACAATGCGGCGCATGCCCGACCTGATCGCCCCGCCGACGGCCGAACTGCAGCGCGTGATCGACGCGCTGCCGACCCTCGAAGCCGCCGAAGACCCCGCCCGCCATCGCGGCCTGCTCGAACAGGCGGCGGCCCTGGCCGCCGGCGAGGGGGTCGACGGCCACACGCTCGGCCGCATCCAGCTGCTGATGGCCCGGCTGCATGCGCAACTCGGCGAGTACGAGCTGGCATATGCGCGGGCACTGTCGGCCAGCGAGAAGCTGGAGCGCGCCGGCGACACCGCGCGCGCGTCAAGCGCGGCCAGCACCTGCATCTCGATCTGCATCGAGACCGGCGACTTCAGCCGCGCGCTGGAGCACCTGCGCCAGACGCAGGCCGGGGCACGCGCACGCGGCGACCTGGAGCTGCTGGTGCGGCTGCTGTTCAACCAGGCCTGCACCTTTTTGTGCGTCGACGAGTTCGACGCGGCGGCGCAATGCTGCGAAGAGGTGCTGCGCGTGGCGGCCGAGATCGCGAAAGAGACGTCGAAAGAGAAGTCAGCCGACGCGTTGCGCAGCCAGGTGGCGACCACCGCCGAAAGCGCGCGCGCCGCGCTCGGCTTCAGCCGCACCTACCTGGCCGATGCGCACGAGCGGCGTGGCCGGCTGGCCGAGGCCAAGGCCGAGCGGCGGCGTGCCGCCGAGGCATTGCCGCAGGCGAGCGACCGCAGCCCGCTGGCCTCGCTGCACATGGTGATCTACGCGCGCTCGCGGCTCGGCGACCTGGAAGGCGCGCGGCACACCGCGTCGATCTTCCTGCGGCGCGTGCGCCAGCTGCCGCGAGCGCCGCGCTGGATGGCGCAGGTGTGGCTGACGATGGGCGTGTACTACCAGCACGCCGGGCGGCCGGGGCGGGCCGCGGCGCGCTTCGAGCGGGCGATCCGCGCGATGCGCAGCATCCGCCATGACGGCGAGCTGCCGAACACGATGCAGATGCTGGCCAATGCGCATGCCGCGAACGGCCGGCATGCCGATGCGCTGCGCTGGCTGCGCCAGGCGCATGCGGCGCGGCGCTTCACGCAGCCCGAGCAGGAGCGGTTGCACTACCGCATGGCCGCGCTGGAGCGCGATGCCGAAGAGCGCCGGCTGGAGCGCGAGACCGCGCTGCTGCATGCGCAGCGGCTGGCGGTGGTCGGCCGGCTGATGGCGCAGATCTACCACTCGCTGGGCGCGCCGCTGGTGGCCGCGCGGCAGGCGCTGTCGCTGTGCATCACGCAGGCGGACCATCTGCGGCCGAGCGAGCTGTCGGCGGCGCTGCGCGGCGTGGTCGCGCACATCGACGAGGCGACCGCGCTGACGCGCCAGCTGCGGATGTTCTCGTACCGGGCGGCACCGCAGGCGATGGTGCTCGACCTGCCGCTCGCGCTGCAGGAGGCGTGGAACGGCATGGCGATCGGCCGGTCAGGCCCGCGCGAGCCGCTGGCGCTGCACGGCGTCGCGCCGCCGCAGGTGCGCGGCGATGCGCAGCGGCTGGCGGTGCTGCTGCGCATTCTGCTGATCGAGATCGAGCGGCTGGGGGGCGCGCAGGCGCCGCAGGTGATGCTGTCGATGAACGGCTCGGCGGTGCGGGTGCTGTTCGCGTCACCGGCGCGCGAGGCGGATGCGTCGGCGGTCGGCGGCGTCGGGTTCACGCTGTGCGAGGAGATCGCGCGCGAGATGCAGGGCGGGCTGTGGCGCATGGATGCGCCGCAGGGGGAGCTGCGGGTGGCGTTGGAGTTGCCGGCGGAGAGGTAGCCCGGATGCCAATCCGGGATGGCGGTGTGGCACGTTCCCGGATGGCATTCAGACTACGACGGCAAGGTGATCGGCCGATCGGACCCGCGCGAGTCGCTGGCGTTGCATGCCGTCGCGGCTCCACGCTTTGCGAGAGATCGCACGCGAGTCGGGGCCACCTGTGACGCATGAAAGCGCCGCAGGGGAACTGCGCGTGGTCCGGAGTTACCTGAGAAGGGACAGCTGAGGCACTTTATTGAATGACTTCCTCAAGCACCTTCATGAAGGATCCCAGCTGCTCTTTCAACTTCAACTGAGTTTCCTCATCTGAGACTTCGTCCCGTTGCATATATATACTTAAAAGATCCACCCCTATGATACTCATATGACGACTGCAGTTTCTTGCCCATTTTTTCAAGGCCTCTATTCCGGCCTTTTCAACAAATAATCTGGACTCAAGATCAGAAACGCTCGACAGAAAATCTTCGATAGAGCGTGAGAATAATTCAACATCCTCTGCGAGTCGATAGGCATCAACTTCTGTCGACTCCGAGATCTTCGTCCAACTGGCGAGAAACGAATGTGCCCCAGTCTGAAGTAGCGTCTGATACTTTTCCACTTCATGTTCAGCGGTCTTGGCAGGAGAGACCTGGTCTGGTGACGGTCTTCCGACTGCTAGCGCCTCTCCAGGTTGATATTGCCCAGCCACTACATGCTTATCGCCAACAATTATTATATTTCCCGTCATCTCAAAACCTTTTTTGCTCATCTTTGATTTCTTATTGAAAAAATCATGAACCCGATCCGCGCCACGGCCTATCACCGACTTTTTTCCAGCCTCATCCGAGCCTGCACTTAATTTTTCATTTCTCCTGATCGGGTTTTTCTCTTTATTATATTTTTTGACCATCTTTTTAACACGATTTTTTACATAAATACTCTCACTGTCACTTGACGATGCAAGATCGGGCAGATTTAGCTCAGCCTTCTTGTAGTGAACTGGATCCACTCGAATCGAACGTTTTTCTATGGAATTTAAGCGCCCATCCTGAACGGTGAATTGACCGCCACCAACACTGGAAGGCAGCCAAGAAGTACGATTCGCTTTTTTATCGCTGGAATAATTCGATGAATCACTTTCCGAGCCGGAGCCCGATGCACCGATATCAAGCAAGGCCTCTTGTTTCTTCCGTCCAATGACAGCGGTGACTTCGACACATCCGAGAGAAACACTCAAAGCATCATCTGATTTTGAAGATCCTTCGGACTCTTCAACCGCACTTTCCGTGATGCCGCTTGACGATGATTCATCAGAGTCCGATGACAATCGTTCGCCTACACTCCTCCTACTGCCGCGAGCCTCGCTCTCTTCCTTATACGTCCGTTCCTTACTAACCCTCTTCCCGCGAGGCTTTAGAAGCACCGGCGGCAAATTTTCGCTTGAGTCTTCACGTCTGGGTTTATCACTACTCGAATCAACCGCGTCGTCTCTTCGGTTCGATGCAACGTCTTCAGCATGATCCGCGGCTTTATTGTCTAAATCCGATTGCGTAGCATCTAAATCAAATGATTTAGAGTCCTGATCTGATTTCTTCATGCTCTTCAAACGGGAAACTTCAGCCTCCCATTTACCTATCTCACCTCTGTAAGGATAATGAAAAAGCAGACTTTCTCCGATTGCGTCGTCGAAATTTTCTCCGTTATCACAAGATTTAAAGCAGATCTCCCCGCCATTCATTACCAAGTGCCTGACCGCCTCTCCCATAGTGATATCAATATGCTTCCGGGCAGCACTGGCGCTGGAATTCATGACGGATCCGTCTCCCTTGGGGACGCGCAACAAGGGAAATACGTATAGAATATCAGGCTGCTGTTTCGCAACATTTTTGGCTCCACTCACCGCATGATAGAGCGACTGATATGCAGCACGGAGCTTGTATTCGGTTTCCGGGGCTGGGCGCGACTTCTTTGCAAGAATTCCAAATCTCGTCTTATGCGTGTAAATTGGCTTCGTGAAGAAATTAATTCGACCGTTTGGCGATTTTTTCACCGCAACATCACCCGTTTCATATTTTGCCGACGGATGGGCTTCGCCAACGACGACCCCGTCCCTGGGAATAGCAGGGGGATTACCCATGTGGATTCGTGCACCCGCCGACCAAAGGCGGTAGGCAAGTTCATGTAGCTCCTTCGGCAGCCCACCTTTCACAACCTTATCGCACTCCAGAATCATGGTCGCCCCCAAACGGGCATACGACAAATCGAAAGGCTCCCCGCGGAGTACACTTCGAAAGGCCTTCAATCCGCGCTTGGCATGACATTCGCGAAGACCTGTCCCATGGTTCGGGAGACGGTCGACATAAGCCTTACTGTGGCATATAATATGATTGCGCATTTTCAATGGCATGTGATAACCGAAAAGCTCATTGGGTGAAGTATTTTTTGCCATGGAATAATCCACTTCAATGAACCCATGCCCGCCCATGTCAGGTACATGCGAACTCAAAACCTTCTCCCGATTCTTCAAACCAATCGCATTTTTTTGAGAAAGGACCATGTATTCATTTTTATTGCTATCTGATGAGAGCGGCTTGGTGTAAAACAAGCGTGAAAATGCTTTTACCGGATTCAACATCTCAATCTCCAAAATTTAATTCAACACATCAACGAATTCATCAATCGGCCACGAGAGATTCCGCGCCCGATTTGGCTGGCCCCAGCAGGCTTCGAACCATTGCGTTGCGTTGCGGCCGATCTCGACGATCCCGTCCAGCAACTGCTCGCTTGTCCATACCGGACCGATGATCGTTCGGCGGAACATCACCAGATCCGCGGGCTCCGCCAGACCGAAACCATCTGCCCCCCCGGTTGCATCGGCATCCGTCGCCTTCAGCAGTCCCATCAGAATTTCCATGGGTTCCTTAACCGGCGCCGCGCCGTATTCGCACTCCAGCGTCAACCGGGTCGACCTCGGTTCGGCATGCACCAGCACGACCTCGGCGTCTCCCATCGAGAACCGCAGCGCCAAGGTCTGTGGCGCAGCTGCGAGTTCCTCGACACGGTCCACGCGATCGTCCTCGCACAGCTCCTGCAGCACGCGAACCAGCTGCGCGCGCGCATCGGTCTCTGACGACCGCGGCGACTCATCGCGCCCAGTTGCTTCCAGCACCGGGAATGCCTCCTCGTACAAGGAGCGTCCGGCGCGCCAATGGTGGACCTGCTGGGCCAGCGCCGCCATCACGGCCTCGATCGCGTCCTTCCCGCACTGCGCCATCGGCACCTGCACCCCGAAAGTGATCGCATTGACCCCAGGCCGCCAGCCGAAGCTGCCGCTGCCCGAGGCCTGAAGCCGGCAGTTCAGCCGAAGCAGGGCGCGCAACCCCCATTCGTCCTCCGGCGCAGGCCCGAACTCGCATTCGAGCAGCAGGTGATCCCGGTGCCGCGCCGCGTCGTGCGAGATCTCGAAGTCGATCCCGTCGACCGCGAACCCGACGGCATCGGCCGCGTCGTCGTCGTGCTTCAGCTCAGGCGCTGGCTGCCCGTTCGCCTCGAACAGCGCGTGCATGCACTGCACGAACATGCCATGCCATCGATCCGGGTCTTCCATGCGAGCAACTCCAGGCCAGGTGGTACACAAGCCCGCGGCTGCGGGCGTACCCCTGTGTCACCGCATCCCGCGGTGCGTTCCGTCGCTGCTGCATGTCGGGCGCTCTCGCCCGGGGCCGGGAGGAATGTCCCTGCGCAAGCACCGTCAATCTTCGAGTTCGAGGATGACCGACTCCGTGGCATCAGTTGGTGGCGGTTGTTCGCCGGACTCGGCCCAGGTCCGCGAGGGCCTCTCGTTTCTGCCCGCGAACTCGCGCTCGAGCTCGCGGGCATTCATTTCGCGGATGACGGGCGCTCCGGGCATCTCGAACGAAGCCCGTGGTGCGACGAAGAACTTCGACTTCTTGAGGGCAGCCGGCAGTTCGCTCGTCGGCAGCACGATCGATGGATCCGATCCGGCTTGATTCAAATGCAGCGCCATGAACGACATGTTCGCGCGACGGGCGTTCTCGGCGTACTGCTCCGCCTGGACCCCTCGAACCCAGTGTTCGACCTCCTGCCGGACCGCAGCAGACAGCAGGTCCCTTGTCCATTGATCGATCATCACTTCCCGCAACGCCTCGAGCATCGGCATCAACTCGGGCATGGAAGACAGCAGGCCCGAGCTCAGATCGATGAGGCACTGTGCCCCCATGTCGGGAGGCACCCACTGCAACGCAGTGATCCGCACCGGCTGCTGGGCCAGCCACTGCCACGCGCGGTGGCTGCCGCCGGCTTCGTGAGCCTGTGCATGAACGTATGGCCACAGCCAGCTCAACAGCACCTGCCACGCCTGCAGCGATGCCATGCCCGCGGCACCCGCTTCTTCAAGCAACGACAAACCGTCGGCGGAGCTCGGCGCAAAGCTCGGGCATCGCTGGCGCACTGTCTCCAGCCAGGCCTTCGCATCGTGCGCAAGATCCGCCAACAGACGTCCGTCGAGCAGCACCTTCAGCAGTCCAACGGCCTGCGCTGCATCACCCCATGCCCGGGCGGTCGGCAGCAGCAGCGCCAGCACGGCCTGCCGGGCTCGCAGGCCCGCCAGCTGCGGCAGCGCCTGGGCAAGCAGCTGGCGTGCATCGTCCGGCGGCAATGTGTCCGTCCCGCCCCACCGGGCGATCGTGGCGAGCCAGGCCTCGACGGCGGCGCCGGCCAACATGCCTGGATGCAGCGCCACGGCCACGAAGCTGCGAAGAATGGCACCGCAGGCGTCCGGCACCTCCCGTGCCAGCACCTCGCGGTGTTTGCCGATCGTCTGCTGCCAGGCGTTGTCCAGCAAAACCCGCAGGGCCTGAACCTCGGCAGCGTTGCCAGCCGCCAGCCTGACGCCGACATGGCGGTGCAGTGCGACCAGCCAGCGGCGCAGCGTCTTTCCGTACGCCGCCGCGAGCCGCGGTGATACGCCCGGGTCGGCGATCGGCAAATTGTTCAATGCGCGCTCCAGCGTCTCGCGCGCGTGTGGCGGGTCCAGCGTTGCCAATCGACGCAGTGCCTCGTCGAGAACCGCCTTTCCTCCGCCTGCCACGGCCGCCTCGACCTGCCGGAACACATCGGGCTCCTCGGTGCCGGGCCGGGTGCTCGCCGGTGTCGGGATCGCGGCGGCAGGTTCCGGCCTGGAACGCTTGCCGGTGCGCGCACAGCCCGGCATCGACGTCCCTCGGGGCGGCGACCGACGCGGGCTCGAGCGCCGGGGAGTCTCACGATGCAATAAATGCGCATAGGGTGGAAAAGCGCCACGCTGCGCCCCCATCTCGATCGCCTCCGTGCATTGCTTGTCGAACGCACGCTTGAACGCGTCCGAGGCACCACTCCACGGTTGCGCGCACAGCAAGCAGCCGAGGCGACGCTCCATCGTCCTGGCCTTCGTCGCCGGCAACGCCTCGATGGCCGACGGATGTGCCGCAAGCCATGCCCACGCCTCTTTGAAGTCGGGTTCGAAAGCCTCATATTGCACGTCGGGCCACAGCCATGCCATCAAGGCGGGCAGCCCGGGCACATCGCCGAGGGCAGGCACGACCGCCTTCAGGACGTCGAAAGCCTGCCGGGCGGACAGCTCGATCGGACGGCACGCCGTTGCCAGCATCTCGATCCAGCGCGCTGCCTGCTGCTGCGGCAACCGCAGCGCCGTTCGATCGAGCAGCACGTTCAGCAGTTCCACGTGGTTCGGCAGCTCGCCGGCAGTCGTCACGCGCAAGGACGGCTGGAGAACGATCAACAGCGCCCGCCTGGGCTGCAAATCATTCAGGCGACCCAGCGTGTCGCGTAACAAGGTCAGTGCATCACTGCGCCGAATGTGCAATTCCGAGCACCAGGCGCCGATCATCGAGATCCACTGCGCGGCTTGCTGAGGATCCAGTGCTTTCATCAACGCCGGATGCAAGGCCGTGACCAGCAATCCGTTCAACACGGACTGGCACGCATCACGATGGCGCCCCGCCGCGCCCGTTGCTCCGATCCATTGCGTCCGCGCCCTGAGCAGCAGACTCATCACCTCGGGAAGGGGCCATGAGGACGCATCGGGCGCATCGAGCGCGGCGCTCAGGTTCGTCAGCCAGGACATCATCAGGCTCGCGCGCGTCGATGCGTGGTCGTCCTGCAGATCGGCCGACAAGCCCGGCACGCGCGTCATCGCGTCCGCGAGGAGTGCGAAGGCGCCCTGCTCACCGGGCAGCACGATCGGGTCGGGCAAGACGGGCAGGCTCAGCTGCCGCCCGTCATCCGGCGCGGTCTGGAACTCCATGGCATCACTCGCCCCTGCGCTGTGCGGAATCAGCTCAAGGTGGTGCAACCACCATATCGAGTCATGCGAAAAGAGCGGGACCAGAAAGTCCAACGAAGCTCTGCTGCCACTCAGAAAACCGCGCTTGTCACCCGCTGTCGCTCGCGGGTCGAGAAGCTTGTCTTGCACGAGCTCCTTGAGTTCGTCGAAGCGACCCTTGTCGGCGAATTCGTCCAGCAGGTGCACCGTGGACGATGCGGGCTGCGTCTGCGAGACATATTCCGACAACGGAAGGCGAAAATGTGGGTGTGTGGGTCGCATCGCGCCAGGCAGGAAATGAAGAGTTTCCTGAGTAACGCCAGCGGTCACTCGGTTCCTCCATGCCACCCCAAGCGGCAAATTCATGCCGAACCTCGATGCCGCCTCACCGGCTCAGGCTCCGGTAGATCGCCATCACGTTCTGCACATACGCCTGCGTCTCCGGGTACGGCGGGATCTCCCGCCCATACTTCATCACCGCCCCCTCGCCGGCGTTGTAGGCCGCCACCGCCAGCTCCGGCTGGCCTTCGAACATGTTCAGCAGCAGGCGCAGGTAGCGCGTGCCGGTGCGCAGGTTGGCCTCGGGCTCGAACAGGTTGCGCTCGGCATCGGCCAGCCCCATGCGCTGCGCGGTCGCCGGCATCACCTGCATCAGTCCGATCGCGCCCTTCGGCGACACCGCGTTCGCATTGAAGCGCGACTCCACGTGCACGATCGCGCGCAGCAGGTTGACATCGGTGCCGAAGCTGCGCGCCACCGACGCGATCAGCGGGTCGTACGCGCTGATCCGCTCAGCCGACGGCACCGCCGAGATCGCGATCGACGACGGCGGCAGCAGCGCCAGGCTGCCGCGCCGCTGCGCGTCGGCCGCCATCGCCTCGTCGGCCAGGCCGAGGATCGAGGCCACGTCCTGCGCGCTCAGCGGTTTCGCGGCCCGCACCGGCGGCAGCACCGGCACGCACTGCACCCCGCCGTCGGCGATCGGCCGCGCGCTCAGGTAGCGGTTGCCGAACGCATCGGTGCAGTCGAAGGCCGCGCCGGCCTGCGAAGCGGCCCCCGCCAGCAGCGCGCCGATCGACGCCCGCACGCCACGCGTCCACATGGCCGTCTCAGTACGCCGCAGCCATCTGGTCCGCACGGCCGCGGCGCGCCAGCGTCTCGGTCGGCGTTTCGCGGAAGTACTTGCGGTACGAGGTGACCAGCGTCGAGCGGTTGCGGATGCCCCAGCGCGCCGCGGTCTCGATCACGCTGTGGCCCGGTGCGTCGTCGCGCAGCAGGTCGGCGCGGATGCGCTCCACGCGGCAGCGCTGCATCACCTCGCCCGGCGTCATGCCCAGGTGGTTCTTGAAGGCCCATTGCAGCGCCCGCTCGGTCACGCCCATGTCGTCGGCGATCTCGCGCACGCTCAGCTCGGCGCAGTCCAGGTGCTCCAGCAGGTAGCGGTACGCGCGGCGGTACTTGGCCGGCAGCCGCATCTCGATGTCGTCCTTCACCGCCACCGGCGCCGCCGTGCCCGGCCGGGCCGCGCGGTCGTCGAAGGCCGATTCGGTGCGCACGCACTGCATCGATTCGAGCGCATAGCGCTGGTAGTGGCGCATCGATTCATCGACGCGGCCCGACAACGCGCACACCTTCGCGAGGCAGTACGACAGCTCCATGCGCCAGCGCTGGCGCCCGCCCATCTCCGCTTCGCGCGATTGCAGCGGTTCGAGCGTGGCCCGGGCCAGCTCGGCCTGGCGCTGCGTGATCGCGACCAGCGCGGTGTCCAGGCGCGCCTGGCGCTCGAGCGTCGCGAGACCCAGCGTGCGCAGGCCGGCCACGTGGTCGGGCAGCGCGGCCTGCGCGCGGGCATCGCCACACGAGGCCAGCACCAGGTCGCGCAGCTGGCGCAGCCGGCGCTCCACCAGGGCGAAGCGGCCATGCGCATTCATGCAGTGCTCGATCGCCGACAGCGGCTGCAGCTGGGCCGAGGCCGGCATGCGGTCGACCAGCGGCGATTGCCAGAACACATGGTCGCGCAGGTCGTCGTGCGCGCGGATCTCGCTTTGCGCCAGCAGCTCGACACGCACCAGGCTGACCATCATCGCGAGCTGGGCCGAATCGTCGTCGCGGGCGATCTCGCTCGCGTCGTCCAGCGCCTGCATCGCGCGCTCCTTCTGGCCGAGGCCGTGGCGGGCCATCGCCATCGCGCACATCGCCTCGACCTTCTGCGCCGGCGTGGCGGCCTCGTCGACGGCCATGCGGCCGAAGCAGGCAGCGGCCGTGCCGTAGCGGTGCTGGTACAGGCTCAGGAAGCCGGTGCCGCGGCACGAGACCACGCGCACCGTGCCGCGCTGCGCGCCGCCGGCCAGCTTGACGGCCAGGCGGTAGGTCTCCTCGGCCTCTTCGGCACGGTCCAGCGACAGCATCAGGTCGCCGCACAGCTGGGCCAGCTCGCTCAGCATGTCGTCGCCCAGGTGCACCGGGCGATCGCCCAGCAGCTCCTCGGCCTTCGAGACGGCTTCCTGGACGCGGCCTTCGAGCACCGGCGACATCAGGGCCTGGACATGTTCGTGGCGGGCCAGGACGGTGAGGACTTGGATCTGCATGACGTTCGCTCCTTGAGGTGAAGGTCCGCTGCAGGACCCGATGGAGCTCAGTCTCGTCATCGCACGAAAAAACAAGCTCATGAACTCTCAGTCACGCCGGTTGCCTCAAAAACGAGAAGCCGCACGCGGCCGATTCGCAAGCTTGCGAAAGCGCGCGTTGCCGTGGCCTGTGCTGACGCGAAGCTGACGCCGCACGTCCCTCGAAGAAGCCCGTCGGATGCATTTCTGTCGCGTGATGCGCAAGCGTGATCCGTTTCACGAAAGTGCAGGTGTACCTCGCCCCGGATCGGCCGATTCTCAAAGTTGAGACCGTGCGTGTCGGCTGGGGCCTGCGAGCGAGGCGGATGTCTCACGAAGTCACTTGAATCCTCAGGACGAACAATGAAAAAGATCTGGCGCCGCGGGATGCCCTTCTCGCCCGAAGTGGCCCCGCTGGTGTCGCGCATGCCCGCGGTCGACGAGTACCGCGAGTCGCTGCTGCGGCTGCAAGGGGTGTGGGACAGCCTGTCGATGCTCGGGCAGATGAGCGGCACGCTGCCCGACATCGGCGCGACGCGCGCCGCATTCCAGTCGCTGTCCGAAGACCTGCTCGACAGCCTGGGCCGCACGCTGCTCGCGAACGTCGCTCAGCGCATGCGCAGCCAGGCGCAGGTGGCGATCGACATCCTGGTGCGCAACCTGTTCGAGCGCACCGCCGACATCGGGTTCCTGAGCACCGATTCGCAGCTGCGCGATGCGGTGCGGTCCAGCAAGTCCGCCGAGGGGATCGACGCTGCATCGCTGCGCGCGCTGCGGGCCCGCTTCGCCGAGTACGCGGCCAAGTACACCGTGTACGACGACGTGGTCGCGCTGGCACCGGATGGCCGCGTGCTGGCACGGCTCGACGATTCGACCGATGCCCGTGCCACCGGTCGCGAACCCTGGCTCGCGCAGGCGCTGCAGGGCGCACCCTATGTCGAGCATTTCGGCGAATCGGCGCTGATGGGCGGCCGGCGCGCGCTGCTGTACGCGGCGGCGATCCGCGTCGACGAGCGCGTCGAGGGCGTGCTGTGCCTGTCGTTCCGCTTCGACGACGAAATGCGCGCAATCTTCTCGCAGCTGCTGGAGCCGCGCGACCGCAGCGTGATCGTGCTGTCGGACGCGCGTGGCGCGGTGCTGGCGTCGTCCGATCCGTGGCAGGTTCCGGTCGGGGCGCCACTGCCACCGGCCGCCGGTGCGCAATCCGCCCACCAGCTGGCCCGCTTCGCCGGCCGCGAGTACCTGCTGGTGCATGCCGCCGCGACCGGCTACGAAGGCTACAGCGGCCCCGGCTGGTCGGCGCATGCGCTGGTGCCGGTGGACCAGGCCTTCGACACGGCCGAGTTGCAGGACGCCGCGACCGCAGCAACGGACGCCGACGAGCTGCTCGCGCGCCTGGACACCCGCGAGCTGTTCGGCGAGGCGCTGCGCACCATCCCGACGCAGGCACGCCACATCCAGCGCGATCTGTCGCGCGTGCTGTGGAACGGCCGGCTGCGCCCGGCCGGCGAGGGCACGTCGAACGCCTTTGCTGCCACGCTGCTGCGCGAGGTCGGCCAGACCGGCGAGCGCATCCGCCAGGTTTTCGAGCAGGCGATCGCGAACCTGCACCGATCGACGCTGAACGCGGTGTTCGACGAGGCGCGCCACCATGCGCGGCTGGCGATCGACATCGTCGACCGCAACCTCTACGAGCGCGCGAACGACTGCCGCTGGTGGGCGCTCGACGGGGTGCTGCGCGGCGTGCTGTCGCAGCCGGCCGGCCAGCGCGACGCCGCGCGCGCCGCCGCGGTGCTGCAGCGGATCAACGGCCTGTACACGGTGTATGCGCTGCTGGTGCTGTTCGACACCGACGGGCGCATCGTCGCGGTGTCGGACCCGGCCGAGCAATCGCGCTGCGGCGAGTTGCTCGACGCGCCGTGGGTGCGCGAGACGCTGGCGCTGCGCGATCCGCAGCAGCATGTCGAATCGGCGCATGCGGCGAGCGAGTTGTATGGCGGACGGCCGACCTTCGTGCATGGCGCCGCATTGCGCGCCACGGATGGAACGGCGGCCGTGGTCGGCGGCATCGCGATCGTGTTCGACGGCGAACCGCAGTTCGCGGCGATGCTGCGCGACGCGCTGCCGCTCGATGCGCAGGGCGCGCCGTCGCACGGCGCGGCGGCGCTGCTGGTGACGCGCGCCGGCACGGTGGTCGCGAGCAGCGACACCGCGCGCTGGCCGGTCGGCAGCGGCTGGTCGGTGCCGGCGGACTGGCAGGTGCTGGCGCGCGGGGTGTCGACCAGTTCGGTGATCCACCTCGACGGCGTGGCCTGGAGCGCCGGTTGCAGCGTCTCCGGCGGCTACCGCGAGTACCACGCCGACGGCAGCGTCGGCCCGCACGATCTGTTTTCGGTGGCACTGCTGAAGCTCGGCGCGGTGCAGGCGCAGGCGCCGGTGGCGCCGCTGGTGTTCGACAACGCCGCGACGCCGCCGCGCGGCAAGGAGCCGTTGCTGTCGATCGCGAGCTTCCTGTGCGCAGGCCAGTGGCTGGGCGTGCCGTCGGCGATGGCGCTGCAGGCCTTGCAGCCACCGCGCATCGCGGCCCTGCCGAATGCGCCGGCGCACCTGCTGGGCATGCTGGAGTTCGAAGGCCTGCTGCTGCCGGTGGTCGACCTTGGCGTGCTGCGCGGCACCGGCCCGGCGACCGACCCGCAGGCGGCGCTGGTGGTGGTCCAGGGCTCGCGCGGCCAGCGCTTCGCGATGCGTGTCGACGAGCTCGGGCCGGTTTTCGAGGTCGCCAGCGCCCGCGTGCAGTCGCTCGCGCGGCCGGGCGGTGCGCAGGAGCGGCTGGTCAGCAGCCACCAGCGGATGCTGATCCTGATGGATGTCGATACGCTGGTCGCACAGGCCGGCATTGCGGCGCTGGCGGTCACGGACGTGGCGACAGTGGCGGAGGTCGCGCTGGTCTGAGCAAGCTTGTGTTCGCCTGAGCCTGCGCAACCGTGGTGGCAACGGGAAGCGGTGTCACTTCAACATCGACAGCCGTTGTTGGAGCAGCTCACGAAACCGTGCGCGCCAGCGGGCGTTGGCGGGCGACGGATGGGGCATGGGGTGCATGAACTGCAGCAGGATCGGCCCCCGTCGCGACTTCTTGAAAGGACATCCGGCCGCAGCGATCGCTGATGTCCTTGAGGCGTAGGACTCAGCCCGTGTGCAGACCGAAATGGCAAGCAGCCCAGCCTGCCGATTCCGTCAGCTCAGACCTGCGGGCGAGGTGTCAAAAATGACCCCGCTCGTTGCTTCACCCGCCATGCAGCGGTTGCGGTTCGCGGATCGCGATCATCGGGCGTTCGCTTGTCGCGGCAAAGCAGATGGTGCCCACCTGTCAGCGCTTCACGAACCGATAGGCGAAACGATCGGTCTCGCCCTTGATCGAGGGATCGAACACCTTGAGCGAGTGCTGGTCGTCACTTTTCGCGAGCAACGTACTTTCCGCGTCCAATATGAAGCCGGCCGCCTCCACCTCCTCACGAACGGATGCGGGCTCAATCCGATGCAGTGACCGCGCGACGCTCGTGCCCAGCCCGACTGCGGCGGCGTGGTCCACGATGACGTAGTAGCCGCCGGGCTTCAGTCGCTCGTAGACAGCTCGATTGAAGTGGGCCGCGGTCGCGCCCTTGGCCTGCATCAGCGCGGTGTGGAGATCGTGATAGAACAGATGCAGCCAGAGAACATCCGCTTGTTTCGTGACGTCCGGCATCGCCACGAGGTCCGCCGAGACGGCTTGCACATTCTCTCGGCCCGGCTCCGTCGCAAGCGTCCGCATTCGGCCGACCGGATCGTTCTTGAAGTGGGCGACTTCGGCCGGGACGAAGCTGTAGACCTGTCCTGCAGGCCCCACGATGTCGGAGAAGAGACGGGTCCAGTCGCCATCGCCCGGGTAGACGTCGATGACGGTGGAGCCCGCATCGACTCGTGCGAACTGGATCAACTCGGATAGCTTGGCTTGGTCGTACATCGGAATCTCCTTGACGGTTGGCATCTGACGAGCGCGCGGCGTGCGAGGGGGCGGTCCACGGCGGGTCCACCGTTGATCTGCGCCCTCGTACTAGACCTGCGCCATCCCTCCATCGACGGCGAGATCCACACCGGTGATGTAAGAACTCTCATCAGAGGCGAGGAACGCAACTGCCGCCGCGATTTCCTCGGGGACGCCTCTGCGGCCCATCGGGATCTGCGAAGTGAACTGTGCGACCGCCTGCTCGACCTGCTCAGGGGTAAGGCCCGTCGTCGTCGCCAGGGCCGGGGTATCGATTGCTCCCGGGCTCACACAATTCACGCGGATGCGGCGGTCCTTCAATTCCAGAGTCCAACCGCGCGCGAGGTTGCGCACAGCCGCCTTGCTCGCGGCGTAGGCAGTAAACCCTGGGAGCCCGAGCACGTTCGAGACTGAAGAGGTCAGGATTATCGAGCCGCCGTCTTTGAAGAGGGGAAGGGCCTTCTGCACCGTAAAGAACAGCCCCTTCACGTTCACGTCAAAGGTCTGGTCAAAATGCGCCTCGGTAGCTACCGCGACCGGCGCGATGGTCCCCGCGCCCGCGTTCGCGAAGAGGACGTCGATGTGACCGTGTTTTTCTTTGACGACGGCATAGAGCCGGTCCAGATCTTCCAAGCGCGACACGTCGCCCACGACCGTCGTGACGTTTCTCTTGATGGAGGCAGCGGCCTCCACCAGCTCTTTCTCTCGTCGCCCAGTGATCACGACGTGTGCACCTTCTTCCACGAAGCGCTTGGCGGTGGCCAAGCCAATCCCGCTGCTCCCGCCCGTGATGACTGCAACCTTACCTTCTAGTTTCTTCACAATCTTGGCCTTTCGTTTGTGATTTGACTCAGCGCCGCTGTTTCGATTGGCACGAAAGCGCTGTACCATTTGGATCACCGATCCAGATCCAGATTCACGGCATCCGAACCAGTGATCCAAATATACGGATCAGTGATCCGTTTGTCAAGGAACCTATGCGAGCCGACGCCCAGAAGAATCGAACCCATCTCCTTGCGGTTGCGCGAGAGGTCGTCGCCGAGCACGGTGTCAACGCGTCCATGCGCGACATCGCGCGCCGGGCCGAGGTCGGATTGGCCACGCTGCTTCGTCATTTCCCGACGCGGGAAGCCTTGTTCGAAGCGCTGTTGTGCACACACCTGGACGCATTGGTGCAGACGGCAGACGGACTCGAGAAGTCGGATGCACCCGGTGAGGCGCTCGTTTCATGGTTCCGCGAATGGATGGCGTTCGCGCAGAGCTATCGAGGCGTCGTCGCCATGATGGCGGCCGCCCACACGAACCCGGAGTCCGCTCTCTATGCCGCGTGTGCAGCGGTGCACTCAGCCAGCGCGCGCCTGCTGCTTCGCGCACAGGCCGGCGGGCAGGCGCGCACCGACATGAATGGGGACGACTTGTTCGGCCTGATGTCGGCGCTCGGTTGGCTTGTCGACCTGCCGGCGTTCGCTCCGCGGGCCGATCATCTGTCCCACATCGTCGCCAGCGCCATCCTGCCGAATCTGCCGGGTCACGGTGTCGCCAAGCGACCTGCCAAGCCCGAGCGGTGAGGCTTCGCTACGCCGGCCCCGACGTGTCCACCCGCGCTGCCCACGCCGTGGCCTGCGGGTCGATGTACTCGCAGATCGTCGCCGTCGTGTCTTCTCCGTCAGGCGCGAATCGGATCGTGCGCGACCCGATTCGAGCGTCGTTTCCTCACTCGAACGTCACCAGGTCCTTGAAGATCAGGCGACCCCAGCTCTTCCGGCGTGACTGGGGAGCCAAGAACGCGGCGGAAATGGCAGGCATCTTCGCGGAGCGCGACAGCCTGGTTCAGCACGAAGCCGAATGACCGGTTCGATGTCACGCACCTGAAGCAGCAAGAGGCAGCAACGGGTCGATAGCTCCGCTTCGCGTCTCTCGCGAAATGCGAAGCGGAGCTATCGAGCCGTTGCTGTCGGCCACCATCCACAGCAGCGGCCCGTCGCTGACGGCAAGTACCGGCTCATTACTGCCTGTTGCGGCTGGGTCGGACAGCGGACGGTGAAGCGGCACTACCGACCCCTATGGGGTGCACGTCCACCCGCTCGAGCGGACATCCGGGGTGTGTCGGCATTCAGCTGCGTCAGGGGTGATGCCAATACAGGCAGCTGAGTCGGTGCGTGTTCTGCGCCCGTGCGGCGGTTCATGTTCGGCCCGAGTGCGTGCAAAGGGCTTGCGCGGCCAGCTGGCGGGCGAGCAGATCGATTCGGAAACTGTGGTCGGCATCGCTGACCTTGCGGCCGTCATGGAAGCTGTGATTGATCAGACCTGGCCCTCAGGTCCGCTTCAGTTGGCCGTGATCTTGCGTTCCCGCACGACGGTGCTCCACTTCGCGTCTTCTTTCTTCATGAAGGCCCTCAACTCGGCGCGCGTCGTGGGCTGCGGGGTCAGCCCGTGCTTATCCAGCGCGTCCTTGACGCTCGGGTCGTTGAGCACCTTCACGATCTCGACGTTCCAGCGATCCAGAATCGGCGTGGGCGTCTTGCCCGGTGCCACGAAGGCATACCAGTTCAGTGCCTCGAAGCCGGGGTAGCCGGACTCCGCGACCGTCGGGATGTTGGGCATGTAGGCCGGACGCGTCGGACCCGTGGTGGCCAGCGGGACGAGATTTCCGGCCTCCACGTGCGGCAGCGCAGTGGGCGGCGCCGAGAAATAGGATGCGATGCGTCCGCCCAGCAGGTCCTGCAGGGCCGGCGCGCCGCCCTTGTAGGGCACGTGGGTCATCTCGATTCCGGCGCGCTGGCTGAAGAGTTCGCCCGCCAGGTGAGATGCCGATCCCGCGCCGGTGGAGGCGTAGTCCAAGCCACCCGGCTTCTTCTTCGCCAAGGTCACGAACTCGGCCAGCGTCTTCGCGCCCACGCCTTTGTGGACCACCAGCACGTTGGGGAAGTTGACGCCACCCGACACCGGCGCCAGATCCTTGAACGGGTCGTAGCTGACCTTCATCACGTGCGGAGCGATGGTCAGCGGGCCGACCGAGCCGAACAGCAGCATCGTGCCGTCGGCCGGACCGTTGGCCACCTGCTGGTGCGCGATGTTGCCGCCGGCGCCGGCCCTGTTGTCGACGACAACGGTTTGGCCGATGTTCTCGCCCAGTTTCTTGGCGATCAGGCGGGCCGCTGCATCGGCCGCGCCGCCGGCGGCAAAACCCACGACCAGCGTGACCGGCTTCTTGGGTGGGAAGTCCTGTGCATGGCTAGGGCCGCTCAGCAACAGCGCAGCGAAAGCTTGCGCCGTGGCGTGCAGCAGGTGGGATTTGTTCATCGCGGATCTCCGGAAAGAGTGTTGTGAGTGGTCTTCAGTCGGCCGCCAGACCGATCGAGTTGGGCTGGCGCTTTTCGATCGCATGCCGCAACAGGGCGGCGCTGCGGAAAATGCCGTGCCCGAACTTGCCGTAGGGCAGCGTGGCGAACAAGGCCATCACCGCGCCAAGGTGCAGGCACAGCAGCACGGCCAGGGCGGGCGTGCCGCGGCCCAGCCAGAGTGCCAGTCCGCTGGCGCTGGTGAGGAACAACAAGGCAATGAATCCGAGGTCCATCGGTCTTTGTACGGCGTCGCCATGCAAGGGATGGCGCCGGCGGTTCAGGTGCCACAGCCCTGCCGTGCCGATCATCAGGCTCACACCGCCGACCACGCCGAGCAGCTTGGGCAGGCTGGGCAGTTCGTAGGGCGCCGTCCAGCCGAACGCGTAGTGGTAGATCGTCGCCACGCTGGTCGCCGCAAAGCACAGCAGAAAGCCATAGAAAGTGAAGTGGTGGAAGCGCCGGCGCGCGAGGGTGAAGGCGTCGTCGTCGTTGTTGCAGCCCATACCATGGCCACCGTCGAGGTACTTCAGGCGCAGCACCGCGTCCGTGGCCTCCGCAGCCGCGCGTCCGCTCAAGGATGCGCCGCTGGTGGCAGGCGTGACGTCTCGCCAGAAGCCGCGCACCCCCATCGCCAAGGCCAGGGTTGCGAACAGGAACACCGGCACGAACAAGCCGACCAGAAGGTTGTGAGGGAACAGGTTGTAGAAGTTGCCGCCGGGCTGCCCGCCCCACAACGTGCCGTTGACGGCCACGGCCAGGATCAGGAACAGTGCCAGGCCCGTGGCCAATGCCAGCGACAGCGTCAGGCCGTTGCGCTGGTACAGCGCGCCCAGGGCCGGTGGCCACGCGTAGTCGACATAGGTCTGGCCACGCACCCGGGCCATCGCCTGCGGCACGTTCACAGCAAACTCGTGCGGCGGCGCGTACTGGCACGCATGCAGGCAGGCGCCGCAGTTGTGGCACAGGTTGGCCAGGAAGTGGATGTCGGCCTTGCCGAACTCCAGCCGCCGCGTCATCGCCGGGAACACCGCGCAAAAGCCCTCGCAGTAGCGGCAGGCATTGCAGATCTGCATCTGGCGGCCGACCTCGGCCTCACGGGCGCTGAGGATCGGTATGACCGTGCGGCTGCCGGCGGCAAGCGCCACCGCTTCGCGGGCCAATGATTCAAGCTGCTGCATGTTCGAACTCCTTGCGTGCAGCCAAGGCCGCCTGCGTGCCGGCGATGCGGCCGAATGCGGTGCCGATCGACATGCCGACCCCTGCCGTGTAGCCCTGACCGAGCACGTTGCCGGCCATCATTTCGCCGGCGACGAACAGATTGGGGCTGGGGCGGCCACCGAAGTGCACGGCGGACTTGTCGTTGACCTTGAGGCCCAGGTAGGTGAAGGTGACGCCGGGCTTGAGCGCGTAGCCGCAGTAGGGTGGCGTATCGATCGGCCGTGCCCAATGGGTCTTGGCGGGTGTCAGCCCCTCGGTACGGCAGTCGTCCAGTGCCGTATGGTCGAAACTGCCGGGACGGCAGGCGGCGTTGTATGCCTCCACGGTGTGCACGAAAGCCCGCTCGGGCAGACCCAGCCTGCTGGCCAGTTCCGCCAGCGTGTTCGCCGTGACACCGGCAAAGACCGGGGGCATGAAGCGGCCGATCGCCTTCTGGTCGATGATCGAGTAGCCGATCTGGCCGGGTTGCTGTGCCACGAGACGGCCCCAGATCGCATAGCGCTTGGGCCAGAAGTCCTCGCCCTCGTCGTAGAAGCGCTGCGCTTCGCGATTGACGACGACGCCGAGCGAGACACAGTCGATCCGCGTGCAGATGCCGCCGTCGTACAGCGGCGCGCGCGCGTCGATCGCCACCATGTGCGCCTGCGTCGGATCGCCAATCGAATCGGCGCCGGCCTCCATCATGGATTTGAGCAGCACGCCTTGGTTGAATCGCGTGCCGCGGATCAGGAAGTTGTCGGAGGGCCACTCGCCGCGCCCGTTCCGGCCCCAGGCCTCGCGCAGCCAATCGCGGTTGGATTCGAAGCCACCGGTAGCCAACACACAGCTTCTGGCCTCGATCCGCTCGCCGCTGGCAGTGCAGGCGGCGACGAAGCGATCTCCGTCGAGTTCGACCGACACCACCGGCGTGTCATAGCGGATCTGCACGCCCAGTTTCTCGGCACTGCGAAAGTAGGCGTTGACCAGCGCCTTGCCACCGCCCATGAAGAATGCGTTGGTGCGTGCCACGTGCAGGGCTCCCGACAGCGGCGGCTGAAAGTGCACGCCGTGCTTGCGCATCCAATCGCGGCAGTTCGACGAAGCGCGGATTGTCAGGCGCGCAAGTGCTTCGTTGGTGATGCCGCCGGTCACCTTCAGCAGGTCTTGCCAATACTCCTCTTCGGGGTAGGCATCGACCAGCACGTCCTGCGGCGCGTCGTGCATGCAGCGCAGATTGCGCGTGTGCTGCGAATTGCCACCGCGCCATTCGCGTGGCGCGGCCTCAACCAGCATCACCGACGCGCCGGCCTCGCGTGCCATCAGTGCAGCACACAACGCAGCATTCCCGCCGCCGATCACCAGCACGTCGAGCATCTGATCGTCTCCTCTTCGCATGGAGACGCACTGTAGGGACGCTCGCGTCGGGACGGTAGACGGCTCCAGGGCAAGTGGTGTTCAGGGTTCGTGAAGGGTCGCGCCGGGCCAGCGCTGCTGCGCGACCAGCCCGGCGGCCACCCTGCGAAGCACCACGCGCGCTGCCAGCGCGGCCGGCGACAGCTCGTCGTCGGAGAGGCTGGCCAACAGGTTGCGCCGCCGCGCGCTGCGCTCCGCCAGTTCGATGCGCGCCATTTCGTCGGCCGGCAGGCGCACCGTCGCAGCGCCGGGCTGGATGGTCGCCGCCAGTCCGGCCCGCACCGCGTCCATCAGCACCGCGAGGCCGTCGATCTCGAGCACGACGTGGGGCACACAACGCTCGCGTGCGAAAGCGGCATCGAGGATCGCGCGCAGCCCGTGCGTGCCGCTGGGCAGAACCAGCGGCAGACTGGCCAGCCGCGCGATGCGCACGCTGCGGCCGGTCGGCATGCCCGGCAGGTCACGCCGGCCTATCACGAACAGCCGTTCCTCGAGCAGCGGCAGCACGCTCCAGCGCCGGGCGCCATCGGTCTCGAACAGCACGGCCAGGTCCAGTTGCCGCGCGTTGAGCATGGTCGCGAGATTGCCCGACAGACTCTCGACCACGCGCAGCCGCACGTCCGGATAGCGCTCGCGCATTGCCTCCAGCAGCGGCAGCGCGAGCACGCCCGAAGTGGACGGAGCGAGGCCGATGCTGACGTGCCCGGCCAGCCGCGCCTGCCGTGCGGCATGGGCGGCGGCGTCGGCATGGCGGATCGCGAGCTGGGCCTGGCGGAAGAAGGCCAGTCCCGCATCGGTCGGGAGCACACCGGTGGTGGTGCGCTGCAGCAGCCGCGTCGACAACTCGCCCTCGAGGCGGCTGATCTGCTGGCTCAGCGCCGGCGTACCAACGCCCAAATCCAACGCGGCGCGGCCCATGCTGCCTAGCTCGACGATCCGGATGAAGTAGCGTAGCTGACGCAGTTCCATCGGGTCGTGCTCAGGCTGCCGCCGTGCGCGGGTGCGCTGCGTCATTGCGCGATGCCGGCTTCATCGCATGGAGACTGGACTTGAGGGAGGGCCAAGGCATCGATGAGAACCGATAGTTGAACAGTGTGCACCACGGCACATCACGCCGTGCCTGTCGAGCACCGTATGGCGTTGCGAACGTCGCAGCCGGGAGGTACATCAGGTAGCTCACTGACTCGAAGGTCCGTTGTGCGGCATGGTCACGAATGTCTGTTCGTAGCCGGGACTTGCGGTCCGCGACCTGCTGGTCCTCACGGCGCTGAACGGCAGATGGGGGCGGGATGCCGAAGATGAATGGCGGCTTGCGAGCGGGGACGCGTCCGGCAGCTCATGGCCGACTGTGCCCATTCGTCGATCGCCCTGAAAGCGGTCGCCCAGCGATCAAGTGGCGCAGAGTACCAACTACTCAGGAAATCCAACGGATTTCGAACAGTTCAAGACCGCACCGATCCGCCCCGAATCACTCTCACGCGATGATCACTCGGCGCAACGCTCACCCCTGTGCAGAGGTGAGCGGAGTCGTCCTCGCACAGGAAATGCCGTCGGCGTACCGTCATCATACGAATACCGAATGCGGCTGCATCGGACTTCAAAGCTCGGACTTCAGGCTCTCGAAGGCCTCCCGCAGCACCTTGGCCATCGGCTTGCGCGGGCTGGCCTGCTCGTTCCAGGTCTGCGTCGTCAAGCGCATCGCGCCCATCGAGACCATCGCCACCATGCGCAGTGCCGTGCGCCTCTCCGGCTGGCGCCAGACCTCGCAGAGCTGTGAGAAGAGCACCTGCTCCTGCTCCGCATAGAAGGCCTGCTTGCGCGACTGGAGCGTGGCACTCGACCGCATCACCGCGTCGATGGCCACCATCTCTTCGGTCGTGTAGCGAGCCATGTGCTTCACCATGATGTCTCGCACCGCGTCCAGTGGCGGCACGTCCGGAGACGTCTCCAACAGGTCGTCGTAGATCGCTCGCCAATGCACGTCCTGCGAGAACAGCAGGATGTCGTCCTTGGATTTGAAGTACGAGAAGAACGTGCGCCGGGAGATGCCCGATTCGGTGGCGATGACGTCGAGCGTCGTGCCCTCGAAGCCATGGGCGAGAAACAGGCGCAGCGCGGTTTCGGCGATGCGGTGGCGAGTCTCGCGGCGCTTGCGCTCTCGCACGCCTTCAGCAGACGCGTCATCCGCGGGGTGGGAGGTTCCCGACATGGAAAGGCTCTTGTGTTTTCGCACCGAGTGCAGTACAAATTGCACCCGGTGCAGGTTTTTCTGCATTCAGGATACTACGAACGAGGACCCATGGCTCACTGGACAGCTTCCGACATTCCCTCCCAGCAAGGCCGCACGGCGGTCGTCACCGGTACCGGAGGCTTGGGCTTCCACGACGCACTGGAACTCGCTCGCGCCGGCGCGCGAGTCGTCATCGCCGGGCGCAACCCGCAAAAGGGCGCTGCTGCCGTCGAAGGAATCAGACGCAACGTCGCCAAGGCCGACGTGCGCTTCGAACCCATGGACCTCGCGAGCCTCGAGTCCATCGAAGCGTTCGCCGCGAGGCTGCGCGCCTCGCAGGGCAGCCTCGATCTGCTCATCAACAACGCTGCCGTCATGGCGCCGCCCCGGCGCAAGCTGACCGCGAACGGTTTTGAGCTGCAACTCGGCACCAACCACCTCGGCCACTTTGCATTGACGGCACACCTGCTTCCGTTGCTGCGCAAGGGCAGCCGGCCCCGTGTCGTGAGCCTGTCCAGCGTCGCGGCCCGCTCGGGCGCCCTGCACTTCGACGATCTGCAGTTCGAGCAGGGCTACAAGCCCATGTTGGCCTATGGCCAGTCCAAGCTGGCCTGCCTGATGTTCGCGCTCGAGCTTCAGCGCCAGAGCGACGCCAACGGTTGGGGCCTGCAGAGCATCGCTGCGCATCCGGGCATCGCTCGCACGGACCTGCTGCCAAACGGTGCCGGACCCTCCAGCCCCGAAGCCATCATTCGCCGCTTCCTGTGGTTCCTGTTCCAGCCCGCCGCGCAAGGGGCGCTTCCCACGTTGTTCGCGGCTACCTCGCCCCAGGCCGAAGGCGGCCACTACTACGGCCCCGACAGACTCGGCGAGACGCGCGGCCATCCCGTTGCGGCCCGGATCCCGCCCCAGGCCTTGGCCCAGAAAGATGCGCAGCGGCTGTGGGCCGAATCGACCCTGCTTACCGGAGCCCGCTTTTGAATGCCGACACCGAGGCTCCGGCGAACCCGCAACGGCGCCGGCTCAATGCCCTGCTGCTCGCAGCGGCCCTGCCCCTGCCAGCCATGGCGCGGGCACAACCCGCCGCGCTGCCGTACCGGGTGATCGACTTCGATTGGGTCGATGCCCACCGCTCGCGCCCTGTGCCATCGCGCCTGTATTGGCCTGCGGAGCTGCCGGCCGGGACGCAGGTTCCGCTGGTGGTGTTCTCGCACGGCATCGGCGGTTCCCGGCAGGGCTACAGCTACCTCGGGAAACACTGGTCGTCCCAAGGCGTTGCAAGCCTGCATGTGCAGCACGCCGGCAGCGACGCCGCCCTTTGGCGCGGCAACCCATTCGGTGTGGTCGGACGGCTGCAGGCGGCGGCCCAGGAAAGCGAGGCCATGGCCCGGGCGGCGGACATGCGCTTTGCGCTGGACCGGATGCTCTCGGACGAGACAGGTCCCCTCGGGGCGGCCGTGGACCACCGGCGCCTGGTCGCGGGAGGCCACTCCTACGGCGCGAACACCACACTGCTGACGGTGGGAGCGCAGGTGATCCGCGAGGGCCGCACAGTCGACTGCCGTGACGCCCGCTTCTCGGCCGCCATCGTCATCTCTGCGCCGCCGTTTTACGGCGAGACCCATCTGGCCGCGGTGCTCGGCCCCGTAGCGGTGCCAACCGTCCACGTCACCGCCACCGACGACGTGATCGAGATCCCGGGCTACCGCTCGGGCGCGGCAGATCGGCTGGCCGTGTTTGAGGCCATCGGTGACCGTCGAAAGCTGCTGGCCGTTTTCCAGGGTGGCTCTCACGGCGTCTTCACCGACCGTGCCTTCACCGGCGGCACCGCGCTGAATCCCAAGGTGAAGGCCGCCACCGCCGAGCTTTCGCTGGCGTTCCTGGACCTGACTTTCCAGCGCGACGACGCCGCGCTCAGGCGATGGCGGACCGCCTGGCAACCCATCCTGGCCACGGCTCCTGAACCTGGCTTCCCGGCGCATGCCTGAACGAGAAATGACAATGAGCAAGTACTTGATCTACGCCACCTACGGTTGGCTTGCCCTGAGCGGTGCCCTGCACTTCGTCATCGATGTGGTTTCGCACGCGATTCGTGCCAAGCATCCGCCGGGGCCGGAGACGACGCTCTACTACGGCTTGAACACTGCGTTCTCGCTCGGGCAGGTGGCCTTCGGCTTGCTCGGCCTGTTCCTCTCCTGGCGGGCCATGCACCTCGTGACCGAGCCTGCAGTGTTGATCCTGACCCTGGCGGCAGGCCTGGGCTGGTGGGGGATCACCTTCCTGTTCATGGGCTATTGGGAGCCGAAACTCAACGTCGGCGTCTTCTGCGCTCTCGCGTTGGCAGCTCTTGTGATGCGTTAGCCGAGCGACGCACTCCCGGCCAGTAGGGGTCACTCGTTTGGCGGAACTGGTGGCCGATATTCGCGGGTGGCGTTGTACTTGCGCGCTGCTATGCACCTCGATTCCGAAAGGCAAGGCCATTGCCACATCTGCTCTGATCCGCTCCCTCGCCCGGCTCGCAATTGCAATTCCGCTGGGCCTGGTGCTCGGCGTTCCGGTCGCGTTCTGCGGATTGGTGTTCGGCGCCATGGCCGCGTTGTCGGCGCTGGGCATCCTCCTGCTGGTCCTGACAGCATGGTGCTGCATTCCGTTGCTTGAATTGCTTGGGAAACCTCTGGACAGGTTCCCAAGAAACGAGGGATCGAGTCCGGCGCCGTCTGATATGGAAGGTAGGTGGCTCCGTTCAGTTGAAGCAGCCGGTCGGTCTTTGGCAGAAATGAGATCTCCATACGCCAGGGATGCGTTCGCCGGGCGGGCTCGTCGGGCATTCAGTGATTGGCGGGATGCGCGTTCGCGATGAACCCGACCAGGTCGTCATTGAACGCCTGTGGCGATTCAAGAAATGGTGCGTGCCCGGTGTCGGAATAGAAGATCGTCCGGATCGAAGGATTGAGTTGTTGCGCGCGCCTGGCGCTGGCGTTGGCATGCACCAGGGCGTCCTGCTCGCCATAGATCTGGAGCATTGGCTTACGAACAGCCTGGAGCCCCTTCGCCGCATCGACCGTCATGCGGTGCACGACACGCTGCATGTCGAACGATGCCAGCGCGGCATTGGCGAGCAGCCGTTGGACGGTTTCATCCGAGGGCTGGCGATGGAAACACAGCGCGAGAAAATCGCGTTCCGCATCGAGACGCGTGCGCAGGTCGAAGGAACTCATGTCTCGATAGACCTCGGGATGCGGCTGGATCTGTGCCGCGTCCAGTTCGATGACACCGCCCACATACACCACGCCGGCGACGTTTGCATCGCCGTACTTCGCCAGGTAATTGGAAATCACGGCAGCGCCCAGCGACCATCCGACGAGCACGGGCCGATGGGCCTTCGACGTGCGGATGACCGCGTCCAGGTCGTCCGCCCACCGCAGCCCGTCGGTGTACATCTGCGACGCCGAGGGACGACCGGACTGCCCATGGCCCCGCAGGTCGTAGGTGATCAAGCGGTAGCGCTGCAGCGCCGGGCTGTCGATCTGCGCTTGCCAGCTGAGGTGGCTACCCAACAGGCCGTGCACGAAGACAACAGGCTCGCCACTCGGGTCGCCCGCCTCCTGGATCGACAAACGTACGCCATCCGCGGAGGCGGCCGTGTAGTGCTTCGAAGGGGTCTCAGCCCACGCGGGATTGATCGTGGCCACTGCGAGGGCCAGCAAGCAGGCCACGAGCAAGCGAGATAGCATGCCGAACGGCACGAGGGTCATGGAGTAGCTCCTGATGAGATGAAGGGCGCTGACTGTCGAGCCTCACGTCCGTGTCAGGGTCAAGCCGTCGCCATCAAATCCTCATGAAGCCTGTTGGATTGCTCACCATCGGCGCGCTGTCCCGCCTCACCGGTATCAGCGTGCGCGCGATTCGTCATTACGACGCCCTGCGCCTGCTGAAATCTTCGCGCGCAGAGAACGGCTACAGGAAATTCGAGTCCGATGCAGCTGCGCAGGTGCGCCAGATCCAGAGGCTCCTGGCCGCCGGGCTGAGCCTTGACGAGATCCGGACCTTCCCCGGCTGCATGCTGCTGATCGAAGGCGCCTCACCCTGCGAGCAGACCCTGTCGACGCAACGCGAGCGGCTGGCCCTCATCGAGACGCAGATCGACGATCTGGAACGCCGGCGCGCGCGATTGCGCGAGATGTTGGGCGACAACGGCTGAGATCCGGGATGGCCAGTGCAGTTGCTGCAATCATCGGCCATCGCCGACCGCCGCCATGCCCCGAAGGCTGCCGTGGATTGATGAACTGCTTACAGTGCCATGCCGCGACCCACTCTTGCGAGGAGATCACGCATGCCCGAAGCGCCCAAGACCACGCTGGAAAAGATGAATGCCGCCATCCTCAAGCTCGACTTCGATGCCGCCCTGGCGTTCTGCACGGACGACACGGCCTGGACCTTCGAGGGCGACCAGGTGCTCACGGGGAAGCAGGCGGTCCGCCAATGGATGCTGGAAAACTACAAGGAGCCCCCGTCCTTCACGCTCCAGCGCACGGTGGCTGAAGGCGACTTCCTGGTCGCGCTCGGCGAGATCACCGTGCCGGATGCGCACGGAAAGGCCGTCCTTCACAACTACTCGGACGTCTGGCGCCTTCGCGACGGGCTGTTCGCCGAGCTGCACGCCTTCGTGGTGAAAGCCCTTTAGCCGGACACCTATCGCAGCGCAGGCTCCCAAACGGGAAGATCAGTGGGCGGGGAAGACCTCGAGTCCGCTGTCGCTGATGCGGGCACCGTGTCGCGGAAACACAGCGGTGCGACCATGAACGACTGACGCGCCGGTACGCAACCCGGCTCGCTAACGATGGGCGAGCCGCGTACCAATCATCGCTTTGAGCTGATCGTAGAAGCGCTGCGCCACGGGTTTGAGGCGCCCGCCTTCCAGACTCAGCAAGCCAATGCGACGCGTCGGGCTCGCGTCGGCGATGACGACTCCCTTGAGCACCGCATGACTGCGCTCCAGTGCCATGGAAGGGACCATGCCGATACCGAGCCCGGCTTCCACCATGGCCAGCAGCGTCGCCACGTGGCTCACCTCCAACCAAGGCTGAGGCGGGCGCCTCTCCTCGTCGAAATATTCATCGAGCACTTGCCGGTTCCTGCTCGTGCGTGCAAGCGAAAGCCAGCGCTCGTCGGCGAGGTCCGCGAGAGACACGCGGCGCCTGCGCGCCAGCGGATGATCGCGGCGCAGCGCCAGCACGTAAGGATCGTCCCAAAGCGCTTCGAACGTCAGTCCCCCGTCCGGCGCGGCGCGGAAACCGAGTCCGAAATCCGCCTCGCCGGACTGCACGCTCGCGGCGACATCGTTCATGCCTTCGTCCATCACGCGGATGCGCACATGCGGCATCTGCCTCGCGAACGACGCGATTGCCGCCGGCATCAGCGTGTTCGCGCCACTGGGCAGGCACGCGACCGTGACACGCCCCGCATGGCGCGCCGACATCTCGTTGATCCCCAGCACGGCCGCTTCCAGGTCGTCGAGCGCGGCGCGTGCGCGCGACAGGAACGCTTCGCCCACGCGGGTCAGACGCACCTCCCGCGTGGTGCGCTGAAACAGGCGCGCCCCGAGCAGTTGCTCGAGGCGTTCGACGCGGCGGCTCAGCGCGGCGGGAGACAGGTGGATGTCCTCCGCGGCCGCACGAAATCCCTGCCGGTCCGCGACGGCGACGAAAGCCTGCAATTGCTGCAGATCGAAATTGATGCGCTGCACGCAACAATTGTAGTGAGCATTGCACTTGTTGCAGCATGCGGCGAGGCAGATCATTCGGCCACGACAGCAACCAGGTACCGCCGTGCGACCCCACATCCCGCCTCTTGCCCGCAGCGCGTGCGTGGCATTGACGCTGACCCTCGCGGCCGGCGCAGCGCTCGCCGACACGCTCAACGTGGTGTCTTCCGGCGGCTTCGCGGCCGCCTACAAGCAGCTCGTCCAGACGTGGCAGGCCGATCCATCGCGCAGCGTGCGCTCCGAATGGGGACCTTCCATGGGCCAGACTTCCAACGCCATCCCGGCGCGGCTGGCCCGTCACGAACCGATCGACGTCGTGATCATGGTGGCCGACGCGCTGGACCCGTTGATGGCCTCCGGAGCGCTGGTCCCGGGCAGCAAGGTGGTGCTCGCCGACTCCACCATTGCCTGTGCGGTCGCTCGCGGCTCGCCCGCCCCGGACATCCACACGGTTGCGGGGCTGCGGGCAGCCCTGTTGTCCGCGCGCTCCGTTGCATGGTCCGACAGCGCCAGCGGCGAATACATCGAACACGAGCTGCTGCCCAAGCTCGGCATTGCCGAGCAGCTGCGCGGCAAAGGGCGGAAGATCCCCGCGACACCGGTGGGTGAGATCGTGGCCAGGCACGAGGCGGAATTCGGATGCCAGCAACGCAGCGAACTGCTCGCCGTCGCCGGGATCGACATCGTGGGCGACCTGCCCGATGAAGTGCAGCGCGTGACGCAGTTCGCCGCGGCGATCGTCGCCTCGAGCGAGCACCAGCAAGAAGCGCGGGGCTTCCTTCAGTTTCTCGCCGCGCCGCAGAACGCGTCCGTCATCCGCGACACAGGCCTGGTGCCTGCGGCGCGCCAGAATTGACCGCCTCAACAGGAGACAGACATGAGCACGAACATCCGCCGCACCTTCCTGGCCTCGCTGGCCTTGATCGGGCTTGGCAACGCATTCGGCACCGCGGCTGCCGCCGACGCGTGGCCCTCGAAACCGATCACCATCATCGTCCCGTTCTCGGCGGGCGGAACCAACGACATCCTCGCGCGCATCGTCGGCCAGAAGTTGCAGGCCGCGCTGGGCAAGCCGGTGATCGTGGACAACCGGGGGGGAGCTGGCGGCACGCTGGGCGCTTCGCTCGCGGCACGGGCCGCGCCGGACGGCCACACCTTCCTGATGACAGCCATCGCGCACGCGATCGCACCGAGCCTCTACAAAGGCCTGACCTACGAACTCACTCGCGACTTCGACCCCGTCGGCCTGATCGGCACGACGCCGAACCTGCTCATCGTGCATCCGTCGGTGCCCGCGCAGAACGTGGGGGAGCTGATCGCGTACGCCAAAGCGAACCCCGGCACGGTGACCTTCGGCTCAGCCGGACCTGGAAGCACCGAGCATCTCGCCGGCGAACTGTTCCGCTCGATGACCGGGACGCAGCTCACGCACGTGCCCTACAAGGGCGGCGCACCAATGATGGCGGACCTGATTGGGGGCACGATCCAGATCGCGCTGGAAACCAGCCCGTCGGCAGCACCGTATGTTCGCTCGGGCAAGGTGCGCGCGCTGGCCGTCACCTCGTCGAAGCGGGTCGGAAATTATCCGGACCTGCCGACACTCGCGGAGGCAGGTTTGCGCGGCTACGAGATGACGACCTGGTTTGCACTGATGGCCCCGCACGGCACGCCCGCCGCGGTGCTCGAGCGCATGCACAAGGAGGTGAACGCCGCAGTGCACTCCGCCGATGTCCAGGCGCGTTTCGCGGAGCAAGGCGTGACTGCCGGCGACATGACGCCGGCTGCGCTGCAAGCGTTCATCCGCAGCGAGACCTCCCGTTGGGCGCAGGTGGTGCGTGAAGCCGGCGTGAAACCGGAGTAGCCCGCTTCGCAAGCGGCTCGATGGCAACTTCCGGCCGAACCGCGACATACTGGCCGGCTGGCCGGCCTGTCCCTGTCTCCGGCCGGCTGGTGCCATCAGACTGCCCATGACCGACGCTCCATACACGACCTTGCCGCAATGGCCCAACGCCTATGCGGCCAGCGGCGCCAGCGCCACCCTGAAACTCCGCAACGAGGATTTCATCGTGACCGAACTGCCGCTGCAGCTGCCCTCCGGTGAGGGCGAACACATCTGGCTGGACATCGAAAAGAACGGTGCCAACACCGCCTTCGTCGCCCAGCAGCTGGCCGAGGCGGCCGGCGTGCAGGAAAGGGACGTCGGCTATGCCGGCCTCAAGGACCGCTACGCCATCACCCGTCAGTGGTTCAGCATCTATCTGCCGAAGGGCGAGACGCCCGACCTGACCCGGCTTCAGCATCCGGAATTCAAGGTACTGAGCCAGAGCCGCAACGTGAAAAAACTGCGCCCCGGCGATCTGAAGGGCAACCGGTTCCGCATCGTGCTGCGTGACGTGACCGGCGACCGCGACGCCATCGAGGCCAATCTGAAGGCCGTTGCGTCACAGGGCGTGCCCAACTACTTCGGCGCTCAGCGTTTCGGCCACGACGGCGGCAACGTCGAACAGGGCCGCGCCATGCTGGCGCGCGAAATCCGCGTGCGCCACCCGAAGAAAAAGGGCATCTACCTGTCGGCGGTGCGCTCCTTCGTCTTCAATGAAGTGCTGGCGCTGCGAATTCGGCAGGGACTCTGGGGCAAGACCCTGCCCGGTGACGTGATGGACGAGGCGGGCCGGCCCACCGGACCGCTCTGGGGACGGGGCCGCGTGATCGCCACCGAGCAGGCGCAGGCCCTGGAAAACGGAGTGGCTGAACGTCACGCCACCTTGTGCGACGGCATGGAGCACGCCGGCCTGGATCAGGAGCGCCGCGCCCTGGTGGCGAGCCCGGCGGACATGTCATGGGAATGGCCGCAAGCCGATCAACTGGTGCTCACGTTCTCTTTGCTCGCCGGGAATTACGCCACGTCCGTCCTGAACGAAATCCTCCGCACCACGGAGCCTGACCGGCACACGGAGAACGAGTCTGCGGCGGCCGAATGAGTGTCCTCAGCTCGGGAACGCGGGGCTGATTCAGCTCGAACGGGGATCTGACCGCGGTGCGAGGCTCTCCTTCACCAGCGTCGCCAGCGCCCGCACCTGGTATTCGTTCGCGAGGCGCCGCACCCGGTCGGCGAACGGCCGGTAGCGCGCCTCGGCCTGCGCCAGGCGCTCGGCCTCGTCGCAGATCGCCGCCATGTTGCCGGCCAGCGTCAACCGGTGCAGTTCCTGCAGTTCATCGGCGGCCGGAATCGACTCCGGCGCCAGCGGCTCGCCTTCCGCCGGCGGCGCCGCCGCATCGCCCTCCCCGTCGCGGTAGAGCCAGGTCAGGTCGAGCAGCTCGCCCATCTGCCGCAGCAGGCTCTCGCGGCGCACCGGCTTGGCCTCGAAGCCGTTGCCGCCGGACGCGACCCACTTCTGCCGGTCCTCGGCCGTCACGCTGGCCGAGATCGCGATGATCGGCACCTCTTTCAGGCTCTCATCCGCGCGGATGTGCCGCGTGGCCTGCAGCCCGTCCATCACCGGCATCATCATGTCCATCAGGATCAGGTCCGGCTTCTTGGCCTGCGCCCGCGCGATCGCCGTCTGGCCGTTGTCCGCCTCGTCGATCTGGAAGCCGAGCAGCCGCAGCAGCCAGGCCAGCATCTCGCGGTTCTCGGCAACGTCGTCGACGATCAGCACGCTGCGCGGCGCGCCGGCATAGCCGATCGCGCTGCGCTCGACGCGCGCGGTGCCGGCCACCGTCTGCGGCACCTGCACCGCCAGCTCGAACCAGAACACGCTGCCCTCCTCGGGCACGCTGCGCACCAGGATGTCGCCGCCCATCATGCGCACCAGCTGCCGGCTGATCGACAAGCCCAGCCCGCTGCCGGCCACCCGGCGCGCCGCATCGTGCACCTGCGCAAAGGGCTGGAACAGCCGCTGCAACTGCCCGGCATCCATGCCGATGCCGGAATCGCAGACCTCGAAGCGCAGCCGGGCCCGGTCGTCTTCCACGCCGAGCAGCTGGACGATCAGCTGCACCTGTCCGTGGTCGCTGAACTTGACGGCGTTGCCCAGCAGGTTCAGCAGCACCTGGCGCAGCCGCCGCTCGTCGATCTCCATCGCATCGGGCAGCTCGCCGTGGATCTCGAGCGCGAATTCCAGGTTCTTCTGTTGAGCCTTGATGCGGATCAGGTCGCCGATCATCCCGAAGAAGCTGGCCGGGTGGACCGGCGCCGGCACCAGGTCGAGCCGCCCGGCCTCGATCTTCGCGATGTCGAGGATGTCGTTGATCAGCATCAGCAGGTGCTCGCCGCTGCTCTGGATGGTCTTCAGGCCGGCGGCCTGCTGCTCGTCGAGCGTCGGGTCCAGCCGCAGGATCTGCGTGTAGCCGAGGATGCCGTTCAACGGCGTGCGCAGCTCGTGGCTCATGTTGGCGAGGAAGGTGGTCTGCGCGCGCTGTGCCGCGATCGCCGCGTCGCGTGCCGCGGTGAGCTGCTGCTCGGCGGCGCGGCGCAGCGTCGCGTCGCGCACCACCAGCACGCGCAGCGCACCGTCGCCGCCTGCGCCCTCCTGCACCGACATCCGGCTCACCGACACCTCGACCGGGAAACGCCGCTCGCCGTGCTGCCCCATCGCGCTGCGCGGCAAGGCCTGCTCCACGTCGAGCGGCGGGTCCAGCTCCGACAGCAGGTCGCCGACCACGAGCCCCGCCGGCTGCGGCGCGGCCCGGCCGAACATGCGCTCGCCGGCCGGGTTGAGCTGCAGCACGCGCTCGCCGCGCACGACCAGGATGCCGTCGGCCGTGTGGTCGATGATGGCCGCGAGCCGCTGCTGCTCGATCTCGAGCGACGCCCGCGTCTGCGCCAGCTGCCGCCGGTCCTCGAGGAAGCGCTCGACTGCGCGCGCCATGCCGCCGATCTCGTCCTCGCCCTGCACCGGCACCGTCACCGGCTCGGTCATGCGCCCGTCCCCCGCCAGCGCCTGCGGGTGGTCGCTGCGCAGGTGCTGGCTCACCTCCTGCAGCCGGCCGATCACATGGTGGCCGAGGAAGACCCGTGCCACCGCAACGGCCGCCAGCACGCTGCCGATGAACAGCGCGAAGATCCAGCGCTGGTGGCGCTCGGACGCGTCGACCACCTGCTGCACCGCCTCGCGGTACGCGATGGCCGACGCGGTCGACCAGGTGCCGGCCGCCGCTCCCATGGCCTGCGACTGGCGGCTGATCTCGTCGCGCAGCCCGGTGATCATCCGCTGCTGGCCGATCAGCTTGTCGCGCATCGCGAACAGCTCGCGCACGTCGGCCGCCAGCCCCGGCTGCCGCGCCGCCGGGCCCATCAGCGCCGGCAACCGTGCGTTCAACGCCTCCAGCTCGTCGGGCCGCGTCGCGCCGCGCAACTGGTACAGCAACGCCAGCAGCGGCAGCCGGTCGGGCGGGGCCGGCGCCTCGGGCCGGCCGAAGCGCTCTTCCATCAGCGCCCGCCAGCGCAGCTCGGTGTTCAGCGAATCCTCGCGCAACTGCGTGGCCACGTTGGCCGAGTTGCGCAGCAGCTGGCTGGCCTGGTGCAGGTCGAGCACCACCAGGTCGCCATTGGTGGTGCTGATCTGCGTCACGATCGCATCGAAGTTGCGCAGGTGCGTTTCCATGCGCTCGAAGCTGCGGTGCAGCGCGATGCCGGTGTCGGCATGGATCAGCTGCGACGCATCGAGCGCGATGGTCGCGGTTTCGGCCACCAGGTCTTGCGCCAGCCGCACGCGCAGCAGGCGCTCCTCGGCCAGTTGCCGCGAGGCCACGGCCACCTCCCGCACGGCATACAGCGCAAAGATGCCGCCGGCCCCGAAGATCAGCGCCAGGCCGGCCAGCGCGAGCGCGAACTGCCGCCGAAGCGAGTGGGGCAACAGTTGGCGCCGCTTCACGGAGCAACCGTCCCGCGGGGGTCAGCGTTTCCAGATCCGCTTGTAGGCGTCGCGGTAGCCGTTGTCGGGGTCGTACAGCATGCGCGAGCCGCCTTCGCAGGCGATGTTCTCCGAGGTGACCAGGCGCGGCGGCGCGACGAAGCCGCTGGTCGGCTGGTGCGCGAACAGCCGGTTCAGCTCGTCGACCGTCTGCCAGCCCTGCTGGTTCAGCGGATCGGCGGCGGTCGCGGTCTGGAACGACTTGGCCGCGATGCGCAGGAAGGCCGACGAGCTGCCGTCGCCGCCGGAGATCAGCCGCACGCCGGCGCCGGGCTGCTGCGCGGTGATCAGCGCCGGCACCATGTAGTCGAAGTAGATGTCGTTGACGGCCAGCGCATGCGTCAGGCGCTTGCCGTAGCGCTGCAGCAGCTGGGCGGTGACGGCGGCCATGCGCGAGCCGGTTTCCTCCATGCCGACGTCCAGCATCTCGAGCACCTGGCACTCCTTGCAGGCGCGCACCACCTCGGCCATCGCATGCGCCTTGGTCATCGCCATCCCGAGCTTGGAGTCGGTGAAGATCACCACGCCGGCCCGCCCGCCGGCGTCGATGATCGCCTTCGAGGCCGCCATGCGCGCGACCAGCAGCGGATCGCTGGTCACGTTGGTGCGCACCGGCGTGCCGGCGATCGGGCCGGGCCACGGGTTCGCGTGCCAGCTGACCAGCACGATGCCGCGCCGCTCGAACGGCGTCAGGTCGTAGGGGCCGTAGCCCTTGGTCGACGAGCCTTCGAGCGTCAGCCCGCCCATCAGCGCGATGCCGTCGGGACGGAAGGCCATCACCTCCTGCATGACCTTGTCGCGGTTGGCGACGATGCCGCCGAGGTCGAACACCTTGACGTTCCAGCCGATCGCCGCGGCCGCCTCGCGCAGGCCCAGCGAGGCCGCCAGCACGCCGCCGTTGCGCAGGTCCTCGATCACCATCGCGATGGACTTGCCGGGCTGCGCCGGCGGGCCGGTGTCGACGCGGGGCTCGTCGCCGCAGCGCACCGCCGACGCGACCACCTGCTGCGCTTCGGCCAGCGGTGCGGCGGGCCTGCCGTCGGCGGCCCGGGCCGGGCCGGCGGAGGGCGGTGCCGCGAGCGCCGCGGCGGCCACCATCACCGGCATCAGGGCGCGCACGCAGGCGCGGATTTCGACCAGCGTTCGAATCCTCATGAGACACCTCCTGTCAAGGCAGTCCAGCTCGGATCGCCGGCGCCGCGAGATATCGCCGCGCGTTCGACAAGTTGCTTATCGGCTCTCGGCAGACCCGGCACAAGAGGGTCTGTCCGAGGGTCAAAATGTCAGGGGGTGCGGGCCGGTGGCGAGCCGCGGGCGCGTTCAGTCGTCGCGCTCGAGCCGCTTGCCCATGCTCATCACGTCGTCTTCGGAGAAGCCGAGGCTTTCGTAGAACGCGATCACCGCAGTGTTGCCGCGACGGATCTGCAGGTTGATCTTCGGGCAGCCGCGCTCGCGCAGCCGCAGCTCGGCCCAGTCGACCAGCGCGCGGCCGAGGCCGCCGCGCTGCAGCTTCGGCGCGACGGCGAGGTAGTTGATCCAGCCGCGGTGGCCGTCGTAGCCGGCCATCACGCTGCCGACCACCCCGCCCGCACTCTCGGCCACCGCGAACAGCTCGGGCTGCTCGGCGAACTTGCGCGCGATGTCCTTCGACGGGTCGTTCCACGGCCGGGTCAGGCCGCAGGCCTGCCACAGCGCGATGACGCCGGCCTCGTCTTCAGGACGGCACAGGCGCACCTGCCAGGTCACCATGCTTGCCAGTTCACCAGGCCTATAGCTTTGCCGCAACCCAGGCCTGCACCGAGGCCAGCGCCTGCGGCAGCTGCGACGCATCGGTGCCGCCGGCCATCGCCAGGTCGGCCTTGCCGCCGCCCTTGCCGCCGACCTGCTGCGCGACGAAGTTGACCAGCTCGCCCGCCTTGACCTTGCCGACGCTGTCGGCAGTGACGCCGGCGGCCAGCTGGACCTTGCCGCCGTCCAGCGCGGCCAGCACGATCACCGCGGTCTTCAGCTTGTCCTTCAGCTTGT
Source organism: Rhizobacter sp. SG703 (assembly GCF_012275445.1). Lineage (GTDB taxonomy): Bacteria > Pseudomonadota > Gammaproteobacteria > Burkholderiales > Burkholderiaceae_C > Rhizobacter. The sequence goes on along the minus strand of NZ_JAAZQK010000003.1, from coordinate 86,574 downwards.
CCATCGTGTCGCGCAGCGTCTTCGCATCGGCGCCCTGCAGCGTCGCGGCCAGCACCTTCAGGCCCTGCACGTCGACGGCCTGCGACACCAGCTCGTCGCCCTGCGACGAGGCCAGCTTGCCCTTCACCGCGCCGAGCTCCTTCTCGAGCGCGCGCACCTGCTCCAGCACCTGGGCCAGCCGCTGCGGCACCTCGGTCGGCGCGGCCTTCAGCGTGGCGGCGAGCTGGTGCACCGTGCCTTCGAGCGTCTGCAGGTAAGTCAGCGCGTTGGCACCGGTCACCGCCTCGATGCGGCGCACGCCGGCTGCGACGCCGCTTTCGCCGACCACCTTGAACAGGCCGATGTCGCCGGTGCGGTGCACGTGCGTGCCGCCGCACAGCTCGCGGCTGCTGCCGATGTCGAGCACCCGCACCGTCTCGCCGTACTTCTCGCCGAACAGCATCATCGCGCCGGTCTTCTGCGCCGACTCGATGTCCATCACGCGCGCCTGCGTGGCGGCGTTGGCGAGGATCTCGTCGTTGACTCGGCGCTCGATCTCGGCGATCTGCTGCGGCGTGACCGGCGCGTTGTGCGCGAAGTCGAAGCGGGTCTTCTCGGCATCGACCAGCGAGCCCTTCTGCTGCACGTGCGTGCCCAGCACCTCGCGCAGCGCCTTGTGCATCAGGTGGGTCGCGCTGTGGTTGCGCACCGTGGCAGCGCGCAGCTGGCCGTCGACGCGCGCGGTGACGGTGTCGCCGACCGACAGCTTGCCCTGGCTCATCACGCCGTGGTGGCCGAACACGTCGGCCTTGATCTTCTGGGTGTCCTGCACGCCGAACAGCGCGCCCTCGGCGCTCAGCGAGCCCTGGTCGCCGACCTGGCCGCCGCTTTCGGCATAGAACGGCGTGACGCTGAGCACGACGATGCCGGTCTGGCCTTCGAGCAGCTGCTGCACCGGGCTGCCTTCCTGGTAGAGCGCGGCGACGACGGCATTCTCCTCGAGGTGCTCGTAGCCGGTGAACGCATGGCCGGCGCCGGTGTACTCGACGGCGCGGGCCATCTTGAACTTGCCGGCCGCGCGGCCGGCCGCCTTCTGCTGTTCCATCGCGGCGCCGAAGCCGACCTCGTCGACCTCGACCCCGCGCTCGCGGCAGACGTCCTGCGTCAGGTCGAGCGGGAAGCCGTAGGTGTCGTGCAGCTTGAACGCGACGTCGCCGGGCAGCGTCTTCTGGCCGCCGGCCAACGCGGCGTCGAGGATCTCCATGCCGTTGGCCAGCGTCTCGAAGAAGCGCACTTCCTCGGCCTTCAGCGTGTCGGTGATGTGCTGCTGGTCGGCGGCGAGCTTCGGGTAGGCCGCGCCCATCTCGCTGACCAGGTCGGCCACCAGCTTGTGGAAGAAAGGCTTCTTCTGGCCGAGCTTGTAGCCGTGGCGGATGCCGCGGCGGATGATGCGGCGCTGCACGTAGCCGCGGCCCTCGTTGCTCGGGATCACGCCGTCGCTGACCAGGAAGGCGGTCGCGCGGATGTGGTCGGCAATCACGCGCAGGCTCTTGTTCGACAGGTCTTTCTCGCCGGTCTCGCGCGACGCGGCACGGATCAGCCGGTCGAACAGGTCGATCTCGTAGTTGCTGTGCACATGCTGCAGGATGGCCGCCAGGCGCTCCAGGCCCATGCCGGTGTCGACGCAGGGCGCCGGCAATTTCTTGATGCTGCCGTCGGGCTGCATGTCGAACTGCATGAACACGTTGTTCCAGATCTCGATGTAGCGGTCGCCGTCGGCATCGGGCGAGCCGGGCGGGCCGCCGGCAACGTCGGGGCCGTGGTCGTAGAAGATCTCCGAGCACGGGCCGCAGGGGCCGGTGTCGGCCATCATCCAGAAGTTGTCGGAGGCGTACTTCGCGCCCTTGTTGTCGCCGATGCGCACCACCCGCTCGGGCGGCAGGCCGATCACCTTCGTCCAGATGTCGTAGGCCTCGTCATCGTCGATGTAGACGGTGGCCCACAGCTTGTCGGCCGGCAACTTGTAGACCTTGGTCAGCAGCTCCCAGGCCCAGGTCAACGCATCGTGCTTGAAGTAGTCGCCGAAGCTCCAGTTGCCCAGCATCTCGAAGAAGGTGTGGTGGCGCGCGGTGTAGCCGACGTTCTCGAGGTCGTTGTGCTTGCCGCCGGCGCGCAGGCAGGCCTGGACCGATGCGGCGCGCACGTAGGGGCGCTTGTCGCTGCCGAGGAACACGTCCTTGAACTGCACCATGCCCGAGTTGGTGAACATCAGCGTCGGGTCGTTGGCGGGCACCAGCGGGCTGGACGCGACGATGGTGTGGCCCTTCGATTCGAAGAACTTCAGGAAGGTGTCGCGGATCTCGGAGGCTTTCATCCGGTTCTTTCTCGGTTGGCGGGGCTGGCTCGGGGGAACCGACGATTATAGGAAACGGGGGCATGGATGCGTGAAGGCGCGTGGGGGGAGGCTGTGGCGCCCGCCCGCGCCTTCGCTCGCGCAGATCGCGCCAGGATCGCAGACAGAACCTACGCGGCTTCCTGGAGCCGGATCTGCGCCGCCAGGAAGCGGTACAAGCGCTCGTCGTCGCTGAAGGCGACATTGAAGCGCAGCCAGCCGGTCGGCCGCGGCTCGACCAGGAACAGCTGGCCGGGCCCGAGCATGATGCCGTCGCCTACCGCCTGCTGCGACAGCTCGGCGCCGTCGGTCAGGTCCGGGTGCCGCGCCCACAGGTACATGCCCGCCTTCGGCTCGCCGAACAGCTCGAAGCCCAGGCCGGTGAGCCGCTGGGCGATCCGGCCATGCGCATCGGCCAGCCGGTCGCGCACCGACTTCAGGTGCTTGCGCCAGCGCCCCTCGGTCAGCGCGCCGAAGGCCAGCCGCTCGGTGATGTCGGACGAGGTCAGCCCCGACACCATCTTCAGCTGCGCCAGCTCGTCCAGCAGGTCCGGCCGCGCGACGACGTGGCCGACGCGGATGTTCGGCGAGATCGTCTTCGAGAAACTGCCGACGTAGACCACCCGGCGCAGCTGGTCCAGGCTCGCGAGCGACGGCCGCGGCTCCGGGTCCATGTCGGCGCAGATGTCGTTCTCGACCAGGGTCAGGTCGTGCGCCTCGGCCAGCTGCAGCAGCCGGTACAGCTGGGCCAGCGGCGTCACCGAACCGGTCGGGCTCTGCAGCCGCGGCTGCGTGAAGAAGACCTTCGGCCGGTGCTCGGCCAGCAGGGCCTCCAGCGCCTGCAGGTCGTAGCCGGCGGGCGTGCGCGGCACGCCGATCAGCCGCGCCCCCAGGAAACGCAGCATGAACATCAGGTTCGGGTAGCCGGGGTCGTCGACCAGCACCGGATCGCCAGGCTTGAGCAGCCGGCGCGCCACCAGGTCGAGCGCCTGGCTGGAACCCTGGGTCAGCAGCACCTGCTCGGCGCTGACCGCGATCTGGTGCTCGGCCAGCGACTCGGCCACCAGGATGCGCAGCGCCATGTGCCCGTGCGGCAGCCCGTAGCCGCCCAGCTCGGCCCCGTCGGCGGCCATCTGCCGCAGGCTGCGCCGCACGCCGTCCTCGAACAGCCAGTCGTGCGGCAGCCAGCCGCAGCCGGGCTTCAGCGCCAGGTTGCGGTTCTCGAAGATCTGCTTCAGGTACCACTGCGCGTCGAAGCGCAGGTCGGCCACCGGCTTCGGCCCCGCGCCGGCTGCCGGGCCGTCGCTGCGGCGCTTGACGAAGAAGCCGGCATTCGCGCGCGACACCAGCCAGCCCTGCGCCACCAACCGGTCGTAGGCCTCGACGACGGTGAAGACACTGACGCCGCGCGACGCGGCGAAGGCCCGGATCGAGGGCAGCTTGGCCCCGGGCTTGAGCGACTGGTCCGCGATCATGCGGCGGAAACCATCGACGATCTGGCCGACCAGCGGCATCGGGGAGTTCGGGTTCAGCGTGAACATCGGCGTGGCAGGGCTGGGCGGTACTTCCTGGTGCACGGCTGCGTGCCGGTGCACCGATTAGGGCTTGCATGTACAGGCCCCCCGGCCAGCACAGTACACCGAATCGCCGCACTGTCTGTACATGGCGGCCCCCGGACGCCGTCCCTACAGTCCGCCGATCGCATTTTCCTGACACGGGTGAAACGCATGCAACGCGAAGCCGACCTGACCAACGCCGCCCTGATGGCCCGCCGCCACGCTGCAATCGCCCGCGGTGTCGGCCAGGCGCACCCGATATTCGTCAGCCGCGGCCGCAACGCCGAGGTCTGGGACGTCGAGGGGCGGCGCTACATCGACTTCGCCGGCGGCATCGCGGTGCTGAACACCGGCCACGGCCATCCGGACGTGATCGCCGCGGTGAAGGCGCAGCTCGACCGCTTCACCCACACCTGCTTCCAGGTGCTGGCCTACGAACCCTATGTCGAGCTGGCCGAGCGGCTGAACGCGCTGGCCCCCGGCGCGTTCGCGAAGAAATCGCTGTTCCTCACCACCGGCGCCGAGGCGGTGGAGAACGCCGTCAAGATCGCCCGCTCGTTCACCGGCCGGCCCGGGGTCATCGCCTTCACGGGCGGCTACCACGGCCGCACCATGCTGACGCTCGGCCTGACCGGCAAGGTCGCTCCCTACAAGACCGGCTTCGGACCCTTTCCCGGAGACACCTTCCATGCGCTGTTCCCGAACGCGCTGCACGGGGTCAGCGTCGACGCCGCGCTGCAGTCGGTCGAGACGATCTTCCGGAACGACATCGAGGCGGAGCGGGTCGCCGCCTTCATCGTCGAGCCGGTGCAGGGCGAGGGCGGCTTCCACGTCGCGCCGCCCGAGTTCATCGCCCGGCTGAAGGCGCTGGCCGAGCGCCACGGCATCCTGCTGATCGCCGACGAGGTGCAGACCGGCGCCGGCCGCACCGGCACCTGGTTCGCGAGCGAGCAGTGGCCGGTGGCACCCGACCTGATCACCACCGCCAAGTCGATGGCCGGCGGCTTCCCGATCGCCGGCGTGGTCGGCCGCGCCGAGGTGATGGACGCACCCGGCCCCGGCGGCCTGGGCGGCACCTATGCCGGCTCGCCAATCGGCTGCGCCGCCGCGCTGGCGGTGCTGAAGGTGTTCGACGACGAGCAGCTGCTGCAGCGCAGCCGGCGGCTGGGCGAGCGGCTGGTGGCCGGCCTCGCGCGCATCGCCCGGCAGGTGCCGCAGGTGCGCGACGTGCGCGGGCTGGGGGCGATGGTGGCGATCGAGCTCTTCGACGACGGCGACCTCGCGAAGCCGGCTGCCGAGCTGACCCGCCGGGTGGTCGCCGAGGCCGCGCGGCGCGGGCTCATACTGCTGTCCTGCGGCACCCACGGCAACGTGATCCGCGTGCTGGTGCCGCTGACGGCCGAGGACGCGCTGGTCGACGAAGGCCTGCAGCTGCTGGCCGACAGTTTCGCCGCTTTGCGTTGAACGAGGTGCGCATGCCCGTGTTGTCCGAGCCCTCCCCCGCCCCGGCCTCCCGGCCGGCGGCCGCCGTGCAGGGTGCGCCGGCCGAGCCGCTGGTGCGCTTTCGCGGCGTGCAGAAGACGTACGACGGCAGCCACCTGGTGGTGCGCCAGCTCGACCTGGACATCCGCCGCGGCGAGTTCCTGACCCTGCTCGGGCCGTCCGGCTCGGGCAAGACGACGACGCTGATGATGCTGGCCGGCTTCGAGTCGCCGACCGCCGGCGACATCCTGCTCGACGGCAGGCCGATCACGCGCACGCCACCGCACAAGCGGCACTTCGGCATGGTGTTCCAGAACTACGCGCTGTTCCCTCACCTGACGGTCGGGCAGAACGTGGCCTATCCGCTGACGGTGCGCGGGCTGTCGCGCGACGAGCAGGCGCGCCGGGTCGCGAAGGCGCTGGACATGGTGCGGCTGAACGGCCTGGCCGACCGTTCCCCGGCGCAGCTCTCGGGCGGCCAGCAGCAGCGCGTCGCGCTGGCGCGGGCGCTGGTGTTCGAACCGCAGCTGGTGCTGATGGACGAGCCGCTGGGCGCGCTCGACAAGCAGCTGCGCGAGCACATGCAGATCGAGCTGAAGGAGCTGCACCGCCAGCTCGGCATCACCTTCGTCTACGTCACCCACGACCAGGGCGAGGCGCTGACGATGAGCGACCGCGTGGCCGTCTTCAACGACGGCGAGGTGCAGATGCTGGCACCGGTGGAGGCCATGTACGAGGCGCCCGCGAACCGCTTCGTGGCCGGCTTCATCGGCGACAGCACCGTGGTCCGCGGCACCGTGCGCGCGGCCCCCGTCGACACCGGCGGCGACCGCTGCGGCATGGTGCTCACCGACGGACGGGTGCTGACCGGCGTCAACGTCAACGACGCGGCGGTCGGCACCGCGGTCGAGGCCTGCGTCCGGCCGGAGCGCATCCTGCTGCACACGGCCGCGCCGGCCGAGCGCGGCAACCTGCTGCAGGCGCGCATCGCCAGCGTCATCTACTACGGCGACCACCTGCGGCTGCTGTGCACGCTCGGCGAGGGCCAGGCCGCGGCGACGGTGAAGCTGCCGCTGTCGGGCGGCACGCCGCCGCAGGCCGGCGACGCCGCCTGGCTGGAGCTGCCGCCCGAGCACACCCGGATCTACACCGCCTGATTCCCTTCCCACCTCCCCACCCCCAGAGGACCCACGTCATGAAGAAGAGCATCCTGAGCATCGCGCTGGCCGCCGGCCTGGCGCTGCCCGCCTTCGCGCAGCAGATCACCGTCGTCAACTTCGGCGGCGCGAACGCGAATGCGCAGAAGAAGGCCTACTACGAGCCCTTCGAGAAGACCGGCACCAAGGTCGTGCCGGTCGAATACAACGGCGAGCAGGCCAAGATCAAGGCCATGGTCGAGACGAAGAAGGTGAGCTGGGACGTGGTCGAGGTCGAATCGCCCGACGTGGCGCGCGGCTGCGACGAGGGGCTGTTCGAGAAGCTCGACTACAGCAAGCTGGGCGGCAAGGCCGACCTGCTGCCGGCGGCCGTCAGCGAGTGCGGCATCGGCATCTTCGTCTGGTCCACGGTGATGGCCTACAACGGCGACAAGCTGAAGGGCACGCCCGCCAGCTGGGCCGATTTCTGGGACCTGAAGAAATTCCCGGGCAAGCGCGGCATGCGCAAGGGGGCGCGCTACAACCTCGAGTTCGCGCTGATGGCCGACGGCGTCAAGTCGGCCGACGTGTACAAGGTGCTGGCGACCAAGGACGGCGCCGAGCGTGCCTTCAAGAAGCTGACCGAGCTGAAGCCGAGCATCCAGTGGTGGGAAGCCGGCGCGCAGCCGCCGCAGTTCCTGGTGGCCGGCGACGTGGCGCTGACGACGGTCTACAACGGCCGCATCGATGCCGCCAACCGCGAAGGCAGGAACCTGAAGATCACCTGGACCGGGGGCATCTACGACCTGGACTACTGGGTGGTCCCGAAGGGCACGCCGAACAAGGACGCGGCGATGAAGTTCATCGCCTTCGCGAGCACGCCGCAGGCGCAGGCCGAGTACGCGAAGAACATCGCCTACGGCCCGACCAACACCAAGGCCCTCGCCCAGCTGGATGCCAAGGTGCTGGGCAACCTGCCGACCGCGCCGGCGAACTCGAAGGATGCGCTGCAGTTCAACCTGAAGTTCTGGGCCGACCAGGGAGAGGAACTGGAGAAGCGCTTCGCCTCGTGGGCGGCCCAGTGACGACCAGCGCGCTGGGCCGGCAACTGGCGCGCGCCGACCGGCGGCGCAAGCTGCGGGCGTTCTCGCTCACGCTGCCGCTGCTGGCGTTCCTGCTGCTGACCTTCCTGGTGCCGATCGCCGCGCTGCTCAAGCGCGCGGTCGAGAACCCGGAGGTCGCGACCGCCCTGCCGCGCACCGTGGCCGCCCTGGGCGGCTGGGACCGCCAGGGCGTGCCGGCGCCCGAGGCCTTCGCCGCGCTGCTGGCCGACCTCGGCAGCCTGCCCGACAGCGCCGACGCCGGCGCCGTGGCGCGGCGGCTGAACACCGACGCCGCCGGCGCCCGCTCGCTGCTGATGGGCACCTACCGCGCGCTGCCGCTGGACGGCGCGACCGATGCCGCCGCGGCCCGGGCCCGCCTGCTCGCGCTGGACGAGCGCTGGGCCGAGCCGCGCTACTGGCAGGCGATCGCCAAGAACGGCTCGCGCTGGACGCCCGACTACCTGCTGGCCGCCGTCGACCTGCGCCGCGACGCCGCCGGCCAGGTCGAGCGCGTGCCCGAGGACCAGCGCGCCTTCGCCCGCATCCTGGGCCGCACCTTCGCGATCAGCGCCGTCGTCACGCTGTGCTGCCTGCTGCTGGGCTATCCGCTCGCCTGGTGGCTGTCGACGCTGCCGGCGCGCCGCGCCAACGTGCTGATGATCCTGGTGCTGGTGCCGTTCTGGACCTCGATCCTGGTGCGCGTCGCCGCCTGGATCGTGCTGCTGCAGTCGCAGGGCCTGGTGAACCGCAGCCTGATGGGCCTGGGCCTGGTCGACGAGCCGCTGCCGCTGCTGTTCAATCGCCTGGGCGTCGTCATCGCGATGACCCACATCCTGCTGCCCTTCATGATCCTGCCGCTGTACAGCGTGATGAAGAGCGTGCCCGCCACCTACGTGCGCGCCGCGGTGTCGCTGGGCAGCCCGCCGCTGGCCGCCTTCTTTCGCGTCTACGTGCCGCAGACCTTCCCCGGCGTCGGCGCCGGCGCGCTGCTGGTGTTCATCCTGTCGATCGGCTACTACGTGACGCCGGCCCTGCTGGGCGGTGCGGACGACCAGATGCTGAGCTACTACATCGCCCAGTACACCAACGTGAACATCAATTGGGGCATGGCCTGCGGGTTGGGGGCTTTGCTGCTCTCGGCAACGCTGGTTCTGTATGCCGTGTACCGTCGCATCGTCAAATCGGAATTGAGCCTGGGATGAAGCTCGCCCTGCCTGTGTTCCCCGCCTACGCCACGCCGCTCGACAAGGCCGGCTGGTGGGCCGTGCGCGTCGCCTGCATCGGCGTGCTGGCCTTCCTGCTGCTGCCGATCCTGGTGATCATGCCGCTGTCGTTCAGCGACAGCTCCTTCCTCGCCTACCCGATCCCCGGCTGGTCGCTGAAGTGGTACCAGAACCTGTTCACCTCGCCCGAATGGGCACGCGCCGCGAAGAACAGCTTCATCGTCGCGCCGGCCGCCACGCTGATCGCCACCGTGCTGGGCACGCTGGCGGCGGTCGGCCTCGCGCGCACCGACTTCCCGTTCAAGGGCCTGCTGATGAGCCTGCTGATCGCGCCGATGGTGGTGCCGATCGTCGTGGTCGGCGTCAGCACCTACCTGTTCTTCGCCCAGGCCGGCCTGGCCGACAGCTACACCGCGCTGATCATCGTGCATGCCGCGCTCGGCGCGCCCTTCGTGCTGACCACCGTGCTGGCCACGCTGCAGGGCTTCAACAACAACCTGGTGCGCGCCAGCCTGAGCCTGGGCGAGAGCCCGCTGCGTACCTTCTTCCGCATCACGCTGCCGGTGATCGCGCCGGGCGTGATCTCCGGAGCGCTGTTCGCCTTCGCGACCTCGTTCGACGAGGTCGTGGTGACACTGTTCCTCGCCGGCCCGGAGCAGGTGACGCTGCCGCGCCAGATGTTCACCGGCATCCGCGAGAACATCACGCCGACGATCGCCGCGGTGGCGACGCTGCTGATCCTCTTCACCACCGCGCTGCTGCTCGCGCTGGAGTGGCTGCGGGGGCGCAAGCGATGACGGCGCTGAACCAGCCGATGGGCGGCAACGCGATGCCGCGCTTCGCCGGTCTCGCGACGATGATGCGGCTGCCGGCGGCCAGCTCGGCCCGGGGCCTGGACGCGGCCTTCATCGGCGTGCCGCTGGACATCGGCACCTCGAACCGCGCCGGCGCCCGCTTCGGGCCGCGGCAGATCCGCGCCGAATCGGCCCTGCTGCGGCCGTACAACATGGCGACCGGGGCCGCGCCCTTCGATGCGCTGCAGGTGGCGGACCTCGGCGACGTGCCGGTCAACACCTACTCGCTGGACAAGTCCCTGCCGCTGATCACCGCGTTCTACGACGAGGTGCTGGCCGCCGGCTGCAAGCCGCTGACGCTGGGCGGCGACCACACCATCGCGCTGCCGATCCTGCGCGCGGTCGCGCGCCGGCACGGACCGGTCGCGCTGGTGCACGTCGACGCGCATGCCGACGTCAACGACGAGATGTTCGGCGAGCGGGTCGCCCACGGCACGCCGTTCCGCCGGGCGGTCGAAGAAGGCCTGCTGCAGTGCGACAAGGTCTGGCAGATCGGCCTGCGCGGCACCGGCTATGCGGCCGACGATTTCGACTGGCCGCGCGCCCAGGGCTTCACCGTCGTGCAGGCGCACGAGGTCTGGTACCGCTCGCTCGCGCCGTTGATGGCCGAGGTGCGCGAACGCATCGGGCCGGCGCAGCCGGTCTACATCAGCTTCGACATCGACGGCATCGACCCGTCGTTCGCCGGCGGCACCGGCACGCCCGAGGTCGGCGGCCTGAGCGTGCCGCAGGCGCTGGAGATCATCCGCGGCTGCCACGGGCTGAACGTGATCGGCGGCGACCTGGTCGAGGTCGCGCCACCCTACGACCCGTCCGGCAACACCGCGTTGCTGGGCGCCAACCTGCTGTATGAAATGCTGTGCGTGCTGCCCGGCGTGCCGCGCCGCTGACCGTTGAAGGAACCGACACGATGGACACCTCCCCGCTTTCGACCCTGAAGGACGCGAGCCTGTTGAAGACCGACGCGCTGATCGGCGGCGAATGGGTCGCCGGCCAGGCTCGCTTCGACGTCAACGACCCGGCCACCAGCCTGAAGCTGGTCGATGTGGCCAACCTGGGTGCCGCCGAGACGCAGGCCGCGGTGGCCGCCGCGAACCAGGCCTGGCCGGCGTGGCGCGGCAAGACCGCCAAGGAGCGCGCGGCGATCCTGATGAAGTGGTTCCAGCTGCTGATGGCGAATGCCGACGACCTGGCGCGCATCATGACCGCCGAGCAGGGAAAGCCGCTGGCCGAAGCGAAGGGCGAGGTCGGCTACGGCGCCAGCTTCATCGAGTGGTTCGCCGAGGAGTCGCGCCGCGTCTATGGCGAGACCGTGCCGACCACCGACAACGGCAAGCGCTACCTGGTGATCAAGCAGCCGGTCGGCGTCTGCGCGGCGATCACGCCGTGGAACTTCCCGATCGCGATGATCACCCGCAAGGTCGCGCCGGCGCTGGCCGCTGGCTGCCCGGTGGTGATCAAGCCGGCCGAGCAGACGCCGCTGTCGGCGCTGGCGGTGGCCGAGCTGGCGCAGCGCGCCGGCATGCCGCCGGGCGTGCTGAACGTCGTCACTTCCGACGGCGAACAGTCGATCGCGGTCGGCAAGGTGCTGTGCGAGAGCGACCTGGTGCGCCACCTGTCGTTCACCGGCTCGACCGAGGTCGGCCGCATCCTGATGAAGCAGTGCGCGCCCACCATCAAGAAGCTGTCGCTGGAGCTCGGCGGCAATGCGCCGTTCATCGTGTTCGACGATGCCGACCTCGACAGCGCGGTCGAAGGCGCGCTGGCCAGCAAGTACCGCAACGCCGGCCAGACCTGCGTCTGCGCGAACCGGCTGATCGTGCAGGACGGCGTGTACGACGCGTTCGTCGCGAAGCTGGCCGAGAAGACGAAGACCATCCGGGTCGGCAACGGCTTCGACGCCGGCGTGACGCAGGGGCCGATGATCGACGACGCGGCGATCGAGAAGATCGAGCGGCACGTGGCCGATGCGACCGCGAAGGGCGCGACGCTGGTGACCGGCGGGCACCGCTTCGGCACCCGCTTCTTCGAGCCGACGGTGCTGTCGAACGCGACCTCCGGGATGCTGTGCGCGCGCGAGGAGACGTTCGGCCCGGTGGCGCCGGTGTTCCGCTTCAAGACCGAGGCCGAGGCGATCGCGATGGCGAACGACACCGAATTCGGGCTCGCCAGCTACTTCTACAGCCGCGACATCGGCCGCATCTTCCGCGTCGGCGAGGCGCTGGAGTACGGCATGGTTGGCATCAACACCGGGCTGATCTCGACCGCCGAGGTGCCGTTCGGCGGCGTGAAGCAATCGGGGCTCGGGCGCGAGGGCTCGCACCACGGCATCGACGACTACGTCGAGGTGAAGTACCTGTGCCTGGGGGACATCCAGAAATAGGACTGGGGCCCGCTCGCTCAGTCGTTCGCCGCGCCCTGCGGCCCGTAGGCCCCCGCCAGCGCCGCGGCGGCCGCATGGCGCAGCAGGTCGTCGGGCTGTTGCCCGTCCTGCGGGAACTGCGCGACGCCGACATGCGCCTTCACGCCCACCGTGATGCCGGCCACGTTGAACGGATCGCGCAGCACGCGCACCAGCTTGTCGACGACGCGCTGCGCATCGGCCGGCGATTCGGTGGACGGCAGCAGCACCGCGAACACGTCGGCGCCGAGCGATGCCACCACGTCGCTGGCGCGCACCCCGCCGCGCAGCCGCACCGCGACCTTGCGGCGCACCACGTTGGCCGATTCCAGCCCGTGCGCGGCCTCGATGGCCTGGAAGCCGTCCATGCGGAACACCAGCAGGCTGACCGGCGCCGGTTCGCGCTCGCGCAGCGCCAGCACCTGGCTCAGGTGCTCGATCAGCTGGATGCGGTTCGGCAGGCCGGTCGTCAGGTCGGTGGCGTAGGCCTTGCGCGCCTCGCGCTCGCTGGCCTTGCGCGCGGCCGCCAGCCGCAGCCGCTGCGCGAGCGAGCCGAGGTCGGCGTGGAACACGATGTCCTGCACGCCCGCCTCGACCAGGCGATGCGCCTGCTCGTCGGCCAGCGCGGGCGCCAGCACCACCAGCGCCGCGTCGGCCGTGGCCACCGCGAGCGCCGGCCAGCCCAGCACCACGTCGGCCGCATCGGCGCCGAGCGCGAGCACGATCACCTCGGAATGGGCCTCGCGGGCCTCCTGGCAGTCGAGGCCGGCGGCCGTTCGGACATCGAAACCGGCCCCCAGCCGGCTTTGCAGCACGGCCGACGCGATGTCGGCATCGGACGGCTGGGCGTCGATCCACAGCACGCGGCAAAGGGCTTGGTTCATCGAGCGTCGCCTCCGGACTTCGTTGAGCCGCAGTTTAGCGAGCGAGATCGCTTTCGTGCGCGTGGCCGCGGGCGCGCCGCGCTGGTGGGAGGCGCGCGCCGCGGCCATCGCGGTGGCCTGCGCCGCCACGCTGTCGAGCAGCGCCAGCACCTGGGCATCGTCGCCCGTCTCCAGCAGGTGGTCGACCCAGACGGTGAGGTGGCCGAGATCGGCGCTGATGTGCAGCGGACCGCCGCCGGCCGCGTCGCCGAGCACCACGTCGGCCGGCGACATCGCGAGCAGGCTGTCGTCGTACTCGGTGACCTCGCCCGGCAGCGCCGCGGCGATGGTCAGCAGGCCGTCCTCGCTGACCTCGAGGAACATGCGGATGTCGCCTTCCAGCATGAACTCGCTGATCCGGCATTCGCCGGGCGCGGGGCGGTCCAGCCCCAGGTGCCCCATCAAGTCCCTGCCGGCGATTTCGTCGTCCATGCCATCCACCATCGCGTTTCCCTTCGTCGCCGCCATCGATGGCAGCCCAGCAGGGTACGCAGCGAACGCGGCCGGTTCGGGACCGGACGGATGGACTGCGAGGCGCAGGAACAGGGTGGATGCGTGAAGCAATGCTCGGCGCAGCGCCCACCGCCGGTGAGCGCCCGGGACACGCGGTTTCATGAAATGATCGCCAGGCTCTCGCCGCCCTTCTCGCCGCCCTGCCGGCGCATCGACATCGGAACCCTCGAACGAATGAACACCGCACCGGCCCGGAACGACGAACCCTCGATCGTCGACGTCACGCGCACCGACGACACCCGCATCGGCGCCGTGCGTGCCCTGATCAGCCCGGCGTTGCTGCTGGAAGAGCAGCCGGCCCCGGAGCGGGCGCTGGAGGTGGTGGCCCGCGCGCGGCAGCAGATCGGCGACGTGCTGCACGGCCGCGACGACCGGTTGCTGGTGGTGGTGGGCCCATGCTCGATCCACGACCATGACCAGGCGATGGACTATGCCCGGCGGCTGTCGGCCGTCCGCGATGAACTGCGCAGCGACCTGCTTGTCGTCATGCGCGTCTACTTCGAGAAGCCGCGCACCACGGTCGGCTGGAAGGGGTACATCAACGACCCGCGCCTGGACGGCAGTTTCCACATGAACGAGGGCCTGCGCCTCGCCCGCCAGTTGCTGCTGGACGTGAACGGCCTGGGCCTGCCGGCCGGCACCGAGTTCCTGGACCTGCTGTCCCCGCAATACATCTCCGACCTGATCGCCTGGGGCGCCATCGGCGCGCGCACCACCGAGAGCCAGAGCCACCGCCAGCTCGCGTCGGGGCTGTCGTGCCCGGTCGGCTTCAAGAACGGAACCGACGGCGGGATCAAGGTCGCGAGCGACGCCGTGCTGGCCGCGCGTTCCGCGCACGCGTTCATGGGCATGACCAAGATGGGCATGGCGGCGATCTTCGAGACGCGCGGCAACGAGGATTGCCACGTCATCCTGCGCGGCGGCAAGGTCCCGAACTACGACGCGGCCTCCGTCAACGCGGCCTGCGAAGGCCTCGCGGCCTCGGGGCTGCGCGAGCAGGTCATGATCGACTTCTCGCACGCCAACTCCAGCAAGAAGTACGAGCGCCAGATCGACGTCGGCCGCGACGTGGCCGGCCAGATCGCCGGCGGCGATGCGCGGATCACCGGCGTGATGATCGAGAGCCACCTGCAGCCGGGCCGGCAGGACCTGCTGGAGGGCCAGACCAAGGCCGACCTCCGACCGGGCGTGTCGATCACCGATGCCTGCCTGGGCTGGACGCAGACGGAACCCCTGCTTCGCGACCTGGCCGCCGCGGTCCGCACCCGACGGGAACTGCGGCACCGGCCCGCTGCGAACTGAAGCGCGGGGCTGCGCGGCGGGCTCAGCCTGCGGCGTTGGCGTGGCGGACGTAGTGGTTGTCGAACTCGCCCTGCTCGACCAGGACGAACCCGTGGCGCTGGTAGAACCGGTTCGACGCGACCTCGGTGGCTTCGCGGAACGCGATGTCCGCCACCGGCCGGTGCGGCGGCGTGGCGTCGCCGTTCACGGGGTACTCCTCTGCAGGATGCCGAACTCGACGGCGATCTCGCTCAACGCGACGAACCCGGGGCTCGGCCCTGCATCGTCCCGCGATGGCAGGTGAGCCAGGGCCTGCGACAGCGCGAGCTCCCATTCGCCATGCGCCGACAGCGACCGGCAGGTGCGAAGAACTTCGGGCTCCAACTGCGCCTGAACGGACTCGAGCGCGACGGCCAGGCGCTGCTGCGGGTCGTAGTCCGGCCCCTCTGCGAAGCGGGCCACGACGCCGATGGCCGCCAGCGCGACGATCAGCGATCGTGCCGACGCGGCCGACGGCAGCGACACCTCGGGGTACTGCCGTTCCAGCATTGCGTCGGTGACCTTGCTGGCTTCCGCGAGGCCGAGGCCGCCATGCGCCTGGAGCGCCGCGGTGCAACGGCCCGGCGTTGTGCTCTTCCCGGCATGGAGCAGTTCGACGATGTGCATTTTTCAGAACTGCGCCGAGGGACGCTGGTCAAGGATGGACGGGCAAGGCGCCCGGCGCGTTGGCGGCCGCTTCGTCCATCAGGCGAGCGACATCGGCCAGGAAGCGGTCCACCGACAGCGGCTTGGTCCAGTACTCGTCGGCGCCGAGCTGGCTGGCGCGCGCGACTTCTTCCGGCATCGCGCTGGCGGACAGGGCCACCACGCGCAGGCGGCAGGTCGATGCGTCCGCCTTCACGCGGCGCAGGACTTCCTCTCCCTCGATGTCCGGCAGCTGCATGTCCAGCAGCAGCAGGTCGGGCTGCAGGCTGCGGGCCAGCGCCAGGCCGCTCTCACCGTCGTGCGCGCGAACGAAACGCAGGTCGACCCAGCGGGCCAGGATCTGCTCGACGAGGAGCGCATTGACGTCGTTGTCCTCGACGTACAGCACCGTGCCCCGCGGCGCCGCCGGCGCGGCCTGCGGCAGCGGACGTTCCGGCGCGCGCGGCACCGGCTCGACCCGCGGCAGCGACACGCTCGCGCACGTGCCGGCGCCGAGCCGGCTGTCGATGTGGATGTCGCCTTGCATCAGCCGCAGAAGCTGGCGGGTGAGGGCCAGCCCGATGCCGGCTCCTTCGACGGCCCCGCGCTCGCGCCCGAGCCGGTTGAACGGCTCGTACAGGTGGGAGAGCTGGTCCTGCGTCATCCCGAGCCCGGTGTCCGTGACCAGCACGCGGACCCATTCGGCTTCCACGCGCAGCGAGACGTTCACGACCCCGCCCGGCCGGTTGTACTTCACCGCATTGGAGAGCAGGTTCAGGACGACCTGGCGCAGCCGCGTCGGATCGGCGTGCACCGCGACCGGCGCGCACTCGCCGTATTCCGCCACCAGCGACACCGCCCGGGCGTCGGCGGCGCCGCGCGTCATCTGCATCGCTTCGTCGAGCACGGGCAGCAGCGCGAGCGGCTCCGCCTGGACAGCGAGGTGGCCGGTCTCGATCCGCGAGACGTCGAGCACGTCGTTGATGAGCGTCAGCAGGTGCCACCCCGCCTGTTGCAGCAGGTCGAGTTGCGCCAGCTCCTGCGACGTGAGGCGCTCCCGCGCCCCCTGGCGCAGCAGTTCGGCGAAGCCCAGCACGGCGTTGAGCGGCGTGCGCAGTTCGTGGCTCATTCGCGACAGGAACTCGGTCTTGGCGCGGCTCGCCGATTCGGCACGGGCCAGCGCTTCGCGCACCTGCTGGGCCTCGTGCAGGTCGGTGATGTCGAGGCTCATCACGAGCAGGCAGGCCTCGCCCATGTAGTCGATCGGCTCGGCGTTGAAGAGCTCATGGGTCGGCCGGGCATCGCCGCGGTGCACGCGCATCATGCGGTTGCGCACCCGGCCGTGGCGCTGCAGTTCGGCGTAGAAACCCTCGCGATCCTCGTCGCTCAGCCGGGCCGTCAGCTCGGCGGTCTGGCGTCCGAGGATCTGCTCGCGCGTCATCCCGATGGCGGCGCAGCAGGTGTCGTTCGCCGCGAGCACGCGACGCTGCGCGATGGACAGGATCGTCGACGCGACGGGCGCGGCATTGAACAGCAGCTGGAAGCGCTCGAGGCCGGCCTGCACCTCGCGCTGCGCGCGCTCGCGTTCGTGCTCGCGGTCGATGGCATCGAGCGCGAGCGAGATGTCGCCGACCAGCTTGTCGAGCAGCTTCATCAACGGATCGTCGAAGAAGCCGGTCTGCCCCGCAGCCAGCATCAGCACCCCGTCGACGCCGCCCCGGCGATGAAAAGGCAGCCACGCGAACGCACGCACGCCGTGTGCCACGGCCTGGTCGCGCCACGGCGCCGCCCGCGGGTCGTTCTGGTAGTCGTTGCTCGTGATCGGCAGGCCACTGCGCAGCGCCTGCACCGTGCAGGAGCCCTGCGCCTGGGCGTCGCTGGTGTCCCACGGCTGCGGAATGCCGGCAAGGATCTCGGCCGCCGGCCCGGCGGTGGCGGTACGGTGCGCGAAGACGCCATCGAGCACGTACACGCAGGCGACGCGCGCATGGCCAGCGTCGACGCAGATCTCGCAGATCGCTTCGAACAGCCGGGGGCGGTCCCTGATGCGCGCGATCGCCTGGTTGGTCCGCGACAAGGCGTCATAGAAGTGCGTCATCCGCTGCATCAGCGCCTGCGCCGAGCTGGAGCGCCTGTCTTCGCGCAGCAGGAGAGCTGCCGGCAGCGCCATCGCCAGCGCGAGCGTGGCCGGTCCGAGCGCGGTGCGCCGGATCAGGTCGGCGTCGGCATCGGATCCGGCGGCGAAGCCCAGCCAGCCCGCGCTCGACAGCGCCGCCGCGGCCAACAACGCGTGGCCCGACCCGCGCTCGCGCCAAGCTTGCACGGCGCAGAGCACGCCGAGCGACGCGTCGAGGCATGGAGCCGCCCAGCGTGCGTGCGCCGGCGGAGTGAGCGCAAGGATGAGGGCAGGACCGATCAGCGCTGCCTTCGTCGCGCTGCGCTGGCCGAGGTAGTCGGCGATCGCCCAAGCGATGAGCGCACGTGGCAGCAACACGAACTCCGTCGGCAGCGGCATCGGCCATCCCAGCGTGGTCGCGGCGGCCAGCGCAGATCCGGCTGCGGCCGGCAGCAACCACAGGTGGCGTTTGCGTCGCCAGATGACCCAAAGAAGCGCCGCGACGATGGCAAGCGCGATGGCGACGACTTCTGGCACTCCCGGCGGACGGTACATCGGAGTCCCCCATGACCGGGGCGATGGTAGAGGTCGCCGAGCGGCGTGTACAGCCGGACCGCGGGATCGGTGGAGCGGGTGAAGGGAATCGAACCCTCGTATGAAGCTTGGGAAGCTGCCGTTCTACCATTGAACTACACCCGCAGCGGGGCGGATTCTAGCGCGTGGTCGGGCACAATTCGGCCCCCTGCCCGCACGGCATGCCTGCCGAATTGCCATGACCGCCCCCCCCGACCCCACCGTTCCGCTGCGCGGCATCAAGAGCTTCGTGCTGCGCGCCGGCCGCATGGGCCCCGGCCAGGTGCGCGCGCTCGAGACGCTCGGCCCGCGCTACCTGGTGCCGTTCTCGCCGCAGCGCTTCGACCCGCAGGCCGCGTTCGGTCGCAGCGCGCCGCTGGTGCTGGAAATCGGCTTCGGGATGGGCGACGCGACCGCGGCGATCGCGCAGGCGCTGCCGGGCACCGATTTCCTCGGCGTCGAGGTGCACACGCCCGGCGTCGGCGCGCTGCTGAAGCACATCGGCGAGAAGGAGCTCGCCAACCTGCGCATCGTCCAGCACGACGCGGTCGAGGTGCTGGAGCAGATGATCGCGCCCGGCTCGCTGGCCGGCGTGCACGTGTTCTTTCCGGACCCGTGGCACAAGAAGAAACACAACAAGCGCCGGCTGATCCAGGCGCCGTTCGTCGCGAAGCTTGCCGCGCACCTGGCGCCCGGCGGCTACCTGCATTGCGCGACCGACTGGCAGCCGTATGCCGAGCAGATGCTGGAGGTGCTGTCGGCCGAGCCCACGCTGGCCAACACCGCCGACGGCTACGCGCCGAAGCCCGCGTACCGCCCGCTCACCAAGTTCGAGAACCGCGGCCTGAAACTCGGCCACGGGGTGTGGGACCTGGTGTTCACGAAGATGGAACGCCGTTCGCCCTGAGCCTTCGACAGGCTCAGGGCGAACGGGTGGGTTTTGTCGAGGGCGATACGAACGGGCCCGGATCGACGCAGGCCGCAGGCTTCTTCGCCGCGGCACCCGACGCCGCCGGCCCGTAGCTCGGCGCGCGCCGGCTGGCCTTGCACTGCTCGAAGGCCTGCAGCTTGCGCGCCCACGCGGCACGCGCAGCGCCTTCGTCCTCGGGCGCCGCAGCGCAGGCCGCAGCCGCCAGCCAGGCCATCGCTCCGATCGGCATCCAGCGCATGCGCACCCCCTCAGGTGGTCTTCGAGATCGAGATGGTCGGGAACTTCGACGAGAAGTCCTTGCTCCGTTGCGCGATCTTCGCCGCCATCTGGCGCGCGATCGCCTTGTAGAGCCCCGCGGTCTCGCCGTCGGGATCGCTGACCACCGTCGGCTTGCCCGAATCGGCCTGCTCGCGGATGGACAGTGCCAGCGGCAGCGCGCCCAGGTAGTCCATGCCGAACTCGGCCGCCATCTTCTTGCCGCCGTCGGCCCCGAAGATGTGCTCCACATGGCCGCAGTTGCTGCACACATGCACCGCCATGTTCTCGACGATGCCGAGGATCGGCACGCCGACCTTCTCGAACATCTTGATGCCACGGCGCGCGTCGATCAGCGCGATGTCCTGCGGCGTCGTGACGATCACTGCGCCGGTCAGCGGCACGCGCTGGGACAGCGTCAGCTGGATGTCGCCGGTGCCGGGCGGCATGTCGACGATCAGGTAGTCGAGGTCGCCCCAGTTCGTCTGCCGCAGCAGCTGCTCCAGCGCCTGCGTGGCCATCGGGCCGCGCCAGATCATCGCGTTGTCGCGCTCGACCAGGAAGCCGATCGAGATCACCTCGACACCGTGGTTGCGCATCGGCTCCATCGTCTTGCCGTCGGCACTCTCCGGGCGGCCCTCGAGCCCCATCATCATCGGCTGGCTCGGGCCGTAGATGTCGGCGTCGAGGATGCCGACCTTCGCGCCCTCGGCGGCCAGCGCCAGCGCCAGGTTCGCCGCGGTCGTGCTCTTGCCGACCCCGCCCTTGCCGGACGCCACCGCGACGATGTTCTTCACGTTCGGCAGCAGCTGCACGCCGCGCTGCACCGCGTGGGCGGCGATGCGGGTGGCGATCTGCACGTCGACCCGCCCGATGCCCGGCAGCGTGCGCAGCGCCTGCTGCGCCGTTTCGCGCAGTGCCGCGTGCAGGCTGTTCGCGGGATAGCCGAGCTCCAGCTCGAACGACACGTCGGCGCCGTCGATGCGCAGGTTCTTCACCTGGCGGGCGCCGACGACGTCCTTGCCGGTGAGGGGGTCGTCGACGGCTTGCAGGGCGGCCAGGAGGGCGGATTCGGTGATGGTCATGGCAGGCAGGCGGTGGGCGGCCGGCAGTCTAGCCCACACACCTTCTCCCTCGGGCCAGCGCGCCTAGAATCGACCCTCCCCCGCCGACCCGGACGCCTCCGATGACCCGCAAGCTCTTCGTCACCACCGCCCTGCCGTACGCCAATGCGCCGTTCCACATCGGGCACATGATGGAGTACGTCCAGGCGGACATCTGGGTGCGGTTCCAGCGCATGGTCGGCAACGAGGTCCACTTCGTCTGCGCCGACGACGCCCACGGCGCGCCGATCATGATCGCCGCCGAAAAGGCCGGCAAGACACCGCAGCAGTTCGTCGCCGAGATCGCGGCCGGTCGCAAGCAGTACCTCGACGGCTTCAGCATCGGCTTCGACAACTGGCATTCGACCGACGGCCCCGAGAACCACCGGCTCGCGCAGGAGATCTACCTCGCGCTGCGCAAGGAAGGCCTGATCGCCGAGCGCACGATCGAGCAGTTCTTCGACCCGGTGAAGGCGATGTTCCTGCCCGACCGCTACATCAAGGGCGAATGCCCGCGTTGCGGCACGAAAGACCAGTACGGCGACAGCTGCGAGAACTGCGGCGCCGTCTATGCGCCCACCGAGCTGAAGAACCCGTACTCGGCGCTCAGCGGTGCCACGCCGGTGCTGAAGAGCAGCGCGCACTACTTCTTCCAGCTGTCGTCGCCGCGCTGCATCGAGTTCCTGAAGGACTGGACGCACACGCCCGGGCGCCTGCAGCCCGAGGTGCTGAACAAGATCCGCGAATGGTTCGCGGTCGACGAGCACGGCCACGGCGGCCTGGCCGACTGGGACATCAGCCGCGATGCGCCGTACTTCGGCATCCGCATCCCCGACACCGACGACAAGTACTTCTACGTCTGGCTCGACGCGCCGGTCGGCTACCTGGCGTCGCTGAAGAACTACTTCGACAAGACCGGGCGCGACTTCGACGCGTTCTTCCAGGATCCGGCGGTCGAGCAGGTGCACTTCATCGGCAAGGACATCACCTACTTCCACACGCTGTTCTGGCCGGCGATGCTGCATTTCAGCGGCCGCAAGACGCCGGACCACGTCAACGTGCACGGCTTCATCACCGTCAACGGCGGCGAGAAGATGAGCAAGAGCCGCGGCACCGGCATCTCGCCGCTGAAGTACCTCGAGGTCGGGCTGAACCCGGAATGGCTGCGCTACTACATCGCCGCCAAGCTGAACGCGAAGGTCGAGGACATCGACTTCAACCCCGACGACTTCATCGCCCGCATCAATTCCGACCTGGTCGGCAAGTACATCAACATCGCGAGCCGCGCCGCCGGCTTCCTCAGCAAGCGCTTCGACGGGCGGCTGTCGTCCGACCTGGGCGTCGAGGGCCGTTCGCTGCTCGACGGCCTGCGCAACCACCGCCGCGCGATCGAGGAGCTCTACGAGGAGCGCGAGTACGGCAAGGCGCTGCGCGAGGTGATGCTGCTGGCCGACCGGGTGAACGAATACGTCGACCAGAACAAGCCCTGGGACCTGGCCAAGAAGGCCGGCCAGGAGGCGGTGCTGCACGACGTGTGCAGCACCTGCATCGAGGCCTTCCGCGTGCTGACCATCTACCTGAAGCCGGTGCTGCCGACGCTGGCCGCGCAGGTCGAGGCCTTCCTGAAGCTCGAGCCGATGGTGTTCGCCGATGCGGCGCGCGCGATCGGCGGGCACACGATCGGCGACTACAAGCACCTGATGCAGCGCGTCGACCCGGCGCTGCTCGACAAGCTGCTCGAGCCGCCGGTGATCGAGCTGCCGCCGCCCGGCGGCGAGCCGCTCGCGCCGGAGATCAAGATCGACGATTTCGCGAAGGTCGACCTGCGTATCGCGAAGATCGTCGCCTGCGAAGCGGTCGACGGCAGCGACAAGCTGCTGCGCCTGACGCTGGACGTCGGCGAGGCGAAGACACGCAACGTCTTCAGCGGCATCAAGTCGGCCTACAAACCGGAAGACCTGGTCGGCAAGTTCACCGTGATGGTGGCCAACCTCGCCCCGCGCAAGATGAAGTTCGGGCTCAGCGAAGGGATGGTGCTGGCGGCATCGCATGCCGACGAGAAGGCGCACCCCGGGCTGTACGTGCTGGAGCCGTGGACGGGGGCGACGCCGGGGTTGCGGGTGCGTTGAGCTCGGCTTGACGCCACCTGCGCACGCTCAGCGGAGGACGAGCGGCTCGCACTTGGAAAGTACGGTCTTCCACACGGCAGGGTCTGTCGAGAGCGGTGAGATATTGATCAGATACTTGGCAAATTGAAGGTCTGGTTGGCACGAAGCTTGGCGATTCCCCCTCAATGCAGTGCCGATGCTCTTGTCGGCAGAAGGCACAGCACTTTTCGCAAGGATGTACAACGCTTCGGCTGCTTTCAGGGAAGAGGGGTCTTTGAGCAGCGCTACCGTCCCGGCGCGCAGCCTTCCCGCCGTCTCCAACTCTTTGGGAAGAAAAAGGCACAGCACGCGGGTCATCAGCACGGCCGACTTTTGATAGGGATCCAGGTGATCGACACCCCTGTTCAATGCTTCGGTGATGACGCGCTCGTCGAGGTCACGCTGGGAAGTTTCGGGCTGCTGAAAAACAGTTTGCAGAGTCCCCTTTGCCTTCTCGCTTTCCGTGGCACGACTTGAGGTCTGGGGTTGACTGCCAGTCGTCGCACCCACCGAGGGCCGACGCGGAGATGCTTGCAAAGGCGCTGTTGAATAGCTCAATTTCCACTCCTGAGATGCTGCGATGAAGCGGCTTGCGTTTCAACGCAGAACCGTGGAGTAAGTAACCGCAGCCGGGATTTGATTCCCAGCAAGAGACACGACAGTGGACACACTCCAAACTGCCCCGGTCAGGCAGCCCGGATACCCATCCGCGACACGATGAGCCTGAACGCGTCCGCCAGGGGCGGCCAGCCGGCTGACGCAAGGCCCGGCGGGCATGTCGAGGTGCCCGGCGCCAGCCGCAACGCCACACGGCTCGCGAACACGACGCAATTGCTGCGGTCGTCGTCATGCACCACCAGCGGCTCATGGCCGAAGCTGCGCCCGATGCGCTCCAGCCACACCGGCTGCTCGGCATGGTTGGCATGCAGGTTGGCCGCCAGCACGCCGGTGGGCTGCAGCGCATCGGCACAGTCGTCATAGAAGCGCTGAGAGCACAGCTGCCGCGGCAGGCCGTGGCGGTCGAAGCCGTCGACCAGCAGGGCGTCGTAACGCACCGCCGTCTCGCTGACGAAACGCGCTCCGTCGACCTGCAGCACCGACAGCCGGTCGTCGTCCGGCGGCAGGTGGAACCGGTCGCGCAATGCAATCACCTGGGGGTTGATCTCGGCCACATCGAGCCGCGTGCGGCGCAGGTGGCGGTGGCAGAACTTGGCGATCGAGCCGCCGCCCAGCCCGATCATCGCCACGCGCGTGGGCGCCGCGATGAACATCAGGAAGCCCATCATCAGTTGGGTGTACTGCAGGTCCAGCGCATGCGGGTCCAGCAGGCGCATGCGACTCTGGATCTCTGCATCGGAGAACTGCAGCACCTGCGCATCGAGGGTTGCGCGAACCAGCGGCGGGCTGTCGTCGGCCATCGGGAAATCGGGAGGCGTCATCGGGCGCCGCGCCCTTGTTTGGTTTTTCCCATCATAAGGGGGGATGTTTCCGTCACCCGGCATCGGTATGCTGCCGCGAAACAATCCGTCACTCGATGAAGAGGAGGTTCCGTGGGTTTTCTGGACGACCTGAAGCGCCAGGCCGATGCGCTGAAGTCAAAGCAGACGGAGGACACCGCCACGCTGGCCCGCAACGCTGCGCTGGTCGAAGCCGCCTGCAAGACCACCTGGCACTACTGGATGGACCTGGCGCAGCAGCTCAACGTGCTGCTGCCGACGGCGCCGGTGCGTTTTTCGCTCGACAAGGTGACCGCACTCGAAGGCCTGAAACGCCGCGATTTCCGGGTCGACGCCCGACGCAAGCAGCACCGCGGCCAGGAGGTCTTCGACCATGTGGTGATCCACGCGCAGCAGACGAGCGGCCGCAAGCTCACGCTGAACAAGGATTTCCCGCCCGAGATCGAGAGACTGGAATCCCGGCTGCGCCAGGCCGGCATCGCCGCTGAAACCGAATGGATCCGCCACCCCGACAACGGCCGGCTGGAGCAGGTGCGCTTCAGCTTCATCGCCGACGTGGTGCTGACGCTGCGGCTGCTGCCCGACCACGACGAAGGCAAGCTGGCCTTCCAGCTGATGAACCTGGACGGGCTGGAGACCGTGACGGCCACGTTTGCGGCGTTCCAGGTGACGTCGGCGCTGCTCGACCAGCTGGCCCGCGGGATCGTCGGCGAGCCGAACGATTTCCTGAAGCTGGCCGAGAGCGTGCGCCGCGTCGAAGCCTGATCGGCGAGCCCGGCTAAAATCCGCCCTCCTCCCGCTCACCTGGCCCCGACCATGCCGCTCTTCTGGAAAGCCTACAAGTCCGACACCACCTCGTTCATCGAGGAGCTGAAGGCCAAGGACCCGACGCTGTCGGACCGGATGCTGCAGGGCCGCCAGCTGCTGTGGGACAAGCCGGTCGACCGCGACGCGCAGAGCGAGTACCGCGACGCCCAGGTGCCGCAGCAGCCCTACGTCTACCAGACCGGGCACTGATCCGGGCCGGAACGCGACACCGAACGGATTCCCCTCGTGAGCGAAGACGCCCTGGCGCAGGCCGCGCCCGATGCGGCAGTGCCCCATGTGGTCGACCACGTCGCGGTGGCGCGCCTGTATGGCGAGCCGCTGTTCACGATGCCGACCGACCTGTACATCCCGCCGGATGCGCTGGAGGTCTTCCTCGAGGCCTTCGAAGGCCCGCTCGACTTGCTGCTCTACCTGATCCGCAAGCAGAACTTCAACATCCTCGACATCCCGCTGGCCAGCGTGACGCGCCAGTACCTGGCGTATGTCGACCAGATCCGCAAGACCAACCTCGAGCTCGCCAGCGAATACCTGCTGATGGCGGCGATGCTGATCGAGATCAAGTCGCGCATGCTGCTGCCGCCGAAGAAGGTCGCCGAAGGCCAGGAGCCCGAGGACCCGCGCGCCGAGCTGGTGCGCCGGCTGCTGGAATACGAGCAGATCAAGCTGGCCGCGGCCGCGCTCGACCGCCTGCCGGTGCTGGGCCGCGATTTCCTGCGCGCGCAGGTGACCATCGAGCAGTCGCTGACGCCGCGCTTCCCCGACGTCGAGATCGACGAGCTGCGCGCCGCCTGGGCCGACATCCTGAAGCGCGCGAAGCTGAACCAGCACCACACGATCACCCGCGAGGAACTGAGCGTGCGCGAGCACATGAGCATCGTGCTGCGCGGGCTGCAGGGCCGGCGCTTCGCGATGTTCGAGGAGCTGTTCGACCTGACCCGCGGCCCGCAGGTGCTGGTGGTGACATTCATCGCGATGCTCGAACTGGCGCGCGAGCACCTGCTGGAGATCACGCAGGCGGAAGCGTTTGCGCCGATCTACGTGCGGCTGGCCTATCAACCCGCCTGAAGTATCGGCCCGAATTGGCCTGACCAATTTGGGGCCGTCGGGCGTTTAGACTGCGCCACCCTCACTGCCCGACCCCGCGCATGACGATCCACGAAGCCCCCGTCCACCTCGTGACCCGCGCCGCCCCGCAAGCCGCGCCGACCGACCGCTGGCAGGTGGCCGACATCGAAGCCCTGTTCGAGCTGCCGTTCACCGAGCTGATGTTCCGCGCGCAGACCGTGCATCGCGAACACTTCGACCCGGCCGAGGTGCAGCTGTCGACGCTGCTGTCGATCAAGACCGGCGGCTGCCCCGAAGACTGCAGCTACTGCCCGCAGGCCGCGCGCTACGACACCGGCGTCGAAGCCGGCAAGCTGATGGAAACTGAAGCCGTGCTCGACGCCGCGCGCCGCGCGCAGGCCGCCGGTGCCTCGCGCTTCTGCATGGGAGCCGCGTGGCGCGGCCCGAAAGACCGCGACATCGAGAAGGTGGCCGAGCTGGTCGCCGCGGTGAAGTCGCTGGGCCTCGAGACCTGCGCGACGCTCGGCATGCTCGAAGACGGCCATGCCGAGCAGCTGCAGAACGCCGGCCTCGACTACTACAACCACAACCTCGACACCGCGCCGGAGTTCTACGGCGACATCGTGCGCACCCGCCAGTACCAGGACCGCCTCGACACGCTGCAGCGCGTGCGCGGCGCCGGCGTCAAGGTGTGCGCCGGCGGCATCGTCGGCATGGGCGAGACGCGGGCGCAACGGGCCGGCCTGATCGGCGCGCTGGCCAACCTCGACCCGTACCCGGAATCGGTGCCGATCAACAACCTGGTGCAGGTCGAAGGCACGCCGCTGCACGGCACGGCGCAGCTCGACCCGCTGGAGTTCGTGCGCACGATCGCGGTGGCGCGCATCACGATGCCGAAGGCCCGCGTGCGCCTGTCGGCCGGCCGCCAGGCGCTCGGCGAGGCGGTGCAGGCACTGTGCTTCACGGCCGGCGCCAATTCGATCTTCTACGGCGACAAGCTGCTGACCACCGGCAACCCGGACGTGCAGGCCGACCGCGCGCTGCTCGACAAGCTGGGGATGCGCCCCGCATGAGCTCGCATCCCACCACCGAACCGGCGCCCGGCCGCAAGGCGGTGACGCTGCACCGGCTGCGTGAGATGCACGCGGCCCGCGAGCCGATCTCGATGCTGACCTGCTACGACGCGAGCTTCGCGCGGCTGCTCGATGCGGCCGGCGTCGATTGCCTGCTGGTCGGCGATTCGCTGGGCATGGTGCTGCAGGGCCAGGCGAGCACGCTGCCCGTGACGCTCGACGAGATGGCGTACCACACGCGCTGCGTGGCCCGCGGCAACCGCGGGGCGTGGCTGATCGGCGACCTGCCGTTCGGCAGCTACCAGCAGGGCCCGGCGCAGGCGCTCGCGAGTGCTGTGGTGCTGATGCAGGCCGGCGCGCAGATGGTGAAGCTCGAAGGCGGCGGCTGGACGGCCGAGACGGTGCGCTTCCTGGTGGAGCGCGGCATCCCGGTGTGCGCGCACCTGGGGCTCACGCCGCAATCGGTGCATGCGCTGGGCGGCTACCGCATCCAGGGTCGCAACGACGAAGCCGCGGCCACGTTGCTGAAGCATGCGCGCGAGCTGACCGATGCCGGCGCGGCGATGCTGGTGCTCGAGCTGATGCCGGCGGCGGTGGCCAAGCAGATCACCGACGCGCTCGACATCCCGGTGATCGGCATCGGCGCCGGCGTGGCCTGCTCGGGCCAGGTGCTGGTGCTGCACGACATGCTCGGCATCACGCAGGGCAAGCTGCCGCGCTTCGTGCGCAACTTCATGGAAGGCAGTGCGGGCATCGGCGACGCTATCACGCGCTACGTGGCCGATGTGAAGGCCCGCCGCTTCCCCGACGACACACTCCACGGTTATTGATGTTCCTGGGTTGACCCACCGATGAAGACAGTCCACACGATCGCCGACCTGCGCTCGGCCCTCGGCACGCCCGGTGCGTGCGCCTTCGTGCCCACGATGGGCAACCTGCACGAGGGCCACCTTGCGCTGGTGCGGCAAGCGAAGCGGCACGGGTTGCCGGTGGTGGCGAGCATCTTCGTGAACCGGCTGCAGTTCGCGCCGCATGAGGACTTCGACCGCTACCCGCGCACGCTGGCCCGCGACAGCGAGCTGCTGCAGGGCGCCGGCTGTGACCTGGTGTTCGCGCCCGACGAGCACGAGCTGTACCCGCAGCCGCAGAGCTTCAAGGTGGTGCCCGATGCGGCGCTGGCGGACATCCTCGAAGGGCACTTCCGGCCGGGCTTCTTCACCGGCGTGTGCACCGTCGTGATGAAGCTGTTCGCCTGCGTGCAGCCGCGCGTCGCGGTGTTCGGCAAGAAGGACTACCAGCAGCTGATGGTGATCCGGCAGATGGCGCAGCAGTTCGCGCTGCCGATCTCGATCGAGGCCGGGGAAACAAGTCGGGCGGAGGATGGGCTGGCGTTGTCGTCGCGCAATGGGTACTTGAGCGCAGCAGAGCGAGGGGAGGCGGTAGCCTTGTCGCGCAGCCTGCGGGCGCTGGCGGATGGAGTCAACGCTGGCCAGCGGCCGCTCGCACAACTCGAAGTCAACGCGATGGCGGCACTCGCCGCGCGCGGCTGGCAGCCGGACTACCTGACGGTGCGGCGGCGCGCCGACCTGCTGGCGCCTGCCGCCGGCGACGCGCCGGGATCACTTGTTGCGCTGGGCGCGGCCCGGCTGGGGCAGACGCGCCTGATCGACAACCTGGAGTTCTGAGCGATCACGACATGTCGAATCGATACTTCAGCGACTGAAAGTCTCGTATTCGATACCCGTGCCGGACGTAACGCGACCGACCTTGGACGAGATCGGCGTGTTGCTTGCGGACGAGTTGCGGGAACCAGGCATCCCGACGCGCAGGCAACGGCCCTTCGCAGCAACGGGCCTGGCACGCCCTGTTTCAGTCTTGCCGAGTTCAGCTGCTCAATGCTTCATCTGCCAAGGATGAATCCTCGTGGCTGCCTTGAAACTGCTCATTTATCTGCCCAAGGTTGTCAGTGATGCTTGCCGCCCTGCCATTGAAGGGAATATCAACCTCGCGGCCCGCAACGTCTCTGGCAAATTGCTCGTCTCTCCGGTCCCGACCAAGAATTTTCTGCCAACACACACCGGCAAAAAAAACGAGCGCTGCGGAACTTCCTCTCCGCCGATTTCGGCAAATCGCCCAACGCATTGCCCACTCGTGTCCGTGCCCACATCCCGAGGTTCTATCGGCTCCCGCCTAAAACGGCACCCATCGGGAAACGCATCCAGCAACTGCTCGCGGCCGGCCACTTCGCAATGCCTGATGCGTCCAACCTGCGCCCGACCTGCTTGACTGGCAAGTTGAAGTTCCAACCTCGAATCGGATATCGCATCGCTACATCCGCACCCACGTGCCGAAGCCAGCCTCCAGACCGTCAGGCTTGGTCTCAGCCCAGGAGGTCGCCGATGGATCATCAGGGAACAGCTTGCAGAACGAATTTTTTAGTCCTCTCAAGTTGCGATTGCGCCCGTTCCTTGGTTAGTCCGCGCTGTTGAAGAGAAATGCACGCGAGAGCGTATTCGAAGTCCAACAACAAACGACCGTACGCATTTGCGTCTTGCATCTCGTGACTCGACTTCGCGAAGCGTTCTATTTCCTGCAAAGCGGACTTTTCCAATTGCTTGTCCATGCACGGAACCAATTTAAATCGCTTCAGGAGTCCATCGCGATGCTCGCTTATGCATCCCGTTCCATTCAAAGAACGCCAAGAGTCGCCTTCATACTGAAGCTCATCGGCGGCCGCATGGAGTGACAATCCTTCCGCCGAAAGGAAGACTGCCCCGGTGACCGGAGTTTCCACAAGCGCGGAAACGCCTGCCTCGGACAAGTCCTCTTTGAAATAAGCAACTGCATGCTTGCATGTCAGCCACGCGGCGCTGGCCTCCCGGTATCCAGCGGCACGGCGGACCGTCGCCGCAAACTTTGTCATGGCCTGGTTCAACTTCTCCTCATCGGGCGTTGACGCAAGACAAATGTTTCGACTTTCCAGTCCTCTTTCGAACCGCGCCCAGAAATGAACAACTGCTTTGTGAACATCTTTGCCATCGTTCAGGTCTGCTGCCAGCTTTGACATTCCGTTTTCCAACAGGGCAGCAACAGGTCCTGCTTTGGGTTTGTTCTTTTCGGCCAGCGCGTGCCAGCAGACACCGGCTCTGGAACGGGCCAGCGGCACACCACGATGCCCCTGCTTCCTCATCGTGCCGCCTTCTGCGGCCTTGCCCCGCTGCGTTGCCGTGGACAACCTCCTCGACCGACTCCTGCCTTGAATCCCACTGCTCATACTGCGTATTCCACATTGACCAAATCCATTGGGACGCTGATGACCAAATACAGCGATTCCCAACGCGACAGCTGCGAATGAACCGCTCAATGCAAGCGACTCTCGCAACCGGCTTTGTCACCCGCAGTGTCCGATCACTCCTGCGAAGGTACGTCTGGCAAGCCGGTCCATCAGCCCGGCCCCGGGTTCAATCGGCTCCCGCCGGCACCCATTGCGCAA
Source organism: Rhizobacter sp. SG703 (assembly GCF_012275445.1). Lineage (GTDB taxonomy): Bacteria > Pseudomonadota > Gammaproteobacteria > Burkholderiales > Burkholderiaceae_C > Rhizobacter. Next base: position 56,006 of record NZ_JAAZQK010000003.1, on the reverse strand, counting down.
TCCGCCCGATCACCCGCTCCCGACTCGCTTCCGGCGTGAACGTGTGGTCCGTGTCCTCCCAGTACTCCAGCTGCAGCCGGTCTCCGAACGACACATCGGGAAACGCATCCAGCAGCTGCTCGCGGTAGTTGTGCTGGTCCTCGCGCTCGGCCGTCAGCACCACCAGGAAGCGGTTGCCTGACGCCTGCGCGGCGGCGTACGCCTGGGTCAGGAACGCCTTCGCCTGCGGCGTATCGAGGTCGGCCCGCGGGTCCACCTCGGCCGGCTCTGCGCCATGCGCACCGCCACCCATCCGCTGCCCCAGCGCCTGCCACAGCGGATGCTTCCCCCGCGCGATGTTCATCCAGCTGCTCAGCCGCGTCGCGCGCCGCGCGTAGTGGTTCAGGTAGTAGCGCGGCGTGTGCGGGATCGACGGGTCCAGCAGCACCAGCCCGGTCACCCGTGCATCGCGCCCCGCGTAGACCACCGCATGGTCCGCGCCCGAGCACAGCCCGACCAGCACGAAGCGCTTGAAACCGCGTGCCGATTCCAGCGTGTCCAGCGCCTCCTTGATGTCGGTCAGGCTCGCCTCCAGCAGCCCCAGCCCGTCGTCGCGCGGCTCGCTGTCGCCGATGCCCGAGAGGTCGAAGCGCACCGCGTCGACGCCCTGCTGCGACAGCTGCCGGCACAGCTGCACCGTCATCCGGTTCGCGCCGACGCGGTGGATGATCCCGGAGTTCAGCACCACCACCGCCGGCCGGTCCGGCGACGCCGCGGCGCCGTCCGCCGCCGGCGTCACGATGCCCACCAGCGCCTTGCGCGGGCCCATCAGCAGCACCTGTTCGTTCACCATCAGCTCCACCATTGCGCGATGCGCTGCAACACCTTCACCGGCACCGCGCCGGCCCCCGAGTGGTGATCCTCCAGCCATGCGGGCTGGCCCTCGACCTGCTCGGTCGGCACCGCACCGACGGCCTCGCCCGGCACCGAGCGAACCACCAGCGTGCGCGCCGGCAGTTCCGCGTGCGGCAGCACGAGGCCGCGCAGCTCCGCCGCCATTGCCTCGCCCAGTGCGAAGCCCATCACCTCGTGCCCGCCGCCGTGCTCGGCCTTGCGGGCCGGCGCGTCGGCCAGCAGCTCCTTCACATACGCCTCGCCCGACACCACCGGGTCCCACAGCACCAGGCTATCGACGTCTTTGCGCCGCCGTGCCGCGACGCTCGCCGCCAGCGTACCGCCCAGCCGCAACCCGACCAGCCCGACGCGCGCTGCATCCGTCGTGTCCTTCAGCTCGTCGATCGCTGTCTCGATGTCGCCCTGCCAGCCGGCGAGGCTCGCATCGAGCATCTCTCCCGCCGAATCGCCGGTGCCGAACCAGTCGAAGCGCAGCACGTGCACGCCGGACTGGTTCAGCAAGGTCGCCAATTGCTTGATCGCGCGGTGGGCACGCAGGTACTCCTGGCCCCACGGCGCGCACAGCAGCACGGCGCGCGTGCCGCTGCCCGAAGCCGATGCCCGCGCCGGGCTGTACACGCCGAACAGCCGCCGTTGCCGCGTGCCGAAGAAGAATGGGTTCATGGGCTGGGCAAGGGGTCCGAAAGGTCCGTGGAAACATGCGCGGCGCCCGCAGCCGCGACCTGGCGAAGGGTCTGGAAGAACAGCACGCGCGGATCCATGCGCCAGCCGGTGCGCTGCTCCACCGCCACCGCCACGCGCAGCGACAGCAGCGAATGCCCGCCCAGCTCGAAGAAGTTGTCCTCGGCGCCCACCCGCTCGATCTGCAGCGTCTGCTGCCACACATCGGCCAGCAAGCGCTCCAGGCCCGGCGCCGGCGGCTCGTAGGCCGCCACCGGCGCGACGTTCTTGAACGGGTCGGGCAGCGCACTGCGGTCGACCTTGCCGTTCGGCGTCAGCGGGATCGCGTCGAGCGCGACCACCAGCGACGGCACCATGTAGTCCGGCAGCTCGCGCCGCAGGTGGCGCCGCACCTCGCTGACGGTCAGGTCCTCGCCGGGCTGGTAGACGACGTAGGCCACCAGCCGCAGGTCGCCCGGCCCCGCCTCGCGCGCGATCACCACCGACTGCCGCACCGCCCCGTGCCCCGCCAGCACCGACTCGATCTCGCCCAACTCGATGCGGAAGCCGCGGATCTTCACCTGGTGGTCGATGCGGCCGAGGTGCTCCAGCCGGCCCTGCGCGGTCCAGCGGCCGAGGTCGCCGGTGCGGTACAGCCGCGCGCCCGGCTGGGCCGAAAACCGGTCGGCGATGAAGCGGTCGGCCGTCAGCTCCGGCCGCCGGTGGTAGCCGGTCGCCACGCCCGCGCCGCCGATCCACAGCTCGCCGGGGATGCCGGCCGGCTGCAGCTCGCCGGCCCGGCTCAGCACATGCACCTGCGTGTTGTCGATCGGCCGGCCGATGGTGACCGGTGCACCGCCGCCGATCACGCGCTCGGCGGTCGACCAGATCGTCGTCTCGGTCGGCCCGTACAGGTTCCACAGTTCGCCGACACGCGCCAGCAATGCATCGGCCAACTCGCGCGGCAGCCCCTCGCCGCCGCACAGCGCGCGGAAGCCCGGCCCGCCGGTCCAGCCGGCTTCGAGCAGCAGTCGCCAGGTGGCCGGCGTCGCCTGCAGCACCGTCGTGCCACTGGCCGCCAGCGCCGCCGCCAGCGCGACGCCATCGGCCGCCGTTTCGCGCGGCAGCAGTTCGACCCGCGCGCCGACCAGCCAGGGCAGGTACAGCTCCAGCCCGGCGATGTCGAACGAGACGGTCGTCACGGCAGCCAGCACGTCGCCGGCCTGCAACCCCGGCTCGCGCCGCATCGAATGCAGGAAGTTCGCGAGCGCGCCGTGCGGCACCACCACGCCCTTCGGCCGACCGGTGGAGCCGGAGGTGTAGATCACGTAGGCCGGGTCGCCGGGCGCCGGCGTGCTCGCGAGGTTGTCCTCGCTGCCCGCGCCCAGCGCGACGGCGTCGGCCAGCACGTCCAACAGTTGCACGCCGGGCGGCAGCGCGATGCCGTCGGCCGCGTCGCCGCCGGCCACCAGCACCGTCGCGCCGCTGTCTTCCAGCATGTAGGCGAGCCGCTCGGCCGGGAAGCCCGGGTCCAGCGGCACGTAGGCCCCACCCGCCTTCTGCACGCCGAGCAGCGCCACCACCAGCGCGAGCGAACGCTGCAGGCACACGCCGACCAGGCTGCCCGGGCCGACGCCCATCGCGCGCAGCCGGTTCGCCACGCGGTTCGCGCGGGCGTTCAGCGCGGCATAGGTGAGCGACGCACCCTCGTAGCGCACCGCTTCGGCCGCGGGGCTGCGCGCGACCTGCGCCTCGAACAGGCGCGGGTACACGTCGTTGGCATGCGCGGCGGCGGTGCCGTTCATCTCGACCAGCAGCCAGCGCCGCTCGTCGGCGGTGAGCATCGGCAGCTTCGCGAGCGCGGTGGCCGGCGACACGGCCGGCGCCGCCACCAGCGATTCGAGCAGCGTGCGGTAGTGCCCCGCCATGCGGCGGATCGTCGGCTCGTCGTACAGCTCGGTCGAGTACTCGAACAGCACGCTGCCGCTGACGGCCGCCTCGATGTACAGCCCGAGCTCGAACGGTGCCGCAGCGCGGTCGATCGCGACCGGCTCCCACTGCAACCCCGGGAACTCGATGCCGCTCATCGGCGCGTTCTGCAGCGTGAACAGCACCTGCGCGAGCGGCGGCAGCGCCGGGCCGCGCAGCGGCCGCAGCTCCTCGACCAGCTTCGCGAACGGCAGCTCCTGGTGCGCATACGCCTCCAGCGCGGTCGTGCGCACGTTCGCCAGCAGCTCGGCGAACGGCAGCTCGTCGCGGCAGGTGCTGCGCATCACCAGCGTGTTGATGAAGCCGCCGACCAGCCCTTCGACCTCGCGCTGTTCGCGGTTGGCGATCGGCACCGCGACCGCGATGTCGGCCTGCCCGCTGTAGCGGTGCAGCAGCGTCACGTACGCGGCGAACAGCGTCATGAACAACGTGCAGCCGTGCGCGCGGCTGAAGGCCTCGAGCGACGCGATCAGCGCCGGCGGCAGCACGTCGGCATGCCACGCGGCGCGGTCCGACAGGATGGTCGGCCGCGGGTGGTCGGTCGGCAGCAGCAGCGGCGCGACGCCGTCGAGCTGGCGGCGCCAGTAGCCGAGCTGCGCCTCCAGCAGCTCGCCCCGGAAGCGCTCGCGCTGCCACACCGCGACGTCGCGGTACTGCAGCGCCAGCGGCGGCCAGGCCGGTGCCGCACCGCGGCGGAATGCCGCATAGGCCTCGGCCAACTCGCGGCCCAGCACGCCGTACGACCACTGGTCGCCGGCGATGTGGTGCATCGCGAGCAGCAGCAGGTGCTCGTCGTCGGCCACCTGGACCAGCAGCGTGCGGAAGACCGGCCCGTGCACCAGGTCGAAGTAGGCGCGCGCGGTGTCGGTCGCCAGTGCGATCGCGGCCTCCTCGGCCTGCCGGCCTTGCGGGCGCAGGTCGTGGAACGGCAGCGCGACCGGCCGGTGCGGCTGCACCGTCTGCAGCGGGCGGCCGTCGACCATCGCGAACGTCGTGCGCAGCGTCTCGTGGCGCTGCACCAGCGCATCGAGCGCCCGCTCCAGCGCGGCGCGGTCGAGCGCGCCGTGCAGCCGCAGCGCGACCGGCATGTTGTAGGCCGAACTCTCCGGTGCCAGCTCGTGCAGCAGCCACATGCGCTCCTGCGCGAACGACAACGGCGACGGGCCGTCGCCAGCAAGCCGCGGGATCGCCCCGCTCGCCGCCATGGGCGCGCGGCCCGCCTCGATCGCCTGCGCCAGCTCGTGCAGCACCGGCCGTTCGAACACCGTGCGCAGCACGAAGCCGCGGTCGAAGGCCTGCCGGATGCGTGCGGTGACCTGCGTCGCGAGCAGCGAGTGCCCGCCCAGTTCGAAGAAGTTGTCGTGACGGCCGATCCCGGCATCGCCCAGCCCGAGCACGTCGCGCCAGATCGCCGCGAGGCCCGGCTCGATCCCACCCTGCGGCGGCTCGACGCACCGCGCGGCCGTCGCGGCCAGCCCCGCCGGCGCCGGCAGCGCCTTCCGGTCGACCTTGCCGTTGCCGGTCAGCGGCAGCGTCGGCAGCGCGACGAACGCGGCCGGCACCATGTAGTCGGGCAGCCGTTCGCGCAGCGCCTGCTTCAGCGCGTCGACCTCGGCGGTGCCGGCGACGTACGCGACGAGCCGCTGGTCGCCCGGCACGTCCTCGCGCGCCAGCACCGCACTCTCGCGCACGCCGGGCTGCTGCGCGAGCAATGCCTCGATCTCGCCGAGCTCGATGCGGAAGCCGCGGATCTTCACCTGGTGGTCGATGCGGCCGAGGTACTCCAGCTCCAGCGAACCGTCGGCAGGCCGCACGCGCCAGCGCGCGAGGTCACCGCTGCGGTACAGCCGCGCGCCGGGGTGGAACGGATCGTCGACGAAACGCTCGGCCGTCAACTCCGCCCGGTTCAGGTAGCCGAGCGCGAGGCCCGGCCCGCCGACATGCATCTCGCCGGTCACGCCGACCGGCACCGGCTGCATCAGCGCATCGAGCAGCCGCACCCGCAGGTCGGGGATCGGCACGCCGATCACGCTGCCGGCGCGCGCGTCGACATCGGCCCGCACGATCGGCCGGTACGTCACGTGCACGCAGGTCTCGGTGATGCCGTACATGTTGACAAGCCGCGGCTGCGCATCGCCATGGCGTTCGAACCACGGGCGCAGCGCCTGCAGCTCCAGCGCCTCGCCGCCGAACACCACCTCGCGCAGTGCGGTGCGCCGCGGCGCGCCACTGTCGACATCGGCCTGCACCAGTTGCCGGAACGCCGACGGCGTCTGGTTCAGCACCGTGACGCGCTCGTCGTGCAGCAGCTGCAGGAAGGCCTCCGACGAGCGGCTCACCGCCTGCGGCACGACCACCAGGCAGCCGCCGTGCGCCAGCGCGCCCCACAGCTCCCACACCGAGAAATCGAAGGCCACCGAATGGAACAGCGTCCACACATCCTGCGGACCGAAGTGGAACCAGCCGGCGGTCGCGCTGAACAGCCGGTCGACCGCGCGGTGCGTCAGCAGCGTGCCCTTCGGCTGGCCGGTGGAACCGGAGGTGTAGATCACGTAGACCAAGTCGTCGGCGCCGACCGGGCTCGCCGGATTGCCGGCCGGCGCGTCGGCGAGCGACGGGTCGTCGAGGCACAGCGTCGTGCCGGCGTGCTGCGGCAACTGCGCGAGCAGCGCCGTCTGCGTCAGCATCACCGACGCCTGCGCATCGCCGAGCATGAACGCGACCCGCTCGGCCGGGTACGACAGGTCGACCGGCAGGTAGGCGCCGCCGGCCTTCACGATGGCGAGCAGCCCGACCACCAGCGCCATCGAGCGCTCGGCGCACAGCCCGACGCGCGTGCCCGGCACCACGCCGAGCGCCTGCAGCCGGTGCGCCACCTGGTTCGCGCGGCGGTTCAGCTCGCCGTACGACATCGAAGTGCCGTCGCAGCGCAGCGCGGTCGCGTCGGGCGTGCGCGCGGCATGGGCTTCGAAACGATGGTGAATGGGCCGCACGTCGGCGGCGACCGCGGCCACCGGCGGCAGCACCGCCGCACGCTCGGCCGCGTCGAGCAGCGGCAGCCGGCCGATGGGCATCGCCGGGTCGGCGACGATGCCGTCGAGCAGCACGCGGTAGTGCGCCCACAGCCTTTCGATCGTCGCGCGGTCGTACAGCGACGGGTTGTACTTGAACGCGCCCGACAGCGCATCGCTGCGGTCGATCAGGCCGAGCCCGAGGTCGAACTGGCCTTCCTGCTGCGCCATCGCATACGGCAGCACGCGCCAGCCGGCGAAGTCGACCGGCACGTCGCTCGCGCCGGCGACCAGCAGGTCGTTCAGCTCGCGGAACTGCTCGAAGCGCTGCAGCACGAACATGGTCTCGAACAGCGGCGAGCGGCTCGCATCGCGCACCGGCTGCAGGCGCTCGACCAGCAGCGACAGCGGGTACTCCTGCGCGTCCAGCGCCTCCAGCAGCGTGCCGCGCACCTGCTGCATCAGCGCGCGGAACGGCAGCCCGGCATGCACGCGCGAGCGCAGCGCCACCGGGTTCACGAAGTCGCCGATCACGCGTGCGAACTCCGGCTGCGTGCGGCCGAAGGTCGGTGTGCCGACGATCACGTCTTCACAACCGGTGTGGCGGAACAGCAGCGCCTTGAACGCCGCCAGCAGCAGCACGTACAGCGTCATGCCCTCGTCGCGCGCCAGCTGGTTCAGCCGTGCGGTGGTGGCCGCGTCGACATGAAAGTCGAACGTGGCGCCCTGCCCGCTGCGCCGCGGCGGCCGCGGGCGATCGGGCGGCAGCTCGATCTCGGCGCGCGGCGCGGCGAGCTGGCGCGTCCAGTACGCGGCGAGTTGCTCGCCCTGCGGGCCGGCCAGCATCGTGGCCTGCCAGCCGGTGTAGTCGGCGTACTGCAGCTCGACGCGCGGCAGCCCGGCCGGTGCGCCGCCGCTGGCTTCGATCAGCAGCGCGCGGAACTCTTCCAGCAGCATCAGCAGCGACCAGCCGTCGATCGCGATGTGGTGCATCGCGAGCAGCAGCACCTGGTCGGCGGCCGCGCGGCGGTACAGCACGCTGCGCATCACCGGGCCGTGCACCAGGTCGAACGGGCGGCGGGCGTCGGCGTCGAGGCGCTGGCGCAGCGCGGCGTCGCCCAGCCCTGCGACGTCATGCACGTCGAGCACCGCCACGCCGGTACCGGCGATGCGCTGGCGCGGCAGGCCGTCGATCATGTCGTAGGTGGTGCGCAGCACCGCATGCCGGTCGACCAGCGCCTGCAGCGCCTGGCGCAGCGCGGCCTCGTCGACCGGCGACAGCACGCGCAGCGCGAACACCACGTTGTAGGCCGCGCTGTCGGGCTGCTCCTGGTGCACGAACCACAGCGCCTGCTGCGGGTGCGACAGCGGCGCGATGCGCTGCTGCTGCGCCGCTTGCGCGCGCAGCGCGGCCAGCACCTCGTCGCGGCGCGCGCCGATCTGCGCGCGCTGCTCGGCCGACAGCGCACCCTGCGGCGCCCGGAAGCGCAGCCGGCTGCCCTCGAACCACAGCAGCACCCCTTGCGCGGCCAGCGCGGACAGCAGGTCGGTCACCGGAGTCACTTGAGTCACGTCGCAGGGGTCCTTTCCAGAGCCGATTGCCACAACCACAGCGCCAGCAGCGCGAGCCCGATCCACGCCGCGCCGAGCAGGTCGCGGTGCGTGAACGCCTCGCCGGCGGCGCCCCACTCCACCAGCGCCATGCACAGCAGGTGCACATGCAGCGTCGGCGCCACCTGCGCGACCGGCGCGCGTTCGCAGGCCCGGTCCAGCGCCCACAGCGCCAGCAGCCCGACGATGCCGATGCCGGCCAGCAGCGCCGCATCGTGCAGGTTGGGCATCACCCAGACGAAGGGCATCAGCGGCGTCAGCAGCGCGAACACGCCGAGCGCGGTGAAGAACAGGTTGGCCTGCACCGGCTCGTCGCGCAGCGCGCGCGTCATCACGACGTAGATGCTGAACGACAGCGCCATCACGATCGGCAGCACCGCGCCGGCCAGCGACCGAGGCAGCGCCGGCTCGGCCATCACCGCGGCCACGCCGCTGCCGATCGCCGCCACCGCCCACACCCAGCGCGGCACACGCTCGCCCAGCGCGAGCCGCGCGAAGCCGAGGATCATCAGCGGCGCCACCCAGAACAGCGCCCACACCGTGCCGGGCCGGTCGCCGGCCGCGAGCGACAGCGCGAAGCTGGCCGGCATCACCAGCATCAGCAGCGAGCGCGACAGCTGGAAGCCGAGGCGCCGCGTGCGCCACAGCCGCGACGGCGCGCGCCAGCCGACGAGCAGCCCCAGGCAGGCCAGGTGCACCGCATAGCGGCACCACACCACCTGCATCAGCGAGTAGTGCAACTGCAGCCGCGCACCGAACACGCCTTCGACGACCGCCCAGGCGAGCGCGAACAGCGCCAGCAGCAGCATCGCGCCGCGGCCCGGCGCGCGCTGCGCGAGCGAGGCCACGGGGTGCAGCGGCGCGACGTCCATCGTCACGGCCTCGTCTCGTCGTCCAGCGGCACCGGGCCGGTCGCCGATTCCAGCCGCATCGGGGCGCCGATCGGCGCGCTTGTCGAAGCCTGCTGCGCCGGCAGGTCGCGCGCGACCGCGGCGCGCCACAGCGCGAGCGCGATGCCCCCGACCATCAGCAGCCCGAGCGCGATGCGCAGCGACGGCAGGTGCCCGCGCACCGCCAGCGACACCATCGTCAGGCAGGCGACGTGCACGTACAGCGCGGGCGCGATCCACGGCAGCGGCGCGCGGCGCAGCGCCTGCTCCAGCAGCCACAGCGCGGCGAAGCCGACGACGCCGAGCGCGGCGAACACCAGCGCGTCGTGCAGCGTGGGCGTCACCCACACGCCGGGCAGGAAGGGCAGCACGCCGACCAGCCCGCCGAGGCCGACCCAGAACAGGTTGGTCATCGCCGGCTCGTGGCGCAGCGAGCGCGTCAACGCGAGGTAGCCGGCGAAGGCCAGCCCCATCAGCAGGGGCACGACCGAGGCCTGCAGCGTCGGCGGCCGCGCCGGCTCGAGCATCGCGACCGTCGCGCACAGCCCGGCCGCGGCGGCGATCCACGGCAGCAGCGGCGCCTTCGACCGCAGCCAGCCGCGCGCCAGCAGCAGCGCGAACACCGGCGCGACCCACAGGCCGGTCATCGCGAGGTGCGGCGACGCGCCCTGCAGCACCGCGACGCCGAACGACAGCGGGATCGCGAGCATCAGCAGCGCGCGCACGCCCTGCGCCAGCGGCCGGCCGGTGCGCCACGGCGGTGCATCGCGGCGCCAGCGCTGCACCGCGAGCATCGACGCGAGCTGCACCGCGAAGCGGCAGCCCTCGATCTGCAGCACGTCGTAGCCGCCTTGCAGGCGCGACGCGATCAATTCCAGCAGCGCCCACAAGACGGCGAAGGCGAACGCGAACCGCAGCCCGGATGCCAATTCGGGTGGGCGCTGGCGGAGATCCCGGATGGGCATCCGGCCTGCGGACTTCACAGCGAGCCCTCCTCGTACGCGGCCTGCGGAGCGACTGCCGGCGCCCCGGTGGCCAGCGGCATGTCCGCCATCACCGCTGCCGCCAGCTGCGCAATGCTCGGCCCCTTCAGCAAGGCCGCCACCGCGACCTTGGCCTTCAGCGCGGTCTGGATGCGATTGCGCAGCTCCATCGCCATCAGCGAATCCATGCCCATCTCCATCAGCGAGCGCTGCGGATCCACCGGGTGCGAGGCCGGCAGCGCCAGCACGCGCACGATCTGCTCCGACAGGAAGCCGACCAGCAGCGCAAGCCGGTCGTCCACCGGCGCCTGCGCCAGCTGCGCGAGGATGTCGACCTGCGCCGCGCCACCGGCCGGCGCCGCGGCCCGCGCCGGCGCGGCCTGCACCAGCCTGCTGAAGAACGGCCCGAGGTTGCGCGGCAGCCGCGCGCGCACCAGCGGCATCGCGGCCATCTGCGGCGTGCGGGCCGATGCGAGCATCTGCTTCATCATCGCGACCCCTTCGTGCGGCGCGATCATCGCGAGCCCCATCGCGGCCCAGCGCCGGCGGTGCTGCTCGCCGATGCCGGCCGCCATGCCGACCTGCGACCAGCTGCCCCAGTCGATGCTCAGCGCATGCTGGCCGCGCGAGCGGCGCAGGTGGGCCAGCGCGTCGACGAAGGAATTCGCCGCCGCATAGTTGCCCTGCCCCGGCGAGCCGAGCAGCGCGGCGCCCGACGAGAAGCCGATGAAGAAATCGAGCGCGAGGTTCGCGGTGAGTTCATGCAGGTTCCAGGTGCCGCGCACCTTCGGCGCCATCACGCGGGCGAAGCGGCGCATGTCCAGCTCGGCCAGCAGGCCGTCGTCGACCAGCCCGGCGGCATGGATCACGCCGCGCAGCCGCGGCATCTGCGCAGCGACCTGCGTGACCAGGCGGGTCATCTGCCCGGTGTCGGCCACGTCGGCCTGCGCGACGAGCACCTGCACGCCGTCGGCCTGCAGCGCATCGATCGCCGCCTGCGTCTCGGGCGACGGCGCGCGCCGGCCGACCAGCACCAGGTGGCGCGCGCCCTCGGCGGCCAGCCATTGCGCGCTGACCAGCCCCAGGCCACTCAACCCGCCGCTGACCAGGTAGCTCGCATCCGGCCGCACCGGCGGCGCGCGGTGCTGCGTGATCACGACCTTGCCGACGTGGTGGCCCTGGCCCATGAAGCGGAAGGCGTCTTCGGCACGCTCGATCGGGTACAGCTTCTGCGGCAGCGGCTGCAGCACGCCGGTCGCGAAATCGGCCAGCAGCTCCTGCAGCATCTCGCGCACGAACTGCGGCTGCGCCGCAGCGATCTCGCCGAGGTACAGCGGGTGGTAGTGGCGGCCGGGGAATTCGTCGGCGACGCGGTCCGCGTCCCAGATGCCGGTCTTGCCGATCTCGATGAAATGCCCGCCGGGTTTCAGAAGCCCGAGGCTTGCCGGGATGAAATCGCCGGCCAGCGAGTTCAGCACGATGTCGACGCCTTCGCCCCCGGTGTCGCGGTCGACGTCGCCGACGAAGCCCAGCGAGCGCGAATCGGCCACATGGTGCACGCCCAGCCGCTGCGCGAGCGCGCGCTTGGCCGGCGAGCCGGCGGTGCCGAAGACCTCGGCACCGGCCCGCTTCGCGAGCTGCGCGGCGGCCATGCCGACGCCGCCGGTCACCGCATGCAGCAGCACGCGGTCGCCCTTCTTCATGCCGGCCAGGTGCTTCAGCGCGTACTCGGCGGTCAGGAAGGTCACCGGAATCGTCGCCGCCTCGGCGAAGCTCATCTGCGGCGGCTTGCGCACCGTCAGCGACGCCGGCGCGAGCACCCAGGTCGCGAAGCTGCGGTCGACCATCGCGATCACTTCGTCGCCGACCTGCAGGTCATCGACGCCGGGACCGATGCCGGTGATCACGCCGGCGCATTCGTTGCCGAGCGGCCCCGGATCGCCGGGGTACATGCCGAGCGCATTCAGCACGTCGCGGAAGTTCAGCCCGGTCGCGACCACGCGGATCTCGACCTGGCCGGCGCCCGGGGCCTCGCGCGGCACCGGCTGCAGCGCCAGCTTGTCGAGCGAGCCGCGCTCGGTGATCTCGAGGCGCAGCGGCTGGTCGTCGGGAACGAAGACGCCGGGCACCAGGCGGGCCGCGAGGCGCGTGCCGTCGCGCAGCGCGATGCGATCTTCGTCGTCGGCCTGCCACACGCTCGCGAACAGCAGCTCGGCCTCGTCGGTGCGCACCACCGGGTCGAGGTCGATGCGCACGCAGCGCGCGAGCGGGGCTTCGGAGGCGATGACGCCGCCCAGCCCCCACACCGTGGCCTGCACCAGGTCGGGCACTGACCCCTGCACCGGCTGCGCGGCGCGAGTGACCAGCCAGCGCCGCGCGGTCGAATCGCCGAGGGCTTGCGCCGCATGCAGCAGGTTGCCGAGCAGCAAGGCCTGCGCGGTCTCGATCGCCTCCAGCGTGTGCGCGACCGGCGGCACCAGCGCCCACAGCACGACCACGCCTTGCAACGGGCGGGGGTCGGCCTGCGCGGCCTCGTCGATCGCACGGCGGATCTGTGCGCTGTCGGCTGCATCGACCTGCCAGCCTTCGGGCAAGGCCGCAAAGCCGTCGCCGCGGTACAGCAGCGCGACGCCGGCGCCCTCCGCCTTCAGCCGCGCGGCCAGGCCGGCGCCGACGCCGGTGCGGTCGGCGAGGATCAGCCAGCGGCCGGCCGGCTCGGCGCGTGCGGTGGCCGCCGGCACGGGCTGCCACTCGGTCTCGAACGCCCAGTCGGGCGCCGTGCTCACCGCCGGCATGCCGGCCACGCGCTGCAGCGCCTCGTGCGTGATGCGGCGCAGCTCCAGCCCGGCCAGTTCGGCCAGCACCGCGCCGTCGTCGTCGAGCAGCGTCAGGTCGGCGCGCAGCACGTCGGCATCGCGCCCGGCCGGCTCGACGCGCACCTGGCACCAGGCCTGCGAGACGCCGCCGCGGAACACGCGGTAGCCCGCCAGGCCGACCGGCACGCAGATGTCGTCGCTGCCCAGCGCCTCGTCGGCCCACGGCAGCCCGAGGCCGATCAGCTGCAGGCAGGCGTCGAGCAGCGCCGGGTGCAGCACCAGCCCGCCGGTCGGCAGCCCGTCCGGCAGCTGCACGCGACCGAGCACCTGCCCACCGTCGCGCGAGATCGCGGTGATGCCGCGGAAGGCCGGCCCGTAGTGCGCGCCCTGGGCCGCCAGCTTGTCGTAGTACGGCGCGACCGGTTGCGGCGCCGCGCCGGCCAGCCGCCATGCTTCGGCCACCACCGGCGGCTCGCCACGGTCGGGCACCAGCGTCGCGCTGGCATGCAGGCGCCAGTCGGCGTCGTCGGCGGCGCGGCTGAAGACCTGCACCGTCCGGGCGTGCGCGTCGGCCGGCGTCACGATGACCTGCAGCGTCACGCCGCCCTGCTCCGGCAGCACCAGGCCTTCGCGGATCGCCAGGTCCTGCAGACGCACATCGTCGCCGCCGCTGACCTCGCGCGCGGCGGCCTGCATCAGTTCGAGGAAACCGGTGGCCGGGAACAGCGTGAAATCGAAGATGCGGTGATCGGCCAGCCACGGTTGCGCGTCGAGGCCGATCGCGGCCTGGAAGATCGGCAGCGGGCTCGCCAGCGTGCCGCCGAGCAGCGCGTGCCGGGTGCGCGTCTCGCCGAGGGGCGGGCCCACCGCGCCGCGCTGCGCCGGCACGTCGAACTGCTGCCAGTAATGCTCGCGCTGGAACGGATACGTCGGCAGCGTCGCGCGCGGCCGCTGTCCGTGCTGCACCGCCGTCCAGTCCGGCCGCACGCCGCGCACGAACAACTGGCCGAGGCTGTCGAGCATCGACAGCGCATCGTCGCGTCCCTTGCGCAGCGACGGGATCCACGCGCTGTCCGGCACCGCGCTGCCGCGCTGCGCCATGTTCAGCAGCGTCGGCTGCGGGCCGACCTCGATGAAGACGCGCAGGCCGTCGGCCTGCAGCGCGGCGATCGACTCGCCGAAGCGCACCGCGTCGCGCACATGGCGGCGCCAGTAGCCGGGCTGGCAGACCTCGTCGCCGGCCAGCCGGCCGCTGACGTTCGATGCGAGCAACAGCCGCGGCGGATGGAACGCGACCTGCGCCGCCACCGCCTCGAACGCATCGAGCATCGGCTCCATCGACGGCGAGTGGAAGGCATGCGAGACCTTCAGCAGCTGCGACTCGATGCCGGCGACCGACAGCCGCTCCAGCGCCGCGTCGACCGCGTCGGTGCGGCCCGAGATCACGGTGTTCTGCTGGCCGTTCGCCGCGGCAACGGCCAGCACCGCCGCATCGCGCGCGATCGCGGCGCGCACGGTGGCCTCGTCGCTGAACACCGCGGCCATCGCGCCATCGCGCGGCAGCGCGCCCATCAGCCGGCCGCGTTCGACGATCAGCTTCAGGCCGTCGGCGAGGCTGAACACGCCGGCCACGCAGGCCGCGACGTACTCGCCGACGCTGTGGCCCATCACCGCGGTCGGCTTCACGCCCCACGACTGCCACAGCTGCGCCAGCGCGAACTCGATGGCGAACAGCGCCGGCTGCGTGAACGCGGTGTCGTCGAGCCGTTCGGCGTCGTTCCAGATCACGTCGAGCAGGCTGCGGCCGAGCAGCGGCGCGGCGATGGCCTCGCAGGCATCGAGCGCGGCGCGGAACGCCGGTTCGGTGTCGTACAGCGCGCGGCCCATGCCGGCGTATTGCGCGCCCTGCCCGGTGAACAGGAAGACGAGCTCGGGCACGGTGCCGCCGGCGGCCCGGCCGCGCGCGGTGCCGGCGCCCGGGGTGCCGGCGATGAACTCGGCGAGGCGCTCGCGCAACGCCTCGGCGCTGTCGGCGACGACCGCGAGCCGCTCGACGAACGGCGAGCGGCCGAGCGCGAGCGTCGCGGCGATCTGGTCGAGCGGTGCCGAGCCGGCCGCATCGGCCAGGCGTCGCGCCGCGGCTTCGAGCGCGGCAGGCGTCTGCGCACTGAGAACGAACAGCCCTGGCGCCGTGCGAGCAGGCCCTTCGACAGGCCCAGGGCGAACGGGAGGGGATGGGAGCTCAGCGCGAATGGGAGCGGGAGGGGCCTGTTCGAGCACCACGTGCGCATTGGTGCCGCTGAAGCCGAACGAACTGACGCTCGCGCGCCGCGGCCGATCGCCGGCGGCAGGCCACGGCGTCGGCACCGTCGGCACCGTGATCGGCATCTCGTCCCACGCGATCAGGTGGTTGCGCCGCTTCAGGTGCAGGTGCGGCGGGATCGTGCGGTGCTGCAGCGCCATCGCGACCTTGATGACGCCGGCGACGCCGGCCGCCGCTTCCAGGTGGCCGATGTTGGTCTTCACCGAACCGATCATCAGCGGCGTGTCGGCCGCGCGCTGGCCGTAGACCTGGTGCAGCGCCTTCACCTCGATCGGGTCGCCGAGCGGCGTGCCGGTGCCGTGCGCCTCGACATAGCTGATCTCGTCCGGCTTGACGCGTGCGTTCGCGAGCGCGGCACGGATCACCGCCTCCTGCGCGGTGCCGTTCGGCGCGGTCAGCCCGCTGCTGCGGCCGTCCTGGTTCAGCGCCGAGCCGCGCACCAGCGCGATCACGCGGTCGCCGTCGCGCTGCGCATCGGACAGCCGCTTCAGCACCAGCACGCCGCAGCCTTCGCCGCGCACGTAGCCATCGGCCGAATCGTCGAAGGTCTTGCAGCGGCCGTCGAACGACATCATGCGGGCGCGCGAGGTCAGGATCGAGCCGTCGGCGGTCAGCGTCAGGTTCACGCCGCCGGCGAGCGCGAGGCTGGCCTCGCCGTTGCGCAGGCTCTGCACCGCCCAGTGGATCGCGACCAGCGACGACGAGCAGGCGGTGTCGATCGCGACGTTCGGCCCGTGCAGCCCGAGGAAGTACGACAGCCGCCCGGCCGCGACGCTGTGCGCGGTGCCCGACGGCGTGTAGGCGTCGCCGAAGCGCGAGCCGATGGCCTCGGACAGCTGGTTCGCATAGTCGTGCGTCGTGATGCCCATGTAGACGGCGGTCTGGCTGCCGGCCAGCGACGACGGCGCGATGCCGGCGTGTTCGAGCGATTCCCAGGCGACTTCCAGCAGCAGCCGCTGCTGCGGGTCGAGGCTGACCGCCTCGCGCGGCGAGATGCCGAAGAAGTGCGCATCGAAGCCGGCGACGTCCTTCACGAACCCGCCCCAGCGGGTGTAGCTCTTGCCGGGTGCGTCCGGGTCGGCGTCGAAGCAGGCGTCGGCATCCCAGCGGTCCTTCGGCACCTCGGTGACGCCGTCGGTGCCGCTTTCGAGGAAGCGCCAGAAGGCCTCGGGCGTGTCGCCGTCACCCGGGAAACGGCAGCCGATGCCGACGATCGCGATCGGCTCGTGGCGCGATTGCTCGGCGGCCTTCAGCTTCGCTTCGAGCTGGTCGATGGCCTGCAGCGAGCGCTTCAGCAGCGCTGCGTAGTCCGGTGTCTGTCGGGTGTCGGTCACGAAGTCTCCTGGGCGCCGATGCCGTCGAGGCGCCGCATCAGCTGCATCGCAAGTTCATCTTCGGACAGCGCGTCGAGGCTGTCCGCGGGGGGGAAGGCCGGTGTCGACGGGGCGGCGACCACCGGCTCGCTGAATTGATCCGCGAACACCTCGCTCGCCAGGTGCTCGGTCAGTGCCGCCACCGACGGGTGGTCGAAGGTGACCGTCGCGGCCAGCGTGCGGCCAACGCTCTTGCCGAGCAGGTTGCGCAGTTCGACCGCCATCAGCGAATCGAGGCCGAGCTGGCGCAGCGGCTCGGTCACGTCCAGCTCGTCGGCACGCTGCACGCCCAGCACCTTCACCGTCAGCCGGCGCACTTCGTCGCGCAGCACCGTCTTGCGGCGGGCCGGCAGCGCGGCGGCCATGCGCTCGTGCAACGACGGCACGGCCTGCACCGGCTTCGAAGGCGAACTGCCCGCCGCGGCCTCGGCCACCGCCAGCTCGCTGAACAGCGGCGGCTGCGTGCCCGCCGCGCGCTGCTCGCGCAGATGCGCCCAGTCGCTCGCGAGCACCGCGATCTGCGCGGTCTCGAACGGGCTGCGCGCGCCGTCGCGGCGCATCGCATGGTCGAGCGCGGCCAGCCCGTCGGCCGGCGCGATCGGCTGCAGCGACCCGGGCTGTTCCAGCCGGCGATCGGCCGCGGCGCCGATCTCGGCCCACGGGCCCCAGTTGATGCTCAGTGTCGGCAGGCCCTGCGCCTGGCGGTGCCACGCGAGCGCGTCCTCGAAGGCATTCGCCGCCGCATGGTTGACCTGCCCCGGCGAGCCGGCCACCGATGCGCCGGACGAGAAGAACACCATGAAGTCGAGCTCGCCGCACAGCGTGTGCAGGTTCCAGCTGCCGAACACCTTCGGCCCCATCACGGTCTCGAAACGCGGCCAGGTCTGGCCGGCGATCACGCCGTCGTCGAGCACGCCGGCCGCATGGATCACGCCGGCCAGCGGTGCGGTCAGCCCCGCCAGCACGCGCTGCACGTCATCGCGCCGCGCGACATCGCCGAGCGCGAGTTGAACGTCGACGCCCTGCGCCCGCAGCTGGTCGATCACCCGTTGCACGCGCTCGTCGGCCGCGCGCCGGCCCATCAGCACCAGGCGCCGCGCGCCCTGCGTGGCCAGCCATTCGGCGACGCGCAGCCCGAGCCCGCGCAAGCCGCCGGTGATCAAGTAGCTGCGCGACGCATCGATGGCCAGGCTGCCGTGCGACGGATGCGCTTCATGCCGCACCAGCCGCCGCGCCAGCCGCCGGCTGCCGCGCAGCGCGAGCTGGTCTTCGCGCGACGCCGACTGCAGCTCGGCGACCAGCGCCACCGCGGCGGTCGCCGCATCGGCGGACGGGTCGAGGTCGATGCGCGTGCACTGCAGCTCCGGGTGCTCGATCGCGACCACATGCGCCATGCCCCACGCCGTCGCCTGCGCCGGGTTCGCGCCATCGTGGCGGTGCGTCGCCTGCGCGCCGCGCGTCGCGATCCACAGCGCGGGCCGCGTGGCGCCAGACTGCGCCGCCATCGTCTGCACCGTCTGCAGCAGCGTGCCGACGACGAACTGCTGGTCGCGTGCGATGTCGTCGGTCGACAGCCCGGCATGCGCGACGAGGTCGAGCGCCTGCAATTGCACGACGCCGCGGCACGGCAGCGGTCCTCGCAGCGCCTGGGCCAGCGCATCGGCCGTCGGCGCCACCAGCTCGGGCAGGTCGCCGGCACGGCGCAGTTCAGCCAGCAGCGCGTCGGCAAACCCGGCGCGGTCGGCCAGCACCAGCCAGCGCGACGGCTCCCGCTCAGCTACGGCCACCGGCGCCTGCGCGACGAACACCGCCTGCTGCGCGAGCACCGGATGCGTCGTCGCGCCCGGCAGCGGCGTCGGGTCCTGCAGGCCGTGTTGCGACAGCAGCGCCGTCCAGCCTTCGCGCGGCATCAGCGCGTAGCTGCGCCGCTGCGTGTCGGTCCAGGCCCACCAGCCGTCGAGCAGGCCGACCGTCAGGTCGCCGAAGCGCTGCGGCGTCGTGCCTTCGAGCAGCACCAGCACGCCGCCCGGCGCGAGCAGTTGCCGCACATGGCGGATCGTCACATCGAGGTCCGGCGTCGCATGCAGCACGTTCGCACCGAGCACCAGGTCGTAGCCGCCGGCCGAGAAGCCCTGCTCGGTCGGCGCACGGCCGATGTCGAGCAGCTCGTAGCGCATGAAGCCGTGCGCCGCGAACTTCTCGCGGGCGCGGTTCAGGAACAGCGGCGACACGTCGGTGAACGTGTAGTCGACCCGCACCCCGCCCTGCGCCGGCAGTGCCGGCAGCACGTAGCTGGTCGTGCTGCCGGTGCCGGCGCCGATCTCCAGCACGCGCAGCGGCCGGTCGGCCGGCCACGCGGCCACCAGCGCTTGCACCGTCTCGGCGATCACGCTGTTGTAGGTCTTCGCCGGCGGCGAGTTGCGGTACAGCCGCTCGGTGTCGTCCAGCGACCCACCGGGGAACAGCAGCGCCAGCGGATCGACCCGCCCGCGCAGCACCGCGGCCAGCTCGCGGCCGCAGCGGCGCGTCAGCAGCAGCTCGGCCTCGCCCTGCGGATGGCGGGCGAGCAGCTCGTCGGCCAGGTCTTCGGGGTCGCTGTCGTCCGGCGTGCGGCGCACGACGAAGGTGGACCCGTCGCGCACCAGGATGCCGTCTTCGGCCAGGATCGCCAGCATGCGCTGCACCAGCCGCGCATGCGCCGGCAGCGTGTCGAAGCGGGTCGGGGCGATGGCCGTGGCCGGCGCGAAGCCGCAGCCGAGCAGGCGCAACGCGCGCACGACATAGGCCGCGGCCAGCCGGTGGAGCCCGACCATGAAGTCGGCGTAGGCATCGAGCCCGTTCTGCGCGGCGATCGCGTCGACCCGCGGCAGCACGTGGGCCGCGAGCTGCGCCGGCGCGAGCGGTTGCAGCGCCGGCCGCTCGGCGTCGCGCCAGACGATCTCGTGCAGCATGTTCTGCACGCGCGGCGCCAAGCCGGTGTCTTCCGCAACGGCCGCCATCGCAGGTGGCGGCGTGGCCGTCGACGCGAACGCCGGCCAGTAGCGCTCGCGCTGGAACGGGTAGCTCGGCAGCGCGACGCGGCGCGCGCCGCGGCCGGCGTCGAACGCCGCCCAGTCGATCGCGACGCCTTGCACGAACAGCTGGCCGAGGCTGTCGAGCATCTGCGCCAGGTCGTCCTTGCCGCGCCGCAGCGACGGCAGCCAGGTGCCGCGCTCCGGCAGGCAGGCGCGGCCCAGGCCGAGCAGCGTCGGGTGCGGGCCGATCTCGACGAACAGCTCGCAGCCGCCGTCGGCCAGCGCCTGCATCGCCGGCGCGAACTGCACCGCCGCCATCACGTGCTCGCGCCAGTAGCGGGCGGTCGCGACCTCGGCACCGATCGGCCGGCCGGTGACGTTGGACACCAGGTCGATGCGCGGTGCGCCGTAGGCGATGCCCTCGGCGACCCGTTCGAATTCGTCGAGCATCGGCGCCATCAGCGGCGAATGGAAGGCGTGCGAGACCTTCAGCCGCGTGACGGCCAGGCCGGCCGCCTGCAGCTGCGTCGCGAGCGCATCGACCGCCATCGCGAGGCCGGAGATCACGACGTTGTCGGGGCCGTTGACCGCGGCGACCGAGACCTCGCGGCGCCACGGCGCCAGGAGGTCCGCGATGCGGGCTTCGCTCGCCATCACCGACAGCATCGCGCCGTTGCGCGGCAATGCGCCCATCAGGCGGCCGCGTTCGCTGACCAGCCGCAGCGCATCTTCGAGGCTGAACACGCCGGCGATGCAGGCCGCGACGAACTCGCCGACGCTGTGCCCCATCACCGCCTGCGGCTGCACGCCCCACGACTGCCACAGCGTGGCCAGCGCGTACTCGACCGCGAACAGGGCCGGCTGCGTGAAGGCCGTGTCGTCGAGCGGCGCACCGTCGGTGAACAGCACGTCGAGCAAGGGCATCGGCAGCTGCAGCCCGGCCGCGCAGCGGTCCAGCGCGGCGCGGAACACCGGCTCGCCGTCGTACAGCCCGCGCGCCATGCCGGTGGACTGCGCGCCCTGGCCCGTGAACAGGAACGCGAGCTTCGGCGCGCGCGCCGGCGCGGTGCCGGCGGCGACACCGGGCACGTCGTCGCCGGCCAGCCAAGCGGACAGGCGCTCGCGCGCTTCGGCCGGCGTCGCGGCGCTGACGGCCAGGCGCTGCGCGAAGCGGGCGCGGCCGGTGTTCGCGCTGAAGGCCAGGTCGGCGAGCGACGCGCCAGCGGTGAGCAGCGGCAGGTGCTGCTGCACCAGCTCGCGCAGCGCGGCCGGCTGGCGCGCCGAGAAGCTGAGCAGTTGCAGCGGACGCGAGTTCGGGACCACCGGCTCGACGTCGGGCGCCTGGGCCATCACCAGGTGCACGTTGGTGCCGCTGAAGCCGAACGAGCTGACGCCGCCGATGCGTTGTGCCTGAGCAGGCCAGGGTCCCAGCGCCGTCGGCACGCGCACCGGCAACTCGTCCCACGGAATGAACGGGTTCGGCTGCTGCAGGTGGATCTGCCCCGGCACCTGCCCATGCTGCAGCGCCAACGCCATCTTGATCACCGCCGCGACGCCGGCGGCCGCCTCCAGGTGCCCGACGTTCGCCTTCACCGAGCCGAGCAGCAACGGCGCCTCGGCCGCGCGGCCTTCGCCCATCACCGCGCCGAGCGCCTGCACCTCGATCGGGTCGCCGAGCGACGTGCCCGTGCCGTGCGCCTCGACGACACCGACCTCGGCCGGCAGCACGCGCGCATCGGCCAGCGCGTCGCGCAGCACCGCCTCCTGCGACGGGCCGTTCGGCGCGGTCAGCCCGTTGCTGCGGCCGTCCTGGTTGGCAGCCGAGCCGCGGATCAGCGCGATCACGGTGTCGCCGTCGGCCTGCGCATCGGCCAGCCGCTTCAGCACCAGCAGCCCGCAGCCTTCGCCGCGCACGAAGCCGTCGGCCCGCGCGTCGAAGGCCTTGCAGCGGCCGTCCGGCGCCATCATGTGCGAGCGCGACAGCGCCACGGTGATCTCCGGGCTCAGCACCAGGTTGACGCCGCCGGCCAGCGCCTGGTCGCACTCGCCGCGGCGCAGGCTGTGCACCGCCTGGTGGATCGCGACCATCGACGACGAGCAGGCGGTGTCGACCGACACGCTGGGCCCGCGCGCGCCGAGCACGTACGACAAGCGGCCCGACGCGATGCTGTGCGCAATGCCCGATGCGGTGTAGGCGTCGTAGCTGTCCACGCCACCTTCGCGCAACAATTGCCAGTAATCACCGGCCGACATGCCGACGAACACGCCGGTGCGGCTGCCGGCCACGCGCTCGGGGTTGATCCCGGCATGCTCCAGCGCCTGCCACGCCACTTCGAGCAGCAGCCGCTGCTGCGGGTCCATGCTGAGCGCCTCGCGCGGCGAGACGCCGAAGAAATGCGCATCGAAGCCGTCGACCGGCCCGACGAAGCCGCCGAAGCGGGTGTTCATCGTGCCGGGGTGGTCGGGGTCGGGGTGGTACCAGTCGTCGATGGACCAGCGCTCGGCCGGCACCTCGGTGACCGCGTCGACACCATCGCGCACCAGCACCCAGAATTTCTCGGGCGTGTCAGCGCCGCCGGGGAAACGGCAGCCGATGCCGACGATCGCGATCGGCTGGTGCGCGGCGCCTTCGAGTTCTTGCACGCGCTGCTGCAGCTCGTCGGCCAGCAGCGCGAGGCGCTTCGGCGAGAAATGGCTGATGCGTTCGAGGAAGTCGGACATTCAGGGCCTCTTCAATTTCTTCGCGAACATCGCTTCGACTTCTTCGTCGCTCATCTCGTCGAGCGTACCGACCGCGTCGACCGGCTTGGCCACCGCCGCTGGCGCGGCCGGCACCGCCAGCGCTTCGAGGTAGGCCGCCAGCGCCTCCAGCGTCGGGTGGTCGAACACCAGCGTCGCCGGCAGGCTGCGTGCCAGGCCGAGGCCGGTGCCGAGCCGGTTGCGCAGTTCGACCGCCATCAGCGAATCGAGGCCCAGTTCATTGAGCGGCTGGCGCGGGTCGATGGCCTGCGCGCTCGGCGCGTCGACCACCCGCGCGACATGCTCGGCGACGAAGGCCAGCAGCCGCTCGCGCCGGCGCTGCGGCGTGGCCTGCTTCAGCTCGTCGATCAGCGCGGCACCGGCGGCCACTGCGGGCTTCGCACCGGCGGCCGGCTTCGCGCCCGGCTTCAGCGCGCCGCGCAGGTGCTCGACCAGGTGCGAGACGAACGGCCCCGGCACGCCACCGCTCGCCAGGAAACGCTCCCAGCGCACCGGGAACACGCCGGCATGCGGGGCCTCGGCACGCATCAGCTTCTCCAGCAGCTCCAGCCCGTGCGCCGGCGTGATCACGTCGATGCCGCGCGCGGCCACCCGCTGGTCGACCTGCCGGTCCGCCGCCGCGCCGACCTCGCTCCACGCACCCCAGCCGATGCTGAGCCCCGGCAGCCCGAGCGCGCGCCGGTGCGCGGCCAGTGCATCCATGAACGCGTTCGCCGCCGCATGGTTGGCCTGGCCGGACGACCCGAGCACCGACGCCATCGACGAATACAGCACGAAGAAGTCCAGCGGCTCGCCGCGCGTCAGCACGTGCAGCGCCCAGCTGCCGTCGAGCTTCGGACCGAGCGGCCGCACGAAGCGCGACCAGTCCTGCTGCAGCAGCGCGCCGTCTTCCAGCACGCCGGCCGAATGGATCACGCCGCGCAGCGGCAGCCCGCCCCGCGCGATGCCGTCGAGCACGCGCGCCACCGCGTCGGCGCGCGACATGTCGGCCTGCAGCACCTGCACCTGCGCGCCCTGCGCGCGCATCGCATCGAGCGTGGCCTGCGCCGCCGGCGACGCCGCGCGCCGGCCCACCAGCACCAGGTGGCGCGCGCCGCGCTCGACCAGCCGGCCGGCCGTCAGCAGCCCGAGCCCCGACAGCCCGCCGGTCACCAGGTAGACGCCGCGCGGCGTCAGCGCCTGCATCGAGGCCTGCAGCGCATCGTGCTGCGTCAGCACCACCTTGCCGGTGTGCCGCGCCTGCGCCATGAAGCGGAAGGCCTCGCCGCCGCGCTCCAGCGGGAACGCATGCAGCGGCAGCGGCTTCAGCTCGCCGCGCTGCACCGCAGCCATCACGGCGGCGAACAGCGCCTGCGCGGCCGCCGGGTCCTGGTAGCGCTGAGCGTTCAGGTCGATCGCGTGGTAGCGCGCCTGCGGGCGCAGCTCGCGGAACTGCGACGGGCTCCAGATGTCGCGCTTGCCGATCTCGAGGAAGCGGCCCTGCGCCGACAGGCTGCGCACGCTGGCCGGGATGAATTCGCCGGCCAGCGAGTTCAGCACCAGGTCGACGCCTCGGCCCTCCGTCAGCCGCGCGACCTCGGCCTCGAAATCGAGCGTGCGCGAGTTCATCACCTGCACCACGCCCTGCGCCCGCAGCAGCGCGCGCTTGGCCTCGCTGCCGGCGGTCGCGAACACCGTGGCACCGGCACGCTGCGCGATCTGCACCGCCGCCATGCCGACGCCGCCGGCCGCGGCATGCACCAGCACCGTCATGCCGGCGCGGATGCCGCCCAGCACCTGCAGCGCATGCCAGGCCGTCATCAGCGCGAACGGCAGCGTCGCGCCTTCGGCATACCCGATGCCGCGCGGCAGCGGCGCGACGTGCTGCGCGCCGGTCGTCATGTAGCTCGCGAAGCAGGCCTCGCCGGTCGCGACCACCGCATCGCCGATCGCGAAAACCTGCACCCCCTCGCCGAGCGCGACGACGGTGCCGGCGCATTCGCCGCCCAGCGGTTCCGGGTCGGCGCGCAGCGCGACGGCATTCATGATGTCGCGGAAGTTCAGCCCGGCCGCGCGCACGCGGATCTCGACCTCGCCGGGGCCGGGCGCGCGGCGCGCCATCGGCACCAGCGGCATCTCGTCGAACACGCCGCTGGCGGCCTTCTCCAGCCGCACCGGCGCCGGGTCGGACGGCGCGGCGCTGCCGTGCACCAGCCGCGCGACGAAGGCCTGCCCGCCGCGCAGCGCGAGCTGCGGCTCGTCGCCGTCGGCACAGATCGCCTGCCACAGCGCGGCGGCTGCATCGTGCGCGTCATCGAGGTCGATGCGCGTCGTGCGCAGCTCCGGATGCTCCAGCGCGACCACCTTCGCGAAGCCCCACACCGGGGCCTGCAGCGGGTTCGGCGCCTCGCCGTCGCGCACCGGCTGCGCGCCGCGGGTCGCGATCCACAGCCGCGGCGTCGTGCCGGCTGCGAACGACTGCGCGCCGAGCGCCTGCACCAGTGCCAGCAGCGAGCCGAGGCTCGCGCGCTGCGTGTCGACCAGCGACTCCGCGCGGCCGGCATCGGGCATCGCCAGCTCGAGCGCGCCAAGGTGCACGATGCCGCGCAGGCTGCGGCCGGCCACGAGCGAAGCCATGTCGGCACCGGCCGAGGCCAGCAGCACCTCGTGCCCGGCCGCGCGCATCTGCACCGCCAGCGCCTCGCCGACGCCGGCGCGGTCGCCGACCAGCAGCCAGCTCGACGCCGGCAGCGCATCGACCGCCTGCACCGGCCGCCGCGCGGCCAGCAGCACCTCGCGCGAATTCGGCTGCGGCGCATCGATCGCCGCGGCCTCGAAGCCGAGCTCGCCGAGCAGCGCCAGCCAGCGCTCGCGCGACAGCAGCGGGTACGCCGGCCGCAGTGCGGTGTCGGTGAAGCGCCACCAGCCGTCGGTCAGCCCGAAGGTGATGTCGATCCAGCGCTCCATGCCGGCCACTTCCAGCATCAGCAGCGTGCCGCCCGGCGCGAGCACCTGGCGGACCTGGCCGAGCGTGCGGCCGAGGTCGGCGGTCGCGTGGATCACGTTGGCCGCGATGACGATGTCGAAGTGCTGCCCGGCCAGCTGCGCCGCCAGCGAGCCTTCGAGGTCCAGCGGCTGGAAGCGCATGAACGGGTGCAGCCCGAAGCGCTCGCGGGCGCGGGCCACCATCAGCGGGCCGATGTCGGTGAACAGGTAGTCGCAGCGGTCGGCCGGCAGCATCGGCGCGACCCACGCGGTGCTGCCGCCGGTGCCGCCGCCGACTTCGAGGATGCGCAGCCGCTGCCCGGCCGGCAGCCGCTGCAGCGCGGCGCGCACCGTCTCGCGCAGCAGCTGGTTGTAGGCCTTGGCCTCGGGTGCATCGCGGTACAGCGCCTCGGCCAGTTCGGTCGAGCCGTTCGGGAACAGCTGGTGCAGCGGATCGGCCCGGCCGGCCAGGATGTCGCCGAGCACCGCGCCGCAGTTCGCGGTCAGCGCGATGCGCGGGCGCGAGGCCGGGTGGCATTGCAGCAGCGGCGCGACGCGCTGGGCCGGATCGGAGACCGGATGCCAGTTCGTCACGGTGAAGGCGCCGCCGTCGGCGCGCAGCCAGCCGTCCTCGGCCAGGATCGCGAGCAGCCGCGGCAGCAGGCGGTGGTAGCGCGGCGCGATCTTCAGCCGCCGCGCCAGCTCATCGGCCTGCACGCGCTCGCCGGGCGCCGGCGACCAGCCGAGCTCGCCGAGCGCGCGGGCGATCCACGCCGCGCTCATCGCTTCGAGTGCGACGAAGGCTTCCTGGTAGTCGGCCAGGTCGTGCTCGCGCGACAGCGCGTCGAGCCGCGGCCCGGCCTGCGCGGCCAGCTCGGCCGGCGTCGGCATCCAGCCGGCGCCTGGCACCGGTTCCCACGCGATGCGGTAGACCGGCTCGCCGTTCCCGTTCGCGGCGGGCACCGCGGCGGCGCGCAGCGCGATGCCATGCAAGGTGGCGACGGTGCCATGCGTGTCGAACAGCACCAGGTCGGCCTTCAGCGTGTCGCCGCTGCCGCCCGGTGCGATGCGCACATGGCTGCTCAGCCGCTCGCCCGGCTCACGGTGCACCGCGAGCCGGCCGATCGCGAGCGGCAGGTAGGCCCGGCCGGCCGCGGCCTGCGCCGGCAGCGCGGCCGCCATCACCTGCAGCGCAGCGTCGAGCAGCGCCGGGTGCATCACGTAGCCGGCACGGCCGGCAGCGGCCGGCAGCGCAATCTCGCCGAGCGCTTCGCCGTCGCGCCGCGCGATCTGCTGCACGCCTTGCAGCGCCGGCCCGAACGCGAGCTGGCGCGCGGCGAGCTGCGCGTAGTGGCCGGCGGCATCGAGCACGCCGGTGCAGCGGGCGCGGATCGCGTCGGGCGCGTCGTGCGACGGCGCCGCGTCGACCGCGGTGTAGCTGCCTTGCACGTGCATGCGCCAGGCGTCGTCGGGCTCGCCGGCACCGAGCGACAGGATCTCGAAGCTGTCGGCCTGGAGGTCGGCTGCCCGACGCAGCAGCAGCTGCACGGTGCGCGATTCGCCGGGTGCGAACACCAGCGGCTCGCTGATCACGACATCGGCCACCGCCCGTGCCACGCCGGACACGATGCGGCTCGCCGCCAGCGCCATTTCGAGGAAGCCGGTGGCCGGCAGGATCACGCGGCCCTGCACCTGGTGGTCGGCCAGGTACGGCAGGTCGTCGCTGCACAGCGTGGTCTCGAACTGCACGACCTCCCGCAACGGCGAGCGCAGCCGCATGCCGAGCAGCGGGTGGCCGGTCGGCGTGCCGCTGCGCGCGGCCACCGGCGGGCGCGCCTGGAACCAGCAGCGCTCGCGGCGGAACGGGGTCGGCGGCAGGTCGGCGAGCCGGGCGCCGCTGGCCGACCAGACGGCGCGCCAGTCGAGCGGCGCGCCGGCCCGGTACAGCGCGGCCAGCGATTCGGCCAGCTGGTCGGCATCGGCGCGGCCCTTGCGCAGCGTCGGCACGCGCACCGGCAGATCCTCCGCGAAGTTCAGCAGCGTCGGGTGCGGGCCGACCTCGATGCAGAGGTCGGGCTTCAGCCCGGCCAGCGTGCGCAGGCCGTCGGCGAAGCGGACCGCCTCGCGCACATGGCGGCGCCAGTAGGCAGGTTGCACGATCGCGTCGGCATCGGCGAGCCGGCCGGTCAGGTTGGACACCAGGCGCAGCTGCGGGCGGCTCAGCGTCGTCGCGGCAGCGGCCTGCTCGAACGCGTCGAGCACCGGCTCGACCAGCGGCGAATGGAAGGCATGCGAGACCGGCAGTTTCTGGCAGCGCACGCCGCGCACGCTGAAGCGCTCGCAGACCGCGTCGACCGCGGCCGCGCTGCCGGAGATCACCGTCTGGTCCGGTGCGTTGACGGCGGCGATCGACAGCTGCGCGGCGAACGGCGCGACCGCTTCGGCCACGTCGGCCTCGGCCGCGAAGACCGCCGCCATCGCGCCGCCGGCCGGCAGCGATTGCATCAGCCGGCCGCGCTCGGCGATCAGCGCCAGCGCCTGCGGCAGCGTCATCACGCCGGCCACGCAGGCCGCGGCGTACTCCCCGACCGAATGGCCGATCACGACATCGGGCGCGATGCCCCACGCGGCCCACAGCTTCGCGAGGGCGATCTCGAGCGAGAACAGCGCGGGCTGGGTGTAGCGGGTCTCGTCGAGGGCGGAGCCGACCTCGTCGAACATCACGTCGAGCAGCGGCCGCGGCAGCACGCCGGCGAGGGCCTGTGCGCACTCGTCGAGCGCGGCGCGGAACACCGGCTGCTGCGCGTACAGCGCACGCGCCATGCCGGCGTATTGCGCGCCCTGCCCGGTGAACAGGAAGGCGATGCGCGCCGGGTCGCGGCGGGTCGCGCGGGCGGTCTGCACGCCGTCGGCCTCGCGGCCGTCGGCAAGCGCCAGCAGCCGCTCGCACAGCTCGGCGACCGAGCGCGCGAGCACGGTGGCGCGCTGCGCGAAGCCCGCGCGGCTGACGGCGGCGGTGAAGCAGAGGTCGGGCAGCTCGCGGTCGGGGCGGCCGGCCAGCGCGGTGGCGAAGCGGCGCGCGGTGTCGGCGAGCGCGGCTTCGTCGCGGGCCGAGAGGATGAACAGATGGTGGTTCGCGGCGCCCTGCGGGCCGGGCGCCGGGCCGCTCCCAGGCCGGCCCGCCCTCCCCTCGGGGGAGTGGCCGACGTACCCGTCGGTCGAGGGGTCGTCATTCCATTCCTCGACCACCACATGCGCGTTCGTGCCGCTGAACCCGAACGAGCTGACCCCCGCGATGCGCCGCCCGTCGATCGCGTCCCAGGGCATCAGCGCGGTCGGCACCTTCAACGGCAGGTCGCCCCACGCGATGTGCGGGCTCGGCGTCTTGAAGTGCAGGTGCGCCGGGACCTGCCGCCGCTGCAGCGACAGCACCAGCTTGATCAGGCCGGTGACGCCGGCCGCCGCTTCCAGGTGGCCGAGGTTGGTCTTCACCGACCCGATCAGCAACGGGTGCGCCGCAGCGCGCCCTTCGGAGAACACCGCGCCGAGCGCCTGCACCTCCAGCGGATCGCCGAGCTGCGTGCCGGTGCCGTGCGCCTCGACATAGCCCACCTGGTGCGGCGCGATGCCGGCGCGCGCCAGCGCCTCGCGGATCACCGCTTGCTGCGCCGGGCCGTTCGGCGCGGTCAGCCCGCTGCTCGGGCCGTCCTGGTTGACCGCGCTGCCGCGCACCACCGCGAGGATGCGATCGCCGTCGGCTTGCGCATCGGCCAGCCGCTTCAGCACCACCACGCCGCAGCCCTCGCCGCGCGCGAAGCCGTCGGCCGCCGCATCGAAGGTCCTGCATCTGCCGTCCGGCGACAGCATGCGCGAATGCGACAACGCGATGTACAGGTCCGGCGACAGGATCAGGTTCACGCCGCCGGCCAGCGCCATGCGGCAGTCGCGCGAGCGCAGCGCCTGGCAGGCCAGGTGCAGCGCGACCAGCGACGACGAGCAGGCGGTGTCCAGCGTGACGCTCGGCCCCTGCAGCCCCAACAGGTACGACAGCCGGCCCGATGCGATGCTGTGCGCGATGCCCGACGCGAAGTGCGCATCGAGCAAGCCGCGGTCGCCCGTCTCCAGCTGCATCTGCGCATAGTCGTTGGCGCAGACGCCGACGTAGACGCCGGTCGCCGAACGCTCCAGCCGGTCGGGCGCCTGGCCGGCGTTCTCCAGCGCCTCCCAGGCCACCTCCAGCAGCAGCCGCTGCTGCGGGTCCATGCCCTGCGCTTCGCGGCGGGTGATGCCGAAGAAGGTCGGGTCGAAGCCGTCGACCGGACCGAGGAAGCCGCCGCCGCGCGTCGCGATGCGGCCGGGCGCCTCGGGGTCGGGATCGTACAGCGCATCGACATCCCAGCGGTCGCGCGGCAGCGGGCCGGTCGCGTCGACGCCGTCGCGCATCAATCGCCAGAAGCTGTCGCCATCGACGCCGCCGCCGGGCACGCGGCAGCCCAGCCCGATGATCGCGATCGGCTCGCGCGCCGCGCCTTCGAGCGCGGCGACCTTCGCCTGCGCCTGCTGCAGCGCCAGGAAGGCGCGCTGCAGCGGCGTCAGCGGCGTGGTGTCGGCGACAGGACTGCTCACGACCCCTCCGATCGGCTCATCAACCAGGCTTCGATCTCGGCGTCGCTCATCGCGGCGACCGCCTCGACCGACGTGGACGGCACGGTCTTCTCCACCGCCGCCACCGCGGCTTTCGGGATCACGCGATCGAGCAGGTGCGCCGCCAGCGCATCGATCGTCGGGTGGTCGAACATCAGCGTCGCCGGCAGCGGCTTGTCGAGCCCGAGCCCGCTGCCGAGCTGGTTGCGCAGCTGCACCGCCATCAGCGAATCGAAGCCGATGTCCATCAGCCGGTCGGCGCGACCGGGCGCCTCCGCGGCGTCGAGCCGCAGCACGCGCACGACGCGCTCGCGGACGAAGTCGCGCATCAGCTCGCTGCGCTCGCCGGCCATCGCGTCCCGCAGCCGCTGGCGGAAGGCCTGCGCGAGCTCGGCCGGCGCGGCAGCGGCCGCGCGTTGCGGCGCGGCGTCCACCACGGCATCGGCCGACGCCATCGCGCCCACCGCATCGCCCGGGACCCGCGCGACGATCACATGCTGGCCCAGCACCTCGGCCGGCGAGCCGGCCGGCGGCCAGGCACCCGCCTCGTCGAAACCGGCCTCGCGCAACGCGTCGATCCAGCGCGCCGGCGGCAGCAGCGGGTTGTCGCCGCGCAGGTCGTCGGCGAAGTGCTGCCAGCCTTCGATCAGCCCGGTCGTCATGTCGAACCACGGCAGGTGGGTCGTCGATTCGACCAGCACCAGCAGGCCGCCCGGCGCCAGCAGGCCGCGCAGCCGCTTCAGCGCGGTGCGCAGGTCCTTGCTCGCATGCACAGCGTTGGCCGACACGATCGCGTCGACGCTGCCCGGCGCCCAGCCCTGCGGCTGCGGATTGGCGTCCATGTCGAAGCGGCCGAAGCGCACGAACGGGTAGCCCGCGAAGCGCTCGCGGGCGCGGTCCAGGAACACGTCGGAGACGTCGGTGAAGTGGTACTGCGCGCGCTCGGCCGGCAAGGCCGCCAGCACGGCCGAGCTGGTGCCGCCGGTGCCGGCGCCGACTTCGAGCACGCGCAGCGCTCGGCCGGCCGGCACGGTGGCGGCCAGCGTCTCGAACGCGGCGGCGGCAAGGCCGTTGATGTAGCGCATCGTCGCCGAGCGCTCGTACAGGGCCTCGGCAAGATCGAACGATCCGCCGGGGAACAAGGTCTCGAGCGGGCTTTCCCGGCCGAGCAGCACCGGCGCCACCAGCGTGCCGCAATGGCGCACGTAGGCGAGCAGCGGTGCGTTGTCGGCGAACAGCCGCTCGGCTTCGGACCACAGCGCCGCCAGCGGCGGCGCGGCCAGCGGATGGTCGGCGACGACCTCATCGCCCGCGCGGCGCAGCACGCCGCCGGCGACCAGGCTGTCGAGCCAGCGCGACACCAGGTGCCGGTAGCTCGCGCCGATGCCGCTGCGCTGCATCAGGCCGTCGAGCGTGTGCGATTCGCCGGCCTGCAAAAACAGCCCCGCTTCGCGCAGCGTGTGGGCGGCGTGCGCGCTGGTGATGCGCGCGAGGCAATCCCACTTCGCCGGGTACGACGCGACGTTCAGGTCGAGCGGGCCGCGCTCGGCCTGGCGCGACAACGCGGTGCCGACGCCCGACCAGCGCTGTGCCGCGTCGACCCCGGGCGCCGGGCGGTCGCCGACGATGTCCATCCAGTGCCGCTTCGCGCGGAACGGGTAGGTCGGCAGCGCGACGCGGCGGCGGCGGTACGGCGCATCGAAGGCGGCCCAGTTCACGTCGGCGCCTGCCACGTACAGCCGTTGCAGGCTCGCGAGCAGGTCGGTCCAGTCGGCACGCTCGCGGTGCAGCGACGGCAGCCAGTCGGCCTCCTCGCCGCCGGCGCATTCGGCGCCCATCCCGAGCAGCACCGGGTGCGGCCCGACCTCGATGAAATGCGTGATGCCCTGCGCCAGCAGCCCCTGCAGCGCCTGCGCGAAACGCACCGGCTCGCGCATGTGCGCCAGCCAGTAGTCGACGCGGCCGATCTCGGCCGGGCCGGCCGGCGCGCCGGTGACGTTCGAGACCAGCGCGATGCGCGGCTCGTGGAACGTCACCGTCTCCAGCACCGCGCGGTAGGCCGGCAACACCGGCTCGATCAACGCCGAATGCGCCGCATGCGGCACGCGCAGCAGCCTGACGCGCACGCCGGCCGCTTCGAGCCGCTGCGTCGCGGCATCGACCGCATTGCGCGGGCCGCTGATCACCAGGTGCTCGGGGCCGTTGTACGCGGCGATCGTCAGCGACGACGGCCCGCGTGCCAGTTCTTCGCGCACCACCGCTTCAGTCGCGAACACCGCGGCCATCGCGCCGTCGGCCGGCAGCTCGTGGGTCAGCCGGCCACGCGCGATCACGAGCTTGATGCCGTCTTCGAGCGACAACAGCCCCGACACGCAGGCGGCCGCGTACTCGCCGAGGCTGTGGCCGAGCAGCGCGACAGGCTCGATGCCCCACGAGCGCCACAGCGCGGCCAGCGACACCTCGATCGCGAAGTTGACCGGCTGCGCCCACACCGTCTCGTTGATCGGCGAGCCGCTGCCGGCCGGCGTGAAGATCACATCGAGCAGGCCGCGGTCCAGGTGCGCCAGGTGCGGCCGCGCGGCAGCATCGCAGGCGTCCATCGCGGCGCGGAACACCGGCGCGCTGTCGTACAGGTCGCGGCCCATGCCGGCGTACTGCCCGCCCTGGCCGGTGAACAGGAAGGCCACCTGCGGCCGCGCGGCACCTTCGACCTCGCCGCGGGCGATGGCAGGATCGTCGCTGCCGGACAGCAAGCCGGCCAGGCCGGCCCGCAGTTCGTCGAGGCTCGTGCCGACGAGTGCGACACGGTGCGAGAAATGCGAGCGGCCGGTGTTGGCGCTGAAGCACAGGTCGGCGGCCTCGACGCCTTCATCGAGCTGCAGCAGCCGCGCCTCGTGGCGGCGCGCCAAGTCACACAGCGCCGCATCGTCGCGGGCCGACAGCGCCAGCACGTGGGCCGGCCGCAGCGGGCCGGCCGGCGGCGCCGCGAGCGACGGGGCCGGCGCTGACTCCAGGATCACATGCGCATTGGTCCCGCTGAACCCGAACGAGCTGACGCCGGCGAGCCGGCGGCCGTCGATCTCGGGCCAGTCGGTCGTCGTCGTCGGCACCTGCACCGGCCAGTTCCAGTCGATGTGCGGGTTGCCCTGCGTGAAATGCAGGTGCGGCGGGATCTGCGCGCGCTGCAGCGACAGCACCACCTTGGCCACGCCGGCCAGCCCGGCCGCGGCCTCCAGGTGGCCGATGTTGGTCTTGACCGAGCCGACGCGCAGCGGCAGCGACGCATCGCGCCCGCGGCCGAGCACCGCCGACAGCGCACCGAGCTCGATCGGGTCACCGAGCGGCGTGCCGGTGCCGTGCGCTTCGACGTACCCGATCTGCCGCGCCTCGACCTGGGCGGCCGCCAGCGCGGCGCGGATCACCGCTTCCTGCGCCGGGCCGTTCGGCGCGGTCAGCCCGCCGCTGCGGCCGTCCTGGTTCAGCGCGCTGCCGCGCACCACCGCCAGCACGCGGTCGCCGGCGGCCTGCGCATCGGCCAGCCGCTTCAGCACCAGCACCGCGCAGCCTTCGCCGCGCACGTAGCCGTCGGCCGCGGCATCGAAGGTCTTGCAGCGGCCGTCCGGCGCCATCATCCGGGCCTTCGAGAAGTTGATGTTCATCTCGGGCGTCAGGATCAGGTTGACCGCGCCGGCCAGTGCGATCTCGCATTCGCCCAGCCGCAACCCCTGGCAGGCCAGGTGCAGCGCGACCAGCGACGACGAGCAGGCGGTGTCGACCGCGACCGCCGGCCCGTGCACGCCGAGGAAGTACGACAGCCGCCCCGACGCGACGCTGGCCGCATTGCCGGTTGCGAAGTACGGGTCGATCAGCTCGGGGTGCCGGTACAGCGCGCGGCCGTAGTCGTTGTTGCTGATGCCCAGGTAGACGCCGGTGCGCTCGCCGGCCGGCGTCGCGGCCAGTTCTCCGGGCGGGTGGCCGGCGTCTTCGAGGGCCTCCCAGGCCACTTCGAGCAGCAGCCGCTGCTGCGGGTCCATGCTGGCGGCCTCGCGCGGCGAGATGCCGAAGAACTCGGCGTCGAAGCGGTCGACGCCGTCGATGAAACCGCCGAAGCGGGTGGTCATCTTGCCGGGCGCGTCGGCGTCGGCGTCGTACAGCGCATCGAGGTTCCAGCGCTGCGGCGGGATCGCGCCGATCGCGTCGGTGCCCGACCACAGCAGCCCGGCCAGGCCAGCCGCATCGACCACGCCGCCGGGCAGGCGCAAGGCCATGCCGACGATCGCGATCGGCTCGTGCAGCGCAGCGTTCGAGCGCGCGAGCTTTTCCTTCAGCTCACGGATCTCCAGCAGCGCGCGCTTGACGGGGCTGAGCGCTTCGTCGCGCGGGTCGGTCATCGGGAATCTCCCAGTTCTTGCAGCAGCAGCGCTTCGGCTTCTTCGTCGCTCAGGTCGTGCAATGCGTCGGCCGGCCTGTCGGTCGCGGCGTCGGTGGTGGGCGCCGGCGCGGGCTCGTCGAGGCCGAGCAGGCGCATCAGGTGGGCAGTCAGTGCCGCGACCGTCGGGTAGTCGAACAGCAGCGTCGCCGACAGCGGCCGGCCGATCGAGCGGGTCAGCGCGTTGCGCAACTCCACCGCCATCAGCGAATCGAGGCCGAGGTCTTTCAGCGGCACCTTCGGATCGACCGGCGTCCCCGGTTCCAGGCCCAGCACCTGCAGCGCGCGCTCGGCGAGGTGGGCCGCGAGCGCCGCGGCGCGCTGGCCGGAGGGCACCGCCTGCAAGCGCGACAGCACCGAGGACTGCGCCGGCGATGCCTCGGCGGCGGCCGGCGCCGGGGTCGAGGCACGCGGCAGCACGCCGTCGAAGAATGCCGCATCGACACCGGCCGGCAACGTCGCGACGAACCGCGGCCAATCGATCGTCAGCACCGCGGCCTGCACCGCGCCGTCGCGCAGCAGCTGTTCGAGCCGCTCGAAGCCGTGCGCCGGCTCGATCGGCAGCAGCCCGCGGTCGCGCCACGGATCGTGGCCGGTGGCCGCGAGCTGCGTCGCCATGCCGCCTTGCGCCCACGGGCCCCAGGCCACGCTCAAGGCCGGCAGGCCCTGCGCGCGGCGCATCCGCGCCAGTGAATCGAGCTCGGCATTGGCCGCCGCGTACGCGCACTGCCCCGGCGCGCCGAGCAGCAGGCCGGCGGCCGAATACATCACGAAGAAGTCCAGCGGCAGCCCGCGCGTCAGCTCGTGCAGGTGCTGCGCGGCGCGCGCCTTGTTGTGCAGCACCGCGGCGCAGCGCGGCCATTGCTGGCGCAGCGCGATGCCGTCGTCCAGCGTGCCGGCCGCATGCACGATGCCGCGCAGCGGCGCCATCTCGCGGGCCATCGTCTCCAGCACGCGCTGCAGCGCCGCGCCATCGCCCGCATCGGCCGCGAAGCAGCGCACCTGCGTGCCGGCCGCCTCGATCTCGTGGATCGCCTGCTGCGCTTCGGCCGACGGCGCATGGCGGCCGAGCAGCGCGAGCTGGCGCGCACCCGCGCGCTGCAGCCAGCGCGCGGTGTGCAGGCCGAGCGCGCCGAGGCCGCCGGTGACCAGGTAGCTCGCGTCCGGCCGCACCTCGAACGACGCGCGGCCCGGCATGCGCAGCACGATCTTGCCGATGTGCTTCGCTTGCGCCATGTGGCGGAAGGCATCGGCCGCATCGGCCACTTCGAACGCGGTGACCGGCAGCGGCTGCAGGCTGCCGTCCTGCAGGCCGGCGTGCAGTTCGGTCAGCATCGGGCGCAGCAGGCGCGGGTCGGCGTACGCCGCGTCGCCGAGGTCGTACGCGGCGTAGCGGATGCCCGGGCAGGCCTGCTCGACCGCCTCGGGCGTCCAGGTGTCGCGCTTGCCGAGTTCGAGGAACCAGCCGCCGCGCGCGACGACGCCGAGCCCGGCCGGGATGAAGTCGCCGGCCAGCGAGTTCAGCAACACGTCGACGCCGGCACCGCCGATGGCCCGCATCAGGTCGTCGGCGAACGCGGTGCTGCGCGAATCCATCACCGCGCGCACGCCCATCGCCAGCAGGCGTGCGCGCTTCTCGGGCGAGCCGGCGGTGGCGTAGACCTCGGCACCGGCACGCAGCGCGAGCTGCACCGCGGCCATGCCGACGCCGCCCGCGCCGGCATGGACCAGCACGCGCTGGCCGCGCTGCAGCCCGGCGATGCCGAACAGGCCATGGTGCGCTGTCAGGAACGCGACCGGCAGCGCCGCCGCCTGCTCGTTCGACAGGCCGGGCGGGGTCCGCGCGACGAATGCGGCCGACGCGACCGCCTCGCTGCCCATGCTGTCGTGCACGAAGCCGAACGCGCGCTCGCCGACGCGCCAGCCGTCGACGGCCGTTCCCACCTCGCTGACGATGCCGGCGCATTCGGCGCCGAGCGGGATGCCGCTGCCGGGATACATGCCGAGCGCGAGCAGCACGTCGCGGAAGTTCAGCCCGGCGGCTTGCACCTGGATGCGCAGCTCGTCCGGCTTCAACGGGCGCGCGGCGAGCGGGCGCAGCGCGAGGCCGTCGAGCGTGCCGGCGCGGGCGACCTCGAGGCGCTGCGACGGCACTGCCGTGGTCGACGCGGCCTTGCGCCGCACGAGGCGCGGCTCGTGCCTCGTGCGACCGCGCAAGGCGAGGCGCGTCGACGGTGCGGCGGCGAGCAGCTCGTCGCGCAGCGCGTCGATGCCGGTCGCATCGATGTCGATCGCGCGCAGCGGGATGTCCGGATGCTCGACGGCCAGCACGCCGAGGAAGGCCCACGCGCCGGCGGCCGCCGACGACAGCGGCGCCTCGTGCGGCAGCACCGCCTGCGCGCCGCGCGTGACCAGCCACAACGCGACCGGCGCCGCATCGGCCTCGGCCGCGAGCGCCTGCAGCACATGCAGCAACGAGCCGCTGGCGCGCAACTCGGCCGCGTCCGCGTCGCGGGGGTCGATGCCCGGCACGTCGAGGCTCCACAGCGCGACGATGCCGCGCGGCGTGCCGTGCGAGCGCCAGTCGGTGACGACCGACTGCATCTGCGCCGCATCGCGCGGGTCGACCGACCAGCGGTTCGATGCGAGCCGCTGGAAGCGCTCGCCGACCACGACCTCGGTGCAATGGCCGCCCTGCTGTTGCAACGCGGTGCGGAGCGCGGCAGCGGTGCCGCCGTCATCGGACAGCAGCAGCCAGTCGCCGGTGGCGTCGGCAAGGCCTGGCAACGCCCCTTCCCGTTCGGGCTGGGTCTGTCGAAGCCCTGGTGCCATGTGAGCCGGCCCTTCGACAAGCTCAGGGCGAACGGGTGGCGGGAGCACCCACTGCATCTCGTACACATCGCCCACGCCGCCCGCCAGCGTGCGTGCCTCGGTGGCGGCGAAACGCACCCCGCGCAGCCGCGCGACCGCAACACCGTGTTCGTCCGCGAGGTCGATGTCGGCACCGGCCTCGCCGCGCAACACCGCCACCGCCTGCAGCCGCGCCGCGCCGGGCCGCAGCAGCTCGACCTGCTCGATGCCCATCGGCGCCCACAGCGTCGTCGGCACGCCCTGCGCAGCGACCGCGCACAGCTGCAACGCACCGTCGAGCAGCGCGGGATGCAGGCCGAATGCCGCCGCCTGCGATTCGAGCTCGGCCGGCAGCACCAGCGCGGCCCGCGCCCAACCGCCGCCGCGCTGCACCGCCTGCAGGTTGCGGAACGCCGGACCGAAGGCGACGCCGAGCGCATCGAAGCCGGCGTAGACCTCGGCAGGCGACAGCGCCACGGCCGGCCCGGTCACCTGCAATGGCTCCCCCACCGACGCGTCTGCGGCCATCGCCGTGCACACGCGCTGCCACGCCTCGCCATCCGCCGCCTGATCGTCGTCCAGCGCCTGGTGCAGCTCGACCGTCCCATCGCGCACGATCACCTGCCAGTGCGCCGCACCGCCCTCCGGCAGGAACAGCGGCCGCTCGACCGCGAACGACGACAGCGCGCGGCCACCCGCCGCCGCACGGCAGGCCTCGACCATCGCGGCCGCCGGCATCAGCAGCCGCCCGCCGATGCGGTGTTCGTGAAGCGAACCCACCTCGTGCGCCGTCCACCGCGCATCGAACACGGTGGCCGAGGTCGCCGGCGTCGACAGCCGCGCGCCGAGCAGCGGGTGCGCGCCACGCCGCGTCGGCGACGCTGCAGCCGCCATCGGCGTCGGCCGCAGCCAGTAGCGCTTGCGCTGCCACGGGTAGCGCGGCAGGTCGACCACCTCGCCGCCCTCGCCGGCCACCGCCTCGGCGTCCAGCGTGTGGCCGTGCACATGCAGCGCGGCCGCGGCCAGCAGCAGCGATTCGCGCTCCGGCCGGCCCCGCCGCAGCGAGGCCAGCACCTGCCCGCCCGCGGCCGATGCCCCCGCCGCGGCCAGGCTCTCGGCGATCGACGCGCTCAGCACCGGATGCGGCCCGATCTCGAGGAAGCTGCCGAAGCCATCACCCGCCATCGCGGTGATCGCCGCATGCAGCCGCACCGGCTCGCGCACGTTGCGACCGAAGT
This sequence comes from Rhizobacter sp. SG703, assembly GCF_012275445.1. Classification (GTDB taxonomy): domain Bacteria; phylum Pseudomonadota; class Gammaproteobacteria; order Burkholderiales; family Burkholderiaceae_C; genus Rhizobacter. The sequence continues at coordinate 17,557 of NZ_JAAZQK010000003.1, read as the reverse complement.
ACGCGCCGTCGAAACGCTGCCCGGTCGCGAGCCCGCCCAGCACAGTCGAATAGACCGGCAGCGCCATCGGCTGCGACGGCAGGTCGGCCAGCAGCCCGGCCAGCGCCTGCTGGAACGGCGCCATCTGCGCGCTGTGGAAGGCATACTGCACCGGCAGCATCCGGTGCGCGACGCCGCGCCGCGTCAGCACGCCCAGCAGCTCGTCGAGCGCCGCCGGCTCGCCGGACAGCACGATGCTGCGCGGCCCGTTGACGGCACCGAGCGCGAGCCGGTCGCCATAGGGCTTCAGCAGCTGCAGCGCCTCGTCTTCCGCCAGGCTCGCCTGCGCCATCCGCCCGCTGCCGGTGGCCTGCTGCATCACGCGGCCACGCTGGCAGACGACGCGCACCGCATCGGCCAACCCCAGCACGCCGGCGACATGCAATGCGGCGATCTCGCCGACGCTGTGGCCGACGACGCCGTCGGGCACGATGCCCCAGTGCTGCCACAGCTCGGCCAGCGCGACCTGGATCGCGAACAGCGCCGGCTGCGCGACTTCGGTGTCGGCGAGCCGCGACTGCGCTTCGTCCTTCGCCAGCTCGGCGCGCAGCGACCAGCCGGCGAGCGGCAGCAACAGCGCGTCGCAGGCGTCGATGCGGTCGCGGAACACCGGCTCGGCGGCGATCAGCTCGCGGCCCATCGCGAACCACTGCGGGCCCTGGCCGCTGAACACGAACGCGAGGCGCGGCACGCCTTCGGCCGGCACGCGGCCGGCCACGGCGCCAGGCGAGACCTCGTTGCGCAGGTAGTCAGACAGCCGCACCGCCAGCTCCTCGCGCGTGCGGCCGACCAGCGCAAGCCGGTGGTCGAGCGCCGAGCGGCGCGCGCCGGCGGTGTGGCACAGGTCGGCCAGGCTCGCCGGGCTGCGCGGCAGGAACTCGGTCCAGGCCTGCGCCAGCGCGCGCAACGCCGGCTCGCTCTGCGCCGACAGGTGCAGCAGCCGCGGCTCGCCGTCGGCCAACGGCGCCTCGGCCGGCAAGCGGGGCGCCTCTTCGACGATCACGTGCGCATTGGTTCCGCCGACGCCGAACGAGCTGGTGCCGGCGCAGCGCGTCTGCGGCCCGGCCGGCCATGGCACCGGCTGCGCGGCCACCTGCAGCCGCGTGCCGGCCAGCGACAGGTGCTGGTTGAGCTGCGTGAAATGCAGCTGCCGCGGGATCAGTTCGTGGCGCAGCGCGAGCACCGTCTTGATCAGCCCGCCGACACCGGCCGCGGCTTCCATGTGGCCGAGGTTGGCCTTCGCGGCCCCGAGCCAGCAGGTGCCGCCGCCGGCATCGGCGCGGCCGACGGTGGCGGCCAGCGCTTCGACCTCGATCGGGTCGCCGAGCGGCGTGCCGGTGCCGTGCGCCTCGACGAAGCCGATGCGGCCGGGCGCGAGCTGCGCCGACGCCAGCGCCTCGCGGATCAGCGCCTGTTGCGCGAGGCCGTTCGGCGCGGCCAGCAGCGTCGAATGGCCGTCCTGGTTGACGGCCGAGCCGCGCACCACGCCGAGCACGCGGTCGCCGTCGGCGATCGCATCGGCCAGGCGCTTCAGCACGATCACGCCGCAGCCTTCGCCGCGGCCGAAACCGTCGGCGCTCTGGTCGAAGGTCTTGCAGCGGCCGTCCGGCGCCATGAAGCCGACCTTGCTCAGCGCGATCATCAGGTCGGGCGTGACCATCAGCGAGACGCCGCCGGCCAGCGCGATGTCGCTCTCGCCGTGGCGCAGGCTCTGGCAGGCCAGGTGGATCGCGACCAGCGACGACGAGCAGGCGGTGTCGACCGAGATGCTCGGGCCGCGCAGGTCGAGCAGGAACGACAGCCGGTTGGCCAGCACGCTGTGCACCGTGCCGGTCAGCGTGCGCGCGTCGATCGCGTCGGGGTCGCGGTATTCGAGCAGCTGGTAGTCGTTGTGGTAGCTCGCGATGAAGACGCCGGTACGGCTGCCGCGCAGGCGCTCGCGCGTCAGCCCGGCGTCGTCGAGCGACTCCATCGCGACCTCGAGGAACAGCCGCTGCTGCGGGTCCATGCGCTCGGCCTCGCGCGGCAGGATGCCGAAGTACGCGGCATCGAAGCCGTCGATGCGGTCGAGGAAGCCGCCCCACTTGGTGGCCGACTTGCCGGGCGCCGACGGGTCCGGGTCGTACAGCGCGTCGGCATCCCAGCGGTCGGCCGGCACCTCGCGCACCGCGTCGACGCCGTCGACCAGCAGTTGCCAGAACTGCTCGGGGCTGTCGGCGCCACCGGGGAAACGGCAGCCCATGCCGACGATCGCGATCGGGTCGGCGCGCATCAATGCCTCGCTCTGGGAGCGCATCTGCTGCGCCATCAGCGCGAGCTTGACGGCGGACAGTTGGGTCAGCGGCACGGTCGGCTTGTCGCTCATCGTCAGCGCCTCTTGCGCAGCAGGCGCGCCGCGTCGTCGTCGGACAGCTCGGCAACGCTGGCGAGCACCGGCGCCACCGGCTCCGGCGCGGCAGGCACCACGACCACCACGGGCGCCTGCTCGCCCGCGAGAAAGCCCACCAGCGCCTCCACCGTCGGGTAGTTCCACGCGAGCGTCGCCGACAGCGGCTTGCCGTGCAGCGGCTCCAGCCGGTTGCGCAGCTCCAGCGCCATCAGCGAGGTCAGGCCCATCGTGCCGAGCGGCTTGCGCGCATCGATCTTCGACGGCGTCAGCTTCAGCACCCGGCCGACGACGTCGCGCACCGCGCGGTCGAGCGCGCGGCGGCGCTCGGCGGGGTCGCTGCTGCCGGTGAGGGGTGCATCGGCGGTCGGCTCGCCTGCATCGGCGAGCAGCTCGCGCAGCAACGGAACATCGCGCGCGCCGAGGCTGCGCCGCATCGCGTGCCAGTCGACCGGCATCACCAGCAGGTGCGGCACGTCCTGGCGCAGCGCATCGCCCAACAGGGCCAGCGCCTGCGACGGCGCGAAGCCGCCGATGCCCTGGCGCTGCAGCTCGTCCAGCTGGCGCCGGCCGCCGTCGCCGCGCATCACGCCGGTCTGCGACCACACGCCCCAGCCGATGCTCTGCGCATGCCGGCCCTGCGCGCGGCGCTCGCGTGCCAGCGCGTCGAGGAAAGCGTTGGCCGCCGCATAGCTCGCCTGGCCGGCCTGCGGCATCAGCGCCGCCATCGACGAGAAGAACACCAGCCGATCGAGCTCGGGCAGCGCGCGGTGCAGGTTCCACGCGCCCTGCAGCTTCGGCGCCAGCACCGCGGCGAGCGATGGCTGATCGAGCTCGTGCAGCAGCACGTCGTCGGTGATGCCGGCCGCATGGATCACGCTGCGGATCGGCGGGCGGCCTTCGGCGCGGTGGCGCGCGAGGAAGGCCGACAGCGCGGCCTCATCGGCGATGTCGACCGCCGCGACATCGACGCTGGCGCCCAGCGCTTCGAGCTCGCGCACCGCCTGCACCGCCGGCGTCGGCGACGCGGCCCATTGCGCGCGCGGCGGCAGCGGCGTGCGGCCCAGCACGACGAGATGGCGCACGCCTTGCGCGACCAGCCAGCTGGCGACATGGCGGCCGACGCCGCCGAGCCCGCCGGTCACGAGGCAGCTCGCATCGGGGCGCCACGGCGGCGCGAGCGTCGGCCGCGGCGCGAGGCGGCGGAGCACCGGGCGCGTCCAGCGGCCGCCGCGCAGCGCGCACGAGCCGGCATCGGCCTGCACCGCGTCGATCACCGATTCCAGCGCGCCGTCGAGTTCGACCAGGCCGCCGAAGCGGTCGCCATGCTCGGCCGCCAGCGTCGCGGCCAGGCCCGACAGCGGCGCCTGCGCGAGCGAGCCCGCCGTGACGAGCCACAGGCGCAGCTCGCGACCGGCCGGCCGGCGGATCACCGCCTGCGCGTCCTGAACGATGGCGTGCAGCGCCGGCACGTCGCCGATGGTCTGCAGGTCCAGCGGGCGCAGGTCGATGACGTCGACGCGTTGCTCGGTCGTCAGCGTCGACAAGGCCGCGGCATCGGCGAGACGATGCACCGTCTCGCCGCGCTGCTGCAGCGCCTGCGCCAGCCCACCGCGGTCGCCGATCACCGCCCATTCGCGCGCCTGCGGCCGCACGACCAGCGTGGCCTCGGCGGCATCCAGCACATAGAAGGCATCGGCCGCATCGGCGCGGGCCGCGGCGCCCAGGCGTTCGAGCACCAGGCCGTCGAGCTGCAGCACCGGGCCTTGCTCGTCGAACAACACCGCATCGACACGCACCGGCTCGCCATCGCGCTGCGGCGCGGTCGCGCGGGCGTGGATCCAGCCGGCGGCGGACAGCGGCCGCAGCCGGCGGGCGCCGTCGAGCCGCGTCGGCAGCCACAGCTCGCCGGGCGGCGCCAGCGTGACCATCAACTGGAAGCAGGCATCGAGCGCCACGGGGGCGATGCCGAAGCGCTCGTCGGCCATCGGCGCGAGTTGCGCCAGCGCTTCGGCCGGCGCGAACCAGGCTTGCGCAATGCCGTGCAGTGCGGCGCCGAACTTCGCGCCGATCGCATCGAGCCGCGCGTACAGCTGCTCGCCGCTCACCGCGGGTTGCATGCGCAGCCGCGCCGGCGCGGTCGTGTCGTGCGCGGCCGCGGCGAGCGGTGCGGCATGGGCCTGCGCATGCAAGGTCCATGCGGACTCGCCGCGGGTCTGGAAGCTCAGCGCCAGCATGCCGTCGGCACCGGCCACCGCCTGCAGCTGCAACGCGCTCGCGGCCTCGGCCTGCAGATGCAGCGCGCGTTCGAAGCGCAGCCCCTGCACGCCCGACCCTGGTGCCAGCGCCTGCACCGCGGCGAGCGACAGTTCCAGCCACGCCGACGCCGGCAGCACCGTGCTGCCGTGCAGCGCATGCGCGAACCAGGCCGGCACGCGCGCCGGGTCGATCGAGAGGTTCCACAGCGCGCCCGCCGGCGTGCCCGCCAGCGCGATGCCGACGCCGAGCACCGGATGCCGGCTGTCGACCACCGGGCCATGCCCCTGCACGCCGGCCGGCGCGATGTCGGCCGCGGCGATCCAGTGGCGCTCGCGCTGCCATGGGTAGGTCGGCAGCGTCAGCGTGCGGCCGCGCGGCAGCACGCGCGGCGCGTCGAGCGGCACGCCGGCGCAATACAGCGCGCCAAGCGCCGTGCGGAGGGCCGGCAACTCGGGCTCGTCGCGCCGCGCGCAGGCGATCGTCGTCGCCTCGTGCCCGTCCGCCTGCGCCGTCTGCTGCACCGACGGCAGCAGCACCGGGTGCGGGCCGAGCTCGACGAACACCGTGATGCCATCGGACAGCATCTGCTGCACCGTCGCGCCGAAGCGCACCGGCTGGCGCAGGTTGTCGGCCCAGTAGCGGCCGGTCAGTTCGGCCCCCTCGGCACGGCGCGCGAGCACCGTCGAGTACAGCGCGGCGTGCGTCGTTCGAGGCTGCAGGTCGTGCAGCTCGGCGGCGAGTTCGGCCGCGAGCGGCTCCATCTGCGGGCTGTGCGAGGCCACGTCGACCTTGACCAGCCGGCAGAACACGCCTTCGGATTCCAGTTGCGCGATCACCGCCTGCACGACCGCCGGATCGCCGGAGATCACGCTGGAACGCGGGCTGTTGCTGACGGCCACCGCGACCTGGGCTTGATGGCCGGCGATGCGCGCCTGCGCGTCGGCCATGCCGAGCTCGACCAGCGCCATCGCGCCCAGCCCGCTGGTGCGGCGCATCAGCGCGCTGCGGCGGCAGACGATGCGCATCGCCTCCGGCAGGCTCAGCGCGCCGGCCACCGCGGCGGCGGCGACCTCGCCCATGCTGTGGCCGACAACGGCATCGGGCTCGATGCCGAGCGAGCGCCACAGCGCGGCATAGGCCCACGCGAGGGCGACCAGCACCGGCTGGATCATGTCGATCTGGTCGAGGCGGTACGCGGCACTGCCCGGTTCGGCGGCAAGCTGTTCGACGATCGACACGTCAGTGAACGGCCGGGCCGCCTCATCGCAGGCGTCGAGCGCGGCGCGGAACACCGGCTCGCGCGTCATCAGCTCGCGCGCCATGCCGGCCCACTGCGCGCCCTGGCCGGGGCAGACGAACGCGATCTTCGGGCGCGTCGACGGCGCGACGCCCTCGGCCGCGGCCGCCTCGCCGTCGGCGAACCGCTTCAATGCGGCGGCCATGGCCAAGCCATCGTCGGCGACGAAGGCGGCGCGGCGCTCCAGCGCGGTGCGGCGGGTCGCGGCGTTCCAGCAGACATCGGCCAGCGATGCGCCATCGGTCAGCAACGCGGCGTAGCGCAATGCGAGCGCGCGCAAGGCCGCATCGCTGCGGGCCGACAGCAGCAACAGCGGCACGGTGGTCTCGGCGCTGCGGGTGTCGTGTTGCGGTGCCCCTTCGAGCACGACGTGCGCATTGGTCCCCGCAATGCCGAACGCGCTGACGCCGGCCAGCGGCGCCCCCGCCGGCCACGGACGCGCCGCGCGGGCGACCTCGACCGGCATCTGGGCCCACGGGATCGCCGGGTTCGGCTCGACGCAATGCAGGCTCGCCGGGATCTGCCGGTGCTGCAGCGCGAGCGCCGCCTTGATGAAGCCGGCCACGCCGGCCGCGCCTTCGGTGTGGCCGACGTTGGTCTTCACCGAGCCGACCGCCGCACGCGCGCCGTTCGCACGGCCTTCGCCCAGCACATCGGACAGCGCGCCCAGTTCGACCGGATCGCCGGCCCGCGTGCCGGTGCCATGCGCCTCGACATAGCCGACCTCGGCCGCCGGGCGGCCGGCATCGCGGTAGGCGGCGCGCAGCAAGGCCTGCTGCCCGCTGCGGCTGGGCGTGCCCATCGAGCCGCTGCCGTGGCCGTCGTTGTTGACCGCGCTGCCGCGGATCAGCGCGTAGATGTGGTCGCCGTCGGCCTGCGCCTGCGCCAGCGGCTTCAGCACCACCAGGCCCGCGCCCTCGCTGCGCACGTAGCCGTCGCCGCGCGCATCGCCGAACTTGCAGCGGCCGTCGGGCGCCATCATGCGGCTCTGCGAATACGCGATGCTGATGTGCGGCTGCAGGATGATGTTGACGCCGCCGGCGATCGCCAGCGTGCATTCGCCATGCCGCACCGCCCGCGCCGCAAGGTGGATCGCCGCAAGCGACGACGAGCACGCGGTGTCCAGCGTCAGGCTCGGGCCGCGCAGCCCGAGCGCATACGACAGCCGGCCCGACGACGCATAGCGCCCGCTGCCGGTGGTCATGTAGAAATCGACCGCCTCCGGGTCGCTGAACAGCCGGGCCTCGAAATCGCCGAGCCACTGGCCGACGTAGACGCCGGCGCGGTCGGCATCGATGCGCGCCAGGTCCTGGCCGGCGTCTTCCAGCGCCTCCCAGGCGGTTTCGAGCAGCAGCCGCTGCTGCGGGTCGAGCCGCTCGGCCTCGCGCGGCGAGATGCCGAAGAACTCGGCGTCGAACTGGTCGATGCCGTCCAGGAAGCCGCCCCAGCGCGTCATGATGCGGCCCGGCGTCGCGGGCCGCGGGTCGTGGTAGTGGCCGAGGTCGATGCGGCTCGCCGGGATCTCGGCGATCGCGTCGCGGCCTTCGCTCAGCAGCGACCAGAAGCTCGCCGGGTCGTTGACGCCGCCGGGGAAGCGGCAGCCTATCCCGACAACAGCGACAGCAGCAGGAGCTGGCATGTCGTGGTCGTCGGCGTGCATCGGGGCCTCGGGGTCAGGCGAAGGAAGGAGACGTTGCCCAGAGCGGCGCCAACGTGACCGACAGGTCGGCCAGCAGCGCATCGCGCCGGCCGGCCAGGTAGAAGTGGTCGCCGGGGAACACTCGCACGCGGAACGGGCCGCGCGTCTCGCCGCGCCAGCCGTCGAGGTGGGCGCGCGGCGTCAGCGGGTCGTCGCTGCCGCCGAACACCGACAGCGCGCAGTCGAGCGGCACGCGGCCGGCCGGCGGCTGGTGCGTTTCGAGTGCCGCGATGTCGGCGCGCAGGCTGGGCAGCAGCAGCGCCATCACGTCGGCATGCTGCAGCAGCTCGGCCGGGATGCCGCCGTAGCGGCGCTGGATCTCGGCGACGAAGGCGTCGTCCGGCAGGCGGTGCAGCGGGGCGTCGCTCGACGGCCAGTGCGGCGGGCGGCGGCCCGACACGATCAGCTGCTGCGGCCCCGGCGCGCCGTGCTGTTGCAACGCACGCGCCATTTCGGCGGCGAGCACCGCGCCCATGCTGTGGCCGAAGAACGCGAACGGCTTGCCGTCGAAGTCCGCGCGCAACGCCGGCAGCAGTGCGTCGACCAGCGCGGCCATGCGGTCGATCGGCGGCTCGTCGAGCCGGTTCGCGCGGCCCGGCAGCTGCACCGCGACCAGCTCCAGTTCGGCCGGCAGGCCGGCCAGCCACGGCCGGTACACGGCCGCGCCGACACCGGCATGGTGGAAGCAGTACAGCCGGGCTCGCGCCTCGGTGCGGGGAGTGAAGCGTTGCAGCCAGGAATTTGCGCTCATCGCAGGACGCCGTCGACAACGGGGTCGAGCCCGCCCGAGTGCGGCCTGTGATCCTCCGTGTCTTTCCAGTGAAGCAATGTAAAGTCAAAAGGCGCCGCGACACCCTGGTGACGACCCCCCATCTGAGTGAGGCGGCGCCCCCTGGAATGCGGGTCAGCGTGAGCGATTCAACGCTTCGTCGAGCGCCTGTTGCGCCTGCGGCTGCCAGCGGTCGTGCAACGCGAGCGCGGCCCGCGCCGCCTGCACCGCGTCGTCGCGGCGGCCGAGCGCAAGCAGCGTGTCGGAGAGGTTGATCCACGCCGCGGCGCTGCGGTGCTGTTCGGCCGCGGCACGGAACACCTCAGCCGCCTGCGCCGGCTCGCCGGCAGCGCGCAGGCTGTTGCCCCGGCCGACCTGCAGGCTCAGCACACGCGGCCAACGCTGCAGCGCCGACGCATACACGCCGGCCGCGACCGCCGGCGGTGCGCTGCGCTCGAAGCCGACGGCTGCTTCGATGGCAGATTCTGCGTGCGCGGTGGCCGGCCAGTCGCCCGGCGGCAGCGCGACGAAGGCCCAGAAGCCGGAGCGACCCCAGGTGTGCTCGAAGGTCGACAGCGGCAGGCGCTCGCGCTCGGTGCGGCCGGAACGCAGCAGCACTTCGCCGCGCGGCAGGTCGTGCCCGACGACGACCGCGTAGTGCCACAGCGGCACGAACGACAGCCCGAGGTTCTGCAGCACGACGACCGGGTGGCCGGCTGCCAGCTCGCGCAGCAGCGCCTCGAGCTCGCCGGGGATGCGCGTCGCGACCGCGCCGTGGCGACGCGCGCCGGCCAGCATCTCGGCCTGCAGGCTGCCGGCACGCGCCGGCACGAAGACCTCGTCGGCCAGCGCGACCGGACCGACCGCGATGCCGGCTGCGCCGAGCGCGGTGGCCAGCGCCGCCGGGCCGCACTGGTGGTCGGTCTGAGGGAAGAACGGCGTCGCGCGCAACTCGACGACCGGAGGCAGGTCGGCGGGCGGGTGCGCGCGCAGCGCGGCGGTCTGCACCGCGCAGCCGGTGAGGAAGAGGCTCAGCGCCAGCCACGCGGCGCGCATCGACTCAGCGGATCGGCCGCGTGAACGGGAACACCTTGGTGTAGCCGAGGATGTCGGTGATCAGCAGCAGCACCAGCACGAAGATCAGCGAGCCGACGATGTCGTTGGCGCCCGCCGGCGCGCGGTCGATCTCGTCGCCGAGCCGCGCCGCCTCGGCATCGCTCAGCGCCGCGATGCGCAGGCGAGCCTGGTCGAGTTCGACACCGCGCTCGGCCAGCGCGCGGGCGACGTCGTCGCGCTGCAGCGCCGCCAGCAGGCGCTCGCGCTGCGCGGCGCCGCTGACGATGCCTTCGCTTTCGGCGACCTGCTCGGTGCCGATCGTCAACGCATGCGCCGGCGCACCGGCCAGCGCGAGGCTCGCGGACAACACGGCGGACAACACGAAGGACGGACGGCGGGTGGCAGGACGCATGCGGGGATCTCCGGCGGGTCGGGACGGCGCGGGTGGGCGCGACGGGCCATCGTAGCAAGCCGGCCGAGGTCAGGCGAATCCGCGGCGCGAGCCTGATAGGCTCCGGGTCTGCGCCGCTGCATGCGTGCCGCGCGCCCCCTCCCCTTCATGCTGCCGTGACCTCTTCCCGCCATTCGATGAGCCCCGCCGTGGTGGTGCTCTCGCTGATCCTGCTGCTCGGGATCCAGCCGGTCACGACCGACCTGTACCTGCCGGCGCTGCCGATGCTGACGCGCGCGCTCGACGCGCCGGTGTCGGCGGCCCAGCTGACGCTGTCGGCGCTGATCATCTGCTTCGGGCTGGCGCAGCTGGTCTGCGGGCCGCTGGCCGACCGCTTCGGCCGCCGGCCGGTGCTGCTGGCCGGACTCGCGCTGTACACCGTGGCCAGCGTGCTGAGCGCACTCGCGCCGTCGATCGGCTGGCTGGTGTGGTGGCGCGCGCTGCAGGGCGCCGCGATGGCGGCGGCGGTGACCTGCGGCCGCTCGATCATCCGCGACCTGTACGCGCCGCACGAAGGTGCGCGGGTGATGTCGCGCGCGCTGAGCGGCCTGGGCGTGATCGCGATGGCGAGTCCGGTCATCGGCGGCCTGCTGGCGCAGCACCTCGGCTGGCATGCGGCGCTGATGGCGCCGGCGGTGTTCGGCGCGCTGACGCTGGCCTTCATCGCGTGGCGCTTCGACGAGACGGTGCCGGTGCCGAATGCCGGCGCGACGCGGCTCGGCCCGCTGCTGCGCAACTGGGGCAGCGTGCTGCGCCACCCGACCTTCCAGGCCTGGGCCGCGCTGTCGGCCTTCACCTACGGCGGGCTGTTCTTCCTGCTGGCCGGTTCGTCGTTCGTGTTCATCGAGGTGCTCGGCACCTCGCGCGTGGGCTACGGCGTGATCATGCTGAGCAACTCGCTGGCGTACACGCTGGGCACGCTGCTGTGCCGGCGGCTGCTGGCCTCGCACGGGCTGCGCCGCACGGTGGCGGTCGGCGGCGGCTTCACGCTCGGCGGCGGCGTGACGATGGCCGCGCTGAGCCTGGCCGGCGTGCACGCGGTGTGGGCGATCGTGCTGCCGCAGTGGCTGTACGCGCTCGGCCACGGCATCCACCAACCCTGCGGGCAGGCCGGCGCGGTCGGCCCGTTCCCCGAGAAAGCCGGCACCGCAGCGTCGCTGTCGGGCTTCGGCATGACGCTCAGCGCGCTGGCGGTCGGCCTGTGGCTCGGCAAGCACCTCGACGGCACCGTCTACCCGCTGACGCTGGGGATCGGGCTGTGCAGCGTCGGCGTGGCCACGGTGGCGTGGACGCTGGTGCAGCGGCACGGCGAGCCGGTGTTTGCCAGAGCCGCCTGACGAATGTGTCCCGAAACAATTGACGAGAGCTCCTTGCGCCCCATGAACTACCTCTGCCTCGCCGGCCCCACCGCTTCCGGCAAGACCGCCGCCTCGCTCGCGATCGCGCAGGCCCTGGCCGAACGCGGCAGGCCGGTCGAGATCGTCAGCGTCGACTCGGCGCTGGTCTACCGCGGCATGGACATCGGCACCGCGAAGCCCGGCGCCGCCGAGCGCGCCGCGGTGCCGCACCACCTGATCGACATCATCGAGCCGAGCGAGGCCTACTCGGCCGCGCGCTTCGTCGGCGATGCCGAGCGGCTGATCGCCGAGATCGGCGCGCGCGGTGCGTTGCCGCTGCTGGTCGGCGGCACGATGCTGTACTTCAAGGCGCTGTTCGAAGGGCTGGACGCGATGCCGGCCGCCGACCGTGCGGTGCGTGCCGCGCTGGAGGCCCAGTGCGAGCGCGACGGGCTGCATGCGCTGTACCGCGAACTGCAGCGCGTCGACCCGGTCACCGCGAAGCGGCTGCAGCCGGGCGACCAGCAGCGCATCCAGCGCGCACTGGAGGTGTACCGCGTCAGCGGCCAGCCGATCTCGTCCTTCCACACCGAGAAGCCGGCGCGCGAGCTGCCGCCGCTGATCTCGCTGGAGCCGGCCGATCGCGCGTGGCTGCACCAGCGCATCGAAGCCCGCTTCCACCAGATGCTCGAAGACGGCCTGGTCGACGAGGTGCGCCGGCTCGAAGCGCGTGGCGACCTGGATGCCGACATGCCGTCGATGCGCTGCGTCGGCTACCGGCAGACCTGGGAGGCGCTGGTCGAGGACGACCTCAGCGAGCTGCCGGAACGCGGCATCGCCGCGACGCGCCAGCTCGCGAAGCGGCAGATCACCTGGCTGCGCGGCATGCCGCAGCGGCAGGTGATCGCCTGCGATGCGCCGGACGCGCTGGCGCGCGCGGTCGAGTGCGCGCTGCGGCTGGTCGCATGACCGCGCTGCTCGAGGTGCGGGGGCTGGCGAAGCGCTACGGCGACACGCCGGTGTTCGCCGGTGTCGACCTGGCGCTCGCAGCGGGTGAATTCGTCGCGGTGCTCGGCGAATCGGGCGTCGGCAAATCGAGCTTCCTGAACTGCCTGGCCGGTCTCGACACGGTGGACGCCGGCTCGGTGCACATCGCCGGCACCGAGATCACCGCGCTCGACGACACACGGCAGGCGCTGTTCCGGCGCGCCCACCTCGGCTTCGTGTTCCAGGCCTTCCACGTGCTGCCGCACCTCAGCGTCGCGCAGAACGTCGGGCTGCCGCTGCTGCTGCAGCACCGGCCCGACGAGGCGCGCGTGGACGCGCTGCTGGCGGCGGTCGGCCTCGACGGGCTCGGGCCGCGGCTGCCGCAGACCCTGTCCGGCGGGCAGTTGCAGCGCGTTGCGATCGCCCGCGCACTGGTGCACCGGCCACAGCTGATCCTGGCCGACGAGCCGACCGGCAACCTCGACCCGGCCACCGCCGAACGGGTGATGGACCTGCTGTCGGCCCAGGTGCGCGAGCAAGGCGCCTCCTGCGTGCTGGTGACGCATTCGCGCACCGCGGCCGCGCGGGCCGACCGGGTGCTGACACTGACGCCGACCGGCATGAACGCCCCGGCACCGTCGGGCACACCGGCCGGGACCTGACCGTGCTGTCGCTGCTGCGCCACCTGTCCTGGCCCGAACTGCGGCACCACCCGTGGCGCAACCTGGCCGCGCTGCTGGCGGTGATGCTCGGGGTCGCGCTGGCGTTCTCGGTGCAGCTGATCAACCAGTCGGCACTGGGCGAATTCAGCTCGGCGGTGCGGGCGGTCAACGGCGAGCCGGATTTCGAGCTGAGGAGCCAGCGCGGCGGTTTCGACGAAGGGCTGTACGGCCGCGTCGCGACGCAGCCGCAGGTGGCCATCGCCAGCCCGATCGTCGAGCTCGACACCTACGCGTTCGACGCGCAGGGGCAGCGCGTGCCGCTGCACGTCGTCGGGGTCGATGCGCTGGTGGCGGGGCCGCTGTCGCCGGCCTTGATGCCGCGGCCCGCAGCGCCGGCGAGCGCGGCCAGCGATGCCGCGGAGGATGACGATCGCTTCGCGGTGCTCGCGGCCGACTCGATCTTCCTGAACGCGCAGGCGCAGCTTCAACTCGGGCATCCGCGCCGGGTGCGGCTGCAGACGACGGCCGGCAGCGTCGAGCTGCAGGTGCGCGGCAGCATCGGCGCGAACGGACCGGCGCTCGCGGTGATGGACATCGCCGGCGCGCAATCCACCTTCGGCTGGAGCGGCCGGCTCAGCCGCATCGACGTGCGGCTCGCGCCCGGCGCCGACCGCGCGGCCGTGCTGCGTGCGCTGGCGCTGCCCGAGGGCGTGCGTGCGGCATCGCCGGACGAGGCGGCGCAGCGCGTGTCGAACGTGTCGCGCGCCTACCGCGTGAACCTGACGGTGCTGGCGCTGGTCGCGCTGTTCACCGGTGCGTTCCTGGTGTTCTCGATCCTGTCGCTGTCGGTCGCGAAGCGGCAGCCGCAGCTGGCGCTGCTCGGCGTGCTCGGGCTGGGCGGGCGCGAGCGGCTGCAGCTGGTGCTGGCGGAGTCGGCGCTGCTGGGGTTGGTCGGCAGCCTGCTCGGGCTGGCGCTGGGCACCGGGCTTGCCGCGTTGGCGCTGCGGCTGCTGGCGGGCGACCTGGGCGGCGGCTACTTTCCCGGCGTGGCACCGCAGCTGCAGTTCAGCGCGCTCGCGGCCATCGCCTATGGCGGGCTGGGCGTCGCGGCCGCGCTGGTCGGCGGCTGGCTGCCGGCGCGGGCGGCGCAGCAGCTGGCGCCCGCGCTGGCGCTGAAGGGTCTGGGCACGCAGCAAGGCCGCGCGGCGCGCTGGCCCGGGCCGGTGTTGCTGATCGGGGGAGTCCTGCTCGCGCTGATGCCGCCGATCGCCGAGATCCCGCTTGCCGCGTACGTCTCGGTCGCCTGCCTGCTGCTGGGCGGCATCGCCTGCGTGCCGGCCGGCGTGGCGGCGCTGCTGTCGCTGCTGAAGCCGTCGACGCGGCCGCTCGCTCTGCTGGCGATCGAACGAGCCCGCCACCAGCGCAGCACCGCGACGATCGCGGTGGCGGGCGTGGTCGCGAGCCTGAGCCTGGCGGTCGCGCTGACGGTGATGGTCGCGAGCTTCCGCGATGCCGTCACGCATTGGCTGGACACGGTGCTGCCGGCCGACCTCTACCTGCGCGCGGCGGCCGGCCCGGGCGGCAACGACGTGGTGACGCTGCCGCCGCAGCTGCTGCAGCGCGCGGCTGCAATCGGCGGCGTGCTGCGCGTCGAGTCGCAGCGGGTGTCGGTGGTGCAACTGGATCCGCAACGGCCGGGCGTGATGCTGATCGCGCGGCCGTTGGCGCGGCCGGAGACGGCGCTGCCGCTGGTCGGCGAGCTGCTGCCGCTGCCGGACGGCGAGCGCGCCGCGTACGTCAGCGAGGCGATGGTGAGCCTGTACGGCGCGGCGCCCGGCACGCGGCTCGACCTGCCGCTGCCGAACGGGCAGCGCGCGCGGCTCTTCGTGCGCGGCGTGTGGCGCGACTATGCGCGCCAGCATGGCGCCGTCACGCTGACATCGACCGACTACCAGCAGCTCACCGGCGACACGCAGGTCAACGACATGGCGCTGTGGCTGGCGCCGGGCGCCGATGCCGGCGCGGTGCAGGCGGCGTTGCGGGCCGCGGCGCAGGCGAGCGGGCTCGATGGGCGCTTGCTGGAGTTCGCATCGCCCGGCGAGATCCGCGCGCTGTCGTTGCGCATCTTCGACCGCAGCTTTGCCGTCACCTACTGGCTGCAGGCGGTCGCGATCGCGATCGGGCTGTTCGGCATCGCGGCCAGCTTCTCGGCCCAGGTGCTGGCCCGCCGCAAGGAATTCGGGCTGCTGGCCCACCTGGGGTTGACGCGCCGCCAGGTGCTGGCGGTGGTGTCGATCGAAGGCGCGGTGTGGACCGCCGCCGGCGCGTTGCTCGGGCTGTTGCTGGGGCTGGCGGTCAGCGTCGTGCTGGTGAAGGTCGTCAATCCGCAGAGCTTCCACTGGACGATGGACCTGCTGCTGCCCTTGGGCCGGCTCGCGGCCTTGTGCGCCGCGGTGATCGCCGCGGGCACGCTGACGGCCTGGTTGTCGGCCCGCAGCGCAGCGGGGCGGCAGATGGCACTGGCCGTCAAGGAAGACTGGTGAGCGACGTGCGGCTCAGGGTGCGCGCGATGCCCCTGCCTCGCGCCAGGTGAGGTAGACGCGCAGGTCGAACTCGAGCTGGTGGTAGTCGGGTTCCATGTGCGTGCAGAGCTGGTAGAAGGCCTTGTCGTGCGCGCGCTCCTTCAGGTGGGCGAGCTCGTGCACCACGATCATCTTCAGGAAATCGGCCGGCGTCGTGCGGAACACGCCGGCGATGCGGATCTCGCGCTTGGCCTTCAGCTGGCTGCCCTGCACGCGGGAGGTCATCGTGTTCAGGCCGAGCGCCTGCTCGACGACCTGCAGCTTGTTGTCGAACACCACCTTGCTGAGCGGCGGCGAGCTGCGCATGTAGCGGTTCTTCAGCGCCATCGTGTAGTCGTAGAGCGCGCCGTCGGTGCGGACCTCGTGCTGGTCGGTGTAGCGAGACGCGAGGCGCTCGCCCAGCGTGCCGGCGGCCAGCAGGTCGCGCACCTGGGCTTGCAGCGGTTCGGCATAGCCGGTCAGGTACTTCATTGGCGGGGTCATCGGCGGGGCGGTGCTGCAGTCGTTCGAGCGAGTCGCGCAGTGTGCCAGCACTGCCTTCGGCACCGGCGACAATCCGCGGATGGACATCGATGAAGAGGCCGTGGCGGCCGAAACCCGCGCGTGGGTCGAACTGGCCGTCGTCGGGCTGAACCTGTGCCCGTTCGCGAAGGCGGCACAGGTCAAGAACCAGATCCGGTACGTGGTCAGCGATGCGGCGGACGAAGAAGCGCTGCTCTCGACGCTGTGCGACGAGATGCAGCGCCTGGTCGACACGCCCGCGGCCGAGGTCGAGACGACGCTGCTGATCCATCCCGGCGTGTTGGGCGACTTCGGCGACTTCAACGACTTTCTCGGTGTTGCCGAAGCCGCGGTCGACGAGATGGGGCTCGAAGGCGTACTGCAGGTCGCGGCCTTCCATCCGGATTTCCAGTTCGGCGGCACCGAGGCCGACGACATCACGAATGCCACCAACCGCTCGCCCTGGCCGACGCTGCACCTGCTGCGCGAGGACAGCATCACGCGCGCAGTCGACAGCTTCCCGGATCCCGACAGCATCTACGAGACCAACATGCGCACGATGGAGACGCTGGGCGTTGCCGGGTGGTTGGCGCTGCGGCAGCGCTGCAAGCAAGATGCTATGGGGTGAGTTCGGCTCGTTTCAGTCGGCGGCGAAGCAGTAGAACAGGCCGGCGCCACCGGTGGTCTTCAGCGCCTCCGGGCTGCAGCCGCGCGACGGGTGCGACGCATTCCACGACTTCGCAGGCGCCTGCTCGTCGAGCCCGGTGCGATCGTGGTGGCCGACGACTGCCGAGCCCTCGCCGCTTTGCGTCCAGTTGCCGCAAGTCAGGTTCTTGTCGCCGGTGGCGACGCGGCCGTCCGGCGTCGAGCCGGTCAGCATGTCGTGCAGATTCGGCGTGTCGCCACGGCCGTTGATCACCTCGCCTTTTTCGGTGAGGGCGGTCTGCTTGGTGAGGTTGTTGGCACCGTGGAGCTGCTCGACGTCGGTCGCCACGACGACGCCCCTCGCGTTCCGCCATGGACCGCGTCCGATGCGGTCTCGGGCGCTGATCGGCGTGGCGCCTCCGGTGCTGTCTGTGCTGAGGTAGGCACGCCAGGTCCTGTCGCCCGCGCCGACAGCGCTCGCGAGTGCCGTGCAGTACTTGTCAGCGCCCGCCAATCCGCCCAGATCGGCACCCTTGCCCGGGTTCGCACTGGTCACGAAGAAGCTCATCGGGTTCTTGTTGGCTGGCGCCCCGGCGCATGCGGCAAGACCAGCGAGGCAGGCCAGGCAAACCGGCGCGATCCAGTGACGGGAGATGGTCATGACGCGTCCTCGATGAAGTTCATGGAATGCGAGACCTTAGGGCATGATCTGGAACGCGGCAATGCGGGTATTGCTTGGAAGCAGTCGCGCATGTGGTGCGTATACCGTCGCTGCAGACAGCATCCACGCAGCGCAATTCGAATCCCCCAAAAGCGAAACCCCCGTCACCTTGGGAGGAGACGGGGGTTGGCCTTATTAATAGCCTGACGATGTCCTACTTTCACAC
>NZ_JAAZQK010000002.1:614005-656604 GCF_012275445.1 Rhizobacter sp. SG703 | reverse complement strand
GCCTTGCTGGCGCGCTACCGCGCGGTGTTCGCCGCGGCCTGGCAGGCGCGGCATGAACTGGCGGGCCCGAAGCGGCTGGCCGACGAGGCGGCCTTCCTGCCCGCGGCGCTGAGTCTGCAGGCGACGCCGGTGCACCCCGCGCCGAGGCGTGCAGCCTTCGTGATTTGCGCGCTCTTCGTGGTGGCCCTGTTGTGGGCCAGCTTCGGCGAGCTGGACATCGTGGCTTCCGCCCCGGGGCGCATCGTCGTCAGCGACGGCAGCAAGCTGATCCAGCCGCTCGAGGCGAGCGTGGTCAAGGCCATCCAGGTGCAGGACGGCGACCGGGTCAAGGCGGGGCAACTGCTGATCGAGCTCGATGCGACGCTGGCCGAGGCCGATCGCGGGCGGGTGATGCAGGAGCGGGCGTCGGCGATCTCGGAGGCGGTGCGCGCGGCCTCGCTGCTGGATGCGCTCGAGCGCGGGGGCGAACCGCAACTGGCGCCCGACCCTGACCTGAACGCCGAAGGGCGGCGCGCGGTGCAATCGCAATTGCGCAGCGAGTGGGCCGACATCAACGCCAAGCTGGCGAAGCTGCGGGCCGAGGCTGCCAAGCACCGCGCCGAGGCGCAGACGGTGGCGCAGCAGATCGACAAGCTGGAGACGACCGTGCCGCTGGCACGCCAGCGCGAGGCCGACTTCAAGGCACTGTCGGAGCAGGGCTTCATCGCCGGCCACGCCGGCCAGGACCGCACGCGCGAGCGCATCGAGATGGAGAAGGACCTGGCGACCGCGCGCGCCCGCCAGCTGGAGGCCGAAGCCGCGCAGCACGAGAGCGAGCAGGGCCACGCGGCGCAGCGCGCCGAGATCGTGCGCGTGCTCGGCGAGCGCCATGCGGACGCCGAGCTGAAGCGGCGGCAACTGAATGCCGAGACGGTGAAGGCGACGCAGAAGACGCGGCTCACGCAGCTGAGCGCGCCGGTCGACGGCACGGTGCAGCAGCTCGCGGTGCACACCGCCGGCGGCGTGGTGACGCCGGCGCAGGTGCTGCTGGTGGTGGTGCCCGACCGGGCCGAAGTCACGGCAGAGGTGACGCTGGAGAACAAGGACATCGGCTTCGTCAAGGAAGGCCAGCACGCCGAGGTGAAGCTGGAGACCTTCCCGTACACGCGCTACGGCACAGTGGGCGCGAAGGTGACGAGCGTGGCAGCGGATGCGGTGATCACCGAGCCGGCGCGTGCACCGCAGAACAGTTTCAGCGGCAACGCTAACGGCGCCGACAACAAGGCGCCGCAAGGCGCCAGCTTCCCGGCGACGCTGCAGCTCGACCAGCGCGACATCAACGTCGATGGCAGGCGCGTGCACCTGTCGCCGGGAATGAACTTGACGGCGGAGATCAAGACCGGCAGGCGCCGGGTCATCGACTACCTGCTGAGCCCGGTGCGTGAGCGCCTCAACGACAGTTTGAAGGAGCGGTGATGGGCACTTTTCTCAACCAACTATCAAGTCTTGAAGGTGGTGCAGTGAACCAGCAACACGCAAAGAAATTGCCTACCAGATCAATTCACAGGCATTCCTTGTTGATCCTCTCGGTCAGTCTGGCTGTGCTTGCCGGATGCGGAAAGAAAATCGAAGAAGCGAAATGGTCGGAAGAGGTGCGGCTCCATGACGGAAGAATGATAGTCATAGAACGCGTCGCTAGAGCAAACCCACAGCCGTTCCTGTCTGAGATACCGGGTGCTGATATAGATTTCGAGATCCACTATGCACCATTGAATATCCACTGGAAGGGGAGTCGGCAGCTCGCATCCTTGGAAATATTTGATGGCAATGCTTACGTAGTAACGGCGGAGAACGGGGGCGTCGAATTCTGTGAGGGAAAACCGACGTCTACATTGCCCATCAAGGTCTGGAGGCAGCAGGCCGGGGAATGGGTTGAGGTCGACGCCGCCAGCTTTCCGAGTGATGTGGCGTTGTCAAATCTGTATGCAAGATACTGGGGAGGCAACGGGGTCGAAGATGCCAAGGGACTTATCACCTGGGCGTTCAAGGCCGAGCGTGATGCCTACCCCTTTGTGGATGGCAAGGTCGAGAACGCGAGGCGTCCCGCAACCATCAAGGAATACTACATTTCGAACGGAATTGCCTGCGCCCGCTGGGCAATTGATCAGAGGAGATGAGTATGGTGGGTACAGTCGAATATTCATCGATGTCGGCAAACGTCTATGGAAACTATGATCAAGACGGTGACAATCAAGCCGGGAATCCCGTTCGCAGCCCAATCAACAACTTGCCAGTCCCGGACGGGTGAACCCAGCTAGAGAGAGCAAGTGGATACAAGCCGAATGATAAGGGAACCGGCTTCGTGGCGAGTGTCTACCTATGCGTTCACAAACACGAGTGGCTCTCCTGCTCCGTGCTGAAAATAAATTCTGAAAGAAAACTGTGGCTGCATTAATCATTCTGTTGATTCTCGTCCTTTGGGCTGGGTTTCTATTTCTTGTTGGCTATGGTCTGACCTTTCGTGTAGATAATAAAATAATGCGAATGGTTGCTGGTGGAGCGGCTGTTGTGCTCTTGTTTCTCATCCCAATTTACGATGAGATTTTGGGGGGCTCCGAGTTTGAGGAATTGTGTAAGAGGGGCGCTGTATACAAAATATCAGCCGGTGCGGCCGATAAGAGATTCGATCTCATCTATGCAGCGAGTGTCCCAAGCATAGTGCCCGGTCTTATTCGTCCAGCAAACGAAATTGCGATCAGCTATACAGATGTAGCATCCGGCGCAATCATAGCCACCGGAAAAGCCTTTGTTGCAAAGGGGGGGTGGCTCGTACGACGCCATTGGGCCGTAAATATGAGCGGAGGCGACGGTCCCCTGCTCGGTCGCGCCCAATGCTTTCCAGGCGATCAGCCGGAAGAGGCGAGGCGACTGCATGCGATTACTAATAGAATTATAAATTGATGGACCGCTTTAATCCTAATTCGCGCGACAATACGGGTGATCTAGAAATTTCCCTTATTGTGCTTTTTATAAGTGGCTTTGAGGGGGTGGTATGGAAATAAATTCAATACACAATGCATTTATCAATGCATTGCTTGCCGATGCAACATATGTTGATGGGCTTGTAGAGGGTGGGATCCCTGTTTCTGGCGCAGCGCTGGTAACTAAGCTTCAGAACCGCCTTACGCCTGATCTGGCAAAGTATTTTTCTTCGCACTTCGATGTGATTCAGCAGTACCTCACCGATGATTTAAGTCAGAGCGGATTTGACGTAACGGTTTTTCGTTCCAAGGCCGATGGGCAAGTCTTCGTATCAACGCGCGGTACTGAAGGCCTAGCCGATTTTGCGGCCGACGGGGATCTCACTCTCAACGGCTTGGCCCGGGCACAGGTTGTTGACATGGTGAACTGGTGGCTGCGTGCGCGGACGCCGGCGGGTGTCGCTTGCCCGCAAATCAAAGTGGGACCGACATCCCTGGGTAGTGTGGGAATTGGGGCCACTGCCCCAGCTGTGGGCGATGGGACGTTGAGTGCTGTTACATCAGTCGTGGTGAACGGACACAGCCTCGGCGGGCACTTGGCCACAGCTTTTGGCAGGATCTTCGGCGACTCCCTGCCAATTCTCCATGTCTATACCTACAACAGCGCGACATTCAATCCTTTGAGTGGATTCTCATTCGATCAAATTGAAGCGGCGCTCGGTATGGGCGTTAGCGCTTTTCCAAATGGTGGTGTGCAGACGAATTTCTATGCAACTCATGGGCCTGATCTCACTACGCAAAATATAACTCTGGGTCAGATTGGCCTGCGAATAGGGCTCTTTAATGAAGAGAGTCTCGATGTGCTAACCGTGCCGAATCACTTTATGTTCAAGTTGACGGACGCATTGGCGCTAGGTGATTTCTTGGCGACTTTGGATCCGCAGTTTGATCTCGGCAAACTAAGTGCCATGTACGAAGCCGCCTCGTCCAATCGCAATGATGCTTTGGAAGGCGCCATTGACTCGGTTGCTACAATACTTCGGGGCGTTGATCCCGATGTTCCAATAGGAGACGCAGGCGATAGTCCCCCCTCTCGGGTTGCATTTCATGCTGCACTGGCGACATTGCGAGCGGATTTTGAAGGACTTGCAGGGAAAATACATATTGAATCGAGCGGGCTAAACCTCGCTTCAAAAGCGAGAGCTGACTTCGGCTCATTGGTAAGCCTTCTATCACTAGGTCCCATTTCTCTTTCGGGGACGAATGCTGCCAATCAGGCGTCACTCGAAAACGTCTTGAAGAGTTCATGGGGCAATGTCTACACAAGCTGGCAATCCGACCGGAGCATGTCAAAGGAACGACGTGACGGAGGTGCGGCCATTTTCACAGACGGCTATCTATCCGCTCGCTCCGAGATGCTCGTCTGGCTGCAAGCCTACAACAATAGAAATCTGTCATATGAAAAACGGCTAACTTCCTTGGGGGGAATTCTTCCGATCCCTATTCAAGGAGACTTTATTTATCAGGATGTATCTCGTGGGATCAGTCTTGATATTGATGGTGTCAATCCCGGAACTTTGACTTCACACTACGTTCGGTTTGGCGGGGAAGCCAACGATTTTCTGAGCGGAGGCGCGCTCAGTGATCGCCTGTTCGGCGGCGGAGGTGCGGATCAACTCAATGGTGGCGATGGTGACGACTATCTTGAGGGTGGTGCTGCCTTCGATTCCCTTTATGGCGAAAAAGGGAACGACACGCTGCTGGGCGGGCAGGGAGGCGATTGGCTTGAGGGAGGCGTCGGTGCGGATGAACTCAAAGGTGGTGAAGGAATCGATACCTATCGCTTTGGTACCGGCTGGGGTCACGACGTGGTGGAGGACAGCGATGGCCAAGGTGTGCTCAGCGTCGTTGGCTTCGAATCGGGCCTGCCGCAAGGGAAGAAGGTCGCCGAGGGACGGTACCGCAGCGCAAATGAAAAGGTCATCTATTCACTGACCCGAATCAGCGACTCACGCATCGATCTCACAATTTCCTTCAGTGATCGCCGTGACGAGATCACCGTCCGCAACTGGACCAGCGGCAGCTTCGGCCTCACATTCGACGAGGTCCCTGTTGCGCCTGTCTCCACCCAGGTCGGGAATACACACACCAGCCCCAATGACCAGCTGGCGGGCGCGTCCGATTCCGACAGCCTCGTTGGCCTGAGTGGCAATGACGCCCTGTCAGGGCTGGCCGGCGACGATGTGCTCGAAGGCGGCGATGGCAGCGATGTGCTGGCAGGCGGAGCGGGTGCCGATGTGCTCAATGGAGGCGCCGGGGACGACTACATCTTCGGCTCCTCCGATGCAGCGGGTGCCCATTGGAGCGAGACCGCGACGAGCTGGGTGACGATCGACGGCACCGTGTGGAGAATCCCCGGCGTCGGTCCTGCGGTGTCGAGCGATCAGGGCAACGTCATCGATGCCGGTGAGGGAAACGACTGGGTCGCAGCCGGAACCGCAAGCGACGTCGTTCGCGCTGACGCGGGGAACGATCTGGTCTACGGGATGGGCGGCAACGACTACGTCGACGGTGGCGATGGCGCCGACGAGTTGCACGGCGACAGTGTCAACACCGCGCCCAACAACTACAACACCACCATGCCGGAGCAGAACGGTGACGATGTGCTGGTCGGGGGCGCTGGCAACGACACGCTGATCGGCGAGGGCGGCAGCGACGAGCTCTACGGCGGCGACGACGACGACGACATCGAAGGCGATGCTGCATCGGATCTCGTGCCCGCCTCGATCCATGGCAATGACTACCTGGACGGCGGCAGCGGCAACGACCGGCTGTGGGGCGAAGGCGGGGACGACGATCTGTTCGGCGGCAGCGGCGACGACACCCTTACGGGGGACGCCGTCTCCACCGCGCTCGATGGCGCCGATCATGGCAACGACTATCTCGACGGCGAGGAGGGCGATGACCTGCTGTTCGGCAATGGTGGCGATGACACCTTGTTCGGCGGCGCCGACGACGACCAGCTCGTCGGCGACACCGCGGCAGATGCCCCGAACTTCCAACTGGAGAGCGAGTATCACGGCGACGACTACCTTGATGGCGAGGACGGACAGGACACGCTGATCGGCGCCGGCGGCGCAGACACCCTCTATGGCGGCGATGGAGACGACGAGCTCATCGGCGATGACGACGCATCGCGGCTGGCCGGGGAATGGCACGGCGATGACTACCTGAACGGCGAAGACGGAGACGACCTGCTGTAGGCGGGCGGCGGAGACGACACGCTGTACGGAGGCTCTGGTGCGGATACCCTCTGGGGCGACTCGGCCCTGACGACGGAAGATGCCGTGCTGACCGGCGCTGACCTGCTCGACGGCGGCGACGGAAACGACCAACTGTTGGGTGGCGGCAAGGACGATGTGCTGTCGGGTGGCCAAGGCGATGACAGCCTGTGGGGCGATGCCGGCTCGCTTGCCGAAGGCGATCCTGGCTACCTGCAAGCCGCTCAGCAAGGCGACGACAACCTGGACGGACAGGAGGGCGACGACTACCTTCAGGGCGAGGGTGGCGATGACACACTCGTTGGCGGCGAGGGGGACGACGTTCTGTATGGCGACGACAACGAGTCGAAGCTGGCTGGCGCTGACCACGGTGAGGACCAGCTCGACGGTGGAGACGGCGACGACGTGCTGTTCGGCGATGGCGCCGACGACACCCTGCTCGGCGGCGGCGGCAACGACCTGCTGTCCGGCGATGCGGACGTCGGTCGTGTCGCGGCCGACTTCCACGGCAATGACGACATCGATGGCGGCGAGGGCGACGACATCATCCGCGGCGACGGCGGTGACGATTTTCTGGCCGGTGGCGCAGGCAACGACTGGCTGTCGGGCGAAGACGAAGACACCTCGGTCGCCGTCTCCGCGCTGACGGGCGACGATACGCTGCACGGCGACGAAGGCGACGACGTGCTGGTCGGAGGTAACGGTCGCGATCTGCTCGACGGCGGCGTCGGCAACGACTCTCTGGTTGGCGGCACCG
The DNA here is from genome assembly GCF_012275445.1 of Rhizobacter sp. SG703. Taxonomy (GTDB): domain Bacteria; phylum Pseudomonadota; class Gammaproteobacteria; order Burkholderiales; family Burkholderiaceae_C; genus Rhizobacter. The sequence goes on along the minus strand of NZ_JAAZQK010000002.1, from coordinate 649,606 downwards.
GCGACGACACCCTGGTCGGTGGAGACGGCGTCGACTGGATGAGCGGCGGCGAAGGCGACGATGTCTACCGCGTGTCGCAGGACGACCTGGATGCAGGGCCGTTCAACACGGTCGACACCATCATTGACAGCGAGGGCCAGAACCGGCTCGAACTCAATGGCGTGACGCTGTCTGGTGTCGGCTTCACCACCCAGAACGGGACCGACCTGGTGCTGCACATGGGCATTGGCCACCAGCTCGTGATCGCCGGCGGCCTCAGCGGCGCCGTCTCGACAGTAAGCATCGGCGGCACGTCGATGGACTTCGGGCAACTGGTCAGCGAACGCCTGAGCGAGCGCGTGATCGCTACGGCGAGCCGAAGCGGCAGTTCGCTGTCTGGTGGGCTGGTCGCCGACGACCTGAGCGTGGCGCCGGAGGCGTTCGGCGTGACCATTTTTGGGGGCCAAGGCAACGACCGCATCACCGTGACGGCCGATCACGCCAACACCCTCGTGCATTCGGTGGGCGACGGCAACGACTTGATCGTCGTGGATCCCGGTCCGGTCACCTCGCATGACGCCGGCAACACGCTCAAGCTGGGCACCGGCGTTGCTGCAGCCGACCTGCATCTGCGCTTCAACAGCGCCGGGCAGATGCAACTGGTGCTCGGCAGCACCCAGGAAGTTCTCAGCTTCGATTTCAGCCGCAACACCAGCGTGTATTCCTCGAACCGGCCGTTCGACCGCATCCTGCTGAGCAATGGCGATGTGGTGCTCTGGGACGACTTGGTGGCCCAAGGCATTCCCTTCCCGGCAGTGATGCCCGACGGCATCGCAGTCCTGGGATCCAACCAGAGCGATACGCTGACGGGAGGAAGCAGCGACGACGTGCTGCAAGGATTGGACGGTGCGGATCTCCTGCTGGGCAACGACGGCGCGGATCAGCTGTTCGGTGGGCTCGGCAACGACACCATGTCCGGTGGCGCCGGCAACGATACCCTGGACGGGGGCGCCGGCGTGGACACCTATCTCTTCGGCCGTGGATCCGGCGTTGACCTGGTGCGTGGCGGACTGCAACCGTCCGACGGCGTGGACATCGTTCGTGTGGACAGTGCTTTGACCCTGGCCGACATCAGCAACCGGACGCAAACCTACCTGGAATTTCGCGATACCGCAGGGTATGACGGAATGAGCTTGGCCGGCGCGGTGGACGTGGTGTTTTCCGACGGGACCATGCTTCATTTCGGACAACCCCAACCACTGCCGGGCGTCGCCTCGGAAGGCAACGATTCCCTTGTGGGCGGAATCGGCAACGACACGCTCCTCGGAGGTGGCGGCCGCGACGTGCTGGTAGGCGGCGCGGGCGCCGATTCGCTTTTGGGGGAATGGGGCCAGGACACCTTGCAAGGCGGGGACGGCGACGACACGCTCAGTGGCGGCGCCGCACCGGACAGCCTCGACGGAGGCAGCGGTGCCGACTTGTTGCTGGGCGGCGAAGCGGAAGACATCCTGGTCGGCGGGTTCGGTGACGACACGCTGGACGGTGGCGCCGGCAATGACAGTCTCGATGGTGGTGAGGGTGGCGACACCTACCTCTTCGGCCGAGGGGCGGGACAGGACCAAATCCTGGGCTATGCCCCGGGCTTCGGCGCACCACCCTTCGACCGGATTGTGCTGGGCACCGGCGTGTCCACACAGGATGTCGAACTCAAGAGCTGGGGCAGTGGCTTCCTGCTCGGCATCAAGGGCACGCAGGACTCGCTGTACTACGCGACTCCGGTTGGCCCCATCGACAACGACTACGACGGCGTCTTCGGACTGGAGGGGATTCACTTTGCCGACGGGACGGTCTGGTCTCAAGACGATGTCCGGGCCCGACTGCTAATGCCGACCGATGGCGACGATGACATCATCGGCTATACCTCGAACGACACATTGAACGGCGGGTTCGGCAATGACACCCTCTCGGGCGGCGCCGGCAACGACCTGCTGCTGGGCGACGCTGGCGATGACGTGCTGCATGACGGCGCAGGTAGCGACACGCTCGACGGCGGGTCCGGCGACGATGTTCTCAATGGAGGGCGAGGCGCCGACGTCTATCTCTTCGGTCGGGGGGCGGGGCACGACTCCCTCCACAACTACAGTCTCCCCGGCGATCTCGAAGACACGGTCCAGATCGGGGCGGGACTCACGCTCGCGGATATCAGTTTCTCCACGCCCATCGACGGCGACCCGACAAACCTTCTGATCTCGGTCAAAGGCAACACGCAGGACAGCTTGTTGATTCAGGGCTACTTCTACGGCTACCCCAGTTCGTCTTCGCCTTCGCGGGTCGCCAAGATCCGGTTTGCGGACGGTACGCTGCTCAGCATTCAAGATGTTGTCCAGTTGCGCACCGAGGACCCTTGGAGCACGCCGGCCCTCACGGGAACCGCGGGTGCAGACAGCCTCAATGGTGGCGCGGAGGCCAGCTTCATTGACGCCGGTGACGGTGACGACACCGTCCGCGGCGGCGCTGGCACAGATCAAATCCGGGGTGGCACCGGCACCGACGTGATCCGCTTCGGTCGCGGGTCGGACATTGACCAGGTCTTGGGGGCAGATGCCGACCGCATCGGCGATGTCATAGAACTCGATGCCGGCATCAGTCCGAGCGACCTCGTCCTGAGCTGGTCGACGAACACGACGCAGCCGGATCAGGCCTCGGGTTCGCTCCATATCGCAATCAAGGGGACCTCCGACGTGCTGGTGCTCGACAACTACTTCAGCGCGAGCGCGGCGCAGTCGGGCTACCAGGGCGAACTGATCCGGTTCGCCGACGGATCGAGCTGGGACAAGGCGTCCGTGACGGCGTGGCTGGGGGCGACCGGTGCGGGCAACGACAACGCGATGGGAACGCCGGCGGCGGACCTCCTGTCGGGCCAACAGGGCGCGGACATGCTGGCCGGCGGCGCAGGCGACGACACGCTGTCGGGCGACGCGCAGAACGACCGCCTGTTCGGCGATGCCGGCAATGACGTGCTGTCCGGTGGCACTGGCGTGGACTACCTCTTCGGTGGCAGCGGCAACGACACGATCAGTGGCGACCAGGGCGACGACGCGATCGATGCGGGTGCCGGCAGCGACGTCATCCTGTTCGGGCGCGGCGATGGCATCGACAACGTCAACGGCTACTCCAACGTGCTCGGCGACTCGGATTCGATCCAGTTGAAGAGCGGCGTGCTGCCCGGCGATGTGGACCTGAGATTCGGCGGCGAGTACGTGACGCTGCGCATCCGCGACACCGGCGACAGTATTCAGTTCCGCGTCGTCTTCGACCCCTCCGGTTCGACGGTGCGCGGCGTCGAGCAGATCCGCTTTTCCGACGGGACGATCTGGGCGCTGCCGGACATCAAGCAGCGGACCCTGCTCACCGATGCCGGGGACAACAGCATCACCGGCTTTGCCACCAAGGACCTGGTGTTGGGCAGTGCTGGCCAGCATCAGATTTTCGGTCGCGGCGACAACGACACCCTGAGCGGCGGCGGAGACGATGACAGCCTCTTCGGTGAGGACGGTAACGACGTGCTCAGTGGCGACCAGCAGAACGACCTGCTGGAGGGTGGGCGGGGTGCCGACACGCTCGACGGCGGAGCTGGCGATGATGTGCTGTCTGGCGGAGAGGGGGCCGACACCTACCTGTTCGGCAAGGGAGATGGCAGAGACTTCATTGGCATCGATGGTGGGTCGGACGGCACCTTGATGTTCAAGGCGGAGGTTTCCGCTGCGGATATCGAACTCAAACGCGTGTTCGATGCCGCTCTCCCGGTCAACTCGTTCACCAGCGGGACGACGGAAGGTCCTCGGGGGTGGGAGTCCTTGACCGTGGCGCTCAAGGGATCCGGCGACAGCATCACCCTTGACGGCTTCTTCCATCGCTCCGCCCCGGGCGATATGGACTGGAACCCGGTCAACCGGTTCGTGTTTGCCGACGGCACGGTGTGGACGGAGTCGGACATCCTGGCACGGTACTTCGGCGGGACCGATGCTGCGGACCGTCTTCAAGGGACCCTGGACGCCGATTCGATCTTCGGTGGCCTGGGCGACGACGTGATCGGCGGCGGCGGCGGTGCCGACACGCTGCAGGGCGGCAGCGGTGCCGACACGCTGACGGGGGGACACGGGGCAGACGTCCTCGATGGCGGCGCCGGCAATGATGTCTATCTCTTCCAGCGCGGCGCTGGCCGCGACACGCTGATGGAGGCCGCAGACGCGACCTCGGGCCGCCAGAACGTCCTGCGCCTGGCATCGGGCATTGGCGTCGGCGACCTGACGCTGATGCGCCACGGCGACGACCTGTTCATCAGTATCATCGGCAGCACCGACCGGATCGAGGTTGTGTCGTTCTTCGCCCAGAACGATCCGTATGGCGCAGCGAATCCGTTGCAACGCCTGGAGTTCGATGATGGGACCGCTTGGTCCCTGGCGGACATCCTGACCCACATGAACGATCTTTCGGGCGAGCATGCGCCGACGCGCCAGCTGGACTTGCAGGCGCAGACGGTCGACGAAGGTTCTTGGCTGGGTGTCGACATCCCGGCGGGGACCTTTGCCGATGCGGATGCCGGCGACGCGCTGATCCTCTCAGCGCGGCAGGCTGACGGCAGCCCGCTGCCCGCCTGGCTGCATTTCGATCCGGAGACCCTGCGCTTCAGCGGGGTGGCCGAGGCGGTCGATCAAGGCGCCTTGAATGTCGTGGTCACAGCCGAGGATCGGGCGGGCAGTACGGTCACCGCGCCGTTCGTGCTCACGGTCGTTATGTCCAACCTGATGCTGGTCGGAGGCTCGTCTGCCGATGTCCTGGAGGGCCTGTCCGGAAACGACACCTTGTCCGGGCTCGGTGGCAACGACCAGCTGTTCGGCCATGCCGGCAATGATCTCCTGGACGGCGGCACAGGCAACGACACCATGCAAGGCGGCAAGGGCGACGACAGCTACGTCGTCAACGCCAGCGCTGACGTCGTGATCGAGCTGACAGGCGAAGGCATGGACAGCGTGTCGTCCAGCGTGACCTGGAGCCTGGGGAGCAATCTGGAGAATCTGACGCTGACCGGCACCGGGACGATCAACGGCACCGGCAACGACCAGGCCAACAGGTTGACGGGCGGTGCGGGCGCCAACCGGCTGGACGGAGGGATCGGTGCGGACACGATGATCGGGGGTGCTGGCAACGATACCTACGTCGTTGACAACGCGGCCGACGTGATCACCGAGGTGTCGGGCGGCGGGACCGATACCGTCGAGTCGTCTGTCAGCTATTCGCTGACCACCGAAGTCGAGCGGCTGACCTTGACCGGCACCGCCAATCTGGCCGCCACCGGCAACGGCTTGGCGAACGTGCTCACCGGAAACGCAGGTGACAACCGCCTGGACGGCGGTGTTGGCAGCGACAGCCTGATCGGCGGCGCCGGCAACGATGTCTACGTGGTCGATGTGAGCGGCGATGCAATCACCGAGGCGAGCGGCGCGGGCACTGACACTGTGGAGTCGACCTCGACCACCTACACGCTGGCCACCAACGTCGAGAACCTCGTGCTTGTGGGCAGCGCTGGCATCAGCGGTACCGGCAATGCGTTGGACAACCTGTTGACGGGGAACAGCGGAAACAACACGCTGGCCGGCGCCGCAGGCAACGACACGCTCGACGGCGGCCTGGGCAACGACACGCTGGTGGGCGGTGCGGGCAACGACGTGTACTTCGTGAACGTCAGCACCGACGTGGTGACCGAGAACGCGGGCGAAGGCACCGACACTGTCAACAGTGCCGTGGCCTGGAGCATCGCCGCCACGGCGAACATCGAGAACATCACGCTGACGGGGTCGAGCGCCATCAACGCCACCGGCAATGCCGGCGCCAACGTGCTGATCGGCAACAGCGGTGGCAACACGCTGATTGGTGCCGAGGGCAACGACACCTACGCGGGCGGCGCCGGCAACGACACGTTGACCGACAGCTCGACCAGCAGCAACGACGTTTACCGCTGGGGCCTGGGCGACGGCAGCGACACGCTGAGCGATGCAGGCGGAAGCGACCGCATCGAGCTCGGCGCGGGCATTACCGCGTCGCAGGTCACGCTCACTCGCAGCGGCAACAACCTGGTGATCGGCCTGACCGGCAACACGGCGGACAAGCTGACGGTGAGCAACTGGTACGTCGGCACGGCGAACAAGATCGAAGAGATCCGGCTGGGCGACGGTAGCCTGATCCCGGGTTCGCAGGTGCCGCTGTCGGTCACGCCGACGCAGTCGCTGGGCGGCGGCGTGTTGTCGATGGATCAGGAAGCGGCTGCGCTGATCTCTTCGATGGCGCAGTTCTCGGTGCCCGCGGAGAGCGACACCGGTCTGTACATGGGTTCCGAGGCGAGGCGGTACTCGCTGGACATCGCCGTGTCGCATCAGACGATTTGAGCATGACGCGCCAGGGCGCACTGTTCGCCTCAAGCACGCCATGCGGCGCGCCGCCAGCCAGCCTCGATACGGTCGGAGGAAAAAGATGAGTCACCCGAGGTTGCTTGCCACTGGAGCGTTGCTGACATTGAACCTCTGCACATTTGCAGCGGAGAAGGGGCCGAACTGCGAATCTCCGGAACACGGAGCAGAGCTGGTCGCCTGCGCCGCGGCGCGACACGCAGCCGCCGATGTCAAGTTGAACATCGCGTACTGGCAACTTCGGAATGCTCTCCGCAAGCACGGTGAAGCGGCGATGGAAGAGAACTTGCAGATCGCGCAACGAGACTGGCTGAAATTCCAGAAGTCGCATTGCGCGTTCGAGGCGACGTATGAAGGCGCGGGCGGCTCTTTTGCTTCAGCCAAACTGGGTGACTGCATGGCTGAAACCACTGCGGAGAGAACGAAGTACCTTGAGGATTTGTTGTCCTATTTCGAGTGAGTTCCCACGCAGGGCTTCGCGAAATGCCAGCCACATCATCGGCAGAGTATTCAATGGGCTGCGGCCGTAGCTCAACCCTCATGCCCGGTGTTCAGCTGCCGTTTTCGATCGCATGGCCCCACGCCGAGTTTCCAAAACACCTGGTGACAAGTTCCACCGCCTCGCAATCTCAGGAGGGCATGTGCTTCCGAATCAGAAGGTTCTTCTCTTCATGCAGGTCGCGAGTCGCAGTTGCTTCGACGATCTCGACGAACTCGTGCGGAAGCTCTCAGTTCATGGCGTCGAAAAAGAAGACGCGGAATGCCTGATTGCGTTCGTGCCGATGGCGTTCGCGAAAATTCTGCTGTCGCCGCTCGGAGTCAAGTCCCAAGATACGTTTCTGATCAAGGATCTTGACAGCGGCAAAGCCTCACGAGGCGTCCTGGCGAATGAAGCGATTTACATGGCCGCCCTTGAGCTTGCGAGTGTGATGGCATCGGGGGACGCCAATTCGAGAACGCGGTTTGAGCAGATGGCAGCGATCAGCGCGGAATACGAGGTTGTGCGGCAATTGGCGGCCGACCACGGTGACCCGCATGGCGTTGTTTTGACGGAGACTGTGCTGTCCCGCATTCCACTCTCGCACCTGCAGGCCTCAGGGCGGGCAGTCTTGCATCGATTCTGGCGCCGCGTTTTGGGTTCGTGACCAGCCGGCGATGGGGGATCGACGCGCACACCTGCGCGCGCCGGTCGACGCTGCGGCAGGCGCACAAGCGTCAGGCCGGCATGGCACGCAGATGGTCGACCACGCGGGCGAGATCCTTTTCCGAGACGTCGAGTCGTTGTTCATGCGTCAGGGTCGAGGCCAGGGGTCTCGATTCTGGATCAGCCGCCACAGGCAAGGTGGCGGTGCGTGGCCAGCGTACCGGTACCGGCCAGGGGCCACGCCGGCGAAGGCAGGTGGAGCAGGACGAAGCCGCCGACCTCGGTTCGCTGCGTGACGCAGTCGAACCTTGCAAGGAGGCTGGTGTCGTCATCGCGCAGCGCGACAAAGCCGCCGTTCGGTGCCAGGCGCTTCAGCGCCTCGGCCAGGGAGGCGACGAACTCCGCCCGGCCTGCGCTGTAGAACGAAGCCGAGTGAAGTCGTTCGGTCACGAACACCAGCGGCTCGCCGTTCCGTCGGCGCTGCGCTTCCCAGGCGTTGACAACGGCCTTGGCAGAACTGCGGGCGACAGTGCCCGAACGCTCGGTGTGGATCAGGAGTCCCAGTGCGCTGGCGGTCGACAGCGCCAGTCCCCCGGCAATCCAGGCGTGCATGCGTCCTGAGCCGACGCGACGCCCCAGCCAGTGGCTGGCCAGCAAGGCCATCGGCGGCAAGGCCGGCAGCACATACGGCAGGATGATGTTGCGCGCCGTTGTGAAGAACACGAGCGGCGCCAGTGACCAGCACGCAAGGTAGGCATGCCATGAGCGCGTGTCGGCATCGGGGCTGGCAGCCTTGGACCGTGGCACACGAGGCGTGGATGCCGCGGCCAGCAGCAGCAGCGGCCAGGGCAGGGTCGAAACCAGCGCGAAGAGCCAGATCGTTCCCGCAGGAAAGGCATGGGCAAAGCCATAGCGGTCGCCGGACCATCCCGGCGTGAGGAAGCGGTGCCAATGTTCACCGACGATGTAGTAGTCGATGAAGCCGGGCGTCTTCAGTTCTGCCGCGATGTACCACCAGGCGGCCGCCGCGGTCGTCGCTGCCAGCCCCGGGATCCACGGGACCTCCCTCAGCAAGCGGCGCCCCTGCCCTGTCCACACAGCCCAGGCTGCCGTCGGAAGGCCTGCCAGCACGAGCACCAGCGGGCCCTTGGCCAGCAGTCCGATCGCCAAGCCGGCAAACAACAGGATGGCGCCGTCGCGATGCCGCGGCCCGTGCAAGGCCTGCCACAGGCCGCACAGCGCGAGCGTGGTGCCGACCACGAGGGCTTCGTCGGTCATCACGGCGCCCGCCGAGACCAGGGACAGGGCCGCACCGCACAGCAGGCCGAGGGTGGCCAGCGGTGGGGTGTCGCGGCGTGATGCCGCCAGGCGGCCGCATGCCGCGGCGACGAACAGCATGCACAGGAAGTGGGGCAACCGTGCCGCGAGCTCGTTGACGCCGAACACCTTCATGCTCGCCGCGGTGAGCCAGAACGACAGCGGCGGCTTGGCCCAGAACGGCACGCCGTAGTCATGCCAAGGCGTGATCCAATCGCCGAGCTCGAGCATCTTGCGGCCGATCTCGGCGTAGCGCGCCTCGGTGGTGTCCATCAACGGCAGCCACGCCATGGCGAACAGGCGCAGCGTCAACAATGCGGCGATGAGCAGCACCGCGGCCAGTGTCCCGGCTTCGAAACGGACGGGCAGCCATCGGGCACCCGTGGCAGCGCTTGCCATCGCCTTCGACAGGCGACCTGAAGGGCTTGTGGCCTGCATCGCTCAGAAGAGATACAGGTAGCCGAATCGGACGCCGTCTTGCCTGGAGCGCTCCACCAGGGGGCTTTCCTTGATGCTGGAGCCCAAGCGGATCGTGCTCAGGTCGAGCGACAGCTTGTGGCGTGGCGCGAGCGAATAGCCGATCCTCACCCCGGCTTCAACGTTCGTCGTGGCCTTGCCCAGGTAATACCGGCGCGTCGAGGTGGATTCATCCGCGCTCACGCCGTAGTAGTAGTTGACGTACTTTCCATCGAAGCGGTGGAGTGCGAGGCGCGGCGTGAAGTCGAAGTCGCCGGCCTTGAACTCGCGTTCGATGCCCAGGCTGGCGCGTTTGCCCTTGCTTTTGCGCGAGGCGTCTCCCAGCAGTTCGACGGACAGTGTTGCAAGGTCGGTCTTCCAACTGCTCGCGCCGCCGACCCAGAAGCTCGCCTTGCGTTCGGCCATGCCGGCCAGGTCGGGGGAGTCGTCGGGCTCGTATCCGTCCCCGGCATAGTGCAGCCTCGCGCTGAACGACAGCGAGTCGGTCGACAGCAGCTTCAGATCGAGGGTCGGTCCGACCAGGCTGACCCAGCGGCTGTCGTAGAAGACGAAGGGCAGAGCCTTCGCCTTGTTGTCGAAACTTCGATAAGGCTTGCGGTCGTACAGGGTCACGAGGCCGAGGCCCCATTGCGAGCCCTGCCGGTCCTCATCGGCCTGGGCGGAGAACAGCGTGAGGATGCCCAGGGCCAGGGCACCGGCTCTGACGACGGGACGAACGTTGGAAATCATGGAACTCCAGGGGTGGGGGGTTGAAGCGGTGCGCCATCTGGCGCTTGTCTGCCGGACGTGGCCGAGCGGCATCCGGTCGGTGAGTGCATTGGGGCACCCGATGCGTGAAGCAACCGTGATATTGGCCAGGCGTCCCGAGCCCCCTTTCAGTGGGCGGCTTGAGTGAATGAGGTGAGAACGGCCAGAATGAAAAGAAGTGACGTTTCCCGGCTGCGCAGCGAATCCGCACGCGACGTCCATCCATGAGGCCCGTGATGCATCGCGAACGTGTTTTGCTCGTCGAAGACAACCGAGACCTGGCGGCCTCGATCCTGGAGACGCTGGAAGAGTCCGGCTTCGATCCGGACCATGCAAGCGATGGTGCCCAGGCGCTGCGGCTGGTGGAAAGCACGTCGCCTCCATTCGATGCGGTGCTGCTCGATGTCGGTCTCCCGCGCATCAGCGGATTCGACGTCTGCACGCGACTGCGCAACGATGGTTTTCGTTCACCCATCCTGATGCTCACCGCCCAGGGCGCCCCGGACCAGGTTGTCGAGGGGCTCGACCGGGGAGCCGACGACTACATCGTCAAACCCTTCGAATCCAGGGTGCTGGTCGCCCGCGTCCGGGCCGCGATCCGGCGGTTCCTGACCGTCCCGAACAGTGCCGGCGTCGTCCAGGGCGCCGGCCTCACCCTGGACACCAAGCACTGGAGGCTGCTGATCTCGTCGGGCGAGACCTGCACGCTGACGCCGCTCCAGGGTCGCCTGCTTCACACCCTGATGCGACACGCGCCACGCGTCGTCTCGCGCGATGAGCTCGAAAGCGCCTTGTGGGGCGATGACGACCGGCCTGCCAGCGATGCATTGCGCACGCATCTCTACCAGCTTCGCCGTCTGATCCACAACGCAGGAGGCCGCGCCGTCATCCAGACGCGAGGCAAACAAGGCTATTGCCTGGAGTCCTGATGGCCATCTTCGTCTCCACCCGCGGGCGGCCGCAGACGCTGTTCGCGAGGATGTGGCATCTGCTGCTGTCGATCCTCGTGCTGACGTTTGCGGTAAACGCGTTTCTCGTGAAGGGGGCGCTGCACCTGGGCTCGGACTTCCAGACCGAGCGCCGCCTGCAGCACATCGGTGACCACTGGGCCAGGCAGGCAACGTTGGAGGGGCCGCTCGGGATCGATCCTGTCACCGTCATCTACCCCCGCCATGACCAGCTCCCACCCGAGCTGCAGCGGATGTTGTCGCCGGACAAGCGCGGCATCGTCGAGCTCGGCGACCAGGACCTGGATTACTACGTCCTGGCGCAGTCCCATGCGACCGGCCGCGCCTTCTACGTTGTCGAGTCCCATGCCGAGGTCAAGCCGACCGAGACCATCGAATCCCAGGTCTTCATCTGGTACCTGACGGGCGTCGTTCCGTTCGGCCTGCTGCTGCTGTGGCTGTGCAAGAGGATCACCGGACGCGTCACCGCGCCGATGCGGGAGGTCGGGCGCCTGGTCTCGGCACGCGATCCCCGCAGCCTCGAGAAGCTCGCGCTGCCGGCCCATTCCCCCGTCGAGATCGAGGCCCTCGTCGCCCAGATCAACAGCGCACTGCAGAGGACCACGGACGTCCTGGACCGGGAGCGCAGTTTCACCCGCTTCGCGAGCCACGAGCTGCGCACGCCGGCGGCGATCATGCAGGCGGCTCTCGAGCGCATCGAGGCGCACGGCAGGCCGGAGCAGGGGCCGGCCATCGAGCGCGCTCGCCGGGGGCTGCGTGACATGAACGCGCTGGTCGACACGTTCCTGCAACTGTCCGGCGACACGGTGCGGCCGGTGTCGGACGCGGTGTCGATCGATGAAGCGTGGGTCAGAGCGCTGATCCGCCATCTGATGGGCGAGAGCCCGAGCCACGTGTTCTCGGTCGTGGAGCGGCATCCGCTGTTGCTGTCGGCCCCTGCGACGACGGTCCACGTGCTCGTGGCCAACATGCTGAAGAACGCCGTCTTCCACGGTGGCCCGGATCGCATCGAAGTGGTCGTCGACGAGCACGGCATCGACGTGCGGAACGGGCTTCCCGACACGCCATCGACAGCAGGCTTCGGGCTCGGGACCCAGATCGCGCATCGGATCTGCGAGCGGTTTGGCTGGACCTTCGAGCTGACGGTGGGAAAGCACCTCGCGGTGGCCCGGTTGCGGGTTCCCGAGGCCCGCCCGAAGCCGATGGCAAGAATGCCCCCCACGAATCGTCATTGACGATGGCACGACGCTCGCCTGAAACTCATCGGGCGCGATCGCCGCCCACCGATCGCCTGATGCGACGTGGCGTCGTTGTCGTCTCTGGGCCGATTGCAATTCGCCTGGGAGCCTGCCATGTCGAAGTCGTATACCGTCGGTTTCGAGAACGTCGAGTTGGTCGACGGCCTCGCCCCCGAGAAGCCCGTCTGGCTGTACCTTCGGGCCACGCTGCTCAACCAAGACGACACGGCCGGCGAGCACCCGCTGTGGATCGACGAGGTCGGCAGCCTGCCGCCGGATGCGAACCGTCCCGGCTACGACGCGTTTCCGCATGGCGACGCTGGCCGCTACGCCGAAGGTCTTGCGGTGGCGATTCCCACCACGAACAAGTCGGTGATGGGCCTGTCGAATTTCTCGGTGGGGCCGGTTGCCGTCGGTCCGGGGCAGACGCTCGAGGTGATCGTGATCATGCTGCCTCGCGTGTGGACCGAGACCGTTTCGGTGCCGGCCGAGACCTTGGACCGTCTCGGCTATGGCGTGCTCGGCGCCGCGATCGGATTCACCGGAGGACCTGCGGGGGCAATCGCCGGCCTGCTTTACGGCCTCTTCGCACCGCACGACCAAGACGTCGACGTGCCGTGCTTCAACTCGGTGATCATGGCGCGCCATACCTTCTCGGCCGCCGACCTCGACGCCATCGAGACAGCGGGCATCGAACGATTCGGTCCGCAGGACAATGAAGCCTACGTTGTCTGCCATCAGCCGATTGACGCGTACTACAGCCTGACGGTGAACGCGCAAGGGTACGGCTTCGCGAGCTTGCCGCCGCCGCGCAAGGAACTCTGTACGTTGGAGCCACGCGCCTATCAGCCGGCGCGCGACCAGGTGGAGCAGGCATGGGGCGATGTCGGCGACGGCCTGAGCGATTGCGTCCAGCTGTCGGTGGTCGCGCAGTCGAGCACCCATGCGGACGTCGAGATCCGGCACCGCACTGGCGCCGGCTTCGCGGTCGTCGCGCGCTTTTCGAACGTGCGCATCACGCGGGGCGTGCCGCATCCCGATTTCCAACGCAACTTCTTTGATGACAACTGTCCGGCCCGTGCGGCGAAGCCGGATTGCCCGGACTGCCTGCGTTTCGTGAACCTGTCGCTGTCGATGATCGTCGACAAGTCGCTGCTGTATCTCGGCATGCTGCCCGGCTCGCACGTCGGAACGCGGCCGGTTTTCCCGGTTCAGCATGACACCGATCATGTGACGGTCGAGCGGCATGCGACGCGCAACGTCTGCACTGCCGTGCCGAAGCACGGGATGGCGAGCACGGAGGCGGTGGCCGGCACCGCCACGGCCGAGCACGCATCCGGCGCGCCCGGAACGACGGACGAGGCCTACGCGGCGGGACGCGCCGCGAGCCTGCCGGCACGCCTTGGCACGCGCCATCTCGCGCAAGCCGTCAGCCGCACGCACGCGCGGCTGTGGCCGACGGGCACGCTGCCGGTACGCGACAGCGTTGGCGGGCATCGCGTGCACGACCTGTTCGTGGAGCACGACATCTACCTGCCCGAAGACCTTGGCATCTCATGGCAGCTCGTCTGCTCGCCCGAGTTCACATTGAGCACGTATCAGGAACTGACCGGAGAAGGTGGATGCCGTGGCCGACTGCGCTACACGCGTCGGGGCGCCACCGGCCAGGTCATTGCCGACGTGATGATGTCTCGGCAGCCGATTGCGCCGCGCTGAGTGCCAGGGGCGGCGTGCAAAGACTTGTCTTCGGCAACATGTTCGCGTCGACACGGGCCGTCCAGCGCGCGAAGGCCGCTGCGACAGCCTCGGGCTGCTCGAGCGTCGACATGTGTCCGCACCGATCAATCACGGCAAGCTCGACCAGGCAGAATGAAGCTGAGCTGTCCGCAATTGACTTCATTGAAATCGGAGGGCGCCAATGGGCGCAATGGGAAGTTCGAAGCGAATCGTCATGGTCCCTCACAAAGCGAACGCTCTATGCGAGAACGCTGGTCGGGAGGCGGCCGGTCCTGCTTCAAGTGCTGCTCCGTGCCACCGATGATGGCGATCGCGCACGCATCCTGCTTCGCAGGGTTCAAGCTTCGCTTGTCGAGTCGCGTCCTGGTCGGCGTCGTCCTCGCGACCCTCGGCGTCGGAGCCCACGCCGGTGAGGAATGCGCTGCGCAGCGGATCGTCGGCATTGCCAGGCTGTGGAGCGCCGTTCGCTGGCAGCACCTGAATCTGCCTGCGTCCGATGTCGACTGGGACAGGTCTCTGGCCGAAGCGCTGCCGGCGGTGTGCGCAGCCGGCAACGATCGCGAATTGCGGGTGGCCGTCGACCGGATGATGCTGCCGTTGCGCGATCCTTTCTACCGGGTCACGTCCGCGGGTTCCCGGTTGTTCGTGAAGCCGGTCCTCGGGCTGGACGAACTGGTCGAGTGGATGCCGGGAGACGTAGCATTGCTGCACCTTCACCAGGGCATGAGCTACTCGCGTGCGGGGAACTCCTTCGATGCGCGGCTGGAACGCGCGGTTGCCTCCCTCGCCGCTCGCGCGAAGGCCATGGTGATCGATCTGCGCCCGGTGAACCAGCACGACTTCTTCGACGAGAACGCGCTGGAATCCGTGCTGGCTCATTTCATCGAGACGGACCTCTGGCTGCCCGGCGAGCGCAGCCTCGTTCGTTCCGACTTCCGATTCGACCCTGACACATTCGTGGGCGGGCGACGTTCGGGTGTGTTCGTGCAGAACAGCCGCGTGCTCCACCCGGCCGCGGCGGCCCGGCGTATCCCGATGGCGATGCTTGTCGACGCCGACACGCAGCTGCCTGCGGTGGCGTTGTCGCTGCAGAAGCATGGAGCGGCCAAGGTGTTCAGCGTGGGGGCTGCCATGCCTCGGGCCGGTCGGGTGGAGAAGGTGGCGCTGGATGCAGGCCTGGGCGTTCAATTCAGCGTGGGCGACTACGTCTTCGACGATGGCACCCGGCTGGCGGCCGTCGACGGCAGCATTCCGGACGACCGCCGCTCCGTGGCGACAGCGCCCTCCGTGGGCGTGGCTGTCGCCAGCCTGGCGACCGGCGCTGGCGGCAGCGTCCCTCCGGTCTACCAGCGCGTGCCTGCCGCCGTGCGCGCCCGCCGCGTGGACCCTCGCGTGGAGAGGGGCCTGCCCGACCTGCAATGGCGCCGGGTCGCGGCGATCAGATACTGGTCCACGGCCGATGCCGTGATTCCCACGGACCAACGCATCCCGGCGGCTGTTTCGGCCGAGGCCCTGGTGAAGGTCTTCAACGCGATGGCGGCGGCCGAGACGCCCGGCCGCTACATCGAGGCCCTGGCAGTCTTCACCGTGGCTCTGGCGGACACGCATGCCCAGTTGACCGGCGCGATGGCCTCCGACCATTTCGGCCGCGGCACCGTTCCGATCCGGCTGAAGCGTGTCGAGGGCCGGTATCTCGTCGTCGCGAGGGCGGCCGGCCTCATGCCCCGCAGCGGAGCGCTGGAGGTCGGCGACGAGGTGCTCGCGATCGACGGCGTGCCGCTGCAGGTCGCCATCGACCGTCGTCTCCTGTTGATCGGGGGCTCGACCGAGGCGGCCCGTGAACGCGACGTGTTGCGAAGCTTGTTGAGAGGTCCGACAGGCAGTGTCGTGGAACTGTCCGTGATCGGGCCCTCGGGCGGCGTGCGTTCGGTCAAGCTCGATCGTTCAGGATCGAGCTCTCACCAGGACGAGGCTGTCTTGGGACCGAGCTATCGACGCCTGCCGGGCGACGTGGGTTACGTCGACCTGGTCAACCTGTTGCCCGACCGGGTGGACGCGATGTTCGAGGCGCTGGAGACCTGCCGAGCCTTGATTCTCGACCTGCGCGGTTATCCGAAAGGCAGCGTGCAGGCTGTTGCGCGGCGGTTGAATCGCATCAGGGGCGCGCAGGGCCCGGTCTTCAGCCAGCGCCTGGCCGCCGCGTCCGGATCCGGACAGGACCGCACCGAGGTCGTTCCCGTCGGGTTCGATGCCACGCATCCACCCTATGCCGGGCGCATCGTGGTGCTGACCAGCATCGAAGGGCAGAGCGCCACCGAGCACGCCGTCCTGGTTCTGGAGGCGGCCGCCCCCATCACGGTGGTCGGCGAGCCCACCACCGGAACCAACGGCGAGATTGCGGTGGACGTGCTGCCCGGCGGCGTCAACGTGACGATGACGACGATGGATGTCCGGCACGCCGATGGCACGCGGCTGCAGCGTGTCGGCATCCGGCCGCACGTCGTCGTGCATCAGACGATCGATGGCGTCCGAAGCGGGCGAGACGAGCCATTGGAAGCGGCGCAACAGTTGCTCTCTGCTGCACGGCAGAACTGAGGGCAGGGTCAGTCATTTGGCTGGGATGAGCAGATGCTCGCGTCAATCCTGCAACTACGCCCCTGCTTCAACGCCATCAGACATGCGCGCAGCAGGTCCACCTGCTGCGGCCGGACTGCCGCGATGCCGGCCATGTCCGCGATTCGGCCGATGCCGATCACGTCATGTGGGGCCAGGTCGTGCGGGGGAGGTCAGCGCGTACCGCCGCAGGTGCTCGGCCGTGTAGCCGCAGCCCGTGGCCGCCATGTCGGCCACCGTTCCCTCGAACACCACGCGTCCACCCCGTCGGCCTGCTTCCGGCCCCATGTCGATCAGCCAGTCCGCCCGGGCGATCACGTCGAGCTGGTGCTCGATCACGACGACCGTGGCGCCACGTTCAATGAGTCGGTCGAGCAATCCAAGCAGGCGGTCGATGTCGGAGAGATGCAAGCCCGAGGTGGGCTCGTCGAACACGTAGATCCGGCCTGACCGACCCAGCTCCGTGGCCAGCTTCAAGCGTTGTCGTTCCCCACCGGACAGGCTGGACAGGGGCTGTCCGAGGGACAGGTAAGCCAGCCCGACCTCATCGAGCCGGGTCAGCGCAGGCTCTATCTCAGGTTCACCGAAGAAGGCCTTCGCTTCGGCGACGCGCATCGCCAGGACCTCGCCGATGTTCTTGCCGCGCATCCGGTACCGCAGGACTTCGTCGGTGAACCGGCGTCCCCGACATTGCTCGCACGTGCTGACGATCGGCTCCATGAACGCGAGGTCCGTCTCCGTGGTGCCGAGCCCCTTGCACACGGGGCATGCGCCTCCCGAGTTGGCGCTGAACAGCGAGGCACTGGCGGCATTGGCCTGGGCGAACAGCCGCCGGATGGGGTCGAGGATGCCCATGCAGGTGGCAATGTTCGAGCGGCGCGAGCCACCGATCGACCCTTGGTCGATGCACACGACCTCGGGATGCGCGCGAACGAAGACACCGTTGACCAGGCTGCTCTTGCCCGAACCGGCCACGCCTGTCACGACCGTCATCACGCCACTCGGGATCGAGACACTCACGTCTTTCAGGTTGTGCAGGTTCGCCTGCGCGATCGGCAACCATACCGAAGGGCTGCGTGGCGTGGTGTTGATGCGTGCCGGGCGGGACAGGCAGCGCCCCGTCGGCGTGTCGGCCCGCCGCAGGGCCCCGACGCTGCCCTCGAAGACCACGCTGCCGCCTGCGTCTCCTGCCCCCGGGCCGATGTCGATGACGTGATCCGCCGCGACGATGATGTCGGGGTCATGTTCCACCACCAGCACGGTGTTGCCCTTGTCGCGAAGATGGCGCAGCAGTTCGGCCAGGCGCGCTACATCGCGTGGATGCAAGCCCACGCTGGGCTCATCGAAGATGTAGCTCATGTCGCTGAGGCTGCTGCCCAGGTGGCGAACCATCTTCACGCGCTGGGATTCCCCGCCCGACAGGCTCGTCGTCTCGCGGCCGAGATTCAGATAGCCCAGCCCGATGTCGACGAGGTGCTGCACCCTGCAGGCAAGCGCCGGCACCATGGTGGCGGCCAGCGGCGCATCGACCTGGCCGATGACCGTCAGCAGTTCGTCCACCTCGAGCGCGCACCAGTCGGCAATGTTCCTGCCATCGATGCGGCAGCTCAGGACCTTCTCGTTGAGGCGCTGCCCCTGGCACTGCGGGCAGGGTCCGGCCGTCACCAGTCGATCCCACTCGGCACGGTCCAGCCCTTTGATCTCGTCGATGTTGCGGCTCAGGAAGTTGCGCCGAATGCGCGGCAGCACGCCCTCGTAGCGGCTCGAACGCGGCCAGCCCGGCCCGGGGTTCGTGATGGGCACGTCCTGCGCGTGGAGCAGCGTTTCCCATTCTTCTTCGGTGTAGTCCTTCAGCGGCTTGTCGGCGTCGAAAAGGCCGCTTTCCACGTAGCGCTTCCAGCGGTAGCCGCCGACCGCGAACGCGCTGAAGCGGATGGCACCCTGGTTGAGCGACCGTTGCCGGTCGAACAGCCGGTCGAGGTCGATGGTGTCGACCTTGCCCAGCCCTTCGCATCGCGGGCACATGCCATCGGGATGATTGAACGAGAAGATGTTGGAGTAGCCGACGAAGGGTTGCCCCACACGCGAGAACAACAGGCGGATCAGCGCGAGGATGTCGGTGGCCGTGCCGACCGTGGAACGCGCATTGCCACCCAGGCGGCGCTGATCGACGACGATGGCCGCGCAGAGGTTCTCGAGCGAGTCGGCATCGGGCTGGGCATGATGCGGCAGGCGGTGCCTCACGAAGGTGGAAAAGGTGTCGTTCAGTTGCCGCTGCGATTCGGCGGCGATGGTGTCGAAGACGAGAGAAGACTTGCCCGAGCCCGACACCCCTGTGAACACGGTGATGCGCTTCTTCGGGATGTCGACATCGACGTTGCGCAGGTTGTTCTCTCGGGCACCGACGATGCGGATGACATCCGTCGGGAGCGATGGTGGGGGCGGCGCGGAAGGAGTGGTCGGCTGCATGGGCGTCAGCGGCAATCCATGTGCCCGTCACGCTGCGCTCCGGTGCGGCGCAAGCGTGGCCACCGACTGCATTGCTGAAAGCCGGCGAACCTCCGCTCGCGGCCGACGGACGTTCGACGATGACGATCGGGCAGTACGATGCAGAGCCACTCGCCCACGTTGATCCGGCCTGCGCCGGTGGTGGGCCGCAGCAGGTGCCGGCCTTTCACTTCGAACCATGCAACCACTCCGATGATCTACGAACTTCGCATCTATACCGCCATGCCGGGACGCCTGCCCGACGTCCTGGCCCGCTTTCGCGACCACACGGTGGACATCTGGAATCGGCACGGCATCCGCCAGCTCGGGTACTGGACCACGGCGGTCGGACCCGACAGCAATGTGCTCACCTACATGCTGGTGTGGGACAGCATGGCCGATCGGGAGACGAAGTGGGGCCAGTTCGTGACGGACCCGGAATGGATCCAGGTGCGGCAGGCCAGCGAGAGTTCAGGGCCGATCGTCGCCAGGATGGACAACTCCTTCCTGGCGCCGACTTCGTTCTCGCCGCTCAAATGATGCGTCGCGCGCGTGGGAAGGTGCCTGCGCTCGGTACCGTTGCGGCGCCGAGCGCCATCCACAGGGACAGCGTGAGCTTGCGAGTCTTGGTCATGGCGATTCGGTCCTTCAGGGGGAGATGCCCTGCACGGGGCCGATGAAGCCCTAGAACAGGCCCTCGAGCCGCTCGACCCGGGCACGGTCGCGCATGAACGCCCGGAAGTCCTGCGGGCTGGTGTTGTACTGGTCCAGCGGCTTGAAGCCCGCCGGCCTTGAAGATCGCGCCGGTCTGCGCCCAGGTCAGGAACGGATCGTTCGTCGGCAGCACGAAGCGGATCGTCGACGAATCCGCCGGCACGAAGGCGCCCGAGGTGCCGGTCGCCACTGCGTACTTGTCCGCCTCGACGGGAAGCCGATGCCGTACTTCTGCACGATCACCATTTCATCTCGCCCTTGTTGACCTTCGCGCCGATGTCCAGCGCCATCCCGAGGCCGGCTTTCGGATACGACTTCTGCATCGTCGCGATCAGCTCGGCCGCGTTCGCCGCCTTCGGCAGCTCGGCCTCGAAGCGCTTCAGGTAGTCGCGGGTATAGGTGATCGCGCTCGCGTCCAGCTTCGTACCGGCGGCCATGTGACCGGGCACGACGAGGGTCGGCTGAAGCGCCTGCATCTCGTCGAGCTGCGCGAGCCACGCCTGGCGTTCGCTGGCCTTCTGCGTGTCCGCGGTCCACACGTGCAGGTTGCCGAACACGCCGATGTTGCCGGCGATGGCCTTGATCGACGGGATCCACACGTACGGACGGTGCGCCAGCTCGCCCGTGGTGCCGCGCACCTCGATGGCCTGGCCGTCCACGCTCAGCGTGGTGCCGGCGATCGCCTCGGGCACGATGGGCTGCGTCGGCGCGTTGGCGCCCATCTTCGGGCCCCAGAACGCGAGCTTGCCTGCCAGCTTGGCCTGGATCTTCTCGCGCACCGCCGGCGTGCTCAGCACCTGCGCCTGCGGAAAGATCCCCTTCAGCGTCTCGGCGCCGAAGTAGAAGTCCGGATCGGCGTTGCTGATGAAGATCGTCTTCAGCGTCTTGCCGCTGTCCAGCACGTTGGCGGCGACGCGCAACGCGTCGGCGCGGGTGAACCCGCTGTCGATGACCATCGCCTCGCTGGGGCCGCTGACGACGACGGCGTTGACGTGGAAGCTGCTGGCCTCGGCGTTGTAGACCTTGACGGTCAGCGGTGCGGCGGCGGTCTGCGCGCCGGCGCCGTCGGCGGCGACGACGCCGAGCGCGAACAGCGGAAGCAGGCGGGCGTAGTGGAAGCGGGTGAGCATTCGGATCTCCAGGGTCGATGGGATGGAGATGACTCTATTTGCTGCACTTCAATTGATAAACAGTGCGTCGATAGAATGACCGTTGCATGTTTCGTTTGAATCCAGATCCGCATGGACCGTCTCGCCGCCACCCGCGTCTTCGTCACCGTCGTCGAGCACGGCAGCCTGACCCAGGCCGCCGAGCGCCTCGACATGTCGACCGCGATGGTCAGCCGCTACCTCGCCGCCCTCGAGACCTGGCTCGGCGCGCGACTGCTGCATCGCACCACGCGGCGCATCAGCCTGACCGAGGCAGGGCAGGTGGCGTTGCCCGGGTGCCGCCAACTCCTCGACCTCGCAGAAGACGTCAAGCACCAGGCCGGCGAGATCGGCCGCGTGCCGTCGGGCAGGCTGCGGATCACCAGTTCCCCATCGTTCGCCGAGGCGCAGCTGGCCCCGGCGCTGGTCCGGTTCCAGCAGAAGCATCCGCAGGTGGTCATCTCGCTGGTGGTTGCGGACAGCAGCGTCGACCTGGCCGCCGAACGCATCGATCTCGCCGTGCGCATCACCAACTCGCTCGACCCCACGATGATCGCGCGGCCCCTGGCGCTGTGCCGCTCGGTCCTCTGCGCCGCGCCCGCGTATCTGCGACTCCACGGCGAGCCCCAGACGGCGCAGGCGCTGCAATCGCACCAGTGCTTGACGCATGCGATCGTCGGGGCCGCGCAGTTCCGCTTCCGGCAGCGCAAGCAACTCGTGGAGCTGCCGGTCGCAGACCGGCTGTCGACGAACGACACCGGCGTCCTGCGCCGTGCGGTGCTCGACGGCGGGGGCATCGGCATTCTGCCGACCTACCTGGTCGGCGACGACTTGAAGCGCCGTCGGCTGGTTCGTGTGCTGCCGGCACTCGAACCGGAGACGCTGGGCATCCACGCGATCTTCCTGTCGCGCCAGCATCAGCCCTTGGCCCTGCGACTGCTCGTCGACTTTCTCGTCGAACAATTCGGCGGCGAGACGCCGCCTTGGGACAGGTGATGCGGCGTGCCGTCGATGCCTGGGGCCGACTTCGACGGTCTTGAGCGCAGAACACCAGGCGAGTCGCTAGACTGGGTCGTCGGTGCACTCTGCGAGCACGCGACCCGCCCGATGCCAGAACAGTCCGAACACCCCGGCTCCACTGCGGCCGGTCCCACCTCTGCGAGCGCCTCGCCGCCGGGGCGTGCGCTCGACATCGCCGCACTGGGCCTCGATGTGCGCGATCGTGCCGTGCTGGTCTCGATGACGCGCATGCTCGACGGCCAGGCCGGCCTGCGCCTGCGCTGGGTGGAAGATGCCACCGCCTGCACCACGCTGTTCGTGCCGCACGACTGGTCGCAGTACGTCTCGCCACCGCGGGTGCTGGTTCGGCTCACGCCACGCGGCGCGGCGCCGGCCGAGTCGCCGCGCGGCCTGTCGGTGGCCTCGCCGCTGCGGGTCGGCGAGATGACCGATGTGCTCGAAGCCGCCGCGGCGTTGTACGAGTTGGCGCGCGGCGCCGTGCAGCGCGAGCATGCCCGCATGGCGCTGCACGCATTGCGGGACCTGCTGGTCGGGGCACTGCTCGCCGGCGAGCGCCGGCGAACGCTGTTCGGCGTGGGGGACGGGCACGGCCTGGTGGTCGACTTCCGCACCGGCGACATCGCGAGCTCATTGCCGCAGGCCGAGCTGCTCGTGCGGCCCTTGCACCTGGCCGACCCGCAACGCGCGCCCGACGCCGTGTCGTGGCCGGGTGCGACCCACACCTTGCGACTGTCGACCCTGCTGTGGGGCCTGACGCACGTGCTCATCGACCAAGGCGTCTCGCCCCGCACCATCAATGGCCGCTACCAGCTCACACGCCAGCCCGAGCCTGCGGCCCTCGCGCGCCCGAGCACGCCGCGGCTGGTGGCCGCGTGGACGCAGCGCGCCATGAGCGTCGGCGAAGCGGCCGCGGCGGGCCGGCTCTCGGCCTTCGAGATCCTGTGGTTCCTGAGCACGGCGTTGGCCCTGGGCATCGCCGTGCCGGCGACCGAGCCAGGCTGAAGTCGACCGCGAGGTAGCTGTCGACGACGGCCTTTCGACCCCCGCGCGAGGCGCCACAGCTAGAACGCGTACTCGATCCCGAAAGAGACCAGCACCGGCAACTGGTAGGCGTCTTCGCGGGTCGTGTAGTCGGGGCTGTAGCTGTAGCCCGAGACGTTCTTTCGGTTGTAGGCGTTGATCAGCTCGACGTAGTGCGTGAGGCGGGGCGACACCTTGCGGTCCAGCCGCAGGTCCAGCCGGTGGTAGGCCGGCACGCGCAGCGAATTGATGGCGCCGTAGACCGGCTTCGTGCGCCCGTCGGGGTACACGCCCGTGCCCACCACCGGCGTGTACGGCGAGCCGGTGTGGTAGCTCCACCTGGCGCCCCAGGTCCAGGCGTCCGACTGCCTGTACTGGACCACCAGCGTGGCGATGACGGGTTGGTCGTAGTCGAAGCGGAAGCTCTCGCCGGTCAGGTCGTTGCGGCGCTTCGCCTGCGAGACGCTGAGCGAGAAGAAGCCGGTCAGCTTCTCGCTGCCGTCCTTCTTCACCAGCAGCTCGAAGCCGCTGGCCGTGCCGCTGCCGCCGTTGCGGTACTTCAGCGCCGGGTCGTCGACGGCATAGCCGGTGAAGGTCTTGCGGTAGACCTCGGCACGCACCGACCAGCCCGCGTCGAATGCCTGCGTGACGCCCAGCACGTGCTGCGTGCTGCGCAGGTGGGCGAGCTGGGGGTTGCCGATGTCGCGCAGCGCCTGCTCGATGGGCGGCGGCTGGTGGTGCCGGCCCACGCCCACCGACACCATGGTGCGCGGCAGCAGGGTCCACTCCAGTCCCACGCGCGGTTCGGTGAAGGTCTGTCGCAGGTAGAAGTCGCGGCTGGCGCGCAGGCCGCCGGTGGCCGTCCACTGCGGCGACAGCTGCCATCGGTGATGGGCGTAAGCCTCGGCCTGGTTCTGGCGCGTCTTCTGCAGCGAGACCACGCGGCCGGCGGAGCTGATGTCGCAGTTGGGGTCGAACTCGGTACAGCGCGGGTCCTGGATGTCCAGCTCGAGATCGACGAGGCGGCTGTTCACCGCACCGCCCAGCGTCGTGGCGTGTTCCGGTGTCCAGGCCAGGCGCAGCTGCTCGCGCAGGTAGGTGGTGACGACCTCGGCGTCGTAGGAGCCCGCGCTGCCGATGCGCGTGACGTCGCGCGTCGTCATCTGGCCCAGCGCGAGCTGGTGGGTGGTGGACTCGGCGAAGTCGCCTTCCCAGCTGAGCGCGAAGCTGCTGTAGGACTGGTGCAGGCTGCTGTTTCCCAGCAGCGCCGGGTCGCGCTGCACCGCCCTGGAACCTTCTTTCGTCGTGAAGTCGATGCGGTCGTTTGCGGTGCTGAAGTCCAGGCGCAGGCGATGGCCGGGGGTCAGCGCCCACAGCAGCCGGCCCTGCGAGTCGTGGTACACGGGCACGGTGAGGCTGACGCCTTCCTTCTCGTCGTCCACCGTCCTGACGGCCAGGTCGAACCAGCTGCGCCGGCCGGCGAGGAAGAAGGACAAGCCCTCGCCGACGGGCCCTTCGGCCAGCGCGCTGGCCCCCAGCAGGCTGAAGTCGAGCTTGCCGCCGAGGCGGTCGCTGCGCGGGTTGCGCAGCGAGATGTCAAATATCGCGCCCACCACGTCGCCGTACTCGGGGCTCCAGGCGGCGCTGGCCAGGTCGAAGCGGCGAATCAGGTCGGGGCTGAAGGTGCTGGCGAAGCCGCCCAGGTGGAACAGGTAGCCCACCGGCAGGAAGTCGACGTAGTAGGCGTTGTCCTGCGGCCGTGCGCCTCGCACGGCGGGGGCGCTGCTGCTGTCGTCGGTGGTGGTCACGCCGGGCAGGGCCATCGCGGCCTTCATCGGGTCGCCGCTGCTGCCGGGCATGCGCGACAGCTCCTCGCGCGTCAGTGTCTGCTGGCCGGCGGCATTGCGCACGCGCTTGCCCTGGATCTCGACGGTCTCCAGGCGCATCGGCTCGGCAGGTGCTGCAGCGTCCTGCGCCCAGGCGGCGGGGACGCAGGCCAGGGCGATGGCGCCGAAGGCGAGGCGGTGTGGGGGGCGCAGGCGTGGCATGAAGCAACCGGGGCAGTGACGAGGAGCGAGATGCTCGCCGCAATCACCTTCGTGCTTCCTGAAGGCGGGCCCCTAGGTTCGAGGGAGGTCGACGGTGAAACTGCAGCCGCGCCCGCCCGGGCCGACCTGCAGATCGACGTCGCCGCCCAGCGAGCGCGCCGCTTCGCGCACGATGGCCAGGCCCAGCCCCGCGCCGCGCTCGTCCTGGGATCTGCCGCGCCAGAAGCGCTCGAACACCTGCTCGCGGTGCGCGGCAGGAATGCCCGGGCCGTCGTCGACCACGCGCAGTTGCCAGCGCGCGGGCTGCACGTCGATGCTCACGTCCACCAGCACGCCGCGCCCGCCGTAGCGCAGCGCGTTGTCCACCAGGTTGCCCAGCATCGAGCGCAGCGCACGCGGGTCGGTGGCGAGCACGGCGTTGTCGGGGCCGCCCAGCGACAGCTCGCTGCCGAGTTCGGTCGCCAGCTCGGTCATGCCCGCCAGGGTGTCGCGTGCGAGGTTCATCACGTCCACCGGTTCGCGTGGCGCGAGCGCCGTCGCGTCGGCCTGGGCCAGGCGAAGCAGCTGGTGCGCCAGGTGCGAGGCGCGCTCCATCGCGGCCTGCAGGCGGCGTGCGGCCTCGTGGCGCGCCGGGCCCTCGCTGGTCTGCAGCACATGGGCCTGGGCGCCGATGACGGCCAGCGGGGTGCGCATCTCGTGCGCCGCGTCGTGCACGAAGGCCTTCTCCCGCGCGAAGGTGGCGGCCATGCGTTCGAAGAGCCGGTTCAGCGCCGCCTGCAGCGGCAGCAGCTCGCGGTAGCCCTTGGGCAGCACGATGGGGCTCATGTCGGCGGGAGCGCGCACCGCCACCTGGTCCGACAGGCTCTGCAGCGGCGCCAGTGCGGCACGCAGCGCCAGCCACACCGGCAGCAGGATGACCGGCAGCGTCAGCGCCAGGTAGCCCAGCAGCTCGACGCCGGCTTCGCGTGCGGCCCAGCGCGTGCGCCGCACGTCGTCGTCGAGCAGCGTCACGGTCCAGTGCGGGCTGCGGGCGGTGTAGCTGCGCAGCGTGGCACCCTGGTGCACGGTGTCCGACAGCCCCTCGGGCAGGCGCAACGGGTCGGCGTCGCCGGGCCGCGCCGGCGGCAGGCGCAGGCTGCCGTCGCGGCGGGACACCAGCAGCAGCGGCCGTGGCTCGCCGCTCGGGTCGTTGGCCGCGGCGTCGGCCCGCAGGTTCAGGAAGACGGTGACGCCGGCGCTGGCGCTGGCGTCGTCGGGCATGCGTTCCAGCGTGCGGGCCAGGCTCTGCGCGTTGCGCAGCAGCGTGCGGTCCAGCTCGCCCGAATCGCGCTTGAGCGCTTGCCACAGGATGATGGCGAAGAAGACGAGGAACAGCAGCACGATCACGCTCAGCATCGCCAGCAGCACGCGCCGCTGCAGCCGCGGCGGGCGCGCCGCGGCGGCTGCACTCACGCCCGTTCTCCGGCCAACAGGTAGCCGATGCCGCGCACGGTCTTCACGCGCTCCGCGCCGACCTTGCGCCGCAGGTTGTGAACATGGACCTCGATCGCGTTGAAGTCCAGCGGCTCGCCCAGCGGCGCCAGGGCCTGCGCCAGGCGGTGCTTCGGCACCACGCTGCCGCCGGCGCGCGCCAACGCCGCCAGCACGTCGAACTCGCGCGCCGAGAGGCTCGTCGGCTCGCCGTCCACCGTGCAGGAACGCTGGCGCATGTCGATGGCCAGCGTGCCGATGGTCCAGACCGACGCCGCCTGCTGCGCGGCACGCCGCGTCACCGCGCGCACGCGCGCAATCAGCTCGACCACCGCGAAGGGCTTGACGATGAAGTCGTCGGCGCCTTCGTCCAGGCCGGCCAGGCGATCGTCCAGCGTGTCGCTGGCGGTGATGACGATCAGCGGCACGGCCAGGCCGTCGCGGCGCCATGCGCGCAGCAGGTCGAGCCCATGGCCGTCCGGCAGGCCCAGGTCGAGCACGATGCAGTGGTGCCCGCCTGCCATCGCGAAGCGGTGCGCATCGGATGCCGTGCGCAGCCATTCGCTGCTCAGTCCGGCGCCGCGCAGTCCCTGCTGCAGCGACGCGCCCAGGTCAACATCGTCTTCGATCAGGAGCAGGTGCATGGGGCGCGATGGTAGGCGAGACGGATCGGCTGCCAGGTCTTCATCGTCGAACGGCGCGGGCCGCCGGCGAATCGTGCAGCAGGCCGAGCCGGACCAGGCTCTGCGCCGCCGCGACGATCGCTTCCTCGCTGGAGCGTGGCGACCACCCCAGCACGCGACGCGCCTTCTCGCCGGTGGCATTCAGGTTCACGCCGAGCAAGGGCACGATGCCCTTCATGGCCGGGTTGGCGCGCACGAGCAGGCGCACCAGCCAGTTGGGCAGCACCCGCGTGGGCACCTTGCGCGCGGCCTTGCCCAGGCGGTGCCGCAGCAGCTTCGCGATGTCGACCATCCACAGGCTCTCGCCGGCGGTCGCGAGGAAGCGCTCGCCGGCAGCGGCCGGGCTCGTCATCGCGCGCAGGTGCAGGTCGGCCACGTCGCGCACGTCGACGACGCCGGTGTTGATCTTCGGGCAGCCCGGCTGTCCGTCCATCAGGCGCTTGACCAGCTGGATCGAGTGCGAGGTGTCGGGGCCGAGCGCAGGGCCGAGCACGGTGACCGGGTTCACCGCCGACAGCTCGAGCCCGCCGCCTTCGCGGGCGATGAAGTCCCAGGCCGCGCGTTCGGCGAGCGTCTTCGACTTCTGGTACGACCCCACGTTGCCGCGCAGGTCCGTCCAGTCCGTTTCGTCGAACGGCCGGTCCATCGCGCGGTGACCCGCGCCGATCGCGCCGAAGGCCGATGTGAGCACGACCCGCCGCACCCCGGCGGCACGGGCTGCATGCAGCACGCGCAGGTTGCCGTCGACAGCGGGGCGGATCCAGTCCTCTTCGCGTGCCTGGTTGCCGGACGGCGTCGGCGAGGCGCCGTGGAGCACGTAGCGGCATCCGGCCACCGCCTCGGCCCAGCCCGCATCGGCCGACAGGTCGGCGGCGACGAAGCCCAGCCGATCCCCCGGCTCGGCACCGCCGGCGCGCAGGTTCGCGCGCACCTCCGCCTCGCGCGCCGGCGAGCGCACGGTGGTGCGCACCCGGTGACCGCGCGCCAGCAGCGCGAGCATGCAGTGCTGCGCGATGAAGCCGGTGCCACCGGTCACGAGGACGAGCTCGTCGTTCATGTCGTTCATGTGATTCATGGGGTTGTCGTTCGGCGATCGATCGTTGGGTCCATCCACCGCGGACAGCGGCAGCACGGGCGAAACGATAGGCGGCCCGTGCCGGACTGTGAATGCTTGAGCGTGCGAATCACTTGCGCGATAGTGCGCAAATGCAGGCCGACCCGTTCTCCGAGATCCTCAAGCTCACGCGCGCCGAATCGCTGGTGACCGGTGGGTTCAGCGCCGGCGGCAGCTGGGCCATCCGCTTCCCGGCGCCGGACAAGATCAAGTTCTTCGCGGTCGTGAAAGGCGGCTGCTGGGTGCACATCGAGGGCGAGCCGGCGGCGGTGCGCTTCGAGACCGGGGATGTGGGGCTGCTCGCGGTGCCGCGTGCGACGGTGCTGGCCAGTGCGCCGGATGTCGCGCCGGTCGATGCGATGAGCGTGTTCTCCCGCGCCGGCCGGACGACGGCGACGCTGGGCGACGGCGAGGACTTCGCGCACATCGGCGGCCACGTGCTGCTCGACCGGGCGAGTGGACGCCTGCTGGCCGACGTGCTGCCGCCATGGATCCACATCCGGGCGGTCTCGCCGCAGGCGAGGGCCTTCCGCTGGGTCCTCGACCAGCTCGTCGAGGAACGGGCCCACGCGATGCCGGGCGGGCAGCTCGCATCCGCGCAGCTTTCGCAGCTGCTGTTCATCCAGATCCTGCGTGCCCATCTGCAGGCGTGCGACCCGATGCCCGCCGGCTGGCTGCGCGGGCTGGCCGACCCGCGCCTCGCGCCGGCGCTGCGCATGATGCACGGCGAGCCTGCGCGCGCCTGGCACCTCGACGACCTGGCCCGGGCCTGCGCCATGTCGCGGACGAGCTTCGCGCTGCGCTTTCGCACCGCGGTAGGCGTGGCGCCGCTGGCCTACCTCACCGCCTGGCGCATGCGCCTCGCCGAACGCGCGCTGCGCGAAGAGGGCAGCGCGGTCGCAGTCGTCGCCCATTCGCTTGGCTACACATCGGAGAGCGCCTTCAGCAACGCCTTCAAGCGCATCAACGGACGGTCGCCGAAAGCATGGCGGCATGCCGATCGGCGTGTCCGTCAACAGGTTGGTCGCGCCGAAAGCAGCGTCGCCACAGGCATCGAGCCGTCGGTCGACGGGGGGCTCGCGCGGGCCTGAGCGCCGGGTTCAGAACCCGGCTTCGCGCACCCAGCCCGAGCTTCCCGCCCGCCAGAGCCGATGCGCGATGCTCTCCGCCTCGGCCGCGAATGCCGCATGGCCGCGCCAGCTGCGCGGCGCAAGCGGCGGCGCCTGGTCCAGCGTCAACGTGACCCGGTACAGCGACTTCGCCGGCACCCATCCGCCGTTCGCCTCCTTCGCATCGATCGACCCGCCGTGGGCCTGCACCAGCACCGGCTCGGGCACCAGCGAACTGGGCTGCGCCGCGACGCTGTGCACATGGGCCGCCACCGCATGCAGCGGATCGGCGTCCAGCACCAGCTGCGCGGCGTGCCCGGACCGCAGGCCGCGCGCCGTGACCTCGTCGACGTAGGCCACCGCGCTCCAGGCCCCGCGCGCCGCCAGGTGCATCAGCACCTGCGTCGCCGCCGGCGTGCTGCTGCCCGGGGTCAGGTCCGGCAGCATGTCGACCACGATGCCGTCGAACGGCGCCGTCACCTGCAGTCGGCCCTGCTCGTCGCGCACCGCCTGGGCCTGCTCGCGCGCGGTGGCCAGCTCGGCCTGCAGCGATCCCCAGCGCGCCTGCTGGTCGCTGTCGACCGCGGCACCGGCGACCTCCTGTTCCGCACGCACGGTGCGCGCCTGCGCCGCCGCGGCCTGGCGGGCCAGGTCGGGCGTGCTGGCACGCAGCAGCACCTGTCCCGCCTTCACCGGCGAACCGGGCGACACCTCGATCGCGTCCAGCATCGCGGCGGCCGGCAGCCGCACTGCCAGCGTCTGCGACGGCTGCACCAGCGCCGCGCCGCTGGCCGTGCTGCGCCAGGGCACGAAGGCCAGGCCGCCGAGCAGCACCAGGACCCCGAGCGAGACCTTCCAGCGCGCGGCGCCTCGCCATTCGGCGTGTCCCTCGCGCCAGGTCCTCAACTCGCGCAGCCCCGGCCACGCGATGAACCAGCCGACCTCGACGGCGAACAGGCCCATCCCGAGCAGCTTGAATCCGAACGCGTAGACCGTCCAGGCGATGCCGAGGTACAGCACCAGGCGCCAGCCCCAGGTCGTCAGCGCGAAGGCCACCAGCGCCTGCCGCGCCCGCGGGCTGAAGTCTTCGGGCCAGGGTCGGGCCCAGCCGAGCAGCAGGCGCCGCAGCGCCACCCGCGCCTGGGCGAACGAGCGCTCGTGCAGGTTCGGAAAGTCCAGCGCATCGCACAGCAGGAAGTAGCCGTCGAAGCGCATGAAGGGGCTCAGGTTGATCAGCACCGAGCTGACCCAGGTCATCGTCGCCAGCACGAAGGCGGCCGTGCGCAGGTTGCCGTCGGGCAGCAGGCTCCACGCGAGCGTCGCCCAGGCCGCGAGCGTCAGCTCGGTGCGCACGCCGGCGGCGGCGATGCGCATGCGGGCGCGCGGATCGGCCAGCTGCCAGGCCTCGGTGGTGTCGGTGTACGCCACCGGCCACAACACCATGAAGGCCAGGCCCATGGTCGGCACGCGGCAGCCGTGGTGGCGTGCCACCAGCGCGTGGCCGAGCTCGTGCGCCAGCTTCACCGCGAAGAGCGTCAGGCCGTAGAGCAGCAGGCCGCGCCACGACATCAGGTCGAGCCACTGGGCATGCAGGCGCTCGCTCTGCTGCAGCACGCCGAACAGGCCCGCCGCCAGCGCCAGCAGCGACAGCAGCGCGAAGCCCGGCTGCCCGGCCCAGCGCAGCCACGGCAGCAGCGCCTTCAGTGCGCGGTCCGGCCGTGCGAGCGGGATGCGGAAGAACAGGTAGTTGTGCAGCAGCCAGTCGAAGGCGCGGCGCCAGGCCGCGACCGCGGGCTGCGGCAAAGGGGCCGACTGCGGATGCACCAGCTCTTCGCGCCGCGCGAGCGCCAGCACCTCGGCCACGTCCTGCGCCGACAGCGTGAGCGTCGTGTGCACGCTCACGTGGTCGGCGATCAGCTGGGCGTCGCCGAGCCACCAGTGGCGCAGCACCTCCCAGGTCGTCCAGTCGATGCGCAGGAAGCGGTGGCGCACCGGATCCTGCAGCGTCCAGGTGGGATGACCCGCCGCATCGGCCGGGCCGTCGTGCAGGCGCAGTTCTTCGCGCAGTGCCGGCCAGGGGGCACGGGCAGCGGCGAGGGCGGGGCCGGAAAGCGACAGCACCGTGTCACCAGCCGGTGGCTTCGCGCAGCGCCGCGAGCGGCCGGCGCATCAGCCAGTACGCGAGCGGCACGCGCGGCCCCTCGATGCGCACCGTGCCGCGCGCGCCCAGGCGCTCTGCGGATGCGCCATCGAGCGTGCCGCGCAGCCGGTAGCCCAGCCCGAGGTCGGTTCGCTGCTCTGCTTCGTAGGCATACAGATGCAGGCGTGCGCCGACCGGTTGGCCGGGGCGGCTCGCAAGGTGCAGCGTCATCGGCGCGCCCGGCGCCAGGTCGACGGCATCGCCGACCGCGAGCCAGGCCTCGACCTCCTGGTCCTCCGGTTGGGCGAGCTTCATGATCGCTTCGCCGGTGGCCACGGTGCGGCCGGGCCAGCTGCCCGGATCCTGGACCAGCACCACGCCGTCGCGCGGAGCGACGAGCGTGGTGCGCTGCACCTGCTGCGCGAGGTAGGCGGCTTCCGCGCGGCGTTCCTCGTAGCGCCCCTGGGCCGCTGCGAGCTGCGAACGCACGCGCGGGTCGTTGAGCACCTGCTGGTTGACCTGGCGCCATTCGGCCTCGGCGGTCGCGAGCGCATGCTGGGCCACCTGCAGGCGCGACTGCCAACCGGCATCGTCGAGCTCCGCGAGCACCTGGCCGGCCTTGACCGCCTGGTTGGGCTCCACCTTCAGCGTGCGCACCATGCCGTCGATGGCCGAGCGAATCGCCACCGGGTGGCGCGGCACCAGCTCGCCCGGCGCGCGCAGCGTCAGGCTCACCGGCCAGCACAACACGAGCAGCAGCGCGACCAGCGCCACCGCCGCATGGCGCAGCGGCCGGCCGGCGAGGCGTTCGCGCCAGCGTTGCAGCAGCGGGCGGCGATCGCCGGCGGCCGCAGCCTGCGTGGCGTTGGCATCGTCATGGCGCCAGCACTGCCACCAGCGCGTCAACGAGTCGGCCTCGCGGACCGACCACGGCAGTTCGCGCACCACCAGCAGTGCATCGGCGGGCCCCTGCGGCAGCCACAGCAGCTGCGGCGGCCAGTAGTGCAACCATTCCTCGGCGAGTTCGCCACCGATGTCCCCGGGCACGACGGGGCCGGCGGGCCGGGCCTGCAGCGCCGGCACCAGCCGGGACAGCCATTGGCCGTACGGGCCCTGGGACTCGAGTTTCCCGACGCCCGAATGCCCCGCTGCGGCGCCGTGTTCCCACAGCACGGCAGCCTGGTACGGCCAGGCTTCGCGTGTGCGGTTGAGCAGCACGAAGCGGCGCTGTGCCGCATCGCCGGCACGCTGGCTGGCCTGCAGCAGGTGCAGCGTGGCCTCGGCCGCGTCGACGGTGACGGTTTCCTGCAGCATGCGTCAGGCGCGGACGGTGGCGCGGCCGGCCGCACCGAGCGGCGTGCCGCGGCCCTGCATCAGCTGGCGGCTCAGGCCCGCGCCGGAGGCCTGGCCGGCGCTCACCTTGAGTCGCATCATCGTGGTCGCCTCGCGGCCCTGGCTGTCGCGCGCCATCACGCGGATCACGACGTCGTCGCGCCATTCCGCCGGCACCTCGCCGTTCAGCGTGCCGGTGCGGCCGTCGAACTGCAGCCAACGCGGCAGCGGCCGGCCGTCGGCCAGCGTGGCCTGCAGCACCACCGTCTCGTGGATGTTGGTGTGGATGAAGGTGTCGGCCGGCACCTGCAGGCGGACGGTGCCGCCGAGCTTCGCCACCTGGTCGTCGAGCCCGCGGAAGAGCTTCAGCGAGGGCTCCGGCGACGGGTTGACCATGATCTGGAAGCCGCTCGGCCGCGTGTAGATGTCGGCCACGTTGGCATCGCGCACGGGCAGCGAGAACGCGCTCTGTGCCGCCGTGTCCTGCACGCGCGCGGCGACGAGCTGGCCGTCGGGGCGCGATTCGGGCGGCAGCGCGGAATCGAAGGTCGCGCGCGGCAGCTGCGGCGGCGGCGCGGTCTCCGGCGCGGCCACCGGCGCGCGGGCGGCGGGCTCGGACGCCGGCGCGGGCACCGGTTCGGCCGGTGCGGCGACGACGGCGAGTTCGCGCTGTACCGTCAACTGGACCGGCGCGCTCAGCGTGCCGCCGGGCAGGGCCGCCCGCAGCGTGAAGGTGTAGGCGCCGGGTGCGCCGGCGGCCGCGGCGGCGGTGTCGCCGCGGGTCGAGCGCATGTCGATGCCCTCGACGTGCCACTCGCCGTTCGCGTCGACGGCGGTGCTGGCGATCAGCCGGCCTGCCGGGTCGTACAGCTGCAGCGCCTGGCCGGGGGTGCCGGAGCCGGACAGCGTGATCGCGTCGGCCGAGGTCGTGCGGTCGGTGCTCGACACGCCCAGGTCCGATGGCGCGGGCAGGCGAAGGGTGGGCGAGGGCTCGACCGTCACGTCGACCCATGCGCGCGCGCTGCCACCCTGGCCGTCGCCGACCTCGACGCGGAAGCGGTCGGTGCCGGCATACCCTGCATCCGGCGTGTAGCGGTAGTGGCCGTCGCCGGCCAGCGTGACCGTGCCGTGCTGCGGGCCCTGGACCAGGGCGTAGGCCAGCGTGTCGCCGTCGGCATCGGTGCCGGCGGGCAGCCGGCCTTCCCAGGGCACGCCCTCGAAGGTGGTCAGCGCATCGGGGTTCAGTGCCGGTGCGTCGTTCACCGGCGACACGACGAGCTCGAGCACGCTCGCCTGGCCATGGTCGGTGGTGTAGGTGATGGTCGGCACCTTGCCGTGCCAGTCGGGCCGCGGCACGAAGACGAAGTCGCCGTTGGCGGCGATGGTGACGCTGCCGACACCGGCCAGCTCCAGCGTGCCGCCGGCGGCGATGGTGCTGCTGCCGGCGCCGAACGAGACCACGCTGGATGGTCCGCCGGTGTCGTTGCCGAGCACATTGCCCTGGGCGGGCGTGTCTTCGGCCACTTGCAGCCGGTCGGGGGCGACCGTGTTCTCGTTGACGTCGGTGAGGGCCAGCGTGATGGAGACGGCGGACGACCAGTTGCCGGCAGCGTCGCGGGCCTGCACGCCTTCGGTGAAGCTGTCGGGCAGGGTCTCGAAATCGTTGGCGGCGGCTGCAGTGCCGGCCGTCGTCAGGCTGATGCGACCGGTGCTGTCGATGCGGTAGTGGCCATCGGCGCTGATGCCCGTGCCGGTGTCGCTGAAGCGGAAGCCGGTGACGCCGACGGCGTCGTTCGCGGACACGGTGGCGAGCACCGTGCCGGCAGGCTGGTTCTCGGCGTAGCTGAAGCTCTGGTTCGCCGCGAGGACCGGCGCGGTGTCGTCGACATCGGTGACGTTGAGCGTGACGTTGACGGCGCCGGACCAGTTGCCTGCGGCATCGCCCGCCTGCACCCCGTAGGTGAAGCTGTTGGGCTGGGTCTCGTAGTCGTTGGCCGCAGCCGCGGCGCCGGCCGAGGTCAGGCTGACCTGGCCGTTGGCGTCGATGCTGTAGAAGCCGTCGGCGCTGGTGCTCGAGCCGGTGCTGCCGAAGCGATAGCCGGTGATGCCCATTGCATCGGTGGCCGACACGGTGCCGAGCACGGTGCCGGCTGACCGGTTCTCCGCGTAGGTGAACGACTGGTTGGCTGCGACGACCGGCGGCGTGCTGTCGCCGAGCGCCTCGTTGACGTCGGTGACGTTGAGCGTGATGTTGACGGCGTTGGACCAGTTGCCCGCGGCATCCCGCGCCTGCACGCCATAGGTGAAGCTGTTCGGCAGCGTCTCGTAGTCGTTGGCGGCCGCCGCGGCGCCCGAGGAGGTCAGACTGACCTGGCCGCTGGCGTCGATGCTGTAGAAGCCGTCGGCGCTGGTGCTCGTGCCCGTGCTGCCGAAGCGATAGCCGGTGACGCCCACCGCGTCGCTCGCGGACACGATGCCCAGCGTCGCGCCGGCCGTCTGGTTCTCCGCATAGCTGAAGCTCTGGCTTGCGGCAACGACCGGTGCGGTGTCGTCGACATCGGTGACGTTGAGCGTCACGTTCACCGCGTTGGACCAGTTGCCCGCGGCATCCCGCGCCTGCACGCCATAG
>NZ_JAAZQK010000002.1:0-613912 GCF_012275445.1 Rhizobacter sp. SG703 | reverse complement strand
GACCAGTTGCCCGCGGCATCCCGCGCCTGCACGCCATAGGTGAAGCTGTTCGGCAGCGTCTCGTAGTCGTTGGCGGCCGCCGCGGCGCCCGAGGAGGTCAGGCTGACCTGGCCGCTCGCATTGATGCTGTAGTAGCCGTCAATGCTGGTCGTCGTGCCAGTGCTGCTGAAGCGATATCCGGTCACGCCCACGGCATCGCTTGCCGACACCGTGCCCAGCGTCGTCCCGGCCACCTGGTTCTCGGCGTAGCTGAAGCTCTGGCTCGCTGCAACCACGGGCGCCGTGTCGTCCACGTCGGCGATGTTGAGCGTGACGTTGACCGCGCTCGACCAGTTGCCGGCTGCATCGCCCGCCTGGACGGCATGGGTGAAACCGTTGGGCAACGTCTCGTAGTCGTTGGCCGCCGCCGCCGCGCCGGCAGAGGTCAGGCTGACCTGCCCGCTGGCATTGATGCTGTAGTAGCCGTCGGCGCTGGTGCCCGTGCCGGTGCTGCCGAAGCGGTAGCCGGTGACGCCCACCGCGTCCGTCGCGGCCACGGTGGCGACCGTCGTACCCGCCGATTGGTTCTCCGCATAGCTGAACAACTGCCCCGCGCCGACCACCGGCGCCGTCGTGTCCGGGGCCTGGATCACCAGTTCGTTGACCGAGGCATCGGTGAGGGCGTAGCCCGCGCCGTTGACGATGGTCGCGGTGACCGAATAGGTGGTGCCCGCGGTCAGCGCGTTGCCGTTCGGAATCGTCAGCGACCAGCTGCCGCCGCCGACGCTCAGGCCGTTGCCGGTGTTGTAGGTGACGCCGTTGACCATCACGCTCAGGCTCTCGCCCCCGCCGAGGGTGGCCGAGCCGGTGAGGGTCGGCGTGGTATCGGTCGTCGTCAGCATGTCGACGGTGACCGGGCCGTTCGGATCGTTGGCCTGCACCGTGGCCAGGTAGCTGTTGAGCGCGGTCAGCAGCCCGTTGGTGGCCGCATTGCCGTTGATGCTGCTGTTGTCCGCGGCGCTGTAGTTCACTCCCACCAGTTCGAGTCCGAAATTGCTGGTGCTCGACAGCGTGAAGGTGCTGTTGCTGCCGTAGGTGAACGAGACCGGCGTGGTCGCCGGATCGGGAATGAAGCCGAAGCAGTACAGCGTGCTGCCCTGCGTCACGCGCCAGTTGATGGCCCCGGTCACCGTGATCACGCGGCCGGAGGCGAGCGTCAGGCGCAGGCCGCCCGGGATGTCGTTGCCTTGGGCGGTGAAGGCGTTGCCGCCGGCGTCCTGGTAGAACGAGGCGCGCACGATGCCCAGCGTGCCGAAGTTGAGGATCCCGTCGGCCGCGTTGTTGCTCGATCCGCGCGTGCCGATGAAGCCCTCGGCGAATGGAACCGACAGCTCGGCGAATTCCACGTCGACATGCGAGCCGTCGATCGTCAGCGTGCCCTGGTCGGCGTCGGCCAGCAGCGCCTTGTCGCGCAGATCGCCGACCGTCTCGCCGCGCACCAGCGCGGAGAACCGCTCGCCTTCGTCCCCCGGCGTGTCGACGCCGGCGTTGAGCCGCTGGTCGATCGCATGGCCGACTTCCTCCAGCAGCACGCGCGCGATGTCGGCTTGCGAAGCGCCGCGGGCGATCCAGTCGGCGTTGAGGTAGATGCGCTGGTTGCCGTCCGGCGCATGCGCGGCGTAGGCCGCATAGGCGCCCTGCAGCTCGGCCGGACTGCGCAGCTCGACCTTCAGGTCCAGGCCGCCGGCCGCGAGCGCGTTGGAAAGCTCGGCCAGCCGCTGGTTGAACGTTGCGGTATCGGTACCGGTGTGGCCGAACACGTCGGCGACGAGGCGGCTGAAATCCTGGCCGGCCGGCAGGCGGGCCAGCATGGCATTGACCTGCGCCAGCGCCTGGCCGAGTCCTTGCTGCGCCAGGCTGTCCAATGCCGCGGTGTGGGTGGCGACCAGCGAATCGCGGACGCGGGCGTCGGCGGGCACGTCCGCGGCAACCGCCTGCGGCGGCGGTGCGACGGCGCGCGCCGTGTCGACGACCGGGGTGTCGGTGGGGCGCGTCGCGTCCGCTGCGGCCGCCGCATCGAACATCAGGCGCGCTTCGAGCGGCATCACCCGGTGGGCGGCGCGACGAATGAGCAAGGGGTGCTTCGGATGCTTCATGGAGGTCTCGCGGTTGCCGGGGTGATGACGCGGGGCTGGGAAGGCTGGTCGGCTAGGGCGCGCGCTGCACGAGCACGCGGCCGCTCATGCCGGCCACGAGTTCGGGCGGCCGGCCGTCGATCGTCGCCACCACCTTGACGGACTGGCTCACCGGATCGACCCGCGCGCCCAGGCGCTGCACCTTGGCCGGGTATTCGCGTCCGGTCTCGTCGACCGCGATGCGCACCGCGCTGCCCGCGCGGACCTGCGACATCCAGCGCGACGGCATGATGAATTCCACCTCGAGCACGCTGTCGTCCAGCACTTCCAGCAACGGCTGACCGGGCTGCACGAACTGCTGCTCGCGCACCTTCTGCTCGGCCACGCGGCCGCCGAAAGGAGCGACCACGCGGCACTTGCCGAGCTGCACGCGGATCTGGCTCATCTCGGCGCGCGTCTTGCCGAGTTCGGCCTCGGCCTGGTCCTGCTCCTGGCGGCCGGTCGCGTTGAGTTCGACCAGGCGGCGCTGGATGGCGAGCTGCTTCTCGGCCGCGGTCAGCGTGGCCTGGGCGCGCTCCAGCTGGGCCTGCTGCAGGCTGCAGTCGAACTCGACCAGCAGCTCGCCGCTGCGGATGTTGCTGCCGTCGCGCACCGTCAGGCGCTGCACGCGCGCGCCGATCTCGGCCGCCAGCGTGGTGTAGCGGCGCGGGGTGAGCTGGGCGCGCAGTTCGGGCGCATCGACCAGCGCCGCGGGCCTGTCCGGCGCAGCGGGCTGGGCGGTGGCCGGCACCGGCCGCGGCACGGCGGCGGCGAGGTGTTGCGGAGGCTGGGCCGCGGCGAGCGATGCGGCCAGGCTGGCGAGCACGGCCAGGGCGGCCATACCGGCGGTAGCGGCACGCAGGAACGGGCTGTCGGCGTTCATCGGGCCTCTCCTCAGTTGTCCAGCAGGCGTTGCCGCACCTGCACGCGCACCGCGTCCAGGCTCAGGTCGTCGCTGCTGTCGGGCAGCGCATCGACGCCGATCGTCGCCTGCAGGCGGCCGACCGCCGCATGCCACTGCGCCAGCGCCTGGTAGCGACGCAGGCGGCTGATGATCGCGGTGGTCTGTGCGGCGACGCGGTCCAGCTTGCTGCCGGCGCGGGCTTCCTCGCGCTTCAGGGTCTGCGACAGGATGCGGTCGTCGAGCTGCCACAGGCTGTCGGCACGCTCGAACTGGCGGCGTGCGCCGGCCAGCTGGGCACGCGCCACGTGCACCTGCGTCACCACCGCGACGTGGGCCGCGAGGCGGCGCTGGTCGGCCAGCGCGACGGCGGCTTCGGCGCTGCGCTTCTGGGCCGGCAGCGCCAGCAGGTTGAAGAGGTTGGTGCTGATGTTGACGCCGGCTTCCGACCAGCCGGAATTCAGCAGGTAGCTGTCGGTGTCGTGCAGCCGGCCGTACGAGAACGTGAGGTTCGGGAAGGCGCGCACCAGCACCTTGCGCGCCTCGATGGCCGCGACGCGGCGCTGGTAGAGCTGCTCGCGCAGGTCGGCGTTCTGCGACAGCGCCTGGTCTTCCATGTCTTCGCCCGGCACGGCCAGCGGGTCCCTGGCGGAGGGCATCTCGTCAGCGACAAGCTCGACCTCCCGGTCGACCGGCGCGTTGATCAGGGCGGCCAGCTCGAAGCGGGCGGTGGCCAGGTCCTGCTCGATGTATTCGAGCAGGCGCATGTTCTCGGTCAGCTGGCGCTGGTAGCGCAGGGTGTCGAGCGGCGAGCGGAGCTTCTCCTGCTCGGCGGCGCGCGAGTCGGACATCGCGTCGTCGGCGAGCTTCAGGGCGTCCCGCACATCCTGGCGCAGCTTCTGCGCGCTGGCGGCGCGCCAGTAGGCGGCGCGTACGTCCTGGACCAGCAGGTGGGTGGCCTTGCGGCGGCGCTCGGTGGCGGCCAGCAGGCGGTCGCCGGCCTGGCGTGCGTTGTAGGAGGCGAGGCCGTAGTCGAGCAGGCTCCAGCTCAGCGTGAGCGAACTGAGCGTGTGGCTGCGGTCCTGCGAGATCGACGGGTTGGCCAGCGACGGCGCGCCGGTCACCGAATCGGTGCTGTTGGCGACGCGGTCCTTGTCGCGCGAGGTGTAGCCGGCGGCGGCCACGAGCTTGGGCAGGCGGTCGTGGCCGGCCTCCTCGAACTGGCGCAGCGCGAGGGCTTCCTCGAACTGGCGGGCGCGGCGGTCCAGGTTGTACTTGAGGGCGCGGGCGATGGCCTCGTCGAGTCCCAGGCGCGGACCGAGCGGCTCGACATCCTGTCGGATGGCCAGGCGGTCGGCGCCCGTGGTCTGGGCGAGGTCCAGCGGCTCCAGGCGGGCGGGCGGGGTCGAGCAGGCGCACAGCAGCCCGAGCTGCAGGACGAGGGCGGACAGGGAGCAGGTGCGGATGTTCATGCGGTTCGTGATGGTCGGGGCCCTGGTGGGAGGCCGCCGCACACGATCCCGTACCGCATGCAGCGTGACCGGCGAGGCAAGGCCACGACGTCCCGGCATATCGGCACTATGTCCCTGGGACTGGACACATGACCCGCAGAGGAACCGCGCTAAAGCGGCGCTTTTTCTCGCTGTCCGGCGCGCGGGCTTCAGGCGGCGGCAACCGCCGTCATGTCCAGGCGGAATTCGCCGACGACTTCCGTCAGGCGCCTGGCCTGCGTCCGCAGGCTTTCCGCGGCCGCCGCCGACTGCTCCACCAGCGCCGCGTTCTGCTGCGTCACCTGGTCGAGCTGGCTGACCGCATCGCTCACCTGGCTGATGCCGAGGGATTGCTCTTCGGAGGCGTTGCCGATCTCGTGGATGAGCTGGCTCACCCGCTGCACGTGCGAGACGATGTCCTGCATGGTCGTGCCGGCGTTGCCCACCAGCTGCGAGCCGGCTTCGACGCGCCCGACGCTTTCGCCGATCAAGGCCTTGATCTCCTTCGCCGCGGTCGCCGCGCGCTGGGCCAGCGAGCGGACCTCGCCGGCGACGACGGCGAAACCGCGGCCCTGTTCACCGGCGCGCGCCGCTTCGACCGCCGCGTTGAGCGCCAGGATGTTGGTCTGGAATGCGATGCCGTCGATCACGCCGGTGATGTCGGCGATCTTGCGCGAGCTGGCCGCGATGTCGTCCATCGTCGACACGACCTGCGCGACCACCGTGCCGCCCTTGGTTGCCACCGAGGTGGCAGATGCGACCAGCTCGGTGGCGGCGCGTGCCGCCCCAGCGCTGTTCTTCACCGTGGCAGTGATCTCCTCCATGGACGAGGCCGTCTGCTCCAGGTTGGCAGCCTGCTCCTCGGTGCGCTGCGAGAGGTCGGCGTTGCCGGTGGCAATCTGGCCGGTCCCGGTGGCGATCGAGTCGCTGCTCTGCCGCACCTGGTCGACGATGCGCACCAGGCTCTGGTTCATGGATTTCAGCGCGGTCAGCAGCTGGCCGGTCTCGTCGGTGCTCGTCACCTCGATGACCGAGGTCAGGTCGCCGGCCGCGACGGTCTGGGCGATCTTGACGGCGGTCGCGATCGGGACCGTGATCGAACGGGTCAGCAGGACCGCAACGCCGACCGCCACGAGGACCGCGAGCCCGGACAGGCCCACGGTGAGGATGCGCGCCGTGCTCGCCACTTCGGACGCCTCTGCGCCGAACTGCTCCATGCCGTCGACCTGCGTCTTCGTGAAGGCCTCGATCGACGCCAGGTACGCAGTCTGCAGCGGCAGGATGGCCGCGACCAGCAGGCTGCGTGCCTCTTCGCTCTTGCCCGCCTTGATCAGCTCGACGAGCTCTACCTCGCGCTGCTTGAACTTCGCGCGGTTGTCGATCACGTCGCGCAGCGCCGCGCTGCCTGTCTGGGTGTGCACGGTGGCCGAGAGGCGCTCGATCGCCGCGGCGACCACCGGCACGGAATCCTCGATCTTGCGCAGCTCGGACTGCGCGACGCCGGCGTCCGTGGCGATGATGGCCGTGCGGATGGCCCGCAGCTGCTTGTTGACCTCGTTCTCGACCGTCTGGGCCAGCGCGACCTTGGCGTAGCGGTCGTGAAGGATCGTCTCGGTACTGGCATGGACCGCATCGATCTTCGTGTAGCCGACGGCGGCCACGGCGATCAACAGGCCGATCACGATCGCGAAGGCGGCCGTCAGGCGCGTACCGATCTTCATGTTGGCAACAGTGTTCAAGGATTTCCTCGCTCGGTGAAGCGCAGGACAGCCTCGGGGCCGCCGGAAAGCGCGAATGCGCTTCTCTTCGGAGGCGAAGCCGTCTTCTTGAGCGACCAGTCGGATGCGGGCGGCCCCGACCGTGCAGCAATCCTCAATGGCGGCCTGTGGACAAGGCCGCTGCCATGACTCAAGATGCCCGGTCGCGACACCGATCGCTGCATCGAACTCCAGGCGTCGTCCCGGGCCCGCGAGGCCCAGGTGCTTCGCCACTCGGGTGACTTCCCCCAACAACCACATGAAGGGTGAGACATGCATCAGATTCGATTGCGTTCATTCATCGCCGCGCTGCCGCTGCTGGCCGCGGCCGCCGCGGCCAGCGGCCAGGAAGCCGAACCGGGCTGGGCCAAGGGCCGGCCCAAGACCGACACCGCGATGAAGATGGCGCCGGTGCCGGCCTATCCGATCCCCACCGCAGCCGACCAGCTGCCGATCAGGAAGCTCAAGCTGCCGCCCGGCTTCAAGGTCGAGACCTGGGCTTCGGGCGTGCTCGACGCGCGCGAGATGCGCCAGGGCGCCAAGGGCAACATCTTCGTCAGCACGCTGTTCGTCGGCAACAAGGTCTACGCGCTGCCCGAGAAGGCGGTCGACGGCAAGCGCGAGCCGAAGGTCATCATCGACAAGACCGAGCAGGCGACCGGCATCGAGTTCTACAAGGGCTCGCTGTTCTTCGCGACCCACAAGAAGATCGTCCGCTACGACGACGTCGAGGACAAGCTCGACAACCTCGGCGAACCGACCGCGGTGCTGAACGACAAGCTGCCGGGCGGCAGCGACCACAGCTGGAAGTTCCTGCGCGTCCACAACGACAGGCTCTTCTACAACATCGGCGCGCCCTGCAACATCTGCGACCCCGGCGAGTACGCGAAGATCTACAGCATGAAACTCGACGGCTCGGACATCGAGACGGTGGCCTCGGGCGTGCGCAACACGGTCGGCTTCGACTTCGACCCGAAGACCGGCGACCTCTGGTTCACCGACAACGGCCGCGACTGGCTCAGCGAGGAGATTCCGAACGACGAGCTGAACCACGTCACGCAACCCGGCAAGCAGCACTTCGGCTACCCGTATTGCCACCAGGGCAACATCCCCGACCCCGAATTCGGATGGGGCAAGTCGTGCGACGACTTCGTCAAGCCCGCCGCGTTGCTCGGCCCGCACGCCGGTTCGCTCGGCCTGAAGTTCTACACCGGCAAGATGTTTCCGCCGAAGTACCAGGGGGCGATGTTCATCGCGATCCACGGCCCGTGGAACCGCAC
This sequence comes from Rhizobacter sp. SG703, assembly GCF_012275445.1. GTDB lineage: Bacteria > Pseudomonadota > Gammaproteobacteria > Burkholderiales > Burkholderiaceae_C > Rhizobacter. The sequence continues at coordinate 606,331 of NZ_JAAZQK010000002.1, read as the reverse complement.
CAGGAAGTACAACGGCGTCTACGTCGCGAGGCCGGACGGAAAGGGCGGCGCCAAGGTCGAACCGTTCATGACCGGCTTCGTCGAGAACAACACCTACCTCGGCCGGCCGGTGGACTTCCTCGTGATGAAGGACGGCTCGCTGCTCGTCAGCGACGACCACGCCGGTGCGATCTACCGCATCAGCTATGGCGGCAAGTGAGGTGGCGGCCTGGCGCCGCCACGCGGTGCTGGCGGTGCTGGCGTCGCTCGCGATCGCCGCCTCGCCTGTGCAGGCGCAGGTGCAGTCGAAGACACAGGCCAGGAAGCCCGCCGCCCGCGCGACTGCCGCCTCGCCCGCCGCCTCGGCCGCGTCATCCGTGGCGGCCGACTATTCCGAGCGCTTCCGCACCGTGTGCGCCGCCTGCCACGGCGCCAACGGCCGCAGCGACGTGGCGGGCGTGCCGGTGCTGGCAGGCCAGCAGTCGCTCTACACGGTCACGCAGCTGTTCCTGTTCCGCGAGGGCCGTCGCCGCAACGACGCGATGATCGCGCTGGCCAAGCCGATGAAGGACGCCGACCTGCGGGGCTTCTCCGACTTCATCGGCACGCTGCCGCCGGTGCCCGCGCCGGCGCCCGGCGCACCGCCCGATGCGGCGCGCATGGGCCAGGGGCAGGCGCTCGCGCAGCAGCACAAGTGCCTGTTCTGCCATGGCGACGACCTGGCCGGCGGCCAGGGGGTGCCGCGCATCGGCGGCCAGAAGGAGGACTACGTGCTCGCGACGCTGCAGGGCTTCAAGTCGGGCGAGCGACCGGGCTACACGCGGGCGATGACCGAGGCGCTGAGCCAGGTGCCGGTGCAGGACCTGGACCTGCTCGCCTACTACGTCGCGAACCTCGCGGGCAAATAGCGGTTCGTCGCGGTTCGTCGCGGTGCGTCCTGGAACACCGCCCGGGCGCCTCCGGCCGGGTCCTCAAGGACGGAATTGATCCGGCTTTGCCGCGCTCTTCGGGCGACCGGCGGGGCCGCGTCCGGCAGATCATGGCGGCCACAGAAGGCACTCGCAGTGCCAGGGAGCACTCCATGTCTTGCGTCATCCGTTCCAATCCCCCGGTGGATGTCGACGATCGCGATCTGTTGCGGGCGCTGTTGGACAACTCGCCGGACCACATCTATTTCAAGGACAGGCAGTCGCGCTTCATCAAGTCGAGTGCGGCCCAGGCCCTCCAGTTCGGGATGACGACGCCGGACGGGTTGATCGGCAAGTCGGATTTCGACGTGTTCTCCGAGGCGCACGCCCTGCCGGCTTTCGAGGACGAGCAGGAAATCATCCGCACCGGCCTGCCGATGGTCGGCAAGGTCGAGCGCGAGACCTGGATGGACGGGCGGCCCGACACCTGGGCCCTGACCACGAAGATGCCGCTGCGCAACCGCGACGGCGAGATCATCGGCACCTTCGGCATCACCAAGGACATCTCCGACCTGAAGGAGGCCGAGCGCCGGATCGGCGAGGTGCATCGGCAACTGCTCGAAGCGTCGCGGCTGGCCGGCATGGCCGAGATTGCCACCAACGTGCTGCACAACGTCGGCAACGTGCTCAACAGCGTCAACATCTCCGCCGGCCTGATCGGCGACCGGCTGCGCGCCTCCAAGCTCAAGGGCCTGGAGCGCGCGGTCGGCCTGATGGACGAGCATGCCGGCGACCTGGGCGCCTTCCTCACGCAGGACACCCGCGGCAAGCTGCTGCCGGGCTACCTGCGCGACCTGGCGCAGGTGCTGCTGGCGGAGCAGGCCGCCATCGCCGAAGAACTCGCGTTGCTGGCCAAGAGCGTCGACCACATCAAGGAGGTCGTCGCGACGCAGCAGTCGTATGCCGGCGCCTCGCGCGTCGTCGAGTTCCTGAAGTTCGACGAACTGCTGGACGACGCGCTGCGCATGAACGCGGGCGCGCTGACGCGCCACAAGGTCGAGGTCGTGAAGCAGATTCCCGAGCTGCCCGAGCTCCCGCTGGACCGGCACCGCCTGCTGCAGATCCTGGTGAACCTGATCAGCAATGCGAAGCAGGCGATGAGCGGCGCACCGGCCGGCCGGAGCCCGTGCATCACGCTGGGCGCGGCGCTGCTGACGGCGCCGGACGGACGTGTCTTGCGCATCACGGTGGCCGACAACGGCGAAGGCATCGTGTCGGAGAACCTGGTCCGCGTCTTCGCCCACGGCTTCACCACGCGCAGCAACGGCCACGGCTTCGGGCTGCACAGCTGCGCCATGGCGGCCCAGGAGATGGGTGGCACGCTGAGCGCGCACAGCCAGGGCGCCGGCTGCGGCGCCACCTTCGTGCTGGAGATCCCGCTCGGCGCGCAGGAGGACGCGCGATGACACCGGGGCAGAACCGCCGGATCCTGCTGGTCGACGACATGCCGGCGATCCACGAGGACTTCCGCAAGATCCTGGTGCCGCCGACGGCATGCGGCGCGCTGGGTGCCGTCGAGGCGGCGCTGTTCGGCGACGAACCGCCGGCGGCGGCGAGCGCCTTCGAACTCGACTCCGCCTACCAGGGGCAGGAAGCGCTGGCCCGCGTCGAGGCTTCGCTGGCGGCAGGCCTGCCCTATGCGCTGGCCTTCGTGGACATGCGCATGCCGCCGGGCTGGGACGGCGTGCAGACGATCGAGCGCCTGTGGCAGTCGGACCCGCGGCTGCAGGTCGTCATCTGCACCGCGTATGCCGACACCTCGTGGGACGAGGTGCTGGCCACGCTGGACGTGCGCGACCGGCTGCTGATCCTGAAGAAGCCCTTCGACGCGATCGAGGTGCGCCAGCTCGCGAACATGCTGACCGCCAAGTGGCAGATGACGCAGGACGCCGCGGTGCAACTCACGCGGCTGGAAGACGCGGTGCTCGAGCGCACGCGCGAGATCACCAGCAGCAACGAGGCGCTGCAGGCCGAGGTGGCCGAGCGCAAGCACCTGCAGGGGCAACTGGTGCAGTCGGAGAAGCTCGCCTCGATCGGCCAGCTGGCGGCCGGCGTGGCGCACGAGATCAACAACCCGATCGGCTACATCTTCTCGAACTTCGGCACGCTGGAGGACTACCTCGGCAAGCTGTTCGAGATGCTGGCCGCGTACGAGGCCGCCGAGGGCGGCGTCAGTCCGCCCGACGTCGCCGCGCGGCTGCGCACGCTGCGCGACGAGATCGAGCTGGCGTTCCTGAAGGAGGACATTCCGGTGCTGATGCGCGAGTCCCGGCAGGGCATCGTGCGCGTGCGCCAGATCGTGCAGGACCTCAAGGATTTCTCGCGCGTGGATTCTTCGCAGGATTTCCAGCTGGCAGACCTGCACCAGGGCATCGACTCGACGCTGAACGTGGTGGCCAACGAGGTCAAGTACAAGGCCGACCTGGTCAAGGAGTACGGCGTGATTCCGGATGTCGAGTGCCTGCCGTCGCAGATCAACCAGGTGGTGATGAACCTGGTGGTCAACGCGGCGCAGGCGATGGGCGACGAACGCGGCCGCATCGTGATCCGCACCGGCGTGGCGGCCGACAACACCGACGTCTGGATGGAAGTGGCCGACACCGGATCGGGCATCCCGCCGGACACGCTGAAGCGCATCTTCGAGCCCTTCTTCACCACCAAGCCGGTTGGCAAGGGAACGGGCCTCGGGCTCTCGCTGTCGTACGGGATCGTGCAGAAGCACCACGGCCGCATCGATGTCGACAGTGTCCTGGGCCAGGGCACCACGTTCCGCGTGACGCTGCCGGTGCACCGGCCGGCGACGAACGCCTGACGGCCGCTTCGCGGCAGGCCGACGAACCCCGGCCGTCCATCGAAACGACGTGCCGTCACGCCTTCGCGCGTGCTTCCTTCTTCGCCTTCCGCGCCTCTTCGGCCGCCAGGCCGGCCGCCTGCCAGTGCGCGAACTCATCGGGCGTCTCGAGCGTGACGCGGCCCCAGGCACCGCTGCGGAAATCGTTCAACGTCACCTCGGCAGCTTTCTGCATGTTCACGCGGCCGCCGGGCAGCAGGCCGCCGCGCTTGCGGCCCACCTCGGCCAGCAAGTCCTCGTCGGTCATCGCCGAGATGTCGGCCAGCTTGTAGCGCGCCACCAGCCGGTCCGCGTAGCGATGGCGCACGCGGGCCAGCAGCGCCATCGACACCTCTTCCTCGTCGTAGGCATTGCGGCCGATGCCGCCGCTGGCCGCCAGGTTGTACCCGCCCTGCTCGATGAGGATTCGCGGCCACAGCATGCCCGGTGTGTCGAACAGGTGGAAGTCGTCGGCCAGCAGGATCCTCTGCTCCAGCTTGGTGATGCCCGGTTCATCGCCTGTCTTGGCGGTTCGCTGGCCGTTCAGCGTGTTCACCAGCGTCGACTTGCCCACGTTGGGAATGCCGCAGATCAACGCCCGCACCGGCTTGACCATGCCGCCGCGGTGCGGTGCCAGTTCCCGGCACGCCGCGATCAGCGCGCGTGCCGGCGCGCTGGCGCCGGCGTCCAGCGCGAGCGATCGGGTGCCTGGCAGGGCCTGGTAATGCGCCAGCCACAACGCGGTGATCTCCGGGTCGGCCAGGTCCTGCTTGTTCAATACCTTCAGCGCTGGCTTGCCTGCCGTCAGCAGGGCCAGCAACGGATTGGTGCTCGAGCCCGGCAGCCGCGCGTCGAGCAACTCGATCACCACGTCGATCTCCGGCAGGCGATCGGCGATGGCCTTGCGGGTCGTGTGCATGTGGCCTGGGAACCACTGGATGGCCATGGCGTGCTGCTTTCTGTGTCTCGCGGCGGGCCGCGTCGGAGGGTGTCGGGGCGATCGTTGCCGATCGTTCTGGTGGCATTTTCCGTCGGCAAGCGCCTCGTGGACCCCGTTTCACGCGCCGACGCGCTGAAAGCCCGCTTGCTCGCGCGCATAGTGCGTCGGCGGCCGTCCGACGTGGCGGGTGAAGGCGACGCTGAACGTGCTCGCCGAGCTGTAGCCGACGCGCTCGGCGATGTCGGCGATGCTGCCGTCGTCGCGGCGCAGCAGGTCCTTCGCGAGCGCCATGCGCCACGCGAGCAGGTACGCCATCGGGGCCAGGCCGACCGCGCGCTGGAAGCGTTCGAAGAACGTCGAGCGCGAGAGCGCGGCTTCCCGGGCCAGCTGCGCGACCGTCCACGCCCGCGTCGGCTGCTCGTGCATCGCGCGGATCGCCACCGCCAGGCGCGCATCGGCAAGCCCGCGTGCCAGGCCGGGCGAGGCGGCCGTGCCGGTCGTCGACCGCAGCGCCTCGATCAGCAACACCTCCAGCAGACGCGCGAGCACCAGCTCGCGCGCGGGCCGCTGCTCGATCGATTCCTGGCCCACCCACTGCACGAGCGTCGCGAGCCGCGGCTCGCCGCGCACGTGAACGACTTGCGGCAGCAGCGAGACCAGCAGTGCCGCATCCGGCGAGCCGAAGCTGCAATGGCCGGCCAGGATGCGCAGGTCCGTCGGGCCCTCCTGCGCGCCGATCCGGAACCTGCCCGGTCCCAGGGCGACCGGCATCGAGTCGGCCGCGCCGGCAGGCAATTCGAGGCTGGACATGGCGACCCCGAAGACGGCGGGAACGAGCAGGAAGTCGCCGGCCTGCAGCACGATCGGCGCGTGCCCGTCGAGCGTCAGGCGGCAACCGCCTTCGAGGACGGCGCAGTAGAACGGCTGCCCGGCGTCCGAGCGGCGAATCTGCCACGCGCCCGCACCGACGATGTTCTTGGAGAACCGGGCCGTCGGCTGCAGCAGCGTGACCACCTCGGCGAGCGGATCCACCACGGCCGGACTCTCGCAAATGATTCATGGACTTCGGAGTGTAGCGAGTACGGTTCCGGCGGCCTATCGTGCGGTCATCGCCATCCACGTTGAAAGACCTCCAATGAAGACCGTCCTGATCACCGGCTGCTCCTCCGGCTTCGGCCTCGAGACCGCACGCCATTTCCTCGAGCGCGACTGGCGGGTGATCGCCACGATGCGCACGCCGCGCGAGGACCTGCTGCCGCCGTCCGCCCGCCTGCGCGTGCTGCAGCTCGACGTCACCAACGCGCAGAGCATCCGCCGCGCAGTGGATGCCGCGGGCCCGATCGACGTGCTGGTCAACAACGCCGGCTTCGGCGCGCCGGCGCCGTTCGAGCTCACCCGCATGGAGACGGTGCGCGAGCTGTTCGAGACCAACACCTTCGGCACGGTCGCGGTCACGCAGGCGGTGTTGCCGCAGATGCGCGAGCGCCGGTCCGGCGTCATCGTGAACGTGACGTCGAGCGCGACGCTGAAGCCGCTGCCGCTGGTGGGCCTCTACCGCGCGGCGAAGGCGGCGGTGAACGCGCTGACCGAATCGCTCGCGAGCGAGGTCGAGCCGTTCGGCGTGCGCGTGCGCATCGTGCTGCCCGGATCGTCCGGCGAGACGCGCTTTCGCGACACCGCCCGGGCCCACCTGCGCGGCCTCGACGACGAGGTCTACGGCGAGTTCATGCGGCAGGCGATCGCCCGCATGCAGGCGTCGACGGGTCCGGGAACGCGTTCGGCGGACGTGGCCGAGGCGGTGTGGCGTGCGGCGACCGATCCGTTCGCGCCGATGCGCATTCCGGCCGGCGCCGACGCGGTGCAGTGGGCCGCCGAAGCCAGCTGATGCCGTCCTTCGGCCGGTCGGGCCGTCGGCCGGCGGCCGGGCCGATCACCGGGCCCGGTGCGCCGGCTGATCGACCCGGATGCCGACGCGGGTGTTCTGCAGTTCGAAGAGGTAGGCGGCGCCGCATGCCCTGCCACGCTCGGTCGAGCGGAGGGCGGCATCGGCGTCGATCGCCTGCATCCGGCGCCGCAGCTCGCGTGCCGTCTGCGTCATCGTCCATGACGACGCGGCAGCGCAGATCTTCGGCACCTCGGCCAGCGAGAGAAGCGAGAGGACGTTCTCGGTGCAGGTGCCGACGGCGATGCGAAGTGCTTCTCGGTGGGCCTCGGTGGTCTTGACGCTCTTGCCGCGGCTCAGCTTCACGGTGAGCGCGATGGCCTGGGTGTCGCAGTCCGCGGTTCGTTGGCCCAGGTCAGCCAGCGCGGACGATTGCCCGCCCAGGTAGTTGTTGACACTGTCGACGCCCTCGGTCCGCAGGCGCTGCTCGAGCAGGGCGACCGGCTCGCCGGACGGCATGGCCGCCGCCGGAAGCATCGCCAGGGCGAGGACGATCGCGCGCATGTCGAATGACGCTAGCGTCTGGCATGAGGGCCGTGCCCGGGTCGGCCGGAGCGAGACCGCTCGGTCGCAGCGTGGGCGCGCTGTGGCCCGAAGGCACGGACCATCGCCTGCAGGCTCGCCCGCTCGACCTCGGGAAGACTCTGCCGCAGCGATGGGTCAGCCAGGACCCCCTGGGCCACCGCGGATTCATCGTGGTTGCGAAGGGCCCCGCGCTTCAGCATCGCGGCATACCGGCCCCAGACCCGCGACCGCACGAACGACAGGCTGAGCACGCCTGTGGCGTGCATCTCTGCGTCGAGTGCGATGACCTGCGACAACGGCCAGGGAGACGAGATCTCCAGGCAGTTGTTCACCGCCATGCGCAGCGCCGATTCGGCCCGGCTCGCGGATTCCTGTTCATGCCGTTCGAGCACGACCATCGGTCGATCGTTCGTGGAGTGGCAGCGCTGATCCAGAAAGCGCGAAGAGAAGAAGCGCAGGAACGCCTTCATCTCGGGGTACCCAGGGTTCGATTTCATCGTGGGTACTCTAACGTTTGGATGGCGACCGAGGCCGCCGTGCCCGCTTACTGCGGCCTGCCCGCCTGCACCGCGCGCACCATGGCGTACAGCGCCGAGCAGCCGACGAGGCCGTGCAGCAGGCGCGACGAGAGCCCGTTGCCGCCGAACGCGGCGCCCACCTCCTCGATGCCGAACACGGCATACAGGCCGAGGTTCAAGCCGCCGATCACCAGCAGCAGGAAGGCCACCCAGTCGAGCAGCGTGATCCGTCGTCCGGTCGACGACGACAACTTGGGTTCGTGCAGCGGATTGACGTACGGCATGGAGCTCTCCTTGGTCGACGCCCGAATCGGGCAATCGACGTTCCGCAGAGGAGGCATCGAGCGCGGCGCAGCGGTCCTGGCGTCAGGCGAGCGCGTTGTCCAGCACCATCATCAGCACGAAGCCGACCACCAGCGCCGCGGTGGCACTGGTCGCGTGGCCCTTCTCGTGCGATCCGGGAATGACCTCATGGCTGCCGGCGATCGTCACCGCGACGGCGCCGAGCACCGATGCGGCCGGCTCGACCAGGCCCGAGGCCGCGCCGAGCTCGTGCGCGGCCGCCAGCGCCGGGACGATCAGCGAGAACGACGTGGCCGCGAGCATCACGCCGGCGCCGAAGCCGGGCAGCGCGTTGCTGCAGCGCTGCGAGATGCGCTGCGACAGCAGCACCGGCAGCGTTCCCGCTGCGATGGCCGCGGCGGCCACCGCGCCGCCCAGCAAGGCCCCGGCGATGCGCGCATCGAGCAGCGTGAACTGGCGCGCCGCTGCGAGCGCCAGCACGCACAGCCCGCCGGCTGCGACGGACGCGCCGACGCAGCGGCGCGTCCACCGCCACACCGGCAGGCGCGCGGCGGGCAGCGAACTCACGGCGCGCTGCGGGCGCTGCCCGACGGGTCGCTGCCATCGGCGCCATCGCTGCCGTCGAGCAGGCTGCCGTCGACCTGCCCACCGAGCCGCGCCAGGTCGACGCCGGTGGCCGGGTTCGACGCCGGGTCCGACGCCGTGCGCAGCGCGAGCTGCGAGACGATGCCGGCCTCGTCGTCGGTCAGCCGCGGTTCCGGCAGGCCGGAGCCGCCGTCGACCGCCGCCGTCGCTTCGCGGTACTCGAACACCGGCTCGTTGTTCCACGGGCCGCGCGTGTCGCCGTCGCCCTGCGACATGTTGAAGTAGACGTTGCTGAACGCCTTCATGCCCGGCAGCTTGCCCGGCGGGAAGCTGGCCGACATCGAGTACAGCGCCTTCTCGAACGATTGCTGGTGCGAGATCTCGCGCGTCATCAGGAAGCCGAGCGCCTCCTTGACGCCGGGGTCGTCGGTCAGGTTGATCAGCCGCTCGTAGACGATCTTCGCGCGCGCTTCGGCCGCGATGTTCGAACGCAGGTCGCAGCTCGGGTCGCCGATGCTGTCGACGTACGCCGCGCTCCACGGCACGCCGGCGGAATTGATGAAGGCCGGCCCGCCGCCGTACAGCACCTGCGTCACGTGCGAATCGTTGCCGGCGCCGTGGATGCTGCGGTACAGCTCGGCCTCGTTGTCCATCGCCTCGGCGAGCTTGCCCTTGGCCCCCTTGTTGAGCATCGCGACGATGGTGCCGATCACCTCCAGGTGGCTCAGCTCCTCGGTGGCGATGTCGATCAGCATGTCGCGGCGGCCGGGGTCGTCTTCGGCCAGGTGCTGAGAGAAGTAGCGGCACGCGGCGGCCAGCTCGCCCTGCGGTCCGCCGAACTGTTCCAGCATCAGGTTGGCCAGGCCGGGGTTCGTCTCGTTGACCCGCACGGTGTACTGGAGGCGCTTGTTGTGGGAGAACATGGAATTCCTTTCAGCCGGCATCGCTGCACGGCACTGCGTTGGGTTGAAGAGGGCGGCGGCTTCGAACGGTGCGCGCCTGACGCCCTTGCGGCATACCGCGTTCCCGACCGTCCCGGCGCTGTGCGAGGCCATGCGATGCAGCCGGCGCCGCGTTGCACGTTGCAGCACGGTTTGCCGATGCGCGGCAGCCGGCGGCACGGCCGACGCCGGACATTCGCGGTACGAGGATTGCCGGCGCCAGTCCGGCAAACCGTTGCCTTACGCCGGGTCGTAGAAGCGCCGGGACAGCCCGTCGCGACCGGGGTAGAACTGGAACCAGGGCCGCGCCGCGTCGACGGTGCGTGCCACCGACGGGTGGTCCATCAGGCGTTGGAAGTAGGCCGACAGCCGCGCATGCTGCGGCAGCAGCGGAACGTAGGTGATCGCGTAGAACAAGGACGGCGCAGCCGCGCAGTCGGCCATGCTGAACGCATCGCCGGCCAGCCAGATCCGGCCGTCGAGCTGGTGGTCGATCAACGCATAGGCGGTCAGCAAGGTGTCGCGGGCCCGCGCCACGGCCTGCGCATCGCGTTCGCCCTCGGCCCGCAGGCGGTCGGCGGTGAAGGCCTGCATCGGCGTCATCACGTAGAGGTCGCAGAGGCGATCCCAGCGGCGCACGTCGAGCGCCTGGTCCGGGTCCTGCGGGACCAGCATGCGGCCGGGGCGCGCATGGTGGCGCTGCAGGTGCTCGATGATGATGCTCGTCTCGGGCACCGGCCGGCCCTGGTCCACCAGCAGCGGCATCTTGCCGAGCGGCCACAGCGCCAGGTGGGCGGCGCGTTCCGCCGGGTCGCCCAGGTTCAGCAGGCGCTTGTCGACCTCGGTCTGCAGCACGTCGATCGCGATCAGCACCTTGTGGCAGCAGGAGGACAGCGGGTGGTAGTAGAGGATCGGCGCGTTCATGGGGCGTCCCGTGGGTTCGTCGTGCGAAAGCGTCGGCCCAACCGGGTGGCGAGTCAAGTGCGGTCCGCCGTTGGCGCGACAATCCGCCGATGACCTCTGCCGCCCTCGACGCCTTCATCGCCGAAGCCACCGCCCGCAGCTGCCGCCAGCCGGACCCGGCCGACTGCGTGCTGGCGCTGGCGCCGCTGATGCTCGACCTGATCGACCACGCCGGCAGCTTCCTGGCGCCGCAGCACTACCGCAGCAGTGCGTCGGGCTATGCGCGCAACCTGATCTACGACGCCCCCGACGCGAGCCTGTCGCTGTATTCGATCGTCTGGCTGCCGGGCCAGTGGACGCCGGTGCACGATCACGGCAGCTGGGGCGTCGTCGGCGTGGTCGAAGGCGTGCTGGAAGAGCGCAGCTACGTGCGGCTGTCGCCCGACCGCGGCGCCGACGACGAGATCGACCTCGCGCGCGGCGGCACCATCCTGCTGCGGCACGGCGCCGTCACCAGCTTCGTGCCGAACCCGGACCACATCCACGTGACCGGCGTGCCGGCGGAGCGTCCCCGCGCCGTCAGCCTGCACCTCTACGGCCGGACGATGAGCGACTTCAACATCTACGACGTGCCGGCCCGCAGCCGTCGGCGCATCCAGGTGGCGCACAACGAGAGCTGACGCGCCGGTCGCTCACGGCAGGTCGACGATCTCGACCCAGTTCGGGTTCTTGCCGACCGGCAGCCGCGTGACCTCGCCGAGTGCGCCGCTTCGGGCGTCGATCGCGTGCACCGACAGCGCATGCGATTCCTGCCCCGCGGCGATCAGGTAGCGGCCGGACGAATCGATCGTGAAGCCGCGCGGGGTCTTCTCGGTGGGCGTGCTGCCCGCGGCTTCCAGCGTGCCGGTCCCGGCATCGACACGGAAGTGCGCGATGGTGCTGGACGTGCGCTCCGAGGCATAGAGCTGCCGGCCGTCGGGGCTGAGGTGCAGGTCGGCGGCCCACGGCTTGCCGGTGAAACCCGGCGGCAGCGTGCTGGTGCGCTGCAGTTCGCGCAGCGTGCCGTGCACGCCGTCCCAAGCGAACACCACCAGCGACGCGTCCACCTCGTTAAGCAGGTACAGGTGCTTCTGCGCCTTGTCCCACACGAAGTGGCGGGCGCCGGATTTCGCGTCCAACTGCACGATCGGCGGATCGTTCGGCGTCAGCTGGCCCTTGGCCGCATCGAAGCGCCACACCGACAGGTGGTCGCCGCCGAGGCTGGTGGCCAGCACGAAGCGGTTGGTCGCATCGGCGTGGATCGCATGCGCGTTCGGCGCGGTCGGGACCAGCTGCTGGATCGCCGTGACCGCGCCGTTGCCGTCGATGCTGTTGACGGTGATCTTGTGCCCCGGGTACGAGGCCGCGAACAGCCACTTGCCGCTGGCATCGACGTCGATGTTGGCCATGCTGTCGGCCAGCGGCGCCTCGCCCAGCTTCTTCAGGCGGCCGCTGGCCGGGTCGACGGCGAAGCTGAGCACGCGAAACGGCTGCGAACGCAGCGCGGCGTACAGGAAGCGCTTGTCGGGGCTGAGCGCCAGCGGCATCACCGTGCCGCCGACTGCCACCGTCTCGACCGGGCTCAGCCGGCCCGACGCGCGGTCGAAGGCCAGCACCGACAGCTCCTGGCTGTCCGCGTTGGACACGTAGACGACCGTGCCGGCCATCGCGGTGGCGGCAGCCAGCAGGCTGCCGGCCACCAGGACCGCGCGCAGCGGGATTGCGAAGGGACGTGTCATGCGTGTCTCCTGCCGCGCCGCGGCTTGTCGTTCTGTCGTCCGTGCCGTCGTCCGCTCTGTCGTCCGCTCTGTCGTCAGTTGCAGCTCAGCACCGCCAGCCCCTTGCCTGCCCCTGCCACCGCAGGCAGCTTCTGCTTCACGCAGGCCGGGTCGTGGGCAGTGTAGGCGTACGGGATGCCGACCGGGAAGCTGCTGGTGCTGACCCAGTCGCTTGCATCGCGCGACGGCGACGACTCGCTGGCCACCCAGGTGATGCCGTAGCGGGCGAAGTCGGCCGGGCTCTTCACGTTGTTGTTGCGCAGGTCCCAGTAGCCGACGGCCGAGCTGTCGCGCGAGGTCACCGGGTTCTGCGCGTTCTCGAACCAGTTGGCCTCGATCAGCGAGAAGCCGCCCATGCGGATGTTGGCGCCCGAGGTGTGCACGCCGCTGTACAGGTTGTTGTAGAGGTGGGTGTACCCGCCGCGCTGCAGCGGCAGCCGCGACTTCACGTTTTCGTAGAAGTTGTGGTGGTAGGTGATGAAGCGGTCGCTGGCGTCGCTGTCGCTCGACCCGATCAGCCCGACCTTCTGGTGGTCGTGGAGGTGGTTGTACGAGTAGGTGATGTGGTGCGCGCCGGCCTTGTTGTCGACCAGGCCGTCGAACTCCATGTCGCCGGCGCCGGCGCATTCCTTGAGGCTGCTGAACAGCGTGTTGTGGTCGACCCAGACGTAGCCGGGGAACTTGCCGCCCTGGCCCTCGATGCCGATCGCGTCGATCGAGCCGGGCAGCAGGCCGATCGTCATGTTGCGGATGATCACGTTGGTGGCGCCGCCCTTGACCGCCAGCCCGAAGTTCGCGGACGAGCCGTCGGCGCCTTCGATCGTGACGTTGCTCTTGTTCTTGACCTCGACGATGGCGCCGGCCGGCTTCGTCCGCTGCGCGCACGAGTCGGCGATCGACGCGAAGTCGAAGCTGCCGGTGTAGCGGATCACCAGGCCGCCGGTGCCGCTGTAGGCATCGATGGCGGCCTGCATCGCGGCGGCCGTGCTCACCGTCACCGCGGTCAGCTTGCCGCCGCCGGTCACGGTGCCGGCGAACCCGGCGGTCAGGCCGCTCGGGGCGGGTGCGGGGGCTGGAGCGGGAGCCGGTGCGGGCGAGGGAGCGGGCGCAGGGGCAGGTGCAGGCGAGGGCGACGGTGCGGGAGCCGGAGCGGGCGCAGGCGTCGCCGCCGGTCCGACCGCGCACTTCTCCTTCTTGTCCGCATTCGGGTTCGCGCCGCCGAAGGTCGCGCTGGTGCAGGCGATGGTGCCCGACAGCGTCTTGACCACCCACTTGTTCTTCACGCCGAACGACACCTGGTGCGCCGTCGAGCCGACTTTGCAGTTCTCGCCTTCGTCCGCGCACTTCGAGAAGCCGGCCGGCCAGTCGACGGCGAAGGCGGGCGTCGCGGCAGCGCAGGCGAGCGCGATGAGGGACAGGCGAAGCGGCTTCATTCCGGTTTTCATGGGGAGCTCTCTCGGGGATTTGAATGGCCCGCAGGCTACCCGGTGAGCTGCGAAAACAAGCCGTGTTCGCATACTCTGAAACACTGCTTGCAACGACGAGACTTGCATGTCGGAGCTCTCGCCGATCCATGACCGGCCGTTGACCGCACGCTCAGGCGCCCTGGTCTACGCGGCCCACAGGCAGACGCGGTGCTTGCCGGACCGCTTGGCGACGTACATCGCCTGGTCGGCACGCCCCATCAGCGTGGCCGAATCGTCGCCGTGCTCCGGCCCGATCGCCACGCCGATGCTCGCGCCCACCGTTGCGGTCTCGCCGCCGGCCAGGTGGATCGGCTGCTCGATCGCGTGCAACACGCGCTGCAGCACCCGCTCGACCTCGCGCGCATCCTGGATGTTGCTGAGGATCAACGCGAACTCGTCGCCGCCGAAACGCGCGACCACGTCGTTGGTGCGGATGCAGACCAGCAGCCGCTTCGCGACCTCGCGCAGCGCCGCGTCGCCGGCGTCGTGCCCGAAGGCGTCGTTGACGGCCTTGAAGCCGTCCAGGTCGAGGTAGCACACGCCGGTCAGCTGGTGGCGCCGCTGCGCGTCGGCCAGGATGTAGAGCAGCCGCTCGGCGAACAGCCGGCGGTTGGGCAGCCCGGTCATCGCATCGTGCAGCGCCAGGTGCTGCGCATGCGCCTCGCTGTCCTTCAGCGCGGTGATGTCGGTCAGCGACCACAGCGATTCGTTGGCCGACACCGCCGCGCCGCTCAGCTCGATCCAGATCGCGTGGCCCTGCTTGTGGCGCATGCGCAGCTGCGTGCTGAAGCGGCCGCCGGTCGCGAGGATCGGGTAGGCCACTTTGCCGATCTCGTCGAAGGTCTCGTCGTCGAGGTACAGCGTGCGCACCGGCGCGCCGACCAGTTCGTGCGGCTCGTAGCCGAAGATCCGGTCCAGCGCGCGGTTCTTCCACAGCGAGGTGCGGTTCTTCAGCTTCAGCATGCCGACGACCTCGTTGTCGAGCATCACGCTCTGTTCCTGCGCCAGCCGCGCGATCTCGGCGCGTGCGGTCACCTGGCGCCGCTGCTGCGCGAACAGCAGCGCCGAGAAGCCGGCGATCGTCGCGATCGCGACCGCCAGCAGCGCCGCCATCTGCGCCGCCTCGCGCCGCCAGCCGGCGAGGAAGTCGCTGGTGCCGAGCCCGACGAACACCCGCAGCGTGCAGCCGGGCACGCGCTGGTACGCGGTGTAGCGCTCGATGCCGTCGAGCGCCGTCGGGGTCAGGTAGGAGCCGCGCTCCGGGTCGCCCGCGAGGTGGCGGGTCATCTCGTCGGAGATGGTCGAGGTGCCGATGTTCTTCTCCTGCGCGCCGTCGATCACCGAGTAGCGCGTGATCAGCCGCAATCCACCCGAGCGGAGCGCGACGGCGCCGGCGCTGCCCAGTGCGATGCGCCTGAACCGGTCGAGGAAGTGGTCGCTCGACAGGTTGGTGTACACCACGCCGGCGAACGAACCGTCGGCATGCTGCAGTCGCCGCGCCACCGCGACGCCCCACTTGCGGACGATGCGGCCCTGGATCGGCTCCGACACCACCATGCCCTCGTGCGCCTTCGCATCGTGGAAGTAGGCGCGGTCGGCGATGCTGGTCGTCGCGCCGCCGGCGTCGAGGCCGAAGCGCACGCTGCCGGTCTCGTCGGCAATGCGGATCGCATCGACCTGCGGCAGCAGCGAGCGCTGCTCGGCGAGGCTGCGCTCGATCTGGGCGCGGCCGTCGGGCTGCGTCGCGTCGACCGCATGAACGCGCATCGCGACCGTCGCCAACGCGTTGTCGAGCTGCTTGAGTTCGGCGCCGAGTTCGATCGCCAGGCCGTTCGCCAGGTTCTCGACCGATTCGCGGGCGCGCACTTCCTCGGAGGCGCGGCCGGCCTGCAGGGCCACGCCGGCCGCGAGCAGCAGCACCGCGATGATCGCGACGTTGCCCGCCACCAGCGCGAGCGCCAGGCGGCGAAGCGGCAATGCGGCGGAGCGGGCGAAGAGCGAGTCGTCGGTCATGGGTCGGCTGGGGCGCATCGTAAGGCACGGCGCCCGGTTCACGTCCTCATGTCCTCAGGGGTTGCAGGCTGCGCGCACCAGCTCGCGCAGCCAGCGGTGGGCCGGGTCGGCGTCGAGCCGCGGGTGCCACAGCAGGGCGACCGCGAAGCCGGGCGTGGCCACCGGCAGCGCGAAGCTGTGCAGGCCGGTGCGCAGCGCGGCGGTGTGCCGCTCGGGCACGCAGGCGACCAGGTCGCAGGCGCGGGCCAGCGCGAGCGCGGTCGCGAAGCTGTCGACGACTGCGCCGACCTCGCGCTGCAGCCCGAGCGCGCGCAAGGCCTCGTCGACCGGTCCCTGCTCGCGGCCGCGGCGCGACACGACGACGTGCCGGGCAGCCGCGTAGCGCGCCGGCGTGACCTCGCCCTCGCCGAGCGGATGCCCGTGCCGCACGACACCGATGTGGCGGTCGCGGAACAGCGACTGCGCGCGCAGCTCCGGGCCGGTCTCCGGCCCGACGACGCCGGTCTCGAGGTCGACCGAGCCGTCGCGCAGCGGCGTGCTGTCCTTGTCCGGCTTCTGCACGAAGCGCAGCCGCACGCCGGGCGCCTCGCTGGCGATGCGCGCCAGCAGCGCCGGGGCGAAGCTTTCGGCAAAGCCCTCGCGGGTGCGCAGCGTGAAGCTGCGCGCCAGCCGGGCGAGATCGAGCGTATCCGCCGGGCGCAGCACCGCCTGCGCGTCCTGCACGAGCACGGCGACGCGCTCGCGCAGTTCGAGCGCGCGCGGCGTGGGCACGAGATCGCGGCCGGCGCGCACCAGCAGCGGGTCGCCGGTGGTGTCGCGCAGCCGCGCCAGTGCCCGGCTCATCGCCGACGGGCTGAGCTGCAGCCGCCGGGCGGCGCGCGCGACGCTGCCTTCGGCCAGCAAGGCGTCGAGGGTCAGCAGCAGGTTCAGATCGGGTGTGGCCATGCGCCCACCATAGCCGACGAAGGGGCATGCGTCGCGTGCACGGACTCAGTGCAGGCGGCGCGCCTTCCGCCGGACGGCGCCGGCCCCTACGCTTGCAGGCATCGAGCCGCCCCGCGGCGCCACGACCCGGAGCCCCCATGAAAACCACCGTCGCACTGCCCCACGGCCCGGCCCGCTGGGCCCTCGTCAGCCTGTCGCTGTCGATGCTGCTGGCCTCGCTGGGCATCAGCATCGCCACCGTCGGCCTGCCGGCGATGGCGCAGGCCTTCGACGTGTCGTTCGAGCGGGTGCGGTGGATCGTGCTCGCGTACCTGATCGCCAACACGGCGCTGCTCGTCGTCGTCGGGCGGCTCGGCGACCGCGTCGGCGCGCGCCGCCTGCTGCTGGCAGGCATCGGCGTCGTCACGGTGGCCTCGGCGCTGTGCGGCCTCGCGCCCGGCTTCCGGCTGCTGCTGGCGGCTCGCGTGATGCAGGGGCTGGGCGCGGCGATCCTGGTGGTGCTGGCGCTGGCGCTGGTCGGCGACGCGGTGCCGAAGGCGCGTGCCGGCATGGCGATGGGCGTGCTCGGCACGATGTCCGCGGTCGGCACCGCGCTCGGACCGTCGCTCGGCGGTTTGCTGATCGCGGGGTTCGGCTGGCGCGCGATCTTCCTGGCGCAGGTGCCGCTGGGGGTGGGGGCGTGGCTGCTGGCACGCCGTCACCTGCCGGCGCAACCGACGGCGGCGCGGACGGCGCCGGCATGGATCTCCTCGGCGATGTGGCGCGATCCCGCGCTGCGGGCCGGCCTCGCGATGAGTGCGCTGGTGTCGACGGTGATGATGACGACGCTGGTGGTCGGGCCCTTCCACCTGGCGCGGGCGCTCGGGCTCGATGCCGCGGCGGTCGGGCTGGCGATGTCGGTCGGCCCGGCGGTCGCGGCGCTGGCCGGCGTGCCGGCCGGCCGTCTGGTCGACCGCTTCGACGCATCGCGCATGACGCTCGCCGGGTTGGTCGGGATGGTGCTCGGGGCGCTGGCGTTGTCGCTGCTGCCGCTGTCGCTCGGCGTCGTCGGCTACATCGCTGCACTGGCGGTCGTCACCGCCGGCTATGCGCTGTTCCAGGCGGCCAACAACACCGCGGTGATGGCGGCCGCCGGGGCGTCGGGCCGACGCGGCATGGTCTCCGGGCTGCTGAACCTGTCGCGCAACCTCGGCTTCATCGCCGGGGCCGCGGCGATGGGCGCGTTGTTCGCCCATGCGAGCGCGGCGGTGGATGTCGCGCTGGCCCCGGCGCACGCCGTCGCCCGCGGCATGCACGCCACGTTCGCGGTGGCCACCGCCCTGCTCGGCGTCGCGATCGCCATCGCCGCGGCAGGCCGCGCGAGGCGCTACTTCAGCTGGGTGGTGTAGTCCACCGGCAGCCAGCGGTACGCGCTGCCGGCCTGGCGCAGGCGGCCGAGGCCGGGGAAGGGCAGGTGGGCCGCGCCGATCAGCAGGTTCTCTTTCGCCGCCTGCGCGAACACCGTGCGGCGCGTGGCGGCGGCGGCGGGCTCGTCGCTGTCGTATGCGATCGTGACCCGCGGGTCCTCGAGCTGCACCGCGCCGACGTGGACCAGGTCGCCGATCAGCAGCATCCGCTGCCCCTGGCTCTCCACCGCATAGACGGTGTGCCCGGCACTGTGGCCGCGCGCCGCGATGGCGCGGATGCCGGGCAGCAACTCGGCGCCCGCCGCGAAGGGCTTCAGCCGGCCGGCCTCGGCATACGGGTTCAGCGACGCCATCGCGCCCTGGAAGAAGCCCTTGCCCTGCGCCGGCGCGGCGTCCATCCGCGCGGTCGACAGCCAGTACTGCGCGTCGGCGTCGTCGAGGCGCACCGTGGCGTTCGCGAACGCGACGCCGCCCGGGCCCATCAAGCCGCCGACGTGGTCCGGATGGGGGTGGGTGAGCAGCACCTCGTCGACCTGCTCCGGCTGGTAGCCGGCGGCGCGCAGGCTGGCGTCGAGCTTGCCGAGCGTCGGGCCGAACAGCGCACCGGCGCCGGTGTCGATCAGCACCAGCCTGTCGCCGGTGTTGACCAGGAAGCCGATGACCGAGGTCTCGACCGGGTCGGTCAGGTGCGCGGCCGCGAGCTTCGCCGCGACGCTGCCGGCCGGGGCGTGCAGCAGCGTGGCGGCCGGCACGTCGACCGTGCCGTCGCTCAGCGCGGTCACCTCGAAGGCGCCGAGCATCATGCGGTAGAAGCCGGGCGCCTGGGTCTTGACCATCGGCGCGGCGGCCACCGCGGCCGACGGCATCACGGCGGCACCGAGTGCGGCCAGCGCGAGCGCGGTGGAAGCGAGCACGCCGGCGGTGGCGCGCAGGGAGAACGGGGAGGAAGACATGGGAGGCACTCTTTCGGTCGAGGAATGAGGGAGGGGAACGCCGCGGTGGGCGAAAGTGTTCACTGGAGTACCTTCGTGCTGCGCACTCCGGCATTCGCCCTGGGGGCGGCCCGGCGGGCTCATGCCGACGCGGCGAGGCCCAGCGCAGCCAACGCCCGCTCGGCCACCTGGTGGTCCTGCTCGGCGTCGCCGCCGGAAACGCCGATGCCGCCGACCAGCTGCGCGCCGTCGAAGATCGGGCAGCCGCCGCCGACCGCGACGAAGCGCGGCCGGTGCGCCAGCTGCGCCGCCATCGGGCGCTGCAGGATCGCGGTCCATTGGCGCGTCGAGACGCCGTACGACGTGGCCGTCCAGGCCTTGTCGACCGCGATCGTTGCCGTCAGGAAGCGGGCGCCGTCGTCGCGCTCGAAGGCCTTCAGTTCGCCGGTCGCGTCGGTGACCGCGATGGTCACCTCGATGCCGAGCGAACGGGCGGCGGCCCGGGCGTGGCCGACCAGCGCGGCGGCGGCCTCGCGGGTGATCGAGGCCATCGGGCGGGTGTGGGGTGAAGAAATCGCCGAAGAAGTCATGGGGCAGTGCTCCGTTGAAGGGTGGCCCATGATTCAATCGAAGTCTCCATCACGCAAATCGATTGAAATGATCGGCACTATCAGAGAGCGCGATTTTCGGGGCGTCGACCTCAACCTGCTGGTGACGCTGCTGGTGCTGCTGCGCGAGCGCAGCGTGTCGAAGGCGGCAGGGTGCCTGCACCTCGGGCAGCCGGCGGTCAGCGGGGCATTGGCGCGCCTGCGCGAGCTGTTCCACGACGAGCTGCTGGTGCGCGGCAAGGGCGGCATGCAGCCGACGCAGCGCGGGCTCGAGCTGCAGGCGGCGCTCGCGCCGGCGCTGGCCGAAGTGCAGGCCGTGGTGTCCGATGCGCCGGCCTTCGATCCGGCGCGCAGCGACCGCAGCTTCGTGGTCGGCCTGCCGGACTGGATCGACACCTGGCTGCTGCCCGGTCTGCTCGCACGGCTGGCGGTGGAGGCACCGCAGGCGCGCCTCGCCATCGTCGCGACCGATCGCTTCCGCGTCGCCGACATGCTGCTGCAGGAACAGCTCGACCTCGCGATCGGCGCCTTTCCGGCCGGCCCGGCCTGGCAGCGCAGCCGGCCGCTCGCGACGGTGCCGTACTGCTGCGTCGCGCGGCCCGGCGTGATCGGCGCGCGGGGCCGGCTGACGCTGAAGCAGTTCGTCGCGCTGCCGCACCTGATGGTGACCTACCGCGGCGCCTTCCACGGCACGGTGGACGACGCGCTCGATGCGCTCGGGCTGAAGCGCCGCGTCGTCTGCACCAGCCCGCGTTTCTCGTCGCTGCCGCGGGTGCTGCAGCAGGTGCCGGCGATCGCGACCGTGCCGCAGGTGCTGGCCGCCGGCTGGCAACGAGACTTCGGGCTGGTGCGCGCGCCGGTGCCGCTGCCGCTGCCGGCGAGCCCGGTGGCCATCGTCCACCATGCGAGCCGCGACAAGGACCCGGCGCTGCGCTGGCTGTGCGGGGTGATCGAAGCGCTGGTGGCCGAAGACGGCGCGCACGCCCCCGGCCGGCGCGGCGGCTGAAGCCCTCGCGCGCGCCGCGCCATGCACTCCCCTGCGACAATCGTGCGAGGAGACCCCATGACGCCGTACAAGACCCTCGAAGACGTGATCGGACAGACGCCGCTGGTGCGGCTGCAGCGCCTGCCGGGTGCCGACAACGACCGGCGCGGCAACGTGATCCTCGCCAAGCTCGAAGGCAACAATCCGGCCGGCTCGGTGAAGGACCGGCCCGCCATCAGCATGATCCGTCGCGCCGAAGAACGCGGCGACATCCGCCCCGGCGACACGCTGATCGAGGCCACCTCGGGCAACACCGGCATCGCGCTCGCGATGGCCGCCGCGATCCGCGGCTACCGCATGCTGCTGATCATGCCGGAGGACCTGAGCATCGAGCGGGCGCAGACGATGAAGGCCTTCGGCGCCGAGCTGATCCTGACGCCGCGCAGCGGCGGCATGGAATACGCCCGCGACCTGGCCGAGCAGATGCAGCGCGACGGCAAGGGCCGGGTGCTCGACCAGTTCGCGAATGCCGACAACCCGCGCATCCACTACGAGACCACCGGCCCCGAGATCTGGGCCGACACCGGCGGACACATCACGCACTTCGTCAGCGCGATGGGCACCACCGGCACCATCACCGGCACCTCGCGCTTCCTGAAGGAGAAGAACCCGGCGGTGCGCATCATCGGCGCGCAGCCGGCCGAAGGCTCGCGCATTCCCGGCATCCGCAAGTGGCCCGAGGCCTACCTGCCGAAGATCTACGACCCGCGCTGCATCGACGAGACGGTGAACGTCGGCCAGGATGCGGCCGAAGAGATGGCCCGCCGGCTGGCACGCGAAGAGGGCCTGTTCGGCGGCATCTCGGCGGCCGGCGCCTGCTGGGTGGCGCTCGAGACCGCGAAACGGGTCGAGAACGCGACCATCGTGTTCGTCGTCTGCGACCGCGGCGACCGCTACCTCTCCACCGGCGTCTTCCCCGCCTGAACCGACCGAGCGCGCCCATGACCCACGAGACCCGCTTCTGCACGAACTGCGCGACCGGCCTGCAGCCGGTGACGCTCGATGAAGACGGCGGCCCGAAGACGCGGCTGCGCTGCCCGGCCTGCGGCTGGACGCACTGGAACAACCCGACGCCGGTGCTGGCCGCGGTGATCGAGCTGGCCGACCGCGACGGGCAGCTGCTGCTGGCCCGCAATGCCGCGTGGCCGGGCCGGTACTTCGGGCTGATCACCGGCTTCATGGAAGCGGGCGAGACGCCGCAGGAGGGCATCGCCCGCGAGGTGATGGAAGAAACCTCGCTGACCGTCGACCGACTGCAGATCATCGGCGCCTACGATTTCCAGCGGATGAACCAGGTGATCATCGCGTACCACGCGGTGGCCCGCGGCGAGATCCGCCTGTCGCCCGAGCTCGTCGAGTACAAGCTCTTCGCGCCCGAGGCAGTGCAATGCTGGCCGGCCGGTACCGGCTATGCGCTGGCCGACTGGCTGACCGCGCGCGGCATCACGCCGCAATGGCGCGAGCTGATGCCGCGGCCGGTCGTCGACCCGAACTGAAAGGACACGCGATGGATGTGCAGAAAGAAGTCGACGCCCGCGGCATGAACTGCCCGCTGCCGATCCTGAAGGCGAAGAAGGCGCTGGCCGACATGAACAGCGGCGAGCTGCTGAAGGTGATCGCGACCGACCCGGGGTCGATGCGCGATTTCCAGGCCTTTGCGCGGCAGACCGGCAACGAGCTGGTGCAGCAGCAGGCGGTGAACGAGGAATTCATCCACCTGCTGCGGCGGAGATGACCACCCCTCGGCCCCCGCCAGTCGCGTCCCGCGACTGGCGGGGGCCGGCTTGGGGCGGCCCGGCGCTCGGCCCGCGGCTCTAGAACTCCAGGTTCTTGAGGTATCTGCGGAAATCCGCCCCCAGCACCGGATGCGCCAGCGCCAGCTCCACGTTGGCCTCCAGGAAGCCTTCCTTGCTGCCGCAGTCGTAGCGCCGGCCTTCGTAGCGGTACGCGAACACCTTCTCGCGGCGCAGCAGCCCGGCGATGCCGTCGGTCAGCTGGATCTCGCCGCCGACGCCGCGCTGCTGGTTCGCGATCTCGGTGAACACGCCCGGCGTCAGGATGTAGCGCCCGGCCACGCCGAGCCGCGACGGCGCTTCTTCCGGCGCCGGCTTCTCGACGATGCGGGTGATGTCGATCAGCCGGTCGTTGACTGCTCGGCCGTCGACGATGCCGTAGCGCTTCGTCTGCTCCGGCGGCACTTCCTGCACCGCCAGCATCGACACCCGCCATTCGGCGAACTGCTCGACCATCTGCTGCAGCACCGGCGTCTGGCCGACCATCAGGTCGTCGGCCAGCAGCACCGCGAACGGCTCGTTGCCGATCAGCCGCTGCCCGCACAGCACCGCATGGCCCAGACCCAGTGCCTGCGGCTGGCGCACGTAGACGCACTCCATGTCGTCCGGCTTCACGCTGTGCACGACATCCAGTAACTCTTGCTTACCCGCCTGTTCGAGGGCTACCTCCAACTCGAAGGTCATGTCAAAGTGATCTTCGATGGGGCGCTTGTGCCGGCCGGTCACGAAGATCATTTCGCGCACGCCGGCCGCATAGGCCTCTTCGACCGCGTATTGGATCAGGGGCTTGTCGACCACCGGCAGCATTTCCTTCGGTTGGGCTTTGGTCGCGGGAAGAAAGCGCGTGCCGAGGCCCGCCACCGGAAAGATCGCCTTGTTGACAAACATTTAGTTACAATTCCCTGTGTGAATTAATCGACGAAAAACCATTGTGTCATGGGCTTCCGGAAGGGCTTGTGACACTCGGGCAGAAGCCTCTCGAAGCCGCATGGACTTGCTGATCATCGAACCGCTGGAAGCAGAAGTCATGCAGTGGCTCGATGCGCGCTATTCGCTGCGGCATGCGCCGGAGCTGGCGCGCGACACCCGGGCCTTCCGCCAGGCGCTGTACAACGTGCGGGCGCTGATCCTGCCGCCCACCGTGGCGCTCGATGCGCAGGCGCTGCACTACGCGCCGGTGCTGCGCGCGGTCGGCCGGGTCAGTGCCGGCGCCGAGAACATCGACCTCGACGCCTGTGCGCGCGCCGGCATCGAGGTGGTGCGCAGCCAGACCGCCACCGCGCAGGCCGAGGCCGAGTTCATGATCGGCGCCTTGCTGTCATTGCTGCGCCGCGTGCCGGTGGTCGGCTCCGACGGCATGCTGGTCGGCCGCGAACTGGGGGCGTGCACGGTCGGGCTGATCGGCATGCCGCCGGCCGCGAAGGCGATGGCGCAGATGCTGAGCGGCTTCGGCTCCAAGCTCGTCGGCTACGACCCGTCGCTGCATGCGAGCGACAGCGTCTGGAACCGCTGGCATGTCGCGCCGCTGGGCTTGCGCGAGCTGCTGGAGCAGTCCGATGCGGTGTGCGTGCAGCTGAACTACTTCAGTCGCTACCACGGCCTGCTCGGCGAGCGCTTCCTGCCGTTCTGCAAGCCGAACCAGGTGATCGTCAGCATCGCGCACTCGGGCCTGTTCGACGAGAAGACGCTGGCCGACGTGCTGACCAGCGGCCGCGTCTCGGCCGTCTGGCTCGACAGCCTGGAGCCGGGCGCCACCGAACCGGGCCGCCCGCTGAGCGGCATGGACACGCTGCAGGTCACGCCGCGCGTGGCGAGCACCACGCGCGAATCGCGGCTGCGAAGTTCGTGGGCGGTGGCCCGGCGGATCGACGAGCTGCTCGCGATCACGCCCGGCGCACCGCGCGAGTTCAGGACGACGGACCCAGGCGTGCCGCTTGATGTCGAACCCGATCCAGCTCTGCCGTGAAGTCGGCGACGCGCTGCTTCTCCTGGTCGACCACCGCCTGGGGCGCTCGCGCGACGAAGCTCTCGCTGGACAGCTTGCCCTGGGCCTTCGCGATCTCGGCTGACAGGCGCTTGTCTTCCTTGGCCAGGCGCTCGCGCTCGGCGGCGACGTCGATCTCGACGTGCAGCGCGAGCCGCGACTCGCCCTGCACCGCCACCGGCAGCTGGCCGGTCGCCGCGTGGAACGCGGCTTCATCGTCGAACACCTGCACGGTTTCCAGCTTCGCGAGCGACTGCAGCAGCGGCGCGGCCTCGCGCAGGTAGTCGCTGCCGCCGCAGGCGTACAGCGGCACGCGCTTCGTCAGCTGCATCTCGCTGCGCAGGTTGCGCACCGCGCCGACCATGCCCTTCAGCCGCGCCACCCAGGCATCGGCCTGCGGGTCGACGCGTTCGAGCTGTGCCTTCGGGTAGGGCGCCGTCACGATGCCCTGGTCCGATCCCGCCGGCTTGCGGCCGGCGATCGGCGCGACGGCCTCCCACAGCTCGGCGGTGATGAACGGCATGATCGGGTGCATCAGCCGCAGCACGGTTTCCAGCGTGCGGATCAGCGTGCGACGCGTCGCGCGCTTGACGGCGTCGTCGCCGTTCTGCATCTGCGCCTTCGCGATCTCGATGTACCAGTCGCAGTACTCGTCCCAGACGAACTGGTAGATCGCATTGGCCACGTTGTCGATGCGGTAGTCGTCGAAGCCCTGCCCGACCGCCGCTTCCACGCGCTGCAGCTCGCCGGTGATCCAGCGGTCGGCCTGCGAGAAGCTCAGGTAGCCGGCGAATTCGCCGCCCGGCGCGCACTGCGCCTTCGTGTGCTCGGCAAGGCCGCAGTCCTGGCCCTCGCAGTTCATCAGCACGAACTTGGTCGCGTTCCAGAGCTTGTTGCAGAAGTTGCGGTACCCCTCGCAGCGCTTGGTGTCGAAGTTGATGTTGCGACCCAGGCTGGCGTACGACGCCATCGTGAAGCGCAGCGCATCGGCGCCATAGGCCGGCATGCCGTCGGGGAACTCCTTCTTCACGCGCGCCGCCACCTTGGGTGCGGTCTCGGGCTTGCGCAGGCCGACGGTCGACTTCTGCACCAGCGTGTCGAGGTCGCGGCCTTCGATCAGGTCGACCGGGTCGAGCACGTTCCCTTCGGACTTGCTCATCTTCTTGCCTTCGCTGTCGCGCACCATGCCGTGGATGTAGACGGTGCGGAACGGCACGCGGCCGGTGAAGTGCGTGGTCATCATGATCATGCGCGCCACCCAGAAGAAGATGATCTCGTAGCCGGTCACCAGCACGCTGGACGGCAGGAAGAGATCCATCTCCTTCGTCTTCTCGGGCCAGCCGAGCGTCGAGAACGGCACCAGCGCCGACGAGTACCAGGTGTCGAGCACGTCCTCGTCGCGGCGCAGTTCGCCGGTGTAGCCGGCGGCCTCGGCCTTGGCGCGCGCGCCGGCCTCGCTGCGGGCGACGAAGATCTCGCCGCCGCTGCCGTACCACGCCGGGATCTGGTGGCCCCACCACAGCTGGCGCGAGATGCACCAGTCCTGGATGTTCTTCATCCACTGGTCGTAGGTGTTGACCCAGTTCTCGGGCACGAACCTGACCTCGCCCGACGCCACCGCATCGACCGCCTTCTGCGCGATCGACTTGCCGTCGGGACCCGGCTTGCTGACGGCGACGAACCACTGGTCGGTCAGCATCGGCTCGACGATCGCGCCGGTGCGGGCGCAGCGCGGCACCATCAGCTTGTGCTTCTTGACCTCGACCAGCAGGCCGAGCGCTTCCAGGTCGGCGACGACCTGCTTGCGGGCGACGAAGCGGTCGAGGCCGCGGTACTTCGCCGGCGCGTTGTCGTTGACCTTCGCATCGAGGTCGAGCACGCCGATCATCGGCAGCTGGTGGCGCAGCCCGACCGCGTAGTCGTTCACGTCATGGGCCGGCGTGACCTTCACGACGCCGGTGCCGAACTCGCGGTCGACGTAGTCGTCGGCGATCACCGGGATCGTGCGGTCGCACAGCGGCAGCGCGACCTGCCGGCCGATCAGCGCCTGGTAGCGCGCGTCGTCGGGGTGCACCATCACCGCGGTGTCGCCGAGCATGGTTTCGGGGCGGGTGGTGGCGACGACCAGGTCGCCGCTGCCGTCTGCCAACGGATACCGGATGTGCCACAGCGAGCCTTCTTCCTCCTCGCTCTCGACCTCCAGGTCGGACACGGCCGACTTCAGCACCGGGTCCCAGCTCACCAGTCGCTTGCCGCGGTAGATCAGGCCCTGCTCGAACAGCTGCACGAAGGTGTCGGTGACGATCGGCGAGAGCTTCTCGTCCATCGTGAAGTACTCGTGCTGCCAGGCCACCGAGGCGCCCATGCGGCGCATCTGCTGCGTGATCGTCGAGCCCGACTGCTCCTTCCATTCCCACACGCGGGCGACGAAGTTCTTGCGGCCGAGTTCGTGGCGGTTCTTGCCCTGCTGCTCCAGCTGTCGTTCGACGACGATCTGCGTCGCGATGCCGGCATGGTCGGTGCCCGGTACCCACAGCGTGTTGTCGCCCTTCATGCGGTGCCAGCGGGTCAACGAGTCCATGATGGTCTGGTTGAACGCGTGCCCCATGTGCAGCGTGCCGGTGACGTTGGGCGGCGGCAGCTGGATGCTGAACGACGGCTTGCCGGTATCCAGCGTGGGTTCGTAGACGCCGGCCTGCTCCCACAGCGGCGCCCAGCGGGCTTCGATGGCGGCAGGTTCGAACGATTTGGCGAGCTCGGTCATGGTGGGGTCGGGTCGTGTCGGATCGGCAGGCAGGCAGGGCCGGGGGAAGGCGGAATTGTAGGCGGGGGCCCCCGTGCTGCTATGGTGGCGGATCACGCCGATCCTGGAACGGGAGCTCCCCATGCGACGACTGCCCACGAAGCTGATCGCGTCCGCCACGCTGGCGCTGCTGACCGTGCTGGCCGGCTGCGGCGGCAGCGACGACGGCCTGCCGCTGAACGGCGGCGCGCCGAGTTGCGACCTCGGCACCCAGAAGAGCTGGCTGCGCGGCTACATGGCCGACTGGTACTACTGGAGCGGCCGCTCGCCGAACCCCGAGCCCGGCCCGTACGCGAGCGTGCCGGACTACTTCGACGCGCTGCTGTTCACCGGCGCCGCGCCGGTACCGGCCGACCGCTGGAGCTATATCGAGAACAGCGCGTCGTACAACCAGTTCTTCGGCGCCGGGCGCACGCTCGGCTACGGCGTCTCGGTCAACGGGCTGGAGCTGCAGCTGCAGCTGAAGGTGCGGTATGTCGAGCCGCTGTCGCCGGCCGCCGCGGCCGGGCTGGCGCGCGGCGACACGATCAGCTCGGTCAATGGCCGGAGCGCCGCCGAGCTGGTCGCGGCCGACGATTTCTCGATGCTGACGCCCGCGCAGGCCGGCGACGTGCTGACCCTCGTGATCGACGCCGCCGGCGGCCCGAAGACCGTCACGCTGACGGCTTCGAACCATGCGCTGACGCCGGTGCCGACGACGCGGCTGCTGACGCTGTCGAGCGGCGCGAAGGCCGGCTACCTGGTGCTGAAGGATTTCATCACGCAGGCCGAGCAGCCGCTGGACGATGCGTTCGCGCAGTTCCGCGCCGCCGGCGCGACCGAGCTGATCCTCGACCTGCGCTACAACGGCGGCGGCCGCGTCTCGACCGCCGCGCTGCTGGGCACCGAGGTGGTCGGCTCGGCGCGGCTCGACCAGGTGTTCGCGCGCCTGACCTTCAACGCGCGCCAGTCGGCATCGAACGGCCGCTATGTGTTCGGCTCGGTGCCGGGCGCCGCGTTCGGCCGCATCGTCGTGCTGACCGGCGCGCGCACCTGCTCGGCCAGCGAGCTGGTGATCAACGGGCTGAAACCCTATGCCACCGTCGTGACGATCGGCGACGCCACCTGCGGCAAGCCGGTCGGCTTCCAGCCGCGCGAATCGTGCGGCAACACCTACAGCGCGGTCAACTTCGAGAGCACCAATGCGCTCGGCGAAGGCGGCTACTACGACGGGATTGCGCCGACCTGCAGCGTGGCGGACACCTTCAGCGGCGCGCTCGGCGACCCGGCGGAAGCGTTGACCGGCGCGGCCGTTGCGTACCTGCAGAGCGGCAGCTGCCCGGTGGCGGGGGCGGCGGCGCGCGAACGCACGGCGCGCTTCACGCAGCGGGCGGCACAACGGGCCGAACCCGGCGAGCGCAGCGGCATGTGGGCGGATTGAGCCCGCCGGGCATGTCATTGACATGAATCGACATGTGGAGACACGCGACAGAAGCAACGCGGCAGCGCGGTCCCACTAAGCTTGGCGCCCATGAGCAAGCCCTACCACCTCTACGTCGTCGAGGACGACAACCCGCTGCGCACGATGCTGTGCGACTACCTGGAGAAGCAGGGCCTGGTCGTCACCGGCATGGCCACCGCCGAAGACCTGCTGCGCCGCATCCACCGGCTGCGGCCCGACCTGGTGGTGCTCGACGTCAGCCTGCCCGGCATGAGCGGGCTGCAGGCCTGCCAGAAGCTGCGCTCCGAAGGCGACCGCGTGCCGATCATCATCCTGACCGCGCGCAGCGAAGAGATCGACCGGGTGCTGGGGCTGGAAATGGGTGCAGACGATTTCCTCGGCAAGCCGTTCTCGGCGCGCGAGCTGCTGGCGCGGGTGCATGCGGTGCTGCGGCGCGCGATCGTGCCGCCGGGGCTGTCGCAGATGAACCAGGCGCCGGTCAAGTTCGGCGGCAGCGTGTTCGACGTCAGCGCGCGCTGCCTGTTCCGCAACGGCGCTACCCGCGTGCTGAGCACCGTCGAGTTCTCGGTGCTGGCCGAGCTGGTGGCCAACCCGGGCGTCGCGGTGTCGCGCGAGCGGCTGCTGGCGGTCTCGCACTCGCGCAGCGAATCGCTGTTGCTGCGCGCGATCGACGTCACCGTGATGCGGCTGCGCAAGCTCGTCGAATCCGATCCCGGCACCCCGCGCTTCATCCAGACGGTGCGCGGCCACGGCTACATGTTCGTGCCTGAAACCTCGCGCTGATGCACTGGCTGCCCCGCTCGCTGGCCGGCCGCGTCACCTGGCTGGTGGGGCTGATCAGCGTCGCGTCGCTGATCGCGCAACTGCTGCTGCTGCGCGCGCTGTTGTTCGAACCGTTCAGCGAAGGCATGCTGGTCGCGGTGGTCGGCGAGGCGCACCAGGCGCAGCAGAACCTGCTGACGACGCCGCCCGACGAGCGCGACCGGGTGGCCGTCGAGCTGTCGTACGGTCCGTTCTGGGTCGGCCGCAGCGGCGCACCGGACGGCGGCGCCGACATCGTCGGGCCGCTGCGCCGGCCGTCGATCGAGCTGCCCAGCGGATTGCAGGACATCGTCACCCGATCGCTCGGCCATGACGCGGTGCTCGACATCAGCGACCGCAACGGGCTGGTGCTGCGCATCGAGGCGGACATCGACGGCGAGCGCTGGAACTTCGTGCACCGCCATGCGTCGCCGCGCAACGCGCCGACGATCACCTTGCTGGCGCTGCTGGCGCTGTTGTTCGGCACCGCGGCGCTGAGCCTGTGGATCGGCTTTCGCGTGATCGCGCTGCCGCTGAAGCGCCTGGCGCACGAGATCGCGACGCGGCGCGGCGCGTTGCGTGCGATCGAGCTGCCGGCCGGCGCGAGCGACGAGTTGCAGCAGATCGCGCGCGCGTTCAACTCGCTGGCGCGCAGCCTCGACGAAGCCGACCGCACGCGCGGCCAGCTGCTGGCCGGCGTGTCGCACGACCTGCGCACGCCGCTGTCGCGGCTGCGGCTGCGCATCGAGACGCAGTGCGACGAATCGGTGGGCGACGCGCTGCTGCACGACCTGGGCTCGGTGCAGCGCATCGTCGACCAGTTCCTCGCCTACGTGCAGGGCGGTGCCGACATCCAGCTCGGCCGCCTGCAGCCGCTGTGGGACACCGGCCGCGCGGTGGTCGCGATGTATGCCGACCCCGGTGTCACCTTGCGCGGCGACGGCGTCGACGAACTGCTGCCCGACATCGCGGTGCAGCGGCTGCTGAGCAACCTGATCGACAACGCGCTGGCCTACGGGGTGCGGCCGGTGACGGTCGACCTGTGCCGCTGCGAAGGCGGCGTGTCGATCGCGGTGTTCGACCACGGCCCGGGCCTGAACGCCGCCGAATTCGCCCAGGCGCTGCAGCCCTTCGTGCGGCTGGACCGCCAGCGCAGCTCGCTGGGCCATTGCGGCCTGGGCCTCGCGATCGTGTCGCAGATCGCGCGCCAGCTCGGTGGGACGCTGAACTTGGCGCGCGCCGCCGACGGTGCCTTCGGCATTGCGCTGACGATCAGGACGACATCCGCGATGGCGGATCCCGCCCTGGCCCCGTAGATCACCGATCCAGGCGCAGCACCGCCGACGGCGTCGCGGCATCTCCCAGCATGAACAGCGTGTACACCCCCGGCGTCAGCAGCGCGACGTTCGCGGCGTACAGCGCGCTCGACGAGGTGGCCGAATCAACCTCCAGAGGCGTCGGGCTGGCCGTCGTGCTGCCGATCACTTGCGTCGACTCGGCGGCGGCGCCGAACGCGATGTTCGAGCTCTTCGTCAGCACGCCGTTGTTGGCCTGCAGCGTCAGCGTCGAGTTCAGCCCGTTGACGCCGTTGACCAGCCGCAGCTTCACATACCCGCTGGTCAGCGCCGGGCTGTTGTCGTCGCTGATCAGCGAGACCTGCGGTGCCGCGGCGGTGCCCAGCACCAGCAGCGTCAGGTCGGCGCCCGGTGCGGCGCTCAGGCCGCTCGGGCTCACATCGGTGCCGTTGATCGACACGCTGGCGGTCAGCGCGCCGGCCGGCACCTGCAGGTAGGTGCCGATCGCCGGCGGCTTGCCGGTCGACACCGTGCCGCTGGACAGGTTGACGCCGTTGACGGTCGCCGCCACCGTGCCCGAGGCCGAGGCGCCTGCGACCAGCCGCACGCGTGCATAGCCGTTGACCTGGGCCTGCAGCGAGCCTTGCTGGTTGAGCAGCAGCCCGTTGACCAGCACGCCGCCCGGCGTCGAGGTCAGCACCAGCGTCAGGATCTGCTGGTCGGTCAGCACGACCGACGGGATGTCGAGCCGCAGGTCGGTCTTGTCGCCGGCGGCGGTCACGCGGATCCTGTAGGTGCCGGCGGTGATCTCGCCATAGGTCGAGAAGCGTTCGCCGCCGATCGTCAGCGCGTTCGCGGTCGCGTTGGCCAACGTGTCGGTCGGCGCGGTGACGTAGATGTCGACATTGCCGGCTTCGTACGATGTGTTGAAGACGCGGAACTTCGCGGTGCCCGAGGTCGGTGCCGCTTCGTTGTCGCTCAGGTAGCGGGTGCGCAGGCTGCCGGCGGTGGTGTAGGCGACCAGCGTGTTGTGCACGCCGTCGCTCACCGACTGCGCCACTGCGGCCACCGCGGTGCTGGAGCCGGCCGGCTTCAGGTAGAAGGTGTATGAGCCCGCGCCGATGGTCGCGTAGTCGCCGACGGCGTTGCTCGCGACCGCCGCGCTGGCCTTCACGTCGTTGTCGTACAGGTCCAGCGACGCGTAGCTGGCGGTGGCATTGACGAGGCGGACATAGCCCGGGCCGTCGTCGCTGCTGCCGCCGCAGCCGGTCAACAGGAGGGGCGCGGCCACCACGGCCGCGAGCAGGGGCGCGAACAATCTCAGCTTCACAGGATTTCCTTTGGATCGAGGGGACGGCGGCACCCGCCCGCTGCTGCGGGCACGGCGCTGCCGCACCGATCGATTGAAGCGAAACCGTGTTGCGCGCAGGTTGCGTCTTCATGGAGCCGGGTGTCGCCGCGTGTCCGGGTTGACACACGGGGCGCGCCGGCCTGCGAGCTACATCAAAAGGTGCTCTCCCGCGTTGTCCCCGCCGAGGATCACGTAGTTCACCTTGCGGATGTCGTTCAGCCGCGTGCCGCCGGCGTAGCTGATCGAGCTCTGCACGTCTTCGCGCATCTCGCGCAGCGTGTCGGCCAGCCGGCCCTTCACCGGCTCGAGGATGCGCTTGCCTTCGACGTGCTTGTACTCGCCCTTGTTGAAGTCGCTGGCCGAGCCGTAGTACTCCTTGAAGACCTTGCCGTCGACCTCGACCGTCTTGCCGGGCGACTCTTCATGGCCGGCGAACAGCGAGCCGATCATCACCATCGCGGCGCCGAAGCGCACGCTCTTCGCGATGTCGCCATGGTCGCGGATGCCGCCGTCGGCAATGATCGGCTTGGTCGCGACGCGGGCACACCACTTCAGCGCGCTCAGCTGCCAGCCGCCGGTGCCGAAGCCGGTCTTCAGCCGCGTGATGCAGACCTTGCCCGGGCCGATGCCGACCTTGGTCGCGTCGGCACCCCAGTTCTCCAGGTCGATCACCGCCTCGGGCGTGCCGACGTTGCCGGCGATGATGAAGGTGGCCGGCAGGCGCTGGCGGATGTGCTCGATCATCTTGCGAACGCTCTCGGCATGGCCGTGCGCGATGTCGATCGTGATGTAGTCGGCGCCGACGCCCTCGGCCGCGAGCCGGTCGATCACCGCGTAGTCGTCGGGCTTGACGCCCGAGCTG
This sequence comes from Rhizobacter sp. SG703, assembly GCF_012275445.1. Taxonomy (GTDB): domain Bacteria; phylum Pseudomonadota; class Gammaproteobacteria; order Burkholderiales; family Burkholderiaceae_C; genus Rhizobacter. Next base: position 573,335 of record NZ_JAAZQK010000002.1, on the reverse strand, counting down.
ACCGAGACGAACAGGCCGCGGTCGCGCATGCGCTTCGCATAGGCCACGGTGTCGAGGTCGAAGCGGTGCATCACGTAGAAGTAGCCGTTGGCGGCCAGCCACTGCGTGATCGGCTCGTCGACCACCGTCTTCATGTTGGCCGGCACCACCGGCAGCTTGAAGCTGCGGCCGCCGAGTTCGGTCGATGCGTCGCATTCGGCGCGGCTCTCGACGCGGCACTTGCGCGGCAGCAACAGGACGTTGTCGTAGTCGAAGATTTCCATGGTCAGGCTCCAAAGGGTGAGGAAGAGCGCTTGACTTGGAACCCGGTCGGCCGGCGGAAGGCCTCGAAGCGATGCGAGGGCGCCGAAACGAAAAACCGGGCGCCAAAATTTGGGCCCGGTGACGAATTCTACGCGGCGGGGCTTGCCCCCTCGGCCGGTCCTGTTTCTGTCGATGTTCCTGTCGACGTTCCTGTCGACGTTCCTGTCGCCGAGGCCGCCGCGGGCGGGCGGGATTTGCCGATGAACTGCGGCACGAACCGGTTCAGCAGCGCCACCAGCGGCACGCACGCCACCAGCGACGCCGCGCTGATGGCCGCGGCATAGGCTGTGACCGCCAGCGGCGTGTCGGCGAGCGCAATGCTCTCGGCCAGCTTCGGGTTGAAGAAGTGGAAGAACACGCCGTTCAGGCCCATCAGCGGCAGGCTGTTGCGGCCGATCCAGGCCGCCGCCCGCGTGGCCGGCAGCAGCATCGCGAGGCCGATCACCGCCAGCGTGCCGGCCAGTGCGCTGAACGCGAAGCCGAGCGCATCGCCGTGCTGTGCCGCCGCCATCATCACCGCCTGCGCATCGTGCGGATGGTTCAACCGGTAGGTCGCCAGCAGCGCGCTGCTGCAGGCGAGCGTCACCACCAGCGCAATGCCGCGGTGCGTCGCGAGCTGCTGCAGGAAGGGCCGCAGCACCTGGCCGATCGTGTAGAAGCCGAGCGCGACGATCGCCTCGCGCAGGAACCAGATCCGGCTGACCTGCGCGACCCAGCCGCCGAGCGCATCGCCGTGGTTGCACAGGAACACGCCGCCGACGATGCAGGCGGCCGCGAACGCCAGCCGCGCCGCGACGTGCTGCAACCGCGGCAGCAGCACCAGCGCCATCGCCTCGCAGACGAACATGCAGACGAGGAACCAGGTCACCCAGTTCAGCTCCGGCATGCCGCGCAGGTAGGCCGCGCCGAGCGGCTGGGCGTAGTACCACCACGCGAAGTGGTGCTTGACCGCACTGAGCGACCACAGCGGCAGCAGCAGCAGCCCGAAGAACAGCACCGGCACCAGGCGCAGCCGCGCAAGCGTGCGCAGCCGTGGCAGCAGCGCCGCCACCGGGTGGAAGAACAGCCCGGCCAGCACGAAGAACAGCGGCATGTGGAACGCATAGATCAGCCGCAGCTGGTCGATGGCCGACGCGTTGTCGCCGCCGGCTCGGCTTTGCACCACATGCCCGTAGAACATCAGCACGATGCCCACGGCCTTGGCGGTGTCGACCCAGGGCAGGCGACGCGAGGCCCCCTGCAGGGCGAAGCCAGAATCCATCTCGGCCCTCCGACCAAAGCGCCATCGTAGGAAACGGCCATGCCGGCGTCCATCCCTACAATCGACGGATGCATGACGACGGCTCCAGCGAGCACTTCTCTTCGCCACAGCGCGACCCCGGCGCCGACGGCCGCCTCCTCGACAACCTGAACCCCGAGCAGCTCGCCGCGGTGACGCTGCCGGCCCGGCCGGCGCTGATCCTGGCCGGTGCCGGTTCCGGCAAGACGCGCGTGCTGACCACCCGCATCGCATGGCTGCTGCAGACCGGCCAGCTGACGCCCGGCGGCGTGATGGCGGTCACCTTCACGAACAAGGCCGCCAAGGAAATGCTGACGCGCCTCGGCGCGATGCTGCCGGTGCCGGTGCGCGGCATGTGGATCGGCACCTTCCACGGGCTGTGCAACCGCTTCCTGCGTGCGCACTGGAAGCTCGCCGGGCTGCCGCAGGGCTTCCAGATCCTCGACTCGGCCGACCAGCTGTCGGCGGTCAAGCGGGTGATCAAGGCGATGAACCTCGACGAAGAGCGCTTCGTTCCGAAGCAGGTCACCTGGTTCATCGCCGGCGCCAAGGAAGAAGGCCGCCGCCCGAAGGATGTGGAGCAGCGCGACGAGCAGGAGCGCACGCTGGCGCGGGTGTACGAGGCCTACGAGGCGCAGTGCCAGCGCGAGGGCGTGGTCGATTTCGCCGAGTTGATGCTGCGCACCTACGAGCTGATGCGCGACAACCCCGCGCTGCGCGAGCACTACCAGCGGCGCTTCCGGCACATCCTGGTCGACGAATTCCAGGACACCAACAAGCTGCAGTACGCCTGGCTGAAGATGTTCGCCGGCCCGCACACCGCGGTGCTGGCGGTCGGCGACGACGACCAGAGCATCTATGCGTTCCGCGGCGCGCAGGTCGGCAACATGGCCGATTTCGAGCGCGAATTCCATGTCGAGCAGGTGATCAAGCTGGAGCGCAACTACCGCTCGTTCGGCAACATCCTCGATGCGGCCAACGAGCTGATCTCGCGCAACTCGCGGCGGCTCGGCAAGAACCTGCGCACCGAGGCAGGCCCGGGCGAGCCGGTGCGCGTCTACGAAGCCACCAGCGATTTCGCCGAGGCGCAGTGGTTCGTCGACGAGGCGCGGCAACTGCACCGCGACGGCATCGCGCGCCGCGACATCGCGATCCTGTACCGCAGCAATGCGCAGAGCCGGGTCATCGAGAGCGCGCTCTTCAATGCCGCGATCCCGTACAAGGTGTATGGCGGCCTGCGCTTCTTCGAGCGCGCCGAAGTGAAGCATGCGCTGAGCTACCTGCGGCTGATCGAGAACGCGAACGACGACACCAGCTTCCTGCGCGTCGTCAATTTCCCGACGCGCGGCATCGGCGCGCGCTCGATCGAGCAGCTGCAGGATGCGGCGCGCCAGAGCGGGCGCAGCCTGTACCAGAGCGTCGGCGCGTTGAGCGGCAAGGCGGGCGGCAACCTGCAGGCCTTCACCGCGCTGGTCGATGCGATGCGCGAGGCCACGCGCGGGCAGACGCTGCGCGAGATCATCGAGCACATGCTGCAGGCGTCGGGCCTGGTCGATTTCTACAAGACCGACAAGGAAGGCAAGGACCGGCTCGAGAACCTGGACGAACTCGTCAACGCGGCCGAGGCCTTCGTCACGCAGGAGGGCTTCGGCAAGAACGCGGTGGCGCTGCCGGTGGACGAGCATGGCGGCGCCGAAACGATCGCCGCGCTCGAGCAGACGCCCGATGCCGAGACCGGCGAGATCATGTCGCCGCTGGCCGCCTTCCTGACCCATGCCTCGCTGGAGGCCGGCGACAACCAGGCGCAGGCCGGCCAGGACGCGCTGCAGCTGATGACGGTGCACTCGGCCAAGGGGCTGGAGTTCGACGCGGTCTTCATCACCGGGCTGGAGGAGGGGCTGTTCCCGCACGAGAACAGCGTCTCCGACCTCGACGGTCTGGAAGAAGAGCGGCGGCTGATGTACGTCGCGATCACGCGGGCGCGCAAGCGGCTGTACCTGAGCTTCAGCCAGACGCGCATGCTGCACGGGCAGACGCGCTACAACGTCAAGAGCCGCTTCTTCGACGAGCTGCCCGAGGCGGCGCTGAAGTGGATCACGCCGCGCAACCAGGGCTTCGGCTCGGGCTATGCGCGCGAGTACCAGGCGGCCTGGGCCCGGGGCTCGGGGCTGAACTCGATCGTCGGCGCCGGCCGTGTCGAGCCGCGGCCGTCGTCGGTGGTGCAGCCCGGCGGCCCCAAGACCACCTCGAGCCACGGCCTGCGCACCGGCCAGAGCGTGTTCCACACCAAGTTCGGCGAGGGCGTGATCGTCACGCTCGAAGGCGCCGGCGACGATGCGCGGGCGCAGATCAACTTCGGCCGGCACGGCATGAAGTGGCTGGCCTTGTCGGTCGCGAAGCTGACGCCGGTGAACTGAAGACGCCGGCTCATGGAGAACCCGCAGGCGGCTGCCGGCCCCTCGGGTCGGCGGTCGTCGCATCACTCGGGTTCTACCCGCGATTCCGTCGCCGCGCCTGTCCTGGTAGCGCTTTCAGAAGCCCGCGGCCCGGGACGTCGGCATAAGCCTCTCTTATCCCGCCGATCAGCTTTCGTCGTTTGATCGGCACATCGACACTCCGTAGAGTCCCGCTCCACCACAGGAGGCAAGACCATGCAGGGACGCAACGGAGCGAGATTCTTCATTGTCGCGTGGGCGACGGCCTGGGGCGCGCTGCTCGGCGCCTGCGGTGGGGGCGGCGACCCGGGCGGCACGACGCCGGCGCCCCGCGATGCGACCGCATCGGCCGGCGCGTCGGAGAAAGCCGCCGCCGACGCGACGCCATGGAGCCACTACATGCTGTCCCCGTCGTCGCGCACCGTGACGCCGGTCGCGGTCTTCAAGACCGTCGGCACGGTGCAGAACCCGAACAACCTGCTGACCGGCAACACCGCGATGATGGCGGGCCGCGGCAGCTACGTGGTGCTGGATTTCGGCAAGGAGGTCGGCGGCTTCGTCTCACTGGACTTCCCCGCCGCCGGCAGCAGTGCCGAATCGGTCGGCCTGGCCTTCACCGAGTCGAGCGAGTACGTCGGCCCGGTCAGCGACGGCTCCAACGCCGGCCTGAACCACGGCGCCGGCAGCTCCACCGATGGCGCGATCTACGCGAGCGTCGACAGCACCGACGGCACGACCTACACGATGCCGCCCGCCAGCCTGCGCGGCGGCTTCCGCTACCTGACGCTGTTCATGAACTCCGATGGCTGGGTGCACCTCGCCAACATCCGGCTGCGTTTCACGCCGGCGCCGACGATGGCCGACCCGAGCGCCTACCCGAACTACTTCTACAGCAACGACGACCTGCTGAACAAGCTCTGGTATGCCGGCGCGTACACGGTGCAGACCAACACCATCGCGCCCGACCAGGGCCGCAAGCTGCTCGCCACCGGCTGGGACAACACCGCGGTGGTCAGCGGCGGCACGACGGTGCTGACCGATGCCGCCAAGCGCGACCGCACGGTGTGGTCGGGCGACCTCGGCATCTCGGCCGCGGTCGGCTATGTGTCGACGGCCGACACGCTGTCGGTGAAGAACGCGCTGCAGCGCCTGTACGACAGCCAGAAGGCGAGCGGCGAGCTGCCGTACTCCGGGCCGCCGTTCGACTTGTACGGCTCCGATACCTACCACCTGTGGACGCTGATCGGCACCGAGACCTATCACCTCTACAGCGGCGACATCGACTGGGTGCGCTCGATCTGGCCGAAATACCGGCAGGGCATGGCCTTCATCCAGGCGAAGGTGAACGGCGCCCATGGCCTGCTGAACGTGACCGGCACCAACGACTGGGCGCGCGGCGGCCAGGGCGGCGAGAACATCGCGGCGAATGCGATGCTGTACCGCGCACTCGCCACCGGCACCACGCTGGCCGGCGCGCTGGGCGACGGCGCGACGGCCACGGCTTACGCGACGGCGGCCGCGACGCTGAAGGCGCGCATCAACGCGACGCTGTGGGACGCCGCCGCCGGCGCCTACCGCGACAACCCGGACAGCACGCTGCTGCCGCAGGACGGCAACTCGCTCGCGGTCTGGTACGGCGTGACCGACAGCGCCGACAAGCCGGCCGCCATCGCCCGCTACCTGAATTCCAACCTTGGCACGCTGGGGGCGCCGACGCCGGAGTGGGGCGGCAACATCTCCGGCTTTGCGGGCTCGATGCAGCTGATGGCGATGTCGGTGGCCTCGCGCGATGCCGATGCGCTGGACCTGATGCGCCGCCAGTGGGGCTTCATGCTGAACCACCCGACGCGCGGCACCGGGACCTTCTGGGAAGGCTATGGCGCGGACGGCGGCAGCGGCGGCTATGCGCCGTGGTTCGTCAGCCACGCGCACGGCTGGTCGACCGGGCCGACCTCGGCGCTGACCTTCTACACGCTGGGCATCGGCCCGATCACCGCGAAGGGGCAGCAGTACGGCGTGATCCCGCACCCCGGCGACCTGACCCACGTCGAGGGCCAGCTGACGTTCGACGGCAGCAAGCGCGTGAAGAACCGCTGGGACCGCGGCAGCGACGGCAGCTTCACGATGACGGTGGACAGCAGCGCGCACACCGGTTCCGTCGGCGTGATCGGCATCCCGCGTTTCGGCATCGACCGGCGCGTCAGCATCGACGGCGTGGAGGTGTGGAACGGCAGTGCCTTCTCCGGCGCGGCCGGCATCGCGAGCGCCGACCAGGACGGCCGCTACATCTACTTCCGCGGCGTCCAGCCGGGTGTGCGCGTGTTCCGCGCCGCCGGAACGGGCGCGGCCTGGGCGACCTGCGCGGCGGAGGCCGGGCAGTGCGTCTTCGAGGGCGTGCGCGGCGTGCGCTATGGCAGCGGCAGCAACTTCGTCTACGGCAGCTTCAACGGCGGTGCCGCGTGCAACAACGCGACCTTCGGCGACCCGCTGCCGAATGTCGTGAAGCACTGCGAGCTGAGCGACACCGAGCGGCCGCCGGCGATCGGCATCTGGACGCCTTGTGCCGCCGAGAACCAGAGCTGCGCGTTCGACCGCAGCCGGACCGTGGCCTACGGCGCGCAGTCGTCGTACCGCCTGCTGACGCGCAGCGGCCCGGTGGCCTGCGACAACGCGACCTTCGGCGATCCGGTCTTCGGCGTGGCCAAGCGCTGCTGGACGGGCCTGCTGCCGCAGAACCCGGGCTTCGAGTCGCCGGCGGTGGCCACCGGCAACGGCGTGCAGTACGGTGCGGCGAACGCGGGTTGGACCTTCACGCCGGAGAGCGGCACCAGCGGCTCAGGCCTGCAGAAGAACGGCAGCGCGTTCGGCGCGGTGGCTGCGCCGGAGGGCCTGCAGACGGCGTTCGTGCAAAGCGGCGGCGCGATCAGCCAGGGCCTGTCCGACCTCGCGGCAGGCCGGTACGCGGTGCGCTTCAAGGCGGCACGGCGGGGATGGAGTTTCGGCGGCCTGCAGGCCGTCGGCGTCTACCTCGACGGGACCTTGCTGGGCAGCTTCACGCCCGGCTCGACGCAGTTCGAGTCGTTCACGACCCCGCCGATCGCGCTCGCTGCCGGTGCGCACACGCTGCGCTTCGCGGGGCTGAACACCACCGGCGACAACACCGCCTTCGTCGACGAGGTCGTGCTGCTGGCCGATTGAGCCCGAGCCGACGGCGTCATGCCGCTGTCACGGCGCCCCGCGATCATCCGGCCAGCTCGGGGAATCGTGGAGGGAGACCCATGCGTCGTTGTTGGAAAGCGTGGCTGCTGTGTGCGGCCACGCTGCTGGGTGCTGCCGCGGCCCAGGCCGCGCCGGTGGGCGCCGACCTGAAGTTCCGCGAGTTCTTCGAGCTGCCGATCGGCCCGCGCGGCCTGGCGCCGAGCGCCCGCCTGTTGTCGCTCGACGGCCAGCCGGTGCGCATCACCGGCTACCTCGCGCACCAGGACGCCGCGTCGGCCGCGCCCGGCATCGCGCTGCTGGCGCCGCTGCCGGTGTCGCTCGGCGACGAAGACGACAGCTTCGCCGACGACCTGCCCGCGTCGACGCTCTACCTCCACCTCGCCGGCCCGCTGGCCGCGCGGACCATCCCGTACCGGCCCGGCCTCGTCTCGCTCGGCGGCACGCTGCAGGTCGGCGCGCAGCGCGAGGCCGATGGCCGCAACTCGTTCGTGCGCCTCGTGCTCGATCCCGAATCCGCATCCGTTCTCCTGGAGTCCCCGAAATGATCCGCCTTGCTGTTGCCGCTCTCCTGCTCGCTGCCGCGTCGGCCCAGGCCGCCCCGGGCGTCACGCGCCTCGTGCCGCCGAGCGAACTGTTCACGTCGAACGACCCGAACCCGCCGGTGATCGCGCGCTTCCTGCCCGGCCAGCGCTTCGACCTGCAGGCCACCGTGCGGCTCGATGCCGGCACCACGCTCGCCGCGTTCGAGTTCGCGGTCGACGGCGTGGCGCTGAAGCCGGCCAAGGCCGTCACCAGCGTCGTGACCAGCGGGCTGAGCCTGCCGGCCGGCACCAACGCCGCGGTGGTCTCGCAACGCGCCTACTCCAACGCGAAGCCCGGCATCCACCGGCTGACGGTCAACGCGACGCAGAGCGACGGCCAGCGGGTCAGCGCCACCGGCAACTTCGAGGTGGTCGCGCTCGCCGGGGCCGGCCGCAAGGCGAAGAACATCATCATCCTGCTCGGCGACGGCATGGGCGCGGCGCATCGCACCGCGGCGCGCATCATGGCCAAGGGCTATGCGCAAGGCAAGGCGCATGCGGCGCTCGCGATGGACACCTTCCCGAACACCGGCATGGTGATGACCTCGTCGCTCGACGCGATCGTCACCGACTCGTCGCCCGGCATGTCGAACTACGTGACCGGCAACAAGGCCGCGAACAACCAGGAAGGCGTGTTCCCGGACGACACGCTGGATGCGTTCGACAACCCGCGCGTCGAGTACTTGTCGGAGTACCTGCACCGCACGCAGGGCAAGGCGCTCGGCGTCGTGACCACCGCCGACGTGTTCGACGCGACGCCGGCCGCCAACGCGGTGCACACCGCGAACCGCGGCAACGGCACCGGCATCGTCGACCAGTTCCTCGACGACCGCGGGCTCACCGGGCTGTCGGTGCTGATGGGCGGCGGGCGCAAGTGGTTCCTGCCGAACGGCGATGCGCTGAAGGCCGACGGTTCGCGCAACGGCCAGGCCCTCAACGGCTCGCAGCGCGACGCGAAGACCGACTACGTGCTGCCGTCGGACCTGGTGGCCGGCTGGGGCGCGGCGGTGGGGGCGAAGGACCCGTCGCGCGACCTGATCGCCGACTTCCAGGGGGCCGGCTTCGCTTATGCACCGGACCGCCTCGGGCTGGCCGCGGCGGCCGGCGCCGACAAGCTGCTCGGGCTGTTCGCATACTCGAACATGAACGTCGCGTTCGACAAGATCAACAAGCGCCGCGGCGTCTCGACCATCGTCGACGACTACGGCTTCCCCGACCAGCCGATGCTCGACGAGATGGCTGCCGCCGCGCTGCAGGTGCTGTCGCGCCAGAAGAACGGCTTCGTCGCGCTGATCGAGGGCGCGTCGATCGACAAGCAGGCGCACTTGATGGACACCGACCGCTGGCTGCTGGAGGTGATCGAGTTCGACCGCGCGGTGCAGGTGGCGAAGGACTTCGCCGCGAGGCACCCGGACACGCTGGTCATCGTGACGGCCGACCATGAATGCTCCGGCGCGGCGATCATCGGCGCGTCGACCAAGCCGGTGGCCGCGATCCGCGCCGCCGCCGCGCCGGCCGAAGGCGCCAGCGCGCCGAGCGCCGCGACCTTGCGCGACCCGGTCGTCGGCATCTACCAGGCCGCGAAGTTCCCGAAATACACGATCGCCGCCGACGGCTATCCGCAGAGCACCGACGTCGACTACAAGATGCTGATCGGCTACGGCGCGAACGCCGACCGCTACGAGAGCTGGCTCGCGAACGCGACGCCGACGCAGGACACGCAGCAGCCGTTCGTCGGCCAGGCGCCGCAGAGCGGCTACCCGGCGAACCCGGGCGTGCGCAACGCGGCCAACGGCTTCCTGGTGACCGGCCAGGTGCCGGGCGACCAGGCGGTGCACACCGCGACCGACGTGCCGCTGTCGGCCCTCGGCCGCGGCGCGTCGCTGTTCGGCGGCGTGATGGACAACACCGACATCTTCTTCAAGATCGCGCAGGCGGCGACCCGCGGGGTGAAGTAGTCGACTCCGTTCGCCCTGAGCTTGTCGAAGGGCTGCTCGCACGGCACCAGGGCTTCGACAGGCTCAGCCCGAACGGCAAGACTCCGTTCGCCCTGAGCTTGTCGAAGGGTTGCGCGCACGGCACCGGGGCTTCGACAGGCTCAGCCCGAACGGAGGGGGCAGTCCTCAGACCTCGACGTCGTCGACTTCCCGATAGACGTCCCGCATCCACATCTTCAGCCGCTGCCGGTCCATCAGCCCCAGCGTGCCGTCGGCCTCGCCCTCGCGCGCACTCCAGAAGCTGACGCTCGCCGCGTCGATCTTCTGGATCACGTTGTCGTGCAGCTTGCGCAGCGTCACCACCTTGGCGCCGAACGACAGCGCGCGCGCCTGCTCGCCGGACTGCTCCAGCACCGAGAAGTCGCTGCCGCGGATGTGGTTGCGCACCAGCACGTACTTGAAGCTCGGGCCGAAGCGGTCGAGCAGCTTCTTCAGCAGGTCCACCGAATCCTTGCCGGCGTCCATCACGTGCCAGTAGAAGACCTGCGAGTTCGTCTCGTCCAGCAGGTTCAGCACGCCCGATTCGTCCATCCAGCGCACCAGCGGGTCGTGCGTCTGCGCGGCCAGGTCGACCAGCACGCGGCGGTCGGGCTGGTCCACCGCGGCCTCGACGATCGCGTCCAGCGCCTCGTAGCGGTCGACCAGCACCGGCGATGCGTAGCCGGCATAGAAGCGCATCAGCGCGCCGTGCGACCGGTCGGTGTCGAAGCCGAGGAACGGCATCTGGCGGTCGATCAGGTACTGGGCCAGCACCCGTGCCATCAGCGACTTGCCCACGCCGCCCTTTTCGCCGCCGATGAAGTGGATCTTGCTCATGCCAAGGCTTCTCCGTGTTTGGTGGTCGGGCGACAGTATGAACGCAAGCGCGCAAGCGGCCTTCCGGCGCGCCGCGGCAAGGTGTTTCGAGGCGTCATGCGACTGTCATGCGGATGTCATGCCGCTTTCACCGAGCCTGCTTAACCTGCCGCACGCCAAGACACACCTCGACACGCTCCGCCATGCGCGGCGACGTGCAACCCTCACTCTCAAGGAAGCCTGATGAGCCACCCAACCGTCGACGCGCGTCGCCGTCTCCTGAAGCTGTTGTCCGGAGCGCCGTTGCTGCCCGTGACGAGTTCCGCCGCATTCGCCGGCCTGCTGGCCGCCTGCGGTGGCAGCGACGACGGCCCGGCGCCTGCCGCGCCGGCCGCCACCGTGACCTCGGTCGAGTTCACCGCGATGGCCGCGCCCGCAGTTGCCAGCGTGGACGCACCCACCGCCGCCGAACTGGCGGCGATGGGAACGACGACCGTCGGCTCCAAACTGGTCGCCAGCTACAGCGACGGCACGAAGCAGACCTTCTCGCTGAAGTACGAGCCCTTCTTCATCACCGGCGACATGGTGCCGGACGGCAAGGGCGGCACCATCCTCGCCGGCGGCTACGTTGACATGGCCGGCCAGCCGATCCGCGACACCTCGGTGGTGGGCAAGGAGCGCCAGTTCTTCTCCGATTCGCCGGACGGCAGCTCGCTGCTGACGGTGCCGAACCCGACCGTGGCCGGCATCAAGGGCAAGGCGGTCTTCGCCGTCGTGCAGTTCGAATACACCACCGCCGGCCAGGACGGCGTCAGCACCTACGGCACGCTGCCGTCGCCGATCGCGGTGCTGACGCTCGACCAGGACCAGGCCACCGGCAAGCTGAGCCTGGTGAAGTACCACAACGTCGACACCTCGTCGGTGCACGGCCTGTGGATCACCTGCGGCGCCAGCCTGTCGCCGTGGGGCACCCACCTGTCGAGCGAGGAGTACGAGCCCGACGCGCCGTTCGCCAGCACGACCGCGCAGTTCCTCGCGTTCAGCAAGAACGCCTTCGGCGACCCGGCCAAGGCCAACCCGTACCACTACGGCCACCTGCCGGAAGTGACCGTCAACCCCGACGGCACCGGCACCATCAAGAAGCACTACTGCCTGGGCCGCATCTCGCACGAGCTGATCCAGGTGATGCCGGACCAGCGCACCGCGATCATGGGTGACGACTACACCAACGGCGGCTTCTTCATGTTCGTCGCCGACAAGGCGAAGGACCTGTCGGCCGGCACGCTGTACGTCGCGAAGGTCGGCGCCGGCTTCTCGATCGACCCGGCCGCCGCCGGCGCGCCGCTGACCTGGATCAAGCTCGGCCACGCGACCAGCGCCGAGATCGAGGCCCTGGCCAACACGCTGAAGCCGTCGGACATCATGGCCGTCAGCAAGACCGACCCGGCCGACGCGAGCTACACGAAGGTGTTCTGCGACGGCAAGGCCAACTGGGTCAAGCTGGTGCCGGGCATGGAAAAGGCCGCGGCCTTCCTCGAGACCCACCGCTACGCCAACCTGGTCGGCGCGAGCATGGTCTTCACGAAGATGGAAGGCACGACGGTCAACGCGAAGGACAAGATCGGCTATTCGGCGTTGCAGAACATCCAGGCCTCGATGGTGAAGGGCGATGCGGCGTGGCGCGAGGAGATGGGCGTGAGCCTCGACAAGAAGCTGGTGGCCGGCGGCATCATGGCGCACACGCTGGCCGGCGGCCAGAAGGACACCGCGGGCGCGGCGATCGACAGCGAGTGGGTGCCGGTGCAGACCAAGGCGCTGCTGGTGGGCGAGGACCTCGCCAAGGCTGACAGCCTGGGCAACACGAGCAACCCCGACAAGATCGGCAACCCGGACAACATCAAGTTCTCCGAGAAGATGCGCACGCTGTTCATCGGCGAAGACAGCTCGACGCACGTCAACAACTTCCTGTGGGCCTACAACGTCGACACGAAGAAGCTGTCGCGCGTGCTGTCGGTGCCGGCGGGTGGCGAGTCGACCGGCCTGCACGCGGTCGACGACATCAACGGCTGGACCTACATCATGAGCAACTTCCAGCACCCCGGCGAGTTCATCAGCGGCATGCCGGCCACGCTGAAGACGGGCGTGGATCCGGTGGTGAAGGCGAACTACAAGGACAAGTTCGGCGCTGCGGTCGGCTACCTGACGGGGCTGCCGGAACTCGGCTGATTCGACTGATCAGGGAGGAACCGGCCGCGCAGGCGGCCGGTGCTGGCCAGAAGAGGGAAGGGGCCGCGGGCGTGATGCCTGCGGCCCCTTTTTCAATGCGCCTGGTCCCAGTTCCGCCCGATCCCCACCTCGGCCACCAGCGGCACCTTCAGCGTCGCCACGCCGGCCATCAGCCTCGGCACCTCGGCCTTCACCCAGTCGAGCTCGGTCTCCGGCACCTCGAGCACCAGTTCGTCGTGCACCTGCATCACCAGCTTCGTCGCGCGCTTGCCGGCCAGCAGCGCGTTCTGCACCGCGACCATCGCGAGCTTGATCAGGTCGGCCGCGGTGCCCTGCATCGGCGCGTTGATCGCCTGCCGCTCGGCGCCGGCGCGCCGCGGCCCGCTGCCGCCGTTGATCTCGGGCAGGTAGATGCGGCGGCCGAACAGCGTCTCGACGTAGCCCTTGTCCTTGGCCGATGCGCGCGTCTCGTCCATGTAGCGCTTGACGCTCGGGTAGCGCGCGAAGTAGCGCTCGATGTAGTTGGTCGCCGCGCTGCGCTCGATGCCCAGGCTCGACGCCAGCCCGAACGCGCCCATGCCGTAGATCAGCCCGAAGTTGATCGTCTTCGCATAGCGCCGCTGCTCGCTGGTGACCGCCGCCGGCTCGATGCCGAACACCTCGGCCGCGGTCGCGCGGTGCACGTCCATGCCTTCGGCGAAGGCCTTCAGCAGGCTCTCGTCGCCGCTGATGTCGGCCATGATGCGCAGTTCGATCTGCGAATAGTCGGCGCTCAGGATCACATGCCCCGGCGGCGCGATGAAGGCCTCGCGCACGCGCCGGCCCTCGGCGGTGCGGATCGGGATGTTCTGCAGGTTCGGGTCGGTGCTCGCGAGCCGCCCCGTCACCGCCACCGACTGCGCATAGTTGGTGTGCACGCGGTGCGTCTCGGGGTTCACCATCAGCGGCAGCTTGTCGGTGTAGGTGCCCTTCAGCTTCGCGAGGCTGCGGTGCTCCAGCAGCTTGGCCGGCAGCGGGTAGTCCTCGGCCAGCTTGTCCAGCACTTCCTCGTCGGTGCTCGGCGCGCCGCTCGCGGTCTTCTTGACGACCGGCAGCCCGAGCTTGGTGAACAGGATCTCGCCGATCTGCTTCGGCGAGCCCATGTTGAACGGCTGGCCCGCGAGCTCGTGCGCCTCCTGCTCGAGCGCCAGCATGCGCTCGCCCAGCTGCTGGCTCTGCGCCGACAGCACCAGCGCATCGATCAGCACGCCGTTGCGCTCGATCTGCTGCAGCGCGATCGCGGTCGGCATCTCGATGTCCTGGTAGACGCGGCGCAGCCCCTCCTCAGCCTGGATCTGCGGCCACAGCACCTGGTGCACCTGCAGCGTCATCTCGCTGTCTTCGCCGGAATAGCGCGCGGCACGTTCGATGTCGACCTGCCCGAACGGGATCTGGCTCGCCCCCTTGCCGCACAGGTCTTCGTAGCTCAGCCCCTTGCGGCCCAGGTGGCGCTCGGCGAGGCTTTCCAGGCTGTGCGGCCGGTGCGCTTCCAGCACGTAGCTTTGCAGCAGCGTGTCGTGAACGAAGCCGCGCGCGGTGACGCCGGCGTTCTGCAGCACGTGGATGTCGTACTTGATGTTCTGGCCGAGCTTCGGGGCCGCGGCGTCTTCGAGCCACGGGCGCAGCCGCGCCAGCACCTCGTCGACCGGCAGCTGCTCAGGCGCGCCGGCATAGCCGTGGCGCAGCGGCACGTAGGCCGCCTCGCCCGGCTGCACCGCGAACGAGATGCCGACCAGCTGCGCGCGCATCGGGTCGAGCGAATCGGTCTCGGTGTCGAGCGCGGCCAGCGGCGCGGCCCGCAGGCGCGCGATCCAGGCGTCGAGCGCGTCGAAGCTGGTGATGGTGTCGTAGCGGCCATCGGCGGGCGGCTCGGCCGGGGCCGCGGCGTCGGGCTCGTCCGGGGCGCCGTCGCCGAACAGGTCGGCAGTGCCGTTGTCGGCCGGCGGCTTGGGCGGCCTGGTCGCCTTGATCGGCGCCGGCGGCGGCGCGGCGACCGCGGCTTCGAGCTCGCGCTTCCAGCTCTTGAAACCATAACGGCCGTAGAAGTCGAGCAGCCCGGCGTCGTCGCTCGGCTTCAGCGCCAGTCCGGCCAGGTCGGGCCAGCCGGCGAGGTGCTCGGCCAGTTCGCAGTCGTCGCGCACCGTCACCAGCTTGCGGCCCATCGGCAGCCAGTCGAGCGCCTTGCGCAGGTTCTCGCCGGCCACGCCCTTGATGCCGGCGGCGGCGTCCATCACGCCCTGCAGCGAGCCGTATTCGGCGATCCACTTGGCGGCGGTCTTCGGGCCGACCTTCTCGACGCCCGGCACGTTGTCGACGGCGTCGCCCATCAGCGCCAGGTAGTCGACGATGCGGTCCGGCGGCACGCCGAACTTGGCCATCACGCCGGGCACGTCGAGCTTCTCGCTGCTCATCGTGTTGATCAGCGAGACCCGCTCGTTGACGAGCTGGGCCAGGTCCTTGTCGCCGGTGGAGATCACGACGCGGTGGCCGCGCTCGGCCGCCACCCGCGCCAGCGTGCCGATCACGTCGTCGGCCTCGACGCCGGGCACCATCAGCACCGGCCAGCCGAGCAGCTTCACCACCTCGTGGATCGGCTCGATCTGCTGTGCGAGCGGCTCCGGCATCGGCGCGCGCTGGGCCTTGTACTCCGGGTACCAGTCGTCGCGGAAGGTCTTGCCCTTCGCGTCGAACACGCAGGCGGCGTGGCCGGCCTTCACGTCGATCAGCGCGCGCTTGAGCATGGCCACCATGCCGTGCAGCGCGCCGGTCGGGAAGCCTTCGGCGCTGCGCAGGTCGGGCAGCGCGTGGTAGGCGCGGTAGAGGTAGCTGGAGCCGTCGACCAGCAGCAGCGTGCCGGCATCGTTGGGAAGGGTGTCGTCCATCGGGCGATTGTGGCGGATGGCGTGGGCGATGGAACTCGTCGCGCCCGCCGGTTACCCATGCAAGTGTCCTGTCGCCACCGTGGCAGCAGGGCGGAAAGACGAGGTTCCCCATGCCGCCACCCATTGGCCTGACCGTGCTGGTCATGTCCCTCCATGCTTGCAGTCCGCTGGCCACTGTCGCGCAGGCCGCGGCGGTTGTTCGAGGCAGCCCCTCGGTGATGCTGGCCCAGCCCTACCGAAGCGGCGCTCTCCAGCCGGCGCTGCACTGGGTCAGCGAGAAATACGACGGCGTGCGCGGCTACTGGGACGGCCAGCGCCTGCTGACGCGTCACGGCCACCCGATCCGCGTGCCGGCGTGGTTCACCTCCGGCTGGCCGCAGCGCGCGATGGACGGCGAGCTGTGGGCCGGCCGCGGCCGCTTCACCGCGGCGGCGTCGGCGGTGGCCGCCGAAGTGCCCGACGACGCCGCGTGGCGCCAGATGCGCTTCATGGTGTTCGACCTGCCCGACGAGCCGGCCGATTTCGACCACCGGCGCGAAGCGATCCTGCCGCTGGTGCGCACCGTCGGCACGCCGTGGATCGAGGCGGTGGTGCACGGCCGCGTGGCCGACGAGGCCGAGCTGCACCGGCTGATGCGCCGCGTGGTCGCGGTCAACGGCGAAGGCCTGGTGCTGCACCGCGGCGACGCGCTCTACCAGCGCAACCGCAGCGATGCGTTGCTGAAGCTGAAGCCGCAGGACGATGCCGAAGCCCGCGTCGTCGGCCACGAGCCGGGCGAGGGCAAGTACGCCGGGCTGGTCGGCGCGCTGCTGGTCGAGCTGCCCGACGGCCGGCGCCTGCGGCTCGGCAGCGGGCTGAAGGACGCCGACCGCCGCCGGCCGCCGCCGATCGGCGCCACCGTGACCTACCGTTACCGCGGGTTTCACGAGAGCGGGCTGCCGCGTTTCGCCACCTTCCTGCGGGTGCGGCCGGACTGAACAGGTCTTGACCCTGGGGGGGGCGCCGCAGGCGGCAGCGCTGCCTACAATGCGCCCCATGAAGCTGCTGCCCGCGCTGGCCTGCCTGGCCCTGACGTCCGCCTCCCTGGCGCTCCATGCCGAACCCGTGCCGGCCCCGAAGCCGATCCCCGCCCCGGTCGAGGACTTCGACACCGCCGAGCCTCAGGTCGATCGCCTGGTCCACGAAGACCAAGGCGCGCGCATCGAAGAACTCCGCGTGCGCGGCGAAACGAAGCGCATCGTCGTGAAGACCAAGGCCCCGCTGAAGGGCGAGTACGAGATCCTGCCGGACAACGCCGCCAAGGGCGTGCCGCAGGCGCCCAACGGCTCGCGCGGCGTTGCCGGCCAGCGCGTCTGGCAAGTTCTCGCCTTCTGACGATGGCTGTCTTCACCGAGGTCTCGTTCGAAACCGCCGCCGCGCTGGTGGCCCGCCTGCAGATCGGCGAGCTGACGACGCTGAAGGGCATCGCCGCCGGCATCGAGAACACCAACTACTTCGCCGACACCACGCAGGGCCGCTACGTGCTGACGGTGTTCGAGCGGCTGAGCTTCGAGCAGCTGCCGTTCTACCTGCACCTGATGAAGCACCTGGCGCGCCACGGCATCGCGGTGCCCGAACCGCAGGCCGATGCCGCCGGCGAGATCCTGCACCAGCTCGGCGGCAAGCCGGCGGCGGTGGTCGACCGCCTGCGCGGCAGCCACCAGCTCGCGCCCGACGAGCTGCACTGCCGCAGCGTCGGCGCCGCGCTCGCGCAGATGCACCTGGCCGGCGCTGATTTCGCGATGCAACAGCCCAACCTGCGCGGTCTCGCGTGGTGGACGGAGACGGTGCCGGTGGTGCTGCCCTTCCTGAGCGACGCGCAGCGCGAGCTGATCGAGACCGAGCTCGCGTTCCAGCAGCAGGTGGCGGTGTCGCCGGCGTATGCGGCGCTGCCGCGCGGGCCGATCCATGCCGACCTGTTCCGCGACAACGTGATGTTCGAGGGCCATGCCCTGACCGGCTTCTTCGACTTCTACTTCGCCGGCGTCGATGCGCTGCTGTTCGACATCGCGGTGTGCCTGAACGACTGGTGCATCGACCTCGACACCGGGCGGCTGGCCGAAGACCGCGCCCGCGCCTTCGTCGAGTCCTACGACGCGGTGCGGCCGCTCGGCTCCGGCGAGCGGCGGCTGATGCCGGCGCTGCTGCGCGCCGCGGCGCTGCGCTTCTGGATCTCCCGCCTGTGGGACCTGCACCTGCCGCGAGATGCGTCGGTGCTGCAGGCTCATGACCCCAGCCACTTCGAGCGCGTGCTGCGCCAGCGCGTCGAGAACGCCTGGCACCCGGCGATGGCTTAGCGCCGTCAACATCGTGCCCACGACCTCCCCGACCCGATGAAATTCCAGCATGTTCCCGCCAGCCGCGGCGCCCTGTGGGTGCGCCAGGGCCTGGCCGCCTTCGCGACGCGGCCGTTGGCCTTCTCGGGCCTGCTCGGCCTGTCGTTGTTCGCGAGCTTCGCGATCGCCTTCGTGCCGGTGCTCGGGCCCTTCCTGCTGCTCGGGATGTTCCCGCTGCTGTCGCTCGGCTTCATGATCGCGACGCGCATGACGCTGGCCGGCCAGGTGCCGCTGCCCACCGTCTTCATCGCGCCGCTGCGGGTCGACCGCGCGCGCCGGCGGGCACAGTTGTGGCTCTACGCCGGCTACGCGCTGGCGGCCTTCCTGATCTGGCTGCTGACCTACACCATCGCCGGCTCGCGCATCCTCGAGCTGCAGCAACTGCTGTACAGCGCCGGCACCACGCCGGAGATGATCGACGCCCGCCTGTCCGACGGCAGCCTGCAGCTCGGCATGCTGGTGCTGTTCGTGCTGAGTTCGGTGCTCAGCGTCGTCTGGTGGCATGCGCCGGGGCTGGTGCACTGGGGCGGCATGAGCGCGTCGAAGTCGCTGTTCTTCAGCCTGGTGGCCTGCTGGCGCAACCGCGGCGCGTTCGTCATCTACCTGCTCGTGTGGTTCGGCGTGGTGCTGGCGGCCGTCATCCTGGTGAGCCTCGTGTCGACGCTGCTCGGCCAGGTCGAGGTTGGCAAGGTGCTGATGCTGCCGTTGTGGCTGGTGGTCATGAGCGCCTTCTACGCATCGCTGTTCTTCACTTTCGCCGACAGCTTCGAGCTGCCGTCGACGGACACCGGGAGTCCTCCGCCATGAACGCCTTCGCCGCCTCCTCTTCGAAGATCGCCCTCGTCACCGGCGCCGGCACCGGCATCGGCCGCGCCTGTGCGCTGGCGCTGTTGCGCGAAGGCTGGGGTGTCGTGCTGGCCGGCCGGCGTGCCGAGCCGCTGCAGGAGACGCTGGCGCAGGCCGGCGAGCGGGCCGCGAACGCGCTGGCGGTGCCCACCGATGTCGGCGATCCGGCGTCGGTGGCGGCCTTGTTCGCGGCGACCCGCGAGCGCTTCGGCCGGCTCGACCTGCTGTTCAACAACGCTGGCGCCGGCACGCCGGCCGTGCCGCTCGAAGACCTGACGTACGAGCAGTGGAAGGCAGTGGTCGACGTGAACCTGACCGGCGCCTTCCTGTGCACGCAGCAGGCCTTCCGGATGATGAAGGCGCAGGCGCCGCAGGGTGGTCGCATCGTCAACAACGGCTCGATCTCGGCGCACGCGCCGCGGCCGTTCTCGGCGCCGTACACGGCGACCAAGCATGCGATCAGCGGGCTGACCAAGGCGAGCTCGCTGGACGGCCGGCCGTTCAACATCGCGGTCGGCCAGATCGACATCGGCAACGCCGCCACCGACATGACCGAGCGCATGACGCGCGGCGTTCCGCAGGCCAACGGCAGCACGATGGTCGAGCCGCGGATGGACGTGCAGCATGTGGCGGATGCCCTGCTGCACATGGCGAGCTTGCCGCTCGAAGCCAATGTGCTCAGCATGACGGTGATGGCGACGCAGATGCCCTTTGTGGGACGGGGGTGAGCCTCATCCCGGCGGGGGACTCGCTGCGCGAGGGCTCCTCTGCGGAGTGAAGCTTCTTCACTGCGAGAGGCTGCTGCCGGGTCTCGCCCCGGCGGGCGAGTCACTTTCATTTGAGCCCAAATGAAAGTAACCAAAGCAAAGGGCTTTCAACCCGAACACCATACGGTTCGTTCTGCACGCTGCGGACAACACGGCCACGCCGCTAGACCTCCACCTTGGTTGGGATTGTTGTGCGTTCTTCCCGTCCAGCTCGCTGCGCATCGCCTGGACCCCGGATTGGTATTCGGGCTACGGCTACGGCAACCCGAAGCGGGGCGTGTGAGGAAAAAGGAAGGGCAACAATCCCAAGCAAGGTGGGAGAGCAGCGGCGTGGCCGTGTTGTCCGCAGCGAGCAGAACGAACCGTAGGGTGTGTGTTGAGGCGCTTTGCTTTGGTTACTTTCATTTGAGCCAGCAAATGAAAGTGACTCGCCCGCCGGGGCGAGACCCGGCAATGCCACGCAGTGAACCAAACCTCGCCCGCAGCGAAGAGAGCCTCACGCAGTGAAGGGAAGCCTCTTCCGGTGCCGCGCCAACTGCGCCCGCACCTGGTCCGGCGCAGTCCCTCCCAGCACATTGCGTGCGTTCAGCGAGCCGCGCAAGCTCAGAACGTCGAACACGTCGTCCGCGATCGCCGCATGGAAGCCCTGCAGCACATCCAGCGGCAGGTCGCTCAGGTCGCGCTCTTCGGTCAGCGCGAACTTCACCGCATGCGCCACCACCTCGTGCGCATCGCGGAACGGCACGCCCTTCTTGACCAGGTAGTCGGCCAGGTCGGTCGCGGTCGCATACCCCTTCAGCGCCGCACGCTCCATCGCCTCGGGCTTCACGACGATGCCGGCCACCATCTCGGCCATGATGCGCAGCGTGTCGCGCACCGTGTCGACGGTGTCGAACAGCGGTTCCTTGTCTTCCTGGTTGTCCTTGTTGTAGGTCAGCGGCTGGCCCTTCATCAGCGTCAGCAGGCCCATCAGGTGGCCGACCACGCGGCCGCTCTTGCCGCGCGCCAGTTCGGCGACGTCGGGGTTGCGCTTCTGCGGCATGATCGACGAGCCGGTGCAGTAACGGTCGGCCAGGTTGATGAAGCCGAAGTTCTGGCTCATCCACAGCACGATCTCTTCGGCCAGCCGCGACACATGCATCATCGTGATGCTCGCGAACGACGCGAACTCGATCGCGAAGTCGCGGTCGCTGACCGCGTCGAGGCTGTTCTGGCACACGCCGTCGAAGCCCAGCGTCTTCGCGACGCGCTCGCGGTCCAGCGGATAGCTGGTGCCGGCCAGCGCGGCCGCCCCCAGCGGCAGCAGGTTCACCCGCTTGCGCACGTCGGCCAGGCGCTCGGCGTCGCGCGCGAACATCTCCACATAGGCCAGCAGGTGGTGCGCGAAGCTCACCGGCTGCGCCACCTGCATGTGCGTGAAGCCCGGCAGGATGGTCTCGACATGCCGCTCGGCCACGCCGACCAGCGCCTGCTGCATCGCCGCCAGCAGCGGCAGCAGCCCGTCGATCTCGTCGCGCAGCCACAGCCGCACGTCGGTCGCGACCTGGTCGTTGCGCGAGCGGCCGGTGTGCAGCCGCTTGCCGGCGTCGCCGACCAGCTGCGTCAGCCGCGCCTCGACATTCAGGTGCACGTCTTCCAGGTCGAGCTTCCAGTCGAACGCGCCGGATTCGATCTCCTGCGTGATCTGCGCCATGCCGCGCCGGATGTCGGCCAGGTCCTGCGCCGCGATCACCGACTGCGCCGCCAGCATCTCGGCATGCGCCAGGCTGCCGGCGATGTCGGCCTTCCACAGGCGCTTGTCGAAGGTCACGCTCGAGGTGTAGCGCTTGACCAGGTCGCTCATCGGCTCGGAGAACAGGGCCGACCAGGCTTCGGATTTCTTGTCGAGTTGATTGGCGGACATCGTCGGGGCGCTCGGGACGGGGCGTCGTGTAACGCTTGGTAGGCTCGGTTGCCGGGCGCCGCCAGTTGGCGACAATGCGCTGGTGGCCGCAGGCACCGGGGGAGCCCGGGATTCTATTCGGCCCCAGCTGCCATGCCCGAACCCCACGCGACCACCTCTGCCTTCGCCCCCACGCCCAGCCGCCCGGCGCCGCTGTGGCCCGACTCCACCCGCTCCGGCGACCCGCACGAGCGCGGCAGCAGCATCTTCAATTCCACCAACTTCGGCGCGGTGCCGCTCGCGCGCCAGCCGCTCGGGCCGGTGTCGGCCTTCGACGTCTGCCACGTCGGCGTCGTGCTGCGCGCGTTGTTCTTCGTGCATGCCGTCGTCGCGATCGGCGTCAGCTTTGCCGTGGCCACGCTGGCAGCCTGGCTGAACCTGCTCGCGCAGGGCGCCGGCATCGCGCTGCCGGCGGTGCTGCTGTGGCTGGTGTCGGCGTGCCTGCTGAAGCGCTGGCTCGCCAGGCTGCCGGCGGCCGGCCAATGGGTCGCCGCGGCCGCCCTCGGCGGCCTGAGCGGCGGGTTCGGCTGGGGGCTGCTGGTGGCGGTCGACATCCGGCTGCAGGAGACGATGCACCCGGTGGCGCCGGTGCTGGCCGGCGCCGCGCTGGCGACCGCGCTGTTCTACTGGCTGACGCTGCGGGCCCGCGCCCGGCTGCCGGCCGACACCGCGGCCCGGCTGGCCGAGCTTCAATCGCGCATCCGCCCGCACTTCCTGTTCAACACCCTCAACACCGCGATCGCGCTGGCGCGGCTCGACCCGGCCCGCACCGAGCACCTGCTCGAAGACCTGGCCGAGCTGTTCCGCGTGGCGCTGAGCGCGAGCGACGAATCGGTCAGCCTGGCCGAAGAGGTCGCGCTCGCGCAGCGCTACCTGGCGATCGAGCAGATCCGCTTCGGCGACCGGCTGCAGCTCAGCTGGGACCTCGACGAAGACGCCGGCGCCGCGCGCGTGCCGCCGCTGCTGCTGCAGCCGCTGGTCGAGAACGCGGTGCGCCACGGCGTCGAGCCGTCGCCCGACGGCGGCGTCATCCGCATCCGCACCCGCGTCAAGCGCGCGCATGCGGTGGTCAGCATCGCGAACACCGTGCCGCGCTCCGGTTCGCGCCCCGGCAACGGCATGGCGCTGCGCAATGTGCGCGAGCGCCTGAAGCTGATGCACGATGTCGCCGCGCAGTTCGAGACCCAGCTCGAGCGCGATGTGTTCCGCGTCCAGATCGTGGTGCCGCTGTGAGCCTGGACTCTCCCTCCGCCGTGCCCGCGCTGCGCGTGCTGCTGGTCGACGACGAGCCGCTCGCGCGGCTGCGCCTGCGCGGCCTGGTCGGCGAGTGCGCCGAGCCGCGCGCCGAGGTGGTCGGCGAGGCCGGCAGCGCCCAGCAGGCGCTCGACTGGCTGGCCACGAACGACTGCGACCTGCTGCTGCTCGACATCCACATGCCCGGCCCCGACGGGCGCCAGCTGGCGGCGCAGCTGCGGCGCCGCAGCGACCCGCCGGCCATCGTGTTCGTCACCGCGCATGCCGAACATGCGCTGCAGGCCTTCGAGCTCGACGCCGCCGACTACCTGACCAAGCCGGTGCGTCGCGAGCGGCTGCAGGCGGCGCTGCAGCGTGTCGCGCAGCGCCTGAGCCTGCAGGCCTCGCGGGCCGCGCCGGCTGCGGCGCCGGCCGTGCCGGACGACGAGCCGGTGATCCTCGTGAACGACCTGGGCCGCAAGCTGCGCGTGCCGGTCTCGGAAGTGCTGTACCTGAAAGCGGAGTTGAAGTACGTGACCCTGCGAACCGCCACCCACACCCATGTGCTCGACGACGCACTGACCGACCTGGAGCAGCGCCTGGGCGATCGCTTCCTGCGCATCCACCGCAACGCGCTGGTCGCGCGCCGGGCGCTGCGCGCGCTGGAGCGGCGCACGCTGCCGGGCGAAGACGGCGAAGAGGCGACCGAAGGCTGGGTGGTGCGCGTCGCGCCGGTCGACGACTGGCTGGTCGTGTCGCGCCGCCAGGTCGCGGCCGTCAAGGAAGCCATCGCCGAGGGCGGGGTATGACGCCGCCGAGCAATGCGACGCGCGCGACGGTCGGTTCTGCGGTCGTCGTGCTGCTGCTGGCGCTGGTCTGGCAAGGCACGCCGGACGCGCCGGTGCCGCATGCCGCGGTCGTGGCCGAGGCGGTCGAACCCGCCGTCTCCGCGCCGGCGATCCCGATGCCCGGCCCGCCGCTGATGGACGGCTTCGCCGCGGTCTACGGCGAGGCCGCGTCGGCCGCCGCCGCAGCCGCCAGCGCGCCGCTCGCGGCCGACGAGATCGAGGTCTGCGGCATCGGCCGCGTGAAGGCCAAGGGTGGCCAGCCGCTCGACCGGACCTTCTTCGCGACGGCCGGCGACGCCGCCCACCAGCGCGTGGTGGCGGCGCTGGCGCAGCAGCCGGACGAACTGGCGCGTGCCGCCGCGCTGCTGCTGCAACGCGACGAGGGCCCGTCGCATGCCAACGCGCCGCAGGCCTGCGAAGGCGCCGACTGCGCCGCGCCGGCCGAGCCGCAGGAATCCGACCCGCAGCGCCAGGCGCGCGCCGGCGCCAACGCCACGCAGCGCGACGCGCTTGCACAGATGGCCGTCGCGACCCGCTCGCCGGCCGTCTACACGCTGGCCTGGCGCGCGTGCCGGGCGAACCCCGGCGGGGCCTGCCAGATGCTGTCGACCCGCCAGCTCGCAACGCTCGACCCGACGAATGCCGACGCCTGGCTGGAGGTCGCCTCCGAAGCCGACCAGCGTGGCGAGACCGGCCTCGTCGACGAAGCCCTGTACCGCGCGTCGAAGGCCAGCACGGTCGACCTGCGCTGGGGCCAGGTCAGCGCGCTCGCGCTGCGCAGCCTGCCGCCGGGCACGCCGGCCATCGAACGCCGCGCGGTGATGGAGCGCGCGGCCGGCATCGAGTCGGCGCTGGCGATGCCGGGGCTGAAGACACTGATGCAGCACTGCGATGCGACCGCGGTGCGCGACGGCAACCGCCTGCAGGTGTGCGCCGACCTGGCCGAGCTGATGTCGAAGCGCTCGACCTCGCTGCTCGACATGGCCATCGGCCAGGCGCTGGGGGCGCGCGTCGGCTGGCCGTCGGAGCGGCTGCAGGCGCTGCGCCAGGAGCGCGATGCAATGGTGCAGGCGATGAAGCCGATGGCGATCGCGACCGGCTCCGAATGGTCGTGCGCGCAGATCGAGCGCGAGACCCGGTGGACGCTCGACCGCGGCCAGTTCGGCGAGATCGGCGCGGCGCGCATGCTGATCGCCCGCACCGGGCAGAACGTTGCCGCGCTGGCGAAACAGTACAACGACGACCGCGCCGCTGCGTCGGCCCGCGCGGCGAGCAGCCCGGCCTCGGGCGTCGTCGCGCTCGCGCCCTGAGGCGCAGGGCCGGTCAGGCGGCGAGCTGCTGCTTCAGCAACTCGGCCGACGGCCCGAACGCATAGGCGTCCATCCCCAGGCAGCCGTAGGTCACCGCGTCGTGCAGCCGCTGCGGCGCATGCGCGCGGCCGCCGACGCCGGCCGCCACGTACCACGGCAACAGGTGCTCGTCGGTCGGGTGCATGTCGACCGCCGACGGGGCCTGCCGGCGGTAGTCGAACAGCGCGTCCCAGTCGGTGGCCGCGCTGCGTTCGAGCATCCAGCGCCGGAAGCCCGCACTCTCGGCCACCTCGACGGCATCGACCGCCGGGCGGCCGCCGCTGAAGATGCGGCGCAGGTTGTGCGTGATGCTGCCGCTGCCCATCACCAGCACGCCTTCGTCGGCCAGCGAGGCCAGCAGTTCGCCGAGCGTGAACTGTTGCGCCGGCGGCAGGTTCGGCACCCACGCGAGCGGCAGCACCGGGATGTCGGCCTGCGGTCGCATGAAGCGCAGCATGCTCCAGATGCCGTGGTCCAGGCCGCCTTCGTCGCTGTGGTGCACCGGCAGGCCGGCCGCGCGCAGCCGGGCCTCGACCTGCGTCGCCAGTTCGGGGGCGCCGGGCGGGTTGTACTGCAGCTGGTACAGCGCATCGGGGAAGCCGCCGAAGTCGTGCACCGCCTGGTGCGTGGCCGCGCCGAGCAGCACCGGCTCGCGCGCGACGCTGTGCGCCGACACCGCGAGGATGGCCTTCGGCCGCGGGTGGTGGGCGTCGAGCGCCGCGCCCAGGCGCTGCAGGAACGGGCCGGTGCTGCCGGGTTCCAGCGCCAGCATCGGCGAGCCGTGGGACAGGAAGATCGCGGGCAGGGTGGTGTTCATGCCCAAAATTACAGCACCCTGCGCGCCCGGCGCCGTTCGGCGGATTTGCACGCAGGGTTCACCACGGTTGCTGGCCTACACCGGCTTGCCGCGAGTCTTCGCCTCGTCCCGGCGTCGTTCGGTGACGGTGCGCCCTGCCACGCCCCAGTTGTCGGTCTCCACCTCGTCGATGATCACGAAGGTCGTCGCTGGGTCCTTGCCCAGCACGCGGACCATCATCTCGGTGGCGTCGGCGATCAACTGCTGCTTCTGCTGCGGCGTGACGCCTTCACGGGTGACTTCGATGCGGATGAACGGCATCGCGGTTCACCAGTGGCCGGCGGACTGCCCGCCGTCGACGTGCAGGATCTCGCCCGTCACGAACGTCGCCTTCTCGAGGAACAGCACCGCGTCGACGACGTCGCTGATCTCGCCCATGCGGCCCACCGGGTGCAGGCCGCTCAGCGCGGCATGGTGCTCCGGCGGGTGCATCGGCGTCTTGATGATGCCGGGTGACACCGCGTTGACGCGGATGCCGCGCGCCGCGTACTCGATCGCGAGCGCCCGCGTCGCGGCGTTCAGCCCGCCCTTGGTGATCGACGCCAGCACCGCCGGCACACCGTTGATCGGCTGGTCGACGATGCTGGTCGTGATCTGCACGATGTGGCCCGAGCCCTGCGCTTCCATGCGCTGCACCGCGCGCTGCGTCACGTGGAAGAAGCCGGCCAGGTTGGTCGCGATGTTGGCCGACCAGTCGTCCGCGGTGAACTGCGTGAACGGCTTCGCGGTGAAGATGCCGGCGTTGTTGACCAGCGTGTCGAGGCGGCCGAAACGGTCGACGCCGTCGCGGAACAGGCGCTCGGCGGTCGCCGGGTCGGCGATGTCGCCGGCGACCGCGAGGATGCCGGGGTCGTCGCTCGCGCGGATCGAGCGCGAGTTGGCGACCACGCGCCAGCCGGCCTCGCGGTAGGCCTTGACCAGTGCGGCGCCGATGCCGCTGGATGCGCCGGTGATGACGGCGACGTGGGGTTCGGGTTTCATGGTGACGGGATTCCTCGGACGTTGAAGGGAAAGAACAGGCCTTCACTCTAGGAACCGGGCACCTTCCGATAAAGACGGTTCGCTTAACATCTGGCGCTACACCGTGTAATCAATGCGGCCGCTGGGTGCGATGACATGAAACGGCAGTTCGACGACGTGATGCTGGGCAGCATCGAGCTGTTCTGCCTCGCGGCCGAGCACCAGGGGTTCACCGCCGCCGCGGCGATCGCCGGCGTGACGCCGGCCGCGGTCAGCCGCTCGATCGGCCGGCTCGAAGAGCGGCTCGGCGTGCGGCTCTTCGTGCGGACGACGCGCCAGATCCGGCTGACCGATGCGGGGCGTTCCTACTTCGAGCGATGCCGCGCCGCACTCGACCAGCTGGTCGATGCCGAGCGCGAGGCCGGCGGCCAGCAGGCACGCGCCTCCGGCCTGCTGCGCATCAGCGTGCCGACGACCTACGGGCACCACCGGCTGCTGCCGATGCTGCCGGCGTTCCTGCAGGCCCATCCGGACGTGAAGCTCGAGCTGCACGTCAGCAACCGCAACATCGATTTCGGCGACGAAGGTTTCGATCTCGCGATCCGCGTGCGCGCGCCCGACGACTCGACGCTGATCTGCCGGCACCTGGAAGACGCGGAGCTGGTGCTCGTCGCGTCGCCCGGCTACCTCGCGCGAAACGGTACGCCATCGACGCTGGCCGAGCTGGCCGAACACGACTGCATCCAGTTCGAACTGCCGAGCACCGGGCGCCCGATCCCGTGGCTGTTCCGCGAGGACGGGCGGGACGTCGAGCGGCTCACCGCCGGCCGCACCACCTGCGCCGACGACGTGCTGGCCGGCGTGACGCTCGCGCGCCATGGCGCGGGGGTCTTCCAGGCCTACCGCTTCGTCGTCGACGCCGACCTGACCGCCGGCCGCTTGACCGAGCTGCTCGCACCGTACGGCGGACGCTCGCGGCCGTACAACCTGCTGTACCCGCATGCGCGGCATGTCCCGCTGAAAGTGCGGGCCTTCGTCGACCACTTGCTCGCGCACAAGCGCCAATGGGACCATGCGGTCCCGCTCCGAAAGATTGCCCGATGACGTCCGCTCCTTCGCCTGCCGCCGCCCGCCCCGCCTCGGCCTGGACCCTCGCGTGGCGGCAGGCCGCGCGCGACTTCCGTGCCGGCGAGCTGCGGCTGCTGCTGGTCGCGGTGATGCTCGCGGTGGCGGCGCTCAGCGCGGTCGGCTTCTTCGCCGACCGGCTGAACGCAGGCCTCGCGCGCGACGCCCGCCAGATGTTGGGCGGCGATGCGATCGTCGCGAGCGACCAGCCGGCACCGGCCGACATCGCCGAACGCGCCCGCGGCCTCGGGCTGGCGCTCGCGCAGACCGCCACCTTCCCGAGCATGGGCCGCGCGCCCGACGACAAGGGCGGCGCGTCGCGGCTGGTGGCCGTCAAGAGCGTGACCAGCGGCTACCCGCTGCGCGGCCGGCTGACGCTTTCCGACACGCCCGGCGGCGCGCAGCGCAGCGTCGCCAGCGCGCCGGCCGCCGGCACCGTGTGGGTCGATGCCGGCGTGCTCGATGCGCTGCAGCTGAAGGTCGGCGATGCGCTGCTGCTCGGCGATGCCCGTCTGCGCATCGCATCGGTCATCGTGATCGAGCCCGACCGCGGCGCCGGCTTCATCAGCTTCGCGCCGCGCGTGATGCTGAACGAGGCCGACCTGCCCGCCACCGGGCTCGTGCAGCCGGCGAGCCGCGTCACCTACCGGCTCGCGGTGGCGGCCCCCGACGGCCGCGAGGCTGCGCTGCGCGAGTTCGTCGGCTGGACCGAGGCGCAGGTCAAGGCGCGCCAGTTGCGCGGCATGCGCATCGAATCGCTCGAGACCGGCCGCCCCGAGATGCGCCAGACGCTGGACCGCGCGCAGAAGTTCCTGAACCTGGTCGCGCTGCTGGCCGCGTTGCTGGCGGCCGTCGCGGTCGGCATCGCGGCGCGCGACTTCGCCGACCGCCACCTCGACGACTGCGCGATGCTGCGCGTGCTCGGCCAGCCGCAGCGCACGATCGCGGCGCAGTACCTGCTGGAGTTCGGCATCGTCGGCGTGCTGGCCAGCGTGGCCGGCGTGCTGCTCGGCTTCGCGGTGCACTACGTGTTCGTCTGGCTGCTGGCCGGCCTGGTCGACAGCGCGCTGCCGGCGGCGAGCGCGTGGCCGGCGCTGTTCGGCATCGGCGTCGGCTTCACGCTGCTGATGGGCTTCGGGCTGCCGCCGGTGCTGCAGCTGGCCCAGGTGCCGCCGCTGCGCGTGATCCGCCGCGATGTCGGCGCGCTGAAGCCGGCGTCGATCGCGGTGTTGGCCGCCGGCGCGATCGGGTTCGCGGCGCTGCTGCTCGCGGTGTCGTCCGACCTGACGCTCGGGCTGATCGCGGTCGGCGGCTTTGCCGGCGCGATCGCGGTGTTCGCGGCGCTGTCGTGGATCGCGGTGCAGCTGCTGCGCCGCGCGGTGCCCGAATCGCGCGCGCCGCGCTGGCTGGTGCTGGCGACGCGGCAGATCGCCGCGCGCCCGGCCTTCGCGGTGCTGCAGGTGTCGGCGCTCAGCGTCGGGCTGCTGGCGCTGATGCTGCTGGTGCTGCTGCGCACCGACCTGATCTCCAGCTGGCGCGCGGCGACGCCGGCCGATGCGCCGAACCGCTTCGTGATCAACATCCAGCCGGAGCAGGCCGACGCCTTCCAGGCGCGGCTCAAGGCCGCCGGCGTCGCGCGCTACGACTGGTTCCCGATGATCCGCGGCCGGCTGGTCGCGGTGAACGGCAAGCCGACCAGCGCCGACGACCTGCAGGAAGAGCGCGCCAAGCGCCTGCTCGACCGCGAGTTCAACCTGAGCCACGACGCGACGCTGCCGGAGCACAACACCGTGACGGCCGGCCGCTGGACGCCCGACGAGGCCGGCGGCCTGAGTGTCGAAGAGGGGTTGGCCGAGACGCTGCACCTGAAGCTCGGCGACACGTTGCGCTTCGACATCGCCGGCATCGCGGCCGAAGGCCGCATCACCAGCCTGCGCAAGGTCGACTGGGGCTCGATGCGGGCCAACTTCTTCGTGATGTTCCCGAGCGCGCAGATGCCCGACCTGCCGGCCACCTACCTGACGGCCTTCCGCGCGCCGGTGACGCCGGGTTTCGACAACGCGCTGAGCCGCGAATTCCCGAACATCACCGCGGTCGACGTGTCGGCCTCGCTCGGCCAGGTCCAGCAGGTGCTCGACCAGGTGATCCGCGCGGTGGAGTTCCTGTTCGGCTTCACGCTGGCGGCCGGCCTGGTGGTGCTGTTCGCCGCGGTGACGGCCACGCGCGAGGCGCGCGCCCGCGAGTTCGCGGTGATGCGTGCGCTCGGCGCGAGCGCGCGGCTGCTCGGCCAGGTGCAACGCGCCGAGCTGCTGGGTGTCGGCGCGCTGGCCGGCTTCCTCGCGTCGGTGGCGGCGGTGGCGGTCGGTTGGGCGCTCGCGAAGTACGTGTTCCAGTTCAGCTGGAACGCGTCGCCCTGGGTGCCGCTCGGCGGCAGCCTGGCCGGCGCGTTGCTCGCGCTGGCGGCCGGCTGGTGGGGTTTGCGCGAGGTGGTGTCGCGCCCGGTGATCGAGACGCTGCGCCGCGCCGCGGAGTGAGGCGCCACCCCGCTCGGGCTGAGCTTGTCGAAGCCTGGGTGCGATGCGAGCCGGCCCTTCGACAGGCTCAGGGCAAACGGTTGTCAGGCGGCCTCAGGCGAGCCGGAACGCCGACACCGCGCCGGCCAGCACGCGCGCCTGGTCCTTCAGGCTCTCGGCCGCCGCGGCACTCTCTTCGACGAGCGCCGAATTCTGCTGCGTCATCTGGTCGAGCTGGGTCACCGCGGCGTTGACGCTGCCGATGCCGTCGCTCTGTTCGGACGACGCGGCGGTGATCTCGCCGATGATGTCCGAGACGCGCTGCACCGAGCCGACGATCTCGCCCATCGTCTTGCCCGCATCGGCCACCAGGCGCGAGCCGGCATCGACGCGGTCGACGCTCGCACCGATCAGCCCCTTGATCTCTTTGGCCGCCTGCGCGCTGCGCTGCGCCAGGCTGCGCACTTCGCTCGCGACGACCGCGAAGCCGCGGCCCTGCTCGCCGGCACGCGCCGCCTCGACCGCCGCGTTCAGTGCGAGGATGTTGGTCTGGAACGCGATGCCGTCGATCACGCCGACGATGTCGTTGATCTTCTTCGAGCTGGCGTTGATCTCGTCCATCGTCGAGACCACCTGCGAGACCACCGCGCCGCCGCGCGCGGCGACCTCGGCGGCCGACGCGGCCAGCTGGTTCGCCTGCAGCGCCGAATCGGCGCTCTGCTTGACGGTGCCGGTCAGTTGCACCATCGACGACGCGGCCTGCTGCAGGTTGCTCGCGGTCTGTTCGGTGCGCACGCTCAGGTCCTGGTTGCCGGTCGCGATCTCGGCACTGGCGGTCGCGATGTTGTCGGTCGATTGCTTGACCTGCGAGACCAGCGTGCGCAACGCGTTCTGCATGCCGTCCATCGCCTGCAGCAGCCGGCCGATCTCGTCGTCGCTGCGCGGCGCCGCCGCCTGCGATAGGTCGCCCTGCGCGATGCGCAGTGCCAGCTGGCTCGCATGCGCGATCGACGCATTGATGCTGCGCACCGTCAGCACCGTCAGCGGCAGCAGCACCGCGAGCGCCGCCAGCACGCCGCCGGCCAGCAGCGCCGACTGGGTGCCGATCGCGCGTTCGACCGCCGCCTGCCCGGCCGCCACGTGCTCGCGCGACGCATCGGACAGCACGCCCAGCGTCTTCTCGACCGCCTCGATGTTGTCCTTCAGCTGCCCCGCATAGGCGCCGGCCACTGCGCCGTCGATGGTCGCGCGTTCCAGCTGGTCGATCACCGGCAGCATGCCGTCGTGGTAGGCCTTCAACTGCTCGAGCGCCGCGGCGACGGTCTGGGCCTGTTCGGCGTCCAGCCGCTTGCCCAGGCCGTCCAGCCGAGCCAGCGTTTCGGCATGCGCCTTCGTCCACGAGGCCTTGTTGTCGGTGACCTCGTTGACGTTGTTGAAGTTGATGATCATCTCCTTCTCGAAGCGCCGCAGCCGGCCGAGCGCCGTACGCAGCTCGCCGATGTCCGAGGCCATGCCGAAGTCGTCGGCCACCAGCGTGCGCACCGTGCCGCGCGTGCCGTGCAGCGCGGCCCAGCCGATGCCGCCGATCAGGCCGAGCAGCAGCAGCGAGAAGCAGGTCGCGAAGTAGAGCCGCGAGCGGATCGAGAGGCGGGAGAGATAGCGCATGGGTCCGCGCCGCCGGGTCAGTGCGTGCTGTCGATCAGGCCCATCTCGGCGCTGGCCATCAGTTCCTCGATGTCCATCAGGATGAGCATGCGGTCGTTGACGCTGGAGATGCCGGTGATGAAGCTGGTGTCGACGGCGGAGGCCATCTCGGGGGCGGGCTTGATGGAGTCGCGCGAGAGTTCGAGCACGTCGCTGACGGAGTCGACGACGGCGCCGACGACGCGGCCGCGCACGTTGAGCACGATGACGACGGTGAAGCTGTTGTAGTCGTTGGAGTCGCAGCCGAGCTTCAGGCGCAGGTCGACGATGGGGACGATGACGCCGCGCAGGTTGACCACGCCCTTGATGAAGGCGGGGGCGTTGGCGATGCGGGTGGGGGCTTCGTAGGAGCGGATCTCCTGGACCTTCAGGATGTCGATGCCGTATTCCTCGGCGCCGAGGCGGAAGGTCAGGAACTCGCCACCGGACTGGGTGGCGGCGGAAGCGCGGGCGGCTTCGTGCCGGGCCACGTGGGAAGCTTCGTGGATCATGTCCATGGGGGAGTCCTGTGCAGAGCTGGTGAACGTTGGGGCTGGGCTGATGCGGTGCCCGTACCGGTCTATCGACCGGCCGCCGGCAAACTGAAGGTCGACACCACCGACGCCAGGCGCTGGGCCTGGTCGCGCAGGCTTTCGGCGGCGGCGGCGCTTTCCTCGACCAGCGCGGCGTTCTGCTGCGTCATCTGGTCGAGCTGGGTGACGGCGGTGTTGATCTGGCCGATGCCATCGCTCTGTTCGGACGACGCGGCGGTGATCTCGCCGATGATGTCCGAGACACGCTGCACCGAGCCGACGATCTCCTGCATCGTCTGGCCGGCGTCGGCCACCAGGCGCGAACCGGCGTCCACCCGCTCGACGCTGGCGCCGATCAGGCTCTTGATCTCCTTGGCCGCCTCGGCGCTGCGCTGGGCCAGGCTGCGCACCTCGCTCGCGACCACCGCGAAGCCGCGGCCCTGTTCGCCGGCACGGGCTGCTTCCACCGCGGCGTTCAGCGCCAGGATGTTGGTCTGGAACGCGATGCCGTCGATCGTGCCGATGATGTCGCTGATCTTCTTCGACGACGCATTGATCTCGTTCATCGTCGTGACGACCTGCGCGACGACCGAGCCGCCGCGCGCGGCGACTTCGGCCGCCGACGACGCCAGCTGGTTGGCCTGGCGGGCCGAATCGGCGCTCTGCCGGACGGTGCCGGTCAGCTGTTCCATCGACGACGCGGCCTGCTGCAGGTTGCTCGCGGTCTGTTCGGTGCGGGCGCTCAGGTCCTGGTTGCCGGTCGCGATCTCGGTGCTGGCGGTCGAGATGCTGTCGGTGCTCTGGCGCACCTGGCCGACCAGGCGGCCGAGCGATTCCTGCATCGCCTTCAGCGACTGCAGCAGCTCGGCGGCCTCGTCCTGGCCGTGCACCTGGATGTGCTGCGTCAGGTCGCCGGCACTGATGGCCTGGGCAATCCGCTGCGCCTGCGCGATCGGCTGGGTGACCGAGCGCGTCACGCGCCAGGCCAGCAGCGCGGCCAGCAGCATCGCGCCGACGCCGCCCAGGCCGAGCGCGAGCATGCCGACGAAGCCGGCGCGGTCCGCGCGCTCCTTGGTCGCGGTCATGCTGTCGCGCTGGCCCTGGACCAGCTTCTCGACGGTGTCGCTGTAGGCCTTGGCGGCCGGGAACAGCTTGTCCATCACCTCGGCGGTCACGTCCTCGCCGCCTTCCTTGCGCTTGAGCAGGCCGTTGCGCAGGCCCTGGTAGGCGTCGCGCTGCACGTTCACCGCCTCCAGCAGCCGCTTGTCGGCGTCGGAGGTCGCGACCTCCTGCATGCGCTTCAGGCGCTCGGTCTGCGTGGCCACGACCTCCTTCATCTCGGCGCGCACGCGGGTCTTGATCTGTTCGTCGTTCGCGAAGAACACCACCCAGTTGCGGGCGGTGTTGGCTTCGATCGCGCGGGCCCAGCGCTCCGACAGCGACAGCTTCTCGGCGTCGAGCGTGCCGAGTTCCTCCGACAGCGTGCGCATCGTCGAGATGCGGTCGAGGCCGAAACCGACGGCGGCGGCGCACAGCAGTGCGATCGAACCGAACCCGACCGCGAGACGCGGCCCCAGGCGCATGGCAGACAACATCACGAACTTCTCCTTCTTGTGAACCGCCTCCCGGGCGGCATGTCGATCGTTCGGAGGGCCGACCTGGCCGTGGTGGCTCAGGTCGGCTGGAGACGGAAACTGCCGACCGCCTGCGCGAGCCGGGCGGCCTGGTCCTTCAGGCTTTCGGCGGCGGCGGTGGACTGCTCGACCAGCGCGGCGTTCTGCTGCGTCATCTGGTCGAGCTGGGTGACGGACTGGTTGACCTGGCCGATGCCGTCGCTCTGTTCGGACGACGCGGCGGTGATCTCGCCGATGATGTCCGAGACACGCTGCACCGAGCCGACGATCTCGCTCATCGTCGTGCCGGCATCGGCGACCAGCCGCGAGCCGGCCTCGACGCGGTCGACGCTGGCGCCGATCAGCGCCTTGATCTCCTTGGCCGCCTCGGCGCTGCGTTGCGCGAGGCTGCGCACCTCGCTCGCGACGACCGCGAAGCCGCGGCCCTGCTCGCCGGCGCGGGCCGCTTCCACCGCGGCGTTCAGCGCCAGGATGTTGGTCTGGAAAGCGATGCCGTCGATCGTGCCGATGATGTCGGCGATCTTCTTCGAGCTGGCGTTGATCTCGTCCATCGTCGTGACGACCTGCGCGACGACCGAGCCGCCGCGCGCGGCGACCTCGGCGGCCGACGACGCGAGCTGGTTGGCTTGGCGGGCCGAGTCGGCGCTCTGCTTGACGGTGCCGGTGATCTGCTCCATCGACGACGCGGCGCGCTGCAGGTTGCTCGCGGTCTGCTCGGTGCGGGCGCTCAGGTCCTGGTTGCCGGTCGCGATCTCGACGCTCGCGGTCGTGATCGAATCGACCGAGCTGCGCACCGAGCCGATCATCTGCTGGAAGCGCTGGCGCATGCCTTCGACATTGCGGATCAGTTCGCCGATCTCGTCGCGCTGGTCGCTGTGGCAGGGCTGCGTCAGGTCGCCGGCGGCCAGCACCGTGACGGCGCG
This sequence comes from Rhizobacter sp. SG703, assembly GCF_012275445.1. Taxonomy (GTDB): domain Bacteria; phylum Pseudomonadota; class Gammaproteobacteria; order Burkholderiales; family Burkholderiaceae_C; genus Rhizobacter. Next base: position 537,992 of record NZ_JAAZQK010000002.1, on the reverse strand, counting down.
CGACAGGTCCTGCAGCGGCCGGCCGACCCAGCGGCGCATCATCAGGAACATCCCGCCGCCGAGCAGCAGCGCTGCGAGGCCGAGCAGCGTCGCGAACGGCACGATGGTGGCCCAGTGGGTCTTCATCGCCTCGCTGTCCGACACCTCGGACACCACCCACTGGTTGCCGGCCTTGGCCTTGCGCAGCACCGCCCAGTGGTCGTCGTGTTTCGTCTCCAGAATGGCGCCGCCGTCTTTCGCCCAGCCGCCGGGGGCGGCCTCCAGCCGCGCCAGCAGCGCCTTCGCGTCCGGGTAGGTCTCCAGCACCTTCTTGCCCTTGGCACTCGGGTGCACGACGAAGATCGCCTCGTCCGGCGACTTCTTCGGGTCGATCACGTAGACGCCGCCGCTGTCGAAGAAGCGGATGTTGCTCGCGAGCTTGTCGATCGCCGCCTGGAACGCGGTGGTGTCGAAGCCGATGTACAGGATGCCGATCACCTTGCCGCTCGCGTCCTTGATCGGCTCGTAGCGGGCCATGTAGGGCGTGCCGAACAGCACCGCGCGGCCGGTGTAGGTCTGGCCGGCCATCATCAGCGCATGCGCCGGATGGCTGCTGCCGAGCATCGTGCCGATCGCGCGCTCGCCGTTCTCCTTCTTCACCGAGGTGGTGACGCGCTGGAAATCGTCGCCCTTGCGGGCGAACACGGTGGCGGTGCCGCCGCTTTGCTGCGCGAATTCATCGACCTGCGCGAAGTTGCCGTTCAGCACCGTGTCGCCGACCTTCAGCGTGGTGCTCGCCTCGTCCAGCGTGAACGGCTGCTTGAACTCGTTCTTGAAGTTGACGAAGAACTTCTCGACCAGCACGCGCGAGGTCATGTCGAACGCGTCGATCGAATCGGCGACCGATTGCGTCTTGTCGGCGACCCAGGTGACGATGCGCTCGCGCGAGCGGTCGGCGGCGACCAGGCTCATCGTGGCGCAGATCGCGAACAGCACCACCGACAGGCTCAGCGCCCCGATGATGGAAACCTTGCGCGCGACCGAGCCGCGGCTGTGAAGCGCCGTGTTCATGAAAACCTTGGAGAGACCGGGAACGGGAAATCGGGGAAAGGGATGTCAGGGGCTGTCGATCAGGCCCATCTCGGCGCTGGCCATCAGTTCCTCGATGTCCATCAGGATGAGCATGCGGTCGTTGACGCTGGAGATGCCGGTGATGAAGCTGGTGTCGACGGCGGAGGCCATCTCGGGGGCGGGCTTGATGGAGTCGCGCGAGAGCTCGAGCACGTCGCTGACGGAGTCGACGACGGCGCCGACGACGCGGCCGCGCACGTTGAGCACGATGACGACGGTGAAGCTGTTGTAGTCGTTGGAGTCGCAGCCGAGCTTCAGGCGCAGGTCGACGATGGGGACGATGACGCCGCGCAGGTTGACCACGCCCTTGATGAAGGCGGGGGCGTTGGCGATTCGGGTGGGGGCTTCGTAGGAGCGGATCTCCTGGACCTTCAGGATGTCGATGCCGTATTCCTCGGCGCCGAGGCGGAAGGTCAGGAACTCGCCACCGGACTGGGTGGCGGCGGAAGCGCGGGCGGCTTCGTGCCGGGCCACGTGGGAAGCTTCGTGGATCATGTCCATGGTGGGGTCCTGTCAGGGTCGGAGGTCTGCGTTGCCGTCACTATCGGCAAGGGCGGGGCGAACTGAAGGCTTCGACACGTTCAGTCCGAACGAGGTGGCCTGCTCAGAAGGTTTCCCAGTCGTCGTTGGGCGCGGTCGCGGCGAAGGCCGGGCCGGCGACCGGGGCGGGCGCCGGGCTCGGGGCGGCGGCTGCGACTTTCGTCACGGCCGGGGCCGCGGCAGGCTTCGCGGGGGTGCTCGGGGCTGCCGCCGACGGCTTCGGCCTGGCGACCGGCGCGGCGGCGGGCTTCGATGCCGCGGCCGGCTTCATGGCGGCGGGCGCCACCGGTGCCGGCGCCTTCGGCGCGGGCGCGGCCGGCAGGGCCTGCGCATCGAGCCGGAAGGTCGACACCACCGACGCCAGGCGCTGGGCCTGGTCGCGCAGGCTTTCGGCGGCGGCGGCGCTTTCCTCGACCAGCGCGGCGTTCTGCTGCGTCATCTGGTCGAGCTGGGTGACGGCGGTGTTGACCTGGCCGATGCCGTCGCTCTGCTCGGACGACGCGGCGGTGATCTCGCCGATGATGTCCGACACGCGCTGCACCGAGCCGACGATCTCGCTCATGGTCTTGCCGGCGTCGGCGACCAGGCGCGAACCGGAATCGACCTTCTCGACCGACGCGCCGATCAGCGCCTTGATCTCTTTCGCCGCCTGCGCGCTGCGCTGCGCGAGGCTGCGCACTTCGCCGGCCACCACCGCGAAGCCGCGGCCTTGTTCGCCGGCCCGGGCCGCTTCCACCGCGGCGTTCAGCGCCAGGATGTTGGTCTGGAACGCGATGCCGTCGATCACGCCGATGATGTCGCTGATCTTCTTCGAGCTGGCGTTGATCTCGTCCATCGTCATGACGACCTGCGAGACGACCGAGCCGCCGCGCGCGGCGACTTCGGCCGCCGACGACGCCAGCTGGTTGGCCTGGCGGGCCGAGTCGGCGCTCTGCTTGACGGTGCCGGTCAGCTGTTCCATCGACGACGCGGCCTGCTGCAGGTTGCTCGCGGTCTGCTCGGTGCGGGCGCTCAGGTCCTGGTTGCCGGTCGCGATCTCGGCGCTGGCGGTCGAGATGCTGTCGGTCGAGTTGCGCACCTGGCCGACCAGCGTGCGCAGCGACCCCTGCATGTCCGACAAGGCCTGCATCAGCTGCGTCGATTCGTCGCGGCCGATCAGCGTGATCTGGTTGGTCAGGTCGCCGCGCGCGATCGACGCGGCCAGCGCCTGCGCCTCGGTCATCGGGCGGCAGATGCTCTGCATGTTGATCAGCGTGGCCGGCACGACGATCAGAATCGCGATGCCCAGCGCCACCGCGAACAGCGTGATGGTCTGGCGCGTCATCGCCTCGCGCGCGGCCTCGGCGTGCGCACCTTCGGTGCCCAGCGTCTTCTGCAGTTCGGCCACCGTCTTCTCGGCGGCGCCGATCGCTTCCTTCGCGCGGCCCATCACCCGGTTGGCCACCGTGGCCGAGTCGTAGCCGCTGTTCTCCAGCTGCTTGATCACCGGGGCCATCGCGGTCGCGTAGGCGGCGAGTTCGGTTTCCATCCGGGTGGCCAGCGCCGTGCCTTCGTCCGGTGTTCCCGCCTGCAGCGTCTTCAGCTGGGCGACGACGCGTTCGCGCGCGGCCGTCCACTGCCCGCTGAAGCGCGTGACTTCCTCCGCTTTCTCGTAATTGACGATCATTTCCTTCTCGGCCAGGCGCATCTCGCCGAGCGCGGTGCGCAGCGAGGCCAGTGTGTTGCTGTCGGCAAACGAGTTGGTCATGAAGGCGGTGCTGAGGCTTTGCAGCCGCAGCAGCCCGGTCAGGCCGGCGCCGCCGACCAGCGCGAGCAGCGCGAGCACGATGGCGATCGCGCCGATCATGCGGGTGCGGATCGTGAATTGACGCATCAGGTGGGTGAAGTTCATGAGCGCTCTCCGGCGAGCTGGAAGTTGTTGACGATGCTGCGCAGCCGCGCCGCCTGGTCTTTCAGGCTTTCCGCGGCGGCTGCGGACTCCTCCACCAGTGCCGCGTTCTGCTGCGTCATCTGGTCGAGCTGGGTGACGGATCCGTTCACCTGGCCGATGCCGGCGCTCTGCTCGGCGGCGGCGGCGGTGATCTCGCTGATGATGTCGGTGACGCGCTGCACCGAGCCGACGATCTCGTTCATCGTCTGGCCGGCATCGGCGACCAGGCGCGAACCGGCTTCGACGCGCTCGACGCTGGCGCCGATCAGGCCCTTGATTTCCTTCGCGGCCTGTGCACTGCGCTGCGCCAGGCTGCGCACCTCGCTGGCGACGACCGCGAAGCCGCGGCCCTGCTCGCCGGCACGCGCCGCTTCGACCGCGGCGTTCAGCGCGAGGATGTTGGTCTGGAACGCGATGCCGTCGATCACGCCGATGATGTCGCCGATCTTGCGCGAGCTGGCGTTGATCTCGTCCATCGTCGAGACGACCTGCGCGACGACCGAGCCGCCGCGCGCGGCGACTTCGGCGGCCGACGACGCCAGCTGGTTCGCCTGGCGGGCCGAGTCGGCGCTCTGGTTGACGGTGCCGGTGAGCTGCTCCATCGACGAGGCGGTCTGCTGCAGGTTGCTGGCCGCCTGTTCGGTGCGGTGGCTCAGGTCCTGGTTGCCGGTCGCGATCTCGGCGCTGGCGTTCTCGATCGACGACGACGATTCCAGCACCGTCGCGAGCGAGCGGCTGAGCTGCCGGGTCATGCGGTCGAGGGCGCGCATCAGGTCGCCGAGTTCGTCGCTGCGGTCGGTGCGCGCGTCGATCGCGAGCTTGCCGTCGGCCACCTGGTCGGCGACGCGGGCGGCGCGGCTCAGCTCGCCGACGATGCGGCGCTGCATCAGCCAGGCCACGCCGACCGTCGCGGCGGCGGCCAGCAGGCCGAGCGCGGCCAGCAGCAGGCTGGTGCGGCGCGAGCGGGTGGCCGACGCGTCCATCGACGCGGACGACTGCTGGTCCATGCGGGCGACCATGCCGCCCATGCCCTTGGCCAGCGCGCCGAAGGTCTCGTCGGCGCCCTGCATCGCGGCGATGCCGGTGTTCGGGTCGACCGACGACAGGTCGATCGCCGAATCGGCCTGGCCACGGTACTTGTCGATCTGCGCGGTGGCGGCCTTGATCTCGGCGGCCAGGTCGGCGTCGGCGTGATCGGCATCCGCCAGGCCGCCCAGCGTGCGCTTCAGCCCGCCCAGCTGGTTGGCCAGCGATTCGCGGGCCGCCTTGATCTTCGGCTCGTCGAGCGAGCCGATCAGCGCGACGGTGCGGTAGACGCCGGCGTGGATCTGGCCGAGCTGGTCCTGCACGCTGGTGATGGTGCGGAAGGACTCCAGGTCGCCGCGGAAGTCTTCGCTGTTCTTGCTCGCTTCGGCGCTCAACAGCGCGGTGTTCACCGAGGCCATCGAGAACACCACGACGGCGGTCAGCACGGGGGCTGCGAGCAGCTTGAGTCCGAGTTTCATGGCGGGCTTCCGGTCGTGCAGGTGGGACGGACGAGGCTTACTTGTAGATGCCGCCGCAGACGGCCACGTCGTCGAGCCGCTCGCAGTACGCGCGCTTCGGCTCGATCTTCTTGCTGACCGGGTTGGTGAACTTGTAGTCTTGCCAGAACGTGCCCTTGGACTGGGCGAGCTCGACGCGTTCCTTCACGAAGGGCTTGCCGTCGACGTCTTTCAGCTCGAGCAGGTTCTTGCCGATCATTTTTTCGTTCGCGCCATGGGCGCGTACGACGCCGTCGAGCCCGTAGACGACCAGGTAGAGGTCGCGGTCGGTGAACTGGCCGGCCTTGTTGTTGATCTCGGCGTAGGCCTTGTCCTTGCCGCTCGCCTTGATGTAGGCGACGCCCTTCTTGACCATCGCGGAGGCTTCGTCGGCGGTGGCATTGCCGTCCTTGGCGAACGCGGGGAGGGCGGCTGCGCCCAGCAGGGCGCACAGGAACAGGTGCTTGGTCATCGGAATCCTCGGCAGACGGGGCGCTCGCAGGCGCCGTGGCAGAACTGCATCCGCGGGCGAGGCGGATGCGCTAGTGCCGTTATCGGCACGAGGGCGGTCCGGCTGTACCGGTTCGACGCGATTCTGTGATCGGATGCGGAGCGGGTGTCTTGGCAAAAGAAGGAGCTTGGGGGGGTATCTCTTTGCGCTCGCTGCGCGAGGGCTCCTCTGCGGAGTGAAGCTTCTTCACTGCGAGAGGCTGCTGCCGGGTCTCGCCCCGGCGGGCGAGTCACTTTCATTTGAGCCCAAATGAAAGTAACCAAAGCAAAGGGCTTTCAACCCGAACACCATACGGTTCGTTCTGCACGCTGCGGACAACACGGCCACGCCGCTAGACCTCCACCTTGGTTGGGATTGTTGTGCGTTCTTCCCGTCCAGCTCGCTGCGCATCGCCTGGACCCCGGATTGGTATTCGGGCTACGGCTACGGCAACCCGAAGCGGGGCGTGTGAGGAAAAAGGAAGGGCAACAATCCCAAGCAAGGTGGGAGAGTAGCGGCGTGGCCGTGTTGTCCGCAGCGAGCCAGAACGAACCGTATGGTGTGTGTTGAGGCGCTTTGCTTTGGTTACTTTCATTTGAGCCAGCAAATGAAAGTGACTCGCCCGCCGGGGCGAGACCCGGCAATGCCACGCATTGAACCAGACCTCGCCCGCAGCGAAGACAGCCCTCGCGCAGCGAGTCCCCACCGGGAAGAGGTCAGCCCGGCACGCGGAGGTTTTCCACGAACCGTCCCGTTCGACGGGTCAGAACGTTTCCCAGTCGTCGGACCCCGCCGTCGCGGCGGCCAGCGCCGGCCGCGGGGCCGGGGCCGGGGCCGGGGCCGGAGCCATCACCGGCTCGACCGGCACTGCCACCGGCCTGGCCGCCCCCGCCCCCGGGGCTTTCGCAACCGGCTTCGGCTTCGGCACCGGCCGAGCCGCGGCGGCGATCACCGTTTTCGCGGCCTGGAACACCGGCGCCGGTGTCGGCGCCGGCACGCCGACATGCCCCGTCGACAGCTTGAACACCGCGACGTTCGCCAGCAGCTGGGCCGCCTGCAGCTTCAGGCTCTCGGCCGCCGCGGCGCTTTCCTCGACCAGCGCCGCGTTCTGCTGCGTCGCCTGGTCCATCTGCGTGACCGCCTCGCCGACCTGGCTGACGCCGGCCGACTGCTCGACACTCGCCGACGTGATCTCGCCCATGATGTCGGTCACCCGGCGGATCGACGCCACCACCTCGGCCATCGTCGTGCCGGCTTCGTCGACCAGCGCGGTGCCTTGCTCGACGCGCTCGACGCTGGTCGAGATCAGCGTCTTGATCTCCTTGGCGGCGTCGGCGCTGCGCTGCGCGAGGCTGCGCACTTCGCTCGCGACCACCGCGAAGCCGCGGCCCTGTTCGCCGGCCCGGGCCGCTTCCACCGCGGCGTTCAGCGCCAGGATGTTGGTCTGGAACGCGATGCCGTCGATCGTGCCGATGATGTCGGCGATGCGGCGCGACGAGTCGTTGATGCCCTTCATCGTGTCGACGACGCGGTTGACGACCTCGCCGCCCGAGACGGCGACGTTCGACGCGCTCATCGCCAGCTGGTTGGCCTGGCGCGCGTTGTCGGCGTTCTGCTTGACGGTGCTCGACAGCTGCTCCATCGACGCGGCCGTCTCTTCGAGCGCGCTCGCCTGCTGTTCGGTGCGGCTGCTCAGGTCGTTGTTGCCCTGCGCGATCTGCGCACTGGCGGTCGCCACGCCGTCGGCGTTCTGGCGCACGCCGCCGACGATGCCGCGCAGCTTGTCCTGCATGTCGCCGAGCGCCTTCAGCAGCTGGCCCATCTCGTCGCTGCCGCTCGACGGGATCGGCTGGCTCAGGTCGCCGTCGGCGATGCGGTTCGCATCGGCCACCGCACGCGCCGCGGCCCGCGCGAGGCCGCCCGACACGAACCAGGCGATCGACAGGCCGATCGCGGTCATCGCGACCAGGCCGGCGATCAGCATCGTGCGCGACGACTCGTAGGTCTTCGCACCCTCGGCGGCCGCGGCCACGCTGCCGGCGGTGTTCAGCTCGATCAGCTTGGCGAGCAGCGCGCGGGCGTCGGTGTACGACTGGCCGGCCGACCCGTTCACCAGCTTCTTGACGCCGGCGGTGTCCATCTCCTTGGCCATCCGCAGCAGCTCGGGGCTGATCGCCTGGTAGCTCTTCCACTGCTGCGCGAACTGCTCGTACATCGCCTTTTCTTCCGGCGAATTGATCATCGCCTGGTAGGCGGCGCGGTGCGCTTCGAAGTTGCCTTCCACCTTCTTCAGCGAGGCCTCGATCGGCTCCACCTCGAGCGAGGTGTCGATCAGCGCGAGCCGCAGGCGCACCGCGCGGTACGACGCCAGGTCGCTGTTGATGTCGCCGAGCATGCGCACGCTGGGCAGCCAGTTGGTCGCGATGTCCGCGGCGTTCGCGTTGACGTGGCCGAGGCGCGAGATCGCGAGCAGGCTTTGCAGCAGCGCGATCGCGAGGACCAGGCCGAAGCCACCGATCAGTTTGGTGCGGATGCTGAGGTTGTTCAGGTTCATGGCAGGAGCTTCAGAAGGTTTCCCAGTCGTCGCCGGGGGCGACGGTGGCGGCCGGTTTGCTGGCGGCCGGGGCGGGTTTCAGTTCGGCGGGCGCCGCAGCGGCCGCAGGCGCCGGTGCAGGGCTTGGTGTCGGGCGGATGGGTGCAGCGGTCTTGGCGGCTGCCGGCTTGGACGCGGCAGGCTTGTGGGCCGGCACGGCCGGTCTGGCGGACGCCACGGGCGGCGCCGCGACCGGCTGCGCCAGCAGGCTGTCGCCCGCTTCCAGTCGGAAGGTCGCCACCACCGACGCCAGGCGTTTCGCCTGGTCGCGCAGGCTTTCGGCGGCGGCGGCGCTTTCCTCGACCAGCGCGGCGTTCTGCTGCGTCATCTGGTCGAGCTGGGTGACGGCGGTGTTGACCTGGCCGATGCCGTCGCTCTGCTCGGACGACGCGGCGGTGATCTCGCCGATGATGTCCGACACGCGCTGCACCGAGCCGACGATCTCCTGCATCGTCTGGCCGGCATCGGCGACCAGCCGCGAGCCGGCTTCGACGCGATCGACGCTGGCGCCGATCAGCGCCTTGATCTCCTTGGCCGCCTCGGCGCTGCGCTGCGCGAGGCTGCGCACCTCGCTCGCGACGACCGCGAAGCCGCGGCCCTGTTCGCCGGCGCGCGCCGCTTCCACCGCGGCGTTCAGCGCCAGGATGTTGGTCTGGAACGCGATGCCGTCGATCACGCCGATGATGTCGTTGATCTTCTTCGACGACGCATTGATCTCGTCCATCGTCGAGACGACCTGCGCGACGACCGAGCCGCCGCGCGCGGCGACTTCGGCGGCCGACGAGGCCAGCTGGTTGGCCTGGCGGGCCGAATCGGCGCTCTGCTTGACGGTGCCGGTCAACTGGTCCATCGACGACGCAGCCTGCTGCAGGTTCGATGCGGTCTGTTCGGTGCGGGCGCTCAGGTCCTGGTTGCCGGTCGCGATCTCGCCCGACGCGGTCGAGATGCTGTCGGTGCTCTGGCGCACCTGGCTGACCGTCGTGCGCAGCGAGCGCACCATCTGCGACAGCGAGTCGAGCAGGCTGCCCGGCACCGAATGGCTCAGGTCGACCGACAGGTTGCCGCGCGCGACCTCGCTCATCACCGCCATCGCCTCGCTCGGCTCGCCGCCGATCTGGCGCAGCACGCTGCGCGCGATCACGACGCCGAGCGCGCCGATGCCGGCCAGGATCAGCAGCGTGATCAGCAGGCCCTGCACCGCGGTGTCGCGCACCTGGACGTCCACATCGTCCATGTACAGCCCCGAGCCGACCAGCCAGCCCCAGTTCTTCAGCTGCATCACGTACATCAGCTTGGGCACCGGCTGGGTCGTGCCGGGGCGCGGGAATTCGGTCATCAGCCAGGCGCGGCCGTCCTTGCTGGCACGCAGCGCGTCGATCTCGCCCTGGATGATGTCCAGGCCGTTGCCGTCCTTGACCTTGCCGATCATCGGCTGGCCGTCCCACTCGGGCTTCAGCGGGTGCATCACCGCGGCGCCGTCCATCGAGAAGAGGTAGAGGTAGTCCTTGGCGTCGGCGCCGTAGCGGGCCACGCGGATGGCGTCCCGGGCTGCCTTCTGCGCGTCGTCCTTGCTCATCGTGCCGGCGGCGGCCTTGGCCTCGAAGCCGGCGGCGATGCTGTAAGCCGCTTCGACTGCCGTCACCAGCTGGCCCTTGCGCCCTTCGACGATCTGGCTGCGCATGCGCAGGCTGGACGCGACGGTCAGCAGGATGAGCGCCAGGATCGACGCGCCGACCAGCAGGCCGATCTTGCGTTTGAAGGACAGGTTGAGCATGGGGAACCTCCGGTGGAGCAGGTCAGGTTCAGGGCAGAACGATTCGTGAACGGGCGATCAATGCGCGACGAGCCGGAAGGTGCCGACCGCCTGCGCCAGGCGCGCAGCCTGGTCCTTCAGGCTTTCGGCGGCGGCGGCGCTTTCCTCGACCAGCGCGGCGTTCTGCTGCGTCATCTGGTCGAGCTGGGTGACGGCGGTGTTGATCTGGCCGATGCCGTCGCTCTGTTCGGACGACGCGGCGGTGATCTCGCCGATGATGTCCGAGACGCGCTGCACCGAGCCGACGATCTCGCTCATCGTCGTGCCGGCATCGGCCACCAGCCGCGAGCCGGCTTCGACGCGATCGACGCTGGCGCCGATCAGCGCCTTGATCTCCTTGGCCGCCTCGGCGCTGCGCTGCGCGAGGCTGCGCACCTCGCTCGCGACGACCGCGAAGCCGCGGCCCTGCTCGCCGGCGCGCGCCGCTTCCACCGCGGCGTTCAGCGCCAGGATGTTGGTCTGGAACGCGATGCCGTCGATCACGCCGATGATGTCGTTGATCTTCTTCGAGCTGGCGTTGATCTCGTCCATCGTCGTGACGACCTGCGAGACGACCGAGCCGCCGCGCGCGGCGACTTCGGCGGCCGACGAGGCCAGCTGGTTGGCCTGGCGGGCCGAATCGGCGCTCTGCTTGACGGTGCCGGTCAGTTGCTCCATCGACGACGCGGTTTGCTGCAGGTTGCTCGCGGTCTGCTCGGTGCGGGCGCTCAGGTCCTGGTTGCCGGTCGCGATCTCGGTGCTGGCGGTGCGGATGCTGTCGCTGGCGGAGTGCACCTGCTGCACGACGCGGCCGAGCGCAGCCGTCATCGTCTGCAGCGCGCGCATCAGGTCGCCCATTTCGTCGCCGCGGTTCACCGCCGGGCGCGGGCTCAGGTCGCCGCCGGCGATCGAATCGGCCAGCGCGATCGCCTCGCCGAGCGGGCGGCGGATCGAGCCGACCAGCGCGAAGGTGCCGAACAGCGCGCCGACGATGATCAGCGCGACCACGCCGGCCGCCAGCGTCACCGTCTTGCGGCGTTCGGCCGACAGCCGCTCGCGCGTGGCCTGCGCGGCCTGCTCCTGCAGCGCGACGAAGCCGCGCAGCGACTGCATGTAGGTGTCGACGGCCTGCGCGAAGCCGCCCATCGCCAGCGTGCGGGCGCCTTCCAGGTCGCCGCCTTCCTTCTTCTTCGTGATCTCGGCCGAGGTGTCGAGCACGATCTTGCGGTCGGCGGCGATCTTCGCCATCTGCTGCGTCTCGGCCTCGGTCTGCGGCATCTCCTTCAGCTGCTTCTGCAGCTCGGTGATCTGCGCGATCGCCTTGTCGTTGGTGCCCTTGAACGCGGTGCGCACCGAGTCGTCGCTCGCGATCGCGCCGGCTTGGGCGCGCGCGACGGCCGCCTCGGTCAGGCTGGCCCAGCGGGCCGCGGTGCGGATCTTGGTGTCCGACAGTGCCAGCGCTTCGTCGGACAGCGCCTGCACCTGGGCCGAACGCCACGCGGTGAAGGCGACCAGCACCAGCAGCGAGACGATGAAGGCGCTCACGGCGAACCAGATGCGGGTGCCGATGCGGAGATCTTGGATGCGCATGATGTTCTGCAATCAGTGGAAGGGGTGGAGCGGCTCAGTGCCGGGCTTCGAGGCGGAATGCGCCGACGGCCTGCGACAGGCGCTGCGCCTGGTCGCGCAGGCTTTCGGCGGCGGCGGCGCTTTCCTCGACCAGCGCCGAGTTCTGCTGCGTCATCTGGTCGAGCTGCGTCACCGTGGTGTTGATCTGGCCGATGCCGTCGCTCTGCTCGGACGACGCAGCGGTGATCTCGCCGATGATGTCGCTGACGCGCTGCACCGAGCCGACGATCTCGTTCATCGTCGTGCCGGCATCGGCCACCAGCCGCGAACCGGCTTCGACGCGGTCGACGCTGGCGCCGATCAGGCCCTTGATTTCCTTCGCGGCCTGCGCGCTGCGCTGCGCCAGGCTGCGCACTTCGCTCGCGACCACCGCGAAGCCGCGGCCCTGTTCGCCGGCGCGCGCCGCTTCGACGGCCGCGTTCAGCGCGAGGATGTTGGTCTGGAACGCGATGCCGTCGATCGTGCCGATGATGTCGTTGATCTTCTTCGAGCTGGCATTGATCTCGTCCATCGTCGTGACGACCTGCGCGACGACCGCGCCGCCGCGGGCCGCGACCTCGGCGGCCGACGAGGCCAGCTGGTTGGCCTGGCGGGCCGAATCGGCGCTCTGCTTGACGGTGCCGGTCAGTTGCTCCATCGACGACGCGGCCTGCTGCAGGTTGCTCGCGGTCTGTTCGGTGCGGTGGCTCAGGTCCTGGTTGCCGGTCGCGATCTCGGCGCTGGCGGTCGTGATGCTGTCGGTGCTGCTGCGCACCTCGCCGACCAGCCGGCGCAGCGAGGCCTGCATCTCGGCCAGCGCGCGCGCCAGCTCGCCGGCTTCGCCGCCCGCCTCGATCGACACCGCCTGCGACAGGTCGCCGCCGGCAATCGCGCGGGCATGCCGCACCGCTTCGCCGATCGGCACGGCGATCGAGCGCGTCAGCCACCAGCCGAAGCCGCCGGCCACGCCGACGCACACCAGCACCAGCACGCCGACCACGGTGGCCGCGAGGTTGGTGCCGGACTCTGCGTGTTCCTGCGCGGCGCCGGCGCGGGCCGTGGCCAGCGCGGCGAGTTCGTCGACGGCGGCCTGGTAGGCCTTGTGGGTCTTCTCGTAGTCGCCGGCCAGCAGCCCTTCGAGCGCGACGAAGTCGCCGCTGTTCTTCAGCGCGTCGAGCTGCGGATCGAACGCGAGCGCGACCTTGCGTGCGTTCACCGCCTTGTCGAACAGCGCCTTCGTCTCGGGATCCGACACCAGCGACTCGATCTTCCCGATCGTCTCGGCGTTCGCGGCCAGCGTGGACTTCGACTGCTTCGTCAGCTCGTCGGAGAATTCGCCCGTCCCGAGCCGCGCATTGGTGGTCGCGCGCAGCGTGTTCATCGCGGCCTGCGCATTCCATTCGCGCGCCAGCTGCGTCATCTGCCATTCGGTGGCCGACAGGCGCTTCAGCGTCGACGTGGTCTGCTTCAGCTTGATCGCGCCATAGCCGGTGGCCAGCACCATCAGCAGCACCAGCAGGCTGAAGACCAGCCCGAGCCGGGTGCCGATGCGGGCGTTGCGGAAACTGAACTGCATGCAGCGCTCCTATTGAGAACGAACAGGGCGCTTCGGGGGCGCTCTTCAGGTCATCTTTTTCAGGCGGTCAGCCGGAACACCGACACCACGCCCGACAGCCGCAGCGCCTGCTCCTTCAGCGACTCGGCGGCCGCGGCCGACTGCTCCACCAGCGCGGCGTTCTGCTGCGTCATCTGGTCGAGCTGCGTCACCGCGGTGTTGACCTGGCCGATGCCGTCGCTCTGCTCCGACGCCGCCGACGTGATCTCGCCGATGATGTCGGTGACGCGGCGCACGCTGTTGACGATCTCGGTCATCGACTGGCCGGCATCCGCCACCAGGCGCGAACCGGAGTCGACCTTGTCGACCGATGCATCGATCAGGCTCTTGATCTCCTTGGCCGCCTGCGCGCTGCGCTGCGCCAGGCTGCGCACTTCGCTGGCCACCACCGCGAAGCCGCGGCCCTGTTCGCCGGCACGGGCTGCTTCCACCGCGGCGTTCAGCGCCAGGATGTTGGTCTGGAACGCGATGCCGTCGATCACGCCGATGATGTCGGCGATCTTCTTCGAGCTCGCATGGATGTCGTTCATCGTCGAGACGACCTGCGACACCACCTCGCCGCCCTTGCCTGCGGCGCCTTGCGCCGACGAGGCCAGCTGGTTGGCGGTGCGGGCCGAGTCGGCGGTCTGCTTGACGGTGCCGGTCAGGTGGCCCATCGACGACGCGGTCTGCTGCAGGTTCGACGCGGTCTGCTCGGTGCGCGCGCTCAGGTCCTGGTTGCCGGTCGCGACCTCGCCGCTCGCCACCTGGATGCTGTCGGCCGACTGGCGCACCTGCGTGACCATGTCGCGCAGGCTGGCGTTCATCTTGCCGAGCGAGCGCATCAGGCCGGCGATCTCGTCGCGGCCCTCGGCCGTGACCCGGCGCGACAGGTCGCCGCCGGTCACCGCGTCGGCCAGGCGGGCCGCCTCGGCCACCGGCACGGTGATCGAGCGCGTCAGCAGCCAGGCGAACACGGCGCCGAACACCAGTGCCAGGCAGCCGGTCACGCCGATCAGCAGGCGGCCGCGTGCGGCGTCGGCGTCGATCTGCTTCGCCATCACGTCGATGTTCTTCCTCTGGTGGTCCACGTAGGCGGTCATCGCGGCGATGTACGCCGGCGAGGCAACCTGGAAGCTGCTCTCATAGATGCGCGTGGCTTCCTCGGCGTTGCCGGCGCGCTTGGCCGCCATCAACCCGTCGCGGGCCGCGAGGTAGGTCTTGCGCGCCTCGCCGATGCGGTCGAGCAGCAGCTGCTCTTCGGACGTGGTCGGGAAGGCCTTCAGCGCCTGGATGATCTCGTTGGCGCGCACCGTCGAGGCCTTGGCCTCTTCGGAGAACAGCGCTTCGAGCGTGCCGTCGGCATTCTTGGCAATCGCCTTGCCGCGCGTGGCGCCGATCGACACGTTGCGCGCCCATTCGGTCGCCAGCCGCTCCTTCGCGAGCGGCTCGGCCATCATCTGCTGGGTGGCCTGGGCGATGGTGCTCAGGCGCCACACGCCCACCACCATGATCAGGCACAGCAACGCGAGGGTGACGGCGAAACCGCCTCCCAGGCGCGCGCCGACTCGAACGTCATTCAACTTCATCGTCGAGCTCCGGAAAAGGTTGGGAGAAGAATGAACGGCGAAGCTCAGTGGCGCGAACGGCGCACCAGGCTGCCGACGTCCAGGATCAGCGCCACGCGGCCGTCGCCCATGATGGTGGCGCCCGACACGTCGTTGACCTTGCGGTAGTTGGCCTCGAGGTTCTTCACGACGACCTGCTGCTGCCCGAGCAGCTCGTCGACCAGCAGCGCGACGCGCCCGCCTTCGGCCTCGACCACCACCATGATCCCGCTGACGTGCTCGAAGTCGAAGCGCGGCACGTTGAAGACGTGCTCCATCTCCAGCACCGGCATGTACTCGTCGCGCACCTCGACCACGCGGCCGGAGCCGCCGATCGTCTTGACCATGTCGGGCTGCACCTGGAACGATTCGATCACCGACGACAGCGGGAGGATGTAGACCTCTTCGCCGACGCCCACCGACATGCCGTCCATGATGGCCAGCGTCAGCGGCAGGCGCACCGAGACGCGCATGCCGTAGCCTTCGGCCGAATCGATCTCGACGGTGCCGCCCAGCGCGGTGATGTTCTTCTTGACCACGTCCATGCCGACGCCGCGGCCGGACACGTCGGTGACCACGTCGGCGGTCGAGAAGCCGGGCGCGAAGATCAGGCCCCACACCTCTTGGTCCGTCATCGAGTCCGGTGCCGGGATGCCGCGCTCGCGGGCCTTCTTCAGCAGCTTGTCGCGCGACAGGCCGCGGCCGTCGTCGCGCACCTCGATGACGATCGAGCCGCCCTGGTGGGACGCGCTCAGCGTGATGGTGCCGGTCTCGGGCTTGCCCTTGGCGACGCGGTCGGCCGGGGTCTCGATGCCGTGGTCGCAGCTGTTGCGCACCAGGTGGGTCAGCGGGTCGGTGATCTTCTCGACCAGGCCCTTGTCCAGTTCGGTGGCTTCGCCGAGCGTCACGAAGTCGACCTTCTTGCCGAGCTTGGCGGCCAGGTCGCGCAGCATGCGCGGGAAGCGGCTGAACACCATCGACATCGGGATCATGCGGATCGACATCACCGATTCCTGCAGATCGCGGGTGTTGCGGTCCAGGTCGGCCAGGCCGGAGGCCAGCTGCTGGTACAGCGCCGGGTCGAGCCCCTGGCTGTTCTGGGCCAGCATGGCCTGGGTGATCACGAGTTCGCCGACCAGGTTGATCAGCTGGTCGACCTTCTCGACCGACACGCGCAGCGTCGACGCCTCGACCGCGGCGGCCGGCGCCTTCTCGGCCTTGGGTGCGGGCTTCGCGACCGGCTTGGCGGACTCGACCGGCGTGCCGGCGTCGCCGGCCGGTGCCGCATCGGCGGCCGGTGCCGCGACGGTGTTCGGTGCGCCCGGGGCGTCGTCGAAGAAGCCGTAGCCGAGCTCGGCCTCGCTCGGCGCGGCGGCCGCCGGCGCGCCCGGCGCGCCGTCGTGGAAGCCGTAGCCCGGGCCGAGCGGCAGCAGCGAGACCTGCTCGCGCGCCACGTGGAAGGTGAACAGGTCCAGCAGGTCGCTGTCGCTGCTGGTCGTGCAGATCTTGAAACGGCGCATGCCGTCGGCCGACATGCCGTTGTCCAGCGGCTCGATGGTGCCGAGGTCGGTGATTTCCTTGAAGAGCTCGACCAGGTTGTCGGCGTCCGCCAGGTTCTTCAGCGGACCGACGCGCAGCTCGAGCACGCGCGCATGGTTGGGTGCCGACGGCGCGGGCATCGTCGACGCCGGCGCGGCGGCCTTCGGCTTCTCGGCCGGGGCGGCGGGCGCCGCGACCACGACGGGCGGCGCTTCGCCGGCCACCATCGCGCGGATGTTGAACAGCAGCTCGGTGGTGTCCAGCTCGTCGCCGCCGTTGCCCTGGTGGCGTGCCAGCTGGGCGCGCAGCGCGTCGCCCGATTGCAGCAGCACGTCGACCATCGGCGCGGTCGGGGTCAGTTCATGGCGGCGCAGCTTGTCCAGCAGCGTCTCCATCTGGTGCGTCAGCTCGGCGACGTCGGAGAAACCGAAGGTCGCGGCGCCGCCCTTGATCGAGTGCGCGCAACGGAAGATCGCGTTGAGCTCCTCGTCGTCGGCCGACTCGATGTCGAGGTCGAGCAGCAGCTTCTCCATGCGGTCGAGGTTCTCGCCCGCTTCTTCGAAGAAGACCTGATAGAACTGGCTCAGGTCGATGCCGGCGCTCAGCTGAGAGCCTTCGGAGGTCATCTCGCCCATGGCGTGCTCCTGGATGGATGTCGTTATGTTGTCGGTGCGGGAAGGAGTCGTTCGCTCGAGCCGGGGCTCAGCGCACGACCTTCTTGATGACTTCGATCAGCTTGGCCGGATCGAAGGGCTTGACCAGCCAGCCGGTGGCACCGGCGCTGCGGCCCGCCTGCTTCATCTGGTCGCTCGACTCGGTCGTCAGGATCAGGATCGGCGTGCTCTTGAACTTCGGGTTGTCGCGCAGCTTCTTCGTCAGGCTGATGCCGTCCATGCGGGGCATGTTCTGGTCGGTCAGCACGAGGTCGAAGTCGCGACCGCTGGTCTTCTCGTACGCGTCCTGGCCGTCGACGGCCTCGACGACGTTGTAGCCGGCGCTCTTCAGCGTGAAGGACACCATCTGGCGCATGGAGGCCGAATCGTCGACCGCGAGGATGGAATGCATGGGTTTCTCCGGATTTCTCGAAAACTGTTTCGGTAGGTGGACTGGAGTCTTGAGGGCGGCCTAGAACAACTCGATGGATCCGACGTCCATCTCGGCCTGGGTCACCGGGTTGGGTCGCAACGGGGCTTCCTCGACCACGGTCTCACCGTCTTCGTCATCCGCGAAGGCCTCGCGGGCCAGCCGGTCGACGCAGCTGCGCAACCGGCGGTTGGTGTGGTGGATCAGCTGGGAGGCCATGTCCTGGAACTGCAGCGCGGTGACCGCGCCGCCCAGGTCCTGCATGACGCCGCTGAACACTTCGTCGCTTTCTTCCCCCGAGTGGGGGCGTTCGCGCAGGGTGCGGATCTGCTCCGAGGCGCCGTAGAAGCGCTGCATCAGCGTGTCGCAGGCGTCGGCCAGCAGGGCCTGAAGGCGTTCCAGGTCGTTGGTGGCCGACATCAGGTGGTCCTGCAGGTCGGCGGCGGCGAGCAATGCCATGCCCGCGGGGGCGGGTGGCATGCCGGCATCGTTGGCGTCGTTCATCTGCATCCAAAATCTCCGCTCGAAAGTGAGGGATCGGGCGCTGCGCAGGGGAGCTCCTGCGCAAGGCGTGATATCTGTCAGGCATTTTCGGCAGGGGGCGGGAAAGCATTAGCCCAATCACCGGCGAAAAGTGCCGCCAATTCGAAGGGCTGCCGCGAGCGTGCGAAGTTGGCACCCGCGCGCCGGTTGCTTGGCATACTGCGGACCATGTCACCGCCTCTGTCCGAGCAGCGCCTGCGACTCCTGCACCTGGAGGATTCCGAGCTCGACCACCACCTGACGCTGGCCCACCTGCGCCGCGGCGGGCTCGACGTCGACGCGATCCGGGTCGATTCGGAGCTGGAGTTCCTGCAGGCGCTGGAGCCGTCGCAGGAGTGGGACATCATCGTGTCCGACTACAACCTGCCGGGCTTTTCGGGCCTGGTGGCGCTCGACCTGCTGAAGGCGAGCGGGCGCAGCATCCCGTTCATCCTGGTGTCGGGCGAGATCGGCGAAGACACCGCGGTCGAGGCGATGCGCAACGGCGCCAGCGACTACCTGCTGAAGAACAACCTGGCGCGGCTGGTGCCGGCGCTGCTGCATGCGGTCGAGGCGCACGAGCTGCTGCTGGCGCGCCAGCGCGCCGACCGCGAGCTCGGCGAGCAGAAGCAGCGGGTGCACGAGCTTGCGCAGCACTTGCAGACCAGCGTCGAATCGGAGCGGGCGGCGATCGCGCGCGAGATCCACGACGACGTCGGCGGTTCGTTGACCGCGCTGAAGTTCGACCTGGCCTGGATTGCGCGGCATTCCGATTCGCCCGAGGTGCTGGCGCGGGTCAATTCGGCGCTCGAGACGGTGAGCCATGCGATCGAGGCGAGCCAGCGGGTGATGCACAACCTGCGCCCGGCGATCCTGGAGCAGGGCCTGGTGGCCGCGCTGCAGTGGATGGCGAGCCGTTTCGAGAAGCGCACCGGCGTGACCTGCGAGTTCCGCAGCCGCTACGACCACCTGACCTTGCCGGCCGGCGTGCCGCTGGTGGCGTACCGCACCGCGCAGGAGGCGCTGACCAACGTGACCAAGCATGCGCACGCGAGCCATGTGCAGATCGACCTGACGCTGGCCGGCGGGGTGCTGTCGCTCGAGATCAGCGACAACGGCCGCGGCCTGAACCAGGACGACCTCGCGAAGGCGCGCTCGTTCGGCATCCGCGGGCTGCACGAGCGGGCCGGCACGGTGGGCGGATGGGTGGACCTGAGCAGCGGGCCGGCGGGGACGACGCTGATCCTGTCGGTGCCGCTCGAGATGACATCGGAAGAGCTGGACTTCGAGATCGCCGAGGAGCCGTCGGCGCCATACGACCCGACGGTGTGGGGGAACATCTGATGATCAAAGTGATCCTGTGCGACGACCATGCGCTGATCCGGCGCGGCATCCGCGACACCTTGTCGGACGCCCCGGACATCGAGGTGATCGGCGAGGCCGGCGACTACACCGAGCTGCGCTCGCTGCTGCGCACGACCGGCGGCTGCGACGTGCTGGTGCTCGACATCAACCTGCCGGGCCGCAGCGGCCTGGACGTGCTGCACGTGTTGAAGGACGAGGGTTCGACGATGCGGGTGCTGGTGGTGTCGATGTACCCCGAGGACCAGTACGCGATCCGCGCCTTGCGGGCGGGCGCGTTCGGCTATGTGAACAAGGGCGGCGACCCGGCGACCATCGTGGCCGCGGTGCGCACCGTGGGGCAGGGCCGCAAGTACGTGACGCCCGAGATCGCGCAGATGCTGGTCGAGAGCCTGACGACGCCGACCAGCGAGGCGGCGCACGAGAAGCTGTCCGACCGGGAATTGCAGACCCTGGTGATGATCGCGTCGGGCAAGCGGCTGTCGGACATCGCGGAGGAGCTGATGCTCAGTCCGAAGACGGTGAGCGTCTATCGCGCGCGGGTGCTCGAGAAGCTGGGGCTGTCGAACAACTCCGAGATGACGGTTTATGCGATCCGCAACGGGCTTGTTGGCAGCGAGTGAACACTGCGTTGGGGCTTCTATTCACTGCGTGAGGCTGCGCCGGGTCTCGCCCCGGCGGGCGAGTCACTTTCATTTGTCTTGCCAAATGAAAGTAACCAAAGCAAAGGCGCCTGAACCCGAACACCATACGGTTCGTTCTGGCTCGCTGCGGACAACACGGCCACGCCGCTGCACATCGTGGCTTGGTTGGGATTGTTGTGCGTTCTTTTCCCAAGCAGCTCGCTGCGCATCGCCTGGACCCCGGATTGGTATTCGGGCTACGGCTACGGCAACCCGAAGCGGGGCGTGTGAGGAAAAAGGAAGGGCAACAATCCCAAGCAAGGTGGGAGAGCAGCGGCGTGGCCGTGTTGTCCGCAGCGAGCAGAACGAACCGTATGGTGTGTGTTGAGGCGCTTTGCTTTGGTTACTTTCATTTGAGCCAGCAAATGAAAGTGACTCGCCCGCCGGGGCGAGACCCGGCAATGCCACGCAGTGAACCAGACCTCGCCCGCAGCGAAGACAGCCCTCGCGCGCAGCGAGTCCCCACCGGGACGAGGTTCAGAACCCGAGGCTCGCCAGCAGGTCGTCGACTTCGCCTTGGTTGGCCACCACGTCGGTCCGCCCTTCCGGATTCACCACCGGCCCGTTGAGAATCGACGACTCCACCTTCTGCACTTGCTCCGGCGGTGCCGCCTGCACCAGCAGCTTGACCAGGCTGTCTTCCAGGTCGGACGCCAGTGCGACGACCTTGGCCACCACCTGGCCGGTCAGGTCATGGAAATCCTGCGCCATCATGATGTCGGTCAGGTGCACGTCGATGCGCGCCGTGGCGGCCTCGACGTCACCGACGAAATTCATCACCGAACCCGAGGCCACCGCCTTCACCGGGTCGGCCACGATGGCGGCCGCCAGGCGGCGCGTCTCGGAGGCGATGTTCGCGTGCTCCAGCTTGGCCTGGTCGACCGAATTCAGCACCTTGTTCGCCGCCGCGCCGGTCTTCTCGGCGATGTAGTTCAGGCGGCTGCGCGCGTCGGGCAGGTTGTCGGCTGCGGTCCGCAGCTTGGGCATCACGCCCAGCTGCATCAGCGTGTCGTGCAACTGGCGCGTGATCACGCCGAGCTGCTGGAAAACCTCGGGCGACGCCGCAGGCACCGTCGGGGCCAGCGTGGCCATCGTGTCCATCTTCATGATGAGTTCCCTTGTGAATCGGGGGGCTGGTCCGGCATCAGGCCGCAGTGGCCAGCTTCTGCATGATCTTCTGGACTTTTTCTTCCAGCGTGGCCTTCGTGAAGGGCTTGACGATGTAGCCGGCCGCGCCGTCTTGCGCCGCCCGCACGATGTCTTCCTTGCGTGCCTCGGCGGTCACCATCAGCACCGGAATGTGCTTCAGGCTCGCATCGGCCTTCACCGCCGTCAGCAGCTCGAAGCCGTTCATGTTCGGCATGTTGATGTCGCTGACGACGAAGTCGAACTTCGCGTTCTTCAGCATGTTCAGCGCCACCGCGCCATCCTCGGCCTCTTCGGCGTTGTTGTAGCCGATCTCCTTCAGCAGACCGCGCACGATGCGGCGCATGGTCGAGAAGTCGTCGACGATCAGGAATTTCAAATCGGTGCTCATGAGAGTCCTCGCTGGGTCGCTTGGGGCGGTGGGTACGGGGCGGAGCCTGGAAACGGCTGCTTGCGGCAGTTATCGGGCAGTGGCGGCGGAAGTTGAGGGCGGCGTCGTCGCCGCCTCGGCGGCCGGTGCCTCGGGCTCCGGCATCAAGGGCGTGGTCTGGAAGAAACGGTCCTCCGCCTCGCGGTTCATCACGATGATGCTGATGCGCCGGTTGGTCGGGCTCAACGGGTCGTTGCGGTCGAACAGCGCGCTCGACGCGAGGCCCTGCACCCGCAGCATGCGGTCTTCGGGCAACCCGCCCAGCAGCAGCTCGCGACGCGACGCATTGGCACGGTCCGACGACAACTCCCAGTTGCTGTAGCCGCGCTCGCCGCCACCGAACGGCGCGGCGTCGGTATGGCCTTCGAGCGTCAGCCGGTTCGGCACCTCGGCCAGCACGCCGCCGATCTCCTGCAGCAGCTCGCGCATGTAGGGTTTGACCATCGCGCTGCCGCTGTCGAACATCGGTCGGTTCTGGTCGTCGACGATCTGGATGCGCAGGCCGTCGGGCGTCATGTCCAGCCGGATCTGCGACTTGAGCGCGGCCAGCTTCGGGTTGCCGGCCAGCACGTCCTCGACATGCTGCTTCAGCGCCTGCAGGCGCTGCGCCTCGGCCTGGCGCTGCTCGGCCTTGACCGCGGAGAGGTTGATGGTGCTGCGCGACGCGTTGTCGCCGCGCTTGACCTGCCCGCCGCTGCGGGTCAGGTCGGTGCCGCCGCCCTTGATCACGTGCGACGAATCGCCCGAGCCGCTGCCGCCGCTCAGCAGCGCCACCTTCAGCGGCGCCTGGAAATAGTCGGCGATGCCTTTCTTGTCGCCCTCGGTGGTCGAGCCGAGCAGCCACATCAGCAGGAAGAACGCCATCATCGCCGTGACGAAGTCGGCATAGGCGATCTTCCACGCGCCGCCATGGGCGCCGTGACCGCCCTTCTTGATGCGCTTGATGATGATCGGCTGCAGCTTCTTCGAATCGCCGGCCATTACGGAGCGTCCTTCTTCTTGGAGGTCACTTCTTTCCCTTCACATGGCCTTCGAGCTCGGCGAAGGTCGGGCGGTCGGCCGAATACAGCACCTTGCGGCCGAACTCCACTGCCACCTGCGGCGCATAGCCTTGCATGCTCGCGAGCAGCGTGGTCTTGATGCACTGCAGCTCCTTGCCGTTCTCGTCGTTCTTCTGTTCCATCAGCCCGGCCAGCGGCTCCGCGACCGCATAGGCCAGCAGGATGCCGAGGAAGGTGCCGACCAGCGCCGAGCCGATCATGCCGCCGAGGATCGCCGGCGGCTGGCCGACCGAGCCCATCGTGTTCACGACGCCGAGCACCGCGGCGACGATGCCGAACGCCGGCAGTGCGCCGGCCAGCCGGGCGATCGCCGCGGCGGGCGCATGCGCTTCGTGGTGGTGGGTATCGATCTCGCTGTCCATCAGGCTTTCGATCTCGTGGGCGTTCAGGTTGCCCGAGACCATCATGCGCAGGTAGTCGGTGATGAACTCGACCACGTGGTGGTCGTTGCCCACCGTCGCGTACTTCTTGAAGAGGGCCGATTCGTGCGGACGCTCGACGTCGTTCTCGATCGACATCAGGCCTTCCTTGCGCGCCTTCTGCAGGATGTCGTAGAGCAGCGCGAGCAGCTCCATGTAGCGGGCTTTCGAATACTTGGAGCCCTTCAGCAGCGTCGGCAGCGCGGCCAGCGTCGCCTTCAGCACCTTCGGCTGGTTGTTCACGACGAAGGCACCCAGCGCGCCGCCCAGGATGGCCATCAGCTCGGTCGGCAGCGCGTGGATGATCACGCTCATGTTGCCGCCGTGCAGGACGTAGGCGCCGAAGATGCACCCGAGGGCAACCGCGTAACCGATGAGGACGAACATGATCCAGGGTGTTCCGTGTGGGTGGGGTGCACGCCCGTGTCCGGCGCATGTCTCGGACCGTTATCGGCCCTGACCCCAGTCACTTGAGTGTCGGGGGGGTGGGGGGGCGGCAATCGCTCGAACAGCGCTGGAAAAAATGATGCTTCTCGCTGCGCGAGGGGGCCTCTGCGGAGTGGAGCTTCTTCACTGCGTGAGGCTGCTGCCGGGTCTCGCCCCGGCGGGCGAGTCACTTTCATTTGTCTTGCCAAATGAAAGTAACCAAAGCAAAGGCGCTTGAACCCGAACACCATACGGTTCGTTCTGCACGCTGCGGACAACACGGCCACGCCGCTAGACCTCCACCGTGGTTGGGATTGTTGTGCGTTCTTCCCGTCCAGCTCGCTGCGCATCGCCTGGACCCCGGATTGGTATTCGGGCTACGGCTACGGCAACCCGAAGCGGGGCGTGTGAGGAAAAAGGAAGGGCAACAATCCCAAGCAAGGTGGGAGAGCAGCGGCGTGGCCGTGTTGTCCGCAGCGAGCCAGAACGAACCGTATGGTGTGTGTTGAGGCGCTTTGCTTTGGTTACTTTCATTTGAGCCAGCAAATGAAAGTGACTCGCCCGCCGGGGCGAGACCCGGCAATGCCACCCGAAGCGAGACCCGGCATGCCACGCAGGGCAAAACCTGCCAACCAAAAGAAAACGGGCCCCGTGGGACCCGTTGAAAGCACTTTTCAGCGCCAGGAGGAGATCAGGAAAACAAAAGTCGCTAACTCACACTACCCAGGGAAAAACAGAAAACGTTGAGAAGGTTATCGACGGTCCGCCGCTCGACTTGAGGGGCATCTGCCGTCTTTCAGTGCATCTGGATGCCGCCGCTGGCCTTGCCCTTGCCGGCGCGCGCCGGCGGGTTGCACAGGCCGCACACGTAATGCTTGGAAATCTCGTGCGGGTGGCTGACGAAATGGCCGCCGCACTTCGAGCACTTGGTCATCGTCAGCATGCCGTTGTCGACGAACTTGACCAGGCGCCAGGCGCGGGTCACCGAAAGCAGCGCTTCCAGGCCCTGCGCCTGGGTCTGCTCGGAGTACAGCTGGTAGGCCTTGATGACGGTGTCGATCTCGTCCATCACGGCCACCTTGTTCAGGTATTCGTGGATGTTCAGGAACAGCGAAGCATGGATGTTCGGTTGCCAGGTCATGAACCAGTCGGTGGAGAAGGGCAGCTGGCCCTTGCTCGGCGACTTGCCGGAAACTTCCTTGTAGAGGCGCAGCAGGCGCTCGTAGGACAGGTCGGTTTCCGATTCCAGCACCTGCAGGCGCGCGCCCAGGTTGATCAGCGTGATGGCGCGTTCGATCTGCTTGGCTTCGGTCAGGATGCTCTTGGTGCGGCTCATGTCTCTCTCCTTGATTCTTGGTGTGGTCGCGGCGGTCGCTGGCGTCAGGCGGCTTCGTGGTGGCGGCCGGCCATCAGGATGCTGGCGTGCAGGCGGCTCGTCGTGTCGTTCGACGCGGTCTTGCCATGGTTGGTCAGCAGGCCCCAGACCAGGTCGTCGTCCATGCGGAAGCGGCACAGCAGCGTGTTGCTCGCCGCCACCTTCATCATCTGGGCCGGGGTCAGCAGGCCGATCAGCGAGGCGCTTTCGTCGCTGATGCCCAGGCGGTACAGGGCTTGCTCGCGGTCGCTGCGGATCAGGCTCTGCGCCAGCATCAGGTACGACAGGTTGGCTTCACGGATCTCGGTCAGGATTTGGTCGGCGTTCATGTCTCGTTCCTTGGTGTGTGTTGCGGTTTGCTTGCGACTTGTCTCAACGTGGAACGGATTGTGAAGAAGCGATCTGGACCCAAACATCAGGTCAGTTCTGTGGCTTGAGTCCAGCTTCTTCCATCACCCTTGTCAGGCAAATTCCTACACGCCTGCCAGGGAAGCTGATGCGCGAGCGCAAGTGCTTGTCGCAGAACAAAAAAAAGACCGCCGAGGCGGTCTTTTCCATCCCTGGAGGGGTCTTTCAGGCCGAGATGGCTGCCAGATCCTCCGCATAGCTGTCGGACATGTCGTCCGGCAGCGCGAAATCGGCCCGCATCACCCGCGCGGTGGTGCGCTCGCGCAGCGAGGTTTCGACCTTGGCCAGCACGACCCGCATGAAGGCGGCGCGCTCCTTCGGGCATTCACGCAGCGCGTCGTCGAGGTAGTGGAACTGCGCCAGCTGGAAGCGGTGCTCGAACCAGCCGAGGTACCAGAACCAGTCGGTGTAGTAGAGCCACGACTTCTCGTTCAGCGCGCGCAGGTGGGTCGGGTCCTGCCAGGCGGTTGCGGCGTGCTCGTACGGCACCTCGATGATGAACTGGCCGCCGGTCTTCAGCAGCGCGAGGCAGTTGCCCATCAGCATCGGCAGGTCGGGCACGTGCTCGAGCACGTTGTTCGCGAAGATGGTGTCGATGCTGCCGGCGTCCAGCTGCATCTCGCCGCCGTACGACGAACTCGCGCGGTGCGGCCACTGCACCGGCTGGCCGAGGTCGAGCACCAGGTCGGGCTGCGCGCGCTCGAGGATGTCGACGTTCAGCCAGCCCGGCTTGTAATCCTTGCCCGAGCCGAGGTTGATGCGCGACGGCTGCCACGGCGTCTGCGGCCGGCGCTCCTGGTGCACGCGCGCATAGCCGGCGGCGAACGCGAGGATGTCGGCATAGGCCTCGATCGGCTCGGCCGCCTCGAAGCGCTGCAGTTGCGCGCGCGCCTGCTCGTAGAACGCCGGCGTGCCGACATGCTGCCCGAACACCGCCTCCAGGCTGGACTCGTCGAACCAGCTCACGCAGTCCTCGAAGGCCTCGTGCGGGCGGGTCTGCGCCCGGCGTTCCGACAGCACCGGCGTGCCCAGCGACAGGCAGTGCGACACGCGCGCCTGCTCGAAACGGCTGGTCGGGTAGAAGTGCAGGTTCACGACGGCCTTGGCCTGCAGGATCACCTGGTCGCGCTCGGGCCCGTACAGCGGGTGGTCGAACTTCGCGACGCGCCGGCCGGTGGCCTCGATGCGCTTGAGCATGTCGAGCCGGCGCGGGTTCATGCTGCCGATGAACAGCAGGTCGATCGGGCGCTCTTCCAGCGGCATGGGCTGCGCCGGCTTCAGGTACGGGGCGAACAGCAGCGGGAACACCGGCACGTCGTCGGCGTGGGCGGTGTAGGCGGCGATGTTGTCGGCGTCGTACTCGACGACCGCCGAGCCGGCCAGCAGCTTCAGGTAGTCGTCGCCGACCGGCGCGCCGCCGCGGCCCAGTTGTTCCAGGTTCACGAACACGCAGGTGTGGCGCTCGCGCAGCGCGGCGTCGAAGCCGAGGTGCGCTCCGAACACGAAGTTGACCGCGTCATGGCGCAGCCGGTTCTTCGCGAGGCTCACCTCGGCGCCCATGCGGCGGAACTGGTGGCGGAAGTAGCGCGCCTGGTCCAGGAAGCCGAGCGAATGCACGTAGCCCCCGGGCTGGACGATGCACAGGTGGATGGCGGGCAGGCCGTTCATGCGGTGGCTCCTTCGAGGTGTTCGCTGGCCAGCACGATGTGCCGGGCCGGCTTGCCTTGCGACCAGCGTTCGGCCATGGCGCGCAGCAGGCGACCGAAGTCGCGGGTCCAGGTGTCGCTGTCGAACAGCGCTGCGCTGTCGCGGGCGGCCACCAGGTGGTCGCGCAGGGCCTGCCGTGCGGCGGCGTCGCCGGCAAGGTCGACGATGCGGGCTTCGTAGTCGGCCAGCGTGCTGCAGGCCAGTTGCGGCAGGCCGACGGCGTCGAGCAGGCTGGCGGCCACGCGCGATGCGAAGGCCTGGCCGGCGTAGGTGACGACCGGCACGCCGGCCCACAGCGCGTCGCTGGCGGTGGTGTGGCCATTGCAGGGCCAGGCATCGATGAACAGGTCGGCCAGCGCGAGGCGGCTCAGGTGTTCGCGCAGCCCGACCTTCGGGCCGAACACCAGGCGCTGCGGGTCGATGCCGCGCGCCTCGGCCTCGGCCCGCAGCAGGGCCGGCGCATGCTCGTTCCACTGCAGCAGCCACAGCACCGAATCCGGAACCTGGTGCAGCAGCCGGCACCAGACGTCGAACACCTCGGGCGACAGCTTGAACGGTTGGTTGAAGCCGCACAGCACCAAGGCGTCCTCCGGCAGGCCGGCCTGGGCGCGGGTGTACGGGCCGGGCAGCGGCCGCTGGCGGTCGTTCGGCTGGTAGCAGCCGGGCATCAGCGCCAGCTTCTCGCTGTAGTGCGCGGCATGTTCGAGCGGCGAGACGATGGGGTCGCCGATGAAATAGTCGATCGCGTCGGCGCCGGTGGTGCCGGGGAAGCCGAGGAAGGTGGCCTGCACCGGGGCAGGGCGGTGGCCGAAGATCTTCAGCCGGCCATCGCGGGTGTGGCCCTTCAGGTCGACCAGCACGTCGATCCGATCGTTGCGGATCTGCTGCGCCACTTCGAGGTCGCTGCGCTTGCTGACGTCTTCGAAGCGGTCGGCCGCGCGGCGCAGGCGCTGGCGCATGTCGCTGCCGTCTTCCGGGCCGTGCGAGTACAGCGTGATGTCGAACTGGCCTCGGTCGAGCTTCTCGAACACCTCGGCCATCAGGATCGCGGTGGCATGGTGGTGGAAGTCGGCCGAGACGAAGCCGACGCGCAACCGCTCGGGCAGCGGGCGCGGCGCGACCGGCGCGAACGGCTTGATCGCGCGGGTGTGGAAACGCCAGCAGGAGCGGGCGACGCGCAGCTGGGCCTGCGGGTCGGCGGTCAGCGTGACCTGCGCGAACACGGCGGCCCAGCGCACCGCGTCGTTCGGCAGCGATGCGGCCATGCGCTCCAGGGCCGCGAGGTCCTCCCGTGCATGGTCCCAGCGGCACAGCTCGCGCTCGATGAAGGTCAGCACGCTTTGCGCAGCCAGGTCGCCCGGGCCCAGGCCGAGCACGAGCGAGGTGCGCAGGCATTCGGTGGCCTCGGCCTTCATGCCCAGCGAGTTGAACGCCAGCCCGAGCCGGAAGTGCGACAGCGCATGGTCGATGTTGCCCGCGAGCGCCTGGAACAGCGCGCCGATGGCGGCCTGGTGCTGGTTCGAATTGAAGAGCGCCATGCCGAGCGCCTGGTAGTACTCGGTGGTGCGCGGCGTCTGCTCGGGCTGCTGCTGCAGGCACAGGGCCGCCTCGGCATCGCGGTGCTGCGCCCCCAGGCATTCGGCGGCGAGCAGCCGGGCCACCGGATCGTCCGGCTTCATGTCGAGCGCGGCGCGGGCCGTCTGCAGGGCCTTGTCCAGCGTGCCGTTCTGCAACTGCGCGCGCGCCAGGTTCACCAGGTAGACATGGTCTTGCGGCTCGCGCTCGGCGGCGCGCTGGAAGGCGCGCTCGGCACGCGTCCACTCGCCGGCCTTCGCAAGCGCCAGGCCTTCTTCCCAGTCGTGCTTCGCGTTGCGCATGAACGGCGGCACCGGGGCGGCGCGTGGCTTCGAGGGCTTGTGGGGCTTGGTCTGCATCGTGATGGCGCGCGTGGCACGCCCCGTGGAAGGATGCGGAAATTCTAGGAATCCGCCTCGCGCCGGTCTTGCGGAGAAGGGCGGCAGACGCCCGCCAGTTCTGCGCTTGCGGGGCGCGCGACACATCTCGAAACGTCCGTTCGACCCCTCAAGTTCCGGCCGCAAGTGCAGATAGAAGCCGGGTTCTCACCCCTCTGTTCGAGGGATCCCGTCGAAATTTTGGAGGCCGGGTCTCAAGTCTCGAAAGTGGCGGTCCGATAAAGCCTCCATCGGCGACGCAACTACGGCGCCGGGGTCCGGAGCCAAGAGGGCCGGGCGCAGCAAGCCGCGCAACCCCAGGGACGCGCGGTCGTTTAGGCAGAGAGGATCACGGTAGACACCCATCTGCCGAGGCAATGCCGGCGCTCATGCCGGGTCTCAGTTCAACCGTTATTGGAGATTTTCAAATGGTCATGTCAGTCAATACCAACGTTACTTCGCTGAACGCTCAACGCAACCTGTCGAGCACCCAGAACCAGCTGTCGATCTCGATGCAGCGCCTGTCTTCCGGCCTGCGCGTCAACAGCGCCAAGGACGACGCCGCCGGCCTCTCGATCTCGGAGCGCATGGGCGCCCAGGTCCGCGGCATGAACGTCGCGATCCGCAATGCCAACGACGGCATCTCGCTGTCGCAGACCGCTGAAGGCGCGCTGGGCAAGGTCGGCGACTCGCTGCAACGCATGCGTGAACTCGCCGTGCAGGCCCGCAACGGCACCAACGGCGACAGCGACAAGGATTCGCTGGACAAGGAATTCCAGCAGCTGTCGTCGGAAATCACCCGCGTGCTGGGCGGCACCACCTTCAACGGCATCACCATCATCGGTGCCAGCGCCGGCGCGAAGACCTTCCAGATCGGCGCCAACACCACCACCAACGACACGATCGTGGTGACGACGACCGACATGACGGCCGATGCCAGCATCACCGACGCCACCGGCGCCAAGATCGACAGCACGCAATCCGCCGACAACATCGCTTCGACGATCGACAAGATCGACGACGCGATCGACAAGATCAACAGCGAGCGCGCCATGTACGGTGCGGTGCAGAACCGCTTCGACTCGGTGATCTCCAACCTGCAGACCTCGGTGGAGAACCAGTCGGCCGCCAAGAGCCGCATCACCGATGCCGACTTCGCGTCTGAAACGTCGAACCTGTCGCGTGCCCAGATCCTGCAGCAGGCCGGCACGGCGATGGTGGCGCAGGCCAACCAGCTGCCGCAGCAAGTGCTGTCGCTGCTGAAGTAAGCCCCCCGGCTCGCTTCCGAAGGCCCCGCCCGGGACACCGGGCGGGGCTTTCTCGTTCTGGAATCGAATAGGCGGGTCGAACACCCTCATTTCGCGGTTTAGCGCGGGTTCAGTTCTCGGAACAATGACTTCCACGGATCTCTCGCCAGGGATCCGCGGTCCGGATCCACTGGAGGACGCTGACGCGGCGATGTGCGAGAGCACATCTTTCGATCAGTGCACGACGGTGAGTCGCGCCGGTTCGCTTGCGGGTCGCACCGCAGACGAAAGAGCCGGCGCATTCGCCGGGAGTCATTGATTCTTGAGGAGTGCAACATGCCACAAACCATCAACACGAACATCGTTTCGCTGAATGCGCAGCGAAACCTGAACATGTCCCAATCGGCGCTCGCGGTCTCGATGCAGCGCCTGTCGTCGGGCCTTCGCGTCAATTCCGCGAAGGATGACGCCGCCGGCCTGGCCATCGCCGAGCGCATGAATGCCCAGGTGCGCGGCATGAACGTCGCCGTGCGCAATGCCAATGACGGCATCTCGATGGCGCAGACGGCTGAAGGTGCGTTGTCCAAGGTGGGCGACGCGCTGCAACGGATGCGCGAGCTGACGGTCCAGGCCCGCAACTCGACCAACAGCGGCAGCGACAAGGACTCGCTGAACAAGGAATTCCGGCAGCTGTCCGACGAAATCACCCGGGTGCTGGGCGGCACGACCTTCAACGGCCAGCCGATCCTCGCGTCCACCGGCACGCAGACCTTCCAGGTCGGCGCCAACACCACGGTCAACGACACGATCAACATCACCACGGTCGACCTGACCGTCGACGCGTCGATCGTTGCGGTCACCGGCGCCACGGTCGTCATCGACAGCACGCAGTCTCCCGACAACCTGGCCTCCACGATCGACTTCATCGACGACGCGCTCGACCTCGTCAACGACACCCGCGCCACCTACGGTGCGAGCCAGTCGCGCTTCGACTCGGTGATCTCCAACCTGCAGACGGCGGTGGAAAACCAGTCGGCCGCCCGCAGCCGCATCATGGATGCCGACTTCGCGGCGGAAACCGCGTCGCTCAGCCGGGCGCAGATCCTGCAACAGGCCGGCAACGCGATGGTGGCCCAGGCCAACCAGCTTCCGCAGCAGGTGCTGCAGTTGCTCAAGGGTTGATGACCCGCCCGCCGGGCGCGGCTCGAAAGAGTGAAAAAAGTCGCGTCCGGGGCCTCAAGTTGCCGACCGTGAATCCGATACACGCGATATCGGATTCCCCTTTTGGGGGGCCATCTTCTTTTAGGACTGTGGCAGCGAGGCTTCCTCTGCTTGCCGTCCACTTTTCCGAAAGGTCACGGTCATGGCATCAGTTACATCAGCGGGGATAGGCAGCGGCCTCGACGTCGAATCGATCATCACGAAGTTGATGGCGGTCGAAAAGCTGCCGGTCACGCAATTGCAGACCGAAGCGACGAAGGTCCAGACCAAGATCTCGGCCTACGGATCGATCCAGTCGTCGGTGTCAAGCTTCCGCGACGCCGCGCTCGCGCTGACCCGCTCCGGCACCTGGGGTGCCACGGCGGCGACCTCGGCCGACACCTCGGCCGTCACCGTGTCGGGCGGCTCCAACGCGTCGGCCGGCAACTATGCCGTCAGCGTGCAGAAACTGGCTGCCGCGCAATCGGTGGCGAGCACCAGCTTCGCGTCCAGCAGTGCGGTCGTCGGCGAAGGTTCGCTGACCATCGACACCGGCAGCTGGGACATCGGCGAGCCGGGCTTCAAGGCCCGCGCGACCATCAGCGCGATGAACATCGCGATCAGCTCGACCGACACGCTGGCCGACGTGCGCGACAAGATCAATGCGGCCGGCGGCAGCGTGGCCGCCTCCATCGTCACCGACTCGAGCGGCGCACGGCTGGTGCTGTCGTCGAAGGCGACCGGGGTCGACAACGGCTTTCGCGTGACGGCCAGCGGCGCGGGGCCGTCGGCCTTCACCTACGACACGACCGACGAGACCGCGCCGATGAAGCGCACGCAGACCGCGGCCGACGCCGAGGCGACGATCAACGGCTTGAAGATCACTTCGGCCAGCAACACGCTGAACGACGTGGTGCAGGGCCTGACGA
The DNA here is from genome assembly GCF_012275445.1 of Rhizobacter sp. SG703. Lineage (GTDB taxonomy): Bacteria > Pseudomonadota > Gammaproteobacteria > Burkholderiales > Burkholderiaceae_C > Rhizobacter. Next base: position 505,716 of record NZ_JAAZQK010000002.1, on the reverse strand, counting down.
TGAACCTGCAGAAGGTCACCACCGCCGACGTGCAGGTGAGCGTCGCGCAGGACAACGCCTCGATCAAGAGTGCGATCACGAACTTCACGGCCGCCTACAACGGACTGGCTTCGCTGCTGAAGACGCAGACCAAGTACGACGATGCGACCAAGACGGCCGGCACGCTGCAGGGCGACAGCACCGCGGTGTCGCTGCAGCGCCAGCTGCGCACGATGCTGACCGGGACCGGCACGGCGTCGAGCGCATTCCCGACGCTGTCGTCGATCGGACTGGAGATGCAGACCGACGGCACGCTGAAGGTCAGCGACACCAAGCTGACCAGCGCACTGGGCAACCTGACCGAGATGAAGAAGGCGTTCGCCAACAGCGACACGGTCGATTCGTCCAAAGACGGCTTTGCGCAGAAGCTGCGTGCGCTGGGCGACCAGGTGCTGGGCACCAACGGCTCGCTGGCCGCCCGCACCACCGGGCTGAACAGCACGCTGAAGGACAACCAGGAGCGGCAGGACGACATCACCGACCGGATGACGGCAACCGAGAAGCGCCTGCGTGCCCAGTACACCGCGCTCGACACGAAGATGGCCGGGCTGAACACGCTCAGCACGTACATCTCGCAGCAGATCGCCAATTGGAACAAGAGCACCGGCTGATCTTGTCCGTCAGCGCTTGCGCCATTCCATTCAGGCGCACCTCTTCCGTCCGGGCTGAGCCCTCCCCTCCGTCCGGGCTGAGCCCTCCCCCCGTTCGGGCTGAGCCTGTCGAAGCCTGCGCACACAAGCCGTCCGGGCTGAGCTTGTCGAAGCCCTGCGCGCTGCGGCCCAACCCTTCGACACGAGCCTTCGACAAGCTCGGTCCCCGCTCAGGGTGAACGGGCTTGGCAGGCTGCAACATCGCTTCACACTTGAGGTTGAAATGGACCCTGTTTCACCCGCTACGCGCAGCCTAAAGGCGGCGCGAGGCGGGCCGATAAACAGTGCATCCAGTCACGCACAAGGCCTACAACATGTTCGGATCCGACTACTCCGCATCGCCCTTCGGCGGCGGCCGCAATGCCTACCATGCCGTGCAGGTCGGCACCGGGGTCGACGGCGCTTCGCCGCACCAGTTGATCTCGATGCTGTTCGACGGGCTGATCGATTGCATCGCCCAGGCGCGTGGCGCGATGCGCGCGAAGAAGATCGAAGAGAAGGGCCGTGCGATCAGCCGCGCGGTGCGCATCGTCGACGAAGGCCTGAAGGCCGGCCTGAACCTGAAGGACGGCGGTGAACTGGCGGCGCGCCTGAACGACCTGTATGCCTACCTGGCGCTGCGCCTGACCCAGGCCAACCGGCACAACGACGAGGCGGCCCTCGACGAATGCGCTCAACTGATCGAACCCCTGCGCAGCGCCTGGGCCGAGATCGCCATCAAGACCGCCGCCTGACCGACGGACCGCACACCATGAAGCATTTCCAGATCGACCGGTCGAACGACAACGGAGACCACCCCATGAACAAGGCCCTGCTGAACTACTACGAAGCCATCGAGCGCGCCAGCCAGGACATGCTCGAAGCCGCCCGCGTCGGCAACTGGGACCACGTGGTCAAGCTTGAAGGCGCTTGCGCCGTGCTGATCTCGCAACTGAAGCACGCCGCGTCGCAGCGCCCGCTGGATTCGGAAGAAGCCCAGTTGAAATCGCGCATCATGCAGCGCATCCTCGTCAACGACGCCGAGATCCGCCACCTGGCCGAACCCTGGCTCGAAGACCTGGACGCGATCCTGGCCGGCAAGCCGAAGACCGTCCACTGACCGCGAGGGTCTGTCCCCCTGACCGGAGCCGAACTTGGACACGATGCCGATGCCGCTGGACGCGCTGTCCGCCGCCCATGGCGGGCTGGATGATTTCCGCATCTCCGCCGTGCCCGAGGTGCTGGCGATGCTCAAGCGGCTGCAGGACGGCAACGTGATCGTCCACCTGAACGGCAGCGACGGCGCGACCTACACCACCACGCTGTGGTCGATGGACGCGCTGCGCGGCGTGATCAGCTTCAGTGCCGAAGCCGAGAGCAACCAGGTGCAGTCGCTGGTCGAGTCGGCCGATGCCGTCGCGGTCGCCTACCTGGACAGCATCAAGCTGCAGTTCGATGCGATCGGGCTGGTGGTGGTGCACAACGGCCGCAACGCGGTGCTCAACTGCGCGATGCCGCGCGAGCTGTTCCGCTTCCAGCGCCGCAGCGGCTTCCGGGTGCGGCCGCTGCTGCGCAGCACCCCGATGGCGCGCATGCGCCACCCGGCCATCCACGAGATGCCGCTCGCGCTGCGCGTGCTCGACGTGAGCATCGGCGGCTGCGCGCTGTTCCTGCCCGACGACGTGCCGCCGCTGCCGCCCGGCGTGGTGCTGAACGGCGTGCAGATGGACCTCGACGTCGACACGCGGATCCACGTCGCGCTGCGCCTGCAGCACGTGACCTCGATCAACCCCGATTCGCGCGGCGTGCGCCTCGGCTGCGAGATCGTCAACCCCGCCAGCGACGTCACGCGCGCGCTGCAGCGCTACATCGACCAGACGCAAAAGCGCCAGCGCCTCTTGAACGGATAGCCGCCGCTTGGCCGCTCGGCCGGGCGTGGCAAGATCGCTCCCTGGTTGAACAACGAAGGCCAGCGCGTGCGCATCCAGATCGAGCCCGGTGTCAGGCTGTTCGTCGACGTCGAAGGCCCCGGCCTCGTCCCCGACGGCAACGGCGTGCGGGAGAAGCCCAGCCTCGTGCTGCTGCACGGCGGCCCCGGTTTCGACCACGTGGCTTTCAAGCCGCTCTTCTCCCGCCTGGCCGACCTGGTCCAGGTCGTCTACTACGACCACCGCGGCCACGGCATGAGCGACCGCCGCCCGCCGTCGGAATGGACGCTCGACACCTGGGCCGACGACGTGGTGCGGCTGTGCGACGCGCTCGGCATCGTCAAGCCGATCGTGCTCGGCCAGTCGTTCGGCGGCTTCGTCGCGCAGCGCTACATCGCGCGCCATCCGGCGCATGCGGCCAAGGTGATCCTGTCCAGCACCGCCGGCAGCATGGCGATGCCGCGCAAGCTCGCGATGTTCGAGCAGCTCGGCGGCGCCGAGGCGCGCACGGTGGCCGAGCGCTTCTGGGCCGATCCGAACGACGAGAACAACGCCGTCTACCAGCGCGTCTGCAAGCCGCTGTACAACCCGAGCCTGGTCGGCCGGGTCGAGAGCGCGCCGTGGCGCTTCACTGCGCCGGAGATCCTGCAGGCCTTCATCCGCGGCGAGCAGCGGCAGATGAACCTGCTGCCCGGGCTGGCCGTCGCCCAATGCCCGGTGCTGGTGCTGGCCGGCGAGCTCGACCCGGTGTGCCCGCTGGCCGACGCGCAGGACATCGCCGCGGCGCTGCCCGCGGCCTGGCGGCAGTTCCATGCGTTCCCCGGCATCGGCCATGGCGCCTGGCGCGAGAAGCCGAACGAGGCCTTCGACGTGCTGCGCCGCTTCATCACCGAACCCGCTTGATCGACAGGATGGCTGCGATGACCGAACCGAAGACAGAACCGATGACGGAAGAACTGTTCCGCGAAGACGCCGCGCTCGACGACTGCGAGGCCCGCATCGTCGCGCTCGGCGAGACCGGCGTGCAACTCGACCGCACGGTGTTCTACCCGCTCGGCGGCGGGCAGGCCGGCGACCGCGGCGAGCTGCGGCTGGCCGACGGCCGTGTGCTGCAGATCGCCGACACCCGCAAGGGCGCCGCGCCCGGCGAGATCGTCCACGTGCCGGCGCCGGGGCAGGAGGAGCTGCTCGCGGTCCTCGCGGTCGGCCAGCCGGTCACCGCCCGCATCGACCGCGCCCGCCGCGCGCGCCACATGCGCTTCCACACCGCGACCCACCTGTTGTGCGCGCTGGTGCCGCACCCGGTCGACGGCTGCTCGATCACCGCCGATTCGGCCCGGCTCGATTTCCACATGACCGACCCGCTCGACAAGGAGGCGCTGACCGCCGGCCTGGCCCGGCTGGTGGCCGGCGCGCACCCGGTGCGCCACCGCTGGATCAGCGAGGCCGAACTCGACGCCAACCCCGGCCTGGTGCGCAGCATGAGCGTGCAGCCGCCGCGTGGGCTGGGGCGGGTGCGGGTGCTGGAGATCGAGGGCGTCGACCTGCAGCCCTGCGGCGGCACGCACGTCGCGAACACCGCCGACATCGGCGCGGTGGTCGTCACGAAGATCGAGAAGAAGTCCGCCCAGACGCGGCGGGTGGTGCTGGGGTTCGCATGAGCCCGCCGGGCGGGCCGAGCGACGGGCCGTCCCAAGCCGGCCCGCATCCCCTCGGGGGATCGACCGATGTACCCGTCGGGCGAGGGGCTGTCGACCAGCGCGAGCTGCGCTGGTCGCAGACGCGCTGGGGGGAGCGGCCGCCGTCGCTGCCGATGCTCGATCCGGTGCTGATGGGCGTGCTGCTGGAGCACATCAACACCCGCGTCGCGGTGATCGGCCGCGACGCGCGCTACCTGTACGCCAACCTCGAAGCGCTGCGCTTCATGGGGCTGCCCGCCGAGCGGGTGATCGGCCGCCACATGTCCGAGGTGCTCGACGACGGCGTGTACCGCAGTTTCGTGCCGATCTTCGAGCGGCTGTTCGCCGGCGAGTCGCTGCATCTGCAGGGCTGGGTCAACTACCAGCTGCAGGGCCGGCGCTACCGCGAGCAGGTGCTGGTGCCGTACACGCCCGGCGGCGGGCCGGTGCAGGCGGTGGTGGTCTGCGGGCTCGACCACACCGACCTGCGGCTCGGCGAAGAGGAACTCGCGCTGCGCCAGGAGCAGCTGCGCGCCAGCGAGGCGCTGAAGTCGGCGATCGTCGACCATGCGCTGGCCGCGCTGATCTCGACCGACGCCGACGGCCGCATCGTCGAATTCAACCCGTCGGCCGAGACGATCTTCGGGCGCCGGCGTGCCGAGGTGGTCGGCCGGCCGGTCAGCGAGGTGATCGTGCCCGAGCGCCACCGCGCAGCGCATGAGGCGGGGCTGCGCCGCATGCAGGCCGGCGGCCCGGCGCAGGTGCTGGGCAAGCGCATGGAGCTGCATGCGCTGCGCGCCGACGGCAGCGAGTTCCCGATCGAGATGGTGCTGTGGCGCAGCGATGTCGGCGGCACCGCGTTCTACACCGCGTCGATCGCCGACGTGTCCGAGCGCCACGATGCGGCGCGCCAGATCGAGCGCCAGCGCGAGGCGCTGCGCCAGAGCGAGCGCCTGACCGCGATGGGCAGCCTGCTGGCCGGCGTCGCGCACGAGCTGAACAACCCGCTCGCGATCGTGATGGGCCGCGCCACGCTGCTCGAGGAAAAGTGCGAGGACCGACGCGACCTGCAGCACGACGTGCAGCGCATCCGCGAGGCGGCCGAACGCTGCGGGCGCATCGTGCGCACCTTCCTGAACATGGCGCGCAGCCGGCCGTCGCAGCGCGGCGCGGTGGCCTTGAACGACCTGGTGCGCGCGGCGGCCGACCTGCTGGGCTACACCTACCGCAGCCACAACGTCGCGCTGCAGCTCGACCTGGCGCCGCAGCTGCCGAGCGTGATGGGCGACGGCGACCAGATCTCGCAGATCGTGCTGAACCTGATGGTCAATGCGCAGCAGGCGCTGACGCTGACGGTCGGGGAGCGCCGCGTGCACGTCAGCAGCGGCGTCGAGCAGCGCCGTACCGACCGCGAGCCGCGGGTGTGGCTGCGCGTCGTCGACACCGGACCGGGCGTCGCGCCCGAGGTGCGTGCGCGGCTGTTCGAGACCTTCTTCACCACCAAGCCGGAAGGACTGGGCACCGGGCTGGGCCTGTCGGTGTCGCGCTCGGTGGCGCGCGAGCACGGCGGCGAGCTGGTGCTCGAATCGACGGCGCAGGGCGCGTCGTTCCGCTTGAGCCTGCCGCTGAGCGGCGAGGCCGAGCCGCCCGCCGAGGAGCCGGTGGCGCCGCCGGCCGAGGTGCCGGCGTTGGCGCAGGTGCTGGTGGTCGACGACGAGCCCGAGCTGGCCGAGCTGCTGCGCGACATGCTGGAGCGTGCCGGCTATGCGGTCGCGACGGCGCTGTCGGGCGCGGTGGCGCTGGAGCTGCTGGACGCGGCGCGTTTCGACGCGGTGGTGTCCGACCTGCGGATGCCCGACATGGACGGCGCGGCGCTGTGGCGGGCCGCGTCGGCGCGGCAGCCGGAGCTGGCGCAGCGTTTCCTGTTCGTCACCGGCGACACGCTGTCGCCCGATGCCAGCGAGTTCCTGAAGGCGACGCGCTGCGCCGGGCTGGACAAGCCGTTCTCCAAGCCCGACCTGCTGGCGAAAGTGGCCGAGATGTTGAAACCGTAGCCGGTTGCCCATCCGGGCTACCACCGACTCACGCTCAAGTGCCTCAAGTGCCAAAGCGCGCGGCGCTTCGTTCGCGCGCCTTCGCGGCCTCGACCTCGCGGTCACGCGGTTCGGCGCTGGTCACCATCGAATCGATCAGCCGGCGCGCCGACGCGGCGACCTCGGCCACCGCACGCTCGAACGCCGCTTCATTGGCCTTCGACGGCACCGTGAAGCCGCTCAGCTTGCGCACGAACTGCAGCGACGCATCGCGGATCTCCAGCTCGGTGGCCGGCGGCTCGAAGTTGAACAAGGTCTTGATGTTGCGGCACATCGGGTGTCTCCTAGCGAAGTTTCCAGGCCAGCAGCAGGCCGACCGCAGCCGGCACGGCGAAGTTGAGCAGCAGGATCGGCAGTTCTTCGCCCACCGAATAGCCCGCGCGGGCCACGCCCACCCACATGTTGACGGCGCAGATCAGCAGCCATAGCGCGAGGAAGCCGGCGCCGGCCCAGGTCACCGCGGCCGGGTAGTGGGCGACGAACAGGCGGGCCAGCACCAGCATCGACGCGAGCAGCAGCAGGCCGGCGGTCAGGAACAGGGCGGTGCGCATCAAGGCTCCTTCGGCGGTGCGGGGGTGGGTGGTGGCGTCAAGTGCGGTGGCGCCTTGCGCCGATTCTGCCGCGCGAGGATCCGCTCGCGGGCGGCGTCGGCGGAGGAGTTCCGGCTGCAGCGTTTGCGACGGTCGAAGCAATCCAGGCAGTCCGCCGCATCGCAGGCGCACTCGGCGACATCGCAGGCATCGAAGGGGTTGCAATCGGCTCCGCCACAATCGAAGTCGCACAGGCCCGATTGCGGGTGCAGCCCCGGCTTGTTGCGTACCGCCCGCAATTCCTCGTGGCTCAGCGCACAGGCATCGAGCCGGCCACCGAGCACGTCCAGGCCGTTCCACAGCCCATGGCGGCGGATCGCCCGCGCACCGAGCGCCGAACAGCCACGCCGGCCCGTCTGCACCGAATGCGCACAACGGAAACCCTTGTGCGGCGAGACGAAGCGCTGGTACAGGCCGATCGTCGCGAGGGCGGCCTGCGCCGGCCACTGGTCCGGACGCATCGCTCAGGCCCCGACGATCGCGAGCGAGAACCCGTCATTCGGCATCGATGTGTCCCTTGGCGAACGCTGCCGCCTGGTCGTCGAAGATCGCCATCGCGGTGCGCATCCGCCGGAAGCCGAATCGGCGGTAGAACGGCTCCCTGCCGGGCACGGCGTACAGGATGATCTTGCGGTGCCCGGCGCACATCGCGAGCAGCCGCGACACCACCTCGGCGCCCGCGCCGCGCCCCTGCCGGTCGGGGTGGACGGCGACGTCGCACAGGTAGGCGCAGTCGGCGCCGTCGGACAGCACCCGCCCGGCGGCCACCAGCCGGCCGTCGGCGTCGCGCGCGAAGCAGCTGAAGCGGCTGTTGGTGAACACCGTCTGCAGCAGCGCGGCGCTCTTGCTGCCCAGTGCCGCGGCGCGGTACAGCGCCTCCAGTTCATCCCAGCCGATGCCGTGCCAGCTGGTGGTCCAGGTCAATGCCAATCGAAGTGCTCCGGGGGATTCAGGAGGGTGCCGGGCGCGGCACGCGTTGCGCCGGATCATAGAAGAAGGTCTCCTCGGCAATGCGCTCGCCCTCCCAGCGCTGCCACGCGAGTTCCTCCATGTGCGTCGTGCTGCCGTCGAGCCATTCGAAATCGAAGATCCAGCGGATCACGACGTGGTCGCCGTTCACCAGCACCGGCCGCACGCACTGCGAGCGCACCGACCGCGCGCGCGCCATCACCTTGCGTTCGCCGGCCACGTGCGCATCGCGGCCGGTGCGCGGTGGCGCCTGGTTCTCCTGCATCGTCGAGTGCTCGGTGTAGAACGCCTCGCAGGCCTGCGCATGCGCGTTGCTCTGGACCATCGCAATGAAGCGCTCCAGCGTGTCGGGCGTCGGCATCGTCGTTCTCCAGGGCGGGCCGGGCAGGCCAGGGCAGGACAGGCGGACATTGTGCGTCGAACAGCCCGAATGAACGTCGGATGACAGCACTTCGACAGCGCACCTGCCGATCATCGCGGCCACGTTGCGGCACCAGCGACGACAAGGAGACACCGATGCAGATCACCGGCATGTTCCACGGCGCGCGCCTGCTGCAGTTCGTCGGCTTCCCGGCCACCGAGGTGCTCGGCCCCGGCGCCAGCGAGGAAGAGATCAAGTCGCTGATCGACCGCCACGGGCAGGTGTTCGTGAAACCGATGTTCAAGGGCGGCATCGGCCAGAAGGGCAAGGCCGGGCTGCTGGGCCGGGCGAGCGACCTGCGCACCGCGCTGGCCGAGAAGGAGCGCCTGTATTTCGCCGAGCATGCGGTGGGCCACCAGCGGGCCAAGGCCAACGGCGTCACCTTCGAGGCCGGCGTGCCGGCGCGGCACGAGGTCTATTTCTCGATCACCGATTCGACGCGCTTCCGGGCGCCGACGATGACGCTGACGCACCGCGGCGGCATCGACATCGAGGAGGTCGAGCGCCGCGACCTCGCGGTCGTGCCCTTCGATCCGCTGACCGGCCTGAAGGCCTTCGTCGTCGCCAATGCGCTCAGCGAGATCGGCGCGCCGCGCGAGATCATCTCGCCGCTGGTGCAGCAGCTGCCGAAGCTGTGGGAGCTGTTCCACGACTTCGGCATGACCACGCTCGAGCTGAACCCGATCCGCCTGCGCGAGGACGCGAAGGGCCGGCTGCTGCCGGTGGCCTGCGACTTCAAGTGCGGCTTCGACCGCGACGACCCGCGCTGGGCGCGGCTCGGGCTGCCGGCGCACCTGTTCACTGCCGACCATTCCGATTTCGAGCAGGAGATCAACCAGCTGCGCACGCACCAGGGCCAGAGCGACGTCTACGTCGTCAACGACGCGGGCACCATCCTCGCGCCCACCTTCGGCGGCGGCGCCAATTCGCTGGTCACCGAGATGCTCGGCGATGCGGCCATCATCTCGTCCGACTTCGGCGGCAACCCGCCGTACGAGAAGATGAAAGAGGTCGCGCGCATCTGCTTCCGGCACTGGCTGAAGCAGGCCAACGTGCTGTTCATCATCGGCGGCAAGTCGAACAACACCGACATCCACGAGACGCTGCGCGCGATCGCCGACGCGCTGCGCGAGCACGTCGGGCTGCACGGCGCGACGCCGCTGTACGTGGTGCTCGGGCGCGGCGGGCCGAACCTGGTGCGCGGCATGGCCGCGCTGCGCGACACCTGCGACCAGCTCGGGCTGCCGTACCGGATGTTCGGCTTCGATTCGGACATCAGCCAGGTGATCGCCTATGCGAAGCAGGCCGATGCCTGGATGAAGGCCGGCGGCCGCGCGCAGCTCGCGGCCGGCCTGGGCCTGTCGGAAACCGCCTGACGAGAGAGGACCCCCATGCAGATGAATCCATTGCAGAAACAAGGCGTCGGCGATTTCAGGTACTACGTCGGCATCAGCTCGCTCGCGCAGATCGCGACGCGCGACGACCGCGTCTGCGTGCTCAACATCCTCGGCGCCGAATCGAGCGACGTGACGCCGGTCGGCCATGCCTGGTCGGGCGGCAACGTGGTGTTCGGCACCGCGCCCGGCAAGGGCGGGCAGGTGCTCGCCACCGCGGCCGGCGACATCCCGGTCTACAACAACGTGCGCGACGGGCTGCAGGCCGGCCACCGCTTCAACTGCGGCGTGGTCTACCTGCCGCCGGCGGCCGCGCGCGACGGGGTGGCCGAGCTGATCCGCGTGAACCCGCAGCTGAAGAAGGTGTTCGTCGTCACCGAGAAGATCGCGGTGCACGATGCGCGCGAGATCCGCGCGATGGGCCAGCAGGCCGGCGTCGACATCTTCGGTGCCAACGGGCTGGGCGTGGCCGATGCCTGGAACCGGGTGCGCATCGGCGGGGCGCTCGGCGGCGACGCCCCGGGCGACACGCTGCGCCCGGGCTCGATCGCGATCTTCTCGAACTCCGGCGGCTTCTCGACGACCATCGCGCAGTACCTGCGCATGAGCGGCTGGGGCACGACCACCGTGATCTCCAGCGGCAAGGACGTCTACATCCACTATGCCGCGCCGGAGTTCGCGTTCGCGCTCGCCAACGACGCGCGCAGCAAGGCCGCGGTGCTGTACTGCGAGCCGGGCGGCACCTACGAGCTCGACGCCCGGTTCACGAAGCCGGTCGTGGCCTGCGTGGTCGGCCGCTGGAAGAGCCGGCTGACCCGCGCGGTCGGCCATGCCGGCGCGATGGCCGGCTGCGAGGACGACGCCCGCGCGAAGGAGCGCTGGTTCATGGACAAGTTCGGCGTCGACGGCATCTTCACGCCCGAGGAGCCGCGCTTCTCGGCGCGCGGCGCGCTGGTCACCAACATCGCGCACATCCCGGGCGCGCTGATGGCGGTGATGCGGGCCAACGCGACCCTGCCCGATTTCGAGCCCGAGGGCAGCCTGGTGCTGAAGCCGTGGTTCGCCTCCGATGCCGGGCTCGCGCTGCCGGCCTCGCTCGCGCTGCAGGTGGTGGCGCCGGCCGCGCCCTATGGCGCGCAGGTCGAGCAGGTGAACCGGCAGGTCGGCGGCACCCTGCCGCGGCAGGCGATGAAGGATGCGTCCGGCGCGTCGCAGATGGACGCGCAGACGCAGCTCGGCAGCCTGTACGGCGTCTCGATGCTGCAGGCGGCGACGCTGGCCTTCGAGTCGCTCGTCAAGCTCGCGCTGCTGCACGAGGTCGGCGACGAGAACGACCGGCGCCTGGTCGCGACCGCGGTGGCCGCGCACGTCAACCTGCATGGCACGCCGGCGCTGGCCGCGGCGCAGGCCGCGCGCGAGGCCGGCAACGCGCCGAATGCGGTGATCGCGGCGGCCGTCGCGATCGTCGGACCGCGTTGCCAGCAGGGCGCGCGCGAGGCGGCCCGGTTGCTGATCGACCGCTTCGCCGCGGCCGGCCTGAAAGACCCGCAGGACGAGCGCTTCGACCTCGGCAAGGTCGACATCCTCGGCTGCGAGGGGCTGGTCGGTGCGGCCCCGGATGCGCGTGGCCAGGCGCTGCTGGCCGCGCTCGATGCGCGTGGCGCCAAATCCGTGCTGCTGCGCTGGCTGCGTGCGCTGCCCGGCCATCCGACCGCTGATGCGGTGCTCGCCGCCACCACGACGACGCTGGCCTGGACGCCGTTGATGGCCAAGCGCGTGTCTCGCCTAACCGCCGAGAACCTGCCGTGGTGGATGGCCTTGTTCGGCACGCTGATCGGCGCGTCGGCGCCGGACACGCGGCACCACGACGGGCACTTCTGCGGCTTCGACGATGCGCAGCTGCTCGGCCGCTGTTCGCTTGCCGAGACCGCGTTCGCGGCGCTGATCGGGCTGCCGCCGGTCGACGACGACCTGTTCGTGTTCCAGACGCTGTTCGGCCTGCTGCTGACGAATGGCCCGGGGGCGATCTCGGCGCAGGGCGCGAAGGGGGCGGTGTCGGCCGACGGGCCCGAGGCGGCGCAGCGCGTGCAGCTGAACAAGGCGCTGATGGGCTTCCTGACCCACACCGGCTATGCGCACGGCGGCAACGGCCACGAAGGCATCGCGTTCCTGAACGAGCAGTTCCGCGACACCCGCCTCGCCGACCCGGGCGATCCGGAGCACGGCATCGACCTGGCGGCGCTCGCGTGGCGCACCGCGCAGCGCTATGCGAGCTACAAGGCCGAACGCCGCAGCATCGGCAGCACCGACATCGCGAAGTTGCCGGGCGTGAACCACCCGGTCTTCAAGGACAAGCCAGTCAACCACGATCCGCGCGAAGTCTTCATCGCGCAGCTGTTCGAGCAGCGCGGCGAGCACAACGTGTTCCACGCGTATTACCGCGCGCTGGTGCAGGCGCTGTTCGACGCCGGCGTGTCGCGCAATGTCTGTTGCGTCAACGTCGATGCGGTGATCGCGTCGCTGCTGCTGAAGATGCTGTGGAAGCGGCTGCGGCGCGGCGAGGTGGCCGAACGCGACCTGGAGACGGCGGCATTCACGGTCTTCCTGGTGCCGCGCATGCTCGGCTGCGCCGCCGAGATCGACGACCACCTGAACCGCGGGCGCAACATGGACACGCGCACGCCGGCGTCGTCGTGCCGGTTCGTGGCTTGAGCGTGCGGGTGCCCGGCTACGCCTGCGGGTTGTGGCAGACCGCCTCGAAGTTGTGCCCGTCCGGGCCGATCACGAAGGCGCCGTAGTAGTTCGGGTGGTAGTGCGGGCGCAGGCCGGGGGCGCCGTTGTCCTTCGCGCCGGCGGCCAGCGCGGCGGCATGGAAGCGGCGCACCTGCTCGCGGTCTTGCGCGGCGAACGCGAGGTGGATCGGCCCTGGCGGCGCACCGAAGCTGCCGAACCAGAACTGGCCCTTGCCGTCGCGGCCGATCATGGCCCAGCCGTCGGCTTCCTTCACGATGCCGATGCCCAGCGGTTCCAGCGACGCGGTGAGGAAGCTGCGCATCGTGGCGAAGTCGCTGACGTTGAAGCCGATGTGGTCGAAGATCATCGAGGCCTTCCTTTCAGCCGCTCAAACAGGAGGGGGCTCATTGTGGCGCGATGACTCGGCGGATTCCAGCGCCGCCTTCATCGCCTGCAGGCCCTGCTCGATCATCTCGGCGATCGCCGGGGCCATCGCATGGGGCAGCAGGTCGGCGATCCACACCAGGCGGCAGGCGCCTTCGTCATCGGCTTCGTCGAAGACCTGCACCGACGCATTGTGGTGCGTGAGCCGGCCGCCGACCGCGCTCCAGACCAGCCGGCGCGCGGTGTCGTCCAGGTCGACGATCAGCTCGCGGGCCACCACGCCGTTCGCGAAGGTCACGACGCGGGCACCGTCTTCCAGCCGGCAATCGGTGACGAAGCCGGGGACCAGCCGGGTGTGCAGCGCGCCGACATCGCGCACCGCATTCCACAGCTGCCCGGCGGGGACGTTGATCGAGACTTGCTTGCGGATCGAGGCCATCGTGATCTCCGGTTGACGAACCCAGCGTAGGGGCGATGGCGGGTCAGCGGTGGCCGTTTCCGGACACGTTCATCCGCCGGATGCCGCAGCAGCGCGCGCAGCGCCTCGTTCATGTGGCCCTGGCCCCAGGCGGCCCGGGCGAGCGCATAGCCGACCTCGGCGCGGCGGCAGGTGGCGCTCAGGTTGAACAGCGTGCACACGCCGATCAGCGCGCCGTCGTCCCGCCGCTCGAGGCCGAGGCGCAGGTGGGTGCCGGCGGCCCGCTCGGCGCGGTCGCGCCCGAGCATCGCGTGCGCCTGGTCGAGGCTCGTCCAGGCGGGGACGCTCCAGTAGCGCATAGCCTCGGGGTCGCCGAAGATCGCCAGCAGCGTGGCCGCGTCGTCGTCGTGCAAGGGGCGCAGCAGCAGCCGCTCGGTGCGCAGCGTGACCGAGGCGGGGGAAGGGGGCGGGGTCGTCATCGTGAAGCCGACGGTGTCAGTACAGCGTGCCGCGCTGCCGCTCGGGCAACGCGCGGTCATAGGCGTCGCCGTCGATCGCATCGTCGGTGAGCGCGGCCAGCATCGCGCCGGCCGACGGCACCGTGCTGCGGGCATCGGAGGCGGGCGGTGCCCACAGCTTCGAGCGCTGCAGCGCGCGGGCGCACTGGAACAGCACCGTCTCGATGTGCACGACGATCACGCAGGTCGGCGGGCGGCCGTCCATCGCGAGCCGCTGGAGCAGCGCAGGGTCGACGCTGAGGTGGGCGCGGCCGTTGACGCGCAGCGTCTCTCCGACGCCGGGGATCATGAACAGCAGCGCGACGCGCGGGTCGGCGACGATGTTGCGCAGGCTGTCGATGCGGTTGTTGCCGCGCCGCTCGGGCAGCAGCAGCGTGTGCTCGTCCTGCACGGTGACGAGCGGGGCCGGGTCGCCGCGCGGCGAGGCGTCGAGCCCGCCCGGGCCGCTGGTGGCGAGCACCGCGAACGGCGCGGCTTCGAGCCAGCGGCGGTACACCGGGTGCAGCGACGGCACCTCCTTGCGGATCGACGCTTCGCCGACCGGGGCGAACAGCGTTTCGAGTGTCGCCAGGTTGCCGACGGTGAACGCCGCGGGAGAAGGGTTCGGATCTGACATGGTCGGTGGCGCCTCGGCCATGGTGGAGGCGTGCGGTGGGCTACGCCGCATGGTGCCATCGCAGGCCGTGCGGTGGGTGTCGCGGTGCAAACAGGAAATGCAACACCCGGCGACGGCTGGTGCCGGGGACGGTACGCAGCGGCCCGTCCTGCGCGGTGCAGGCGTCGAGGTGGACGCGCACGGCAACCAGTTGCGCCAGGAAGTCGACCGGCGCTTGAACGAACAGCACGCCTTCCTTCTCGGACCAGGCGCGCAGCGCCGGACCGCAGGCACCAGCGCGCAACCGGCTTCCTCGAACCGGTTCCTCTCGATCACGACCGGACGATCATGCGGGTGTGCCTGCATCGATTGCGTTGGAGGGCGCCGGCTTCGGCCGGCAGTCACGCTTCTTCTCGAGCCAGTAGACGACGTTGCCGGTCACGACGATGCTGCCGGAGATCACGGTGGAGGCGGCCAGCACCGCGGCCTGGCCCACCAGCTGGACGACGCAGTGGTTGCCGCTGCACGATGAGATCGTGTTGACCTCCGTCACGTCGAGCACCATCTGGCGCGCCGTGATCTGGCAGGCCTCGTCGTAGACGTGGATGGTGCGCGGGTAGGCGCAGCCGAACGACGCGGCGGCGGCCGCCGCTGCGAGGGACAGCGTGCGAAGCGGCCGCAGGGGCCGGCAGAAGGCGTGGGGCATCGGGGCGATCTCGTCGGGAGGGGCAGCGATTCTGCCGCGTGCCTGACTCCACGAGCAGCTTGGTGGGCGGTCCATCTGTCCTGAACACGTTTGCAGTCCGGCGGGCGCTTCATATACTGTATGAACATACAGTCCCTCTCAGAGATGCTTCCGTCCTACGCCGAGCTGCACTGCCGCAGCAACTTCAGCTTCCTCACCGGCGCCTCGCACCCCGAGGAGCTGGTGAACCGTGCGGCCGACCTCGGCTACGCGGCGCTCGCGATCACCGACGAATGCTCGCTGTCCGGCGTCGTGCGCGCGCATGTCGAAGCGCAGCGCCGCCAGCTGCACCTGATCATCGGCAGCGAGATCCGGCTCACGCTGCCGGCCGACGGCGCCCCGCATGCGCGGCTCGTGCTGCTCGCGAAGACGCGCCGCGGCTACGGCAACCTGTCGCACTGGATCACCGTCGCGCGGCGCCGTGCCGACAAGGGGCATTACCGCGCCCACCCGTCCGACCTCGAAGGCGGCGTGCCCGATGCGCCGACGCTGGCTGGCCTGCCCGACTGCCTCGCGCTGCTGGTGCCCGAGGCCTCGCAGCCGTTCGAGACGGTGTTCGCGCATGCGATGTGGCTGAAGACCTGGTTCCACGAGCGGGCCGCGCTGGTCGTCGAGCGCCTGCACCGACCCGGCGACGACGAACTGCTCGCCACCGTGGCGGACGTCGCCCGGCGGGTCGGCCTGCCAGTGGTCGCGGCCGGCGACGTGCTGATGCACCTGCGCTCGCGCAAGTCGCTGCAGGACACGCTGACCGCCACGCGGCTGAAGCTGCCGCTCGCCGAATGCGGGCTGCAGCTCGCGCCGAATGCCGAGCAGTACCTGCGCTCGCGCGGCCGGCTGGCCGGCCTCTACGAGCCGGCGTGGCTCGACAACACGCTGGTGCTGGCCGCGCAATGCACTTTCTCGCTGGCCGAGCTGAAGTACGAATACCCGCGCGAGGTCGTGCCCGAGGGCAGCACGCCGATCGCCCACCTGCGCCGGCTCACCTACGCCGGCGTGCCGAAGCGCTTTCCGAACGGGCTGAAGCCCGAGTGGGCCAGGCAGATCGAGGACGAACTCGCGCTGATCGAGCAGCTCGGCTACGAGGCCTACTTCCTGACGGTGGCCGACATCGTGCGCTGGGCGCGCGATCGCAACATCCTGTGCCAGGGCCGCGGCAGCGCGGCCAACTCGCTGGTGTGCTACTGCCTCGAAGTGACCGAGGTCGATCCGGGGCGGGCGACGCTGCTGTTCGGCCGCTTCATCAGCGCCGAGCGCAACGAGCCGCCCGACATCGACATCGACTTCGAGCACCAGCGCCGCGAGGAGGTCATCCAGTACATCTACGGCAAGTACGGCCGCCACCGCGCGGCGCTCACCGCGGTGATCATCAGCTACCGCCCGCGCAGCGCGGTGCGCGATGTCGGCCGCGCGCTCGGCATCGACCTGCAGCGCATCGATGCGCTGTCGAAGAGCCAGCAGTGGTTCGACGGCCGCGGCATCAGCGCCGACCGGCTGCGCGAGAACGGCTTCGACCCCGACTCGCTGGTAGTGCGCCAATGGGCCGAACTCACCGGCATGCTGGTGGGTTTTCCGCGCCACCTGAGCCAGCACCCGGGCGGCTTCGTGATCGCGCGCGACCAGATCGAGCAACTGGTGCCGGTCGAGAACGCCGCGATGGACCAGCGCAGCGTCGTGCAGTGGGACAAGGACGACCTCGACGCGCTCGGGCTCATCAAGGTCGACATCCTCGCGCTCGGCATGCTCAGCGCGCTGCGCCGCGCGCTCGAGTTCATCGGCCACAAGAAGGGCCATCCGTTCCGCATGCAGGACATCGCCGAGGGCGATGAGGCCACCTACGACATGATCTGCAAGGCCGACACCATCGGCGTGTTCCAGATCGAAAGCCGGGCGCAGATGAGCATGCTGCCGCGCCTGCAGCCGCGCAAGTACTACGACCTGGTGGTCGAGGTGGCGATCGTGCGGCCCGGGCCGATCCAGGGCGGCATGGTCCACCCCTACCTGAAGAACCGCAACCTGCCGATCAAGGAGATCGACTGCCCCGAGAAGCTCTGGCCCGCACTGGAGCGCACGAAGGGCGTGCCGATCTTCCAGGAGCAGGTGATGCAGATCGCGATGCTGGCCGCCGACTTCACGCAGGGCGAAGCCGACCAGCTGCGCCGTGCGATGGCGGCCTGGAAGCGCAAGGGCGGGCTCGGGCCCTTCCATGAACGGCTGGTCGGCCGCATGGTCGCCAACGGCTACACGCTCGACTACGCCGAGCGCATCTTCAAGCAGATGGAGGGCTTCGGCGAGTACGGCTTTCCCGAAAGCCATGCGGCCGGCTTCGCGCTGCTCGCCTACAACAGCAGCTGGATCAAGCGCCACCACCCCGATGCCTTCCTGGCCGCGTTGCTGAACAGCCTGCCGATGGGCTTCTACGGCCCGGCGCAGCTGGTGCGCGATGCGCGCGAGCACGGGGTCGAGGTGCGCCCGGTGGATGTCGACTGCAGCGAATGGGACTGCGCGCTGGAGTGGCCGCTGGACGAGCCGCGCACGCACGGCGACGGGCTGCGGCCGGTGCGGCTGGGGCTGAACCGCGTCGGCGGCCTGTCGGAGGCCGCGGCCCGGCGCATTGCCACGGCCCGCGAGCACGGCCCCTTCGCGAGCCCCGAAGACCTGGCGCGGCGCGCCGGGCTGAATGCGCACGAGCTGCAGTCGCTGGCGCAGGCCGATGCACTGCGCAGCCTGAGCGGCCACCGCCACCAGGCGGCCTGGGCGGTGGCCGGCGTCGACACCCGGCCCACCGCGATGCTGAGCCGCACCCGCGTCGACGAGCCCGCGCTGCAGCTGCCCGAGCCGGCCGAGGCCGACGAGACGCTGGCCGACTACCAGGCGCTCGGGCTGACGCTGAAGCGCCACCCGCTCGCGCTGCTGCGCCCGCAGCTCGAAGCCTTCCAGGTGCAGACCGCGGCGGTGCTGCGCGGCTACCCCGACGGCCGGCTGGCGCGCGCGAGCGGGCTGGTCACGCACCGGCAGCGGCCGCAGACCGCCAAGGGCACCATCTTCGTCACGCTCGAAGACGAGACCGGCGCGGTCAACATCATCGTCTGGCCGCGGGTGTTCGAAACCCAGCGCCAGGCCCTGCTCGGTTCGCGGCTGCTGACGGTCTACGGCCAGTGGCAGCGCCAGGGCGACGTGATGCACCTGCTGGCGGTCAAGATGATCGACCACACATCGCTGCTCGGCGGCCTGGTGGCGAGAAGTCGCGATTTCCGCTGAAGTCCTTTGACGCGCCTGCAGTGGCGGCACACCTGGAAACCAGATGTTGCGCGCCGATTCGATAGAGTTCGGGGTTTCCGTTTCTTCCTGCACCGCGCATCGGCTTCATGCTGTTCCTGCTCTCGCCCGCCAAGACCCTCGACTACGACACGCCGTTGCGCACCGCGCACGAGCCGACGATGCCGTCCTTCCTGCCGCGATCGGCCGAGC
Organism: Rhizobacter sp. SG703; assembly: GCF_012275445.1. Classification (GTDB taxonomy): domain Bacteria; phylum Pseudomonadota; class Gammaproteobacteria; order Burkholderiales; family Burkholderiaceae_C; genus Rhizobacter. Next base: position 487,110 of record NZ_JAAZQK010000002.1, on the reverse strand, counting down.
TGATCCAGGTGCTGAAGACGCGGTCGGTCGCCGACATCGCTGCGCTGATGCACCTCTCCGAATCGCTGTCGGCCCTCAATGTCGAGCGCTATGCGGCCTGGAGCCCGCGCTTCACCGACGCCAACAGCCGCCCGGCCGCGCTGGCGTTCGACGGCGACGTCTACGACGGCCTGAAGGCCCCGACGCTGAGCGACACCGACCTGGCCTGGGCGCAGCAGCACCTGTGCATCCTGTCGGGCCTGTACGGCGTGCTGCGCCCGCTCGACCGCATGCAGCCCTACCGGCTCGAGATGGGCACGCCGCTGCCCACCGCGCGCGGCGCCACGCTGTACGACTACTGGGGCGACACGCTGGCCGAGCACCTGAACGACCGCCTCGCGGCCGATGCCAGCCCGGTGGTCGTCAACCTCGCGTCGAACGAATACTTCCGCGCTGTGCGCCGCAAGGTGCTGAAGGCGCGCGTCGTCGACTGCGTGTTCGAGGACTGGAAGAACGGCCAGTACAAGGTCATCAGCTTCTTCGCGAAGCGCGCCCGCGGGCTGATGGCCCGCCACGCGGTGAAGAAGCGGCTGGCCACGCCGAAGGGGCTGGAAAAATTCAACGCCGACGGTTACCGTTTCGATCCCGCCGAGTCGCAACCCGACCGGCTGGTCTTTCGTCGCCGCCTGCCCGAGGGCGGGCCGGTCGCGTCCAACTGAGCTGAGCCACCATGAACAGCACGACCAAGCAGAACATCACGCCCGAACTGCGGCAATGGATCGTCGACCAGGCCAAGGCCGGCCGCAGCCCGGACGACGTCCTGAAGTCCATGATCGACAGCGGCTGGACCGAAGACGTCGCGATCGATGCGCTGGAGAACACGCTGCAGGGATTCCTGAAGGACCACGCGAAGGCGAACGGCCTGCCGGTACCGGTTCCAGTGCCTGAGCCCGACCTGCTCGATGCGCCGGGCTCGGTGGTGGTCGACGGCCATGAAATCAAGATCGTGATGGCGATGCGCAACCCGCGCGTCGTCGTGTTCGGCGGGCTGATGACCGAGGCCGAGTGCGACGAACTGGTCGCGCTGGCGCGCCAGCGGCTGGCCCGCTCAGAGACGGTGGTCACGACCACCGGCGCGAGCGAGGTCAACGTCGCGCGCACCAGCGAGGGCATGTTCTTCGGCCGCGCCGAGAACCCGATCTGCGCGCGCGTCGAGGAGCGCATCGCGAAGCTGCTGAACTGGCCGCTCGACAATGGCGAGGGCCTGCAGATCCTGCGCTACCAGCCGGGGGCGGAGTACAAGCCGCACTACGACTACTTCGACCCGGCGCAGCCGGGCACGCCGACCATCCTGAAGCGCGGCGGCCAGCGTGTCGGCACGCTGGTGGTCTACCTGAATTCACCGAAGCGCGGTGGCGCCACCACCTTTCCCGACGTGCACCTGGAGGTGTCGCCGGTCAAGGGCAATGCGGTGTTCTTCAGCTACGACCGGCCGCACCCGATGACGCGCACGCTGCATGGCGGCGCGCCGGTGCTCGAAGGCGAAAAATGGGTCGCCACCAAGTGGATGCGCGAAGGCAAGTTTGAATAGCCCCCCGTCGCTTCGCTCCTGCTTTCCAAGGGGCGCCACCCAGCGACCCGGCAAAGCCGGATCCGCGGGCGTTGCCTGATCGATCGATGCGCCCGCCGCTGCTTGGAGTTCAGGTCGTCGACATGAGTCGGCTGCTGCCCGGCCCGCTGGCCGCGCTGGAGCTGCAGCGCCTGGGTGCATCGGTGTTGAAGATCGAAGGACCGCCCGGCCAGCAGGACGGCGCGCGAGAGCTGTGGCGCACCGACGCCGAACGCGCGGCCGGCGAGCCGGCGCTGATGTTTCGCCGCCTGAACGAAGGCAAGGCGCTGCGCACGCTCGACCTGCGCGACGACGCCGATCGCGCTGCGCTGCTCGACGAGGTCACCGGGGCCGACGTGCTGATCGAAGGCTTCCGGCCCGGTGCGATGGACCGGCTCGGGCTCGGCTGGCCGGTGCTGTCGGCGCGCAACCCGCGGCTCGTGATGTGCTCGATCAGCGGCTACGGCCAGACCGGGCCATGGGCAGAACGGGCCGGCCACGACATCAACTACATCGCGATGGCCGGCGTGCTGGATCAGCTGGCCACACCCGACGGCGAACTGGTCGCACCGAACTTCCAGATCGGCGACCTGATGGGCGGGACGCAGGCGGCGGTGGCCGGGATCCTCGCGGCCCTGCTCGCGGTGCAGCGCGGCGGCAGCGGGCGCCATGTCGACATCTCGATGACCCATGAAGTCCGCCGCCACCACGTGCTGGCCGACCTGGTGGTCGCGCAGACCGGCCGCGCGCCGCAGCCGGGCAGCGACCTGCTGTCGGGCGGCGCGCCGTGCTACGGCGTCTACCGCACGGCCGATGGACGGCACCTGGCGGTCGGTGCGCTCGAACTGCCGTTCTGGCAGCGCCTGTGCGTCGCGATCGAGCGCCCCGACTGGTCGGACCGGCACTGGTCGCTCGGGCTGCAGATCGGCAGCCCGGAGTCGCTGGCCCTGCGCGATGCGTTGGCCGACCTGGTGTTTACCCGCACGCTGTCCGCTTGGTGGGCGCTGCTCGCACCGGTCGATTGCTGCGTCACGCCCGTGCTGAGACTTGATGAAAGTCACGCTCACGAACTGTTCGTAAATAAACGCTGATGTTTCGTCAACGAACCGGCGCAGGCTCCCGTTGTGCCCGTCGAGCGTGTTGCTCGACCTTTGCAAAGGAGCCCCCCATGAACAAACTCATCGCCGCGCTGATCGCCGCCACCTTCTCGCTGGGCGCGTTCGCCCAAGCTGCTTCGGCTCCGGCCGCTGCCGCACCGGCCGCCAAGGAAGCTGCTCCGGCCGCTTCCGAGAAAAAGGTTGCCAAGAAGTCGACGAAGAAGGCCAAGAAGGCCAAGGCTGAAAAGAAGGCCGCCTGAGATCCAGGCAGCTTTCAGGGCGTCAGCGCCCCAAGGCACAGGAAACCCGGCTCAGGCCGGGTTTTTTGTGGGCACTTGAACCCCTCGGCAAAGGGTACCTTGCCGATCCCCCGAGGGGATTGCGGGCCGGCTTGGGGCGGCCCGGCGCTCGGCCCGCTCGCGGCCTCGATCGTCGCGATCTCTTGCTTGACGATCAGGCGCGCAAGCGCGGCTTGGCGGCCTCCACCGCGGTGGCGAACGGCCGGCTCAGCGCGATCCGTTGCCATTTGCGCTCGTCCCAGGTCTGCGGACCGACCAGCGTCCAGCGGGCAATCGTGTCTTGCAGTTCCACGCGCGGCACCCTGCCGAAGATCGGCAGCGCGGGTTTCAGCAGGCGCAGCCCGCGGCGAAGGCGCCCGGGCAGCGGGGCATGGGACTCATGCGCCCAGAAAATGCACCGCTTCTCGGCCCAGAAGGCCAGCCGCTCGAAGTGCACGCGGCCGGCGAATCCGGTGTTGGCCGGCAGCAGCAGGAACTCGTCGGGCAGCTCCACCACCGAGTACGACAGGTCGCCAAGGTGCTCACCGCTGCCGTGCTGCACGAAGATCACGCGCTGTACGTCGGCGGCCTTGAAGCGGTCGACTTCGGCATCGTCGTGAAAAACGACGATGTCCGGCCCTTGCCAGGCCGTGTGCCAGGTGCTGTCCATGGGGTTGTCTCTCGAGTCGAATGGGCGGGCGTCGACGGTACGCCCCATGTCGGCTCGATATGTATCCAGACGCGTCAGGCAGCAAGCCCTGGCGTCGCGATCCCCGCGATAGCCGGAACAACTGGATACAAATCCGGCTGTCTGTGAGTGCCGACTCCCTCGGCAACTGTCAGACAGCCGTGATTCGGGGGGCTCAGCGCTTCGGCTGGGTCAGGCGCGGGGCCGGCTTGGCGCCATCGCGGCGCGGGCCGTTGCCGGGTTGCGACGGACGCGGACCGCTCGGCCGCGCCGCCGACGTTGCCGGCGCCTGCCCACCACCGGTGCGGGCGTGGCCGCCACCGCCACCACCACCGCCGCTGGAGCGCGCCGGGGCCGAACCGCCACCACCGCCACCACCGCGGCTGTCACGCCCGCGGCCACCACCGCCGTGTCCGCCACCGCCGCCAGCACCGCGGCCGCCACCGCCGCCGCCGGCATGCCGGTGACCGCCGCGGCCGGCGCCTTCGCCGATGACCATGCGCCCGAGCACGATCGGCTCGGGGCGCTCACCCGGGCTGGGCTCGAAGCCCGGCACGATCTCTTTCGGGATCTCGCGCTTGATCAGCTTCTCGATGTCGCGCAGGAAGCCGTTCTCGTCGACGCACACCAGCGAGACCGCCTCGCCCTGCGCGCCGGCGCGGCCGGTGCGGCCGATGCGGTGCACGTAGTCTTCCGGCACGTTCGGCAGCTCGAAGTTGACGACGTGCGGCAACTGGTCGATGTCGATGCCGCGCGCCGCGATGTCGGTGGCCACCAGCACCTGCAGGTCGCCGGTCTTGAAGTCGGCCAGCGCCTTGGTGCGCGCGCTCTGGCTCTTGTTGCCGTGGATCGCCATCGCGCTGATGTCCTGCTTCAGCAGATGCTCGACCAGCCGGTTCGCGCCGTGCTTCATGCGCGTGAAGACCAGCACCTGGTGCCAGTCGTTCGACTTGATCAGGTGCGTCAGAAGCTCCTTCTTCATCTCGCGGCCGACAGGATGGACCTTCTGCGCGATCGCGTCGTTGGTCTGGTTGCGGCGCGCCACTTCGATCAACGCCGGCTTGTTCAGCAGGCGGTCGGCCAGCGTCTTGATCTCGTCGCTGAAGGTGGCCGAGAACAGCAGGCTCTGCTTCTGCGCCGGCACGATCGCCAGCACCTTCTTGATGTCGTGGATGAAGCCCATGTCGAGCATGCGGTCGGCCTCGTCGAGCACGAAGATCTCGACGTGGCTCAGGTCGAGCGTGCGCTGCTGGTGATGGTCGAGCAGGCGGCCGGGCGTGGCCACCAGGATGTCGACGCCCTTGCGCAGACGGTCGATCTGCGGCTGCATGCCGACGCCGCCGAACATCACCATCGACGTCAGCGGCAGGTACTTGCCGTAGGTGCGCACGCTTTCTTCGACCTGCGCCGCGAGTTCGCGGGTGGGCGTGAGGATCAGCGCGCGGATCGGCAGCTTGCCGCGCGCATCGCGCACCGCCGGCTTGGTCGACAGGCGCTGCAGCATCGGCAGCGTGAAGCCGGCGGTCTTGCCGGTGCCGGTCTGGGCGCCGGCGAGCAGGTCGCCGCCGGACAACACGGCCGGGATGGCCTGTGCCTGGATGGGCGTGGGAACGGTATAGCCCTGTTCGTGAACGGCACGCAGCAGGGGCTCGGACAGGCCGAGGGTGTCAAAAGACATGGGGATCCATCAGGAGATCGGCCCGTCGCCGAGATCTTCGGCGCCAGTCGCAGGCAGACGGTGAGGCGAGCGCGAGGCTCAGGTCAGGGATGACGGCAGCGAAGTGACTGGTGTCTGCGCTGGTGGCGGCATTCTACCTGCTGAACGCGTTTTCATCGGTTGAACTGCGGGGTCGGCGCGGGCTTGATCCGCGCACCCGCGCAAGCCGGTCCGCGGAGCGGCGACAATACCGCCCTGGCGCCGCGTTCTGCGGCCGGCCATTCCAGCTCGCAGCTCCACCCCAGCTCTTCCCGCTCTCCAGGACCACACGCCATGGCTCAGTACGTATTCACGATGAACCGCGTGGGCAAGATCGTCCCGCCCAAGCGCCAGATCCTCAAGGACATCTCCCTCAGCTTCTTCCCCGGCGCCAAGATCGGCGTGCTCGGCCTGAACGGTTCCGGCAAGAGCACGCTGCTGAAGATCATGGCCGGCATCGACAAGGACATCGAAGGCGAGGCCACGCCGATGCCCAACCTGCGCATCGGCTACCTGCCGCAGGAACCGGTGATGGCGCCCGACCAGACGGTGCGCCAGGCGGTCGAAGAAGGCCTGGGCGGTTCGCTCGCCGCGAAGAAGCGCCTCGACGAGGTGTACGCCGAATACGCCGAGCCCGATGCCGATTTCGACGCACTGGCCGCCGAGCAGGCCGAGCTCGAAGCCATCATCGCCGCCGCCGGCAGCGAGAACACCGACCTGCAGCTCGAGATCGCGGCCGATGCGCTGCGCCTGCCGCCCTGGGAGGCGGTGGTCGGCAAGCTGTCGGGTGGCGAGAAGCGCCGCGTCGCGCTGTGCCGCCTGCTGCTGTCCAAGCCCGACATGCTGCTGCTCGACGAACCCACCAACCACCTGGACGCCGAATCGGTCGATTGGCTGGAGCAGTTCCTGAGCCGCTTCAGCGGCACCGTGGTGGCCATCACCCACGATCGCTACTTCCTCGACAACGCGGCCGAATGGATTCTGGAACTCGACCGCGGCCGCGGCATTCCGTACAAGGGCAACTACAGCACCTGGCTCGACCAGAAGGAACAGCGCCTCGAGCAGGAACAGAAGACCGAGGACGCGCGCACGAAGGCGATGAAGAAGGAACTGGAGTGGGTGCGCCAGAACCCGAAGGGCCGCCAGGCCAAGAGCAAGGCGCGCCTGGCCCGCTTCGAGGAACTGTCCGACGTCGACTACCAGAAGCGCAACGAGACCAACGAGATCTTCATTCCGGTGGCCGACCGCCTGGGCCACGAGGTGATCGAGTTCACCAACGTCAGCAAGAGCTTCGGCGACCGCGTGCTCATCGACGACCTGAGCTTCAAGGTGCCGGCCGGCGCGATCGTCGGCATCATCGGCCCGAACGGTGCCGGCAAGTCGACGCTGTTCCGCATGATCGCCGGCAAGGAACAGCCGGACTCGGGCAGCGTGAAGATCGGCCCGACCACGAAGATGGCCTTCGTCGACCAGAGCCGCGAATCGCTCGAAGCCGACAAGACGGTGTGGCAGGACGTGTCGGGCGGGCTCGACAACATCGTCGTCGGCAAGTTCGTGATGCCGTCGCGCGCCTACATCGGCCGCTTCAACTTCAAGGGCAACGACCAGCAGAAGCTGGTGGGCAGCCTGTCGGGCGGCGAGCGCGGGCGGCTGCACCTGGCGAAGACGCTGGCGCAGGGCGGCAACGTGCTGATGCTCGACGAACCGTCGAACGACCTCGATGTGGAAACGCTGCGCGCGCTCGAAGACGCGCTGCTCGAATTCGCCGGCAGCATCATGGTGATCAGCCACGACCGCTGGTTCCTGGACCGCATCGCGACGCACATCCTCGCCTGCGAAGGCGATTCGAAATGGGTGTTCTTCGACGGCAACTACCAGGAGTACGAGGCCGACAAGAAGCGCCGACTGGGCGAAGAAGGCGCCAAACCGAAGCGCTTGCGCTACAAAGCGTTGAAGTAGGCCGCGAGCGCGAAGCGCCTCGCGACTATCGAGCAACACCCGCGGAACCGGCTTTGCCGGGCCGCTGGGAGGCGCCCCTTGGGGGCCGAGCCCGGACATGAACAGTCCTGCGGCCTGCAAGGCAGGAGCGAGAGCGACTGGGGGCGCGTCAGAACGCTCGTTGACAGGTGGCCAGCTTGTCCTTCGCCGGCATCGACAGCATCCGGTTCACCTCGGAGTTGTAGGTGCTGCGGTAGCCGTCGCTCTTGCGCACCGACGACAGGTCCGACTTGGTCTTGGCCGCCAGCTGCACGAGCATGTCCTGCCCGGGCTTCATGCTCTTCGGGTCGACCGGCATGCAGACGAACAGCACGGCATCGATGCCGGCCACCATCTGCTCGACGGCATCGTCGGCATGGGCCGGCAGGCAGGTCACGAGGGCGGCAGCCAGCAGCCCCGGAATAACGAACGCGGATTTCAAACAGCAGCCCAACGGTGAGACGCCGCGCGGCAGCACCTTGTGGTGCGCGGCAGCGTCGGATATCAGGCCGCCATTGTCCCGAACTTCGGGCACTTGCGCCTTCGGGTACACGCGAATGGGGGGTCTTGCCGGGCTGTCGATTCCGTCACGACAAGCACGTCACGACAGAACACTACAGCGGCACGCTGACAACGCGTTACACCGACATGTTCATGATGTCGGAGTAAGCCTGCACCAGCCGGTTGCGCACCTGCAGCGTGGCCTGGAAGCCGATCTGCGATTTCTGCATCGAGACCATCGTCTCCTCCAGGCTCACCGTCGGGTTGCCCAGCGACACCTGGCGCTGCAACTCGTCCGATTTCAGCTGTGAATCGCTGACCCCGCGCAGCGCCTGCGCCAGCGCCTGCTGGAAGCCCGCGCCCTCGGTGGCCTTGCTGCCGTTGACCAGCGGCGTGCCGTTCGGGTTCAGCCCCGCACGGGCCGCAGCCTGGGCAAAGTTGAAGGGCTTGAGGGTGACGTCCATGGGATCGGACTGTAGACAAGACCCCGGAGTCGGATGGGGCGAACTGCAGGCCGTTTCCCCGGCTGTTCAACGCAATTGAAACCTCAAGTTTCCAAATAATCGCTTCCGTCAGCCGGCCTTTGCCGTCTCAGCACCAAGCGAACAACATGGACAACGCGGTCACCCTTGCCAACCCCAGCCAGCTCCCGGCGCCGGCGGGTTTCGGCGCGCGCCTCGCCGCGCTGCCGGCGAAGAGCAAGGCCAGCCTGGGCCTCGGCATCGCCGCACTGGTGGCGGTGCTCGCCGCGATCACGCTGTGGAGCAGCCAGGGCGACTACAAGGTGCTGTACGCCAACCTGTCCGAGAAGGACGGCGGCGCGATCATCGCCCAGCTGTCGCAGATGAACGTGCCGTACCGCTATTCGGACGGCGGCGGCGCGATCCTGGTGCCATCGGCCCAGGTCCACGACCTGCGCCTGAAGCTGGCGTCGGCCGGCCTGCCGAAGGGCTCGATCGTCGGCTTCGAGCTGATGGACGGCGCCAAGTTCGGCCAGACCCAGTTCCAGGAACGCCTGACCTTCCAGCGCGGCCTCGAAGGCGAGCTGACCCGCTCGATCACCGCGATGTCGGCGGTGCAGAACGCCCGCGTGCACCTGGCGCTGCCGAACCAGAACGGCTTCTTCCGCGAACAGCAGAAGCCGAGCGCGTCGGTGATGCTGACGCTGCACCCCGGCCGCACGCTCGACCGCTCGCAGATCGCCGGCATCGTGCACCTGGTGTCGTCCAGCGTGCCCGAGATGAACCCGAAAGCCGTCAGCGTGCTCGACCAGACCGGCACGCTGCTGTCGGCCGCCAACGACGCGACCAACGGCGCCGGCCTCGACGCGCAGCAACTGCAGTACGTGAACCAGATCGAGGCCAGCTACAACAAGCGCATCCTCGACATCCTCGAGCCGGTGATCGGCCGCGACAACCTGCGCGCGCAGGTCACCGCCGACATCGACTTCTCGCAGGTCGAATCCACCGCCGAGGAGTTCAAGCCGAACCAGGGCGAGAACGCCCAGGCCAGCGTGCGCAGCCAGCAGAGCAGCGAGCAGATGGGCCAGAGCGGCGCGGGCGCCACCGGCATCCCCGGCGCCGCGTCGAACCAGCCGCCGGTGCCGGCGACCGCCCCGGTGACGGGCGCCGCCCAGCCGCTGCAGACCGCGCAGAACGGCGCCGCGAGCAACACCAACAGCCGCAAGGAAGCCGTCACCAACTACGAGGTCGACAAGACCGTGCGGGTGACGCGCAACGCGACCGGCACCGTCAAGCGCCTGAACGCCGCCGTGGTCGTCAACCACCGCAGCGTGACCGACGCCAAGGGCAAGACCACCACCGTGCCGCTGACGCCCGACGAGATCGAGAAGCTGAACGTGCTGGTGCGCGAGAGCATCGGCTTCAAGCAGGAGCGCGGCGATTCGGTGAAGGTGATCAACGCGCCGTTCCGCATCGAGAAGATCGAGCCCGACACCACGCCGATCTGGAAGCAGCCGCAGACGCTGGACATGCTGCGCGCCGCCGCGGTGCCGGCCTCGCTGGCCCTGGTCGCGATGGTGATCGTGTTCGGCCTGATCCGCCCGGCGCTGAAGGCCGCGCTGCCGCAGCCGGTGCCGCCGGCCGATGCGCGCGGCACCACGCTGGATGCGGTGGTCGACGACGCCGAATCGCTGCCGAAGCTCGGCAAAGAAAGCCAGGTGCCGATGCTCGAGTCGCCGCGCATCAGCCCGACGCTGATCGCCGCCCGCGCCTATGCCAAGGACAACCCCGCTGCCGTGGCCAGCATCGTGCGCGACTGGGTCAGCGGCGAAGCCGCCTGACCGTCGCCGACCACAAGAACCACGGAACAGACGATGGACACCAAGGGACTGGAAGACGCGGCAATCTTGATGATGTCGCTCGGCGAGGAGGAAGCCTCCGAGGTGTTCAAGCACCTGACGCCGAAAGAGGTGCAAGGCCTCGGCGAGACGATCGCGAAGATGAAGACCATTCCGCGCGACCGCGTGGAGATGGTGCTGGAGCGCTTCGCCAACCAGGCCCAGGAGCAGAGCCTGCTGGTCACCGACACCGACGAGTACGTGAAGAGCGTGCTGCGCAAGGCGCTCGGCGACGACAAGGCCAACCTGCTGATCGACCGCATCCTGCAGGGCGGCGACACCAGCGGCATCGAGAGCCTGAAGTGGATGGACGCCAGCTCGGTGGCCGAGCTGCTGCGCAACGAGCACCCGCAGATCGTCGCGGCGATCCTGGTGCACCTGGATTTCGACCAGGCCTCGTCGGTGCTGAAGTGCTTCACCGAGCGCCAGCGCAACGAGGTGGTGGTGCGCATCGCGACGCTCGACGGCATCCAGCCGTCGGCGCTGAAGGACCTGAACGACGTGATGAGCAAGGTGCTGGCCGGCGGCGACAAACTGCGCAAGGCCTCGCTCGGCGGCGTGAAGACCGCGGCCGAGATGATCAACCTGCTGGGCGGCAGCATCGAGACCGCGGTGCTCGACTACGTGCGCGAGGCCGACAACGAGCTGGCCCAGAAGATCATGGACAACATGTTCACGTTCGACGACCTGGAGAAGGTCGACGACAAGGGCATCCAGATGGTGCTGAAGGAAGTGCAGTCCGAATCGCTGGTGATCGCGCTGAAGGGCGCGACGCCGGAGATGCGCGAGAAGGTGTTCCGCAACATGTCGACCCGCGCCGCCGAGACGCTGCGCGAAGACCTGGAATCGCGCGGCCCGGTGCGCGTCAGCGAGGTCGAGGCCGAGCAGAAGGAAATGCTGAAGATCGTGCGTCGCCTGAGCGATGAAGGCCAGATCGTGCTCGGAGGCGGCGGCGATGACCAGTTCCTCTAAGCCGACCGGCCCGCGGCAGGTGCCGCCGCCGGCAGGCTCGAAGCCGGCCAACAGCTACAGCCGCTTCATCCCGCGCGAGGAACTGAACTCGTTCGCTGCCTGGACGCCTGGCTCGCTGTCCGGCGGCAACGAGGCGCCGAACCCCGGCGTGCACCGGCCCGAGCCGCCGGCCCCGCCGGCGCCGAACCCGGTCGACGAACTGATGGCGCAGCTCAAGCAGGTGCGCCAGACCGGCTACCAGGACGGCTACCGCGACGGCCTGGTCGCGCTCGACGGCTTCAAGCAGAGCTACGCGGCGCAGGTCACCGCGCAGGTCGGCGCGCTCGTGCAGGGTTTCGGCCAGCAGCTCGACGACCTGCAGCAGGACATGGCCCGCGCGCTGGCCGTCACCGCGACGCAACTCGCCAAGCAGATGGTGCGCAGCGAGCTGAGCGTGCGGCCCGAGCTGGTGGCAGTGGTCGCGACCGAGGCGATCGACACGCTGCTGCTGAGTGCCCGCCACATCACCGTGCGCGTGCACCCGGACGACCATGCGCTGGTCGCGCAGGGCGCGGCCGACGTGCTGGCCGCGCGCGGCGCACGGCTGCTGTCCGATGCCGAGGTGCTGCGCGGCGGCTGCCTGGTCGAGTCCGACATCGGCGTGATCGACGCGACGCTCGAGGCGCGCTGGCGCCGGGTCGCCGCGTCGCTCGGCTGCGAACAGGAATGGGAAGGCGACGAAGCACCGTTGCCCGAGATCGACGAGAACGGTGAGCCCGCATGATCACGTCGAAACAGGAATCCAGCGCGGTCGCCACCGCCGACAGATCCGCGAACGAGAAGTGGCAGCGCTACCTCGGCGACCTGAAGAGCTTCTCGGCCGATGCGATGCCGCTGGAGACCCAGGGCACGCTGGTGCGCGTGGCCGGGCTCGTGCTCGAGGCCGCCGGCCTGCGCGTGCCGGTCGGCTCGGTCTGCGAGGTGCGCATGGACGGCCAGCCGCCGGTGCTGGCCGAGGTGGTCGGCTTCTCGGGCGACCGTGCCTACCTGATGCCCACCGGCGAGATCCACGGGCTGGCAAGCGGCGCGCGCGTCGTGCCGCGGCCGTCGCCGATCGTGCCGCTGCTGCTCGGTGCGGTCCAGCACCAATGGCGGCGCAGCGAAGACCGCACGCTGCACCTGCCGATGGGCGACGGGCTGCTCGGCCGCGTCGTCGATTCGCAGGGCATGCCGATGGACCGCAAGGGGCCGCTCGGCAGCGTGCACAACGAGCCGCTGGTGCGCCGCCCGATCAACGCGATGGACCGCGACCCGATCCGCCAGCCGTTGGACACCGGGGTGCGCGCGATCAACGCGATGCTGACCGTCGGCCGCGGCCAGCGCATCGGGCTGTTCGCCGGCACCGGCGTCGGCAAGTCGGTGCTGCTCGGCATGATGGCGCGCTACACCGCGGCCGACGTGATCGTGGTCGGCCTGATCGGCGAACGCGGCCGTGAAGTGAAGGAATTCATCGAGGACATCCTCGGCGAGGAAGGCCTGCGTCGCTCGGTGGTGGTGGCCGCGCCGGCCGATGCGCCGCCGCTCACACGGCTGCAGGGCGCGAGCTACGCGACCGCGATCGCCGAGCACTTCCGCGACCGCGGCCAGCACGTGCTGCTGCTGATGGATTCGCTGACCCGCTTCGCGATGGCGCAGCGCGAGATCGCGCTGGCGATCGGCGAGCCGCCGGCCACCAAGGGCTACCCGCCGAGCTGCTTCGCGAAGCTGCCTCAGCTGGTGGAGCGCAGCGGCAACGGCATCCACGGCGTCGGCTCGATCACCGCGTTCTACACCGTGCTGAGCGAAGGCGACGACCAGCAGGATCCGATCGCCGATGCGGCGCGCGGCATCCTCGACGGCCACATCGTGCTGTCGCGCGAGCTGGCCGAGGCCGGGCACTACCCGGCGATCGACATCGAGCGCTCGATCTCGCGGGTGATGAACAACGTCAGCCCGCAGGAGCACATCGACGCGGCGCGGCGCTTCCGCCAGCTGAGCGCGAAGTACACGAAGGCGCGCGACCTGATCCAGCTGGGCGCGTATTCGCCCGGCCACGACGGCGAGCTCGATGCCGCCGTCAAGCTGCACGGCCCGATGGTCGAGCTGCTGCAGCAGGGCATGAACAAACCGGCCAGCTTGAACAACAGCGTGCGCGACCTGCGCAAGTTGTTCGGCACCTGATCACGGCGATTGAAGGAGTATCCCGATGAACAATGATCGTTCGATTGAACCGTTGATGGCGCTGCTGGGTCAGGCCGAGCGCGAGCGCGATGCGGCGATGGCCGAATCGCGCCGCGCGACCGATGCGCAGGCCGCGGCCTCGGCCCAGGCCGAGCAGCTGGTGACTTATCGCGGCGAGTACGAAGCGCGTTTTCGCGAGCAGTTCAGCCGCAGCAGTTCGATGGACCTGATGCAGTGCTACCAGGGCTTCATGCAGCGGCTGACCTTGGCGATCGACCAGCAGCAGCGCGTGGTGATCCATGCGCAGGGAAGGGTCGAACGCATGCTGCAGCTGCTGCACGAGCAGGAGATGCGCGTCGCGTCGGTGCGCAAGCTGCTGGAGCGCCGGCTGCAGGAGATGCGCCTGCTGGCCGACCGCCGCGAGCAGAAGCAGACCGACGAGTTCGCTGCGCGGGCCGCCTGGAACCGGCTGAGCCAGGCCGGCGCGTCGCCCGTGGTCTGAGCGCCGCTGCGCCGATCCGCTTCTTTCCGATCCACCGCTGAATCCACCGCCCAGGCACTTTCATGTCCGCTGCCGTGTCGTCGTCCCTGCCGATCTTTTCCGCGAACAACCCGCTGGCGGTCGCGCCGGCCCCTGCGCCGTCGCCCGAAGCGCCGCATGCCAACGCGTTCTCGCAGATGCTGAAGCAGCGCCAGCAGGCGCAGGCGACGCCGGCCGCTGCCGCGCCGGCACCCGCCGCGCCGCGCGTGCCGACGACGAAGCCCGGCACGTCGCCGGCGCCTGCCGCACCGAAGGCTGCTCAAGCGCCCGCCACTGCCGCGGCGGAGCGCGCGCAGCGCGGGCAGAAGACCGACGCCCCGGCCGACGCCGAGGCCACGACCGAGGCCGACACCGCGCCGGAAGCCGATACGACCGAGGCCGCGTCGTCCGACAGCGCTGCGTCGCCGGCCGGGCTCGACCCGTCTCTCGGCAGCTGGCTGGCCGGGCTGAACCTGCCGGCCGCGAGCACGCAGGCCGGCGGCAAGCTGGGCCGCGGCCAGGCGGAGGCTGGCGAGGCGGAATCCGGCGACGCGCCGGGCGGCAAGCCCGGCGGTGAAGGCGGCGCCCGTGGCGCGCGCCGGCTCGGTGGCGATGCTCCCGGCGCACGCGCCGATCGCGCGGCGCCACTGCAGGGCGCCGACGCACCGGCGGCCAAGCTGCTTGCCGAGGCGGCCGACAAGAGCGCGTCGTTCCGCGAGGTGGCGGCCCAGGTGCACGGCGCTGCCGACAGCGCGCGCACCGATGCCGCACCGGCCAGTGGCGCGCTGCTGGCCGCCGGGCTGGCCGCGACCGCGCCGAGCGCGCCGGCCGAGGCGCCGACCGTCGTCGCGCTGCCGACGCCGGTGGATGCGCCGGATTTCACGCAAGCGCTGGGCGTGCAGGTCAGCCTGCTGGCCGCCGACGGCGTGCAGCAGGCCGAACTGCACCTGAACCCGGCCGAGATGGGGCCGATCTCGGTGCAGATCGCGATCGACGGCAGCCAGGCGCAGGTCGATTTCGGTGCCGACATGGCGAGCACCCGCCAGCTGATCGAGAGTGGGCTGCCCGAATTGGCGTCCGCGCTGCGCGATGCCGGCTTCACGCTGACCGGTGGCGGTGTGTCGCAACAGGCGCGCCAGGGCGCGTCGGATGGCCGTGGCGATTCGGGCGAGCGCGGCGGTTCGCGTTCGCGTGCGACCGGCGGCGCCGAGGCGGCCGAGGCAGCGCCCCGGCGCATCACGACCCGCGTGTCGGCCGGTGGCGTCGACCTCTACGCCTGAGTTGCCGAACGGCGCGGTTTTCCCCCGCTTTTCGCGCTTTAGGAATTTCCCCGGCTTTCCATAATTTCCCCATTGCAACCCGCGAGTGCGGCGCCGTCGTGGCGCTGTCGAACGGGAGGCCATCGAGGGAAATTCCATGTCCACTGCCGTCGCCGACGCCCCCGCCGGTGCAGCCCCGAAGGGCAAGAAGAAGCTGATCATCATCGTGGCCGCCGTGCTCGCGCTGGTGGTCGGCGGTGGCGGCGCCGTCGTGGTCATGAAGAAGAAGGCCGCCGCGGCCGCCGCCGCGGCCGAGGAGGAAGACGGCGAGGACGCTGCCGCCGCCACGCCCGAGAAGCATGCCAAGGACGAGCACAAGGGCGTCCCCACCTTCGTGCCGCTGGATGTGTTCGTCGTCAACCTGGCCGACAAGGACGCCGAGCGCTTCGCGCAGATCGGCGTCACGCTGGAAGTCGACGACCCGAAATTCGCCGAGCAGCTGAAGGTGTACATGCCGGCGATCCGCAGCGGCATCCTGATGGTGATGTCGCACAAGACCTCGCAGCAGCTGCTCGACGGCGACGGCAAGATCCAGCTCGCGAAGGAAGTGATGCGCGAAGCCGTGCTGCCGCTGGGCATCGAAGTCGATGCCGATGACGCCGACGGCGACGACGCCCCGAAGTCGAAGAAGGGCAAGAAGAAGCGCAAGGCCGCGGTGCACAACCCGGTCACGCACGTGCACTACTCCACCTTCATCATCCAGTGATGCAGGCCACTGTCGTCACGACCGGGCCCACGCCATGAACCAGCAGATCCTTTCGCAAGACGAAGTCGATGCGCTGTTGCAAGGCATCACCGGGGAGAGCCAGAAGCTGGAAGAGGAAGAGGTCCAGCACGGCAGCATCCGCAATTACGACATTGCCAGCCAGGAGCGGATCGTTCGGGGGCGCATGCCCACGATGGAGATCATCAACGAGCGCTTCGCCCGCAACATCCGCATCGGGCTGTTCAACTTCATCCGCAAGAGCCCGGAGATCTCGATCGGCGGCATCAAGGTGCAGAAGTACAGCGCCTTCCTGCGCGAGATCGTCGTGCCGACCAACTTCAACATCGTCTCGGTGCGCCCGCTGCGCGGCAGCGGCCTGGTGGTGTGCGACCCGACGCTGGTGTTCGCCGTCATCGATTCGCTGTTCGGCGGGGCGGGCAAGTTCCACACCCGCATCGAAGGCCGCGATTTCTCGCCGACCGAGCAGCGCATCATCACGCGCCTGGTCGACGTGGTGACCGAGGAATACAAGAAGGCCTGGCACGGCATCTACCCGCTCGAGCTCGAATACCAGCGCTCGGAGATGCAGCCGCAGTTCGCCAACATCGCGACGCCGAGCGAGATCGTCGTGGCCACCAGCTTCACGCTGGAGATCGGCGACACCACCGGCACGATCCATTTCTGCATCCCGTACTCGACGCTGGAGCCGATCCGCGACGTGCTGTATTCGACCATCCAGGGCGACAGCAACGAGCCGGACAAGCGCTGGGTCAACCTGCTGAAGCAGCAGATCCAGTCGGCCGAGGTCGAGCTGGTGGCCGAGCTTGCGCAGGCGCCGGCCACCGTGGAGCAGCTGCTGTCGTTCAAGCCCGGCGATTTCATCGAGCTCGACCTGCAGGCCGGCATCCAGGCCAAGGTGTCGGGCGTGCCGGTGTTCGACTGCCACTACGGAACCTCCAACGGCAAGTACGCCTTGAAGATCGATCAACTGTTGACCGGCTCGTCGATGAGCTGGTTGGGGGAAAACAATGTCAGCTGACAACGCAGCGCCGTCCGAAGAGGACGCGATGGCCGCCGAGTGGGCCGCCGCACTCGCCGAAACCAAGCCCGAGACTGCCTCCGAGGTGCAGAACGCCGCCGAGCAGGTGTCGCCGGTGGCGTTCACGAACTTCGCGTCCGGCGCGGGACCGTCGGCGCCGAACGACATCAACATGATCCTGGACATCCCGGTGCAGCTCACCGTGGAACTGGGTCGCACCCGCATCCCGATCAAGCACATCCTGCAGCTGGCGCAGGGCTCGGTGGTCGAGCTCGACGCGCTGGCCGGCGAGCCGATGGACGTGCTGGTCAACGGCTACCTGATCGCGCAGGGCGAGGTCGTGGTGGTGAACGACAAGTTCGGCATCCGGCTGACCGACATCGTGACCCCCAGCGAGCGCATGCGCCGCCTGAGCAAGGGTGCCTGAGCGATGTCGCCTGCGATCACGTCGTTCATGTGGTTCGTCGCGATCATCGCGATGATCCCGGTGGCCCTGTGGCTGCTGAAGCGCACGCCGATGGGCGGTGCCGGGGGGCTGGGCGTGATGCGCAGCGTGGCCGCGCTGCCGCTGTCGTCGAGCCAGCGCCTGGTGGCCGTCGAAGTGGGCCAGGGCGACGAGCGCCGCTGGCTGGTGCTGGGCGTCACGCCGCAGAACATCACGGTGCTGCACAACATGGCGCCGCAGGCCGAAGCGGCGCCGCCGCAGATGCCGGCGGTCCATCCGGCCTTCGCGCAGATTCTTTCCCGCCTGCGCCGCGACCAAGGATCGACCGGTGAACGCTGAGCGCTTTTTTTCTTCGGCCCGCGTGCGCCGCATCGGCACGATCGCTGCCTTGACGGTGTTGTCGGCCGTTCCTGCAGTGGCTTTAGCCCAGGCTGCACCGGCCGGCAACGGTGCGCTGCCGCTGCTGGTGGGGCAGGGCGCGGGCGGCACCAGCTACTCGGTGCCGATCCAGACGCTGCTGTTCTTCACCGCGCTGTCGTTCCTGCCGGCCGTGCTGCTGATGATGACCGGCTTCACCCGCATCGTGATCGTGCTGAGCCTGCTGCGCCAGGCGATGGGCACGCAATCGGCGCCGCCGAACCAGGTGGTGATCGGGCTGAGCCTGTTCCTGACCTTCTTCGTGATGAGCCCGACGCTCGACAAGGTCTACACCGACGCCTACCAGCCGTATTCCGAAAACAAGATCGCCTTCGACGAGGCGCTGAAGCGTGGCGAGGTGCCGATGCGCGCCTTCATGCTGAAGCAGACGCGCCAGGCCGACCTGATGCTGTTCTCGAAGCTGGCCAAGGTCGACCCGGCGGTGAAGGCGGCCGACGTGCCCTTCAAGGTGCTGGTGCCGGCCTTCGTGACCAGCGAGCTGAAGAGCGCGTTCCAGATCGGCTTCCTGATCTTCATCCCGTTCCTGGTGATCGACATGATCGTCGCCAGCGTGCTGATGAGCCTGGGGATGATGATGCTGAGCCCGGTGCTGGTGGCACTGCCGTTCAAGCTGATGCTGTTCGTGCTGGCCGATGGCTGGAACCTGTTGCTGGGGTCGCTGGCCGCCAGCTTCGCCACCTGACGAGACGACGACGATGGATTCGCAACAAGTCTTCACGCTGGGCCAGCAAGGGCTCTACCTGCTGCTGATGGTCTCGGCCCCGGTGCTGCTGGTGGTGCTGGGCGTCGGCCTGCTGGTCAGCATCTTCCAGGCAGCCACGCAGATCCACGAGCAGACGCTGTCGTTCGTGCCGAAGATCGTCGCGGCGGTCGCGGTGCTGATGGTCGCCGGGCCGTGGATGCTGAACACGCTGGTCGAGTACGTGCAGCGCACGCTGACCTCGATCCCGACGGTGGTCGGTTGAAAAAACCCGTTCGCCCTGAGCAGGGACCGAGCCTGTCGAGGGCCCGCGTCGAAGGGTTGGTGCCGAAGAAATCATGCTGACCTTCACCGACGCCCAACTCGCCGCCTGGCTGACGCCGCTGCTGTGGCCGTTCATCCGCGTGCTGGCCTTGTTCAGCAGCGCGCCGCTGCTGTCGCAGAAGAACGTGCCGGTGCGGGTGCGGGTCGGCCTGGCCTTCCTGATCACGATCAGCGCGCAGGCCTCGCTGCCGGCGATGCCGGTGATTCCGCTCGACTCGCCGCTGCTCTACGCGGCGGTGCTGCAGCAGGTGCTGATCGGCATCACGCTCGGGTTTTCGGCGCGCATCGTGTTCGCCGCGATCGAGTTCGCCGGCGAGCTGGTCGGGCTGCAGATGGGGCTGAACTTCGCCGGCTTCTTCGACCCGATGAGCGGCGCCGAAGGCAACGCGGTGGGCCGCTTCTTCGGCATCATCGTCGGCTGGCTGTTCATCATCATCAACGGCCACCTGCTGATGATCGCCGCGATGGTGCAGAGCTTCCAGGCCTTCCCGGTCACGGCCGAGCCGTTCAGCTTCCTGCACGTGCTGCAGCCGCAGCTGTGGGGCACCGAGGTGTTCAAGCTCGGGCTGTGGATCGCGCTGCCGATGATCACGATGCTGCTGTTCGTGAACCTGGTGATGGGCGTGATCTCGCGCATCGCCCAGCAGATGAACATCTTCGCGGTCGGTTTCCCGATCACGCTCGGCGTCGGCCTGGTGGGCGTGCTGCTGACGCTGCCGATGATGCAGGCGCCGTTCACGATGGCGCTGGAGCAGATGCTGAGTCGGTTTCAGTAACCGCGTTGGGTTTCGTGCCCGGCTCTTCTGTGAAGAAGGGCGGTCAAGCAAAAAAGCTGTACCGGTGCGGACCGGCCACCGAACCGCGGGCGGCGAACCATGGTGATTCGCCGCCGCCGTTCTCCCGTCAAGCTTGTGGCGCCAATTTCAGATGGACGCCAATTTTCGAGGAGTGACTAAATTGTGCCGTCTTTTTTATTATTTTTGTCCCGTGGAGACAGATTCATAATGCGGCTGAGAAGCCTACCCTTCTTTGGCCTGTTCTGCTCGTTGGTTTTCTCCATTGGGCTGCCATCCTCACTAAACAAATTGGCATTGGGAGGTAGGACGGAGAGAAGAGCCTTCAAACTGTGAGTGTATCCATCGGCATCCCCCTCTTTCAATGATCTCTTCAAGTCCTTGAATTTCGTATTGAGAGATTTCTTGTTGTCCTTGGTGTGTGCTCCATTTTTGATGTAATTGCGGATCCCTTCTGTAAAGGCAACAGTCCTTGTTGATTTTGAAATATTTGCGTTGAATGCCATCCTTCCGCTCGGTTGCTCCATGAATCCGACTTGAGCGATAATTTTCTCCCTGATGCTGCGAGTTGTTGAATTTGCGGGTGCCACATATCTTTGGTCCGGATGATTGGATTTGACATCGGCGATCGCATTGGGGCCAGCGAAATCGCGGATGATGTTGATTGCGTCATTCGGGAGGTGGTGTTTGTCGCGGAAGATCGATTCTTCCAACCACCACAAGACCATCGCTTTGTGATGAGCCGGATATTCCTCTGCACGCAACGGATCAACAAACCCGGCGACATGCGACATCAGTTCATCGGCCTTGGCTGGTGAAAGATCTTGCACACAAATTGCCATGTTTTCTTGAAATTTGAGTTCTAGGTCTTGGCCTAGTGGCAGATAGAAGCCAGGTTCGCGCTGTTTGTGGCCCGCGCAATGGGGAAGACGTTCCCATTTGAAAACGGTTTTTCCATTGGGGACGGCGCTCGAAGGGCCGGAAAATATCTGACTCAATCTCGCAATGATAAATACAAATGCGTTTGGATCAACCTCCCGCAGTGCGTTGCTGGCGCCGTCAATCAGCCTGCTGACTGTTTGCTTCATTGCCGGTGGGGCCGAAATCTTTAAAATATTCCATTGCGATTGGATATCGCTCAAATATTTTGCCACTGTCGGCGGAAATGGAAATGTTTTGTTGACACAGATCGTTACTTCGCCACAGGTGCGGTATAGCAGGGGTTGAAATTCTCTAATGGCTTGGTGATGCTCATCCGGCATCTTCTCCTCTTCTAGGCTTAGCAGCTGGTCAAGTGTTTTGATTGCTGATTCTCTGGCGCATTCTTTCCGCCTTATTTTCTCTATATTTCCTGCTGTTGCCGTTTGTCGGGAAAATTTTGGTCGAGGGTTGTTTTTGACGTTTCCTGTCATGAGTTCTCTCTTCAAGATGTTGAACTGTGGGCCGATCTGAGTGACGCCGTCATCCCATTGGTTCAACAAAGGAGAAATCCATCTGCCTCCGTGTCTTCTGTTCGTCCTGTCGATGATGCGATCGCCTTCACAAGGGCGCTTGAGCAGATGCCGAGCAGATTTCGGTGAGAAGAACTGGCCCCCTTTCCCCCCTCTGATCCGCCTCAAGTTCCGCCCCCACCCCGGAACAATCGCGGGAGCGCATCACCGCCCCCGCCATGTCCGACCAAGACCGCAACCTACCCGCCACGCAGCGACGACTCGACAAGGCCCGGTCCGAGGGCCAGGTCGCGCGCTCGCGCGATCTGTCGCACTTCGCGGCGGTCGCGGTCGGCGGCGCCGCGCTGGTGGCGGTGGCGCCGATGCTGTCGCGCTGGCTGCAGCAACTGCTCGCGTCCGGGCTGCAGTTCAACGCGGTGATGGCCAAGAACCCCGAGGCGATGGGCGAGCGCCTGGCCGAGTTGACGCACAAACTGCTGTGGGTCGTGCTGCCGCTGGGCCTGCTGATGATGGTGGTCGGCATCGCGGTGGCCGTCGCGGCTGGCGGCTGGGTCTGGACGCTGAAGCCGCTGTCGCCCAAGTTCGACAAGTTCAACCCGATCACCGGCATGGGCAAGCTGTTCTCGAAGCAGCAGCTGATCGAGGCGATCAAGGGCGCCGTGCTGGCGCTGATCCTCGGCACCATCGGGGCGATGTACCTGCGCTCGCACGTCGAGATGTTCGCCGGCGCGCTGTCGATGCCGCTGCCGCAGGCGCTGTCGCACGTGGGCAGCACCATCGTCGGCGGCATGCTGCTGGTGCTGCTGGCGCTGGCCGTCTTTGCCGCCGTCGATGTGCCGCTGCAACGCCAGCTGCACGCGATGCGCCTGAAGATGAGCCACCAGGAAGTCAAGCAGGAGCACAAGGAAGTCGAAGGCAACATGGAGATCAAGGCCAAGATCCGCGCCCGCATGCGCGAGATGGCCAACCGTCGCATGTTGGCCGCGGTGCCCACCGCCGACCTGGTCGTGATGAACCCGACCCACTACGCCGTCGCGCTGAAGTACGACGAAGGCAAGATGGGCGCGCCCCGCGTGGTCGCCAAGGGCGCCGACCTGATGGCGATGCGCATCCGCGACACCGCGAAGGAATCGAAGGTGCCGGTGCTGCAGGCGCCGGTGCTGGCCCGTGCGCTGTATGCGCACGCCGAGGTCGACCGCGAGATCCCGGCCGCGTTGTTCGCCGCCGTCGCCCAGGTGCTCGCCTACGTCTACCAGCTGCGTGCCGCGCTCAGCGGCCGCGTGGCGCTGCCGGGCGCGCTGCCCGAACTGAACGTGCCGGACGAACTCGATCCGCACAACCCGAAGAGCGGCAAGCACGGCCTGAAGGCCGCCGAGGACACTGAATGAACCCGCTGATCCGACAACTCCAGGGCTGGCTCGGCCCGCATGCCAAGGCGATCAAGGCGCTGATGGCACCGGTCTTCATCATCATGGTGCTGTCCATGATGGTGCTGCCGCTGCCGGCCTTCGCGCTCGACCTGCTGTTCACCTTCAACATCGCGATGGCGCTGATGGTGATGATGGTCGCGGCCTACATGGTGCGGCCGCTCGATTTCTCGGCCTTCCCGACGGTGATCCTGCTGACCACGCTGCTGCGCCTGTCGCTGAACATCGCCTCCACCCGCGTCGTGCTGCTGCAGGGCCACACCGGGCCGGGCGCGGCCGGCAAGGTGATCGAATCCTTCGGCCATTTCCTGATCGGCGGCAACTTCGCGGTCGGCCTGATCGTGTTCGCGATCCTGGTGGTGATCAACTTCGTCGTGGTGACCAAGGGTGCCGAGCGCATCGCCGAGGTCGGCGCGCGCTTCACGCTGGATGCGATGCCTGGCAAGCAGATGGCGATCGACGCCGACCTGAACGCCGGCCTGATCGACGAGAAGGAGGCCAAGCGCCGCCGCCTCGAAGTGGGCAACGAGGCGGAGTTCTTCGGCTCGATGGACGGTGCCAGCAAGTTCGTGCGCGGCGACGCGATGGCCGGCCTGCTGATCCTGTTCATCAACATCATCGGCGGCTTCATCATCGGCGTGGCCCAGCACGACCTGTCGGCCTCGCAGGCGGCCGACAGCTACATCCTGCTGGCCATCGGCGATGCGCTGGTGGCCCAGGTGCCGGCGCTGCTGATCTCGGTGGCGGCGGCGATGGTGGTGTCGCGCGTCGGCAAGGAAGAAGACGTCGGCACGCAGGTCGCGAGCCAGGTCTTCAACTCGCCGCGCGTGCTGGCCATCACCGCCGGCGTGATCGGCCTGCTGGGCATCATCCCCGGCATGCCGCACCTGGTGTTCCTGCTGATTTCCGGCGGCATGGGCTATGCCGCATGGTGGATGAACGAGCGCAACAAGCGCGTCAGGAACACGCCGCCGCCGGCCGCGCCGGTGGCCGAGCCGAACGCCGAAGCGAGTTGGGACGACCTGCAGCCGGTCGACACGCTGGGCCTGGAAGTGGGCTACCGGCTGATCACGCTGGTCGACAAGAACCGCGAAGGCGACCTGCTGCAGCGCATCAAGGGCGTGCGCCGCAAGTTCGCGCAGGACGTCGGCTTCCTGCCGCCGCCGGTGCACATCCGCGACAACCTGGAGCTCAAGCCCAGCATGTACCGGCTGACGCTGCGCGGCGCGGTGGTCGGCGAGGGCGAGGCCTTCCCGGGCATGCTGCTGGCGATCAACCCGGGCGGCGCGACCACCCAGCTGATCGGCACCCGCACCACCGACCCGGCCTTCGGCCTGCCGGCGGTGTGGATCGAGGAGCGCCAGCGCGAATCGGCGCAGATGAACGGCTTCACGGTGGTGGACTGCTCCACCGTCGTCGCGACCCACCTGTCGCACCTGATGCAGCTGCATGCGGCCAAGCTGCTCGGCCGCGTCGAGACGCAGCAACTGGTGGAGCATGTGACCAAGCTGGCGCCGAAGCTGATGGAAGACGTGATCCCGAAGATGGTGGGCATCGCGAGCCTGCAGAAGGTGCTGCAGCTGCTGCTGGAAGAGGGCGTGCACATCCGCGACATGCGCTCGATCGTCGAGAGCCTGGCCGAGCATGCGGCGGTGGCGAGCGAGCCGGGCGAACTGGCGCGGCGCATCCGCATCAGCCTGGCGCCGGCCATCGTGCAGCAGATCTACGGCCCGGTGAAGGAGCTCGAGGTGATCGCGCTGGAGCCGGAGCTGGAGCGCCTGGTGACGCAGGCGCTGAACTCGCCGCACGGCGCGGTGCTCGACCCGGGCGTCGCCGACACGCTGACGCGCAGCGCCGCGGCGTCGGCCAAGCGCCAGGAAGACCTGGGCCACCCGGCCTGTTTGCTGGTGCCGGACATGATCCGCGCGCCGATGGCCCGGCTGCTGAAGCGCGCTGCGCCAAGGTTGCGGGTGCTGGGGCACAGCGAGATCCCGGAGACGCATTCGATCCGGATCGGGTCAATCATCGGGGCGAACTGACGCCGGCATGGGCTGCCGGCGGCGGTCTTGCCGGCTGTCAGATCTTGCTGGAATCTTCCTCGCTTGAAGAAAGCTCCGTGACCGTTGAATCGGCAAGGAGTGCCTTCAGCTGGCCGGCGATGGTCTTTCGAGCAGATGTTGTCGGGGCGTCAAGGTACGCTCGAGTCAGCTCCGTGAATTGCTTCTTGTCGTCGTCTGAATCAATTGAATTCGCGGCAATTTTCATCTGCTCTTTGAATTGAGAGTCTTTTGGGTGGTATTTGTATTTGATGGCAGCAAGTTTGATCGGCTTCGCGAGAGGGTTGGTGAATGGGTGAAAGAATACTACATCGTTCATCCGTTCGTCAGGTTTCCCGCCCAGCTTGTATAAGTCCATCAAAACGGCTTTTATTTCGTGAACCGAGGGGTAGCCATCCAGGCTATTGATAATTACATTTGCCCTGTTTTTTGTTACTTTATCCTCGAGTTCTGAAGTGATCGCTCGCAGGTTTTTCTGAAGTTCGCGCAGGTTGCACTTTTCCCCGTACACCGTGTTGTTGAACGTCATCGAGAACTCGTAGGCTTGCTGACGGAGTTCATCAAGATGCCGGCGCTCTTTTTCCGGATCGATGGACAGGTCTGCGGAAGACAGTATGTCGCCCAGCAATTGGCTTGCGTGTGGTGAATCCTGTGAGGACTCCGTCTGAAGGGCTACCTCCTTGCGCTTTATTTTCTTTATTGTTTCGTCCAGCTTTGACATGATTTCTTCTGGGCTTTCGTCGCGCTGATAAAAATCTGTCAGGGAAATATTTCCTTGAGCAGGCGCGCGAAAAAATCTCTGGACTGAACGCCTGGCCAGGTTCGTCGCGCGGGAAGCCCTCTCTCTGAAGCTTCTTGTGGTGCCGGAAACGGCAGTTCCAAATCGCCTTGCGTTGCGTTCAATCTTGCGTTGCATGGATGAGAACATGTTTTTCCTTGAGGTGATCTGCCTTCCCCCTAGGGAAAGTCAGCTACAGATGTCGTGAACTTCGTAGGTGACGCTGCCAACGATGTCGTTCCCGGCAAGAGCCTTCTGTCTCGGGACTGGCTGTTTGGCAACGCCAGCAAGTTGCTGAGCGTGTCGGTTGATGGCGGGATGGTGCCTTGCTGACGCGCCAGCGCCGCGGAACAGGGAGGCTTTCCCCCCTCTCATCCTCCTCAAGTTCCCGCTCCTCCCCGGAACAATGACGGCATGCATCCCGAGCATCCGTCCATGCCCCTCGCCCAGCCGCCCGCCCCGCCGTCCCCTCGGTACGAAACATCCCAAATGAAGGGGTTTCTCGCGGCTCATCCCCGGACCACTCCGGTCGGCCCGCTCGCACACTGGATGCCATTGCTTGCCACTGGTTCCTGCTCGATCTCCTGGAGCTTCCGATGAACGTCAAACGCTTCACCGCCCGCACGTCGCGCGACGCCCTGACCCTGGTCCGCCAGGCGTTCGGCGAAGACGCCGTCGTGCTCTCGACCAAGCCCTGCGCCGAAGGCGTCGAGGTGCTGGCCATGGCGCCGGAAAGCGTTCAACAGATCGAGCGCCTGTCGGCCGCCGGTCCGATCCCGCCGTCGCCTCCGGTCGCGAAGCGCACCGCCGCACCCCGCGCCCCGGCCGCCCGCCCGGCACCGGCTCCGCAACCGGCACCGGCCCCGGCGATGGAAGTCACCGACGACGTCGCCCGCCTGTCGATGAGCACGCTGTCGTTCCAGGACTACGTGCGTGAACGCATGCTGAAGCGCCGCCAGGCCGCGTTGCAACAGCAGCATGGCCGCGACAACGAACCCAGCTTCATGCCCGACGACGACCTGCCGCTGCCGACCGCGCTCGAGCAGCGCCTGGCCGAACGGCAGGCGATGCACCCGGCGCCGGTGCAGCATGCGCCGATGCAGGCCGTCGGTGGCCGCAGCGCCGCGCTGCGCGAACCGCCGGTGCTGCGCGAGGAAATCCGCGTACAGCAACAGCAGGCCGCCGCGGCCGCCGCGCAAGCCCAGGCCCAGGCGCAAGCCCACGCCCAGGCGCTGGCCGATGCCCGTGCACAAGCCGCGCACACCCCCGCCCCGGTGCCCGCCGCGCCGGTCGTCTCGCTCGCCGATGCTCGCTCCAACGTCAACGCCTCGGCCCGCCGCGACCAGCAGGACATGATGAACGAGCTGCGCTCGATGAAGGGCCTGATCGAAGAGCGCTTCGGCGCGCTGGCCTTCATGGAAAAGCTGCAGCGCCAGCCCGCGCAGGCGATGCTGATCCAGAAGCTGCTCGACAGCGGCTTCTCGCCGGCGCTGATCCGCAAGCTGGCCGAGAGCCTGCCGAACGATGTCGGCGACGAGACCGCATGGGCCGCCAACATCCTCGAGCGCAACTTGATCACCGGCGAGAACGACGCTGCGCTCGAAGACCAGGGCGGCGTCTACGCGCTGATCGGCTCCACCGGCGTCGGCAAGACCACCAGCGCCGCGAAGATCGCCGCCGCCTTCGCGACCAAGCACGGTGCCGCCAACCTCGGCCTGATCACGCTCGACGCGTACCGCGTCGGCGCCCACGAACAGCTGCGCGCCTACGGCCGCATCCTCGGCGTGCCGGTGCACACCGCGCACGACCGCGCGTCGCTCGAAGACCTGCTGGAACTGCTGGCGGCCAAGAAGATGGTGCTGATCGACACCGCCGGCATGGCGCAGCGCGACAGCCGCACCCGCGAACTGCTCGACATGCTGGCCCACCGCTCGATCCAGAAGCTGCTGGTCGTCAACGCCGCCGCGCAGGGCGAGACCATCGAGGACGTGATGGTGTCGTACCGCGCCGCCGCCTGCAAAGGCATCGTGCTGTCGAAGCTGGACGAAGCCGTCAAGCTGGCCCCGGCGCTCGACGCGCTGATCCGCCACAAGCTGAAGGTCGTCGGCGTCGCCAACGGCCAGCGCGTCCCCGAAGACTGGCACCGCCTGTCGGCCCACGCGCTGGTGCATCGCGCGCTGCGTGCCAACACCGGCAGCGCCTACCGCATGGATGCCGACGACGTGAACCTGATCTTCACGGCGCGCCAGCCGGCGCTGCGCACGCGCGGATCTCTCCACGCCTGATGCGCCACGCCTGATATCGCCCGACGTCCACAAGAACAGCCCCCTAGCCTCGTCCTCAGCGCCCCATGCACGACGCCTACGACTCCTCGTTCCCGCAAGACCAGGCCCACGGCCTGCGCCAGCTGTTCGGCCAGACGCGCGTGCGTTTCGTGCCGGTGGTGGCGAACCCGAACATGGCGTTCGGCGGCGTGATGCTGGAGCGCCTGTGCACCGCCTTCGGCGAGCTCGGGGCGCACGTGCTGGTGATCGATGCGTCCGACCGCGCGCCGGCCCCGGCCGAGCTGACGGCCGTCGGCCTGACCGGCTGCGTCGAGTCGCTGTCGCACCAGGTCTCGTACCTGGCCGCGCGCGGTCTGCCGATCCGCTACGTGGATGCGCATGGCAGCACCGCCGCCTTCCTGCACGCCGCGGCCGACGCGGCGCCCTATGCCGACGTGGTGCTGGTGCATGCCACCGAGACCGACCTGTGCCGGTTGTTCATGCGCAGCGAGGCCCGCCCGCTGCTGCTGGCCGACGACCGCCCGGCCAGCGTGACCCATGCCTACGCCGCGATGAAGCTGCTGACGCAGCGCGCCGGCCTGATGGTGCACGACCTGCTGCTCGGCGCCGCCCCCCATTCGCCGCGCGCCGAACGCATCGCGCAGCAGATCGCTTCCTGTGCCGATGGCTTCCTGGGCGCCGTGCTGCGCGACTGGATGCACATCGATCCCGCATCCGACGTCAACGACCCGCCCACCCCGGCCCTGCGCCGCTGGGCCCGCGACGTGCTGCAGCCTGCCGCAGCCGAAACCGCCCATGCCACCGGCTACCCGGTGTACCGCGAGTTTCCGCAGCAGGCCCTGAACTGAATATCCCCGGAGCTGACCCCATGTACACCGCCAAAGGCCAACTCGACGTCAACTCGATGCTCAAGCAATACAGCTCGCTGGTGCGCCGCCTGGCCCACCAGATGATTGCGAAGCTGCCTGCCAACGTCGAGATCGACGACCTGATCCAGGTCGGCATGATCGGGTTGACCGACGCGCTGAGCCGCTTCGATGCGGCCCAGGGTGTGCAGTTCGAGACCTTCGCGACGCAGCGCATCCGCGGCGCGATGCTCGACGAGCTGCGCGGCAACGACTACCTGTCGCGCGGTACGCGCAAGCAGCAGCGCACCATCGAATCGGCGGTGCACAAGCTGGAGCAGAAGCTCGGCCGCGCGCCGGCCGAAAGCGAGATCGCCCGCGAGATGGGCATCACGCTGCCGGAATACCAGGAACTCCTTGGCAAGGTGCGCGGCACCCAGCTGGTCTACCTGGAAGACATGTCGGGCGACGATGGCGACAATGATTTCCTCGACCGGCACGTGGCCGACGAAGGGCTCAACCCGCTCGCGCAGCTGCAGGACCAGCGCATGCGCCAGGCCCTGGTCGACGGCATCAAGACGCTGCCGGAGCGCGAGCAGTACGTGATGAGCATGTACTACGAGCACGACATGAACCTGAAGGAAATCGCGGCGGTGCTGAAGGTGACCGAATCGCGCGTCTGCCAGCTGCACAGCCAGTCCATCGCCCGCCTGCGCGTCAAGCTGCGCGAGTGGTGATCACCGAGACCGAGACGCCATGTTTGCAATGTTCAGGAAGGGTCGCGAGCAGTCGCCCAACGCGCCGGTCGAGCCCGTCGTGACTGCAGCCGCCGGCGAGCCCGACCTGCGGGCCGCGGTGCAGTCGATCGGCAAGCAGGCGTCGAGCGTCGGCCGCGATGCCGCCGAGGTGCGCGGGCTGCTCGACGACGCCAGCAAGGTGTCGGCACGCCAGGCGCAGGCCGTGACCGCGCTGGCCGGCCAGCTCGGCGAGGTGACGCGGGCGCAGCAGGCGATCGGCGACGTGACGGCCGGCAGCCTCGAGGCGGTCGGTCGGGCGCGCGAGGCGGTCGAGGCGGTCGGCACCGAGGTGGCCGGCATCGTCGACACGCTGCGCGAGGTGGCCGCGGCCGCCAGCGAGATCACGCAGATCGCGCTGCAGACGCGGCTGGTGGCGTTCAACGCCTCGGTCGAGGCCAAGCGTGCCGGCGAGGCCGGGCGTGGGTTCGGCGTGGTGGCCGATGCGGTGAAGGACCTGGCCTCGAAGGTCGAGGGTTCGTCGAAGGCGATCATGAGCACCGTGGGCGTGCTCGACACGCGCATCGAGGCTTTGTCGCGTGAGATCCAGGCCAAGCCGGGCGAGGTCAAGCAAGGCGGTTTCCACAAGGCGCTGGCCGACGTGGAGGCCGGTGTCGCGAGCATCACCGCCGCGGCGACGCAAAGCCGCGAGATCTGCGGCGGCGTCAACGTGCAGATGGGCGCGATGCAGTCGGAGATCCAGCAGACCACGGCGGCGCTCGACAACGCGATGCGCCGCAGCGAGGCTTTCCTGAAGGTGTCGGAGCACCTGATCGAGCTGGTGGCCGAATGCGGCATCGAGACCGAAGACACGCCGTTCATCCAGGCCGCGATGGAAGCGGCCGCGCAGATCGGCAAGCTGCTCGAGGATTCGCTGCGCACCGGGACGATCTCGGCGGCTGACTTGTTCGACGAAGGCTATCGGCCGTTGCCGGGCACGAACCCGGCGCAGCACGCGACGAAGTTCATCGAGTTGGCGGACCGGCTGTTCCCGCAGGTGCAGGAGCGCGTGCTGACGCTGAGTTCGAAGGTGGTGTTCTGCATCGCGGTCGACCGCAACGGCTATGTGGCCACGCACAACAAGAAGTACTGCCACCCGCAGCGCGGCGACTTGGCCTGGGACACGGCCAACAGCCGCTACCGCCGGATCTTCAATGACCGCACCGGGCTGGCGTCGGCGCGCAACCAGCGCCCGTTCCTGCTGCAGACCTACCGCCGCGACATGGGCGGCGGCCAGTTCGTGCTGTTGAAGGAAGCCGCCGCACCGATCACGGTGCAGGGGCGGCATTGGGGCGGGATGCGGGTCGCGTTCAATTTCTGACCGGTAGCGCCTCTCCCGTCAGCTTTTCGTACAACTCAGGCAACAAATGGGCCCGCAGCGCATTTCGGGAGTCTTTCCCGAATTGCCTTGCCGCACGTGCCAGGAGCCCGGCGTGCCGATCGTTGTTGAATTCTCCGGATGCCACCGCCACGCTCCAGCTATCGCCGTCGATCGCCCACCGGATTTCGAGTCCCGCCTCTTTGAGGTCCGCAAGGGTCTTTTGATAGGATTTGCGGTGCCGATCGTCCGGGGTCGCCGATTCAGACGAGCGGGAGAATAGCCTCCGGGCGAGGAGCAGTTCCTCCGGCGCCGCCCGCTCGAATTTGAATTCGTCCGCCGGAGAGAGGTTTGGGGCATGGCTTGGCTCAGCCCGACCGACGGATTGAGAGTCCGCTTGCGGAACCAAGTTCTTTTCGGATATTCCTGTGCTGGCCGTGCTCGAAGAGTTTCCGTGGCTTTCGGTGTCAGTGTCGTTGCCGGACGTCTCCCGCTCGTGTTTGCCAGCTTCCATGGACTTTTTCAGGCGGTTGATTTCAATTTGATCCAGCGCGTCATTCACCGATTCTTTGCATGCGGTCAATATATCGTTGTTGAGCTTCTCGTCGTCGGTTTTGTGGTTCTTTGGATTTTTGGTTTCTGCAGGACTTGATGATTTTGCTTTCTTGCGACTTTCCTTTATTGCCTTTCCTCTCTCAGGCAATGAGCTTTCTTCACGAAGGGGGTTGTACTGCTCTGGTCGCAGAATTTCCCTTAGGTGTGAGATCGCCTGTTTAAAGAAATTCATTTTGAAAATCACCTTGAATAAAGTTTAAAGAAGGCCACGAGATAGAATTTCATCTTCTCTTTGTACGGATCTTTGGTTGAACGCTGAATCGCTGGCCATCGCCTTGGTAACCTGTCGGGGGATATCGATCCATGCGAGGTCCATCATTCAGGGGGCAGCGTCTCGTCTCATCTGCATGACAAGCATCTGTGGTGTTCATCACGCCGGGTCATTACCGCCACCGGGTTCTCGCCCGGCCATCTATTGTTTTGCTTGCACGAAGGAGATGTCCGCCGCATGACCTGGCCACTGCCCGCTCTGCTCGCCTGGGCTGCCGCTTGGGCTCTCTTCCTGGGTCTGCAGCGCGTGGCAGCGCCACTCGGCGTGGCGCTGTTGCTGGCAACTGCGCTCGGCGGCTTGCTCGCACTGCTGCCGATCGTGGCGGCCACGCGCTGGCGGCGCATCTTTGTCGCGTTGGGTTTTCCGCTGTCGTTGCTGGCTTCCGGACTCGCCGGGGCGCTGCCGACCTGGACGTGGCTGCTGCCGCTGGGCGCGCTGCTGGCCCTCTACCCCGTTCACGCGTGGCGCGATGCGCCCGTGTTCCCGACGCCGCGCGGTGCGCTGCGCGGGCTGTCGGCGTTAATGCCGCTGCCGGATGGCGCAAGGGTGCTCGATGCCGGTTGCGGGTTGGGCGACGGGTTGCGCGAATTGCACGCGGCCTATCCGCACGCGATGCTCGACGGGATCGAGTGGAGCTGGCCGGTGCGGCTGCTGTGCGGCCTGCGCTGTCGTCTGCAGCGGACTCCCGCGCGAGTGACGCGCGGCGACATCTGGAAGGCCGATTGGTCCGGCTACGAGCTCGTCTACCTGTTCCAGCGCCCGGAGAGCATGCCGCGCGCCGTTGCGAAGGCGAGGCAGGAACTGCACCCGGGGGCGTGGATGGCAAGTCTGGAGTTCGAGGCGCAGGAGCTGCGCCCGGTGGCCCGGCACACCTGCCCGGATGGGCGGCCGGTGTGGCTGTATCAGGTGCCGTTCAAGGGGCGCTGACCCGGATTGGCATCCGGGTTACATCCGCCCCAGTCAAGCCTGGATGACGCCGCGGCTGCCGCGGTCGGCGGGGCCGATCGCCGAATACACCGCCGCCGGCCGCTCGCGCGGCATCAGCACGTCGATCGCCCGATCGAGCGCGGCGGTGGCACGCGCCAGCGATTCGCGCTGTGCCGCCACCAAGCCGCCGGCCAGCGCCAGGCGCTCGCGCAACGGGGTGGGCACCGGGCCGCTGCGGGCAGCGCGGGTGAAATGGTCGACCGCGCGCGCCAGCGAGCGGTGCAGTTCGGTCGCATGCAGGTCGATCGCCGCGCTGTCGCGCGTGCGCAGCGCTTCGCCGAGCGAGGCCAGCTGCGTCTCGACCGCGCCGAGGGTGGCCTCGAGTTCGGGCGAGGTTTCGTACGCGGGAATCACCGGCTGCTGCATGACGAACGGGTGGCCAGGGGCCGTTGAAGAAGACAAGAACCGAAAACAGGAACGCGACGCTCGCGATCAGTGGCCCAGCACTTCGCGGGCGTTGGCGATCAGCTTGTCGGCGATGGCTTCCGGATTGACCTTGAAGCTGCCGTTCTCGATCGCGTCGGACATGCGCTTGACCTTGTCGGCGTCGAAGTCGGCGTTGGCCGAGCCGGTGCCGGTCAGCGATGACGCCGCGCTCGACAGCGAGACGGTGGTGCTGGCTTCGGGGGCCGCGGCGCCGACGGCCGGGGTGGCCTGTTCGGCGGACTTGGCGGTCGTCCCCTGCTTTTGCGTGGTGCTGCCGACCGCCTGCGTGGGGGCCGCTGCTTCTGCGTGATTGCCGATCTTGATGCTCATGAAGGACTCCTTGGGTCGGGACACTGGGCCCGGCCTTTCAACATGCACGGTGTATCGGCCCGCCCGATGGCGACTTGAGGGCTTTCGCCTGGATTGTTGTGCCTGCGACGGTTTTTCACAATGCGAGTTCCAATTGGTGTTCCGCGACCGCGACACCCGTCACGAGACGGCCGCTTTCGGTGCGCACGCGCGCCGGCTGGCCCTCGATGCCAGCGGTCACTGCCTCGCCGGAGCCTGCCACTGCGTAGCCGTCGCCGACCGCCCGGATGCGCACGGTGTCGCCCGCAGCGAACCACTGCCGCGCCTTCAACGTGGCCTGGCGCACGCCCTGGCCGGCCGACACCGAACGGGCCAGCACGCGCCCGGTCAACGCCGAAGCGTCCGTCAGCGCCGGGCTGGCCTCTTCGGCGAGGTCGACTTCAGCTTCGCGGACGTCGGCGGCGGCCAGCACCTGGCCGGCCGGCAGCGCCTGGGTCATGACGAGCGCCTTGCCCCAGACCTTGACGGTCACCGGCAGATACACATTCCACAGCGTCGCGCCTTGGGTGCAGCGCAGCCCGACCCGGGTCTTGCCCCACAGCCGGGTGTTCGGCGTCAGATAAGCCTGGACCTGCTGGCAGGGCGCGAGGCGCAAGCGGGCGTCCAGCGGCCCGGCGGTCACCTCGACGCGGCCTGGCAGGTCGCTGCCGAGGTGGCCCTGCACAAAGCTGAGGGCCTGCTGCTCGAGCGATGACGACGTGGAGGGCGCAGAGGGCGCAGAGGGCGCCACCGGCCCGGCCGCGAACGCGGCGCGCCCCATCGCCATCAAGGCGATGAAAGCGACGAAGGCAACAAGGGCAGGGGCTTTGTTCACGCCTCGACTGTAGGAGCGCGCTGCCGCCGGCAAGCGCCCGAAATGGCGGACAAACCGGCCGCTATTCCCGCTTATGTTTCAGGAGGCGCTGCCCACAATCCTTTCACATCGCCCATGGCCTCGGCACCCACCGACGCCGCGGACCGAAAGGACACGCCGCCATGCTGAACAAACTGACCAACTCGCTCGATTTCCAGGGCTCGGCGCTTGCGCTGCGCTCGGAGCGCCAGCGTCTGATCGCCAGCAACATCGCGAACGCCGACACGCCGGGCTACGTGGCCCGCGACATGGACTTCGCCCAGGCGCTGCGCGAGGCCACCGGCAGCCAGCAGAACGCGGCAGTGCCCGCCACCACGCAGGCCGGCCACATCGGCATCGACAGCGGCCTGACCGGCGCGCGTGCCGAATCGAACCTGCTGTACGCCACCGCCAGCCAGACCAACCTCGACCGCAACACCGTCGACATGGACCGCGAGCGCGCCAACTTCGCCGACAACTCGGTGCACTACGAAGCAACGCTGCGCTTCATCAACGCCAACGTGCGCACGATGCTCGAAGCGATCAAGGGGCAATGATGAGCATGTTCCAGATCTTCAACGTCTCCGGCAGCGCGGTCAGCGCGCAGTCGCAGCGCCTGAACGTGGTGGCGTCCAACCTCGCCAACGTCGACACCGTGGCCGGCCCGGACGGCCAGGCCTACAAGGCGCGCCAGGTCACGTTCCAGACCGAGATGATGGGCCAGCTCGGCCAGCCCGGCGCCGCCGCGGCGGCCGGCGTCAAGGTCAGCACGATCACCGAAGACCAGACCCCCGGCCGCAAGGTGCACGACCCGAAGCACCCGCAGGCCGATGCCGAGGGCTACGTCACCTACAGCAACGTCAATGCGGTCGAGGAGATGGTCAACATGATCTCGGCCTCGCGCTCGTACCAGAACAACGTCGAGGTGATGAACACCGCGAAGACGCTGTTGATGAAGACCTTGCAGATGGGCCAGTGAGCCCGACTGAAACCGAGAGCACACCATGGCCGTCGACACCGTCACCAACAACTACACCGCGCTGAACACCAAGTCGACCACCGACCCGAGCGCGACCACCGCGGCCGAGAGCTCGGAGCGCTTCCTGAAGCTGCTGGTCGCGCAGATGCAGAACCAGGACCCGCTGAACCCGATGGACAACGCGCAAGTCACCAGCCAGATCGCGCAGATCAACACCGTCAGCGGCATCGAGAAGCTGAACGGCACGGTCGGCAGCCTGTCGACGCAGTTCCTGCAGATGCAGGCGGTGCAGGGCGCCTCGCTGGTCGGCCGCGAGGTGATCGTGCCGGGCAACAAGATGGACATCGCCGACAAGGTCGGCCAGGGCGGCTTCCAGATCGATGCCGCCGCCGACAACGTGAAGATCGAGGTGCAGAACGCCGCCGGCCAGACGCTGCAGACGCTGAACCTCGGCGCGCAGAGCAGCGGCATGCACAGCTTCGACTGGGACGCCGGCGCTTACGACAACAGCAGCGGCATCACCTTCAAGGTCACGGCCACGAGCGGGGCCAACACCCTCAAGAGCACCGCCCTGATGCGCGACAAGGTCAACGCGATCAGCACGGCCAACAACAGCCTGGTGCTGGACCTCGAGAAGGCCGGCGGCGTCACCTACGACCAGGTCAAGGCATTCAACTAAGGACACCACCATGGGCTTCCAGCAAGGTCTCTCCGGTCTGAACGCTTCGAGCAAGAACCTCGAAGTCATCGGCAACAACGTCGCCAACGCCAACACCTTCGGCGCGAAGGCCTCGCGCGCCGAGTTCTCCGACATGTACGCCGCCGCGATGAACGGCTCCGGTGCCAACAAGATCGGCATCGGCGTGAACCTGGCCGCGGTGACGCAGCAGTTCTCGCAGGGCAGCATCACCACCACCGAAAGCTCGCTCGACGTGGCGATCAACGGCTCGGGCTTCTTCCAGCTGAACGACAACGGCACCACGGTGTACTCCCGCAACGGCCAGTTCCAGGTCAACAAGGACGGCTACATCGTCAGCAACGGCGGGCTCAAGCTGATGGGCTACAAGGCCGACGGAACCGGCACCATCCAGCCCGGCCAGGCCGTGCCGCTGCAGCTGCCGACCGCCGGCATCGACCCGGCCGCGACGAAGAACATCACGCTCGAGATGAACCTCGACTCGCGGGCCGCGACGACGCTGCCGGCGACCACGCCGCAGATCAACCTGACCGATGCGAAGACCTACAACAACGCGACCTCGCTGACCGTCTACGACGCGAAGGGCCAGGACGTCGCGCTGACCTACTACTTCCAGAAGGCCGGCACCGACCAGTGGAACGTCTACGTGACGGCCAACGGCACCTCGCTGGCGGTCGACGGCGCCGGCGACCCGGCCCCGGTCACGACGCTGCAGTTCCCGACCAACGGCGGCAACCCGACCGCCCCGGTCGGCGCGGTGACGCTGGACATCCCGGCGACGACCAATGCCGCCGGTGCCGAGACGCTGGCGATCCCCGGCGTGCAGCTCGACCTGGGCAGCGCGACGCAGTACGGCGCCGGCTTCGGCGTGACCGACCTGAAGCAGGACGGCTACGCGCCGGGCCAGCTGTCGGGCCTGTCGATCGAGGACAACGGCATCGTGATGGCGACGTATTCGAACGGCCAGTCGAAGCCGGCCGGCCAGATGGAGCTCGCGAACTTCCGCAACGCGCAGGGCCTGAAGCCGCTCGGCGGCAACAACTGGTCGCGCAGCTACGAGTCGGGCGACCCGATCCTGGGCGTGCCTTCGGAAGGCAACATGGGCGTGCTGCAGTCGGGCGCGTTGGAGGAATCGAACGTCGACCTGACCGCCGAGCTCGTCAACATGATGACTGCGCAACGCACCTACCAGGCCAACGCGCAGACCATCAAGACGCAGGACCAGGTGCTGCAGACGCTGGTCAGCCTGCGGTAATTCGCTGAGGCATAGACAGCGATGTCACCCAACGTGCAGCCGGCCGAGCGCCGGGCCGCTCCCAAGCCGGCCGGCATCCCCTCGGGGGGTCGGCGGTTGTACTCAACCGACGAGGGGTTGTCATGGACCGGATGATCTACCTGTCGATGTCGGGCGCGAAGGCCATGATGCAGCGGCAGGACACGCTGTCGCACAACCTCGCGAACGCATCGACGCCGGGCTTCAAGTCCGAGCTGGCGGCGTTCCGCGCAGTGCCGGTGCTCGGCAGCGGCGCCAGCACCCGCGTCTATGCGCTCGAGACCACGCCGGGTTACGACGCGACGCCGGGCCCGGTCACGGCCACCGGCCGCAACCTCGACGTGGCGGTGAAGGGCAACAGCTGGCTGTCGGTGCAGGCACTCGACGGCACCGAGGGCTACACCCGCGGCGGCTCGCTCGACATCACCGCCGACGGCACGCTGACCACCCGCAGCGGCCTGCCGGTGCTCGGCGACGGCGGCCCGATCCAGGTGCCGGCCAACACCGCGATCTCGATCGGCGCCGACGGCACCGTCAGCGCCAAGGGCGTCGACGGCAAGATCACCGCGGTCGGCAAGCTGAAGCTGGTGACCGCCAGCGCAGACACACCGCTCGAACGCGGCACCGACGGCCTGTTCCGCGCCCCCGGCGGCGACCTGCAGGCCGACCCGGCTGCCCGCGTGCAGGACGGTGCGCTCGAAGGCTCGAACGTCAGCCCGATCGAGACCATGGTGTCGATGATCGCCGCGGCGCGCCAGTTCGAATCGCAGATGAAGATGCTGCAGACCGCGGAGGGCGACGAGAAGGCCGCCGCGCAGCTGCTGTCGATGAATTGATCCTCCCCGGAACCTGAAGGAACCCCACCATGTTGAATTCACTGTGGACGGCCAAGTCCGGCATGGAGGCCCAGCAGGCCCAGCTGGACGCCATCTCGCACAACCTCGCCAACTCGGCCACCAACGGCTACAAGAAGTCGCACGTGGTGTTCGAGGACCTGATGTACCAGAACCTGCGCCAGGCCGGCTCCAACAGCAGCGAGCAGACCACGCTGCCCACCGGCTACCAGGTGGGCCTGGGCACGCGCGCGGTCGCGACCTCGCGCAGCTTCAGCCAGGGCAACCTGCAGCAGAGCGGCAACACGCTCGACGTGGCGGTGCGCGGCAGCGGCTTCTTCGAGATCCAGATGCCCGACGGCACCAACGCGTACACCCGCGACGGCTCGTTCCAGGTCGACTCGACCGGCAAGCTGGTGACCAACAACGGCTACACCGTGCAGCCCGGCATCACGATCCCGGCCAATGCGCAGAGCGTGAGCATCGGCAACGACGGCACCGTCACGGTGACGCTGCCGGGCCAGTCGGCCCCGCAGACCGTCGGCCAGATGCAGCTGACGAACTTCATCAACCCGGCCGGCCTGGAGCCGAAGGGGCAGAACCTGTTCACCGAGACCGCGGCTTCGGGCACGCCGAGCGCCGGCACGCCGGGGCTGAACGGCCTGGGCCTCGTCCAGCAAGGCTTCGTCGAGACCTCGAACGTCAACCCGGTCGAGGAACTGGTCTCGATGATCCAGACCCAGCGCGCCTACGAACTGAACTCGAAGGCGATCACCACCTCCGACCAGATGCTCCAGAAATTGAGCCAACTCTGAACACCGTCATGAAGCGATTCGCCCTTCTCGCCGTGCCGGCCCTGCTCGCCGGCTGCAGCACGCTCTATCCGCTGCCCAAGGTCGACGTGGCCGAACCGACGCGTGCGCGGCCGGAAGCGGTCGCGGCGCCGTCGGTCAACAACGGCTCGATCTTCCAGTCGGGCCAGTACCGGCCGCTGTTCGAGGACTACCGCGCGCGGCTCGTCGGCGACACGCTGACGGTGCAGATCGTGGAAAAGGTCTCGGCCAGCCAGAAGAGCACCAGCACGATCGACAAGAGCGGCTCGGTGGCCGCCGGCGTCAGCGCGCTGCCGCTGGTGAACCCGAACGCGCTGCTGCGCTCGAACGCGGCCGGCAACTCGGCCAACACCTTCGCCGGCAAGGGCAGCACCGAGAACACCAACGATTTCTCCGGGATCATCACCGCGACCGTGACGGAAGTCCTGTCGAACGGCCACCTGGTGGTGGCCGGCGAGAAGCAGATCGGCGTGAACCAGAACGTCGACGTGCTGCGCTTCTCGGGCCAGGTCGACCCGCGGGCGATCCAGCCGGGCAACAGCGTCGCGTCGGCGCAGATCGCCAACGTGCGCATCGAGCACCGCGGCCGTGGCGCGCAAGCCGATGCCCAGGGAATAGGCTGGCTCGGGCGGTTCTTTTTGAACGTTCTGCCGATTTAAGTTTGCTCAGAATCGGTTTCATCCTGCGATGAAGCCGATATGCAAACCAACCACGCCACCGTCACCGAAAAGCTCCTGCGGCTGCTGATCAGCCTGACGGTCGTCGCGGCCAGCGCCGCGCTGTGGTGGCCGATGCCGTCGCAGGCGGCCCGCATCAAGGAAGTCGCCGCCGTCCAGGGCGTGCGCGCCAACCAGTTGGTCGGCTACGGCCTCGTCGTCGGCCTCGACGGCACCGGCGACCAGACCACCTCCACCCCCTTCACGCAGCAGAGCCTGAACGCGCTGCTGCAGCAGATGGGCGTGACCGTGCCGCCGGGCACCACGATGCAGGTCAAGAACGTCGCCGCGGTGATGGTGACGGCGCAGCTGCCGCCGTTCGCGCAGCCGGGCCAGACGATCGACATCAACGTGTCGTCGATGGGCAATGCCAAGTCGCTGCGCGGCGGCACGCTGATCGCGACGCCGCTGAAGGGCGCCGACGGCCAGATCTACGCGCTCGCGCAGGGCAACCTGATCGTCGGCGGCGCCGGTGCGTCGGCGGCCGGCTCCAAGGTGCAGATCAACCACCTGAGCGCCGGCCGGGTGCCCGAGGGCGCGACGGTCGAACGCGCGGTGGCCACGCCGCTGAACCAGGGCGAGTTCCTGCAGCTGGACCTGAACGCCAGCGACTTCAGCACCGCGCGCGAAGTGGCACGCACCATCAACGCGAAGATGGGCGCCGACACCGCCCACGC
Source organism: Rhizobacter sp. SG703 (assembly GCF_012275445.1). Lineage (GTDB taxonomy): Bacteria > Pseudomonadota > Gammaproteobacteria > Burkholderiales > Burkholderiaceae_C > Rhizobacter. The sequence continues at coordinate 447,007 of NZ_JAAZQK010000002.1, read as the reverse complement.
GATCGACGGGCGCGTCGTGCGCGTGCGCATGCCGGCCTCGCCGGACGCGCGGGTCGGCTTCCTGGCCGACATCGAGAACCTGCCGCTGGAGCTGGCGGCACCGGCCGCCAAGGTGGTGATCAACGCACGCACCGGCTCGGTGGTGATGAACCAGACCGTCACGCTGAGCGCCTGCGCGGTCGCGCACGGCAACCTGTCGGTGACGATCAGCACCACGCCGGTGATCAGCCAGCCGTCGCCGCTGTCCAGCGGCGGCACGACGGTGGCGAAGGAAAAGGCCGACATCACGATCAAGCAGGAGCCCGGCGCGCTGATCCAGCTGCCGGCCAGCGCGAAGCTGGCCGACGTGGTGAAGGCGCTGAGCGCGCTCGGCGCGACGCCGATGGACCTGCTGGCGATCCTGCAGGCGATGAAGACCGCCGGCGCCCTCAACGCTGAACTCGAGGTGATCTGATGGCGATCAACCCGATCCAACCCGGCCTGCAGGGCCAGAGCCTCGCGAGCGACACCAAGGGCGTCGATGCGCTGCGCTACAGCGCGTCGAAGGACCCGAAGGCCGCGATCAAGGAGACCGCGAAGCAGTTCGAGGGCCTCTTCATGCAGCAGCTGATGAAGAGCATGCGGCAGGCGACGCTGAGCTCGGGGATGCTCGAGAACTCCGGCACGCAGATGGGCACCGAATTGCTGGACACGCAGCTCGCGCAGTCGCTGAGCGGCCGGCCGGGCGGGCTGTCGGAGATGATCGCGAAGCACCTGGAGCGCCAGCTCGGCGAGCCGCTGGCCAACATGGCGAAAGACGCCGCGTCGGCGCAGACGGTGGCCGCCACCGGCCAGACCGGCACCGCGCCGCTGCCGGCCGCGCTGCAGGGCAAGGAACGCCAGGTCGGCTTCCTGAAGCTGCACGACAGCGCCGCGAAGGCGGCCGAAGCCGAGACCGGCATCCCGGCCACCTTCATGGTCGCGCAGGCGGCGCATGAATCCGGCTGGGGCCGGCACGAGATCAGGAATGCCGACGGCAGCAGCTCGTTCAACCTGTTCGGCATCAAGGCCGGCAAGGACTGGACCGGCCCGACCACGACGGTCACGACCACCGAGGTCGTCAACGGCCAGCCGCACAAGGTGCAGGCCAGGTTCCGCGCCTATGCCAGCTACGAGGAGTCGTTCAAGGACTACGCGAAGCTGATGAAGGACAACCCGCGCTACTCGAAGGTGGTGGCGGCTGGCAACTCGGCCCAGGGCTTCGCGCACGGCCTGCAGCGCGCCGGCTACGCGACCGACCCGGAGTACGCGAAGAAGCTGACGAACATGATCAACACGACGCTGCGCCTGCAGCGGGCCACCGCGTAAGCGAAGGATCCGACGCATGAGCTCCTCGGCACTACTCGGCATCGGCACGCGGGCGATGTTCGCCAACTACGCGGCGCTGCAAGCCACCGGCAACAACATCGCGAACGCCAACACCGAGGGCTACTCGCGCCAGCAGGTGGTGCTGGAGACCGCGAAGGGCCAGTTCACCGGCGCCGGCTTCTTCGGCAAGGGCGTCAACGTGGCCTCGGTCACGCGCTCGTACAACAGCTTCCTGACGACGCAGGCCTCGGCCACCAAGGCCACGGCCGCCGGCGATGCCGCGCGTGCCGAGCAGCTCAAGCAGGTCGAGGCGGTGTTCGGCACCGGCAAATCGGGCGTCGGCTACTCGGCCGGCGAGCTGCTGAACGCCTTCGTCGACGTCGCGAACCAGCCTGCCGACTCCTCGGCGCGCCAGGTCGTGATCGCCCGGGCGAAGGAGCTGGCCGACAAGTTCGCCGCCGCCGGCGACCAGCTGCAGAGCATCCAGACCGGCATCACGCAGGACATCAGGAGCTCGGTCGACACCGTCAACAGCCTGGCCCAGCAGGTGGGCAAGCTGAACGAGCAGATCCAGGCCCTGAACGGCACCGGCCAGCCGCCGAACGACCTGCTGGACAAGCGCGACAACCTGATCAGCCAGATCAGCGGCTACATCGGCGTGACGACCATCAAGGCCGACAACGGCAGCATCGGCGTGTTCGTCGGCGGCGGCCAGGCGCTGGTGCTCGGCGCCAACGCGAACAAGCTGACCACCGTGGCCGACCCCTACGACCCGTCGAAGGTGCAGCTGGGCATCAGCGTGGGCAGCGGCCTGTCGTCGATGATCCCGCAGGACGCGCTGAGCGACGGCTCGATCTCCGGCATGCTGCGCTTCCAGAACGACGATCTGGTCGACGCGCGCAACCTGCTCGGCCAGATGGCCGCGGCGATCAGCGGCGCGGTCAACCAGCAGCAGTCGCTCGGCCTCGACATGGGCAAGCCGGCCGGCCCCGGATCGCCGCTGTACGCGGTGGGCGCGCCGCGCTCGCTGCCGGCCGCGAGCAATGCGGGGGACGCGGCCTTCGGCGTCACGCTGACCGACACCACGCAGGTGCAGGCGAGCGACTACGAATTGCAGTTCGACGGCACCAACTACTCGCTGACCCGGCTGTCGGACAACACGGCCGCGGTCGGCAGCCCGTTCAGCGCGGCGCAGATGGCGGCCGGCATCACCGTCGACGGCATGACGATCCAGATGACGGCCGGCACCTCGGCGGCGGGCGACCGCACGCTGCTGCAGCCGGTGGCCGACGCGGCCAAGGACATGCGCGCGGTGTTGAGCGACCCGAACGGCATCGCCGCGGCGTCGCCGGTGACCGCGACCTTCACCGCCACCAACAAGGGCACGGCGACGCTGGCATCGCTGGCCGCGGTCAGCACCTCGCTGGACCGCACGCTGACGGCGAACGTCAGCTTCACGTCCGACACCGGCGACTACAACTGGGAGCTGCTCGACTCGACGGGCGCGCAGGTGTCGACCGGCACCGGCACCTGGACGGCCGGCTCGCCGATCGCGCTGAACGGCTTCGAGCTGAAGCTGAACGGGGTGCCGAAGAGCGGCGACACGCTGTCGGTGGCGCCGACCACGTCGACCGAGGCGAACAACGGCAATGCGCTGGCCTTCGTCGGCATCGGCACGCGCAACATCGTCGGCGGCAGCACCGCGGCCAACGGCTCGGTGACGCCCGGCAAGACCATCACCGATGCGTATGCGAGTGCGTTGTCCGACATCGGCGTGCGCGTGCAGAGCGCGCAGACGGCGTCGAGCATCTCGGACTCCGCCGCGGCGCAGGCCGAATCGGCACGTGCCAACAAGTCCGGCGTGAACCTCGATGAAGAGGCCGCCAAGCTGATCCAGTACCAGCAGAGCTACCAGGCCGCGGCCAAGATGCTGCAGGTCGCCCAGCAAGTGTTCGACACGCTCCTCCAGACGGCCGCAGGCTGACCAGGAAACACCCCATGCGAATCAGCACCGCCAACTCCTACGACGCTTCGCTCCAGCAACTGATGACGCGCCAGGACAACCTGAGCGCCGCGCAGGAGCAGCTCACCACCGGCAAGCGCGTGAACCGTGCGAGCGACGACCCGGCGGCGGCCGCGCGCGCCGAGCGGGCGCTCGCGGCTGAGAACCGTGCCGTCGCGGGCCAGCGTGCGGTCGATGCGAGCAAGAACGCGATGACGCTGACCGAAAGCGCGCTCGGCGATGCGACCGACCTGCTGCAGCAGGTGCGCGAGACGCTGATCGCGGCCGGCAACGCGACCTACACCGATGCCGAGCGCAAGGGGCTGGCCGACAAGATCGGCGAGCTGCGCAAGCAGCTGGTCGCAGTGGCGAACCGGGCCGACGGCGCCGGCACCTACCTGTTCGGCGGGCAGGGCAGCGGGCAGGCGCCGTTCCTCGACGCCGCCGGCGGCGTCGTGTACCGCGGCGGCACTGGCGAGGCCGTGGTGGCCTCCAGCGAAACGCTGCCGATCACCACCAATGGCGACCAGATCTGGATGCAGTCCCGCTCCGGCAACGGCGTGTTCGACGCCAACGCCGTCACCGCGACCGGCACGGCGTGGATCGACAGCGGCCACGTCACCAACCCGTCGGCGCTGACCGGCTCGACCTACAGCATCCAGTTCAGCGTGGTCGCCGGCGCCACCACCTATTCGATCCTGCAGGACGGCGCGCCGACCGCGCAGGTCGGCATGCCCTTCAAGCCAGGCCAGGCGATCGAGATCGACGGCATGGCCGCCACCATCGCCGGCAACCCCGCCGACCTCGACGAGTTCACGCTGACGCCGTCGACCAGCAGCCAGACCGTCTTCGACACGCTCGACAAGGCCATCGCCGACCTGAAGACGCCGCTGCGCAGCGGTACGCAGATCGCGCAGTCGAATGCGGACAACCTGGCCAACCTCGACCAGGTGATGGCCACCCTCTCGGGCGCGCGCACCCGGGTCGGCGAGACGCTGAACCGCATCGACGGCGTCACCGGCCGGCTCGACTCGCTGAAACTGTCGAGCAAGACGGCCCGCTCGGATGCCGAAGACCTGGACATGACGAGCGCAATTTCGGACTTCGCGAACCAGCAGACCGGGTACGATGCCTCGCTCAAGGCGTACACGATGGTTCAGAAGCTGTCGCTGTTCAATTACCTGAACGGCTGATCGAGCGGCTGTTGCGCCACCGTCGCCTGCATACTTTCCCTGGAGATTCCGCGTGACTGACAACGCCACACTCGGGCAGGTCGCCCTCGGCTATTCGCCGTTCATCGACCGCAGCCGCGCCGTGACGGCCACCCGCCTGACGATCTACCCGCTGCGCCCCGAGCTGAAACCCGATGTGGCGCAGTTGCTGCACGCCGTGGGCGGCGTGTGGCCGGCCGACGGCGGCCGCGCGTCGCTGAACATCGTCAGCGAAAGCCTGCTGCAGGACCTGATGGGCGCGAGCCCGTCGGCCAACCTGATGATCGAGATCCCGGCGTTCATGGCCTGCGACCAGGCCAACGTCGAGGCGCTGCAGACGCTGCACCGGGCCGGCAACACGCTGTTGCTGAAGGGCCGGCCGATGAAGGAACTGCCGCGCGAGCTGCTGCCGTGCTTCAAGTTCTCGCTGATCGACCTGGCCGACGACCGCCGCGTCAATGAAAGCGGCAACGTCGCGCCGGCCGGTGTCACGCGCAACATCTCGCACGTGCAGTCGGGCGTGCGCAACCTGGCCGACATGGAAGCCAGCTTCTCGCGCGGGGCCGCCGCGGTGCTGGGCTGGCCGATCGACGACGCCATCCAGGAAGCGCAGGCCAAGGGCAAGTCGGCGGTGCAGATCGACCTGCAGGTGATCGTCGAGCTGATCCAGCGCGTGGACGCGCAGGACCCGATCGAGAAGCTCGAGAACACGCTGAAGCGCGACCCGTCGCTCGCGTTCAAGCTGATGCGCTACATCAACTCGCCGGCCTTCGGGCTGCGGGTCGAGATCAGCTCGTTCCGCCACGCGATCATGATGCTCGGCTACCAGCGCCTGAAGCGCTGGCTGGCGCTGCTGCTGGCCACCGCCGGCAAGGACGTCAACATGAAGCCGGTGATGTTCGCGGCGGTGCGCCGCGGGCTGCTGATGGAAGAGCTGGTGCGCTCGTCGGGCGACGAGGAGATGCGCAACGAGATGTTCATCTGCGGCGTGTTCTCGCTGCTCGACCGGATGTTCAAGCAGCCGTTCTCCGACCTGATGAAGACGATTCCGGTGCCCGAGCGGGTGTACCAGGCGCTGGTCGACGGCACCGGCCCGTACCAGCCGTACTTCGACCTGGTGCAGGCGGTGGAGCATGAGTCGCTGTACGACTTCCGCACCGCCGCCGACACGCTGATGCTGAGCGTCAGCGAGATCAACCGGGCGGTGCTGGGAGCGTTGACGTCGGCGTCGCAGATCGACTGAGGCGTGGCGTTGCGCGCGGCTGGGCGCACGCCGTGTCATCTGGCCTGAACTTGACGGAAATCCGGCACGTGACGCTTCATCCAGGCCATTGCATCGATTCTGGCGTTCTCGATGCTCGCGGCGACGTCCTGCTGGCTGAGCAGGCCGCGCCGCACACAGGCGGCTCCCAGTGAATCGGCGGCTCGGCGTTCGCGGGCATGGACTTCGTCGTCGCAGGCCCAGCGCGCAACGGTGGCCCTTCGGTGGCGTGCGGTCAGCGTTTTGACGAGCCCTGCATACCTGACCGGGCGGGCCACGGCCTGGGCCAGTCTGGAAACGATCAGATGACCTGGGCGCAGGTCCGCCATGGTGGTTCCATAGGCGGCCAGTTCCCCGCCGAGGTCCGGTGGCAATCCCCAGCTGGCGGCAAATCCCTTCAATGCGCCGTCACGCCATCCAGACGCCGCGGTCCGGCAGTTGCGCGCCGTGATCCGAAAGCATTCTTGGTGCTGTGAAGCCGTGGGCTTGATGTGAACGCCGTCGCGTCGATTCACCGAGAGCACCTCGAAGGAAACGGACGTCAGGCTCTCGTTCCCGTCGCGCATGGCCTCGAGTACCTCGGCCACGCCGATGTCGAACCGGCGACAGGGTTCGGCACAGTGTTTGGCGACGACATCCAGGGGCTCGTCATTTTCCGAGGCCATCCTGCGGATCAGGTCGTCGAAGTCCACCTGCATGTCGAGATCGAGTCTCTGCAACTTCTTGCTGCGCCTGACGAGGCTGGCCACGATTTCTCCGGCCTGGGAGCTGTAGGGCATGTCACTCAGGATCAACCGAAGTGTGGTCAGTCGCTTCACGGACAGGCGAGCCAGCGTCGCCAGCGTCGAGCAATGTGGAGTCTTGTTGGCGGGTCGCAGAGATGCACGCACGGTCAAGCCGTGGAGAGAGGCCTGTGTGCTCTCGGACAGCGCTTTGGCCAGGCGTTCGAAATCGTCGGCGTTCAGCGGCTGCCGGCTTTCGCCCACCCGCAAATTCAACGCGATGCGTTGGCTCGCCAGCTCCCGGATCTGCTCGAACAATGCCGTGCATTCATCGGCATCCGCAGGCAGGCTGTTGATCACCAGGGTGACCGTTGTCAAAGCGCGCAGGCCGCGCAGGCAGTGGACCAGCGCGGCGGCTCGCGCTGCATCGAAGTCCTGGGGCCCGATCCCATCGAGGTCGACCAGCAGCGTGGTCAGGTTGGGCGTGTCATTCAATGCATCCAGGAATTGGTCCAACCGAGCTTCGTCGGCAAGCGCATGACCGCGTCCGCAATGCATCTCGAGCGAGTGCACCAGGCCGCGTGCCAGCGCCACCAGGGCAAGCGCCGCGGATCTGTCGTCATCGACGCACAACTTGGCCGTGCAGTCGGCCGACGCCAGCGTCAGCACGAGTTCCTCTTGCTTGTCGAGGGCAACGCCGGATGACGGCGGCGGAGTGATCTCGTGCGGCGCCGCCATCCACGGTTGCCGCTTCGCATAGGCGATCAACGAGCGTGGCTTCTTACCACGAAGGAAATCGTTCTCGAGCTCGATCTCGGCCTTGGAGATTCTTCCGTCTCGCAATTCGCTGTTTCGCTGCAGCAATTGACGCAGTGCCGGCTCCTGCCAACCCACCGGTCCGTACGACGGATAGCCGCTCTGGTTCGCGCTGAAGCAGGCCCCGACCAGGGTGCCGTTGCTGAAACGAAGGGCGTCAATGATCCGCTTGAAGCCCGGCGCCGCGGTGACAACGCCGTGCTTGCTCGACACCCATGGTGCTGTGAGGTTCTGCCGCACCAGGTCGGGATTCAGCCCGATGGCGAGGTCCAGGCGCAGCAACTGTGTGGTCCTGCGAAGCAGGTCGGCCAGGATGTCCCCGATGGCGTCGCTCGGCGCCAGGTTCTCCAGGTGCAGACGCAAGTCGACCAGCTGCCGCACGTTCAGCGCTGCAAGGCGTCGCAGCGGGTTGCATGTCGCATCGTCCGAATCGACGTTCCTTGCGCACACTGCCAGGCCACGAAGAGGGGGTTTCGTCTGGGTGAGCCAGTCCGAGAAGGTCTTCAGCTCCTGCTGGTTCAGCGCCTCCTGCTCGCCCATGTGCAGCAGAACCTGTCGCCGGGTCAGCGTTGCCACCGCGTCGAGAAGGCGCCGCCCGCCGCCGGCGAACCACTTCAGCTGCGACAGATGGATGCGAATGTGCTTCAAGCCGGTCGCGGCCTTCAACGTCTTGATCAACCGCCGGGCGCGTTTCTCTGCACCCGCCGTGTCGGCGGTGGGCTGCGTTCCCACGCTGAGTGTCACCTCTGCCAGCCACGGGCTGGCCAGCAGCGCGCCCAGAAACCCTTGAAAGACCGTGTCATCGATGTCGTGGCCCAGGATCACGTGCACCGAATGCAGCTGCTTCCAATGCAGTGCTGTCGTGGCCAGCGCGAAATCTGCCGACGTCGTCGCCACGAAGGCGTTGAGATGGCATGGCGAGTGGCCGGGAAGGACCGCGCCGGGCGAGAAAGGCTCGCCCACGTGCTGATCGATGCGAGGGTGCTTTGGCCGGTCGATCTGTGGCGGGTCGGCAGGCGGCCGCTTCCCGCTCGCCGCCGATGACGTTCCTTGCATCGGTCGCTCCCGTGTGCTTGACCCGGTGTGAGTAACGGCACCCCTTCTTCGGTTCCTTCGACCGGCTGATGCCTGGTTCCCCGGCATCCGCTGGGTACACTGCGCGCTGCCCTGTGCTGCGCCCCCCGATGTTCGATCCCCAGGCCCTGCGCCAACTCCTCGACGTGCTGTCCGACGCCGTGCTGGTGCTGGACCGCAGCGCGCGCGTCGTCTTCGCCAACACGGCGGCGCTGCGGCTGATCGCCGGCGAGCCGGCGCGGCAACTGGCGCAGCTCGCGCCGGTGCTTGGCGAGCCGTTGGTGCTCGCCGCGACGCATGCGCTGGCCGGCGGCACGCCGGCGCAGCTTCCGGACGCCATCACCTTGAACGACGGCCGCCGCTTCGGCGTCGCGCTGGTGCCGCTCGACGCCGACCGCCACGCGCTGCGCCTGGCCGCGGCGATGGCCGCGCCGGCACCCGAGCCGGCACCTGCAGCCGACGCCGCCCCGCCGCCGGCCATGCCCGACATGGGCACGATGTTCTGGGACGCGCCGTTCCCCGTCACGCTGCAGGACGAGCACTTCAAGCTGATCGACGCCAACGACGCCTACCTCGAGTTCACCGGCTTCACGCGCGAGCAGCTGGTCGGCCACGACCCGCTCGATCTCCAGCCGCCCGAGGACCGCGCGCTCAACCGCGCCTACCGCCAGCAGATGAGCGCGGCCGGCACCACCCGGCTGGTGCAGCGCCGGCTGATCCATGCCGATGGCCGCGAGCGCTGGTTCCGCGCCGCGTGGCGCGTCGGCAGCGATGCGCAGGGCCGCGCGCGCACCGTCAGCATCCTGCAGGACAGCACCGCCGAGCACATCGCGCGCGAACGCGCCGACCGCTCGGTGCGCGAACTCGACGACTGGTTCGAGCTCAGCCCGGTCGGCATGGTGCTGTTCGACGAGCAGGGCCTGCTGGTGCGCAGCAACCCGGCCTTCGAGGCGCTGGCGGGCGACGTGCCGGTGCTGATGTCCGAAGCATCGACTGGCATCCAGCAGCTGATGGCCTGGCAGGACGGCAAGCCGCTCGCGCTGCTGCGCCCCGGCTCCAGCCCGGTCGAGACGCAGGCGTGGGTGGACCAGGGCGGCCAGCCCGACGGCACGCCGCGCCGCCTGCGCGGGGTCGTGCGCTGCTACCAGAGCGGCAGCGGCCAGCGTCGCTACATGGCGATCGTCGAGGACCGCAGCGTCGAGGAGGAACGCGACCTGGCGCAGATGCAGATCGGCGCGCTGATGGACACCGCCGGCGTCGGCCTCGCGACCTTCCAGGAATCGTCCGGCTGGGTGCAGCACGGCGCGGTGTTCGGCAGCGCCGCGGAGTCGGCGGTCGGTGCGCCGGCGCTGCAGTCGATCCGCCGCGACGTGGTGCTGCCCGAATCGCTGCCCGAGTACGACAAGCTGCAGCAGGCGCTGCGGCTGGCCCAGCGCGCCGAAGTGCGCTATGCGATCCGCCACCCGGAGCACGGCCTGCGCTGGCTGCTGACGCGGGTCGAGCCGGCGACGCTCGCGTCGGGCAAGCGCACCACCTCGGTCGTCACGCTCGACATCACCGACCAGCACCAGACCCAGCAGCGCAGCGAGATGCTGCTGCGCGAGCTGACCACCATCCTCGAGAGCACCACCGTCGGCATCGCCTACCTGCGCGGCAACCTGCTGGTGCGCTGCAACCGGCGCTTCGAGGTGCTGCTCGGCTTCCGCGCCGGCGACGTGGCCGGCTGCAGCCTGCAGGAGCTGCTGGCCGCGCAGCCGCAGGTGGCGCAGCTGGTGGCGCAGATCGACGAATCGCTGGCGGCGGGCCGGGTGCACGAGACCGAGATCGCGGTCGATACGCGCGGGCGCCCGCGGCACTGGTGCTCGCTGTCGGTGCGGCGCGCCGGCGAGGGCGAGGACGGCCAGGAGCTGATCGCGGTGCTGACCGACATCACGCGGCTGAAAGCGCAGCAGGCCGAGCTCGAGGCGCTGGCCAGCGAGGTCGCGCTGCAGGCCGAGCGCACGCGTGCGATCCTCGATTCGGTGCTGGTGGGCATCGTCACCGTCGGCACCGACGGCATCGAATGGATGAACCGCTCGGCGCGCCGCATGTTCGGCGGCGACCTGGAGGATTTCGTCGGCCAGCCGATGGCCACTGTCGCGACGCCGGAGCCGGAGCATCCGTTCCTGCGCACCGAGTACCTCGACGACCTGGTCGAGGGCAGGGCCGAGACCTTCGAATGCCGCGTGAAGGCGCGCGACGGCCGCGAGTTCTGGGTGGTCGGCAATGCGGTCGTCACCGGGCGGCAGCTGACCTATGCGCTGCTCGACATCGAGCGCCGCCGCCAGGCCGAGGCGCGCATCGCCGAGGCGCAGTCGTCGCTACAGCGCATCATCGAGGCCGCGCCGCTGGCGATCACGCTGCGCGATGCGCAGACGCTGCGCATCCTGCAGGTCAACGAGGTGGCGGCGCGCAATGCGTCGACCTCGCCGGCGCAGCTGATCGGCCGCACGCCGGAGCAGATCTTCCCGCCGGAGATCGCCGCCGAACGCCGCCGCGACATGGAAGACGCGCTGGCCGCCGGCCGCGTGACGCAGCGCGAGTACCGCAGCGAGGTCGACGGCCAGGTCCAGGTGTGGGATGCGCGCTACCTGCCGCTCTCGGCCGACGGCCTGCCGGCCGACCAGCTGCTGATGGTGGCCACCGAGGTCACCGAGCAGCGCGCCGCGCAGGAGGCCCGCTTCGAGGCGGCCATCGCGCAGCGCGAGATGCTGGTGAAGGAAGTGCACCACCGCATCAAGAACAACCTGCAGGGGGTGGCCGGCCTGCTGCAGCAGATCGCGACCCGCAAGCCCGAGGTGGCCGGCGTGATGGCCGAGGTGGTCGGCCAGGTGCAGGCGATCGCGCAGGTCTACGGCCTGCAGGTCGGCATGAGCGGGCCGCTGCGGGTGCGCAGCGTGCTGGAGGCGATCACCGGCTCGGTGCAGCGCACCTTCGGCCGCACGATCGTGTTCGACGTGCAGGGGCCGCAGCCGGAAGCCTGGGCGTTGCCGGAGGCCGAGTCGATCCCGATCGCGCTGACGGTCAACGAGCTGCTGACGAATGCGATCAAGCACAGCCCGGACGATGCCCCGGTGAGTTGCACGCTGGCATGCGGCGACGACGGCGTGCAGATCTTGATCGGCAACGAGGGCCGGCTGAGCGAGGGCTTCAGCCTCGCGCAGTTCCCCGGCGGGGTGTCCGGGCTCGGGCTGGTGCGGGCGCTGCTGCCGCGGCGCAGCGCGAAGTTGTCGATCGAGGCGCAGGGGACGCGCGTGGTGGCGGTGATCGACCTGAAGCCACCGGGGGTCGCGCGGGCTCAGCCGGACAGCGGGAAGCAGATGACCCTGCCAGAGTCGGGGTCCCGGTAGAAGCGCATCAGGATGCCGGACTTCGAGACGCCGTCCCAGGGGCCGGTGCCGGTGGCGAAAGCGTCGCCGTGGCGCAATGCGCTTGCGATCTGGCGGTGTATTTCGCCGCGTGTCCATGCCGATGGGAAGAACGTGGAGGACTCGTGCTTCGGAATCCATGGGTTCAGTCCTGCGCGCTTGATGTCGACGTCGACCGTGAAGGTCCCGTTGGGATGGACCGTGGCGGATGCACCCGGCCGCAGGCGCAGCCGGTTCCGGTTGGCCGTCAACAGTGCATGGCCGCCGACAGCTTCGCCGACCAGATTGATGTTGCCATGCAGGACATGGTCCAGGTCGACGTGGCGGCTCTCCAGGTAGTGCCTGGCGGCCGGAGCGAGTTCGGGCAGCGGCGCCTGCGGCACCTGCCGGCGTGCGGGCTGCGAGGCCCGGTCCAGCGCTGGCGAGATCGAAGCGGGCAACGGGTCGCCTGCCGTCGACTTCAGCCATTTCAGTACTGCGGCGGCTGCCTTGGGCGGGGCCTGGTCGCCGAGGAGGGCGGTCCACAGGGCCTCCTTCTGCGACGAGGTCCACGCTGTCGTTTCCGCCAGCGCGGTGGTCAGCGGGCTCAACGCATCGAGGCCGGACGGCGCGAGGCGCCACAACAGCGTCTTGTCGCCCTGCGGGCGCGACGCCAGCGCGGTTGCCAGCAAGTCGACCACCACGTCGGTGTCCCCCTGCAAACCCGTAAGGCACGCCATCAGGAGGTCGAGCGCTTTGCCGCCGCCTGCATCGACCACGGCCTGGATGAGGGTGCGACCGGTGCCGTCGGCGGCCAGCAGTCTGGCCGGATCCGCCGCATCAAAGCTGTCGATGACGAAGGCCAGCAAAACGGCCGGTCCTTTCTGCGGATCGTCGGCGGCGGCGACATCCAGAAAGGCAGCCAGCACACCCGGGTTGCCATGGTGGACCGCCTCTTCGAAAGCCGTCCTGCCGTCCTGGTTGCGGGCGCCGAGGTAGGTGGCGAGGGCGTCAGGCGAGACGACGCCCTTGCGCAACAGCTTCGAGCAGGCCTTCAGCCGAGGTCGGGCGATGTCTGCCGACTTCATCGCGGCCACGATGTGAAGCTGCGTCCGAAGCGTCGACGTGTCGGGGCGGGTCAGCATGTCGACCAGCACCCGCTGGGCCGTTTTCCAGTCGTCGCTGCATGAAGACGCGTTCACTGCCGTCAAGACCGGCGACGCGGCCCGCTTTCGATCGACCGTGTCTCCGGTCATCTTCAGCAAGGTGGCCAACAGTCGTTGCTTGCGGTCTTCGCTCAGCCGCTTCGTTGCCATCAAACGATTCAGCATTCCATTCAGCACCGTGCCATGCGCGATGGCTTCGACGAGCAGCGAAGGACCGCAGTAGGCACTCCGCAGGGCTTGCGTCCACAGTTGCTCCAAGGTGGTCTCGTGGAAATTGCGGGCCAGCAACGCATCGGTCACGAAGCTCAGGGCCTCATGCAGATTGTTGCCGGCCAGGATGTGAAGCAGCCCCCGGCCGTCGTTGTCGCGGGTCGACACCATCGCTTCGAGTCGGTCGAGTTCCGCCGTGCGAACTCCTTTCTCGATGCAGCGCACGAAGCCGCGGGCGGGCTTGTCCGACGCCTTGCCGAGACGCGCGGCCAGGTTCAGGAATGCAGCGGCAGCGGTCAAGGCCTTCGCATCGATGGCGGCCCAGAAGGCGGTTCGCTTGCGATGATCCTGAGCGTCCCACAGCGTGGACAAATCAAGGGGCATCGGGCACTTCAATGCGCCGGTGACGAAATGGTCGACATCCCTGCTCTGATTGCGCGATGCGCACCGGTGCAGTGCGGTCGCGCCGGCGCGATCACGAGCGCACAGGTAGCGCGCGACCACCTTTTCATCAACCTGCGACCCGGCGCGCTGCGCCAGGATGAAAAGGAATTCCACGGGAGACGGTTCGTCGGGTTCGTCATCGTTGACCGTGGCTTGCGAGTGAATCAGCAGCGCTTCGGTGTTGTCGTCGCAGCACGTCAGGCAATCGATCAGGACTTCCAGAACCCGGCGGCTCCGGTGATCGAGCTCCGAGGCCGCCAGAGCCGCGAAGGCGGTGGCCCGCACGATGCCGGCGGCCGCTGCGCGAGGCTGTTCGATGTGCAGAAGGGCGGCCCACCAGGCGATCTTGACCGAGAAGGGGGATCCGGCGTCTGCGAGCAGCTGTTGAAAAAGCGCCTGCAAGCCTGCGCAGACCTGTTCGCCTCGCGCAGCCGCGTGCCACGCCAGCGTGTCGCCGTCGTGCGTCGTCATGGCCAGCGCGGCGAGCAGTTGGCCGATTCGCTCGGGGGATTTCATCGCAAGCATGATCTCGACCAGCACGCTCGCTGCGTCGGTCCAGCCTGCAGCCGCTGCGACGTGGAACACCGATCGCCCCGCAGGATCGGGATGCATGAGTGCACAGAAGCCCGTGGCGACATTCTGCGACAGCACCGCCTTGAAGAAGTCCTCGAATCTGGCTGTGTCATGCAGAACCCAGTCGTGCAGCGCAGGGTTGATCCCGTCGACGCGTGGCAGCAGCCAGGTCCCGGCATGCCGCAGCGCAAACGCGGTGACGCCGTCGAGCTGGTCGTCGGGCAAGGCGTCGAGGATGTCGGCCACCAGGCCGGGCAGCAATCGATCGGCCTCGGTCGGCTGACCCTGTCGAATCGTTGCGAGCGTCAGCAGTTGTTCCCTTTCGGACGCTGGCAAGTCTTTGGCCGCCAGGACCATGCCGACCAGGCGCTTCAGCGTTCCTGGGGGATACCTGCCTTGTTGCACCTCGTGGAACAGCGGAAGTCCCCGTTTGGGATCTACGGGCGCGCACACTGCGCCGCGAATCAGCTCGTGGAGTTGGATCTTCGACAGCGTTCCGCCGCGTTGAAGAAGGTTCATGCCGCGGCCCTTCCTGGCTGTCTTCAGCATGCGTTGCTGCACACCGCGGGACGCCTGCTCAAATTCGATGGTGTCGGTTCCGCGTGCGTCGCGGGCCAGCTGATGCTGGTCCGTCGGCAGACCTCTTTCATCATGTCGACTGACGAACAAGTGGTCCGGCCGATTCGAATCCAGGAACTCGAAGCTGTCAAAGTTGCGCAACGCGAGGTGCAGCGAGAACGTGGGAAGCTTGATGCTGAGTCGGATCAACAACGGCCTGAACTGACCGCCTTGTACGCAGGCCCCCTTGAAGTCCGGCAACGTGATGGTGGTCAGGTGAGGCAGTCGGCGAACACCGTCCGGCACGGTCGCCATGCCGCAGGGAAAGACGATGGCGTGCACGACGGGGGCTTCTGGCGCCGACAGCCCTTCCCACAAGGCATCGAGCGCCCAGACCGTGGCCGGCGGCAACGTGTCGAGCGTCAGGGTTCCGGTTGAATCAAGGGCGCGCCGAAGATCGTCCGCTTCCTGTGTGGTGAGCGGGATCCCGAGGGAACCGACCAGGTTGCCGAAGGACGGCGCCAAAGCGTCGTGCTGGCCTGGAACGATCACGTCGCTGGGTTGAATGAGTGGCCTGTTTGTTGGTGTGGGAAGCATGTCGAGATCGAAGTCATCAATGCGTGCGCTTGGTAACGCCCCGGCGCGATTCATCGCCGCACATTTGCAATCCACCCCGCACAGATCGCCTTTCGGCCACAATCCGACCCCACCATGACGAACAAAGGCAAGATCCTCGTCGTCGATGACGACCGCCTCGTGCTCGCGACGCTGTCGCACGGGCTCGCGCAGGCCGGCTACGACATCATCGACGCCGACAACGGCGACGACGCGATCCTGCTGGCACGCGAGCACCGCCCCGATCTCGCGCTGCTCGACATCCGCATGGAAGGCAAGAGCGGCTTCGACGTGGCCGTCTACCTGCGCGACTACTGCCAGATGCCGTTCATGTTCCTGTCGGCCTTCTCCGACGACGACACCGTCGCGCAGGTGAACGCGCTGGGCGCGGTGGCCTACCTCGTGAAGCCGCTCGACATCCGCCAGATCGTGCCGGCGGTCGAAGCGGCCTTCGCACAGATCGAGCGGCGCAGCGGCGGGCCCGCGCCTCTGGCCGGCGCGCTCGCGCACGAGGCGCTGGCCCAGCCGGTCGCGATGGCTGTCGGCGTGCTGATGCACCGCTATTCGCTGTCGCGCGGGCAGGCGCTGGAGCGCTTGCAGCGGCTGGCGGCGAGCGAGGGCAACCCGCTAGCGGTGCAGGCCGGGCGAGTGCTGGACGCGGTCGAGCTGCTGGCGAGGTCGGCCGAGCGCTGAGGCTGGCGTCAGGGTTGGCCGGACGGTACGCCCATCTTCCTGAGCCAGCACGCCGTCTGGCTGTCGTCCAGGATCGGCGAGTTCCGCAGCAACGCCTCCACCCGGTCTGCCATCCCGCCCTTGCCGCAACGAAAGGCCTCGCGCCACACGGCGAAGCCCTCGCCGTTCGGCGTGAACAGCAGCTTTTGCAGCACCCGCACTTTGTGCGAGCGCGGCAGCGGGTGACGGGCCAGGGCCGTGAACAGCAGGTCGAGAACATCGCCGCGCTCATGCTTCACCGCGAGGTGGATCAAGGTCTGGCCCTGGCGGTCGAGCCTGTGCAGGTAGCGGGGAACATGAACGTTGCACGGGTCCAGCAGCTTGCGCACGATGCGGCGTGCGTCTTCCGGTTCTGCCGCTTCCAGCGACTGGGCGAACACGGTGCGGTCGGCGCCTTGGTGCGGCAGCATCAGCATCGCGAGGTCGGACAGTTCGTCGGCGAACAGCGCGGCCTCGGGTGTGGCGATGCGATCGCTCAACGCGTCGAAGATGACCGCCTGCACGGCGGCCGCGGGGTTGGCCGGCCAATGGTCGGGTCCCGGTGACAGCAGGGCCACGAGCACGCGAAACTTGTCCGCGCTGCCGATGCTCGCTTCGTCCTTGGCCATCAGGTCGACGACGAACTTCACCACCGCGTCCATCGTGTTCTTCTGGAATGCGTGCCACAGCAGTGGGCGTCCGGCGTCATCGGGGCGGCTCACGAAGTCGATCAATGGCCGGCACGGTGGGGCAACCAGCCGGCGCGCCGGCCCTCCGATGCCCGGCCCGGCGACGACGGTGCGGACGTTCTCGTGCATCGCCGTGCGATCCTGCTGCCGGGCCCGGCACCAGAATTCCTCCTGAACCTTCGTGCGCAGGACCAGGGTGTCCCGCCGTGTCGCCGTTTCACAATGCTCGAAGGCCTGGGCGATCCACCAGACGACCTGGTCCCATGCCTGTCTCCGCGGCCTGGGCGGTGGCGACGAGAAACGCAGCAGCAGGCTGCAGCGCGTCGCCACGCTCAACGTGTGGGCATCGATGATCAACACCAGCGCGGCCAGGACACACCGGCGCACGTCCTTGTCCGAGAAGTCGGCTGACCACAGCGGCGTGCAGCCGTCGCGGGACTTGGCACCGAGGAGCCGGCCGAGCAGCGGAATGCAAGCCGGCTCGACCTCGTGCCGTCCGAGCAGCAGGTGGACGATGTCGAGGCCCAGTCCCGCGGTCTGCCCGTTCGCCAGCACCTGGTGCAGCAGCGTTCTGCGTTCGCAGTCGCGTTGCAGCAGATCGGTGAATGCACCCGGGCCTGCATGACCGTCGAGCGAGATGAGTGCACTGCGCAGTTCAACGATCTCGTCGGCAGCGAGCGCCTGCCGGGACCAACGCGTGCCGGGCGACAGCGATCGCCGCGAGAAGTAGGTGAGTTGCGGCAGCAGCAGGTCCATGTAGGCGTGGTAGCGGCCGTCTTGCGTCTGGTTCAGCGCCTGCAGGACGGCCATGCGCAGCGCATCGCGGTGATGAGGTTCGCCGCTGATATGCCGCAGTACCCAGATCATCATGCGCAGCTTGTGAAGCGGCTCCAGGCCAGATCCGAACAGCGAATCCAGCGCAGCGCGCAGGGCCTGCGCATCGTCTGCAGCCGATGTGAGCCAGCACACGCCGTGCTCGTCGCGGACGTCGAGCGCGTTCATCAACTGCTCGCAGGCGTCCGGGCTGGCCTTCAGGGTGATGGCTTGAATGACTCGTGGCAGCGCGGCCGGGTCGATCCCGACAATCGGCGGGCCGGAATGAGCAGAGGTGACGCAGTTGGCGCGGCCCCGTGTGGGATGCATGAACGACTCGGTACGGAAGCGATGGGCCCCGTGGGTGAGCCGCTCGGCCGAAATCGTTCCGTCGCTGTGGTGAGCCGGTCCCTATGGCAGCCAGAACTGGAAGCGGGCGCCGCGATCCACCTCGCCCTCGGCCCAGATGTCGCCGCCGTGCCGGCGGATGATCCTGCGCACCGACGCCAGCCCGACGCCGGTGCCCTGGAAATCGTTCGCGCTGTGCAGCCGCTGGAACACGCCGAACAGCCGGTCGGCGAAGCGCATGTCGAAGCCGGCGCCGTTGTCGCGCACCGTGAAGGCCGGCCGGCCCTCGTGCACGCCGGCCTCGAACCAGATGTGCGCGTCGCGGCGCTTCGAGGTGTATTTCCACGCGTTGCCCAGCAGGTTCTCGAGCGCCACGCGCAGCAGCGTCGCGTCGCCCTGCGCATGCAGGCCGGGCTCGATGTCGACCTTCACATGGCGCTGCGGCGACTCGCGCCGCAGGTCGTCGACGATGTAGCCCACCAGTTGCGACAGGTTGATCGGCTGGCGCGCCAGCGGCCGCGCCGACAGCTGCGACAGCGCCAGCAGCGAATCGATCATGCTGCTCATGCGCGCGGCGGCGCCCAGCACCCGGTCGAGGTGGTCGTTGCCGATGCGGTCGAGCAGGCGGCCGTAGTCTTCCTTGACGATCTTCGTGAAGCCCTCGACGACGCGGATCGGCGCGCGCAGGTCGTGCGACACCGTGTAGCTGAACGACTCCTGCTCGTCGGCCGGTGTCGCGGTCGCCGCGGCCGCCGCCTGCGCGTGGCGGTGGAAGATCAGCAGCAGCTCGGCACCGGCGCGCGGCAGCGCCGGCGACAGGCGGTGCACCTGCAGCTCCCAGCCCTCGGCGCTGCCGCTGGCGGCATCGGCATGCAGCGACGGCGAGATGGCCTGCTCGGCCAGTGGCCGCAGCCCGGCCGGCAGCCGCTGCAGCAGCTCGGGCCACGGCGGCAGCGCGGTGGGGTCGGCGATGTGCAGCCAGCGTTCGGCGGCCGCGTTGGTTTCGTACAGCACGCCCAGCTGGCCCGGCGGCGGCAGGGCGATGCGCAGCACCGGGTCGGCGAGCGCCTGCAGCAACTCGCCGAGGCGCTGGTCGCCCGGGTCGGTCAGCTCGCGGGCGGTGCCGACATAGCCGGCGAAGCGGCCCTGCGCGTCGAGCAGCGGCTCGCCGCGCAGCGACCAGGGGTGGCGCACGCCGGCCGATCCGGCGCGCCACAGCGCGGTGGCGCTGAGCGGCGCATGCTGGTCCATCGCGGTACGCAGCGAGCGCACCAGCGTGTCGCTGGCCTGGAAGTGCTGCCACAGCGGCGGCGCGTCGTCGGCGCCGGCCCAGTCGGCCAGCGCCGCGCCGCGCGGCGGGCGCCACTGCACGACCCGGTGCTGCACGTCGCTGCGCCACTGCCAGCAGTCGAGCGATTGCGCAACGGCCTGGCGCTCGGCCCGCTCGTGCTGCAGGGCCTGCTCGGCGTCGCGCAGCTGCCGTCTCGACCGGGCCGCCCAGGCGCCGGTCGCGAGGGCCGCCAGCAGCAGCAGTCCGGCCGGCAGCACGGTCTCGAGATTCATCCGATCGATTGTAAGGAGTGGTTGCGCCGTGACATTGTGGAGGCCGACCCGGTTTCCAATGTGTCGGATGCCTCAAGTCGGCTGGAGCGGCACCGAAAGTGCTGCGAAGACCCCGCTCCCTGGGCGGGGTCCCCATTGGTGGGCCCACAAGGCTGTGCAATTTTCCCGGAAGTACGTTGACCCATGCCTGCTCCGCTGTCTCGTCTCGCCCAATGGTTCGGTGCCCGCCAGGCGCGCAAGGCGCTGAAGTCTTCGACGGCTGCGCCGGCGGACGTGTCGCCGGCCGCGCCGGTGCCGGTGGCCCCGACGGGGCCGGCCGGCGACGACTGGCTGGGCCTGCTGCAGCAGGTCGCGATCCAGGTCGATGAGGCCGACACGCTGGCCGACGCGCTGCACGCCGCCGCCGGCCTGCTGGCGCAAGGCCTGGAGGCCGAGGGCCATGCGGTGTTGCGCGTGCTGTCGGTCGCCGGCGACGCCGCCCAGCTGCAGGCCTGGACGCAGCACGACGACCCGCAGTCCGGCCGCTTCACCGTGCACCCGCGGCTCAGCGCGACCGGCCGCGCGGTCGCCGAGGGCCGCATCTGCCTCGCGCCGATGCAGGCTTCCGGCGCCAGCGTGATGGCCTTGCCGGTGCATGGCCGCGACGGCACGGCCGCGGTGCTGGAGCTGCACGGCGTGCCGGCCCGGCGCGACCTGGCGGCGCTGCGCCGCGTGCTGGACACCGTGCAGCGTCTGCTGGACCTGCGCGCCGCGCGCGCCGACACCCCCCCGCCCGCCACCGTTCCCATTCCACTGGCTGCCCCGATCCTGCTGCCCACGACGCCCGCGCCGGCCAGCGCCGAGCCGGAGCTGCTGCAGCTGCTGATGGAGAACCTGCCGGCCAGCCTGTTCGTGCTGAACGCGGCCGATCGCCGCATCGTCGCGATCAACACCCATGCCGAACGCGAGTTCGCGAAAGGTCGCGAGCAGGTGCTGGGCAAGACGGTGCGCGCTGCCTTCGGCAACGGCATCGCGGTACTCGGCGAACCCGCGATCACGCGCGCGCTGGCCGAGCAGGGCACGGTCGAGAGCGAGGTCGAAGTGCAGGGCGAGGGCGACGGCGCCCCGCGCATCGTCAGCGCCCGCTGCTTCGCGCTGCGCCACGCCGACGGCACGCCGCGCCTGGTGATCGTGCTGGCGCGCGATGTGACCCGCGAGCGCCGCGCCGAGCGCGAGCTGCAGGAATCGCAGAGCCGGTTGCGCGAGTTCGCGCACACGGTGGAAGACAGCCTGTTCGTCACCAACCCGGCGCGCGACCGTTTCCACTTCCTGAGCGAGAGCAGCTACGACACCTGGGGCACGCCGCAGGACGAGTTCGAGCGCACGCCGAATTCCTTCCTGTCGCGCGTGCTGCCGGAAGACCGCCACCTGCTGCTCGCCCGCCGCGAGCTCGAAGAACAGCTGCAGCCGGCCGACATCCGCGTGCGCATCCAGCACCCGGTGAAGGGCATGCGCTGGCTGCGTTCGCGCACCCGCTCGCGCCGCATGCCCGACGGCGAGCTGCGCGTCTACGGCCTGGTGTCCGACGTCACCGAGGAGCTGGAGCGCGAGAACGAGCTGAAGCGCGCGCGCGACACCGCCGAGGCCGCGAGCCAGGCCAAGAGCCAGTTCATGGCCAACATGAGCCACGAGATCCGCACGCCGATGAACGGCATCCTCGGGATGACCGAGCTGCTGCTGGGCACCGCGCTGAACGACCGGCAGAAGCGCTTCGCGCAGGCGGTGTACCGCTCCGGCGAGGCACTGCTGGAGATCATCAACGACATCCTCGACTTCTCGAAGATCGAGGCCGGGCGGCTGGAGCTCGCGCCGGTCGATTTCTCGCTGCGCTCGGTGGTCGAGGACACGCTGGAGCTGCTCGCGCCGCGGGCGCACGAGAAGGGCCTGGAGCTGAGCTTCCGCGAGGAGCCAGGCATGCCGAGCCACGTGCACGGCGACCCGCTGCGGCTGCGCCAGGTGCTGACCAACCTGGTGGCCAATGCGATCAAGTTCACCGAAGCCGGCGAGATCGTCGTCGACGTGCGCATGCCGATGCCGGCACAGTCGGCCGACCGCGCGCTGTGGCTGGAGTTCGAGGTGCGCGACACCGGCATCGGCATCGAGGACGACGTGCTGCCGCGGCTGTTCAGCGCGTTCACGCAGGCGCACGGCGGCATGTCGCGGCGCTACGGCGGCACCGGGCTGGGCCTCGCGATCTCGAAGCAGCTGGTCGAACTGATGGGCGGCGACATCGAGGTGCAGAGCGCGCCGGGCATCGGCTCGCGCTTCATCTTCAGCATGCCGATGGCGCATGCCGAGAGCGCCGGCGGCGACACCACCTCGGCAGGGCTGGAGCCGACGCAGATGCCGGCGCTGCGCGTGCTGGTGGTCGAGGACCACGAGACCAACCGCACCGTGCTCGACAACATGCTGGGCGCCTGGGGTATGCAGGTGGTGCTGGCCGAGGACGGCCGGCAGGCGCTGGCGATCCTGTCGGGCGCGACGCCGATCGATCCGCGCTTCGACCTGGCGCTGGTCGACATGCACATGCCGCGCCTCGACGGCATGGGGCTGGCCCATGCGCTGCAGGCGCTCGGTCCGGAACGCCCGGGCCGCGGCATGAAGATGATCCTGCTGTCATCGGTGTCCTCGCCGGACGACGTGCGGGCGGCGCACCGCGCCGGCTTCGACCGCTTCGTCGCGAAACCGGTGCGCAAGGCCGAGCTGCGCCAGGCGATCCTGGGCATCTCCAGCCAGCGGGTCGACGCGACGCGCTTGACGCCCCGGCTGAACGCACAGATCCTTGTCATCGAAGACAATCCGGTCAACCAGGAGGTCATCGGTCAGATGCTGAGGGCGCTGGGGTGCCAGGTCCAGGTCAGCGCTTCGGCGCTGGAGGGCCTGAAGGCGTTGTGCGAGCGGCGCTTCGACCTCGTGCTGATGGACATCCAGATGCCCGGCATGGACGGCGTCGAGGCGTTGAACTGGTTCCGACGCAGCCGGTCGGGGCGGTTCGATTTCCTCACGCCGACCGAAACGCCGGTGATCGCCGTGACGGCCAATGCCCTGGGAGGTGACGAAGAACGCTTCCTCGAACTCGGTTTCGACGACTATCTGTCCAAGCCATTCCGCCAAAGCCAACTGCTCGCCATGCTTTCAAAACGTTTGCGCCCTGCAGCACCCGTGGACCCCGACAGCGCGGCCGCCGGCGGCACGGCCGCCTCCCCTGCCGCCTCCGCGGCGGCGGTGCCCGTGCCCGCCGCCGACGACGGCGTGCTCGACGCCGGTGCCCTCGACCGCCTGCGCGAACTCGACCCGAGCGGCGAGAACCACCTGATCGAGCGGGTCATGAAGGCCTTCGATACCTCCCTCGAACGGCTCCTCCCCCAATTGCAGGATGCTCAGGCGTCTCACGACTTGACGGGCATCCGCCACGTGGTACACACGCTGAAGTCGTCTTCCGCGAGCATCGGGGCCCTCAAGATGTCTCAAATTTGCGCAGAAATCGAAACCATGGTTCGCCGCGAGGCGACGCAGGGCATGGACGACCGCATCGTGGCCTTGCAGGCCGAGGTGGTCATCGTCGTGGCCGCCACCCGCCGCTTGCTGGGCCGCTGACTCGATGAGCTCAAGCGCGCCGCTGACGGACGACGATCTGCTCGGCCAGCCCCGCGTGCTGCTGGTGGACGATGACGAGGTCAACCTGCTGCTCACCGCGATCGCGCTGCGCGAGCGCGGCTTCGCGATCACCGAGGCGACCAGCGGCGAGCGGGCGATCCAGATCCTGGCCGACTGGTCGCCCGACGTGGTGGTGCTCGATGCGCTGATGCCCGGCCTCGACGGTTTCGAGACCTGCCGCGAGCTGCGCGCGCTGCCCGGCTTCGAATCGATGCCGGTGCTGATGCTGACCGGGCTGGACGACGATGCGTCGATCACCCGCGCCTACGAGGTCGGCGCCACCGATTTCTTCGTCAAGTCGACGCACTGGAGCCTGCTGGCCGGCCGCTTGCGCTACCTGCTGCGCTCGTCGCGCACCCGCCAGGAGCTGGAGCGCAGCAAGTCGAAGCTCGCGCGCGCGCAGGACCTCGCGCGCATGGGCAGCTTCGACTGGCACCGCGGCCACGGCAACCCGCTGTTCTCGGTCGAGGGGCTGCGGGTGTTCGGCCTCGGCCCGGGCGACACGCCGAGCATGCGGGCGCTGCTGCGCATGGTGCCGAACGAAGACCGCAACGGTTTCGTGACCATCCTGAACGAGGTGATCCGCCACAGCTCGGTGCTCGCGACCGACATCCCGGTCACGCTGCCCGATGCCCGCCAGCGCATCATCCACGTCGAGGCCGAGCCCGAATTCAACGAGCACGGCAACCTGTCGGGCTACACCGGCATCGTCCAGGACGTGACCGACCGGCGCATGGCCGAGGACAAGATCCGCCACCTGGCCAACTTCGACGCGCTGACCGGGCTGCCGAACCGCCGCCAGCTGATCTGGCGCACCGAGCGCGCGCTCGAGCATGCGCGCCGGCTGAACCACCCGGTCGGGCTGCTGCTGATCGACCTCGACCGCTTCAAGGTCATCAACGACACGCTGGGCCATGGCGCCGGCGACGAACTGCTGATGGAAGTGTCGCGCCGGCTGCGCTCGTGCGTGCGCCACTCCGACCAGGTGATGGAGAGCGCCGTCGAGTCGATGGGCTCGCGCTCGCACCGCACGCTCGAGGCCGTCGGCCGGCTGGGCGGCGACGAATTCGTCGCGCTGCTGCCCGAGGTGTCCGACGAAAGCGATGCCGAGCGGGTCGCCGCGCGCGTGCTCGACGTGATGCGCGAGCCGATCTTCGTCGGCGGCCAGGAGTGCTTCGTGACGGCGAGCGTCGGCATCGCGATGTTCCCGCGCGACGGCCAGTCGGTGGCCGACCTGATGCGCAACTCCGACGTCGCGATGTATTCGGTCAAGGCTCAGGGCCGCAATGCCGCGCTGCTGTACCGGCCGGCGCTGGCCGGGAAGGGCCGCGAGAAGCTCGAGCTCGAAAGCGCGCTGCACAAGGCCATCGAGCGCAACGAGCTGGTGCTGCACTACCAGCCGAAGGTCGACGTGCGCGGCGCGCGCATGGTGGGGGCCGAGGCGCTGATGCGCTGGCAGCGCGGCGGCACGCTGGTGCCGCCGGGCGACTTCATCCCGCTGGCCGAGGAAACCGGCCTGATCATCCCGCTCAGCGAGTGGGCGATCCGCGAGGCCGCGCGCCAGGCCCGGATCTGGCAGGACAGCTTCGGCTTCGCCGACTCGATCGCGGTGAACCTGCCGAACCGGCTGTTCGAGCGCACCGACCTGGTCGAGCACATCCACCAGGCCGTCACCGCGTACGGCGTGCCGCACCATGCGATCGAGCTGGAGATCACCGAGACCGGCCTGATGAAGGACCTGCAGAACGTGATCCCGACGCTGCACCGGCTCAACGAGATCGGCGTCGAGATCTCGATCGACGACTTCGGCACCGGCTACTCGTCGCTTGCCTACCTGACCACGCTGCCGATCAGCGAACTGAAGATCGACCGCTCGTTCGTGCGCGACCTCGGCATGACGCCGCAGAGCTCGGCGGTGGTCACCGCGATCATCGCGCTGGCCCGCTCGCTCGGCCTGCGCGTGGTGGCCGAAGGCGTCGAGAACATGCGCCAGATGGAAGTGCTGCACCGGCTGGGCTGCGGCATGATGCAGGGCTTCCTGTTCAGCAAGGCGCTCGCGCCCGAGGCGCTCGACCAGTGGCTGCAGCAGACGGTGCTGCCGCGCAAGGCGCCGTGGATCGTCGACGCCGACGACGGCGACGAGCTGACCGACTCGATCCGTGCCAGCCTGGAGCCGCGGCCGAGCCGCTACACCCCCAAATGACCGGCACGCGTTCCGTGCCGCTCCCTGCCGTTTCCCTTTTGCCCTGACCTGATCGATGGACACCAAACCCTCGGCGCCGCAGACGCCTGCCGTGCTGGCCAAGGCCGCGCTGCGCCGGCTCGTGGTCGACAAGCTGGAGCCGACGCCCGAGAACTACGCGCGCGCCTACCAGCTCGAATCCGGCATCCAGCCGACCCCGGCGCGTGCGCAGGCTGCCGCGGCGCCGCTGTCGGCCGCCGACAACGCCGCCCAGGCGGCCGCGCTGGCTGCGCTGATCGAGCGCATCGCCCGCGGCATCGAGCGCGGCGGGCGCAACTGGACCGCGGCGCGCAAGAAGGACAGCCTGCAGCGCGTGCTGTCCAGCAGCCGCAGCGACCTGCAGCGCCTGCAGCAGCGGCTCGGGCAGCTGGTGGGCAGCTGGGAGAGCGACACGCTCGACGACATGGTCGATGCCGACGACAGCCTGACACACCCGGCGCCGCTCGATGGGCTGCCGCTGCCTGCGGCGTCGGCGACGTCGCCGGGCGAGCCGGCGGCCGCCGATGCCGACACGGCCTTCCCGCTGTGGCGCCGCGTCGCCGACGGCCTGAGCGGCACCGTGCAGCTCGCGCTGCCGCCGCCGCCGGCGCCGAGCGCCGACCTGTCGCGCCAGCTGGCCGAACTGCTGGCCCGTCTTGAAGAACCGAGCCCGACACCGCTGCAGGCCGACGAGTTCGACGCGCTGTGCGAGCGCGCGCGCCGCATGCTGCAGCACCGCCACCACTTCGTCGACCAGCTGAGCGGCCTGTGCCAGGAGCTCACCGCGAGCCTGGCCGAACTGGCCGAGGACGACAGCTGGGCGCGCGGCCAGGTCGACGCGATGAAGCTGCAGATCGACAGCGGGCTGACCGCGCGCAGCGTGCGCTCGGTCAGCGAGCTGCTGGGCCACACCCGCGAGCGCCAGCACCAGCTGCGCGAAGACCGGGCGCGCGCCCGCGATGCGCTGAAGCTGCTGATCAACCGCATGCTCAGCGAACTGGGCGAACTGGGCCAGCACACCGGCCGTTTCCACGAAAGCGTCGGCCGCTATGCCGACACCATCGAGAAGGCCGATTCGCTCGAGAGCCTGGCCGGCGTCGTGCGCGAGATGGTCGAGGAGAGCCGCACCGTGCAGTCGCTGGTCAGCCAGGCGCAGGGCCGGCTGGAGTCGGAGCATGCGAAGGCGGTCGGGCTGTCCGAGCGGGTGGCCGAACTCGAGGGCGAGCTGCGCCGCCTGTCGGAAGAAGTCTCGACCGACCAGCTGACGCAGATCGCCAACCGGCGTGGGCTGATGCAGGCCTTCGATGCCGAACGGGCGCGCATGGAACGCGGCCAGACCGAGCTGTCGATCGGCCTGCTGGACGTCGACAACTTCAAGCGCCTGAACGACGAGCTGGGCCATGCGGCCGGCGACACCGCGCTCAAGTCGCTGGCCGCGGTGGTCAGCAAGGCGCTGCGGCCGACCGACCTGGTCGCGCGCTACGGCGGCGAGGAGTTCGTCGTGCTGCTCCCCGACACCCCGGTGCAGGAAGGCGAGCAGATCCTGACCCGTTTGCAGCGCTCGCTGAGCGGCGGGCTGTTCATGCACGAGGAGCAGCAGGTCTTCGTCACGTTCTCGGCCGGCGTCACGCTGTACCGCCAGGGCGAGCCGATCGAGGCTGCGCTCGAACGCGCCGACGAGGCACTCTACGAGGCGAAGCGAACCGGTAAGAACCGGACGTGTGTCGGATAAAAGCCTGTCGAATCTACCGATCGCCTGTGTCCAACCGTGACAGCGGCCGGTCTTTCTGACAGACCGGCGCCGGTGTTCACCCTCTGGCGCTGCGAGAGAAATTCAGTTACAGCGGCCTGCCACGTTGGCACGCCTCCTGCGTGAGGGCTTCCGTGAAACTTTCAACGGGCCCTTCCCATGTTCGAAGAACGCAGCCATAGGCAGTTGTTCCTCGGTGCGCCGCCATCCGTCACGTCCTTCATCGCCGCGGTGATGGAGCCGTTGTTGACGGTGCTCTGCTATCTCGGCGTCAGCAGCGTGTTCGACGAGCCGGTCGAGCGGCCGGCGCTGACGCTGTGCATGCTGGTGCTGGTGCTCAGCTTTCCCGGCGTCAATCGCTTCAAGGACCGCAGCCTCAACGCGGCGATCGACATCCTCAGTGCGTGGATCGCGCTGCTCGGCATCCTGGTGCTGTGCGGCTACGCGACCGACAGCCTGAAGTTCTTCGAATGGCGGGTGCTGGCCTGGTGGGCCGGGCTGACGCCGGTCGTGCAATGGCTCGCCGTGCGCCTGGGCAAGGAGGTGCTGCGTCGCCTGGCGTTGCGGCCGGAGTACCGCCGCACTGCGGTCGTGGTGGGCGCCGGGCCGCTGGGCGCGAAGGTGCTGGAGTCGTTGAAGGCACGGCGCTCGTTCGGCCAGGACTTCGTCGGCTTCTTCGAGGACCGCGCGCCCGACCGGCTGCACCCCGACACCCGCGAGCATGTGAAGGGCCGCTTCGAGGACCTGGCCGACTGGGTGCGCCGCCACGGTGTGCGCGATGTCTACATCACGCTGCCGCTGACCTCGCAGCCGCGCATCGTCAACCTGCTGGCGTCGCTGCAGGACACGACCGCGTCGGTGTACTACGCGCCCGACGTGTTCGGCGTCAGCGTGATCCAGGGGCGCCTGCAGGACATGGCTGGCGTGCCGGTGGTGAGCCTGCTGGAGTCGCCGTTCACCGGCACCAACGACCTGGTGAAGCGCTTCAGCGACATCGTGATCGCGTCGCTGATCCTGCTGCTGATCTCGCCGGTGATGGTGGCGCTCGCGATCGGCGTGAAGATGAGTTCGCCGGGGCCGGTGATCTTCCGCCAGAAGCGCAACGGGCTCGATGGCGAAGAGATCGAGGTCTACAAGTTCCGCTCGATGACGACGCAGGACAACGGCGCGGTGGTCAAGCAGGCCACGCGCGGCGATGCGCGCATCACGCCGTTCGGCGCGTTCATCCGCAAGACCTCGCTCGACGAGTTGCCGCAGCTGATCAACGTGCTGCAGGGCCGCATGAGCATCGTCGGGCCGCGCCCGCATGCGGTGGCGCACAACGAGCAGTACCGCAAGATGATCCAGGCCTACATGGTGCGCCACAAGGTGCGCCCGGGCATCACCGGCTGGGCGCAGGTGAACGGGTTCCGCGGCGAGACCGATACGCTGGACAAGATGGCCGCGCGCGTCGAGTACGACCTCGAATACCTGCGCAACTGGTCGCTCGGGCTCGACCTGATGATCATCGTGCGCACGGTTCGCCTGGTCTTGTTCGACCGCAACGCATATTGATGTGGGCCCCCCGCTCGTCGCTGCGCTCCTCCTGCCTTGCAGGCCGCGCCGGGCCGCAGGCCGAGCCCCTCGCCAGGCGCAAACAGTCCCCAGGACTGTTTGCGTCCGGGCTCGGCCCCCAGCGGGCGCCACCCGGCGGCCCGGCGGAGCCGGTTCCGCGGGCGTTGCTTGATCCTTCTCTGTCGTGCGGGGTACCTATGCGTCGTCGTTCTTCCTTTGCTGTCGTTGTCCTGAGCGGTCTGGCCGGCGTTGCCCATGCGGGCGACGAATCCGATCCGTATGTGTTCGGGTTCAGCCAGGCCCTCTCGGCCGACAACAACCTGTTCCGCGCGCCCGATGGCGAGCCGGCGGCGCGCGACGGGATCTCGTCGACCGGCATTCGGGCTGCGATCGACCAGCCGTTCGGTCGCCAGCGCTTCAGTGCCGGGCTCGAGGCCAACGTCAACCGCTACAAGAACAACACGCAGCTGAACAACACCGACCACCGGCTGTCGGCGCGGCTCGACTGGTCGACGATCGAGCGCGTGTCGGGCGAGCTGACGGCCGAGCAGCGCAGCAGCCTGTACCGCTACGACCTCGACAGCCAGAACCGCTTCACCGGCAAGAACCAGCTGCGCACGACCGGCGCCGGGCTGCAGGTGCGCGTCGGTGTCGTCACCGCGTGGACGCTGGAAGGCGGCTGGGCCGGCAACCAGAGCCGCTATTCGGCCGAGGAATTCAGCAACCGCGATGTGCGCCAGCAGACGGTGAATGCCGGCGTGCGCTGGGCCGATGCCGACGCGCTGAGCGTGCGGCTGGGCGGCCGGCACACCGAGGGTCGATTCCCGAAATTCGGCATCGAGCCCGACACCTTCCGCCGCAATGACGTCGACCTGAGCCTGCTCGCCAAACCGAACGGCCTGAGCACGCTGAACGCGCGCGTCAGCGCCACGCGCGAGAGCCATTCGGTGCAGTCGCAGCGCGATGTGAGCACCTGGACCGGCGCGCTCGGCTGGAACTGGCAGGCCACCGGCAAGCTGAATTTCGACACCCAGCTGTCGCGCGACAGCAGCGTCGGCAGCAGCACCTTCGGCACTGCGCTCAACGAGATCGATTCGAGCGACACCCGGGTGAGCCACAGCCTGCAGCTGAAAGGGCGCTGGGACGCGACCGCGAAGATCCAGCTGACCGCGCAAGGCGGCTACACCCGCCGCAAGCTGGACAACGCCTTCATCGCCAACGGCGTGACCGCGCCGGCCGAAGGGGAGGACAACACCGTCACCTACGGCCTCGGCATCGCGTGGCAACCGCTGCGCAGCCTGCAGTTCGCCTGCAACGTCGGCCATGAACGCCGTCAGATCGTCGGCGACAACATCACGATCACCTACCCCTACAGCGCGACCACCGCGAGCTGTTCGGGCCAGGTCAGCGTTCGCTGATCCGACGCCTTGTCGGATGGAAGAGGGGCGCGGGCCGTGCGCCCTGAATGCATGCTGCATCGCACCATGACGGGGAGCCGTGCGCAGGCATGGACCATGCTGATGTGTCCATTTGAAGGCAGTTTGCAGCTTCTTGCAGGCAGTAACGAAGAGATACAGGGTGGAAATCGGCAAGCTTGGCGTGCCGGATGGTAGTTGCTGCAGCAAATTCGGCTTCTTTTGCAAGTCGAAGCCGCATTTGTCGTGTTGCTGCGTGGGCACGCAAGCTGCCTTGTACCCCGTGCGCCGCGATCTACCCCCTCAAACTGGGGATGGGCCTTGAAAGTGGCGTGTGTCTTGCATAGGGGAAAGCACCTAATCACCAGGAGGTATTCAATGAAGAAGTTCCTTGTTTCACTGGCCCTCACCGCGATGACGTTCGCGACCGGGTCGGCATTCGCCAGCAGCGAGAGCTGCGACGATCCGCTGAAGAGCAAACTGGGTCAGAGCTTCTGCTACGAGGTGTTCGATAACCTCGCGCCCGGGATGTACAACGTGAGCTTCGAATATGAAGCGCAGAAGACGGGTGGTCCGCTGGACCGCACGCTCGACTTCGCTTTCCTGTTCGACAGCGCGAAGGGCCCGGGCACGTTCGACCAACTGTCGGATTCGACGAAGACGACCGGCTGGAACACGTACTCGTTCGTGACGAAGGCAGGCGGCGACAGCTTCCTGATCTTCGCGCTGCTGGGCGTGTACCCGCAGAAGTTCAGCCTGGCGCTGCAGAACATCACCGTCACGGCCGTTCCGGAACCGGCGACGTACGCGATGCTGCTGGCCGGCCTGGGCGCGATCGTGTTCGTGTCGCGCCGCCGTCGTCCGCAAGACTGAGTTTTCGGCCTCTCCGAGGCTGAATTCAAAAGGCCCCGCAGCGCAAACTGCGGGGCCTTTTTGCTGCTGTCGGTGTTGGCAAAGGCGCGGGTGGGGAGGCTGTGGCGCGCCGTCGGGGGCGGTCCTCGGCCCCTGGCGGGGCCAAGGACTTCCCTCCGCTGACTGGCTTCATGGCCCGTCGCCGAAACTCCCTCCGCTCACTTCGTTCGCTGTGGTCAAACAGTCGGCGACAGTCAGTCCACGAAGCGTGCTGCGCACGCGGGCCATGAAGCCAGCCAGCTCCGGCGCCCCCTCCTGATTGGCGCGCCACAGCCTCCCCACCCGCGCCTTTGCGGCACCGCCGCTGTGTTTTGGGGGGAAAAGATTGAAGTGATCGACGAGCGCGCCAGCGCTCGCATGCTCGTCGGTCACTTCAATCTTTTCCCCCAACAAGAGCGGCTGGTGTCGAGCGGGGGTGAGGGATGGGCTGGGCTGGGGGCGATTTCTGGGGTGACGGAGAAGATCGGCTTTGGGGATGGCGCGCGCCAGCGCGCTTCGTGGACTGACTCATCGGCACTGTTTGACCACAGCGAACGAAGTGAGCGGAGGGAGTTTGCCGATGCATCCCCGAAGCCGATCTTCGCAGTGGAGTCGGCCGCCAGGCCGACCGCCCCGGCATGAGCCCCCAGCCCAGCCCATCCCTCACCCCCCGCGACCGCGCCGAAGCGCGAATCAAGCCCGTGCGTCAGACCACCGCAGCGTGCACTCCTCGTCCCCCTGGTAGAACGTCTTCCCCTTGCGATCCACGCAATACAGCGGCGCGACGATCATGTCGCTGAAGGTCTGGCCTTCGCCGATGCGCGTGTACTCGAACAGCACGCTGCGCGCGAGCGTCGAGTTGCGCCTCAGGTGGCTGCCGGTGCCGATCCACGTCGGCCCCTGGATCGTCACGCCCGGCTCGATCTCGACGCCCGAGCCGATGTACACCGGCCCGTTGATCGTCACCTCGTCCCACGGCACCCGCGTGTTCAGCCCGACCCACACGCCCGGGCGCACCTCGCGGCCCGGCATGTCCATCTGCGCCACCTCGCCGCGCAGCACCCGCTGCAGCACGCTCCAGTAGTCGCTGACGCGGCCGATGTCGATCCAGTTGAAGAAACGGCTCTGCGCGTAGAACGGCAGCTGGCGCTCCACCATCAGCGGGAACAGCTGGCTGCCGATGTCGAACACCGTGTTGCTCGGCACCAGGTCGAGCACCGACGGCTCGAAGATGTAGATGCCGGTCGACGCCAGCGTGCTGTGCGCCTCGTCCGGCTTCGGCTTCTCCTGGAACGACTCGACGCGACCGTCCTTGTCGCACTTCACGATGCCGTAGTTCTGCACCTCGCTGCGCGGCACGTCCAGCGTCACCACGCTCGCGAGCGCCCCCTTGCTGCGGTGCTCGAACAGCGCCGCGCCGAAGTCCAGGTCGATCAGCGCATCGCCGCACAGCACGATGGTCGTCTCGTCGAAGAAGCCGGAGAAGTCCTGGATCTTCTTCATGCCGCCGGCCGAACCGCAGGGCTTCGGCACGATCTCGCCGTGCTCGCGCGCGCCTTCGTACGAATAGCCGATCTCGACACCCCAACGATGGCCGTCGCCGAAATGGCTCTCGATCTTGCGGTGGTTGAACGCGACGTTCACCATGATCTGCCGCACGCCGTAACGTGCCAGGTGCTCGATCAGGTACTCCATCACCGGCTTGCCGAGGATCGGCACCATCGGCTTCGGCAGGTCGCGCGTCAGCGGCCGCACCCGCGTGCCCTGGCCGGCCGCCAGAATCATCGCCTTCGTCATTCGAGCCTCGCTTTCGACAGCGGCAGCGCCGACGCGTCCTTGGCCGACAGCTGGGGCGGTGCCCCCACGTCCGGCCACGCGATCGCGAGCTCCGGGTCGTCGAACCGCACGCAGCCCTCTTCCTTCGGCGCGTAGTACTCGGTCGTCTTGTAGAGGAAGTCGGCCGTCTCCGTCAGCACCAGGAAGCCGTGCGCCAGGCCGGGCGGAATCCACAGCTGCCGGTTGTTCTCGGCGCTGAGCTCCATCCCCACCCAGCGGCCGAAGGTCGGGCTCGCACGGCGGATGTCGACCGCGACGTCGAACACCGCGCCGCTGGTCACCCGCACCAGCTTGCCCTGCGCATGCGGCGCGTACTGGAAGTGCAGCCCGCGCAGCACGCCACGTGTCGAGCGCGAATGGTTGTCCTGCACGAAGACGGTCTCGCGACCGACGGCCTCCGCGAAGACGCGGCCGTTGTAGCTTTCCATGAAGAAGCCGCGCGCATCGCCGAACACCTTCGGCTCGAACGCCAGCACATCGGCAATTTCCGTCTTGATGACTTTCATCGCTTCAGAACACCTTGTCGTGCATCAGTTGCAGCAGGTACTGCCCGTAGCCGCTCTTGGCCAGCGGCTTCGCCAGCGCTTCCAGCTGCGCCGACGTGATCCAGCCCTTGCGCCAGCAGATCTCCTCGGGGCAGCAGGCCTTCAGGCCCTGGCGCTTCTCGAGCGTCTGGATGAAGGCGCTCGCCTCCAGCAGCGAATCGTGGGTGCCGGTGTCGAGCCAGGCATCGCCGCGGCCGAAGATCTGCACTTCGAGCGTGCCGGCCTCCAGGTAGAGCCGGTTCAGGTCGGTGATCTCCAGCTCGCCGCGCGGGCTGGGCTTCAGGCTCTTCGCATACGGCACCACCTGCGCGTCGTAGAAGTACAGGCCGGTCACCGCATAGCGGCTCTTCGGCTGCTTCGGCTTCTCTTCGAGGCTGATCGCCTGTGCCTGGTCGTTGAACTCGACGACGCCATAACGCTCCGGGTCGGTCACCGGGTAGGCGAACACCGTCGCGCCCGAAGTGCGCGTGGCCGCATCGGAGAGCCGGGTGCCCAGGTCGTGGCCGTAGAAGATGTTGTCGCCCAGCACCAGCGCGCTCGGGGCGCCGGCCAGGAACTCCTCGCCGATCAGGAAGGCCTGCGCGAGGCCGTCGGGGCTGGGCTGCACCGCATAGCTGAGGTCCAGGCCCCACTGCGCGCCGTCGCCCAGCAGCTGCTGGAAGCGCGGCGTGTCCTGCGGCGTGCTGATGATCAGGATCTCGCGGATGCCGGCCAGCAGCAGCGCGCTCAGCGGGTAGTAGATCATCGGCTTGTCGTACACCGGGATCAGCTGCTTGCTCAACGCGAGCGTCGCCGGGTGCAGCCGGGTGCCGGAGCCGCCGGCCAGGATGATGCCTTTTCGGGTCATGACAGCCCCTCGTCCGACGAGTACATCGGCCGACCCCCCGAGGGGATGCCGGCCGGCTTGGGAGCGGCCTGGCGCTCGACCGGCTCCGCGTTCAATTGCAGTGACATGTGTTCTCCCAAACGAATGTGATCGGTCAGCCCAGCACTTCGATGAGCATGCGCTCGACGCCGGCCTGCCACGCCGGCATGCGCAGCCCGAAGGCCTGGTTCAGCTTGTCGCACGACAGCCGTGAATTCAGCGGCCGCTTCGCCGGTGTCGGGAACGAGGTGGTCGGCACCGGCTCGATCGCCTCGGGCGCGACCTTGATCGCATGGCCGCGGGCGCGCGCCCATTCGATGACGAAGCGGGCGTAGCCATGCCAGCTGGTCTCGCCGGCGGCCACCGCGTGGTAGGTGCCGGCGAGCTTCGGGTCGGCCAGGGCGGCGCGCAGCGCATGCACGCTGACGTCGGCCAGCAGGTCGGCGCCGGTCGGCGCGCCGACCTGGTCGTCGATCACCGTCAACCGGTCGCGTTCGCCGGCCAGCCGCAGCATCGTGCGCGCGAAGTTGCCGCCGCGCGCCGCATAGACCCAGCTGGTGCGCAGGATCAGGTGCTGGCAGCCGCTGCCGCGGATCAGCTCCTCGGCTTCGAGCTTGGTCTGGCCGTACACGCTGAGCGGACCGGTCGGCGCGTCTTCGCGACGCGGCGTGTTGCCGCTGCCGTCGAACACGTAGTCGGTGCTGTAGTGCACCAGCCAGGCGCCGAGCGCCGCCGCTTCGCGCGCCAGCACGCCCGGGCCGGTCGCGTTGATCGCCCGCGCCAGCGCCGGTTCGCTCTCGGCCTTGTCGACCGCGGTATGCGCCGCGGCATTGACGATCACGTCCGGGTTCACCGCGCGCACCGTCGCGGCCAGCGTGTCGGGCTTCGAGAAATCGGCCTTCAGCGTGCCGGGCGTGTCGAAGTCGAGCGCGGTCAGCTCGCCCAGCGGCGCCAGCGCCCGCTGCAGCTCCCAGCCCACCTGGCCACCCTTGCCCAGCAGAAGAATCTTCATGCTGCCGCCGCCTCGCCGTAGTTCTTCGCGACCCAGTCGCGGTAGCCGCCGCTCTGCACGTTGGCGACCCAGCCGGCGTGGTCGAGGTACCACTGCACCGTCTTGCGGATGCCGGTGTCGAAGGTCTCGGCCGGACGCCAGCCGAGTTCCCGCTCGACCTTGCGCGCATCGATCGCATAGCGGCGGTCGTGGCCCGGGCGGTCCTTCACGTAGGTGATCAGGCGCGTGTACGAACCGGCCGGATCGGGCTTCAGTTCGTCGAGCAGCGCGCAGATCGTGTGGACGATCTCCAGGTTGGTCTTCTCGTTCCAGCCGCCGATGTTGTAGGTCTCGCCGACGCGCCCGCCGGCCAGCACTGCGCGGATCGCGCTCGCATGGTCGCGCACGTACAGCCAGTCGCGCACGTTCTGGCCGTCGCCGTAGATCGGCAGCGCCTTGCCGGCGAGCGCGTTGACGATCATCAGCGGGATCAGCTTCTCGGGGAAGTGGTACGGCCCGTAGTTGTTGCTGCAGTTGGTGGTGACCACCGGCAGCCCGTACGTGTGGTGCCAGGCGCGCACCAGGTGGTCGCTGGCGGCCTTGCTGGCGGAGTACGGGCTGTTCGGCTCGAAGCCCTTGGTCTCGGCGAAGGCCGGGTCGGTCGGCGACAGCGAGCCGTAGACCTCGTCGGTGCTGACGTGGTGGAAGCGGAACGAGGCTTTCGCCTCGCCTTCGAGCGTGCTCCACAGGCCGCGCGCGGCCTCGAGCAGCGTGAAGGTGCCGTCGATGTTGGTGCGCATGAACGCGCCGGGACCGTGGATGCTGCGGTCGACGTGGCTCTCGGCCGCGAAGTGCACGATCGCGCGCGGCTTGTGCTGCGCGAGCGTCGCGTCGACCAGCGCGCGGTCGCAGATGTCGCCCTTCACGAACACATGGCGCGGGTTGCCGTCCAGCGACGCCAGGTTCTCGAGGTTGCCGGCATAGGTCAGCGCGTCGAGGTTGACGACGGTCTCGTCGCTCTGCGCCAGCCAGTCCAGCACGAAGTTGCTGCCGATGAAGCCGGCGCCGCCGGTTACCAGAATGGTCATGAAAGGATCCTGTTCACTTGAGTCGGCCGTAAGTGTCTTCGAAGCGGACGATGTCGTCCTCGCCGAGGTACGAGCCAGATTGCACTTCGATGATTTCCAGCGGCACCTTGCCGGGGTTCGCGAGCCGGTGCGTCTGGCCGAGCGGGATGTAGGTGCTCTGGTTCTCGCTGAGGATCATCACCTTGTCGCCGTTGGTGATCTCGGCGGTGCCGCAGACGACGATCCAGTGTTCGGCGCGGTGGTGGTGCATCTGCAGGCTCAGCGAGGCGCCCGGGTTGACCATGATGCGCTTGACCTGGAAGCGCGCGCCGGAGTCGATGCTGTCGTACCAGCCCCACGGGCGGTGCACCTTGCGGTGCAGCGTGTGCTCGCCGCGGCCGCGCGCACCGAGCTCGCCGACGATCTTCTTGACCTCCTGGCTGCGCGCACGGTCGCTGACCATCACCGCGTCGGCCGTCTCGACGACGACCACGTCGCTCAGGCCGACCACGCTGACGAGCCGGCTGGTGGCATGCACCAGCGTGTTGTCGCTGTCCTGCAGCAGCACGTCGCCGACGCTCGCATTGCCGCGCGCATCCTTGTCGGCCACCTGCCAGACCGCGTCCCAGGCGCCGAGGTCGTTCCAGCCGGCGTCCAGCGCGACCATGCGGATGTCGAAGGCGCTGCCGGGGCAGCGCTCCATCACCGCGTAGTCGACCGATTCGGACGGCACGGCGGCAAACTCGGCCTTGCCGGGGCGGATGAACTTCGCGTCGCTGGCGCGGGCGGCCCACGAGGCGCGCGTCGCGGCCGCGATGTCGGGACGGAAGTGCTCGAGCGCCGCCAGCCACACCGAGGCCTTCAGCACGAACATGCCGCTGTTCCACAGGTACTGGCCTTCGCGCAGGTAGTGTTCGGCGGTGGCCAGGTCGGGCTTCTCGACGAACTGCGCGACCTTGCCGTCCGCCGAGCCACGGATGTAGCCGTAGCCGGTCTCGGGGCGGTCGGGCGTGATGCCGAGGATCACGATCGCGCCGTCGGCCGCGGCGCGCACCGCGCGTTGCAATGCGGCGGTGAACGCGGCCGGCCGGGTGACGGTCTGGTCGGCCGGCGTCACCACGAGGATCGGGTCCTGGCCGTTCTCGACCGCGGCGAGCGCGGCCAGCGTCAGGGCCGGCGCGGTGTTGCGACCCTGCGGTTCGAGCACGACGGCGGCCGGGTCGACCTGCTGGTCGCGCAACTGGTCGAGCACCAGAAAGCGATGTTCCTCGTTGCCGACGACCAGCGGCGATTGCACCGCGATGTCGGCGGCACCCAGGCTCGCGACACGCTGCACCGCCTGCTGGAACAGGCTCTGGTTGCCCGACAGCACGAGGAACTGCTTCGGAAAGCCGGCGCGCGACAGCGGCCACAGCCGCGTGCCGCTGCCGCCGGCCATGATGACGGGGAGGACGGACAGCGGCGTCGACGGGGTGGGGGACGTGGACATGGCGGATTCTCTTCCTGGTTTTCTGGGTCGCGTGGGGTCGACGCGGGACGGGGATTATCGGCGTGCCAGCCGCTTGATCGTCGAGACGACGATCGGCGGCAGGATCTGCTTGAGCACCTGCTTGCTGCGGTCGCTGCGGCTGGCGAACAGGTAGGTGGACAACATGGCTTCGCGCCGGTCTTCGCGCGCGAATCGGTTGGCGTAGTAGTAGGCCGCGACCGAGCGCCGCGTGACGCCGGGCGGCACCGCGAGCGGCTGCGAATGGCCGTGGTAGTGGGTGCGGCCGTGGCTCATCAGGATCGAGCGGCCGAACTCCGGCTCGACGGTGCCGACGCACTGCTTGCGGCCGGCGTCCCACAGTTCGAGTGCGCCGTGCCACGGCGCCTGCCAGTCCTTGTTCAGGTAGGTGATGAACACCATCTCGTTGTTGAGTGCGGTGCGCGGATGCCGGTCGAAATCCGCATGGATGCCGAACGAGCCGCCGGACAGCGTTTCATGCAGGCCGCCGCCGAACAGGTGCGGATCGCTGACCAGGTCGGCGACGCCGCTGACGTGCGACAACGCATGCAGGAAGAAGCTGGAGCCGATGGTCCAGAAATACAGCTGGCTGGCCGGCCCCATGCGGGCGCCGACGCGCGAGCGTTCGACGCGCGCGTAGGCGTTGGTCTGCGTGCTCCAGTGGTCGCGCGGCAGCACCTCGAATTCCTCTTGAACAAGCTCCAGCAGGCGAGGGTTGAACCAGTCCTGCACGACCAGGTGCGGGTAGGGCGTGGCCGACTGCATGCGCGTTCGCAACTCGTCGAGGTGCGCGACGTCGGCGAGGCGCGGCTCGATCAGTTCGTCGAGCGACAGGCGCACGCCGCGGATCGTGATGAACGCGGAGTCGTCGACGAGTGCCTTGGCAACTTCGACCTCGACAGGCAGGGACTTCATGGCTTGACTACTCGGATGCGCCGGAGGCGACGAGCGATCGTAAGCAAGCACAGGGCCGGTGGATGTGACGACCCCCCTGAATGGGCGATGGGGAGGACGGCCCCCCAGTCGCTTCGCTCCTGCCCCCAAGGGGCGCCACCCGAGGGGCCCGGCAAAGCCGGTTCCCCCGGGCGTTGCTTGATGGGTCGCGCGCTCCGCAGGCTCCCGTCCGGCACGCAAAGGCGCGCCACAGCCTGCCCGCCCGCGCCTTTGCCGCATCTCAGGACGCACGCTTCTGTTCCCGCGCACCCGCATCGCGAACCGCCGGCAACCACTGCAGCAGCAATTGCTCGTACTGCGCCAGGATGTGGTTCCAGGTGAAGCACTCCTCGAAGCGGCTGCGGCTCGCCTGCTGCATCGCAGCCAGTCGCACCGGATCTTTCAGCACCGCCTCCAGCGTCGCCGCGAAGCCGTCCGCGCCGCTGAAGTAGCCGGCCTGCGGCCCCGCCACCCAGCGGTTGAAGCGGTTGTCGTGCGCGATCACCGCGTTGCCGGCGCCGAGCGCTTCCACCAGCGACGGGTTGGTGCCGCCCACCTGGTGGCCGTGCACGTACGCCATGCTGTGGAAGCGCAGCGATTGCACCGTCGGCTTGTCGTAGATCGCACCGACGAACTTCACCTCGGCGCTCGCCGATGCCTTCACCGCGCGGTGGTACGCGTTGTCCGCCGAGTAGTTGCCGAGCACCGTCAGCGTCACGCCGCGCGGTTCACGCGAGAAGCCCTGCACCACCTCGAGGATCGAGTTCTCCGGCTCGGGCCGGGCCACCAGCGTCAGGTAGCGGCCGGGCTCCAGGCCCAGGCCGTGCACCGGCGCGGTCGGCATGTCGTGCAGCGGGTCGGCCCCGTAGGCGATCGTCGTCACCTTGTCCGGGTTCACGCGCGAGCTCAGGTGCTGCTTGATCTCCGGATGGTCGGCCACCAGGTGGTTGCCGAGCCAGCAGCCGGCCCAGTCGTTCATCCAGAACCAGGTCTTCGCGACCCCGCCCCACTTGGCGCGCGACCACTCGATGCCGTCCATGTTGATCAGGTTCGGCACGCCCTTCAGGCGCAGCAGCGCGCAGAACACCGCGGTGTTGTAGCCGAGCGTCAGGCACAGGTCGCGGTGCTTCGCGGCATGGCGCGTGGCCTGCCAGTCGAACAGGATCGTGCCCTTCGGCCCGGGCGCGTCCACCGGCATGCGCACCCGCTCGACGCCGCGCCAGGTGTCCTCGAACACCGGGCCGCTGCCGTCCTCCTGGCAGTACACGATCACCCGCCAGCCGCGCTCCACCAGGTACAGCGCCAGGTGCTCGGCAAAGGTCTCGAAGCCGCCATGCGCGGCCGGCACGCCGCGCGTGCCGAGGATGCGAAGGGTCTGGGGGGTCATCGGTCGGGTCCGGAAGAGGAGTTGCAGGCGGCCGGGCTCGGCGCCGCGTTTGCGGGCCGGGTCGGCTCGAAGAAGCGACGCACGCCGTGCACCAGCACCTGCGCCGACTGCTGCCAGTCGAACTTGCGCACCTGCGCCAGGCCCTGCGCCCGCATGCGCTCGCGCAAGGCCGCATCGCCCAGCACCTGCCGCAGCGCGGCGGCCAGCTCGGCGCTGGAGTTCGGGTCGGCGTACAGCGCCGCCGCACCGCCCACCTCGGGCAGCGAGGTGGTGTTCGACGTGATCACCGGCACGCCGCTGGCCATCGCCTCGGCCACCGGCATCCCGAAGCCTTCGGCGAAGGCAGGGTACGCGAACGCGAGCGCATGCCGCATCACCGCCGGCAACGCCTGGTCGCCCACCTTCTGCAAAAAGCGCACGCGCTGCTGCAGCCCGTGCGCCGCCACCGCGCGGTCGATCTGGTCGTAGCTGAAGTCGCGCTGGCCGACGATCACCAGCGGCGGCGCGTCGGCGCCGAGCTCGGCATAGGCATGGATCAGCGTCTCGTGGTTCTTGCGCGGCTCCAGCCGGCCCACCGTCAGCAGGTAGCCGCCGGGTTCCAGGCCGAGCTCGCGCACCGCGTCGGCGCCATCGGGGCCGGGCCGGAAGCGCTGCGGATCGACGCCGTTGTAAGTGATCGCGATGTGCTCGGCCGGCACGCCGTACAGCCGCGCGATCTCGCCCTTCGAGAACTGGCTCACCGCGAACAGCAGCTTCGCGCGCCGCGCCGCATGGCGGAAGGTCAGCTTCGACTGCAGCACGAAGCTGCGCGGGAAGAACTGCGGGTGGGTCTCGAACAGCAGATCGTGGATGGTGCAGGCGCAGGCGCCGGTGCGCACGAACGGCAGCCGGTACTGCATGTGCAGCAGGTCGATGCGGTGCTTCCACTGCAGCCACGGCAGCTGCAGGCCGAGACGGACCGGCGCGCGCTGGTGCGTCATGCGCACCAGTTCGACGTTCGGTGCACGGAACTCGGGATGCGCATCGCGCAGGCTGTCGATGCCGTCGAGCAGGAACACGAAGTCGATCTCCGGCGCGAGCCGGATCGCCTCGCGGTACAGCCCGAGGATGTGGCTGCGCGAGCCCTGGAAGATGCCGTCCCAGGTGTGGAAGTCCACGCCGAGGCGCGGGCGGCGAACGGATGGGTGGGTCATCGGGGCGAGTGCAGCGAAGAAGGCGTGGCGGTGACCGGTGCCGGCTCGGGGCCTGCACCGACGAGACGGCGGCTCAGCTCGACGTGGCGCGTCGCGAAGCCTTCGGAACTGAAGCGGCGCGCCAGCAGGCGCTGCTGCGCATTCGCGACCTGCGCCGCGCGCCGGCCCGGCTGCGTCGCAAGCGCGTCGACCGCGCGCCACAGGTCGGCCGCGTCGTGCGGCTTGCAGAACGCGATGCCGTCGTCGTCGAAGTAGTGGTCGAGGCCGCCGGCGCGGGTCGCCACCACCGGCACGCCGCGCGCGGTCGCTTCGAGCACCGCGGTCAGCCCGGAGGCATGCAGGTTCTCGTGCAGCGGCACCACGACGCAATCGGCCCAGCCGTAGTTCGCGACCACCTCGGCCTGCGTCATCGGATGCGCATCGATGTTGGACTGCGCGAGCCGCGTCGGGAAGTGGCTGGAGCCGACCCGCAGCTCGACGCCGGGCCGGCCGCCGAGTGCCTGCGCGAGTGTCTCCCAGTCGCGGTGGCGGTCGTTGCCGAGCGCCAGCACGTGCAGCGGCCGCGTGCCGTCGAGCACCGCCTGCGGTCGTTCGGTCGCGATCGGGTAGCTGTCCAGCGAGATGCCGAAGTCGACGATCACCTGCCGCTCGCCCAGGTCGAGCTCGCGGGCGCGAACCATGTTCAGCGGCGAATGGAAGGTGGCGGCCTCGGCATCGCGCATCAGCCAGCGCACCAGGCCGCGGCGCAGGCCCGACCAGCGGCGCCATTCATCGACCAGCCAGATCGACTGCGCGACGATCGGCGCGGTCGCGATGCCCACGCGGCGCAGCAGCCCGACCCCCAGGTGCTCGTACTCGGTGTGGGTCCAGATCACGTCGGCGCGTTCGGGGTGCAGCAGCGCGCGGTTTGCCCACACGTGCCGCAGCTCGAAGCCGAGCACTTTGCGCAGCACGCGGTCGATCAGGCCGAGCGCACCCGGCCACGGCGGCGTCGCGCGCGAGAAGCTCAGCCGGCAGCCCTGCTGCAGCGCATGGTGGTAGCCATACGGCGTCGCGTCGGGCACCTCGCCGCGCGCATGGCGCTGCGCCCAGGCGGCCACGTCCAGGTGCCGCGGCAGCAGCACCGTCACGCGCAGCTCGGTGCGAGCGGCCTCAGGGGACGAAGACATCCTGAATCCTCTCCAGGTACTGCATGCCGAATTTCTTCGTCGGCTCGATGATCGAGCCTTCGCCGTATTCGTTCCAGCAGCACAGCACGCCGATGCGCTTGGTCTTGTCGGGGTTGGCGTCCATCAGCGCCTTGCCGGCGCGCAGGTGGGCCTCGAAGGTGGCCGGCGTCGACACCGAGTTGTCGTGCCCCGGCTGCGAGCTGCCGCCCCACGGCGTGCGGTCCCAGCCGGCCGTCATCGGCACGAAGTACGGCAGCTTGCTGTACTTGACGATCCAGTTCCACTGCATGCGGTAGTACTGGTCGAGCTCGTCGTAGCTCTTCGAGTACGGCGTGCGCGTCGAGTCCTCGCCGGCGATGCCGAAGTGGTAGTTGTACGCCGACAGCGCGTCGAAGCCGCTGTTGAACGCGAAGTCCCGTACCCAGAACTGCGAGGCCACCACGCCGAGCACGAAGTAGATGCCCGGCACGCCGGCGGCGCTGGCGCGGGCGCGCGCGCGGGTCAGCATCGCCGCGGTCGTCGTGCCCATCGCGGTCGCCTGGCTGCGCAGCACGTCGGGCGAGAACACGAACATCACCGGCTTGTTGTCGATGCGCAGGTACTCCGGCCGCTTGAAGTGGTTGGCTAGCCAGAAATCGACCAGCGCATCCCATTCGCCCAGCGTCTTCGGCTCGGCCGTGTGGTTGGCCCACATCAGCGAGTACTTCACCTTCGTGCGCTGCGCCGCGGCCAGGTAGGCGAGCACCGCGGTCTGGGTGGCCGGCTTCGCGTTCTCCCAGTACCAGTCGAAGATCACGAACGAGATGCCGGCGTCGGACATCCAGCCGAGCTGGCGGTCCAGCGTGACGGCCTTGTCGTCGCGGTACCAGCCGAGCATCGGCTCGCGGTCCTTCGCGTACGGCTTGATCGACGACCAGGTGTCAGGTTCGGTCGGGCCCTTCACGCCGGGCGACCAGCCGGGGTAGTAGTAGATCCCCAGCTGGTAGGGCGTGCTGGCCGCGACGGCCGCCCACGGTGCGACGACGCAGGCCAGTGCGACGGCGATGCGGAGAAGGATGCTGCGGAGGGCCAGGTTCATGGTTCATGCTCCCAGTTGGGCGGCGAGTGCCGCCGACGCGAGTTGCTCGACCGCCGGGCGGCGGGAGCGGATCTGCGCGCGGGTCTCGGCCAGCGCATCGAGGCGTGCGCAGACGCAGGAGACCAGGCTGTCGGGATCGCAGACCTCGAGCGGGCTCAGCAGCGATTCGGCGCCGAGCCCGAAATGGCGCAGCGCGCCGGCGAACTTGCCCTGGTACTCGACGGCCACCACCGGGATGTCGCGGCCGAGCGTCGCGATCATCAGGTGCATGCGGCCGGTCAGCACCAGGTCGAAATGCTGGCAGCACTGCTTCACGTCGGCCGCGGTGTACGGGCCCTGCGCGAGCAGCACGCGCGGCTGCACGTCGGCCGGCAGGCGCGAGAACACGTCGGCCAGCATCTCGGGGTCGCTCGCATGCGGGCGGAAATCGTGCGGCACCAGCACGACGCGCGCATCGCGCTCTTTCACGAGGCGCGCGATCGCGGTGGCCGACGCCGACACCGCCTGGTCGCGCTGCGCGGCCGACAGCAGCTTCAGCGAATGCGGCGACAGGTTCCACGCGATCACCGGGCCCCGTGGTTGCGATCCGTCTTGCGGACCTTCCTTCAGCCACGTGGCCACGCTGCGCTCGAGTTCGCTCGCCGGCGACGGCTCCAGCAGGAAGCCGAGGTCGGCCGTCAGCTTCACCCGCTCGCCGACCAGTTGCGCGACCCGCTCGCGCGACACCGCGTCGCGGCACAGCAGCGTGACGCCCGGCGGCAGCTGGCGGAACGCGCCGGCCATCGCCGGATCGGGCCGGTCGTTGAAGCTGAAGCTGCACACCATCGCCGGCACGCCGCGGCGCGCCGCGAAGCCGGCCACCTCGAGCCGCAGCTTCGATTCGAAGCGCGAGTAGAAGCCGTCGAGCACGTCGGCACCGATCACGATCAGCGCACGCGCCTTCGCGAGTTCGTTGGCGACCGCGCCGGCCTGCCCGAGCCGGCCCCACAGCGGCATCGCGCTGAAGGCGACGTCGCCGCCGACCGGCATCTCGACGCCGGGACGGCACAGCACGCGGGCCGACTTGATGCCGGCCTGCTTCAGCAGCGCGGTCAGCCCGCCGACCAGCGCCTGGTCGCCGACCGAGCCGATCATCGAGTACGCATCGGCGATCACGATCACCACCTCGCCGGGCTTGGCCGGCTGCGCCGCGAACGGCCGCGCGAGCGACATCAGCAGGCGGTAGGCGCGCACCAGCATGCCGTCGTTGAGCCGCACCACGCCTTCGAGCAGCCGCACGCCGGCGCCACCCACCGCGCCGGGCAGCCGCGACACATGTCGCAGCAGCACGCGCGGCATCAGCGCGACGATCAGCAGCGCATACAGCGCCGCGCTGATGC
Source organism: Rhizobacter sp. SG703 (assembly GCF_012275445.1). Taxonomy (GTDB): domain Bacteria; phylum Pseudomonadota; class Gammaproteobacteria; order Burkholderiales; family Burkholderiaceae_C; genus Rhizobacter. The sequence continues at coordinate 402,021 of NZ_JAAZQK010000002.1, read as the reverse complement.
CCAGGCTCAATGCCGATCCGACCACGGCATTGACGCGGGTCTGCGCGAAGTTCGCGACGGCGAAGCCGACGGCGGCGGCGAGGACGGCAGCCAGCACCGGCTTGGCGATCTGACGGAGGATGGGCATGGCTTGGATCTCCAGGGAGAGACGGATGACGCGGAAGATGATGGGCACCGCCGCCATCTGGCCGAACAACAGGCTGGCGGCAACGCCCGCGGGACCGAAGGGCAACAGCAAGGGCAATACCAGGAAACTGCAGGCGCAGCGCACGATGCCGACCTGCACCATCGCGCCGGCTGCACCGGTTGCCTGCACCGCCGACGAATACAGCAAGGCGATGGTGCGCAATGCACCCAACAGGCACAGGATCTGGAACGGCGCGACCGCGTCGTGCCACTGGCCGCCGAACACCGCCGGCACCAGCACCGCGCCCGAGCCGGCGGCCAGCAGGAAGGCCGGCACGATGAACGTGGCGGCCATCAGCGAGCGCGTGGCGATCGCGTCGAGCAGCGCCTCGCGGTTCACCTGCGCGCGGGCGAACACCGAGATCGACGCATCCCACAGCGGTGCGGCGAGCAACTGCGTCGCGGCCAGTTGCGCACGCGCGGCGAGCGCGTAGTTGCCGAGCAGAGCCAGGCCCATCTGGCGGCCGACGACCAGCTCGATCACGCGGGTCTCGGCCAGGTCGAGCAGCTTGACGAAGGTGATGCGCGCCGAGAAACCCGACAGGTCGCGCAGCGCGCGGCGGTCGAAGGCCCGGCGCGGCCGCCAGGTCTCGTGGCGCCACAGGATCACGGTGCCGGTGACGTGGAAGCACAGCTGCTGCAGCACGAAGGACCAGACGCCCAGCCCCATCAGCGCCGCGACGATCGCGACCGCGCCGCTCAGCAGGTTGGCGGTGGCGGTGCGGCGCGCGAGCGTGCGGTAGTCGAGCGAGCGGCGCAGCAGCCCGGCCGGCACCGCCGACAGCGCCATCAGCAGGAACACCGGCGACAGCGCCATGATCACCGGCTGGATGCCGTCGCTGTCGAAGGCGCGCGCGAACAGCGGCGCGCAGGTCAGCGCCAGCAGCGCGAGCAGCAGGCCGCAGCCCATCGTGGTCCAGAACGCGGCGTTGATGTGCTCGGGGCTCAGCGTCGCGCGCTGCACCAGCGCATGGCCGAACAGCTGCTCGACGAAGATCTCGCCGAGCGTCAGGAACACCATCGCGACCGCGAAGGCGCCGAATTCGGTCGGACCGAGCAGCCGGGCGAGCGCGAAGAACACGACGAAGGTGATGCCGCGCGCCGCCCAGTTCTGCACGTAGGCCCACATCGTGCCGCGCGCGGCCGACATCTTGTGCTGGCTGTCCATCGGAATATTGCTCATGTCGTGGCCTCGGTCAGCGAAGCCTTCACCGTCGCCATCACCCGCTCGCGCCACGAACGGGCCGAGAACGCGACGCCGGCATGCTGGCGGGCCGCTTCCGACAGGCGGGCGCGCAGCGCATCGTCCGACAGCACCCGCACGATGTGGTCGGCGAAGGCCTGCGCCTCGTCGGCCACCATCGCATGGCAGCCGTCGAGCGCGCCGGTGCCTTCGACGCCGATGCGCGTCGACACCACCGCCGAGCCGGCGAGCATCGCCTCGACCGTCTTGATCTTCACGCCGCCGCCGCTGACCAGCGGCACCACGGTGACGGCGTTGCTGGCGTAGAACGCATGGATGTCCGGCACGAAGCCGCTGAACTCGATGCCGCTGCCGCCGTCGGCCTGCGCGACGAGTGCCGCCGGCGGGTTGCGGCCGGCGACGACGAAGCGCGCCTGCGGCATGCGCTCGCGCACGCGCGGCCAGATGTCGCGCAGGAACCAGGCCATGCCTTCGAGGTTCGGCTGGTGGCCGAAGCTGCCGGCGAAGCCGACCCGGCCGGCCACCGCCGCGCCGTGCGCGCGCTGCAGCACCTGGTCGTCGGCCAGCGGCAGGCCCATCGACAGCGCGCGGGTGGCCGGGTTCAGCGCCTGCAGCACCTGCGCGTCCTGCTCGGACAAGGTCAGCGCCGCCGCGAAGCGCGGGTAGTGGCGCGCCTCGTAGCGCGCCCACGCGACCCAGTTCAGCCAGTTGCGCGGGCCGGGCGCGCGCTGCGCCTGGCGGAAGCCCGACAGGCTGTAGGCGTCCTGCACGTCCATCACGCAGGGGATGCCGTCGCACAGCGCGACGTACTGCGCCATCTGCGGGAACTGGATCCACACGATGTCCGGGCGGAAGCGCTGCAGCATCGCGCGCAGCGCGGTGTCCATCGCCGGCGTGCGGCACAGCCGGGCGAGCTCCGGCTCGCCGAACGCGAACGAGCCGAGGCGCGCGCGCAGCACCGCGCTGCGCGCGATCTGCAGCGGCACGCTGTCGACCTGCGCGCAATGCGCCTGCAGGCTCGCAAGCGCGCGGCGGTCGCTGTCGTCGGGCTCGGCCCCGCGGAAGCCGAGGAAGGCGACCGTCGCGACGCCGGCCAGCTCCTTCAGCTGGGCCCAGCACAGCGCCGCGCCGCCGTTGGCGGAGGCTTCGCCGTAGAGGAAGGGCGCGAGCAGCAGCACGCGCGGGGCCGGGGCGACCGTCGCCGCGGGGGCCGGCGATTCAGGCAAGTTCATGCGTGGCGAGGGTGGACTGGTACAGCGAGGGCGCGCGCGGCGGCGCGAAGGCGGCGGCATGGCCGTGCATGAAACGGCCGAGCAGCGTGAAGACGAACAGGAAGAACACGACGATGTCGGGCTCGAAGTTGTACGGCAGGAAGAACGCACAGACGGTGAAGCCGATCAGCACCGACCACTGGCTTCGGTGCACCCACAGCCCCGACAGCATGCCGGCGATCGACACCAGGAAGACGGTGCCGATCGGCAGCCCCATGTCGAAGAACAGCGCGAGGAAGCTGTTCTCGACGTTGTAGAGCGTGCCGCCGAACAGCGCCGCGCGCGCGCCGACCGTGCCCTTCGGGTAGCCGAGCCAGGCGTAGTCGTTCAGCGATTCGATCGCCATCACGAAGGACTTGTGGTGGCCGACCATCGACGGGTCGGTGCCGCTGGCGTTGAGCAGCGCCCAGCGGGTGACGGCGCCGTCGCTGTAGCTGTCGAGCAGCAGCAGCGCGACGCCCATCAGCGCGATCGAGACCGCGCCGGCCAGCACCATGCGCGTCAGGTTGGCCGGGCTGAACAGCACGCTGCCCGGCACGCAGGCCAGCACCAGCGCGGCGGTGCCCAGCATGATCGCGAGCCAGCTGCTGCGCGAGAAGGTGAGGGCGACCGCCAGCAGCGCGAACACCAGCGCGGCCACCACCACCACGCTCGGCAGCGGCCGCGGCTTGCGCGAGAACAGCACGCCGCCGACCAGCAGCGCGTACAGCCCGAGCGCGAGGCCGAGCGAGTTCGGCCCGGTGGCCGGCAGGCCCATGCGCAGCCAGGTGCCGCCGGCGATGTACCAGGCGCTCGCGAGCGGGCCGGTGCCGGTGTCGTCGCCCATCAGCGTGCGCAGCAGCCGCGGGCTGAGTTCGACCGCGGCGAAGATGCCGAACGCGGTGAACACCACCAGCAGGCCGCACCAGAAGCTCATGCGCAGCAGCGCGCGCACGTCGTCGTCGCTCGCGCGCAGCACGATGCCTTCGAGCGCCACCGCGAACAGCAGCGGCAGCAGGTAGATGCGGGCGTAGTACAGGCCGGGGACGTGGCGGTCGTCGAACGCGGCGACGAACACCGTCGCCGAGATGCTGGCGATGCACAGCAGCGCCCACAGGTAGAAGCCGCGCGCCTTGAAGACATCGGTGCGGCTGATCGCGAACAGCACCAGCAGCAGCAGCAGCCCGTCGCGCAGCGGCGGGATCAGGTTGGGCACGTGGGCCATGCTCAGCAGCGTCTTGCCGAACTGCGACAGCAGCGACACGAACGCGATCAAACAGAGGAGGCGGCCGGCCGCTCTCATGGTTCGCCCCTCATCGTGCGACCACCGGCGTCTGCTTCCACCACGCGGCGAACGACTGCCGCGCGGCCTGGAAATAGCCGTTGCGCTTGTCGCGCTGCAGCGCGCGGCGCTCGGGGTTGCCCGACACCACCGCGCGGCCGGCGTGCGCCAGCGCCTTGGCCGAAAACACCAGGCCGAGCGACAGCGCCAGCCGCGAGGCCGCGCCGCGCCCGAAATGCTTGGTGACGAACAGCAGGTACGAGCGCAGCGTGCGCAGCACCGTCGCGCGGCCGGCCCAGGCCTTGCCGGCGCCTTCGTAGTGTGTGACCGTCACGTCGGCGCGGTAGCTGGCGCGCAGCCCGAGCTGGCGCACGCGGCGGCCGTAGTCGACGTCTTCGCAGTACATGAAGAAGGCATCGTCGAGGCCGCCCAGTCGTTCCCACACCTCGCGCCGCGTGGCCAGGCAGGCGCCCGACACCCAGTCGACCGACGGGTTCGACAGCGCATAGAAGCCGGGCCGGGTCTGCACGCGGCGGAACACGTCCGGCGTGCGCCACTGCTTCTCGAGCCCGAGCCACGACAGCGCGATGCGCACCGGCGTGTGTTCGAAGCCGACCGAGAACTGCAGGCGCCCGTCGCCGTACACCAGGTGGCAGCCGGCGACGCCGACCTCCGGTTGCAGCGCCTCGTCGACCAGCCCGTCGAGGTTGCCGTCGCAGCGGGTGTCGTTGTTCAGCAGCAGCAGAACCTGGCCGCGGGCCTCGCGCGCGGCTCGGTTGTTGCCGCCGGTGAAGCCGAGGTTCTCGGTCGATTCGATGTAGCGGATGTCGGGCCGCGTGCGCAGGAAGGCCTGGCTGCCGTCGACCGACGCGTTGTCGATCACGATCACCTCGACGCTGTGGCGCACGAAGGCCGCGCGCACGGTGTCCAGGCATTCGGGCAGGAAGCGCAGGCCGTTGTAGTTGACGATGACGACGGAGACGTCGGGCGGGTTCATGGCGGTCGCAGGCAGGGTTCGGCCGGGATCGGTTCAGGGCGCCGTGGCGGCGACGCTGGCGTCGGCCGCAGGGTGTGCGCCATCGCGCGACGGGCTCACCGGGCCGATCAGGAAGCGCCGCGTGCGCGGGTCGACCGACTGCAGCAGGTCGGCCATGAAGCGCTCCTGCATCTGGTAGGCCGGGGCGGTGTCCGTCGCGATGGTCGACACGCGGAACAGCAGGCCGTCCGGGATCCAGCCGCGCAGGCCCTGCTTCAGGCGCGAGACCTGCTGCTGCATGCCGGACGGGATCACGTCGTCGCCGACGCGCATCCAGTAGCTGATGGGCTCGCTGCGGGCGCCGAGGCTGGCGAGCAGCCGCTGCACCGGCACGCGGGTCGCGTCGGCCTGCAGCGAGGCATGGCCGCCGCCGCGGATCTGGAAGCCCTGCGCGACGTAGCAGACCTCGGGGCGGTGCAGTTCGAGCTCGCCGGCCTGCGCCGCGCCGTAGGCGATCGAGAGCATCACCCGTTCGCCGGTCGGGCCGATGTAGGTGCGCGTCAGCGTCTGCGCATACAGCGTGTTCAGCAGCGCGACCTGCTGCGGGTTGATGACCTGCGCGACCGTGCCGTTGTCGACCCGCCAGCCGGCGAACGCGCGCGGGATCGCGGTCTCGAGCTTCAGGTCGCTGCTGAGCGCCGCCAGCCGTGCGCGCGGCGTGAAGGCCTGCGCCAGCACGACCGCGCCGAGCATCAGCGCGAGCACCGCGGCGGCCCGCTTCCAGCTCGGAGCGAAGGCCGTGCTCATGTCGCCGCCTTGTGCCGCACGCCGAGCCGCAGCAGCGAATCGGCGCCGGTGATCAGCAGCAGCGCGGCCATGAACAGCACCAGCCCGGCGAAGCCGTGCAGGAAGCCCTGGCCGGCCTCGTCGCCGAAGTGGTAGGTGATCAGCGTCAGCACCATCACGCGGATCACGTTGGCGCAGAAGCTGATCGGCACGATCAGCACCGCGAGCGCGACGTTGCGCACCACCGACGCATGGCGCACCAGGTTCAGGTACAGCAGCCCGAGCGCTTCGAGCGTGAACAAGGTGTGCAGCCCGGCGCAGGCATCGGCCACCAGCAGCTGGTACTGGCCGATCTGCAGGATCACGCCGGTGCGGCTGATCGGGTAGCCGACGCGGTACAGGATGTTCTCGGCGACGTACGACACCGCGAGCTTCATCGGCTGCGTCAGCGCGTCCACCACCGTGCCCGGCAGCGGGATCATGAACAGCATGAAGAACAGCGGGAACCACAGGCGCTTCAGCGCCCCCGGGCCGCGCAGCAGCAGCGCCAGGCCGACCAGCATCCACAGCAGCGAGCCGATCTCGAGGATCAGGATGCCCTGCGAGCGGCCGAGCGCATACGACAGCGCCCCGACCAGCAGCAGCGCCCACGCGACCAGCGGGCGCGGCCGGTCGCCCGGCACCGACATCGCGGCCGGCCAGGACCGCACCAGCAGCCAGATCGAGATGCCGAGCACGATCGGCCCGTGGCCCTGCTCGTCGGTGCGCCAGATGCCGTTCAGCAGGTCGAAGAAGCTCGGGCCGTACATCGCCGCGAGCCCGAGCGCGGGCAGCAGCCACGGCGTGGCCAGCGCGCGCCACCTCGCGTCCGGGCCCGGGGTCGGCAGCGCAGCCATTTCAGTAGTCGTTGAGGACCACGCCGGCCAGCTTGGCGGGGCTTTCCGCCAGGCTGGTGACCAGGTCCTGCAGCCCGTTCATGTGGCACTGGTTCTTGCGCGCGATCGCCAGCGCCGAGCCGCAGCGCGCCGCGATCACGCCGGCGTCGGCGCCGTACGACGCGGCCGGCGTGTCGACCAGCACGTGGTCGAACTTCGACAGCAGCTCGCGCAGCAGCAGCTTGAAGGCCGGCCGCTCGACCAGCTCCAGCGGGTTCGGCGGCGTCACGCCGACCGGCAGCAGGAACAGGCTGGGCAGGTCGGGCACCTGGTGGATGACGTTGGTTTCCTTGCGGCCGCTCAGCACGTTCGACAGGCCGGCGCCGTTCGGCACCGCGAACACCTCGTGCTGGCGCGGGCCGCGCATGTCGGCATCGACCAGCAGCGTGCGCCCGCCCAGCTGCGCCAGCGTGACCGCCAGGTTGGCCGCGAAGAAGGTCTTGCCGTCGCCCGGCTCGGGACTGACGACGGCCAGCGCGCGCTTCGGCTCGTTGGCCGAGAACAGCCGCATCATCAGCTGGCTGCGGATCGCGCGGAACGATTCGGCCTGCTGGCTGAACGGCTGCACCGCGGCGACGAGTTCGCGGCTCAGGTCGCGCCGTTCCTCGGGCGCATAGGGGTAGTGGAACTGCTGCGACAGCGCATACAGCACGTCGTCGTCGCTCGCGAAGCCGAGCGCCACCGCCGCCTCGCCGAAGCGCAGCCGGTGCTGGCGCTGGTAGGCCAGCACCGTCTCGACCTGCTGCGACGACAGGTTCTTCAAGTCGGCAATGATGTCGCCGATGCTGCGGTCGTGCAGTTGCTGGCCGTCGCCCTGGTAGGCGCCGTCGATGGCCTGCGCGCCGCCGCTGCCGTTGAGGCCGTTCGCGCCGCGCGCGCCACCGCCGAAGCCGGCCATTCCGTCTCTCATGTTGGCCATGGTTCAGCGCCCCCGCGTGCCGTTGGCGACGGCCAGTTTCGAAGAGGCTCCCGGCAGCCGCGCCAGCACCCGTTTCGGCAGCACGAAGCGCTGCTTGCCGCCGAGCAGCCGACGGCGCATCGGCTGCGGAATGCTGCCGATCACCGGCAGGCCGATCGTGCGCACCAGGTCTTCCGGGCTGCGCACGCGGCGGTCGATCAGCTCGCGCAGCAGCGCGATCCCCACCGCCAGCATGCCGCCGAGGAACACCGCGACCAGCATGTTCAGCAGCAGCCGCGGCGACGAAGGCCGGGCCGGCTCCGACGCGCGCGTCAGGATCGAGATGTTGGTCTGGTTGTTCTGGCTCTCCAGGCTGGTCTGCGTCAGGCGCGCGCCGACGGCGTCGTAGGCGCGCTGCGCGGCCTCGAGGTCGCGCTGCAGCACCTGCGATTCGTCGCGCTGTTCCTTCAGCTTCAGCACCTTGGTGCGCTGGGCTTCGAGCGCGGCGCGCACATCGGCCTCGCGCGCCTTGTTGATGTTGTTGTTGACGCCCATGCTGCTGCTGACGCGGCGCACCTCGGCGTCGTAGCGCGAGCGCAGCTCGTTGATGTTGGCCTTCAGCTCCAGCACCTGCGGGTTGGCATCGCCGAGGCGCGTGCCGAGCTGCTGCAGCTGCGCTTCCTGGCGCGACAGGTCGGCCCGCAGCCCGGCCACCACCGGGTTGTTGATCACGTCGGGCAGCTGGTTCGGCGATATCGCGGCCTGCTGCTGGCGGCTGGTCGATTCGGCGCTCAGCGCCTGCATCGTGATCAGCTGCGTCGACAGGTCGTTCAGCTTGGCGTTCTCGACGTCGAAGCGCTCGTCGGTCGACACCAGGCCCTTTTCCTTCTGGTAGGTCGACAGCCGGGACTGCGCCTTTTCCAGCGATTCGCGCAGTTCCTTCGCGCGGCTGTCGAAGAAGCTGCTGTACTGCTTGGCCGGGTCGACGCGCAGGTCGAGGTTGGTGTCGATGTAGGCCTGCACGAAGGCGTTGGCCAGCGCGGCGCTGAACTTCGGATCGGGCGAGGTGTAGCTGACGTTCAGCACGTTGCTCTCGCGCGAAGGCTTCACGTCGAGGTGCTTCTGCAGCGCCTCGGCCAGCCAGGCCTCGAACTCGCCGGCACCGTCGGTGGCATCGAGCCACTTCGCGCGGCTCTCGGCGTTCTGGTTCAGCTTCATGTCGCGCACCACGCGCTGGGCCACGCGGTCGCTGGTGATGATGTCGACCTGGGTCGACATGTAGCCCGGCGTCATCATGCCGGCCAGCACCATGCCGGCGATCGGGTCGGGCGACTTGACGTCGATCACCAGCGCGGCGCTGGCGGTGTACTTCTTCGGCAGCAGCAGGCTCAGCGCCAGCGCGGTGCCGAGGGTCAGCAACAGCATCGTGAGCGCCGCTTTCCAGCGGGCCCGCAGGATGGACATGAATTGCGAGAAGGACATGGGCGAGGCTCGCAGCGGTAGGTGGTTATGGGGTTCCGGTCAGAACAGGCTTTCGCGGATGTAGATCACGTCGCCGTTCTGCAGCGCGTCGTTCATCCCGGGCTGCAGTTCCTCGACGCGGCCTTCGCCGTTGCGCCGGTGCACGCGCAGCCCGCGCGTGGTGCCGCGCTGGGTCAGGCCGCCGCCACTGGCGAGCGCCTGCATCAGCGTCATGTTGTTCTCGAGGCGGATCGCGCCGGGGCGTTGCACTTCGCCATAGATGTAAACGGTGGGCATGCGCTCGACGTAGATCGTGTCGCCGTTCAGCACCACCGGATCCTGGCTCTGCGCGCCGTTTGCAAATAGTGCGGCAATATCGACCTGAAGGCGGTACGGCTGGCCATTGCGGATACCGGTCAAGATGACAACGTCGCTGCCGCCCGGCGCAATGCCGCCGGCCTGCGCGAGCAGCTCGCTCAGGCGCATGCCGCTGACGTCGATCGGGAAGCGGCCCGGGCGATTGACCATGCCGAGCGCCGAGGCCTGGTTGCCGCGCACCTGCGTCACCAGCACCGTCACCTGCGGCTGCTTGACGAAATTGCCGGTGCGCAGCCCGTCGGCCAGCGCCTTCTCGACCTGCGGCACCGTGAGGCCGCCGACCGTCACCTGGCCGAGCAGCGGGAAGCTGATCTGGCCGGTGTCGGAGACGCGGGTCTCGATCGCGAGGTCGGGGTTCTGGTACACCGCGACGCGCAGCACGTCGCCGGCACCGATCAGGTACTCGCGCTGCCGGGCATCCTGCGGCACCGGCGGGGCGTTGCCGCTGACGACGGCGGCGGTGGTGGCCGGTGCTGCGGGCGCCGCCTGCGCGTGCGCGAGCGGGGTGCCCAGCGCAAGTGCAGCGAGCGCGATGGCGGTGACGGCTGCGGTCGCGCGTCGGGCAGGGCGTTTCAACGTCATGGCGGTCGGCAGTTTTTTCATCACTTCAGGTTGGAGAGTCCCTTGTTGACGGTCGATGCGTCGAGCGCGGTGCCCGACGCGGCGGGGCCGGCCGCACTGGGGGCGGTGCTCGTCGCGGAGACCTCGGCGGTCGGCGTCGTGACCACCACCGGCGCCGGTCCGTCGGTCGGTGCCGGCTCGCCTGCGGCATGCGCGAACTTGCCCTGGTACTCGATGCGGGCGGCGGCACGCAGCTGCTTGAGCTGCTGGTCCACCACCTGGCGCTTGCGGTCGACCAGCAGGTACTGCTGGATCGCGTTCTTCGCTTCTGCGGCGGCCAGCGGCGCCGGTTTCACCGACACGATGGTCAGGATGCGTGCGCCCAGCGGGCCGTTGATCACGTGCGACTGGCCTTCCTTCAGCGCGGCCATCGGCGCGGCCGCCTGCATCGGCAGCGCGTCGGCGCCCTGCGTCAGCTGGCGCGTGCCGAAGCGCAACGCGGCGACGCGCAGCGCGGCCGCCACGTCGTCGGCATTCTTCGCGGCGTCGATCTGCGGCTTCAGCGCCTGCTGCTGTGCCGGCGTCGCCTCGACGGCCGTTTCCACCAGCGTGTAGACGCGGCGCTGCGCGAACAGCTCCGGGTGCGCGTTGTAGTAGTCGCTGACCTCCTTGTCGGTCGGCGCCGCGGCGCTCTCGGCCAGCCGCTCGGCATAGGCGCGCGCGAGGATGTCGCGGCGCGACGCCTCGATCGCCTGCACGACGCGCGGATCGCGGTCGAGGCGCTGCTCGTTGGCAGCCTGCAGCGCGAGTTCCTGGTCGATCAGCGCGTCGAGCGTCTTGCGGCTCGCGGCCTCGACCTGTTCCGGCTTCAGGGGGCCCTGGCGCTGCATCAGGAAGTTGATCTGGTGGACCGAGATCTCTTCCTTGTTGACCTTCGCCGCCACCTGCGTCGCACCCTCGCGTTTGCTGCCGCAGGCAGCCATCACGAGCGCGCAGCACAGCACGACGCCAGTGCGCAGAACGGGTCGGAACGGGATGGGCATGCGGGGTCCTGGCAAGTAACTTCTCCTCGCGTGCCGCCCATTGCCGTGATCGATTGAACACGACTCAGGGAAGGCACCAATATGACAAAAACAGAAACCGGTATGAGCAAGACTGATGCCTGTGCGGCGCAGTGCACGGTGCCCGGTTGCAATTGCGGAGCTTGGTTACACCCGGCGTGACGACGTGACGCCCGGCAACCCCCTTGAATGGGTGGGGTTCCCCGACAATCGCGCGATCGCAAACGATGCAAGGGCCCGCGCATGACGATCGTGCTGGTGATGACCGTGCTGCTGCTGGCCGGCCTGGCCGCGCTGGGGGTGATGAAGAACCGCGCGGCGCGCGAGCCGGGTGCGGCACCGGTGGCGCGGCGGCCGCTGAGCAAGCAGGAACAACCGATGTTCCACCGGTTGTGCGAGGCGTTCCCGGACCAGGTGGTGCTGGCGCAGGTGTCGTTGTCGGCGCTGCTGACCGCGAGCCACCGGTCGACACGCAGCCGCTTCGAGCGGCAGTTCGCGAACTTCGCGGTGTGCAGCCGCGAGTTCGACGTGCTGGCGCTGATCGAGCTCGACGATGCGAGCCATGCACGCGATGCCGCCGAGGTGGCGGCACGCGACGGCATGCTGGCGGCCGCCGGTTACCGCGTGTTGCGTTTCAAGCGTGTGCCGAGCGAGATCGACCTGCGCACGGCGGTGATGCGGGCCGCGGGTTGATGGCGGGCTGACGGGCCCGCCGGTCGCGGCGACAATCGCCGGTCGTTTTTGCCGATTCGACGCTGAATTTCTTTCCCGATTTTTCCGCTCTTGCCTGTCACGATGACGTCACGCCGTTTTTTCACCGTCCTCGGCCTGGTGGCCGCCACGCTGGCGCTTGCCGTCGTGCTGAACCCGTCGGCCGAGCGCCACCGCGACCGCGTGCGGGCCGCGATCGGCGAACGCAACGTGCTGGCCAAGGCGCTGGGCCTTGGCTCGCTGGCCGCGCTGGTGTCGAGCTACCACTCGCTCGGCGTCGCGTCGTACACCTCGGTGGACGGGCACGTGCTGTCGGTCGGCGCGATGGGGATGGTGTTCGTCAGGGACACGCCGTGACGGCGGTGCCGGCGCGACTGTTCGACTTCATCGGCGGCGCGGACGGGCCGTGGCGTGTCGACCGCATCGGGGCGGTGACCGGCGACGGCCTGCCGGCCGTGGCGCGGCTGCGGGTTGCCGAAGCGGGAGGCGGCGCCGGGATCGGCGAGCCCGGCGCGGCGTGGCAGTTGCGCGGCATCACCAGCAACGAGCGCTACGTGGAGCGCCCGGAGAAGCAGCTGCTGCTCGCGAAGCAGCCGGCGCTCGGCCGCGCCGAGGCGCGCTGTGCGGCGCTGATCCCGATCCGCAAGAACGCCGCCTGGTGGGCGATGACGCAGGACGAGCGGCGCGCGATCTTCGAGGCGCAATCGCGCCACATCGCGATCGGGCTGGACTACCTGCCGGCGGTGGCACGCCGCCTGCACCATTGCCGCGACCTGGAAACGCCGCAGCCCTTCGATTTCCTGACCTGGTTCGAGTACGCGCCGGCCGATGCCGAGGCCTTCGAGGCGCTGGTGGCGGCGTTGCGGGCCTCGCCCGAATGGGCGTTCGTCGACCGCGAGGTGGACCTGCGGCTGAGCCGCGACGCCTGAAGGCGGGTCGATCCTCTTTCTTGAAGTTGCACAGGACCTTCCGATGACCGAATTCCGATTGGCAGCCGCCGCCGCGCTGGCCATGGCCCTGACGCTGGCTGCGGCCCCTGCGGCCCACGCGGCCGATGGCGGCGGGCCGCTGAAGTTCTCGCTGGGTGGCGGTGTCACCTCCGGTGGCGACAACCTGGTGGCCGGTTCGGGCGCCGAGATGGACGCCGGCCGCGGCCTGCAGCTGTTCGCCGGTGCCGAATACTGGGTGGCCGAGCCGCTCGCGCTGCAGGTGAACCTGGGCCTGCAGCTCGACCGCCGCAAGGCGGCCGGCGGCACGCTGCGCTTCCAGCGCTTTCCGCTCGAGCTGATGGGACTGTTTGCGGTGACGAACAACCTGCGCTTCGGCGCGGGCGCGCAATTCGTGTTCGGTGCGAAGCTGCACGGCAGCGGCGATGCGAGCGCGTTGGACCAGAACTACAGGCACGCCACCGGCCGTGTGCTGGAGGGCGAGTTCCTGATCAATCCGCACTCGGCGGTGAAGCTGCGCTTCGTGAAGGAGAACTTCACGCCCGCGAGCGATGGTGCGCCGAAGATCAAGGGCGACCATGTCGGGCTGATGTTCACGCACTACTTCTGAGTCGCTCGGTGTAGCGCTGCGTAGTACAGCGCGGACCAACGTCGCTCGCGTGCGATCCGTTGCACAACGCCGCGCCCTCTCAGGGTTTGCATCGATCGGTTACACGGCGGTACGACCTTAACTTGCCGGTCATCCAGCACCTCGACTGGAGCCACCGAGACAAGCCATGAACCGTAGAAGACTCCTGCTTTCCCTGTCTGCGCCGGCCTTGCTGGCCACCTCCCGCCTGGCCCGCGCGGCCGTGGCCGACAAGGGCCTGATCGGCGTGTCGATGCCGACCTTCTCGTCGCGACGATGGGTCGACGACGGGCTCAGCATGATGCGCACGCTGAACCGCCTGAACTACACGGTGGACCTGCAGTACGCGATCAACAACGCCGCAGACCAGCCGGGGCAGGTCCAGAAGATGATGGACAGCGGCGCGAAGGTGGTGGTGATCGGCGCGAGCGACAGCAGCGCGTTCACCGCGGTGCTGGACAAGGCCGCGAAGAAGGGCGTGAAGGTCATCGCCTACGACCGGCTGATCCGCGACAGCGGCAACGTGGACGCGTATGCCACCTTCGACAACTTCGAGGTCGGCGTGCTGCAGGGCCGCGACATCGAGACGCGGCTGAAGCTGCGCGACGGCGGCAAGGGCCTGATCGAGTTGTTTGCCGGCGCGGCCGACGACAACAACTCGCACTTCTTCTACAACGGCGCGATGTCGGTGCTGAAGCCGCACATCGATTCGGGCGCGCTGACGGTCGGCTCCGGCAAGGTCGCGATGGCCGAGGTGGCGACGCCGCAGTGGAGCGGTGCGATCGCGAAGGCACGCTTGCAGGCGATGCTGAAGACGCTGTATGCGAAGCGCCGGCTCGACGCGATCCTCTCGCCGAACGACAACACCAGCGTCGAGCTGCTGACGGCGCTGCAGGGCGTCGGCTACGGCACCGCGGCGCAGCCGTGGCCGGTGGTCACCGGGCAGGACGCCGAGCTGAACTCGGTGCGCTCGATCCAGCGCGGCGAGCAGTCGTCGACGGTGTTCAAGGACACGCGGCAGCTGGCGGTGCGCGTGGCCTCGATGGTCGACGAGTACATGAGCGGCAGGGCGCCGACCATCAACGACACCAAGACCTACAACAACGGCGTGAAGGTCGTGCCGTCGTACCTGCTGAAGCCGGTGTTCGTCAACAAGGAGAACTGGCAGCAGGTGCTGGTGAACAGCGGGTTCTACCAGTCGGGGCAGTTGTGATGGCCTGACGGGCCTGCGCGGACGCTCAGGTCCGCGTGTCCACCGCGACCCAGTTCAGCTCCCAGGTCTTGCCGCCATCGGCGGAGAACGACTGTTCGAAGCGGCACGAACGCGGCGTGATGTCGGAGATGACGAAGCGGACGAGGATCGGCCGGCCGTTCAGCGTTTCCGCGTTGACGAACTCGCCGCGTCCGTTCTCGAAGCGGCCGATGGCCGGCGTGCTCATCGCGCCGCTGCCGAGGCCGGAGAAGTTGAGGCTCCACTGGCGCGACTGCGGGTCGTACAGGCGCAGGCTCAGCGCCTCGATGTGGCCGGCCGGGCCGTCGACCGACAGTTCCACCAGGTTGGCTCGTCCGGCCCACACCGGTCGGACGACCGTCGTCCCGTCGTACTCGACCCAGGTCGTGGAGCCGGTGAGCGGACGCAGCAGTCGCTTCAGGTGCGTCTTCCACGTGCCGAACTCGAAGTCGAAATCGTGCTGCCCGTCGCGCTGGTCGTCCCGTTGATGGGCGGCCAATGCGCCTGGCGTCTCTTCCTTCGGCTGGGCCAGGCCGGGTGCGGCGGGCAATGCGAGCCCGAGGCCGGCCAGCAGGGCGAGGGTGCATGCAGTCCGTGGGCTCATGAGCGAGCTCCTGGCGTCGGGGGGATTGTCGGGCAAGAACTTCTCCATCAGCGTCACAGGTCTGATGTCGCACGTGGCTTCATCGGAGGTTCGAAAGCAGCGAGGCCCCGATCACGGCGCTCAGATTGAGTGCGGCGTGCAAGCCGCACACGAACCAGAACCGTGCCTTGATCGAGATGCGCTGAGCGGTCAGCACCAGATAGCAGTGAGTCGACCAGAGAAAGGCCCACGCGACCACCGCGGCGCGTTGGATGTCGGGAAACGCGTGAATCAGGATGACCGGAGAGGCTCCGACGACGAGCACGAGCCACCGCGAGCGCATGACCTGCGACGCCAGGTGAGTCGGGTACAGCAACAAGCATGTTTCCACGTGGGGCGCGCAGACGCAGAGCAGGAGCAGCGCCGATACCGTCCTGCCCGAGGACAGCCCGTCGAGGATGGCATTGGACGGTGAATAGGCGAACAAGGCGATCGCCACGAAGCCGGCGAGCCACGTCGGAACGAGGCAAACGAGCCAGTTGGCGACGAATGAGCGAACGGAGATGTCGACGGGGATGCGCGGCATGTGAAGAACCGGGCGGGCATGGACTGCACACCCGGCTCGCGGCAATTCAGTACATGTCACCCAGGGTGTCGTGTTGCCGTAGTTGGGCGCCTGACCGTTCGATGCGAACGAATTCAATGCGTCCATTGCCTTGCTGAAGAGAGTAGAAACAACGGAGCCGACCACGGTGTCCTTGACGACGCCTATGGAGGTCCAAAAGGCTGAACAAGAATCGGAATGCACGGTTGCGGCCCGGCACAATCCCGGCATGCCGAATCGCTCCGCCGTCGACACCGTCCATGAGTTCTGGCGCCTGATGGCGACCAACGATTTCTTCTCGGTGGCGCAGGTGCTCGCACCCGGCTTCGTGCTGGAGTGGCCACAGTCGAACGAGCGCATCCGCGGCGCCCAGAACTTCGCGCGGATGAACAGCGAGTACCCGGCCCATGGGCCCTGGCGCTTCACGGTCAACCGGCTGGTGGGCTCGCCCGGCGAAGCGGTGTCGGACGTGTCGGTCACCGATGGCGTGCAGTCGGCGCGTGCGATCAGCTTCTTCACGGTGGAGGGCGGGCAGATCACGCGGCTGGTGGAGTTCTGGCCCGAGCCGTACGCGGCGCCTGCGAACCGGGCACACCTGGTCGAGCCGATCGAGGCGCCGCGGTGACGAACCTGCGATGTTCAAGTTCCTGATCCGCTGCCTGTTCATGATCGCCGGTGTCGCGTTGCTCGGCGAGACCGCGATGCCGCTGCGCGACGAAACCGTCCGCGTCGACCAGCACACCAGCCATGTCAACGACGGCGAATCCGCGCGCCGCGACAACCGCTCGGGCGACACCAGCTACACGCTGCACCTGGTGGGCGGCGAGGTGGCGAGCTGCTCCGTGGGGTACGCAGCCTACCAGCGGCTGAAGGACGGCGACGCGATCCGCGTGCAATCGACGCGGCTGTTCCGCCAATGCGTGCGCGTGGCGCGCGACGAGGAGGTTGTGGAGGCGACGCGCCACTGGCGGTGGATCGCCTGGGCGATCGGCGGCGTGCTGATCGCGCTGGCGATCGGGTGGCTGCGGGCGGACGATGAGGACGGCAGCATCGGCGTCGCTTGAGGCGAGGCGTCGTTCGATGCGCGTGCAGGGCGGAAGGCGTGAGCCTCTGTTTCCGGCCTGCGCCCGTGCTCGGAAACGGGGGCCATGCTTCGAGAGATGGCCGCTAGCTTGCGAACGGGCTCGTGCACCACTGTGCCAGGACCTCCTGATGCCCGACGACCCGTCCGGCATCCACGTCCGCGAGGCCTTCGAGCGTCAAGCGGTGTCGCTCCTCTTCCTGGTCGACCCAGGCAGTCAGCGCCTGCTTCATGACCCACTCTTGCGAGCGCTCGAGTCGCTCGGCCAGCTGGTCGACTTTTTCGGCAAGCGGCAACGGCACGCGAGCAGTCAGAACTCTGATTTCCATGGCAGCCCCTTTGGCAAGGTGGCGGAAGCGGTGGGATTCGAACCCACGGACAGTTGCCCGTCGCTGGTTTTCAAGACCAGTGCCTTAAACCACTCGGCCACACTTCCTGGAGAGGCCGGGATTGTAGTCCCGCCCCGTGCGTCAGCCCGGCTGTTGCGCCTGCTCGCAGTCCACCTGGACCACCTCGAGCGGTGCGCTCCCGTCACCCAGCCGCACCGCGGTCAGCCGCCCGCCCCACACGCAGCCGGTGTCCAGCGCCATCAGGTCGGGCCGGACCGTCAGCCCGAGCGTCGACCAGTGACCGAACGCGGTCGGCACGCCGGCGGTGCGGCGCTGCGGTGCGTCGAACCAGGCGAACCGCCCCGGCGGCGCGGCATCGGCGCCCTCGTTGCTCGACATGTCGAGCGTGCCGTCGGCGGTCACGAAGCGGATGCGCGTCAGCACGTTGACCGCGAAACGCAGCCGGTCGGCGCCCCGCAGCGCGGGATCCCAACGCGAAGGCTCGTTGCCGTACATCACCTGCAGGAAGCCCACCAGGTCGTCGCCGCGCAGCCGCTGCTCCACCTCGCCGGCCAGCGCCAGCGTGGTCGCCAGGTCCCACTGCGGTGCCACGCCGGCATGCACCATCAGCCAGCCGTGCGCGTGCACCGCCATGCGCTGCCGGCGCAGCCAGTCGACCAGCGCCGCGCGGTCCGGCGCCGCCAGGATCTCGCCCAGCGTGTCGCGCCGCCCCGGCGGCCGCACGCCATGCGCCACCGCCAGCAGGTGCAGGTCGTGGTTGCCCAGCAGGCAGGTCGCCGACGAGCCCAGCTGCTGCAGCCGCCGCAGCGTGCGCAGCGAGGCCGGTCCGCGGTTCACCAGGTCGCCCAGCAGCCAGGCGTGGTCGCGCGATGCGGAAAAGCCGATCTTCTCGAGCAGCCGCTCCAGCGGGTCGCAGCAGCCCTGCAGGTCACCGATCAGGTAGTTCATCGCGCCGATTCTGCCCGGCACCGGGCCCGGCACCCCCGTCACGCCGCGGCCGGCGCCATCTGCTACCCTTGCGGCCTTCGTCGTTTTGCGCGTTCCGGGCCGGGCCCCGGCAGCGTGCTTCCATGGACATAGCGCTCCTCGTTTTCCTGATCATCCTCAACGGTCTGTTCGCCATGTCGGAAATGGCGCTCACCGCCAGCCGCAAGGCTCGCCTGCAAGTCATGGTGGAAACCGGCGACGACGGCGCCCGCGCCGCGATGGACCTGCACGAAAACCCCACCAAGTTCCTGTCCACCGTGCAGATCGGCATCACGTCGATCGGCGTGCTCAACGGCATCGTCGGCGAGGCGGCGTTCTCCGAACCGCTCGCCGCGTGGATCCATCTGACGTTCGACATCCGCGAGAAGGCCTCCGGCATCACCGCCACCGCCCTGGTGGTGATGTGCATCACCTTCGTGACGATCATCTTCGGCGAGCTGGTGCCGAAGCGGCTCGGGCAGATGTATCCCGAGAACGTGGCCCGGCTGGTCGCGCAGCCGATGGAATGGCTGTCGATGGCGGCGCGCCCGTTCGTCAAGCTGCTGTCGTTCTGCACGGAAGGCACGCTGCGCCTGCTGGGCATCCGCGGCGGCCCGAGCCGTTCGGTGACCGAGGAAGAGATCGCCGCCAGCCTCGAAGAAGGCCTGGACGCCGGCGTGATCGAGGCGCAGGAGCACCAGATGGTGCGCAACGTGTTCCGCCTCGACGACCGGCAGGTCGGCTCGATGATGATTCCGCGCACCGAGATCACCTGGCTCGACGCCGCGGCCGACCTGGACGACGTGCTGAAGGTGGTGGGCGACCAGGAGCACTCGCGCTACCCGGTGTGCCGCGGCAGCCTGAGCGACGTGGTCGGCGTGATCTCCGCGCAGACGCTGCTGCAGCAGATGCTGCAGGGCCGGCCGCTGGCGCTGACCGAAGGGCTGCAGGCGCCGGTGTTCGTGCCGGAGACGCTGTCGGGCATGGAACTGCTGGAGCAGTTCCGCGCGTCGTCGGCCCAGCTCGTCTTCGTGGTCGACGAATACGGCGAGGTGCAGGGCGTCATCACGGTGCGCGACGTGCTGGAGGCGATCACCGGCGAGTTCACGACGCCGGCCGACGGCGAGGCCTGGGCAGTGCAGCGCGCCGACGAGAGCTGGCTGTTCGACGGCCTGATCCCGGTGCCCGAATTGAAGGACCGGCTGGCGCTGAAGGAACTGCCCGAGGAAGACCGCGGCCGCTACAACACGCTGGCCGGCATGATCATGTTGTTGTTGGGCCGGCTGCCCAAGACCGCCGACACGGTGGATTGGGAAGGCTGGCGTTTCGAGGTGGTCGACCTGGACGGCAAGCGCGTCGACAAGGTGATGGCCACCGCCTTGCCTCCTGGAGCTGAAGTTCAATGATCACTGCCCTCTACAAGAAGCCCGCGCTGCTCGACCGCACGCGCCATGCCGGCAAGCACCTGCTGCCGCTGGACGTGTCGGTGGCCGCCGACATGAACGCGCTGTTCTGCACCTTCGGCGAGTTCGTCGAGGCCGGCAAGGAATACCCGATCCTGTTCGTCAACAGCGGCACCAACGAAGACGGCAGCCCGCAGCTGAACCCGGTCGTGCTGCTCGGGCTGTCGGCCGGCGAGAACCTGTTCGTCGAAGGCAGCCAGTGGTTCGGCCGCTACGTGCCGGCCGCGCTGCGCTGCTACCCGCTGGGCCTGACGCGGGCCGCGCGCGACGACGGCACCGGCGAGGGGCTGTCGGTGGTCGTCGATGAAAGCTACGCCGGGCTGGTCGACGGCCCCGAGGGCGTGCCGCTGCTCACCGCCGCCGGCGAGCCGACCGAGACACTGACCAACGCGATGAAGCTGCTCGAGCTGTACGACCAGGAAGCGCAGCGCACGCCGCTGTTCTGCCAGCGCCTGCGCGAGCTCGACCTGCTGAAGGGCATGCGCGCCGAAGGAACGCTGAACGACGGCGAGTCGTTCTCGGTCGACGGCTTCCAGGTGGTCGACGAAGACAAGCTGCGCGCGTTGCCCGATGCCGCGGTGCTCGAGCTGTACCGCAACGGCATGCTCGCGCTGATCTACGCCCACCTCGGGTCGCTGAGCTGCCTGCAGCGCCTGAGCGACCGCAAGACGCAGCTGAAGACGCAGGCTGCGGCCGCCTGAGCGGAGGCGGGCGATGTCGACGGGGCCATCGGTTTTCGAGCGCTTCCTGTCGACGCCAGAGATGTCGGCGGTGTTCTCGCCGCCGTCGGTGCTGCAGGCCATGCTCGACTTCGAGGCGGCGCTGGCGCGCGCCCAGGCCGCCGAAGGCCTGGTGCCGGCTGCGGCCGCGCAGGCCATCGCCGGCGTCTGCAAGGCCGAGCTGTACGACCTGGATGCGCTGGTCGATGCGAGCGGGCGCGCCGGCAGCCTCGCGATTCCGCTGGTCAAGGCGCTGACGCAGGCGGTCGGCCTGTTCGACGCCGACGCCGCCGGGTTCGTGCACTGGGGCAGCACCAGCCAGGACGTCATCGACACCGGCATGGCACTGACGACGCGCCGCGCGCTGGCGCTGGTCGACCGCGATCTCGGCACGCTTGCCGCCGCGCTGCTGGCGCTGGCGCGGCAACACCGCGGCGTGCCGGTGCTGGCGCGCACGCTGATGCAGCCGGCCCAGGTGGTCAGCGTCGATTTCAAGCTGGTGGCCTGGATCGCGCCGCTGCTGCGCTGCCGGCAGCGGCTGCGCGACGCGGGGCTGCAGGCGCTGCAGCTGCAGCTGGGCGGTGCGGTCGGCACGTTGTCGGCGATGGGCGAGCGCGGCCCGGCCGTCGCCCGGCGCGTGGCCGACGAACTCGGCCTGCGGCTGCCGCCCGGCCCGTGGCACACGCAGCGCGACGAGCTGGCCTCGCTGGCCGGCGAGCTCGGCGTGCTGGCCGGCGCGCTCGGCAAGATCGCGAAAGACATCTCGCTGATGGCGCAGGGCGAACTCGGCGAGCTGGCCGAGCCGTCGGATGCCGGCCGCGGCGGCTCGTCGACGATGCCGCACAAGCGCAACCCGGTGGCCGCGATGACGGCGCTGGCCGGCGCGCTGCGCACGCCGCACCGCGTGGCCGCGCTGCTGGCCGCGATGGTGCAGGAGCATGAGCGTGGCCTCGGCAACTGGCAGGCCGAACTGGCCGAAACGGCCGGGCTGTACCTCGGCGTGCATGGTGCGCTGAAGGCGCTGGCCGATGCCGCGCCGGGTTTGCAGGTCGACGCCGCGCGGATGCGTCACCAGATCGATGCGCAGCACGGGCTGGTGTTCGCCGAAGCGGTCGCGATGCAGCTGGCGCTGCAACTGGGCAAGGCGCGCGCGCATGCGCTGCTCGAGGCGTGGTCGCACGACGCGGTGACCGGCGGGCGGGCGCTGCGCGAGGTGCTGCTGCAGGCGCTGGCCCGCGACGACGCGCTGAGCGCGGTGCTCAGCGCCGGGCAGGTCGACGCGCTGTTCGATGTCGACCTCGCCGCGGCGCACGCGAGCCGCGTGGCCGATCCGCAGCTCGCGCTGTGGCAGCAGCGCGCCGATGCACTGGCCGCCGACGCGCCGTGGTCGGCCTGGCTGCCGCAGTGAATCCATTCTCGAAAGGGGGCCGTCATGGCGGAGCAACAGGATGATTTCGACCGCGGCCTGAAGAACCGCCGCGCGGTGCTGGGCGATGCATGGGTCGACCAGTCGCTGGACGGCACGTCGGCCTTCAACGCCGATTTCCAGTCGCTGATCACGCGCTATGCCTGGCACGACATCTGGGGCCGCCCGGGGCTCGACACCACGACGCGCCGGCTGCTGGTGCTGGGCATGACGATGGGCCTCGCGCGCTGGGAGGAATTCGAGCTGCACTGCCGCGCCGCGGTGCGCGGCGGCGTGCCGGTCGAGCAGATCCGCGAAACGCTGATGCAGGGCGCGATCTACTGCGGCGTGCCGGCCGCCAACACCGCGTTCAAGCTGACCACGCAGATCCTGCGCGACGAAGGCCTGCTGCCGCCGCCGGCGCCGCTGTCGGCCGGCGTGCGCGCATCGAGCCACCACACCTTCAGCCGGCCACAGCTGAAGGTCGCGCTGCAGGGCGAGGGGTCGCCGGTGGTGCTGAGCCATGCGCTCGGGCTCGACCTGGGCATGTGGGACGCGCTCGCCGCCACGCTCGCGCCGCGCCACGAGGTGCTGCGCTACGACCACCGCGGCCACGGTGGTTCGGCGGTGCCGGCGGGGCCGTACCGCATGAACGAACTGGTCGACGACGCGGCCCGCGTGATCCGCGAATGGGGCGTCGGGCCGGTGAGCTGGGTCGGGCTGTCGCTCGGCGGCATGGTCGGCCAGGGCCTGGCGATCCGCCACCCGGAGCTGGTGCGCTCGCTGGTGCTCGCCAACACCACCGCGCGCTACCCCGAGGCGGCGCAGGCGGCCTGGGCGCAGCGCATCGCGGCCGTCGAACAGGGCGGGCTGGGAGCCATTGCCGACATGGTGATGGAGCGCTACTTCCACGCCGGCTTCCGCCGCGAGCGGCCGCAGGCGCTGGCGGCGTTCCGCGCGGCGCTGCTGCGAACGTCGGCTGCCGGCTATGCCGCGACCTGCCACGCGGTGCGCGAGGTCGACTGGCTCGACCGGCTGCCGCAGGTGCGCTGCCCGACGCTGGTGATCGCCGGCGAGCTGGACGTCGGCGCGCCGGTCGCGATGTCGCAGGCGATCGCCGAACGCATTCCCGGCGCGCGGCTCGAGGTGCTGGCCGAGGCCTCGCACCTCAGCGTGGTCGAGCAGCCGCAGCGGTTCGCGGCGCTCGTCGAGGGCTTCGTCAGCGCGACGGCCTGAGGAAACGGTTGCTCAGCAGCGGCCGGCCGCGCAGCGCGGCGCCGCGGCCCGCCAGCACGCCCAGCGCCTGCGGAGATTCCTGCGAGGCGGCCACCGGGCAGGTGCCGTTCGCGCGGTAGCCGAGCGCGGCCTTCAGCAGGCCCTCGTTCGGGCTGCCGAGCGGCTGCGTGAAGTCGTCGGCGGCCGTGCAGCCGGCGATGCCGGTGGCACCGGCGCCGTTCGGCGTGAAGCCGTCGGCATAGTCGCCGAAGCCCTTCGCGTTGACGCCCTGGAACTCGATCGGGAAGTACGAGATGCCGCAGTTGTCCTGCGCCGCGAAGCCGTAGGGCTTGCCGCAGGAGGTGCTGCCGATCTGCCGCACGTCGACATCGACGCCGCGCAGGCTGTTGATCACCGATTCGCTGGCCGAGCAGGTCTCGCTCGTGGTCAGCACGTAGACGCGCGCCAGGTCGAGCGTCGGCAGCGCTGCGTTGGCGGTGCTGGTGGACTGGAACGGGTAGGGCGCCTGGGCGTTGTCCGATGTGCGCTTCGCGTTGTAGTTCAGCTTCTCGAACACCTTGCCGCCGGTGCGTGCCGGGCCGGCGATCATGTAGGCCAGCTCGCTCGCGATGTAGAGGTAGCCGCCGCCGTTGTAGCGCAGGTCGAGCACCAGGTCGGTCGCGCCCTGCGCCTTCAGCGCCGTGAACGCTTCGATCAGCTGCGCCTCGGCCGGCGCCACGTGCGACGTGAACACGATGTTGCCGACCTTGCCGGCACCGGTGTCGATCACGCTGTAGTTCAGCACCGGCTTCGTCGTGATGGCGGCCGTCGTCATCGAGACGGCGACCTGGCCGACGCCGGCGCGGTTGAAGACGTAGCTGTGCGTGCCGCCGGTGTTGCCCGGAAACAGCGCGGCATTGAGCACGCCGACGCCGGCCGCGGTTTCGTCGTCGGCCGACACGCCGTCGACGGTCACCAGCGTGTCGCCGCGCAGCACGCCCTTGGTGGCGGCCTCGGTGCCGGGCGTCACGTACGACACGCGCAGCCCGCGCGGCGCCCGCGACGACAGCATGCGCCAGTTGACGCCGGTGCCGGCTTCGATGCCGGAGTCGAACAGCGCGGTGGAGGTGTCGGTCCGGACCAGGAAGCTGAACCGGTCCTTGCGCGCACCGCTGGCGGTGATGCTGGGCGTCTTCAGCGCTTCGAAATAGTTGTCGAGCGAGCCATAGACGTCGGCAGTGTTGCTGTACTGCGCGGCGTTCGGAGCAACGTTCGGGATCTCGTCGTACCAGAGGTAGGCGTCGCCCAGGTAGGCGCGCATCCACAACTTTTCGGTGTCGAGGCTGCCGGTGCGGTTGGCGGCCGGGGCATCGGGGTTGGTCGGTGCGCATTGCTGCGCGTACTGCGACGCCGACGCGAGGCGGTTGCCGGATTCGTCGGAGCTGCCGCCGCAGGCGGTGAGGGCGGCCGCTGCGACGAGCAGGCTGACCCACGATGCGCGCACGCGTGCGCCGGCTTGCCGTTGGCGTTGAACTCCCATCCCTCGCTCCGATCGGTTGGTGAACTGGCCACTATACCGGTGCATCCGACAGGTCCGCGCCGCCGAGCTGGCGCGACACCTGCGCGGCGCAGGCTATCAGCGCCCGGGCGAGCGGGCCGTCGAGCCGGGTGTCGAAGGTGGCGTTCGGGCCGATCGCGGCCAAGCTCAGCACCAGGTCGCCATGCAGGTCGAACACCGGCGCCGCCATCGCGCTGACGCCTGGCACCGCGCCGTCGACGACGCGGCTCAGGCCCTCGCTGCGGACGGTGGCCAGCTGCGCGCTGAAGGCCGCATCGAGCGTGCGCAGGCCGCCGTGGGGTTCCTGCGCCAGCACCTCGCGCAGCCGCGCCGGCGGCAGGTGCGCGGCGAACAGCAGGCCCGATGCGGTGCCGCGCATCGACATCACGGTGCCGTGGCGCATGTTGACGTGCACCGCAGACGGCGCTTCCTCGACACGCACGATGGTCGGCCCGCGGTTGCCCCACACCGCGATCGCGACGGTGTGGCCGACCTGCGCGGCCAGCGCCGGCAACAGCGGTGTGGCCAGGCGCAGCGGGTCGAACTGCTGCAGGCTGATCAGCCCGAGCTCCATCGCGAGCGGGCCCAGGCCGTAGCGGCCCGACGCGGCGTCCTGCGCGATCAGCCCGAGCTTGCCGAAGCTGACCAGGTAGGGGTGCGCCTTTGCCGGGGCCATGCCGGCTTCGCGCGCCAGGTCCTTCAGCGCCATCGGTCGGCCGCGGTGGGCGAGCGCGCGCAGCAACTGGCCGCCGACCTCGATGCTCTGGATGCCGCGAGGGGCGTTGGGGGTTTCGGGCATCAGGCTGAATTTGGATATGTAGAATGAATTAGACAGTAACGAATCTTCTGGCGAAGATCAAGCCGCGATTCAAGGAGACACCGATGGCATCCCTCGACCCCCTGCGCTACCAGAGCGGCTTCGGCAACCAGTTCGCGAGCGAGGCGGTGCCCGGCGTGCTGCCCACGGGCCGCAACAGCCCGCAGAAGGCGGCGCACGGGCTGTATGCCGAGCTGCTGAGCGGCGCGGCGTTCACCGCGCCGCGTGCCGAGAACCGTCGCACCTGGATGTACCGCCGCCAGCCGTCGGTGGTGGTCGGCGGCTATGTGCCGCATGCGCAGCCGTGGTGGAAGAGCGGTGCTGCCGGGGGCGTCGATGCGCCGCCCGATCCGCTGCGCTGGTCGCCGACGCCGGTGCCCGAGGCCGCGGCCGAGCCGCTGGATTTCGTCGACGGGCTGCGCAGCATCGTCGTCAATGGCGACGTCGATGCGCAGACCGGCATGGCCGCGCACATCGCGTTCGTCAACCGCTCGATGACGCAGCGCGCCTTCGTCAATGCCGACGGCGAGATGCTGCTCGTGCCGCAGCAGGGCGCGTTGACGATCACGACCGAGCTCGGCGTGCTGCAGGTGGCGCCCGGCGAGATCGCGTTGCTGCCGCGCGGCATGGTCTTCAAGGTGGCGGTCGACGGGCCGTCGCGGGTGTATGTGTGCGAGAACCACGGCGCGCATTTCCGCCTGCCGGAGCTCGGGCCGATCGGCAGCAACGGCCTGGCGAACCCGCGCGATTTCCTCGCGCCGGTCGCCGCGTTCGAACAGGACGCGGCGCCGCACGAGCTGATCAAGAAATACGGCGGCCGGCTGTGGGCGGCGCGCTGCGCGGCGTCGCCGTTCAACGTGGTCGGCTGGCATGGCAACCTGGCGCCGCTGAAGTACGACACCGCCCATTTCATGACGATCGGCTCGATCAGCTTCGACCATCCGGACCCGTCGATCTTCACGGTGCTGACCTCGCCGAGCGACACGCCGGGCACCGCCAACTGCGACTTCGTGATCTTCCCGCCGCGCTGGCTGGTGGCCGAGGACACCTTCCGCCCGCCCTGGTACCACCGCAACCTGATGAGCGAGTTCATGGGGCTGGTGCATGGCCAGTACGACGCGAAGCCCGAAGGCTTCCGGCCCGGCGGCGCGAGCCTGCACAACTGCATGGTGCCGCACGGCCCGGACGCCGATGCGTTCGAACGCGCATCGAACGCACCGCTCGCGCCGCACAAGCTCGACCACACGCTGGCCTTCATGTTCGAAAGCCGCTACCGCTTCCGCCCGACCGAGTGGGCGATGAACGGCGGCGCGCTCGATGCCGCCTATGCGGATTGCTGGCGCAACCTGAAGGACGGATTCCAATGAGCGGCCTCGACCGCCACGGCCTCGATGCCACGCACGATGCCGCGCTGCGCAGCTGGGTGGCGTCGGCCAACGACCCGCTGACCGATTTTCCGCTGCAGAACCTGCCGCTCGGGCGCTTCCGGCGGCGTGGCAGCGACGAGCCGCTGCGTGCCGGCGTCGCGATCGGCGAGGCGGTGCTCGACCTGCGGCTCGCGTGCGAGGCCGGGTCGTGGTCGCCCGAGGTGTCGCCACTGATCGAGCTGCTGGCGCGTGGCGAACTCAACGCGTTCATCGCGCTCGGTGCCGCGGCGCGCCGCACGCTGCGCAGCGTGCTGTCGCTGGCCTTGCGCGAAGGCTCCGGCAGCGAGCGGTGGCTGCAGCCCTGCCTGGTGCCGCAGGCGCAAGCCGAGATGGCGCTGCCGTGCGAGGTCGGCGACTACACCGATTTCTTCACCGGCATCCACCATGCGACGGCGGTCGGCAAGCTGTTCCGGCCCGACCAGCCGCTGCTGCCGAACTACGAGTGGGTGCCGATCGGCTACCACGGCCGCAGCTCGTCGCTGCAGGTCAGCGGGCAGGACTTCCGTCGTCCGCGCGGGCAGTACAAGACCGACGCCGCCGTCCCGGTGTTCGGACCGTGCCAGCGGCTGGATTACGAACTGGAACTCGGCGCGATCGTCGGCCCCGGCAACGCGCTGGGCGAGCCGATCCCGATGGCGCGGGCCGAGCAGCACCTCGCCGGTCTGGTGCTGCTGAACGACTGGTCGGCGCGCGACGTGCAGGCCTGGGAGTACCAGCCGCTCGGGCCCTTCCTCGCGAAGAATTTCGCGACCACGCTGTCGCCGTGGATCGTCACGATGGAGGCGCTGCAGCCGTTCCGCCGGCCGTTCGAGCGCGCCGCCGACCGGCCGCAGCCGCTGCCCCACCTCGACGGCGAGGCCAACCGCGCGCAGGGCGCGATCGACATCGCGCTCGAGGTGTGGCTGCAGACGCCGGCGATGCGCGAGCGCGGCGATGCGGCGGAGCGGTTGATGCAGTCGAACTTCCGCGACGCGTACTGGACGCTGGCGCAGCTGGTGGCGCACCACAGCAGCAACGGCTGCAACCTGCGGCCCGGCGACCTGCTGGGCAGCGGCACGCAGTCGGGGCCGCTGCCGGCGCAGGGCGGCTCGTTGCTGGAGCTGACGCGCGGCGGCAGGGAGCCGATCACGCTGCCGAACGGCGAGACGCGGCGCTTCCTGCAGGATGGCGACAGCGTCGCGCTGCGCGCCTTCTGCGAGCGCGCCGGGCAGCGGCGCATCGGGTTCGGGGAGTGTGTCGCGACGGTGCTGGCGCCGCGGTC
Source organism: Rhizobacter sp. SG703 (assembly GCF_012275445.1). Taxonomy (GTDB): domain Bacteria; phylum Pseudomonadota; class Gammaproteobacteria; order Burkholderiales; family Burkholderiaceae_C; genus Rhizobacter. Next base: position 374,077 of record NZ_JAAZQK010000002.1, on the reverse strand, counting down.
TTAACCTTCGCCTCACCAACCCCTAATCGACTTCTAACCGCCGGCCCTTATCTTTCGTCCCATGCGGAATCCCCCGCGACGCTTGTCCCCAGGAGATCACATGAAGATGAAGTCGTTGACCGCTGCGCTCGCTGCAGCCGGCGTGCTGGCCGCCGGATCGGCCGGCGCCTTCAGCCTGACGCCCGAGTGGCTGAAGAGCAAATCCGACGCGAAGCCGGTGGCCGTCACCAGCACCCCGCCGGCCCCGGTGCCGATGCTGCCGGCCGCGGGCCAGGTGCCCAACTACCGCGCGATCGTCGCCACCTCCGGCCCGGCCGTCGTCGGCGTCACCGTCGCCGGCCTGCACAAGGCCTCGGCCGAAGAGCAACAGCAGCAGGGCCTGCCGCCCGGCGCCGAGAACGATCCGTTCTTCCAGTTCTTCCGCGGCCTGCCCGGCTTCCAGCAGCGCGGCCAGCGCAACAACCCGTCGGTGCCGTTCCGCGGCCAGGGCTCGGGCTTCATCATCAGCGCCGACGGCCTGATCCTGACCAACGCCCACGTCGTGCGCGAAGCGAAGGAAGTGACCGTCAAGCTGAGCGACCGCCGCGAGTTCTCGGCCAAGGTGCTGGGCTCCGACGCCGCCACCGACATCGCGGTGCTGCGCATCCAGGCCAAGGACCTGCCGATCGTGCGCCTGGGCGATCCGCAGAACATCGAGGTCGGCGACCCGGTGCTGGCGATCGGCGCGCCGTACGGCTTCGAGCAGACCGCGACCACCGGCATCATCAGCGCAAAGGGCCGCTCTCTGCCCGGCGATGCCGTCGTGCCGTTCATCCAGACCGATGCGGCGGTGAACCCCGGCAACTCCGGCGGCCCGCTGTTCGACGGCAGCGGCGCGGTGATCGGCATCAATGCGCAGATCTACTCGCAGACCGGCGGCTTCCAGGGCCTGAGCTTCGCGATCCCGATCAACGTCGCGCTGAAGGTCAAGGACCAGATCGTCGCGACCGGCCGCGCGACGCACGGCCGCCTGGGCGTCGCGGTGCAGGACGTGAACCAGAGCCTGGCCGAATCCTTCGGCATGAAGCGCCCGGACGGCGCGCTGGTCGCGAAGGTCAGCAAGGACAGCGCCGCCGAGAAGGCCGGCCTGAAGCCGGGCGACGTGATCACCGCGGTGAACGGCGACCCGATCGTGCGCTCGGGTGCGTTGTCGAGCCGCATCGGCCTCGCGGCGCCCGGCGACAAGGTGAAGCTGAGCGTCTGGCGCGACCGCGCCGAGCGGACGATCGACGTGAAGCTGGGCGGTGCCGATCCGGACGAAGACGTGGCGTCGGCCAACGGCGGCGATTCGCAGGGCGTGCAGCTCGGGCTGTCGCTGCGCCAGCTGACGCGCGAAGAGAAGCGCCAGAGCAAGCTGGAGCAGGGCCTGGTGGTCGAGAACGCCGATGGTCCGGCCGCACGCGCCGGCATCGAGGCGGGCGACGTGCTGCTGGCCATCAACGGCAAGCCGGTCACGTCGATCGAGCAGGTGCGCGCGGTGATGGCCGGCAAGCCGAAGAGCGTCGCGCTGCTGGTCGAGCGGGACGGGGAGCGGATCTTCGTGCCGGTGAACCTGGGCTGACGCGGCGTCTCGGCGTTGCCCATGCAAAAGCCGACCTGCGGGTCGGCTTTTTGCTGTCCTACGGAGAAAGGCCTCTGCACTGACACGGCGGTGCGAGGATGCCCGTCCCGCATCGTCGGCCTCGTCCCAGGCACGCTGCGCGCCGCCAGCAGTCCAATGGGGTCACCGTCATGGCAAAGAAAGGACTGCATCATGACCAGCCACAAGACCCTGCTCGCCCCGATCGTCGCTGCCGTCGCGATCGCCTCCACCGCCGTGTGGGCCCAGGACGACCGCGCGCCGCTGCCGGCCTCCAAGCAGGCCGGCGACATCACCTACGTGACCGGCGGCGTGGCCTATGAGGAAGTGCCGGCCTTCAAGGACGCCAAGCACGACTACCCGCTCGCGATCGAGATCTACGAGAAGGCCGGCTCGAAGAACCAGTTCACCGCCGACACGCAGGTCAAGCTGATCGACCGCGAAGGCGACGTCGTCTTCGACGCGCAGGCCGACGGCCCCTACATGCTGGTGAAGGCCCCGCCCGGGCAGTACAAGATGGAAGCCTCGCTGAACGGCAAGACCGTCACGAAGCAGGTCACCGTGAACGCGCGCGGCACGGCCAATCCGGTCGTGGTGTTCCCGCAGGGCACCGATTGAGGCCCGCGGTCGCTCACTGCGTTGACGGCTCGTTCATCAGCGCGGTGTAGCGCCGCTGCATGCCGTACTCGGGGAACGGGTCCGACAGCATCAGCACCGACGGGCCGAGCTGCATTTCGGCATGGCCGATGCGGCCGGACGGTTCGCTGAGGCGGAACAGTTCCTTCGCGCCGAAGGCCTCGGCATAGAACGCCATCGCGGCCGCGGTGTCGCGCACGCGCAGGTAGGTGAAGACTTCGTGGATCATGCGGACTCCTTGTGTGACGGTCACAGGCTCGTGCGCAGCTTCCAGATCTCGGGGAACAGCACCACGTCGAGCATCTTGCGCAGGTAGCTGACGCCGCCGGTGCCGCCGGTGCCGCGCTTGAAGCCGATCACCCGCTCGACCGTCGTCACATGGCGGAAGCGCCAGAGCCGGAACGCATCTTCCAGGTCAGTGAGCTCCTCGCCCAGCTGGTACAAGTCCCAGTGCTGCTGCGGTGCGCGATACGCCACCAGCCACGCCTGCTCGACGCCGTCGTCGCTCACATAGGGCTGCGACCAGTCGCGTTCCACATGCGAGGCCGGCACCGGCAGCCCGCGCCGCGCCAGCAGCCGCAGCGCTTCGTCGTACAGCGACGGCGCGCGGTACGCCGCCTCGACGCGCGCCAGGATCTCCGGCGTGTGCGCATGCGGCTTCAGCATCGCGGCGTTCTTGTTGCCCAGCATGAACTCGATGCAGCGGTACTGCCAGCTCTGGAAGCCGCTGCTGTTGCTCAGGTAGGGCCGGATCGCCGAATACTCCGGTGGCGTCATCGTCGCGAGCACGTCCCAGGCGTGCACCAGCTGCTCCATGATGCGGCTCACGCGCGCCAGCATCTTGAACGCGGTGCCCAGGTCGTCGTTCGCGATGCGCTGCACCGCGGCCCCCAGCTCGTGCAGCATCAGCTTCATCCACAGCTCGCTGGTCTGGTGCTGCACGATGAACAGCATCTCGTTGTGCTCGGGCGACAGCGGGTGCTGCGCGGTCAGCAGTTCGTCGAGGTGCAGGTAGTCGCCATAACTCATGTCGCGCGAGAAATCGAGCTGCGCGCCTTCCTCGCGGACGATGTCTTCGCCGGAACGATGCGAATCGCTCATGTCACCGCCGCACGCTGGTTGAACCGGGCCTGCTGCCACTCGCCCGTCTGCAGCACCTGCGCCAGGTGCTCCACCGCGTCCCACACGTCGACGAAGCGGGTGTACAGCGGCGTGAAGCCGAAGCGCAGCAGGTCGGGCGCACGGAAGTCGCCGATCACGCCGCGCGCGATCAGCGCCTGCATGATCGCGTAGCCGCCGTCGGCGCGTGCGAAGCTCGCCTGGCTGCCGCGCTGCGCCGCATCGCGCGGCGTCTGCAGCGCGAGGCCGTGGCCGGCGCAGCGGGCTTCGACCAGCGCGATGAACAGCTCGGTCAGCGCGATCGACTTGCGGCGCAGCGCCGGCTGCCCGCCGTGCGCCTCGGCCGCGAGCATCGTGTCGACGCCGCATTCCAGCGCCGCCAGCGACAGCACCGGCGGCGTGCCGCAGACGAACCGGGCGATGCCGGCGGCCGGGTGGTAGTCGGGCGTGAACATGAACGGCGCCGCATGGCCGAGCCAGCCCGACAGCGGCTGCCACAGCTGCTCGGCGTCCATGCGGGCGGCGATCGTCGGGTGCATCCACACAAAGGCCGGCGCGCCGGGCCCGCCGTTCAGGTACTTGTAGCCGCAGCCGACCGCGAAGTCGGCCGCGCCGGCGCGCGGGCCGCTGCCCTTCAGGTTCACCGGCACCGCGCCGGCCGAATGCGCCAGGTCCCACACCGCCAGCGCGCCGGCGGCATGCACCGCGAGGTTGGTCTCTTCCATGCGGTGCATGCGGCCGGTGCGGTAGTTCACATGCGTCAGCATCAGCACCGCGAGCCGGTCGTCGATCAGCGCCGGGATCTCGTCGGCATCGGCCAGCACCAGCTCGAAGCCGCGCTGCCGCGCGAGGCTTTCGGCGATGTACAGGTCGGTCGGGAAGTTGAAGCGCTCCGACACGATGCGCTGGCGGCCCGGCGTGTCGCGCTGCGCCAGGTCGAGCGCGGCCGACAGCGCCTTGAACAGGTTCACCGAGGTCGAGTCGGCGACGATCAGTTCGCCGGGCCCGGCGCCCAGCAGCAACGCGATCTTGTCGCCGATGCGCTGCGGCAGGTCGATCCAGCCGGCGGTGTTCCAGCTCTTGATCAGGTCGCGGCCCCATTCGGCGGCGGCCACCTGCTGCACGCGCACCGCGGTGGCGCGCGGCAACGCGCCGAGCGAATTGCCGTCGAGGTAGATCGTGCCGTCGGGCAGGTCGAACAGGTCGCGCAGCGGCGCGAGTTCGTCACGCGCGTCGAGGCCCAGGCAGTCGTGTCGTGTCGTCATCGGAAGGTCTTTCAGAGTTCTCTGAGCACCGCGCGCACCGGCGAAGCGCAGGCCAGCATCAGCTTCAGCGGCAGCGCGATCAGTTCGTAGTCGCCGGCCGGCACGTCGTCGAGCACCAGGTTCTCCAGTACGCGCAGGTCGCGCGCCAGCAGCTGGTGGTGGCTGTCCAGCGTCTTGCTGTCGGCCGGGTCGACCGACTGGCTGTCGATGCCCACCAGCTGCACGCCGCGGTCGGCCAGCCAGACGATGGTCTCGGGCGCGAACGACGTGAAATCGGGCGACCAGGCGGTCGGCGCCTTCAGCACGCTGCGCACCAGCACGCGCGGCGGCAGGTTGGCGGCGAACGGCGCCAGGTGCTCCGGCCGCACCAGCGGGCCGATGCCGATCGCATGGATCACGCGGCAGCGGCCGAGGTACGGGCCGAGGTCGACCGCGCCGATCGCCGGCGCGTCGTCGCCGTAGTGAAGCGGCGCATCGGCATGCGCGCCGATGTGCGGCGACATCGTGATCGCGCTCAGGTTGACCGGGCAGCCCGGACCGATGCGCGCGGTCCAGGCCTGCGAATACGCCTCGTCGCCGGGGAACAGCGGCGAGTCGGGCGCGATCGGTGGAGAGATGTCCCAGATTTTTTTCACGGCCGCACAGTAGCACCGCCGGCGGGGTCGCGGTGTCGGTTATTTCAGACAGCGGGGCGCATCGCGAAGATGCTTGACACCTGAAATATCAAGCCCTAAATTGCGGAAGCGCGGCGATCCCCGCCGCGGCGCCCCGGAGCTCACACAACATGCGCATCGCCTGCATCGGCGGCGGCCCGGCGGGCCTGTACTTCGCGCTGCTGATGAAGAAGCAGGACCCGTCGCACGATGTCACGGTGTTCGAGCGCAACCGCGCCGACGACACCTTCGGCTGGGGCGTGGTGTTCTCCGACCAGACGCTGGGCGCGGTGCAGCGCACCGACCCGCGCAGCGCGGCGCAGATCCTCGACGCGTTCAACCACTGGGACGACGTCGAGGTGCATTTCAAGGGCGAGGTGATCCGCTCGTCCGGCCACGGCTTCTGCGGCATCGGCCGGCGCCAGCTGCTGAACATCCTGCAAGACCGCTGCACCGAAGAAGGCGTGAGGCTGCGCTTCGAGACCGACTGCACCGACGACACCGCGCTCGACGCCGACCTGGTGATCGCCTGCGACGGGCTGAACAGCCGCATCCGCAGCCGCTACGCCGCCACCTTCGAGCCCGATGTCGACACCCGGCTGTGCCGCTTCGTGTGGCTCGGCACGCACCGGCGTTTCGATGCGTTCACGTTCGCGTTCGAGCGCACCGAATGGGGTTGGTTCCAGGTGCACGCCTACCGATTCGATGCCGACACCTCGACCTTCATCGTCGAGGCGCCCGAGCCGGTGTGGCGCGCCGCCGGGCTGGCCGACATGGGCAAGGAAGAGAGCATCGCGTTCTGCGAGACGCTGTTCGCGAAGCTGCTCGACGGCCATGCGCTGATGTCGAACGCGGCGCACCTGCGCGGCTCGGCGCAGTGGATCCGCTTTCCGCGGGTGGTGTGCAAGCGCTGGGTTCATTGGCAAGGCGGCCGGTACGGCCGCGCCCCGGTCGTGCTGATGGGCGACGCGGCGCACACCGCGCATTTCTCGATCGGCTCGGGCACCAAGCTCGCGCTCGAGGACGCGATCGACTTGGCCGCCGCGATCGGCGCCCATCCGGGTGCGCTCGACCAGGCGCTGTCGGCCTACGAGTCGCAGCGCAGCATCGAGGTGCTGAAGATCCAGAACGCGGCGCGCAATTCGACCGAATGGTTCGAGAACGTCGAGCGCCATGCGCGTCTCGACGCGCCGCAGTTCGCCTATTCGCTGCTGACGCGTTCGCAGCGCATCTCGCACGAGAACCTGCGGCTGCGCGATGCGGACTACGTCGGCGGCTACGAGCAGTGGCTGGCTGCGCGCGCCGGCCTCGACGGCACGCATGCGGTGCCGCCGATGTTCACGCCGTTCACGCTGCGCGGCGTGACGCTGAAGAACCGCGTCGTCGTCTCGCCGATGGCGCAGTACAGCGCGGTCGACGGCGTGCCGGGCGACCACCACCTGGTGCACCTGGGCGCGCGGGCGCTGGGCGGGGCGGGGCTGGTGTTCGCCGAGATGACCTGCACCTCGCCCGACGCGCGCATCACGCCGGGCTGCCCGGGGCTTTACACCGATGCGCAGATGGCGGCGTGGAAGCGCATCGTCGATTTCGTGCACCAGGGCAGCAGCGCGAAGATCGCGATGCAGCTGGGCCATGCCGGCGCGAAGGGCTCGACGCGCGCACCGTGGGATGGCGAAGACCTGCCGTTGGCGGAAGGCAATTGGCCGCTGGTCTCGGCCTCGCCGCAGCAGTACCTCGACGGTGTCAGCGCCTGGTCGCAGGCGATGACGCGCGCCGACATGGACCGCGTCACCGCCGATTTCGTCGCCGCGACGAAGCGCGCCGCGCAGGCCGGATTCGACTGGCTCGAACTGCATTGCGCGCACGGCTACCTGCTGTCGTCGTTCCTGTCGCCGCTGACGAACCAGCGCACCGACGTGTACGGCGGGGAGTTGGCGAACCGGCTGCGCTACCCGCTGGAGGTGCTGGTGGCGATGCGCGCGGCCTGGCCGGCCGACAAGCCGCTATCGGTGCGCATCTCGGCGCACGACTGGGTGCCGGGCGGCAACACGCCGGACGATGCGGTGGTCATCGCGCGGGCCTTCAAGGCAGCGGGGGCGGACCTGGTCGACGTGTCGTCGGGGCAGGTCAGCCCGCAGCAGCGGCCGGTGTACGGGCGCATGTACCAGACGCCGTTCGCCGAGGCGATCCGCAACGAGGTCGGCATCGCGACGATGGCGGTCGGCGCGATCTTCGAGGCCGACCATGTGAACGGCATCATCGCGGCCGGCCGTGCCGACCTGTGCGCGATCGCGCGGCCGCACCTCGCGAACCCGGCGTGGACGCTGCTGGAAGCCGCGAAGATCGGCCATGTCAACGGTGTCGGCGCCGATTGGCCGCGGCAGTACCTGTCGGGCAAGTCGCAGCTGGAGCGCAACCTGGAGCGCGAGCGCGCGATGGCGGCGCAGACGGCCGGGCTGTCGGCGCAAGAGCAGGCGAACCTGGCGCAGGGGGTGTGAGCGCGATGAACGGCTTGCATGCGGTGGTGACGGGCGGCGGCAGCGGGATCGGCGAGGCGATTGCGGCGGCGTTGTGGCGCGAGGGGGCGAGCGTCACGCTGATGGGGCGCAGCGAGGCTCGGTTGTTGCAGGCGCGTGAGCGCTTGGCGGCGAGGGCTTCGACGGGCTCAGCCCGACCCTTCGACAAGCTCAGGGCGAACGGGGAAGAAGGGGTTTCGAACGGCGGGACTCCCGTCCGGGCTGAGCCTGTCGAAGCCCTGCCGGCGATTCACGTGTGCCCCGTCGACGTCACGGACCCGAGCAGCGTCGAACGCGCCTTCCAATCCGTTGGCCCGGTCGACATCCTGATCAACAACGCCGGCCAGGTCGAGAGCCAGCCGTTCGCGCGCACCACGCTCGACCAGTGGAACCGCCTGCTGCAGGTCAACCTGACCGGCAGCTTCCTGTGCACGCAGCAGGTGCTGCCCGGCATGACCGAACGCGGCTTCGGCCGCATCGTCAACATCGCGAGCACCGCGGCGCTGAAAGGCTATGCCTACGTCGCCGCCTACTGCGCCGCGAAGCACGGCGTGCTCGGCCTGACCCGCGCGCTCGCGCTCGAAGTCGCGCGCAAGGGCATCACCGTCAACGCCGTCTGCCCCGGCTACACCGACACCGACATCGTCGCCCGCGCGGTCGAGCAGATCGCGAGCAAGACGCAGCGCAGCCCCGATGAAGCCCGCGATGCGCTCGCCGCGGCGAACCCGCAGGGCCGCCTGGTGCGGCCCGGCGAGGTCGCGCAGGCCGTGCTGTGGCTGTGCCGGCGCGAATCGTCCAGCATCACCGGCCAGGCGATCGCGGTGGCCGGCGGGGAGGTGATGTGATGGCCGCTGCGTCGTCCTCATCCCCCCTCGACGGCGGCAGCGAGCCGGCTGAAGTCAGCGATCTCGAATCGCGCCTGGTCGACGACCACCACCAGGCGCTGAAGCTGTGGCTGCGCCTGCTGTCGTGCACCAACCGCATCGAAGCGGTGGTGCGCAACCGGCTGCGCAGCGAGTTCGCGACCACGCTGCCGCGCTTCGACCTGCTGGCGCAGCTGGAGCGCGAGCCGGCCGGGTTGACGATGGGCGAGCTGTCGCAGCGCCTGATGGTGACCGGCGGCAACGTGACCGGCATCACCGACCAGCTCGAAGCCGAAGGCTTGGTGCGCCGCGCGCCGCAGCCGGGCGACCGGCGTGCGTTCGCGGTGCAGCTGACACCGGCCGGCCGGCGCCAGTTCCGGCGCATGGCGGCCACGCACGAGCAGTGGGTCGTCGAGCTGTTCGCCGGCTGGTCGGCCGACGAGAAGACGCAGGTGCAGGACCTGCTCTCGGTGCTGAAGCGCCACCTTGCCGGCGTCGACCATGCGCTGCCCGCCAGACCGCCGAAGAAGACCCGAACGAAGGAGAGAACGTCATGACGCGTGCGATGGATTCCCACCTCGCGGCCGGCAACCGCCAGGGCGCGGCCGCGATCGCGCCGCGGCACGTCGGCTGGGCGCTGCACGGCCGCGTCGGCGTGATCACGCTGAACCGGCCGGAGCGCAAGAACCCGCTGACCTTCGACTCGTATGCCGAGCTGCGCGACCTGTTCCGCACGCTCGCACAGGTCGACGAGGTGCGGGCGATCGTGGTGCAGGGCGCCGGCGAGAACTTCTGCTCCGGCGGCGACGTGCACGAGATCATCGGCCCGCTGACGAAGATGACGATGCCCGACCTGCTGGCCTTCACCCGCATGACCGGCGATTTCGTGAAGGCGATGCGCGCCTGTCCGCAGCCGATCGTGTCGGCGATCGACGGGGTCTGCGCCGGGGCCGGCTCGATCGTCGCGATGGCGTCCGACCTGCGCGTCGGCACCTCGCGCAGCAAGACGGCCTTCCTGTTCTCGCGCGTCGGGCTGGCCGGCTGCGACATGGGCGCCTGCGCGCTGCTGCCGCGCATCGTCGGGCAGGGGCGGGCGTCGGAGCTGCTGTACACCGGCCGCTCGCTGGGCGGCGACGAGGCGCTGCAATGGGGCTTCCTGAACCGGGTCAGCGAACCGGCGGCGCTGCAGGCCGACGCGCTCGCCTGGGCCACCGAGATCGCCGCCGGCCCGGGCTTTGCGCATGCGATGACGAAGCGCATGCTGCACCAGGAATGGGCGATGGGCGTCGACGAGGCGATCGAATCCGAAGCGCAGGCGCAGGCGATCTGCATGATGACGCAGGACTTCCACCGGGCCTACGAGGCCTTCGCCGCGAAGGCCCGCCCCATTTTCGAAGGGGACTGAGATGGCGGCCCACCTCGACTGGCCGTTCTTCGAACCGCGGCATGTCGCACTGGAACGGGACCTCGCGCGCTGGTGCGCCGAGCACCTCGCCGACGTGCCGCACGACGACGTCGACGCCACCTGCCGCCGCCTGGTGAAGCAGCTCGGCGACGCCGGCTGGTTGCGCCATGCCATCGCCGAAAAACCCGGCGACGCGATCGACACCCGCGCGATCTGCCTGCTGCGCGAAACGCTGGCGCGCCACCACGGCCTGGCCGATTTCGCATTCGCGATGCAAGGCCTTGGCTCGGGCGCGATCTCGCTCGACGGCACCGCCGCGCAGCGCGAGCGCTACCTGCCGCGGGTGGCCCGCGGCGACGCCATCGCGGCGTTCGCGCTGTCCGAACCCGAGGCCGGCTCCGACGTGGCCGCGCTGGCCTGCGCGGCGCGCGACGACGGCGATGCCTACGTGATCGACGGCGAGAAGACCTGGATCTCGAACGGCGGCATCGCCGATTTCTACGTGCTGTTCGTGCGCACCGGCGAGGCACCCGGCGCGCGCGGCATCACCGCGCTGATCGTCGATGCCGACACGCCGGGCCTGCAGGTCGCCGAGCGCATCGACCTGATCGCGCCGCACCCGCTCGCGCGGCTGCGCTTCAGCGGCTGCCGCGTGCCGAAGACGCAGCGGCTCGGCGACGCGGGGCAGGGCTTCAAGCTCGCGATGCGCACGCTGGACATCTTCCGCACCTCGGTCGCGGCGGCCGCGCTCGGCTTCGCGCGGCGCGCGCTCGACGAGGCGCTGCAGCGCGCGACGACCCGCCGGATGTTCGGCCAGACGCTGGCCGACTTTCAGATCACGCAGGCGAAGCTCGCGCAGATGGCGACCACCGTCGACAGCGCGGCACTGCTGACCTACCGCGCCGCGTGGCAGCGCGACCAGGGCCGCAACGTGACGCGCGAGGCCGCGATGGCCAAGCTGGCCGCCACCGAGGGCGCGCAGCAGGTGATCGATGCCGCGGTGCAGCTGTGGGGCGGCGCCGGCGTCGTCAGCGGCAACACGGTGGAGACGCTGTACCGCGAGATCCGTGCGCTGCGCATCTACGAAGGCGCGACCGAAGTCCAGCAACTGATCATCGCCCGCGAGCTGTTGAAAGGGGCCTGAATGACCGCGCACGTCGACACCTTCGCCCGCGACCACCTGCCGCCGCCCGACCAGTGGCCCGAGCTGGTGTTCGACCTGCCGGAGCTGCAGTTCCCGGCCGAGCTGAACTGCGCGCACGAGTTGTTGGACCGCTGGGTCGACGAGGGCCACGGCGATCGGCTTTGTGTGCAGGGCCAGGGTGTGCGCTGGACCTATGCCGACCTGCAGGCCCAGGCCAACCGCATCGGCCGCGTACTGGTCGAGGACCTCGGCCTCGTGCCCGGCAACCGCGTGCTGCTGCGCGGCCCGAACTCGCCAATGCTGGCTGCCTGCTGGTTCGGCGTCGTGAAGGCGGGCGGCATCGCGGTCGGCAGCATGCCGCTGCTGCGCGCGAAGGAGCTGGTGCAGATCGTCCACAAGGCCGAGATCAGCCATGCGCTGTGCGACATCCGGCTGGCCGACGAGCTCGCGCTGGCCGGCCCGCAGTGCCCGACGCTCGTGCACGTGCTGCATTTCATGACCGAGCGCGACGGCGGGCTCGAGGCGCGCGCGGCGGGCAAGCCGGCGCAATTCGACGCCGTGCGCACCGCGGCCGACGACACCTGCCTGATGGCCTTCACCTCCGGCACGACCGGCGCGCCGAAGGCGACGCTGCATTTCCACCGCGACGTGATGGCCGCCTGCGCCTGCTGGCCGCGCCACGTGCTGCGGCCGACCGCCGACGATGTGTTCATCGGCAGCCCGCCGCTTGCGTTCACCTTCGGGTTGGGCGGGCTGCTGCTGTTCCCGCTGTCGGTCGGCGCGTCGACGGTGCTGGTCGAGCGGCCTGCGCCCGATGCGCTGCCGGCCGCGATCGCACGGTACCGCGCGACCACGCTGGTGACCTCGCCGACCGCGTACCGCGCGATGGCCGGCCAGCTGGCCACGCACGACCTGTCGTCGCTGCGCCAGTGCGTGTCGGCCGGCGAGGCGCTGCCGGCCGCGACGCGACAGCTGTGGAAGGACGCGAGCGGCATCGAGATCATCGACGGCATCGGGTCGACCGAGCTGCTGCACATCTTCATCTCGCACGACGAGGCGCATGCGCGGCCGGGCGCGACCGGCACGGTGGTGCCGGGTTACCGGGCCTGCGTGCTCGACGATGATGGCCGGCCGCTGCCGCCGGGGCAGGTGGGGCGGCTCGCGATCAAGGGGCCGACCGGCTGCCGCTACCTGGCCGACGACCGCCAGCGCCAGTACGTCAGCGGCGGCTGGAACCTGACCGGCGATGCCTACCTGCAGACCGAGGACGGCTACTTCGTCTACCAGGCGCGCACCGACGACATGATCATCTCGGGCGGCTACAACATCGCCGGGCCGGAGGTGGAGGCGGCCTTGCTGCTGCACCCGGCAGTGGCCGAATGCGGCGTGGTCGGCGTGCCCGACGACGAGCGTGGCCAGGTCGTCAAGGCCTTCGTCGTGCTGCGTGCGGGGCACGCCGGCGATGCGGCGATGGCGAAGGCGCTGCAGGATTTCACCAAGCAGGCGATCGCGCCGTACAAGTACCCGCGGGCGGTGGAGTTTCGCGATGCGCTGCCGCGGACCGAGACGGGCAAGCTGCAGCGGTTCAGGTTGAGGAGTCAAGGATGAAGGTGTTGCAACCCCCCGACTGGCTGCCTCCGCGCGGCTACGCGAACGGCGTCGCCGCCGAAGGCACGCTGGTGTTCGTCGCCGGCCAGATCGGCTGGAACGCACGCTGCGAGTTCGAGAGCGACGATTTCGTCGACCAGGTGCGGCAGGCGCTGCGCAACGTCTGCGCGGTGTTGGCCGAAGGCGGCGCGACGTCGCAGCACATCGTGCGCATGACCTGGTACGTGCTCGACCGCGCCGAGTACCTGGCGCGCGGCCGCGAGGTCGGCGCGGTGTTCCGCGAACTGGTCGGCAGCTACACGATCGCGATGAGCGCGGTGCAGGTCGGCGCGCTGATGGAGCCGCGCGCCCGCGTCGAGATCGAGGTCACCGCGGTCGTGCCTCGGCCCTGACCGGCAGGCGCCCGCTCAGGGCGGCAACTCGTCCGCGGTGTGCGGCTGTGCCATCCGCAGACCGTTGTGCTCGGCCCGGAAACGCGCCGACATCTCGTAGACCCGCTTGCGCACCCGCATCACCGCGCCCAGCGGCCGGTGCGCCGCCAGGCCGTGCCACGGGCTGAACGACATGCCGTCGTCGATCGCGGCCGAACGCGTCTCGGTCCAGGCGAGCTGCGGCCGCATCGCGATGCGGCCGACCGTGACGAACGGGCTCTGGTCCTCGGGCCAGCGCACCGATGCATCCTCGATCGGCATCGCCTGCAGGTCGGTGCACAGCTGCACGCGCACGTCCCATTCGGCGCCGGCCCGCGCGAAGTGCGACAGCACCGCATCGCGCAAGGCCTGCGGCCGGTCGTGCGTCTCGATGGGTGCGCCGGTCAGTGCCTGCAGCTCGGCCGACATCGGCACCACCTGCAGCTTGGCCATGTACGGCCCCCACAGCATCGGCACCTGGCTGAAGTAGGTGTCGCCCAGCGGATGGGTCTGCGCATGCCCGCCGAGCGCCTTCAGCGTGCCGCTTTCGAGCCCGACCTGCTCGATCGCCTTCTCGGCCCCGCGCAGCACCGCCGAGACCGCCTTCTTCAGCGTCGGCACGCGGTCGGTGGTGGCGGCCAGCAGCTTCAGCCCGGCCAGGAACTGCTTCGGCCCGGCCGAGCCGAACACCGGGCCGTCGACCAGCACGAAGTCCTGCGTGAACTGCCCTTCGCTGCCCGGCAGCCGCACGCCGTCGACACCGATCAGCTTGATCGCCATGCCGCGCGGCGTGGACACCGCATCGTCGAGGATGTCGCCGGGGATCGTCGACAGCCGCATCACCAGCGGCCATTCGCCGGGCTGCGCGAACGCCCCCTGCGCATACGCCGGCGGTAGCCCGGGCGGCACGCGCAGTTCGCCGCGCAGCAGGCCGTGGCTTTTGGCGTGCACGCCGCGCAGGCCATGGCCCGAATGCGCCCAGGTGGTCTGCGCGATGCCGCGCATCGTCCTGATGATCTCTTCGCAGGTCTCGGACTCGTCCTCTTCGGCGTGTTCGAACGACGAGTCGTACGGGATCGGCGTGATGTCCATGGCGCCGATGATGGACGCCATCGCGCACCGCGCGCGTCGGACGCGGAACTGAATGCCTGTAGGAGCAGGCCTTCGTTCCGCGGCCGCTCAGTAGCCCCGCAGGTCGTCGACCGGCAGCGCGAGCTCGCCGCCGCGGATGCGCTCCAGCGTGCGTGTGATGACCTCGACATCGTTGTCGAAGCCGCCATGCGACGCCCGTTGCAGCACCGGCTGGCCGTCGGTGCCGAGCGCCGTCTGGATGCGGTCGCCGGTGACCCGCTGGGTGCGCGCCGCCAGCTTCGAATCGGCCGCTGCGGCGCGCCACGTCGCCAGCGCCTCGCCGGTGTCGGACGAGCCGTCCCAGCCGGCGAAGGCCGCGTCGTTGACCGCGTCGAGCCCGAGGATCGGCGTGCGCAGGTCAGTCTCCAGCGCGTTCGACACCAGGTACAGCAGCGACTTGCGGTAGATCGACGCGACGTTGTCGTCGCGCTCGACCTTGTCGGACAGCACGTCCAGGTGCAGCCGCTCCATCACCTGCGGGTCGCCGGCATAGTGCTGGTTCGCGAACGCGACGGTGCAGGCCGGCGCATACAGGTTGACCGATGCGAGGCGCTGCGCCAGGCCGTCGTCGCGGCCGGCGTGCTGGCGCACCGCGAGCGCGGTGAGGAAGTGGCCGAGCGCGATCGAGCCGGCCGAATGGCCGACCAGGTGCAGCTCGAACTGCGCGCCCCAGGTGGCGGCCAGCGACTGGATCGCGTCCAGCAGCAGCTCGCCGCCATGGCGCGGCGAGAAGGCCAGCTGCGCGTTCTCCTTCATCTCGCTCCAGATCGGCTTCGCGAGCGGGCGGCCGATGGTCTTCTCGATCAGCAGGTCGGTCTTGTCGGTCAGCCATTCGCCGGCGCCGGCGCGCGCCGGTTCGCGGTGGAAGGCGTCCGACAGGATGTCGCCGATCGATTCGAGCATGCCGGTCTTCCACACCAGGAACAGCGGGTAGCAGCCGTTGCCGAGCAGGTAGCGGCCCATCGCGCTGGCCCGCTTGACCGCATCGGCCTCGCTGTTCAGGCCGCCGTGCACGTACAGCAGCAGCCGCTTCGGCCCGTCGGGCTGGCTGCGGAACCACTGGTCGGGCAGCGCGTAGGCCTGCTGCTGCAGCTTGCGCGGCTGCTCGTCCTCGGTCAGGTAGCGGCTCACGCGGCCGTCGTTGCCGAGCACCACGCTGTGCCGGTAGGCGAGCGCGGTGTCCCACCAGCCGTTGCGCACCGCATCGCCGCGCGTCGCGGTGCTGCCGCGGGCCGTCTGCTGCGACACCGCGAGCCGCCCGGCGACCACGCCCGGCACGCCGAGCGCGACCACCCAGGCGTCCATGCCGTTGGCCAGCCAGTCGAGGTACGACAGCGTTGCGAAACCGCCGGCGCCCCAGTCGCGGCCCCAGGAGTTCTGCAGCACGAAACCGCGCTCGTTGAAGCCGACCAGCGCGAACGCATGGCCGCCGTCCTTCGACGGCCGGCCGTCGAACGCGATCAGCGGCAGGTCGGCATGGCCGCGCGTTTCTTCGGCGACGTCGGGCACGCCGTCCCAGCCGTCGTGCGTGAAGGCAGAGACGAAGACCGCGCCATGCTGCGCGATGGCAGCCTGCATGTCGGTGATCGACTGCGTGTCGACGCGGTAGTAGACGCCCAGCGTGGTCTGCGTCGCGCGTGTCGCGAAGCCGTAGCGCGCGGTGTCGGACTTGTCGGCCTGGTAGGGCCAGTCCGTCTCCAGGCACACGCCGTTGTTGAACCAGCCCTTCAGCGCGCCGCGGCAGCTCGAGCCTTCGTAGTTCTCGCCTTCGTATTCGTCATGGCGGCGCGCCAGCGTGTAGAGCATGCGCGGGCTGACGGATTCGAAGCTCGCCGGCGTCTTCGCCTTCAGCCAGCGCAGGTAGTTGATGACGCAGCCCAGGCCGAAGCCGGTGCAGGCGCCTTCGCTGCCCTGGTTCAGGATCAGCCCGGCCTTCGCGTAGCCGGGCAGGAAGCGCTGCACGACCTCGGCACTCGGAAACTCGTCGGGCAGCGTCAGCGCCGCCGGCATGTACTGGCGGTCGCGCAGGTCGGCGGTGTCCTTCTTCGTGCGCGACACGCGGTGCGTGCTGCCGGCCGGGCGGCGGGTCTTGGCCGCCGCGGTCCGGGCGGCACCGGCACCGGTGGCCTGCGGCGGCTGCGCCGCGGCCGCGAGCTCGAACACGCTGCGGAACGCGTCCAGCCCGTGCGCGCCGCCGTTGACCAGCTTGCGGGCTGCCGCGAAATCGCCCTTGCCGACCGCGGCGCGGAACTTGTCGGCCTTGTCGAACAGGAACTGCGCGAGCACCACCGCGGCCACCTCGGGTGCGTTTGCCTTGTCCGGGTCGGCATCGAGCGCGAGGCCGATCACCTCGCCGTAGTGCTTGTAGTTGGCGCGGCCGGTCAGCTGCACGAAGCCGCGGCCCTTGTAGCGGGCACCATCGCCGGCCGCGCCGTTGCCGAGGTCGCGGCGCAGGTCGTAGCTGCTGAACGGCGCGCCGCCTGGCGGCGTGTTGAAGCGCGATTGGAACTCGGCGATCGGAACGAACCCTTCGGTCTCGGCGCGGATGGTGCCGAGCGCACCCAGCACCATCGGCCGGTCGACCAGCCCGGCCGCGCGCAGCGCCGCTTCGACATACGGCAGGTAGCGCGCGATGTTGGCCGGCTTGGTGGCCGGGAACAGCTGGCTCACGAGCCCGACGGTCAGCACCGGATCGGTCGCCGGGCCTTCGTCGGCGAGCTTCAGCAGCATCTGGCAGCGCGGGCCGACGATGCCGTCGGCAATGATGCCGATGCCGGCCTGCCAGCGGCGGATCGCGGCGTCGAAGCCGTCGTCGAGGGCCGGATCGGCGGCGGCGAGCACCGGGAAATCCGCGGCATCGGGGCCGAGCTCTGCGGCGAGCGCCTGCGCGAGGCGAGCCACGTCCGGACCGGACGCACCCTTGGAGATCAAGAGCTTCATGGGCTCCTCCGTGGTGGTTGAGACTGCGCGGCCAGTATCGGGCGGCGCGGGTCTACGTCCATCCCACATGTGAATGACGCGGGAGCGGTGCTACCGTTGCGGGATGTCCAGCGCGCCCGTCCTGCCACCCGTTCCGCCACCCGCCGTTCCGCCGCCCGCCGTGCCTTCGGCATCTGCCTGGGCGCCGCTGTCGCTGCCGGTGTTCCGCATGCTGTGGGGCACCTGGGTCGCGGCCAACGTCTGCATGTGGATGAACGACGTCGCGGCGGCCTGGCTGATGACGTCGCTGACGAGCTCGCCGGTGCTGGTGGCGCTGGTGCAGTCGGCGTCGACGCTGCCGGTCTTCCTGCTCGGGTTGCCGAGCGGCGCGATGGCCGACATCCTCGACCGCCGACGCTACTTCATGCTGACGCAGGTGTGGGTGGCCGCGGTCGCGGTGGTGACCTGCACGACGATCGCGTTCGATGCGATGAACGCACCGCTGCTGCTGGTGCTGACCTTCGCGAACGGCATCGGCCTCGCGATGCGCTGGCCGGTGTTCGCGGCCATCGTACCGGAGCTGGTGCCACGCTCGCAGCTGCCGGCGGCGCTGGCGCTGAACGGCATCGCGATGAACGCGTCGCGCATCATCGGGCCGATCCTGGCCGGCGCGATCATCGCGAGCGCCGGCAGCGCTTGGGTGTTCGTGCTGAATGCGCTGCTGTCGATCGGCGCGGCGTTCACGATCAGCCGCTGGAGGCGCGAACAGAAGGTGAGCACGCTGCCGGGCGAGCGCTTCCTCGGCGCGATCCGCGTCGGCGTACAGTACGTGCGCGAATCGGCGCGCATGCACGTGGTGCTGCTGCGGGTGTCGATCTTCTTCCTGCAGTCGACCGCGCTGCTCGCGCTGCTGCCGCTGGTCGCGAAACGGCTGCATGGCGGCGGTGCCGGCACCTTCACGCTGCTGCTGGCGTCGATGGGCGCCGGCGCGATCGGCGCGGCGCTGAACCTGCCGCGCCTGCGCCAGCGGCTGGGGTCGGACGAGCTGGTCCGCTGGGGCTCGTTCGTGCAGGCGATCGCGATGGTGGTGGTGGCGCTGGCGCCGAACGTGCTGGTGGCCGCGACCGCGATGGTGGCGGCCGGCGCGGCATGGATCTCGGTGGCCAATTCGCTGACGGTGTCGGCCCAGCTCGCGCTACCCGACTGGGTGCGTGCGCGCGGCATGTCGATCTACCAGATGGCGCTGATGGGCAGCAGCGCGGCCGGCGCGGCGCTGTGGGGCCAGGTGGCGGCGATGACCGACGTGCGCAGCAGCCTGATGGGCGCGGCCGCGATGGGTTGCGTGGCGCTGCTGCTGACTCGGCGGGTGCGGCTGTCGGCGGTGGCCGAAGAAGACCTGACGCCGGCCAACACGCTGAAGCCGCCGGTCACCGCGCTGCCGCTGGACCCCCACGACGGGCCGGTGCTGATCGCCATCGAGTACCGGATCGACCCGGTGCGCGCCGGCGACTTCCTGCACACGATGCAGGAGCGGCGCAGCAGCTGCCTGCGCCGCGGCGTGCTGTCGTGGAGCCTGTTCCGCGACACCTCCGACCCGGCGCTCTACGTCGAGCAGTTCGTCAACGAATCATGGGCCGAGCACCTGCGGCACTTCGAGCGGATGACGGTGTTCGACATGGAGCTGCGCGAGCGGCGGCTGGGTTTCCACGTGGAGCAGTCGCCGCCGAAGGTGACGCGGTATGTGGCGCAGGGCCTGGGGTCCTAGTCCTTCTTCTCGGATGGGGCAGACGGTTCGTTGTCCTGGCGCCTCGGGTTCAACAGCTTTGGCACCCTCAACAACAGCTTCGGGAGCTTGATGGCCTTCCGGGCGCCGCGCTTGATGTCTTGTTCCGTTGTCAGAAGGCGGACCTCGAAAGACAAGTGCTTCATGGAGATGTCTCCCCGGCTCCCTTTGAGACTAGGAAAGATTGCACCACTCGAAGTGGCGCGCAAGCCATTTATCGCGCCATCTCCTCCATCGCCGACACGATCGCCCCCGGCGTCGTGACCCAGATCTCGCGGTGGTGGTCCATGACGTGCCGCAGCGCGCGCCGCAGGTGACGCAGGCGGTACGGCTGCCCGACGATGTACGGATGCAGCGCGATGCCCATCACCAGCGGCTGGCGCTGCGACTGCTCCAGCATCTCGTCGAACTGGTCGACGATCATCTGCGCGAAGTCCTTCGCGTCCATCTGCCGCGCGATGACCATCGGGATGTCGTTCAGCTCCTGCGGGTAGGGCACCGACCACAGCGAGCCGCCGCCGCGCGTGCGCAGGCGCACCGGCTGGTCGTCGTGGCACCAGTTCAGCGTGTACTGGAAGCCGGCCTCGGCCAGCAGGTCGGGCGTGACGTGGCTTTCCGAGATCCATGGCGACAGCCAGCCGCGCGGCGCCAATGCATGGCGGCGCGTCATCGTGTCGCGGCAGTGCTCGATCAAGGCGCGCTCGTCGGCCTCCGGCAGCGATCCTTGCCGGACCGAGTTGGTGTGGCCGTGCGCGATCATTTCGTCGCCACGCTGCACGAAGGCATCGACCAGCCGCGCGCTCAGTTCGTAAAGCGCGGTGTTCAGGATCACGCCGGCCGGCATCGCGACCTGGTCGAACAGCTCCAGGCAGCGCCACGCGCCGACGCGGTTGCCGTACTCGCGCCAGCTGTGGTTCAGCACGTCGGGGTGCGGCGAGGCCGGGCCGAGCGCTGCGCCCAGTCCTTCGCCGAACGCGAAGTCTTCCAGGTTGAAGCCGAGGTACACCGCCAGCCGCTGCCCGTTGGGCCAGCGGAAATCGGGCCGCTGCGTGATCGGCGAGTAGTCGAAGCGGCCGTGCGTGCGCAGCGGGCCGAAGCGGGGGTCGGGGTCCGGATGGCTCATGGTCTTGATCATGCAACTCCGGGGCCAGCCGGTGTACTGATGGACAGTGGCGTTGAACCATTCTCCGGTTCATGCGACTCAGCCTGTCAATCACTGCATGCATGGAGCGAACTTGATCGAGCAGAACAAGAACCACCGGAGAGTGAAGTCCGATCCCGGGATTCCCAGCCGTCGAGATGACGAGGCCCCGCACGCCACCGGCCTGCCGGCGAGAGTCAAGAAGAGCCGCAGCAGTGCCACGACAGAGATGGCGTGTGTCCGCGACGAATCCAATCACCTGCACTTGAATGCCGGTAGCGCGTTGCGCGCCGTTGCCCGACTGCTGGGCGCCGATGTCCAGGAGATCGATGCCGAGGCGTTCAAGGCGCGCCTGAAAACATATCTGGCCGAGTTTCAGCACGCTGCCGAGGGCGATGCCTGTCATGGATATGCGAGCGACACGCAACGCGAGCTTCTGGCGTGCATCAGTTCCGAACAGTTGGCGCGCTTGATTGAAAGCGTCGAACTGTACGGGGGCGCCAAGGACGAACCGACTCGGTGGCAGGCCTTCTGCGAGCGCTATCTCTTTGACGTCAATGGTGCAGTGCCGAGCGGTGATCTCAATGACCGCAGCCTCGGCTGCAGCAAGAGCCATTTTCGACGGCAAGCGGCCAAGCTCGGACTCCTGCAGCCCGCAGATCGTCCGGCGTGGTGCATGGCGACCTTGGTCAAGAACGGCAGAATGCCGCCGGTGAAGGCAACGGTCCTGACAGTTGCCGCGCCTGCGCTGGACAACACAAGGCAGCCGGAATGGAGCGTCTACGTCGACATGTTCGGAAAGCTGAAGCAGCGGCCGTACGCCGTCGCGATGAAAACGATCGCCGGGCAGTTCATGCAGTGCGCAGATCGGCACCCATCCCTGTCGCACGTCGCCTTGTGCGCTGCCGGCATGGATGCGTTTCTCGGTGGTCTGGCACCCGCCCAGCAAGCCGTTGCCAGGAAAGTGGGCGCCGTGGTGTACGCGGAATTGATCGTTTCCCTTCGGGTGGCGGGAAAGACGCCCCAGTTTCTCGGAGGCAAGAATGATGCATTCTGGAAAGAGGTCAATGCCAAGTTGCAAGCACTGGAGGAACCTCCGGTCGGATGCCTCGGTCTCGTCCCTCGCTGCATCACGGCGAAGGTCGCCGCGCGAACGCTCATCGGCAACGCCGGCGATCTGTCGAGCCTCACCGGCAACGGTTGCGCACGGGACAGGTCATTGGACGGCTTCTTCGGGCGTTCTTCGTTGATGCACTTCGTGCATGGCTTGGTCTCGATTGGTGGCAACTCCCGCGCGCAACGCGCCAAGCCGCGCAAGCGCTGGTCGTTGCCCCTGTTCACTTCGGGCTGAGATGATTCAGACGCCACGCAACACGCTGCGCACCACCGTCACCGTGCAGTCCGACTGCGCCACCACCTCGGCCGACACGCTGCCCAGGTAGCGGCGCAGCCCGCCGCTGCTGCGCGCGCCCATCACGATGTGGTCGACCTGGTTCTTGCGCGCGTAGTCGACGATCGCGGTCGCCGCGTCGGGCGCCTCCAGCACATGGAAGGTCACGCGCCCGGCCTGCTCGGGGCGCGTGGCCTCCAGGTCCTGCAGCAGCGGGCGCGCCCAGTGCTTCAGCTGCACCAGCAGGCCGACGTGCTTGCTGCCGCCGTCCTTGTCGAGCAGTTCGTCCATGCCGATGCGGTTGATCTTCAGCACCGCGAGGCACGCGAGGCGCGCGCCGGGCTCGGTGTGCAGCAGCCGCTGCACCGTGTCGCGCACCGCGTCGAGCAGCGCCGGGTCGGCGTTGGCGACGTCCACCGCCGCCAGCAGGATCGGGCTGCGCGCCGCCTGCCCGGCCGCATTGCCGCGCTCGGCCGGCTCGGCGCCGAGTGCGGCGAACCAGCGCCGCAGCGTCTGCACGCGGCCGCTGCGCGCACGCCGCGCCGCTCGTTCGGTCAGCACCACCTGCTCCGGGTTCTGCAGCTCGAACGCGAGCTGGGCCGCGCTCTGGTGCCGCTTGTCGGGTTGCACCTCCAGGCATCGCAGCACCAGCTCCTGCAGCCACGGCGGGCAGTCGGGTCGCCACGCGAGCGGCGGCAGCGGGTCCTGGTACAGCCGCTGGCGCA
The DNA here is from genome assembly GCF_012275445.1 of Rhizobacter sp. SG703. Taxonomy (GTDB): domain Bacteria; phylum Pseudomonadota; class Gammaproteobacteria; order Burkholderiales; family Burkholderiaceae_C; genus Rhizobacter. The sequence continues at coordinate 351,751 of NZ_JAAZQK010000002.1, read as the reverse complement.
GCCCGCGCACGCTGGTGGGCGCACCGAACGGGCGCTCGCCGGTCAGCAGGTGGTACAGCAGCACGCCGAGCGCGAACAGGTCGCTGCGCGGGTCGTTGCGGATGAACTGCACCTGCTCCGGCGACATGTACGGGCCAGTGCCCATCGGCAGCTCGAACTCCTCGTCGAGCAGGTCGGGCAGGAAGTCGTGGCGCGACAGGCCGAAGTCGACCAGCACCGCATCGCTGCGCGAGCCGTCCGGGGCCTTGCGGAACATGATGTTGCTGGGCTTCACGTCGAGGTGCACCACGTGCTGGCGGTGCAGGTCGTGCAGCGCGGTCGCGATCAGCGCGCCGCAGCGCACCACCTCGTCGATCGGCAGCGGCGCATCGTCGAAGCGCTTGCGCAGCGAGTCGCCCGACAGGCGCTCCATCACGATGAACGGCTGCCCGGTGAAGTCGCCTTTCGCGATGAACTTCGGCACGTGCACGCCGCTGATCGACGGCAGGATCATCTGCTCGACCTCGAAGCCGACGATGCTGGTCGGGTCCTCGCCGCCCTTGATGCGCGGCACCTTCATGATCAGCGGCATCGGGTCGTCGCTGCCGAGCCGCGTCACCGCCCACAGGTTGGCCATGCCGCCCTGGTGCAGGTGGGCATCGAGCCGGAAGCCGTCGATGACCTGGCCGGCGGCCAGGCGCCACGAGGACTTCGCCGGCCCGGCCTCAGTGTCCATCGATCAGGCGCTGCGCCAGGCGTGCGGGCAGGCCGGCGGCCAGCACCTTGGCGCTCGCGGCCTCGTGGTCGTACGGCACGCGGTGGTAGGTGAGGTCGCCGCTGACGGTGTCGAACGTGGCGTAGGCGGCCGCCGGGTTGCCGTCGCGCGGCTGGCCGGCCGAGCCGGGGATCACCAGCCACTGGCGCTGTGGCGACAGCGGGATCGGCACGCCCGGCACCGGCGTGAAATCGCCGACCTTGCCGGTGCCCGACAGGTGGAACAGCAGCGGCTCGTGCACATGGCCGCAGAAGGTGATGCGCGCATCGGTGGCGTGCAGGCTGCGCACCGCATCGAGCCGACCGGTGACGTAGCCCCAGGCAGCCGGCGCGTGCGCGTTGGCATGCACGTAGAGGCGGTCGGCGTCGCGCGCGGTCAGCGGCAGCTTCGACAGGAAGTCGAGCTGCGCCGGCGTCAGGCGCTCGTGCGTCCACGCCGCGGCGTCGCGCGCGTCGGGCACCATGGTCGGCTGCGGGCCTTCCACCGCGGCCGCATCGTGGTTGCCCAGCACCGCGATCGCGCCGTCGGCCACATGGGACTGCACGCAGTCGACCACCCAGCCCGGCTCGGCGCCGTAGCCGACGTAGTCGCCGAGGAACACGTGCTGCTGCACGCCCTGCGATCGCGCATGCGCGAGCACGGCCTCGACCGCCTCGCGGTTGGCATGCAGGTCGGTGACGAGGGCAAGCTTCATGCGGTCTCGCGCCACGGATCGACCGGATTCAACCGATGCGGCCCAGCAGCAGGTATTCCATCAAGGCCTTCTGGACGTGCATGCGATTCTCGGCCTCGTCCCAGACGACGGATTGCGGCCCGTCGATCACGCCGGCCTCGACCTCCTCGCCGCGGTGGGCCGGCAGGCAGTGCATGAAGAGGGCGTCGGGCTGCGCCGCAGCCATCATCTCGCCGTCGACGCACCAGTCGGCGAAGGCCTTCATGCGGGCCTCGTTCTCGGCCTCGTAGCCCATGCTGGTCCAGACATCGGTGGTCACCAGGTGCGCGCCGGCGCAGGCTTCGAGCGGGTCCTTGAAGAGCTTGATGCAGCTGGTGGCGCTGGTGTCGTGGACGCCCGCCGCCTTCGCATCGACCTCGTAGCCCGACGGCGTGCTGACGTGCAGCGTGAAGCCGAGGATGCTGGCCGCCTGCAGCCAGGTGCTGGCCATGTTGTTGCCGTCGCCGACCCATGCGACCACCTTGCCCGCGATGCTGCCGCGGTGCTCGATGTACGTGAAGATGTCGGCCAGGATCTGGCACGGGTGGTACTCGTTGGTCAGGCCGTTGATCACCGGCACGCGCGAGTTGGCCGCGAAGGCTTCGAGCTTGGTCTGCTCGTAGGTGCGGATCATCACCAGGTCGACCATGCGGCTGATGACGCGCGCGCTGTCTTCGATCGGTTCGGCGCGGCCGAGCTGGCTGTCGCCGGTGGTCAGGTTCACCACCGAGCCGCCCATCTGGTACATCCCGGCCTCGAAGCTGACGCGGGTGCGGGTGGAGGCCTTCTCGAAGATCATCGCCAGCGTGCGGTCGACCAGCGGCGTGTACTTCTCGTAGTTCTTGAAGCGCTTCTTGATGATGGCCGAGCGCTCGAACAGGTAGGCGTATTCCTCGGCCCGGAAGTCCTTGAACTGCAGGTAGTGCTTGATGAGGCTCATGCCGGGCTTCATGGCTGGGCAGGGGTTTCGGACAGGAAACGCTTGACCAGCGGGCACAGGATGGCCACGATCTGCGCCGCTTCGTCAGCCGTGAGGATCAGCGACGGCACGAGGCGGATCACGCGGTCGGCGGTGACGCTCAGCAGCAGGCCGGCCTCGGCCGCGCGGTTCAGCAGCACGCCGCACGGGCGGTCGAGCTCGATGCCGAGCATCAGCCCCTGGCCGCGCACCTCGACGAAGCCCGGCACGCCGGACAGCTCTTTCTCGATGCCGGCCTTCAGCGCGGCGCCGACCGTGGCGGCGTTCTCGAGCAGCTTCTCTTCTTCCATGATGCGCAGCGTCTCGACGCCGGCGCGCATCGCGAGCGGGTTGCCGCCGAAGGTGCTGCCGTGGTTGCCGGGGCCGAACACGTTGGCCGCCTTCGGGCCGCAGACGATCGCGCCCACCGGCACGCCGGAGCCCAGGCCCTTGGCGAGCGGCATCACGTCCGGCTTGATGCCGGCCCACTGGTGCGCGAACCACTTGCCGGTGCGGCCCAGGCCGCATTGCACTTCGTCGAGCATCAGCAGCCAGCCGCGCTCGTCGCAGAGCTTGCGGATGCCTTGCAGGTACTCGATCGTCGAGACGTTGATGCCGCCTTCGCCCTGGATCACCTCCAGGAACACCGCGACGACGTTCGGGTTCTCGGCCGCCACCCGGCGCACCGCGGCCAGATCGTTCAGCGGCACGCGCACGAAGCCTTCGACCAGCGGGCCGAAGCCGGCCTGCACCTTGGTGTTGCCGGTGGCCGAGAGCGTCGCGATCGAGCGGCCGTGGAAGGCCTTCTCGTAGACGATGATCTCCGGGCGCTCGATGCCCTTGTCGTGGCCGAACTTGCGGGCGATCTTCAGCGCGCCTTCATTGGCCTCGAGGCCGGTGCTGCAGAAAAAGGCATTGGTCAGGCCCGACACCTCGGTCAGCTTCGCGGCGAGCTGCTCCTGCAGCGGCACCTGGTAGTAGTTGGAGCTGTGGATCAGCTTGCCGACCTGGTCCTGCAGCGCGGCGACCAGCTTCGGGTGCGCGTGGCCGACGGTGTTGACAGCGATGCCGCCCAGGCCGTCGAGGTATTTCTTGCCGTCGGTGTCCCAGACCCAGCAGCCTCGGCCATGCGACAGCGCGAACGGCAGGCGACCGTAGGTCGGCATCACGTGGGGCATCGGCTGGGCAGCGGGGGGGGTGGTCGCATTCATTGCGGCAGGCTCCGTAGGCGCGCGAAGTGCGCGGAAGTGCGAAATACAGGGCGGCAGGGCGCCGCCTGGGGCCTTGGATTCTAAGGGTCGGGGGTTGGCGCGCCGATAAAGGCACAGGCGCCAACCCTTCGGGGGCCCGGCAATCTGCTGCGGCGCAGCATATTCGCGGCACAATAGCCGCCGGCCGACCCGCCGTCCGTTCGACCCACGCCCGCAGCACGCATGACCTCACCCTTGCCCCGCGAAGTGTTCATCCAAGGCCTCACCAAGGATGGCAAGACCTTCCGACCCAGCGACTGGGCGGAGCGGCTGGCAGGGGCGATGTCGAGCTTCCGTCCGGGCGGATCGGCAGGCGGCATCGGATCGTTCATCGGCTATTCGCCGTACTGCGTGCCGCGCGTGATCAACGGCGTGAAGTGCGTGATCGTCAGCGAGGAGCTGAAGGCGCTGGAGCCGATGGCCTGGGACTTCGTGATGAACTTCGCGCGCGACAACGACCTGCAGGTCGTCGAGGCCTGCCTGCTGCCGAACGGGCAGCTGGCGCCGGTGCCGCCGCCGGCCCAGCAGGCCGCCTGAACCCTCTCCCGTCGAGCGCCACGATCTGGCGGCCCCAATGAAAAAGGCCCGCTGAGCGGGCCTTTTCACTTACCACCTGGATGTTGTCGATCAGGCTGCGAGTGCCTTGATCTTGGCCGACAGGCGGCTCTTGTGGCGAGCGGCCTTGTTCTTGTGGAACAGGCCCTTGTCGGCCACGGAATCGATCACGCCCTGGGCGGTCTTGAAGATTTCGGCAGCCTTGGCCTTGTCGCCGGCGACAACAGCCTTTTGAACGTTCTTGACGACCGTGCGGAACTTCGAACGCAGCGCGGTGTTGGCGGCGTTGAGCTTCACGTCTTGGCGAACACGCTTGCGGCCCGATGCGATGCGGACCGTCTTCTTGACTTTGGAGGAGGTAGCCATGTTTAGCTGAATCCAGGTGGGGCAAAGACCGCGAGTATAGCATTCACAATCCAGTCACGGCAAACGCGGCAGCCGGACGTGAGCATGCGCTACCTATAATCCGCCCGCCTTCCTGCCCCCGCCTCCATGAACCTGCTGCGTGCCGCCTCCGTCGTCTCCCTGCTGACCCTGGCGTCGCGCATCACCGGGTTGGGCCGCGAGCTGATGGTGGCCGCGATGTTCGGCGCCGGCGCCTGGACCGACGCCTTCCAGGCTGCGTTCCGCATTCCCAACATGCTGCGCCGGCTGTTCGCCGAAGGCGCCTTCGCGCAGGCCTTCGTGCCGATCCTCGGCGAGACCCGCACCCGCGAGGGCGACGAGGTCACGCACTTGCTGGTCAACGCGGTCGCCACCGTGCTGTTCTGGGCGCTGCTGGTCACCTGCGCGGTCGGCATGGTGGCCGCCCCGGCGATCGTCTGGCTGATGGCCTCGGGCCTCGCGCAGTTCGACGGCGCGGTGGTGATGACGCGCTGGATGTTTCCCTACATCGGCTTCATTTCGCTGGTCGCGCTGGCGGCCGGCGTGCTCAACACCTGGAAGCAGTTCGCGGTGCCGGCGGCATCGCCGGTGTTGCTGAACCTGGCGGTGATCGGTGCGGGCTGGGGCCTGGCGCCGGTGTTCCGGCGTTGGGGGATCGAACCGATCTACGCGATGGCCGTCGGCGTGATGGTCGGCGGCGTGCTGCAGCTGGCGGTGCAGCTGCCGGCGCTCGCGCGCATCGGCCAGCTGCCGCGCATCGGCATGACGCCGGCACGCATCGCCGCGGCCTGGCACCACCCCGGCGTGCACCGCGTGCTGCGCCAGATGGCGCCGGCGCTGCTGGGGGTGTCGGTGGCGCAGCTGTCGCTGCTGATCAACACGCAGATCGCGTCGCACGTCGGTGTCGGCGCGGTGTCGTGGCTGACCTATGCCGACCGGCTGATGGAATTCCCGACCGCGCTGCTCGGTGTCGCGCTCGGCGTGGTGCTGATCCCGCAGCTGTCGTCCGCCCAGGCGCGCGCCGATGCGCAGGCCTATTCCGGCCTGCTCGACTGGGGGCTGCGGCTGGTGCTGCTGCTGGCGCTGCCGTGCGCGGTGGCGCTGCTGGTGTTCACGACGCCGCTGGTCGCGTCGCTCTACCACCGCGGGGCTTTCCGCGCCGAGGACGTCGCGCAGACCGTGCTCGCGCTGCGCGGCTACGGCGTCGGCCTGATGGGGCTGATCGGCGTGAAGATCCTGGCACCCGGCTTCTACGCCCGGCAGGACATCCGCACGCCGGTGAAGATCGCGGTGATCGTGCTGGTGCTGACGCAGCTGATGAACCTGCTGTTCGTGCCGCAGCTGGGCCATGCGGGCCTCGCGCTGTCGATCGGCCTGGGCGCGCTGGTCAATGCCGGCTGGCTGTTCGTCGGCCTGCGCCGCGCCGGCAGCTACACGCCGTCGGCCGGCTGGGCCGGCTTCACCTGGCGGGTGCTGCTGGCGACCACGCTGCTCGGCGCCTTGCTCGGTTTCGCGTCGCTGAAGCTCGACTGGATCGCGCTCGGCCAGCAGCACGGCGCGCGGGTGGCGTGGCTGGCCGCCTGCCTGGGCGGCGCGGCGGTCGTTTACTTCGGCACCTTGCTCGCCACCGGGTTGAACCTCAGGCAGTTCGCCCGGCGCGGCTAGGGTGGCCCCCCTCGGCCCGCTAAACTTGCCCGATGGCCCGTCCGTTGCAGTTCGAAGCGCCCACCGCCCTGGAGTATTTCGCGTCGCTGGTGGCCGACGACGCCAGCCTCTCGCTGACCGAGGCTGCGGTCGCGATCGGGCAGGACGACGATCCCGGGCTCGACGCCCAGGCGGTGCTGGCCGAGATCGACCAGCTCGCGCTGCGCCTGAAGCAGCGCGTCCCGGCCGATGCGGTGCCGCTGCAGCGGCTGCGCCGGCTGAACCACTTCTTCTTCAACGACCTCGGCTTCGCCGGCAACGTCAACGACTACTACGACCCCGGCAACAGCCACGTCGGCACGGTGCTGCGCACGCGGCGCGGCATCCCGATCACGCTGGCGGTGCTGTACATCGAGCTGGCCACGCAGATCGGGCTGCAGGCACGCGGCGTCTCGTTTCCCGGGCACTTCCTCGTCAAGCTGCACATGCCGCAGGGCGAGGTCGTGATCGATCCGTTCACCGGCCATTCGCTGTCGCGCGACGATCTCGACGAGCTGCTGCTGCCGTACCGCCAGAGCCACGGCCTGGTGGGCGATTTCGACGTGCCGCTCGGGCTGTTCCTGCAGGCCGCGCCGGCGCGCGACGTGCTCGCCCGCATCCTGCGCAACCTGAAGGAAATCCACCGCACCGGCGAAGACTGGCCGCGCCTGGTGCAAGTGCTGAACCGGCTGGTGGTGCTGCTGCCCGACGCCTGGGAAGAGCGGCGCGACCGCGGCCTCGCCTATGCCGAACTCGGCATGACCGGCGAGGCGCTGCACGACCTCGACCTCTACCTGGCCCATGCGCGGGCCGCCGAGGACCAGTCGGCGATCCGCGCCCGCATCGCCCGGCTGCGCAGCGCCGGGCCGCGGCGCTTGCATTGAAGCGGTGTTGACACCGGTTTCAGCCGTTTTGGGCCCTGGCGCCACCGGCCCTTAGAATTTGCCGCTTCCTGCCGGCACCGCCCACCCCGGGTTCGTCCACGCCGGCATCACCGACTCCGTCGATGCAACTCTCTCCCGCGCAGCGTCAATCCCTTTCGTGGCTGGCCATCGCCCTGGTGCTGCTGGTGCTGGTGTGGCTGCTGGCACCGGTGCTGACGCCGTTCATCGTCGGCGCGGTGCTGGCGTATGCGCTGCACCCGCCGGTCGAGCGCCTGGCCGCGCGCGGCGTGCCGCGCGTGCTGGCGGTGCTGGGCGTCGAGGTGCTGGCCCTGCTGCTGGTGCTGACGGTGCTGCTGCTGATCGTGCCGATCCTGTCGAAGGAGCTGCCGTTGCTGCGCCAGCAGGTGCCGCTGCTGATCGATCGCTTCAGCCTGTGGGCCACGCCCTGGCTCGCGCAGCTGGGCATCCATGCGCAGCTCGACACCGCGAGCATCAAGGAATTCGTCGTCCAGCGCCTGGGCGACAACATGGAGGAGTGGATCGGCACCGTGCTCAGCTCGGCGCGCATCGGCGGCAGCTTCCTGCTGGCGATCGTCGGCAATGCCGTGCTGATCCCGGTCGTGCTGTTCTACCTGCTGATGGACTGGCCGCACCAGGTCAATCGCCTGGAGACGCTGATCCCGCCGCGCCTGCAGCCGGGCGTGCGCAGCTTCATGGCCGAATGCGATGCGGTGCTCGGCCAGTACCTGCGCGGCCAGTTGCTGGTGATGGGCATCCTGGCGGTCTACTACAGCGTCGGCCTCGCGCTGTTCGGCTTCGACCTGGCGGTGCCGGTCGGCGTGTTCACCGGGCTGGCGGTCTTCATTCCCTACCTCGGCTTCGGGCTCGGGCTGGTGCTGGCGCTGCTGGCCGGCACGCTGCAGTTCGCCAGCGCCTACGGGCTGATCGCGGTCGCGGTGGTCTACGGCGCCGGGCAGGTGCTCGAGAGCGTGTACCTGACGCCGCGCCTGGTCGGCGAGCGCATCGGGCTGAGCCCGCTGACGGTGATCTTCGCGCTGCTGGCGTTCGGCCAGCTGTTCGGCTTCGTCGGCGTGCTGATCGCGCTGCCGCTCAGCGCGGTGATGGCGGTGGCGGCCGGGCGCGTGCGCCTCGCCTACCTCGACAGCAAGCTGTTCCGCGGGTGACCGGGCGATGCGTCAACTGCCCCTGTTGATTGCCAGCGACCCGGCGCACACCTTCGAGACCTTCGTCGGCGCCGGCAATGCGCTGGCGCTGGCCCACCTGCGCGGCCTGACGCGCCAGGCCGCGCCGGTGCTGCTGTGGGGGCCTTCGGGCGCCGGCAAGACGCACCTGCTGCGCGCGCTCGCGAGCTCGGTGCAGCAGCAGGGCGGCCGCGTCAGCTGGTTCACCGCCGGCGACGACCTGCCGTGGTCGTTCGACGAGGGCGACATGCTGATCGTGCTGGACGACTGCGATGCGCTCGACGAGGCCGGCCAGCACGCCGCCTTCGCGCTGTTCGTGCAGGCCACGACGCACGGCATCCCGGTGGCCGCCGCCGCCCGCGTGCCGCCGATCGACCTGCCGCTGCGCGAAGACCTGCGCACCCGGCTCGGCTGGGGCCACATCTTCGCGATCGAGCCGCTCGGCGAGGCCGAAGCCCGCGCCGCGCTGCGCCGCGAGGCCGACCGGCGTGGCATCTTCCTGTCCGACGACGTGATGGACTACCTGCTGACGCGCTTCTCGCGCGACCTGAAGCACCTGATGAAGCTGCTCGACCGCCTCGACGAATTCGCGCTCGCGCACAAGCGGGCGATCACGGTGCCGCTGCTCAAGCAGATGCTCAGCGAGGAGGGCGCGCCGACATGAACCTCTGCCTGTTCGACCTCGACCACACGCTGATCCCGCTCGATTCCGACCATGCCTGGGGCGAGCACATGCTGCGCCTCGGCTGGGTCGAGACCGACGCATTCCGCCGCGCCAACGACGCCTTCTACGTGCAGTACCAGGCCGGCACGCTCGACATCCACGAATACATCGAGTTCGCGACCCGCGCCTGGCGCGACCGCCCGGCCGCCGAGCTGGCCGCCGCGCAGGCCGGCTTCATGCGCGAGGTGATCGTGCCGGCGATGCTGCCGGCCGCGATCGCGCTGGTGCGCGACCACCAGGCGCGCGGCGACCTGGTGGCCATCGTCACCGCGACCAACGAGTTCGTCACCGCGCCGATCGCCCGGGCGTTCGACGTGCCCCACCTGCTGGCCGTGGAACTGGAGCGCGGCCCGGCGGGTAACATCACGGGCCGGATCCACGGAACACCTTCGTTTCGAGACGGCAAGACGGTCCGCACCCGCGAGTGGCTGGCAGGCCTGGGGCATCGGCTGCAGGATTTCGAACGCATCAGCGTCTACAGCGATTCGCCGAACGACCTGCCGCTGCTGGAATGCGCCACCGATCCGGTGGCGACCAACCCCTCGCCGACGCTGGAATCCCTGGCGCGTGAGCGAGGCTGGCGTGTACTACAACTATTCACCCAATGATCAAGAAGTTCATTGACAAGCTGCTGGGCAAGACCAGCACCCCCATCGCGGTGCCCAAGGGCAAGCGGGTCGAAGTCGCGGCCGCCGAGCACGGCATCGACCCGGCGCTGGTCGACGAGAACGCGGTGCGCGTGGTGCAGACCCTGGCCGATGCCGGCTACGAGGCCTACATCGTCGGCGGCGCGGTGCGCGACCTGCTGGTCGGGCTGCGGCCGAAGGATTTCGACGTCGCCACCAACGCGACGCCCGAGCAGGTCAAGGGGCTGTTCCGGCGCGCTTTCATCATCGGCCGGCGCTTCCGCATCGTGCACGTGGTGTTCGGCCGCGGGCGCGAGCATGAAGTGATCGAGGTCTCGACCTTCCGCGCGATGATGGACGCCGCGGCCTCCGAGCAGGTCAGCGGCAACGAGAAGACCTCGAAGAGCGAGCTGGCCGGCAAGACCCATGCGGTCGACGCCAGCGGCCGCGTGCTGCGCGACAACGTCTGGGGCCCGCAGATCGAGGACGCCGCGCGCCGCGACTTCACCGTCAACGCGATGTACTACGACCCGCAGCGCCAGATCGTCGTCGACTACCACGGCGGCATCAAGGACGCGAAGAAGAAGGTGCTGCGCATCATCGGCGACCCGGTCACCCGCTACCGCGAAGACCCGGTGCGCATCATCCGCGTGGTGCGCTTCGCGGCCAAGCTCGGCTTCACGATCGATGCGAAGACGCGCGCGCCGATCCGCGAACTGGCGGCGCTGCTCGACAGCGTGCCGGCCTCGCGCACCTTCGACGAGATGATCAAGCTGCTGCAGACCGGCCACGCGCTGGCCAGCATCGAAGAGCTGCACAAGCAGGGCCTGGCCGGCGCGGCGCGTGGGCTGTTCCCGATCCTCGACGTGATGCTCGACGACGCGCAGAAGCACCCGGCACGCCAGAAGTTCGTGCAGCTCGCGCTGGCCGACACCGACCGCCGCGTCGCCGAGGGCAAGCCGGTCGCGCCGAGCTTCATGCTGGCCTGCATGCTGTGGCACGAGGTGCTCGACCGCTGGCTGCGCCTGAAGAAGGGCGGCGAAGCGCCATTCCCCGCGCTGCAGCAGGCGATCGATGCGGTGTTCGATGCGCGCATCGGCGACATCTCCGGCCGCGGCAAGCTGGCCGGCGACATGCGCGAGATCTGGCTGATGCAGCCGCGCTTCGAGCGCCGCACCGGCAACGGGCCGTTCACGCTGGTCGAGCAGCCGCGCTTCCGCGCCGCGTTCGACTTCTTGCGGCTGCGCGCCGATGCCGGCGAGATCGACGCCGAGCTGGCGCGCTGGTGGGAAGACTTCTCTCTGGCCGATCCGGATGAGCGGCATCGGCTGATGCAGGGCAAGCGCGACGGATCGCGCGACGGTCCTCGAGAGGCCCCGCGGCGTTCGTCGTCGTCCGGCCCGCGTGCGGCTGCCGCCCCGCGCGGCGCGGCGCCTGCAACGTCGGGCGACGCCGTCGAGGCGGACGAAGCGATCGACGCCATTGAAGCCACCGATGGCGAGCCATCGGCCGAACCGGCCCGCAAGCGCCGTCGTCGTCGCCGCAAGCCCGGTGGCGCTGAAGGGGCTGGCGGCGCTGCCCCGGCCTTCGGCGGCGATGCCGGCGAATGACACCCGCGCCGAATGGGCCTTCGTCGGCCTGGGCGCCAACCTCGGCGATGCGCACGCCACGCTGAGCCGCGCACTCGACGAACTGGCCGCGCTGCCCGGCGTCGAGTCGCTGCAGGCCTCGCCGCTGTACCGCAGCAAGCCGGTCGATGCGCAAGGGCCCGACTTCGTCAACGCCGTCGCGCGGCTGCGCACCACGCTGTCGCCGCTGGCGCTGCTGGCCGGCCTGCAGGCCATCGAGGCCGCCCATGGCCGAGAGCGGCCGTACCGCAACGCACCGCGCACGCTCGACCTCGACCTGCTGCTGTACGGCGAGCAGGCGATCGATGAACCCACATTGACCGTGCCGCACCCGCGCATGCACCTGCGGGCTTTCGTGCTCGCGCCGCTGGCCGACCTGGCGCCCGACCTGCAGGTGCCCGGCCGGGGTGGTGTCGCCGAGCTGCTGGCCGGACTCGACTTCCAACCTCTCTCGCGGATCGACCCATGAATGCCATTCCCGTGTCGGTGCAGACCGTCGTGCTGCTCATCGCGTCGAACGTCTTCATGACGGTCGCGTGGTACGGCCACCTGAAGAGCCTGGCCGACAAGCCGTGGTTCGTCGCCGCGCTGATCAGCTGGGGCATCGCGCTGTTCGAGTACCTGCTGCAGGTGCCGGCCAACCGCATCGGCTATGCCGGCGGCTTTTCGCTCGCGCAGCTGAAGATCACGCAGGAGGTCATCACGCTGGGCGTGTTCGTACCGTTCGCGATGATCTACATGGGCCAGCCGTTCAAGCTCGACTACGTGTGGGCCGGGCTGTGCCTGGTCGGCGCGGTCTACTTCATCTTCCGCTCATGAGCGCTGCCGGGGTCACGGGGCTGGAGCGCTTCCGGCACATCGCGATCGAAGGGCCGATCGGCGTCGGCAAGAGCTCGCTCGCGCGCCGGCTGGCGGCCCACCTCGGCGCCGAGCCGATGATGGAGCAGGCCGGCGAGAACCCGTTCCTCGAGCGCTTCTATGCCGACCAGCCCGGCTATGCCTTCCAGACGCAGGTGTTCTTCCTGTTCCAGCGGCTGCGCCAGGTGCGCTCGCTGGCGCAGCCGGGCATGTTCTCGCAGGCCGTCGTCAGCGATTTCGTGTTCGCGAAGGATGCGCTCTTCGCGCGCCTGAACCTGAGCGACGAGGAGTACCGACTCTATGCCCAGATGTACGGCCAGGTCGCGCCGCAGGTGCCGCAGCCCGACCTGGTGATCTGGCTGCAGGCGCCGACCGCGACGCTGCTGCAGCGCATCCAGCGCCGCGCGATCGCGATGGAGCAGCGCATCGGCGCCGACTACCTGCAGCGCCTGGCCGACGCCTACGCCGGCTATTTCGAAGGCTTCGATGCGGCGCCGGTGCTCGCCGTCGACACCGAGCACTTCAACCCGATCGAGCGCGATGCCGACTGGCACGCGCTGCTCGACCGGCTGGGCGGCTTCCGCGGCCCACGCGAGTTCTTCGACCCCGGCGCGCAGCCCCGTCTGGCCTGAACTGCCCGGCTACACTGCGCCGTGTGAAAAATCGGTGACAGCGCGATGACGGCGCGGCCGATCCCCAGGAGACCCCCGATGCTGTTTGGCAAGCTGTTGCCGCGTGAAGGCAATTTCTTTGAACTGTTCAACCAGCACGCTGCGTTCATCGTCGAAGGCGCGCGCGCCTTCATCCTGATGATCGAGAACTACGGCGACCTCAACCTGCGCGAGAAGCATGCGAACGAGGTGGTGGCCGCCGAGCGCGCCGCCGACCGCATCACCGCCGAGGTCAACCGGCTGCTGCACAAGACCTTCATCACGCCGATCGACCGCGAGCAGATCCACGGCCTGATCAACGCGATGGACGACATCGTCGACCTGCTGCAGGACGCCACCGAGACCATGCAGCTGTACGACGTGCGCGCGATGACCGAAGAGGTGCTGCGCCTGGGCGACCTGAGCGCCAAGTGCTGCGAGCGCGTGCAGCACGCGGTGTCGCTGCTGCCCCGGCTGAACCAGCACGACGCGAGCGAGGCCGCGATCAAGACCTGCGAGGAGATCGACAAGCTCGAATCCGATGCCGACCGGGTGATGCGCGCCGCGATGTCCAAGCTGTTCCGCGAAGAGAAGGACGTGCGCGAGCTGATCAAGCTGAAGGCCATCTACGAGCAGCTCGAATCGATCTCCGACCGGTGCGAGGACGTCGCCAACCTGATCGAGGGCGTGGTCCTCGAGAACTCCTGACCGGCCGGGGCTGCGGATGCAATCGGTCCAGGTCGCCTTCTGGGTGGTGGCGCTGCTCGTCGCGCTGGCCATCGTCTTCGATTTCATGAACGGCTTCCACGACGCGGCGAATTCCATCGCCACCGTGGTGTCCACCGGCGTGCTGAAGCCGCAGCAGGCGGTCGTGTTCGCGGCTTTCTTCAACGTGCTGGCGATCTCGGTGTTCCACAACCTGACGGTGGCGGCCACCGTCGGCAAGGGCATCGTCGTGCCGGGCGTCGTCGACCACCACGTGGTGTTCGGCGCGCTGATCGGCGCGATCGTCTGGAACGTCGTGACCTGGTGGTACGGCATCCCGTCGAGCTCGTCGCACGCGCTGATCGGCGGCATCTGCGGCGCGGCGATCGCGAAGGCCGGCGTCGGCGTGCTGGTCGGCGGCGGCCTGTTGTGGATCGTCGCGTTCATCTTCATCTCGCCGGCGCTCGGCTTCCTGCTCGGCTCGCTGGCGATGGTGGCGGTGGCCTGGATCTGCCGGCGCAGCTCGCCGCTGCGGGTCGACAACTGGTTCCGCCGGCTGCAGCTGCTGTCGGCCGGCTTGTACAGCCTGGGCCACGGCGGCAACGACGCGCAGAAGACCATCGGCATCATCTGGATGCTGCTGATCGCCACCGGCTATGCGGCAGCCGATTCGAAGGCGCCGCCCGGCTGGGTCATCGGCAGCTGCTACCTGGCGATCGGGCTGGGCACGATGTTCGGCGGCTGGCGCATCGTGCTGACGATGGGCCAGAAGATCACGAAGCTGAAGCCGGTCGGCGGCTTCTGCGCCGAGACCGGCGGCGCGATGACGCTGTTCCTCGCGACCGCGCTCGGCATCCCGGTGTCGACCACGCACACCATCACCGGCGCGATCGTCGGGGTCGGCTCGGTGCGGCGCGCGTCGGCGGTGCGCTGGGGCGTGGCCGGCAACATCGTGTGGGCCTGGGTCTTCACGATCCCGGCGGCCGCGTTCGTCGCGGCGATGGCCTACTGGGCGAGCTTCACGCTGTTCCCGTGACGGTCCCGGCTTACTGGCTGATCTTCCGGGCTTCCTCGACCTGGTACTCGAAGTAGCGCTGGCCGCCGAACGCGATCGTCGCCATCAGCACGGTGGCGCCCAGCAGCAGCGCGATCACGACGCCGATCACCGCCGCCCAGCCGGCCGGCGCGACCGGCTCGCCGGCGTTGAAGCGCAGGCTCCATTTCTCGTCGGGCATCAACCCGTAGACGATGGCGGCCAGCATCGCTGCGGCGACCGCAATGCCCAGCAGCGGGATCAGCGCCCACGACAGCGGGTCGTCCTGGCCGATGCGGATCACCCGCAGCACGCCATAGGCGCCGATCAGCGTCGGCACCGGCCACAGCCAGCCCCACACGTCGCGCGGGCCGTGCAGGTAGAAGCGGTGCAGCCCGAGGCTGCCGCCGACCAACGCGATCCAGGTCGCGAGCGTCTTCGACTTCGCCATGGTCATTGGCCCGCCGCCGGGGGCACGGCGTCGCCGCTGCCGAGGGCGCGCTGCATCAGCACCACGTCGAGCCAGCGATCGAACTTCCAGCCGGCGGACTTCAGCAGCCCGGTGTGCTCGAAGCCGAGGCTGCGGTGTACGCCGATCGAGCCGGCGTTGGCCGAATCGCCGATCACCGCGAGCATCTGGCGTGCGCCCAATGCCTCGCATTGCGCCATCAACGCGGCCAGCAGCGCCTTGCCGGCGCCTTGCCCGCGGGCGGCGTCCGACAGGTAGATCGAGTCTTCGAGGCAGAAGCGGTAGGCGCGGCGCGGCCGGAAATGGTTCGCGTAGGCATAGCCGAGCACCTCGCCGCCGCGTTCGGCCACCAGCCAGGGCAGGCCCTTCGACAGCACGTCGTCGCGCCGGCGGGTCATCTCGGCGAGGTCCGGCGCCTCGAGCTCGAAGGTGCCGGTGCCGTGCAGCACGTTCCAGCCATAGACGGCGGTGATGGCGGGAAGGTCGGCCGCCGTGCTGGCGCGGATCGTGATGGGGCTCTCGGACATGGCGGGTGGCGAGTTGGTGGGAGGAGTTTATAATGTCGGGTTTCGGTGACGGTCGACCCGGAGGGTCGGCGTATCTACGGCACCGGCCCCCGATCTGCTTGCCCTGAGTGTCTCCTGGTGCGGTGGATGTTTTCGACAATCTCAAGGAAACAACATGGTCGTGATTCGACTCGCACGTGGTGGCGCCAAGAAGCGTCCGTTCTACAACATCGTCGTCGCTGATTCGCGCGTCCGCCGTGACGGCCGCTTCATCGAACGCGTCGGCTTCTACAACCCGGTGGCCTCCGGTGCCGAACAGCCGCTGCGCGTGGCATTCGACCGCATCGAGCACTGGGCCTCGGTCGGCGCCCAGCTGTCGCCGACGGTCGAACGCCTGGTCGCCCAGGCCAAGGCCGCGACCCCGGTCGCTGCTGCCGCGGCCTGAAGCCGGGCCTGAGGACGTGTCGATGACCGCCGCGCCGGGGCCGACCGGGATGACAGATCCCGCCTGGCCCGAGGACGCGGTGGAAATCGGCAGGATCCTCGATGCCTGGGGCGTGAAGGGCTGGGTTCGCGTCCAGCCTTTCGCCTCCGATCCCCAGGCGCTGTTTTCTTCGCGCCGGTGGTTCGTGAAACCGCCGGAGCCTCAAGGCATCAAGCTGCCGGCGACGGCCGCAGCCGCCTTTCCGTCCTTGCTGAAGGTCGTGCAGGTCAAGGAACACGGCGACGGCGTCGTCGCCCAGGTGCAGGACGTCGCCGACCGCAACGGGGCCGAGGCCTTGCGCGGCGCGCGCCTGTTCGTCAGCCGCGCGAGCTTTCCGACCGCCGCCAAGGACGAGTACTACTGGGTCGACCTGATCGGCATGACGGTCGTGAACCGCGAGGGCCAGACCCTCGGCACGGTCGCCGGCCTGATCGACACCGGCCCGCACAGCGTGCTGCGGCTCGCCGCCGCGACGCCGGCCGAGGAGCGGCTGATCCCGTTCGTCGGCGCCTACGTCGACGATGTCAGCATGGACCAGCGCCGCATCACCGTCGACTGGGGCCTCGACTACTGATCCCGCGCGATGCGCTTCGACGTCGTCACGCTGTTCCCCGAACTGTTCTCGCCCCACCTCACCGTGGGTGTGACGCGCCGCGCGTTCGAATCGGCGCAGGTCGACGTGCGGCTGTGGCCGCTGCGCGATTTCGCCGACGACAACTACCGCCGTGTCGATGACCGCCCGTATGGCGGCGGACCCGGCATGGTGATGCTGGTCGAACCGTTGCAGCGTGCGCTCGCTGCCATCCGCAGCGAGCGGGGCGATGGCGCCGCCGCGCCGGTCGTGCATTTCACGCCGACCGGCCGGCGCATCGACCAGGCGGTGATGCGCGAGTTCGCGGCCGGTCCCGGCGCGGTGCTGCTGTGCGGCCGCTACGAGGGCATCGACCAGCGCTTCATCGACCGCCACGTCACGCTGGAGCTGAGCCTGGGCGATTTCGTGCTGTCCGGCGGCGAACTGCCGGCGCTTGCGCTGCTCGACGGCGTCGCGCGGCTGCAGGATGGCGTGCTGGGCGACGCGCAATCGCACCAGCAGGACAGCTTCTCCGACGGCCTGCTCGACTGCCCGCACTACAGCCGGCCCGAGGTGCTCGACGCCGTGGACGGCCCGGACGCAGTGCCGCCGGTGTTGCTGTCGGGCCACCATGCCGACATCGCCCGCTGGCGGCGCGATCGTTCGCTCGAGATCACCGCCCGGCGCCGCCCCGAATTGATCGCTGCCGCCCGCGGGCGTGGCGAACTCAGCAAACTCGACGAGAAGTTCCTCTCAGGCCTCGGGCTATAATCGCGGGCTTTTCGATCCTCTGCCGGGCGTGGCCGCCTCATTCTTGCGTGGCCACACCAGTACAGCAATCGCGCCGGCAAGATCACAGGAGAAACCATGGACCTGATCCAGACCCTCGAGCAAGAAGAAATTGCTCGCCTCAACAAGACCATTCCCCCCTTCGCCCCCGGCGACACGGTGATCGTCAGCGTCAACGTCGTCGAAGGCACGCGCAAGCGGCTGCAGGCCTACGAAGGCGTCGTGATTGCCAAGCGCAACCGCGGCCTGAACTCCAGCTTCATCGTGCGCAAGATCTCGAGCGGCGAAGGCGTGGAGCGTACGTTCCAGCTGTACAGCCCGCTGATCGCGACGATCGAAGTCAAGCGCCGCGGCGATGTGCGCCGCGCCAAGCTGTACTACCTGCGCGACCGTTCGGGCAAGTCGGCCCGGATCAAGGAAAAGCTCGCCTGACGAAGTCAGGGCCGACGCAGTCGGTCTGCCGCGAAGCGGCAAAGCCAGCTTTCGCGCGCAGCGCAAAAGCTGGCTCAAGCGCCGTTTCCCCCGAAAAAGAGCCGCCTCACACGAGGCGGCTTTTTTTCTTGTCCAATCGCTCCATGCCGCTGAGCTTCAACCCGCTGGAACTGCCCGTCGAGGGCATCGACGACCACCTACCCGCGGTTGCGCTGCCTCAGCTCTCGCCCGAGGCCTTGCGCCGCCGCTTCCTCGCGCCGCCGGTGTGGTCGCCCGAGATTTCCGCCGAGCGCGCCTTCGGCAACCGGGCACCCGCGCATGCCTCGGTGCTGGTGCCGCTGGTGCAGCGCGAGGTGCTGTGCGTCGTGCTGACCCAGCGCACCGACCACCTGACCGACCACCCTGGCCAGATCAGCTTTCCCGGCGGTCGTGCCGAAAGCTACGACGCCGACGCCGTCGACACCGCCCTGCGCGAGGCCACCGAAGAAATCGGCCTTGCGCGCGAGTACGTCGACGTGCTCGGCAGCCTGCCCATCTACACCACCGGCACCGGCTTCATCGTGACGCCGGTGGTCGGCCTGCTGCGCCCGGGCTTCACGATCCAGGCCGATCCGTTCGAGGTGGCCGAGGTGTTCGAGGTCCCGCTCGCGTTCCTGATGAGTCCGGCCAACCACCGCCGGCACAGTGTCGAGGTGGGCGGCGTGAAGCGCGAGTTCCTGTCGATGCCGTGGACCGGCGTCGCCGCCGACGGCCGGCCGCGCCAGTACTTCATCTGGGGCGCGACCGCCGCGATGCTGCGCAACCTGTACCGATTCCTCGCCGCCTGAGTCCGCCCGATGAGGCCTCGCCGCTATCATCGCGGGCCATGAGTTTCTTCGCCGTCCTGTTCGCGCTGCTCATCGAGCAACTGAAGCCGCTGCCGCGCCGCAACTTCGTGCACGACGGCCTGACCGGCTGGATGCGCTGGACCGGCCGCAACTTCGACGCCGGCCAGGACCACCACGCCTGGGTCGTCTGGTGCGTGACGACGCTCGTGCCGGCGCTGCTGGCCTGGGCGGTGTTCGCCGTCGTCGTGCGCTTCAGCCTGGTCGCGGCACTGGCCTGGAACGTCGTCGTGCTGTACCTGACGATGGGTTTCCGCCAGTTCAGCCACTACTTCACCGACATCCGCGATGCACTCGAGCGCGGCGACGAGCTCACCGCGCGCCGTCTGCTGGCCGAATGGCGCCACCTCGACGCCAGCGAGCTGCCGCGCGCCGAACTGCTGCGCCACGTGATCGAGCATTCGCTGCTGGCCGCGCACCGCCATGTGTTCGGCGTCTTCTTCTGGTTCGTCGTGCTGTCGTCGCTCGGCCTCGGGCCAGCCGGCGCGGTGTTCTACCGCATGGCCGAGTTCGCGAGCCGCTACTGGGCCTTCAAGAGCCGCACCGTCGGCGCCCCGGTCAACGAGCGGCTGCTGGCGCTGTCGCAACGCCTGTTCGGGCTGATCGACCACCTGCCGGCGCGGATGACCGCCTTCGGCTTCGCGGTGGTCGGCAACTTCGAGGAAGCGGTGTCGTGCTGGCGCCGCGATGCCGGGCTGTGGAAGCACGCGAACGAAGGGATCATCCTGTCGGCCGCCGCCGGTGCGGTGGGGGTGCAGCTCGGCGGCAGCGCTGCGCCGGGCGTGACGCCCGACCGCTCGAAGACCTTCGACAGCGGCGCGCCGGACGAGCTGTCGAATGCCGAAGGCTCGACCCCGGGGGCGCCGCCGCAGACCGGCCACCTGCGCAACATCGTCGGGCTGGTGTGGCGCTCGGTCGTGCTGTGGATGCTGCTGCTGGCGCTGCTGTCGCTGGCCAACCTCATCGGCTGATGGAGACGACCCCTCGATCGACGGGTACGTCGATCGATCCCCCGAGAGGATGGGGCCCGGCGCTCGGCCCGTCGATCAGAACCGCTGGCGCGACAACTCTTCGCGGATCTCGCCGTAGATGCGGTGCCGCGACTCGCTGATCTCCCCGCGCGCCAGCGCCGCCAGCACGCCGCAGCCGGGCTCGTGCTGGTGCGTGCAGTTGTAGAACTTGCAGTCGGTCGCCGCCGCGCGGATGTCCGGCATCAGCATCGCCAGCTGCGCCGCCTCGATCTGCCGCAACCCGAACTCCTGGAAGCCCGGCGAATCGATCAGCGCCGTCGTGCGCGCCGAATCGAGCCAGTACCACTGCGTCGAGGTGGTGGTGTGGCGGCCGGAGTTCAGCGCCACCGAGATGTCGCCCACCTGGGCCCGCGCATCGGGCGCCAGCAGGTTGATCAGCGTGCTCTTGCCGGTGCCGCTCGGCCCCAGCACCAGCGTCGCGCGCTCGGCGAGCAGCGGGCCGAGGCGGTCGCGCGCCTCCTGCGGCCGCGTCTTCAGCGCCAGCTCGATCACGTCGGCGCCCATCGCGCTGTAGGACTTCAGGCGCTCGCGCGCCGCGGCGATCTGCGGCAGGTCGGCCTTGTTCAGGATGATGCGCGTCGGAATGCCGGCGCTCTCGGCCGCGATCAGCGCGCGCGCGAGCTGCGATTCGCTGAACACCGGATCGGCCGCCACCAGCACCAGCAGTTGGTCGAGGTTGGCGGCGAACGACTTGGTCTTCCATTCGTCCTGGCGGAACAGCAGGTTGCGCCGCGGCTCGACATGCTCGATCACGCCTTCGTCGCCGGTGACCTGCCAGCGCACGCGGTCGCCGACCACGCAGGCGCTCTTCTTGCCGCGCGGGTGGCAGACGATGCGCTCGCCGTCGGGCGTCTCGACGATGTAGTGCCGCCCATGGCCCGCGACCACCAGCCCGCTGTCGAGCGCGACCGCGTGGCTCAAGCGAGGAAGGCGACGAGCGCGTCCGCCTTGGCCGCGCAGATGAAGTCGTTCAGCGAGATGCCGCCGACCGAGTGCGTGTTGAAGCGCGCCACGCAGCGGTCGTAGCTGACGGCCAGCTCGGGGTGGTGGTCTTCGGTGTGCGCGATCCAGGCCAGTGCATTCACGAAGGCGATCGTCTCGTGGTAGTTCTTGAAGCTGAAGGTCTTCTCGATGGCGCCGTCGTTCAGGTGCCAGCCGCTGACCTGCGCCAGGTGGCTGCGGACTTCGTTCGGGCCCATCGCGTCGGCGCCTTCCAGCGCCTTGCATTTCAGGTGCAGCAGGTTGCTCATGGTTCAGCTCGTTTGCGTGTGAAGGGCCGCCAGGCGCTCGGTGGCCGGCGGATGGGAGTAATAGAAGCTCGCGTACACCGGGTCCGGCGTCAGCGTCGTCGAATTGTCCTCATGCAGCTTCAGCAGGGCCGCAGCAAGGTCTTGGCCGTTCGCCTGCGAGCAGGCGTAGGCATCGGCCTCGAACTCGTGCTTGCGCGAGACGCGCGCCGCCAGCGGCCCGGCGAACACGCCGAACACCGGCATTGCGAGCATCAGCAGGATCAGCGCCAGCGCGTCGTTCGGTGCCGCCAGCGACGGCTGCACGCCCAGCCCGACGAAGAACCAGGCCTGGTTCGACAGCCAGCCCAGCAGCGCGAAGGCCAGCAGGCTCAGCACCGTCATCGTCAGGCTGCGCTTGAGCAGGTGGCGCAGCTTGAAGTGGCCGAGCTCGTGCGCCAGCACGGCTTCCATCTCGGGCGGGCTGAGCTTGTTGATCAGCGTGTCGTAGAAGATCACGCGCTTGGATTTGCCGAGGCCGGTGAACATCGCGTTCGCGTGCGCCGAGCGCTTGCTGCCGTCCATCACGTAGAAGCCCTGCGCGGTGAAGCCGCAGCGCGCCATCAGCGCGAGCGCCTGCTCCTTCAGCGTGCCGTCGGGCAGCGGCTCGAACTTGTTGTACAGCGGCATCACGACCAGCGGATACACCACCTGGACGAACAGGCCGAAGGCCGTCCAGGCGAGCCAGGCCCACAGCCACCACCCCGCGCCGGCCGCACCCATCAGCCACAGGATCAGCGCGACGATCGGCAGGCCGAGCACGATGCCGACCAGCGTGTTGGTGACCAGGTCGCGCACGAACAACTGCCAGGTCATCCGGTTGAAGCCGAAGCGCGCCTCGAGGCGGAAGGTGGCGTACAGCTCGAAAGGCAGCTCGAGCACCGCGCCGATCACCGAGAATGCCAGCACCAGCGCCAGCTGGTACGCGAGCCCGCCGAAGCGCGGCGCGATGGCGCCGCGCAGCACGTCGTTCAATGCGTCGAGCCCGCCGAGCAGCGTCCAGCCGAGCAGCACGACGGTGCCGAAGGCCATCGATACCAGCCCGAAGCGGCCCTTCGCGAGCGTGTAGTCGGCGGCCTTCTGGTGCGCCTCGAGCGACACCTTGCCGACGAAGGCATCCGGCACGGCGCCACGGTGGGCCGCGACATGGCGCATCTGGCGCGTCGAGAGCCACAGGCGCAAGCCGAGCGAGGCGAGCAGCGCGACGGCGAACAGCAGGGTCAGGTGAAAGGCTTGCATGGGCTGCAAGTGTAGGGCGCTGGTCGGCGAGAATGCCCGCAAGGAGAAAACCCATGAGCGACATCGCAAGCCCGCTGCAGCAGAGCGACCAGAACCTGGTCTGGATCGACCTCGAGATGACCGGGCTGTACCCGGACACCGACCGCATCATCGAGATCGCGGTCGTCGTCACCGATGCCCAGTTGACGCAGCGCGTCGAAGGCCCGGTGTTCGCGATCCACCAGAGCGACGCGGCGCTCGACGCGATGGATGCGTGGAACAAGGGCACGCACGGCCGCAGCGGCCTGATCGACCGCGTGAAGGCGTCGACCATCGACGAGGCCTCGGCCGAGGCGCAGGTGATTGACTTCCTGAAGCGCTACGTCGGCAAGAGCACGTCGCCGATGTGCGGCAACAGCATCTGCCAGGACCGCCGCTTCCTCGCGCGCACGATGCCGAAGCTGGAGGCCTTCTTCCACTACCGCAACCTCGACGTCAGCACGCTGAAGGAGCTGGCCAAGCGCTGGAAGCCGGAGATCCTGGCCGGCTTCAAGAAGGCGCAGGCGCACACCGCGCTGGCCGACATCCACGAATCGATCGACGAGCTGGCGTACTACCGCGAGCACTTTCTGGCGAAGTAGCTCCCGTCGCAGAGCCCTCTCGCGATTGAAGGGCATCGAGGCTTGCGGGAAAACCCGCAAGCCTCTACAATCCGCCCTTCGCCGCAGCTTGATCGTGGCGTTTCGTTCATCCCCTCTGACCTCATCGAGTCTTCCCACGGTGGTTTCCAACCACGGTGCGGCCTGATCGAAATCCGAAGCGACGCTGCCCGACAGGGTGCTCGCCAGGGAATGGTTGGCGGCGATGCCGTCGCTTTGACTGTTCCCATGTTCCCCGGCACCGGCGCGAGTGTTTCCCGCCGATCTGGGTTCGGACCTTCTCCCCAGCGACTGATCCGCGTGCACTTCCTGCACGCTGGTGTCCTGCTGTGCCCTTGGGGGCCGGCGGCACCGTGTTCGAGAAAGAAATCGATGAGTTCCGAGAACAACTTCGAGGCCCTGGGCCTCCACGCCGCCCTGCTGCAAGCCGTCAAGGATTCCGGCTACGACACCCCGACCGACGTGCAGGCCCGCGCGATTCCGCCGGCCATCGAGGGCAAGGACCTGATGGTCGCCTCGAGCACCGGCAGCGGCAAGACCGCGTCGTTCGTGCTGCCCGGCCTGCAACGCATCCTCGCCGCCCGCGGAGACAACAACAAGCGCCGCGAAAAGGGCATGGTCTACGGCCCGCGCATCCTCGTACTGGCCCCCACCCGTGAACTGGCGATGCAGGTCGACAAGGCGGCCACCGTCTACGGCAAGCACGTGCAAGGCCTGCGCGTGACCACCGTCGTCGGCGGCGTGCCGTACGGCGCGCAGCTGAAGGCGCTGCGCGGCCCGCTGGACATCCTGATCGCGACCCCCGGCCGCCTGCTCGACCACCTGAACAGCGGCAAGGCCATCCTCGAGAACGTCGAGATGCTGGTGCTCGACGAAGCCGACCGCATGCTCGACATGGGCTTCATCGACGACATCCGCACCATCGCCGACCAACTGCCCGAAGCGCGCCAGACGGTGATGTACAGCGCGACCTTCGCCGGCCACGTGGGCCGCCTCGCGCAAGACCTGCTGCGCGATCCGCAGCGCATCGAGGTCACCTCGCACACCGACACGCACGAGAACATCGAGCAGCGCCTGCACTGGGCGGACAACGGCGCGCACAAGAACGCGCTGCTGGACCACATCCTGACCGAGCGCGACATGGAGCAGGCGGTGGTGTTCACCAGCACGCAGCGCGACGCCGACTGGCTGGCCGATCGCCTGGCCGACATGGGCCATGCCGTGGCGTCGCTGCACGGCGGCATGCCGCAAGGCCGGCGCACCCGCGTGCTGCAGGGCCTGCGCAACAAGGAACTGCGCGTGCTGGTCGCAACTGACGTCGCCGCGCGCGGCATCGACGTGCCGACCATCAGTCACGTGATCAACTACGGCCTGCCGATGAAGGCCGAGGACTACGTGCACCGCATCGGCCGCACCGGCCGTGCCGGCCGCAATGGCCTGGCGGTGACGCTGGCCGAGCGCATGGACACCGGCATGATCCGCCGCATCCAGGCCTTCACGACGCAGAACATCCCGGTCAAGACGATCGTCGGCCTGGAGCCGAAGTCGCCGGAACCGCGCATGTTCGCGGCCCGTCCGGAAGGCAAGTTCGGCGGCAAGCCGTTCGGCCATGGCCGCGGTGGTCACCAAGGCGGCAAGAGCTTCGGCCGGCCGGCGCCGCGTGGCGGTGAAGGCTTTGCGCCGCGCAACGAAGGTTTCGCACCGCGTGGCGAAGGCTTTGCGACCCGCGGCCCGGACGGCTTCGCGCCGCGCGGCTCGTTCGATCGCCCGGCTCCGGAACAGCGTCGCGACAACCCGTTCTCGAACCGTCCGCCGCATGACGGCGCCCCGCGCCATGCGTTCGACCGCGCGCCGGCCGATCGCGGCAACAACGCCGGCTTCGCGCCGCGCAAGCCGGGTGGCCCGGGCGCCAACAAGGGCGGCTTCGGCAAGCCGCAACGCCCGCGCCAGGGTGGGTTCAGCCGCTGAGCTGAGCGCGTCGCGCATCACGAGCAAGCAAAGGCCCGCATCGCGGGCCTTTTTTCATTCGTGGGAACGATCGAGGTCGGGCTGTGACCAAGTCTCGTCACTCTTGTCGTCGAATCGGCCATGAAACCAGAATCGCAAAATCTTCCTGCTCCACGCGGCACGCTAAAGTCTCATCCGCTGCCGAGTGCAGCTGCCTTTCTGCAGAAGCTCACGTCAGAAAATCTTTCGGGCCCGGATCGTGAGCGCTTGGAAAAAGAAGCCGTCGACGAACTTCGGAGCCGCCTCAATCGGAGCGACGTCACTTGTCTGGAACTGCATGGCCAGCAGCTCATTGGACCGTGCGGGAAAGTCCTTCAAGCGTCGCTCGAGCATGCGAGCTGCCCTCTGCAGGAACTCGATCTGTCAGGTTCAGAGGTGGCGCTGACTGTTTTGCATGGCGCGGCAAAGAATCAAAGACTGACCAGGTTGAAACTCGCCAACGTCAGCTTTCCGTCAATCCTGGACCCGCATTTCCCTGTCATGGCGCTGGCCGCTGTCGTCGCAAGCCCGTCACTGACGCACCTCGATTTTCGAGGGGTGAATCTGGTGAACACCCACGGCTCAACCGCCTTTCAGGCATTCTGCTCGGCCCTGGATCAGAAGAAGAACCTCAAGTCACTTGAACTGGCTGCCACCGGCTTGCAAGAACGCCACCTGTGCCGTCTCATCGACGCGCTGATGGCTCACGGACAGCTCGAATACCTTGGACTCGGTGAGAACGATTTCCGTTGGGGCGACGAGGTGGCCGGCAAGTTCGTGGCTCTTTTCGCCAGTCGGTCATTGAAGCACCTGGTGTTGCCTCGCCCCGAGATGACGCAGGACGATTTCGATTTGCAGATTCTGCGCATGCTCGAAAACAACACGACATTGATCGTGCTGGAACCCTACAGCGCCCCTGCCCACGAGCTGCCGAAGGAGGTTTCTTCGTCGCGTGTGTATGACGTGCGAATGAAACTGGCTCGAAACCGGTTCGATGGGAATCGGCGACTGCCAGCCCAGGCGTGCGCGCTCTCCATCAGCCCGACGCCGCCGCTCGCGGAGTGCCTGCGGCAGATGACGCCTGAGGGTCTCGGCAGGGTGCTGACATCGCAGCGAATCTCGCGCCTGCTTCTGCAAGGAGCAAGGTTCGACGAGAAGAGCGTGTGGACGCTCGCGCATGTCCTGGGCGAACCGGCATGCAAGGTGACGGAGCTTGACCTGACAGGGGCGGAATTCGCGACGATGGGTGAGCTCTTCTCGAAGCTGAAGAACAACACGTCATTGCGTCGTCTCTGCCTCGGGGGTGTGTCCGTTGTCAACGAACGCGGCACGTTTCCCTTGCAGGCCAGGCACCTCTCGGCGATCGCCGAATTCTTGACATGCACGCGGACGCTCCACACCTTGATGCTGGGGAGCCAAGGGACGCTCGGCACGGACAAGACAGCGCTGCAGAAATTGATGGAATCCCTGCAGAAAAACGTCAGTCTGAAGTGTCTCGACCTGAGTGCCACGCGTCTTTCGAAGGAGCATTTGAGTTCCATTTCGTCGGCCTTGCAGCGGCATGCACTGGAGGACCTCAATCTCGACTCGAACGCCCTCTGTTGGGGAAGAGAGTTGAAGTCATTCCTGAACGGCCTCGCGCAGAACGAGTCGCTTTTGACACTCGTCATGCCAGAAGGCGTGCGCAAGCATGACAAGGTGATCAAGTATCTGTACAACATGCGAGCCGGGTTGCACCTCTGCCACTTTCCTCCCTTCACCAACGGGACACCGAAATTCGGCCTGGGCACCAAGCGCGCGGCCATTCGGAAGCGACTCATCGACAACCAGCAGCGACACGCGGAGAAGCCCGAAACAGATCAATTTCGCGTGAAGACAGTCATGCTGGCCTTGAAGGAGGCGCATTGCCAGGTGCCTCAAGACATGCGGGTGATCACTGCCCGACAACTGATCCAGATAACGTCGGCCGGCCTGCGCGTTTGATGTACGGCGCCCGGCCCGAGGGGGCTCACTCGAGCGTTGCGGAGGGCACCCGCTCATGCGCCCCGATCTCCACCGCCAGCGCCGCGCCCAGCAGGAAGATCTGGCACGACCAGTAGATCCACACCAGCAACGCCGCGAACGATCCGGCGGCGCCCAAGGTCGAGCGCAGCGCGGTGCCTGCGATGTACGCATTGATGCCGTAGCGCCCCGCCAGGAACAGCACCGCCGCCACCGCCGCGCCGATGAAGGCATGGCGCGCGCGCAGGTGCGCATCGGGCAGCCACACCATCAGCAGCGAGAACAGCGTGGTCATCACCAGCCACGACCACAGCAACTCCACCGACTGCAGCAGCGGCCCGAGCGCCGGACCGAGCGCATCGGTCCGGTCGACCACCCAGCGGATCGCCAGCAGCGCAATGGCCTGCAGCACCATCGCGACCGCGAGCAGGAAGCCGCAGCCGAGCAGCACGCCCATCGACAGCAGCCGGATCTGCACCAGCCGCCACAGCGAACCGCGCTCGGGCGGTGCGCCGAGCATCTCCTGCAACGACGCGCGCAGCTCGACGAACACGCCGACCGCACCGATCAGCATCGTCGCCACCGCGATCACCGGCGCCGCGACCGCGAACCCGCCGGCCCGCTCCCGCGACAGCAGCCGCGTGGCGGCGCTGGGTGCGCTGGCCAGCAGGTCGGCCAGCGTGCGGGCCTCGCTCGGGCCGAGCAACCGCCCGACGGCATCGACGATCGTCGCGTTCGCGCTCTGGTCGCCGAGCAGCCATACCAGCAGGCTGGTGACGACGACCAGCAGCGGCGCCATCGAGAAGGCCGCATAGAACGCGACCGCCGCGCCCTGGCGCGCGCCGTGGCATTCGATGAAGCGGTTGACGGTCCGCACGCCGAGCGAGACGACCCGCCCCGGCGCACTCGCGACCAGCCGGTGCCAGGCGCGGGCAGCCAGCCCCGGGGCGTCGGCGGCCTCGCCCTGCGCCATGCTCACCCTTCCATCAAGCGAGCGAGCCGGTTGGCGGATCGCGAATGCTCGGCGACGACCTTCATCGCGACGATCAGCCCGGGGCCGAGAAACAGGCCCCACACACCCCACAGCGCGCCCCAGAACACCAGGCCGATGAACACCGCCGCCGCATTCATCCGCGCGGCACGGCTCTGCAGCCAGGCCGCCACCGCGGTGCCGATCAGCGTCGACACCACCACCAGGTAGGCCGCGGTACCCACCGCCGCGCCGACCGTGCCGTGCGCGAGGAAGGCCTCGGCCGCGCCGAACGCCGTCAGGATGCCCATGCCCGCATACGGCACCACGTGCAGCACCGCCGCGGTGACGCCCCACATCACCGCATCGGGGATCTCGGCCCACGCGAACGCGGCCCACACCGCGAAGCCGATCAGCACGTTGGTGACCAGCAGCACGCCGACATAGATCCGGATCTGGCGCGAGCATTCGTGCAGCGCGCGGCAGGCCCGGATGCGCGACTGCGAGCGACCGCCCCACAGGTCGATGAACCGGCTGGCGAGCGGGCTGCCGCCGCTCAGCACGAAGAACGCGACGAACACGATGATGGTCAGGTCGCCGGCGAACTTCATCAGGATGGTCGAGCCGTTCAGCGCGGTGTCGCGCATCCACAGCGTGACGGTCTCGGTCAGCGTGTGCGCCGGCGCCGCGGGGATCAGTTTCTGCCGCGACGGCTTCGGCGGCGGCGCGCCGTTGGCCATGCCTTGCGCGGCGCGGTCGAGCTCCTGCAGCGCATCGCGCGAGCGCTTCAGCACCGAGTCTTCATCGGGTTCGGTCGGCGCGATGCGCTCGGCCACCATGCGGATGATCTCGGGGCTGCGGTCCACCATGCGCAGCAGCTTGCCGCCGAAGGCCATCGACGCGAACGCGGCGAGCGCGAGGAACAGCACCAGCGACAACAGCACCGCGAGGACCTGGCTGCGCAGCAACTGGCGCAGGCCGCTGACCACCGGCGCGACCAGCATCGCGAGCATCAGCCCAGCGATCACCGGCACCAGGAAGCGCTGGCCCCACCACAGCGCGCCGATCACCGCGACCGTCGCGATCACCGTGGCCGACGGAGCGGAGCGCGGCAGCGGGCCGGGCTGCCCCTCGTCGAGCGGTGGCGCGGCGTCGGCGGCGTGCGATGCGACGACGGCGTGCGCGGCCTCGACCGGAGGTTGGGCCGCAGGCGTCAGGGTGCCGGAGAGGGACATCGTGTGCGAAGACGGCGCACCGAGCGCCCTGTCTTCAACGCCGCAAGGCGCACGACCCTGGAGGGTGGTGCGCCTTCGCACGGCCGAGCCGTGGGAGAGCCCCGCGGATTACGGGCGGATCAGGATGTCGTTCTTGACCGACTTCACGCCGTTGACGTTGCGGGCAATCGATTCGGCGGTGCTCTTCTCGCCGGCGCTCTTCGCGAAGCCCGACAGTTGCACGGTGCCGTTCAGCGTCTCGACGCTGATCGACGAGGCATCGACGTCCTTGTTGCCGACGAACTTGGCCTTCACCGCGGTGGTGATGGCGGAGTCGTCAACGTACTGGCCGACCGTCGACTGGTCGCGCGTCACGGCGCAGCCGGTGGCGGACAGCAGGGCGACGGCGGACACGACGGCGGCGAGGGTGTTGCGGACAAACATGGTGGTTCTCCTTCAGTGTGGAAACGTTGTGGTGCAGGTGGTCGGCAGGAAGGTGAACATCAGGCCCCCACCCGTGCGAGCCCGTGTCGCGGCATTCAGAAGAACATCACTTGTTGCTGATCGCTTTCGCGCCCAGCAATCCGATCAGGACAACGGCGACGAACAGCACCAGGAACAGCACGAACAGGAACTTCGCGATGCCCGCCGCGCCGGCGGCGATGCCGGTGAAGCCGAACACGCCGGCCACGAGTGCGATGGCGGCAAAGATGATGGCCCACTTCAGCATGTCGTTCTCCTTGGTGCGAGTTCGTTTCGATGAAGGCAACTCTATGGGCGGGCCGTGCGGCGGGCCATCGGACGCTGGCGTGCGCGGATGTAGGACGGAATGCTTTGCCGATCGAACGCGCGATGACGTCGAGTTCGATCGGCAAAAAAAGAAACGCGCCGATGGCGCGCTTCGAGGGGAATCCGCGTGCAGCGTTCAATGCACGGTGAAGTCGGTGCCGGTCGGCGGCGGCATGTGCATCGACGAGGCGGGGCT
This sequence comes from Rhizobacter sp. SG703, assembly GCF_012275445.1. Taxonomy (GTDB): domain Bacteria; phylum Pseudomonadota; class Gammaproteobacteria; order Burkholderiales; family Burkholderiaceae_C; genus Rhizobacter. Next base: position 321,660 of record NZ_JAAZQK010000002.1, on the reverse strand, counting down.
CGCAGGCGCTGCGGCAGGCGCGGGCGATGCGGCGGCAGCCGACGCTGCGGGCGCCGCGGACTTCGTCGCGGCGGGCGAGGACCGCGTGAAGTCCGCGATCGCGAGGTTGACCCAGTTGATGATCGACGACAGGTCGAAGCGCGGCAGCAACCCGGCCAGCAACGCGCCGCCGGACAGCCAGCGCCACGGCTTCGCACGGGTCAGCAGCATGCCGCCGACGAACGCACCGGCCAGCAGCCACCATGGGTGCTTCTTCGCGAACGGCCCGGCCAGCTCCTGGCCCGCATCGCGCGCGAACTCGAACGTGGTGCGCCACGGATGGCCGGCCCACCAGCGACGCAGCCAGCGCACCGCGATCGCGGCGGCCGGCAGATCGGACAACGCATCGCCCAGCGTGCCGAGCCAGCCGGGCTCCTGCGGTGCCATCGCGGCCTCCGGATCGCGCGGCGCGCTCGCTTTCAGGAGCGCATGGCGGATCGATTCGCGCGACGCCGCAAGCCGCTCCTTCGGGCTCAGCGCCGTCGCCGGCGCAACCGCCGGCAGGCCGGGGTCGAGCTGTCCTTCTTCGACGTGGGTCATGTCGCGCCCACCTCGCCGAGCATGCGCGCGTCGGCCTCGAACTGCTGTTGCACCGCAGCGAACGCGGGTTCGCTCGCGGGTCGCCGTGCGAGCAGGCCGGCCACCACCGCCACCACCGCCGGGACGGCCGGCGCGGCCCACAGCGCCCACGCCGTGTCGGCCTGCAGCGACGGCGTCACCGCCCACAACATCAGCGCGACACCGGCGAGCACTGCCGTCACGCCGACGCAGCACAGCGCCAACGCGGTGAGCAGCAGGCGGACGGTCCAGCGGCTCTGCGCCTGGCGCGCCTCGCTGCCGATCAGCGCGGCATAGGCGCTCAGGTGATCGGCCACCAGTTCGGGCCGGGTCGCGACGAGCTTGATCAGCGGATGGATCATGGCAGCACCGGAAGAGAGCTACAGCGGACGACGGGATGTGGACGCGACAAACCCGGCCGCGGCGTCGAACGCCGTACGGCCGGGTTGCCCGGCGCCCACGGCGGGGATCACTGGTTGTTGCGGCGCGCGCTCTGGATCAGCGCGAGCAGGCCCATCAGCGCGGCACCGGTCGCCGCGGCGATCAGCACCGACTTGACCGGTTCGTCCCTCACATAGCGCACGGTGGCATCGCCGACCGACGCGGCACGCTCGCGCACCTGGGTCGCGGTGTCCTTCACCGCATCGACGCCGCGGCGCGCCAGCGCTTCGGCCTGGCCGGCCAGGCGGGCGATCGTCGGTTCGGCCGTGTCGCGGGCTTCGCCGATCGCGCTTTCGGCGCTGTCCAGCGCGGTGTTCGCGACGCGGCGCGTGCTCTTGACCGCGCTGTCGGCCGTGTCGGCCAAGCGGTTGACGGTGTCGCTCGCCTGCGTGCTGAGGTTGTCGGTCTTGAAGGTGGAGGTGCTCATGGCTGTTTCCTTGGGTTGTGTACGTGTGGGATATCTAAGTTAGGCGAGGCGCGGCTTCGCCGCAAGGCTGCTAGGTGCCGCGCTTGATGAGGCCGAACAGGAAGGCGGCCACGGCCATGATCGCGAAGATGATGAACAGGATCTTCGCGATGCCTGCGGCGCTGGCTGCGATCCCGCCGAAGCCGAACAGGGCGGCGATCAGCGCGATGATGAAGAACACGACGGCGTAATACAGCATGTCCGGGCTCCTTTGGGATGGGTGGTTGACGATGGAACCACTGTAGGAGCGTGCCCTGCCGCGAGGAATGGGACGGCGAGCCGATGCGATGTAGGAGGGGGCCGACGGTGCCGCCGCAGCCCTGGCGCGCAGAGCGGTCGACGTACCCGTCGACCGAGGGGCCGTCATCCTCAGAGCTGCGGCAGCGTCGCCTGGATGCGCGTGCCGGCGCCGGGCGTCGACTGGATGGCCATGCGGCCGCCTTCGGCCTCGACGCGGTAGCGCATGCCCAGCAGCCCGTGGCTCGACGGCCGCGCGATCTGCGTGTCGAAGCCGGCGCCGTTGTCGTGCACGTCGACTTCGGCCAGCGTGCCGCGCGCCTTCAGCGTGATGACCACCTGGCGCGCCTGCGCGTACTTCGCGACGTTGGTCAGCGCCTCCTGCACCAGGCGGTACACCGTCAGCTCGCCCGAAGGCTTCAGCGACACCGGCGCGAGATCGCTGACCACCTTGACGCCCGAACGCTCGGCGAACTCGCGGCCGAGGATCTCCAGCGCCGCCAGCAGCCCGAGGTTGCTCAGCGACGACGGCCGCAGGTCCTCGATGATGCGGCGCTTCAGCGCGATGCCTTCGTTCAGCGTGTCGTTCAGGTGCACCAGCCGCTCGGTGATGTCGGGCGTGTGGATCGTGATGCGCGACTTGAGCCTCGCGACGTCGAGCTTGGCCGCGGTGAGCAGCGCGCCGAGCTCGTCGTGCAGGTCGCGCGCGAGCCGGCTGCGCTCGTCCTCGCGGGCGGTCTGCAGGTGCTGCGCCAGTTCGGTCAGCTGCGCGGTGCGCGCCGTCACCTGCACCTCCAGCAGGTCGCGCTCGGCCTGCAGCGCCTCCTTCTTGTGCACCCGCTCCTTCTCGAGCGTGTTCGACTGGCGCAGGTACATGAAGAAGGCCAGCACGCTGAGCGCCGTCATCGTGCTGACGCCGAGCCGGCTCAGCAGCAGCGTCTGGTAGACCTCGTCGCGGCGCGCCGCGATCAGCGTCGATTCGCGCGCCACCAGCCGCTCGGACGCGAGCCGGATGCTCTCCATCTGCTCGCGGCCGATGTCGGTCTCGATGACCGCGCGCCAGGCCTCGTCGCGCCCGTCGGCGCGCAGCTGCACCGTGGTGTCCATCTCGGAGACCTTGCGGCTGACCAGCGTCGCGAGCACGGTGAAGTCGGCGACGCGGTCGGGCTCGTGCGCGTAGTACTCGCCGAGCGTGCGCAGCGTCTCGCCGATGTTCGCCATCGACGAACGGTAGGGCTTCAGGTACTCGGGGCGGCCGGTGATCAGGTAGCCGCGCTGGCCGTTCTCGGCATCGAGCACCTGGCGCAGCAGCACCATGTTGTTGGTGCGGGCGACGCCCATTTCGCCCAGCCGGTCGAGCGCTTCCACCGAGGTGCGGTACGCGGTCTCGCTGATGCCCATCAGCGTCAGCGCGGTCACCACCGCGAGCGGGAACGTGAAGGCACTGCGCTTGAATCGGTGAAAGAAGTTCTTCATGCGATTTTTCTGTGTGCCTCTAGAATCGATTGGAGTCCAACCACAGGGGACAGTCGCTCATGATCAAGATTGCCATCGTTGACGACCACGCGCTCGTGCGCGCCGGTCTGCGCCAGTATCTCGCGGAGCAAGTCGATCTGCAGGTCGTCGCCGAAGCCTCCAACGGCCGCGAAGCCCTTGACATCGTGCGCAAGGAACAGATCGACGTGCTGGTCATGGACCTGTCGATGCCGCAGCAAAGCGGCGTCGACGCGCTGGCCGCGATCCGCGCCCGCGAGCCCGACCTGCCCATCCTCATCCTCAGCGGTTTCCCTGAAGAGCACTACGCCACCACCTTGCTGCGCCAGGGCGCGAGCGGTTACCTGAACAAGGAGTGCGATCCCGAGGAGATCGTCACCGCGATCCGCACGGTCGCCCGCGGCCGCAAGTACATCACCCCGGCCGTCGCCGAGCTGCTGGCCAACAACCTCGGCGGCAATGCGAACCGTCCGTTGCATGAGCAGCTTTCCGAGCGCGAGTTCCAGGTCTTCCTGCGCCTGTCCAAGGGCGAGACCATCGGCCACATGGCCGACAGCCTGTCGCTGAGCGTCAAGACCGTCAGCACCTACCGCACCCGCGTGATGGAGAAGATGAAGCTCGAGTCGAACAGCGATCTGACCTACTACGCGCTGAAGAACGGCCTGATCCAGTAGCTCGTTCGCCAACGGGCCGGCGCATCCGGCCTTGCGCCGCCCGGGAGGGCCGCGCGGGGCCCATCCGCCTCCTGCCGCTGCCCGCGCTGCTTCACATGAAGCGCGCGCTACAGGCTTCCCGAACTCGAATTGGCGGCCTCGCCCGAGGCCAGTCGCTGGCAGTAACCGATCAGCGCATCGATCTCGTTCGACTTGTCGAACACCTTGTCCGCGCCGAGCTCCAGGCATTTGCGCCGCATGTCCGGTGTCGCGTAGTTGCTGAGCACGACCAGCTTGGTCGCGTCCGGCAGGTCGGCACTGGCCGACAGCACGCCGAGGCCCGATCCGCTCTTCAGGAAAATGTCGACGATCACCAGGTCGCAGCCGTTGCGCGGCTGCTTCAGCCAGTACAGCGCGGCGGCCTCGTTGTCGGCGGTGCCGACGACTTCGACGGCCACCAGCTCCTCGAGCGCCGCGATCAGGTTCTCGCGGATCACCGGGCTGTCTTCGACGATGTAGGTTTTCAGCATGTCCCGACTTCTGGATTTTTCTTCAACAGGCGAGGCACGCGCAACGAGGACTGGAGTTCACGGCAGTCCACGCGACAACACTGTCTGCAAAGGTCATGGATCTTGCCATTTCCGCCGGAAACGTGACGTGAAGGGCCGCGAGGATGCCGACAGACATGCGCCTGATTGTATGAATCGGGCAACGCCGGTGCTGACGGAAGAGCGCGGGAGCGCGTGTAGGAGCCAGCCTACAGCGTCGCCAAGGCCGGCGGCGTAGGACAGCACCGACAGACGAAGGCCCTGTCGTCCGGCTGTGTCGGCGGGGGGCACTCCCTAGACTCGTCCTCCAGTTGTCCGGATTCAAGGGTGCTCCGGATTCACGAATTGCCGACGGGAGTGGCGAATGAAAAGACTGTTGATGTGGGCTGTGGGTGTGCCGTTCCTGGTGATCAGCATGGTCATGATGTCGTTCAGCGACGGGCTGTCGACGCAGGTCGCGAGCCTCTCGTGGTCGCAACGACATTGACGGTGCGCGGCGAGGCGCCTTCGGGGGTGGGCCGATGAATCCCTCGATCACGGTCTACGAGGGATTCGATTTCGCGCTGCCTGCGGCGATCGAGGAGTTCGCCGGCGCGTTCTCGCGCTGGGATGCGCCTTCGCGCTCGGTGCGCCGTGCCCGCTTCAAGAGCGAGCTGACGCGCGCGATCGAGGAATTGCGCGCCTGCGTGCGGCAGATCGAGACCTTCACCGACGAACAGCGCTCGCTGTCGCAGGCGGCGCAGTGGCTGGTCGACAACTTCTATGTCATCGAGCGCATCCAGACCGCGCTGAGCCAGCAACTGCCCGACAAGGCGGTGCGCGGCCTGCCGGCCTACCAGACCGGCGGCCACCCGTCGCGCGCGCGCATCGAGTTGTTCTCGCACTTCTACCTCGAGGCCTGCGATTTCGACTTCGAAGCCGACGAGCTGGTGCACGTGCTGGTCGAGTACCAGAAGGTGCACCCGCTGATGCTGCGCGAGCTGGCGCTGCTCGCGCCGATCCTGAACTTCCTGCTGATCCGCCAGCTGCGGGCCTGTGCCGAGCAGATCCTCGAGATCCACCGTGGCGCGCATGCGGCCGACCTGGTGGCCGATGCGGCGCTGGCCTCGTCGTCGCGCGGGCCGACGCAGAAGGCCGCGTCCGCGGTGCCTGACCTGAAGAACGCGTCGCCGGTGTTCCGCCAGGCCTACCTCGGCCAGCTGGCGCAGCGCCGCCGCTACGACGATCCGGCCAGCATCGCCGGCGGCGCGCATGCCGAAGGCGTCGGCATCGTCCACCAGGCCGGCGCGATCGAAGATGACCTGGTCGTGCGCACGATGCTCGACGTGCGGGTGCGCAACATCTTCCGCAGCGTGAAGGCGATCGAGCTGAGCGACTGGGTCGACATCTTCGCGAAGACCTCGCTGGTCGACCGCGCACTGCAGCGCAACAGCGTCTACGCGCGCATGGACCCGCATTCGAAGGCCTTGTACCGGCTGGAGCTGGAGCGGCTGAGCCTGCGCAGCGGGCTGCCGGAGCCCGACCTCGCCGAGCTGGTCGTCGACCGCTTCGGCCGCGGGCGCGCCCGTGGCACCGAGGCGGGCAGCGATGCCGGCCAGGACGGCGAGGACACCGACATCGGCCGCTGGCTGCTGTCCGACCGCCGGCCCGAGCTGGAGCGCAGCATCGGCCTGACGCCGAACCCGCTGCGCCGCATCGAAGACGCGGTGCCGCACACCCGCCTGGTGCTGTACGCCGCGCTGGTGCTGTCGCTGACCTTCGCGTTCACCGCGCTGGCCTTCCGCGCCGGCTACGGCGAAGAGCACGTGTCGCTGCCGGCCTTCGTGATCTTCCTGCTGGCGGTCTGGCCGGCCTCCGAGATCGCGGTGCTGCTGATCAACCGCATCCTCGGCCGGGTGTTCAGGCCGGCGCAGTTGCCGCGCCTGGAGTTCTCGCACGGGTTGCCGCCGCAGTGCAAGACGATGGTGGTGGTGCCGACGATGCTGACCCAACTCGACCAGGTCGAGCACCAGGTCGGCGAGCTGGAGCGCCACTACCTGTCGAACCGCGACGACCAGCTGCGCTTCGGGCTGCTGACCGACTGGCGCGACGCGCCCGACCAGTCGCTCGAGACCGACGCCGCGTTGCTCGCGAAGGCGCGCGAGGCCGTGGCGCTGCTGAACCTGCGCTACCCGCTGCAGGCCGGCACCGCCAACGGCATGGCCACCGACGGCCGCGTCGAGGACCGCTTCTACCTGTTCCACCGCTCGCGCTGCTGGAACGAGAACGAAGGCGCCTGGATGGGCTGGGAGCGCAAGCGCGGCAAGCTCGACGAATTCAACCGCCTGCTGATCGGCGAACCCGGCACCTCGTACGTGTTCGAGGACGGCAGTGCCGAGCGCGTGCCGCGCGGCGTGCGCTACGTGATCACGCTCGATGCCGACACGCGCATGCCGGTCGGTTCGGTGGCCCGGCTGGTCGGCACCGCCGCCCATCCGCTGAACCGGCCGCAGATCGACCCGCAGACCGGCCGCGTCGAGCGCGGCTACGCGCTGTTCCAGCCGCGCATCTCGTTCCTGCTGCCGCAGGCCGAGGACCATTCGGTGTTCCGCTGGATCTTCTCCAGCGGCGCCGGCGTCGACCCGTACGCGGCCGCGATCTCCGACACCTACCAGGACACCTTCGGCGAAGCCACCTACACCGGCAAGGGGCTGTACGACCTGCAGGCCTTCCACACCGCGCTGTCGGGCCGGGTGCCCGAGAACGCGCTGCTCAGCCACGACCTGTTCGAGAGCGCGTTCGCGCGCTGCGCGCTGGTCAGCGATGTCGCGTTCTTCGAGGATTCGCCGTCGCACTCCGAGGTCGCCGCGGCCCGCGCGCACCGCTGGGTGCGCGGCGACTGGCAACTGCTGCCGTGGCTGCTGGGCGTGCGCGCCGAGCCGCTGTCGCCGCTGAACCGCTGGAAGATGCTCGACAACCTGCGGCGCTCGCTGCTGCCGATCGCGTCGTTCGCGCTGGTCATCGTGGCCTTCATCGACCCGGCCGCGCAGCCGCTCGCGTGGCTCGCGCTGGTGCTGGCGTCGATCAGCCTGCCCGGGCTGCTCGGCTGGTTCTCGGCGCTGTTCGCGCCGGTACCGAAGGGCGTGCGCAGCAACCGGCCGATCCAGCTGACGCGCGAGCTCGGCCATGTCGCCGGCCATGCGCTGATCGAGCTGGTGCTGCTGGCGCAGAGCGCCTGCGTGATGGCCGACGCGATCGCGCGGGCGGTCTGGCGCACCTTCGTCTCGCAACGCAAGATGCTCGAATGGCGCACCGCGGCGCAGGCCAAGGCGGCGGCGGGCGGGCAGTTGCGGCAGTTCAGCTGGGCCATCAGCAGCGCGACGCTGCCGCTGATCGCGTCCAGCGCGTTGATCCTGCTGTTCAACCGCGACGCGATCGTCGCGGCCGCGCCGCTGCTCGCCGCGTGGTGGCTGGCGCCGGTGATCGCGGTCGCGATCAGCTCGCCGGTGCTGCTGGCCGGCCGGCTCGCCGGCGACCAGGACCTGCGCGAATTCCGCCGCATCGCGCGCCGCACCTGGCGCTTCTTCGAGGACTACGTCGGCCCGGCCGACAACCACCTGCCGCCGGACAACGTGCAGTTCGAGCCGGAAGAGGTGGTCGCGCACCGCACCTCGCCGACCAACATCGGGCTGTACCTGCTGGCGCTGACGCGCGCGCGCGACCTCGGCTGGCTGGCCGGCGGCGATTTCCTCGCGCGCATGAAGGCCACGCTCGGCAGCATGGCGAAGCTCGAGACCTACAACGGCCACCTGCTGAACTGGTACGAGACCCAGTACCTGCGGCCGCTGGAGCCGCGCTACGTGTCGTCGGTCGACAGCGGCAACCTCGCGGCCCACCTGGTCGTCGTGGCGCGCGCGCTGCAAGAAGAGCGCGAACGCCCGGTGGTCGGACCGGAGCGGCTGGCCGGGCCGCGCGACAGCTTCCTGGAGCTGCAGTCGGCATGGCGCAGCCTGCGCGCCGGCAGCCCGCGGGGCGACAAGGGCGCGCCGCGCGGCAACGTCAGCCCGGCCGAGATCGACCGGGCGGTGGCCGACCTGGGCACCAAGCTGCTGCAGGCCGACCCGGCCACGCCGGCCGACGCCGGCCGCGCGCTGGCCGGGGCGGCCCAGCTCGCAGGGCACCTGAAGGAGCTGCTCGAGGCCTATGCGTTCGGCAGCGCCGACGGCGCCACGCAGGGCGCCGGTGCGTTGAAGCCGGTCGTCGACGAGGCCGAGCGGCTGTGCCATGCGCTGGCGGCGCACCTCGACGACCTGCAGCGCCACTGCCCGTGGGCGGTCGACGCCGCGTTCGGAACGCTGCAGCAGCAGGCGCCGGAGCTGCTCGGCGGTACGCTCGGCCCGCTGCTCGCACGGGTGCCCTGCGTCGGCGACGTGCCGGTGCACCTGATCGAGGTCGAATCGGCGCTGAAGGCCGCCGCGCAGCAGCCGGGCCAGGTTGCAGCGGCCGCGCTGCCGCTGGCGGCCGCGCTGAAGGCCTGCGCCGAGGCGCGCATCGCCACCGCAGCCTGGCTCGCCGACCTGGACGCCTGCGCGGCACAGGCCGAGGCCGCTTGGCGCGGCATGCAGTTCGGCTTCCTGTTCGATGCGCGGCGCAAGCTGTTCTCGATCGGCTACCGCGTCGCCGAGCACCAGCTCGACGAAGGACGCTACGACCTGCTGGCGTCCGAATCGCGGCTCGGCAGCTACCTCGCCGCGGCCAAGGGCGACGTGCCGGTCGACCACTGGTTCCGGCTCGGCCGCCACATGGGCCTGGTGGCCGCCGGCCCGGTGCTGATCTCGTGGTCGGGCTCGATGTTCGAGTACCTGATGCCGGCGCTGGTGATGAAGACGCCGCCCGGCAGCCTGCTGCACCAGACCTGCCACAACGCGATCGCCGAGCAGATCCGCTACGGCCGCGAGCAGAACGTGCCCTGGGGCATTTCCGAGTCGGGCCTCAACGTGCGCGACGTCGAGCTGACCTACCAGTACGGGCCGTCCGGCGCGCCGGCGCTGAGCCTGAAGCGCGGCATGGACCGCCAGCTGGTGGTCGCGCCATACGCGACCGCGCTGGCCGCGCCGTTCGCGCCGGCCGAGGTGCGGCAGAACTTCGCCGCGCTCGCCAGGCTCGGCGCGCTCGGGCCGCACGGCTTCTACGAGGCGATCGACTTCACCGCCGAGCGCCTCGGCGAGGACGAGAAGTGCGCGATCGTCAAGAGCCACATGGCGCACCACCAGGCGATGAGCCTGCTCGCGCTGACCGCGCTGCTGACGCCGGACAGCCTGGCCGACCGCTTCCACCGCGAGCCCGAGATGAACGCCTTCGACCTGTTGCTGCAGGAGCAGGTGGCCGGTTCGGTGGTGATCGCGCGCGACAGCACCGCGGCGCCGGAGCGCCACGACAAGCTGGCCCGCCATTCGACGCAGCGCGTGCGCCGGGTGCAGGCCAGCGACCTGCGCCGCCCGGCGGTGCACCTGATGTCGAACGGACGCTACGCGACCGCGCTGACCGCCAGCGGCTCCGGCTACAGCGAATGCGCCGACCTCGACATCACGCGCTGGCGCGAAGACCGCGTGCTCGACGACTGCGGCCTCTTCATCTACCTGCGCGATGCCGATTCGGGCGTGCTGTGGTCGGCCACGCTCGCGCCGACCTTCAGCGAGCCGGATCACCAGTCGGTCGAGTTCGCCGAGGCACGCGCGCAGTTCGACCTGCGCCAGCACGGCATCCGCAGCAGCCTGGAGGTGGTGGTCGCGCAGCAGGAAGACGCCGAGATCCGCACGCTGAAGCTGACCAACGAAGGCCATGGCGTGCGCCGCGTCGAGGTCAGCGCGCTCGGCGAGGTGGTGCTGAACCAGCGCAATGCCGACATGGCGCACCCGGCCTTCTCGAACCTGTTCATCACCACCGAGTACGACGCGGCGCGCGGCGCGCTGCTGGCCACGCGGCGCCCGCGCGCGTCGCACGAGTCGGCACCGACCGCGATCCTCGGCGCGGTGGTCGAGGGCACGCAGGCCGGGCCGCTGTCGTACGACACCGACCGCCGCACGGTGATCGGCCGCGGTCGCAGCAAGCGCGAGCCGATCGCGATGACCGAGCAGGGCGGCCTCGCGATGACGACCGGCGCGGTGCTCGACCCGGTGCTGTGCCTGCGCCAGACCCTCGAGCTGAAGCCGGGCCAGTCGGCCCGCGTCGCGTTCGTGCTGGCCTTCGGCGCCGACCGCGAGAGCGCGAGCCGCACCTGGCAGCGGCTCGGCTCGTTCAGCGCGCTGCAGCGCGAGATCTCGCGCTCGTGGGTGTATGCGCAGGCCAAGCTGCACCAGCTGGGCGTCGGCAGCGAGGAGGCGACGCACTTCCAGGCGCTGTCGGCCTACCTGATGTTCTCCGACACCACGTTCCGCCCCGGCACCGAGTTCATGCGCGGCAACCAGCTGTCGCAGCGGGCGCTGTGGCGCTACGGCATCTCGGGCGACCGGCCGATCCTGCTCGTCACCATCGATTCGAACGACGACCTGCCGCTGGTGCAGCAGATGGTGCGCGGCCACCACTTCTGGAAGGCGCGGTCGTTCGAGGTCGACATCGTGGTGCTGAACGACCGCGCCACCTCGTACTCCGACGACATGCAGCATGCGATCGAGAACATGGTGCGCCAGGCCGGCGCCGGCCCGGACGCGCCGGCCGCCGGCGGCCGCATCTACGTGCTGCGCGGCGACCGCCTGCCCGACGACGAGCGCCGCCTGCTGATGACGCTGTGCCGCGTGCTGCTGCGCGGCGGCCAGGGCCTGCTGGGCGACCAGCTGCGCCGGCGCGCGCCGCGCGAGGTGCCGCCGCTGCCGCAGACGATGCCGCTGCGCGCGCCGTTGGCGCAGGGCGGTGCGCCGTCCGAGCCGACCGCCACCGCGGAGCTGCAGTTCTTCAACGGCACCGGCGGCTTCACGCCCGACGGCAAGGAGTACCGCATCGTGCTGCCGCCGGGCCGCACCACGCCGGCGCCCTGGGTCAACGTGATGGCGAGCCCGCAGATCGGCACGCTGGTGTCTGAGAGCGGTTCGGCCTTCACCTGGCGCATCAATGCGCGCGAGAACCAGCTGACGCCGTGGTCGAACGATGCGCTCGTCGATCCGTCGTCCGAGATCCTGTACCTGCAGGACCGCGCGACCGGCGCGTACTGGACGCCGACCGCGCAGCCGCGCAGCGCACCCGGCGCGACGCACGAATGCGCGCACGGCGCCGGCTACAGCCGCTACACGACGCAGGCCGAGGGCATCGAGTCGGAGCTGACGCACTTCGTCGCGTGGGACCGGCCGGCCAAGCTGATGCGCCTGCGGGTGGCCAACCGCAGCGCGCGCCGCCGCACGCTGACGCTGACGCTCTACGTCAACCTGTGCCTGGGCGACAACCGCAGCGGCAAGGTCGACCTGCTGTCGACCTGGGCCGGCCGCAATGCGTCGACCACGCTGTATGCGCGCAACCCGATGAACGCCGACTTCGGGCGCGACATCGCGTGGCTCGGCAGCTCGCACCCGGTCAGCGGCTGGACCTGCGACCGCGCCGAATTCATCGGCATCGGCCAGGGGCTCGGCGCGCCGCAGGCGCTGGAGTCGCAGCGCACGCTGCGCCAGGCCGCCGGTGTCGGCCCCGACCCGTGCTGGGTGATGCAGGTCGAGCTGAAGCTGGAGCCGGGCGAGTCCGACACGGTGGTGTTCGCGTTCGGCCAGGCCGCCAGCCTCGCCGGCGCCGACGAGCTGGTGCGCATGACCACGCGCGACGCCGACCAGGCGCTGGCGCATGTGAAGGCGCAGTGGGACGAACTGCTCGGCGCGGTCGAGGTGCACACGCCCGACCGTTCGCTCGACCTGATGCTGAACCGCTGGCTGCTGTACCAGGTGCTGAGCAGCCGCTGCATGGGCCGCTGCGGCTTCTACCAGGCGGGCGGCGCCTACGGCTTCCGCGACCAGCTGCAGGACGTGATGGCACTGGTGCATGCGTGGCCCGGCTTCGCGCGCGACCACCTGCTGCGCGCGGCGGCCCAGCAGTTCGTCGAGGGCGACGCGCAGCACTGGTGGCACCCGCCGAGCGGCAAGGGCGTGCGCACCACCTTCTCGGACGACCGGCTGTGGCTGCCGTATGCGGTGGCGTACTACGTGTCGGTGACCGGCGACGAGGCGGTGCTCGACCAGACGGTCTCCTTCCTCGAAGGCCCGCAGCTGCCGCCGCACGAGGAGAGCCAGTACTTCGAGCCGACGGTCTCGCACGAGAGCGCGAGCCTGTTCGAGCACTGCGTGCGGGCGATCCAGGTGAGCCGCGGTCGCGGCGTGCACGGGCTGCCGCTGATGGGCTGCGGCGACTGGAACGACGGCATGAACCGGGTCGGCTGGAAGGGCCAGGGCGAGAGCGTCTGGATGGCCTGGTTCCTGAAGTCGGTGCTCGACGAATTCATGCCGATCGCGATGCGCCGCGAGCGCGCCGACCTGGTCTCCGAATGGACGCTGCTGTCGCAGGAGCTGATGACGGCGGTCGACGCCAACGCCTGGGACGGCCAGTGGTACCGGCGCGCCTACTTCGACGACGGCACGCCGCTCGGCTCGGCGTCGAACGACGAATGCCGCATCGATTCGCTGTCGCAGAGCTGGGCGGTGATCGCCGGCGGTGCCGACCCGCAGCGCGCGCGCGACGCGATGGAGAAGGTCGACGAGATGCTGGTCGACCGCGAGTCGCAGTTGATCCGGCTGTTCACGCCGAGCTTCGACAAGACCGCGCACGACCCCGGCTACATCAAGGGCTACGTGCCCGGCATCCGCGAGAACGGCGGGCAGTACACGCACGCCGCGGTGTGGACCGCGATGGCTTTTGCGCGGCTCGGCGATGCCCGGCGCGCGTACCCGCTGTACGCGATGCTGAACCCGATCGGCAAGAGCGATTCGCGGCTTGCGGTGCAGCGCTACCGCGTCGAGCCTTACGTGATGCCGGCCGACATCTACGGCGAATCGCCGCACACCGGCAAGGGCGGCTGGACCTGGTACACGGGCGCGGCCGGCTGGTACTGGCGCATCGGCATCGAAGAGCTGCTGGGCGTGCGCGTGCGCGGCGGCGTGCTGCACGTCGCGCCGGTGGTGCCGGCCGCCTGGCCGGGCTTCAGCGTCACGCTGCGGCGCGGCAAGACCGTCTACGAGGTCGAAGTCAACAACCCGTCGAAGCGCGAGCAGGGCCAGGGCACCTGGTCGCTGCAGCACGACGGGAACCCCGTTCCCCCCGAGGGCGGCGTGCCATTTGTCGATGACGGTGCACGGCACCGGGTTGTGGCCACGCTCGCCTGAATGCAGTCAATCCAACGTTGAAGTCGCATTGAAAGGAGATCCCCATGCCAGCCGCTCCTCGCCCCCGAGCCAAGCCCTCGCGCTTCGACGCCATCGAGATGCTGAAGGCCGACCACATCGCGATCAAGAAGCTGTTCATCGCGTTCCACCAGCTGAGCGACCGCAGCAACACCGAAGGCGAACGCCGCGCGGTGGCCGAGCGCATCTGCACCGAGCTGACGGTGCACGGCCAGATCGAGGAAGAGATCTTCTACCCGGCGGTGCGCGCCGCGATCGGCGACGACGCGCTGGTCGACCAGGCCGAGGTCGAGCATGCGAGCGCGCGCGAGCTGATCGCCGAGATCTCGGCGATGACGCCGGCCGACGACCAGTTCGACGCCAAGGTCATCGTGCTCGGCAAGCACATCGATGCGCACGTCGAGGAAGAGCACGGCAAGATCTTCCCGAAGGCGAAGAAGGCCAAGGTCGACCTGAAGTCGGTGGGCACGCGGCTCGCGTCGCGCAAGGCCAAGCTGATGGAGGAGTACCACGCGATGGCCAGCGGCGGCGAGCCGCACGAGAACGAGAACGACGACCCGGTCGGCCGTCCGCCGTTCGAGCACGGGCACCGGCCCGTGTCCAGGGCCTGAGACGGCAGGCCTGAGACCGCCGTCGAGCGGAATCAGCCGGTCCGCGTGACCTTCACGTCGACCTGCAGGCCGATGTACGCATCGGCATCGCCGAACCAGCTGCCCGAGATCGGCGCGGCCTGCTTCGGATCGCGCGCGACGCCGACGCGCACCAGCTGCGAGCCGCCGAGCAGGTTGTTGGTCGGGTCGAACGGCAGCCAGCCGGCACCGGGCAGGTAGACCTGCAGCCAGGCGTGCGTGGCGCCGGCACCGGTGGTGGGGACCGTGTCGTTGCCGTCGGCGCCATCGCGTGGCGCCCCGGCCGGGTCGAGCGCCGGGTCGTAGAGGTAGCCCGACACGAAACGGGCCGCGACACCGAGCCGCCGCACCGCCTCCATCATCAGCAGCGCGAAGTCGCGGCAGCTGCCGCTGTTCAGCGTCAGCGTCTTCAGCGGGTCCTGCGTGCCTTCCTCGTCGCGATCGGCATACGTGAAATGGTCGCGGATGTGCTGGTTCATGCGCACCAGCATGTCGCGGGTGCCGGTCGGGCCGTCGGTGCGGATGAACTGGCGGGCCCATGCGGTGAGCCGGCCGTGCGGGTCGTCGTGGTGCGGGCGCAGGTAGTGCTCGAGGTCGAAGCGCTCGTCGACCGAGTACGAGAACGGAAAGAATTCGGCGGACGGCGACAGCGGCAGTTCGAGGTTGTGGCTGCTCGCATGCTCGATCGTGAACGAGCAGACGAAGCTCAACTCGGCGGCCTCGACCAGCGGCTGCACCAGCGCGATCGAGTTCGAGTACGGGTCCTGGATCATCCGCACGCTGGCATCGGGGCTGACCTGAAGGTCGGTCGCCAGCACGCGCAGGTCATGGCTGTCCCGCGGGCGGAACATCACGCGGTGCTCGCCGAAGCGCACCGGCTTCGAATAGCGGTACGTCGTGGTGTGCGTGATGTCGTAGCGGATCAATGTGGGCCCCCCAGTCGCTGCGCTCCTGCCCCCAAGGGGCGCCACCCGGCGGCCCGGCAAAGCCGGTTCCGCGGGTGTTGCTTGATCAAACGCCCAGCAGTTCCACTTCGAACATCAAGGTCGCGTTCGGCGGGATCACGCCGCCGGCGCCGCGGGCACCGTAGCCGAGCTGCGGCGGGATCACCAGCACGCGCGTGCCGCCGACCTTCATGCCTTGTACGCCTTCGTCCCAGCCCTTGATCACCATGCCGGCGCCGAGGCCGAACTCGAACGGGTCGTTGCGGTCCTTGCTGCTGTCGAACTTGGCGCCCTTGACGCCGTTGTTGTAGAGCCAGCCGGTGTAATGCACGCTGACGTGCTGGCCGGCTTGCGCTTCGGCGCCGGTGCCGGGAACGGTGTCTTCGTATTGGAGGCCGGAGGCGGTGGTTTGCATGGGAATGTCCTGGGGAGTCCTGGTGTCGATCACCGCGGCAGAGTGTAGGCGAGGACGTAATCCCCGGGCCGCGTGCCGGTCGAGCCGTGCCCGCCCGCGATCACCAGCAGCACTTGCCGCCCGTCGGCGCCCGCATAGGTCATCGGCGTCGCCTGGCCGCCGGCCGGCAGGCGCTGCTTCCACAGCTCGCGGCCGGTGGTCGCGTCGTAGCCGCGCACGTAGTCGTCCAGCGTGCCCGACAGGAAGGCGACGCCGCCGGCCGTCAGCATCGGCCCGCCGATGTTGGGCACGCCCATGCGGAACGGCAGCGGCAGCGGCGACAGGTCGCGCACCGTGCCGTTGCGGTGCTTCCATGCGACCTGCCCGGTGCGCAGGTCGG
This sequence comes from Rhizobacter sp. SG703, assembly GCF_012275445.1. Classification (GTDB taxonomy): domain Bacteria; phylum Pseudomonadota; class Gammaproteobacteria; order Burkholderiales; family Burkholderiaceae_C; genus Rhizobacter. The sequence goes on along the minus strand of NZ_JAAZQK010000002.1, from coordinate 305,507 downwards.
CGCCGGCCACGAAGCCCCACGGCGGCTGCTGGCACGGGATGCCCAGCGGCGACGTGAACGCGCTCATCTTCGCGGCGAACGGCGCGCCGAAGTTCTCGTTCAGCGCCGGCAGCGGTCCCTTCGGTTCGCCCTCGCCCTGCACCATCAGCGCGCGGTCGTCCGGCCGCGGCACCAGCTTCGACACGAAGGCGAGGTAGGTCGGCGTCGTGAACGCGATCTGGCGCACCGGGTCGACCGCGATGCTGCCCCAGTTGAAGACGCCGAAGTTGCCGGGGTAGACCAGCGAGCCGCCTTCGGACGGCGGCGTGAAGCGGCCTTCGTAACGCAGCCGGTGGAAGGCGATGCGGCACGCGAGCTGGTCGAACAGCGTCGCGCCCCACATCTGGCCGCCGGTCAACGGCTTCGGCTCGAACGACAGCGCCGAGCGCGGCTGCGTCGGCGCGGTGTGGTCGCCGGTGGCCGCGCCCTGCGGCGACGGCACTTCGGTGACCGGCAGGATCGGCTGGCCGCTGCGGCGGTCGAGCACGAAGAGCTCGCCCTGCTTGGTCGGCTGCACCAGCGCCGGCACCGTCGCGCCGTTGACCGTCAGGTCGACCAGGCTGGGCTGCGCCGGCACGTCGTAGTCCCACAGGTCGTGGTGCACCGTCTGGAACACCCAGCGCGCGCGGCCGGTGGCCAGGTCGAGCGCGACCACCGACGACGAGTACTGCTCCACCGCCGGGCTGCGCCGGCCGCCCCACTGGTCGGGCGGCTGGTTGCCCATCGGCACGTACACCATGCCGAGGGCTTCGTCGACGCTCGAGATCGACCAGCTGTTCGGCGAGTTCGGCGTGTAGTTCTGGCCGGCCGCGAGCGGCGCGGTGGCTTCGGGCTTGCCCGAATCCCAGTTCCAGACCAGCGCGCCGGTGTCGATGTCGAACGCGCGGATCACGCCCGACTGCTCCTGGGTCGAGAAGTTGTCGAGCACCGTGCCGCCGACGATCACCAGCTTCTGCGTGACCACCGGCGGCGATGTGGCGTAGTACGAGCCCGGCTTCAGGTTCGGCATGTGGGCCCACAGGTCGATCTGGCCGCGCCCGCCGCCGAAGCTGCGGCAGACCGCGCCGGTCTCGGGGTCGAGCGCGATCAGCCGGCCGTCGGCGGTCGGCATGAAGAGCTTGGCGGGGCAGGCGTCGACGGCCTTCGCGCCGGCGGCGGTGGCGGCGACGAGCTCGCCGGCACGCAGCGGCGAGACGTCGGTGGCGGTCGACGGTGCCGCGGACGACGCCGCGGCCGCCGCCGCCGCAGCGCGCGGCGGCTGGTACGACAGGCCGCGGCAGGTCAGGTGCTGCAGCGCGAGCTCGCCCTGGATCTGCGGGTCGTAGCGCCAGACCTGTGCGCCGGTGGTGGCATCGAGCGCGATCACCGACTGGTGCGGCGTGCACAGGTAGAGCCGGTTGCCGATCTTCAGCGGCGTCACTTCGAAGGTGGTCTCCACCGGATCGCCGGGGCGTCCGCGCACATCGCCGGTGCGGAACTGCCAGGCCAGTTGCAGCGAGCCGACGTTGTCCGGCGTGATCTGCGACAGCGGCGACCAGCGCTGGCCGAGGCCGCTTCGGCCGTAGGCATGCCATTCGCCGATCGGCACGCCCGAGGCGGCATCGGACGCCGCCTGCGCGGTGGCCGGCGGCAGGCTGCCGGCGAGGTCGTGGCGGTCGACCGTCCACGAGGCGACCGCCACGCCGGCCGATGCCAGCAACAGCAGCGCCAGCACGCCGCGCGCGCCGCGCCAGCCCGGCAGCCGCAGCGACTGCGCGACCGGCGGCAGCACCAGCAGCAGCCCGAGCACGAACAGCACATCGAGGCGGGCCGCGAGCGGCCACCAGTCGAGACCCGATTCCCACAGTGCCCAGCCGAGCGTGGCGAGCAGCAGGCTGCTGAACACCCACAGCGCCGCGGCGTGCTGGCGCCACAGCAGCACGCCGCAGGCGAGGGCGGCGATGCCGGCCGCGACGTAGTACGGGCTGCCGCCCAGTGCGATCAACCAGGCCCCGCCGCCCGCGAGCGCCAGCCCGGACAGCATCAGCAGGACCGCGAGCACCGAGGCCAGCGTGGAACGGGGCGGGGTGGACCCGGCGGCGCGAGGGGTAGGGGAAGTCGGCAAGGGGAATCTCCGAAGGCGGCGGACAATCGCCGAGCCGCCCAAGGTAGCGGGCCGATGCGCGCCAGCCTGTCGGCCGTCCGCGCGCAGCGTCGTAGGACGCGACGCCTTGCGCACCCCTCGTTGCACCCGATGACAGGAGATGTCCGAATGTTCGAAGCCACCCTCGCCGGCAGCCTGCCGAAACCCGCCTGGCTCGCCGAGACCGGCAAGCTGTGGCCCACGTGGAAGGCCGAGGGCGATGCGCTGGCGCAGGCCAAGCTCGATGCGACGCTGCTGTGGATCAAGGCGCAGGAGGATGCGGGCCTGTCGGTGATCGGTGACGGCGAGCAGTCGCGCCAGCACTTCGTGCACGGTTTCCTGGAGCGCGTGGCGGGCATCGACTTCGAGCACAAGGTCGAGATGGGCATCCGGCGCGACCGCTACAAGGCGATGGTGCCGCAGGTGGTCGGCAAGCTGAGCCTGACCGGCCGTGTGCACGAGACCGAGGCGCGCTTCCTGCGCGCGCACACGCAGCGCAAGATCAAGTTCACGCTGCCCGGCCCGATGACGATCGTCGACACCGTCGCCGACCGCTTCTACGGCGACCGCGTGAAGATGGCCTTCGCGTTCGCCGAGCTGCTGAACCAGGAGGCGCGGGCGCTCGAGGCCGACGGCGTCGACATCGTGCAGTTCGACGAGCCGGCCTTCAACGTCTACATGGAAGAGGCAGCCGAGTGGGGCGTGAAGGCGCTGGAGCGCGCGGCCGAGGGGCTGCGCTGCACGACCGCGGTGCACATCTGCTATGGCTACGGCATCCAGGCGAATGTCGACTGGAAGAAGACGCTGGGCGACGAGTGGCGGCAATACGAGAAGGTGTTCCCGGCGCTGGCCGCGAGCCGCATCGACCAGGTGAGCCTGGAGTGCATCCATTCGCACGTGCCGCCTGACCTGATGGCGCTGCTGGCCGGCAAGGACGTGATGGTCGGCGTGATCGACGTCGCGAGCGACACCATCGAGACGCCCGAGGAAGTGGCCGACACCATCGGCCGCGCGCTGCAGTTCGTGCCGAAGGAGCGGCTGATCCCGTGCACGAATTGCGGCCTCGCGCCGATGAGCCGGGCGGTGGCGGAGGCGAAGCTGAAGGCGCTGGGGGAGGGGGCGGCGCTGGCGAGGAGGCGGATGAAGACTTGACGGCGACTCCGGTATATTCGCCGCCGGCTTGTAGAGCCGTCCCGCCGCGGCGGCTCGGGCCCGTTCGACAGAGGCTCGAGTGCATTCCATTCCCGTGCGGACGATGAAGTTCGCTGTCCCGGCCGGCGACGAATTCCATCCGCTGTACATCGCCGGCAATGCCCAGCTGTCCTACCAGCACAGCGCCATCGGGCTTTACGTGGCTCACCTGGAGCCGTTTTTCGTCAAGTCGTTGCGGAGGGTGATCGATCGCATCCGCGACGAGAAACTGCGTGAAGATGCCGACCGCTTCTGCCGGCAGGAAGCCCAGCACTACCAGCAGCACTCAGACTTCAACAAGGTCGTGCTGGCGCATGGCTACCCCGGCCTGCAGGAGCGCGTCGACCAGCTGAAGCGTGACTTCGACGGCTACTTGTCCGGGCGGAGCGACCGGTTCCGCATCGGCTACATCGAAGGGTTCGAGTCGTTCACCACGCAACTCGGCCTGAACCTGCTGGGCAGCGGCCTGTACGACCACAAGCGCACGAACCCCGCGTTCGGCACTCTCTTCAAGTGGCACATGCTCGAGGAGGTCGAGCATCGCAACGTCGCCTTCGACGTGTACCAGCATCTCTACGGCGACTACCTGCACCGCGTCCGCATGTGCTGGTTTGCGCAGCGCCACATGTTCAGGTTCTTCAGTGACTGCGAGAAGATCATGTGCGCCGCCGACATTCCGCGACACGGCGATCGGTGCCGCGTCCGGCTCAAGCACCGCCTGGTGTCGCGCGCCGTCACCACGGGCATGCGGGTGCGCTCGATGATGCCGTGGTACACCCCGCATGCGTACCGGATTCCGGCGAGTCTCGAGGCCCTGTCGGCGCACTTCACGCAATCGGCCCGGCATGTCCGCTAGACGCCAGGGTCCGGGAGCCACAGCCTTGACCCCGTCCTCGATCGGCCTATAAACTCTCGCCCGCAGTCGCCGCCAGGCGACTGCCGTAGGCGTTACCGTCATCCAACGCGTCCTTTGTCGAGAGGAGCCCAGCAGGGCAGTTCTCGATGATTTGCGACGCCGTTTCGATGACCACATGTTCTGTCTTGCCGGGATTGAATCTGCCCGGCATGTCCCACCTTCCAACGCTGCTCGTCCGCCTGGTGTTCCAGGCCGGTGCTTGCATGGCTGCCGGGGGCAGGGAGAACGTGTTGATCCGTGTTGCGGCTTCGCAGCAACCCAAACCACCTACCCTGAAGCAACACCCATGAAACTCACCGGCAACACCATCCTCGTGACGGGCGGCACCAGCGGAATCGGCCGCGCACTGGCCGAGGCCCTGCACGACCGCGGCAACCGCGTCGTCATCACAGGGCGCCGCCAGGCCCTGCTCGACGACATCACCGGCGCCAGGCCCGGCCTTGTGGGCCTGCAGCTCGATGTCGACGACGCTGCGTCGTTGTCGCGGCTGTCCATCGAGCTGCGCGAGCGCTTTCCTGAATTGAACGTGCTGCTCGCCAACGCCGGCATTTCGCGCACTGAAGACATGGCCTCCGATGCATGGCGGGCCGATGACGCCGAAGCGATCGTGCGGACGAACATTCTGGGCGTGATGCGCACGGCGGCAGCCTTCCTTCCACTGATCAAGGACAAGCCGCACGCGGCCTTTCTTGCCACCAGTTCCGCGCTGGCGTTCGTCCCGCGCGCTGACTTCCCGACCTACTGCGCCAGCAAGGCCTTCCTGCATTCGTGGCTGCAGTCGATGCGGCACCAGCTGCGGCCCATCCCGGTGGAAGTGCTGGAGCTCTCTCCACCCTATGTGCAGACCGAGCTCACCGGCGCACAGCAGGCCCGCGACCCGCGCGCGATGCCGCTGGACGACTACGTGGCCGAGGTGCTCCGGATCCTGGATGCCGGCGATATACCGCGTGGCGAGGTTCTGCTCGAGCGGGATTTCGCCAGGCGCTGGGCTGAGCGCGATGGTCGCTACGAGGCCACCTTCGCTGCCATGAACCCGGCCTGAGGCGCGGCGACAAACGAACTGCAGCGCGGCCGCGCCTTCCATCTTCCAAAGAGGCTTGCAAAGCTGAGTCGCGCGAAGAGCCGGGCGATGGCCGAGGCGAAGCTGAAGGCACTGGGCGAGGGGCGGCGTTGGCGAGGGGGGCGCAGCGGTGGGTAGCCGATCGACCGAGACTTCGTTTTCACTGGCCGGCGCCCGCTGCCGGCGGGGTCTTGTGCAAAGTTTCTTCAAAATGCGGGCCGAGGCTTTCCGCCATCAGAACTCGATGGAACAGGAAGGACCATGCCCCTCAATCTCAAGAAACTCATTGCGATGGCGATGCTGGCGGTATCTCAGGCCGCCGTCGCCGCCAGCTACTCGGCGACCTACAACCTGCAGGGCCGGATGGCCACGCTCACGAAGGCGGGCGTCACGACGACCTACACGTACGACGCGGATGGACGGCGGGTGCGCAAGGTCAGCAGCACGGGGCCGCAGAGCACCGTGAACTTCGCCTACGACACGGCGGGGCATCTCTTGGGCGAGTACGACAAGAACGGAGCGGCGCTGCGCGAGTACGTGTGGTTGGACGACATCCCGGTTGCCGTCTTCACGCCTGACCCGGCGAACCCAAGCGGTGACCCGCTCGTGTACAGGATCCACGCCGATCACTTGAACACGCCGCGCGTGATCGTCGACAAGAGCAACGTCGTCCGCTGGCGATGGATTTCGGAGCCGTTCGGGACGGCCGCACCAGAAACCAACCCGAGCGGGCTGGGGCATTTCACCTTCAACCTGCGTTTCCCTGGGCAGTACGCAGACCAGGAATCGGGGCTGTTCTACAACTACTTTCGCTACTACAGCTCGGAGGATGGGCGATACACGCAGTCAGACCCCATCGGGCTCGCGGCCGGCAGCTTGTCGACCTATCCCTATGTGCACGGCAACCCTTTGGCGTACGTGGATCCGTGGGGTCTTCAGAGTCTGGACGGTCCGAATGCAACGTTGAACTCGGCGATTGCGCGGGGTGACGTGCGGCAGCTGGAAACCTTGATGGAGGCGCTTGCTCCACAAGAGCAGACCCTTGCCAGGAGTGCGATCGAAAAATTCTCGTCCCGGGCCGGCGACTGGATCGGAAAGAATTGCCAGGGATCCATCAATCGAGAGTTCCCAGGGCAGTTCAGGAACCGCACACTGAAGGAGATACTCGATCAGGCCAAGGCTGGTGACAATTCGGCCAAGAAGGCATGGAAGCTCATCAATGACAACCGATTCAAAAAATAGCGATCTGCTGTTTGCGGCCAACCTGCTGTTCCGCTCGTCTCGAGAAGGCGTGTTCGATGGCGAGAACCTCTGGGAGGAGTCGATCCTCCTCGTGGAGGCCCCCAATGCCGCAGAGGCCGAAGAAAAGGCGGCTGCTCTTGCCTTGTCGAGGCAGTCGTCTTATGTGGCGATGGATGGCTCACATGTCGCCTGGCTCTTCTTCAAGGTTGAGCGCGTGTTCGAGATTCTCGATACGCCGCTGCGCCATGGATCCGAGTTGTTCTCCCGGCACCTGAGGCATTCCGAGGTGCAAAGCATGTTGTCGCCATTCGATGATCGAGAGCAGCCGGCGGCGCCTGAAAAAGACCGAAAATAGCGGCCCGCCCCGCTCGTCGGACCCATTCCTCCTCTCGAAGATCCCAGATGGCCACCATCCTCCAGAACCTGCCCCTCGGGCAGAAAGTCGGCATCGCCTTCTCCGGCGGCCTGGACACCAGCGCCGCGCTGCACTGGATGAAGCTCAAGGGCGCCTTGCCCTATGCCTACACCGCCAACCTCGGCCAGCCCGACGAGCCCGACTACGACGAGATCCCCCGCAAGGCGATGCAGTACGGCGCCGAGAAGGCCCGCCTGGTCGACTGCCGGCTGCAACTGGCCAACGAAGGCATCGCCGCGCTGCAGGCCGGCGCCTTCCACATCTCCACCGCCGGCATCACCTACTTCAACACCACGCCGCTCGGCCGCGCGGTCACCGGCACGATGCTGGTCGCGGCGATGAAGGAGGACGACGTCAACATCTGGGGCGACGGCAGCACCTTCAAGGGCAACGACATCGAGCGCTTCTACCGCTACGGCCTGCTGACCAACCCGGGCCTGAAGATCTACAAGCCGTGGCTCGACCAGCTGTTCATCGACGAACTGGGCGGCCGCGCTGAGATGTCGGCCTTCATGACGAAGGCCGGCTTCGGCTACAAGATGTCGGCCGAGAAGGCCTACTCCACCGACAGCAACATGCTCGGCGCCACGCACGAGGCCAAGGACCTGGAGCACCTGAACAGCGGCATCCGCATCGTCAACCCGATCATGGGCGTGGCCTTCTGGCGCGACGACGTGGCCGTGAAGGCCGAAGAGGTCACGGTGCGCTTCGAAGAAGGCCGGCCGGTCGCGCTGAACGGGCAGACGTTCGCGAGCCCGGTGGAGCTGTTCCTCGAAGCCAACCGCATCGGCGGGCGCCACGGCCTGGGCATGAGCGACCAGATCGAGAACCGCATCATCGAGGCCAAGAGCCGCGGCATCTACGAAGCGCCGGGCCTCGCGCTGCTGCACATCGCGTACGAGCGCCTGGTGACCGGCATCCACAACGAAGACACCATCGAGCAGTACCGCATGAACGGCCTGAAGCTCGGCCGCCTGCTGTACCAGGGCCGCTGGTTCGACCCGCAGGCCATCATGCTGCGCGAGACCGCGCAGCGCTGGGTGGCACGCGCGGTCACCGGCGAGGTCACGGTGGAACTGCGCCGCGGCAACGACTACTCGATCCTGAACACCGACAGCCCGAACCTGACCTACGCGCCGGAGCGGCTGTCGATGGAGAAGGTCGAGAACGCGCCGTTCTCGCCGCTGGACCGCATCGGCCAGCTCACGATGCGCAACCTCGACATCGCCGATACGCGCGAGAAGCTGATGGTGTACTCGCAGGCGGGGCTGCTGACGTCGGCGGGCGGGGCAGCGTTGCCGCAGTTGAAGGGCGACGCCGACAAGTGAAGGGCCGGACCCGGATGCCCCTCCGGGTCGGCCTCGCAAGGTGATGCCCGCCTACATCGCGAAAGGCCGCCGTCTGATCGACGGCCCGACGCGCCGCATCGACCATCGTCGAAGACCGGCCACCGCCTCGGAGGCCGCTCCAACTTCACGAGGAGTCGAATGAAAAGCACCACCACGTCCTTGTCGCTGGCCGCACTCGCCGCATTGCTCGCCGCCGGTTGCAGCTCCACCCCCAGCAACCTGCAGACGGACACCGGCGACACGCGCCCGCAGCCGGTCATCGTGCAGGTGCCCGTCGAACTGACGGCGCCGCAGCTGGAATCCGGCTGCTGGGTCCAGTTCTACAGCGACCGCAACTTCAAGGGCGAGGTCGCGACGCTGGTCGGGCCGGTCTCGCTCGACAGCGCCGACAAGATGAACGGCAGGCAGCTGAAGAAGAACATCGACAGCCTGGTGACCGGCTCCAAGGCCACGCTGCGCGTCTACGAACACGCGATGTTCAAGGACCGCTCCATCGCCTTCGGCCCGAACAGCCGCGAAGGCGGGCTGATCACGAAGCTCGGCGTCGGCGGCTCGATCCAGTCGCTGCAGCTCGAGTGCAGTTGACGCAGTCCGGATGCCGATCCGCGACCGCGGCCTGCGACTCACGCCGCAGGCGCCGTGGTCCCCTCGGCCGGCGCGGCCACCGCGGTGAAGCGCGCCGCCCCGAGCAGCCCACCGGCCGCGGCGAACACGCTGCCGATCAGGAACGCGAGGTGGTAGCCCGCGGCCAGCGCTTGCTTCGCGTCCACGCCGGTGTCGACCAGCCCGCCGGTGCGCGCCGCCGCCAGGCTGGCCAGCACCGCCAGCCCCAACGCGCCGCCCATCATGAACGCGGTGTTGACGATGCCCGAGGCCAGCCCTGAATCCTGCGGCTGCACTTCGCTCATCGCGGCCAGCAGCAGCGGGTTGAACGCGACGCCGGCGCCCACGCCGAGCAGCAGCATGCTCGGCAGCACGTCGATCCAGAAGTTGCCGTCGACCGGTGCGCGCGCGAGCAGCGCCAGCCCGAGCGCGGCCACCAGCAGCCCGCCGGCCAGCGGCTTCTTCAGCCCGAAGCGCATCACCAGCTTGGCCGACAGCCCGAGCGAGAAGGCCGCCATGATCAGGTTGGACGGCAGGAACGCGAGCCCGACCTGCATCGGCGTGTAGCCCAGCACCAGCTGCAGGTACAGCGCCGAGATGAAGAACCACGCGAACATGCCGGCCGCCCACAGCACGCCGACGATGTTGGCCGTCGACAGGTTGCGCAGCCGGAACAGCGACAGCGGCACCAGCGGCGACGCCACGCGCGCCTCGATTGCGAGGAAGGCGCCCATCAGCACGATGGCGGCACCGAGCAGCCCGAGCGTCTGCAACGACAGCCAGCCGGCCTCGTTGCCGTTGACGATCGCGTAGACCGCCAGCATCAGCGCGCCGGTGACGGTGGCCGCGCCGGCCACGTCGAGCCGCGTGCCGCCGGCCACCGTCGGTGTCGCCGGCAGCAGCACCAGGCACAGCGCCGCCACCGCGATGCCGATCGGCAGGTTGACCAGGAAGATCCAGTGCCAGCTCAGCGCGCCGGTCAGCAGCCCGCCCAGCAGCACGCCGATGCTGCCGCCGCCGGCGCAGACGAATCCGTAGACGCCCATCGCCTTTGCGCGCTCGGCCGGCTCGGTGAAGAGGTTCATGATCAGCGACAGCGAGATCGCCGACACCACCGCGCCGGCCAGCCCCTGCACCGCGCGCGCGACGATCAGCAGCCCCTGCGACTGCGCCAGCCCGCAGCCGAGCGACGCGAGCGTGAAGCCGGCGATGCCGAGCAGGAACAGCCGCCGCTGGCCGTACAGGTCGCCGAGCCGCCCGCCCAGCAGCAGGAAGCCGCCGAAGGTCAGCATGTAGGCGTTGACCACCCACACCAGCGAGGTCTCCGAGAAACCGAGGTCGCTGCGGATCGACGGCAGCGCGACGTTCACGATGGTCGTGTCGAGCACGATCATCAGCACGCCCAGGCACAGCACGGCCAGCGCGAGCCAGCGCTTGCGGGTGTCGAGGTGGCGGTGGGGCATCGGGAAATCCTCCGGCGGCGGCAAAAGGCGCCATTCTCCATGGCCTCGGCACGCCGTCCAGCCCGGCCGCGACAGGGCGCTGGCGACACCGCTGCTCACACCTGTTGTCGCCGCCGGCCGACAGACCCCCCAACAGAGGGGGCGCACCGTGCGCGACGACGGCGCGCCTGCTCGCTAGACTGCGCCGTTCATGCGCCGGGGAGGCGTTTCACTTCAGAAGACTCAGACCACATGAAACGGGCCACGTTCCTGCTCAAGCTTTGTTACTGCCTGAACCTGTTCGGGCTGTTGGTGCCGCTCGCGCTGGCGCGGCTCGGCAGCCTGCCGCTCTTCGGGGATGCCACCACGGCCGCCGCCGCGCTGTTCTCCGGGTTGATTGCGCTGGTGCTGATGCTCGCAGGCCTGTACCGCATCGGCCTCGTCGTGCGCACGCCCGGCACGCTGGACGCCTGGCCGGCCGTCGGCCTGGCCGATGCACTGCAGCGCGTCGGTTCGGCCGGCCTGCATGCCGGCGCGGTCGTCGGGCTGGCCAGCCTGGTGGCGGGCCCATGGCTGCATGCGGCCGATGCGCTGCTGGCGGCGCAGGTGCTGGCGATGGCCGGCGGCATCGGGCTGGTCGGGCTGGTGCTGTTCGAGTTCGGCCGGCTGATGTCGTTCGAGCAGCGGGCGCGCGACGAGCTGTCGCCGCAACGCCTGCGCCCGTCTCCGGCGATCGAGGGCCATTCGAGCCTCGACCGCCGCAAGCACTGAGGCGGCGACGGCGCAACTCGGCGCCACGCCGCGGGTGCGACATCACGTACCGCTGAGCGGCGTCATGCCGGCAGCGCCCTGAGCGCTTCCAGTGTCGCCAGGCAGGCGCCGGCGACTTCGGCGCCCTTCTTGACGAAGTGCTCGCTGAAGAACTGCCGGTGCTCCGCATGCTCATGGAAGTGCCGCGGCGTCAGCACGGCCGAGAACACCGGCACGCCGGTGTCCAGCTGCACGCGCATCAAGCCGTCGATCACCGCCGCACTGACGAACTCATGGCGGTAGATGCCGCCGTCGACGACGAGTGCGCAACCGACGATCGCGTCGTAGCGGCCGCTGCGCGCGAGCTTCTGCGCATGCAGCGGGATCTCGAATGCGCCGGGAACGTCGAACGCATCGATGCCGTGCGTCGAGACCCGTCGTCGTTCGAACTCGTCGAGCAGCCCGCGGCGGGCCTGTTCGACGATCTCGCGGTGCCACGAGGCGCAGACGACCGCGATGCGCGGCGAGTCGGCAGGGGAGGGAGTGGTGGGGGTCTGATTCATGGGTTCCTCGAGTTGGATGGCCAGAATCAGGGCGCGCGACAACGCGGGCGCTGCAGCCGAAGCTGCTGCGCCCGTGGTACTCGCGTTTCTCTTTCATCCGGACTGTGACCGTCGGCCCTGGCATCGCACCAGGTCTGCTGACCCCGTTCACGCACCGGTGTTGGCCACTGCATGAACGGGCGCTCGCGGGCTCCCGTGATCGCTCACGGATACCGCCGGTGGGGAATTCCGCCCCGCCCTGAGAACGCTGTCCGCCGATCAAGGCGGACGCGGCGATTCTAGAAGGGCTGCAGGCGGTTCACTCGCAGCGCGCCGCGCCGCCGGCCACGCAGTCGAAGAAGCCGAGCACCCGGTGCAGCACCGGGATGCGGTATGCATCGGACTCGATCAGCAGCGAGTGCTTGCCCTGCACCACCGTGCGGCCGATGCAGTAGCCGGCGCCATGCGCCGCGTTCAGGTTGTCGCAGAAGGTCTTCTGCGCCGACGGCTTCACGACCACGTCCTGTTCGCCCTGCAGCAGCAGCACCGGCTGGCGGATGCGCCCGGCCGCGTCGCCGCGCACCCGCTCGGCCGCGCCGCAGGATTGCTGGAACCAGCGGTACGACACGCCGCCCACCTTGGCATGCGGCGAGCCGCAGTCCGGTCCGTCGCAGCGCGCTTGTGCGCGCATGTCCCAGTGGCGCCTGAAGCGCGCGGCGCTGTGGGTCAGCGCGTTCGGCGCATCCGGCGCGCGCTGGCGGATCAGCTCGTAGGCCGGGTCGAACGGCGTGCCCTCGGCATAGCTCTTCGGCATCAGCCACGCGATGCCCGACAGCTGCATCGTGCCGCCGTCGCACAGGTAGTCGGCCAGCTGCGCCGTCACGCCGGCGTTGCTGGCGCCGGTGGCCCACGGTGCCATCATCGGCGTGACGAGGGCCAGCGCCGCGATGCGCGCCGACGGCGAAGCCTCGAGGAACAAGGCCGCCGCGGCGCCGCCCATCGAATGCGCCAGCAGGAACAGCGGCCGCGGCCGGCCGACGCGCGCGGCGCGCACCGGGCCGTCGACGAAGCTGGCCAGGTCGTTCACGTAATCGTCGAAGTTCTCGACATGGCCGATCGAATCGTCCTGCGGCAGCAGCCGCTGCGAGAAGCCCTGGCCGCGGTGGTCGTGGATGTAGACCGAGTAGCCGCTGCGCACCAGGTCGCGCACCGTCTCCTGGTACAGCGCCAGCCCTTCGGTGCGGCCGGTGGAGATCACGACGCCGCCACGCGTCTCGGCACGGTGCTGGTACAGCCGGTAGTGGATCTTGACGCCGTCGACGCCGCTGAACGAGCCGCGCGTCAGCGTGGCCTCTTTCAGCGCGAGGGCTTCGAGGTCGGTCCAGCTGGGCGACGCGGCCAGGTCGGCCTCGGTGCCGATCGCGTAGGGCGCAGCGCCGGCCGCTTCCAGCGGCGGGAACGAGGCCGTCTCCTGGGCGTGGAGCGAGCCGGCCGCGGCCGCGAACAGGACCCCGGTCGCCAGGCACCGCCGTGCGGCTTGCCACATCGTGCCGGTCATCAGTAGGTGCGCCCCGCCTTGAACTGCGCCCGCGTCGTGCGCGTGCGTTGCGTCGCCCGCTCGATCGCGGCGAACGACTTCGCGGCGTGCGCATGGCACACCGCCAGGCCGAGCGCATCGGCCGCGTCCTTGCCCGGCAGGCCGGGCAGCTTCAGCAGCCGCATGATCATCTCCTGCACCTGCTCCTTGCGCGCCTGGCCGTGGCCGACGATGGCCTTCTTCATCTGCAGCGCGGTGTATTCGGCGACGTCGAGGTTGCCCGACACCAGCGCCGTCAGCGCCGCGCCGCGCGCCTGGCCGAGCAGCAGCGTGCTCTGCGGGTTGACGTTGACGAAGACGATCTCGACCGACGCGCAATGCGGCTCGTAGCGGGCCGCGACCTCGCGCACGCCGTCGAAGATGATCTTCAGCCGCGCCGGCAGGTGGCCGATGTCGGCGGCATCGGTCTTGATGGTGCCGCTCGCGACGTAGTGCAGGTGCTGCCCGTCGACGTCGACGACGCCGAAGCCGGTGGTCCGCAATCCGGGGTCGATGCCGAGGATGCGCATGTCAGGCGTTTCTCATGCGTCGGCTCTCATGCGTCGCTCTCATGCGTCGCTCTCATGCGTCGAAATACCAGCGCACCGAATGGAAGAACACCGGCGCGGCGAACGCGAGCGGCGCGACGCGGTCGAGCAGCCCGACCGCCCCGGTCACCGACGCCCGGTTGCCCCAGCGCCGCACGCCGGCATCGCGCTTCAGCGCCTGCATCACCAGCGAGCCCAGCGTGCCGCAGCCCGACGCGATGAAGCCGATCAGCAGCGCCTGCGCCGGCTTGAACGGCGTGATCCAGTACAGCAGCCCGCCGACCAGGCCGCCGCCGAGCGCGCCGATGATGAACGCGCGCCACGAGAACTGGCGATCGATGTGCCGGGCCACCGGCCGCGCGCGCACGTGCCGGCTTGCCAGCGCCTGCACGCCCTGCGCGCAGGCCACCACCAGCACCAGGTACAGCACCAGGAAGGCGCCGCGCTCCTGGTAGCCCTCGAAGTCGAGCAGCAGCAACGCCGGTGCGTGGCTCATGCCGTAGATGCAGACCATCGTGCCCCACTGGATCTTCGCGGTGCGCTCGAGGAAGCGCGTCGCGTCGTTGCCGAGCGCCGCGAGGATCGGCAGCGCCGCGAACGCATAGACCGGGATGAACACCGTGAACAGGTCGAAGTGCCGCGTGCCCGCGAGGACATACTGCGCCGGCAGCACGACGAAGAAGGCCGCCAGCAGCGCGCGGTGGTCGCCGCGCCGGGTGTGCGTCAGCGTGATGAACTCGCGCAGCGCGAGGAAGCTCATCAGCGCGAACAGCAGCGTCGCGATGAACGCGCCCGACGCCCAGGCCACCCAGAACAGCACCGTGCCGATCCACACCGCGCGCAGCTCGCGGCGGAAGCGCTCGGTCAGCTCGGCCACCTCGGGCGACAGCTCGCGCAGCGAGCGCGCGAACGCGAGGCCGGTCACGATGGCCAGCAGCCCGAAGATGATCACGAACAACAGGCCGACCTGCTGGGTCACCGTCAGTTGACGCAGCGCACCCATCAGGCGGCCACCTTGCTGAGCGCCAGCACCGCCGAGCGCGCGCGGTCGAGGAAGACGCGCTTGTCTTCACCGGCCGCCAGCGTCATCGGCGCGCCGAAGGTCACCGAGCACAGGATCGGCACCGGCACCACCTCGCCCTTGGGCATCACGCGCTGCACGTTGTCGATCCAGGTGGGGATCAGGTGCACGTCGGGGAACTGCTCGGCCAGGTGGTACAGGCCCGCCTTGAAGGCCTGCGGCTCGCCCTTGTTGCCGCGCGTGCCTTCGGGAAAGATCACCAGCGAGTCGCCGTTGCGCAGCGCGTCGACCAGCGGCTCCAGCGGGTCTTCGTCTTCGGTGCGGACGCGGCTCACGTAGACCGCGTTGAACACCTCGCGCGTGATCCAGTGCTTCAGCGGCGACGAGGTCCAGTAGTCGCGCGCGGCGATCGGCCGCGTCTGCGCCCGCAGGTCGTGCGGCAGCGACGCCCAGATCAGCACCCAGTCGAAGTGGCTCTGGTGGTTGGCGAAGTAGATTCGCTGCTCGGCCTTCGGCGGGCTGCCGTACCAGTGCCCCTGGGCACCGGTGATCAGGCGGGCGATCGACGACAGCAATAATCCGACGAACTCGGGGCGGGTCATGCCGGGATGGTAGCCGCCGGCCTCAATGCCGGAAGTGGCGGATGCCCGTCAGCACCATCGCGATGCCGCGCTCGTTCGCGGCGGCGATCACCTCGTCGTCGCGCATGCTGCCGCCGGGGTGGATCACGCAGCTCGCGCCGGCATCGACCACCACGTCGAGCCCGTCGCGGAACGGGAAGAACGCATCGCTCGCGACCGCCGAATCCTTCAGCGACAGCTTGGCGTTCTCGGCCTTGATGCTCGCGATGCGCGACGAATCGACGCGGCTCATCTGCCCGGCACCGACGCCGAGCGTCATGCCGTTCGCGCAGAACACGATCGCATTGCTCTTGACGTACTTCGCGACCTTCCAGGCGAACAGCAGGTCGAGCATCTGCTGCTGCGTCGGCTGCTTGACGGTGACGACCTTCAGGTCGGCGAGCGCCAGCTCATGCAGGTCGGCGGTCTGGATCAGCAGGCCCGAGCCGACGCGCTTCACATCCTGGGCATTGCGGCCCTGCAGCCACGGCGTGGCGCCGCCCGGCGGCAGCGCGATCTGCAGCAGCCGCACGTTCGGCTTGCCCTTGAAGGCCGCCAGCGCGTCGGCGCTGAACGACGGCGCGATCACCACTTCGGAGAACTGCTTGACGACCAGCGCCGCCGCCGCGCCGTCGAGCTCGACGTTGAACGCGATGATGCCGCCAAAGGCCGAGCTCGGATCGGTGTGCAGCGCCTTGCTGTAGGCCTGCGCGGCATCGGCGCCGATCGCGACCCCGCACGGGTTCGCATGCTTGACGATCACGCAGGCGGCCGGCGCGTCGGCGGGGCCGAACGACTTGACGCATTCCCAGGCCGCATCGGCATCGGCGATGTTGTTGTACGACAGCTCCTTGCCCTGCAGCTGCTGGCCGGTCACCAGCGAGCCGGGCGCCGGGTCCAGGTCGCGGTAGTACGCGGCGGCCTGGTGCGGGTTCTCGCCGTAGCGCAGGTCCTGCAGCTTCACGAAGCGGCCGTTGCTCTGCGCCGGGAAGGCGCTGCGGCTGCCGTCGGCCTGCAGCGACGACAGGTAGTCGCTGATCGCGCCGTCGTAGTCGGCGATGCGGTTGAACGCCGCCACCGACAGCCTGAACTTCGTCTCGCGGCTGACGCTGCCGCTCGCCTTCAGCTCGGCGATCACGCCGGCGTACTGCGACGCGTCGGTCAGCACCGCGACGTCCTTCCAGTTCTTCGCGGCCGAGCGCACCATCGCCGGCCCGCCGATGTCGATGTTCTCGATCGCGTCTTCCAGCGTGCAGCCGGGCCTGGCCACCGTGGCCTCGAACGGATACAGGTTGACGACCAGCAGGTCGATCGTCGAGATGCCGTGTTCCTTCAGTGCCGCCATGTGCTCGGGCAGGTCGCGCCGGGCCAGCAGGCCGCCGTGCACCGTGGGGTGCAGCGTCTTCACGCGGCCGTCGAGCATCTCGGGGAAGCCGGTGTGGTCGGCGACCTCGGTCACCGGCAGGCCGGCGTCGGCGAGCAGCTTCGCGGTGCCGCCGGTGGACAGCAGCTTGCAGCCGAGGGCGTGCAGATCGCGTGCGAGGGCGAGCACGCCGGTCTTGTCGGAAACGGAAAGCAGGGCTTGCATAAGGGGTCCCGGAGGGTCTCGATTACTTGGTGAGCTTGTGGTCGAGCAGCTTGCGCCGCAGCGTGTTGCGGTTGATGCCCAGCCATTCGGCGGCCCGGCTCTGGTTGCCGTCGGCATGCTTCATCACGACGTCGAGCAGCGGCTTCTCGACGACCTTCAGGATCATGTCGTACATGGCGTTCGGCTCGACGCCGCGCAGGTCCTTGAAATAGGTCTCGAGGCTGTCACGGATGCATTCTTCGATGTGCTTCTTGCTCATGCTTGTTGTTCGATTAGGGGCCTGTCAACACGACGGGAAGGCTCGCGCCGGTGCCTGCCAAGGCGCTGGGCAAGGCGCGATGCGCGGCCCGGGCTTGCTGCCCGGGCAAGCATCGCAACGCGGCCCAGCGCCTTGGCAGGCACCGGCCCGAAGGGTGATCTCATCAAAAGGGCACCCGCGGCGTTGCACGGCTTGCCCAGGCAACAAGCCTGGGCTGCGCCGTGCGCCTTGCGGGTGCCCTTTTGATGAGTCACGCGAGCCTTCCCGTCGTGTTGACAGGCCCTTGATCGTGGTTGGCTGCGCCGCCGGGGTGGGCCGCGGGCAGCCGATGGTGCGTGTCGGCCAGTTGATCGAACCAGTCCGTCACGGCGCGGACCTGCTCCTCGCAGGTGTCCAGCGTGTTCATGCGGGCGCGAAAGCCCTCGCCGCCGGGCAGTGCGCGCACCGCCCAGCCGATGTGCTTGCGCGCGGTGCGCACGCCGGCGTAGTCGCCATAGAGGCCGTAGTGTTCGTGCAGGTGCTCCAGCAGCCAGCCTTTGGCCTGCAGCACCTCGGGCGCCGGCAGGTGCTCGCCGGTCTCGAGGAAGTGCGCGATCTCGCGGAAGATCCACGGCCGGCCCTGCGCCGCGCGGCCGATCATCAGCGCGTCGGCACCGGTCGCGGCCAGCACCTCGCATGCCTTCTCGGGCGAGTCGATGTCGCCGTTGGCCACCACCGGGATGCGCAGCGCGGCCTTCACCGCGGCGATGGTGTCGTACTCGGCGTGGCCGCCGTAGCCCTGCTCGCGGGTGCGGCCGTGCACCGTCACCATCGCGATGCCGGCCGATTCGGCGGCGCGCGCGATCGCGAGTGCATTGCGCTCGGCCTGGCACCAGCCGGTGCGCATCTTCAGCGTCACCGGTACGTGGCGCGGCGCGCAGGCGGCGACCACCGCCTCGATGATGGCGAGCGCGAGCGGCTCGTCCTGCATCAGCGCCGAGCCGGCCCACTTGGTGCAGACCTTCTTGGCCGGGCAGCCCATGTTGATGTCGATGACCTGCGCGCCGCGGTCGATGTTGTAGGCGGCGGCCTCGGCCATCATCCCTGGCTCGGTGCCGGCGATCTGCACCGCGATCGGCGCGGCCTCGCCGTCGTGGTTGGCGCGCCGCGAGGTCTTCAGGCTGTTCCACAGCTCGCGCCGCGAGGTCACCATCTCGCTCACCGCGTAGCCCGCGCCCAGCCGCTTGCACAGCTGGCGGAACGGCCGGTCGGTGACCCCTGCCATCGGCGCGGCGAACAAGCGGTTCGGCAGCACGATGTTGCCGATGACGGGGCCGGTGGGCATGGTGGGGGGAGTGCCAAAAAAGGAGGCAGAGTATAGCCCTTGGGGTCTGCGCATAATGCCGCCGGATGGATGCATGGATCGACCCGCTGATCGCGCTGCTGGCGCTGCCGAAATTCGGACTCTCCTCCGTCTTCGTCGTCGCGCTGATCTCCGCCACGCTGCTGCCGATGGGTTCCGAGCCGATGGTGCTGGGCATCGTCAAGCTGAACGCCGCGATGTTCTGGCCCGCGGTGCTGGTCGCGACCGCCGGCAACACGCTGGGCGGCGCGATCACCTGGTGGATGGGCTACGGCGCCGAGAAGGCCTACGAGCATGTGAAGCACAAGCCGCACGAGGTGCGCGTGCTGCGCTGGCTGCAACGTTTCGGCGCGAAGGCCTGCCTGCTGTCGTGGCTGCCGATCGTCGGCGATCCGCTGTGCGCGGTGGCCGGTTGGCTGAAACTGCCGTTCTGGCCCTGCGTCGGATTCATGGCGATCGGCAAGTTCGCACGCTACCTGGTGATGACGGCGGGCGCGCTGTGGTTGTTTCCAGGGTGGTTTGCCGGATGATGGCCGGTCCACCGGGCACCGCATCGGTGCGCAATCAAAGCGTGATGGATTGCCTGCTGGCAGCAATTGACGGCGAATTGCGATGACGGCGCCATCGCCCCTCGTGGCACGATCCTCGTTGCGCCCGGCGGGCTGACAAGGCATCCATGAAGTTTCCGACCCAATCCAAGCCCGAGACCAAGCCTGCCTCCGCGAAGGGGGCGGTGAAGAGCGCGCCCCAAAGCGCGCCGAAGAGCGCATCGAAGAGCGCGGCGAACAGCGCACCGAAGAGCGCGGCGAACAGCGCACCGAAGAGCGGTGCCGGCCCCGGCGGAAAACCAGCTGCACCGGCTCAGCCGATGAAGGCCGCTGCCGCGGCTGCGATGCCGACCGCCAAGGCATCCAAAGGAGCCAAGGCCATCAAGGCGACGAAGCCGGCCGCCGATCCGAACGCCTTCCTGAAGAACCCGGTGCGCTGGCTGAAGCGATTGTTCCGCCGGCCGGTCCGCCTGAAGCGCCAGGGCCTGGATTTCAAGCTGGTGCTCGATGACCCGGCGACCCGCTTCGGCGACACGACGATGGACGGCCTGAAGATGACGCCGTCGGACACCGCCGACGTGCAGGCGATGCGCCTCGAACTGGCCGCGGTGCTGGACCGCGATCCGCGCTCGCGCAGCGTGCTGGTGCACCTCAACATGCTGGAGCGCGCGCTGAAGACCAAGGGCATGAAGGCCTTCGAGGACCTGCCGGCCGAGCTGCTGCGCAAGGCGATGGCCCAGCTCGACACGCTGGTGATGGACTGGTCGGCGCGCGGCCTGACGCTGCTGCGCGCACGCGCCTCGGGCACGCTGGCGCGCACCCGCATCACCGCCGGCACGCGCCAAGCCGACTTCGGCGACACCACGCATGTGCAGGTGCGCGAAGCGAGCGTCACGACCTTCATGGAGGCCGAGCAGGAGTGGGAAGAGCGCTCGGTGACCGGCAAGCCCTCGGCGGCTCTCCCGAAGAAGGCCGCCTTCACGCCCGAACGGCCCTGAGCGCCTGCGCCGCAGCACGCTGACGAGCGGCCCCGCAGGGCCGCGCCCGGTCAGGCGGCCTTGCGGGCGGCCCGTTTGGCGGGCGCCTTCGTGCTTGTTTTCGCAGGTGCCGTGGTGGTCTTGGCGGCAGCCTTGCGTGCCGCCTTGGCCGCAGCCGCGCCGTTCAGGCCGGCGACCTTCGCGTTCAATTCGTCGATGCGCTTCGACAGCGCGGCCACGTCCTTCGCGCTCGGCACGCCCAGCTTGGCCAGTGCCTTCGCGGTGCGTTCCTCGAAGATCGTTTCCAGCTTGTCCCAGTGCTGGCCGGCCTTGGCGCTCACGTCGCCGGCCATGCCGCTCATCCGGTTGGTGACCTCGCCGATCTTCTCCTCGGCCACCGCCTGGGTCTTGCGCTGCAGGCTCACGCCTTCCTTGACCAGCGCGTCGAACACCTTGCTGCCTTCTTCCTGGGCCTTCGAGAAGGCCCCCAGGCCGGCCAGCCAGATCTGCTGCGCCGAATCCTTCACCGTGCCGGCGAACGCGCTGTCGAGCAGCCCGGCCGCCGAGGCGCTCTTCTTCTCGGCCATCTTCTGGAGTTTCTTGACCATGTCTTCCTCTGTCGGTTGTTGAACGTCGCCGCGCGACTATAGGAGCGCCCCTCGCGCGCGGCATCCGGTTTCTCTAGGGCGTGGCCTCTATGCGCGGCGGTGCCGCCAGCGGCGGGCTCGGGTAATCGCGCAGCAGCGTGCGCGCAGGTTTGGTCAAGAATCGAACGAAACTCGAACCGATAGTCAAACCCGATCGACCCAGGAGGATTGCATGCAGTATTTCGTCACCGGCGCCACCGGCTTCATCGGCAAGCGCCTCGTCAAGACCCTGCTGCAGCGCCGCGGCGCGACGGTGCACTTCCTGCTGCGGCCGGAGAGCGAAGGCAAGGTCGACGAACTGCTGCAGTACTGGGGCGTGACCAAGGCGCGCGCCATTCCGGTCTACGGCGACCTCACCGCGAAGAAGCTCGGCGTCGCGGCCGATGCGCTGAAGGCGCTCAAGGGCAGGATCGACCACGCCTACCACCTGGCCGCGGTCTACGACCTCGCGGCCGACGAAGAAAGCCAGGTGCGGGTGAACGTCGAAGGCACGCGCAACGTCGTCGAGTTCGTCCGCGCCGTCGAGGCCGGCCACCTGCACCACGTCAGCTCGATCGCGGCGGCCGGTCTGTACGAGGGCGTGTTCCGCGAGGACATGTTCGACGAGGCCGAAGGCCTCGACCACCCTTACTTCATGACCAAGCACGAGAGCGAGAAGATCGTGCGCAAGGAGTGCAAGGTCCCGTGGACGGTCTACCGCCCGGCGATGGTGGCCGGCGATTCGCAGACCGGCGAGATGGACAAGATCGACGGCCCGTACTACTTCTTCAAGCTGATCCAGCGCATGCGGCAGATCCTGCCGCCGTGGATGCCGAGCGTCGGCCTCGAGGGCGGGCGGGTCAACATCGTGCCGGTCGACTTCGTCGTCGCGGCGCTCGACCACATCAGCCACGCGAAGGCCGAGCTCGGCGGGAAGTGCTTCCACCTCGTCGACCCTCAGGGCTACCGCGTCGGCGACGTGCTCGACATCTTCAGCAAGGCCGCGCATGCGCCGAAGATGAACCTGTTCATCAACGCCGCGCTGCTCGGCTTCATTCCGCGCAGCGTCAAGAAGGGCCTGATGGCGCTCGCGCCGGTGCGTCGCGTGCGTGCCGCGGTGATGAAGGACCTCGGCCTGCCGGAAGACATCTTCACCTTCATCAACTACCCGACGCGCTTCGACTGCCGCGACACGCTGGCCGCTCTGAAGGGCTCGGGCATCGCGTGCCCGGACCTGCGCGACTACGCCTGGCGGCTGTGGGACTACTGGGAGCGCCACCTCGACCCGGCGCTGCTGATCGACCGCTCGCTGCGCGGCACGGTGGGCGGCAAGGTGGTGCTGGTGACCGGCGGCTCCTCGGGCATCGGCCTGGCGGCCGCGATCAAGTTCGCCGAGGCCGGCGCGATCACGCTGATCTGCGCACGCGACGAAGCCAAGCTGGCCGAGGCCCGCAAGGAAATCCTGCTGGCCGCCGGCAAGGACGCGCGCGTGGAGACCTTCTCGTCCGACATCGCCGACGAAGCGAGCTGCCGCGACCTGATCGACTGGATCAACGCGAACTTCGGCGGCGTCGACTTCCTGGTGAACAACGCCGGCCGCTCGATCCGCCGCGCGATCGAGAGCAGCTACGACCGCTTCCACGACTTCGAGCGCACGATGCAGCTGAACTACTTCGGCTGCCTGCGGGTGACGATGGGGCTGCTGCCCGGCATGGTCGCGAAGAAGAAGGGCCACATCGTCAACATCAGCTCGATCGGCGTGCTGACGAATGCGCCGCGCTTCTCGGCCTACGTCGCCAGCAAGGCGGCCCTCGATGCCTGGACGCGCTGCGCGTCGAGCGAGTACGCCGACACCGGCATCACCTTCACGACCATCAACATGCCGCTGGTGCGCACGCCGATGATCGCGCCGACCAAGATCTACAACAACGTGCCGACGCTCGCGCCCGAGGAGGCGGCCGACATGATCGCGCAGGCCTGCGTCTACAAGCCGGTGCGCATCGCGACGCGGCTGGGCATTGCCGGCGAGGTGCTGCATGCGCTGGTGCCGCGCATTGCGCAGATCGTGATGAACACCAGTTTCCGGATGTTCCCGGACAGTTCGGCGGCCAAGGGCGACAAGGCGGGCCAGCCGGGCAAGGCGACGCTGTCACCCGAGGCGATGGCCTTGCAGCAGATGATGCGGGGCATTCACTTCTGACACGGCGCCGGGGTGCGAGGGCGACGGGTACTCGCGCGCCGCGACCTGGCCGGCGCTGGCTTCGATCCAGCGCTCGGGTGCTGCGGCAATCTCCTCCAGGTGCTGCTGCGCGGTGCACACGCCCTTGCTGCGTTCGGGCAGGTCGCGCAGGATCGCCCAGCAGACGCGCCGCAGCGCGTGCAGTGCCGCGGCCAGTTGCAGGTCGTTGCCGCCGAGCAGGGTCGACGCGGCCTCGATCTCGCGCACCACGCGGTCGCTGTCGAGGCCCTCGCGCACGATGCGCTTGACGCTCGCGACCGGGTCGTAGGCGCGGCCCAGCTGGAACAGGCGCAGCGCGAGCGCGATCGCGACCAAGCTGCACAGCACGTGGCGCGCCGCGAACAGCTCGCCGCGCGACAGGTGGCGGCAGATCGACATGTGCGCATAGCCGACGTCGAACTGGGCGCGTGCCGCGATGCGGTCGTTGGTCAGCTGGCGGGCCACCGCGGCCTGCAGCGGCATCAGGTGGCGGGATCCCCACAGCGGCTGCCAGCGCAGCACGCGCTCGACGACCGGCAGCGTGTCGGGCGTCACGACGAACAGCTCGAGCTTGAAGCCGTCGGCGTACAGCACCGAGCTGCGGCAGCCGAAGCCTTCTTTCCAGGTCGGGCCGCCGACCAGTTGCACCGGCTCGGTGACCAGCGGCAGCAGCACGGCGGCGACCTGCCGGGCGCCGTCGATCAGGGGCCCCTCGGCGAGCAGCACGACGAGGTCGAGGTCGGACTGGTCGTCGTGCCGGCCGCTGGCCTGCGAGCCACCGAGCGCGACCGCCAGCGCATGCGGACAGTGCTGGAGCGTGGCCTGCGACAGCCGTGCGGCGAGTTGCGAGCAATCTCTCATGGGGGCTTTCTCGTCGGAGTGGACGCGTGGGGCTGCTGCATTGGACGGACGCGGGGGGGCCGGTCAGGCCTGCAGCGCCGCGCCGACCCGGGCCCGTTCGGCCAGCGCCGCGCGTGCCGCGATCGCCAGCGCGCCGGCGGCGGTCATCGTGGCCGCCAACCCGTACACGCCGGCGCCCCAGGTCGGCAGCGCGCGGCTGGCAAACCAGGCGGCGCCGGCCAGGCCGATGCCGTGACCACAGGCCGTGTAGACCGCCTGGCCGGTGATCGCGTAGCGGCTCGGACTCAGGTCGCGCACCCACAGCGCGCACAGCGCATGCATCCACGAGAACGACGCGACGTGCAGCACGAAGCCGAGCAGCAGCCAGGGCAGGGCGCCATCGGCCGCGAGCAGCGACCAGCGCAGCAGCGACAGCATCACGATCACGCCGAACACCCGGGCGTTGCCCCAGTGGGCGCGCAGGCGGTCGAACGCGGCGAAGCCGAGCGCCTCGACGCCGAAGGCGGCGCACCACAGCGCGGCGATGGCCGGCCCGCCGACACCGCGCTGTTGCAGCAGCAGCGTCGCGCTGCTGTAGAACACGCCGTTGGCGCCGATCAGCAACGTGGCGCCTGCCAGCAGCAGCAGGCCGCTGCCGGTCGCGAGCGAGGGCGGCGTGCGCCGGGTCATCGCCGCCGCATGGCGCTCGGCGCCGGGCGGGAGCACCGCGGCCCCTGCCGGACCCGTTGGTCCCGTTTTTTCCGTGCGTCCCGTGCCTCCCATGTGTCCCGTATGTCCCGTATGTCCCGTGCGTCCCGATCGTCCGGCCTGCACCATCGCCTGCACCGCCGATTGCATTGCATGCAGGCTGACCAGCAGCACCAGCGCCGACACCAGCACCAGCATCGGCAACGCGGCCTGCTGCCACGCCGGCCCGGCCGACCACAGCCCGCCGAACAGCAGCACCCCGGCGCACACCGAAGCCGAGCCGAGCGCCCGCATCGAGCCATAGCGCGCGCAGCCGTCGCCATCCTTGAGCCGGGTCGCGAGCGCCTCCAGCAGGCTCTGGAAGTAGTTGCGGCACGCGGCGATGACGACCACGCCGACCAGCAGCCCGCCGAAATGCGTCGAGCTGTCGAGCAGCCAGACCGCGGCGCAGCCGGCCCAGGCCGCCGCCCACAGCAGGTTCGACTGGCGCCGCGATGCATCGGCCCACCACGCGAGCAGCGGCCCGGTCAGCAGCTTGACGCCGAACACCGTGCTGAAGATCCAGGCCACCTCGTCGGGTGCGAGCCCCTTGTCGCGCAGGAAGGGCGGCAGGTAACCGAGCAGCACGCCGGTCGGCAGGAAGAAGCCGACGTAGGCGAGCGGCAGGTGCAGGCCTTGCCAGTGGCGCCAGTGACGCCAGTGGCGCCAGTTGAGCCCGTCCTGCCACGCCCTCCAGGCGCGGCTCACAGCAGCCGCTCCAGCATGCCGAGGCTCCATTCGCGCACGCGCCGGCCGGCCGGCTCGTCGAGGTGGCCGGTCCAGACGGCGCGCGTCGGCCCGACCAGCCGGTACAGGCACTGGAAGGCCAGGTGCAGGTGCAGGCGCCGCTGCCAGGCCAATGGGTCGGCCGGCAGCCTGGCGCTGCCGTAGTGGTCCCAGGCGCGGGCGACGATCGGCAGCGGGTCGCGGTCGTGGTTCAGTGCACGGATCGCGTACTCGCTGAGCAGGTAGGCCAGGTCGTAGCTGCCTTCGCCGAAGTGGCCTTGCTCGAAGTCGATCACCGACACCCGGTGGTCGGCGTCGACCAGCAGGTTGCGCGAGTTCAGGTCGCCGTGCACCGGCTCGGCTTCGAGCGTCAGGTAGTCGTCGATGAAGGCGCGCGCCGCACGGTGCAACGGCGACGGCAATTCATCGAGCAGCCGGATGTATTGCAGCTCGATCTTGAAAGCCTTGAACGGCCGGCTCGCGGCGAGCAGGGGGTTGCGCGGCTGCAGCGGCAAGGCATGCAGCCGCCCCAGCCAGCGTGCGATCGAGCGCAACGGCAGCTCGAGGGCGGCCGCGTCGGCCGCCTTGTCGCCGGGCTCGGACTTCAGTCGCTCGTGCAGCGGCGCGCCGGCCGCGGCGTCCATTGCGACGATGTCGTACTCGCTCTGGATCGCGACCAGCGCCGGCACGTTCAGCGGCTGCGCGGTGGCCGGACGGGTGGTCTGCCGAGTGGCCTGCCGAGTGGCCTGCATCACGCAGGCGCGCGACGCCAGGTCGTGCCAGCTGCAGGCGACGACGCAGCGCTGGGCGGCGCGGGTCGGCAGCGGCGGGAAGTCGCCCGACAACGCGACTTCGGTGAAGCGCTTCAGGTAGTGCGTGCCGGCCGGCGAGCTGACCTTCAACACCCGGTTGAACAGGCCGCCGGCGACCGGCTCGATCGACTGCGGGCCCGGCCACAGCAGCCGGGCGACCTGGATCATCTCGCTGTCGAAGCCCGCGCTGTCGGCGGGTGCAGCCGGTGCTGCCGACCAGGGCAGGCTGAGGGGAGCGGTGGTGGCCAGGGAGGTGGATGCAGGGTAGGACATGGTGGCGTGCCGGTGGTGGCGGGCGAGGCAGGGTCAACTCGGCGATGCCGCCCGGCCGCAGGCCGGGATCGACTGCCGATGGATGCCGCGCACATACAGGCTTTGCGCGACCGGAAAGAGGCTGATCTCCTGCACGTTGACGTGCGCAGGCTGCCGGTGGATCCATTCGATGGTGCGGGCGAGGTCCTGCGCTTCGAGCGGCGCGAAGCCCTCGAAGCGTTCGGCGGCGTCGAGGCCGGGTTGGCCGTCGAGCAGGCCGGTGCGGGTGGTGCCGGGCTGCACGCAGCTCACTCGCACACCCGAGCCGTGCAGGTCGGCGCGCACGCAGCGCAGCAACTGCTGCGTGTAGGCCTTGCTCGCGGCGTAGGCGGCCATCGCCGGGGCGGCGTCGTGGCCGGCGATCGAGCCGAGCACGATCAGCGTGCCGCCGCCTCGCTGCTGCAGCAGGCGCGCGATGTCGCGCACCACCAGCGTGGTGCCGAGCACGTTGGTGTCGATGGTGGCGTGCAGGTCGGCATCGCTCATCTCGGTGAGCGGTGCGCCCTGGAACGCGCAGCCGGCACAGTGCACCGCGAGTTCGATGTCGTGCAGCCGCAGGCGTTCGCTCGCGGCGAGCCGGTCGAAGGCGGCGCGCAGGCCGGGCTGCGCGACGTCGTGCGGCAGCGCGATGAAGCGCCGCGGCCAGTCGCGCTCGATCTCGGCCAGCCGCGCGGCATTGCGGGCGATGCCGATGACGCTGAACCCGCTCGCGAGCAGGCCCTGCGCGACCGCGCGGCCGATGCCGCGGCTGGCGCCGGTGACGGCGCACCAGCGCGGGGGGCGGTGTTCATCCATTGATCAGGTACGAGCTGCCGGGGACCAGGTGGGGCACGTGCGGCGCGATGGCATGGACGTTGACCGTCTTGATGCTCCAGCGCTGGCGTTGCGCGGCTTCGTTGCGCACGGTACCGATCTCCTTGCCGTGCAGGGACAGGTTGTTCGCGATCGACACGAAATCGCCGGGCCGCATCTGCACGCGGCGCTTCACGGCATGCAGCGTCTCGGTCAGCCGCTGCACCGCGCGGCTCGCCGAATCGGTCAGGCCTTCGGTGCGCTTCTCGAAGAAGCGCAGCTCGACCTCGCGCGTCAGCACCGCATGGTCGGCGGCCCTGCCCAGCGCCACGTTGCCGCCCATCATCGACAGGTCGTCGAACGGCGTGTAGAACGCGCCTTCGCGCAGCACCGCGAGCGTGTTCCTGTCGAGCGCGGCGAGGACATCGCGGTTGGCGACGAAGGTGGTCCAGATCTCGTTGTCGTCGCAGCTGCGAAGCGACAGGATGTTGACCAGGTCGGGGCGCACGAAATGGTTCGCCAGGTCCTTGTGGAAATGGATCGGGCCGAGCGCCTTCTGCGATTGCGAGTCGCTCAGCGACGCCTTCGGGAAGATGTCCTGGAAGACATCGCCGTCGTTGACGTTCAGGTACGAGATCGGGTGCTCGCCGGCCACGTCGGCATGCAGCTGCAGGAAACCTTCGGCGACGAAGCTGCGCTTCTTCGCATGCTTGTCGGCCACCGGATCGACGTTGCCGAGCTCGGGCAGCACGCTGTCGATCGGACAGTTCTCGACGAACACGAACGGCCGCTCGTAGGCCGACACGCGGCGACGCGCCTCCATGAAATCGCGGAAGCGCGCGACATGGGGGTCGCTCGCGACCAGCATGCAGATCTCGTGGCGGAAGGCCTCGTAGGCCTTGTACGGGTTGACGCGAATCGATTCGAGCCGCCGCACCAGCGCGCTGCGCTCGGTGTCGGTGAAGCTGAAATCCACGGGCAGCTCTCTGCAGGTCATCGGGTGTTCTCCCTGGGGGCGTGGCGGAGGGGGCGGTGCGGCGGCTGGGTGGGCAGGCGTTCGGTGATCGAGCGTTCGGCAATCGAGCGTTCAGCGATCGAGGAGTTGTCGCAGCCCCGGTTTGCCGCAGACCGGGTCGAGCGTGATCTCGAGGCAGGGCACGCCGGCGGCACGCAGCCAGCCGAGCGCCGCGGCGGCCGGCTCGGGCCGCTGCGCGAGGCCGCGGGTGTCGCCGTGCCAGCACGGGAAATCGGGGTCGTCGGCCGGGAACAGCGCATCGGCGATGTCGGCGTGCTGCAGGCCGGCGGTGCTGCCCGCCGAATGCAGCGTGATGCCCGCGGCATGACCGGGTTCGAGCGTGGCCCGCACCACGCCGGCCAGCGGGGCGCGCGGCACGTAGAGCGTGCCCAGCACCTCGGCCAGCAGGCAGGGTGCGACGATGCGCTTGTGCTGCTGCTCGTAGCTGCGCCGGTACAGCGCGCGGTCGCAGGTCTGGCCGGCGTCGAGGTGGCGGCGCTGCAGGTCGCGCAGCCCGGCGTCGAAGATGCGCCGCAGCTCGGGGTAGTCGACGATGGTGCCCTCGCAGTACGACAGGTAGCTCGGCCACGACCACACGCTGCGGCCGTCGTCGGCGTCGAGCAGCACCCGGTCGTTCGCCAGCGGCCGTGCGCCGTGCCGCAGCACCATGTCGATGAACAGCGTCGACTTGCCGGCCCCCTTGCCGCCGAGGAACAGCCAGGCCGCGCCGTCGAGCACCACCGCGCTCGCGTGCAGCATCGGCGCGAAGCGCGGCCCGCGCCGCCACAGCGTCAGGTTGCGCGCGGCATGGAAGATCAGTTCGCTGGAGCGCAAGGCGTGCATCGGATCGATGTGCACGTCGAGGCAGGCGCGCTGCGCATCGTGGCGGAACAGCATGCCTTCGCCGGGCAGGTGGATCGCGCCGGTGCCGCCGCGCGCACCGCTCGGGTCCCCCGGATCGGCCGGGCCTTCGAGGTTCCAGTGCGGGTAGTTCAGCGAGCGGTGGAAGCGCGCATGCGCCGGCCAGTCGGCGGCCGCGTCGACCAGTTCGGCCGCGCTCGCGTGGTGCACGCGGATGTCGAGCGACGGCGTGGCGCAGGGCTCGATCGGCGCGGGTTCGTACGAGCGCGCGATGCGGTCGAAGAACCACGCATCGCCGAACGCGCTGTGAAGCTGGAACTGGCTGTCGAGCAGCCGATGACGACTCGTGTCCACGCAGGCCTCGAAGACGCAATGTTCCTCGGCGGCAAGGGCAGCCGAGGCCCGGTTGAAGGGGAGCGAGAGGGGAAGCGTCTCCGAGTGGGAGTCGTGTGCCGCAAGACAGGCGGCCGGCTGGCGCGGGTCGAAAGAATTCTTTCGGTCCCTGGGCCGCGAAGTCTAAGGAGCCGGCCGTGACGGGTCAAGCGCCCTGCCGCGAAAAGGGCTGTCAGTTTGCTGTCGCGAACCCGACTCAGTCGCTGCTGTTTCGATGCCGGCGCATGATGCGCGGCACGCCGATGCCCGCCACTCCGGAGAACCCCCATGACACGCACCACACGCCCGTTCGACGCCATCGTGATCGGCAGCGGCCAGGCCGGCCCGTTCCTCGCCGCGAAGCTGTGTGCCGCCGGCATGAAGACCGCGCTGGTCGAGCGCGAGCACCTCGGCGGCACCTGCGTCAACGACGGCTGCATCCCGACCAAGACGCTGGTGGCGAGCGCGCGCACGGCCCATGTCGCGCGGCGCGCGGCCGACTACGGCGTCGTGATCGACGGCCCGGTGCGCGTCGACATGAAGGCGGTGAAGGCGCGCAAGGACGCGATCGTCGCGCAGTCGGTCGCGTCGCTGTCGTCGTGGCTCGGCGGCATGGAGAACCTGACGCTGCTGTGGGGCCATGCGCGCTTCGTCGGGCCGCACCGCGTGCAGGTCGGCGACGAGCTGCTCGAGGCGCCGAAGATCTTCATCAACACCGGCGGGCGCGCGCTGCTGCCCGACTGGCCCGGCATCCACGAGGTGCCGGTGCTGACCAACACCTCGATGATGGCGCTCGACGTGGTGCCGGAGCACCTGCTGGTGATCGGCGGCAGCTACATCGGGCTGGAGTTCGCGCAGATGCACCGCCGCTTCGGCGCGCGCGTCACGGTGCTGGAGCACGGCGGGCGGCTGGTGTCGCGCGAAGATCCGGAGGTGTCGGCCGAGATCCGCGCGATCCTCGAACGCGAGGGCATCGAGGTGCTGACGATGGCGCGCGATTTCACACTGGCCCGCGCGGCCGACGGCGGCATCCGGCTCGGCATCACGCAGGACGGCCGTCCGCGCGAACTGAACGGCAGCCACCTGCTGGTGGCGGTGGGCCGCAAGCCGAACACCGACGACCTCGGGCTCGAACAGGCCGGCGTGGCCTGCGATGCGCGCGGCTTCATCGAGGTCGACGACCAGCTGCGCACCAGCGTGCCGGGGGTCTGGGCGATGGGCGACTGCAACGGCCGCGGCGCGTTCACGCACACCTCGTACAACGATCACGAGATCGTCGCCGCCAACCTGCTGGACGACGATCCGCGCCGCGTCAGCGACCGCATCCCGGCCTATGCGCTGTTCATCGACCCGCCGCTCGGCCGGGTCGGGCTGACCGAAGCCGAGGTGCGGGCGAGCGGCCGCGAGGCGCTGGTCGGCACGATGCCGATGACGCGCGTCGGCCGTGCGAAGGAGCGCGGCGAGACGCAAGGCTTCATGAAGGTGCTGGTGGATGCGCAGACCGAACGCATCCTCGGCGCGTCGCTGCTGTGCATCGACGGCGACGAGATCGTGCATTCGCTGCTCGACGTGATGGCGGCCAATGCGCCGTACACGGTGATCGCGCGCGCGGTGCACATCCACCCGACCGTCAGCGAGCTGATCCCGACCTTGCTGCAGCAGCTGAAGCCGCTGGAAAAATGACCGAAGAAAATGACGGAAGATAGGCTCCCTCGAAGAACGACTCCGGAGCGCAACCGATGAAGATCCGAGCCACCGTCATCGCCCTGGCGGCATCGCTGGCCGCCTGCGGCACCCAGCCCCCGGCGGGCAGCCCCGCCGCCGAAGCGAAGCTGCAGGACAGCATCCGCACGGTGGTCGTGATCTTTGCGGAGAACCGCGCGTTCGACACCTTGTACGGCCTGTACCCCGGCGCCGACGGCATCCCCGGCGTCAACCCGTCGTCGCGCAGCGCCTGGCAGCCGCAGACCGAGCGCGACAGCGACCTGGCGCTGCCGAAGCTGCCGCAGACCTGGGGCGGCGTCACCGCCGCCGGCCAGGCGGTGACGCTGGCGCAGGGCGCGACCGCGAACCAGGACAACAAGCCGTTCCAGATCGATGCCGAAGCGGGCTACCAGGGCAGCGGCGTGAAGGTTGGCCAGGACGTGATCACGCGCGACCTGTACCACCGCTTCTTCGAGAACCAGATGCAGATCAACGGCGGGCGCAACGACAAGTTCGCCGCCTGGGCCGATGGCGGCGGGCTCGCGATGGGCTACTACGACGGCAGCCGCATGCGGCTGTGGCAGATCGCGCAGCAGTACGTGCTGGCCGACCGCTTCTACATGGGCGCGTTCGGCGGCTCGTTCCTGAACCACCAGTACCTGGTGTGCGCCTGCGTGCCGGTGTACCCGGGGGCCGAGCAGTCGCCGGCGAAGGGCTCGATCTCGGTGGTCGACCGGCTGCCCGACGGCCGCTGGAGCGCGAAGCTGGCGACGCGGCCCGATTCGCCGTCGTCGGCGATCGCCGGGCCGCCGAAGTACGTCAACAGCAGCAACCTGACGCCGGCCGACTACGCTGGCGACGGCCGGTACTACGCGGTGAACACGATGCAGCCGGCCTACCAGCCGAGCGGCGTGCCGCCCGCCGCGACCGGCAGCGACCTGCTGGCCGATGCCGGCAAGGCCAACACCTTGCCGCCGCAGACGCAGTTGACGATCGGCGACATGCTCGACCGCAAGGGCGTCGACTGGGCCTGGTACGGCGGCGCGTGGAATGCGGCGACCGACGAAGGCCGGCAGCCGGCATCGGTGGCGCGCAAGATCATCTATGCACCGCCGGTGGGCTTCCAGACGCACCACCAGCCGTTCAACTACTACGCGACGGTCGACCCGACCGACCCGGCGAAGGCCGCCTACCGGCGCGCGCACCTGAAGGATTTCGACGAGAGCTTCCTGAAGGACGCGGCGGCCGGCACGCTGCCGCCGGTGACGTTCTACAAGCCGCAGGGCAACCTGAACCAGCACGCCGGTTATGCCGACGTGGCGTCGGGCGACCAGCACATCGCCGACCTGATCGGCCAGCTGCAGCAGAGCCCGCAGTGGAAGCACATGCTGGTGGTCGTGACCTACGACGAGAACGGCGGCTTCTGGGACCACGCGCCGGTGCCGAAGGGCGACCTGTGGGGCCCGGGCTCGCGCATCCCGGCGATCATCGTGTCGCCGTGGGCGAAGAAGGGCTTCGTCGACCACACGCCGTACGACACCGGCTCGATCCTGCGCTTCATCACGCGGCGCTGGCAGCTGGAGACGCTGCCGGGGTTGAAGATGCGCGACGAGGGGCTCGCGAAGAACGGGTCGCCGGCGATGGGGGATCTGACGGGGGCGTTGAAGCTGGAGTGACGTCAGGGCGTGTATCCATCCGTCAACGTCTTCAGGAACGCGATCACGTCCGCGATCTCCTGCGCATCGAGTGCCGGCTTGTCTCCGGCGACGCGATCGAACGGCGGATCGCGGTTGACGTTCTCCTTCAGCACGCCCGGCAGGTCGTCGTACAGCTCGACCTTGCCATCCGCGCCGCGGCCGAACCAGCGCTGCGGTTCCAGGTCGCGCGTCGCGTAGAAGCGCATCACCTCGTCCAGCGAGTGCAGCACGCCATTGTGGAAGAAGGCCTGCCGCAGCGCCACGTTGCGCAGCGTCGGCGTGCGGAAGGCGCCGCAGTGCTCGCGCTGGTTCACCAGGTCGCGGCGCTCGGGGCCGCACAGCCCGAGGTCGAAAAAGCCTGGGTCGCGGTTCGCCGGCAGCTCGCGGTTGCGCGGCACGCCGACCACGATGTGGCCGTGGTCGGTGAAGGCCGGGAACGCGCCGGTCGTCGCGCTGACGGCGCTCGGGTGGCATGACGCGCAGTTGCCCTTGGCCTCGTCGTTGAACAGCGCGAGGCCGCGCGCCTCCTGCGGCGTCAGGCTCGCGCGGCCGCGCAGCACCGCGTCGTACTTGCTGCTGTACGGGTAGAACTGCGTCGCGTCCTGCTGGAACATCTCCAGCGCCAGCAGCGCCCATTGAAAGGCCGGCGCCACCGCGTCGAGCGCATCGGCGCCGAAGGTCGCGCGAAACTCATCCGCATACGGCGCGCGCCGCAGCCGCTCCACCACCTCGTCCGCATTCGCGTTCGCCATCTCGTTCGGCGACAGCAGCGCGAGGCCCGATTGCTCGTGCACCGTGGCCGCGCGGCCGTCCCAGTCGTGGCCGCCGGCCGGGCCCTGGTCGACGCTCTCGTCGACGTCGTCGTCGAAGCGGTGCTCGGTGAACGGCGGCACGTTCTGCAGGTAGCGCAGCGACGGCGTCGCGCGAAAACCCAGCGCCTGACCGTCGCGCCCGCCTGGCTGCACCGGCTTGCCGTCCGGCGGGCCGTAGGCCGAGGCCGGGTCGTGGCAACTCGCGCAGCTTTGTTCGCCCGACGCCGACAACGCCGGGTCGAAGAACATCGTGCGGCCGAGCCGCTGCATCTGCCGGAAATCGGGCTGGCGCGCGGCCTGCATCGCGTAGGCCTCGGCGGCTTGCGCCGGCGGCAGGCCGGGCGGCACGGCGGCGGCCAGCAGCATCGCGAGGCCGAGGCGCTGCAGTGTCATGGCGTGCTCGGCAGCGCCGCCGTGGCGCGCGGCACGACATCGAAGTGCCGTGCCCAGCGCCGGTCGCGCCAGTGCCTGAACGGGGTTTCGACCGCGCGGTACAGCAGCCAGCCGCCCGCCAGGCAGGCCAGTGCGATCAGCGCCACGTGCAGCGGCTCGGGCAGGCCCCAGGGCTTGATCAGCCGGTTCACGATCACCGCGATCGGCTTGTGCGTCAGGTACAGCGCATACGACCACAGCGCGAGCGGCGCCGCCCCGGGAATGCGCAGCCGCTGCAGCGGCGAGCCGTCGGCCAGCGTACCAAGCAGCAGCAGCGCAAACGCCATCGCCACCAGCGAGTAGCCGAAGCCGCTCATCACGTAGCCGTAGCCGCCCGGCATCTCGTAGAAGTTCTGCACCGCCCACAGCATCGCCAGCGTCGCCGTGGCGCCCGCCGCGAACAGCGCGCGTCCGTGCTGCATCAGCCTGGCCCAGGTGGCCGGGTGACCGGTCTTCAGCAGCGCCAGCGCGACGCCCGGCAGGAATTCGTCGAAGCGGCACAGCGTCGCGTAGTAGACGTTCGGGTAGTAGCCCTCGATCGCGCCGCCGGCCTCGCGCCCGTACTGCAGCCACAGCAAGCTGCGCCAGGCGATCGCCGCGACGACCAGCGAGGCCAGCAGCGCCCAGCTGAGTGCCAGCCGCTGCCGCCAGCGCATCAGCCCGAGCAGCGCCAGCGGCAGCACCAGGTAGAACTGCTCCTCGATGCACAGCGACCACGCATGCGAGAACGCGGTGCCCGGCTGCAGGCCGATGTTCTGCGTGAACGTCAGGAAGCGCCACAGCGGCGGTGGCTCGCGTCCGCCCATCACGGCCGGGAACAGGAAGTACAGCGCCAGCACGACCCAGAAAGCCGGCAGCGTGCGCAGCGCGCGCCGCAGGTAGAACGTGCCGAGCGACAACGTTCGCCCGCGCAGCATGCCACCCATCAGCTGGTTGGCGATCAGGTAGCCGCTGAGCACGAAGAACAGGTCGACGCCGGTCCAGCCGACCGCACTCGCCCAGCCGAAGGTGTCATGCCCGCTGACGAACACGCGGTAGTGGTACGCGAAGACCAGCAGGATGGCCAGCGCCCGCAACGTGTCGAGACCGGGCTGGCGGGCCGGATGCGGCGAAGTGGAAACGGTGGCGGTCATGCGGAAGGCGAGCGGGGCGTGTGCGTCGGACGCCGGCGATTCTGCCGCCGCGGCGGCGCCGACGGCATCCCCAGTGTGGGATTTTCCCGGGCCTTGCGGCAACTCCCCGGACCGGGCACCGCGATGCGGGGCTATGCTGCGCCCCCAGGGGGTTTCACCGCATGCTGAAGTTGTCGCCATGGCTGCGCGCGCAAGCCTTGACCCTGGCGGTCGCCATCGGGGCGGCCTTGCCGGCCAATGCCGCCGACAAGCCCGAATGCCTGCGCCCGATGAGCCTCGCGCTGCACGAGCACGGCCTGCTCTATTCGGGCGTCACCGGCGAGGGCATCGACAAGGACATCGCCGACGAACTGGCGCGCCGCAGCGGCTGCAAGTTCATCGTCTCGGTGCTGCCGCGCGCCCGCATCTGGCAGCTGATCGAAGGCGGCGCGCTCGACTTCAGCCTGTCGGGCATCACCAACCCGGCGCGCGAGCAGTTCGCCGCGTTCGCCTGGTACGTGTCGAACAAGTACTACCTGCTGGTGCGCCGCGATGCGAGCGTCGCCGCGCTGGCCGATTTCGAGCGCGACCCGAAGCTCAGGCTCGGCGTGATCCGCAGCTTCCGCTACAG
This sequence comes from Rhizobacter sp. SG703, assembly GCF_012275445.1. GTDB lineage: Bacteria > Pseudomonadota > Gammaproteobacteria > Burkholderiales > Burkholderiaceae_C > Rhizobacter. The sequence goes on along the minus strand of NZ_JAAZQK010000002.1, from coordinate 269,648 downwards.
CCCGACCGCCAACCGCCTGGTCGACGCGCTCGATGCGCAGGGCCGCGTGAACCATGCGTCCAGCCTCGAGCCGCTGTACCAGGTGCTGCTCGACAACCGCGTGCAGGCGATGATCATCGAACCGTTCGACTACCCGACGGTGCAGCAGGGCACGATCCGCGCGCAGACGCGCATCGTCGAATTCGACGACCCGGCGGTGCCGCACGGGCTGATCATGTCGAAGCGGTCGCTGTCGCCGGCGCAGCAGCAGGCCTGGCGCGCGCTGGTCGACGAGATGCGCGCCGACGGCAGCATGCAGCGCATCTTCGAGAAGTACTTCTCGGCCGAGCTGGCGCGCACGATGACCCGCTTTTGAGCACAGGGCCGGCGTGAAGCGAGCCTTTCCGTTGCTGATGTCGCTGCTGGTCGCGGCCGTCTCGCTGACGGTGACCGGCCTGGCGTGGCGCCATGAGCGCGCGTCCGAGGCCGCCGCATTGCGCGCGAGCTTCGACTTCGGCTTGCGCCAGGCCACCAGCCGCATCGAGCAGCGCATGGCCGCCTTCGAGCAGATGCTGCGCGGCGTGCAGGGCCTGTTCCTCGCGACCGGTTCGGTCGACCGCGCGCACTTCGACCGCTACGTCGACGCGCTGCTGGTCGGCGTCGACTTCAACGGCCTGCAGGCGATCGCCTACGGGCCGCTGGTGCAAGGCCCCGACCTCGCGGCGCACGAAACGGCGCAGCGCCGGTCCGGCATCCCGTTCTACCAGGTCCGCCCGCCCGGACCGCGCGCGAGCTACGTGCCGGTCACGTACATCGCGCCGGCGGACGGCCGCAGCCTGGCCGCGCTCGGCTACGACATCTCTACCGACCCGTCGCGCCGTGCCGCGCTCGACAAGGCGCGCGATTCCGGCAGCGTCGCGATCACCGGCCGCATCCGGCTGGTGACCGAGCCCGAGCACGCGCCGCAGTACGGCTTCCTGATGCTGCTGCCGCTGTACGCGCCCGGGCAGCCTACCGACAGCGTGGCCGCGCGGCGGCGCAGCGTCGTGGCCTGGGTGTGGGCGGGCTTTCGCATCGGCGACCTGATGTCCAGCCTGTACGGCGAGTCGACACCGGGGCTGGACCTGCGCGTCTACGACGGCGTCGAGCTGCGCGACGATGCGCTGATGTACCGCTCGGTCGGCGCGGAGGCCGACCGGCAGCCGGCGCGCTTCGAAGCGCAGGAGTACATCGGCGTGGCCGGCCAGAGCTGGACGGTGCAGGTGCGCAGCACGCCGGAGTTCGAGGCACGCCACCACCGCGAGTCGGCCCGCATCATCGCGGTGGCCGGCATCGGGCTGAGCCTGCTGCTGGCCGTGCTGACCTGGCAGCTGACCACCGGGCGCATGCGCGCCTACAGCGTGGCCCGCGTGATGACGCGCGAACTGCGCGACAGCGAACGGCGCTACCGCCGCATCGTCGAGACGGCGAACGAAGGCATCTGGCTCATCGATGCGCCGGGCCGCCTGTCCTTCGTCAACCCGAAGCTGCTGCGCCTGCTCGGGCAAGGCGCCACCGACATGCTCGAGCGGCCGCTCGCCGAATTCGTCGACGACCCGGCCGTGCGGCTGGCGCCCGAGGCGCTGGCGAGCCGGCCGCCCGGCACCGTCGAGACGGTCGAGCTGCGCATGCACCGCAGCGAAGGGCAGCCGCTGTGGGTGTCGATGTCGATCACGCCGGTGTTCGACGAGGCCGACCGCTATGTCGGCTCGCTCGGCATGGTGACCGACATCAGCGAGCGCAAGCAGGCCGAGGCGAAGCGCGTGCTGCTCGAGGCGCAGCTGCGCGAGTCGCAGAAGATGGAGGCGATCGGCACGCTGGCCGGCGGCATCGCGCACGACTTCAACAACATCCTCGCGGCGATCCTCGGCAACGTGTCGCTGGCGCGCGACCGGCTCGACGACGCCCACGGCGCGACGTCGCCGCTGAAGCAGATCGAGATGGCCGGCGTGCGCGCGCGCAGCCTGGTGCAGAAGATCCTGGCGTTCAGCCGCATGCAGCCGCACGAGCTGGTCAGCCAGCCGATGCGGCCGATGATCGAGGAGTCGATCGCGCTGCTGCGCTCGACGCTGCCGGCCACCGTGGAGCTGGTGCTCGCGCTGGAGGACCGGCCGCTGTCCGTCAGCGCCGACGCCACGCACGTGCAGCAGATCCTGCTGAACCTGTGCACCAACGCCTGGCATGCGCTGCAGGGCAGCAGCGGGCGCATCACGATCGGGCTGGACGAACGCCGCATCGATGCCGACGAGGCGCAACGCCTGGGCGACCTGGCGCCGGGGCCTTGTGCGCACCTGTGGGTGTCGGACAACGGCGTCGGCATGGACGAGGCCACGCGGGCGCGGGTGTTCGAGCCGTTCTTCACCACCAAGCGGGTCGGGCAGGGCACCGGCCTCGGGCTGTCGGTGGTGCACGGCATCATGACGGCGCATGCCGGCGCGATCGACGTCGACAGCGAGCCGGGGCGCGGCAGCACCTTCCACCTCTACTTCCCGCTGCTGCCGCACCGGCCGCAGCAGGTCGATGCGACCGGCGCGCCGGCGCCGGCGCCGGTGCCGGTCGGCCGAGGGCAGCACGTGCTGGTGGTCGACGATGACCCGGCGATGCTGCTGATGGTCGAGAGCCTGCTGCAGCGGGCCGGCTACCGCGTGACCGGCATCGACCAACCGCGCGAGGCGGCGGCGCTGCTGCAGCGCGATCCCGCCGCCTACGACCTGGTGGTGACCGACTACAACATGCCGGAGCTGACCGGCATGGAGCTCGCGGCCGAGATCGGGCGCATCCGCGCCGACCTGCCGGTGGTCATCAGCTCGGGCTTCATCTCCGACGAGATGCGCAGCGCGGCACAGCAGGCCGGCATCAAGGGGCTGATGCAGAAGGAGTACACGCTGGAGCAGCTGGGCGGCATCGTGCATGCGGTGCTGAACCCGGTGGCGGGCTGACGCCGCCGCGCGCGAGGCATGCCCCCTCGCCGGTGCGGGCCGGCCGGCGACGCCAGAATGCAGTCCTCATTCGAAGGAGCGCCTGATGCGTCACGACTGGATTCGCGGTGTTGTGCTGGCCACGGCGTTCGCGCTGTTCTCTCCGTGGCCGGCCTCGGCCCAGACCGACGCGGACCTGCAGACGCTTCTCGCCAGCCCGCTGCGCACCGACGACGACCGCAAGTCGGACGCCGGCCGCCAGCCGATCGGGCTGCTGCGTTTCGCGCAGGTGAAGCCCGGGATGTCGGTGCTGGACGTGTCGGCCGGCGGCGGCTACACGACGCAGTTGATGGCGCTGGCGGTCGGGCCGCAGGGCAAGGTCTGGTCCCAGGTGACGCAGTCCCGGCCGGTGCTCGACAAGCGGCTGGCCGCGCATCCGCAGCCGCAGGTCGGCGTGCTGGTGCGGCCCTTCGAAGACCTGTTCCCGGCCGATGCGCCAAGGGTGGACCTGGTGACGCTGGTGTTGTCGTACCACGACATCGCGTACTCGCCGGTCGACCGGCCGAAGCTGAACCGCGCGATGTTCGACGCGCTGAAGCCGGGCGGCCACCTGGTGTTGATCGACCATGCGGCGAAGGCCGGCACCGGCGTGGCCGATGCGAAGCGCCTGCACCGCATCGACGAGCAGCTGGTGCGGCAGGAGATCGAGGCGGCCGGCTTCGTGTTCGAAGCCGACAGCGATTTCCTGCGCAACCCGGCCGATCCGCGGGATCAGGCCTTCTTCGACATGAAGCAGTCGGCCGACCGGTTCGCGCTGCGCTTCGTCAAGCCCTCCAACTGACGGGGAAGGCCGAGGCTCTTCACCAGCCGTCGCTGCCGCCGCCGTCGGATCCGCCGCCCCCGCCGCCGCTGTCCCAGTCGCCACCGGAGCCGAAGTCGACCGAGCGGTTCGACAGTTCATCGGCCGCGCTGTTGTCGAAATAGCCCGGCGACAGGCCGCCATCCGACGCGGCGTTCGACGACGACGAGCCGCCGTCGCGGTGGCCGTCGAGCATCTTCTCGGCCAGCATGCCGGCCGCGAAGCCGCCGGCCGCTGCCAGGCCGGTGCCGAGCATGCCGCTGCCGGTGCCGCCGCCCATCGGACTGTAGTTCGGGCCGTAGCCGCCGGTCGGCATGCCGCCGGCGTACGCGGGCGACATCGGCTGCGCGCGGCGGGCGCTGAACATGCGCCACAACAGCACCGCGATCACCGCGAAGCCGGCACCCCAGATCCAGCCGGGGAGGCCGCTGCTGCGTTCGGCGGCGCGCGGGGCCGGCGCCTGGCGTGGCGCCTGCACCGCGGTGCCGGGTGAATTGCCGCCCCCGGCCGCGGTGGTGCCGCGCTGCTCGCGCTCCAGCAGCTGCTCGAAGCTCCTGAACTTGTCCGGCTGCGTGAAGCCGAGCGCCGGGTCGAGCTGCTGCGCGAGGCGCGCCTCCTGCAGCGCGAACTCGTAGCGCTTGTTGTGCGCGAGGATCTCGGCGTAGACGTAGTGCGCCTTCGCGCTGCCGGGCTTGGCGGCCACGACGTCGCGCATCAGCGTCTCGGCCTGGGCGTAGTTGCCCTTCTGCACCTCGGCCTGCACCTCGGTGACGGACGGCAGCGCGAACGCCGCGGCCGACGCCAGACCCATGGCCACGAGGGCCAGCATGGCAAGAAGTCGTTTCATGTCCGTTTGCCTTTCACTTTCAAGAGGACCTCGGCAAGGAGGCTTGCGGCCAGTAGGTGGGGGTCGATGCGGCGGGTCACAAGCCCTGTTTCTGCAACGCCCGGTCGGCGTGCCGCAGCTCGACCCGGGCATGCCGCATCACCGCGATGCCGCTTTGCAGGCCGAGGCCGGCCATCAGCAGCGCGACCACGACATCGGGCCACATCGTGCCGGTGCCGAACACGCCGACGGCCGCCAGCAGGACCGCAGCATTGCCGATCGCATCGTTGCGGCTGCACAGCCACACCGAGCGCATGTTGGCGTCGCCCTCGCGGAAGCGGTAGAGCAGCAGCGCGACGCCGAGGTTCACCGCCAGCGCCAGCGCGCCGATCCAGCCCATCGTGGCCGGCGCCGGCGACGCGCCATGCCACGCGTGCCACAACGCCAGCCCCAGCACGCCGGCGCCGTAGACCGCCATCGTCGAGCCCTTGAACCAGGCGACGCGCGGCCGCCAGATGGCCGCCATGCCGAGCGCGACCAGGCTCAGGCCGTAGTTGACCGCATCGCCGAAGAAATCGGCCGCATCGGCCAGCAGAGAGGCCGAGTCGGCATGCACGCCGCCGCCGATTTCCAGCACCGCCATGCCGGCGTTCAGCACCAACGCGACCCACAGCACGCGGCGGTAGGCGGCCGACACCGGGCCGGTGGGCAGGTGGTCGTGGGAATGGCCATGGCCCGCGCCGTCGGAGGGGGCATGGGCATGACCGTGGTCGTGATCGCAGCAATGTCGTGACATGGGCAAGGAGGAGGCGAGGCGAAAGCGCTGTGGCACATTCGAAAGCCTGGAGTCCCTCCAAGGTCAAGTCCCCATGCGCATCAAGGATGTATCCGAAGCCACCGGCGTGCCGGTCGACACGATCCGCCATTACGAGAAGGCCGGCTTGCTGCCCGCGCCGGCGCGTGGCGGCAACAACTACCGCCGCTATACCGACGCCGAAGTGCAACGGCTGCGCTTCATTCGCAACTGCCGGTCGCTCGACATGAGCCTGGACGAGGTGCGGCCGCTGCTGGAGTTCCTCGACCACCCGCAGGCCGATTGCTCGAAGGTCGACGCGGTGATCGAAGGCCACCTGGCGCATGTGCGAGAGCGGCTGGCCAGCCTGCAGGTGCTGGAGCGCCAGCTGGAGCTGCTGACGCAGGTGTGCGGCCCGCAGCGGGCGCACGAGCTGTGCGGCATCGTGATGGCCTTGTCGAAGGACGCGCCGGGCGGGTTGCCGCCGACCGGGCGCGGCGTGCACACCACCTAGTGTTGACCCCTACAATTCGCGCCGCGACGACCCGTGGCGGTCGTCTCCACGAAGGCCCTCCATGAACAACGAGCCCCCTGCCAACAAGCCCCAAGGCCACGCCAACCCCGATCTGACGCACATCGCCCCGCGCGACAAGGCGGAGATCCTGGCCCAGGCTTTGCCCTACATCCAGAAGTTCCATGGCAAAACCATGGTCATCAAGTACGGCGGCAACGCAATGACCGATCCGGCGCTGCAGCAGGATTTCGCCGAAGACGTGGTGCTGCTGAAGCTGGTCGGCATCAACCCGGTGGTGGTGCACGGTGGCGGGCCGCAGATCGAGGATGCGCTGGCCAAGATCGGCAAGAAGGGCACCTTCATCCAGGGCATGCGCGTCACCGACGAGGAGACGATGGAAGTGGTCGAGTGGGTGCTGGCCGGCCAGGTGCAGCAGGACATCGTCGGGCTGATCAATGCGGTCGGCGGCAAGGCCGTCGGCTTGACCGGACGCGACGGCGGGCTGATCCGCGCGCACAAGCTGAAGATGGTCGACCGTGACGACCCGACCAAGGTGCACGACGTCGGCCAGGTCGGCGAGATCGAGTCGATCGACCCGTCGGTCGTCAAGGCGCTGCAGGACGACCAGTTCATCCCGGTGATCTCGCCGCTCGGCTTCGGTTCGGAGAACGAGAACTACAACATCAATGCCGACGTGGTCGCCGGCAAGCTGGCCGAGGTGCTGAAGGCCGAGAAGCTGCTGATGCTGACCAACATTCCCGGCGTGCTCGACAAGCAGGGCAAGCTGCTGACCAACCTGTCGGCGCGCGAGATCGACGAGCTGTTCGCCGACGGCACCATCAGCGGCGGCATGCTGCCGAAGATCGCGTCGGCGCTCGACGCCGCGAAGAACGGCGTCAACACCGTGCACATCATCGACGGCCGCGTGCCGCACGCGATGCTGCTGGAGATCCTCACGGAACAGGCCTACGGCACGATGATCCGGAGTCATTGAGAGCCCCCCAGTCGCTTCGCTCCTGCCTTGCAGGCCGCGCCGGGCCAGAGGTCCGACCCCTCGCCAGGCACGAACAGTCCTCAGGACTGTTCATGTCCGGGCTCGGCCCCCAAGGGGCGCCTCCCCTCGGCCCGGCGGAGCCGGATCCTGGGGAGTGGCTTGATGGGACGCTTGGCTTCGCCGGCGCTCCGCGCGTCACTTCGGCGGGTAGCCCGCCTCGGTCAGCGCCGCCGCGAGCAGCGCCCGGTCCGATGCCGATTCGACCTCGACGGTGTGCTCCGCGAGGTTCACCACCACCAGCGCGTGGGGATCGGCGTCCTTCAGCGCCTGCGTCACCGCCTTGATGCAATGGCCGCAACTCATGCCGTCGACCTGGAACTCGATCATGGGGTTCTCCGTGGTTGTTCGATGGATTCACTGTCAAGCCTGAAGCTTGCCACCGTGGCAAGGTCAAGGCGCACCGCGAAGCCCCACGGCTGGCAAGGCCTTGACATTACCATGATGGTAAGGTTGACAGTCGCGTCATGAACACGACCGGCATCGCCACCCATTCCCTGTCCCTCGGCATCGACGGCATGACCTGCGCGTCCTGCGTCGCGCGTGTCGAGAAGGCGCTGCAGCGCGTGCCCGGCGTCGTGTCGGCCACCGTCAACCTGGCGACCGAGCGCGCCGAGGTGCAGACCAGCGTCGACGATGCAGCGGTGCTGCTGGCGGCGGTCGAGAAGGCGGGCTACGCGGCCCATGTGCACGAGGAAGACGAAGCGCCGGCCGCGGCGGCGCCGGCCTGGCCGGTCATCGCGGCGGCCGCGCTGTCGCTGCCGCTGGTGCTCCCGATGCTGCTGTCGCTCGCCGGCATCGACGCGATGCTGCCCGGCCTGCTGCAGCTGCTGCTGGCCGCGCCGGTGCAGTTCGTGCTCGGCGCGCGCTTCTACCGCGCCGGCTGGAAGGCACTGCGCGCGCGCACCGGCAACATGGACCTGCTGGTGGCGCTCGGCACCTCGGCGGCGTTCGGCCTCAGCGTGCAGCAGCTGTGGGTCCATGGCGGCCACGGGCACTTGTATTTCGAGGCGTCGGCGGTGGTGGTCACGCTGGTGCTGCTCGGCAAGTGGCTGGAGCAGCGCGCCAAGCGGCAGGCCACCGATGCGATCCAGGCCTTGAACGCGCTGCGGCCGCAGACGGCGCGGGTGCGGCGCGATGGCATCGAACGCGACCTGCCGATCGCGCAGCTGCGGGTCGGCGACCTGGTCGTCGTGCGGGCCGGCGAGCGCCTGCCGGTCGACGGCGAGCTGCTCGAAGGCGAGAGCCATGTCGACGAATCGCTGATCACCGGCGAGGGCCTGCCGGTGCTGCGCCAGCCGGGCGGCCGGGTGATCGGCGGGTCGGTCAACGGCGAAGGCCTGCTGCTGCTGCGGGCGACCACGCTCGGTGCCGAATCGGCGTTGTCGCGCATCGTCCACCTGGTCGAATCGGCGCAGGCGAAGAAGGCGCCGATCCAGCAGCTGGTCGACCGCGTCAGCGCGGTGTTCGTGCCGGTGGTGCTGCTGCTGGCGGCCGCCACGCTGCTCGGCTGGGGCGTGGCCACCGGGGCGTGGGAGCAGGCGGTGCTGAACGCCGTCGCGGTGTTGGTGATCGCCTGCCCGTGCGCGCTCGGCCTCGCGACGCCGGCCGCGTTGATGGCCGGCACCGGCGTCGCGGCAAGGCGCGGCATCCTGATCAAGGATGCCGAGGCGCTGGAGCGCGCGCGCCAGGTCGACATCGTCGCGTTCGACAAGACCGGCACGTTGACCGAAGGCCGCCCGGCGCTGGTGGCCTGCGAGCCGGCCGATGGCGATGCGCGCGCACTGCTCGCCGACAGCGCGGCGCTGCAGGCTGGCAGCGAGCACACGCTGGCGGCGGCCGTGCTCGCGGCAGCGCGTCACGACGGGCTGGCCATCGCGCCGGCGAGCGGCGTGCGCAGCGTCGCCGGCCGCGGGCTGTCGGGCGAGGTCGGCGGGCGCACGCTGCTGCTCGGCAGCAGCCGCTTCATGGGCGAGCGCGGCATCGACGTCTCGCCGCTGCAGGCCCGGGCCGATGCGCTGCAGCTCGATGGCCGCACTGTCTCGTGGCTGGCCGAGGCCGCGCCGGTGCCGCGGCTGCGCGGCCTGCTGGCGTTCGGCGATGCCGCGAAGCCGAGCGCGGCGGAGGCGGTGCGCCGGCTGCAATCGCTGGGCGTACGCTGCCTGATGCTGACCGGCGACAGCGCCGGCGCGGCGGCGAAGCTGGCGCGCGAACTCGGCGTCGACGCGGCCGACGTGCATGCCGCGCTGCTGCCGCAGGACAAGGCCGCGCTGGTCGAGGCGCTGCGCCGCGGCGGCGCGCGCGTCGCGATGATCGGCGACGGCATCAACGACGCGCCGGCGCTGGCGGCGGCCGACGTCGGCATCGCGATGGGCAGCGGCACCGACGTCGCGATGCAGGCGGCCGGCATCACGCTGATGCGCGGCGATGCGCGCCTGGTCGCCGATGCGCTCGAGATCGCGCGGCTGACGCAACGCAAGATCCGCCAGAACCTGTTCTGGGCCTTCATCTACAACGTGGTCGGCATCCCGCTGGCCGCCTTCGGGCTGCTGAACCCGGTGATCGCCGGTGCGGCGATGGCGTTCAGCAGCGTCAGCGTGGTCGGCAATGCGCTGCTGTTGCGGCGCTGGAAGGGAGTGGCACGATGAACATCGGTGAAGCGGCACAACGCTCGGGCGTGTCGGCGAAGATGGTGCGGCACTACGAATCGCTGGGCCTGTTGCCGCAGGTCGGCCGCACCGACGCCGGCTACCGGCAGTACGGCGACAAGGAGGTGCACACGCTGCGCTTCATTCGGCGCGCCCGCGACCTCGGCTTCGGCATGGCCGAGATCGGCGAGCTGCTGAAGCTGTGGCAGAACCGGCGGCGCGCGAGCGGCGACGTGAAGCGCATCGCGCTGAACCACATGGCCGACCTCGACCGCCGCATCGCCGAGATGGAAGCGATGAAGCGCACGCTGTCGAGCTTGGCGAGCTGCTGCCACGGCGACCAGCGGCCCGACTGCCCGATCCTCGACGAGCTCGCCGAATGAGCGGACAACGTCGCGCGACGGTTTGGCTGTTCGATCTGGACAACACAGTGCATGACGCATCGCATGCGGCGTTCGGCCCGACCAACCAGGCGATGAACGACTACATCGTGTCGCAGCTCGGGCTGGCGCCGGCCGAGGCCTCCGCGCTGCGCCAGCAGTACTGGGACCGCTACGGCGCGACGCTGCTCGGCCTGGTGCGCCACCATGGCGTGAATGCCAGCCATTTCCTCGAGGAGACGCACCGGTTGCCCGGCCTCGAGGACCGCCTGCGCACCCATGCGCACGACCGCGCGGCGCTGCGCCGGCTGCGCGGCCGCAAGGTCCTGCTGACGAACGCGCCGCGGTCCTACGCATTGCGCGTGCTGCGGGCGCTTGGCCTCGCGGACTGCTTCGACGGCCTGATCAGCATCGACGAGATGACGATGTTCGGCGACCTGCGGCCGAAACCGGATGCACGCATGCTGCGGCGCGTCGCGGTGCGGCTGAAGGTGGCGCCATGGCGCTGCGTGCTGGTCGAGGACACGCTGGCCCACCAGAAGTCGGCGCACCGCATCGGCATGCGCACGGTCTGGATGCAGCGCTACCTGAAGACGGCCAAAGTTGCGAACAACAGCACAGAAGTTGGCGTTCACCCTTGCCGAAAGCCCCCCTATGTGTATGCAAGAATTCAATCGCTGAACAAGCTCCTCTCCCTGTGACAACTCCGACCGCCGCGATGACCGACACCCCTGCCATCCCCGAAGACACCAGTCCCGAGGTGGCAGCCGACGCGGTGGCCGAACCGGCGGGCCGCAAGCGCCCGAAGCCCGGCGAGCGCCGCGTGCAGATCCTGCAGACGCTGGCCCACATGCTCGAACAGCCGGGCGCCGATCGCATCACGACGGCCGCGCTGGCCGGCAAGCTCGATGTCTCCGAAGCGGCGCTGTACCGCCATTTCGCGAGCAAGGCGCAGATGTTCGAAGGCCTGATCGAGTTCATCGAGCAGAGCGTGTTCACGCTGGTCAACCAGATCACCGAGCGCGAGACCAGCGGCCAGGTGCAGGCCCAGAAGATCCTCACGGTGCTGCTGCAGTTCGGCGAGAAGAACCCCGGCATGACGCGCGTGATGGTCGGCGATGCACTGGTGTTCGAGAACGAGCGCCTGGTCGCCCGCATGAACCAGTTCTTCGATCGCATCGAATCGCAGCTGCGCCAGAGCCTGCGCAGCGCCGCCGAAGCGGCCGGCTCGTCGACGCCGACGGTCGATGCGAATGCGCAGTCCTCGGTGCTGACCGGCTTTGCGGTCGGCCGCCTGCAGCGCTATGCGCGCTCCGGCTTCAAGCGCGTGCCGACCGAGCACCTGGACGCCGCGCTGCGCCTGCTGGTCGGCTGACGCCGGCCTTTTCTCCTTTTCTTCCCTGATCGCCATGGTCACGACCGATGTCGGCGGCCAGCGCCTCGCATTGCTGCCGCAGAAGGCTGCCTGGTGGCCGGCGCAGCACGCGCTGCTGGTGGCCGATGCCCACCTGGGCAAGGCCGTCTCGTTTCGCCGGCTCGGCGTGCCGGTGCCGGAGGCCACGACCGGCGAGACGCTGTCGCGGCTGACCGGACTGGTCGAGCAGCACGGCGCGCGGCGCATCGTGTTCCTCGGCGATTTCCTGCACTCCGTGCATGCGCACGCGGCCTCGACGCTGGAGGCGCTCGCGCGCTGGCGCGAGCGGCATGCGGATCTGCATCTGACGCTGGTGCGCGGCAACCACGATGCCCATGCCGGCGATCCGCCGGCCTGGGCCCGGATCGACGTCGTCGACGAACCGCTGCGGCTCGGCGGACTGGCACTGTGCCACCACCCCGTTGCACGCGACGACGACTACGTGCTGGCCGGCCACCTGCACCCGGGCATCGTGCTCGGTGGACGGCCTCACGATCATGTGCGGCTGCCGTGCTTCTGGTTCGGCGAGCGGGTCGGCGTGCTGCCGGCCTTCGGTGCGTTCACCGGGTTGAAGACGATCCGGCCAGCGTCTGGCGAGCGGGTCTTCGCGGTGGCCGACCACGCCGTGGTGCCGGTACCGGCCCGGCCGTCCGCTGCTCAAGAAGTGGGCTGACGCGGCCGATATCCGGCAAGGCTCCGCATGTGGCGGGGCATTTCTGCTGCCATGCCTATTCTTCCCCGTGTGCCATTCCGTCGTCTCGCCGCCCTGTGGCTGGCGGGGGGCGGCCTGTGCGTGGCGGCCGGCGTGCTCGGCGGCCAGATCGAACTGGCGCGGCTGTTCCTCAACGCGGTGCCGGCCAGCCTGAATGCCGGCCTGCTCAGCCTCGTGGCCGCGGTGGCGCTGTGGAGCGATCCGCGCATGCCGTCGCGCCGGCTCGCCTGGTGCGCCGCGCTGCTGATCTCGGTGCCCGCGCTGGTGCTGGTCGAGCACCTCGGCGGCGTCGACCTGGGCATCGACATCCCGGCGCTGCACCGCGCGATGCAGCCGACCTCGCCTCACCCCGGGCGCCTCGCGCCGAACACCTGCCTCGGTTTCCTGTTCGCCGGGCTGGCGCTGTGGCTGCAACACCGGCCGGGACTGCGCTGGCGCAGCCTGCTGGTGTCGTGCAGCGTGTACGGCACGCTCGCGGTCGGGCTGTCGGCGCTGACCGGCTACGTGCTCGACCTGGAGGCGATGTACAGGCTGCTGTCGTTCAACAGCATGTCGGCGGCCGTGATGGCGATGCTGGTGGTGCTGGGGACGACGCTGTGGTCGAACCTGCTGGTCGGCGACGCGATCGACGACAAGGCCGCCGACCCGGTGGACGAGCGGCCCGAAGACCGCATCACCCGCACCGCGGTCGGCGTGCTCGGCATCGTCGCGGTGGTGTCGGGCGTGGCCGGCTTCGCGCTGATGCAGCGCGCCTACAAGATGACGGTGGCCGACGGCCTGGAGACCGCGGCGCGCGGCCATGCCGGTGCGTTCGCGCACAGCCTGAAGCAGGAGATGGAGATCGCCGAGAGCGTGTCGCGCCAGCTGGCGCTGCAGCGCTCGCTCGCGCAGCTGGGCGTGAAGCCGACCGACGCCCAGGCGTTCGACGACCTGCGCGAGCTGGCGTCCAGCGTGCTGGGCCAGGATTTCAGCGCGTTGCGCGTCGAGAACGGGCGCGGCGAATCGCTGCTGGAGGCGGGTTCCGCGCGGCTGCGCTCGGCGGTGGTGGCGCTGCCGCTCGGCGATGGCCATTCGACGCTGCTGTGGGACGACGGGCTGGTGCTGCACAGCGAGCTGCCGGTCGAGCGCAACGGAGATCGCGTCGGCGGCCTGATGCTGGAGCGCCGGCTCGGCGTGCTGACCGGGTTGCTGTACGACCTGCAGCACCGCGACGATTCGACCGATGCGCTGCTGTGCGCGCGCATCGATGAAGACGCGGTCTGCCTGCCGAGCCGCTTCTACGAGGCGGGCCGGCACATCGCGATGTACCAGCCGGACGGCCAGCCTTTCCTGCCGATCTCGAAAGCGTTGCTCGGCATGACGGGCACCGAGTCGGTGAAGGACCTGCGCGGCGTGCCGGTGCAGGCCGGCTATGCGCCGCTGCGCGGCGTGAACCTGGGCCTGGTGGTCAAGACCGACAGCGGCGAGCTGTTCGGCTACATCCGCTCGCGGCTGCGCGTGCTGACGGGTCTGCTGGCGGCGCTGGTGCTGGTGGGGGCCTGGCTGCTGCGCTCGCACGTGTTGCCGCTGGCCCAGCGGCTGGCGCGCAGCGAGCGCCGGTTGCAGATGGTGTCGGACAACCTGCCGGCGCTGGTGTTCCATGTCGACGCGGAGCTGCGCTACCAGTTTGCCAACGCCCGCTACCTGTCGATGACCGGCCTCGACCCGAAGGCGATGCTCGGCGAGCGCATGCAGGACGTGCTGGGCGCGGAAGCCTTCGGCGGCATTGCCGAGCACATCGCGGCCGCGCTGCGTGGCGAGCGCGTGCGCTTCGAGCGCCACGGCCAGCTGTTCGGCCGCGAGCATCACCACCTGGTCGAGTACGTGCCGGAGCGGCGGCCGGACGGCCGCGTCGTCGGCATCTACGGCATGGTGCTGGACATCGCCGAGCGGCACCGGGCGCTGGCGCAGCTGGCCGAGAGCGAGGCGCGGCTGCGCACGATCACCGACAACGTGCCGGCCTTGATCACGTATGTCGACACCGACCTGCGTTTCCAGTTCTGCAACCCGGTGTTCGAGGCCTGGACCGGCATCCCGGTGGCCACGGCGATGGGCCGGCGCATGCAGGACGTGCTGCCGCCGAAGGTGATGGCCCTGCGGCAGCGCCAGATCGAACGTGCGCTGCGGGGCGAGACGGTGCAGTTCGAGACGGTGGCGGTTCTGGGGCACGGGCCGCGGCACTTCCAGGTCAACTATTTGCCGCATCGCGACGAGCAGGGCCGGGTGATCGGCGTGTACAGCCTGACGAACGACGTGTCGGCGCAGAAGGAACTCGAGCGCAAGCTGCAGACGCTGGCGCGCGTCGATGCGCTGACGGGGCTGGCCAACCGGCGGCAGTTCGAGGAACGCTTCTCGGAGGCGATGTCGCGCTGCCGCCGCAGCGGTCGGCCGATGGCGCTGATGTTCATGGACATCGACAAGTTCAAGGGCATCAACGACACGCTGGGCCATGCGGGCGGCGACGAAGTGCTGAAGACGTTCGGGCAGCGGCTGCTGGCCAGCGTCCGCAAGACCGACACGGTGGCGCGGCTGGCCGGCGACGAATTCGTCGTGATCCTCGAAGGGCTGAACACGGTGGACGAGCCGCACTTCCTGGCCCGCAAGATCCTCGCGGCGATCGCGGCGGAGCAGCAGGTGCTGGGGCATTCGCTGAGCGTCACGACGAGCATCGGCATCTCGTTCTACGAAGGCGACGACAGCACCGAGGGGGCGCTGATGGCGCTGGCCGACAAGGCCTTGTATGACGCCAAGGCAGCGGGTCGCGGGACCTACCGCTGTGCGCCGCGTTCTGCGCTTGTTGCCGGTCGGGTTTGAATCCCTGGATCCTTGGTCGTGCGGGCGGTGGCGCGCCTTGTCGACGCAGTGACGGACTGCGTGGGCAAAGAATCGCGGAATCGCCGCCGCTACACTGACGCCCGTCCCAGCCCTGGTGCCGGTAGATCCGGCGGTCCTGCATGTCTTTCGCTCCCGACACGTTGCTGCAATTGATTCAACGCGCCGATGCGTTGCTCACCCGGTTGGAAGCGGTGCTGCCGCAGCCGCTGGTCGCACCCGACTGGTCGGCGTCGATCGCGTTCCGCTACCGCCGGCGCGGCGCCTCCGGGCAGCTGCTGCCGGTTCGGCATGTGGCGCAGGTGCGCTTGTCGGAGCTGGTCGAGGTCGAACCGCAGAAGGAGCGGCTGCTGCGCAACACCGCGCAGTTCGTGGCCGGGCATGCCGCCAACAACGTGCTGCTGACCGGCGCGCGCGGCACCGGCAAGAGCTCGCTGATCAAGGCCTGCCTGAACGAATTTTCCGATCGCGGACTCCGCCTGATCGAGGTCGACAAGGCCGACCTGGTCGACCTGCCCGACATCGTCGACCTGGTCGCCGAGCGGCCCGAGCGCTTCGTCGTGTTCTGCGACGACCTCAGTTTCGACGAAGGCGAGCCCGGCTACAAGGCGCTCAAGTCCATCCTCGACGGCTCGGTCTCGCAGGCGTCCGACAACCTGCTGATCTACGCGACCAGCAACCGCCGCCACCTGCTGCCCGAGTACATGAAGGAGAACCTCACGTACCAGCACACCGATGACGGCGAGGTGCACCCCGGCGAGGTGATCGAAGAGAAGATCTCGCTCAGCGAACGCTTCGGGCTGTGGGTCAGCTTCTATCCGTTCAGCCAGGACGAATACCTCGCGATCGTCGCGCAGTGGCTGCGCGGCTTCGGCGTCGGCGAAGACGAGATCGCCGCGGCACGGCAGCCTTCGCTGGTGTGGGCGCTCGAGCGCGGGTCGCGCTCCGGGCGCGTCGCGTTCCAGTTCGCGAAGGATTACGCCGGGCGGCACGCGGCATGAGCGCGGCTGCAGAGCGCACGCCGGTCGACGTCGCCGTCGGCGTGCTGATCGATGCCGACGGCCGCTTCCTGCTGACCAGCCGGCCCGAGGGCAAGGTGTATGCGGGCTACTGGGAATTTCCCGGCGGCAAGCTGGAAGCCGGCGAGAGCGTCGAACAGGCGCTGCGCCGCGAGTTGCATGAAGAGATCGGCATCACGATCGGGCCGGTGCAGCCGTGGAAGATCGAGCTGATGGACTATCCGCATGCACGCGTGCGGCTGCACTTCTGCAAGGTTTTCGCGTGGACCGGCGAGTTCGAGATGCGCGAACGCCAGCAGATGGCCTGGCAGGACCTGCCGGTGCAGGTGCAGCCGGTGCTGCCGGGCACCGTGCCGGTGCTGGCCTGGTTCGCCGAGGAACGCGGTTTCTCGGGCCCGACTTGTGCCACAGATACACTCGCCCGATGAGCTGGCTCGACGAGATCAAGTGGGATGCCCAGGGCCTGCTGCCGGTGATCGCGCAGGAGGTCGGCAGCAACGACGTGCTGATGTTCGCGTTCATGAACCGCGAGGCGCTGGCCCGCACCGCCGAGCTCGGCGAGGCGGTCTATTACAGCCGCTCGCGCCAGCGGCTGTGGCACAAGGGCGAGGAAAGCGGTCACGTGCAGCAGGTGCACGAGATGCGCCTCGATTGCGACAACGACGTGCTGCTGCTGAAAGTGACGCAGCAGGGCCACACGCCCGGCATTGCCTGCCACACCGGCCGCCACAGCTGCTTCTTCCAGCTTTACAAGGACGGGGCCTGGCAGACCGTCGAGCCGGTCTTGAAAGACCCGGGGACCATCTACAAATGACCGACGTGAAGACCGGGACGAGCGCCCTCGGCGGCAACGACACGCTGGCACGGCTGGCCGCGGTGATCGAGTCGCGCCGCCAAGGCGACCCGGACAAGAGCTACGTGGCCCGGTTGTTCCACAAGGGCACCGATGCGATCCTGAAGAAGATCGGCGAAGAAGCCACCGAGACGGTGATGGCCGCCAAGGACGGCGACCGCCAGAAGATCGTCTACGAGGTCGCCGACCTGTGGTTCCATTCGATGCTCGCGCTGAGCGCGTTCGGGCTGACGCCCGCCGACGTGCTGGCCGAGCTGGAGCGGCGCGAAGGCCTGTCGGGCCTGGAGGAATTCGCCGCGCGCAAGTTGCAAACCCGAGAGGCGGACGGAACATGAACGATGTCGTGACCAAGCTTTCCGACAGCGAGCAGTCGCTGAAGAACATCGGCCACATCAGCTACGCGCTGCATGCGATCGTCGCGGTGGCCGCCGTGCTGCCCGGCGCGCAGGTCACGCCGGTGCTGCTGATCGTCGCCTTCATCCTCGACCTGGTGAAGAAGGACGAGGCGGCCGGCACCTGGCAGGAATCGCACTTCCGGTGGCGCATCCGTTCGGTGCTGTGGGCCGCCGTGCTGTACGTCGTGACGCTGCCGCTGTGGTTCCTGTTGCTGGTCCCCGGATGGATCGCGTGGGCCATCATCTCGATCTGGTTCCTGTACCGCGTCGTGCGCGGCTGGGTGAACCTGAACTCGAACACGCCGATGCCGGTGCCCGCGCCATGAGCCACGACCCGAACTGCATCTTCTGCAAGATCTCGGCCGGGCAGATCCCGAGCCGCAAGGTCTTCGAAGACGATGAACTGATCGCCTTCCACGACATCGCGCCGTGGGCGCCGGTCCACTTCCTGATCGTGCCGAAGGCGCACCTGGCATCGCTGTACGACACCGTGCCCGAGCAGCACCAGGCGCTGCTCGGCAAGATGCTCGCGCTGGCCCCGAGGCTCGCGCGCGAGCAGGGCGCCGTCAACGGTTTTCGCACCGTGATCAACACCGGCGTCGATGGCGGGCAGGAAGTGCCACATTTGCACATGCATGTCGTCGGCGGGCCGAGACCCTGGGCCAAGGGGTAGTGATGTCGGCCCCCACGTCACTGCGTTCCTGCCCCCCGCGGGGGCCGTCACCTTCCTTGGGGCGGCCCGGCGGAGGGTGATCCCCCGACCCCCTAGAATCCGCTATTTCCCGCAGGAGAAGAATCATGGGTTCGTTCAGCATCTGGCACTGGCTCATCGTGCTGGTGATCGTGGTCCTGGTGTTCGGCACCAAGAAGCTCAAGAACATCGGCAGCGACCTGGGTGGCGCCGTCAAGGGCTTCAAGGACGGCATGAAGGACGGTTCGACGACCGGCGCCAATGGCGAGGTCGTGCCGCCGTCGCAACAGGTCGGCCAGAAGGCCGTCGATCCGAACACCGTCGACGTCGAAGCGAAGACCAAATCGTGATGAGCATCCGAGGCCGGCTCGGGCTGGTCCGTCGGATGACAACCGCATGATCGATTTCGGTTTCGACAAGATCGCGCTGATCGGCGCCGTGGCGCTGATCGTCATCGGGCCCGAGCGGCTGCCGAAGGTCGCCCGCACCGTCGGCCACCTGCTCGGCAAGGCGCAGCGCTACGTGGCCGACGTCAAGGCCGAGGTCAACCGCTCGATCGAGCTCGAAGAGCTCAAGAAGATGAAGGGCGAGTTCGAAGATGCCGCCCGCAACGTCGAGCAGACGGTCTCGAACGAGATCCACCAGACGCGCGCCGACATGGCCAGCGCCTGGGATGCCCCCGGCGATGCCGCCTCCACACCCGACAGCGGTCAGCACCTCGGCTGGGAACCGCCGCCGCCGCAGTACAAGCACCCGAAGAAGAACTGGCGCCTGAAGCGCGGCGCGACGCCGCAGTGGTACAAGCAGCGCACCGGCGTGCGCAACAAGGCGCAGTCGGGTGCGGCGCGCGTCGCACGCTTCCGCCCGCCGCGCTCTTCGGCCTGAACCCTGCGGCCTGAATCCCTCGGCCCGCGAACCTGAACCCCTCCCATGAAGTTGAACAGCGACGGCCGCGATGAGCTGGAAGGCACCGAGCAGCCCTTCGTCACGCACCTGATCGAACTGCGCGACCGCCTGATCCGCGCGGTGATCGCGATCGGCGTGTGCTTCGGGATCCTCGCGGTCTACCCCGGCCCGGCGGCGCTGTACGACCTGCTGGCGCATCCGCTGGTGATGGCGCTGCCGGCCGGCGGCAAGCTGATCGCGACCAACGTGATCTCGCCGTTCCTGGTGCCGCTGAAGATCACGCTGATGGCCGCCTTCCTGCTGGCGCTGCCGGTGGTGCTGTACCAGGTGTGGGCCTTCGTCGCGCCGGGGCTGTACACGCACGAGAAGAAGCTGGTGCTGCCGCTGGTGATCTCGAGCACGCTGCTGTTCTTCTTCGGCGTCGCGTTCTGCTACTTCTTCGTGTTCGGCAAGGTGTTCGCGTTCATCCAGAGCTTCGCGCCGAAGAGCATCACCGCGGCACCGGACATCGAGGCCTACCTGAGTTTCGTGCTGACGATGTTCGTCGCGTTCGGCGCCGCGTTCGAGGTGCCGATCGTCGTCGTCGTGCTGGCCCGCATGGGCATCGTCTCGCTCGAGAAGCTGAAGGCCTTCCGTGCCTACTTCATCGTGCTGGCCTTCATCGTCGCAGCCGTCGTGACGCCGCCGGACATCGTCTCGCAGCTCGCGCTCGCGATTCCGATGTGCATCCTGTACGAGGTCGGTATCTGGGCCTCGGTGCTGTTCATCAAGCACACGCAGGCGCCCGAGGACAAGACGACCTCCAAGGCCTAGGTTCTTGACGTCGATGAGCCGGACTGCATTCGTCTACCAGATCCATTACGACGAGGCTTCCCGACGTCGGGTCGAGCCTGAGTTCATCCCGCTCGACAACACCGCGAGCGAGCGGCCGGATTGGCTGGAGTTCTGGCCCATCCTCAAATTCCTTCAGTCGAACACGCTGCAGGAAGGTGCGTGGTACGGATTCCTGTCGCCACGTTTTGCCGAGAAGACCGGCGTCAACGGCCAGCAGGTCATCGAGTTGCTCGACATGGTGGGCGATGCCGAGGACGTCATGCTCCTTTCGCCTTTCTGGGACCATGGCGCGTTTTTTTTGAACGCGTTCGAGCAGGGCGAGGCGACCTGTGCGGGCCTGCTGGACGCGAGTCAACGGTTTGTCGACGGCATCGGCTTGGCCATCGACCTGAGAACATGGGTCGTCACGTCGCGCAACACGGTTTTCTCGAACTACTTCATCGCGAAGCCCGTGTTCTGGCGCCGGTGGCTGGAGCTTGCGCAGCAACTGTGGACGTGCTGCGAAGACGACTCCCATCCGCTCGCGGTCGACTTGAACGCCGCGACGACCTACCCGGCAAGGGGCGGGCGGCCGGTCGCGCTGAAGATCTTCTTGCAGGAGCGCCTGGTGTGCCTGCTGCTGGACCGGCCGGAGTTCCGCGTGGGGTCGATCGACCTGAGCGAGGGGCACCGGGTGGACGGCATGTTCCACGCTGACGAGTCGAAGCGTGCTGACTTGCATCGGTGCGATTCGCTGAAGGCGCAGTACCTCGAAACACAGGACGAAACCGTGTTGGAGAGCTACTGGGCACTGCGCAGGACCATCCCGACCATCGTGCCGGTGCCGGGGCGGCGCCGGGTTGAGCAACGCCGGCGCGGTGTGCAGTTTCCGGCGTTCGGCGCGGGGTTCCACCCGACCGACTGGAGCAACTGGTCACCGGGTGCCGATCAGCCCCGGACCGCGATCATTCTTCGCGCCTGACCTGTGCCTTGCCGCGTGGCCGCTGCGCCACCATCACGCTGATCTCGAGCGCCTTGTCGCCGCGCTGCACGCCGATCTGCGCGGTTTCCTTGGGTTTCAGCGCGGCCACCGCGGCCAGCAGCTGCACCGTGTTGCTCACCGGCGTCTCGGCCACCTTGACGACCACGTCGCCCGGGCGCAGGCCGCCGCTCGCGGCCGGGCCGTTCTGCAGCACGCCGGTGATCAGCACGCCTTCCTTGATCGGCAGGTTGAAGGTTTCGGCGATCTCGGGCGTCAGGTCGCGCGGCTCGACGCCGATCCAGCCGCGGGTGACCTGGCCGTCGCGGATCAGGCCTTCCATCACCTGGCGCGCGGTCGTCTCGGGGATCGCGAAGCCGATGCCCAGGCTGCCGCCGCTGCGCGAGTAGATGGCGGTGTTGATGCCGAGCAGGTTGCCGTTGGTGTCGACCAGCGCGCCGCCCGAGTTGCCGGGGTTGATCGCCGCATCGGTCTGGATGAAGTTCTCGAAGGTGTTGATGCCGAGCTGGTTGCGGCCGAGCGCGCTGACGATGCCCGACGTGACCGTCTGGCCGACGCCGAACGGGTTGCCGATGGCCAGCACCACGTCGCCGACCTGCAGCGTCTCGGCGCTGCCGAACGCGATCACCGGCAGCTTGTCGAGCGTGATCTTCAGCACCGCGACGTCGGTGTCGGGATCGCTGCCGACCACCTTGGCCTTCGCGCGGCGCGCGTCGACGAGTTGCACCTCGATGTCGTCGGCGCCTTCGACGACGTGGTTGTTGGTCAGCAGGTAGCCCTCGGGCGACACGATCACGCCGGAGCCGAGGCCCACTTGCGGCTGCTCGCGCTGCTGTGCGCCCTCACCGAAGAAGAACTTGAACCACGGGTCCTCGCCGTGCGGGTTGCGCGCCGGCGCCTTGCTGGCGGTGATGCTGACGACGGCCGGCGACGCGCGCCGTGCCGCGCCGCTGTAGCTGGGGACGCCGCCGGGCGGCAGCGACACGTTCTGGAGCGCCGGCGCCTGGCTGATCGACACGATGCTCGGCAGGCCGTTGCCGGGCTGGCGGCGCACCCAGTCCGGCTTCAGCGTCGCGACCACGAACAGCACGGCCACGGCCACCGTCACGGCCTGGGAGAAAATCAGCCACGTCTTGCGCATCAACAGGGTCCTGTGTCATGGCCGCACGCTCCGAAATCGAGTCCTACCTGAACACGCTGCTGGACGTGGGCCGCTTCCGCGATTATGGGCCGAACGGTCTGCAGATCGAGGGCAAACCCGAGGTGCGCAAGCTGGTGTCGGGCGTCACTGCAAGCCGGGCCTTCATCGAGGCGGCGATCGAGCGCGGCGCCGATGCGCTGCTGGTGCACCACGGGCTGTTCTGGAAGGGCCACGACGGCCGCATCACCGGCTGGCTGAAGCAACGCATCGAGCGGCTGCTGGCCGCCCAGCTCAACCTGCTGGCCTATCACCTGCCGCTGGACGCACACCCGCAGTTCGGCAACAACGCGCAGTTCGGTGTGCGGCTGAACTTCATGGCCGACGGCCGCTTCGGCGACCAGGACCTGGGCTGGATCGGCAGCCCGGCGCAGCCGCTGACGGTGCCGGCGCTGACCGCGCTGCTCTCGCTGCGGTTGAACCGCGCGCCGGTCGTGGTCGACCCGGGCATCTCCGGCGGAGGCCGGCCGATCCGGCGCGTCGCGTGGTGCACCGGCGGCGCCCAGGGCTATTTCGAAGCCGCGATCGCCGCCGGCGCCGATGCCTACGTCACCGGCGAGATCTCCGAGCCGCAGGCGCACCTGGCCCGCGAGACCGGCGTCGCCTTCTTCGCCTGCGGGCACCACGCCAGCGAGCGCTTCGGAGCGCCTGCGCTGGCCGCGCACGTGGCCGAGAAGTTCGGCCTCGCGCACGAGTTCATCGAGATCGACAACCCCGCCTGATCACGGCGCGATGCGAATGTCATCCACGAATCCCCTGAAGGTGCCGGTGGCGTCCGGGCGGTCGTAGGCCACCAGGATGCGTGCGATCGTCTTGCCCGCGGCCCACTGGCCGATGGCCGAGCGCACCTCGTTCCAGGTGTTGCCGGCGAGCCGGCCGCCACGGCCCTGGAACTCCGGATGCACCCGCACGCCGTTCTGGTCGGTCGCGCCCGAATCGCGCAGGCTGCTGCCGTCGGTGAAGATCAGGTCGACCGCGACGAACGCGCTGTTCGGCGCCGAGCCCTGCGGGTAGATCCAGTACGACAGCGTCGTGCTGGCAGTCACCGGGATCCGCACGTCGAACACCTTGTTGTACGAGAACGAGCGTGTCGCGTCGGTGTCGTTGCCCGAGTACATCAGCGCCGTGCTGCCGCTGTGCGCGATGTTCTCGCGCCTCGTCGAGGTCTCCATCCCGGCCAGCCCGCAGCAGAAGCCGCCGACGTTGGCCTGGAAGTCGGCGGTGTCGTTCCAGTCGGGCTGCGCGATGCCGGCCTCGAAGTCCGAGAAGAAGCCGCTCGCGTTGGTCGTCGTGCGCGGCGCGTCGAACGACGGCGGCGCATCGGCCGCGGCGCTGCCCCACGCGGTGTTGGCGCTGGCGCCCAGCACATAGTCCAGCGTGGTGTCGGCGTCGAGCTGCGACAGCGCCAGCCAGGTGCGCGTCGACGTGGCGCCGTTCACCTTCAGGCTCTGCACGTAGGTGCCGTTCGCGCCGGCGTTCGACGCGTTGATCGTCAGCGTGCGGCCGTTGCCCATGCGCACCGCGGTGCTCGGGAACAGCGGGCTGCCGAGCACGAAGCCGCCGAGCCCCGGGATCTCCGGGTACAGCCCGAGCGCGCCCCACACGTACCAGGCCGAGGTGGCGCCCAGGTCGTCGTTGCCGGTCAGGCCGTCCGGGCCGGTCTTGTACAGGTCGCTCAGGATGCGCCGCACCACCGCCTGCGACTTGTACGGCGCGCCGGCGAAGGCATAGGCCCACGGCGTGCCGTGCTCCGGCTCGTTGCCCATGAAGGCGTACGGGCTGTTCGGCCCCGAATCGAGCTGCGTGAAGTGCTCGTCCAGCCGCGCGATGGCGGCCGCGTTGCCGCCCATGCGGTCGAACAGCCCGCGGTAGTTCTGCGGCACCATCCAGGTGTATTGCGCCGAGTCGCCTTCGACGAAGCCGGCACCGTCGGTGCGCGTGAACCCGCTCTTGAAGCTGCCGCCCGCGGTGCGTGGGTGGAGGTAGCCGCTGACCTTGGAGTACAGCGGCTTCCACATCTGCGCCTGCGTCAGGTACTTGTCGCGCCTGGCGGTGTCGCCCAATGAACCGGCGAACTGCGCGATCGCCGAATCGGCCAGCGCGTATTCCTCGGCCGAGGCGGCCGCGCCCCACAGGTTGGGCGTCTCGATCGGGATGTAGCCGTGGCCGAGGTAGTCGGCCAGCCCCGGGCGCGTCTCGCAGTTGCGCGAACGGGTGCCGGGTTGCGTCGCGCCCTGCTCCATGTAGCGCAGCGCGGCGGCGGTGTCGAAGCTGCGGCCGCCGAAGGCGTACAGGTTGGCGACGATCACCGCGCCGGCATCGCCCACCATCACGCAGGTGTCGTCGTTCGCGGTCGGCCACTTCGGATAGCCGCCGCCGCCTTTCTCGGCATCGACCACCATCGACTGCGCCATGTCGCTCGCCTCCTTCGGCGCGAGCCAGCCGATCAGCTGCACCTGCGAGCGGTAGATGTCCCAGCCGGAGAAGGTGGCGTACTTGTCCCAGCCGTTCGCGGTGTAGGTCTTGTTGTCGAAGCCGATGTACTGGCCGTTGACATCGCTGAACAGGTTGGGGTGCAGCAGCGAGTGGTACAGCGCGCTGTAGAACTTGGTGCGGTCGTCGGTCGAGCCGCCGGTCACCTGCACCTTGTTCAGCGTCGCGTTCCAGGTCGCCTGCGCCGCGCTCTTCAGCCCGTCGAAGTCCCAGGCCGGGTTCTCGGTCTGCATGTTCAGCTTCGCGTTCGCGGTGCTGACGTACGAGACGCCGATGCGCAGTTTCACCTGCCCGCCGCCTGCGAACTTGACCCAGCCGCCGTTGTTCTGCGCGCGCGCCGCGGTGCGCGAGCCGGGCGTCACGGTGTCGCCCTGGTAGGTGCCGAAGCTGGCGAAGGGCTTGTCGAACTGCCCATGGAAGTAGACGAAGTAGCCGCCGCCGCCGCACACGCCGCCGGTCTCGACGAAGCCCTGGACCGAGTCGGTGCCGACGATCTCCAGCTGCGCACTGCGCGCGCCGACGCCGTTGCGGCCGATGTTCAGGATCATCGTCGCATCGTTGGTGGCGGGCCAGGTGAAGCGGCTGGCACCGGTGCGCTTCGTGACGGTGAGCTCGGCATTGACGCCGTTGTTCAGCCCGACGCGGTACGAGCCCGGCACCGCCTGCTCGTTGGCGTGCGAGAAGCCGACCTGGTAGTTCTCGATGTGGGTGCCGGGCGAGCTGGCGATGTTCCCCACGATCGGCAGCATCGAGATGTCCTGCTGGATCGAGCAGCCGGTGCCGCTGGAGTGGATCAGGCTGATGCCCTGGATCACGCCCTTGTCGTAGTTGTAGCCGCCGAAGCCGTAGAACTCGCCGTAGCCGGTGTCGGGGCTGTACTGCACCATGCCGAAGGGCAGCGTCGCGCCCGGGAAGGTGTTGCCGACCGCGCCGCCGGTGCCCTGGTTGTCGGGGTTCGGGTTGCCGATCTTCGTGCCGACGAACGGGTTGACCAGCGGGAGCAGGTTGACGTCGGCGGCCTGCGCGGCTTCGGTCGGGGCCTGCGCCGCCGTCATCGGGGCATCGTCATGCCCGCCGCTGTTGCCACCACCGCCGCCGCAGCCCGCCACCAGCAGGGCGGCGAGCCATCCCGACCGCAAGGCGATGCTTCGCCGCGGCGTTGAACGATCTTGTTGCACTCTTGTCTCCTCAGTCGCGCGGGGACCGATGCACAGCGGAGCTGGCGTGCGACAACGTCCGCACGAAACTGCCACACGTCTACTTCTTGCTCTGGAGGCACCCTGGCTGTGCAGCGTAGGGGCAGGCCCGCTGCAGCCCGACGGGAGATTCCCGCGCAGGAGTCAGCGCAGCGAGCGAAACAAGCCCTCGATTCAGGACACCAGGTCCCAGCCCGGCACGCATTGCATGAAGGTGCTCAGGGCCTGGCCGGCACCGAGGTGCTCGTCGTCCTCGAACACGTCGAGCGCGTCGGGTTCGCAGTAGCCGGTGCGCCAGCGCGGCAGCAGGCGCGCGCTGCCGTCCTCGCCTTCGAACAGCACGCGGTAGCCGGTGTGGCGCGGATCGGCCTGGATGCGTTGCGCCAGCGAGACGATCTGCGGGCGCGCGCCCTCGATCAGCTGGCAGAAGCGCGCGCCATCGAACACCAGCACGCCGCTGATGCCGAGCGACTGGTTGCGTTCACGGGACACGTGCAGAATCTGTGCAACCACCGAGAAGTCCCGACCGGGCGCGAGATGGCTGAGGTAAAGCAGGCGGTACACGAAGGTGGTCGAGGGAACGGGCAAAGGAGGGCGGAAACCTCCAATTTATCGGCCGCGGAGGGCCGCACACATGTCAAATGACACAGCACCGCAGCGCACTGCGGTGCGCGTTCCGTGCAGCGAGTGCCCGTTGCGCGTGCTGCCGTTGTTCGTGCCGTCGTCGCCCGACGAGCTGGCGCTGATCCAGTCGCTGAAGCACCGCGAGCTGCGGCGCGACAGCGGCGCCAGCATCATCGACGAGGGCGCGACCGACGCGCCGCTGTTCACGCTGTTCTCCGGCTGGGCCTTCCGCTACAAGACGCTGAGCGACGGGCGCCGGCAGATCCTGAACTTCCTGCTGCCGGGCGACTTCATCGGCGTGCAGCAGAAGATGACCGATGCCGCGGTGCACGGCGTCGAAGCGCTGGGCGAGGCCTGGCTGTGCGTGTTCGAGCGCGATGCGCTGTGGGCGCTGCACCAGCACACGCCGCGGCTCGGTTTCGCGGTCACCTGGCTGGCCGCGCACGAAGAAGCGCTGGTCGACGACAACCTGCTGTCGGTCGGCCGGCGCAGCGCGGCCGAGCGGGTCGCGACGCTGCTGGTGCACCTGTTCCGCCGTGCCTCCGCGCTGATGCCCGACGCCGGCGCCAACGGCGTACCGTTCCCGCTGACGCAGCAGCACGTCGCCGATGCGCTCGGGCTGTCGCTGGTGCACACCAACAAGACCTTGCGCAAGCTGGAGCGCCAGGGGCTGCACCGCATCGAGAATGGGCAGCTGTTCCTCACCGACGTGCGGGCACTGGAGCGCCTCGCCGACCTGTATGGCGACGGCCGGTTGCCGCCACGGCCCTTGATCTGAATGTTGACCTGAAAGGTCTTGTCGAATGACGATTCGTGCACCGATTGCGTTGACGCAGGGCGATGCCTGCGGCATCGGCCCGGAGATCATCGCGAAGCTGTTCCGCCTGCCGCCATCGGCCGGCTGCTTCGTGATCGGCGATGTCGCGGTGCAGCGCCGCGCGGTCGCGTCGACCGGCGGCGGGCTGGCGGTGGCAGTGATCGAGCGCGCGGCCGATGCGCTCGAGGCGCCGCCGGGCTGCATCCCGGTGCTGCTGCCGCCCGGGCTGCCGGCCGACCTGATGGCCGCGCCGATCGGGCAGGTCGACGCGCGGGCCGGCGCGGCGGCGGCGCGCTGCATCGAGCACGCGGTGCGGCTCGCGCGCGATGCCGAGATTGCCGCCATCGTCACTGCGCCGATCCACAAGGAAGCGCTGGCGGCTGCCGGCGTCGCGTTCCCGGGGCACACCGAGATGCTGCAGGCGCTCTCGGTCGAGGCCGGCGAGCCGCTGCCGCCGGTGCGCATGATGCTGGCCAACGAAGAACTGCGCACCGTGCTGGTGACGATCCACCTGTCGCTGCGGCGCGCGATCGATGCGGTCACGTTCGACGCGGTGCTGCAGACGCTGCGCATCTCGCAGCAGGCAGCCGCGCGCTGGGGCCTGCCGTCGCCGCGCATCGCGGTGGCCGGGCTGAATCCGCATGCGGGCGAGGGTGGCCTGTTCGGTGACGAAGAGATCCGCATCATCCGCCCGGCCATCGACGCGGCGCGCGCCGAGGGCATCGACGCGACCGGCCCGTTCGCGCCCGACACGGTGTTCATGCGCGCCCGCCGCGGCGAGTTCGACCTCGTGGTCGCGATGACGCACGACCACGGCCTGATCCCGGTCAAGTACCTCGGTGTCGAGCAAGGCGTCAACGTCACGCTCGGCTTGCCGTTCGTGCGCACCAGCCCCGATCACGGCACCGCGTTCGACATCGCCGGCACCGGCCGGGCCGATGCGTCGAGCCTGCTCGCTGCGTTGCAGATGGCGCGCCGACTCGCGTAGCCCGGAAGCCCATCCGGGGCCACGGTCAATGCCGCGTGGTCGGCGGCCCCGAAGACGACGAAGCCGACAACGCTGCCAGCTGCTTGCGCGCCCGCGCCGTCGCGCGCTCCATCAGGTAGGCCTGCTCGAAGGCCTTGAAGCGCCCGGTCTCGCACATGCGCGCGAGCATCCGCGACGTCAGCGACACCGTCTCGTGGTGGCGCTTGCCGCGGGTGAACACGAAGAACGCGCGCCCCGGGCTCACGTAGCTCAGCCGCACTTTCTGCCACTGGTCGTTCAGGTGCATCTGGTACGCGAAGCCGAGCTTCACATGGTCCATCAGCTGCGCGCCCTGCGACGGCTCGGCCGGCTCGGACGACAGGTCGAGGTCGATGTCGACCCCGCCGACGTGCAGCGGCCCCGGCTGCGTATCGCCGCCGGCGCCCGGTTCGGTGTCGGGCCCGGTGTCGGCAGAGAGGTCGATGTCGACGCTGCCCGACCAGTCGATCGCGCTCTCCTGCACCAGGCCGATGCGCTTGGCCTCGTCCGGCGAGAAGTGCGGTTCGATCGGCGCGGCGCCCATGCTGGACATCGGCACGTCGCGCAGCAGGCCGTCCGGCTCCGGCAGCGCGGTGTTGAACACGCCTTCGAGCTGCTTGGCCAGCAGGTTGTATTCGAGCTCCGACAGCGGCTGGCCCTTCAGCGAATCGGCATGCGCCGGCAGCAGCTTGCTGAAGAACTCCTTCTGCGCCGCGTCCGGCCAGCCGATCAGCGCCATGCCTTCGT
Organism: Rhizobacter sp. SG703; assembly: GCF_012275445.1. Taxonomy (GTDB): domain Bacteria; phylum Pseudomonadota; class Gammaproteobacteria; order Burkholderiales; family Burkholderiaceae_C; genus Rhizobacter. The sequence continues at coordinate 240,886 of NZ_JAAZQK010000002.1, read as the reverse complement.
TGAGGTCCTTCATCAGCGGTGGCAGCTGCATCAGGAACTTCTTGCGCATCGCCGGCGAGCCCTTCGGCTGCACGCTCATCACCAGGTCGCGGCCGGCGCGCTTCAGGCGCTGCACCAGCTCGGAGTTGACGCCGTGCGACTTGGTGGCCTGCGCGAGCGCCTGGCTCCACACCTGGGCCAGGAAGTTGCGCAGGTAATCGGGCAGCGCCATCGGGTTCAGCGCGGCCTGCAGCTGCAGCATGTAGCGCTGCTGCACGCGCAGGTCGGATTCCTTCGCGTCGACCAGCGTCACCGCCGATGCATTCGCCTGCACCTCTTCCTTGGCCTGTTGCGCGATGAAGGTCTCGAGCGCACCGAGCTTGGCGGTGTACAGGTCGATCTGGTCGAAGTCGCCCTGCACGATCTCCTGTACCAGGTCGCGCACCCGGGCCATGAACTGCTTGCCGGCGCCGTCGTCGAGGTCGTCGAACGCGACCGCGAGCGACGCGATGCGGTTCACGAAGCGGCGCACCGGGTGCTTGCGCGACGAGAAGAAGGTCGGGTCGGCCAGCGCGACGCGCAGCACAGGCAGTTGCAGGCGGGCGATCTGGCGCGCCATCTGCGGCGGCACGCGCGGGTCGGACAGGATCTGGTCGAACAGGCTGCCGACCACGTCGATCACCATGTGATCGAGCGAGCCGGTCGAGGCCTGGCGCAGTTCGTCGCGGTGCTGGCGGATCACGTTGACCGCCATCAGGCCCGACAAGCCCTCGTTCAGGCCGCCGCTGCCGGTGGCGGCACCGCTCAGGCTGCCGAGCGCGCTTGCGCGCCCGAGCCCCGGCGAGCCGGTGTGGAGGCCGCCGCCGGTCGGCCCGCCCAGGTCGCCCGGACGGGTCGCGAGGAAGGTCAGCCGGCGGATCAGCGACATCAGCTCGGCATCGGCCTGCGCGCTGACGCCGGGGCGCGGCGTGAAGCGGCCGGCACCGGCGTTCGGGTTGCCGAAGCTCTGGCTGCCGCGGCCGGCGGCATCGCGGCCGAGCGTGCCGGTGCCGGGGCGGCCGACGGTGCCCACACCTGCATGGGCCCCGCCACCGCCAGCACCCGGTCCGCCGAAGCCGCCGCGCGTCGAACCGCCACCCGAGCCGCCGCCCGGACCGCGGCCGGGCAGGCCGCCCTGGCCGCTGTCGAAGTCGCCGGTCATCGTGGTCGGGCTGTACAGGTTGCCGCTGCCGGACGAGCCGGTGTCGCGCAGCGTCGCATAGCCGGAGTTGACGCGGTCGCGCGCCAATTCGTTGCCGGGGCCTTCGACGCCCCGCACCGACAGGCTGACCGGCTGCACGCCGCGGGCGCGGAAGTCCTTCAGGATGTCGCCGTAGCACGTGGGCATCGCGCGCGCGAGCGCGAGGCTCATCTCGCGTGCCAGCACCTTGCGCGTCTCGCGCTCGTTCGACACCGATTCGATCGCGCGGAACACCGCGGCGCCCATCACTTCGCCGCGCAACGGGTTGCGCTCCTGGTCGGCGCGGCCGATGCCCAGCAGCGAGCCGGTGTAGGCCGCCATGTCGCGCAGCTCCCATTCGCAGGCATGGGTGATGGCCTGGCTGATGCGGTCGGCGGACATCTGCTCTTCCATCTCGGCGTCGCCGACGATGCTCAGCGACATCCAGTCGGTCTCGGCGAGGCTGCGGCCGCTCTCGCGGTTCGGGCTCAGCTCGCGCGTCACGCGCTTGCTGAGGGTGTCGCCGAACACCAGCACGAAGGTGCTCATGTGGCGGCGCAGGTCGAGCTGCGCGGTGATCAGGATGTCGCGTTCGTAGATCCGCATTGCCGCCGAAGCCAGCGTGCCCAGGTGGGTCGACACGCGGTCCGCCACCGCCGCGGTGGTCGTCTTCAGGTGGCTGATGGCGGCGTCGAACGCCGCTTGCGAACGTGGATCGATCGGATTCATCTACGGACAGGGCCGATGGGCGGACCGGGGCGAAACCGCCGGACGGGTAGTCCGGACGGAGATACCGACAAGTATGACCCCAAACGCAGTGGGCACGCGCCGCATCGCGGCGTGGCGGCGTTGGCCGGCGGGGAGCATTTCACGCCCCCGCGGCGCGAACGTTCACTTCTTCAGCGCATCGCGGATCTCGCGCAGCAGCTGCACGTCTTCGGGCACGGCTGCCGGCGCTGCCGCCGGGGCCTCGTGCTTCAGGCGGTTGATCTGCTTGACCATCACGAAGATGATGACGGCCAGGATCAGGAAGTTGAGCGCGACGGTGATGAAATTGCCGTAGGCGAACAACGGGACGCCGGCTTTTGTCAGCGCCTCGTAAGTCAGCGGGCCCTTGAAATCGGCCGGCGGATTGGCCAGCATCAGGAAATAGTTCGAAAAATCGAGCCCGCCGACCAGGCGGCCGATCACCGGCATGATCAGGTCCTTGACGATGGAATCGACGATCTTGCCGAAGGCCGCGCCGATGATGACGCCGACCGCGAGGTCGACGACATTGCCTTTCATCGCGAAAGCCTTGAATTCGGTGGCGAATCCCATGGGTGCTCCTGTTCTTCTGGTGTTGCGCGGCAGTATCGACCAGCAATGCCGGATGTCAAGCCGAAAGCGCCGTCAATGAGGGTCCGCCCGCAGTGGCGCGCAGCCCTCGGCGCCCGGGGAGGGGGTTGACACGTCCGCTAGAATTCTCGGTTGCCCGTGACTAGAAGTCGCAAGCCGAGGACCCCCAATGAGTGACAAGCAAGGTCGTTCAGACAGCAGTGAGCAAAGTGGCCAGCAAAGCGCTTCACACCATGGTGAGCATCAGGTCGATCAAGGCCGTCGCACCTGGGTGGCCATCGCCTGTGGCGCCGGCGCGGTCGGGGGCGTCGCAGCCGCTGTGCCGTTCGTCAGCACCTTTCAGCCTTCCGAGCGGGCACGTGCCGCCGGTGCGGCCGTCGAGGTCGACATCAGCGACCTGAAGCCGGGCGAGAAGAAGACCGTCGAATGGCGCGGCAAGCCGGTGTGGATCGTCCGCCGCACGCCCGAGCAGCTTGCCATGCTGCCGAAGAACGACGCACAGCTTGCCGACCCGAATTCGCAGCGCAAGCCCGACGAGCTGACCCCCGAGTACGCCCGCAACGAGGCCCGCTCGCGCAAGCCCGAGGTGCTGGTGGTGGTGGGCATCTGCTCGCACCTCGGCTGCTCGCCGAGCGACAAGTTCCAGGCCGGCGCCCAGCCTTCGCTGCCCGCCGACTGGACCGGCGGCTTCCTGTGCCCGTGCCACGGGTCGACCTTCGACATGGCCGGCCGCGTCTACAAGAACAAGCCCGCGCCCGACAACCTCGAAGTGCCGCCGCACATGTACTTGTCCGACGCCAGGCTGTTGATCGGCGAAGACAAGAAGGCCTGAGCCCCGAGCACCCCGGAGAACAACGACATGGCTGAATTCAAGCAAGCGCCCGCCAATGCGTCCGTGGGCGTCAAGCTCATGACCTGGGTCGACAACCGCTTCCCCGCCACGAAGATGTGGAACGAGCAGTGGGGGCAGTACTACGCACCGAAGAACTTCAACTTCTGGTACTTCTTCGGCTCGCTCGCGATGCTGGTGCTGGTGATCCAGATCGTCACCGGCATCTTCCTCGTGATGCACTACAAGCCCGATGCGGCGCTCGCGTTCGCGTCCGTCGAGTACATCATGCGCGACGTGCCGTGGGGCTGGCTGATCCGCTACATGCACTCCACCGGTGCCTCGGCGTTCTTCATCGTCGTCTACCTGCACATGTTCCGCGGGCTGATGTACGGCAGCTACCGCAAGCCGCGCGAGCTTGTCTGGATCTTCGGCTGCGCGATCTTCCTGTGCCTGATGGCCGAGGCCTTCATGGGCTACCTGCTGCCGTGGGGCCAGATGTCGTACTGGGGCGCGCAGGTCATCGTGAACCTGTTCGCCGCGGTGCCGTTCGTCGGTCCCGACCTGGCGCTGCTGATCCGCGGCGACTACGTCGTCAGCGACGCGACGCTGAACCGCTTCTTCAGCTTCCACGTGATCGCGGTGCCGCTGGTGCTGCTCGGCCTGGTGGCGGCCCACCTGATCGCGCTGCACGAAGTGGGTTCGAACAACCCCGACGGCATCGAGATCAAGGCCAAGCGCGGCCCCGACGGCCACCCGCTGGACGGCATCCCGTCGCACCCGTATTACTCGGTGCACGACATCTTCGGCGTCGCCGGCTTCCTGCTGATCTTCAGCGCGGTGGTGTTCTTCGCGCCCGAGTTCGGCGGCTACTTCCTCGAGTACAACAACTTCATCCCGGCCGATCCGCTGAAGACGCCGGCGCACATCGCCCCGGTCTGGTACTTCACGCCGTTCTACTCGATGCTGCGCGCCACCACGACGCTGATGGTGCAGGTGCTGTCCGGCATCATCGCGGTGGCCACCGTCGCGGCCCTGCTGAAGGGCAAGTTCGGCGGTGCCGCCAAGCTGGCGATGGTGGTCGCGGCGGTCATCGCGGTCGCGCTGCTGAACGTGTTCGATGCCAAGTTCTGGGGCGTCGTCGTGATGGGCGGTGCGGTCATCATCCTGTTCTTCCTGCCTTGGCTGGACCACAGCCCGGTCAAGTCGATCCGCTACCGCCCCGACTGGCACAAGATCGTCTACGGCGTCTTCGTCGTGTTCTTCCTGATCCTGGGCTACCTGGGGGTGCAGCCGCCGTCGGAAGTCGGCAACTACGTGTCGCAGGTGGGCACGCTGCTGTACTTCGGCTTCTTCCTGCTGATGCCGTGGTGGAGCCAGCTGGGCACCTTCAAGCCCGTGCCCGACCGCGTGACCTTCCATGCCCACTGAGAGACCTGGAGACAACACCATGAAGAAACTCCTTCTCACGCTGCTGGCGAGCCTGGCCCTGGCGGGTGGCGCGGCGCGCGCTTCCGAAGGCGGCGTGGCCTGGGACCAGTTCCCGGTGGCCAAGACGACCGACCTGGCGGCGCTGCAGAACGGCGCCAAGCTGTTCGTCAACTACTGCCTGAACTGCCATTCGGCGGCGTTCATGCGCTACAACCGCATGCGCGACATCGGGTTGACCGAAGCGCAGATCAAGGCCAACCTGCTGTTCGCGACCGACAAGGTCGGCGACACGATGAAGACCTCGCTCGACCCGAAGCAGGCCAAGGACTGGTTCGGCGCGCTGCCGCCCGACCTGTCGGTGATCGCTCGTTCGCGCGCCGACATCGGCAAGGGCTCGGGTGCCGATTACCTGTACACGTACCTGCGCAGCTACTACCGCGACGACACCAAGGCGACCGGCTGGAACAACCTGGCTTTCCCGAGCGTGGCGATGCCGCATGCGCTGTGGGAATTGCAGGGCCAGCGGGTCGCGAAGTTCGTCGAAGAGAAAGACCCGCACGACGAGACGAAGTCGATGCACCGCTTTGCCGGCTTCGAGCAGGTGACGCCCGGCAAGCTGAGTCCCAACGATTACGACGGGGCCGTCGCCGACCTCGTCGCCTACCTTCAGTGGATGGGAGAGCCAGCCCAGGGCCAGCGCGTTCGCGTCGGCGTCTGGGTGCTGCTGTTCCTCTCCGTGTTCGTCGTCATCGCCTGGCGCCTGAACGCGGTTTACTGGAAAGACGTGAAATAACGATGTGATTTCGCGCCCCGGGCTGCACGACGGCCCGGGTCGACGACGCAGCGGCAGCCCGACGGCGTGCCTGCTGCGTCTTGTGTTTTGACCCTAGCCCCAAGGAGCCACCACCATGATGGTGCTTTACTCCGGAACGACCTGCCCTTATTCGCATCGTTGCCGCTTCGTTCTGTTCGAAAAGGGCATGGATTTCGAGATTCGCGACGTCGATCTCTTCGCCAAGCCTGAAGACATTGCGCTGATGAATCCGTACAACGAGGTGCCGATCCTCGTCGAACGCGATCTCATCCTGTACGAGTCGCACATCATCAACGAGTACATCGACGAGCGCTTCCCGCACCCGCAGCTGATGCCGGGCGATCCGGTCGCGCGCGCCCGCGTGCGGCTGTTCCTGCTGAACTTCGAGAAGGAGCTGTTCGCGCACGTCAACGTGCTCGAGTCGCGCGGCCTGAAGCCGAACGACAAGCAGCTCGAGAAGGCGCGCGCGCAGATCCGCGACCGCCTGACGCAGCTCGCGCCGATCTTCCTGAAGAACAAGTACATGCTGGGCGACGACTTCTCGATGCTCGACGTGGCCATCGCACCGCTGCTGTGGCGCCTGGACTACTACGGCATCGACATGTCGAAGAACGCGGTGCCGCTGCTGAAGTACGCCGAGCGCATCTTCTCGCGCCCGGCCTACATCGAGGCGCTGACGCCGTCCGAGAAGGTGATGCGCAAGTGATTGCGTGACTGAGCGCTCAGCATGGCCTCCACTCCCATGGCACCGGGCAACGCCGGCTCATCGACCCGCCCGTACCTGATTCGTGCGCTGCACGACTGGTGCACCGACAACGGGTTCACCCCGTACCTCGCGGTGTTCGTCGACCGGGGCGTGCACGTGCCGGCCGAGTACGTGAAGAACAACGAGATCGTGCTCAACGTCAGCTTCGAGGCCACCACGGCCCTGAAGCTGGGCAACGAGCTGATCGAGTTCAAGGCGCGTTTCGGCGGCATCGCACGCGAGATCGCGGTGCCGGTGGATCATGTGATCGCGATCTATGCGCGCGAGAACGGGCAGGGCATGGCCTTCCCGATGCCGAGCGAATCGGCGTCCGAGACAGCCGGCGCGTCGGATGACGCCGCACCGGCCGATCGCCCGGCGGGTGGCGGGCTGCGCCTGGCCACCACCGAAGGCACGGCCGAGCCCGCAGCCGGGGCACCGGCACCCGCGCCGGTGGGCGAGTCCGATGAAGACAAACCGCCCGAACCTCCGGCCGGGGGTGGCGGGCCGCGTCCGGCGCTCAAGCGCATCAAATAGAATCCCCGCCTCAGCCCTTGTAGCTCAGCTGGTAGAGCAGCGGTTTTGTAAACCGAAGGTCGCGGGTTCGATTCCTGCCGGGGGCACCACCATCGATCTGGCCCGAGTGGTCTAGGCCAGACACATTTCTTCATCAACCCCCTGACACACGTCAGGCCTCAGGTTGATTGAACCTTCACACGTATTGCAGTAACCTGCCAGCCCCGGGCTTGGAGCGCTTGCTCCATCCGGGGTTGCAGCTGGCGCAGCTTCGAGGCGACCGCAGAGTTGGCCGCAAGCAGAGACCAGCCCTCATCGTCGACCGGCCCGGGCTTCACATGCAGGGCCAGTGTGGGTGGCAGACAGTTTCGTACCGCATCGAAGCGTGCATTCGACTCCTGCAGCAAGCGCTGCAAGTGAGCCAGAGGCGCACTTCGGCTCAGGGCCTCTTCGATGCGCAAGGCGTTGGGGGTGACCGGGGATGTCTTCGGTTTCACCGCAAGGAGTTTAGCGATGCAGATCCTGATCACGCACGGCACCCTGGCCCGAACGCGTGTGTTGCGCTTCAACCGGTTCCAGGCCTTCGGTGCCCTGCTGGGACTGGCCATCGTGCTGATGCTGTTGTCCGGCACCATCTACCACGTGGTGTTCCTGAAGGCGGCCCGCGAAGGCTGGCCGGTGGTCAGCCAGATCGTCCGGCTGGTGGTGCGCGACGAATTCGCGCAGCGCGACCGCTTCGTCCGCGAGAACCTCGACGCGATGGCGCAGAAGGTCGGCGAGATGCAGGCCAAGCTGATCAAGCTCGAAGCAATGGGCGAGCGGGTCTCGGGCCTGGCAGGTATGAAACCGGAAGAGTTGAAACAGATCGTGCCGGCCGCGGTGACCGGCGGGCAGGGCGGGCCCTTCGTGCCGGCCCGCACGCCGTCGTTCGACCAGCTGAACGGCATGGTGTCGTCGCTCGACGAAGCGGCCGAGCAGAGCACCGACCTGTTCACGATGGTCGAGTCACGGCTGTTCGAGCAGCGCATGCAGCAGCTGATGGTGCCCAACAGCCGCCCGATCGACGTGCAGGTCGGCTCGGGCTTCGGCTTCCGCACCGATCCGTTCACCGGGCGTGCCGCGCTGCACACCGGGCTCGATTTCCCGACCGATGTCGGCACTCCGATCATGGCCGCCGCCGGCGGCGTGGTGCGCTCCACCGACGTCCATCCGGCCTATGGCAACCTGCTGGAGATCGACCACGGCAACGGCCTGGTGACCCGCTACGCCCACACTTCGCGCATCGCGGTGAAGACCGGCGACCTGGTCCGGCGCGGCCAGGTCGTGGCCTATGTCGGCACCACCGGGCGCTCCACCGGGCCGCACCTGCACTTCGAGGTGCTGGTCGAGGGCGTGCCGCAGGATCCGGCGAAATTCCTCGCCGGCGGGGCCCAGGCCGCCGCCAAAGGTGTCATCCGCCGCTGAATCCGGTTGATTCCGGCGAGGGCCCCGGCACGCTGCCGGCGGCCGCTTGCCGTAAAATCCGCCGCTTTCGCTGATCGTGCGCCGGGCTTGCAGGTTTGTGAACTTGCAAACACGGGCCGCACCCTCAGCTCACTCCAGCATCCAAGAAGTCGGCCCGTTCGCGAGCAATCGCGAGAGGCCGCGGCTGCCTTCCCGTACCAACCCCTGACGCTGCATGTTGCCCAAGCTTCTCACCCAGATTTTCGGTAGCCGCAACGACCGACTGCTCAAGCAGTACCGGCAGGTTGTGCAGCAGATCAATGCGCTGGAGCCGCAGTTCGAGCAGCTCAGCGACGAGGCGCTGAAGGCCAAGACGGCCGAGTTCAAGGAACGCCACGCGAAGGGCGAAACGCTCGACGCGTTGCTGCCCGAGGCCTTCGCGGTCACCCGCGAAGGCGGCAAGCGGGTGCTGAAGATGCGCCACTTCGACGTGCAGCTGATCGGCGGCATGTCGTTGCACAACGGCAAGATCGCCGAAATGCGCACCGGCGAAGGCAAGACGCTGATGGCGACGCTGCCGGTCTACCTGAATGCGCTGACCGGCAAGGGCGTGCACCTGGTGACGGTCAACGATTACCTGGCCCGCCGCGACGCCGAATGGATGGGCCGGCTGTACAACTTCCTCGGCCTCTCGGTCGGCATCAACCTGCCGCAGATGTCGCGCGAAGAGAAGCAGGCCGCCTACGCCGCCGACGTCACCTACGGCACCAACAACGAATACGGCTTCGACTACCTGCGCGACAACATGGTCTACGAGACGGCCGACCGCGTGCAGCGCGGCCTGTCATACGCGATCGTCGACGAAGTGGACTCGATCCTGATCGACGAGGCCCGCACGCCGCTGATCATCAGCGGCCAGGCCGAAGACCACACCGAGCTCTACGTGCGCATCAACGCCGTCGTGCCGCAGCTGAAGAAGCAGATCGGCGAGCTCGACCTGCGCACCGGCGAAGGCGTGATCGAGCCGGGCGACTTCACCGTCGACGAGAAGACCCACCAGGTCTTCCTGACCGAAGACGGCCACGAGAATGCCGAGCGCATCCTGCGCGAGGCCGGCCTGCTGGTCGAGGGCGCGAGCCTGTACGACCCGCAGAACATCACGCTGATGCACCACGTGTACGCCGCATTGCGCGCGCGCCACCTGTACAACCGCGACCAGCACTACGTGGTGCAGGACGGCGAGGTGATCATCGTCGACGAGTTCACCGGCCGGCTGATGACGGGCCGCCGCTGGTCCGACGGCCTGCACCAGGCGGTCGAGGCCAAGGAAGGCGTCGACATCCAGAGCGAGAACCAGACGCTCGCGTCGATCACCTTCCAGAACTACTTCCGCATGTACGGCAAGCTGTCGGGCATGACCGGCACGGCCGACACCGAGGCCTACGAATTCCAGGAGATCTACAACCTGGAGACGGTGATCGTCCCGCCGAACAAGCCGACGGTGCGCAAGGACGAACTCGACCTGGTCTACAAGACCAACAAGGAGAAGTTCAACGCCGTCATCGACGACATCCGCGACTGCGTCAAGCGCGGCCAGCCGGTGCTGGTGGGCACGACCTCGATCGAGAATTCGGAGCTGATCTCCGGGCTGCTGCAGAAGGCGCAGCTGCCGCACCAGGTGCTGAATGCCAAGCAGCACGCGAAGGAAGCCGAGATCGTCGCGCAGGCCGGGCGCCCGGGCGTGATCACGATCGCGACCAACATGGCCGGCCGCGGCACCGACATCGTGCTGGGCGGCAGTGTCGAGAAGCAGATCCAGCTGATCGAGGCCGACGAGGCCATCGCCGAAGCCGACAAGCTTGCGCGCTCGGAAACGCTGAAGAGCGAATGGCAGGGCCTGCACGACCAGGTCAAGGCGGCCGGCGGCCTGCGCATCATCGCGACCGAGCGGCACGAATCGCGGCGCATCGACAACCAGCTGCGCGGCCGTTCGGGCCGCCAGGGCGACCCGGGTTCGTCGCGCTTCTACCTGTCGCTCGAAGACCCGCTGATGCGCATCTTCGCCGGCGACCGCGTGCGCGCGATCATGGACCGCCTGAAGATGCCCGAGGGCGAGGCGATCGAGGCCGGTATCGTCACGCGCAGCATCGAGAGCGCGCAGCGCAAGGTCGAGGCGCGCAACTTCGACGTGCGCAAGCAGCTGCTGGAGTACGACGACGTGTCGAACGACCAGCGCAAGGTGATCTACCAGCAGCGCAACGACATCCTCGAGGCGCCGCAGCTCGACGCGCAGGTGGCCAGCCTGCGCGAAAGCACGCTGACCGACGTGGTGCGCACCTACGTGCCGGCCGAGAGCGTCGAGGAGCAATGGGACCTGGCCGCGCTCGAGAAGACGCTGCGCGACGAATGGCAGCTCGAGGTGCCGGTGAAGGCGCACGTCGAGAAGAGTCAGGCGATCACCGACGACGAGATCGTCGAGATGGTGGTGAAGGCCGGCCACGAGGCGTTCGCGGCCAAGCTCGCGATCGTCGGTGCCGAGCAGTTCATCCCGTTCGAACGGATGATCCTGCTGCAGCAGATCGACCAGCACTGGCGCGAGCACCTGGCGGCGCTCGACTATCTGCGCCAGGGCATCCACCTGCGCGGCTATGCGCAGAAGAACCCGAAGCAGGAGTACAAGCGCGAGGCCTTCGAGCTGTTCAGCCAGCTGCTCGACATCGTCAAGATGGACGTGACCCGCATCCTGATGACGGTGCGCGTGCAGACGCAGGAGCAGGTCGCACAGGCGGCCGAGGCGATCGAGGAACGCGCCGAGGCGATCAGCAACGTGACCTACACGCACCCGAACGAAGACGGCAGCGTGTCGCAGGAGCCCGATGCGACGCGCTTCGCGCAGATGGTGGCGGGCGGCATCCCGCCGGTCGGCCGCAACGACCCGTGCCCGTGCGGCAGCGGAAAAAAATACAAGCTGTGCCACGGCAAGCTCGCCTGACTTGACCTGATGCGACAAACGACGGAGCCTTCGGGCTCCGTTCTTGTTCGGGGGTTCTGTTGATGGATGAATGCACGCTGCAAGGCGCGCCGAAAGAGCTGTTCACCCCGCGGCTGCGGCTGGAGCATCCGCGCGAGGCGCATGCGGCGTTCGTGATGGAGAGCGTGAATGCGTCGCTCGGCGAGCTGCGCTACGTCGCGTGGGGGCAGGTGCCGTTCACCGCGGCCACCGCCGAGCGTTTCTGTCGGCGCAATGCCGAGCGCGTGGCCGCCGGCGAATGCCTGATCTACTTCGCGTTCGACCGCGGCACCGGCGCGTTCGTCGGCAACCTCGACCTGCACAGCTTCGAGTTCGACGTGCCGCGCTGCCAGATCGGCTACGTGGCCGATTCGCGCCAGGCCGGGCGTGGCCTGATGCACGAAGCCGGCGCGGCGCTGGTGCAGCTGGCCTTCGATCTGGGCGTGATGCGCATCGAGGCCTGGTGCGACGCGCGCAACCGCCGCTCGATCGCGCTGGCCGAGCGCCTGGGCATGAAGCGCGAGGGCCTGCTGCGCGCCTACGAGCGAGACGAAAGCGGCGCGCTGTGCGACCAGGTCGTGCTCGCGAGACTTCATCACGACATCGCGTCTTTCTACAATGCATTCCCTCACCCGCTGCCCGACTGAAAGACCGCCATGCCCGTCAACCTGAGCGCTCCCGATCCGAAGACCCTGCACCCCGTTCCCGGCGTCAAGCTCGGCATCACGATGGCCGGCGTGCGCAAGGCCAACCGCCGCGACCTGAGCGTGATCACGCTGGCCGAGGGGTCGCAGGTGGCCGGCGTCTTCACCAGCAACCGTTTCTGTGCCGCGCCGGTGCAGCTGTGCCGCAAGCACCTGGCGAGCGGCACCGGCCCGCGCGCGATCGTGATCAACACCGGCAACGCCAATGCCGGTACCGGCGAAGACGGCCTGGTGCGCGCGTTCTCGACCTGCGTGGCGCTGGCGCGCCACCTGGAGCTGGCGCCCGAGCAGGTGCTGCCCTTCTCGACCGGTGTGATCATGGAGCCGCTGCCGAACGACCGCATCGAGGCCGGGCTGCCGGCGGCGCTGGCCGACCTGAAGGAGGACAACTGGGGCGTCGCGGCCGAAGCCATCATGACGACCGACACGCTGCCGAAGGCGGCGTCGCGCCAGCTGCGCATCGGCGGCAAGACGGTCACCGTGACCGGCATCAGCAAGGGCGCCGGGATGATCCGCCCGAACATGGCGACGATGCTGAGCTTCGTCGCGACCGATGCGGTGATCGCACCGGCGCTGATGCAGTCGCTGGTGCGCGAGGCGGCCGACCTGTCATTCAACCGCATCACGATCGACGGCGACACCTCGACCAACGATTCGTTCGTCGTCGTCGCGACCGGACAGGCCGGGCATGCACCGATCACGAGCGTCGACAGCGCGGAGGGTGCGGCGCTGCGCGAGGCGCTGGTCAGCGTGGCGCAGCAGCTCGCGCAGGCGATCGTGCGCGACGGCGAGGGCGCGACCAAGTTCATCACGGTGCAGGTGGATGCAGGCGGCAGCGAAGCCGAATGCCAGCAGGTGGCGTATGCGATCGCGCATTCGCCGCTGGTCAAGACGGCCTTCTTCGCAAGCGACCCGAACCTGGGGCGGATCCTGGCGGCGGTGGGCTATGCGGGCATCGCCGACCTCGACCAGACGAAGATCGACCTGTTCCTCGACGACGTGCACGTCGCGAAGCAGGGCGGGCGCAACCCGAGCTACCGCGAGGAAGACGGGCAGCGCGTGATGAAGCAGAGCGAGATCGACGTGCGGGTGGTGCTGAACCGCGGTACTGCGTCGGCGACGGTGTGGACGTGCGACCTGAGCTACGACTACGTGAAGATCAACGCGGACTATAGAAGCTAATCGGAGCGACAAAGGCGCGTGCGGGGAGGCTGTGGCGCGCCGTCAGGTGCGGTCTTCGCCCCTGGCGGGGCGAAGACTTCCCTCCGCTGACTGGCTTCAAGGCCCGTCGCCGAAACTCCCGCCGCTCGCTTCGCTCGCTGTGGTCAAACAGTCGGCGACAGTCAGTTGTTGAAGCGTGCTGCGCACGCGGGCCATGAATCCAGCCAGCTCCGGCACCCCCTCCTTATTGGCGCTCCACAGCCTCCCCGCACGCGCCTTTGCGAACCGCAGCGCTGTGTTTTGTGGAAAAGATTGAAGTGACCGACGAGCATGCGAGCGCCCGCGCGCTTCGTCGGTCTGTTCAATCTTTCCACCCCCAAAGAGCGGCTGGTTCTTTGCGGTGGGTGAGGGAATGGGCTGGGGGAATTCTGGGGCGACGGAGAAGATTGGCTTTGGGGATGGCGCGCGCCAGCGCGCTTCGTGGACTGACTCATCGGCACTGTTTGACCACAACGAACGAAGTGAGTGGAGGGAGTTTGCCGATGCATCTCCACAGCCGATCTTCTTCGTGGAGTCGGCCGCTAGGCCGACCGCTCCGGCATGAGTCCCCAGCCCATTCCCTCACCCACCGCGACGCGCCAACCAGACCGCACGAAAAATTATCTCCAGCGCTTCACGCCGCTGAGGCTCGTCAGGTAGATCCACGTCCGCCACGCGATGAACGCCGGCGCCCACAGGATGTCGAGGAAGGTCTTTGCCGGCACACCGCTCAGCAGGTTGCCGGCGATGAAGTACAACAGGTAGGCCGGCAGCAGTGCAAACGCGAGCGCGAATTGCCACGACGCCAGTCCGCAGACGGCCGCCGCCGCGACGATGGCGACGAACAGCAGGCTCAGCTGCACCGCATGCGACGGCAGCAGGAAGTCGATCATCAGGTTCAGTGCCGCCCCATCGCCGCTCGCGCGGAAACGGGCCCACAGCGCGCGCACGCTGCGCCCGACGATCGCCGAGCGCCCACCGGCCCAGCGCCGGCGCTGCGCCGCCGCTTCCTTCGCGGTCTCGGGGATCACGCTCGAGGCGCGGGCATGCTCCAGCCAGTGCACCCGCTGGCCGCTGCACACCAGCTTCACCAGCATCTCCTGGTCCTCGACCATCGTGTCCGAATGCCAGGGCATGCGCTGCAGCACGTCGCGCCGGAACACCATGCCGTGGCCGCGCAGGTTGCAGCTCCAGCCGGCCTGGCTGCGCGCCAGTTCCTCCAGCCGGTTCTCGACCACCGCGTTCATGTAGTTCAGCCGCGAGAACAGCGTGGCCTGCCAGTTGTGCACGCCGACACGGCCCTGCAGCACCGCATGGCCTTCGTGCAGGCCGGCCGCGGCCTGCTGGAAGAACAATGGGTCGACCAGGTTGTCGGCGTCGAAGAACGCTACTGCGTCGAGTGCGTCGCCATGCCTTGCTTCCAGCGTCGTGATGCCCTCGGCGAGGCTCGCGGTCTTGCCGCGGGCGCCGCTCTGGCGGTCCAGGCAGTCGAAGCCGGCCGCACGGATCTCGGCCACCGTCGCATCGCTGCAGTGGTCGGCGACGAACAGGACCGCGAGCTGCGCGCGCGGGTAGTCCACCCGGGCCAGCGACGCGAACAGCGGGCCGAGCACGCCTTCCTCGTTGTGCGCCGGCACCAGCACGCCGAAGCGCTTGTCGCGGCGCGGCGCCAGCGGCGCCGGCGCGCGCACGCCCCACAGCCCGCGGATCGCCTGGTAGAAGAAGATCGCGGCCACCCCCAGCACCAGCGCACTCGCGGCCACCGCCGCGACGATCCACAGTGCGTGCATCATGCGGCGCTCCCGGCGGCAGAAGCCGGCGCGCCGGGCCGCACCAGGCCTGCTTCGTAGATCTCGACCATGCGCTTCATCCGCGCGTCGAACAGGAAGCCGTCGCGCACCTTCGCCGCCGCCGCCGCGCCCATCGCGGCACGGCGCGCCGGGTCGCCGAGCAGGCTCGCGAGCGATTCGACGAAGCGCGCCAGGTCGCCCGGCGGCACCAGCAGCCCGTCGACGCCGTCGCTCACCACCTCCGGAATGCCGCCCACCGCCATCGCGACGCCCGGCACGCCGTGCAGCATCGCTTCGAGCAGCACGTTCGGCAGGCCTTCGCGCAGCGAGGCCATCGCCAGCAGGTCGAGTGCCGGGTAGATCGCCGGCAGGTCGTTGCGGTGGCCGAGCAGCCGCACCGTGCCGTCGAGCTTCAGCTGCGCCACCTGCGCCTCGATCTCGGCACGCTGCGCGCCTTCGCCAGCGATCAGGAAGCGCGCCTTCGGAAAGCGCGGCGCGAGCTGCGCGGCCGCGTCGACGAACAACCGGTGCCCCTTCTCGATGCCGAGCCGGCCGACGATCGCGACGACCTGCGCATCGTCCTCCAGTCCGAGCGCCGCGCGTGCATCGCTGCGGGCTTGCGCACCGTGGGCCTGGTACGAGCTGCGGATCGCGTTGTGCACGACGGTGATCCTGCGATCCGGCACGCCGGCCGCGATCGCCAGCTGACGGTAGCTCTGCGACACGCAGACCACGCGATCGAAGAAGCGCCACAGGAAGGCCTGCAGGCGTTCATACAGCCGCACCTTCGCGTTCTCCGAGGTCCAGCCGTGTGCGGTCGTCAGCGCCGTCACCTTCGCGCGGCGCGCGGCCAGCAGCGTGTACAGGTCGGCCTTGTAGCCGTGGCTGTGCGCCACCGTGCCGGGCTGTGCCGCGAGCTTGCCGGCGAGCACGCGGATGGCGCCCAGGTCGAGCTTGCCGATCGACTGCAGGCATTCGTGGTCGATGCCGGCCTCGCGCAGCTTGCGCGAGATCGGCGTGTCGTCGGTGTGCCAGATGTTGATGATCCGGGCGTGCCAGTCGCTGCCGCGCAGCGCGAGGCATTCGTTGATCACGGTCTTCTCGGGGCCGAACACGTCGTCGGCGCTGATGATGTGGATGAGGGTCTTCACACGGTCTCCAGGACGCCGAAGCGCAGGCCGGCTGCGCGGGCGTTGTCCAGCAAACGCGGCAGGGCCTGCGCGGTCACCGGGGTGTCGTCATGGAACAGCAGGATGTCGCCGTCCGTCAGGGCCTGCGGCGTGACCCGCGCTTCGAGCTCGGCCGCCTGCTGCACGAACGAGTCGCGCGTCTCGAACGACCACATCACGATCTTCACGCGGTTCAGCAGGCACCAGCCGATGCGCAGCACCGACAGTTCACCGTAGGCCGGCCGGTAGCTGCGCAGCCGCACGCCGAAGCGCGCCGCCACCGCGCGCATGCGGCGCAGGTCGTCGAGCTGTTCGCGCCAGCCCATGTCGGCGCAGTGCCGGTGCGTGAAGCCGTGCAGCGCGATCGCATGGCCGCGCGCGCGCACCTCGGTCACCAGCGCCGGGTGGCGTTCCATTTCCTGGCCGATCATGAAGAAGGTGGCCTTCACGCCGGCCTGGTCCAGCGCATCGAGCACCTGCGGCGTGACGACCGGGTGCGGGCCGTCGTCGAAGCTCAGGTACAGGTCGGGTGCGTCGCCGCGGTAGCGCAGCACCGGGCTCAGCAGCTTGCGCAGCACCGCCTTGATCATTGAAGGCCTCCGGCATAGAGCTGCAGGTAGCGCTGGGCGGCGCTCTCGAGCGAGAAGGCCTCGCGCTGGCGTTGCGCGGCGGCCCGGCCGAGCACGGTGCGGCGGCTCGCGTCCTGCAGCAGCGTCAGCATCGCGTCGGCGAACGCGGCCTCGTCGCCATCGGGCACCAGCAGGCCGCTCTCGCCCTGCAGCACGGTCTCGGGGATGCCGCCGACCTGGGTGCCGACGACCGGCAGCCCGGCGCGCATCGCCTCCAGGATCGCGATCGACACGCCTTCGTAGTGCGACGACATCAGGAACACATCGGCGGCCGCGAGCAGCTCGGCGACATCGTTGCGGAAGCCGAGGAACTCGACCCGCGCGGCGATGCCGAGCGAGGCGGCGAGCGCTTCGAGCGCCGGGCGGTCGGGCCCGTCGCCGACCAGCTGCAGCCGCGAATCGGGCCGCGCGGCGGCGACGCGCGCGAACGCCCGGATCATCATCGCGTGGTTCTTCACCGCCGCCATGCGGCCGACGGTGATGAAGGTGGTGCCGCGGCGCTCTCCCTTCAGCTCGAGCCGTTCGTCGATGCCGTTGTGCACCGTCTCGACGCGGCGCGCGTCGATGCCGATGTTCTCGACCACGTAGCTCTGGATCGAATGCGACACCGTGACGATGCGCTGATGCCAGCGCGCCGCGAAGCGCTCCAGCCGGTGGCGCAGCGCGAGCTTCAGGCGCGGGATGAAGCGCCGGCCGTAGTCCTGGTAGTTGCCGTGCACCGTGTGCACCAGCGGCACGCCGGCCAGCCGGGCGGCGAGGGCCGATTCGAGGTAGACGCCCCACAGGTGCGAATGCATCACGTCGAAGCCCTGTTCGCGCACGAGCCGGGCCAGGCGCCACGGCACGGTCAGGTCGTTGCCTTCGCTCTTGCCGAGCGAGAACACCTGCACGCCGTCGCCCAGGCGCTGCGCCAGTTCGCCGCTGTGCTTCACGCAGCAGACGGCGGGCTGGCAGCGGCCCTTGGTGGCGGCGACGAGGTCGACGACGACCTTCTCGGCGCCGCCGAAGTCGAGCGTCTCGATCACGTGGAGGACTCTCATGCTTTTCTGTTTCTGCGTGTCGCGGCTCACGCCACAACCTCCGCCCGCATCGAAGAAGCCTTCACCGGCTCGTTCTTGCACAGCCGCTCGATCTGCTGGTACATCTCCCAGGCCGTCACGTAGTGCAGCGAGAACCCCGGCCGGTCGCGAAAGCGCTTTTCCAGCTCGGTCCACATGCGCTGCATGCCGCCGTCGAGAAGCGCGCCCGCGGTGCGCTCCTCGGCGCCGTGCGTGTGCACCTTGATGAACAGGTGGTTCTCGGCGCCTTCGATGCCGATGGCGGCCCGCTCCCACAGCGCAATGCGCGCCGCGGTCGGCAACGCGTCGGCCGAGATCTCGCTCGACTCGATGCGCGGCATGATGCCGGCCTTGCGGTCGCTCCAGTTCAGCGCCAGCGGGCCTTGCACCATCAGCAGCTCCTTGTGCTGCAGCCAGTCGCCGACGCGCGCATCGCGGCCGTGGTCGTGCGACTTGCAGCAGCCCGCTTCGCCGTGCGCGAAGTAGATCGAGTTGATCTTGCTCGTCTGCGTGTCGCTCGGCGCCGACGGCAGCGTCATGTCCATGCGGCAACCGGTCTCGTGCAGCACGTCCAGCTCGTTGTCCACGCCGCACCAGCGGCCGTCGGGCCGCGAGTTGTCGAGCGCCCAGTTGCCGTGGATGAAGGCGTACAGCACCTGGCCCGTCACCGGGTCCTTGCGCAACAGGCCGTGCCGCTCGTGCAGCAGCGTCGTGAAACCGGTCAGCGTCTTGCGCAGGTTCTCCGCCGTGTCGTTGTCGTGGTGCAGGTGCACCTCCACGTCGCCGAAGCCGCGCCGGCACAGGTCGGCCAGCTGGTCGAGGATCACCTCGTCGTACTCCTCCTCGGGGTAGAAGAACGAATGCTGCGGATGGCGCCCGTTGCTGTCGGTGTGCTCGGCAGCGATCGTCGGGTAGCGTTCCATCCAGCGGTCGACGCGGGCGCGCGCGGTCGCCAGGTCGGGCTTGTGCCAGAACGGCTCGTAGTGGTCGGCGAAGCAGAAGTGCACATGGGTGTGCGCCGCGTTGCGCCCGCGCAGCCGGCGCGGCCATTGCCGCAGGTAGCTCGCGATCCACAGGTCCATGTGGCGCGAGCGCAGCAGGCGCCAGACCACGCCGGCCCCCGCGGCGATCACGACGACGGCAACGAGCAACAGGATCGCGACCATCATCGTTGGGCCTTTCGCCAGCTCGTGCCCTGCTTGCCGGTCACGAAGCGCACGAAGCCGAGCAGCGCGGCCAGGTTCATCGTGCAGAAATAGAAGGGCACGTACAGCGCCGTCGGCAGCGGCCCGCGCCGCAGCCTGAGCCAGCCGGCCCACGCGGTGCCGTAGAACAGCAGCTGCAGCACCACCAGCGCCTGGTATGCCGCTTCGCCGGTCGCGGCCAGCCACAGCGAGCCGATCGCGATCGCCACCAGGAACAGCGGCACCAGATAGCGCAGCACCTTGTGCGACAGGTAGGCGAGCGCGAACCATGACAGCGGCGGCAGCAGCCGGCGCCATTGCTGCGCAATGGTCTGGAAGCCGCCCGCCACCATGCGCACCTTGACGAAGAAGTCGTCCTCGATACGGATCGATGCGTACTCGGTGGAACGCGCCGCCGGCTCGTACAGGATGCGCTTGCGCTGGTCGACGATGTCGAAGGTGATCTGCGCGTCGTCGTTGATGATGTCCTCGGCAATCGGCCGCCACAGCCCGCGGCGCATCGCGAAGATCTCGCCGTCGGCATTGGTGATCGAGCCGATCTGCCCCTCGGCCAGCTTGATCGCCGATTCGTAGCGCCAGTACAGCCCGTCGCCGACGCTGCTCTCGCGGTCGCCGGCCTCGCGGATCTGCTTGACGCCGCACACACCGCCCACCGCCGGGTCGGCGAAATGCTGCACCAGCGCCTTCAGCGCGTCGCGGTTGAAATCATTGTTGGCATCGGAGAACACCACGATCTCGCCGGTGGCCGCCGCCACGCCGCGGTTCAGCGCGGCCGTCTTGCCGCGGCGCGGGGCCAGGTGCATCGACACGGCGCCCCGGTCGGCGTAGCGCGACACGATCTGCGGCGTGCTGTCGCTGGACCCGTCGGAGACGACGATCAGCTCGATCGGCTGCGGATAGTCGAGCTCCAGCGAGTTGAGGATCTTGCCCTCGATCACGCGCTCTTCGTTGTACGCGGCGATCAGCAGCGTGACGCGCGGCCACTGCGCACTGCCCTCGGGGGTCGCAGGATAAAGCGCCGCGGCGCCCCGGCCGCGCCAGCGCGCGATCAGCAGCACCAGCGCCGGGTAGACCGCATAGTGGTACAGCACCGCGGCAATGCTCAGCAGGACGATCGGTTTCATCTCGGGGTCGTTCTCGTCATTCGTTTCATCGTCAGCCCAACGGGCGCGCCGCCGTGCGCGGCACCGGCGCACCCGGCAGCACGCTGGCCAGCGCCGCCGGCATCGGCGAGCGCAGCAGCAGTTCGACACAGCTCTCGATCAGCGCATTCAGCTCGGCACTCGCCTGCGTGGACCACTGGCCGTGCCAGCGGCAGCCGATGTGGTGCACGACGACCAGCGTCCGCAGCACCGGCACCAGCCGCTCCGGCAGCCGCGTTGCGCGCCAGTACTCGGCTTCCACAGCCAGCTCGTTCGGGCTCACCCGGCCCGTCAACAGTGCGCGCGCCGCCTGCAGCCAGCTCTCGCCGCCCAGCATGCGGTTGTACGTCAGCAGGTAGGCCATGTCGATGTACGGCAGGCCGCACAGCATCGCATGCTCCCAGTCGATCACGCCGGTGATCTCGCAGGTCTGCGGGTCGTACATCACGTTCTCGATCTTGAAATCGCCGTGGCTGCAGACGTCCAGCCACACGTGGCCGAGCACGTGCTCGCGCATGTGCTGCCCGAGCCGCTGCAGCGCTGCAGCGGACTGCGGGTTGCGCAGCACGGCCGAGTCGAAGATCGGTTGCAGGCTGGTCTCCCAGGCCTCGTCGTCCATCACGCGCTTCACGCAGGTCACCTCGTGCAGCGCCAGCAGGAAACGCTGCGCGGTGCGCGTCACGCGATCCAGCCCCGGCACCGGCGCATCGGCGGTCACGCCGCGCATGTGCTGCAGCACGAAGCAGTCGTTGCCGTCGAGCTTGAAGCGGTCGAGCACGCGCGGCAGCAGCACGCCCAGGTGCGCCGGCAGCATCGCATGCAGGCGGCGCAGGCTCTCGGCCTCCTGCACGCGGCGCGCCACCGCCAGCGGGTCGCGGGTGACGACAACCACGCGCGAGGTCTCGCGGTCGGAATCGGGCCGGAAGGTCGCGATCACCTTGCCGCTCAGCAGCACCAGGTACTGCACCCAGTGGAACTGGTGGCCGCCGGCCTGCAGCGTCAGCGCGACCGCATCGATCAGCCCCGGCTGCGGGTCGCCGATCCAGCCCACCGCGGCCAGGGCCGGCGCGAACCAGCGCGCGGCGCGCGGGCCCCACAGCCATTGCTTGATGCGCTCGCGCGTCAGGCCCTGGTTCTTGGTCGGCAGGTAACCGGTGGGTGCGATGGCCTCGCTGATGCCGGCGTATTCGTTCAGCAGCAGCGGGTGCACGCGCGGCGCGCGCACGCCCAGGCGGCGCAACTGCGACGCGAGCGTGAACCACGGCCAGGCGCTCGCGCCGCGCCGCAGGCCGCTGGCCAGGCGCTCGCGGCTCAGGCCGAAGCGGTTCGGCGTGGCCAGCAGCACGAAGGCGCCATCGCGCAGCAGCGGGCGCGCCTGCGCCAGCAGCCGGCCCAGGCCGCCGCGCACCTTGGCCAGCGCGCGGCCGCTCAGGTCGCTGACGACCAGCCCGTCGAACGCGATCGGCGCAGCGCGCTGCAAGTCCTCGAGCGCGATCACCTCGACATGCGACCAGCCGTGCGCCCGCACGCGCTGCGCGAGCTCGTCGGCGCTGCGGCCGTCGGCGGCCAGCACGCGCACCCGTGCGCAGCGCTGCGCCAACGCGGTGACGGCCGGGCCGCCGTCGTCGAGGCAGACGACGGAGCGGCCGCCCAGCGGCCCGACCAGCAGCTCCCAGCCCTCTTGCCAGGGCGGGGCGTTGTGCAGGTCGGCCGGCTGCGAGATCGGCGGCGGCGTCATGGACGGGATCGCGAGCTCGGCCATCAGACGAAGATTCCGGGAAAGGTCATGCGGGCCATGAACAGGGGATGCGGGATGTAGCGCTCGACCGCGATGCGCTTCAGCGCGAAACGGTCGGCGCAGCTCGGGTCGTTGACGCCGTCGATGTAGGCCAGCGCGGCACGGTAGCCGCATTCCTTCGCGATCGCGACGACGCGGTCGTTGAAGGTGTAGGTCTTGCCGACCGGATAGGCCAGCAGGTCGGCGCTCTGGCCGGTCTCGCGGCGGATGGTCTCGCGCGACTGCGACAGCTCGAAGCGCACGCGCTCCTCGGTCTGCATCGACAGCACCGGGTGGGTGACGGTGTGCGAGCCGAATTCGATGCCGTGCCGCGTCATCTCGCGCACCTGGTCCCAGTTCAGCGCCGACGCGGGCGCCGCTTCGGCCGGCGCGGCATGGTGGCCGAGCAGCGCCTCCAGCTCCTGCAGCGCGTCGCGGCGGCGGTCGTCGGCCAGGCGCTTCAGCACCGACAGCAGCCGGTCGGAGGCGGCACGGCGCGACGCCACGTCGGACAGCTGCAGCGTCACGTCGGCCAGCGGCAGCCGCAGCGTGCCGGCGGGTGCGCAGAACAGCAGCGTCGACACCCGGTCGAACCAGAACGGATCGCGGCTGCCGATGTACAGCGTCGACAGGAAGATGGTCGCCGGCACGTTCATCTCGCGCAGCAGCGGGAAAGCGTGGGTGTAGTTGTCGAGGTGGCCGTCGTCGAAGGTGATCGCGACGCTGCGCGGCGGCAGCGCCCGGCCGCGCTCGATCGCGTCCATCGCGCTCGACAGCCCGATCGGGTTCCAGTGCTCGCGCAGGAAGCTGAGCTGGCGGCGGAATTCGGCGACGCTCGCGCTGATGAGCTCGGGGTCGGCCGCGAAGCGGGATTCGTCGGCCAGGTCCTGGATGCGGTGGTACGCGAGGATGGTCAGCCCGCGCGGCCCGCTGCGCAGGCGCGCGCGCGTCACCCCGGCCCTCTCCAGCCATCTCGCCAGCATTGCCTGCTTGCCGCCCATGGTGTCCCCTCGCTCCGTGACTGCTAGTAGTACCCCATGATGAACACCTTGAAGGCCATGTAGTACGCGACCTGGAAGGCCACGATGATCATGAAGTCCTTGCGGGTGAATCTCACGGGTTGTGTGGTGAAGCGGCCCACCGCGGCCGTCATTCCCAGGAGGAAATACATGATCTCCGTCTCGAGCGAGACGAAGAGCGAACTGATCAGGTAGCCGGACAGGCTCATCAGCACCGCCAGCAGCGCCTGCCGCTCGGTCGGCTCGGTGGCTTCCTTGAGCCGCACGACGATGTGCTTGATGCCCATGTAGATGACCGCGATCCACAGGAACATGCCGGGGAAGCCGGTCTCGCCCATCGCCTCCAGCGCGGAGTTGTGAGCGACCAGCTTGCGGGTGTAGACGGCGAAGTTGCCCTTGCCGACGCCGAACAGCGGGCTCTCCTGCACCATCTGCAGCCCCATCGCCCACATCTCGACGCGGCCCTGGGCCGAGTTGTTCGAATCCTTGGTCTCGGTCAGGTACGACGGCGCCGCGGCCAGCGCGATGCCGCCGCAGGCCGCCGCGAGCACCAGCTTGCCCAGGCTGATCTTGAAGCGCGACACGATGAACATGCCGACCATCGCCGCGGTGGCCAGGATGCCGCCGCGCGAGCCGGTGTAGAAGGCCGCCAGCAGCAGCGGGAAGGTCAGCCCGACGGCGGCGACCAGCCGCAGCCACAGCGCATACGGGCTCACCATGTACTGGAACGCGAACGGCGCGGCGGCGGTGAACATCACGCAGAACACGCCCGGGCCGTCGAAGATGCCGATCCAGCGGATGCGCGACTTCAGCCCGATCGACGACGCCGAGCCGTCGATCCACGCGAAGCTCTGCCCGGCCCAGCCGATGCCCTCGGGGTTGTTCATGTGCTGGATGCCTTCGATCGCGATCAGCAGCGCGAGCGCGATCAGCGCATAGCCGGTGCGCTTCAGGTCGGTCACGTCGCTGATGGTCGCGCTGACGAGGCGGTACACCAGGAACAGCTTCGCGTAGTAGACGAGGTAGAACTGGCCGATGTCGGTGAGGCCGGCGACCATCACGCTGAGGAAGATCCAGACGTACATCAACAGGAAGAAGTAGTCCTGCGTGCGGAAGCGGAACACCTCGCCGAAGCGGCCGCGCGACGCCAGCACGATGACCCACATCGGGTAGACGATGTAGTCGACGCGCAGCCCGAGCAGCGGCGACCACCACAGCTGCGGCGCGACCAGCAGGCTGCCGAGGAACAGCCAGATCGGGAGCACGGCAAAGCTCATGCGGCTGCTCCGCTCGGCCGGCCCAGGCGCTGCAGCAGCTTCGCGCGCGCCGCGGCCAGCTCGGCCGGCTCGATCACGCGCGTCGCGACGATGCCGACCAGGAAAGCGGCGCCGAGCACGAAGCGCAGCGGCAGGCTCCACAGCAGCGGCAGCTGGTCGGCGAGCTGGCCGGCGACCGCGACGGCGACCACCAGCGCGAGCAGCGTGCCGAGCTTGCGCCATTCGTAGTGCACCGGGAAGAAGCGCTGGCTGATGCGGTCGGTCATCACCACCGAGACGATGGAAACGCCGAGCACCGACAGGCAGGCGCCGAGGATGCCGAAGGCCCAGATCAGCGGCACGCCCAGCACCAGGCCGGCAATGCAGGCCGCGATCGCGATGTGGAAGATGCTGCTGGATTGCTTCTGGTAGTAGATGCCGGTCTGCAGCGGGTAGGTCAGCACCTGCAGCACCGCGGCCAGCACCAGCCACGGCAGGTAGCGCGCGGCGCTCCAGTAGGCGGGCGCGGCAATCAGGCGCAGCGCGTCGCCGGCGAACAGCACGATGGCCAGCCCGATCAGCGACAGGATCACCGCCAGGTAGCGCACCACCTGGGCCTGGATGGTGCCGGCGTCGTCGCGCTCCATGATGGTGAAGCGGAACGCGCCGTAGGCCCGGTTGATCGGCTCGCCGACCAGGTCGGACGCAAGCTTCGACAGCTTCAGCGCCAACGCATAGATGCCCAGCGCCTCCAGCGACACCAGCGACTGAAGCAGGAAGCGGTCGGCGGTGCTCGCGACGATGCCGACCATCGTGGTCCACAGCAGCGGCAGGCTGTAGCGCAGCACCGGCATCAGCTTGGCCCATTCGAAGCGCAGCCCGCATTCGCGCAGCGTCACCCACGACAGCACCGCGAAGCCGAGCCCGACGGTCAGGCAGTTGCCGGCCATCACGCCTTCGACGCCGGCGTCGAAGTGCATCAGCGCGACCGAGTTGGCGATCACCTGCACCACCAGCTTCACGAACGAGACGACGATGAACAGCATCGAGCGCTCGACCGCGCGCACATAGGCCAGGCCGACCTGCGACGCGAGCTCGAACACGATGGTGGCGAGCATCCAGTGCATTGCGCCGCCGAGGTTCGAGATGCCCTGGCCCTTGAACAGCCAGCCGGCGAGCGGCGTCGAGAACAGCGCGACGACCAGCACCCCGGCGGTGGAGATCGCGATCGATGCGATCAGGTTGGTGCTGACCACCGCGCGGCGGTCGGCGGCGTCCTTGTAGTCGAAGTAGAAGCGCAGCGTCGCATGCGCGATGCCGACGCCGAGCACGCCGGACACCACCGACGAGACCAGGTACAGGGTTTCGAGCGTGCCGTACTCGGCCGGCGTCAGCAGCCGGGTGTAGATCGGCAGCAGCAGGAAGGCGCCGACGCGGTTCAGCGCATTTCCGATGGCATAGATGCCCGAGTGCTTGAAGAAGCGGCCGACTTCCGTGGAGGTGGAGGACATGGGAAGGGCAGGGTCAGGTCGCGACGGCGGCATGCACCGCGGGGGCGGGGGCGCGGGGCATCGGCACCTTCCTGCTCCAGCGGATGGCCGGCAGCTCGACGGCGCGGTACAGGATCCACGCGGCGACGAGGCTGGTGGCGATGCCGCAGGCCATGTACAGCAGGCCGAGCGGCACGGAAGGGTGGTCGCCGAACAGCTTCTTCAGCACCGAGATCGTGCTCCAGCCGACGATCGGGTGCATCAGGTAGAGGCTGTACGACAGCTTGCCGAGGAACTGGTGCACCGCGCTGCCGAGCCAGCCGCGCGCCGCGACCCAGCGGCTGGACAGCACCAGCACCAGCGCGGCGAGCACCGGCGCCAGGTGGGGCAGCGACGGCGCGCTGCCGAACACCACCACGAGCTCGACGCCGACCAGCGCCCACCACCAGCGCCACGACAGGTCGCCGAACACGCACCAGCAGGTCAGCGTGCCCAGCGCGAACATGTGCCAGTAGCGCACGAACAGGCCGTCGACCGGCAGCTTGATCTGGCCGACCGCGAGCACCAGCGACAGCGCGGCGAGTGCGGCGATCGCGAGGATCGGACGGCTGCGCGGCTGCGCCGGATCGTGCGCGGCGGTCAGGATCACCACCAGCACAAGGTAGAACTGCAGCTCGATGCACAGCGTCCAGAACACCGCCGAGATGTCGCCGTAGCCGAGGATGTCCTGCAGGTAGAACAGGTGCGAGACGATCTGCGCGGTGGAGAACTGGCCGCGGCCGGCGAGTTCGCTGAACATCAGCGCCGACAGCTTGGCCATCGCGATGCACAGCACGATGGTGGCCCAGTACGGCGGGTCGAGCCGCACCGAGCGGCGCAGCGCGAACATCGCGACATAGCGGCCCGACAGCGGCGCGTCGCGCAGGCTCATCGAGATCACGAAGCCGCTGAGCACGAAGAACACGTTGACGCCGGTGGCGCCGAAGCTGCCGATCAGCGCGTGCAGCCCGTCGGGCACGAAGGGGCGCAGCAGCGTCTCGGTGTTGAGGTAGAGGTGGTAGAGCACGACCAGCATCGCCGCGATGCCGCGCAGGCCGTCGACCGTCAGGTTGCGCGAGGGCAACGAGGCGGGGGCGGCGGAGGCGTCGGGTCGGGTCATGCGGCGGGAGATGCGGGCGGTTTCGGCGGGGTCGGGCCGCGGCGTCTCGCGGCTCCCGGCCAGGGGAAAGGCGTCGCATTGCACCATAGGGATCTGGCAGAAAACACCACCCGGGCAGGGGGTCGCCCCTCGGGCAGGGGGGCGGCCGCCGCGGGCGAAAAGCGCGCGCGGAGTGTGACTTTGTCCATAATCTGCCGATGCGTCCGAGCCCGGTCCACCCACCGCACCGCGCCGCCCTGGCGCGCCGCGAGCTGCTGTTGCGGCTGGCGTCGGCTGTCGCCGTCTCGGCGGCTCCGGTCGGCGCAAGCGCGGCCACCGACCCGTTCGTCGCCTGGATGCAGATGCTGCACGACCAGTGGGCGGTGCCGGCCTACGAGGCGCTGGACCGCAGCGCGACCGGGCTGGTCGCGGTGCTCGACGCGGCGATGGCGGCCGGCGGCAACCTGACGCCGGCCCAGCTGAAGGACTGCCAGGCGCTGTGGCTGCAGGCGATGCGGACCTGGCGCCGGCTGGAGGCCTTGCAGATGGGGCCGACGCTGGCGCGCCGCAGTTCGAAGGCGATCGATTTCTGGCCGACGCGACCGAAGGTGATCCAGCAGGCGGCCACCGTCACCGCGACGGCGCCGATGACCGGCACCGCGGCGGCCGACGCGATGGAGCGCTGGGGCACCGCGGTGAAGGGGCTGCCGGCGCTCGAATGGCTGCTGTTCCCGGCCGGCAGCGAGCCGAACGCGCCGGTGATGCGCGGCCCGGTGCTGTGCCGCTACACGCTGCGCATCGCGATGTCGCTGATGGAAGAGGTGGGGCTGCTGCTGGCCGGCTGGCGCGCCGAGGCCGACCGCTGGCGCTCGGCGACGCCGCCCGACGTGCCGGCGGCGAAGAAGCTGATCCTGAACCTGCTGGTCGGCAGCATCGAGCTGCTGCGCGGCAAGAAGCTCGAGAAGGCGGCCCGCGCGCAGGCGCTGCAGGTGCCGGGGCAGCGCGACGCGCTGGAGAACTTCGACAGCATGCGCACGAAGCACACGCGGGAGTTCCTGCTGGCGCATGTGGACGGCGTCGCGCAACTGCTGCTCGGACAGACGCCGGGGCTGGCCTACACGCAGGGCGGGCCGCGCTGGGGGCTGGACGACGTGCTGGCCGAACAGGGGCTCGGCAAGCCGCATGGGCCGGCGTTGCGCCGCGCGGTGGCGGCGGTGCGGCAGTCGATCGCGGCGCTGCCGGTCGACGCGGCGACCTGGACGCCGGCGCGCATCGCGGCGCCGGTGAAGGCGCTGGTCGCGCTGCGCGCGGTGATCGACCCGCCGATCGCGACGGCGTGGAAGGTGACGATCGAGTTCACCGATGCGGATGGGGATTGAGTCGACTAGTGTTCCATGAAAATCTTGAACAACGCTGCCCTCAGCTGTTCAAGCAAATCCTTCTCGTCCGCATTGCTTGGCTGCGCTCTTGCAAAAATTCCGACCAGATTGAGCAGGCCATCATCTGTGGCGTGAAGGGAGCGTGGCATAGAAAACAGGACCTCCAATGCTCCTTCGAGCCGATAGCTCAGCGCAGCAAGGAGAGGTTTGACGGCCGAATATAGAGCGTCGAGGCGGTCCTTGGATGGCTGGTCTAGCGGCGTTCCAGGGCCTGTTTCGGCGATGATGAGCGGCCAGGCCACATCGGCGGCGAGCAAGATCGCCGCTCTGCGTGCGGCACTGGCTCCTTCATGGTGGCGATATGCAAGCGTGCGAGCCACTGAGCATGCGGCAATCGGATCGTTCTTGAACAGCTCGTGGAAGATGTCCGTGAAACTCCCGAGCAACAGCTTTGCCTGGATCAGTGCCCGTGTCTGATTCCGTGATCTTTGCTGGATGCCCGCGAGTCGATGAAGGATCCCCTGCGCCATCGAGGCCACTCGAGCGCGGGCCGGCCCTTCGCCCAAGGTCGTCAGCGCGATCTTGAAGTGGTGGTTGGCTGCGAATTCTTCTGGATGGTTCTCAATGAAGCGCGCGATGTCCGAGAGTACGCCGTCTTCCGAAGTGACCACGCCCAATGCCTCGGCCAGAAGCCCCCACGCAGGTCTGGCCAGTGGCGCATGCCCACAAGCGTCGACAACGACGACGTAGCGCGACAACAGATGGGCATGCTTCTCAGGTACGAAGCGGCCGCCATGCACGTGACATGTCAGTCTGCCGGTGCTGAGGCTTGTTTCGAAATCGAAGCCCCGATGGAACAACTCGAGTCGTGCGACCTGCGCCTCCTCAGGAAGGTAGTCGATCATCGCCTGCAGCTTTGTCAGCCGCTGGTGCGTTGCGGCCACCGTATGAGCAGGGGATGCAAAGCCGTCGAGCAACAGCTTTGCCTGAACAAGCGCCAACGCCTGTTTCCGCGTTCTTTGTTGAAGCGGGGTGTCCTCCAGTCGACGCTTGAGGTTCTCCGCCATGCTGGCGATTCGGGTCCGGCCGGGCTCGATGTCGAAGTCGATCAGTGCAGTTCTGATCTCGTGAAGTTCTCCAAACGACTCGGGATCGTGCTCCATGACGTGCTCGATGTCCGACAGCATGTCGACGCCACGGGTGGGCACACCGAGTTTTTCAGCCAGAAAATGCCACACGGGTTTGGCCAAGCCATCGGCTCCAGTGGTCTCGACTGCAAAGGCATGGCGCAACAGCAAGATTGCGTGTTTACAGATGTCGAAGGCCCCGCGGAGCACGACACATTCGAATCCGTGGTCGCCGAGCTTCACGTCGAAATCGAAGTCCCGGCGTCGCAGCTCAATTTGAGTGGACTTCACTTCCTTCAGAAGACCGTCGATCATCTCTTGCGCTGTCTGTGGAGCAGGCGCTGCGAGGCTGACCGAGCACGTGCTTTTCGCGCGTCGCCTCTGCGAGGCAATGCTTGGGTTCCTGGGTGCGGCAAGGCAGGGCGGAGCGGAGATCGAACGATTCCGAGAGGAGAGGAGAGTTCGGGGGGTGAGGCTCATGCCAAGTGGATCGGTTTGATGACCCTGCCTGAGTCACCATTGCCGTGAGGGCGTTCCCTCGACATTTGACAGCGCGCCTTGCCGATTTGACACTGCCCTCTCATTCATCAGCCTCCATCGGGAGCCCCCGCATGACGACCCTCACGACCCCGCGCTTCGAGCAACGCACCGAGCAGGCCTGCATGTTCATCCGCACCGAGGTGTCGATGGGCGAGATCGGAACGAAAGTGGTGCCACTGATCCCACAGCTGTTCGAGTGGCTTCAGGCGCACGACGTGCCGCCGGTCGGTCCGCTGTTCTTCCGCTACAACGTGATCGACATGGCCGGGTTGATGGAGATCGACGTCGGCACCATCGTCCGCAAGCCGGCCGCGGGCGATGCCCGGGTGCAGTCGGGCAGCGTCCCCGCCGGCACCTATGTGACGATGCGCCACACCGGCCACCCCGAGGAGCTGATGCCGGCCACCGCGTTCCTGCTCGCCTGGGGCCAGCAGCACAACGTGGCATGGCGCAAGCAGCCGCGCGGCAACGCGGAGGTGTGGGCCGGGCGCTACGAGTTCTACCTCGACGGGCCGGACACCGAACCCGACATGTCGAAATGGCGCACCGACCTGGTGTTTGCCGCCGAGCCGCGCTGAATCAGTCGCCCGACTCCCATTCGATCCTGGCCCCGAGCGCACACAGGTTCTCGACGAACTGCGGGTGCGCGCGCCGGATCGGCCCGGCGTTGCGGATCACCGAGCGGCCGGGGATGCTGGCCGCGAGCATCAGCAGCGCGATCGCGACGCGGATGATGTACGGGCTCTCGACCTCGGCCGGCGACAGCGGCTTGCCGCCGAAGGTCACGATGCGGTGCGGGTCCGACTGGAACGCATGTGCGCCGAACTTCGACAGCTCCGAGGTCCAGCCGAGCGCGCCGTCGTAGACCTTGTTCCAGAACATCACGCTGCCCTGCGCCCGCGTGCCGAGCGCGATGAAGATCGGCAGCAGGTCCACCGGCAGGTAGGGCCAGGGCGCGGCCTCGATCTTCGGCAGCATGTTCTGCGTGAACGGCTCGGCCACGCGCAGCGGGCCGTCGACGACGGTGCGCGACCAGCCGCCTTCATGCAGCACCTGCACGCCCAGCTTCGCGAAGCTGCGGTCGATCAGCGGGAACTGGTGCGGCGCGGTGTTGCGCACCCGCACGTCGCCGCCGGTGATCGCGCCGAGCGCGAGGAAGGTGACTACCTCGTGGAAGTCGTCGGCGAAGCTGTAGTCGGTCCCGCCGAGCGCGTCGACACCGTGGATCGTCAGCCGCGAGGTGCCGCAGCCTTCGATGCGCGCGCCGAGCTGGCGCATGAACTCGCAGAACTCCTGCACATGCGGCTCGGAGGCGGCGTTCATCAGCGTCGCGCTGCCGTCGGCGAGCGCCGCGCATAGCACGAAGTTCTCGGTGGTGGTGACCGACGCGTAGTCGAGCCAGTGGTCGGCGGCGCGCAGCGGGCCGTCGTTGCGCACGATCAGCGCATCGGGCCGGTGCTCGACGCGTGCGCCGAAGCGCTGCAGCACCTCGACGTGCGGATCGATCTCGCGCACGCCCAGCGTGCAGCCCTGCACGTCGTTCTCGATGCGGGCGACGCCGAAGCGCGCCAGCAGCGGCGGCACCAGCATGATCGACGAGCGCATCTCCTGCGGCAGGCGGTGCAGCGTCTCGTCGAAGTGCGTGTGGCGGTGGTGCAGGTCGAGCAGGCCGGTCTTGAAGTCGACCTCGACCCGGCTGCCGAGCGAGCGGAAGACCTCGAGGATCTTGCGCACGTCGGTGATGTCGGGCACGCGGCGCAGGCGCACCGGCTGGCGCGTCAGCAGCGTGGCGCACAGGATCGGCAGCACCGCGTTCTTGTTGGCCGACGGGACGATGCGGCCCGACAAGGGCTGGCCGCCGTGAACGATGAGGTGGGACATGGACAGTGCGCGAGGCGCGCGGTGGTGGGCACCGGCGCACTGTCCTTGGCGTCGTCGAACGCCGGATGAAGTCCGTGTGAAGTGGCGTCTAGCCCTCGTAGCCTTCGACGGTTTTCTCGTCGCGCACCCGGGCGCTCGACGGGTCGTCGCCGAACTCGCGTTTCGCGCGGCGCTGCCGCAACAGGTCCCAGCATTGGTCGAGCTGGTGCTCGATGTGTCGGATGCGCTCGGCGTTCTGGCCGGGCGCGGTCGCGCCGTCGCGCAGCTGCTGCTCCTCGTCGACGAGGGCGCTGATGTGGTCGAGGATCGATTTGTCGCTCATGCCGGATCTCCTGTGGCGCGTGAAGGCCGCAGCCTACCCCGCATCCAGTAGCCCGGATGCCAATCCGGGAACGCCGGGCTCAATACCCCACCGAATAGCGCCAGCTCTTGTAGCGCAGCACCGCCGACTTGAGCTGGATCTGCTCCAGGTGAAGGTTGGGCGCGACGATGTCGCCCTCGTGATACAGCTGGCCGTTGACGATCAGCATGCGGTTCGCGCGGCTCGCGGAGTAGGTGGCGCCGCTGATCGCGAGCGTCGGCAGCTGGCGGCGCACATCCTCGGGCAGCTCGCTCAGCGGCACGGCCTTCGGCTCGTCCGGCGGCGGGACGGCGCGCACCGGCTCGCGCTTGGCCGGGGCCGGCTTGCGCTGCGGCTTGTTGGCGGCCGCGGCGACGCGCTCCGGCGCGGGTGTCGCCGGCGCGGCGGCAGCGACCGGCTCTTGTACCGGCGCTGGCACCGGCTCGGGCGTCGGCACCGCGGTTGCCACCGGCGCCGGCGCGACCGGCTGCGGCTGCACCAGCGGCGGCGGTGCCGACACGATCACCTCGATCGGCTTGTCGCGGCCGAACGCCATCCATGCGAACACGACGACCAGCGCCAGCCCGAGCAGCGACGCGACGAAGCCCCAGCGCATGCCGCCGCGGCCGTCCGGCAGGTCGTCGTCATCGGCCGTGCCGCTGGCCGGCTGGGCGTGCAGGCCGGGCACGCGGCCGCGTTCGCGTTCGGAATCGGCGCGCCGCAGGGCATCGAGGATGTAGGACATCGCAATGCCTTTCAGTGGACCAGGCCGGCATCGGCCTGCAGGCGCGGCTCGTCGACGCCGGCGGCGCGGTTGAGCTGCATGAAGGTGGTGGGACCGGCGACGCCGTCGGCACTCAGGCCCCAGGCCACCTGGAAGGCGGCGAGGCGCGATTTCAGCGCCGCGTTGAACGATGACGCGCCGCTCGGTGCGCTTGCGCCGTCGGCCCGCGCAACCAGCGTGGCCAGCGCCTCGACCACCGGCCCGCCGCTGCCTTCGCTGAGCGCCGACTGGTAGCCCTCGGGCGCACGCCAGAAGGTCGCGAAATCGCCGCGCCACACCTTGGCCAGCGACAGCAGCGACACCGTCTGCGAGACGCCGCCGGCGCGCAGCGTCGCGGTCTGCGGCGTCAGCGCGGTCAGCAGCACGAAGACCGATTGCCCGGCGTCGTCGCGCAGCAGCAGGATGCCGGGGCGGCTGAGCTGGCGGATCAGCGCCAGCGTCGCGACGGTGCGGAAGCACAGCAGGTTCTCGCGCTGCGCGCTGGCGCAGGGGTCGGGCAGGTCGGCGGCCAGCTTCCAGGCCGGGGCCAGTTCGCGCCAAGCCTCCTTCTCCGTGCGCCAGGCGGTCTTCAGGCCGTCGCGCAGGTCGAGCGACACCGCGCTCGCCGGCGGCGCGGCGGGCGTGGCGGCCGATGCGGCCGCGACCGCGGGCCGTGCCTTGTCGGGCGAACTGGCGGCCGAGGCCGGGAACTGCGAGGCCTGCGCATCGGGGGTGCCATTGGACGGCCGCCCGAGCCGGCCGTCGACCGCCCAGGCCACCATGCCCAGCAGCGCCGCTGCACCGGCGGCGCCGAGCCCCCAGCGCGCCGCATGCGCGAAGCGCGAGCCGGCCGGCAGTGTCGCGTCGTCGTCGTGCGCCGAGCCGAACACCTCGGCCGCCGCCTTGTCGACGATGGCCTCGTCGACGCGCGGCTGGCCCTGCCCGTAGGCTCCCAGCAGCGCGCGGTCGCACAGCAGGTTGATGCGCCGCGGCACGCCGCGCGACAGTTGGAAGATGCGGTGGCGCGCCGGCCGGTCGAACGGCAGCGCGGTGCGCATGCCGGCGACCGCCATGCGGTGGCGGATGTATTGCGAGGTTTCCTTCTCGCTCAGCGCCTTCAGGTGGTAGCGCGCGATCACGCGTTGCGCCAACTGCTCCAGCTGCGGCCGCGCCAGCATGTCGCGCAGCTCCGGCTGGCCGATCAGGATGATCTGCAGCAGCTTGCGTTCGGTGGTCTCGAGGTTGGTCAGCAGGCGCAGCTGCTCCAGCACGTCGGGCGACAGGTTCTGCGCCTCGTCGATGATCAGCACGTTGTTCAAGCCGATCGCGTGCGTACGCAGCAGGAAGTCGTTCAGCGGGTCGAGGTAGTCCTTCACCGTCGGCGCGCCCGGGCCCTGGTGCTGGTACGGGATGCGGAATTCTTCGCAGACCGTCTTCAGCAGCTCGAACACCGTCAGCTTCGGGTTGAAGATGTAGGCGACGTTGCAGCGCTTCGGGATCTGCTCGAGGAAGCAGCGACAGACGGTGGTCTTGCCGGCGCCGATCTCGCCGGTCAGCAGCACGAAGCCGCCGCCGCCGCGCACGCCGTACAGCAGGTGGGCGAGCGCCTCGCGGTGCCGCTCGCTCATGAACAGGTAGCGCGGATCCGGGGCGATCGAGAAGGGCTCCTGCTTGAGCCCGAAGAATGGCGCGTACATGGGGGCGGGGTGACGGTGCGAGCGGCCGGTGCGGCCTCGCGCAGTCTATCGCCGCCCGGCGCCTTCACGGCTCCGGAGATGCACGCGATCGATCAGTGGGGAAGAGGACCGCTCAGACGAACGAATGGGCGAAGCCGACGAGGGCCATCGCGCCGGTCGCGAGCACCACCAGCACCCAGTTCGGCAGGAAGCCGTGGGGAACGGGGCGGGCGCGGTGACGTTGTTTGTCAATCATGTGAACTCCATGTTTCCGGATCGCCCCGAAACGGCCGGGGACGACCGCCTGGCGCGGTTTTCCCGGCCAGGCGAGTTCAACAAAGCGATCTTCGTGCCAAGGCCCTGGCCTGCATTCAGCGGCAGTTCACCGGCAGGAAATTGGGCGGCACGTCGGTCTTGTTCAGGCCCTTGGCCGTCATCTTGGCCGGCACCGGCGAGTTGCCGCAGACCCACGAGACCGGCACGACCTGCGCGTCTTCGACCACCGCCGGGCGCAGCGTCAGCGTCTTGCCGCGGATCGCGCCGTTGGCCTGGTTGCCGAAGGTGATCTGGATCGCGCCCGATTCGACGGCCACCGCGCTGACCAGCGTGCTGACGATCTTGTCGCTGGCCGGCAACCCGGCGGCAGCGTTGTCCACCGGCAGGGTCTTGGTGGTGGCCCAGGCGGCGGCGACCGGCGCCTTCGCGATGTCGGCCAGCTTGACCGCCTCGACCAGCTGCCCGCGCACCAGCCGGCCCTGCATGCTGGGCACAGCCAGCGTGGCCAGCACGGCAATGACGGCGACGACCACCATCAGTTCGATCAACGTGAATCCGCGCGAAGGGCGGTGGGAGCGTGCGTGCATGCGGGCCTCGTAGCGATGGCGCATTCTGCCGTGGCGTGGCGGTTGCACCGGTTTCGATCGGTGACCTGCGCCGGCTTGCCCTGCGGCGGCGGCCGGGTTAGAAACAACCCATCCGGCACCCCTGTGCCGGCACCGCGGAGACCGCATGGCCCGATTCGACCCCGACCGCCTCGACCAGCAATACAACAACCGGGCGCGCATTCCGGAGCACCCGGATATCTTCGAGCGCTGGGCGCGGGCGTCGGCGCTGTCGCGCGACAGCATGTCGCGCCGGCTCGACGTGCCCTATGGCGACGGCCCGAACGAGACGCTGGACATCTTCCCGTCGCCGCGCGCCGGCGCCCCGGTGCTGGTGTTCATCCACGGCGGCTGGTGGCGCTCGCTCGACAAGTCCGAGCATTCCTTCGTCGCGCCGACCTTCGTGCATGCCGGCGCGATGGTGGTGGTGCCGAACTACGCGCTGTGCCCGGGCACGCCCGACGCGCCGGTCGGCATCGACACGATCGCGCTGCAGATGGCGCAGGCACTGGCCTGGGTGTGGCGCCACGCGGCGCTGTACGGCGGCGACCCGCTGCGCATCATCGTGGCCGGGCATTCGGCCGGCGGCCACCTGGCCGCGATGCTGCTGAACTGCGAATGGCGCCAGCTGGGCGCCGACCTGCCACCGAATCTGGTGCGCGGTGCGCTGGCGATCAGCGGCGTGTTCGACCTGGAGCCGGTGCGCCGCACGCCCTTCCTGGCGGCCGACCTGCGGCTCACGCCGGCGCTGGCCGCGAAGCTGAGCCCGGTGGCGATGCCGGCGCCGAACGGTGTGCTGTGCGCCGCGGTCGGCGCCGACGAGAGCGAGGAATTCCTGCTGCAGAACGACGCCATCCGCACCGCCTGGGGCGAGCGCGCGGTGCCGGTCTGCGAGCGCATTGCCGGCACCCATCACCTGACCGTGCTGCACGACCTGGCGTCGCCCGACGGCCGGCTCAACCAGCTGACCCGCCAGCTGCTCGGGCTGGGCTGACAGGCTCGTTTACCCGCAGAAAACATAGCCGCCTGCTATGCACTGCATTGAAGCTTTGTATTTGCCGGCGACCGGCGGTCGCGCTAGGGTTCGCGGGTCCTCCTGACCGCAGGGGGAACGCAAGGGACGCTTGCATCCACTTCACATCCACCAGCAGGAGAGCGCCATGGGATTGAAAGGATCGAAGACCGAGCAGAACCTGAAGGACGCGTTTGCCGGCGAGTCGCAGGCGAATCGCCGCTACCTCTACTTCGCGAACAAGGCCGACATCGAAGGGCAGAACGACGTGGCGGCGCTGTTCCGCTCCACCGCCGAGGGAGAGACCGGCCATGCGCACGGCCACCTCGAATTCCTGGAGGCGGTGGGCGACCCGGCCACCGGGCTGCCGATCGGCTCGAGCCGGCAGAACCTGCTGGCCGCGGTGGCCGGCGAGACGCACGAGTACACCGACATGTACCCGGGCATGGCGCGACAGGCGCGCACCGAAGGCTTCGACGAGATCGCCGACTGGTTCGAGACGCTGGCCAAGGCCGAGCGATCCCACGCGAACCGCTACCAGAAGGCCCTGGACGCCCTCGTCGATTGACGGCATGACCCGCGAAGGGAACCTCGAGGCGCCGACACGCCATCCTGTCGACTGGAAGAACCCCTCGTTCTACGACGAGGGGGCCTGCCTCCACGAGATGGAGCGCGTCTTCGACATCTGCCATGGCTGCCGGCGCTGCGTGAGCCTGTGCCAGTCGTTCCCGACGCTGTTCGACCTGGTCGACAACAGCTCGACCGGCGAGGTCGACGGCGTCGCGAAGGCCGACTACGCGAAGGTGGTCGACCAGTGCTACCTGTGCGACCTCTGCTACATGACGAAGTGCCCGTACGTGCCGCCGCACCCGTGGAACCTCGACTTCCCGCACACGATGCTGCGCGCCAAGGCCATCAAGTTCAAGCGCGGCGGGGTCGGGGCCGGCGAACGCTTCCTCGCGTCGACCGACGTGCACGGCCAGTTCGCCGGCATCCCGGTGGTGGTGCAGGTGGCGAATGCATTGAACCGCGCGAAGCCGATGCGCCGGCTGCTCGACACAGCGCTGCAGGTGCACCCCGAGGCCTGGCTGCCGGAGCTGGCCGCGAGCCGCTTCCGCTGGAGCGCGAACAAGCGCGGCGCGGCGACCCAGGTCACGAACGGCGAGCGCACGCCGGGCAAGGTGGCGATCTTCTCGACCTGCTACGTCAACTACAACGAACCCGGCATCGGCCACGACCTGCTGGAGGTGCTGGCGCACAACGACATCCCGTACGAGATCGTCGACAAGGAATCGTGCTGCGGCATGCCGAAGCTGGAGCTCGGCGACCTGGATGCGGTGGCGCGGCACAAGGAAGCCAACGTGCCGGTGCTGGCGCGCTACGCGAAGGACGGCTTCGCGATCCTGAGCGCGATCCCGAGCTGCACGCTGATGTTCAAGCAGGAACTGCCGCTGCTGTTCCCTGGCGACGCGGACGTGATACGGGTGCAGCAGGCGATGTTCGACCCGTTCGAATACCTCGTGGCCCGCCACAAGGACGGCCTGCTGAAGACCGACTTCAAGCAGCCGCTCGGCAAGGTCAGCTACCACGTGCCCTGCCACGGCCGGGTGCAGAAGATCGGCCGCAAGACCGAGGAGCTGCTGAAGCTGATCGGCCAGGCAGTGACGGTGCAGTTGAACACGGTGGAGCGCTGCTCCGGGCATGCCGGCACCTATGGCGTGAAGACGCCGACCCACCCGGTCGCGATGAAGATCGGCAGGCCGGTCTTCAAGGCGATGGCGGCCAACGGGCCGGACTACATCAGCTCCGACTGCGCGCTGGCGGGGCACCACATCGCGCAAGGCATCGCGCAGCAGGGCGCGCCGGCGGCGACGCTGGCGCATCCGCTGAGCCTGGTGCGCATCGCGTACGGCTTGTGACGGGAATGCATCGGGAGCCGAGATGCCGATCGCGACGATCACCCCCGACAGCCTGCTGACGCTGGAGGCCTACGCGAAGATCCGCCAGGCGCAGCGGCCGGCGTTCATCGCGCACCGCCGGCTGCGCTCGGTGGCGCTGGGCGAGCACGTCACCGTGCAGTTCGAGGACGAGCAGACGATCCGGCGCCAGATCCAGGAGATGCTGCACATCGAGAAGATCTTCGACGAGGACGGCATCCGCGGCGAGATCGAGGCCTACGCGCCGCTGCTGCCCGACGGCGGCAACTGGAAGGCGACGATGCTGATCGAGTACCCCGA
Organism: Rhizobacter sp. SG703; assembly: GCF_012275445.1. Taxonomy (GTDB): domain Bacteria; phylum Pseudomonadota; class Gammaproteobacteria; order Burkholderiales; family Burkholderiaceae_C; genus Rhizobacter. The sequence goes on along the minus strand of NZ_JAAZQK010000002.1, from coordinate 202,149 downwards.
CGTGCACGAGCGCAAGCGCGAGCTGGCGCGGCTGATCGGCGTCGAGGACCGCATGTTCGTCGAGGTCGAAGGCCATGCGCGCGTCTATGCGATCGCCGACGAAGACCTCGACCGCGAGACCGCGGAGAAGACCTCGGCGGTGCATTTCCTGCGGTTCGAGCTGCCGCCCGCGGCGCGCGAAGCACTGCGGGCTGGCGCGGCCTGCAAGCTCGGCTGCGACCACACGCACTACCCGGCGCATGTGGCGATCGGCGCGGAGACGCTGGCGTCGCTGGCGGGGGACCTGCGGTAGGGCGAAGAGGTCACTGCCGGGCCGGCATTTCGTGGATCCAGCCGCTGTGTCGTTCGCGCAGTTGCAGCGCTTCGTCGACCGTCAGGATGTCGAATCTGCGGCCCAGCCCGACCAGGTGCAGCATGTGCGGCCCGGTCCTCTCGGTGGAGGGCTGCTGCAGCAAGGCCAGCATGGCGTGCCGGCGCGCGGCGCGCGCAGCCGCCCAGACGGGCTTCGACACCCGAAGCAGGCCCTGGCAGTCCCGCATGTCGGGCGCGGCTGTCCGACCCACCAGGTGCTCGGCCACCACGTGGCCGATGTCCGACACGGGCTCGAGCTGGCAGTGCCACAGGGCTGCATTGACGAAGACGCTGCAGGCAGGGGCCATCATCTCGACCGGTGCGATGGCGAAGCGGTCCCGGTTGGTGCCCAGCGCGGCGGACAACCTGGTGGGTAGTTCGCGGGGCAGGTCGTCGCCATGCACATCGAGGAGCGTGAGGGTGCCGAGGACGCCGTTCCGCCTGACCGCACGGATCAGGGCCTGAGGGTCCATCGCCTCGAACACATGACGGGACACGGTCAGCGACATCAGTCGCGGCAACGCGGCAATCGCTTGCGAGAGCGCCCTGGCGGCGTTGCGGATCGAGGCATCGCCATCGCGGGCGATGTCCACCTTCAGCGATGCCAGCGGCAAGGAGGGGCCGGCTGCCGACATCGTCTGGAACAGTCGCGAGAGATCGCAACCCGCGGCGAGCCTGAGCCGCAGGTCCTGCAAGGCCGGCATTCGCATCAGCGGGACCGCGAGCAGGTCGAAGTGATCGGCGGTCCAGGATTCATCGATGCACAGATCCAGGCATTCCAGGTTATGCACGCTGGACAGGGTTTCTGCCAGCACGGGAGCGATGGTGTCCGGATCGTCGTCGGTCCAGTGGCGCCACGATGAGAGGTGGTGGTGGGATCGCAATCCGCGTGCGATGCACAGGCCGACGCCGGGATCCATGTCTTCCGGCGTGATGCGGAAGCTGCGCAGGTGGTTCGTGCTCGACAGCGCTGCTTCCAGCCCGGCGATGTGCTCGCCGTCGGCGCTGAAATTCTCGAGCGTCATGTCGACGATCTGCGGGCAGGCGTGGAGCAGGTGAGCGATCAACTCGGGGCTGGGGCTGCAGATGTCGTCGGTCAGCGCGGTCCTGCCGAACAGCGTGGCGATGTGCGAAAAATTGGCCACCCAGTCCACGCCGTTGCAGGTCTGAAGCAGCGCAGTGCAGTCGGGGCCATCCCATGCCGACTTGAAGGTGGCGGATGGCGACTGGCTGGCCAGGCGCCAGATGGCTCGATGGGTGTCGAGGTTCCCTTTGAACTTGCCTGCATGCATCAGTTCTGCTGCGAGCACCACGTCTGTGCAGGAACGCTTCGATTCGTTGGATGCAGGTGAAGATCGCACGCGTTTCATGGTGGGCCGGCGACGAAGCGAAGTGGAAAGCCGGTGAGTGGCGATTCACCGCCTCCGGTTTCCAGACATGTGTCTGTGTCAGGGGGGCGATCGCCCGATGCCGAACAACTCGGCCACCGCCTCGCGGTACTGCGGCTGGCCCAGGTCGTTGGTGTTGTGGTGCGAGGCCCCTTCGATCAGCATGAATCGCTTCGGCTCGCGGGCTCGTTCGAACAGCGCGCGGCCGAGTGCCGGCTGGATCAGCGTGTCGTCGCTGCCGTGCACCACCAGCAGCGGCGAGCCGATGTCGGCGACCCGCGACGCGGCATCGAAGCGCTGCGTGATCAGCGGCCCGACCGGCAGCCAGCCCCAGCGGAAGGTCGATACCACGTCGGGGATCGACGTGAAGCTGCCTTCGACGATCAGGCCGGCCTCGTCGGGCACCTCGGCGGCCAGCTGCACCGCGATCGCGCCACCCAGCGAGTGGCCGAAGATGAAGCGGCGGGCCTGCGGCCGCTTGTGCGCGAGCCAGTCCCAGGCGGCATGGGCGTCTTCATCGGCCAGCGCCTGCGACGGCAGCCCGGCGCTGCTGCGCCCGAAGCCGCGGTAGTCGATCGCGAGCACCGAGAACCCCAGTTCGTGCATGCGCCGCATCCGCGTCGCGCTGGCGCGCACGTCGAAGCGGGCGCCGTGCAGGTAGAGCAGCACCGGTGCCTTGGGGTCGTCTTGCGCCAGCCACAGGCCGTGCAGGCGGACCGCCTGGTCGCGCGATTCGGCGACGTTCGATCGGTAGTCGATCCAGGCGTCGTCCATGCCCTCGGCGGCCGCGGCCCCGCCATACCAGACGCGGTCTCCGGGCTGGAAGATCCACGCGCGCTGGCGCTCGTCGAGCGACGCGCAGCCGATCTGCAGGCCGAGCAGCAAGGCCAGGCCGGCCGTGAGGACGGACTGGCGGTGCCAGCGGCGGAGGGACAACGGGCGCATCGGCGACGATGTTGCCACGCCGCCGACAGGCGACGGCCGCACTCGGGCTTCCAGGCCCCGTCAGGCGCTACTTGATGCTGAAGCTGTCGCCGTAGACCTTCCAGTTCAGCGGCGTGTTGAGGTCGAAGTTGCCGGCCTTCAGCCAGACGCGCTGCGCGGTGTCGACGCGCGTCGTGTCGCTGTGCGCTTCCTCGGTCTTCATCGCGGCCACGCGGGCATCGAGGAAGGCGTTCAGGTAGGTCGTCTCGTCGCCGCCTTGCGCCGGCGTCCTGGCCTTCGCCATCGCCGCCTTGCGGATGCCGCCGAAGCTGATGCCGTCGTTGCCCGGGCCGTGCATCACGATCGCGTCGTAGTAGGCGAACTGGCCGAGCGCGCGCAGCCCGTCGGTCTTCGCCTGGCTGACGGCCGGGTTGAAGTAGGTGTCGTCGCGCACGCTGTCCTGCGACTGCTGGAAGACCAGGTCGGCGGCAGCGGTCTTCCAGTCGCCGGTGAAGGTCGGGTCCAGGCCGGCGTGCGAATCGCTGCCGTTGACCTTCTTCAGCGCCGGGATGTACCTGGCCAGCACGTTGTTCGGCGACCGCTGGGTGTAATCCTGGACGACCTCCAGCATGTCGCTGGTGCCGGAGCAGAAGCCGATGATGCCGCCGGTGTAGCCGCGGCCGTCACCGATGTCCTGGATGTAGGCGTACTGCGCCTTCCAGTTCAGCGACGAGTTCTCGGCGCTGGAGACGATCTGCATCGCGATGTCCTTCTTGCGGGCATCGGTCAGGTCGGCGGACGACGGCGCGGGGGCTGGTGCGGGGGCTGGAGCCGGAGAGGGAGCAGGGGCAGGTGCCGGTGCCGGTGCCGGTGCCGGTGCCGGTGCGGGTGCGGGTGCGGGTGCGGGTGCGGGTGCGGGTGCGGGTGCGGGGGCCGGTGAAGGCGACGGAGTCGGAGCGGGTGCCGGCGCAGGCCCGCCCGACACCGGGTTCGACGGTTCGTCGTCCGATCCGCCGCCGCAGGCGGAGAGGGCGATGCTCAACGACAGCAGGGCAAGGTGGGTTCGACGGTTCATGGCGCGATGGAACTCTCTGGAATCGTTTCCATTCTGAAGGCCGCCTGCCCGCATCGCGCGGCCGGATTGTGACCAGCTGCAACCTCGGGGGGGCTCAGGTTTTCGTCAGCCTGTGCTGCAGGCGCTGCACTGTCGCATCCGTGGCGAGGCCGTACTGCTGCAGGATGGTGGCCCGTCGATCGACCGAGACTTTCAGCCGCTGTGCGGCGATCGCCTCGCCGGAGGTCTTCGCTGCCAGATCGCGATATGCCTTGCAGACGCACACCAGCGCCAATGCACGCCAGCGATCGCGAGGCGTGTTGCGGCCCATCCAGAATGCGTGGACGAGTTGGGTGATGTCGTGGGGAGCCGCGGCGCCGGTCGTGGAAAGCTGCGTCATGACGGCGCTGCAGAGCGCGTCGAAGAGTCCGTAGGGGAAGCGGACCAGCTTGTCGAGGTTCTCGGTCAGCTGCGGATGGATCAGCTTCAGGTTGTTGTCGACATCCTTGCGGACCTTGCCGACGAAATCCGGTGAGAAGTTCAGCGCATGCAGCGATTGGCTCTTCTTCACCGTGCGACGCATGTCATACGGGGCAATACCCCATCGCACTTCCTCCGGGTAACTCAGCTGACAGAGCGAATCGGCCAGAGGAATCCACATCTCGAGGGCCTTGGCAAGTTCTCCCCACAGATTCAGTCGACTGGCGTCGTGCAGTTGTTCGAAGACTTTCAGGTGCAGGTGCTCCAGACGATGCAGCGGCGTGGTGTGCAGGTGCTGGAGCAGGCATGTCATCGCTTCGGGCGCACTGTGCAGCGTGATGCTCCGCAGCGTTGCCGGCAATGAAGGCAGGATCGGGGCGAAGGAGTCTTCGTCGACGAAAGCCCCGAGGCGCAGGTGCTCGAGATGGGGCATCTGGCTCAGGCTGACGGCCAGTGCCTGGGCCGTGTCGGGAAAGGTCTCGATCTCGATGTCGAGGGACAGCGATTTGAGTCCGGTGAACGCCTGCAGTGCGCGCCAGGCCGCCAACGTATTTTCTTCCCCGCCCGCTTCATCCGGGCTCCATTCCCACGTCATTTTGAGTTCAAGCACGGAAGATGGATGGTCGATCTTCGTTGCCAGGCTGGCGAAGTCGACACCTTTGTGCTTGCCGCGACAGTCCTTGAACGACCAGGCCAGCTGGCCTGGCTGCGGGATGGTGAAGGCTCGCAGGGGATCGATGCGGGCTTCCGTGGCAAGACGAGGGCTGTCTGGAAGGGACGGCGAACGTGTGCGTTTGGCGGGCGTCATGCACCTGAGTGGCTGGCAACCGGCCAGGGTTCCACGCTTCAGCCGTGCTGGTCGCGGGCCCGCCAGCCTTCCACGCTGTACACCGCCAGCGCCAGCCAGATCAGCCCGAAACCCGCCAGCCGCGCGCCGCCGAACGGCTCGCCGAACAGCCACACGCCGAGTCCGAACTGGATCGTCGGGCCGATGTACTGCATCAGCCCGAGTGTCGTCATCGAGATGCGGCGCGCGCCGGCGGCGAACAGCAGCAGCGGCACCGCGGTGATCGGCCCGGCCGCCAGCAGCCACAGGTTGGTCGCCGTGTCGGGCAGCGGGAACTGCCCGCTGCCCTGCGCCTGCCAGAACAGCAGTGCGGCGATGGCCAGCGGCGCCAGCAGCATCGCCTCCAGTGCGAGGCCTTCCAGCGGCCCGAGCACCGCGACCTTGCGCAGCAGCCCGTAGCTGCCGAAGCTCGCGGCCAGCACCAGCGCGATCCACGGCAACTGGCCGGCCTGCACCGTCAGCCAGACCACGCCGGCCGTCGCCAGCGCGAGCGCGACCCACTGGCCGCGCCGCGGGCGTTCGTGCAACACGGTGTAGCCGAGCAGCACGTTGACGAGCGGCGTGATGAAGTAGCCGAGGCTCGCGTCGAGCACATGGCCGTGGTTGACCGACCAGATGTAGGTCAGCCAGTTCACCGCCAGCAGCAGCGCGCTGGCGGCGAACGCGCCGAGCACGCGCGGCTGGCGCAGCAGCGGCCTCAGCCACCCCCACTGGCGGCGCACGCCGAGCACGATCAGCACGAAGGCGAGCGACCAGACGATGCGGTGTGCCAGCACCTCGCCGGCCGGCAGCATGGCCAGCCGGCGGAAGAACAGCGGGAACACGCCCCACAGCGTGAAGGCGAGGGCGGCGTAGAAGGGTCCGTAATTCATCGGGTGGATTGTCGCGGCTGGGCGTGACGGGCATCATCGCGCTCCATGGCCCACGTCGTGTTCACGCAGCAGCTGCGCCGCTTCATCGAGACGCCCGAACTCGACGTCGACGCCGCCAGCCTGCGCGGCGCGCTCGACGCGGTGTTCGCCGCGCACCCGCGGTTGCGCGGCTACGTGCTCGACGAGCAGGGCCACCTGCGGCCGAACGTGGTGGCCTTCGTCGACGGCGTGCGCAGCGACGACCGCGTGGCGCTGGCCGACGCATTGCGGCCGGACAGCCGGATCCACGTGATGCAGGCGCTGTCCGGCGGTTGATCCAGGGCCTGTTAACGACGGGAAGGCACGCGTGACTCATCAAAAGGGCACCCGCAAGGCGCACGGCGCAGCCCAGGCTTGCTGCCTGGGCAATCCGTGCAACGTCACGGGTGCCCTTTTGATGAGATCACCCTTCGGGCCGGTGCCTGGCAAGGCGCTGGGCCGCGTTGCGCCGCTTGCCCGGGCACGGAGCCTGGGCTGCGCGTCGCGCCTTGCCCAGCGCCTTGCCAAGCACCGGCGCGAGCCTTCCCGTCGTGTTAACAGGCCCTAAGGAGTTGCAGATGTCAGACCGTGCCTGGGCCGCCACCCGCAAGGGCCTGTTCGAACTGACGCGCGGTCGCGGCGGCGCGTGGGACATCGCCCGCACCAGCTTCCTCGGCGAGCCGGTGTCGATGCTGCTGCCGCCCGGTGCCGACGGCCGCCTGCTGGCAGCGCTGAACCTGGGCCACTTCGGCGTCAAGCTGCATGCGTCCGATGACCAGGGCGCCACGTGGCACGAGGTGGCTGCGCCGGCTTTTCCGGCGCAGCCGGAAGGCGCGACCGGCGTGCCGTGGAAGGTGGTGCAGGTGTGGTCGCTGGAACGCGACCACGGCACGCTGTGGCTCGGCACGCTGCCGGGCGGGCTGTTCCGCAGCGGCGACGGCGGCGATTCGTGGCAGCTGGTCGATCCGCTGTGGCAGCGGCCGGAGCGCGCCGACTGGTTCGGCGGCGGCTACGACGTGCCCGGCATCCATTCGATCTGCCCGCACCCCGCGCGCGCCGGCGACCTGGTGCTCGGCATCAGCTGCGGCGGCGCCTGGGTCACGCACGACGACGGCGCGAGCTGGCAGCTCCAGGCCGACGGCATGCGCGCCGCCTACATGCCGCCGGAGCAGGCCGGCTCGCCGAACACCCAGGACCCGCACCGCATCGTGCGCTGCGCCGCGCAGCCGGACGTGCTGTGGACCCAGCACCACAACGGCATCTGGCGCTCGACCGATGCGTCGGCCTCGTGGCAGCAGGTGACGAGCGCGCCGCTGTCGGATTTCGGCTTCGCGGTCGCGGTGCACCCGGGCGATGCGCAGACCGCCTGGTTCGTGCCGGGCGTGGCCGACCAGCAGCGCGTGCCGGTCGGCGGCGCGCTGGCGGTCAACCGCACGCGCGACGGCGGGGCGAGCTTCGAGACGCTGCGCCGCGGGCTGCCCCAGCGGCATTGCTACGACCTGGTGTACCGCCACGGGCTCGACGTGTCGCCGGACGGCCGCAGCCTGCTGATGGGCAGCACGACCGGCCATGTGTGGGGCAGCGACGATGGCGGCGACACCTGGGCCGCGCTGCCGGCGCAGTTGCCGCCGGTGTATGCGCTGCGGTTCGGTTGACGCTGCGGTTGAAACATCGGCTGACACCTTGTGGCGCCATGTGCACACCGGGCGGGTTGCCGTCCCCTCGATCTTGGGGGGCCGCGTGTTGCAGCGCATGACAAGCCCGCCTGCGCTCCGGACAATCGGAGCTGTCGAGGAAGCGCCATGCCCACCACCATCACCGTCGGAGCCCGTTCCCTGTTCGTCACCGCGACGGCATGGGTGTTCATGCTGCTCGGCGCGCTGGCCTGTGCGTCGGCGCTGCTGCAGAACGCGATGCTGGTGTCGGGCGTGTTCCGCAGCGAAAGCCTGCAGGTCAGCGGCCTGTTCGGGCTGCTGATCGCCCACCTGCCGTGGGTGGTCAACGCCGGGCTGGCGGTGTCGCTGGCCACGCTGGTGTCGGCAGTCGGCCTGCTGCTGCGGCTCGACTGGGCACGCCGTACCTTCATCGCGCTGCTGCTGCTGGCGATCGTCGCGAACCTGCTCGGCCTGTGGCTGCAGCAGGAGGTGATGCAGTCGGTGGCCGACAGCACGCTGAGCACCGCGGCGCTGCCGCCGCGCGCCCTCGGCGTGTTCGGCGGTTTCGTGACCGCGGCGCGCGTGATGGCGGTGCTGGTGACGCTCGGCGCCTGCGGGCTGCTCGGCTGGATCATCCGCCGGCTGATGTCGGCTTCGGTCCGTCAAGAATTCGCCTGATCAGGACTCTCCGTCGACGTAGAACCAACGAGCGTCTTCGCGCACGAACCGGCTGGTCTCGTGCAGCCGCTGCGCGCGGCCGCCGAGCTTGCTGCGGGCAACGAACTCCACCGTCGCATGGTCGGCATCCTGGGAGGCATGCCGGCGTACCTCCAGCCCCAGCCAGCGCAGGCCCGGGGGATCGGGCTCCAACACGGCGGGCCGCGTGCTCGGGTGCCAGGTCGCCAGCAGGTAATCCGGCAGGCCGTTGACGAAGGCGCTGTAGCGCGAGCGCATCAGCGCTTCGGCATCGGGCGCCTGCAGGTGCAGCGGGCCGGCGTGGTAGCGGCCGCAGCAGTCGAGGTAAGCGCAAGGCAGGCCGCAAGGGCAGGTCATGTGGGGGTCAGTCCAGGTCGAGGGTCCAGGTTTCTCCGACCAGATCGTGCCCGAAACTGTGGTGCGGCTCGCTCGCGACCAGCCGGTAGCCCGCTGCCGCGTAGATGCCGCGCGCGGCCAGCAGGTTGCCGTTGGTCCACAGCGTGATGCGGCGGTAGCCGGCGTGGCGCGCGAAGCGCTCGCATTCGTCGACCAGCCGGCGTCCCAGCCCCAGCCCGCGGGCGGACGGTTCGACCAGCAGCATGCGCAGCTGGGCCACGCCCTCCTGCACGGCCTGCGTCGCCTCGTCGCGCGCCTGCACCAGGAACACGCAGCCGACGTTCGCGCCGTCGCGCTCGGCGATCCAGCAGGCTTCGCGCGCCGGCTCGAAGCGCTCGATGAAGCCGGCCGCGATGCGCGCCACCAGCGCCTCGAAGGCGATGTCCCAGCGGAACTCCTGCGCATACAGCGCGCCATGGCGTGCGATCACCCAGCCGATGTCGCCCGGGCGGTGCGCGCGCAGCAGGTAGGGCTGGCGCGCGCGGCGGGCCGGGTCGTCGTCGAGCAGGCGCTGCAGCGTGCCCATCGCCTGCAGCAGCTGCTGCTGCGACGGCTCGTCGAGCGCCGCGAGCAGCGCCTGCACCTGCTGCTGCGAGCCGCTGTCCAGCGGCGCGAAGGCGGCCCGGCCGGCGTCGGTGAGCGACAGGTGCGATTGCCGCGCATCGCTGGCCGACGGCGTCGCCTCGATCAGCCCGCGCTCGCGCAGGCCGCGCAGCAGCCGGCTCAGGTAGCCGGGGTCGAGCTCCAATGAGCGCGCGAGCGCGCCGGCCGTGGGCTGCGCCTGGTGCGCGAATTCCCACAGCAGCCGCGATTCGGTCAGCGTGAAGCCGCTGTCGACCAGGCCCTCGTGCAGCACGCCGATGCGGCGCGTGTAGAAGCGGTTGAAGGCGCGCACCGCGGCCACGCGGGTGTTCGGATCGACGGGTGGAAGGGCGTCAGGCATCGGGACATCGTGCCGCAAATGATTGCCAAAAGCAATTATTAAGGTGCTGAAAGCTTCTTCAAGGGACTTGTAACGGCATGACCCCGTTTTCAGGTGGATCGATATACTGGATGTTCATACAGTAGTTGCCATGCCTTCCACCGCCTCCTTCGCCGCCGCCCCCGCCCGCCTGCCGCTGCCCGAGCGGCTGCACACCAGCGTCTGGCGGGGCCACCAGATGGGGCGCAGCGTCGAACGCGCGCTGCCCAGCGGCTTTGCGGCGCTCGATGCGCAGTTGCCCGGTGGCGGCTGGCCGCGCCGCGCGCTCAGCGAACTGCTGCTGCCGCATCCCGGCCTCGGCGAGATCCGCCTGCTGGCCCCGAGCCTCGCCGCCACGCAGCGGGCCGGTCGGCTGGTGATGCTGTTCGATCCGCCGGCTGCGCTGTCGGCCTGGGCCTTGATGCAGATGGGGCTGGACCCCGAACAGCTGCTGGTGATCGACACCGGCACGCAAGGCATTCCCGGCGTCGACGGTCGGCCGCACGAGGCCGGCGTCGATGCGCGGCTGTGGGCGCTGGAGCAGGCGCTGCACAGCGGGCATGTCGGTGCGGTGCTGGCCTGGTTGCCGCCGCGCCTGCGCGCCGAGCGGCTGCGCCGCCTGCAGGTGGCCGCCCACGCGCACGACGGCCCGGCCTTCGTGCTGCGCGAGATGGCGGTGCAGCAGCAGGCGAGCCCGGCGCCGCTGCGGCTGGCGCTGCGGGCCGGCGGGGCCGATGCCTTGAGCGTGCGGATACTGAAGCGCCGCGGGCCGCCGCTGGCGCACGAGCTGCTGCTCGAGTTGCCGCCGGTGCTGTCCGCCAGCGCCACGCGCAAGGCGCGCGAGCTGGCGGTGCAGGCGGTCGAGGCCGCCGGCGCGGCGCCACCGCTGCGCGCCGCGACCTTCGTCAACCTGGCCTGATCCGGCACCTGCTGCAATGGGCGCGCGATGCTCTGGATCGGTCTTCACCTGCCGCTGCTGCCGCTGGAATCCTTCCTGGCGACGCTCCCGGCGGGCCCCGGCGGCAGCGAGCCGGCCGTCGCGCTGGTCGAGGCGCACCGCATCGTCCATGCCAACGCCGGCGCGCAGGCGCTGGGCGTCAAGCCGGGGCTGAAGCGCGCGACCGCGCTGGCGCTCGCTCCGCAGTTGCTGATCGGCCAGGCCGATGCGCTGCGCGACCGGCAGGCGCTGACCAGCGTCGCGCATGCGGCGCTGGCGTTCACGCCGGCGGTCAGCTTCGCGCTGCCGCAGGGCGTGCTGCTCGAGGTCGAGGCGAGCCTGCGCTACTTCGGCGGACACGACGCGCTGCTGCAGCGGCTGCGCGACGCGCTGCGGCCGCTCGGCCATGCGCTGCACTGCGTCAGCACCCCGACGGCGCAGGGCTCGGCGCTGCTGTCGCGCAGCACCGACGGCCTGCATTGCGCCGACGTCGCCGCGCTGCAGCGCGCGCTCGATGCCGCGCCGGTCTGGCTGCTCGGTCCGGGCCGCGAGCACTGGGAGGCGTTGCAGGGCATGGGCCTGAACACGCTGGGCGACCTGCGCAGCCTGCCGCGCGCCGGGCTGACGCGCCGCTTTGGCGAGGCGCTGCTGGTCGAGCTCGACAGTGCGCTCGGCCGGCGTCCCGACCCGCGCGTGTCGATCGAGCTGCCGGCCAGCTTCGACAGCGCGCTCGAGCTGTTCGCGCGCGCCGACACCACCGAGCAGGTGCTGCACGGCGCGCAGGTGCTGCTGGCGCGGCTGGTGGCATGGCTTGCGGCGCAGCATGCCTTCGTGCGCCGCTTCAGCCTGCAGATGAAGCACGAGCCGCGCTGGCGGCGCGACGCCGGCACGCCGCTGCACACCACGCTGGAGATCGCGCTGGCCGAGCCGTCGCGCGACCCGAAGCACCTGATGGCGCTGCTGCGCGAGCGGCTGTCGCAGCTGGCCTTGCCGGCGCCGACGCTGGAGCTTGCACTGCGCGCCAGCGACATCGCGCGCCAGCCGCCGCCGAATACCGAGCTGTTCCCGACGCCGCGCAGCGAGCGCGAAGGGCTGACGCGCCTGCTGGAGCGGCTGCAGGCGCGGCTCGGCCGCGAGCGGGTGCAGCGGCTGGTGCCGGTGCAGGACCACCGGCCCGAATGCGCCGGCCGCATGGAAGCCGCCGCGCTGGACGGCAGTCCACCTGCCCGCACCGGGCCGCCGTTGCGCCGGGCCGACGTGCTGGCGCGCCGCGCGGTGGCGCGCCCGGTGTGGCTGCTGCCGCAGGCGCTGCCGCTGGCGCAGCGGCAGTCGAGGCCGCTGCTCGACGGCGCCGCGCTGCAGCTGCTGGCGGGCCCGGAGCGCATCGAGGCCGGCTGGTGGGACGGCGATGCGGTGGAGCGCGACTACTTCATCGCGCAGCAGCCCGATGGGGCGCTGGTGTGGATCTACCGGGCGCGCATGCCGTTGTCGGCGCAGTCGGAGGGGGAGGGGTGGTTCCTGCAGGGGCGGTTCGGATAGCCCGCTTTTCGAAGGGAAGGATGAGATGGATCGGACCAGGATCAGGCGCCAGGTGGAACGCCTGCTCGACGAGCAGGCCCAGCAGACGCTCAGCATCATCGTGCAGGGTCGGCACGAAGGCCTGCGCCAGGCGATCGTCGAGGCGGCCGAGCGCGCGATCGAGCGGCGCGCGGTGACGAACGCGGCCGACCTGCTGCCGCCGCCGGCGCACGAGCGGCTCGCCGGCCACCAGCCCGCGGCGCGCCGGGCCGCCGACGTGCATGCGTTGCGCAGGACCGGCATCCAGGCCATCGAGCCGATGCAGCAGGCCGCCTTCGTGCGGTTCTCGCGCCAGGCGAGGCGGTCCGACGAAGGCGGCCGCATGCGCGCATTGCCGCTGGCGGGCGCGGCGGCGATGGAGATCGACCGCGACGACCTGGCCCAGCTGCCCGAGGCGCTGCCGCAGGCGCTGGCCGTGTTCGCGAACCGGCGCGTTCCGGTCCCGCCGCGCCTGCGTGCCACCGCATTGCCGCCGGAGATTGCGCAGCGTTCCACCCATGCCTGGGGCATCGAGGCCTCGGGCGCCCTGGCCAGCTGGGGCGCTTTCGGGGCCCGCGGGCAGGGCGCTCGCGTGGCGGTACTGGACACCGGCGTGGAGCCGTCCCATCCGGACCTCGCCGGCAAGGTGGCGCGGTTCGCCGAGTTCGATGCGCGAGGGCGCCTGGTCGCGCAGGGCGTCGACGCGGCCTGGGACGCCGACGGCCACGGCACCCACGTCTGCGGCACCATCGCCGGTGGCCGTGCCAGCGGGCGGTGGATCGGCATGGCCCCGGCGTGCAGGCTGCTGGTGGCCAAGGTCCTCGGCAAGGCCGGCGGCACGGACGAGCAGATCCTGAAGGGCATGGAGTGGGCGGTCGCCGAGGGGGCCGACGTGATCAACATGAGCCTGGGCGGCCTGTCCTTCGAGCCGTCGGTGCTGGACACCTACACCTCGGCGCTGATCGCGGCTCGCCAGGCCGGCATTCCGTGCGTCGTGAGCGTCGGCAACGAGGGCGCGCAGACCTCGGGCTCGCCGGGCAACGACTACTTCGCGCTGGCGGTGGGGGCGATGGACGCGAACGACCGCGTCGCCGCCTTCAGCGCGGGGCGCACGCAGATCGTCGAGGAGTCGGAGGCCATCGCGCCGCGCAACCTGCCGCTCGTCTACTCGAAGCCCGACCTCGGGGCACCGGGCGTCCAGGTCTATTCCTGCATCGGCAGGCAGCGCTGGGAACACCTGAACGGAACGTCGATGGCGGCACCGCACGTCGCCGGGGCCATTGCGGTGCTGCTCAGCCGCACGCCGCAGGCGAAGCAGGGGGCGGCATTGCTGAAGCTGACCGGGTGGGACCGCTCCGACACGCTGATCCAGCTGATCGTCGGCAGCGTGGTCGACCGGGGCGAGAACGGCCCGGACCACCGGTTCGGGCATGGAAAGCTGGCGCTTCTGCCGGCTTTCGGACACGCGATCGACCGCGGGTACCTGCCCAAGGGTTGAAACCCGGCGCCTCTCGGGGTACCCTGACTGTCCAAGCCAGATACCCACCCGCCACGGCGGTGGCCGGTCTGGCCATTCCGTCCTGGCAGTAGTCCTGGCAGTACCGCATGACCACAACGCACAACGCCCTGAAACACGATGACCTGGTGGAATTCGCCAGCCAGTCCGGATCGCGGCGTGCGTCGGTGATCATCGAGGCCAGGCGCCCGGCGATGCCGATCGGCCGGCGGCGCGCGCCGCCCCCGATCGTGGCGCAGATGAGCGAGCTTCAGTCCGACCTGGAGCGCCTGGGCCTGGCGGCACGCGCTCGCCGCAATGACCTGGCAGGCGCGTTCGTCGTCGAGGTCACCCCGCGCCAGCTGCGTGAACTGGCGGCCACGCCGTCGGTCCAGGCCATCCGACCGAATCAGTTCCACGGGCGGGTGGCTGCGTAAGACCGCCCAGGGGCCTCGCGAGGCTCAGCGCGGCGCCAGTACCAGCTTCAGTGCACCGCTGCGCTGCCACGCCTCCACCTCCTCGTTCAGCAGGAACAGCGTGCGCGGATGCGTCTGCACCCAGGCCTCGCTGAAGCCGAGCGTGGCCTGCCGGCCGCTCAGCTCCAGGCGCAGCGCGGTCGCATCGACCGGCCCGCGCGCATGGCATTTCAGGATCGCCAGCCGCAGGCACATCACCTGCACCGCGAAATCGGCGTTCGCGAGCTGCGGTTCCACCTTGCGCAGCCCGCCGCGCTGCGCCAGCACCAGCTCCGCCAGCCGGCGCTGCTGCGACTGCGAGAAGCCGGCCGCGTCGACATTGCCCAGCACGTAGGCGCTGTGCCGGTGATGGTCGTGGTGCGAGATCATCATGCCCATCTCGTGCAGCGCGCAGGCCCAGCGCAACTCGCGCGCCTGGATCGGAGTGCGCTGCGGCGCGGCGCTGGCATGCAGCGCATCGGCGACGCCCGCCACCCGCCACGCCTGCGTGGTGTCGACCTCGAAGCGCCGCTGCATCTCGATCACCGAGGCATCGCGCATGTCGTGCCCGTCGTGCCCCTCGCGGTCGCGCGATTCGGCATGCAGCCGTTCGTCGAGGTCGAAGATCACGCCCTGGCGCAACGCGCCGCGCGCCGGCTGCAGCAGCTGGATGCCGAAGTGCGTCGCCAACGTGTACAGGATCGCGAGGCCGCCGGCGATCACTGCTCGGCGGTCTTCCTTCAGCCCGGGCAGGTTCAGCTTGTCGATGCGGCCGGCCTTCAGGCACTGCTCGATGCACCAGCGCAGCCCGTCGGGCGTGATCGCGCCGTCGGTGATGCCGCTCGCCTGCAGCAGCTGCGACACCGCACCGGCAGTGCCCGACGAGCCCAGCGCCTCGTGCCAGTGTTGCGGCGCGAACGGTGCCAGCGCTTCTTCGAGTTCGGCACCGGCGGCCACCTGCGCGGCGCGGAACGCCGCCTCGGTGAAACGGCCGTCGGCGAAGTAGCGCATCGACAGGCTGACGCTGCCGACCTGGAACGACTCGGCGCGCAGCGGCGTGCGGCCCTGCCCGAGGATCATCTCGGTGGAACGCCCGCCGATGTCGATCACCAGCCGCGGGTCTTCCGACGGCTGCAGCCGCGCCACGCCGGCATAGATCAGCCGCGCCTCCTCGCGGCCCGAGATCACCTCGATCGGATGGCCCAGCACCTCTTGCGCGCGCAGCAGGAAGGCATCGCGGTTGCGCGCCTCGCGCAGCGTCTGCGTCGCGACCGCGCGCACCTGGGCGGGCTCGTAGCCGCGCAGCCGCTGCGCGAAGCGGCCCAGGCAGGCCAGGCCGCGCAGCGTCGCGTCTTCGGTCAGCAGGCCCGACTTGTCGAGGCCGGCGCCCAGGCGCACGGTCTCCTTCAGGTAATCGATGCGCTTGTAGCGGCCCGGGCTCAGTTCGCCGATCTCCAGGCGGAAGCTGTTGGAGCCCATGTCGATGGCCGCAAGGTGGTCGGGGAATCGGCTGGTCATCGCGCGATTCTCACTTGGTTTGCCGGCAGACCTCGTCGCGGCCAGGGCCGGCGCGCTGAAAATAGAATCGCGGCCACTCAGTCCAGACAGGGGAGACCGCCATGCTCGTCACCGCAGGCCAGGGCTATGCCGCATCGGTGCAGCCGGTCACCGCGCAGGCCATCGTCACCGACGCGCACGGCCTGGCCGCCGGGCCGGTGACGATCCCGGTCGGCGATTTCGCAATGCCGGCCTACCGCGCGATGCCGGCCGGCGGCACGAAGCTGCCGGTGATCGTCGTCGTCAGCGAGATCTTCGGCGTGCACGAGCACATCGCCGACGTCGCGCGGCGCTTCGCGAAGCAGGGCTACCTCGCGATCGCGCCCGAGCTGTTCGTGCGCCAGGGCGATGCGAAGGCCTACACCGACATGACGCTGCTGGTCTCCGAGCTGATCAGCCAGGTGCCCGACGCGCAGGTGCTGAACGACCTGGACGCAACCGTCAGCTGGGCCGCGACGCAGGGCGGCGACGTGTCGCGGCTCGGCGTCACCGGCTTCTGCTGGGGCGGGCGCATCACCTGGCTGTTCGATGCGCACAACGCGGCGGTGAAGGCCGGCGTGGCCTGGTACGGCAAGCTCGCGACACCGGCCACCGAACTGCAGCCGCGCCGCCCGGTCGACATCGCCGGCCGGCTGCACGGCCCGGTGCTCGGCCTGTACGGCGCGGCCGACAGCAGCATCCCGCTTGACACGGTTGATAAGATGAAATCGGCCTTGGCCGCGGGTGCCGCCGCGTCGAAGGCTTCCGAGATCGTGCTCTACCCCGATGCGCCGCATGCCTTCCATGCCGACTACCGGCCGAGTTACCGGCCCGAGGCGGCCCAGGACGGCTGGCGGCGTTGTCTCGACTGGTTCAAGGCGCACGGCGTCGCCTGAACGGCCGCCCCCGGTTTTTGACCGAGCCGCGCACCGCGCGGCTTTTTGTTTGACCGAATCCCATGACCCTCTTCTACATCGTGCTCGCGACCTTTGCCGGCGGGCTGCTGTCGGTGCTGCTGGCCGCCAGCCTGACGGTCAACGTGCTGGGCCGCATCGTGCACCACCTGGTCAGCCTGTCGGCCGGCGTGCTGTTGGGCACCGCACTGTTGAACATCCTGCCGGAGGCCTTCGAGAGCAAGGCCAGCCCGCAAAGCCTGTTCATGACGCTGCTGATCGGGCTGCTGTTCTTCTTCCTGCTCGAGAAGGCCGAGCTGTACCGCCACGGCCATCACCATGAAGGCGACGAGCACCACCACCACCACGGCTTCGACAAGCACCAGGCCGGGCGCGGCGGCTGGACCGTGCTGCTGGGCGACAGCATCCACAACTTCTGCGACGGCATCATCATCGCGGCGGCCTTCCTGACCGACACCCACCTCGGCATGTTCACCGCGCTCGCGATCATCGCGCACGAGATCCCGCAGGAGGTGGGCGACTACATCGTGCTGCTGAACGCCGGGCTGTCACGCCGCAAGGCGCTGCTCTACAACGCAATGTCGGGCATGGCGGCGGTGGTCGGCGGCGTGGTGGGCTACGTCGTGGTCGGGCCGTGGGAAGCGCTGTTCCCGTACCTGCTCGTGATCGCATCGAGCAGCTTCATCTACGTGGCGGTGGCCGACCTGATCCCGCAGCTGCAGCATCGGCTGTCCGCCAAGGACACGGCTGCCCAGCTGGGCTGGCTGGGCGTGGGCCTGGCGATCGTGATCTTTGTCGCCAGCCACGCCCACCATCACTAGCGCACTACAAGGACCGGCACCTTGCTGTGCGTCAGCACCTTCTGCGTTTCGCTGCCCAGCAGCAGCGCGCTGACGCCGCGCCGGCCGTGCGAAGCCATCACGATCAGGTCGCACTCCTGGCGGCGGGCGTGGTCGATGATCGCCTCCCACGGGTGCAAGGCCTCCAGCGTGTGGGCCTCGCAGGGCACGCCGAGCGCGACGCAGTCGTCGCGCACCGCCTTCACGCGGGTCGACGCGATGCGCTCCTGCGCGTCGAAGAACTCCTGCGGCGGCGTCGGCTGCATCTCCGAGATCGCGCTGTACGGGAACGGCTCCTTGACGCTCAGCGTGTAGACCCGCGCGTTGACCGACTTGGCCAGCGCGATGGCCGTGTCGGTCGCCTTCTTCGTGATGTCCGAGCCATCGGTCGGAACCAGGATGCGGTGGAACATGGTCACCTCCTGAGAGTGGGAACAGGATGGACTTCACCCGGAAGTCCAGTGTTCCCCAGAAGGCGTCGGCAGTGGCCCCTATCCCGCGTCAGAGACGAGGAGATTTCTCCATCGGACGGGCGCTGTCGGATGACCATTCGCTCCACGACCCCGGGTACAGCGCGGCGCCGCCCAGCCCGGCCACTTCCATCGCCAGCAGGTTGTGGCAGGCGGTGACGCCGGAGCCGCACTGGTTCACCACCGATTCCGGCGTGCGGCCGTCGAGCATGGCGAGGAACTCCGAACGCAGCTGCTCCGCCGGCTTGAAGCGGCCGTCGGGCTGCAGGTTGTCCTTGAAGAAGCGGTTCTTCGCGCCGGGGATGTGGCCGGCCACCGCATCGATCGGCTCGACCTCGCCGCGGTAGCGCTCCGGCGCGCGGGCGTCCAGCACCAGCACGTCGCCCAGGCGCTGCTCGAGTTGCTGCGCGTCGATGGTCGACCGCTGCGGGGCCTGGTCGGGGTAGCGCGCGGCCGGCACCGGCTGCGCGGTCTGCTGCGACAGCGCGCCGCCGGCGGCCTGCCACGCGGCCAGCCCGCCGTCGAGCACGCGCACCGTCGGATGGCCCATCCACAGCAGCACCCACCAGGCGCGCACCGCGTACATCGCGGCCTGCCGGTCGTAGACGACGACCTCGCGCCCCGGCACGACACCGATGTCGCCCATCCAGCGCGCGTAGTCGTCGCGCCCGGCCAGCGGGTGGCGGCCGTTGCGGCCGGTCTTCGGACCGGACAGGTCCTCGTCCAGGTTCACGTACAGCGCGCCGGGGATGTGCCCTTCGCGGTAGCTGCGCTCGCCGGCCGCGGCATCGGCGAGGTCGAAGCTGCAGTCGAGCACCAGCGGGGGCTGGGGTTGCGCGAGCGCCTGTTGCAGGTCGGCGGCAGAGATCAGCGGCGGTCGGATCATCGGGAGGCCTTTCAGCTTTCGGGCAGGACGGAAATGTCGCGTTGCGGCGGAGACTCCTGGCGCAACCGGGTCGCGAACAGGCCGGCACCGACGATCAGCACCATGCCGGCCAGCGCCATCCAGGTGACCGGATCGCTGAACACCAGCACGCCGTACGCGAACGAGAACGCGATGCCCAGGTACTGCAGGCTCGCGTTGACCAGCGTCCTGCCGGTGCTGTAGGCCCGCGTCATCAGCAGCTGTGCGGTGGTCGCCAGCAGGCCGACGGCCAGCAGCAGCGCCGCGCCGGTCCAGGTGTGGGCGTGCATGCCGGTCCACAGCATGCTGAGCGCGCCGGCCAGCACGCCGCCGAGCGAGAAGTAGAAGACGATGCGCGATTCCGGCTCGCCGGCGCGGCCGAGCGCCGAGACCTGCAGGTAGGCGGTGGCCGAGACCACGCCCGACAGCAGCCCGATCAGGCCGTGCCACAGCTGGTTCTCGGCGATCGTCGGGCGCAGGATCAGCCCGACGCCGATGAAGCCGGTGAGCACCGTCGCGATCAGCCGGCCGTCGACGCGGGCGGTGCCCAGCACCGCGGCGCCGCCGATCAGGAACAGCGTCATCCACACCGACGACATGTAGTTCAGCGTCATCGACGTGGCCAGCGGCAGGTTGCCGATCGAGTAGAACCACAGGCACAGCGCCGACACGCCGGTCAGGCTGCGCCAGAAGTGCATCGACGGCACCTGGGTGCGCAACGTGCCGCCGCGCCAGCGGGTGAGCCCGGCCAGCAGCAGCGTGCCGGTCAGGCCGCGGTAGAAGACGATCTCGCCGGCCGGGTAGTAGGCGGAAGCGAGTTTCACGCACACCCCCATCGAGGCGAACAGGAACGACGCGAGGATCATCAGGACGGGAGCGGAGCGCATCGGACGATTCTCGCCCAGCGCGCCGCGCCGCTGTCTCAAGCGGCCATTTTCATCGCCTTGCGGTACCACGCATGGAACTGCTCCATGCCGTCTTCCATCGGCGTCTGGTACGGGCCGGTCTCGTTGTCGCCGCGCTCGTGCAGCGCCTTGCGGCCGGCATCCATGCGCAGCGCGATCTCGTCGTCTTCGACGCAGGTCTCGAGGTAGGCGGCCTGGTTCGCGTCGACGAACTCGCGCTCGAAGGCCGCGATCTCTTCCGGGTAGAAGAACTCGACGACGTTCAGCGTCTTCTGCGGCCCCTTCGGGTACAGCGTCGACACCACCAGCACGTGCGGGTACCACTCGACCATCACGTTCGGGTAGTAGGTGAGCCAGATCGCGCCGTGCTCCGGCACCGGGTTGTCGAAGCGCCCGCTGCGGAAGGCGAGCACCGCGTCGTGCCACTTGCGGTAGGTGTCGGAGCCGGCCTTCGCCAGCGCGTTCTTCGGGCCGACCGTCTGCACCGAATGGTGGCGGCCGAACTCCCAGCGCAGGTCGTCGCAGCTGACGAACTGGCTCAGCCCCGGGTGGAACGGCCCGACGTGGTAGTCCTCCAGGTAGACCTCGATGAAGGTCTTCCAGTTGTAGTCGCACTCGTGCAGGTGCACGCGGTCGAGCACGTAGCCGCTGAAGTCGAGGTCGGCGCGCGGGCCGAGGCCGGCCAGGTCGGCGGCCACGTCGCGGCCGTTGGCCTCGAAGACCAGGCCGTTCCAGGTCTGGGTCTTGTAGCGGCTCAGGTGCAGGCAGGGGTCGGCCGGGAAGTGCGGCGCGCCGATCAGCTGCCCCTTCAGGTCGTAGGTCCAGCGGTGCAGCGGGCACACGATGTGGCTGCCGGTGTTGCCGCGCCCGCGCAGCATCACCGCCTGCCGGTGCCGGCAGACGTTGGAGATCAGCTCGATCCCCTGCGCGGTGCGCACCAGCGCGCGGCCCTCGCCCTCCTGCGGCAGCGCGTAGTGGTCACCGACGTCGGGAACCGCGAGTTCGTGCCCCAGGTAGCGGGGCCCGTGCTGGAAGATGAGCTCCATCTCGCGGCGATGGAGGTCGTCGTCGAAGTATGCGGAGACGGGGAGTTGCGGGTTGTGGGGGGCGGTGGGGCTGGGGGTGCTGCTTTGGCGCTCGAGCGCTGGAAGAGCGAGGCTCAGGTCGGACATGATCCCGAGGGTCTCCTATAACCGATGTGAACGTGCCACCACGGGCGCTGCCGGGGGTGGGAGGTCTCGCTGCGCACGGCGCGTTGGAACCAGCGAGGGCGGGATTGTAGCTGCGGCGCCGCACCTCGACCCTCTTTGGGGGGATGACGAGATGAAGCGGCCGCCGGTTCGTGGATCGCGGGATGGTCGCTGACTACAATGCTTGTTTTTGTGTCGCGACATGCCAAAGCCTTCTGCCACCCCTGCGCCGACCGAGGTGTCCCACCCGGCGCCCGCCAGCTACGAGGACGCGTTGTCCGAGCTCGAGCGGCTGGTCGTGGCGATGGAAGGCGGGCAGCTTCCGCTGGAGAAGCTGCTCGAAAGCTACAAGAGAGGAGCAGATCTGCTCAATTACTGCCGCGAGCGCCTGAGCGCCGTCGAGCAGCAGGTGCAGGTGCTCGAAGATGGCCAACTGAAGCCGTGGTCCGGGGGATGAGTTTGATCGAATTCGATGAATGGGCCCGCACCGAGCTGGAGTCGGTCGAAGCCGCGCTGTCGCGCTGGGTGCCCGCCGAAGCGCCGGCCGGGCTCGGCCAGACCATGCGCTACGGCGTGCTCGACGGCGGCAAGCGGCTGCGCCCGCTGCTGGTGCTGGCGGCGGCCCGCGCGGTCGACGGCCAGTGCGAAGCGGCGCTGCGCGCGGCCTGCGCGGTCGAGCTGATCCACGCCTACTCGCTGATCCACGACGACATGCCCTGCATGGACAATGACGTGCTGCGCCGCGGCAAGCCGACGGTGCACGTCCAATACGGCGAGGCGCAGGCCATGCTGGCCGGTGACGCGATGCAGGCGCTGGCCTTCGAGGTGCTGACGCCCGACGAGGGTGTCGAGCCGGTGCTGCAGGCCCGCTTGTGCGCGCTGCTGGCGCGTTCGGCCGGCCATGCGGGCATGGCCGGCGGCCAGGCGATCGACCTCGCGAGCATCGGCGCCACGCTCGACGAGCACACGCTGCGCGACATGCACCACCGCAAGACCGGCGCACTGCTGCAGGCCAGCGTGCTGATGGGCGCGGCCTGCGGCAACACGGATCCTGTGGCCTGGCGGGCGCTGGCGGAGTATGGTGACGCCCTGGGCCTCGCGTTCCAGGTGGTCGACGACATCCTCGACGTGACGCAGGCCTCCGAAACCCTCGGCAAGACCGCCGGCAAGGACATGGACAACAACAAGCCGACCTACGTCAGCGTGCTGGGCCTGGAGCCGGCGCGCCGGCATGCCGCGCAGCTGCGCGACCAGGCGCATGCGGCGCTGCGGCGCAGCGGCCTCCCGAGCACCGGCCTGCTGGGCATGCTGGCCGACAAAGTGGTCGAACGTGACTCCTGAACCGCCGATGAACCACACCCTGCTGCACACCATCCAGAGCCCGGCCGACATCCGCCGGCTGTCGCGCGTCGAGCTCAAGCAGCTGTCGGGCGAGCTGCGCGACTTCCTGCTGCACAGCGTCGCCGAGACCGGCGGGCACCTGTCGTCCAACCTCGGCACGGTGGAGCTGACGGTCGCGCTGCACCACGTCTTCAACACGCCGCACGACCGGCTGGTGTGGGACGTGGGCCACCAGACCTACCCGCACAAGATCGTCACCGGCCGCCGCGAGCGCATGGCCACGCTGCGGCAACTCGGCGGGCTGTCGGGCTTCCCGCGGCGCGACGAGAGCGAGTACGACACCTTCGGCACCGCGCATTCGTCGACCTCGATCTCGGCCGCGCTCGGCATGGCGGTGGCCGCCAAGCTGAAGGGCGAAGAACGCCGCTCGGTCGCGATCATCGGCGACGGCGCGATGACCGCCGGCATGGCCTTCGAGGCGCTGAACAACGGCGGCGTGTCGCAGGCCAACATGCTGGTGGTGCTGAACGACAACGACATGTCGATCTCGCCGCCGGTCGGTGCGCTGAACCGCTACCTGGCCCGGCTGATGAGCGGCAAGTTCTACGCCGCCGCGCGCGAAGGCGCCAAGCAGGTGCTGAAGAACGCGCCGCCGCTGTTCGAGCTGGCGCGGCGCTTCGAGGAGCATGCGAAGGGCATGGTCGTGCCGGGCACGATCTTCGAGGAATTCGGCTTCAACTATGTCGGCCCGATCGACGGGCACGACCTCGATTCGCTGATCCCGACGCTCGAGAACCTGCGCGACCGCCCGGGCCCGCAGTTCCTGCATGTCGTCACGAAGAAGGGCTACGGCTACCAGCTGGCCGAGGCCGACCCGGTCAAGTACCACGCGGCCTCGGGCAAGTTCGACCCGGCCGAGGGGTTTCCGAAGGCCAAGCCGAGCAAGCCCACCTTCACGGCCGTCTTCGGCCAGTGGCTGTGCGACATGGCCGAGAAGGACAAGCGCCTGATCGGCATCACGCCGGCGATGCGCGAAGGCTCGGGCATGGTCGAGTTCGAGAAGCGCTTCCCCGACCGCTACCACGATGTCGGCATCGCCGAACAGCATGCGGTCACCTTCGCCGCCGGCCTGGCTTGCGAAGGCCTGAAGCCGGTGGTCGCGATCTACTCCACCTTCCTGCAGCGCGCCTACGACCAGTTGCTGCACGACGTCGCGATCCAGAACCTGCCGGTGGTGTTCGCACTCGACCGCGCGGGCCTGGTCGGTGGCGACGGCGCGACGCATGCCGGTGCCTACGACATCGCGTTCCTGCGCTGCGTGCCGAACATGAGCGTGCTCGCACCGGCCGACGAGCGCGAGTGCCGCCAGCTGCTGACCACCGCGTTCGAGCAGGACCATCCGGTGGCGGTGCGCTACCCGCGCGGCGCCGGTGCCGGCGTCGCGATCGACCCCGAGCTCACGTCGCTGCCCTGGGGCAAGGGCGAGGTGCGCCGGCGCGGCGAGCGCATCGCGATCCTGGCCTTCGGCACGCTGCTGTACCCGGCGCTCGCTGCCGGCGAAGCGCTCGGCGCGACGGTGGCCAACATGCGCTACGTGAAGCCGCTCGATGCCGACCTGGTGGCCGAGCTCGCGCGCACGCACGACGCGATCGTCACGGTCGAAGAGGGCTGCGTGATGGGCGGTGCCGGCAGCGCGGTGCTCGAAGCCTTGCAGGCCGCGCGCCTGGAGATCCCGGTGCTGCAGCTGGGCCTGCCCGATGCCTTCATCGAGCATGGCGATCCGGCCAAGCTGCTGGCCGCCTGCGGGCTCGACGCGGCGGGCATCGAACAGTCGATCCTGAAGCGCTTCGGCGCCCGGCCGGCACTCGTTCGCCCGGCCGCCGGCCAAAGGGTTTGAACGGCGTCGTCAAGCCCTTTTGCGCATGGGGCGGTCGGAATGCTGTCATCCTTGCGACCGTTGACAGATAGAAGTCCGACATGAACCACATGACGAATTTGAAAGACGCGCTGCACATTCCCGACACGCAAAGCGAGCGCGACGAGCGCCACTTGGCGATCCAGCGCGTCGGTGTGAAGGATGTGCGCTACCCGCTGCAACTGAAGTTCGGCAAGACGGTGCAGCCGACCATCGGCCAGTGGGAGCTCGACGTCGCGCTGCCGGCCGAGCAGAAGGGCACGCACATGTCGCGCTTCGTCGCGTGGCTCGATGCGCTCGGCGAGCCGCTCGATGCTGACGGCCTGAAGCTGCGCTTTGCCGAGATGCTCGAGAAACTGCACGCCACGCACGGTCGCGTCGAGGTGAAGTTCCCGTTCTTCATCCGCAAGCGCGCGCCGGTGTCGGGGGTCGAAAGCCTGCTCGACTACCAGGGCAGCTGGGTCGCCGAGATGCGCGACGGCAAGCCGGTCGTGTGGTCGCAGGTGCTGGTGCCGGTGAAGTCGCTGTGTCCGTGCTCGAAGGAGATCTCCGACTACGGCGCGCACAACCAGCGCTCGCACGTGACGATCCGCGCCGAGCTGCTGCAGGACGTGCCCTGGGGCGAGCTGGTGCGCTTTGCCGAGAATGCGGCGTCGAGCGAGATCTGGCCGATGCTCAAGCGTGCCGACGAGAAGTGGGTCACCGAGCATGCGTACGAGAACCCGAAGTTCGTCGAAGACCTGGTGCGCGATGTAGCGCTCGGCTTGAACGCCGATCCACGCATCGGGCGCTACACGGTCGACGTCGAGAACTTCGAGTCGATCCACAACCACAGCGCCTTCGCGCGGATTGAACGTTAGCCCCCCAGTCGCTTCGCTCCTGCCTTGCAGGCCGCGCTGGGCCAGAGGCCCAGCTCCTCGCCAGGCATAAACAGTCCTCAGGACTGTTCATGTCCGGGCTCGGCCCCCAAGGGGCGCCACCCGGCGGCCCGGCAAAGCCGGTTCCGCGGGCGTTGCTTGATCCGTCGCTCGCCTTGCTCGCTCAGGTAGCATCCGCGCACTTATGAATTTGCCCTACGAGCTACAGATCGGCGTGCGCTACACGCGCGCCGGCCGCACCGGCCGGCGCAACGGCTTCATCTCCTTCATCTCCGGCGTCTCGATGCTCGGCATCGCGCTCGGCGTCGCGGCGCTGATCATCGTGCTGTCGGTGATGAACGGCTTCCAGAAGGAAGTGCGCGACCGCATGCTGTCGGTCGTCGCCCACGTCGAGGTGATGGACGGCCAGGGCCAGGCGCTGCCCGACTGGCACCTGACCGCGAAGCAGGCGCGCGAGAACCCGCAGGTGACCGGCGCCGCGCCGTTCATCGCGGCGCAGGCGCTGGTCGCGCGCGGCGACGACATGCGCGGCGCGATCATCCGTGGCATCTCGCCCGACGACGAGGCCACCGTGACCGACCTTGCCGCGAGCATCAAGGACTCGACGCTGTCCAGGCTGGTGCCGGGCGAATGGGGCATCGTGCTCGGCATCGAGCTCGCACGGTCGCTCGGCGTGCACGAAGGCGACAAGATCACGATCGTCGCGCCCGGCGGGCAGGTCACGCCGGCCGGCGTGGTGCCGCGGCTCAAGCAGATGACGGTGGTCGGCACCTTCAACGCCGGCCACTACGAATACGACAGCGGCCTCGCGATGATCCACGTCGACGATGCCGCCAAGCTGTTCCGCACCGACGGCCCGACCGGCGTGCAGCTGCGCCTGAAGGACCTGTTCCAGGCGCGCGACGTCGCCGAGCAGCTGTCGCAGGCCTTCGGTCCGCAGTTCATCGTCAGCGACTGGACGCGCACCAACCGCAACTGGTTCTCCGCGGTGCAGCTCGAGAAGCGCCTGATGTTCATCATCCTGACGCTGATCGTCGCGGTGGCCGCCTTCAACCTCGTCTCGACCCTCGTGATGACCGTCACCGACAAGCAGGCCGACATCGCGATCCTGCGCACGCTGGGCGCGAGCCCGCGCTCGATCATGGGCATCTTCATGGTGCAGGGCGCGGCGTCCGGCATCATCGGCACGCTGTCGGGCGTCGGCTTCGGGCTCTTGATCGCGCTGAACATCGACGTGATCGTGCCGTTCATCGAGCACCTGCTGCGCACCAGCTTCCTGCCGTCGAGCATCTACCTGATCAGCCGCATGCCGAGCGATCCGCAGGCCGCCGACATCGTGCCGATCACGCTGATCTCGCTCGTGCTGTCGTTCGTCGCGACGCTCTACCCGAGCTGGCGCGCGAGCCGCGTGCAACCGGCGGAGGCGCTGCGCTATGAGTGACTCGCGCGAGCTGGTGATCGATGCGCAGTCGCTGCACAAGCGCTTCAGCGAAGGCGGGCTCGACGTGCACGTGCTGCAGGGCGTGGCGCTCGGCGTGCGCGCCGGCGAGACGGTGGCGGTGGTCGGTGCCTCGGGCTCGGGCAAGAGCACGCTGCTGCACCTGATGGGCGGGCTCGAGGCGCCCACCAGCGGTGCCGTGCAACTGAAGGGCCGCGATTTCTCGCACATGAACGCGACGGAGCAGGGCGTCTGGCGCAACCGGCACCTCGGCTTCGTCTACCAGTTCCACCACCTGCTGCCGGAGTTCACGGCGTTGGACAACGTCGCGATGCCGCTGCGCATCCGCCGGCTGACGCAACCGCAGGCGCGCGAGCAGGCCGAGGCGGTGCTCGCGCAGGTGGGCCTGGCGGCGCGCGTGCACCACCGGCCGTCGGAGCTGTCGGGCGGCGAGCGCCAGCGGGTGGCGATCGCTCGGGCATTGGCCGGCAAGCCGGCCTGCGTGCTGGCCGACGAGCCGACCGGCAACCTCGACCGCGAGACCGCCGATGGCGTGTTCGCGCTGATGCTGGAACTCGCGCGCAACCAGGGCACGGCCTTCGTGATGGTCACGCACGACGAGGCGCTGGCGAAGCGCTGCGACCGGGTGCTGCGGTTGAAGCAGGGGCGGCTGGTCGACTGAGCCGATCGATGTCGATGCGGGCTGCCATCGCGGGAGCGTTGGCAGGAGCGTTGCGCGAAACCCTCGCTTCTGCTGGAACGCAATCCAGGTGGCGGTTCACTCATGCTGTCTTCACAGCGCAAGGAACCTGACATGAACGGAACAGCAGCATCGACCGCGGGTGGCGCCATCGGCCGCGTCGCCTTGAATCCAGCAGCGGGGCCTGAGGGGCAACCGCCTGGCTGCGATCTGCGGGGCAAGGTCAAGGAGGGCCTCGCAGCCGCCAAAGTATTCCTCATGGACCGAGGCATCGACACGACGCTGAACCAGCTGAGGGTTTCGATGCTGGCGACTGCGGGCGTGTGCGGTCTTGCCGGCTCGGAACCGGCAATGGCTGCCGCATTGAGTGTCTATCTGGGGCTCACTTTGGGTAGGGATCCTCTCGCCCGATTGGTTCTTGCATTGCCCGATGCGCCCGGCGCGCCAGTCCCGCTGGCAGAGCCCGATCAAGCATCCGGCAGAGGCTGAGACCCATGCTCACAGGGTGACGGTGCCCTGGCGACGAGACGGAGCACGCTGGAACCGGATCGGCGTTCTGGCCACTCATGCGGTGTCCGGATCAGCAACCAGCGATGCGCTGGTTCGATCTGCACACGCATCGTCTCTACAACTACTCAAAGATCGGATTGGCCATGAACACGCGAATACCAAGAATGATTGATGACCTGTCACAGCTCACGGAAACTTGACATGCGCGCGAGTCTCAGCGGATCACGGAGCCGTTCCGTCAGCGAGAGCCAAGACAGCTTGGCAGTTCAAGAACAGAACGGGGATCTTGGCGACGAGGTCGGGGAGGTCCGGTCCTGTGCAGGGATTTTTCTGAGATCTATGGCCACGTGCTTGGCGGGTACCACGGTGGTTGTGGGCGTCCCAGCCTTTATTGCCAATGCGGGGATTGTGGGCTGTGGAGTGGGGTTCGTACTCAACGAGTTCAATTGCAGCACGGAGGCGGGACTTGGCCTCGTCTCTGTCGGCGTGACAGCGGGCTTGATATGCACTGGTGCGTATATTCTGCAAATGGGGCTGGTCAAAAGACTTGCTGAACAGCAGCAACCGCAGGACGCTTCGGCGGACAGCGACAGTGGGGCAGGACCGGCGTCCGCTTCTTCGCGACAGTCCGGCTCCGAACGCTCGGTGGATCTGTCCCTGCCCCCGCAAGAGCGCGAGGGCCAGGAACTCGATCCGTGACTCCCGGCCTCCTCATTCGTCTGCCCGTTCCGCCACTGGCACAGCGGTCGGTGAGGCGAAGTTTGTGAACCAGGAGTGCTCGAAGTGTCTCGTCACCTGGGGGGCTCGGCCCGCAGCATCCCGGCGTAGATGCCGGGCGACGAGCCTTCGATCACCACCGCACCGACGGTCTTCTCGTAGAACGCCTTCGGTCCCGCACTGCCGATGACCGCGTAGGCATAACCGAGGTCACGCTGCGCATGCAGCGCGGCCAGCAGCAGCGCCTTCCCGACGCCCTGGCCCTGCACTGCATCGAGCACGCCTTCGGGCCCGAAGAAGTTCTTGCACGTCGCGTCGTGGCATGCGAAGCCGACGATCTGCTGCTCGCGGATCGCGATGAAGCAGGCCACAGGAAGACGCCCGATCGCGACGTCGATCTCTGCCACCCAGCCGGGGAAATGCTCGGCGGCCCAGGCCAGGATGCGCGGCTTCTCGGGCGCGAGCGCCCGCCGCACGGTGACGTCGTGCCGGGCCACCGCGGCCAGCGCATCGTCGAGCGGTGGCAGCTTGTAGAGCGTGACGAGCATGTCGGACATGCAGTCTGCTCGCCTTATTTCGTGTTCGTCACGATCGTCACCCGCCGGTTCTCCGGCGCCGCCGGCACCGCGCGATTCAGCAGGTCGTGATCGCCCTTGCCCTCGGCCTTCAGCCGGTCGGCGGCGATGTTGTGCGTCGTGACGAGGTAGTCGCGCACGCTCTCGGCGCGCTGCTGCGACAGCAGCATGTTCGCGTCGGGGTTGCCGCGCGGGTCGGCATGGCCTTCGACGTTGAAGCTGTAGTCGGCCAGCCGGTCGTTCTTCAGCGCGCCGGCCACCACGTCGAGCTGCTGCTTCGCCGATTCGGTCAGCTCCGACGAGTTCGTCAGGAACGTGATCAGCAGCGACGCGCTCGCCTTGCGCTCCGGCGCCGAGACACCGGCGCCGTCGCGGCTCACCTTCAGGCTGCGCGTGACGACCGGCTCCGGCGGCGGCGTCAGCGCGTCCAGCAGGTTGCTCTCGGTGACGTTCTTGCCCTTCAGCACCCGGGTGTCGCCGATGTCCTGGGCCCACAGCGGTGTCGCCAGGGGAGCAGCCAGCAGCGTGGCGAGGACCAGGCCGGCGGCCCGGCGCAGCGAAGACGACTTGAAACTCAGCGTGTCCATCAGGGACCTCCGTACAGATTCGGGGATGATGCCTGCGCCACCGGCCGCGGGAAGCGACCAAGGTCACGCCGGGCAGAGGCCCCCCACGATCAAGGGGACTTGCCCGCGCCGCCGGCGAGCGTGTCGTCATCCCACAACCCCGACATGCGCGTGGTTTCCGACGGATCGCCGATCCACACCGCGACCGCGCTGTAGTTGTCCTGCTTCGGCCGGGCCGCGGCGCGGATCGCTTCGCCCATGCGGTCCAGCCAGTCCTCGGCCGAATCGGCCGCGGCGAATGCGGCTTCGATCGCCCGCTTCGAGAACAGGTCCCACCAGCCGTCGGAGCACAGCAGGAAGGCGTCGCCATCTTCGATCGGCATGTGGGTTTCGAGCGTGCTCGGCTCGACCGGGCCTTCGGTGCCCATCGCGCTGAGCAGCTGGTTCTTGTGCGGATGGCCGACCGCTTCTTCCGGCGTCAGGTAGCCGGCATCGACCATGCGCTGCACGACGCTGTCGTCGCGCGTCACGTGGCACACACGGCCGTGGCGCAGCATGTACAGCCGCGAATCGCCGACGTGCGTCCACAGCGCTTCCTCGCGCCGCGTGTCGATCCACAGCGCGACCAGCGTGGCATGCATGCGCTCGGCGCTGCGCTTGCCCTGCTGCTGCTCGTTGATCGCCGCATGCGTGTCGCACACCAGCTGCGTCAGGTATTCGGGCGTGGCCTGCGTGGCCGACTGCAGGCCGAGCGCGGTCATGCGCACGACCATGTCGGACGCGACGTTGCCGCCGCGGTGCCCGCCGGCGCCGTCGGCCAGCACGGCATAGCAGAACGGCCCGCTGACGCCGTGGCGCAGGTCGTCCTCGTTGCGGCTTCGCCCGCCCACCTCGCTGCGGGCGGCGATCTCGACTTGCAGCATGGCCATGCGTCCTGTGCGGCGGCTTGGGAGACGGCGATGGATCAGGTGCCGCCGGGGTGGCGCTCGGCGTCCAGGCGGTCGAGCTGGTCTTCGTAGGCCTTGATGAAGGCCTTGCCGAACAGCTCGTGGAAATCCTCCTGGGCGTCGTCGTGGATGCGCTGGTAGTGCTGCAGGTACAGCTCCCACAGCTTGGCGCGGCGGTTCATCGGCAGCACGCTGTCGAGCACGCTGCTGCCCGAGAGCTTGCCCTCGAGCTGCGACGGCTCGAAGCGCTTCAGCACGCCTTCGAGCGCGGCGCGCATGCCGACCATCGTGCCGATCGCGTGGCCGACCAGGTCGTCCATCGCGTCGTGCACCGCGGCCGGGCCGACCATGAAGCCGCGCATCGGCGGCTGCAGCAGCTGCTCGATCGCGGTGCCGGCGTCGGGCGAGAACTTCAGCGGGTTGTTGTTGCGCGCCTGGATCATCGTGACGTCGGCGCGCAGCTCCTGCTTCGCGGCGGCCCGCGTGGCGACCAGCTTCAGCGTGCCGTCGACCGAATGGCGCAGCACCTCGCCGATGACGCGCATCAGCGCCGGGTTCAGCCCTTGCGGCGGCTGCAGGTGGATGCCGGCGCCTTCGCAGAACGCCGCCCACAGTGCTTCGGGCGATGTGTCGCCGGCGGCATGGGCCGGCGCTGCCACCGGCGGGCGCGCGACGGGCGGCGGTACCGCCGGCGGCATCGGCGTCAGCGGCATCGGTGCCGAGGTCATCAGCGACGGCCGGGCCGGGCGCACGCCCGGCATCGTGGTCGTCGGGGTCAGGTCCTCGCCGCGGATGCGCGCGGCCGGCGGCGCGGCCCGCGGCGGTGCCGGCGGGCGCGGCGAGCTGACCTGCGTCATGTTGGGATCGAACGGCGGCGGCGCCACCGGGGCCGGCGGGAAGGGGCGCGCCGGCGGCGCGGCGGGCGGCGGCGGGCTCTGCACCGCCGGCGGCACGTAGGCGCCGCGCAGTTCCGGTGTGTGGTCGAAATCGGCCGGGATCGAGGCGGCCGGCGCTGCCGGCGCGGCGCCGCCAAACATCGCCAGCGGATCGGTGCTGGCCGACGCGCCGCCCGGCGCGGGCGCGGCCAGGAAGGCGGCCAGCGGATCGCCGCCGCTGCCGGCGGCCGGCGCCTGGCCCAGCCCGAACATCGCGTCGAGGCTGGACGACGGTGCGGCGGTGGGCGAGCCCAGCAGGTCGCCGAGGCTGAAATCCACCGGCAGCGAGCCGCCGGACGGCGCCGGCGGCGGCGCCGAGGCCGAGCTGCCCATGAAGCCGGCCAGCGGATCGGCCGCGGCCGAGCCGGACGACGGCGACGGCAAATCGGCGAACGGATCGAAATCGTCCGGCAGCCGGCTGGCGGCGGCAAGCGGAGGCGGCGCGAAAGCAGCGGACGCGCGCGTGGCCGGCGGAGGTGGCGCGAACGGCGGCGGCGGGGCCACCACCGGTGCGGCGGCCGGCCGGAACGACGGCATCGTGCCGGTCGGGCTCGACTCGCGGGCGCCGCCCATCAGGTCGGCAAATGGGTCGCTGGCGCCCGGGCCGCTCGGGCCGCCCAGCAGGTCGCCGAACGGGTTGGCCGAATCGATCGGCGCGGGCGTGGCGCGCGGCGGCGTCGGCTGCGCGGGCGGCGGCATCGCTGCCGTCGTGCCGCCGAGCGGGCGGGGCGTCGGCGGGGCCGGCGGCACCGGCGGGTTCAGCTGCAGGCGCGGGTTGGTGCGCGATTCGACGGCCGAGGCCTTGATCACCGTGCGCGAATCGATCGGCGCCCGCTCGTCGGTACGCGGCGTGGTCTCGGGCGCGGCCAGCGTCGCCCGCATCACGTAGCCGCCGATCACCAGTTCGTCGGCATGGCCGAGCGTGCTGCCTTCGCCGGCGTTGATCGGCCGGCCGTTGACGACGATCGCGTTGGCGCTGCCGACGTTGCGGATCGAGAACGAGCCGTTGCTGAACCAGACCTCGGCCTGCAGGCGCGAGATGTGGCGCTCCGGATCGGGCAGGGCCAGCGTGTTCGTGTCGGAACGGCCGATCGTGCCACCGCGTTCGTCGAAGTGGCCCGTGATCGACTGAGACAGGGTCTCGTTCTTCAGGGTATGGGCGCGTATCACCAGGATCATGAGGGCTCCGACAGCGAGGCAGGCACGCCCGCCGTGCGGAGCCGGCGCGCCTGAAGCCGGTTTATCCGCCGGGCGATCCGGATTGGCAATCAACGAAAGTCATGCGCTTGTCGCACAAGCCGTCGGAAACGTTTGCCCTCGGGTGGCGAAATGGGTGGCGAAATGACTTTCGTTCATTGAGAGTTTCGGTTGGCGCAGGCACTGTGCCGTGCCATGCCTGAAGACGACTATCCGGAACGCCCGTTCGAAGACGACGAGACCACGCGCGTCATCACCCATTCCAGCGCCAGCATCCGCACCGCGCCGCTGAACGCGGCCGCGGCCAATGCGTCGGCCGACACGCTGCCGGCCGCTGCGCTCGGAAGTGAGTCCGCGCGCCGCGCGGCGCCGGCTGCCGCCAGCCCGGCGGCGCCGCGCCAGGTCGGCCGCTACCAGATCACCGAACGCATCGGGCGCGGCGGCATGGCGAGCGTCTACCGGGCGCACGACCCCGGCATCGACCGCACGATCGCGATCAAGTTCCTGCATGCCGCGTACTGCGAGGAAGAGGAATACCGCGCCCGCTTCCTGCGCGAAGCGCGCGCCGCCGGCATGCTGTCGCACCCGAACATCGTCACCGTGCACGACGTGGGCGAGATCGAAGGCCGGCCGTACATGGCGATGGAGCTGATCGAAGGCGAGCCGATGAACGAGCTGATGGCGCGTTCGGGCCCGATGCCGATCCGCGACACGCTGGTGATCGTGCTGCAGCTGGCCAAGGCGCTCGACTACGCGCATGGCAAGGGCATCGTGCACCGCGACATCAAGCCGTCGAACATCATGGTGCTGAAGGGCACCAGCACCGTGAAGGTGACCGACTTCGGCATTGCGCACGTGGCGGGCGGTGCGTCGTCCACCCACCAGACGCGGGTCGGCGACGTGCTCGGCACGCCGCAGTACATGTCGCCGGAGCAGACCAAGGGCTCCAAGGTCGACGGCCGTTCCGACCTGTTCTCGGTCGGCATCATCCTGTACCAGATGCTCAGCGGCGCGCCGCCGTTCCAGGGCGACAGCATCGTCGCGCTGGCGATGAAGATCGCCACCGAGGAGCCGACGCCGATCGAGAAGCTGCGTCCCAACCTGCCGCCGGGCGTGCGCCGCATCGTCGAGCGCTGCCTGGCCAAGCAGCCGGAGCGCCGCTTCCAGACCGGCCAGGAACTGGCCGCGGCGATCAGCCTGGCGATGCGCGATGCCGAAGACGACGCGCGCGAGAAGGAAAAGCCCCGCATCCTGCCGCTGCGCGTGAAGTGGGCGCTGATGATGGGCGCCATCGTGTTCGCGGTGATGGCGGTGACCGGCGCGGTCGTCAACCGGCAGCAGAGCGCCGCGATGATGGGCCAGGTGACCGACTACGGCGCGTCGCTGAGCCGCTTCATCGCGGCGCAGAACGCGGTGTCGGCGCTGGCCGACGAATGGGTGGCGGTCGAGGTGTCGGTCGGCGAGGTCATGAAGACGCGCGATTTCACGAGCGTCACCGTGGTCGACCGGGCCGGCGTCGTGCGGGCGTCGAGCGACGCCGCGAGCGTCGGCCAGCCGTACAAGGCGCGCAACGGCGAACTGCTGGGCACGCGGGCCGGGGGCGTCAGCGTGACGCGCGTGCTCGACGACAACGACAACGTGCTGCTGTTCGAGGCGCCGATGACCTTCCAGGGCAAGGCGGTCGGGCGGGTCGCGCTGGGCGTGCCGGAGAAGCCGCTCGCGCAGGTGGCGCGGCTGAGCCTGACGCTGATGATCGTGCTGGTGATCGTCACGGTGCTGGCGGTGGCGGTGGCGATGTACTTCGTCGCGAACTGGTTTGCGCGGCCGATCAAGCTGGTGGGCGATTCGATGCGCGAGATCGCGAAGGGTCAGTTCGAGCACCGCATCCGCGAGGAGCGCACCGATGAATTCGGCCAGCTCTACAAGGAGTTCGACGCGATGGCGCAGGCCTTGCAGGAGCGCTACGTGCCGACGCAGGACACCGCGGCCGACACGCAGCGCGTGGCCGCCAGCTTCGCCAACACGATGGCGCCGCTGAGGCGGCCACCGGCCGCCGATCCGAAGAAGCCTTCTTGAGGGAGCCGTCGATGCAAGCACTTCAGCGCCGCGCGCTGACCCTGGTGGCGAGCGTGGCCTGCGTGCTGGCGCTGGCCGCCTGCCAGACCCCGCCGCGCGGTGATGGCGGCACGGCCACCGTCGCCCCGAGCAGTGCCGACAAGGACGGCGTGCTCGCGCGCAGCGACCGCCTGTTGATCTACGTGCCGCAGGGCGACGACAGCTATGCGTCGATCGCGCAGCGCTTCCTCGGCAGTGCGGCGCGCGACTGGGAGGTGGCCGATGCCAATCCCGGCATGCCGCAGGCGCGCAGCGGCCAGCCGGTGGTCGTGCCGCTGAAGCCGCTGAACCCGATGGGCGTGCGCAGCGGCCAGTACCAGACGATCCCGATCCTCTGCTACCACCGGGTGGGCCAGGGCAGCGGCAAGATGACGGTGTCGGCGTCGGGCTTCGAGCAGCAGCTCGACTGGCTGGCGGCCAACAACTACAAGGTGATTCGCCTGAAGGACCTGATCGGTTTCCTCGAGGGCCGGCAGCCGCTGCCGAAGCGGTCGGTGGTGCTGACCTTCGACGACGGCTATGCGTCGTACTACCGCCATGCCTACCCGCTGCTGAAGAAGCATGGCTTCCCGGCGACGGTGTTCCTGTACACCGATTTCGTCGGTGCCGGCGATGCGCTCACCTGGCCGCAGATGCAGGAGATGACCGCGTCGGGGCTGATCGACATCCAGTCGCACTCGAAGACCCACTCCAACCTGATCGAGCGGGCCGCTGGTGAAAACGATGCCGCCTATGCGAAGCGCATGGATGCCGAGACGAAGGTGCCGCGCGACGTGATCGAGAAGCGCTTGTCGAACGAGGTGCTGACGTATGCCTACCCGTTCGGCGACGTCAACGAGGTGGTGCTGGAGGCGCTGGCGCGCAACCGCTACCGGCTGGCCGGCACCGTGACGCCGGGCGGCAACCCGGCGTGGGCGCAGCCGCTGATGCTGCGCCGGACGATGATCTACGGCAGCCACGACCTGGAGGCCTTCAAGTCCAAGTTGCAGACCGTTCGCAGCTTCACGCCTTCGTCATGACGCACGCTTTCGTTTTTCGATTCACGACGCTGGCCGCTGTCGCGCTGCTGCTGGCCGCCTGTGCGGGCGTGCCCACCGGGAACCCGGGGGGCACGCCCGATGCGGGTACCGGCGCACGCTCTGACCCGGTGTCCGAGTTCGAGGCGCGCCAGCGCGACCAGGCGGTGGCGCTGGAGCGCCAGGGCCAGTGGGGCGAGGCGGTGCAGGCCTGGGAGGTGCTTGCGACGCTGCGGCCTGCGCAGTACCGCGAGCGCCTGGCCGACGCGCGGCACCGTGCCGACCTGCTGGCGACCGAGCGGCTGCAGCGGGGGCGGGCCGAGCTGAAGAAGGGCGACCTCGATTCGGCGGAGCAATCGTTCCTGGGCGTGCTGGCCTTGCAGCCGGAGCAGGCCGAGGCGGCGGATGGGTTGCGCGGCATCGAGCGCGCGCGCAACAAGCGCGACTACCTGGGCCAGCCGTCGCGGCTGACGTTGACGCGCAAGCCGGGTGCGCGGATCGCGCCGAGCGAGCAGTCGATCGAGCTGGAGCATGCGGTGATGCTGGCCGGCCAGGGCGAATACGACGAGGCGATCGGCATGCTGCAGAAGCGGGTCGACGCGTCGCCGCGCGATGCTGCGGCGCGCCGTGCGCTGGCTGACACGCTGCTGAAGAAGGCGCAGGCGCTGCAGGCGAGCGACCCGAAGGCGGCGCGGGAAGCGTTGCAGCGGTGCCTGAAGCTGGAGCCGAAGAATGCTGCTGCTCTGGCGCTGCTGAAGAAAGTGCCTGTGTGAGTTCTTTCTGAGCGGCAAAGGCGCGTGCGGGGAGGCTGTGGTGGGACCCGCCGCGACGCACGAAAGAATCAGAACGCCGAACAAGACCCTCCGTCGCTGACGTCCAGGCACCCCGACAACTGCGGCTGGTTCCGCACCTTCCCCCATTCGGCCGCCAGCGGATCCGCCTGCTTGTCATCCGCCGACAACCCGCGAATCAGTGAAGCTGCCGTGCAGATGTAGGGCTGCGCCAGGTTCCGCCCATACACGCCCGACTCGAACTGCGACTGGAAGCGCGACTGCAGCGCCTCGCGCGTCACGCCGAGGATGTCCAGGTTGCCGATCGGCACTGCTGCCGCGCCAAGCACCAGGTTCGCGCCCTGGAACGTGATCGCGTAGCCGGTCGGCGACGCCAGCGAGCCCTGCGTGATCGCGTAGCTGCCCTCGGGGCTGGTCGGCGTCGCCGTCGTCGCGAGCGTGCCGGTCAACGCGGTCGCCGCGGTGTCGCCATTGACCAGGCCGGTCACCGTGTACGTCAACGGCGGGATCGCACCGCCCGGCCCGTTGGCCGCCGTCGCCGTCACGGTGAGCGTCGGCTGCGTCGGCGACAGCACCTGCCGGCCGGTCTGCGGCAATGCAATGCCCGACACCGAACACGTCCCGGTGTCGCCGAACGCGCAGCCGTAGTAGCGGATCGCGCCGGAGTCGGCCGCCAGGCCGGTCACCGTCGGGGCCCACACGCTCCAGCGCGCGCCGGCCGACAGCGTCGCACCGGTGCCGAAGACCACCTGCGTCGGCGACACGAGGTCGAGCCGGCCGATCTCGTTGTCCATCGAGATCGAACGGTTCAGCGTGATGGTGCCGGCCGCCTGCAGCAGCGCCGCCGCACCGCCCTGGCTGTCGGCGATCGCGAGCGTCGAGAAGCCACCGGCGGCATCGAACGATGCCGCGCTCGCTGCATCGACCACCAGGTTGCCGCCGGTCACCAGCGACAACGAACCGGGCGGATCGAAGGCCAGCGTGCCGATCTGGTTCTGCGCGTTCGTCAGCGTCACGTTGTTGCCGCCGCTGCCCTGGATCACCAGCGTCTGCACGGCGATCGCACCGGTCTGCGTGACGGTGCCGCTGCTCATCAGCCCGAGCGTGCCGATCGTGTTCTGCCCGCCCAGCACGATGCCGGCCGCGGCGTTGCCCTGGTTCTGCAGCGTCAGCGAAACGCTCTCGTGGTTCGCCAGCACGCCGCCATCCAGCGTGATCAGTCCGACGTGGCCGGCCGAGCCGACGACGATGCCCTTGGCCGCCGTCACGCCGCCATCGACGTCGCCGGCCGGCTGCAGCCAGGTCGGGTCGACACGAAACTCGTTGCCCGGGATCCCGCCGGCGTTGGCGGCGCCGATGCGGATCGCGATGCCGGTCTGCTCGGTCAGCCCGCCGTTCGCATCGACCCCTAGCGGCCGGAAGTTCACAGACCCGGTCGTGCGCACGAACGGGTTGAACGAGGCGCCGAGGTCGAGCGCGGTGCCGCCGGCGCTTTCGCCGCCGATCACCACGTTGGCGCCGGTCGGAAGCGGCGTGGCGCTGCTCGGGCCGCTGTCGATGTGCAGGCCGCCGCTGTCGCCGACGTTGTACTGGACGCCGATGCCGCCGCTCGCATTCGCCGCCTGGCCGGCCAGCGTGATCGTGCCGGTCGAGCCGGCAGCGCCGGCGATCGACAGCGTGCTGTAGCGCAGCCCGACCGCCGGGTTGATCGCGGTCGGCGTGAAGCCGGCATCGTCGGCACGTCCGGCCAGCCGTACCGAGCCCGTGCCGGCCGAGATGTCCAGCGAGCCGATGTCCAGCCCGATCGTCGGCTCGCCTGCAGTCGAGATCCGGGTCGCGATGCCGCGCAGGTCGACCGTGCCGGCCGCGGTGGTCAGCGTGGCGCCGCTGATCTGCACGCCCGAGCCGGCACCCGCGGTGCCGAGCACGGTGATGTCGTTCGCGGCGATGTCGGTGCCGAACATCGCGACACCGGATTCGAACGTGCCCGGGCCGCCGGCGCCGCGGAGGGTCACGTTGCCGGCACCGGTCGTGCCGCGCGTGTCGATGCTGCTGTTGTTGATGTCGACGCCGGCGATCTGCCCGTTGCCGTGTGCGAACCCGGTGCCCGGCGCCCCGCCGCCGCTCAACAGCAGGTTGCCGCCACCGGTCGCGATCGCCGCGCCGTTGAGGCTGATGTTGCCGCCGCCGTTGCCGTCCAGGTCGCTCAGCAGGTTGACGTCCAGCGGGCCGGCGCCCTTCACGGCGATCGAGCTGCCGGTGCCGATCGCGATGCTGTCGTGCGCCCGCAGCGTCAGGACGGTCGCGACGGTGCCCGCGCTGCGCACGATGGCGGTGTTGTCGGCCAGCGTGATGGTGCCGGCCGCGCTGCCGTTGTTGCCGGAGCCGGTCGAGACTTCCACGCTGGTGCCGCTGTCGAGTGCGGCCGAGAGGTTGTCCGCGCGGATGTTGGCGCCCGGACCCGTCGGGGTGAACAAGCCGTCGGTGGTGGTGGCTCCGCTGGTCGAGATCGTCACGTCGAACGGGTCCAGCACCCAGGTGCCGGCCTGGCCGCCCGCCGCACGCGGGCCCGCGTCGACCGTGCCGCGGCCGATCAGCGTGCCCGAGGTGCTGTCGGCCAGGCTGGCCGTCATCGCGAGGCCCGAGGTCTCGATGCTGCCGCCGTTGCCGCCATTGACGCCGCCGCGCGCATGCAGCGTGCCGTACATCTCGAGCACGCCGAATTCGACGCGCGGCAGGCCGGTCGGCGAGGCCGACACCATGCGGTTCAGCATCGCCTGCATCGCGATCGATCCGCCATCGCCGGAGCCGGTGGCATCGGCGCTGACGACGGCGTTGCTGGCGATCACCAGCGAGCCGGTGTCGGTGTCGCCCATCGCGATGCTGCCGCCGCCGGTCGCGCCATCGGCGGCCACCGAGACCTTGCCCGTGTTGTCCAGCGCGATGTCGCGCCCGCCCAGCGTGATGCGCCCGCCCCGGCCGACCGTGCTGCTGGCGCCGAGCACCGCATCGCCGCTCAGGACCAGTTTCGACGCCGCATCGCTGCCGGCATCGATGTCGATGGTGCCGCCCGCGCCGGTCGTGCTGTCGGTGCTGACCACGCCCTGGATCGTGATCGTCTCGCTGCGCGTGCCGCCTTCTTCGGCGGCCGCGCCGATGCGGATCGCACCGCCGCTGGCCAGCGTCTGCGAGCCGGTGCCCAGCAGCACGCCGCTGCTGCGCTGGGCCGGCGTGTCGACCGCGATCTCGATGAAACCGCTGGTGGTGACCGGCGCCAGCGTCGCGGCCCCGCTCGAGGTCAGCGTGATCGAGCCGCGCGGCGCACTGATGGTGCCCGACTGCTCGACGCCGTCGCGCCCGATCAGCAGGATCGAGCCACCGTCGCCGGCCTGGATCTGCGGCACCAGCGGGTTCACGGCCTCGAGCACCTGCACGCTGCGCCCGCCGGCCGGCGCCACGGTGGTCTCGAAGTCGATGCCGCCGCTGCCGTTGACGAAGCCGGCGTAGTTGTTGGCCGTCATGCTGGCAGACAGGTCGAGCGTGGTCGCGACCAGCGAGCCGACGTTCACCTGCGCGTTCGATCCGAACACGATGCCGGTCGGGTTGACGAGGAAGACCCGGCCGTTGGCGCTGATGCCGCCGTAGATCTCGCTGGCCGGGATGCCGTTGGCATTGCCGGTCACGCGGTTGATCAGGATGCTCTGCGAGTTCGGCTGCGTGAAGGTGACTTTCGCGCTGCTGCCGACGCTGAAGCTCTCCCACTCGACCAGCGCGCGGTTGGCGGCGCTGGCGTTCTGCGTGACCGCGAGCGTCGGGTTCGCGCCGCCGGTGGCGGTGCCGACGGTGGCGTTGATCTGCGCGCCACCGGGCCTGACGACCGGCAGCTGCGTGACCGGCGGCGCGGCGATGGCGGTGCCGCCGAGCGCGAGGGCCGCGGCCAGCGCGACCGGCAGCAGGCGCGGCTGGAACGCATGGGATGACCCCAGGGACGACACGAGAGAGCGATTGCGGGTTGCCATGGCGGGATCCTCGGTGGCGTACTCAAAAGCCGTGCTGCAGCTCGACCAGGAAGCGGGTGCGCTTGTCGTCGGCTTCGGAGGTGACGGGCTCGTCGCCGCGCCGCGCGACTGCGGCCTTCAGCGTGAAGAGCTCGGCGTTGGTGTACTGCACGCCCAGGCCCGAGCCGTGCAGGTTCAGCGTGTTCGGCCGGCCGTCGGCATCCGGGCGCTTGAAGCGCTTGCCGTGGCCGGCGTCGTG
Source organism: Rhizobacter sp. SG703 (assembly GCF_012275445.1). Classification (GTDB taxonomy): domain Bacteria; phylum Pseudomonadota; class Gammaproteobacteria; order Burkholderiales; family Burkholderiaceae_C; genus Rhizobacter. The sequence continues at coordinate 161,407 of NZ_JAAZQK010000002.1, read as the reverse complement.
GAACACGAAAGTCGTCCACTGCGGGTCGATCCACAGCCGCAGCTCGGCGTTCAGCACCGCGGCCTCGTCCGACGAGCCTTCGGCCGACGGGTAGGCGCGCACGCCGCGCGCGCCGCCGAGCGTCATCTTCTCGGCGTTGTCGAGGTTCTTGCTGGCGAACTGGCCGACCAGGCCGACGAACAGCGAGACGCGCGGCACGATGGCCTGCAAGCGGTTGACCTGCACGCCGAGCTTGCGGAAGCTGCCCTGCGTCGCGCGGTCGCCGAGGCCGCTGTCGTAATCGCGGTAATACGCGCTCTCGATGTCGAGCTTGCCGAACTGCAGCGAGAGGTTGCCGCCGGTGAAGCCGCCGCCGGCAAAGGCGTCGCGGTTCTCGAACGACAGGCCGAACTCGCCGCCGCGGATCTTCTTCTCGGTGGTGTCGCCGAACTCGTCGACCAGCTTCTTGCTCGTGACCGCAAAGCGGCCGACCAGGTTGCGGTCGCGGGTGCGGATGAAGGGGTACGACAGCGACACGTCGGCGACGTTGGCCGAGCCGACCGCGCCGGCACCGGCGAAGTCCTGGCCGAGTTCGTACTCGACGCGCGAGATGCCGGCGCCGAGCCGCCACGCGCTCGCGCCGAGCGGGACCTCGTAGCCGAGCCGGCCGACCAGCGTGCCCTTGCCGCTGGAGACCGACGCGCGCAGGTCGAGGTTGTCACCCGAGCCGGTCGGGTTGTTCCAGCGCAGCAGCGCGCCGGCGCGGTACCTGCCGCTGACCTCGGAGCCGTAGTTGTCGGCATCGACGCTTGCATCCCAGCCGCGGCGCGCCTCGGTCTGCACCGCGATCGTGTAGCGGCCTTCGTCGCCGGTCGGCAGCAGCGTCGACTTGGCGCCGACGCCGGGCCAGTCGTTCAGCGTGTACATCGCGCGGTCGAGCGCCAGCACGTCGAGCGGCTCGTCCTTCGCGATGCCGTTGCGTGCCAGCACCGCGCTGATCTTCTGCGGCGAGATCGGCGGCTTGTCGGGGCTCTCGACCGTCACGCGGGCGATGCGCGGCTCGACGATCGCGATCTGCAGCACGCCCTGCGCCAGGTCCTGCGTCGGGAAGCCGACACCGACCAGGCCGTAGCCGCGCTCCTCGTAGAAACGGCGCAGCGCGACCGCGACCACCGCCAGGTCGGTGGCGGCGATCTCGCGGTTCAACCAGGGCTGGACGACCTGCTGCAGCTCGGCCTCGGGCACCGCCCTGGTGGGCGTGAAGCGCACCGAGCTGATCGTGAACCTGACGACGGGCTTCGCGGCGGCGCGCGGCGCAGAGGCGGCGTCGGCCGGCTGCGGCGCATTGCGCAGCGCCGGGGCTCCGGCCTGGCCGTGCGCCACCAGCGGGAAGGCCAGGGCCAGCGCCATCGGCAGCGAGCGAAGGGGAAGTTGGGTCATGCTGCTTCTCATCGCGCGGCCACCGCATTGAAGACCTGCAGGCGGCCGTTGCCGATCACGTTGAACGGGGCCCAGAAGAACGGGTGCGCGAAGCGGCGGTTCTTCTGCACCTCCAGCTCGGCCTGCTGCATTGCGCCCATCAGGTCGCGGCCGCCTGCCAGTTCGCGGTACAGCCGCGTCATCAGCAGGTCGGTGGATTCGTCGGCCACCGGCCACAGCGACGCGACGATGCTGTTCGCGCCGGCCGACAGGATCGAGTGCGTGAAGCCGACGATCTCGTCGCCGCGCGCGACCTTGCCGAGCCCGCTCTCGCAGGCCGACAGCGTCATCAGCCGCACGCCGTCGAGCTTCAGGTTGTAGATGTCGCGCGCTTCCAGCAGCCCGGGCTCGCTCGGCGTGGACGCCAGCAGCACGCGCGAGAACAGCGGGTCGACCTCGTCGAGCTCGGCGTGCGCGGCGATGTGCACGACGCTGGCCGACGCGGCGCCTTCCTTGAAGCGCTGCTTGGTGGCCTCTTGCTGCACGAAGACCTCGCTGCGGCCGAACTGCCGGGCCACCTTCTGCACCTCGCGTTCGGCGCCCGGCAGCGGCGGCACGTCGCGGTCGGTGGCCGGGTTGCCGAAGCCGAGCAGCGACGAGGCCTGCGCATTGCCGCGTGCCAGCAGCTTCGAGCCGACCGCCGCCGACGGCCACACCGCCAGCGCGCTGCGCTCGACCAGGAAGCCGCGGCCGTCGTGCAGCGCCTGGAATGGCAGGTAGTGCAGCGGGCCGTGCGGCACGACGAACAGGCGGCGGGTGCTTTTGTCGTCCGTCTGGCCGAGGTCGACGCCCGACAGCAGCGACTTGTAGAGCTGTTGTGCGAGCGCAGTGGTGTCGCGGCGGCGTTCGATGACGCTGCTGCGGAAGCCGTCGACCTGCTTCGCAAGCGAGGCCTGGCCTTGCGGGATCACCGCGGCCGACAGCCCGCTGCGGGTGACCAGCCAGACGATGCTGCGGTCGGCGAGCACGTGAAACTGCAGCACTGCATCGCCGGCACCGAGCGAGCGCTGCAGTTCGGCCAGCGACACCCGTTCCTGCGCCAGCGTGTCGCTCGCCCGGTCGCGGATCGAGTCGAGCAGCTGGCGCGAGCGCGAGGCTTCGGACAGCGTCCACGCCGCTTCGTAGTTGCGCGCGTCCAGGCTCAGGTTCAGCGCGGCGTCGAACACCTGCTGGATGTCGCCGAACAGGCCGGTCTTGAATTCTTCGCTGGTGAATTTGCTGCGCAGCCGTTCGGCCTGCTGCACGGTGTCGAGGTAGGACGTGAGCGCGGCCGCCTTGTCGCCGCGCGCGACCTCGACGCGCGCGATGCCTTCGGAGGCCCACAGCCGGTGGTAGGCGGCGTCGCCGGTGCCGGGGTCGGCGAGCACCTGCTTGAACAGCAGCAGCGCCTCGTTCGGCTGCGCGCTGCCGAGCAGCGCGTTGGCGCGGCTGCGCTTGTAGAACGGGCCGAGCTTGTCGGCCTCGCGCACCGGCACCTGGTCGAGCTGCTTCAGCGCCTCGGGCGCGCGGCCGGCGGCGGTGTAGGCGTTGGCGAGCGACACCTGCACCAGCGGGCGGAAGCGGTCGCTCGCGAGCGCGATGCTGCGGCCGTAGTAGCCGGCCGCGTCGCCGTAGCGGGCGCGGCGCACCGCGATGTCGCCGAGCACCTTCAGCGACGGCGCGTGGGCCTGCTGCGGATTCTTCGGCGTCAGCGCGAGCGAGCCGTTGGCGAAGCGCTCGGCCTCGTCGAGCAGGCCGGCGTAGTTGTAGGCGATCGCCAGGTCGCGCTGCGCCAGCGACTTCAAGTCGTCGTTGTCGTCGGCCTGGCCGAGGTGCAGCGCCTTGCTGGCGGCGCGGATGCTCTGGCGGAACTCGCCCTGTTCGGCGAGCGCGATCGAGCGGCCGCAGTAGCCGTAGCCGTCGAGCTTGACGACGTCGCGTTCGTAGAGCGCCTTGCCTTCGGCGCTGACGGAGAACAGGCTTTCGGCGTCGCGCTGGCGCGCGAGCGCGTCGCGGGCTTGCGTGTTGGCGGGGGCGAGGCCGTCGGCCGTGGCGGCCGACTGGGCCTGGGCCGCGGTGGCCAGCAGCAGGGCGCACGCCATCGCCACGCAGCCCGCACGAACTGAAGGAATCAACACAACCTATGCCTTTCGGTGCATGCCGGCCCGCGCATGCCGCGGGCCGCGCGTGAGCGCAATCGCGAGGCGATGCTAGGAGGCAGGGGGGCGGCCACAAAGTGACCAAGGTGAGTCGGTGGGTGTTCTAGGGGGGCGCGTGGCGCGTGAACTTTCCGACGCTCGCTGTTACAGAGGTGGCTGTTCAATGACGGGAAGTCTGCTTTGAAGAAGAACAGCGATCGCATTGGTGGAGGTAAAGGCCCGCACTCAGGCCATGTGGCCGGATCACTCAGCAGGAAGCTTGAAGAGATCACGAGGCCGCCCAAGGTGAGAAAGAAGGTCAAGAAGGTGAAGTTGATGGCCGGTATCGGCCTCAAGCGGGCAGCGCTTCACCCGGAGGACGCCGGCGAAGCGCCTGGGCTCAGGCCCGGAAAGAAGGCCAGGCCCGAGCAGAAATCCGGGCCCATGAAGAAGGTCGGGTTCGCACCGGACGAACACCTCGTCTCGTTTGCTCCGCCGCCACGTCTGTCGCAGGCGCTGGCTCAACCTTCTGCGTTGGAGCAGGAAGCCTTGCAGCTCTTGAGCGACGCCTGTGCGCGGACTGAAGCGATCGGCAAGCTGCCATTGAAGTCGGCGCGAGCCAGGGCCTTGTCGGCGCTGATATCGAATGTCTCCGGCCGCGTGCTGGCGGTTGCCGGGAGATGCCATGGGTTGGATTGGGCAGGGACTTCGCGCAGGCTGGCGCTGATTGCCCTGTTCCGTGGCGTGCTGACCAAGGCTGCTCTGCGCGGTGAGGCCGATGTGGTGAAGGACGAACTCGGCCTGATCGCGGATCACATGGCCGACCCGGGCATGCTGCGGGAGTACTGGCAGGTCGAGACCCTTGAGATCGTCGTCACCAATGTCCTCGCCAGTACCTACCTGCTCAGCGAGCGCAAGTTCGACGTGGCCGCCGAGCGGGCTTACGTTGCGCTGGACTCGCTCTGCGAAGGGATGGGATCGTCGGTCGCCGTGGGAAATGCCCTGGAGGCGTTGATCGACCAGTGGGCCATGCTCGGTGGTGACCTGAATCGGCTCTCGGCGGAATTCCGGCCACTGATCGCCGAGGTCGCTCACCAGATCGCCAAGCTGTCACAGCGCGATTGACACGGCGTTGAAGCGCGGCGGTGAAGACGTCTCAGACCGTTGGTCACCGCCCGCCACGTTTCGCCGGTATTCGTGCGTGGACACGACCTGACGAACCGACTTGCCATGGAACTGCAACCGATGCCGCGCCACTGATGCGACCTGGGGAATGTCTCCCCGGGACGCCGTCATTGTTGGAGCAGTCTATGAAGGCACCCTCTTCCAGGGATCGTGGGATCGTTTTTCAGGATCGTGGAACCGTTCCACTGCAGGCGCCGCACGAGGATGGCGTCCGCAAGAAAAAGGTGTCGACGACGCCGATTCAGCTCAGGAGCGACATGTATGAGCAACGAGTTCACGCCAAGCGCGCGTCTCTGCCCGAACCATGGAACGGGCAGGAGCCTGGCTCGAGCATCCTGCGCAAGCCCGGCTCCGCGCGCAAGCAAGGACAGCAAGTGAGCTTTGACGAAGAAGTGAAGCTGGCGACGTTCGAGCGTCATTCACCGTCGGCCAAGAGAGTGCTGAGGTTCTTCGAGCAAAGTGACGACGCTCGTCCCGACGTCGAATTCATTGTTCCCGGTCAGGAGGCACAGATCCTGGAGGACTTGCTGGAGACGGTCGAGCACACGATGGCGAATGCGGTCACCCCTTCGCGACCGGCCCGGTTGCGAAAAGCAGTGAATATGCTCAGGAACGAGCTCGTACGACATGCGGAATCAAGCGGAAACAAGGAATTTGCCTCGCATTGCCGCGCGCTGCTGAAAACTCATCAGCGCGACCTGGATGCCATCTTCGCACCGGACGACGAGCATCGCGAGGAGACCACCAAGCCGTCGCATGACATTGCCCGTCTCGGGGAGGTCATCACGAGCCTGCGTCGAATCAAGCAGGGCATGACCGTCCAGGACATGAAGCAGGCCCTCTCTGATGTGAAGAACGAGGGCAGCGGTTTGCGCTATGTCGAGCAGCAGTTGGACATGGCATTGAAGAAGCTGATGCAGGAAGCGTCCACTTCAGAAATCGAGTCCCCCTATGACACCGTGAACGATCTCTGGCAGTCGTGGACCGGCGCCTGTCATGAGGGCGAGGTGCGCGGGCACTTCGTGCGCCAGTGGTGGATGCATTCGGGCGCCTTGCGGGAGGACAGCACTCCCTTCAATGAGGCACTCGGTCAGCTCAGTGATTCGAATCAGTTCGAGCGTAGTCAGGTGAGGCAGGGGCTGCTGCAGTTGCTCGATGCCCCGATGAAAGAAGAGAAAGACCGCATCGAGCTGTTGGAGGACTTTTGCGACATCGGGCAATCCGATAGGTCGTTGGAGAAGACCCTGCAGGGGCTGCGTTCGGATGACGAGAACGCCGTCAACAAGACACTGGACGAGATCGCACCCCGGATTGCGGCACATGAATACGAGCAACAGGCCGTTCAGCCGACACGCTCGATGATCCTTGCCGCAAGGGCGGACCTCCAGGAGGCTGTGAAAAAGCTGCCGTTGAAGCAGGCTTCTATCGAGGAGAGGCGGGAGTTGCTGGAACCCCTGGCGGTGCGGTTTCGCGATGCCGTCATTGATGCGATGGAAATTGCGGACCCGGACTGCCGGCGTCAGGTGGCAACCAGCTTCTTCGGCTCCATGGTCCGTCTTGCGGACGCTGTCGACGCGGGCAGCGCCACCAGCCTCCGGGAGGAATTGAAGACTCTGAAAACGGACCTCGATCAGATCGCCTTTCGCAAGCCCTTCACCAGGGCGGCAATAGGGCGCGCGCTCAACGGAATGCTCCATATGGTCGGCGAAGACCAGGAAACGGCAGGGAGAGTCGTCATCTGGCTGTCCATCGAGGTCACGGACGAACTCGAATCGGCATTCCGGAAGTTGATGCGTGTGGTCGACACCCATGACGAGCCTGTCGCCTTTGGACGGTTGACGGATGTGATATTCAATCAGCAGACCCAGGATTGACCTGCTCGGAGGTACCTGCCCATGCGCGCAGATTTCTCAAGGTCCCGAGTCCTTCGGCATCGAGAGGAATACGCCGCAGGATTTCTGCGCAGAGATCCAGGGGCAGGTGCCGCTCGGCAGCCAGGCATTTCGACAGGCCACCCGCGGCCGCGGAGCGACCGCGGTTCGCCGACAGGACCCTGTCAAGCCGTGCGCGCTGCGACGCGGGCATGGGAATTCCCTTCAGTTCGATGGCCCACAGTCCACTCTCGGCCACGCTGTCTGCCAATCGCTCCACGTCGCATTCATCGATGCTGCAGCCCGACAGATCGATCGCGGCGAGCGAGCCGACAGCACGGCGCAGCGCAGCCGACAACGCGGATACTGCCTCCGTCGGAATACTCAGCCCCCGCAGCCGGATCATGTCCAGGCCGGTGTTTTCAGGCAGCGCGTTGAAGATCGTGCACAGGGCCGCCCCGTCGAGGCCGGACCATGAGAGATCAAGCCACCGCAGGCCGCGGTTGGCGTTCACGAGTGCTGCAAGAGATCCGCCAGATGCAGCTGCGTTGGCGCAACCGAGCGTCAGCGACCGCAGCGTGGCATGGCTGCGCAGCGCAGCGGCCAGGAGATCGACTGCTGTCGAGTCGAGGCCACAGTTGAACAGGTTCAGTTCGGCAAGCGACGTGTTCGTCAGCAATGCCTTGGCAATCCGCCGGACCTTGTCCTCGTCGAGCTGCGTTGCGCCGAAGTTCAGGCTCTGAACGTGATGGGTCGTCAGGTCTCCGATGGCCTGCGCGAGTTCGTCCGAGGTCAGCGTTCGGCGCGAGAAATCGAGGCGAACCAGACCGTGGCGTTGGACTTCGCTCGTGGCTGCGCTCCTGGCATCGGCGCGGCGCCGGCGACTGCCCATCCCGCCGAGCTTGGTCTTGAGCGGCTCGCTGACGATTTGCCTCCGATGGCCAGTCGCAACGGCGGTGAGCTTCGTTTCCATGGCGGGCTCCAGTGTGGTCGAGGCTTGCCTGAGTGGCCTTGCGTCGCCGTTTGGTTCAGTTTGTCAAGGCACCGCCCTCAACACCGCATACAACTCCCTTGTCCGCACCGGCTTGAACAACACCTGGTGCCCGCTGTCGTGCACCCGCTTCACCTGCTCCGGCGACGTATCGCCGGTGATCAGCAGCGCCGGCAGCGGCGCGCCGTAGAACTCGCGCACCCGCTCGATCGCCGCGATGCCGTCCTCGTCGTTCGCGAGCCGCAGGTCCGACACCACGACGTCGATCACGCCGGCGTGGCGGCGCACCTCGGTGCAGGCTTCGAGGATGGTGCCGGCCGTCAGCACGTGGTAGCCCCAGGTCTGCAGCAGCTCGCGCATGCCCTCGCGGATGATCTCCTCGTCGTCGATCAGCAGCACCGTGCGGTTCGCATCCACCTCGGCCGGCACGGTGTCGGCGGCGATCACCATGTTGTCCATCTCGACCAGCTCGGTCTGCTTGATCAGGATGCGGAACACCGTTCCGCGGCCCGGCGTCGATGCTACCTCCAGCCGGTGTCCCATCAGCACCACCAGCCGCTTGACGATGGCCAGTCCCATGCCCAGCCCGCGCGTGCGGTCGCGCCCCGGGTTGCCGACCTGGTAGAACTCGTCGAAGACCTTCGGCAGCTCGTCCTCGGCCATGCCGATGCCGGTGTCCCACACCTCGATGCTCACGTGCTGCCGCCGGTTGCGTGCCACCACCACCAGGCCGCCTTCGTTCGTGTAGCGGATCGCGTTGTGGATCAGGTTGCTCAGCACCCGCTCCAGCAGGTGCGGGTCGCTGGTGACGATCTTGCCGCCCGGCTTGAAGCGCAGCGACAAGCCGAGCTCCTCGGCCTGCCCGCTGCAGTGCATGTGCAGTACCCGGAACAGGTCGCGGATCGGGAACGACTGCAGGTTCGGCTCGATCACGCCGGCGTCCAGCTTCGAGATGTCGAGCATCGACGTGAAGCTCTGCTCCAGCGCGTCGATCGAGCGGATCATGTTCGTCACCATCGGCTGCAGAGGCGAGCTGCCGAGCTGCTTCTGCAGCGTCGCGGCGAACAGGCCGAGCGCATGCATCGGCTGTCGCAGGTCGTGGCTGGCCGACGCCAGGAAGCGGCTCTTCTCGCGGTTCGCCCGCTCCACCAGGAACACCTGCTGGCGCAGCGCGCGCACCAGCGCGTCGTTGTCGAGCTTGGTCTGCAGTTCGCGCATCAGCAGCCGGTGGCGCGACAGCGCGAACACGCCGATCACCAGGCCCGACACCGCCACCAGCGAGCCGAGCGTCAGCGACAGCGGCAGCCCCTCGTGCAGCAGAACCGCGACCAGCGGGAGCAGCACCGGCAGCAGCCAGCAGTAGATGGCCGGCCGGTACGGCGTCGCGAGGTGCGCGCCGGCGGCGGCCACCGCGAGCAGCACGCCGACCAGCCACGAGGTCGCCGTCCAGTTGGTGCTCGGCAGCAGCCACCAGGCGGCAGCGCCCCACACGGTGGACGACAGCGCCAGCACGACCAGGTAGCGCCGCAACCACTGCTGCGGCTCGGCGAGCGCGGCGCGGCCCTGGCGCCGGAATCGCCAGGCCAGCAGCAGCTGCAACCCCTGCACGCTGTGCATCGCAGCCGACCACCACAGCACGCGGGGCTCGTCGGTCAGCAGCGCGAACACGCCCCAGCCGAGCAGCGCGACCGCGAATGCCCCCGCGATCGACCGGTAGGCCTGCCGGAACAAGCGCTCCACCTGCGACGCGGCGGTGCGCTCGCGGCGGCGTTCCTGGCCTTCGTCGTGCGCGTCGTGGGCGGCCGAAGGCGCGATGCGGAACACCACGGGCGGCCGCGTGTTCACCGGACTGTTCAACGGAACACTCAGCGGAACAGGCTGATCAGGTGCGAGCGCGACTTGACGTCGAGCGCGAGCAGGATCGTCGACACGTAGTTCTTGATGGTGCCGAGCGACAGGCCGGTGGCGGTGCTGATCTCCTGGTTGGAGCAGCCGGACAGCACCAGTTCGAGGATCTCGAGATGGCGCGGGCCGAGTTCGGCGACGCGGTCGTAGCTGGACGAGCTCGGGAAGCGCGGGAAGCGCCCGCTGGCGCCGTGGTGGGCGCCATGGCCGTTGGCGCCGCCGGGCGCGGCCGACAGCAGCGAGAGCACGATGTCGCACATCGAGCCCGGCGCCTGGCCCTTGGTGACGTAGCCGACGGCGCCGAGCGCGCGCACCTGGCCGATCACGAATTCATCCTGCGTGCCGCTGATGACGGCAACGCGCGCCTGCGGAAAGGTTTCGAGGAACTGCTTCAGGCCCTGCAGCCCCTTGCAGTCGGGCATGTTCAGGTCGAGCAGCACCAGCGTGGTGTCGGGGTGGGCACGGTAGGCCTCGATCGCGTCGTGCAGCGTGCTCGCCTCGATCAGCTCGAGCGGCGTGCCCTCGATGGCCGACAGGCTGGTGACGATGCCGACGCGCAGCAGCGCGTGGTCGTCGACGATCAGGACCTTCGGGTGGGCGGACACGGCAGCGGCCGTGGATTCGGCGCCAGTGTGCAGAACAGGATTCATCGCAGGGGAGGCCTCATCGACGCTCAAGCAAGCGCGCATCGTATGCGCTGAGCGCGCAGGAGGCAAACCACCCATTCGGGCGAAACGCGGGACCCCACACGCCCGAACGGGGGTGTGTCGTCCACGCGCGCGCCCCGTCAGAACAGGTGCGTGAACAGCCAGTACAGCGACCCCGACAGCAGGATCGCCGCCGGCAGCGTCAGCACCCACGCCATCAGCAGGTTGCGGATGGTCGACATCTGCAACCCCGAGCGGTTGGCGGCCATCGTGCCGGCCACGCCGGACGACAGCACGTGCGTGGTCGAGACCGGCAGGCCGTAGACGTCGGCCGCCCCGATCGTCATCATCGCGACCAGCTCGGCCGACGCCCCTTGCGCATAGGTCAGATGGGTCTTGCCGATCTTCTCGCCGACGGTGACCACGATGCGCTTCCAGCCGACCATCGTGCCCAGCCCCAGCGCGATCGCGACGGCCACCTTCACCCACAGCGGGATGAACTTCGTCGCGTCGTCGATCTGCTTCTTGAAGGCCTTCAGGTTGGCGCGCGCATCGGCATCGATGCCGGTGCCGTCGGCCTTGTCGAGGAAGCGGATCGCCTCCGAAGCGAGATACATGTCGTTACGCACGTTCGCGACCGCGTCGACCGGCACGCGGGCCAGCGAGCCGTGCTGCTTCACCTGCTGGCCGATGCGGCCGGCCATCGCGGCGAGCGCCGGCACCACGTCGGGGGTCAGTGCCTTGGTGCGCACGTAGTCGGACAGCGTCTTGCGCGGGTCGGCCGATGCCGCGGCGGGGGCGCCGCGCTGCAGCGAGGTCTGCGTGGCCTGTGCCATCGCGGCGAACTGCGTCACCTGGTCGACCGGCATCGCGCGGTTCAGCGCGTAGGCCATCGGCACCGTGCCGACCAGGATCAGCATGATCAGCCCCATGCCTTTCTGGCCGTCGTTCGAGCCGTGCGCGAACGACACGCCGGTGCAGGTCAGCACCAGCAGGCCGCGGATCCACCACGGCGGCGGTTGGTTGCCTTTCGGCTCTTCGTAGAGCGCCCGGTTTTTCACGAAGGCGCGCAGCGCGACCAGCAGCAGCGCCGCGCAGCCGAAGCCGACCAGCGGCGACAGCAGCAGCGAGTAGCCGACCTTGGTGGCCTGCGCCCAGTCGACGCCGCTGGTGCCGTCGCGGCCGTGCATCAGCGCGTTCGCGATGCCGACGCCGATGATCGAGCCGATCAGCGTGTGCGACGACGAGGCCGGCAGCCCGAGCCACCAGGTGCCGAGGTTCCAGACGATGGCGGCGATCAGCAGCGCGAACACCATCGCGAAGCCGGCGCCCGAGCCGACCTGCAGGATCAGCTCGACCGGCAGCAGCGAGATGATGCCGAAGGCCACCGCGCCGCTGGACACCAGCACGCCGAGGAAGTTGAAGAAGCCCGACCAGACGACGGCGATGTTCGGCGGCATCGAATGGGTGTAGATCACGGTCGCGACCGCGTTCGCGGTGTCGTGGAAGCCGTTGACGAACTCGAAGCCGAGCGCGATCAGCAGCGCCACGCCCAGCAGCAGGAACGGCACCCAGGTGGTGGCGGGCGTGCCGGCCTCGCTGATGTCGCCAACGAGGCTGTAGCCGGTGAACAGCAGCCCGGCGGCGAGCAGGCCGACGAACAGGATCGCCGTCAGCGGTCCGGGCTTGCTGTCCAGCTTGGGGCGCGACGAGGGCGGCAGGGTTCCGGCGGTGGTCGTGTTCATGGCCGGATCGTCGGACGGTGTCGTGACGGCCGGATGACAGCCGGCTGTCACGATCCCGTCATCGGGCTGTTGCACCGTCGGGCACCTGTGTCTCCTTCCAACCTGCCGTACACACCATGAGCGTGAACCCCGAGCAAGACGAGTGGATGCAGCGCATCCACCGCGACCTGATGGACAGCTACGACGAGGAGCTCGAGCTGGAGATCGAGGACCGCGACCCCGACGGCACGCCGTCGGACCGCGAAGCGCGCCGCAGTTACTTCCGCGAGCTGTTCCGGCTGCAGGGCGAGCTGGTGAAGCTGCAGGACTGGGTGGTCGGCACGCGCCAGAAGGTGGTGATCCTGTTCGAGGGGCGCGATGCGGCCGGCAAGGGCGGCGTCATCAAGCGCATCACGCAGCGGCTGAACCCGCGCGTGTGCCGCGTCGCGGCGCTGCCGGCGCCCAACGATCGCGAGCGCACGCAGTGGTATTTCCAGCGCTATGCGACGCACCTGCCAGCGGCCGGCGAGATCGTGCTGTTCGACCGCAGCTGGTACAACCGCGCCGGCGTCGAGCGGGTGATGGGGTTCTGCACCGACGACGAGTACGAGGAGTTCTTCCGCACCGTGCCCGAGTTCGAGAAGATGCTGGTGCGTTCGGGCATCGTGCTGCTGAAGTACTGGTTCTCGATCACCGACGAGGAGCAGCACCTGCGTTTCCTCGGCCGAATCCACGACCCGCTGAAGCAGTGGAAGCTGAGCCCGATGGACCTGGAGTCGCGCCGCCGCTGGGAGGACTACACCAAGGCCAAGGAGATCATGCTGGAGCGCACCCACATCCCGGAGGCGCCGTGGTGGGTGGTGCAGGCGGTCGACAAGAAGAAGGCGCGGCTGAACTGCATCGCGCATTTGCTGGGGCAGCTGCCGTACCGCGAGGTCGAACATGCGCCGATCGAGTTGCCGCAGCGGGTGCGGCACGACGACTATTTCCGGCAGCCGGTGCCGGAGCAGATGATCGTGCCAGAGGTATATTGAAGCTGGGCGGCGTCTGAGCGTGCAAAGGCGCGGGTGGGGAGGCTGTGGCGCGCCGTCGGGGGCGGTCATCGGCCCCTGGCGGGGCCGATGACTTCCCTCCGCTGACTGGCTTCATGGCCCGTCGCCGAAACTCCCGCCGCTCACTTCGTTCGCTGTGGTCAGACAGTGCCGATGAGTCAGTCCACGAAGCGGGCTGCGCCCGCCATCCCCAAAGCCGATCTTCGCAGTGGAGTCGGCCCGCCAGGGCCGACCGTCCCGGCATGAGCCCCCGGCCCAGCCCATCCCCTCACCCGCCGCGACGCACCGAAGAACCAACGAAGATCAGAAATTCATGTACTGAGGCGCCCGCCCGTCCTTCGCCCGCACCCCCGCGAAGCGCGCCGTCAGCCGCGCCTGCAGGTTCACCGGCAGCGGCGCGAAGCCGGTGCCGCGCGTCAGGTCGTCGCCGTGCATCAGGCACCAGTAGAGGAAACGCATGCCCTGCGCAGCGCGCTCGGCATCGGCCGGTTCGGCGTCGAACAGCACGAAGCTCGTCTGCGTGATCGGCCACGCGCCGCTGGCCGGGCGGTTCATCAGCGACGCCAGGTCGTTGCCGGCGCGCGAGACGTCGCTGTCGAGGATCGCCGCACGAAAGCCCGCTTCCGATGCCGCCACCGCGACACCCGAGCCGTTGACCAGCCGCACCCCCGCGAGCTCGTCCTTCACGACGCGGTCGTAGCTGACGTAGGCGATGCCGCCGTCGGTCTCCGCGAGCGCCTTCACCATCCCGTCGTTGCCTTCGGCGGTGACGACCTGGCCCGGCCACTTCGGTGCCTGGCCCGCGCCGATCTCGGCCTTGAAGGCCGGCGACACCTCCGACAGGTAGCGGGTGAAGCCTTCGGTGGTGCCGGAACGATCGGCGCGCACGATGCGCTGGATGCGCAGCGCCGGCAGCGCGACACCCGGGTTCTGCGCCGCGATGCGCGGATCGTTCCACTTCGCGATGCGCGCGGCCATGACATCGGCCAGCACATCGCCGGACAGCTGCAGCTTGTTCGCGCCGATGCCCGGCAGCTTCACCACCGGCACGATGCCGCCGATCAGCATCGGCACCTGCACCAGCTTGCGCTTCGTCAGCTCGTCGGCGGGCAGCGGCGTGTCGCTGCCGCCGAAGTCGACGGCGCGCGCGCTGATCTGCTTCACGCCGTCGCCGGATCCGGTGGCCTTGTAGCTGACGGCGGCGCCGGCGGTCTGCTGCTCGTAGGTCCTGGCCCAGCGCTCGTAGACCTTCGACGGGAACGAAGCGCCGATGCCGCGCACCTGCGCCGAGGCGGTCGTGGCGAACAGCGGAAGGAGCGAAATCAGCCCGGCGAGGGCAGCAAGGCGAAGGCGGGAGGTGGTCACTTCGGAAAAGCCGTTGGTTACTGCGAGGGCGCGACGATACATCGGACGCGTGACAGTGCGCCCATCCCCCAGGTTGGGGATGCCGGACCGTGAACTGCGTCGCACCCGAGCGGGCTTCAACACGCTGTTACCCGCAACACGGTCACGTAACCGGCGCACATGGAAGACTTCTGCGCACTTGGGCCCCCGGGGTTCCTCAAGCCGGCTGCAAAACGGCCGAACTTGCACGAACCTCTTCCGAATGTTGTTGGAGTCTTGAATGGACCTGGAAACCTCTGTCGTCGACTCGCAGACGCTGCGCCGCCAGCTGATGGCACCGAACCCGATGCAGCGTGCGATCGCGCTGCATGCGCTGGAGGTCGAAGTCGAGCGCCTGCCGGCCGGGGACCGCTCACTGGGCCACGAGGTCGAGAAATTCGTCTCGCGCGGCATCCCGTTCTATGCGCTGAACGATCCGCACTATTGCAGCTGGGTCGGAAAAGCGGCGTCGTATTGGGACAAGCTGCACGCTTGAACGACGGCGTCCCGGATTGGCTAGCCGTAGATCGGGCGCAGCATGCAGTGCAACACGTAAGCCGCTCCGCCCACCGCCGTCGCCAATGAGCCGTACCGCGCGATGCGGATCTGCGGCGCCGCGATGCCGGCCTCGGTCGCGAACTGCTGCACCGCCGACAGCGCGGGGTCGAGGAACTCGGCACCGCGCTCGACCGTCTCGCCGCCGAGCACGATCACCGTCGGGTTGAAGGTCATCCACACGTTCTGGATCAGCACGCCGAGGTAGCCCCCGGCACGCGCCGCGTCTTCCGACGTCGCGATGTTCCGTGCGCCGATCAAGGCCTCGGCACAGCCGCGCCGGCCGCAGGAGCACATCGGCCCGCCCATCTGCAGGATCGTGTGCCCGACCTCGCCGGCCAGGCCGCTCGCGCCGCTGAAGAGCCGGTCGTTCAGCACGATGCCGGCGCCTACCCCGATGCCGCAGCTCAGGAAGATCAGCGGGTCGTCGGCCGGCCCCTCGCCGAACTCGAACTCGCCGATCGCCGCCAGGTCGGCCTCGTTCTGGTAGTAGATCGGCACGTCGGCCAGCCCCGCCGCCGCCGCCTCGCCCGACAGCCGCCGGCCCAGCTCCACGTCGCGCCAGCCGATGTTCGGTGCGAACTTCAGCACGCCCGCCTGCTCGTCGACCGCGCCGGGCAGGCCGACACCGATGCCCATCAGCCGGTAGTGGCGCTCCTTCACCTCGGCCGCGAGCGCCAGCACCTGCTCGATCAGCTGGTGGCAAGCCTGCTGCGGCTCCAGCGAGCGCAGCGGCGTGCGCTGCGATTCGATCACCTCGCCGTTGATCGTGACGGCTGCGGTCTGGATCGCGTCGATGCCGAGCTCGGCACCGATCAGCGCCAGCCGCTGGCTGTTCAGCCGCAGCGGCTTCGGCCGCCGCCCGAGGCTGCCGGTGTGCTGCGCCTCTTCTTCGAGCAGCCAGCCCTCGTCGATCAACTCCTTCGCGAGGATGCTGATGGTCGACTTGGTCAGCCCGCTGTGCGTCGACAGATCGGCCCGCGACAGCCCGGGCTCCTCGCGCAGCAGGCGCACCAGCGCCATCCGGTTGATGCGTTTGACAAGGTGCTGGTCGCCAGTGAGTGTCATGCGGCGCATTGTCGCCACCGGCGCGGCCCGGTTCGCCTTCGGGAAAGCGAGTGGTGTATTTTGTTTGTCCGATGAACTAAAGTGGCGGGCGTTGCCCCTCCCGGCCTTGCGCCGACGCTCGCCATGTACCTCGGAATCGACCTCGGCACCTCGGAAGTCAAGGTCCTGCTGCTGCAGGACGACCACCGCATCGTGGCCACTGCCGGCGCGCGCCTGACGGTGTCGCGCCCGCAGCCTGGCTGGTCCGAGCAGGACCCGGCCGACTGGTGGGCCGCCACCGAATCGGCGGTGGCCGCGCTGCGCGCGCAGGCGCCGGCCGAGTTCGCGCGGGTGCGCGGCATCGGCCTGTCGGGCCAGATGCACGGCGCGACGCTGCTCGACGCGGACGACCAGGTACTGCGCCCGGCCATCCTGTGGAACGACGTGCGATCCGCTGCCGAATGCCTGGAGCTGCAGCGCCGGTTGCCCGCGCTGCCCGAGATCGCCGGCAACCTGGCGATGCCCGGCTTCACCTCGCCGAAGCTGCTGTGGGTGCAGCGCCATGAGCCGAAACTGTTCGAGCGCACGCGCTGCGTGCTGCTGCCCAAGGACTGGCTGCGCCTGAAGCTGACCGGCGAGAAGGTCAGCGAGATGTCGGACGCGGCCGGCACGCTGTGGCTGGACGTGGCGCAGCGCCGCTGGTCGCGCGAGCTGCTGGCCGCCAGCAACCTGAGCGAGCAACGCATGCCGCGGCTGGTCGAGGGCAGTGCGGTGTCGGGCCAGCTGCGCGACACCCTGGCCGATGCCTGGGGCCTGCCGCGCGGCATTCCGGTGGCCGGCGGCGGCGGCGACAACGCGGCCAGCGCGGTCGGCATCGGCGCGGTGCGCCCGGGCGAAGGCTTCATCTCGCTCGGCACCAGCGGCGTGCTGTTCGTCGTGACCGACCGCTTCCGTGCCAACCCGGCGTCGGCGGTGCATGCGTTCTGCCATGCGGTGCCGGGCCGCTGGCACCAGATGAGCGTGATGCTGTCGGCCGCCAGCTGCCTGAGCTGGGTCACGCACCTGGTCGGCGCGGGCGACGAGGGCGCGCTGCTGAAGGATGTCGGCGCACTCGATGCGGCCGGCCAGGCGGCCGCGCCACTGTTCCTGCCCTACCTGGGCGGCGAGCGCACGCCGCACAACGATGCGAAGGCGCGCGGCGTGTTCTTCGGGCTGTCGCACGACACGACGCCGGCGCACCTCGGCTGGTCGGTGCTCGAAGGGGTCGCCTTCGGCATGCTCGACGGGCTGCATGCGCTGCAGGCCGCCGGCACCGAGGTCGGCCCGTTGACGATCGTCGGCGGCGGCTCGCGCAGCCCGCTGTGGGCGCAGCTGTTCTCGACGCTGTACGGCGTGCCGGTGCGCACCGTGCACGGCGGCGAGGCCGGCGGCGCGCTGGGCGCCGCGCGTCTGGCTTGGCTGGCGACCGGCGGCAGCGAGGCCGATGTCTGCCTCGCGCCCGAACTGAACACCGAATACCTGCCCGAGCCCGCGGCGCGCCGCGACGCGCTGCGGGCCCGCCACGACCGTTTCAAGACGCTGTACCCGACGCTGCGGGCCGCCTTTGCCGCAGCCTGACCCTCACCAGGAGACATTGCCATGACAGAGTTTTTCAAAGGCATCGCGCCGATCAAGTACGAGGGCCCCGAGAGCGACAACCCGCTCGCCTTCCGTTGGTACGACAAGGACCGCGTCGTGCTCGGCAAGCGCATGGAAGAGCAGCTGCGCTTCGCCGCCTGCTACTGGCACAGCTTCGTGTGGGACGGCCGCGACCCGTTCGGCGGCGACAGCTTCCAGCGCCCGTGGCACCAGATCGCCGACCCGATCGAGCAGGCGCGCGTGAAGGCCGATGTCGCGTTCGACTTCTTCAGCAAGCTCGGCATCCCGTACTACTGCTTCCACGACCGCGACGTGGTCGCCGAAGGCAGCACGCCGCGCGAGAGCGTCGAGTGGCTGCGCCGCACCGTCGACCTGCTCGGCGAGAAGCAGCAGGCCACCGGCGTGAAGCTGCTGTGGGGCACGGCCAACCTGTTCTCGCACCGGCGCTTCATGTCCGGCGCGGCCACCAACCCCGACCCCGAGGTGTTCGCGATGGCGGCGCTGCAGGTCAAGGAGGCGATGGACGCGACCGTGCGCCTGGGCGGTGCCAACTACGTGATGTGGGGCGGCCGCGAGGGCTACGAGACGCTGCTGAACACCGACCTGAAGTCGGAGCTGCAGCAGATGGGCCGGCTGCTCTCGATGGCGGTCGACCACAAGCACAAGATCGGGCTGAAGGGCCCGATCCTGATCGAGCCGAAGCCGCGCGAGCCGACCAAGCACCAGTACGACTTCGACGTCGCCACCGTGTACGGTTTCCTGAAGACCTACGGGCTCGAGAACGACGTGAAGGTCAACATCGAGGCCAACCACGCGACGCTGTCCGGCCACAGCTTCGAGCACGAGATCGCCACCGCGGCCGCGCTCGGCATCTTCGGCTCGATCGACATGAACCGCGGCGACATGCAGTGCGGCTGGGACACCGACCAGTTCCCGAACAACCTGCCGGAAATGGCGCTCGCGATGTTCCACATCCAGCGCGCCGGCGGCTTCACCAGCGGCGGGCTGAACTTCGACGCGAAGGTGCGGCGCCAGTCGATCGATGCCGAAGACCTGTTCCACGGCCACGTCGGCGCGATGGACCTGTGCGCCCGCGCGCTGCTGGCGGCCGAACGGATGATCCTGGACGGCAAGCTCGAATCGGCGGTGCAGCAGCGCTACGCCGGCTGGCGCGGCGCGTTCGGCCAGCAGGTGCTCAACGGCGAGCTGACGCTGGACGCGGTGGCGCAGCGCGTGCTCCACCGCAACACCGACGTGCCGCCGAAGTCGGGCCGCCAGGAGGCGATGGAGAACCTGCTGAACCGCTACGTCTGACACGGGGGCCGCACGGACCTGGGAACTGGAACGCCCCGGCAGGCCACTCAGCGTGTTTCCGACCTGGAGCGCGCATGGGTGCATCGGTGGCCGTACCGGAAGACGCGGCTGTTCTCAGTGGGCTCGAGATGGCCATGCAACTGCGGCATGCGGTGCTGGCCAGCGATGTCGATGGCGCGATGGCGCTGATCCGCCGCTTCATCGCCGACGAGCGGCTGGGCTGCGCCGACAAGGCCGATTGCCTCGCCGACGGCCTGGAGTGCCCGCACGGGCTGCAGTGCCTGATGGCACCGCAGGCTTTCGACCGGCTGAAGTCGCAACTCGAAGACCTGTGCGACGAACTGCTGCGGCCGGGCGAGATCCGGCTGCAGCGGCAGTTGCGCCATCTGGTCGACGTGGCGCCGGCGGGCCGCACGCGCTGAACGCCGCCGCACGACCGGCCGGGCTGGCGACAATGCCGCATGGACCGTGTCGAAGCAGTGGTGGTGGGGGCTGGGGTGGTCGGGCTGGCGGTGGCGCGCGGGTTGGCGCTGCGCGGCCTCGAGACGCTGGTGCTCGAATGTGAGAACGCCATCGGCACCGGCATCAGCTCGCGCAACAGCGAGGTCATCCACGCGGGGCTTTACTACCCGGCCGGTTCCCTGAAGGCCCGCCTGTGCGTGGCGGGCAAGCGGCAGCTCTACGCATTCAGCGAATCGCACGGCGTGGCGCACCGCCGCTGCGGCAAGCTGCTGGTGGCGACCGAGGCGCAGCAGTTGCCCGGGCTGCAGGCCCTGCAGGCGCAGGCGGCGGCCAATGGCGTCGACGACCTGGTGCCGCTCGACACGGCGCAGGCGCGGGCGATGGAGCCGGCGCTCACCTGCCTGGCGGCGCTGTGGTCGCCATCGACCGGCCTGGTCGACAGCCACGGGTTGATGCTCGCGCTGCAGGGCGACCTGGAACGGCACGGCGGCATGGTGGCGCTGGCCTCGCCGGTTCGAGCGGTGCGGACCTCCCCGGGCGAGCACGTCATCGAGGTCGGCGGCGAGCAGCCGATGGAACTGGCGGCCCGCATCGTCGTCAATGCCGCAGGCCTGTGGGCGCCCGCGCTCGCGCGATCGACCACCGGCCTGCCGGCCGCTGCGCAACCGCCGGCCCGCTTCTGCAAGGGCAACTACTTCTCGCTGGCCGGTCGTGCGCCGTTTTCGCGCCTGATCTACCCGCTGCCGCAGCGCGCCGGGCTGGGCGTGCACCTGACACTGGACCTGGGCGGGCAGGCGCGCTTCGGGCCGGATGTGCAGTGGCTGGCCGACGACACGCAAGACCCGATCGACTACACCGTGGACCCATCGCGCGCCGAGGCTGTTTACGCCGAGGTGCGCCGCTACTGGCCCGCGCTGCCCGACGGCGCGCTGCAGCCGGCCTACAGCGGCGTGCGGCCGAAGCTCGTCGGCCCGGGCGAGCCGGCGGGGGATTTCCGCATCGACGGGCCGGCCGAGCATGGGGTGCCGGGGCTGGTGAACCTGTTCGGGATCGAATCGCCGGGCCTGACGGCCAGCCTTGCGCTGGCCGACGAGGTGCTCAGCCGGCTGGGCGACTGAGCGTCACTCGCGGGGCGCGGCGCGCCACTCGCCGTCGACCAGCACCTCGTGCGGCCGGAAATCGGCCTTGTACGCCATCTTGTCGCTCTCGCCGATCCAGTAGCCGAGGTAGACGTGGCGCAGCTTCAGCAGCCGCGTCTGCTCGATCTGCCACATCACGTTGTAGATGCCGTAGCTGGTGCGTGGTTCGGGCTCGTAGAAGGTGTACACCGCCGACAGGCCGTCGTTCAGGATGTCGAGGATCGACACCATCTTCAGCGTGCCCAGTCCGTCGGACGACGGCTCGCGGAACTCGACCAGCCGCGAGTTGACGCGGCTCTGCAGCAGGAACTGGGTGTACTGGTCGATGCTGTCGTTGTCCATGCCGCCACCGCTGTGGCGGCCGGCCTGGTAGCGCAGGTAGAGCTGGTAGTGCTCCGGCACGAAGCACAGCCGCAGCACACGGGCCTGCAGCGCCTGATGCTGCTTCCACGCGCGGCGCTGGCTGCGCGTCGGCTCGAAGCCGGTCACCGGCACCCGCAGCGGCACGCAGGCGCGGCAACCATCGCAGTAAGGCCGGTAGGTGAACATGCCGCTGCGCCGGAAGCCGTTGGCCACCAGGCCCGAGTAGGCGTCGGCATGGATCAGGTGGCTGGGCGTCGCGACCTGCGAACGCGCCATCCGGCCGCCCAGGTAGCTGCACGGGTACGGCGCGGTGGCATAAAACTGCAGCGAGGCGAGCGGTAGCTCTTTCGGATGGGTCACGGACCGGGTTCCTGCACCGGGGCGCCCGGATCCAGCAGCGCCCACATCGAACGATCATAGGACCATTCGCGCACCGGGGGTTCCCTGAGTCTGGGGGGCAAACCGGTTTCGAATTGTTCGCGCGGCACCTCGCGCGCACCCAGCGACGCCAGGTGGCGGGTGCGCTGCTGGCAGTCGATCAGCGTGATGCCGTTCGCGCGGCAGAACGCGACCAGCCCCGACACCGCGATCTTCGACGCGTCGGTGACGTGCGAGAACATCGATTCGCCGAAGAACATGCGCCCGAGGCACACGCCGTACAGCCCGCCGACCAGCTGCCCGCCGATCCAGGTCTCGAAGCTGTGCACCGCGCCGAGCGCATGCCAGCGGCGGTAGGCCTGCACCATCTCCGGCAGGATCCAGGTGCCGTCCTGGCCTTCGCGCGGCGTGCCGGCGCAGGCGCCGATCACCGCGGCGAAGTCGCTGTCGATGCGCAGCTCGCAGGCCGGGTCGCGCGCGAAGCGGCGCAGCGTCTGGCGCAGCGAGCGCGACAGCCTGAACTCGTCGACCGGCAGCACCATGCGCGGGTCGGGCGACCACCACAGCACCGGCTGGCCTTCGCTGTACCACGGGAAGATGCCGTGGCTGTAGGCCTCGGTCAGGCGCTCGGGGGTCAGCTCGCCGCCGGCCGCCAGCAGGCCGGGGGCGTCCGAGCCGGGCGGCAGGGCCAGGCGGGTGTCGGGCAGCGGGGTGCGGGCGTCGCGCAGCCAGGGGATCAAGCGCAGCGCTCCGGGTCAGGCGGGCAGCGTGGCGCCGGCCGCCGCCGGCTTCTTCTGCGTGACGCCCACGCCATGCCGCACCGCGATGATCTCGGCCAGAATCGACACCGCGATCTCGGCCGGCGAGTTGCCGCCCAGGTTCAGCCCGATCGGGCCGTGCAGCCGGTCGATCTCGGCCGGCGACAGGTCGAACAACGCGAGCCGCTCGCGGCGCTTCGCGGTGTTGCTGCGCGAACCGAGCGCACCGACGTAGAAGGCCGGCGATTTCAGCGCCTCCAGCAGCACCATGTCGTCGAGCTTCGGGTCGTGCGTGACGGCCACCACCGCGCTGTGCGGGTCGAGTTGCATCTCGAGCGCCAGGTCGTCGGGCATCGCCTTGCTGAAGCGGGTGCCCGGCACGTCCCAGCTGAGGTGGTACTCCTCGCGCGGGTCGCAGCAGGTCACCTCGAAATCGAGCGCCAGCGCCATCTGCGCGAGCACGCGCGACAGCTGCCCGGCGCCGATCACCAGCAGCCGCCAGCGCGGGCCGAACAGCGCGCGCAGCGTGCGGCCGTCGAAGCTGAAGCTGTCGCCGCGCGATGCGGGCTCGACCTGCACCGTGCCGGTGTCGAGGTCGAGCCGGCGCGCGACCAGTTCATGCCGCTGCGTGCGCGCGAGGATCTCGTCGACCCAGGCGGTGTCGAGCAGCGGCTCCTGCACCAGCCGCAGGTTGCCGCCGCAGGGCAGGCCGAAGCGGGCGGCTTCTTCCTTGCTGACGCCGTAGGTGATGAGTTGCGGCCGGGCGACGCGCTCGCCGGTGCGCACGCGCTCGATCAGGTCGTCTTCGACGCAGCCGCCGGAGACCGAGCCGACCACCAGGCCGTCGTCGCGCATCGCGAGCAGCGCACCGGGCGGGCGCGGGGCGGAGCCCCAGGTTTCGAGCACGGTGACCAGCCAGACGGCATGGCCGTCGGCGCGCCACTGGCGCGATTGGGTGAGCACTTGCAGGTCGAGGCTGTCCATCGCGGGGTGGGTGCAGAGGGGGAAGGCGCAGATCCTATCGTGTGCGCGAGTTGGGCGCACGGTAGGGCGGTGACCCACTCATGCGGTATCCGCGAGACGTTTCCGCGTTGAAAGTTACGAACAATGGGTCAAGAAACGTCAGCGAGAACTGAATATCATGATTGGAAAGGGTGATCGGTATTTGCGAGTTTCATATTATTCGTTGCCCGGGGTTGTTGACCTCAGGGTTCATTGGTTGCAAAAGAAATTTGATGATGCAAGAAGCTATGGTGATTTGCACGGCCTGATGGCATTGAAGGTTGACATGTGTAAATGCCTCGATTCGCCAACTCTCCAGGCGGTGAAGTTGACGGTTGATTGGTTGAATTCGCTATGGGAGGTTTACAAGGCAAATTTTTATGGAAGACATGATATTTTTTGCGAGATATGTGATTTGATGCAAGTGGGCGGGGCGTGCTCATTGACGAGGAATCTTTCCACAGCGCAATTCAAAAATCTGGGTGAGCTGTTGCTTGCTATCAGGGATTGCGCAGAAGGAGTGCAACTGGAAAATATGCAAGATTTGCTGACCCGCTTTTGCAGGGCACCTAGAGACAACGCAGAATACGAG
Organism: Rhizobacter sp. SG703; assembly: GCF_012275445.1. Lineage (GTDB taxonomy): Bacteria > Pseudomonadota > Gammaproteobacteria > Burkholderiales > Burkholderiaceae_C > Rhizobacter. The sequence goes on along the minus strand of NZ_JAAZQK010000002.1, from coordinate 137,826 downwards.
TCTTTGGTCGACAACAATTTTGTCGGTGATCATGATGGTTCTTCCCTGTTGGAAGGAAAGATGCGCGATGCCGTGGGCGGCTCTGACCCCTTCGTCGTGATTCGCATCGGCAGGCAGGTTGTCGAGAGCGATATGGCGCCTTGCGAGAAGCTGTCGATTCTGAATCAGATGAACTGCATACAGTGGGATGAGAGCAGAGTCTACGGGGGTAAACTGGTGTCGTCTGAGTATTGTAGATTGACCTCTGCCGTGAAGGAATTAATCCACTCATCGAATCAAGCTCCGAAAAATATCGAGCTCGTGCCCGACGCTTCTCCTATCAAGGTCGCCCACAATTTTGATTATTTCAGAAATCGAATGAATTCATCCTTCTCTCGGACGAAGGCAGCTGACGCGCTCAACGTGATGCAAGAGATAATAAACAGCAATCTGGATTTTGAGGACAAGTATGACATCTTGTACTCAACGGGGGTTGGAGTGCTCGATCCCGAAGTGGAACTTCAGAATTTCCCAAAGGAATTGACTGAATTCAAGAAAATTCGCGATGATTGGCTGAGCAGCCTCTGAGGTCTGCAGCGGTCTCGCAGCAGGACAGATTTCAGATTCGCGATTCTTGAAGGAAAAACACCTGAAGCCGGAGATCACATGGGGGAGATGGCTTCAGGCGGAGGAATCGATTCGGTGCAGGGCGTTCAGGCGTCGACCGCCTTCACGCGCTTGCCGATCACCATCACCGCCGGCATCTGGACCACCGGCAGGCGGGCTTCGGCTTCGGCCTTGGCGCGCGCCGCAGTGTGAGCTGCACTGTGGGCCTGGGCGGCGAAACCCAGCGATGCGGTGGCGAACAGGGCGAAGGCAAAGGCGACGGCGGAGAGGCGGCTGGTCATGATGGGCTCCTGGTGTGGCGGGGCAGCGGGGCTGCGATGGAGTGAACTCTAGGAGTCCGCCGCTCGCGCGCCCAGCGGCTTGCGACCAACTGCCGGAAACGCAGTCTCGGCTGCAGAGAAGCGCGATGAACGCATCGGTCGCCCTGTGCTGCCGTCCGGGGAACCGGCCGGTGGGTTGTTGTCACTCAGCGGGATCGCAGTAACCAGCGCAATCATGAATCCGCATCCCACGCAAGTCATGCCACGTGCCGTTCCGAACGGTGAGGGTCCGCCCCCGCAGACGGGAGCGGGCTCCCCGCGCAAGCCGACGATGACGACGATGGCCGTCAATCGCAATTCGGCGCGGTCGTCGCTCCCAATGCATCGAGAAGAGGGCGGCGATTCCATCGCTGCACCGACGAACTTCCTGTCCGCGTTTCCTTCGTTCGGAACCTTGCTTGCTCGCAAAGCATTTGCTGCCATCAGACAGCTCGCTCCTTCCAGCGAGACCGATGCGCATGAGCCTGCCGTGACCTTGGCATGCTCATTCGTCCATGATGGATGCCTGGATCTTTCGCACCTGAATCGGAGGGATCAAGTCGAGTTGTGTGGCGTCAGGCACTGGAGCATCTTGTACGCCCAGGCCAGCAGCCTCGGACACCCCATTACGAAGTTGTCGCTCCCGCCGGAAAACATTCTTTGCAAAGACAAGTTCCTCTTTTCGAAGGACGACGCCTTGCCAGCGCTGGACCGTGGGCTGCTGGCAAGGTTGTTGGAGCACCTGCAGGGCGGCGTCCTGGTCGAGTATGGCGAGGTGGGTGCCAGAGAACTGCTGCGCATCTCGCGCTGTACCGGCACCGACAGGGCGGCCAAAGCCCGGAGGAACCTCCACAACGATGTCATCGTGGCCGCTGAAGACAACACGGATTTCCTTGACCTGATGTGGGCACGGGAATGCTTGAAGAAGGGAAACGCTTTTGATGCCGGGCTGGACACGCTCAGTGCGGTGCAATGGCAGGAAGCGATCCAGTCGTCCGTTGAGGCCTTCAAGCACCTGCTGGCGATGCCGGTCACCCGAGCCAACGAAGAGAAGTTCTTTCTGCTCCTGACGCTTCTTGCGAACCACGACAACTGGTCGAGGTGCGACGACCCCTGTCGCGACGAATGGCGCAAGGGCTGCGAAGAGGTGGCGAACACTTTCGACGCGTGGAAACAATCGACGGGACTGCCGACGGACTGGCAGCGCTGGGGCGAGCGCAGCAAGACGTTGCGAAAGCTGCTGCAGGACCGAACTGTCGACACGAGAAAATCACGGCGCGCACTGTCACCGAGGGTGCTTGCGTCGCCATCCAAGCTCACTGGCACAGTGGCGAAGGCCACCGAAACGCGAAGGCGGGCGGTGCAGGTGACGAAGGACGCACAGACGGCATGGCGCAGCAAGTTGGTCGAATGTTGTCTGCGCGATCCGGTTGATGCCACGCCACTGCTTGCCTTGCTGGAAGAGCTCGTTGAAAGCCCGGGTTGGAAGCCCGCTCACAAGCAAGACCTGTTGCAGGAAGAATTCAACGGCAAGACGCTGCTGGAGCATCTTGGCGACGCGAGTACGGATGAGTTCTTCTTGTTGTTCGAACGACTGCAATGAGCCATGGTCCGATCTGATGCCGCGCCTGCCTCCGACCCTCAGCGGCTGCGCCGATACGCCTCGGTCACGTCCCCGTCCATCCGGTACCCCGAGGTGCCGAGCGCCGTGTCGCTGAACGCCGTGTGCAGCGTGCCGCTGACCCACAGCGCGTCCATCGTGCGAACGCCCGCCAGCGGCTTCGCGAGCTTGACGTGGATGGTCTGGTTGGCCGGCGGCGGCGGCACGTGGATGCAGGCGCCGAAGTAGGGCACGAGAAGGAACTCGCGCAGCTGGTCGCTCTCGCCTTCGAGCGGCACGACGAAGCCGGCGATGCGCACCCGCTGCTGGTCCATCGCGGCATTGGTCGGCGCGTTGTTCCACGCGCGCTTCAGCCGGTCGAGCGCGGCCTGCGCGCGCGGGTCGCCGTCACCGAACATCCGGAAGCTCAGCGCCTGCACGTCCTTCATCGGGTCCCAGTCCTTCGGCGTCAGGTCTTCCCAGCTCGTCAGCTTGTAGCCGCCGGCCACCGCAGCACTCGCCGCCCGTGCCGCGACAGCGGGGGCCAGCTTGTCGCCGATGCGGTAGTCGGCCGCGTCGGTCTTCGGGCTGTCGTCCACCTTCGGGCCGTCGGCGGCATCGCTGCAGGCAGCGCACAAGGCCAGCACAGCCGCCAGCGCGCCACACCAGATCGTTTTCATCGCGATTCCTTTCATCACAGTCGTGGCGTCAAGCCGTCCGACAACGACAGGCGGCAGGCCTGCCACGCCGGCAACAACCCGGCCACCAGGCCGGCGCCGAGCACCAGGCCGATCAACTTCCATTCGCCCGCGCCGGACACGCCGGGCGGCGGCGCGCTGCCGAACTGGCCCTGCAGCCACGGCCCGGCGAGCCATGACACGCCGGCCAGCAGCGCCAGCGCCGCCAGCGTGCCGATCAGCGTCGCGCCGACACTCTCGGCCACCAGCAGCGCCGCGACGTGGCGCGGCCCGGCGCCCACCGAGCGCAGGATGGCCAGCTCGCGCCGCCGCTCGTTCAGGCTCGCGAGCACCACGGCGACCAAGCCGGCCAGCCCGACCACGAGCACCAGCGCCGACACCGCGAGCAGCGTGCGCTCGACCACGCCGACCACCTGCCACAGCTGGTCGAGCGCGACGCCAGGCAGCACCGCGAGCAGCGGCTCGCCGTCGAACTCGTTGATCTCGCGCTGCGCCCGGAACACCGCGCCGCGCTGCTGCAGCCCGACCAGCACCGCGGTGATCGTCTTCGGCGCCAGGTCGAACTTGCGCACCAGGTCCGGTGCGATCGCGAGACCCGGGATCGGCGCGCCGCCTTGCCAGTCGAGGTGGATCGCCTCGATCGCCTGCAGGCTGATGTGCACCGTGCGGTCCACCGGCGTGCCGGTCGGCGCGAGGATGCCGACGACGGTGAACGGCTTGTCGGCATGCTCGGCCAGGCCTTCCCCGCCGCTGCCATGGCTCAGCGTGATGCGCTGGCCGATCGCGTAATGCAGCGAGCGCGCGACCTCGGCGCCGACCACCGCCTCGAACACGCCGTCGACCGTGCCGCTGAAGGCGCGCCCGTCGGCGACGACCAGCGGCCGCCGGTAGCCATAGCGGAAGTGCTCGAAGTAGCCGGGGGTGGTGCCGAGCACCGCGAAGCCCCGGTGCGAATCGCCGAGCGACAGCGGGATCGTCCACGCCACACCCGGCCGCGTCGCCAGCGCCTCGGCGCTGCTCCAGCGGATGTTGTTCGTCGCCTCGCCGAGCCGGAACACCGCATACAACATCAGCTGCACCGGGCTCGTGCGGGCACCCACCACCAGGTCGGTGCCGGACACCGATTGCGCGAAGGCCTCGCGCGCCGCGAGCCGGCTGCGCTCGACGCCGAGCAGCATCGTCACCGACAGCGCGATCGCGGCGATGGCCAAGCCGAGCGTCGCGCGGCGGTTCCACGCGCTCGCGAACGCGATCTGCAACAAGGGTCTCATGCCGCCTCCTGCTGCAGCACGGCGGCGCGATTCAGGTCGGCCAACGCCAGCTCGCGCGTGAAGTGCGCGGCCAGCCGCCGGTCGTGGCTGACGAACAGCAGCGTCGCCTGCGCGGCTTCGCACTCGCGCAGCAGCAGCTCGATGAAGCGCTGCTGCGTGGCCGCATCGAGCGCCGAGGTCGGCTCGTCGGCGATCACCAGCTCGGGCCGGCCGAGCAGCGCACGCGCTGCGGCCACCCGCTGCTGCTGGCCGACCGACAGCTGCGTGGCCGGCCGCGCGAGCAGCGCGCGCGGCAGGTCCAGCGCCTCCAGCAGCCGGCGTGCCTCGTGCGCCAGGTCGCCGTCGGACGCGGCGCGCGCCCGCGCGGCACGCAGCGCCGAGAAGCGGCATGGCAGCAGCACGTTGTCGAGCACGCTCAGGTAGGGCACCAGGTTGAACTGCTGGAACACGAAGCCGACATGGTCGACGCGGAAGCGGTCGCGTGCCGCGCCGGGCAGCGCCGAGAGCTCCTGGCCGAGCGCCCGCACGCTGCCGCTGCCGGGCACCAGCACGCCGCCGAGCAGGCCGAGCAGCGTGCTCTTGCCGCTGCCGCTCGGGCCGTGCAGGAACAGGCGTTCGCCGGCCCGCACGCCGAAGTCGTCGATGTCGAGGCAGGGCGGCAACGCGGGTTTCCAGCGAAAGCGCAACTGCCGCACCTGCAGCACCGGTGCGGCGCTCACCATGTCACGCTCCGGCGGCCCGGCACCAAGTCGACGGCGCGCTGGCCCGACGGCGCAGCCACCTGCACCTTGAGCCGGCGCAGGCCGGGGAAGTGGCGCATCAGGTCGACGTCGACACCGGTCAGCGCCTGCGGGTGGTCGCAGGTCCAGCTGAAATCGGCATCGAGGTCGGCATGGCCGTCGCCGTCGGCCGGTGTCGCGGCGATCGATTCGCCGAGCGCGGCCGAGGACGCCAGCTGCACGCCGCTCGCGCGGCACTGCGCGGCGGCGCTCGGCGCGAACACGCTGCCGACCTCGCGCAGCGTGCGCGCCATATGGCGCACGGCGGTGCGTTCGACGTCGGTGCGCGGCGCGTGCTCGAAGCCGATCAGGTTGTCGAGCGGGCTCTCGAGGCTGACCTGCAGTTGCGGGCCGTCGACGACGATGCGCAGTTCGGCGACGCCGTGCACATGGGCGCCGGGCTCGTGGGCCGCGGCCGCGCTGGCAGCCAGCGCAAGGCACGCCGGCAGGAGGGAGGGGATCTTCATGATGCGATATCCAGTGGCCCGCGGCGCGGACGCGCGGGCGGGAAATGAATGGAGCGAACAACGGGCCTTCGACAGGCTCAGTCCAGCCCTTCGACAAGCTCAGGGCGAGCGGGGGGTCTTCGCGAACGCCGGACCCATTCAAGGGCGTGGGCGGCTCAGGACAGCGTCAAGAACGGAGGGGCGCGGCTCAGGTAGGCCGGCTCGAACCGCGCATCGCGCGCGGTGATCGCGGCGGTCGCGGGCAGCTCGAAGCGGGCCGACGAGCCGGCGGGCTGCGCCACCTGCGGCGTGGCCGGGTGGTCGAGCTGCGCGAAGGCCAGGCACTGCGCGCACAGCGCGTCGATGTCGGCGGCTTGCGCCATCGGCGCGCCATCCGCCTGCGCCGAGGCCGCCAGCGATTGCCGCTGGTCGTCCAGTGCATGCCCCAGCACGTGCAGCACCGCCTGCTGCTGGCTGAACACCAGCAGCAGCGCGAGCAGGGCGCGCCAGACGACACGGGAAGCGGACATGGCCGACAGTATGACGGCGCCTCGAATGTCAGACCGTGTCGGTCGGTGTCTTCAGGATCTGTGCGGTGCTGCGCACGTGGCCGAGGCGCGGCATCACGTACTGCATCGAAGCCCGGTGCGGCTCGGCCAGCGGCGCGCTGCAGGCGTCCTCGGCGATCACCAGCTGGTAGCCGAGCTCCCAGGCCGCGCGCGCGGTGCCTTCGACGCCGATGTGCGTGACGATGCCGCCCAGCACCAGCGTCTCGATGCCGCGCCGGCGCAGCTGCAGGTCGAGCTCGGTGCCGTGGAAGGCATTCCACTGGCGCTTGACGATCTGCAGGTCGCCGCTCGCGCCGGCCAGCGCTTCGGGGTCGTCCCACCAATGCGCCGGCAGGGCGCCTGGCGGCAGCGGGGCGGGCTGGTCGGTGCTCTGCGCCAGCAGGTCGGGAAAATCGGCATGCCAGCCGACCTTCACGCGCACCACCAGCGCGTTCAGCGCATGGAAGCGGTCGGCCAGCGCGGCGGCGTTGGCAAGCACCGTGGCGCCGTCGTGCGGCGCGCGGCCGAAGCCGACGATGCCTTGCTGCAGGTCGATCAGCACGAGCGCGGTGCGGGCGGCGTCCAGCGGCTCGGCATCGAGAAAGAGGGCGTCAACGGATAGCATGCGTTTTCCTGTGGCTGAACTCTGGGATCGTCAATTTGTGAGGGAGTCCTCGCAAAACTAATTTTATGAGGAAGTATTCACAAAAGTCCAGCGTGCCCGACCCGGGTGCTGCCGCGCCCGTCGAGCGGGTGCGTCGCCAGCGCGGGCACCAGCGGGTCGAGGTGCTGCTCGGCGCCGCAGCCCAGGTGTTCGCCGAGAAGGGCTACGACGCGGCGACGATGACCGAGATCGCGGCGCGCGGCGAGTCGTCGATCGGCTCGCTCTACCAGTTCTTCCCGACCAAGCCCGACGTGGCGCAGGGCGTGATCGCGCTGCAGGCCGATGCGCTGCGGCAGCGGCTCGCGGCGATGGTCGACGCGAGCGCCGGTTGGCATGTCGACGAGCTGAGTGCGCGGCTGGTGGTTGCGTTGATCGAATTCCGCGCGGCCCATCCGTCGTTTGCGCGGCTGGTCGATTCGCCCGGCGCGCCGGCCGAGCAGGTGCAGGCGGTGCGGCAGGCGATGCGCGTGCAGCTGGCCGAGATCCTTGCGCCGCATGCGCCCGGGCTCGCCAAGGCGCGGCTCGCGGCGGTCGCGGTGGCGGTGCAGCAGGTGATGAAGGCGGCGGTCACGCTGAACGCCGAAGGCGCGCCGGGCACGCGCGCGGCACTGTCGGAGCTGAAGGAGATGCTGCGCGTCTACCTGCGCGCGGCGCTGCAGGCCTGAATCAGGCGGCAAGGTCCAGCCACAGGTCGACCTTCGGCGCGTTCGGGTCGCGCGGCTGGCGTCGGCGATTCTTCGTGCCGCCGCCGAAGCTGTCGGCGGACGCGGCCGCCGGCCGCGCGATGCGGCGCAGGTCGTCGAGCACCGCATCGGTCGGCGGCGCCTGGCGGATGGAGCTCGCCGATGCCGGGGCCGTGAACAGCTCGCGCGGCAGGAACAGGGAGTCGCTCATGGAAGGCCTCGCTCGGTCGGAATGACGAAGCGCAGTGTGCGACGCGCGCGTTTCAACCGCGCTTCGCTCCGGGTTTCAATTGTTGCGTCATGACCTGCTTCCAGGCATAACGGTCAGGTCAGTCACGACGCTCGCATGAGCGCGCACACGCACAGGCCGGCTTGCCGGCCATCAAGGAGGTGGCGTGGGGAACAGCCATGGCGCCGCCGTGCCGGTCATCGGGCACGGATCAGCGGCAGCACCCGACGATGACGGCCCGGCCTTCCTGCCGGACCAGGCCGCGAGCCCGGCGCAACGCCGGCGCGCCACCACCATCATCGTGATGTCGGTGTTGGTGTTCGTGGCTTTGGCACCGTTTGCAAAGGTCAAGCTGGCACCGTTCCCCGCCTTCATCGCCCTCTACGAGACCGCGGTCGTCGTCAACGACCTGATCACCGCGGTGCTGCTGTTCGGCCAGTCGCGCGTGCTGCGCACGCGCCGGCTGTCGGTGCTGGCCAGCGGCTACCTGTTCGCCTCGCTGCTGGTGATCGGCCATGCGCTGAGCTTTCCGGGGCTGTTCGCACCGGACGGGCTGCTGGGCGCCGGGCCGCACAGCACCGCGTGGATCTACACGTTCTGGCACCTCGGCTTTCCGCTGTTCGTGCTGGCCTATGCGTGGCCGGCGCGAGCGATGACCACGCCGCGCGCCGAGCGGCGGTCGGCGTTCGCGCTGCCGCTGGCCACCGCCGCGCTGGCGTTCGGCTTGATCGCGCTGGCCACCGTCGGCGCACCGCTGCTGCCGGCGGTGATGCAGGGTTCGCAATCGACGCCGCTGCTGCGCGGCATGGTCGGCGGCATCGGCGTCGTCACGCTGCTGACCCTTGCGCTGCTGTGGAAGCAGCGCCGCCCCTCGGTGCTCGACCGCTGGCTGATGGTGGCGCTGTGCGCCTGGCTGTTCGACACCGCGTTGTCGGCGATGCTGAACGGCGGCCGCTACGACCTCGGCTTCTACGCAGGCCGGCTGTACGGGTTGCTGACCTGCAGCGTGGTGCTGTACGAACTGCTGCTGGAGAACGGTCTGATGTACGTGCGGCTCGCGCAGGCGCATGCGGACGAGCGCCGGCGCAGCCGCGAGCTGGCGGCCGCGCGCGACCAGGCGCAGGCGGCCGATGCGGCGAAGAGCCTGTTCCTGGCCAGCATGAGCCACGAGATCCGCACGCCGATGAACGCCATCATCGGGCTGACCCAGCTGGTGCTCGACAGCAAGCTCGACGCGCAGCAGCGCAGCCACCTCGGCAAGGTGCAGACCTCGTCGAAGGCCTTGCTCTCGCTGCTGAACGACATCCTCGACTACTCGAAGGCCGAGGCCGGCCGGGTCGTGCTGGAGAACGAGGAATTCAGCGCCGAGGACACGATCGAGAACGTCGGCAACCTGTTCGCGGTGCGCATCGAGGAGGCCGGGCTCGAATTGGTGTTCGAGATCGACGAGGCCATTCCGCAGCGCCTGCTCGGCGATGCGCTGCGGCTGACGCAGGTCTTGAACAACCTGGTCGGCAACGCGATCAAGTTCACGCCGCGCGGCGAGATCGTCGTCAGCGCCGCGCTGGTGTCGCGCGACGAGCATGGGGTCGAGCTGCGCTTCGGCGTGCGCGACACCGGCATCGGGCTGACGCCCGAGCAGGCGGGGCAGCTGTTCCAGGTGTTCGGCCAGGCCGAGCGAAGCACCGCGCGCCGCTACGGCGGCAGCGGGCTGGGTCTTGCGATCTGCAAGCGCCTGGTCGAGCTGATGGGCGGCACGATCGAGGTCCGCAGCACGCCGGGCGAGGGCAGCCTGTTCACCTTCAATGCCCGCTTCGGGCTGGCGCGCGAAGGTGCCGAGCGCATCGACCTGCACGCGATCCGCGGCATGCGCACGTTGGTGCTGGACAACCAGCCGACCGCGCGCGTGGTGTTGCAGCAGGTGCTGCAGAGCTGGCGCTTCCAGGTCGGCAGCGCGGCGTTCGCGGCCGATGCGATGCACAAGCTCAAGCGTGCCGACGCGCAGTCGCCGTACGAGTTGCTGTTGCTGGACTGGCGATCGGCGGACCTCGATTTCGTGCTGGAGGCGCGGCGCGTCGCAGCGGAGCGGGGCGCGCACGAGCTGGCGATCGTCGCGATGGCGACGCCGCACACGCTGGAGCGTGTCAGCGAGGCACTGGACGGTTTGCCGCTGACGGGCGTGCTGAGCAAGCCGATCACGCCGTCGCGGCTGTTCGACACGGTGGTGCGTCTGCAGCGCGGCGAGCAAACGCAGAGCGCGCCGGTGGTGTCGCGCACGGCCGGCTATGCCGAGCAGCTGAAGCCGCTGCGCGGGGCGCGCGTGCTGCTGGTCGAGGACAACCTGGTGAACCAGCAGGTGGCGCTGGCCTTCCTGGCGCTCGGCGAGCTGGAGGTGACGGTCGCGAACAACGGGCTCGAGGCGGTGGAGTGGGTCCGCAAGGCGCCCTTCGATCTTGTGTTGATGGACATGCAGATGCCGGAGATGGACGGTCCGCAGGCGACGCGCGTGATCCGGCAGTTGCCGAACGGCGAGCAGCTGCCGGTGATCGCGATGACGGCGGCGGCGATGGACGAAGACCGGCAGGAGTGCTTCGCGGCCGGGATGAATGCGCATGTGAGCAAGCCGATCGATCCGCAGGAGCTGGTGCGGGCTTTGCTCGCCTGGATGCCGGAGGGTGTTTCGCGGTCTTTGGCGCGTCGCGGCGGGTGAGGGGATGGGCTGGGCTGGGCTGGGGGCTCATCCCCTCACCCGCCTTTGCTGCTTCTCACTCAACCTCAGAGCAGAACTCCCCGTCCGCCACCAGACACTGCCCCTCCTCAGAATCCGCCGCCGCCGCCATCCCACGCGTCACGATCCTGCTGCTCGACAGCCGCTTCGCCTCCGCCGTCGGCAGCAGCACCCACATCTGCCCGCGGTGCTTCGTGCCTCGCGCGTTTTGCGCGGCCTCCGAGCCGAAGCCCCAGAAGTAGTCGGCCCGCACCGCACCGCGGATCGCGCCGCCTGTGTCCTGCGCGAACACCAGCCGCTGCACCTGGATCGTCGAGCCCGACGGCGCCGGTGCGCTCAGGAAGACCGGGTAGCCGAGCGGCGTCACGCGCGGGTCGACGGCCACCGAACGCCCCGCCGTCAGCGGCACGCCCAAGGCACCCTGCGGTCCCTCGCTGGCCGGCCGGTCGGCCACCGGCTTGAAGAACACATAGCTGGGATCGGCCAGCAGCCGGCCCTGCGTGACCCGCGCCGGCGGCTTGGCCGAGGGCGCAGCAGCGGCCGCAGCTCCCCGGGCCGGCTTCGCGCCGCCCAGCAGCTGGTCGACCAGGCTGTCCGAGGCGCCATCGCGCGGCCCGGCGGCCGGCACCGCCTTGCCGCGCGTGACGACCGGCGAATCGTCGTCGGCCGCCACGTCGTCCTCCAGCACGAACTCCTGCGGCTGCTCCGCCGCCGCGCCGGTCCCGCGCGTCACGACCTTCGTGCCCTTGACCGCCGCAACCCGCAAAGGCTTGAACGGATGCCCGTTCTGCTCGGCGTACTGCACCCGCAGGATGCTGCCGTCGGGCAGCCGGATGCGGCCCGAGCCTTGCACCTGCATCGCATACAGCGCGAGGCCGTCGTTGACCCACGCGATCACCGGCGCGCCGATGTCCTGCGGCAGGTTCAGCGCCTCCAGTTCGGCGCGGGTGTAGTAAGGCTCGGCACGGGCGCTCGAACCGCTGCCGGCCAGCCGCACGCGCAGCCGGCGGTCGCGGTCGTCCAGCGCGAAGCGGCGCAGGTCCAGCGCGTAGCTGCCGGCCTGCGGTGTCGGCAGCGCCACCAGCTGGTTGCCGTCCGGCCGCACCGCGACCACGCCGCGGCGCTGCGCCTTCGGCACCTGCGACCAGTCGATCGTGTACAGGTCGCGCGGCACGCCCAGCACCGGCACGTTGTAGACGGCACTGCGCTGGCGCTGGCCTTCGAGCAGCGGTTCGAAGTAGCCGGTGATGTCGCCCTCCCGGCTCGCGTCGGTGTTCAGGATGCGCAGCAGCGAAAAGCGGCTCTCGAAGAAGCCTCGTATTGCTGTCGTGCCGGCCGCCGCGTCGGCAGCCGGTACGCGCCGCGACGCCTCGCAGATCTCGCGCCATTCGTCGCGCTTCTGCAGCACCTCGCACGACTGGCGGAACGCGCCCCAGCCGGCGCGCAGGTCGTCCTGCTGCCAGCCGGGCAGTTCGTCGAAATTCGCGAGCTTGAAGACGGCGTTGCGGGTGCGCACTTCGCTCGGTGCCGCCACCCGGGCGACCCCCGACTTCGGGGTGGCGATGCCCGTCGTGCCGGCCGCGTTCGCCAGCGGCGCCGCCGTGGTGCCGGCCGCCGCGAGCCCGCTGGCCGACGCCGTCGAGCCCGCCGGCGCCTGCGACGCACAGCCGGCCACGGCCAGCACCACCAGCGCCGTGGGCAGGCGCAGCCCAGGACGCAGGCGCGCACGAAGCGCACCGCAAGGTTCGAAGCGTTGCATGGCGCGAGCCTAGGCGGCGCCCGTCCGCCCTCCAACTGACCTTCGTCAACCGGCCCGCGGCGCCGGTCGGGCGCCCCCGGCGGGCGCATTACCTAAGTCACGACTGACTGGCGGGAGCGAACGCTATCCTGCGGACGCCAGACCGTGAACGGGGCCGGATGCCGCGTCGCGGCCAGACTCCCCACCCTCACCCCCACCCGCCGTCCCATGCGCCATCTGTTCATCACCGCCGCGCTGGCCGTCTTCGGCCTCGTCGCAGGTTGCACCACCGTCGAGAAGTTCAACCCGTTCGCCGGCCCCGCCACGCTGAAGGGCGAAATCGCCGCCGGCGCCCAGACCAACCCCGACGCCCGCAAGCGCGCCTCGCCGGTGGTCGTGCGCGTGTTCGAGCTGAAGGCCAACGCGCAGTTCGAGTCGGCCGACTTCGTCTCGCTGTTCGAACGCGAGCAGCAGGTGCTCGGCCCCGACCTGGTGTCGCGCGAAGAGTTCGTGTTGCGCCCCGGCGAGAAGCGCCCGCTCGAGAAGAAGCTGTCGCCCGAGACGAAGTTCATCGGCGTGATGGTGGCCTTCCGCGAACTCGAACGCGCCCGCTGGCGCGCGGTGGTCCCGGTGGCCGTGAACCGCACCAACGTGGTCGCCGTCAGCCTCGACGACATCGCGGTGCAGGCCACCCGCACCCAGCCCTGAGCGCACGGATCCCTCCATGAGCTGGCGTGCCAAGGTCGTCTGGTCCTCGGGGATGTTCCTGCAGCCCCACCATTTCCAGCAGGAAACCCGCTACATCGAGCGCCTGGTCGACGCACGCACCCGCTGCGTGACGCCGTTCGCCTGGGGCTTCTCCGAACTGGAGATCGACGAGGGGTTGCTCGCGCTCGGCAAGCTCGGCCTGACGCGCGCCGCCGGCCTGCTGCCCGACGGCACGCCGTTCTCGATGCCGCTGCTCGACCCGCTGCCGCCGCCGATCGAGGTACCGGCCGACGTGAAGGGCGAGCTGATCTACCTCGCGCTGCCGCTGCAGCGCCAGGGCCTGAACGAGGTCGACTTCAGCGGCACCGACGAGTTGTGCCGCTTCGAGGCCGCCGAAGAGAACGTGCGCGACAACACCGACGCGAGCGACGAGCCGGCCACCATCCAGACCGGCCGGCTGCGCATGCGCTTCGTGCGCGCGAAAGAGGCCACCGAGGCCTATGCGCTGCTCGGCATCGCGCTGGTGGCCGAACGTCGCAGCGACGGCCAGGTCACGCTGGAGCGCAGCTACATCCCGCCGCAGGTGTCGATCGAATCGACGGCCCAGCTGTCGGCCAGCGCGTCGCTGCTGCACGGGCTGATCCTGCAGCGCGCGCAGGCGCTCGCCGCCCGCATGGGCCAGCTGAGCCACGGCGTGTCGGAGCTGGCCGATTTCCTGATGCTGCAGACGCTGAACCGCAACGAGCCGATCTTCAGCCAGCACACCGCAGTGCCGAACGCGCACCCGAAAGAGCTGCACCGCGACTGCCTGCGCCTCGCCGGCGACCTGGCCACGCTGGCCAGCAGCACGCGGCGCCCGCCCGAATTCCCGCCGTACCGGCACGACGACCTGAATGCCTGCTTCGCGCCGGTGTTCGCCGAGCTGCGCCGCATGCTGACCGCGGTGCTGGAGCAGAACGCGCTGCAGATCGACCTGGTCGACCGCACGCACGGCGTGCGCACCGCGGTCGTCAACGACCTCGAACTGGTGCGCACCGGCAGCTTCGTGCTGGCGGTCAACGCCCAGGTGCCGGGCGAGCAGCTGCGCCAGCGCTTCCCGGCGCAGACCAAGATCGGCCCGGTCGACAAGATCCGCGACCTGGTGAACCTGCAGCTGCCGGGCATCGGGCTGCGCTCGATGCCGGTCGCCCCGCGGCAGCTGCCGTTCCATGCCGGCTTCTTCTATTTCGAACTCGACCGCAGCGGCGAACTGTGGAAGGCGATCACGACCAATGGCCACATGGCGATGCACATCGCCGGCGATTTCCCCGGCCTGGAGCTTGAACTCTGGGCGATCCGGAGCTGATCGGCGGCGGCATGAAAAACAACGACGGCAATCCAGGCAGGAGGGATCTCGATGTCGACGAGGAGGGGAATCGCGGCCCTGTTGAGCCTGGCGCTCGCGGGCTGCGCAACGGGCTACGGCTCGCAGGGCTACCGGGGCGGCTACTACGAGAAGGCCGCCACCGCGAAGATGCAATGGGTGTACTTCTCGGGCAACGGCTATGTGACGGCCGACGTGATCAGCAAGTACGGGCTGTACCGCTGCGCGGAACTGGCGCAGGCGCAGCACAAGCCGCATTTCGTGATCTACGAGCGGCTGGTCGATGCGGCACGCGACCGGCCCGCCGACGCGCCGAACACCGGGCTGATCGGCAACAAGCCCTTCGCGGCAGCGCTGCTGATGACGCTGGACGAGCCGCGCTACGGATCGAAGTCGACGCAGCAGGTGCTCGACGAGCTCGAAAGCTTCGTGCACCCGCAATCCGCGAAGGCCACCCCATGAAGCGCCTGATCAGGTCATGCGCCGGCGCGCTCGCCTGCGGCGCGGCGTTGCTGTCAGGGTGCGCGCTGCCGGTCTACAAGCCGGCCCCGGGAGCGCCCGTCGCGAAGGTGCAGTGGATGGGCTTCGGCGTGCCGCGCGTCTGCCAGGACGGCAAGGCCTACCAGGTCTGGACCCAGGAGTCGGGCGGCAACCAGACCTTCGAGGTCGCGACCGGCAGCCGCATCAGCGTCGGCGCGTGGATGTATTTCGACCACGGCAACGTCAACTATTCGTGCCAGCCCGCGCTGAGCTTCGTGCCGCTGGCCGGCCAGAGCTACCTGGCCAATGCCGGGGTGCGTACGTCCAATGGGTGCTTCTTCGAGGTGGTCAGGGCCGATGCCGGCAAGGTCACCGGCGTGGCGCTCGACGACTCGGTGGGCGCCCCGTTGTGCCGCCCCTGACCTGGCGAAGCAAGGTGTCTGCAGAGTCCTGAAAGAACGTGGTGAGTGCGATGAGTCCTTCTTCTCCTGACGATCCGTTTGCCGAAGTCGACACCGGCCGCACGTTCATCATGCCGACGCCGGGCGGGCGCACCACCGCGATGCCGTCGCGCCCGCAGCACGCGCCGCAGCAGGCGGCCGGTGCCGACGTGGCGGCCGACATCGGCCCGAGCGACAGCGGTCTGAACCCGCTGGTCGCGCTGGCCAACCCGCTGCTCGCGCTGGTGCCGCAGATCCGCGCGTCGACGCAGCTCGCCGACCCGGCCGCGCTGCGCGAATCGATCGCCCAGGGGCTGCGCGAATTCGAGGCGCAGGCGCGCGCCCGCGGCATCGCGCCCGAGCGCGTGCTGGCCGCGCGCTACATCCTGTGCACGCTGCTCGACGAGGTGGCCGCGACGATGCCGTGGGGCGCGTCCGGCCAGTGGGGCCGCCACAGCCTGCTCGCGATGTTCCACAACGAGACCGGCGGCGGCGAGAAGGTGTTCCAGCTGATGGCCAAGCTGGCCGAGAACCCGGCCGGCAACCGCGACCTGCTGGAGCTGATCTACGCCGCGCTGAGCCTGGGCTTCGAGGGCCGCTACCGCGTCGTCGACGGCGGCCGCGCGCAGCTCGAGGCAGTGCGTGAGCGGCTCGCGCAGATCATCAGGAAGGAGCGCGGCGACTACCCGCAACCGCTCGCGCAGAACTGGCGCGGCGAGGCCGCGACCCGCCGCTCGATGCTGACCTGGCTGCCGCTGTGGGTGGCCAGCGCCGTCGTGGTGCTGTTGGTGGTCGCGATCTACCTCGGGCTGTCGTGGCGGCTGAGCGGCGACTCCGACCCGGTCTACGGCCGCATCCAGGAGCTGCGGCTGATCCCGCCGACGCCGCCGGTCAAGCTGCCGGCGCCGAAGCCGCGGCTCGCGCAGTTCCTGGTCAACGACATCAAGGCCGAGCTGGTCACGGTGCGCGACGAGGTCGACCGCAGCGTCGTGATCATCCGCGGCGACGGGCTGTTCCCGCCGGCCAGCGCGGCGCTCACGAAGGACCGCGAGGCGCTGATGAAGCGCATCGCCGAGGCGCTGGCCCAGGTGCCGGGCTCGGTGCTGGTGACCGGCCACACCGACAACGTGCGCATCCGCACCGCGCAGTTCCCGTCGAACTGGCACCTGTCGGAAGAGCGCGCGAAGACCGTGCGCGACATCCTGGTCGGCTACGGCGTCACCGGCGACCGCGTGAAGGCCGAAGGCCGCGCCGACGGCGAGCCGGTGGCTGCCAACGACACGCCGGCCAACCGCGCGCTGAACCGGCGCGTCGAAATCACCTTGTTCATCACGCGGGGCGCGACGCCCGCCGCCTCGGCGCCCGGAACCGGATCATGAAGAAGCTGCTCGGAGTCCTGCTCAACCCGTGGTTCCTGCTGGTCCTCGGGCTGATCGCGCTGTCGCTGATCGTCTGGATCGTCGGCCCGCTGATCGCGATCGGCGCCTGGAGGCCGCTCGAAAGCACGACCGCGCGGCTCGTGTTCATCGGCGTCATCGTCGGCCTGGTGATCCTGCGCAAGCTGTGGCAGTACTGGCGCGCGCGCAAGACCAACGCGCGCGTCGTCGACCAGCTGCTGACCCCGGTGCCCGGCGCGCACGCCGACGACCCGGCCAATGCCGAGGTGAAGACGCTGAACGAGCGCTTCGAGAAGGCACTGCAGACGCTGCGCAACGCGAAGTTCGACACCGGCAAGACCGGCGTGGCCGGCGCGTTCAGCGGGCTCACGTCACGGCTTGGCAAGCGCTACCTCTACGAGCTGCCGTGGTACGTGATCATCGGCGCGCCCGGCTCCGGCAAGACCACCGCGCTGGTCAACTCCGGACTCAATTTCCCGCTCGCCGCCGCGATGGGCGAGCATTCGGTGAAGGGCGTCGGCGGCACCCGCAACTGCGACTGGTGGTTCACCGACCAGGCGGTGCTGATCGACACCGCCGGCCGCTACACCACGCAAGACAGCCACAAGAGCACCGACAGCAAGGCCTGGGAGAGCTTCCTCGGCCTGCTCAAGCGCAGCCGGCCGCGCCAGCCGCTGAACGGCGTGCTGATCACGGTGTCGGTCAGCGACCTGCTGACGGCCAACGCGAACGAGCGCGCGCAGCATGCCGCCACCGTGCGCCTGCGCCTGCAGGAGCTGCACCAGCACCTGGGCATGCGCTTCCCGATCTACCTGCTGGTCACCAAGTGCGACCTGCTGTCGGGCTTCATGGAGACGCTGGGCGAGGTCGACAAGGACACCCGCGCGACGCCGTGGGGCATGACCTTCAAGCTCGACAAGCAGCAGCACACCGACCTGTCGGTGTTCACTGCCGAGTTCGACGCGCTCGAGAAGCGCCTGACCGATGGCCTGATCGACCGGCTGCAGCTCGAGCGCGATCCGCAGCGCCGCGCCCGCATCTACGGCTTCCCGCAGCAGTTCGAAGCGCTGCGCGGGCTGCTGAAGGACTGGATCGACCAGGTCTTCTCGCCGTCGCAGTTCGAAGCCCACCCGCTGCTGCGCGGCGTGTACTTCATCAGCGGCACGCAGGAGGGCACGCCGATCGACCGCATGCTGGGCCGCATCGCGCGCACCTACCGGCTCGAACGCACGGTGCTGCCGCCGCTGCAGTCCAGCGGCAAGAGCTTTTTCCTGTCGCGGCTGCTGAAGGAAGTGGTGTTCGGCGAGGCCGCGCTGGCCGGCACCGACCTGAAATGGGAACGCCGCCGCGCGTGGATGATCACCGCCGCCTATGCGGCGCTCGGCATCGTGTCGGTCGGCGTGCTGCTCGCCTGGGGCGTCAGCTATGTCAACAACCAGCGCTACATCGCGAAGGTCGACGCCACGGTCGAGGAAGTGCGCAAGCTGGTGCAGTCGACCCCCAACCGCGCGTCGCCCGACATCCTGGTGCTGCTGCCGGCGCTGCAGGCCACGCGCGACCTGGCGCGGGCCGGCATCGGCGACTCGGTGCCGTTCAGCCACGGCTTCGGGCTGTACCAGGGGCGCAAGCTCGACGGCGCGTCGCAGCAGGCCTACCGCCGCATGCTGACCGACGCGGTGCTGCCGCGCATTGCGCTCGGCATCGAAGACCGGCTGAAGACCGGCCTCGACAACCCCGAGCTGCAGTACGAGGCGCTGAAGGCCTACGTGATGCTGTACGACCCGGAGCGCTTCGACCCGGCGGCCCTGAAGCTGTACGTGATGGCCGACTGGGACAACAGCCTGCCACGCTCGGTGACCACCGAGCAGCGGGCCGACCTGGAGGCGCATCTCGATGCGCTGCTGGCCGAAGGCCAGGCGGTGTCGCCGCTGCCGGAGGACAAGGCGCTGGTGGCGCAGACGCGCCAGCAGCTGACGGCCACGCCGCTGACCCAGCGCGTCTACCGCCGGCTCAAGCGCCAGGGCGTCGGCGCCGAGATCCCCGAGTTCACGGTCGCGAAGGCGGCCGGGGCGGCGGCCGGACTGGTGTTCACCCGCGCCAGCGGCCAGCCGTTGACGCGCGGCGTGCCGGGGCTGTTCACCTACGACGGCTACCACAAGGGCTTCCAGCGCGAGGTCGGGCGGGTGGCGCGCCAGCTGGCCGACGAGGAGAGCTGGGTGCTGGGCGTCAACGACAGCGGCCGGCAGAACGCGCTGCGCTCGGTCGAGGTGCAGGACCAGCTGGCCGACGAGGTGCGCCGCGTCTACCTGACCGACTACGTGAAGGTGTGGGAGGAGTTCATCAAGGACGTGAAGGTGCTGGAGGCCAGGGACCTGTCGCAGGCGGTGCAGCTGGCGCGCGTGCTGTCGGCACCGGACAACCCGCTGGTGCCGCTGCTGAAGGCGATGTCGCGCGAGACGACGCTTGGCGACAAGAAGGACGTGGTGTCGCGGATCGAGAACAAGGCGCAGGAGGCGATCAGCAAGTCGCGCGCCGAGTTCGGCAAGCTCTTCGGAACGCCGGACGGTCCGAAGCCGCTGGAGCCCGGGCAGCGCATCGAGAGCATCGTCGACGACCGCTTCGTCGCGCTGCGCCAGCAGGTGCAGGCGGCCGACGGCAAGGCGCCGCCGATCGAATCGACGATCGCGCTGATCAACGAGGTCTATGCGATGCTGACGGCGGCCGATACCGCGGTGAAGGGCGGCAACGTCGCGCCGCCGTCGGACGTGCCGAACAAGGTCAAGGCCGAGGCGGCGCGGCTGCCCGAACCGGTCCGCTCGCTGTTGAACAACCTGTCGGAGAGCGGCATCGGCGCGTCGACGGCCAGCGCCCGCAAGAACCTGCGGGAACTGATCTATGCCGAGGTCGGCCTGTTCTGCCAGCAGGCGATCAGCGGACGCTACCCGTTCGCGCGCGGCAGCAGCACCGACGTGCAGCAGGAAGACTTCACGCGGGTGTTCGGGCCGGGCGGATCGTTCGACACGGTGTTCCAGAAGAACCTGGCCAACCTGGTCGACATCTCGGCGCGGCCCTGGCGGTTCAAGACGGTCGACGGCGTGTCGACGGGCGGCGGCGACAGCTCGATGCTGCTGCCCTTCCAGCGCGCGGCGGTGATCCGCGACACCTTCTTCCGCGGCGGCGGCACCGGGCCGGGCCTGCGGCTCGATTTCAAGCCGATGGAGATGGACCCGACGATCACGCAGTTCACGCTCGACGTCGACGGCCAGCTGGTCAAGTACGCGCATGGCCCGCAGATCCCGGCGTCGATCCAGTGGCCGGGCCCGCGCGGCAGCACGCAGGTGCGCATCGCGCTGACACCGGTGTCGGCCAGCGGCCTGTCGGGCGACACCAAGGAAGGGCCGTGGGCGCTGTTCCGGCTGTTCGACAAGCAGCAGATCGAGGCGGCCGGTGCACCGGAACGCTTCAAGGCGACCTTCAACATCGACAACCGCAAGGCGGTGTTCCTGGTCACCGCGAGCAGCGTGCGCAACCCGTTCCGCCTGCCCGAGCTGCAAGAGTTCTCATGTCCGGGCAAGCCGTGAGCCACGATTTCAGCATCGACCAGTTCATCAGCGGCGTCGGCACGCAGGCGCCGGGCTGGTTCGGCAAGCTGGCGATGCTGGGCGATTTCGCGAGCCGCCGGCTACCGCAGCCCTTCGTCGATGCCTGCGACGCCTGGCTGTCGAAGGGCATGGAGGCGAGCAGGACGCGGCTCGGCGCGCAGTTCCTCGACGTGTACCTGACCGGCCCGATCTGGCGCTTCGCCTGGGCGCCCGGCCTGATCGACAGCGAGTGGTGGGCCGGCGTGCTGATGCCCAGCGTCGACAAGGTCGGCCGCTACTTTCCGCTGGTGGTCGCGCAGACGGCGCACGACCTGCCGGAGACGCTGGAGGGCATCCAGGCGCTGGACGGCTGGTACCGGCACCTGAGTGCCGCGGCACTCGGCACGCTGACGCCCGGCACGACCGTCGAAGACTTCGAATCGGCGCTCGCGCGCGCGCCGTCGTGGCAGGGCGAGCGGCACTGCGTCGAACCGGCCGCCACCGCGATGCCGGGCCGGCTGCGCTACACCTATGCCGGCGCGGCCAGCCTGCCGCAATGGGTCGACGGCCTGGTGGTCGCCGAGGCGATGCGCCGCTACACCGGCCACAGCCTGTGGTGGCCCGACCATGCGTCGGCACCCGACGACAGCCTGTCGGTGGCGCCCGGGTTGCCGCCGCCGGAGTACTTCTCGGAGCTGTTGGAGGGCCGCTGGTGATCGAATCGACGTCCGGGCCGGATGACGACCGCACGGTCGTGAAGACCGATGCGCCGCCCGACGGCGGCAACTCGCTGCCGAACGGCTTCCGGCTGCAGGAGTACGTGGTCGAGGGCCTGGTCGGCGAGGGCGGCTTCGGCATCGTCTACCTGGCGCGCGACACCCAGCTTGGCCGCGTGGTCGCGCTGAAGGAGTACATGCCGGCGACGCTCGCGACGCGCGGCCCGCAGTGCGAGGTGTCGGTGCGCTCGGCGCGCCACCGCGAGACCTTCGAGCTCGGCTTGCGCAGCTTCGTCAACGAGGCGCAGCTGCTGGCGGCGTTCGACCACCCGTCGCTCGTCAAGGTGTACCGCTTCTGGGAGCAGCACGGCACGGCCTACATGGCGATGCCGTACTACCAGGGGCCGACGCTGAAGCAATGGCTGATCGAGCGCGGCCGGCCCGACGAGGCGCTGCTGCTCGGCGTGGCGCACCCGCTGATCGACGCGCTGGAGCTGATGCACCACCAGCGCTGCTACCACCGCGACATCGCGCCCGACAACATCCTGCTGCTGACCCAGCAGAGCACGCAGTTCGGCGGCGCGGCGAGCATGCGGCCGGTGCTGCTGGACTTCGGCGCGGCCCGCCGCGTGATCGGCGACGCGACGCAGGCGCTGACCGTGATCCTGAAGGCCGGCTACGCACCGGTCGAGCAGTACGCCGAATCGAGGGCGATGCGCCAGGGCCCGTGGACCGACGTGTACGCGTTGTGCGCGGTGCTGTATGCCTCGATCACCGGGCGGGCGCCGCTGGCGTCGGTCAGCCGGCTCGTCACCGACGACCTGCAGCCTGCGGTGCAGGCCGGCACCGGGCGGTATTCGCCGCAGTTCCTCGCGGCCATCGACGCGGGGCTCTCGGTGAAGCCGGACGACCGGCCGCAGGACATGGCGGCACTGCGCGCCTTGCTGCCGGGCGGGCACGCGCCGGGCCACGCGCCGTCGCAGCTGCTGGGCAGTTCGACGCGCGCCGGGCTGGCGGTGCCGCCGGACCTCGGCGCGTCGACGGTGGTCGCGGGCGGCCGCGCGACGCGGCCGGCCGAGCTGACGTCCGATCCGCAGGCAACACCCTCGTCGCGCGCGGGCGTGTACGCGCTGGCCGGGCTGGCGGTGGCCGCGCTGGCCGGTGCAGGCTGGTGGTTCGCCGGACGGTCGCCGGCGCCTGCGCCGGTGGCGGCGGCAATGCCGGCCCCGGCTACGGCCCCGGTCGCCTCGGCTGCGCCGTCGCCGGCCCCCGTCGCAGCACCTGCGCCGCCGGCGGCCGTGCCGTTCGGGCTGGTCACCGCGCTGCAGGACATCGTGCGCCATGCCGACCCGGTGCTCGGCGTCAACGCGCTGGCCGACAAGTCGCAGCTGCGCATCGGCAGCGACCGGCTGCAGTTTCGCGTCAAGTCGTCGGAGGCCGGCTACCTGTACGTGTTCCTGGCCGGCACCGACAAGGCCCACTTCTACCTGCTGTTCCCGAACGAGCTCGACAAGAACAACCGCATCGAGCTGAACCGCGAGGTCGTGCTGCCGCGCGCCGGCTGGCACATCACCGCCGGCGGGCCGCCGGGCACCGACCACATCGTCGCGATGGTGTCGCGCCGGCCGCGCGACATGACCGGCATCGGCGTCAAGAAGGCCGGCGACCAGATCCCCGAGATCGACCTGCAGCTCGCCGAACAGCGGTGGGCGGCCCGCAGCGCGGCCGAGAGCCCGTTCGCCGGCCAGCCGGTGTGCGAGGCCGGCGAGGTGCCGTGCGACGGGAGCTATGGGGCGACGTTGCTGGTGATCGACGAGGTGAAGCGGTAGCCCGGATGCCAATCCGGGGTTCGTGAGTCACACATCCCGGATTGGCATCCGGTTACGGAAGGATTTCATGGCCACCCAGCCCGCCGCTGCGCCGAAGGCAAAGCCGAAGCGCCCCACCGCCGACCCGTTGCCGAAGAACGCGAAATTCATGCGCGTCGCCCGCCCCGACGAGATCGACGTGCGCGACCGGCCCTACCGCCCGGCCATCGGCAGCGCCCCGCCGCCGACGCTGTTCCCGAAGCACGGCCTGCCGGTCAAGTACCAGGGCGACACGATGGCCTGCACCGGCTTCGCGCTGTCGCTGGTGGTCGAGCACCTGCTGCTGGCGTCGGGCCGCGAGCGCAAGCCCGCGATCTCGCCGTACATGCTGTACTCGATGGCGCGCCGCTACGACGAGTACCCCGGCTCGTCGGAAGACAAGGGCTCCAGCCTGCGCGGTGCGATGAAGGGCTGGTTCAAGCACGGCGCCTGCCGCGAGCCGCTGTTCCCGGGGCTGGAGATGCCGGCGGCGAGCACGAGCCTGGCCGACGACTGGTGGTTCGATGCCGTCAAGCGCCCGCTCGGCGCCTACTACCGCATCGACCACAAGGCGATCACCGACATGCATGCCGCGCTGAACGAGGTCGGCATCCTGTATGCGAGCGCCGGCTGCCATTCCGGCTGGGACGACGGCATCGAGCTCACCGCGCTGAAGAAGCGGCCGACCTCGTTCGCCGAGCCACGCAAGGGCATCTGGGAAATCCCGGTCAAGGGCGGCCATGCGCGGCACTCGGGCCACGCCTTCGCGATCGTCGGCTACAACGAGCGCGGCTTCCTGATCCAGAACTCCTGGGGCACCGACTGGGGCTCCTACAGCTACGCGATCCTCAGCTACGACGACTGGATCGCCAACGCGATGGACTGCTGGGTCGCGCAGCTGGGCGTCGTGACGCAGGACCACACCGCGATCTCGAAATCGATCAGCCTGCGCACCGACGCGGCCGGCCGCGTCGCGCTCGCCGCCAGCGAGGTGCTGCGCAACCGCGAGCTGTCGCCGTTCATCGTCAACATGGGCAACAACGGCGCGCTGAGCAACAGCGGCGTGTTCCGCACCCGGCCCGACGACGTGCGCGCGATCGTCGATGTGCAGCTCGCGCAGGCACGCAAGCAATGGGGGCTGCAGGACGACGTGGTCGACGTCTGCATCTTCGCGCACGGCGGCCTGGTCGGCGAGGCCGCCGCGGCCGACATCGCGGCGCAGTGGATCCCGATGCTGTACGAGCAGCGGATCTTCCCGATCTTCCTGATGTGGGAGACCGACTTCTTCACCAGCGCGCTGAACTGCATCGACGACGCGATCCGCGACGTGCCGCGCAGCACCGCCGCCGGTTCGTCGATGGGCGCCTGGTGGAACGAGCGGCTGGAGCGCGTGCTGTCGCGTCCCGGCACGCGCATCTGGGGCGAGATGAAGCAGAACGCCGATGCGATGAGCCTGTACAAGCCCGGCGTGCCGGACGACGAGCAGGCGGGCGCGGTGCTGCTGTACGGGCACTTCAAGCATGGCGTGGCCGACAAGCGCATCCGCATGCATTTCGTCGGGCATTCGGCCGGCAGCATCGTCGCGAGCCTGATGATCGACCGGCTGGCGCAGGAGGGCCTGCGTTTCGAGTCGGTCAGCTTCCTGGCGCCGGCGGTGCGCGTCGACACCTTCGAGCGCTGCGTGCGGCCGCACCTCGACTCGGGCGTGGTGCGGCGCTACCAGCAGTTCCACCTGAGCGAGCGCGCCGAGCAGCAGGACCACACCTGCGGGCCGTACCGGCGCTCGCTGCTGTACCTCGTCAGTGAATCCTTCGAAGGCGGCAGCACCACGCCGATCCTCGGGATGCAGCGCTTCTTCGAGGCGATGCCGACGCTGCCGAACACCACCGCGTGGGTGTCGCCGGGGCCGGTGAGCGCCAGCACGACGCACGGCGGCTTCGACGACGACCCGGGCACGCGGGCGCAGGTGGTGAAGTTCATCCGGGGTTGAGCACGGCATGGCAGTGCCGGGTCTCGCCCCGGCGGGCGAGTCACTTTCATTTGCTGGCTCAAATGAAAGTAACCAAAGCAAAGAGCCTCCAACCCGAACACCATACGGCTCGTTCTGGCCCGCGTCGGACAACACTGCCGCTTCGGCTGGAACTCCACCTTCGTTGGGATTGTTGGCCGTTCTTCTCCACCCGGCTCGCTTCGCGTTGCCTTGAGTGACGCTCGCGTGCGCGCGACGATGCGAAGCGAGTCGTGCGAAAAAGAGGAAGGGCAACAATCCCGAGCAAGGCGGATGTGCAGCGGCGTGGCAGTGTTGTCCGCAGCGTGCAGAACGAGCCGTATGGTGTTCGGGTTGAAGGGCCCTTTGCTTTGGTTACTTTCATTTGGGCCAAATGAAAGTGACTCGCCCGCCGGGGCGAGACCCGGCAGCAGCCCCACGCAGTGCTCCATGCTCAGCCCTGCCGTCATTCACCCCCCGGGATCCGGCGTCCGTCGCATACCGGGCCGCGCGGCTTGCCGGGCCCGGCCCCGCGCCGTATCGTGGTACCCCATGAAACCCGTTCCGCCCACCACCGCCGCATCGCCGGCGCCTGCTGCCCGGCACCTCGCCCACCTGTGGGCTTCGCTGACGCCGCGCCGCATCGCGATCAACCTGGTGGTGGCGACCGTCGCCGCGATCGCGCTGAACCCGATCTTCGAAACGCCGTTCCTCAGCGTGTGGGGGCGGAGCATCTTCGTCGGGCTGATGCTGCTGGTGGCCTTCGACATCGCCGGGCACTGGCCGTCGCGCTGGCTGCCGCGCTGGGTGGTGCAGGTGGCGGCGGTGGTCGTCACCGCGCCGGTCGCGACGCTGGTCGCCTACCTGGTGATGGTGCAGGGCGACGTGACCAGCTTCCAGCGCAACGAAGGCCTGCTGTGGGGCTTCTTCTCGATCGCGACCACCGGCCTGGCGGTCGGCCTGACGCTCGCGCTCGGCGCGCTGTACCGCGAACGCGATGCCCAGGCCCGCTCGCAGGCGCTGGCCTTCGCGCTGGAACGCAGCACGCTGGAGAAGCAGGCGCTCGACGCGCGGCTGCGCCTGCTGCATGCGCAGGTCGAGCCGCATTTCCTGTTCAACACGCTGGCCAACGTGCAGCAGCTGGTGGAGTCGGGGTCCGAACGGGCCGGCCCGGTGCTGAAGAGCCTGATCGCCTACCTGCGCGCTGCGGTGCCCAGCCTCGCGCAGGGCAGCAGCACGCTCGGTCACGAGATCGGCCTGGTGCGCGCCTACCTCGACCTGATGCGCATGCGCATGCCCGACCGGCTGGCGTTCGAGGTGTCGATGCCGCCGGCACTGGCCGAGCTGCCGTTTCCGCCGATGGCCTTGCTGACGCTGGTCGAGAACGCGGTGCGGCATGGCATCGACCCGAGCGAGACCGGCGGGCGCATCGAGGTCGGCGCGCGGGCCGATGCGCAGCAGGCCCGCGTCGAGATCTGGGTGCGCGACACCGGCGCCGGCCTGGACGAGAAGGCGGTGCCCGGCACCGGCCTGGCCAACCTGCGAGAGCGGCTGAAGGCCACCTATGGCGATGCAGCGCAGCTGCAGCTTGCCGACGAGTCGCCGCACGGCCTGCGCGCGACGCTGCTGCTGCCCGATCCGCGTCCGGATTTCGACGGCGCTGCGGCCGCCGCAGGCGCAGCGGCAGGAACGACCCGATGACCCAGCCCACCGCACTGATCGCCGACGACGAACCGCTGCTGCGCGAGCGGCTGCGCGGGCTGCTGCAGCGGCTGTGGCCGGCGCTCGAGATCGTCGCCGAGGCGCGCAACGGCCGCGAGGCGGTCGAGCTGTTCGACCAGCATGCGCCGCAGGTGGTGTTCCTCGACGTGCACATGCCGGGGCTGAACGGGGTCGATGCGGCGCGCTCGATCGCGCGGCGCGCGCTGGTGGTGTTCGTCACCGCCTACGAGCAGTACGCGGTGACGGCATTCGAGCAGGGTGCGCTCGACTACGTGGTGAAGCCGTTCGACGAGGAGCGCCTCGCCGACACCGTGCAGCGGCTGCGCGAGCGGCTGGCCGGCCCGCCGGCGGCCGCCGACGACGACCGGCTGCAGGCGGCGATCGAGAAGATGTCGGCCGAACTGCGCCGCCAGGCCCCGGCGCAGCAACCGTCGGGCTGGCTGCAGTGGATCAAGGCGTCGGTCGGCAACAGCGTGCGGCTGATCCCGGTCGAGCAGGTGGCCTACCTGCGCTCGGACGAGAAATACACGCTGGTGGTGTGGGAGGGCGGCGAGGCGCTGATCCGGCGCACCATCCGCGAACTGGCCGACGAGCTCGACCCGGCGTGCTTCGTGCAGGTGCACCGCTCGGTGATCGTGAACCTGCGGCAGGTGGCGCAAGTGGTGCGTGGGCCGAACGAGACGGCCGATGTGCACATCAAGGGCCGCAGCGAGCTGCTGCCGGTGAGCCGCAGCTTCGTGCACGTGTTCCGGCACATGTGACGGCCGGCCACGCGAGGCCGGTCATTCCATCGTCGTGCGCAGGGCCTGGGTGGCTTCGGCGACGCTCTGCACGCGCTTGCCGGTGATCGTGACGGCCGGCATCGTGATGACGTCGGCGCTGGCCTGCTGCGCTGTGCTGCTGCGGCCTTCCTCGAGCATCGCGGTCGCGATGGCCAGCGTGGCGGCGATCAGCAGCGTGAAGGTCAGCAGCGGGGCGAAGGTGCGGTCGAACATGTCGGTCTCCAGCGGGGGTGTCGTTGGAGTGAACTGTAGGCACCGGTGCGCGCCGGCGACAGCGCGCTGAGACGAAGCGTCGAAACATGGGGACAGGCTGCGGGCCGACGTGACGGGGCGCGCCGCCGGCCGCGCTGTCGGAGGTCAGATCGGCTCGGTGCGCTCGACCAGCCAGGCCAGCGCCGCACCGCTCACCAGCGGCGACAGCCGCTCGCGCACCACCCGGTGGTAGTCGTTCAGCCACGTCGCCTCGTCGGCGCGCAGCAGGCCGCGGTCGATGCAGCGGGTGTCGATCGGGCAGAGCGTCAGCGTCTCGAAGCCGAGGAACTCGCCGAACGCGCCCGCCTCGGGCGTGTCGACCGGCACGTTCAGCACCAGGTTCTCGATGCGCACGCCCCACTGGCCGCCGCGGTACAGCCCCGGCTCGATGCTGGTGACCATGCCGGGCTCCATCGCCATGTGCGGCTCGGGGATGGCCTTGCTGATGCTCTGCGGGCCTTCGTGCACGTTCAGGAAGTAGCCGACGCCGTGGCCGGTGCCGTGGCCATAGTCGAGGCCGTGCTCCCACAGCGGCGCGCGGGCGATCGCGTCGAGCATCGGCGACAGCGTGCCGCGCGGGAAGCGGGTGCGGCTCAGTGCCAGCGTGCCCTTCAGCACCAGCGTGTAGTCGCGCCGCTGCGCCGCCGAGACGGTGCCGATCGGCCAGACGCGCGTGATGTCGGTCGTGCCGCCGAGGTACTGGCCGCCGGAATCGATCAGCAGCAGGCCGTCGCCCTCGATCACCGCATGCGATTCGGGCGTGGCCCGGTAGTGCGGCATCGCGCCGTTGGCGTTGAAGCCGGCGATCGTGTTGAAGCTCAGGCCGACGAAGCCGGGCCGGCGTGCGCGCGCGGCGCTCAGCTTCTCGTCGATCGTCAGCTCGGTGATGCGCTCCTTGCGGTGCGGATCGCGCAGGGCCTGCTCGAACCACGCATAGAACTCGCACATCGCGGCACCGTCTTCGGCCATCGCGTCGCGCACGAAGGCGGCTTCGGCGCTGCTCTTGCGGCTCTTCAGCAAGGTGCTCGGGTTGATGGCTTCGACCACCTTGACCGCGGCCGGCACGTTCTCGCGCAGGCCCAGCGTGATGCGGCGCGGGTCGATCAGCAGCGTCGTGTCGGCGCCCAGGCGGGCCAGCGCGGCGGCCGCGTCGGCGTAGGGCGCGAGCTCCACGCCGTCGGCGGCCAGCACCGCCTGCAGCGCCGGCGACACCTTGCCGGCGCCGACGAACAAGGTGGCGCCATGCAGGCCGACCAGCGCATGCGCCAGGAACACCGGGTTGTAGCTGACGTCGGCGCCGCGCAGGTTGAACAGCCACGCGATGTCGTCGACTGTCGATACGAAATGCTGGTTCGCACCGTGGCGCGCCATCGCTTCGCGCACCTGGGCCAGCTTGGCGCTGCGGGCCAGCGGCGCGTGCGGCGCCGCATGTTCGTGGACCGGTGCGCCGGGCAGGCCGGGGCGCTCGGGCCAGACGTCGTCGAGCAGGTCGAGGTCGGTGCGCAACGGCACGCCGGCGCGGGTCAGCGCGGTGCGCAGTTGCTGCGCGGCGGCCAGGCCCAGCACGGCTCCGTCGACCGACACCACCTGCCCGGGCGGTACCTGGCTGGCGAGCCAGTCGATGTGGTGGGTGGCCGCACCGCTCGGGATCTTCACGAGGTCGATGCCGGTGCCGGCCAGTTCGGCCTCGGCCTGCACCCAGTAGCGGCTGTCGGCGAACAGCGCGGCCCGCTCGGTGGTGACGACCAGCGTGGCCATCGAACCGGTGAAGCCCGACAGCCACTCGCGGCCCTGCCAGCGCCCCGGCAGGTACTCGGACAGGTGCGGATCGCTCGACGGCACGAGCAGCGCGGCCATCTGGTGCTGCTTCAGGGCGTCGCGCACGCGCTCCAGGCGCAGGCGGATCGGGGAGGTGCGGGTGTCCATGGGGTTCGGCTCCGGTCGGGACCCGCACGCGTCCCGGGTCGGGAGGCCAGCGGGGGGAGCGCCGATTCTAGGCCCGGGCAGGGTTTACACCGGGCAAAGCAGGCGTGCAGCCGAGGGGCATCTGCAACTTCTCTTCGCAGTTGCCGCGCAATCTCGGCAACGCCCCCAGGAGATGCCATGCCGTTCGACCCCCGGATCGAGAAAGAATCCTTCCTGCACGCCGATCGTGCGCTGCTGCGGCAGCTTCTCGACACCGAATTCAAGATCTACCGCCCGATGGGCTACCTGGCCTCGACCGTGCTGCACAAGCTGGTGTACTGCTGGCTGGTCGGCCTGCACGACGAGATCGCGCCGGTGTTGCCGCGCGTGATCGGATGGCTCGACCATGCAACCGCTGCGGCGCCCGTCGAGCCGGCGGGCGACGAGCCGCGCGGGCCGCCCATCAACCTGCACGCGACGCTGGCCATCGCGCGTTGGCTGTACCGCGGCGATGCGGCCCGCGACGACTGGCGCGCCGCGCGTGGCGCGCAGCCCGGCTGGCACGCCAGCCTCGCGCGTGGCGAGCGCCGCACGACGCCCGGCCAGATCGCGCTCGACGACTACCTCGCCTGGTGCGTGCAGTCCGGCGACCACGCCATCGGCGTCGAGTTGATCGAGAGCCAGCTGGCGCTGCGAGCGTCGGCACCAGCGCATGCGGTGCTGACGCGCCTGCCGCGCCCGCGCGAGTTCGCCTATGCGATCTGCCTGCACCACGTGCGCGGCCGCTTCGAGCCGGCCGAGCTGTTCGAGGCCGGCAAGCGCATGCTCGGCGGCTGCCTGGACGAAGCCTGGCTTGCCACCGGCGAATCGCTGCGGGCGGCGATGTGGCTGAAGATCGTCTACGCGGACCTGGCCGCGCCGCTCGGCCTGGCCGCCGCCAGCCCGCTCGACGCGGTACGGCGCGCGCACGACCACCTGGCGGCGGCGGCGCTCACAGTGCGCACGATTGCGACACCGCGAAGTCGTCTTCTCGCCAGCACTCGCCGTGTGTCGGAATCACGTCGATGACCTCGAAGTACGGCAGCCCGAAGTACTCGCAGCGGTGCAGCGCGTCGACCGCGGCGTGGTACTCGTCGAGGTCGGGCGTCTCCCAGACCGCGACCTCGGCGCACTGGGTCTCCCAGCGCGATTCGCAGGTGGCGAACTGGCGCAGCCGCAGTGTCGGGAAGCCCTGGAACACCAGCACCAGCACGCGTTCGCGGAACGCCGCGCGCTGCTCGGCATCGAGCGAGCGCCAGTGGTGGGTGGCTTGCAACAACATGAAGAAAGTGTGGACTCTTGGCATGGCGAGCGTGGGGGTGGAGTTGACGCAGCGAAGCGCCTTGCCGACACTATGCGAGTTTTTATTCGTATTTGAAACTCGCATTTCGACCACCGATGTCCGCGCCCCAGAATGCCACCCTGATCCCCCGCAAGGCGCCGCGCCAGGCCCGGTCGCGCGCCACCGTCGACGCGATCCTCGATGCCGCGGCTCGCGTTCTGGTGCAGCGCGGCTATGCCGCGACGACGACCAACGCGGTGGCCGAGGTGGCCGGCGTCAGCGTCGGCTCGCTGTACCAATACTTCCCGAACAAGGATTCGCTGATCGCCGCGCTGCATGACCGGCACGGCCGGCAGATGAGCGCGCTGCTCGACGCCGCGCTGCTGCAGCACCGTGGCTCGACGCTGCCCGAGGCGCTGGCCGGCGTGATCGAGTCGGCCGTCAAGGCGCACCAGCTCGATGCCGACCTGCATCGCGTGCTCGAGAAGCAGGTGCTGGGCCTCGACCCGTTCCCCGGCGAGGACGACTCTGCCGACGAGATCGAGCGCCGCCTGCGCGGGCTGCTCGAAGCGCACCGCGCCGAGATCGTCGTCGAAGACCTGCGGCTGGCCACGTACATGGTGATGCACGCGGTGCATGCGCTGATCCATGCGGTGGTGCTGGAACGGCCGAGCGGCGTGTCGGTAAAGGCCGCCACGCGCGAGACGGTGCGCATGGCGCTGGCCTACCTCACCGCGCGGCTGTGACGTGGTGGAACCCGGGCGCCTGGGGCGTTACTCACCGGGCATCACGGACATGACAAGGACTTCGGAATGCAGCCATTCAGGCGCGTCCTTCAATGCTGCGCCGGACTCGGGGCGCCGCTCACCGACGAAGAACGGGATCCGCAACGGCCCGCGCCGATCCCGCTCCAGATCGAAGGAGCACGCCGGTACCTGGCCGCCAACGTGCCGTCCAGCGCCACGTTGGTCAAGGGCGGCGTCGCAGGAACGGTCACCTTCCTGACGCTGGCCATCCTGTTGCTGCACAAGTCGGAGAACCTGGCCCGCGACGATGCCGACCACCAGGACGGTGTGGTGTCTGCTGCGCAACGCTACGTGAGCATTGGCAGTGCAATGTCGCTCGTGATCGCGATCTCCTGCGTCGTGGTGTGCCTGGGCGCCGCCTTCGACCTTGGCATGTCTTGCGCATCGCGCGATGCGCCTGCCGAACCCGCGTGAGGCCCGCCGGTCAGCGCGTCGGCGCAGCCCGTCCGTACAACAGCAGCATCGCGACGATCACGCCGCCGTAGATCAGGTGCCGGCCCCATTCCTCGATCTGCATCACCGACAGGATCGACTGCAGCAGCGTGATCAGGATCACGCCGGCGACGGTGCCGAGGTAATGCCCGCGCCCGCCGAGGATCGAGGTGCCGCCCAGCACCACCGCGGCGATGGCCGGCAGCAGGTAGGGGTCGCCCATCGCCTGCGCCGCCTTGCTCGCGTAGCCGGCCAGCAGCACGCCGCCGAAGGCCGACAGCCCGCCCGCCACCGCAAAGGCGGCCATCACGACCAGCCGGGTGCGTGCGCCCGACAGGTAGGCGGCGCGCTCGCGGTTGCCGATCGCGTAGACGCAGCGGCCGAAGCCGGTGCGCGTCAGCACGAACACCGCCCCCGCGCCGACGGCCGCCCACACCAGCAGCGCGTTCGGAATGCCGAGCAGGCCGTGGCCGGTCGCGATGAAGCGCATCGCCGGCGACGACGCGTCCTGCGGCGAGAAGCCGCCGGTGTGCACCACCATCAGCCCCTGCGCGACGGCATTGACCGCCAGCGTGACGATCATCGATGGGATGCGCAGGAACGCGACCCCGAAGCCGTTCAACAACCCGAGCGCGACGCCGCAGGCGATGCCGAACGGGATCGCGAACGCGCTGCCCCACGGCCCCCAGCCGGTCGCGGCGGTGGCCATCATCCCGCCGACCGCCACCACCCATGGCACCGACAGGTCGATCTGCCCGAGCAGGATCACCAGCATCGCGCCGGTCGCGATCACGCCGAGGAACGACGCCACCTTCAGCTGCTGCAGCAGGTACTCCGGCGACAGGAAGCTGCTGCTGTAGAGGCTGCCCAGCAGCAGCAGCGCGACGATGCAGCCGAAGGCCGATGTGATGGGACCCCCAATCAGGCCGCGCAGGCGCTCGACCAAGCCGCTAGCCATACAGATCCAGCCGGTTGCGCAGCTTCAGCAGGCGCAGCGCGCCCAGGCAGATCGCCGCGAACAGCACCACGCCCTGGAACAGCGGCTGCCACAGCGGTTCGAGGTTGAACACGAACAGCAGGTCGCCGATGGTGCGGAACATCAGCGCGCCGAACACCGCGCCGACCGCGCTGCCGGTGCCGCCGAACAGCGACACGCCGCCCAGCACCACCGCGG
Source organism: Rhizobacter sp. SG703 (assembly GCF_012275445.1). Taxonomy (GTDB): domain Bacteria; phylum Pseudomonadota; class Gammaproteobacteria; order Burkholderiales; family Burkholderiaceae_C; genus Rhizobacter. The sequence goes on along the minus strand of NZ_JAAZQK010000002.1, from coordinate 104,624 downwards.
CGATCGAGTACAGCGTGTAGGTGCTGCCGTTGGCCGACGAGGCCTCGCCCGAGTAGGTGATGCAGGTGACGAACAGCCCGGCCACCGACGCCAGCAGGCCGGACAGCAGGTAGGCGGTGAACTTGGCGCGCCGCACCGGCACGCCCGACATGAAGGCCGCCAGCTCCGACGAGCCGACCGCCGCCGCCGCGCGCCCGATCGCCGAGCGGCGGTACGGCAGCCACACCGCCAGCACCAGCGCGAGCAGCAGCGCGAGTGCGGCCGGGATGCCGCCCGGCAGCTGGCCGGTCAGCGCGTCGGCCAGGCCGTCGTTCACGTCGCCGCCCGGCACGCGGCGCAACGCGAGCGCGATGCCGAAGAAGGCCGAACCGGTCGCGATCGTCGCGACGATCGGCTGCAGCCGGCCGACGATCACGATCAGCCCGTTCAGCGCACCGCACGCGCAGCCGGCCGCCAGCACGCCGGCCACGCCGAGCGCGGTCTGCAGCGGCGTGCCGACGACCAGGTGCGACGCGAGGCAGTTGGCCAGCACCAACACCATGCCGACCGACAGGTCGATGCCCGAGGTCAGCACGACCAGCGTCTGCGCCATCGCGACGATCGCCAGCAGCACGCCCTTGTTGGCCGCGGTGGTGGCGACGTTCGCGTTCAGGCCTGCCGGGTGGTTCGCGGCATAGACCACGAACATCGCGACGAAGCCGGCGAACGCGAGCAGCGTGCCCTGGTGCTCGCGCAGCAGGTGCGGCCAGTCGCCGGCGCGGGACCGCGTCATGCCGCCGCCACGTCGAGCGCCGCGCCGACCAGCGCGTGTTCGGTGATCTGCGCCCCCACGAGCTCGCGGCGGACGCGGCCTTCGACCATCACCAGCACGCGGTCGCAGCAGCCGACCAGCTCGTCATGGTCGGTCGAGTAGAAAAGGATGGCCGCGCCGTCGTCGGCGAGGCGGCGCAGCAGCTGGTAGATCTCCTGCTTGGTGCCGACGTCGATGCCGCGCGTCGGGTCGTTCAGCAAGATGATGCGCGGCGCCATCATCAGCCACTTGCCGATCACCAGCTTCTGCTGGTTGCCGCCCGACAGCGAACCGGCTGCGACGTCCATGCCGTCGCAGCGCACCGCGAGCAGGGTCATCATCCGCTCGACGGCCGCGCGCTCGGCGCCGCGGTCGATCACGCCGCAGCGCGACAGCGCACCGAGCGCCGCGAACGACAGGTTTTCGCGCACCGACATCGGCAGCATCAGGCCCTCGGTCTTGCGGTCTTCGGGGATCAGCGCCATGCCGATGCGCGGCTGCTTTGCGGCGTGCGGGCCGGCGATCGGCGCAGGCCGGCCGTCGATCAGCAGCTCGCCGCGGCAGCCGCGCAGCACGCCGAACAGCGCCAGCAGCAGCTCGCGCTGGCCCTGGCCGTCGAGCCCGCCGAGGCCGACGATCTCGCCGGCGCGCAGCTGCAGCGAGATGTCGGCGAGGCGGTGTGTCCAGTGCAGGCCGCGCAGGTCGAGCCGCGGCGGTGCGGTGCCGGCCACCGCGTCGGGCGGGCGCACTGGTCTGTCCGGGAACACGCCGCTGTAGGCGCGGCCGATCATCAGCTCGACGATCTCGGTGTCGGTCTTCGTGCCGGCGGCGAAGTGCGCGACGCTGCGGCCGTCGCAGAACACCGTGCACTCGTCGGCGAGCTCGGCGATCTCGTGCATGCGGTGCGAGATGTAGAGCAGCGCGAGGCCGTCGGCGCGCAGCCGCTTCAGCACTGCATAGACCTGCGCGACGTCGGCCGCGGTCAGCGCGGACGTCGCCTCGTCGAGGATCAGCAGCCGCGGCCGGCGCGCCAGCGCCTTCGCGATCTCCACCATCTGCCGGCGCGACAGCGACAGGTCCTTGACCCGCGCGAGCGGGTGGATGTCGGCGGCGCCGGCGCGCGCCAGCGCTTCTTCGGCCTGGCGGCGCTGCGCGCGGCGGTCGATCAGGCCGAAGCGCGTCGGCGGTGCGCCGATGAAGAGGTTGTCGGCCACCGACAGGTCGGGAATCAGCGACAGCTCCTGGAACACGCAGACGATGCCGGCGGCGTTGGCGGCCGCCGGCGACGCGAAGGCCACCGGCTGGCCGTCGAGCAGCATGCGGCCCTCGTCCGGCGCGACGACGCCGGCGATCAGCTTGATCAGCGTCGACTTGCCGGCGCCGTTCTCGCCGAGGATCGCGTGGATGCGGCCGGGCTCGACGAGCAGGTCGGCGGCCTGCAGCGCGTGGACGCCGCCGTAGCGCTTGCCCAGGCCTTGCACTTCGAGGAGGCTCATCGCGCAGCCCGGATGCCAATCCGGGTGGGGCCCGTGGTCGACGAATCCCGGATTGGCATCCGGGCTACTTGTTCGATTCGGATTGGCCCATGATTTCCTGGGCCGTGAAGTTGATCCCGCAGCTCGGGAACGCATTGCCGACGAAGAAGTTGTCGGACTGCGTCGCGTAGAAGTTGGTGCCGTCCTTGAAGCCCGGCTCTTCCACCGTCGACAGCGGCAGCTTGATCGACTGCGGCAGCACCTTGCCTTCGAGTGCCGCGATCGCCACCTTGATCGCCACCGCTACCTGGGCCGGCCCGGTGCCGCCCGACGCGCACTTCAGCCCCTGCCCGGCGTACTTCGCGCAGAACTTGCGGAAGCCGTTCTCGGTCTCGCCGGCGAACGGCACCATCGGGTGCTTCGCATCGAGCATCGCCTGCACGACGCCGGTGTCGCCGCCCTGCGCGGTGATGGCGTCGAACTTCTTGTGCACCGCGATCGCGTCGGCCGTGACCTTCTGCGAGGTCGGGTCGTCCCACTTGCCGATCACCTCGATGGTTTCCCATTTCTTGCCTGAGGCCTTGAGCGCCTGCTGGATGCCGTCGTGCCGGTCGCGGTCGACCGAGGTGCCCGACACGCCGCGCACCTCCAGCACCTTGCCGCCGTTCGGCACGTTCTTGATCAGCCACTGGCCCCAGTAGGTGCCGAGGCCCTTCTGGTCGACGTTGACGTTGATCGCCTCCTCGGTGTCGAGGATGTTGTCGAACGCGACCAGCACGACGCCGGCATCGTTCGCGCGCTTGATCACCGGCTTGAAGGCGGCGGGGTTCTGCGCGTTGACGACGATCGCGTCGAAGCCGGAATCGATGAAGTTGTTGATCGCGGCGATCTGCGCGGCGACGTCTTCGCCGGTCGAGACGACCTTGTACTCCTTCAGCTTCGCGGCCACGTCGGGCTGCGCCGCATAGGCCTTGGCCGTCTTGATCATCTGGATGCGCCAGGTGTTCGCGATGTAGCCGTTGGCGAGCGCGACGCGGTACGGGCCCTTCTTCGCCGGGTACTGGAACAGCTTGGTGGTGCTGGACCACGGCGCGAAGCACTGCGGGTCGGCGTTGGCCGTGGTGACCACCTTGGGCGGCGCAGCAAACGCCGTGCCGCCGAGGCCGAGGAGCAACGCGAGCTGCACCGAACGAGTGAGGATGAACGCCATGGCCGGGGTCTCCTTCATGCGGGTCCCGAGTCGAGACCGGGAAGGCAATGTAGCCACTTCGCCTCGGTGCGAAAACTCGGGTGAAACCCGCTCGGCCGGGACAAGGCTTGTCCCGCGCGGCGCGCGCTGCCGGTGCTCAGTGCACCGCGCCGGTGTCGTTCTCGACCGTGAACGCGCGCGTGTAGCTGCCGCTGCTGACGGTGATGGTCAGCGCGCTGCCCGACGAGGTCAGGGCCTGACCGGAGTTGCCGGCATTGAAGGTGATGCTGCGCGTGCCGGATTCGGCGATGCAGCTGGAGACGGCCGGCGGGCAGGCGAGCGCGCCGAGGCTGGTGCCGCTGACGTACGCGAAGCTGGCCCCGGTGGGGGTGATCGTCACGATCACCGGCCGGCGCTGCGAGAGGGCGAGGCGCTGCATCGATTGCAGCCGCCCCTGCAGCTGGTCGCCATAAGCCTGCAGTCGCCACATCGTGGTGTCGACCATGCGGGGGAGGGCCATGACCGCCAGCGTGCCGATGAGCAGGATCACCATGATCAACTCGATCAGGGTGAACCCCCTCGCTCGGCCCGGTGCACGCATGGGTCAGTTGATCCCGATCGCGGTGACCGTCGTGGTGCTGCTGGTGGCGGTCTGCGTCAGCGTGCAGGAGGAGGTGCTGCCTGCGGCGACGGCGGATGCGGCCACGGCGTAGCCGGCCGGCACGCCCCCCTGGAGCACGTTGTCGGAATCGCTGCAGTTGGCCACGGCGACGCCCTTGGCCGCATTGGCCGAGCGGGCCGCGTAGTTGATGGCGAATGCGGAATTCAAACTGCCCGCGACGCCTTGAAGCGCCGCTGCCTGGGCATCGGACTTCATGTCGATGAACTTCGGCAGCGCCGTCACGGCCAGCACGCCGAGGATGACGATGACCATCACGAGTTCGATGAGGGTGAAACCAGATTGCTTCTTCATGGGTACTTCCTTTGAAAGGCGGTTACTGCCAACTGCTTGCTCTTGCGCCGCCCGGTGGAATCACCTCGAACGACCGGTCGCTGCGGACAGGCACGATTGCCTGGGTTCGCTTGGCTGGCAGGTGAATGCTGACGAGCGACTTGGGAGAGAGCATGCAGATTCGCGAGCGGATCTCGACCGGATTGCAAACCATTGCAAACCGGCACGCTGACCCGGCTCAGCGCACCGCCGGCTTCTTCGCCGAACCGTCGAGCGTGATCACGCGGCGCTGGCCTTCGATCTCGTCGAGCGACGCCCGGCTCTGCTCGGTCAGCCGCTGCCAGTCGTCGGGGCCGCGGATGATGGTCGGCTTGATCAGCACCACCAGCTCGCGCTTGCGGCCGGCGTTGACGCGGTTGCTGAACAGCGTGCCGGTCAGCGCGTTGCTGCTCGCGCCGGGCAGGCCCGAGCTCTGGCGCGACGACTCCATCTGCATCAGCCCGCCGATCGCGACGATCGCGCCATCGGGAATGCGCACCACCGTGTCGGTCTCGTTGACGCTGCTGGACGCCAGCGGCAGCCGGTAGTTGCCGATGGTGCCGAGGTCGATCTGCTTGGTCTTCTCGACCACCGAGGTCACCGACGGGTGCACGTGCAGCGTGACCATGCCGGCCTCGTCGATCTGCGGCGTCACGTCGAGCGCGATGCCGGAGAAGAACGCGGTCAGCGTCAGCGTCGGCAGCGTCGTCGTGCCGGTGCTCGTGCTGCTGCCGGTGGTGATGCTGCCGCCCGACACGTTGGTGACGAAGTAGTCGTCGGTGCCGACCTTCAGCACCGCCTTCTGGTTGTTCAGCGTCGCGACGCGCGGGCTCGACAGGATCTGCACGTCGCCGTGGGTCTCGATGAAGCCGAGGATCGACTGGAAGCCACCGCTCGCGATCGCGAGGCCGGTCGCGCCGCTGCCCGAGACCGGCAGGCCGACGGCATCGGCCAGCGCCGATGCGCCGCTGGCCAGCGTGGGCAGCCCGTTGGCGTTGCCGACCAGCGCATTGCCGGCGCTGCCGCTGCTCTGGCCGATCGCGAAGCGGCTGCGCAGCACCGACCAGTCGATGCCGTTCTGGAAGCCGTCGCGCAGCTCGACCTCGATGATCTTCGCCTCGAGCATCACCTGCCGCTCGACCGAGGCCCGCGTGCTGCGCAGGAAGGCATCGACCTGGCGCAGCTCGTCGGGCATCGCGCGCACCGCGATCGTGCCGGACTGCGGGCTCGCGATCACGTTGCGGCCGGCGGCCGTGCCGACCATCGCGCGCAGTGCCTCGGTGGTCTCGGCCCAGAAGTCGCTCTTCGAGCTGGTCGACACCTGGCTGCCTTCGGTGTCGCTGCCGCGCGAGCGGCCGCCGTTCGACGCGGTGCCGCCGTTGGCGCCCGTGCTCCCGTTGCTGCTGCTGTCGCCGCCGGACGACGCGCCCGAGCTGATGCGCGTGTCGCTGCGCCCGCTGCGCTGGGTGTGCAGGTAGTTCACCATGAAGATGCGCGTCTGCAGCGTCGGCGGGAACACGGTGACGCGGCGGCCGTCGATCTTGTAGTCGTAGCCGTAGACCTCGCGCAACGATTCGAGCGCCTCGCGCATCGTGACGCCCTTCAGCGTCACTGAGATCGTGCCGCCGACGTCGGGGTGCATCAGCATGCTGTAGCGCGAATCGGTGACCAGCGACAGGAACACGTCGCGCACCTGCGCGCCGTTGACGATCAGGTCGAAACGCGCCTCGGACGGCGGCACGGGCATCGCCAGCTTCGGCGCCGGCGGCGGGGTGTCGGGCGTCGACACCGGCGCCGACGGCGGGCGCTGCGCGAGCGCCGCGGCGAGTTCGGCCTGCAGGTGGGCGTTGGGGCTGGCGGTGCGCAGCGGCTGGTCGGCGCAACCGTACAACCCGAGGGCCAGCCCCAGGGTCAGCAGCGGCGCTGCGCACAGGCTGGACATCCAGCGGAGGCCCGGGCGGCCGGGCCGCCTGACTGCTTGGATCGGGTTCATCGCGGGACATCCTTTGTCGTCTGACGGTGGGAGGGAACAGGCCCAGGGACGGCGTGGCGCGTCACGCCCGGGTACAGCGGCACGCGCTGCACGCCCTGCGCATCGCGCAGCCACACGGCGTCGTCGTCGATGCGCTCGATGCGGCGGTCGCCGAGCAGGTCGCCGACCGACAGCCGGTGGCCCTGGTCGACCAGCTGGCGGGTCGTGCCGACGACGACGATGTGGCGCGGCGCCACGTCGCCGCGCTCGCCCGGTGCGCTGGCGGCCGGGGCCGGCTGCGCGGACGCGGGCGGCTGCATCGGGTCACGCAACGGCTCGGCGGCGGTGGACGCGGCCGCGGGCAGCAGCCCGGCGAGGGCCATGGTGCGGATCAGCGGCAGGATCGTCATGGCGCCACCTCCACCAGGGACAGGCGCAGCGCGAGCGACGACGGCGCCGCCGCGCTGCCGCTGAGCTTCAGCGTGTCCCAGCGCAGGCCGGGCAGGGCCTGTTCCAGGTCGGCGAGGTAGTCGACCAGGTCGGCATAGCGGCCGCTGACGCCGAGTTCGACGCCCTGCCAGCGGATGCCGTCCGGTCCACCCGACGCGGCGGAGACCGGTGCGGAGGCCGAGGCCGGCGCTGCGGCGACGGTGGCGATCTTCACCAGCGTCAGCCGCTCGTGCCGTGCCAGCGTGCGCTCGAGCAGCTGCGAGAGCGTCGGCCGCTCGCCGCTCGCGGCCCCCAGGCGCGCGATGTCGGCGTCGACCGCCTGCTGCCGCGCCTGCCACTGCGCGATCTCGCGGCGCAGGCGGGCCAGCGGCGAATCGTCGCCGGCATGGCTGGCCGCATCGAGCTGCACGCGCAGCGCCGAGAGTTCGGTGCGTTCGCGCTTCAGGCGTTCGGCCAGCCGCTTCTGTTCGGTGATGGCGGGCGACAGCAGCGCGCTGTCGGCCACGGCCACCACCAGCGTGGCCGCTGAGATGAACAGCATGCAGCGCTCGCGCAGCCCGAGCGCATCGATGCGGCGCGCACAGCGCTTCCAGGTGTCGGCGGTCTTCATGGCCGCGCCCCCGATCTCACCAGCACGAAGCGCCAGTGTTCGCCCGCCTGCTCGACCTTCAGCGTGGTGAGCGCCTGCCCGGCCAGCAGCGGTTCATCGGACAGGCCGGCGATCCACGGCTTCAGCGCCGCCGGGTCGAGCGTGCGGCCGGACAGCGACAGCGTCTCGTCGTGCAGCGCGATCTCGTCGAGCCAGGCCGAGGCGGGCACCGTGCGGGCGACCAGGCGCAGCCGCGCCGAATGGCTGCGGCCGTCGACGATGCGGCCGCGCATCAGTTCGGCCAGCAGGCGCTCGCGTTCGCCGACCTGCCGCTTCAGCGCCTGCAGGCTCTGCTCGAGGCTGGTGGTCTGCAGCGCGGCGGCGGGGTTGGCGGCGATCGCCTTCTGCAGCGATTGCCGCTCGGCCGCATGCTGCCGCGAGGTCGCCTGCAGCTCGCGGTCCAGCGCGGCGCGCTGGAACGACACCCAGGCGCAGGCGGCGAGCGTGCCGGCCACCACCAGCGCGAGCGATTGCGCGATGGTGCGGGCGGAGAAATGCCGATGCGTGGCCAGCAGGACCGGGCGGTAGAGGTTGATCTGTTGGGGCATCGTCGGCCTCGACTCAGAGCGGGGCGCCGTCGCGCAGCAGCGCGCCGAGCAGCGGCAGGCAGTGGCGCGCCAGCGCGGCGTTGCCGCGGCAGGCCTGCTGCAGGCCGTCGAAGGCCGGGCGCGGATCGAAGGGCGTGACCGGCAGGCTGAGCTGCCGTGCCAGCAGCCCGACCAGCGCAGCCGTTTGCTCGCCGACGTCGACGCTGAGCGTGGCCAGCGGCAGCTCGGGCCACGAGCGCTCCCACAGGTCGAGCGAGCGCTGCAGGTCGAGCACGATGCGCGGCATGTCGGCGGCAGCGGCGTCGAATGCCGACTCGGCACCGTAGTCGATGAAGTCGGGCAGGTCGGTGTCGCCGCCCGGGCCGCCGTCCAGCGGGATGGGCTGCGACAGCCGCTGGAGCGCGCCCGGCAGCGCCGTCGCCATCGCCCCGTTCCAGTCGAAGCGGCGTGCGACGAACAGCTCGCCTTCGGCGCTGATGGTCAGCAGGCACTGGTCGCCGTGCTTCATCAGCAGCGCCTGCGCGCGATCGGTGCGGCCGGCGGCCCGGGCGACCGCATGCTGCAGGTTGCGCTGCGCTGTTTCGCGGATGTCGATCGCGCCGAGTTGCAGCCCGGCCGACTCGCAGACGGTCGCGATGCGCTCGATGACGCGGGTCGGCGCGGCGGCGACGAAGGCCTGCTTCTGCGCACGGGGCCGCCCGTCGCCGACCAGCATCACGTCCAGCGTCAGGTCGTCGACGTGGCCGTCGACCAGGTCCTTGATGCGCCAGCGCGCGGCCGATTTCAGTTCCTCGGGCGGCACCGCGGGAGCCTCGATCTGCAGCAGTGGGCACTGGTCGAGCGGCAGCAGCGCGACGATCGAACGCATCGGCAGCCCGAGCGCGCGCAGCTGCCGGCCCAGGTCCTGCGGCCGCTCGGCGTCGAACGGCAGCGTGCCGCAACGCAGCACGCGCCGCGGCATGGCGGCGCCGTCGCCGTCGGCCAGGTGGGCGAAGACGAGCTGCGAGCCTTCGAAGGCGAGCGCCATCGAGTCGGTGGGGGCGGGCTTGCGCCAGGTCCAGAGCATGTCAGTAGTTCTCGCGTTGGTCGACCAGCCGGTCGGTGCCGTGGAACACGCCGAAGGCGGCGCGTGCGGCAGGGTCCTTGTCGTAGCCGCTGCCGCACCAGCCGCCCCGCAGGAAAGCGAGGCCGGCGCCTGCCGTCGCCGCCTTGCCGGGGGTCCATGGCTGCAGGCAGGCGTTGTCGGCGACGGTGTCGAGGCTGAGTGCGACGTCGACCGTGCCGCTGTGGTTGCCGGACGGCGCGGCCAGCAACAGCGTGGTGACGCCGTTGGCGACCAGGATGCTGCTGTTGGTCAGCGTCGTGTCGGCCGCGGTCAGCGTCTTGCGATGGTTGCCGAAGCTCACGCTCGCCGGCGGCACCGAGGTGCAGTGGTCCGACGTGTTGGTCTGGAAGCTGCCGTCCATCCAGTACTGCGCCGTCAGCGGCATGTTCAGCACGCGGCCCTGCGAGCCGACGGCGTTGGACAGCTTCAGCCTGCCGTACCGCAAGGGCACGGTGGTCAGCAGCGTGCGGTCGTAGCCGCTGACGGTGTCGGTGTCGAGGTTGTAGCTGCTCATCGCGACGCCGTCGCTGTCGACCGGCGCAATGCCGAAGCTTGCGGTGAACGGCCCGTCAGGGGTGGCGCCGCGCTGCGCTGCCGCCACCAGGGTCACGTTCGACGCGGTGCCGCCCGACGATCCGGTGCCCCAGGCGCCGCTGGAGGTCCCGAGCGCCAGGCGAGGCGAACTGCCGGAGGTCAGGAAGCGGGTGCTGCCGTCGACGCCGCCGAGTTGCCATGCGGTGGCCGACGTCACGTCCAGCATGGCAAAGAGGCCGGTGTAGTTCTTGGTCCTCACCCCGGCGCCGTTGACCGCGGTCAGCGTGAACTTCAGCTGGAAATTCTGGCCGAGGTAGGTGAAGTTCTTGCTGGAGGCGCAGGTGATGTCGGACCGGTTCGTCAGCGAAACCGTGCCGACGGTGAAACCGGCGGGCGTGAAGCGCCCGACGCGCGCCGACTGGGCGCCGGAGGCGTTGAACACCGTGGGAGTCAGCGACAGGCCGCTGCCGATGAAGTTGCTTACCACGCTGGTCGTCGCGAACAGGAAGCTTCCCACTTCGGAGTACTGCATCGTCGCCGTCGCGCTGCCGCCACTGAAGCCGGTGATGCTGCCGCCGCTCAAGGTGCCCAGTATTCCGCCCGCGGGCGTCTGGCTGCCGCTCACGGTCGACAGCGTGACGGTGCTGGAGAACGACGGCGCGAGAAGACCGGCGGTGGTGTTCGCGAGCGTGGCGCTGCTGTCCGGCAGGCCGTCGTCGTTGGCGTCGGTGCCGTTGCTCTTCATCGCGGCGGTCCATCGATAGGCGCCCACCGTGGCCTGGAAGTTGACACCGGCCTTGGCGAACATGCCGTCGGTGCTGCTCGATCCACCCGGGTTGCCATTGCTGCCCTGCGTCAATCCCTGCACGACGATCGCGAACGGTCGCACCGTCAGGGTGTTGCTGCTGCCGCTGACGGTCGAGCTCGTCTGGCTCGGGGTGTCGTCCTGCAGGTTGAGGCCGTAGCGGCCGATGTCGGTGGTGTCGAGCATGAAACTCGCCACGCCGGACGTGAAGCTCAGCGTCAGGTTGTTCGACGCGGGTTGCGACGAGGGGATGCTTGTCGCGGACACGGTCGGGGCCGTCCAGGTGCCGTTGCTGTCGGTGCGCCACATCTTCAGCGCGCGGCTGCCGGTGTAGTCGGTCGCGACACCGCAACTGCCGGTGCTCGGGTCCTTGCGGATCAGCGAGGCGGTGTAGTCGTGCGGACGGCCCGCGACCGCGACATCGCTGCCGCTGATCTTGTTGGAGGCGTCTTCGGCGAAGGTGAAGGCGTTGTCGCGAAAGGCCAGCGTGTTCGACGCCGACGCGCCGGAAACCAGGGCGTTGGTCACGGTGACGACGACGTCCTGGGCCAGCGTTTCGGCAAGCTTGAGCTTGACGATGCCGGCGTCGCTGGCATTGAAGGCGTAGCTCGCCGCGCCGTCGTTCGCGCTGCCGTTGTCGAGCGTGCCGACGGGCGCCGGCGAGCCGCCGGCGCTCCAGTCGCCGCGTCCGGTCGAGGTGCCGAGCGTGATGCTGCCGGCGTAGTCGACGTAGGTGTTGCCGGTGTTGTCGATCGCGGTGATCGACACGCTGGCCGGCGCGCAGGTGGACTGGCTGCCGCTGGCGCTGATGTTGAAGTGGTTGAGCGAGAGCGCTTCGTTCTGGCAGTGGAACAGGTTGCTGGCGGGGACCGTGACGTAGCTGGACGATCCGGGAGGTTTCCAGCGCAGCTTGCTCACGGCGATGCCGCTCTCCTCGTAGAACTCCAGTGTCAAGGGGATGTAGTTGCCTGCCGTCAGGCCGGTGACGGTGGCGTAGTAGGTGTTGCTGACGGTCAACCAGTGGGAAATGATCTCGGCATCGTTCACGTACAGCCGCACGCCGTTGTCGGCGACGAGCTCGAAATCGTAGGTGCCGGAGGTGGGCACCAGGATCAGGCCGGTCCAGCGGACCGAGAACTGATCTGCCGGGATGCTGCTGTCCGGAGAGCCGCTGGACCAGTCGAAATCGATCGTGCTGTCGAGGCGGGTGAGCGTCTTGCCGGTGAAGTAGGCAGCGGCCGTGCCGTTCTGGTCGTAGTAGGTTCCGACGAGTCCGGCGAGTGGTGCCGCCCGGAAAGGCACGCTCACCTGCGCGTTGGCCGCAATGGTGTTGCCGGCCAGGTCGGCCACGTTGTTGACGGTCAGGGCCTGGCTGCCGACGGGTGGGGACGACAACGTCAGGTGCACCGTGCGCTTGTCGGCCAGCAGCGTCGCCGATTGGATGGTCGCTCCACCGCTCAACGCGTAGTTGGCTGCCGCCTGTGCGCTGGCGTCGGTGACCTGTTCGGAAAACAGCACGTCGGCTTCGACGCTGCCGCAGCGGGTGGTGGATGCCGATGTGATCCAGGGCTTGGTGGTGTCAGCGGCATGCGAGGGCCATGCCGTGCAGGCCACCGCCAGAAGGAGCAACAGGCGCAGCGGGAGCTTCATCGCACGAGCGTCCAGGTGAGTTGCCGCTCGACATAGGTCTCGCCGACGGCGTCGGTGGCCGGGCAGATGCCGTTGGTCGGCGCGTTGCAGGCGTTGGCGACCACGGTCCAGAAGGTCAGCGCGGTGGCGCCGTCGCTGGCCGTGTCCGGGGCCGTGCCCGGCGTGCGCGAACAGGTCAGCGTCACGGTGAAGCCCGCCAGGTTGCCGCCGGGCACGATGCTGTTGGTGGCCATGCAGGCGCCCGTCGCACCGCCGACCTTGCGCTGCCAGTACGCCCACCACTCCAGCCCGGCCCGCGCCGCCTGGTAGGCCCGCGCCGACTGCAGCTCGGCCGCGCCGGCCAGGTGCTGCTGCCGGCTCACCGAGGCCAGTGCCGCGCCGAGCGCGGCCAGCACGACCAGGATGAACACGACCGACACCATCGTGAAGCCGGTGTGCGTCGTGCGGCGGCCCGCGCCGCGTTCAGGGCGCGTTGTCGACATGGGCTTCATGGTGCAGCGTGATGCTTTCGGTGCCGGAGGTGCTGGTGGTGGCGAGCGTGAGCTGCAGGCTCACCAGTCCGGCGCTCATCGCGACGACCGCGCTGTCGTAGGCAAAGCGGCAGGCGGTGACGCCGGTGGCCAGCACGCTCGACGCGCCCCCGGTGGGCGGGTCCGGCTGGCTGGCCTGGAAGCCGTAGCCGCTGTAGCGCGTCACGGTTCCGGCACCCAGGTCGCAGCGGTAGGTCACGGGGGTGTCGACCGCGAACACGCGGTACGGCGACGCGAAGTCCATCAGCGGCAGGCCCGCCAGCGAACTCATCGTGATCGCCGTCGCCGGCCCGGCGGCATTGGTCGCGGTGCGGCGGTTCGAGTCCGCCTGCTCGGTGGCCGTGCCGTTCGGTGCGTAGGCGTCCGAGCCGGTGATGCCGCTGCCGAGGTTGAAGAAGACCAGCTGCTGCGCGCTCTTCAGCGTCAGCGCCGGCCCGATCAGGTCGAACGAGGTGTCGATGCTGCCGAACACGAGGGCGTCGCTGCCTTCGGTGCGGTAGCGGGCGATGCCGGTGGTCGGGATCAGCTCGACCGCCAGCCCCGAGGCGTTGACCCGCACGCTGTTCGGCAGCGCGGCGCGCAGGTCGCGCGCGATGCGGCGCAGCGCGGTATCGGCCGCCTCCACCAGGCCGGCGCGCGCGACGGTCGACAGGTAGAGCCGCACCGGCAGCACGATGAAGTTCGCGACGATGCCGGCCAGCACGCCGGTGATCGCGATCACGATCACCGCCTCGAACAGCGTGAAGCCGCGGCTGCGGGCGGCCGCGTCACAGGGCCGGTGACGGTGCATGGAAGCTCCTGTAGCCGTCGAGGGCGAGGCTGTTGCCATCGGGGCTGGTGACGGTGACGGTGATCTTCAGCACCACGTTGTTGGCGGCCGTCAGCGGGTAGAAGCTGTTGCCGAGCGCCGCTGCCGCCACCGTCACCGCGGCCGAATAGCCCGACAGCGCGGCGACCGGCGTGTTCGTGATGTCGACGATGCCGTTCATCGCGTAGCCGTTGTAGTCGTTGACGTTGTCGAACTGCGGCGATGCGAAGCGGGTCTCGCCCGTCTCCGGTCCCATCGCTTCGGGGAGGCTTGCACAACCGGCCGTGCTGACCACGGTCGCGGCTGCGTTGGCGTCGTCCGGGTCGCACCAGGTGTACGGCATCAGCTCGATCTCCTCGAGCAGCGATTCGGCGATCGCCAGCGCCTGGCGCCGTTGCAGCGGGTCGGCGCTGTGCGCACCGGCCTGGATGAACACCCGCAGCACGCCGGCCAGCGCGGCGCTGAGCACCACCATGAACACGACCAGCTCGATCAGCGACAGGCCGGTCTCGCGGGTGGGGCGGAAGGTCAGGGTGCTCATGCCGGACTTATCGGAGAGGGGTGGTGCTGCTGGAGGGGTACAGATCAACCGGGCTTGCCGAGGGCGGCCTGGCCGAGGTTCCACAGCGGCAGGAAGACGCCGAGGGCCAGCACCAGCACCAGGCCGGCGATCACCAGCAGCAGCAGCGGCTCGATCGCGCCGGCCAGGTTCTTGATGCCGTAGGCGGTCTCGCGCTCGTACATGCCGGCCACCTCGACCAGCAGCGTGTCGAGCTCGCCGGTTTCTTCGCCGACCGCGATCATCTGCAGCACCACCGGCGTGAAGATGCCGCTGGCCGCCGCGCAGCGCGACAGCGTGCCGCCGCGCTCGACGCCGTCGCGCATCTGCTCGATGCGGCTGGCGATCCAGGCGTTGTCCACCGTCTGCGCGACCACCGTCATCGCCTGGCTCAGTGGAATGCCGCTGCGCGACGCGAGCGCGAAGCTGCGTGCGAAACGGGCCAGCGTGGCCTTCAGCACGATGGTCCCGACGATCGGCAGCCGCAGCTTCAGGCGGTCCCAGCGGTAGCGGCCGTCCGGCGTGGCCAGCCAGCTGCGCAGCGCGACGAACCCGCCCGAGCCCGCGACCAGCAGCGCCGGCCACCACGCGAGCGTGAACGCCGAGAAGCCGAGCAGCACGCGCGTCATCAGCGGCAGCTGCGTCTTGAAGCCGGCGAACACCGACGCGAAGGTCGGCAGCACGAAGAGGTTGATGACCACCAGCGCGATGCCCATCGCCACCATCACCATCGCCGGGTAGCGCAGCGCCTGGCCGATGCGGGCGCGGATGTCCGTCTCGAACTCGATGTGCTCGGCCAGGCGCTGGAACACCTCCGGCAACCGGCCGGTCATTTCGCCGACCCGCGTCATCGCGACGAAGAAGCCGGAGAACGCCCGTGGGTGGCGTGCCATCGCGGCCGACAGCTCGCGGCCCTGGTCGAGCGAGGCGCGCACGTCGGCCAGCATCAGCGACAGCGCCGGCTTGATCGACGAGGCCTGCAGGCCCGCCAGTGCACGCAGCAGCGGCACGCCGGCGCGCAGCAGCGAATGCAGCTGGCGGGCCAGCACCAGCGTGTCCTCGGACGTGATCGGCTGGCCGCGCAGCGCCTGCCACCACGACGGTCGCGCGAGTGCCACGAGGTCGGCATTCGGTGCGATGGTCACCGGCGTCACGCCGCCGGCCAGCAACTGGTCGGCGACCGCCGCTTCGCTGCCGGCGTTCAGCGTGCCGGTGATCAGCTCGCCGCGCACGTTGCGCCCCTTCCAGTTGAAGCGATCCATCTCAGGACTCCGTGTCGAACTCGCTGGTCAGCCGCATCGCCTCGGCGACCGAGGTCTGGCCGGCACGGACCAGGTCGGCGGCCCGGTGCGCGAGCGTGCGGCCGTGCATGCGCGCGCGCGCCGCGGCCAGGAAGGTGGCCGGGTCGCCGTGGGTGGCGGTCTGCGCCAGCGCGGCGTCCATCTCGAGCATCTCGTAGACGCCGAGCCGCCCGGCGTAGCCGGTGCCGTTGCAGGCCAGGCAGCCGCGGCCGCGCCGGGTCGCCAGCGCGCCGTCGCCGGTCATCAGGCCGAGCCAGGCGGCCTCTTGCGGCGATGCGTCGTGCAGGCGCGCGCACTGGCTGCAGTTGCGGCGCACCAGGCGCTGCGCGACCACCGCCTGCAGCGCGGTCGCGACCATGAAGGGCGGCACGCCCATGTCGAGCAGCCGGTACGGCGTGCTGGCGGCATCGCGGGTGTGCAGCGTCGACAGCACCAGGTGGCCGGTGATCGCCGCGCGCAAGCCGATCTCGGCAGTCTCGGTGTCGCGCATCTCGCCGACCAGGATCACGTCGGGGTCCTGGCGCAGCGTCGCGCGCAGCACGCGGGCGAAGCTGAGGTCGATCTTGTCGTTGACCTGCACCTGCGTCAGCCCGGGCAGCCGGTACTCCACCGGGTCTTCGACCGTGATGATCTTCTGGCTGCTCGCGTCGAGCTCGGCGAGCGCGGCGTACAGCGTGGTCGTCTTGCCCGAGCCGGTCGGGCCGGTGACCAGCACGGTGCCGGTGCTGCGGCCGAGCAGCGCGCGAAAGCGCGCCAGCATGTCGGCCGGCATGCCGATCTCGTCGAGCCGCCGCACCTCGCTGCCCTGGCCGAGCAGCCGCATCACGACCGATTCGCCGTACTGGCTGGGCAGTGTCGACAGCCGCACGTCGACCGTGCGGCCGCGCAGCCGCAGCGTGAAGCGGCCGTCCTGCGGCAGGCGTTTCTCGGAGATGTCGAGGTTGGCCATCAGCTTCAGGCGCTGCGTCAGCGCGCCGGCGATGCGCTTGTCGGCCTGCGTCTGCGTCTGGAGCACGCCGTCGATGCGGCTGCGGATCAGCAGCTCGTTCTCCTGCGGCTCGAGGTGCACGTCGGACGCGCCGATCATCATCGCGTCCTCGAACACCGACTGCAGCAGCCGCACGACCGGTGCGCCCTCCTGGCCGACCGATTCCTGCAGCGCGCCGAAATCGACCGCATCGCCGATGTCTTTCTCGAGCGCCTTCGCCAGGCCGGAGATTTCATCGGTGCGGCGGTAGTGGCGGTCGAACGCCGGCGTCAGCTGGCTTTCGGGCACCACGGCGACCTGGATGCTGCGCTTCAGCAGCCGGGCCACGTCGTCGTGGGCCGTCAGGTCGAGCGGATCGGAGAACGCCACCAGCAGGTGGTCGCCGCGGTCGTCGAGCACGATCGCGCGGTGGCGCCGCGCCGCGGCCTCGCCGAGCTGGCGCACCAGCTCGCCCTTCAACGGGTAGCTGTTCAGGTTGACCACCGGCGCGCGCAACTGGCGGGCCAGCGCATGGGCCAGGGCTTCCTCGGTCAGTGCGCCGCGCTCGATCAGCACGCGGCCGAGCTTGCGGCCGCTGGTGTTCTGCAGGTCGAGCGCCTGCGCGAGCTGCTCTTCGGAGATCAGGCGCTGCGCGAGCAGCACGTCGCCCAGGCGCAGCTTGTCGCGGCGCGTGGCGGTTGTGGCGTTGGTGGCTGCGGCGGCAGCGGTGCCCGATCCGGCCGATGCAGCGATCAGCTTCATGGCCGCGCGCTCCCGCCGCGGCCCGGGTGCGGCCCGCTCAGGCGTTGCTGGTCGCGCGCACCTCGGCCAGGCTGGTCACGCCCTGCAGCACCTTCTCGATGCCGTCCTGGCGCAGCGTGCGCATGCCTTCCAGCAGCGCGCACTGCAGCAGCTGCTCGGCACGCGCGCTGGTCTGGATCAGCCGGCGCAGCTCGCGCGACACGATCATCAGCTCGTGCAGCCCCGCACGCCCGCGCTGCCCGGTGCCGCCGCATTTGTCGCAGCCGGGACTGTGGTGCTGCATCAACTGGCCGTTCTGGCCGAAGCGTTCTGTCCATTCTTTAAGGATCACGTCTGGTTGGAACCCAGGGTGATCTTGCGGACAGATATGCAAGTAATCGTGCAGAAGCTCGTCGATTTTTTCGGTAGATGCCAACCCTGACACACGGCAGTGGGGGCACAAACGTCTCACCAGCCGTTGTGCCAGCACACCCAGCAGGGAGTCTGCAAAGTTGAACGGGTCCAGGCCCATGTCGATCAGCCGCGTGACGGTCTCCGGCGCGCTGTTGGTGTGCAAGGTGGACAGGACCAGGTGTCCCGTCAGCGAGGCTTCGACGCCCATCTGCGCGGTTTCGCCGTCGCGCATCTCACCGACCATGATCACGTCGGGGTCGGCGCGCAGGAAGGCCCGCAGCGCCTTCGCGAAGGTCCAGTCGATCTTCGGGTTCACCTGCACCTGGCGCAGGCCGGGCTGGGTGATTTCGACCGGGTCCTCGGCGGTCCAGATCTTGCGCTCGGGCACGTTGATGTGGCTGAGCGCCGAATGCAGCGTGGTCGTCTTGCCCGAGCCGGTCGGGCCGACGCACAGCACCAGGCCATACGGGCGCTCCATCGCTTCTTTCAGGTGCTTCAGGTTCCACGGGCTCAAGCCCACGCTGTCCAGCGGGATCGGCTTGGCCGACGCGAGGATCCGCATCACCACGTCCTCGAGCCCGCTGTTGGTCGGTATGGTGGCCACGCGCAGCTCGATCTTGTGCTGGGCCGAGAACTTCGAGAAATTGATCTTGCCGTCCTGCGGCTTGCGGCGCTCGGAGATGTCGAGGTCGCACATGATCTTGATGCGGGCGATCAGCGCATTGCGGTAGTTCGGCGGAAGCTCCAGGTGGGTGCGCAGCGTGCCGTCCTTGCGGAAGCGGATCTTGATCTTGTCGCGGCCCGGGTAGCTCTCGATGTGGATGTCGGAGACGCCTTCCTTGTGTGCCTCGATGATCATGTTGTTGATCAGCCGCACCAGCGAGTTGTCGGATTGCTCGATCTGCCGCTCGTCCTCGAAGCCGGGCAGATCGGAGTGCTCCTTCTCGAGCGTCTCCATCAGCTTGCCGGTGTCGGCGGCGACGAACTCGATCGGCCTGTCGGGCGACTCGCCGCCGGCTGCCTGGTGGTTGGCGGCACCGATCTTCTCGTAGGCGTCGAAGATGGTGTCGCCCACCGAGCGGCCGAGCGCCAGCACCGGCACGACCTTCATCTGCGCGATGAACTCGACCTCGTCGACCGCGCTGCGCCGGCGAGCCGGGTCGTCGATCGCGATCACCAGCCGGCCTTCGCGGATCAGGAGCGGCAGCACCTGCAGCCGCGCGGCCGCCGCATACGGCAGCTTGCGCAGCGCGTCGGCCTCGACCGGGAACGCGTTGACGTTGACGACCGGGTAGCCCATCTTGCGGGCGAGCGCCGTCTGCAGGTCCTCGCGCGAGACGGTGCCCATGCGCACCAGCAGCTCGCCCAGCGGCACGCTGCGGTCGTTCTTCTGTTGCGAGAGCGCGTCCTGCAGCTGTTCTTCGCTGACCAGGCCGAGCGAGGTCAGCGCCTCGCCGATGCGCACCATCGGCATCTTGGCCTGCTGCTCGATCGCGCTGAGCAGCTGGTTCGGCGTGACGATCTGGCGCGAGACCAGGATGTCGCCGAGCTTCTGGTTGCGCAGCTGCTGCTGCATGTCGGCGGCCTCGGCCACCTGCTGCGGCGTGACCACTTTCTGCGCCACCAGCAGGTCGCCGATGCGCTCGCCGATCTCGAAGCCGGCATAGGCGTCGCGCGGCACGAACAGGCGCTGCACGCTGCCGGCGGCATCGATCGGCGGGAACAGGAACAGGCCGTGCGGCGTCTCCACATGGCCGATGGTGTCGCCGTCGAGCAGCGCGCCGGATTTGAGCGTCACCTTGTAGCGGCTGGATGGGCGGTGTTCCAGCATGCCGGCGTGCGGGTCGCGGCTGCCGTCGCTGGCCGGCTTCAGCGGCTCGACGACGCGCAGGCTGCGGAACTGCGAGAAGCGCAGCGCCATCGTCGTGCGCGCCGGCGGCACCTGCACTTGGGCGACGGTCTCTTCCGGCACGAAGAAGATCAGCCGGCCGTTCATCTCGCGGTCGTTCAGCCCGACGATCCGGCAGGCCTGCGGCTGGTTCTGCTCCAGCGCGTCGGGGTAGGCGGCGAACGGCGGCGTCGGCCAGCGGAAGCCCTCGTGGCGGGCCTTCTCGGACGGTGCCGGCGCAGGCGTGGGCAAGGGGGGCGGCAGGTCCAGGGCCCAGTTCGGCGGAGTCGTCAGATCGGACACGGGTCCATCCTTTGAAGGACGGGCGCGTGCGGACAGGCCGGCGCGCCAGGGCGCGGAACAGTTTTCCGCCCTGGCATCGTAGAAGTACCAGCCCCTGTACAAAGCGACGAATTGACGGCGTTTGGGCCGCCAGATCCGCTGCTGGAGCGGGCACTAGCTCTTCATCTGGTTCGGCAGGAAGGTGATGATCTGCGGGAACAGGTACAGCAGCACCACCATCAGCACCATCAGCATGAAGAACGGGAACGCGGTCTTCGCGATGAAGCCGATCTCGCGCCGCGTCATGCCCTGCAGCACGAACAGGTTGAAGCCGACCGGCGGCGTCACCTGGGCCATCTCGACGACGATCACGATGAAGATGCCGAACCACAGCGGGTCGATGCCGGCCTTCTGCACCGTCGGCATGATCACGCCCATCGTCAGCACCACCATCGAGATGCCGTCGAGAAAGCAACCGAGCACCACGTAGAACGCGGTCAGCATCAGGATCAGCCCGAACTGGCTCAAGCCGAGCGACGCGATCCATTCGGCCAGGTGGCGCGGCAGGCCGATGTAGCCCATCGCGAGGGTCAGGAACGCGGCCCCGGCCAGGATCAGCGCGATCATGCAGTACAGCCGCGTGCCGCCCATCAGCGACTGCCGGAAGGTGTGCCAGGTCAGCGAGCCCTGCAGCGCCGACAGGACGAGCGCGCCCAGCACGCCGAGCCCGGCCGCCTCGGTCGCGGTGGCGAGGCCGGCGTAGATGGAGCCCAGCACCGCGGCGATCAGCAGCACCACCGGGATCAGGCTGCGCGAGGCCTGGAGCTTCTCGCGCAGGCTCGTCGGCGCATCGGCCGGCGGGATCCGGTCCGGGTGGCGCAGCGACCAGACCACGATGTAGCCCGAGAAGATCAGCGCCAGCAGCATCCCCGGCAGCACGCCGGCGATGAACAGCTGCGAGATCGAGACGTCGGCGGTGACGCCGTAGACGATCATGATGATCGACGGCGGGATCAGCAGCCCCAGCGTGCCGGCGCCGGCCAGCGAGCCGATCGCCATCGCGTCGGGATAGCCGCGGCGCTTCAGCTCGGGCAGGCTCATCTTGCCGATGGTGGCGCAGGTGGCCGCGCTCGAGCCCGACACCGCCGCGAAGATCGCGCAGCCCACCACGTTGGTGTGCAGCAGGCGGCCCGGCAGGTGCTGCATCCACGGCGCGAGGCCCTTGAACATGTCCTGGCTGAGCCGGGTGCGGAACAGGATCTCGCCCATCCAGATGAACAGCGGCAGCGCGGTCAGCGTCCAGCTCGACGCCGAGCCCCAGATCGTCACCGCCATCGCGTCGCCGGCCGGCCGCGCGCTGAACAGCTGCATGCCGATCCACGCGACGCCCGACAGCGTCAGGCCGATCCACACGCCGCTGCCGAGGATCAGGAACAGCGACGCAATGAGCAGCGTCGTCACCAGCAGGTCATTCATTGCGGCTCGCCTCTTCGGAGACCGGCACCACGCGCCGGCCGAGGATTTCCAGCACCAGCTCGTCGACGAACGCGATCGCGAGCACCGTGCTGCCGACCGCCATGCTCAGCTGCGGGATCCACAGCGGTGTCGCGTCGTTGCCGGTCGAGATGTCGTGGAACACATACGACTGCCAGGCCAGCCGGCAGGCATAGAACGCCGCCAGCAGTGCCAGCGCGCTCGCGGCGCCGAGCGCCCAGATCTCGAGCCGGCGCCGCGCGTTGCCGTGCAGCGCGTTGACCAGCAGCGTGACCCGGATGTGCTCGCCCTGCTTCAGCGTGTGGGCCAGCGCGAGGAAGCCGGTGGCCGCCATCAGGTAGCCGGCATGGCTGTCGATGCCCGGCAGGTTGAAGTGCAGTTGCCGGCTGACGATCGACAGCAGCACGGCCACCAGCAGCCCGACCATGAAGACCGCGGCGAGCGCGGCGCTGGCGTCGTACAGCGCGTCCAGCCCGCGGCGCAGCGCCGCGCTCACGGCTTGCGGTAGGCGTCGACGATGGCCTGGCCTTCGGGGCCGGCCTTCTGCAGCCATTCCTGCAGCATCGTGTCGCCCACCTTCTTCAGGTCGGCCTTCAGCTGCGCGGACGGCGGCAGCACGTTCATGCCGTTCTTCTTCAGCAGCTCCAGGTACTCGGTGTTCTTGCTCTTCGACAGCGCCCAGCCGCGTGCCTCGGCCTCGGCGCCGGCCTTCAGCAGCGCGGCCTGGGTGGGCTTGTCGAGCGCGTCGAAGGCGGCCTTGTTGACCAGCACCGCGTTCTTCGGCAGCCAGGCCTGGGTGTCGTAGAAGTACTTGATGTGCTCGTAGGTCTTGGTGTCGTAGCCGGTGGAGCCGGACGACATGTACGACTCGATCACGCCGGTGGCCATGGCCTGCGACAGCTCGGCCGCCTGCACCGTGACCGGCTGCGCGTTGACGAGCTCGGCGATGCGCGAGGTGGCCGGGCTGTAGGCGCGCCACTTGACGCCCTTCAGGTCGGCGGCCGAGTTGATCGGCTTCTTCACGTAGATGCCCTGCGGCGGCCAGGCCACCGCGTACAGCAGCATCATTCCCTGCTCGGCGAGCTTCTTCTCGAGCACCGGCTTCTGCGCCTTGTAGAGCTTCGCCGATTCGTCGTAGCTGTCGGCCAGGAAGGGCAGGCCGTCGGCACCGAAGATCTGCCACTCGTTCTGGTAGTTCACCAGCAGGATCTCGCCGATCTGCGCCTGGCCGCCCTGCACCGCGCGCTTGATCTCGGGGGCCTTGAACAGCGAGGCATTGGCATGCACGGTGATCTTCAGCTTGCCGGCCGTGGCGCGGTCGACGTCGGCGGCGAACTGGGTCAGGTTCTCGGTGTGGAAGTTGCTGGCCGGGTAGGCCGCCGGCAGGTCCCACCTGGTCTGGGCCCAGGCCGGGGCGGCGAGGGCGGCCGAGAACAGGCAGGCCAGGAGCGGAAGACGCACGCGCATGAGAGGTACTCCAGGGAATTGATGCGGCCAGGGTACGAAACCTGCGGCCGGACGACCATACGGACTTCTACGCTTTAGCAAGGTCTGTTCCATCGGTGCCCTCGAGGATCTGCAATTTCTCGGCGAGACACGCCATGAAGCCGGCTGGCGGTGGTGAACCTGCTGCTTCGCCGAGCGACGCGGTCCGCCGCACTGCGCGGGCCGCGTCGACATCCGCTTGCCTTACTTGCGGATGAACTCCAGCAGATCCTGGTTCAAGCGCTCCTTGTGCGTGTCGGTCAGCCCGTGCGGCGCACCGGCGTAGACGATCAACTGCGCGCCCTTGACCAGCTTCGCCGAGGCCTTGCCCGAGATGTCGATCGGCACGATCTGGTCGTCGTCGCCGTGGATCACCAGCGTCGGCACGTCGAACTTCTTCAGGTCCTCGGTGAAGTCGGTCTCCGAGAAGGCCTTGATCGAGTCCAGCGTGTTCTTGTGGCCGCCCGCCATGCCCTGCAGCCACCAGTTGTCGACCAGGCCCTGCGAGACCTTGGCGCCCGGGCGGTTGAAGCCGTAGAACGGGCCGCTCGCGATGTCCTTGTAGAGCTGCGAGCGGTTCTCGATCTGCGCCTTGCGCAGGCCGTCGAACACCTCGATCGGCACGCCGTTCGGGTTGACCTTGCCCTTGACCATCTGCGGCGGCACCGCCGAGACGAGCACCACCTTCGCGACCTGGCCGGTGCCATGCCGGCCGATGTAGCGCGCCACCTCGCCGCCGCCGGTCGAGAAGCCGACCAGCACCGCCTTCTTGCCCTTCAGGTTCACGGCCTGGATCACCGCAGCCAGGTCGTCGGCGTAATGGTCCATGTCGTTGCCGTCCCAGGGCTGGCTGGAGCGGCCGTGGCCGCGGCGGTCATGCGCGATCACGCGGTAGCCGTGGTCGGCCAGGAACAGCATCTGCGATTCCCAGCTGTCCGAATCGAGCGGCCAGCCGTGGCTGAAGATCACCGGCTGGCCGTCGCGCGGACCCCAGTCCTTGTAGTACAGCTGCACGCCGTCCTTCGTGGTGACGTAGCTGCCGGCCGGCTGCGCGGCGGCGACGGCCGGCTTGGCGGCCGTCGCCTTCTGCGCGGCGCTCGCGGCGCCGGCGAAGGCGGCAACGGCCGAAAGGGCGATCAGGGATTTGGCGAATGCATTCATGGAAAGCTCCTGGTGAGTGAGGGAACGTGGAACGGTCGGATCGACGATGTGTTGCGCTTGCTAAAAGATCGTGTACTAAGTAAATATCAGGTCTTGGTGTCGTGGGTCATGGCTTCGGCGCTTCAGGGGGGGAGAAGAGGCCGCGCTTCAGGCGGCCGCGTGGTCGAACATGCGCCCGCGCAGCGCCAGCAGGCGATCACGCAGGTCGAGGATCTCGGCCACCGGCATGTCGGCGGCGGTGGCGATGCACTGCGGCAGGTGCGATGCACGGCTGCGCAATGCACGACCGGCATCGGTCAGCGTGACCAGCACCTGGCGCTCGTCGACGGCCGAACGCGTGCGGTCGACCAGGCCGGACGATTGAAGGCGCTTCAGCAGCGGCGTCAGCGTTGGCGAATCGAGGAACACCCGCTCGCTGATGTCGCCGACAGTCAGATCGTCGCGCTCCCAAAGCACCATCATCACCAGGTACTGCGGGTAGGTCAGCCCCAGGTCCTTCAGCAGGTCGCGGTAGACCTTGTTGAAGCCCAGCATCGTCGAATAGAGCGCGAAGCACAGTTGCTGGTCGAGCTGCTGGGAGAACGATGCTGCACTGGCCGGCTTGCCGGCTGCGGAGCGTGAGGTGTTGCGTGCCATGGGACGAATAATACATCGTGTGCAATCTATTTGCAAACAACTGATGGATGCCCGAGCGGAAGGCCGCATGCCGCCGAGTGCCGACAATGCGCTGCATGAACCACCGTTTCGTCGAAGCCTTCTACTGGGTCGTCACGCTGAAGAGCGTCTCGCGCGCCGCCGAGAAGCTGTTCATCACGCAGTCGGCGATGTCCAGCCGCATCGCGGCGCTCGAAGAAGAGCTCGGCGTGCTGCTGCTCGACCGGCGCGACAAGCAGTTCCGCCTGACGGTCGGCGGGTTGCGCTTCTTCACGCATGCGCAGCGGCTGCTGGCGCTGCACCGCGACATCAAGGCCGAGATGGGCGCCGCGGCCGGCGGCGCGCAGCGCGCGGTGTCGCTGCGCATCGGCGTCATCGAGTCGGTGCTGCATTCGTGGCTGATCGACTGGGTGCAGCACATGCGCCGCACCCATCCCGATTTCGCGCTCGAGCTGACGGTCGAGACCACGCCGGTGCTGGTCGACCAGGTGCAGCGCGGTGCGCTCGACCTGGCCTTCGCGGCGCTGCCGACCTCGGGCGAGAACCTGCGCAGCCGGGCGCTGCCGCCGATGGAGATGGTGTTCGTCGGCCACAAGGACCTGCACCGCAAGCGCCGCTACATGCTGGCCGACCTGGCGCCGCTGGAGCTGCTGACCTTCCAGCGCGGCTCGCAGCCCCACGTGGCGCTGCTCGACCTGTTCCGAGAGGCCGGGCTGGAGCCGAGGCGGGTGCATGCGATCTCGTCGATCTCGGCGATGGTGCAGCTGGTGGAAGGCGGCATCGGCGTCGCGACGCTGCCGCTGGCCGCGGTGCTGCGGCTTGGCGAACGCCTGCCGATCAAGCCGCTGGCCTGCGACGCGCCGCTGCTCCCGTTGCCGGTCCATGCGAGCTGGCGCGACGACCCGACCTCGTCGGTCGCGATCGACGTGCTGGATGCGGTGTTCGAGTTCATCGGCGTGCCGAAGGCAGGGGCGAAGGCGCCGAGGAGACGCACGACACCGCGCACGACACCGCGCACGACACCGCGCACGACACCGCGCACCACGCCGCGCACCAAAACCGGGTGAAAACCCCAACTCGGCGCATCGAAAAAATCGATGAACTGAGCGAAAAATTTCTTGTTTGCGGCAAGCCCGTTCAGGCCAACACAATCCGCTCCATTCGCAAACCCACCAGCCGCCAGGGTCTTGTCATGAAGCCTGAACAGACGTCCTCCAGTGCAGCGCGCGCCCGCGCCGAGATCCGCGCCGGCCGACACGCCAGCCACACCAGCGGCCTCGCCGACGACCATGTGCAGGGCAACCTGGTGATCCTGCCGCAGGCGCTCGCGAACGACTTCCTGCGCTACTGCCAGCGCAACCCGAAGCCGTGCCCGGTGCTGGCCGTCTCGGAGCCGGGCGACCCGATGCTGCCGACGCTCGGACACGACATCGACATCCGCAGCGACGTGCCGCGCTACCGCGTGTGGCGGCATGGCGAGCTGGTCGACGAGCCGACCGACATCGCAACGCTGTGGCGCGGCGACCTGGTCAGCATCGTGATCGGCTGCTCGTTCTCGTTCGAGCAGGCGCTGCTGGACGCCGGCGTGCCGCTGCGCCACGTGCAGCAGAACCGCAACGTCGCGATGTACCGCACCAGCCTGCAGACCGTTCCGGCCGGCCCGTTCCACGGCCCGATGGTGGTCTCGATGCGCCCGATGACGGCGGCCGACGCGATTCGCGCGGTGCAGGTGACGTCGCGCTTCCCGTCGGTGCACGGCGCGCCGGTGCACCTGGGCGACCCGGCGCAGATCGGCATCGCCGACCTCGCGCGGCCCGACTACGGCGACGCGGTCGACGTGCTGCCCGGCGAGCTGCCGGTCTTCTGGGCCTGCGGCGTGACGCCCCAGGCCGCGATCGCGCAGGCACGCCCCGAGTTCTGCATCACGCACGCGCCCGGCGCGATGCTGATCACCGACCTGCTGAACTCGCACATCGCGAGCCTCTGACGTCCCTCATCACTTCACTTCCAGGAGCAGTCCCCATGCCACATCCGCAACCGCGTCGCAGTGTTCTCCAGGCGCTGGGCGCCACCTTGTTCGGCCTGGGTTTCGGCAGCGGCGCGCGTGCGCAGGCTGCCGAGGTGAAGATCGGCGTGATCTACCCGCTGACCGGACCGGCTGCGTCGACCGGCGCCGAGCTGAAGAACGCGCTCGAGCTGGCCGCCGACATCATCAACAACGGCGCGAAGTCCATTGCCGACCTGCCGTTCGCCGCCGGCGGCGGGCTGCCGAAGCTGAAGGGCGCGAAGATCAAGCTGGTATTCGCCGACCACCAGGGCAACCCGCAGGCCGGCGCGACCGAGGCCGAGCGGCTGATCACGCAGGAGAAGGTGGCGGCACTCGTCGGCGCCTACAACAGCAACGTGACCGCCACCGCGAGCCAGGTGGCCGAGCGCTACGGCGTGCCCTTCCTGAACCCGGAGTCGTCGTCGGCCTCGCTGACGGCGCGCGGCTTCAAGTGGTTCTTCCGCACCACGCCGCACGACGACCTGTTCGTGCACAACTTCTTCGATTTCCTGAAGGAGCTGGAAGCGAAGAAGAACTTCAAGGTCGGCGCGATCGCGACCTTCAACGAGAACACGCTGTGGGGCAACGAGACCACCAAGCTGCAGGCGAAGCTCGCGCCCGAGAAGGGCTACGCGCTGGTCAAGCAGGTGACCTACCCGGCCAAGAGCACGCAGCTCACGTCGGAAGTGCAGACGTTGAAGGCGGCCAACCCGTCGCTGGTGATGCAGTCGTCGTACCTGGGCGACGCGCTGTTGTCGATGAAGACGTACAAGGAACTCGGCTTCTCGCCGGACATGATCCTCGCGAACAACGCCGGCTTCACCGACACCGAGTTCATCCGGACGCTGGGCAAGGACGCCGAGTACGTGATCACGCGCGAGGTGTGGGCGCTCGACCTCGCGACGCGCAACCCGCTGATCAAGCAGGTCAACGACCTGTTCTTCGCGCGGCACAAGGCCAACTTCACCGGCAACTCGTCGCGCACCTTCACCGGGCTGATGGTGCTGGCCGATGCGATCAACCGTGCCGCGTCGACCGAGCCGGAGGCGATCCGCAAGGCGCTGGCCGAGACCGACCTGCGCGCCGAGAACCTGATCATGCCGTGGAAGGGCGTCAAGTTCGATGCCACCGGCCAGAACACGCTGGGCCGCGGCATCCTGGTGCAGATCGTCGACGGCAAGTACAACACGGTGTACCCGTTCAACCTCGCGACGCGCGAGGTGACCTGGCCGATGCCGAAGTGGGACCAGCGCAAGTAAGCCGGTTGCCGGGACGTTCGACATGACCGCAGAGATCCTTCTCCAGACCCTCGCCTCCGGCGTGCTGATCGGCCTGATCTACGCGCTGGTCGCGATCGGCCTCACGATGATCTTCGGCGTGATGGACATCGTGAACTTCGCGCACGGCGAGTTCCTGATGCTCGGCATGTACGCGAGCTTCTGGCTGTTCGCGCTGTTCGCGCTCGACCCGCTGCTCACCTTGCCGCTCACGGTGCTGATGCTGTTCGCGTTCGGCATGCTGCTGTACAAGCTGGTGATCCGCCGCATCATCGACGCGCCGATGCTCAGCCAGATCTTCACCACCTTCGGGCTGATGATCCTGCTGCGCGGCGTCGCGCAGTTCCTGTGGAAGCCCGACTTCCGCTCGATCGAGGGCTCGTGGGTCAGCGGCAGCATCAAGCTGGCCGGCCTGCAGCTCGGGCGTCCGCAGTTGGTGGCCGGGCTCGGCGCGATCGCGGTCACCGCGCTGGTGCACTTCTTCCTGACACGCACCCGGCTCGGCGCCGCGCTCGAGGCGACCGCGGCCGACAAGGAGGCCGCGCAGCTGATGGGCATCGATTCGCACCGCATGTTTGCCCTCGCCTGGGGCATCGGCGCGGCCTGTGCCGGCGCGGCGGGCGTGCTGCTCGCGACCTTCTTCCCGATCTTCCCGGAGGTCGGTGCCAACTTCATCCTGCTCGCCTTCGTGGTGGTCAACCTCGGTGGCTTCGGCAGCGTGACCGGCGCGTTCTGGGCCGGCATCCTGGTCGGCGTGATCGAGGTGATGGGCGGGCTGCTGCTCGGCCCGCCGTACAAGACCGCGGTCGTGCTGGTGCTGTTCCTCGCGGTGTTGATGTTCCGGCCGCAGGGCCTGATGGGGAAAGCATGAAAGCTTCGACAAAGACCGCGGCGCTGGCCGTGCTCGCGGCCGCGGCGTTGCTGCTGCCGTTCGTCACGCACAGCCCGTCGCACCTGAACCTCGCGATCCTGGTGCTGATGGCCGCGCAGCTTGGCGTCGCGTGGAACCTGCTCGGCGGCTATGCCGGCCAGGTCTCGCTCGGCCACGCGGCGTTCTACGGGCTCGGCGCCTACACCTCGACGATGCTGCTGCTGAACTTCGGGCTGAACCCGTGGCTCGGCATGCTGCTCGGCGGCGGGGTCGCGGCGCTGTCGAGCCTGGCGTTCGGCTGGTCGTGCTTCCGGCTGAAGGGCCACTACTTCGCGATGGCGACGATCGCGGTCGCCGAGATCGTGCAGATCGTGTTCACCAACTGGGAGGACGCCGGCAGCGCGGTCGGCCTGACGATCCCGATGGACCAGCGGGGCTGGGGCGCGATGGTGTTCGCCGACAAGGCGCCGTACTACTGGCTCGCGCTCGGGCTGTTGGCGCTGACGCTGCTCGCGACCTGGGCGGTCGAGCGCAGCCACATCGGCTACTACCTGCGCGCGATCAAGGACGAGCCCGATGCCGCGCGCAGCATCGGCATCAACATCGCGCGCTACAAGCAGGTGGCCTTGTCGATCAGCGCGTTCTTCACCGCGCTCGGCGGCAGCCTGTACGCGCAGAAGGAGCTGTACATCGACCCCGGCTCGGTGCTGTCGACCGCGCTGTCGATCAAGATGGCGCTGGTCTCCATCCTCGGCGGCGTCGGCACGCTGTTCGGGCCGGTGGTCGGCTCGGTGGTGCTGACGACGATCGAGGAGCTGACGCGCGCCAGCTTCGGCGGCACCGGCCGCGGCACCGACACGATCATCTACGCGGCGCTGATCGTCGGCATCGCGGTGTTCTACCCGAGCGGGCTGATCGGCGGGTTCCGCGAGTGGCAGCGGCGCAGAGCAGCGCGGCGGGCCGAGCGCCGGGCCGCTCCCAAGCCGGCCCGCATCCCCTCGGGGGATCGGCCGGCGTACACGACGGACGAGGGGCAGTCATGAGCCTGCTTGAGTTGCAAGGCGTCAGCAAGCGCTTCGGCGGCCTGATGGCCAACCAGGACGTGTCGTTCAGCGTCGACGCCGGCCAGATCGTCGGGCTGATCGGCCCGAACGGCGCCGGCAAGACGACGGCGTTCAACTGCGTCGCCGGTTTCTACGCGCCCAGCGCCGGCGAGATCCGGCTGGCCGGCCAGGTCATCTCCGGCCTGCCGCCCGAGGCCTGCGCCCGAGCCGGCGTCGGCCGCACCTTCCAGGTCGCGCGCACCTTCACCAGCATGACGGCCTGCGAGAACGTGATGGCCGGCGCGCTGCTGCGCACGCGCCGCGTCTCGGCAGCGCGCGACGAGGCGATGCAGTGGCTCGCTTTCGTCAGGCTCGACGCGTTCGCCGACAAGCCGGCCGGCAGCATGACGATCAGCGAGCAGCGCCGCCTGGCGGTGGCCCGCGCGCTGGCGATCGCGCCGAAGCTGCTGCTGATGGACGAGGTGATGGCCGGCTTGAACCCGACCGAGGTGCGCGAGATGGTCGCGGTGGTGCAGGCCATCCGCGAGCGCGGCATCGCGTGCCTGATCGTCGAGCATGTGCTCGAAGGCATCATGCCGATCGCCGACAGGATCGTCGTGCTGGACCGCGGCCTCAAGATCGCCGATGGAACCCCGGCCGAGGTCTCCCGCGACCCGCACGTGATCCACGCCTACCTGGGAGACGAGTGATGCTGCAGGTCTCGAATCTCCGCGTCAGCTACGGCGGTGTGCTCGCGCTCTCCGACGTGAGCCTCGACGTGCCGCAGGGCAGGATCGTCGCGCTGGTCGGCGGCAACGGCAACGGCAAGTCGACCACGCTGCGCGCGATCGCCGGGCTCAACCGGCTCGACGCCGGCAGCGTGCGCTTCGACGGCCGGCCGGTGCACGGGCTGGCGGCGCACCAGCGCGTGCCGCTGGGGCTGTCGCTG
The DNA here is from genome assembly GCF_012275445.1 of Rhizobacter sp. SG703. Taxonomy (GTDB): domain Bacteria; phylum Pseudomonadota; class Gammaproteobacteria; order Burkholderiales; family Burkholderiaceae_C; genus Rhizobacter. The sequence goes on along the minus strand of NZ_JAAZQK010000002.1, from coordinate 73,995 downwards.
GTGCCCGAAGGCCGGCGGCTGTTCCCGCGGCTGACGGTGCGGCGCAACCTCGAACTCGGCGCCTTCACCCGCCGCGATGCGCACGAGGTGGCGGCCGGCATCGACGAGATGTTCGCGCTGTTCCCGATCCTGAAGGAGCGCGAGACGCAGCTCGCCGGCACGATGAGCGGCGGCGAGCAGCAGATGCTCGCGATCGCGCGCGGGCTGATGGCCAGGCCGAAGCTGCTGATGCTGGACGAGCCGTCGTGGGGCATCGCGCCGAAGTTCGTCGCGAAGGTGCTGGAGGTGATCCAGCGCGTCAACGACACCGGCGTGACGATCCTGCTGGTCGAGCAGAACCTGCACAAGGCCTTGTCGATCGCGCACCATGGCTACGTGATCCAGACCGGGCGCATCGTGATGCAGGGCAGCGGCGCCGAGCTGGCCGCCAACGACGACGTGAAAAAGGCCTATCTCGGGTTGTGAGTCCCGGGGTTGGGATACTCGGGTCGTGAAGACCTCCACCGCGAGGCACAGGAAGGAATCCATGCAAGCTCAAGTTCAAGGCACCGACCGCTGGCAGTTCTGGATCGACCGCGGCGGCACGTTCACCGACGTGGTCGCGAAGCGGCCCGACGGTGTGCTGGTCACCCACAAGCTGCTCAGCGAGAACCCCGAGCAGTACCGCGATGCCGCGGTCGCCGGCATCCGCCACCTGCTCGGGCTGAAGCCGGGCGAGCCGTTCCCGGCCGAGCGCGTCGAGTGCGTGAAGATGGGCACCACGGTGGCCACCAACGCGCTGCTCGAACGCAAGGGCGAGCCGACGCTGCTGGTCACGACGCGCGGGTTCCGCGATGCGCTGCGCATCGCGTATCAGGACCGGCCGCGCATCTTCGACTGCCACATCCAGCTGCCCGAGCTGCTGTACAGCCGGGTGATCGAGGCGCGCGAGCGCGTCGGCGCGAAGGGCGACCTGATCGAGGCGCTCGACGAAGCGCAGCTGCAGGCCGACCTGCAGGCGGCCCACGACGCCGGGCTGCGCAGCGTCGCGATCGTCTTCATGCACGGCTACCGCTTCACCGCGCACGAGCTCGCCGCGAAGGCGATCGCGCAGCGCATCGGCTTTCCGCAGATCAGCGTGTCGCACGAGGTCAGCCCGCTGATGAAGCTGGTCGGCCGCGGCGACACCACGGTGGTCGACGCCTACCTGTCGCCGATCCTGCGCCGCTACGTCGAGCAGGTCGCCGGCGAGATGCCCGGCGTGAAGCTGTTCTTCATGCAGTCGTCCGGCGGACTGACCGATGCGCATGCCTTCCAGGGCAAGGACGCGATCCTGTCCGGCCCGGCCGGCGGCATCGTCGGCATGGTGCGCACCGCGCAGCTCGGCCTGTCGCCGCTGGGCCTGCAGGCCGACGACCTGCCGGCCGGCGCGAACGGCAATGCGGTGGCCGACGTCAAGGTGATCGGCTTCGACATGGGCGGCACGTCGACCGACGTGAGCCACTTCGCCGGCGAGTTCGAGCGGGCGTTCGAGACGCAGGTGGCCGGCGTGCGCATGCGCGCGCCGATGATGAGCATCCACACGGTGGCGGCCGGCGGCGGCTCGATCCTCAGCTTCGACGGCGCGCGCTTTCGCGCCGGCCCGGAGAGCGCCGGCGCGAACCCCGGACCGGCCTGCTACCGCCGCGGCGGCCCGCTCGCGGTGACCGATGCGAACGTGATGCTCGGCAAGATCCAGCCGGCGCATTTCCCGAAGGTGTTCGGGCCGCATGCCGACGAGTCGCTCGACCGCGACGTGGTGCTGCGCAAGTTCGGCGAGATGGCGGCCGACATCGAGCGCGCGACCGGCGTCAGGCGCTCGCCGGAGGAGGTGGCCGAAGGCTTCATCGACATCGCGGTCGGCGCGATGGGCAATGCGATCAAGAAGATCTCGGTGGCCCGCGGCTACGACGTGACGCGCTACGCGCTGCAGTGCTTCGGCGGCGCCGGCGGCCAGCATGCCTGCCGCGTCGCCGATGCACTCGGCATGAACCGGGTGTTCGCGCACCCGCTGGCCGGCGTGCTGTCGGCCTACGGCATGGGGCTGGCCGACCAGGCGGTGCTGCGCGAGCGCGCGGTCGAGCTGCCGCTGGCCGGCGCGATGCCGGCGGTGACCGAGCTGCTCGATGCGCTGGCCGCCGAGACCGAAGGCGAGCTGAAGCGCCAGGGCACCAGCAGCGCCGCGGTGACGGTGCTGCGCCGCGTGCATGTGCGCTACGAGGGCACCGATTCGGCGCTGGTGGTGCCGTTCGGCACGCCGGACGCCATCCAGGCCGCATTCGAGGCGGCGTACCGCCAGCGCTTCGCGTTCCTGATGAACGAGCGCCGGCTGGTGGTCGAGGCGGTGTCGGTCGAGGCGGTGGGCGCCGGCGATGCGCCGGTCGAGCCGCGCCATGCGCTGGCCGCGAGCGGCGCGGCGCCGGTGCGCGAGACGGTGCGGCTGTTCAGCGGCGGACGCTGGTGGGATGCGGCGCTGGTGGTGCGCGAGGACGCGCTGCCCGGCCACACCATCGACGGCCCGGCCATCATCGCCGAGAAGACCGCGACCACCGTCGTCGAGCCCGGCTGGCGCGCCCGCGTCACTGCGCACGACCACCTGCTGCTCGACCGCGTGCAGCCGCGCGAGGCGCGCCGCGCGATCGGCACCACGGTCGACCCGGTGATGCTGGAGGTGTTCAACAACCTGTTCATGAACATCGCCGAGCAGATGGGGCTGCAGCTGCAGAACACCGCGTACTCGGTGAACATCAAGGAGCGGCTCGACTTCAGCTGCGCGCTGTTCGATGCCGACGGCAACCTGATCGCCAATGCGCCGCACATGCCGGTGCACCTGGGCTCGATGAGCGAATCGATCAAGACGGTGATCCAGGGCAACGCCGGGCGCATGCGGCCGGGCGACGTCTTCGTGCTGAACGACCCGTACCACGGCGGCACGCACCTGCCCGACGTGACGGTGGTGACGCCGGTCTACCCGACCGAGGCGGCCGGCGACAAGCCGCTGTTCTATGTCGGCTCGCGCGGACACCATGCCGACATCGGCGGCATCACGCCGGGCTCGATGCCGCCGTTCTCGACGCGCATCGACGAAGAGGGCGTGCAGATCGACAACGTCAAGCTGGTCGAGGCCGGCGTGCTGCGCGAGGCCGAGATGCTCGCGCTGCTGAAGAGCGGCGCGCACCCGTCGCGCAACCCGCAGCAGAACATCGCCGACCTGAAGGCGCAGATCGCCGCCAACGAGAAGGGCGTGCAGGAGCTGCGCAAGATGGTGCTGCAGTTCGGGCTCGACGTGGTGCAGGCCTACATGCGCCACGTGCAGGACAACGCCGAGGAATCGGTGCGCCGCGTGATCACCCGGCTGAAGGACGGCGCGTTCGTGCTGCCGCTGGACAACGGCGCGCGCATCAGCGTGGCCATTCGCGTGAACGAGCAGGCGCGCAGCGCGGTGATCGATTTCACCGGCACCTCGGCCCAGCTGACGAACAACTTCAACGCGCCGCGCGCGGTCTGCATGGCGGCGGTGCTGTATGTGTTCCGCACACTGGTCAACGACGACATCCCGCTGAACGCCGGCTGCCTGAAGCCGCTGCAGGTGATCATCCCCGAGGGCTCGATGCTGAACCCGAACCCGCCGGCGTCGGTGGTGGCGGGCAACGTCGAGACCTCGACCTGCATCACCAACGCGCTGTACGGCGCTCTCGGCGTGATGGCGGCCGGCCAGTGCACGATGAACAACTTCACCTTCGGCAACGCGACCTACCAGTATTACGAGACGATCTCCGGCGGCTCGGGTGCCGGGCCGGATTTCGACGGCACCTCGGTCGTGCAGACGCACATGACGAACTCGCGGCTCACCGATCCGGAGGTGCTCGAGTTCCGCTTTCCGGTGCGGCTGGAAAGCTACCAGATCCGCCCCGGTTCGGGCGGCAGCGGGCGCCACCGCGGCGGCGATGGCGGCGTGCGGCGCGTGCGCTTCCTCGAGCCGATGACGGCGTCGATCCTGTCGAACGGGCGGCATGCCGGCGCGTTCGGCATGGCCGGTGGATCGCCCGGCATGCCGGGCATCAACCGGGTCGAACGGGCCGACGGCCAGGTCGAGACGCTGGACCACATCGGCTCGGTGGCGATGGGGCCGGGCGACGTGTTCGTGGTCGAGACGCCGGGCGGCGGCGGCTACGGGGCGGCCTGAGGGGGCCAACGGCAAGTCGCAAACGATGTCAGTACAGATGGACCGGTGTAGGCGGGTGGGCCAGGGGGTGAACGCTCCCTACACTTCGACCCGCTCGGCCAATACCTCCCTCCGGCCGAGTTGTCCGGCCCTCTCCTCCCTCCGGCCGGACCTTCGGGCCCGCTGTCGCAGTTCTCCAGTTCCTGCCGGCGGGCCCATTCTTTTTGGCGTGCCTTTTTTGGGCATGCCCCCCCGACGGTCCCCCCGATGTTCCTGCTGAAGCTGGCGCTTGTCTGCGCGGTCGTGCTCGCGGCCAGCGTCGCCGCGAAGCGCTTCGGCCATGGCGTCGCGGGCACCTTGTCGGGCCTGCCGATGATTGCGGGGCCGATCATGGGCTTCGTGCTGCCGCAGGCGCCGCTGTCGCAGGCGCACGCGATCGCGGTCGCGACGATCGTCGCCTACCCGGCGATGGTGTCGCACATGGTGGCGTTCGCGCATGCGGTGCGGCGCTGGCCGTGGTGGGTGGCGCTGTTGGCGGCGAATGCGGTGTTCCTCGCGGTCGGCAGCCTGCTGGCGTGGGTCGCGTTGCCGCTGCCGGCGGCCTGCGTGCTCGCGGCGTTGGCGCCATGGGCCGGGCTGCGGTCGATGCCGGCGCACCGGCGCGAGCGCACGGTGCTGCGCATCCCGCCGATCGAGCTGGTGCTGCGCGTGGCCGCCGCCGCGGCGCTGGCGGCCGCAATCATGGGCGGCGCGTCGGTGTTCCCGGCGGCGGTCAGCGGGCTGCTGCTCGCGCTGCCGATCACCGGCAACGTGCTGCCGTGCTTCACGCGCGCGCGGCATGGCGCCGACGCGACCATCGAACTGCTGGCCGGCTTCCTGCGTGGCATGGTCGGCTTCGGTGCGTTCTTCATGGTGCTCGCGTTGGCGCTGCCTACGCTCGGGGCGGGGCTGTCCTATGCGACGGCCTGGGGGGTGGTGCTGGTCGTTGCGTGGGTGCTGCAACGGCATCGCGGCACGTTGACGGTGCCGCCGGTCGCGCCCGATTGACGGTTGATTCCCGGATGCCAATCCGCGACGCTCGTTACACCGCGTCGGGCCGACCCGCGTTGACACCGCCTCGCTCGCGCTGTAAAAAGAGCATGTGTTCTACACTAAGTAAAAATAGAACATACGTTCAACAGAGCGTTCGAGCAGAGTTCAAACACAAGGTGCAGCGCGAGCCCTGAAGCCACCGCATGTGCCGGCAGGAGACAAGCATGACCCGTTCATTCCGAGCCGGGGCGCCGCGGTGCGCCTCGCTGATTGGTGCGCTGCTGCTGGCAGCGTGCGGTGGCGGCGGCAGCGACCCCGCGCCGACTCCCCCTTCGGCCGAGGCGGGCGCGCCGCCCACCGAGCGCGCGGCCGCGGTGGCCGCGCCGGGGGCCGGCCAGTGGACACCGTTGATCCCGCTGTCGATGGTGACGCCGTCGGCCGCGCTGCTGCCGAACGGCAAGGTGATGCTGTGGGCCTCGTCCGACCGCTTCACCGACGGTGCGCCCAGCGGCCAGACCTGGACCACGCTGTTCGACCCGGCCACGCAGACCGCCGGCGAGACGCTGGTGACGCAGACCGGCCACGACATGTTCTGCACCGGCACCACCAACCTGCCGGACGGCCGCATCCTCGTCAACGGCGGCAAGGACAGCGGCAAGACCACGATCTACGACCCGGTGGCCAATGCCTGGAGCACCGCCGCGACGATGCAGATCCCGCGCGGCTACAACGCCAACACGATCCTCGCCGACGGTTCGGTCTTCACGCTCGGCGGCTCGTGGAGCGGCGGGCGCGGCAACAAGCACGGCGAGCGCTGGACCGCCGCCGGCGGCTGGGCGAGGCTCACCGGCGTGCCGGTCGATGCGGCGCTCGGCAACGACCCCGACTTCGCGTTCCGCGCCGACAACCACATGTGGCTGTTCCCGGCCCCGAACGGCAAGGTGCTGCACGCCGGCCCGGCCGCCAACATGAACTGGATCGACCCGCAGGCGAACGGCGGCACCGGCAGCATCGCGCCGGCCGGCACGCGCGGCGACGATGCGTACAGCCAGAGCGGCAACGCGGTGATGTACGACATCGGAAAGATCCTGAAGGTCGGCGGCGCGCCGGCCTATGAAGGGCAGAACGCCAACAACCGCGCCTACGTGATCGACGTGAACGCCGGCGTCTCGGTGCGCAAGGTCGCGCCGATGGCGTATTCGCGCATCTTCAGCAACGGCGTCGTGCTGCCGAACGGGCAGGTGCTGGTCGTCGGCGGCCACAGCTTCGGCCACCCATGGTCCGACGACAACTCGGCGCTGGTGCCCGAGCTGTGGGACCCGGCCACCGAGACCTTCGTGCCGCTGCCGCCGATCGGCGTGCCGCGCAACTACCACAGCATCGCGCTGCTGCTGCCCGACGCCCGCGTGCTGACGGCCGGCAGCGGCCTGTGCGGCAGCTGTTCGACCAACCATGCGAACGCGCAGATCCTGACGCCGCACTACCTGCTGAACGACGATGGCACGCTCGCGACGCGGCCGGCGATCAGCACCGCGCCGGCCACCGCGACGCAGGGGACCAACATCGCGGTGACGACGAACGCCGCAGTCGCGCAGTTCTCGCTGGTGCGCGTGGGCTCGACCACGCACACCGTCAACAACGACCAGCGCCGCATCCCGCTGCAGTTCACCACCACCGGCACCAATGCCTACTCGCTGGCGCTGCCGTCGAACCCCGGCGTGCTGCTGCCCGGCTACTACATGCTGTTCGCGATGAACGCGGCCGGCACGCCGTCGGTGGCCAAGATGGTTCGCGTCAGCGGCGACGCCGCGCCGAAGCTGGTCAATCCCGGCACGCAGAGCAGCATCAGCGGCAACGCGGTGAGCCTGGCGCTGGCCGCCACCACGCCGACCGGCACGCTGACCTGGTCGGCCACCGGGCTGCCGCCGGGCCTGTCGCTGAACACGACCACCGGTGCGATCACCGGCACGCCGACCACGGTCGGCCAGTACGTCGTCACGGTCAGCGCGCGCAACGACGTGGCCGCCAGCAGCACGATGCTGGCGTGGAACGTCACGCCGGTGCTCGGCGCGACGGTGCAGTACGTGATGCTGGAAGCGGTGTCGGAGCAGGGCGGCAACGCCTGGACCTCGATGGCCGAGTTCAACCTGCTGGACCGCGCGGGTGCGGTGATCCCGCGCACCGGCTGGGCGGTGCAGGTCGACAGCCAGGAAGCGGCAAGCGGGCAGAACTCCGGCGCCGCCGCGATCGACGGCGATGCCGCGACCTTCTGGCACACCAAGTACACCGGCGGCAATGCGCCGCTGCCGCACCGCTTCATCGTCAACCTCGGCACCGCGCGCGGCATCGGCGGCTTCAAGTACCTGCCGCGGCCGGCCGCCACCGGGCTGAACGGCACCATCGCCGCGTACAACTTCTACATCGGCAACGACGGCGTCAACTGGTCGCTGCTGAAGAGCGGCAACTTCAACGATTTCCCCGACCGCAGTTCGGAGAAGACGGTGACGGTCGACCGCGCACCGGCCATCGCGCCGATCGCCAACCGCAACAACCTGGTCGGCCAGGCGGTGTCGTTCGGCGTCAGTGCCGGCGACCCGGACGGCGATGCGCTCGCGTACTCGGCCACCGGACTGCCGAGCGGCTTGTCGATCAACGCGACCAGCGGGCTGATCAGCGGCACGGTGACCACGGTCGGCAACTTCGCGGTGACGATCGGAGTCAACGACGGCCACGGCGGCACCGCGAGTGCGGCCTTCGGCTGGAACGTCAGCGCGGCGGCCTTCGTGATCGACCCGGTCGCGGCGGCGCCGGTCGCGTCGGGCGGCAGCGTCACCTTCAATGTCGCGTCGAACGGCGGCACCGGCACCCGCTACCGCTGGACCTTCGGCGACGGCACGGCGCAGACGGCGTATTCCACCGCGACGTCGATCGCCCACACCTATGCGGCGCCGGGCCTCTACAACGTGACGGTCGAGGCGATCGATGCGAACAACGTCGTGACCTCGCGCACCTTCAAGCAGGCGGTCTACGCGACGGCGACCGCGGCCCGCCCGACCGCGTCGTCGGCGATCGCGCTGGAGCCGGCCACGACGCCGCGCGTCTGGCTGGTCAACCAGGACAACGACAGCGTCAGCGTCTTCAACGGCAGCACGCAAGCGCGGGTGGCCGAGATCGCGGTCGGCGCGCGGCCGCGCAGCGTGGCACGCGCCCCGGACGGCCGGATGTGGGTCGTCAACAAGGGCGACGCGACGATCACCATCGTCAACGCCGGCACGCTGGCGGCCGCGCAGACGGTGGCCTTGCCGCGCGCGTCGCAGCCGTTCGGGCTGGCCTTCGCGCCCGATGGCAGCGCGGCCTACGTCGCGCTCGAAGGCACCGGCCAGCTGCTGAAGCTGAACGCGTCGACCGGCGCGACGCTCGGCAGCGTGGCGGTCGGTGCCAACCCGCGCCACGTGTCGGTGACGGCGGCGAGCGACCGCGTGCTGGTGTCGCGCTTCATCTCGCCGGCGCTGCCGGGCGAGGGCACGGCCAGCGTGCAGACCGCGGTGGGCGGCGTCAAGAAGGGCGGCGAGGTGGTCGTCGTGACCGCGGCGATGGCGGTGGAGCGCACCGTCGTGCTGCAGCACAGCGACAAGCCCGACAGCCTGCTGCAGGGCCGCGGCATCCCGAACTACCTGGCGCCGGCGGTGATCTCGCCGGACGGCCAGAGCGCCTGGGTGCCGGCCAAGCAGGACAACCTGCTGCGCGGCACGCTGCGCGACGGCAACAACCTCGACTTCCAGAACACCGTGCGGGCGATCAGTTCGCGCATCGACCTGGCCGGCTGGGCCGAGGACTACCCGGCACGCATCGACCACGACAACTCCGGTGTCGGCAGCGGCGCGGCGTTCCACCCGACCGGCGCCTACCTGTTCGTCGCGCTCGAGACCAGCCGCGAGGTGGCGGTGGTCGACCCGGTCGGCAAGGCCGAGATCTACCGCTTCCCGGTCGGCCGCGCGCCGCAGGCGGTGGCGGTGTCGGCCGACGGGCTGAAGCTGTACGTCAACAACTTCATGGACCGCACGCTGGGGGTGTACGACCTGGCGCGGCTGGTCAACTTCGGCGAGCTGAACCTGCCGCTGCTGGCGAACGCCGGCGCGGTCGGCACCGAGAAGCTCGCGGCCAACGTGCTGGCCGGCAAGAAGCTGTTCTACGACGCGGCCGACACCCGGCTGGCACGCGATGCCTACATGAGCTGCGCGTCGTGCCACAACGACGGCGGGCAGGACGGCCGCACCTGGGACTTCACCGGCCTCGGCGAAGGCCTGCGCAACACCATCCCGCTGCGCGGGCGCGCCGGGGCGCACGGCAACCAGCACTGGACCGGCAACTTCGACGAGATCCAGGACTTCGAAGGCCAGATCCGCAACTTCGCGCTCGGCACCGGGCTGATGAGCGATGCGCAGTTCAACACCGGCACGCGCTCGCAGCCGCTGGGCGACCGCAAGGCCGGCGTCAGCACCGACCTGGATGCGCTGGCGGCGTACGTGGCGTCGTTGAAGACGAGCGATGCGAGCCCATACCGCAACACGAACGGCACGCTGACGGCCGATGCCGTGGCCGGGCAGGCGCTGTTCCGCGGCGCCGGCGGCTGCCTGGCCTGCCACGGCGGGGTCGACGTGACCGACAGCGCCGGTGGCGTGCTGCGCAATGTCGGCACGATCAAGGCGTCGTCGGGCAAGCGGCTCGGGCAGACGCTGACCGGGCTGGACACGCCGACGCTGAAGGGCGTGTGGGCGAGCGGGCCGTACCTGCACGACGGCTCGGCCGCGACATTGCTGGACGTGCTGACCACCGCCAACGCGGCCAACCAGCACGGCGCGGCCGGCAGCCTGACGGCGGCGCAGCGCACGCAGCTGGTGGCCTACCTGCAGCAGATCGACGACAGCAACGATGCGATCAGCGCGGCGACGATCGGGGGCTTGTCGGTGCTGGACACCGCGAATGCGGCGGACTGGTCGGTGCAGGCCAACCTGCAGTCGGGCGGGCTGCAGTTCGGCGACCGCACCTTCACGATCACCGGGTTGCCGGCGCCGTTGTCGGGTTCCCCCTGGTTGCGCACCGCGAACGATTCGAAGACCTTCACCGGCAACCCGACGGCGAGCTTCACGCTGAACCAGCCGGCGGACGTGTACCTGACGGTCGACGACCGCTTCGCCGGCGCGTTCGCGTGGATGGCGGGGTGGTCGAACACCGGGCTCAAGATGACGACCGACGAGGCAGGCACCGCGCGCAGCTTCACGGTGTGGACGAAGAGCTTCCCGGCCGGCACGGTGAGCCTGGGGCCGGTGGCTTCTGGAGGGAACAGCATGTACAGCGTGGTGGTGCGGTAGGGCATGGTTCCGTTCGGGCTGAGCCGATCTCCGTTCGGGCTGAGCTCGTCGAAGCCGGGTGGCCTGCGAGCAACCCTTCGACAGGCTCAGGGCGAACGGGTGTTGCCGTTCGGACTGAGCTTGTCGAAGGCCTGGTGGCTCGGCAGCGTTCTGGCCATGTGCGGTGGGGTCGCGCTGGCCGATCCCGGCCTGGCCGTCGGCCGCCAGCTGTACCGCGGCGAGCTGGCGCTGCCCGGCACGATCAGCGGCCACGCCCAGCCATTGCCGCCGATGGCCACGCGCTGCACCAACTGCCATTCGCGCGACAGCGCGGCCCAGGCCGCATCGGGCGCCGCCTCGTTCGCGCCGCTGCTGACGCGCGAGCGCCTGCTGGGTCCGATCGCGCGGCGCGGCGGGCCGCCGTCGCGCTACGACGAGGCGTCGTTCTGCCGCCTGCTGCGCAGCGGCATCGACCCGGCCATCATGCTGATCCCGCGGCAGATGCCGCGCTATGCGATCGACGACGCGCAGTGCAAGGCCTTGTGGACGTACCTGATCGACGCAGGAGAAACGCGATGACGACGCGGCGTGAATGGCTGGTGGGTGCCGCTGCGTGCGGGCTGTTGATTCACCAGGCGCGGGCCCACGGCGCCTTCGGCCCGGTGCAGCCGGCGTTGCCTGCGCCCGCGCTGTCGCTGCAGGACATGGCCGGCAAGTCGGTGCCGTTGCCCGCACTGCTGGCGGGCCAGGTCACCGCGGTGCAGCTGATGTTCACCGGCTGCAGCGCGACCTGCCCGATCCAGGGCGCGGTGTTCGCCGACGCGCAGGCCCGCCTCGCGAAGGAGAACGCCGGTCTGCGGCTGCTGTCGCTGTCGATCGACCCGCTGGGTGACGACCTGCCGGCGATGCGGGCGTGGCTCGCGAAGTTCGGCGCGCAGTCCGCGCGCTGGGCGGCTGCGCTGCCGAAGCTGAAGGATGTCGATCCGCTGCTCGATTTCCTGCGCGGCCGTGCGCCGGGCACCGACCGGCACACCGCGCAGGCCTTCGTGTTCGACCGGCAGGCGCGGCTGGTCTATCGCACCGAGGACATGCCGCAGCCCGAGGAGTTGGTGAAGCTGATGCAGAGGGTGGCTGCTAGTCGCGTCTGAGGATGGGGCGTCTCCGTCGTGCCATCGCATTTCTAGCGCGTAGATTGTTCTTCGCTGGAAGGGGGAACTTCGTGGAGAATCTCGCACTGGCACCCCGGCAACGGCGCCTCCTTCCGACCGAGACCGAAGCGCGATGGTAGTGCTGAGCCGGAGCTTCGTACTGCAAGCGGATGGAGGCAAGACAGATCATCTTGAATGCGCACATACGAGCACGCTAGAACAACGGACCACTTGGGTCGCTACTACACAGACGCGACTGTGAGTCGCTTGCTCGTAGCGAGTCTTCCCGCAAGGACGCCCAGTAGTTTGCTTGATCTCGGTGCGGGCGAAGGCGCCCTTGCGCTTGAGGCCTCATCAAGATGGAAATGTCTGGATCTTGTGACCGTTGATGTCGATCACCACGCGTCCAGGGTTTTAGCGCAGCAACTTCAGCGGCGTGGCTTTGCGGGTCGGCATCGACACGTGCAGCAGGACGCACTGGAAGTTGACTTGTGTCGTCGCTTGTCTCAAGAGATGAAGTGGCGTCCTTCCGCGGCGGTCTGCAACCCACCGTTTCTCGTTCCCGCATGGCGCAAAGGTTATTGCAGCATCGTTGAAGATGCCGGCTTCAGTGGTGCGCTGCCGGCCATAACCTCTACGGATGCCGCCACCTTGTTCCTTGCGCAGAATCTGCGACTGATGGAGATGGGCGGCACCGTAGCCATCATCGTTCCAGACTCCCTGGTGTCCGCTTCCAAGTACCAGCGGTTCCGGGAGACTTTGCTGGCCAAGTACGACCTTCAGCAGGCGATTCGGCTTCCTCGGGGTGCCTTCGCTGGAACCGATGCGCTCGCTCATGTCTTTGTGGTTGCGAAGCGCAAACCTGCGAACGATCTAGTGCGCCTTTCTGTTCTTCCCGCGCTGGGAGCGAAGGTCAAAAGTATTTATGTTGATCGCGATCGCGCCGCAAAGCGTCTGGACTACTTCTTTCACGCCTCTCAGCAACAGCAGCAGCATCCGCCAAGCCTTGCTCTTGCCGACATTGTGGTGGATCTCCGGCGCGGTAGCTTTAACAGCGCAGAGGTACGTGCCAGCCCGGCCTTTGTTCTGCACACGACAGACATTCATCAAGCGATGCGGGGTACTTGGTTCGATTTCACGGGGGGAGACGAGACGTATCGTGACGAGCGCTTTAAGAGTGCGGTCATAGCCGAAGCGGGCGATATTTTGCTATCTCGCGTCGGCAGAAACGCCGCTGACAAGGTTATCGGTGTTTTGGCCGGCAGCATTGCGATAAGTGATTGCCTCTATAGACTACGAGTAGGCCCAGATCATCGCGTGAGCGTCCTCAGAAGTTTGACGTCTGCAGCGGGTGAATCGTGGCTCAAGGCGCATGCATATGGTGTTGCGGCAAGACAGATCAGCAAGGCTGATCTGTTGATGCTTCCTGTGGAGCCTCTATGACAACAGACGGACAACAAGATAGCGCACCGGTTTCGGCTGAAGAGCAAGCCGAGATAATGCAGTTGTACGAGGAGCGAGCGGATCATTTGGAGCTCCAGGTCTTTAAGCACAACACTGTGCTTGCCGCGGGGTCCGAGGAGTGGGTGCAAGCATTGACTGGTACAGGCGCAAAATTGCTTGTCGGTCCGCGAGGCTGCGGCAAGACTCATTTAATGCGCTTTGCATTTTCCGAATGCATCGAGAATGAAAATCATCCATTCGCGATATATGTCAATCTCAACCGGTACTACCGACTTGAGCCGTTGCTCCGTCGTCGGCCCGACGCTATTGCAATGTTCTATACCTGGGTTGTGGCCAATGTGCTTGTAGGGCTAGCCGATGCTCTAAAAGAGTTCGCTTCAGTTGCTCAGCGCGATCTGGATATTGAAGCGCTTCTCGAATTTGATCCTCTGGAAGCTCGTGATTTGATTGGAGCGCTGGAGCAGAGCCGATCTCTCGATCATGAACAGGATGTTCTCGCTGCAAAGTTCACAATTGATCGAACGAAGAATCTGATCTTCCGCGCTACTGAGGCACTTGGCCGAAGACGAGCAGTTCTCTTTCTCGACGACGCAGCTCTGACGCTGGCTCCCGAGTACTTGACACATTTTTTCGATATCTACCGCGCCTTGAAGGCGGCGCGCATTGCGCCGAAGGCGTCGGTCTATCCAGGAACTACCGAGTACGGAGCTAGCTTTCATGTCGCGCATGAGGCCGATCGGGTGTTCGTTTGGAAGTCGGTGACAGACGGAAACTATCAGCCATTTATGCAGGATATCGCTGCGAAGCGGTTTCCTGATGCCGCTCAGGTTCCTGAGGACGTTCGTGCGCTCCTGGCATATGCGGCGTTTGGCGTGCCAAGATCGTTCATGGCGCTCGTTCGGAGCTTTAATAAGGGCAGGCAGGCTTCTCCCTCGGCCACACCACAGAGCCTTTTCAATACAGTCATCGAGGACTTCTGTGGCGAAAAGATGAAGGAGTACAGGAGCCTGAAAGCCAAGACACCGCAGCTGGCAACAATACTCGAGGCCGGTGCGACCTGTTTCACGCACGTTGTCGCGAGTGTGGCGGAGGCAAGCCAAAACTTGGCTGATGAGGGAACGAGGCAGATCTTCATTGGAATTACATCCGATGGCATTGGCAACACCTACGTGGAGCGAATGCTTTTGTTGCTGCAAGAAGTTGGCATGATCTATCGCTATTCCACTGTCTCTCATGGCGACAGGGATTACGTACGATTCGTTCCTCATCTTGCGGCGCTAATTGACCGCAGAGCCTTCTCGCGCCGTGGGGCGTTCTCACCCAGGCTTGCGGTTGAGATCCTGCAGCGTCCTGACGAGAAGCACCCGGTTCGACGCTCCATTTCTACCCTACTGGACAGTGCGTTGTTGCAAGGCCTTGGACTGGACCTTCCCAATTGCGTCAACTGTGGAACTCGACGCGTGGAGGGGGCGAAGTACTGCTTCTATTGCGGAGCGAAGCTTACCGAGGAGTCAACATATGATCGCCTCCTGCAGACGAGGCTTTCCGACGTGCCGGGGCTAACCTCCTACCAGAAGAAAAAGCTCGCCGAGTCGCCTGACGTGCCCAAGACCGTAGGGGAGTTTTTGGCGCTTCAAGACCGAGGAACTCCGTTGCGGACAATTCGTTTCATTGGAAGCAAGCGCGCCAAGACTGTTATCGACACAGTGGAAGCCTTCCTCGACGAGTTTCTTTCTTGATAAAAGGTAGGCTTCGATGTCGGCGTCAATTCTTGAGACAATCACGCCCTCCGCTGCACACTCAACGGCAAGGCTCGATACCGCGAGTTGGTTTGACGCGACTTTTCAGGCCAGCGAACAGTCTCCAATTGATGAGTTCTTGGAGAACCTTTACGGCATCAACAAGCTCTATCTCCAAGCCAATGGTCGAGGAGAGTACGCTCCAATGCTTGGTTCGTTGGTCTACCTCGGCATGGTTTCGGCCGTCGAGGGCTACTTTCGCTCGCTGCTGCGAAGGCTGGTGCTGATCGACGAGTTGTGTCAGAGCAGAGCGGAGCAGCGCACAGTTAGCTACGGTGCTGCAGTTCACCACACGCGAGAACTGCTTCCTGAGGCACTGTTCGAAGGGATTTCGCTTGCGTCAAAGCGAGGTGTCGCGATAGAGCTAAAGACATTATGTGGAGTCACGCAGATGACGAAGGACGGCGACGTTCCGCATCATCTCGATCTGTTGTTTAGGAATTTTGAGTCAATATGCCAAGTCCGGCACTGCGGCATTCATCGGTTTGGAAAGCTCGGTAGTCAGCAAGCGCTCCGTCTTGGGATTGACGCGCATCGAGATGTGATGGAGAAGCCTCTCAAATTGAGTGTGCCGCAATTGGAGGACATTGCCGAGGCTCTGGAGGCATTGGTTCGGGGAGTCAACTCGTATTGCTTTCTTGACATCATTAAGCGGACGCATTTGGATGGGCCGGCCGGAAAACCAGATGATCCATCCTACTCTTGGAGTTGGCAGCGAGATCTTGCGTCAGATCGAATAGTGTTTTCACGGTACTACGATCTATTTGCGTCGATTAAGAAGCCGAACCAGTCACCTTCATTGGAAGATGTCTACGCTGAATTCTTGACGTTCATTGCGGAACAGGACGCCAAGGCGGCAGCGAAGGGTAGGTCGAAATCAGCTTCGAACTCCGGGGCGCAAGGTGGTGCGGCGACATCGCGGTTGTTCCATTCCGCGCCCTCCCATGTTTCTGGCGTCGTAGCAACCTCATCGACCTCGATGAAGGTATCCAATCCAACGACAACGACAACGACAACGACAACGACAGCGTCGCCTAGCGCTCGCCAAGTTGCGGCACAGCACGCGAGTCCTGCGCCGGCAAAAGCCATGGGGTCACTCGCTCGTATTTGGACAAGTTTCCTTGCTTGGCTGAAGAATTAAGTGCTGTGCTAAGTCAGGCGTGGGTAGTCGACGAAGTAACTTCGTGACGTCAGCATCTCGACAGATGGGCTCGGCGACCCAATGAGGTTTCTTGAAGACAAGGAGCCTAAGGCGCCAGCTTCCCGAGATACCCCCGCACGCTCGCATGCGTGCACAGCTCCCCCATCGTCGCCGCATGCATCAGCCGGCTCACGCGGCTCTCGTCCTTGTGCACGAAGATGTAGCGCTCGCAGATGTCGGCCAGGATCTCCATGTGCACCGGCTCGTTCGGGTGCAGGCACAGGAACACCAGCTTGCCCTGGCTGCGCAGCTTGCGGAAGAACGCCAGCATGAAGCCGATGTAGCCGTCCTGCGTGTTGAACTGCGGCTCGTCGAACAGGTGCACCACCGCGCGCTCCGCGCCGGCATGCGCCAGCATGAAGTTCGGCCGGTCGCGCTTGAACGAGCGCACCTGGTACGACTGGTGGTAGTGCAGCGCCAGCCGGTCGCGCTCGCGGTAACGCACCTGGTGGATGTCCTGCCCGGCCACCATCACCCGCCCGCCGCTCGGCGCGTTGCCGCCGGTGATCAGCTCGAACATCGTCGTCTTGCCGGCGCCGTTGGCGCCCATCACGCCGATGATGCCGGGGCCGTCGACCTGGAAGTCGGCCTCCAGCGAGAACGTCGTCTGCCGGTTCGGCCAGCCGCGCCGGTACTGCTTGCGCAGGCCGTCGACATGAAGAATCGGTGCAGCCATCTCGTCAGACTCCCAGCAGTTTGCGTTGCAGAGCAGCGTCGCCGCGCAGCGCCGCGGCGCTGCCCTCGTGCACGATGCGGCCCTGGTGCATCACGTACGCGCGGTCGGACACCGCCAGCGCACTCTCGACGTTCTGCTCCACCAGCAGCACCGCCACCCCCTCGCGCTTCAGCCGCGTGACGGTCGCCATCACGTCCTGCACCACCTTCGGCGCGAGACCCTGGCTCGGCTCGTCGAACAGCACCAGCCCCGGCGACCCGATCAGCGCGCGCGAGATCGCCACCATCTGCATCTCGCCGCCCGACAGGTTCTCGCACTCGCGGCCCATCAGGTACTCCATCGCCGAGAAGATCTCGAAGCATTCCTTCTCGTTCCACGCCCGGAAGCGCGTCTTCTTGCGCGCGATCGCCAGGTTGCGCGCCACCGTCAGCGTCGGGAAGATGCGCCGGTCGTCCGGCACCCAGCCGATGCCCATGCCGGCGATGCGGTGCGTCGGCAGCTGCGTGATGTCGACCCCGTCGAAGCGCACGCTGCCGCGCTTGGGCGGCGTGAGCCCGAGGATCGAGCGCAGCGTCGTCGTCTTGCCGGCGCCGTTCGGCCCGAGCAGCGACACCACCTCGCCCGGCGCGATGGACAGCGACACGCCGAACAGCGCCTGCGTCTCGGCGTAGAAGGTCTCGATGCCGTGGATCTCCAAAATGGCGGGCTGCGGCTTCAACACGGCGCTCATGACAAGGTCCCCAGGTTCGAGCGTTGCACCCACGGGTTGTCGCGCAGCTGCGCCGGCGTGCCTTCGGCGATCACCTGGCCCCAGTGGATCACGTTGATCTTGTCGGCCAGGCCGAACAGGAAGCGCATGTCGTGCTCGATGATCACGATCGTCAGCTCGCGCTTCAACTGCGCGATCAGTTCGGCCACGCGGGCCGTGCCCTCGGCGCCCAGGCCGGCGGTCGGCTCGTCGAGGAACAGCAGCCGCGGGTCGGTCGCGAGCGCGACGCCGATCTCCAGCGCGCGCCGCTCGCCGTACGACAGCGCACCGGCCATCGCCCCCGCCTTGGCCGCGAGCCCGACCCGGTCGAGCACCGCCATCGCCAGCTCGCGCCCGCGGCTGAAGCGGCCGAGGTCGCGCCACATCGACATTCCCTGCTCGCGCACCGCCGGCAGCGCGATCAGCACGTTGTCGAGCGTGGTCTCGTCGTCGAACAGGTTCATGATCTGGAACGACCGCGACAGCCCGCGCCGCGCGATCTGCCGCGGCGACAGGCCGGTGATGTCCTCGCCGGCGAAGCGCACGCTGCCGCGGTCGGGCGTGTAGCGGCCGGTCAGCACGTTGAAGCAGGTCGTCTTGCCGGCACCGTTGGGACCCATGATCCCGGTAAGCTGCTTCTCCTCGAACGACAGCGTGATGCTTTCCAGCACCACCTGGTCGCCGAAGCGCTTGTGCAGTTGATGGGCTTCGAACAGGGCCACGGGTCAGGTCTCCTTCGGGGTGGCGAGCGTTGCGTTGGGTTGGGGCGACGTGGGCTTGCGGGCGGCGCAGCGCGCGCGCCACGACTTCCACGCCCCGGCCACGCCGTCGGGCTGGAACAGCACCACCAGGATGAACAGCAGCCCGTACCACAGCAGCCAGGTCTCGGTGTAGGCGCCCAGCAGGTCGCGTGTGAGGATGAACACCAGCGCGCCGATCACCGGCCCCCAGAAGCTCACCAGGCCGCCGCCGATCAGCACCATCATCACGACGAAGCCGGAGTTGTGCAGGCTCATCACGTTCGGGTAGGCCGACTGCTGCGCCATCGCGAACAGCGCGCCGGCCAGCCCCGCGACCGAGGTCGACAGCATGAAGGCCAGCCACTTGTAGAGCCACACCGGGTGGCCGACGAAGGCGGCGCGCATCTCGTTCTGCTTGATCGCCCGCAGGATGCGGCCGAACGGCGAGTGCACCAGCCGCCACAGGCCCATCAGCACCAGCGCGAACACCACCAGCGCGAAGTAGAAGAAGGCCTCGTTGCTCTTCAGCGAGATGTCGACGACGCCGAGCGACAGGTCGGGCCGCTTGATGTTCAGCAGCCCGTCCTCGCCGCCGGTCACGGTGTGCCACTTGCCGGCCACGAACCACGCGAGCTGGCCGAACGCAATCGTCAGCAGCGCGTAGTAGATGCCGCGTCGGTGCGAGATGAACAGGCCGACCAGCGCGCCGGCCACTGCCGCTGCGAGCACCGCGCCGAGCAGGCCGGCCAGCAGCCCGGCACCGCCGCGCAGCTGCAGCAGCCCGAACGCATACGCACCGATGCCGAAGTACGCGCCATGCCCGAACGACGGCAGGCCGCCGTAGCCCAGCAGCAGGTTGTGGCCGAGCGCGAACAGCATCCAGATCATGATTTCCAGCGCCAGGTACTGGTAGAGCCCGACCTGGCTCAACCACAGCGGCGTGCTGGCGAGCGCCGCCACCGTGAGCAGGAGCGGAAGCGGGGCGATCGGCGCGTGTCGTGTGGTGCTGAGCATGTTGAACGCTGGACCTGAACGATGAGGAATGGTGGACCAGTTGGAATATATGTTCTACAGTTTCTGAGCGCAAGAATGTTTGTTCCTATTGTGCGTTGGTGCTTCCACCTAGACAGTCCAGCCTCATGAGCCAGATCTCCAGCTACGACGAATTGAAGGATGCGATCTCGCGCGCCTACCCGGACCTGCCGGCGCAGCTGCAGCGCATCGCGCGCTTCGCGCTGGAGCGGCCGAACGAGCTCGCGCTCGGCACGGTGGCGGTGATCGCCGAGGCCGCGCAGGTGCAGCCGTCGTCGCTGATCCGCTTCTCGAATGCGCTCGGCTTCAACGGCTTCTCGCAGATGCAGCAGGTGTTCCGCGACCACCTGGTCGAACGCTCGGGCAGCTACCGCGAGCGCATCAACCAGCAGCGCCGCAGCGGCGATGGCGCGGCCAGCGGCGGCTTCCTGAACCAGTACGTGGCCGAGGCGATCGCCGAACTCGGCCACCTCGAAGACAGCGTGCGCGCGGCCGACGTGAAGGCCGCGGTGCAGCTGCTGTGCACGGCGCGCCGCGTGCACGTGCTGGCGCAGCGCCGCGCGTTCCCGGTCGCCAGCTACCTGGCCTATGCGCTGAGCCAGCTCGAACTGAAGGCCTACCTGCTCGAAGGGCTGGGCGGCATGCTGCGCGAATCGCTGCGCAACATCGCGAGCGACGAGGTGCTGGTCGTCACCAGCTTCCACAGCTACTCCCGCGAAGTGATCGATGCCGCCGAGGCGGCGCAGCAGGCCGGCGTGCCGGTGATCGCGATCACCGACAGCGCGCTGTCGCCGTTGAAGCGCTCGGCCACGGTGTGCTTCGAGCTGGGCCTGGCGTCCGACCAGGTGTTCCGCTCGCTGGTGGCGCCGCTGTGCCTGGCGCAGGCGATCGTCGTCACCACCGGCCACCGGCTGGCGGAGATCGCCGCCGGGAAGGCGGACAAGAGAGCCGACAAGAAGGCCAATGAGAAAGCCACCGGCCGCCTGTCGCCGAAGCGCCGCACCGCGGCCCGCGGCACGGCGGCCCGACCCCGTCATTTGAATGGAGATGCTGCATGAGTGTCAGAGATTCCGTCCCGCCGGCGGCCCGCGCGCTGGACCTGGTCTGCGTCGGACGGGCTGCCGTCGACCTGTATGGCGAGCAGCTCGGTGCGCGCCTCGAAGACGTGCAGACGTTTGCGAAATACCTCGGCGGCTCGCCGGCCAACACCGCGGTCGGGTCGTCGCGGCTCGGCCTGCGCTGCGCGATGCTGAGCCGCGTCGGCGACGAGCACAACGGCCGCTTCGTGCGCGAGACGCTGGCCGCCGAAGGCGTCGACGTGTCGCAGCTGAAGACCGACCCGGCACGGCTGACCGCGCTGGTCTTCCTCGGGCTGCGCGACCGCGACACCTTCCCGCTGGTGTTCTACCGCGACAACTGCGCCGACATGGCGCTGTGCGAGGACGACGTCGACCCGGCGGTGATCGCGAGCGCCCGCGCGCTGCTGATCTCGGGCACCCACCTGTCGCGCCCCGGCACGCGGGCCGCCTGCCTGGCGGCGATTCGCGCGGCGCGCGCGGCCGGCACGCGCGTCGTGCTCGACATCGACTACCGCCCGGTGCTGTGGGGCCTGACCGCGCCGGGGCTGGGCGAGCAGCGCTACATCGCGTCGGCTACGGTCAGCGCGCAGCTGCAGGAGATCCTGCCGCTGTGCGACCTGGTCGTCGGCACCGAGGAAGAGGTGCACATCGCCGGCGGCAGCGACGACAGCGCGACCGCGCTGCGCCGCATCCGCGAGCTGTCGGCCGCGTTGATCGTGATGAAACGCGGGCCGATGGGCTGCGTCGCGTACGACGGCGCGATTCCCGCGCGGCTCGACGACGGCGTCGCCGGCCCCGGCTTCCCGGTCGAGGTGTTCAACGTGCTCGGCGCCGGCGATGCCTTCATGGCCGGGCTGCTGCGCGGCTGGGTGCGCGACGAGCCGCTGCCGCAGGCGCTGCGCTATGCGAATGCGTGCGGCGCAATCGTCGTGTCGCGGCATGGCTGCGCACCGGCCATGCCCAGCTGGGTCGAATTGAGCCACTTCCTCGCGCACGGCTCGCGCCACCACCGGCTGCGCGAAGACGCGAAGCTGGAGCACCTGCACCGCGCGTCGACCCGCCACCGCCCGTGGCCCGGCCTCGCGGTGCTGGCCTTCGACCACCGCGCGCAGTTCGAGGAGATCGCCGCGAAGCACGGCACGCCGCGCGAGCGCATTCCGCAGTTCAAGGCGCTGGTCGCGCGCGCCGCGGCGCAAGGCCATGCGACCGCGCGGGCGGCACACCCGCTGCGCCACCCGGGCCAGCCGTTCCCGGACGCCGGCGTGATCCTCGACGGCCGCTTCGGCGAGCAGATCCTGCCGCCGTTGACCGGCGTCGGCCTGTGGGTCGCGCGCCCGGTCGAGCTGCCCGGCTCGCGGCCGCTGGATTTCGAGGACGGCTGCAACGTCGGCCTCGCGCTGCGCACCTGGCCGCAGGAGCATGTGGTGAAGTGCCTCGTGTACCACCACCCCGACGACGAAGCCGGGCTCGCGGCGCAGCAGGTCGCGAGCGTCGGCCTGCTGGCCCAGGCCTGCCACGCCACCGGCCACGAGCTGTTGCTGGAGGTGATCCCGCCACGCGGCATGGCGGCCGACGACGAGACGCTGGCGCGCGCGATGCGGCAGTTCTATGCGGCCGGCATCCACCCCGATTGGTGGAAGCTGCCGCCGCCGTCCAGCGAAGCGGCCTGGCGCCACATCGAGGCGGTGATCGCATCGAACGACCCGCTGTGCCGCGGCGTGCTGCTGCTCGGCATGGAAGCCAGCGAGCAGGCGCTGCGAGAGGGCTTCCGCATCGCCGCGGCGCAGCCGCTGTGCAAGGGCTTCGCGATCGGCCGCTCGCTGTTCGCCGAGGCCGCGCATGGCTGGTTCGCCGGCACGCTGGACGACGACGCCGTCGTCGCGCAGGTCGCCGCGAGCTACCAGCGCCTGATCGAATTCTGGACCGAGGCCCGCGCCGAATGCGCGAGCGGCTCGCTCGTCAATTGATTACGACATCGACACCACGGAAGGAAAGAACATGACTGCAAGCAAGAACCCCCGCGTCGGCTTCATCGGCCTGGGCATGATGGGCCACGGCATGGCGAAGAACCTGCTGGCCAAGGGCTTCCCGGTCAGCTTCGTCGCGCACCGCAACCGCTCGAACCTGCAGGACCTGCTCGACGCCGGCGCGAGCGAGCAGCCGACGCGCGCCGCGGTGGCGGTCGCGAGCGACGTGGTGATCATCTGCGTCACCGGCTCGCCGCAAGTGGAAGAGATCGTCTACGGCACCGAAGGCCTGCTGACCGCTGCCGCGAAGGGGCTGACGGTGATCGACACCTCGACCGCCGAGCCGGCCTCGACCGCGCGCATCCGCGCCGACTTCGCCGCCCGCGGCGTCGCCTTCATCGACGCGCCGCTGGCCCGCACGCCGAAGGAAGCGGAAGAAGGCCGGCTGAACACGATGGTCGGCGCCGAGCAGGCCGACTTCGACCGCATCCGGCCGGTGCTCGCGGCCTTCTGCGAGAACATCTTCCACGTCGGCCCGCCGGGGCACGGCCATGTGCTGAAGCTGATCAACAACATGCTCGCGATGACGACCGCGGCCGCCATCGCCGAGGCCGCGGCCACCGCGGCGAAGAGCGGGCTGTCGCTGCAGAAGCTGTTCGAGGTGATCTCGGCCGGCGGCGTCAACTCCGGCATCTTCCAGATGATGCTCGGCAAGACGCTGCAGGGCGACCTGGCCGGCTTGAAGTTCGCGATCGGCAATGCGCAGAAGGACCTGCGCTACTACACCCACCTGACCGAGATGCTGCCGACCACCAGCTTCCTCGCCGAGGCGGCGCACCAGAGCTTCGTGCAGGCCGGCAACCTGGGCCTCGGCGACAAGTTCATCGCGTCGCTGCTGGAAGCGCAGGAGAAGCTGAACAACGTGCAGATCATTCCGCGCTGATCCTTCAAGCGCAACACAACGACCACCCTGGAGACAAGCATGGACAAGTCGACGAAAGAAGTTCAGGCGATCGATGCCGGCGCACCGGATACCGCAAGACGCACGCTGCTGAAGGCGGGGGCCGTCGCGGCGGCCGCGCCGGCCACCTTCTTCGGCCCGTGGGCGCACAACCGCGTCTGGGCCCAGGCGGCCACCGCGAAGCCGCTGGTCATCGGGCTGACGATGGATGCGTCCGGCCAGTACGGTGCGAGCGGCGGCGAAGAGCGGCTGGGCGCGATGATGGCGATCAAGGAGTTCAACGACAAGGGCGGCGTGCTGGGCCGGCGCATCGAGGCGCTGCACATGGACACCGAGACCACGCCGGCCTCGGGCTCGCGCATCGCCGAGCGCATGATCACCCGCAACGAGGTCGCGTTCCTGGTCGGCGCGCTGCACTCCGGCGTGGCCAACGCGATCTCGCAGGTGGCGCAGAAATACGGCACGGTCTTCCTGAACACCAACTCCAGCTCGCCGACCGAGGCCGGCAAGGACTGCCACCGCGTCAAGTTCGTCTGGGACGGCAACGGCACGAACTTCGCGCATGCGATCGTCAAGAACGCGATCAAGGTGAACGGCAAGAACTGGGTGCTGCTGACCAACGACTACGTGTGGGGCCGCACCACGTCGGCCGCGACGCGAGCGATCGTCGAGGCCAACGGCGGCAAGATCGTCGAGGAGCTGCTGGTGCCGCAGAACACCCGCGACTTCTCGTCGTACCTGCTGAAGCTGCAGCAGCTCAAGCCCAATGCGGTGGCCACCGCGATCGGCGGCGACGACATCAAGGCGCTGCGCCAGCAGGTCATTCAGCTGAACCTGCAGAAGAGCATGGCCTGGATCAACAACCAGCAGGATTGGCCCGATGTGTACGGCCTGGGCCCGGAATCGATCTTCGGCGTGTTCGGCACCACCTGGTACTACCGGCTCGACCTGCCGGGCGTGAAGGAATTCGTCGCGGCCTACCAGAAGCAGTTCCCCGGCATGGCGATCAAGGTGCCGGGCAACGTCTACCACAACAGCTACATGGCGACGCGCGAGCTGCTGCGTTGCGTCGAAGAGGCCGGCAGCACCAACAACATCGCGGTGATCAAGAAGCTCGAAGGCCGCAAGATGCCGGCGCGCGACCGGCTGCAGCACTTCGATGCGTGGATGGACCCGGTGACGCACCAGGTGCAGCAGACCATCTACATGGCGAGCTACAACGAGACGCCGGCCGAGAAGGACGACATCTTCAAGATCCTGTCGAACGTGGATCCGAAGGAGGTCGTCGATGCGGATGCGCAGAAGACCTGCAAGCTCGAGAGCTACGACGCCACGCCTTCGTACCAGCAATGACCCACCCCCGGAAACGCTTCGCGCCTCCCCTTCAAGAGGGCGCACCCGATGGACCGGCAAAGCCGGATCCATGGGTGCCGCTCGGTCTGGGGCGCCGCCGTCTGCTGCTGGGTGGTGCGGCGTCGGTTGCGGGTTTTGCCGGGCCGTGGGCGACGCGGTCCGTGTCGGCCCAGGCGAAGGCGAGGAAGCCGTTGCTGATCGGCCTGGCCACCGACGACAGCGGCCCGTATGCCGCCAGCGGCCAGGACGAGCAGCTCGGCATGCGCCTGGCGATCGCCGAGTTCAACGAGCGCGGCGGCGTGCTCGGCCGCCGCATCGAGGCGACGCACGAGAACACCGCCGGCGACCCGGCGGTGGCCGTCGGCGTGGCCGAGAAGATGATCCGCCAGCAGGAGGTGGCCTTCCTGGTCGGCGGCGTGCACTCGGGCGTGGCCAGTGCGATGTCGCGCGTCGCGCAGAAGTACGGCTGCATCTACTTCAACAGCAATTCCAGCTCGCCGACCGAGGCCGGCGCCGAATGCCACCGCGTCAAGTTCGTCTGGGACGCCAACGGCACCAACTTCTCGATCTCGGTGGTGAAGGGCGCGATGACCGGCTTCGGCCGGCAGTGGGTGCTGGTCACCAGCGACTACCTGTGGGGCCACACGACGGCCAAGGGAATCCGCCGCATCGTCGAGGCCAACGGCGGGCAGGTCGTCGAGGAGATCCTGGTGCCGCAGGGCATGCGCGACTTCGAGCCGGTGCTCGCGAAGATCCGCGCGCTGAAGCCGGGCGTGGTGGCGACCGCGGTCGGCGGCGACGACCAGAAGCTGCTGCGCACGCAGGTGCAGGCCGCCGGCATGGACCGCAGCGTCGGCTGGATCAACAACCAGCAGGACTGGCCCGACGTCTACGGCCTCGGCCGCCAGGCGCTGTTCGGCATCTTCGGCACCACCTGGTACTGGCGGCTCGCGCTGGCCGGCGTGCCGGAGTTCGTCGCGCGCTACCGCAAGGCCCTGCCGGAGTACCGGCTGAAGTCGCCGGGCAACGTGTTCTTCAACGGCTACATGGCCACGCGCGAGCTGCTGCGCGCGGTGCAGCGCACCGGCAGCACCCACAACCTGAAGCTGATCCCCGAGCTGGAAGCGCTGCGCGTGCCGGCGGTCGACCGCCTGCAGCACTTCGACGCGTGGATGAACCCGCTGACCCACCAGCTGCAGCAGACGGTCTACGTGGCCGCCTACAACTCGATGCCGGAGCAGCCCGACGACCTGTTCCGCATCCTCGCGCGCGTGCGCCCGGACGAGGTGCAGGACGCCGACAGCGCGCACGCCTGCAAGCTCGAACCGCTGGCGGCGACGCCTTCCTACGAACCCTGACCCACATTCTTCGAAGCGGATCCGACCATGGACATGCTGATCTCCCTCCTGCCGCACCTGGCCAACGGCATCACGCTGGGCCTGTTGTTCGCGCTGATCGCGCTCGGCTTCATGCTGATCGTCGGCGTGATGGAAACCATCAACCTGGCGCATGGCTCGCTGTTCGCGCTCGGCATGTACGTCGCGCTGTTCCTGCTCGCGCCGAAGCTCGGCTGGTTCCCCGAGGCGCAGGCCGCCTACATGGCGCTGCCGCTGGGCACGCGCTACGGCATCGCGCTGTTCGCCGCGCCGCTGGTGGTCGGGCTGGTCGGGCTGGTGCTCGAAGCCTGCCTGCGCCGCACCTACGGCCGCGACCCGCTGTACGGGCTTCTGCTGACCTTCGGCGCCGCATTGCTGATCGAGGAGCTGATCCGGCTGGTGTGGGGCAGCAACGAGCAGCAGATGCCGCTGCCGCAAGCGATCTCCGGGGCGTTCCTGATGGGCGACCTGATCTATTCGCGCTACCGTGTGTTCGCCAGCGGCTTCGCGGTCCTCGCGATCGCGGCGCTGTGGCTGTTCCTCGAACGCACGCCGTACGGCGCGATCATCAAGGCCGGCGCGCACGACAGCGAGATGGTGCGCGCGCTCGGCATCAACCTGTCGCGGCTGCGCTCGGCGGTGTTCGCGCTCGGCGTCGCGCTGGCCGCGTTGGCCGGCGTCGTGATGGCGCCGATCTGGGGCATCCGGCCGCAGGTCGGGGTCGACGCGGTGGTGCCGGCCTTCCTGATCATCGTGCTCGGCGGCGTCGGTTCGCTGTGGGGCGCGGTGATCGCCGGGCTGCTGGTCGGCCTGGTCACCGGCCTCACGGGGGCGTATGCCTCCGAATGGTCGCTGATGTCGATGTACCTGCTGTTCATCGGCGTCGTCACGTTCCGCTCGCGCGGGCTGTTTGGAAAGAAGAGCGTACTCGACACATGAGCGGACACATGAGCGGACACATGAAAGCAACCCTCGAAGGCAAGGTCGCGCTGGTCACCGGTGCCGGCGGCACGATGGGCCGCGCGGTGGTCGACGCGCTGCGCGCCGACGGCTGCCGCGTCGCGATGATCGACCTGTCGCTCGCGTCGATGGAATCGCTGGCGGCGCGCCATGGCAGCGCGGTGCTGGCGGTGGCCTGCGACATCTCGCAGCCGGGCTCGGTGCAGGCGGCGCATGCGCAGGTGCGCGAGCATTTCGGCGAGGTCGACATCCTGGTCAACAACGCCGGCGTGCTGTCGAACAACAAGATCGAGGCGACCTCGATCGACGAATGGCACCGCGTGCTCGGCGCCAACCTGGACGGCGCGATGCTGTGGTCGCAGGCGGTGGTGCCTGCGATGAAGGCGCGGCGCTGGGGCCGCATCATCAACACCAGCTCGCTGGCCGCGAAGACCGGCGGGCTGACGGCCGGCACCGCGTACTCGGTGTCGAAGGGCGCGATGAGCGCGCTGACCTTCTCGCTGGCGCGCGAGCTGGCGGCGCACGGCGTCACCGCGAACGCGATCGCGCCGGCCTATGTGCGCACGCCGATGGTGACCGAGCAGCTGAACGAGGCGCAGCGGCAGGCGCTGCTGCAGCAGATCCCGGTCGGCCGCTTCTGCGAGCCGGAGGAGTTCGCGCATGCGGTCAGCTTTCTCGCGTCGCCGCTGTCGGGGTTCATCACCGGCGAGGTGCTCGATCAAAACGGCGGACTGCTGATGGACTGAAGATGAGCGATGCACCGATGAATCTGGGACTGGCCGACCTGTTCGGCCTGAAGGACCGCGTGGCCTACGTGCCGGGCGGCTATGGCGGGATCGGCGAGGCCATTGCGCGCGCGCTGGTGGGGGCCGGCGCGCGCGTCGCGGTCTCGGGGCGCAATGCCGACAAGGCGGCCACGCTGGCGGCGTCGCTCGGCGGCGATGCGCTCGGGCTCGCGATGGACGCGCATTCGGTCGACAGCGTACGCGCATCGGTCGACGCGGTGGCGCGGCACTTCGGTGCGCTCGACCTGCTGGTCAACTGCATCGGCATCCAGCGCGAGGAGCGGCTCGCCGAGGTCAGCGAAGACGCGTTCGACGAAGTGGTGCAGGTCAACCTGAAGGCGGCGATGTTCCTCGCGCAGGCCGCGGCGCGCCACCAGGTCGATGCGGTCGCGGCCGGCCGGGCGCCGGGGCGGCAACTGCACCTGCTGTCGGTGCGCGCGCAGCTGGGCATGCGCGAGCGCGGCTATTCGGCGTATTGCGCGACCAAGGGCGCGCTGGTGATGCTGATCAAGCAGCATGCGGTCGAGCTGTCGGCGCACGGCATCACCGTCAACGGCATCGCGCCGACGGTGGTGCGCGGCGAGATGGGCGCGCACTGGCTGGCCAACCCGGTGACGCGCGAACACATCCTGGGGCGCATTCCGCTGGGCCGCGTCGCCGAGCCGTCCGACGTGGCCGGCGCGGCGGTGTTCTTCTGCGGGCCGGGCGCGGGCTTCGTGACCGGGCAGGTGCTGTACCTGGACGGCGGGCTGACGGCGACGCAGTAGCTGCTGCAGATCGGCCGCGCCGTCGAACGATTGTGGTTGCGCCGGGTCAGAAAGAACGTTTGTTCATGATAAGTTTCATGGATGACCCGGGCGACGAACTACGAGCAACTGAAGGCCGCGATCGAGCAGGCCTACCCTGAACTTCCGCAGCAGCTGCAGCGCATCGCGCGTTATGCGCTGGACCAGCCGAACGAGCTCGCGCTGGGCACGGTGGCGGCGGTCGCCGAGGCGGCGAAGGTGCAGCCCTCGTCGCTGATCCGCTTCGCGAACGCGCTGGAGTTCAAGGGCTTTTCCGAGATGCAGCAGGTGTTCCGCGGGCACCTGGTCGAGCGATCGAGCAGCTACCGCGAGCGCATCGACCGGCAGCGCCGCCAGGGGCAGCCGGCCACCAGGGGCGCGGGGCTGCTGAGCCAGTTCGTCGGCGACGCGGTGTCGGAGCTCGGCCAGCTCGAGGAAAGCGTGCGCGCGGCCGACCTCACCGCGGCGATCAAGCTGGTGTGCGCCGCGCCGCGCGTGCATGTGCTGGCGCAGCGGCGCGCCTTTCCGGTCGCCTGCTACCTGGCCTATGCGCTGAGCCAGCTCGACCTGCGGGTGCACCTGCTGGACGGCGTCGGCGGCATGCTGAAGGAGACGCTGCGCAACCTGGAGCGTGGCGAGCTGCTGATCGCGACCAGCTTCCACAGCTATTCGCAGGACGTGGTCGATGCCGCGGCGTCGGTGCATGCGCGCGGCGTGCGCGTGATCGCGATCACCGACAGCGCGTTGTCGCCGCTGAAGCCGTCGGCGACCGTCTGCTTCGAACTCGGCCTCGCGTCCGACCGCCCGTTCCGCTCGCTGGTGGCGCCGCTGTGCCTGTCGCAGGCGCTGGTGGTGGGGGCGGGGCATCAGCTGGCGGAGGCGGGGAAGGGTGCCAAGGGGGGGCGGCCGCGCGCATGAGGCCACTTTTTCCCTTGACGGCGCTGGGGAGCGTGCAGCTTTCGTGCGGGCTGGCACCTACTTGGGCGCCGTCGCCTGCGCATTCGCTGTAGCGATGGCGAGAGACGTGGCGCCAACAGCTGCCGCCCATCCCCTCCCCGGTTGACACCCCTCCTCGTGGCTGATATAAGAACAAATGTTCTTTGATATTGTTGTGTAGAACGTTCATTCCAAAAGCGTTCCGCGCAGCATCCGCAGCACCGGACCACCGGCGCGCGGCCACTGATGGAGACAAACGATGTTCAAGCACCTTCGGCGCGCGCGTTGGGCTGCGCGCATTCTTCATGTCGTCCGGACGCTGCCGATCGCCGCCGCGCTGTGCGCGGCCGGCATCGCGGGCGCCGCCGGGCCGGGCCTGCCCAACCTCACCTACAGCGCCTCCGAGGTCTTCCAGCCGCTGTCCGTCATCCACAGCGCGGTGGGCGGCAGCGCCCGCGGCGAGGGCACGGTGCAGATGGTCGAAGGCTACCTGTTCGTGCCGTTCGGCAAGGACTCCGGCGTGTCGGGCGGCGGCTTCTCGTTCTACGACATCTCGAACCCGCGTTCGCCGGTCAAGGTGTCGCAGACCGACGTGACCGCGCTGCGCGAGCCGCACGGCTTCGGTTTCGCCAACGGCGGCAAGCATGCGGTGATGCAGACCATCAACGGCATCATGTTCTGGGACTTCACCAACCCGCTTGCGCCGGTGCAGCTCAGCCAGCTGGTGCTGCCGGGCATCCAGGAGTCCGACTACGCGCTCGGCGCCTGGTGGGCGTTCTGGCAGGCGCCCTACGTCTACGTCGGCGGCTCGGGCAACGGGCTGCTGATCGTCAACGCCGCCGACCCGCGCAACCCGGTCTACGTGAAGACCATCCCGACCAGCACCTGGGGTGGCTTCCGCGTCGGCCCGACCTTCGCGGTCGGCAACCTGCTGGCGATGACCAGCACCGACGGCAGCGGCCTGGTGACGCTCGACATCAGCGACCCGGTCAACCCGCGCCTGATCGGCGCCACCTCAACCACGGCTGGCCAGTACAGCGGCATCGTCAACGGCGAGCGCATCGTCACCGCCGGCACCGACAACAAGCTGCACGTGTTCGACATCAGCAACCCGGCCGTCTTCACGCAGACCGCGGTGTCGGCCGACCAGGGCGGCAAGGGCGGCTACGTCTCGGTGCAGGGCGGCTACGCCCACTCGGGCTTCTCGGTGAAGTACGCGAAGGTCGACCTCGCGAGCGGCGCCACCGCCGGCACCGGCACCTCCAACATCTCCGGCCGCGACGAGGACTTCGGTACGGTGTTCGGCAACCTGGTGCTGATCGGCAACGACCACGGCTCCGGCAGCGCGATCGTGCCGCACCAGGCCGCGCCATGGACGCAGACGCCGAGCGTCAACATGGTCTCGCCGAAGAACAACGCGGCCAGCATGCCGGTGACGAGCCGCGTGGGCCTGACCACCACCGCGCACATCGACCTGCGCACGGTGTCGACCACCAGCTTCATCGTGCGCCCGGTCGGCGGCTCGGCCTTGCCCGGCCGCTACAGCGGGCAGTCCGGCGTGCTGAACTTCGCGCCCGATGCACCGTTCTTCCCCGGCACCACCTACGAGGTGGTGGTGCCCGCCGGCGGCATGAAGGACGACAACGGCAACGCGATCGCCGCGTTCACGTCGCGCTTCACGACCGCCGGCAGCGCGGCCGTGGCCTGCACGCTCGCGCCGCGCAGCGCCGCGCTGGTCGGCAGCAGCCAGTCGTTCGCGCCGGCCTCGACCAGCGGCAGCAACCTGCAGTATTCGTGGAGCTTCGGCGACGGCAGCAGCACCGCGTTCTCGACCACGCCGTCGGCCACGCACAGCTACACCGCGCCGCGCCATTACCCGGTGATCCTGTCGGTGCGCAGCGGCACGCAGACCAGCACCTGCTCGGCCAACCAGACCATCCACACCGCGCCGACCGCCAACGCGCCGCGCACGACCGGCACCATCGCCTACGACGCCGGCCGCAGCCGCGTGTGGGTCGTCAACTCCGACAGCAACACCGTCAGCGCGATCAACACCGCGAACAACACGCGGGCGCTGGAGGTCGGCGTCGGCACCAACCCGCAGACGCTGGCCTTCGCCCCCGACGGCCGGCTGTGGGTCGCCAACTTCGGCTCGGGCGACATCAGCATCCTCGACCCGGCCAGTGGCGGCATCGTGCAGTCGATCGCGCTCGGCAACGGCTCGCGGCCGTTCGGCATCGTCTTCAACCCGGCCGGCACCGCGGCCTACGTGTCGCTGTCGGGCTCGCAGGGCGTCGTCAAGCTGCACCCGACCACCGGCGCGGTGCAGGCCACGCTGTCGCTCGGCGCGGTGCCGCGCGGCATCGCGGTGAGCGGCGATTCGTCGCGCGTGCTGGTCACTCGCTACATCTCGCCCGCCACCCGTGGCGAGGTGATCGAGGTCAACGCCGCGCTGACGGCGGTCACCCGCACCTTCGCGCTCGCGACCGACCCCGGGCCCGACACCGAGGCCAGCGGCCGCGGCGTGCCGAACTTCATCACGTCGATCGCGATCCAGCCCGACGGCCAGCGCGCGTGGATCCCGTCGAAGAAGGACAACACGCTGCGCGGCAGCTTCCGCGACGGCCAGGCGCTGACCTTCGAGAGCACGGTGCGCACCATCGTCTCGCAGATCGCACTCGACACCAACGCAGAGGTGCTGGCCGACCGCATCGACCTGAACGACCGCGAACTCGCGAACGCGGTGGTGTTCAGCCCGCTCGGCGACTACGCGTTCGTCTCGACGCAGGGCACCAACCAGATCGAGGTGGTCGACGCCTACACGCGCCAGATCAGCACCGGCATCGTCAACGTCGGCCGCGCGCCGCGCGGGATGCTGCTGACGCCGAACGGCCGGCTGTACGTGCAGAACTTCATGTCGCGCAACGTCGGCGTGTACGACGTGAACGGCATCCTGAACGCGACCAGCAACGTCGCGAGCAAGATCGTCGACGTGGCCGCGGTGTCGTCGGAGCCGCTGTCGGCGCAGGTGTTCGCCGGCAAGCAGATCTTCTACAACGCCGACGACCGGCGCATGAACCGCGACAAGTACATCTCGTGCGCCAGCTGCCACCAGGACGGCGGGCACGACGGCCGCGTGATGGACTTCACCGACCGCGGCGAGGGCCTGCGCAATACCACGGTGCTGAACGGCCGGCGCGGCACCGGCCAGGGCCGGGTGCACTGGAGCGCGAACTTCGACGAGATCCAGGACTTCGAGCACGACATGCGCAACGCGTTCGGCGGCACCGGCTTCATGACCGATGCGCAGTTCAACACCGGCACGCGCAACCAGCCGCTGGGCAACCCGAAGGCAGGCGTCAGCGCCGAGCTCGATGCGCTGGCGGCCTACGTCAGCTCGCTGGCGACGGTGGGCCCGAGCCCGTACCGCAATGCCGACGGCACGCTGACCGCCGACGGCGTCGCCGGCCAGGCGATCTTCAAGGGCGCGGGGCAGTGCAGCAGCTGCCACTCGGGGGCCGATTTCACCGACAGCGCGACCGGCGTGCTGCACGACGTGGGCACGATCAAGGCGTCGTCGGGCCAGCGCCTGGGCGGGCCGCTGACCGGCATCGACACGCCGACGCTGCGCGGTGTGTGGGACAGCGCACCCTACCTGCACGACGGCTCGGCCGCGACGCTGCTGGACGTGCTGACCACCGCCAATCCGGCCGGGCTGCACGGCGCCGCCAGCAGCCTGACGGCGGCGCAGCGCACGCAGCTGGTGAGCTACCTGCTGCAGATCGACGACAGCACCGATGGCGCGGCCGGCGTGGGCTTGAGCAACCTGTCGGTGAAGGACACCGCGAATGCCGGTGGCTGGGCGCTGGTGTCGAACCTGCAGGCCGGCAACCTGCAGTACGGCGATCGCACCTACACCATCACCAGCGTGCCGGCGGCCCTGGCCGGGTCGGCCTGGTTGCGCACCGCGAACCTGTCGCGCGCCTACACCGGCACGACGCTGGCGACCTTCACGATCAGCCAGGCCGCCGACGTGTACGTGGGCATCGACAACCGCACGGCCGCGCCGTCGTGGATGAGCGGCTGGACCAATTCGGGGCTGCAGCTCGTCAACAGCGAATCGCCGGGCCGCACCTTCGTGCTGTACCGCAAGAACTTCGCGGCCGGGACGGTGACGCTTGGGCCGTTGAACAACGGCGGCGTGAGCATGTACTCGGTCATCGTCAAGTGAATGGAGCCACCATGAAGCTTCTGCAACGATGCATGGCCCTGGCGATGCTGCTGGTCGCCGGCCCCGTGCTGGCGGCCAGCGTGCCGACCGGTTTCGTCGACGCCCAGGTCGCGACCGGCCTGACCAGCCCGACCTCGATGGCGGTGATGCCCGACGGCCGCGTGCTGGTCGTGCAGCAGAACGGCGTCGTGCGCCTGATCAAGAACGACGCGATGCTGGCGGCCAACTTCCACGCCTTCGCGAACGTCGACTCGACCAACGAGCGGGGCTGCCTCGGCGTCGTGCCGGACCCGGCCTTCGCCACCAACCACTACGTCTACTTCTACTGCTCGACGGTGGTCGGCAGCGT
This sequence comes from Rhizobacter sp. SG703, assembly GCF_012275445.1. Classification (GTDB taxonomy): domain Bacteria; phylum Pseudomonadota; class Gammaproteobacteria; order Burkholderiales; family Burkholderiaceae_C; genus Rhizobacter. The sequence goes on along the minus strand of NZ_JAAZQK010000002.1, from coordinate 39,839 downwards.
GTCTCGCAACCGCGTGATTCGCGTCACCGAAGCGGCCGACGCGGTGGTGGCCGGCAGCGAGCGGGTGATCTTCGAGCTGCCCGACATTCCGAGCGCGACCAAGTGGCACATGGGCGGCGCGATGCGCTTCGGCACCGACGGCAAGCTGTACATCGCGGTCGGCAACCATGAAGACAACCCGCAGCCGGTGGCCACATCGAACTCGCAGAACCTCGCGAGCGCCTTCGGCAAGGTGCTGCGCATCAATGCCGACGGCACCGTCCCGTCGGACAACCCGTTCTTCGGCAATGCGAGTGCCTACAAGGCCACCTACATGCTCGGCTTCCGCAACCCGTTCGTGCTGGACATCCAGCCGACCACCGGTGCGATCGCGATCGGCGACGTCGGGCAGGGCAGCTGGGAGGAGATCAACCGCGGCCAGGCCGGCGGCAACTACGGCTGGCCGGCGGTGGAGGGCGTCGGCACCAACGCGTCGTACCTCAACCCGATCTACGCCTACTCGCATTCGGTCGGCTGCTCGATCACCGGCACGCAGTTCTACAACCCGGCGACCGCGCGCTTCCCGGCCAGCTGGGTCGGCCAGCTGTTCTTCGCCGACTTCTGCAACGGCACGATCAAGTCGCTGAGCCTCGCGTCGCCGACGGTCATCAACAACTTCGCGAGCGGCATCGGCAACCCGACCAACATCGGCGTGTCGCCGAGCGGCGCGCTGTACTACCTGGCGCGCAACCAGGGCACCGGCACGCCGGCGCCGGGCGCCGGCACGGTCAGCAAGATCAGCTACACCGGCAGCCAGGCGCCGGCGATCACCGCGCAACCGCAGAGCATCACGGTGTACGTCGGCACGGCGGCGACGTTCAGCGTCGGCGCCGATGGCGCGACCGGCTACCAGTGGCAGCGCAACGGCGTCAACATCGCCGGCGCGACCGCGAGCAGCTACACGCTGGCGACGACCACCGTCAACGACACCGGCGCCACCTTCCGCGCGGTGGTCACGAACGCGTCGGGCAGCGTCACGTCGAACGAGGCGACGCTGACGGTGACCACCAACCGCGCACCGACCGCGACCATCGTCGCGCCGGCCGCCGGCGCCGGCTTCTCGACCGGCGACGTGATCTCGTACTCGGGCAGCGGCAGCGATCCGGAAGACGGCAACCTGCCGCCGAGCGCGTTCACCTGGAAGGTCGACTTCCAGCACGACGCGCATGCGCATTCGTTCGTGACCCCGGTCAGCGGCGCGACCAACGGCACGTTCACGGTGCCGGACTTCGAGGCCACCGAGGCCAACATGTGGCTGCGCATCACGCTGACGGTGCGGGATTCGTCGGGCGCCACCGCGAGCGCGACGCGCGACATCGTTCCGCGCACCCCTGTCAGCCAGCTGCCGGTGGTCGGCACGCCGGCCAATGGCTGGGGGCCGTACGAGGTGGACCGCAGCAATGGCGAGCAGGGCGCGGCCGACGGCAAGCCGATGACGCTGGCCGGCGTGCCGTACCCGCGCGGGCTCGGCGTGCATGCGCCGTCGGACATCACGTTCGCGCTGAACGGCAACTGCTCGGGGCGCTTCCTGTCGGACCTGGCGGTCGACGGCGAGGTCGGCAACAACGGCTCGGTGGTGTTCCAGGTCTGGCTGGATGGCGCGCTGGCGTACGACAGCGGGGTGACCCGTGCCGGCGACCTGCGCAAGAAAGCGGATGTCGGCGTGGCCGGCAAGAACCAGCTGCGGCTGGTCGTCACCGATGGCGGCGACGGCAAAGGCAGCGACCATGCCGACTGGGGCGGGGCACGTGTCACCGGCTGCGGCACGACGCCGCCGGTCGCGGTGGTCGGCAATCTGCTGGTCTCCGATGGCGCCAACTCGGCGGCCTGGTCGGTGCAGGGCAACCTGCAGGTCGGCAACACCGTCTACGGCGATCGCGCGTTCACCATCGCCGGCCTGCCGGCCGCAGTGACTGGCGGCAGCTGGGTCCGCACCGCGAATGCATCGAAGTCGTACGCCGGCACGCCGCTCGCGACCTTCACACTGAGCGCGGCAGCGGATGTCTACCTGGCGTTCGACAACCGCGGCGCGCTGCCGTCGTGGGTCGACAGCAGCTGGGTCGACACCGGGACCGACCTGACGACCTCCGAGGGCGGCACGACGCGGGCGTTCAGCATCTTCAAGAAGCGCTTCAACGCCGGCACGGTGACGCTGGGGCCGCTGAGCAATGCGGGGATCAGCATGTACCTGATCGTCGTGAAGTAGAGGGCGTCGTCTGCGGATTTCTTGTTGCTGCCGATCATGATTTCGGCACAACCTGTGTGCAATTTATGGGCAAAAGAATGAAATGGGGGCTCCGTTCGACGGACGCCAGATGGGCACCGATTCCAACACGAAGCTTCCGTCTATGACATAGCCATCGCCTCCGTCTGCAAGACGCACATGGATCGCGGGATAGGACTTCAGGTCATCGCAGCTTAAGACACTCGCGCGTTGTCCAGCTTGCATGCTCCGCACGGGCCTCGCGCTTGGGACAGGATAACTATCGACTTGTATCGGCTTCTGCGCCACCAGCACGAGCCTGCGCGCTGCAACGGCAACCGTGATAACGGCGACCAACATTGCCAATGCAAGACCTGATATCAATAGAGTTCGTCGCATCAGAAGCCCCACACGATGGGATTTTCCAGAGGGCCAGCATCCTTGGCGGGCCCGGGATAGAAGGTACTTCCGGTCGCTGAAGGCGACGATCTGAGATTGCCAAAGATCGCGATTGGCCGAAATGCGTTGTCGAATTGCACGCTTGCTCTCCTCAAGCAGTCTTGAATAGCTGTACCGCAATTATTGGATGAGAGGCTGTAGGTGCCGCTCGATGCACTCAAGCATGCCCCAAGTGACATTTCCTGTTCCAGTGTCAAGTTGAGCACGACACCGCTTCCATCTCGGAACGTCTGCTGTCTCGCGATGTACGACGACGCCAACGGATATTTGGTGTCCCATTGACCAGGTGGCCCCCACGAGTAGTTCTTACCGTTGATGTTCGTTGAGATGTGGCCAAACTGAGATTCGCCAACGCCAACACCGTGCCAATAGATCACTTCCGTGTACAGGCCAAGAGGATCCACATAGCGAAGGGGGTTTCCCGCGACATAGAGATACGGGTTGATCCCGCCCGCCAAGCCAGTCGGGTCTGGCTGCGGATAGCCGCCCCTCGACGGGTCGTAGCTGCGAAAGTAGTTGTACCAAAGCCCACTCTCCGCATCCGCATACTGCCCCGGGAAGCGCAGGTTCTGCGTGAAGACGCCCAGCCCGCTCGGATTGTTCGCCGGCGCCGTGGTGCCGAAGGGCTCGGCCAGCCAATGCCAGCGCATCTGGTTGCCGCGGTCCACCACCACCCGCGCCGCGTTCAGGTGATCGGCGTGGATGTAGAAGACGAGCGGCGGGCCGCTCGCGTTGCGTTCAGGCCGTAGGTCGCGGTATAGCCCGCGCTGTCGCTGGTCGTGTTGCCGGCGTTGTCATAGCCGAAGCTCCTGGCCGGGTTCGTGATGCTGGTGAGCCGGTTGCTCGTCGCCTCGGTGTTGTAGAGGCTTGAGCTGCCGTTCAGGCTCACGCTCGTGCGGTTGCCGTTCGGGTCATAGGCGATCGCCCAGCTCGCCGAATTCGTCGTGATGCCAGTCAGCCGGCTGTTCTCGTCGTACCCGAAGCTCTGGTCCAGCGCCGGCTGCGGCGTGCCGTCGCTGGCCAGCAGGTGCGTGAAGCCGCTGATGCGGTCCGCCGCGTCGTAGCTCACGTCGCGCAGCACGTTGCCCAGCGGGTAGCGCACGATGCGACCGCTCAGGTCGAACTGCCTCGTGTGCGGCACGAGGCCGCTCGCCATGTGCCAGTCCCAGCCGCTCACCGGGCCGAACGGCTCCCACTTCACGTTGCTGATCAGCGGGATGGGCGTGCCGCCTGCGCTCTGCGCCAGGCTCATGCCGATCAGTTCACCGACGTCGCGCGTGAGGATCAGTTGCCTCCCCGACGGATAGGTGATGCTCATCAGGTCGCCGTGCGAGTAGGCTTACTTCACCGTCGTCAGGATCTGCACGGTGTTCGCGCCGGCCTTCGCGTTCACCGACTGCACGGTCTCGGTGATCCGGCCCCGCGGGTCGTACCGGAAGCGGGCGAAGCCGCTCGGGTGATCGACCCGGCTCACGTGGCCGATGCTGTAGGTGTAGTCCGGGCCAGTCAGGTCCCAGCTCCACGTGGTGGTCTGGCTCGCTTGTCCGCTCTGCGTGTAGACGACGCTGGTCAACCGGCCTTCGAGGTCGTAGGTGTAGGTCTCGGTGACGCCGCGGCTGTCGGTGCGGGTCTTCAATCGCCGGGCCGCGTCGTAGGTGATGCTGGTGATGCCGGTGTCGGGGCTGATCAGCTGCGTCGCATCGCCGAAGCCGTTGCGCGGGTACTGCGTGACCAGGCTGCGTGGGTCGGTCACCTTGGTAGGCCTTCCTCCGCCGTCGTACTCGATCGCGGTCTTGCCGTTCTTCGGGTTGGTCAGCTCCTTCACGCGGCCCAGCGGATCGTAGCTCGCCCTGTTCTGCAGGTTCAGGCTGTCCGGCGCCTTGGTGGTCTTGGTTGGAGTGCCCTCGGCGTCGTATTCATAGGCGGTCACCGGTGTGGGCGATACCGGAGGAGGAGGCACTTGGGCCATGGCCAGATTTGCGTCGAACAATACCGCAGTCGCTGCGGCGATCAGATTGCGTTTCATCATTCTCATTCCCTGCCGATTCTCTGCTGCGTACGACCTGCGACCCGTCGAGATCAGGCGACGCAAACCATGCCGCATCGACATGCCCTCTTCAGGGGACTGCTGCCTCAAAGGGAGTTACTGCTTTGGCGATGCGGCCGGCGAATTAGACGGGAAGAGCCACCGGCTTACAAGGTTCGAGAAGCAAGTGCCCCATGCCGATTTCGCAAGCCCCTCGGCACCGCGCGCATGGGACAGCTCACCCGCGCGGGTGATGCATCGCATGGAGAGCCTTCAACCGCTCCCGCGCCACATGCGTGTAGATCGTCGTCGTCGAGATGTCCGCATGCCCCAGCAGCATCTGCACCGCGCGCAGGTCGGCGCCGTGGTTCAGCAGGTGGGTCGCGAAGGCATGGCGCAGCGTGTGCGGCGACAGCGGCGCATGGATGCCGGCCTGCAGCGCGTATTTCTTGACGAGCTGCCAGAACATCTGCCGCGTCATCGGCCCGCCACGGCCGGTGACGAACAGCGCGTCGCTTGCCTGGCCCTTCAGGATGTCGGCGCGCGCCTCGTCGAGGTAGCGCCGCAGCCACGCATGCGCCTCGTCGCCGAACGGCACGATGCGTTCCTTCGAGCCCTTGCCGGTGACGCGCAGCGCGCCGTCCGACAGCCCGAGGTGCACCGCCTTCAGCGTGACGAGTTCGCTGACGCGCAGCCCGCTGGCGTACATCAGCTCGAGCATCGTGCGGTCGCGCAGCCCGAGCGGGGTGTCGGTGTCGGGCGCCTTCAACAGCGATTCGACCTGGGCCTCGCTCAGCGTCTTCGGCACGCGCAGCGGCTGGCGCGCGGTCAGCAGCTTCAGCGTCGGGTCGGTGCCGACCAGGTGCTCGCGCAGTGCCCAGCGGAAATAGCGCTTGAACACCGTGAGCCGCCGGTTCGCGCTGGTGGCCTTGCCGGCGACCTGCGTCACCGCGTAGGCGCGCAGGTCGATTTCGGTGGTCGCGTTCAGCGCCTTCTTCGGCTCCTTCGCGAGCCACTGCGCATACAGCGTCAGGTCGCGCCGGTAGGCGGCCAGCGAGTTGGCCGCGAGGCCGTCCTCGATCCACAGCGCGTCGATGAAGCGGTCGATCGCGCCGTGGCTGTCCGCGAGTTCAGGCGAGGTGCTCAATCAAGTTTCAGTTTCTGCTGCGCGACGACCTTCTTGTACACCTCGTACTCGGCCGCGATCTGCGCCGCGAACTGCTCCGGCGTGTTGGCCACCAGCAGCGAGCCGGTCTCCTCGATGCGCTTCTTCACCGCCGGGTCCTCCAGCGTCTTCTTCACCGCGACGCTGACCTTGTCGACGATGTCCTTCGGCAGCCCCTTCGGTCCGTAGATGCCGTAATAGGCCATGCGGTTCACGCCTTCGAAGCCGACCTCCTTGAAGGTCGGCACGTTCGGCAGCACCGCCAGCCGCGTCGGCGCCGCGACGACGATCGGGATCAGCCGGCCGTCCTTGATGAACGGCAGCGCCGACGGCAGGTTGTCGAAGATCATCGGCACCTGGCCGGCGATGGTGTCGTTCAGTGCCGGGCCGGCGCCGCGGTACGGGATGTGCGTGACGAAGGTGCCCGACAGGCTCTTGAACAGCTCCATCTGCAGGTGGCCGATGCCGCCGGTGCCCGAGCTGCTGAACGAGTACTTGCCGGGGTTCTTCTTCAGCTCGGCCAGGAAGCCGGCGAAGTCGCGGGCCGGAAAGCTCGGGTGCACCGCGATCACGTTCGGCGTGGCCGCGACGTTGATGATCGGCGTGAAGTCGGTGATCGGGTTGTACGGGATCTTCGCGTTGATCGCCGGGTTGGCCGCGGTCGTCGACACGGTGGCGACGCCGAGCGAGTAGCCGTCGGGCGTCGCCTTCGCGATCTCGTTGGCGCCGACCGAGCCGCCGCCGCCGGCCTTGTTCTCGACGATCATCGTCTGGCCGAGCGGGCCGTTGATCTTCTCGGCCACCACGCGGGCAATGATGTCGGTGGTACCACCGGGCGCGAAGGGCACGACCAGCCGCACCGGCTTGGTCGGCCAGGCCTGTTGCGCCAGTGCGGCGCCGTGGGCCGCGAGCAGCGCGCTCGCGAGGGCGGCGGCGGCGATCAGTGGTCTGCGTTGCATGGTGTCTCCTGTTGCGGATGAGTCGAGGCACGAAACGAAGGGCATTGTGAGCGATCCTGCCGCCCGCGCCGGGCCGCGCCGGTGTGGAAACTACGAAGCGGGAAAGCACGGGGAAGCACGGATCACGGCGGTCTCGCTGGCACACTCGGGCCGCATGTCGAACGCCCTGCTGTTGCTCCCCGATTTCCTGCTGATCGTCTGCGGTTTCTGCATCTGCCGCTACACCGCGCTCGACCGCCCGGTGTGGGAGGCGGCCGAGCGGCTCGTCTACTACGTGCTGTTCCCGGTGCTGCTGTTCAACTCGATCGTGCGCAGCCCGCTGCAGCCGGCCCAGACGCTGAGCCTGGCAGCCGGCGGTGTCGGCGCGGTGCTGGTGGGCATCGCGCTGTCCTACGCGCTGAAGCGCTGGCCGGGCGTCGATGCGCGCCTGCATGCGTCGGGCGCGCAGACGGCGTTCCGCTTCAATTCGTTCATCGCGCTCGCGCTGGCCGAGCGGCTCGGCGGGCAGCAGGGTGTCGCGTGGATGGCCTTGCTGATCGCGCTGTGCGTGCCGCTGTGCAACGTGGCGGCGGTGTGGCCACTGGCGCGCCATGGCGGGCATTCGTACGGGCGCGAGATCGTGCGCAACCCGCTGATCATCAGCACGGTGGCCGGGCTGATCGCGAACCTGGTGGGCTTGCAGTTCCCGGAGGCGGTCGCGACCACGCTGCAGCGCATCGGTGTCGCGGCGCTGCCGGTCGGGCTGATGGCGGTGGGGGCAGGGCTGCGGGTCGCCGGCCTGAAGGCCGCGCCGGGGCTGGCCGCGGCCTTCCTGGCGATCCGCCACGCGGTGCTGCCGGCGGCGGCGATCGGGCTGACCGCAGCGCTCGCGTTGCCGCTCGCGCAGCGCGACATCGTCGTGCTGTTCGCCGCGATGCCGACCGCGTCGAGCGCGTATGTGCTGGCGGCGCGGATGGGCGGCGACGGCGCCTACGTGGCCGGGCTGGTCACCTTGTCGACGCTGATCGGGATGCTCAGCATCCCGATCTGGCCGGCGGTGCTCGCCGCGCTCCCCTCGTAGATCAGAACGTCGCCTTGAACTGCGCGCCGAAGGTACGCGGCTCGTTGATGAAGCCGGTCAGGTTGTTGAAGTCGATGCCGCCCACCACCTGGATCTCGTTGGTGATGTTGCGCGCGAAGACCGCCGCCTCGTACTTCCCGTTGGCCCACTGGTAGCCCAGCCGCAGCCCGCCGGTCAGCAGCGACTTGCCGGTGAACTCGGTCGACTCGTACAGGAAGAAGTTGATCTTGCTGCGGTACGACCAGTCGGTGTAGACGAAGTACTCGCCGCCGCTGGCCGTCGGCACGCCGTAGCGCAGCGTCACGTTGCCGATCCACTTCGGGGCCTGCGGCAGCGGGTTGCCGTCGATGTGGTACGTGCCCGGCACCGTGCCCGCCGGGTCGGTCACCGTGCATTGCGCGCAGCCGGCCACGACGAGGTCGCCGTCCTTGATCTTCGTCATGTTGTAGCTGCCGTTCATCGTCAGCAGCAGCGTGTCGGTCAGGTAGGCGTCCAGGCTGAACTCCACGCCCTGGCCTTGCGCTTTCTTCGCGCTGACCAGCGTCGTGACGTTCTGCGAGCCCCCGACCGCGCTCAGCTGCTGGTCCTTCACGTCGTAGTGGAAGACGCTGACCGCGGTGCGCGCCCGTTTGTTCCACAGGTCGGCCTTCACGCCGGCTTCGTACGAGGTGTTGGTCTCGGGGCCGGCCTTCGATTGCGGGCCGAAGGCCGACGCGTTCTGCAGGCTCGACGCGCGAAAGCCGGTGGCGACGCGGGCGTACAGGTTCAGGTCGGGCGTCAGCGCGTAGGTGCCGCTCAGGTCCCAGTTGACCTTGGAGTCGCTGGTGTCGGCGCTGGTGCCGGCGGTGGCGTTGATCGGGGTGTCGGCAGTCGTCGTCGACAGGAACTTCTCGTCGTGCGTGTAGCGCAGCCCGCCGCGCACGTTCAGCTGCGGCGTGAACTGGTAGTTGGCCGAGCCGAACACCGCCCAGGCGTTGTTGAGCTGCGAGGTCTTCACCGAGGTGTCCGGGCCATGGAAGATGGTGTCGTAGCTGATGCTGTCGATCACGTAGCGCTCGCGGAACAGGTAGACGCCGCCCTGCCACTTCAGCGGGCCGCCGGCCAGCGACTCCAGGCGGAACTCCTGCGAGTACTGGCGGTGGCCGTTCAGCGCGTCCGAGGTCTCGCTCGAGAACGGGATGAAGCCCGGGCCGTTCGCGCCGCCCGGCGCATACGGCGCGCCGTAGCCGCCGTCGACATCGCCGCGGCTGTAGGTGTACAAGTGCTCGAAGCCGGTGATCGAGTTCAGCGCCACCTGGCCCAGGTTCCAGCGCAGCCGCAGGCTGGTGCCGAAGTTCGACAGCGTCTGCTCGTTCTTGCCGTCGATCGTCACCGACTTCTCGTCGAAGCCGTCGACCAGGTCGTTGCTGCCCTTCTTGATGATGTTGGCGCGGAACAGCCGCGCGGTGCCTTTCAGGTCGCGCAGGTGCACGTTGCCGAGCGCGCTGAAGTTGTTGTCGGGCTGGTACAGCGCCTGCAGGCGGACCGCGTTGTCGTCGTAGCCTTCGAGCTTGTCGGTCTGCGACGGGCGGTAGTTGTTGTCGACCCAGTCGTCGCGGTGCTGCGATTGCACCGACACGCGGGCCGCGAAATCGGGGCTCGCCGAGACGTTCAGCGCGCCTTCGACGTTGGTGGTGCCGAAGCTGCCGTAGCTGAGGCTGCCGTAGCCGCCGTTCTTCTTCAGCTGCGGCTTCACCGATTCGAACTTGACGACGCCGGCCGGCGTGTTGCGGCCGAAGAGGGTGCCTTGCGGGCCGGCCAGCACCTCGATGCGGTCCAGGTCGAAGGCCGGGAAGCCCTTCAGGATCGGGTTCTCCTGCACCACGTCGTCATAGATCAGCGAGACCGGCTGCGACGCGTTCAGGTGGAAGTCGGTGTTGCCATACCCGCGGATGTAGAAGCGCGGGAAGGCCCGGCCGAACGACGATTCGATGTTCAGGCTGGGCACGCGGCCCGACAGCATGCGCACGTCTTCGCCGGACGAATTCAGCACGTCGAGCTTCTCGCCGCCGAGCGTCGAGATCGACATCGGCACGTCCTTCGCGTTCTCGGCGCGGCGCTCGGCCGTCACGGTGACGGGGGCCAGCACGCTGGCGTCCTGGGCCTGCGCGGCCAGTGCGGCCAGCGCCAGGCCGATCGAGAGGGAGGCGCGGGTCAGCGCGAACGGGGCCGCTTGGTGGGGCATGGATGCATCCGTGGGGGTGAGGGAATGGAGGGCAACAGCAACTGCCATGCCACGTCCGGGAGACCGGGCGTGGGCCTGGGCCGTCAGGGCGCCGGCACGCCGACGCGCCACTGGTCCCAGTGCGCGACGATGTCGTTCACCAGCAGCCCGCCGACCGCGTAGAGGTTGTGCGTCGCCGGCACGAACCCGCCCGGCGTGCCGGCGGTCGACGCCATCAGCGACGCGTAGGCGCTCTGCCCCGAATGGGGGCGGTCGAAGTTCGACGCGGTGCGCAGCACCGCCAGCCGCTTGACGTCGGCGCGGCCGGCCGCGGTCGCCCGGGCCAGCGCGTTGTAGGTGGCGTTGTCTTCCTGCTGCGTGGTGCAGTAGACGCCCTTGCCGTCGGTCAGCAGGCGGGTCCACGCGCGGGCGTGTTCGCCGAGCTTGTCGCCGTGCCACCAGGTGTCGCCGCCGAGCGTGTCGCACTGGGTCACGCTGGGCGCCTGCCGGGCCGCCGCCTGCCGGTAGTGCTTGCGGTAGGCCTTCGCGGCATCGCTGTCGGCGAGCGTCGCGTTCCTGCTGAGGGCCAGCGCCTTCTGCAGCAGCGCCTCGTCGAGCTGGGCGACCTCGGTGTGGTACTCCAGCTTCGGCTTCTCGCCCGGGCCCTTGGTCATGATGCCGAAGTAGCCCGAGGCCCAGCCGCGGGGCATCTCGCGTGCATCGAGTTCGTGCGCGATGCCGACGTCGACCAGGTAGCGTGCCCACGCGGCGGTACCGAGCGTGCCGCGCGCCGGGTCGATGCCGGCGATGCCGGCGATCAGCACGTAGGTCTGCCGCAGGTCGAAGCGCGGGTCGAGCGTGACGGCCATCGTCGACGCGGCGACGTTCGCATGCCCCATGCCGGCGGTCAGCAGGCAGACGTCGTCGGTGTTGCAGCGCAGCGCCGGGCTCTCGGGCAGCAGGCCGGGCACCGGGATCGATTCGGTCAGCTTCATCGGCTCGATCCACGGCGCGGCCTCGGGCTCGAACATCGCGATGATCAGCACCTTCAGCGGGCGCGGGGCGGCGGGCTGCGCCTGCGCCTGGGCCAGCGGGGCGGCCGCGGCCAGCACCAGCGCAAGGGTCGTCGTCTTCTTCATTTCGGTTGTCTCCGGGGGGTGGCGCGGGCCTTCCAGGCCTCGAGGAAGGCCATCGTGACGGCCGCTTCATTGGTTTCGGCGAGCCCGCTCGAGAACAGCGCGCCGACGTCGGCGTTGAATTCCTCGGCGCCGGCCAGGTCGCTGAGGCTGCGGAACGCGATGTAGGGCACGCCGTTCGCATGGGCCACGTGCGCGAGCGCGGCGGTCTCCATCTCGAAGGTCTCGGCCTGCAGGGTCTCGAACAGGTAGGCGCGGTAGGCGGGGTTCGCGAGGAAGACCGTGCCCGACACGCCGCGCCCGCCGACCACCACGCGCGGCTGGGTCGCGACGCACTGCTTCGGATCGGGCTCGGCGACGCCCGGCGTGTAGGCCTTCGGGCCGCAGCGCGCCAGCGCCGGCTTGACCGCACGGGCCACGTCGAGCATCGCCGGGTCGGCCTCGTAGTCGAAGCGGAATTCGCCCTGCGGTGCGCGCTCGCGGCTCATCACGAAGTTCTGCCGCATGAACAGCCCGCCGACCGGCGCCGCGCCGACGAAGGGCGGCACCGTCTTGCCGTTCACCTCGGCGAGCTTCAGGCCGAGGCAGCCGACGTCGCCGGGCGTGCCGCAGGGCGCGGGCGGCGTGCCGTCATGGTTCCAGTAGACCTCCAGCGGCATCGCCCAGCGCTCGGGCACGATCACGTCGCCGACATGGTGGGCCGGGTTCACGCCGCCGCTGATGCCGCTCATGATCAGCCGTTGCACGCGGAAGTGGTCGAGCATCAGCTGCGTGACCATCGTCGAGTTGATCATGCTGACGCCGCTCAGCACGATGACGACCGGGTTGCCGCGCAGCGTGCCGGTCGTGAAGCGGTTGCCGTTGACGGTGATGCTGCGCCGGCCGGTGGTGTTGGCGACCAGGATGTCGGCTTCGGCGCCGAAGGCCGAGACGATGCCGATGCGCGGCGTGCAGTCGCTCAAGCAGCGCGGCGCGGCGGATGCAGGGATGAAGGCGAACGCGAGAAGAAGGAGCGGCAGCAGGCGGGCGATCATGCGTGGCAGTTCGTTGGGGACAACATCGGGTTGAGCAATGTTCGTGCCGTTCGACTGCCACGGATCACGCGTCGGAGAGCGCCCAGTCTATGTGCTCCCGCACCAGTTCGTCAGCCCCCTCGCGCGAGGACTGCAAGGCCGCGGCCAGCGCCGCGCGGTCGGCGGCCGGGGTGCCTGCATGGCGCAGCGCATTGCCGATCGCCACCGCGAGGTTGCGGCGCCAGCGCACATGGCCGATGCGGCGGATCGCGCTGCCTTCGGTGTGGCGCAGGAAGTCGGCCTCGGTCCAGGTCCACAGCCCGAGCAGCGTCGGCGCGGCGAGGGCGTCGCGCAGGTCGAAGTCGGGCAGCGGGCTGCGCCGGGCGAACTTGTTCCACGGGCAGGCCAGCTGGCAGTCGTCGCAGCCGTAGATGCGGTTGCCGATGGCCGGGCGCAGTTCGACCGGGATCGGCCCGGCATGCTCGATCGTCAGGTACGAGATGCAGCGCCGCGCATCGACGCGGTAGGGCGCGACGATGGCGCGGGTCGGGCACACGTCGATGCAGGCGCTGCAACTGCCGCAGTGGCCGGCGACCGGCGTCGACAGCGGCAGCGGCAGGTCGACGTAGATCTCGCCGAGGAAGAACATCGAGCCGGCTTCGCGGTGCAGCGTCAGCGTGTGCTTGCCGCGCCAGCCGATGCCGCTGCGCGACGCGAGCTCCACTTCGAGCACCGGCGCCGAATCGGTGAACACCCGGTGGCCGCGCGGGCCGACCGCTTGCTGCAGGCGGTCGGCGAGTTTCTGCAGCCGCTGGCGCAGCACCTTGTGGTAATCGCGGCCGCGGGCATAGACCGACACCGCGGCCTGCGCCGGCGACGCGAGGCGCTGCCATTCGACGGCCTGCCAGTCGTCGGCGCTGTCCTTCGGCAGGTAGTCCATGCGGGCGGTGATGACCCGCACGGTGCCCGGCACCAGTTCGGCGGGCCGTGCGCGCTTCAGGCCGTGCGCGGCCATGTAGCCCATCTCGCCATGGAAGCCGTCGCGCAGCCACGCGAGAAGCCCTGGCTCGGCGGAGGACAGATCCACATCGGCGACGCCGATCTGTGAAAATCCGAGCGCGAGGCCCCACTCGCGCAATTGCGCGACGAGGCCGTCACCGTCCACCTGCTGAGCTTCGGTCATTTGACGATTCTAGAAACCCGATCGCTGTCCTGGCCCGACGAGGCCGCCTGTGCCGCCACGGCGCAGCGGCTGGCGGCGCAGCCCGCGCTGCGCGAGGCCTTCGTCGAACTGCACGGCCCGCTGGGCGCCGGCAAGACCACCTTCACGCGCCACCTGCTGCAGGCCCTCGGCGTCACCGGCCGCATCAAGAGCCCGACCTATGCGGTGATGGAGCAGTATCCGTTGCCGGACGGCCCGGCGATCTCGCACTTCGATTTCTATCGCTTCGAGGACCCGCAGGAGTTCGAGGATGCCGGCTTCCGCGACGTGTTCGGCGCCCCGGGCCTGAAGATCGCCGAATGGCCGGAGCAGGCGCACGGCCTGCTGCCGTTGGCAGACCTGCGCATCGACATCGCGCTGAGCGACGACGAGCCGGGGGACGGGCCGCGCCAGGTGCGCCTGGCGGCGCAGACCTCGCTGGGCCTGGAGCTGCTGTCGTGAAGCGCCGCGCCGCGCTGAAGGGCCTCGGCAGCCTCGTGCTGGTGCTCGGGGCCAACGAGCTGGCGTTCGGCGCCAGCATCGTCGCGGTGCGGGTGTGGCCGGCCGCCGACTACACCCGCGTGACGCTCGAGTCCGACAGTGCGCTGTCGATCAAGCACTTCCTGGCAGAGAACCCGAACCGGCTCGTCATCGACATCGACGGGCTGGAGCTGAGCCCGGCGTTGCGCGAGATCGTCGGCAAGGTGCGGTCCGACGATCCGTTCATCGGCGGCGTGCGGGTCGGGCAGAACCAGCCGCGGGTCGTGCGCCTGGTCCTCGACCTGAAGCAGGCGACGGCACCGCAGCTGTTCGCGCTGGCGCCGGTCGCGGCCTACCAGCACCGGCTGGTGTTCGATCTTTATCCGACCCAGGAGCGCGACCCGCTGCTGGCGCTGATCAAGGACAAGGAGCAGGCCGAGCAGCGCGCCGCACAAGAGGTGCAGGACGCGCTCGGCGAGTTCATCGGCAAGATCGGCAAGCCGCCCGAGGTGAGCATCAAGCCGCTGCCGGCGCCGGCGCAGCCGCCGGTGGCCGCGGCGTCGCAGCCGCATGGCGGGCCGCTGGCGGACGGTGCCGCCACGGTGCCGCCGATGTCGCAGGGACGCATCGACCGGTTGATCATCGTCGCGCTCGATCCCGGCCATGGCGGCGAGGACCCCGGCGCGAGCGGGCCGAGCGGGCTGCACGAGAAAGACGTGGTGCTGCAGGTGGCGCTGAAGCTGCGCGACCGCATCAATGCGCTGCCGGGCTTTCGCGCGATGATGACGCGCGACGCCGATTTCTTCGTGCCGCTGCAAGACCGGGTGCGCAAGGCTCGGCGCGTGCAGGCCGACCTGTTCGTGTCGATCCATGCCGATGCGTTCCTGACGCCGAAGGCGCGCGGCGCCTCGGTGTTCGCGCTGTCGCAGCATGGGGCGACCAGCACTGCGGCGCGCTGGATGGCCGACAAGGAGAACGCGGCCGACATGGTCGGCGGCGTCAACTTCAAGGCCAAGGATGCGGCGGTGCTGCGCGCGATGCTCGACATGAGCACCACCGCGCAGATCAAGGACAGCATGAAGCTCGGCAGCGAGGTGCTGGGCCAGATCGGCAAGGTCGGCAAGCTGCACAAGGGCAGCGTCGAGCAGGCCGGCTTCGCGGTGCTGAAGGCGCCGGACATCCCGTCGATCCTGGTCGAGACGGCGTTCATCTCGAACCCGGAAGAAGAAGCCAAGCTGCGCGATCCGGCCTACCAGGGGCAGCTGGTCGACGCGCTGACGACCGGCATCCGGCGCTACTTCGCGAAGAACCCGCCGCTGGCTCGCCAGCGGCAGCTGTAGCCCGGATGCCAATCCGGGGGATGACCACCCCTCGTCCGGCGCGTACACCGGCCGGTCCCCCGAGGGGACGCGGGCCGGCTTGGGGCGGCCCGGCGCTCGGCCCGCTTCATGCCGCCTGCGTGCGTCGAGCCTTCCACGCGCCGAGCACCACCAGCAGCCCGGGCAGCAGGATCGCGCCCCAGATGATCTTGTCGAGGTGCTCCTTGACCCACGGGATGTTGCCGAACAGGTAGCCCGCGAGCGTGACGCCGCCGACCCACAGCACCGCGCCGCTGACGTCGTACAGCGTGAACTTGCGGCGCGTCATCTGCGCGACGCCGGCGACGAAGGGCGCGAAGGTGCGCAGGAAGGGCATGAAGCGCGCCGCGACGATCGTGATGCCGCCGTACTTCTCGTAGAACGCATGGGCCTGCTCGAAGGCCTTCTTGTTGAAGAAGCGGGAGTTCTCCCACTGGAACACGCGGGGGCCGAAATGGCGGCCGATCGCGTAGTTGCTCTGGTTGCCGAGGATCGCCGCGGCCACCAGCAGCCCGATCGACAGCGGCAGGCTCATCAGCCCGGCACCGCACAGCGCGCCGACCACGAACAGCAGCGAGTCGCCCGGCAGGAAGGGCATCACGACGACGCCGGTCTCGACGAAGATGATCAGGAACAGCAGCGCGTAGACCCAGGTGCCGTAGGCGGCGACGAAGTTCGCGAGGTGCACGTCGACGTGCAGGATGAAGTCGAGGAGGAAGTGGGCGATGTCCATGAAAGTATTGTGCCCCCCAGTCGTCGCTTCGCTCCTCCTGCCCCGAAGGGGCAGGAGCGATAGCGACTGGGGGGGCTCTACAACAATGCCTTGATCGCCCGAGCCATCTGTGCGCTCTGCTCGTCGCGCCCGTCGCTGACGAACTGCGCGCCGAATTCTTCCAGCCAGGCACGCTCGGCATCGGTGTTCGCGCTGCCGCTGATCACGATGCGCGGGTTCAGCCGGCGCGCCTGCGTGCAGACCTGGATCTTGTCGGCCAGCAGCAGGTCGGCGACGACCAGCAGGCGCGCGTCGGCGATGCCGGCGGCTTCGAGCACCTCGGCGCGCGTCGGGTCGCCGAACACCAGCGTCGTGCCGGGCACCGCGTCGATGTCCGGATCGCGGTGCACCGCGGCGACCGCGATGCCGCTCTCGGCGCAGCGTGCCGCGATGCGCCGGCCCAGCGAGCCATAGCCGCACAGCAGCACCGCCGGCGCGCCGGGCACCACGGTCGGTTCGACATGCGCCGCCTCCGGCTCCGCGACCCGCTTGCCGATCCAGCGGAACAGCAGCGGGTTCACCGCGATCGAGACGATCGCGCCGACCACCAGCGCGTCCATCGCCTCGCGCGGCAGCACGCCGATCGACAAGCCCAGGCTCGCGAGGATGAACGAGAACTCGCCGATCTGCGCCAGGCCGACCGCGACCGTCGCGCTGGTGCGCGGCGGCTCGCGCAGCAGCGCGACGATCGCGACCGCCACCAGCGGCTTGACCACCAGCACGATCGCCAGCACGCCGAGCACCATCCACGGGTGCTCGACGACGAAGCTCGGGTTGAACAGCATCCCGACCGAGACGAAGAACAGCGCCGAGAAGACGTCGCGGAACGGCGCCATGTCGGCGGCCGCCTGCGGGCCGAAGCGCGATTGCCCGACCACCAGCCCGGCGAAGAACGCACCGAGCGCGACCGACACATGGAACACCTGCGCCGCCAGCACCGCGACGCCCAGCGCGACGACGAACACCGTCAGCGTGAACAGCTCGGACGACTGCGTGCGTGCCACTTTCTCGAGCACGCGCCCGACCAGCCGCGTGCCGACCACGCCGACCAGCAGTGCGAACACGACGACCTTGCCGAGCGCCATCAGCAGCGCCATGCCGAGCGAAGGTGCCGCCCCCGCGGCGCCTTCGGCCGGCGGCGCGAGCAGCGGCAGCACCACCAGCGCACCGACGGTGAACAGGTCCTCGACGATCAGCCAGCCGACCGCGACATGGCCGTCGCGGCTTGCGAGCCGGTTCTGCTCGACCAGCATGCGCATCAGCACCACCGTGCTGGCGACGGCCAGTGCCATGCCGAAGATCGCCCCGGCCGCATGCGACCAGCCGAAATGGCGCGCGAGCCCCCAGCCGGCGGCGCCTGCCACCGCACTTTGCGCGATCGCCCCGGGCACCGCCAGCTTCCACACCCGCAGCAGCTCCTGCGGGTGGAAGTGCATGCCGACGCCGAACATCAGCAGGATCACGCCGATCTCGGCCAGCTGCGACGCGAGGCCCGCATCGGCGACGAACCCTGGCGTGAACGGCCCGACGACGATGCCGGCCAGCATGTAGCCCACCAGCGTCGACAGCCCGATGCGGCGCGTCAGCGCGCCGAACACGAGCGCAAACGCGAGGCCGCCGGCGAGGGTCAGGAGCAAGGTCAGGTCGTGCATCGGCACATTGTTACCTGCCCACTCGCCGCTTCATCCAGCAACGCCCTACGGAACCGGCTTTGCCGGGCCGCAGGGTGGCGCCCCTTGGGAGCAGGAGCGATAGCGACGGGGGGCCTAAAATCTTCTGGATGAATGCCCTTTTGCAGCCCGTTCCCCGCCGTCCGATCCGCGAGCTGCCCGATGAGCTGATCAGCCAGATCGCCGCCGGCGAAGTGGTCGAGCGGCCGGCTTCGGTGGTGCGCGAGCTGGTCGACAACGCGCTCGATGCCGGCGGCCGCGAGATCGCCGTCAAGCTGGTGGCCGGCGGGGTGCGCAGCATCCTGGTCGAAGACGACGGGCAGGGCATCCCGAGCGACGAACTGCCGCTCGCGCTGCGCCGGCATGCCACCAGCAAGATCGCGTCGCTGGCCGAACTCGAAGGCGTCGTCACGATGGGGTTCCGCGGCGAGGCGCTGGCGGCCATCGCGTCGGTGGCCGAGCTCGGCATCGCGAGCCGCACCGAAGGCGCGCCGCATGCGCAGCGGCTCGACGCGCGCTCCGGCGAACTGGTGCCGGCAGCGCGCGGCATCGGCACCAGCGTCGAGGTGCGCGAGCTGTTCTTCAACACGCCGGCGCGCCGCAAGTTCCTGAAGACCGACGCGACCGAGTTCGCGCACTGCCTCGATGCGGTGCGCCGCCATGCGCTCGCGCGGCCGGACGTCGGCTTCGCGGTGTGGCACGAGGGCAAGCTGTCGCAGCAGTGGCGCCGCGCGGCGCAGGCCCAGCGCATCCGCGACGTGATGGGCGATGAGTTCGTCGAGCAGAGCTGCGAGGTGCTGCTCGAAGCCGGCCCGATGCGCATCACCGGTCGTGCCGGCACGCCGGCTGCGGCCCGCGCGCGCGCAGACCAGCAGTATGTTTACGTCAACGGCCGCTACGTGCGCGACAAGCTGATCGCCCACGGCGTGCGATCCGCGTATGAGGACGTGCTGCACGGCGGGCGCCAGCCGGCCTACGTGCTGTTCATCGAGATCGCGCCCGACCGGGTCGACGTCAACGTGCACCCGACCAAGATCGAGGTGCGCTTCCGCGATTCGCGCGAGGTGCACCAGGCGGTGCGCCGTGCAGTGGAAGGCGCGCTGGCCGCGCCGCGCGCTGCGGTGGCCGCCGGCGACGAGGCCGGTGGCGTCGCCGGCGTGCTGCTCGCGTCGGAACACCTGGCCGGCTACGGCGCGCTGCCGGCGGCACGGCCGGCACCGTCGTTCGCCGGTGGCGGCTACGCGCCGTCGCCGATGCGCCCGCAGGTGCAGGGCGCGCTCGGGCTGCAGCAGGTCGCGACGCTGTGGGGTGGTGGTGGCGATGCCGTGCCGCCGGCACGCGTGGCACCGGTTCTCGCAACGCCTTCTGCGGTGCCGTCGACAGCGCCGGCGCTCGACTTCCAGCGCGACGAATGGCCGCTCGGCCGCGCGGTCGCGCAGATCGGCGGCGTGTTCGTGCTGGCCGAGAACAGCCACGGGCTGGTGATCGTCGACATGCATGCGGCGCACGAGCGCATCGTCTACGAACGCCTGAAGGCGAGCCTCGGCAGCACCGCGATCGACAGCCAGCCGCTGCTGATCCCGGCCACGTTCGCCGCGACCGCGCAGGAGATCGCGACCGCCCAGGCGCAGGCCGACAACCTGCGCACGCTGGGCCTCGACGTCTCGCCGCTGTCGGCCACGACGCTGGCGGTGCGCTCGCAGCCGGCGGCGCTGGTCGGCGGCGACGTCGTCGAGCTGGCGCGCAGCGTGCTGGCCGAGCTGTCGCAGTACGACGCCAGCAGCGTGATCCAGCGCGCGCAGGACGAGCTGCTGTCGACGATGGCCTGCCACGGCGCGGTGCGTGCGAACCGGCAGCTGACGATCGACGAGATGAACGCGCTGCTGCGCGACATGGAACGCACCGAGCGCTCCGACCAGTGCAACCACGGCCGACCGACCTGGCGGCAGATCACGATGAAGGAGCTGGACGCCCTGTTCTGGCGAGGCCGTTGAGCATGGATCACAGTTTCTTTTCTGCCTTCGTGCTGCTGCTGCTGGTGCTCGACCCCCTGGGTAGCCTGCCGATCTTCATTCCGATCATGCGCGAGGTGCCGAAGCAGCGGCGCCGCTGGGTCGCGATGCGCGAGGTCGGCATCGCGTTCGGCGTGCTGTTCTTCTTCATGTTCTTCGGCAACGGCTTCCTGCGCGTGATGCACCTGTCGGAGCGCTCGCTCGAGGTCGCCGGGGGCGTGATCCTGCTGATGGTGGCGATCCGGATGATCTTCAGCCACGAAGGCGGCGTGTACGGCACGACCGAGGGCAGGGAGCCGTTGATCTTCCCGCTCGCGGTGCCGCTGCTGGCCGGCCCGTCGGCGATGGCGACCGTGCTGCTGCTGGCCTCGCGCCAACCGGACCGCCTGCTCGACTGGGTGGCCGCGCTGACGGCGGCGATGGCGGTGTCGGGTGCGGTGTTGATGTTGTGCGACCGCATCCGCCGCCTGCTCGGCGATTCGGTCGTCTCGGCGATCGAGAAGCTGATGGGCCTGGTGCTGACGGCGATCGCCGTCGAGATGGTGCTGGCCGGCCTGAAGCGCTACTTCCTGGGCTGAAAGCAAAAAAGGCCGGTCTTGCGACCGGCCTTCCTGCTTCGATCCTGCGGGTGCAGGGATCAGAAGTTGTGGCGGATGCCTGCGGCGATCGAGCTGAAGTCGACGCCGGCCTTGCCGGTCGCATAGGTGGCCAGCGCCTTGTTGTCGACCTTCGTGTAGAAGGCGTACAGCTTGGTGCGCTTGCTCAGGTTGTAGTTGTACGCGACGGTGGCTTGACGCGAATCGGTGTCGTCGATGTCGTCGAGCTTGCCGGCGAAGCCGACGTTCAGGTGGAACTCCGAAGCGCCGACGGCGTACATGCCCGACAGGCGCACGATGTTGACCTTGCCGTCGAGCGGCTGGAACGTGCTGCCCAGCTCGGCGCGCTGGTAGTAGCCGCCGAACGTGAAGTCGCCCAGCGTGTACAGCGCGCGGACGGCGAACTGCTTGTCGGACTTGTTCTTCGAGAAGCCGGCGCCGAGGGCCAGGTTGCCGGCCGAGTAGTTGGCGGCCAGGTCATAGGCCTTCTCTTGGCCCGGAACTGCTTCGCCTGCCGACACGGCCGCTTCCAGCGACAGGTTCTTCACGAATTCCGGCGCGCGCCATGCGACCTTGTTCGTGTCGCGCATGACGTATTGGTACAGCGCGTCCGACGAGGTGCCGGTGTCATGGTTGTGCATGCTCACGTAGTCGGCCGTCGCGTAGTACGACTCGCTCGTGAAGTTGCCCAGGCGCAGCGTGCCCAGTTCGGCGCTTTGCAGGAAGACTTCCGACTGGCGGGCCCAGAAGGCGGTCTGGCTTTGCTTGCCGTTGTCGGCGTTGAAGCCGTGTTCCAGCTGGAAGCCGGCCTTCAGGCCGCCGCCCAGGTCTTCGACACCCTTGAAGCCGATGCGCGAAGCGTTGTTCTGCAGTGCGTAGATGCTGTCGTCGCCGGTCTTCTGGCGCTCGACGGAGTCGTTCAGGCGACCATAGATCGTGACGCTGCTTTGTGCGAACGAGGTGCCTGCGGCAACGGTGGCCAGCGCGGCGACGATGAGGGAGCGTTTCATGGAAGCTGTCCTTGGGGTTGGGATGTTCATGGTTCTGCTGCACCCTTTGCTTTTGTCTTGAAGGTGCAAGACGCAAATGTTATGCGGGGGAGGCTTCGATGGCGAAAACCGTCGACACGAACGCGCGAAACCTTGCCAGAAATGTTGTGACCAAACGACATCTGCCCGCGGCGGACGCCGCGGGGTTCAACGACCGCGCAAGTGAGCGGGAGCTTCCAGGCGCTTGGCCAGCATCGACAGCAGCAGCGTCAGCACGAGGTACAGCGCCGAGATCGCGAGGTAGGGCTCCCAATAGCGCGAGTAGGTGCCGGCCACGGTGCGGGCGGCCAGCGCCAGTTCGGCCAGGCCGATCGCCGACACCAGCGACGAGTCCTTGATCAACGTGATGCCCTCGTTGACCAGCGCCGGCATCATGCGGCGGAAGGCCTGCGGCAGCACGATGAAGCGCATCGCCTGCGGGTGCGTCAGGCCCAGGCTGTAGGCGGCCTGGGTTTGCCCGAGGTGGATGCTCTGGATGCCGGCGCGGAAGATCTCGGAGATGTAGGCGCCGGCGTTCAGCGTCAGCGCGAGGGCGCCGGAGAAGAACGCGCCGTGCTGCTGGCGGAAGTCGCGGGCGGCCTCGCCGCTGAGCAGCAGGCCGCCATCCGGGTGGATCAGCGCCGGCATCAGCGCGAAATGCACCAGCAGGATCTGCACGAACAGCGGCGTGCCGCGGAAGAAGGTCACGTAGGCCAGCGTGACCGAGCGCAGCGCGGTCAGGAACCAGCGCGCCGGCAGCGATTTCGGGGGCGGCGCGTCACGCGAGCTGCTGACCAGGCCGAGCAGGACGCCGAGCAGCAGCCCGGCGCCGATCGCGATCAGCGTCAGCAGGATCGTGTTCCACAGGCCCGACAGGAAGAGCGGGCCGTAGCCGGCCAGAATGCTCCAGCGCAAGTCCATGACCGGCTCGGTGCGGCTTTACTTCGACGCGGCCGAAGCGGCCGGCGCGGCGGCTGCCGGCGCGCCGAAGTACTTCGCGTAGATCTGGTCGTAGGTGCCGTCGGCCTTGATGTCGGCCAGCCCCTTGTTCAGCTTCTCGAGCAGCTCGGTGTTGCCCTTCTTGACCGCGATGCCGTACTGCTCGGGCGCGAAGGCCTTGTCGGCGACCGTCTTGAACTTGCTGTCGGCGTTGTTGGCGACGTAGTTGATGACCACGCCGTTGTCGGCCACGACCGCGTCGACGCCGCCGGCTTCCAGCTCCTTCAGCGCGAGCGGGGTCGACTCGAAGCGCTTGATGTTGGTGCTGGTCTTGCCCTGCAGCTTGCTGACGACCTCGTCGCCGGTGGTGCCGGTCTGCACGCCGACCTTCAGCTTCTTCAGGTCGTCGAACTTCGAGATCTTCGAGGTCTTCTTGACGGCGATCAGCTGCTGCGCGTCGAAGTAGGGACCGGCGAAGTCCATCGTCTGCTTGCGCTCGTCGGTGATCGTGATCGCCGAGACCAGCAGGTCGCGGTCGCCCTGGCCGAGCGTGTTGAAGATGCCTTCCCACGGCGTGTTGGTGAACTTCACCTCGATGCCGGCCTTCTTCGCGATGGCGGTGACGACGTCGATGTCGAAGCCGACGATCTCGCCCTTCTCGTTCTGCGATTCGAACGGTGCGTACGCGGCGTCGGTGCCGACGGCGTAGACCTTGGCAGGCGCCGGGGCCGGTGCGGAGGCGACGGCTTCGGGCGCCGAAGCGGCCGGCGCGGCGGCGGTGGGCTCCTGCTTGCTGCAGGCGGCGAGCAGCAGGCCGGCGACGGCCAGGCCGGCTGTCTGCAGGAAGCGACGGGTGGTCAATGCGGTCATGGATACCCCTGGGGTGGTCTGTGTGAGAACGGGATTGTTGGGTCCGCGAGCCATAGCAAGTCGCGGGCCGGTGGAGTGTAAGCCGGCCGAAACCGGTTTCCCGGTGGGGTGGTCGCCGGGTTGCACCGACCGCCGCGGCCCGTGGATACGGGGTGTCGCGCGGCGCAGCCCGATGCTACAAACGGCCTCGACCCCGGAACGTTCCCATGAATTCCTCTCCTGCTGCGCGCATTCCGCAGCACCTTCCCGCGCTCGACGGCGTCCGCGGCCTGGCCATCGCGCTGGTGCTGTGCCACAACTTCCAGATCCTCGAAGGGCCGCCGGACCTGATCGGGCGGGTGGCCGAACTCGCGTTCGACCTCGGCTGGATCGGCGTGCAACTGTTCTTCGTGCTGAGCGGGTTCCTGATCACCCGCATCCTGCTGCAGACGCAGGATGCGCCGAACTACTACTTCGCCTTCTTCGGGCGGCGCCTGCTGCGCATCTTCCCGCTGTACTACGCGACGCTGGCCGTCGCGTTCATCCTGCTGCCGGCGCTGGGCGCGATGCCGGCGCGCTGGGAGGCCGACCGGCCGCAGCAGCTGTGGCTGTGGCTGTACCTGTCGAACTGGACCGCGCCCTACGGCAGCGCGTCGCATGCGTTTCCTCATTTCTGGTCGCTCGCGGTGGAGGAGCAGTTCTACCTGCTGTGGCCGCTGCTGGTGCACCGGCGTTCGGCCGCGCAGGTGCTGCGCTGGTGCGGTGCGATCGCGCTGGCGATCCTCGGCGTGCGCATCGGCATGCTGGCGGCCGGGTTGGGACCGGACCCGGTGTACTCGTTCACCGTGACGCGGCTGGACGCGCTGGCGATCGGCGGCGCCGCGGCGGCATGGCTGCAGCTGCCCGGCGCACCGGCACGGGCGATCGCGCTGCGCCAGCGCTTGATCGCCGCGGCGCTGGTGCTTGCGGCCGTCGGATTCGTCGCGACGCGCGGCTACCCGCGCACCTCGCCGCTTGGGCAGACGCTCGGCTACAGCGTGCTGGCGCTGGTGTTCGCGCTCGGGGTGGTGGCCGCCGCCGCGGGCGATGCGGTGGCGGACGGCGTGGCGGCCCGCGGCTGGGTCGGCTGGCTGCGCGCCGCGCCGCTGCGCCTGCTGGGCCGCTACAGCTACGGCATGTACGTCTTCCACAAGCCGCTGCACGACCTGGCCGGCAAGCCGCTGCTGCAGTCGCTCGGGCTGTACGAACACGCCGGCAGCGCGGTGGCGGTGGCCTACATCGCGGTCGCGACGCTGGTCACGCTGGGTCTCGCGATGGTGTCGTACCACCTGTTCGAGAAGCGCTTCCTCGGGTTGAAGCGGTGGTTCGTGGCCGAGCCGGCAAGGCTCATGGCTGCGTCAGGAAGGCCAGTTCCTCCGCGCTGAACCCCGCCGCCTCGCGGGCTTCGCGGTTGAACGGCGGGCGCAGCCGCGGGGCTTCGTACTGCCGCACCAGCAGCGCGTAGTGCGCGATCGGGTCGAGCCCGTCGCGCCGGCACAGCCAGCGGTACCAGTGGTTGCCGATCGCGACGTGGCCGATCTCGTCGCGCAGGATCACGTCGAGGATCTCGACCGTGCGCTCGTCGCCCGCCTTGCGGAACTTGGCCTGCAGCGGCGGCGTCGCATCGAGCCCGCGCGCCTCCAGCGTGCGCGGCACCAGCGCCATGCGTGCGACCACGTCGCCCGCGGTGCGCTGCGTCATCAGCCACAGGCCGTCGTGCGCATCGAAGTCGCCGTAGTCACGTCCCAAGCTGCGCAGGTGCTCGCGCAGCAGCGAGAAGTGCAGCGCCTCTTCGCTCGCGACGCGCAGCCAGTCGGCATAGAAGGCCACCGGCATGCCGGCGAACCGGAAGGCGGCGTCGAGCGCCAGGTTGATCGCGTTGAACTCGATGTGCGCGATCGCATGCAGCAACGCCGCGCGGCCCTCGGGCGTGAAGGCCGAGCGCATCGCGACCTCCTTCGGCGGCACCAGGCGAGGGCGCCCGGGGCGGCCGGGCAGGTCCGCGGGCACCGCGATGGCCTCGTCGGGATCGATCCGCGCCGCATCGAGCTGATCGAACAGCGCACGCGCCGCCGTTGCCTTGTCGGCCGGGTCGCGAAGGCTCAAGACCTCCAGGGCGCGCTGTCGCGGGTTCATCCCTAGAATCATAGGCTCTGCATTTCGGACGCTTGCCATGGCCGTCTACCAACTGGGGGAGCTGTCTCCCGACATCGCTGCATCGGCCTGGGTGGCCGACAGCGCCCGCGTGATCGGCAATGTGAGCCTGGGCGACGACGCGAGCGTCTGGTTCGGCGTCGTGGTCCGCGGCGACACCGAGCGCATCGCGATCGGCCGCGGCAGCAACATCCAGGACAACAGCGTCGTGCATGCCGATGCGGGGTTTCCGGTGTCGGTCGGCGAGAACGTGACGGTCGGGCACCAGGCGATGCTGCACGGCTGCACGATCGGCGATCATTCGCTGATCGGGATCCAGGCCGTGGTGCTGAACGGCGCGAGGATCGGCAGTCACTGCCTGGTCGGCGCCGGCGCACTGGTCACCGAAGGCCAGAGCTTTCCGGACGGCTCGCTGATCCTCGGCACGCCGGCCCGCGTGGTGCGGCAGCTGTCGCCCGAGCAGATGCAGGGGCTCGAGAAGAGCGCCGCACACTATGTCGAGAACGCCCGGCGCTACCGGGCTGAATTGAAAAAGGACAGTCGATGAGCAAGCGCGGGACGAGCGCCGGGCCGCTCCCAAGCCGGCCCGCGGTCCTCCGAGGGGACCGTCCGACGTACCCGTCGTACCCGTCGGATGAGGGGCTGTCATGAGCGAATTGCACAAGTTCCTGTTCGAAGGCCTGCCGGTGCGCGGCATGCTGGTGCGGCTGACCGATTCGTGGGTCGAGATCTTGCGCCGGCGCGCCGAGGCGTCCGATGCGTTCCCGCCCGCGGTGCGCGCGCTGCTCGGCGAGATGTCGGCCGCGGCGGTGCTGATGCAGTCGAACATCAAGTTCGAAGGCGCGCTGGTGATGCAGATCTTCGGCGACGGGCCGGTCAAGCTCGCGGTGGCCGAGGTGCAGTCCGACCTGGCGTTCCGCGTCACCGCCAAGGTGGTCGGCGATGTCGCCCCCGACGCTCGCCTCGACGCGATGGTCAACGCCGCCGGCAAGGGCCGCTGCGCGATCACGCTCGACCCGAAGCCGCGCGGCCC
The DNA here is from genome assembly GCF_012275445.1 of Rhizobacter sp. SG703. GTDB lineage: Bacteria > Pseudomonadota > Gammaproteobacteria > Burkholderiales > Burkholderiaceae_C > Rhizobacter. Next base: position 13,445 of record NZ_JAAZQK010000002.1, on the reverse strand, counting down.
CGGCCAGCAGCCCTACCAGGGCGTGGTCGCGCTGCACGGCGACCGCGGAGAGCCGCTGCGCAAGCTGGCCGACGTGCTCGAGCACTACATGCTGCAGTCGGAGCAGCTCGACACGCGCCTGATCCTCGCGGCCAACGACCAGGTGGCGGCCGGGCTGCTGATCCAGCGCCTGCCGGTCGAAGGCGAGGGCAACCTCGGCGGGCGCCGCAATGAAGACGACATCGGGCTGGACGAGGGCTACAACCGCATCTCGCACCTGGCCTCGACGCTCACCGCCGACGAACTGTTGACGCTCGACGCCGAGACCGTGCTGCGCCGGCTGTTCTGGGAGGAGTCGGTGCGCCGCTTCCCGCCGATGACCGGCGAGCTGGGGCCGCATTTCGCGTGCACCTGCTCGCGCGAGCGCGTCGGCGCGATGCTGAAGGGCCTGGGCCGCGACGAGGTCGACGGCGTGGTCGCCGAGCAGGGTCGGGTCGAGGTGGGCTGCGATTTCTGCGGGCTGAAGTACCACTTCGACGCGGTCGACGTCGGCGAGCTCTTCACGATCGCGCGCGACCAGCCGCCGGGCAGCACGACGCTGAACTGAACTTCAAAGGACAACCGCGATGCTCTACGCCAGCCTCAAGGCGCTGCACTTCCTGTCGGTGATCGTCTGGCTTGGCGGCATGTTCTTCACGCTGTTCTGCCTGCGGCCGGGCGCGGCGCAGCTGCCGCCGGCGGAGCGCGTGCCGCTGATGCAGGCGGTGCTGCAGCGCTTCTTCGCGATCGTGCTGTGGGTCGCGTTGCTCACCGTGCTGAGCGGCGGCTGGATGGTGGGCCGGGTCGCGACGACGACCAGGGCGACCGGCGGTCCGTTCAACATGCCGCTCGAATGGAGCGTGATGGCCGGGCTCGGTCTGCTGATGGTCGCGATCTTCGGGCATATCCGCTTCGCGCTGTTCAAGCGCGTGCAGCGGGCGAGTGCCGCGCAGGACTGGCCGGCGGCCGGTGTCGCGCTGAAGGCGATCCGCGACTGGGTGGCGGTGAACCTGACGATCGGGGTGGTGATCGTCGTCGTCGTGATTGCCGGGACGATGACGTAAGCCTGTCCGCAAATCCGGGGCGATCGGCGCTCGCGCCTCCAGCGCCTACGGCAGCAAATGCCGCTCGCACTCCGCATCGCCGCAGCGCTCGCAGACCCACTGCCAGCGCGGGTTCGCGCGGGCTTCGTCGAGCAGCGAAGGCGCCAGCAGCGCATGCCGCACCGCCAGCAGCGCGTGCGACAGCCGCGACGGCCCGGTGCCGGCCACCACCGAATAGCCGATGCCGCCACGCCCGAGTGCCGCACGCACCAGCGCCGTGACCGGCTCGCGCACCTGCGGCCCGTCGCGCTGCAGGCCGTCGGCCTGCCACGGGATGTCGAGCGCCGTCAGCAGCGTCAGCGTGCAGCCGCGCTGCGCCTCGATCGCGCTGTCGTACAGGCTGCGATCGCCGAACACTTGCTCGCTGTAGACCGCGATCATCAGCGCGGTGGTGTCGGCGATCACGATGTCGTTCGCTTCGGCGGCGCGTGCAATGCGCTGCGACTGCTCGCGCGCGATGGCCGCCTGCTCGTCGACGCGCGGCGTGCGCGCGTGCCGGTCGCAGAACTCGCGCAGGTATTCGCCGACCAGCGCGACCGAATGCCCGTCGCGCTGCAACGAGGCCTGCAGCTCGCCGGCCAGCGTCGTCTTGCCGGTGCTCTCGGCACCGACGATCGCGATGATGCGGCTCATGTGGTGCGTTCGACCCGCCGCCACGCCTGCCAGCCGGCGAACGACATGCCGACGAAGATCGCGTACAGCACGGCCGTCAGCCACAGCCCCTTGTAGGCGAACAGCCCGACGCTGACGGTATTCACGACCACCCAGGTCGGCCAGTTCTCGACGTACTTGCGACCGAGCAGCCATTGCCCGACGACGCTCGCCGCGGTGGGGAAGGCGTCCCACCAGGGCACGTCAGTGTCGGTGTGGTGCTTCAGGAACCAGCCCAGCGCCGGCCACAGCGCGAGCGTCGCGGCGATCACCGCCAGCCGCCCGCGCGGACCCATCGAGCGCACCTGCAGCGCGCGGCCGTCGCGCTGCGTGCCGCGCAGCCACTGCCACCAGCCCCAGCCGGCGATCGCCGCGAAGAACACCTGCAGGCTGGCGTCGCCGTACAGCTTGATGTCCCGGAACAGCGCGACGTAGAGCAGCGAGCTGACGATGGCCAGCGGCCAGCCGAGTGGGTTGACGCGGATGTTGCAGACCACCATCGCGATCGCCAGCACGAAGGCGATCGCCTCGACCCAGCTGACCGGCGAGCCCCACAGCGTGAAAGCCGGGGCGAACAGCGGCTGCATCCCCTGCAGCAGGTCGGTCATGTCAGGGGCGTCTGGCGGTCGACACCTGGACGTAGATCTCGTCCGGCTTGACCATGCCGAGCTCGAAGCGCGCCTTCTCCTCGACCATCTCCAGGCCTTCCTTCAGGTCGCTGACCTCGGCGACCAGGCGCTCGTTGCGCGCGCGCGCCGCGTCGTTCTCGCCCTTCTTCTGCTCCAGCCTGGCCTGCAGCTCCATCACGCGCGGCACGCCGCCCTTGCCGAACCAGAGTTCGGCATGGACGAGCACCAGCAACGCGATGAGGCCGAGGGTGACGAGGCGCACGTCGAGAACAGCGGCTGCGGATCAGCGCAAGTTGTAGAACGCGCCGCGGCCGGGGTAGCTCGCGACGTCGCCCAGGTCTTCTTCGATGCGCAGCAACTGGTTGTACTTCGCCATGCGGTCCGAACGGCTCAGCGAACCTGTCTTGATCTGGCCGGCATTGGTGCCGACGGCGATGTCGGCGATCGTCGAGTCTTCGGTCTCGCCCGAACGGTGGCTGATCACCGCGGTGTAGTTGGCGCGCTTGGCCATCTCGATCGCGGCGAAGGTTTCAGTCAGCGTGCCGATCTGGTTGATCTTGATCAGGATCGAGTTCGCGATGCGCTTGTCGATGCCTTCCTTCAGGATCTTGGTGTTGGTGACGAACAGGTCGTCGCCCACCAGCTGCACCTTGGTCGTCAGGCGCTCCGTGATGTGCTTCCAGCCGTCCCAGTCGCCTTCGGCCATGCCGTCTTCGATGCTGATGATCGGGTACTTGTCGACCCAGGTCGCGAGGATGTCGGTCCACTCGGGCGCGCTCAGCGTCAGGCCTTCGGCGCTCAGCACGTACTTGCCGTCCTTGTAGAACTCGCTGGCGGCGCAATCGAGGCCGAGCGCGATCTGCTCGCCGGCGACGAAGCCGGCCTTGTCGATCGCCTGCAGGATCAGCTGGATCGCCGCTTCGTGGCTCGCGACGCTGGGCGCGAAGCCGCCTTCATCGCCGACCGCGGTGCTCATGCCCTTGTCGTTGATGATCTTCTTCAGCGCGTGGAACACCTCGGCGCCATAGCGCATCGCTTCGCGGAAGCTCGGCGCGCCGACCGGGATGATCATCAGCTCCTGCAGGTCGAGGCTGTTGTTCGCGTGGGCGCCGCCGTTGATGACGTTCATCATCGGCACGGGCATCTGCATCGCGCCCGAGCCGCCGAAGTAGCGGTACAGCGGCAGGCCGCTTTCTTCGGCCGCGGCGCGTGCCACCGCCATCGAGACCGCCAGCGTCGCGTTCGCGCCCAGCCTGCTCTTGTTCTCGGTGCCGTCCAGGTCGATCAGCGTGCGGTCGAGGAAGGCCTGCTCCGACGCGTCGAGGCCGAGCACCGCTTCGCTGATCTCGGTGTTCACATGCTCGACGGCCTTCAGCACGCCCTTGCCGAGGTAGCGGTTCTTGTCGCCGTCGCGCAACTCGATCGCTTCGCGCGAGCCGGTCGATGCGCCCGAAGGCACCGCGGCACGGCCCATCACGCCGGATTCCAGCAGCACGTCGCATTCGACGGTCGGGTTGCCGCGGCTGTCGAGGATCTCGCGGCCGACGATGTCAACAATGGCACTCATTCAGTCTTCCTTCAGGTTTTCGACTACTGCTAGGGTGATTCTGGCGGTCAGTTGAAATCGGCTTCGATGAAGCCGTTCTTCTTGGTGATGCGGTCGAGTTCCACCAGCGTGGACAGCAACGCTTTCATGCGCTTCAGCGGCACCGCGTTCGGGCCGTCGCTCAGCGCCTCGGCCGGGTTCGGGTGCGTCTCCATGAAGACGCCCGCGACGCCGACCGCGATGGCCGCGCGCGCCAGCACCGGCACGAACTCGCGCTGGCCGCCGGAGCTCGTGCCCTGGCCGCCGGGCAGCTGCACCGAATGGGTCGCGTCGAAGACCACCGGGGCCCCTGTGTCGCGCATGATGGCCAGCGAACGCATGTCGCTGACGAGGTTGTTGTAGCCGAAGCTCGCGCCGCGCTCGCAGGCCATGAAGCTGTCTTCCGGCAGGCCCTTGTCGCGCGCGGCGGCACGGGCCTTGTCGATGACGTTCTTCATGTCGCCGGGCGCGAGGAACTGGCCCTTCTTGATGTTGACCGGCTTGCCCGACTGCGCGACCGCGCGGATGAAATCGGTCTGGCGGCACAGGAAGGCCGGCGTCTGCAGCACGTCGACGACGGAGGCCACGTGTTCGATCTCTTCGGTGCTGTGCACGTCGGTCAGCACCGGCACGCCGATCTCGCGCCTGACCTTGGCCAGGATCTCGAGCCCGCGCTCCATGCCGGGGCCGCGGAACGAGGTGCCCGACGAGCGGTTCGCCTTGTCGTAGCTCGACTTGAAGATGAACGGGATGCCCAGCGCGGCGGTCATTTCCTTCAGCTGGCCGGCGACGTCGAGCTGTAGCTGCTCGGTCTCGACGACGCAGGGGCCGGCGATCAGGAAGAAGGGCTTGTCGAGGCCGACGTCGTATCCACAGAGCTTCATGCCGCGGCCTTCTCGGGTTGCGGCTGCTCGCTGCGGGCGGTCTGGTGCGCGAGCGCGGCCTGGATGTAGGAGCGGAACAGCGGGTGGCCTTCCCATGGCGTCGACTTGAACTCGGGGTGGAACTGCACGCCCATGAACCACGGATGCACCGTGCGCGGCAGCTCGACGATCTCGGTCAACTTCTCGCGCTGGGTCAGCGCCGAGATCACCAGGCCGGCCTCGCGCAGCTGGTCGAGGTAGTTGACGTTGGCTTCGTAGCGGTGGCGGTGGCGCTCGTTGACGACGTCGCCGTAGATCTCGTGCGCCAGCGTGCCGGGCGTCACGTCGGAGCTCTGCGCGCCCAGGCGCATCGTGCCGCCCAGGTCGGAGTTGGCGTCGCGGGTCTGGATCGAGCCGTCGGCATCCTGCCATTCGTCGATCAGCGCGATCACCGGGTGCGGCGTGTCGGGCTCGAATTCGGTGCTGTTGGCGTTGGCGAGGCCGGCCTTGTGGCGCGCGATCTCGATCGTCGCGACCTGCATGCCCAGGCAGATGCCCAGGTAGGGCAGCTTGTGCTCGCGGGCGAACTGGGCGGTCAGGATCTTGCCTTCGACGCCGCGCTTGCCGAAGCCGCCGGGCACCAGGATCGCGTCGTAGCGCGCCAGCTGGGCGACGTTGTCGGCCGTCAGCGTTTCGGAATCGACGTACTCGATGTTGACGCGGGCATGGTTGTGGATGCCGGCGTGGCGCAGCGCTTCGTTCAGCGACTTGTACGAATCGGACAGGTCGGTGTACTTGCCGCACATCGCGATCGTGACCTCGCGCTTCGGGTGCTCGACCTCGTCGACCAGCGCATCCCAGCGCTTCAGGTTGGCCGGCGGGGTGTTGATGCGCAGCTTGTCGCAGATCAGCCCGTCGAGGCCCTGTTCGTGCAGCATGCGCGGCACCTTGTAGATGGTGTCGGCATCCCACACCGAGATCACGCCCCATTCGGGCACGTTGGTGAACAGCGAGATCTTCTCGCGTTCTTCGTCGGGGATGCGGCGGTCGGCGCGGCACAGCAGCGCATCGGCCTGGATGCCGATCTCGCGCAGCTTCTGCACGGTGTGCTGGGTCGGCTTGGTCTTCAGCTCGCCGGCGGCGGCGATCCACGGCACGTAGGTGAGGTGCACGAACGCGGTGTTGTTCGGGCCCATGCGCAGGCTCATCTGACGCGCGGCTTCGAGGAAGGGCAGCGATTCGATGTCGCCGACGGTGCCGCCGACCTCGACGATGGCCACGTCGACCGCCTGCTCGGTGCCGAAGGCCGCGCCGCGCTTGATGAATTCCTGGATCTCGTTGGTGACGTGCGGAATGACCTGCACCGTCTTGCCGAGGTAGTCGCCGCGGCGCTCCTTCTCGAGCACGCTCTTGTAGATCTGGCCGGTGGTGAAGTTGTTGGCCTTCTTCATGCGCGTCGTGATGAAGCGCTCGTAGTGGCCGAGGTCCAGGTCGGTTTCGGCGCCGTCGTCGGTGACGTACACCTCGCCGTGCTGGAAGGGGGACATGGTGCCCGGATCGACGTTGAGGTACGGATCCAGCTTGATGAGGGTGACCTTGAGGCCGCGCGATTCGAGAATCGCTGCAAGCGATGCAGCCGCGATGCCCTTGCCCAGCGAGGACACCACACCGCCGGTGACAAAGACGAACTTGGTCATTGCAGGGTCAGCAAGCGCCTTGTCGACGATTGCCGTGGTGGTAAAGCGCGATTATAGGCGCGCAGTTTCGGCCCCTTGCTCGAACTCCCCCAGCCAGCGCAGCACCTCGGCGGCCGTTTGCCCCGGCTGCTCGAAGGGGAACAGGTGCGAGCCCTCGATCCACGAGATGCGCCTCTGCGTGAACCGCTCGGTGGCCTTCATGCCGACCTGGCGCACCTCGGCGGACTGCGTGCCGCCGATGAACGCCATCGGGCAGCCGAGTGGGCGGCGCAACAGCAGCCGCGGGATGTGGTGCGGCAGCGTGTGGTAGATCTGCGTCTCGACCTCGCGCCGGAAGGCCAGCGACTGGCCATGGCCCGACGGCTCGATGCCGGCGGCGATGTAGTCGCGCAGCACGCCGGGCGCCCAGCGCGCGAAGGCCGGCTTCGATTCGAAATGCGCGAACGCCGCCTCGGCGCTTGGCCAGTGCTGGCGGCGGCGCTTCGAGACGTGGCCCGGCGAGAAGCGCTTGCCGATGCCGGTCGCCTTGGCCACCTGCAGCGTGCGCGCCAGCAGCCCGCCGATCAGCGGCGAGTCCAGCAGCACGACGCCGCGCGCCAGGTCGGGCCGCTTCGATGCCGCCAGCACGCTGAGGAAGCCGCCCAGCGAATGCCCGACCAGCCAGACCGGCCCGGCCGAGGCGTGCTGCTCGATGAACGCGATCAACTGGTTGCGCAGCAGCGGCCAGTTGTTGGTGACGCGGTAGTGCTCGTCGTGGCCGAGCTTCTCGATCGCATGCACCTCGTGGCCGGCGGCGCGCCAGGCTGCGAACAGTTGCCGGTAGGTGCCGGCCGGAAAGCTGTTGGCGTGCGAGAAGACGATGCAGCCGCGCTCAGCCATCGATCAGACGATCTTCTCGCCCGGGTGCGTGATCTTGCGCATCGGCTCGAAGCGCTCGGACGGCACGCACAGCGGGTGCTCGGCGGCGCTGCCGTCCCACTGCGGGTCGTCGATCGATTCGAACACCTGGCGCAGCCGCTGGCCCCAGGTGCTGCGGATCATCGCGAAGTACGGGTTGCGCTCGTCGATGCAGACCATCTGCTGCGTCTGGAAGGTGTCGGCCTCGTAGACCAGCAGGTCCAGCGGCAGGCCGACCGACAGGTTGGACTTGAGCGTCGAGTCCATCGACACCAGCGCGCACTTGGCGGCTTCGTCGAGCGCGGTGTGCGGCGTGATCATGCGGTCGAGCACCGGCTTGCCGTACTTCGATTCGCCGACCTGGAAGTAGCAGGTCTCGCGGGTGGCCTCGATGAAGTTGCCGGCCGAATACACCAGGAAGAGCCGCATCGCCTCGCCGTTGATCTGGCCGCCGAGGATCATCGACGCGTTGAAGTCGACGCCGGCCTGCTTCAGCGACGGGCCATCCTGGTCGTAGACGCGGCGCACCGCGCTGCCGAGCACGCGGGCGGCGTCGAACATGCTGGTGCAGTTCCAGATCGTGATCGGCGGTTCGTCGCCGTTGTCCAGCTTCTCGACCTGCAGGATCTCGCGCACCGACTGCGAGATCGACAGGTTGCCGGCCGACAGCAGCACCATGAAGCGGTCGCCCGTCTTCTCGTAGACCATCATCTTGCGGTAGGTGCTGATCTGGTCCAGGCCCGCGTTGGTGCGCGAGTCGGACAGGAAGACGAGGCCGGCATCGAGCTTGATGCCCACGCAGTAGGTCATGACGGGGTGTCCTGCAGGTTCTTCAGGCGGTACAGCGCGTCGAGCGCTTCCTTCGGCGACAGCATATCGGGGTTGAGGCCGGCCAACGCCCGCTCGATGGCCGATACGGGTTTCTCGGCCTCGGGCGCGGGTGCTGCGAACAGGTCGATCTGCGCGCTGCCCGCGTGCTGCTGCGCTTCGAGCGCCTCCAGCGTCGCGCGCGCCTGGCGCACCAGCGTGCCGGGCATGCCGGCCAGCCGCGCGACCTGCACGCCGTAGCTGCGGCTTGCCGGGCCGGCCTGGATGTCGTGCAGGAAGACGATGTCGTCGCCGCTCTCGGCCGCCGACACGTGCACGTTCAGCGCGCGATCGTGCTTGACCGGGAATTCGGTCAACTCGAAGTAGTGCGTGGCGAACAGCGTGAAGCTCTTGTTGCGCTCGTGCAGGTGGCTCGCGATCGCGCCCGCCAGCGCGAGGCCGTCGAAGGTGGAGGTGCCGCGGCCGATCTCGTCCATCAGCACCAGCGAGTGTTCGCCGGCGCTGTGGATGATGGCGGCGGCCTCGGTCATCTCGAGCATGAAGGTCGACTGCGCATTGGCCAGGTCGTCGGCCGCGCCGATGCGGGTGTGGATCGCGTCGATCGGCCCGAGCCGGCAGGCGTCGGCCGGCACGAACGAGCCGATCGCCGCCAGCAGCACGATCAGCGCGACCTGCCGCATGAAGGTGCTCTTGCCGCCCATGTTCGGACCGGTGATCACGAGCATCTTGCGCGCCGCGTCGAGCCGGCAGTCGTTCGCCATGAAGTTGCCGCCGCCGGTCTCGGCCAGGCGCGCCTCGACCACCGGGTGGCGGCCGGCCGTGATGTCGATGCAGGCTTCGCGCACGAACTGCGGGCGGGTCCAGTTCAGCGTGTCGGCGCGTTCGGCCAATGCCGCCAATGCATCCAGGCTTGCGAGCGCGCGGGCCAGCCCCGACAGCGCCTCCAGGTGCGCCTGCAGCTGGTCGATCACCTGCTCGTAGAGCATCTTTTCGCGCGCGAGCGAGCGCTCCTGTGCCGACAAGGCCTTGTCCTCGAAGGCCTTCAGTTCGGGCGTGATGAAGCGCTCGGCGTTCTTCAGCGTCTGGCGGCGCTGGTAGTCCGTCGGCACCTTGGCGGCCTGGCCCTGCGTGACCTCGATGTAGAAGCCGTGCACCTTGTTGTATTGCACGCGCAGGTTGGCGATGCCGGTGCGGGCGCGCTCGCGGGTCTCGAGGTCGATCAGGAAGGCGTCGCAGTTCTGGCTGATGTCGCGCAGCTCGTCGAGCGGCGCGTCGAAGCCGCGCGCGATCACGCCGCCGTCGCGAAGCATCACCGACGGCTCGTCGGCGATCGCGCTGCGCAGCAGGGCTTCGATGGCGGGCGACGGGGTCAGTGCCTCGGCCAGCATCTCGAGCAGCAGCGCCTGGCGCGGTACGCGATCGCGTAGCGCGGGCAGGGCCTGCAGCGTGGCCCGCAGGCCGGTCAGCTCGCGCGGGCGCACCTGGCGCAGCGCGACGCGGGCGGTGATGCGTTCGACGTCGCTGATGCCGCGCAGCGTCTCGCGCAGCGGCTCGACGCCGTGCTCGATCAGCACGTCGAGCGCGTCATGGCGTTGCGACGCGACGGTGCGTTCGCGCAGCGGGTGCGTGAGCCAGTGGCGCAATGCGCGGCTGCCCATGCCGGTGCGGCAGGTGTCGAGCAGCGACAGCAGCGTGGGTGAGTCGTCGCCGCGCAGCGTCTGCGTGAGTTCGAGGTTGCGGTGCGTGGTGGGCGGCAGGTCGAGCAGGTCGCCGCTGCGCTCGACCTGCAGCGCGCGCATGTGTGCCAGCGCCTGGCCCTGGGTGTGTTCGGCATAGCTCAGCAGCGCGGCGGCAGCGGCTTGCGCGATGCCGAGCTCCTGTGCGTTGAAGCCGGCGAGGCTGGCGACGCGCAGCTGCTCGCACAGCTTGCGCAGGCCGAGCGCGGTGTCGAACTGCCAGCCGGGTCGGTGGGTGATCGCGTGGCGGGCCTGCGCGATGGCGGCGGGCACCTGGTCGCGGTCGACCAGCACCTCGGCGGCATTCAGGCGGGCGAGCCAGCCGGGCAGTTCGCGCTCGGTGCATTCGGTCAGCCCGAGCTGGCCGCTGCTGAGGCCGAGCCAGGCCAGGCCATAGCCGGTGACGCCGCGGTGGGTTCGCTGCGAGACGGCGAGCAGCAGCGCGTCGCGCTTGTCGGCGAGCAGTTCGGTGTCGGTGACGGTGCCGGGGGTGACGACGCGCACCACCTTGCGTTCGACCGGGCCCTTGGCGGTGGCGACGTCGCCGACCTGCTCGGCGATCGCGACGGCCTCGCCCAGCTTGATCAGCTTGGCCAGGTAGCTCTCGACGGCATGGAAGGGCACGCCGGCCATCACGACCGGCTCGCCGCCGCTCTGGCCGCGGCTGGTCAGCGTGATGTCGAGCAGCTTGTTGGCGCGCCGGGCGTCGTCGAAGAACAGCTCGTAGAAATCGCCCATGCGGTAGAAGACGAGCGTGTCGGGGTGCTCGGCTTTGATGCGCAGGTACTGCTGCATCATTGGGGTATGGGCCGAAATGGGCGTCGACGCGGGAGCCCGGCTGGCGGGCGATTCTTCCGCTAAGTCATTGAATTGCTGAGTATTTTTGTCGGATGACATGCTCACGATGGACTTTTCGGCGCGTATGGAAACTTGGGGGAACTTGGGCGTTCTGCGTAGGTTTGCGGACTTCTAAAATCGAAACCTACGCTGGGCTGCGACCTGGTCTTCCAGAAAACCTACGCTTGCAGGGAGCGCAATGCAGTTCGACGCCCGCGCAGCCAAGGCACTTCAGCCAAGCGCGCACCTTACCATCGACGGCTGCCCAGGCCTTCGTCTCGAAGCCACTCAAACCCGACGCGCTTGGACCTATCGGTACCGCAGTCCGGTCGACACGCGGATGCGCCAGGTCGGCCTGGGACGTTGGCCAGCAATGTCGTTTCCAGCGGCGGCGGCCGAGTGGGAGCGTTTGCGCGGGGAGCGCGACGCGGGCGGCGATCCTGCGCTGTCGAAGCGCCAGGCGCGGGAGGCCGAGCGGACGGCCCGTGTGGCTGCAAAGCAGGAGCAGCAGGATCGCGGGTACACGGTGCGCATCCTGTGCGAGGACTATCTGGTCGGACACGTCGATCGAGCCCGCAAGCCCAAGGGGGCGATCGAAGTGCGACGCATGTTCGACACGATGCTCGGCCCGCTCGACGCGGAGCCGGCTTCCGCGCTGACCCGGCGGCAATGCTTCGACCTGCTGGAGTCGCTGCAGCACATCCCTGTGCAGGCGGCGAAGCTGCGGGCCGAGTTGGGAGCTGCGTGGGACTACGCGCTCGATGCCGGGCGGATCCCGGAGTCCACGCCGAACTGGTGGCGCCAGAACATGCGCGGGCGGCTGCGCTCGAAGGGCAAGAAGATTTCCGGCGAGTCGATCGGCACTTCGAAACGGGCACTCAGTACAGCAGAGGCTGGTGCGCTCGTCGCTTGGCTTCCGAACTTTCCCCGCCTGGTCGAGGACGCGCTGACCGTCTACCTGTGGACGCTTGCGCGAGGCGCCGAGATCATGGCGATGGAATCCAGGGAGGTGACCAAGGAGAAGGACGGCTGGTGGTGGACCGTGCCGAAGGCGAAGACCAAGAACGCGCGGCACGCGAACGCCACGGACTTCCGGGTGCCGCTGGTTGGCCGGGCGCTCGACGTGGTGCGCCGACGCATGGAGGTGCACGAAGGTTTCCTGTTTCCCTCGCCAGGGGAAGGTGGCCACGTGTTGCAGAAGACGATCCAGACGGCGGTGCATTACCACCAGCCGTACAGCAAGACACGGCCGGAGCATGCTCGGCCACGTCTTCAGGTTACTCACTGGTCACCGCACGATCTTCGGCGCACCTCTCGCACCTTCCTCACGTCGCTGGAGTGCCCTGACGACGTAGGCGAGGCGATGCTGGGGCACATGCAGGAGGGGGGCAAGGGGATCTACAACCTGCACACGTACGACAAGCAGCGCCGTGTCTGGATCAACCGTCTGTCCGCGCACCTCGAAGAGTTGGCGCGGCGGCGGATACATCGATCCATCTCACGTTGAATGGCCGGTGGGCGACGGCAAGTGAGCACCGAGCGTCAGCGTCAGGCTGGTTGCGTTGGGTCATGTCCAGCCACCAAGCGACGGCTCGGACCGAAGGAAGGCGTTCGTCGCACCTCGCGTCGAGCCCCACGTAACGTACCCGAGCGGCCGGCTTGCAACGCCTGAGCGGATAGGGCCGTTTGGCGGCGCCAACTTGGTCGAACGGCTGCTCTCGCGAGTTGCGAAGCGGAGCTATCGACCCATCAGCGACATTCGTCAAGCCTGACTCGGTGTCTGGAAGCGGACACCCGATGGGAGCCGACGGCCATCGGGTTCGTGAAGATCCCATGGTCAGTTTTTGCCTTCACCTCTAGTAGGATGATCAGCTGACACTCAACCTGGAGAGTAGTTTGCGAGTCCTCATTCCCATTGTTCTGATTGGTCTTCTGGGCGGCTGCGCCAATCTGCAGGAGCCGATTCCCCCTGGGTACGCTGGGCCGACGGCGCTGGTGGGCGACAACTGTGTCGCAGAGAGCGGATCAAAGGCCAGATGCTTCGTTGTCGAGGCGGTTGACGGCAATCAGATCAACAACGCACTGATTGCCTCGCGACAGGCAAGTTCTGGCAATGGGTTCGCTCTCACGACGCGCAATACGGCGCGACGGCTGACAGCGATGTCGATGAAAGTGAAGCTTGTCGGCACGCACGTGACCGCCGCGCCGATCGAGGCCCTGGCTAGCAAAGCGGCAGGCACGTTCTTTTCCGTGGAGGGCATCGTTGAATTCACTCCGACGGCTGACGTTGTCTACCGGGTCAATGGCGAACTGACCAAGGAACGATCGAGTGTCTGGATCGAGGAAGCAAGCTCTGGTCAGGTCGTGACCAACAAAGTTTCATCGAAGCTTTGAAGAAGGAATGTAGTTGGTCAGAGCGCTGCGATGGGGCGCCTCGCGCTCGCTGCGCCGACAGCTGGAAGCCCCACAGACGGGCAGAAAGCAGTCGGTGGAGAGCGGCAGATTTTGGCCGCATGCCGAAATTCCTGGCGGCAGGTATCGAAGCCTGCACCCCTCGCGGGGACGGTTGTTACCGTGCGTCTACCATTCCGCCACGCCGGT
>NZ_JAAZQK010000001.1:181197-712593 GCF_012275445.1 Rhizobacter sp. SG703 | reverse complement strand
CCTTGCCGCCCGAGAACAGCAGGGCAGGGCGCTCGAACGCGGCGACCGTCTCGCGCAGGATGAAGATGGCTTCTTCCTCGAGCCAGTCGAGGTGGCTGTGGTCGAGCTGCGGCAGCAGTTGTTCCACGGTCAGCGGGGCATTCATTTCCGGTCTCCGATCATCGACACGGCGGCCTCTTCGGCCCCGTGCACGTGCAGTCCGCACTCTTTCGCCTTCTCGTCTTCCCACCACCAGCGGCCGGCGCGGAAGTCTTCGCCCACCGCAATGGCGCGGGTGCACGGCGCGCAGCCGATGCTCGGCATGAACTGGTCGTGCAGCGGGTTGTACGGCACCTCGTTCGACGCGATGTAGTGCCAGACGTCGTTCCAGCTCCAGTCGGCCAGCGGGTTGAACTTGATGCGGCCCTTGTCGTCGGGCTCGCTGAACGGCACCTCGCCGCGGTTGTTCGACTGCTCGCGACGCAGGCCGGTGACCCAGGCGCTGCGCTGCGCCAGCATGCGCGACAGCGGTTCCAGCTTGCGGATGCCGCAGCAGCCCTTGCGCAGGTCGATGCTCTGGTACATCGCCCGCTCGCCGTGGTTCCTGACGAAGTGGATCACCGCGTCGGCCTCGGGGCGGTAGACCTCGACGGCCAGCCCGTAACGCTGCTCGATGCGCGGCACCAGCGCCAGCGTTTCTTCGTGCAGCTGGCCGGTCTCGAGCGTGCCGATCGCGACGGGAATGCCATGCCGCGCGATCAGGTCGGTCAGCACCATGTCTTCGGCGCCGAGGCTGGTGGCCTGCACGACGCGGCCCGGGTGCTCGGCCGCCGCCTGCTTCAGCACCGCGACCGCGTGCGCGACGCGGTCGTCGAAGCCGGCAGTCGCGCGTGCATACAACCGGATCGCATTCATATCGCCGAGCCCGCCTGGTTGAACTCGCGGTTCGTCGTTTCCTCGCCGGCCGGGCGCTTGAACAGCGGCCGGTGCTCGTGCACGTCCGCCTGGTAGTGACCGGGGAAGAAGTTCAGCGCGCGCTCGGCGATCTCGATCGACTGGTCGGCGCGGAGCACCACCGCATCGAAGCCGGTGCGCTGCAGCAGCGGCATCATGTCGACCACCACCTCGCCGGTGGCGCGCACCTCGCCGGCATAGCGGTAGCGCGAGCGCAGCAGCCGGGCCTGGCTGTACGCGCGGCCGTCGACCCACTTCGGGAAATGCAGCACGACCAGCGCGAGCCGCGGCAGGTCGTCGGCCAGGTCTTCGATGTCGGCATCGTTCGGGAACTGCACGCCGACGGTCATGCCGGCCGGCCAGGTGTTGCGCACGCCATGCCATTGCGCAAGCGTCAGCAGGCTGTTCGGTGCGGGCGTCAGAGTGACCATCGGGCCGTCTTCGCCGGTGATGGTGCGCCACGGGTCGCGCACGGTGTCGATGAATTTCATGGTCAGGCCTTGGCGGTGCTGCGGCGCTGGGCGTTGGCCGCGGTCTTGAACGGATCGAGCCCGATGCGGGTCACGGTGTCGATGAAGCGCTCGGCCGCGGTGCTGCGCTGCTGGCGGTAGGTGTCGAGCACCGCCTCGATCACGTCGGGCACCTCGTCGGCCGCGAACGACGGGCCGATCACCTTGCCCGGCGTCGACTGGTGGCCGCTGATCGCCGAGCCGTCGAGCCCGCCGAGCGTCACCTGGTACCACTCGCTGCCGTCCTTGTCGACGCCGAGGATGCCGATGTGGCCGCTGTGGTGGTGGCCGCAGGAGTTGATGCAGCCGCTGATGTGCAGGTCGATGTCGCCGATGTCGTAGAGCTCGTCGATGTCGTCGAAGCGCTCGGTGATGGCCTCGGCGATCGGGATCGAGCGCGCATTGGCCAGCGCGCAGAAATCGCCGCCGGGGCAGGCGATCATGTCGGTCAGCAGGCCGATGTTGGGCGTCGCGAAGCTGGCGGCGCGCGCGGCTTCCCACACCGCGAACAGGTCGCTCTCGCGCACCCACGGCAGCACCAGGTTCTGGTCGTGCGAGACGCGCAGCTCGGCCTGGCTGAAGCGGTCGGCGAGGTCGGCGGCCAGCTCCATCTGCGCATCGGTGATGTCGCCCGGCGCCTGGCCGGTGCGCTTCAGCGACAGCGTCACGCTGCGGTAGCCGGCGAGGCGGTGCGGGTGCACGTTGCGCTCGAGCCAGCGCTGGAACGCGGCGGGGGCGCCGGCCGGTGCGGTGATGGGGCTGCCATCGGTCGTGCCACCCACCACGGGGGCCACGCCGGCCGGTGTCACGAAGTGGGCGGCGACACGGTCGAACTCCGCCTGCGGAATGATCTGCTCGCGGCCGTCGCTGTCGAGTTCGAGGATCTTCTTGAACTCCTCGGCCACGTCGTCGAGAAAGCGCTGGCCTTCGGCCTTCACCAGGATCTTGATGCGCGCCTTGTACATGTTGTCGCGCCGGCCGTAGCGGTTGTAGACCCGAACGATGGCCTCGAGGTAGACGAGGACCTGCTGCCACGGCAGGAACTCGTTGATCACCGTGCCGATCACCGGCGTGCGGCCCATGCCGCCGCCGACCAGCACCTTGAAGCCGATCTCGCCGGCCTCGTTCTTCAGCAGCTGCAGGCCGATGTCGTGCCAGGCGATCGCGGCGCGGTCTTCGTGGGCGCCGCTGACGGCGATCTTGAACTTGCGCGGCAGGAACGCGAACTCGGGGTTCAGCGTGCTCCACTGGCGCAGGATCTCGCAGTACGGGCGCGGGTCGATGATCTCGTCGGCCGCGACCCCGGCGAAGCAGTCGCTGGTGATGTTGCGGATGCAGTTGCCGCTGGTCTGGATGCCGTGCATGCTGACCGAGGCCAGCAGGTCCATCACGTCGGCCGCCTTCGGCAGCGGGATCCAGTTGTATTGGCAGTTCTGCCGCGTCGTGAAGTGGGCGTAGCCGCGGTCGAACTCGCGCGCGATGCGCGCCAGCATGCGCAGCTGCGTGGCACTCAGCTCGCCGTACGGCACCGCGATGCGGGCCATCGGCGCATGGCGCTGGATGTACCAGCCGTTCTGCAGGCGCAGCGCGCGGAACTCGTCGTCGCCCAGCGTGCCGGCGAGGTTGCGCTGGAGCTGGTCGCGGAACTGCGCTGCGCGCTGCTTGACGAACTGGGTGTCGAACGGGGTGTATTGATACATCGCCTTGAGTGCAGTTCTGGGGTCAGTGGATCACGGGGACTGTACGAGCCCGCATATATATGCAGGAAGAACATTTTCGTTGCTTGTTTATTCGACACAAGGATAAAGGTGGGTCGTCCCTAGAATTGCCGGATGCGCTCCTTTCTGACTTCTTCATGGGCCCGTGCGACCGCCGTGGCCGCCGTCGTCCTGCTGGCCGGCTGCCAGACCGTTCCCGTTCCGCCGCCGTCCGGCTCGGCCTCCGCGCCGGGCGGCAACCCGCCGCTGGTGGTGGTCGTGCCGCCGGATCCGGCGGCCTCCGCGCCGCCGGTCATCGTGATCAAGCCGGTGCCGAAGCCGCCGCGCATCGGGCTGGCGCTGGGCGGCGGCGCAGCGCGTGGCTTCGCCCACATCGGCGTGATCCAGGTGCTGGAAGAGAACGGCATCAAGCCGGACCTGGTGGTCGGCACCTCGGCCGGCAGTCTGGTGGCCGCGCTGTATGCATCGGGCAAGAACGGCCTGGCACTGGCGGCGATGGCCGATTCGATGGACGAATCGGCGATCACCGACTGGGCCTTTCCCGGACGCGGGCTGATCCGCGGCGAGGCGCTGGCGCGCTTCGTGCGCGAGAGCACCGGCGGCAAGACGATCGAGCAGATGCGCCTGCCGCTGGGCATCGTCGCGACCGACCTGGACAACGGCGCGCCGGTGCTGTTCCAGCGCGGCGACGCCGGCATCGCGGTGCGCGCCTCGAGCGCGGTGCCGGCGGTGTTCCAGCCGGTGCGCATCGGCACCCGCGAGTACGTGGATGGCGGGCTGGTGTCGCCGGTGCCGGTGCGTTTCGCACGTCAGATGGGCGCCGATCTGGTGATTGCGGTCGACATCTCCGCGGTGCCGGACGGCGCGGCCACCGGCGACCCGATGCGCATGCTGCTGCAGACCTTCGCGATCATGAGCCGCAGCATCAATGCGTTCGAGCTGCGCGAAGCCGACGTGGTGCTGCGACCTAAGCTGAACGACGTGTCGTCGGCCGATTTCGCGGCGCGCAAGCGCTCGATCCAGGCCGGGCGCGAGATCGCGCTGGCGATGCTCAGCGAGCTGAAGCTGCGGATCGCCGCGAAGACGCACTGAAGAAGCGGGGGCGGCTCAGGCGTCGGGCGGCGCGATGCGCACGACGCCGAGCTTCAGGCCCAGCACGCCGAACAGCCGGTTCATCGTCTGCACGCTGCCTTCGCTGCGGCCCTGCTCGATGTCCTGCACCGTCCGGTAGTGGACGCCGGACAGCTTGGCCATCTCGGCGCTGGTCAGGCGCATCGTCTTCTTCAGGTGGCGCAGCGCCGCCTGCGTCGACCATTCGGGATGGGCCAGCACGTCGTCGACGGCCTGCTTGCGCAGCATCAGTTGCTCGGAGAGGCTGAGCTTGCCGTAGCGCTTGTCCATCGCTCGCTCAGGCCAGGGCGGCCAGTTGCCGGGCCTGCGCGCGCATGCCGGGCCGCAGGTGGGCATGAACCTCGGGTTCGAGGCCCGATCCGGCGGCGTCGCCGGCGATCTCGTCGAGGACAGGCGCCAGCGCCCGCAATCCTGCCCGCAACGGTGCGCGCTGCAGGGGCGCGTGGGCCTCGCCGGGCCGCGGCATGCTGTCGGCACAGACCTTGTCGAGCACGCGAGCCCAGTCGGGCTGTCCGCCATCGTTGGCTTCCCAGCGAATGCACCGTGCAATGCCGTCCGGATCCAGGTACATCGGCGCGAAATCGTAGAGCGGAGTCAGTGCGACATGGCTTTCGAAATCACGCTGCACCGCGGTGTTGCGGGCGTGGTTGTCCTTGTTGCCGAGAGCGAGGTTCGCGACATCGCGCTTCAGGTACTCGAGCACCTCGGCTTGCGGGTCGGTGCAGCGCAGCTGTTAATAGATACTTTTCTGT
This sequence comes from Rhizobacter sp. SG703, assembly GCF_012275445.1. GTDB lineage: Bacteria > Pseudomonadota > Gammaproteobacteria > Burkholderiales > Burkholderiaceae_C > Rhizobacter. The sequence goes on along the minus strand of NZ_JAAZQK010000001.1, from coordinate 707,550 downwards.
GCAAAAGAAATGGGCGGCCAAACAAAAGGCCCGGTGTCGCCACCGGGCCTAAGGTACCTGGAATCGAGATTCGCGCGGTACCGAGGAGACAACCTTTCAGGGAGACCACAGGCAGGGCCTGCGGTCATGCTCAGATGAAGGGTCGCGTCGAAAGTTCAAGTCGATTTCGAATCTTCTTCGTGACGACCTGTTCGCCAAGTCAGGCGGCAGCGCGCTTGGCCTTCGGGGTCGATGCGGCCTTCACGGCGCTGGCGCTGATGGCTTCGATGTTGGCTTCGGCCACCTTGGCGGCCTGGCCGGCGGCCTTCTGCAGGCTTTCGTAGGCGTTGCTGGTGGTCGCGACGGCCGACTTGAACAGCGCGACGACGTTCTCGGTGCCGGCCGGTGCGTTCTTCACCGCGGTGTCGACCACCGACATGAACTTCTGCTGGGCTTCGGCGGCTTGCGCTTCGGCGACCTTGCCGATGTCGGCATTGGTGCTGGCAGCGATGTCGTACAGGTAGCGGCCGTAGGCGGCAGCCTTCTCGGCCGCCGGTTGCAGCAGGCCGGCCTGCAGCGCCAGGAACTCTTGCGCGTCCTTCGCCGACAGCGCGGCCTGGGTGTTGGCAGCGGCTTCGCCGAGAGCGGTCTTCGCGACCTGCAGGTTCAGCTCGACGAGCTTCTCGACGCCTTCGAACGCCTTGCCGGTCAGGCCGAAGAGCGTGTCGATGTTGGTCTTGTGGGCGGCGATCAATTGTTCAGCGGTCAGCATGTGGAATCTCCAGAGGATAGAAAAGGGGACTGCGCCTGACACAGTGACTTTGTTGCACTGCACCATGATCGAAAGTATACGAGGCGATCGGCATATTTCAAGCTGTTTTTGCTGCAATGCAGCAATCTAGAGTCGCCAACCCATTCCGGCGCTTTGCGGCATCGATCGGCACAATGCGCCGGCGATGCGCGCCACGATGCAAGCCTTTCATTCCGACCACTTCGTGCTGCCGCTGCCCGACGGGCACCGGTTTCCGATGCAGAAGTACCGCCTGCTGCGCGAGGCGGCCGAGTCGGAAGCGGGGATGCGGCTGCGGGAAGCGCCGGCCGCTACCGACGGTGAACTCGCGCTGGCCCACACGCCGGACTACGTGAGCTCGGTGACCGAAGGCCTGCTGAGCGCGGCCGAGCAGCGCGAGATCGGCTTCCCGTGGACGCCGCGCATGGTCGAGCGTTCGCGCCGCTCGGTCGGCGCGACGATCGCCGCGGCGCGTGCCGCGCTGGCCGACGGCGTCGCCGCGAACCTGGCCGGCGGCACGCACCATGCCTATGCCGACAAGGGCGGCGGCTACTGCGTCTTCAACGATGTCGCGGTGGCCGCACGGCTGATGCAGGCCGAATGGCACCGGCACCACCGCGCGCTGCTGCGCATCGCGGTGATCGACCTCGACGTGCACCAGGGAAACGGCACCGCGGCGATCTTCCGCGACGACCCGACGGTGTTCACGCTGTCGTTGCACGGCGAGCGCAACTTCCCGTTCCGCAAGGAGTCGAGCGACCTCGACGTGGCCTTGCCCGACGGCTGCCGCGATGCCGAGTACCTGGCCGCGCTCGACACCGCACTCGGCGAGCTGTGGCGGCGCCATGCCCACGGTGCGCCGGGCCTGGTCTTCTACCTCGCCGGCGCCGACCCGCACGAGGGCGACCGGCTCGGCCGGCTGAAGCTCACCGCCGCCGGGCTGGCCGAGCGCGACCGCCGCGTCTTCAGCGCTGCCCGCGCGCGCCGCATTCCGGTCGCGATCAGCATGGCCGGCGGCTACGGCCACCAGATCGCCGACACCGTCGCGGTGCAGCTCGCGACGCTGCGCGAAGCGCTGGCCAGCCGCCAGCAATGGAACAATGCAACGCCATGACGCAGTCCTCCGCACCCTCGCCCCCCGTCCGCGCCCAGCCCGAACCGCGCGGCGCCTACCGGCACTTCGCGAGCCTGTCGACCCGCTGGATGGACAACGACGCCTACGGCCACGTCAACAACGTCGTCTACTACAGCCTGTTCGACACCGCGGTGAACCGCTACCTGATCGAGGCCGGCGCGCTCGACCTCCACGCCGGCGCGGTGATCGGCCTGGTGGTCGAGACCCACTGCAACTACTTCGCGCCGATCGCATTCCCGCAGATGGTCGACGCCGGGCTGCGGGTCGCGCAGGTCGGCAGCTCCAGCGTGCGCTACGAGATCGGGCTGTTCGCCGCCGGCGAGCCGCTGTGTGCGGCGCGCGGCCATTTCGTGCACGTCTACGTCGACCGCGCGACGCGCCGCCCGGCCGCGTTGCCGGCTGTCCTCATCCAGGCCCTCGAAGGATTGCGTTCGTGACCTCTCCCTTGCCGCCCCTGCCAACCCCGGAGCAGACCGCCGCCGTCGACGCGGCCATCACCTCGCGCCGCTCGCTGCGCGCCTTCCTGCCGACGCCGGTCCCGCGCGAGACGATCGAGGACATCCTGCGCGTCGCGTCGCGCGCGCCGTCCGGCACCAACACGCAGCCGTGGAAGGTCTACGTGCTGACCGGCGAGCCGCTGCAGGCGCTGGCGCGCGACATCACCGCCGTCTACGACGACCCGGCCGAGGCCGCGCGGCACCGCGAGGAATACGCCTACTACCCGGTCGAATGGCGTCCGCCCTACATCGACCGGCGTCGCAAGGTCGGCTGGGACCTGTACGGGCTGCTCGGCATCGCCAAGGGCGACAAGCCGCGCATGCATGCGCAGCACGGCCGCAACTACGTGTTCTTCGATGCGCCGGTCGGCCTGATGTTCACGATCGACCGCGTGATGCAGCAGGGCAGCTGGCTGGACTACGGCATGTTCCTGCAGAACATCATGGTGGCCGCGCGCGCCCGCGGCCTCGACACCTGCCCGCAGGCGGCGTTCACGCAGTTCCACCGCATCATCCTGCCGCGGCTCGGCGCGGCCGACGACGAGATGCTGGTCTGCGGCATGTCGCTCGGTTTCGCCGACCCGGCCGCGGTCGAGAACACGCTGGTGACCGAGCGCGAGCCGGTGGCCGGCTTCACCCGGTTCCTCGGCTGATGCCCGGGCCGTTGTGGGGCCTTCCGTTCGCGGGCCTGCTGCTGTCGATCGCGCTGATGCCGCTGGCGGTGCCGGGCTTCTGGCACCGGCACTATGGCAAGGTGGTGGCCGCCTGGGCGCTGGCCTATGTGCTGCCGCAGGCGGCGCTGTCGGGGGTCGACGCTGCATGGCACGGCCTGGTGCATGCCGCGGTCGGCGAGTACATCCCGTTCATCGTGCTGCTGGCCACGCTGTTCATCGTCGCCGGCGGCATCTTCGTGCGCGGCAACCTGCACGGCGGCCCGGGCATGAACGTCGCGCTGATGGCGATCGGCGCGGTGCTTGCCAGCGTGATGGGCACCACCGGCGCGTCGATGCTGATGATCCGCCCGCTGATCCGCGCCAACGACCAGCGCCGCCACACCGCGCACATCGTGGTGTTCTTCATCTTCATCGTGTCGAATGCGGCCGGCGCGCTGACGCCGCTGGGCGACCCGCCGCTGTTCCTCGGCTTCCTGCAGGGCGTCGCGTTCAGCTGGACGCTGGTGCACCTGCTGCCGCACACGCTGTTCATGGTCGGCTCGCTGCTCGGCATCTTCTGGCTGCTCGACCGCTGGTACTGCAGCCGCGAGGTACCGCGCCGCGTCGACCCGACCCCCGACACCCGCGATCCCGGTGGATTCGGCGTCGACGGCGCGATCAACCTGCCGCTGCTGGCCGGCGTGGCCGGGCTGATCCTGATGAGCGGTGTCTGGCAGGGCGGCGTCGCGTTCACGGTCGCCGGTGCCGAACTCACCTGGCAAGGCCTGCTGCGCGACCTCGGGCTGCTCGCGATCGCCGCCGTGTCGTGGTTCGCGACGCCGCCGTCGGCGCATGCGCAGAACCAGTTCAGCTTCGGGCCGATCGTCGAGGTCGCGAAGCTGTTCGCCGGCATCTTCCTGACCATCATCCCGGTCATCGCGATGCTGCGGGCCGGCGTGCACGGGCCGTTCGGGGCGATCGTCTCGGCCGTCACCGGGCCGGATGGCGCGCCGCTGCCGGGGATGTATTTCTGGGCTTCGGGCGTGCTGTCGTCGTTTCTGGACAATGCGCCGACCTACCTGGTGTTCTTCAATGCCGCGGGCGGCGATGCGCAGCAGTTGATGACGCAGCATGCGGCCACGCTGGTGGCGATCTCCGCCGGCTCGGTGTTCATGGGAGCCAACTCGTACATCGGCAACGCGCCCAACTTGATGGTCAAGGCGGTGGCCGAAAGCCGCGGCATCCGGATGCCCGGCTTCTTCGGCTACATGGGCTGGTCGATGGCCGTGCTGCTGCCGCTGTTCGTGCTGATGACGCTGATCTGGTTCTGACCTTGGTTTCCCGTTGAAGAGGATCTGACATGAAGCCTGCCGTACTCGTCTCGCGTGCCGTGTTCCCCGATGTCGTCGACCGCCTGCGGGCGCACTTCGACGTCGAGGACAACCCGGCCGACCGCGTCTTCACGAAAGCCGAGCTGATCCAGCACCTGGCCGGCAAGCAGGGCGTGTTCGCCACCGGCAGCGAGCGCTTCGACGCCGAGGTGCTCGACGCCAATCCGCAGCTGAAGGCGGTGTGCAACATGGCGGTCGGCTACAACAACATCGACGTCGACGCCTGCAGCGCGCGCGGCGTGCTGTGCACCAACACGCCCGACGTGCTGACCGAGACCACCGCCGACTTCGGCTTCGCGCTGATGATGGCCACCGCGCGGCGCATCGCCGAATCGGAGCACTTCCTGCGCCGGGGCGAATGGAAGAAGTGGTCCTACGAGATGTTCGCCGGCAGCGACGTCCACGGCGCGACGCTCGGCATCCTCGGCATGGGCCGCATCGGCCAGGGCATCGCGAAGCGCGGCGCGCACGGCTTCGGCATGAAGGTGATCTACCACAACCGCTCCCGGCTTGCGCCCGGCATCGAGGCCGAGTGCCGCGCCAGCTACGTGTCCAAAGAAGCGCTGCTGCGCGATGCGGACCACCTGGTGATCGTCGTGCCGTACTCGCCGGCCTCGCACCATGCGGTCGGCGCGGCCGAGCTGGCGCAGATGAAGCGAACGGCCACGCTGACCAACATCGCGCGCGGCGGGGTCGTCGACGACGCGGCGCTCGCGCAGGCGCTGGCCGAGCGGCGCATCGCGGCGGCCGGGCTCGATGTGTTCGAAGGCGAGCCGGCGTTGAACCCGGCGCTGCTGGCGGTGCCGAACGTCGTGCTGACGCCGCACATCGCGAGCGCCACCATCGCGACGCGGCGCGCGATGGCCAACCTCGCGGCCGACAACCTGATCGCCGCGCTGGGCTTCGGGCCGCAAGCCGGCCACCCGCCGACCCCGATCAACGCGGCGGCGCTGAAGGGATGAAGGCGTTGCGCGCCGCAGCCGTCGGCCTGCTGATGATGGCCTGCGGCGCTGCCGTGCACGCGGCCGACAGCGTCACCGTCGGCTCCAAGCGCTTCACCGAGTCGTACGTGCTCGGCGAGATCGTGCGCCAGACCTACGAGCGCGCCGGCATCCCGGCCACGCACAAGCAGGGGCTGGGCAACACCGGCATCCTCGAGCAGGCGCTGTCCAGCGGCGCGGTCGACGTCTACCCCGAGTACACCGGCACCATCGTGCGCGAGCTGCTGAAGCGCGAGGGCAACCCGTCGCTCGACGAGCTGAACACGTGGCTCGCACCGCGCGGGCTGAAGGCCGCGGTGCCGCTCGGCTTCAACGACACCTATGCGATCGCGATGCTCGAATCGCAGGCGCAGCAACTGGGCATCGAGCGCATCTCCGACCTGTTGAAGCCGCAGGCGGCGGCGCTGCGGCCGGGGCTGTCGCACGAGTTCCTGGAGCGTGCCGACGGCTGGCCGGCGCTGAAGGCGGCGTACCGCCTCGCCTACGACAAGCCGGCCGGGCTGGACCACGGCCTGGCCTACGACGCGATCGCAGCGCATCGCGTCGACCTGATCGATATCTACAGCACCGATGCCAAGGTCGGCCGCTACAAGCTGCGCGTGCTGAAGGACGACCTGAACTTCTTCCCGAAATACGACGCGGTGCTGCTGATGCGGGCCGCACTCGACCCGGCGCCGCTGCAGGCGCTGGCCGGCCGCATCGACGAGGCGGCGATGATCTCGCTGAACGCCCAGGTCGAGCTCGACGGCAAGAGCTTCGCCGAGGTCGCGCGGCAGTTCCTGTCGAGCAGCGCGGTGGCGGCCTCGAAGCCGATCACCTTCGCGCAGCGGCTGTTCGGCCCCGATTTCGCGCGGCTCACCGGGCAGCACCTGCTGCTGGTGTTCGGCTCGCTGGCGGTCGCGGTGCTGGTCGGCGTGCCGCTCGGTGTCGCGGCCTGGCGCTGGCCGCGCAGCGCCGGACTGGTGATGGGCGCGGTGTCGGTGCTGCAGACGGTGCCGTCGCTCGCGCTGCTGGCCTTCCTGATCGCGGTGGTCGGCAGCATCGGGCTGCTGCCGGCGCTGATCGCGCTGTTCCTCTACGCCTTGCTGCCGATCGTGCGCAACACGCATGCCGGGCTGCAGGGCGTGTCGGCCGGGCTGGCGCAGGCTGCACTGTCGCTCGGCCTGACGCCGCGGCAGGCGCTGCGCCATGTGCAGCTGCCGCTGGCGGCGCCGACGCTGCTGGCGGGCATCAAGACCGCGGCGGTGATCAACGTCGGCACCGCGACGGTGGCGGCCTTCATCGGCGCCGGCGGCTATGGCGAGCGCATCGTCGCCGGCCTGGCGGTCAACGACACCGCGGCGATGCTGGCCGGCGCGTTGCCGGCGGCGGTGCTCGCGCTGCTGGTGCAATACGGTTTCGACGCGATCGAAAAGCGCCTGCTGCCTGCCCCACTGCGCAGCTCGGCATAGCCGCTGCTGCGAGAATGCGCGAATGCTCCTCGACTGGATATCGCTCGCACTCCTCGTTCTTGTCCTGCTGCTGACGCTCTGGCTCGCGCTGCGGCGGCCCGATGCGGGCACCGACCACCTGGGCCGGCTCGAACGCCTGGAACGCGAGTTGCGCGATGAAGTGGCCCGCAGCGCGCAGGGCACGCGGCAGGAACTGGGGCAGACGCTCGCGAGCTTCCAGCAGACGCTGCTCGCGCAACAGGGCGACGTCGCGCGCACGCAGAACGAGCAGATCGACAGCTTCCGCACCCAGCTGGCCGCCACGCAGCAGGCGCAAGAGGCCACGCTGGCGCGGCTGGCCGAGCAGCAGGCCAATGCGCTGAAGCGCTTCGCCGACACGCTGGCCGATCAGCTGCGCTCGCTGTCGCAGTCCAACGACCAACGCCTGACCGAGATGCGCGGCGCGGTCGAGCAAAAGCTGTCGGCGATCCAGGCCGACAACGAGAAGAAGCTCGAGCAGATGCGCGCCACCGTCGACGAGAAGCTGCATGCCACGCTCGAGCAGCGGCTGGGCGAAAGCTTCAAGCTGGTCGCCGACCGGCTCGACCAGGTGCACAAGGGCCTCGGCGAGATGCAGAACCTGGCGCGCGATGTCGGCTCGCTGAACCGCGTGCTGACCAACGTCAAGACGCGCGGCATCTTCGGCGAGGTGCAGCTGGCCGGCCTGCTGGAACAGGTGTTCACGCCGGAGCAGTACGCCGTCAACGTCGAGACGGTGCCGGGCAGCGGTGCGCGGGTCGAGTTCGCGATCCGGCTGCCGGGGCAGCGGGTCGACGGCGTGCCGCTGTGGCTGCCGGTCGACGCGAAGTTCCCGCGCGAAGACTACGAACGCTTGCTGGATGCGCAGGACCGCGCCGATCCGGCGGCGGTCGAGGTGGCCGCGAAGGCCATCGAGACGCGGCTGCGGCTCGAGGCTCGATCCATCCACGACAAGTACGTCTCGCCGCCGCACACCACCGATTTCGCGATCCTGTTCGTGCCGACCGAAGGCCTGTATGCCGAGGCGCTGCGCCGGCCGGGGCTGGTCGAATCGCTGCAGCGCGAGCACCACGTGATGCTGGCCGGGCCGACCACGCTGCTGGCCACGCTGAACAGCCTGCAGATGGGCTTCCGCACGCTGGCGCTGGAGAAGCGCTCGGTCGAGGTGTGGGAGGTGCTGGGCGCGGTGAAGACCGAGTTCGCGAAGTTCGGCGACGTGCTCGCGAAGACCAAGAAGAAGCTCGACGAGGCCAGCAACACGATCGACCAGGCGCAGACGCGGGCCAACGTGATGGCGCGCAAGCTGAAGTCGGTCGAGGCGGTCACCGAGACGCATGCGCAGGCCTTGCTGCCGCTGGCGCTGCCGCGCGACGACGACGCCATCGTCCCGGATCTTCCCGAAAGCGATGCCTGAGGTTTCCTGACACCACGACATGGCGCAATTCTCCCGCCCGCTGCTCGCGTTGATCCTCGGTCAGATCAGCTTGCATTCGTGCATGGCGGGGGTGCGGATGGCGGCGCCGCTGCAGGCGCTGAAGCAAGGGCAGGCGGAGTGGACGGTCGGGCTGCTGATGGCGCTGTTCGCTGCGGCGCCGGTGCTGCTGTCGCTGCCGGCCGGGCGGCTCGCGGACCGTCGGGGCTACCACGTGCCGATGCGGCTGGGGGTCGCGCTGTCGCTCGCGGGCGGCACCATCGCCGCGCTCAGCAGCCACTACCTCGCGATGTGCCTGGCGGCCATCCTGACCGGCGCCGGCTCGAACTTCGGCCTGATCACGATCCAGCGCACCGCCGGCCGCATGGCCACCGATGCGACCGAACGCATCCGCGTCTTCAGCTGGCTCGGGCTGGCGCCGGCCTTGTCGAACGTCGTCGGACCGGTGACCGCCGGGCTGCTGATCGACCAGATGGGCTTCCGGGTCGCGTTCGCGGTGCTGATGCTGATGCCGCTGGCGGCGCTGGTGTCGGCCCGCTACGTGCCGGCCGAGGCCGACGTGCCGCGCGCCTCCGCCACGGCGGCGCGCCAGAGTTCGTGGGACCTGCTGCGCTCACCGGCCTTGCGCCGGCTGCTGCTGGTGAACTGGCTGCTGTCGGCCAGCTGGGACGTGCATTCCTTCGTCGTGCCGATCCTCGGGCACGAGCGCGGCATGAGCGCCGGTGCGATCGGGCTGGTGCTCGGGCTGTTCGCGACGTCGGTGGTGGCGGTGCGGCTGCTGATCCCGGTCCTCGCGCACCGCCTGAGCGAATCGCAGGTGCTGACCGGTGCGATGCTGTGGGTCGCGGCGATCTTCGGCATCTATCCGTTCGTGCACTCGGCCTGGCTGATGGCTTGCTGCGCGTCGCTGCTGGGGCTGGCGCTCGGGGCGGTGCAGCCGATGGTGATGTCGACGCTGCACCACATCACGCCGCACGAGCGCCATGGCGAGGCCATCGCGTTCCGGTCGATGGCGCTGAACGGGTCCAGCACGCTGATGCCGCTGCTGTTCGGCGCCTTCGGTGCGGCACTGGGGGCCGCGTCGCTGTTCTGGATGATGGGGCTGGCGGTCGGTGCCGGCAGCTGGCAGGCGCGCCGGATCCGGTGAATGACAACCCCTCGGTCGTCGAGTACGCCGACCGATCCCCCAGGGGGATGCGGGCCGGCTTGGGGCGGCCCGGCGCTCGGCCCGCTTCTTCGACCTAGAACTTGATGCCGGCTGGGTTGCTGCCGGTGCTGCCGCTGTCGCCCGACGACTGAGGCGCTTGCGCCGCCGGCGCATTGCCGTTCTGCGGCGTGTTCGCCTTCACCGCCTGCTTCGGCTCGGTCAGCGGCGTGGCGCTGCCCTGCGTGTAGCTGGCCGGCAGCTTCGATTCCTTCGGATACGCCGCGGCATCGAGGTAGCTCGACCAGTCTTCGCGCTGGAAGCCGCGCAGCACCTGCGCGCCGATGGTCGCGGCCGGCAGGTCGCGGCCGCCGGTGATGCGTTGCAGCGCGTCGCCGTCTTCCTTGGTCGAGATCGACTTCTCGGTGAACGGGATGCCGCGCTGGCGCAGCAGCTGGCGGGCCATGTCGCAGGGCGGGCAATCCTTGGCGCCGTACAGCGTCACCGGGAAGCGCTGCGCGATCTGGCGCAGCTCGTACGGCAGCGCGACGTCGTCGGACACGCCACCGTTGCTGTTGACCGACTGCACCTTGTTCTCGGGGCTGACCGCCGGCCGGTCGGTGTAGGTGATCTTGCCGTCGGGGCCGACCACCTTGTACAGCGCGTGCGCGGGCAGCGCGGTGAACAGCGTGGCCAGCAGCGTCGGCGCCGCCAGGCTGAAGTGACGGGCGAACGTGCGGAAAGTGGATCGGTTCATGAGGGCTCCAACAACGCTGAATGTGTTTGCGTCCGAATTTACTTCATCAGGGCCGGCTCGCCTAAGCCATGCCTTGGTGTCGCAACAACGCATCGATGCTCGGCTCGCGGCCGCGGAAGGCCTTGAAGCTCTCCATCGCCGGACGGCTGCCGCCCGCCTCGAGGATGGCCTGCCGGTAGCGCCGCCCCGTGGCGATGTCGAGCGCGCCGGCCTCTTCGAAGGCGCTCCACGCGTCGGCGCTCAGCACTTCGGCCCACTTGTAGCTGTAGTAGCCGGCCGCGTAACCGCCGGAAAAAATATGTGAGAAGCCGTGCTGGAAGCGGTTGAAGCGCGGTGGCACCAGCACCGCCACCTCGGCGCGCACCTCGTCGAGCAGCTTCTGGATGTCGGCCTGCGAGCCCGGTTCGGCATGCAGGCGCATGTCGAACAGCGAGAGCTCGATCTGGCGCAGCGTCTGCAGCCCGCTCTGGAAGTTCTTCGCGGCGAGCATCTTGTCGAACAGCGCACGCGGCAGCGGCTCGCCGGTGTCGACGTGGGAAGTCAGCCGCTTCAGCACGTCCCACTCCCAGCAGAAGTTCTCCATGAACTGGCTCGGCAGCTCGACCGCGTCCCATTCGACGCCGGAGATGCCGGCCACGCCGACGTCGTTCACCTGCGTCAGCATGTGGTGCAGGCCGTGGCCGAATTCGTGGAACAGCGTCGTCACGTCGTCATGCGTCAGCAGCGCCGGGCGGCGCTTGCCGTCGACCTCGACCGGCGATGCGAAGTTGCACACCAGGTGCGCGACCGGCGTCTGCGTGCGGCCGTCGGGGCGCGCCCAGCGGCCGCAGACGTCGTCCATCCACGCGCCGGGCCGCTTGCCGGGGCGCGCATACGGGTCGAGGTAGAACTGCCCGACCAGCTCGCCCTGGCGCTCGATGCGGAAGAAGCGCACGCCCGGGTGCCAGACCGGCGCGCTGTCGGCGCGGATGCTGACCTCGAACAGCGTCTCGATGATGCGGAACAGCCCGTCGAGCACCTTGGTCTCGGTGAAGTACGGCTTGACCTCCTGGTCGCTGAACGCGTAGCGGTTCTCCTTCAGCTTCTCGCTGGCGTACGGAAAATCCCAGGCCTGCAGCTCGTCGATCCCGAGCTCGCTGCGGGCGAAGGCGCGCAGCTCGGCCAGGTCGCGCTCGGCGTAGGGGCGGGCGCGCTGCGCCAGGTCGCGCAGGAAGCCGGTGACCTGCTGCGGCGAATCGGCCATCTTCGGCACCAGCGACACCTCGGCGAAGCTCGCATAGCCGAGCAGCCTGGCTTCTTCCTGGCGCAGGTCGAGCAGCTCGCGCATCACCGCGCTGTTGTCGAGCGCCGCCGGACCGGCCTCGCTCGCGCGGGTCACGTAGGCCACGTACAGCTTCTCGCGCAGCGCGCGGTTGCTGCCGTACTGCATCACCGGGAAGTAGCTCGGGAAGTGCAGCGTGATCTTGTGGCCCGGCTTGCCGTCGGCCTCGGCGGCGGCGCGGGCCGCGGCGACCACGTCGGCCGGCACGCCGGCCAGCTCGGCCTCGTCGACGTACAGCGCGAAGCCGTCGGTCGCATCGAGCACGTGCTCGGAATAGGTCTGCGACAGCGCGGCCAGGCGGTCCTGGATCTGCGCGTAGCGGTCGCGGTCGGCGCCCTTCAGCTCGGCCCCCGACAGCACGAAATCGCGCATCGCGTTCGACAGCGCCTGGCGGCGCGGCGCGCTGAGCGCGGCGGCGGCCGGGCTGTTGGCGATCCGCTTGTACTTCGCGTAGAGCCGCTCATCGGCACCGAGCCGGGTGTGGAATTCGGTGACGGCCGGCAGCTGCTCGTTGTACGCCGCGCGCAGTTCCGGCGTGTCGGCCACCGCGGTCAGGTGGTGCACCGCGCCCCAGGCACGGCCGAGGCGTTCGGTCGCGACGTCGAGCACCGCCGACATCGCGTCGTAGTCGGCCGGCACCGCGTCGCTCGTGACCTTGTCGAGCGCTTCCTCGGCCTCGGTCAGCAACTGCGCCATCGCCGGTGCAACGTGCGCGGCGCGGATCGCCGAGAAGTCGAGCAGTGCATCGGGAACCAGCAGTGGATTGATCTCGTTCATTGTTTTCATCTCCCTTGTGAAGTGACCGAAGTGCCGCCACCGGGGGTGGCGCGTCAACCCTGCGCGAATCGCTCCGCGGCCTCCAGGGTGTTGACCAGGAGCATCGCACGGGTCATGGGTCCGACGCCACCCGGCACCGGCGTGATCCAGCCGGCGACCTGGGAGACGCCGTCGAAGTCCACGTCGCCGGCGAGCTTGCCGTCGTCCTTGCGGTTCATGCCCACGTCGATGACCACCGCGCCCGGTTTGACCATGTCGGCGGTGAGCACATTGCGCTTGCCGACCGCCGCGACGACGACATCGGCCTGGCGCGTGAAGAGGCCGATGTCGGACGTCGCGCTGTGGCAGATGGTGACGGTGGCGTTGGCCTGCAAGAGCAGCTGGGCCATCGGCTTGCCGACGGTGTTGCTGCGGCCGATCACGACGGCATTCCTGCCGCGCAGCGCGATGCCGGTGGTGGCGATCAGCTTCATGCAGCCGTACGGCGTGCACGGCAGGAAGCCGGGGCGGCCGACCATCAGCGCGCCGGCGCTCTGCACATGGAAGCCGTCGACGTCCTTCAGCGGCGAGATCGCCTCGATGACCTTCTGCGGATCGATGTGCTTCGGCAGCGGCATCTGCACCAGGATGCCGTGGATCGTCGGGTCGGCGTTCAGCGCGGCGATGCGCGCCAGCAGCTCGGCCTCGGGCAGCGCCGCGTCGTACTTCTCGAGCACCGAGCGCACGCCGCTGGTTTCGCAGTCGTTGACCTTGTGCTTCACGTAGACCTGCGAGGCCGGGTCGTCGCCGACCAGGATCACCGCCAAGCCAGGCCGGTGGCCGCGGGCGGTGAGGGCGGCGGCACGTTGCGCGACTTCGGCGCGAACCTGCCTGGCGAGGGCGTTGCCGTCGATCAGTTGTGCGGTCATGGGGGGCTCCAGAAACGAAAAAGGCCGCTTCGGTAGCGGCCTTCAGGATGGGGTGGATGTCAGGCCTTGGCTTGGGCGCCGAGGGCAATCTTGAGGAGGTCGGCCACGGTGTTCGCGTTCAGCTTCTCCATGATGTTGGCGCGGTGCGCCTCGACCGTCTTGATGCTGATGCCCAGGTCGTCGGCGATCTGCTTGTTGAGCCGGCCTGCGACGATGCGCTCGAGCACCTGCGCCTCGCGGGTCGTCAGCCGCGACAGCAGCGCGTCGCGGCTGGCGGCTTCCTGGTGGTGCGAGAACGCGCTGCGCGCCTGGTCGAGCATGCGCTCGACCAGGCCGAGCAGTTCTTCTTCCTTGAAGGGCTTCTCGATGAAGTCCATCGCGCCCTTCTTCATCGTCGTGACCGCCATCGGCACGTCGCCATGGCCGGTGATGAAGACGACCGGCAGCGGCGACTTGCGCTCCAGCAACCGGTCTTGCAGTTCGAGCCCGCTCATGCCGTCCATGCGGATGTCGGCGATCAGGCAGGCGACCTCGCGGGGGTCGAAGCGGGACAGGAACGATTCGGAGGAATCGAAGCACTTGACGCGGTAGTCCTTGCCTTCGAGCAGCCATTGCAGCGAGTCGCGCACAGCCTCGTCGTCGTCGACCACATAGACCGTGCCCTTTTTCGGAATCAAGCTCATCGATGCAGTCTCATGGCAGCGCCGGCTCCAGGCCGGCAGATTTGGCGGTTTCCACAGGCAGCGTGAAGCTGAAGCGGCACCCGACGGCGAGGTCGCCATTGTAGAGGTTCTGTGCACGGATACGGCCGCGGTGGCTCTCGATGATCGAGCGGCACAGGGACAACCCGATGCCCAGGCCCTCGGCCTTGGTCGAGAAGAAGGCCTCGTACAGCCGCGCGATCACTTCCTCCTTCAGCCCGGGGCCGCTGTCGGTCACGCTGAACTCGATCACGCCGCCTTCTTCCGGCGTGTGCTTGGGCACCACGCGCATCTCGATGTTGCGGCGCGCCTGCGGCAGCTGCGCCATGTCGATCGCCTCGGCCGCGTTCTTCAGCAGGTTCAGCACCACCTGCTCGATCAGGATCGGGTCGACCATCAGCGTCGGCAGGCGCTGCGCGACATAGACGTGCACCGCCACGTTGCGCCGGCGCAGTTCGATGTTGGCCAGCTCCACCGCATCCTCGACGATGCTCTGCGCCTGCGCCGGCTGGCGCTGCGGCTCGCTGCGCTTCACGAACGCGCGGATGCGCCGGATGATCTGCCCGGCGCGCTCGGCCTGGCGCGCGGTCTTCTCGAGCGCGGCGATCAGGTCGTCCTTCTGGATCGCGTCGCCCTTCACGCGCGAGACCATGCCGTTGCAGTAGTTCGTGATCGCGGTCAGCGGCTGGTTCAGCTCGTGCGCGACCGACGAGGCCATCTCGCCCATCGTCACCAGCCGGCTCGTCACCTGCGCCTTCTCGGCCTGCTGCGCGGCCTGCGTCTCGGCGTTGCGGCGGCCGGTGATGTCGGTGGCGATCAGCATCTGCGCAAGCCGCCCGTCGGTCCACTGCAGGTAGCGCGCGCGCACGTCGAACCACTTCTGCAGCGGGTCGATGTAGACCTCGCGCGCATCCGAGCCGACCTCGGTCAGCTCCTGCGTCGGCAGGCCGCCGAAGCTGTCGACCGAATCGCCGTCGTCGCCGAAGGCCGACAGCCCGCCGATCACCGGCAGGCCGGGGTCGCCGCCGGCCAGCAGCGCATGGCCGCGCGCATCGGCACCGAACCACAGCCGGTACGAGCGGTTCGCGAACAGCAGCTCGCCCTGCTGCACCGACAGCACCGACACCGCGGCGTCCAGCCCTTCGAGCACGGTGGTGAAGCGCTCGTGCGAGGCCGACAGCTGGTCGCGCACCCGCTTGGCCTCGGTGATGTTGGTCATCGAGGTCATCCAGCCGGTCTGCAGCCCCTTCGGGTCGATCAGCGGCGAGACGTACATGCGCGCGTCGAACTGCGATTCGTCCTTGCGCATCACCTTCACCTCGATGCCACCGGCCGGGCTGCGGCCCTGCAGCTCCTGCTGCAGCAGCCGGGTGTTCTCGTCGATGCGCTCGGGCGGCCAGTGCGGGAACGGCGGCACGCGGCCGATCAGCTCGGCCTCGCTGAAGCCGGTCATCGCGCAGAAGGCCGGGTTCACGTAGGTGATGCGGCCTTCCATGTCCATCGCGCGCATGCCGGTCAGCATCGAGTTTTCCATCGCGCGCCGGAAGTTGGTCTCCGACACCAGCGTGCTCTGGATCTGCAGCCGCCGGCGCATGTGGCGCCAGGTGCCGAGCAGCATCCAGACCGTCAGCACCGACAGGGCCGCGACCATCCAGAAGAGGGTGTTGCTGATCAGCCCGATCGAGGTGCGGTAGCCCTGGCCGCGCAGCACCAGGCCGTTGCCGGCCGGCGCGAGCGGCACGTCGTGCACGATGGTGGTGGCCGAGCGGCGGTTCTGCTGGCCGGGCATCGGCGTCACGGTGCTTGCGAGGATGCGGTCCTGGCCGTCGACCAGCGTCACCGAATGCCGCGTCGACACCTCGGCCGGGATGAAGTAGCGCATCAGCGATTCGATCGAGTACTCGGCGATCAGCGTGCCCGAGAACGCGCTGCGGTCGAGCAGCGGCACCTGCACCTGGAACACCGCGGCGCCGTACAGGTCGGTGAACGGCCGCGAATACACCGGCTGGCGCAGGTCGCGCGCCGCGGTGAAGGCGGCCTCGGGCGCGGTCTTCGCGCCTTCCTTGGGCACCGAGGTGCTGCTCTCCTCGCCGCCGAAGCCGCTTTCCGGGTGGAAGCCGGTGGCCGCGTAGCCGGCGCGCCGGCTGCGGTTCGCGCCGACCCAGATCAGGTTCGTGATCTCGGGGCGCTCGCGGGTGAAGCTCGCGGCCTGGCCGAGGAACTCGTCCTGGTCGATGGTGCGGGTCGCGATCTCGCGCGCGATGCGCACCAGCTGCTCCTGGTTCTCGATCAGCCGCAGCCGGATCTGCTGCTGCGCGATCTCGGTGTCGCGCTTGACCGATTCCTGCTCGCGCTCGAATTCCTCGTTGCGCAGGTACCAGAAGGCCAGGATGATCGCCGCCAGGAACAGCAGCACCGACACCAGCGGACCCAGCGTCGCGAAGCGGTCCTGGCGGGCGAGCGACTGGCGCCGCCACCAGAGCCCGAAGATTCTCTGCGCCGCGCCGGGGAGAGGGGCGCTGCGTGGAGGAGGGGTGTTCAACGGCTGCATGGAGCGATTATCGAGGGCCCGCCCGAGGGAGCCCGTCCGGAGCGACCCGCGCCCCGGGGAATTCCATAATACGAAACGATGTCGCGCAATTTGGAAAGCTTTTTGAGTTGTGCGACACTGCCGCCGCCCCAAAAAGTTGAACCTTACGGAGACAAGCATGGCTGCAAACCCGGAGTCTTTCCTCGGCGACTCGGCGAACGATGCCGACTCGCAGGAAACCCGCGAATGGCTGGACGCCCTGTCGGCGGTGATCGGTGCCGAAGGCGGCGAGCGCGCGCACTTCCTGCTCGAGCAGCTGATCGACCACGCCCGGCAGGCCGGCATCGACGTGCCGTTCTCGGCCAACACCGCCTACGTCAACACCATCCCGGTCGACCAGGAGGAGCATTCGCCCGGCAACGTCGAGATCGAGGAGCGACTGCGCGCCTACATGCGCTGGAACGCGATGGCGATGGTGGTCAAGGCCAACCGCCTGCACCCCGCCGACGGTGGCGACCTGGGTGGCCACATCTCGTCGTTCGCATCGCTCGCGACGATGTTCGGCACCGGCTTCAACCATTTCTGGCATGCCGAGAGCGAAGGCCATGGCGGCGACCTGCTGTACATCCAGGGGCATTCGTCGCCCGGCGTCTACGCCCGCGCGTACATGGAAGGCCGGCTGAGCGAGGAGCAGCTGCTGAACTTCCGCCAGGAGGTCGACGGCAAGGGCATCTCCAGCTACCCGCACCCGAAGCTGATGCCCGAGTTCTGGCAGTTCCCGACTGTCTCGATGGGCCTGGGCCCGCTGATGGCGATCTACCAGGCGCGTTTCCTGAAGTACCTGCACGCCCGCGGCATCGCGAACACCGAGAACCGCAAGGTGTGGGTGTTCTGCGGCGACGGCGAGATGGACGAACCCGAATCGCTCGGCGCGATCGGCCTGGCCGCGCGCGAGAAGCTCGACAACCTGATCTTCGTCGTCAACTGCAACCTGCAGCGCCTGGACGGCCCGGTGCGCGGCAACGGCAAGATCATCCAGGAACTCGAAGGCGAGTTCCGCGGTGCCGGCTGGAACGTCATCAAGCTGCTGTGGGGCAGCTACTGGGATCCGCTGCTCGCGAAGGACAAGGACGGCATCCTGCGCAAGGTGATGATGGACACCGTCGACGGCGACTACCAGGCCTTCAAGGCGAACGACGGCGCCTTCGTGCGCAAGAACTTCTTCGGCCGCCATCCGAAGATGCTGGAGATGGTCGCGAAGATGAGCGACGAGGAAGTCTGGCGCCTGCAGCGCGGCGGCCACGACCCGCACAAGGTCTACGCCGCGTACGACCGCGCGACCAAGCACAAGGGCCAGCCGACGGTGATGCTGATCAAGACCGTCAAGGGCTATGGCATGGGCAAGATCGGCGAAGGCAAGAACACCGCCCACCAGACCAAGAAGCTGGTCGACGAGGATGTGCGCGCCTTCCGCGACCGCTTCAACATTCCGATTCCGGACGACAAGCTGGCCGAGATCCCGTTCTACAAGCCGGCCGACGACACGCCGGAGATGCAGTATCTGCACGCCCGACGCAAGGCGCTGGGCGGCTACCTGCCGCACCGCCGCACCAAGGCCGACGAGCAACTGAAGGTGCCCGAGCTGGAGACCTTCAAGGCGGTGCTCGAGCCGACCGCCGAAGGCCGCGAGATCTCGACCACGCAGGCCTACGTGCGCTTCCTGACGCAGCTGCTGCGCGACAAGGAACTCGGCCCGCGCGCGGTGCCGATCCTCGTCGACGAGGCGCGCACCTTCGGCATGGAAGGCCTGTTCCGCCAGATCGGCATCTACAACCCCGCGGGGCAGCAGTACACGCCGGTCGACAAGGACCAGGTGATGTACTACCGCGAGGACAAGGCCGGCCAGATCCTGCAGGAAGGCATCAACGAGGCCGGCGGCATGAGCAGCTGGATCGCGGCGGCCACGTCGTACTCGACGAACAACCGCATCATGGTGCCGTTCTACGTCTACTACTCGATGTTCGGCTTCCAGCGCATCGGCGACCTGGCCTGGGCCGCCGGCGACATGCAGGCGCGCGGCTTCCTGCTGGGCGGCACCTCGGGCCGCACGACGCTGAACGGCGAAGGCCTGCAGCACGAAGACGGCCACAGCCACATCCTGGCCGGCACGATCCCGAACTGCATCAGCTACGACCCGACCTTCGCGCACGAGGTGGGCGTGATCCTGCACCATGGCCTGAAACGCATGGTCGAGCAGCAGGAGAACGTGTACTTCTACCTGACGCTGCTGAACGAGAACTACCCGATGCCGGGCCTGAAGGCCGGCACCGAAGAGCAGATCATCAAGGGCATGTACCTGCTGGAAGAGGGCGCGAAGAAGACGCCGCGCGTGAACCTGCTCGGCTCGGGCACGATCCTGCGCGAATCGATCGCCGCGAAGGAGCTGTTGGCCAAGGACTGGGGCGTGTCGGCCAACATCTGGAGCTGCCCGAGCTTCAACGAGCTGGCGCGCGACGGCCAGGACTGCGAACGCTGGAACCTGCTGCACCCGACCGAGAAACCGCGCGTGCCGTTCGTCGCGCAGCAGCTCGACAAGTACGCCGGCCCGGTGATCGCGTCGACCGACTACATGAAGAACTACGCCGACCAGATCCGCGCGTTCATTCCGAAGGGCCGCAGCTACAAGGTGCTGGGCACCGACGGTTTCGGTCGCAGCGACTTCCGCAGCAAGCTGCGCGAGCACTTCGAGGTGAACCGGCACTACGTCGTGGTCGCCGCGCTGAAGGCGCTGGCCGACGAGGGCACGCTGCCGGCCGAGAAGGTCGCCGAGGCGATCAGGAAATACGGCATCAACGCTGACAAGATCAACCCGCTGTACGCCTGAACGGCTACGCCACAAGAACACGCCGGAGACCCAGCATGGCATTGGTGGAAGTGAAAGTCCCCGACATCGGCGACTTCAAGGATGTCGAGATCATCGAGTTGCTCGTGAAGCCGGGCGACACCGTGAAGGCCGAGCAGTCGCTCGTCACGGTGGAGAGCGACAAGGCCTCGATGGAGATCCCGTCGTCGCACGCCGGCGTCGTGAAGGAGCTGAAGGTCAAGCTCGGCGACAAGATCAACGAGGGGACGCCGCTGCTGGTGATCGAGGCGGCTGGCGCTGGCGCCGCACCGGGTGCCGCTGCTCCCGCGCCCGCTCCCGTTCGGGCTGAGCCTGTCGAAGCCCCTGCCTCGCAGGCCGCTGCGTCCACTTCGACAAGCCCGGTGCGAACGGAATCCGCGGCACCTGCTTCCGGCGGCGTCGTCGACGTGGTGATCCCCGACATCGGCGATTTCGACGAGGTCTCGGTGATCGAGGTGTTCATCAAGCCGGGCGACACGATCAAGGCCGAGCAGTCGTTGATCACCGTCGAGAGCGACAAGGCCTCGATGGAGATCCCGTCGTCGCACGCCGGCGTCGTCAAGGACCTGAAGGTGAAGGTCGGCGACAAGGTCAAGAAGGGCTCGCTGATTGCGACGGTGCAGGCTGCGGCCGGTGCCGTGAACACCGTTCGGGCTGAGCCTGTCGAAGCCCCTGCCTCGAAGGCCGCTGCAACTCCCGCAAGCACTTCGACAAGCTCAGTGCGAACGGAGGGTGGTGCGGTGCAAACGGCGCTCCCCGCCCACGAACCCGCCGTCCTCCAGTCCAACCTGCCGCACGCCTCCCCCAGCATCCGCAAGTTCGCCCGCGAACTCGGCGTGCCGCTGGACGAAGTGAAGGGCAGCGGTCCGAAGGGCCGCATCACGCAGGACGACGTGCAGGCCTTCGTGAAGACCGTTCTGTCCGGCGCGCAGCAGACCAAGGCGCAGGCCGCCAAGGCCCCGGCCGGCGGCGCGGCATCGGGCGGTGCCGGCTTCCCCGGCCTGCTGCCGTGGCCGCAGGTCGACTTCACCAAGTTCGGCCCGGTCGAGCGCCGCGACCTGTCGCGCATCAAGAAGATCAGCGGCGCCAACCTGCACCGCAACTGGGTGATGATCCCGCACGTCACCAACCATGACGATGCCGACATCACCGATCTCGAAGCCTTCCGCGTGCAGCTGAACAAGGAGAACGAGAAGTCGGGCGTCAAGGTCACGATGCTCGCCTTCCTGATCAAGGCCTGCGTCGCGGCGCTGAAGAAGTTCCCCGAGTTCAATGCGTCGCTCGACGGCGAGCAGCTGGTGCTGAAGCAGTACGTGCACATCGGCTTCGCGGCCGACACGCCGAACGGCCTGATGGTTCCGGTGATCCGCGATGCCGACAAGAAGGGCATCCTGCAGATCAGCAAGGAAATGAGCGAGCTCGCCGGCAAGGCGCGCGACGGCAAGCTGGGCCCGGCCGAGATGACCGGCGGCTGCTTCTCGATCAGCTCGCTGGGCGGCATCGGCGGCACCTACTTCACGCCGATCATCAACGCGCCCGAGGTGGCGATCCTCGGCGTGTGCAAGTCGGCGACACGCCCGGTGTGGGACGGCAAGGCCTTCCAGCCGCGCCTGATGCTGCCGCTGAGCCTGAGCTGGGACCACCGGGTGATCGACGGCGCCTCGGCGGCGCGCTTCAACACCTACCTCGCGCAGATCCTGGCCGACTTCCGCCGCGTCCTGCTCTGAGCGGATCCGCACCATGACGACCGTGGTGGTGGTCCGAAAGGGAATGCAGCTGGCGCTCGCGTCCGACAGCCTCGTGACCTTCGGGGACACGCGGCTGGCGCACGGCTACGAAGAGAACGAGAAGCTGTTTCGCGTCGGCGATTCGTGGATCGGCATGGCCGGCACCACCGCGCACTTCCCGGTGCTGCGGCGGGTGCTGAACAGCCTGCCGCCCGACGAGCTGAAGCTGCGCTCGCGCGACGAGGTGTTCGACACCTTCCTGAAGGTGCACCCGAAGCTGAAGGAGACCTTCTTCCTGAACCCGAAGGAAGAAGACGCCGACCCATACGAGAGCTCGCAGTTCACCGCGCTGATCGCCAACGCGACCGGCATCTACGGCGTGTACTCGTACCGCGAGGTGTTCGAGTTCGACCGCTTCTGGGCGATCGGCTCGGGCCGCGCGTTCGCGCTCGGCGCGATGTACGGCGCCTACGGCGGCAAGCTGACGGCGCGCGAGATCGCCGAGCTGGGCGTGCGCGCCGGCTGCGAATTCGACAAGAACTCGGCCGGGCCGATCAAGGCCCACACGATCAAACTGAAGGCGAAAGACTGAGCATGGCACTGATCGACATCAAGGTCCCGGACATCGGCGACTTCAAGGACGTGGCCATCATCGAGCTGCTGGTCAAGCCCGGCGACACGGTGAAGGCGGAGCAGTCGCTGATCACCGTCGAGAGCGACAAGGCGTCGATGGAGATCCCGTCGTCGCACGCGGGTGTCGTGAAGGACATCAAGGTCAAGGTGGGCGACACGGTGAACCAGGGGACGGTGATGCTGTCGCTGGAGGCCAGCACCCCCGTTCAGGCCGAGGCCCCCACCTCCGTTCGGGCTGAGTCCACCACCTCCGTTCGGGCTGAGCCTGTCGAAGCCGGGCGGGCAACGAGCCCTTCGACAAGCTCAGTGCGAACGGAATTTGCCGGTACCGCCGACCTCGAATGCGACATGCTGGTGCTCGGCGCCGGCCCCGGCGGTTACTCGGCCGCGTTCCGCGCCGCCGACCTCGGCCTGAAGACGGTGATGATCGAGCGCTTCGCGACACTCGGCGGCGTGTGCCTGAACGTCGGCTGCATCCCGTCGAAGGCGCTGCTGCACGTGGCCTCGGTGATGGACGAGGTCAAGCATTTCGATGCGATGGGCATCGGCTTCAATGCCCCGAGCGTCGACCTCGGCAAGCTGCTCAAGCACAAGGAAAAGGTCGTCGGCAAGCTGACCAACGGCCTGACCGCGATGGCCAAGATGCGCAAGGTGACGGTGGTGCAGGGCACGGCCGAGTTCGCCGATCCGCACCACATCACCGTCGCATTGGCCATGGGCGGCACCCAGACGATCCGCTTCAAGCGCGCGATCATCGCGGCCGGCTCCGAAGCGGTGAAGCTGCCGTTCCTGCCGAAGGACGATCCGCGCGTCGTCACCTCCACCGGCGCGCTCGAGCTGCGCCAGAACCCGAAGCGCATGCTGATCGTCGGTGGCGGCATCATCGGGCTGGAGATGGGCACGGTGTATTCGTCGCTCGGTGCGCGGCTCGACGTGGTCGAGATGCTCGACGGGCTGATGCAGGGCGCCGACCGCGACCTCGTCAAGGTGTGGCAGAAGATGAACGCGCCGCGCTTCGACCACATCATGTTGAAGACGAAGACGGTGGGCGCCGAGGCGACGAAGGACGGCATCCTGGTGCGCTTCGAAGGCGAGGGCGCGCCGAAGGAGCCGCAGCTGTACGACCTGGTGCTGCAGGCGGTGGGCCGCGTGCCCAACGGCAAGCGCATCGGTGCCGACAAGGCCGGCGTGGTGGTCGGCGAGCGCGGCTTCATCCCGGTGGACATCCAGATGCGCACCAACGTGCCGCACATCTTCGCGATCGGCGACATCGTCGGGCAGCCGATGCTGGCGCACAAGGCGACGCACGAGGGCCATGTGGCGGCCGAGGTCGCGGCCGGCGAGCAGCTGGGCGACGACCACCTCGCGAAGACCACGTTCATTGCGCGCGTGATCCCGAGCGTGGCTTATACCGATCCTGAAGTGGCCTGGGTCGGCGTGACCGAGGACGAGGCCAAGGCCAAGGGGCTGAAAGTGAAGAAGGGCCTGTTCCCGTGGACCGCGTCGGGCCGGGCGATCGCGAACACCCGCGACGAGGGCTTCACGAAGCTGCTGTTCGACGAAGAGACGCATGCCATCGTCGGCGGCGGCATCGTCGGCACGCATGCGGGCGACATGATCGGCGAGATCGCGCTGGCGATCGAGATGGGGGCCGATGCGGTGGACATCGGCCGGACGATCCATCCGCACCCGACGCTCGGCGAGACGATCGGGCTGGCGGCGGAGGCCTTCGAGGGTGCCTGTACCGATTTGCCGCCGGTGAAGCGATAGGCTTTGGAGTCGGCCGCCAGGCCGACCGCCCCGGCATGAGCCCCCGGCCCATTCCCTCACCCACCGCGACGCACCGGAGCGGCGCACAAGACCGCCCCCCGGCAGCTCAGAGGTTGCTCTCCTTGGTGATGAACCACTGCCCATCGATCAGCTGCCAGGTCAGCGACTTGGCGGTGACGTCGGCATAGCCGTTCGAGCTGTAGCTCTGCTTGAAGCGCGTCTGCGTGACCGTGGGACTCACCGCCTTCACGTCGATGCTGTCGAGCTTCACGCTGATCGAGCCGCCCTTCGACAGCATCGCCTGTCGGCGTGCCTTCCATGCGGCCGCCGAGCCCTGCGCCGGCGTGAAACCGGGCGCGTAGAAGCCCAGGTAGCGCGGCAGGTCCTTGGCTTCCCAGGCCGCCGCCCAGCCGTTCAGGCGCGTCAGCGGGCTGCCGGCGGCAGTCGCCGCTGCCGGCGCCGCCACCGCGGCCGGCAGCGTCGAGACGCCTCCCGCGATCGGCGTGGCCGGGCCACTGCCGCTGGCCGCGCGCCGCGACAAGGCGTCGAAATCGATCGGCGGCGACACGATGGTGTCGGCCGGGCAGCGCGTCGGCGCGTCGCCGTCGACCGCCCAGCCGCTCGCGTCGTCCGGCGCCTCGGGCGCGGCCTGGTCGCGCGCCAGCCCCAGCTGCGCGCTCAGCTGGTTCATCGACGCCTGCGTGCGCAGATAGGCGATGCCCAGGTCGTATTCGGCATTCGCGTAAGAGCGCCGCGCGGTGTACAGCTCGTTCTCGGCGTTCAACAGATCGAGCAGGCTGCGCTGGCCGATGTCGAACTGCTGCCGGTAGGCGTCGCGCGCTTTCTCGATCGCGATCGTGTTGCGGTCGAGGTAGCTCAGCTGGTCGCTCAGCTTGCGGGTGTCGTTGTAGGCGATCGCCACCGTCTGGCGCACGTCGCGGCAGGCCTTGTCGCGCAGGTCTTCGGCCTGCGTCAGCAGCTTGGCCTGCTGGCGCACGCGCGCCTGGTCGGAGCCGCCGTTGAAGAGGTTCCAGTTCAGCACGATCTCGGCGGTGCTGTCGCGGCGCTGGTCCTGCACGCCGTCGAAGTTGCGGCCGGCACCGGCCCGCACCCGGGCCTCGACCTTCGGCTGGTAGGCGCTTTCGCGCACGCCGACCGCCGAGCGCGCCGAGCGCAGCGATTCGACGGTGGCGCTGATGGTCGGGCTGCGGCGGATCGCCTCGGCCGCCGCATCGTTCGCGGTGGCAGGAATTGCCGCGCGCAACGGCGTGGGCAGCGGCAACGCCGCCGGCGGCGCCTCGCCGACCACGCGCTGGTAGCGGGCCGACACATCGTGCAGGTTCGACACCTCGGTCGACAGGTTGGATTCGGCCAGCGCGAGGCGCGCCGCGGCCTGCTCGAGGTCGACCCCGCGGCCGACACCGGCGCGCACCCGCGAGTTGATCTGGTTGAACGCGCCGCGGTGCTGCACGAAGTTGTCTTCGGCCAGCGTCACCAGCCGGCGGTAGCGCAACACGTCGTAGTAGGCACGCGCGGCTTCGAGCGCGGTCTGCTCGGTGATGTCGACCACCTCGAAGTAGCGGGCCAGCCGCTCGTGGCCGAGGCGGCCCACGTCCTTGCTGGTGGCGAGCCCGTCCCACAGCAGCTGCGTCAGCGTCAGCGCCGCGCCGCTGCGGCTGATCGACTGGCTCTCGGGCGTGCGCGAATCGATGCTGTCGCGGTCGCGGCCGACGTTGGCGCTCAGGTCGAGCCGGGGGTAGAAGCCGCCGCGCGACGCGTCGATCGCATCGGAAGCAGCGCGGTAGGCATTGAACCGGCCGGTGACGTCGGGGTTGGACGCGATGGCCTTCTGGGCCGCCGCCTTCAGGGCCTCGTTGCTCTGCGCGAGGGCCGGGCCGGCGCACGCCAGTGCGGCAGCGGCGGCGGAGAGCAAGCGCTTGGTCTTCAACTGCATCGTCATCCTGTCTCTGAGCGAACCCATCGTGAAACCCGATGAGTGTAGTGGCCGCGCTACATCTGCTCACCCGCGCGGGTCGAGGCGACACCGGGGCGGGCAAAGTATTTCACGCAACCGATGCGCGAAGAAGCGTTTTTGCAACAAGCTCTCACACTCTGCCGGGCGTTGGTGCGACGGGATCTTGCACCTCAAGTCCCCGCGCGTCATGACGACATCCTTACGTCGGGCCCCACTTCATGGATGCACGTGACCGATAGACCCCCCCCCGAAGGCGCTTCGCGCCTCCCCCCCGAGGGGGGCGCCGCCAGTGGCCCGGCGAAGCCGGTTCCACGGCGGCTGCTGGGTCTTCGGCTGTCGCAACGATGGCGTGCCGCGTTGCTGTCGTTGGCGCTTGTCTTGTCGATGGTGCCGTCGGGTGCGTGGGACGCCGACCGCATGCTGGCTGCCGCGCAGCGCATCTCGCCGCGCGCCGTCGACGGCGCGCGCGCGCTGCAGCCGGTGCTGGCCGCCGCGCAGGCGCTGGACGAAGCGGCCAAGCTGCAGACCGTCAACGAGTTCTTCAACCGACGCGTGCTGTTCCGCGACGACACCGAGGTCTGGGGCCAGGTCGACTACTGGGCCAGCCCGCTCGAGACGCTGGGCAAGGGCGCCGGCGATTGCGAGGACTACGCGATCGCGAAGTACTTCAGCCTGCTCGCGCTGGGCGTGCCGACGGCGAAGCTGCGGCTGGTCTACGTGCGGGCGCAGATCGGCGGACCGGGCGGTGTCGTGCAGGCGCACATGGTGCTCGCCTGGTACGCCGCCCCCGATGCCGAGCCGCTGATCCTCGACAACCTGATCACCGACGTGCGCCCGGCTTCGCGGCGCCCGGACCTGACCCCCGTGTTCAGCTTCAACAGCGATGGCCTGTGGCAGGGCGTCGGCGCGCAGGCCGCGGGCGACCCGTCGGTGCGCCTGTCGCGCTGGCGCGAAGTGCTTGCGAAGGCACGCGCCGAGGGGTTCCAATGAGTTTCCGAAAGAGGGAGAGAGCATGTCGCTGATTCGTCAGATCTGGTTGCTGCTGCTGGGCACGGTACTGCTCGCCTTTGCCGGCAGCGTGACCGTCGCGGTCGAATCGGCGCGCGGCTACCTGCAGACGCAGCTGGGCGTGAAGAACACCGACAACGCGACGGCCCTCGCACTCGCGCTCTCGCAGCAGCATGGCGACAAGGAACTGATGAATCTGCTGCTGTCGGCGCAGTTCGACAGCGGCTACTACAGCCGCATCCGCTTCGTCGCGAGCGATGGCAGCGTCGCCTTCCAGCGCGAGACCTCCGGCGCCCCGCGCGAGGCGCCCGGCTGGTTCGTCCGGCTGGTGCCGATCGGCGCGGAACCGGGCGTGGCCCAGGTGTCCGACGGCTGGCGCGCACTCGGCCGCGTCGAGCTGATCAGCCAGAGCGGCTATGCGCACGACGAGCTGTGGCGCAGCAGCCTGTGGTCGGCGCTGGCGCTGGGCCTGGTCGGGCTGCTGGCCGGCGGCGTCGGCACGCTGATGATCCAGCGCATCCGCCGGCCGCTCGATTCGGTGGTGGACCAGGCGCAGGCGCTGGTGCGCGGCGAGTTCGTCACCGTGCCCGAGCCCGGCGTGCCCGAGTTGCGCCGCATGACGCAGGCGATGAACACGATGGTCGGCCGGCTGCGCATCACGTTCCAGGCGCAGGCCGAGCAGCTCGAAGGGCTGCGCCAGCAGGCCAACTGCGACCGGCTGACCGGCCTGTCGAACCGGGCGCACTTCCTCGGCCAGCTGGCCGTCGCGCTGCAGCGCGAAGACGGCACCGCCGAAGGCGGGCTGGTGCTGCTGCGCATGCTCGACCTGGCCGACCTGAACCGCGCACTCGGCCACGCCGAGACCGACCGCATGATCACCACCGTCGCGCAGGCGCTGCGGCCGTATGGCGACCGGGTGAAGGGCTGCTTCATCGGCCGCCTGAACGGCTCCGACTTCGCGCTGTGCCTGCCGGTCGCCGGCATGGCGCGCGAAACCGCGCAGGCCCTGGCCGACGCGCTCAGCCTGGTGCTGCCCAACCTCAGCGCCGAGGCAGGGGTCAGCGTCGGCGCGGTCGAACTGCGCCGCGAGATGACGATGGGGCAGGTGATGAGCGAGGCCGATGCCGCACTGGCGCGGGCCGAGAGCCGCGGGCCGTTCGCGGTCGAGCTGGGCGGCGAGGGCGCGGTCAGCGTCGCGATGCTGGGCGAGGGCGCCTGGCGCCAGCGCATCCGCGACGCGATCGGCCAGCAGCGGGCCCACCTGGTCAACTTCCCGCTGGTCAACGTGCGCAAGGACCTGATCCACCTCGAATGCCCGCTGCGCCTGCAGCTGGAGCCGAACGGCGCCTACGAGCCGGCCGCGCGCTGGCTGCCGCTGGCGATCCGCAGCCGGCTGACGGTCGACATCGACGAATGCGCGCTCGCGCTCGCGCTGCGCGACGCGGCGCGCGACGGCAAGGCGCGCTGCGTCAACCTGTCGCCGTCCTCGCTGGCCGACAGCGGCTTCTCGGCGCGGCTGCGCGCGCTGCTGTGGAATGCGCCGCAGGTGGCGCGGCTGATCTGGCTCGAGGTGGCCGAGAGCGCGGCCGTCGAGCACTTCGGGCTGCTGCAGGAGCTGGGGCGGCAACTGCGGCCGACCGGCATCCGGCTCGGGCTCGAGCATGCCGGCGAGCGGCTGGGCAAGATCCCGCGGCTGTTCGAGGCCGGGCTCGACTACGTGAAGCTCGACGCGGCCATCGTGCAGGGCGTGGGCAGCGACGAGAACCGCGCCGCCTTCGTGCGCGGCACGGTGACGCTGCTGCACGGGCTGTCGCTGCAGGTGTATGCCGAGGGCGTCAGCAGCGCCGCCGATGCGCAGCGCCTGTGGGACTGCGGCATCGACGGCGCGACCGGCCCCTGGATCAGCGAGAACACGTGATGTAGCCCGGTTGCCAATCCGGGTTTCACGGTCACGTCGCCCGGATCTGCATCCGGGCGACGCGATCAATCCACCACCAGCTTGCCGCGCTTCAGCAGGTCGTCGAGCACCTGGTTGTCGTTCGTGAACGTACCGACGAGGTTCAGGTTGTTGATCGTGATCACCTGGTTCACCGCACCGGCGTTGTAGGTGCCGCCGGTGAAGCCGCCGGTCGTGCTGACCTCGACCACCGTGTTGCCACCCACTACCGAGAAGTGCAGGTAGTTGCTCAGGTTGCCGTGGTCGACGGTGATCGCGGTCGCGTTGTTGGTGCCGATGTTGGTCGCGGTCGTCACGCCGTTCGCCGTGTGCGATTCGCCGACCAGCAGGTCGCGCAGGTCGAGCACGTCGCCGGAGTTGTTGGCGTTGTCGAAATCGGTGATCACGTCGCGCGCCGGTGCCGCGACCGTGCCCTGGTCGGCGAACTTCCACTGGAAAACGTCGTGGCCGGCGCCGCCGGTCAGCAGGTCGTTGCCCTTGCCGCCGATCAGCGTGTCGTCGGCCGCGCCGCCATTCATCGAGTCGTTGCCGTCGCCGCCGATCAGCTTGTCGCGAGCGGCGCTGCCGGTCAGCGTGTCGTTGCCGACCCCGCCGTCCAGCGTGGAGCCGGTGCGGATCACGTACTGGCCGCTGTTCAGCACGATGTCCTGCGTGTCCGACAGCGTCGGCGCATTCGCATCGCTGAACATCGCGAAGCTGCTCGTGCCCAGCGTCTGGTAGCTCGTGTCCGCCGACCCCGTGGCCTTGATCTCGATCTTCAGCACCGCGTTGCCGCCTTGCTCCCAATAGAGCAGTTCCATCGCCGTCAGCCCGCCGGTGATCGGCACGCCGGTGTAGACGCGGGTGGTCGGCGACTGGATGTCGTCGAAGATCGCGACCTGGTGGCCGTCGAGTTTCAGGCGGAAGCCGTCGTCCGCGGTGACGCGGATGTCGTAGCTGCCGGCCGCCATGTACACCTCGCCGGTCAGGCGGATGCCTGCGTCGGTGGTGGTGCCCAGGCCGCTCGACGGACCGGACCCGCCGACGCTGCCGGCGCCGGTGCCGGTCTCGATCTTCAGCGAGCCGACATCGGGGCCGCCGGTGCCGGTGCGGTCGAGGAACTTGTACAGCGAGCTGTTGCTGTCGGTCAGCGTCGCGGTGGAGCCACCGGCTGCGACATTCTTGTTCGAGCCCAGCGAGTTGGTGACCTCAGGCGCGCTGCCGTAGTCGATGGTCTTCGCAAGGAAGCGGGCATCGACCGTGCCGGTGACGGCTGCGGTCGAGGTGCCGAGGATGGCGTTGCTGCCGCCCATTGCCGCATTGCGGGCGTTGACCAGCGTGTTGAAGTCCGACACTTGGTTGAGGTTGCCCACGCTCCCGTCGTCGCTGTGGCGGCGGTTGCCGTTCACCGCGCTTTCGTTGTAGCCGTAGTACTCGCCGTTCAGGCCCAGGGTGTTGGTGACGACCGTCGTGGTCGGCGTGCTGGCGGTCAGCGTGTCGGCCTGGCCGGCGACGTGGACCGTCAGCGTCGTGTTCGACGTGGCGCCGCTCGGGTCCTTGACCTGGTAGGTGAACACGTCGTCGACCGTGGTGCCGGTCGCGACTGCATTGGCGTTGCTGGCCGCGTAGCTGTAGCTGCCGTCGCTCTTCAGCGTCAGCGTGCCGTAGGTGCCGGTGATGGTGGTGCCGGCGGCGGTGATCGCGGTCGCCGGAGTGCCGGTTCCGGCGACGGCGAACGCGACGGTCAAGGCATTGCCTTCGGGGTCGGTGTCGGTGCCGGCCGGCGTGGCCGCCGACAGGATCACGCCGTCCGCGGCCGTGACGCTCAGCGTGGCCGCAGCGGTGACGCTGGCCTCGTCGCTGTGGGCCACCGGGGCGTCGTTGACGGCGACCACGCTGATCGTCGTCGTCGCGGTGGCGCTGTTGCTGGTGCCGTCGTTGGCGACGACGGTGATCACGCGGTTGGTGGTGTCGGGCGTGTCGCTGGAGTTCGAGTAGGTGATCGCGCGAATCGCCGTCTCGTAGCTGGCGAGCGACGCGGCACCGCTGAGCGTGATGACGTTGCCCACGACGTTGGCGGTGATGCCCGCCGGCAGCGTGCCGACGGTCAGCACGTCGCCACTCTTGGCGTTCGTCAGCGTGATGGTGGCGCTGGCCAGCGATGCGCTGTCGACGTCGGTGATCTTGATGTCGGAATCGGCGATCGAGACACCCGAGCCGTTCTCGATGAAGGTGGTCGCGTAGCCGACGCCTGTGGCGGTGGAGTTGTTCGAATCGAGGTCGATCGCCGGCGGCTGGTCGTTGTCGATGATGCTGCCGACGCCGGTGGCCACCGCGATGGTCGCGTTCGTGGCGCCGCTCAGCGTGACGTTGAAGGTCTCGGTGGCCTCGGCGAGGGTGTCGTTGGTGATCGGGACCGTGATGGTCTGGACGGTCGAGCCCGCGGCGAAGGTGAGCGTACCGCTGGACGCGGCGTAGTCGGAGCCGGCCGTGGCGGTGCCGTTGGACATGCCGTAGTTGACCGAGACGGCCTGGCCCGACGCGGCCGACAGCGTCACCGTGAAGGTGGCCGTGCCGGCGGCTTCGTTGACGGTGACGTTGTTGATCGACAGCGTCGGGGTCGGGTCGTTGTCGACCAGGGAAGTGGTCAGCGTGTTGTTCGTGGCATGCGGCGCGATGGCTTCGAATCCGCCTCCGATGACGGTGCCGATGGAGACCACGATCGTTTCGTTCGGTTCGTCGCGGCCATCGGCGGCCGTTGCGACGCTGAAATTGGCGCTGCTGGCGCCGGCGGGGATCGTGACGGTCGTGACGCCGGTGTAGTCGGTGCCATTGCTCGCGGTGCCGGTGTAGTTCAGCGTGACGGTGACGGCGCTGGTGGCGGGGTTGCTCAGTGTCAGCGTGTAGGTGGCTGCGCCGCCCTCGGTGACGGTGCTCGACCCCGACAGGCTGACGGTGGTCACGTCGCTGTCGTCGGTGACCGAAGTGGCCACGGTCGACGAGGTGGTCAGCGCCTCGAAGTTGCCGCCCGAGCTGGAGGACACACCGACGGTGATCGTCTGCGTGCCTTGAGCATAGGCATCGTCGGCACGTGGCACATAAGGCGCGGCGCTCGCGCTGGACTGGCCGACCGGGATGGTGATGGTCTGGCCGTTGCTCAGGGTCAGCACCAGCGGCGAGCCGGTGACGGCGTGGTCGAGCGTCGCGGTGTAGGTGACGCTGCCGCCTTCGACGACGGAGTTGGCCGAACTGCTGAGGATGACGGTGGTCGCGCTGGCGTTGTCGGTGACGTCGGTTCTGACGGTGCTGGTGGTCGTCAGCGCCTCGAAGTTGCCGCCGGTGTGCGAGCCGACGCCGACGCTCAGCGTCTGCGTGCCCTGCACATAGGCATCGTCCGCGCGCACAGCGAACGGTGCCGAGCTGCCGCTGGTCTGGCCGACTGCGATCGTGATGCTCTGGCCGTTGGTCAGCGTCAGCACCAGGTCCTGGCCGCTCACCGCATGGTCGAGCTCGGCGGTGTAGACGATGCTGCCGCCTTCGGACACCGAACTGCTCGACGCCTTCAGCGTGACGGTCGTCGCATCGGCGTCGTCGGTGACGCTGGTGCTGGCCGTCGACGTGTGCGTCACGGCCTCGTAGTTGCCGCCGCTGGTCGAGCTGACGCCGACGTTCAGCGTCTGCGTGCCCTGGACATACGCGTCGTCGCCGCGCACCGCGAAGGGCGCGCTGCTCGCGCTGGATTGACCGACCGGGATCGTGATCGTCTGGCCGTTGGACAGCGTGACGACGAAGGGCGAACCGGTGACCGGATTGTTGACGCTGGCGGTGTAGCTGATGCTGCCACCTTCGGCGACGGACGTGGCCGAGGGCGTGAGGGTGACCGTGGTTGCGCTGGCGTTGTCGGTGACGGTGGTGCTGACGGTGCTGGTGGTCGTCAACGCCTCGTAGTTGCCGCCGGTGTGCGAGCTGATGCTGACCGAGACAGTCTGGTCGCCCTGGGTGTAGGCGTCGTCGGCGCGCACGGCGAAGGCGGCACTGGTGCCGCTGGACTGGCCGGCAGCAATGGTGATGGTCTGCCCGTTGCTGAGGGTGAGCACCAGCGGCGAACCGGTGACGACGTGGTCGACGTTGGCCGTGTAGACGATGCTGCCGCCTTCGGAGACCGAGTTGGCCGAAGCGCTCAGCGTGACGACGGTGGCGTCGCCGTCGTCGGTGACGGTGGTGCTGGCCGTGCTCGTCGTGGTGACAGCCTCGAAGTTGCCACCCGCGGTATTGGTGATGCCGACCGAGACGGTCTGGTTGCCTTGGGCGTAGAAGTCGTCCGCACGCACGGCGGTGGCCGCGCTGCTCGCGCTGGATTGACCGACCGGGATCGTGATGGTCTGACCGTTGGACAGCGTGACGACGAAGGGCGAACCGGTGACCGGATTGTTGACGCTGGCGGTGTAGCTGATGCTGCCACCTTCGGCGACGGACGTGGCCGAGGGCGTGAGGGTGACCGTGGTTGCGCTGGCGTTGTCGGTGACGGTGGTGCTGACGGTGCTGGTGGTCGTCAACGCCTCGTAGTTGCCGCCGGTGTGCGAGCTGATGCTGACCGAGACAGTCTGGTCGCCCTGGGTGTAGGCGTCGTCGGCGCGCACGGCGAAGGCGGCACTGGTGCCGCTGGACTGGCCGGCAGCGATGGTGATGGTCTGCCCGTTGCTGAGGGTCAGCACCAGCGGCGAGCCGGTGACGACGTGGTCGACGTTGGCCGTGTAGACGATGCTGCCGCCTTCGGAGACCGAGTTGGCCGAAGCGCTCAGCGTGACGACGGTGGCGTCGCCGTCGTCGGTGACGGTGGTGCTGGCGGTGCTCGTCGTGGTGACAGCCTCGAAGTTGCCACCCGCGGTATTGGTGATGCCGACCGAGACGGTCTGATTCCCTTGGGCGTAGAAGTCGTCCGCACGCACGGCAGTGGCCGCGCTGCTCGCGCTGGATTGACCGACCGGGATCGTGATCGTCTGGCCGTTGGACAGCGTGACGACGAAGGGCGAACCGGTGACCGGATTGTTGACGCTGGCGGTGTAGCTGATGCTGCCGCCTTCGGCGACGGACGTGGCCGAGGGCGTGAGCGTGACGGTGGTCGCGCTGGCGTTGTCGGTGACCGTCGTGGACACGGTCGACGTGGTCGTCAACGCCTCGTAGTTGCCGCCGGTGTGCGAGCTGATGCCGACCGAGACGGTCTGGTCGCCCTGGGTGTAGGCGTCGTCGGCGCGCACGGCGAAGGCGGCACTGGTGCCGCTGGACTGGCCGGCAGCGATGGTGATGGTTTGGCCGTTGCTGAGGGTCAGCACCAGCGGCGAGCCGGTGACGACGTGGTCGACGTTGGCCGTGTAGACGATGCTGCCGCCTTCGGAGACCGAGTTGGTCGAGGCGCTCAACGTGACAGTGGTGGTGTCGACGGTATCGGCGATGGCCGTGACGGCCGGTGTCGGGTCGATCGACAGCAGGATGCCGCCGCCGCTCGTGCCCTGGATCGTCGCCGACACGCTGGTCGGGTCGACATACACGTCGTCGCTCGCGGCCACCGCCACCTGCGTGTTGCCGCTCAGGTGCCCGGCCAGGATCGTGATGCTCGCCCCGTTCGACAGGGTCACCGTCATGTCGCTCACCGGCGCCTGGGTCAGCGTGGCGGTGTAGACGATGTTGCCGCCGGCCTCGGTGAGACCGGACGTGGCCGACAGGCTCAGCGTCGCGCTGTCGTTGTCGACGATGCCGGTGGTGACGCTGTTCGCGCTGCCCACGGCCAGGCTCTCGAAGCCGCCGCCGCTCGCGCCGGTCACCGTCACGGTGAAGCTCTCGGTGCCCTCGGCCAGCGCGTCGTCGATGGTCGCCAGGTTGAAGCTGGCGCTGCTGCTGCCGGCCGGGATGGTGACGGTGGCGACACCGGTGTAGTCGCTTCCATCGGCGGCGACGCCGCTGTAGCTCAGCGTCACGGTCACCGGCGTGGCGGCGACGTGGTCCAGCGTCAGCGTGTAGCCGGCGCTCGCGCCTTCGGCGACGCTGCTCGCGCCGCTGATCGACACCGTCGTCACGTCGGCGTCGTCGCTCACGTCCACCTGGGCCGTCGAGCTGCTGTTCACCGCCTCGAAATTGCCGCCGCTGGTGCCGGTGATGCCGACCGACACCGTCTGCGTGCCTTGCATATGCGCGTCGTCGCCGCGCAGCACCAGGGCCGCGGTGCTGGCCGAGCTCTGGCCGACCGGAATGGTCACGCTCTGGCCGTTGCTCAGCGTCACGCTGAAATCGGAGCCGGTGACCGCCTGGTTCAGCGTGACGGTGTAGCTGACCGCCGTGCCTTCGGCCACCGCGCCGGCCGACGCCGTCACCGTGGCGACCGTCTGCGTGCCGTTGTCGTTGACGTCGGTACTGACGGTGCTGGTGGTCGTCAGCGCCTCGAAGTTGCCGCCGGTGTGCGAGCCGACGCCGACGCTCAGCGTCTGCGTGCCCTGCACATAGGCATCGTCCGCGCGCACAGCGAACGGTGCCGAGCTGCCGCTGGTCTGGCCGACTGCGATCGTGATGCTCTGCCCGTTGGTCAGCGTCAGCACCAGGTCCTGGCCGCTCACCGCATGGTCGAGTTCGGCGGTGTAGACGATGTTGCCGCCTTCGGACACCGAGCCGCTCGACGCCTTCAGCGTGACGGTCGTCGCATCGGCGTCGTCGGTGACGCTGGTGCTGGCGGTGCTGGCGGTGTTGAGCGCCTCGAAGTTGCCGCCGGCCGTGCCGGTGACGCCGACCACCACCGATTGCGAACCCTGCGCGTCGACGTCGTCGGCACGCAGCACGACGGCCGGGCTGCTGGCGCTGGACTGGCCGACCGGGATCGTGATCGTCTGGCCGTTGCTCAGCGTGATCACGAAGTCGGAGCCGGTGACGGCATGGTCGAGCGTGGCGGTGTAGCTGACGCCCGTGCCCTCGGCCACCGAGGCCGACGATGCCTTCAGCGTGACGGTCGTCAGGTCGCCGTCGTCGGTGACGGCGGTGCTGACCGTCGACGTGTGCGCCACGGCCTCGTAGTTGCCGCCGCTGGTCGCGCTGACGCCGACGTTCAGCGTCTGCGTGCCCTGCGCATACGCATCGTCCGCGCGCACCGCGAAGGGCGCGCTGTCGGCGCTGCTCTGGCCGACCGGGATGGTGATGGTCTGGCCGTTGCTCAGCGTGACGACGAAGTCCTGGCCGGACACCGGCTGGTTCACCGACGCGGTGTAGACGATGCTGCCGCCTTCGGCCACCGACGCCGTCGACGCACTCAGCGTCACGGTGGTCGTGCTGGCGTTGTCGGTGACGGTGGTCGCCACCGTGCTGCCGGTGGCCAGGTTCTCGTAGTTGGCACCGCTGTGCGACACGATGCCGACGTTCAGCGGCTGGTCGCCTTGCGCATAAGCGTCGTCGGGGCGCACCGCGAACGGCGCGCTGTTGCCGCTGCTCTGGCCGACGGCGATGGTGATGCTCTGGCCGTTCGACAGCACCAGCACCAGCGGCGAGCCGGTCACCGGGTGGTCGACGCTGGCGGTGTAGACGATGCTGCCGCCTTCGGCGACGCTGGTCGCCGACGCTTTCAGCGTGACCGTCGTCGTGTCGGGGGTGTCGGCGATTGTCGTGACCGCCGCCGTCGGATCGATGTTCAGCAGGATGCCGCCGCCGCTCGTGCCCTGGATGGTGGCGCTGACGCTGGTCGGGTCGACGTAGACGTCGTCGCCGGGTGCCACGGCCACTGTCGCAGTGCCGCTCAGCTGGCCGGCCGCGATCGTGATGACCGCGCCGTTCGACAGCGTCACGCTCAGGTCGCTCACCGGCGCCTGGGTCAGCGTGGCGGTGTAGACGATGTTGCCGCCGGCTTCGGTGAGACCGGACGTGGCCGACAGGCTCAGCGTCGCGCTGTCGTTGTCGACGATGCCGGTGGTGACGCTGCCATTGGCGGCGCTGACGACCAGGTTCTCGAAACCGCCGCCGGTGGCCGAGGCCACGCTGACGGTGAAGTGCTCGCTGCCTTCGGCCACGGCGTCGTCCAGCGTCGGGATGCTGAAGTTCGCGCTGCTGCTGCCGGCGGGAATGGTCACGGTGGCGACGCCGGTGTAGTCGCTGCCGTCGGCGGCCGTGCCGCTGTAGCTCAGCGTCACGGTGACCGGGCCTTGCGCCGGGCTGGTCAGCGACAGCGTGTAGCCGGCGCTTGCACCTTCGGTGACGCTGCCGCTGCCGGTGATGCTCAGCGTCGTCGTGTCGATCGAATCGGTGACCGTCGTCGTCGCGGCGGCGGCGCTCGGCGCCAGCTGCTCGAAGTTGCCGCCAGCGGCGCTGGCGATGGTGGTCGAGACCGTGCCGCCGTTGAGGTAGACGTCGTTGGCCGCGGTCGGGTGCGAGACCGAGCCGCTGAACTGGCCGGCGGCGATGGTGATGGTGTCGCCGTTCGACAGCGTCACCAGCACCGGTGCCTGCGCCACCGCGCCGAGCGTCGCGGTGTAGACGATGCTGCCGCCCTCGACCACCGACGGCGTGGCCGCCAGCACGACCGTCGTCGCGTCGACGCTGTCGGTCAGCGTGGTGCTGGCCGCCGTCGGGTCGACGCTGAGGTTCTCGAAGTTGCCGCCGCTCGCGTTCGCGATGGTCGCGCTGACGGTGCCGCCGCTCAGGTAGACGTCGTTCGCCGGCGCGGCGTGGGTGACGCTGCCGGTGGTGGCGCCGGCGGCGATGGTGATGACGTCGCCGTTCGACAGGTTGACGGTGAGCGGCGTCTGCGCCGCCTGCGTCAGCGTCGCGGTGTACGTGATGCTGCCGCCTTCGATCACGCTGCCGGTGGCCGACAGGCTCAGCGTGGTGGTGTCGGCGCTGTCGGTGATGCTGGTCGAGCGCGGCGTCGTGTCGACGTCCAGCTGCTCGAAGTTGCCGCCGGTGGCGCCGGTGATCGACGCCGAGACCGGCGCGTGGCCGGCATAGGCATCGTCGGCCGGGGCGGCGACGCTGACGGTGCCGGTGGTGGCACCGGCGGCGATGGTGATCGTCGCGCCGTTCGACAGCGTGACGCTGACCGGCGTCTGCGCCGCCGCGCCCAGCGTCGCGGTGTAGGTGATGCTGCCGCCTTCGACGGCGCTGGCCGGGGCCGACAGCGTCAGCGTGGTGGCATCGATGCTGTCGCCGATGGCGGTCTGCGCCGGCGTCGAATCGATCGCCAGGTTCTCGAACTTGCCGCCGGTCGCGCCGGTGATGGTGGCGCTGACGGTGCCGGCGTTGGCGTAGACGTCGTCGGCCGGGGCCGGATGGCTCACCGAACCGCTTTGCGTCCCGGCGAGGATGGTGATGGTGGCGCCGTTCGACAGCGTCACGGTCACGTCGGCCTGCGCCACCGCGGTGAGTTGCGCGGTGTAGGTGATGTTGCCGCCCTCGACCGCGCTGGCGGATGCGATCAGCCGGACGGTGGTGGTGTCGACGCTGTCGGTGACGAGGGTCTGCGCCGCCGTCGGGTCGACGGCCAGCTGCTCGAAGTTGCCGCCGCTGGCGTTGGCGATGGACACCGACACCGTGCTGCTGCCGGTGTACACGTCGTTCGCGGGCGCGGCATGGCTCACGCTGCCGGTGGTGGCACCGGCGGCGATGGTGATCACGTCGCCGTTGGACAGGTTGACGGTGACGGGGGTCTGGGCCGCGGCGGTCAGCGTCGCGGTGTAGGTGATGCTGCCGCCTTCGGTCGCGTTGGGCGTGGCCGCGAGCGACACGGTGGTCGTGTCGATGCTGTCGTTGACGGCGGTGACGGCCGGCGTCGCGTCGACGGTGATCGGGATGCCGCCGCCGGTGGTGCCCTGGATGCTCGCGCTGACGCTGCCCGGGTCGACGTAGACGTCGTCGCTGGCCGGCAGCGCGACGCTGGTGCTGCCGCTCAGGTGGCCGGCCTGCACGGTGATGACCGCGCCGTTGCTCAGCGTGACGCTCAGGTCGGTGGTGGGGGCCTGGCTCAGCGTCGCGGTGTAGACGATGCTGCCGCCGGCTTCCGTCAGCGCCGACGTGGCGGACAGGCTCAGCGTCGCGGTGTCGGCGTCGACGATGCCGGTGTTCACGCTGCCGCTGCCGGCGCTGATCGCCAGGTTCTCGAAACTGCCTCCGGTGGCGCCGGCGATGCTGACGGTGAACTGTTCCGGCCCCTCGGCCGTGCCGTCGGCCAGCGCGGCGACGCTGAACGTCGCGCTGCTGCTGCCGGCCGGGATCGTCACCGTGGTGACGCCGGTGAAGTCGCTGCCGTCGGCGGCGGTGCCGCTGTAGCTCAGCGTCACGGTGACGGCGGTCTGCGCCGGGCTGGTCAGCGACAGCGTGTAGCTCGCGTCCGCGCCCTCGTTGACGGTGCTGCTGCCGGTGATGCTGACGGTGGTGGTGTCGATCGAATCGGCGACGCTGGTCGTGGCCGGCGCCGGGTTCAGCGCCAGGTTCTCGAACTGGCCGCCGCTCGCGCTGCTGATCGTCGTCGAGACCGTGTGGGCATTGGTGTAGACGTCGTCGGCGGCGGTGGCATGCGCGACCGAGCCGCTGCTGGCGCCGGCGGCGATCGTGATCACGTCGCCGTTCGACAGCGTCACGGTGACCGGCGTCAGCGCCGGTGCGCCGAGGCTGGCGGTGTAGACGATGCTGCCGCCCTCGACCACCGACGGCGAGGCCGTCAGCGTGACGGTGGTGGTGTCGACCGTGTCGGTCACGGCGGTGGCGGCCGCGGCCGGGTTGACCGTCAGCTGCTCGAAGCCGCCGCCGGTGGCGCCGTTGATCGTGGCCGAGACGCTGCCCGCGTCGGCATAGACGCTGTCGGCCGGCGCCGCGTGCGCGACCGAGCCGCTGCTGGTGCCGGCGGCGATGGTGATGGTGGCGCCGTTCGAGAGCGTGACCGTCACGTCGGTGGCGGCCGGTGCGCCGAGGGTGGCGGTGTAGACGATGCTGCCGCCTTCGGCCACCGACGGCGTGGCGCTCAGCGAGACGGTGGTGGCGTCGGCGTCGTCGGTGACCGAGGTGGACGGGCTGCCGACCGGCGTCAGCGACTCGTAGCCGCCGCCGCTGCTGCCGGCGATGGCGGCCGTGACGGTCTGCGGGCCCTGGGCCAGCAGGTCGTCGGCGCGCACCGCGAACGGCGCGCTGCTGGCGCTGCTCTGGCCGACCGGAATGGTGATGGTCTGGCCGTTGTCCAGCGTCAGCACCAGCGGCGTGCCGCTGACCGGGCTGCTGACGGTGGCGGTGTAGACGATGCTGCCGCCTTCGGTGACGCTGGCCGCCGACGCGCTCAGCACCACGGTGCTGTGGCTGCCGTTGTCGGTGACGCTGGTGCTGACCGGGGCCGCAGGTGCGAGGCCTTCGAAGTTGCCGCCGCTGGTGGACGCGACGCCCACCGTCAGCGTCTGCGTGCCTTGCGCGTAGGCGTCGTCGCCGCGCACCACGAAGGGCGCGCTGCTGGCGCTGCTCTGGCCGACCGGGATCGTGATGGTCTGGCCGTTGTCCAGCGTGATGACCAGCGGCGAGCCGGTCACCGGGTTGTTCAGCGTCGCGGTGTAGACGATGCTGCCGCCTTCGGCCAGCGTGCTGGCCGACGGGCTCAGCGTGAGGCTGGTGGTATCGGCGTCGTCGACCACCGTGCTGCTGGTGCTGGCGTTCGGGTCGAGCGACGCGAAGTCGCCGCCGCTCGCCTGGGTGACGCTGACGGCGACCGTCTGCGGACCCTGCACGTAGCCGTCGTCGGCGCGCACCGGCACCGGGGCGCTGCTGCCGCTGCTCTGGCCGACCGGGATGGTGATGGTGCTGCCGTTGCTCAGCGTGATCACCAGCGGGCTGCCGGCGACCGGGTTGTTCAGCGTCGCGGTGTAGCTGAGGCTGCCGCCTTCGGTCACCGTGGCCGCCGATGCGGTCAGGGCGATGCTGGTGCCTTCGGGCGTCACGATGACCGGCACGCTGGCCGGTGCCGAGGTGCCGCCTTCGTTGTCGGTGACGGTGAAGCCGATGTCGGTCGAGCCGTGGTAGTTCGGATCCGGGCGGAACACCAGGTTGGCCGCGTCTGCGGCCGACATGGGCGTGCCGGCGCTGACCGGGGTCGTGCCGTCGGGCAGGTACAGCGTGCCGTGCTGCGGCAGCGTGGTGACGGTGACGCTGGTCACGCTGCCGTCGATGTCGCTGCCGCCCAGGTGGACGGCGATGGTCGTGTCTTCGAGGCCCGAGCCGGCCGGGACGCTGGTGGCGACCGGCAGGTCGTTGACCGGCGTGACCGAGATCGCGACGCTGGCCGGCGCCGAGACGGCGCCGCTGTCGTCGGTGACGGTGAAGCTGACGCTGGAATTGCCGTTGAAATCGGCAGCGGGCTTGAACAGCAGCCCGGCGGCATCGGCGGCGCTCAGCGTCTGGCCGGCGGTGACGACGGTGACGCCGTCGGCCAGCAGCAGGCTGGCGCCGGCCGGGATGGAGACGATCGTGACCGAGACCACGTTGCCATCGGCATCGCTGCCACGCAGCGGCAGCGGCAGCGTGCTGTCTTCGAGGCCGCTGGCATTGCCGGCGATGGCCGACGGTGCGGCGTTCTGCGGGGCCGGCGGCGGGCCGGCCGGGGTCGGGGCCGGGGCGGGTGCAGCGGCGGGGGCCGGAGCGGCAGCAAGGCCGTCGCCGGTCGGCGTGGTGGCCACGATCGGGGTGGTCGCGGGCGCCGCCGCGGCGGTGTCGGCGAGTTCGAGCGAGGCCGGCGTGATGTTTTCAGCGATGCGGTCGACACGCAGGCCCGGGGTCAGGCCGCCGCCACCGCCGCCGGTCAGGCCGGCCGCCGGGGCGGTCTGCGAATCGGGCTGGTTCAGCTCGGCGATCACCCGATCGATGTCGGTGTCGGCCGTCGCGGGAACCTTCGGTGCCGCGGCCATCGTCGGTGCGTCGACGTCGTCGAGCCGCACGATGCCGTCCTGCGTCGTCAGCACCACGTCGCCCTTGTTCACCACGTCGCCGATCTGCAGCGCGCGGACGTGGCCGTCGGGCGTGCGGATCAGCGCGGCACCCCACAGTGCGGACACCTTGCCGTGTTGGGTTTGGACGATGGTGGGCATGGGATTTCCTCGGACACAAAACTGGCCAGAACTTACCAGTCAGGATATCCAGAAACCCAGCGCTTATGTACGAACCTACCGCGGTGGTTCGTGACCTGAATCACCGAAACCGGCCCTTCGTGGGGCAATAAGCGAGATCGGTTTGGCCTGGCTCAAAGGGTTTCGGACATGTTCGAAACTCCCGGCTGGTCGGGTTTTCGACCTGCCGGAAGGGAACTTGAGACATGAATGTCCAGGCGTTTGTTACGCAAGACCGGCGCCGGTGGATGCACTGCCGGCCTGAGCCGGGGCAGCCGCCTAGCGTTCGCGCAGCGCGTTCGCCTTGATCTTCAGCACCGGCTTCAGCACGTAGGCGAGCACGGTCTTCTGGCCGGTCAACACGTTCACCTCGGCCGTCATGCCCGGGATGATCGGCATCTTCTCGCTGAAGTTGGAGCGCGTGGTGCGCACCCGCACCAGGTAGAACGCGTTGCCGCGCTCGTCGGTGATGGTGTCGGGGCTGATGTTCTCGACCTGCGCTTCCAGGCCGCCGTAGATCGAAAAATCGTAGGCGGTGAACTTGACGGTGGCGGCCTGGCCGGGGCGGATGAACGCGATGTCCTTCGGTGCCATGCGCGCCTCGAGCACCAGCTGGTCGTCCAGCGGCACGATCTCGACGATGTCCTTGCCCGGCTGCACGACGCCGCCGACGGTGTTGGCCAGCAGCCGCTGCACCCGGCCGCGCACCGGCGATTTCACCTGCGACTTCGTCACCTTGTCGGTCAGTGCCACCGCGCCTTCGTTCAGCGCGTTCAGCTTGCCGGCCACCTCGGCCAGTTCCTTGCGCGCCTCGTTGCGAAAGCCGATCTCGGTCTCCTGGCTCTTGCGCTCGGCCTCGCCGATGGCGGCCTGCACCCGTGCGATCTGCGCTGCCGACTGCTCCGATTCGCCGCGCGAGCGCGCCACCTCGCGCTCGAGCCGCAGGATGTCGACCTCCGACACCGCGCCGCTGGCCAGCAGCGGCCGGGTCTTGTTGAGTTCCTGCTGGCCCAGTTCGAGCCCGCGGTCGGCCGAGGCCTTGCGGGCGCGCATCTCGGTCAGCTCCTGCTGGCGCTGCTGCAGCTGCTGGCGGTTGATCGACAGCAGCGTCTCCAGTTCGGAACGCTTGGCTTCATACAGCTGCCGCTCGCCGAGCAGGATGCGCTGCTCGTCCGGGTCGGCCGAGGTCGGCGGCGTGAACACCGAGCCGTCGGCCAGCGCCTGCAGCCGCGCTTGGCGGGCCTTCAGCGCCAGCCCGGTGGCGTTGCTCTCGCGCACGCCCGAGGTGGCGCGCGTCTCGTCGATCTTCAGCAGCAGCTGGCCGGCCTCGACCACCTCGCCTTCGCGCACCAGGATCTCCGACACCACGCCGCCGTCAAGCGACTGCACCACCTGCAGCTGGCGCGACGGGATCACCTTGCCGTCGCCCTTGGTCACCTCGTCGACGTGGGCGAGCGCGGCCCAGCCCACCAGCAGCACGACGATCAGCAGCGCCGCCCGCACGATGGATTGCGCATGGTGGGTGCCGCTGCGCGACATCACCTGGTCGGCCTCGGCCTCGAAGCTGCGGAAGCCGGCATCGGCGGCGTTGTCGGGCGTGACCACCGGGCCGAGCACGCGGCGGGTGATCGGGTCGAGCAGCCGGCGCACGCGCTCGAGCACCCACATCACCGCCAGGCCGAGCTTGATCAGCACGCGGTTCAGGCCGCCTTCATTGCGCGCGCTCATGCGGCCCTCGCGATGCGCCCGCTCTGCAGCGCTTCCATGATGCGGTCGCGCGGGCCGTCGGCGACGATCTTGCCGCCGTCGATCACGATCACGCGCGTCACCATCGCGAGCAGCGAGGTGCGGTGCGTCACCAGCACCACCGTCTTGTTCTGCGCGAAGTTGCCGATGTTGTGCGTGATCTGCGCCTCGGTCGAGAAATCCATCGCGCTGGTCGGTTCGTCGAGCAGCAGGATCGGCGCGTTGTGCAGCACTGCGCGCGCCAGGCCGATGCCCTGCCGCTGCCCGCCGGACAGCGATTCGCCGCGCTCGCCGACCGTCATGTCGAAGCCGCGCGGGTGGCGGTCGATGAAGCCGCTCATGCCGGCCAGTTCGGCCGCCGCGACGATGGCCGAATCGTCGGCATACGGCAGCCCGAAGGTGATGTTGTCGCGCAGGCTGCCGTAGAACAGCGTCACGTCCTGCGACACGTAGCCCAGGTTGCGGCGCACGTCGGCCGGGTCGAGCTGGCGCAGGTCGATGCCGTCGAGCAGCACCGCGCCGTCGTTCGGCTGGTACAGCCCCATGATCAGCCGCTCGATCGTCGACTTGCCCGAGCCCACGCGCCCGATCAGCGCGACCCGCTCGCCGGCCTGGATCTTGAAGCTGATGCCGTCCAGCGCGGCATCCTGCCGGCCGGGGTAGTTGAACCTGACGTTGCGGAACTCGATGTCGCCGCGCAGCTG
Source organism: Rhizobacter sp. SG703 (assembly GCF_012275445.1). Classification (GTDB taxonomy): domain Bacteria; phylum Pseudomonadota; class Gammaproteobacteria; order Burkholderiales; family Burkholderiaceae_C; genus Rhizobacter. The sequence continues at coordinate 663,561 of NZ_JAAZQK010000001.1, read as the reverse complement.
CGCGCGCTGCACGAAGTTCTCGCCCGGCGGCCGCTCGACCGGCTTCTCCATGATCTTGTCGAGCGACTCCATCGCGGTGCGCGCGCCCTGGTACTGCATCAGCAGGCCGACGATCTGCCCGGCCGGCTGCAGCGCGCGCGACGCGAGCATCGACGACGCCACCAGCGCGCCCATCGTCAGCTCGCGCTGGCTGATCAGGTACACGCCGACGATCACGATCGCGACGGTGACGCCCTGCGACAGCCAGTTGGTGCCGTAGTTGGCCGCCGACGACAGCGCGCGCATGCGCACGTTGGTGACCGCGAGGAAGGCGTTGGCGCGTTCCCACTTGGCCTGCACGACGCTTTCGGCGCCGAGCGACTTGATGGTCTCGATGCCGGTCAGGCTCTCGATCAGCGTCGCATTGCGCTGCGCCGAGGCCTGGTAGGTGGTCTGCGACAGCTCGTGCAGCCGGTGCTGCAGCACGTAGCCGATCACCAGGATCAGCGTGAAGGCCGCGACCACCGGCACCGCGAGCCACGGCGAGATCCAGGCCAGCACCACGACGAACAGCAGCGCGAACGGCAGGTCGATCAGCGCGGTGACGGTGCCCGACGCGATGAAGTCGCGCACCTGCTCGAAGCCGCGCAGGTTCGAGGCGAACGAGCCGACCGATTCGGGCCGGTTCTCGAGCCGCATGCCGAGCACCTTCTCCATCAGCGTGGCGGAGATCTGCACGTCGATGCGCGCGCTGGCCTCGTCGACGAAGTGGCTGCGCAGCAGCCGCATGAACAGGTCGCCGCACATGATCAGCACGACGCCGATGGACAGCGCCCACAGCGTCTCGACCGCGTTGTTCGGCACCACCCGGTCGTAGACGTTCATCGAGAACAACGGGAACACCAGCGCGAACACGTTGACCAGCAGCGCCGCCCACAACACGTCGCGGTAGACGATGCGCTGCTCGAGCACCGCGCCCCAGAACCAGTGCCGCTGGCGCACCTTGCGCACCTCGGGGGTGCGTGCGTCGAAGCGGAAATGCGGCCGCACGAACAGCACCACGCCGGTGTAGCGGCGCGCCAGTTCGTCGACCGGCAGCACGATCGAGCCCTGGCCGGTTTCGGGCAGCAGCACGCGGGCCACCTTGCCGGCCTTGCCGCCGCTTTCGATGCGCAGCAGCACGCAGGCCTGGTTGTCCTTCAGGATCAGGATGGCCGGCAGCGCGGCGGCGTCGATGCGCGGCAGCGCGAGGCGCTGCAGCTTGGTCGCCATGCCGGCGCGCGCGGCGGCCCGCTCGGTCAGCTCGATGGTCAGCCGGCCCTTGCCGCTGGCGCCCAGCGGCAGCCCGGCCGACAGCGAGGCGCGCGATGCCGCCTGGCCGTTCAGCCGGCAGATCTCGACCAGGCAGTCGAGCAGCGGATCGGGATGGATCAGGTCCTCGCGCAGGCGCAGCGGCGCGGCCTCCGCCGGTTTGTCGGACGAGGCATGGGCTGCAGCGGAGGGCAGGGGGCGAGGGTCGGTCATCGATGTCGCGGTTACTGCTGGATTCGAACGGCGACGCGGCGCGCCGTCAATCGATATCGGCCATATGAAAGCCGAATTGACCCCGGCGTCGATCGTCGAAGAAGCGCCTCAAGGTTTCCCGCACCGTGGGGAACGCGAGCTCGTCCCACGGCACGTCTTCTTCGCGGAACAGGCGCGCCTCGATCGTCTCGGGGCCGGGCGCGAAATCGGTGTCGAGCAGGCGAGCGCGGTAGAAGAAGTGGACCTGCCCGACGCGCACCACGTTCAGCAGCGTGAACAGCGCCTGCATCTCGATGCGCGCGCCGGCCTCTTCGTCGGTTTCACGCAGCGCGCCGGCGGCGGTGGTCTCGCCGAGTTCCATGAAGCCGGCCGGCAGCGTCCAGAAGCCGTGGCGCGGCTCGATGTTGCGGCGGCACAGCAGCACCTGGTCCTGCCACACCGGCAGCGTGCCGACGACATTCAGCGGGTTCTCGTAATGGATCGCACCGCAGGCGCCGCAGGTGGCGCGCTCGCGGTTGTCGTCCGGCGGGATGCTGTAGGTGACCGCCGAACCACACGCCTTGCAGTGCTTGAAGCTTCGCGCTTTGAACATCGCCCGAGTTTAGCCTTGAGGTTTCGCACCTCATGGCATCATCCTGGCATCCCCTATTGACTCTCTGCGGAGTGCTTTCCATGAGCCACGTCGTGCCGGTCCCGGCCACCCCTTCCGTGCCCGTCGTCGGCGCGCAGCTAGGCGACACCTTCCCGGTGCACCGCATCTACTGCGTCGGCCGCAACTACGTCGACCATGCGATCGAGATGGGCCACAGCGGCCGCGAGGCGCCGTTCTTCTTCATGAAGCCCGCCGACGCGGTGCTGCCGGTGGCCGAGGGCACGCTGGGGCAGATGCACTACCCGAGCGTCACGAAGGACCTGCACCACGAGGTCGAGCTGGTGGTGGCGATCGGCCGGGGCGGGCGCAACATCCCGGCCGCTTCGGCGCTCGAGCATGTGTACGGCTACGCGGTCGGGCTCGACATGACGCGCCGCGACCTGCAGGGCGAGGCCAAGAAGCAAGGGCGCCCGTGGTGCAGCGGCAAGGGCTTCGACGAATCGGCGCCGATCGGCCCGGTGCGGCCGGCCGCGCAATGCAACGTGGGCGCCGCGACGCGCATCGAGCTGAAGGTCAACGACAGCGTGCGCCAGCACAGCGTGATCGGCAAGCTGATCTGGAGCATCCCCGAGATCATCGAGCAGCTGTCCGCGCTGTGGGAGCTGGCGCCGGGCGACCTGATCTTCACCGGCACGCCCGAGGGCGTGGCCGCGGTCGTCGCCGGCGACACGCTGAGCGCGCAGGTCGACGGCGTCGGCAGCCTGCAGGTCCGGCTGGTCGCGCGCTGATGGTGGTCCGTTGAAAGGCGCCCGCGGCATGCAGCTCTACAGCTACTTCCGGTCGTCGGCCTCGTTCCGCGTGCGCGTCGCGCTCGCGCTGAAGGGGCTGGACTACGACTACGTGCCGGTGCACCTCGTCAAGAACGAGCAGACGCAACCGGACTTTGCCGCGCTGTCGCCCGGACGGCTGGTGCCGGTGCTGAAGGACGACGGCGCGCTGCTGTCGCAGTCGCTCGCGATCATCGAGTACCTCGACGAAACCCATCCGCAGCCGCCGCTGCTGCCCGCCGACCCGCTCGGCCGGGCGCGCGTGCGCGCGCTCGCGATGGACGTCGCCTGCGAGATCCACCCGCTGAACAACCTGCGCGTGCTGCGCTACCTGCTGCACGACCTGGGCGTCAGCGAGGACGACAAGAACCGCTGGTACCGCCACTGGTGCGAGACCGGCCTCGAGACGGTGGAGCGCCAGCTCGCGAGCCAGCCCGAGACCGGCCGCTTCTGCCACGGCGACAAGCCGACGCTGGCCGACATCACGCTGGTGCCGCAGATCTTCAACGCGCAGCGCCTGAACTGCCGGCTCGACCACGTGCCGACGGTGATGCGGGTGTTCGACGAATGCATGCGGCTCGACGCGTTCAGCGGCGCGCAGCCGTCGGCCTGCCCGGACGCGGCTTGAAGGGCATTGCCGTGAACACCACGCCGTTGCAGGACGCGCTTCGCCCCGACTGGGCGCTCGACCACGTCGGCGCGCTGATGAGCACCCGCCGCGGCGGGCTCAGCGCGCCGCCGTGGGCCAGCCTGAACCTCGGCATCGCGGTCGGCGACGACCCGGAGGCGGTGGCCGCGAACCGCGCGCGTTTCGCGGCGGCCACCGGCGCGGCGCCGGTCTTCATGAAGCAGGTGCACGGCACGCGGGTGCTGCGGCTGGTGCGGGGCTCGGCGAACGCGCCGCTCGAAGAGGCCGATGCCGCGATCACCACCGAGCGCGGCCTGGCCTGCACGGTGCAGGTGGCCGATTGCCTGCCGGTGCTGCTGGCGACCACCGGCGCGCTGGCCGTGCAGGCGGTGGGGGCGGCCCATGCCGGCTGGCGCGGCCTGGCCGGCGGCGTGCTCGACCACACCGTGGCGGCGCTGTGCGATGCGGCCGGCTGCGAACCCGCGGCGCTGGTGGCCTGGCTCGGGCCCTGCATCGGCCCCGGGCGCTTCGAGGTCGGGCCCGACGTGGTGCAGGCGTTCGGCGACGACCCGCGGCAGGCCGATCCCGCGCTGTTCCGCAGCCACGCGGCCGGCAAGTGGATGGCCAACCTGCCCGGACTCGCGCGCCGCCGGCTGGCGAGCCTCGGCGTGACGCAGGTCAATGGCGGCGCCTGGTGCACCGTCGATGATGCGTCACGGTTCTTTTCGTTCCGGCGCGACCGCATCACCGGCCGGATGGCCGCTGCCGTCTGGCTGCGCTGAAGGTTCCGCGGTGGCCAAGGCGAGGTCGGCCGCCTCGGCCTGCCGTTGCGCGCGCCGGCGCGACGGCGTCCCCAGCAGGTACAGCACGATGGACAACGGCAGCACGCCATACAGCAGCAGCGTGAAGACCGCGCCGAGCACGGTGCCTTGCGAGCTGGTCGCTTCGGCGATGCTCATCATGACAACCACGTACATCCAGGCAATCGCGACGAGGTACATTTTTGAGGCCGCCCGGCGGCTGATGGCGAAGCATCGAGTGTGACCCGAAACCGAACCCGTCGAACGACACCACGGAGGCCCGCACGAGGCCGGCAAGGAGACCTGTGAAGAAACCAGCAGCGGTGCCCGATGCCGTGGCCAACGAGCATGCGGATGCCTTCGGCGCGACGATCGGCGATGTCTTCAAGTCGATGAGCGGGTTGAGCGTGCCGGTGCCGCAGCTGAGCGCGCTGCAGGCCGACTACATGGCCCAGGCGAGTGCGCTGTGGAACCAGAGCGTTGCTGCCGCGCCGTCGAACGGCGCCGCGCACAAGCCCGAGCCGCTCGGCGATCGCCGCTTCAGCAGCCCGGCCTGGGCCGACAACCCGATGGCGTCGTTCACCGCGCGCATGTACCTGCTGAACGCCCGCACGCTGACGGCGCTGGCCGACAGCGTGCAGGGCGACGAGAAGACGCGCGAGCGCATCCGCTTCGCGGTGCAGCAGTACGTGGCCGCGGCTTCGCCCAGCAACTACCTGCCGCTCAACCCCGAGGCGCTGCAGCTCGCGCTGACGACGCAGGGCGAGAGCATCCTGCACGGCGTGCAGCACCTGGTGCAGGACCTGCAGCAGGGCCACGTCTCGCAGACCGACGAAAGCGTGTTCGAGGTCGGCCGCAACGTCGCGACCACCGAGGGCAGCGTGGTGTTCGAGAACGAGCTGTTCCAGCTGCTCGAGTACAAGCCGCTGACGAAGACGGTGTTCGAGCGGCCGCTGCTGATGGTGCCGCCATGCATCAACAAGTACTACATCCTCGACCTGCAACCCGAGAATTCGTTGATCCGCCATGCGGTCGCGCAGGGCCACCGGGTGTTCGTCGTCAGCTGGCGCAATGCCGACGCGAGCCTGTCGCACCTCGGCTGGGACGACTACATCGAAGACGCCGCGATCCGCGCGATCGAGGTGGTGCGCGAGATCACCGGTGTCGAGACGCTGAACACGCTCGGCTTCTGCGTCGGCGGCACCATCCTCGCCAGCGCGCTGGCGGTGCTGGCCGCGCGCGGCAGCAAGCCGGCGGCGAGCATCACGCTGCTCACCACCTTCCTCGATTTCAGCAACACCGGCGTGCTCGACCTGTTCGTCGACGAGGCGATGGTGCAGCTGCGCGAGATGACGCTCGGCCCGGGCAGCCCGAATGGCGGCGGACTGCTGAAGGGGCAGGAGCTCGCCTCCACCTTCAGCGCGCTGCGCCCGAACGACCTGCTGTGGAACTACGTCGTCGGCAACTACCTGAAGGGCGAGACGCCGCCGCCGTTCGACCTGCTGTACTGGAACAGCGACAGCACCAACCTGCCGGGGCCGATGTACTGCTGGTACCTGCGCAACACCTACCTCGAGAACAACCTGGTGAAACCGGGCCGCCTCACCGTGTGCGGCGAGAAGCTCGACCTGAACCGGGTCGATGCGCCGACCTACGTCTACGGCTCGCGCGAGGACCACATCGTGCCGTGGGACGCGGCCTGGCGGAACACGCAGGTGCTGAAGAAGGCGAAGACGCGCTTCGTGCTGGGCGCGTCGGGCCACATCGCCGGCGTCATCAACCCGCCGGCCAAGAAGAAGCGCAGCCACTGGATCGGCCCCGCCCAGGCATCGCAGCCGGCCAGCGCCGAGGCCTGGTTGGCGGCCGCGACGGAGCACCCCGGCAGCTGGTGGACCGACTGGGACGCCTGGCTCGCGGGCCATGCCGGCCGGCAGGTGCCGGCCCCGAAAAACCCTGGCAGCCGCAGGCACAAACCGATCGAGCCGGCGCCGGGGCGCTATGTGAAGCAAAAGGCCTGAAGTCGAACGCCGCCCGCGCTTGACCGCGACCCCGCACGGCACCACATTCCGACCAACATCCGTCAACAGGAGACTTTCATGTCCGACATCGTCATCGTCGCCGCCACCCGCACCGCCGTCGGCAAGTTCGGAGGCTCCCTCGCCAAGACGCCGGCCCCCGAGCTCGGCGCGGCCGTCATCGCCGAACTGCTGAAGCGCGCGAAGCTCAGCGGCGACCAGGTCAACGAGGTCATCCTCGGCCAGGTGCTCACCGCCGGCTCGGGCCAGAACCCGGCGCGCCAGGCCGTCATCAAGGCCGGGCTGCCGCAGGCGGTGCCGGCGCTGACCATCAACGCGGTCTGCGGCTCCGGCCTGAAGGCGGTGATGCTGGCGGCACAGGCCATCCGCGACGGCGATTCCGAGATCGTGATCGCCGGCGGCCAGGAAAGCATGAGCCTCGCACCGCACGTGCTGCCGAACTCGCGCGAAGGCCAGCGCATGGGCGACTGGAAACTGGTCGACTCGATGATCACCGACGGCCTGTGGGATGTGTACAACCAATACCACATGGGCATCACCGCCGAGAACGTCGCGAAGAAGTTCGGCGTGAGCCGCGAGGCGCAGGACGCGCTGGCGCTGGCCTCGCAGCAGAAGGCGGCCGCCGCGCAGGATGCCGGGCGCTTCAAGGACGAGATCGTGCCGTTCAGCATCGCGCAGAAGAAGGGCGACCCGATCGTCTTCGCGGCCGACGAGTTCATCAACCGCAAGACCAACGCCGAAGCGCTGGCGGGCCTGCGCCCGGCCTTCGACAAGGCCGGCGGCGTGACGGCCGGCAATGCCTCGGGCCTGAACGACGGCGCGGCCGGCGTGGTCGTGATGAGCGCGAAGAAGGCCGACCAGCTCGGCCTGACGCCGCTCGCGCGCATCAAGAGCTATGCGACGGTGGCGCTCGACCCGGCGCTGATGGGGATCGGGCCGGTGCCGGCCTCGCAGAAGGCGCTGCAGCGCGCCGGCTGGAAGCCGGGCGAGCTCGACCTGCTCGAGATCAACGAAGCCTTCGCGGCCCAGGCCTGCGCGGTCAACACCGAGATGGGCTGGGACGTCAGCAAGGTGAATGTCAACGGCGGCGCGATCGCGATCGGGCACCCGATCGGTGCATCCGGCTGCCGCATCCTGGTGACCCTGCTGCACGAGATGCAGCGCCGCAATGCGAAGAAGGGCATCGCCAGCCTGTGCATCGGCGGTGGCATGGGTGTTGCCTTGACGGTCGAGCGCTGAGCACCACGCCGGGCGTGAACATTAAGCCAGGGTGAGCCCAGGGCGAACCCCGGTTGACGCGGCACCCCGGCGCGACGACGCTCGGGTGTCTGCATACCATTTCAGGAGAGAAAAGAATGACTCAGAAGATCGCCTACGTCACCGGTGGCATGGGCGGCATCGGCACCACGATGTGCCAGCGCCTGCACAAGGACGGCTTCCTCGTCGTCGCGGGCTGCGGCCCGAGCCGCGACTACACGAAATGGCTGACCGAGCAGAAGGCGCTGGGCTTCACCTTCCACGCGTCGGTCGGCAATGTCGGCGACTGGGATTCCACCGTGTCGGCGTTCCAGAAGACCAAGGCCGAGTTCGGCCCGATCGACGTGCTGGTCAACAACGCCGGCATCACGCGTGACGGCATGTTCCGCAAGATGAGCCGCGCCGACTGGGATGCGGTGATCGAGACCAACCTGACCAGCCTGTTCAACGTCACCAAGCAGGTGATCGACGACATGCTCGAAAAGGGCTGGGGCCGCATCATCAACATCAGCTCGGTCAACGGCGAGAAGGGCCAGTTCGGCCAGACCAACTACTCCGCGGCGAAGGCCGGCATGCATGGCTTCACGATGGCGCTGGCGCAGGAAGTGGCGAGCAAGGGCGTGACGGTCAACACCGTGTCGCCGGGCTACATCGCGACCGACATGGTCAAGTCGATCCGCCAGGACGTGCTCGACAAGATCGTCGCCGGCATCCCGGTCAAGCGCCTGGGCACGCCGGACGACATCGCGTCCATCGTGTCGTGGGTGGCCTCCGACGAATCCGGCTTCGCGACCGGCGCCGACTTCTCGGTCAACGGCGGGCTGCACATGGGCTGACGCCCGCGCGCGCCACCGTTCGCTGTTCCCGCAGCCCCGGTTGCCAGCACGCTGGCGGCCGGGGCTGTTTTCATCGCGCCTGCAACGATGTTCGCGGGGTACACCTGCACTTTCTTGCACCACGCTGAGCCACCTCGACCCGGGCCATCGATTTCGCAGATGGCGCTATCGACAGAGGATATGGCCCGCCTCGCGAAAGCTCACTAGCATTCGCACCCATTCGCCACGCGCCGCCGGATTCACCCATCCGCAGCCGGCGGGGAACCCGGCCCATCGGCCTGCACGATTTCCCCGCAATTGAGACGCAAGCTGGCGCCCCGCCGCGATCGGCTCGCCGTTGCCGTCCTGCTTGTTTCGTCGCCGCTGTTTCGTCGCCGTTGTTTCGTTGCTGTCCCCCCGTCCCGTCAGCGTGCAGAGCCCCCGCATGGAGCACTCCCAGCCCCCCGCCCATCCCCTCCCCGAGCCAGTGCCCGATCCGTCCGACGACAGCCGGCCGGGCTCTCGCCGACTCGAACTGACGGCGCGCCGCCAGTCCGGATCGCAGGCCGTCGTCCAGGCGCTGGTCGACCGCGACGTGACGATGTTCTTCCTGTGCAGCGGCGGGGCCTTGATCGCTCCGCTGTGCGAGGCGCTCGGTGCGCGCGCCGGCGTGCGCGTCGTGCGCCTGTCGCAGGAGCGGGCCGCCGTGCACGCCGCCGAGGGTTACGCGAAGGCGACCGGGCAGATGGCCGCGGTGCTGGTGTCGGGCGGGTCCGGCGTGGCGGCGGCCGTCGCGGGGCTGATGAGCTCGATGGCCGACTCGGTGCCGGTGTTGTGCCTGGCCGGGCAGGTGGATTCGGCGCTGATCGGTACCGATGCGTTCCGCGAGTGCGATGCGCTGGGCATCACCCGCTCGGTGACCAAATGGAGCCGGCGCATCGACGCGGCCTACGATGCGGCCGACATCGTCGACCGTGCGGTGCAGGTCGCGCGCAACGGACGCTGCGGGCCGGTGCTGCTCGAGGTGCCGATCGACGTGCAGCGCACCCAGGTGCCGGTGCGGCGGCCGGCAACCGGCAGCGCCGCGGCGATGGCCGCGCGCAGCGGCTCGCGTGCGGGCCAGGTGCCCCGCTCGCCGCCCGACCGACGGCTCGTGCACTCGGTCGCACTGATCCGCGCCGCGCGCCGGCCGGTGCTGTACGCCGGCGGCGGCGTGATCCGCTCCGGTGCTGCCGCCAGCGAGGCGCTGGCCGCATTCGCGCAGGTGGCCGACCTGCCGTGCGTGCTGACGATGTCGGCGCTCGGCGCGCTGCCGTCGACCGATCGCCGCTGCCTGGGCTGCCTCGGCGAACAGGGCAGCCCGGTCGCGAACCTGGCGCTGCGTCACGCCGACCTGGTGATCTGCGTCGGCACGCGCCTCGACGAGCGGTCGTGGCCGCGCGGCGAGAGCCTGCCGGGCGCGTTGATCCATGTCGACATCGACCCGACCAGCATCAACAAGATCAGTCCGGCCGCCACGCCGCTGGTCGGCGATTGCGCCGAGGTGCTGAAGGGGCTCGGGCAGCACTGGCTGCAGGACCCCGCGTTCCGCGTCGCGGCCGACGACGGAGCAAGCGCCCGGCTGCTGCCGTGGTGGCAGGCGATCGACGGCTGGCGGCACGAGGCCGCGCCGGCCGACGTACTGCAGCCCCGGGCGCCGATCGCCGACCAGGTGCTGCGCGCGCTGCGCGATCCGCTGGCGTCGCTCGATGCCGTCGTGACCGTCGACGATGGCCTGGCGCAGGGGGCCGGTGCACGCCACCTGCAGCACCGCTTCCCGGGCCGCTGGCTGGTGTCGGCGGGTGTCGGCATGCCGGGCTTCGCGCTGCCCGCGGCGATCGGCGTGCTGGCGGCGCAACCGCGGCGGCCGGTGGTGTGCCTGAGCGATGCGAACGCGCTGCTGCCGACGCTGCATGAGCTGCAGTCCGTCTACGACCACGGCTGGCCGTTGAAGCTGATCGTTTTCCCGCCGCCGGTGGCAGACCTGCGTCGCAGTGCCGCGGCCTGTGCGGCGTCGCCGTCGGTGATGATCCAGCGCCCCGACATCGCGGCAGTCGCGCGCGCCTTCGGATGGCGCATCCACCGGCTGAAGTCGGCCGCCGCGATCGAGCGGGCGATCGCCGAATGCCTCGCCAGCGATGAACCCTACCTGCTGCAGGTCGACCTGTCGCTCGCCGATCCGTTGCGATTCGAGCCCGTGGACGGGCCGGCGGTCGAGCCGGCGGTCGAGCCGGCGGTCGAGCCGGTCGTCGAGCCGGTCGTCGAACCGGTCGTCGAACCAGCGGCCGGACCAGCGGTCGAGCAGGGACGGACCCGGCCCGCCTTGGCGCGCGAGCGCTGAACCCGCGACCGCGCGGCATGCGGCGCGGGTGGACGCCCCCCAGGAGGACGAGAAAATCGAGTTGAGACAGCTTCGCTACTTCGTGCGCATCGTGGACATGGGCAGCCTGTCCCGCGCGGCCGGCGTGCTGCACGTTGCGCAATCCGCACTGAGCCACCAGGTGGCCGCACTGGAGGACGAGTTCAAGAGCCTGCTGCTGAACCGCAGCTCGCGCGGCGTGTCGCCGACCGAATGCGGACTGCACCTGTACCGCTATGCGCAGGCGATCCTGAAGCATGCCGACGATGCGCACGATGCGGTCACCAGCTGCTCGACCGAGCCGACCGGGCACGTCGGCATCGGCATGCCGCTGTGCATGGTCGCGCCGCTCGGCCTGCCGATCTTCAACGAGGTCCGCACGCGCTATCCGGCGATCCGGCTGCAGGTCTACGAGGAGCTGAGCGGCACGGTGCTCGAATGGGTCAAGAGCGGCCGCCTGATGCTCGGCATCGCGTTCGACGACGGCAACCTCGAAGGGCTGGACATGGTGCGCGTGATGGAGGAGCGGCTGTTCCTGGTCGTCAACCCGAAGTCGCGGCTGGCGCGTCGCAAGGTGATCACGCTGCGTGAACTGCAGGGCATCGAGCTGGTGCTGCCGGGGCTGGAGCAGGGCGTGCGCCACCGCGTCGAGCGCGTGATGATGCGCGAGGGCCTGTCGCCGCCGACCGTCATCGCCGAGATGAACTCGCTGACGCTGCTGAAGCAGGCGGTCGCGACCGACATCGCCGCGACCGTGCTGTCGTGGCCCAGCATCGAGCTCGATGTGCTGCAGAAGAAGCTCGCGGTGATCGAGATCACGCGGCCGTCGATCACGCGCACGGTGTCGGTGTGCGCGACCACCGTCGTCAAGCAGACGCGTGCCGCCGAATGCGTGCTGGCGGCCGCCACCACCGCGATCCGCCATGCGGTGCGCAATGCGTCGTGGCGCGGCGTGCGCCTGTTGAGCGCCGGCGCATGACCCGTGCGGCTGCAAGAAATTGCAGTCGCGCGGTGCCGGTCGGTGACCGTGATCGCTGAAGCAGATGGCGCGTTCTCGAAAAGCTATGGCGCTGCCGGCGCGCTCGCGGCGATTCGTCGCTAGTCTTTCCACCTTGCCGAGCGCCGGCCAACAGGCGCCGTGTTCACCGCCGTCTCACTTGACGTTGTCAGAGAGGACCACATGATCGATCTTGCGACTGCTGCCGCCGCCTTTGCGGCCCCTCCCGCGACCGTGCTGACGGGTGCGCCGATGGCGCTGCTCGACGCGTTGCGACACCGCTTCGGCCTGCGCTTCAAGCTCGGCCGCTCGATGCGCGAGCAGCACGGCTGCGAGGCGTCGCCGTCGGACACGACGGCGCCCGACGGCGTTGTCTTCGCCCACGCGACCGAGGAGGTCGCCGAGATCGTCCGGCTGTGCGCGATGCACCGGGTCGCGGTGACTGCCTTCGGCATGTTCTCGTCGCTCGAGCGCCATGTGCTCGGCCATGTGGGCGGCATCTCGATCGACCTGTCCGAGATGGACGAGGTGATGACCATCAATGCGCAGGACCTGACCGCGACGGTGCAGGCCGGCGTCACCCGCGAGCAGCTGAATGCCGAGGTGAAGGACACCGGGCTGTTCTTCCCGATCGACCCCGGCTCGAAGGCCTCGCTCGGCGGGATGGCCGCGACGCGTGCCGGCGGCACGAGCGCGGTGCGCTACGGCACGATGCGCGAGAACGTGCTGGCGCTCACGGTCGTCACCGCCGAAGGCCGGATCATCCGCACCGCGCGCCGGGCCAAGAAGTCGTCGGCCGGCTACGACCTGACGCGCATCTTCGTCGGCAGCGAAGGCACGCTGGGCATCATCACCGAAGTGACGGTGCGGCTGTACCCGCGGCCCGACGCGATCGCGACGGCGGTGTGCACCTTCCCCGACGTGCGCAGCGCGGTCGACACGGTGATCCAGACCATCCAGACCGGCGTTCCGCTGGCCCGTGCCGAGTTCATGGACGCGCTGGCGCTGCGCGCCGTCAACCTGCACACCGACACGCTGTTCACCGAGCGGCCGACGTTGTTCCTGGAATTCCATGGCACGCCGGCCGGCGTGGCCGAGCAGGCCGAGATCGTGCGCGACATCGCACGCGAACACCGCGGCGACGACTACGACTGGGCCGACCAGCCGGAAGCCCGCACCCGCTTGTGGAGCGCGCGCCACACCGCGTTCGCCGCCTGCGAGCGGCTGCGGCCGGGCTGGCGCACCTTCACGACCGATGCCTGCGTGCCCTTGTCGCGGCTTGCGCAGTGCATCGAGGAGACCATCGAGGACACGCGGCGGTCATCGCTGCTGTGCCCGCTGTTCGGTCATGTGGGCGACGGCCACCTGCTGTGCCTGATCATTGCCGACCCGGACAATCCGGCCGAGATGGCCGAGGCCGAGCGATTGAACCAGCGGATGATGAGCCGGGCGCTGCGCATGGAAGGCACCTGCACCGCCGAGCACGGCATCGGCGCGCAGAAGGTGGTGCTGCTGACCGAGGAGTTCGACGCCAACGCGGTGCACCTGATGCGCCAGCTGAAGCGAGCGTGGGACCCGCTGAACATCCTGAACCCCGGCAAGGTGATCGCGGTTCCTGAGTGAATCTCGATCTCGGTTGACGCGATTGGCGCGCAGCACACACGCTATGTGATCGCGTCCAACAATTCGCTCTCGATCTCGATCTGCGCCCGGTTCTGCTGCAGCGCCGAGCCGTCGATCAGGAAGGTGTCTTCGACGCGCTCGCCGAGCGTCGTGATCTTCGCGAGCTGCAGGTTGATGTGGTGCCGCGCCAGCACCCGCGCGATCGCGTACAGCAGGCCGGAGCGGTCGCTGGTCGACACCGACAGCAGCCAGCGCTGGCCACGCTCGTCGGGGCGCAGCAGCACGCGCGGCGTGATCGGGAACGACTTCACGCGGCGCGACAGCCGGCCGCGGCTCGGGTCGGGCAGCGGCCCGTCGGCCTTCAATGCCAGCGCCGCCTGCGTCTCCACCAGCGAGATCAGGTCGCGGTAGTGGTGCTCCATCTGCGGGCTGATCACCTGGAAGGTGTCGAGCGCATAGCCGGCGCGCGTCGTGTGGATCTTGGCGTCGAGGATGTTGAAGCCGGCGCCGTCGAAGTACCCGCAGATGCGCGCGAACAAATCAGGGCGGTCGGGCGCGTACACCAGCACCTGCAGACCTTCGCCGACCGACGACAGCCGCGCCCGCACGATCGGCTCGGTGCTGGTCACGTGGCGGAACAGCGAGCGTGCATGCCAGGCGATGTCGCCGGCATCGTGCCGCGCGAAGTAGCTCAGCTCCAGCGTCTTCCACAGCGGCACCTCGGTGCCCGGCAGCAGCGAGTACAGGTTCAGCGTGTGCCGCGCATCCTGGCGGCGGGCCTCGATCTCGGCGTCGAGGTTCGGCGTCGCGCCGCCCAGCGCGCGCAAGGTCAGCCGGTACAGGTCCTCGAGCAGCTTGCCCTTCCAGGCATTCCACACCTTCGGGCTGGTGCCGCGGATGTCGGCCACCGTCAGCAGGTACAGCGCGGTCAGCCGGCGCTCGGTGCCGACCAGCGTCGCGAAGTTGCCGATGACCTCGGGGTCGCTCAGGTCTTCCTTCTGCGCGATGCGCGACATCGTCAGGTGGCCCTTGACCAGGAACTCGATCAGCGCGGTGTCGTCCTTGTCGATCCCGTGGTCGCGGCAGAAGCGCCGCGCCTCGACCGCACCCAGGTCGGAGTGGTCGCCGCCGCGCCCCTTGGCCACGTCATGGAACAGCGCGGCGATGTACAGCACGTACGGCCGGTCCCAGGTGGACGCGAGCTGCGAGCAGAACGGGTACTCGTGCGCATGCTCCGGGATGAAGAAGCGCCGCACGTTGCGCAGCACCATCAGGATGTGCTGGTCCACCGTGTAGACGTGGAACAGGTCGTGCTGCATCTGCCCGACAATGCGCCGGAACACCCACAGGTAGCGACCCAGCACGCTGGTCTGGTTCATCAGCCGGAAGGCATGCGTCTGGCCTTCGGGCTGGCGCAGGATCTGCATGAAGGTCGCACGGTTCGCCGGATCGCGCCGGAACTCGCCGTCCATCACCTCGCGGGCGTTGTACAGCGCCCGCAGCGTGCGCGCCGACAGTCCCTTGATGCCGGGCGTCTGCTGGTAGACGAGGAAGGCTTCGAGGATGGTGTGCGGCTCGCGCTCGAACAGGTCGTCGCTCGCGACTTCGAGCATGCCGGCGCGGTCGAGGAAGTGCGGGTTGATCGGGCGCATCGGCGCGTCCTGCGAGCCGTTGATGCGTTCCTCGATGTTCAGCACCAGGATCTGGTTCAGCTGCGTCACCGCCTTCGCCGCCCAGTAGTAGCGGTGCATCAGCTGCTCGGACGCGCGGCGCGCATGCGTGGTCTCGTAGCCGAAGCTCTCGGCCACCGCGGTCTGCAGGTCGAACACCAGCCGGTCTTCGCGGCGCCCGGCCACCATGTGCAGCCGCGCGCGGATCAGGCGCAGCAGGCCCTCGTTGCGCTGCAGCTGCTTCACCTCGAACGGCGTGATCAGCCCCTTGGCGGCCAGCTCGGTCCAGGTGCGGCCGAGGCCGGCCGCCCGTGCGACCCAGATCACCATCTGCAGGTCGCGCAGGCCGCCGGGGCTTTCCTTGCAGTTGGGTTCGAGCGAGTAGGGCGTGTCCTCGTACTTCTGGTGGCGCTGGCGCATCTCGAGCGTCTTCGCGCGCAGGAAGGCCTTCGGGTCCATCGCACCGGCATTGGCGCGCCGGAAGGCGTTGAACAGGCGCTTCGAGCCGCACAGGTAGCGCGATTCGAGCAGCGCGGTCTGCACCGTGACGTCGCCATGCGCCTCGGCGACGCATTCGTCGACGGTGCGCACGCTGGAGCCGATCTCCAGGCCCAGGTCCCAGCAGGCGGTGATGAAGCCCTCGACCGAGGACTTCAGCGCATCGTTGTCGGAGCCCGGCGCGCCGATGCGGGCGTTGTGCAGCGCGTCGCCCGGCGGCAGCAGCACCAGCACGTCGACATCGGAATGCGGGTACAGCTCGGCGCGCCCGTAGCCGCCGACTGCCAGCAGCGCGGCCCCCGGTGGCATCATCGCGTGCTCCCACAGGCCGAGCAGCGTCTGGTCGACGTGGCGGGCCAGCGCCCGCACCAGCCGGGTCGCGGCCGGCGCGGTGGCACGCGACTCGCTGAAATGGGCCATCAGCGCCGCCTTGCCCTCGCGGAAGCGGCTGCGTTGTTCGGCCAGGCTGCGCGCGGCCGCAGGCGTCGGTGTGTCCACCGCGATCGCCATCGACGACACCGTCAGGCGGCGGTGGAGGCGGTCGCCGATGCCGCCGCGGCAGCGACGGCGAAGGCCGGCGGCGGCGGGCTGCCGGCCGACAGCGTCAGCACTTCGTAGCCGGTCTCGGTGACGAGCACCGTGTGCTCCCACTGGGCCGACAGCGAGCGGTCTTTCGTGACGATGGTCCAGCCGTCGCCGGCCTCGCGGATGTCGCGCCGTCCGGCATTGATCATCGGCTCGATCGTGAACACCATGCCCGGCACCAGCTCTTCGAGCGTGCCGGGGCGGCCGTAGTGCAGCACCTGCGGTTCTTCATGGAACTTGCGGCCGATGCCATGGCCGCAGAATTCGCGCACGATCGAGAAGCCGGCATTCTCGGCGAAGGTCTGGATCGAGTGGCCGATGTCGCCCAGGTGGATGCCGGGCCGGACCTTCACGATGCCCTTCCACATGGCGTCGTAGGTGATCTGGCACAGGCGGTTGGCGGCGATGGAGCCGTGGCCGACGACGAACATCCGGCTGGTGTCGCCGTGCCAGCCGTCCTTGATGACGGTGACGTCGATGTTGACGATGTCGCCCGCCTTCAGCGGCCGGTCGTTCGGGATGCCGTGGCAGACTTGGTGGTTGATCGACGTGCAGATCGATTTCGGGTAGGGCGTGTAGCCCGGCGGCGCGTAGTTCAGCGGGGCCGGAATGCCTTGCTGGACGTCGACGATGTGGTCGTGCGCCAGCTTGTCGAGCTGCTCGGTGGTGACGCCGGGCTTCACGTGCGGCGTGAGCATGTCCAGCACTTCGGAGGCGAGCCGCCCGGCGATGCGCATGCCGGCGACATCCTCGGCGTTCTTGATCGTGATCGTCATGGGGCGGAATTATTGCACCGACCCCCGTAAAATCCCGGGTTTCCACCGGCAGTCCCTGAACACGACCCGGTCTCCAGAACCCGAAGCTGGCCCCCCACCGTGACGTCCACACCCAAGCATCTGCTGCACTTCGAGGGCGGCAACGCCTTGTCCGCCTTCCGCGCCCAGGCCCTGCTGCCGCGGCTGCAGGCGATCAGCCCGCGCATCGCCGCCGTGCACGCCCGGCATGTTCACTGGGTGTGGAGCGACCAGCCGCTGCCGCGCGACGCCCATGACAAGCTCGCCGCGCTGCTCACCTATGGCGATGCCTACACCGGCCCGGCCGACGGCGCGCTGGTGCTGGTGGCGCCGCGCCTGGGCACCGTGTCGCCGTGGGCCAGCAAGGCCACCGACATCGCGCACAACTGCGGCCTGGCGATCCGGCGCGTCGAACGCGTGACGGAATACCGGCTGGTGCTGAAGACCGGCCTGGCCGGCCTGCTCGGCGCCGCGAAGCCGCTCGAGGCCGGCGAGCTGCAGCAGGCCGCCGCGGTGCTGCACGACCGCATGACCGAGAGCGTGCTGCTGCAGCGCGACGATGCCGCCCACCTGTTCGACGAGCAGGTCGGCAAGCCGATGGCGCATGTCGACGTGATCGGCCGCGGCCGCGCCGCGCTGGAAGCCGCCAACAAGGACTTCGGCCTCGCGCTCAGCGACGACGAGATCGACTACCTGGTCGCCGCCTTCGGCGGGCTGAAGCGCAACCCGACCGACGTCGAGCTGATGATGTTCGCGCAGGCCAACAGCGAGCACTGCCGGCACAAGATCTTCAACGCCGCCTTCACGATCGACGGCGTCGCGCAAGAGCGTTCGATGTTCGGGATGATCCGCAACACCCACCAGCTGGCGCCGCAGCACACGGTGGTGGCGTACAGCGACAACGCGTCGGTGATGGAAGGCGGCCCGACCGAGCGCTGGCTGCCGCAGGGGTACACCAACGCGCCGCTGTACGGCCCGCGCGAGGACACCGTGCACGTGCTGATGAAGGTCGAGACGCACAACCACCCGACGGCGATCTCGCCGTTCCCGGGCGCGTCGACCGGTGCCGGCGGCGAGATCCGCGACGAGGGCGCGACCGGCCGCGGCTCGAAGCCCAAGGCCGGCCTGACCGGCTTCAGCGTCTCGAACCTGCACCTGCCTGGTACGAACGAGCCGTGGGAGCAGTCGCCCTACGGCAAGCCGGAGCACATCGCGAGCCCGCTGCAGATCATGGTCGACGGCCCGCTCGGCGGCGCCGCGTTCAACAACGAATTCGGCCGGCCCAACCTCGCCGGCTACTTCCGCGTCTACGAGCAGACGGTGGACGGCCAGCGCCGCGGCTACCACAAGCCGATCATGATCGCCGGCGGCCTGGGCAGCATCTCCGACAGCCAGACGCACAAGGTGAAATTCCCGGCCGGCACGCTGCTGGTGCAGCTGGGCGGCCCCGGCATGCGCATCGGCATGGGCGGCAGCGCGGCCAGTTCGATGGCGGCCGGCGCCAACGCGGCCGAGCTCGACTTCGATTCGGTGCAGCGCGGCAACCCCGAGATCGAACGGCGTGCGCAGGAGGTCATCAACCACTGCTGGGCGCTCGGCGAATCGAACCCGATCCTCGCGATCCACGATGTGGGCGCGGGCGGCATCTCGAACGCCTTCCCCGAGCTGGTCGACGGCGCCGGCCTCGGCGCGCGCTTCGACCTGAGCCAGGTGCCGCTCGAAGAGAGCGGCTTGGCGCCGAAGGAGATCTGGTGCAACGAGAGCCAGGAGCGCTACGTGATGGCGGTGTCGCCTGACGCGTTGCCGATCTTCCGCGCGATGTGCGAGCGCGAGCGCTGCCCGTTCGCGGTGGTCGGCGTGACCACCGAGGCGAAGCAGCTGGTGCTCGACCACTCGGCCGCCGACACCGACCCGCAGCAGCGCCCGATCGACATGCCGATGGAGGTGCTGCTCGGCAAGCCGCCGAAGATGCACCGCGACGTGAAGCGCGTCGCGCGCACGCTGCCGGCGCTGCAGCTGACCGACGTGTCGCTCGACAAGGTGGCCTTCGACGTGCTGCGCCATCCGACGGTGGCGAGCAAGCGCTTCCTGATCACGATCGGCGACCGCACCGTCGGCGGCCTGAACCACCGCGACCCGATGGTCGGCCCGTGGCAGGTGCCGGTGGCCGACTGCGCGGTGACGCTGGCCGATTTCCGCGGCTTCCGCGGCGAGGCGATGAGCCTGGGCGAGCGCACGCCGCTCGCGACGCTCGATGCGCCGGCCTCCGGCCGCATGGCGGTCGGCGAGGCCATCACCAACCTGCTGGCCGCGCCGATCGAGCTCGAACGCGTCAAGCTCAGCTGCAACTGGATGGCCGCCTGCGGCGAACCGGGCGAAGACGCGGCGCTGTACGACACCGTGAAGGCGGTCGGCATGGAGCTGTGCCCGGCGCTCGGCATCAGCGTGCCGGTCGGCAAGGACAGCCTGTCGATGCGCACCCGCTGGAGCGACGGCGGCGAAGCCAGGCAGGTCACCGCACCGGTGTCGCTGATCGTCACCGCGTTCGCGACGCTGGCCGACGTGCGCGGCACGCTGACGCCGCAGTTGCAGCCCGGCGACACGACGCTGCTGCTGATCGACCTGGGCCAGGGCAGGAACCGCATGGCCGGCTCGATGCTCGCGCAGGTGCTGGACCAGTTCGGCGACGAGGTGCCCGACCTCGACGACCCGGCGCTGCTGAAGTCGCTGGTCGCCGCGATCAACCAGCTGCGCGGCCAGGGCAGGCTGCTGGCCTACCACGACCGCAGCGACGGCGGCCTGTGGGCGGCGGCCTGCGAGATGGCCTTCGCCGGCCATCGCGGCCTGAGCCTGAACGTCGACATGCTGGTCACCGAAGGCGACGGCATCGCCGACAGCCGCGCCGACCATGGCGACTCGAAGAACTGGGCCGGGCAGGTCGGCGCGCGCCGCACCGAGCTGACGCTGA
This sequence comes from Rhizobacter sp. SG703, assembly GCF_012275445.1. GTDB lineage: Bacteria > Pseudomonadota > Gammaproteobacteria > Burkholderiales > Burkholderiaceae_C > Rhizobacter. Next base: position 643,570 of record NZ_JAAZQK010000001.1, on the reverse strand, counting down.
AGGCCTTGTTCAACGAAGAGCTGGGCGCCGTGATCCAGGTGCCGACCGCGTTGCGCGACGAGGTGATGCAGGTGCTGCGCGAGCACGGCCTGGCCAGGCACAGCCATGCGATCGGCAAGACCAACGAGCGCGGCGTCGTCGAGGTCTGGCGCGATGCGAAGGCGGTGTTCAGCGCGCCGCTGCGCGACCTGCACCAGGCCTGGGACGAGGTCAGCTGGCGCATCGCCCGGCTGCGCGACAACCCGGCCTGCGCCGATGCCGAGCACCAGGCCGCCGGCCGCGTCGACGACACCGGGCTGCACCTGCAGCTGAGCTTCGACCCGGCGGCGCCGGTCGCGCCGTACGTCAACACCGCGCGCCCGAAGGTGGCGATCCTGCGCGAGCAGGGCGTCAACAGCCACCTCGAGATGAGCTACTCGATGGCGCAGGCCGGCTTCGACACCTTCGACGTGCACATGAGCGACCTGCAGACCGGCCGCGCACGCTTCGACCAGTTCCAGGGCTTCGTCGCCTGCGGCGGCTTCAGCTACGGCGACACGCTCGGCGCCGGCGAAGGCTGGGCCCGTTCGGTGATGTTCAACCCGGTGCTGGCCGAGCAGTTCGCCGCCTTCTTCGGGCGCAGCGACACCTTCGCGCTCGGCGTATGCAACGGTTGCCAGATGATGGCAGCGCTGTCGCCGATGATTCCCGGCGCGCAGGACTGGCCGAAGTTCACCCGCAACCGCAGCGAGCAGTTCGAGGGCCGGCTGGCGCAGGTCGAGGTGCTGGACAGCCCGTCGATCTTCTTCGGCGGCATGGCCGGCAGCCGGCTGCCGATCGCGGTGGCGCACGGCGAAGGCTTTGCCGATTTCTCGCAGCGCGGCGACGCGGCCAAGGTGAAGCGCGCGATGCGCTTCGTCGACGCCGCCGGCCGGCCGACCGAGGCCTACCCGGCGAACCCGAACGGCAGCCCCGACGGCCTGACCGCGGTGACCACCGACGACGGCCGCTTCACGGTGCTGATGCCGCACCCGGAGCGGGTGTTCCGCAACGTGTTGATGAGCTGGACGTCGGGCGACATCGGCGCCCCCAGCCCGTGGATGCGGATGTTCCACAACGCCAGGAAGTGGATTGACTGAACACGTCCAGGAACAGGGCCAGGGAGAAATGCGATGCACAGCAAACCGGTTCGCTACCTCGTGTTGATCGACGCCGCCGGCGCGTCGGTGGCGCGGCTGTTCGATGAACAGCTGCACCAGCTCAACGAGATCGACGGCGGCTCCGAAGAGGTCGCGGTGATGCTGCGCGGCCTGGCGCCGGCGCATTCGGCTGGCGACCCGGCGTGGGCGCAGGCGCTGCGCGGCCACAGCGCCGCCGAACGTGCCGCCGCGCGCGTCTACACGCTCGACGTCTGAGAAGCTGCCATGCCCCATTGCATCCTCGAGTGCACGAAGGCGGTCGCGGCCCAGGTGCCGGTCGACCGGATGATGCGCGCCGTGCACGACGCCGCGCTCGCGAGCGAGCTGTTCACCGTCGGCGACGTGAAGATCCGCGTGCTGGTGCACGAGCACAGCCTGGTCGGCGGCATCAACGCCGATTTCGTCCACGTCTTCGCCTACGTGCTGACCGGCCGCAGCGAGGCCGAGCGCAAGACGCTGTCGGCCGGCATCGTGCGCGGGCTGGCGGCGCTGGTGCCGGCGGTGCAGGCCGTGTCGTGCGACGTGCGCGAAATGGACCGCGCGACCTTCAGCAACCGGCGCAACGCCGGCATCGACGCCTGAGGCGATCGAATTCCTGCGGCAAACCCTGCGCCGCGCGCGTCGCGGCTTCCGATAGCATCGCGGGACCATGGCCCACCACACCGTCCGCTCGCTGCTCGTCGACCTGTCGACCCCGATCGAGCGGCGCTGGGCGGGCGGCGATGCCTTCCTGACGGCGTTCTTCAATGCGCTGTCGATGAGCTTTCCGGTCGGCGAGCAGTTCTTCATCGATGCGGTGCGGACGGCCGCGAAGGCCTTGCCGGCCGATGTGCAGGCCGGCTTCGCCGACGAGGTGCAGGGCTTCGTCGGGCAGGAGGCGACGCACCGGCGCATCCACGGGCTGTTCAACGGCCAGCTCGAAGCGCAGGGCCACCGCAACACCTGGGGCCCGCGGGCGGCGCGCCGCATTGCGCGCTTCGAAGGCGGCGACCCGCGCCATGCGCTGGCGGTGACGGCCGGCTACGAGCACTTCACCGCGATCATGGCGGCGTGGATGCTGCAGCACCCCGAGGTGCTCGACGGCGCCGAGCCGCGGCTGCGCACGATGTGGATGTGGCATGCGGCCGAGGAGACCGAGCACCGCAGCACCGCGTTCGACGTCTACCGCGCCGGCGGCGGCGACCAGCGCTGGCGCATCCGCTGGTTCCGCGTCGTCACGTTCTTCTTCGTCACCGACGTGATCCGCCAGACGCTGCGCAACCTGTGGCACGACGGCGCGCTGCTGCAGGGCCGCACCTGGCGCAGCGCGTGGCGGCTGTTGTTCGCGCGCGGTGGCCTGGTGCGCGAGACGTTCCGGCCGTGGCGGGCGTACTTCCGACCCGGTTTCCATCCGCAGCAGCAGGACGAGCCGCGCGCCGAGGCCTGGCTGCGCGACAACGCGGCGCAGTTCCGCGAGGTGTAGGTGTTGGCTCCCCAGTCGCTTTGCTCCTGCCTTGCAGGCCGCGCTGGGCCAGAGGCCCAGCCCCTCGCCAGGCACGAACAGTCCTCAGGACTGTTCATGTCCGGGCTCGGCCCCCAAGGGGCGCCTCCCAGCGGCCCGGCGGAGCCGGTTCCGCGGGCGTTGCTTGATCCGAACCGATGTCTTGCTTCGGTCTTCAGCACGGTCTGACCTGCACCGACACACCGCCCAATACCGCATTGCCCGACAACGGATCCCGCAACGCATCGTCCAGCACCGCATTGAGGTTGGCGCCGGGCCGCTCGGCGGCCACCGCGAGGCGAGCCCCCGGCAACGCGTGGCCCCAGCCGTGCGGCAGGCTGATCACGCCGGGCATCATCTCGTCGCTGACCTCCACCTGCACCTCGATGGACTGGTCTTCTGCACGCGAGACCCGCGCCTGTCCGCCATGCTGCAGCCCCCAGCGCGCCGCATCGTGCGGATGAACCAGCGCCGTGCAGCGGAACGGGCCTTTCGCGAGCGTCGGCAGGTTGTGCATCCAGCTGTTGTTCGAGCGCACCTGGCGGCGGCCGATGATCACCGCGTCACCGGTGGACGGCCCTGCATCGGCGGCCACGCGCCGCAGGTCGTCGAGCAAGCTCGATGGCGCGAGCTCGATGCAGCCTGACGGCGTGCGCAGCAGCTCGGGCACGCGCGGCGCGAGCGGGCCGAGGTCGACGCCGTGCGGCGCGGCCTTCAGCGCGTCGAGCGTCAGGCCCTCGGGCCGACGGCCGAAGCCGTCGCCGAACGGCCCGCTGCGCAGCGCCAGGTCGAGCAGCCGCTCGGGGCCGCGGTGGTGCGACACCGCCTGCATCACCGCATCGGCCTGGTCGCCGGCCAGCTTGCGCACGTCCTCGGCCACCAGCGCATCGTCCAGCGCGCCGATGTCGGCCTGCGCGCCGCGCCCCTGCAGCAGCGCGGCCAGCCGCAGCAGCGTTTCCCATTCGGCCGGCGTGCCCGCCGGCGGCGGCAGCACCGCCGGGCTGTAGCGCGCGTGGTTGCGCACGCTGAACTGCGGGAACGCGACGTCGTAGTGCGTGTCCTCCAGCGGCGACAGCCCCGGCAGGATCACGTCGGCATGGCGGGTCGTCTCGTTCAGGTAGATGTCCAGGCTCAGCATGAAGTCGAGCCGCTCCAGCGCCTTCGCCAGCCGCGGCCCGTTCGGCGCCGACAGCACCGGGTTGCTCGCGATCGTGATCAGCGCCTTCACCTGGCCGTCGCCCGGGGTCTCGATCTCTTCGGCGAGGCAGGTCATCGGCAGCTCGCCATACACCTCGGGCGCGCCGCTGACACGGCTGCTGTGCCGCCCGGTCACGATGCCGCGCCCGCGCCCCGGCGTGCCGGCGGTGTTGGCCGCGAAGGCCGCCGCCTGCGGAAACATCGCACCGCCCGGCTCGTCGAGGTGGCCGGTCAGGATGTTCAGCACGTCGATCAGCCACGAGCAGGTGGTGCCGTAGGCCTGCACGCAGGTGCCGAGCCGGCCGTAGACGCAGCCGCGCCCGGCCACGGCGAGCTGGCGCGCGAGGCCGCGAACAGTGTCCGCATCGATGCCGCAGCGTGCGGCCATCGCGTCGGCGCCGAAGGGCTGCACCGCGTCGCGCAGCGCATCCAGCCCTGCCAGATGCGGCTGCAGGCGGCCGAGCTTCACCAGTCCCTCGGCGAACAAGGTGTGCACCATGCCGAGCAGCAGGAAGACGTCGCTGCCCGGGCGGATGAAGTGGTGCGCATCGGCGAGCGCTGCCGTCTCGGTGCGCCGCGGGTCGATCACCACCAGCCGGCCGCCGCGCGCCTTCATCGCTTTCGCCTTGCCGCGGAAATCCGGCACGGTCCACAGGCTGCCGTTGCTCGCCATCGGGTTCGCGCCGAGCACCAGCAGGAAGTCGCTGCGCTCGATGTCGGGCACCGCCATCGACAGCCAGTGGCCGTACATCAGCCCGTTCGACAGCTGCTTGGGCATCTGGTCGAGCGTCGACGCCGAAAAGAAATTGCGCGTGCCCAGCGCCTTCAGCAGCCGCGGCATGTACAGCAGCAGCCCCATCTTGTGCGCCGACGGGTTGCCCAGCGACAGCGCGACGCAGTCCTTGCCGTGCGCCTCGCGCAGCGGCAGCAGGCGGCGCTCGATCTCGGCAAAGGCCTCGTCCCAGCTGGCCTCGACGAAGCGCGCCCCGCGCCGGATCAGCGGCGTGCGCAGCCGGTCCGGATCGTCGTGCAGGTCCTTCAGTGCGACGCCCTTCGGGCACAGGAAGCCGGCGCTGAACACATCGGCCGCGTCGCCGCGGATGGTGCCGATGCGGCCGGCCTCGTCGACCTGCACCTCGAGGCCGCAGCAGGCCTCGCACAACGGGCAGATGCGCAGTGCAGTTCGTGGGCTCATCGTCGTCTCCTGTGCGGTCGGGGCCGCGGCGTCGTGCCGGTCCCCGTTTATCCGCCCGTCGGGCCGGTTTGTCCGTCACCGAGGCGACGCAGCAGCTGCGCCGTTTCGGCGTCGGCCGGGAAGAAGGTCTCCAGCGCCAGCTCCGACAGCGTGATGTCGACCGGCGTGCCGAACACCGTGGTCGTGCTGATGAACGACAGCACGCCGAGCGAGCTGCGGATCTGCAGCGGCACGGCCACCGCGCTCCAGTCCGCACCGCCCGGCGGGCTGTCGTCGCCGGGGTAGCCCTGCAGTTCGTCGAGCAGCGCGGCCAGCACCGGGTCGCCGCTGGCCAGCACCTGCGTGCGCAGCCGCGCGAACAGGTGCGTGCGCCAGGCGTTCAGGTTGACGATCTTCGGTGCTGCGCCTTGCGGGTGCAGGCTCAGCCGCAGCACGTTGACCGGCGGTTCGAGCAACTGCGGCGCGATGCCGTCGAGCAACAGCAGCATCGGCCGGTTGTGCGCCAGCAGGTTCCAGTGCCGGTCGACGGCCAGCGCCGGGTGGGGTTCATGCGCCCGCAGCACCAGCTCGACGGCGTCGCGCGCGGCCTTCAGCGCCGGGTCGTCCAGCGTGCGCTCGCGGTACAGCGGTGCGAAGCCGGCGGCCGTCAGCAACGCGTTGCGCTCGCGCAGCGGCACGTCGAGCGCCTCGGCCAGGTGCAGCACCATCGCGCGGCTCGGTGCCGCGCGGCCGGTCTCGACGTAGCTCAGGTGGCGTGTGGAGATGTCGGCACCGGTGGCCAGGTCGAGCTGGCTCAGGCGCCGGCGTTGGCGCCATTCGCGCAGCAGCGATCCCACTGGCACCGCGCTCATGCCATTGTCGCCTTGCGCTCGACGATCCGCGGCAGCCGCACCACCGCGCGCAGGCCGTGCGGCTGCACCGCCTGCAGCTCGACGGTGCCGGTGTGCCGCTCGACGATCTCCTTGACGATCGCGAGCCCCAGCCCACAGCCGTTGCCTTCGTGCGTCGCGCGGGCGAAGCGCTCGAACACCCGCTCGCGGTCGGCCTCGGCGATGCCCGGGCCGTTGTCCTCGACCTCCAGCACCGCCTGGCTGTCCTGCGCCGACAACCGCACCGTCACGACGCTGCCGTCTCCGGCATAGCGGATCGCGTTGTCGACCAGGTTCAGCAGCGACTCGCGCAGCAGCAGCGCATTGCCGTGGATCTCGATCGGCTTCTCGTCGCCATCGTCCAGCCCGAGGTCGACGCCCGCGTGCCGGCCGCGCGGCACCAGCTCGGCCGTCACCTCGCTCGCGAGGCGCCGCAGGTCGACGCGGGTGCGGCCCTGCGCGGCCACCGACTCCGGCTCGGCGCGCGCCAGCGTCAGCAGCTGGTTGATCAGGTGGGCGCTGCGCGTCGCGCTCTCGTGCACCCGGCGCAGCCGCGCCTGCAGCGCGGGGTTGTCGGTTTCGGTCAGCGCGAGTTCGGTCTGGCTCTTCAGCCCCGCCAGCGGCGTGCGCAGCTGGTGCGCCGCATCGCTGATGAACCGCTTCTGCACCGACACGTTCTCGTGCACCTGGGCCAGCAGGCTGTTCAGCGCCTTCACCAGCGCGCGCACTTCCTCGGGCGCGGCTTCGAGCTTGATCGGCGCCAGGTCGTTCGGCGCGCGGTCCTCGACCTCGGCGCGCAGCCGCGCCAGCGGCGCGAGGCCGGTGCGGATGCCGCCCCAGACGATCACCGACATCAGCGCCACCAGCCCCGACAGCGGCAGCGCGGTGTCGACCAGGATCTGGCGCGCGAGTTCTTCGCCGCTGGCACGGCTGCGCGCCACCTGCACCAGCATGCGCTGCGGCGCGTTCTCGTCGCCGAACGACAGGTACATCGCCGCGACGCGGATGCCCAGCTGCTTCGTCTTCTCCTGGGGAGTCCGCTCCTTCATGCTGCCGTTGTAGAAATAGGTCTCGCCCAGCCGCGCATCGGTGACCGGCGGCGGCGGCAGCTTGTTGTTGCCGAGGATGAACTCGCCCGGCGGCGTGCTGACCATGTAATACACCCGGTCGTCCGGGTCGGCCTCGATGATGTCCTGCGCGGCCTTCGGGAAATCGATGAACAGCCCGTTGCCGATCGGCTTGACCTGGCGGGCGAGCGAGCGGGTGGCGGTCTTCAGCGCGGCGTCGATCGCGCGGTTGGCATAGCGGTCGGCGACGTTGTAGGTGACGTAGGCAGCGGCCAGCCACAGCACCAGCTGCGGCAGCAGCAGCCACAGCAGCAGGTGGCGGTGCAGCGAGCGGGTGCCCGGCGTCACGCCGGGCATGCGGCGCAGGGCCAGCTTGAACGGGGAGAGCATCGACGCCGGGCCGTTCCAGTCAGGCCGCTTCGGCTTCCAGCAGGTAGCCCAGGCCTCGCACCGTGCGGATCGCGAGACCCGACCCGTCGAGCTTGCGCCGCAGCCGGTGGATGTAGACCTCGATCGAGCCGGCGTTCGCATCGCCGCGGTCCACCGCCCAGGCCTCGGCGATCTGCTCCTTCGTCACCACCTTGTCACGTTGCGTGAGCAGCAGGTCCATCAGCATCCATTCGCGCGGCGACAGCTCCATCGCCTCGTTGTCGATCGCGGCGCGGCGGGTGTCGCGGTCGAAGCTCAGGCGCCCCATCTCCTGCGCCGACGCGGCAGCCGCGCTGCGGGTGCGGCGCAGCAGTGCGCGGATGCGAGCCTCCAGTTCGGGGAAGTCGAAGGGCTTGGTCAGGTAGTCGTCGGCGCCGGCGTTCAGCCCGGCGACGCGGTGGTCGAGGCCGTCGAGCGCGGTCAGCACCAGCATCGGCAGCGTCGGCCGGGCGGCGCGCACACGCTTCAGCACCGTCAGGCCGTCGACCAGCGGCAGCCCCAGGTCGAGCACGCCGAGGTCGAACTGCTGGCGCAGCAGCAGGTACTCGGCGACGGCGCCGTTCGGGGCCACGTCGACCTCGAAGCCGGCCAGCGCCAGGTTGGCGCTGAGGGCATCGGCAAGGATGGCGTCGTCTTCGGCGAGCAGCAACTTCATGGGCGAAGCTTACCGACTTCAGTGGCGAATCCGCATCGCCGGATACCCGAACGGCCCTGGCTGCTGGCACACTCAAGCGATCCTCGACTGCCCCGGTGGCCCGCATGCACGACCACGCTGCACTGATCCAACGCTTCTACGAAGGCTTCTGCCGCCGCGACTGGTCCGCGATGGCCGGCTGCTACCACCGCGAGATCCACTTCAGCGACCCGGTGTTCGACCTGCACGGCCCCGACGCCGGGATGATGTGGCGCATGCTCTGCACCAACGGACGCGACCTGCGGCTCGAGTACACCGGCATCCAGGCCGACGACCGCCAGGGCTCGGCGCACTGGGAGGCGAGCTACACGTTCTCCGCGACCGGGCGCAAGGTGCTGAACATCATCGATGCGAGCTTCGAGTTCCGCGACGGGCTGATCGTGCGGCACGTCGACCAGTTCGATTTCTGGGCCTGGTCGCGGCAGGCCCTGGGGGCACCGGGGTGGGCACTGGGCTGGTCCGGCTTGCTGCAGAACAAGATCAAGGCGAAGGCGGCGTTCAACCTCGCGCAGTTCAAGGCGAAGAACCCCTCGTAGCCCGGATGCCGATCCGGGAGGCGGTTCACGCCATCCCGCCGTTGATCGAGATCACCTGCCCGGTGATGTAGCCGGCCTCGTCGCCCGCCAGAAACCCCACCAGCGCCGCCACCTCGTCGGCCTTGCCGGCCCGTTTGGCCGGCACCAGTTGCGCGATCGTCTTGTCGTCGAAGGCCTGTGCCGCCATCGGCGACGCGATGATGCCCGGCGCGACCGCGTTCACCGTGATGCCGCGGCTCGCCAGCTCCAGCGACAAGGCCTTGGTCGCGCTGTTCAACGCGCCCTTGGCTGCCGCGTAGTTCGTCTGCCCGCGGTTGCCCATCACGCCGGCCACCGACGAGATGTTGATCACCCGGCCCCAGCGCGTGCGGATCATCGGCATCACCAGCGGCTGCGTCACGTTGAAGAAGCCGTGCAGCGACACGTCGATCACGCGGTGCCATTGCTCGTCGCGCATCGCGGGAAACACCGCGTCGTCATGCAACCCGGCGTTGTTGACGACCACCTGGATCGCGCTGGCCTCGGCCAGCGGCAGCAGCACCGCGTCGCAGGCCGCGCGGTCGGTCACGTCGAAGCAGACCGCTTCGGCCGAGCCGCCGGCGGCCTTCAGCTGCAGCGCCAGCAGCTCGACCGCATCGGGCCGCGAGTTGGCATGCAGGATCACGTGGAAGCCGTCGCGCGCCAGCCGGCGTGCGATCGCGCTGCCGATCTCGCCGCTCGCGCCGGTGACCAGCGCGCGCCGCAGGGCAGGGGTGTCGCTCATGAGGGGTCTCCTGGTGTCGATCCTGAGGCGAGCACCGGGTTCAGCACGACCGCGGCCCGCCCGTCGGCCACCGGCTCGCCGGCATGCTGCACGCGGAACGCATAGAGCAGCTGGTGCGTATCGCCGGCGACCCGCTCGGCCACCACCTCCAGCGCGCCGGGCAGGTCGTGCAGGTGCAGCCGGTGGCAGTGCACGCCGCGCGCGCTCGCGAGGAAGCCGGGCGACGGCGACGCGCCGGTCGACTGCGCGAGCAACGCGCCATGCAAGGCCATCGCCTGCGCGGCGTATTCGATGGCGTTCGTCGCGAGCAGGCCCGACGCGGTGCGCAGCGGATGGCCGGCGGCGCGGTGGCCGGTGGCGCGGCAGCGGATGGTCCGCGCGTCCCAGGCCAGCAGCCCGTCGAGCAGGCACATCGACCCGGCATGCGGAATCAGCGCCGCGATGCCGGGCTGGTCGAGCAGCAGGGCGTCGTCGCTCACAGGAGTACCTTCGTGCTGCGCACTGCGGTATTCGCCCTTGGGGCGGCCCGGCGAGCTCATGGCTGCGACACGTCCACGCGCAACGACAGGCCGGTCTGGCAGTCGAGCACCACATGGCCCGCGACGCCGCGGGCGATCAGTTCGAGCAGCGGCAGCGCGCGCGCCGCGGGAATCTGCTGGCGCAGCGCTTCGAGCCCGGCGTCGCTGCAGGGCGTGGACGCCTGCGGCGGCTGCGCGGCGAGGGTCAGCCGCGCGAGCGCGCCATTGCCCGGCGGCTGCAGCACCAGCGCGACGCCGAGGCTGTCCGGCAGCGGCCGTGTCGCGTTCAGCGGCTCGGGGTAGGGCGTGTCGCTCGCGACCAGCAGCACCGGCTGCGCTTGCACCGGCGCCTGCCCATGCAACTGCCCGGCCGCTTCGATCAGCCCGGCCGCGAAGCTGGTGTCGAAGCCGCACAGGCTGGTCGACGCGGCGCGGCCGGTGACCGCGATGTGCCAGTAGCCGGCGGCAGCGTTGTGCACCGAGTTCGTGAAGCGCGTCGGCGACACCAGCCGGTCGCTGCCGGCCAGCGCCTCGCACAGCGCATGGCAGTTCGCGCCGTCGCCGCTCGACGACGCGAATACCGTGGCCGCCAGTGCCGGGTCGATGCCGCCGCGCCGGCAGGCCTCGTCGGCCACCGCCAGCGCGATCTTGATCGCGGCCCCGGCGCGGCGGCGCTCGGCGGCCGGCAGGCGCGCCGGTGGCGGCACCGCGGTCGGCGTGCGCGCATAGGCCAGTTGGCCGCCCAGCACCTGCGCACCTTGCGCCCAGTCCGCCAGACCGGGGCCGCACAGCCCGATGCCCTGCACGAAGAGCGTGGCCATCAGGCGGCTCCGAGCACGAGGCTGGCGTTCGAGCCGCCGAAGCCGAACGAATTGCTCAGCACGCGGCGCAGCGGTGCGGCGCGGCTGTGGTCGACGTAGTTCGACTGCAGCTCGGCATCCGGCTGCCGGCGGTTCAGCCCGCCCGGCAGCAGGCCGTGCTGCAGCGCCAGCAGGCTCAGCACCGCCTCGACACCGCCGGCCGCGCCCAGCGTGTGGCCGGTCGCGCCCTTGGTCGAGCTGCAGGGCGTGGCCGGGCCGAACACCGTCTGCACCGCGCGGTCTTCGGCCGCGTCGTTGTTGTGCGTCGCGGTGCCGTGCAGGTTGATGTAGTCGATGTCGCCCGGCTGCAGGCCGGCTCCGGCCAGCGCCTGCTGCATCGCGGCGACCGCGCCGCCGCCGTCGGGCAGCGGCGAGCTCATGTGGAAGCCGTCGCTGCTTTCCCCGACGCCGAGCAGCCAGCCCTGCGGCTCGGCCATGCCGGCCGACCGGCGCTCCAGCAGCGCGAACGCCGCGGCCTCGCCGAGCGACAGCCCGTTGCGACCGGCGTCCCAGGGCCGGCAGATCTGCGGCGACAGCAGCTCCAGCGAGTTGAAGCCGTACAGCGTCGTCAGGCACAGGCTGTCGACGCCGCCGACCACCGCCGCGTCGATCCAGCCGAGGTCCATCAGGCGCGCCGCGGCCGCGAACACCTTGGCGCTGGACGAGCAGGCGGTCGACACCACCCACTGCGGCCCGTCGAGCTGCAGCGCGAGCGCGACGAAGCGCGCCAGCGAGCCGGTGTTGTGCGTCTCGGCGTAATGGAAGTCGGCCGGCAGCGCGCCATCCGGCCCGCGCCGGCGGTAGGCATGCTCGGTTTGCAGGATGCCGGAGGTGCTGCTGCCGAGCAGCACCGCGACCCGTTGCGCGCCATGGCGCTCGCGCGCCGCACGCACCGCGGCCCGGAAGCCGTTCTGTTGCAGCCCGAGCCAGGCGAGGCGGTGGTTGCGGCAGTCGTAGGCTTCCAGCTCGGCCGGCAGCGCGATCGCATCGACGCCGGCGACCTCGCCGACGTGGCAGTTCAGCGCGACGTCCTCGAAGCGGCATGGCGCAAGCCCGCTGCGGCCGTCTCGCAACGCCTGCAGGTGGGTCTCGTTGCCGGCCCCGAGCGCGCTCGTGACCGTCATGCGGGTGATCGCGACCGGCTTCATGTGGCGGGCGAGGTGTTGATCGGCGCGACCTGCGGCCGCGCGGTGCAGGCATCGTCCAGCCGCACGAAGCGCAGCCCGGCCTGCCGTGCGTGCGCGATCAGCGCGGGCAGCACGTCGAGCACCACCGGCCGGCCGTCGGGCGAGCTCGCGCAGTGGCCGTCGTGCAGCAGCAGGACATCGCCGCCTCGCAGGCCGCGCGTCAGCCGCGCCAGCACGCGCTGCGCATCGCCGTCGCGGGTGTCGAAGCCGCGCCGCGTCCAGCTGGCCAGCCGCAGCCCCGCGCGGTGCAGCAGCGGGCCGAGGAACACGTTGCGCAACCCGGCCGGCGCGCGGAACAGCGTCGGCCGCTCGCCGGTCGCGTCGTGCAGGAACGCTTGCGCCTGCTGCAGTTCACGCGCGATGCGGCGCGGGCCGAACACCGAGAACGCATGCGGATGCCGCCAGCTGTGGTTCTGCACGCCGTGGCCGCGCCGCACGATGTCGCGCAGCAAGCCGGGGTGGGCCGCGGCGCGCTCGCCGATCACGAAGAAGGTGGCCTGCACGCCGGCCGCGTCGAGCAGCGCCAGCACCTGCGGGGTCAGCACCGGGTCGGGCCCGTCGTCCAGCGTCAGCGCGATCTCGCCGCGTGCGGCGGCCTCGGCCGGCAGCCGCGTCAGGTTCTCGCCCAGCCAGTTCGAGCGCGGCCACAGCCCGAGCAGCGTGATCGCGAGGTGGTTCAGAACGACGGCGCCGACCGCCCACGGCCACGCGGCGGGCGTGCGCAGCACCGCGAGCAGCGCCACCAGGTGCAGGCCGGCGCTGAGCAGCAGGAAGACGGGGACGGGCCAGGTCGTCACGCGGAGCGTTGGCGGGGGCGTCGAACGGGGGAGCGACGTTGAATGCTGCGCAGGCGTCATCGATTTTGGGGGCGAGGAGCTATGCCGCCAGCAGGGGAAATCAGGGCCCGGATTGTCCCACACCGCCCGGGCGGCGGGCCCAGCTGGCCGACAGCAGCAGGCACAGCGCGGTGCCCGGTGCGACCACCTCGCCGAGCGCGACCAGCAGCGGCACGCTGGAGCTGCACAGCAGCGCGAACGACGCGACGATGGTCAGGTTGGCGAGCAGCAGCGAAGCCAGCGTCTCGGCATCGGCCTCGCGCGCATCCTGCTGCGCCAGCTGGTCGAAGAACAGCGCGTAGTTGGAGCCGACCGCCACCACGAGCAGCAGCCCGACCAGGTGCAGCACGCCGAGCGCGACGCCGGCGAGCGTCAGCCCGGCCAGCACCAGCACCACGCTGGCCGCGAGCGGCAGCGCGACGCGCCACAGCCGGCGCAGCGAGCGCAGCCCGGCGTACAGGATCAGCAGCACCGCCAGTGCGCCGAGCGCGCTTTGCCAGAAGGCCTCGCGCAGGTAGCGGGCGTACAGCGCATCGAGCTCGGGCTGGATCTCGACGACGCGGGTGTCCGGCAGCCCCTGCATCGCGTCGCGCAGCCGCGCCGCGGGCAACGCCTGCGTGCCGGCGCGCAGGCTCAGCAGCACGGTCCACGGCCGGCCCTGTGCCGCCGGCAGCAGTTGCGCCTGCAACGCGGTCGTGAGCGGCGTGCCGTCGTAGTCGGCGCGGGTCAACGGCCTGGCCTGGCGCTGCGCCTGCACGTCGGCGATGAAGGGCTCGAGCCGGTCGGCCGGCAGCAGGCCGTCGACGGTCGCGAGCTTCAGCCGGGCGCGCAGCGTGTCGGCATCGGGCAGCGCGGCCCGGCGGGCGGCCTGCGTCGCCGCGGCCGGCAGCAGCCGGGTCGGCGATTCGTAGCCGGCGAGCAGGCCGGCGGCCACCAGCGGGTCGAGCCGAGCGCTCGCCTGTTCGGCGCGCTGCAGCGCGGTCGCTTCGTCGGGCGCCTCGATCGCGACCAGCGTGCCCAGTTCGGCCGCGCCCAGGTCGGCGCGCAGCGAGGCGTCGAGCGTCAGCGCCTTTGCCGAGACCGGGCTCAGGTGCGTGAGCTGGCCGCGCCAGGCGCTCGGGAGGCACAGCAGCAGCGCCAGCGCCGCGGCTCCGAGGCCGCCCCAGAACCAGCGCAGCCGCGGCAGCGCGGTCGCCATCCGCGCGGTGGCCTGGCCGAGGCGCATCCGAAGGCCCAGGCCGGGCGCGCCGTCGGGCGCGAGGTCGACCAGCAGGTAGCGGGTGGTCAGCGCCGCGGCCAGCAGCCCGGCGACCGAGAACACGCCGAGCTGGGCCAGCCCGCCGAAGCCGGAGAACACCAGCGCCGAGAAGCCGGCCAGCGAAGTCAGCAGGCCCCAGCGCACCGTCGGCCAGTTGTGCTGCCGCCAATGCAGCGCGCCGGCGCCGGGCGCGCTGCCGGCGGCCGGGCGTGCCTGCACCAGGTAGTAGATCGCGTAGTCGACCGCCTCGCCGATCAGCGTGGTGCCGAAGCCGAGCGTCATGCCGTGCACCTGGCCGAAGCCGAGGCTCACCGCGACGGTGCCGGCCAGCACGCCGCTGGCCACCGGCAGCAGCGCGACGCCGAGCGCCTTCAGCGAACCGAACGCGAGCAGCAGCAGCGCGAGCACGATCGCGCCGTCCCACAGCGCGAGCCGTTCGACCTCGGCCTTGATCAGCGTGCGCGACTGCACGCCGAGCACGCCGGCGCCGGACAGGTCGAGCGACAGCCCGCGCGCGGCCCACGGCTCGAAGGCCCGGTGCAGCGCCTCGATGGCCCGCGCCTGGCCGTCGAGGTCGGAGCCGCCGGCGCGCGTGATCGCGACCAGCAGCGCGCGCGGCTGGCTGCGCGACACCCACACGCCGGCCTCGACGCGCGGCCCGCCCGACGGCAGCAGCGTCTCGGCCAGCCGCGCCATCTCGCCGGTCGGGTCGCGCCACAGCAGCGGCTTGATCCACGCGCCGGCCGGCGTGCCGAGCATCGCGGTGGTGTCGGCGATGCCGTCGCGCAGGCCGTCGACGCTGAAGCGCTGCGCATCGACCGCCGGGCTCAGCAGGTAGCGGTGACCCATCAGCAGTTCGCCGACCGCCTTCGGCGCGCCCAGGGCGTCGCCGTTGTTGACGCTGTCGAATTCGCCACCGGCACGCAGCGCGGCCGCAAGGCCGCGCGAGGCTTCGCCGCGCAAGGCTGCGTCGCCGCCGCGCACGCCGACCAGCATCACGCGTGCGGTGACGCCATGGCGAAGCTGCTCGAGCAGCACGCGCTGCTCGGCACTCGGCGACGACGGCAGGAAGGCCGACAGGTCGGCGACGTAGGTGGCGCGCGTCGCGAGCCAGGCGCCGAGCAGCATCGCCGCCAGCCACACCCAGGCCGCCGGCCGGCGCAACCCCTGAAGCTTCATGGCGCCCGGCTCTCGACGATCTTCATCGTCGAGCGGTCGCCGCCGGCGAGCTGCACCTGCACCTCGGTCAGCGCGGCACGCACGCCGCTCACCGTGACGCGCGCGACCTGCTCGCGCAGCAGCGGTTCGCGCGGCACCATCTCGAGCGTCCACTGGTCGAGGCTGCCGCTGAACTGCAGCGTGAAATGGCGGTCGAGCAGCTCGCGGTTGCCGGTCAGCGTGCCGCGCACCGCCTCGACCAGCACCTGCGCTTCGGGCACGGTATCCAGCGGCACGCTGCGGCTGCGGCTGCCCTGGCTCATCGTCAGCGTGTTGCCGGCCACGGCCAGGCGCTCGCGGCGCGGCTTCAGCGTTTCGCGCACGAAGGTGTCGGGCGCCGCGAAGCTGAGCCGGCCGGACGATTCCAGCGTGCGCGTCATGTCCTGCAGCGTGACCTGGCGCTGTTCGGTGAACGTGGCCTCGCCCGATTTCACCGCGGCCAGCAGCGGCAGCAGGCTGCCCAGGTCGGCGGGCGCGGCGCCCGCGGCGGTGCTCACGAGTGCCAGCAACATCCAGACGAGCCTGCGCACGGGGGTCATGGTTTCCAGAAGTCGTAGAAGTTGAACCAGTTGAACGGATGCTCGCGGCACAGCGATTCCAGCATGCCCACATAGCGGTGTTGCGCCTCGGCGATGGCCGCATCCTGCGCCTCGCGGCCGGCCGGCCGCTCGCTCAGGTCGGCCAGCGGCATGAAGCGCAGTTCGTAGCGGTTGCCGCCGAGGTACAGCCCGGTCATGAAGACGACCGGCCGGCGCAGCAGCGCGGCGAGGCGGAACGGGCCGTCGGAGAAGGTGGCCTCGTCGCCGAGGAAGGGCAGCCGGTGGCTGACCGAGCGCGCCGACGCGGCGCCGGGCAGGCTGCGGTCGCCGAGCAGGCCGGCGACCCCGCCGTCGTCGAGCCAGCGGCGCAGCTGCAGCATCGACTCGAGGTGGCCGAGCGCGATGATGTGCAGCGGCGTGTCCGGTGCGATCGCCTTCAGCGTGGCATTGATCATCCGCGCATTCTCTTCGTACATCACCATCGCGACGCGCAAGCCTGCGCGCGACTGGCCGAGCGCGCGCATCACCTCGAAGCTGCCGAGGTGCGCGCCGATCAGCAGCGCGCCCTGGCCGCGCGCGAGCACCGCGTCGAGGTGCCCGGTGCCTTCGATGCGGATGTCGAAGCCGTCGAAGCGCTGCTGCAGCAGGTAGACGCGGTCGAGCACGGTCGACGCGAAGGCGTGCAGGTGGCGCAGCCGCTCGCCGAACGACGGCGCGCGGCCCAGCACGCGCCGCAGGTACTGCGTCGATGCACGCGACGGCGCGCCGCCGAACAGCAGGAAGTACAGCGCGATCGGGCCGAGCAGCAGCCGCGCGACCGGGCGGCCGAGGCCGACCGCGATGCGGCGCATCAGCGCCAGCGCCCACAGGTTGCTGCGCTCGCGCTGGCTCGTCCAGGAGCTGTCGGCAGGCGTCATCGGGGCGCGGCCGGCAGGTCGAAATGGCCGCTGGCGCGGCGCTGCGCCTGTCCGTCGACGACCTGGCCGACCTCGAAGCGCAGCCGTGTCGACGCGGCGTCGACCGCGTCCCATTCGATGCGCAGCTCGGCATCGGGGCCGACCGGCGCGACGAACTTGACCGCGCCGACCTGCAGCGGCGCCAGCGTGCCGCCGTGCGCCAGGATCGCCTCGACGACCTCGGCCAGCAGCAGCACGCCCGGCACGATCGGCCGGCCGGGGAAGTGCCCCGCAAAGGCCGGGTGCGAGGCCGGGATGCGAACGGTGGCGACAGGCATGCGGGTCAGGGCTGGAGGTGCTCGGCCGCGAGCGCGGCCAGCCGCTGCGCCGGCAGCTTGCCGGTGGCGTCGCGCGGCAGCGACGGCAGCAGCACGATGCGCCGCGGCAGCAGCACCGGGTCGAGCCGCAGCCGCAGCGCGGCCAGCAGCGCCTCGCGCGTCAGCGTGTCGGTGACGACGAAGGCCACCGGGCGTGCGATGCCCTCGACCGTGTCGGCCGGCGGCAGCCAGAACGCACCGTCGCGCACGCCGTCGATGCCGTTGAGCTGGAAGTTCAGGTGCGACAGCGAACTGCGCTTGCCGGCGACGTTGATCAGGTCATTGCTGCGGCCGAGCAGCCGGAAACGCGTCGGCGACAGCACCTCCAGCACGTCGGCCAGCCGCACCGGTTCGGGCACGTGGCCGCCGCTGACGATGCTGTCGGCGCCGTCGCCCGCCAGCCGCACGCCGTCGTAGGTGAGCCAGTCGGCGCCGTCGGTGGTGCGGCGCGTCGCGACCTGGCCGGCCTCGGTGCAGCCGTAGATCTCGATCAGCGGCGCCTGCCACGCGGCCTCGGCGCGCGCGGCCATCTGCGGCGACAGCGGCGCGGTGGCCGACAGCACCAGGTCGAGCGGCGGCAGCGCGACGCCGGCGTCGAGCAGCGTCTTCAGGTGGAACGGCGTGGTCACCAGCACCCGCGGCCGCGGCAGCTGCGCCAGCCCTTCGGCGATGTCGGCCGGCAGCAGCGGCCTCTCGGCGGCGAACGACGCGCCACCGAGCATCGCCAGCAGCACCGTCGATTCGAAGCCGTACATGTGGTGCGGCGGCACGGTGCCCAGCAGGCTGACGCCGGCGAGGCTGTCGCGGCCCAGGTGGTGGGCGATGCGCGCTGCTTCGGCGCGGAGGTTCTCGACCAGCAGGTCCCAGCGCTTGGCATGGCGGGTCGGCTGGCCGGTGGAGCCGGAGGTCAGCACCTGCGCGACGACGGTGTCGGGCGCGAAGCAGGGCGTGTCGGCGACGCTGTCGGCGCGGCCCGGGGCGACGTCGTCGAAGCGCAGCGACGGCAGCGCGTGCGGGCCGGCGCCGGCTTCGAGCAGGCCGTGCGTGCGCGGGAACAGGCCGAGCAGGCGCTCGACCATGTCCGGCGTGTGGTTCGGCGGCATCAGGTTGAACTGGCCGCGCTGCATCGCCGCGCCGAGCGACAGCGCGAAGCGGTAGCGGTCGTTGCAGACGGCGAGCACCGCGTCGCCGTCGGGCAGCCGTCGTGCCAGCGCGTCGACGTCGGCCAGGTACTGGCGGCGGCTGATCGGCCGGCCGGCGCGCCAGGCGAGCGGCGCATCGAGCGGCGCGCCGGCGAGAAGTGGCAACGCAGGGGGGGCGTTCATCGCGGCGTGTCGGCGCTGGCGCGGTAGGCGCGCACAGCGTCGAGGAAGGCGACGCGTTCGAATTCGGGGTGCAGCCGGTAGCGCAGCAGGTACTCGACGACGAACATCGCGACCAGCGAGACCGGCGTCAGCACGTTGGCGAACAGCGACCACGCGGCGATCGGCGCGAAGGCGAACAGCAGGAAGGAGGTGCCGGCGATCGCGACGAAGTAGATCGTCCAGGCCAGCGTGACGTGGCGCGTGTAGACCACCATCGTCGGCTGCATCGGGTCGTGCAGACGGCGTGCGAGCTGGGTGATGAAGGGCTCCAGGCCGCCGCGCAGCGTGCGGCCGAACCACCACGCGAGCCCCAGGTGGATGCCGGCATGCTGGGCCAGGTACAGCCACGAGACCGGCAGCCGCGAGCCGTTCAGCAGCACCGCGACGGCGCCGGTCGCCAGCCCGAGCGCGACCAGCCGGTGCCCCGCATGCCACAGCCCCCACAGCGTGGCGCCGACCATCGGCCCGAGCAAGGTGAGCAGCGCCAGCACCGAGCCGGCATCGCGGCTCACGAGGTGGTGCGCCAGCAGCGCATACGCCCCGAGGCCGACGGCGGCCAGACCCCAGCGGGCGCAGGAGTTCATCGTGTCACTGCGTGCGGTGCGCGGCGATGTGGGCGGCCAGGCTGCGCAGCGACGAGAAGATGCGCAGGTTGTCCTCGTCGCCCGAGCGCAGCTGGAAGCCGTAGCGCTTTGACACGACGAGCGCCAGTTCGAGGATGTCGATCGAATCGAGCCCGAGGCCTTCGCCGTACAGCGGCGCATCGGGATCGATGGCGTCCGGGGCGATCTCCAGGTTGAGGGACTCGACGAGGAGCGTGCCGACTTCCGGCAACAGAGAGATGTCAGCTGAACTCATGCGGTCTCAGGCTACTTGCACGATGTCGTACGGTGGGATCCGCACAATCAAAGTGCGCGATTTTAGCGGAGCCCGGGTTGCGGCATCCGTCACAGGCCGTACCATCGCCCGACCCTGGCCACCGCCCCGCCGCCCATGCCTGACCGTGTTCCTCCCGCACGTTCCTCGCCCGAACCGGCCGACGGCGTGGTGCACCTGCCGCACAGTGCACTGACCGATTACTACCCCGACGGCGACAGGCAGGCCCGCGAGCGCTTCATCCGCTCGGCCTTCGACGACACCGCCGGGGACTACAACCGCCTCGAACGCATCCTCGGCCTGGGCACCGGCTCGTGGTACCGGCGCCAGGCGCTGCTGCGTGCGGGGCTCGCGCCCGGCATGCAGGTGCTCGACCTCGGGATGGGCACCGGCCTGGTGTCGCAGGAGATCCTGCACGTGACGAACGAGCCGCAGCGGCTGGTCGGCGTCGACCCGAGCCCGGGGATGATGGCGCAGGCCCACCTGCCGGGCGAGGTGCGCTGCCTGGTCGGCCGGGCCGAGGCGCTGCCGGTGCCCGATGCCAGCATCGACTTCCTGGTGATGGGCTATGCGCTGCGTCACATCGAGGACTTTTCGGTGGCCTGCGCCGAGTTCCGCCGCGTGCTGAAGCCGGGCGGCCGGCTGCTGATCCTCGAGATCACGAAGCCGGCCGGGCGCATCGCCACCGTGCTGCTGAAGCTCTACATGCGGGGCGCGCTGCCGCTGCTGGCGCGCTTCGTCTCGAAGGCCGAGGGCACGCCGCGGCTGTGGCGCTACTACTGGGACACCATCGCCGCCTGCGTGGCGCCAGCCGAGGTGCTGGCGACGCTGCGCGCGGCCGGCCTGCACGATGCGAGCAGGTACGTCGAACTTGGCATCTTTTCGGAATACGGAGCCCGCGGCTGATGAACCTGCCATCGCATCAACTGACCATGACGGTGCTGATGACGCCCGACATGGCGAACTTCACCGGCAACGTGCACGGCGGCAGCATCCTGAAGCTGCTCGACCAGGTGGCCTATGCCTGCGCGAGCCGCTATGCGGGGCGCTACGTGGTGACGCTGTCGGTCGACCAGGTCACGTTCCGGCAGCCGATCCACGTCGGCGAGCTGGTGACCTTCCTGGCGTCGGTCAACCACACCGGCAACACCTCGATGGAGATCGGCATCAAGGTCGTCACCGAGAACATCCGCACGCAGACGGTGCGGCATGCCAACAGCTGCTTCTTCACGATGGTCGCGATGGACGACGAGCGCCAGCCGGCCACCGTGCCGAAGCTGGTGCCGGTGACGCCCGACGAGATCCGCCGCAGCAAGGCGGCCCAGGTGCGGCGGCAGCTGCGCCAGGAGTTCGAGCAGCGCGCGACGTCGATGAAGCCTTGACGGCGTCGGATGATGCGGGCACAACTGCGGTCCTCATCAACGACATCGGGGGAGAGCGATGAACCTGACGAAGCGGGCTGCGGCCGAATTGATCGGAACCTTCTGGCTGGTGCTGGGCGGGTGCGGGAGCGCGGTGCTGGCCGCCGCGTTCCCGAACGTCGGCATCGGCCTGCTGGGGGTGTCGCTCGCGTTCGGGCTGACGGTGCTGACGATGGCCTTCGCGATCGGCCACATCTCGGGCTGCCACCTGAACCCGGCGGTGTCGATCGGCCTGGTGGCCGGCGGGCGCTTCAAGGCGTCGGAGCTGCCGGCCTACATCGCCGCGCAGGTGATCGGTGGCCTGCTGGGTGCCGCGGTGCTGTACCTGATCGCCAGCGGCAAGGCCGGCTTCAGCCTGGCCGGCGGGCTGGCGTCGAACGGTTTCGGTGAGCACTCGCCGGGCGGCTATTCGGTGATGGCCGCCTTCGTCTGCGAGGTCGTGATGACCGGCATGTTCCTGGTGATCATCATGGGCGCGACCGACAAGCGCGCGCCGGCCGGCTTCGCACCGATCGCGATCGGCCTGGCGCTCACGCTGATCCACCTGATCAGCATCCCGGTCACCAACACCTCGGTGAACCCGGCGCGCAGCACCGGGCCGGCGCTGATCGTCGGCGACTGGGCGCTGGCGCAGCTGTGGCTGTTCTGGGTCGCGCCGATCGGGGGCGCGGTGATCGGCGGCGTGCTGTACCGCTGGCTGGCCGGGGCCGACGACAAGGGTTGAGGCGACAAGGGCCGACATCGTTCTTTACACGCGGGCGGCCAACCCGTGGCCGGGCTTCGGCGTTGCTCCAGGGCGGCGCCGCGTCCGGCGCCCGGAGATGTCGATGAATCCGAAGCTTGCGCTGACGCGGCTCGCGTTGCTGACCCTGGTGGGCAGCACCTTGTCCGGCTGCATCGTCTACCCCCGGCCGTACCACGAGCGGCCCTACGGCCCGCCGCCCGGGCCTCCGCCCGGTGCGGTCGTCGTCGTGCCGCAGGCACCGCCGCCGCGCTATTCGTACAACGACAACGGCCGCGGCCAGGTCACCAGCATCGAGGTGCTGCGCCAGCAGGAGCGCCCGACCGGCGGCGGCGCGGTGCTCGGCGGCATCGTCGGCGCCGCGGTGATCGGCGCGGTGATGGGCGGGCGCGGCGCCGGCGTGGTGGCCGGGGCGGTCGGCGGCGCGATCGTCGGCAACGAGATCGAACGCAACCAGGCGCCGGCCTACGACGTGTTCCGGATCTCGGTGCGGCTGGACAGCGGCGTGTGGCGGCAGTTCATCGTCTCGCAGCCGAACGGCCTGCGCGTGGGCGACGCGGTGCGCGTCGAAGGCCCCCGGATCTTCCCCGGCTGATCTACAATCCCGGCTCCCACGAGCAGCAAGGACCGAGGAAGGCAGCATGGTTATGACACCGCGAACTACGCCGGATTTCACGAAGGTTTAGTCGGCCGCGGCGCATCACGTCTTTACTCGTCATCTCTCTCGAAGCGCGGCTCACCCCGCGCTTTTTTGTTTTCAGGAGCTCCTTTCATGATTTCAGTCCAGTTGCCCGACGGTTCCAGGCGCGAGTTCCCCGGACCGGTCACGGTGGCCGAGGTGGCGGCATCCATCGGCACCGGGCTGGCGAAGGCGGCGCTCGCCGGGCGGGTCGGGCAGGGCGATGCGGCGCGCGTCGTCGACACCAGCTACCGCATCGAAGCCGACACGGCGCTGGCGATCATCACCGACAAGGACCCCGCCGGGCTGGACGTCATCCGCCACTCCACCGCCCACCTGCTGGCTTATGCGGTCAAGGAGCTGTTCCCGGATGCCCAGGTCACGATCGGCCCGGTGATCGAGAACGGCTTCTTCTACGACTTCTCGTACAAGCGCCCGTTCACGCCGGAAGACCTGGTGGCGATCGAAGCCAAGATGACCGAGCTCGCAAAGAAGGACGAGCGCGTCGAGCGCCGCGTGCTGCCGCGCGGCGAGGCGGTGGCGTACTTCAAGAGCCTGGGCGAGGACTACAAGGCCGAGATCATCGCCAGCATCCCGTCCGATGAAGACGTCTCGCTGTACCGCGAAGGCCGGTTCGAAGACCTGTGCCGCGGCCCGCACGTGCCGAGCACCGGCCGGCTGAAGCACTTCAAGCTGATGAAGGTGGCCGGCGCCTACTGGCGCGGGGACCACCGCAACGAGATGCTGCAGCGCATCTACGGCACCGCCTGGGCCACCAAGGACGAACTGCAGCAGTACCTGCACATGCTCGAAGAGGCCGAGAAGCGCGACCACCGCAAGATCGGCCGCGAACTCGACCTGTTCCACCTCGACGAGCACGCGCCCGGGCTGGTGTTCTGGCATGCCAAGGGCTGGTCGGTGTGGCAGCAGGTCGAGCAGTACATGCGCGCCGTCTACCGCGACAACGGCTACCAGGAAGTGAAGGGTCCGCAGATCCTCGACCAGGGGCTGTGGGAGAAGACCGGCCACTGGGGCAACTACCGCGACAACATGTTCGTGACCGAATCGGAGAAGCGCGACTACGCGCTGAAGCCGATGAACTGCCCGGGCCACGTGCTGATCTTCAACTCGCAGATGCGCAGCTACAAGGACCTGCCGATCCGCTACGGCGAGTTCGGCCAGTGCCACCGCAACGAGCCGTCGGGCGCGCTGCACGGGATCATGCGGGTGCGCGGCTTCACGCAGGACGACGGCCACATCTTCTGCACCGAAGACCAGATCCTCGAGGAGTGCGTCGCCTACACGGCGCTGCTGCAGCAGGTCTACAAGGATTTCGGCTTCACCGACATCATCTACAAGGTCGCGACCCGGCCGGAACACCGCGTCGGCTCCGATGCGTTCTGGGACAAGGCCGAATTCGCGGTGATGGAGAGCCTGCGCCGCTCCGGCTGCGAGTTCATCATCTCCCCGGGCGACGGCGCGTTCTACGGCCCGAAGATCGAGTACACGCTGAAGGACGCGCTCGGCCGGCAGTGGCAGTGCGGCACGATGCAGGTCGACTACAACACCGCCGAGCGCCTGGGCGGCGAATACGTCACCGACACCAGCGGCCGTGCGCACCCGGTGATGCTGCACCGCGCGATCATCGGCAGCTTCGAGCGTTTCATCGGCATGCTGATCGAACACCACGCCGGCGCGCTGCCGGTCTGGCTGGCGCCGGTGCAGGTCGTGGTGGCCAGCATCACCGAAGCGCATGCCGACTACGCCCGGGAAGTCGCGAAAACACTTCAAAAACAAGGAGTTAGGGCGGAGAGTGATTTGCGCAATGAAAAGATCACGTATAAAATCCGCGAGCATTCCTTGCAAAAGGTCCCGTTCATCCTTGTCGTTGGCGAGAAGGAGAAGGCAATCGGGGCCGTTGCGGTGCGTGCCCGCGGCAACCAGGATCTCGGCGTGATGCCCTTGGACGACTTCGCAAAGAAGCTCGCCAGCGACATCGCCAACCGGGCCTGAAGTACGGTAAGTCCTGTCCGCCGGCGTTCATCGACATTCCAAAGTTTGGGCTCCGCTGCCTCGGGGTCCGGTGAAAGGTAAGAACCATCGCTACTTTTGCTGACCGTCGCACTCCCAATGTGGAGCGCAAGCACCGCCTCAATCGCGAAATCATGGCGCCAGAGGTGCGGCTCAACGGTGTGGAGAACGAACCGCTCGGGATCGTCAACATTCAGGAGGCCCTCCGCATGGCGGGCGAACTGGACGTCGATCTGGTCGAAATCGCTGCCCAGGCCGATCCGCCGGTCTGCCGGCTGATGGACTACGGCAAGTTCAAGTACCAAGAGCAGAAACGGGCAGCGGAAGCGAAGTCCAAGCAAAAGGTCATCGAGATCAAGGAAGTCAAGTTCCGTCCGGGCACGGACGAAGGCGACTACCAGATCAAGATGCGCAACCTGCGCCGCTTCATCGAGGAAGACGGCGACAAGGGCAAGGTCACGCTGCGCTACCGAGGCCGCGAGATCACCCACCAGGACATCGGCATGCGCCTGCTGGAGCGCATTCGCGACGAACTGGCCGATGTGGCCGTCGTCGAGAACATGCCGAAGCTCGAAGGGCGCCAGATGATCATGGTGCTCGGTCCGAAGAAGCGTTGAAGAGTTCAGCGCGCCGGTCTGGTCACCGGCGCGTTGCAAGAAGCCCCTCCAGGCCAACAAGACCGCAAGTTCTTTGCGGGCGCCTGGTGGAGCAACGAAAAAGGAGCAGTCATGCCCAAAATGAAGACCAAGAAGAGCGCTGCGAAGCGTTTCCGCGTTCGTCCGGGTGGCACCGTCAAGCGGGGCCAGGCGTTCAAGCGCCACATCCTCACGAAGAAGTCCACGAAGAACAAGCGCCACCTGCGTGGCTCTGTCGGCGTGCACGAGACCAACATGGGTCACATGGCTCAGATGCTGCCCTTCGCCGGGCTGTGATCTGCAGCGATTGATTCCACGGTCTCAGAAATACTTCTAGAAGGAGAAATCCATGCCTCGCGTCAAACGTGGTGTAACAGCCCGCGCTCGTCACAAGAAAATTCTCGCACTCGCCAAGGGTTACCGCGGCCGTCGCAAGAATGTGTTCCGCATCGCCAAGGAAGCGGTCATGCGCGCTGGGCAATATGCCTATCGCGATCGTCGCACCAAGAAGCGTGTGTTCCGCCAGCTCTGGATTGCGCGTATCAACGCAGCAGCCCGTGGCCTGGGCATCACCTACAGCAAGTTCATGAACGGCATGAAGAAGGCGTCGATCGAGATCGACCGCAAGGTTCTTGCCGACATGGCAGTCAACGATCCTGCCGCTTTCGGCAGCATCGTGGAGAAGGTGAAGGCCCAGCTCGCTTGATGTCGTGATCGCGCCGGTTTGCGCACACCCTGTGCATCCGGTGCCACGCAAGTCCCCGAAGGCTGTTCGCAGCTGTCGGGGCAAGCTCTCCAAGGCCGACCTCGTGTGCGGCCTTTTTTGTTTCTTGAACCGACCATCCACCCTCAACCGATGAACGACCTCGATCAACTGGTGCAGGCCGCGCACGCCGATTTCGCGCAGGCGACTGCACCCGCCGACCTCGAGAACGCGAAGGCGCGCTATCTCGGCAAGGCCGGGCGCGTGACCGAGCTGCTGAAATCGCTGGCCGGGCTCGCGGGCGACGAGAAGAAGTCGCGCGGTGCCGAGATCAACGCTGCGAAGCAGGCCATCGAGGCCGCGCTGAATGCGCGCCGCCAGGCCCTGGCCGATGCCGAGTTGCAGGCGCAGCTGAAGGCTGAATCTCTGGACGTGAGCCTGCCCGGTCGCAAGCGCGGCGTCGGCAGCGTGCACCCGATCGCGCGCACGATGGAGCGCATCGAGGCGATCTTCGGTTCGATGGGTTTCGACGTGGCCGACGGCCCCGAGATCGAGACCGACTGGTACAGCTTCACTGCGCTGAACAACCCAGAGAACCATCCGGCGCGTTCGATGCAGGACACCTTCTACGTCGACATCAAGGACGACGAGGGCCACTGGCTGAACCTGCGTCCGCACACCTCGCCGATGCAGGTGCGCCACGCCCGCGCGCATGCCGCGAAATACGCCGGCCAGCCGCACATGCCCGACATCCGCGTGATCGCGCCGGGCCGCACTTTCCGCGTCGACAGCGACGCGACGCACTCGCCGATGTTCCACCAGGTCGAAGGCCTGTGGATCGGCGAGAACGTCAGTTTCAAGGACCTGAAGGCGATGTACCTGGATTTCATCCAGGCCTTCTTCGAGACCAGCGAGCTCGCGCTGCGCTTCCGCCCGAGCTACTTCCCGTTCACCGAGCCGAGCGCCGAGATCGACATCATGTTCGAGAGCGGGCCGCTGAAGGGTCGCTGGCTCGAGGTCTCCGGCTCCGGCCAGGTGCACCCGCAGGTGGTGCGCAACATGGGGCTCGACCCGGAGCGCCATGTCGGCTTCGCGTTCGGCTCGGGCATCGACCGCCTCGCGATGCTGCGCTACGGCGTCAACGACCTGCGCCTGTTCTTCGACGGCGACCTGCGTTTCCTCAGCCAGTTCAAGTAACCAGCGGAAGACCCATCAATGCAATTCCCCGAGTCGTGGTTGCGTGAGTTCTGCAATCCGCCCCTTGATACCGCCGCGCTGGCCGAGCTGCTGACGATGTCCGGCATGGAGGTCGAAGAGCTGCGCCCAATGGCGCCGCCCTTCAGCCGCGTGGTCGTCGGGCGCGTCGTGTCGCTGGCGCGCCATCCGAATGCCGACCGGCTGAACGTCTGCCAGGTCGACGTCGGCAGCGGCACGCTGCTGAACATCGTCTGCGGCGCGCCCAACGTGGCCGCCGGGCTGAAGGTGCCGTGCGCGCTGGTAGGGGCGGTACTCCCTCCGGGCGAAGATGGGAAGCCCTTCGAGATCAAGCTCGGCCAGCTGCGCGGTGTCGAGAGCCAGGGCATGCTGTGCTCGGCGCGCGAGCTGAAGCTGTCCGAAGACCAGGGCGGGCTGCTGATCCTGGCCGACGACGCTCCGGTGGGCGAGGACATCCGCACGCACCTGTCGCTCGACGACACCTTGTTCACGCTGAAGCTGACGCCGAACCTCGGCCACTGCCTGAGCGTGCTCGGCGTCGCGCGCGAGGTCTCCGCGCTGACCGGCACGCCGTTGAAGGTGCCGACCTTCGCGCCGGTGCCGGTGAAGCATCGCGACGTGCTGCCGGTCAAGGTCGAGGCGCCCGACCTGTGCGGCCGCTTCTCGGGCCGCATCGTGCGCAACGTCGACACCGCCGCGAAGACGCCGGCCTGGATGGTCGACCGCCTGGCCCGCTGCGGCCAGCGCTCGGTGACCGCGCTGGTCGACATCTCGAACTACGTGATGTTCGAGCTCGGCCGGCCTTCGCACATCTTCGACCTCGACAAGATCCACCACGGCCTCACGGTTCGCTGGGGCCGCCCGGGCGAGCAGCTGAAGCTGCTGAACGGCAACACGATCGAGGTCGATGCGTCGGTCGGCGTGATCGCCGACGCCGAGGCCGTCGAGTCGCTGGCCGGCATCATGGGCGGCGATGCGACCTCGGTGTCCGACGCCACGCGCAACGTCTACGTCGAGGCCGCGTTCTGGTGGCCCGAGGCGGTGGCGGGCCGTTCGCGCCGTTTCAACTTCACGACCGATGCGGGGCATCGCTTCGAGCGCGGCGTCGATCCGGCGCAGACGGTCGAGCACATCGAGCGCATCACGCAGCTGATCCTCGACATCTGCGGCGGCGAGGCCGGCCCGATGGACGACCAGATCACCCGGCTGCCGGCGCGCACGCCGGTCACGCTGCGCGTCGCACGGGCCGCGAAGGTGATCGGCATGCCGATCACGCAGGCGCAGTGCGTCGGCGTGATGGAGCGCCTGGGCCTGCCGTTCACGCAGGCCGAGGGCACGATCACGGTGACGCCGCCGAGCTGGCGCTTCGACCTGTTGATCGAGGAAGACCTGATCGAGGAAGTGATCCGCGTGCTCGGCTACCCGACGCTGCCGTCGACGCCGCCGCGCGCGGCGATCACCGCCAGCGTGCGCAGCGAATCGAAGCGCGGGCCGCATGCGGTGCGCCATCTGCTGGCCGGCCTGGACTACCAGGAGACCATCAACTTCAGCTTCGTCGAGGAGCGCTGGGAGCATGAGCTCGCCGGCAATGCCGATCCGATCCGCGTGCTGAACCCGATCGCGAGCCCGCTGTCGGTGATGCGCTCCAGCCTGATCGGCGGCCTGGTCAACGTGCTGCGCTTCAACCTGGCGCGCAAGACCTCGCGCGTGCGGGTGTTCGAATTCGGCCGCGTGTTCCGCCGCGATGCGACGGTCGCCAACGGCGCGTTCAGCGTCGCGGGCATCGCGCAGCCGCTGCGGGTCGCGGGCCTCGCGTACGGCGGTGTCGATGCGCTGCAATGGGCCGCCAAGGAGCGGCCGGTCGACTTCTTCGACGTGAAGGGCGACATCGAGTCGCTGCTCGCGCCGCTGGCGGTCCGCTTCGTCGCCGACGAGCATCCGGCGCTGCACCCGGGGCGCTCGGCGCGCATCGAGGTCGACGGCGCGGCCCTCGGTTTCGTCGGCGAGTTGCACCCGAAGTGGCGCCAGTCGTACGAGCTGCCGCAGGCGCCGGTGGTGTTCGAGCTCGATGCACCGGCCCTGCTGCAGCGCCTGCTGCCGCAGTTCCAGCCGATCCCGAAGCAGCAATCGGCCTGGCGCGACATCGCCGTCATCGCCGGCGAGCAGGTCACGCACGAAGCGCTGATCAGCACGATCACCGGCGTCGACCCGGGCCTGATCCGCTCGGCGCGCCTGTTCGACATCTACAAGCCGGCCACGCCGTCCGCCGACATGGCCGCCGGCGAGCGCAGCCTGGCGATCCGGCTCGAACTGCTGGACGACACCGCGACGTTGACCGACGAGCGCATCGAAGCCGGTGTGCACCGGGTGCTGGACAGCCTGAAGGCCCGCCTCGGCGTGCGCCTTCGCGGCTGAGCGGAGGCCGCGATGGACGATCACAACGACGACAAATCCCCGCCGCGCGTGCTGCTGCCGACGCTCGAGACGCCGACGCTGACCAAGGCCGAGCTGGCCGAGTTGCTGTTCGAGCGGCTGGGCCTGAACAAGCGCGAATCGAAGGACATGGTCGAGGCCTTCTTCGACATCATCCACGGCACGCTGGTGAAGGGCGAGGACGTGAAGCTGTCGGGATTCGGTAATTTCAACATCCGGCGCAAGGCGCCGCGGCCCGGGCGCAATCCCCGGACCGGGGAATCGATACCGATCAAGGCGAGGAATGTTGTAACGTTTCACGCAAGTCACAAACTGAAGGGAGTTGTGCAGGGCGACATACCGGCGGGTGACGACTTCGAGTAAAGTCTTAGCTTTCTCTCTCGAACTCCTTGATTTCAATGGAGAAAGCGCTTCCCGCCATCCCTGCCAAACGCTACTTCACCATTGGTGAGGTGAGTGATTTGTGCGGCGTGAAGCCGTACGTGCTGCGCTATTGGGAACAGGAGTTCACGCAGCTGAAGCCGATGAAGCGCCGGGGCAACCGGCGCTACTACCAGCACCACGAGGTGCTGCTGATCCGGCGCATCCGCGAACTGCTGTACGAGCAGGGGTTCACGATCAGCGGAGCCCGCAACCGGCTCACCGAGCTGGTCCACTCGCGGGCGTCGTCGTCTTCGCTGGCACCGGCCGGAGCGCCGGACAGCCAGGATGCGGAGCTCGACGGTGAACTGGATGCCGAACTCGATGCGGCCGGTCCCGACTCTGAATTGCCGCTGGCTGCCGAGCCCGAAGACGCGCCCATTCCGCAACCGGTCGTGATCGTCGACGAGGTGTCGATGACGCAGATGCGCGAAGAGCTGATCTCGATCCGCCATCTGCTCGTCGCATGACGGGAACCACCAGATTTCCACGCTATACTGCGCGGCTTACGTCGGGGTGTAGCGCAGCCTGGTAGCGCACTTGCATGGGGTGCAAGGGGTCGCGAGTTCGAATCCCGCCACCCCGACCAAAGAAGAACAGCGAAGCCCGGTACCGAAAGGTGCCGGGCTTTTTGCTTTCAGGCCGCCCGATGCCTCATTGGCTGGCGGCCGAAGCCGCCGGTGCGGGGACCACCGCAGGAGACACTGCTGCCGAGGCCTCCGTGGCCGGCGCGGGCGCGCTCGCCGCCATCGTGGTCGGCGCCCCGTGCTGCTGCATTGCGTCGGCGGTGCTCGCGGCCATGCTGGCCGGCAGCAACGGCACGATCAGCAGCGCGACGATGTTGATGATCTTGATCAGCGGGTTCACCGCCGGGCCGGCCGTGTCCTTGTAGGGGTCGCCGACGGTGTCGCCGGTCACGGCCGCCTTGTGCGCATCGGAGCCCTTGCCGCCGTGGTGGCCGTCCTCGATGTACTTCTTCGCGTTGTCCCAGGCGCCGCCGCCGGTGCACATCGAGATCGCGACGAACAGGCCGGTCACGATGGTGCCCATCAGCAGGCCGCCGAGCGCGGCCGGGCCGAGCAGCATGCCGACCGCGATCGGCACGATCACCGGCAGCAGGCTCGGCACGATCATTTCCTTGATCGCGGCGGTGGTCAGCATGTCGACCGCGCGGCCGTACTCCGGCTTGCCGCTGCCGTCCATGATGCCCTTGATGTCGCGGAACTGGCGGCGCACTTCCTCGACCACCGCGCCGGCCGCCCGGCCCACCGCCTCCATCGCCATCGCGCCGAACAGGTACGGGATCAGCCCGCCGATGAACAGCCCGACGATCACGCGCGGCTCCGACAGGTCGAAGCTGACCGTCATGCCACGTGCCGTCAGCGCGTGCGTGTAGTCGGCGAACAGCACCAGCGCGGCCAGGCCGGCCGAGCCGATCGCATAGCCCTTCGTGACGGCCTTGGTCGTGTTGCCGACGGCGTCGAGCGGATCGGTGATGTCGCGCACGCTGTCGGGCAGCCCGGCCATCTCGGCGATGCCGCCGGCGTTGTCGGTGATCGGCCCGTAGGCGTCGAGCGCGACGACGATGCCGGCCATGCTGAGCATCGAGGTCGCGGCGATCGCGATGCCGTACAGCCCCGCCAGCGCATACGACACCAGGATCGCGATGCAGACGAAGACCACCGGCCAGGCCGTCGAACGCATCGACACGCCCAGCCCGGCGATGATGTTGGTGCCGTGCCCGGTGGTCGACGCCTGCGCGACGTGCTGCACCGGCTTGTAGTCGGTGCCGGTGTAGTACTCGGTGATCCACACCATCGCGGCCGTCAGGACCAGGCCGACGACGCAGGCGCCGAACAGTCGCATCTGCGTGCCCGCGCCGAGCGCGTCGTCCGGCATCGCGTACTTCGTGATGAAGAAGAAGCCGACCAGCGAGATCAGGCCGGCGACGATCAGGCCCTTGTACAGCGCCGGCATCACGTTCTTCATGCCGGGCGTCGCCTTCACGACGCTGCAGCCGATGATCGACGCGATGATCGAGAAGCCGCCGAGAACCAGCGGGTAGATCACCGCCTGCATCGGCGCCTGCGCGACCATCAGCGCGCCGAGCGCCATCGTCGCGATCAGCGTGACGGCATAGGTCTCGAACAGGTCGGCCGCCATGCCGGCGCAGTCGCCGACGTTGTCGCCCACGTTGTCGGCGATCACCGCCGGGTTGCGCGGATCGTCTTCGGGGATGCCGGCCTCGACCTTGCCGACCAGGTCGGCGCCGACGTCGGCGCCCTTCGTGAAGATGCCGCCGCCCAGCCGCGCGAAGATCGAGATCAGCGACGCGCCGAACGCGAAGCCGAGCAACGGCTTCAGCACCGCCGACAGGTTCTCGGGCGCGGCCGTGCCGTTGCCGGTGATGAACAGGAAGAAGATCGTGACGCCCAGCAGGCCCAGGCCCACCACCAGCATGCCGGTGATCGCGCCGCCCTTGAAGGCGACGTCCAGGGCCGGTGCCATGCCCTGCGTGGCCGCCTGCGCGGTGCGCACGTTGGCCTTCACCGACACGTTCATGCCGATGAAGCCGCAGGCGCCCGACAGCACCGCGCCGAGCACGAAGCCGATCGCGGTGGTGATCGGAAGGAAGACGGCGATCAGGATCGCCAGCACCACGCCCACGATGGCGATGGTCTTGTATTGGCGGGCCAGGTAGGCGGCAGCGCCTTGCTGGATCGCCGCCGCGATCTCCTGCATGCGGGGGTTGCCCGCGTCGCGGCTCAGGATCCAGCTTCGTTGCACGAAGCCATACACCACTGCGGCGACACCGCAGGCCAGCGCAAAGTACAGCGCCAAGTTCGTGGACATCAGGTCTCCTTCCTCGTTCGTTCGTTGATGATCGGAATCGAGAGTCGTGCCCGACTGCACAGGGCCGCGTGAGGCCGCCGGGCCGCCCCAAGGGCAAACACCGGAGTGCGCAGCACGAAGGCTTCAGTGAGCCCTGACGGGTCTGCGGCGCATGCTACGGGATGACCCGCCTTGAAGGCAACGAAACCCGTCATGGTGTTTTCCAGCGGACCGCGCCGTCAGCTGCGCGAAAGGCGGGAGCGGGGCGCGCGGCTAAAATCCGGGTTATCCCTCGCGAGATCCCTGCTTCATTCAAGAGAACTTCATGAGCCTGCACAAAGTCCCCCCCGGCGCCAAGGCGCCCGAGCAGTTCAACGTGATCATCGAGATCCCGATGAACGCCGACCCGATCAAGTACGAGGTCGACAAGGAAAGCGGCGCGCTGTTCGTCGACCGCTTCATGACGACCGCGATGCACTACCCCTGCAACTACGGCTATGTGCCGCAGACGCTGTCCGACGACGGAGACCCGGTCGACGTGCTCGTCATCACCCCGTTCCCGCTGTCGCCCGGCGTGGTCGTCACCTGCCGCCCGATCGGCGTGCTGAAGATGGAAGACGAAGCCGGCGGCGACAGCAAGCTGCTCGCGGTGCCGATCGACAAGGTGCTGCCGATCTACACCCACTGGCAGAAGCCCGAAGACATCAACCAGATGCGCCTGAAGGCGATCCAGCATTTCTTCGAGCACTACAAGGACCTCGAGGCCGGCAAGTGGGTCAAGGTGACCGGCTGGGAAGGCCCGGAATCGGCCAAGGCCGAAATCAGCAACGGCCTCGCCGCGTACCAGAAGGCTGGCGCCGCGAAGGCCTGAGCCACACGCCGTCACGAACGGACATGAAGAACCAGGGGAGCCGCGTGCTCCCCTTTTGCATGGCCTCGGACCTCGCGGAACCTCCGTGGAAGAGGGCGCTCTACACTGCGCCCTTCGCTTCCATGAGCCGCCCATGCTGAATCGTTTCCTGCCTGCCGTTCTCGTCGTCGCCGGCGCCCTGCTGGTGCAGCCCGCCTCCGCGCAGGCCCTGCCGGCCGGCATCTCGAAGGTCCAGGTCGTCGAAGGCATCACCGAGTACCGCCTGCCCAACGGCCTGCAACTGCTGCTGATTCCCGACGATTCGAAGCCGACCACCACGGTCAACATGACCTACCACGTCGGCTCGCGCATGGAGAACTACGGCGAGACCGGCATGGCCCACCTGCTGGAACACCTGCTGTTCAAGGGCACGCCGAAGCACCGCACCGTGTGGTCCGAGTTCACCAAGCGCGGGCTGGCCGCGAACGGCAGCACCTGGTTCGACCGCACCAACTACTTCGCGAGCTTCTCGGCCAACGAGGACAACCTGAAGTGGTACCTCGAGTGGCAGGCCGATGCGATGGTCAACAGCTTCATCGCGCGGCGCGACCTCGACACCGAGATGACGGTCGTGCGCAACGAGATGGAGATGGGCGAGAACAGCCCCGACCGCATCCTGCTGCAGAAGACCGTCGCGACGATGTACGAGTGGCACAACTACGGCAAGGACACCATCGGCGCGCGGGCCGACGTCGAGAACGTCGACATCCCTCGCCTGCAGGCCTTCTACCGCCAGTACTACCAGCCCGACAACGCGACGCTGATCGTCTCGGGCAAGTTCGAGCCGGCCAAGGTGCTGCGCTGGGTCGGCGACGCATTCGGCAAGATCCGCAAGCCCACGCGCAAGCTGCCGGTGCAGTACACGCTGGACCCGGCGCAGGACGGCGAACGCAGCGTGACGCTGCGGCGCTCGGGCGGCACGCCGCAGATCTTCGCGGCCTACCACGTGCCGCCGGCGGCGCACCCGGACTATCCCGCCGTCGAGGTGCTCGACCTGGTGATGGGCGACACGCCGTCGGGCCGCCTGCACAAGCGCCTGACCGAGAAACAGCTGGCCGCCAGCACCTTCGGCTTCGCGCAGGCGCTGGCCGAACCGGGCTTCACGCTGTTCGGCGCGCAGCTGGCACCGGGCCAGGCGGTCGAGCCGGCGCGCGACGCGCTGCTGGCCACCGTCGAGTCGACCGCCGCCGAGCCGATCACCGACGAGGAATTCAAGCGCGCGCAGGGCAAGTGGCTGAAGGCCTGGGAACAGGCGTTCACGAACCCCGAGACGGTGGGCGTGTCGCTCAGCGAATCGGTGGCCCAGGGCGACTGGCGCCTGTTCTTCCTGCTGCGCGACCGCGTGCGCGACCTGAAGCTCGCCGATCTGCAGCGCGTGGCCGACCAGCGCTTCATCGCGTCGAACCGCACGCTCGGCACCTACCTGCCGACCGACAAGCCACAGCGCGCGCCCGCGCCGGCCAAGGTCGACGTGGCGACCGAGATCAAGAGCTTCAGGCCGCAGCAGGCCCTGGCCACCGCCGAGGCCTTCGACAGCTCGCCGGCCAACATCGACCAGCGCACGCAGCGCTTCCAGGTCGGCGGCATCAAGGCGGCGCTGCTGCCCAAGGCTTCGCGCGGCGGCACCGTGCATGCGACGCTGACGCTGCACTTCGGCACCGACAAGAGCCTGGCCGGCCTGAACGACGTGCCGGACATGACCGCCGCGCTGCTCGACAAGGGCACCGCGACGCTGACCCGCCAGCAGGTGCAGGACCGGCTCGACGCGCTGAAGACCGAGATGGGCGTCAGCGGCGGGCCGGGGCGCGTCACGGTCGGCCTGCTGTCGCGCCGCGAGACGCTGCCGCAGGCGATCGCACTGGTCGCCGACCTGCTGCGCAACGCCAGCCTGCCGGCCGATGCGCTCGACGAGCTGAAGCGCCAGACGCTCGCCGCCATCGAGCAGCAGCGCAAGGAGCCCGAGAGCGTGCTCGACAACGCGCTCGGCCGCATCGGCAACCCGTACCCACGCGGCGACGTGCGCTACGTGCGCAGCTTCGACGAGATGGTGGCGGACGTCGGCGGCCTGAAGCGCGGGCAGCTGCAGGCCTTCCACCAGCGCTTCTACAGCGCGGCACACGGCGAGTTCGGTGCGGCCGGCGACATGGACGTGCCGGCCGTCAAGGCGGCGCTGCAGGCCGCGTTCGGCGACTGGCAGAACAGCGAACCGTATGCGCGCATCGCCGAGCCGCTGGTGCCGATCCCGCCCCAGCGCGTCGTGCTGCCGACGCCCGACAAGCAGAACGCGACGATGCTGGTGCGCCTGGGCGTGCCGCTGCAGGACAGCGACGCCGACTACCCGGCGCTGATGATGGCCAACTACCTGCTCGGCTCGGGCGGCAACTCGCGCCTGTGGAAGCGCATCCGCGAGGCCGACGGCCTGTCGTACGACGTGCGCAGCCGCATCAGCTGGAACAACCAGGAGCCGCATTCCGAATGGCAGGCGAGCGCGATCTTCGCGCCGCAGAACCAGCCGAAGGTCGAGGCCGCCTTCAAGGAGGAAGTGGCGCGCGCGCTGAAGGACGGCTTCACCGCGCAGGAACTGGCCGAAGGCCAGCGCGGGCTGCTGGCCTTCCGCCGCCTGTCGCGGGCGCAGGACGCCAACCTGGGCGGCGCACTGGCCAGCAACGAGGAACTCGGCCGGACGTTTGCCGTTTCGGCTCGTGTCGACGACGCGTTGTCGAAGCTGACGCTGGAGCAGGTGAACGCCGCGCTGCGCGCCTACGTGAAGCCGGACGCCTTCGTCAGCGGCTTCGCGGGCGACTTCAAGCCCTGATCAGTCGGCTGCGCTGCCGGCTGATGCGGCGGGCGCCTGCTTGAACGGCAGGCGCTCGTTCAATTCGTCGATGTAGCCCTCGACCGCCGAGCCTTCGCGCGCGAGGAAGTCGCCGACCGCCTCGGCGAACTGCGGGTGCGCCAGCCAGTGGGCCGACCAGGTCTGCACCGGCAGCAGGCCGCGCGCCATCTTGTGCTCGCCCTGCGCGCCGCCTTCGAAGCGCCGCAAGCCGTGCGCGATGCACCACGCAAGCGGCTGGTAGTAGCAGGCCTCGAAGTGCAGGCAGGAGATGTGCTCGGTCGCGCCCCAGTAGCGGCCATAGGCCACGCCGCGCGCGGCATCGACGCCGATCAGCGACACCGCGATGCGCTCGCCGTCTTTCCAGGCGACGAACAGCACCCAGTTCTCGGGCATCGTGCGGGCCATGCGGGCGAAGAAGTCGCGCGTCAGGTAGGGCGTGGAGTGGTGCGCGCGGTAGGTGCGGACGTAGCAGCGGTAGAAGAAGTCCCACATCGCCTCGTCGATCCCGGCGCCGGCATGGGTCGTGAAGCTGACACCGGCCTCGGCGACGCGGCGGCGCTCCTGCTGGATCTTCTTGCGCTTCTCGCGCTGCAGGCTGGCGAGGAAATCGGTGAAGTCGGCGTACGGCTGCGGTTCGCGGTTGACCCAGTGGAACTGCACGGTGCTGCGCATCATCCAGCCGGTGTCGCGCGCCGCCTGCTGGTCGCGTTCGTCGAGGAACAGCACGTGGGCCGACGACAGCGACGCGTCGTGCGCGATGCGCATCATCGCGGACAGCAGCGCGCGCCGCGAGCCGTCGTCGCGCGCCATCAGCCGCGGGCCGGGTACCGGCGTGAACGGCACCGCGCTGAGCAGCTTCGGGTAGTAGCGCAGGCCATGGCGCTGGTAGGCGTCGGCCCAGGCCCAGTCGAAGACGTACTCGCCGTACGAATGGTCCTTCAGGTACAGCGGGCAAGCGGCGGCGAGCGTGCGCTGGTCCCCGTCGCCGTCTTCGATCAGCAGGAACTGCGGCATCCAGCCGGTCTCGGCCACCGCGCTCGCCGACGCGTGCAGTGCCGCGAGGTACTCATGCCGCATGAACGGCGCCGCCGACGGCTGCGCATCGAGCAGCGCGTTCCACTGCGCGGCGTCGATCTCGCCGGGGTCGGCGGCGACCCGGATGACATAATCTTTCGAGCTCTTTTTCGCAGGCATATCGCGGGTCTATGGCATCAAACACGAGGGTTCGCGTCGCGCTGGCGCAGATCAACGCCACGGTCGGCGACCTGGCCGGCAATGCACGCAAGATCGTCGAGAGCGCGCGGCGTGCGCATGCGCAGGGGGCGAGGGTGGTGCTGACACCCGAGCTCAGCCTGTGCGGCTACCCGCCCGAAGACCTGCTGCTGCGACCGGCCTTCATGCAGGCGTGCGCACAGGCGCTGGCCGAGTGCGCGGCGGCGCTGGCGCCGCTCGAAGGTCTGCATGTGGTGGTCGGGCATCCGCATCAATGGGGTGAGCACGGCGATGTTAGGTCGAAGTCGATGGCCGTGCAGCAGCGCTTCAATGCGGCCTCGGTGCTGGCCGGGGGACGCGTCGTCGCCACCTATTGCAAGCGCGAGCTGCCCAACTACCAGGTGTTCGACGAGCGCCGCTATTTCGCGTCGGGCCGCGACGCCGGGCTCGACCCGGTGGTGTTCGAGGTCGATGGGCTGCGCTTCGGCATCAACATCTGCGAGGACGCCTGGTTCGACGAGCCGGCGCAGCGGGCGAAGGCGGCCGGCGCCGATGTGCTGTGCGTGCTGAACGCCTCGCCGTTCCACCTCGGCAAGCTCGAAGAGCGCGAATCGTGGATGGCCGCGCGGGTGCGCAGTACCGGCATGCCGCTGCTGTACGCCCACCTCACCGGCGGGCAGGACGAAGTGGTGTTCGACGGCGGTTCGTTCGCGCTCGACGGGCAGGGCGCGGTGGCCGCGCGCGCGCCGATGTTCGAGGAGGACCTGCTGCTGGTCGACTTCGACGCAGCCGGGCAGCCGTCGGGCCCGGTGGCGCCGGTGCCGGAGATCGACGCCCAGGCCTGGGCGGCGCTGGTCACCGGCGTGCGCGACTACGTCGGCAAGAATGGCTTTCCCGGCGTGCTGATCGGGCTGAGCGGCGGCATCGATTCGGCGCTGGTGCTGGCGGTCGCGGTCGATGCGCTCGGCGCCGACAAGGTGCGCGCGGTGATGATGCCGTCGCCATACACCGCCGACATCTCCTGGATCGACGCGCGCGACATGGCCGGGCGGCTGTCGGTGCGCTATGACGAGATCTCGATCGTGCCGATGTTCGAGGCGTTCCGCGCCAGCCTCGCGAGCGAGTTCGCCGGCCGGCCCGAAGACGCGACCGAAGAGAACATCCAGGCCCGCGTGCGCGGCACGCTGCTGATGGCCTTGTCGAACAAGTTCGGATCGATCGTGCTGACCACCGGCAACAAGAGCGAGATGGCAACCGGCTACTGCACGCTGTACGGCGACATGGCCGGCGGCTTCGCGGTGATCAAGGACGTCGCGAAGACGCTGGTCTACCGGCTCGCGAACTGGAAGAACGCGCAAGGGCGCGAGGTGATTCCCCAGCGCATCATCACGCGGCCGCCGTCGGCCGAGCTGCGCCCGGACCAGAAGGATCAGGACAGCCTGCCGCCCTACGAGGTGCTCGACGCGATCCTGCAGCGCTACATGGAAGACGACCAGGG
The DNA here is from genome assembly GCF_012275445.1 of Rhizobacter sp. SG703. Taxonomy (GTDB): domain Bacteria; phylum Pseudomonadota; class Gammaproteobacteria; order Burkholderiales; family Burkholderiaceae_C; genus Rhizobacter. Next base: position 604,666 of record NZ_JAAZQK010000001.1, on the reverse strand, counting down.
CATCGAGCAGATCGTTGCGGCCGGCTTCGACCCGGCCGACGTCGAGCGGGTCACGCGGCTGATCAAGGTCAACGAATACAAGCGCCGCCAGTCGCCGGTGGGCATCCGCATCACCCACCGCGCGTTCGGGCGCGATTGGCGATACCCCATCACATCGAGGTTCCGCGCTTAAACTACGTCGATCCCATCCCTTCGGAGACCGCCATGAAACAGATCACCGCGATCGTGAAGCCGTTCAAGCTCGAGGAAGTTCGCGAAGCCTTGGCCGATGTCGGCGTGACCGGCCTGACGGTGACCGAGGTCAAGGGTTTCGGCCGCCAGAAGGGGCACACCGAGCTGTACCGCGGCGCCGAGTACGTCGTCGACTTCCTGCCGAAGGTGAAGGTCGAGGTCGTGGTCAAGGATGGCGACGTCGACCGCTGCATCGACGCGATCGTCAAGGCCGCGAAGACCGGCAAGATCGGCGACGGCAAGATCTTCGTGACGGCGGTGGAGCAGGTCGTGCGCATCCGCACCGGCGAGACGGACGAAGCGGCCGTCTGAAGCACGCTTGCACCGGAATGGGGCCCGCCGCGAGCGGGCCTTTTTCATGGGCCGGTTTTTCCTCGAGCGTCAGATCGACCGATAGTCGTCGGGCCGGTGCGCCGTCGCGGCGAGCGACGCGAGCTGCGTCAGCAGGGCGGCGGCATCGTCGCCGACGTTCAGCAGTTCGTGCTGCGCCGTCGACAGGAAGCCGCTGTCGATGGACCGGGCGAGGAAGGCCAGCAGGTCGTCGTAGTAGCCGGCGACATTGAGCAGCCCGATCGGCTGGTCGTGGTAGCCGAGCTGGCGCCAGGTCCAGACCTCGAACAATTCCTCGAAGGTGCCGATGCCGCCCGGCAGCGCCAGGAACGCGCTGGCGCGCTCGGCCATCATCTGCTTGCGCTGGTGCATCGTGTCGACCACGTGCAGCTCGGTCAGCCCGGTGTGGCCCAGTTCGCGCGACATCAGCGCCTGCGGGATCACGCCGACCGCCGTGCCGCCGGCCTCCAGCGTGGCGTCGGCGACCACGCCCATCAGGCCGGCGCGGCCGCCGCCGTACACCAGCCGCCAGCCGCGCTCGCCGATCAGCGTGCCGACGCGGCGGGCCGCGGCTTCATGGGCCGGGTCGGTGCCGCTGCGCGAGCCGCAGTAGACGCACAGCGAGAAAGGCGCGTGCGTGCTCATGGCATGAAGCGGTGCCACAGCGCCGCGAGCCAGATACCGCCGCACAGCATCAGCGACAGGAACACCGCAGCGCTGGCCAGGTCCTTGGCGCGCTTGGAGAGGTCGTGCAGTTCGAACGAGACCCGGTCGACCACCGCCTCGATGCCGGAATTCAGCAGCTCGACGATCAGCACCAGCAGGACCGATCCGGCCAGCAGCGCGGTCTCGATCCAGGTGCGGCCGAGCCACAGCGCGGCGGGCAGCAGGAAGACGGCGAGCCAGGTTTCCTGGCGGAAGGCGCTCTCGCCGTGGTAGGCCGTTTTCAGGCCTTCGATGGAGTAGCCGGTGGCGCGGATCACGCGTTCCAGACCGGTGCGTCCTTTGTAGGGATTCGTCATGGGCCGCGATTGTGCCCTGAGCCGATGACGGCCCGATGCGCGCTCAGGCAGGGTGCGCGGGAGGAACGGCAGGCGGGGTGGGCGGGACGTCGACGAGGCGGGTGCCGCACAGCGCGTCGTGCCAGAACTGGCGCTGCGGGTGCAGCAGCGCGAGCAATGCGTAGGCGACGATGCCGACGCCGATCGCGCCGAACATCTCCTTGCCGGCCCAGCCGTTCAGCCGCGCGAGCGCCCAGGCGGGCGCGATCCAGACCCAGCTGGCGAAGTAGCGGGCCAGCGCATGCCACTGCGACAGCGGCCGGCCGTCGGCCGCGACGACGCGGATGCGCCAGGTCTGCATCGGCAGCGTCTGGCCGCGGCGCGACCAGAACCAGGTGAAATAGAGGCCGTAGATGATGAAGGCGATGTAGCGCAGCTCCACGCCATGCTCACGGCCGGTGATGGCGACGAAGAGCGCGCCGATCGCGCCGGGGATCAGGCCGATGCCGAACAGGATCAGCGCCTCGTAGACGAAGCTGGCCATGCGGCGCTTCAGGCTGGGCGCGCGCAGCGGGGCGGCGGCCAGCGCTGGCGTCGAATTCATCGGTTCGGCTTGCCGGACGCCGGGGCCGACGCGGCGACCGAGCGGGTCGCGGCGGCCTGCGGTCCGCGCTTGGGCAGCAGCGTGGCGCTGTCGACGAGGCCGGGCGCCGTCGCGATCTTCGGCAGGCCGGTCTGCTGGTGCGCCGGCGGGGTGGGGCGCTTGGAGATCAGGTTGGTGGTCGCGCCCGGCTGCGCCTGCGCGACCGTCGGTGCGACGGCCTTCGGACGGGCCGCGTAGGCGGTGTTCGGAACGATGCTCGACTTGGCTTCCGACGCGTCGCCGTCGGGCTCCCTGCCGGCCTTGGCGGCGGGCGCCTTGTTCCCGGCACGGTCGGCCAGCTGCTTGCGCTGGTCAGGCGGCAGGGCCTTGTAGGCTTCCCACTGCGACTTTCGGTCCTGCGGCGCGACCTGCTGGGCTTCCTTGAAGTTCAGCCGGGCCTCGGCGCGCTCCTTCGGCGTCAGCTTGGCCCATTCGGCCATGCGCGACTGCACGCGGGCCTGCTCGGCCGGCGGCAAGCTGCCGAAGCGTTCCGAGATCTCGATCCACTTGCGGCGGCGCGGCGCATCGATGCTGTTCCAGTCGTGCTGCAGCGGCGCCAATGCATGCTGTTGTGCCGGGGTCAGCGACGACCAGGCGGGACCCGTCCCCGCTGCCGGCGGCGCTTGCTGCGACCAGGCCAGCCCTGCGCAGGCCAGCAATGCACCGGCCAGCAGCGGCACGAAGCGGTGGCGCAGCGCGGTTACGGCGGAGTCCTTGTCGAGGCGTCGAATCACGAGCGCCTCGTTCAGTCGCGGGGGGTCTTGAGGAATTCCACGAAGCCCGGATCGCTGTAGGCGTCCGGCGGCACGTCGTCGGACAGCAGGCTGGCGTCGATTTCAGCGGCGGCTGAAATCTGCGAGCTGCTGTGCCAGCGCTGGATCAGGATCAGGCCGGCGGCCAGCACGACCAGCGGCAGCACCGAAGCGATCTTGACGCCCCAGCCGCCCAGCAATGCGAGCGACGCGCCGGAGCGGGAGGTCGATCCGGCGGTTTCGGCCGCCAGCTTCGTGCGGGCGCGCTCGAGCGCCTGCTCGCGCGCGAAGCGCAGGCGTTCGGAAATATCGGGGGAAACGGCCTGCGATTGTTCGGTCAGGCGGGCGGACAGGCGAAGTGCGAAGCGGGTCTGGAGGGCGTCCAGTTCGGCGGCGGAGTGCGGTGCTGTCTGCGGTGCTGTCATTTGGCGGCTGTTCATAGTTCGATTCCCTTCGACTTGAGGGCGTTGGCCAGGGCATGCACGGCACGCGAGCAATGGGTCTTCACGCTTCCTTCCGAGCACCCCATCACGGCGGCAGTCTCGGCAACATCGAGTTCCTCCCAGTAACGCAGCAGAAACGCTTCCCGTTGACGCGTCGGAAGCTGGCTCACCTGCGCCTCGATGGCTAGCAGGATCTGAGCCCGGGAAACCGAATCGGCAGCGCTTTCAGTGGCGGGGGAGTCGTCCTGGACCGCCAGAGTTTCCAGCAAATCGAAATCCCCGTCGTCGCTTGCGGATTCGAATTCGGAGAAATTCCGTACCACCGCATTGCGCACCTTCTGACGCCGGAACCAGTCCATGGTGGCGTTCGACAGGATGCGCTGGAAAACCAGCGGCAGTTCCGCGGCCGGACGGTCGAAGTATTTCTCGGCCAGCCGGATCATCGAATCCTGGACGATGTCGAGGGCCGCATCGTCATCCCGCACGGCGTACACCACGCGCTTGAAGGCCCGTTTCTCGACGCTCTTGAGGAAATCGGAAAGTTCTTTTTCAGATGCCAAGGGAGATGTGCCTCGGGCCAGCCAGCCTGCCAAAACGGGGCGGATTATCTCACTGCCTCCCGGCAAGGCGTCCCCTTCGCCGGAGATCGATGCGAAGCGATGCCATAATCGCCCGTTGCACAACATTCCGGTCTTGACTCAGCTGCCCGACCACGGGCGTTGCAGTGTTTGACCGCGCAGGTACCACACCCGCCTCACGAGGGCGAGGAAAGGTGCACCGATGGTTTTTCGTCAGAGAAATTCACAAAGGTTCAACATGGACATGTCTGCCGCGGAAATCAAGCGTGCCGCTTCGGCACAACCGCACCCTTCTTCTCCCTCCACCGAGCCCAACGGCTCCGAAATCCTCGTCCGCTGCCTGCAGGCCGAGAACGTCAAGTTCCTCTGGGGCTACCCCGGCGGCGCCGTCCTCTACATCTACGACGCGCTATACAAGCAGGACACCATCGAGCACGTGCTGGTCCGCCACGAACAGGCGGCGGTCCATGCGGCCGACGGCTATGCCCGCGCCACCGGCAACGTCGGCGTCGCGCTGGTCACGTCGGGTCCGGGGGTCACGAATGCCATCACCGGCATCGCGACCGCCTACATGGATTCGATCCCGATGGTGATCATCACCGGGCAGGTGCCGACGCCGGCGATCGGCCTCGACGCCTTCCAGGAGTGCGACACCGTCGGCATCACCCGCCCGATCGTCAAGCACAACTTCCTCGTGAAGGACGTGCGCGACCTCGCGACCACGCTGAAGAAGGCATTCCACATCGCGCGCACCGGCCGGCCCGGCCCGGTGGTGGTCGACATCCCGAAGGATGTGTCGCAGAAGACCACCGCGTTCCACTACCCGCAGAGCGTCGAAATGCGCTCGTACAACCCGGTCCGCAAGGGTCACGGCGGGCAGATCCGCAAGGCGGTGCAGTTGCTGCTGGCCGCCAAGAGGCCTTACATCTACACCGGCGGCGGCGTCGTGCTGGGCAACGCGGCCGCCGAGTTGCGCGAACTGGTCAACCTGCTCGGCTACCCGTGCACCAACACGCTGATGGGCCTGGGCTCGTTCCCGGCCAGCGACCCCAAGTTCCTCGGCATGCTGGGCATGCACGGCACCTACGAAGCCAACATGACGATGCAGAGCTGCGACGTCCTGCTGGCGGTCGGTGCGCGCTTCGATGACCGCGTGATCGGCAACCCGAAGCATTTCGCGTCCGTCGAACGCAAGATCGTCCACATCGACATCGACCCGTCGTCGATCTCGAAGCGCGTCAAGGTCGACATCCCGATCGTCGGCGACGTGAAGGACGTGCTGCAGGAGTTGATCGCCCAGATCCGCGAAGCCCAGGCGCGCCCCGACGTGCAGGCGCTGTCGGCCTGGTGGGGCCAGATCAACGAATGGCGCAAGCGCGAGTGCCTGTCTTACAAGGGTAGCGCCGACGTCATCAAGCCGCAGTCCGTCGTCGAGAAGCTCTGGGAGCTGACGAAGGACCGCGACACCTACATCACGTCGGATGTCGGCCAGCACCAGATGTGGGCCGCGCAGTACTACCGGTTCGACGAGCCGCGCCGCTGGATCAATTCCGGCGGGTTGGGCACGATGGGCGTCGGGCTGCCGTACGCGATGGGCATCAAGCTCGCGAAGCCCGATGCCGACGTGTTCTGCATCACCGGCGAGGGCTCGATCCAGATGTGCATCCAGGAGCTGTCGACCTGCCTGCAGTACAAGACGCCGGTCAAGATCGTCTCGCTGAACAACCGCTACCTCGGCATGGTGCGGCAATGGCAGGAGCTCGATTACGGCGGCCGCTACTCGCACAGCTACATGGACGCGCTGCCGAACTTCGTCAAGCTCGCGGAGGCCTATGGCCACGTCGGCCTGCTGGTCGAGAAGCCGTCGGATGTCGAGCCTGCGCTGCGCGAGGCGATCAAGCTGAAGGACCGGACGGTGTTCCTCGACGTTCGCACCGATCCGACCGAGAACGTCTGGCCGATGGTCCAGGCGGGCAAGGGCATCAGCGAGATGCTGCTGGGGTCCGAAGACCTGTGACGTGCTGAACACCGGCCAGGGCGGCGCGTCACCGCGCGCCGTCGACCGCCGGTGGAATGCACGATCGCCGCTTCGACCATTCGAGGTTCAACTTTCCATCATCGATACAGCGTGGCCAAGGCCCGTCGGTTACCGCCGCCGGTCTGAAGAGCGCGCTCCAACGACCATGAAACACATCATTGCCTTGTTGCTCGAGAACGAACCGGGCGCGCTGTCGCGCGTCGTCGCGTTGTTCTCCGCCCGCGGATACAACATCGAGAGCCTGACGGTCGCGCCGACCGAGGATGCCTCGCTGTCCCGCATGACCATCGTGACCACCGGCTCCGACGAGGTGATCGAGCAGATCACCAAGCACCTGAACCGGCTGATCGAGGTGGTCAAGGTCGTCGACCTGACCGAAGGCGCCTTCACCGAACGCGAGCTGATGCTCATCAAGGTGCGCGCCGTCGGCAAGGAACGCGAAGAGATGAAGCGGATGGCGGACATCTTCCGCGGCCGCATCATCGATGTCACCGAGAAGAGCTACACGATCGAACTCACTGGCGATGCGTCCAAGCTCGATGCCTTCATCGAAGCGATCGACCGCGGCGCCATTCTCGAAACCGTGCGCACCGGCACCAGCGGGATCGGTCGCGGCGAGCGCATCCTGCGCGTCTGATCGTCTCGATCAATCCAATCACCCCGCAAGACTGAACTGTTTTTTTTGGAGAAGACCATGAAGGTTTATTACGACAAGGACGCTGACCTGAGCCTGGTGAAGGGCAAGAACGTCACGATCATCGGTTACGGCTCGCAGGGCCATGCGCACGCGCAGAACCTGAACGACAGCGGCGTCAAGGTCACCGTCGGCCTGCGCAAGGGCGGGGCCTCGTGGTCCAAGGCCGAGAAGGCCGGCCTGAAGGTCGCCGAGATCGCCGATGCGGTGAAGGCCGCCGACGTCGTCATGATCCTGCTGCCCGACGAACAGATCGCGTCGGTCTACAAGAACGACGTCGAACCGCACATCAAGCAGGGCGCCTCGCTCGCGTTCGCGCACGGCTTCAACGTGCACTACGGCCAGGTCGTGCCGCGCGCCGACCTCGACGTCTGGATGGTCGCCCCGAAGGCCCCCGGCCACACGGTGCGTTCGACCTACACGCAAGGCGGCGGCGTGCCGCACCTGATCGCCGTCTACGCCGACAAGACCGGCAAGGCGCGCGACCTGGCGCTGTCATACGCGGCGGCCAACGGCGGCGGCAAGGCCGGCGTGATCGAGACCAACTTCCGCGAAGAAACCGAGACCGACCTGTTCGGCGAGCAGGCCGTGCTGTGCGGCGGTGCCGTCGAGCTGATCAAGGCCGGTTTCGAGACGCTGACCGAAGCCGGCTACGCACCCGAGATGGCCTACTTCGAGTGCCTGCACGAGCTGAAGCTGATCGTCGACCTGATCTACGAAGGCGGCATCGCGAACATGAACTACTCGATCTCGAACAACGCCGAGTACGGCGAGTACGTGACCGGGCCGAAGATCGTGACAGACGAAACCCGCCAAGCCATGCGCCAGGCGCTGAAGGACATCCAGACCGGCGAGTACGCGAAGAGCTTCATCCTCGAGAACCGCGCCGGTGCGCCGACGCTGCTGTCGCGCCGCCGCCTGACGGCCGAGCATCCGATCGAGGTCGTCGGCGAGCAGCTGCGCGCGATGATGCCGTGGATCAAGAAGAACCGCCTGGTCGACCAGTCGAAGAACTGAACGGGCCGCCTGGGCGAAGCCTGCCGGAAAGGGCTGCACGCCGCGCGCGTGCGGCCCTTTTTCACAGGTGCGCTGCGGTATCCTCCACGCGATGAACATTTCCCCTCGGCCGCTGCGCGGTCCGGACCATGAGTGACGACGTGCACGACGGCGACCAACCCTTGCCCGACGCCGATGAACTGCCCGTGCGGCGGCGTCGCAAGGGCATCTACATCCTGCCGAACCTGTTCACGCTGGCGGCGCTGTTCGGCGGCTTCTATGCCATCGTGATGGCGATGAACGGCCAGTTCGAGCAATCGGCGATCGGCATCTTCTGCGCGATGGTGCTCGACAGCCTCGACGGCCGCGTCGCCCGCATGACCAACACGCAGAGTGCCTTCGGCGAGCAGATGGACAGCCTGTCGGACATGGTGTCGTTCGGCGCGGCGCCGGCGCTGATCGTCTACGAATGGGCGCTGAAGGGCCTGGGCAAGCCGGGCTGGATCGCCGCGTTCGTCTACTGCTCGTGCGCGGCATTGCGCCTGGCGCGCTTCAACACGAACCTGAAGGTGGTCGACAAGCGCTTCTTCCAGGGGCTCCCGAGTCCCGCTGCGGCAGCGCTGGTGATGGGCTTCATCTGGTTGATGAACGACCAGGGCTTCGTCGTCGACGAGGAGGGCGCTTGGCTGATCTGGACGGCGTTCGGCTTCACGCTGTATGCCGGCCTGACGATGGTGACCAACGTGCCGTTCTACAGCTTCAAGGACGTCAGCTTCAAGCGCTCGGTGCCGTTCATCGTGATCGTCGCGATCGCGCTCGGCATCTCGCTGTTCACCTGGCACCCGCCGCTGGTGTTCTTCGGGCTGTTCGTCATCTACGGCCTCTCGGGCTATGGCGTGTATGCCTGGAAGCGCAAGAAGGGCAAGCCGGTCAGCGTGATCGCCACCTCGATGGACGAGCCCGACGAAGAAGGCCTGCACCGTTGACCGCACGGCGAGGCATGCTACATTCGCACCCCATGACGTTCCGCACCACGATCACGCTAGCGCTATTCCTAGGAGTACCTCGGGTGCGCTGATCGTTCACGTCCATCGTTTTCGTCTCAACGGCCCGATTGCAACCTGCAGCGGGCCGTTTTGCTTTTCGGAGTGCAGGTTGCGCCACACGACTCTCAAGGGATCGCCATGCTGAAGCAACCGAACACCAAGTACCGCGCCTTCAAACCCGTCGCCTTGCCCGACCGCCGCTGGCCGGATGCCGTGCTGGCTCACGCGCCGATCTGGCTCAGCACCGACCTGCGCGATGGCAACCAGGCGCTGATCGAGCCGATGGATGTGCAACGCAAGCTGCGCATGTTCGAGATGCTGCTGCGCGTCGGCTTCAAGGAGATCGAGGTCGGCTTTCCGTCGGCCTCGCAGACGGATTTCGATTTCGTGCGGATGCTGATCGAGCAGGACCGCATCCCCGACGACGTGACGATCCAGGTGCTGACGCAGGCCCGCGAGCCGCTGATCCGCCGCACCTTTGAATCGCTGCAGGGCGCGCGCCGCGCGGTGGTCCACCTCTACAACGCGACGGCACCGGGCATGCGCCGCGTGGTGCTCGGCCTCGACGAGGACGGTGTCGTCGAACTCGCGACCGCGCATGCGCGGATGTTCAACGAATGCGCCGCGGCCCAGCCCGGCACCGACTGGCGCTTCGAGTACTCGCCCGAGACCTTCTCCGACACCGAGCTGCCGTTCGCGAAGCGTGTCGTCGACGCGGTGACGGCGGTGTGGCAGCCGACGCCGCAGCGCAAGTGCATCATCAACCTGCCGACCACCATCGAGCGTTGCACGCCGAACGTCTTCGCCGACATGATCGAGTGGATGCATCGCCACCTCGAGCGGCGCGATTCGATCGTGCTGTCGGTGCATCCGCACAACGACCGCGGCACCGGCACCGCGACCGGCGAACTCGCGCTGATGGCGGGCGCCGAACGCATCGAGGGCTGCCTGTTCGGCAACGGCGAACGCACCGGCAACGTCGACCTCGTCAACATCGCGTTGAACCTGTACACGCAGGGCATCCCGCCGGGGCTCGATTTCTCGGACATCGACGAGGTGCGCCGTTGCGTCGAGCATTGCAACCAGCTGCCGGTGCACCCGCGGCATCCGTATGCCGGCGACCTGGTCTACACCTCGTTCTCCGGCTCGCACCAGGATGCGATCAAGAAGGCCTTCGCGCAGCGCCAGCCGACCGACATGTGGGACGTGCCGTATCTGCCGATCGACCCGGCCGACCTCGGTCGTAGCTATGACGCGGTGATCCGCGTCAACAGCCAGTCGGGCAAGGGCGGGGTGTCGTACCTGCTCGAGACCGAGTACGGCGTGGAGCTGCCGCGCCGCCTGCAGATCGAATTCAGTGGCGTGGTCCAGCGCGTGATGGACGACAGCGGCAAGGAGCAGACGGCCGCCGACCTGTGGGCCGTCTTCTGCGGCGAGTACGGCATCGACGAAGGCGACGTGCGCTCGAACCTGCCCGCGATCACCGCGCAGGCGGGCGGCTCGGTTCGCCTGCATGGCGCGGTCCGCCTCGGCGACCGCGAGTTGCTGCTGGATGCCGATGGTGCGGGGCCGATCGACGCGTTCGTCAACGCGCTCAACGCGCACCTGGCCGCTACGGTGCGGGTGCTCGACTACCACGAGCATGCGATCGCCAGCGGTGCCGACGCACGCGCTGTCGCCTACCTGGAGCTTCGCGTCGGCGATGCAGCGACGCTGTTCGGTGTCGGCATCGATGCCAACATCGTCTCCGCGTCGTTGAAGGCCATCGTGTCGGGCCTGCAGCGCGCGCTGCGCCGCGGCGAACTCGCCTTCAAGGCCGCCGAGCTCGCCTAAGATCCATGCAGACCACCAGAACCGAGGAGTCCCCATGACCGACAAACTGATCATCTTCGACACCACCTTGCGCGACGGCGAGCAATCGCCCGGCGCCTCGATGACCAAGGACGAGAAGCTTCGCATCGCCCGGCAGCTCGAGCGCCTGAAGGTCGACGTGATCGAGGCCGGCTTTGCGGCGGCGTCGAATGGAGACTTCGAAGCGGTCAAGGCGATTGCCCAGGCGGTGAAGGACAGCACCATCTGCTCGCTGGCGCGTGCGAACGACCGCGACATCGCACGCGCCGCCGAGGCGCTGAAGGGCGGCAACTCGACGCGCATCCACCTGTTCCTCGCGACCAGCGCGCTGCACATGGAGAAGAAGCTGCGCATGACGCCGGACCAGGTGTTCGAGCAGGCGCGGCTGTCGACGCGCTTCGCGCGCAACCTGACCGGCGACGTCGAGTTCTCGCCGGAAGACGGCTACCGCTCCGACCCCGATTTTCTCTGCCGCGTGCTCGAAGCGGTGATCGCCGAAGGCGCGACGACGATCAACATCCCCGACACCGTCGGCTATGCGATCCCCGAGCTGTACGGCAACTTCATCCTGGACCTGCGCCAGCGGATCCCGAACGCCGACAAGGCGGTGTGGTCGGTGCATTGCCACAACGACCTTGGCATGGCGGTTGCCAATTCGCTGGCGGGCGTGAAGATCGGCGGCGCTCGGCAGATCGAGTGCACGATCAACGGCCTGGGCGAGCGTGCCGGCAACTGCTCGCTCGAAGAGGTCGTGATGGCGGTGAAGACGCGGCGCGACTACTTCGGCCTCGACCTCGGCATCGATGCGAGCCAGATCGTGCCCGCCTCCCGCCTGGTGTCGCAGACGACCGGCTTCGTCGTGCAGCCGAACAAGGCGGTGGTCGGCGCCAATGCCTTCGCCCATGCGTCCGGCATCCACCAGGACGGCGTGCTGAAGGCGCGCGACACCTACGAAATCATGCGGGCCGAAGACGTGGGCTGGTCGGCCAACAAGATCGTGCTGGGCAAGCTGTCGGGGCGCAACGCCTTCAAGCAGCGCCTGCAGGAACTCGGCATCGCGATGGAGTCCGAGGCCGACATCAACGCCGCGTTCGCGAAGTTCAAGGAACTGGCCGACCGCAAGAGCGACATCTTCGACGAGGACATCCTCGCGCTGGTGATGGACGAGGCGGTGATGGCCGAGAGCGAGCATTACCGGTTGCTCGCGCTGTCGCAGCACTCCGAGATGGGCGAGCGGCCGCACGCCACGATCGCCTTTTCGGCCGGCGGCGTCGAGCACCATGCCGAGAGCGATGGCAACGGCCCGGTCGACGCCAGTTTGAAGGCCATCGAATCCAAGCTGCAAAGTGGCGCCGAAATGCTCCTCTATTCGGTCAATGCCATCACGTCGGGCAGCACAGAATCTCAGGGCGAGGTGACGGTTCGACTGCAGCATGGTGGCCGCGTCGTCAACGGAGTCGGGTCTGATCCGGACATCGTGGTGGCTTCGGCCAAGGCCTACCTCGCGGCCATGAACAAGCTGCACAGCAAGAGCGAACGCGTCGCTGCCCAGGGATAAGTCGATCTGATGACTTTGTCACAGACCTGACAGACCCTAAGGTACAGAAGGAGAAAGGGCGCGTAAGTTTTTGATCTTGCGCGCTTTTTTTCTTTCACCTACACTCGCGCCAGCGGCTGTCAAGGGGTTGTTGTGGCAAAAATGATGCAAGTTTCGGTATCGGCGATGATTCGCGGTCTGGTCACGTTGATCACGGCAGTTGCACTCCCGTTGGCCGCAGTAGCCGCCGACGGCACCGTCAAACCCACCAAGCGCAAGGTCGCTGCCAGCGCCAAGGCCTCGTCGGTCAAGTCCAAGAGCGCTCGCAGCAAGCGCGTCCGCACTGTCGCCTTCGTACCGGCTCGCCCGTCGTTCGGCCAGATCGCCGGCCTGCACACCACGGTCGATCCGCTCGAACTGAAATCCAGCGTGGCCCTGGTGATGGACCAGGACACCAATGAAGTGCTGTTCAGCAAGAACTCCGCCGCCGTGCTGCCGATCGCGTCGCTGACCAAGCTGATGACGGCGGTCGTCGTCACCGATGCCCAACTGCCGCTGGATGAAACGCTGACGATCACCCAGGACGATGTCGATACCGAGAAGGGCAGCCGCTCGCGCCTGACGGTCGGCACCCAGCTGACGCGCGAAGAGATGCTTCACCTGGCGCTGATGTCGTCCGAGAACCGCGCGGCCCATGCGCTCGGGCGCCACTATCCAGGCGGACTCGATGCTTTCGTCGCCGCGATGAACCGCAAGGCGGTCGAACTCGGCATGAACGACACGCACTACGTCGAGCCGACCGGACTGTCCAGCCGCAACCAGTCGAGCGCGCACGACCTGGCGTCGCTCGTCAAGGAAGCGAGCACGCGTCCGTTGATCAGCGAACTGTCGACCTCGCCGGAATACCAGGTGATGGTCGGTCGGCGCATGCAGGCTTTCCACACCACCAACGGCCTGGTGCGCAGCCCCGAGTGGGAGATCGGCGTGCAGAAGACCGGCTACATCTCCGAAGCCGGTCGTTGCCTGGTGATGCAGGCCAAGCTGGCCGGTCGCAAGCTGATCATGGTGTTCCTGGATTCGGCCGGCAAGTATTCGCGGATCGGCGATGCGGAGCGCGTCCGCCGCTGGGTGAACCAGCTGGCACCGGTTCCGGCGGTGGTTGCGCCGGCGGCCACCACGGTGGTCCACGACGTGCCGAAGCTGACGTCCTGAGTTCCCGGCACTGAGCCCGGATGCCAATCCGGGTTTCTTTTTTCAGCTGCGATGCCCCAGCGCAGACGAGATCTGCGACGCGGTGGCCTTCAGCCGCTCGAGCCAGGCTTCTTCCAGCCGGTCCGCCGGCGCCGAGATCGACAGCCCCGCGACCAGCTTCCCCTGGTCGTCCAGGATGCCGGCGGCCATGCAGCGCACGCCCAGTTCCAGCTCTTCGTCGTCGCGCGCCGTGCCGTACTGCAGCACCTTCGACAGCTCGCGCTCCAGCGTGCCGACCTCGGTGATGCTGTTGCGCGTGTGCCCGGCGAGGCCGGTGCGGGTCGCATAGGCCCGCACGCGTTGCGGGTCGTCGTGCGCGAGGAACAGCTTGCCGACCGACGTCAGGTGCAGCGGGGCTCGCCCGCCGACCGCGCGGACCACCTGCATGCCGGAGCGTTCGCTGTAGGTTCGTTCGATGTAGACGATCTCGTCGCCCTGGCGCATCGACAGGTTCACCGGCTGGTGCGTCAGCTTGTGGAGTTCGCGCATCGGGCCGAGCGCGGCATCGCGCACGTCCAGGCGCGCCTTCACCAGGTTGCCCAGTTCCAGCAGCCGCATGCCGAGGCGGTAGCTGCCGGCCTCGGGCCGGTCGACATAGCGGCCGACCGTCAGGTCGTTGAGGATGCGGTGCGCGGTCGACGGGTGCAGCCCCGTCTGTTCGCTGATCAGCTTCAGTGAGATCGGATCCTGGTGGGACGCCAGCAGGTCCAGCAGCGAAAACATGCGCTCCAGCACCTGGATCGCCGGCGTCTGGCCCTCTTTGCTTTTCATCGCGGCACTCTCATTCAGTTGTCCGCCATTTTGCATGGCGAAAACTGACTTGACCAGCACCGCGCCCTTCAGCGGCCTTTCCAGTGGGTGCGTGCGGCGATCCACAGTTTGCGGATCGGCGTCAGCGACACGCGCTGGTGCAGCACCTGGAAACCGCCGGCCTCGATCTCGCGCAACAGCGTGCGGTAGATGTTGGCCATCATCAGCCCCGGCTTCTGGGTCACGCGGTCCGCGTCGGGCAGCAGCGCGAACGCCTCGTCGTAGCAGCGGTGCGCCCGTTCGGACTGGAAGCGCATCAGCGCGGTGAATCGTTCGCTGTAGCCCCAGGGCGCGTTGCGCTTCAGCAGCTCGTGGGCTTTCACGTCGAACTGTTGCAGTTCGGAGATCGGCAGGTAGATGCGGCCGCGGCGCGCGTCGTCGCCGACGTCACGGATGATGTTGGTCAACTGCATCGCCAACCCCAGCCTGTGGGCGTACTGCAGCGTCTGGTCGCTGCTGCGCCCGAAGATGCTGGCCGCGACCTCGCCGACGATGCCGGCCACCAGGTGGCAATAGCGCTGCAGCCCGGGGTAGTCGAGGTAGCGCGACTGCTCCAGATCCATCTGGCAACCCTCGATCACCGCGTTGAGGTGCTCGGCGCGGATGCCGAACTCGGCGGTCTGCGGCATCAAGGCCTGCATCACCGGGTGGCTGGCCTGCCCGGCGAACGCGCTGGCCACCTCCTTGCGCCACCATGCGAGCTTGGTGGCCGCGACCCCTGGGTCCTGCACCTCGTCGACGACGTCGTCCACCTCGCGGCAGAAAGCGTAGAACGCGGTGATCGCCGCACGGCGCGGCGGTGGCAGGAACAAGAAGGCGTAGTAGAAGCTCGAGCCGCTCTTGGCGGCCTTGTCCTGCACGTATTGCTGGGGCGTCATCGTCGGTCGTGATCAATTCAGCGCGCATTGTCGCCGTGTCCGCTCCGGCCGCTGATGACGCGTCGAAAGATGCCATCGACGGTTTGACACCTGGGATTCACCCGAATACATTACTGACCGGTCAGTCAGTTGTACCGTAACTGACGTCACCTCCCGATTCCAATTCTCCCGCCCCCGTCCACCGCCTCGAAGAGGATTCCGATGCGATCCACGCTGTTCATTGCCTTGGCCGGTGCGGCCGTCCTGGCTGCCTGCTCGAAGACCGAACCCGCCGCCGAGCCGGTGCGCGCGGTCCGCACCCTGACGATCACCAACGGAGCGGCGGGCGGCACCCGCGAATACGCGGCCGAGATCAAGGCGCGCACCGAATCGAAGCTGGGCTTCCGGGTCGGCGGCAAGATCACTCGCCGTTCGGCGAACGTGGGCGACACCGTCAAGGCGGGCCAGGTGCTGGCCCAGCTCGATCCGCAGGACCTGAAGCTCGCCCAGGAGTCGGCGCGCGCGGCGCTCGCCGCGGCGCAGACCAACCTCGAGCTCGCGAACGCCGACTACAAGCGCTACAAGGACCTGCGCGACCAGGGCTTCATCAGCTCGGCCGAGCTGGAGCGCCGCGACACCGCGCTGAAATCGGCGCAGGCGCAGTTCGACCAGGCGCGCGCGCAAGCCGGCGTGCAGGGCAACCAGGCCGCCTACGCGGCGCTGGTGGCCGATGCGAACGGCGTGATCACCGGCGTCGACGCCGAACCCGGCATGGTGGTGGCGGCCGGCACGCCGGTCGTGCGCCTGGCGCAGGACGGCCCGCGCGACGTGGTGTTCTCGGTGCCCGAGGACCACGTCGGCGACCTGCGGGCGCTGGCCCGCAAGCCCGGCGCGCTGAAGGTGCGCCTGTGGGGCAGCAACGAGGCGGTGTCCGCCTCGATCCGCGAGGTGGCCGCGGCGGCCGATGCCGCGACCCGCACGTTCCAGATCAAGGCCGACATCGGCGAGCTGCCGGCCCGCCTCGGCCAGACCGCCACGGTGCTGATCGAGCTGCCGCAGCAATCCGGCGTGGTGCGCCTGCCGCTGTCGGCCGTCACAGAGTTGCAAGGCCGCACGTCGGTGTGGCTGGTCGACAAGAATGCCCAGGGCGTGCTCAGCGTCAAGGCACAGCCGATCCAGGTGGGTGGTGCCGATGGCAACACCGTGGTGGTGGCCGGCGGCCTCGCGCCGGGGCAGATGGTGGTGACGGCCGGCGTGCACGTGCTGTCGCCCGGCCAGCAGGTGAAGCTGTACGTCGAGCCGACCGCGCAGAACGGCAATCCGGCTGCGATGGCGCCCGCCAGCGCGGCGTCCCACTGAGCCCCCGCGTCCGAGGCACCGCATGAGCCCCCAAGACAACCACGATGGCCACGCCGGCCCGCACGACGACGTGCCGAGCTCGCGTTTCAACATCTCCCGCTGGGCGCTGGAACACCAGCCGCTGACGCGCTACCTGATGGTGGTGCTGATGCTGCTGGGCTTCGTCGCCTACTTCCAGCTTGGCCAAGATGAAGACCCGCCGTTCACCTTCCGCGCGATGGTGGTGCAGGCCTTCTGGCCCGGCGCCACCGCGCAGCAGATGGCCGAGCAGGTCACCGACAAGATCGAGAAGACGCTGCAGGAAGCGCCGTACGCCGACAAGATCCGCAGCTACACCAAGCCGGGCGAGTCGCTGACCATCTTCCAGATCAAGGACAGCTCGCCGCCGAAGGAAGTCAACAACGTCTGGTACCAGACCCGCAAGAAGATCGGCGACATGCGTTCGACGCTGCCGTCGGGCGTGATCGGGCCGGCGTTCAATGACGAATTCGGCGACGTCTACGGCTCGATCTTCGCGCTGTCGGCCGACGGCTTCACCTACGAAGAGCTGCGCCAGCGCGCCGAGGAGGTGCGCCAGAAGTTGCTGAAGGTGCCCGACGTGGCCAAGGTCCAGGTGTTCGGCGCGCAGCCCGAGAAGATCTTCATCGAGATCTCTCAGAAGCGCCTGGCCTCGATGGGGCTCGACTTCAACCAGGTGATCGCCCAGCTCGGCGCACAGAACGCGGTCGAGGGCGCCGGCGTGCTGAACGCCGGCAGCGACAACCTGCAGGTGCGCGTGGGCGGCCAGTTCAACTCGGTCGACGAACTGGCGGCCTTCCCGATCCGTGCCACCAACGCCGGCACCGGCGTCGCGAGCACGCTGCGCCTGTCCGACATCGCGACCATCAAGCGCGACTACGTCGATCCGCCGGCCGTCAAGGTGCGCCACCAGGGCAAGGAAGTGATCGCACTCGGCATCTCGATGGCCAAGGGCGGCGACATCATCGAGCTCGGCAAGCAGCTCAAGCACCGCGTGGCCGCGATCCAGAAGGAACTGCCGATCGGCATCGAGCTGTCGCAGATCCAGGACCAGCCGTCGGCGGTGACCACGTCGGTGGGCGAGTTCGTGCACGTGCTGATCGAGGCGGTGGTGGTGGTGCTGGCGGTCAGCTTCATCAGCCTGGGTCTGCACACCCGCCCGCTGCGCATCGACGTGTGGCCGGGGCTGGTGGTGGGCATCACGATCCCTCTGGTGCTCGCGATCACCTTCGTCACGATGTTCTACTGGGGCGTCGGGCTGCACAAGATCTCGCTGGGCTCGCTGATCATCGCGCTCGGGCTGCTGGTCGACGACGCGATCATCTCGGTCGAGATGATGGTGCGCAAGCTCGAAGAGGGCTACGACAAGATGCGCGCCGCCACCTTTGCCTACGACGTGACCGCGATGCCGATGCTGACCGGCACGCTGATCACAGCGACCGGCTTCCTGCCGATCGGCATGGCCAGGTCGACGGTGGGCGAGTACACCTTCGCGATCTTCGCGGTGACCACCGCGGCGCTGCTGATCTCGTGGGTGGTGTCGGTGTACTTCGTGCCCTACCTGGGCGCCAAGCTGCTGCACAGCAAGTCGAAGGTGCACGAGGGCGAGCAGGCCCACGAGCTGTTCGACACGCCGTTCTACACGCGCTTCCGGCGCGCGGTGAACTGGTGCGTGAAGCACCGCTGGATCACCATCGGCCTGACCATCGGCACCTTCGTGCTCGGCCTGGCCGGCATGGGCAAGGTGCAGCAGCAGTTCTTCCCGGATTCGAGCCGGCCCGAGATCCTGGTCGACCTGTGGCTGCCCGAAGGCGCCACCATCCAGTCGAGCGAGGAACTGGCCAAGCGTTTCGAGGCCCGCATGCTGAAGGAGCCGGGCGTCGTCGACGTATCGATCTGGGTCGGCAGCGGCGTGCCGCGCTTCTACCTGCCGCTGGACCAGATCTTTCCGCAGACCAACGTCAGCCAGGTGATCCTGATCCCGAAGGACCTGCCGACGCGCGAATCGCTGCGCCTGAAGCTGCCGAAGATGCTGGCCGAGGAATTTCCGGACGCACGCGGCCGTGTCAAGCTGCTGCCGAATGGGCCGCCGGTGCCGTACCCGGTGCAGTTCCGCGTGATGGGGCCGGATGCGGCGCAGGCCCGTGCCTGGGCCGACAAGGCCAAGGACATCCTGCGTACCAACCCGAACATGCGCGGCGTCAACGACAACTGGAACGAGTCGGTCAAGGTGCTGCGCCTCGAGGTCGACCAGGACAAGGCGCGTGCGCTCGGCGTCACCAGCCAGGCCATTGCCACCGCGTCGCGCACCATCCTGTCGGGCAACACCGTCGGCCAGTACCGCGAGGCCGACCGGCTGGTCGACATCGTCGTGCGCCAACCGCTGGACGAGCGCAACGCCATCACCGACATCGGCAACGCCTACCTGCCGACGGCCAGCGGACGCTCGATCCCGCTGACGCAGATCGCGAAGGTCGGCTTCGCCTGGGAGCCGGGCGTGCTGTGGCGCGAAGGGCGCGACTATGCGGTGACGGTGCAGGGCGACGTGGTCGAAGGCCTGCAGGGCCCGACGGTCACGATGCAGGTGTGGCCCGAGCTCGACAGGCTGCAGAAGACCATGCCGGACGGCTACCGAATCGAGATTGCCGGCGCGGTGGAGGAGAGCAGCAAGGGGCAGGGCTCGATCGCCGCAGGCCTGCCGCTCGCGCTCTTCATCATGTTCACGCTGCTGATGCTGCAGCTGCACAGCTTCTCGCGCTCGATCCTGGTGTTCCTCACCGGCCCGCTCGGCATCGCCGGCGTGGCAGGCGCGCTGCTGCTGCTGAACCGGCCGTTCGGCTTCGTCGCACTGCTGGGCGTGATCGCGCTGATGGGCATGATCATGCGCAACTCGGTGATCCTGATCGACCAGATCGAGCAGGACCGCGCGCGCGGCGTGCCGGCCTGGGAGGCGATCGTCGAATCGGCGGTGCGGCGTTTCCGCCCGATCGTGCTGACGGCGGCGGCCGCGGTGCTCGCGATGATTCCGTTGTCGCGCAGCGTGTTCTGGGGTCCGATGGCGGTCGCCATCATGGGCGGGCTGATCGTCGCGACGGGGCTGACGCTGCTGGCCTTGCCGGCCATGTACGCCGCCTGGTTCCGCGTCAAACCGGCCGATGAGGAAAGAGCGGCCGCGAGCGGCTAAACTACGCGGTTTACCGAATCGCCTCAAAAGGGAAGCTTCGGCTTCCCTTTGTTTTCATTTGCTTGTGCAAGTGCCGTGCAAGCACTTGTGCAAGTGCCCGGAGAATGTGCGCGGGTGGCGAAATTGGTAGACGCACCAGGTTTAGGTCCTGACGCCAGCGATGGTGTGGGGGTTCGAGTCCCCCCCCGCGCACCAGCTAACGAAACCAGAGAGTCCAGACAATCATGGCTGTCACTGTAGAAACCCTCGAGAAGCTCGAACGCCGCATCACGCTGACGCTGGCGGCCGACACCATCACCAACGAGGTCGAATCGCGCCTGAAGCGACTGTCCCGCACGGTCAAGGCCGACGGGTTCCGCCCGGGCAAGGTGCCGATGAGCGTGGTGTCGCAACGCTACGGCTACTCGGTGCAGTACGAGGTCATGAACGACAAGGTCGGCCAGGCCTTCGCGCAGGCCACCGCCGAAGCCAAGCTGCGTGTCGCCGGTGCCCCGCGCATCAGCGAGAAGGAAACCGCGCCCGAAGGCCAGATGGCCTTCGACGCCGTCTTCGAGGTGTACCCCGAGGTCAAGCTCGGCGACCTGTCGACCGCCGAGGTCGAGCGCGTCAGCACCGAAGTGACCGATGCCGCGATCGACAAGACGCTGGACATCCTGCGCAAGCAGCGCCGCACCTTCGCGCAGCGCCCGCAGGGCGAAGCGGCCGCCGAAGGCGATCGCGTGACGATCGACTTCGAAGGCAAGATCGACGGCGTGCCGTTCGATGGCGGCAAGGCCGAAGGCTTCCAGTTCCTGATCGGCGAAGGCCAGATGCTCGAGGCCTTCGAGAAGGCCGTCCGCGGCATGAAGACCGGCGAATCGAAGACCTTCCCGCTGCAGTTCCCCGAGGACTACCAGGGCAAGGACGTCGCCGGCAAGGAAGCCGACTTCCTGGTCACGCTGAACAAGGTCGAGGCGCAGAACCTGCCCGAGGTCAACGACGCGCTGGCCAAGTCGCTTGGCATCAAGGAAGGCACCGTCGATGCGCTGCGCGCCGACATCAAGCGCAACCTCGAGCGCGAGGTCAAGTTCCGCGTGCTGGCCCGCAACAAGTCGTCGGTGATGGACGCGCTGGTCAAGAGCGCCGAGCTCGACCTGCCGACCTCGCTGGTCAACGGCGAAGTCGAGCGCATGACCGAAGGCGCCCGTGCCGACCTGAAGAAGCGCGGCATCAAGGATGCCGACACCGCGCCGATCCCGGCCGAGATCTTCCAGCCGCAGGCCGAGCGCCGCGTCCGCCTGGGCCTGGTCGTCGCCGAGCTGGTTCGCGCGAACAACCTGCAAGCCAAGCCCGAGCAACTGCAGGCGCACATCGAAGAGATGGCGCAGAGCTACGAGAAGCCGGCCGAAGTGGTGCGCTGGTACCTGGGCAGCCGCGAGCGCATGGCCGAGGTCGAAGGCGTGGTCATCGAGAACAACGTGACCGAATTCGTGCTGGGCAAGGCGAAGGTCACCGACAAGGTGCTGCCGTTCGACGAACTGATGGCCGGCTGATCATTTCGACCGCCATGCGAAGGGCGCCGGGCTGAAAGGCCTGGGCGCCCTTTGCCATTCGAGGGTCTGCCATTCGAGGGTTTGCCTGCGTCGGCTTTGTTCACGCCAATGGACGCAGTTTCTTCGAACGCGGACTTGTCGCGACATAATCAAACCCAATCTCCGTGGGACTATCACGAACCTCCTCAAGGACGCAAGGACGATCATGAGCGCGCTGGAAACACAAAGTCTGGGCATGGTGCCCATCGTCATCGAGCAGTCGGGCCGCGGGGAACGGGCTTACGACATCTACAGCCGCCTGCTGCGCGAGCGGGTCATCTTCCTGGTAGGGCCGGTCAACGACCAGTCGGCCAACCTGGTCGTCGCGCAGCTGCTGTTCCTCGAAAGCGAGAACCCCGACAAGGACATCTCGCTGTACATCAACTCGCCGGGCGGTTCGGTGAGCGCGGGCATGTCGATCTTCGACACGATGCAGTTCATCAAGCCCGACGTGTCCACGCTGTGCATGGGCATCGCCGCCAGCATGGGCTCGTTCCTGCTGATGGCCGGCGCCAAGGGCAAGCGCTTCGCGCTGCCGAATTCGCGCGTGATGATCCACCAGCCCTCGGGCGGCGCCC
Source organism: Rhizobacter sp. SG703 (assembly GCF_012275445.1). Taxonomy (GTDB): domain Bacteria; phylum Pseudomonadota; class Gammaproteobacteria; order Burkholderiales; family Burkholderiaceae_C; genus Rhizobacter. The sequence goes on along the minus strand of NZ_JAAZQK010000001.1, from coordinate 582,898 downwards.
AGGGTCAGGCCACCGACATCGAGATCCATGCCCGCGAGATCCTGAAGACCCGCGAGCAACTGAACCGGATCTATGCCGAGCGCACCGGGCAGACGATCGAGAAGATCCGCGCCGACATGGAGCGCGACTTCTTCCTCGACCCGACGGAAGCCAAGGACTACGGCCTGATCGACCAGGTGCTGACGCAGCGCACCCCGCCCGCTGCAACATGAGCTGACAGATCGGGCCCGCAGCCTCGGGTAAAACCGGGGTTGGACCTGGAAAAAGCCGTACAAAGCTGCAGAACGGGGCCCATTTGGGGCCCTTTTCCATGGCCTGGGCCCGAATTCTTTTGCTCTATCATTGACTCAGCCTTCTCAACGCACAGCGCATCCATCCATGGCCGACAAAAAAGGCTCCTCCAGCGAGAAAGTCCTGTACTGCTCCTTCTGCGGCAAGAGCCAGCATGAGGTGAAGAAACTGATCGCGGGTCCGTCGGTTTTCATCTGCGACGAGTGCATCGAGCTTTGCAACGACATCATTCGCGATGAAGTGCCGGCCGACACCGCCGAGGCCCGTGCCACCAAGTCCGACCTGCCGGTGCCCAGCGAGATCAAGGCGAGCCTCGATCAATACGTGATCGGGCAGGACACGGCGAAGCGCACGCTGTCGGTGGCGGTGTACAACCACTACAAGCGGCTCAAGCACATGGCGTCGTCGAAAGACGAGGTCGAGCTGAGCAAGAGCAACATCCTGCTGATCGGCCCCACCGGTTCGGGCAAGACGCTGCTGGCACAGACGCTCGCACGCCTGCTCAACGTGCCGTTCGTGATCGCCGACGCCACCACGCTGACCGAAGCCGGCTATGTCGGCGAGGATGTCGAGAACATCATCCAGAAGCTGCTGCAGAACTGCAACTACGACGTCGAGAAGGCGCAGCGCGGCATCGTCTACATCGACGAGATCGACAAGATCTCGCGCAAGGCCGACAACCCGTCGATCACGCGCGACGTGTCGGGCGAGGGCGTGCAGCAGGCGCTGCTGAAGCTCGTCGAAGGCACGATGGCGTCGGTGCCGCCGCAGGGTGGCCGCAAGCACCCGAACCAGGACTTCCTGCAGATCGACACGACGAACATCCTGTTCATCTGCGGTGGCGCGTTCGACGGCCTCGAGAAGGTCATCCAGAACCGCTCCGAGAAATCCGGCATCGGTTTCGCGGCGACCGTGCACACCAAGTCGGAACGCCGCGTGTCCGAGGTGTTCCGCGAAGTCGAGCCCGAAGACCTGATCAAGTTCGGCCTGATTCCCGAACTGGTCGGCCGCCTGCCGGTGGTCGCCACGCTGGGCGAACTGACCGACGACGCGCTGGTGCAGATCCTGACCGAGCCGAAGAACGCGCTGCTCAAACAGTACCAGAAGCTGTTCGCGATGGACGGCGTCGAACTCGAGGTGCGTCCTTCAGCGCTCGCCGCCATCGCCCGCAAGGCGCTGGCACGCCGCACCGGGGCACGCGGACTGCGTTCGATCATGGAGCAATCGCTGATCGACACGATGTTCGAACTGCCGACGCTCGATGGCGTCGCGAAGGTGGTGCTCGACGAGCACACGATCGAGGAAGACACCAAACCCTTGCTCGTCTACCGAGAGCAGAAGGCCAGTGCCTGAACAGGGCCATCGCCACGACAACGGATCCTGATGTTTGCCGGTGCGCCACACTGCGCCGGCTCCTTGCAAACGAATGCTTGAGCCCTAGATGGGCTTGAGAAAGAGAGGTTCCAATGTCCGGACATCCCGTTTTGCCCGCCGAGCCCATCACGATGCCGCTGCTCCCGCTGCGGGACGTGGTGGTGTTCCCCCACATGGTGATCCCGCTGTTCGTCGGACGCCCGAAGTCGATCAAGGCGCTCGAAGCCGCGATGGAAGCCGGCCGGCAGATCATGCTCGTCGCGCAACGCGCGGCCGGCAAGGACGAGCCCAAGCCCGACGACATGTTCGAAGTGGGTTGCGTCTCGAGCATCCTGCAGATGCTGAAGCTGCCCGACGGCACGGTGAAGGTGCTGGTCGAAGGCATCCAACGCGCCAACACGCATTCGATCAGCGACAACGGCGAGCACTTCATGGCCGAAGTGACGCCGGTGCCGCCCGAGACCGAGGCCAAGCCCGAGGTCGAGGCGCTGCGCCGCGCGGTGACGCAGCAGTTCGACCAGTACGTCAAGCTCAACAAGAAGATCCCGCCGGAGATCCTGACCTCCATCGCGGGCATCGACGATGCCGGCCGCCTGGCCGACACGATTGCGGCACACCTGCCGCTGAAGCTCGAGAACAAGCAGTCGGTGCTCGACCTGTTCGCGGTCGACAAGCGGCTCGAGAAGCTGCTCGAGCAACTCGAACATGAAGTCGACATCCTGCAGGTGGAGAAGCGCATCCGCGGGCGCGTGAAGCGCCAGATGGAGAAGAGCCAGCGCGAGTACTACCTGAACGAGCAGGTCAAGGCGATCCAGAAGGAACTCGGTGACGGCGAAGAAGGCGCCGACATGGAGGAGCTGGAAAAGAAGATCACTGCGGCGAAGATGCCCAAGGAGGCCCGCAAGAAGGTCGATGCCGAGCTGAAGAAGCTGAAGCTGATGTCGCCGATGTCGGCCGAAGCGACCGTCGTGCGCAACTACATCGACACGCTGATCAACCTGCCGTGGACCAAGAAGACCAAGATCAAGCACGACCTGCCGAATGCAGAGGCCGTGCTGAACGAGGACCACTACGGCCTCGAGAAGGTCAAGGACCGCATCCTTGAGTATCTCGCGGTGCAACAGCGAGTCGACAAGGTCAAGGCCCCGATCCTGTGCCTGGTCGGCCCCCCGGGCGTCGGCAAGACCTCGCTCGGCCAGAGCGTGGCGCGCGCCACCGGGCGCAAGTTCGTCCGCATGGCGCTGGGCGGCATGCGCGACGAGGCCGAGATCCGCGGGCACCGCCGCACCTACATCGGCTCGATGCCGGGCAAGGTGCTGCAGAGCCTGTCGAAGGTCGGCACCCGCAATCCGCTGTTCCTGCTCGACGAGATCGACAAGCTCGGCATGGACTTCCGGGGCGATCCTTCGAGCGCATTGCTCGAGGTGCTCGACCCCGAGCAGAACCACACCTTCAGCGACCATTACGTCGAGGTTGACTTCGACCTGAGCGACGTGATGTTCATCGCCACGTCGAACTCGATGAACATTCCGCCGGCGCTGCTGGACCGGATGGAGGTGATCCGCCTTGCGGGTTACACCGAGGACGAGAAGGTCAACATCGCTCAGCGCTACCTGCTGCCGAAGCAACGCAAGAACAACGGCGTGCAGGACGAGGAGATGGAGGTCACCGAATCGGCGATCCGCGGGATCATCCGCTACTACACGCGTGAAGCCGGCGTGCGTTCGCTCGAGCGCGAGGTGTCCAAGATCTGCCGCAAGGTGGTGAAGAGCATCCAGCTGAAGAAGCAGGTCGGCAAGATGGTCGTCAGCGAAGAGAACCTGAACGACTTCCTCGGCGTGCGCCGCTTCAACTACGGCCAGGCCGAGAAGCGCAACCAGGTCGGCCAGGTGGTCGGCCTCGCGTGGACGGAAGTGGGCGGCGATCTGCTGACCATCGAGACCGCGGTGATGCCGGGCAAGGGCAACATCATCCGCACCGGCTCGCTGGGCGACGTGATGAAGGAGTCGGTCGAGGCGGCACGTTCGGTGGTGCGCAGCCGTGCACGCCGCCTGGGCATCAAGGACGAGATGTTCGAGAAGCGCGACATCCACATCCACGTGCCCGATGGCGCGACGCCGAAGGACGGCCCGAGCGCGGGTGCTGCGATGACGACGGCCTTCGTGTCGGCGCTGACCAACATCCCCGTGCGTGCCGACGTGGCGATGACCGGCGAGATCACGCTGCGTGGCGAGGTCACGGCCATCGGAGGCCTGAAGGAGAAGTTGCTCGCGGCTCACCGCGGCGGCATCAAGACGGTGCTGATCCCGGAGGAGAACGCGAAGGACCTTCAGGACATTCCGGAGAACGTGAAGAACCACCTCGAGATCGTGCCGGTGAAGTGGATCGACCAGGTGCTGGAGATCGCCCTCGAGTCGGCACCGCAAGCGCTGGCCGATGAAGAGGTGCCGAAGGTCGACGGCAAGGCCGAAGCTGCGGCCACGCCTGCGGCGCCGGCCACGGCACCTGCGACCGACGCGCTGAAGCACTGAAGAAAGTTTGAAAAAAATCGGCCGGTCTTGCGGATCGGCCGATTTTGAACATATACTGTGAGTCTTGGTTGATACAGCAAAGCAACTGCAACGAAGTGAGAGCTTCAAGCGAGCAGAGCGAGTTGATCAAGGGATCGAAAGATCCGGCAAAGCGGGAGTAGCTCAGTTGGTAGAGCGCAACCTTGCCAAGGTTGAGGTCGCGAGTTCGAGCCTCGTCTCCCGCTCCAAATTCAAAGGGAAGCTTTCGAGCTTCCCTTTTTGCCTAGATGACGCAAGAGCGTGACGCAAGAGCGTCAGGCAAGACAAGTTAAGCGGGGCGCGGTAGCAAAGCGGTTATGCACCGGATTGCAAATCCGTGTAGGTCGGTTCGACTCCGGCCCGCGCCTCCAAAGAACTCAGTGAAATCAGCTCGTCTGAACGCCTCGCACTGCGAGGCGTTTCTGCTTCCAGCTGCGAGACATGGCCCATGTCCTGCAGCCGCTGCTGCACTTCGGTACCCGAAGAACATCGGATCACTTGTCTGAAGACCGTTGTCGCTGCCGGGCCCGACAAGTGATGAGCTGCGACTTCTGATCGATGCGCAGGTGGAACACTCACTTGCTGTGCTCCACGCCTTCCATCAGAACGAAGACCAATCCGTCGTACCCGTCGCCGCTGAGCTCAATCTTGCCGGCGCAGCGTGGCCAGCCTGCTTTCGTGCGATCACCGTGAAGCTCGGGCGTGCAGCACGCGGCGAGTCGTTCGCGCTGCGGCGATCTTGCAGTCCCGCTTCCAATGTGGAGCCTATCGAATCTGATCGGCCATTCGCGTCGCGATCCATCTTGAAGTTGGCCACGGCTTGCACCAATTGCTTGGCTTGGATGTTCATGCTCTCTGCGGCGGCGGCGCTTTCTTCGACCAACGCGGCGTTCTGCTGAGTTGCCTGATCCATCTGCGTGACCGCTTCCCCGACCTGCGCAACTCCGGCGCTCTGCTCCGTGCTGGCAGCACTGATTTCGCTCATGATGTCGGTGACGCGCTTGATGGAGCCGACGACCTCCCTCATCGTGACGCCGGCCTGGTCGACCAACGCAGTGCCTTGCTCGACGCGTTCGACGCTGGTGTTGATCAGGCCTTTGATTTCCTTCGCCGCATCGGCCGAACGCCCTGCGAGATTGCGGACCTCGGAGGCGACGACTGCAAATCCGCGCCCCTGTTCACCTGCTCTTGCCGCTTCGACGGCAGCGTTCAGCGCCAAGATGTTCGTTTGAAACGCGATGCCGTCAATGACGCTGATGATGTCCGAGATCTTCTTGCTGCTGTCGTTGATCCCCCGCATCGTCTCGACAACCTGGTCGACCACCTCACCGCCTTGGATCGCGACAGTGGTCGCGCCCTTTGCCAATTGATCCGCTTGGCGGGCGTTGTCCGCGTTCTGCTTGACGGTCGCGCTCAGCTGCTCCATCGATGCGGCGGTCTCTTCCAGGGCGGACGCCTGCTGCTCGGTGCGGCCGGACAGGTCGTTGTTCCCTTGCGAAATCTCCGCGCTCGCGGTCGCGATGCTGTCCGCCGAGGTCCGCACCTGGCTGATCAGCGCAACCAGTTGTCGTTGCATGGCGCCCATTGACGCGAGCACGCTGCCCGCCGGCGCCGATTCCGCGCCGCGCACCGGGCCCAGGTCCCCCGCCGAGACACGCTGCGCCGCATCGCTGAGATCGGCGGGTTCAGCTCCGAGCGACCAGACCAGCCGGCGCGTGATGAACCATCCGAGGACGAAGGCCACGATCGTTGCGAAAGCGCTCAGGGCCAGAACGACTGCGCGTTGCCTGGCAAAGACCTCCGAGGCCATCTCAACCTCTCTTTGGCTCGCCGCGTGACTGTATTCCGCATAGTCCTTTGCGGCTGCCAGCAATGCGGCGAGCAAGGGGCGGCATTCGACGTTCATCTTCTCGATCGCTTCGTCGGACTTGCCGCCGGCGGCCAGTTCCACGATGGCGAGCGCGACAGGACGGTACTGAGACTCGACCTTGTCAAATGCGTCGACGAGCTTGCGTTCCTGGTCGGTCGCATCTGCTGCTTTGCCGACGTTCTCGCGCAGAGACTTGAGGCTGGCCTGCAGGCCGTCATTCGCCGTGATGGCCATCTGCTTCGACGATGCACGGTCGGCATCTGTCTTCACAAGCACCATGTCGCGAACGCCGATCGCGCGTTGGCTGGCGTAGGAACGCACGTCGGCGGCAAGGTTCTCGCGCTCGGACGAACCGTTCTCATGCGCGATGAACCTTTCGTTGGAGCCGCCAAGTCCGTGCAATGCGACGATGCTGACGATGACCACCAATGCGGCGAGGGCGCCAAAGGCCAGGATGAGTTGCCTTTTGACAGATAAATTGTTCATGTACTGCTCCAGTTTCACGGATGCTGTTGACTAGTGAATCGCCGGGATCAGGCCCATGTCGAAGCTCGACATGAGCTTGCCGATGTCCAGCAAGATCAACATTCGTTCGCCTTCGCTCTGGGCGATGACGCCGATGCCCACGATGTGGTTCGCATCGATCGAAGAATTGAACTCGGGAGCGGGCCTGATCTGGTCAAGCGTGAGTTCTATGACGTCACTCACGGAGTCGACGACGGCGCCTACCGTTCGGCCGGCGATGCTCAGGATGATCGTGACGGTGACCGGTTCGCAGTTCGCGGCTTCGCCGAACTTCGTCCGCAAGTCGACGACAGGCACGATCACCCCCCGCAGGTTCAACACGCCTTTGATGAACGAGGGTGCACCGGCAATGCGCGTCGGAGTTTCATACCCGCGAATCTCCTGCACTTGAAGAATGTCGATTCCAAACTCCTCGCCTCCAATGCGAAACGTGAGGCATTCACGCATCAGCGTGTGGCCGATGGCGAGGCTGGAAGGGGAGGGAGCGGACGAGGAAGCGCCAGCGCGTGGATTCATGGGATTCCGATCTGAAGGACTACACGGAGGTCGATGGCCATGCCACCTTCCACACTCAATCTGATCTCGCGCTATTCGCAGGAGCGCACCGATGACTGCGGGCGCAATTGTGGTAAGAAAAGGAAAAACGGATAAGTAAATTAGTCACATTTAATCATTTATGATTAACGCGACAAAAAATATGCGACTTTATGACGAACGCAGTCATTTTTGGCTGCGTAGCCCTGGCGTGACTGCTGGCTCGCTCGGCCTGCGGGTCATCAGCGGGTCGGCTCCCGCATTGGCGACGGCAGCGAGAAGACCGTTGAAGGGCGCTGACATCGACCACCGGCCCTGCCCGGTGCCACCGCGATGGCCGCGGAGGAACAGCGACGCATGGGTCATGGGTCGCGCGCACCTTCAAACCGTCGCGCTCGTCTCCAGCAGATGCCGCATCGCCGTGCGCATCAACGGATCATCGCTCTCGGCCAGCGCACTTGCTTCCAGGTGCCAGATCGGATCGCCGAGCAGGTAGGTGCACAAGGCCTTCAGGTCGGGGCAGCAATCGTCCGGCAGCGTCTGCAGGAAGTGCAGTGCGTCGCGCGGCTCGTTGCGCAGGATCGGGATGAAGGCGCCGATGGCCAGTGCCGATGGCGCGACGTCCGGCAGGTCGCGAAGCTGGAACCACAGCGCTTCGGCGCGGCCGAGTTCCTGGCGCACGATCGCGTCGATCATCTCCTGGACCAGCTGCGCAATATCGTCTTTGGTGTGCGGGCTCATGACGGGCTTTCGGGGTAGTGCGCATCAGCGCACAAAGCGGTCCGCCGGGTCGCGGCCGCGTCAGAGGTGCCGGACAAGGCCGCAGCGCGGCCGGTCCGACAGGTCGATCTTCGTCAAGGTGATCGGTGGGACTCAGTCGCCTCCCCCCGGAACCATCGACTTCAGGCGCTGGATGATGGCGCTGGCGGCGCCGCCCGGGCCGGCTTGCTGGCCGCCTTGGGCTTGCTCGCCACCACCAGGGCCACCCATCAGGCCACCGAGGGCTTGCAGGCCAGGGGCCTTGCTGAGGGCTTGCGCGGCCATGGGAAGGGCACGGGTCAGTGCGGCACCGATTGCGGGAATGGGCATGTGAAATCCTTTCAGTTGGGACGCTGTCGGGTGACAGCGCTGAAAGGAAGTGTCGTCGGCGAGCGCCCGGCGTCGCGGCTCCGAAGCGAAGCGCGCGATGCCGGGCCGAAGCTCAGGGCCTGATCTGGTCGATCTGCACCGCGACGCCAGTGGCGCCCGGCTTCACCACCGGGCCCTGGCCGATCAGGTCGCCGGTCGATGGCGTCGCGCTGCCATTGCGCGACACCCGCACCTCGATGCGCACCTCGGGCACGCTCGACAGCTTGAACTGCGGGCTCATCGCGGTCGAGTCGTCGAGCACGAAATCCATCGGCAGGTCCGACACCAGCCCGCGCTTCACCGCCAGCGGCATGCGCGGGCCCTGCGGCGCACGCGCGAACACGAACACCGTGTCGCCCGGCTGCACCTTCGACGCCAGGGCAGGGGACAGCGTGACGCGCCCGCTGACCGACGTCGCCGTGCCCGCGGCCGGCTTGTTGGCCGCGGTCGCCGCCGTGGCGGCAGACGCCGATGCTCGCGCGGCAGACGCCACCGGCGCCGAAGCCGCCGCCCCCGCCGTGCCGCTGCGGATCTCGGCCAACGTCTGCACGATGAACTTCGCGTAGTCCGACTCCGGTGGCAGCATCGGCAGCAGCTGCTGCCATTGCGCTGCGGCCGTCTTCATGTCCTGCCGCTGGTACGCCGCCGTCGCCGACATCGACAGCGCCATCGCATTGTTCGGGTCGATCGCCAGCGCCTGCTGCACCAGCTTCAGCGGCTTGCCCTGCAGGTCGCCATTCGCCGTCGTCGCGAGCACGTCGGCGTACTCGGTCAGCAGCACCGGATCTCGGTCCAGCATCTCGGCACCGACGTGCTCGAAGGCCTTCGCCGAATCGGCCGGCCGGCCCATCGCGCGGTACGAGCGGGCGAGCACCATCCAGGCCTTCGGATCGTCCGGGTTCTTCTCGACGCGTGCCGCGAGCGCGGCAATCATCTGTTCGATCTGCTGCTGCGTCACCTCGCCGCGTTGCGCGGGCGGCGCCGGCGGGTTCAGCGCGGCCGGGTTGCCGCGCCACGCGTAGAGGCCGGTGGCCAGCAGCGGCAACGCCACCGCGAGCGCGACCATCGTGCCGCGGCCCGAGCTGCGCGGTGCGATCGCCGGCTCGGCGACCTCGGCATCGGCCAGCAGGCGCTTCTGCAGCTCGCCGCGCGCCTGTTCATGGTCGGCGGCCTGGATGGTGCCGGCTGCGAGGTCGCGGTCGAGCTCGGCCAACTGGTCGCGGTAGACGGCGGTGTTGGCGTCGCGGGCGGTCGATTCGGCGGCCTGCGCGGCGCGCCGCCAGGGTCGCAGCAGCACGAGCAGGGTGGCGGCGACGAGCAGCGCCGCGGCAATCAGGAAGGTGGCCATCTCAGGGGCGCTCGGCAGTTGTGGGGTCGTTGTTCAGCAGCGCCATCGCGCGCTGTTGCTCCTCGGCAGTCAGCGCGACGGCATCGGGCGCCGTGCGGCGGCGCAGGAAGGCGACCAGCGCCACCAGCCCGCCGCCGAGCAGCACGAACGGGCCGAGCCACAGCAGCCAGGTGGTCGGCTTCATCGGCGGCCGGTAGCGCACGAAATCGCCATAGCGGCTGACCAGGAAGTCCATCACCTCCTGGTCGGTCTTGCCCTGGCGGATCAGCGTGCGGATCTCGCGGCGCAGGTCTTCCGCCAGGTCGGCGCGCGAGCCGGCCAGCGATTCGTTCTGGCACACCAGGCAGCGCAGCTCCTCGGCGATGCCGACCAGCCGCGCCTCGACGACCGGGTCGTCGGCCAGCGGCGGGGCATCGGCGGCATGCACGCTGCAGGCGAACGCGATCGCCAGCGCGACTCCCATCATCAACCGCTTCATGTGCCGAGTTCCTTGAGCATCGGGATCACTTTCGAGCGCAGCACATCGTCGGTCAGCGGCCCGATCTGCTTGAAGCGGATCGTGCCGGTCTTGTCGATCAGGTAGGTCTCCGGCACGCCGTAGACGCCGTAGTCGATGCCGACGCGCCCGTCGGCATCGACGGCGGTCGCGACATACGGGTTGCCGAACTCGGTCAGCCAGCGCTGCGCCTCGTCGCGCTTGTCCTTGTAGTTCAGGCCGACCACCGGCACCAGGCCGAGCTTCGCGAAATTGACGAGCACCGGATGCTCCTGGCGGCACGGGCCACACCAGGTGGCCCACACGTTGAGCATCCACACCTTGCCGCGCATCTCCTGCGGCGTGAACTTCGCGGCGTCGGCCGCGGTCGCGCCAGACGCCTCGAGCCGCGGCAGCGAGAACATCGGCGCCGGCTTGCCGATCAACGGCGACGGCACCTCGTGCGGGTCGTGGTTCAGGCCGACGGCGAGGAACACCGCCAGCACCGCGAACAGCCCGAGCGGGATCAGGAAGTATTTCTTCATGCGGCCGCTCCGGTGGCGCCCGACAGCGTCGCGCCGACCCGCTGCTTCAGCTTCAGCCGGTAGCGCCTGTCGCTCGCGGCGAGTGCCCCGCCGGCGGCCATCAGCAGGCAGCCGAGCCAGATCCACACGACGAAGGGCTTGTAGTACACCCGCACGCTCCAGGCCGCGGCCTTGCCGCCCGGGCCGGCTTCCAGCGGTTCGCCCAGCGAGACGTACAGGTCGCGCGTCAGGCCGCTGTCGATCGCGGTCTCGGTCATCGGCATCTGCGACGACGCATAGTTGCGCTTCTCGGGGTTCAGCCGGTTCAGCACCTGGCCGTCGCGCGACAGCTCGACCTCACCTCGCTGCGCGATGTAGTTGGGCCCGCGCACTTCGTCGACGCCGAGCAGCTTGACGGTGTAGCCGCCCAGCGCGACGGTCTCGCCGACCGCCATGCGCACGTCCTTCTCGACCTCGTAGCCCTTCACCATCGTGACGCCGACGACGAACACCGCGATGCCGACGTGGGCCAGGTGCATGCCCCAGTACGCCCGCGGCGGCCAGCCTGATTTCAGGCGGGTGCGGATCTGGAACACGCTGCTCGCGACGATCCACACCGCCAGCAGCAGGCCGAGCGCGACCAGCGGCGACCAGTTGCCGACGAACGCCGGCAGCAGCGCGCCCAGCACGACGGCGATGCCGGCGGCCATCCACAGCCGCTGCGACATGTCGCGCGCATCGGCGTGCTTCCAGTTCGCGACCGGGCCGATCGCGATCAGGAACAGCAGCGGCACCATGATCGGCACGAACACCGCATTGAAGTAGGGCGGCCCGACCGACAGCTTGCCCAGCCCCAGCCCGTCGATGATCAGCGGGTACAGCGTGCCCAGCAGCACCGAGCCGGCGGCCACCATCAGCAGCACGTTGTTGATCAGCAGCAGCGTTTCGCGCGACATCAGCGCGAACGCGCCGCCCAGGCCGACCTTGGGGGCGCGGTACGCGAACAGGCTCAGCGAGCCGCCGATCACCGCGCTCAGGAACAGCAGGATGAAGATGCCGCGGCGAGGGTCGGTCGCGAAGGCGTGCACCGAGGTCAGCACGCCGGAGCGGACCAGGAAGGTGCCGAGCAGCGACAGCGAGAATGCGCAGATCGCGAGCAGCACGGTCCAGTTCTTGAAGCTGCCGCGCTTCTCGGTGACGGCCAGCGAATGGATCAGCGCGGTGCCGACCAGCCACGGCATGAACGACGCGTTCTCGACCGGGTCCCAGAACCACCAGCCGCCCCAGCCGAGCTCGTAGTAGGCCCAGTACGAGCCGAGCGCGATGCCGAGCGTCAGGAAGGTCCAGGCGACGTTGGTCCACGGCCGCGACCAGCGGGCCCAGGCGGCGTCGAGCGTGCCGGCCAGCAGCGCGGCGATCGCGAAGGCGAACGCGACCGAGAAGCCGACATAGCCCATGTAGAGCATCGGCGGGTGCACGATCAGGCCCGGGTCCTGCAGCAGCGGGTTCAGGTCCTGGCCTTCGACGGCGGCCGGGATCAGCCGGTCGAACGGGTTCGACGTCAGCAGCATGAATGCGAGGAAGCCGGCGGCGACCAGCCCGAGCACGCCGATCACGCGCGCGACCATCGGCAGCGGCAATTGGCGCGACAGCAGGCTGACGGCGAGGGTCCAGCCGTTGAGCATCAGCAGCCACAGCAGCAGCGAGCCTTCATGGCCGCCCCAGACGGCGGCGGCGCGGTAGGCGGTGGGCAACTGCGAATTGGAGTGCTCGGCGACGTACAGCACCGAGAAGTCGTTCGCGACGAAGGCCTGCATCAGGCAGGCGAACGCGAACGCGACGAGCAGGAACTGCGTCTGCGCCGCCGGCCGCGCGAGCGAGGTCCACGCGACCTTGTTGCGGTGGGCGCCGGCGATCGGCAGCACGCCCTGCACGATCGAGACGAGGAAGGCGAGGATCAGCGCGAGGTGGCCGAGTTCGGGGGTCATTTGAGTGTGTTCCTCATCTTCTTGGCTTGCTCGACCGCATGGGCGGCCTCGGGCGGCATGTAGTTCTCGTCGTGCTTGGCCAGCACTTCGGTCGCGACGAAGCTGCCGTCGCCATCGAGCTTGCCCTGCACGACCGCGCCCTTGCCCTCCTGGAACAGGTCCGGAAGGATGCCGGTGTAGCGGATCGCCACGTCCTTGGCGGTGTCGGTGATGACGAAGCTGACGGTCATCTGGTCGCGCTTCAGCGTGCCCTGCCGCACCATGCCGCCCACGCGGAACGCACGGTCCTTCGGGGCTTCGCCGGAGACGACCTGCGTCGGCGTGAAGAAGAACGCGACGTTGCTGTTCAGCGCGTTCAGCACCAGGGCGGCGGCGACGCCGAGGCTGGCGACGGCGCCGACGATGATCGCGAGGCGTTTGTGGCGGGGTTTCATGTGTGCTTGCTTTCCTGTCATGCCTCGTGCTGATCCTTCAGGGATCGCAACAGTTCCCGGCGCTGCTGGCGCAACAGCAGGCTTTCGACCAGCATCGCCAGCGCGCACGCGCCGAAGCTGCCCCAGACGTAGAAGGCGTAGCCGCCCATCGCGAAGAAATCACCCACGCTGTTCCACTGCATCACGATGCCTCCACGGCTTGACGAACCCAGTCGGCATGGCGCTCACGTTCGAGGATGATGTTGCGCACCCGTGCCAGCGCGACCGCGATCGCATACATCCAGAAGGCCAGCGCCATCAGCAGCATGCCCCACAGCATCGTGACGGCCATCGACGGCGACTTCGTCATCGAGATCGTCGCGCCCTGGTGCAGCGTGTTCCACCACTTCACCGAGAAGTAGATGATCGGCACGTTCACCACGCCGACCAGAGCCAGCACCGCGCCGGCACGGTCGGCCCGCTTCGGGTCTTCGATCGCCGCCTGCAGCGCGAGGAACCCGAGGTACAGGAAGAACAGGATCAGCTCCGACGTGAGCCGCGCGTCCCAGACCCACCAGGTGCCCCACATCGGCTTGCCCCAGAGCGACCCGGTCAGCAGCGACAGCAGTGCGAAGAGTGCCCCGGTCGGCGCCAGCGCCGAGGCCATCATCGACGACACCCGCGTGTTGAACGCCAGGCCGATGCCGGCCCAGAACGCCATCGCGCAGTAGATGACCATCGACATCCAGCTCGCCGGCACGTGCACGAAGATGATCCGGTAGCCCTCGCCCTGCGTCGCATCGGTCGGCGCGACGAAGAAGCCGATCCACAGGCCGGCGATCGTGAGCAGCGCAGCCAGGCCTGCAAACCAGGGCTGCAGCTTGCCGGCAAGGGGGTAGAAGGTGGCGGGCGATGCGTAGCGCATCCACGGGCTGGCTGAGTGCTTGTCCATCATTCGATTGCGATGCGAAGAGCCGCGGTGGTGGCCCAGGGTGCGAAGAATACGGCGAGCGCGAGCAGCGCCCCAAGGATCGACAACTGCGCCGACGAGCCCAGCCCGGCGCTCTGCGCCTCGACCGCGCCGGCGCCGAAGATCAGTGTCGGCACGTACAGCGGCAGTACCAGCAGCGCGAGCAGCGTGCCGCCGCCGCGCACGCCGAGCGTCAGCGCGGCACCGATCGCGCCGATCAGGCTCAGCACCGGCGTGCCCAGCAGCAGCGCCAGCATCAGCACCTGCAGTTCGCCGGCGTCCAGGTTGAACTGCAGCCCGAGCAACGGCGCCAGCAGCACCAGCGGCAGCCCGCACAGCAGCCAGTGCGCCGCGATCTTGCCGGCCACCAGCAGCGCGAATGGGCGCGGCGACAAGGCCATCTGCTCGAGCGTGCCGTCGGCATGGTCGCTCGCGAACAGCCGCGGCAGCCCGAGCAGCGTGGCCAGCAGCGCCGCGACCCACAGCACGCCCGGGCCGATGCGGCGCAGCATCGCCGGTTCCGGCCCGATGCCGAGCGGGAACAGGCTGACCACGACGACGAAGAAGAAGAGGGCGGTGACGACCTCGCTGCGCCGGCGGGCGGCCAGCAGCAGGTCTCGCTTCAGAGCAACGAAAAGGGTGTTCATGCGGCGAGGCTCACGGTCTCGCCGGCCGGCAACGGTGCCGGCTGGTGGCTGGTCAGGATCGCCAGGCCGCCCTGCGCCAGGTGCGCACCGATCAGTTCGCCCATCAGCTCGACCGCATCGGTGTCGAGGGCGGCGAACGGCTCGTCCAGCACCCACAGCGTCGCCGGGCGCACCAGCAGCCGGGCCAGCAGCACGCGGCGCTTCTGGCCGGCCGACAGCACGCGCGTCGGCAGGTGGCCGCGCCCGCGCAGCCCGATGCGGCGCAGCGCATCGCCGGCCTGAGCGTCGTCGAGCGCCACGCCGTCGATCGCGCAGGCCTGCCGCAGGTTCTCGAACGGCGTCAGCTCGTCCTTCACCGCTGCGTGGTGGCCGAGGTACAGGCAGGCGCGGCGGAAGTCTTCGCCGGCCTCGCGGATCGGCGTGCCGTTCCAGCGCACCTCGCCGTCATCGGGTGGGTTCAGGCCGACCAGCGTGCGCAGCAGCGTCGTCTTGCCGGCACCGTTCAGCCCGCCCACCTGCAGCCAGCGGCCGGGCGCCAGCGACAGGCTCAGGTCGGCGAACAGGGTCCGGTCGCCGCGCGAGCAGCGGAGGTGATGGGCACTGAGCATGGAGTGGGACGAGGGCGCGGGCAAGGCAAGGGAAAACCAGGAGGGCGGCGATCGATCGCCGGTATCGGAAGGGGCTGCGGTTCGGTGTCGATGGGGCCGTGGGTCGGTTCAATGGTGGGTCACGCCCAGCCCGGGAGTATCGGTGCCCTCGCGACCAGCTCGCATCAGGGACAGCACGATCTGCGCCATCGCTGCCGGCCGGCGTGCACGGGCCCATCCGGTTGCCTTCGTTCACATCTGATTCAGATCTCGTCTGGACGAGCAAAAACGGTCACCGTTTCTTCTGGAACAGGATGTAAGGTCGCCTCCGTTTGCCAACTATTGACACATTTTCAGGGGTTTTCGGGAAGAAGATCCGCTCCGCCGTCCAGGCACGTGATCTGCGTAGGACATGGATCAACAGACGGTCAACGATTCCGAGGGAATGAAGTGCAGTTGGTTCCGGAGGGCCTCGTGTCCAGCAAGCCAGTCAGGTCGATGAACCCCGTCCAGCCCGCCCAACCGGCCGTGCGGGGCGGTGGCTGGCTGCGCCGCGAGGAAGCCATCATGGGCACGTCGGTCTCCGTCGAGCTGTGGAGCGACGATCGCGCGGCCGGCGAGGCGGCGATCGCCGCCGTGATGGCCGACATGCAGCGCATCGATTGGACCATGAGCCCGGTGAAGGCCTCGTCCGAGCTGTCCCGCATCAACCGCGAAGCCGCCACGCAGCCGGTGGCGCTCAGCAACGAGCTGTACGGCCTGCTGGAACGCGCCCTGTATTTCTCGCAGCTCTCCGACGGCGCCTTCGACATCACGTTCGCCAGCGCCGGCCAGCTGTACGACTACCGCGAGCAGCGCGCGCCGACCGAGGCCGAGCTGGCCACGGCCCGTGCCGCGATCGGCTGGCAGCAATTGCTGCTCGACCCGCAGCACCGGACCGTCCGCTTCGGCCACCCCGGCATGCGCATCGACCTGGGCGGCTTCGCGAAGGGCCATGCGGTCGACCGCGCGGCCGCGATCCTGCGCGGCCACGGCATCCGCCACGCGGTGGTGGCCGCCGGCGGCGACAGCTACGTGCTCGGCGACCGCCGCGGCCGGCCGTGGAACATCGCGGTGCGCGACCCGCGCCGCCCGGACCAGGTCGTCGCGGTGCTGCCGCTCGAAGACGTCGCGATGTCGACCTCGGGCGACTACGAGCGCTTCTTCGAGCGCAACGGCGAGCGTTTCCATCATGTGATCGACCCGAAGACGGGGCGGTCGGCACACGGCCTGCGCAGCGTGACCATCCTCGCCGAGGACGGGCTCACCAGCGAAGGGCTGTCGAAGAGTGTTTTCGTGAAAGGCCTTGCAGAGGGCATGCGGCTCGTCGAGTCGCAGGAGGGCGTCGATGCCATCGTGATCGACGCGGAAGGTGTTCTGCATTACTCCTCCGGCTTGCTGGGCGCCGCCCCGCAGTCCGGCAACCCAGGCCGGCAGTAACACGACCGGCCGCATCGGAGGCGAGAAGATGAAGTACCCCACAGCAACCCAGGTCCCCGCGAGCGATCGCAGGGCGTACCGATGCAGCCTCCGGTTCGCGGGGGCGGCGCTCGTCGCCACCGTGGCGGCCGTACTCGCCGCCTGCGGCAGCGGCAGCAGCGATTCCACCGTGGAAGGCGATGTGCCGCTCGCGTACACGCAGCGCGTCAACACGATGGGCATGAACCCGACCAACGGCGCGCCGTACGCCCAGGGCGGCGACCTGATGATCCGCGAGAAATCCTCGCCGAGCGCGCCCGAGCACAACATCACGAAGGACATCACCCAGGGCCACGGCGACGTGTCCGACCCCGAGGTGTCGTTCGACGGCAAGAAAATCGTCTTCGCGCTGAAGTGCGAAACCTCCAACACCTCGATGATCGACGGCGCCAAGGCCTGTACCGGGCGCTGGAACATCTGGGAATACGACATGACGAAGGGCGGCATGACCGGCGGGAGCTTCAAGCGCCTGACGAACTCGACCACCGCCGACGACGTCGACCCGGCCTACCTGCCCGCGGGCAAGGGCTTCGTCTTCACGTCGAACCGCCAGGGCACGTCGTTCTTCAACCAGGGCGTCGGCGGCGACCGCTTCGCGCTGGACGAGTACGAACGCGAGCGCGTGTTCAACCTGCACACGATGGACGCCGCCGGCGGCAACATCACGCAGATCTCGGTCAACCAGAGCCATGACCGCAACCCGGTCGTGCGCCCCAACGGCGACATCATGTTCTCGCGCTGGGACCACGTCGGCATGCGCAACCACTTCAAGGTGTTCCGCGTGAAGCCCGACGGCACCGACATGTTCGTGCTGTACGGCGCGCACAGCGACGGCAACAGCTTCCTGCACCCGCGCGACATGGACCCGAACGGCAAGTTCAAGGGCTTCCTCGCGTCCGACCTGATGCCGCTGTCGCGCACGAAGGAAGGCGGCGGCCTGGTCATGGTCGACGCCGCCAACTATTCCGAACAGAACACGCCGGCCAACCCGGGCGTCGCGCCGCAAGGCGGCCAGTACTACCCGACGGCGGAAACGCTGAACATCGGCGGCGGGCTGTCCGAATTCGGCCGCATCACGACGCCGTTCCCGCTGTGGGACGGCACCGACCGCGTGCTGGTCGCCTTCCGCCCGTGCGAGGTGACGAAGAACGGCAAGGTGGTGCCATGCGCGTCGCTGACCACCGAAGAGAAGGCCCGCCTGGCCGATGACAACCGGATGGCCAGCGACGTCGCCGCCGACGGCGTGAAGGACAACGTGCCGCCGCCGTACGGCATCTACATGTTCAACCCGAACCGCCCGAAGGACGGCATGCAACCGGTGGCGCCGCCGCCGCCGGGCTTCATGAACACCGACCCGGTGCCGCTGCAGTCGCGTGCCGAGCCGAACGCCACCGACCCGACGCCGGTCGACGCCACGCTGGCCGCGCAGAAGCTCGGCCTGCTCGAAGTGCGCAGCGTCTACGACACCGACGGCCTCGGCCGCATGGGCGACCCGGTGATCGCCGCGGCCGACCTGTCGGCCACCTGCACCACCGCGATCGCGAAGACCAAGCCGACCGACCCGGCGGACACCCGCGCCCAGGTCGCCGATCTCGTCAAGATGAAGGACCCGGCGAACCCGGCCTACGGCTGTGCGCCGGCCCGCTTCATCCGTGCGTTCCGCGCCGCGGCCCCGAGCCAGGGCATGGGCGTGCGCCAGGCGATCGGCGAGACCGACTTCGAGCCGCAGCAGATCCTCGGCTATGCGCCGATCGAGCCGGACGGTTCGTTCAAGCTGCAGGTCCCGGCCGACACCCCGATCGGGCTGGCCGTGGTCGATGCCGAAGGCCGCGCCTTCCAGACCCACACCAACTGGATCCAGGTCCGCCCGGGCGAACGCCGCACCTGCGACGGCTGCCACAGCCCGCGCCGCGGCGGCGCGCTGAACTCCGGCACGGTCGCCAACACGATCCCGTCGGGCTGGATGGACGCCCTCGCCGGCGCCCACCAGTCGGGCGAGACGATGGCCGGCACCCGCACGCGGCTCGACCCGAACCTGCTGAAGCTGATGACCGACATGGTCTCGACCGACGTCTGGGCCGACCCGGCCAAGGCCGGCGTCACCGCGCGCAATTCGATCAGCATCAAGTACAAGAACAACACCGATCCGAAGGACGACCTGCTGACCGCGGCCCCGACCGACGGCGTCATCAACTACCCGGACCACATCCAGCCGATGTGGACGGTCAGCCGCGGCGTCAACGGTGCCGGCACCTGCGTCACCTGCCATGCCGACCCGGCCAAGCTGGACCTGACGGCGACCATCACCGGCACCGGCCGCACCGCGTCGTACGAGCGCCTGCTGATCGGCGACCCGCTGATCGACGAGGTCACCGGCCTGCCGAAGACCCACCTCGACGAAGGCGTGCCGATGATCGACCGCGAGCCGGCGATGGTCGACACGATGGCCAGCGAAGGCGATGCGCTCGGCATGGGGCGCAAGAGCCGCCTGGTGGAAATCCTGTCGGGGGCGACCCTGATGGCCAGCACGGAGGCACGCAAGCTGTACCCGACGCCGGCCGCAGGCGCGCCGGACCACTCGACGCTGCTGACCAAGGCCGAGAAGCGGCTGCTGGCCGAATGGATCGACCTCGGCAGCAAGTACTACAACGACCTGTCGGCCGGCGGCGTGAAGAACATCGGGCTGCTGACCCAGGCCTCGTTCGAGTCCGACATCTACCCGATCCTGCGCAGCACCTGCGCGGCCGGCTGCCACCAGGGCATCGGCAGCGACGAGATCGCCGCCGGCAAGGCGTTCCGCGAGAACCGCTTCGTGTTGCTGGGCGATGCGGAGGGCGATTTCAATGTCACACTGACGATGATCAACGACGCCTGCCATCCGGACAACAGCTCGCTGCTGAAGCGGCCGTCGACGATCCCGCACCCGGCGGGCGCCGCGAGTTCGCCGACGGCGGTGCTGCCGGTGGGCAGCGCGAACTACACGACGATCGCCAACTGGATCAAGAAGGGCTGTACCACCCCATGAGCTCCACCGTCCTATGAGGCAAGCGTCTCCCGCGGCACCTGCGCGCGCACCCTGGCGGGTGCCGCTGCGCGCGGCGGGTGCCTGCCTCGCCGCAGCCTGGCTCGCCAGCTGCGGCGGTGGCGGCAACCCGCTGGGCAACCCGTCGTCGATCAACAACCCGGGGGGAGCGACCGGCCAGCGCCTGTCGTACGCCTACTTCCAGAAGTGCATCAACCCGATCTTCCTGGCGGCGCTTCCGATCACGCACAACGGCGTGACGACCGTCAACACCTGCGCCGGCTCGGGCTGCCATGACACGGTGGCCGGCACCGGCGGCGCGTTCCGCATCGCCACCGGCGCAACCGCGCTCGACGTGACCGACCCGGCCAACACGCCGGACGCGATCCGCGACACCGACATGTACAAGAACTTCTACTCGGCGCAGGGCGAGGTGGTGGGCGGCTCGACCACGCAGAGCCGGCTGCTCGCGAAGCCGCTGCTGATCAACGTGCTGCACGGCGGGGGCCAGATCTTCGCGAACGACCAGGACCCCAACGTCAAGCTGATCGAGTACTGGATCACCCACCCGTCGCCGTCCGGCCAGGACGAATTCAGCACCGCGACCTACAACATGTTCACGCCGGCAGACCCGAACACCGGGACCTGCAATACAAATTGACAACCAGGCAAGCATGACCCTCGCTCCACCGCACGAGTCGCCACCCTACCGCCTTCACGCCCGCCTTCGCCACGCCCTCCAGGGGCTGGCGCTCGCCTGTGCGCTGGGCGTCGTGGCAGTGCCGGCTGCCGCTGCCGACACCCCGCCGGAGCGCCTGCAGGTCAGCGACCCCTACATCGAGATGCACACCGGTGCCGGCCGCGGCTACCCGGTGTTCCACATCGCCGAGAAGGGCGAGTGGATCGAGGTGCTGCTGCGCCACACCGACTGGTTCAAGGTGCGCACCGACAAGGGCAAGGAAGGCTGGGTCGCGCGGGCGCAGCTCGAGACCACGCTGACCGAAGGCGGCAGCACCAAGACCTTCCGCGACGTGCTGCTCGACGACTACCTGAACCGCCGCGTCGAGTTCGGCGCCGGCTGGGGCCGCTTCAAGGGCGAGCCGATGCTGAAGATGTGGACCGGCTACCGCCTGTCGGACACGCTGTCGCTCGAAGGCACGCTCGGCCAGGTGCAGGGCGTGTTCTCCGGCAGCGACTTCTGGCATGCCAACCTGATGGTCGAGCCGTGGTCCGACAAGCGGCTGTCGCCGTTCTTCTCGGTCGGCTTCGGCAAGTTCAAGAACGTGCCGAATTCGACGCTGGTCGACGCGATCGACACCAAGGCCAAGCTGGCCAATGCCGGCATCGGCGTGCGCTACCACCTGACCGATCGCTTCGTGATGCGGGCCGACTGGACGCTGTACACCGCGTTCATCGGCGACACCCGCAGTGCCGAGTACCGCGCCGCCACGGTCGGCTTCTCCTTCTTCTTCAATTGATGGATCGCGAGACCCCCATGCGCGAATTGCGACATCTCGTCATGCCCCTGCTGGCCTCGGCCTGCCTCGCCGCACCGCTCGCGGCCCGCGCCCAGAACCAGCAGCAGGTCGTCGAACCCGGCAACGAACAGGTGATCGTGCCGCAGGTCGACCGCCGCCCGGTCAACGTGCCGAAGATCCCGTCGAACGACTTCGAGTTCGGCCTGTTCGGCGGCACCTACAGCACGCAGAACTTCGGCGCGAACGCCGTCTCCGGGCTGCGCGTGGGCTACCACATCACCGAGGACTACTTCGTCGAGGCCGTCTACGGCCAGACCAAGGTCACCGACGAATCGTTCCGGCAGATCCTGCCGGGCGGCGTGCTGTCCGACGACAGCCAGAAGCTGCGCTACTACAACGTCTCGATCGGCGTGAACGTGCTGCCGGGCGAGATCTTCTGGGGCCGCAACACCGCGAAGGCCTCGGCGGTGTACCTGATCGGCGGCGTCGGCAGCACCAAGTTCAACGACCAGCGCAAGCAGACCTTCAACGTCGGGATGGGCGTGCGCCTGTTCCTGAAGGACTGGATGGCGCTGCAGGTCGACATGCGCGACCACATCTTCACGCTCGACCTGCTCGGCAAGCGCCAGAACACGCAGAACCTCGAGCTGACCGGCGGCGTCACCTTCTTCTTCTGATCGAGCGCTCTTCTTTGATCGAGAACCCCCCATGAACGTCTTCTTCCGATTCGACAAGCTCCTGCGTACCGCGGCCGCGCTGCTGCTGAGCACCGGCCTGGTCGTGGCGCCGGCGCAGGCGGCCGCGCCGATGACGCCCGCGCCCGACTTCACGCTGAAGAGCCTCGAAGGCCAGAACCTGCGGCTGAAGGAGCAGCGCGGCCGGGTCGTGCTGGTGAACTTCTGGGCCACCTGGTGCGCGCCGTGCCGCCAGGAGATGCCCAAGCTGAACGCGCTGTACGACAAGTACAAGGGCTCGGGCTTCGTGTTGCTGGGCGTCAACGTCGACGACGATGCGCGCAATGCCGCCAGCGTCGCGACCAAGCTCGGCGTCAAGTTCCCGGTGCTGTTCGACACCGACAAGAACGTCAGCAAGCTGTACGAGCTGAACAGCATGCCGTCGACCGTGCTGATCGACCGCGACGGCCGCGTGCGCTTCCTGCACCGCGGCTACCAGGACGGCTACGAGAACACCTACGACAAGCAGATCCGTGACCTGCTGAAGGAATGACCATGGGCAGCCAACGCAGAGCACTCGCTGTCGTCGCGCTGGGGCTGGCATCGCTGCTGGCCGGCTGCGCCGCGCCCGAGCCGTGGGTGAAGCCGTACGAGCGCGAGCGCCTGGCCGATCCGATCATGCGGCTGTCGCGCGATGCGCTCGCCGACAAGCACCGCGAACACATCTACGACGTGCGCGAGAGCGGACGCGGCGCCACCGGCGTGCAAGGAGGCGGCTGTGGTTGCAACTAGCGGCTCCAGCATCTGGATGCGCCGGCTGCGCCGCGCGCTGGCGCGCCGCCCGCACCACCTGATGCGCGCGGGCCGGGCGCTGGGCGTGGTGGGTGGCGTGATGGCGGCGGGTGTTTCCACGGTAGGGACGGCGTACGCGATCGACCTGCCGGAAGACCGCGCCGACGCGATGTACCACTTCTACGACGGCGGCGGCACGCGCGCCGACGGCCCGGCGCTGCTGATCCGCAAGAAGGTCGCCGACCGGCTGTCGATCAGCGGCTCGTACTTCATCGACTCGGTCAGCAATGCGTCGATCGACGTCGTGACGACCGCGAGCCCCTACAAGGAAAAGCGCACCGAATACAGCCTCGGCGCCGACTACGTCTACCGCGACGCGCAGGTCTCGCTGTCGGGCACCACCAGCGACGAGCCCGACTACAAGGCCAACAGCGTCAGCCTCGACGTCTCGCAGGAGGTGTTCGGCGGCATGACGACGATCAGCCTCGGCGCGTCGCGCGGGGCCGACCACGTCGGCTCGCGCTACGAGGGCATGTTCGACCGTGCGCAGCACTGGCGCTACCGCTTCGGCGTCACGCAGATCCTGACGCCGCGCTGGCTGATGAGCGCGAACCTGGAGGCCATCTCCGACAACGGCTACCTCGGCAACCCGTACCGCGTGGCGCAGGTGTTCGGCACGCTGGTGCAGGAGCGCTACCCTCGCACCCGCTCGAGCCGCGCGCTGAAGCTGCGCGCGGTCGGCGACATCGGGCAGGGCGAGCAGCGCGCCGCGCTGCGCGCCGAGTACCGCTACTTCTGGGACAACTGGGAAATCAAGGCGCACACGCTCGAGGTGGGCTACACCCGCTACTTCGGCGCGGAGTGGCTGGGCGAGGCCTTCGTGCGCTACAACACGCAGAAGCAGGCGCTGTTCTACAGCGACAACGCGCAGAGCGAGACGCTGTACGTGTCGCGCAACAAGCAGCTGAGCGACTTCAACGACGTCGGCATCGGAGCGAAGGCGACCTACAGCGCCGGCAAGATCGCCGACAAGTTCGACGTCAAGTGGAACGCGCAGTACCAGTTCATGCGCTTTCGCTACAAGAACTTCACCGACATCCGCACCCACGGCCTGTATTCGTTCGACGCGAACATCCTCGAGCTGTTCGTCTCGGCCACCTTTTGAGAAAGACCGCCCCCATGTTCAAACGTAGTCGCAGCCTGCTGGCTGCCGGATGCCTGGCGGGACTGCTGTGTGGTCCGCTGTGGTGTGGCAACGCGTTGGCCGCCGATCCCGCGCCGGCCGATGCCGCAGCGTCGGCACCGGTGCCGGCGATGGCCGCCAGCGCCCCCGATGCCGCGCTCGCGCCGGCCACCGCGGCGTCGGCCGCAAGCCTCGACGGCCGCATCCAGGACCTGAAGGGCGACGTGATCCGCCTGAACCGCGACCTGCTGGTGCTGGAAGAGGAACTGCTGTTCCCCGCCAACACGCAGGTGGCGGTGTTCGTGTCGATGGACGTCGGCAAGATGTTCGAACTCGGCTCGGTGCAGGTGAAGCTGGACGACAAGGTCGTCGCGAACTACCTCTACACCCCGCTGGAGGTGAAGGCCTTGCACCGCGGGGGCGTGCAGCGGGTGTTCCTCGGCAACCTGAAGGCCGGCGAGCACCAGATCGTCGCGGTGTTCACCGGCGGCGGCCCGCACTTCCGCGACTACAAGCGCGGTGCGACCGTCAAGTTCGACAAGACCACCGACCCGAAGTACATCGAGCTGCAGATCAAGGACAACACCGGCAAGCTGCAGCCGGAGTTCGAAGTCAAGGTCTGGCAGTAAGCCGCCATGCGCCTTCGCAACGTTCCCGCAACCCTGCTGCGCGTGGCCGCCGCGGCGTGCCTCGTCGGCGCGCTCCCGGGCACGGCCCAGGCCGCCGAGCCGCTGCCGCCGCACCTGGTGCAAGACCCGTATTACGGCGAGACGCTGTTCCAGTTCTACCAGGGCCGCTATTTCTCGTCGATCACCGGGCTGATGGTGTCGCAGCATTTCGGCCGCGTCTCGCACCACACCGATGAAGCCGAGATCCTGCGCGGCGGGCTGCTGCTGTCGTACGGCCTGCACCGCGAGGCCGGCGAGATCTTCGCGCAGCTGATCGAGAAGGGCGCGCCGCCGTCGGTGCGCGACCGCGCGTGGTTCTACCTCGCGAAGATCCGCTACCAGCGCGGCTTCCTGCCGGAGGCCGAAGAGGCGCTCGGCCGCATCGAGAAGAACCTGCCGCCCGAGTTCGAGGAAGAGCGCGGGCTGCTGAGCGCCAACGTGCTGATGGCGCGCGACGATTTCGCCGGCGCCGCGGCGCAGCTGGAGGCGCTGGCCAGGCTGCCCGACCCCGGCAAGATGCCCGGCGGCGCGAACGCGACCCGCTATGCGCGCTTCAACCTCGGCGTCGCGCTGATCCGCACCGGCGACGCCGAACGCGGCAACCAGCTGCTCGACCAGCTCGGCCAGGCCCCCGCGCCCGACGAGGAGACTCGCAGCCTGCGCGACAAGGCGAACGTCGCGCTCGGCTTCGCCGCGCTGCAGGACAACAAGCCCGAGGCCGCGACCATCTACCTCGAACGCGTGCGCCTGAACGGCATGCAGGCCAACAAGGCGCTGCTCGGCTTCGGCTGGGCCCAGGCCGCGCTGAAGCAGCCGAAGCGGGCGCTGGTGCCGTGGCAGGAACTCGCGCAGCGCGACCCGGGCGACTCGGCCGTGCTCGAAGCGATGATCGCGGTGCCCTACGCCTATGCCGAGGCCGGTGCGAGCGGCCAGTCGCTCGACCGCTACAACGAGGCCATCGCGTCGTTCGAGCGCGAGAACGGCAACCTCGACCAGTCGATCGTCGCGATCCGTGCCGGCAAGCTGCTCGACGGCCTGCTCGAACGCAACCCCGGCGAAGAGATGGGCTGGTTCTGGAACATCGGCGAGCTGCCCGAGATGCCGCACGCCAACCACCTGGCGCCGCTGCTCGCGCAGCATTCGTTCCAGGAGGCCTTCAAGAACTGGCGCGACCTGCAGTTCCTGCGCAGCAACCTGCTGCAGTGGCAGGACAACCTCGGCGTGTTCGGCGACATGCTCGCGAACCGCCGCCAGGCCTATGCCGAGCGGCTGCCGAAGGTGCGCGCGAAGTCGGCCGAAGGCGGGCTGGAAGCGCTGCAGAAGCGGCTCGACGAGATCACCACCGAACTCGCCCGCATCGAGGCCGACGGCGATGCCGCCGCGCTGGCCGACGAGAAGCAGGCCGCGCTGCAGGCGCGCGTCGACCGCATCCGCGCGACGCTGGCCCAGGCCGGCGACCTGCCCGAGGCGGTGGCGGCGCGCGAGCGCTTCCGGCTGGCCTCCGGCGCGCTGACCTGGCAGCTCGCGCAGGCCTACCCGCAGAACCTGTGGGACGCGCAGAAGAACGCGCGCGCCACCACCGAGGCGCTGGCCGACACGCGCCGCGCCGATGCCGCGCTGGCCCAGGCGCAGCAGGACGAGCCGGCGAAGTTCGATGCCTTCGGGACCCGCATCGCCGAGCTCGCGAAGGCCATCGAGCTGCTGCTGCCGCGCGTCGCCGCGCTGAGCACCGAACAACAGCAGTTCGTGCAGGAGCTGGCGGTCGCCGAGCTCGTGCAGCAGAAGGAACGGCTGGTCGAATACACCACGCAGGCCCGCTTCGCCGTCGCACAGCTGTACGACCGCGCCGCGAGCCAGGCCAACAAGCAACTGGAACCCGCCAATGCGCCGCCCAAGCCATAGTCTGGCGCTGCTGATGCTGCTCGGGCTGGCCGCCTGTGCCGGCAAGAAGACGCTGCCCGGCGATGACCAGCCGACCCTGAAGTCGATGTCCGGCCGCGAGATCACGGTCGCCGAGGACAACGGCGTGAAGGCCGACGAGAACCAGGCCATCGCCGCCTACAACGAATTCCTGAAGGCCGCGCCGAAGGCCACGCAGCGCGCCGAAGCGATGCGCCGGCTCGGCGACCTGGAGATGGACAGCGCCGACAACCGGCTGGCCGCCGGCCAGCAGACGCCGAACGGCACGCCCGACTACAAGGCCGCGACCGCGCGCTACCAGGAGTTCCTGAAGACCTACCCGCAGGACGAGACCAACGACCGCGTGCTGTACCAGCTGGCACGCGCGCAGGAGCAGGGCGGCGAGCTCGAACTGGCGCTGAAGACGCTCGACGACCTGGTCGCGAAATACCCGAAGACGATCTACCGCGACGAAGCGCAGTTCCGCCGCGGCGAGCTGCTGTTCTCGACGCGCGACTACGTGAAGGCCGAGCAGGCCTACGCGACCGTGCTGCAGGGCGACTCGTCGAACCCGTTCCGCGACCGCGCGCTGTACATGCAGGGCTGGTCGCTGTTCAAGCAGGGCCGGCTGGACGACGCGCTGCACCCGTTCTTCGGCGTGCTCGACCTGAAGCTCGGCGGCCGCAAGGACGACGGCGAGCTCGAGACGCTGCCGGGCCTGACGCGCGGCGACCGCGAGCTGGTCGAGGACACCTTCCGCGTCGCCAGCCTGAGCCTGGAGAACCTGCAGGGCGCCGAGAGCATCCCGGCCTACATGACGACGCCGGAGCGCCGCGCCTACGAATGGCGCGTCTACCAGCAGCTCGGCGAGCTGTATCTGCGCCAGGACCGGCCGAAGGACGCCGCCGACACCTTCAGCGCGTTCGCGCGCCGCGACCCGCTGCACGGCCAGGCGCCGCTGATGCAGGCGCGCGTGATCGCGATCTACCAGCAGAACGGCTTCGGCACGCTGGCGCTCGATGCGAAGAAGGAATACGTGGAGCGCTACGGCGTCGACAGCGAATTCAGCAGGCAGAACTCGGCCGCGTGGCAGGAGAACGCGCAGCCGCTGGTCAAGACGAACCTCGCCGAGCTGGCGCAGCACTACCACTCGCAGGCGCAGAAGACCAGGTCGACCGCCGACTACCAGGAAGCGGTCAAGTGGTACCGCAGCTACCTGGTGTCGTTCCCGAAGGACGCCGAGGCGCCGCAGAACAACTTCCTGCTGGCCGAGCTGCTGTACGAAGACGGCCGCTTCAAGGAAGCCGCGCCCGAGTACGAGAAGACCGCCTACGGCTACCCGCTGCACGCGAAGAGCGCCGACGCCGGCTATGCCGCGCTGCTGAGCTATGCCGCGCAGGAGAAGAAGGCCACGCCGGCCGAGCTGCCGGCGCTGCAGAAGGAAAGCGTCGAGAGCGCGCTGCGCTTTGCCAACGCGAACCCGGCCGACAAGCGCAGCGGCCCGGTGCTGACGAACGCCGCGGAGAAGCTGTTCGCGCTGGGCGACCAGGCGCGTGCGGCCACGGTCGCGCAGCAGGTGCTGGCGCTGCAACCGCCGGCCGAGCCGGCGAACCGACGCGTCGCGTGGACGGTGATCGCGCACAGTTCGTTCGAGCGCGGCGAGTACGAGCAGGCCGAGAAGGCGTACGGCGAGGTGCTGGCGCTGGCGCCGGCGAACGATCCGGCCCGCAAGGACCTGGTCGAGCGCCAGGCAGCGTCGATCTACAAGCAGGGCGAGCAGGCGCGCAGCAAGGGGCAGCTGGTCGAGGCGGTGAAGCATTTCACGCGCGTTGCCGCGGTGGCGCCGCAGTCGAGCGTGGCGGCGCCGGCGCAGTACGACGCGGCGGCCGCGATGATCGGGCTGAAGGACTGGGACGGCGCGAGCCGCACGCTGGAAGACTTCCGCAAGCGCTACCCGAACCATCCGCTGCAGGCCGACGTCGGCAGCAAGCTCGCGCTGGCCTACACCGAGCGTGGCCAGTGGGCCCTGGCGGCCGGCGAGTACGAGCGCTTCGCGGTCACCAACAAGGACCCTGCGCTGGCGCGCGACGCGCTGTGGCAATCGGCCGAGATGTACGAGAAGGCCGGTTCGCGCGCGAACGCCGGCAAGGCCTACGAGCGCTACCTGAAGCAGGGCGGCATGTCGTTCGAAGCGTCGGTCGAGGCACGCTGGCGCCTCGCGAAGATCGCGAAGGACGACGGCAATGCGGCGCGCGAGTTCGCATGGATGAAGGAGATCTACCAGGTCGACCAGGCCGGCGGCGCGGCGCGCACGAACCGCACGCGCTACCTCGGCGCGACCGCGGCGCTCGCGATGGCGGCGCCGGTGGCCGACAACTACCGCAAGGTGCAGCTGGTCGAGCCGCTGAACGTCGCGCTGAAGAACAAGAAGGCGCGGCTGGAGGAATCGCTGAAGGCCTACACGGTGGCGGCGGACTATGGCGTGGCCGACGTGACGACCGCGGCGACCTACCAGATCGCCTCGCTGTACCAGGACTTCGGCAAGGCGCTCGTCAACTCGCAGCGCCCGAAGAAGCTGTCGAAGCTCGAACTGGAGCAGTACAACGTGATGCTGGAAGAGCAGGCCTACCCGTTCGAGGAGAAGGCCACCGAGCTGCACGAGCTGAACGCGCGGCGCACCACCAACGGCATCTACGACCAGTGGGTCAAGAGCAGCTTCAAGGCCTTGGGCGAGATCCGGCCGTTGAGGTACGGCAAGTCCGAACGCAGCGAGGGAGTGGTCGATGCGATTCGTTGAGCGCCATCTCACCCTCGCGATGCTGCTGGTGCTGGCCGGCTGCTCGACGATCTCGCAGCCGCTGCAGGCCATTCGCGATGCGGTGATGCCGGCCAAGGCGGCCTCGGCGCCGGCGGCCGCCGCCTCTGCCCCTGCCCAGGCCGCTTCGGCCGCCGCCCCGGCCATCGCCCGACCCGATCCCGAAGCCCCGGTCGCGCCGGCGCTGCAACGCAGCTACGACGACGCCCGCCGCGCGCTGCGCGCCGGCCGCATGGACGAAGCCGAGCGCGCCTTCAAGGCCATCGCGCAAGCCAACCCCGAGCTCGGCGGCCCGCATGCCAACCTCGGCGTGATCTACCGCCAGGCCAACAAGCTGCCCGAATCGGCCGGCGAGCTGGAGCAGGCGGTGCGCCTGAACCCGAAGCAGCCGCTGTACTTCAACCAGCTCGGCATCACCTACCGCCAGCAAGGCCAGTTCACGAAGGCGAAGGACGCCTACGAGCGCGCGATCGCGCTCGACGCCGGCTATGCCGCGCCGCTCTTGAACCTCGGCATCCTGTACGACCTGTATCTGTGGGATGTTGCACAGGCCGGCGAGCTGTATGGCCGGTATCTTGCGTTGACTCCGGGTGGCGATGCCACGGTGACCAAATGGGTCGCAGATCTGAAAAATCGTAAGCAGCAGCCCGCTGCGGCCGCCGCACCGGCAGCGGCAGCGAGCCGGAAGGAAAAACCATGAAGTCCCGAGATCCCTTGCGCGTGCCGCTGACGGTGGCCGCGGTGTTCGCGATGCTGATCGCCGCCGGCCTCGCGCCGGCCTGGGCGCAGGACCGCGCCGACATCAAGGGCTCGCAGATCATCGGCAACCGCGAGCTGCCGAAGGTCTTGTACATCGTGCCCTGGAAGAAGCCGCTGACCGGCGACCAGAGCGGCCGGCCCGCCGTCAGCGTGCTCGACGAGGCGCTCGCGCCGGTCGACCGCGACGTGTTCCGCCGGCAGGTCCACTACGACACGCTGACGCAGCCGATGGCCGCTGCGACACCGGCCACCCCATCCGCCGCGGCCACCAGATAAGGCCTGCCGTTTTTTGTCGAATCACAGAGAAGTTTCCATCGGAGATCAGAGATGAATGCATTCAACACAGCAGTGAAGTTCTTCCAGGATTGCGGCCTCTTCATCTATCCGAGCTTGACGATCATGGCGATCGGCCTGGCCATCGGCATCGAGCGCTACATCGTGCTGAACAAGGCCCGCAGCGAGAACCGCAAGCTGTGGTCGCAGGTGCTGCCGATGCTGCAGGGCGGGCGCTTCAAGGAAGTGCAGAACGTCACCGCGAACTCCGACGCCGCGATCGGCAAGATCGTCAACTACGGGCTGACCCGCATGCAGAGCCCGGGCCGCCGTGAAGACTTCGACGCCGCAATGGAAGAGGGCATGATGGAAATCGTGCCGCGCCTGGAGAAGCGCACCCACTACATCGCGACCTTCGCGAACGTGATCACGCTGGTCGGCCTGCTGGGCACCATCATGGGCCTGATCAAGGGCTTCACCGCGGTGGCGCAGGTCAACCCGGCCGAGAAGGCCGAGATGCTGTCGGCGTCGATCTCGATCGCGATGAACAACACCGCGTTCGCGCTGATGGTCGCGATTCCGTTCCTGCTGCTGCATTCGTTCCTGCAGGCCAAGACTGCCGAGATCGTCGACGGCCTCGAAGCCGCCAAGATCAGCTTCCTGAACCTGGTGCAGCGCCTGAAGGCCGAGCAGAGCACCGGAGCGCGTTGACCATGGCTGCCCGTCGTCGCCTGCGCAAGGAAACGGCGCACCTGGAGATCACCGCGTTCATCAACCTGATCGTGGTGCTGGTGCCGTTCCTGCTGTCGACCGCCGTGTTCAGCCGGCTGGCGGTGATCGACATTTCGCTGCCCGCGAAGAACACCGCCGTCGAGCAACTGAAGGTCGACAACCTGCAGCTCGAGGTGGTGCTGCGCCCGGATTCGCTGGAGATCGGCGACCGCATCGGCGGGCTGATCCAGCGCATCCCGAACACCGCCACCGGCTACGACACCGCGGCCTTGTCGACGCTGATCCAGCAGATCAAGGCCAAGTTTCCGGACAAGGTCGATGCCAGCGTGCTGGCCGAGCCGAACACCCCGTACGACGCGCTCGTGCAGGTGATGGACTCGGTGCGCGTGGTCGCCAAGCCCCAGGGGGCGACGATCCTGCACACCGAAATGTTCCCCAACATCTCGATCGGCGACGCGCCGGTCGTCAAGCGATAGAGGCGGGGACCATGGCACTGATGACACCGCTGCAGAAGCGGGCCGAGCGCCGCGCGCGCAACCAGACGGGGCTCGACATGAACCTCGTCTCGCTGATCGACGTGTTCACGATCCTGATCTTCTTCCTGCTGTCGAATGCCACCGGCGTCGAACTGCTGCCCAGCCCGAAGGCGGTGCAGCTGCCGCAGTCGACGGCCGAGAAGCAGCCGAAGCAGAACGTGGTGCTGGTGGTCAGCGGCACCGAGATCATCGTCGAGGGCCGCAAGATCGCGAACGTGGCCGACGTGATGGGGCTGAAGGGCGACCTGATCGCGCCGCTGAAGGAAGAGCTCGACATCCAGGCCGGCCGCGAGATGATCCGCGAGGCCAACAAGGACAAGGGCAAGGCGCTCACCATCATGGGCGACAAGGACATCCCGTACCAGCTGTTGCGCAAGATCATGTACACCGCGGCGCGTTCGAGTTTCACCGACATGTCGTTCGCGGTACGACAGAGGAATGGCGCATGAAGATGATCCTGCGCAAAGCGCCAATCAGCAGCGGACCGAGCGCCGGGCCGCTCCCAAGCGGGTCCGCTCTCCCCTCGGGGGAGTGTCCGACGTACTCGTCTCGGACGAGGGGCTGACATGAGTGCCACCATTGTTTCGTTCAACCCGCGGGTGATGCCGTGGGCGGGCGTGCCCGAGGATGACGCGCGTTTTCGCCGCATCATCCAGCGCACGGTGGGCGCCTGCCTGCTGATCTTCCTGATCGTGCCGTGGCTGCCGGTCAAGCAGCCCGATCGCAGCGTGCCGGCCGAGCTGCCGCCGCGTCTGGCGAAGCTGGTGCTTGAGACGCCGCCACCGCCGCCTCCGCCGCCGAAGGTCCAGGAAAAGCCGAAGGACGCGGCCGAGGCCGCGGTGCCGCAGGCCAAGCCCGACCAGGCCAAGCCGATCCCGGCCAAGCCCGATCCGGTGAAGATGAAGGAGCCGATCCCCGAGGCTCGCGTGCCGCAGGCCAACAAGCCGCCGGGCGAGATCGAGGGCGCGCGCCGCAAGGCGGCCGGTGTCGGCCTGCTCGCGATGAAGGACCAGTTGCAGGAGCTGAGCGGCGCGCCGCTGGCGGTGCAGCTGAAGCCGGACATCAAGCAGGGACCGGGCGTGGGGTCGGGCGTGGG
The DNA here is from genome assembly GCF_012275445.1 of Rhizobacter sp. SG703. Classification (GTDB taxonomy): domain Bacteria; phylum Pseudomonadota; class Gammaproteobacteria; order Burkholderiales; family Burkholderiaceae_C; genus Rhizobacter. The sequence continues at coordinate 550,230 of NZ_JAAZQK010000001.1, read as the reverse complement.
TGTCGGCGTCGGTGCGGGTACCGAGGCCGGCCTGCCGGACCGCGCGATGATCACGTCGAACGCGACCGGCGGCAGCGGCGGCATCAACACCGCGGGCTACAGCCGCAACACCGGTGGCGGCGGGCTGGCGGGGCGCTCGACCACGCTGGTGGCCGGCGTGGCCGGTGGCGGGGGCGGCGGCGGCAAGGGTTCGGCGGCCGGCAGCGGAACCGGCAATGGCACCGGGGCGGGCGGCACGGTGCAGCGCGGCGGCAGCGGCAAGGCGGCCCGTTCGATCGAAGAGATCCGGCTGGTGTTCGAGCGCAACAAGGGCGCGATCTACGCGATCTACAACCGTGCGCTGCGCGAGGACCCGGGGCTGCAGGGCAAGGTGGTGCTGGAGCTGAAGATCTCGCCGTCGGGCGAACTGGCCGGGGTGCGCATCCTGTCGAGCGAGCTGAAGTCGCCGGAGCTGGAAGCGAAGCTGCTGGCGCGGATCAAGCAGTTCGAGTTCGGCGCCCGCGACGTGGATCAGATCATCATCAGCTACCCGCTGGACTTCCTGCCGTCTTGATGCGCAGCCCGGGTGACAACCCGGGCCCGCGCCGTCAGTGCTTCAGCGACGCCGCCAGGCCGATGGCCCGGCGCGCTTCCAGCTCGGCGTTCAGCGCCTTCTCGAGCGGCGAGCGCACCAGCCCGGCGTGCTCGTAGCGTATGTTTTCATACAGCTCGGACGCCGCCGGGCAGTCTTCCAGGATCAGTTGCAAGGCCTTGCCCGGCTCGACGCGTTCGAGCGCGCGGGTCAGCTGCTGCACGACGGTGCGGTACTGGTGGGCGTCGATCTCGGCCGGGCTCGCTTCCATGCGTTGAACCAGGCGCGCCAGCGCGTGCACGACATCGAGGTCGCTGACGCTGCGTTGCTGCGATTGGGTGGTTTTCATCGGTTCCTTCTGCGGGCTGTACTGAACTGCCCTCGTCGAAGGAAGTGGGGCCGCCTCGGCAGCTTGCAAGATCTCACCGGTTTCAACCGCTTCGTCTGCGCGGCAACATAGGAGAGGCGTCTGGCCCATTCAGCGTCCGAAGCCGAAGATCCACGCCAGCTTCTGCAACGGGCTGCGGCCCAGGCGCACCAGCGACAGCGTCGGGTACGGACTGCGCGCCTTCAGCGGGCGGCGCCGCAACGCGGGGCGCACCGGCCGGACACCGCTCTTCCGGGGGGTGGCAGCCTGCCATCGGCACCCTAGGCCACGACCACCCCGTCCCGCCCGTACAACCGCGTCAGCAGCGCCAGCTCCTGCGCATGCGCCGGCTTCACCTGGTCCCAGCTGAAGCGCCATTCCCAATAGCCCGAGGGCTTGCCGGGATAGTTCATCCGGTCGGCGCCGGGCAGCCGCAGCACGTCCTGCATCGGGTGCACTGCGGTGTCGGCCACCGACGCGCAGGCGGTGCGGATCAGCTCCCACGCGATGTCGCTGCCGTCGGTCGGCAGGTAGGCCGACGCATGGCGCCGTTGCGCCTCGGTCGCGGTGGCCCACCAGCCGACGCTGGTGTCGTTGTCGTGCGTGCCGCTGTAGACCACGGTGTCGGCCTCGTGGTTGTGCGGCAGGAACGGGTTCGCGCTGTCGCCGCCGAACGCGAAGTGCAGGATGCGCATGCCCGGCAGCGAGAACTTGCGACGCAGCGCCTCGACGTCCGGCGTCACCACGCCCAGGTCTTCCGCGATGATCGGCAGCGTGCCGAGTGCCTCGGCGATCGCGTCGAACAAGGCCTCGCCCGGCCCCGGCCGCCAGTGCCCGCGGATCGCGGTCTCTTCGCTGGCCGGTATCTCCCAGTAGCTCGCGAAGCCGCGGAAGTGGTCGATGCGCACGATGTCGACCAGCTCGAAGGTGCGGCGGATGCGCTCGACCCACCAGGCATAGCCCTCGGCCGCATGCGCGCTCCAGCGGTACAGCGGGTTGCCCCAGCGCTGCCCGGTCTCGCTGAAGAAATCCGGCGGCACGCCGGCCACCACGGTCGGCTGGCCGCGCGCATCGAGCTCGAACAGGTCTTGCCGTGCCCACACCTCGGCGCTCTGGTACGCGATGAAGATCGGCGCATCGCCGATCACCTGCACGCCGCGGCTGGTCGCGTGGTCCTTCAGGCGTTCCCACTGCACGAAGAAGCGCCACTGGCAGAAGGTCCAGAACGCGATGCGCTCCGCATGCTGCAACCGCGCCGCCGCCAGCGCCGTCGGCTCGCGCTGCGCGAGGCCCGTGCCCCAGTCGCACCACGGCGCCCAGTCGTGGTGGTCGGCCAGCGCCATGAAGAGCGTGTAGTCGTCGATCCAGCTGGCGTGCTCGGCGCAGAAGGCCTGCAGCGCCTGCGTCTGCTGCGGCGTGGCCGTCGCGGCAAAGCGCCGCGCGGCGCGCGCGAGGCGGTCCATGCGGTACGGCCAGACGGCAGCGAAGTTCAGCCGGTGCGGCTCGATGCCGTCGGGCGGCAGCAGCTCGTCGGCGGTCAGCCAGCCGTGCTGGCCGAGCTCGGCCAGGTCGATCAGCAGCACGTTGCCGGCGAAGGCCGAGCTGCTCATGTACGGCGAGTTGCCGGGGCCGATGCCGCCCAGCGGCAGCATCTGCCACAGCCGCTGGCGCGCGGTCGCGAGCCAGTCGACGAAATGGTAGGCGGCCGGGCCGAAATCGCCGCTGCCGTGCGGGCCGGGCAGCGAGGTCGGGTGCAGCAGCACGCCGCTGGCGCGGGGGAATCGCATGGGTCGCCTCGTCGGGGTCAGGTGGCTGGATCGGCGGAATGGTCTTGCGCCAGCAGCACGACGCTGTGCGCGGCCAATGGCCACGGAGTGTGCGCCATCGCGCCGGCTTCGCGCAGCGCGGCCGAGGGCAGCGCGGCGCTGTCGAGCAGCACCCGCCAGCCGCCCGCCGGCAGTGCGAACGCGACATCGTCGTCGCCGGCATTCATCAGCAGCAGCAGCGGTCCCCCGGGCTGCCCCGGCGCGCCGATGCTCGCGCCGATCACGCGCTGCGCCGGATCGTTCCAGGCCGCATCGTCGAGCGGCGAGCCGTCGGCCTGCAGCCAGCCGAGGTCGGGCCGGCCCTGCGCATCGACCGCGCCGGTGTACCAGCGGTCGGCGAGCGGCCGGTGGGTGCGGCGCAGCGCCAGCAGCTGCGCGGTGAAGGCGATCAGCGCGTCATCGGCGCGCGCCCAGTCGATCCAGCTGGTCGCGTTGTCCTGGCAGTAGGCGTTGTTGTTGCCGTGTTGCGAATGCCCGAGCTCGTCGCCGGCGCACAGCATCGGCGTGCCCTGCGACAGCAGCAGCGTGGCCAGCAGCGCGCGCTGCAGCCGCCCGCGCAGCGCGACGATCACCGGGTCGTCGCTCGGCCCTTCGACGCCGGCGTTCCAGCTGTGGTTGTGGTCGTGCCCGTCGCGGTTGCCTTCGCCGTTCGCCTCGTTGTGCTTGCGGTCGTGGCTGACCAGGTCGGCCAGCGTGAAGCCGTCGTGCGCGACGATGAAGTTCACCGATTCGGCCGGCGTCCGCCCGCGCGCGTCGAACACGTCGGACGATGCGCACAGCCGCTGCGCCAGCTCGCCGCGCGTCGTCGCGTCGCGCAGCCAGAAGCTGCGTACCGTGTCGCGGAAACGGTCGTTCCATTCGGCCCAGCCTGCGGGGAACTGGCCGAGCTGGTAGCCGCCGAAGCCGATGTCCCACGGCTCGGCGATCAGCTTCACGCCGGACAGCAGCGGGTCCTGCGTGATCGCATGGAAGAACGCGGCATCGAGGTCGAAGCCGCCGCCGCTGATCCGGCTGCGGCCGAGCACTGGTGCGAGGTCGAAGCGGAAGCCGTCGACGTGCATCTCGCCGACCCAGAAGCGCAGCGAATCCATCACCAACTGCAGCACCCGCGGGTGGCCCAGGTTCAGCGTGTTGCCGGTGCCGGTGTCGTTGACGTACAGCGCCGGGTCGTCCGGCCGCAGGCGGTAGTAGGCCGCGTTGTCGAGCCCGCGGAAGTGGATCGTGGGCCCCCGCTCGTCGGTCTCGGCGCTGTGGTTGTAGACCACGTCGAGGATCACCTCGATGCCGGCGCCATGCAGCCGCCGGACCATCGTGCGGAATTCGTCGCGCGCCGATGCGCCCGGCGAGGCGAGCGCAGGGCTCGGGCAGAAGAAGCCGAGCGTGTTGTAGCCCCAGTAGTTGCGCAGCCCCATGCGCACCAGGCGTTCCTCGTCGAGCGCCTGGTGCACCGGCAGCAGGCTGACGGCGGTGACGCCCAGGCGCTTCAGGTGGGTTATGGCCGCGTCGCTTGCGAGGCCCGCATAGGTGCCGCGCTGCGCCTCGGGCACGCCGGGGTGCAGCCGCGTGAAGCCTTTCACGTGCACCTCGTACAGCACGGTGTCGGCCAGCGGCGTGGCCGGCGGCGCGTCGCCGCCCCAGTCGAAGCGGTCGTGCACGACGCGCGCCTTCAGCGCCTGCGCGCCGTTGTCGCGGGGGTCGATCTCCAGCGGGCGCTGGCGGTCCCCGCCGAAGTGCGGGCCGTCCCAGTCGAAGCGGCCGACGATCGCGCGCGCATACGGGTCGAGCAGCAGCTTGGCCGGGTTGAAGCGCTGGCCGCGCTGCGGCTGCCACAGGCCGTGCGCGCGCAGGCCGTACACCAGCCCCGGCTGCGCACCGGGCAGGTAGCCGTGCCACACCTGCTGCGTGCGGCCGGGCAGCGCGGTGCACGATTGCTGCAGCGTGCCGGCGTCGTCGAACAGGCACAGCTCGATGGCTTGCGCATGGTCCGAGAACACCGCGAAGTTGATGCCATCGCCATCCCAGTGCGCACCCAGCGGCCAGGGCCGTCCCACCTGCAACGCCGTCAAGCTGCGAGCTCCAGGAACACGGTGGCGAGCGGCGGCAGCGTCAGCATCATCGACTGCGCGCGGCCCTGCCACGGCACGTCTTCCGATTGCGCCGCACCGAGCGGCGTGCCGACGTTGCTGCCGCCGTAGTGCGCCGAATCGGTGTTGATGCGCTCGCGGTACTGGCCCGGCCGCGGCACGCCGATGCGAAAGCCGTGGCGCACCGTCGGCGTCAGGTTCGACACGACGACCACCGTCGCGCCGTCGCGGCGGCCGTGCCGCACGAAGCTGATCACCGAATGCTCGGCATCCTGGTGGTCGATCCACTCGAAACCGGCCGGCACGAAATCCTGCTCGTACAGCGCCGGCGTCGCGCGGTAGAAGCGGTTCAGGTCGCGCACCAGCCGCTGCATGCCTTCGTGCAATCCATCGGACAGCAGGTGCCAGTCGAGGCTCTGGTCATGGTCCCATTCGCGTTCCTGTGCGAACTCGCCGCCCATGAACAGCAGCTTCTTGCCGGGGTGGCCGAACATGAAGCCGTAGTAGGCCCGCAGGTTCGCGAACTTCTGCCAGCGGTCGCCCGGCATCTTCGCGATCAGCGAGCCCTTGCCGTGCACCACCTCGTCGTGCGACAGCGGCAGCACGAAGTTCTCGTTGAAGGCGTAGACCAGCCCGAAGGTCATCTCGCCGTGGTGGTGCTTGCGGTGCACCGGGTCGCGCGCCATGTACTTCAGCGTGTCGTGCATCCAGCCCATGTTCCACTTGTAGTGGAAGCCCAGCCCGCCGGCGAAGGTCGGGCGCGACACCGCCGGGAACGCGGTCGATTCCTCGGCCAGCGTCACCGCCTGCGCGCGTTCGATGCCCACCACCTCGTTCATGCGCTTCAGGAACGCGATCGCCTCGAGGTTCTCGCGCCCGCCGTGCACGTTGGGGATCCATTCGCCGGGCTTGCGGCTGTAGTCGCGGTACAGCATCGACGCGACCGCATCGACGCGCAGCCCGTCGACGTCGTAGCGCTCCAGCCAGTACAGCGCATTGCCGACCAGGAAGTTGCGCACCTCGGTGCGGCCGAGGTTGTAGATCAGCGTGTTCCAGTCGTTGTGGAAGCCTTCGCGCGGGTCGGCGTATTCGTACAGGTGCGTGCCGTCGAACTGCGCGAGGCCGTGCACGTCGCTCGGGAAATGCGCCGGTACCCAGTCGAGCAGCACGCCGAGGCCGGCCGAATGGCAGCGGTCGACGAAGCGGCGGAAGCCGGGGCCGTCGCCGAAGCGGGCGGTCGGCGAATAGAGTCCCACCGGCTGGTAGCCCCACGACCCGTCGAACGGGTGCTCGCTGACCGGCATCAGCTCGAGGTGGGTGAAGCCCATGTCCTGCGCATACGGCACCAGCGTGTCGGCGAGTTCGTCCCAGGTCAGCCAGCGGTCGCCTTCCTCGGGCTTGCGCCGCCAAGAGCCGAGGTGCACCTCGTAGATGCTGACCGGCGCATCGAGCGCGTTCGACTGCTGGCGCTGCGCCGAAGCCGGCGCGAGCCGCGGCATGTGCGACACCACGCTCGCGGTGGCCGGCCGCAGCTCGGATTGCAGCGCATACGGGTCGGCCTTCTGCGGCAGCACATGGCCGTCGGCGGTGCGGATCTCGTACTTGTAGCGCGCCCCTTCGGCGATGCCGGGCAGGAAGATCTCCCAGACGCCGCACTCGCGGCGCAGCCGCATCGGGTGGATGCGGCCGTCCCAGTGGTTGAAGTCGCCGACCAGGCTGACGCGCGAGGCGTTCGGCGCCCACACCGCGAAGCTCGCGCCGCTGACGCCTTCCATCGTGCGGATCTGCGCGCCCAGCGTCTCGTACGGCCGCAGGTGCGTGCCCTCGGCCAGCAGCCACACGTCGAGCTCGCCGAGCACCGGCGGGAAGCGGTACGGGTCGTCGACGGTGGACGTGGAGCCGTCGGGCCAGGTGAACTGCAGCCGCCAGGCGCCGGCGGTGCTGCCGAGCATGCCTTCGAAGACGCCGTCGGGGTGCAGCTGCGTCAGCACCGACAGCGGCTGGCCGTTGTCGGCATCGACCGCCAGCGCGGCCCGCGCACCGGGCTGGAAGCAGCGCAGCCAGCGCTGGCCGCTGGCATCTTCGTGCGCGCCGAGCACCGAGAACGGGTCGCCGTGGCGGGCGTGGCGGAGGGCCTCGATCTCGGCGAGGGTCAGCATGGGCGGCAGGGCAGGGAGGTCATGCGACCGATCGTAGCGCTGCCGTCGCCTTCAGTTCGGGGTCGATGTTCCAGATGTCGCGGGCGTACTCGCGGATCGTCCGGTCGGACGAGAACACCCCCATGCCGGCCACGTTGGCGATCGCGCGCGCGATCCAGGCCTCGCGGTGGCCGAACAGCGTGTCGACGCGCTGCTGCGTCTGCACATAGTCGTCGTAGTCGGCCAGCAGCAGGTAGTGGTCGCCGCCCCACAGCAGCGAGTCGACGAGCGGGCGGTAGCGGTCGCGTTCGTCGGGCGAGAACAGCCCGCCGGAAATCGCGTCGAGCACCGCCTTCAGCGCCGGGTTGCCCTCGTAGTGGCGCATCGGGTGGTAGCCCGAGGCCTTCAGCGCCTGCACCTCGGGGGTCTTCAACCCGAAGATGAAGATGTTGTCGTCGCCGACGCTCTGGCGGATCTCGATGTTCGCGCCGTCGTCGGTGCCGATGGTCAGTGCGCCGTTCAGCGCGAGCTTCATGTTGCCGGTGCCGGAGGCTTCGGTGCCGGCGGTGGAGATCTGCTCCGACAGGTCGGCGCCCGGCATGATGACCTCGGCCACCGAGACGCCGTAGTTCGGGACGAACACCACCCGCAGCTTGCCGCCGACGCGCGGGTCGGCATTGACGACCGTGCCGACGTCGTGGATCAGCCGGATGATCGACTTCGCGGTCTGGTACGACGACGCCGCCTTGCCGGCGAAGATCACCGTGCGCGGCACCCACGGCAGCGTCGGGTTCTCGAGGATGGCCAGGTAGCGCGTGACGACGTGCAGCACGTTCAGCAGCTGGCGCTTGTACTCGTGGATGCGCTTGACCTGCACGTCGAACAGGCTGCCCGGGTCGACGTGGATGCCGGTGTGGCGCTGGATGTGCTCGGCCAGCCGCTTCTTGTTGTTCAGCTTGATCGCGGCGAACTTGCTGCGGAAGGCTTCGCTGCCGGCGTGTTCCTTCAGCTGCCCGAGCTGGTCGAGGTCGAGCCGCCAGCCGCGGCCGAGCGTCTGGTCGAGCAGGTGCGCGAGGCCCGGGTTGGCCTGCGCCAGCCAGCGCCGCGGCGTGACGCCGTTGGTCATGTTCGTGAAGCGCGTCGGGTACAGCGACGCGAAGTCCGCGAAGATGGTCTTGGTCAGCAGCTCGGAGTGAAGCGCCGAGACGCCGTTGACCTTGTGGCTGCCGACGATCGACAGGTTGGCCATGCGCACCCGGCGTTCGCCGGATTCGTCGATCAGCGACAGGCGGCGCAGGAAGCCGTCGTCGCCGGGCCGCTGCTTCGCGGCCAGGTCGAGGAACTCCTGGTTGATGCGGAAGATGATCTCCAGGTGGCGCGGCAGCACCTGCTGCATCAGCGCCACCGCCCAGGTCTCGAGCGCCTCGGGCATCAGCGTGTGGTTGGTGTACGAGAAGGTCTTCTGCGTGATCTCCCATGCGGTGGCCCACGGCATCGCATGCTCGTCGCACAGCACGCGCATCAGCTCGGCCACGCCGATCGCCGGGTGGGTGTCGTTCAGGTGGATCGCGACCTGGTCGGCCAGGTTGTGCAGGCTGGCGTGCTCGTCGAGGTGGCGGGCGACGATGTCCTGGATCGACGCGCTGGTGAAGAAATACTCCTGGCGCAGCCGCAGCTCGCGGCCGGCCGGCGTGCTGTCGTTCGGGTACAGCACCCACGAGATGTTCTCGTACTCGTTCTTCACGCTGGCCGCGCGGGCGTAGTCGCCGGTGTTGAACGCGTTCAGGTCGATGTGGGCCGGCGCGGCGGCCTTCCACAGGCGCAGCGTGCTGACCTTCTGCGTGCCGTGGCCGGGGATCACCATGTCGTAGGCCTTGGCCTCGACCGCGCCGGCCGGGCGCCACACCGCGTGAGTGCTGCCGTCTTCATGCCGGTGCTGCTCGACATGGCCGCCGAAGCGCACCGGGTGGCTGATGCCGGGCCGCGGGAACTCCCACGGCGTGCCGTCGGCCAGCCACGGATCGGGGTGCTCGACCTGGCGGCCGTGCGCGATGCCCTGCGCGAACATGCCGTACTCGTAGCGGATGCCGTAGCCGAACGACGGCAGCCCGAGCGTGGCCATCGAATCGAGGAAGCAGGCGGCCAGCCGGCCGAGGCCGCCGTTGCCGAGCGCCGCATCGGGCTCGTGGTCGGCCACGTCTTCGAGCGTCTGCGCATGCAGCGCGACCGCAGCCGCGGCCGGCTCGCGCAGGTCGAGCGCGGCGAGCGCATTCGACAGCGTGCGCCCGATCAGGAACTCCATCGACAGGTAGCAGACGCGGCGGGCCTTGGCCGCGCGCTCGATGGCCTGCGTCTGCACCCAGCGTTCCGACAGCTGCTGGCGCGCCACCTGGGCCACGCCGTGCATCACGTCGACCGGCGTGGCGGCGGGCGGCGCGACGCCGACGGTCTTCAGCAGTTGCTCGTCGAGGTCGGCCTGCATCTGCTGGGGGGTGATCTGTTGTGTCATGGGGGGAGTCGTCGACAGGGGTGCTGCAGTGTTGTGGACGACACTTTGCTCGTTTGTCCCGGCGTGCGCAAGCGCAGGGGCAGTGCTTCAATGCGGTGCGGGCCGTGCACAATCGGTGCGCGCCGCGACCCCTCCTGGAGACATCATGCAACCCATCGATCTTGCGTTGAGCCTCGACCTGCCCAAGCGCGCCGTCGCGCTGGTGCTGGCGGGTGGCCGCGGCAGCCGGCTGAAGAACCTGACCGACCGCCGCGCCAAGCCGGCCGTCTACTTCGGCGGCAAGTTCCGCATCATCGATTTCGCGCTGTCGAACTGCCTGAACTCCGGCATCCGCCGCATCGGCGTGATCACGCAGTACAAGTCGCACAGCCTGCTGCGCCACCTGCAGCGCGGCTGGGCCTTCCTGAAGAGCGAGATGAACGAGTTCGTCGACCTGCTGCCGGCGCAGCAGCGCAACGACGACGAGAGCTGGTACCGCGGCACCGCCGACGCCGTCTACCAGAACCAGGACATCCTCGCGAGCTACGGCGCCGACTACGTGGTGGTGCTGGCCGGCGACCACATCTACAAGATGAACTACGCGCTGATGCTGGCCGACCACGTGGCCAAGGGGCGCGAGTGCACGGTCGGCTGCATCGCGGTGCCGCGCCACGAGGCGGTGGCCTTCGGCGTGATGGCGGTCGATCGCGACAACCACATCACCGAGTTCGTCGAGAAGCCGGCCGACCCGCCGCCGATGCCGGGCCGCCCCGACATGGCGCTCGCCAGCATGGGCATCTACATCTTCAATGCGCGCTACCTCTACAAGGAGCTCGAGCGCGACATGAACGACGCCGATTCGAGCCACGACTTCGGCAAGGACATCATCCCGCGCGCGGTGCGCAACGGCCAGGCGTCGGCGCACCCGTTCGAGCTGAGCTGCGTCAGCACGCGCCATGGCGAGGCGCCGTACTGGCGCGATGTCGGCACCATCGATGCGTACTGGGATGCCAACATCGACCTGACCGCCACCGACCCGTTGCTGAACCTGTACGACAAGCGCTGGCCGATCTGGACCTACCAGGAGCAGCTGCCGCCGGCCAAGTTCGTGCACAACCAGGAAGAGCGCCGCGGCATGGCGGTCGAGTCGCTGGTGTCGGGCGGCTGCATCGTCTCGGGCTCGGTCACGCGCACCGTGCTGTTCTCGAGCGTGCGGGTGCATTCGCATGCGGTCGTCAACTGGTCGGTGCTGCTGCCGGGCGCGCAGATCGGCCGCGGCGCGCGGCTCACCCGCGTGGTGGTCGACCGCGCCTGCGTGATCCCCGACGGCATGGTGATCGGCGAGGATGCCGAGCTCGATGCCCTGCGCTTCCACCGTTCCGAGAACGGCATCACCCTCGTCACGCGCGACATGCTCGCCAAGCTCACTGCATGAAAGTCCTCCAGGTCGCCGCTGAAATCTTCCCGTTGGTCAAGACCGGCGGCCTGGCCGACGTGGCCGGTGCGCTGCCGCAGGCGCTCGCGCGCGCCGGGGCCGACGTGCGGCTGGTGCTGCCCGGCCTGCCGGCCATCGCCGACGCGGTGCAGCAGCAGCAGACCGTCTGCGAGATCGGCGCCGCCTTCGGCGCCGCGCGCGTGCGGCTGACGCTCGGCACGATGCCGGCGAGCGGGCTGCCGGTCTACGTGGTCGACGCGCCCTACCTGTACCGGCGCGGCGGCAGCCCGTACCAGGCGCCCGACGGCAACGAATGGCCCGACAACGCGCAGCGTTTCGCGTTGCTCGGCTGGGTCGCGGCCCACATCGCCGCCGGTGAGTTCGATCCCGGCTGGGTGCCCGACGTGCTGCACACCCACGACTGGCATGCCGCGATGGCCTGCGCCTATGCGCATGCCCATGCGCCGACGCGCGCGGCGCGCGTCTTCACGGTGCACAACCTGGCCTACCAGGGGTTGTTCCCGGCCGGCGACTTCAACCTGCTCGGGCTGCCGGCGCGCTACATGGCGGCCTCGGGCCTCGAGTACCACAGCCAGCTGTCGTTCATGAAGGCCGGGCTGAAGTTCGCCGACCGCGTGACCACCGTCAGCCCGACCTATGCGCGCGAGATCGCGACGCACGACTACGGCTGCGGGCTCGATGGCGTGATCCGCGGCCGCGGCGGCGATGTCTGCGGCATCCTGAACGGCGTCGACCCGGAGGTCTGGAACCCGGCCACCGATGCCGGCATCGCGAAGCGCTACCAGGCCGATTCGCTGGTCGGCAAGGCGGTCTGCAAGCATGCGCTGCAGACCGAGCTGGGGCTGGAGCGGCGCGCCGATGCGCCGCTGTTCGGCGTCGTCAGCCGGCTCACGTCGCAGAAGGGGCTCGACCTGGTGCTGGCGGCGCTGCCGGGCATTCTCCAGCGCGGCGGGCAGTTCGCGCTGCAGGGCAACGGCGACCGCGCGCTCGAAGCCGCGTTCGAGGGCGCCGCGCGCGCGCACCCGGCGCAGGTGGCGGTGCGCACGGTGTACGACGAAGCGCTCGCGCACCGCATCATCGCCGGCAGCGACGCGCTGCTGATGCCGTCGCGCTTCGAGCCTTGCGGGCTGACGCAGCTGTACGCATTGCGCTACGGCACGCTGCCGGTGGTGCGGCGGGTCGGCGGGCTGGTCGACACGGTGGTCGACACCACCGACGAGACGATCCGCACCGACCGCGCGACCGGCTTCTCGTTCGAGCCGGCCAGCTCGATGGCGCTGGAGGTCACCGTCGACCGGCTGCTGCACGCCTACGGCCAGCCGGCGCTGTGGCAGCAGCTGATGCGCCGCGCGATGGCACAGGAGTTCTCGTGGGACGTGGCCGCCGCGTCATACATGCGCCTGTATTCGCAGTGCCCGCCAGTCGCTTCGCTCCTGGCCCCGGGGGGCGCCACCCCTGGGCCCGGCGAAGCCGGATCCCGGGGCGTTGCTTGATCCCTCGTATGGGGGCCATCATCTTGCGGATTCCCACGGCCTGTTCTTGCGTTCAAAGTTCGCCCCTTGCGGCAGTGGAGCCGGCGTGGAGCAGAGCATGCATTTCCAGGAGCAGACGGTCGGCGACTTCAAGATCTACGCCGGCGCCATCGAAGCGGCGCACGGCGGCTACGTGGCCGCGGTGGTGGTGAAACAGGTGCACGGCGGCGGGGCGCCGTGCGAGGTGTTCCGCGACGAATCGATGTGCGACGGCCGCTGCTGGACCGACCCCGAATCGGCGCTGCACTATGCGATGACGGCCGGGCGTTCGGTGATCCGCGACCGCGCCCGGCTCCAGAGCGCCTGAGGCGCCCCGGCTGACGCGCAGGCAGAGGGTGTGACGCCCGGCGTCGGCCTTGCAACACGATGTGTGCGGATCGTGCCGGATAGGGGCACGCACCGCGTGGTCCTGTGCTTGCTTGCCGGAAGGCATGCCTTCTCATCGTCATTCCATCGGATCCTCGGCCGGGCTGTTGAGCCTGTTGATGCTGGCCGCCTGCGGCAGCGGCGGCGACAGCACCGAGGTCAGCCAGAACCCGCCGACCGGCAATGCGCCGAGCCCGGCGCCTGCTCCTGCTCCTGCTCCTGCTCCTGCTCCTGCTCCTGCTCCTGCCCCCAGTCCTGCACCGTCTCCCGCGCCATCGCCGGCGCCATCCCCCGCACCTTCACCCGCCCCGTCGCCTGCGCCGGCACCTTCGCCGGCCCCGGCACCGGCACCGGCTCCCGCGAGCGCCACCGCCTTCGGTGCGATCGACACCAGCAACCGGGCCGAGGTGCTCGCGCGCTACCAGGATGGCTTCGTCGCGCTGCGCAAGACCACGTTCAGCTGGACCGGCAACGTCGCCGGCTGCGTGGCCGGCGACACGCCGCTCGCGTACAAGAACGCGGTCGTCAAGCTCGTCAACTACTACCGCGCGATGGCCGGCCTGCCGGGCGACGTGACGCTGTCGCTGACGAAATCGGCCCAGGCCCAGCAGGCCGCGCTGATGTTCGATGCCAATGGCCAGCTCAGCCACACGCCGCCCACCACCTGGAAGTGCTACACCGCCGACGGCGCGACCGCGGCCGGCAAGTCGAACATCGCACGGGGCGGCAACCTCAACAGCGCGAACCCCAACAGCTCGGGCATCGGCTCGATCCCGTTGTACGTGATGGACGGCGATGTCGCATCGCTCGGCCACCGGCGCTGGGTCTTCAGCCTGGTGCTTGGCGAAGTCGGCACCGGCGACACGCCACAGGGCAATGCGCTGTGGGTGCTGGGGAACACGCATGCGGCACCGAGCGTGCCGAACGGCATGCCGTGGCCGCCGCGCGGCTATGTGCCGTGGGACAGCAGCATCGCCGAGCCGGGGATGCGCTGGTCGTTCTCGTACCCCGGCGCCGACTTCTCGGCGGCCACCGTGGCGATGACCGACGACGCCGGCGCCGCCGTGCCGGTGACCGGCGTGGCCGAACTCGACAAGGGCTATGCCGAGAACACGATGGCCTGGTCGATCGGCGGCAGCGGGCAGCCCTGGTCGCGTGCGCCGGCCGACACGAAGCTCGGCGTGACGGTGTCGAACGTCAAGATCGGCGGTGCCGCGAAGAGCTTCAGCTACAGCGTGACCTTCATCAAGCCCTGATTCAGGGTCGCAGCGCCGCGGCGAGCTTCGCGAACAACGGCAGCACCGCCGCATCGTCGGCCTGCAGCAACCGGTCGCCGACGTAGAGCTCGGTCGCGCTCCAGCCCGGCACCTCGGTGGCCCGCACGTGGCCGAAGAGCCAGCAGCGGTCCTGCGCGGCGAGCGTGTCGCGTGCATTGAGCACCGCGTCGGGCGGCGCGTCGAAGAACAGGTGCAGCAGGTTGGTCTGCGGCACGCGCGGGTTCACGCGCAGCCCGGGGATCGCATTCAGCCCGGCGGCCAGCGCGACCGCGCGCCGGTACAGCGCCGGCATCAGCGCCAGGCGCTCGTCGAAGCGCATCGCGGCCGACACCAGCATCGGGCTCAGGTGGTAGAGCGTGCCGCCCAGGCGCCGGCGCCACAACCGGGCCTGCGCGATGAAGTCGTCGCTGCCGGCCAGCATCGCGCCCGAGACGCCGCCGATGCCCTTGTAGAGCGACACGTAGACCGACGCGAAACCGGCCGCGATCTCGGCCGGGCTGCGCTGGTAGAACGCCGCGCATTCCCACAGCCGCGCGCCGTCGAGGTGCAGCGGCAGCGCGCGCTGCTGCGCCACGGCATGCAGCGCGAGCAGATCGTCCCAGGTGGGCAACTGGCCGCCGGCCTCGCGGATCGGCAGCTCGACGATCGCGCAGGCGAGCGGCTGGCGCACCGCATCGAGGTCGGATGCGCGCATCGGCCGCAGCCGGTCGCCGACCGGCACCGCGTGGCATTGCAGCAGCGCGCTGAAGGCCTCTTCCTCGTGCAGCGCGAGGTGCGAGGTCGGGTGCAGGCCGAAGCGCGGCAGCCGTGCCGCTTCGGTGTGGATGCGCAGCGCGGCCAGTTGCGCCATCACGCCGCTGGGCATGAAGACCGCCGCCGGCTTGCCGAGCAGCGCGGCGATCTTGCGTTCGAAATCGGCTGCCAGCGCGCCGTTGCCGTAGTGGTCGTGCTCGACGCCATGGGCCTCGCACCAGGCGGCCATGCGCGCGAACTCCTCGGCCGGCGTCAGCGCGGCGAAGTCGGGGACGACCAGCGTGCAGTCGCGGCGCAGCTGCTGGCGTTGTTCGGGGGTCAGCGGGGTGGAGGGCATGGACAAGGGCATGGACAGCTTTGTAAAAAAAGGGCGGAAGTCCCTGGAATCCAAAAACTTCGAGGCGGACAACAAAAATGAGGCCTGTCGGGTCCGAGCACCTGCGCCAGTCGCTGTCGCTCGCGGCGCTTCCGCCCGCGAAGCCGGCTTGGCTGAAGCCGGTCACGCGCATCGAACCGGGCGAGACCTTCCTGTCCATTCCTCGCAGTGTTGCACCCGAGACGACGCAGCCGCTGGCGCACCTGCTGTTCGCGCTGAAGCAAGAGGGCGTCAACCTGCAGATTCTCGCGCAGGCCCTCCCGCGCGTGTGTCGAATCACCGGCGCAAGCAGCTCCGGAACCGCGTGCCTGAGGGGCTGTTCGATGCGGTTCAGGAAGCGGCGATGCGCTCCGCTCCGCCGGACTGAAAGCGTTTCCAGTGTCCCCGCCTGTTTGGTAACACGGCGCAATCGCCGCGACGCATCCGGGCATCGTTCGCCTGCTGGGACGGCACGGCTCTGCTCGGCGTCGACAGGTTTCGGCTTGTTGCAATGACCCGGTGCGCGGCCTCGCCGCACAACTCCAGAATCCGCCTGCCACACACAGGGGAGAGCAGGGCATGACAACGCACAGCACGGCGCGCGCAGCGGGCCACCGGACTTCATTGCTGCCGCTGGCGATCGCCGCGGCGGCGCTCGTCGCGGCCTGCGGCAGTGGCGATGACGCATCGTCATCCGCGCAGGCCGGCGCCAACGCCAACGCCCAGGACGCCGGCCGCGAAGCCGCCGCCGGCGTCTCCACCGCGACGCTGCCGGTCGGCCGCTACGTGATCGTCAATGCGCTGAGCGGCAAGTGCGTCGACGTCGCCGCGGCCAGCACCGCCGACGGCGGCAACATCCAGCAGGCGAGCTGCAACTCGAACCTGGCCCAGGCCTTCGACGTCTCGCAGCCGTCGGCCGGCGTCTACAAGCTGGTCAACGTCGCCAGCGGCAAGGCGGTCGATGTCGCGTCGGCCGGCACCGGCGACGGCGTCAACGTGCAGCAGTGGGCCGACAACGGCACCAATGCGCAGCGCTTCCGCATCGAGCGCGTGCAGGGCAACCGCTACGTGCTGACCAACGTCAACAGCAGCAGGTGCGTCGACGTCGCTGCCGCCTCGCTGAACGACGGCGCCAACATCCAGCAATGGGGCTGCAACGGCAGCGGCGCGCAGCAGTACCACTTCTACCCGCTGACGGCCGCCGGCCGCGGCACGCTGCCGGTCGGGCAGTACACCATCAGCTCGAACCACTCGCACCTGTGCGTCGACATCCAGGGGGGCAGCACGGCTGCCGGCGCGCCTGCGGTGCAGGCCGCCTGCGGCAGCGCGCATACGCAGAAGTTCGACGTGCTGCCGGAGCAGGGCGGCGCCTACCGCTTCTCGAACGCGCAGACCCACCAGTCGCTCGACATCGCCGGCGTCTCGACCGCCAGCGGCGCGCTGCTGACGCAGTGGACCGACACCGCCGGCGACAACCAGCGCTTCACCGTCAACGCGACGCCCGACGGCTACCAGGTCGTCGCGCGCCACAGCGGCAAGTGCCTGGACGTGGCCGACTGGAGCACTGCGCCGGGCGGCAAGCTGCAGCAGTGGGACTGCACCGGCACGCAGGCCAACCAGCGCTGGGCCTTCTCGGCCGGCAGCGGCGACACGACCACGCCCAACCAGCCGCCGACCCAGCCGCCGGCCGGCTGGCGCCTGGTGTGGCAGGACGAGTTCAACGGCAGCACGATCGACGGCACCAAGTGGGGCTTCGAGGTCAACGGCGGCGGCGGCGGCAACAACGAGCTGCAGTACTACACCGCGCGGGCCGAGAACGCCTCCGTCGCCAACGGCGTGCTGAGCATCAAGGCGCTGAAGGAACGCTTCTGCTCGACCGACGGCTGCCGCGACTACACCTCGGCCCGGCTGCGCACGCTGAACAAGGGCGACTGGCTGTACGGCCGCATCGAGGCGCGCATCAAGCTGCCGGGCGGGCAGGGCCTGTGGCCGGCGTTCTGGATGCTGCCGTCCGATTCGGTCTACGGCGGCTGGGCGGCCAGCGGCGAGATCGACATCATGGAAGCGGTGAACGCCGGCGCGGCCGGCGGCAACACCGTCTACGGCACGCTGCACTACGGCGGCAGCTGGCCGAACAACACCAACTCCGGCAAGCCCTTCGTGCCGGCGAGCAGCATCCTGAACGACTTCCACGTCTACGCGGTCGAATGGGAAGCCGGCGTGATCCGCCACTACGTCGACGGCACGCTGTACAACACGCAGACGCAGTGGTGGTCGAGCGGCGGCGCATTCCCGGCGCCGTTCGACAAGCGCTTCCACATCCTGCTGAACGTCGCGGTCGGCGGCAACTGGCCGGGCGCGCCGAACGGTGCGACGACCTTCCCGCAGCGCATGGACGTCGACTACGTGCGGGTGTACCAGCGCTGAGCGATCGCCGGCGGGCAGGCGTCACGCCGGGCGCCGCCAGCGCGCGATCAGCTCCTTCAGCTTGGCGACGTCGATCGGCTTCACCAGGTGCGCATCGAAGCCGGAGGCCGACGAGGCCTGCCGGTCCGCTTCGCTGCCCCAGCCGGTGGCGGCGATCAGCAGCATGCCGCGGCCCCACTCCTCGTTGCGCACCCGCCGCGCCACCTCGTAGCCGTCGAGCCCCGGCATCGCGATGTCGAGCAGCGCGACGTCGGGCACCATCTCGACGATGCAGGCCATCGCCTCGACGCCGTTGACAGCCGTCTTCACCAGGTGGCCCTCGGCCGACAGCAGCGTCGCGAGCGACCACGACGCGTCCTCGTTGTCGTCGGCGATCACGATGCGCTGCGGTGCGGGCCGGGTGTCGCCGGCCGTCGTGGCGCCGTCGTCGGTGTCCACCGGCAGCTCGTCGCCGGTCGGAGCGAGCGGCAGCCGCACGATGAACGCGCTGCCGTGGCCGGGGCCGTCGCTGCGCGCCTCGACGGTGCCGCCGTGCATCTGCACGATGCTGCGCACCAGCGACAGCCCGATGCCCATGCTGTGCGCGCTCTTGGTCTCGATCTCGCCGCTCTGCCAGAACATGTCGAACATCGATTCGAGCGCCTTCGCATCCAGGCCCCGGCCGTTGTCCGACACCGTCAGCACCAGCTGGGCGCCTTCGGTGTGGCCGGTCAGCGCGATGCGACCGCCGTCGTCGGTGTACTTGGCCGCATTGACCAGCAGGTTGGACAGCACCTGGCTGAGCCGCGACGGGTCGGCGTCCAGCATCACCGGGCGGGCCGGCAGGCTGACGCCCAGCTCGTGGCCGCGGCGTTCGATCTCGCTGCGCGCAGTCTCGACCGCCGCGTCGACCACGCTGCGCAGTGCGACGCGCCGCTGCGTCATCGCGAAACGCCCCAGGCGCAGGCGCGACACGTCGAGCAGGTCGTCCAGCAGGTCGCGCATGCTGCCGACCTGCTGGCGCAGGATGCGGATCGCGCGCTCGTGCGCATCGCCTTTCGACGCACCGGCCGCCAGCGTCTCGGACGCACCGGAGATCGACGCCAGCGGGTTGCGCAGCTCGTGCGACAGCACCGCCAGGAAACGGTCCTTTGCGGCGTCGGCGGCCTCCAGCTCGAGCCGCGCCTTCTCCTTTTCCTCGAGCGCCTGCAGCAGTTCGAGCCGCCCTTGCGCCAGCGCGTCGCTGGTCAGGCGTTCGGCGGTCTGGTCGCGCAGCACCTTCACGGCGCCGATCACGGTGCCGGTGGCGTCGCGCATCGGTGTCATCGCGCCGCTGGCCCAGAAGCGCTCGCCGTCCTTGCGCTGATGGGTGCGCTCGTCCATCGCGCGGCCCTCGCGCAGCGCGGTGGCCTGCTCGCGCTCCGGCACGCCGGCGGCCCGGTCTTCGTCGGTGAAGATCACGTCGCAACTCTGGCCCAGGATCTCG
Source organism: Rhizobacter sp. SG703 (assembly GCF_012275445.1). Lineage (GTDB taxonomy): Bacteria > Pseudomonadota > Gammaproteobacteria > Burkholderiales > Burkholderiaceae_C > Rhizobacter. The sequence goes on along the minus strand of NZ_JAAZQK010000001.1, from coordinate 531,125 downwards.
CTTTCGGTGAAGCCGAGCAGCCGCTGCGCGCCGGCGTTCCACGAGGTCACGCGGCGCTCCATGTCCATCGAGAAGATCGCGTACTCGACCGCGCTGTCGACCACCAGCCGCAGTCGTTCTTCCGACGCGCTCAGCGCCGCCTGGCCGTGCTTGCGCTCGGTCACGTCGACCAGCGTCAGCACGATGCCGGCGATGCGGTCGTCCACCGTGCGGTACGGCAGCATGCGCACCAGGTACCACTTCTGGCGCGAATCGTCGACCTCGCGCTCGATCGGCACCAGCCCCTGCAGCACCCGCCGCGCATCGGCGTCGAGCGTCGGGTAGTTCAGGTGGTTGGTCAGGTGCGACAGCGGCCGGCCGACGTCGGTCGGGATCAGGTTGAACAGCTCGACCGCCGACGGCGTGTAGCGGGTGATGCGCAGGTCGCGGTCGAGGAACACGGTGGCGATCGCCGTCGCGTCCATCAGGTTCTGCATGTCGCTGTTGGCATGGCCCAGCTCGTCGACCTTGCCCTTCAGCTCGTGGTTGACGGTGGTCAGCTCCTCGTTGATCGACTGCAGCTCCTCGCGGCTGGTCTCCAGCTCTTCGGTCGCGGAACGCAGCTCCTCGTTCATCGCCTGCAGCTCTTCGTTGCTGGCCTTCAGCTCCTCGGTCGAGGCCTCGTACTGCTCCACCGTGTCGCGCAGGTGCGCCTTCAGCCGCTCCAGTTCGCGGTCGAGGTGGTGCGACAACGGGTCGGCCTCGACCGGCGCCGGCGGCCGCGGCGCCGGCTCGAGCGCTTCGCCGGCCGCCGCCGATTCGAGCAGCACCAGCAGCATGCCGGGCGCCGCCTGGTTCATCGGCTGCACGCTGATGCGCACCGCCACCGGGTCGCCGCCCAGGTCGATCGCCAGCGGCGGCACCGTGATGCGCTCCTCGCCGAGCGCCGCCTTGTACAGCGCCGCGCGCAGCTCGACGCGCAGCGACGGGTGGATGGCCCGCAGCAGGTTGCGGCTCGGCTCGCCGCCGCTGAACTGCAGGAAGCGGCCGGCGCTGCCCGACAGGTGCACGATCTCGTGCTGGCCGTCGACCAGCATCGACGGCGGGGCCAGCATCTCGATCATCTTGAAATGCAGCTCGGCCCATGAGATCGAGCGGCCGTTCGCGTCGGCCAGCGGGCGCACATCGGCCAGGTCGCGCGAGAACGAGCTGCCGGCGACCATCGGGCTGGCGCGCGCCGCGTTCTGCAATTCGAGTGCGCGGGCGATCGAGCCGGCGCCGCTGGGCATCGGCATGCTGACGCGCGACACCGGGCGCGGCGCGTGGATGCGGTGCTTCTTGTCGAGCGTGAAGAAATACGGGCTGTCGTCCTCGACCGTCTCGGACGCGCCGATGAACAGCCGGCCCTCGGGCAGCAGCGCGAATCGCGCGGTCTCGAACACCCGCTGCTGCGCCTCGCGGTTCAGGTAGATCAGCAGGTTGCGGCACGACATCAGGTGCAGCCGCGAGAACGGCGAATCCTTCAGCAGGTCGTGCGCGGCGAACAGCACCATCTCGCGCAGTTCGCGCCGCACCCGGTAGCCGCGGTGCTCGCGGGTGAAGAACGTGCGCAGCCGGTCTTCCGGCACGTCGGCGGCGATCGTCAGCGGATAGATGCCTTCGCGCGCGATGCGGATCGCCTCCTCGTCGAGGTCGGTCGCGAAGATCTGGATCGGCGGCGGCGTCTCGAGCTTGCGCGCGTGCTCGGCCAGCAGCATCGCGATCGAATAGGCTTCTTCGCCGGTCGCGCAGGCCGCCACCCAGACGCGCACCGCGTCGTTCGGCGCCTTGTCGCGGAACAGCAGCGGGATGTGCGCTTCGAGCGCCGTGAAGCAGTCGGCGTCGCGGAAGAAATTGGTGACGCTGATCAGCAGGTCCTGCAGCAGCGCGCCGGCTTCGCCGGGCAGCGTGCGCAGGCAGCGCAGGTACTCGCCCAGCTCCTGCACGCCGTTGACCATCATCCGCCGCGCGATGCGCCGCAGGATGGTCGCGCGCTTGTAGTTCGAGAAGTCGCGGCCGGTGCGGGTGCGCAGGAAGCTCAGCACCTCGCGCAGCTCGGCCTCGCCGTCCGGCTGGCGAGCGTCGGCCACCGGCTGCTGGCCGTGCACCGGCGGCAGGCGCAGCTTCGACTCGAGCCGGATGTAGTCGAGCACGCGCGGCGCGATCTCGTCGACCGGCAGCACCCAGTCGACCATGCCGGTCGCGATCGCCGCGCGCGGCATGCCGTTGTGCTCGGCCTCGTCGGGGTCTTGCGCGACGGCCAGCCCGCCGCGTTCCTTGATGCGCTTGATGCCCATCGCGCCATCGCTGTCGGCGCCCGACAGCACCACCGCGACGGCGTGCGAGCCGTGGGTGTCGGCCAGCGTGCGGAAGAACAGGTCGACGGCCACCGGCCCGTTGCGTGCCGCCGGCATCTCGGTGAGCTGCAGGTGGCCGTCGTACATCTGCAGCGCCTTGCGCGGTGGAATCACGTAGACGGTGTCGGGCTCGATCTGCACGCTCTGGCGCACCTGCACCACGCGCAGCGAGGTGTGGCGCTGCAGCAGTTCCGCCAACGTGCTCTCGTGCTCGGGCGACAGGTGCAGGATCACGACGAAGGCGACGCCGGGCGACGCCGGCACGGTGCGAAAGAACGCCGTGAGGGCCGGGATGCCGCCGGCCGATCCGCCCAGGCCGATCACCGGCAGCTTGTCGTATCCCTCCTGCGGCAGGCCGTCCGGCAACGCGCTGCCGGCGTCTTGTTCTGCGGGGTCCGGACCGATGGCGTCCATGTGCTTGTCCCTTGGCTGCAAGTGCATCTGCGATGCGAGGCGCAATCGACAATGCTACGTCAGCCGGTTGCAGAAACCGGGTGGGCTGACCCGCAAAAGAAGGGGAACGCCGCTTGCCCCCGCAGGCCGTGTGCCGCCTCGTCGACTGCAGATGAATCGACCTTCCAGAATCGTGCTGATCGGTGCTTCGGCGGGTGGCGTCGCGGCGCTCACCGATCTGACAGCCGGATTGCCGAAGGATTTTCCGGCGCCGGTGCTGCTGGTGCTGCACATCGGCGCGCACCGCAGCAACCTGCAGGAGCTGCTGCAGCGCCGGTGCCCGCTCGACGTGGCGACCGCACGGCACGGCGAGCTGCCGCGGGCGGGCACCGTGCGGGTGGCGCCGCCCGACGAGCACATGGTGCTGGTGGGCGGGCACATCGAACTGACGCGCAGCGCGAAAGAGAACCACACGCGGCCGGCGATCGACCCGCTTTTCCGGTCCGCCGCCCTCGAATTCGGCGCGCAGGCGATCGGCGTGGTGCTGACCGGCACGCTGGACGACGGGACCGCCGGCCTGCAGGCGATCAAGGCGGTCGGCGGCACCGCGGTCGTCCAGGACCCGGCCGATGCGGCCGAGCCGGGCATGCCGGCCAGCGCACTGCGCCATGTGCGGGTCGACCACTGCGTGGCGCTGGCGGCGATGCCGGCCTTGCTGGCATCGCTGGCGGGCCGGTCCGTCGACAGCGCCGCCGCCGTGCCTGGCAACGGCACCGGCGCCGCCCAGGAGCTCGCCGCGATGTCGCCCGCCCGCCAACGCCTCTTCCACGAGCAGCAACTGATGCTCGGGCTGGGCAATTTCGTCGAGCACCTGCGGGCCATCGGCCGGCCCTCGATGTTCACCTGCCCCGAATGCCAGGGCGCGCTGTGGGAGCTGGACGACGTCGCGCCGCGCCGGCTGCGCTGCCACACCGGCCATGCGTTCACCGATCGCAGCCTGCAGCAGGCCGTGTCGGAGGGGGCGGACGAGGCCCTGTGGGCGGCGCTGCGCGCGCTGCAGGAAAAGGAAAGCCTGATGGCCCACCGTGCCGCCGAGCACCGCGACAGCGACCCGCTGGAAAGCGCGCGCCTCGCCGCCGCGGCCCGCAGCGCGGGGCGGCAGGCCCGTGCGCTGCGCCAGCTGCTGCACCGGCCGTCGCCGCCGGACGAGTGAACGGCGGTGGCGGCGCGCCGGCCGGCGTCGTTCCGGCCCGCGTCACTTCTCCTTCGCGCCGTCCGTCCCGTTTCGGTCGCCGCCGTACTCCTTCAGCCGGTTGTAGAGCGTCTTCAGGCTGACGCCGAGCACCGCCGCGGCGCGCTCCTTGTGGTGCTTGAAGTGCCGCACCGTCTCGAGGATCAGCTGCCGCTCGGCCTCGGCCAGCGAGGTGCCGAGCGGGATGCACAGGTGGTCCTCGTCGCGCACCGCCGGCGCGCGGGCCGGCTCGGCGTCCACCGGCAGCCATTCGTCGGTGATCGTCGCGCCGTCGGCCATCACGTAGCTGCGCTGCACCACGTTGCGCAGCTCGCGCACGTTGCCCGGCCACGAGTACTGCGTCAGCTTGCGCAGCGCGGCCGCCGAGAAGCGCCGCGCCTCGCCCTCCTGCGCGCTGATGGTCTCGGCGAAATGCTCGGCGAGCAGCGGGATGTCGGCGCCGCGCTCGCGCAGCGGCGGCAGCGCCAGCGGGAACACGTTCAGGCGGTAGTACAGGTCCTCGCGCAGCCGGCCGCTCTTCACCGCCTGGTCGGGCTGGCGGTTGGTGGCCGCGATGATGCGCACGTCGGCATCCTGGTAGGTGCTGGAGCCGACCCGCAGGAAGGTGCCGGTCTCCAGCACGCGCAGCAGCTTGACCTGCAGCTCCAGCGGCATCTCGGTGATCTCGTCGAGGAACAGCGTGCCGGCGTGCGCCCGCTCGAAGAAGCCCAGGTGCTGCCGCTCGGCGCCGGTGAAGCTGCCTTTCTCGTGGCCGAAGATCTCGCTTTCCATCAGCTGCGGCGAGATCGCGCCGCAGTTGATCGCGAGGAAGGGCGCGTGGCGGCGCCGGCTCAGGTCGTGCAGCGTGCGCGCGACCAGTTCCTTGCCGGTGCCGCTCTCGCCGGTGATCAGCACGCTGACCGAGGTGCCGGTCACGCGCGAGATCTGCGCATAGACCCGCTGCATCGGCTCGGAGCGGCCCCACAGCAGGCCGAAGCGGCCGCTGCGCTGCCACTCGTGCGACACGCTGACCAGCTCGGCGTTCAGCGTGGCCGGCGGCATCGCGCGCGACAGCACGCCTTCGAGCTGGCGGGCGCTGACCGGCTTCACCAGGTAGTCGGCGGCACCCAGCCGCAGCGCCTGGATGGACGTTTCCAGCGTCGCGTGGCCGGTGATCAGCACCACCTGCGCATCGGCGATCGCCGACGGCGGGTCGAACAGCGCCAGCCCCTGGCCGTCGGGCAGCTGCAGGTCGAGCAGCACCAGCTCGGGCGGGGCTATCGCCAGCTGGCGGCGCGCCTCGCGCAGCGTGTGCGCGACGCCGACGGTGAAGCCGGCCTTCTCGACCAGCGCGGCCATCATGTGGGCGGCATCGGCATCGTCTTCGACGATCAGCACTCGGCTCATTCGGTCTTTCCTCGGGATGTGGCGGACAAGGACAGGGACATCGGTTCAGCTGAGGGCGCTCTGCGAGGACGCAATCAGACTTCGTTCAACTGGCGGCGCAGCTGCTCGCCATGCACCGGCTTCACCAGGTGGGCGTCGAAGCCGGCTTTCAGCGAGCGCCGCACGTCGTCTTCGCGGCCGTAGCCGGTCAGCGCGACCATGCGGCCCGGGTAGCCGCTCGCGCGGGCGTGGCGGGCGATCTGCAGGCCGTCGAGCGTCGGCAGGCCGATGTCGACGATGACCAGGTCGGGGCGCTGCGTCAGCACCGCCGCGAGCCCGGCGCCGCCATCGCTTTCCGACAGCACCTCGTGGCCGTCGACGCTCAACAGGCCGTGCAGCGCGGCCAGCGCATCGGCGTTGTCTTCGATCACCAGCACCCGGCGGGGCGCGACCGGCGGTCGCCAGGCCGGCGCCTGCGACGTGGCCGGCGCCGCCACGCCGCGCAGCCGGATCTCGAAGCAGGTGCCGTCGGCGCCGCTGTCGACGCCGATCGTGCCGCCGTGCAGCTCGACCAGCCGCTTGGCCACCGTCAGCCCGAGGCCGAGGCCGCCGTCGCGCCGGTCGCTGCGGCGCTCGCCCTGCGCGAACAGGTCGAAGATGCGCGGCAGCAGGTCGGGCGCGATGCCGGGGCCGTCGTCGCCGACCTGCAGCACCGCCTCGCCGCCGTCGCGTTCGAGGCGGATCCGCACCGTGGTGCCGGCCGGCGTGTACTTCAGCGCGTTGCCGACCAGCTGCGAGATCGCCTGCTCGATGCGCAGCGGGTCGACTTCGGCCCAGGCCTCGTCCAGCGCGAGCGCGAGTGCATGGCCGCTCGCCGCCGCACCGGCCTGCAGCGGGGCCAGCGCCGAGTGCACCAGCGGCGCCAGCTCGCACACCTGGCGCACCAGCGCCATCTGGCCCGACATCAGCCGCGTGGTGTCCAGCATCTCGGCCATCAGGCGGGTCAGGTGGCGGGTCTGGCGCGCGATGATCTCGCAGGCGCTCGCGACCAGCGCGGGCGGCGGCCGGCTGGCCAGCACTTCGGCCGCCGACGAGATCGCGCCGAGCGGGTTGCGCAGCTCGTGGCCCAGCATCGCGAGCAGCTCGTCCTTCGCGCGGTTCACCGCCTCGGCCTTCTCGCGCGCCTGCTGCTCGTGCGCCATCAGCGCGACGGTCGCCCGCTCGGCGCGGCGCCGGTCGCTGACGTCGATGCTGACGCCCAGCAGCTGGCAGGGCCGGCCGTCGTCGCCGTAGCTGATCGCCACGCGCGTCGAGATCCATCGCTCGCGGCCGTCCGGCAGCGCGATGCGGTATTCCAGGTTCTCGCTCGCGCGCCGCGCGGCGAAGGCGCGCAGCAGCACCAGCTCCATGTCGCGCCGGTCGTCGGGTTCCGCCAGGTCGAGCAGCTCGGCCAGCGTGCCCGCGAGCGCTTGCCCGTCGCGTCCGAGCAGCCGGGCCTGGCCGGGCGTCCAGGTCAGCAGGTCCTGCGCGACGTGGTACTCGAAGAAGCCGACCTGGCCGACCTCCTGCGCCAGTTCCACCAGCCGCTGGCTCTCGCGCAGGCGGCCGTTGCTCTGCAGCAGCTCGTTCTTCGCGCGCACCTGGTCGCTGATGTCGACCAGCGCGCCGATCGCACCGCGCGGGCGGCCGTCGTCGTCGCGCAGCGGCATCGCGCTCGCGAGCACGCGTTGGCGCGGCCGGCCCGGCAGCTGCACCTCCAGCTCGGCGGTCTCGACCGGCTCGCCGGTGCGCGCCGCCACGCACAGCGGCCAGTCGCAGCGCGGCAGCGGCCGGCCGTCGCGCAGCATCTGCCAGCCGTCGTCGCCGTTGCTGCCGGCCTGCGGCGACGGGCCGAACAGCCGGTCCATCGCGGCGTTGTGCGTGACCACGCGGCAGTCGACGTCGTGCGCGAACGCGAGCCCGACCGGCGTGCAGGTGAACAGCGTCTCGAACTCCTCGGCGCGGCGCTCCAGTTCGGCGCGGGCCGCACTGTCGCGTTCGCGCGCCTGGCGCATCGCTTCGCCGAGCGCCTCGATCTCGCGCACCTGCGGGCCGTGCGACGGGGTCGCGTCCAGCCCCGCGGCGAGCCGCTGCAGCGGCCGCGTGATGCGCCGCGCCATCAGCAGCGCGACCGACCAGCCGAGCAGCAGGCAGGCGCCGACGGTCGCGAGCGCGGTGGCGACCGCGGCGCGCTGCGCCTGCTCCAGCGGCATCGCGGCGTTCGACACCATCACCCGCCAGCCGCTGCCGGCGACCTGCTGCTGCGCGACGTAGGCGTCGCCGAGTTCGGGCTGCGGCAGCCGCATGACGGCAGGCTCGACCGCGCCGCGGCACATCGGGCTCGCGACGAAGCGCTCCGGCGCCTCGGTGCGGGCGATGGCCCGGCCCTGGCCGTCGCACAGCGTGCTGATGCCGGCGTCCAGCGGCACCGCGTGTTCGATCAGCGACTGCCAGGTGCGCAGCGGGATCCAGACACCGAGCACCCGGGGCGGCGCATCCCGGCCCGACGGATCGGGCCGCATCGCCGGCAGCGGCACCATCACCGCCGTCGCGTACTGCCGGCTGCCCGGCTCGGTGACGAGGTCGGAGACGACCGCGCCGAGCCCCGGGCCGACGCGCTGCAGGTCGGGCAGCCGCAACCTGTCGCGCCGGCCCGGCGTCGCGGTGTCCAGCCGCAGCGTGCCGTCGGCATCGGCGACGAAGGCGCCCTGCCAGCCGGCGCGCAGCCGGCCGGCGGCGGCCAGCCCGCGGGCGAACGCGCCCATGTCGCCGCCGCGCAGGCTGTCGGATACCGCGAGGATGTTGAGCGCGTCGATCGACGATTCGAGCTCGCGCTCGACCGCCTTCGACAGCGCGGTCGAGGCCGCGGCCAGCCGCGCCTGCCGCCGCGCCTCGTCGCTGCGCAGCTCGTCGAGGATCTGCCACGACATCAGCGCGGCGATCGGCACCGCCGCCAGCAGCAGCACCAGCAGCAGCGTGCTGCGCAGCGACAGCTGCATGCCGTCGAAGCGCTGGCGCAGGGCCTGCACGGACGGTCGCTTCATCGCGATCCCCCGCCGGGTTGCGGCACGCCGATTGCAGCAAAAACTGCTGGAAACGGAAAGCGCCGACACGAAGCCCGCGGGCGGCGCGGGACGACCGCCGGCGCGTTCTGCGCAGGCAGCGCCAGCAAAAAAACAGCGGTGTCGGCGTGCGGCATGGGCCTTGCCTTTTCGGTGCATCTGAAACCCACACGAGACCGGAGGCTCCGTCCCATGTCTGCGTTGACCTTGCGTGCCGACCAGCGGCAGCATCAGGCTCTTTCACCCCGTCTCCAGCAAGCGGTGCGCCTGCTGCAGCTGTCGTCGATGGAGTTTGCGCAGGAAGTGCGCCAGGCGCTCGACAGCAACCCTTTTCTCGAACCGGTCGAGGACGAGGGACCGCCGCTGCCGCAGGGGCTGGCGATCGGCGGCATCCTGCCGGCCTCGGCGGTCGGCGAGGGGCCGGGCGATCCCGGCCCCGAGTCCGATCCCGAGATCGACGCCGTGCCCGGCACCGGGCCCGACGCCGCCGAGGAGCGCGACGACTGGCACCTGGCCGGCGGGGCGGCCGGCGGCGGCAGCGACGCGCCGCGCGGCGACGACGGCGAGTCGTCGCCGATGAACCGTGTCGCCGCACCGACCTCGCTGGCCGACGCGCTGCACGGCCAGCTGCACGTGCTGCCGCTGCCGCCGCGCGATCTGACGCTGGCGAAGGCCATCGTCGACTCGCTCGACGACGACGGCTACCTGCGCCTGGACAGCCTCGACGAGCTGGTCGAGGTGACGGCGCTCGACCCGCCGGCGACGCCGGACGAACTGCAGATCGCGCTGCGCCGCGTGCAGTCGCTCGAACCGGCGGGCGTCGGCGCGCGCAACGTGGTCGAGTGCCTGTCGCTGCAGCTCGGCGCCATCGCCTGCCCGGAGCAGCGCGCGCTGGCGCGGCTCATCATTGCGGAGCGGCTGGACGCGCTGGCCGGCAAGGACATGGCGGCGCTGGCGCGCATCCTCGGGCGGCCGCTGCCGCTGGTGGCCGACGCCTGCGCGGCGATCCGCCGGCTCGACCCGCGGCCGGGCTGGCGGCTCGGCCATGCCGACATCCGCTACGTCACGCCCGACGTGATCGTGCGCCGCGGCCACTCGCGCTGGCTGGTGCAGCTGAACCCGGCGGTGGTGCCGCGGGTGCGGCTGCACCGGGTGTACGCCGATCTGTTCTCGCGCCAGCGCGGCGACGAATCGCACCCGCAGATGGCCGAGCAGCTGCGCGAGGCGCGCTGGACGCTGCGCAACGTCGAGCAGCGCTTCGCCACCATCCTCGGCGTCGCGCAGGCGATCGTGAAGCGCCAGCACCTGTTCTTCGACTACGGCCCGCCGGCGATGAAGCCGCTCGGGCTGCGCGAGATCGCCGACGAGGTCGGGGTGCACGAATCCACCGTCTCGCGCGTCACCAGCAACAAGTACATCGCGACGCCGAGCGGCGTGTTCGAGCTGAAGTACTTCTTCTCGCGCGCGATGACGGCCGGCGACGGCGGCCTGGCCTACTCCGGCACGGCGGTGCGCGGGCTGATCAAGGAGATGCTCGAGCAGGAGGAGGCCGGCCAGCGGCTGTCGGATGCCGAGATCACGCGCCGGCTCGCGCGGCAGGGGCTGGTGGTCGCGCGGCGCACCGTCACGAAGTACCGGCACCAGCTGCGCGTCGACTCGGTCGGGCGGCGGCGCGCCGACGAGGCGCAGGCGGCGCGCGACGGCGCGGTCGCCTGAATCCGCGCGACGGCAACGATGGCGGCCACCTTCGACCGGCGCCGCGTCTTCGCCGGGCTGTGGGCGGCGGCCTGGCAGCACCGCGGCCGCGCGGCGCTGGCGCTCGTGCTGCTGGTCCTCGCGAAGGCGGCCGGCGTCGTGGTGCCGCTGGTGCTGAAGGCGATCGTCGACCAGTTCAGCCGGCCCGACGGGCTGGCCGAGCCGGCGAGCGCCGCGCTGGCGGCCGGCGCCGCGTCGGCGGCCGCCAGTGCGGGCATCGCCGCGAGCGGGCCGCCGATGGTGCTGGTGGTGCCGGTCTTCCTGCTGCTCGGCTATGCGCTGCTGCGCTTCCTCGGCACGCTGTTCACCGAGCTGCGCGACCTCGTGTTCGCGCCGGTCACGCAGCGCACCGTCACCGCGGTGTCGCAGCGCAGCTTCGCGCACCTGATGTCGCTGAGCCCGCGCTTCCACGTGCAGCGCAACACCGGGCAGCTGATCCGCGAGGTCGAGCGCGGCACCAGCGGCGTCGGCTTCCTGCTCGGTGCCGGGCTGTTCACCGTGGTTCCGACGCTGGCCGAGTTCGTCGCGGTGCTCGGCGTGCTGGCCTTCAACTACAGCGTCTGGTTCACGCTGATCATCGTCGTCACCTTCGTCGTCTACGCGACGCTGACCACGCTGCTGACGCAGAAGCGCGAACTGCGGCAGCGCCGCGTCAACGAGATGGACTCGCGCGCCAACGGCCGGCTGGTCGACAGCCTGCTGAACTACGAGACCGTCAAGAGCCACGCCCGCGAGGACTACGAGCGCGAGCGCTATGCCGCGATCTGCGAGCAGTGGGTCGCGGGCACCGTCACCAACCAGCGCATGCTGTCGGCGCTGCACATCGGGCAGAGCGCGGTGATCGCCGCCGGCGTCGCGGCGGTGATGCTGCTGGCCGGCCAGCAGACGGTGCGCGGTCTGATGACGGTCGGCGACCTGGTGCTGCTGAATGCCTACGTGATCCAGGTCTGCCTGCCGCTGAATGCGCTGGGCTTCGTGTTCCGCGAGGCGAGCGATGCGCTGGTCAACACCGAGAAGCTGTTCGCGCTGCTCGACGAGAAGCCCGACATCGAGGACCGCATCGGCAGCACCGCGCTGCAGCCGCGCGGCGGCCGGATCACCTTCGAGCACGTCGACTTCTCTTACGAGGCCGGCCGCCAGGTGCTCAGCGACGTCGACCTGGAGCTGCCGGCCGGCAGCACGGTGGCGGTGGTCGGTGGCAGCGGTTCCGGCAAGTCGACGCTGGCGCGGCTGGTGCTGCGGCTGTACGACGTGAACGGCGGGCGCATCGCGATCGACGGCCAGGACGTGCGCGCGCTGACGCTGCGGTCCTTGCGCGAGGCGATCGGCGTGGTGCCGCAGGACACCGTGCTGTTCAACGACACGATCGCCTACAACATCGCGTACGGCCGCCAGGGCGCCGGCATCGCCGAGGTGGTCGAGGCGGCCAAGGCGGCCCAGGTGCACGAGTTCATCCTGTCGCTGCCGCAGCAGTACGAGACCGTGGTCGGCGAGCGCGGCATGAAGCTGTCGGGCGGCGAGAAGCAGCGCATCGCGATCGCGCGCGCCTTCCTGAAGAACCCGCCGATCATGATCTTCGACGAGGCCACCTCGGCGCTCGACACCCGGGCCGAGCGGGCGATCCAGGGCGAGCTGGACCGCATCGCGCAGGGCCGCACCACGCTGGTCATCGCGCACCGGCTGTCGACCGTGGTGAATGCCGACGAGATCGTCGTGCTCGACAAGGGCCGCATCGTCGAGCGTGGCCGCCACGATGCGCTGCTGGCGCGAGACGGGCTGTATGCGCAGCTGTGGAACCTGCAGCGCCAGCAGCAGGAGTTCGAGCGGCTGGAGCGGCAGATGGCGCGCCAGCCGGTCAACCTGGTCGCGCTGGTCGCGAACGCGATCGACGGGCTGCGCGCGGCCATCGACGCGCGCCAGGTGCGGCTCTACACCGACATCGACATCGACAACGCCAGCATCACCGGCGACCCGAGCACGCTGGCCCAGGTGCTGCGCGAGCTCGGCATGTGGGCGGTGCAGGCGACGCCGCCGGGCGGGCGCGTCGAGCTGAAGCTGGAACGGCGCGACGGCAACGCCTGCCTGAGCGTGACCGACGGCCGCCACGCGGCCGGCAACGGGCTGCCGGCGGCCGCCAACGATGAGATGCCGCTGCCGCACGGCACCGAGACGCCGCTCGACCCGATGCAGCTGCGCTCGACTGTCGAGCGCCAGGGCGGCAGCTTCTCGATCGAGCCGCCGGGCGCGCTGAACGGCATGCGCTACCGGGTCGACCTGCCGCTGCGCGCGATCGTCGCCGATGCGGTGCCGACGCAGCCGGTGCTGCCGCTGGCGCCGCAGCCGCTGGCCGGGCTGCGCGTGATGGTGGTGGACGACAGCGCCGACGCGCGCGAGTCGCTCGGCATGGTGCTGGAGGTGGAGGGCGCCGACGTGCTGCTGTTCGACAGCGGCAGCGCGACGCTCGACTGGCTGGGGCGCCACCCGGCCAGCCTGTGGCCGGCGCTGATGGTCTGCGACATCGTGCTCGGCGACGAGGACGGCTACGGCGTGATGCGCCGCGTGCGGCAGCTGGAGGACCAGCGCCGCGTGCCGCTGGAGCAGCGCATGCCGGCCGTCGCGCTGACCGGGCTGGCGCAGCCGGACGACCGGGTGCGCGCGCTGATGGCCGGTTTCCAGGTGCACCTGGTGAAGCCGGTCGAGCCGCGCGAGCTGGTGGTCGCGCTGTACACGCTGGCTGGCCGCGGCGGGCCGGCCCGGGCCGCCGCCTGAGCGGCACGCCGCCTGCCCTTTCCGGGCTGCGGCATTTCTTTCCAAGGAGAACCCATGACATCTTCCATTCCCTCGTTGCGCGGCCAGGTGGTCGTCGTCACCGGCGGCTCGCGCGGGCTCGGCGCGGCCATCGCGCAGGTGCTGGGCGAGGCCGGCATGAAGCCGGTCATCGCCGACCTGGCGGTCGAACGCGCGCAGGACCGGGTCGCGGTGCTGGCCGATGCCGGCATCGAGGCGGTCGCGCTGCCGCTGGACGTCGGCGACGACGCGCAGGTGCGCGCGATGCTGTCCGAGGTGCGCGAGCGCTTCGGCCGGCTCGACGCGGTCGTCAACAACGCGGCGATCGACATCACCGTGCCGATCGCCGAGCTGGCGGCCGACGACTGGGAGCGCGTGCTGCGCACCAACCTGACCGGGCCGTTCCTGGTGGCCAAGCATGCGGCGGCCATCATGGGCCCGAAGACCGCGGGCGGCGGCGGCGGGCACATCGTCAACATCGCGTCGACCGCGTCGAAGCGCGCGTGGCCGAACGCCGCCGCGTACCACGCGACCAAGTGGGGGCTGCTCGGGCTGTCGCACGCGCTGCATGCCGAGCTGCGGCCGCAGGGCATCAAGGTGTCGGCGGTGGTGGCCGGCGGCATGCGCACGCCGTTCCTGCTCGACCGCTTCCCGGACATCGACCCGGGCGTGCTGCAGGACCCGCTGAACGTCGCCAACGCGGTGCGCTTCGTGCTGAGCCAGCCGGACGAGACGGTGGTGCCGGAGGTGACCGTGCTGCCGATGCGCGAAACCTCGTGGCCGTGAACGGAGGTGCACCGATGATCACGCTCGGCCTGAACGCCGCCTTCCACGACTCCGCCGCCGCGCTGGTGGTCGACGGCACCGTCGTCGCCGCCGCCGAGGAGGAGCGCTTCACCCGCATCAAGCACGGCAAGCGGCCGGTGCCGTTCTCGGCCTGGGAGCTGCCGTACCACGCGATCGACTTCTGCCTGCGCCAGTCCGGCATCACGCTGCGCGACGTCGACCACGTGGCCTACAGCTACGACCCGCAGCACTTCCTCGGCGACCGCCCGGCAGACCGGTTGACGCTGCCGATGCAGCCGTCGCTGGCACCGGGCGGCGACTGGGAGAACCCCTGGGATCCGCTGTTCGCCGCCTACATCGTCAACGCGCCGCGCCAGCTCGCCGACGGCGCACCGCACCACCTGCGCCGCCGGCTGGCCGGCGTGCGCGCCGACGCGGCGCCGTACCGCTGGCATTTCGTCAACCACCACCTGTGCCACCAGGCCAGCGCCTTCCTGGCCGCGCCGTTCGCGCGCTGCGCGGTGATGACGCTGGACGGGCGCGGCGAGCACGCCACCACCACCTACGGCCGCCATCGCGACAGCCGCTACGAGCCGATGGGCGAGGTGCTGATGCCGAGCTCGCTCGGCATGCTGTACGAGCAGGTCACCGCGCACCTCGGCTTCCTGCGGTCGAGCGACGAATACAAGGTGATGGCGCTGGCGGCGCTCGGCACGCCGCGCTACGCCGGTGCGCTGCGCGAGCAGGTGCGCATCGGCCGCGACGGCCTCTACACGATCGCGCCGGTCGACCTGGACGCGCTGGTCGGCCCGAAGCGCGAGGCCGGCAGCGAGCTCGCCGAGCGCGACCTCGACCTCGCCGCGTCGCTGCAGGACGTGCTGGAAGACACCGTGCTCGCGCTGGCCGGCTGGCTGCGCGAGGCGAGCGGCGAGCGGCAGCTGGCGATGGCCGGCGGCGTCGCGCTGAACTGCGTGATGAACTCGCGGCTGCGCGACAGCGGCATCTTCGACGCGGTGTGGGTGCAGCCTGCTGCCGGCGATGCCGGCACCGCGCTCGGCGCCGCGCTGTGGACCGATGCGCGCGAACGCCGCGGCCTGGAGCCGGACGACCGCGCGCTGCACGCGGTCGATACGCTGGCGCCGCGGCGCTGGCAGATGGACCACGTCTACCTCGGCCCCGGCTTCGAGGACGACGAGATCGAGGCGCTGCTGACCTGGGCCAAGCTGCCGTACCGGCGCAGCGATGCGCTGGCCGACGAGGTGGCGCGGCTGCTGGCCGACAACCGCATCGTCGGCTGGTTCCAGGGCCGCATGGAGTTCGGGCCGCGCGCGCTCGGCGGCCGCTCGATCCTCGCGTCGCCGATCACGCCGCAGATGCAGGCACGCCTGAACGAGCTGAAGGACCGCGAGGATTTCCGGCCGGTCGCGCCGGCCGTCCCGGTCGAGGACCTGCCGCAGTGGTTCGCACCGGCCGATGCGAACGGCGGGCGCTCGCCGTTCATGCTGTTCACCTACGACGTGCTGCCGGGCCGGCGCGACCGCATTCCGTCGGCCTGCCACACCGACCGCACGGCGCGGGTGCAGACGGTGGACCGCGAGACGAACCCGCGCTTCCATGCGCTGCTGAAGGCCTTCGGCGAGCTGACCGGCGTGCCGGTGCTGGTCAACACCTCGTTCAACGTGCGCGGCGAGCCGATCGTCTGCACGCCGCGCGCGGCGGTCGAGGCCTTCTACAGCACGCCGCTGGACGTGCTGGCGATCGGCTCGTTCATCGTCGAGAAGCGCTGAGCGCTGCCGGCGTCCGCGGCCGGCATCTGCCGGAAGTACGCGATCGTCTCGCGCAGCCCGTCTTCCAGCGACACCCGCGGCGACCACTGCAGGTGGTGGCCGGCCCGCGAGATGTCGGGCCGGCGGCGCTTCGGGTCGTCGGGCGGCAGCGGGCGCCGCTCGATGGCCGACCGGCTGCCGGTCAGCCGCAGCACCAGCTCGGCCAGTTCCAGCACCGTGTGCTCGACCGGGTTGCCGAGGTTGATCGGGCCTTCGATCGCGCTGTCCATCATGCGCAGCAGCCCGTCGACGGTGTCGTCGACGTAGCAGAAGCTGCGCGTCTGGCTGCCGTCGCCGTAGACCGTCAGCGGCTCGCCGCGCAGCGCCTGCACGATGAAGTTGCTGACCACGCGCCCGTCGCCCGGCCGCAGCCGCGGGCCGTAGCTGTTGAACAGCCGCACGATGCGCACCTCGCTGCCGTGCTCGCGGTGCCAGGCCATGCACAGGGTTTCGGCGACGCGCTTGCCTTCGTCGTAGCAGGCGCGCGGGCCGATCGGGTTGACGTGGCCGCGGTAGGACTCGGCCTGCGGGTGCTCCTCGGGGTCGCCGTAGACCTCGCTGGTCGAGGCCTGCAGCACGCGCGCGCCGTCGCGACGCGCCGCCTCGAGCGCATGCCACATGCCGAGCGTGCTGGTCAGCGTGGTCTGCACCGGGTGGCGCTGGTAGTGCGCCGGGCTGGCCGGGCACGCCAGGTTGTAGATGCGGCGCAGCGGCGGCAGGTCGGCCGGCCACGGCTGCGCGATGTCGTGCTGCCGCAGCGTGAACCGGTCGCGGTGCGGCGACGCCGCCAGGTGGGCCAGGTGCGACGCATCGCCGGTCGAGAAGTCGTCCAGCACCAGCACCGCGTCGCCGCGCGCCAGCAGGCGGTCGCACAGGTGGCTGCCGAGGAAGCCTGCACCGCCGGTCACCAGCACCAGCGGCGCCGTCATGGCGTGAGCTTCGCGTTGGCGCTGCGACGCGCGGCCGGCACCGCGCCGATCGCGGCACGCAGGCCGCTGCCGCGCGCCGCCAGCTGCGCGAGCAGCGCCGCGGTGCGCCGCACGCTGTCGGCCAGCTCGAAGCGGGCGACGGCGCGCGCCCGCGCCTGCGCGCCCATGCGGGCCGCGAGGCCGGGCGTCTGGAACAGCTGCGCCAGGTGGTGCGCGACCGCCTCGGCATCGCGCGGGCCGGTCAGCCAGCCGGTGGCACCGCTGTCGACCAGGTCGGGCACGCCGCCGACGTGGCTCGCGACCACCGGCAGGCCGCTGGCCATCGCCTCCATCAGCGCGAGCGGCATCGCCTCGGACTGCGAGGTGTTGACCAGCACGTCGAGCTGCCGCCACACCGCCGGCATGTCGTCGCGCACGCCGGCCGGCAGCACCGCATCGCCGAGGCCGAAGCGCTCGATGAACTGCTGCACCGACGCGCGCAGCGGCCCGTCGCCGACCAGCACGAAGCGGGCGCGCGGCAGCGTGGCGCGCAGCAGCAGCGCGGCGCGCAGGAACACCTCGGGGCCTTTCTCCGGCGACAGCCGGCCGACGAAGCCGATCAGCGGGTCGCCCTCGGCGAGCCCGAAATGGCGGCGC
Source organism: Rhizobacter sp. SG703 (assembly GCF_012275445.1). Classification (GTDB taxonomy): domain Bacteria; phylum Pseudomonadota; class Gammaproteobacteria; order Burkholderiales; family Burkholderiaceae_C; genus Rhizobacter. The sequence continues at coordinate 513,920 of NZ_JAAZQK010000001.1, read as the reverse complement.
AGGTCGTCATCGCCGCCGTCGCCATGGCGGCCGTCGCGCGGCCGGAACACCTGCGTGTCGACGCCGTTCGGGATGCAGCTGAGCTGCGCCGCGTCGACGCCCATGCTCAGCGCGTGCAGGTGGCTGTGCCGGCACACCACGCTGAGGTGCGTGCCGGCGAGCCGGTGCACCTCCAGGTCCATCGGCGTGACGTGCCGGCTGTGCACGGTCGCGATGACCGGCTTGCCGCACAACTTGCCGACCAGCCCGGCCAGCAGGTGGGCGTTCGGCATGTGGGCATGCAGCACGTCGATGCCGCCGGCGCGCACCAGCGCGCAGGTGGTCATGATCGACGCCCACGGCGGGTCGTCGGGCATCGCGGCGGTCAGCACGTCGACGTCGAGCGCGCGCAGCCGGTCGGTGAACCGGCTTTCGCACGGGCACAGCACGGTGACCGCGAACTGCGCGCGCGGCAATTGCTCGATCAGCCGCAGCACGCAGTTCTCCATGCCGCCGACGATCGCGTTGCCGACGACTTCGAGCACGCGGGTCGGTCCGCCGGCGGCCGGCGGTGCGGTGGGGGAGGACAGCGAGACGGAATGCAGGTTCGCGGGAGTGCCCATGGTGTCAGCAGCAAAGAGGCGCCATCGGGCGCGAGCCGCCCAGCCAGCCGGCGGCGTGGCCGGCTGCGCGGGACGGGGAGGACGGCGAGCGGGCCGCCGTGGGCCCCGGCCGGGGTTCGAGCGCGGGCCCGAGCCAGGCCGCCGCGGTGCCGGACCAGATCTGCGCGCGCGCGGCCTCGTCGAGCGCCAGCTCGTCGAGCAGCTCCTGTACCCAGCGCCGGCGGGTCGCGATCTCGTGGCCCGGGCAGGGCAGGAAGCAGTCGCTGCCGAATTGCAGCGCGCCGGCGCCCAGCACCTCCAGCGCGCGCTGCAGCACCTCGCGCCGGTACGGCGGCGGCGGGCCGAACGAGATGTCGAAGCGGAACTGCGCACGCTCCGGCGGCACGCCGTGGATGCGGTCGATCAGCCCGACGGCGATCGCCTCGTCGGTCCACGGCCAGCCCAGGTGCGCGAGCGCGACGCGGGTGCCGGGGTGGTCGCGCATCACCTCGAAGAAGGCCGGCCGGCAGAAGCGGCCGGAACGGCCGTCGATGAAGATGCCGCTGTGGAACAGCACCGGCAGCCGCAGCTCGGCGGCCATCGCGAACACCGGCTGCACCTGCGCGTCGTACGGGTACCAGCCGGTCGGCACCATCTTGACGCCGCGCAGCCCCAGCGTCTCGACCGCATGGCGCAGGTCGTGCGCGGCCTCGGGCGAGCGCGGGTCCACCACCGCGAAGCCGACCAGCCGGTCGCGGTGCCCGCGCACCAGCGCCGACAGGTGGGCATTGGCGCGCCGCAGCGATGCGGCGTCGTCCAGCGAGTAGCCGTCGCCGAGGAAGGGCGCGAGCAGCACGCCGACATCGATCTGCGCCTCGTCGAGCGAGCGCAGCACGTCGTCGCTCGTCTCGCGCCCGGTGCAGTGCAGGTGGGCATCGATCACCATCGTGCGGTCCCGCGCGTCAGCCGGCCTGCACGCGGGTGGCGGCATTGGCCAGCCGCTCGCGCGTCTGCTCGGCGGCGCGCCGCCCGGCGATGAACGCGTGGTCGGAGTTGTAGTACTCCCATTCGCTGTAGCGGCCGGCCAGCACGATGTCGAAGCCGGCCAGCCAGTCGCGCAGCGTCGCGACGTTGGCGGCGCGCGCATGGTCGTACACCACGTAGGCGCAGGGCATGTCGAGCTGGCCGGCCGAGATCACCTCGTCGTCGTCCGCCAGCATGCCGACGCGGCGCGCGTCGGCGATCACGCGCTCGACCAGCGCGGCGCCGTCGCAGGGCAGCGGCTTCGACGGCGCATAGGTGATCTCGCAGATCAGCCCGCAGCAGCCCGGCGGGCTGCAGTGCGGGCTGGCGTTGCCCTGCACGAAGATGCGGTGGAACACGCTGTCTTCCGGGTAGTAGACCCAGTGCTTGTCGGTCAGGCGCCGGCGCCCGCCGCCGACCCGCACGCCGAGGTTGACGCAACGCACCGACACGTGGCGCAGCCCGAGCGCGGCCTGCCGCACCTCGGGCGGCGCCTCGTCGCCGCAGGCCTCGACCAGGCGTGGCAGCGGCATCGTGCTGACCAGTGCATCGAAGCCGATCGAGCGGCCGTCGTCCAGCCGCACGGTGCGCCGCGCCGGCGAGATCTGCAGCACCGAGGTCTTCAGCGCCAGCTCGCAGTTCAGCAGCGGCAGGAAGCCGTCCATCAGCGCCTGGAAGCCACCGCGCAGCGGGTAGCCGAAGCGGGCATTCGGCCCCATCGGCGCCGGCACCGGCTCGACCGCGCCGGCGATCATCTGCGCCAGGTCGGGTAGCGGCACGCGGCCGCCCAGCCACGAGGTCTCCATCTCGGACAGCGGCACCGCCCACAGCTTGCGGTTGTACGGCAGCGCGAAGTGGCGCGCGATGCCGGTGCCCCAGACGCGGTGGATGAACTCCTCGAAGTGGCGCGGCGGCTCGGCCTCGGCCACCTTGGTGCCGTTGCCGTCGAGCGGGCCGAAGCGCGCCTCGATCGCGCCGACCAGGCATTCGGTCAGCACCTTCGGCGGCAGCCCGTGCAGCGCGCCCTGGAACGGGTAGCGGCTGTAGGTGCCGTGGCTCCAGATCCAGGCCTCGCGGTTCTGCCAGTGCAGGTTGTCGCCGAGCAGGCGCTGGTACAGCGCCAGCACGTGCGCATCGTTCGAGAACATGATGTGGCCGGCATGGTCGAACGTGAAGCCGTCCTGTTGCACCGAACGGCACCAGCCGCCGACCTGCTCCTCGCGCTCGACCAGCAGCGTGTCGCCGCGGGCCGCCCCCTGGCCCAGCTCGTGCGCGGCGGCCAGGCCGGTCGGGCCGGCCCCGATCACCAGGTGGCGCACGTGGTGCGTGCCGCGGCGGCCGGCGGCGGCCATGGGTGCGGCGGCGGCCGACGGCGTGCCGCCGATGCCGGCCAGCGTGTGCACCGCCGACGGCGGCACCGGCTCGCCGGTCTCGCGCTTCGCGAGTTCGACCGTCAGCAGCTTCAGCACCTTCGCCGCGCTGCGGTCCCACGAGGTCTGCGCGACGCGGTCGCGCATCGCGCCGATGCGCGCCGCGCGCTGCGACGGCGTCTCGGCCAGCGCGGCTTCGCAGGCGCTCAGGAAGTCGTCCGGGGTGGCCGCGATGCGCACCAGGTCGCCGTACAGCGCGACCACGTCGTGCACCGGCGTGCTGACCACCGGCTTCTCGCCGGCCATGTACTCCAGCGTCTTGGTCGGGCTGATGAAGCGCGTCGATTCGTTCAGCGCGAACGGCATCAGGCAGACGTCCCAGCCGGCCATCAGGAAGGGCAGGCGTTCGTAGGGCTGCATGCCCATCCAGTGGATGTTGGCGGCCTGCGGCAGCGCCGCCGGGTCGATCTTGACGACCGGGCCGGCCATCAGGAAGTGCCAGTTCGGCCGCGCATCGGCCAGCGCGGCCAGCAGCGCGTGGTCGAAGCGCTCGTCGATCACGCCGAAGAAGCCGAGCCGCGGGTGCGGCAACCCGCCCTGCAGCAGGCGGACCCGTGCGAGTTCGCCGTGCTCCGATGCCGTCGCCGGCGTGGCTTTTGCCCGCGCGAGCCGGGTCGGCGCGAAGTGCGCCGCATCGACCGAGCTCGGCAGGCAGTGCACGTTCGGATGCAGCCCGCGCTTGGCGTCGTACAGGCGCGGCCCGCCGGTCAGCACCAGCTGCGACAGCCGCAGCAGCGCGCTCTCGCGCTGGCGCAACTGGCGCGGCGCGTCCTTGAAGGCCGTCAGCTCGTCCATGCAGTCGTACACCACGACGCGCGGCTTCAAGCCGCTCAGCAGCGGCAGCGCCATCGGCGTGTAGAACCACACCACGTCCTCGGCGACGCCGTGCTCGGCCAGGTACTCGGCGAGCAGCGGTTTCAGCAGCGGCAGCTGGTCGTCGTGGAAGCCGGTCGCGTCGATCGGCGTGTGCGGCACCACCACGTCGACGTTCGGCGAAGCCTGGCGCACCGCCAGCCGCGGCGCGCCGGCGCGCCGCATCGGCTCTTCGACGAAGACGATGTGGAACTGCCGCGCGAGCCGCGACAGCAGGTGCTGCGGCCGTTGGTGGACGAAGTCCCAGCGCAGGTGGGAGAAAACGATCAGGTGGGGCATGGGATGGCTCCGTGCGGGGTGGATGCGGGAAGGGGGTCGGCGGCGGGTTCGGCGAGCGGCAACGCCGGCGGCCCCGGCAGGCGCGCCTGCCAGTCGGCCAGCACGGCGGCGTAGTCGGGCACCAGCAGGCGTTGCCGTGGCTGCGGCGCGGCATGGTCGACGTCCCACAGCCCGCTGTGGTGCCAGTGCGCGGCGTCGCTCCAGTCGGGCCGGTCGACCAGCGGGTACAGGCACAGGCCCTCGACCGGAATGCCGGCGGCACGCGCCTGCGCGACCTCGCCGGCGACCTCGTCGAGCCAGCGTGCGCGGCCGACGCCGATGTGGCTGGTCTCGGCAACGATCAACGGGCGGCGATAGCGCTCCCAGGCGGCCTGCAGCAGCGCGCCGAACGGCCGGCGGCGCGGGTCGCCTTCGTGCCAGCGCAGGCGGCGCTGGGTGCCGGCCTCCCATTGGCCGCTGTGGTAATGGTTGACGCCGACCAGGTCGAGCGCGGCGGCGCTGCCGCCCAGCTGCGGCTCCAGGCGGCCGGCGATCAGGTCCCAGACCTGCCATTGGTAGCCGGCAATGCGCTCGGCGAGGTCGGCCAGCTCGGGCTGCTCGCGCGGCGCGACCACGTGCACCAGCGGCTCGACGTGCAGGAAGCGCGCACGCGGATCGATGTTGCGCACCGCGGCCATGCCGGCCAGCACCGCGCGCACCAGGCGCCGCTTGACGTCGTAGCCGCTCGCCGCGGTGTCTTCGCCGAGCCCGTGCGGATCGCCGACGTGCGGGTGGACCAGGTTGGTGTGCGACGCGGCCCACGACAGGAAGCCGATCTCGTTGATCAGGTTGTAGACCGGCGGCTCGTCGTGCAGCGGTGCCAGCGTGCGGGCGGCGGCTGCGGCAAAAGATGCAAAGCGCTCGATCAGCCGGTCGTCGAACAGGCTCAGGTCGGGCGGCGTGCCGTAGTGCATGAAGGTCCACACCACCTGCAGCCCGTGCCGGCGCGCGGTGATGGCGATGTGCGCGGCGCGCGCGAGGTCGTGGCAGTGCGGCGACGGTTCGGTGAGGCGCCAGCCGATGCTCTCGCGCACGGTCAGCAGGCCATGCTCGCGGGCGCGCAGGTAGTCGCCGTTCAGCAACTCGATGTGGGCCGTCGCCGCGGCCATGTCGAGCGGCTCGCGTCGACCGTTCACATGGTCGGCGCCTTCGAAGCCGCCCATCCAGAACGAGCGCAGCGGGGCAACGGTCATCGTCTCTCCTTCATGTCATCGAGCTTGGCAAGGCACATGCCGCTTCTCGGCCGGCCTGTGCCGCGGGGGTCGTGCGCGGCCTCGGCTGAAAGCGTTGCTGCAAGCGGCGTCGATGTCGGCAAGCGCGCAGAAAAACGCCCCGGCGTGCGGGGCGTTCACCGGGATCAACGCGAGCTCACTTGCTCTTGCTGCTGCTGCTCGAGCCGGTGCCGCTCGTGCCGCTGCTGCTGGACGGGCTGCTGTCGCTCGACGACGAACTGCCGGTGCCGCTGCTTCCGGAGGCATAGCTGCCCGGCGAACTGCTGCTGGTGCCGCTGCCACTGCTGCCACTGCCGCTGCGACTGCTGCGCCAAGTGTTGAACTCGTCGGAGAATTTCTTGTAGCGGTCCTGCCGCCAGCTGCGATAGTCGTTGTCGAGGTTGTTCAACTGCTCGGTGCGCCACTGGTGGTAGTCGGGATCGAACTGCTCATGGCCCGATGAGCCGCTGCCCTGGCTGCCATAGCCGCCCTGGCTGCCGCCGTAGCCACCCTGGCCGAAGCTGCTGGCCTGGCCGGCGCCGTAGCCGCCGTAGCCGCTTTGTCCGCCTTGGCCGAAGCTGCTGCCTTGGCCGCCGTAGCCGCCTTGGCCGACGCTGCCCTGGCCATAACGCTCCTGACCGTAGCCGCCTCGGTTGTCGCCATAGCCGCCCTGGCCGCCGTAGCGACCTTGGCTTTCGCCATAGCCGCCCTGACTGCCACCGAAGCCGCTCTGGCTGCCGCCGCCTTAGCCGCCTTGGCTCCCGTAGCCCTGGCCGCCGCCGTAGCCACCCTGGCCGCCGCCGTAGCCACCCTGGCTGCCGCCGTAGCTGCCTTGACCCCCGCCGTAGCCGCGTTCGTAGTTGCTGCCTTGCTGGCCGCCGCCGAAGCCGCCCTGGCTGCCTTCGTAGCCACCGTAGCCGCCTTGCTGGCCGCTGCCGAAACTGCGCGCTTCCTGGTTGCGGTTGCCGCCGCCATAGTCGCCGCCGTAGCCGCCGGCCTGCTGGCTGCGGCCGCCCGACTGCTCGTACTGGTTGTCGCGGCGGTAGTCGCCGTAGTTGCTGCCGGCGTCGCTGCGCTGTCCGCCCGATGCACTGCGGCCATCGTCTCCATATCCATAGCCGCCCTCGCGACGGCCTTGCTGGTCACGCTGAGTCATGTGGATTCCTTTCGAAAGGTCCGTGAACGAATCGGTCCGGCATGGCCGGCCCGCACCGTCTTGTGGGCAAGCGCCGTTCCGTCGGATGGCCGCGCTGCGTCTTGAACCCGGTTGAAGCCGCGGTGTTCGCGGAACGCATCGCTGCGGGCAGCGGAACACCGCTTGCCGAACCGGCCTCAACGTCGGCAACCGGAGCAATCCATGAATGACTCGCTGCGCATCGCGCTGATCAGTGAACATGCCTCGCCGCTGGCCACGCTCGGTGGCGTGGATTCAGGCGGACAGAACATCTACGTGACGCACGTCGCGCAGTGCCTGGCACGCGCCGGCCACCATGTCGACGTGCTGACGCGGCGCGACGACGCCGCGCTGCCGCGCACCGTCGACCTGCGGCCGGGCGTGCGCGTGGTCCACATCGATGCCGGACCGGCGGAGTTCGTGCCGAAGGAAGCGCTGCTGCGCCACATGCCCGACTTCGCGCGGGCCAGCGAGCAACTGGTGCGGCACAGCGTGCCGTACGACCTGGTGCATGCCAATTTCTTCATGTCGGGGCTGGTCGCGCTGCGGTTGAAGGAGACGCTCGGGCTGCCGTTCGCGATGACCTTCCACGCGCTCGGCCTGGTGCGGCAGGAGCATCAGAAAGAGGCCGATGCGTTCCCGCCGCAACGCATCGAGATCGAACGCGAGCTGGTGCGGCGCGCCGACGCGGTGATCGCCGAATGCCCGCAGGACCACGCCGACCTGACGCGCCTGTACGATGCCGATCCGCGGCGGCTGTCGATGGTGCCGTGCGGCTTCGATCCCGACGAGTTCGCGCCGCAGGACCGCGCGCTGTCGCGCGCCCGCCTCGGCCTGAAGCCCGACGAGTTCATCGTGCTGCAGCTCGGCCGCATGGTGCCGCGCAAAGGCGTCGACAACGTGATCCGCGCGCTGGCGCAGCTGCCGGCCGATGTGCCGGCACGCCTGCTGGTGGTCGGCGGCGAGTCGCGCGAGCCGGACGAGATGCGGACGCCGGAGATCGGCCGGCTGCGCCGGCTCGCGCGCGAGCTGGGCGTGCTGCAGCGGGTCAGCTTCATCGGCCACCGCACGCGCAGCGAGCTGCGCGACTGCTACGCGGCGGCCGACGTGTTCGCGAGCACGCCGTGGTACGAGCCGTTCGGCATCACGCCGCTGGAGGCGATGGCCTGCGGCACGCCGGTGGTGGGCAGCGCGGTCGGCGGCATCCGCTATTCGGTGCGCGACGGCGTGACCGGCTTCCTGGTGCCGCCGCACGATCCGCAGGCGCTCGCCGCGCGCTTGCTGCAGCTGCACCTCAACCCGGCGCTGGCGCGCGCGCTCGGCCGCGCCGGCATCCGCCGTGCGCGCTCGATGTTCACCTGGGAGCGGGTGACCGACCAGCTGCTCGAGGTGTACCGCGCGATCCGCACCGCGAACCTGCCGGCCGAGGCGGCGTGGCCGGCACTGCGCCTGGTGGGCGGTGCGAGTGGGCGCACGGCGCTCGGCGGCGCGAGAGCCGCCTCGTGAGCGGCGCCCCGGCGCTGCGCATCGCGGTGGTCGGTGCCGGCTATGTCGGCCTCGTCACCGCGGCCTGCCTCGCGGAACTCGGCCATGCGGTGACGGCGGTCGACAGCGACCGCGCACGCATCGCCGCGCTGGGCGCCGGCGGCATGCCGTTCTTCGAGCCCGGGCTGCAGGGACTGGTCGCCGCGCACCGGATGACGGAGCGGCTGCGCTTCACGCACCGGCTCGACGACGCGGTGCGCCGCGCCGAGCTGGTCTTCATCGCGGTCGGCACGCCGACCGGCGGCGACGGGGCGAGCGACCTGCGCGCGGTCGAGGCCGCGGTGTTCGCCGCCGCGGCGGCGGTGCAGGGGCCCGCCACGCTGGTGCTGAAGTCGACGGTGCCGGTCGGTACGCACGAGCGGCTGCGCCGCGCGCTGGCCGAACGGCAGCCGGATGGCGGCGCGGCGCGCCTCGCGCTGGTCAGCAACCCGGAGTTCCTGCGCGAGGGCTCGGCGATCGGCGATTTCCTGCGGCCCGACCGCATCATCGTCGGTGCCGACGACGAGCAGGACGCCGCGCTGCTGCTGGGCGTCTTCGCGCCGCTGGTCGAGGCCGGCGCGCAGCTGCTGTGCATGAACCCGCGCAGTGCCGAACTGGCGAAGTACGCGTCCAACGGCATGCTGGCCGCGCGCATCAGCTTCATGAACGAGATGGCGCAGATCGCCGACGCGACCGGCGCCGACATCGAGGCGGTGCGCGCCGGCGTCGGCAGCGACCGGCGCATCGGCAGCGATTTCCTGCGGGCCGGCATCGGCTACGGCGGCTCCTGCTTCCCGAAGGACGTGCGTGCGCTGGCGCACCTGGCGCGCCAACATGGGCTCGAGGCCCGCATGCTGGATGCGGTGGCGGCGACCAACGAACGCCACAAGCGGCTGCTGTTCGACAAGATGGCGAGCCACTACCGCGGCGAGGCGGGGCTGCGCGGCAAGCGCATCGCGCTGTGGGGGCTGGCGTTCAAGCCGGGCACCGACGACCTGCGCGAGGCGCCGAGCCTGGTGCTGCTGGAGCAGCTCGCGGCGGCCGGGGCCGAGGTCGCGGCCTACGACCCGGTGGCGGTGCCGGTGGCGCGCCGCCTGCTGGGCGAACGCGCGGGCCTGTGCTGGTGCCACAGCGCCGCCGACGCGCTGGCCGGCGCCGACGCGCTGGCGGTGGTGACCGAGTGGCAGGAATTCGTCAGCGGCGACCCCGCCGCGGTGCAGGCCGCGCTGGCCGACGGCGTGGTGTTCGACGGCCGCAACTGCCTGCCCTGCGACACCTGGCGTGGGCGCGGCCTGCAGGTGATCCAGGTCGGCCGGCCCGCGCGGGACGCTCAGGTCTTTCGCGCGCACTTGACGGCCAGCACGATGCCGTAGATCGCGGCGATGCCGACCAGGACGTAGACCGCGCGCGTCGGCGTGGTCATCGTGCCGGACAAGGTGGCGACAAGGGCATGGCATTTCTCCTGTGAAAGTGGACGAAGGGTGCTGCGCTTGCGGCAGCCGGCATGCCGCACTTCCCGGTGCACGCGGCGCCCGTCGGGCGGTGGCCGCGCTGCACAGGCGCCGTACCGGACGATGGAGAAACTTGCCGCAATCGACGCTGCCGGGCTGTCCGGTACGCCGCTTGCCGAGGGGAGGAACGACGCGTCGCATCTCGCTGGCGCATTCACCGCCCCTGTCCACTTCGAAGGAGACCCGCATGACCCGCATCTCTTCCCGCGGCATCGTCCGCAGCGCCGGCGCACTGGCCTGCCTGGCGCTCGCACTGGGCGCGCAGGCGCAGTCCTCGCGCACCGGCAGCTCGTGGATTCCGTACACCTCGAGCACCTACATCGGCGCGAACGTCGGCAGTTCCGACTACCACGCCGACTGCGCGCCGGGCCTGGGCTGCGACGACACCGAGACCGCCGCGAAGATCTTCGTCGGCGGCATGTTCAACGACGTGGTCGGCCTCGAGCTGGGCTACGTGCACCTTGGCGAGGTCGACCGCAACGGCGGCGTGGTGCGGGCGCACGGCGTCAACATCAGCCTGGTCGGCCAGTTGCCGATGAGCAGCCCGTTGTTGCTGACCGGCCGGGTCGGCACGATCTACGGCCGCACGAAGAACGAGTCGGTGGTGCCGGGCTACTCCGGCACCGGCACCGCATGGAAACCGGCCTGGGGCGTCGGGATCGGCTACCGCTTCAACCCGCAGTGGGCGGTGGTGCTCGACTGGGACCAGTACCGCTTCGATTTCCCGCGGGGCAGCGACCGCGTCGATGCGCTGACGCTGGGCGTGCGGGCGAGCTTCTGACGGCAGGCGCCGGCCCGTTGCAGGGCCGGCGGCCGCGGCGCATCAGGCCGGCCTGAGCACCACCTTGCGGCACTGCTCGCGCTTGGCCTCGAAGATCTCGTAGCCGCGCGCCGCATCGTCCAGCAGCAGCCGGTGCGTGATGATGGCCGCCGGGTTCAGGTGGCCGTTCGAGATGCGGTCCAGCAGGTGCGGCATGTAGTGCTGGGCGTGGGTCTGGCCGCTCGCGAACTGCAGGCCCTTCTCGAATGCGTCGCCGAACAGGAAGCCGTGGATGAAGCCGGCATACACGCCCGGCACGCTGACCGTGCCGCCGCGCCGCGTCGCCGCCATCGCCTGGCGCAGCGCCGCGCCGCTCGAGCCTTCGAGCTTGACCGCGGTGAGGGCGGTCTCCAGCGCGCTGCCCTTGGCCTCGAAACCGACGGCGTCGATCGACGCGTCGACCCCGCGGTTCGCGGTGCGCTCGATGATCAGCGCGGCCGGGTCGTCGACCTCGTCGAAGTTGATCGGCTCGACGCCGTAGGTTTCGGCGGCGAAGGCCAGCCGGTACGCATGGTGGTCGACCATGAAGATGCGTTCGGCGCCGAGCATGCGGGCCGATGCCGCGGCCATCAGCCCGACCGGCCCGGCCCCGAAGATCGCCAGCGTCGAGCCGGGGCCGGTGCGCGCATTGACCACCGCCTGGAAGCCGGTCGGCAGGATGTCCGACAGGAACAGCACCTGCTCGTCCGGCAGCGTCGAATCGGGGATCACGATCGGCCCGACGTTGGCCTTCGGCACCCGCACGAACTCGGCCTGCCCGCCGGCGTAGCCGCCGTACAGGTGGCTGTAGCCGAACAGGCCGGCGCCGGGGCGGGTGCTCTTCTTGTTCAGGATCGCGCCGCGCCCCGGGTTGGTGGTCTCGCAGGCGGCGAACAGCGAGCGGCTGCAGAAGAAGCAGTCGCCGCAGGAGATCGTGAACGGTACCACCACGCGGTCGCCGCGGCGCAGGCGGGTGACGGCCGGGCCGATGTCCTCGACGATGCCCATGAACTCGTGGCCGAGGATGTCGCCATCCTCCATGCCGGGGATCTTGCCGCGGTAGATGTGCAGGTCCGAGCCGCAGATGGCGGTCGCGGTGACGCGCAGCAGGATGTCGTCCGGCTCGACGATGGCCGGGTCGGGAACGTTCTCGACGCGCACGTTCTTCGCGCCTTGGTAGGTGAGGGCTTTCATGGGGTCTCCGGCGGGCGCCGACGGGCGCCGTTGCCGGCTGTCGCGGCAAACGGCATTCCGCGGACGCCGCGCACCGCGCCGCAGCGGCACGCCGTTTGCCGCTATGCGGCCATCGTCCCCATCGTCCTGTTTGCCGGAAAGCCGTCCATGTCGCCTGCAGTCAGTCCCACCGTCGCCGCGACCGCGTACGGCAGCCACTTCGCGAACGCCGGGGCGGCCTGCCTGGCGATCGAGCAGGCCCTGCCGACGATCACGCAGGCGATGCGCGATCCGCAGGTGTGCGGCAGCGGCTTCCTGTTCATCGTCGTGATGGACCCCGGCATCCTGCCGGGCGAGTGCCGCTTCGAGGACGCGATCCTGGTCGAGCACGCGATCGGCGACCGCACGCAGTGGGATGCCGACTACGCCGCGTTCGCGCGCGCGAAGGCCGCCGTCTGCTGGCGCCATGGCCAGGACGGCCAGCGCCTGCAATACGGCCTGGCGCACAAGCTGCGCGAGGGCGACAGCCTGCTGTGCGGCGCGGTCTGCCTGGACGGCATCACCGTCGGTGTCAGTGGAGCCGAGGCCTGGTGGGACGAGGCCTTCGCGACCAGCATCGCGGCCAACCTGCGGGCCATCGCGCGCGGCGCGCACGCGCAGGCGCTGAAAGACCGCAACGCGGTGGCCGGCGTCCCGGCCGGCGCGCGCTGATGGCGTCCGCGCAAGCGCCGATGCGGCCGCGCCTGTCGGTCGTGATCCCGACCTTCCGGCGGGTGCCGCTGCTGACGCGCTGCCTGCGCGCGGTTCTCGACCAGGACATCGACGACGGCAGCTTCGAGGTGATCGTCGTCGACGACGGCCACGACGAGGCCACCCGCGCGTGCGTGGCCGCGCTGGCCGCGCAGCGGCCGCGGCGCGCGCCGCTGCATTACATCCGCCCGCCGCGCGGCCGCGGCCCGGCGGTGGCGCGCAACGCCGGCTGGCGGGCCGCGCGCGGCGAGATCGTCGCCTTCACCGACGACGACACCGTGCCCGAGCGCGACTGGCTGGCGCAGGGCGAGCGGGCGATGCGCGGCGAACCGGTGCCGGCCGCGGTGGCCGGCGCGGTGCGCGTGCCGATGCCGCGGCGGGTGACCGACCACGCCCGCATGACCGAAGGCCTGGCGCGCGCCGAGTTCGTCACCGCGAACGCCTTCGTGCGGCGCTCGGCGCTGCAGAAGGTGGGCGGCTTCGACGAGCGCTTCGCCCGCGCGTGGCGCGAGGATTCCGACCTGCAGTTCCGCCTGATGGACGAGGCGGGCCCGGTGCTGCGCTGCCCGCAGGCGGTGGTCACGCACCCGGTGCGCGAGGTCGGCTGGGGCGTCAGCCTGGGCCAGCAGCGCAACACCTTCTTCGACGCGTTGCTCTACAAGAAGCACCCGCTGCGCTACCGCCAGCGCATCCGGCGCGTGCCGCCATGGCACTACTACCTGGTCGTGCTGGCAGCCGTGGCGGCGCCGCTGCTGGCCTGGCGCGGCCAGCGCACGCTCGCCGCGGCGGCCGGCGCGCTCGCGCTGCTGCTGGTGATCGGGATGGCCGTGCGGCGGCTGGCCGGCACCAGCCGCGCGCCGTCGCACGTGCTGGAGATGCTGGCCACGTCGGCGCTGATCCCGTTCCTGTCGGTGTACTGGCGGCTGCGCGGTGCGCTGCATTTCCGCACTTTTTTCCTGTGAGTGCCATGGCCGCGCCTGCTGTTCCTGTCGCTCCCGCGATCCGCGTCGCCCGCCCGCTGCGCATCCTCACCTGGCACGTGCACGGCAACTACCTGTACTACCTGACGCAGGTGCCGCACGAGTTCCACCTGGTCACCGATTCGGCCCGCTCGACGCACCACAGCGGCCGCAGCGGCACGCTGCCGTGGGGTGCCAACGTGCACGAGGCGCCGGTCGAGCTGATCCGCGACATGGCCTTCGACGCGATCCTGTTCCAGTCGCGCCGCGCCTGGGAGCAGGAACAGCACGAACTGCTGAGCGCGGCGCAGCGCCGGCTGCCGCGCATCTACCTGGAGCACGACCCGCCGCAGCAGCACCCGACCGACACCCGGCACTGGGTCGCGGACCCGAACGTGATGCTGGTGCACGTGACGCCGTTCAACGCGCTGATGTGGGACAACGGCGTCACGCCGCACCGCGTGATCGAGCACGGCGTGCTGCCGTTGCGCGAGGTGCCGTACACCGGCGGGCTGGCGCGCGGAATCGTGGTCGTCAACGACATCGACCGGCGCGGGCGGCGGCTCGGGCACGACGTGTACGAGCACGTCTCGCAGCATGTGCCGCTGTCGCTGGTCGGCATGGGCTCGCAGCGCTGCGGCGGGCTCGGCGAGGTGGCCAACAGCGCGCTGCCGGCAACGCTGGCGGCGCACCGCTTCTTCTTCAACCCGATCCGCTACACCAGCCTCGGGCTGGCGGTGATCGAGGCGATGATGATCGGCGTGCCGGTGGTCGCGCTGGCCACCACCGAGCTGGTCAGCGTGCTGCGCGACGGCGAGAACGGCGTGATCGACACCCGCGTCGACCGGCTGATCGTCCGGATGCACGAGCTGCTGGCCGACCCGCTGGAGGCGCGCCGGCTCGGCGTGGCCGGGCGCGAGACCGCGCGGCAGCGCTTCGGCATCGAGCGCTTCGTCGCCGACTGGCTGGACGCGCTGCGCTGCGTGACGGCGTGAACGGATGCGCCTGCGGCACACCGGTTGCCTCGATGGCCGCAGCAACGACTCGGGAGCAACACGGAATGGCTGATGCGCAACGCGCGGTGTTCCTCGACAAGGACGGCACGCTGGTCGAGGACGTGCCGTGGAACGTCGACCCGGCGCTGCTGCGCTTCACGCCGCATGCGGTCGACGGGTTGAAGTTGCTGGCCGCGCACGGCTGGCGGCTGATCGTCGTGACCAACCAGCCGGGCATCGCGCTGGGGCGCTTCGACGCCGACGCGCTGGCGCGCCTGGAGCAGGCGCTGTGCGAGCGCCTGGCGGAGCAGGGCGTCGTGCTCGACGGATTCTTCGCCTGCCCGCACGCGCCGGACAGCCCGGGCTGCGACTGCCGCAAGCCGCAGCCGGGGCTGCTGCGGCAGGCACAGCGCCGGCACGGCCTGCGCCTGTCGGCATCGTGGATGATCGGCGACATCCTGGACGACGTCGAGGCCGGCGCGCGCGCCGGCTGCCGCACGGTGTTGATGGACGTCGGCAACGAGACGGTGTGGCGGGCGTCGCCGTGGCGCCAGCCGACCTGCGTTGCCGGCGACCTGCTGGATGCGGCGCGGCAGATCGTCGCGCTGTCGCCGGCGGGCGCGCGCGATGCGCCCGTCACCGCCGCGGGAGCCTTGCCGTGAACCCGGCCTGGCGCGAGGCGCGCAAGGTGCTGGCGGTCCGGCTGGACAACCTGGGCGACGTGCTGATGACCACGCCGGCCCTGACGGCGATCCGCCAGTCGGCGCCCGGCATGCACCTGACGCTGCTCGGCTCGCGGGCCGGCGCGGCGCTGCGGCCGTACGTGCCGGCGATCGACGAGGTCATCGTCTACGACGCGCCGTGGATGAAGGGCGGGGCGCCGGCACCGGGGGCGCTGTCGGACCGCCGGCTGCTGGCGAAGCTGTCGCGCGGCGCCTTCGACGCCGCGGTGATCTTCACCGTGTGCACGCAGAGCGCGCTGCCGGCGGCGCTGATGTGTCGGCTGGCCGGCATCCCGCTGCGGCTGGCGCATTGCCGCGAGAACCCGTACGAGCTGCTGAGCGACTGGGTGCCCGACACCGAGGTCTGCCGCACCGGCATGCGCCACGAGGTGCAGCGCCAGCTCGACCTGGTGCACAGCGTCGGCTTCCACGAACGGGAGCGCGAGCGCGGGCTGGTGTTCCACGAGCGCTCGGGCGATGCGCAGGCGATGCGGCGCAAGCTGGTGCAGGCCGGCGGCGACCCGGACCGGCCCTACCTGGTGGTGCACCCGGGCGCGAGCGCGGCCTCGCGCCGCTATCCGGCCGAGCGTTTCGGCGAAGCGGTGACGGCCATCGTCGCGCAGACCGGCTGCCAGGTGGTGCTGACCGGCTCGGCCGACGAGCGGCCGCTGCTGGCGCTGGTCGAGAGCGGGCTCGATGCGCCGCTGCGGGCGTCGGCGGTGTCGCTGGCAGGCGTGCTGAACCTGGGCGAGCTGTCGGCGCTGATCGCGCAGTCGCAGGTGCTGTTGTGCAACAACAGCGGGCCGGCGCACCTCGCGGCGGCCGTCGGCGCGCCGGTGGTGGTGCTGTATGCGCTGACCAATCCGCAGCACACGCCGTGGCAGGCGCAATCGCGCGTGCTGAGCCACGAGGTGCCGTGCCGCGACTGCCTGAAGAGCAGCTGCCCGCAGCTGCACCACGACTGCCTGCGCAAGGTGTCGCCCGAGCGCGTGGCCGAGGCGGCCTGCGAGCTGATGCGCGACGCCCGGCCGCTGCCGCGCCCGATGCCCGCGCCGACGCACGCGCCGTGGACCGTCGTGCAGTGAGCCGGTCGTGAACGGGACATGAGCGGGCGATGCGGCTGAACCTGCATGCGATCGCGCCGCGCCGGATCGGCGTGTTCCGCGCCCTGGTGCTGGGCGACCTGATGTGCGCGGTGCCGGCGTGGCGGGCGCTGAAGACCGCGTGCCCCCGTAGCGAGTTGACGCTGATCGGCCTGCCGTGGGCCCGCGAGTTCGCGCAGCGCTGCCGCTGGATCGACGACTTCATCGAGTTCCCCGGCTACCCGGGGCTGCCGGAGCGCGTGCCCGACCTGTCGGCGTTGCCGGGGTTTCTGCAAACCATGCAGCAACGCCGCTTCGACCTGCTGCTGCAGATGCACGGCAGCGGGCGCGTCGTGAACCCGCTGCTGGCCGCCTGCGGTGCGCAGCATGTGGCGGGGTTCGTCGAGCGAGGTGCGTACTGCGCCGAGCCGCTGCTGCATGCGCCGTGGCCGACCGTGGGCCACGAGATCGAGCGGATGCTGTGCCTGATCGACCACCTGGACGCGGCGCGTTGCGGCAGCACGCTCGAGTTCCCGGTCTGCGACGACGACCGCCAGGCCGTGCGCGACGTCTGGCCCGGCATCGACGCGGCCGGCTCCTTCGTCTGCGTGCATGCCGGCGCGCAGCTGCCGTCGCGACGCTGGATGCCCGAGCGCTTCGCGCTGGTGGCCGACGGCCTGGCGCGGCTGGGCCACCGCGTGGTGCTGACCGGCACTGCCGGCGAGGCGTCGCTGGTGGCCGAGGTGGCTGCCGCGATGACGCAGGACGCGGTCGACCTGGCCGGGCAGACCACGCTGTGGACGCTGGGTGCGCTGCTGGAGCGGGCGCACTTGCTGGTGTGCAACGACACCGGCGTGTCGCACGTCGCGGCCGCGCTGGGCGTGCGCAGCATCGTCGTCAGTGCCGGCGCCGACGTGGCGCGCTGGGCGCCGCAGGACGCGCGCCTGCACCAGGTGCACTGGGCCGACGCGCCGTGCCGCCCCTGCGGCCATGCGACATGCCCGGTCGGTCACCCGTGCGCGCGGGCGGTGACGGCGCAGCAGGTGCTCCAGTCGGCGCGGACGGCAGTGACGGACGTGGTGGATGGGGGCCGACTGCCTGCGCATGGGTGATGGCACTAAAGTAGTTATTTTATAAAAATGGCAATTAATTGCCATTTTTCTTGACGCCAATATGGCATTAAAGTACCTTTGCAGGTTATTGGACTACTTTGATGCCATGAAATCCACCGACGAAGTCGCTGCCGTTCTCCGCCAGGCCCTGGCCGCGTCGCCGTGGACCCAGGCCGCATTGCGCACCCAGGCGGGCCTGTCGCAGCGCACGCTGACCAACGTGCTCGGCGGCCGGCAGGATTTCAAGCTCAGCACCTTGCTGGCGCTGGCCGACCGGCTCGGGCTGGAGCTGCTGCTGGTGCCGAAAGGCGCGGCCGTCGCGGTCGATGCCGGGCAGACCGAGGCGCCTCAGGTCAAGTCGCGGGTCGCCGCGGCGCTCGAGGCGGTGCAGGCACCGGCGCGCGAATGAACGTCAAGGCGCTGGGCATCCACTGCGGCGAAGGGCTGCGCATCGGCGTGCTGTTCCGCTACGAACTGGCGGCCGACGCGGTCGTCACGCGCTTCGTCGCCGACGAGGCCTTCATCCGGTCGGCGCAGCAGCCCACCGTGTCGGCGGCGTGGTGGGCCGATTCGCCGGTGCAGCAGCAGGCCTTGTGGCGCGACGTGCGCTCGGTCGACTTCAACGGCCGGCACTCCAGCCGCAACGGCTGGCTGCTGCCGGCGTTCTTCCAGAACCTGCTGCCCGAGGGCGTGTTCCGCGACCGCGTGGCCGAGCTGCGCGGCTGCGACCCGCGCGACCATTTCGAGATGCTCGCTGCCTGCGGCCGCGACCTGCCGGGGGCGCTGTACGCGCTGCCGGTGGCGCTGTCGCGCGACGAGCTGGCGCGCTACGTCACGCAGCAGCACGACGCGCTGGAGATGTCGGTGACGGCCGATCCGCTGGACGACGGCGTGTCGCTGTCGGGCGTGCAGCCGAAGGTCGGCGCGATGCGCGATGGCGACCGCTATGTCGCCCGCACCAAGGACCACGACACCCACATCATCGCGAAGCTGCCGGTGGTCGCACAGCCGCTGCTGCCGGAGGTGGAGCACCTGTCGCTGCAGCTGGCCGCGGCGGCCGGCGTGGCGGTGTGCGAGGCCTGGCTGGAGCCGCTGGCCAGGCTGGCGGTTCGCCACGGCTACGACCTGGGCGATGCCGATGCGCGCACGCAGTTCCTCGCGGTGCGCCGCTACGACCGCAGCGACACCGGCCGCGTGCACTGCGAGGATTTCGCGCAGGTGCTGGGCGTGATGCCGGAAGACAAGTACGGCACCGGCGGCGAGGCCGGCCCGCGCACCTGCCTCGACGTGGCCGCGGTGCTGATGGGCTTCGACAGCATGGGCGAGCCGGCGGTGCACGAGCTGCTGCGGCGGCTGGTCGTCAACGAGATGCTGGGCAACCCGGACATGCACCTGAAGAACATCGGGCTGGTCTATCCGGACGGCGTGCACCCGCGGCTGGGCCCGGCCTACGACATCGTCGCGTACGCGGCCTACAGCGGCCACCAGGGCCATGCGCTGGCGCTGCTGCCGGCGGCGCTGGCCCCGCCCGCCGGCAAGGCCCGGCCGCGGCCGAGCCAGCAGCTGTCGCCGGCGCTGGTGCGGGCCTTCTGCGCGGCGCTGCGCATCCCCGAGAAGCCGGCGGCCACGGCAATCCGGCTGGCGGTGCGGGCGGCGTGCGCCAGGTGGCCGGCGATGATCGACGCGTCGCCGCTGACGGCGATGCAGAAGTCGCGGCTGCTGGCGCATTTCCATGCGCACCCGCTGGCGGCGTCGGTCGCGAAGCGGTTGCCGGCCGCCGCTTGAACGGGGCTACACCAGCCGCTCGACCTTCGTGTGCCGCCACACCAGCCGGTAGAACGCCGACTGCAACACCAGCATCGAGACGAACGCGATCGGGTAGGACCACCAGACGCCTTCGAGGCCGATGCGTTGCGACAGGCCGTAGGCGGCCGGCACCTCGATCGCGACGATGCAGAAGATCGAGATCGACATCGGCACGAGCACGGTGCCCGAGGCGCGCATCACGCCGCTGACGACCGACGCGCAGCCGAACACGACGCTGCTCCACAGCATGATGTGCAGCAGCGTCTGCGCGAGTTCGATGACCGGCTGGCTGGTGATGAAGAGCGCCATCAGGTGGCGCGAGAACAGGTAGCCGACGACGACCAGCGTGCCGGTGATCGCGAGGTTCAGCACGATGCCGGTGCGGGTGATCGGCCCGAGCTTGTCGGTGCGGCCGGCGCCGATCGCCTGGGCGCCGAGGATGGACGCGGTGATCGCGATCGACAGCGCCGGGAACTGCACGTAGTTGACGACCTGGTTGACGGCCCCGTAGGCCGCGGTGGCGTCGGAGCCGAAGCGGTTGACGAGCGCGAGCAGCGCGATCTCCGCCAGCGAGATGACGACCATCTGGATGCCGGTGGGCATGCCGATCTTCAGCACCAGCCGCAGCAGCTGCGGCTGGATGCGCAGCGCGCGCAGCAGCTCCAGGTCGGGCGACAGCGGGTGGTCGGCCCGCCGCAGGTGCACGCCGAGGTAGAGCAGCGCGGCGATGAACGACACGATGGACGCGGCGGCGGCACTGGTGACGCCGAGCTGCGGCAGGCCGCCCCAGCCGCGGATGAAGGCGGGCGTCATCACGCACGAGACGAGGGTGGACAGCAGCAGCGCGTAGAGCGGCGTGACGGTATCGCCGACGCCGCGCAGCAGCTGCGTGATCAGGATGAACACCATCAGTCCGGGCATCGCGAGCATCATCAGCCGGGCGTAGCCGACGGCGTCGTCGACCACGTCGGCGGGGGTGCCGAGGGCATGCAGCAGGTGCTCGGTGAACACGCCGCCGAACACCGCGATCGCGAGGCCCACGCCGAAGCCGAGCGTGATCGCGGTGCCGGCGATCGCCTTGACCTTGTGCGTCTCCTTCGCGCCCCAGGCCTGGCCGATCAGCACCGAGCCGCCGGCGCCGATACCGATCACCAGCGTGATGAAGAAGAACACGATCGGGAAGACGGCCGCGGTGGCGGCGAGAGCCCTGGTTCCCAGCATCTGGCCGACGAACACGGCATTGAAGGTGCCGGACAGGCCCTGCAGCACGTTGCCGACGATCATCGGGCCGAGGAAGGCGAGGAAGATGCGCCACAGGGGGCGGGTGTCGGTGGCGATGGAGGGGCGGGTCATGGGGTCGGGATGATGCCAGTGTTCCAATGCGGTGGATTGCGGGCTCGATTTGCGATGTGCAAACGCGCGCACGGCAAAAATGCTCAGGCCGGCAAGCTCATGGCAGCCACCAGCCCGCCATCCGGGTGATTGCGCAGCCGCACATCGCCGCCATGCTCGCGCGCAATGCGACGTGCGATCGACAGGCCGAGGCCGGATCCGTCGGCGTGCATCGCGCGCCCGTGCTCCAGCCGCACATACGGCTCGAAGATCTCCTCCAGCGAATCCTCCGGCAACCCCGGCCCATGGTCGCGGACCAGCACCGAGCACTTGCCGTCACCCAGCTCGGCACCGACCTCGAGCTCGCGGCCGTAGCGCAGCCCGTTGTCGATCAGGTTGCCCAACGCGCGCTTCAGCGCCAGCGGCCGCCCGGTCACCGCGATCGGCGGCAGCGACACCGTGATCTTCGCGCCCGACGCCAGCGCCGCCGAGGTCAGCCGCTCGACCAGCCGGTCCAGTCGCACCTCGGCCAGGTTCTCGTGCACGTCGCTGTCCTTCACGCTCTGCAACGCGCCCTTGACCATCATGTCCAGCTCGTCCAGGTCCTCATGGAAATCGGCCCGCACCGCATCGTCGTCCAGCAGCTCGGTGCGCAGCTTCAATCGCATGATCGGCGTCTTCAGGTCGTGCGAGATGCTGCCGAACAGCCGCTCCCGGTCCTCGACGAAACGCTGGATGCGCGCCTGCATCTCGTTGAAGGCCCTCGCGGTGCGCTGCAGCTCCACCGTGCCGGTCTCGGGCACGGGGTTCGGGTGCATTGCGTTGCCGAACTCGCTCGCCGCCTGCGCCAGCCGCGACAACGGCCGCGTCAGGCTGCGCGCCACCAGCAGCACCAGCAGCAGCACCGTCACCAGGGTTGCGCCCTGCAGCAGCAGCCGGTCGCTGCTCAACGGGTTGGCGTTGTCGAGGAAGTACGGGTCCGGCAAGGTCGTCGCGAGCAACAGCCAGCCGCCCGCCTCGATCTCGGCCTGGATCACCAGCAGCGGCGCCGGCCGCGGCCGCAGCAGCAGCGAGGCCTCGACCCAGCTCTCCGGCAGCTCGCGCAGCGTGCGGCCGTCGTCGGCCACCACCAGCGTGTCCGGCCATGCGAACGCGGCCTCGAACGACGTGGTGTCGCCGACCTGCGCCAGCAGCCGCTCGCGCACGCCGCGCACCACCGTCTCCGACAGCTTCGACGGCGCGAACGCGCCGGTCGGCACGCGCGCATGGTTCACGTTGACGAAGAAGCGCGTGCCGCCCATCGTGCGCAGCTGCTCGATCAGCAGCGGCCGGTACTGCGGTGGCAGGTCGCGGAAGAAGCGGATCGCGCCGGCCGCGCTCTGCGCCGTCTGCTGCGCGGCGTCGCGCGCATCGCGCAGCGCATTCGCGCGCAGCTGCCAGGCCCAGATCGCGGTGCCCAGCAGCTGGCTCAGCAGCACGCCGGCCACCATCACCAGCATGATCCGGCCGCGCAGCGTGCGCGGCAGCAGCTGCTGCGACCAGGCGCGCCAGTCAGTCATGCGACGCCAGCACCTCGACCGAGAACACGTAGCCGCTGCTGCGCACCGTCTTGATCAGCGCCGGCTGCTTGCCGTCGTCGCCCAGCCGCTGGCGCAGCCGGCTCACCTGCACGTCGAGCGAGCGGTCGGCCGGGCCGAGGTCGCGGCCGCGCGTCTGCTCCATCAGCCGCGCCCGCTCCATCACCTCGCCGGCATGCTCGGCGAGCAGCCGCAGCAGGTCGAAATCCATCGCGGTCAATGCCAGCGCCTGGCCGTCCGGCCCGGTCACCGTGCGTTCCAGCCGGTCGAGCCGGAAGCCGGCGAAGCGCAGGTAGCGGGCCGCCGCGCCGCCCTCGGCCTGGCCGGCGCGCCGGTGGATCGCCTTGATGCGCGCCAGCAGCTCGCGCGGGTTGTAGGGCTTGCCGATGTAGTCGTCGGCCCCGAGCTCCAGCCCGACGATGCGCTCGGTGTCGTCGGCGCTCGCGGTCAGCATGATGATCGGCAGCGTCGGCGCCCGCTGCCGCACCATCTGGCACAGCGCGAAGCCGTCGGTGTCGGGCAGCATCACGTCGAGGATCACCAGGCTCAGCTCGTCGCGGTAGCGCTCGAAGCCGTTGCGGAAGCTCGCCCCGTCGGCCGCGAGCTGCACCACGTACTGGTGCTTCTCCAGGTACAGCTTCAGCAGCTGCCGGGTCTTCTGGTCGTCATCGACGGCGAGGATGGTGCGCTTGCGGGCGAGGTTCATGGCACTCGATTCACGGGGGAGGTGTCGCACGCGCCGCGCTGCGGATCAGCGCCACCAGGCGCTCCTGCGCCCGCGCGGGGGTCACGGCCGGGTCCTTGACGAAGCGGTGCAGCGCATCGGCCAGCGCATCCTTGGTGGCCTCGTCGGCCGCCATGCGGTGCGCGATGCTCGGCAGCAGCGGGCTGTCGGCGCGCTTCAGCGTCTGCCACGAGTCGCGCGCGCAGTCGTCCAGCTGCGTGGGGTCGATGTCGTCGCGCACCGGCACCGAGCCCTTGGCCTGGTTGTACGCGAGCTGCGCGGCCGGCGACACCACCACCTCGGCCATGCGCTCCTGCTCGGCCTCGCGCTTCCTGGTGCCGACCAGCATCGCCAGCGTGTCGATGCTGTACAGGTGCATGCCGGCCGTGTCGGGCACCGGCGTGCAGCCGTAGTCGCGGCCGGCCTGCGCGCCCCAGGCGACGAGTTCGCCGTCGGCCCAGTCGCCCATGATCAGCATGCCGGCGTCGCCGGTGAACAGCTGGCGCGCCGACGCGGTCCAGCGCTGCTCGATGGCGGTCTCTCCATTCAGGCGCCGCAGCCAGCGCAGCCGCTCGAGCGCCTTGGCGACGCGCGGGTCCTGCCAGGCCTGCCAGCGCTGCGTGGCGGCCAGCTCGCCATACAGCGCCGGCCCGCCTTCGGACAGCAGCAGCGTCTCGAACACGGTGGCGATCTGCCACGGCTCGTCGCTCCATGCGAACGGCGCGACGCCGGCGCGACGCAGCGCCGCCGCCGCCTGCTCGACGTCGCCCCAGGTCTTCGGCGCGCCGAGCTTCAGCTGCGCCCACACCCGCTGGTTGAAGAACAGCGTGTTGATGCGGTGCACGCCGAGCGGCGCCGCGACGATGCGGCCGCGGTGCGTGATCACGCGCTGCACCAGAGGGAACAGCGACTGGCTCCAGCGGTTGCGCTGCGCCACCTCGTCGAGCGGCAGCACCAGGCCGAGGTCGGACCAGTCGGCCAGCGTGCGGCCGATCACCTGCGCGGCGTCCGGCGGGTCGCGCGCCAGCACGCGGCTGTTCAGCACCTTCATCGCGCCGCCGCCGCCGCCGCCGGGGATCGCGGCGTCGCGCCACGCGATGCCGCGCCTGTCGAGCTGCTGCACCAGCTGATCGACCGCGCGGCGCTCGCCGGCCGAGGTCCACCAGTGCAGCACGTCGAGCGTCTGCGCCTGCGCGCCGATCGCGGTGCAGGCGAGCCAGAGACTCAGGGCAAACCCGCGCAACGCGCCTGTCGAATCCCGACGAATTGCAATGTTGTGTAAGGCGAGGGCCGCGACACGCCCCTTCGCGGCGCCTGCGCGGGCGCGCAGGGCAGCGTAAGGAACGGTGAGCGCGTGATGTCGCCTCATGGTCGGAAATCCCTGGAATGACAAGCACTTGGCCGCGAGCGGCGGGGCCGGGCGCGGGCCCTCGGTCAGGCCTCGTGTCACACGGCGGCCGATGGTACCTTGCGCCCCGCTTGACCTTTCGACCTGCACGACACGCTCATCCACCGAAGGAGACCGCTCATGAAACGCACTGTCCGAACTGCATTCGCCTGCACGGCACTGGCCCTGGCCGCGAGCGCCCAGGCCGGCTCGCTCGTCATCGAAAGCTGGCGCACCGACGACAAGGCGCTGTGGGACGAGGTGCTGTTGCCGGCCTTCATGAAATCGCACCCCGGCATCACGGTGAAGTACTCGCCGACCTCGCCGCCGGAATACAACTCGGTGCTGAGCGCCCGGCTCAGCGCCGGCAGCGCCGGCGACCTGGTGGCCTGCCGGCCGTTCGACGTGTCGCTCGATCTCTACAAGAAGGGCCGGCTGCTGCGGCTGGACGGCGATCCGGCGCTCGCGAACTTCTCCGACGTGGCCAAGGTCGCATGGCAGACCGACGACTTCAAGGAGTCCTACTGCCTGCCGATGGCCTCGGTGATCCACGGCTTCTTCTACAACAAGAAGATCTTTGCCGACGCCGGCGTGAAGCCGCCGGCCACCGAGGCCGAGTTCTTCTCGGTGCTCGATCGGGTCAAGGCGCAGGGCAAGGTGGCGCCGATCGCACTCGGCACCGCCGACCAGTGGGAGAGCAACCAGATCGTGTTCACCGGCATCGGCCCGAATTACTGGAAGGGCGAGGTGGGCCGCATGGGGCTGATCGCCGGTGCGAAGAAGTTCACCGACCCGGAGTTCGTCGACGTGTGGAGCACGATGGCGAAATGGTCGCCGTACCTGCCCAAGGGCTACCAGTCCGTGACCTACGGCGATGCGCAGAACCTGTTCGCCAGCGGCAAGGCCGCGGTGTACCCGGCCGGCTCGTGGGACATCGCGTACTTCGAGAAGGAGCCCGGCTTCGAGTTCGGCGCCTTCCCGCCGCCGGTGCGCAAGGCGGGCGATGCCTGCTACATCTCCGACCACAACGACATCGGGATGGGCATCAACAAGGCGAGCCGCAACGTCGCCGACGCGAAGGTCTTCCTCGGCTGGCTCGCCACGAAGGAATTCGCCGACCTGTACACCAACAAGGCCACCGGCTTCTTCTCGCTGTCCAAGCACCCGGTGGAAGTGAAGGACCCGGTGGCACGCGAGATGATCGGCTGGCGCGCGCAGTGCAAGTCGACCATCCGGCTGAATGCGCAGGTGCTGAGCCGCGGCGAGCCGAGCATGGAGAACGAGCTGTGGACGGTGAATTCGCAGGTGCTGAACGGCAAGCTCGCACCGAAGGACGCGGCACAGCGCATCCAGGCCGGATTCGCGAAGTGGTACCCGCCGCAGCAGAAGAAGTAAGGTGCTGCCCTCGATGAGAAAAGGCTTCGCCTGGCACGTGCTGGTGTTCCTCGCACCGGCCGTGCTGGTCTACACCGCGTTCAGCGCGTGGCCGCTGCTCGACACGCTGCGGCTCAGCGCGTACGGCACCGGGCCCGACGGCGCGGTGTCGTTCGTCGGGCTGCAGAACTTCCGCACGCTGCTGCTGGACCCGCAGTGGTTCGACAGCTTCCGCAACGCGATGGTGAACAACGTCGAGTTCTTCGCGATCCATTCGCTGGTGCAGAACCCGGTGGCGCTGGTGCTGGCGGCGCTGCTGTCGCTGCGCGGGCTGCGCGGCGCGGCGGCTTACCGCACGGTGCTCTTCCTGCCGACCTTGCTGTCGGTGGTGATCATCGGCTTCAGCTGGCAGCTGATCCTGTCGCCGCTGTGGGGCGTGACCGAGAAGCTGCTCGGCGCCGTCGGCCTCGAGCGCTTCTTCGGTCCCTGGCTCGGCATGGAGGAGACCGCGCTGCCGACGCTGACGCTGATCTCGGTGTGGCAGTTCATCGGCATCCCGATGATGCTGATCTATGCGGCGCTGATCGCCATCCCCGAAGACATCGTCGAGGCCGCCACCGTCGAGGGCGCCGGGCCGTGGCGCATCTTCTGGGCGATCCGGCTGCCGCTGATCCTGCCGACGCTCGGGCTCGTCAACATCCTGACCTTCGTCGGCAACTTCAACGCCTTCGACCTGGTGTACGCGGTGAAGGGGGCGTCGGCCGGCCCGAACTTCGCGACCGACCTGCTGGGCACGCTGTTCTACCGCACCTTCTTCGGCTACCAGTCGCAGCCGGGCAGCGCGACGATGGGCGCGGCGCTCGCGACGCTGATGTTCCTCGTGATCCTCGCCGGCGTGGCGGTCTACCTGTTCGTCGTGCAGCGCCGGCTGCGGAGGTATGCGCTGTGAGCCGCACCGTGAACCAGCGGCTGCGTTCGCTCTTCGTGCACCTGACGCTCGGCGGCTACGCGCTGCTGGTGCTGTTCCCGATCGTGATCGTGCTGATCAACTCGTTCAAGACGCGGCGCGCGATCTTCGACGACCCGCTCGGGCTGCCGTCCGCGGCCACGCTCAGCCTGGTCGGCTACACCAAGGTGCTGGGCAATGCGGCCGTCGGCAGCATGTTCGCCAACAGCGTCATCGTCACCGGCTGCTCGCTGCTGCTGATCCTGCTGTTCGGCGCGATGGCCGCCTGGGCGCTGACCGAATACCGCTTTCCCGGCAACCGGCTGCTGGCGCTGTTCCTCGCATTCGGGATCATGGTGCCGATCCGGCTCGGCTCGGTGTCGATCCTGCAGACCATGGTGGCGCTCGACCTCGTCAACACGCTGACCGCGCTGGTGCTGGTGTACGTGGCGCAGGGGCTGCCGCTGGCGATCCTGATCCTGTCGGAGTTCATCCGCCAGGTGCCGGGCGAGCTGAAGGACGCGGCGCGCTGCGACGGCGTCAACGAGTACCTGATCTTCCTGCGCATCGTGCTGCCGCTTGTGCGGCCGGCGGTCGCGACGGTGGGCGTGTTCACGATGGTGCCGATCTGGAACGACCTGTGGTTCCCGCTCATCCTCGCACCGTCCGAAGGCAAGCAGACGCTGACGCTCGGCGTGCAGCAGTTCATCGGCCAGTTCGCGACCGACTGGAATGCGGTGCTCGCGGCCTTGTCGCTGGCGGTGCTGCCGGTGCTCGTCGTCTATGCGCTGCTGTCGCGCCAATTGATCCGCGGCATCACCGCCGGTGCCGTGAAGTAGAGAACATGACCCAAGTCACGCTGACCAACGTTTCGAAATCGTATGGCGACACCGTCGTGCTGCAGGGCGTCGACCTGCAGATCGCCGACGGCGAATTCGTCGTGCTGGTGGGCCCGAGCGGCTGCGGCAAGACCACGCTGCTGCGCATGATGTGCGGGCTGGAGGAGATCACCGGCGGCACGCTCGCGATCGACGGCCAGGTCGTCAACCACCTGCCGCCGGCACGGCGCGGCATCGCGATGGTGTTCCAGAGCTATGCGCTGTACCCGCACATGAGCGTGTTCGACAACATGGCCTTCGGGCTGAAGCTGCACGGCGCCGACCGGGCCGAGCGCAAGCGCCGCATCGAGGCGTCGGCCAAGGCGCTGCACATCGACCACCTGCTGCAGCGGCTGCCGCGCGAGCTGTCGGGCGGGCAGCGCCAGCGGGTGGCGATCGGCCGCGCGATCGTGCGCGACCCGAAGCTCTTCCTGTTCGACGAGCCGCTGTCGAACCTGGATGCGTCGCTGCGCGTGAAGACGCGCGTCGAGCTGGCGCGGCTGCACCGCGAGCTGAAGGCGACGATGGTCTACGTGACGCACGACCAGGTCGAGGCGATGACGCTCGGCGACAAGATCGTCGTGATGCACGAAGGCCGGGTGCAGCAGGCCGGCACGCCGGTCGAGCTGTACGAGCAGCCGGCGAACCGCTTCGTCGCGACCTTCATCGGCTCGCCGTCGATCAACCTGCTGCCGGCGACCGTGTCGGCCAGCGGCAATGGCGGCTTGGTGCTGGCGCTGGCCCGCGGTGCGCAGGCGAAGGCGCGGGTCGACGCGCAGGGGCTGCGCATCGGGCAGGCGGTGGAGATCGGGATCCGGCCGGAGCATTTCACCGCCGTTGCGCCGAATGCGATGGCCAGCGCCGCGCGGCACGGCGACGGCGTCTTCTTCGAAGGCGACGTGGTGCTGGTCGAGCAGCTCGGCGAGTCGCACCTGGTCTACATGCGCACCGACGGCGGCGAGGAACTGGTGATGCGCGGCAGCGCGCTGACCCGCGCCCGGCCGGGGGACCGGGCGGCCTGGTGCGCGCCGGCGCAGGCGCTGCACGTGTTCGATGCGGACGGGCGGGCGCACCGGCGGCTGCAGTCGCTGGAATCCCTGGGAGAGACGCGGACAAACGCGTAGGCGCGGGATCGTGTTGCAAAACTACAATGCGACCCGCGCCGCTGGTGTTGCCCATCGGCAACGCACTGGCAACGCGCCGATTTCCCTCGCATTCCAAGGACCGACCTACCGTGAAACGAGCATCTCTCTGGCTGAAGCTGGGTGTCGTGTCAGCCATCGTCGCAAGCAACCCGGGATCGGCACAGGCCGCCGGCCTGTTCGATTCGGTGCTGGGCGCCCAGGCCGACACGGCCAGTGCGCAGGCCAAGCGGCGCCTGTGGCGCATCCGCGAGTTCAGCACCGTGCAGCTGCTGGCGCGCGAGGCCGGTGCCCCGGAGAACCAGCACCCGGTGCGGCTCAATGTCGACGCGCTGCGGCTGGCGCTGGGCCAGTTCAAGGCGATCGATTCGCGCGGCAAGCCGCAGGCGCTGTTCGACGCCGACGAGCTGGTCGAGATCAGCGAGCCGATCGCCCAGGCCTTCGCGAACGCCGAGCCGGGCGATGACGTGCTGCTGGTGTCGAGCGCGCGGCGCGAGGGCTTCCTGGCGCCGCCCACGGCCGTCACCGCGCGGCTGTTCATCGAAGGCGGCAACCTGAACTTCATCGCCCACGACAGCGCCTTCGACTTCGTGCACATCGTGCGCTCGACCAGCATGTCGCCGAACTTCATCTCCGGCTCGCGCGCGAAGGCGTCGGACGTGAAGCTGGCCAGTGCCGGCGCTGGCAACCGCCGCAGCGACTGGCTCACGGTGCCGCTGACCACGGCCACCACCGCGCCGGTGGCACCGCCCCCGCCGCCGATGGTGCTGGCCGCGCCGCCGGCCGCGGCCGCCACCTTCGCGACGCCGCCGGCCGCGCCGCCGGTGGTCGCGGCACCCGTGCCGGCACCGGCCGCGCCGATCGTCCAGCCGGCCGATGCGAAGGCCGACGAGATCGAACGCCGCCTGACCGCGCTGAAGCAGCTGCGCGACAAGGGCCTGATCACCGACGACGAGTACAAGCAGAAGCGCAAGGACATCCTGCAGGCGCTGTGACCGGCGGGCCGATCCGGCACTGCCCCCCGAAGAGGGCATCAATCGGATGGATGGATTCGCCGCATCGCATCGAACATAGTCTCGCCTCGCGGCAGCGGTTGCCGGCGTGGAGCGCGAGATGCAGTTCGATCAGCAGTTCAACGAGGGTGATTTCCGGATCTACGTGGCAGCCTCGGACACCGGGCGCGGCCGGGGGTACACGGCCGCCGTCGTCGTGAGCCGGGTGCGCGGCGCGATGAACACGCCCTGCGAGGTGTACCGCGACACCTGCCTCGCCGGCGGCCACCGCTGGATCTCGCGCAATGCGGCGCTGTCGTATGCCGCGTCGGTGGGTCGGGAGATCGCGCACACCGAGCCGTCGCGGCTGGCGCACTGTTGAATGCCGCGTGTTGAACCCGCGCGTTGAAACGGATCTCTCGAACCGAGCCACCAAAGAAAAAGCGGATGGTGCAAGCACCATCCGCCTGAAGAAGCCGCAGTGTCATTGGGAGGAGGGAGGAGGTAACTGCGGCTCCGTGGTCGATACTCTATCGCCGCCCACATCCCCATTCTGTAGGACGACATGCCGTTTTTCGGTGCATGAGTGTTTCCGCATGTGAGCGCTGCGGCGCTCATCCGCCGCCGCCTTCGCCCTCGCCATCGGCCAGGCGCGACGGGTCGAGCAGCCGCTCGAGTTCGGCGCGGCCGAGCGTGGTCTGCTCGTCGGCCACGTCGATGATCGGCCGGCCTTCGCGGTACGCCTGCTTCGCGATCTCGGCGGCGCGCGCGTAGCCGATCAGCGGGTTCAGTGCGGTCACCAGGATCGGGTTGCGCGACAGCGCATCGCGCAAACGATCGCCCCTCACGTTGAAGCCGGCGATCGCCTTGTCGGCCAGCAGCCGGCTGATGTTGGCCAGCAGCTCCAGGCTCTCGACCAGGTTGCGCGCGACCAGCGGCAGCATCACGTTCAACTCGAAGTTGCCGGACTGGCCGGCGATCGTGATCGCGGCGTCGTTGCCGATCACCTGCGCCGCGACCATCGTGGTGGCCTCGGGGATCACCGGGTTGACCTTGCCCGGCATGATCGACGAGCCGGGTTGCAGCGCTTCGAGCTCGATCTCGCCGAGCCCGGCCAGCGGGCCGGAGTTCATCCAGCGCAGGTCGTTGGCGATCTTCATCAGGCTGGCGGCCAGGCCCTTCAGCTGGCCGGAGACGGCGAGCGCGGTGTCCTGCGCGCCCATCAGCGCGAAGTAGTCGTCGCCCGGGCGGAACACCTGGCGCACGAGCCCGGTCAGTTCCTCGCAGGCGAGCCGCGCGAAATCCGGATGCGCGTTGACGCCGGTGCCGACGGCAGTGCCGCCGAGCGCGAGCTGGGCCAGGTCGGCTCGCAGACCCTCGAGCCGCGCGATCTGCGCATCGACCTGCGAGGCCCAGCCGCCGAGCGCCTGGCTCAGCCGCACCGGCATCGCGTCCATCAGGTGGGTGCGGCCGGTCTTCACGTGTTCGTGCACGCTGCGCGCCTTGTCGCGCGTCACCTTCGACAGGTGGTGCAGCGCGGGCAGCAATTGTTCGGCCAGCACGACGCCGGCGCTGACGTGGATCGCGCTCGGGATCACGTCGTTGCTGCTCTGGCCGTGGTTGACATGGTCGTTCGCCGAGACCGGGCGGCCGAGGCGGCGCGTCGCGAGCGTCGCGATCACCTCGTTGGCGTTCATGTTGGAGCTGGTGCCCGAGCCGGTCTGGAACACGTCGAGCGGGAAGTGCTGCATGAAGTCGCCGTCGAGCAGCTCGCGGCACGCGGCCTCGATCGCCTGCGCGGTGTCGGGCGCGACCTTGCCCAGGCGTGCATTGGCGCGGGCCGCCGCGAGCTTCAGCTGGATCAGCGCCCGGATGAAGGCGGCCGGCAACCGGCCGCCGCTGACCGGGAAGTTCAGCACCGCGCGCTGGGTCTGCGCGCCGTAGAGGGCGTCGGCGGGGACGGCGATGTCGCCGAGGCTGTCGTGTTCGAGGCGGGTCGCGGGCATGGGGCGTGTCGAAGGAGGAGGAGAGGTATGGATCATGGCCGAGGCGGCCCGACCGCGACGCATGCATTGATAATCCACCGCCTGACGTGCCCGCTGCCGGCGTGGCGAAATCGGTATACGCAAGGGACTTAAAATCCCTCCTCTTCACGGAGATGCGGGTTCAAGTCCCGCCGCCGGCACCACCGATGCGATCGCATCGCGCTCGACCCTCAGCCCCCGATCTTCACCCGCCGATCTTCACCCGCCGATCTTCACCGACACCACCGCCGCCGCGACCCCGCCGCGCCGGTCGGTCGCGACATACACGAAGTAGTCGGTCCCGCTTGTCACGCCCGCCGGCGGCGTGTACGTCACGGTGCGGCCATTCAGCACCGCCTGCCCGCCCAGGCTCGTCGCGCTGCCGGGCAGCTCGAAGGCCAGCCCGAGGCCGTCGCGGTCGTGCGCCAGCGCCGACAGGTGGATGCGCTTCGGCGTGTCGGCGGGCGTGGCGACGTCGGCAAACGCGGCGCGCGGCAGCCTGTTGTTCCCCAGCGCCGCGACACGTGTGTCGAGCCACGCGGTCAGCTGCCCGATCGTGTCGTTCTCGATGCCCAGGTAGCCGTGGGCGCTCAGCGGCCCGCAGACGTCGGGCGTCGAGCCGTTGCCCGGTGCCGTGACCTGCACGCCGCCGGTGGCGATGTGGAACGTTGCATCGACGCCGGCGGCCACCAGGCTGTCGTACAGCGCGCGCGATCCGGTCGGCCACGATCCGAAGCAGGCATCCTGCGCATGCCACAGCACGTGCGTCGGCCGCTGCACGAAGGGCGGCAGCAGCTTCGGCGTGTCCGGCCGGCCCACGTAGAGGTGGCGCCCCTGGTCGCCGGCGTCGCGCGTGACGCTGCTCGATGTGGAGATGCCCGTCGCGATGCGGTTCTGCGCGATCACCGACATCGAGCCGCGGCTGGTGCCGACCAGGAACACCGGCAGCCCGCGCGGGTCGAGCGACTTCAGCACCGCGAGGATGTCGACCGAATGGTCCACCGACACGCGGTACAGGTCGGTGGCGGTGACGGCATCGCTCGACCCCGGCGGCACCAGCGGCCCGGGCTCCGGCCGGTCCAGCGCCACCGCCAGGTAGCCGGCGTCGGCAAACAGCTGCGCGGTCCGCACGACGAAGTTGTTGGCGCCGCCGGTGATGTCGCCGATGCCGCTCGCCAGGTCGCCGCGGATCGCCATGTTGAAGTCGCCGCCGCCGAGCAGCACCACCACCGCCTTCGGCGCGGCGCCGCTGGACGGCCAGTTGACGAAGTAGTCCATCGTCACCGGCGTGCCGTTCGCGACGGTGCGGGTGGTGGTCTGGCCGTAGAACGCGCAGCCGTTCGACTTGGTGCGGGTGGCCAGCACGCCGGCCGGCGTGACGGTGCTGTCCTGCCGGCAGGTGGCCAGCATCGCGTCGTCGTACACCACCAGCCGCGCCACGCCGTCCACGCCGAGGCCGCGGTGGTCTTTCGCACGGTACGCGAAGCTGTCGGCACCGCGCGTCGCGGGAGCGGCGTACAGCAGCTGCCGGCCATCGGCCGTGACCGAGGCCGAGCCGCTCACAGGGGCCGACAGCAGCTCGAAGTGGTGGTGGCGGTCCCACCAGTCCGGGTCCTGCACCACCGGCGTGAACGCGATGCTGCTGCCGGCATGGATAGCGCGGCGGGCTTCGGTGAAGGTGGGCGCGTCGTTTGCTCCACCTGCGCAGGCGGGGCCGTGAAGGGCGCCGAGCGCGAGGAGGAGGGCGGTTGCGAGAAGTGGTTGGCTGGGCATGCGCGGTCCAAAGCGCTGGATGCTGCGGGCAGCGCGGGCGGGCGGCAACCTCCAGGTTGAGGATGAGCAGGCACTCGCGGCGCGTGGTCGGCGCGCCGCTGACATCACCCGGGAGAACTGGATGTTCGACGGCTTCAAACTCGAATTCATCGACGTCGGCGACGTGACGCTGCGTGTCCGGCACGGTGGACGCGGCCCCGCGTTGCTGTTGCTGCATGGGCACCCGCGCACCCACGCCACCTGGCATCGGGTCGCGACGCTGCTGGACAAGCGCTTCACGGTGGAGTGTCCCGACCTGCGGGGCTACGGGCAGTCGACGAAGCCGGCGCCGCAACCGGACCATGCCCAGGCGAGCAAGCGCGCGATGGCCGCCGATTGCGCCGGCCTGATGGAGCGCCTCGGACACCGCCAGTACGGCGTGGTCGGGCACGACCGCGGCGGGCTGGTGGCCTTGCGGCTGGCGCTGGATGTCCCGGACCGGGTGCGGCGCCTCGCGATCCTCGATTCGCTGCCCGTCGTCGAGCACCTGGAACGCTGCGACGACCGGTTTGCCAGCGCGTGGTGGCATTGGTTCTTCTTCCTGCAACCCGACAAGCCGGAGCGGGCGATCCTCGCGGATCCCGACGCCTGGTACGGCAGCAACGACACGAAGCGCGCGCTGATGGGCTGCGACGACGCCTGGGCCGACTACCTGGCCGCGACGCGCGACCCGGCGACCGTGCGGGCCATGCTCGAGGACTACCGGGCCGGCCCCGGCATCGACCGGCGGCTCGAGACCGAGGACCGGGCGGCGGGCCGCGTGGTCCGGTGTCCGCTGCTGTGCCTGTGGTCGAGTCGCGACGATCTGGCCGAGCTGCACGGCGATCCCCGTGCGATCTGGGCGACGTGGGCGCAGGACGTGCGCGGGGCGCCCGTCGACTGCGGCCACCACATGGCCGAAGAGGCGCCCGACGAACTGGCCGGCGCGCTCGCCGGCTTCTTCGGGTCGCCCACCGGTTGAGCGCTCCTCGCTCGGCAACATGACGCCAGCCGCGGTCCGTGCGACGCGATGGTGGGGGCGCTGCCGTGGCTGGTGACGGACACCGCGACCGGGCTGGTCACGCTGGGGCTCGACCACGGGCTTCAGTGGCTCGGGCACCGGTGCGCTGAAGACGCGCGACGATCAGGGGCCGAGACACCCGATCGACGTGAAGCTCGCCGAAGGATCAGCCCTCGACGATGCGCTCCGGCAGCCGCACCTGGATCGTCGTCCCCTGACCCGGTGCGGCCGTGACGACAAGCGTTCCGTGCTCGGCTTCCACACGAAACCTCATGCCGAGTAGGCCGTAGGCCGAGGTCGACGGCGAACTGGTGTCGAATCCGACACCGTCGTCTCGTACCGTCAACTCCGCCACCCCATCGCTGGACACCAGGTCGAGCCAGAGGGTCGTAGCCTTGGCGTACTTGCTGATGTTCGTGACGGCTTCCTGGACTACTCGGTACGCCACCAGTTCCGCAGTCGGCTCCAGCATCACCACCGAGAGCGCACAGTTCACCTTGACGCCGGAACGCTCAGCGAACTCGCGCGAGAGGATCTCGAGCGTGACGGCCAGCCCCAAGCTGTCAAGGGTCGATGGACGCAGGTTCTCGATGATGTTGTGTTTGAGCGCGATGCCCTTGTTGAGCATGTCGACCAGGTGTGCCAAGCGCTCCAACACCTCGGGCGCACTCTCGGTCACGCGGGCCTTGATCCGCGCGGCATCAAGCTTGGCCGAGATGAGCAAAGCGCCCAGCTCGTCATGCAGGTCACGCGCCAACCGGGCGCGTTCTTCTTCCCGCGCCGTTTCGATGTGGTGGGTCAGCTTGACGAGTTGCGCGGTGCGCGATGCCACCTCGACCTCCAAGCGCTCGCGCTCGATCTGCACCACGCGCTCAAGCTCTTCCTTGACATCTTCCTTCTTTTGCTCAAGTGCCAGGCCCTGGCGCAGGTACAGGAACAGCACCACGAGCCCGGCAGCGCTCAAAGCCCCCGCGCCAAGGCGATTGACCAGCAGCGTGCGATGAATGCTCGACTGGCTGTCTGGTGCCGTCGCTCGCAATTCTTGCAAGGTCGTCTTGCCCGATCGCAAGGCACTGAGCTGTTCCAACACACCCGTCGATTGCCAGTACGAACTCTCGCCGATCAGCACGATGGACAAGGTCGCGACGAAGGCGAGCGGAAGCAGGAGCGGATTTCGCTGGATGACGTCGCGGACGAGCATCAAGATGCTCCGCTTCGTCGTACTCATCGAATGCTCGCCGGCAGCTCGGTGGAAGGTCATGGTGGGCTCCGATGCTGACGGAGCCTACCACCCGTCATTCGCCCCGTGAGTTCAGCTTCGCTCGCCTGCCAACGCACGCGCAATTTGTCGTTGGGACAGGGGCTGAGCCAGTGGCCGTTCGGGCCGACAGGCAAGCCGCGCTGCGATGACAGGTTTCGCGAAGTTGCCAGCGATTTCCTCGGCAGCACATCAATGAAGTGATCCAGAAAACGTGAGTCACCTCAGGAAGGCCATGATGCGCTGCCGCGTCGGCCCGGCAGCATGGGCGTCATGCTCGGGTAGCGAGGCGTCGGTGTAGAAGTGGCCCGCGCCAGGGATGGGTGAACACCTCGCGTGGAGGAGCACCACGGCGGCGGCTTGCGGCCGCTTGGGCCACAGTGTGCCGACGACACCCACACCCATGGAGGGCGGGTGGCACGGTGACGCTGGCTTGTTCGGCAGCACGCTGGCCGCTCACGCGCGGCGCCGGACCTGCGCGTCGCCGAAGATCAGGCGCTGCGGCATCGGCATGCCGATGAAGCGCGCCGGGAAGATCGGGGCGATGGCGCTGGCGTCGTCGAGCCGCGCCCGCTGCGCCGCAGTCAACTGCAGGCCTAGCGCGCCGATGTTGTCCAGTGCCTGCGCCACGGTGCGCGCACCCATCACCGGCGCGGTCACGGCCGGGTTGGCCAGCGTCCATGCGATGGCCACCTGCGACGCGCTGGCGCCGACCTCGCGAGCCACCGCCTGCGCCGCATCGGCGATGTCCAGCGCCCGTTCGGTCATGTGGCCCGACGACGCGATCACGCCCTTGCGCGAGGCCGACACCCCGGCCTCGGCCTGCTGCGCCAGGTCGCTTCGGGTGTACTTGCCGGCCAGCAGGCCGCCGCCCAGCGGCGACCACGGCAGCACGCCCAGGCCCAGCTCGGTGGCCATCGGGATCAGCTCGTGCTCCACCGTGCGCTCGACCAGGCTGTACTCGATCTGCAGCGCCACCAGCGGCGCCCAGCCGCGCAGGTCGGCCAGCGTCTGCAGCCGCGCGACCTGCCAGGCCGGCGTGTTGCAGATGCCGATGTAGAGCACCTTGCCGGAACGCACCAGGTCGTCGAGACCGCGCATCACCTCGTCGGGCGAGGTGGTGAAGTCCCAGGCATGCAGGTAGAGCAGCTCGATGCGGTCGGTGCCGAGCTGGCGCAGGCTGGCCTCCACCGAACGCAGCAGGTTCATGCGGTGGTTGCCGCCGGAGTTCGGGTCGGCCGGGTCGCGGGCCATCGTGAACTTGGTGGCCAGCACCAGCCGGTCGCGCCGCCCCTGCATCAGGCCGCCCAGGATGCGCTCGGACGCGCCGCCGGTGTAGTTGACCGAGGTGTCGATGAAGTTGCCGCCGCGGTCGACGTACACGTCGAAGATGCGGCCGGCTTCGGCGCTGTCGGCGCCCCAGCCCCAGTCGGTACCGAAGGTCATCGTGCCCAAGGCCATGGGCGATACGCGCATGCCCGATCGTCCGAGCAGGCGGTAGTGGTCGAGTGCGAGGGCGGTGGTCATCGAGAAGTCCTTTCGAGGCAAGTTGTCTGGAAAGGATTCTGGTCGCGGCCAGCATGCAGCCTGTAGACGCTTCGTCCGCCGTTCTTGCACGATCGTCCAGCCTGTAGCGACGGTGGGCCGCCACGCGAGGACAATGGCCGCCATGCCTTCGCACCCCGCCATGCTGGTCGACCTGCTGGACCGCCACACCGCCACCGACGGCCTGCACGCGACCGCCATCCCGGGCGTGAGCCTGGTCCGCAGCTCGGCCCCGACGATGCCGATGCCGGTGGTCTACGAGCCCACGCTGTGCCTGGTCGCGCAAGGGCGCAAGCGCGCGATGCTCGGTGCCACCCGCTACGTGTACGACGCGGCGCACTACCTCGTGGCGTCGGTCGACCTGCCGGTCGTGGGCACGGTGATCGAGGCCAGCGCGGCCAGGCCCTACCTGTGCCTGGTGCTCGACCTCGACATGGCCCGCCTCGGCGAACTGGCACTGCGCCACCCGCTGCCCGAGGCCGGCAGCGGCCTGTCGCCGCGCGGCATCGCCCTCAACCAGACGACGCCCGAGCTGCTGGATGCCGCGGTGCGCCTGGCCGCGCTGCTGGACGCGCCGCAGGACATCGCCGAGCTCGCGCCGCTGGTGCAGCGCGAGATCCTGTACCGGCTGCTGAGCGGGCCGGGCAACAGCCTGGTGCGCCACATGGCGCAGGCCGACAGCCACCTGAACCAGATCGCGCGGGCCATCGCGTGGATCCGCGGGCGCTATGCGCAAGCCTGGACCATCGACGAGGTGGCCGCGGTCGCGGGCATGAGCCGTTCGAGCTTCCACGCCCACTTCAAGGCCGTGACCTCGATGAGCCCGCTGGCGTTCCGCACCCAGCTGCGCCTGCAGGAGGCGCGCCGGATGATGGTGGCCGAGGCGATGGACGCTGCCAGCGCGGGCTTCCAGGTCGGCTACGAGAGCCCGTCGCAGTTCAGCCGCGACTACGGCCGCGTGTTCGGCATGCCGCCCGCGAAGGACGCGCAGCGCCTGCGGTCGGGCGTCGCCTAGGGGGTGCCCAGGCGGTGCCACCGCGGCGTGTGCGAATCGACCGACACGCGCTCGCTGCATCGTCCGGCTGACGGCGCGGCTCGCACGCGTCATGGTGGATGCCTGGACTTCAAGGAGCGATCATGCCCAGAGGTGACAAGTCGTCGTACACCGACAAGCAGAAGCGCGAGGCCGCGCACATCGAGAAGGGCTACGAGCAGCGCGGCGTCGCGAAGGACGAGGCCGAACGCCGGGCCTGGGCCACGGTCAACAAGGAGACCGGCGGCGGCAAGAAATCCGGCTCCGGCCGCGGCCAGCCCGAGAACCACGAGCCGGCGCGCAAGGGCGGGCGGCTAGGCGGCGCGGCGGCGGCCAGCCGCACCGCGGCCGAACGGTCGGCGTCGGCGAAGAAGGCGGCCGCCACGCGCAAGCGCAACGCGCGCTGAGCGATCGACGAGGCGTCAGTCGGCCGGCACCGCGGCAATCGCCTTGTTGAGCGCGACGAACCGCAGCTTCAGCCGGTCTTCGCTGGCGATCCGCTCGCGCCCGGCCTGCAGCAGGCCGCGCTGACTTTCGAGCACCACGGTGTAGTCGACCGTGCCGCTGCGGTACCGGGCCGTCGCCAGCGCGTGGACCTGCCGAATGCTGCGCTCGCGATCCTGCAGCTGCAGCCACTGCTGGCGTTCGGCCGCACAGGCATTCAGCGCGTCGTCGATCTCGTGCCAGGCCTGCAGCACGGTGCGTTGGTAGGCCACTGCGGCTTCCTGCTGTTCGAGTTCGCGCAGTTGCACCATGCGCACGCGCCGCCCGCGGTCGAACAGCGGCAGGTCCAGCGTCGGCCCGATGGACCAGGTGCGGCTGCCCCAGCTCGCGAACTCGCTGCCGAGGTAGGACTCGGTGCCGAACTTCGCGCCGAGCCGGACCGTGGGGTAGAGATCGGCTTTCGCGACGCCGATGCTGGCGGTCGCGCGGCGCAGCCGGGCTTCGGCCGCCTGGATGTCCGGTCGGCGTTGCGCCACCGTCGACGGCAGGCCGAGCGCCAGCTCGGGCAGCATCGCGTGTGCGTCCGGTGCCGGCGTGGCGAGCAACGCGGCGAGCGCGCCAGGGCGCTCGCCCAGCAGCAGTTCGACCTGGCCGGCAGCGGCCGCCTGCTGCACCAGCAGTGCAGGCCCTTGCCCCTGGCTCGCGGCGAGGTCGGCACGCAGCGGTTCGAGCGCCAGCGCATCGAGCACGCCGGCGCGCACCCGCGCGTCGAGGAGCTCGATGCGCTGCTGCTGTGCCGCGATGTCGTCGCGCAGCAACTGCGATTGCTGCTGCGCCGCGCGGAAATCCAGGTAGTGGCGGGCCACGTCGCTGGCCAGGCTCAGCCGGGCCAGGCCGAGCAGCGCGGCCTGGGCGGCGACGTCGGCGTTCGCCGCGTCGACCGCCTGGCTGACGCGGCCCCACAGGTCCAACTCCCACGACGCATCGAACCCGGCCTGGTACAGCGTGAAGGGCTCGCCGAGCACCCCGGCCAGGCGGTCGCGGTCGCCGCCGATCGCGTCCAGCAGTCGCGTACCGGCCCCGAACTCGCTCTGGCGCTGGCGAACGACACCGGCATTGGCCCGCAGCTGCGGGCCCGCCTGCGCCTCGACCGCGCCCCGCTGGGTGCGCGCCTGCGCGAAGCGAAGCGCCGCGGTGCGCAGGTCGGGGCTGGCCGTCACGGCGCGTCGCTCCAGTTCGTCGAGCATCGGGTCGCCGAACACGGTCCACCAGGCCAGCGGCC
Organism: Rhizobacter sp. SG703; assembly: GCF_012275445.1. GTDB lineage: Bacteria > Pseudomonadota > Gammaproteobacteria > Burkholderiales > Burkholderiaceae_C > Rhizobacter. Next base: position 474,127 of record NZ_JAAZQK010000001.1, on the reverse strand, counting down.
AGGCCTGGTCGGTGGCCACCGGCGGATGGAGCGCGTCATCGCCGCTGCGCCATTGGCCCCAGTCCGACGGTGTCGGCGTCTGTGGCGGGACGTGGACCGGCACGTCGGCACAAGCCGCCAACGCCAGTGCCGACACCAGCGCCAGCGCGGTCGACGGCAGCCAGCAGCGCGCAGCAGCAGGACGCATCGCAGGACCTCCCCGGATCAGGACAGACGGTTGCGGAACAGCCAGGCGGCCAGCGGCAGCGTCACCGCGGCCACGGCCAGCATCGGCACGAAGTCGAACGCCACCTCGTGCAGGCCGGCGCCTTCGAGGTAGACGCGGCGCACCAGGTCCATGCCGAAGCGCAGCGGGTTGGCGTAGGTGGCGATCTGCAGCACCGGCGGCATGTTGCGCACCGGCGTCAGCAGGCCCGACAGCAGCATCAGCGGCATGATCAGCAGGAAGGTGTAGAGCATCGCCTGCTGCATGCTGACCGACAGCGCCGAGATCGACAGCCCGATGCCCACCGCCGCCAGCGTGAAGGTGACGAGGCCCAGGTAGAGCAGCGCGACCGAGCCCTGCATCGGGATGCGGAACCAGAACACCAGGACCAGGAAGATGAGGGTGGACTGCAGCAGCCCGACCAGCATCGACGGCAGGGCCTTGCCGACCAGCAGCTGCATCGGCGTGAACGGCGTCACCAGCAGTTGGTCGAAGGTGCCGTGCTCGCGTTCGCGGGCCACCGACAGCGCCGCCACCAGCAGCGTCTGCATCATGCTCAGCGCGGCGATCAGGCCCGGCATGATGTTCCAGCGCGATTCGAGGTTCGGGTTGTACCAGGCGCGGCGCTCGATGCCGACGGCCGCAGCGGCGCCGCGCGCCTGGTTCATCTGCGCGACGATGGCACCGACCTGCGCTGCTGCCGCGCCGGCGGTCGACGAGTTGCGGCCGTCGAGGATCAGCTGCAGTGGCGCGGCTTGGCCCGCGGCCAGCTTCTGCTCGAAGTCCGACGGGAAGACGAGCACCAGCAGCACGCCATCGTCGTCGATCGCGCGGGCGATGTCGCGGCTCGAGGCCAGCACTGCGTCGCGCTGGAAGACGCCGGTGCCGTCCAGCCGGTCCAGCAGCGCGGCGGCGGTGGCGCCGCGGCCCGGATCCAGCACCGCATAGGGCGCGTGGGTCAGGTCGTAGGTGGCGCCGTAGCCGAACAGCAGGGCCTGCATCAAGGCCGGCGCGATCAGGATGACCCGGCTGCTGGGCTCCTTCAGCAGCGCCAGCAGCTCCTTGCGGCACAGGAAGCCGATGCGCACCAGCGCGGCGATGAAGTCGTGCATGGTGTTCAGTCCAAGGTCTTGCGCAGCAGGCGCCGCGTGGCCAGCAGCAGCACCACGGCGTAGACCGCGAGGATCGAACCGTCGCGCAGGATCATGGCCCGGTTGTCGCCGGCCAGGAACAGCGTCTTGACGAGGCCCATGAAGTGCGTGGCCGGCAACAGCTGGCTGATGACCTGCACGGCGACCGGCACGTTGCGCAGGTCGAAGACGAAGCCCGACAGCATCATCGCCGGCATGAAGCTCGCGAGCATCGCGATCTGGCTGGCCTCGAACTGGTTGCGGGTCACGCCCGAGATGAACAGCCCGAGCAACAGCGCGACCGCGAGGTAGAGCATCGACGACGCGACGATCACCGCGAGCGAACCGCGGATCGGCACCTCGAACAGGTAGCGCGCCGCGAGCAGGCACATCGCCAGGTCGATCGCGCCGACGACCAGGTAGGGCACCAGCTTGGCCAGCACGATCTCGAGCGGCCTGACCGGCGTGACGAACAGCGATTCCAGCGTGCCTCGCTCCCATTCGCGGGCGATCAGCAGCGAGGTCAGGAAGGCGCCGATCAGCGTCATCACCAGCACGATCAGGCCCGGTACCAGGTACCAGGTGCTGGTCGACGCCTCGTTGAACCACATCCGCGGCACCAGCTCGATGCTGCCCGGCCCGCCGGTCGCCTTGACTCCGCTGCGCGCGGCCTGCAGCAGTGCCGATTGGCCGAGGGCGCCAGCGACGTAGCCTTCGACGGACGCGGCGGTGTTGGAGTCGACCCCGTTGAGCACCAGTTGCAGCGGCGCCTGGCCGATGGCGAGCTGCCGCGAGAAGTCGGCGGGCACGCGCAGGATGGCCTGGACCTCGCCATCGCGCAGGCGTTGCTCGGCCACCTGGGCGCTCGTCATCCAGACCGGCGACAGGTATGGCGAACCGTTCAGGCCGGCGACGACATCGCGCGCCGTCGGGGAGCTGTCTTCCATCACCACGGCCAGCGGCACGTTCTTCACGTCGAACGACAGCCCGTAGCCGAACAGCAGGATCAGCATCACCGGCAGCAGCAGGCCGACCGCGAGGTTGCTGCGGTCGCGCAGCATCTGCCGCGCTTCCTTGCGCAGCAGCGCGGTGAAGCGGCGCAGGAAGCCGCTGCGTCCCGTTGCTGCCGGTGGAGTCGAGAGCGCACTCATGCGGCCGCTGCGCTCGACGCATGCTGTCGACGGCCCTGTTCGACGATCGCGATGAACGCCTCGTCCATGTCGCTGCCGTGGCCGGTACCGGCCTGCACCCGCACCTGCTGCGGCGTGCCGAGCGCCAGCACGCGGCCGGCGTCCTGGATCGCGATGCGGTCGCAGTACTCGGCCTCTTCCATGAAATGCGTGGTGACGACGATGGTGACGGCGCGCTGCGCGAGCCCGGTGATCGTGCGCCAGAACGCGCGCCGGGCCAGCGGGTCGATGCCGCTGGTGGGTTCGTCGAGGAACAGGATCTCCGGCTCGTGCAGCAGGCTGGCGGCCATCGCGAGGCGCTGCTTGTAGCCGTTGGGCAGGTCGCCGCTGCGGGCGGCGGCGTCGAGGCTGAACTGGGCCAGCAGCGTGGCGACGCGGTGCCGCAAGGCCTGGCCGCGCAGCCCGTAGGCGCCGGCGAAGAACTCCAGGTTCTCGCGCACGCTGAGGTTGCCGTACAGCGCGAACTTCTGCGACACGTAGCCGATGCGCTGGCGGGCTTGCGCGCGGGCGCGCCGCAGGTCGACGCCGGCCACCTGCAGCTGGCCGCTGGTGGCTGGCAGCAGCCCGCACAGCATGCGGAAGGTGGTGGTCTTGCCGGCGCCGTTGGGGCCGAGCAGGCCGAAGATCTCGCCGCGGCCGACCTCGAAGGAGGTGCTGGCGACAGCGGTGAAATCGCCGAACCTGCGAACGAGGTCGCGCACCTGGATCACCGGAGCGTGCCAGCCTGGCGCCTGTGCCGGCGGCCGCTCGACGAGCGCCGGGGGCGGCGCGACCGCAGCGTCGTCGCGCGGGCCGGCGGACGACGAGGCCTGCGCCGCCAGCATCATCATGAAGGCGTCTTCCAGCTCGTGCGGACGCGTTCGCACCTGCGCGCCCTGCAGCAGGTCGCCGAGTGCGTCGGCGTCGGCCCCGGGCTGACGGATGAAGCGCACGCCGCCGCCCTCGGGCACCGCATCGATGACACGGTCGCGCGCGTCGATGAGGCGCGCCTGCAGGTCGCGCGCGGTGACGCCCGCGGGCGGCGACGCGAGGAAGGTCAACCCCGTCGCGCGCTCCTTCAGGCGATCCGGCGGCCCCTCGGCCAGCACCACCCCCTGGTGGATCACGAACACCTGGGCACAGCGCTCGGCCTCGTCCAGGTAGGCCGTGCTGACGACGACGCCCAGCCGTTCCCCGTCGATCAACTGCTGCAGGATCTGCCACAGGTCGCGCCGCGACAGCGGGTCGACGCCGACGCTCGGCTCGTCGAGCAGCAGCAGCTCCGGCGAACGGACCAGCGTGCAGGCGAGACCGAGCTTCTGCTTCATGCCGCCCGACAGTTTTCCGGCCGGGCGGTCGGTGAAGCGGGCGAGGTCGGTCATCGCCAGCAGGCGCGCGAAGCGTTCGCGGCGCAGCGTCGCCGGCACGCCGTGCAGGTCGGCGTACAGGTCGAGGTTCTCCTGGACGCTCAGGTCCTCGTACAGGCCGAAGCGCTGCGGCATGTAGCTCACGCGGTCCTGCACCGATTGCGGGTCGGCGACCACGTCGGTGTCGAGCACGCGCAGCGTTCCCGCATCGGGCGTCAGCAGGCCGGCCACCATGCGCATCAGCGTGGTCTTGCCGGCGCCGTCGGGCCCGACCAGCGCGGTGAGCTGCCCCGCGTGCACCTGCAGCGCCAGGTCGTCGACCGCGACGATGCGGCCGCCCTTCGGCGCGGCGAAGGTCTTGCGCAAGGCCTGGGCGGCCACGGTGACGCGGCCGCCGGTCATGGCGGCGTCGCGGCGACCGACAGCTGCACCGTCGCCGGCTGCCCCATGCGCAGCAGGTCGGCGCTGTCGTCGATCCGGATGCGCACTTCGTAGACCAGGCTGGTGCGCAGCTCCTCGGTCTGCACCGACTTCGGCGTGAACTCGGCGACCGGCGACACGAACGCCACCTGCCCCTGCAAGGCCTCCCCCGGCCGGCTGTCGGTGAGCACGCGGGCGGGCTGGCCGGGGCGCACCCGACCGAGGTCCGGCTCGCCGACGTAGACCCGCACCCATTTGGGACCGCCGAGCGCCAGCGCGAAGACCGGCCGCTGCGGCGTCGCCATGTCGCCGGCTTCGAGCAGGCGCGAGCGCACCACCGCATCGGCCGGTGCCTTCAACTCGCCGAGGTCGATCTGGTGCCGAAGCAGCGCCAACTGGGCCCGTGCACCTTTCAACTGCGCCGCGGTGGCCGCCACGTCTTCCTGGCGGGCGCCGCGTTCGACCAGCTGCAGCGCTTGCGCCTGTTCGTTCGACCGGGCCCGCGCCACCTGCGCGGTGGCCTTGGCGCGGTCCAGGTCCTGCGCGCTGACGCCGCGCCCCTCGGTCGACGCCGCGACCTGTTGCAGCCGCGCGAGTTCCTGCTCGGCACGCGCGGCGTCGACCTGCGAGGCGGTCGCGCGGCTGCGGGCCTGCGCGACTTCTTCCGGGCGCGCGCCGCGTTGCAGGCGCAGCAGGTTCTGCTGTTGCGCGTCGATCTGCGCTTCGGCCTGGTCGGCCTGCAGGCGCAGCGTGCTGACGTCGAGTCGCGCCAGCACCGCGCCGGCCTGGACGCGATCGCCTTCCTGGACCCGCAGCTCGGCGACGCGCCCGCTGCCGTCGAACGCGAGCGAGACCTGCCGGATGTCGACGTTGCCGTGCAGCTCCAGCAGCCCGCTGTCGCGCGGCGGGCGTTGATGCCACCACCACAGGCCGGCGGCCAGCAGCGCGACGGCCAGAATGGCAACGAGAATGAGCGGCTTCTTCATCGGCATGTGCCCACGGCAAGAGGAACAGGCTGACCGGAACAGGCTTACTTTAAATGCAATTTAGACTAAATTCCACCATGGCTCAAGCGCCGGCACCGACGCCATGACGAAGACGCCACCCCGTCGCAGCACGCGCATCGACGGCGACCAGACCTACACCCGCATCCTCGAAGCCGCGGGTCCGCTGTTCGCGGCGACCGGTTTCGCCGAGACGACCAGCAAGTCGATTGCCGCCGAAGCCGGCGCCGATGTCGCGTCGATCAACTACCACTTCGGCAGCCGCAACGGGCTGTACCAGACCGTGCTGGCCGAGGCGCACCGGCGCCTGATCCGGCTCGACACGCTGCAGGACATCGCCGGCAGCGGCCTGCCGGCGTCGGACAAGCTGGCGCGGCTGATCGACACGTTGCTGGCAGCCACGACCGGCGAGCACGGCTGGCCGGTGCGCGTGCTGGCGCGGGAGGTGCTGGCGCCAACCTCGAACGCCCGCCTGCTGCTCGACGCGGAGATCGAGCCGAAGCTGGTCGTGGTGCAGGGCGTGCTGAGCGAGGTGTCGGGCATCCCGCGCGGCGACCCGGCGTTGTTGCGCTGCATGGTCAGCGTGGCGGCGCCGTGCCTGATGCTGCTGGTCGCCGGCAACGGCCTGCCGGGGCCGATCCGGCCGGTGCTGACCGGTTCGTCGGCCGACCTGGCGGCCCACCTGCATGCGTTCGCGCTGGCGGGCCTGCATGCGGTGGGCCAGCAGTACCGGGACCGGCCGCGCCGCAGGAAGAAGGCGCCGTGACGGCCGGTCAATGCGACGTGACCCAGGCCGGCTCGCCCGGCAGCGGCGGCATCGCGAAGCTCGACTTCAGCCGCGCCACCTCGGCGCGCGGGCTGAGCCCGAAGAAGCGCTTGAACTCCCGGCTGAATTGCGACGCGCTTTCGTAGCCGACCGCGGCGCTCGCCGCGGACGCCGTCAGTTCATTGCGCAGCATCAGCAGGCGTGCCTGGTGAAGGCGCACCGATTTGAGGTACTGCAGCGGCGAGCTCTGCGTGACGGTGCGGAAGTGCGCGTGGAAGGTCGGGATGCTCATGCCCGCCTCGCGGGCCAGGCGGTCGACGCTCAGGCGTTCGGCAAACGACGCGTGGATGCGCCGCACCGCCTTGGCAATCTTGCCGAACTGGCCCTGGCTCGCCAGCGCGGCGCGCATCGACGCCCCCTGTTCTCCGGTGAGCACCCGGAAGTAGATCTCGCGCACGATCGCCGGCCCGAGCAGCACCGCCTCCACCGGCGAGCTGATCGCTTCGAGGAAGCGCAGGACGGTCGCTGCCAGCGCGTCGTCCATCGGTGTCGAGAACATGCCGACCGGCGCGGACCGCGGGCTTCCGGTGAGTTCGTCGACCTGCAGCGCGAGGGCGGCCAGCACGGTGAGGTCGAGGCTGAAGTAGATCGCGAGCAGCGGCTCGTCGGCGCTGGCGTCGGTCTCCATCGTGAACGGCACCGGCACCGACACCGCCAGGTAGTGCTGCGCATCGTAGAGGTAGACCTGCTCGGCCCAGTAGCCCCGCTTGCGGCCCTGGCAGACGATGACGATCCCGGGCTCGTACAGCACCGGGGTCGACGCCAGCGGTCGATCGGAGCGCAGCAGGCGCACGTCCGGCAGGGCCGTCGACGTGTAGCCCTCGCCAGGGGCGAGTCGCTTCAACAGCGCGACCATGCGGGCTTGGCGTGATATCCCCATGCGGCGTACTGTGCATCAACCCGGACCGGAACCGCCGACAGCGGCGGAGCGGCTCATAGGAACAGGCAAGCATGGCAGAGGATTTCGGCTGGCCCCACCGCCCGCTCGATTCCAGAATCGCCACATGCAAAACACCAGGACATTCTTCATCACCGGCGTCAGCAGCGGCTTCGGCCGTGCGCTCGCGAGCGCCGCGCTGCGGGCCGGCCACCGGGTCGTCGGCACGGTGCGCAGCGCGCAGGCCGCGACCGAGTTCGAACGGCAATTTCACGGCGATGCGCATGCGAGGCTGCTCGACGTGACGCAGTTCGACGCGGTCGCCCCGCTCGCCGCGGCCATCGAGGCCGAGATCGGGCCGGTGGACGTCGTGATCAACAACGCGGGCTACGGCCACGAGGGCATCCTCGAAGAATCGTCGCTCGACGAGATGCGCCACCAGTTCGACGCGAACGTGTTCGGCGCGGTCGCGGTGATCAAGGCCTTCCTGCCCTTCATGCGGCAGCGCCGGCGCGGCCACATCGTCAACATCACGTCGATGGGCGGCCACATCACGATGCCCGGGATCGCGTACTACTGCGGCAGCAAGTTTGCGCTCGAAGGCATTTCCGGGACGCTGGCGAAAGAGGTGAAGGGCTTCGGCATCGCGGTGACGGCCGTCGCGCCGGGTTCGTTCCGGACCGATTGGGCCGGCCGCTCGATGCGGCGCAGCGCGCGCTCCATCGGCGACTACGACGCGTTGTTCGATCCGATCCGGCAATCGCGCATCGACAAGAGCGGCAGGCAGCTGGGCGACCCGGACAAGGCCGCGGCGGCGATCCTCGCGCTGCTGGACCTGCCGGAACCGCCGGCGCATCTGCTGCTCGGCAGCGATGCGCTCGGGCTGGTGCGCACCCACCTGGAGGCGATGCAGGCGAGCCTGGTGCGCCATGAAGCGCTGACGCGCTCGACCGACGCGGCCTGACGCCGCAGGCCTACGCGTCGCCCGCGAGCAAGGACTGGTGCTGCACCGACCAGCGCCAGCCGATGTCGTCGTCGCGGGCGAACACCCAGACCTCGTCGTAGCAGTCTTCCTCCCAGCGGCGCGTTGCCGCTTCGGCCACGCCCAACGCGCCCGCCAGCACCGGGATCTGCTCGTGCCGCCAGCAGATCAGCACCGGCCCGGTGGCCGAAAGGCTGCGACGGATCACCTCGTCTTCGCCGCCGTCGGAGCGATGTTCGGCCTGCACGTGGACCTGCAGCGCCGCGGCAAGCGGCGCGACCGTCAGGGCAGGGCGCCTGGTGCGCCCGTGCGACGCCGCGGCAAAGATGGTGGCGGGCGGTGCGATGCCGGGTTGCCGCGACGAGCTCGTCCTCGACGCGAAGTACGGCACCAGCGCACCGGCGCGTTGCCATCCGCGCACCGACAGGCCGCCGGGATCGGCCACGCCGTGGGCGTCGATCGCGATGTCGTCCGCGCCGGGCCGCGGCTTCTCGGCATGGCGGATGATCATGATCAGCTGGGACATGGCCGAGCCGCCGCTGCTCAGCGAGGCTTCGCGCTCAGGTGCTTCTCCACGTCCTTCGCGGCGGTGCCGACCTCTTTCACCGCGGCCTTCAGCCGGTCCGGGCTCACGTTGAGCTTCCTGGCCCAGTCGCGGAGTTCGTAGTCTTCGTTGACGTTGATGCGGGTGCGATCCTGGCCGCCAGCCTTGCTCTTGTCGTCAGCCATCGTGTGCTCCTGGAATCTGCCCGCGCCGGAATGCGGGGGCATTGCCTGCATGGTCGGCACCGAAGGCCTCGCGCCATACCGGACAACGCCGCGATCCCGTGCCGGCATCGTCCGACAGACCGACGGGCCACGATCCCACAGCGGTGGGCGGCTTGCCGGGCAAGACTGCCGTGATGAAGATCGCGACCTACAACATCAACGGCGTGCGCGGGCGGCTGCCGTCGCTGCTGGCGTGGCTGGCGTCCGATCAGCCGGACGTCGTCTGCCTGCAGGAACTGAAGACCTCGCACGCGACGTTCCCCCGCGCCGAGCTCGAAGCGGCGGGCTATGGTGCGATCTGGAGCGGCGAGAAGGCGTACAACGGCGTGGCCATCCTCGCGAAGGGCGAGCAGCCGATCGAGACCCGCCGCGGACTGCCGGGCGATGCGAAGGATGTGCAGAGCCGCTACATCGAGGCGGCGGTGAACGGCGTGCTGGTCGCCTGCCTCTACCTGCCGAACGGCAATCCGCAACCCGGGCCGAAGTTCGACTACAAGCTGGCCTGGTTCGAACGGCTGATCCGGCATGCGGCGTCGCTGGTCGACCGGGACGAACCGGTGGTCATCGCAGGCGACTACAACGTCGTGCCGACCGACGACGTGACGGACATCTACAACACCCGCTCGTGGCTGAAGGATGCGCTGCTGCAGCCGGAGAGCCGCGCGGCCTACTTCCGGCTGCTCGACCAGGGCTGGACCGACGCGCTCGCGAAGAAGCGCCCGCGCGAACCGCTGTACACCTTCTGGGACTACTTCCGCCAGCACTGGCAGCGCAATGCCGGGCTGCGCATCGACCACCTGCTGCTGAACGCCAGCGCGGCGAAGCGGCTGAAGGCGGTCGGCGTCGACCGGGCGTTGCGCGGCTTGCCGAAGGCCAGCGACCACGCGCCGGCGTGGATCACGCTGGCGCGGCGCCGGGCGTGACGAGGGTCAGTCCGGAATCACCGGCTCGACCAATGTCGCGAGCTGCGCGAGCGATTCCTGCCAGCCGAGGTAGCACATCTCGACCGGGATGACCGCGGGTACGCCTTCCTGCACGATGCTCAGCTCGGTGCCGCACGACACCGCGGCCAGCGTGACGGTGGTCTCCATCTCGCCGGGCAGGTTCGGGTCGTCGAACGTGTCGGAATAGCGGATGCGCTGGTTCGGAACCAGCTCGCGGTATTCGCCCCCGAACGAGTGGCCGTTGCCGGTGCTGAAGTTCGTGAACGACATCCGGAAGCTGCCGCCCACGTGGGCTTCCATGTGGTGGACTCGGCAGGTGAAGCCGTACGGCGGCAACCATTTGGCCATCGCGTCCGCAGTGAGGAAGGCCCGGTAGAGGCGGTCGGGGGTGGCCCGGATGACGCGGTGGAGTCGGACGGTGTTGGTCGGCATGATCGAGTCCTGAAGCAGAGGATGACCCTCGGAAGATACGACGATCGGTCGTCGCGGGAATCGACACGCGATGCCCATCGAGGCGACGGCCCGGCGATGAGGATCCGACCTGAAGGCATCATCGCTGTTCGATTCGTTCCGGTATCAGCGCACCGCCAGTGCGTGCGCAAGGTCCGCCGGCGCGGCGGCTTCGGGCCAGGTCGGCACGCCCTCGGGCAGCGTCAGCCACGGCTGTTTGCGCTTTGCCCAGATGTGGGCGGCGATCTGCAGTTCGTCGCTTCGGTCCAGCGTGCCCCCAGGTCTGGCAGTCGCGGCAGTGGCAGGCATAGGTCGGCGGCAGGCCGTCCAATGCCAACGTGTAGCGCACCAGGCCACACCGGCATCAACCTCGGATCTCGCTCATCGTCGCCGCCTCTCATCCTTCGAATCGCTGCGATTTGAACGTCGGTGTCCGGCCACCGTCAATGCCTGGGCACACCGGTTGCCGCCGCATCGCATGCACCGGCCGCTCGGTGCGCCACTCCAGGGACTTGCGCCATGCTCTCGCTTCACCTCACACGTCTTCTCGCGTTGCTTGCGGCCGGCGTTGCCGCAGTTTCCGCGCCGGCCCAGCAAGGCGACGGCACCCAGGAGCGCATCCGGACCAACGTCTTCAAGCCCGCGAAGGTCAACGCGACGCCGGATCGCATCGCCGCAGTGAAGCTGCCGAAAGGCTTCAAGGCCTCGGTGTTCGCCAGCGGCCTGAAGAACGCCCGCATCGTCGTGGTCGCGCCTGACGGCACGGTTTACCTGAGCCGGCGCGACCAGGGCGATGTGCTGATGCTGAAGGACGCCGATGGCGACGGCCGTGCCGACGGACCGCCGGTCAAGGTGGCGAGCCGGCCGGGCGCGCACGGCCTGGCCGTCCACGACGGCAAGCTCTACCTCGCGACGGTGAAGGAGATCTTCGTCGCGCCGATCCAGCCCGGCGGCACGCTCGGCGCGGTCGAGATGATCGTCGGCGACCTGCCCGATGCCGGGCAGCATGCCAACCGCACGATCGCGTTCGGACCCGACGACATGCTGTACATCAGCGTCGGCTCGACCTGCAATGCCTGCAATGAAAGCAACCCCGAGAACGCCACGTTGTTGCGGGCGTCGGCCGACGGCAAGAGCCGCACGATCTTCGCGACCGGCCTGCGCAACACCATCGGCTTCGCCTGGCACCCGGCCACCGGCGAGCTGTGGGGCATGGACCATGGCATCGACTTCCTCGGCGACGAGGTGCAACCCGAGGAACTGAACAGGATCGAGGCCGGCAGGCAATACGGATGGCCGCACGTCTGGGGCGCGGGCGAGTTCAACCCGCAGAGCACGCCGGTCGGCGACATCGGCAAGGCGCAGTGGAAGGCGCTCAGCACGCCGATGGCGATGGGCTACACGGCGCATGCGGCGCCGATGCAGATGGTGTTCTATCCGGGCGGCTCGTTCCCGGCGGAGTACACCGGCGACGCGTTCGTCACGATGCGCGGTTCGTGGAACCGCAGCCCGGCGTCCGGCTACGAGATCGTGCGGATCCGCTTCTCGAACGGCGCGCCGCAGCGCTTCGAGCCGTTCGCGACCGGCTTCCTGACCGATGGCGGCCGGACGCACATCGCCCGGCCGGTGGGCCTCGCGGTGGCGAAGGACGGCGCGCTGTTGATGGCCGACGATGCGAACGGGCTGATCTATCGCATCGCATACACCGGCGCCGCCTCGGGCACCACCGGTGCTGCGGCCGCGATGCCGCCCGACGGACCGATGAAGGCGCAGACCTCGCGCGGCCTCGGCGTGCCGCTCGCGAAGGACCGCGACGAAACGCGCACGGGAACACGCACCGGCAGCACGATGACGGTGTCGTCCGTCAGCTTCGCACCCGGTGCCGCCATGCCGCTGAAGCACAGCGAGTACGCCGACGGCATTTCGGCGCACCTGCAGTGGAGCGCCGTGCCGGACGCGAAGTCCTACGCCATCGTGATGGAAGACCCGGACGCGAAGCCGATCGCGCCTTTCGTCCACTGGGTGGCGTGGAACATCCCGGCCGGCACGTTGATGCTGCCCGAAGGCCTGCAGGAGCAGCCGCGCCTGACCGATCCCGACGGCATGCTGCAGGGGCGCACCAGCCGCGGATCGTCCGGCTGGTACGGGCCGCGCCCGCCGGTCGGCGATCCGCCGCATCACTACCACTTCCAGGTCTTCGCGCTCGATTCGACGCTCGAGGTGCAGCCAGGGGCCGATCGCGACACGCTGCTCGCGGCGATGAAGGGCCACGTGCTGGCGAAGGGCGAGCTGGTCGGCGAGTTCCAGCAGACGGTGAAGCCCCTCAAGTAGCCGAAGGGCTTCGCGGAGCTTGTCGTCAATGCGCGCTGCCCGGCTCGGCCATTTTCCGGTGCCGCTCCGCGAGCACGGCCGCGGGCGTGACGCCGGCCAGCGCGACCTGCACCTTGTTCTTCCAGCCGGCGACGACGTCGCCTTCGCCGGCCTGCATCGCCTCGAAGCCCACCTTCGCGACGTCGGCCGGATCGGCCTTCCTGTCGGTCGCGACCTTGGTGTCGAGCATGTCGGCGCGGGCGAAGAACTCCGTGTCGGTGGGGCCTGGCATCAGGCAGGTCACCGTCACGCCGGTGTCCTTCAGCTCGTTGCGCAGCGCCCACGAGAACGAATCGATGAAGGCCTTGCTGCCGTTGTAGACCGCCTGGAACGTGCCGGGCATGAAGCCGGCGATCGAGCCGGTGATCAGGATCTTTCCGCGGCGGGCCTCTCTCATGCGGACGCCGACCTCGTGGATCAGGCAGACGGTGCCGGTGATGTTGGTGTCGATCACGTTGCGGATGTCGTCCAGCTCCTGCTCGAGGAAGGCGCGGCCCAGGCCGTGGCCGGCGTTGGCCAGCAGCGCGTCGACCGGCCGGCCGCCGATGGCCGACAGCAGGGTCTCGACGCCGGCGCGCGTGGCCAGGTCCGCCTGCACGGTGGTGACCTGGGCGCCGAGCCGCTGGACGGCTTCGGAAGCCGGCTGCAGGTCGCGGTCGGCGGCGAGGATCAGGTCGTAGCCGTTCTTCGCGCACTGCCTGGCGAGTTCGAGCCCGATGCCGGACGATGCGCCGGTGACGACGGCGAGGGGACGAGCGGTGGTGGTGGTCATGGCGACTCCTGTTGAACAAGGACACGAGTGCGCCATGCTCGGCCTCGGTGCCCGGCCTGTGAGTCAGGCGGATGGGCGTCTTCGGGTAGGAGAGTTCAACCCCGCATGCAGGATCGGTGCGGTGTCGGGCTCATCGTGAATCGACCAACGCCATCCTTTGCACCATGACCACCACGACCCCCCAGCGCAAGCGCACCGGCAAGCTCTCGGAGCCGCCCGTCGAGGCGAGCCCGACCGTGCTGCTGATGGTGGACTTCATCAACCCGCTGTCGTTCGACGGCGCCGAGCAGCTCGCCCCCTGCGCGCTGCGTGCCGCGGCCGCCACCGCGCGCCTGCGGCGCGAACTGGCGGCGCGCAGCAAGCGCATGCCGCTGTGCATCTATGCAAACGACAACTACGGCGTCTGGCGATCCGACTTCAAGGCCTTGTGGCTGCGTTGCTCGCGAATGCCGGGAGAGGCCGGGCGCATGGCGAGGATCCTCAAGCCCAAGCCCGGCGACTGCACGCTGCTGAAGCCGCGCCATTCGGCGTTCTACGAGACGCCGCTCGACATCCTGCTGCGCCAGGTCCGGTGCAAGCGACTGATCGTGACCGGCCTCGCCGCCGACAGCTGCGTGCTGTTCACCGCGATGGATGCGTACGTGCGCGGCTACGAGCTGTGGGTGCCGTCGGATTGCGTCGCCAGCGAGACGGCCGAGGCAGCCAGCTACGCGCTGGGCCACATGGAGCGCGTGCTGAAGGCGGCGGTCAGCCCGGCGTTCCAGCCGCAGGCCCGCGCTGCGCCCGGCGCAGATCGGCCACCCACGCGCGCACGGCCTGCTCGCGCTGCGCAGGCTCGCCGCGCAGCAGCGCGGCCGGGTGCAGCGTGACGAGCACCGGCAGCCCGTCTTCGCGCAGCAGCCACCGCCCGCGCTCGCTCAACACCTTCACCGCCCGGCCGAGCAGCGCACGCGCCGCGGTGCCGCCGAGCGCAACCAGCATCTCGGGCCGGACCGTCGCGATCTCGCTTTCCAGCCAGTGATGGCACGCGATGATCTCCAGCTGCGCCGGCGTCTTGTGCTTGCGGACCTTGCCGCGCATCTCGAACTTGAAGTGCTTGACGGCGTTGGTCACGTAGAGGCTCTCGCGGGGCCAGTCGAGCTCGTCGAGCGCCTGGTCGAGCAGCCGGCCGGCGGGGCCGATGAACGGATGCCCCTCGCGGTCCTCCTTGTCGCCGGGCTGTTCGCCGACGAACATCCAGCGGGCGTTCGGCCGGCCTTCGCCCCACACCGTCTGCGTGGCGCGCTCGCCCAGCGGGCATTCGCGGCAGGTGGCCGCGCTGCGGCGCAGGCGGGCCAGCGCGCGCGCCGCCTTGTCGTGCGAGGCATCGCCGCTCGCGCCAGGCGCCTTGGGCATCGCGCCGTCAGGGATTGCCGCGCCCGCCGGAGGCGCCGTAGATCTGGCCGGTGATGTAGCTCGCGTCCGCCGCCGCCAGTTGCACGTACACCGGCGCCAGTTCGGCCGGCTGGCCGGGGCGGCCCATCGGCGTGTCGCCACCGAACTTCGCGAGCTTCTCCTGCGTCTGGCCGCCACTGACCTGCAGCGCGGTCCAGAACGGCCCCGGCGCGACGCCGTTGACGCGGATGCCCTGTTTCGCGAGCTGCTTCGCCAGGCCCTTCGTGAAATTCATGATCGCCGCCTTCGTCATCGCGTAGTCGATCAGGTTCTCCGACGGGTCGTAGGCGTTGACCGATGCGGTGTTGATGATGGCCGCGCCGGGTTGCAGGTGCGCGAGCGCCGCCTTGGTGATCCAGAACATCGCGTACACGTTGGTCTTCATCGTCCAGTCGAACTGTTCGGTGGTGATGTCCTTGATCGAGTCCTGGCTCTGCTGCCGGCCCGCGTTGTTGACCAGGATGTCGAGCCCGCCCAGCTGCTGCACCGCGTCGCTCACCAGGCGCTGGCAGAACGCCTCGCTGCGGATGTCGCCGGGCAGCGCCACCGCCTTGCGGCCGGCCGCCTGGATCAGCCGGACCACCTCGCGCGCGTCGGGTTCCTCGGCCGGCAGGTAGTTGATCGCGACGTCGGCGCCTTCGCGGGCATAGGCGATGGCCGCGGCGCGCCCGATGCCGCTGTCGCCGCCGGTGATCAGCGCATGGCGCCCGGCCAGCCGGCCCGAGCCCCTGTAGCTGGACTCGCCATGGTCGGGCCGCGGCTGCATCTTTCCGGCCAGCCCCGGCCAGGGCTGGGACTGGTTCGGGAATGGCGGCTTCGGGTACTTCTCGGCCGGGTTGCCCGCCGGGGAGGGCGCCGCGCCGGACGCTGCGCTGGCGGCACTCTGCGCGATGGCCGGGCTGGTCACCGCCGCGGCGAGGCCGGTGGCCATGCCGCCGACGATCTGTCGGCGGGAGAGCGGGGTGTCGTCGTGTCGATCCATGTTCGGCTCCGTGTGATGTCGCGAGCGATGCCGGCAACCGGTGTGCCGCCGCAGCCAGCTCAGGTCAGCCAAGCCGGGGGCACCTCGGTCATTGCGGCCAACGGCCGGGCCTCGTGCGCGGCGTGCTGCAATGCCGCGTCCTTCGACGGAAACTCGCCGTCGAGCAGCATCGTCCGCTCGTAGGTGTTCTCGCCCTGGTCCCACCACGCGGTCAGCTCGGCCTCCCAGCGGCCGTTGCCCACGGGGTGTGCGGCAGGCCGCAAGGTCATGGCCTTGCCTTCGATGTCCTGCATGGGGTCGCCTTCCGGCTTGCCGTCAGTCATGGCCTTGGCGAACGTTGTCGAGCGCGGCATCGCTTTGTTGCTTCTGCCGGCGTGCACTGTCGCGTGTCGCGGCGCCGTTTTGCGCGGTCTCGCCTGGCGCTCTGGTCAGTTCGTCGCCGCTGCCCGGCTTGTCGGGTTGCAGCGGCTCGGCCCGCGGCGGTTTGCTCGCGGAAGGGGTGCGATCCTGGTTCATGCGGTGCCTCGCAGGTTGCAGGCCGCCCGGTATGGGCGGCCCTCGCCGCAATCGGGCAAGCGGCGTTCCTGACCGGCCGACAGCAGGTATGGTTCAGGCGATGAAACACAGCGAACCCGATTTCCTTCACCACCTGCGCGCCGAGCTGTCGAACGGCCGCACCTGGTTCGACCGTGCCGTCGTGCTGGGCTACGCGGTGGCTGCCGGCCTGTCCGTCGTGGCCTTCACGCTCGCGAGCGACGCGGTCTCCGGCCTGTTCCTGCAGTACCACCGCGGCTGGCCCTGGGCCGTGCTGCTGACCACACCGCTGCTCACCGCCGGCATCGTCTGGCTCACGATCCGCTGGTTCCCGGGCGCCTCGGGGTCCGGCATTCCGCAGATCAAGGCGGCGCTGGACCCGGCGCTGCCCGAAGAGCGCCGCGCGCTGTTCGCGTCGCTGCGCCTGACCGTGGCCAAGATCGGCCTCGGCGTCGCAGGCTTCGCGGCCGGCCTGTCGATCGGCCGCGAAGGGCCGTCGGTGCAGGTGGCCGCCGGCGTGATGCAGGACGCCCGGCGCTGGCTCTCGCCCGGCACGGCGATCGACGGTCGCGCGCTGCTGGTGGCCGGCGGTGCGGCCGGCATCGCGGCGGCCTTCAACGCCCCGCTGGCCGGCGTGGTGTTCGCGATCGAGGAACTGTCGGGCCGGCTCGAGGCGCGCTCCAGCGGGCTGATCATCGCCGCCATCGTGCTGGCCGGCCTGGTGGGCGTGTCGGTGTTCGGCAACGCCAGCTACTTCGGCGTGATCAGGGTGCCGCGGCTCGGCTGGGATGCGCTGTGGCCCGGCCTGCTGGTCGCGCTGCTGAGCGGCGCGGCCGGCGGGCTGTTCGCGCGGCTGCTGATCGCGTCGTTGACCGGTGCGCCGGGCCGCCTGAATGCGCTGCGGGCGCGCTTTCCGGTGCGCTTCGCGGCTGCCGGCGGGTTGGCGGTGGCCGTCATCGGGCTGGTGTGCGGCGGTGTCACGTTCGGCGCCGGCTCCGAGGCGGTCAAGCAGATGCTGAACGGGCACGACGAACTGACGCCGCTGTACACCGGGCTGAAGTTCATCGCCACCTGGCTGACCGCCTGGTGCGGCGTGCCGGGAGGCATCTTCGCGCCGTCGCTGGCCATCGGCGCCGGCATCGGCGATGCGGTGGCCCGGCTGGCCGCCAGCGAGCTCGGGCCGGCGCTGATCGCGATGGGCATGGCCGGCTTCCTGGCTGCCGTCACGCAGGCGCCGCTGACCGCCTTCATCATCGTGATGGAGATGGTCGACGGCCACTCGATGGTGCTCAGCCTGATGTCCGCGGCGATGCTGGCCAGCCTGGTGTCGCGCATGATCAGCCGGCCGCTCTACGGCACGCTGGCGCACCACATGGTCGACAAGGCCCTCACTTCACCCGGATGACGACCTTTCCCTTCGCGCGACCGGATTCGACGTGGGCCAGCGCTTCGTTGGTGGCCGCGAACGGAAAGACCTTGTCGATCACCGGGCGGATCGCGCCGTCTTCGATCAGCCGCGCGATCTGCTGCAGCTGGCGCCCGTCGGCCTTCATGAAGAGAAAGGCGTAGTCGATGCCGCGCGCGGCGGCCCGGCGCCTGACGCCGGCGCTCAGCAGCCGCATCGCCAGCCTGACGAAGCCGGGTGCCCCGATGTCCCTGCCGAAGTCGGGGTCGGGCGGCCCGGAGATGGAGATGAGCCGGCCACCGGCCTTCAGCACGCGAAGCGATTTCTCGAGCGTCTTGCCGTCCTGGCTGTTCAGCACCACGTCCTGGTCGCGCAGGATGCTTTCGAAATCCTGCGTCCGGTAGTCGATGACGACCTCGGCGCCCAGCCCCTTCACGAGCGCGGTGTTTGCAGCGCTCGTCGTCGTCGCGACCGTCGCGCCCAGGTGCCTGGCGAGCTGGATCGCGAACGTGCCGACGCCGCCGGAGCCGGCCTGGATGAAGACCTTCTGCCCCTTCGCCAGCCTGGCCTTCTCGACCAGCGCCTGCCATGCGGTCAGGCCCACCAGCGGGATGGACGCTGCCTCTTCCATCGTCAGGCCCTGCGGCTTGAGCGCCAAGGAGGCTTCCCGGACCGGAACGAACTCGGCGAAGCTGCCGATCCGGAAGTCGTCCACGCGCGCGTGGACCTCGTCGCCCGGTTTGAACCGCCGCACCCGCGGTCCCGCCTTGACCACGACGCCGGCGACGTCGTGGCCGAGGACCAGCGGCAGGCGATAGGGCAGGATCAGCTTGAACTCGCCGTTCCTGATCTTGGCGTCCAGCAGGTTCACGCCGGCGGCATGCACCTCGACCAGCACCTCGTCGTCGCGCAGCGCCGGGGTCGGCAGTTCTGCCAGCGTCAGGGCGCGCTGCTTGCCGTAGCGCTCGAGGATGAATGCTTTCATGGGGTTCCTTGCAGTGAATGTCGCATGATGATTGTCATGTAGATTGGCAAAAAAATGCGGCTGGATCCGATGGTGGATCCAGCCGCTGTCGGGGCTCAGGGGCTCAGTCGCTGCAGCGCCGTCTGGCGCAGGTCGTGCGACAACGCGGGGTCATCGACGGCGCGGGCCAGCAGCATGGCACCGACCATCGTCGAGAGGGTGACGAGCGCGCGCTCGTGGGCCGCTGGCTGTCCCCAGTCGGGCAACTGACGCGCCAGCAGGTCGATCATTTCCTTGATGTACCGGGTGGTCGCGCGACGCACTTCCGGCGCCTGGCGCGAGGTCTCCGACCCCAGCGCGACCAGCGGACAGCCCCGTTCGGCATTCTCCAGGTGCTCGCTGGAAAGATAGGCCCCGAGCATCGACGCCAGCGCCAGGTCGGCCGGCACGCGGGCCACCACGCCGGCCGCCGCCGCGGCGGACTCCGCGCAGGCTTGCGCCGACGCTTCGGCCAGCATCGCCTCGCGCGACGCGAAGTGGGCGTAGAACGCGCCGTGCGTCAGCCCCGCTTCTTTCATGATGTCGGCGACGCCGGTGCCGTCGTAGCCGCTGCGGCGGATGGCACGGGCGGCCACCGCCACGATGCGCTCGTGCGTGGCCTCCTTGGCGGCTGCTCGGGCGCTGGTTGTCGAATTTCGCATGACGATCATCATACACAATTCGAGCGCCCGGCGCATGGCGGAGGGGTGCTCAGAATCCCATGCGCTTCAGGTCGACCGGCAGGAAGGCCTGCCCGCTGCGGTTCTTCACGCTCGGCCGCTGCGCGACGCGCTCGCGCCACTGCAGCAGCGCGCTGCTGCCGGCCGGCGCCGCCAGCCCGGCGGCGTCGGCGAACATCAACCCGGCGAACAAGGTGATGTCGGCCATCGAGAAGCTGTCGCCGGCCACGAAGGGCGCGTCCTTCAGCACGCCGTTGAAGTAGGTCATGCCGGCCACGGCCTTCGCGCCTTCGCGCCGGCCCATCTCGGCGCGGCCGTCCCAATCGGGGCTCTTGAAGGCCTGCAGCGCGCTGCCGAGCCCCGGCGTCGCATGGTGGAAGTAGAGGCCGACCGGGTCGAGCACATACGCCTCGGCACGCCGCTGCATCATGTGGACCATCGCCTTCTCGCGCGGCGTGCGGCCGGTCAGCGTCGGCTGGCCGTCGAGGTTGTCGAGGTACTCGGTGATGGCCGTGCTTTCGGAGATGAAGCTGCCATCGTCGAGTTCGAGCACCGGCAGCACGCCCGACGGATTCTTCGCAAGGAAGGCGGGCTGCTTGTGCTCGGCCCCGATCAGGTCGACCGGCACGAACTCGACCCGCGCGTCGAGCCCTTTCTCGGCGAGCGCGATGCGGATGCGGGCGGGGTTGGGGAAGCCGGGGCGGTCGTGGATTTTCATGGGTCTGGACTCGGGTTGGTTAACTACCTATCGGTCGATAGGTAGGCGCCGCACTGTAGGCGAGGCGAGCCCGGTCCGTCAATCTGATCTACTGATAGATAGTGTGATAAAGTGCGTCGATGAGCACAGACACGCGCGCAGAGATCATGCTGGCCGCCCGCGCCGCGGTTCAGTCCCACGGCTACAACGCCCTGAGTTTTCGCGAACTCGCGAAAGAGGTCGGCATCAAGAGCGCGAGCGTGCATTACCACTTCCCGACCAAGGGCGACCTGGCGGCGGCGCTCGCGAGCCAGTACACCGACGAGGCCGCGGCGTTCTTCGACGCGTTGCGCGAATCGACGCAGGACCACGCGCAGCGCATGGCCGCCTACACCGCGGTCTTCCGCAGGGCGCTCGAGAACGACAACCGGATGTGCCTGTGCGGCATCCTGGCCGCTGAATACGACGACCTGCCGGCGCAGGTGCGCGGGGAGGTCGACCGCTTCATCGCGGTGAACACCCGCTGGCTGGTCGAGGTGCTGGCCGAGCGCCAGCCGCGGCTGAAGGCGAAGGCGCTGGAAGCGCAGGCGCTGGCGGTGCTCGCGGCCATCGAAGGGGCGCAGCTGATGGCCCGCGGGCGCGAGGACCTGAAAGCCTTCGACCAGGTCATCGCGGCCTACACCGCCGCGGGACTGTTCGGCTGAAGCGGGCGCTGGTGCGCCCGAGCCGGGCCTGCAAGCCGCGTTGCCGATCCTGCTGCGCGGCGTGTCGCCGACAGAGGGACCGGCGGCTGCCCGGCTAGCGCGGCGAAGCCCCGCCCGCGATCCGGTCCAGCGTCGCGACCGCGTCGCCCGGCAGGCGCAGCTCGGCCGCCGCCAGGTTCTCGCGCAGGTGCCCGAGCGACGACGTGCCGGGGATCAGCAGCAGGTTCGGCGCGCGTTGCAGCAGCCACGCGAGCGCCACCTGCATCGGCGTTGCGCCGAGCGCGTTCGCCACCTCGGACAGCGCCGTCGACTGCAGTGGGCTGAAGCCGCCGAGCGGGAAGAACGGCACGTAGGCGGTGCCGTGCCGCGCCAGCTCGTCGACCAGCGCGTCGTCGTCGCGGTGCGCGAGGTTGTACAGGTTCTGCACGCAGGCGATCGCGCAGATCTTCCGGCCGTCGGCCACCTGGGTCGGCGTCACGTTGCTCAGGCCGATGTGGCGCACCAGGCCCCGCTGCTGCAATTCGGCCAGCGCGCTGAGCGGCTCCTCGAGCGAGCCCTCGGCCGGCCCGTGCACGTCGAGCATGCTGCGCAGGTTGACGACCTCCAGCACATCGAGGCCGAGGTGGCGCAGGTTGTCGTGCACCGCCTGCGTCAGCTGCTGGCGCGAGAGGGCCGGGTTCCACGAGCCGTCGTCGCCGCGCAGCGCGCCGACCTTGGTGACGATGACCAGGTCGTCGCGGTACGGGTGCAGCGCCTCGCGGATGATCTGGTTGGTGATGTGCGGGCCGTAGAAGTCGCTGGTGTCGATGTGGTTCACGCCGCTGTCCACCGCGGCGCGCAGCACCGCGACCGCGCCGGCACGGTCCTTCGGCGGACCGAAGACGCCCTTGCCGGCGAGCTGCATCGCGCCGTAGCCCAAGCGGTTGACGGCACGTGTGCCGAGCTTGAAGTTGCCTGCCTTGCCGAGGTCGATCATGGGAGTTTCCTTTCGTGAGGCTGTGAATCTATCGACCCTCGACTCGAACGATAAGATGGCTCTATCGGCACAGGCTGTACGGAATCTCGAACAATGGCGGTCGACCTGGGTGATCTCACGGCCTTGCTGGCCGTTGCGCGGGCAGGGGGGTTCCGCGACGCGGCGCGCGCCACCGGCAGCAGTGCGTCGAGCCTCAGCGAGGCCGTGCGCCGGCTCGAAACCCGGCTCGGCGTGCGGCTGCTGCACCGCACCACCCGCAGCGTGGCGCCCACCGAAGCCGGCGCGCGGCTGATCGATCGGCTGGGACCGGCGCTGGTCGAGGTCGAAGCGTCGCTCGACGTGGTCAACGGCTTTCGCGACCGGCCGGCCGGCACGCTGCGGCTCAACGTGCCGATCAGCGCGGTGCGGCTGGTGCTGCCGCGCATCGTGCCGGCGTTCCTCGCGGCCTACCCCGACATCCGCCTCGACATCGTGGCCGAAGACAGCTTCGTCGACGTGCTCGCGGCCGGTTGCGATGCCGGCATCCGTTACGACGAGCGGCTCGAGCAGGACATGATCGCGGTGCCGATCGGCCCGCGGGTGCAGCGCTTCGCGGCGGCGGCATCGCCGGCGTACCTCGACCGCCGCGGCCGCCCCGAGCATCCGCGCGAGCTGCTGGCCCACGCCTGCCTGCGCGGCCGCTTCAGCAGCGGCTCGATGCCGCCGTGGGAGTTCGAGCGCGACGGCGAGCTGCTGAAGGTCGACCCCACCGGTCCGCTGATCGTGCGCCTCGGCGCGGCCACCGACCTGGCGGTCGATGCCGCGGTGGCCGGCACCGGCGTGATCTACCTGTTCGAGGACTGGCTGCGGCCGGCGCTCGACAGCGGCGCGCTCGAACCGGTGCTGCAGCCGTGGTGGCCGTCGTTCACCGGCCCGTTCCTCTACTACCCGAGCCGGCGCTACCTGCCGGCGCCGCTGCGCGCGTTCGTCGATTTCATCGGCGCGAAGCGGCCGGAGGCCGCCGCGGTTCTCTGACATCGGGCCTCATTTCAAGTGGGACACGATGCTTGCGTTCGACGCCTACGCGCCGCGCGCCCATGTCTGCCAGGTGCTGGCCAGGCCCGACGGCCATCAGCCGCGCGACTGGATCATCTTCCAGCCATTCCCCGACGGATCGCGGAAGCCGGCATCCACCGTGCCGTAGCGCTCGATCGGCTCCTGCGTGAACTCCACGCCGCGGGCCAGCATGCGCTCGCAGGCGGCACGGCAATCGGCCACCTTCAGCACCAGCGGCGGCATGCCGCCCTTCGCGACGATGGCGCGCAGCGCCTGCGCGGTCTCGGCGTCGAGCGCCGGCGCGCCCGGCACGCTCAGCCCGAGCTGGAACGACGGCTGCTCCGGGTGCTGCACCGTCAGCCAGCGGTAGTCGCCGTTGCGCACGTCGGTGTGCACGCGGAACCCGAGCTTGTCGACATAGAACGCGAGCGCCTCGTCCTGGTCTCGCACGTACAGGCCCACCACTTCGATACCTTGGGTCATGGAGCTTCCTTTTTCGGGGAACGGTTGATGTGGGTGCCGTTTATAGCGGCCGCCTCCAGGCGCCGCTTCTCCGAAACTGCGGTCGCCAGGTCGGGCCGGTGCGCCGCGCTGAGCACGCAGGCCGGCACGCGGCCGGGGTCCTGCGCCGCGGCCCGGGTGCGGGCGCGCAGCGCGCTCGGGCTGTCGCCGGTGACGTCGCGGAAGGTGCGCCCGAAGGTGCCCAGGCTCTCCCAGCCGGTCTGGAACGCGATCTCGGTGATCGGCAGTTCGGTCTCGCGCAGCAGCGCGGTCGCCCGCTCGATGCGCCGCGTCAGCAGGTAGCGGTGCGGCGGCGTCCCGAAGGCCTGCTTGAACGAGCGCGCGAAATGCGCCTCGGAGACCCCGCTGACCCGTGCCAGCCGCTCGACCGGCCAGGCCTCGTGCGACGCGGCATCCATGCGGTCCTTGGCGCGCAGCAGTCGCCTCAGCAGCTCGGGGTCCTGGGAAGGCGGCAACTGATGGCTCATGCGGCGGCATTGTCGCCGCGGGCAGGGTGTCGGGCCGGCTGGACGGGCTCGGGTCGTCCGACCTTCACGCGGTTCGCGATGCGGCGTCGGGCGCCTCGGCGGGTTCATCGATCGCCAGGTGCACCGCCAGCGCACCGAGCAGCAGCGCCAGGCCGAGCAGCCCGGTGCCGGCCCACGCCTGCTGGTCGACCAGGTAGTTCACGCAGAGGCGGTTCTCGCTCTCGCGGTACAGCAGGCCGGCGGTCGCCATCATCCACGCGAGATTGAACAGCACGAAGAGCCGCAGCTCGCGGCGCCAGCGGCAGACGGCACGCGCCAGCGCGGCACCGGCGGCGAGCCAGTTCAGGGCCTTCGCGAAGGCGACCCACGGGCTCAGCAGCGCCAGGTCGAGCGCCACCGGCAGCATCCAGAAGCTGGCGGTGACCAGCATCAGCAGCGCGCTCGACAGGCCTTCGACATCCCAGCGCGAACCTGCATTCGCCGCGCGTGGCCACAGCGAGGCCGCAGCCCAGCCGGTCGCGAACAGCAGCGGAAACTCGACCAGCATGTGCAGCGCCATGCTCGCTTCCAGCAGGTGGCGCAGCGGTGGCGCCAGCAGCACCGGCAGCGCGATCGCGGGCAGCGCGAGCCCGGCCCGCCGTGGCAGCGTCATCGCGCCGCCCCGGCCAGGCGCTGCGCCGCGGCGAGCGCCTGCGGCCAGGCGTCGTAGTCGAAGATCCCGCGCACCCGGCCTTCGCCGTCGAGCAGGTGGATCGCGCCGTTGTGCACGTAGCCGCCGACGCCGTCCGGCACCGCGACCACGCCCAGCTCGCCGAGCAGGCGCTGCGAGTCGTCCACCGCCGGCACCGCGATCCACCACTGCGCCGGCGCGGCATGGTGCAGCTTCGCGTACGAGGCCAGCGCCGGCACGTCGTCGTGCGCCACGTCGAACGACAGCGACAGCAGCCGCACGCCGCCGCTCACGTGCGGGCGGGCCAGTTCGTCCTGCATGCGCTGGTACTCCGAGCCCAGCGCCTGGCACACGCCCGGGCAGCGGGTGTAGATGAAGTCGACCAGCAATGCGCGCGGCGCATCGGCATGCGGCCACAGTGCGCGCCGGCTGCCGTCGCTCAAGGTCGCGGCGAGCGGCGAGGCCTGCAGCAGCCCCTGCTGCGCCTGCGCCCGCCGCAGCGATTCGAAGGTCCACAACTCGAAGCCGTGGCTGATGCGCGCGACCGCGCCGATGAACAAGGCCAGCAGCGCGCCGCAACACAGCAGCGTCGGCCACAGCGGGCGACGCGTCGCGTGGGGCAGGGGGGTGTCGCGCATCGAACGCATCACCTGTCAGGGCGCGACCCACGCGTCCGGCTCATGGCCGATGGCCACGCCGTCGCGCATCACGAACTTCGGGAACTCGCCGAAGAAGCCGTGGAACAGGTTGCGGCCGATGCCGTGCGCGGTGCGCTGGAATTCTTCGGCGACCTCTCTTGAGAACAGCCGGTCGGTGTGGCGGTGCCACAGCGTGATCCAGCGAAGGAAGTGTTCCTGTCGCACGCCGTCGATCGCCATGTGCTTGCCGTACACATTGCCGCGGAAGCTGCGCGAGCCGAGCATCACCGTGCTCCAGAACTCGACCATGCGCTGCAGGTGCACGCTCCAGTCGTCGCCGATGACCGCGCCGAACACCGGGGCGAGCAGCTCGTCGCTGCGCACGTCGCGATAGAACTCGTGCACCAGCGTTTCGACCTGGGCGCGGTCAAGCGCTTTTTGATGGACAGGCTCAGTCATGCGGGGGAAGCTCCTTGTCGCCCGTGAAGCTCTCGCTGCGGGCCTTCGTCTGTTCACGCACCTGGGCCACGGTGGCGGCGGTGATCGCCGTCGCGCTGTTGCCCCACTGGCTGCGCACATGGCTCAGCACCGCGGCGATCTGCTCGTCGCCCAGCTGGGCCTTGAAGGCGGGCATCGCGCCGTTGTAGACCGTGCCCTTCACCGTCACCGGGCCGGTGATGCCGTGCAGCACGATCGCGGCGGCCGTCGTGTCCTTGCCGGCCACCCATTCGCTGCCGGCCAGCGGCGGGAACACGCCGGGCAGGCCCAGACCGGTCGGCTGGTGGCAGGCGGCGCACAGCGACGCATAGAGCGCGCCGCCATCCACCGCGGCGCCGGCGGTCTTGACCTCGCCTTCGAGCTCGGCGCGGCTGCGGCCGTCGCCCCAGGCCGACGGCGTGTCGACGTGGGCGCAGGCGATGTAGACGACGCCGAAGCCGACCAGCAGCGCCACCAGGATCAGCAGCGGCCACGGGATCGGTTTGCGCTCCTCGTGCGGGTCAGGGTTCTCGCGTCGTTGTGGGGGTGGCGTGTTCGAGTCCATGGCTGTCCTCCTCGTCAGCGGGTCGTGGCGGAGGCCGCGGGTGCAGGCGCCGCCAGCACCGGGTAGCTGCGGTCCAGCGATTTCAGGTAGGCGACCAGGTCGAGCGCTTCCCTGCTCGCGATCACCGCCTTGCCGCCGGGCGCGTAGCCGGCCGGCACGCGCACCTCGACATCGCCGGGCTCGGGTTCGTCCTTCAGCTCGAACATGAACGGGTAGCTCGGCATGATGCTGCCGCGCACGTAGGCGCGCGGCTGGAACAGGTGCCCCAGGTGCCACTGGTCGCTCGGCTGGCGCACGCCGATGTTCATCAGGTCGGGGCCGGTGCGCATCGTGCCGAGCAGGTGCGGCGCGTCGTAGGCGTAGTCGCCGGCCACCGTCGCGCGGCCCCAGCCGCGCTGGAAGTCGGGTGCGAACTCGCGGGCCCGCGGCTGCTGCGAATGGCAGTAGACGCAGCCGTTGCGGATGTATTCCTCGCGGCCGCGCAGCTGGGCGCTGGTGTAGGGCTTCAGGCCGGCGACCGGCGGTGCGTCGCGCACCGTCATGTACGGGATCACGACCAGCGCGCTGGTCGCGATGCCCAGCATGGTCATGCCACCGGCGAGCAGGCTGACTTCGTTCTTCATGGCGTTGTCCGTTGAGGTGCTGCAGAGGGCATCAGGCGATTTCCAGGCGGGCCGGCGCGTCGCGCTGCGGCGACCGGTCCATCAGCAGCCGCACGAAATGCAGCACGAACACCAGGTGGCCGGCCACCATCAGCGCGCCGCCGATGCTGCGGCCCTTCAGGTAGGGCAGCGTCAGCGCCACCGATTCCATGAACGGCCGGCTCGCGTCGAGCATCGCCTTGCCCTGCAGCCAGCCGCCGATGCTCAGCGACACGAAGTACACCGTGATGCCGATCGCCGACAGCCAGAAGTGCGCCGCGATCAGCGGCGGCGACGGCCATTCCTTTGCGGTGATGCGCGGCACGATGAAGTAGATCGCGCCGAAGAACACCATCGTCACGAAGCCGTAGAGCCCGAGGTGGGCATGCGCCACCGTGTAGTGCGTGAAGTGCGTGACGACGTTGACGCTGCGCAGCGCCTCGTACGATCCCTGGATCGAGCTGGCGGTGTACATCAGCCCGCCGAAGCCGATGAAGCGCAGCGTGGGCGACCGGCGCAGCGCCTGCAGGTGGCCCTTCAGCGTCTGGTGCTGGTTGACGGTGAAGGCCACCACCGGCACCACCATCATCACGCTCTGCACGATCGACAGCGTGACCATCCAGCCCGGCACCGGCCCGCCGATCAGGTGGTGGCCGCCGACCTGGCCGTAGAAGAACGCCAGGCCCCAGAAACCCAGCAGCGACAGGTTGTACGACTGCACCGGCCGGCCGATGATCTTCGGCAGGAAGTAGTACACCGACGCCAGCGCGAGCGGCGTGTAGAACAGGCCCAGCACGTTGTGGCCGAACCACCAGTTCATCGTCGCCTGCTCGACGCCATGGTGCAGGCCGGGAACGTTGGCGACGAAGAACAGCACCGGGAACCAGAACAACGCGCAGCCCATGTACCAGACCGAGACGTACAGGTGGTCGACGCGGCGGCGCAGCAGCGTCAGCACCAGCGGCACGCCGACCAGCGCGCCGCCGGCGACGAACAGCATGTCGATCTGCCACGGGATCTCCAGCCATTCGAGGCCGTCGCTGACGCCCACCGCGATGCTGCCGAGCCCGGCGATCAGCGCGGCGTTCCACAGTGCCGCGCCGAGGAAGGCGTAGCGCGCGCCGACCAGCTCGGTCTTCAAGAGGCGCGGGATCACGAACAGCGCGATGCCCAGGCCCGCCATCGGCGCCCAGCCATAGGCCACCGCGTTCAGGTGGATGGTGCGGATGCGGCCGAACGTCAGCCAGGCCTGCGACACCAGCCAATCAGGCTCGTGCAGCTTGATCGACGCGGTGAGGCCGGCGGCCGACGCGACCAGCAGCCAGGCGAACGCGCAGCAGAAAAAGAAGAACACCAGCGGCGCGGTCGACGCATCGGCCCTCACGCGGTCGGCGAGCTCGGGCAGCGCCGTGCCGGCGGGGGGGGCCTGGCCGATGCCGGCGCGCTGCGCGGCGCTGATCGACGGGTCTTCGGGCGAGCCGATCTCGCCCGGCGCGAAGATCACTTCGGCGCCGCGGGCGTTCTGGTCGAGCAGGCCGCTGCGCTGGCTCCAGACGAAGACCAGCAGCGCGACGACCGACAGGACGAAAGCCGACAACAGGATGGCGACGGTGCTCATGGGAAGTTCCTCGGAGGTGGGGTGCGCATCAGCGGTCCGGGTCATCGGAACGAGGGGCGTCGGGCATGGACATGTTGCGTGCTTATTGATGCATTAGAAATGCATCTTAAAGCCGGCGATCCGCGGCTGGCAAGCTTGGAAGGTATGCCACTTTGTCCCACCCCTAAAGTAGACTGCAGCGTGCTTGTTTGCTGGAGCGTACCGTGCGCCTGACCGTCTACACCGACTACACGCTGCGCGTGATGATGTACCTCGCGGTGGCGTGGCCGACGGGTCGCGTCTCGACCATCGACGAGATCGCTGGCGCCTACGACATCTCGCGCAACCACCTGACCAAGATCGTCCACGAGTTGGGGCTGAACGGCTTCATCGCGACGACGCGCGGCCGCGCCGGCGGTGCGATGCTGGCGCGGGCGCCGGACGAGATCTCGATCGGCGACATCGTGCGCATGGCCGAGAAGGACTTCGCGGTGGTGGCGTGCCACGACACGTCGGTGGCGCACGGCTGCCGGATCTTCGCGGCCTGCAACCTGAAGCGCGGGCTGGCGCGCGCGGTCGATGCCTTCATGGCCGAGCTCGACGCGATGACGCTGCAGGATGCGATCACCGTGCCGACGGTGGCGGCCGGGCTGCTGGGCCTGACGCCGCGCGAGCAGCCGATCAAGATCGCCCGCTCGCCGCGCCGAAGGGTGGCGGGTTGATCTCGCGCGTCAGCCCGGCTGCCTTGTGACGCGCAGGTAGGGCTTCGCTGCCTTCCAGCCGGCCGGGAACATCGCTTTCGCGTCTTCGTCGCTGACCGACGGCACGATGATCACGTCGTCGCCCGGCTTCCAGTTCACCGGCGTGGCGACCTTGTGCTTCGCGGTCAGCTGCATCGAATCGAGCACGCGCAGGATCTCGTCGAAGTTGCGGCCGGTCGTCATCGGGTAGGTCAGCATCAGCTTGATGCGCTTGTCCCGGGGGGCGCCTGCGGGGCGACCTGCAGGCCTTGCTGGCCTGCCGCGAGCAGGAGCTTGCGATGTCGCGCGAACTCGGCTGGGGCGACATGGCGCAGGCGGCCGAGAGCAACGTCTGCGCGGCGCTGGTCGCGTTGGGCCGCCCTGCCGAGGCGGCAGCGCGTGGCCAAGCGCTGCTGCAACGCATCGATGCGGACGGTGGCGACACCAACGGCAACCTGCCGTGGGCATTGAACGTGCTGATCGAAGCGCGGGTGTTGCTGGGCCAGTCGGCCGAGGCCCGGGCGCTGGTGCCCCGTTCGCTGGCGGCGGGGCGTCGCTTCGGCACGACGGTGCCTTGGCAGGGCGTGCTGTTGCTGCTGCTGGACCTGCAGCGATTCGAGGCCGCCGGTCGACTGGTCGGGCATGTGAGCCGCTTGTGGACCTTGCG
This sequence comes from Rhizobacter sp. SG703, assembly GCF_012275445.1. GTDB lineage: Bacteria > Pseudomonadota > Gammaproteobacteria > Burkholderiales > Burkholderiaceae_C > Rhizobacter. The sequence continues at coordinate 444,409 of NZ_JAAZQK010000001.1, read as the reverse complement.
CGGTGCGTCGCCCGATCGCGATGAACGGGCCCGGCTGGCGCAGGCGGAAGAAGCGGTGCGGGAGCGCTTGGGCGCTGAGGGGGCTGCCGCTCTGGCGGCAGAGGGGCGGGGACTCGGCGACGATGCCGCCGCGGCGCTCGCGGAGGGGCGCTGACATGGCGGCGCCTGAAAGCTCCAGGGGGCCAATCTCAAAAAACGACCAATCGGCACATAGACTATCGGTCTTCGCATTTTCCGATCCACGTCAGGACCACCGAGATGACCGAACTGAAGGGTATGTCGTACGCCGAGCTGCGCGCTCTGCTGGAAGAAACCGAAGCGGCGCTCAAATCCAAGCGCACCGAGGAACTGAAGGTCCTGGCCGACGGCTATGCCAAGAAGCTGCAGATGGGCGGCTTCAACATCGCCGAAGGCATCGAAGCGCTGAAGCCCTACCTGCCCGCGAAGGCCGCGAAGGCGCCGTCGGCCCCGGGCGACGAGCGCAAGGCCAAGTATGCGAACCCGGCCGACCCGACCCAGACCTGGGTCGGGCTGGGCAAGCCGCCGCAGTGGTTCCGCGACCAGATCGCGAACGGCCGTGCCCGCGAGGACATGCAGATTCCCTGACCCTCCGCGAGGAAGCCATGAGCATCGACACGCTGGCGGTCTGGCACGAACTCGTCGCCACGCGCAATGCGAAGGGCCTGGGAGCGCTGCTCTCGGACCAGGTCGTCTTCCACTCGCCGGTGGTGCACACGCCGCAGGTCGGCAAGGCCGTCACGGCCCAGTACCTCGGCGCGGCGTTCCACGTGTTCTTCAACGAGAGCTTCAAGTACGTCCGCGAGGTCGTCGGCCCGCGTGACGCGGTGCTGGAGTTCCAGGTCGAGATCGACGGCATCGCCGTCAACGGCGTCGACATGCTGACGTGGGACGACGCCGGCCGGATCGTCGACTTCAAGGTGCTGATCCGGCCGTTGAAGGCGATCAACCTGATCCACCAGAAGATGGCAGCCATGCTGCAAGCCCGGCCGTAGCGGCGCAGGCGTCGGAGCGGGCCTGCGCGCAATTGATCGCTTGGTCCTGCGTTGATCAGACGTCAGCAGCGCTGACCTCGCAGCGGAACGCCAGCCAGCCGGCGGCCACCCGCTGCTGCGCGGCCACGTCGCCGGTCGTCTCCAGCATCACCACGTCGGCGGCCGCGGGCGCCGCGCCGCTGGCCTGCCACAGCTGCGCCGCGCGCCGGGCCACCGCATCGCCGGTGTCGATGAGCTGCACCTGTGCTCCCATCGCCGCGGCGATCAGGTGCCGCACGAACGGGTAGTGCGTGCAGCCGAGCACGACAGTGTCGACCCCCGCGTCGCGCAGCGGCGCGCAGCAGCGCTCGACCAGCGCCCGCAGCTCCGGCGTGTCGAGCGCGCCGCGTTCGATCAGGTCGGCGAGGCCCGGGCAGGGCTGGGCCACGATGTGCACCGCATCGCCTTGCCGTGCCAGCAACTGCCGGAATTTCTCGCTGCGCAAGGTGCCGGTGGTGGCGAGCACGCCGATGCGGCCGTTGCGGCTTGCCGCCACCGCCGGCTTCAGCCCGGGCTCGACGCCGACGATCGGCAATGCCGGCCAGCGCTCGCGCAGGCGGGCGACCGCTGCGGCCGTCGCGGTGTTGCACGCGACCACCAGCAGCGTCGCGCCATGCGCCACCAGGTGCTGCGCGATGCGCTGCGAGCGCTCGACGATGAAGGCCTCGCTGCGGTCGCCGTACGGCGCATTCGCCGAATCGGCCAGGTAGCGCAGCGGCGCCTGCGGCAATTGCCGGCGCAGCGCCTGCAGCACCGACAGGCCGCCGAGCCCCGAATCGAACACGCCGATGCAGGCGACGGCAGGGGTCTCGGCAGCGTGGGGCTCGGGCATGGCGGCGCAGTCTAGCAACGCATTCGACGCGAACGTCTCGCAGGCGACGCCGAAACCGCCCCGACCTGTGCGAGAATCAAAAAAGCACGATCGTTCTATTTCGATGCCGCAGCAGGGTCTCCCCCGCTGCCGCGCGCGGGGTGTCCGAGGCCCGGCCACTAGAATCGATCAACCCTTTCAGAGTCATCAGGAGCGTGCGAATGAAGGTATTGGTCGCGGTCAAGCGCGTTGTGGACTACAACGTCAAGGTGCGGATCAAGAGCGATGGCAGCGGCGTGGACATCGCCAACGTCAAGATGAGCATGAACCCGTTCGACGAGATCGCCGTCGAAGAAGCGGTCCGCTTGAAGGAGAAGGGCGCGGTGACCGAGGTCATCGCCGTCTCGCTCGGCGTCACGCAGTGCCAGGAGACGCTGCGCACCGCGATGGCGATCGGCGCCGATCGCGCGATCCTGGTCGAGACCACCGAAGAGCTGCAGCCGCTGGCGGTGGCCAAGCTGCTGAAGGCGCTGGTCGACAAGGAGCAGCCGGGGCTGGTGATCCTCGGCAAGCAGGCGATCGACGACGACTGCAACCAGACCGGGCAGATGCTGGCCGCGCTGGCCGACCTGCCGCAGGCCACGTTCGCGAGCAAGGTCGAGATCGCCGATGGCGCCGCGACCGTCACGCGCGAGGTCGATGGCGGCCTCGAGACGCTGAAGGTCACGCTGCCGGCGGTCGTCACCACCGACCTGCGCCTCAATGAGCCGCGCTACGTGACGCTGCCCAACATCATGAAGGCGAAGAAGAAGACGCTCGAGGTGCTGAAGCCGTCCGACCTGGGTGTCGACGTGACGTCGCGCCTGAAGACGCTGAAGGTGAGCGAGCCGCCGAAGCGCAGCGCCGGCATCAAGGTGGCCGACGTGGCCACGCTCGTCTCCAAGCTCAAGACCGAAGCCAAGGTGATCTGAAGGTGATGGCACCCACCCCCGGAGGCGCTTCGCGCCACCCCCTCGAGGGGGCGCCGCCAGTGGCCCGGCAAAGCCGGTTCCACGGCGTCCGCTGGGTTTCTTCCGATTCGTGCGGCCTGCATGCCGCCCAAGACATGGAATTGACATGACAACACTCGTAGTGGCTGAACACGACAACGCCTCGATCAAGGGCGCCACCCTCAACACCGTGACCGCGGCTGCCCAGTGCGGCGGCGAGGTGCACGTGCTCGTCGCCGGCAGCAATGCCGCCGGCGCCGCGCAGGCCGCCGCGCAGATTGCCGGCGTCACCAAGGTGCTGCACGCCGACGGCGTGCAGTTCGCGCACGGCCTGGCCGAGAACGTCGCGGCGCAGGTGCTGGCCGTGGCCTCCGCCTACAGCCACATCCTGTTCCCCGCCACCGCGAGCGGCAAGAACATCGCGCCGCGCGTGGCGGCCAAGCTCGACGTCGCGCAGGTCAGCGACATCACCAAGATCGACAGCCCCGACACCTTCGAGCGCCCGATCTACGCCGGCAACGCGATCGCCACGGTGCAGAGCAGCGACAAGGTCAAGGTGCTGACCGTGCGCACGACCGGCTTCGACCCGGCCGCCGCGAGCGGCGGTTCGGCCGCGGTCGAGAGCACGACGGCGGCGGCCGACAACGGCAAGAGCAGCTTCGTCGGCGCCGAGATCGCGAAGAACGACCGCCCCGAGCTGACCGCCGCGAAGATCATCGTCTCGGGCGGCCGCGCGCTCGGCTCCAGCGACAAGTTCAACGAGGTGCTGACGCCGCTGGCCGACAAGCTCGGTGCCGCGCTGGGCGCGAGCCGCGCCGCTGTGGATGCCGGCTACGCGCCGAACGACTGGCAGGTCGGCCAGACCGGCAAGATCGTCGCGCCGCAGCTGTACATCGCCGCCGGCATCTCCGGCGCGATCCAGCACCTGGCCGGCATGAAGGATTCGAAGGTGATCGTCGCGATCAACAAGGACCCCGAGGCGCCGATCTTCAGCGTGGCCGACTACGGCCTCGAGGCCGACCTGTTCACTGCCGTGCCGGAGCTGGTCAAGGCCTTGTAAGCCGGCCGCCGCCGCGTCGCCAGCCCGTTCGCTCGACACGCGCGGCAACGGGCTTTTTCATGCCCGGACAAGACAAGGAGACAACACGATGAGCTATGTCGCACCCGTCAAGGACATGCTGTTCTGCATGAAGGAACTCGCCGGCCTCGAAGCCGTCGCGCAACTGCCCGGCTTCGAGGACGCCGGGCTGGAGACGGCGCAGGCGGTGCTCGAGGAATGCGCGCGCTTCAACCAGGAGGTGCTCGCGCCGCTGAACTTCGAGGGCGACAGGAACCCGTCGTCGTGGAAGGACGGCCAGGTCACGACGACGCCGGGCTTCAAGCAGGCCTTCCGCCAGTTCGCCGAGGGCGGCTGGCAGGGGCTGCAGCACCCGTCCGATTTCGGCGGGCAGAACCTGCCGAAGACCATCGGCGCGGCCTGCATCGAGATGATCAACAGCGCCAACATGAGCTTCGCGCTGTGCCCGCTGCTGACCGATGGCGCGATCGAGGCGCTGCTGACCGCCGGCACGCCCGGGCAGCAGGCGCTGTTCCTGCCGAAGATGATCTCCGGCGAGTGGACCGGCACGATGAACCTGACCGAGCCGCAGGCCGGCTCCGACCTCGCGCTGGTGCGCACCCGCGCCGAGCCGCAGCCGGACGGCACGTACAGGATCTTCGGCACCAAGATCTTCATCACCTACGGCGAGCACGACATGGCGGGCAACATCGTCCACCTGGTGCTGGCACGCGTGGCCGGCGCGCCCGAGGGCGTGAAGGGCATCAGCCTGTTCCTGGTGCCGAAGTTCCTGGTCAACGACGACGGCTCGCTGGGCGCGCGCAACGATGCGCACTGCGTCAGCATCGAGCACAAGCTGGGCATCAAGGCCAGCCCGACCGCGGTGCTGCAGTTCGGCGACCACGGTGGGGCCGTCGGGCAACTCATCGGCCAGGAGAACCGCGGCCTGGAGTACATGTTCATCATGATGAACGCCGCGCGCTATGCGGTCGGCATGCAGGGCATCGCGGTGGCCGAGCGGGCCTACCAGAAGGCCGTGGCCTATGCGAAGGACCGCGTGCAGTCGCGCCCGGTCGACGGCTCGGTGGCCGGCAGCGCCAGCATCATCCATCACCCCGACGTGCGGCGCATGCTGATGACGATGCGCGCGCTGACCGAAGGCTGCCGTGCGATGGCGCTGACGGCCGCCGCGGCCTACGACGCCGCGCATGCGCACCCGGATGCCGAGGTGCGCAAGCAGAACCAGGCCTTCTACGAGTTCATGGTGCCGCTGGTGAAGGGCTTCAGCACCGAGATGAGCCTGGAGGTGACCAGCCTGGGCGTGCAGGTGCACGGCGGCATGGGCTTCATCGAGGAGACCGGCGCGGCGCAGTACTACCGCGACGCGAAGATCCTGACCATCTACGAAGGCACGACCGCGATCCAGGCGAACGACCTGGTCGGCCGCAAGACTGCGCGCGACGGCGGCCAGACCGCGAAGGCGATCGCCGCGCAGATCGAGAAGACCGAGGCCGAACTCGCCACCCGCGACAGCGTGGCCGCCCGCGCGGTGCGCAAGCACCTGGCCGCGGCCCGCGAGGCCTTCGTGCAGGTGGTCGATTTCGTCGCCGGCTCGACCAAGGCGCATCCGAACGCGGTGTTCGCCGGCTCGGTGCCGTACCTGATGCTGGCCGGCAACCTGATGGCCGGCTGGCAGCTCGCGCGTGCATTGCTGGTGGCCGAGACGCAGCTGAAGGCGGGCGAGGGCGATGCGGGCTTCCTGAACGCCAAGTCGTCGACCGCGCGCTTCTACGCCGAGCATCTCCTGAGCCGCGTGCCCGGCCAGCGCGACGCGATCCTCGAGGGTGCCGACAGCGTGATGGCGCTGCCGATGGACGCGTTCTGATCGCCCACGACCCCCAGACCACCGGAGACCTGCCTTGTCGCTTCCGCCCGTTCTGCAGAACCTGCCGCTGCCGGTGATCGGCTCGCCGCTGTTCATCATCAGCAACCCGAAGCTCGTGATCGAGCAGTGCAAGGCCGGCGTCGTCGGCGCGATGCCGGCGCTCAATGCGCGCCCGGCCGAGCTGCTCGACGACTGGCTGGCCGAGATCACCGAGACGCTCGCCGCGCACGACCGCGCGCACCCCGAGCGGCCGGCCGCGCCGTTCGCGATCAACCAGATCGTGCACAAGAGCAACGACCGGCTCGAGCACGACATGGCGCTGTGCGCGAAGTACAAGGTGCCGGTCGTCATCACCTCGCTCGGCGCGCGCACCGACGTCAACGACGCGGTGCATGCCTGGGGCGGCATCGTGCTGCACGACGTCATCAACAACTTCTTCGCGAAGAAGGCGATCGAGAAGGGCGCTGACGGCCTGGTCGCGGTGGCGGCCGGTGCCGGCGGCCATGCCGGCGTGAAGAGCCCGTTCGCGCTGGTGCAGGAGATCCGCGCCTGGTTCGACGGGCCGTTGGCGCTGAGCGGCTCGATCGCGAGCGGCGACGCGATCCTCGCGGCGCAGGCGATGGGCGCCGACCTGGCCTACATCGGCTCGGCCTTCATCGCGACCGACGAGGCGCGCGCGAGCGACGACTACAAGCAGATGATCGTCGGTAGCAGCAGCGACGACATCGTCTACAGCAACCTCTTCACCGGCGTGCACGGCAACTACCTGAAGGGCTCGATCGTGAAGGCCGGGCTCGACCCCGACAACCTGCCGGAGAGCGACCCGAGCAAGATGAATTTCGGCGGCGATGCGCGCAAGGCCTGGAAGGACATCTGGGGCTGCGGGCAGGGCATCGGCGCGATCGACAAGGTGCTGCCGGCGCGTGCGCTGGTGGAGCGGTTGCATGGCGAGTACGAGGCGGCGCGACGCCGGTTGTCCGTCGCCTGACCGACTGGCGGCCTTAGCCCTGCCGTCGGCCCCGATTGACGCTCCCGCGAGCCGCGCGCACAGTGCCGCGGCGCATGTCGCGCGAGGAGACCGACACCATGAAGACTTCCCGGCTGACGCTGACGCTGTCGGGTGCGCTGTTGTTCGCACTCGGCCTGACCACCGGCCTGACGGCCCAGACGCTGACCGATTCGCCGCAGCGCGCCGAGCAGAAGCGCACCGACCTGAGCGGCACGCCCGACATGGAGGTGATCGCGTCGATCGTCGAGCTGAAGCCGGGGCAGAGCAGCAACCTGCATGTGCACCACGGCGTCGAGGCCTTCCACGTGCTGCAGGGCGCGATGGTGCAGGCGCCGGGCAAGGAGGCGTCGATGATGCCCACCGGCCTGACCGGCCTGAACCTGCGCGACGTGCAGCACGGCAGCTTCAAGGTGGTCGGCGACATGCCCCTGAAATTGTTCACCGTGCACATCGTCGACAAGAATGCGCCGCTGTACGACTTCGTCAAATGACATCCGGGGAACCATGACCTACGCCGCCGCGCCCGACCGCTACCAGGGCATGACCTACCGCCGCTGCGGGCGCAGCGGCTTGCAGCTGCCGGCGCTGTCGCTCGGCCTGTGGCACAACTTCGGCGACGCGACGCCGCTCGCCGAACAGCGGGCGCTGCTGCGCACCGCCTTCGACCTGGGCATCACCCACTTCGACCTTGCCAACAATTACGGCCCGCCGTACGGCAGCGCCGAGAGCAACTTCGGCCGCCTGCTGCGCGAGGACTTCAAGCCCTACCGCGACGAGCTGGTGATCTCCACCAAGGCCGGCTACGACATGTGGCCGGGCCCGTACGGGCAGGGCGGCGGCTCGCGCAAATACGTGCTCGCGAGCCTCGACCAGAGCCTGCGGCGCATGGGACTCGACTACGTCGACATCTTCTATTCGCACCGCTTCGACGCCGCGACGCCGCTCGAGGAAACCGCGTCGGCGCTCGCCACCGCGGTGCAGTCGGGGCGCGCGCTGTACGTCGGCATCTCGTCGTACTCGGCCGCCAGGACCGCCGAGATGGCGAAACTGCTGCGCGAACGCGGCGTGCCGCTGCTGATCCACCAGCCGTCGTACAGCCTGCTGAACCGCTGGATCGAAGGCGGGCTGCTCGCCACGCTCGACGCCGAAGGCGCCGGCTGCATCGCCTTCAGTGCGCTGGCCCAGGGACTGCTGACCGACAAGTACCTGAACGGCATCCCGGCCGATGCGCGCATCAACAAGCCGGGTGGCGGCTCGATGAAGGCGGAGCACCTGTCGGAAGCCAACCTGGAGCGGGTGCGCGGGCTGCGGGCGATCGCGCAGCAGCGCGGGCAGTCGCTCGCGCAGATGGCGCTGGCCTGGGTGCTGCGCGACCCGCGCGTGACGACCGCGCTGATCGGCGCGAGCCGGCCCGAGCAGCTGCGCGAGAACGTCGCGGCGCTGGCGCGGCTCGATTTCAGCGCGCAGGAGCTGGCCGAGATCGACCGGCATGCGCAGGACGGCGGGCTGGACCTGTGGGACCGCTCCAGCCGCGACGAGGCGTTCTGAGGTCGCGACGCCGTTCAGCGATGCGGTCCGACCTCGCGCGGTTCGACCACATAGTCGCAATCGCAACCCTGGCCGGCGGCGATCAGCCGCGTTGCCAGTCGCGTGGCCGCGCGGCGAAGCCAGGCCGGCCCGCGCAAGCCGCGCGCCCGCAGCAGCACGCCGCAGCGGTAACCGCCCTGTACCTCCCACACCAGCGCTGCACAGGCCCCGTGTCGGCGCCGGCTGACCAGCACGCCGACCGGGCAAGGTTCGCTCGCGCAGCACACGCCGCAGCCGTTGCAGGGCTGGCCGAGCGGCGGCTTGGGCGGCGCGGCGGGGTGGATTTCGATGGTGCGGCGCATGTCGGGCGGATGAATCCACCAAAGGAGTCGGGCGATTGTCGTCCGCACGAAACACGCCGATCCCACGAGGTGGACCGCAGAATTCCAACGGTGTTACAGTCCCGGCCGTGACTTCAGGTCCTTCCCGTCCCCTTGCTGGTTGAGCAGTCAAGGCGGGTCGCAATCCGCCAGTCGGTCTAGCCGTGTCGCGGAAGGTTTGTTAACCCACTACAGCGCTGGAAACCAGTGCGAAAGGTGAGCGAAATGATGCAGGAATACAGGTCGAACTCGTACCTGTTCGGGGGCAATGCGCCCTATGTCGAAGAGATGTACGAGGCTTACCTCGACAACCCGGGCTCCGTGCCCGACAACTGGCGCGCCTATTTCGACGCCCTCCAGCACGTTCCTGCCGCCGACGGTTCGTCGGCCGCCGACGTACCGCATGCACCGGTCGTCGAATCATTCGCTCAACGCGCCAAGGCCAACGCCTTCGGCAACAAGGCCAGCAGCGCCGACCTCGCGGTCGCCCGCAAGCAGGTCCACGTCCAGTCGCTGATCGCCGCCTACCGCGTGCTCGGCGCCCGCTGGGCCGACCTCGACCCGCTGAAGCGTGTCGAGCGCCCGAAGATCCCCGAACTGGAACCGGCGTTCTACGACCTGAGCGAGTCCGACATGGACATCACGTTCAGCGCGACGAACACCTACTTCAGCACGTCCGAGCAGATGACGCTGCGCCAGATCGTGCAGGCGCTGCGCGAAACGTATTGCGGCTCGATCGGCGCCGAGTACATGCACATCACCGACCAGCCTGAAAAGCGCTGGTGGCAGCAACGCCTCGAAGCCATCCGCTCGAAGCCGAACTTCACGGCCGAGCAGAAGAAGCAGATCCTGAACCGCCTGACGGCCTCCGAAGGCCTGGAGCGCTACCTGCACACGAAGTACGTCGGCCAGAAGCGCTTCTCGCTCGAAGGCGGCGAAAGCTTCATCGCGTCGATGGACGAGCTGGTGCAGCGTGCCGGCGAGAAGGGCGTGCAGGAGATCGTGATCGGCATGGCCCACCGCGGCCGCCTGAACGTGCTGGTCAACACGCTGGGCAAGATGCCCAAGGACCTGTTCGCCGAGTTCGACCACACCGCGCCCGAGAACCTGCCCTCGGGCGACGTGAAGTACCACCAGGGCTTCTCGAGCGACGTCACCACCGACGGCGGCCCGGTCCACCTGAGCCTGTCGTTCAACCCGTCGCACCTGGAGATCGTCAACCCGGTCGTCGAAGGTTCGGTGAAGGCCCGCCTCGACCGCCGCGGCGACAAGGAAGGCGACACCGTGCTGCCGGTGCTGGTGCACGGCGACGCGGCCTTCGCCGGCCAGGGCGTCGTGATGGAAACGCTGGCGCTCGCGCAGACGCGCGGCTACTACACCGGCGGCACCGTCCACATCGTCATCAACAACCAGATCGGCTTCACGACCAGCGACCCGCGCGACACCCGCTCGACGCTGTACTGCACCGACGTGGTCAAGATGATCGAGGCGCCGGTGCTGCACGTGAACGGCGACGACCCCGAAGCGGTCGTGCTGTGCACGCAGCTCGCGCTCGACTACCGCCAGGAGTTCAACAAGGACGTGGTGGTCGACATCGTCTGCTTCCGCAAGCTCGGCCACAACGAGCAGGACACGCCGGCGCTGACGCAGCCGCTGATGTACAAGAAGATCGCGCAGCACCCGGGCACCCGCAAGCTGTACGGCGACAAGCTGGTGGCGCAGGGCGTGCTGCCGGCCGACGGCCCGGACGCGATGGTCAAGGAATTCCGCGCCGCGATGGACGCCGGCAAGCACACCATCGACCCGGTGCTGACCAACTACAAGAGCAAGTACGCGGTCGACTGGTCGCCGTACCTGAACAAGAAGTGGACCGATTCGGCCGACACCGCGCTGCCGCTGGCCGAGGTCAAGCGCCTGGCCGAGCGCATCACGACGGTGCCGGCGAACTTCAAGCCGCACCCGCTGGTCGAGAAGGTGCTGGCCGACCGCGCCGCGATGGGCCGCGGCGACATCAACATGGACTGGGGCATGGGCGAGCACCTCGCCTTCGCATCGCTGGTCGCGAGCGGCTACCCGATCCGCCTGTCCGGCGAAGACAGCGGCCGCGGCACCTTCACGCACCGCCATGCGGTGCTGCACGACCAGAACCGCGAGAAGTGGGACGAAGGCACCTGGACGCCGCTGCAGCACGTGGCCGACAACCAGGCCCCGTTCGTCGTGATCGACTCGCTTCTGTCCGAAGAAGCCGTGCTCGGCTTCGAATACGGCTACGCCAGCGCCGACCCGAACACGCTGACCATCTGGGAAGCGCAGTTCGGCGACTTCGTCAACGGCGCGCAGGTGGTGATCGACCAGTTCATCGCGTCCGGCGAGGTCAAGTGGGGCCGCGCCAACGGCCTGACGCTGATGCTGCCGCACGGCTACGAAGGGCAGGGCCCGGAGCATTCGTCGGCACGCCTGGAGCGCTTCATGCAGCTGGCCGCCGACAACAACATGCAGATCGTGCAGCCGACCTCGGCCAGCCAGATCTTCCATGTGCTGCGCCGCCAGATGGTGCGCATGTTCCGCAAGCCGCTGGTGATCATGACGCCGAAGTCGCTGCTGCGGAACAAGGACGCCACGTCGCCGCTCGTCGAGTTCACGAAGGGCGAGTTCAAGACGGTGATCCCCGAGGCGAGCGCCGAGATCCCGGCCGACAAGGTCAAGCGCATCGTCGCGTGTTCCGGCAAGGTCTACTACGACCTGGTGAAGGCCCGGGCCGAGAAGAAGGCCACCGACGTGGCGATCATCCGCGTCGAGCAGCTCTATCCGTTCCCGCACAAGGCCTTCGCGGCCGAGGTGAAGAAGTACGCCAACGCGACCGAGATCGTCTGGTGCCAGGACGAGCCGCAGAACCAGGGCGCCTGGTTCTTCGTGCAGCACTACATCCACGAGAACATGGTCGACGGCCAGCGGCTGGGCTATGCGGGTCGCCCCGCGTCGGCTTCGCCGGCGGTGGGTTATGCGCACCTGCACCAGGAGCAGCAGAAGGCGCTGCTCGACCAGGCCTTCGCCAAGCTCAAGGGCTTCGTCCTCACCAAATAAGCAAGTCGTGGTGCAGCCTGCCGGCCCGGTGGCCGGCGCGGCTGCAACCGTGCTGAACACCCAGAAAGAACCTCATGGCAATCGTAGAAGTCAAAGTTCCGCAGCTGTCCGAATCGGTGGCCGAAGCCACGCTGCTGCAATGGAAGAAGAAGCCCGGTGAAGCCGTGGCCATCGACGAGATCCTGATCGAGATCGAGACCGACAAGGTCGTGCTCGAAGTGCCGGCGCCGGCCGCCGGCGTGATCGTGCAGATCGTCAAGAACGACGGCGAGAGCTGCACCAGCGATGAAGTCATCGCGAAGATCGACACCGAGGCCGCCGCGCAGGTGAGCCCGCTCGAGATCAAGGCCGTGCCGGCTCCGGCGGCCGCGCCCGCCGCAGCGGCTGCTGCACCCACCGGCACCAGCAAGAGCGACGTCGCGATGCCCGCGGCCGCGAAGCTGCTGGCCGACAACAACCTGTCGACCAGCGCCGTCACCGGCACCGGCAAGGACGGCCGCGTGACCAAGGGCGACGTGCTGGGCGCAATCGCCTCCGGCGCGAAGCCGGCCGTCGCCGCACCGGTCGCCGCGCCCGTCGCCGCATCGGTGGCCAAGCCGCTGCCTTCCGTCGCCGCACCGGTCTCGCAGAATCTCGGCGATCGTCCGGAGCAGCGCGTGCCGATGAGCCGCCTGCGCGCCCGCGTGGCCGAGCGCCTGCTGCAGTCGCAGGCCACCAACGCCATCCTGACCACGTTCAACGAAGTGAACATGGCGCCGGTGATGGAGATGCGCAAGAAGTTCCAGGAGAAGTTCGAGAAGGAGCACGGCGTGAAGCTGGGCTTCATGAGCTTCTTCGTGAAGGCCGCGGTCGCCGCGCTGAAGAAGTACCCGGTGATCAACGCCAGCGTCGACGGCAACGACATCGTCTACCACGGCTACTTCGACATCGGCATCGCGGTCGGTTCGCCGCGCGGCCTGGTGGTGCCGATCATCCGCAATGCCGACCAGCTGAGCTTCGCCGACATCGAGAAGACCATCGCCGGCTTCGGCCAGAAGGCCAAGGACGGCAAGCTGTCGCTCGACGAGCTGACCGGCGGCACCTTCTCGATCTCGAACGGCGGCACCTTCGGCTCGATGCTGTCGACGCCGATCATCAACCCGCCGCAGTCGGCCATCCTCGGCGTTCACGCGACGAAGGACCGCGCGGTGGTCGAGAACGGCCAGATCGTGATCCGCCCGATGAACTACCTCGCGATGTCGTACGACCACCGCATCATCGACGGTCGCGAAGCCGTGCTGGGCCTGGTCGCGATGAAGGACGCGCTGGAAGATCCGGCCCGCCTGCTGTTCGACATCTAACCGGACATCACGATGAGCAAATCATTCGACGTCGTCGTCATCGGCGGCGGCCCCGGCGGCTACATCGCGGCGATCCGCGCGGCGCAGCTGGGCTTCAACACCGCCTGCATCGACGAGTGGAAGAACGAGAAGGGCGGCCCCGCCCCGGGCGGCACCTGCACCAACGTCGGCTGCATTCCGTCGAAGGCGCTGCTGCAGTCGAGCGAGCACTTCGAGCACGCCGGCCATGCCTTTGCCGACCACGGCATCGGCCTGAAGGACCTCAGCATCGACATCGGCAAGATGCTGGGCCGCAAGAACGCGGTCGTGAAGCAGAACAACGACGGCATCCTGTACCTTTTCAAGAAGAACAAGGTGTCGTTCTTCCACGGCCGCGGCTCGTTCGTGAAGGCGGCCGAGGGCGCCGCTTCGACAGGCTCAGGACAGGGCTACGAGATCAAGGTCGCCGGTGCCGCCGAAGAAACGGTCATCGCGAAGCACGTGATCGTCGCGACCGGCTCCAACCCGCGTGCGCTGCCCGGCGCGCCGTTCGACGAGGAGCTGATCCTCAGCAACGACGGTGCGCTGCGCATCCCGGCGGTGCCCAAGAAGCTGGGGCTGATCGGCGCCGGCGTGATCGGGTTGGAGATGGGCTCGGTGTGGCGCCGCCTCGGTGCCGAGGTGGTGGTGCTCGAAGCGCTGCCGACCTTCCTCGGCGCGGTCGACGAGCAGATCGCCAAGGAGGCGCAGAAGGCCTTCAACAAGCAGGGCCTGAAGGTCGAGCTGGGCGTGAAGATCTCCGAGGTGAAGACCGGCAAGAAGGGTGTCACCGTCGCGTATGCCAACGCGAAGGGCGAAGCGCAGACGCTGGAAGTCGACAAGCTGATCGTTTCGATCGGTCGGGTCGCCAACACGATCGGCCTGAACCCGGAAGCGGTCGGCCTGAAGCTCGACGAACGCGGCGCGGTGGTGGTCGACGACGACTGCAAGACCAACCTGCCGAACGTCTGGGCGATCGGCGACGTGGTGCGCGGCCCGATGCTCGCGCACAAGGCCGAGGAAGAGGGCGTCGCGGTGGCCGAGCGCATTGCCGGCCAGCACGGGCACGTCAACTTCAACACGATCCCGTGGGTGATCTACACCTCGCCGGAGATCGCGTGGGTCGGCCAGACCGAACAGCAGCTGAAGGCCGCGGGCCGGGCCTACAAGGCCGGCACCTTCCCGTTCCTCGCGAACGGCCGGGCGCGCGCGCTGGGCGACACGACCGGCATGGTCAAGTTCCTGGCCGACGCGAAGACCGACGAGATCCTCGGCGTGCACATCGTCGGGCCGATGGCGTCGGAGCTGATCTCCGAGGCGGTGGTCGCGATGGAGTTCAAGGCCTCGGCCGAAGACATCGCGCGCATCTGCCATGCGCATCCGTCGCTGAGCGAAGCCACGAAGGAAGCCGCGCTGGCCATCGACAAGCGAACGCTGAACTTCTGATCGGGCGCTGTCGCTGTCGATGGTCTCCGTCACCGAGTTGTACCGGCAGACGCTCGCGGAGCGCGGCTACCACAGCGACCCGGCGCAACTCGCCGCGGTCGCCGCGTTGCAGCGCTGCCAGGACGAGTGGGAAGCCTACAAGGCGCGGCGCAGCAACGCGATCACGAAGCTGCTGGTGCGCCCGCCGCTGCCGCGCGGCGTCTACATGCACGGCGGGGTGGGGCGCGGCAAGAGCTTCCTGATGGACTGCTTCTTCAACGCCGTGCCGCTGCAGCGCAAGACGCGGCTGCACTTCCACGAGTTCATGCGCGAGGTGCACCGCGAGCTGGCCGAGCTGAAGGGCATCGTCAACCCGCTCGAAGAACTGGGCGCGCGCATCTCGCGGCGCCACCGGCTGATCTGCTTCGACGAGTTCCACGTCGCCGACGTGACCGACGCGATGATCCTGCACCGGCTGCTCGACAGCCTGTTCGCGAACCGCGTCAGCATCGTCACCACCTCGAACTTCAAGCCCGACGACCTGTACCCGAACGGGCTGCACCGGGACCGCATCCTGCCGGCCATCGAGCTGCTGAAGCAGAAGCTCGAGGTCATCAGCGTCGACAACGGCACCGACTACCGGCGTCGCACGCTGGAACAGGTGACGCTGTACCACACGCCGCTCGGCCCCGACGCCGATGCCGCGATGGCCGACGCCTTCACGCAGCTGGCCGAGGCCAAGGACGAGCCGCCGGTGCTGCACATCGAGCACCGCGAGCTGCAGGCGCGGCGCAAGGCCGGCGGCGTGGTGTGGTTCGACTTCAAGACCTTGTGCGGCGGACCGCGCTCGCAGAACGACTACCTCGAACTCGCGACGCAGTTCCACACCGTGCTGCTGTCGGATGTGCCGCAGATGCCGCCCCGGCTGGCGTCGGAGGCGCGGCGCTTCACCTGGCTGGTCGACGTGCTGTACGACCGCCGCGTGAAGCTGATCCTGTCGGCCGCGGTGCCGCCGGAGGAGCTGTACAAGGACGGCCCGCTGGCGCACGAGTTCCCGCGCACGGTGTCGCGGCTCAACGAGATGCAATCGAAGGAATTCCTGTCGCTCGAGCGGCGGGACGTGGATACTCGGTTGACATGAACCGGCTGCTCGTCATCGCCCTCTTGTCGATCGCCGCGCTGGCGCCTGTGCCGGCGCGGGCACAGGACGCGCCGTCCAGCCAGGCCGAGCGCGAGCGCATCGCGAAGCAGCGCCAGGCGGCCGAGGTGCAGTACGCGCAGCGCGAGGCCGAATGCAAGCGCCGCTTCGTCGTGACCTCGTGCATCGACCAGGCGCGGGCCGACCGCCGCCAGTCGCTCGACAACCTGCACCAGCAGGAGATCGCGCTCGACGAGGTGGAGCGCCAGCAGCGCAGCGCCGAGCACCGCCGCCGGCGCGAGGCCAAGGCCTGGGACGAGATCAACAAGCCGCCGCCCGAGCCGCGTGCGCCGCGCGTGACGAAGCCCCGCGAGGCGAAGCCGCTGTTGCCGGCTGCGTCGCGACCCGCACCGGTCGATCGCAGCGCCGACGAGCAACAGGCACGCGAGCGCTTCGAGGCTCGCCAGCGCGAGGCGCAGGCCCACAAGGAAGAGATCGAGAAGCGCAACCGCGACAAGGCGGCGAAGCGCAAGCCCGCGCTGCCGATGCCCGCCGCGTCGTCGCCCTAGGCAGCTCGAATGCCAATCCGGGGAGTGCGGCCCGGAAAGAACCTCAGCCGAGGGCGTCGATCCGGATGAGGGCCAGCGACAGGTTGTCCCCCGTCCCCCGCGCCCGCTGGCGCGCCTTCGTCACCAGCATCTCGCTCGCCTCGCGCGGCGGCAGCGTGTGCACGATCGCGCCGAGCTCCTTCGGGGTGAAGTAATGCCACAGCCCGTCGCTGCACGACAGCACCGAATCGCCGACCTGCAACTGGTCGATGTGGTGCAGGGTCAGCGGCGGGTCCTGGTAGGTGCCGAGGCAGCCGGTCAGCAGGTTCGACTGCGGGTGGGTGTTGGCCTCGTCCTCGCTGATCTGGCCTTCGTCGACCAGGCGCTGCACGAACGAATGGTCGATGGTGCGGCGGACCATGTCGGGTCCGCGGAAGTGGTAGCAGCGCGAATCGCCGGCGTGGATCATGTCGCACTCGCGCGACGGGCTGATCAGGTAGGCCACCGCGGTGCTGTGCGGTTCTTCCTCGGCGGTGATCGCGGTCAGCTTGATCATCAGGTGGGCTTCGAGCACCAGCTGTTTCAGCAGCTCCGAAGGATCGTCCTGGTTCGGGCTGTAGCGCTCGAACAGCTGGCGCGCGGTGAGCACCACCTGGTCGGCGGCCTTGCGCCCGCCGCTCTTGCCGCCCATGCCGTCGGCCAGCACCGCGAGGGCACACCCGGGAACCCGGTGGTGGGGCAGGATTTCGACCTGGTCCTGCTGGTAGGCTCGGTCGCCGCGGTGCATGCCGGTGGCGGCATTCAGCCGATATCCTGGGGGTGTGCTCATGGGCGAAAACTATAATCGCTTTGCACTCACATTCACTTGCAATACTCCGCGACGTTCTCCTCGATGGACGACAACCTGCACTCGCCGCAGCGCCGCCTCATCGAGCTTCGGATGGAACACGCCGACCTCGACAGCCTGATCGACCTGGCCGGCGAAGACGCTCCTCGCGACGAACTGGTGATGCGCCGCCTGAAGAAGCGGCGCCTGGCCCTGCGGGACCAGATCTCGAAACTGGAAGCCCAGCTTGACCCTCCCGAACCCGCCTGATCTGACGCCGCTCGAGGAGGCCGTGGCCGAAGCCTTTGCGCAGGGCGGCGCGCTGTCGCAGGCCGACGAGCGCTATGTCGAGCGCGAGGTGCAGCAGCGCATGGCGCAGCAGGTCGCGCAGGCGATCGACGGGCGGCATGCGCTGGTCGCCGAGGCTGGTACCGGCGTCGGCAAGACCTTCGCGTACCTGGTGCCGACGCTGCTGTCGGGCGCGCGGGCGTTGGTCAGCACCGCGACCAAGAGCCTGCAGGACCAGCTCTTCCTGCGCGACCTGCCGCGGCTGCGCGATGCGCTCGGGCTGCCGGTGACGATCGCGCTGCTGAAGGGCCGCGCCAGCTACCTGTGCACGCACCGCATGAACCAGGCGCGCCAGTCGGCCCAGCTGCCCGACCGCTGGGCGGTGCGCACGCTGGCGAAGATCGAGACCTGGTCGCGCGCCACCACCAGCGGCGACCTGGCCGAGCTCGACGGGCTGGACGAACGCTCCAGCGTGATCCCGCTGGTCACCTCCACCCGCGACAACTGCCTCGGCAGCGAGTGCCCCGACTACCGCCAGTGCCATGTGATGAAGGCCCGGCGCGACGCGATGGCCGCCGACCTGGTCGTCGTCAACCACCACCTGTTCTTCGCCGACATGGCATTGCGCGATTCGGGCGTGGCCGAGCTGCTGCCGAGCGTCGAGGTGGCGGTGTTCGACGAGGCGCACCAGCTGGCCGAGGCCGGCGTCGCCTTCCTCGGCACGACGCTCGGCACGGGGCAGGTGATCGATTTCGCGCGCGACATGCTCGGCGCCGGCCTGCAGCTGGCGCGCGGCCTCGCGCCGTGGCAGGACCTGGCCGCCGCCTGCGACAAGGCCGCACGCGAGCTGCGCATGGCCGCGGCCGGGCCGCTGCGCGAGGTGCGCGGCAGCCTGAAGCTGCGCTGGGACGAACGCGCCGGACGCGCCGATTTCGGCAGCGCGCTGCAGGGCGTCGCGCAGGCGTGCGAAGCGGCCCAGCTGGGGCTGGACACCGTCAGCGAGATCGCCCCCGATTTCTCGAAGCTGATGGAGCGGGCGCAGAACTTCCGCCGCATGGCCGCGCAGTTCGAGCAGGAAGCGGAGCCGGGCAAGGTGCGCTGGATCGACCTGTCGCCGCACCAGGCGCGGCTGGTCGAGTCGCCGCTCGACATCCGCGACGCGTTGCGCGAGCAGATGGAGGCGGCGCCGCGCGCGTGGATCTTCACGTCGGCGACGCTCGGCGACGACGAGCGGCTGTCGTGGTTCACCGAGTCGGCCGGGCTCGACGATGCGCTGACGCTGCGCGTCGGCAGCCCGTTCGACTATGAAGCGCATGCGCGGCTGTACATCCCGGCCGCCTTCCCGAAACCGAACGAGCCGGCGCATCCGCCGGCGGTGGCCGCGCTGGCCGCGCGTTGCGCACGGGCGCTGGGTGGGCGCACGTTCGTGCTGACCACCACGCTGCGGGCGCTGCAGACGGTCGGCGACCGCC
Source organism: Rhizobacter sp. SG703 (assembly GCF_012275445.1). Taxonomy (GTDB): domain Bacteria; phylum Pseudomonadota; class Gammaproteobacteria; order Burkholderiales; family Burkholderiaceae_C; genus Rhizobacter. Next base: position 425,560 of record NZ_JAAZQK010000001.1, on the reverse strand, counting down.
TGCGCGACACCTTCGAGACCGAGGGCGACAACATCCAGGTGCTGATGCAGGGCTCGATGCCGAAGCGGCAGCTGCTGCAGCAGTTCCTCGCGCAGCCGCGCTCGGTGCTGGTCGGCTCGCAGAGCTTCTGGGAAGGCATCGACGTGCCCGGCGACGCGCTGCAGTGCGTGATGATCGACAAGCTGCCGTTCCCGCCGCCGACCGATCCGCTGGTGGAAGCGCGCGTCAGGCGGCTGGAGAGCGAAGGGCGCAATCCGTTCGCCGACTACTTCATCGCCGAGGCGGCGGTGTCGCTGAAGCAGGGCGCGGGGCGGCTGATCCGCAGCGAAACCGACCGTGGGCTGCTGGTGATCTGCGACCCGCGCATGGCCGGCATGAACTACGGCAAGCGGCTGCGCGATGCGTTGCCGCCGATGACGCGGGTGATGAGCGAGGCCGAGGCCTTGGAATGGCTGAAGGGCCTGCAGGCGCAGGCACTGCCGTTCTAGCGGAGCTTATTGCGCCGTTGCCGGCAAGGGCTCCGACGCAATGAACTCGCTGTTGGGATAGTTCTGGCGCAGCACGCGCCCGGCGTCGTCGCGCAGCTGGACCAGGCCGAGCTTGTCGTAGCTCATCACCATCAGGTGCAGCGCCTCTTCGGTCGCCGGGCTCTGCTGGAATTCCTGCACCGTCTGCTGAGCCCGGTTCGCGGCGGCCACGTAGGCGCCGCGGCGGTAGTAGTAGCGGGCCACGTGCACCTCGTACGACGCCAGCGAGTTGACGATGTAGCGCATGCGCGCCTGTGCGTCGGGCGTGTACTTCGACTGCGGGAACTGGTCGACCAGTTGCTTGAACGACTGGAACGAGTCCTTCGACGCCTGCTGGTCGCGCTCGGACAGGTCTTGCCGCGCGATGCTGCTGAACAGGCCGAGGTTGTCGTTGAAGTTGACGACGCCCTGCAGGTACAGCGCGTAGTCGAAGGCAGGGCTGGTCGGGTGCAGCTTCAGGAAGCGCTCGAGGATCGACAGCGCGGTCGCCTTCTCGCCGGTCTTGTAGTTCAGGTAGGCTCGCTCCAGCGTCGCCTGCTGCCCGAGCGGCGTGCCGGCGGCCCGGCCTTCGAGGCGTTCGTAGAGCTTCAGCGCGCGCTCGTAACTGCCGGCATCGGCTTCGGACTTCGCCTCTGCATACAATTTCTCGACGGTCATCCCGGCCGTTTCGTCTTTCGGGGTCGAGCCACAGGCCGTGAGCAGCGCGGCCAGGACGGCCACCGATGCCAGGGCCGACCACCGGCCAACCAAGCGAATCACATTCATGAGCCTCGTGGCGCCACCGCTGCGGCGCTTCCTGTCGAAAGAAGAGCGGCGATTATATGGTTCACCCCCCCAGCGACCTGTCGCTGACCCCCGAGTCCGCGCAGGGCATCGATCCGGCCGAGGTGGGCGACGATGCGCTCGAGGCCGGCGTTGCCGATGCGCCCGAGCGCCGCGTCGCGCTGATCGACCGCAGCCTGCACGGCGTGCGGCTCGACAAGGCGCTGGTCGCGATGGCCGGCGAGTTCTCGCGCAACCACCTGCAGACGCTGATCGAAGGCGGCCATGTGTGGGTCGACGAGCGGCCGATGACGCAGGCCTCGCGCAAGGTGTCGGCCGGCCAGCAGCTGGTGGTCGAACTGGTGCCGACGCCCGAGAGCCGCGCGTTCCGCCCCGAAGCGATGGCGCTGCCGATCGTGTTCGAGGACGAGTCGCTGATCATCGTCGACAAGGCGCCGGGCATGGTCGTGCACCCGGCCGCCGGCAACTGGTCGGGCACGCTGCTGAACGGGCTGCTGGCGCACCACCCGGCCGCAGCGACGCTGCCGCGAGCGGGCATCGTGCACCGGCTCGACAAGGACACCTCGGGGCTGCTGGTGGTCGGCAAGACGCTGCAGTCGGTGACGGCGCTGGTGCGGGCGATCGCCGCCCGCGAGGTGCGGCGCGAATACCAGGCGCTGGTGCACGGGCGGGTGCCGTCGCAGCCGTTCCGCATCGACGCGCCGCTCGCGCGCGACCCGCAATCGCGCGTCAGGATGGCCGTGGTCGGCGGCGGCAAGCCGGCGCAGACCGATGTCAGCCGGGTCGCGCTGGCAGAGTTCGACGAGGGCGCGGTGAGCGCGGTGCGCTGCAAGCTGCACACCGGGCGCACCCACCAGATCCGCGTGCACCTGGCGACGCGCGGCCACGCGCTGCTGTCGGACGCGCTGTACGGCGGGCGCCCGGGGCTGGGGCTGACGCGCCAGGCGCTGCATGCGGCGCGGCTCGGTTTCGCGCACCCGGCGAGCGGGCAGCCGATGCAGTTCGAGGCCGCGCCGCCGGCCGACCTGGCCCGCGCCTGGCAGCAGGTCGTCGAGGCCTCGGAGAAAGCCCTGTAGAACGCAGGTGACAGGCTTGCCGGAGGGCCTATACAATGGCGCACAATCGCTCCCACCCCAGGAAGCGACGGCGCCAACGTGAATGGCGCGCAGCACGGATTGCTGCACAGAGGTCGTCCATGGATGCTGTCAAGGCGGACGCCTCGAATCCGACGCTCCAAGCGCTCGACAGCCTTCGCCAATGACGTCCAGACGCCCCGATGCCCAGCCACCCAGCTGCTTCACCGGTGCGCCGCGGGATTCGAGCGAAGGCTGATGCGAACGGAGCCAGCCCCCTGAATGCCTGCCGGCCCTGCCGGCCGAGGATGTGATCGAACGTCAATGAATACACAGGATGCAAAGCGCGTCCTTGAGACCGCGCTCATCTGCGCCCAGCAGCCGATGCCCTTGCGGGACATGCGTGCGCTGTTTGCCGACGAACTCGGCCCCGACACCCTGCGCGCGCTGCTCGACGAGCTGATGCGCGACTGGGACGAGCGCGGGGTCGAGCTGGTGGCACTGGCCCACGGCTGGCGCTTCCAGAGCCGGCCGGAGATGCGCGAGTACCTCGACCGCCTGAACCCCGAGAAGCCGCCGAAGTATTCGCGCGCCGTGATGGAAACCCTCGCGATCATCGCGTACCGCCAGCCGGTCACGCGCGGCGACATCGAGGACATCCGCGGCGTCACCGTCAGCAGCCAGATCGTCAAGCAGCTCGAAGACCGCGGCTGGATCGACGCGATCGGCTACCGCGAGGCCCCCGGCCGCCCGGCGCTGTACGCGACGACCCGGCAGTTCCTCGACGACCTCGGGCTCGCCAGCCTGGAGCAGCTGCCGATGCTGGAAAGCTCGGCGCTGAACCCCGGCGCGATGGCCGAGGCGCTGGCCGGCCAGCCGTCGCTGCTGGAGCCGGAGCAGGGCGCACTGGCGCTCGACGGCGAGCTGGCGATCGAGGTGTCGCTGCCGGCCGATGCCGAAGCGGCGCCCGTTGCTGAAACCCTCGCCGAAACTCTCGCCGACACCGCGGCCGAACCGGCCGCCGACGCCGAGGCCGCGCTCGACCCCGCGGTCGATCCCACCAGCGACTCCGCCGGTGACCCCGCGCCAGAACCTGCCATCGAACCCGGCGCCGACAGCGTCGCCGATTCCCCCGCCCCTTCTTCTTCTCATTCCGAGCCAGCGGCCGACGCCGCCTCCGAGGACACACCGCATGAACCAAGCTGACGACTCTTCGACGACCCTGCCTGCCGACGCCGATGGCGGCGAGGCCTCGGCCGCGAAGCCCAAGCGTCGACGCGCCCCCAAGGCTGCGGCCACCGAAGCCCCGGAGGCGGCGGTCGAGGCCGCACACGCCGAGGGTGCTGCGGCGGACGCGGTCGAGCCTGCAGCCAAGCCGGCTCGCAAGCGCAAGTCGGCGGTGAAGGTCGATGCCGATGCCGATGCCGATGCCGGAGAGGGTGCCGCCGTGGCTGCCGTTCCTCCGGTGGAGCAGATGATCCAGGTCGAGACGAAGCGGCCGCGCAAGCCCGTCGAGGCGGCTGCTGCCGACGCGGCGCCGGCCCAGGCCGCCGCTGAACCGTCGCATGCGGCCGCGGCTGCAGGCGCCGATGCGCCGGCGGTCTTCACGGTCGTCACCGAACCCGGCGCCGAGCTGCCCCCCGACTGGGACCCGCCCGGCCTCGAGCGCGAGGTCGACGAGAACGGCCAGCCGACGCGGGCGTCGCGCAATCGCCGCCGCGGCGGCCGCAAGGACCGTCGCCGCGAAGACGCGGTGCTCGGCGTCGCCGAGGCGCACCTGTCCGCGCCGGCGATGCCCGATGCGGGCGACCTGTTCGCGATCGTCGTGTCCGGCGATTTCGATGCCGAGGTCCCGGAGCCCGAGGGCCTGCCGAACGACGAGCCGGCCGCGCCATCGCTCGCTGCCGACGGCGCCGACGAAGGCGTCGATGCCGATGACGGCGAAGAGGCCGGCGGCGATGAGGTTGCCGCCGAGATCACCCCCGAGGAAGCTGCCGAGCGCAAGCGCGTGCTGCAGGCCGACCCCGACGCGCCGAAGCTGCACAAGGTGCTGGCCCAGGCCGGCGTCGGCTCGCGCCGCGACATGGAAGACATGATCGCCGACGGCCGCGTCACCGTGAACGACCAGCCGGCCCACACCGGCCAGCGTATCTCGTTCGGCGACCGCATCAAGGTCGACGGCAAGCCGGTGCGCGTGCGCATCGTGCCGCCGGCGCCGCGCATCATCGCGTACCACAAGCCGGTCGGCGAGGTCGTCACGCACGACGATCCGCAACACCGCCCCACCGTGTTCCGCCGCCTGCCGCGCCTGCAGCAGGGCAAGTGGCAATCGGTCGGCCGGCTCGACCTGAACACCGAAGGCCTGCTGCTGTTCACGAACTCCGGCGAACTGGCCAACCAGCTGATGCACCCGCGCTTCGGCGTCGAGCGCGAGTACGCGGTGCGCGTGCTCGGCACGCTGGAAGAGGGCGACAAGGCCAAGCTGCTGGCCGGCGTGATGGTCGAAGGCCAGGTCGCGGGCTTCAAGTCGATCGTCGATGGCGGCGGCGAGGGTGCGAACCACTGGTATCGCGTGGTCATCACCGAAGGGCGCAACCGCGAGGTGCGCAAGCTGTTCGACACCGTCGGCCTCACCGTCAGCCGGCTGATCCGCATCCGCTACGGCACCGTGGTGCTGCCGCGCGGGTTGAAGCGCGGCGTCTGGGTCGACCTCGAGGACAGCGACGTGCGCACGATCCGTCGCCTTGCCGGCGGCGGCGATGGCCAGCGGCGCGACGGCAACCCGCCGCAGGGGCGCCAGGACAACCGTGGCGAGAATCGTGGTGAGAACCGCGGCAATGAAGGCCGCGGCAACGACAACCGCGGCAACGACCGCGGTCGCGGCAACAACAACGCCGGCCAGAACCGGCCGCGCAACGACCGCGACGCCCAGCGTCCGAACGATCGCCAGGACCGGGGACCGCGCGGCAACCGCAACGCCCCGGGCCAGGGCCAGCCGCAACCACAGCAGATGCCGGCACAGGCGCGCGAACGCCAGCCCGACGACTTCGACCGCGACGACGAAGGCCTGGATTTCGACCCGTCGAAGATCCCGAATCCGCTCGAACAGACCTTCGACAAGCGCTTCGTGCAGAAGCCGCGCACGCCCGCGGGCGGCGCCGGTTTCGGCCGCGGCGGCGGCGGCTTCGGGCCGGGCGGCAGTGCGCCGCCGCGGCCGAACGCGCCGAAAAAGGGGGGCGGCCCGCGCGAGCCGGATCCGCTGCAGACCTCGATGGGCTACCTCGGAGCCGATGCCTTCCACCGCCGTGGCGGCAAGGGCGGCGGCGGTGGCCGGGGCGGCAGCAATCGCGGTGGTGGTGGCGGGGGCGGTGGGTACGGCGGCGGCGGTGGAGGTTATGGCGGCGGCGGTGGCGGCGGTGGTCGCCGCGGCGGCCGCTGAGTCCACGGCGCGACAAGACCGTTCCAGGCACCCGGCGGCAGTCGCCGCCGGTGCTTCAAGCGATACAATCCGAAGCTTTGCCAAGTGCTTGATTCAGGAGAAAAAATCATGGCGATCGAACGTACTCTTTCCATCATCAAACCCGACGCCGTCGCGAAGAACGTGATCGGCCAGATCTACAGCCGCTTCGAAGGCGCGGGCCTGAAGGTCGTGGCCGCCCGGATGGCCCACCTGTCGCGCGGCGAAGCCGAAGCGTTCTACGCGGTGCACAAGGCCCGTCCGTTCTTCAAGGACCTGGTCGATTTCATGATCTCCGGCCCGGTGATGATCCAGGCGCTGGAAGGTGAAGGCGCCATCGGCAAGAACCGCGACCTGATGGGCGCCACCGACCCGAAGAAGGCCGAGAAGGGCACGATCCGCGCCGACTTCGCCGACAGCATCGACGCCAATGCCGTGCACGGCTCGGACGCCCCGGAGACGGCGGCTGTCGAGATCGCGTTCTTCTTCCCGGGCATGAACGTCTACTCGCGCTGAGCGGGCGACATCTCTCGCGATGGAGGCTGGCATGAGTCTCACCAACCTCCTCGAATTCGACCTCGACGGGCTCGCTGCCTACTGCGAGCGGCTCGGCGAGAAGCGTTTTCGCGCGACCCAGCTGTTCCGCTGGATCCACCAGAAGGGCGCGTCGGACTTCAATGCGATGTCCGACCTCGCGAAGTCGCTTCGCGACAAGCTCGCCGGCGTCGCCTGCGTGACGCCGCTGGCGGTCGTCAGCGAGCAGGCGTCCACCGACGGCACCATCAAGTGGCTGTTCGACGTCGGCGGCGGCAATGCCGTCGAGACGGTGTTCATCCCCGAAGACGACCGCGGCACGCTGTGCATCTCGTCGCAGGCCGGCTGCGCGGTCGGCTGCCGCTTCTGCTCCACCGGCCACCAGGGCTTCAGCCGCAACCTCACCGCCGGCGAGATCGTCGCCCAGCTGTGGTTCGCCGAACACCACCTGCGCCGCCGCCTGAACCTGGCCGCCGGCGACCGGGCCATCACCAACGTCGTGATGATGGGCATGGGCGAGCCGCTGCAGAACTATTCGGCGCTGGTGCCGGCACTGCGCGTGATGCTCGACGACCACGGCTACGGCCTGTCGCGCCGCCGCGTCACGGTGTCGACCTCGGGCGTCGTGCCGATGATCGACCGGCTGCGCGACGACTGCCCGGTGGCGCTGGCGGTGTCGCTGCATGCGCCCGACGACGCGTTGCGCGACGACCTGGTGCCGCTGAACCGCAAGTACCCGATCGCCGAGCTGCTCGAGGCCTGCAACCGCTACCTCGACAAGGCGCCGCGCGACTTCATCACCTTCGAGTACTGCATGCTCGACGGCGTCAACGACACCCCGGAGCATGCCCGTGCGCTGGTGCGCATCAGCCAGGCGGTGTCGTGCAAGTTCAACCTGATTCCGTTCAATCCGTTCCCGCAGTCCGGCCTGAAGCGTTCGCCGCGCGAGCGCGTGACGGCCTTTGCGCAGGTGCTGCAGGACGCCGGTGTCGTGACGACGGTGCGCAAGACGCGCGGCGACGACATCGATGCCGCCTGCGGCCAGCTCGCCGGCGAGGTGCAGGACCGCACCCAGGCCCACAAGCGCATGACCCGTGCACCGATCCGCGTGCACCGGCCTGCCTCCGAATCTGCAGACATCACATCACGCTCGAAGGAGGGCCGTTCATGACCTGGGGACGTCGTTGCTTGTCGATCACGCTGGCCGTTGCGGCCTTGTCCGCGTTGATCGGGGGCTGTACCACCACCACCACCGTGAACGGTGTCGAGCAGGCGAGCCGGGACCGGACGACGTCGTCCGACGAGACCGAGGCCGGCAAGCGCGCCCGCGTGCGCATGGAGCTCGCGAGCGCGTATTTCGCGCGCGGCCAGCTGACCACCGCGCTCGACGAAGTGAAGCTCGCGCTGCAGGCGCAGCCCGACATGGTCGAGGGCTACAACCTGCGCGGCCTGATCTATGCCGGGCTGAACGACGACGCGCTGGCCCAGGAAAGCTTCCGCCGCGCGCTGCAGCTGAGCCCGCGCGACGGCGACACGCTGCACAACTACGGCTGGTACCTGTGCCAGCAGAAACGCTACGACGAAGCCTTCCCGCTGTTCGAGCAGGCGATGACGGCACCGCAGTACACCGGCAGCGTGCGCTCGATCCTCGCCAAGGGCGTGTGCCAGGCACGCGCCGGCCAGTGGCCGGAGGCCGAGGCGACGCTGCTGCGCGCCTACGAGCTCGACCCGGCCAACCCGGCCACCGGCGTCAACCTGGCCGAGGTGCTGCTGCGCCGCGGCGACTTGGAGCGCGCACGCTTCTACATCCGCCGCGTCAATGCGGTGGCCGACCAGTCGAGCGCACAGACGCTGTGGCTGGCCGCGCGCGTCGAGAACAAGCTCGGCAACCGCCAGGGCGTGGTCGACCTCGGGCGCCAGTTGCGCGACCGCTTCCCGCAATCGCGCGAATCGTCGGCGTTCGAGCGGGGGCAGTTCGATGAGTGATCCGGTGCCGGCTGAACCCGACCCCGAAGGCGCGGCGCCCGCTGGCGCGACGCCGGCGGTGGAACCCGCAGCGGCGCCGGCCCCGGCCGCCGAAACGGTGACCGCCGGCATGCTGCTGCGCCAGGCCCGCCAGGCGCGCGGCCTGCACATCGCCGCGCTGGCGACCTCGATCAAGGTCGCGCCGCGCAAGCTCGAGATGCTCGAGGCCGACCGTTTCGACGAACTGCCCGATGCCACGTTCACGCGCGCGCTGGCGCAGACCGTCTGCCGCACGCTGAAGATCGATGCGGCGCCGGTGCTCGCGCTGCTGCCGCAGCCGCAGGCGCACCGGCTGGACCACCTGAGCCAGGGCCTGAACGCGCCGTTCCGCGACAAGCCGCTCGGTGGCGTGCCGACCGACCTGAGCTTCCTGAAGAACCCGGGCGTCATCGGCGCGTTGCTGCTGGCGCTGGCCGCCGCAGCGGTCTACCTGCTGCCGAGCGGCTGGATCGCGTCCAACCTGCCGCGTGTCTCCGAGGCAGCGTCGTCGCCGTCGCCGGTGCCGGCCGATGCCGGCGCGTCGGAGCCGTCGGCGCTGATGCCGCCGGTATTGCCGCCGAACACGGTGGTCGAGACCGTCACGCTGCCGACCGCCTCGGTGCCTGCCATGCCGCCGACCGCATCGTCGACCGTGCCTGCGGTCGCGTCGCCCAACTCGACGCCGGTGCCGCCGATGCCGTCTTCCGCCACGGCGGCGGCCCCGCCGGTCGCGCAGGTTGCCTCGGCCGCCGCGCCGCGCACCACCTCCGGCGCGCTGCTGCTGAAGGCCAGCGCCGAATCCTGGGTCGAGGTGATCGACGGCCGCGGCACCGTGCTGGTGTCGCGCTCGCTGCAACCCGGAGAGTCCTTGGGACTGGACGGGGCTTCCCCGCTTCACGTCAGAATCGGCAATGTCTCCGCCACCAGCGTGACCTACCGCGGCCGCGCGGTGTCGATGACGGCCACGCGTGACAACATCGCCAAGTTCGATCTCGAGTAAGCCATGACCGCCACCTCTTCCTCGTCGGCTGCTTTGTCGGCTTCCTTGTCGGCGTCGCTGCTGGACGACGAGTTCATCGAGCCGGCACGCCCGGTGCAGCGCGCCACCGTGCAGGCGCAGGTGCGCTGGGGCGCGCGCACCGTGACGATCGGTGGCGGCGCGCCGGTGCGCGTGCAGTCGATGACCAACACCGACACGGTGCAGGTCATCGAGACCGCGATCCAGGTGAAGGAGCTGGCGGTGGCCGGCTCCGAGATGGTCCGCATCACCGTCAACACGCCCGAGGCGGCAGCGGCGGTGCCGCACATCCGCGACCAGCTCGACCGCATGGGCATCGACGTGCCGCTGATCGGCGATTTCCACTACAACGGCCACCGCCTGCTCACCGAGCACCCGGCCTGCGCCGAAGCCTTGTCGAAGTACCGCATCAACCCCGGCAACGTCGGCAAGGGCGACAAGCGCGACAAGCAGTTCGCACAGATGATCGAGGCCGCCGCGCGCCACGACAAGGTGGTGCGCATCGGCGTCAACTGGGGCAGCCTCGACCAGGAACTGCTCGCGCAGATGATGGACGAGAACGGCCGCCGCGCCGAGCCGTTCGAGCCGCAGCAGATCATGTACCGCGCGATCATCACGTCGGCGGTCGAATCCGCGAAGCGGGCCGAAGAGATCGGCCTGCGGCGCGAGCAGATCGTGCTGTCGTGCAAGATGTCCGGCGTGCAGGACCTCGTCAGCGTCTACCAGGCGCTCGCGAAGCGCTGCGACTACCCGCTGCACCTGGGCCTCACCGAGGCCGGCATGGGCACCAAGGGCACCGTCGCGTCGACCGCGGCGCTGTCGCTGCTGCTGCAGCAGGGCATCGGCGACACGATCCGCGTGTCGCTGACGCCGCAGCCCGGCGAGGCCCGCACGCAAGAGGTGGTGGTCGCGCTGGAGATCCTGCAGTCGCTCGGCCTGCGCGCGTTCAACCCGAGCGTCACCGCCTGCCCCGGCTGCGGCCGCACCACCAGCACCACCTTCCAGGAACTGGCCAAGCAGATCGACGACTACCTGCGCGATCAGATGCCGGTGTGGCGCGCGCGCTACCCGGGCGTCGAGAAGATGAAGGTCGCGGTGATGGGCTGCATCGTCAACGGCCCGGGCGAGAGCAAGCATGCCGACATCGGCATCAGCCTGCCGGGCAACGGCGAGGCACCGGCCGCGCCGGTCTTCATCGACGGCGAGAAGGCGCTGACGCTGCGCGGCGAGCGCATCGCGCAAGAGTTCCAGACGCTGGTCGAGGACTACATCGAGAAGCGCTTCGGCTCGGCCACCGCCCAGCATTCGACCGCGACCGCCTGACCGCGCCCCGCGCGCGTCGCCGGTCGCCGCCAACGCGTTGCCGCAGCCGCCCTCGGGCGGCTCTTCCACCCATAGCTCCAAGGTTTCCATGGCTGACACCAAGCAAGCCGCCCTCCAGGCCGTGAAGGGCATGAACGACATCCTGCCGGCCAGCGTGCCGCGCACCGAGAAGCTGCCCGACGCCGGGCTGTGGCTGTGGTTCGAGACCACGGTGCGCTCGGTGCTGGCGCGCCACGGCTACCAGTACCTGCTGACGCCGATCGTCGAGCCGACCGCGTTGTTCGTGCGGGGCCTGGGCGAGGTCACCGACATCGTCGAGAAGGAGATGTACTCGTTCACCGATTCGATGAACGGCGACCGCCTGACGCTGCGCCCGGAGGCCACCGCCGGCATCGTGCGGGCGATGGTCGAGCACAACGCGCTGTACAACGGCCCGCTGCGCATCTGGACGCTGGGCCCGATGTTCCGCCACGAGAAGCCGCAGAAGGGCCGCTATCGCCAGTTCCACCAACTGGACGTCGAGGCGCTCGGCTTCGCCGGCCCCGATGTCGATGCCGAGCTGATCCTGATGACGCGCCTGCTGTGGCGCGAGCTCGGCCTGGTCGAAGGCGAGCATGTGCGGCTCGAGCTGAACAGCCTCGGCCAACCCGACGAACGGCGCGCGCACCGCGACGCGCTGGTCGCGTACTTCGAGCAGCATGCCGACGCGCTCGACGAGGATTCGAAGCGTCGCCTGCACAGCAACCCGCTGCGCATCCTCGACAGCAAGAACCCGGCGCTGCAGGCGCTGCTCGAAGCCGCCCCGACGCTGATGGACTTCCTCGGCGAGGCGTCGCTGGCGCACTTCAACACGGTGCGCGCGGTCCTCGACGCGGCCGGGCTGCCGTACCGCGTCAACCCGCGCCTGGTGCGCGGCATGGACTACTACAACCTCACCGTCTTCGAATGGGTCACGGACCTGCTCGGCTCGCAGGGCACGGTGTGCGGCGGCGGCCGCTACGACGGGCTGATCGAGCAGCTCGGCGGCAAGCCGGCGGCGGCGGTCGGTTTCGGCCTCGGCATCGAACGGCTGCTGCTGCTGATCCAGGAGCTGAAGCTGCCGGTGCCGTCGGCGGCGCCGCGCGTCTATTCGGTGCTGATGTCGCCCGCGGTGCTGCCGCAGGCGATGACGACGCTGCAGGCGCTGCGCGCGGCCGGCGTCTCGGTGCAGATGCATGCCGGCGGCGGCGGCATGAAGGCGCAGTTCAAGAAGGCCGACCAGAGCGGTGCCACCTGGGCGCTGATCTTCGGCGAATCGGAGCTGGCGGCCGGCGAGGTGGCGTTGAAATCATTGCGCGACCCGGCTGTCACACAACGCAACTTGCCGCTCTCCGGCGTGTCCGAATGGGCGACTGAACTGCGCAACGCATAATCCCGGCTTCGTCCGAAATTTCCAACGATCCCCATGGCCACCCACCTCGACCTCGAAGAACAAGAACAGATCGACCAGCTGAAGGCGTTCTGGAACCAGTACGGCAACCTGATCACCTGGGTGCTGATCCTGGCGCTGGGCGGCTTCGCTGCCTGGAACGGCTGGACCTACTGGCAGCGCGAGCAGTCGGCCAAGGCCGGCATGCTGTTCGACGAGCTCGACAAGGCCGTGACCGCCGGCAACACCGAGCAGGCCGGCCGGGTCTTCGGCGAGATGAAGGAGCGCTTCCCGCGCACCGCGTTCGCGCAGCAGGCCGCGCTGCTGACCGCCAAGCTGCAATTCGAGAAGGGCCAGGCCGACGCCGCCCGCGCCAGCCTGACATGGGCCAGCGAGAACGCGAGCGAGGCCGAGTACCAGACCATCGCCCGCCTGCGGCTGGCCGGCCTGCTGCTCGACCAGAAGAAGTACGACGAAGCGCTGAAGGCGCTCGACGCCGCCACCACGCCCGGCTTCGAAGGCCTGGTGGCCGACCGCCGCGGCGACGTGCTGCTGGCGCAGGGCAAGGCCGACGAGGCGAAGGCCGCCTACAACCAGGCCTGGAAGTCGTTCGACAGCACGGTCGACTACCGCCAGCTGGTCGAGGCCAAGCTGACGGCGCTCGGCGCCGCGCCGGCCGCCAGCGCCGCCACCGCTGCCGCCAAGAAGGACGGCCCATGAGGGGGCTGACCCGTCTCTCGCGGGGCTTGGCGGTCGCGGCGCTGTCCGCCGTGCTTGGTGCCTGTGCGAGCAAGTCGACCCGTCCCGACCCGACGGTGCTCGAGGAGTTGACGCCGTCGATCGCCGGCCGCCAGGTCTGGACGCAATCGATCGGCACACTGAAGTTCCCGATGACGGTGGTCGCGGCCGCCGGCAACTTCATCGTGGCCAGCGACGATGGCAACGTCTACGCCTACCGCGCCGACAACGGCCAGGAAGCCTGGCGCGGCCAGGCCGACGGCCGGCTCAGCGCCGGCGTCGGCAGCGACGGCCGCTACGCCAGCGTCGTGACCCGCGACAACCAGCTGGTCACGCTGGATGCCGGCAAGGAAATCTGGCGCAAGCAGCTGCCGGCACGCGTCAGCAGCGCACCGCTGGTGGCCGGCGAGCGCGTCTTCGTGATGAGCGTCGACCGCGTCGTGCAGGCCTTCGACGTGCTCGACGGCCGCAAGCTCTGGACCTTCCAGCGCCCCGGCGATGCGCTGACGCTGTCGCAGCCGGGCGTCGTGATGGCCTTCAAGGACACCTTGCTGGTCGGGCAGGGCGCCAAGCTGGCCGGGCTCGACCCGCTGCGCGGAACCGTGCGCTGGGAGGTGTCGCTGGCATCGCCGCGCGGCACCAACGAGATCGAGCGGCTGGCCGACCTGGTCGCGCCGGCCGCCCGCGTCGGCGACAACGTCTGCGCGCGTGCCTTCCAGGCCGCGGTGGCCTGCGTCAACGCCGAGCGCGGCAGCCTCGCGTGGACCCGCAACATCGGCGGCCTGCAAGGTGTCGCGGCCGACGAGGACGTGACCGTCGCCGCCGATGCCAGCGACCGCGTCACCGCATGGCGAACCGCCAGCGGCGAGGTGGCATGGAGCGTCGAAAAGCTGCTGTACCGCGGCCTGTCGTCGCCGATCGTCGTCAACAAGATGGCCGTGTTCGGCGATGTCGAGGGCTACGTGCACTGGATGTCGACCGCCGACGGCAGCTTCAAGCTGCGCCTGCCGACCGATGGCAGCCCGGTGGTCGGCAAGCCGGTGCTGAGCGGCACCACGCTGCTGGTGACCACGCGCAACGGCGGCCTGTTCGCCTTCCGCCCCGAGTGAGATGACGACCACCCCCGCAGGCGCTTCGCGCCACCCCCTCAAGGGGGCGCCACCAGTGGCCCGGCAAAGCCGGTCCCACGGCGGCCGCTGGGTCATGCGGCCGCTGCGCTTTGTGGCGATGTGGCGATGTGGAGATATTTGAAATGAAACCTGTGATCGCGGTTGTCGGCCGCCCCAACGTGGGCAAGTCGACCCTGTTCAACAGGATGACCAAGAGCCGGGACGCGATCGTCGCGGACTTCGCCGGCCTGACGCGCGACCGCCACTACGGCGACGGCCGCCTCGGCGACCGCGAGTTCATCGTCGTCGACACCGGCGGCTTCGAACCCGACAGCACCACCGGCATCGTCAAGGAGATGGCCAAGCAGACGCGCCAGGCGGTTGCCGAGGCCGATGCGGTGATCTTCGTCGTCGACGTGCGTGCCGGCGTGTCGGCACACGACCACGACATCGCCCGCTACCTGCGCTCGGTCAACAAGAAGGTGCTGCTGGCCGTCAACAAGGCCGAAGGCATGGTCGATTCGCCGCTGCTCGGCGAGTTCTACGAGCTCGGCATGGGCGAGCCGCACCCGATCTCGTCGGCGCACGGCCAGGGCATCCGCAGCCTGACCGAAGCCGCGCTCGAAGACTTCGTGTTCGACGACGAGCCCGAAGAGCCGGAAGAGGGCGCCCCGATCCGCCTGGCCGTCGCCGGCCGGCCGAACGTCGGCAAGTCGACGCTGATCAACACCTGGCTCGGCGAAGAGCGCCTGGTGGCCTTCGACCAGCCGGGCACCACGCGCGACGCGATCACCGTGCCGTTCGAACGCCATGGCCAGAAGTTCGAGTTGATCGACACCGCCGGGCTGCGCCGCAAGGGCAAGGTGTTCGAGGCGATCGAGAAGTTCTCGGTCGTCAAGACGCTGCAGGCGATCGCCGATGCGAACGTCGTGCTGCTGCTGCTCGACGCGACCCAGGGCGTGACCGACCAGGACGCGCACATCGCCGGTTACATCCTCGAGAGCGGCCGCGCGGTGGTGGTGGCGATCAACAAGTGGGATGCGGTCGACGACTACCAGAAGCAGACGCTCGAGCGCTCGATCGAGCAGCGCCTCGCGTTCCTGAAGTTCGCGCCGGTGCTGCTGATCTCGGCGATCAAGCGCCAGGGGCTCGGCCCGGTGTGGAAGGGCATCGCCGATGCGCATGCGTCGGCCACCCGCAAGATGACGACGCCGGTGCTGACCCGCCTGCTGCACGAAGCGGTGGAGCTCCAGACGCCGAAGCGCGCCGGTGCGTTCCGCCCGAAGCTGCGCTATGCCCACCAGGGCGGCATGAACCCGCCGGTGATCGTGATCCACGGCAATTCGCTGGAGCACGTGACCGACGTCTACAAGCGCTTCCTCGAAGGGCGCTTCCGGGCGCATTTCAAGCTGGTCGGCACGCCGCTGCGCATCGAGATGCGGTCGTCGAGCAATCCGTTCGCCGACAAAGATTGAGTCATTTGGCGACCTGCGCTGCGATGCAGCACGGCGCTGTGTTAACGTGACGACCTCCATCACTTTCCATCACGGAGCATATCGTGAGCAATAAAGGGCAGCTTCTACAAGACCCGTTTCTGAACCTGCTCCGCAAAGAGCATGTTCCGGTGTCGATCTACCTGGTGAACGGCATCAAACTGCAGGGCCACATCGAATCCTTCGATCAATACGTCGTCCTGCTGCGCAACACCGTGACGCAGATGGTCTACAAGCACGCGATCTCGACCGTCGTGCCCGGCCGCGCGGTGAATTTCCACGCCGCCGAGGCGCCGGAGCAGACCTGAGACCGCTGAGGCCGTCCGGGTGGGTGCGCCACCAACTCCCGAGGCGGTGCCCCGCATGACGGCCGCCGGTTCCGCTGCCGCCACGCAGTCGGACTTGCCGCGCGCGATCCTGGTTGGCGTCGATTTCGGCGGTGGCCCGCACGGCGGTGGCTCGCATTTCGATGCGAGCCTCGACGAACTCGCGTTGCTGGCCGAATCGGCCGGCGACGTGCCGGTGGCCCGGATCACGGCCCGGCGCAAGTCGCCCGACCCGGCGCTGTTCGTCGGTTCCGGCAAGGCCGACGAGATCAAGGCGCTGGTGCTGGGCCACCAGGCCGAAGCGGTGCTGTTCGACCAGGCCTTGTCGCCGGCGCAGCAGCGCAACCTCGAGCGCCACCTGGGCGTGGCGGTCGCCGACCGCACGATGCTGATCCTCGAGATCTTTGCCGCCCGTGCGCAGAGCCACGAGGGCAAGCTGCAGGTCGAGCTGGCCCGGCTGCAATACCTGTCGACCCGCCTGGTGCGCCGCTGGAGCCACCTGGAGCGCCAGCGCGGCGGCATCGGCAACCGCGGCGGGCCCGGCGAGGCGCAGATCGAACTCGACCGCCGCATGATCGGCGAGCGCATCAAGTCCGTGAAGGAACGGCTGGTGCGCGTCAAGAAGCAGCGCAACACGCAGCGCAAGTCGCGCGAGCGCAGCGGCACCTTCCGCATCTCGCTGGTCGGCTACACCAATGCCGGCAAGTCGACGCTGTTCAATGCGCTGGTGAACGCGAAGAGCTATTCGGCCGACCAGCTGTTCGCGACGCTCGACACCACCACCCGCCAGCTCTACCTCGAAGGTGCGAGCCGCTCGGCCGCGCTCTCGGACACGGTCGGCTTCATCCGCGACCTGCCGCACAAGCTGGTCGAGGCCTTCGAGGCGACTCTGCAGGAGGCGGCCGATGCCGACCTGCTGCTGCACGTGATCGATGCCGCGAGCCCGGTGCAGGCCGAGCAGATGGCCGAGGTGCAGCGTGTGCTGGGCGACATCGGCGCGGCCGACATCCAGCAGGTGCTGGTCTGCAACAAGCTCGACAGGCTCGAATTCGCGCACCTTCCGCGCCATCACGCCGATGTGCTGGAACTTGATGGCGGCGTGCGTGTCCCACGCGTCTTCGTCAGCGCGCTCGACGGCCGCGGCCTGCCGGAGTTGCGTCGCATCCTGTCGGCTGCGGCGTCCGGCACGCTGCAGGACGACTTGAACGCGATGCATTCATCCTCAACTCTGCCGCTGGGCTACCAACCGGTGCCGGGCGATCCGGCGACCGATGACCCCGATCCACTCGATCAATTCGATGAGCCCGACTCTCCCGAGTTGCCCGACGCCGCGGCCTGAGCCTCGAGCGCTGAGTCCAAGCCCTGAGCCCGATTCCTCTGCACACCACATGACCATGAGCCCCATCCCCCATCTGCCTGCCGCCGGCCCCGCCTCGCAGGTTCGTGACGTGGCCCAGGCAGTCAAGGCCCTGCTGTCCGGCCTGGGCCGCGCCGCCTTCGCACGCCTGCCGGGCGTGCGCTCCGGCGTCCAGGCGCCGGTGCTGAACAGCGGCGGCGGTCGTGGCGACGGCCCGCCCGACCTCGACGAACTGTGGCGCGACTTCAACCGCAAGCTGAGCGGCCTGTTCGGCGGCAAGGGCGGTTCGCGGCCGAACGGTTCGGGCGGCGGTGGCAACGGCGGCGGCCCCGACATGCGCAGCGCCGGCATCGGCGTCGGCCTGATCGCCGGCGTGGTCGTGCTGATCTGGGCCTTCAGCGGCTTCTTCATCGTGCAGGAAGGCCAGCAGGCGGTCGTCACGTCGTTCGGCAAGTACAGCCACACCGTCGACGCCGGCTTCACCTGGCGCTTCCCGTACCCGTTCCAGGCCCACGAGACGGTGCCGGTCACGCAGTTGCGCACCAAGGAGATCGGCCGCAGCAACGTGGTGCAGGCCACCGGGTTGCGCGATTCGTCGATGCTGACGCAGGACGAGAACATCATCGACATCCGCTTCAGCGTGCAGTACCGGCTGAAGGACGCGCGCTCGTACCTGTTCGAGAACCGCAACCCCGACGACATCGTCGTCGAGCAGGCCGCCGAATCGGCGGTGCGCGAGATCGTCGGCAAGTCGAACATGGACTCGGTGCTGTACGAGCAGCGCGACGCGATCGCGATCGAGCTCGTCAAGTCGATCCAGACCCAGCTCGACCGGCTGCGCACCGGCATCCTGGTCGTCAACGTCAACGTGCAGAGCGTGCAAGCGCCGGAGCAGGTGCAGACCGCGTTCGACGACGCGTTCCGCGCCGGTGCCGACCGCGAGCGCGCGAAGAACGAGGCGCAGGCCTATGCGAACGACGTGATCCCGAAGGCGCAGGGCACGGCCGCGCGGCTGCGCGAAGAGGCCGAAGCCTACAAGGCCCGCGTGGTCGCCACCGCCGATGGCGATGCGCAGCGCTTCAACCAGGTCCTCGCCGAGTACCAGAAGGCGCCTGGCGTCACCCGCGACCGCATGTACATCGACACGATGCGGCAGGTCTATTCGAGCGTCAGCAAGGTGATGGTCGATACCCGCGAGAACTCCAACCTGCTGTACCTGCCGCTCGACAAGCTGATGCAGCAGGTGGGCGGGGCCGTGCCGGCCACGGTGGCGCCGACCGCGCCGACCGAAGCGCCCGGCAGCTCCACCGGCAGCGTGGACATCCGCTCGCGAGAAGGCCAGCGCACCCGCGATCGCGACGGCCGCTGATCCGACGGCGAAGAGAACCGCAGAAAGCCCACCATGAATCGAATCGCCATGCTCGTCGCCAGTGCCCTGGTGGCACTGATGCTGCTGTCTTCCGTCCTGTTCATCGTCGACCAGCGCCAGTTCGCGGTCATCTATGCGCTGGGCGAGATCAAGGAGGTCATCTCCGAACCGGGCCTGAAGGCGAAGCTGCCGCCGCCGCTGCAGAACGTCGTCTTCCTCGACCGCCGCGTGCAGACCCTCGACAGCCCCGAGACGCGCCCCATCTTCACCGCCGAGAAGAAGAGCCTCGTCATCGACTGGCTGGTCAAGTGGCGCGTGATCGATCCGAAGCAGTTCATCCGCAACAACGGCACCGACATGCGCAATGTCGAGAACCGGCTGAGCCCGATCGTGCAGGCCGCCTTCAACGAAGAGGTGACCAAGCGCACGGTGCAGGCGATGCTCGCGACCGACCGCGACCGCGTGATGCAGGGTGTGCGCGTGCGCCTGACCGATGAAGCGAAGGCCTTCGGCATCGAGATCATCGACGTGCGCATCAAGCGTGTCGATTTCTCGGCCAACGTCACCAGCTCGGTCTACAGCCGCATGGAATCGGAGCGCAAGCGCGTGGCGAACGAGCTGCGTTCGACCGGTGCGGCCGAAGGCGAGCAGATCCGCGCCGATGCCGACCGCCAGCGCGAGGTGATCGTCGCCGAGGCCTACCGCAATGCCCAGAAGGTGCAGGGCGATGGCGATGCGAAGGCGTCGGCGATCTACGCCGAATCGTTCGGCCGCGATCCGCAGTTCGCGCAGTTCTACCGCAGCCTCGAGGCCTACCGCGCGACCTTCCGCAGCAAGTCCGACGTGATGGTGATCGACCCGTCGGGCGAGTTCTTCAAGGCGATGCGCGGCCCGGGCCGCGAATCGGCCGCGGCGCCGGCCCGCACCAAGAAGCACGCCGCGTCTGCCGCTGCCGAGTGATCCCCGCGCCTCATGTGGGACGCCCTGCTGGCCGCGCTGGCGCTGATGCTCGTGCTCGAAGGCGTGCTGCCGTTCCTGAGCCCTGGTGCGTGGCGCCGGGTGTTCGAACGAGCGACGCAACTGTCTGACGGGCAGATCCGCTTCCTCGGGTTGAGCAGCATGCTGGCGGGGCTGCTGATGCTGCTGATCTTCTGGACCTGACGCGGTCACGGGGCGCCGGTGGCAGCTTCTGCCGCCGGTACAATCCTGGTTTTAATACCCCCGGTGATTCACATGTCGTCTGCTTGGCTCCTGCCCGAGCACATTGCCGACGTCCTGCCTGCGCAGGCGCGGCGCATCGAGGATCTGCGTCGAGACCTGCTCGACGGGGCTCGCAGCTATGGTTTCGAGCTGGTGATGCCGCCGCTGCTGGAGCACATCGAATCGCTGCTGTCGGGCACCGGTCGCGAGCTCGACCTGAAGACCTTCAAGCTGATCGACCAGCTCAGCGGCCGCACGATCGGCGTGCGCGCCGACACCACGCCGCAGGTGGCGCGCATCGATGCGCACCTGCTGAACCGCCAGGGCGTGGCCCGGTTGTGCTATTGCGGCCCGGTGCTGCACACCCGCCCGGCCGGGCTGCACGTGACGCGCGAACCGCTGCAGTTCGGTGCCGAGATCTACGGGCACCGCGGTCTCGAGGCCGACCTCGAAGTGCAGGAACTCGCGCTCGACCTGCTGCAGCGCGCCGGCGCGAGCCAGCTGACGCTCGACATGGGCGACGCGCGCATCGTGCGGGCGCTGCTGGCCGGCAGCGGGCTGCCGGAGCCGGCGGTGGCCGCGCTCTATGCGGCGCTTGCCGCGAAGGACCAGCCCGGCGTCGCCGAGCTCACGGCGACGCTGCCCGAGCCGTCGCGCAACGGCCTGCTGGCCTTGCTGCGCCTCTATGGCGGCGACGAGGTGCTGGCCGCCGCGCGTGCGCAGTTGCCGGCGTTGCCGACGCTCGGCGCGGCGCTCGACGACCTGCAGTGGCTCACGCAGCACCTGCGGCAGGCGCACCCGGGCGTGCGCATCGGCTTCGACCTGGCCGACCTGGGCGGCTACGACTACTACAGCGGCGCGCGCTTCGCGGTGTATGCCGCCGGCTCCAGCGATGCGGTGGCCCGCGGCGGCCGCTACGACGAGGTCGGTGCGGTGTTCGGCCGCACACGTCCGGCGGTCGGCTTCAGCCTGATCGACCTGAAGGAGCTGGTGCTGATCGCGCCGCCGCGCGCGATGCGCCCGGCGATCCGCGCGCCGTGGGGCGAAGACGCGTCGCTGCGCGCGGCGATCCGGCAGCTGAGGGAGCAGGGCGAGTCGGTCGTCTGCATCCTGCCGGGGCACGAACACGAAGGCCAGGAATTCGACTGCGACCGCGAGCTGGTCGCGCAGGCCGGCCAGTGGCAGGTGCGAGCGCTCTGACGCCACCCGCCGATCCCCCCCATTCGAGACATTGGACAGGACAGACATGGAACAGACACGCAGCGGCCACAACGTGGTCGTGGTCGGCACCCAGTGGGGTGACGAAGGCAAGGGCAAGGTGGTGGACTGGCTGACCGACCACGCACAGGCGGTGGTCCGCTTCCAGGGCGGCCACAACGCCGGCCACACGCTGGTGATCAAGGGCGTGAAGACGGCGCTGCAGCTGATCCCGTCGGGCATCATGCGCGAGGGCGTCGCCTGCTACATCGGCAATGGCGTGGTGGTCGATCCGGTGCACCTGCTCGGCGAGATCGAGCGGCTGGAAGCGATCGGGCTCGAGGTGCGTTCGCGGCTGTTCGTCAGCGAATCGTGCCCGCTGATCCTGCCGTTCCACGTCGAGGTCGACAAGGCGCGCGAGGCGCTGCGCGAGACCAGCGGTGCCGGCAAGATCGGCACCACCGGCAAGGGGATCGGCCCGGCCTACGAAGACAAGGTGGCCCGCCGCGCGCTGCGCGTGCAGGACCTGAAGCACCCGGAGCGCTTCGCGAAGAAGCTGCGCGAGCTGCTGGAGCTGCACAACTTCGCGCTGGGCGGCTACCTGAAGTCCAAGCCGCTGGAGTTCCAGCCGATCTACGACCTGGCGATGAAGGTCGCCGAGCAGCTCAAGCCGATGCTGGCCGACGTCGGCTACACGCTGTTCACGAAGCACCGCGAAGGCGCCAACATCCTGTTCGAGGGCGCGCAGGGCACGCTGCTCGACATCGACCACGGCACCTACCCGTACGTGACGTCCAGCAACTGCGTGGCCGGCAACGCCGCGGCGGGCGCCGGCGTCGGGCCGGATCTGCTGCACTACATCCTCGGCATCACGAAGGCCTACACCACGCGCGTCGGCAGCGGCCCGTTCCCGACCGAGCTCGACATGGACGTGCCCGGCACGGTCGGCCACCACCTGTCGACCGTCGGCCAGGAGCGCGGCACCGTCACCGGCCGCCCGCGCCGTTGCGGCTGGCTCGATGCCGCGCTGCTGAAGCGCTCGATGATCATCAACGGCATCTCGGGCCTGTGCATCACCAAGCTCGACGTGCTGGACGGCCTGCCGGAGATCAAGGTCTGCGTCGGCTACGAACTCAATGGCAGGCGCATCGACATCCTGCCGCTGGATGCCGACGACATCACCGCCTGCCAGCCGGTCTACGACACCTTCCCGGGCTGGACCGAGCGCACCGCCGGCATCACTCAGTGGGATGCGCTGCCGCTGAACGCGCGGCGCTACCTGGAGCGGGTGCAGGAGTTCATCGGCCGCCCGATCGACATGGTGTCGACCGGCCCCGACCGCGAGCACACGATCCTGCTGCGCCACCCGTATCAAGCCTGACGCCTGGAGCCTTGAACATGCTGACCGACGACGGCAAACACCTTTACGTGTCCTGGGACGAGTACCACATGCTGATCGAGCGCCTGGCGCTCAAGGTGCATGCCTCGGGCTGGGAGTTCGACCAGATCCTGTGCCTGGCGCGCGGCGGCATGCGGCCGGGCGATGTGCTGTCGCGCGTGTTCGACAAGCCGCTGGGCATCATGTCGACGAGCTCGTACCGGGCCGAGGCCGGCACCATCCAGGGCCGGCTCGACATGGCGAAGTACATCACGCTGCCGAAGGGCGAGCTGGCGGGGCGCGTGCTGCTGGTCGACGACCTGGCGGATTCGGGCGTCACGCTGCGCGCGGTGGTCGACCGGCTGCGCGGCATGCCGGCGATCGCGGAGCTGCGCTCGGCGGTGATCTGGACCAAGGGCGTGTCGAGCTACACGCCGGACTACTACGTCGAGCTGCTGCCGACGAGCCCGTGGATCCACCAGCCGTTCGAGGAGTACGACGAACTCCGCCCGGACGGCCTGGCCAGGAAATTCGCCATTTGAGGACGGCGCACAAAGCAAAAAGCCAGCACGATGTGCTGGCTTCGCTTGTATCTCTTGTTCCGTTGATGGTGCCCAGGAGAGGACTCGAACCTCCACGGAGTTACCCGCTAGTACCTGAAACTAGTGCGTCTACCAATTCCGCCACCTGGGCATCTCAGGAAGCCTGCGACTATAGCATGAGCTTTGGGGCTCTCTGGATTCGCAGACTCATCAGTCTCTACAAAAGCAAAAAGGCCAACACGTTGGTGCTGGCCTTCTCAACATTTACCACTTTATTGATTATTCTTGGTGCCCAGGAGAGGACTCGAACCTCCACGGAGTTACCCGCTAGTACCTGAAACTAGTGCGTCTACCAATTCCGCCACCTGGGCATTTCAGGAAGTCTTGGACTATATCATCAAAAACAACAACTTCTCAAACGCAACGCAAGTCGGCAACGAACTGATGAGCGAAGTCGAGGGCACGGTGCAAGGGCACCGCGACGGCCACGGATTCCTGGTCCGCGACGACCGACAGCCCGATCTCTACCTCTCGCCGCAGGAAATGCGCGCGGTGCTGCACCGCGACCGCGTGAAGGCGCGCGTGATCCGCTACGACCGCAAGGGCCGGCCCGAAGGCCGCGTGCTCGAGATCATCGAGCGCAAGAAGGCGCCGATCATCGGCCGCCTGCTGCACGAGAGCGGCATCTGGCTGGTCGCCCCCGAAGACAAGCGCTACGGCCAGGACATCATGGTGCCGAAGAACGCGATCGCGAACGCGAGCGCGGGCCAGGTGGTCGCGATCGAGCTGACCGAGCCGCCGTCGCTGTATTCGCAGCCGATGGGCCGCGTCACCGAGGTGCTCGGCGAGATCGACGATCCCGGCATGGAGATCGAGATCGCGGTGCGCAAGTACGAGGTGCCGCACCGCTTCTCGCCCGAGACGCTGGCGCAGGCCGCGGGCCTGCCCGACAAGATCCGAAGCATCGACCGCAAGGACCGCATCGACCTGACCGACGTCGCGCTGGTGACGATCGACGGTGAAGACGCACGCGACTTCGACGACGCGGTCTACTGCGAGCCGGTCAAGCTCGGCCGCGGCAAGACCGCGTTCGACGGCTGGCGGCTGGTCGTCGCGATTGCCGACGTGAGCCACTACGTGAAGCCGAACGAGCCGATCGACGAGGATGCCTACGAACGTGCCACGTCGGTCTACTTCCCGCGGCGCGTGATCCCGATGCTGCCGGAGAAGCTGTCGAACGGCTTGTGCTCGCTGAACCCGAACGAGGACCGCCTCGCGATGGTGTGCGACATGCTGATCACCGCCGGCGGCGAGATCCACGCCTACCAGTTCTTCCCGGCAGTGATCTGCTCGCACGCGCGCTTCACCTACAACGAGGTCGCCGCGATCCTCGGCAACACGCGCGGCCCCGAGGCGGCGCGTCGCAGCGAACTGGTGCCGCACCTGCTGCACCTGCACGAGGTCTACCGTGCGCTGCTGAAGGAACGCGCGAAGCGCGGCGCGGTCGATTTCGAGACCACCGAGACGCAGATCGTCTGCGACGACAACGGCCGCATCGAGAAGATCGTGCCGCGCACGCGCACCGAGGCGCACAAGCTGATCGAAGAGGCGATGCTCGCCGCCAATGTCTGCTCGGCCGATTTCATCGCGCAGCACAAGCATCCGTCGCTGTACCGGGTGCACGAAGGCCCGACGCCCGAGAAGAAGACGCTGCTGCAGAACTACCTGAAGGCGCTGGGCCTGGGGTTGAGCGTCAGCGACGACCCGAAGCCGGGCGAGTTCCAGGCGATCGCCGCAGCCACCAAAGACCGGCCGGATGCGATGCAGATCCACACGATGCTGCTGCGCTCGATGCAGCAGGCGATCTACACGCCGATCAACAGCGGCCACTTCGGCCTGGCGTACGAGGCCTACACGCACTTCACGAGCCCGATCCGCCGCTACCCCGACCTGCTGGTGCACCGGGTGATCAAGGCGCTGCTGCACGGCAAGCGCTACAGCATCGTGACCGGTGCGATCGAGCCGGCATCGAAGGCCAAGCGCGGCGCGCACACCGAGGACGAAACCTGGGAGGTCGTGGGCGCGCATTGCAGCGCGAACGAGCGCCGTGCCGACGAGGCCTCGCGCGATGTCGAGGCCTGGCTCAAGTGCCGCTTCATGCGCGAGCACCTCGGCGAGGAATATGGCGGCACCGTCACGGCGGTCACCAGCTTCGGCTTGTTCGTCACGCTCGACGGCCTGTATGTCGAAGGGCTGATCCACATCACCGAACTCGGCGGCGAGTACTTCAAGTTCGACGAGGCGCGCCAGGAACTGCGCGGCGAGCGTTCGGGGGTTCGCTACACCGTCGGTGCGCGCGTGCGGGTGCAGGTCAGCCGTGTCGACCTCGACGGTCGCAAGATCGACTTCCGCATGGTCCACGAGGGGACCGACGACGGCATTCCGGCGCGACCGCGCCGCGCTGCCGACAAGGCGGCCGGTGCGGCGGCTGCCGATCTGGCCGCGGTGAAGGGCGCGGACCGCGCGGCCAAGGCCGGCACGAAGGCGGCGAAGGGCCGGACGGCGCATCCGGTGCGGGCGGCCAAGACCGCGGCGCGCAAGGGCGGCGGCAAGACGGCGGCCAAGACGGCGCGCCGGCGCTGAAAGGCGCGTCAGCCGCGTCGCATCTGGGCGTGCAGCGCGGTGATCAGGTCCGACGCCCGCAGCGGTGTCGTCGGCGACAGGTCGGCGGCCCGGCCGTGTTGCCAGGCGGCGGCACTGGCGGTCTGCAATACGTCGGCAATCGACGAGGCGTCCCCGGCCGACCAGCGCCCGCCGATCCAGCCGGCGAGCACGTCGCCGGTGCCGGCGGTGGCCAACGCGGCATTGCCGGTCGGGTTGACGTGCGGCGTGCAGCCCGGCGCCGCGACCACGCTGCCTGATCCCTTCAGCAGCACGACCGCCTTCAGCCCGTCGGCCAGCGTCTGCGCGGCGCGCAGGCGATCGGCTTGCACGACCGCGGTGTCGCTGCCGAGCAGCCGTGCGGCTTCCAGCGGGTGCGGCGTCAGCACCGCCGGCCGGCCGCTGCGGCTGCGTGCGACCAGCAATTGCCGAAGCGTGCTGTCGGCGGCAATCGCGTTCAGCGCATCGGCATCGAGCACGAGGCGGCCGGCCTGGCCGATCACCCGCGGCAGCACGCCGCGCACCGCGTCGCCGCCGCCACAGCCGCAGACCACGGTGGCCTTGCGCAGCAGGTCCTCCTTCCACAGCGCTTGACGGATCATCAGCTCGGGGTGTTCGCCGTCGAGCGACGGGCCGGCGTCGTCGAGAAAACTCAGGTAGGTGCGACCGGCGCCGGCGGCATGCCCGGCGCGGGCGGCCAGCAAGGCCGCGCCCGCCATGCCCGGCGCGCCGCCGATCACGACCAGGTCGCCGAAGCTGCCCTTGTGCTGCGCGTGCGCGCGCTGCCAGGCGGTGGCCGACGGTGGCGCACCGAGCCAGGCATCGGCCGGCCCGGCGGCCACGTCCAGGCCGTCGAGCCAGACCTCGCCGCAGCAGTCGCGCCCGCGGCCGGTGAACAGGCCGGGCTTCAGCGTCAGCAGCGACAGCGTGTGCGTGGCCTTCACACAGGCCTCGCCATGCGGCTGGCCGATGTCCGCGCCGAGGCCCGACGGCACGTCGATCGCGAGCACCGGGCAGTCGAGGGCGTTCAGCGCGTCGATCAGCGCCGCGAGCCGGCCTGCAGGTGCGCGGCTCGCGCCGATGCCCAGCAGCGCGTCGAGCGCGAGGTCGCCGGCGCGGCCGAAGCCGCCGGGCGGCTGGTCGACCCAGTGCAGGTCTTCGCCGAGCGCCAGCGCATGGGCCTGCTGCGCATCGCCACGCAGCTGAGCGGCATCGCCCGACAGCGTCACGAAGGTCTCGATGCCGGCCCGGCGCAGCGCGATGGCAGCGACCAGGCCGTCACCGCCGTTGTTGCCGGGGCCGGCGGCCACCCAGGCGCGCCGCGTGTGCGGCGCGAGGGCGCGAGCGAGGCGCGCCGCGGCATCGCCCGCGCGCTGCATCAGCGTGAAGGCCGGCAGCGATTGCAGCGCCGCGGCCTCGACTTCGCGCGTGCGGGCCAGCCGGTGCAGCGGCCACGGCCCGGTGGTGGCATCGATGCGCTGCAGCATCTCGATCGCTCAGCGCCGCAGGCGCTCGATGCCCAACCCGTCGACGTCGATCGCCGGCGCGCGTTGGGCGACCTGGTCGGCCAGCACGCGGGCCGACCCACAGGCCAGCGCCCAGCCGCTGGAGCCGTGCCCGAGGTTCAGCCAGATGCCGGCGAGCCCGCTCGCACCCAGCACCGGCGGCCCGTCGGGCAGCATCGGCCGCGCGCCTTTCCAGCGCTGCGCCTGGCTCATGCGTGCCGCGCCCGGGAACCAGTCGTTCAGCACCTTGTACAAGGTGTCGAGCGAGCCCTTGTTCCAGGCCTGCGGCGAGCCGCCCAGCTCGGCGCTGCCGGCCACCCGCACGCGGGCGCCCATGCGCGTGACGGCGACCTTGAAGCGCTCGTCCATCAAGGCCGAGCGCGGGCCGACATCCGGGTGCGCCTCATGGTGGCGCAGTGGCGCCGTCACCGAGTAGCCATAGACCGGCGCGAGCGGCAGGCGCAGGCCGTGCGGCGACAGCAGCTGCGGTGCGCCCATCGCGGCGCACACGACGATCGCGTCGAAGGTCTGCGTCTGCGGTTCGGCGATGGCTGGCGGCGCGCTGCGGCGGCCGCTGTCGTTGTTCGGCGTCGCGAGCGTCGATTCCTCGGCCGACAGCTGCAGGTGCGTGAGCTGCGGCCGCAGCCCCGGCTCGATGCGGCTGACGGTGGAATGGAAGTTGAAGCGTGCGCCCAGCCGTTGCGCTTCGGCGCGCATCAGCCCGGCGAACTGGCGGCAGTTGCCGACCTCGTCCTGCGGCAGGTACAGCCCGCCGTGCAGCGGTGTGTCGGGGTTCAGGCCCGGCTCGACGCGGCGGCATTGCGCGGCATCGAGCGTCTCGAAGCGGATGCCCAGGTCGTGCAGCATCGCGATGCCGGCCTGCGCGTGGGCCGCGTCGCGCGCGCCGCGCCACAGCACCAGGCAGCCGTCGGTGCGCTCGTACTCGAGCTGCAGCGTGGCCGTCAGCTTGTGCAGCCGGTCGCGGCTGAACAGCGCCAGCCGCTGCATGCGCGCGCGGTTGGCGCGGAAGCTGTGCAGGCTGCTGGCACGCCACCAGCGCCAGATCCAGCCGAGCGTCGCAAGGTCGAGCGTCGGGTTCACGCGCACCGGCGAATGCGCGCTGAACAGGTGGCGCAGCACCTTGCCCGGCATGCCCGGTGCGGCCCACGGCGTCACGTAGCCGGGCGCGATCACACCGGCATTCGCGAAGCTGGTTTCCGCGGCCACGCTGCCGCGGCGTTCGAACACCGTCACGTCGTGGCCGTCGGCGGCCAGTTCGTAGGCGGACGTGACACCGACGATGCCGGCGCCGATCACCGCGACGCGCATCAGGCGGCCTCCGCGTCTTGCAGCGCGCGCTCGATCGCGAGCGAGGCGTCGAGCACCGTGTCGTCGCGCAACGCGCTGCTCCACACCATCAGTCCGACCGGCATCTCGCCGGCGCGCTGGCAGGGCAGCGACAGCGCGCAGCCGTCGAGCATGTTGACGACCGACGGATTGCGCAGCAGGCGCGCGTTGGTCGCGAAGAAGGCGTCGTCGCTTGCCAGCTCGGCCACCGGGGGCGCGAGCATCGGCACGGTGGGGCTCAGCAGCGCGTCGAACGGCGCGAGGCGCGGCGTCATGCGGGCGATCCAGCCGGCGCGGGCGTTCAGCACGGCGATGTAGTCGGCAGCGCTGATGCGCTCGCCGCGGCGGATGCGCAGCGCGACGCGCGGGTCGTAGTCGGCCTCGCGCGTGGCGAGCAGCGACCGGTGCCAGGCCCAGCTCTCGGCAGCGGGCAGGCCGCCGGCAGCGTTGATCGCGGCCAGTTCGTCGACCTCGGGCAGCGCGATCTCGTGCAGGCGGGCACCGGCGCGGCCCAGCGTGGCGAGGCTGCGCTCGAAGGCCGATGCGACCGCGCCGTCGAGGCCGTCGAGGAAGGCGCCGCCGGGCACCGCCAGCGTCAGCGCCGAGACCGGCCGCTGCGCCAGCACGACGCGGCGCGCCGACAGGATCTCGTGCAGCAGCACCGCATCGCGCACCGAACGGGTGATCGCGCTCGCGGTGTCGAGCGAGGTCGACAGCGGGATCGCGCCGTCGAGCGGCGTCAGCCGCGCGGTGTTCTTGAAGCCGACGAGGCCCTGCAGCGCGGCCGGGATGCGGATCGAGCCGCCGGTGTCGGAGCCGAGCGCGGCCCAGGCGGCGCCGCTCGCGACCGAGGTCGCGCCGCCGGAGGTCGAGCCGCCGGGAATGCGCGGCTGCGCATCGAGCGCGGCGGTGGCGGCATTCAGCGGCGTGCCGTGGTGCGGGTTGATGCCGACGCCGGAGAACGCGAATTCGGTCAGGTTGGTGTGGCCGACCAGCGCGGCGCCGGCGGCGCGCAGCCGCGACACCGCCGTGCAGTCGCGCGCGGCGGGTCGGGCGTCCGCCAGCGCGCGCGACGCACCGGTTGTCGGATGGCCGGCCACATCGAACAGGTCCTTGATGCTGACGGCCAGGCCGGCGAGCGGTGGCAGCGGCAGGCCGGCGGCGGCCTGGGCATCGACGCAGGCGGCAACGGCCTGCGTGCCGGCGAAGCGGCGGATGAAGGTGTGCCGGTTGACGGGGAGGGCGGCCGCGGCCTGGCTGCGCGCGAGGGCGTCGACGGCGGTCGATCGACGCTGCTGGATGTCGCTGACGGCAGCGGTGAGGTCAGGAGGCATGGAGAGGGGAGGAGGCCGTGCTACACTCTACGGGTTTATCTGAATGCACTCTTGAATCTTCTTGAAAGAGCAAGAGCGCAGCAGAAAACAAATCGCGAATCCGGCTGTTGAAAGGTGTTGCGAAGGCTGTTGTCACAGAGTGACGAAAACCTTGCAATTCGAGTCGGATTCTAGAACCAACCTTTGGAGTTCACATGACCATCACCATGCGTGAGATGCTGGAAGCCGGCGTCCATTTCGGCCACCAAACCCGCTTCTGGAACCCGAAGATGGCACCGTACATCTACGGCCATCGCAACAAGATCCACATCATCAACCTCGAGAAGACGCAGCCGCTCTTCAACGACGCGATGAAGTTCATCCGCCAGCTGGCAGCACGCCGCGGCACCATCCTGATGATCGGCACCAAGCGCCAGGCCCGCGAAGTCATCGCGATGGAAGCCCGCCGCGCCGGCATGCCCTATGTCGACCAGCGCTGGCTGGGCGGCATGATGACCAACTTCAAGACGGTCAAGGGCTCGCTGAAGAAGCTGAAGGACATGCAGGCCCAGGTCGAAGCCGGCACCGAGATCCGCATCAAGAAGGAAGCGCTGATGTTCCAGCGCGACCTGGCCAAGCTCGAGAAGGACATCGGCGGCATCCAGGACATGAACGCGCTGCCCGATGCGATGTTCGTGATCGACGTCGGCTACCACAAGATTGCCGTCGCCGAAGCCAAGAAGCTCGGCATCCCGGTCATCGGCATCGTCGACTCGAACCACTCGCCTGAAGGCATCGACTACGTGATCCCGGGCAACGACGACTCGTCGAAGGCCGTGGCGCTGTACGCTCGTGCGGTGGCCGACGCCATCCTCGACGGCAAGGCCAATGCCACCAACGAGGTGGTGCAAGCCGTGTCGGCCGAAGGCGACGAGTTCGTGGAAGTCAGCGAGAACGCCTGATCGCGACGCCCCCGCCCGCTGAAAGGCGAGCACACAAAGGGGCTTCACAGCCCCTTTTTTTCCACCCGAGATGATTCAGGCGCCCGGCCTTCGGCGGGGCGTCCCAGCAAACGGAGATTCAAGATGGCTGCAATCACTGCAAGCATGGTCGGCGAACTGCGCGCGAAGACCGACGCCCCGATGATGGAATGCAAGAAGGCGCTGACCGAAGCCGGCGGCGACATGGAAAAGGCCGAAGAGCTGCTGCGCGTCAAGCTGGGCAGCAAGGCCGGCAAGGCCGCTTCGCGCATCACCGCCGAAGGCGTGGTCACCGCGGCCGTCGTCGGCAGCGCCGGCGCGCTGGTCGAAGTCAATTGCGAGACCGACTTCACCTCGAAGAACGACATGTTCCTGAACTTCGCGAAGGCCTGCTCGCAGCTGGCCGCCGAGAAGAACCCGGCCGACCTGGCCGCGCTGGCGGCGCTGCCGTACTCGCAGGACGGCTACGGCCCGACGCTCGACGACGTCCGCAAGGGCCTGATCGGCACCATCGGCGAGAACATGACGATCCGCCGCTTCAAGCGCTATGAAGGCGCCAAGCTCGCAAGCTACCTGCATGGCACCCGCATCGGCGTTCTGGTCGAGTTCGAAGGCGACGAGACCGCCGCCAAGGACATCGCGATGCACATCGCCGCAATGAAGCCGGTGTCGCTGGCGTCGTCGGAAGTGCCGGCCGAGCTGATCGAGAAGGAACGCGCCGTGGCGGCCGGCAAGGCCGCCGAAGACGCGAAGGCGGCCGAAGCGGCCGGCAAGCCGGTGCAGTCGGCCGAGATCGTCGCGAAGCGCATCGAAGGCTCGGTGCAGAAGTTCCTGAAGGAAGTCAGCCTGCTGAACCAGACCTTCGTCAAGAACGACAAGCAGACCGTCGAGCAGATGCTCAAGGGCGCGAACACCTCGGTGAAGGGCTTCACGCTGTACGTCGTCGGCGAAGGCATCGAGAAGAAGGTCGACGACTTCGCGGCCGAAGTGGCGGCGCAGGTCGCTGCTGCCAAGGGCGGCTGAACGGCTGGTGCATGACGCGGCAGGGGGCTCACGAGGCCTCCCGCCGCGGTGGTTAGACTTCAGCGCCGCAAGGCCTGGGCAACACGGGGAGAAAATCGCATGCCGGCGTACAAGCGCATCCTGCTCAAGCTCTCGGGCGAGGCCCTGATGGGCGACGACGCCTACGGGATCAACCGAGCCACCATCGTCCGCATGGTGCGCGAGGTGCAAGAGGTGACGCAGCTCGGCTGCGAGGTCGCCGTCGTGATCGGCGGCGGCAACATCTTCCGCGGCGTGGCCGGCGGCTCGGTCGGCATGGACCGTGCGACCGCCGACTACATGGGCATGCTGGCCACCGTGATGAACTCGCTGGCGCTGGCCGACACGATGCGCCAGGAAGGCATGACCGCGCGCGTGATGTCGGCCATCAGCATCGAGCAGGTCGTCGAGCCGTACGTGCGGCCGAAGGCGCTGCAGTACCTCGAGGAAGGCAAGGTCGTGATCTTCGCGGCCGGCACCGGCAACCCGTTCTTCACGACCGACACGGCCGCTGCGCTGCGCGGTGCCGAGATGGGCGCCGAGATCGTGCTGAAGGCGACCAAGGTCGACGGCGTCTACAGTGCCGACCCCAAGAAGGACCCGAGCGCAACGCGCTACAGTCAGATCAGTTTCGATGAGGCCATCACCCGCAACCTGCAGGTGCTGGATGCCACGGCCTTCGCGCTGTGCCGCGACCAGAAGTTGCCGATCAAGGTGTTCAGCATCTTCAAGGCCGGCGCGCTGAAGCGGGTGGTGATGGGTGAGGACGAGGGCACCCTCGTCCACGTGTGAGCGTGTGAGGAAATCGACATGAGCATCGCCGACATCAAGAAGACGGCCGAGCAGAAGATGGGCCGGACGATCGAATCGTTCAAGGGTGAACTGCAGAAGATCCGCACCGGCCGGGCCCACCCCGGCCTGCTCGACCAGGTGCAGGTCGACTACTACGGTTCGATGCTGCCGATCAGCCAGGTCGCCAACGTGACCCTGCTCGACGCGCGCACGATCACCGTGCAGCCCTGGGAAAAGGGCATGGGCGCGAAGATCGAGAAGGCCATCCGCGAATCCGACCTGGGGCTGAACCCGTCGTCGCAGGGCGACCTGCTGCGCGTGCCGATGCCCGCGCTGACCGAAGAGCGCCGCCGCGACCTGACCAAGGTCGTGCGCAACGCCGGTGAAGACGCCAAGATCGCGACCCGCAACCTGCGCCGCGATGCCAACGAACACGCGAAGAAGCTGCTGAAGGACAAGGAGATCACCGAAGACGACGAGCGCCGCTCGCTCGACGAGGTGCAGAAGCTGACCGACCGCACGATCGCCGAGATCGATCGGCTGATCGCCGCCAAAGAAGCGGAGATCATGGCCGTCTGACGACGTGGCCATGAACACCAGCATCGTTTCTTCCCTCTTCTCCCGAGCGCCTGCCGTGGAAGCCGCTCCCCGCGTCCCGCGTCACGTCGCGATCGTGATGGACGGCAACGGCCGCTGGGCCAAGAAGCGGCTGATGCCGCGCTTCTTCGGCCACAAGCAGGGCGTCGATGCGCTGGTGCGCACCGTCGAGGCCTGCGCCGACCGCGGCATCGAGTACCTCACCGTGTTCGCGTTTTCGTCCGAGAACTGGAAGCGCCCGACCGAGGAGGTGTCGGGGCTGATGAGCCTGGTGCTGGTCGCGGTGTCGAAGTACCTGGCCAAGCTGGCGGGCGAGGGCGTGCGCATCCGCATCGTCGGCGACCGCTCGCAGGTGTCCGACAAGGTGCGTGCCGCCTGGGACGAGGCCGAGCGCACCACCGCCGACAACCGGCGCATCACGCTGTCGGTCGCGTTCAACTACGGCGGCCGCTGGGACATCGTGCAGGCCTGCCAGCAGGCCATCGCGGACGGCGTGCCGGCGACCGAGCTCGACGAAGCGAAGCTCGGCAGCTACATGGCGATGAATTTCGCGCCCGATCCCGACCTGTTCATCCGCACCGGCGGCGAGGTGCGCATCAGCAACTTCCTGCTGTGGCAGGTGGCGTACTCCGAGCTGGTGTTCAGCGACTGCCTGTGGCCGGAGTTCGGCGTCGCGCAACTCGATGCCGCGCTGGCCGACTACGCGAGCCGCGACCGCCGCTTCGGCCGCGTGAATAGCGCCGACGTGGCCGCCGAGGCCGGGGCCTGAGCGTGCTGAAGCAACGCGTCATCACGGCCGTCGTGCTGTTGATCATCCTGCTGCCGGCGATGTTCGCGCCGATGGCTTGGCCGTTCGCGCTGGTCACGCTGCTGATGATCGGCGCGGCCGGCTGGGAATGGGCGCGCCTGAATGCGGCCGGGTCGGCGCTTGCGATCGGCTTCGGCGTGCTGCTGGCCGCCGCCTGTGCCGGTGCGATGGCGGCCGGCTGGGTGCACCCGGGGGCGAGCCCGGCCTGGTGGCTGGCGTTCGCGGTGTGGGTGCTGGGCGGCGCGCTGGCGCTGCGGGTCGGACCGTCGGCCTGGCCGCAATTGCCGGCCGTGGCCCGCTGGGTCCTGGGCTTCGCCGCGCTGTGGACCGCGTGGCTCGCACTCGCGAGTGCCAGGACCAGCGGTGTCAACTACCTGCTGTCGGTGCTGTGCCTGGTGTGGGCCGCCGACATCGCCGCCTATTTCGGTGGCAAGGCCTTCGGCCGCCGCAAGCTCGCTCTGGCCATCAGCCCCGGCAAGAGCTGGGAAGGCGTCTGGAGCGGCATGCTCGGCGTGCTGGTGCTGGCCGGCGCGTGGATTGCGCTCGACCGCTCGATCCAGCCCGATTCGGCCAGCCTCTACACGCTGCTGCTGCAGCGCTTCGGCGTCATCGGCCTGGTGCTGTCGCTGGTGTTCCTGTCCGCGATGAGCGTGGTCGGCGACCTGGTCGAGTCGCTGGTCAAGCGCGCGGCCGG
This sequence comes from Rhizobacter sp. SG703, assembly GCF_012275445.1. Classification (GTDB taxonomy): domain Bacteria; phylum Pseudomonadota; class Gammaproteobacteria; order Burkholderiales; family Burkholderiaceae_C; genus Rhizobacter. Next base: position 390,986 of record NZ_JAAZQK010000001.1, on the reverse strand, counting down.
CGCGAAGGACAGCAGCGGCCTGTTGCCGGGCCATGGCGGCGTGCTCGACCGCGTCGACGCGCTGCTGCCGGTGTTCCCGATCGCGATGGCGCTCAGCTCGCTGTAGCTGCCCGCACCAGCAGCCCGCCTCGGCCGCACTCCCGGCGCCACGTCACCCTTTCCAGCCAGGCCCACCGATGTCAGAAGTCTCGTCTCCCCGCCAGCGGGTGTGCATCCTCGGCTCCACCGGCAGCATCGGCACCAGCACGCTCGACGTGCTGGCGCGCCACCCCGGTCGCTTCGAGGTGTTCGCGCTGTCGGCACACAGCCGCAGCGACGAGCTGCTCGCGCAGTGCCTGCAGTGGAAGCCGCGCTTCGCGGTGATGACCGATGCCACGCATGCGAAGCGCCTGCGCGCCGCGCTGCACGGGGCCGGCGCTGCCACCGAGGTGCTCGAGGGCGCGGCTGCGCTGGACGAGATCGCCGCCCACCCCGAGGTCGACAGCGTGATGGCGGCGATCGTCGGCGCCGCCGGGCTGCCGTCGTGCCTGGCCGCGGCACGCGCCGGCAAGCGGCTGCTGCTGGCCAACAAGGAGGCGCTGGTCGTCGGCGGCGCGTTCTTCATGGACGCGGTGCGGGCCGGCGGCGCGACGCTGCTGCCGGTCGACAGCGAGCATTCGGCGATCTTCCAGTGCCTGCCCGAAGACCGCAGCACCTGGCCGGCGCGCATCGACCACCTGCTGCTCACTGCCTCGGGCGGCCCGTTCCGCACCCGCGACCCGGCGACGCTGCGCGACGTCACGCCCGACCAGGCCTGCGCGCATCCCAACTGGGTGATGGGCCGCAAGATCTCGGTCGACTCGGCGACGATGATGAACAAGGCGCTCGAGGTCATCGAGGCTCGCTGGCTGTTCGACCTCGCGCCGCAGCAGATCCGCGTCGTGCTGCACCCGCAGAGCGTCATCCATTCGATGGTGGTGCTGCGCGACAACTCGGTTCTGGCCCAGCTCGGCACGCCCGACATGCGGGTGCCGATCGCCTACAGCCTGTCGTTCCCCGAGCGCGTCGAGTCGGGCGCGTCGCAGCTCGATTTCCTGAAGATGTCGGCGCTCAGTTTCGAAGAGGCCGATTTCGTGCGCTACCCTGGCCTGAAACTCGCATGGGACACGCTTCGCGGGCCCGAGGGCAGCACCGCGATCCTCAACGCGGCCAACGAGATCGGTGTCGCATCGTTTCTGGCAGGAACCATCCGCTTCGATCAGATTCACAGCGTCAATGTCAGCACCCTCGACGCCATGACCCCTGAACGCGATGCCTGCCGCTCCCTCGACGGATTGATCGCGCTCGACGCCGAGGCGCGACGCGTCGCCTGCGCCGCCGTGGCGAGGATGGGCGCATGATCCTCGCCGCGAAGGTCATCGGTTTCGTCGTGACGCTCGGGATCCTGATCGTCATCCACGAGTACGGCCACTACCGCGTGGCACGCGCCTGCGGCGTCAAGGTGCTGCGCTTCTCGATCGGCTTCGGCCGGGTGCTGTGGCGCCGCCAGGCGACGCCCGACAGCACCGAGTTCGTGCTGTCGATGCTGCCGCTGGGCGGCTACGTGAAGATGCTCGACGAGCGCGAAGGCCCGGTGGCGCCGGGCGAGCTGTCGCAGGCCTTCAACCGCAAGCCGCTGTGGCAGCGCGCCGCGGTGGTCGCGGCCGGGCCGATTGCCAACCTGCTGCTCGCGGTGCTGTTCTATTCGGCGGCCCACTGGGTCGGCGTCGAGGAACCCCGCGCCGTGCTCGCGACGCCGCCGGCCGGCAGCCTGGCCGAACGGGCCGGGCTGCGCGCCGGCGACACCGTGTCGGCGATCTCCCGGGACGGCAACGACTGGGACGACGTGCAGTCGATGAACGACCTGAACTGGCAGCTCACGCAGGCCTTGCTGCGCACCGAGAAGCTGCAGTTGCGGGTGGCCGATTCGCGCGGGCACGGCGCGCACGCAGTGACGCTCGATGTCGACACGCTCGACACCTACGACGTGACGCCGGAGACGATGGCGCGCATCGGCGTCGCGCCGCTCAGCGCTGCGGTGCTCGGGAAGATGACGCCGGGCGGGGCCGGGGATCGCGCCGGCCTGCGCAGCGGCGACCGCGTGCTCGCGATCGACGGCGAGCCGGTGCCCGACGCGAACCGCATGCTGCTGATGATCCGCGCGAATGGCGCCGACGGCGAATCGGTGGCGGTGCCGTGGCGGGTGCAGCGCGGCAACCAGGTGATCGACCTCACGGTGCGCCCGGCCGTCGAGATGGACGGCGGCCAGCGCGTCGGCCGCATCGGCGCCGGCATCGCGGCGTCCTACGAGATGGTGACGGTTCGCTACGGTGTGTGGGGCGGCATGACACAGGCCGTGCAGCGCACCTGGGACTCGTCGGCGCTGACCTTGAAGATGCTCGGCCGCATGCTGATCGGCCAGGCCTCGATCAAGAACCTGAGCGGCCCCATCACGATCGCCGACTACGCCGGCAAGTCGATGCTGCTCGGCCCGGCCTACTTCCTCGCGTTCATCGCGGCCGTCAGCGTGAGCCTCGGCGTGCTGAACCTGCTGCCGCTACCGATCCTCGACGGGGGGCACCTGATGTATTATCTTTTCGAAGCGGTGACGGGGCGGCCTCTCTCGGACGTGTGGCTTGAGCGGCTGCAGCGGGGCGGGGTGGCGATCATGCTCTTGATGATGTCGCTCGCTCTCTACAACGATGTGGCCCGGCAACTGGGCCTGCACTGATCACCGCATGCGCAATCCCCTCGTTCTGCAGTTCCCCCCCGTCCACCCCCGTTCCCTGCGTCCCACTGTCCTCAGCATCGCGCTGGCGGCGGCATTGCATGCAGGATCGGCCTGGGCGGTGACCCCCTTCGAGCTGAAGGACATCCGCGTCGAGGGCCTGCAACGGTCGGACGCCGGCACGGTGTTCGCATCGCTGCCGTTCCGCATCGGCGACACCTACAACGACGAGAAGGGCGCGGCCGCACTGCGCGCGCTGTTCGCCACCGGCCTGTTCAAGGACGTGCGCATCGAAATCGACGGCAACGTCGTCGTCGTGATCGTCGAAGAACGCTCGGTCATCGCGAACATCGACTTCGTCGGCCTGAAGGAATTCGACAAGGACACGCTGACCAAGTCGCTGAAGGACTTCGGCATCGGCGAAGGCCTGCCGTTCGACAAGGCGCTGGCCGACCGCGCCGAGCAGGAACTCAAGCGCCAGTACCTGACGCGCAGCCTGTACGGCGCCGAGGTCGTGACGACCGTGACCCCGCAGGAGCGCAACCGCGTCAACGTGACCTTCACGGTCACCGAAGGCTCGGCAGCGCGCATCAGCGAGATCCGCATCCTGGGCAGCCACGCCTTCTCCGAAAGCACCCTGCTCGGGCTGTTCGACCTGAACGACGGCGGCTGGCTGAGCTGGTACACCAAGGCCGACCGCTACTCGCGCGCCAAGCTGACGGCCGACCTCGAGACGCTGCGCTCGTACTACCTGAACCGCGGCTACCTGGAGTTCCAGGTCGAGTCGACGCAGGTCGCGATCTCGGCCGACAAGCAGGACATCACGATCACCGTCAACATCAAGGAAGGCCAGCCCTACACCGTGACGGCGGTCAAGCTCGAGGGCGAGTACCTCGGCAAGGAAGAAGACTTCAAGACGCTCGTCAAGGTGAAGCCGGGCGAGCCGTACCGCGCCGAGGCGGTCGCCGAGACGACCAAGGCCTTCACCGATCGCTTCGGCAGCTTCGGCTATGCGTTCGCGCGGGTCGAGCCGCGCACCGACATCGACCGTGCCACCGGCCAGGTCGTGCTGACGCTGGTCGGCGACCCGCAGCGCCGCGTGTACGTGCGCCGCGTCAACGTGGCCGGCAACAGCCGCACCCGCGACGAGGTGGTGCGCCGCGAGTTCCGCCAGTTCGAATCGTCGTGGTACGACGGCCGCCGCATCAAGCTGTCGCGCGACCGCGTCGACCGCCTGGGCTACTTCAGCGAGGTCAACGTCGAGACCAACGAAGTGCCGGGCTCGCAGGACCAGGTCGACCTGACGCTGACCGTGAAGGAAAAGCCGACCGGCAACCTGATCGTCGGCGCGGGCTTCTCGAGTGCCGACAAGCTGGCGCTGAACGCGTCGATCCGCCAGGACAACGTGTTCGGCTCGGGCAACTACCTGGGCATCGAGCTGAACACCAGCCGTTCGAGCCGCACGCTCGACGTCAGCGCGGTCGACCCGTACTTCACGATCGACGGCATCTCGCGCGCGCTCGACGTGTACTACCGCACCGTCAAGCCGTTGAACAGCCAGGGCGAGGAATACCAGCTGGTGACGCCCGGCGCCTCGGTGCGTTTCGGCGTGCCGTTCAGCGAGTACGACACGGTGTTCTTCGGCATCGGCATCGAGCGCACCGAGATCCGCGGCGCGAGCGCATTGCCGAACAACTACTTCCTGTACCGGCTGCGCTACGGCGACGCGAGCACCTCGGTGCCGCTGACCATCGGCTGGTCGCGCGACCAGCGCGACAGTGCGCTGGTGCCCAACGAAGGCAGCTTCAAGCGCATCAACGTCGAGTGGGGCGCGGCCGGCGACACCCGCTACGTCCGCACCAACACGCAGTACCAGCTGTACATCCCGCTGACCAAGCGCTACACCTTCGCGTTCAACTCCGAGCTGGGCTGGGGCCGTGGCTTGAACGGGCAACGCTACCCGATCTTCAAGAACTTCTATGGCGGCGGCCTGGGCACGGTGCGCGCGTTCGACCAGGGCTCGCTCGGCCCGGTCGACGTGGTCGGCTCGTACAGCGGCGGTTCCAAGCGCGTGAACATCAACAGCGAGCTGTACTTGCCGGTGCCGGGCTCGGGCAACGACCGCACGCTGCGCATCTTCGGCTATGTCGATGCCGGCAACGTGTGGGGCGAGAACGAGACGCCGACCTGGGACAGCATGCGGGCCTCGGCCGGCATCGGCCTGAGCTGGGTGTCGCCGGTGGGTCCGCTGAAGCTCAGCTACGGCGAGCCCATCCGCTACAAGTCAACAGATAGAATTCAACGTTTGCAATTCCAGATCGGGACCGCGTTCTAATGAATAGCTCCACCTTGAAGTCTCTGCGCCTCCTGCTGGCTGCCGCATCCCTGGCGTCCGCTGCGCTGGGCGTGCAAGCACAGGAATTGAAGATCGGCTATGTCAGCACCGACAAGGTGCTGCGCGACGCGCTGCCGGCCAAGGCGGCGCAGACCAAGCTGGAAGCCGAGTTCTCGAAACGCGAGAAAGACCTGAACGAGATCGGCAACCGGCTGAAGGCGGCCGGCGACAAGTTCGAGAAAGACCAGCCGACGCTGGCCGAATCCGAGAAGAGCCGTCGCCAGCGCGACCTGCTCGACCAGGACCGCGAATTCCAGCGCAAGCGCCGCGAGTTCCAGGAAGACCTGAACCAGCGCAAGAACGAGGAACTGGCTGCGGTGGTCGAGCGCGCCAACAAGGTCATCAAGCAGATCTTCGAGACCGAGAAATACGACATCATCCTGCAGGACGTCGTCTTCGCCAGCCCGCGCATCGACATCACCGACAAGGTGATCAAGGCGCTGAACGCCCAGCAAGGCGGCAAGTGATCCGTGAATGAGGTCCCACTCGGTGACATCGCCGCGCAGCTCGGCGGCGAACTGATCGGCAACGCGTCGCTGCGCATCGACCGCATCGGCCCGCTCGAGGGCGCCACGCCCGGCACGATCTCCTTCCTCTCGAATCCCCGCTACGCCTCGCAGCTCGCGGCCACCGCCGCCGGTTGCGTGATCGTCTCGCCGGCGATGCGCGACGCCGCGGTCGCCCGCGGCGCCACGCTGGTCTGCGACGACCCCTACCTGGCCTTCGCGAAGCTCACGCAGTGGTGGGCGGCGCGCACGCGACCGCCGGTGCCGGCCGGCATCCACCCGAGCGCGGTCGTCGACCCGGGCGCGGCGGTCGACCCGAGCGCCAGCATCGGGCCGTTCGTGCTGGTCGAGGCCGGTGCCCGCATCGGCCCGGGCGTGGTGGTCGGGGCGCATTGCGTGATCGGCCGCGGGGCCAGCCTCGGTGCCGGCACGCGCCTCGCGCCGCGCGTCACGCTGATGGGCGACTGCCACATCGGCGCGCGCGGCATCGTGCACAGCGGCGCGGTGATCGGCGCCGACGGTTTCGGCTTCGCGCCGACGCAGGGCCGCTACGAGAAGATCGAACAGCTCGGCGGCGTGCGCATCGGCGACGACGTCGAGATCGGCGCCAACACCTGCATCGACCGCGGCGCGCTGGCCGACACCGTCATCGAAGACGGCGCCAAGCTCGACAACCAGATCCAGGTCGGCCACAACGTGCGCATCGGCCGCAACACCGCGATCGCCGGCTGCGTCGGCATTGCCGGCAGCACGACGATCGGCGCCAACTGCACCATCGGCGGGGCCGGCATGATCCTCGGCCACCTGAAGCTGGGCGACCGCGTCAACATCTCGGCCGCGAGCGTGGTCACGCGCTCGATCCTGCAGCCCGGCACCTACAGCGGCGTGTTCCCCATCGACGACAATGCGTCCTGGGAAAAGAACGCCGCGACATTGCGCAACCTGCACGGCCTGCGTGAACGTCTGCGTGCCCTTGAAAAGAAGATTGCATGACCATGGACACGATGGATATCCACCAGATCCTCAAGAAGCTGCCGCATCGCTATCCGATCCTGCTGGTCGACCGCGTGCTGGAGATGGAAAAGGGCGTGCGCATCAAGGCGCTGAAGAACGTCACGATCAACGAACCGTTCTTCACCGGCCACTTCCCGCACCGTCCGGTGATGCCGGGCGTGCTGATGCTCGAGGCGCTGGCCCAGGCAGCGGCGCTGCTGTCGTTCGAGACCATCGGCGAATCGCCGGACAGCGACACCGTCTACTACTTCGTCGGCATCGACGGTGCGCGCTTCAAGCGGCCGGTGGAGCCGGGCGACCAGCTGATCCTCGACGTCACGGTCGATCGCGTGAAGGCCGGCATCTACAAGTACAAGGCGCGCGCCTCGGTCGGCGGCGAGCTCGCGGTCGAGGCCGAGCTGATGTGCACGATGCGCAAGGTCAGCTGAAGGCGGGAGCAACGCGATGGCCACCATCCACCCCACCGCCGTGATCGCGCCGGGCGCCCAGCTGGGCGAGACGGTCAGCGTCGGCCCCTACGCGGTGATCGGCGCGCATGTGCGCATCGACGAAGGCACGACGATCGGCCCGCATGCGGTGATCGAAGGCCACACGACGATCGGGCGCGACAACCGGATCTTCCAGTTCGTGTCGCTCGGCGCGGTGCCGCAGGACAAGAAATACGCCGGCGAGCCGACGCAGCTGCACATCGGCGACCGCAACGTGGTGCGCGAGTTCTGCACCTTCAACACCGGCACCGCGCAGGACGTCGGCATCACGCGCGTCGGCAACGACAACTGGATCATGGCCTACGTGCACGTGGCGCACGACGTGCAGCTGGGCAACCACACGGTGCTGGCCAACAACGCGACGCTGGCCGGCCACGTGCACGTCGGCGACTGGGTGACGATCGGCGGGCTGTCGGGCGTGCACCAGTTCGTCAAGATCGGCGCCTACGCCTTCGTCGGCTTCTCCAGCGCGATCTCGCAGGACGTGCCGCCGTACATGATGGTCGACGGCAACCCGCTCGCGGTGCGCGGTTTCAACATCGAAGGCCTGCGCCGCCGCGGCTTCAGCGCGGAGCGCATCGCGGCGGTCAAGCAGATGCACCGCAGCCTGTACCGCAGCGGTCGCACGCTGCAGGAAGCGCGCGACGAGATCGCGGCGCTGGCCGATTCGGTGCCCGAGGCCGCCGGCGACGTGGCGATGATGAACGACTTCCTCGCCGCCGTGACCCGCGGCATCGCGAGATGAGGACACCCATCCCCGAAGCGCTGCGCGCCTCCCCCTCAAGGGGGCGCCGCCAGCGGCCTGGCAAAGCCGGTTCCGCGGCGTCCGCCGGGTCAGCCATTCGATGAACTACTGACATGAAGAACGGCTCACCACGGCTGGCCCTGGTGGCCGGCGAAGCTTCCGGCGACCTGCTCGCCGGCCTGTTGCTCGGTGGCCTGAAGGCGCGCTGGCCGCACTTGCAGGCGGCCGGCATCGGTGGCCCGAAGATGGCCGCCCAGGGCTTCGAGGCCTGGTGGCCGCACGACAAGCTCGCGGTGCGCGGCTATGTCGAGGTGCTGCGCCACTACCGCGAGATCTCCGGCATCCGCGAGCAGCTCGCCGAGCGCCTGCTGCGCGAGCCGCCGGACGCGTTCATCGGTGTCGACGCGCCCGATTTCAACCTGGGCCTCGAGACGCGGCTGAAGCAGCGCGGCATCAAGAGCATCCATTTCGTCAGCCCGTCGATCTGGGCCTGGCGCGGCGGGCGCATCGAGAAGATCGGTGGCGCGGTCGACCACGTGCTGTGCATCTTCCCGTTCGAGCCGGCCTTGTACGAGCGGCATGGCATTGCCGCGACCTACGTCGGCCACCCGCTGGCCGATGCGATCCCGATCGAGGTGCCGCGCGACGCCGCCCGCCGCGCGCTGAGCATCGGCCCCGACGAAACCGTCGTCGCGCTGCTGCCCGGCAGCCGGCGCTCCGAGATCCAGTACATCGCGCCGCGCCTGCTGGCTGCGGCCGCGCTGATGAAGCGGCAGCGCCCCGGGCTGCGCTTCCTGCTGCCGGTGGTGCCGGGGCTGCAGTCGCTGGTCGTGCCGATGGTGGCCGAGCATGCGGCCGGTGTCGGCATCGAGCTGCTCGACGGCCGGTCGCACGAAGCGCTGGCGGCCTGCGACGTCACGCTGATCGCGAGCGGCACCGCGACGCTCGAGGCGGCGCTGTTCAAGCGGCCGATGGTCATCACCTACGCGATGAACTGGCTGAGCTGGCAGATGATGAAACGCATGGGTTACCAGCCATGGGTCGGGTTGCCCAACATCCTGCTCGGCGAATTTGCGGTGCCCGAGCTCTTGCAGAACGACGCGACGCCGCAGAAACTCGCGGCTGCGGGCTTCGCGTGGCTGGACAAGCCAGCCGAATCCGCTGCCATCGCCCGGCGTTTCACCGAACTGCACCACCGACTGCGCTGCAACACTGCCCAGGCTGCCACCGATGCGATCGAGAAAGTCCTCCACGCCTGAGCAACTCGGCCTGCGCTTCGACGCGATCGGCCTGGTCGCGGGCGTCGACGAAGCCGGCCGCGGCCCGCTGGCCGGCCCGGTGGTCGCCGCGGCGGTGATCCTCGACGACCTGCGCCCGATCAAGGGCCTGGACGATTCGAAGAAGCTGACGGCCGCGGTGCGTGCGCGCCTGTACGACGAGATCCGCGCGAAGGCCTTGTGCTGCGCGGTGGCCGAGGCCACGGTGGAAGAGATCGACACGCTGAACATCCTGCAGGCGACGATGCTCGCGATGCGCCGCGCGGTCGAGGGGCTGCGGCTGAAGCCGGCCAAGGTGCTGGTCGACGGCAACCGGCTGCCGGTGCTGAAGATCGCGGCCGAGGCGATCGTGCAGGGCGATGCGCTGGTGCAGTCGATCTCGGCGGCGTCGATCCTCGCGAAGGTGCACCGCGACCGGCTGTGCCTGGTGCTGCACGACCAGCACCCGCAGTACGGCTTCGACGAGCACAAGGGCTACGGCACGCCGATGCACCTGGCCGCGCTGAAGCAGCACGGCGCCTGCGTGCACCACCGCCGCTCGTTCGCGCCGGTGCGCGAAGCCCTGGTGCCGGCGGGTGTGCCGGTGCTCGTGCCGGTACCGGCCGCCGTTTCGGTGCCTGCCGAGTGACGGCCGCCGCGGTCAAGGCGATCAGTTCGCGCGACAACCCGTTGCTGGTGCGGCTGCGCAAGCTGGCCGCCGATCCGGGCGGTTACCGCAAGCACGGCGAGGTGCTGCTGGAAGGCGACCACCTGGCATCGGCGCTGCTGCAGCGTGGCGGGCAGCCGTCGCAGGCCGTGATCACCGAAGCGGGCTGGCAGGTGCCGGCATTGCGCGCGCTGGCCGAGCGTGCACCGCAGGTGGCGGTGGTGCCGGCGGCGCTGATGGCGGGCCTGGGCACGTTGGAATCGGCCGCGCCGATCGTGTTCGTGCTGCCGTGGACCGGCGGTGCAACGCTGCAGGCCGATGCGCCCAGCGTCGTGCTGGATCGCCTGCAGGACGCCGGCAACGTCGGCGCGGTGCTGCGCAGCGCGGCCGCCTTCGGCTTCACGCAGGTGATCGCATTGAAAGGCACCGCCGCGCTGTGGTCGCCGAAGGTGCTGCGGGCCGGCATGGGCGCGCATTTCGCGCTGCGGCTGGTCGAAGGGCTCGAAGCGCCGGCGCTCGAAGCGCTGACCGTGCCGCTGCTGGCCACCAGTTCGCACACTCCGCACGAGATCCACCGCGCCAGGCTGCCGTGGCCTTGCGCCTGGGTGCTGGGCCACGAAGGGCAGGGCGTGTCGGCCGCGTTGATGGCGCGCTGCGCGCAATCACTGCGCATTCCGCAGCCCGGCGGCGAGGAGTCGCTGAACGTCGCCGCGGCCGCGGCGGTGTGCCTCTACGAATCGGCGCGACAAAACAAGGTCAATACATCAACCGATCCGGCCTGATGTCGCGCAGGATCGTCGTCGCGATCTCCTCGATCGACTTGTGCGTCGACGACAGCCACGCGATGCCTTCGCGCCGCATCATCGCCTCGGCCTCCGACACCTCGTGCCGGCAGTTCTCGATGCTCGAATAGGGGCTGTTCGGCCGCCGCTCATGGCGGATCTCGGCCAGCCGCTCCGGCGCGATCGTCAGCCCGAAGCACTTGCGCCGGTGCGGCGCCAGGCCCGCCGGCAGCACCATGCGGTCGAAGTCTTCCGGGATCAGCGGGTAGTTGGCCGCCTTGATGCCATGCTGCATCGCCAGGTACAGCGAGGTCGGCGTCTTGCCGCTGCGGCTCACGCCGACCAGGATCACGTCGGCCTCGGCCAGGTTCTTCGACGATTGCCCGTCGTCGTGCGCCAGCGAGAAGTTGATCGCCTCGATGCGGTCGGTGTACTCCTGGCTCTTCGAAATATCCGGGAAGCGGCCGACGCGGTGGTTCGAGGTCATCTCGAACTCGGCCTCCAGCGGTTCGATGAAGGTGTTGAACATGTCCAGCACCATGCCGCGGCTGCTTGCCTTCAGGATGTTCAGGATCTCGCGGTTGACCAGCGTCACGAACACGATCGGCCGCCGGCCCTCGACGTCGAACGAATGGTTGATCTCGCGCACCACCTGGTGCACCTTGTCCTCGGAGTCGATGAACGGCCGCCGCACGTGCCGCGGCTTGATCGCGAACTGGGCCAGGATCGAGTTGCCGAAGGTCTCGGCCGTGATCCCGGTGCCGTCGGAGACGAAGTAGACAGTGCGATTGGCCATGTGAACAGGGGGGCGTTGAGGCATCGATGATAGGCAGGAAGGCCCGTAAAATCGCGCCCAACCTTCCAAATCGCCCCCAAACGCCTCTTCGGTCCATGCCACCACTCGAACACCTCAAGCGCTGGACCGCGCGTCGCCTGCTGGAGCCCTCGGAGCGTTGCTCGGGTTCGCGGTCAGGGCGGGAAGCACCGGTTTCTCAACATCACGGAGCTTTCCCATGTCACTTCCGAACTTGGCGACCGCCCTGGTCGCACCGTTTGAACATCTGAGAATGACCGACGTCGAGGCGGTCGGCGGCAAGAACGCCTCCCTCGGCGAAATGATCAGCCAGCTGGCCGCCACCGGCGTGCGGGTGCCCGGCGGTTTTGCCACCACGGCGCATGCGTTCCGGCAGTTTCTCGCGCACAACGGCCTGGCCGCGCGCATCCAGGATCGACTTTCCACCCTCAATACCGATGACGTGAAGGCGCTGGCCGAGGCCGGCGCGCAGATCCGCGCCTGGATCGAGGCCACGCCGTTCCCGCCCGAGCTGGAGACCGCCATCCGCGCCGAGTTCGCGCGGCTGACGGCCGACCACCCGGGCGCGTCGTTCGCCGTGCGCTCGTCGGCCACCGCCGAAGACCTGCCCGACGCCAGCTTCGCCGGCCAGCAGGAGACCTTCCTCAACGTGATCGGCATCGACGAGGTGCTGCACAAGATGAAGGAGGTGTTCGCGAGCCTCTACAACGACCGCGCGATCAGCTACCGCGTGCACAAGGGCTTCGCCCATGCCGACGTCGCGCTGTCGGCCGGCGTGCAGCGCATGGTGCGCTCCGACCTCGGGGCCGCCGGCGTGATGTTCACTCTCGACACCGAGAGCGGTTTCCCCGACGTGGTCTTCATCACCTCCAGCTATGGCCTCGGCGAGACGGTGGTGCAGGGCGCGGTGAACCCCGACGAGTTCTACGTGCACAAGCCGGCGCTGAAGAACGGCAAGCAGGCCATCATCCGCCGCAACCTTGGCTCCAAGCTGATCAAGATGGAGTTCTCGACGCCGGCCGAGAAGTCCGCGTCCGGCAAGCTGGTCAAGACGGTCGACACCGCCACCGAACTGCGCAACCGCTATTCGCTGATCGACGCCGACGTGGCCGAGCTGGCGCGCTACGCGCTGATCATCGAGCAGCACTACGGCCGGCCGATGGACATCGAATGGGGCAAGGACGGCGCCGACGGCAAGCTCTACATCCTGCAGGCCCGCCCGGAGACGGTGAAGAGCCAGGCCAAGGGCAAGGCGGAGCAGCGCTACCGGCTGAAGGGCAGCGGCACCGTGCTCGCCGAAGGCCGCGCGATCGGCCAGAAGATCGGCACCGGCCCGGTGCGCATCGTGCACAGCCTCGCCGACATGGACACCGTGCAGGCCGGCGACGTGCTCGTCACCGACATGACCGACCCGAACTGGGAGCCGGTGATGAAGCGCGCCAGCGCGATCGTCACCAACCGCGGCGGGCGCACCTGCCACGCGGCGATCATTGCGCGCGAGCTCGGCATCCCGGCGGTGGTCGGCTGCGGCGACGCGACGGAGACGCTGAAAGACGGCGCGCTCGTCACGGTGGCCTGTTCCGAAGGCGACACCGGCTACATCTACGAAGGCCTGCTCGACACCGAGGTCAACGAGGTGCAGCGCGGCGAGCTGCCGTACTGCCCGGTCAAGATCATGATGAACGTCGGCAACCCGCAGCTGGCCTTCGACTTCGCGCAGATGCCCAACAGCGGCGTCGGCTTGGCGCGGCTCGAGTTCATCATCAACAACAACATCGGCGTGCACCCGAAGGCGATCCTCGACTACCCGAACATCGACCTCGACCTGAAGAAGGCGGTCGAGTCGGTGGCGCGCGGCCATGCGTCGCCGCGCGCGTTCTACGTCGACAAGCTGGTCGAGGGCGTGGCCACCATCGCGGCGGCGTTCTGGCCGAAGCCGGTGATCGTGCGGCTGAGCGATTTCAAGAGCAACGAGTACCGCAAGCTGATCGGCGGCTCGCGTTACGAGCCGGAAGAAGAGAACCCGATGCTCGGCTTCCGCGGCGCGTCGCGCTACGTCAGCGAGAGCTTCGGCGAGGCCTTCGCGATGGAGTGCGAGGCGCTCAAGCGCGTGCGCAACGACATGGGGCTGGACAACGTCGAGATCATGGTGCCGTTCGTGCGCACCGTCGGGCAGGCGAAGCGGGTCGTCGAGATGCTGGCCGAGCACGGGCTGAAGCGGGCCTCGGCCGGCGGGTCGGACGGGCTGCGCATCATCATGATGTGCGAAGTGCCGAGCAACGCGATCCTGGCCGACCAGTTCCTGGAGCACTTCGACGGCATGTCGATAGGCTCGAACGACCTGACGCAGCTGACGCTGGGCCTGGACCGCGATTCGGGCATGGAGCTGCTGGCGCGCGATTTCGACGAACGCGACCCGGCCGTGAAGGCACTGATCTCGCGCGCGATCGCGGCCTGCCGCGCGGTCGGCAAGTACATCGGCATCTGCGGCCAGGGGCCGAGCGACCACCCCGATTTCGCCGACTGGCTGGCGCAGGAGGGGATCGTGTCGATCTCGCTGAACCCGGACACCGTGGTCGACACCTGGCAGCGTTTGGCCAAACGCTGAGCGCAGTGTGAGCGAAGCCCGGCCGACCACCGCCTACTGGCGCCGCAACCGGCGCATCGTCGCCGGATTGCTGCTGGTGTGGTTCGCGGTCGGCTTCGGCGTCGCGTGGTTCGCGCGCGACCTGGGCTTCGTCTTCTTCGGCTGGCCGTTCAGCTTCTGGGTCGGCGCGCAGGGCGCCTTGCTGGTGTTCCTCGCGATCGTCGGCGTCTACGCGTGGGTGATGGACCGGATGGACGCGGCGCAGCCGGGCGGCGACCATTCCGGCCATGAGTGACCCCGGCGAGCAGCGCCGTTTCCTTCGCCGGCTCAACAAGGTCTACGGGCTCTACACCGTGGGCCTGCTCGCGTTCATCGCGGCGCTGGCCGCGGCCGAGCAGGCCGGCCTGCCCAAGCGCTGGATCGGCGTGATCTTCCTGCTGGCCACCGTCGCGCTGTATGCCGGCATCGGCATCGTCAGCCGCACCACCGATGCGCTCGAGTACTACGTGGCCGGCCGGCGCGTGCCGGCGGTCTACAACGGCATGGCGACCGCGGCGGACTGGATGTCGGCCGCGTCCTTCATCAGCCTGGCCGGCACGATGTACCTGCAGGGCTACGGCGGGCTGGCGTTCATCATGGGATGGACCGGCGGCTTCTGCCTGGTGGCGCTGCTGCTGGCGCCGTACCTGCGCAAGTTCGGCGAGTTCACGATCCCCGATTTCCTCGGCGCGCGCTACGGCGGCCATGCGCCGCGGCTGATCGGCGCGGCGGCGGCCATCCTGTGCTCGTTCACCTACGTGGTGGCGCAGATCTATGGCGTCGGGCTGATCACCACCCGGCTGACCGGCGTGGCCTTCGAGGTCGGCATCTTCCTCGGGCTGGGCGGCGTGCTGGTGTGCTCGTTCCTCGGCGGCATGCGCGCGATCACCTGGACGCAGGTCGCGCAGTACATCGTGCTGCTGGTGGCCTACCTGGTGCCGGTGGTGTGGCTGTCGGTCAAGCAGACCGGCGTGCCGGTGCCGCAGGCGATCTATGGCGCGCAGCTGCAGAAGCTGACCGAGCGCGAGAAGGAGCTCGCGCAAGACCCGCGCGAGCTGCAGGTGATCGCGCTGTACAAGGCGCGCGCCGACGCCGATGCGGCGCGCCTGCGCGACGTGGCCGGCGCGCTCGCCGCGGAGCGTGCCGACGCTCGGCGCCAGCTGGCCGAGCTGCGCCAGGCCGGTGCGTCGCTGGCCGAGCTGCAGGCTGCCGAGAAGCGGCTGCTGGCGCTGCCGGCCGACGAAGCCGCGGCGCGCATCGCCTGGACGCAGTCGCAAACGGCCAACGAGGCGAGGGCGCATCCGCTCGGCGGCATGCCGCCGCACGGCACGCCGTTCGCCGGCGACCCCGACGGCACGCCGGCCGAGCGGGCGGCCTTCGGCGACTCGCGCCGCAACTTCATCGCGCTGGTGTTCTGCCTGATGCTGGGCACCGCCGCGCTGCCGCACATCCTGGTGCGTTGCTACACGACGCCGTCGGTGCGGCAGGCGCGGCAGTCGGTCACCTGGTCGCTGTTCTTCATCCTGCTGCTGTACCTGTCGGCACCGGCGCTCGCGGTGCTGGTGAAGTACGAGCTGTTCACGTCGCTGGTGGGCACGCCGTTCGAGCAGCTGCCGGCCTGGATCGCGAACTGGGCCAAGGTCGATCCGACGCTGCTGTCGGTCGCCGACATCAACCGCGACGGCGTGCTGCAGCTGGGCGAGATCCGCATCGGCGCCGACATCGTCGTGCTGGCCACGCCCGAGATCGCCGGGCTGCCGTATGTCGTCTCCGGCATGGTGGCGGCCGGCGGGCTGGCGGCGGCGCTGTCGACCGCCGACGGGCTGCTGCTGACGATCTCCAGCGCGCTGTCGCACGACGTCTACTACCGCACGCTCGACCCGAAGGCGCCCGGCGGGCTGCGGGTGATGCTGTCGAAAGTGATGCTGCTGCTGGTCGCGCTGGCGGCGGCGGCGCTTGCGACGCAGAAGCCGGCCGACATCGTGTTCCTGGTGTCGGCGGCGTTCTCGTTCGCCGCCTCGGCCTTCTTCCCCGCGCTGGTGCTCGGCGTGTTCTGGCAGCGCGCGAACCGCCAGGGCGCGGTGGCCGGCATGCTGGTCGGGCTGTCGGTGACGCTGTACTACATGGCGCTCAACGAGCCGTGGATGCGCGGGCTGCTCGGCGTGCAGGCGCCGGGGCGGCTGTGGTTCGGCATCCAGCCGATCTCGGCCGGCGTGTTCGGCGTGCCGGCGGGTTTCGCGGCGACGGTGATCGCCAGCCTGCTGGCGCCGGCACCGGGGCCGCAAACGCGGGAGTTTCTCGATCGGCTGCGTGCACCGTGACGACTCCGGACAGAAAAATGTCCACTCACCAATTTTCTGAGTAGAATCCCGGGTTCGCCTTGCCACACCCAGACGACGCTTGGGGTGGTGTATCACCCAACAGCCTGTTTTTGCTTGCCCAGCCGGGAAGCAGTGGCCGGCAAAGGGTGCAAACCCAAAAGGAGTTTCAATGCGTCACTACGAAATCATCTTGCTCATCCATCCGGATCAGAGCGAACAGGTTCCGGCCATGCTGGAACGCTACAAGGGTGTGATCACCGCCGGCGGCGGCAAGGTCCACCGTGTGGAAGATTGGGGCCGTCGCCAGATGGCTTACCTGATCCAGAAACTGGCCAAGGCCCACTACCTCTGCATCAACATCGAATGCAGCAAGGAAGTCCTCGGCGAGCTGGAAACGGGCTTCCGCTTCAATGACGCCGTGCTGCGTCACCTGACCGTTGTCCGGCCGCAAGCCGACACCGGTCCGTCGGTGATGATGAAGGCCGTCGAGAAGGAAGAGTCCCGCAAGGCCCCGCAGGAAGCTGCAGCCTGAGAACAGTGAAGTCCCGCGGCTGTCACCCGCGTGTTGCATGAACCGACTGGTTCTGGCAGCGCAAGTGGTGGAGCGGGGCGCCATGAGGTACACACCGGCCGGGCTGCCGGCCTTCGATTTGAGCCTCAAGCACGAATCGCAGGTCAGCGAATCCGGTCAGGTCCGCCGAGTCTCCCTGGAGATCCGGGCCGTGGCCATCGGTGACATCACACGGCGCCTGCAGGCATTGCCGATCGGAAGCACAGGCACCTTCGCCGGCTTTCTTTCAGCGATGCGCAGCGGTCGCGGCACGCTGTTCCATGTGACCGAATTCGAATGAGCTTCGTGCTCAACCTGTTTGTCCGGATATTCAAGAGTGAGGTGAAACATGCCCCCGCCACGTGGTAAAGGTCGGTTCTCGAAGGACCGCAAGCCCAAGCGCAACCAACAATCCCTGCTGTTCCGCCGCAAGCGCTTCTGCCGCTTCACGGTGACCGGCGTCAAGGAAATCGACTACAAGGACATCGACACCTTGCGCGATTTCATCGGTGAGAACGGCAAGATCACGCCCGCACGCCTGACCGGCACGCGCGCGTTCTTCCAGCGTCAGCTGACCACCGCCATCAAGCGCGCGCGCTTCCTGGCGATGCTGCCGTACAGCGACCAGCACAAGGTCTGAGGAGTACCAGCATGCAAGTGATCCTGCTCGAAAAAGTGGGCAACCTCGGAAACCTGGGCGATGTCGTCAAGGTCAAGGACGGTTATGCACGCAACTTCCTGATCCCGACCAAGGCCGCACGCCGCGCGACCGCGGTGGCGATCCAGGAATTCGAAGCCAAGCGTGCCGAGCTCGAAAAGGCCGCTGCCGAGAAGCTCGCCACCGCGCAAGCGCTGGGCGAGAAGATGAGCGGCCGCACCGTTCACATCACGCAAAAGGCGGGTGTGGATGGCCGGTTGTTCGGCTCGGTGACCAACAACGACATCGCCGAAGCGCTGACGCGCATCGACTTCAAGGTCGCCAAGGCGCAGGTCCGCCTGCCCAACGGCCCGCTGAAGACCGTCGGCGAGCACGTCGTCTCGGTGGCACCGCACACCGATGTCGTCGTCGACGTCAAGGTGGTGGTGGTGGGCGAAACCGACTGAGGTCGCTTCGCTCTGCGATTGAAAGGCCGGCATCGCCGGCCTTTTTCATTTTCCGGCACCTCAGGCCGGCACCCTTACATCTTTTCCGCAGCTTCCTCACCGGAAGTCCACAGGCTTACCCACAGGCTGTCGCGCACCAGCGCTTAGGATCGACTGATGTCCACCGTATTCAATCTTCCACCGCAGTTCGGGTCGGATGCCCACGGCAGCAGCGGTGATGACGAGGTGGCGCGCCTTCGCGTGCCACCGCATTCGATCGAGGCGGAGCAGAGCGTCATCGGCGGCCTGCTGCTCGACAACAGCGCCTGGGACCGCTGCGGCGACCTGCTGCAGGACACCGATTTTTATCGCTACGAGCACAAGTTGATCTATGCCGCGATCGGCGGACTGATCAACGGCTCGAAGCCGGCCGACGTGATCACGGTGTTCGAGCAGTTGCAGGGGCTGGGCAAGGCGGCCGACTGCGGCGGGCTGACCTACCTGAACGCGCTCGCGCAGAGCGTGCCGAGCGCGGCCAACCTGCGCCGCTATGCCGAGATCGTCCGCGAGCGCGCGGTGCTGCGCAAGCTGGTGGCGGCCAGCGACGAGATCGCGACCGCGGCCTTCAACCCGCAGGGCCGGCCGGTCTCGCAGATCCTCGACGAATCCGAAAGCAAGATCTTCAAGATCGGCGAAGAAGGCTCGCGCTCGCGACAGGGCTTCATCAGCATGGACACGCTGGTGGTGCAGCTGATCGACCGCGTCAACGAGCTGCACGAGAACGGCGCCGAGGAAGTGACCGGCGTGCGAACCGGCTTCTTCGACATGGACCGCATGACGGCCGGGCTGCAGCCGGGCGACCTGATCGTGCTGGCCGCCAGGCCGTCGATGGGAAAGACCGCCTTCGCATTGAACATCGCCGAAAACGTCGCGGTGCACGAAGGCCTGCCGGTCGTCGTGTTCTCGATGGAAATGGGCGCGGCGCAGCTGGCCTTGCGGATGGTCGGCTCGCTCGGCCGCATCGACCAGAGCAACCTGCGCACCGGCAAGCTGCGCGACGACGAATGGGGCCGCCTGTCGGAGGCGGTCGAGAAGCTCGGCAAGGCCGCGGTCTTCATCGACGAGGGCTCGGCGCTGTCGCCGAGCGAGTTGCGTGCGCGGGCCCGCCGCCAGGCGCGCCAGTGCGGCCAGCTCGGCCTGATCGTCGTCGACTACCTGCAGCTGATGAGCGGCAGCGGCGGCGGCAGCGAAGAAAACCGCGCCACCGTGATCGGCGAGATCTCGCGCGGATTGAAGTCGCTGGCCAAGGAACTGAAGTGCCCGGTGATCGCGCTGTCGCAGCTGAACCGGAGCGTCGAAACCCGCACCGACAAGCGGCCGATGATGAGCGACCTTCGCGAATCGGGCGCGATCGAGCAGGATGCCGACGTCATCATGTTCATCTACCGCGACGACTACTACACCAAGGACGAGAGCAAGGACCCGGGTGTCGCCGAGATCATCATCGGCAAGCAGCGCAACGGGCCGACCGGCACGGTGCGCCTCGCGTTCCTCAAGCCGTTGACGAAGTTCGAGAACCTCGCCCCCGGCAGCGGCGGCGGTGGCGGCGACATGTACTGACGCGGGTCAGCGGGTCGCGCCGGCAGCCCGCAGGTCGCGCGCCGCCTGCACCATGTGGCGCAGCGCCGCTTCGGTCTCCGGCCAGCCGCGCGTCTTCAGCCCGCAATCCGGGTTGACCCACAGGTTGTGCGGCGGGATCACGGCGGCCGCCTTGGCCAGCAGCCGTGCCATCTCGGCCTGCGACGGCACGCGCGGCGAGTGGATGTCGTACACGCCCGGGCCGATCTCGTTCGGGTAGCTGAATGCGCCGAAGCCACGCAGCAGTTCCATGTCGGATCGGCTGGTCTCGATGGTGATCACGTCGGCATCCATCGCGGCGATGTCCGGCAGGATGTCGTTGAACTCCGAATAGCACATGTGGGTGTGGATCTGCGTGCTGTCGGCCACGCCGCTGGCCGACACGCGGAAGGCCCGCGCCGCCCAGCGCAGGTACTCGTTCCAGTGCGCGCGACGCAGCGGCAGGCCTTCGCGGATCGCCGGCTCGTCGATCTGGATGATGCCGATGCCGGCGCGCTCCAGGTCGGCCACCTCGTCGCGGATCGCCAGCGCGATCTGCAGCGCGGTGTCGGCGCGCGGCTGGTCGTCGCGCACGAAGGACCACTGCAGGATCGTGATCGGGCCGGTCAGCATGCCCTTCATCGGCCGCTCGGTGAGCGATTGCGCATGCACCGTCCAGTCGACCGTCATCGCGTTCGGGCGCGACACATCGCCGAACAGCACCGGCGGCTTCACGCAGCGCGAGCCGTACGACTGCACCCAGCCGTTGGCGGTGAATGCGAAGCCCTCCAGCTGCTCGCCGAAGTACTCGACCATGTCGTTGCGCTCGGCCTCGCCGTGCACCAGCACGTCCAGCCCGAGCTCCTCCTGCTTGCGCACCGCGAACAGGATCTCGCGCTGCATCGCGTCGCGGTAGGCCGGCTCGCTCAGCGTGCCCTTCCGGTAGGCCGCGCGCGCGCCGCGGATCTCGGCGGTTTGCGGGAACGAGCCGATCGTGGTGGTCGGGAACGCCGGCAGCTTGAAGCGCTCGCGCTGCAGTGCCTGGCGGGCCGGGAAAGGCTGGCCGCGCCGGTCGGCATCGGCGGGCAGCGCGGCGACGCGGCTCGCCACCGCGGTGTTCTTCACGCGCGGGCTGGCGGCACGGGCGGCCACCGCGGCACGGGCCGCGAAGATCTCGCCGCGCACCGCGGCTTCGCCTTCGGACAGCACGCGCTTCAGCAGGTCCAGCTCGTCGAGCTTCTCGGTCGCACCGGCCAGCCAGCTGCGCAGCTCGGCATCGAGCGCGGCGTCGTCGCGCAGCGTCAGCGGCACGTGCAGCAGCGAGCACGACGGCGCGATCCACAGCCGGTCGCCGCGCTTGTCCAGCGCGCGCTGCAGGCGGACCAGCGCGCGGTCGAGGTCGGTACGCCAGATGTTGCGGCCGTCGACGATGCCGATCGACAGCACGCGCTGCGGCGGCAGCCAGTCGAGCACCGCCTGCAGCTCATGGCCGGCCCGCACCGCGTCGATGTGCAGCCCGGCCACCGGCAGCTTGCAGGCGAGGCTCAGGTGGTCCTCCAGCGGCGCGAAGTAGGTGGCCAGCAGGATCGACACCTTCGCGGCCTGCAGTGCGTGGTAGGTCCGCTCGAAGGCCAGCGTCCAGTCGCCCGGCAGGTCGAGCCCGAGGATCGGTTCGTCGACCTGCACCCACGCGACGCCGCGCTCCGCCAGCTCGGCCAGCAGCCCGACGTAGACCGGCAGCAGCGCGTCGAGCAGGTCGAGACGGCTGAAGCCCGGGGTCTTCTCCTTGCCGAGCCACAGGAAGCTCAGCGGCCCGAGCAGCACCGGCTTCACCGTGTGGCCGAGCGCCTGTGCTTCGGCCACCTCGTCGAGCAACCGGCGAGACGCCAGCCTGAAGCTCGTCTGCGCAGTGAACTCCGGCACCAGGTAGTGGTAGTTGGTGTCGAACCACTTGGTCATCTCCAGCGCAAACGTGCCGTCGTCGTGCGCGTGCTGGCAGTCGTCCGTATGCACGTGCCGATGTTCGTCGGCGACGCCGCGCGCCATCGTGAAGTAGCGCGCCAGTTCGGGCTCGTCGCCGCTGAAGCCGAAGCGCGCCGGCTCGCAGCCGAACAGCTGGATGTGGTTGGCGACATGGTCGTAGTACGCGAAGTCGCCGACGGTCACCATGTCGAGCCCTGCCTGGCGCTGCAGCGCCCAGTGGCGTGCCCGCAGCTCGCGGCCGGTCTGCTCCAGCGCCGCCAGCGGCAGGTCACCGCGCCAGTGGCGCTCGAGCGCCAGCTTCAGCTCGCGGTGCGCGCCGATGCGCGGAAAGCCGAGGGTATGAGTACGAATCATGGAATCGATGCATGTTGATGAATTCAGCTTGCAATGATCGGCACACCGCTTCTATGATTCAAACGAAACTTTTTCTCAATCATCCTGAGCTGCGTTCATGCAGACCGCCATGCCGACCACGCCGCTGGAACTGCGCCACCTGAAGACCCTGCAGGCGCTGCGCGAGACCGGCAACCTGTCGCGCGCTGCGCAGCTGCTCAACCTGACGCAGTCGGCGCTGTCGTACCAGCTGCGCGCGCTGGAGGAGCACTACGCCACGCCGCTGTTCGAGCGCAAGTCGAACCCGGTCAGCTTCTTCGTCGCCGGCCAGCGGCTGCTGCGGCTGGCCGATGCGGTGCTGCCGCTGATCGACGAGGCCGAGCGCGACGTGAGCCGGCTGGTCAGCGGCGCGGCGGGCACGTTGCGCATCGCGGTCGAGTGCCACACCTGCTTCGACTGGCTGATGCCGGCGATGGACGCGTTGCGCGAGCGCTGGCCCGAGGTCGAGCTCGACATCGTCTCCGGCTTCCAGGCCGACCCGGTCGGGCTGCTGCACCAGGACCGCGCCGACCTGGCCATCGTCTCCGACGTCGACGACGGCGAAGCCGGCGTGGTCGTGCACCCGCTGTTCGAATTCGAGATGGTCGCGCTGCTGCCGAAGGGCGATGCGCTGCTCGGCAAACCCTGGCTGGAAGCGGCCGATTTCGCCGACCGCACGCTGATCACCTACCCGGTGCCCGACGAGATGCTCGACCTGGTGCGCCGCGTGCTTCAGCCGGCCGGCATCGCGCCGGCGCGGCGCACCACCGAGCTGACGGTCGCGATGCTGCAGCTGGTGGCCAGCGGCCGCGGGCTGGCCGCGCTGCCGCTGTGGGCGGTGGCGGGCTACCTGGAGCGTGGCTATGTCGCGAGCCAGCGCATCGGGCCGCAGGGGCTCACCGGCCGGTTGTACGCGGCGGTGCCGCAGCGGCTCGGTGCGCGCCCGTACGTGGCCGACTTCGTGCGTGTGATGCGCGAGACCTCGCTGCGCACGCTGCCGGGCGTGCGGCTGATGCCGGCGCCGGCCTAGGGTTCAGAACGGCTCGAGCCGCCGGATCTGCTGCACCAGCGCCTCGAGCGCCGGGTGGCGTTGCTCGTAGAGCGCGAGCCACGGCGCGAGCTCGTCGGCGCTCAGCGGGCCGGTCAGCGCCGACGGGCCGGCCGGCAGCGCCGCCAGCGCGTCGTCGAGCACCTGCCGGTCCACCGTGGCCCATGAATGCGCGATGCGCCCGGCCAGCAGAGTTCGCGCCGCATGCGCGCGCGCCAGGTAGTTCGCGAGCTCGGGCAGTGCATCGCCGCCGACCTCGTCGTCGATCGCCAGCGCTTCGGTGAAGGTCGGGCCGTCGTAGCTTGCCGCCGGCGCCGCATCGAGCGCAACGGCCTCGGCACCGAACGCGTCCACGCCCTCCAGCGCCGACCAGTCGAAGCTGGCCGCATCGAGGTTCAGCATCTGCTGCGCATCGGCCTCGTTGGCCGCAAGCTGCGCCGGCGCGAGCGCGGCGATGTCGGTGGTCGCGAGCCCCGCCATCGCCCGCATGAAGCCGAACTCGGCCAGCGTGTGGGCATGCAGGTACAGGTGCTCGAAGGCGTCGCGGTCCATCGGCGTCAACCGATCAATGCGCCGGCCAGCGCGCTCGCACCGCCGAGCAGCAGCGGCAGCGGCGTGCCCGAGCGCCCGACGGTCTGCAGCGCGTTCACCGCGATCGGCCGCAGCACGCTGAACATCGCGTTCAGGATCGCGCGGATCACGGTGGCGGTCAGCTGTGCCGCGTTCGACACCACGACGCGCGCCCAGCGGGCGGCCTGCAGGATGCAGTCCATCAGTTGCGAGTTCATCTCGGCGATCTTCGTCATGTTGGACGCCAGCACCACGCAGAACAGGTCGATGCCGGTCAGCCCGGCGATCGTCACGAAGCCGAGCTGGCGCAGCAGGTGCGAGAAGGCCTTCATCAGGTAGCTCAGGCCCTGCGCGGCGGTCTGCGTGAGCCAGCCGGGGTTGTCGGAACTGCGCAGCAGCCAGCGCGCCAGCACCGCGTTGTCGCGCTCGACCGCGCCGCCGAGCGCACGCACCGCCTGCCAGTTCATTTCAAGGCCGCCGACGCTGCGCACGTACTCGGTCATGTCGTGGTTGGCCACGCTCAGCAGCTGGCCGGTCGGCGACACCAGCATCATGTTGTTCGCATCCTCCGGCTGGCCATTCAGGTGGCCGTAGGGGTAGGGGCCGACCATCGTCACCGGGTCGAGGTCGTGCGAGACGCGGAAGATGTTGTGCTTGCCGAGCGACTGCTCCATCGCTCCCTGCGCCCCCAGCGCGCCGACGCGCGGACAGCCGAAGGTGTAGAGCTTCACCGCCTTGCCGCGCGACGAGAAATGCGCCGCCACCAGCGTCGCGACCGCACCGCCCAGGCTGTGGCCGACGCAGTGCACCACGTCGGCATCCATGATGCGTCGGTCGTCGCGGGCGAGGCCGGTCTTCACGCTGTCGAAGGTGTTGCGGAAGCCCTGGTGCACCAGCCCGAAATCGCCGAAGCCGGTCATCGACGCGCGCAGGTCGGTCAGCAGGTCGGCCTTCGAATGCTCGGCCCGCGTGCCACGCGTCGCGATGACGACCTGCTTGCTGCCGGCCCGGTTGAAGCTCAGCACGTAGCCGAAGCCGGTGGTGACGCCGGCCGTCGACCCGGCGAACACCCGGTCGAGCTTCGCGCCGCCGAGCTCGGTGGTCTTCAGCGAGGTGTTGGCGCCGCCGGCCTGCGCCGCCGCGCCCAGCCCGTCGCCGGTGACCATCTTGCGCACGTTGGCGCGTGTCTCCATGCCGATCGTCGGCTGGCCGCTGATCCAGTCCTTCAGCGTGAAGTAGGCGTTGTGCGCGATGTACGACGCCTCTTGCGGCGTCAGGTATTCGTTGATCGGTGTCGACATGATGGTTCGCGGTGTGCGTGGGAGGGGCGTGTCGGTGAAACGTCAGAGCACGCGGGCGAGGTCCAGCGACCAGACGAACTCGCGCGGCGGCGACGCCCGCTCGTCGACGGTCTGCAACCACAGCTTGCTGCCCGACAGGCCCCAGCGGCGGACGCTGCCGTCGTCGAGGCCGAGCTTCGCGAGTTCCAGGCCGTCGCGGTGGCGCGGCGAGAACAGCACCAGGTGCTCGAAGTGGTTCACGTAGCGCTGCGGGCCGAGCCGCTCCTTGTCGGTCTGGTAGCGCACCAGCAGCGCGTCGGGCAGTAGCTGCAGGCTGTCGATGAACCTGAACGGCAGGCCGCGCGACCAGTCGGGCTCGACGTTGCCGAAGCTGCGGATGCGGTCGGCCTCGGCGTCGTAGACGAACAGGCCGTCGGCCGCTTGCGGCTTGTGGTATTTCAGCTGGATCAGCAGTTGCCGGCCGGGCAGCGCGAGCACCGATTCGGCGCTGTACATCAACCACTTCGCCTGCGCGGCATCGAAGGTGGCACTGCGCTGCTTGTCGAAGCGGCGCGCGTCGCGGGCATCGAGCTGCCACAGCTGCGTGCGGCGTTCCGGGTCGTAGGTGTTGACGACGGCCAGCGCGGGCTGGCCCGCCGTCGCGTCGATGACGAAGGCCTCGGCGGCCGGGTGCTCGGCGCGCGTGGCCGCCAGCGTGCCGGCCGGCGGCAGGCCGCCGTCGATGCTGACGTTGCGGACCTGCGGGTACGACGCCGCCGGTGGCGCCGGCATCGATGCGGGCCAGGCCGCTTCGCGCACCAGCGAAGCGCCGACCTGCGGACCGACACTCGTCGTGTACTTGCTCTTGAACAGGCCGAAGATCATGCCGTTGCCGCCGTCGTTGGAATGGGCCGGCCCGCAACCGGCGAACAGGCCTGCCAGCACCAGCAGGCCGACGCCGACCCGGGGGGCGGCAGTCGACCGTCGCGGCGGGCGGGCGTGATCTCGTCGTGCGGGCATCGGGCCATTATTGCGGCCGGGCCCTGCTGCGCCGCTCGACCAAAGTCACCCCAAGGCGTCAGACAGGCTGGGACACCCCCGGATGGATGGGGGCGGCCGGTGCAGCCGTCGACGGCGTGGCAGGGATCAGGCGGCCAGCCGCCCACAGGCGCAGCGTACCGACCCCGAGCGCGACGACGATCGCATTGGCGAGCGCGAACGCGATCGGCGCGAGCCAGTGCACCGCGCTGTCAGGCGTGCCCTGCGCGGCCAGCCGCATCGCCAGCGTCGGCAACGCCGCCACGCCGAAGCTGAAACCCCAGTACGAGGTCGTGAAGCCCTGTTCACGGATCCACGGCAGAAGGCGGGCCAGCAACAGCGCCTGGTACAGGCCGTAACCGAGCAAGGCCTGGCCGACCCACTCCGGCGACTCGTGGCCGAGCGCCATCCACGCGACGCCACCGACCACCGGCGGTGCGAGCTGGATGCCCAGCAGCGGTCGCATCGCGGCCGGCAGCGGGCCGCGCGTGCCGAGGCGGTTCAGGATCGTCGATTCGATCGCGAGCCAGCCCAGCAGGCCGGCGCCGAAGAACCACAGGCCCACCTGCGTACAGCCGAAGCTGGCGGACGCGAGCGCGGCGACGAAGCTCTGCGCGACCACCGGCAGGTAGATCGCCGGCGTGACGAGCTCCGGCGCCAGCCCGCCTCGCCAGACGCGGCCGTACAGCCACGCGCCGATGGCCAGCGACGCGAGCAGCGCGACGATGAACACCGTGAACGCCAGCGGCCGCGACAACGGCTGCAGCGCGATCGCGGCGAGCAGGCTGGACACCGGCACCAGCGCGAGGAAGGCCGACTGCAGCGGATGCTGCAGCTCGGCGCGCGCCGCCTCGCGGTGCCGCCCCCACTTCAGCGCATACAGCACCAGCAACGCGAGCCACGCGACGAGACCCGCGGCGGTGACGACCGATGCCAGCCAGGCCGGCAGCGGCCACAGTCCGACGGCCACTCGCCAGGCCGCGCCGAGCGCGAGCAGGCCGACCGCGATGCTGAAGAACGAGACGGGGATCGGGGAGCGTGGAGAGTTCATGGCGGGGTCCATCACGGCGACGGTGTGTCGATGCCCCGACTGTAGGCACGCGCCACGCGATGATGAATGCCGGCGGGTCTCCGATAATTGCTCCGTCGTCTCAACCGGGAAGCTGCCCATGGATGCCTTGACCCAGCTGGTCGCCACGCTCGACCTGCGCGGTCGCATGGACCTGCGTTGCCTGTTCGGCCCCGGCTTCTCGGTGCCGCATGCCGCAACCGGGCCGTGGCGGGCGCCGTTCCACGTGGTGCTGGCGGGCGAGTGCGAGGTGTGGCTGCCGGCACAGCGGCGCGCGATCGCGTTGCGGCAGGGCAGCCTGCTGGTGCTGCCCCATGGCGATGCGCATGTGGTGCGCGGCGTGTCGGCGCGGCGCGGCCCGGCGATCCGCACCGACGACGGCCCGGTGCTGCCGCTGAAGACCAACCTCGCGTCGCCCGAGGCGGCCGCGCTCGACCTGTTGTGCGGCGAGTTCGAGTTCGCCGGGCGGCGGCGTAGCAGCGTGCTCGATGCGTTGCCGGCGCACATCGTCGTGCCCTTCGAGGCGACGCCGGGCGCGGCCTGGCTGCGCGGGCTGGTCGGCATGATGGCGCACGAGATCGAGCAGCAGCAGCCGGGCGCGGCCGCGATCGTCGCCGGGCTGTGCGGTGCCTTGTTCACGCTGGCGCTGCGCGCGCACCTGGCGCAGCAGCCGCAGCAGCGCGGCGTGCTCGGCCTGATGGTGCGCGAGCGCCTCGCGCCGGCGCTGCAGGCGATGCTGTCCGAGCCGCAGCGGCCGTGGACGGTCGACGAGATGGCGCGCCGCTGCCACTTGTCGCGCGCGACCTTCGCGCGCCAGTTCCTGCAGGCCGCGGGCTGCGGCCCGATCGAGCTGCTGACGACGCTGCGGATGGAGCTTGCGTCGCGCCTGCTCGCGCAGGGCGGTCACGACAGCGCGTCGGTCGGCGAGGCAGTGGGTTACCGCTCCGAGGCCGCGTTCAACCGCGCGTTCGCGCGGCATGCGGGCGTGACGCCGGGGCGCTTCCGGCGCGCGGCCGGCGGCCGGATCGCGACCGGCTGAGTTTCGCGGCCTCGAACCGGTCGATCGTCGGATGCTGCCCCACGAGGTCGGGCGCCGTGGGCACGATGCCGTGATCGAATCACCGAGGGATCGCGCATGACAAGAGGGTTTCGCATCGCCTGGGTCGGCCTGCTCGCGGCCGTGCTCGCGGTCTTGATCGCGGCCTGGATCACCGTCGCGCAGCCGTGGGTGGTGCCGCTCGCGACGCACCCGCCCGAAGTCGACGCCGAGCGGCTGAAGGCGCATGTGCGGCGGCTGTCGGTCGACCTGCACCCGCGCGTGGCCGGGCCATCCGGGCGGCTCGAGGCAGCGGCCGACTACGTGGCCGGCGTGCTGCGCGAATCCGGCGGCGCGGTGAGCATGCAGCGTGTCAGCGTCGGCAAGGTTCGTCAGCGCAACCTGATCGCGCGCTTCGGACCGGCGGACGGCGAGCCGCTGGTGATCGGCTCGCATTACGACGCGCATGGCGGCGACGACGGCGATGCGACCCCGGGCGCCGACGACAACGCGAGCGGCGTCGCCGGGCTGCTGGAACTGGCGCGGCTGCTCGGCCGCGATCCGCCGCCGCGGCCGGTCGAACTCGTCGCCTACACGCTGGAAGAGCCGCCGTACTTCCGCACGGCCGGGATGGGCAGCGCGGTGCATGCGCAGTCGCTGCGCGCCGGCGGCCGCGAGCCGCGCCTGATGCTGGCGCTGGAGATGATCGGCACGTTCTCCGACCAGCCCGGCTCGCAGCGCTACCCGGTGCCGGGCCTGTCGGCGCTGTACGGCGACCGCGGCGATTTCATCGCGGTCGTCGGCCGGCTCGAACGCTTCGGCCTCACGCGCCAGGTGAAGGCGGTGATGGCGGGTGCCACCGACCTGCGCGTGCAATCGATCAATGCGCCGACCGGGCTCGACGGCATCGACTTCTCCGACCACCTGAGCTACTGGGCGCTCGGCATGCCGGCGCTGATGGTCACCGACACCGCCTTCCTGCGCAACGACCACTACCACCAACCGGGCGACCGCTGGGAGACGCTGGACTATCGCCGCATGGCGCAGGTGGTGCAGGGCGTCTGGGCTGTGACGCGAGCGCTGTGATCGCTACGGCCTGACGACGACGCTACGGAACGCGCGCTGCGCCGCCGGCAGCGTCTTGCATTCGACGCCGGCGATGCGCACGCCGCCGTCATCGCTGAGCACCTGCACCTCGCCCGTTTCCGGCCATGCGAACAGCGCCTCGGGCCGCAGGCTGCCGAACGCGACCGACGACAGCGGCACCGGGATATCGCCGGCGTTGCCGGACCAGCGGTACAACGCGAAGCTGCCGTCATCGGCCGGCGGCCCGGCGACGACGAGGTAGCCGCTGCCGACGCGTTCGAGGCTGCGGATGCCGCGGCCGCCGAGCGCCAGTTCGGTCACGCGGCCGATCTTCGCGCGCTGGCCGTGCACGACCTGCGCCGGGTTGTCGATCGCGATGACCAGCGCCCGCCCGCGCGGCAGCGGGTTGCGCAGCCCGACCAGCAGCGCGCCGCCGGGCGTCGCGGCCAGGCCTTCGATGTTCAGGCCGCCCTCCGCCTCGGGCGGCCGCTTCGACGCGTCTTTCAGGTGGTAGCCCTTCAGCTGCGGCGCATCGAGCAGGTCGTCGAGCAGGCGGGTGTACGGCCGGCCGACCGGGCGCAGCGAGGGCGGCGTCGACCCGGGCACGCGCTCGGTCGCGAACAGCCGGTGCCGCTCGTCGCGCTTCTTGCCGGCGCTGTTGCGGCCGTGCGAGGCGATCCAGTAGATGAGGCCGCCGCTCTCGGCCGCGCCTTCGAGGTCGGATTCGCGGCCGCCCGCGGTGCCGAGGAAGTCGTCGAGGTCGACGCGGCCGACGGCGTCCGGCGCATCGCGGCGAAACACCTGCAGCGTGTTGTGTTCGTCGTCGGCGACGACAAAGTGCCGGGCATCGAGCGCGATGGCGGCCGATGCATCGCACAGCCCGCGGTACGCGTCGGGCGCCTGCGCGCGGGCGCCGGCATGGGCGGCCGCGAGCAACGTGAACAGCAGGCCGGCCAGGCAGCGGCATCGCAGCGTCTTCATCAGGTCCTCCGGCCGCACGGGCGAAGCGATCATTCTCGCGGCCCCCGATTCACAGGGGTCAGCGGTTTCCGTCACAGACAGGACACACGTCAGGGTTTACACTAGGTACTAGGTGTTAACCCGCACGACGGGCGCACCGACTGAGAAAAAACCGACCACAAGACGGACCGAGATAGAACATGAACTTCATCAATGCCATCGCCAGCGCCATGCGCAACGCATTCGCCGGCGGCACCCAGCCCCGCGGCTACGACGAGGCCTGGCTGGCCGAATCCCACGACATCTACGAACTCGAGCGCCGCATGCGCGCGATCGACAACAGCCGCAGCGGCCGGGGCGACCTGCACACCAGCGCGTTCCTGTCGATGTCGCCGGCCGGCACCGGCCGCTGAGCGTCTTTCGCCAACCGGCTGGCCGCACGCTGCGACAGCGTGTGGACCAGCAAGCCCGACACCACCAGCATCACCCCGGCCAGCTCATGCAGCGCCGGGCGTGAGCCCATCGCGACCCCGATCAGCAGCACCGACACCGGAACGACGTTCAGGAACGCGGTGCTGGTCACGACGCCCAGCGTCCTGACGCCGAAGTTGTACGCCAGCACCCCGAACACCGTCGGCACGAGGCCGATGTAGACCAGCGCAGGCGCCGCGTTCCACGCAGCCTCGGCGGTCGGGACCGGCGCCAGCCCGAAGGCGGTCAGCGCGAGCGTGGCGATCAGCAGCAGCGGCCACGAGGCGAGGGCGCTCAACGCGCTGAAGCCGATCACGTCGAGCGCCGGAAAACGCGCCGCGCCGCGGGTGTAGGCGATCCAGCCGAGCGTGCCGGCCAGCGCCGTCAGGTCGCCGACCAGCGTCGAGGCTTGCGCGGACGCTGCCCGCGTCACCGCACCCGACACCATCGCCACGCCGACCAGCGCCAGCAGGGTGCTGAAGACCGCGCTGCGGCTCGGCCGCTGGCCGTCGAGCGCCCAGCGCACCAGCTGCGTCGTGATCGGCATCGTCGCCATGATCACCGCGCCGTGCGACGGCAGCGAGTGCGCGAGACCCACCAGCACCATCGCGCTGAACACGCCGTAGCCGATGAAGCCGAGCCCGGCCAGCCGCGCGCCGTGCTGCCGCAACGCGCTCCACGGCACCGGCCCGCGCAGGCGCAGCACCGCCATGAAGCCGAGCGTCGCGATGCTGTAGCGCAGCAGCGTGAACCACACCGGGTCGACGTGCGGCAGCACCGGCTTGCTGGCGAGGAACAGGCTGCCCCAGGCGGTGGTCGCGAGCAGCAGCCCGGCGATGCCGACGGCCGGAGAACGAGGAAGGGTCATGGCGGGCTCCACGGAAACGGATGCGATGGAGCCAGTCTCGGCAACGCCGGCCTGCAAGGCCATTCGCGAATTCGGACCGGAGCCTCAGGAAATCCGAACTGACAGCCCGGCACCGCATGGCCACAATCGCCGGCCATGGAGCTGTATCAACTGAAGACCTTCGTCGCGGTCGCCCAGGAGGGCCACCTGACGCGTGCCGCCGAGCGCGTGTTCACCAGCCCGCCGGCGGTCAGCGCGCAGGTCAAGGCGCTGGAGGATGAACTCGGCGTGCGGCTGTTCGACCGCACGCCGCGCGGCATGGTGCTGACCGAAGAGGGCCGCCGGCTGCTCGACGACGCCGAGCGCACGCTGGCCTCGGCCGGGCGGCTGCGCTCGGCGGCGGCGCAGCTGCGCGGCGCCGCGCAGGGCGTGGTGCGCTTCGGAACCGTCAGCGACCCGATCGCGCTGCGGCTCGGCGATGCGCTGCTGCGGCTCGCGCAGCGCAACCCGCAGGTCACGCTGCAGCTGCAGCAGGGCTTGTCGTCCGAGATGCTGCTGATGCTGCAACGCGGCGAGCTGGACTGCGCCTACGTGATGACCGACCACGAGGACGTGCCGGGCGTGCAGCTGCAGCGGCTCGCGACGGTCGACCTGGTGGTCGCGCTGCCGACCGCGTTCGCCGAGGCCCATCCCGACCCGTCGCTGGCCGACCTGATGACGCAGCCGTGGATCGGCACGCCGGCCGGCTGCGTGCTGCGCACCCACATCGATGCGCTGTTCGCCGCCGGCGGGCGCGACTACCGCGAAGAGGGCGCATCGGCCAGCACCGAAGGCGTGGTGCGCAGCATGGTGGCCAGCGGCATGGGCGTCGGCGTCGTGCGACTGGACCAGGCCGAGCAGGCCGAGCGCCAGGGCGAGCTGCGCATCTGGAAGCACTGGCGGGCCCACACCTGGATCTGCTTCGCGTCGCCGCCGGAGGGGCGCTTGTCGCCGGCCACGCTGGCGGTGCGTTCGGCGGTGCAGGAGGCGTGGAGCTGAAACGGACTACTCACCCGTTCGGGCTGAGCTTGTCGAAGCCGCGGTGGCGTGCGAGCAACCCATCGACAGGCTCAGGGCGAACGGGGCGGTGAGGGTTGGTGCATCGCCGCGCAAGGGTCCTCGCGCGCTTGCGGTGGCGTCACGACGACGCGGTCGTAGGCGCCCGGCGGCGGCACGTCGGTGTCCTCCAGGTAGCCGATGCTGCGGCTGCGCGCGCGGGTGCGGTCGGCCAGCCAGCGCGGCACGCCGACATCGCGCCGCACGTGGCCGTTGCCGGCCAGCAGCACCACGCCACGGTCGGCCCAGGCCTCGATGCTGCGCGCCATGAACTGGTCGCGCGCCACCTGGGCGCCGGCCATGCGGCGGGCGGTGGCCGCGTCGATCATCCCGCAGTGGCTGTCTTCGATGTCGGCGGTGTGGGCGGTCCAGACCGCGTCCGGCACGTCGGCCGAGAAACCGGTGTCGGCCAGGCCCTGGCTCATCACCTGCCGGCTCTCGGCGCGCGACACGTTGACCGCGACGATCGGCAGGCCTCGGTCGAGCGCGAGCTGCACGAACGGCGTGTAGAAGGCCCAGTCCCAGCCCGGGCCACCGCCGGCCGCGGCGACCAGCGCGGCGGCGGTCGGGGCCGGCGTGGCCGCGCGCACCCGGTCGATGTCGGGCTGGCGGTCGCGGTCGAACTGCTCCATCAGCAGCGCCGGCCGCGCGCCGCTGTCGAGCAGTGTCCTGAACTCGGCGAGCCGCAGCGCATGCTGTGCGGCGTTGTCGTGCACCTCGCCGAGCAGCACGATGGACGGCGGTGCGGAGGAATGTGCGCAGGCGACCAGCAGCACGGTGGCGGCGCAGCACAGGATCAGGGCGAATCGCATCCGCCGCATGATGGCAGGTATCCGCCGGCGTCCGGTGCTACGCTGCGCCACGACGACACCCCACTGATGGAGACACCCATGCCCGGACTGCTGCCCCAGGTCGATCCCGATGGCCTGCTCGAGTTCTCGGTGGTCTACACCGACCGCGCGCTGAACCACATGTCGAAGAAGTTCCAGGGCGTGCTGCGCGGCATCACCGACACGCTGAAGCGCACCTACCGCGCGCCCACCGCGATCGTGATGCCCGGCAGCGGCAGCTTCGGCATGGAGGCGGTGGCCCGCCAGTTCGCGACCGGCCAGCGCGTGCTGGTGATTCGCAACGGCTGGTTCAGCTACCGCTGGACGCAGATCTTCGAGATGGGCTCGATCCCGTCGGCCGCCACCGTGCTGAAGGCGCGGCCCACCGGCTCGGGCTACCAGGCGCCGTACGCGCCGCCGCCGATCGACGAGGTGGTGCAGACGATCCACCGCGAGTCGCCGGCGCTGGTGTTCGCAGCGCACGTCGAGACCGCGTCCGGGATCATCCTGCCCGACAACTACCTGAAGGCGGTGGCCGATGCGGTGCATGCGGCGGGCGGCCTGTTCGTGCTCGACTGCATCGCGTCGGGCGCGATGTGGGTCGACATGGAGGCGTCCGGCGTCGACATCCTGATCAGCGCGCCGCAGAAGGGCTGGAGCGGCTCGCCGGGCAGCGCCTTCGTGATGCTGAGCGCGGCCGCGCGCGACCGCATGGCGCAGACGCAGAGCACCAGCTTCGCCTGCGACCTGCGCAAGTGGCTGCAGATCGCCGAGACCTACGAGGCCGGCGCGTTCGGCTACCACACGACGATGCCGACCGATGCGCTGACGAAGACCTGGGAGGTGATGCAGGAAACGAACCGCTTCGGCTTCGACGCGGCGCGCAACGCGCAGCAGCAGCTCGGCACCAAGGTGCGCGCGTTGCTGGCGCAGAAGGGCTTCAAGAGCGTCGCGGCGACCGGCTTCGAGGCGCCGGGCGTCGTGGTCAGCTACACCGACGACCCCGAGATCCAGTCGGCCCGCAAGTTCGCCGGGCTCGGCCTGCAGACCGCCGCGGGCGTGCCGCTGCAATGCGACGAGCCGGCGGATTTCCGCAGCTGGCGCATCGGGCTGTTCGGGCTCGACAAGCTGGGGCATGTCGACCGCACGGTGCAGCAGCTGGCGAACGCGCTGGAGCGCTTGCGCTGAGCTGACGCGACGCGCAGAAGCGACGCGCGTCGGCCGGCCGGTCAGCGCGCGAGCGGGCGGCGCAGCACCTGCCGCTCGTGCCGCCATGCGTGCATCAGCGCCTCGTGCAGCGGCGGGATCACCAGGCGCAGGATCTCCAGCGTCTGCGAGGGGCTGATGTCTTCGTTCAGGTGGCAGAAGCTGAAGCAGCTGCCGACGATGCCGCCGAGGTCGATGCGGCCGTGCAACGCCAGCCGGCGGATGCCCAGCGCATCGATTTCGCGGCGCTCCCGCGCCGACACCCGCTCGGCATCGCGGGGCATCTGCAGCACCTGCGGCTCGCGGGTGTCGAGCCAGCGTTTCAGTGCCGGCCGGTCGTCCAGGTCGAGCTGCCGCGGCAGCTTCGCCATCGCGGCGGCCGGGTGGTCCACGCCGATCGCATGCACCAGCCGCAGCTGCTGCGGCCCGATGCGCACGATCGCCGCCACCAGCGAGCCGTGCGGCAGCACCGGTTGCACCTGCTGTCGCACCATCGCGGCGAACTGCGCTTCGTCGCTGCACAGCGCGCAGGCGTCTCGCAGCGCGAGCAGCAGCTGCGTCAACGGCGCCTGCGGCGTGCCATGTTCTTCGTTCGATCCCTTCGTCGTCATGCCTGTGTCCGTGGTTGCCGTCCACCGGCGGATCCGGTGAAACCCCGGCCATTGGCTGCCGCGAATGTGCAGCGAATGCGGAGGTCGCCATCGCAAATGAAGATGGTGACGGCGGCTTCCAAGATGGCCCTGCGCAACGGTTTCAAGCGACCGTCGGCACGACCTTCAGCAGGTCCGACAGCCCGGCTCGTTCGAACAACTGCGCGCGCATCCGGTCGGCCACCGCGCTGACGATTCCCGAGCCGTCGTCGCTCGGATCGACATGCACGCGGTACGGCCGCTGGCCGTACGGCGCGTCGACGGCGGCGACGATCGCCCGCGCGATATCGGCCACGTCGGCATCGGCCGGCTCCAGCTTCGCGAGCGCCTCGCCGACCTGCTCGGGCAGCCCGGCGTACAGCGCGTCGTAGGCCCGGGCCACGTCGGCGTCGGCCGCGTGCGTGGCGTGCGCGAAGTGGTTGGTGCCCGACGTGAACGCGCCGGGCACGACGATGCTGGTCTCGACGCCGAAGCGCGCCAGCTCGCCGGCGTAGCTGACCGCCAGCGCATCCATCGCCGCCTTGGCCGCGAAGTATGGCCCGAGGAAGGGCGGCGTGCCGCCCTTGACGCTGGAGCTCGACACCCACACGACCAGCCCATGCCGCTGGCGGCGCAGCTGCGGCAGCGCCGCGCGGTTCAGGCGCTGCGTGCCCAGCGTGTTGACGTCGAAGACCTGCGCGATCTGCTCCGGCGTGAAGGCCTCGGCCGGGCCGGTCACCAGGTGGCCGGCGTTGTGCACGATGACGTCGAGCCGCTGGTGGGCCTCGACGATGCGGGCCACCGCGGCGTCGACCGATGCCTGCGAGCCGACATCGAGCTCGATGCTGCGCAGGTCGACGAGGCGTTCCGTCGCGTAGTCTGCGGCGTCCTGTGCCGCCTTCGCATTGCGCGTCGCGATGGCCCGCATGCCGGCGTAGACGGTGTGGCCGGCGTCGGCGAGGGCGCGGGCGGTGAGGGCGCCGAAACCGCTCGACGCACCGGTGATGACGATCACTTTGTTCATGAGAGTTCTCCGGGGTGGAAAGAATGGATCCAGTGGGTCAGACAATGCCGCCATTGGCGCGCAGGGTCTGGCCGTTGACCCACGCGCTGTCGGGACCGGCAAGGAAGGCCACGACGCCCGCGATGTCCTGCGGGGTGCCCAGCCGCTCCAGCGGCGAGGCCTGGGCCAGGCGCTCGATCAGCTCGGGGCTCTTGCCGTTCAGGAACAGGTCGGTCGCGGTCGGTCCCGGCGCGACGGCGTTGACGGTGATCCGGCGACCCCGCAGCTCTTTCGCGAGGATGTGGGTCATCGTCTCGATCGCCGACTTGCCGGCCGCATAGGCCGCGTAGCCCGGCGTCGCGAGCCCGACCACGCTGCTCGAGAAATTGACGATGCGCCCGCCCGCCTGCAGGCGCTTCACGGCTTCGCGCATCGTGTTGAAGCTGCCCTTGACGTTGATGT
This sequence comes from Rhizobacter sp. SG703, assembly GCF_012275445.1. Classification (GTDB taxonomy): domain Bacteria; phylum Pseudomonadota; class Gammaproteobacteria; order Burkholderiales; family Burkholderiaceae_C; genus Rhizobacter. The sequence continues at coordinate 354,391 of NZ_JAAZQK010000001.1, read as the reverse complement.
GGAACAGGCGGTCGAAGGTCGCGTCGTCGGTGTCGACGAGCGCCGGCATGTTCGTCGGCATCACGCCGGCGTTGTTGACCAACACGTCGACGCGGCCGTAGGCGTGCGCTGCCTCGTCGAACAGCGTGCGGGCGGCGGCCGGGTCCGCCACGTCGGCCTGGACCGCGGTGGCCTGCCCGCCGGCGGCGGCGATTTCAGCGACCACTTCGGCGGCCGCGGCGGCGTTGCCGGCGTAGTTGACGATGACGGCGAAGCCGTCGGATGCGAGGCGGCGGGCGACGGTGGCGCCGATGCCGCGGGACGCGCCGGTGACGATGGCGACTGGCTGGGTCATGGTGAGCTCCTGGGAGTGAGTTGCGATGGAGTGAAGTCTCGTTGCTCGAAGGAAATCAATAAATGAGCAAGAATTGCCATCACTGTTCAACCAAGAACAACAAAAAAGGGGCTCCCCGATGGACCGTTTCCAGACCATGCAGCTGTTCGTGCGCATCGTCGAGCTGGGCAGCTTCACGAAGGGCGCCGAAGACCTGGAGCTGCCGCGCGCCACTGCGACGCATGCGATCCAGGCGCTGGAGAAGCGCCTGGGCACCCGGTTGCTGCAGCGCACGACCCGCCAGGTGAAGCCGACGCCCGACGGCGAGGCCTACCACCAGCGCTGCGTGCGGCTGCTGGCCGACCTGGACGAGACCGAATCGGCATTCGGCCAGTCGCTGGCCAGCCCGAAGGGCAAGCTGCGCGTCGACCTGCAGGAGACGCTCGCGCGCCACTTCCTGCTGCCGCACCTGGGCGAGTTCTGCGCCCGCTACCCCGACATCGAGCTGGAGATCGGCATGGGCGACCGGCTGGTCGACCTGGTGCGCGAGGGCGTGGATTGCGTGCTGCGCGCCGGCAGCCCGCGCGATTCGTCGATGGTGCAGCGGCATGTGGCCGACAACCCGCAGCTCACCTGCGCGAGCCCGGCCTACCTCGCGAAGTACGGCGTGCCGAACTCGCTGGCCGAGCTGCCGCAGCACCGGGCGGTGAACTTCGTGTCGAGTGCGAGCGGCCGGCGCGTCCCGTTCGATTTCATCGTCGACGGCCAGCCGCAGTCGGTGTCGATGAAGGGCAGCGTGTCAGTGCGCCATGCCGATGCGTACCTGGCCTGCTGCCTCGCCGGCCAGGGCCTGGTCCAGGTGCCGCGCTACCACGTGCAGGCCGAGCTGGCCGACGGGCGCTTGCAGGAGGTGCTGGCGGCGTGGTGTCCGGCGCCGATGCCGGTGTCCTTGCTGTACCCGCACAGCCGGCAGCTGTCGCCGCGGGTGCGGGTGTTCGTCGACTGGGTCATCGACCGGATGGCGACCCCAGCGACGAAGGCCCCAGACCCCGCGCCGATTCGCGCACCCGGCTGACCTCGCGCTTGATGACCGGCACCGCGCTTGCGGCCGCCGCCGGCACCGCGGCGGCCATCAGCAGCACGTCGGCGGCGAACGCGTTGCGGTCGGCCCGCTCGGTCACCGGCAGGCCGATCGCCAGCGCCGCCAGGGCCACCGCCACCGGCACGGCCACGCCGACGCCGGGGAGCAGCTTGCGGGCCGCCGGCAACGAGCGGTGCGACAGGTCGGCGAGGTGCAGCGAACGCATGGTGTTTTCTCCCTGGCGATGGAGAGACTGTAAGGACGACCCGATCTCCCTGGTGTAGGTGCGCTCAAGAACCCACTGTAGGAATTCCGCCCGCGCTGCCCGACTGCGTCGGCGCGGGCGGGTGCGGCAGCTGCCGCATCGAACCGAAGCTGCGCGCATAGACCCAGGTCAGCTCGGCCCCCATCAGGAAGATCTGCGCCGAGTAGTAGACCCACACGAAGATCACGATCAGCGAGCCGGCGGCGCCGAAGCCGGAGGCCACGCCGCTGCGGCCGATGTAGGCGCCGATCAGGTAGCGGCCGACGGTGAACAGCACAGCCGTCAGCAGCGCGCCCAGCCACACGTCGTGCCAGCGCACATCCACCCGCGGCATCAGCTTGTAGATCATCGCGAACACGCCGGTCGTCATCAGCAGGCCGACCGCCAGGTTCACGCCCTGGGCCAACGTGGCCCAGTTGCCGAACGCGCCGCCCCACCACTTGCCGAGCGCCGAGATCGCGGCGCTGAGCACCAGCGAGATCATCAGCAGGAACGCGATGCCGAGGATCATGCCGAACGACAGCAGCCGCGCGCGCAGCAGGTTCCACCAGCCGCTCGCGCGCACGCGGGCCGGTGCGCGCCAGATGCGGTCGAGCGCGTCCTGCAATTCGCCGAACACCGAGGTGGCGCCGACCAGCAGCACGACGACGCCGAGCACCGCCGACGCGGTGCCTTCGGCCGGCTTGTGCAGGCTGGCCAGCACCGCTTCCACCGCCTGCGCCGACTCGGTGCCGAGCAGGCCGCGGATCTGGCCGAACACCTCGCCGCGCGCGGCGTCCTCGCCGAACACCAGCCCGGCGATCGCGATCACGATCAGCAGCAGCGGCGCCAGCGAGAACATGCTGTAGTACGACAGCGCCGCGCCCATGCTGGGCGCGTAGTCGTCGATCCACGCATTGCCGGCCTGCTTCACGAGCGACCACCAGGCGCGCAGGCCCGGCCAGCGGGAGGGGAGCGGGGCGGCGGTGTCCATCGCCGTCGAGCGTACCCAGGCGCCGCGCCGCTGCCATCGTCCACCGGCGCGACCGCCTGTAGGAGGCTTCGCACAGCCCCGGCGCTACAGCGTGCCGAGGAAGGCCAGCACCGCCGCGCGGTCGTCCTTCGACAAGGCCTCGAAGCGCTGGCGGCTGTTGTCGGCCTCGCCGCCGTGCCAGCCGATCGCCTCCATCAGCGTGCGGGCCCGGCCGTCGTGCAGGTAGCGCACGTTCTGCGCGGCGCCTTGCACGAACGGCAGCGAGCCGATGCCCCACAGCGGCGCGGTGCGCCACATCGACGGCTGCGCCTTGCCTTCGGCCACCGTGTCCGCCAGCCCCGCGCCCATGTCGTGCAGCAGCAGGTTGGTGTACGGATGGATGGTCTGGTCGCGCAGCTCGGCGAACGGGTGCGTGGTGCCGGTCTTCAGCGTCGCGGTGTGGCAGCCGACGCAGTTGACCTGCGCGAACAGCTGCGCGCCGCGCGCCACCTGGGCCGGGTTCACCTCGTGCTCCGGCGACACCCGCACGCCCGCCGGGAAGGCGCTGCGCAGGCTGCGCTGGGCTGGCACCGCGAGCAGCTCCAGGTACTGCACGACGCGTTGCAGCTCCTGCTCGTTGACGCCGCTGCCCTGCGGGTTGCTGCGGCAGTCGGCGGCCGCCCGCTGGCAGCTGCGCGACGGGTACACCGGCGACACCACGCCCATGTCGTTGACCAACGCCTCGGCGGCCTGGTGGCGCACGCTCGCCTTCGCGGCCTTCCAGCCGAAGCGGCCGAGCCGCGTCTGGCCGGTTTCCGGATCGGTCACCAGGTTGGCGACGCCGCGGATGCCGTCGCCGTTCGCATCGCCGGGGTCGGCCAGCGCCAGCACGGTGCTCTCGGGCAAGGCCTCCAGCAGCCCGACGCCGATCACCTGCGGCGCCTGGCGTGCCGAGAACTGCGCCGGCACCGGGCCCTTGAACGCATACACCGGCTTCTGCAGCTCGACCTTTTCGCCATCGGCCAGCGTGCGCACCGTCGTCGTGTAGGCCTGGACGTTGACGCCGTAGTCCGCCGCGCCGGCGGCGCTGGCCTTCTGCAGCACGTTCAGCCCGTAGGTCGCATCGGGCACGCGCTTGCCGTCGCTGCCCGCGCTGCCGGTCAGCACCGTGCCGGCGAACAGCGTGCCGGCGACCGGGGCCGCCGTGCGCCCGTTCAGCGCATGGCAGGCGATGCAGCTGACCTGGTTGTAGCGCGGCCCCAGCTGCCCGGCATGCGCGCTGAACACCGGGTTGGTCTCCGGGTGCTCCGAATGCCGGCCGTCGACGAACGAGGTGTGGAACAGCCGCCGCCCCTCGACGAAGCGCCTGGTGTTCTGGATGCCGATGTTGTTGGCCATCTGCTGGAACACGCGCATCGGCTCTTCGGAATAGTTGTACGACAGGCTGGTCTGCCCGCCGGACAGCGTCTCGGCCGGCAGCGCCGCGGAGTCGAGGTTCGGCGCGATGCCGTACCACGGCCGCAGTCCGACGCCGGCCACGTACAGCTGCTCGAACGAGTAGTAGCGCGCGCCGCCGCCGTCGATCACCGCGCTGCCGTCGGCGTTGTACTTCAGCCGCGGGGCCGGTGCGAGCTCGACCGGGTCGCCGACCTTCAGCGTGCTGTGCGGATCGGTGCGCCAGTTGGTGTCGACCGAGAACTGGCAGTCGGCATCCGGCTGGCCGGCGATGCAGATCGGCAGCGGGTAGTTGTCCTGGTTCAGGAACTTCGGGTTGCCGAAGCCGTAGTTCAGCGCCCAGCCGTAGTCGCGCACGTTCGGGTCGCCGGCGTTGCGGAACAGGCTGAAGGTGGTGCCGTCGAAGGTGCCGTCGTTGACGCGCAGCGTGAAGGTGATCTTCGAGCGGCCGGCCGGCACCTCGTCGCGGATCACCAGCCCGAAGGTCCGGTTCTGGAAGTAGAACGAGGGGAAGGTCAGGTAGCGGCCCGGACCCTGGTCGGGCGCGTCCCAGGCCTCGCCGCGTTCGCGCGCGTGGCGCTCGGTCGGCCGCATGCCCATGTAGGTGACCAGCGTGCCGTCGGCCTCGACGGTCTGGATCGGCTCGGTGATCGGCGTGCCCTGCGGGAACAGCGGCACCAGGCCGGCCGGGTCGGGCGGGTTGATGCTGCCGCCGACCAGCTTGAACTGCTGCGGCGCGCTGCCGGCGGCGCAGCCGTACTGGCGCACGGTGGCCGCATCGGCCGCCTGCACGCACTTGCCGCTGTTGACGTTGACCAGCGCGATGACGCCGGCGCCGAGCTCGGTCAGCTGGAAACGCTGCGCGTTGGTGCCGTTGTCGGTCCACTGCTGCAGCGGTGCGCCGTCGCTGGCGGATGCGTTCTGCACGTCGACCGCCAGGCCGCTCGCCGCGACCGTCAGCCTGTAGACGCCGGTCGTCACCTGCGCCAGGTCGAACTGCTGGGTGGCGGCGCTGCTGCAGGCCTGCAGTTGCAGCGCCGTGCCGCTGGCGTTGCCGCCGCCGTTGATGCCGATGCATTGCCCGGTCGACACGCTCTGCAGCGCGTAGCGACCGGCCGTGACGGCCATCGCCTGCTCCTTGGCGGCGCTGCCGGCGGTGTCGGAAGAAGGGGCGGAAGCGTCGTTGCCGCCGCAGCCCGCGAGCAGCAGGGCCGGCAACCATGCCAACCTCCCGATGCGCGAAGCCAAAGCGCGGCCCGACCCGCGTGATGGGACCTGTTTCATGTCGTCTCCTCGTGTGGATGGCAGAAACGGTCCCTCGGTACTGCGGTCATTGGAACCGGTTCCAAGTACAGCGACGCCATTGAACTCCCGAAGTGCACGGGTCGTCCAGTCGGATAGAAAACTTTTGCAAGCCGGCGTCTTCCTACATCAGCGTGCGCGATCTGCTGCTGGCGACACGGCGTCGCACGACCCTAGGCTTGGAGCCGTCGTCGATGCCGTTCAAGGAGTTCCGCCATGCCCCACGCCATCTGGAAAGGCGCCATCAGCTTCGGCCTGGTGCACGTGCCGGTCGCGCTGTACCCGGCGTCATCGGAATCGGGTGTCGACTTCGACTGGCTCGACAAGCGCTCGATGGACCCGGTCGGCTACAAGCGTGTCAACAAGCGCACCGGCCGCGAGATCGACAAGTCGCACATCGTGAAGGGCGTGAAGGTCGACGGCGGCGACTACGTCGTGCTGAGCGACGACGAGATCAAGGCTGCGTACCCGAAAACCACGCAGACGATCGAGATCGAATCGTTCGCGCATGCCGACGAGATCCCCTTCACGCTGCTCGACCGGCCGTACTACCTGGAACCGCTGGCCAAGGGCGAGAAGGTGTATGCGCTGCTGCGCGAGGCGATGCTGGCCGCGGGCGTGATCGGCATCGCGCGCGTCGTGATGCACACCAAGGAGCACCTGGCCGCGCTGATCCCGAGCGGCCCGGCGCTGATGCTGAACACGCTGCGCTGGGCCGCCGACATCCGGCCGTGGGCCGACATCAACCTGCCGCCCGAAGGCAGGAAGGGCGTGAACCTGAAGGAGGCCGAATTGAAGATGGCGCAGCAGTTGATCGGCGACATGACCGAACCGTGGAAGCCCGAGGCGTATTCCGACCGCTTCACCGAAGCGATCCACGCACTGGTGGCCCGGCGCGTCGAGCGCGGCGAGACCGAGCAGGTCGAGCCGATGGAAGAGAGCGGCTCGACCGGGCCGAGCAACGTGGTCGACCTGACCGAGCTGCTGGCGAAGAGCCTGAAGGGCAAGCCGGCCGCTGCGCACAAGCCGGCGGCGCGCAAGTCGCCGGCCCGCAAGCGAGCCTGAGCGAACGGCGATGGCGCGCAACTCGACTACCGCACACGGCTCGACGGCGGCCGACCCGCTGCACACCTACTGGAGCAAGCGCGATTTCAGCCAGACGCCGGAGCCGCGCGGCGAGCAGGCCTCGGCCGGCGATGCGCTGGCGTTCGTCGTGCAGAAGCACGATGCGACGCGGCTGCACTACGACTTCCGGCTCGAACTGGACGGCGTGATGCTGTCGTGGGCGGTGCCGAAGGGGCCGAGCTTCGACCCGTCGGAAAAGCGGCTCGCGGTGCGCACCGAAGACCATCCGGTGTCGTACAACAGCTTCGAAGGCCGCATCCCCGAGGGCCACTATGGCGCCGGCGACGTGATCATCTGGGACCGCGGCACCTGGCAGCCCGTCGGCGACCCGAAGAAGGGCTTGGCCGCCGGCAAGATCGCGTTCACGCTCGATGGCGAGAAGCTGCACGGCGCGTGGGAGCTGGTGCGCATGCGCGGCGCCGGCAGCGACAAGCAGCCGCCGTGGCTGCTGCTGAAGAAGAAGGACGGCTTCGCCCGGCCGCATGCGGAGTACGACGTCGTCAGCGCGCTGCCGGACAGCGTGGGCCCGGGTGGCGACGCGAAGGCGAGGCCGAAGCCGAAACCCGAACGGCAGGAGCGCCCGCTGAAGGCCGTGAAGGCGCCGCTGCCGGCGACGATGACCCCGCAGCTGGCGACGCTTGCGAGCGGCGTGCCGGCCGACGGCGACTGGGGCTTCGAGATCAAGTTCGACGGCTACCGGATCATGACGCGCATCCAGCGCGGCAAGCCGGTGCTGATCACGCGCGGCGGGCACGACTGGAGCGACCGGCTGCCGACACTGGTGGCCGCCTTGCGCCAACTCGACGTGACGTCGGCCTGGCTCGACGGCGAGATCGTCGTGCTCGGCGACGACGGCCTGCCGGCCTTCAACCGGCTGCAGAACGCGTTCGACGGCGGCAACACCGCGCAGGTGGCGTATTTCCTGTTCGACCTGCCGTACCTCGAAGGGCACGACCTGCGCGAGCTGCCATTGCGCGAACGGCGCCGGCTGCTGAAGCAGCTGCTCGAGGCGAAGGGCAGCGGGCCGCTGCGCTTCAGCGAAGACTTCCCGGCCGATGCGGCCAGCGTGCTGCAATCGGCCTGCCGGCTGAAGCTCGAAGGCGTGATCGCGAAGCGGCAGGATGCGCCGTACGTGTCGCGCCGCACCGAGGACTGGCTGAAGCTGAAGTGCCAGCAGCGCCAGGAGTTCGTGATCGGCGGCTACACCGACCGGCGCGGCGAGCGCGACGGCGCGCACATCGGCAGCCTGCTGCTGGGCGTGCACGACGACGACGGCACGCTGCGCTCGGTCGGCAGCGTCGGCACCGGCTGGGATTCGGCGATGGCGGCCGAGCTGAAGACGAAGCTGCTGAAGCTGCAGGCCGATGCGTCGCCGTTCGCCACGGCGCCGAAGCCCGGGCGCGGGCCGCGCGGCGCCCAGGGCGAGCGCCGCTGGGTCAAGCCGACCTTGATGGCCGAGGTCAGCTTCGGCGAATGGACGCCCGATGGGCAGATCCGCCATGCATCGTTCGAAGGCCTGCGCACCGACAAGCCGGCAAAGCGGATCACGCGCGAGCGGGCGGTGGCGGTGAAGACGAAGGCGACCGCGAGCACAAGCATGGGCACGAGCGCGAAGACCCGCGCGGCGACGAAGGTGACGCACCCGGAACGCGTGATCGACAAGAGCACCGGGCTGACCAAGCTCGACCTGGTGCGCTACTACGAAAGCGTGGCCGAGCGGATGCTGCCGCACTTGAAGGGCAGGCCGTGCGCGCTGATGCGCGCCCCGGAAGGCGTCGGCGGCGAACAGTTCTTCCAGAAGCACGCCGGCAAGATGCGATTCCCCGGCATGCGCGAGCTCGACCCGGCGTTGTGGCCCGAGCACGAGCCGCTGCTCGAGGTGCCGAGCGCGACGGCGCTGGCCGGCGCGGCGCAGATGAACGTGATCGAGTTCCACACCTGGAATGCGCTCGCGCGCCGCATCGACAAACCCGACCGGATGGTGTTCGACCTGGACCCGGGAGAAGGCGTCGAGTGGGCGAAGGTGCGCGAGGCAGCGGCGCTGGTGCGCTCGCTGCTGCAGGCGCTGGGCCTGGAGAGCTGGCTGAAGACCAGCGGCGGCAAGGGCCTGCACGTGGTGGTGCCGCTGAAGCCGCAGCACGGCTGGGATGCGGTGAAGGGCTTCTCGCAGGCGATCGTGCAGCACATGGCGCAGGTGGTGCCGGAGCGTTTCGTCGCGAAGAGCGGGCCCGCCAACCGCGTCGGCAAGATCTTCGTCGACTACCTGCGCAACGGCCACAACGCGACGACCGCGGCCGCGTTCTCGGCACGCGCGCGGCCGGGGCTCGGGGTCTCGATGCCGGTGCCGTGGGAGGCACTGGACGAGCTGAAGGGCGGCAACCAATGGACCATCAAGACCGCGCTCGATCACCTGTCGTTCGAACGCGAAGACCCATGGAAGGACTACTGGACGACGAAGCAGCCGATCGGCAAGGCGATGCAGCGGTTGGGGTTCAAGCCGGTGAGCGGGAAGGACAAGGGTTGATCTCGTTCAGGTGAGCGAGATCGTGAGGCGCCTGCCGAGCGCCTTCAGCGCATCGGCCACCGTATCGATCTTCGTCGGGTGGGTCAGCGTCGTGAGGCGGTTCACTTCTTGTGGCCGGATGTGCATGCGGCGCGCGAGATCGACCGGCCGCGTTCCCTGGCGAATCATTTCGTTCAGCAGCAAGACCTTGACGGCGATGCTGACCGGGAGGTCGATGGACACCTGACCGCGCTTGGGTGCCGACGGCTCGGGGACGAGTCGACGGTCCTCGAAATAGAAATCCATCGCGGTGGTCAAGGCATCGGCCGCGTTCTGCAGCGCCTCTTCCTTCGTGGCAGCGCCGGTCAGCGCCTCGGGGATGTCCGGGAATGAGACCATGAAGCCATCGCCATCTCGGACGATGCGGGCGGGGTAACTCAACATGGATTGCTTCCCTCAACGAATCGCGCGCCCATCGATGCAAGTTGGCGTTTGAACTCTGCGACCTTCATGCGGGTTCCAGTTCCGGCGAGTTGGCGACATGAATGCACTCCTGAAACTGCCGTCCTTGTGCACTGGGGCGGCGTCAGCGTGGAGCGAGTCGTCAGTCCGGCGGGATCCTGCGGCGCACCAGGCAACTCGGATCAGGCTGGTTGGCCAACCTCGTTGCCGATGCGACCGTAAACAATTTTGATTGTTTTTGGAATGGAATTTCTCGTTGAATCCAGCGGGCCGCCTGGTCCGGGCGGCCGTGTCAAAAAAAGCCCCCTTGCGGAGGCGCTTTCGATGACGACGGTTTCTGAGGTCGACGCGTGCTCAGGCGTCGATGTGCAGCGACAAGCCGGTGTCGGTGTAGGTCGGCGTCACCGTGTGACCTGGGAGCGTGATCGTCGTGAAGCGGCCGCGCAGCTTCGACGCGCTGATGACCCGGATCGTGTCGCCGACGACCGGTGCGAAGCCGCTGCGGAACTGGAGGGTCAGCGTGCCGCCATCCAGCGTCACCGTGCGGTCGACGACCAGTCGCCCCGCATCCGCGGCGCCCAGGTTCAGCTGCAGCGTGCCGCCGCCCAGCTGGGTGTAGGCGCCGAGCAGATGAAGTGCCGTGCTGCCGTTGCTGACCAGGCTGCCGCCGCTCACATGCACGTCTCCGCTGCCGAGTGCCAGCGCACTGTCGGCGCGCAAGGCCCCGGCCTGCACCGCGGTGCCGCCGCTGTAGCGGTTGCTGCCGCTCAGCGCCAGCGTGCCGGTGCCGGACTTGCTGAGCTTGCCGGCGCCGCCGATGGTGTTGTTCCAGCTGTCCGACGCGTTGAAGCCGCCGAGGCTGGCGTCCATCGCGACGCTGACGTCGCCGTTGAAGGCGCCGTAGCCGTCGGCCGCGTCGAACAGGTTCAGGCGACCCCAGCCTTCGGCATCGTCAAGCACCGGGTAGCCCGACGGCAGCGCGGTGGTCTTCAGCACCACGCGGCGCTGCTCGACGCTCAGGTAGGGCAGGCGGGTCTCCAGCAGCACTTCGGCACCTTTGGGCACGACGGCGGCCCTGGTCTTGTCGCCGGTCTGCGCGAAGCCGTACGTCAGGCGGCGCAGGTAGTCGGCCTTCGCGGCAGCCCGGTCGGCGAAGCGGTCGCTGCTGCCGACTTGCGAATGCGCGAACGCGTTGAGCTCGGCCGCGCTGCTCGCGCCCGTCGCGGCCATCAGCGCCGTCTGCGCCTGCGCATAGGCCGCGGCACGGATCTTCGAGTCGGCGCCGGTCGCGATGGCCGCGGCCGCGACGGCCTGGCCGTGCACGCGCCCGCCGATCACGTCCAGCGGCGAGTGCATGCCGGCGAGGATGCGGTTCTCGCCGAGCTCCGCGCCCCGCGCGAGCATCTCCTGGAAGCGCTGCGGCACCACGTATGCCATCGCGACGGCGTCGCGCGTCGCCTCGGCCGAGTGGCCGCTGATGAAGCCGCCGTCGGTGGTGGGCGTCGTGCTCTTGGCCGGCTCCAGCGCCGGCACCACCTTCACGCTGGAACTCCAGCGCCACGGGCGCGCGTACTTGAAGAAGCGCTTGGCGGGCTCGGTCGAGCCGTTCTCGCCGATGCCGTTGACGAAGTCGACGACGACGCCGAAGCTCGTGTTGCCCGCGGCGCTCGCCACGCCGGTGTTGTTGCCGCTGTCGTTGTAGAGCACCGTCGTGGCGTCGCCCGCGATGGCCGTGATCGAGGTCACCTGCTGGGCGGCGCTGCGCCATGCTGCGGTGAGCGGGCCCATGCCGTCGCTGACGCTGTAGGCCTTGCCGCGGCGGTCGTCCAGGTAGGCGGCCAGTTCCTGCGCGGCCGTGCGCCGGGTGGTCGCATCGATCACGTACTGGATGTTGGCGCCGTGCGCCGTGGCGTCGAGCACCGTGCCATCGGTGGCGTCGCCGGGGATGCCGCTCCAAGTCGAGGTGGCCACGGCCGGGAAGCTGCCGCTGGCCGCGGCCGTCACGCCGGCATCGACGAGGGCGGTCGTCGGTTTCCACACCGACAGGAAGCCGCCGACCACGCGCACGCCGGCATTGGTCGAGAGCGTGGCATAGCGCGCATCGCCGCGCTGGTTGGTGAAGGCGTTGTCGACGAACGGCAGCACCGTGCTTTCGTCGGCCACCGGTGCCGTGTCCGTCTTGCCGAGGCCGGTCGGCGCATCGGGAACGGTGTAGCCCGGGGCGGTGTCGTCACCATTGCTGCCCCCGCCGCCGCAGGCGCTCAGCAACAAGGTGGTGGACAGGGCGAGGCAGAGCGGGCGCAAGGCGAAGCGAGACATCATGGTCGAGGGAGTGACAGCCGATTTTGGAAGCTGCGACTCTAGGGACGCGATGTGTCCCGCTCATGACGCGCTCTTGCCGCGCTATTGCCACGCTCGTGCCCCGGTGGCGCCCGAGGCGGGATCGCCGTCAGGGACGGCTCGCCGCGCCGACACGCCGCTTCGCCACGCCCAGTCCCGCCAACCCCAGCACCATCAGCGCCCAGGTCGCCGGCTCGGGCACCGGCGCGGTGTTGTTCCAGCTGTATGCGAACAGCTCGAAGCTGCCGAACAGCACCTGCTCCGAGCGGTTGTGCACCGTCAATGACAAATGCCCGAGCGGATCGGCGCTGTAGGTGAAGTCGTCGAAGCTCGGCAGCCGCTGCTGCGCGGCGGTGCCGGGTGCCGTCGGGTTGTCGTTGAAGATGTTCGCGATCAGGTTCACGCCGTTGCTCGCGAAGGCTTCGTCGCGGAAGATCAGCGCCGCCTGGTGCACGTACGAATCGGGCCGGGTGCTGTCCTCGGTGAAGCGCGGCAGCGGCGCCGACGCGATCGAGTTCGTCAGCATCGCGATGCCCGAGAAGGTCACCGACGCGAACGGGTTCAGCACGAACGGGCGCTGCCAGTTGATCGTCGCGCTGGCTTCGTCGTCGTGCCGGTCGGCCTGGAAGCCAGTCGACACGCTGCCGTGCCCGATCGAGGCCTGCGCCGACAGCGTCTCGCCGGGCGCCTTCGGCAGCTCGATCGCCGCCTCGCCGAACGGCGTGCCCGCACGCGCCGACGCATCCAGCAGGCGCGACTTCAGGTTCAGCGAATGCACGTCGTTCGGCCCGGGCACCTCGTGCGCCGTGACCAGCGAGGCCTGGAAGCCGTTGTCCGCCAGCCAGTGACCCGGCTCGCCGGTGTCGAGGCCGGTCGGCGTGCCGAGCGTGAAGGTCGCCGATGCCGAGCCCGGCTTCCCCTGCGGCGTCGAATCCGATCCGGCCTGCGCCACGCCGCACACGCTCAGCAAACAGGCCGAGGCGATCATCCACGTCTTCATCTGGGTTCTCCCTGCCGGACCCTTTCCAGCGCCTCCCATTGAAGACTGTGCCGCCGCGGGCGGCAAGCCCCAATTGGTTGCCGGCCGTGTATCCGACGGAGATGGGTCCGACGCGCCGATCAGTGCCGTCCGACAGCCCGCTTCCGGTTCAGCGCGACGCCAGGCTTTGCGCCGGCCGCCGCAGGCTCGGGTCGAACGGGTGGATGCGCGGCCCGATCGCGGCCGCCTCGCGCTTCAGCAGTTCCACCACGGTCGGCATGCGGTCGGCGTTGAGCCGGTCGGAGATCGTGCCCACCGACAGCGCGGCCACCGCGCGTCCCTCGCGGTCGAGCACCGGCACCGCGACGCCCGCCATGCCTTCCAGCAAGCCGGTGTTGCGCCCGGCGAAGCCGGCCTGCCGCACGCGATCGATCTCGGTGCGCAGGTAGACCTCGTCGTACACGCCGTACTCGCGCACCCGCGACAGGTTGAAGCGGATCACCTCCTCGCGCTCGGCCTCCGGCAGGAACGCGAGGATCGCCAGCGCCCCCTGGCCGACGCCGAGCGCGACGCGCCCGCCGACGTCGCCGGTGAACGAGCGGATCGGGAACGGCCCCTCGCTGCGGTCCAGGCACACCGCGTCGAAGCCGCTGCGCGCCAGCAGGAAGATGCTGTCGCCCAGGCTCGCGCACAGCCGCAGCAGCGCCGGCCGGCATAGCGTGCGCAGGTCGGCCGGGTTGCCGGCCGTCGCGGCCAGCGCGAAGAACTCGATGCCCAGCCGGTAGAGCTTGCTGCGCGCGTCCTGCTCGACCATGCCCTCGGCCACCAGCGACTGCAGCAGCCGGTGCGTCGTCGCCTGTGTCAGGCCCACGCTGCGTGCAATCTGCGTGACCCGCCCCCCATCGGCGTGCACCTGCGCCAGCGCACGGATCACGGCAAACAGCCGGCTGGCGGCGGCGGTCGACGGACTGTCTTCGCTCATGGCTCTATCCTGTGGAATCTCCGGGTTCGGTCAGCCGAAGAGTATTCCATTGAGCGAAATCATGAAACAAAGTATTTGATTCATCGGAATGTCAGGTTCAAGATGGCTTGCAACTTGCAATCGATTTGAAACATCGGTTCGGGGATTCGGCAAGCGAGGGCCTCCATGTCTTTCCTGCAGTTGACGGGCGTGACCAAGTTCTACGGCGACACCTGCGCGGTCGCCGACCTGAGCCTGTCGGTCGAGAAGGGCGAGTTCGTCTCGCTGCTCGGGCCGTCGGGTTGCGGCAAGACGACCACGCTGCAGATGGTGGCCGGCTTCGAGCCGGTGACGCGCGGCCGCATCGAGCTCGACGGCCGCGACATCACGCAGGCCAAGGCCAACACCCGCGGGCTGGGCATCGTGTTCCAGACCTATGCGCTGTTTCCGCACATGACGGTCAGCGCGAACGTGGCCTTCGGGCTCGAGATGCGCAGGATGCCGCGCGCCGAGCGGCTCGAGCGCGTGCGCGCCGCGCTGGCGCTGGTGCACCTGGAAGCACATGCCGGCAAGTACCCGCGCGAACTGTCCGGCGGCCAGCGCCAGCGCGTGGCGCTGGCGCGCGCGCTGGTGATCGAGCCGCCGGTGCTGCTGCTCGACGAGCCGCTGTCCAACCTCGATGCCCAGCTGCGCGAGGAGATGCAGTTCGAGCTGCGCCGCATCCAGCGCCAGGTCGGCACCACCACGGTGATGGTCACGCACGACCAGGGCGAGGCGATGTCGATCAGCGACCGTGTCGTCGTGATGGAGCAGGGCCGGGCGACGCAGGTCGACCGTCCGCAGCGCGTCTACGACCACCCGCGCACCCGCTTCATTTCCACCTTCGTCGGCAAGGCCAACCTGCTGGAGGCGCGCGTCAACGGCGAAGGCGCGGTGCAGGTCGGCCCGCTGCGCGTGGTGGTCGACGACACCGGCCACCGCCCCGGCGCCGCGGTGCTGCTGAGCGTGCGGCCGGAGAAGCTGCAGTTCGTGCCGCCCGGCAGCGGCCGGCTCGACGGCGAGGTCGCCGAGCGCTTCTTCCTCGGCAGCCAGTGGTTGTACCGCGTCGACACCGCGGTCGGCGTGCTGGCCGTGCTGTGCCCGAACGACGGCCGCGCCGCGCTCGAGACCGGGCAGCGTGCCGGCATCGACTGGCCGGTGCAGGGCAGCCGGCTGCTGCCGTCCGAGGTGGCGGCCGGCACTGCATCGCGTGCCGTGCAGGAGACCGTGCGTTGAAGTGGGCTCCGTGGTGGCTGAGCGCCCCGGCCGCGCTGCTGTTCACCGGGCTGCTGCTGGTGCCGCTCGCGCTGACCGCGGTGCTGTCCTTCAACGTCTACGACCCGGCCACCGGCGCGCGTGCCGGCGAGTTCACGCTGGCCCACTACGCGATGGTGTTCGGCGACCCGTACTACCACGGCATCTTCTGGCGCACCTTCCGCATCTCGGCGCTGGTGGCGCTGATCTGCGTGCTGGTCGGCGCGCCCGAGGCCTGGGTGCTGAGCCGCATGCGCAACCCGTGGCGCTCGGCGATGCTGCTGGTGGTGCTGGCGCCGCTGCTGGTCTCGGTGGTGGTGCGGGCGTTCGGCTGGAGCATGCTGCTCGGCCCCGAGGGCCTGGTCAACGCGGCGCTCGGCGCGCTCGGCCTCGGGCCGTTCAAGCTGCTGTACACCGAGACGGCGGTCGTCATCGCGCTGGTGCACGTGATGCTGCCCTTCATGGTGATCCCGGTCTGGACCTCGCTGCAGAAGCTCGACCCCGGCATCGCCGACGCCGCGCTGTCGCTGAAGGCCTCGCCGTTCACCGCGCTGCGCCGCATCGTGCTGCCGCAGGTGATGCCGGGCATCCTGTCGGGCAGCCTGATCGTGTTCGGCCTCGCGGCCAGTTCGTTCGCGATCCCGGGGCTGCTCGGCGGACGCCGGCTGAAGATGGTCGCGACCGTGGTCTACGACGAGTACCTGCACGAGCTCAACTGGCCGCTCGGCGCCGCGGTCGCGCTGACGCTGCTGGCCGCCAACCTCGCGGTGATGCTGGGCTGGAACCGGCTGGTCGAAGGGCGCTACCGGCGCGCGCTGGGCTGATGGGGCGCCGCCGATGAACCGCAACGGCCCGCTCGCCCTCGCATTCCACGCGCTCGTGATCGCCTTCATGCTGGCGCCGCTGGTCGTCGTGTGCCTGGTCGCGTTCACGCCCGAGAACACGCTGACGCTGCCGACCACCAGCTTCTCGCTGCGCTGGTTCCGCGCGGTGTTCGAGCATCCGGATTTCATGCAGTCGTTCTGGAACAGCCTGTGGCTGGCGCTCGGTTCGGCCACGCTCTCGACGCTGCTCGCGGTGCCGGCCGGCCTGGCGATCACCCGCCACCGCTTTGCCGGGCGGGAGTTCCTGAACGGGCTGTTCCTGTCGCCGCTGATCATTCCGCACCTGGTGCTCGGCGTCGCGCTGCTGCGGCTGTTCGCACTGGTCGGCGGCAGCGGCAGCTTCGGCTTCCTGGTGTTCGCGCATGCGCTGATCGTCACGCCGTACGCGCTGCGCCTGGTGGTGGCGGCGCTGGTCGGCTTCGACCGCAGCGCGGAGCAGGCGGCGGCCTCGCTCGGCGCCGGCCACTTCACCGTGTTCCGGCGCATCACGCTGCCGATGATCCTGCCCGGCGTCACCGGCGGCTGGATGCTGGCCTTCATCAACAGCTTCGACGAGGTGACGATGTCGATCTTCGTGACCGCGCCGAGCACGGTGACGCTGCCGGTGCGCATGTACATGTATGCGACCGAATCGATCGACCCGCTGATGGCCGCGGTGTCGGCGCTGATGGTCGGCGTGACGGCCCTCGCGATGGTGCTGCTCGACCGCGCCTACGGGCTCGACCGCGTGCTGGTGGGGCGGCGCTGATGACCGATGCACCGACACCGCGCCGACCGCTGCTGGTGCGCCTGGCCGAGACCGGCCGCGCGCGCGTGGCCTTCACGCTCGACGGCGCGCCGGCCGCCGCGCTCGAAGGCGACACCGTGCTGACCGCGGTGCTGACGCAGCGCGACCGCCTGCGCCGCAACGAGTTCAGCGGCGCGCCGCGGGCCGGCTTCTGCCTGATGGGCGCCTGCCAGGACTGCTGGATCGCAACGGCGGACGGCGAGCGGCTGCGCGCCTGCTCGACCTTCATCGCACCGGGCATGGCCTTGCTGAGCGGGGAGGGCGCGGCATGACGCCACCGGTGATCGTCGGCGCCGGCCCGGCTGGCGTGCGCGCCGCGCAGGCGCTCGCGGCACACGGCCTGCGGCCGGTGCTGGTCGACGAGGCGCCGCGCGCCGGCGGCCAGGTCTACCGGCGCCCGCCGGCGCATTTCCGCCGCTCGCCGGCCGAGCTGTACGGCAGCGAGGCGGCGCGCGCGGTCGCGCTGCATGCCGCGGCCGACGCGCTCGCCGACCGCATCGACCACCGGCCCGACAGCCTGGTGTGGAACGCGCAAGGCGGCGTGCTCGACGTGCTTCAGCGCGGCCGCATCGAACGCCTGCCGTACGACGGGCTGATCGTCGCCACCGGTGCCACCGATCGCGTGCTGCCGGTGCCGGGCTGGACGCTGCCCGGCGTCACCACGCTCGGCGGCGCGCAGGTGGCGCTGAAGTTCCAGGGCTGTGCGATCGGCGAGCGCGTGGTGCTGATGGGCAGCGGGCCGCTGCTGTACCTGGTCGCGTACCAGTATGCGAAGGCCGGGGCGCGCGTCGTCGCGGTGCTCGACAGCGCGCGGCTGGCCGACCAGGTCGCGGCGCTGCCGATGATGCTGACGCGGCCGGCGATCCTGATGAAGGGCGCGTGGTACGTCGCGTGGCTGCGCGCGCACGGCGTGCCCATCGTGCGCGATGCGCGGCCGCTGCGGATCGTGGGTGGCGAGCGGGTCGAGGGCGTGGAGTTCGAGCAGGGCGATCGCCTGCAGGCGATCGAATGCGACGCCGTCGGCATCGGCCATGCGCTGCGCTCGGAAACCCAGCTTCCCGACCTGCTCGGCTGCCGCTTCGCCTTCGACGAGCTGCAGCGCGCGCACCTGCCGCTGCGCGACGCGGCAGGGCGCAGCAGCGTGCCGGGCCTGTACCTGGCCGGCGACGGTGCCGGCATCCTCGGGGCCGATGCGGCCGAGTGGGCCGGCGAGCGCGCGGCGCTGGCGCTGCTCGAAGACCGCGGCCTGCCGGTCGATGCGGCGCGGGCGCGTGCACTGGAGCAACGCCTGGCCGGCCTCCGGCCGTTCCGGCGCGGCCTCGAACGGGCGTTCCCGTTCCCGATCGACTGGGCGGCGCGTGCCGACGACGAGCTCATCGTGTGCCGCTGCGAGCACCTCAGCGCCGGGCAATTGCGCCGCACCGTGCGCGAGACCGGCGCCGACGACATCAACCGGCTGAAGGCGCTGTCGCGCGTCGGCATGGGCCGCTGCCAAGGCCGCATGTGCGGCGTCGCGGCGACCGAGATCCTGGCGCAGGCCTGCGGCCGGCCGGTCGGCGAGGTGGGCCGGCTGCGCGGGCAGGCGCCGATCAAGCCGGTGCCGTTGTCCGCGTTGTCGTCCGCGCCGTCGGCCGTGCCCGAGCCGGAGGCCGCCGCATGACGGCCCGGCGCTGCGTCACCGATGTCGCGATCGTCGGCGGCGGCATCGTCGGCAGCTCGGCCGCGCTCGCGTTGCGCCGCATGGGGCTGAAGGTGGTGCTGCTCGAACGCGACCTGTGCGGCTCGCGCTCCAGCGGCGTCAACTACGGCGGCGTGCGGCGGCAGGGCCGGCCGTTGTCGCAGCTGCCGCTCGCGCAGCGCGCGCACGAACTGTGGGGCCGGCTGCCCGAGCTGATCGGCACCGACGGCGAGTACGAGCGCAGCGGGCATTTCAAGATCGCCCGCAGTGCGGCCGACATGGCCTCGCTGGAACGCTACCGCGCGCTGAGCCAGGGCTTCGACCTCGACCTGGAGCTGATCTCCGGCGAGCGCCTGCGCGCGCGCTGCCCGTGGCTGGGCGCGAAGGCGGTCGGCGGCTCGCTGTGCCCCGCGGACGGCCAGGCCAATCCGCGGCTGGTTTCGCCGGCGTTCGCGCGCGCCGCCGAGCGCGCCGGCGCGCTGGTGTTCGAACGCACGCCGGTCGACGAGGTGATCGGCGACCGCGCCGGCTTCACGCTGCGCTGCGGCCCCACGCTGGAGGTGCGCGCGCCGCTGCTGCTGAACTGCGCCGGCGCGTGGGCCGGCCAGCTCGCGGCGCAGTTCGGCGAGCCGGTGCCGATGCATTCCGGCCACCCGGCGATGGCGGTCACCGAACCGATGCCGCATTTCATGGACTGGAGCCTGGGCGTCGAGGGCGGCGGCATCTACTGCCGGCAGGTCGCGCGCGGCAACCTGGTGCTGGGCGGCGGCGCGGGCGTGGCGCTCGACGCCGACCGCGCACGCTCGGACCGGCAGGCGATCACGACGCTGGCGCGCCAGGCCGTCGAGCTGATCCCCGCGCTGCGCGATGCGCAGCTGATCCGCACCTGGAGCGGCACCGAAGGCTACCTGCCCGACCGCGAACCGGTGCTCGGCTGCAGCCGCACGATGCCCGGACTGATCCACGGCTTCGGCTTCGCCGGTGCCGGGTTCCAGATCGGGCCGGCCGTCGGCGAGGTGCTGGCCGAGCTGGCCCGCGACGGCCGCAGCAGCACGCCGATCGGCGCGTTCGGCATCGAGCGCTTCGCGGCCCAGCCCGGCGCCGCGCAGGCGCCGGCCGCATCGGCGGCGCCCGCGGCGGCCGCGATGGCTGCCGCTTCACGTCCCACTTCGCTTCCCGTGTTGTCCCACCGTTGAAAGGATCGACCATGCCAAGCACCTTCCCGCTCCGCACGCGCCGTCACTGGCTGGGGGCCGTGGCCGCCGCGGCCGCGCTGCTGTCTGCCGGCGCCGCGCAGGCGCAGGCCAAGACGATCTACATCGGCATGAACGGCGGCACGATGGAGAAGGCGTACACCCAGTACGTGTTCCCGGCCTTCGAGAAGCTGTACGGCGCCAAGGTCGTCGTGGTGCCGGGCACCTCGTCGGACATCCTCGCGAAGGCGCAGGCCAACAAGGACAAGCCGCAGATGCACGTGATGTTCCTCGACGACGGCATCATGGTGCGCGCGATCGGCATGGGCCTGTGCGAGAAGCAGCGGCCGAGCCCGGCACTGAACGAGATCTACCCGGCGGCGCGCTTCAAGGACGACATGGCCAGCGGCGTCAGCCTCGGCATGACCGGCATCGCCTACAACAAGAAGATGTTCACCGAGAAGGGCTGGGCCGCGCCGACCTCGTGGATGGATTTCGCCGATCCGAAGTTCAAGGGCAAGGTGGTGTTCCAGTCGGTGTCGTCGTCGTCCTTCGGGCTGCACGGCTTCCTGATGTTCAACCGCATCCAGGGCGGCAACGACAAGAACGTCGAGCCCGGCTTCAAGGCCTGGCCGGAGAAGATCGGGCCGAACGTGCTGGAGTACATCCCGAGTTCGGCCAAGCTGTCCGAGATGGTGCAGACCGGCGAGGCGGCACTGTTCCCGCTGACGCCGACCGCGGTGGCCGCGCTGAAGGTCAAGGGCATCCCGGTGGAGTACGCGCAGCCCAAGGAAGGCTCGGTGGTGCTGATGGTCGGCCAGTGCGTGATCGCGAACAACAGCGAACCCGAGCTGGCGCAGAAGCTCGCCGAGTTCCTGCTGAGCCCGCTGGCGCAGGCCAACGTGCTGCAGTACGGCAGCCAGATCCCGACCAACCCGAAGGCACCCGCGGTGGGCGAGGGCGCGGCGCAGGTCGCGCAGATCTCCCAGTGGATGAAGAACGCGGTGACGCTCGACTGGGAGAGCATCAATGCCAACAGACCAGCGTGGAACGCACGCTGGAACAAGACCATAGAGAAGTGACGCTATCTGACGATCAAGCAACGCCCCGGGGAACCGGCTTTGCCGGGCCCCTGGGGTGGCGCCCCTTGGGGGCAGGAGCGAAGCGACTGGGGGGCCGTTTGCTCTAGCGACGCTCGTATTGCTGCTTGCCGAACAGGGCGTTGCGGGCCTTCTCGTCGTTGAGCGGCTTGCGATGCTCGGCCAGCACGGCCACGCCGCGCTGCACCGCCGGGCGGGCGGCGATCTCGTCGAACCAGCCTTTCAGGTGCGGGTAGTCGGCCCAGTCGATGCCTTGGTTCTTCCACGACCGCAGCCACGGGAAGATCGCGATGTCGGCGATGCTGTATTCCGGGCCGGCGACGTACTTCGACTTCGCGAGCCGCTTGTCGAGCACGCCGTACAGGCGCTTCGCCTCATTGGTGTAGCGGTTGATCGCGTACTCGATTTTCTCGGGCGCGTAGATGCGGAAGTGATGCGCCTGGCCGAGCATCGGACCGATGCCGCCCATCTGGAACATCAGCCACTCCAGCACCTCGTAGCGCGCGGCGGTGCCGGTCGGCAGCAGGTGGCCGGTCTTGCCGGCGAGGTACATCAGGATGGCGCCCGATTCGAACAGCGAGATCGGTCGGCCTTCCGGCCCGTCGGGGTCGACGATCGCGGGGATCTTGTTGTTCGGGCTGATCGCGAGGAACTCGGGCTTGAACTGGTCGCCGGCCCCGATGTCCACCGCCGTCACCCGGTACGGCAGCCCGCACTCCTCGAGCATGATGTGAACTTTGTGGCCATTGGGCGTGGCCCACGAATACACTTCGATCATCTTGTTTTCCTCAGGTCGTCTTTCTGCAGCACGGGCGTGCTGCGTGGATTGCGACTCTAGTTCAAGCACGGCCTTCATGCTCGACGCGCTCAAACGACTGATCTCAGGCAGGCCCGACGGCCCGGACTGGCGGGCGGTGTCGGAATGGGCGCGCGACAGCAAGATGGCCTTCAAGCGCGTCCGCGAAGAAGAAGGCTTCGTCATCGACGGCGGCATGGACAGCAAGCCGTGGCGCCTCGAATGGGGCGCGCCGCAGCGCTTCTACATCGAAGGCCATGAGCTGCGCCTGCGCATGGAACTCGGCCTGCCGCCGAACCTGCAGGTGCTGCTGCTGTCGCAGCCGTTGCGCGAGACACTCGAGCGCCAGACCTTCGAGCGCTTCACCGAAAGCACGCAGACCGTGATCGACGGCGCCACGCCCGAAGAGATGCGCTGGCTCGCGATGTTCGCGAAGGTCACGTTCGCCGCGTCGAAGGCGGTGCGCATGCGCTTCGGGCTGGTCGGCAACACGCCGCAGGTGGCGGCGTCGTGGGTCGAGGGCGCGCTGGCGCGGCAGCTCGAAGAGGCCAGCGGCAACCTGCTGGCGCAGGAGCCGCCGTTCGTGCTGATGCTGCTGCGCGGGCGGGTCTACCTGCGTCTGCAGCTGGCCAGCCCCGACCTGGCGTCGGTGAAGCAGGCGATCGGGCTGTTCGAGGTGGCGGTGCTGCAGGCGGTGCGGGTGGCCGGCGGCATGGGCGCGGGCGACAGCGGCGCAGCCAGCGGCTGGCCCAGCACCTCGTCGACCGCATGGCAGACCCAGCTGGGCCCCGACGATCCGAAGGACCGGTCGAGGCACTGAGCCGACTCAGGCGTACTTGCCCAGCTCCATCTTCGCGATCGCATTGCGGTGCACTTCGTCCGGCCCGTCGGCGAAGCGCAGCGTGCGTGCCGCGGTGTAGAAGTAAGCCAGCGGGAAGTCGTCGCACATGCCGGCACCGCCGTGCACCTGCATCGCCCAGTCGATCACCTGGCAGGCCATCGATGGCGCCACCACCTTGATCATCGCGATCTCGGCCTTCGCGGTCTTGTTGCCGGCGACGTCCATCATCCACGCGGCCTTCAGCGTCAGCAGCCGAGCCTGTTCGATCTTGCATCGCGCCTCGGCGATGCGCTCGCGCGTGACCCCCTGCTCGGCCACCTTGCGGCCGAACGCGACGCGCGACGAGGCCCGCTTGCACATCAGCTCCAGCGCCCGCTCGGCCAGCCCGATCAGCCGCATGCAGTGGTGGATGCGGCCCGGCCCGAGCCGGCCCTGCGCGATCTCGAAGCCGCGGCCTTCGCCGAGCAGCATGTTGCCGGCCGGCACGCGCACGTTCGTGAAGCTCATCTCGCAGTGGCCGTGCGGCGCGTCGTCATAACCGAACACCGGCAGCGGGCGCAGCACCTTCACCCCCGGCGTGTCGGCCGGCACCAGGATCATCGACTGCTGCGAATGCCGCGGCGCCTCGGGGTCGGTCTTGCCCATGAAGATGTAGACCGCGCAGCGCGGGTCGCCGGCGCCCGAGATCCACCACTTGCGGCCGTTGATCACGTAGTCGTCGCCGTCGCGGCGGATGCTCGACTCGATGTTGGTCGCGTCCGACGAGGCCACGTCGGGTTCGGTCATCGCGAACGCGCTGCGGATCTTGCCGTCGAGCAGCGGCTCGAGCCAGCGCTTCTTCTGCTCGGCCGTGCCGTAGCGGACGATGGTCTCCATGTTGCCGGTGTCCGGCGCCGAGCAGTTGAACACCTCGCTGGCCCAGGGCACGCGGCCCATCAGCTCGGCCAGCGGTGCGTACTCCTGGTTCGTCAGGCCGGCGCCCAGTTCGCTCTCGGGCAGGAACAGGTTCCACAGCCCTTGCGCGCGCGCCTTCGTCTTCAGCCCCTCGATCAGCTGCAGCGGCGTCCAGCGCTTGCCGGCGCGGGTGTTGGCCTCGATCTCCTCGTTGAAGGCGGCCTCGGCCGGGAAGATGTGCTGGTCCATGAAACCGGCCACCCGGGCCTGCAGGTCCTGGGTGCGCGGGGAGTAGCTGAAGTCCATGCTGGGGTCTCCGGAGGGTGGTCAGGTGCCGTGCCGGGCGCCGTGTTGTGCAATCCGCCAGCCCATCTCGGCCAGCGGCCGCGCGCCGGCGCCGGCCTGGCGCGCCTGCGCGCTCGACGCGGTGCCGTCTTCGACCCGCTTCGCGATGCCTTGCAGGATGCCGGCCATGCGGAACAGGTTGTAGGCCATGTAGAAGTTCCAGTCGGCCATCACCGCCTGCGGGTCGGTGCGGCCGGTGCGCTCGCAGTAGCAGCGCACATAGGCCGCTTCGGCGGGGATGCCGAGCGCGGCCAGGTCGAGCCCGCCGATGCCGCGGAACGCGCCGGGCGGGATGTGCCACGACATGCAGTGGTAGCTGAAATCGGCCAGCGGGTGGCCGAGCGTCGACAGCTCCCAGTCGAGCACCGCCAGCACGCGCGGCTCGCTCGGGTGGAACACCAGGTTGTCGAGCCGGTAGTCGCCGTGCACCACAGACACCTGCGATTCGTCGCGCGCGCTGGCCGGCATGTGGGCCGGCAGCCACTGCGCGAGCTCGTCCATCGCGTCGATCGGCTGCGTGACCGAGGCCTGGTACTGCTTGCTCCAGCGCGCGATCTGGCGCTCGAAGTAGTTGCCCGGCTTGCCATAGTCGGCCAGGCCCGCGGCCGCGACGTCGACCTGGTGCAGCGCCGCCATCACGCGGTTCATCTCGTCGTAGAGGCGGCCGCGCTCGGCCGCATCGAAGCCGGGCAGCGACTGCTCCCACAGCACGCGGCCCTGCACGAACTCCATGATGTAGAACGCGCGGCCGATCACCGATTCGTCCTCGCACAGCAGCAGCATCTCGGGCACCGGCACGGCACTGCCGTGCAGCGCGCGCATCACGCGGAACTCGCGCTCGATCGCATGCGCCGACGGCAGCAGCTTCGCGGCCGGGCCGGGCTTGGTGCGCATCACGTACGAGCGCGACGGCGTCACCAGCTTGTAGGTCGGGTTCGACTGGCCGCCCTTGAACTGCTCGACCTGCAGCGGCCCGCCGAACCCCGGCAGCGCGACCTGCAGGTGGGCCTGCAACGCGGCCGCGTCGAACGCGTGCGAGTCGGCGACGGGTTTGGTTCCGGTGTAGGCGTCCATGCGGTCCAGCCCCTGGTCAGCGTCGGGAACTCAGCGTTCGGAGATCGCCAGCAGCTTGTCCTTCGACAGCACCACCAGCCGCGTCGGCTCGATGCGCACCGCGCCGTCGCGCTCGAAGCCCTTCAGCTCCTGGTTGACGCGCTGGCGCGAGGCACCGAGCAGCTGCGCCAGGTCTTCCTGCGCGAGCTGCAGGCCGATGCGGATCTCCTGGCCTTGTTCGATGCCATAGCTGCGCGACAGCAGCAGGATCTGCTTGGCCAGCCGCGCCGCGAGCGGCATCGTGTTGAGGTCTTCGACCACGTCGAACATCAGGCGCAGCCGGCGGCAATTCAGCTTCAGCAGCGCTTCGTAGAGCTCGGTGTGCTGCGACAGCAGCTCGCGGAAATCGGCCTTGCGCACCACGAGCAGCGTGGTCGCGCCATGCGCGTTTGCATCGTGCGTGCGCGGCAGGCCGTCGAACAGCGAGATGTCGCCGAACCACAGGCCGGGCTCCACGTAGGTCAGCGTGATCTGCTTGCCGGACAGCGAGACCGAGCTGACCCGCACCGCGCCCTTCGCGACGCCGCACCATTCGTCGGCCGCTTCGCCGCGCGACGACAGCAAGGCGCCGTCGTGCACGCGGCGCACGACGGCCCGCGAGAGGATGGCATTGCGCAATGGCTGCGAGAGTTTGGAGAACCACGAACCCGATTCGATGTTGGCCTGCTCATCGATTGTAAGAACGGGGGTATTCATGTTTTGTCTCTGACGTGACAGGGTGCGACCTCATTGTCCATGAAGGCGATTGCTGAAAGAGTGCGCGGATTCCCTTCACGAGGAGAGTGCACATGGGCGATCGAGTGCTGGACATCCCGAGCCGCGAGGGCCGCGTCAGCGATGCCGAATGGCAGACCCGCGTGGACCTGGCCGCGGCGTACCGGCTGGTGGCGCATTTCAAGTGGGACGACTTGGTGTTTACCCACATCACCGCGCGCGTGCCGGGCGAGGAAGACCGCTTCCTGATCAACCCGTACGGGCTGATGTTCGACGAGATCACCGCGTCGAGCCTGGTGAAGATCGACCTGCAGGGCAACAAGCTCGACGACACGCCGTTCCCGGTGAACCCTGCGGGTTTCACGATCCACAGCGCGATCCATTCGGCGCGCCACGATGCGCAGTGCGTGCTGCACACGCACACGCTGAACGGCCTGGCGGTGTCGGCGCAGAAGGGCGGCGTGCTGCCGTTGTCGCAGCAGTCGATCTTCATCCTGTCCAGCCTCGCGTACCACGACTACGAAGGCGTCGCGCTGCGCGACGACGAGAAGCCGCGGCTGGTGAAGGACCTCGGCCGCGCGACCTACCTGATGCTGCGCAACCACGGGTTGCTGACGGTCGGGCCGACGGTGGCCGATGCGGTGCTGGCGATGTACTTCTTCGAGACGGTGTGCACGATCCAGGTCCGTGCGATGGCGGGTGGTGCGCCGCTGATCCACATCGACCCGCAGATCATCCAGACCGCGGCGGAGCAGGCGAGGGTGGCGACGCGGGGGATGGGGGCGGGGGCGTTGACGTGGCCGGGGTTGTTGCGGCGGCTGGATCGGATCGATGGGGGGTATCGGACGTAGGTTGCTGTCGTTCGCATGGTGGCGCGAAAGGCGCGTGGGAGGAGGCCGTGGCGCGCCGGACGGGTCGGTCATCGGCCCCCTGGGGGGCCGATGACTTCCCTCCGCTGACTGGTTCGATGGCCCGTCGCCGAAACTCCCGCCGCTCACTTCGTTCGCTGTGGTCAGACAGTCGGCGACAGTCAGTTCACGAACGCGCTGCGCGCGGGGCCACCAAACCAGCCAGCTCCGGCGACCCGCCCTGATTGGCGCGCCACGGCCTCCCCCCACGCGCCTTCGGGCAGCGCTCTGCTCCTTCGGGTGTGACAAGCGAACAAATGGGGGTTGAGTCCCGGATCGGATCCGGACTATGGGCGCATGTACTGCGCCAGCAGCTTCTCCATCGTCGTCATCGTCTCGCGCTCGTGCAGCCATTGCGTGGGCGCGAGGTTGACGGCGCGCACGATCTGGTCGTTCGTGCCGACGTCGATCACGTTGATGCAGGCCGGCGCCTGTTCGAGCCGGCCGAAGAAGGCGCGCTCGCCGGCCAGCACGCGCGACAGCAACGCGCGGTTCACGCCGCCGTGCATCACCATCAGCAGGCATTGCCAGTCGTCGCGCGCGAGCAGCGCGTCGAAGGCCGGCAGCACGCGGTCGAGCAGCTCGCCGACCGATTCGCCCCCGAGGAAGCGCTGCGATTGCACGTCCGGGCCGATGCGGAACGCGCCGAGGAAGGCGGCCTCGATCTCGTGCTTCGGGATGTCGGCCAGGCGGCCTGGGCGGATCTCTTCGAGCGCGTGCTCGTGCAGCAGTTGCAAGGCCGGCTGCGCGCCCGCGGCCAGCACGCGCGTCGCGGTCTCGACCGTGCGCGGCAATCCGCTGACGAGCACGCTGTCGAATTGCACGCCGCATTGCGCGAACAACCGGCCCGCTGCATCGGCCTGCTCGCGGCCGACGGCATTCAGCGGCACCGTGTCCGGCGGCACCGCGCTGCCGTCTTCTCGAAAGTAGTCGACCGACCCATGCCGCATCAGGTAGATGCGTCGCCTCATGACAGCCCCTCGACCGGCGAGTACGCCGGCCACTCCCCCGAGGGGAGCGCGGGCCGGCTTGGGAGCGGCCCGGCGCTCGGCCCGCGGTCTCGCGGGCACGCGCTATTCGAAGTGCGGCGCGCGCTTGTCCAGGAAGGCCTGCAGGCCTTCGCCGCCGTTGCGATGAAAGAGGTTCTCAAGGAAGTGATCCCGCTCCGATGCCATCTGCTGCGAGAGGCTGCGCTCGGGCCATGCATTGACCAGCTCCTTCACGCTGGACACCGCGTTCGGCGCCAGGTGCGACAGCCGTTCGGCCACCGCCAGAGCTTGGGTCAGCGCCTGGCCACTGTCTGTCACCCAATTGACAAGGCCCAAGGCCTGAAGCTGCGCCGCGCCCATCGGCTCGGCCAGCCACAGCATCTGCAGCACCACCGCGCGCGGCAGGCGCTGCATCAGCTGCCAGGTCGAGCCGCCGTCGGGCGACAGGCCGATGCGGCCGTACGACATCACGAAGCGTGCATCCTCGGCCGCGACGATCAGGTCGCAGGCCAGCGCCAGCGCAAAGCCACCGCCGGCCGCGGCGCCTTCGACCGCCGCGATCACCGGCTTCGGGAACACGCGCAATACCTCGACGAACTCGTGGAATCGCTCCAGCATCGCGCGCTGCACCTCGGGCGGCGCCTCGCGGTTCGCGCGCAGCCGCTGCAGGTTGCCGCCGGCGCAGAAATGCTCGCCATCGCCGCGCAGCACGACGCAATGCACGTCGGGGTCCGATTCGGCCACGCCCAGCGATTCGATGCCGGCGGTGAAGACCTGTTCGGAGAGCGTGTTGCGCGAAGCCGGGTCGCTGATCGTCAGCACCAGGGCGCCGTCACGTCGTTCGGCACGCAATTCAGAAGGCATGGCCATCCCATTCGTCAGACAGCGCCAGGCGCATGGCGCGCGATTGTGGCATGGGGTGCCGGACGCGCCGTTCTGGGCCCGTTCCTGCCCGTTATTGCGGAGATCGCCGCAGGAACGTTCATGCTAGAGTCAAAACGATCAATCAACTGCTCAGCCGAATGCAGAGATTCTCGAACTTGCTCGCGGTCAGTCTCGCTTTGGGCCTCCTGCCCATGGGCCGAGCGACCGCGATGGGGTTCGGCAATACGCTGGGTGCCACCACGCTGGGCCACCCGCTCAATTTCGGCGTGATGCTGCGGCTGGAGCCCGACGAGCGCCTCGAGGCCTCCTGCATCAAGGCCGATGTGTCGATCGGCGACCATCCGCTGTCCTCGCTGTCGGTGCAGGTCCGCATCGAAGGCCGGCCAGGCAGCGCCGAGCGCCGGCTGCGCGTCACCACCACCGTGCCGGTCGACGAACCGGTGGTGGCCATTGCATTGAATGTCGGATGTCCGACCCGGCTGTCGCGCAATTACGTGGTGTTTGCCGATCCGCCGTCGGCCACCGCGGCGGCACCGGCCCATGCGCTGCCGGACATCGCCGATCAACCCGATCTCTCTGCCTCGCCGCTGGCCAGCGTGATCTCGCCGCAGGGCGAGCCGCCGGTGCGTTCGACGCTTCCGCGCGTTGCCCCGGGCGTGGCGGCGCAGCGCCCGCGCGCCGCCGCCGGCGCGACATCGTCGACACGCCCGGCCGCGACGGCCGGCGCGGCCAGGAAGGCCGCGCGCTCGCAGAAACCGGCCCCCGAGCCGGTGCGCCCGAAGGGACCGACGCTGCAACTCGATCCGGTCGAGACCGATGCGCTGATCTCGCCGTCGCTGCGGATGAGCTCCCAGCTGACGCCGCTGGCCGAGGCCGCACAGGCGGCCGGCTCGGCGCCGTACCGCTTCATCGACCCCGAACTGGTCGAGCGCCTGCAGGCGCAGGATCGCCTGAAGTCGCTCGAAGCGTCGATGAGCCAGCTGCGCGCCGAAGGCCAGGCGCGCCAGCAGTCGATCGCCGACCTGCAGGCGAAGGTGCAGCAGGCCCAGTCGGCGCGCTACGCGAACCCGCTGGTCTATGCGCTGGCCGTGCTGTGCGCGCTGCTCGCCGCCGGCCTCGGCTTCCTGGTCTGGCAGCGCTGGCGCGAGCGCCAGGCCGCCGCCTGGTGGGTCGAGCCGCCGGCGCCGACGCCCACCGCGGCCCCGGCCGCCGCGCCGGCCGAGCCGCCGCGCACCATTCCAGCAGCGATGTCGCCCGAGCCATTCGCCGGTGGCGCAGTGCTGGTCGACACGCCGCCGCCGGTGCGCAAGCGGCCCGCCGCGCCGGCGCCGCTGTCGCCGATGTCCGACGTCACGCTGACGCCGCGCGCGGTCGCCGCGATGCAAGCTACGCTGTCGAGGGCGACCGAGCCCGGCACCGACATCGATCCCGATGCGCTGGAACCGCACCGGCCGATGTCGGCCGAGGAGCTGATCGACCTCGACCAGCAGGTCGAGTTCTTCGTCGTGCTGGGCCAGGACGACGCCGCGGTCGACCTGCTGATGGGCCATGTGCGCAGCACCGGCGGCGTCAGCCCGCTGCCGTACCTGAAGCTGATGGAGATCTACCGCCGCCGCGGCGAGCGCGATCCGTACGACCGCATCCGCGAGCGTTTCAACCGCCGCTTCAACGCCTATGCGGTCGAATGGGACGAAAACGATCCGTCGAAGGAGCGCGACCTCGAGGAAGGCTTCCCCGACGTGCTGGCCCGCGTGCAATCGCTGTGGTCGGCACCGGCCGAGGCGATGGCCGCGCTCGACGGCGCGCTGTTCCGGCGCAACCAGGGCCCGCCGTTCGACGTGCCGGCGTACCGCGACCTGCTGTTCCTGTACGGCATCGCGCGCGACCTGGCCGAACGCGACGTGCGCCCCGAAGGCGTCGACCTGCTGCTGCCGATCGAATCGGTGGGCATCACGCTGGACCTGTCGGCGACCGGCGATTCGTCCGCCCCGCGGCCCGATGCCGCCGTGATGCCGCCGCCGGGTGCCCCGACGCTGCCGCTCCCGCAGGTCGAGCGGCTGTCGCTCGACCTCGATATCTCGACCGATCCGGCCCGGCTGTCGGGGCCCACCGCGGCGCCGAACGACGCCGGCGACTCGCGCCCCGGCCTCGATTTCGACCTCAGCGAACTGAGCGCACTCGACACCACCCGCAAACCGAAGGCGAGCGGCTCGCGCTGAATCTGCGCAGCCCGGATGGGCATCCGCGCTACAGCCTGGCCAGGCGCTCCAGCGCCAGCTCCAGCGTCTCGTCCTTCTTCGCGAAGCAGAAGCGCGCCAGCTTCTGCTCGAAACCGCCGGCATAGAACACCGACACCGGGATCGCCGCGACGCCGATCTCGCTGGTCAGCCAGCGGCAGAAGCCTTCCTCGCCCAACTCGCTGACGGCCGAGTAGTCGACGCTCTGGAAATAGCTGCCCGCGCTCGGCAGCAGCTTCAGCCGGGTCGTCGCCAGGCCCGCGCGGAACAGGTCGCGCTTGCGCTGGTAGAACGCCGGCAGCTCGAGGTAGGGCGCCGGGTCGGCCATGTAGGCGGCCAGCCCGTGCTGCACCGGCGTGTTGACGGTGAACACATTGAACTGGTGCACCTTGCGGAATTCGGCCGTCAGCGGCGCCGGCGCCGCGACGTAGCCGACCTTCCAGCCGGTCACGTGGTAGGTCTTGCCGAAGCTCGAGACGATGAAGCCGCGCGCCGCCAGCTCGGGGTGGCGCGCGATGCTTTCGTGCCGCTGGCCGTCGAACACCATGTGCTCGTAGACCTCGTCGGCGATCACGAACACGTCGGTCGGGCGCAGCAGCTCGGCCAGCTGCTGCATCTCGGCCACGCTCCAGACGGTTGCGCTCGGGTTGTGCGGCGTGTTGACGATGATCGCGCGGGTGCGCGGCGTGAGCGCGGCGCGGATGCGCTCGAAATCGGGCCGGAACGTGCGCGGCGTCAGCGGCACGTGCACCGCGGTGCCGCCGGCCAGCACGATGTTCGGCTCGTAGCTGTCGTAGCACGGGTCGAGCACGATCACCTCGTCGCCGGGGTGCACGATCGCGAGGATCGCGGTGATGATGGCCTGCGTCGCGCCGGCGGTGATGGTCACTTCGGTGCCGGGGTCGTACGCGTGGCCGTACAGCGCGGCGATCTTCGCGGCCACCGCCTCGCGCAGCGCCGGCACGCCGGCCATCGGCGGGTACTGGTTCAGTCCGCGCTTCATCGCGCCGGTCACCGCGTCGAGCAGCTTCGGGTCGCCGTCGAAATCGGGGAAGCCCTGGCCGAGGTTGACGGCGCCATGCTGCTGCGCCAGCGCCGACATCACGGTGAAGATGGTCGTGCCGACCTGCGGCAGGCGGCTTTCGAGGGTGGGGGTTCGCATGGTGGGCTCGTGGCTCGAAACGGGCGAATCAGAGTTGGTAGTCGTGGCCGGTGTCGGCCGCATCGCCGCTCATCGCGCGGGTGATCAGTCCGCGGTTCAGGCGGTCGGACAGCATCTCGGCGAACGCGTAGACGAAGTTTCTCAGATAGGCCCCGCGCTTGAACGCGACGCGGGTGACGTTGGGGCCGAACAGGTGGCCGACCGGGCGCGACACCAGGTCGCCGTTCGGCGGGTCGTCGCGCACCGCGATCTCGGCCAGCACGCCGATGCCCATGCCCAGGCGCACATAGGTCTTGATGACGTCGGCGTCGATCGCCTCCAGCACGATGTTCGGCTTCAGCCGGCGCGCCGCGAAGGCCTGGTCGACCCGCGTGCGGCCGCTGAACGACGGGTGGTACGACACCAGCGGCTGCTGCGCCAGGTCTTCGAGCGTGATGCGTTCGAGCTGCGCCAGCGGGTGGCCGGCCGGCATCACCACCGCGTGCTGCCATTCGTAGCAGGGCAGGCTGATCAGCTCGCTGTGCTCGGCCAGCGCCTCGGTCGCGATGCCGATGTCGGCCACCTCCTCGATCACCATCTGCGCCACCTGCGCCGGCGCGCCCTGGTGCAGGCTGATGTTGACCTTCGGGAAGCGCTTGCGCAGCTGCGACACCGGCTCGGGCAGGAAGTAGCGGGCCTGCGTGTGCGTGGTCGCGATCGACAGCGTGCCGGCATCCTGCTTCGAGAACTCTTCGCCGATGCGCTTCAGGTTGCCGACCTCGCGCATGATCACCTCGATCGACTTCAGCACCTCGGCGCCCGGCTCGGTGACGCGGCGCAGCCGCTTGCCGTGGCGCGCGAAGATGTCGACGCCGAGCTCGTCCTCGAGTTCGAGGATGGCCTTGGAGATGCCGGGCTGCGAGGTGAACAGCGCCTTGGCCGTCTCGGTCAGGTTCAGGTTGCGGCGCACGGCCTCCTGGACGAACCGGAATTGGTGCAGGTTCATATTCCGTTGCAATCTGTGGATTGCACGGATTAAATCACTTCGTGTCTGTGGAAGCGATGATCAGTCGGCCGGCGGCGTCGGCCATCGCGGCGATCACCGGGTCGAGTTCGCCGACGGCCGGGTGCAGCTGCCAGCGCACGCCGGGGTGCGCGGTGCCCAGTTCGGCCAGCAGTTCCGGCAGGTCCTTGCGCACGTGGCCGCCGGCGCCGAGGAACAGCGGCAGCACGTCGACGTGCGTGCAGCCGTGCGCGGCGAGCTGCCGGCCGGCTTCGCGCAGGTCCGGCGCCATGAATTCGAGGAAGGCGAGGGCGACCGGCACGCCGGGATGCGCTCGGCGCACGCGCGCGGCGACGTCCTCGAACGGCAATGCCCAGTTCGGGTCGCGCGCGCCGTGCGCGAACAGCAGCAGGCCGCGGCTCATCGGTAGCGGACGAGCCAGCTGAAG
Source organism: Rhizobacter sp. SG703 (assembly GCF_012275445.1). Taxonomy (GTDB): domain Bacteria; phylum Pseudomonadota; class Gammaproteobacteria; order Burkholderiales; family Burkholderiaceae_C; genus Rhizobacter. The sequence goes on along the minus strand of NZ_JAAZQK010000001.1, from coordinate 321,404 downwards.
GCGGCCAGCGACAGCAGCAGGTAGATCGCGCTCGGCGTCGCCGCGACGATCCATGGCGTCCAGTTCTGCAGCAAGCCCAGGTGCGCCGCGACGTTGTTCAGCAGCACGAAGCTGATGCCGAGCATGATGCCGCCGAACACCTTCAGGCTGACGCCGCCGGCGCGTGCATGCAGGTACGCGAAGGGCAGCGCCAGCGCCACCATCACCAGGCAGGCGAGCGGGTACAGCGCGCGTTTCCAGAACTGGATCTCGTGGCGCTGCGCCGTCTGCTCGTTGTCGGACAGGTGGGTGATGTAGCGGAACAGCTCCAGCGTCGACATCGAGCCTTCGGGCAGCACCGCGGCCGCCACCACGTTGGCCGGCAGCGTGCTCGGCCAGGTGTAGACCGGCATCTGCTGCGAGTTGACCAGCCCGCCGGTCGCGGCATCGCGCCAGTCGGTCAGGTTCACGTCCTGCAGCGTCCAGTTGTCGTCGCTGCCGACGCGCCCGCGCGCCGCGCTGATGCGGCGCAGCAGCCGGCCGCTGCCGTCGGATTCGAAGATGCGGATGTTCAGCAGCTCGCCGCCGGCGGCGGCGCTGCCGACGTTGACCGAGTACGAGCGCTCGCCGTCGGGCGTCACGCGGTGGTCCTTCAGCCAGGCGCCGGTGATGCCGAGGCTGAAGCCGCCCTTGTAGCGCGCCTGCAGCTGTGCGGCGCCGCGCTCGCTGAGCGGCGCGAGGTAGTCGCCGACGACGAAGGTCAGCACGCCGAAGGCCATGCCGAGGCCGGTCAGCAGGAACAGCGCGCGGCCCGGGCCGAGCCCGCCGGTGCGCAGCACGGTGAACTCGGACGACTGCGCAAGCCGCGACAGCGCGTAGATGGTGCCGATCAGCACCGCGATCGGCGACAGCTCGTACAGGTGCCCGGGCAGCTCGAGCAGCGAGTACACCGCCGCATGCAGGGCGGTGTAGGTCTTCGTGATGTCGGCCAGCTCGTCGACGAAGTCGATGAAGAAGAACAGCGACAGGAAGGCCACGGCGACGAAGGCCACCGACGAGACGATGTCGGCATAGAGCAGCCGGCGCACGGTTTTCATCGGAGACTCATTTCTTGCAGGCTTCCTGCAGGCGCTGCTTCAGGCGGCCCTTGCCGCTTCCGCCACCGTCGCCGGTGTGCCGGCGCAGGCTCCAGTGGGTGCCGTTGTCGCGCCACCAGAGCAGCGCGATCGCCAGCAGCAGCACGCCGCCGTGCATCGTGACCAGGATCGCCCCCATGCCGGCCTTGCCGCCGGCCACCCAGGCCTGCGACAGGTTGATCAGGTTGTAGTAGACGACGAAGCTCAGCAGCGCGAACAGCAGGTTCCAGTTGCTGGCACGCCGCGGCTGCGTGGCCGACAGCCCGATCGCCAGCAGCAGCAGGTTGGCCGCGCCGAGCGTCAGGCCGAGCCGCCAGGTGAGTTCGCCCTGCGCGGCCGGCGTCGGCTCGCTCATCAGCTCGATGGTCGGGCGCGCCTTCGGCGGCGGCGCGTCCGCGCTGCTCAGCACGCGGTCGCCGGCCTGCACCTTGTAGGTCTCGAAGCGCGCCAGCGTCTTGTCGCCGCTGCGCAGGTTCTGCTCGTTCTGCTGGCCGCTGTCGAGCACCAGGAAGCGGTCGTCGTCGGTGTTCTCGATGTGCCCGCTGCGTGCCGAGGTGACCGATTCCTTGTCGGCCTGCGCGGTCAGGATGAAGACGTTGCGGCCGGTGCGGCCGTCTTCGCTGTCGCGCTCGATGAAGAAGGTGCGGCGCCCGTCGCGCGACGACTGGAACTGGCCCGGCGTGACGCGCGACAGGTCGGAGCGGCGCTCGAAGCGCTCGCGCAGCTCGGCGCTGCGCGCGTTCATCCACGGCCACACGAAGAGCGCGAGCAGCGCCACCACCAGCAGCACCGGCCAGCTGACGCGCAACACCGGCCGCACGAAGCGCGACAGGCCGACGCCGCTCGCGAACCAGATCGCCATCTCGCTGTCGCGGTACATGCGCGTCATCGTCGAGACGGTGGCGATGAACAGCGACAGGCTCAGCATCGTCGGCAGCTGCGCGAGCGCCACGTAGCCGAGCAGCAGCACCACGTCCTGCGGGGCGACACGGCCCAGCGCGGCCTGGCCCAGCGTGCGGATCAGCATCATCGTCAGCACGATGGTGAGGATCACCACCAGCGTGGCGCCGAATGTGCGGGCGAGGTCTCGCCGCAGGGAGGAATCGAATAACATCGTTGGATTCTGGACTGGCTCGCATTATGGACTTCAAGCATCAGGTTTCTTCTTCCGGCAGCCTGGCTGCCCTGCAGGCCGACGCACTGCTCGTCATCGTCGACGCCTCCGCCGGCGGCAACACCGTCGATGCCTCGCTCGACGCGAAGCTCGCGGCCCCGATCAACGAGGCGATCGCCCATGGCGACTTCGCACTGAAGGCCGGGCGCGCGCTGTACCTGCACCGCGTGGCCGGCGTGAAGGCGCCGCGCGTGGTGGTGGCCGCAGCCGCCTCCGGCACCGCGAAGGCCTTCAAGACCGCGGTCGCGAACGGGCTGGCCCAGCTGAAGGGCGGCGGCGCGAAGCACGTGGCCGTCGCGCTGGCTTCGGCCGGCGACCTCGGCGCCGCGCATGCGCAGGCGCTGGTCGCCGCGGCCGGCGACGCCACCTACCTGTACCGCCACACCAAGCCCAGCGCACCGGCCGCATCGGCCATCGCCAAGCTCACGCTGGTGTGCGACAAGGCGCAGGCCAAGGCGGTGCAGTCGGGCCTGGCGGTCGGCGAGGCGATCGGTGCCGGCGTCGAGCTGGCGCGCGAATGCGCCAACCGGCCGGGCAACCACTGCACGCCCACCTTCCTGGCCGAGCAGGCGAAGAAGCTTGCGAAGGACCACGGCCTGAAGGTCGAGGTGCTGGACCGCAAGGCGGTCGAGAAGCTCGGCATGGGCTCGTTCCTCGCGGTCGCCCAGGGCTCCGACGAGCCGCTGCGCTTCATCGTCGCGCGCTACGAAGGCGCGGCGAAGACGCAGGCGCCGATCGTGCTGGTCGGCAAGGGCATCACCTTCGACACCGGCGGCATCTCGATCAAGCCGGCCGCCGAGATGGACGAGATGAAGTACGACATGGGCGGCGCCGCGAGCGTGCTCGGCACGCTGCGCGCGGTGGCCGAACTGAAGCCGAAGCTGAACCTGATCGGCATCATCCCGTCGTGCGAGAACATGCCGAGCGGCCGGGCAGTGAAGCCGGGCGACGTCGTCACCAGCATGTCGGGCCAGACGATCGAGATCCTGAACACCGACGCCGAAGGCCGGCTGATCCTGTGCGATGCGCTGACCTACGCCGAGCGCTTCAAGCCGGCGGTCGTGGTCGACATCGCGACGCTGACCGGTGCCTGCGTGATCGCGCTCGGCCACCACAACTCGGGCCTGTTCACCGCCGACGACGCGCTGGCCGCCGACCTGCTGGCCGCCGGCCAGAGCGCGCTCGACCCGGCCTGGCGCATGCCGCTGGACGAGGAGTACGACGACGCGCTGAAGAGCAACTTCGCCGACATGGGCAACGTCGGTCCGCGCGCCGGCGGAGCGATCACCGCGGCGATGTTCCTGCGCCGCTTCACCGCGAAATACCGCTGGGCCCACCTCGACATCGCCGGCACCGCCTGGAAGTCGGGTGCTGCCAAGGGCGCGACGGGGCGGCCGGTGCCGCTGCTGACGCAATTCGTGCTCTCGCAGGCAAAGTGATGCTCCTGGCCCGCGCCGCGCTGCTCCTTCAAGCCACTCCCCAGGATCCGGCTTTGCCGGGCCGAGGGGAGGCGCCCCTCGGGGGCAGGAGCGAAGCGACTGGGGGGCCCACATGACAGAGGTCAGCTTCCACTTCAACGTGCCGGATCGGCTGTCGTACGCGTGCAGGTTGCTGCGCAAGGCGACTCGCCGCGGTGCACGCGTGGTGGTCGCAGGCCCCGCGCCGGTGCTCGGACGCCTCGACAAGCAGCTGTGGGTGTTCGAGCCGACCGATTTCGTGCCCCATGTGCATGCACGCGCCGGCCAGCCGATCGCGCCGCGGCTCGCGCCGACGCCGGTCTGGCTGGTCGAGCGGCTGGCCGATGCGCCGCACCGTGACGTGCTGCTGAACCTGGGCGAAGAAACCGCCGACGGTTTCGAGAGCTTCGCCCGCGTGATCGAGCTCGTTTCGCGCGACGGCGACGACCGCCCGTCGGGCCGCGCGCGCTGGAAGCACTACGCCGACCGCGGCTACCCGATCGTCCGGCACGACGTGGCGCAGGAGGGCGAATGAAGCGAGCCGAGCGCCGGGCCGTTCCCAAGCCGGATCGCATCCCCTCGGGGGATCGATCGATGTATTCATCGAGCGAGGGGTCGTCATGAGCACCACCCCGCGCCAGCAGCCGCCGCACCGCCTGCCGGTGCTGACCGAGGTGGTGCCGAGCGCACGCGGCGCGCCGCCGGCCGCCGAGGCCGTACCGCCACCGCCACCTTCACCGCCGCGTGCGCCCGTGCCGGTCGCGCCGCCGGCTTTCGCGGCCACCGCGCCATCGGCGTTGTCGCCGCTGCCTCCTGCGCAATCGCCCCCGCCACCGCTGGCGCCCCGTGCGGCCGTCCCGGCGGCGGCCCCTGCAGCCGCGCCGGTGGCTCCACCGCTCAGCGAAGAAGCCGTCGTCCAACGTGTGCTGACCGATGTGCAGCGCCAGCTCGACCTGGTCTTCGAATACAAGCTGCGCGAGTTGCTGACGCCGGCGCTCGCGCGCATTGCCGATTCGTTGATCCGCGACACCCGCAACGAGCTCGCGACCACGCTGCGCGAGATCGTCACGCGCGCCGTCGCGCAAGAGCTGCATCGCCAGCGCGGCCGCTAGGTCGAGCACCGCGAGGACCCATCAAGCAACGCCCCGGGGATCCGGCTCTGCCGGGCCCAGGGGTGGCGCCCCTCGGGCAGGAGCGAAGCGACTGGGGGCTGTCGTTTACCCTATCAACGCGGCCCGGTTCTTGCTCGTTGAGTCGCCATGCCCAGCGAGCCCAACCCCTTGTCCCTGCTGAGGACATCGCGCAACGAGACCCGAGGATTCCCGCAATGGAGGCGGTTTTTTTTGGGGTAACGTTGCGCCCGCTGAGGCTGACTCCTCACCCGTTATTCCAGTCTTTCCAAACCCCGGAGGTTTTTGAATGCAATACAAACTCAATGTCCTGGTCGCCGCCGCCGTGACCCTGTTCGCCGGTGCGGTGTCCGCCCAGGAAGTCGTGAAGATCGGTCACGTCGCCCCGACCAGCGGCGGCATTGCCCACCTCGGCAAGGACAACGAGAACGGCGCGCGCATGGCCATCGACGAACTGAACGCCAAGGGCGTGACGATCGGCGGCAAGAAGGTCAAGCTCGAGCTGCAGGCTGAAGACGACGCCGGCGATCCGAAGCAAGGCACCGCGGTCGCCCAGAAGCTGGTCGACTCCAAGGTCAACGGCGTGATCGGCCACCTGAATTCGGGCACGTCGATCCCGGCCTCCAAGGTCTACAGCGACGCCGGCATCCCGCAGATCAGCCCGTCGGCCACCAACCCGAAGTTCACCCGCAACGGCTACAAGACCACGTTCCGCGTGGTGGCTGACGACGTGCACCTCGGCGGCACGCTGGGCCGCTATGCCGTCAAGGAGCTGAAGGGCAAGTCGATCGCCGTCATCGACGACCGCACCGCCTACGGCCAGGGCGTCGCCGACGAGTTCGAAAAGGGCGTCAAGGGCGCGGGCGGCACGACCGTCTCGCACCAGTTCACGACCGACAAGGCGACCGACTTCACCGCCATCCTGACCCAGATCAAGTCGAAGAAGCCGGACGTCGTGTTCTACGGCGGCATGGACGCCGTGGCCGGCCCGATGATCCGCCAGATGAAGCAACTCGGCATCGACGCCAAGTTCATGGGCGGCGACGGCATCTGCTCGGGCGAACTGCCGAAGCTGGCCGCCGGCGCGATGGGCGACGGCCAGGTCGTCTGCGCCGAAGCCGGTGGTGTCGAAGGCACGCAGAAGGTCGGCATGGACAAGTTCCGCGAGGACTACAAGAAGAAGTTCGGCACTGAGGTGCAGATCTATTCGCCGTACGTCTACGACGCCGTCAACGTGATGGTCGCCGCGATGGTCAAGGCCGGCTCCGCCGACCCGGCCAAGTACCTGCCGGTGCTGGCCAAGACCGACGGCTACAAGGGCGTGACGGGCACGATCTCGTTCGACGAGAAGGGCGACGTCAAGAACGGCGCGCTGACGCTGTACACCTACAAGGGCGAGAAGCGCGAGCAGATCGCCGTCGTGCGCTGATCGGCCTGCGTTCACCGCCAGATCGCTGCAGGACAGAAGGGACGCCGAGAGGCGTCCCTTTTTTCATGGCAGCTTGATCGAGGTCGGCACGCCCGCCCCTTCTGGAGGAGGCGAATCCCGCAGCCCGGGGCTATGCTGCGCGGTCACTCCACCGAAGGATCCGCGATGAAGAAGAAGGCCTCGATCCCCGCGCGCAGCGCCAAGGAACGCCAGCGCGCCCCGCTGGTCACGCCGACCGACCTGAAGGCGGGCGCCACCCGCGACATCGCCGCCGCGATGAACGGCATCCTGGCCGACGTGTTCGCGCTGTACCTGAAGACCAAGAACTTCCACTGGCACATGAGCGGGCCGCACTTCCGCGACTACCACGTGATGCTCGACGAGCAGGCCGACCAGCTCTATGCGATGACCGACCCGATCGCCGAACGCGTGCGCAAGGTCGGCGGCACGACGCTGCGCTCGATCGGCCACATCGCGCGCTCGCAGCGCATCCTCGACAACGATGCCGACTACGTCGAGCCGTCGGACATGCTGGCCGAACTGCGCGAGGACAACAAGACGCTGGTCGCCGCGCTGCGCCAGGCCCACAACGTCTGCGACGAGCACCAAGACATCGCGACCGCCAGCCTGATCGAGGTCTGGATCGACGAGAGCGAGCGCCGCACCTGGTTCCTGTTCGAGGCCGGCCGCTCGGGCGACAGCGGCGGGCACTGACGGGCACCAGCCCGCGGCCGGTGGCGGCACGCTTCGTGCAACATCCGGGGCCATGAGCCTCTCCCGCGCCCCCGCCGACGCCGCGCCGCCCGCATCGCCACCGGTCCAGCGGCACACGCCGTTCGAAGACGCGCAGGCGATCTTCACCGGCACGCTGTTCGTGTCGCTCGCGCTGATCCTGTTCGCGCAGGCCGGGCTGCTGACCGGCGGCACGGCCGGCGTGGCCTTCGTGCTGCACTACGCGACCGGCATCGGCCTGGGCAAGCTGTTCTTCGCGATCAACCTGCCGTTCTACTGGTTCGCGTGGCGGCGCATGGGCCGCGAGTTCACGCTGAAGACCTTCGTCGCGATCACGCTGCTGTCGCTGATGACGGAATGGTCGCCGCGGCTGTTCGCGATCGAGCGATTGCACCCGGCGTATGCGGCGGTGCTGGGCGGGCTGCTGCTCGGTTCGGGCTGCCTGTTCCTGGCCCGCCATCGCGCGAGCCTGGGCGGCGCGACCATCGTGTCGCTGTACCTGCAGCAGTCGCGCGGCTGGCGGGCGGGCAAGGTGCAGATGGTCGTCGACTGCAGCGTCGTGCTGCTGGCGCTGACGGTGGTCGACCCGGCGCGGGTCGCGTGGTCGGTGCTTGCGGCCGTCGTGATGAACCTGTTCATCGCGGTCAACCACAAGCCGGGACGCTACGCCGTTCTCTGATCCCTGCAGGTCAGCGGTGCGTCTCGCGGTCCAGCCCGCGGTCGGGCGATTCGAAATGCTGCTGCTTGCCCGGCTGCGGCTCGACCAGCTCCTCGATGATCAGCCGCCCGAACTTCTGCGCCCGTACCGCGTTGTGCTGGATGGCCACCTGCGTGATCAGCTCTTCGTGGTCGCTCTTCGGCCACAGCACGACCACGTAGCCGTGCCCCTGCTCGGCGAGCGCGAGGTGGGTCTTCAGCAGGTTCATGTCCTGGCCGATCGAGGCCAGCGGCCCGGCATGGTCGATGTTGGTCTGCATCTGCTGCTTCATCTGCTGCGGCGAGAACACCAACAGCTCGCTTTCCTGGAAGCCGGCGTCGAGCAGTGCATTCAGCGCGCCCTGCAGGTCGTCCGCCTGCTGGAAGGCGATGAAGATCTTGTTCTCCGGCGGCAGCACGCCATCGCTGCGGATCGGGTTCTCGACAGCGTTCGGTACATCTTTGGTCTGGCTCATGGCACCTCCAGAGGATCGGGCACCGCGAAGGCGGTGGGCAAGGGAACGCGGGGAACCGTCGGCGCCGGTTTCACCGGACCTGGGAAGTCATCGACGCGGATCACCTTCGCGGCCGCGCGCAGGTACGCGAGCGCCGCGCCGGGGTTGCGCGAATGGCTGGCCACGTCTTCGAGCGAGTGGTTGTGGCGCAGCGCCTGGTTCAGCCGGGCGGCCTCGTCGCCAAGGGCCCGTGCCTGGTCGAGCGCGTCCTTCAGGTCGCGCAGGCCGCCGGAGCGCGGCGTGCCGACGTCGATGCACAGGCGCGCCAGCACCGCCGGCTCGTCGCGCAGCGATTCGGCCAGCGCCACCAGGTCGCGGTCGCGCAGCGGCGCCAGGTGCCGCGTGCCGCTCAGCAGCAGCGGCGCCAGCAGGCGCAGCGCGCCCGACGGCAGGTTGGCGTACAGGTCGCGCAGCGTCGCGGCTGCCTGGTCGAGCTGCACGCGGATCGCCGCGCGCGCGATCGGCAGCAGCGCCGGGTCGGCCTCCTGCTCGTAGCGCCAGACGCTGGCCGATGCGAGGTACAGGTTCGACAGCACGTCGCCCAGCCGCGCCGACAGCAGCTCCATGCGCTTCAGCTTGCCGCCGAGCAGCCCCATCGCCAGGTCGGCGGTCAACGCGTACTTGGCCGACACCCGGGCGATCAGCCGCGCTTCCTTCTGCAGGCCCTTCGGCACCCGGCCCTGCAGCGGGGCGCCGGCCAGGCTTGCCCACAGGTTGCGCAGCACATGCCGGCCGTGGGCCAGCAGCGCCGCGCCCAGCGCCTGGGCGTCATCGGCCTGCACCGCGGCCATCTCGTCGAGCACATGCGGGTGGCAGCGCACCGCGCCCTGGCCGAAGATGATCAGCGAGCGCGTCAGCAGGTTGGCGCCTTCCACCGTGATCGCGATCGGCGCCTGCCGGTACGCGGCGCCCAGCAGGTTGCTCGGGCCGGAGATGATCCCCTTGCCGCCGAGCACGTCCATGCCGTGCACCACCGCGCGCCGGCCGGCTTCCGTCAGGTGCACCTTCAGGATCGCGCTGGCGACGCTCGGCCGCTGGCCGGCATCGAGCGCGGCGGCGGTGTAGCGGCGCGCGGCGTCGGTGGCGTACAGGTCGGCGGCGGTGCGGGCGAGCAGCGCGGCGATGGCATGGAACTTCGCGATCGGCAGCCCGAACTGTTCGCGGATCTGGCCGTAGCCGTTCATCACGAACAGCGCGGTCTGCTGCATCGCGGCGCCCATCGCCGGCAGCGATATCGCGCGGCCGGCGGCGAGGCATTCCATCAGCATGCGCCAGCCCTGGCCGACCTGCTGCTCGCCGCCGATCACCCAGTCCATCGGCACGAACACGTTCTCGCCGCGCACCGGGCCGTTCATGAAGGCGGAATCCATCGGCCGGTGGCGGCGCCCGATCTCCATGCCCGGTGTCGGCACCGGCAGCAGCGCGCAGGTGATGCCGAGTTCCTGTTCGCCGTCGGGCCGCGTCAGGTCGACCGCCTGGAAGGCCAGCCCGACCACCGTCGCCACCGGGGCGAGCGTGATGTAGCGCTTGTCGAAGGTGACGCTGAAGCCGCGCACGCGCCGGCCGTCGATCACCCGCTCGGTCAGCACGCCGCGGTCGGGGATCGACGCAGCGTCGGAGCCGGCATACGGCGAGGTCAATCCGAAGCACGGCAGCTCGCGGCCGTCGGCCAGGCGTTCAAGGTAGTGGGCCTTCTGCGCGTCGGTGCCGTAGCGCAGCAGCAGTTCGGCCGGGCCGAGCGAGTTCGGCACCATCACCGTGACGGCGGCCGCCACGTTGACGCTCGCGATGCGCGCCACCACGGTGGCATGCGCATGGTGGCTGAAGCCGAGCCCGCCCTGTTCAGTCGGGATGATCATGCCGAAGAAGCGGTGCCGGCTCAGGTGCTGCCAGACCGCGGCGGGCAGGTCGCCTTCGGTGTCGATCGCGAACTCGTCGAGCATGCCGATCAGGTCGCGCACCGGACCGTCGAGGAAGGCGTGCTCGGCCGGCGTCAGCCGGTTCGGGGGGATCGCCAGCAGCGCGTCGAAATCCGGCCGACCGGCGAACAGCTGCCCCTCGAACCCCACGGTGCCGGCCTCGAGCGCCGCCCGTTCGGTGTCGCCCATCGCGGGCAGCGCCTTGCGGAAGAACGGCATCGCGGTCCGGCCGAGCCAGCGCTGGAAGGGAGTCAGGCCCATCGAGGGTCTCCGTGCAGATCAGATACCGCATCGTCGAGCCTGGGTGCATCGGAATCTGCCGGACGGCATCGGCTTGGCGAGTCGGACAGCGCTCACACGGCCGGCCGCTACATCGGCGGCGCGAACCCGTTGCGCCCCGCGATCGCCCGCAGCGCCACCGGCTTGCCGTCGCGCAGCTGCGCGGTGACCAGCACCTTCGCGCCCGGTACCAGCAGCGCGCGGTCGCCCGGCTTCACGGTGACGACCGGCACGCCTTCGGGCACCCGCACCGTCTTCTCGCCATCCTTGTAGCGCAGCCGCAGCGTGCGGCCCCTGGCCTGGCCGACGACGTCGGCAACGGTCGCATTCGTCATCGTGCTGCCCGGCTGCAAGTCCCACGGGTAGTGGCCTTCGTTGCTGCCGCGCGCCTGTTCGGGGAACACCAGCACCTCCAGCGCCTGCAGCGTGCCGTCGGCCTGCGGCATTGCCGCGGTGCCGATGTAGCTGCCGGCGGCGATGTCGGCCAGCTCGGTCGGCACCACCTCGTTGACGCCGAAGCTGTCGGCCAGCGCCAGGCGCAGCAGCTCGCCGCTGCGTTCCTTCATCACCAGCGTGGTGTTGTCGAAGGATTCGACGGTACCGCGCAGGCGTTGCGTCGGGGCCGGCGGCGATGCCTGCGCATGGGCGACCGTGACGGCCAGCGCCAGCAGCGCGGCGCCGAGGAAGCGGGGAAGGTGGGTCATGGCGGTGTCCGGCAGGGGTTACTGGGGGTACAGCCCGCGCACGCGCCCGAACAGCCGCGTCATCCCGAGCAGCGCATCGATGTTCGGCGTCGCGAGCCCGAGGCGCTGCGCGATCTCGCGCACCGCGCCGACCAGCGCATCGAGTTCGATGCCGCGGCCGGCTTCGACGTCCTGCAGCATCGAGGTCTTGAACGCACCGAGCTTGCGCGTGACCTGCTGGCGGTCTTCGGGGGTCTGCGCGATCGCGCAGCCGATGCGCTCGCCGATGGCCGAGGCCTCGCGCATCGCGTTCGCGCAGAAGGTCAGCAGCAGCGGGTCGTCGAGCACGCGGTCGACGGTGGCGCCGGTGATCGCCGACACCGGGTTCATCGTCATGTTGCCCCACAGCTTGTACCAGATGTCCTGGCGCACGCTGGCCGACACGGTGACGTCGAAGCCGGCCTGCGCCAGCAGCGCGCCGATCTCCTTCGCACGGGCCGATTCGCCGCCGCCGGGCTCGCCGACGATCAGCCCCCGGCCCATCTTGTGCTCGACCAGGCCGGGCTCCGGGCTGGCGGTGGCGGCATGCACGACGCAGCCGAGCACCTGCTGGTGCGGGATCTTCGCGGCGATGCGGCCGCCGGGGTCGACGCTCTCCAGCGGCGCATCGCCGATGGCCGCGATGCCGCGGCCGAACCACCACGGCACGCCGTTCATCGCCGGCAGCACCACGGTGTGCGGTGCCAGCAGCGGCGCGAGCCGGTCGGCCACCGCGGCGAGCGCCGGGCCCTTGACCGCGATGACGACCAGGTCCTGCGGGCCGAGCTCGGCGGCGTCGGCGCTCGCGTGCACCGCGCCGGTGATGAGCTGCCCGCCTTGCTGCAGCCGCCAGCCGTGCGCGCGCAGCGACTGCAGCGTCGCGCCGCGCGCCACCGCGCTGACCTGCGCGTTGGTGCCGGCCGCGAGCCGCGTGCCGATGAATCCGCCGATCGCACCGGCCCCGTAGATGCACACCTTCATCGCTGCCCCTTGTCTGCAAGAGGGGGCATTCTGCGACAGCGCGCTACTTGCGCGTCTTCGGGGGTTTTGCGCTGCGCTTGTCGGAGGCGGGCACCGCCAGCTGCTTCGCGATGCCGGCGTGGAAACGCTCGATCTCGTCGGTGGTGGCGAGCGACGCGGGCAGTTCGAGCTCGATGCGGTGCAGCGTCTGCGCCGGCCCGGCGCGCAGCATCGCGACCGGCCCGACGCGGCGCGAGCCGGCCGGCAGGTCGACCTGGACGCCGACCACGCGGCCGGCCTCGGTGATGACGGTGGCGGTGTGCATGGTGTTCAGCTCCATTCGGCGATGCTGAGGTTGTAGTGGATCGCCGCGGCGCCGGCGTTGCGGATGTTCACGGTGTAGTGGATGCCGTCGGTCTCGCCGTTCGAGCGCGCGACGACGCCCTGGCTGACCGTGACCAGTTCGACGTTGAGCTGCGGCTCCTGGATGTTGGGCGCCGCGACCGCGACGCCGACGTCGCGGCCGAAGCCGTCGAACACGTACTCCCAGTGGTGCGTGCCCCCGGGGGCGAGGGTCACGATGCCGCCGACGTTGCGGTACAGGGCCATGCGGTTGCTCCGATGAGGCAATGAGGAGTTGCCACGGTAGCGGCGCCAGCCGCCGCGTCCATACCGAAATTGGAGGACGCGGCCCGCCACCCCCCACGTTTTCAGGAGGCGGGCGCGCCGTCGTCGCGGAGGTCCTGCCGGTACTCGAAGCGCAGTCCGCCGGCCGGTGCGCTGCCGAGCGCGATCTGCCCGCCCAGCCGCTGCGCGATGCCGCGCGCGATCGACAGCCCCAGCCCGCTGCCGGTCGGCTGCGTGCCGACCACCCGGTAGAACGCATCGAACACCCGCTCGCGCTGGTCCGGCGGAATGCCCGGGCCGGTGTCGTCGACGCGCAGCAGCGCCTGGGCGCCGTCGCGCTCGATGCTGACGTCGACGCGCCCGCCGGCCGGCGTGTAGCGCACCGCGTTGTCGACCGCGTTGCGCACCAGCGTGTGCAGGTCGACCGGCGTGCCGGCGACCTGCACCGCATCGAGCCGCGTGACGCCCAGGTCGACGTTGCCGGCCTCGGCCATCGCGACAAGGTCGGACACCACCTCGCGCACCACCTCGTGCAGCGCGACCGGTGGCTGCGGCGCGGCGTCGCCCGCGGGCCGCGCCTGCGCCCGCGCGAGCGACAGCAGCTGCTCCAGCAGCGCGCGCGAGCGCGACAGCCCTTCGCGCAGCGGCGCGAAACGCCGGCGCGCCTCGGGCGACATCTCGGCATGCTCCAGGTTCTCGGCCTGCACCGTCAGCGCGGTGATCGGCGAGCGCAGTTCGTGCGCCGCATCGGCGATGAAGCGGCGCTGCTGTTCGAGCGATTCGGCCAGGCGGCGCAGCAGCGCGTTGATCGACGTGACGAAGGGTCGCACCTCGTCGGGCATCCCGCCGGCCGGCACGTCGACCAGCGCCGCATCGCCTTGCTGGTCGAGTTGCCGGGAGGCCAGCGCGATCGGCCGCAGCGTGCTGCGGATCACCACGCGGACCAGCAGCGCCACCACCGGCAGCAGCGCAACCAGCGGCACCAGCGCGGCCAGCGCGCTGTCTTGCGCGATGTCGTCGCGCCGGTCGGTCTGCTGCGCGACGACGAAGCGGCGGCCGTCCGGCAGGTGGGCCAGCAGCATGCGCCACGGGCGGCCTTCGGCGACGTGGGTGTCCAGGCCGTCGGGGAGGTCGGGCGGCAGCCGGCCGATGCCGTTCACCCGCGGCTGGCCGGCCACCGTGTCGACCAGCTCCACGACGACGCTCGGCTGCGGCGCGCCGGTTGCAGCCACCGGCTCCACCGGGTTGATCGCGAGCTGGCCGGCCAGCACCAGCGCGGCGGTCTGCTCCAGCAGGTCGTCCTGCAGCTCGTTGGCCTCGTGCAGCGCCCAGAAGAACGACACCGCACCGGCCGCGACCGCGGTGGCCAGCAGCAGCACGGCCATCCACAGCGACAGGCGGAACTGCAGCGAATTCTTCATCCGCCGCGGTCCACGCGCCAGCCGACGCCGCGCACGTTGCGGATCACGGTCGGTCCGAGCTTGCGGCGGATGCCGTGGATCAGCACCTCGACGGTGTTGCTCTCGATCTCCTCGTTCCAGCCGTAGATGCGCTCCTCGAGCTCCTGGCGCGACAGGATCGCGCCGGGCCGCACCAGCAGCGCCTGCAGCAGCGTGAACTCGCGGCCCGACAGCGTGACGGCGTGGCCTTCGAAGCTGACGTCGCGCGTCACCGGGTCGAGCGTGACCGTGCCGTTGGTCAGCAGCGGCGAGGCCGAGCCGCCTTGCCGGCGCATCACCGCGCGCATGCGGGCGAGCAGCTCCTGCACGTCGAACGGCTTCAGCACGTAGTCGTCGGCGCCGAGGTCGAGGCCGGCGATGCGGTCCTCGACCTCGTCGCGCGCGGTGACGATCAGGATCGGCACATGCGCATTGCGCGCGCGCAGCTGGCGCAGCACGTCGATGCCGTCGCGCAGCGGCAGCCCGAGGTCGAGCAGCACGACGTCGTAGGCCTGCGCGAGCGCGGCGGCCAGTGCCTGCTCGCCGTCGGTGGTCCAGTCGACCGCATAGGCGGCGTCGGACAGGGCCTGCTGCACGGCCGCGCCGATCATCCGGTCGTCTTCCACCAGCAATACGCGCATCGGTTGGTTTTCCGCAGGGTTGGCCGGAAGGCTTCGCGTCAGGAACGAGGTTCGCATTCTGGATCAAGCCCCCGGCAGGCCGACGCAGGGTCATTCGAAGGCGCTTGACGTGGCCCAAGAAAATAAGAATCATTCTCAACAAACAGCGAAATCATCAGGGGGTAGCGCGCGTGTCCATCACCAACCATGAGCCCGCCGGGCTGGGCGGAGCTTTCCTGGCCCACCGGGCCAAGCTGCAGGGCCTGGCCCACAAGATCACCGGCCGGCGCGAGCTGGCCGAAGACGTGGTGCAGGAGGCCTTCCTGAAGCTCGCCGACGTGGCGCCCGGCCTGCCGGTGCAGCAGCCGATCGGCTACTGCTTCCAGGTGGTGCGCAACCTGGCGATCGACTGCCGGCGCCGCATGATGCTCGAGGCCGGCGTGTTCGCCGACGGCGAGAGCGGCGAGCACATTGCCGCGCCGCAGGGCACGCCGGAGCAGTACGCGATCAGCCGGCAGAACCTGGTGATCGTCGACGAGGCGCTCGGCCGGCTGCCGGCGCGCACGCGTCAGGCCTTCGAGCTGTACCGCATGGGCGGCCTGACGCAGCGCGCGATCGGCGAGCGGCTGGGCGTGTCGGCGGCGCTGGTCAACACGATGATCCGCGACGCGGTCCAGGCGCTCACGCGCTGCAGGCACCTGCTCGAAGCCGAATGAGGCGCTCCTAGAATCGGCGGTTTCCACAGCCAGCCCCGTGCGCACCCGCGCGCGCCGCCCGCCGATGAGCCCCGACCAGGACCGTGAAGACCCCGCGCAGGAGCTTGTCATGCAGGCCGCCTGGGACTGGGTGATGAAGGCGCACGAGCAGCCGCTGGGCGATGCGGAGCTGGATGCCTTGAACCGCTGGCTCGATGCCGATCCGCAACACCGCATCGCGCATGCGCAGGCCTCGCGGTTGTGGCTGCTGAGCGGGCTGGTGCCGCCGGCGCACGACGACGACGGATTGCCGCACTGACGTCCGACCCCTCGCCCGGTGGGTACACCGGTCGATCCCCCGAGGGGATGCGGGCCGGCTTGGGACGGCCCGGCGCCCGGCCCGCCAGAACCTGCGGGCGGCGCTGAACAAACCCGCCCCCGGCTCGTCATGGAAGGCAAGGCGCACTGCTGCGCGAACCACGAGCCTTGCCATGTCCACCAGCTGCTTCGACCGCGACGACGACACCTTCATCGTGCTCGTCAACCACGAGGACCAATATTCCATCTGGCCGCACTGGAAGGCCGTGCCCGCCGGCTGGACCGCGGTGCCCGGCGCCAGCGGCGACAAGAAGACCGTGCTGGCCTTCGTCGACGCCGCATGGACCGACATGCGGCCGCTGTCGCTGCGCCGCTGGATGGACGAGCAGGCCGCGGCAGGACCTTGATGCACGCGTCGCGCGGCGGCCTGCCGCTGGAACCGTTGCCATCCTGACGAGGATCCCATGACCGACTTGCTGAATCCGGCCCGCGCGGCCCTGCCGGCCGTGCTGTCGCCTGCGCGCCCCGGCGAGCCGCTGCTCGGCGCCTTCGCGGCGCTGCGCGGCGACATCGACGCGCTGCTCGCGCGCATCGGCGGCGTGCTGTTGCGCGGCTTCGAGGTGCCGGGCGTCGATGCGTTCCGCGCGTTCGCCGCGGCCTTCGGCCACCCGCTGCTCGCCTACGAGTTCGGCTCGACGCCGCGCAGCGCGGTCGGCGGCGGCGTCTACACCTCCACCGAGTACCCGGCGCACCAGCGCATCCCGCTGCACAACGAGCAGGCCTACACACGCGAGTGGCCGATGAAGATCTGGTTCCACTGCGTCACCGCGGCGCCCGAGGGCGGCGAGACGCCGATCGCCGACAGCCGCGCGATCTGGCGCCAGATGCCCGACGCGATCCGCCGCCGCTTCGCCCCCGGCGTGCTGTACGTGCGCAACTACGGCGAGTTCGACGTGCCGTGGCAGCAGGTGTTCAACACCGACCGCCGAGACGAGGTCGAGGCCTGGTGCAGCCGCTCGGGCGTGCGCTTCGAATGGAAGCCCGACGGCAACCTGCGCACCACGCAGCTGTGCCAGGCCACCGCGGTGCACCCGCGCAGCGGCGAGACGGTGTGGTTCAACCAGGCGCACCTGTTCCACGTGTCGAACCTGCCGCCGGAGGTGCGCGAGTCGCTCGAGGAGCTGCTGGGCGCCGACGAGATGCCGCGCACCGCCTGCTTCGCCGACGGCTCGGCCATCCCCGACGCGATGCTCGACGAGGTGCGCGCGGTGCTCGACGCGCAGACGGTGTCGTTCCGCTGGCAGGCCGGCGACGTGCTGATGCTCGACAACATGCTGGCCGCGCATGCGCGTGCGCCGTTCAAGGGCCCGCGCAAGGTGGTGGTCGCGATGGCCGAGCCGCACGGCAACCTCGACCAGGACCTGTCCCGATGACGCTTTTGCCACTGTCCTCCCGCAATTTCGTCGAGCACCTGCAGCAGCTTGCGACCGGCCGGCCCGACGACACCGCGCTGGTGATCGTCGGTGCCGTCGACGGCTGCACGGTCGACACGCCGATCACCTACGCCGCGCTCGCACGGCGCGTGCGTGCGCTGGCCACGCGGCTGCAGCGCCGCTTCGCACCCGGAGAGCGCGTGCTGCTGCTGCTCGACAACGACGACCGCTGCGTGGTCTCGTTCCTCGCCTGCCTGCACGCCGGGCTGATCGCGGTGCCGGCGTTCCCGCCCGAATCGGCGCGGCCGCAGCACCTGGCGCGGCTGGCCGGCATTGCACAGGATGCGCAGCCGGCGGCGCTGCTCGCGACGCGCGCGACGCTGGCGCTGATCGGCGCGGGCTTCGCCGGTGCCGAGCCGATCGCGCTCGACGAGTTCGATGCCGCCGACGATGCCGCGCTTGCCGCCGCGTGGCAGCCGCACGCGCCGCGCGACGGCGACATCGCGTTCCTGCAGTACACCTCCGGCTCCACGTCGACGCCGAAGGGCGTGATGGTGAGCCACGGCAACCTGATGGCCAACGAGCGCGCGATCGGCGACGGCTTCGAGGTCGGCGCGGGCGACGTGTTCGTCAGCTGGCTGCCGCTGTACCACGACATGGGGCTGGTCGGCGGGCTGCTGCAGCCACTGCACCGCGGCATCCCGGCGGTGCTGATGACGCCGCAGTTCTTCCTCGAGCGGCCGGTGCGCTGGCTGGAGGCGATCGCGCGGCACCGCGGCAGCATCAGCGGCGCGCCTGATTTCGCGTACCGGCTGTGCGTCGAGCGGGTGAAAGACGGCGCGATCGCGGGGCTCGACCTGTCGAGCTGGCGGGTCGCGTTCAGCGGTGCCGAGCCGGTGCGGCACGACACGCTGCGGGCCTTCGTCGAGCGCTTCGCACCGGCGCGCTTCGACGCGCGCTCGGTGTTCCCGTGCTACGGCCTGGCCGAGGCGACGCTGTTCGTCAGCGGTGCCACGCGCGGGCAGGGCCTGCGGGCGCAGGTGTTTTCGGCCGAGGCACTCGCGCAGGGCCGGGCGGAGCACGGCGCGGGCGGCGATGCCGTCACGCTGGTCAGCAGTGGCCGCGTGCCGGCCGGCCAGCGCGTCGAGCTGGTCGATCCGCAGACGCTCGCGGTCTGCGCCGACGGCCAGGTCGGCGAGATCTGGGCGGCCGGCCCGAACATCGCGCAAGGCTACTGGCAGCGGCTTGCCGAGACGCAGGCCGCCTTCGTCGAACGCGGCGGCCAGCGCTGGCTGCGCACCGGCGACCTCGGCTTCGTGCGCGACGGCGAGCTGCACGTCACCGGCCGGCTGAAGGACCTGATCATCCTGCGCGGCCAGAACGTCTACCCGCAGGACATCGAGCGCGCGATCGAGGCCGAGGTCGACGCGGTGCGTGCCGGCCGCGTTGCGGCGTTCGCGGTCGAACGGCCGGAGGGCGGCGAGGGCATCGGCATCGCGGTCGAGGTCTCGCGCGCGACGCAGAAGCGCGTGCCGGCCGCGGCACTGGTGCAGGCGCTGAGCGAGGCCTGCGCCGACGCCTGCCGCGAGGCGGTGTCGGTCGCGCTGTTGCTGAACCCTGGCACGCTGCCGAAGACCTCCAGCGGCAAGCTGCAGCGGCGCGCCTGCCGGCAGGGCTTCGAACAGGGCACGCTGGACGCCTTCGCGGTGTTCGCGCACGGCCGCTTCGTCGTCGGTGGCGGCGGGGCCGCCGAGGCGGCGCCGCTCGACGCCACCGAGGCCGCGCTCGCGGCGCTGTGGCAGGAGGTGCTCGGCCTTGCCGCGCTGCCGGCGCGCGATGCGCAGTTCTTCGCGTGCGGCGGCCAGTCGCTGGCCGCGGTGCAACTGGCCGCGCGCATCGCCGGGCGCTGGGGCATTGGGTTCGCGCCGCGCGATGTCTTCGAACAGCCGCGGCTGGTCGACCTGGCCGCGCGGGTGCGCCAGGCCTGCGACGCCGGTGCGCCGCCATCGACGCCGATCCCGGTGCTCGACGCGGCGCGGCGCGGCGAACCGCTGCCGCTGTCGAACGCCCAGCAGCGCCAGTGGTTCCTGTGGCAGCTCGATCCGGCGAGCAGCGCGTACCACGTGCGCTTCGGGCTGCAGTGGCGCGGCTTCGTCGACGCGGCCGCGCTGCAAGCGTCGCTCGACGCACTGGCCGCCCGCCACGAGCCGCTGCGAACGCGGTTCCAGCCTGCCGACGACGGCATGCCGCGCCAGCACATCCAGCCGTCGATGCCGATCGTGCTGCAGCCGTTCGACCTGCGCGACCGCCCCGGCGGCGAGCGCCAGGCCGTGCTGCAGCGCCTGCTCGACACCCCGTTCGACCTGCACCGCGGCCCGCTGTGGCGCGTCGGCCTGCTGCAGGTGCGGGACGACGCGCACCAACTGGTCGTCGTGATGCACCACATCGTTTCGGACGGCGCGTCGATGCAATTGTTCGCCGACGAACTGGCCGCGGGTTATGCCGCGCGGCTCGCCGGCCGGCCGCTGCCGCTCGCGGCGCCGGCGGTCCAGTACGCCGACCATGCGCTGTGGCAGCGCGACGAGCTCGCCGCCGGCGAGGCCGCGCGGCAGCTCGCGTGGTGGCGTGCCGAACTCGCGCACGACGACACCGAAGAACCGGTGCTCGCGCTGGCCACCGACCACCCGCGCCGCCCGCAGGCCGGCTACCGCGCCGCGCGCCATTCGTTCATGCTGCCCGAACCGTTGCGCGCCGCGCTGCAGTCGGTGGCGCACGGGCAGGGCGCGACGCTGTCGATGCTGCTGCTCGGCGTCTTCCAGGGCCTGCTGTACCGCTGCACCGGCCAGCGCGACGTGCGCGTCGGCATGCCGGTCGCGAACCGCGCGCGGCCGGAGTCGCAGGCGCTGATCGGGCTGTTCGTCAACACGCTGGTGCTGCGCAGCCGCGTCGACGGCCGCACGACGCTCGCGGAGCTGGTGGCGCAGGCGCGCGACGCCTCGCTCGGCGCGCTGGCCCATGCCGAGCTGCCGTTCGACAGCCTCGTCGAGGCCTTGCAGCCGGAGCGCAGCCCAGGCGCCAGCCCGCTGTTCCAGGTGATGTTCAACCACGTCGCCGAAGACCCGCGCGGGCTGCGGCAGTTGCCGGGGCTGGACGTCGAATCGCTGCCGCTGCCCGAACTGGCGGCGCAGTTCGAGCTGGTGCTCGAACTGCGCGAACGGGCGGGCGATGCGCTCGCGCTGTCGTTCGTCTACGCCGCCGAGCTGTTCGACACGCCGACCATCGAGCGCTTCGGCGCGCAGCTGCTCGCGCTGCTGAACGCGCTGGCGCAGCAGCCGGCGCAGGCGCTCGGCGACGTGCCGCTGCTCGGCGCCGACGACCGGGCGCGGCTGGAGGACTGGGGTGTCGATACGCATCGCTTCGACGACTGGCAGCCGGTGCATCGTTCGTTCGAGCAGCAGGTGCGCGACGACCCTTCGGCGGTCGCGCTGCACGTGGCCGACACGACGCTGGCCCGCGCCGAGCTGAACCGCCGCGCGAACCGGCTCGCGCACCGGTTGATCGCATCGGGCATCGGCCCGCAGACGCGCGTCGGCATCGCGCTCGAACGCTCGGTCGCGATGATGGTCGGCATCCTCGCGGTGCTGAAGGCCGGCGCGGCCTACGTGCCGCTGGACACCGAGCTGCCGGCCGAACGGCTCGCGTGGATGGCCGCCGACAGCGGCGTCGCGCTGGTGCTGACGCAGGCTGCGGTGCGCGGGCGCCTGCCGGCGATGGTCGCGCCCGCGCTCGACCTCGACACCCTCGACCTCGACAGCGCCGATCTCGCGACGGAACCCGACCACGACCCGCAGGTCGCCGTGCATGCCGAGCAGCTGGCCTACGTGATCTACACCTCCGGCTCCACCGGCACGCCGAAGGGCGCCGCGGTGCGGCACCGCGCGCTCGCGAGCTGCATGGCCTGGATGCAGCAGGCGTACCGGCTCGACGCGTCCGACGCCGTGCTGCACAAGGCCGCGTTCGGTTTCGACGTGTCGGCCTGGGAGATGTTCTGGCCGCTGACCACCGGCACGCCGCTGGTGCTGGCCGAACCCGGCGAGCACCGCGACCCGGCGCGGCTCGCGGCGCTGATCCTGCGCCACCGCATCACGACGCTGAACTTCGTGCCGGCGATGCTGCAGGCCTTCCTGCAGCAGCCGCAGGTGCAGGCGATGGGAACCCGGGCCCCGCTGCGCCGCGTGATCGTCGGCGGCGAGGCGCTGCCGGCCGAGGCGCAGAAGGAGGTCGCGCTGCGGCTGCCGCGCGCCACGCTGTACAACCTCTACGGCCCGACCGAGACGACGATCCACGTGACGCACTGGACCTGCCGCGCCGATGGCGCCGCGGTGCCGATCGGCCGGCCGATCGCCGACACGAGCGCGCGCGTGCTCGACGCCGACCTGAACCTGGTGCCGCCCGGCGTGCCCGGCGAGTTGCATCTGGGCGGCGTCAGCCTGGCGCGCGGCTACCTGAACCGGGCCGCGCTGACGGCCGAGCGCTTCGTCGCCGACCCGTTCGATCCGCACGGCGGGCGGCTGTACCGCACCGGCGACCTGGTGCGCTGGAATCCCGAGGGCCAGCTGGACTACCTCGGCCGCATCGACCAGCAGGTGAAGGTGCGCGGCTTCCGCATCGAGCTCGGCGAGGTCGAAGCGCGCTTGCTGGCCCAGCCGGCGGTGCGCGATGCGGTCGTCGTCGCCCGCCCCGGTCCTGCCGGCCTGCGGCTGGTGGCCTATGCGGCACCGCAGGCCGGCCGGCGCATCGATGCCGCCGCGCTGCGCCACGCCCTCGGCGAGGCGTTGCCCGAGCACATGGTGCCCAGCGCGATCGTCGCGATGGACGCGCTGCCGCTGACGCCGAACGGCAAGGTCGACCGCCGCGCGCTGCCCGAGCCGGTGTTCGACGGCGACCGCGCGCACGTCGCGCCGCAGGGCCGCGTCGCCGAGGCGCTGGCCGTCATCTGGCGCGAGGTGCTGGGCGTCGCCCGCGTCGGGCTGCACGACAACTTCTTCGACCTCGGCGGGCAGTCGCTGCTGCTGATCCGCGTGCACCGGCTGGTGCAGCAGCGGCTCGATCCGTCGGTGCCGCTGGTCGAGCTGTTCAAGCACCCGACGCTGGCGGCGCTCGCGCAGCGGCTGGAGCGCGGTGCGGCCGTGCCGGCCAGCACCGCCGTCGACGACCGCACCCGGCAACAACGGGCCGCGCTGCTGCAGCGGCGGCGCCCCACCCAGAGGAACACCTGATGCACCCCCAAGACTCGAACGGCATCGAGATCGCGATCGTCGGCCTGTCCGGCCGCTTCCCGGGCGCGGCCGATGTCGACGCGTTCTGGCGCAACATCCGCGACGGCGTCGAATCGGTCACCCGCTTCAGCGACGACGAGCTGCGCGCGCGCGGCGTGCCGCAGGCACTGCTCGACGACGCGAGCTTCGTGAAGGCCGGCGTGCGGCTGGACGGCATCGGCGAGTTCGACGCCGGCTTCTTCGGCTACACGCCGCGCGAGGCCGAGCAGCTCGACCCGCAGCAGCGCCTGTTCCTCGAATGCGCCTGGCAGGCGCTGGAGCACGCCGGCTACGCCAGCGGGCAGCTCGACATGCCGGTCGGCGTGTACGCCGGCGACGGACCGAACCTGTACCTGATCCGGCACCTGCTGCCGTCGTTCGGCGGCGAGGCCACCGGCCAGATCGCCGAGCTGCTGAGCCTGATGAGCGGCAATTCGCCCGGCTCGCTGTGCACCCGCGTCGCCTACAAGCTGAACCTGCGCGGCCCGGCCGTCACGGTGCAGACCGCATGCTCGACCTCGCTGACGGCGGTGCACACGGCTTGCCAGGCGCTGCTGGCCCGCGACTGCGACATGGCGCTGGCCGGTGGCGTCTGGCTGAACCTGCTGCAGGACGGCGGCTACCGCCACCAGGCCGGCGCGATCCTGTCGCCCGACGGCCATTGCCGCACCTTCGACGAGAAGGCCGCCGGCACGCTGATCGGCAGCGGCGCAGGCCTGGTGGTGCTGAAGCGCCTCGACGACGCGCTGCGCGACGGCGACACGGTGCACGCGGTGATCAAGGGATCGGCGGCCAACAACGACGGCGCCGACAAGGTCGGCTTCACCGCGCCGAGCGTGCGCGGCCAGGCCGACGTGATCCGCGCCGCCCACCTGCTGGCCGACGTGTCGCCCGACAGCATCGGCTGCATCGAGGCGCATGGCACCGGCACCGTGCTCGGCGACCCGATCGAGGTCGCGGCGCTGACGCAGGCCTTCCGGGCCGGCACCGCGCGGCGCGGCTTCTGCGCGCTCGGTTCGGTCAAGACCAACATCGGCCACCTGGATGCGGCCGCCGGCGTCGCCGGACTGATCAAGGCGGTGATGGCGCTGAAGCACCGCACGCTGCCGCCGAGCCTGCATTTCGAGCGGCCGAACCCGCAGCTCGCGCTGGACGACAGCCCGTTCTTCGTCGCGACCACCGCGACGCCGTGGCCGCGCGGCGACACGCCGCGGCGGGCGGGCGTCAGCGGCTTCGGCATCGGCGGCACCAACGTGCACGTGGTGCTGGAGGAAGCACCCGAGGCGTCGATGCTGCCCGAAGACGGCGACTGGCAGGTGCTGCCGCTGTCGGCGCGCGACGGCCACGCGCTGCAGCAGATGCGCGCGCAGCTGGCGGCGCACCTGCAGGGTGAGTCCGCGCAGGCGCTGGCCGACGTCGCACACACGCTGCAAGCGGGCCGGCAGGCCTTCGCGCATCGCAGCGCGGTGGTGGCCGACCGCGCGTCGCTGGCCGCGCAGATGCTGCTCGCGCCCGAAGCGGCGAACGCCGCGGTCGACACCCCGCCCGAGCTGGTGTTCCTGTTCCCCGGCGGCGGTGCGCAGCATGTGCACATGGGCGAGGCGCTGTACCGGCGCAGCGCGGTGTTCCGCGCCGAGGTCGACCGCTGCTGCGAGCGGCTGCGGCCCGAGCTCGGCGTCGACCTGCGCGAGCTGCTGTTCCCGGCGCCCGCAGAAGAAGCGCCGGCCGAGCTGCGGCTGGCCCGCATCGAACTGCAGCAGCCGGCGCTGTTCGTCATCGAGTACGCGATGGCGCGCTGGTGGATCAGCCTGGGGGCCGAGCCGGCGATGATGCTCGGCCACAGCCTCGGCGAATACGTCGCGGCCTGCATGGCCGGCGTGTTCCGGCTGGAGGATGCGCTGCACATCGTCGCGGTGCGCGGCCGGCTGATGCAGACGCTGCCGGCCGGAGCGATGACGGCGGTCGCGTTGCCGGAAGATGCGCTGCGCCCGTACCTGGACGACGGCTGCGACCTCGCGGCGGTCAATGCTGCGCAGCTGTGCGTGATCGCCGGCCCGGTCGATGCCGTCGAGCGGGCCGAGGCGCGCCTGCGCGAGGCCGGCCAGCAGCCGCGCCGGCTGCATGTCGGTATCGCATCGCATTCGTCGATGGTGGAACCGATCGTCGCCGAGCTGGAGCGCACGATCGCCGCGGTGCCGCGCGAGGCGCCGCGGCTGCCGTTCATCTCGAACGCGAGCGGCCGCGCGATCACCGCGGCCGAGGCGGTGGACCCGGCCTACTGGGGCCGCCACCTGCGCGGCGCGGTGCGCTTTGCCGACGGGCTGAGCGCGATGTTCGAGGTGCCGGGGCGGGCGCTGCTCGAAGTCGGCCCGGGCGCAACGCTGTGCGGGCTCGCGCGCCAGCACCCGGGCGTCGCGACCGCCGCCGGCCTGTGGGCCAGCCAGGCCCACCCGCAGCAGCACGCGCGCAATGCACAGCAACTGGCCGGCACGGTGGCGGCCGCGTGGGTGGCCGGCGTGCCGGTCGACTGGACGGCCTGGCGCGTTGGCGCCGCGCGGCGCCGCGTGCCGCTGCCGACCTATGCGTTCCAGCGGCGCCGCCATTGGGTGGAGGCCGGCGCGCCCGCCGCCGCACCGAAGGGCGACGACTCGCGCTTCTACGCACCGGTCTGGCAGCGCAGTGCGCCGCCATCGCCGGCGAAGGACTCCGCCGGCCACGTGCTGGTGCTCGGCGAGGTCGACAGCATCGGCGCCAGCGTGCTGCGCGAGCTGCGCCGGCGCGGCGCGCGCGTCAGCTTCGCGCAGCCTGGCGCCCGCTTCGCGCGCACGATGGCGCAGCAGTACCGCGTGCGTCCCGCCGAGCGGGAGGACCTCGACGCGTTGCTGCGCGAGGTGCAGGCCGGGCAAGGGCCGCTGACCCAGGTGCTGCACTTGTGGAGCCTCGACGGCCCGCGCAGCGCCACATCGCAAACGCCGCGGCTGGAGACCGGCTACCTGAGCCTGCTCGCGTTCGCTCAGGCCGCCGAGGCGCACGCCGCGGCGCCGCTCGCGCTGACCGTCGTCACCGACCGCGTCGAAGATGTGACCGGCACCGAGCCGCTGGCGCCTGAGAAGGCGACGATGCTCGGCCTCGCGCGGGTGATGGGGCAGGAGATCCCGTCGTTGCGCTGCCGCGTCGTCGATGTGCTGCTGCCGGCACCCGAGAGCGAGGCCGAAGACCGGCTGGCGCGCGCGCTGGTCGACGAGGCGCTGGGCGACGGCAGCGACGCCGGCGTCGCCTGGCGCGGCCCGCACCGCTGGGTGCGGCGCTACGAGCCGCTGCCGGCCGGCCTGCCGACGCGCCAGCGGCTGCGCCGTGGCGGCGTGTACCTCATCACCGGCGGGCTTGGCGGCGTCGGCCTCGCGCTGGCGCGGCACTTGGCGAGCGCCTGGCAGGCGAGGCTGGTGCTGCTCGGCCGCACCGAACTGCCGCCGCGCGACGACTGGGCGCGGCTGGCCGACGACCCACGGCAGCCGCTGGCGCTGCGACGCAAGCTGCAGCAGCTGGTCGCGCTCGAAGCGGCCGGCGCCGAGCTGATGACGGTCGCCGCCGATGTCAACGACGCGGCGCAGCTGCGCGCGGCGCTGGCGCAGGTGCACCAGCGCTTCGGCCCGGTGCAGGGCGTCGTGCATGCGGTCGTGCACCCGGACCGCGGGTTGATCGCGCAACGCCGCCGCGCGCAGGTCGAGGCGGCGTTCGAGCCGAAACTGCATGGCACGCAGACGCTGCTGGCGGTGCTGCGCGACGAGCCGCTGGCCTACGTGCTGTTCTGCTCGTCGGTCGCGAGCCTGATCGGCGGCCTCGGCCGCAGCGACTACGCCGGCGCCAACGCCTACCTCGATGCGCTGGCCCATGCGTCGCGGCGCGGCGACGGCCCGCCGCTGTTCTCGGTCAACTGGGATGCCTGGCGCGATGTCGGCATCGCGGTCGACATGGACCTGCCCGACGGCATCGGCCTCGACGAGCGCAGCGGTGCCGCGGCGTTCGAGCACATCGTCAACGGGCCGGATCTTCCGCAGACGGTGGTGTCCGTCACGCCGTTCGCGCAGCGCTTGGGTCCGCTGGACGGCGGGATGCTGGACGTGATCGCCGCCTCGGCCGCGACCGCAACGCCGGCGCGCAGCGGCCACCCGCGGCCGGTGCTGGCGACGCCGTTCGCCGCACCGGACGGTGCGCTGGAAGAAGGCCTCGCGGCGTTGTGGACCGAGCTGCTCGGCATCGCGCCGATCGGCGTGCACGACAACCTGTTCGAGCTCGGCGGCGATTCGCTGCTGGCGATCCGGCTGCTGTCGCGCGTGCGGCAGGCGCAGGGGGTCGAGCTGCACCCGGCGCTGTTCTTCAAGACGCCGACGGTGGCGGCGCTGGCGCAGGCGGTGCGCGAACGCGCGCCGGCGGCCGAGGCACCCGTGCTCGTCGCCGATGCGATCAAGCGCGAGGCCGGCGCGGTGGCGCCGATGTCGCCGGCGCAGCAGGGCCAGTGGTTCCTGTGGCAGCTCGACCCCGACAGCACCGCATACCACGTCGGCGGCGGCCTGGGCTTGTCGGGCGTGCTCGACGTGAAGGCGCTGCAGCAGGCGATCGGCGAGCTGGTGCAGCAGCACGACGGGCTGCGCACGGTGTTCCGCGAAGGCGAGGGCGGGGTGCTGGAGCAGGTGGTGCAGGACCATGCGGCGGTCGAGATCCCGCTGCTCGACCTGTCGGCACTGCCGGCCGCCCAGCGCGAGGCGCGCCGCCGCGACGAGGCGCTGCGCATCGCGCGCACGCCGTTCGACCTGCGCCGCGGTCCGCTGCTGCGCGGCATGCTGCTGCGGCGCGCGCCCGGCGAGCACGAGCTGCTGCTGATGATGCACCACATCGTGTCGGACGCCTGGTCGGTCGAGCTGATGCTGGACGAGCTGGCGCAGCGCTATGCCGCTGCGCGCGACGGCCGCCGCGCGGCGCTGCCGGCACCGGAGATCCGCTATGCCGATTTCGCGGCCTGGCAACGGCGCTGGCTGGCCGATGGCGAGGGCGCGCGCCAGCTCGCGTACTGGCAGCGCCAGATCGACGATCCGGACGCGGTGCTCGCGTTGCCGACCGATCGCCCGCGCGGCCCGGCCGTGCGCACTGGCGCCGCGCAGCACCTCGTCGACCTGCCGGCCGAGCTGGTCGACGGGCTGAAGCGCCTCGTCGCGGCCCACGGCGCGACGCTCTTCATCGGGCTGGTCGCGGCCTTCCATGCGCTGCTGTTCCGGCACACCGGCCAGACGGTGGTGCGCATCGGCGTGCCGGTGGCCAACCGGCACCGGCCCGAAACGGCGCGGGTCGTCGGCTTCTTCATCAACACGCTGGCGATCCAGGCGCGTGTCGACGGCCGCATGCCGCTGCAGGCGCTGCTGCAGCAGGTGCGCGATGCGGCTGTCGACGCGCAAGCCCACCAGGACCTGCCGTTCGACCACCTCGTCGAGGCGCTGCGGCCGCAGCGCCTGCCCGGTGTCACGCCGCTGTTCCAGGTGATGTTCAACCACCTGGGGCAGGGCGGGCGCGCGCCGGATGGGTGGCCGGGACTGCAGGTGTCCCGCATCGACCTGGCGGAGCGCGCGGCGCCGTTCGAGCTGACGCTGGAGACGCAGGAGCTGGACGACGGCCGGCTGCGCGCGGCGTTCCGCCATGCCGATGCGCTGTTCGATGCGGTGCGCGTCGAACGGCTGGGCGCGCACTACGTGGCGCTGCTGCGCGCGCTGGTCGCGCAGCCGCAGTGCGCCGTCGGCGAGGTCGCGCTGCTCGGCGCCGACGAGCAGGCGCTGCTGGCGCGCTGGAGCCGCAACGATGAGCAGCATCGGTACGACGCACCGGTGCACCGCGCGTTCGAACGCCAGGCCGACGCGCATCCGCAGGCCGTGGCGCTGGCCTCCGGCGGGCAGTCGCTGAGCTACCGCGACCTGAACCGCCGCGCCAACCGCGTCGCGCACCGGCTGATCGCGCACGGCGTGCGGCCGGACATGCGGGTCGGCATCGCGATGGAGCGCTCGGTCGAGATGGTCGTCGGCCTGCTGGCGATCCTGAAGGCCGGTGGCGCCTACGTGCCGCTGGACCCGGAGCATCCGGACGAGCGCTTGCAGTACCTGCTCGACGACAGCGGCATCGCGCTGCTGCTGACGCAACCGCACCTGGCGGCGCGCTTCGGCGGCCGGCCGGCGCTGCTGGTGCTGCCGGTCGAGGCCGACGGCGACGGCGACCGGCCCGACACCGATCCGCGGGTCGCGCTGCACGGCCGGCACCTGGCCTACGTGATCTACACCTCCGGCTCGACCGGCCGGCCCAAGGGCGCCGCGAACCACCACCATGCGCTGCACAACCGGCTCGCGTGGATGCAGCAGGCCCATGCGCTGACGCCGGACGACGCCGTGCTGCAGAAGACGCCGTTCGGCTTCGACGTCTCGGTGTGGGAGTTCTTCTGGCCGCTGATGACCGGCGCGCGGCTGGTGCTGGCCGCCCCCGGCGAGCACCGCGATCCGGCGCGGCTCGCGGCATTGATCCGCCGCGAGCGGGTCACGACGCTGCATTTCGTGCCGTCGATGCTGCAGGCCTTCCTGGCGCATGCCGAGGTCGAGCGCTGCGACAGCCTGCGGCGCGTGGTCTGCAGCGGCGAGGCACTGCCGGCCGAGGCCCGGAACGAGCTGCTGCGGCGCCTGCCGCGGGCTGGCGTGTTCAACCTGTACGGCCCGACCGAGGCGGCGATCGACGTGACGCAATCGCGCTGCCACGACCTTGCCAAGGATCGTGGCCACCTGCGCGTCGCGATCGGCCGGCCGATCTCGGCCACCCGCACGCTGGTGCTCGATGCCGGGCTGCAGCCGGTGCCGCCGGGCGTGGCCGGCGAGCTGTACCTGGGCGGCATCGGCCTCGCGCGTGGCTACCTCGGGCGGCCCGGGCTGACCAGCGAGCGCTTCGTCGCCGACCCGTTCGTGCCGGGCGAGCGGCTGTACCGCACCGGCGACCTCGCATGCTGGCGCGGTGACGGCGAGCTGGAGTACCTCGGCCGCATCGACCACCAGGTCAAGATCCGCGGCATGCGCGTCGAGCTCGGCGAGATCGAGGCCGGCCTGCTGGCGCAGCCCGGCGTGCGCGAGGCGGTGGTGGTCGCGCGCGGCGGCGAGTCGTTGGTCGCGTACGTGTCGGCGCAACCCGGGCAGGTGCTCGACGGCGCTGCGCTGCGCGCGCGACTGGCGCTGCACCTGCCCGACGCGATGCTGCCGTCGGCGATCGCGGTGCTCGACACGCTGCCGCTGAACGCCAACGGCAAGATCGACCGCAACGCGCTGCCGGCGGTCGCACCGCAGGCGGCGGGCGCCTTCGAGGCGCCGCAGGGCGAGGCCGAGACGGTGCTCGCAGCGATCTGGGCCGAGGTGCTCGGCGTCGAGCGCGTCGGCCGCGAGGACCGCTTCTTCGAGCTCGGCGGGCATTCGCTGGCGGCCTTGCGCGTGCAGTCGCGGCTGCGCGAGCGGCTGGGCGTCGCGCTGCCGCTGCGCACGCTGTTCGAGCACGGTTCGCTGGCCGCGCTGGCGGCCGCGGTGCAGGCCGCGCAGCCGGCGGCGGCCGATGACGATTCGGCGCTGGCCCGCATGGCGGACCTGCTGTCCACCCTGGAGAACTGAATGAGCTCACGCGCCCGCGACATCGCCGAGCGATTCACCCGGCTGCCGGCCGACAAGCGCAGCGCCTTCGTGGCGCTGCTGCGCGAGCAGGGCATCGCCTTCGACCGCCTGCCGATCGTGCCGTGGCCGGCGACCGGCGAGCCCGACCCGATGTCGCCTGCGCAAGCCCGCCAGTGGTTCCTGTGGCGGCTCGACCCGGCGAGCACGGCGTACCACATCGCCGGCGCGCTGCGGCTGCGCGGGCGGCTCGACGCAGCGGCGCTGCGCGCGAGCTTCGACGCGCTGGTCGAGCGGCACGAATCGCTGCGCACCGTGTTCGACCCGTTGCCGGACGGGCTCGCGCAGCCGCGCGTGCTGCCGGGCGCCGCGATCGGGCTGGCCGAGCGCGACACCGACGAAGCCTCGCTGGCCGCGGAGCTGCGGCGCATCCACGCCGAGCCGTTCGACCTGGCGCACGGGCCGCTGCTGCGGCTCGCGCTGCTGCGGCTCGCGCCGCAGGAGCACGTGCTGGCGGTCGTGATGCACCACATCGTGTCCGACGGCGCGTCGCTGCAGGTGATCGTCGGCGAGTTCGTCGCGCAGTACCGGGCCCGCGTGGCCGGCGGCGTGGCCGCGCTGCCGCCGCTGCCGATCCGCTATGCCGACTACGCCCGCTGGCAGCGCCACGGGCTCGCGGCCGGCGAGCAGGCGCGGCAACTCGCCTACTGGACCGCGCAGCTGGGCACCGACCACCCGGTGCTGCAACTGCCGACCGACCGCCCGCGCGTGGCCGAGGCGCGGCTGCGCGCGGCCCGGCACGCGGTGGCGCTGCCGCCGGCGCTGGTGCTCGCGCTGCGCCAGCGCGCCGAGGCGCAGCAGGCGACCTTGTTCACCGTGCTGCTGGCCGGCTGGCAGGCGCTGCTCGCGCGCTGGAGCGGCCAGCACGACGTGCGGGTCGGCGTGCCGATCGCGAACCGGCAGCGCGTCGAGACCGAGGGGCTGGTCGGCTTCTTCGTCAACACGCAGGTGCTGCGCAACGTCGTCCATGCGCGCATGCCGCTCGCGCAGGTGCTGCAGCAGGCGCGCGACGCCGCGCTCGGCGCGCAGGAGCACCCCGACCTGCCGTTCGAGCAGCTCGTCGATGCGCTGCAGCCCGAACGCAGCCTCGGCACGACCCCGTTGTTCCAGGTGCTCTGCAACCACCAGCGCGGCCGCGATGCGCTGCTGGCGCAACTGCCCGGCCTGCGCGTGCACGAGCAGCCGCTGGACGAACTGGCCGCGCAGTTCGAGCTGACGCTCGACACGCTGGAGCATCCGGATGGCGGCGTGCAGGCGGTGTTCAGCTATGCCGAGGCCTTGTTCGAACCGGCGACGATCGCGCGGCTCGCGCGGCAGTACCTCGCGCTGCTGGCCGCGTTGGCGTGGCAGCCGCAGACGGCGCTCGGCGATGTCGACCTGCTCGATGCGGCGGAGCGCGAGCTGCTGCAGGCCTGGGGCGCGAATGCGCCGCGACGCGAGCCGGAGGTGTGGGTGCACCGCGCGTTCGAACGCCATGCGCGCCGCCGCCCCGATGCGCCGGCCGTGCTGCATGGCGACGGCATGCTCCGCTACGGCGAGCTGAACCGCCGTGCGAACCGGCTCGCGCACCGGCTGATCGCGCGGGGCGTCGGGCCGGAGACGCGGGTCGCGGTGTCGCTGCCGCGTTCGTTCGAGCTGGTCGTCGCGCTGCTCGCGGTGCTGAAGGCCGGTGGCGCGTACTTGCCGATGGACCCGTCGCACCCGCCCGACCGGCTGGCCTTCATGCGCGACGACGGCGGCGCGGCCTTGCTGCTGACGCTCGAGTCGGTGCGCGAGCTGGAGGCGCAAGACAGCGCCGTCAGCGATCAGGACAGCGACCCCGCCGTGCCGCTGCACGACGGCAGCCTGGCCTACGTGATCTACACCTCCGGCTCGACCGGCCGGCCGAAGGGCGTTGCGGTGGCGCACGGGCCGCTCGCGATGCACTGCCGGGAGACGGCGCTGCTGTACGAGATGGGTCCGGCGACCCGCGAGCTGCACTTCCTGTCGTTCTCGTTCGACGGCGCGCACGAGCGGCTGCTGACGGTGCTCGGCTGCGGCGCATCGCTGCTGCTGCGCGACGAGGCGCTGTGGACGCCGGCGCAGACGCTCGCGGCGACGCGCGAGCACGGCGTGACGAACGCCGGCTTCCCGCCGGCCTACCTGCAGGCGCTGGCGCAGGGGGCCGCGGACCAGGGTGGCGGCGCGCCGCTCGCGCTGCTGTCGTTCGGCGGCGAAGCGATGCCGCGCGCCGGGCTGCAGGCGGTGCGCGAGCACCTGCGGCCGCGGCTGCTGATCAACGGCTACGGGCCGACCGAGGCGGTCGTCACGCCGGTGGCATGGAAAGCGCGCGGCGATGCGGCGGAGATCGCCACCGCCTACGTACCGATCGGCCGGCCTTGCGGCGACCGCACCGCGCGTGTGCTGGATGCGGACATGAACCTGCTGCCGCCCGGCGCGGCCGGCGAGCTGGTCCTGGGCGGTGCCGGGCTGGCGCGCGGCTACCTGGGCCGCGCGGGGCTGACCGCCGAGCGCTTCGTCGCCGATCCGTTCGACGCGGCCGGCGGCCGGCTCTACCGCACCGGCGACCTGGTGCGCTGGATCGTCGATTCGGCCGGCGACGCGCAGTTGGAGTACCTCGGCCGCATCGACCAGCAGGTCAAGGTGCGCGGGTTCCGGATCGAGCTTGGCGAGGTCGAGGCGCAGCTGATGCCGCTGCCCGGCGTCGCCGAAGCGGTGGCCAGCGTGCAGCAGGGGCCGGGCGGGACGCGGCTGGTGGCGCACGTCACCGCGCGGGCCGGCGCGGTGCTGGTGCCGGCCGAGCTGCGGGCGCAGCTCGCGGCGCGCTTGCCGGACTACCTGGTGCCGTCGGCGATCGCGGTGCTGGACGCGCTGCCGCTGAACCCGAACGGCAAGGTCGACCGGCAAGCGCTGCCGGTGATCGAGGCACGGGCCGACGACGACCGCTACGCCGCGCCGCAGGGCCCGGTCGAGCAGGCGCTGGCGACACTGTGGGCCGAGCTGCTGGGCGTGCCGCGTGTCGGCCGCCACGACAACTTCTTCGACCTGGGCGGCGATTCGATCCTGAGCCTGCAGATCGTCGCGCGCATGCGCGGCCTGGGCTGGACGCTGACGCCGCGCCAGGTGTTCGAGCGGCAGACGCCGGCGCTGCTGGCGCCGCTCGCGCAGGCCGAAGCACCGCGTGCGGCGTGTGCAATGCCGGAGCCGACCGGCGCGGTGCCGCTGCTGCCGATCCAGCACGAGTTCTTCGCATTGGCGCTGCGCAACCGCCACCACTGGAACCAGTCGCTGCTGCTGCACAGCCGCGATCCGCTGCGGCCGGCGGCGCTGGCGCAGGCGCTGGCGGCGCTGGTGCGGCACCACGACAGCCTGCGGCTGCGTTTCACGCAGCAGGCGGATGGTGCGTGGCACCAGGCCCATGCACCGCACGACGAGGCCGGCCAGCGCGAGCTGCTGTGGGTGCGGCGCGCGGCCGGTGCGGCGCAGGTCGAGGCGCTGTGCGACGAGGTGCAGCGCAGCCTCGACCTGTCGCGCGGCCCGCTGCTGCGCGGTCTCGCGATCGAGGTGGCCGATGGCAGCTGGCGGCTGATGCTCGCGGTCCATCACCTGGTGGTGGACGGGGTGTCGTGGCGCATCCTGCTCGAGGACCTGCAGACGGCGTATGGGCAATGCGTGGCGGGGCGACCCGTCGTGCTCCCGCCGAAAACCGACAGCTACCAGACGTGGAGCGAGACCCTCGCAGCGCGGATGCCCATCCGGGACGCGGCGGTGGACGACGACCCCGGATGGGCATCCGGACTGCCGTGTGCTCGCCCCGACGGCGCGAACACCGCCGCGCACCAGCACACGATCGACCTGCAGCTCGACCCCGCGCAAACCGAATCGCTGCTGAAGCGCGCCCCGGCCGCCTACCGCACCCAGGTCAACGACCTGCTGCTGACCGCGCTCGGCCGCGCGCTGTGCGGCTGGAGCGGCCACCAGCGCATCCGCATCGACCTGGAAGGCCACGGCCGCGAAGACCTCGGCGACGGGATCGACCTGTCGCGCACGGTCGGCTGGTTCACCAGCCTGTACCCGGTGGTGCTGGACCCGCTGGGCGAGCCCGGTGCGGCGCTGAAGCGGGTGAAGGAGCGCCTGCGCGCGGTCCCGCTGCGCGGCCTGGCGCACGGCTTGCACAAGCACCTGGGGTCGCCCGAAGTCCGGCAGGCGCTGCAAACGCTGCCGCAGGCGCAGCTGGTCTTCAACTACCTCGGCCAGTTCGACGGCAGCGTCGATGCGCAGTCGGCCTGGCGACCGGCCGATGAACGCCCCGGCGCGTCGGTCGACGAGAACGCCCCGCAGGCGCACGAGTTCTCGGTCGACGGCCGGGTGCTGCACGGCCGGCTGTCGTTCGCGGTGCGCTTCAGCCGCGCGCGGCACGACGTGGCCGAGGTGCAGCGCTTCGTCGACGCGTTCCGCGCCGAATTGCTGGCGCTGGGGGCGCATTGCGTCAGCGGCGCGATGGGCGTCACGCCGTCGGACTTCCCGCTGGCGGGGGTCGACCAGGCCACGCTGGACGGCCTGGTGTCGTCGCTGCCGCTGCACCACCTCGACGACCTGTACCCGCTGTCGCCGATGCAGGCCGGCATGCTGTTCCAGACGCTGGTCGACGGCGGCGGCGTGGCCTACCGCACGCAGCTGCGCGTCGATCTCGATGGGCTGGACGTCGCGCGTTTCCGCTCTGCCTGGACCACGGTGCTGGCGCGCCACGAGGTGCTGCGCAGCGGCTTCATCGCGCAGCCGCCGCTGCAGTGGGTGGCGCGCCGCGCCGACCTGCCGTGGTCGGTGCAGGACTGGCGCGGCCGCGGCGCGGCGGAGGTCGACCACTTCGCCCAGGCCGAACTCTCGGCGCCGCTCGACCTGGCGCAGCCGCCGTTGATGCGCGTCGCGCTGCTGCGCACGCGGGACGACCGGCACCACGTCGTGTGGACCGTGCACCACCTGCTGCTCGACGGCTGGAGCAGCTCGCTGTTGCTTGGCGAGGTGCTGCGCGCGTACGACGGTGCGACCTTGCCGCCGCCGCTCGGGCGCTTCCGCGACCACATCGCGTGGCTGCTGGCGCGCGATCCGGCTGCCGGCGAAGCGCACTGGCGCGCACAGCTCGCGCGGCTGGAGGCGCCGACGCAGCTCGCCTCGGCGCTGCGCAAGCCGGCTGCGCCGCGGCCCGGCCAGGGCGGCCTGCGCCGCACGCTGGCGGTGCAGCCGCTGGTTGGCGCGGCGCGGCGCGAGCGGGTGACGATCAACACGCTGGTGCAGGCCGCCTGGGCGCTGGTGCTGGCGCGCTGCACCGGTCAGCGCACGGTGTGCTTCGGCAGCACCGTCGCCGGCCGGCCAGCCGAGCTGCCGGGGGCGCAGCAGATGCTGGGGCTGTTCATCAACACGCTGCCGGTGCTGGCGACACTGCGCCCGGCGCAGCGGCTCGGCGACTGGCTGCGCGAACTGCAGGCGCAGGGGCTCGCGGCGCGCGAGCACGAGCACACGCCGCTGGTCGAGATCCAGCGCTGGGCCGGGCAGGGCGGGCAGGCGCTGTTCGACAGCCTGCTGGTATTCGAGAACTACCCGATCGATGCGGCACTGCGCGAGGCGCCGCCGGGCGGGTTGCGCGTCGGTGCATCGAGCACGAGCGACGACACGCACTATGCGTTGACGCTGGCGCTGCACCAGGGCGAGCAGCTGGCCTTCGACTACCGCTTTGCGCACGGCGCGTTCGACGAGGCGACCGTGGCGCGGCTGGCCGGGCAGGTCGAGCGGGTGCTGGCGGCCTTCGTGCACGAGCCGGGGGCGTGTGTCGGCGAGCTGGTGCTGTTGGCGCAGGGCGAACGCGAACGGCTGCTGCGGCTGGGTGAGAACGCGGTGATCGAATCGCACGCCGAGGCCGAGCCGGTGCACCGCACGATCGAGCGGCTGGCCCGGGTGCAGCCCGACGCGACGGCACTGGTGTTCGGCGATCTCGAACTGAGCCGCGGCGAACTGAACGCGCAGGCCAACCGGCTCGCGCACCAGCTGATCGCGCAGGGCGTGCAGCCGCAGGCCTGCGTCGGGATCGCGCTCGATCGGTCGATGGAGATGATCGTCGCGGTGCTGGCGGTGCTGAAGGCCGGCGCGGCCTATGTGCCGCTGGACCCGGCCTATCCGGCCGAGCGGCGCCAGGCGATGGTGGAGGACAGCGGCATCGCGCTGGTGCTGGCGCAGCTGGATGCCGACGCGCTGAAGCATCAACCGGCGAGCGATCCGCAGCTCGCACTGCACCCGGATCAACTCGCGTACGTGATCCACACCTCCGGCTCGACCGGCCGGCCGAAGGGCGTGGGGGTGTCGCACCGGACGCTGGCGCGGCATGTGCACGCGGCGGCCGGGTGCTTCGGCCTCGTGCCCGGCGACCGCGTGCTGCAGTTCGCGACGCTGAACTTCGACGCCTTCGTCGAGCAGCTGTTCGCACCGCTGGCGATCGGTGCCGCGGTGGTGCTGCGCGGCCCGGAGGTCTGGGACAGCGCGCAGTTCCGCCGCGAGGTGATCGCGCGGCGCATCAGCGTCGCCGACCTGACGACGGCGTACTGGCAGTTGCTCGCGCAGGATTTCGCGCGCGACCCCGGCGGCGATGTGGGCGCACTGCGCCAGGTCACCGTCGGTGGCGAGGCGATGTCCCCGCAAGGCCTCCAGGCCTGGCGAGACGCCGGCCTGTCGCACGTGACGCTGCTGAACGCCTACGGCCCGACCGAGGCCACCGCGACCGCCGCGGCGCTGGACTGCACGCCGTTCGTCCGCCGCGACGCACCGCTGCCGTCCACCGTGCCGATCGGCACCGCCTTGCCCGGCCGCGCGCTGCGCATCGTCGATGCCGACCTGCACCCGGTACCGGTCGGCGTCGCCGGCGAACTGTGCATCGGCGGCCCGCTGCTGGCCCGCGGCTACCTCGGGCGCCCGGGCCTGACCGCCGAGCGCTTCGTCGCCGATCCGTTCGACGCCCACGGCGGCCGGCTCTACCGCACCGGCGACGTGGTGCGCTGGAACGACGACGGCCAGATCGAGTACCTCGGCCGCCTGGACCACCAGGTCAAGCTGCGCGGCTTCCGCATCGAGCTCGGCGAGATCGAGGCCGCGCTGCTGGCACAGCCGGAGGTGCGCGAGGCCGTCGTGCTCGCGCGGCCCTCGTCGGCGGGGCCGCGGCTGGTGGCCTGGGTGTCGCTGCAACCCGGCGCATCGATCGAGCCGCCAGCGCTGCGCGCGCGGCTCGCGACGCTGTTGCCCGAGCACATGCTGCCGTCCGCGTTGGTGCCGTTGCCGGCGCTGCCGTTGAACCCCGTGGGCAAGGTCGACCGGCGCGCGCTGCCCGAGCCCGACACGGCCGACGAGGCCGCGCACGTGCCGCCGCTCGGCGACACCGAGCAGGCGCTGGCGGCGCTCTGGTGCGAGGTGATCGGCGTGCCGCACGTCGGCCGCCACGATCACTTCTTCGAGCTCGGCGGGCATTCGCTGCTCGCGGTGCGGCTGGTCGCCGAGCTGCGGCACCGCCTGGGGCTGGAGGTGCCGCTGCGCACCGTGTTCGATCACCCGACGCTGGCCGGCCAGGCGGCTGCGTTGCCGGCCCCGTCGACCGCCGGCACCGCGGAGCGGCTCGGCGCGCTGCTCGCTGAACTTGAAGACTCACTGGAAGACACGCTGGAATGACGACGATGGAACTGGCTTCGCTGTCGCGCCGCTTCGCGCAGTTGCCGCAGGGCAAGCGCGCGGCCTTCCTCGAGCGCCTGCGCGCCGAAGGCATCGGCTTCGACGCGCTGCCGCCGATCGCCCGCGAGCCCGGCACGCCGGCGCCGCTGGCCCCGGCGCAGCGCGCGCTGTGGCTGGCCTGGCAGCGCGCACCGCAATCGCCGGCCTACAACCTGGCCGGGCGCCTGCGCATCCGCGGCGGCTGCTGCGCCGACGAGGTGCAGGCGGCGGTGCGCCGGCTGGTGCAGCGGCATGCGGTGCTGCGCACGCGGATCGGTCTCGATGCCGACGGGCAGGCGGTGCAGATCGTCGACGAGACGGAGGACGTGTCGACGGGATCCGGATGGTCGGTTCATGGACCCTGCACCGATGCCGCCGCGCATGCCTTCGCGGCCCGGCCCTTCGACCTGGAGCGCGGCCCGGTCTTCCGCGCGGCGCTGCACCGCGAGGCCGACGGCGCGCTGGTGCTGCTGCTCGGCGTGCACCACATCGCGGCCGACGGCGGCTCGGTGGCGCTGCTGCTGCAGGAGTTGTCGTCGCTGCTGCGCGACCCGGCGCAGGCGCTCGAGCCGCCCGCCTTGCAGTACGCCGACCACGCGCAGTGGCAGCAACGCTGGCTGGCCGCCGGCGAGCTGGCGCGCCAGCGGGCCTGGTGGGTCGACGAACTGCGCGACGCGCCGCCCACCACCACGCTGCCGCTCGACCGGCCGCGCGGCGCACGGCGCAGCGCCCGCGGCGAGCTGCTGGCCTTCGGCCTGCCGCCCGCGACCGGCGATGCCTTGCTCGCGCTGGCACGCCGCGATGCCGCGTCGCCCGCGATGCTGACGCTCGCCTTGCTCGCACTGCTGCTGCACCGCTACGGCGGCGACCGCGAGCTGTGCATCGGCGTGCCGTCGGCGAACCGCGACCGGCCCGAGCTGGCCGGCATGGTCGGCCACTTCACCAACGTGCTGGTGCTGCGGCTGCGCGTCGACCCGCAGGCCGGCTTCGCGGCGCTGCTGCGCCAGGTGCGCGAGCGGCTGCTGGCCGCGCGGCAGCATGCCCACCTGCCGCTGGACCAGCTGGTCGAAGCGCTCGGCATCGAGCGCAGCGCCGGGCTGAACCCGCTGTTCCAGGTGAAGTGCGCGTCGCAGGCCACCGGTGGCGCCGCGGAGCTGGCGGCCGGTGGCGGCCTGCAGATCGAGATCGACGCCGTCGCGGTCGACGAGGTGCACTTCGACCTGAGCCTGGACCTGATGGAAAACGCCCGCGGCCTGGATTTCCAGCTCGCCTGGGCGACCGACCTGTTCGACCGCACGACGATCGACCGGCTGGCGGCCGCCTTCGTGCACCTGGCGGCGCAGGTCGCCGCCGACCCGCAGCGCGCGCTGGCGTCGACCACGCTGCCCGGCACCCCGTCGGTGCTGCACGGCGAGGCGCCGTCATGGCCGTGGCACGGCATTCCGGCGTTGTGGGCCGCGCAGGCCGAACGGCATGCGCAGCAGCCGGCCCTGCTCGACGCGCGGGGCTCGCACACCCATGCGCAGCTGCAGCGCGCCGCGCGCCAGCTGGCCGCGCAGCTGGCCCGGCGCGGCATCGGCGCCGAGGCGCGCGTGGCGCTGCTGCTGGAACGCGGCAGCCCGTTCGTGCTGGCGATGCTGGCGGTGATGAAGGCCGGCGCCGTGGCCGTGCCGCTGGACCCGTCGCTGCCGGTGCCGCGCCTGCAGGCGTTGGTGCGCGACTGCGGTGCGCGCGCGCTGATGGCGGCCGGGCCGGTGCCGTGGAGCACGCTGCCCGTGATGGTGCCGCGCTTCGAGGCGTCAGGGCCATCGTCGTTGGCGCCCGAACCGGTGCTGCTGCCCGACCAGGCCGCGTACCTGATCTACACCTCCGGCTCGACCGGTGCGCCGAAGGGCGTGCTCGTCTCGCACGGCGCGCTCGCGAACTACGCGCAGGCGATGCTGGCGCGGCTGGCGGACGCCGATGGTCTGCCGCTGCCGGCGGGCCTGCGCTTCGCGATGGTCTCGACCGTCGCCGCCGACCTGGGCCACACGGCGCTGTTCGGCGCGCTGTGTTCCGGCGGCAGCCTGCTGATGCTCGACAGCGCCGCGGCCTTCGACCCCGATGCGTTCGCCGACGCGATGGCCCGCCACCGCATCGACGTGCTGAAGATCGTGCCGAGCCACCTGAAGGGGCTGCTGAACGCCGCGCGGCCGCACGACGTGCTGCCGGCCCACACGCTGGTGCTCGGCGGCGAGGCGGCCGATGCCGCGCTGCTGGCCACCGTGCGCGCGCTGCGGCCGGGGCTGCGCATCGTCAACCACTACGGGCCGACGGAGACCTGCGTCGGCATGCTGATGCACGTCGCCGGCGACGGCGATGCGGCGTTGCCGCTCGGCCGGCCGATCGGCGGCATGTCCGCGTTCGTGCTCGACGAGTCGCTGGCGCCGGTGCAACCGGGCATCGCCGGCGAGCTGTTCGTCGGCGGGCCGGGTGTCGCGCGCGGCTACCTCGGGCAGCCGGGGCTGACTGCGAGCCGCTTCGTCGCATCGCCGTTCGGCGACTCGTCGGCGGGCGAGCGGCTGTACCGCACCGGCGACCGCGTGCGCCAGCGCAGCGACGGCGCGCTGGTGTTCCTCGGCCGCAACGACGACCAGCTGAAGATCCGCGGCTTCCGGGTCGAACCCGGTGAACTGCACGCGCAGCTGCGCGCGATCGACGGCGTCGCGGATGCGGCGGTGGTGGCCGGCGAAGGCGAGAGCGGCAGCGCCGTGCTGTGGGCCTACGTCGTCGCGCGCGCCGGCGCGACGCTGGACGCCGCCGCCGTGCGGCTCGCGCTGCAGGCCAGCCTGCCGGCCCCGCTGGTGCCGGAGGCGGTCGTCGTGCTCGACGCGATGCCGCTGACGCCGAACGGCAAGATCGACCGCAACGCGCTGCCGCGGCCGCAGCCATCGGCGCCGGCCCGCCGCATCGATCCGCCGCGCGGGCCCACCGAGCAGGCCCTGGCGCGCCTGTTCGGCGAGGTCCTGGGCCTGGGGCCGGACGCGGTCGGCCGCGACGACGACTTCTTCGAGCTCGGCGGCGATTCGATCCTCAGCCTGAAGCTGATCGCTCGCATCCGCAAGCAGGTGCCGGGCGGCGCCGGGCTGGCCTTGTCGGACCTGATGCAGGCCACGCGGGTGAGCGCGCTGGCCGGGCGGCTGCAGCAGCGGCTCGCGCAGCAGCACGATGCGATCTGCCTGCACGCCGGCGGCACCGGCGTGCCGCTGTACTGCATGCCGGGGATGATCGTCAACTCGCGCGAGTTCCTGCCGCTGGCCGAGGCGTTGCAGGGGACGCGGCCGGTGCACGGCTTCGTCAGCCATGTCTACACGCGCCAGCGCTGGCGCGGCTTCGCGGTCGAGGCGCTGGCCGCGGAGTACGCCGCCTTCATCGAGGCGACGGCGGCGCAGCGGCGTTGTGCGCTGCTCGGCTGGTCGTCGGGAGGCGACCTGGCGATCGAGGTCGCGCGGCAACTGCAGGGGCGGGTCGCGGTCGAGTTCATCGGCATGGTCGACGTGTTCGAGACCGAGCCGCTGCGCGCGTCGCGGCCGCTCGGCGTCGACGAGCGCGCGCTGGCCTGGCGCGAGATCGACGCCTGGGTCGCCAAGTCGACGATGGCCGAGGCGTGGCGCGAGCTGTTCGCGCGGCTGGAGGATGCCGAGCGCGACGGCCTGGCCGAGCAGGTGCTGGCCGGCGACCGGACCTTGCCGCTCGATGGCGACGGCGACGACGCGGCGGAGTACCTGCTGTGGGCCACCGTCGACAAGCGGGCGCAGGGCGCGCGCCAGGTGCATGGCCGCCTTGACACCCCGCTGCACGTCTTCCAGGCGGCGGCGTCGGTGAACGATTCGGTCGGCCGCCTGCGCGACTGGGCGGAGCATGCGCCAGTGGCGGCCACCGGGGTGATCGATGGCGCGAGCCACCTCGACATCATCCGGCGCCCCCAGCTGCATGCGGCGCTGCGGGAAGCGCTGGAGAAGCTGGACGGCTGAACGACCCTAGAATCGTCGTCCCGGTGCATGTCGCCCGGGCATCGAACCAAGGAACGTCGGCATGGGCGCGCAGTGGAAGGCATATCACAAGGACCTGGCGTCCAGTGCCAAGAGCAGGTTGTTCGGCAAGCTGGCCAAGGACATCATGGTGGCCGCGCGCCACGGCGCCGACCCGGCCGCGAACTCGCGGCTGCGGCTGGTGGTCGAACAGGCGCGCAAGGTCTCGATGCCGAAAGACACGCTGGACCGCGCGATCAAGAAGGGCGCGGGGCTGACCGGCGAGACGGTCCACTTCGAGCACGCGCTGTACGAGGGCTTCGCGCCGCACCGCGTGCCGGTGATGGTCGAATGCCTGACCGACAACGTGAACCGCGCGGCATCGGAGATGCGGGTGCTGTTCCGCAAGGGCCAGCTCGGCACCTCGGGCTCGGTGGCCTGGGATTTCGACCACCTCGGCATGATCGAGGCCGAGCCGGCGGCGCCGGGCGCCGACCCGGAGCTGGCGGCGATCGAGGCCGGCGCGCAGGACTTCGAGCCGGCCGACGAGAACGGCGTCACGCTGTTCCTGACCGACCCCGCTGACCTGGACCTGGTGAGCCGCGCGCTGCAAGGCCAGGGCTTCACGGTGCTGTCGGCCAAGCTCGGCTACAAGCCGAAGAACCCGGTCGACCCGAAGAGCCTGACGGCCGAGCAGCGGGAGGAAGTGGAGAGCTTCCTGACCGCGCTCGACGCCGGCGACGACGTGCAGAACGTCTACGCCGGCTTCGGTGCTTGATCGGCGGCTGATCAGAACCTGTACTTCGCCGTCAGCAGCACATTGCGTTCATTGCCGCGGAAGTAGCTGCCGTACGCGTGGCCGGCGAGGTACTCCTTGTCGAACAGGTTGCTGACGTTCAGCGCGAAGCGCCACGGGCCGTTGTCGTAGCGCACCGCGGCATCGGCCAGCGTGTAGGCCGGTTGCGATTCGGTGTTCGCGCCGTTGTCCCAGCGCTTGCCGACATGGCGCAAGCCGCCGCCGATGCTCACGCCGCGGGCGACCGCAGCGCCCAGTGCGTAGTCGAGCCAGACGGACGCGGTCTGCTTCGGCGTCAGGATCGGCATGTTGCCGACCTCGCTGTCGATCGCGCTGGACAGCACCTTCATGTCCAGCGCCGTGAACGAGCCGGTCAGCCGCAGCTGCGGCGTCAGTGCCGCCTTGGCTTCGAGCTCGATCCCGCGCGAGCGCACCTTGCCGATCGCGTGCGGCACGAAGTCGACCGGGTCGTAGGACACGACGTTGGTCTTCTCCAGGTCGAACACCGCCGCGGCGAATGACACCGCCTCGCCCTCGGGCATGTACTTGACACCGAGCTCGACCTGCTTGCCCCGGCTCGGGTCGAACAGCACGCCTTCGTCCACCGCCATCACCGGCACGAACGACTCGCCATAGCTCGCATACGGCGCCCAGCCGTTGCCGACCTGGTAGCTGACGCCCAGCCGGCCGGTGGTCGCGTTGTCGGTGCGCTCGGCGACGGTGACCTCGCCGAAGGCCGGATCGGCCAGGCGGTTCTCGTAGCGCGACTTCACCCGGTCCTGGCGCACGCCGACCGTCAGGCCCCAGTGCGAATCGAGACGCACCTGGTCCTGCGCATACAGCCCGACCTGCTCGAGGATCACCTGCTTGTCGCGCGATTGGGATGTGGGCTCGGCGATCGGCACGCCGTAGACCGGGTTGCTCAGGTCCAGCGGCGTCGTCATGGCCTGCCAGCGCTGCCACTCGGCCCGGCTGCGGTCGATGTCGACGCCGAACAGCAGCGTGTGCGAGATGCCGCCACCGTCCACCTTGCCCTGCACCGAGGTGTCGATGCTGTTCTCGTCGACCGCTTCCACGTCGTGCCGTGCCTGGCGCAGCAGCAGGTTCGGATCGGCGCCGTAGAACGACTGGATGTGGTGCTTGTCCGACGTGCGGTGCGCATAGCGCGCCTTCTGCTGCAGCTGCCAGCCGCTGTCGAAGCGGTGCGCGAACTGCCAGCCGATCGCATCCGAGCCGGTCTCGATGCGGCTGTAGGACGGGTCGCCTTCCTTCAACGTGGTCGGCCGGTCGTCGGCGGTGCTGACGAACTGCACGTCGTCGGAGCCGTCGTCGCGCAGCACCTCGGCCTGCAGCGTCAGCGAGGTCTGCGGCGTCGGCTGCCACTTGAGCGATGGCGCGAGGTACTGGCGCTTCTGTGTCATGCGCTCGCCGTTCGGGTACTGGTCCTGCGTGCCGGTGTCCAG
This sequence comes from Rhizobacter sp. SG703, assembly GCF_012275445.1. GTDB lineage: Bacteria > Pseudomonadota > Gammaproteobacteria > Burkholderiales > Burkholderiaceae_C > Rhizobacter. Next base: position 277,078 of record NZ_JAAZQK010000001.1, on the reverse strand, counting down.
GCCCAGGCCGACGACGCGCCAGCGCCATTGCCCTTCGGCATCGATCGCGCCGCCCAGGTCGGCCATCGCCTGCTTGCGGTCGTAGCGGCCGGTCTGCACGCCGATCTCGCGCACGGCGTCGGGGCCGGGCACCTTGCTGACGCGGTTCACCACACCGCCGACGTCGCCCTTGCCGAACAGCACCGACGACGGGCCGCGCAGCACCTCGAGGCGCTCCAGCCCGTAGACCTCGGTCTGCACGCCGAGGAAGGTGATGCCGACGTTCTGCGCCAGCCCGTCGCGGAAGCTGCTGGTGTACCAGCCGTCGAAGCCGCGCAGCAGCACCCAGTCGAGCCCGCGCGAATCGAAGCCGTAGGGGTTCACCGTGACGCCCGGCGTCTGCGCGAGCGCATCGGTCAGCGTCGTCTGGCCCTTGTCGTCGATCTCCTGGCTGCCGATGACCGAGATCGACTGCGGCACCTCGACCAGCGGCGTGTCGGTCTTGGTGCCGACGCTGGCGTGCTGCGCGACGTAGCCGCCGGCATCGGCATCGGCGCGAGCGCGCACGGTGAGGGCGGGGAGGGTGGTTTCGGCGGCGGCTCCGGCCGACGCCTGGCGCACCGCGAAGCCGCCATTCGGCGCGCGGGCGGCTTCGAGGCCGCTGCCGGCGAGCATCTGCTGCAGCGCCTGGGCCGCGCTGAAGCGGCCCGACACGGCGCGCGAGGTCTTGCCGCTGGTGGCGTCACCGGCCGCGAGAACGGCCACGCCGGTCTGGCGCGACAGCTCGTTCAGCGCGGCATCCAGCGGCTGGGCCGGCACCTGGACGTCGAACTCGGCTTCGGCCAGCACGGCGGCCTGGGCGAGCGCGCGCGGCAGCGCGAAGGGGCCGCTGAAGGCGGCGGCCAGCGCTGCGACGAGCAGGCGTTGGCGGGGCAGGGAACGCATGGGGTACTCCAGAGGTTGTGTTGCGTGATGAACGACGAGCCGCTGGCGTGGGGCCGCGTAAGGGGCCGGGGGCTGGCTTGCGAGCTCTCTGACTACTTAGACGAATGAGCAGGAAGAAGCGGGACAGGTGGCTGCGCTCCCCAGCGTGACGGAGCGAGACACAGGTGTACTTGGTCAGGAACCAGCGGATGGCGGGGGGCACTCAGTGGGTTCGCCGCAGCCGTTGACTTTTGAGAGAGCGCTTGAAAGTGAACGGGATATGGGTCCAATCAACTCGATGTCTATGAGGTTCGACGATGAAGAAGATCGAAAAAATTAAGCGAACATTCGAATCGCTTTCGCTCAAGGGAAAAAACAAAAAAAAGAAAACAGACGTCAAAACGGAAAGGTCAGGCGCGGAGATTCTGACAGAGAGGACATTGAAAAATTCCTCGTCCGGATCGAGCGGTTCATCACATGTCAAGTCGCAGAAAGATGAGCAGAAGTCATCAATTCACTCACGCGTGAATTCTCCGAGAGCCACGACGAGGACGAAGAAAAATTGCAGTTTGGAAAATAACTCGGGCAAGTCAGAGATTTCGTCAGGTGGTGCGCATCAAGCCGAACCGAGCAGTGGCAACCGTCAGCAACAAAATGAATTAAAAGAAATTCCAACGAAGTCTAGGTCGAACGTTTCGCCACGTTTGGAACCGCAGAAAAATGAACAGAAATCGCCCATTCACTCGCCCGTGAATTCCCGGAGAGCCACGACGAAGACGAAGGAAAATAAATCAGGCGAGCCGGAGATTTCGTCGGGTTTTGCGCACCAAGCCAACCTGAGCAGTAGCAATCACCAGCAGATGGTGAATTTATTCGCGACTCTTCGACATCAATACGAAAATATCAGTCATGAAGACTTGATAAAAGTTTTTTGCTCGGAGATGAAAAAGAATGCTGTCGCAATTTCGCAGAAGGAAATCGATTCTTTTTTAAAAAACGAGAAAACCAAGTGGGATTTGCATGGGGATCTTCAGCTCGCCAAGTGGAAGCGAAATTACTCTCAAGCTGAGCACGACGTGGTCAATCTGCTGGACAGAGAGGCGTGTTACACCACATTTTCCGAGCTGTCCAAAAAATATAAGATAAAGACGGATAAAAGTGGCGGGAAATATATGGATTTTCCCAAAGGGGTGACGGCTGAAGACGCAAGAAAAGAAATCACTGCTTTCATCAGGTCCGAAAAGGCTGGTGCAGAGTTCCGCTGGAAGGAGTCCCCGGACTTGGCGAATAAAATATTGGGATTCAATCAGCGTTTGAATGTTACCGATGAGGCATTTTTCGGGCACTACAGTCAGCTCTGCAAGGCTTTCGTTGCAGATCCGGGATTCCAAAGATGGAATGAAAACGCGGAGCACACAGTTTCGACGAAAACAGCGCCAACTTTACCGCGAGCGACTACTGCGTCACCATTTTCGAAGACATTTCGAAGTGAGTTTGTCAAATTGCATCTGAAGCATATAAGTCTGACCAGGAAAAATGAAGGAATCTATACGCCAGGAGAGAATGGTCGAGACTATTTATCAGCGTTCATAGTCGGCGAGGTGAAGCGAAATCCTGGGTACGTGGGGTGGCCGGAAGACGCGAAGAAGGCATTTTGTGAGCTGCTTGATGCGTTTCAGAACAAGGAAGAATTATTCAATCCGACTTGCTGGTCAAATTTCAGAGAAATCATGTTGAACGATCCGGTGGTTCGCCACGAAGTGGCGCTGGCGCAGCAGCAGCAGCGTCGGAAGGCCGCGTCATCGAATGATGTCATTGTCCCCGAGCCCTTGACGTTCAAGGATCCCGAGATCAAACATCTACTTGAGCCGCACAAATACAGCAAGGCAGATTTCTTGTCGCTGTCGTATGAGAAGCATGGCAAGACGGCGGAGACTTTCGATGAGGCGGTCCGGAAGGTAACGAAAGAGGCAGTCGATCATCGGTCGGACATTACTCGATTTGATATTGAGAATCATCTTCTCTCCAAGCGCCAGCATTTCCATCTGCAGAAGGACTGAACTTGCTGCTCGTCAATGAGCGGCGAGTTCAACCCCACCGTCCATGCGCAGGCGGACGGTGACCGGCAGCACCTGCGGCAACGCCGCCAGCAACCCGGCCGCATCCCGCACCGGGAAGCGGCCGGTCAGCCGCATCGCGTTGACGCGTGAATCGGTGCTGACGATGGGCGAGGCGCGGTAGGCATTGACGCTCGCGAGCATCTCGCGCAGCGGGGTGTCCTGGAAGCTCAGCCAGCCGTCGCGCCAGCCGGCGAGGGCGGCCGCATCGCCCGGGCGCGGCGGCTGCGCGATGCCGTTGCGGATGTCCATCAGCTCGCCAGCGCCCAGCACGATGGGTGGGCCGAAGCGGTCTGCGTCGCCATCCACCGCCGCGTCACGCAAGGCCACCTGCACCCGCCCGCGTTCGACACCGACCGTCAGTGCACCGCCGCGGTCACGCAGGCTGAACACCGTGCCCAGCACCTCGATGCGCGCGTCGCGCGTCAGCACCTGGAACGGCCGCGCCGGATCGTGCGCCACGTCGCAACGCAGTTCGCCGCCGTCGAGCCGCACGATGCGCCGCTGCCGATGCAGCCGAACGTCGATCGCGCTGTCGGCGCCCAACGCCAGCTGCGTGCCGGGTTGGGCATCGGGCAGCGTGACGTCGAGCAACTGCAACGGCTGCGTCCGATACGCCGCCGTGAACACCGGCGCCTGCCAGTATTGCCAACCCAGCCGGCCGGCGAGTGCCGCACCGCCGAGCACCGCAGCCGCCGACAGCAGCAGGTTGCGCCGCCCCGGCGCGGCGACCGGCTCCTCGAAATGCTCGCGCAGCCCGTCGGACAGACCGCCCAGCATCTGCCAACGCCGGCGCGCTTCATCGGCCGCCGCGGCGTGATCGGGCGATTCGCAGATCCACTGCCGCAGCCGCGCGAGCGCCCGGCCGGCCGCCGGCTCGGGCTCGACCTCGCTCTTCACGACCAGGTCGAGCGCGTGCTCGATCAGCTTCTCGGCAACCACGGCGCGGCTCACGCCCAGTCCTCGGCCAAGGTCGCGCGGAAACTGCTGCGCGGTGAGACGGCAGGTGCCTCGATCAACTCGGCCTGCATCTCAGCAAACACCCGCGAGCAGTCGAGCGCCGCGCGCACCAGGTGCTTGGCCACCGCCGCTTCGCTGAGCGTCAGCCGCCCGGCGATCTCGGTGCGCGTGAAGCCATAAGCGCGGAACAGCAGGAACACCTCGCGCCGCAACGGCGGCAGCGATTCCAGCACGCCGATCACGCGCCGCAGCACCTGGCGCTGCGCATGCACGTATTCGCACGACGGCGCCGCCGCATGCAGGCCCATCGGCGACTGCTCCACCAGCCAGCGCTGGGCCACCTGCCGGTGCCGGGCTTCATCGATGCACAGGTTGCGCGCCACGCGGAACAGCAGCGCGCGCGGCGATGCGATCGACGCCTGAGGCCCGTCGCCCAGCGCCAGCGCATAGACCCGCTCGAAGCTCGACTGCGCGATGTCCGCCGCGTGCTGCGGATCGCGCAGCTCGCGCGTCAGCTGCCGCCGCAGGTCCGCACAATGGGCCACCAGTTCCTGGATCAGCTCGCGCATGCGTTGGAAGAGCACCTCGCTCAATGAGAATTGTTCGCATTGAGTGTAGCAAGGTTCGTCGCGATCTCGTTCGAGCGCACCGCGGTGATCGACAGCAGCGTGTCGCTGAGCCCGTGAGTGGTCTCGCAGGCCCCCTGCAGGAACACCGCCGGGCGGAACTCGCGCGGCGCGATCACGCGGTAGTCGCGGTCGACCTGCAGGCGCCCGAGCCACGGTGCCAGCTCGCCGAGCAGCGCATGGTGCTGCTCGCGCGCATAGCCGGTCGCCAGCACCACCGCGTCGTAGCGTTGGCTGCTCTCGCGCGAGGCGTCGACGTCGAGCAGGTTCAGGTGGATGCCGTCGGGCGCGGCGCGCACGCTCTGGATCTCGTGCCGCCGCAGGAAGCGGTGCTGCTCGTCGCCGCTGACGCGCTGCTCGTAGAACACCGCGAACATCTGCCGGATCAGGTCGAGGTCGGCGCAGGCGTAGTTGGTGTGGCGGAACGCCGCCAGCATCTCGGCCCGCTGCGCCTCGGGCTGCGCATAGACGTGGTCGACGAAGCCGGCGTTGAAGATCTCGTTGACGAACGGGCTGTCGTCGGCCGGCCGGATCGCGCGGGCCCGCATGATGAGGTCGACCTGCGGCGCGTTCGGCCGGCCATGCAGGTCGATGAACAGCTCGGCCGCGCTCTGGCCGGCGCCGACGATCGCGATGCGCTTCGCATCGGCATGCCGCGCCATGCCCGCCAGGTAGCCGCTGGAGTGCATCACCCGCGGGTCGCCGGCCAGTATGCGGAAGGCCTCGGGGATGTGGGCGGTGCCGCCGATGCTGACCACCAGGTGGCGCGCGAGCCGCTCGTGCCACTGGCCGGCGGCGTCGCGCGAGCGCACCCGCAGCAGCGACACCTCGCGGCCCTGCGCCTGCGGCAGCACCTCGACCACCTCTTCGCCGTACACGCAGCTGTCGTCGAACTGCGCGGCCGCCCAGCCGAGGTAGTCGTTGAACTCGCGGCGGCTCGGGTAGAAGGTCTTCAGGTTGATGAAGTCCTGCAAGCGGCCCTGCTGGTGCAGGTAGTTCACGAAGGTGAAGCGGCTGGTCGGGTTGCGCAGCGTCGCCAGGTCCTTCAGGAACGAGATCTGCATGTGGGCGTGCGGCAGCAGCATGTCCGGATGCCATGCGAAGCCCGGCTGGCGCTCGATGAACAGCGCGTCGACGAGCGGCCGTCCGGCGCGCCGCTGCTCGTCGAGCGCGATCGCCAGCGCCAGGTTCGACGGCCCGAAGCCGATGCCGATGAGGTCGTGCACGCGCATGCTCATGTCCTTGCCTGCAGGGTGGTGGAGGTGATGGCGAAGGGGGCCTCGTCCTCGCGCGGCCACCACAGCGTGTCGGTGAAGAAGCGTTCGCGCAGCAGCGTCACCAGCATCGCGCGCTTGTGCGGGAAGTCGAACTCCTTGACCTTCGCGTAGCCGGAGCGGTCGAGGTTGCGCAGTTGCTGCCGGTGGTCGGCGCGCGGCTCGCCGACGATGCGCCGGGTGCGCGGGTCGGCGAGGAACAGGTAGTGCGAGATCGACGTGAGCCACGCGGTCGCGAAGGCCTTGCCGCGAAAGTCCGGTTCGCCGATCAGCACATGCCAGCCGCGGTCGTGGTCGTCGGCCTCGCAGAACGGCGCGATGCGGTTCTCCTTCGCCCAGTAGGCCTCGAAGTAGCCGAAGGGCTCGCCGTCCAGGCAGGCGATCATCGACTGCATGTGCGGGTCGGCGGCGATGGCGTCGAGGTAGCCGCGGTGCTTCGCGAGGTCGCCGTCTTCCTGCCAGACCTGGGCCACGTCGGGGTCGTTCATCCAGCGGTGGAAGCGCGGCAGGTCGGCATCGATGTCGAGGCTGCGGAACGAGAACGTGCGGTCCAGCCACGGGATGTGGCGCTGGTACAGCACGCCTCGGCGCTTGGCCGCGCGCAGCGGGTGGCGGCGGTCGCCGGTGAGTGCGTAACGCAGCGGGATCGGCGAGGCCACCTGCGGCAGCCACATCGGCGCGTGCTGGAAGAACATCTCGCGGTGCACGATGCATCGGCCGCCGGTGGCCGGCAGCGCGAGGCCGTGCTCGACCAGGTTCAGCGCCGATGCGAACGGCGGTTGCAGCAGCAGGCGGGCGGTGTGCGGCTCGAAGGTGAACGCCGCCTCGAGGATCGCCAGCAGGTGGGCGGCCGACGGCTCGCCGGAGCAGGGGCCGAGCCATTGCAGTTCCGGGTCCTGGCCTGCATCGATGCCGTGCCGCCACTGCCAGCGGCCGATGCGGTCGCGAGGCGCATCGCCCGCACGCGCCGGCTGCGGGTCGGTCACCACCAGCCGGTCGCCGTCGCGCTGCACCTGCAGCGCCTGGCCGAACGGATGGCTCACGCAGCGCGGTGCTGCAAAGTCGGGAGAGGGTCGTGGGGGGGTGCCGCTGTTCATGCCTCCATGACGAGCGGTCGATGGGTTTGTTCAGCCGACGTCGTTCGCTGAACAGCGCGGCCCGTGCTTCGTCATGTGGCACATGGAACCGTCAACCAGACCGCCAGAGAGACCGGCCAGGCTCGTCTACATCGCGTCGCTGCGCAACGCGGCCGCCGACCGCGCCGGGCAGCCCGTCGCGTTCAAGGGCGGGCAGCGCTACATGAAGTCGCCGCTCGAATTCCTGGTCGAGACGCTGAACGGCAGCGCGCTCGGCGATGCGTATTCGCTGCAGGCGGTGATCGTCGACGACGACGAAGGCAACCCGCGCGACCGCGAGCTGCTGAAGGACTACGGCTTCTCGCCGCACCCGAGCCGCTGCTGGCCGTTCCCGCCGGCGCTGCAGGTGCAGGGCCGGCCGCTCGTCGAGCTGCTGGAAACGGTGCCATCCCACTACCGCCGGCTGCCGCTCGGCGCGGCGGATCGCGTGGCCGGCAAGCGCGATTTCGAAACCCGGCTGCTGGCGCGGCTGCTCGCGCTGCGGGCCGACGTCGTCGTGCTCGACGGCCTGCTGGTCATCCTCGACGCGCTGGTGCGGCCGGGCGCGCCGTTCCACCGCCGCATCGTCAACATCCATCCCGGCATCACGCGCGACGGCTCGCCGCACCAGCGGCGCGGCGCGTGGGCCACGCTCGATGCGCTGCACGGCGCCCGGGGCGAACGCATCGACTGGCGCACGATGGCGCGCACGCCGGTCGAGCCGGTGCGGCAGACCGGTGCGTCGTTCCACTACGTCGACAACGGCATCGATTCGGGCGAGGTGATCGTCGACGTGCTGGCCACCGAGATCGACCCGGCCGACACCATCCTCGAGCTGCGCTGGAACAACTTCCACCGGAGCCTGTTCCCTGCGCTGCAGCGCGGGCTCGCGACACTCGCCGAACGGGCGAAGGAGACGTCATGAGCCTGTCGATTCGACGCCTGCTGCTCGCGCTCGCACCGCTGCTGTCGGCACCGCTGCTGGTCTCGACGGCGGCTGCGGCGCCGGTGGGCGACGTCGAGATCCGCCGCACCGCCGACCGGATCCCGCACATTCGCGCGCCAGGCTGGCGCGAGCTCGGCGTCGGCATCGGCTATGCGCAGGCGCAGGACGCGCTGTGCACGCTGGCCGAGGCCTTCACCACCTGGCGCGGCGAACGATCGCAGCACTTCGGGGCCGACGCACGGCCGGCGCGGCTGTCCACCTTCGGCCGGCCGACCAACCTGGAGCTGGACTTCTACTTCCGCGCGTTCGCCGACGACGCGATGCTCGCGCGTTCGCGCGCTGCGCTGCAGCCAGACCTGCTGGCCGCGGCCGACGGGTATGCGGACGGCTACAACCGCTACCTCGTGGAGGCGCGCAGCGCTGCACGCGACAACGTCCGCGGCCAACCCGGCGCGCCGCGCCAGGCCTGCCTGCGCGAGCCGTGGGTGCACGAGATCGCCGGCGACGACATCCTGCGCCGCCTGTTCGCCGCGCAGGTCGCCGCGGGGCAGGCGCGCTTCATTCCCGAGATCGTCAACGCGCGGCCCGCGACGGCCGACGCAGCGAAGGTCGGCCAGGCGGCCGACGACGACGGCACGCTGCGCGCTCGGCTCGCGCACCCGCTGGGCGAGCAGGCCGGGCTCGGCAGCAACATGATGGCGTTCGGCCGCGAGGCCACCGGCGAAGCCGGCGGCGTGCTGTTCGGCAATCCGCACTGGTACTGGGGCGGACCCGATCGCTTCTACCAGATGCACCTGAGCATCCCGGGCCGCGTCGACGTGGCCGGGGTCGGCTTCCTCGGCGTGCCGCTGGTGATGATCGGCTTCAACGACCGCATCGCGTGGAGCCACACCGTGTCGGCCGCGCGCCGTTTCGGCTTCTTCGAGCTGGCGCTGGACCCGGCCGACCCGACGCGCTACCGGGTCGACGGTGCCAGCGAGGCGATGCAGTCGCGCGAGGTCACGGTGCAGGTGCGCGCGGCCGACGGCACGCTGCAGCCGGTGACGCGCCGGCTGTACGGCACGCGCTTCGGCCCGATCGCCGACCTCGGCCGGCGCGCCGCGCCGTTCGGCTGGGGCACGGCGCATGCCCTGGCGCTGCGCGACATCAATGCCGACAACTTCCGGGTGTTCCGCACCTTCTTCGCGTGGAACCAGGCGCGCTCGCTGGACGACTTCATCGCGATCCAGCGCCGCGAGGCCGGCATGCCGTGGGTCAACACCGCGGCCATCGGGCGCGGCGACGGCCGGGTGTGGATCGCCGACGTGGGCACGGTGCCGAACGTGCCCGATGCGCTGCGCGAGCGCTGCAGCACCGCGCTGTCGCGCGGCTTCGCGCAGATCGATGCGGCCACGCCGTTCCTCGACGGCAGCCGCGCGGACTGCGACTGGGCCGCCGATGCCGCGGCACCGCAGCCGGGTGCGATGCCGGTGGCGGCGCTGCCGAGCCTGCTGCGCAGCGACCACGTCGAGAACATGAACGACAGCCACTGGCTGTTCAGCGTGCAGCAGCCGCTGGAAGGCTACCCGAGCGTGATCGGTGCGCAGCGGCAGGCCTTGTCGCTGCGCGCGCGGCTGGGCCACACGATCGCGCAGGAGCTGGCGACGGCGCCGGCGCGCTCGGCCGAGGCGCTGGCCGGACGGCTGAAGCGGGCGGTGCTCGCGCCGCGGGCCTGGGCGGCGGAGCGATTCCGGCGCGAGCTGCTGGCGCCGAGCTGCGCGGCACCGGCGATGGCCGACGTGGGTCGGGCCTGCGAGGTGCTCGCGCGCTGGTCCGGCCGCGCGGAGCCCGACGCGCGCGGCGCGCTGCTGTGGGATGCGTTGTGGGCGCGGCTCGAGGACCTGCCCGATGCCGAGCTGTTCGGCGTGCCGTTCTTGCCGCAGTCGCCGCTGGACACACCGCGCGCGCCGAACGGTTCCGATCCGCGCATCGCGCAGGCGCTGGCGGCCACGGTCGCGGCATTCGCCGAACGCGGCTGGGCGCTCGACGAACCGCTGGGCCGGCGCCGCTTCGTGCGCAGCGGTGGCGAGCAGCTCGCGCTGTACGGCGGCTGCCATGGCGCGGGCTACGTCGCGGTGGTCTGCGATGGCGACGACACGCACGGCATCGGCCCGGACGCGGTCGCCAACAGCTACCTGCAGGTGGTGCGCTTCGGGCCGCGCGGCGTGGTGGCCGACACCTTGCTCGCGCATGGCGAGAGCGACGGCGCGGTCGAAGCGGGCGAGGGCGCGGCCGAGCCGTCGGTCGCGCGCCATGCCCGCCGCGCGTGGCTGCGCTTTCCGTTCCACGAGGACGAGATCGCGCGCGATCCCGCGTTGCGCACGATCCGGCTACGAGCGGCGGGGCCAGGTCGCCAGCAGCACGCCGGCAATCGCCAGGCCGAAGGCCGCGGCCTGCGTCGCGCTGATCCGCTCGCCGAGGAACACCACGCCGATCGCCGCCGCGCTGATCGGCAGCAGCACCGTGAAGATGCCCGCCGATGACGCCGGCACCTGGCGCAGGCCGGTCATCCACAGCCACACGGTGACCATGCTGGCCGCCAGCGAATAGAACAGCAGCAGCGACCACGAGCCCGGCTGCACCGCGCCGAAGTCGAACGACATCGCCTGCCACAGCCCGAGCGGCGTCACCAGCGCCAGCCCCCACAGGTTCACCAGCGCGCTGATGCGCCTGGCCGACACGTTGCCGGTCAGCTTCTTGCCCATCACCACGTACGAGGCCTCGCAGATCACCGCGCCGGACAGCAGCAGGTTGCCGAGCAGCGAGCTGCCGCCCTGGTCGTCACCGCCGTGCGCCACCACCGACACCAGCGCGATGCCGCCGACCGCGCACGCAATGCCCATCGCCACGCGCGGCACGATGCGCTCCTTCAGGAACAGCCGCGACAGGATCGCCACTGCGGCCGGGATCGCCGCCATGATCACGCCCGCCGCCAGCGCGGAGCTGAGGCCGACGCCGAACAGCATGCAGATCGAGAACAGGAAGTTGCCGAAGAAGGATTCGAAGAACAGCAGGATGCGGTCGTGCCGGCTCAGCGGCGTTTCGCCGGGCCGGCGCTTCACCCAGCCGGCCATCGCGACCGCCGCCATGCCGAAGCGCAGCCAGGCCAGCAGGAAGACCGGGAACACCGCCAGCAGCAGCTTCGACAGCCCCACATAGCTGCCCACCAGGGCCATCGAGCTGCCGAGGCAGAGGTAGGCGATCCACGGCGCGTGCGCGCGGTGGGCGGCCACCGGGGCCGAAGACGAAGAGTTCATTCGAGAAGGAGGAGAAGGGGCACAGGGGAGGGCTCAGAACGCCGAAGCGTACCGCGCAATCTCCCAGCCGCTCACATGGCGCGCATAGTCGGTCCACTCGGCGCGCTTGAGCCGGATGAACTCCGCCGACAAGGTCTCGCCCAGCGCCGCGCGGACCACGCCGTCGGCCTCGAGCGCGTCGACCGCCTCGCCCAGGCTTTGCGGCAGCAGCCCGATGCCGCGCTCGCGGACCTGCGCCAGGCTCAGCGCGAACAGGTCGTCGGTGCAGGCCGGCCCCGGGTCGAGCGCGCGGGCGATGCCGTCGAGCCCGGCGGCGATCAGCCCGGCCGTCGCCAGGTACGGGTTGGCCGACGCATCCGGCAGGCGCCATTCGAAGCGGCCGCCGAGCGTGCGGACCAGCGCGGTGCGGTTGTTCGGCCCGTGCGCCACGTAGGCCGGCGCCCAGCTGGTGCCCGACAACGATTCGCCGACCACCAGCCGCTTGTAGCCGTTGACGGTCGGCGCGGCCAGCGCGCACAGCGCGGCCGAATGCGCCAGCACGCCGGCGATGAACTGCCCAGCCAGCGTCGACAGCGGCTGCTGCCGGTCGGCGAACACGCAATCGGAGCCGGCCCACAGCGACACATGGAAGTGCATGCCGCTGCCCGGCTGGTTCGCGAACGGCTTCGGCATCATCGAGAAGATGCTGCCGTGCCGCTCGGCCAGCGCCTGCGCGGCCAGCTTGAACAGCATCAGGTGGTCGGCGCTCTGCAGCGCGTCGGCATGGTGGAAGTTCAGCTCGTACTGGCCGTGCGCGTCTTCATGGTCGACCTGGAACACGTCGAGGCCGCAGGCGGTCAGCGCGTCGCTCAGCTCGTGCAGGAAGGTGGCCTGGCGCGGCAGCGTCTTCAGGTCGTACGACGGCTTGTCGAGCGTGTCGTGCGGATCGGCCGGCGCGATGCCGTCGTCGGCCGTGCGGCGCAGCAGGAAGAACTCCGGCTCGATGCCGGTGCGCAGCGTCCAGCCCCGTTCGGCGAGCCGCGCCAGCTGGCGCTTCAGCACCTGGCGCGGGCAGGCGTCGAAGGGCTCGCCGGCGACGAAGCCATCGCAGACAATGCGCGCATACCCCGGCATCCACGGCAATGCGCGCGCGGTCTCGGGCTGGCCGCGGCCGAAGTACTCCGCGCGCGGACCGGTGCGCGGCAGCCCGGTGCCCCAGATCGACGGACCGGCAAAGCCGGCGCCTTCGGCCAGCAGGCTGTCGAGATGCGCGAGCGGCACGTACTTGCCCTTCGCGACGCCGTGCACATCGGTGAACTGTGCAACCAGCGTGTGCACGCCCTCGGCCTGCAGGCGCTCGCGAAGCGGCCCGTGGAGTTCCTTCATGCGGGGCGGGCCGCCGCGGCCTTCAGCGAAGCCTGCAGGATCGCGGTCGCCTCGGCGAAATGCGCCTCGGGAATCGTCAGCGGGAACAGGAAGCGGATCACGTTGGCATCGACGCCGCAGCTCAGCAGGATCAGCCCGCGCTGCAGCGCTTCGGCCTGCACCTGCTTCGTGAACGCGGCGTCGGGCGCGTCGGTGCCGGCACGGTTGAACTGCACCGCCACCATCGCGCCGAGACCGCGCACGTCGACGATCTGCGGCACGGCAGCGCGCGACTCGTTCAGCACCGCCTTCAGCCGGTCGCCGAGCGCCTGGCCGCGCGCGGGCAGCTGTTCGTCGTGCATCACGCCGATCACCGCATGCGCCGCGGCGATCGCCAGCGGGTTGCCGGCATAGGTGCCGCCAAGTCCCCCCGGCGAGGGCGCGTCCATGACCTCGGCGCGGCCGGTCACCGCCGACAGCGGCAGCCCGGCGGCCAGCGACTTGGCGCTGACCAGGATGTCGGGCAGCACGTCGGGGAAATGCTCCATCGCGAACAGCCGGCCGGTGCGGCCGAACCCGGTCTGCACCTCGTCGGCGATCAGCACGATGCCGTGCTCGTCGCACAGTGCGCGCAGCCAGCGCAGCGCGTCGGCCTGGATCACGTTGAAGCCGCCTTCGCCCTGCACCGGTTCGAACACGATGGCGGCGACCCGCGACGCTTCGATGTCGGCCTTGAACAGGTGCTGCACCGCCTTCTGCACGTCGGCCAGGTGCGTGCCTTCGGCAGGGAAGGGGACGTGGTAGATCTCCGGCGGGAACGGGCCGAAGCCGGCCTTGTACGGCTGTACCTTGCCGGTCAGCGCGACCGCGAACAGGCTGCGCCCGTGGAAGGCGCCGCCGAACGCGATCACGCCGGAGCGCTTCGTGTGGGCGCGCGCGATCTTCACCGCGTTCTCGATCGCTTCGGCGCCGGTGCTGAAGAACGCGGTCTTCTTCGCATGGCGGCCGGGCGTCAGCGCATTGAGCTGCTCGGCCAGCGCGATGTAGCCCTCGTAGGGCACGACCTGGTAGCAGGTGTGGGTGAAGCGCTTCAGCTGCGCCTCGATCGCCGCGACGACCTTCGGGTGGCGGTGGCCGGTGTTCATCACCGCGATGCCGCCGGCGAAGTCGAGGAAGCGCCGGCCTTCGACGTCCCACAGCTCGGCGTTCTCGGCATGGTCGGCGAAGAAGCTGCCCATCACGCCGACGCCGCGAGGCGTGGCGGCGGCCTTGCGGGCCATCAGTTGTTCGTTGAGGGAGTGGTTCATCACGGTTCCCCGGTCAGTCGAGCCGGATCCAGGTCGTCTTCAGCTCGGTGTACTTGTCGAATGCATGCAGCGACTTGTCGCGCCCGTTGCCGCTCTGCTTGAAGCCGCCGAACGGCACCGTGATGTCGTCTTCGTCGTACTGGTTGACGTGCACCGTGCCGGCGCGCAGTGCCCGCGCCACGCGGTGCGCACGGTTGATGTTGCTGCTCCAGACGCTCGCCTGCAGCCCGTAGGCGCTGTCATTCGCCATCGCGACCGCTTCTTCCTCGGTCTTGAAGCGGATCACCGACAGCACCGGCCCGAAGATCTCCTCGCGCGCGATCTTCATCGTGTTGGACACGCCGTCGAACACCGTCGGCTCGACGAAGTAGCCGCCGCTGTCCTGGCGCGCCTGCCGGCCGCCCGCCGCGAGCCGGGCGCCCTCGGACTGGCCGGCATCGATGTAGCCCATCACCGTGCGCAGCTGCGTGTCGTCGACCAGCGCGCCGAGCTCGGTGCCGGCGTCGAGCGGGTCGCCCGGCCGGTACTTCGGCGCCTCGACCGTCACCGTCTTCACGAAATCGTCGGCGATGCTGTCGTGCACGAACACCCGCGACGGCGCATTGCACGATTCGCCCTGGTTGAAGAACATGCTGCCGGCCACCGTCTGCGCGGCGCGTTGCAGGTCGTCGAAATCGGGGAACACGACGAAGGCCGACTTGCCGCCCAGCTCGTTGTAGACCCGCTTCAGGTTGCTGCGCCCGGCGTACTCCAGCATCTTGCGGCCGACGCGGGTCGACCCGGTGAAGCCGATCGCATCGACCTGCGGGTGCAGCGCGAGCGCCTCGCCGGCCTCGTGGCCGTAGCCGGGCACGACGTTGAACACGCCGTCGGGCAGGCCGGCCTGCAGCGCGAGCTCGGCCAGGCGCAGTGCGGTCAGCGGCGATTTCTCGCTCGGCTTCAGCACCACGCTGTTGCCGGCGGCGAGTGCCGGGCCGAGCTTCCACGAGGCCATGATCATCGGGTAGTTCCACGGCACGATCGCGCCGATCACGCCCATCGGCTCGCGCGTGATCAGCGCCAGCGCGCTGTGCGGCGTCGGCGCGATCTCGTCGTAGACCTTGTCGACCGCCTCGGCATACCAGGCGATGCAGCGCGCGGTGGACGGCACGTCGACGCTCAGGCTGTACTTGATCGGCTTGCCCATGTCGAGCGTCTCGAGCAGGGCCAGCTCCTCCTTCGCGCCGAGGATCAGCTCGGCGAAGCGCTGCAGCACCTTCTTGCGCTGCGCCGGCGCCTTGCGCGCCCAGCGGCCGTCGTCGAAGGCTCGGCGCGCCGACAGCACCGCCGCATCGATGTCGGCCGCCTGGCCGCGCGCCACCGGGGCCAGCGTGCGGCCATCGAGCGGCGACACGCAGCCGAAGGTCTCGCCGGCGAGCGCCGCGACGCGCTGGCCGCCGATGAAGGCGCGGCCGTCGAGTTGAAGCGCCGCAGCGCGGGCGGTCCAGTCAATCGAGTTCATCTCGTCTCCTCTGCAAAACCGTTCGCCCTGAGCAGGGATTGAGCTCTTAGAACGATACGACCACCGACGCGCCCAGCAGGTGGTTGCTCTTCTTGTAGCTGCCGTCGTTGGCGTCGATGAACACCGGCAGTGTCGCGCGATCGAGCCGGTATTCGGCCTTCAGGGTCGTGTTGCGCGTCATCAGGTAGTTGAAGCCGACCGCCAGCGCATAGCGGTTCGCGCCTTCGTCGCAGCCGTCGACCAGCGCGCCCGGCGCGCAGCCCAGCGCCGGGTCGGGGCCGATGCCGTTGCGGTCGTCCGCGACCGAGTACTGCAGCAGCCCGCCGCCGTTCTTCTTGTTGTTGATGTAGTCGACCCGCACCACGCCTTCGAAGCGCGGCTCGAACTTGTAGGCCGCGAGCGCCGACGCCCCCCACCACTGCGCATCGCGCAGGCTGCCGTCCGCGGCCGGCACGATAGCCGCATTGCGCTGCCGCCCGAAGCCGACCTGGCCTTGCACCGTCCAGTCGCCGCGGATGAAGTAGCCGTCGATCTCGAACAGGTCGAGGCGGGTGTCGTCCTGCGGGATCACCTCCAGCGTGTTCGGGTCGATCGCGCTTTCGGAGAAGTTGGCGACCTTGCCGTGCACGCCGGCGAAGCCGAAGCCGTTGAACTCGCCTTTCGAGTAGTCGACGCGGTAGGCGAACACCGGCGATTTCTGGTTCGCGCCCTGCTTGGTCTTGTTGTAGTTCGCAATGACGAACTTGCTGTCCCACTTGCCGCGGATGAATTCCATGCCGGCGCCGGTGTAGGCGGTCGGCTCGGTGAAGTCGAGCAGCAGGCCGCGCGTGACCAGCTTGGTCAGCGTCGGCTGCACGTACTCGTAGCCCGACCAGTCGGGGATCTGGCCGGCGAGGAAGCGCGTCTGCAGGTCGCCGATCGGGACCGACACCGAGGCCTCGTGGACGATGCTGTTGCCGTCCGGGTCGGCGATCGAGCCGGCACCGCGGTTGGGCATCAGCGTCAGGCGCCACCGGGTGCCGCCTTCCATCTCCTTCTGGAAATCGAGGCTCGCGACGCCGAAGTAGGAGTTGTCGTAGTTGTAGCCGTCGTCCGAGACGCGGTTCAGGAACTGGAAACCGGCGCGGTGCTGGTTCTTGTTGTAGATGTAGCTCGGGTCGAAGTAGCCGCTGATCTTCAGGCCCTTCAGCCCCTGCGCTTCCATCGCGTCTTCGAGCGCCTCGGTCTTCACCGCGATGCGGTTGAAGTCCTGCACCTGCTCGGGGGTCATGCCCCACTGCTTCTCCTGTGTCTTCTCGCTGGGCTTCACCTCGGCGGCCGACTTCTCGGCCAGCTTCTTCTCCAGGTCCGCGATGCGCTGCTTCATCGCCTTCAACTCGTCCATCAACTCCTTGTTCGACTGCGCCTGGGCGGGGGCCGCGAACGCGGCGGCGATCGCCAGCGCCAGGGTCGAGAGCTTCGCGAACTTCATCGGTTTTCTCCTCGGGGTTGGATTCGGGGTGTTGCGATGTCAGGCGCCACGCTGGGCCGCGTTCATTTCCTGCAGGCGGCGCCGCTCGGCGCGCGCGATCCAGAGGCTGGCCGCCGCGACGCAGACGGCGACGACCACGATGATCACGGTGGCGACCGCATTGACGCTCGGGTTCAGCCCGAGCCGGGCGCGCGAGAAGATCACCAGCGGCATCGTGGTGGCGCCGGGGCCGGAGAGGAAAGCCGACACCACCACGTCGTCGAGCGACAGGCTGAAGGTGAGCAGCCAGGCCGAAGCCAGCGCCTGGCCGATCATCGGCAGCGTGACCAGCGTGAACACCTGCCAGGGCCGCGCGCCGAGGTCCATCGCGGCCTCTTCGAGCGACGGGTTCAGGTCCTGCAGGCGGGCCTGCACGACGACGGTGGCGTACGACATGCCGAGCAGCAGGTGGCCGAGCCAGATCGTCATCAACCCGCGCTCGGGGAAGCCGACCGCCTTCTGCACCGACACCAGCATCAGCAGCAGCGACAGCCCGCAGATCACCTCGGGCATCACCAGCGGCGCGTTGACCAGCCCGTTGAACAGCGTGCGGCCGGTGAAGCGCCGGTACTTGACGAGCGAGAACGCCGCCAGCGTGCCCAGCACGACCGAGCCGCAGGCGCTGAGGAAGGCGATCTTCAGCGACAGCCACAGGCCGGACAGCATCTCGCGGTCGTGGGCCAGCTTGCCGTACCAGTCGAGCGTGAAGCCGCCCCACACGGTGGGCAGCGGCGACGCGTTGAACGAGTAGATGACGAGCGTGACGATCGGCAGGTACAGGAACACGAAGCCGCCGGCCAGCCAGGCGCGGCCGAACCACGCGGCCTTCGGGTGCACGGTGCCGCTCATCGCCTGCGCTCCTGGCTTTCGACCTGGTACTTGTTGAAGAGCGCCAGCGGGAACACGATCAGCAGCACCAGCACGACGGCAACGGTGGAGGCCATGGTCCAGTCGTTGTTGCTGAAGAACTCGTCCCACAGCACGCGGCCGATCATCAGCGTCTGCGGTCCGCCGAGCAGCTCGGGGGTGACGAACTCGCCGACGCAGGGAATGAAGACCAGCATCGAGCCGGCGATGATGCCGGCCTTGGACAGCGGCACGGTGATGCGCCAGAACGCCTGCCAGGGCGTCGCGCCGAGGTCGGCCGCGGCCTCGAGCAGCCGCAGGTCCATCTTCGCGAGGTTGGCGTACAGCGGCAGGATCATGAACGGCAGGTAGGTGTAGGTCATGCCGATCACCAGCGAGAAGGGCGTGTTCATCAGCTTGCCGGGCACGTCGATCATCTGCGCCTGCACGAGCAGCGTATCGAGGTGCAACCCGACCACGAGGCGGTGCACCCAGCCGTTCTCCTCGAGCAGGCCTTTCCACGCGTAGACGCGCAGCAGGAACGAGGTCCAGAACGGCAGCATCACGAGCATCAGCAGGGCGGGCTGCAGGCTCTGCTTCGCCCGGGCCATGAAGTAGGCGAACGGGTAGCCGATCGCGAGGCACAGCACGGTGGTGATCAGCGCGAACTTCAGGCTCGACACATAGGCCTTGAAGTACAGCGCGTCGCCGGTCATGAAGACGTAGTTGCCGAACTTCAGCGTGATCTTCAGCGCGCCGTCGGCCACGCTGGTGATGTCGTTCGGCGTCACGGCGCCCATTTCCGACAGGCTGTACTTCAGCACGATCAGGAACGGCGCGAGGAAGAACGCGAGCAGCCACAGGTAGGGGATGCCGATGACGGCGCTGCGGCCGCGCCACCAGGTGGGGGCTTTCATGGCCGGGCTTTCATTGCGTCAGCACGACATGGGCAGACGGCGACCAATGCGCCCACACCTCGTCGTCCCAGGTGATCACGTCGTCGCGGTGCCGCTCGGCGTTGTTCTGGCTGACCTTCAGCATCGCGCCGCTCGGCAGCTGGATGTGGAACACCGTGAAGCTGCCGAAGTACGCCAGGTTCTTCACCTTGCCGCGGGCCCGGTTGTGCGGGCCGTGCTCGCCGGCCGGCACCTGGCGCGACAGCTGGATCTTCTCGGGCCGCAACGCCACCGTGACCTCCATGCCTTCGGTGCCGGTGATGCCGTGGCCGACGTAGTGCGTGCAGTCCGGGCAGGTGATCACGACATGGTCGGGCTGGTCTTCGGTGACCGCACCGTCCATCAGGTTCACGTTGCCGATGAAATCGGCGACGAAGCGCGTGGCCGGCGTCTCGTAGATGTCGGCCGGCGGGCCCACCTGCAGGAAGCGGCCTTCGCTCATCACCGCGATCCGCGAGGCCATCGTCATCGCTTCTTCCTGGTCGTGCGTCACCATCACGCAGGTCACGCCGACCTCCTCGATGATGTTCACCAGCTCGATCTGCGTTTCCTCGCGCAGCTTCTTGTCGAGCGCGCCCAGCGGCTCGTCGAGCAGCAGCAGTTGCGGCTTCTTCGCCAGGCTGCGCGCCAGCGCCACCCGCTGCTGCTGGCCGCCCGACAGCTGGTGCGGCTTGCGCTGGCCGTACTTCGTCAGCTGCACCAGCTTCAGCATCGCGTCGACCCGCTCGGCGATCTCGGCCTTCGGCAGCCGGTCGCGTCGCAGGCCGAAGGCGATGTTGTCCCAGACCGTCAGGTGCGGGAACAGCGCATACGACTGGAACATCATGTTCAGCGGCCGCGCATACGGCGGCAGGCCGGCCAGGTCCTTCCCGTCGAGCACGATGCGGCCCGAGGTCGGCGTCTCGAAGCCCGCGAGCATGCGCAGCAGCGTCGTCTTGCCGCAGCCCGACGAGCCGAGCAGCGCGAAGATCTCGCCCTTCGCGATGTCGACGCTGACGTGGTTGACCGCGACGGCACCGCCGCCGAAATCCTTCACCACATCCTCGATGCGAAGAAAGCCGCCTTGAGATGTATCCGTCATTGGGAAGATCCACGCAAAGAGCTGAGATCAAGCGGCCGCCGCGGAACCGGCTTTGCCGGGCCGCTGGCGGCGTCCCCTTGAGGGGGAGAGGGCGTCAGCCCGAGGGGGCCCGCGTCAGCGCCTCGGGGGTGGGCCATCAGATGCCGGTCTTGAACGAGGTGTAGATGCGCGTCATCGTGCGCCGGATGTCGTTGGTCACCGCCTCCGGCAGTGCCATCTTCTGCATGTCGGCATCGCCCGGGAACACCGTCGGGTTGCTCGCCACCTCGGGCTTGATGAACTTGCGCGATTCCTTGTTCGGGTTCGCGTAGAACACCTTGTTCGTCAGCGACGCGTGCACCTCGGGCTTCATGATGTAGTTGATGAACTTGTGCGCGTTGTCCGGGTGCGGCGCGTCGGCCGGGATCACCATCGTGTCGAAGAACAGCACGCCGCCGGTCTTCGGGATCAGCGCCTCGATCTTCTGCCCGGTCTTGCTGTCGATCGCGCGCTGGCGGGCGATGTTGATGTCGCCCGACCAGCCGAGCGCGACGCAGATCGAGCCGTTGGCCATGTCGTTGATGTAGCCCGACGAGCTGAACAGCGTCACCGACGAGCGGATCTTCTTCAGCAGGTCCGGCACCGCCTGGTAGTCGCCGGCATTGCGCGAGAACGCCGGCTTGCCGAGGTAGTGCATCGCGGCCGGCACGATGTCGGTCGGCGAGTCGAGGAAGGACACGCCGCAGGACTTGAGCTTGCCGATGTACTCCGGCTTGAACACCAGGTCCCAGGCGTTGTCGGGCATCGGCAGGCTGCCGAGCGCCGCCTTCACCTTGTCGACGTTGATGCCCACCGTGGTGTAGCCCCACAGCCAGTCGACCATGTAGTCGTTGCCCGGATCCAGCTTCGCGAGCGTCGCCTGCGTCTGCGGGTCCATGTTCTTCAGGTTCGGCAGCTTGCTCTTGTCGAGCTTGCGCAGCAGCCCGCCGTCGGCCTGCAGCTTGGCCCAGTACGACGACGGCACCACCACGTCGTAGCCGCTCTTGCCGGCGACCAGCTTCGCGTGGACGATTTCGTTGTTGTCGAAATTGTCGTAGCGCACCTTGATGCCGGTCTCCTTCTCGAAGTTCGCCAGCGTGTCGTCGGCGATGTAGTCGGACCAGTTGTAGATGTTGATGACCTTGTCTTCCTCTTGCGCGACGGCCGGCGTGCCCCACAGCACGACGGCCAACGCGCATCCCAATGCACCGAACACCTGCTTCATGGTCATGTCCTTCATGTTGAAAAACTCCGGGCGTGAATTCAGAGCCAGCTGCGCGACCTGACGTCGGCGAGCGTGAGGTCGAGGCACTTGCGGATCAGCGCGACCATCTCGTCGAGCTGCGCGATCGTCATCACCAGCGGCGGCGCGACGATCATCCGGTCGCCGACCGCACGCATGATCAGCCCGTTGCCGAAGCAGTGGCCGCGGCACACCATGCCGACCTCGAGCGAGGGGTCGAACACGCGGTTCGACGCCTTGTCCTTCACCAGCTGCAGCGCGCCCATCATTCCGCAGGTCTGCGCCTCGCCGACCAGCGGGTGCTCGCCGAGCTCGGCGAAGCGCGCCGCGAGGTACGGGCCGAGCTCGTCGCGCACGCGGTCGACCAGCCCCTCGCGCTGGATCAGCCGGATGTTGGCCAGCGCCACCGCGCAGGCCACCGGGTGGCCGGAGTAGGTGTAGCCGTGGTTGAACTCGCCGCCTTGCTCGATCAGCACCTTCGCGATGCGCTCGCCGACCATCACGCCGCCGAGCGGGATGTAGCCGGAGGTCACGCCTTTCGCGAAGGTCATCAGGTCGGGCTTGAATCCCATCGTCTCGCAGCCGAACCAGCGGCCGGTGCGGCCGAAGCCGGTGATGACCTCGTCGGAGACGAGCAGGATGCCGTGCTTGTCGCAGATGCGCTGGATCGCCGGCCAGTAGCTCGACGGCGGCACGATCACGCCCCCGGCGCCTTGCACCGGCTCGCCGATGAACGCCGCCACCTTGTCGGCGCCGACCTCGAGGATCTTCGCTTCGAGCCAGTCGGCCGCGCGGATGCCGAACTCGTCGCGGTTCATCCCCTGGCCGTTCTCGAACCAGAACGGCTGCTCGATGTGCACGATGCCCGGAATCGGCAGCCCGCCCTGCGCATGCATGCCGCTCATGCCGCCGAGCGACGCGCCGGCCATCGTCGAGCCGTGGTACGCGTTGTGGCGGCTGACGATCACCGTGCGCTCGGGCTGGCCGAGCACGTCCCAGTAGCGGCGCACCATGCGCACGACGGTGTCGTTGCCCTCGGAACCCGAGCCGCTGAAGAACACGTGCTTGAACTGCGGCGGCGTCACCTGCGCCAGCAGCTCTGCCAGCTCGATCGCCGGCGGCGTCGCGGTCTGGAAGAACGAGTTGTAGAACGGCAACTGCTTCAGCTGCGCGGTGGCGGCATCGATCAGCTCCTGGCGGCCGTAGCCGACGTTGACGCACCACAGGCCGGACATCGCGTCGAGGATCTTGTGACCCTCGCTGTCCCACAGGTAGATGTTGTCGGCCTTGGTGATGATGCGCGAGCCCTTGGACGACAGCGATTTGTAGTCGGTGAACGGGTGCAGGTAGTGGGCCGTGTCGGCGGCCTGCCAGTCGCGCGTGCTGCGTGAGGTGGTGTGGTCCATCGGAGGTCTCCCGGTCAGACGTGGAGGAGAAGGTGCTCGCGCTCCCACGGCGAGATCACCTTCATGAACTCGTCGTGCTCGATCTCCTTGACCTCGGAGTAGACGGTGATGAACGGCTTGCCGAGCACGTCGTGCAGGTCCTTCTCGTCCGACAACCAGCCCAGCGCTTCGCTCAGCGAGCGCGGCAGCTGGTACTCCGACAGGTAGGCGTCGCCCTTGCACTCGGCGGCCGGCTCGATCCGGTTCTTGATGCCGAGGTAGCCGCAGGCGAGCGTGGCAGCCAGCGCCACGTAGGGGTTCGCATCCGCACCGATCACGCGGTTCTCGACCCGCCGCGCGGCCGGCGTCGCCACCGGCGAGCGGATGCCGACCGTGCGGTTGTCGGTGCCCCACTGGATGTTGATCGGCGCCGCGGTCGAGCGCGCGAGCCGGCGGTACGAGTTGACGTAGGGCGCGAACAGCGCCATCGCCGCCGGCGTGTACTTCTGCAGCCCGCCGATGTACCAGAAGAACTCCTTCGACGGCGAGCCGTCCTCGTTGCTGAAGATGTTCTTGCCGGTCAGCTTGCTGACGACGCTCTGGTGCACGTGCATCGCGCTGCCGGGTTCGTTGGCCATCGGCTTGGCCATGAAGGTGGCGTACATCTCGTGGCGCAGCGCGGCCTCGCGGATCGTGCGCTTGAAGAAGAACACCTCGTCGGCCAGCCCGAGTGGGTGGTCGTGGAAGAAGTTGATCTCCATCTGGCCCGCGCCGACCTCGTGGATCAGCGTGTCGACGTTCAGTTCCATCTGCTCGCAGTAGGCGTAGATGTCTTCGAACAGCGGGTCGAACTCGTTCACCGCATCGATCGAATAGGCCTGGCGCGAGGTCTCGGCGCGGCCGCTGCGGCCCTTCGGCGGGCGCAGCGGCTGGTTCGGGTCGGTGCTGCGCTCGATCAGGTAGAACTCGAGCTCGGGCGCGACCACCGGGTCCCAGCCTTCGGCGGCATACAGGTCGCAGATGTTGCGCAGCACCGAGCGCGGCGCGTAGGGAATCATCTTGCCGTCGCGGTCGAAGCAGTCGTGGATGACCTGCGCGGTCGGGTCGACCGCCCACGGCACGATGCGCACCGTGCTCGGGTCGGGGCGCAGGTGCATGTCGCGGTCGGTCGCGTGGATCACGTCGTAGTAAGGGCCTTCCTCGGGGAATTCACCGGTGACGCCGATCGCGACGATGGCCTCGGGCAGCCGCATGCCGCGGTCTTCGGTGAATTTCTCGCGCGGCAGGATCTTGCCGCGGGCCACGCCGGTGAGGTCGGGCACCAGGCATTCGATCTCGGTCACGCGGCGGTCGTTGAGCCACTGTTCGAGGTCGCTGAAATTGAAGTTGTTCTTGTCCACCATGGGATCACCTGTTTGATTCGTTGGCCGCAGATCGAGGGTGACCGGCGGTTGGGTCGAGCGTCAGGGCAGGGTGGAACGCACCTAACGGTCGGGGTCGCGGTGCGGCTCCCGGTGGCGGTCGCGGAACGACTGGCAGGCGGCGCCGAAGGCCTTGAACAGGCGCAGCGAGATCGGGTTCTGCGCGGCCTGCCATTCGGGGTGCCATTGCACGCAGAGGTTGAAGGACTTGGCCTCGGCCATCGAGAAGGCCTCGACCAGGCCGTCGGGTGCGCGCGCCTCGACGCGCAGCCCCGGCGCGAGCTTGTTGACGCCCTGGCCGTGCACCGAGTTCACCTGGAACGACGGCTTCTCGACGATGCCCGCCAGCGTGCCGCCGGGCACCACGGTGACCTCGTGCGCGAAGTCGTAGACCACCTCGGGCGGCGCGTCTTTCAGGTGCGGCGCGCCGCGGTGGTCGCGCTGGCCCGGCACCTCCTGCACGGCCTGGTGCAGCGAGCCGCCGAGCGCGACGTTGGCCTCCTGGAAACCGCGGCAGATCGCGAACAGCGGGATGCCGCGTTCGAGGGCGCGCGGGATCATCGGCAGCGTCCAGTCGTCGCGGTCGGGGTCGAGCGGCAGCGACGGGTCGTGCACCTCTTCGCCGAAGTGGCTCGGGTGCACGTTCGACGGCGAGCCGGTCAGCAGCACGCCGTCGGCGACGTCGAGCAGTTCGTCGATCTCGGCCGCGGTGGACGAGGGCACGACCAGCGGCAGGCAGCCGGCCAGGCGCACCGCGTCGATGTACTTCTTGCCCGCGATGTGGAAGGGATGCAGGCCGACCAGTCGGTTGCACGCGGGGACCAGGACGACCGGCTTGTTGGGTGTTTTCATTGGGCTTGCTGCGTGTCGCTTGTTGAGCGACAGCACACTGGGCTTGCTGTCAACAGACGTGGAGCAATGAGCGTGCCTGTGAGTTTGACCCCACGAGGCACAAAGTCAATCGGAAGGAACCTCGCCGCGGCACTCACAGCATGTCCTTCAGGCGGTAGTACGCCATGCCCATCACGAGGGCCGGCGTGCGCAGCAGCGGGCCGCCGGGGAACGGGCGGTGTCGCAGTGCCGCGAAGGTGTCGAAGCGGGCCGCGTGGCCGTCGATCGCCTCGGCGACCAGCTTGCCGGCGAGGCCGGTCAGCGCGAGGCCGTGGCCCGAGAACCCCTGCAGGTAGTAGATGTTGTCGTGGTGCGGTTTCGCGCCGGCGCCTGCACCCTCGGCGGGCAGGCGCCCGAAATCGGGCGCGCGGTTCATGCTGATGTCGACGAAGCCGCCCCACGAGAACTCGACCGCGGTGTCCTTCAGCTGCGGGAAGGTGTGCGCCATGCGGCGTTGCATGCTGGCCGCGAGGTTGATCGGCGTGCTGGTGCTGTAGCTGACGCGTCCGCCGTACAGCATGCGGTGGTCGGGTGTCGGGCGGAAGTAGTCGAGCACGAAGTTGGTGTCGCACACGGCCGAGCGCGACGGGATCAGCGACTGCGCCAGCTCGGGGGCCATCGGCCGCGAGGCCACGATATAGGTGCCGACCGGCATGATGCGGCGTTCGAGCTGCGGCGCGAGGCCCTGCAGGTAGACGTTGCCGGCGAGCAATACGTGCTTCGCGCGCAGCTCGCCTTGCGGTGTGGCGAGCCGCACCGTGGGGCCGGGCGTGATCGACGTGACCGGCGACTGCTCGAACAGCTGCACGCCGAGGCTGGCCGCGGCGCGCGCGAGCCCCAGGCTGTACTTCAGCGGATGCAGGTGCCCCGAGCGTGCATCGTGCGCGCCGCTGTGGAAACGCGGGCTCGCGATCCACTGCGGCAGGTCGGCCGGCGCGATCCAGGTGGTGTCGTGGTCGTAGCGCTCGCGCATCAGCACGTGCCAGTCGTGCAGCTCGCGCGCCTTGCGGGCATTGACGGCCACGCTCAGGTAGCCCGGCTGCCAGTCGCAATCGATCGAGAAACGCCTGCAGCGCTCGTGGATCAGGTCCAGCGCCTCGAGCGTCATCGCCCACACGCGGCGCGATGCGTCGAGGCCGAGCTGGTCCTCGATCACCGTCTGCTCGCAGGCCAGGCCGGCGATGGCCTGGCCGCCGTTGCGGCCCGAGGCGCCCCAGCCGACCTCGCGGGCTTCGAGCAATGCGACGCGGTAGCCGCGGTCGGCCAGTTCGATCGCGGCCGACAGCCCCGCGAGACCACCGCCGACCACCGCGACATCGCAGTCGAGCGACGACGACAGCGTGGGAAAGCCCGGCGCCCGCTGCACGGTCGCGGCGTAGTACGAGTGGCGGGTGAGATCGCTGTCGGCGCTCAGGAAGCTCATACGGTAGGCGCTAGGCAGGGCCCTTTGACGTTCGGTTGATGAATGTCTTTCAGGCGGCGCGCTTGATGGCGTCGGACAAGGTCCCGATCAGCTGGTCGACGTGCTTGTTCTCGATGATCAGCGGCGGCGACAACGCAATCGTGTCGCCGGTGGTGCGGATCAGCAGGCCCTTCTCCCAGCAGTCGAGGAAGACCGAGAACGCTCGCTTGCCGGGCTGGCCGTCGATCGGCGCGAGCTCGATGCCGCCGACCAGGCCGAGGTTGCGCACGTCGACCACGTTCGGCAAGTCCTTCAGCGAATGCACCGCGCGCTCGAAGGTCGGGGCCATCGATTCGCCGCGCGTCAGCAGGCCTTCGTCGGCATAGGTGTCGAGCGTGCCGAGCGCCGCGGCGCAGGCCAGCGGGTGCGCCGAGTAGGTGTAGCCGTGGAAGAACTCGATGGCCTGCTCCGGGCCGTTCATGAAGGCGTCGTGCACGTGCTGCTTCGCGAACACCGCGCCCATCGGCACCGCGCCGTTGGTCAGGCCCTTGGCGACGGTCATCAGGTCGGGCGTGACGCCGAACTTCGTCGCGGCGAACGGCGCGCCGAGGCGGCCGAATCCGGTGATGACCTCGTCGAAGATCAGCAGGATGCCGTGCTTGTCGCAGATCGCGCGCAGCCGTTCGAGGTAGCCCTGCGGCGGCACCAGCACGCCGGTGGAGCCGGCGACCGGCTCGACGATCACCGCGGCGATGGTCGATGCATCGTGCAGCGCGACCAGGCGCTCCAGGTCGTCGGCCAGCTCGGCACCGTGCAGCGGCTGGCCCTGCGTGAACGCGTTGCGCGGGTCGTGCGTGTGGCGGATGTGGTCGACGCCCGGCAGCAGGCTGCCGAACATCTTGCGGTTGGCGACCAGCCCGCCGACCGAGATGCCGCCGAAGTTGACGCCGTGGTAGCCGCGCTCGCGGCCGATCAGCCGGGTGCGCTGGCCTTCGCCGCGGGCGCGGTGGTAGCCGATCGCCATTTTCAGCGCGGTCTCGACCGCTTCGGAGCCGGAGTTGGTGAAGAACACCTTGGTCAGCTCGGCCGGCCCGAGCCGCACCAGCCGCTCGGCGAGCTCGAAGGCCTTCGGGTGGCCCATCTGGAACGGCGGCGCGAAATCCATCTCGGCCGCCTGCGCCTGGATCGCCTGCACGATCTTCGGCCGCGCATGGCCGGCGTTCACGCACCACAGGCCGGCGGCGCCGTCGAGCACCTGGCGGCCCTCCGGGGTCCAGTAGTGCATGCCTTCGGCCTTGGACAGCAGGCGCGGCGCCTGCTTGAACTGCCGGTTGGCGGTGAAGGGCATCCAGTGGGCGTCGAGCGTGTTGTCCATGACAGGCGGTCCAGATGGCTTGTGATTTCCGTCACGCAGTCTAGCCGGGCTGTCGCGAAATTTGCTTGCGCAACGCAGCCCGATTTGGGTTCGTTGAGCAATATCATGCGGCGAAACGTCCAAGGATTCGCAGGATATGGCAAGCAGTAAGCCGAAGGTGCAACTCGATGCGATCGATCGCCAGATCCTGCGGGTCTTGCAGGTCGAGGGCAAGCTGGCCAACGTCGACCTGGCCGAACGGGTTCACCTGTCGCCGTCGGCCTGCCTGCGGCGCGTGAAGGCGCTGGAAGACGGCGGCGTGATCGCGCAGTACGTTGCGCTGATCGATTCGAAGGCGGTCGGCCAGCCGGGCACCAGCTTCACGATCGTCAACCTCGAGAAGCTGACGCAGGCGGCGATGGCCGAGTTCGAGCAGGCGGTGCGCGGCGTGGCCGAGATCCTCGACTGCTTCTACGTCGCCGGCACCAACGACTACCTGCTGCGCTTCACCTACTGCGACGCCGGCGACCTGGAGCGCTTCCACACCGAGGTGCTGGAGCGGCTGCCGGGGGTCGTGCGATCGAACTCGATGCTGGTGCTGCGGACCGTCAAGAAGACGACGGCGCTGGCGGTGTAGGCCGGGCCACCTGCCCGCACAGGTAGGTCCACACGAAGCTCGCTGCCGCGTAGCTGGTCAGCTCGGCATGGTCGTACGGCGGCGAGACCTCCACGCAATCCATCCCGACGAACGGCAGGTCGGCCAGCTCCTCCAGCACCGTCAGCACCTGCGTGGTCGACAGCCCACCCGGCTCGGGCGTGCCGGTGCCGGGCGCGAATGCCGGGTCGAGGCAGTCGATGTCCAGGCTCAGGTAGACCGGCGGATGGTCGTGGCGCGACAGCCGGCTGCGGATCGCCGACAGCACCGGCTGCAGCTGCACCGCGCCGTCGAGCCCGCGCAGCTCGCGGGCGGTGAAGATCTGCCCGCCCTGGTCGCGCACGTACTCGCGCGCCTCGCGCTGGCCGGCCGAGCGGATGCCGATCTGCGTGAAGCACTCCTTGATCACCAGGCCTTCGTTGATCGCCTCGTAGACCCAGGTGCCGTGGCCGCTCGGCTCGCCGAAGTGGTCCTCCCAGGTGTCGCAGTGCGCATCGAAATGGATCACCGCCAGCGGCTTGCCCAGCCACTCGACATAGCTGCGCAGCAAGGGCAGCGTGATCGAATGGTCGCCGCCCAGCCAGGCCATGTGGTGCCGGCGGATCAGCGGCGCCACCTGCGGACCCATCGCTGCGCGCATGCGCTCGAGGCTGGTGTTCGGCAACAGCAGGTCGCCGGCATCGCCGAGCTGGCCTTCCAGTGCGATGTCGAAGAACGGATGCGTGCCGTCGCACAGCATGTGGCTCGCCTCGCGGATCGCGCGTGGCCCGAAGCGCGCGCCGGGACGGTTCGTCACCGAGCCGTCCCATGCGATGCCGGCGACCGCGAACGGCGTGTCGGCCGACGTGGCGGGTGCCTTCAGGAAGGCGTTGTTCGACAGGAAGGCGAAGCTGCTCATCCCGCGATTCTCACGGTTTATCGCTTCGGCTTGCTGTCCCTGCGCAGCGCCTCGATCTGCGCCAGCCGGCTGCGGCAGTCGCCGGCCACCGTGGGGCACAAGGCCTCGTGGCTCAGCTTCAAAGGCTTGCGCAATGCGTCCACCCGCGCGAGGTAGCCGCGGGCGCAGGTGTCCGAATGCAAGGTCGCGATCCGTGCCGCCGATACGCAACCGACCAGGCCCAGGTAGGCCGTGCCGAGCTGTTCCGCGGGCTTGCCGGCGGCACGCAGCAGCCTTGCGTCGACGCAGTCCGAGAATTCGTCGGTGTCGTGGTGCATCTCGTGCAGGCAGGTCTGCGAGGTCTGCTGCACCGCGTCGGTCAACGCCTGCCATCGCGGCTTGTCGAGCGCGTGGACCGGCAGCGCGAGCAAGCCGCATGACATGCCGACCAGGCCGATGCCCGCCAGCGCTGCGATGCGTCGCATCAGTTGATGCGCGTGATGCGAGGCGTCGTCGGCGCGACCGGCGATTTCTCGCGGAAGTAGGCGATCAGCGCATCGAGGTCGATCACCTTGGAGTCCACCACGTTGCTGCCCTGGGTGGCGAGCACGGTGAAGTTGTCGCCGCCGCTGCCGAGACCCAGGAAGTTGTTGGTGCTGACGACGTAGGTCCTGGCCAGGTCCAGCGCCACGCCATTGACCTTGACCGACGACACCACCACGCGATGCCCGGTGCCTGCCGCCGCGCAGTTGTTCGGGCTCGCGCCGGAGGTCCAGGCATTGACGCTGTTGTCGAAGCTGTAGGTCAGCCCGCCGGAGACCTGCAGCAGGCGGCCGTACTGCATCGTCGCCGGGTTGAACTTGGCGGTGCAGTTCGGGGCTTCCCACTGCTGCTCGAGCAGGCGGACCAGCTGGGCGCCGGTGACGGAGACCTTGACGACGGTGTTCGCGAACGGTGCCACGGTGTTCACCTGGGCGTAGGTCACCGGGCAGGGCGGCGTGGCACCGGCGGCACAGGTCAGGTCGGCGCGCACGCCGCCCGGGTTGACCATCGCGAAGTCGGCGCCGTTCGGCGTGCCGTACAGGTAGGCGTCGGCGATCACCGAGCCCATCACGCCTTCGGCCGATTCGTCGCGGTTGGTGGTGCCGGTGAACAGCGCCCGCATCAGGTTGCCGCCGAGCGTGCCGACCTGCTTCTGCGCCAGCGTGTTCGAGACGGCGACGTAGCTGTTGACCAGCGCGGCGATGTCGGCATCCTTCGCGAAGCTGGCAAAGGCGGCGGGCACCGTCACGCCGGTGTTGTTGTCGGCCTGGATGATCGGCACCGTGGCGGCGTCGATCGAGGTCACGCCGGTCTTCAGCTTGACGCCGAGGTCGATGTCGGTGACCGCGCCGCCGTAGAAGCCGGTCTGCGTGACCAGGTAGCGCTTGCCGCTGGCCTTGCCGGTGTAGTTGCAGACGTATTCCTGGTGGCTGTGGCCGCTGACGACCACGTCGACGTCGGTGCCGAGCTTGTCGAGGATGGTCCCGAGGTCGCCGAAGCTGACCGGGCAGCTCTTGTCGTTGACGGTGGTTGCGGTGGAGATGCCGCCCTGGTGGATCAGCACGACGACGGCCTGCACGCCGGCGGCCTTCAGCGCCTTCGCCTGGCTGTTGATCGTCGCGGATTCTTCCTGGAACGCCAGGCCGGCGATGCCGGTGCCGGCCACCAGCTCGGTGGTGCCCTTCAGCGTCAGGCCGATGAAGCCGACCGCCACCGGGCCGAAACGCTTGATGGCCGTGGCCGGCAGCACCGGCGTGCCGGTGGCCTGGTCGACCACGTTGGCGGCCAGGTACTTGTACTTCGCGCCGCTGAACGTGCCGCCGCTGGCCGAGTAGGTGCCGGTGGCCGCGTCCATGAAGCAGGTGTCGGCACCCGCCACCCCCTGCGCGCCGGAGGCCGGGAAGCAGCCGCCGTTCTGCTTGCGCAGCAGTTCGGCGCGGCCGTAGTCGAACTCGTGGTTGCCGACCGACGTGATCTCGAGCCCGATGCGGTTCAGCACGTCGACCGAGGCTTCGTCGTGCGTCGCCGACGAGACGAAGGGCGAGGCGCCGGTCATGTCGCCGGCACCCACCACGACGCTGTTCGGCCCCTTGGCCCGCAGCGCCTTGATCGCGGTGGCCAGGTAGGCGGCACCGCCGACGTTGACCTTGGTGCCGGCCGCATTGGCGGGGTCGGGCAGGGTCACCGTGCCGCCGTTGGTGGCGGCCGGCGTGGTGATGCTGCCGTGGAAATCGTTCATCGCCACCAGCTTGATGCTGAAGGTCTTCGCGCCCAGCGCGTCGAGCAGCTGGTCGTGCTCGTTGCCGGCGGTGCCGGCGGACGCTGCGACCAGTGCGCCGGTCAGGAAATCGGTGACCGGCGCAGGAATGGTCACGCCGTTGGCGACCAGCTCGGCCTTGACCGCCGCCTGGGCCGCGGCGACCTTGGCGGCCGTCAGGTCGGTGGCCGCGGCGGCGTTGAAGCCCGAGAAGTAGGCCACCGTGTCCGCCGAGAACTTGCCGACCGTGGCCTCGGTCAGCACCGTGAGGTGCGCCGTCGCGGTGCCAACGCTGCCGGTGGCGAGCGAATGCAGCTTGCCGGAAGCGCCCGCATCGGCTTCGAGGACGCAGGGCAGCTTGCCGTTCAGCGCGACGGTGTAGCTGCCGTCGGCGCGGGTGGTGGTGCTGCCCTGGGCGCCGTCGGCGCATCGAACGGCGACCGGTGCATTCGCCAGCGCACTGCCGACGGCGGCCGTGCCGGAAATGGTCAGCGACGGCGCGGGATCGCTGGACGACGAGCTGTCCCCACCACACGCGCCCAGGCCCGCGCACACGCAAGCCAGCAGGGACAGCCGCACGCGGCTCGACAGACGACGGTTCGACACGAAGGCACTCCTCGAAAGCCCGCGATCTTGTCCGCGCAGCATTTCGCGTTGGTGACAAGCGGAGGCGGGCGGTTCCATGCACGCGCCAGCTTCCACATCAAGAAAACGTCATTTCGCATTGTGGCAAGTCGTGAGGGGCCACACGGTTGCTTTCTTCCAGATGGGAAGAGCTGGTTTCACATCCAGAAAATGAAACTGCAAGTCATTGATTTCATTGATTAATATTTTTAGTCTTATATAAGACATAAGTCTTCCGAAACGGACGCATGGCTTCTATCCTTGAAGTCATCAAGTCCTCGTTTTTTCACCCTCTCACACTTCCGGAGACCGACATGACCCAAGCGACCCGCGAACAACAGATCGCCGCCCTTGAAAAAGACTGGGCCGAGAACCCGCGTTGGAAGGGCATCAAGCGCGGCTACACCGCGGCCGATGTCGTGCGCCTGCGCGGCTCGCTGCAGATCGAGCACACGCTGGCCAAGCGCGGCGCCGAAAAGCTGTGGAGCCTCGTCAACACCGAGCCCTTCGTCAACTCGCTCGGTGCGCTGACCGGCAACCAGGCGATGCAGCAGGTGAAGGCCGGCCTGAAGGCGATCTACCTGAGCGGCTGGCAGGTCGCCGGCGATGCCAACCTGGCCGGCGAGATGTACCCCGACCAGTCGCTGTACCCGGCGAACTCGGTGCCGATGGTGGTGCGCCGCATCAACAACACCTTCCAGCGTGCCGACCAGATCCAGTGGTCCGAAGGCAAGGGCCCGGGCGATGCCGACTACCGCGACTACTTCGCGCCGATCGTGGCCGACGCCGAAGCCGGCTTCGGCGGCGTGCTGAACGCCTTCGAGCTGATGAAGTCGATGATCGAGGCGGGCGCCGCCGGCGTGCACTTCGAGGACCAGCTGGCCTCGGTCAAGAAGTGCGGCCACATGGGTGGCAAGGTGCTGGTGCCGACGCGAGAAGCGGTGGCCAAGCTGGTGGCGGCGCGCCTCGCGGCCGACGTGATGGGCACGCCGACCGTGCTGCTCGCCCGCACCGATGCCGAAGCGGCCGACCTGGTGACCAGCGACGTCGACGACAACGACAAGCCGTTCACCACCGGCGAGCGCACCGTCGAAGGCTTCTACCGCACCCGCAACGGGCTGGAGCAGTCGATCAGCCGCGGCCTGGCGTATGCCGAATACGCCGACATGATCTGGTGCGAGACCGGCAAGCCCGACCTGGCGTTCGCGAAGGCGTTTGCCGATGCGATCCACAAGAAGTTCCCGGGCAAGCTGCTGGCCTACAACTGTT
The DNA here is from genome assembly GCF_012275445.1 of Rhizobacter sp. SG703. Taxonomy (GTDB): domain Bacteria; phylum Pseudomonadota; class Gammaproteobacteria; order Burkholderiales; family Burkholderiaceae_C; genus Rhizobacter. The sequence continues at coordinate 243,858 of NZ_JAAZQK010000001.1, read as the reverse complement.
CGCCGAGCTTCAACTGGAAGAAGAACCTCGACGACGCGACGATCGCGAAGTTCCAGCGCGAACTCGGCGCGATGGGCTACAAGTTCCAGTTCATCACGCTGGCCGGCTTCCACAGCCTGAACTACTCGATGTTCAACCTGGCCTACGGCTATGCACGCAACAACATGAGCGCCTTCGTCGAGCTGCAGGAAGCCGAATTCGCCGCGGCCGAGAAAGGCTTCACCGCGGTGAAGCACCAGCGCGAGGTCGGCACCGGCTACTTCGACGCGGTGACGACGACGATCGAACGCGAGGCGTCGACCGCGGCGCTGAAGGGCTCGACCGAAGACGAACAGTTCTTCGACGAGCGCAAGCACGCCTGAGCGGTGCGGGGGGGGCCTGCTGGCTGGCGCGTGTTGCGCATCGTCGAGCGCGGCGGGCCGGACGGCTACATCGACGCGGCCAGCATCTCCCGGTAATCGTCCCGCGTCGCCAGCCGCGGGTTCGTCTTGTGGCAGTGGTCGACCATCGCGCCGTCGATCACGCGTTCGAACAGGTCTTCGGTGACGCCGAGCGCCCGCAGTCCCGGCGCCAGTCCGAGCCGCGCGTTCATCTCGCGCACGGCATCGGCGATCTCGGTGCCTTCGGCATCGCAGCCGCCCAGGCCCATCGCATGCGCCATGCGCGCGAGCCGCCGTTCGCGCACGATCGATCCCGCGCTCGCATTGAAGCGCAGCACCGCCGGCAGGAACATCGCGTTCAGCGTGCCGTGGTGCAGCTTCGGGTTCACGCCGCCCAGGCTGTGGCTGAGCGAATGCACGCAGCCGAGCCCCTTCTGGAACGCCATCGCGCCCTGCAGGCTCGCGCTCATCATGTTCCAGCGGGCATCGCGGTCCTGGCCGTCGCGGGTGGCGCGCTCGATGTGGCCCCAGCCGCGCTCCAGCCCGTCGAGCGCGATGCCGTCGGCCGGCGGGTTCACCGCCGGCGCCATGAAGGTCTCCATGCAATGCGCGATCGCGTCCATGCCGGTCGCCGCCGTCAGCAGCGGCGGCAGGCCGAGCGTCAGCGCCGGGTCGCAGATCGCCGCGCGCGGCAGCAGGTTCCAGTTGTGGAAGCCGAGCTTGCGGCCGTCGTCGACGATCACGATCGCGCCGCGCGCGACCTCGCTGCCGGTGCCGGCGGTCGTCGGCACCGCGATCACCGGCGCGACGCGGTCGCTGATCTTCGTGCTGCCGCCTTCGATGGTCGCGTAGGTCTTCATCGGGCCGTCGTGCGTCGCTGCGATCGCGACGCCCTTGGCCAGGTCCATGCTCGAGCCGCCCCCGACCGCGATCAGCCCGTCGCAGCCGTGGTCGCGCCAGACCTGCACCGCCGAACGCACCGCCGCCTCGGTCGGGTTGAACGGCGTGCCGTCGAACACCGCATGGGGCAGGGTGCCGAGTGCCGCCAGCGCCTGGTCCAGCACGCCGGCCGCGCGCACCCCGGCGTCGGTGACGACCAGCGGCTTGCCGATGCCGATGCGCTCGCATTCGGCCGGCAGCAGCGCGAGCGCGCCGAAGTCGAGCTGGATCTGCGTGAGGTAGTAGATGAAGGCCATGGCGGACCACGAGTTTGCGATGGACCGGCCAGTATGCTCTGGCACACTCGCCCCCCGTGAGCTCGCATCCCCTGACCCCCGCGATGAGCAGCCTGCTGTATCGCATCAGCCGCGCCAAGCGTCCCCCGTTCCACACCATGCCGGTCGCGCAGGCCCGCGAGGTCTACACCGCGGCCGCCGAAACCATCGACCCGCCGCGGGCGCCGCTGGCGCGCGTCGAGGACTTCACGCTGCCGGCCGCCGATGGCACGCCGTTGCGGGCCCGGCTCTACGCGCCGTCGACCGGCCGGCTGCCGCTGACGATGTACCTGCACGGCGGCGGCTTCACGATCGGCAACCTCGAAACCCACGACAGCCTGTGCCGCCAGTTCGCGCTGCGCAGCGGCACCGCGGTGGTCGCGATCGACTACCGGCTGGCGCCGGAGCACCGCTTCCCGACCGCGGTGGACGACGCCTGGGCGGCGCTCGCATGGCTGGCCGCGCATGCCGGGACGCTGGGGCTGGACGCGCGCCGCCTGGCCGTCGCCGGCGACAGCGCCGGCGGCACGCTGGCGGCGGTCAGCGCGATCCATGCGCGCGACATCGGCCTGCCGCTCGCGCTGCAGGTGCTGATCACGCCGGGCACGACGGCCTATTCCGACACCCCGTCGCACCGCGAGTTCGCCGAAGGCTTCCTGCTCGACGCGCGCGGCATCGAGTGGTTCTTCGGTCACTACATCGCCCATGCCGACCGCGGCGACTGGCGCTTCGCACCGCTGAATGCCCCCGATCTCGACGGCGTCGCGCCGGCCTGCGTGGTGCTGGCCGAATGCGATCCGCTGGTCGACGAGGGCGTTGCCTACGCCGACCGGCTGCGCGCCGCCGGCGTCGGCGTCGAACTGGAGCTGTACCGCGGCGTCACGCACGATTTCATCAAGATGGCGCGCGAGCTCGACGAAGCCGTCGCCGCGCAGGACGCCATCGCCGCCGCACTGAAGAAGGCCTTGATCCCATGAAGCGCACCGATTTCCGATTCCTCGAACGGCTGCGCGTGCGCTGGGCCGAAGTCGACCTGCAGCAGATCGTCTTCAACGGCCACTACCTGATGTACTTCGACACCGCGGTCGCCGGTTACTGGCGGGCGCTGGCGATGCCGTATGCGTCGACGATGCACTACCTGGGCGGCGACCTGTTCGTGCGCAAGAGCACGGTCGAGTACGAAGGCTCGGCGCGCTACGACGACGTGCTCGACATCGGCGTGCGCTGCGGGCGCATCGGCACCTCGTCGATGGTGTTCAGCGCGGCCGCCTTCCGGCAGGACCAGCTGCTGGTCAGCGCCGAGCTGGTCTACGTGTTCGCCGACCCGGTCGCGCACACCTCGAAGCCGGTGCCGCAGGAACTGCGCGAGCTGCTGCAGGATTTCGAGGCCGGCAAGCCGATGGTGGCGGTGCGCGTCGGCCGGTGGGCCGAGCTGGGGCGCGATGCCCAGCGCATCCGCACCGAGGTGTTCGTCGAGGAGCAGCGCATCCCGCCGGAGCGCGAATGGGACGATGCCGACGCCGACTGCCTGCATGCCGTCGCCTACAACCATTTCGGCGCGGCGCTCGCGACCGGCCGGCTGCTGGAGCATGTGCCGGGCGTCGCGAAGATCGGCCGCATGGCGGTCACGCAGGCGATGCGCGGCAGCGGCGTCGGGCGCGCGGTGCTCGATGCGCTGATGAAGGCGGCGCGCGAGCAGGGCTACCGCGAAGCGGTGCTGCATGCGCAGACCTCGGCCGAGGCGTTCTACCTGCGGGCCGGTTTCGCCCCGCGCGGGCCGGTGTTCGAGGAGGTCGACATTCCGCACATCGAGATGGTGCGGACGCTCTGACGCTGCCGTCGACGGGCATCCGTCAGACGCCGGCGCCCGTTCGATCAGGGGGGATGTCGGCGCAACCACCGTTGTGAGCGATGGCGCCGGCGCGTATACCTCGACCGTTGTTTCCCGGCAGGCGCTCGATGGACCTTGACTACTTCGGGGCGGATCACGACGTTCAAGGTCTTGAGCGGCAGTTGGCCGTCGTCGATGGTGGCTCGCGTTTGCCTTGCCTGACCGCGCTGGCCTGGTACCTGCGCCAACGCGACACGCGGCGCGCGTTGCTGCTGGTGCACGAGGCGCAGGCGTTGCTGGCCGCCGGTGCGGCCGCGCCGGACACGACCGCCGGCGACGACACCGAGCGGGTCCGCTGCCAGGCGCGGCTGATGCTGGTCGAGGGCGAAGCCCGCTGGCTGTTCGCCGAGCTGGAGCCCGCGAAACAGCTTTTGTCGCAGGCGCGCGAGCGATTCGCCGCGATCGGCGACGCCACCGGGGCCGGCGACGCCTGGCTCGCGCTGGCCATGCTGCTTCAATTTCATGCCGACGAACCGGCGCGTGCCAACGCCTGTTTCGCCGAATCGCAGGCCGCCTACCGCAGCGCCGGCGACGAGCTGCGCCTGCGCTGTGCCGAGGCCAGCCTGGCGCTCGGCCAGTTCATGCAGGAGCCGGCGGCGGCGGTCGCGCGCTGGGCCGCGGTGCTCGGTGCCGCCCCGCCGTCGGGCCATGCCGGGCTCGACGCGCGGATCGCGGTGACGAACGGCTGGTTCGCGCAGTTCCGCGGTGAGCTGGCGCAGGAGATCGCGGTCAACCAGCGCGCGTTCTCGCTGGCGCTGGTGGCTGGGCAATTGCGCACGGCGATCATCGTGGCCGGCAATGTCACCCGGGCCTTCATCAACCTGAACGACCCGGCGCAGGGGCTGGAGTGGGCGGAACGCGCTGTCGCGCTGGCCCGCAGGACCGGCTGGCCGGCCACGCTGACGCTGAGCCTGTCGTGGATGGGCATGGCGCTGCACCGGATGGGCCGCTCGGAGGCGGCGCGCGCGTGGCTGAACGAGGCGCTGGCCGGCTCGGGCGCGCGCACCGGCAACTTCCACACGATTGCCTCGACGCTGCTGGGCGACGTCTGCGTCAGCCTCGGCGAGTACGCGGCGGCGGCCGATGCCTATGCGGTCAGCGAGGAGATCGAGCGGCGGGCCGGCCGCAGCACCTGGTACCTGGCCGATGCGCTGCGCGGCAAGTCGCTGGTGCTGTCGCGCTTTCGGCGCCGCGGCGAGGCCGTCGCCGCGATCGAGGAGGCGATCGCGATCCACGTGAAGGCCGGCGTGCGCTGGCGGCAGGCTGCCTGCCTGCAGGCGCTGGCCACGATCGCCCGCGAGCACCAGTTGCCGCCGCCGGCCGGATCGAGCGCGGCGACCGGCACGATCCACTACCTGGAACAGGCGCTCGCGATCGACGAAGGCACCGAAGGCAAGACGGTGTCCGACGAGCTGTGCAGCGAGCTGTCGCGGGAGTACGAAGCCGCCGGCGACCTGGCGAGGGCGCTCGCGCTCGAGCGGCGCGCGATGGCGACCCGCGTGCGCATCCAGTCGAAGAAGGCAACCGACCTGGCGGCGGCGATGCAGGTGCGCTTCGAGACGGAGCGCGCGAAGGCCGACGCCGACTACAACCGCGCGCTGGCCGAGGCCGAGGCGCGCCGCGCCGACGCGGAGGCGGCGGCCAACCGCGCGAAGAGCGTGTTCCTGGCGAGCATGAGCCACGAACTGCGCTCGCCGTTGAACGCGATGCTGGGCTTCTCGCGCCTGCTGATGCGCGACGCCAGCCTGGGCGAGCGCGCGCGCCGCGACGTGGGCGTCGTGCTGTCCAGCGGCGAGCACCTGTACCAGGTGATCAACCAGGTGCTGGAGCTGTCGAAGATCGAGGCCGGCCACATGAGCGTGAAGCCGGTCGGCTTCAACCTGGCGGTGGTGCTGCACGAGCTGGAAGAGGTGTTCTCGCTGGGTGCGCGGCAGAAGGGCCTGCGCCTCGTGGTGGAGGCCGCGCCGGGGTTGCCGCCGCACGTGGAGGCCGATGTGCTGAAGCTGCGGCAGGTGCTGGTCAACCTGCTGGGCAATGCGATCAAGTTCACCGCGCAGGGCAGCGTGACGCTGGCGGTCCGGATGGTCGGCGACGGCTGGCTGCAGGTCGGCGTCACCGACACCGGCGTCGGCATTGCCGCGGCCGAACTGCGCACGCTCGGCGAGGCCTTCGTGCAGGCCCAGGCCGGCCGGCAGGCGGCCGAGGGCACCGGCCTGGGCCTGGCCATCAGCCGCGGCTTCGTGCAGCTGATGGGCGGCGAACTGCGGATGGAGAGCGAACCCGGCCGGGGCACGACGGCGCAGTTCGAGATCCCGGTGCGCGTGCGCGACGAGGGCACGGCGGCGGACGCCCCGGCGGCGCCGGGCCGGGCCGTCGCGCTGGCCGCGGGCACGCCGCAACAGCGCATCCTGGTCGTCGACGACCTGGCCGACGGCCGGGCACTGCTGGTCCGGCTGCTGCAGCCGCTGGGCTTTGCGGTCCGCGAGGCGGCCAACGGGCGCGAAGCGGTGGAACTCTGGCAGCAGTGGGCGCCGCAGCTGATCCTGATGGACATGCGCATGCCGGTGATGGACGGCCGTGAAGCCACGCGGCGGGTGAAGGCCGGACCCGGCGGCACGCTGGTGATCGCATTGACCGCCAGCAGCTTCGACGAACAGCGCGAGGAGTTCCTGCGCCTGGGTTGCGACGACTTTCTCGGCAAGCCGTTCAAGGAAGAGGCGCTGCTGGAGATGATCGGCCGGCACCTCGGCCTGCGCTACGAGCATGAAGCGCAGCCGGCCGCGCCCGCCGACGCGGTGCTCGACCGGCAACGGCTCGCGCAGCTGCCGCAGCCACTGCTGGCCCGGCTGCGCAGCGCGCTCGATCACGGCGACCCGCAGTCCATCGGGCAGACGCTGCAAGAGATCCGGCCCGGCGATGCCGACACCGCCGACGCCCTCGCGGCGATGGCCGCGCGGTTCGAATTCAAGCGGATCCAGGCCTTGCTGAACGAGGTGGGCCGCTGACAGGAGAGTTGCCATGGACACGACGCGTCGACAGTTCCTCGGCCACGCCGGAGCCGCCCTCGGGGCCGCGTGGTTCGCCCGCGGCGTCGCCCGGGCCGGACCGCCCGGCGACAAGCCGGTGCCGATCGGCCCGCCGATCGAGACGCTGCGCATCGTCATCGGGTTCGCGGCCGGCGGCTCCGGCGACCTGCTCGCCCGCAGCGTGGCCGAATCGCTGCACGGCACGCATGCGCGCACGGCGCTGGTCGACAACAGGATCGGCGCCGGCGGCCAGCTGGCGCTGCTGTCGATGAAGACCGCGCCGGCGGACGGCAGCACGCTGCTGCTGACGCCGTCGTCGATGCTGACGCTTTTTCCGCACACCTACAGGCAGCTGCCGTACGACCCGCTGCGCGACGTCGCCCCCGTGTCGCTGGCCTGCACCTTCGACCTGGCGTTCGCGGTCGGGCCGCAGGTCGATGCGTCGGTGCAGACGCTGGCGGATTTCATCGCGTGGGCGCGGGCCCATCCGGAACTGGCCAACTTCGGCAGCCCGGCCACCGGCTCGTCGACCCACTTCGTCGGCGAGATGCTGGCTCGCGCCGGCAACCTGCCGCTGCGCCACGTGCCGTACCGCGGCAGCCGGCCCGCCATCGTCGACCTGATGGGCGGGCAGGTCGCTGCGGTCTGCACACCGCTGGGCGACATGTTGCCGCACCTGCAGGCCGGACCGATCCGCCTGCTGGGCGTGTGCGGGTCACGGCGAAGCCGCTTTGTACCGGAGGTGCCGACCTTCGTCGAGCAGGGCCTGAAGGACATCGTCGCCGACGGCTGGTATGCGTTCTACCTGCCGGGCGGCGCCGGGCCGCAGGTCGTGCAGCGTGCGAATGCCGCATTGCGCGGCGCGCTCGACGATGCGCAGGTGGTCGCGATGCTGGCGCGGATGGGCTTCGATCCGGCCGGGTCGTCCGCGGCCGAACTGGCGGCCTTGCAGCGGCGCGACACCGAACGCTGGGGCGCCGTCGTGAAGGCGCTCGGGTTCGCCGCGGTGTGATTCAGTCGCCGGCCAGCCGGTTGCGGCGCGGTCGCTCGGGCTTCAGCAGGCTGCGAACCCGCGTCTTGCGCGGCACGGCGGCGCCGCTGTTCGACGGGTCGTCCGCCTCGTCGACGCTGCCCTGCGCGGAGGCCTCGGCCGGCGGCGCTTCGCTGTAGCGCGGCGGCCAGTCCTTCAGCGTCGAGCGGCGCAGCAGCGCCATGCCGCCGCTGGCGGCGTAGGTGCGCTCGAGCACGTGCGTGACGAGCCGCTTGTTGACGCGCTCGGTGATCACCAGCGTCGAGCAGCGGGTGCCGTAGCTGCCGTCCGGCGTGCGGATGAACGCGGCCGACAGCAGCTTCTCCCAATCGGGCGACACGCCGGTCGACGGCAGCAGCGCGTCGTCGGCCAGCGTGCGGTCGCCGAGCGCCTCGAACAGCCGGCTGCCGAGCGCGTCGACCGTGTCGCTCGCCGACAGCGCCGCATCGACGCGCGCCTTCAGCAGGTCGACCTTGGGCCACGGCGCATCGAGCCGGCCGTTCGACAGGCCGAACAGCCCGCGTTCGAGCCGCACCGGATGCACCTCGTGGCTCGACGCCCAGAAGCATTCGCCGCGCTGGAAATCGGCGGCCACCAGGTTGAAGCCGTTGTAGCCGGCCAGCGCGGTGCGCATCCAGAAGCGGTCGGTCTGCAGCTCGCCCGACAGCCAGCGCGGCACGATGTCGCCGCGCGAAGGGGCCTGCGGGTCCTGGCGCGACGGATCGCGCACGTTGGTGACGAAGGCCAGGCGCCCGGCGGCCGTCAGGCCGAGCCAGGTGCCGCCGGCTTCGAGGTCGCGCCCGCCGAGGATGTCGGGCCGGTCGGCACCCGGCGACCACCAGGCGAGGCGCGCGGTGGGGCGCTTGAAGAATTCGTCGCGGTTCGCCGCGATGACCAGCGGGAAGCGGCGCGACTGGTCGATCGCCAGTGCTACGAGGCACATGGCACGAAGCCCTCGCAGTGGCGGGGGCCGACGATCCACGGCGCGAGCACGGCAGCGAGCTGCGCTTCGATCAGGCGCGCCAGCGTGTCGTCGATGCCGTGGGGCGCGAAGGCGTAGGTTTCCATCCAGGTGTGGTGTTCGTCGCGGGAATCGGGGCGGCGCAGCAGCCGGGCCTGGAGCCCGGGCCAGGCCGACTGCAACAGCGCCTGGGTCGCAAGGACCGCGGCCGACAACGCCTCGGCGTCGCCGGCCTTCGCCCGATAGTAGATGAACAATTCGCGCACGATGCCGCCGCCGATGCGGGTCCGTGAAGTCGTGCCTGGAATGCCCGCGGCGGCCCGGCCGGTCAGGCCGTCACGTCGATGTCGACGTCGTACGGCATCGGTTGGCGGACCAGCACCGGCCCGTCGACGGCGCCCAGGTGCAGGCTGCCGCCGTCGAGCGCCGCGAGCTTGACCTCGGCCAGTACGCGCGGCCCGGCCGCATTGACGACGAGGCCGGCCGGCTGCCCGGGGTCGGCGCTGTGGAAGATCTCCTGCCCGGCGCTCGCCGGCACCGCCGACTCGAACAGGAAGCTGCGGCGCTTGATGGTGCCGCGGTACTGGCTGCGCGCGACGATCTCCTGCCCGGGGTAGCAGCCCTTCTTGAAGTCGACCCCGCCGACCAGCTCGAAGTTGAGCATCTGCGGCACGAACTGGTCGACGGTGGCCGCCTCGACGCGCGGCACCGCGCTCGCGACCTCGCCTTCGCGCCAGGCGTCGAGCGACAGCACGGGCAGGGCAGGGGCCGGCGTGCCGGCGGCCGCGGCCCACAGGTAACGTTCGTGACCATCGGCATCCGGCAGGCGCACCAGGCTGCCGCCGGCGTGCTCGATGCGCTGCCACGGCTCGGACATCGCAGCGCTGCCGAGCCAGGCCCGCGCCGAGGCGCCGGCGAGGCCGTGCAGCACGAACTCGGCCGACGCATCGCTCAGCTTGCACTGCGCGCGCAGCACGAACATCGACAGCCGCTTCAGCGTCGGTGCCAGCAGGTCGGCGCTGCAGGCGAGCAGCAGCTCGTCGGGGGCGGGTTTCCACACCACGAAGCTCGCGAGCAGCCGGCCCTTGGCCGAGCAGTAGCCGGCCAGCCGCGCCTGGTCGGCACCGAGTTGCGCGACGTCGCTGGTCAGCTGGCCGTGCAGGAAAGAGGCGGCATCGGCGCCGCGCGCGCGGATCACGCCCCAGTGGGACAGGGTCGCGATTCCGTCGAGGGAGAGTGTTGTGCTCATTGGATACAAGCCGTGCGGAAGTGCCGATTATCATCAGCGCCCGTCATCGGGTCCCGACCGGGGTCTCCAGGCCTTCTTTCGAGCTTCCCGCCGTGAAATTCCTGCGCCGTCTCGTCCTGCTGGTGTTCGTGCTGGGCCTCCTCGTCGTCGGCGCGGCCGTCGGCGGCACGGTGTGGTGGCTGCAGCAGCCGCTGCCGCTGAATGCCGATGCGGTCGAGGTGTCGATCGAACCCGGCACCTCGCCGCGCGAGGTCGCACTGGCCTGGACCCAGGCCGGCGTGCAGGCGCCGCCGGTGCTGCTCTACGAATGGTTCCGCTGGTCGGGCCAGGCGCGCAGGATCCGCGCGGGCAGCTATGCGATCACGCGCGGCATCACGCCGCGCGGCCTGCTCGACAAGATGGTGCGCGGCGACGAGGTGCTGTCCACCGTGCGCCTGATCGAAGGCTGGACCTTCCGCCAGTTCCGCGCCGAACTCGCGAAGGCCGAGAACCTGAAGCAGACCACCACCGGCATGACCGACGCGCAGCTGATGGCCGCGATCGGCGCGGCCGGCCTGTCGCCCGAAGGCCGCTTCTATCCCGACACGTATGCCTACAGCAAGGGCGCGAGCGATGTCGCGGTGCTGAAGCGGGCACACCGCGCGATGCAGCGCCAGCTGGAGCTGGCCTGGGCCGAGCGGGCCGCCAGCTCGCCGCTGCGCAATGCCGACGACGCGTTGACGCTGGCCTCGATCGTCGAGAAGGAGACCGGCACGCCGGCCGACCGCAGCCGCGTGGCCGGCGTGTTCACGAACCGGCTGCGCATCGGCATGCCGCTGCAGACCGACCCGACGGTGATCTACGGGCTCGGCGAGGCCTTCGACGGCAACCTGCGCAAGCGCGACCTGACCACCGACGGCCCGTACAACACCTACCTGCGCACCGGGCTGCCGCCGACCCCGATCGCGATGCCGGGGCGGGCCTCGCTGCTGGCCGCGGTGCGGCCCGACACCACCAAGGCCTTGTACTTCGTGGCCCGAGGCGACGGCAGCAGCCAGTTCAGCGAGACGCTGGCCGAGCATAATCGCGCGGTCAACCAGTACCAGAAGTAGCCACCAGACTCGTGCGCGGACGATTCATCACCTTCGAAGGCATCGACGGCGCCGGCAAGTCCACGCACATCGACGCACTGGCCGAGCACCTGCGCAGCGCCGGCCAGCCGGTCGTGCTGACCCGCGAGCCGGGCGGCACCACGCTGGCCGAGCAGTTGCGCGAACTGCTGCTGCATTCGCCGATGGACCCGCTGACCGAGGCGCTGCTGGTGTTCGGCGCGCGCCGCGATCATTTGACGCAGGTCATCGAACCGGCGCTGGCCGCCGGCCGCACCGTGCTGTGCGACCGCTTCACCGACGCGAGCTTCGCGTACCAGGGCGGCGGGCGCGGCTTCGATGCCGGCGTGCTGGCCACGCTCGAGAGCTGGGTGCACCGCCACCTGCAGCCCGACCTGACCTTCTGGTTCGACCTGCCGGCCGCGCTGGCGGCCGAGCGCCGCGCCGCGGTGCGGGCGCCGGACCGTTTCGAACAACAAGACCTGGCCTTCTTCGAGCGCGTGCGCTCGGGGTATGCATCGCGCCTGCAGGCCGCGCCGGATCGCATCGTCCGCATCGATGCCGCCGCACCGCGCGAGCAGGTCTGGCAGCAAGTTCTCGCCTCGCTGGAGCAGTACCCGTGGTAGATCCCGATGGAAAGCTGCCGTTGCCCTGGCTGGCGACGGCGCTCGACGAGGCGCTGCGCACGCAGCGCGGCCATGCGCTGCTGATCCACGGGCCGCAGGGCATCGGCCAGTTCGAACTGGGGCTGGCGCTGGCGCAGTCGTGGTTGTGCGAGGCCGTGCCGGTCGGACAGTTCAAGCCGGCCTGCGGGCGTTGCGCGAGCTGCCACCTGGTGCAGTCGCGCTCGCATCCCGACCTGCTGGTGTTGCTGCCCGAGGCGCTGCGCGAAGCATTGGGTTGGGACAGCGCCGACGACGGCGGCGACAGCGAGGCCAAGGCCTCGAAGGCCAAGCCGAGCAAGGAACTGAAGGTCGAGGCGATCCGCGGCGCGGTCAACTTCGCGCAGACCACCTCGGCGCGCGGGCGTGCCAAGGTCGTGCTGCTGCACCCGGCGGAGCGGATGAACGGCATTTCGGCCAACACGCTGCTGAAGACGCTGGAAGAGCCGCCCGGCCAGGCGCGCTTCATCCTCAGCAGCGGCTCGCCCGATGCGCTGCTTCCGACCATCCGCAGCCGCTGCCAGGCGCTGCCGCTCGCGCTGCCGCCGACCGACCAGGCGACCCGCTGGCTCGCCGAGCACAAGATCGCGCAGCCCGACGTGCTGCTCGCCGCGGCCGGCGGCCAGCCGCTGCAGGCGCTCGACTGGGCGCAGGACGGCGTCGACGCGGTGGCCTGGCTGCGCCTGCCGAAGCAGCTTGCGGCCGGCGACGCGGGGCAACTGGCCGCCTGGCCGCTGCCGCGGCTGCTGGAGGCGATGCACAAGCTCTGCCACGACGCGCTGTGCCTGGCGTGCGGCGCACCGCCGCGCTACTTTCCGCCGGCCTCGCTGCCCGCGGCGATGCCGCTGTACGGGCTGACGCGCTGGGCGGCGTCGCTGTCGGCCGCGAGCCGGCATGGCGAACACCCGTGGAATCAGCCGGTGATGGTGGAATCCTTGGTGCAACAGGCCCGCGAGGCGCTGGCACCGGCGCGCCATGCCAAGGGTCCTTCGGTACACTCGGCCCGATGAGCGATTCCTCCGCCACTCCCTCCCGCGCGGTCGCACCGGCCGCAGCCTCGCGGCCGAGCGTCATCCAGCTGGTCTTCCGCGAAAAAGGCGCGCTGTACGCCGCCTACATCCCGCTGTTCAGCGAGGGCGGCCTGTTCGTGCCGACCACCCGCGAGTACAAGCTCGGCGAAGACATCTACCTGCTGCTGTCGCTGCCGGACGATCCGCAGCGCTATCCGGTCGCCGGCAAGGTGTCGTGGCTGACGCCGCCGAACGCCTCGGGCGGCCGCACCCAGGGCGTCGGCGTGCGCTTTCCGACCGATGAGAAGACCCGCGTGCTGAAGCTGAAGATCGAAGAGATCCTCGGCACCTCGATCCAGTCCTCGAAGCCGACGCAGACGATCTGAACCCTGTCGGTCGGGCGCACTGCGCCGAGCCCGTCGACGCCGATGTCCCGCTCCCGCCGTTCCCCCATGTTCGTCGACTCGCACTGCCACCTGAGCTTCCCCGAGCTGCACGCTCGCCTCGACGAGATCCGCGCCGAGATGGCGGCCGCGCAGGTCGACCGCGCGCTGTGCATCTGCACGACGCTCGAGGAGTTCGACGGCGTGCAGGCGCTGGCGGCGGGCCACGACAACTTCTGGGCCTCGGTCGGCGTGCACCCCGACAACGAAGACGTGCTCGAGCCGAGCGTCGAGACGCTGGTGGCATTGAGCCGACGCGACAAGGTGGTCGCGATCGGCGAGACCGGGCTCGACTACTACCGCCTGAACGGCCGCAGCATCGCCGACATGGAATGGCAGCGCGAGCGCTTCCGGGTGCACATCCGCGCCGGGCTCGAACGCGACCTGCCGCTCGTGATCCACACCCGCAGTGCGTCGGAGGACACCGTCGCGCTGCTGAAGGAGCAGGGCGCCGGGCGCTCGCGCGGCGTGTTTCATTGCTTCACCGAGACGATGGCCGTCGCGCGCGAGGCGCTCGACCTCGGCTTCCTGATCTCGTTCTCCGGCATCCTGACCTTCAAGAGTGCCGTCGAGCTGAAAGAGGTCGCGCGCTACGTGCCGCTGGACCGCTGCCTGATCGAGACCGACAGCCCCTACCTGGCGCCGGTGCCGTACCGCGGCAAGACCAATTCGCCGGCGTACGTGCCCTACGTCGCCAAGCAGCTCGCCGAATTGAAGGGCTGCACGGTGGACGAGGTCGCGGCCCACACCAGCCGCAACTTCGAAGCGCTGTTCCGGCTGCCGAGGCTCGCGGCCGTGTAAGTGGCAAGATCTAAAGTCTTGCATGAGGTAACTCATTCAATTCATTGATCTGTAACGATAAATATGATTCCATACGGAGCTGGATCACCGGCTTCCGCATGCCTCGCCGACAGACTTGTCAGGGTTCTTCTGACCCCTCGTTTGGAGCAGTACCGACTACGAGGAAACGGACGCGGCGCCTACAGTGACTCCATCGACACACCCGTTCACTGGAGCGTCACCATGCAGAGCACCGACAGCACCGAGATCGTTGGCAACCCCTTCGTTCTGATGATGAATCCGGCCGAAGTGTTCCAGGCGATGGAGCGTTCCGAGCGACTCGAACGCCTGCAGCGCCGCATCTGCCGCCCGCTGGACAAGCCGCTGATCCCGCGCGTCGAGTCCGACATCAACGCCTACGATCACCTGATCGACGCGGAACCCGAATCGGACACCGATTCGGCCGACTGAATTCCTCGGGGTCTGTCCGGGCCCGGCCAGGCCGGCCTGACGTAGCATCGATGCACAACGCATCGATGACATGACGACCAAGACACCCGCCTACGACGCGCTGGCCGCCCTGAGCCAACGCCTTCACCACTTCGATCACCTTCGCGCCATCGCCGGCTGGGACCAGGCCGCGATGATGCCGCCCAAGGGCAACGACGCCCGGGCTGCCGCGGTGGCGGAGCTCTCGGCGCTGATGCATCGCTTGCGCACCGATCCGTCGACCGCCGGCGAACTCGAACGCGCCGGGCAGGAACCGCTCGACGACTTCCAGCGTGCCAACCTGCGCGAGATCCACCGCGAATGGCGGCTCGCGAACGCGCTTCCCGAATCGCTGGTGCAGGCCCGCTCGCTGGCCACCGCACGCTGCGAACACGCGTGGCGCACGCAGCGCCCGGCCAACGACTGGGCCGGCTTCGTCGTCAATTTCCGCGAGGTGCTGCGCGTCGGGCGCGAAGAGGCGAGCCTGCTGTCGCAGCAGACCGGCCTGTCGAAATACGATGCGCTGATGGACCGCTACGAGCCCGGCATGACCAGCGTCGAGGTCGACCGCGTCTTCGACGACCTGCGCCAATGGCTGCCCGGTCTGATCGCGCAGGTGCGCGAGCGGCAGTCCCGCGAGACCTGCATCGAACCGACCGGGCCGTTCCCGGTCGAGCAGCAGCGCCGGCTGTGCGAGGCGGTGATGCAGCTGCTGGACTTCGATTTCGACGCCGGCCGGCTCGACACCAGCGCCCATCCGTTCTCCGGCGGCGTGCCGGAAGACGTGCGCCTGACCACCCGCTACCGCGAAGACGGCTTCCTGCAAAGCCTGATGGGCACCATCCACGAGACCGGCCACGGCCGCTACGAGCAGAACCGCCCGCGCAGCTGGCTCGGCCAGCCGGTGTCGAGTGCGCGCTCGATGGCCATCCACGAAAGCCAGAGCCTGAGCTTCGAGATGCAGCTCGGCTGCAGCCGCGGCTTCACGCAGCTGCTGGCGCCGGTGCTGGCCACGCATTTCGGCGCGCAACCGGCCTTCGCGCCCGACAACCTGTACCGCCTGGTCACACGGGTGAACCCGGGATTCATCCGTGTCGACGCCGACGAGGTGACCTACCCGGCGCACGTGATCCTGCGCTACCGGATCGAGCGCGCGCTGATCGAAGGCGAGATCGAGCCGGAAGACATCCCGGACCTGTGGGACGCCGGCATGATGGAATTGCTGGGGGTCGACACCCGCGGCAACTTCACCAACGGCCCGCTGCAGGACGTGCACTGGCCCGAAGGCCTGTTCGGCTACTTCCCGTGCTACACGCTCGGCGCGATGTATGCCGCGCAATGGTTCGCGACGCTGCGCCGCCAGCACCCCGACCTCGATTCGCGCATCGCCGCCGGCGACCTGTCACCGGTGTTCGACTGGCTGCGCGAGCAGGTCTGGCAGCAGGCGAGCCGCTGGACGACGTCCGAACTGTCGGTGCGCGCGAGCGGCGAGCCGCTGAACCCGCTGCATTTCCGCCGGCACCTCGAAAGCCGCTACCTCGGCTGAACCTCTGCGCTGCCCGTGGTGGCGGCGCGGCGCGGCCGCACCATCGCGTCGAGCAGCCGCTCGAGCGCGCCCGGCAGGTCGCGGCAGCGTCCGGTGTGCACCGGCGAGGTCTGGATCGCGGTGCTGCGCGGCGCGACCAGCCAGTCGAAGCGCTCGCGCGGCAGCAGCCGGCCGAGCACGCCGGCGTCGGCACCGCCGCGGCAGATCGCCGGGATCGCGGCCAGCGACGCGCGGATCGCGGCCAGGTCGAGCCCTGGGTCGAGCGCCAGCAGCCGTGCGTCGTCGACCTCGATGCCTGCCTGCAGGAAGCCCGACGGCGCGCACGAGACGATCGCCCCGACGTTGATGAACTCGCCGCGCTCGACCCGCGGCACCACGCGGACGATCGCGTAGTCGTAGGTGCAGAGATCAGCGGAGCTGGGAGCGGGCACGGATCGCCTCCTCGACAAAGACATGCGACGCCGCCAGCCGGTGCGTCAGGTAGTCGGCATAGGCCTGGCGGTGCGCGGCCCGGTCGGCGAACACCTCGGGCTCGTCGAGCCAGGCATCGGGAATCAGCGCGACGATGTCGGCAATGGCCTGCGGCGTGATCGCTTCGCGCATGCGCGCATCGGCCTCGGGCAGCGCGGCCGCGAACGGCAGCAGCACATGGTCGCGCACCAGCGCAAAAGGGCTGGCAGCGCGGTCGAGGTGGCCATCCCACGAGTGATGGAAATACAGCGCCGCGCCATGGTCGATCAGCCACAGCCGGCGGTGCCACATCAGCAGGTTGCTGTTGCGCGGCGTGCGGTCGACGTTGGTGACGAAGGCGTCGTGCCAGACGATGGCCGACGCGATGTCGGCGGCCGGCCGGTCGACCAGCGGATCGAAGGTGACCGAACCGGGTAGGTAGTCGAGCGCGAGGTTCAGCCCGGCGCTTGCGCGGATCAGGTCCTGGATCTCGGGGTCGGGTTCGGTGCGGGCGAGTTCGGCCTCGAGTTCGACCAGCACGATCTCGGGCACCGCGAGGCCGGCCACCCGGGCCAGTTCGCCGCACACCAGCTCGGCGATCAGCGCCTTCGGGCCTTGGCCGGCACCGCGGAACTTGAGGACGTACAGGCCTTCGTCATCGGCTTCGATGATCGCGGGCAGCGAGCCGCCTTCGCGCAGCGGCGTGACGTAGCGGTGGGCGCAGACGGTGCGCAGGGCAGGGCGGGACATCCGGCGATTGTCGCTGGCTACGAGCCGTAGCGTTCGGTGCGGATCGTCGCGGCGTCGATGCCGGCCGCACGCAGGCCCGACGCGACGGCCTCGACGAAGGGCGTCGCGCCGCAGACGAAGGCGGCTGCGGGCGCATGGCCCCAGTCGGCCAGCGCCTGGCGCAGCAGCGTGTCGTCCAGCCGGCGGTCGAGGTCGCCGGGCCGGCGGGCGGGCTCGCGGGTCGTGATGAAGACCAGCCGCAGCGATGGATCGGCCGATGCCATCGCACCCAGTTCATCGGCAGCGATCAGCTCCTCGTGGCGGCGCGCCGAGTACAGCAGCAGCGTCGGCACGCCGCGGCCGGCGGTGTGCCGCAGCCGCAGCATCGCCAGCAACGGCACGACACCCGAGCCGCCACCCACCAGCAGCAGCGGTCCGCCGTCGGCCGGTTGCCACACGAAATGACCGCCGATCGGGCCGCGCGCTTCCAGCGTGTCGCCGGCCTCGGCGGCGTCGTGGAACCACGGCGAGACCTCGCCGTCGTCGAGCCGCTCGATCAGCAGCTCGACCCGTGCCGCACCGGGCGCCGACGCGATCGAGTAGCTGCGCTGCGCCTGGTAGCCGTCGGGCGCCGACAGCCGCAGGTCCAGGTGCTGGCCGGCCTGCGACGCGGGCAGCTGCAGCCGCAGGAACACGCTCGCGACGCGTGGCGTGCGCCGCACGATCGCGTCGATCGCGACCTCTTGCCAGGGGCTGGTGGCCATCACGGATCGTTCGTGTAGCGCTGCTCGCGCCACGGATCGCCACGCATGTGGTAGCCGCGCAGCTCCCAGAAGCCGGCCTCGTCGCGCGAGGTGAAGCGCAGGCCCTTGAGCCACTTCGCGCTCTTCCAGAAATACAGGTGCGGCACCAGCAGCCGCGCCGGGCCGCCGTGCTCGGGGGCGAGCGGGGCGCCGCCGAAGCGCGTCGCGACCATCGCGCGGCCGTCGACCAGGTCGGCCAGCGGCACGTTGGTGTCGTAGTCGTCGAACGAACGCGCCAGCACGTAGGGCGTCGGCGCCTCGATGCCGGCGGCGCGCAGCAGGTCGTCGATGGTGACGCCCTGCCATTCGGTGTCGAACTTCGACCAGGTGGTCACGCAGTGGATGTCGCCGCGCCAGGTGGTCTGGGGCAGGGCGTTGAATTCGTCCCACGACCAGCTGGCCAGCGGCCGCGGCCCGTCGTGCAGCGTGAAGCGCCACGCGGCCAGCGGCAGCTCGGGCGTCGGGCCGTACGACAGCACCGGGAAATCGTCGGTGAGGTGCTGGCCCGGTGGCAGCCGCTTCGCCAGGTCGGTGGCGGGGCGGCGGCCGAAGAATCCGCGGGTTGCCATGGGAGATCTCCGTCGCAAAGGTGTCGGCCCGATGTTCGCATGCAGGAACGCGGCCTGCAGACCGCGGCGCGTTGCCCCCGCTACAGGCCGCGCACGTCCGATTCGACGCGTGCCAGTTCGGCGCCGATCTCGTCGAGCGCGGCACCCAGGTCGCCCGCCGTGCCGGTGTGCACGCTGTCGGCCAGCGCCATCGACAGCGTGGCCAGCCGCTCGGCGCCCAGCTGCCGGCCGGAGGTGGCCAGCGCATGGGCGGCGCGCTTCAACTCGGCCCATTGCACCGGTTCGCCCGCGGCGGCACGCATCTGCTGCAGCAGCCGCGGCGCCTCGCCGAGGAAGGTCGACGTGACCGAATGCAGCAGGTCGTGCATGCCCGGGCGCTGCCGGGCCCGCAGCTCGGCCAGCGCTTGCGGCGCCAGGCGGGGCGGCGCGCTGAGCCAGCGCTGCAGCACATGCTCGATCACGTCGCGGGTGAACGGCTTCGCGATGTAGTCGTTCATGCCGGCGGCCAGGCATTCGTCGCGGTCGCCCGCCATCGCATTGGCCGTCAGCGCGATGATCGGCAGGTCGCGCTCGCCGTGGGCGCGGATCCGCCGCGTCGCCTCCAGCCCGTCGATGCCCGGCATCTGGCAATCCATCAGCACCGCGTCGTAGACGCGCTCGCGGCAGCGCGCGATGGCCTGCAGCCCGTCGCTCGCGCGATCGACCTGCAGGTTCAGCGATTCGAGCATCGCCGCGGCGACCTCCATGTTGACCGGGTTGTCCTCGGCCAGCAGCACGCGCCGGCCGGCCAGCGGGGCGCCCTGGCCGCCCGGTGCGGCCGGCCGCTCGCGCGGGGCGGGCATGCCCTGCGCCGCGGCGAACGGGATGCGCACGCAGAAGGTGGAGCCGCGCCCCTTGGCGCTCTCGACCGCGATGGTCCCGCCCATCAGCGTTACCAGCTGCCGCGTGATCGCGAGGCCCAGCCCGGTACCGCCGTAGCGCCGGGTCATCGAGCCATCGGCCTGCGTGAACGGCTGGAAGAGCTGCGCGCGGGCCGCGTCGTCGATGCCGATGCCGGTGTCGCGCACGCTGAATTCGATGCGCGATCCGGAGGCCGCGCCGCCCAGCGCGACCAGCTTCAGCTCGATCTCGCCGTGCTCGGTGAACTTGACCGCATTGCTGAGCAGGTTGGCCAGCACCTGGCGCAGGCGCATCGGGTCGCCGCGCACGACCTGCGGCACGCCGTCGCCGATCTCCACCGCCAGCGCGACGCCCTTGCGCCGGGTGGCTGCGGCGTACATGCCGAGTTCGTCGTGCACCAGCGCGGACAGGTCGAAGTCGATCTCCTCGAGCTCGACCTTGCCGGCTTCGATCTTGGACACGTCGAGGATGTCGTTGATCAGGTGCAGCATGGTTTCGCCGGAGCCGTAGGCGGCGGTCGCGAGGTCGCGCTGGCGCGGCGTCAGCCCGGTCTGCAGCAGCAGCTCGGTCATGCCGAGCACCCCGTTCATCGGCGTGCGGATCTCATGGCTCATGTTGGCCAGGAATGCGGATTTCGCGCGGCTCGCGCTTTCAGCGGCCGAGCGGGCACGCTCCAGCTCGCTCAGCATGTGGTCGCGACGCTCGAGGAGGCGGTAGACCGACAAGGTCAGCCACAGCAGCAGGGCGTTCATCACCAGGGCCAGCGACGCGACCAGCCAGGTGCTGCGCCGCCAGTGCGCCAGCACGACGGTTTCGGTTGCGATGATGCTGACGACCAGCGGATAGGTCTGCGACACCGCCGGCGCGACGATGCGCAGCCGCGAGTCGCCCGGGTCGGTGGCGCGCGGATCGTTGAAGAGGGCGGTGCCGCCAGCCTGCGCGCCTTCGGACAACGCGCGAAACGATGCGCTGCCCTTGATGACCTGGCCCATGAAATCCTCGCGCGGCGGATGGCGCGCGAGCAGCGTCGCGTCGCCGCGCAGCAGCGCGAGCGAGACGTCGCCCTGGTCGAAGTTCATCGAACGGTAGAAGCGCTCGAAGTACTCGCTGTCGATGCCGACCTGCGCGATGCCGATCATCCGGCCTTGCGGGTTGCGCAGCTTGCGCGCGAGGTAGAAGGTCCAGCGGCCGTTGCCGCGGTTCTTGACCGGTTCGGACAGGAAGACTTCCAGCGACGGATTGGCCAGGTGGGTCTTCAGGTAGTCGCGGTCGGACAGGTTGATGTCCGGCGGCGGGTAGCTGCGCGAGAAGTTGACGAGGTCGCCGGCGGTGGTCGCGATCGAGATCACGTCGATTTGCGGCAGGTCTTTCTGGCGCTCGCGCATCATGTCGAACACCGCCTGCCGGCCGGCGATGCGGCGCAACGCGCTTTCGTCGATCGGCTGGGATTTCTGGATGTCATCGACGACGCGCCCGAGCACGGCATCGGCCGCCGCGAGCGTCTGGTCGGCGTGGCGCACGGCCAGTGTCGACAGCTTCGACAGGAACAGGCGCCAGTCGTCGAGGGCATCCTGGCGGCTGCGCCAGCTGACGAAGCCGGCGGCCGACAGCGTCAGCACCATCACCGCGAGTCCCGCCGCCAGCACCGACTGGCTGCGGCGCAGCCCGGGCCGGCGCGGGGCGAGGGGCTCCCCGGCCGGTGCCGAGCCGGACCCCGCTACTGCTTCCGGGGTCGCCGGACCTTCGTGATGCCCCATCCTCATGCGCGGATGATGCCGCGTTTTGCCGGTCGGGAGCCCCGGGGATTCCGGTGTCGGGTCGGCTGATGGGTCAGCGCTGCCGGGTCAGCTGATCATCGGCGTCAGCGCGCGGGTCACGCGGCTGGCCTGCTCCTCGGTCAGCATGCTGGTGAGCAGCTGGAAGAAGCGGGGCTGTTCGATGCCGGAGACGATGTACTGCCAGCGGTAGGCCTTCAGCATCACCGCGTGCAGCCGGGCCAGCTGCTCCGGCGACGGTTGGCCGCGCAGGTGGACGAAGTACCGCACGTCGGCTTGGCTCTGCAGCAGCAGCAGGCCGTCGATGGCGCGCATCAGTTCGATCAGGTCGTTGACGGCAGCGTCGCGCTGCGGCGGCGTCAGCTTGGCGTCTTCGCGCCGCCATTCCAGTTCGTCGAGCACCGCGTGCTGCGATTCTTCTTTCCAGTGGAACAGGAACACGTCCTTGAACAGGTCCGACAGGTCGGGGTCGACGTGGATGCTGCGCTGGTAGTGCGTCTGCGTGAAGAGCTCGATGTGGCAGGTCAGTGCCAGCACGGCCCAGGTCGACTTGCCGAGCACCAGCCGCGCGACGGGGTCGGCCTCGGGCACGAACTGGTAGCCCGGCGCCATGCCGGTGGCCATCAGGTGTTCGAGCCGCCGGAACAGCGCCTGGTGCTTCAGCTCCTCGTCGCTGAAACGGATCAGCGCCTCGAGGGCGACCTGGTCGCCGAACCAGTGCTCGCGGCTCACCTCGAGCAGCTTGGCGTTGATGAAGCGCTCGACCATGCCGAACATGTTGGCGTAGGTGCGGCCCTGGATCTGGCTCAGCAGCCGTTTCTCGCCGGTGCTGAAGCCGTGCAGGTGCTCGAGGTGCGTCAGCCCGTCGGGCAGGAACTTGCGGTCGAAATCGAAGGTGCGGCTGCGGATGACGTCGCGGTCGATTTCCCAGCGCACGCGCTTGGAGATCTCGATGCAGCGGGCGTAGCGGGCAGTGGTTTCGGCGCAGCTGTCCTGCGGCGTCGACGGATGCGAGAGTTGGTCGGTGCTCATGATCAGTCCTCCTGAATGTGTTTGCGGATCGGTGGAGCACCGGCGACCCTAGTCACAACAAGAGGAGAAATTGTGCAGTTCACCCTGTTGTCGAAACGACTTCAGGTACTGCAAACGATGCCAGGCAGAGCACGCAGCGTGTGGCGACGCTGCGGCTGCTGCTGGGCAAGGCTCAGGCCATGCCCGCGCCGGCCGCGCGCTGCGGCAGGGTGGGACCGGTCTTCGGTCGGCGTCGGCCGATGCGGCCGCGCGTCACCGGCGTCGAGAGCGGTGCGACGATGGCGGCGGCCGTGGCCTGGATCGGCTGCGTCAGCCACGTGGGTGGCTGCCAGTCGCCGAACCAGGCGGGCGGCGGCTGGGTGCTGACGCGTGGCGTCAGTTGCTCGTCGACGATGCGGCCGAGCTTCATCAGCAGCGCGTGGGCATAGTCGGCTTCGTCGGCCACCAGGTGCTGCAGTTCGTCGCGGATCTGCATCACCTGCAGCCGCAGTTGCTGCACCGGCGCAACCTCGGCATGGCGTTCGATCGCCAGCAGGTGGTCATGGGTCAGTCGAGTCATGGACGAGGTCCCTCCGGGTTGGATTGGCTGGATTCGTTGGCAACACGTGTTTACCTTTCAGTGCTTGCGGCGCGGACGCGGCCGTGGCAGCAGTGTCCGGTTCGGCGCGGACGCGGCGGCAGACCCATGCGAACGGGCGATGGCAAATGCGAAGCCGCGGCGATGGGCGGCCGGGTGAGTCTTCCGGTTCGTTGCTTCGTAAGCGCGACAATGTATATTATGTAAACTACGCCGTAATGCCGAACGACGTTGCGCCGACCGTCGTGGCTCGCATGGCGTGCGAGTTGACCGACAGCACGGCGTTTCTTTCCGGTTTCTTTCCGGCCACGCGGGCTACGCTCAGAACCTCGGCGTGCGCCCCGGGAAGCCGGCGTCGTATTTGCGCATCTGGGCCAGGTCGTCGCGGTTGCGCACGCCGCAGGCCAGGTACTGCGCATGCAGTTCGGCCAGTTTGCCGCGGTCCAGTTCGACGCCGAGCCCCGGCGTGCCGGGCAGGCGCACCGCGCCGTTCTCGAAGGCGACGCGGCCGCCCAGGATCACCTCCTCTTCCTGCCACGGGTAGTGCGTGTCGCAGGCATACGTCAGGTTCGGGATGCTGGCCGCCACGTGGGTCATCGCCATCAGGCTGATGCCCAGGTGCGAGTTCGAATGCATCGACATGCCCAGGTCCCACAGCGCGCACATGCGCGCGAGCGTCTGCGTCACGCGCAGCCCACCCCAGTAGTGGTGGTCCGACAGAAGCACCTTGACCGCGCCGGTGTCCGCCCCCTTGCGGAAGTCGTCGAGCGTCGTGATGACCATGTTGGTGGCCAGCGGCAGGCGGGTGTGCCGGGCGAGCTCGGCCATGCCTTTCAAGCCCGGCGTCGGGTCTTCGTAGTACTCGAGCAGCTCGTCGAGTTCCGGCGCGGCCCGGATGCTGGTCTCGAGCGACCAGTTGGCATTCGGGTCGAGCCGCAGCGGCAGGCCCGGAAAGGCCGCGCGCAGCGCCCGCATGCAGGCGATCTCGTGCGCGGGTTCGAACACGCCCCCCTTCAGCTTGATGCTCTGAAAGCCGTACGCGTCGATCATGCGCTGCGCCTGCGCGACGATCTGCGCCGGGCTGATGCCCTCGCCCCAGGCGTCGGCCGCATAGGGCCGCCCGATGTGTTCGGCGTACTTGAAGAACAGGTAGGCGCTGTACGGCACGGTGTCGCGCACCGCACCGCCGAGCAGGTCGACGACTGGCGCACCGAGCAGCTGCCCTTGCAGGTCGAGCATGGCCACCTCGAAGGTGCTGGTCACCTTGGCGGCGTTCTTCGCGGTGTGCGAACCCGGCGCCAGCTCGAACTCGACGGCGCCCGGGCCGGGCCGGATGGCGGCGCGCACGCGTTCTTCCATGCGATTGAGGTCGAACGGCGACAGGCCCAGGACCAGTTCCTTCGCCTGCGCCAGCACGCGCAGCATCGGCTCGTCGCCATAGGTCTCCGAAATGCCGACGCGGCCGTCGCTGGTCTCGAGTTCGACGATTGCACGCAGCGCCCACGGCTCGTGGATGCCGGCGGCATTGAGCAGCGGGCCGTCGCGGAAGGCGATCGGCGTGATGCGGACGTCGGTGATGCGGATGTCTCGGGTCATGGCGGGTCTCGGTGGGAATCTCAGTTGGCGGTGGCACCGGATTTCTTCACCAGCGCCCCCCAGCGCGGGATCTCCCGGGCCATCAGCGCCGACAGCTCCTCGGGCGTGCCGCCGACGAGCTCCATGCCCAGTTGCCCGCCCAGCTTGGCCTGCACGTCGGGCATCTTCAGCGCCCTGGCAATCTCGGCATGCAGCCGGTGCACGACGGCCTTCGGCGTGCCCTTGGGGGCGTAGACCGCCTGCCACGACGACATCTCGAAGCCGGGCACGCCCGACTCGATCATCGTCGGCGTGCCCGGCGACAGCGCGATGCGCTTGCCCGTCGTCACCGCCAGCAGCTTCAGCTTGCCGGACTGCAGCAGCGGCAGCGCCGCCGTCATCTGGTCGAACATGAAGGTGACCTGGCCCGCGGACACGTCGACCATCGCCGGCGGCGTCCCCTTGTACGGCACGTGCGTGAGCGGCACGCCGATCAGGTCGGCGAACAGCTCGCCCGCCAGGTGGGTGGAGGTGCCGGCGCCGGACGACGCGAAGGTGCGCCGCTTCTCGTCCTTCTTGAGCAAGGCGATCAGCTCCGCCACCGAGTTCACGCCGAGCGCGGGGTCGACCAGCAGCACGTTGGGCAGCGTGGCCACCAGGGCCACCGGCTCGAAATCCTTCACCGGGTCGTAGGCCAGGTTCTTGTAGAGGCTGGCGTTGATCGCGTGCGTGCTGATGGTGCCGCCGAACAGCGTGTACCCGTCGGGTGCGGCCTTGGCGGCAAAGCTCGCACCGATGCCGCCGCCCTGCCCTGGCTTGTTGTCGACGACCACGGTCTGCTTCAGCGCGAGCTGCAGCTTCTCGGCGAGGACGCGCCCGACCACGTCGGTGGAACCGCCCGCCGTGAAGGGAACGATGTAGGTGATGGGCCTGGCCTGCGGCCACTCCGGCGCCTGGGCGGCGGCGCCGCCGGCGAGGGCCAGCGACAGTGGC
Organism: Rhizobacter sp. SG703; assembly: GCF_012275445.1. GTDB lineage: Bacteria > Pseudomonadota > Gammaproteobacteria > Burkholderiales > Burkholderiaceae_C > Rhizobacter. The sequence continues at coordinate 218,686 of NZ_JAAZQK010000001.1, read as the reverse complement.
AACGACAGGAACAACGACACGAGGGCTCGACGATTCAAGGCAGTCTCCGGTGGTGGCAATGGGGCCGCGCTGCATGGGCGCGGCTCGTTGACCCGAAGTGAAGCACTAATATATTAGTGTGTCAATGCGCCGGCCCCGCCGCTAGAATGCGCGCCATGCCTGCCTCGCCCCCCGGCCGTGCCGCCGCCCTGGATCGCTCGCGCCATGCGGCGCCGCAGGTCTTCGAGCGTCTGCGCGACCTGATCCTGTCGCTGGAGATGGCGCCGGGCACGGTGCTGTCGCGTGCCGACCTGGCGGCGCACTTCGGCCTCAGCCAGACGCCGGTTCGCGATGCGCTGATCAAGCTCGGCGAAGAGGGCCTGGTCGACATCTTTCCGCAGCACGCCACGGTCGTGAGCCGCATCGATGCGGCGGCCGCCGCGCAGGCGCAGTTCCTGCGCCGCTCCATCGAGGCCGAGGTGGTGTTCACGCTGACCGGGCATGCCGACGCCGTGCTGCTCAGCCAGTTGCGCGCGCAGATCGACGTGCAGACGGCGTTGACGGGCAGCACCGCGTACCTCGATTTCATCGCGGCCGACCGGGCGTTCCACCGGCTGATGTATGTCGCCGCCGGCGTGCCCGACCTGTTCGACCTGGTGCGCAAGCACAGCGGCCACGTCGACCGCCTGCGCATGCTGAACCTGCCCTCCGTCGGCAAGCAGCGCGCGATCGTGCGCGACCACCGCCGCATCGTCGACGCCATTGCCAGCGGCGACGCCGCCGCGGCGCAGGCGAGCTTGCGCGATCACCTGTCCGGCACGCTGGGGCAGATCGACGCGATCCGCCAGGCGCATCCGGACTACTTCACGGCGTAGCGAAGATCGCGGGCGCGGTGGTGATCTTGCGGCCGCGCGACGAGGCCCTGGATCACCCCTCTTCGCTGGCCGGAAGACTCTCGGCGTCCCAGAGCACGGTGATGCCGCCCGGCCATGTGGGCGTGGCACCCGAACGGCCCTTGGGCCAGGGCTCTGCCACCAGCTGGTCGGACGGATACGGCTGCATGAAGCTCATCATCTGCTCGGCGCGACAGGTGAGCCAGGCGTCGTGGTCGGCCTCGTCCAGGATGACGACCATCCGCTTTTCCTGCCAGGGCTTGCCGAACTGTCTCATCAGCGGGTGCGTGTCCGCGTTGACGGTGAGCATCGTGAAACTGGGGACTTCCTCGCCGGTCCTGCTGTCCGTCCACCAGCACCAGAGGCCCGCAATCCCCATCGGCGCGCAATCGCGGCGGGCGATGCGCCACCGAACCGGCCTGCCGGTCTGGTAGTCGAGTTCGTAGATGGCCTCGGTGGGGACGATGCAGCGTTGACCGCGACGCCATGCACCGCGAAAAAAAGCCAGCTCGCCGGCGATGTCGGCCGGTGCGTCCTGGGCACGCCGGCCGAGCGTCAAGGTCTTGCAACGACACGAAGAAGGCTCGCAGCCACAGCGCGGCATCTCGCGCTCGAGCCGGATCCCGTCCGGCGCCCGCAAGATGAATGGCGCGAGATAGCGCGGGAGACTTCGTGCCGCCATGTCGCCCACGGGCGGCGCCACTCCGAAGTGAGAGCGCATGCGATCGGGGGCAGCGACCGGGTGGTAGTTGATGGCCATCGTGCGCGTTGCGGGCAAGTCGGCAACGGTGAAGCGTGCGGTGGCGAGCATTTCATCAGCGTTTCCCGGGCGTCGCTTCCCATATTCATGGCAGGTGCAGGCGCCGGCGGCTCCCTACCATCGGGCCACAGCCCCCACTGCCGGACGCTCGATGATCGACTTTGCTGAAGCGCCCCGGCGTGCCCCTCACCCTGCGCACGTCGGCAAGTACGCCATCACCGGCGTTCTGGGACACGGCGCGATGGGCGTCGTCTATCGAGCCTTCGATCCGGCGATCCAACGGCCGGTGGCCGTCAAGGTCATCCTGCGAAAGCTGCTGGAACACGACCGGACGGCAGCCCTCGTCGCGGCGCGTTTCAAGAACGAAGCACGAGCGGTCGGCCGGCTGTCCCACCCCGGCATCGTGGCCATCTACGAATACGGCGAGGACGACGCCTGCGCCTTCATCGCGATGGAACTGGTCGAAGGGCGCAGCCTCGATCGGATCCTGTCGCGCACGCCGGTGCTGTCCGAGGCCGAGCTGCTGCGCATCATGGACCAGGTGCTGGACGCGCTGGATTGCGTGCACCGCCACGGCGTCTGGCACCGGGACATCAAGCCCGAGAACCTGATCGTCACGCCGCGGGGTGATGTCAAGCTCGCCGACTTCGGCGTTGCACGCGTCGAAGACGTCGCACTGACCCAGGGCCGCCCCGGGGTCGGAACGCCGGGGTACATGGCCCCGGAGCAGTACACCGCAGGGGGGCTCGACCACCGCGTGGACATCTTCGCCGCCGGCGTGCTGCTGTACCGGCTGCTGACCGGCGAGGTACCGTTCAAGGGGCGCTCGCGGTCGGTGATGCGCGCAACGCTCGACGACGATCCACCGGCGCCGAGCGCGGTCGCGACGACGCTGCGGCATGCCTTCTACGACGCGATCGTCTCGACGGCCCTGGCCAAGAACCCGAACGCGAGGTTCTCAAGCGCCGCGCAGTTCCGCGACGCACTGTCGAAACGCGCCGAGGTGGCGCCCGCGATCTCGTCTTGCGTCGATGGCGTCGAGGTGCAAGCCTTGGCCGTGCCGTTGTTCCCCGATGCCACCATCTCGACATCGTGGGCGGGCCTGGACCCGTGTGTCGGCACTCCCCACGTCACCGGCAGCGAACCCCTGAGCCCCGAGGTGCTGGCCCACGCATGCCGCGTCCTGGCGAGCCAGATGGGGCCGATTGCCGCGGTGGTGGTCAAGAGGGCCGCCGGCCAGGCGCGAACCCGCGCGGAGTTCTTCCATCTGCTGGTCGTGCAGAGTGCCGATGGCGTCGACCCGGCGAAGCTCCGCAGCGAGTTGCAGCAGGGACCGTCATGACGCCAGCCGGGGTGCGATCCGGATGCCCGGCTCAACCGGTCGGCGGCAGCACCAGCCGGATGGAGCCGCCGAGCGGCGTCGAGCTGATCTCCAGCACGGCACCGAGCCCGACCGCGTGCTCGTGCATCGTTCGCAGCCCGGCGACCGGCACATCGTCCAGGCCAGGTCCGTTGTTCGTGAGGGCGACGCGGATGCCGCCGTCGGTAGCGTTCGCCGCCAGGTGCAGTTCGGTGGCATGCGAATGTCGCAGCGTGTTCGATATCGCCTCGAGCAACAGCCGCTGCAGGCGGCGCATCGCGTCGCCATGCTCGCCTGCTTCCCAGTGCGGCAGCCGATCGACCTCCCAGCGCAGATCCAGTCCGGCGGCTTCGATGCGCCTTTGCAGGCGATAGCGCAAGCTGGCCAGCAACGCATTGACGTCGCCGGGCGGCATGCTCAGCGCATCGATCAACAGCTTGAGCCGGTCCAGCGTCTCGCGCAGCGTCTGCGCGACCGTCAGCGGTTCGGCGCGCTCCTCTTCGAGTTGCCGCATGGCGATGGCCAGGCGGGTGCCGACGGCGTCATGCAGGTCGCGCAGCACGAGCGCCCGTTCGGTCGCCACCGCGAAATCGCGATCGGCCTCCGCGAGGTGGGCGAAGGACGCGCGCAGTTCCACCTCGCGCTGCCGAACGCGGTCGGCGAGTTGGCGGTTCAACCGTGCCAGGTCCTCCTGGGCGCGGGTGTAGTCGCCGGCAATCACCCACGCCGAGATCGACAGCACCAGGGGAGCGGCGTATGCCACGAGGTGCGTCTCGTCGAACGGCAGCACGAAGATCGTGAGCAGCCAGTCGTGGGCTCCGACGACCATCCCGACGGCAGCGGCGGTGCCCAGCAACAGCCGGTCGCGCCTCGACCGGCCCTGCGCATCGGACAGCAGCACGGTGGTCGCCCAGCCGCACAGCAGCAGCACGCCAAGGATCACCACCGCAAAGGCGATCTGTTGCCAGTCCGGGTCGACCAGGATCTGCAGCGCATTGCCAGCGAGCACGAAGCCGATCGCGCCGCGCTCCAGGCGCGGCAAGACCCGGCCCGCGAAGCGCAGGAAGAACAGCGCGAACAACAGCGACGTCCAGATGTTGCAGACGAAGATCAGCACCTGCCAGGCATGCGGCGAAAGGGGCGGGTCGCTGAGGAGGTCGTTGCTCGTGCAGAGGGCCCACAAGAGAGTCGCCGCCGCAAAGTAGCCGTATTGCACGGCTTCGCGGCGGCGCGACCAGATGATCGCGAACAGCACCCCGAGCGCAAAGATGTAGGCGTCGGCGACGGTCAGCAGGCCGGTTCGCCAGAAGACGCGTTGCTCATGGACCTTCGAGAGCTCATCGGCCGGCCCCGCGAACAGGTGACCCAGGCCGCCGTCGCTGCTGGTCCCGCAGCGCACCCGCAGGTAGACCAGGTTGTCCGTCGCCGTCCATGCCGATGACGGAACCGTGAACAGAAGCGGTGTGTTCCAGTGACGCGTCAGGTTGCCCGGTTCCATGCGCCCGGCGCGTCCGACCAGCATCCCGTTGACCCACAGGTCGCTGTTCATCGTCGCGTAGGCCACTTCGAAGGCCCACAGTTCGCGCTGCCCGGGATCGATGTGGACGCGCAGCCGGTACCACACGGTCCCTGCGCGCGCCCGGCCGTTTTCTGCCCAGCGGTCGGGCAGCCGTACCGGCCGCCAGTCCGCGGTGTCGGGCGGCGGCTGTTCGCTCACCGACACCACGGCTTCCAGGTCCGCGATGGACACGACGTTCTTCCGTGGCGACAGCGCGACGACGGCAGCGGCATGCGCTGCGTCGGCCAGCAACCACGCGGCCATCAGCACGCGCAGGTGGCGTCCCATCGTCATCAACAGGTCCAGTGCGTGCGGTGACGCCGACCCCATCGAAATGTCAAAAGCGATTCGGCGAAGGACAACGCGGCGTACTGCATGACGGCAGCTTAAGCCCGATGTCGACCGATGTCCGTCCCCACCTTGCTCTCCGCGCTCACAGGTTCATGGGACGCGTTGCGGGTGTTGCTTCCCTGCAGAATCGGCCTCGCGCCGCCTGCGGCTCGCCCGCGATGGCGGGCGATGCGCGCGTGTTTTTACGGCTTGTTACGTCGATGAACTCCTTCGAAAACGAGCGACCGAGGAATCAGGATCAGCGGGCAGCCGCCAGGTGGCGCACGAGGCCGGGCCACCAGCGCGTGGCGCGGTAGAGGAAGCGCCCCTTCAGCGTCGGAACCACCATGAAGCGCTTGCGGGCGATGGCCTCGAGGAGGACGCGTGCCACGTAGTCCGCCGTCACCGGCTCGATCCAGGCTTCGGCCTCGCGCACCGCGGCCGGCTTGGTCTTGTTCTCGGTGTCGAATCCCGGCGTGAGGGTGGCCGGTGGGCACAGCACGCAGACCTCGACGCCGTGCCTGCGGTACTCGGAGTAAAGCGATTCGCAATAGCCGACCACGGCGAACTTGGTCGCGGCATAGGCGGCCCAACCGAACGAGCCCACGAAACCGAGGATCGAGGACGCATGGATCAGGTGGCCGCTCCCCCGCGCGCGGAAGAGCGGCAGGAACGCATGGCTGAGGTGGACGGTGCCCATGAAGTTCAGGTCCATCATCGAGCGATAGTCCTCCAGCGGCTGCTCTTCGAGATAGGCGGCGACCGCCCTCCCCGCGCAATTGATGACATGCGTGGGCGTGCCGACCCGGGCGACCAGCTCATCGCGCAGGGCCAGGACGCTGTCATGGCGGCAGACATCGACCACGAGCGTCTCGATGGTGGCGCGGCTGCCGGCCACGCCGGCCAGCTCGGCGCGCGCCTGCTCCAGCGTCGCGGCGTGCCGCGCGGCGATGATGATCCGGCAGTCCAGCACGCACAGGCGCCGTGCGATGGCCAGGCCGATGCCTTGCGACCCCCCGATGATCAGGACCGTGTCTGAATTGCGAATTCGACCCATCGACGTCTCCTTGGTGCAGTGCCTGCACGTGCTCAGATGATCTGCAGCGCCTTGGCGTGGTGTGCCAGGCGCTCCAGGGCATGGTCCATGTGCTTGAGCTCCAGCCCGCTGGTCACGCTCAGCCTGATGCGGGACTGCTTCTCCGGCACCCCCGGGAACACGACCGGCGTGACGACGATGCCGTCGTCATAGAGGCAGCTGCAAAGCGCCTTGACTTTCAGGTCGTCGCGGACCATGACCGGAAAGATGGCCGAGGCGCTGGCCCCGATGTCGAAGCCGTGGGCACGCAATCCGCGCCCGAAGTGCTCGACATTGCGCCACAGCCGCTCGCGGATCGCGGGCTCGTCCTTGAGGAGGCGAAGCGCCTCCAGGACCGATGCCGCGACGCACGGAAGCACCGATGCCGAGAACACATAGTGCCGGCTGGCCATCTGCAGGTAGCGGATCAGCCGGCGCGACCCCGCGACGAAGCCGCCGACGCTGCCCAGGCTCTTGCTGAAGGTGCCGGCCACGATGTCGACCTGGCCGAGGATGCCGAAATGCTCGGCGGTGCCCCGCCCTCCAGCGCCGAACACGCCGGTGGAATGAGCCTCGTCGAGCATCAGCATCGCGCCGTGGCGGCGTGCGAGCTCGACGATGCCCGCCAGCGGTGCCAGGTCGCCGTCCATCGAGTACACGCCCTCGACGACGACCAGCCGATTGACGTACTGGCCTCGCGAGCGAACCAGGATGCGCTCGAGCGAGTCGAGGTCGTTGTGCTCGAAGATCCGCATCGGCGCGCCGCGGCAGCCTTCCATGACGCTGCCATGTATGCAGCTGTCCACGATGGCGAGGTCGTTGCGCCGCAGCAGCGCCGACAGGACGCCGCAGTTCATGCCGAAGCCGGAGCTGTACAGCAGCGCGGCTTCGCAGTTCGTGAAGTCGGCGAGTTCGCGCTCCAGCCTCTCGTGCAGGTCGGTGTTGCCGATGGCGGCGGGCGACGCGCTGGTTCCGGCGCCGTAGCGCTGCGTCGCCGCGACGCTGGCCGCGATGGTCGCCGGATGCTGGGACAGGTCCAGGTAGTCGTTCGATGCCAGGTTGACGACCTCGACGACGCGCCCGCTGTCGCGGTCCCGCAACCTGGCGAACCCGGACGAGCCGCTGGTTCTCACGCGCCGGTAGTGGTAGTGCTTGCGGCGCACCAGGTCGTCGACATACTCGGACAACTGCTCGAAGCGCTCGTCGAATGCCAGCGCGTCCTGTTGCGAAGCGACGAGGAACTCGTACAGGCTCGAATGCCGCGAGTCGATCGGGCCCCGTGGCTTCGTGCGACGCTCGTGCTCGTCGTGCGTCGTCGTGGCCACCGGGTTGGCGCAGTCCTCGGATTGATCCAGCACGTGCAGTTCCTTTCAGGCGGCGACCGGTTGGGGATGCAATGGGCCCCGCCCCTGCGCGGACCCGTCGCTGCGGGCCACCACGTCGAGGCGACCGCCGATGTGGGCTGCGCGGGCGACGCAGCGCTGGAGCTTTCCGCTGGTGGTCCGGGGAAGGCTGCCGTGGCTGACCAGCACCACGACGGCGGGACGTATGCCGTGCCGCTGTGCGACCTCCGCCATGATGGCGTCGAGGACGGGCTGGGGATCGCTGCGCCACGTCCGCTTGATCTCCTGCACGATCAGCAACGACTCGCGCCCGTTCTCTTCCAACGGCAGCGCAACGCCGGCATGCCGGCCGATCGCCGGATGGCAGGTCTCGACGGTCGCTTCGATGTCCTGGGGGTGGTGGTTGACGCCGCAGATGACGATCAATTCCTTCAGGCGCCCGACGATCGTCAGTTCCCCGTCTCGAACGAAGCCGAGATCGCCGGTGCGCAGGAATCCTGCGCCGCCGTCGCCGGCCATCCGGGCGTCGAAGACCGTCTCGGTTTCCGACGGCAGGCCCCAGTAGCCGCGCGCAACGCTGCTGCCACGGACCCACACCTCGCCCACCCGGTCCGCGGGGCACGGCCGCAGGGTGTCCGTGTCCACGATGGCCACATCCAGGCCGGCCAGCGCCTGTCCGCAACTCACCAGCACCTGCGCCGGCTCCGCGGCCTGCGGCGCGGCGACGCGGCCTTGCCCGAGCGCAGACGTTGCCACGGTGACGAGGCGTGCCGCCCCTCCTGCCGGCCCGCCCGACACCATCAAGGTCGCCTCGGCGAGCCCGTAGCACGGAAAGAACGAACGGCTGCGAAAACCGCAGGCCTCGAAACGTGACGCGAATCGCTGCAACGTGTCGGCGCACACGGTTTCGGCACCGCAGAAGGCCACGTCGAGGCTGCTCAGGTCGAGGTCGGCGAGTTGCTCCTGCAGCACCTTCTCGAGGCACAACTCGTACGCGAAGTTCGGCGCCCCGGTGACCGTGGCCCGTTGCCGCGTCACGGCCTGCAGCCACGCCAGCGGGTCGGACACGAATGCGCTGGCCGGCATCAGCGTCATCGGGCAACCATTGAAGAGCGGACCGATCACGCCTGTCATCAGGCCCATGTCGTGGTGCAGCGGCAACCAGCTGACGCCCACCGTGCGCTCGCTCAATCCCATCGCCCGGCTGATCATCGCCGCGTTCTGCAGGAAATTGCCGTGGCTGATGCAGACGCCCTTGGGCGTCGCGGTGGATCCGGAGGTGTACTGGAGCACGGCCAGCGAGTCGCTGGAGGCCGTTGCATCGATGCAGCGGCCGGACGTGCCGGCGGCGAGCTCGTCCGGCGTTGTCAACTGCAGCGCGGCAAAGGCTTCGTTCGTCGCCTGCAGTTGCACGAACCGCTTCAGCATCGTGCCGGGCACGATGGCCATCCTGGCCCCGGCGTTGCGCACGATGGATTCGGAGCGCGCGAGCGCGCGCGACAGGTGGGGCGGACTCAACGGGACCGCGACGGCGCCGGCCAGGAGGATCCCGAAGAACGAGACGAGGAAGTCCGCGCTCGTGCCGACGTACAACAGGACGCGCTCGCCGCGCAGGCCGGCGGCCTGCAGCGAAGCCGCAACCCGCTGCGCACGCTCGTGGAGTTCGCCATAGGTGATCGACGGATCGCCGTCGGCATCGCGCGCCAGGAAGCGATAGGCCACGCGACCACCGCACTGAAGCGCTCGCGCGGCCAGCAGTCGGGTCAGGGATTCAGCAAATGCATGGCGCATCCTGGGCTCCACGAATCGATGTCCGGCCAAGGTTCACTTGGCGCGGACGACTTGCGTCGCCACGCCCAGTGCGGCGAGCAGCCGGATGGCGGCATAGCCGATGTCGATCTCGTACCAGTGCCGGCCGAAATTGGCCGCCCCGGCGTTCGCGTGGTGGCTGTTGTGCCAGGACTCGCCCAGCGACAACACGCTCAGCCACCAGACGTTCCTGCTGGCGTCATCCGTTTCGTGGCTGCGCCGCCCGAAGGCGTGACAGACGGAGTTGATCGCGTAGACCACTTGCAGCACCGCAAATTGCCGGAAGAACCCGGCGTACAACACGGCACTCGCGGCGGCCGCCGGCGACCCGGTCAGCAGCGCCGCGATGACGCCGGGCAACAGGATCGACGCGACGTGGATCCGCAGGTAGTGCTTTTCCAGCCGCACCAGGGCCGCATCCCTCAGCAGGTCGGGCGCCAAGGCGCCGGCGTTGGCCTTCCGGTTCATCAGCATCCAGCCGACATGGGCGTGCAGGAACGATCGCGCGCTGATGCCGCCGGTTTCGTCGATGGGGCTGTGGGGATCGGAGTCGGTGTCCGTCCGGGCGTGGTGCAGACGGTGATGGGCCACCCAATACACCACCGGCCCCTGCCCTGCCGTGTAGCCCAGCACCGCCAGCAGCGCGCGCCAGAACGGGCCCACCTGGAAGCTGCGGTGCGCGAACAGGCGGTGATAGCCGACGGTGATGCCCAATCCACTGGCGAGGTAGAAGAGGACGAAGAGCCCGGCATCCAGGCCGGACACGCCCCACACGAAGGCGCAGGGAATCGCGGCCAGGCCCATGACCGTGGACACCAGCACGGCGGCCGCGATCGCGAGCCGCTCCTTCCTGTGGGCCTGTGGCCGCAAGATGACGTAGAGATCGCGATTCGGTTCAACGATCGGCATCGGTTGCTCCTGGGTCGTGGAGGGGATGGCGTGGACGCCGCATTCAATCCAGGCAGGCCGGCACGGCCACGGCGGGGGTCTTGGCCGCCAGCCGATCGAACAGGTATCGGGTGAGACTTTCGACCGTGGCGTGGTCGTACAGGATCGTCAGGTCCAGCATCAGGTCGAGGGCTTCCTCGATGTGGCCGACGAACGCCGTGGCCTCGATGGACGAGAGGCCGAGGTGCTTCAACGAATGCTGCGGGCCGATCGCCCGCGCGTCGCAGCCTGCCTGCTTCGCCAGGGCCTGAATGACACAGTCCTGCACGTCCTGCAGCGCGTAGCTCTTCTTCGACATGGTGACTCCTCGCGGTTGAGACCCGGCGCGCTGGCGCTGGGCGTGCAGGAACGATAGGCCGCGAGCCGCGTCGAGTGGTCTCGTCGACGTCACATTTGGGTTCATTCGACGTGCCATCCGAGTCCCGACCCTTGGGGCGGGCACCGCACCGCGCCGCTCGAACTTGCGCCAGCGCCGTTCCAGTGGGCCGGATCGATCACGATCATCAGCGGCTGCTCGCGACCGAGCGCTTCGATCAGCGCGCACCAGTCGCCGAGGCCGAGCGCGGCCCAGGACTCAGGGATGCCGATCGGATGGCGCAACAGCGTCTCGACCAGGGTCGACTTCCCGGAGCCGGCTTCGCCCGTCAGGACCACGATGCGCGGACCCGCGTGCCGGCCTGCCTGCAGGACACGTTCGAGCGCCCGGCTCGGCTCCTCGCGTCGAACCCCATTCGATGGACGGGCGGCGGCGCCGGCGTCGCCGGCCTCGGGCTGCGGCCGCGACGCGCCAGGCAGGCAGACGTCCACGTTCGCGACGAAGCGGTAGCCGCGCTGGTTGACGGTCTGGATGAAGCGGCACTGCTTCGCATCGTCTGCCAGGCCCGCGCGCAGTCTCGCCACGGCGCCCTTCAGCACGGACGGGCTGACGCAGCGATGTGCCCAGACGGCGTCGAGAATCTCATCGTGTGTGACCAATCGTCCCGCGTGCGTCACCAGGTACGACAGCAACGCGAAATTCTTCGCCGTCAACGGAACGCGTTCGTCATCGCGCCACAGCGTGGCGTCGAGCGGATCCAGTCGAAAGGGCGGGAAGACGTACTGGCATTGCTGCGACATCGACAGGCTTCCTTCGCGCAACATCGTCGCGCATGGTGGGTCCGTGGACGCCTTCCTCGGCTCCGGATGGTCGAGTCGGCGTAGCGCGGCCCGATGCTAGGGAGTCGTTGCGGCACGCGCTTCCCATGAACATGGGAAGCGATGCGCAGGCCGCACTGCTCAGGGGTGCGAGGGCGTCGAAGCCGCCTGCGCGGGCGGCGGCACCGGCAACAGGATCTCGACGCGTGTGCCGCGATCGCGCATCACGACGCTCAGTCGGGCCGACAGCGCCGCGGCGCGCTCGCGCATCGAGCGCAGGCCGTTGCCTTCGTCGCCGGACGTGCCCAGGCCGTTGTCGCTGAGGCTCACCTCGATGCCCGCGGCCACGCTTCGAGCGGCCAGCGTCACTGCCGTGGCCTGGGAATGCTGCAGCACGTTGGACAATGCTTCGAGCAACAGGAACTGCAGGTGGCGCATCGCGTCGTGGGTGCCCGTCGGCCAGAGCGGCAGCGGCCCCACATCCCAGTGCAGCTCGACGCCGGAAGCCTCGATGCGCGCCTGGAGCCGGTAGCGCAGGCTGGCCAGCAAGGCATTGACATCGCCCACCGGCAGGTTGATGGCGTCGATGGACAACTTCAGCTGGCTCATCGACTCGCGCAGCGATTCCAGCACGTGGCTGGTGGAGATGCGCCCGCCTTCGAGCTGGCGCACGGCACTGGTCAGCAGCGAGCCGACGCCGTCGTGCATGTCGCGCAGGATGCGCGCGCGTTCGGCGGCCACGGCCAGCGTGCGGTCGCTGCGCGCCAGCCTGTCCAGCGATTCATGCAACTGGGCCTCGTGTGCGTGCACGAGTGCGGTCAGGTCGCCGTTCAGCGCGTTGACCGCGCGGTGAGCCCGGCTGTATTCGCCGGCGATCATCCAGCCCAGTGCCGACACCAGCACGGGCGCGACGTAAGGCAGCGCATGGATGTGCCCGAACGGCAACTGCCCGGCGGCGACCAACATGTCGTGCACTCCGGCCAGCCAGGTGACCACCACCACCAGCACGAGCAGGAGACCGTCGCGCTGCGGGTCCGTCGCCAGGCTGCGCAGCGTCAGCACCAGCACCCAGCCGCCGGTGCCCAGCACGGGCACCATCAACAGCGCATGGACGGGGTTGACGCCCTGGCCCTGTGCAGGCGCGACGGCCACGACGAGCGCAGCGAGCAGCGAGAACAAAAATGCGGCTGCTTCGAGCCGCGGCAGGCGCCGCCCGGCAAAGCGCAGGCAGAACAGGTTGATCAGCACCACCGACCACAGCCTCGTCACGACGATCAAGCCTTGCCAGGCCGCGTCGGGCATCGGCGGGTCCTGCATCGTCATGTCGACATTGCTGAGGCCCCAGAGAATGGTGCCGACCGCGAAGTAGCCGTAGTAGGTCAACTCGCGCTTGCGCAGCCACACGAACAGGACGAACAAGCCCAGCGCGATCACGAACGCATTCGCGGCGCTGACCAGCGTGTTCTGCCAGAACACCCGTTCGCCATGTCGCTGCGCCATCGCGTCGACGCTCCCGATCAGCATCGGCGCCAGGCCGGCGCGGTGCTCGGCGGCTGCCCGCACACGGACGTGAACCACGTTGTCGCCCGCGGCCCAGGCACGGTCTGGAATCGGAAACAGCAAGGGCGTATTCCAGTGCCGCGTGAGCCCTGCGTCCATGCGTCCGGACCGCCCCGTCAGGACCCCGTTGACCCAGATGTCGGCGTTCATGCTGACGCCTGGCAGCATCAAGGCCCAAGGCCCGTCCGGCGGGCCCGAAAAACGCACGTTGAAGCGATACCAGACGGTGCCTGCTGAAGCCGGGCGCGACTGCGCCCACGCATCGGGCAGGCTGGCAGCGGCCCAGGGCGCATCGCCGCCGGGTGGCGTGCGCGAGGCGCTGGCCAGCGCATCGACGCGCGTGATCTGCACGGGCGACATGCCGCCGCCGAGCGCAAGAACCGGTGCCGAACCAGGCTCGGTGGCCGTGCTGCCCGCAGGCCGCGCTGTCGAGCCCGCCGCGACGCACAGTGCCAACGCCACCAGGCACCGAAGGACCCGACCTGGCAGCACCGGCTCAGTCCCGGGATTTCAGACTGCTCAGCAAGCCCATGCGACCGGCCTCGAAGACGGCCTCGCTGCGCGAATGAACGGCCAGTTTGCCGTACAGGTTCTTGATGTGCGTCTGCACGGTGTGCATCGTCACCCCCTTCAGCTGCGCGATCTCGGCGTACGACAGGCCGCGGGCGATCAGCTCCAGCACCTCGGCCTCGCGCGGGGACAGCAGGTCGGCATTCAGGGCATCGGGTGCCTGGGCACGCGGCGCGGCCGTCTGGCGCACCCGGTCGAGCACCTTGCGGGCGATCATCGGCGAGATCGGCGAGGCGCCGCCCTTGACGTCCAGGATGGTCTGCGCCACATCGGCCGGCGTGGCGTCCTTGTGGATGTAGCCCACCGCGCCGGCCTCGACGCAGGACAGCACCGTGTCCTCGTCGCCGAACACCGACACCACGATCACTTCGCAAGCCGGCTGCGTGGTCGCCAGGTGGCGCAACAGGTCAATGCCGTTTCCGTCCGGCAGGCCCAGGTCGGTCAGGAGCACGTCGGCGGTGTGCGAGTCGAACCAGCTGCGCGCATGCGCGAGCAATCCGAATGACGCCACCAGCTGCAGCGAGGGGTGGCCGGCGATGCATTCCTTGAAGTAGCCGCGGATTTCCGCGTCGTCTTCAAGCAACGCGACCCGCCAACTGAGTGTTGCCATGGCTAGACCTTCGACTGGTTCAAGGGCCGGAGCTTAAGGCGCGGACGCGCCCAGACGACAGGCCGGGCCTGCGGACTCACATATTCATGGGAGGCCGGACCGTTCGACCCTGGTTCCCGTCAGGCGGCAGCGACGCGATGCCGCCGTCGGTGCAGCAGGTACCAGGCCGCGGGCACCACCAGCATCGACAGCAGCGGCGCGGTCACCATGCCGCCGACCATCGGCGCAGCGATCCGGGCCATGATGTCCGACCCCGTGCCGTGCCCCCACATCATCGGGACGAGGCCGGCCAGCACGATGGCCACGGTCATCGCCTTCGGCCGCACCCGCAGCACGGCGCCTTCGCGGATGGCGGCCAGCAGGGTCTCCTCGTTGTCGGGTTCGCCGGCCGCCAGGCGCCGCTTCAGCGCGTTCTCGAGGTAGACCAGCATCACGACGCCGAACTCGGCCGCGACGCCCGCCAGCGCGATGAAGCCCACCGCCGTCGCGACCGACACCGAGTGCCCGAGCAGCCAGACCAGCCAGAAGCCTCCGACCAGCGAGAACGGCACCGCCGCCATGACCAGCGCCGCGTCCGTCGCGTTGCGGAACAGCAGGTACAGCAGCACGAAGATGACCGCCAGCGTCGCGGGCACGACCAGCTTCATCCGTTCGGTTGCCCGCTCCAGGTACTCGAACTGCCCGGACCAGGACAGCGCGTAGCCGGCCGGCATCGCACCCGCCTTCGCCACGGCCGCCTGCATGTCGTGCACGACGGACCGCAAGTCGCGGCCTCGAACGTCCACGTAGACCCAGCCGGAGAGCCGGGCGTTCTCGCTGCGCAGCATCGGCGGGCCCTCCTCGAGGCCGACCCGGGCGACGTCCTGCAGCAGCAGCCGGGCACCTTTCTCGGTCACGAACGGCAGCGTGCGCAAGCGCTCCAGCGAGTCGCGGATCTCCCGCGGATAGCGGACGTTGATGGGGAAGCGCTCTCGCCCGCTGACCACCTCGCCGACGTTCTCGCCCCCGATCGCGGTCGCCACGATGGCCTGCACGTCGGCCACCGACATCCCGTGACGCGCTGCAGCGGCACGGTCGACGTCGACGTCGATGTATCGCCCGCCGGTCAGGCGCTCGGCCAATGCAGAGGACACGCCCGGCACCCCCTTGACCACGGATTCGATGTGCGTCGCCAGCTGGTCGATGGTGGCCAGGTCGGGGCCGGCCACCTTGATGCCGACGGGACTCTTGATGCCCGTGGCCAGCATGTCGATGCGGTTGCGGATGGGCGGAACCCAGAGGTTCGACAGGCCGGGGACCTTCACCGCGCGGTCGAGTTCCTCCACCAGCCGGTCCGGCGTCATGCCGGGGCGCCACTGCTCGCGCGGCTTGAACTGGATGGTGGTCTCGAACATCTCCAGCGGCGCCGGGTCGGTGGCGCTGTCGGCGCGGCCGGCCTTGCCGAAGACGCGTTCGACCTCGGGCACCGTCTTGATGAGGCGGTCGGTCTGCTGCAGCAGCTCGGTGGCCTTGGACGCCGACAGCCCGGGGAGCGCGGACGGCATGTACAGCAGGTCGCCCTCGTCCAGCGGCGGCATGAATTCGCCGCCGACGCGGGTGAGCGGGACGACCGTCAGCGCGAGCACCGCACCCGCGATGGCCAGCGTCGCCTTCGGATAGCGCAGCACGGCTTCGAGCGCCGGCCGGTAGAGGCGCATCAGGAAGCGATTGAGCGGGTTGGCGGTTTCGCGCGGGATGCGCCCGCGCACCAACAGGCCCATCAGCACCGGCACCAGCGTCACCGACAGGGCAGCCGCCGCGGCCATCGTGTAGGTCTTCGTGAAGGCCAGCGGCGAGAACAGCCGTCCTTCCTGTGCTTCGAGCGTGAACACCGGCAGGAACGACAGCGTGATGACCAGCAGCGAGAAGAACAGCGCCGGACCGACTTCCACCGAGGCATCGGTCACCAGGCCCCAGCGCTGCGCAGCGGTCGGCTGTCGACCCTGCCGGTGCTCGAAGGCTTCGATGTGCTTGTGCGCCGCCTCCAGCAGCACGACCACGCCGTCGAGCGCGGCGCCGCACGCCAGTGCAATGCCGGCGAGGCTGAGGATGTTGGCGTTCAGGCCTTGCCAGCGCATCGCGATGAACGCGATGCCCACCGCGATGGGAAGCGAGACGACCGCCACCAGCGCCGAGCGCAGGTGGAACAGGAAGACGGCGCAGACCACGGCGACCGCGATGAACTCCTCGGCGAGCTTGAGCGTGAGGTTGTCGATGGAGCGGTCGATGAGCCTGGAGCGATCGTAGGTGTCCACCACCTCGACGCCGGGCGGCAGGCCGGGCTTGAGCTGCCCGAGCTTCGCCTTGACGCCTTCGATGGTGGCCCGGGCGTTCTTGCCGGAGCGCATCACCACCACGCCGCCGGCGACTTCGCCCTGCCCATCCAGCTCCGCGATGCCGCGACGCATCTCCGGGCCGACCTGGACGAATGCGACGTCGTTCAGCAGGACCGGCGTGGCGCCCGAGACCGACACGGGAATGTCGCGGAAGTCGTCCAGCGACGTCAGGAAGCCGCGCGAGCGGACCATGTACTCGGCCTCGGCCAGCTCGACCACCGAACCGCCGGAGGACTGGTTGGCCTTGCGCAGCGCCTCGATGACCATGCCTTGCGTGATGCCCAGCTGCCGCATGCGGTCGGGGTCGAGCACCACCTGGTACTGGCGCACCATGCCGCCGATGCTCGCCACCTCCGCGACGTCCTGCACCGTCTTCAGCTCGAACTTCAGGAACCAGTCGTTCAGCGCACGGAGCTGCGCGATGTCGGTCCGGCCCGTCCGGTCGACCAGCGCGTACTCGTAGACCCAGCCGACGCCGGTGGCATCGGGGCCCAGGGCCGCGGTCGCGCCCGCCGGCAGCCTGCCCTGCGCCTGGTTCAGGTACTCGACGACGCGGGAGCGCGCCCAGTACGGGTCGGTCTTGTCGTCGAACAGGATGTAGACGAACGAGTCGCCGAAGAACGAGTAGCCGCGCACCGTCTTCGCGCCCGGCACGCTGAGCATCGTGGTCGTCAGCGGGTACGTGACCAGGTCCTCGACGACCTGCGGCGGCTTGCCGGCGTAGGTCGTTCGGACGATGACCTGCGTGTCCGACAGGTCCGGCAGCGCGTCGACGGGCGTGTGGGCCACCGAGAACCATGCCGCCGCGACGACGAACGCCGTCGCGACGAGCACCAGGAACCGGTTGGCCACCGACCCGCGGATGAGGGCGGCAATCACCGGGCACCTCCTGTCGGGTGAACCGGCGCGGGCTCGTGTCCGTCGCCCCTGCCCTGCGCCGGCTCGCTCGCGGCAGACAGGCTGCCCAGCACCGAGCGAAGCCGGGCCTCGGAGTCCACCAGGAACTGGCCGCTCGCCACCACCTGGTCGCCCTCTGCCAGCCCGTCGATGACCTCCAACTGGTCGCCCAGGTCCGCGCCCAGCTTGACCTCGCGAGGCTCGAAGGCACCCGACGCCTGGCGGAGGATGGCCACCGCCCGCGTGCCGGTCCGGATGACCGCCTCGGCCGGCACGACCAGGCGGGACGACGCGGTGCCGGCCACCTGCAGCCGGAGCAGCATGCCCGGCACGAGCTTGCCGCCCTGGTTGTCGACTTCGAACCGGGCCTGCAGTGTGCGCGTGGCCGCGTTCACCTGCGGCAGGATTTCCTGCAGCATGCCGGTGAATGTCCGGCCCGGGTCGGCCTGCAAGGCTGCGGTCACCTTCTGTCCGCGGACCAGGCGCACCGCCTGGGCTTCCGGCACCTCGGCGACCGCCCAGACCTTCTCGAGGCCGGCGATCCGGAAGAGCGTCATGCCGGGCGACACCGCAACGCCTTGCCGCACGCCGAGCTCGACGATGACGCCACCGGCCGGCGCGACGAGGACGTAGCGCGCGTCCGGCGCACCGCCCTC
This sequence comes from Rhizobacter sp. SG703, assembly GCF_012275445.1. Classification (GTDB taxonomy): domain Bacteria; phylum Pseudomonadota; class Gammaproteobacteria; order Burkholderiales; family Burkholderiaceae_C; genus Rhizobacter. The sequence goes on along the minus strand of NZ_JAAZQK010000001.1, from coordinate 200,829 downwards.
CTCGACCTGCCGGACCAGCTCCGCCGGGATGGACATGGCCCGGGTGCGCTCCTTCGCGGCCGCGACCAGCTCGGCCGAGGCACCGGCCCGCTTCAGGGCCGCGATGTCGTTGAGCGGGCCGAGCCACTCGGGCGCAAACACCGTCCCGAGCGCCTGTCCCTTGGCGACGCGCTCCATCGGGGCCCGCACGTCGAGCCGCTCGAGGTAGCCGGCCGTCCGGGTCTGGACCGCGACGCTCAGGCGCTCGTCGAACTGCACCGCGCCGACCGCGTCGAACGACGAGCTCACCACCCTCTTCTTCACGGCCGCCGTGCGGATGCCGAGGTTCTGCCGGACCTGCGGGCTGACCATCACACCGGCGGCATCGCCCGCCTCGTCGGCATAGACCGGCTGCAGCTGCATGTCCATGAACGGCGACTTGCCGGGCTTGTCGAAGCGCTGGCCGGGGACCATCGGGTCGTGCCAGTAGAGCACCTTGCGCTCGCCGGGCGACGAGGCCGGTGCCGCGGAGGAATCGACCGTGCCGTGGCCGGCCGTGCTGCGGCCGAGGTAGAACGCGACACCGCCGAGGGCGATGGCGCCCGCCACGGCGACCACGGAGCGTTGCAGGCGGTTCATGGCGCGGCTCCTTGCGCGGCTCGTTGCGCGGCTCGTTGCGAAACGGGTTTGAAGACGAGCTGCGCCCGGGCCTTGGCCCAGTCGCGCTGGAGGCCCAGCAGCTTGCGTTGCGCGTCGACCTCGGCATGCCGGGCCTCGAAGACCATCGCGAGGCCGGCCTGGTTCGAGCGGTAGGCGGCCAGCGTCGCCTGCGTGCGCTGCCCGAGCGGGGTCAGCACGGCGCCCTGGTAGCGGTCGATGCGCTCCTGCAGCCGGCGCGCGTCGCCGGCAAGCGCCGCGTACTCAGCGGCTGCGGCGCGCTGCGACTCGGCCAGGTCGGCCTCCGCCTTGTCGACCATCGCCAGCTTGGCGGCCGTCTCCCGGTCCTGGCGGTCGGCCGGGGCGACCGGAAGCGGGATGCTCACGCCGAAGGACACCAGGTCGGGCCGGCCCACGCGCTGGCCGTACGACACCTCGTAACGCCAGGTCGGCCTGCGATTCAGGCGCGTGGCATCCGCGTCCTGCCGCGCCACCTCGATGTCGCGCTGCCTGGCGATGACCAGCGGGTGGCCGCCGACGAACTCGTCCTGGTTCGGCGCCCCGGCCAGCCTCGGCTCGGCCAGTTCGTCGGTCGAAACGCCGATCCAGCGTTGCAGGCTCGTCGCGGCGGTGGCCTGCTGCTGCTGCATCGCGGCCGACTCGTCCTCGGCGGAGCCGAGGGCGCCGGCCAGCGCCAGCACCTCGGCGCTGTTGCCCGACACGGTCGCCAGACGGCCCTTGCCGGCTTCCAGCGCCTCGCGAGCGTGCTGCTCGTCGAGCGTCGCGAGCTTCCAGGCCTCCGCGGCGAAATACGCCTCGACGTAGGCCAGGGCCGTCTGCAGGCGGGCATCGGCGGCCGCGATGGGTTCCATCGCCGCCTCGCGGCGATGCATGGCCGTCGCCACGCCTTCGCGGGCGGCGCGCTTGTCGGCCGAGACCCATTCCTGCGAGAGGCCGATGCGCTTCATCGTCATGTCCTCGGCGTTGGTGCTGAACCGGTTGCCACCGGTGGCCGGAAGGTTGTCGACGCCGAAGGCGAGCATCGGATCGGGCCGCTGGCCGGCGGCGCGCGCCATCTCGGCGGCACTGGTCGCACCGGCTCGCGCCGAGCGGGCCGTCTGCGACCGTTCGACCGCCAGGTCGACCGCCCGCTCCAGCGACAGCGGCGCCGCGGCGGCCCAGGCGGCCGGCAGCAAGGCGGCAGCCAGGGCGGCGGCGCGCAGGAAGTGTCTTGACATTGAAAGCTCCGAGGACGAAGGAAAAGGCGGCTGGCGTGCGGACGCAACGCACCAGCACCGGTCAGTCGGCGGAGCGGGTCAGACCCGAAGTCTGAGCGTGGACAGGAAGAGTGGGTCCGGCGGCGGCTGGCCCTCGGACGTGGCGGCCGCAGGAACGGCCCGGGCCACGTGGGCTTCGGGCACGAACGGCAGCTCGAGGACCTGGGCGATGGCGGGCTGCGCGACCGTCGGCAGCTTCACGGCCTCGAAGGTCTTGCCCGGGTCGGTCGCGTGCTGGTGGCACAGCACCGGCTGCTGCGGGTCCATGCCGTCGCACGGCGTGCCCGACGCCATCATCGCGGCCATCGTCTCGACGCCCGCCGCCTGGGGGCAGGCGTACTGCGCCAACGCCAGCTGCGAAAACAGCAGCGACAGCACCGCGAAGAACGCGGTGGCCAGGCGGTGGACGCGAAGGCGCAGCATGAGGATGCGGAGTGTACCGACCGTTGTTCAGCGGGGGGACATGCCCGACACGGCGCGGTTGACACAGGCCACGTCGCCGTTCACGCCACCGAGGTGTGTTGCGCTGGGTCAAGGCGCGATGGTGCCGCCCCCTTGACCTTCCAACGGTATCAGGGCCCAAAGTGCGCTTCACCGATTGAAAGGAGCATGAGATGCAGGTCTTCCAGGTTCGTACTGTTCTGACGTTGATGGCGGCGGCCGTTCTGGCAGCTTCCACGACCTTCGCGCTGGCCCAGTCGGGCCAGGAGCACGCCGCCCACCATCCCGAGGGCGCTTCCGCCCCGGTGTCGGGGAAGGCGGTTGCAACGAAGCCGAAGGCGGCTGCGCCTGCGGCTTCTGCCGCTTCCGGCGGCATGGGGATGGGCATGGCTGGTGCCCACACGAAGCAGATGCACGACGAGATGCACAAGCCCGGCGGCATGCACGACCGGATGCACGGCAAGGACGGCTCGACGATGGGTGCCATGCCTGCCGCGTCTGCGGCGAGCAGGTAGTCGGGACGGTTCAGGCGGCGAAGAACAGCGGGAGAGTCCATGGAGCCATCCAGATCGAACCACCACGCGCACACGATGCCGGATGGCACGGTGATGACGGGCGAGTCGTGCAGCCACTGCGCACACGGGCCTGCGGCGGCCACCCCGGCGCCCGAGGGTGACCGCAGCCAGGTCGAGTACACCTGCCCGATGCACCCTCAAGTGCGACAGCGGGGGCCTGGCAACTGCCCGATCTGCGGCATGGCGCTCGAACCGGTCGTCGCGACAGCGGACCAGGACGAGAGCCCGGAACTGCGCGACATGACGCGCAGGTTCTGGATCGGCACCGTGCTGACGGCGCCCGTCTTCGCGTTGGAGATGGGCGGCCATCTCTTCGACATTCACCACTTCATTGCCCCGCGGGCCTCGAACTGGGTTCAGCTGCTGCTGGGAACGCCGGTGGTGCTGTGGGCCGGTTGGCCCTTCTTCGCCCGCGCAGCGGCTTCGGTGACGCACCGGAGCCTGAACATGTTCACGCTGATCGCGCTCGGTACGGGGGCTGCGTGGCTCTACAGCATCGCTGCGACGCTCGCACCGGGCTGGTTCCCGCCCGCATTGCGAGGCGAGGACGGTGCGGTCGCGGTCTACTTCGAGGCTGCCGCCGTCATCACGGTGCTGGTGCTGCTCGGCCAGGTGCTGGAACTGCGGGCGCGCGAGAAGACCTCCGGCGCCATCAAGGCGCTCCTCGGACTGGCACCGAAGACGGCGGTCAAGGTCGACGCGCAGGGCCATGACGAGACCGTGCAGGTCGACGCGATCCAGGTGGACGACCTGCTGCGCGTGCGGCCCGGCGAGAAGGTGCCGGTCGACGGTGAACTCACCGAAGGCAAGGGCAACGTCGACGAGTCGATGGTGACCGGCGAGCCCATCCCGGTGGCCAAGGCCGCCGGCGCCAAGGTCACCGCGGGGACGCTGAACCAGACCGGCGGCTTCGTGATGCGGGCCGAGAAGGTCGGCGCCGACACCTTGCTGTCGCAGATCGTCCACATGGTGGCCGCGGCCCAGCGCAGCCGCGCGCCCATCCAGCGGATGGCGGACCAGGTCGCCGGCTGGTTCGTGCCGGCGGTCATCCTCGTCGCCGCGCTGACCTTCGTCGCCTGGCTGGCCTGGGGCCCTGCGCCGGCGTTCAGCTATGCGCTCGTCGCCGCGGTGGCGGTGCTCATCATCGCGTGTCCCTGTGCGCTGGGCCTGGCCACGCCGATGTCCATCATGGTCGGTGTCGGCAAGGGCGCGCAGCACGGCGTGCTGATCCGCGACGCCGAGGCACTCGAGAAGATGGAGAAAGTCGACACGCTCGTGGTCGACAAGACGGGCACGCTGACGGAGGGCCGGCCGAAGGTCGTCCACATCGAGCCGGCGCCCGGTTTCACGGCCGACGAGGTGCTGCAGAAGCTCGCGAGCGTCGAGCGCGCCAGCGAGCATCCGCTGGCCATGGCCATCGTGATGGATGCGCAGCAGCGCCGGCTGGCCCTGTCGCCCGTGACGGACTTCGACTCGCCCGTGGGCAAGGGCGTGGTCGGGACGGTGGCGGGCGTGGCCGTCGTGTCGGGCAGCGCGAAGTTCCTGGCGGAACATTCGATGGCCACTTCTGCGCTGGAGAAGAACGCCGATGGGCTGCGGCAACAGGCCGCGACGGTCATCTTCGTCGGCGTCGGCGGGAAGCTCGCCGGCTTCGTCGCGATTGCGGACCCGATCAAGGCCACGACACCGCAGGCGCTGCAGGCGCTCCAGGCCGCCGGTGTGCGCGTCGTGATGCTCACCGGCGACGGAAAGACCACCGCACAGGCGGTCGGCCGCCAGCTCGGCATCGACGACGTGGTGGCCGATGTGCTGCCGCAAGACAAGGCCGCCGTCGTGAAGCGCCTGCAGGCCGAGGGTCGCGTGGTGGCCATGGCCGGCGACGGTGTCAACGACGCCCCTGCCCTGGCGCAGGCGACGGTCGGGGTCGCGATGGGCACCGGCACCGACGTGGCGATGGAGAGCGCCGGCATCACGCTGCTCAAGGGCGACCTCATGGGCATCGTTCGCGCTCGCGCGCTGTCGCGCGCGACCATGCGCAACATCCGCCAGAACCTGTTCCTGAGCTTCGCCTACAACGTGGCCGGCATCCCGCTCGCGGCAGGCGTCCTGTACCCCTTCTCCGGCCTGCTGTTGTCGCCGGTCGTCGCGGCAGCCGCCATGGCGCTGTCGTCCGTCAGCGTGATCGCCAACGCGCTGCGGCTTCGCACCGTCCAGGTGGAGTGAGGGGCGCGATGCCGCGCCGAATGCGCTTCGCTTCCTCGCCGGGCGGCGTTTCGCGAATGGCTTTTCGAACAGGTGAGGCCGCCTCGCGCCGCTTCCCGGCGAGCCTGAAGCCACGGCCAGGGCCGCTTCAGGGAGGAACGCGGCCGGCGTCCACGTGCGCCTTGAGATCCACCGCCAGGTCGTGGTCCGGGTGTGGTCGAGGACCACGTCCAGGATCTGCAGCGCGTCGCCGCGGCGGTGTTCTTCGGCCGCGCGCGACGCGAGGTCCAGCATCTGCGTCATCCACGCATCCTCGTCGGCGGCTTGGGCCGGCGACTGCGCCTGCGCGGAGTCGGCCTGCTGCCGCAGCAGCCTGGCGGCCAGCCGCCGGCCGAGCGCCGCCGGCGAGCGGTCGTGCAGGCTCCCGTCGGTCCGGGCCACGGGCGACACCTGCGAGCTTCAAGGAACCGACGACGGCATGGCGCGCGCCGGTAGCGTGCAGCATCTGCAGCATCCGGGCGTTCCCCTGGGGCCAGGACGCCTCCAGCGACTGTGCGTCCTGGACATGGAGGCGTCCGTCGATCGACAGGCCATGCGCGATGCACGCGATCGGGCCGCGCCCCGCCCACTGCAGGCCGGGCCGCCCGGTCTGGTTGCGCAGCGGGCCGATGATCAACGACGGGATGCCGTCGCGCGGCAGGCCCGCCGCGGCGGGCTGCGGCTCCGGTGCCGACGGGACGTCGAAGATGTAGCCGAGTCGCGGGATCGAGCGAATGATCGGCGGCGACCCGCCGGGCAACGGGATGAGGCGCTCGCTCATGGCGTCGGGGCGCATCGGGGTGTGGGAAGAGGCATCGGGCTTCGGCAGGGGGCAGACACGCTGGATTGTTGCGCAGGCGCATCGGTGGACGTCGAGACCTGGGCGTCGTCACAAGTCGATCAAGACTGCGCGCCGGCGCTTGTCGAAACTCCAGCACCATGGACTTCGCACGCATCACCCCTCTTGCCACGACCCTGTTTGCCGCCGTGCTGGCCGCGTGCGGCGGTGGATCGAGCAGTTCGGGCGACGCTGCCGTGACGACCGCCAACGGGTCCCCCGCCGCTCCTGCACCCGCGCCCGCACCTGCGCCCGGCTCGTCGATCAACGCCGCGCTCGGCATGCCCGGACGGTTGCTGGGCGGCCTGGGCGCCGGCAATGCGATCGCCGACATGACGAGCCAGCAGATCCACCCGGACATCATCGACACCTACCTGGTCGGGGTGGGAGCCGGTTCGTGGCCGCACTGGAACAGCCCCGACGGGGCCTACGTCACGTATGTCTCCGCGAACGTCAAGGCCGCCGGCGCGGTGCCGCTGTTCACGCTCTACCAGATGGCCTCCAACGGCGACGGCAACATCAGCGGCATCAACGATGCGACCTTCATGGCCACCTATTGGGCCCAGGTCAAGTTGATGTACCAGAAGATCGGCGCGACCGGCCAACCGACGCTGGTCAACCTCGAACCCGATTTCTGGGGCTACGTGCTGACATCGGCGCCCGGCGCCGACCCGACGAAGCTGCCGGCCCGCGCGAGCCTGATGGCGGAATGCGCCAGCCAACCGGACACCGCGGCCGGTCTCGCAGGATGCCTGTTGACGCTCGGACGCACCTATGCGCCCAACGCGAAGATCGGCTTCCCGCCCTCCTTCTGGGGGCGCGATGCCACCACGGTCGGCACCTTCATGGCGAAGCTCGGTGCCGACAAGGCCGACTTCATCGTGGCGCAGACGAGCGATCGCGACGCCGGCTGCTTCGAAGTCGCATCGCCGGTGCCCGAGTGCGCAGGTCGCGGCAGCGGACCGTTCTACTGGGACGAGAGCAATGTCGCGACGCCGAACTTCCGCCAGGACCTTGCCGCGTGGAGCAGCGTGCGGGGCCTGCTCGGCAACCTGCCGATGCTGTTCTGGCAGACGCCGATGGGCGTGCCGTCGGCCACCCCCGGCGGCACGCCCGGCCACTACCGGGACAACCATGTCCACTACATGCTCACGCACCCGACCGAGTACACCGCCGCCGGCGTGTTCGCGATCGTGTTCAGCGGCGGTGGAAGCACCTCCGCCAGCATCACGACCGACGGCGGACAGTTCGCCCGCCTGTTCCAGGCCTACCTGACCCATCCGGCGCCGTTCCCCCGCTGAGCGATGGCGTGCCCTGTCTGCGCCGCAACGATCCGTTGTGCTTGCTTACCACTCGACACCTTCATTCGGCAGGAATGAGGGAATGCGACCGGCGCGGTGCACTCTCTGCGTCGCCGTCATGGCTCGATCAAGATTCGGCTGACCTGCCGGCACTACATTGCCGCGTCTGAACGGCAGAACAAGGAACGGAACGTGACCAGGACATTGGAAGACAACAATCTCGAAGACTTGCCCGATCCGGCACGGCGTGCGTTCTCCTTCGGGCTGGGCCTCTTCCCGATGTTGCCGATGTTGCCGATGCTGTCCGGATGCGATGCAGACACCGAAGACGACGACCCGTCGGCGCAGGCGGCACCGGCCGCAGGGACCGGTGCCACCCCGGCGTCGGCGAGCGGCGTCTTTCGCCATCCCGGCCTGCTGGTCACCGAAGACGACTTCACGCGCATCCGCGCGCACATCCAGGCCGGCCAGCAGCCGTGGACGGACTGGTGGAACAAGCTGTGCGCCGACGGCCTCACCCACCTGGACGCCAAACCGAATCCGCAGGCGGCGGTGTATCGCGCCGACGGCACCAAGTGGGCGATGTACCGCGACATCCAGCGCGCATGGTGCCTGGCACTGCGCTGGCGGCTGTCCGACGACACGCGCTATGCGGACAAGGCCGTCGAGACGCTGGACGCCTGGGCGAACACGTTGAAGATGATCGGGACCGTGCCCGAGGGATCGACCGCCCATGACGACCACACCTTCATCCTGCTGGCCGGCATGCAGGGCCACCAGTGGGCGCAGTCCGGCGAGATCCTGCGCGGCTACAGCGGCTGGGCGCCGGCGAGCCTGGCGCGGTTCCAGGACATGCTGCTGCGGGTCTTCGGCGGCATCTGCCGGGATCGCCTCGCAAACCCGAGCCTCGGGTCCCACGCCAACTGGGACATGTCGTCGCTCTGCGGTGCGCTGGCCATCGGCGTGTTCTGCGACCAGCCCGACCTGTACCGGCAGGCCTGCGACTACTACGCGGGCAACAACCGCGGCAAGCTGCAGATGTTCGGCAACGGCTCCGTCGTGCACGGCGTCTACTTCATGCACCCGGGCCATCTCGGGCAGTGGGAAGAGAGCGGCCGCGACCAGGGGCATTCGACGCTGGGCATGTCGCTGGGCGGCGACCTGCTGGAGATGGCCTGGAACCAGGGCGACGACCTGTACGGGCTCCACGACAACCGTTTCCTCGCGGCGGCCGAGTACGTGGCCCGCTCCAACCTGCTGGACGAGAGCGGCAAGACCTACCCGATGCCCTATGCCCGCGAACACAACCCGTCGCAACCCCACACCTCCCTGTGGACGGAAGTGAACCAGTCGTTCCAGCACGGCCGCAACGCCTGGGAGCCGATCTTCAACCACTATGTGAATCGCATGGGCCTGGCGGCCCCGAACGTCGCGCGCATGGTGCCGCTGTGCGAGCCGAACTACGGGTCGGGCAATGGCGACGACATGGTGTTCCCGACGCTGACGCACCGCCGCGCGGCCTATGCCGGGCCGATGAAGCCGCCGTCCGGCCTCGCGGTCCAGGTGCGCGACGGCCGGGCCGTGCTGTCATGGTGGGGCAGCGTCGGCGCGAGCTCCTATGTGGTGAAGCGGAGCGCCCGTGCCGAAGGCCCCTTCACCGAACTGGCCACGGTCCCGGCAAGCGAACTGCTCACCCACACCGACGCCCCTTCGAGGAGCACCTGGTTCTACCAGGTCACCGCCGTGGGCAGCGACGGCACCCGGGCCAGCTCCAGTGCCGTGCGGGCCGCGGTGGGCGGCGAGAAGCGCCTGGTCCTGCCGCTGAACGGCCTCGGCAACACCGGCACCACCGGCTCGCTGCTGACTCCCGCCGGCGTCCAGTCCAGCATCGAGGGCCGCCTGCTGGACGGCGCGACCTGGGGCGAGGGACGCCGCAACGACAAGGCCCTGGTGTTCGACGGCAAGGCGGCGGGCCTGCAGCTGCCGCCGGGGATCTTCAGCGGCCTGGACGACTTCACCGTGTCGCTGTGGGCGTATGCGAATTCGCTGCGCTGGGACAGCTGCCTGTTCTTCGCCGGGCATGACGGCTTCTCCAGCATGTACATCGCACCGAAGGCCGGCCAGGGCCTGCGTTTCGGGATCTATGGCGCGGGACACAACGACAGCCAGGTCGTGGAAGCACCCGGCTTCATGGCGATACGGCGCTGGGTCCACGTGGCGGTCACGCTGCAGGGCAGCACCGGGCGGCTGTATGTCGACGGCATCGAGGTCGCGAGTTCCAGCGACATCCTGCTGTCGCCGCGCCAGGTCGGCGACCAGGTGGCCTTCCTCGGGCGCAACTGGGCGCACCCGTCGTTCGACGGCCGCATCCAGGACTTCCGGGTCCATGCCGGCGCGCTGAGCGCCGCGGAGATCGCTGCGCTGGCGCAGTGAAGAAAAGGGCCCCGTGCGGGGCCCTGCGCTCAGTCCGAGACCTTCACCCAGTCGTAGTAGGCCGGACCGCCGCCGCCGTTGTAGGTCCCGACGAAGCCGACGGCGCCCGACGAGTTGTTGCCGACCCAGTGGTTCAGCATCAGGCGCATCGGCGCCGAGAACGCCGTGTTGACCCGCCGGAACTCCATCTCCGCGCCGGCATCGTTGACGTGGAACCAGCGCACGTAGGTCGGCCGCCATTCGAAGCCGATGGTCCGCCAGCCGGTGGCGATGGCGAACTGCTGGAAGTTCTGCCGGCCGCCCGTCCACACGTTGGTGTGCAGCACGGTGCCGCCCTTGATGAACTCGAGGTCGATCTCGAAGTGGTTGGAGGTGCCCGCATTGCCGGTGTAGAGAAAGAACGAGCTGTTGCCGCCGGGGATGGTGCCGGGCTGCAGCCGGGTCACGAACTTGCCGTACCGGAAACTCTGCCAGGTGCGCACCTCGGCGCATTTCACCGCGCTGCGGTTGCTGCCGTTGACGTTCAGGTCCAGCCCGCCCCACCCTGTCAGCCATGCTTCGCTGAACGCGAAGGTGCAGCCGAAGATGTCGCCGTTGGCCCAGTTGGCGGTCTCCCAGACCGATCCGTTCGGGCCGCCCGTGCCGTCGAACCCGTCGAAGAAATTGGTCGCCTGCGCGCCCACGTGCAGGCCCATGGCCAGCACCGCGGCGAAGGCGCCCTTGACGATGGAATTGATCATGCTTGTCTCCTCGTTGTGCTTGTCGTGCGCGATCAGGGGGCGAGCTTCACGGTGCCCACGCCCAGGTTGTGCGAGCCCGTCGTGGTGGCGCCGTTGATCACGTCGATCGCGAAGAGACCGGCCTTGACGGTGCCGACTTTCGAGCCGGTGCCGTTGCAGTAGTCCGGCAGCGCAAACATCGTGTCGTTCAGGTCGATGACGAGTTCGGACAGGGTCGCGTCGACGATGGCCTGGGCCGTCGCCGTGCAGCCGTCGCCGGCCACCGGGCTCGGTTGGAGCTTGATCGACAGCACGCCGTCGCTCGACGACTTCAACCGGATCTTCAGCTTGGTGAACCCCGAGGCATCGAAGGCGCTGACCGGTGCCGCGCCGGTGTTGCCGGGCGCGTAGACGCGGATCGCGGTACCGGCATAGGCCTGGTTGCCCGACAGCGACGCGCTGAAGTCCACCTCGCCCGATGCCTGGGTCACCGCGCCGGCCACGATCTCGCCGCTCTTCTCCGCGAAGAAGTAGGTCTCGATCTTGCCGGCCTCGCTGGTGTCGGTCGCGCTCGACGGGGTTGCGAACGCGACGTCGCCCGACGAAGGACCGGCGGGCGGTGCCGGCACGGGTGCCGACGGCGGCGCAGAGGCAGCCGGTGTGGGGGCCGCCGACGTGGGGACGCTGGTCCCTCCTCCGCCGCAAGCCGTGAGCGCCACCGCGCCGAAGAGCGCGGTCAAGGCGGTGCATGAATGCCGAACTGAACGCCGAAACATCTGATCCACTGGTGTCTCCTGAAGTGACACGTGGATGGTGTTCTCACGCTGCCTGCAGCGCCGTCGTGCGTTTGCGTTTGACCGTGCCGTTCTTGCGCTCAACGCCCGGCGTTCAGTAGCACATCATCAAGCCGAACTTGTTGCGCTCGCAGGTGACGACGCGCGTGCGTGCGGCCGGCTCGGCGGCCGCGCGAGGCGGCGTCGGCCTCGCCACCGGACGGGCGACCGGCGCCGCGACATTCAACGAGTCGTACGCCGTCTTCCAGGCCGCCACCCGCGCGCGCGACACGGCTGCAAGCTCGTCCTTCTGGTAGATGCGGACATGGTCGACGAGCATCGGCTCGGCGCCCGGTCCGACCTCCAGGTTCAGCAGGAAGGGCCATTGCTCGAAGACATCCCGCGCGCCGGGCGGCACGTCGGCGCGCAGCACCGCTTTCACCGCCACGTCGTCGACGGCCCAGCGGATCTTCACCGGGTCCCATTCGAGCGAGAAGCGGTGGAAGCCGTCATCCGAAGGCGTCAATTCCACCGACGCATGGAACGCCGGCTCGTCGCTGATGCCCGGCGCATTCAGGCCGAGACCGAGGTCGGCCCCCTCCTTCTCGATCAACGTGATCTCGCCGGCTTCCAGCCAGTCGAGCGATGCCAGCGGTGCCCCTTGCAGCGAGACGCGTGCGTTGCCGGCCGGCAGCTTCGCGCGCAACTCGATGCGGCCGTAGACCATCGCGCCCGTCGGACGCACGTGAAGGCTGCTCGCGGGCGGCAGCAGCAAGCGGCCGTTGCCGTCGAGCTGCGGTCCTGCTCCGCCGGGCGCCTTGTGCACGCGCCAGCGTTTCTCGTCGACCCGCCCCGTGGCCGCCGCATCGAACTCGTCGGCCCAGGCGAGCCGCCATGCGGCGTCCCGCGTCTCGCGGGGAACGGGTGCCGCCTCGCTCGCGGCATTCGAGAACTCGATGCGCCCCACCTCGAAGCGCACCGGCTCCTCCGAGGGTTCGTTGGCCGTGACCTCCACGCTCGCGACGGCCGGCAGCGTCTGCGCGATGCTCGCGCCGTTGCCGGCGCAATAGGGCTCGGGCTCGAAGACCGCCAGCGGGATGTCGATGTCCATCGTGCCCCGCACCTTCTGCAGCAGCACCGGGTAGCAGCCGGTGTTCTGCAGCCTCGTGTCCGTGCCCTTGATCCGGATGCGAAGCACCTGTTCGACCGGCGACACGAGCCGGATGCGCAGGTTGCGGAACGCGGAGAGGTCGATCGCCGCCCCGCCGCGACCCGCTCCCACGTCCACGCCCAGCGTGCTCCAGGTGCTGCCGTGCGCACGGCTCAGGCGGCCGGACACCCGCACCCCGCCGTCGAAGACGCCGAGCGGATCGGCCGCGACGTCGCCGGGCTTCTCGGAGATCTGGAGAAGATTCACCGGCGGGCGCGGGCGGCCGGCCGGAGCGGTCCGGAAATCGGCCCACACCACCGACGGCGCATCGGCGCCCCGGGCCGGCGCGGACAGCCATGCCGCGGCAAGCGCTGCCAGGTACCACGGTGCGCGCTTCATTGCGCGCTGACCGGCATGCACAGCTCGCAGCGCACGAACGGCGAACCGGGCGGCGGCGAGCCGGGTTCGCAGCGCTGGATGAAATGTCCTTCCGCGAGCGCGAACGGAGAGGTCGGCAGCCATTCGGTGAGCAAGGTGTTCCAGCCGCGCCCGATCTCGCTCGACGGGCCTTCGTAGTGCAGGCAGGCCGCCCAGTGCGCCGGCAGGCTCTTTCGCATGGCCCTCAGGCCGGGGTCCTGCCAGCCCGCGGGCAGCTCGACGCAGGCGTCCATGCGGCAATGCGCCGCGCGGGTGATGGCCGGGTCGTCGAGGCCGATGGACAGCATCGGCCGGTCCGACAGGCCCAGGCTGTCGACCCAGGGCACGAAGCGCGCGTACAGGATCTCCGAGCTGTGGCCGTAGTCGCCGCGCTCGCGCATGTAGAGGCATTCCTTGGCGTCGAAGTGCCTGAGCTCGACACGGCCGCGGGTGGCGGTCCGGCCGTCGTCGGCCGGCGCTCGCCAGTCGTTCCACCCGCCCGAACGCCAGCGCGACGGCGTCATGCCGAAGTGCTCGCGGAAGGCCCGGGCGAAGGCTTCCGGCGACGCGAAGCCGCAGCTGCGCGAAACGGCCGTGACCTTCTCGTTCGGGCAGTGGCGCAGCCGGCCGGCCGCCATCTCGAGCCGGCGGCGCCGCACGAACTCCTTCGCCGTCTCGCCGCTCCAGGCCAGGAAGAGCCGGTGGAAGTGAAAGGGCGAGAACGCTGCGCAGTCGCTCAGCCGCTCCAGGCTCAGGTCCTTCGACAGGTGCGACTCGACATGGTCCAGCACCTGCTCCATGCGCCGCAGGTGGTGGCTGCGCAGCGAGGGTTGCTCGCGCGGGCGAACAGGGGGCAGGCTCGGGCCGCAGGGCCTCTCGATGCCGTGGAAAGTCGGGTGGGTCATGGTCATGTCCGTGGCAACGTTCATGCAAGCGCTTGCATGGCCAGTGTATGAACGGTCTGCCGGTGCCGGCCCAGGGGGGAACCCTGAACGGACCTGACCGATCTTGCGGTTTCGCGGCCGAGGCGCACCGGGACAGGGCGCCCTGCGTCAACCTGTGACAGGAACCGCCTTGGTCGATTCGCGGACGATCAATTCCAGCTTCGCCATCGACGCGCGCGGCGGCTTGCGGCCCTCGATCAGCGCGACGACGGCCCCCGCGGCTTCCCGGCCGAGGTCGCGCAGCGGCTGCCGCACCGAGGTCAACGGCGGCAGCGAGAAGGACGAATGGGCCAGGTCGTCGTAGCCCACGATGGACATGTCGTCGGGCACGCGCACCCCGCGCCGGTACAGCGCGAGCATCGCGCCGTAGGCGGAGTCGTCGTTGGCGGCGAAGACCGCGCTGAACGGCAGGCCGCGATCGAGCAGCATGTTCATCGCCGTCACGCCGCCGGTCTCGACGTAGCCGCCCGGCGCCACCAGCCGCTCGTCGAAGGGGAGCCCGGCCGCGACCAGGGTGTCGCGGTAGCCGCGCAGGCGCTCTTCGGCGTCCTGGCGTCCCGGCGGGCCGGCGATGAAAGCGATGCGGCGGTGGCCGAGTTCGAGCAGGTGGCGCACCGCCTCGCTGGCGCCGGCATGGTGGTCGAAGCACAGCGAATGCACCCGCATCGACGCCGACAGCCGCCCGAGCAGGACCGTGGGCACGCCGCGCGCATGGTGGTCCAGCAGTTCGTCGTCCAGGTCGCCGACCAGCAGGATCACGCCGTCCACCCGGCGGCCCATCAGCGACATCAGCCGCTGCTCTTCCTCGACCTTGTTCCAGTGGCCGCTCACGAAGATGGCCTCGTAGCGGTGGCTGGCCAACCCGTCTTCGACACCGCGCATGGCCTCGTTGAAGAACGAGCTGGAGATCTCCTGCGTCAGCACGCCGACGGTCATCGTGCGGCCCTTGGCGAGCCCGCGCGCGACCAGGTTGGGCCGGTAGTTCAGGCGCTTGATGCTGCTCTCGATGGCCGCCGCCTTCTCTTCGGCAACGACGTGGGTGCCGCTCAGGTAGCGCGACACCGTGCTCGTGGAGACCCCGGCCAGGCGCGCCACCTCTTCGAGCGTGACGCTGGTGTTGTCGATGGGCATGGCGCGATGATAGCGCTTGACTTTCCAGCGCGTGGAAAGGGAAAGGCCGTGCGGGTCGGGGTATGACGCCCGGTAAACCACGGGGTTTCCCGATTGCATCCGCCGATTCGCAAGAACGGTCAGGCCTTGGCATTGCAAGCGCTTGCACGGAACGCTATCGTGCCGGCCATGAAGCCGAAAGCCCTCCCTCACCCCACCCCCTTCCGCTCGGCCGCGCGCTGCGTCGGCGTCTTTGCCCTCACGGTGGCGACCTGGGCGAACGCGCAGGTCGCCACGGTGCGCATCGACCCGTCGCGCGCCGGTCCGGCCGTCAATCGTCAGGTGCTGTCCGGTTTCAACTTCGGCAACTGGATGTCGGTGACGGAATTCCGCGATGAACTCGCCAAGGTCCCGGCCGCTGCACTGCGCTTCCCCGGCGGCAACGTCGGCGACGACCACGACATGGACGAGCCGACGCTGGACGCGTTCAAGTCGCTGCTGTCGCAGGTCGCGGGCGAACGCGAGTTGCTCGTGCAGACGCGCGTGTTCCAGGGGCGCCCGGACCGCCCGGCCGCCAACACGCCGCAGGACGCGGCCCGCGCGGTGCGCCTGGCCCGCGCCCGCGGGCTGGACGTCAGGATCTGGGAGATCGGCAACGAACCCGATCTGTTCAGCACCGTGCGCGGCGACGCGAGCTGGACGGTCCGGCGTTATTGCGACGTCTTCCGTGCGCAGGCCGCGGCGATTCGCCGCGAGGACCCGAAGGCCTTGATCGCCGGCCCCGCCGTCTCCGGCGACCAGCCCGGCGCCCCGCTCTTCCTCGAGCGCTTCGTCGAGCTGTGCGGCGACGTCGTGGACGTGCTCACCTGGCACATCTACCCCACCGAAGGCGACGGCACCGAAGAAGCCGCGCTCGCGACGGTGGCCGAGGTCGACCGCTCGATCGCGCGCTTCTCCGCACTGTGGAAGGACCGCTCGCGCAACCCGCTCGGCCACGAGAGGAGCATCCGGTTCGGCGTGACGGAATACAGCCTGTCATGGCGCACCGACCGGCCGCGCTTCCTGTCCGACCAGGTGGGTGCGATGTGGGCTGCCGAATCGGCCCTGCGCATGGCGCAGCACGGGGTGAGCCTGGCCCACTACTTCGCCTACATGGGCACCGGGTTCCACGGGCTGCTGGACACTGGGGGCGTGCCGCGCCCGACCTACTACGGCTTCGGCATCCTGGGCGAGCTGGATGGCACCTTCGTCGAAGCGAGCAGCAGCGACCCGATGCTGTGGGCCCATGCGACGAAGAAAGGTTCGCAGCTACAACTCGTGCTGTTCAACACCGGCACGCAGGCCCGCCCGGTGCGCATCGACGGCCAGGCCGCGTTGACGCTGAAGGATGCACGCTTCTTCGACGCGGGCATCGTGGACGACGAGAAGCCGTTGCAGCCGCTCGCCGCGCAGGCGGGGCGCACGATCACCCTGCCCGCCCGCTCGATGGCGATCGTCCGGCTGGAGCTGGCACCATGAGGCCCGATCAACGCCTGCGCCGCCGCCTGCTCGCCGCCTCGGCACTCGGCCTGGGCCTGCCGGCCTGCGGCAGTCCGCCGAAGAAGGCGTCTGGGCTCGACGATGCGCTGGCACTGCCGGTCCTCGTCGACCGCGACGAGGACAGCGGCCGTGGCATCTTCTTCGGCCTCTTCCGCGAGAGCGCGCTGCCCGACCTGCTGGTCGACGCGCAAGCCGACCTGCGCCGCCAGCCGGCGGCCGCGATGTGGTTCACCCGCTTCGGCGCGGCTTTTCCGGAATCGCAGATCCGGTTCCTCGCGCAGCACGGCGTGGCGGCGCAAGTGACCTGGGAGCCCTGGGGCTTCGACAACAGCCCGGTGGCGCTCGCCGACATCGTCGCAGGCAAGTGGGATGCCACCATCGACGCGTGGGCGCAGGGCGCGGCACGCATCGACCACCCCTTCATGCTGCGCGTGGGCCATGAATTCAACGGCGACTGGTACCCCTGGTGCCTGGTGAAGAACGGCCGCCAGCCGCAGCTCTTTGCGCGGGCCCACCGCCACATCGTCGAGCGCTTTCGCGCGGCCGGCGCGAACAAGGTCCGCTGGGTCTGGTGCTTCAACAACGACAGCACGCCCGCGGAGTCCTGGAACGACCCGCGCGCCGCCTACCCCGGCGACGAGTACGTCGACTGGATCGGCATCGACGGCTACAACTTCGGCACCAGCCAGAGCTGGTCGCACTGGACGCCCTTCAGCCAGGTCTTCGGCCGCGCGGTCGGGATGGCGCGCGAGATCGCACCGTCCAAGCCCATCGTGCTGGCCGAACTCGGCTGCTCGGAAATCGGCGGCGACAAGGTCGCATGGATCGAGCGCATGTTCAGCGACATCGAGACGCTGCCCAACGTCCGCGCCTTCACCTGGTTCGACATCATCAAGGAGACCAGCTGGGCGCTGACCTCCAGCAACGATTGCTGGCTCGCCGCGATCCAGGGCCTTCGCCGCGCGTCCATTCGCGGAAACGGGAACGCGCTGCTGTCCATCACCACCACGAGGAAACCGGCATGAACACCAGAAGCGCCACGGGCCCTGCAGCGCTCGCAACCATGATCGTCGCGGTGCTTGCCGCGGGCTGCACCACGGCGCGCCCGCCGACGGCCGCCATCGCGGGCAACGACGCCGCGCGCGCACCGACGAGCCCTGCCGCCGAGCCGGCGGTCGACGGCAACCGCCTCGTGCTCGCGACCATGAAGGCCGGCACCGGGACCGATCAAGGAGGCGCAACCGATGCCTTCGCGTATGCCGAGAAGGCCGGCGATGCCTCGGTCGGCAAGCTGGCGGCCGCCGACGGGGTCGCCCGCGTGACCGGGATCATCTGGCCGCAGAAGGGCAGCACCTGGGCCGGTGTCGGTTTCACCGTCGGCGTGAGCCGCGGCGGCAAGCCGATGGACGCCTCGGCCTACAAGACCTTGACGCTGCAACTGGCCGCCAGCACGCCGGGCGTGCTGCGCATCCGCGTGCTCGGCGACGAGAAGGCCATTCGCGATGCCGGCTGCTACCCCGTCGTGCTGCAGCCGGTCACGCCGGAACTGCGCGAGTACAGCATCCCGCTGGCCCGGTTCGCCTCGGAGTCGTACTGCGGTGCCAATGCGCGAACCGTCGCGGTCACGCAGGGCGCGCTGTCGGCCGTGGAAGTGGCCGACGCCAAGGTGGGCGGCGGCAAGCGCGACGTCGACTTCCAGGTGGGGCGCCTCACGCTGGGCCGCTGAACCGCATCGGAATCAGAGCGAGAAGCCGAGCAGCGCCGCGACGCCAGCCTCCTTGTTGGGGCGTGCAAAACCGTCGCGCGTCAGCCGGCTCATCCGGATCGTCAGCGTGTCGGTCATGAACCACTTGTCGTACAGCGCGTTGATCTCGCCGCTCGCGTAGAGACGCATCAAGCTGCGGTCCACCGCCGCCAGCAAGGCCTGGTCGCCCTTTCGGACCATCACCGCATAGGGTTCGACCGACAGCGCCAGCGGGCTCACTTCGAGCGAATCGAGCGCCCTGTCGGCGGACGCCAGGCCGAGCAGCAAGGAGTCGTCCTGCGGGAAGGCCCGGGCCCGGCCTTCCTTCAGCGCCTGGTAGGCCTCGGCATTGCTGGTATAGGACTGGAACTTCGCACGCAGTTCTCCATCGGCCAACTGCCTGAACAGCTTCTCCGAGGTGGTGCCCTGGATCAGCGCGATGGGCAAGCCGTTCAGGTCCTTCACGGACTCGACGTGAAGGCTCCTGGGCGTCAGCACGCGCATCGAGGCCACGAAGAACGAGTAGCTGAAATCGACCTTCTGCTGGCGCGCCTGCGTGTTGGTCGTGGAGCCGCATTCGAGGTCGATCTCACCGCTCTGCAGCTTGGGAATGCGCTCCGCACCGCTGACGACCTTGAACTGCACCTTGAGCTCGCCGAGCTTCAGCTCGCGCTTGATCTCCTCGACGGCGTTCATGCACAAGTCGACCGAGTAGCCGATGGGTTGCTTCTGCGCGTTCAGGAACGAGAAGGGCCTGGCCGATTCGCGCACGCCGATGGTGATGGTCCGGCTGTCGCGGATCCTGGCCAGGGTGTCGCCGCGGGACTGTGGCCATGCGGCGCCGACGGAACCAAGAAGCAGCAAGCACAGCAACACGCGAGGGTGAAATGAAGACATGACCTGGACTCCGCGACAAACCTGAAGTCTGGCGGTCGCGCCCACCAAAAAAATGATCGACTGTCTATCGATCCATGATCTCGATGAACCGGGCTCGCCGCCCTCCTCTTTCTGCATCGGCAAGCGGGCCGACGCATCCGGGGCACCCATCCGATTGGATGTAAATCGGGTGCGCTGAAATTGCATCCTGTTGCACTGCGTCTCGCAGCGCCAACGCCCTGCGTGGGCATCCATCGTTTCCGCAAGTTTGGTCAATTTTCCGCACATCGCGACTCACACAATCGCGCCGGAAATCGGGAGCGCAGCACATCGAATGAGATGGGCGCGCCGCACTTGGACGCAACAGGATCTTCACGATGAACATGCCAGGCCAACGACCCAGACGCGCAACTGCGACAAGCGCACTGCTGTGCGCACTGGTGATGACAGCGTGTGGAGGGGGCAATGATTCCGGCACCGCTGCGGCGCCGGTAGGGTCGGCACCTGCACCTGCACCCGCGCCTGCACCTGCACCTGCACCTGCACCTGCACCTGCACCTGCACCTGCACCTGCACCTGCACCTGCACCTGCACCTGCACCTGCACCTGCACCTGCGC
>NZ_JAAZQK010000001.1:0-181102 GCF_012275445.1 Rhizobacter sp. SG703 | reverse complement strand
GCGCCTGCACCTGCACCTGCACCTGCACCTGCACCTGCACCTGCACCTGCACCTGCACCTGCACCTGCACCTGCACCTGCACCTGCACCTGCACCTGCGCCTGCACCTGCGCCTGCACCTGCGCCTGCGCCTGCACCTGCGCCTGCACCCGCACCCGCACCCGCACCCGCACCTGCGCCCGCACCCGCACCTGCGCCTGCGCCTGCGCCTGCGCCTGCACCTGCACCTGCGCCTGCGCCTGCGCCTGCGCCTGCGCCTGCTGTGCAAATCACCTGGCCCGATCCAGCCGCCATCGATTGGGGAACGGCCCTCAGCTCGGCCCAGCTGAACGCGAAAGCGAGCGTCGCGGGCACGTTCGCCTATGCACCCGCCGTCGGCGCGAAGCCCGAGGTCGGCGTCCAGACGCTGTCGCTCACGTTCACGCCGCAGGACAAGACCAAGTATTCGACGACCACCGTCGTGCGGAAGCTGACGGTCCACAAGGCCCAGCCGCCGGTCCGGTGGGATCTCCCGTCGGCCGTGCTCCAGGGGACCGCGCTCACGCCCTCGCAGATCACCACCGCGCCGTACGCGATCTACGGCATCCAGGGCACCGCCGATCCGGCCTCCTACATGACCGCCGACGGCAAGCCCCTGGGCACCGCGACGACGGCGGCCGCCGGGTCCGCGCTCGTTCAGGCCACGTTCGTCCCGAAGGACAGCGCGCACTACATCTCGTCGGTGATCAGCACCACGCTGACCATCGCGCCGGCCCCGGCCATGGCGGCCATCGACTTCGGCGATGCGAAGCAGACCGTCCAGGGCTTCGGCGGCTCGGCGGCCTGGTACTACAACAAGATGACGGACGACCGCATGAACGTCCTGTTCGGCACCAGCGGCGCCGACAGCCTCGGGCTGAGCATCCTTCGACTGCGGATCGCGCCCGCCGACTGGAACGCTTCCGCCAGGACGGCCGATACCAGCCAATGGACCGCGGAGCTCGAGAACGGCATCTCCGCGCAGGCACGCGGCGCCCTGGTCTTCGCGTCGCCGTGGTCGCCGCCCGCGAGCCTGAAGATCGTCAACGCCGATCGCACGAACCCGCTCTACAGCGGGCGCCTCGATCCCGCGAAGTACGCGGACTATGCCCAGTACCTGAACGCCTACATCCGGTACGCCGCCAGCCGCAACGTGAAGCTCTACGCCGTCTCGCTGCAGAACGAGCCCGACTGGGATCCCAAGGACTACGAGTCCTGCCTGTGGAATGCCGACGAGATGACGGCCTGGGTCGGCGGCCATGGCGCAGCGGCCATCTCCGGCACGACGACCAAGCTGATGGCGCCGGAGTCGTTCTATTACTCGCAGGCCACCACCGACACGCTGCTGGCCGACGCCAAGGCCGCCAGCAACCTCTCGATCGTCGGCGGCCACCTGTACGGCGGCACGCCCAACTACGCCGGCGCGGCCCAGAAGCTCGGGAAAGAAGTCTGGATGACCGAGCACTTCCTCGATTCGGTCAACAAGGCCGACGCCAAGACGTCATGGCCGACCAGCATCGACGACGCCATCGCGATGGCCAAGGAAGTCCACGACGGCCTGACGCTGTCGCAGTACAACGCCTACGTCCACTGGTGGCTCGTCAATTCCAACGACGCGACGCCGACCGGCCTGATCGGCACGAACAACAAGCCGACCTACTTCGGCATCGGCCTGAAGCACTTCTCGTATTTCATCCGTCCGGGCTACGTCCGCTACGACGCGACCTCGCTGCCGCAAAAGGGCGTGCGCGTCTCGGCGTTCGGGACGGCGCCCGGTGCTGCCGACAGCAAGGCGGTCGTCGTGCTCGTGAACGAGAACGCGGCCGACGTCACCCTCACGACGTCGGTCGCCCCCGCCGGTCGATCGCTGACCAGCCTGACGCCGTACCGCACCACCGCGACCGCCACGTTCGAGCGACAGCCGGCGATCGGCGTCAGTGCGAACACCTTCTCCATTTCGCTGCCGGCCAAGAGCATCACGACCTTGGTCAACTGAGGAAGCAAGCTGGCCACCATTGATTTGTTCAACACACCACGGGAGACAACAGTGAAAACCTCGAAGATCTTCAATGCCATGAGCCGCGCTGCGGTCTGCGCCACGGCCACCCTCGGCCTGCTGGGTTCGGCCGGCCTGGCGCACGCGCAGATCGCCGTCGGCAAGTCCAAGTTCCTCGGCAACATCATTGCCGGCAACCCACCCGGCAACTTCAGCGCCTACTGGAACCAGGTCTCGCCCGAGAACGCCGGCAAGTGGGAGTCGGTCGAGCCGGTGCGCGGCCAGATGAACTGGGGCCAGCTCGACCAGGCCTACAACCACGCCCGCTCGAATGGCTTCCCGTTCAAGCAGCACACCTTCGTGTGGGGTTCGCAGGAGCCGAGATGGATCGGCAGCCTGGGCGCCCAACAGCAGGCCGAGGAAGTCGAGGACTTCATGCGGCAGTACTGCCAGCGCTACCCGCAGACGCAGTACATCGACGTGGTCAACGAGCCGCTGCACCAGCCGGCCAGCTACCGCGAGGCGCTCGGCGGCGCGGGTTCGACCGGCTGGGACTGGATCGTCTGGTCGTTCCAGAAGGCGCGCCAGCACTGCCCGAACGCCAGGCTCCTCATCAACGAATACGGGATCATCAACGACGCCAATGCGCTGAACCGCTACAAGGGCATCGTCAACATCCTGAAGTCGCGCGGCCTGATCGACGGCGTGGGCATCCAGTCGCACTACTTCAGCATGGACAACCTCGCGCCGGCGACGATCACGCAGAACCTGGATTCGCTGGCCCAGGCCGGCCTGCCGATCTACGTGTCCGAGCTGGACATGACCGGTGACGACGCCACGCAGCTGGCGCGCTACCGGGAGAAGTTCCCGCTGCTGTGGACGCACCCGGCCGTCGCCGGCGTCACGCTGTGGGGCTACCTCGAAGGCCAGACCTGGGTGGCCAACTCCCACCTCGTGCGCCGCGACGGCAGCGAGCGTCCGGCGTTGACCTGGCTCGCGAACTACGTGCGCAGCAGCAATCCCGGCGGCGGCGGCGGCACGACCAGCAAGTCCATCGTCGTGCGCGCACGCGGCACCTCGGGCCAGGAGCGCGTGACGCTGCGCATCGGCGGCACCGCGGTGCAGAGCTGGACGCTCGGCAGGACCATGACCAACTACACGTTCACGACCAGCCTGTCGGGCGGCAGCACGGTCGAGTTCACCAACGACGCCGCCGGTCGCGACGTCCAGGTCGACTACCTGAGCGTGAACGGCAACGTGCGGCAGGCCGAGAACCAGACCTACAACACCGGCGTGTACCAGAACGGCCGATGCGGCGGCGGCAGCGGCCGCAGCGAATGGCTGCACTGCAATGGCGCCATCGGATTCGGCGACCTGTGAGCACCCTCCCACCTGAAAGGAGAACCGTCATGAAGAACACGATGCAACTTCGCAAGACGCTGTCGACGCTGGCGGCCTTCGTGCTGTCGGCGGGCGCGCTGGTGGCTGCGCCGGCACACGCCGCCGTCACGGTCGACGCCAACGCCTGGTACGTCCTCGTCAACACCAACAGCGGCAAGGCGCTCGACCTCTACAACTGGATGACCGGCGACGGCGCCGAGTTCCGCCAGTGGAGCCGGCACGACGGCGCCAACCAGCAGTTCCAGCTGGTGAGTTCCGGCAACGGCAGCTACCGGCTGAAGAACCGGCACTCGGGCAAGGTCGTCGACGTGTGGAACTTCTCCACCGCCGACGGGGCCGCCGTCAACCAGTACACCGACCACGACGGCAGCAACCAGCAGTGGCAGCTGGTCGGCGCCGACAACAACGCGGTGCGCTTCATCAACCGCAATTCGGGCAAGGCGCTCGAGGTCGCCGGCGCGTCCACCGCCGACGGCGGCGACGTCACGCAGTACACCGACTGGGGCGGCCGCAACCAGACCTGGGCGCTCGTGCCCGTCGGCGCCACCACCACGCCGCCGCCCGGCGGCGGCACCGGCAACGTGGCGCTGCCGTCCAGCTTCCGCTGGACCTCCAGCGCGGCGCTGATGGTGGCCAAGCCCGCGGCGCAGTTCCCGGAAGTGGCGATCAAGGACCCGTCGGTCGTGTACTACGACGGCCTGTGGCACGTGTTCTCCACCCAGGCCAAGGGCAACGGGTGGGGCCTCGAATACCGCTCCTTCACCGACTGGTCGAACGCCGGATCGGCCACGCCCTACTTCCTCGACGCCAGCGCCATCGGGGCCGGGTACCGGGCCGCGCCGTTCGTGTTCTTCCATGCACCGTCGCGGCTGTGGTACCTGGTGACCCAGAACGGCAATGCCGCCTACTCGACCAACCCCGACATCGCCAACCCGGGTGGATGGAGCCCGCTGAAGACCTTCTACAGCAGCGTCCCGCCGATCGTCCAGCAGAACACCAGCAACGGCCGGGGCAGCTGGCTGGACTTTGCGGTGGCCTGCGACACGGCCAACTGCCACCTGTTCTCCGCCGGCGACAACGGGCAGATCTACCGCTCGCAGACCACGCTCTCGAACTTCCCCAACGGCTTCGGCAACACGGTGATCGCGCTGCAGGATGCCGATCGCAACAAGGTCTTCGAAGCGCCGCAGGTGTACAAGGTCCGCGAGACCGGGCAATACCTGCTGATCGTCGAGGCCATCGGAAGCGGCGGCCGCTACTTCCGCTCGTGGACGGCCAGCAGCCTGGGCGGCACCTGGACGCCGCTGGCCGCGAGCGAGTCCAGCCCGTTCGCCGGCGATGCCAACGTGAGCTTCCCGACCGGCAAGTGGAGCCAGGGCATCAGCCACGGGGAACTGCTGCGCACCGGGTACGACCAGAACGTCGAGGTCAGCGCCTGCAACATGCGCTTTCTCTACCAGGGGCTGACGCCCGGGTCGAAGGAGAGCTACGAGAAGCTGCCGTACCGCCTGGGCGTGCTGACGCAGACCAACTCGCCCTGCTGACCGGCCCGCCGCGGCCCCACCACGGCCTGCCACGGCGGGCCGTGGCTCAGTACTTCCGGTTCGGAAACTCCTTGGCCGCGACCTCCTGCGGGAACACCCCCTCGTTGGTCTTGATCCAGCGAGGCAGTGTTTCACCGGCGGCCGCCTTCCGGGCGGCCTCCATCAGCTGCGGTCCGAGCAGCGGGCTGCATTCGACCGACACGTTCATCTTGCCGGCCATCATGGCTTCGAAGGCGCCCTTCACCGCGTCGACGCCGATGACGAGGATGTCCTTGCCCGGCTTCAGTCCCGTCTCCTCGATCGCCTGGATCGCACCGATGGCCATGTCGTCGTTGTGCGCATAGAGCACGTTGATCTTCCTGCCCTCGGCTTTCAGGAAGGCTTCCATCACCTCCTTGCCCTTCGAGCGCGTGAAGTCCCCCGTCTGCGACCGGATGATCTTGTAGCGCGGGTTCGTCCGGATCACTTCCTCGAACCCCTTCTTGCGGTCGTTCGCCGGGTCCGAGCCGACGGTGCCCTGCAGCTCGACGATGTTGACGTCGCCGGTCGTGTCCTTGGTGTGGTCGAGCAGCCAGCGGGCGGCGCGCCGCCCTTCCTCGACGAAGTCCGAACCGACGAAGGACACCCAGGTCGTCGTGTCCTGGACCTCGACGTTGCGGCTCTCGAGGATGACCGGGATCTTCGCCGCCTTCGCTTCCTTCAGCACCGTGTCCCAGCCGGTCGTGACCAGCGGCGCGAGGATGATCACGTCGACCTTCTGCGCGATGAAGGCGCGGATCGCCTTGATCTGGTTCTCCTGCTTCTGCTGCCCGTCGGAGAACTTCAGGTCGACGTCGGCGGCCTTCGCCGCGGACTTCACCGAATCGGTGTTCGCCGTTCGCCATTCGCTCTCGGCGCCGGTCTGCGCAAAGCCGATCACCAGCCGCTTGCCTGCCGCAGCGCACCAGCCGGGCACGAGCGTCGAGCCGGCTGCGGCGAGCAAGGTGGCAACCAGCGTTCTCTTGTTCATCTGCATGATGTCTCCTTCCGATGGACCACAGGAGGCCGGTGCGGCGGGATGCCACCCGGCGCGAGCGATGTCACGAGATCAGCCCGGGTACCAGACCTGGCGCGGGTCGTCCGGGCTGCGGCGGTACGACCACGCTTCCTCGACGAGCCTGGCCAGGTCGTATTTCGGTCGCCAGCCGAGGAGGAACCTGGCCTTCGTGTTGTCGAGCCAGGTCGAGTGGTACGGCGTGCCGACGGGCACGAGCGGCAGGCCGCGCGTGCGAGCGAGGTACTCGCCCAGCACGCCGTAGTCCACCGGCTCGTCCATCGCGATGTTCATCAGCTGCTGGCGCGCCCGGGGGTGATCGACCGCGAGGCAGATGGCGTCGACGAGGTCGTCCACGTGCACGAAATTCCGCTGCACCGGCACGCCCGCCGCGTCGAGCATCACCGGCACCGCGCCGCTGGCGACATGGGCGGCGGCGGCTTCGGGGCCGACCAGGTCGCACCAGCGCGGTCCGCCGAACACATCGGGGCCGAACGACAGCTGGAACCTGAAGTCGTCCTTCTCCATGATCCACGGCGCGCGCAGGCAGCAGCCGTTGAGGCCGTACTGGATGAAGTACTGCTGCAGCATCACCTCCTCGAGCACCTTCGACAAGGCGTAGCAGCCCGGGTAGGCGCTGTGCGGCTGCGTTTCGACGACCGGCACCGGGTGCGGATAGAAGAAGTGACCGATGCCGGCGTCGCCGCCGACCAGCAGCAACTGCTCGAAGACCGGGCTGCCGCGGCAGGCCTCGAGGATCCAGAACATGCCCTTCACGGCCACGTCCATCACGTCGTCGGGCGTTTCCTTGCTGGTGGCCAGGTGCAGCACATGGGTCACGCCGTCCATCGCGCGGCCGACGTCGGCGCGGTCCTGGATGGACCCTTGCACGCATTCGAGGCGATCGCGCGCAGCGAGCGGGCGCCGGTGCGTGAGGGCGCGAAACACGAAGCGGTCGAACGCCGGATCGCGCAGCACGCGCGCGAGAAACGCCTGCCCCACCTTGCCTGCCGCGCCCGTCACCAGCATCCGTGCCCTGCCCTCGCGTGCCCGTTTCATCGATGCAGCTCCTCGTCGTTGGCCATCGCCGTCCTCAACCGCGTCTGCGTCGGCGGCAGCCCCAGCCGGTCCGCATGCGACAGCAGCAGGCCGATGCGCGCCCGCTTCTTCGATGCATGGTTCTGCGCGATGTCGGCCAGGCGGTGGGCCAGGAAGGGATTGAGCAGGCGATCGCGCAGCACGACGAGGTAGTCGCGCGCCTCTCGGCCTTCGCCGAGCGCGTCGAACACCGGCATCGCCTCGTCGTTCCAGACCGCTTCCAGCTCGGCGCGCAACGACGCATCGCCCATCGCCTGCAGGACGGTTTCGTCGCGTGGCCGACCGCCGGCCAGCCAGCGTTCGGCGAGGAACGTGTGGCCGAGGTTCAGCAGCATCAGCTTCAATCGCTCGAAGCGGCCCAGTGCGTCGGTCAGCACGATGGCCGGATGCGTGCAGGGCAGCACCATGCCGCGCTGCCGCTCGATCGCCCACAGGGCATACGGCTCGGCGACCGCACCGACCGGAACCAGCGGCTCCGACACGATGCGATCGACCAGCGAGTTGACCCACACGCATTCGTCGTGCAGGTAGTCGATGAAGGACGCCGGCGCCTGCCACGACTTCGCGAGCTCGCAGACGACCGCGCGCAACGCGTCGCCATTCCCCGGCACGAGCTCGCACGGGAACAGCGACGGGCCGCCACCCGGCTGCTGCCGCCAGCGGCGATACAGCAGGACGGCCAGCTTCGCCGGGAAGCTGCGCGGCGCGGCCGTGCCGCCGGACAGCAGCGACGGGCCGTCGGCAGGATCGAGCGCGTAGCCGCGATCGCCGGTGTTCGACACGATCACGCGAACGTCCGTGGCGACGGCCTCCGCGATCTGCGGCCAATGGGTGTCCGCATGCCAGGCCTGCCGCACCGAATCGACCTGCACGGTCTCGTTGACGCGGCGCCCGGCCAGCAGCCCCCGGATCTCGACCGGGTAGCCGGCGCCGCCCGCCAGCGCCGCCGTTCGCGCGGTGCTTTGCGGGTTGCCGGTCGTCTGCACGACGGCGATGCCGCCGAGGGCCTCGCCGCGCGCGAGTGCCTGCGAGACGAACAGGTCGACATGCGCCTGCAGGAAGCGCCCGGTACCGAATTGAAGAATGGGGGGCGCCATCGAGCCACGCCTCAGCACTCGACGATGGCCTTGACCACGCCTCGCGACGGGTCGAGCAGCTGCGCGAAGTCCGCCGGCAGGTCCGCGAGCGCGAGCCGATGGGTGTTCAGCGCCTGGTGCGGGATCCGGCCCGCGCGCATGGCCGCAAGCACGGTGTCGAAGTCTTCCATCGTGGCGTTGCGGCTGCCCAGCAGCGTCGCCTCGCGCTTGTGGAACTCGGGATCGGCGAAGGCGATGGTGTCGCGCACGACCGACACCAGCACGTACTTGCCGCCGTGGGCGATGAAGCCGAAGCCGCGCTCCATCGCGCGGGCGTTGCCGGTGGCGTCGAACACGATGTCGAAGAAGTCGCCGTCGGTCAGCCTCGCCAGCTCCGCTTCGTCGCCGTCGCCGATCACGACGCCGGCATGCGCCCCCAGGTGCCGGCAGCAGAAGTCGACCCGTTCGCGGCGCGTGTCGAGCGCGGTGACGTTGGCACCGCGCAGCACGGCGAAGGTCAGCGCCGCCATGCCGATGGGCCCGGTGCCGACGACCAGCACGCGCTGGCCGGCCTGCACGTCGCCGCGCCGCACCGCATGCGCGCCGATGGCCAGGAACTCGAGCATCGCCGCCTGGTCGAGCGTGACGCCTTCCGCCTTGTGGACGAAGGCCTGCGGAACGCTGAGGTACTCGGTGAAGGCGCCGTCGCGGTGCACGCCCAGCACCTGGATGGCCA
This sequence comes from Rhizobacter sp. SG703, assembly GCF_012275445.1. Lineage (GTDB taxonomy): Bacteria > Pseudomonadota > Gammaproteobacteria > Burkholderiales > Burkholderiaceae_C > Rhizobacter. The sequence goes on along the minus strand of NZ_JAAZQK010000001.1, from coordinate 172,201 downwards.
CGCAGCAGTTGGTCTTGCCCTGGCGGCAGGCGATGCAGCGGCCGCACGACAGGTAGGGCATCACGAACACCGGATCGCCGGCCGCCAGCGCGCTGCCGGCGGGCGCCTCGGCGACGGTGCCGGAGAACTCGTGGCCCATGACGCGCGGATAGTCGAGATAGGGCTGGGTGCCGGTGAAGATGTGCAGGTCGGTGCCGCACACCCCCACCCGCCGCACGCGAATCAGCACCTCCGCTTCGCCGCGCGGGGGCATCGCTCTTTCCACGGCACGCAAGGTGCCCGGGGTGTCGCAGATCACGGTCAGCATGACGCTCCTGTCGGTCAGTACAAGACGTTCTTCGCCTCGGTGGAGTCGATGTTCTTCTTGGTCACCATCACCACGCCGGTGTCGCGGAACTTCGGCACCGGCTTGCCCTGGATCGCTTCGACCGCGGTCTTCACGCCCAGGTGGCCCATCTGGTAGGCGCTTTGCACGGCGATCGCTTCGAGCGTGCCGTCCTTGATGAACCCCTGCAGGTCGCCATTGCCGTCGAAGCCGATGGCCACCACCTTGCCGGCCTTGCCCGACTGCACGAGCGCGCGGCCCATGCCGATCGCGGTCGGCTCGTTGGCGCCGAAGAGGCCCTTCAGGTCGGCGTTGGCCGCGAGCACGTCGGTCGTCTGGTTCAACGCGGTTCCCATCTGCGAGTTCGAATAGAACGGGCCGACGATCTGCAGCTTGGAGTGCGTTTCGATGTACTTGCGGAAGCCGCCGACACGGCCGATCTCCGAGCCGGAGCCGGCGGTGTACGACATGATCGCGATCTTGCCCGTCGTGCCGATCTTGTCGATCAAGGCCTGCGCGCACAGCTCGCCCGCCTTCTTGTTGTCCGTCGCGAGGAACGACTGGTAGTAGTTCTTGCCGGCGTCGTTGGCCGCGGAATCGATCAGGATCACCGGGATCTTGGCCTCCCAGGCCTTCTTCATCGCGGGGATCAGCGCGTCCGGGTCGGATGGCGCGAGCACGATGGCCGCGACCTTGCGGTTCACCGCGTTCTCGACCAGCGCCACCTGGCCTGCGAGATCGGTGTCGGACGCCGCGCCCTGGAAGCTCGCGGTGTAGCCCTTGAGCTCGCCGGCGGCCGCGGTCGAGCCCTTCTTCACGTTCTGCCAGAAGTCGGAGTTCGCGGTCTTCACGATGACGGCGATCTCCTTGTCGGCGGACGATGCCGCCGACGCGGCGAACAGGAACATGGATGCGAACAGGGTGGTCAGAAGTTTTTTCATGTCAGTCCTCTTGTGGTGAACGAGCTTGTCTCTCTCCAATTCCCGGGCGGACCCGCCGGTGAGGTGTCATCTGCGATGACGCATCTGATCGATCCACACGGTGAGCAGGATGACCAGACCGATGATGATTTGCTGCGTGAAGGCCGACACGCCGCCCATGTTCAGGCCGTTGCGCAGGATGCCGATGACGAAGGCGCCGATGACGGTGCCCGAGATCGTGCCGACGCCGCCCGACAGCGAGGTGCCGCCGATCACCGCGGCGGCGATCGCGTCGAGTTCATACATCAGGCCTTCGCTCGGTTGCGCCGTGACGAGGCGCGACATCAGCACGCAGCCGGTCAACCCGGCGAGCGTTCCCGACAGCACGTAGGCGAAGACGGTGACGCCGCGCACGTCCACGCCCGACAGGCGTGCCGCCTCGGCGTTCGAACCGACCGAATAGATGTAGCGGCCGAGCGTGGTGCGGTTCAGCAGCACCGCCACCGCGACGGCCAGCGCGACCATCAGCAGCACCGGATACGGAATCCCCGGGAACACGACGTCCGGAAAGCCGTCGGCGCCGATGTTGACGACGCGCCCGAGCGAGCCGTTGCCGAGCGCCGCGAAGCCGTCGCCGAGTCCGCCGATGGCCTTGGCATCGGTGATCTGCAGCGCCACGCCGCGTGCGACCAGCATCATGCCCAGGGTCGCGATGAACGGCGGCAGCTTGAGCCAGGTCACGCACAGGCCGTTGACGAGGCCGCACGCGGCCCCCACCGCCAGTCCGCACGACATGCCCAGGGCCACCGGCATCCCCGCCTTCACCGCCAGCGCGGCGACGACGCCCGACAACGCGAGGATGGCGCCCACCGACAGGTCGATCCCGCCGGTGATGATCACGCAGGTCGCGCCGATGCCGAGGTAGGCGATCGACGTCACCTGCAGCGCGACGGTCATGCCGTTGCCGACGGAGAAGAACGAGTCGCTCACGAAGGAGAACACCGCCGTGAGGGCGATCAGGCTCGCGAGCGCCGCGAATTTCTGGAACAGGTCTTTCTGCTTGTCGGTCATGGGGTGCTTGTCTCTGTCAGGCGGCCGCACGCACCGGCCGCCCCGACGCGAAATGCATGATTTCTTCCTGCGAGGTCGTGCGCGTGTCCAGCGTGCCGGTGATGCGCCCGGCATGGAACACCGCGACGCGGTCGGTCATGCCCAGGATCTCGGGCAGCTCCGAGCTGATGAGCACCACGCCGATGCCCTGCGCGGCGAGTTCGTCGAGCAGCTGGTAGATGGCGTACTTCGCGCCGACGTCGATGCCGCGCGTGGGCTCGTCGAAGAACAGCACGCGCGAGTCGCGGAACAGCCATTTGGCGATCACGACCTTCTGCTGGTTGCCGCCCGACAGCAGCCGCACCAGCTGGCGCGCGGACGGCGTGCGGATGGCCAGCGTGTCGACGAAGCGCCGGGCGCACGCTTCTTCGTCCTTGAAGCGGATGAAGCCGGCACGGCCCGACACCGCGGCCATGTTGGCCATGCTGACGTTGTGCGCCAGCGGCATGTCGATCGCGAGGCCGTCGTGCTTGCGATCTTCCGACAGGTAGGCAATGCCGTGGCGGATCGCGTCGCGCGGAGAGCGGATGCGCAGCACCTCGTCGCCCAGCTGCACGACGCCGGCGTCCGGCAGCTCCGCGCCGAAGACGGCGCGCGCGGCCTCGGTGCGGCCGGCCCCCATGAGCCCTGCGAAGCCGAGGATTTCGCCGCGCCGCAATTCGAAGCCGATCCCTTCGAACACCTGCTTGCGCGTCAGGTCGCGCACGCGCATCAGCGGCTCGGTCGTCGGCAAGCGCGTCGGGGGCGGGAACTTGTCTTCCAGCGGGCGGCCGACCATCCGCTCGACGATGCTGTCGACCGTCGTCGCGGCGAAGTCGTCGGTGCTCACGTGGCGGCCATCGCGCAGCACCGTCACGCGGTCGACGATGTGCGCCATCTCGTCGAGCCGATGCGAGATGTAGACCACGCCGACACCGCCGCGCTTGAGCTCGTGGATGACTTTGAAGAGCTGTTCGGTCTCCGCCTCGGTGAGCGACGAGGTCGGCTCGTCCATGATGAGCACTTCGGCCTCCAGCGACAGCGCCTTGGCGATCTCGACCATCTGCCGCTGCGCCACCGACAGCGTGCGCACCGGGTGCGTCGGGTCGATGTCCACGCGCAGCCGCTGCAGGCAGGCCCGGGCGTCGGCATGCAGTTTCGCCCGGTCGACCCACCAGCCGCGGCGCGGCTCGCGGGCCAGGAAGATGTTTTCGGCCACCGACAGGTGGGGCACGAGATTGAGCTCCTGGTGGATCATCGCGATGCCGGCAGCCTCGGCCTCGCGCGTCGACGCGAAGCGCGTCCGCGCGCCCTTGAACGCGATGTGGCCGTCGTCGGGCTGCAGCTGTCCGCTGACGATCTTCATCAGCGTCGATTTGCCGGCGCCGTTCTCTCCGCACACGGCATGCACCTCGCCGCGACGGAGGTCGAAGCTCACGTCGCTCAAGGCGGTCACCGCGAGGAAACGCTTGCCGATGCCGTGCAGGCTCAGCAAGGGTTCGGGCGATGCGGGGCCTGGCCGGTCCACGGCTGCGGCCGGCTCTGCGTGAAGTTGCAAGTCGTGTCTCCTGTCGGGTTGGCGATTCGGGCTGGCATTGCTTGGTCAGTCCACCTTACCAAGCAAAAGCAATTTGGCCTGACCAAAACCTGCAAGGAAACCTGGGACATTCCCTGAACACCCGAGGAAGCTGCTGCCGTTCTGCCTGGGAACGCGGCGGCACGCGACACGATGTGGCTATCATGGTCAGGCCAATTTCGCCGGACCCGCCATGACCCTCCAGTTGAAGCAGGTCGAGCCCCGCCGGCTCTACCAACAGATCGCCGACCAGATCCGCGAACTCATCCAGCAAGGCGGTTTCGACACCGGCATGCGGCTGCCGCCAGAGCGCGATCTGGCGCAGCAGCTGGGTGTCTCGCGGCCCTCGCTGCGCGAAGCCCTGATCGCCCTCGACGTCGAAGGCAGCGTCGAGATTCGAAGCGGATCCGGCGTGTATGTGTGCCCCCGGGCGGAACGGGCGCCCGAGACGACCGCCGCGCTCGGCGAAAGCCCGAGCGAGCTGATGCAGGCCCGGGCTGCGTTCGAGGGGTCCGTGATCATGCTCGCGTGCGCGCACGGCAGCGAGCCTGCTCTGGTGCGGCTGCGCGACATCGTCGAGGGCATGCGCAGCGAGGTCGCACGGCGCCGTATTCCGATCGACCACGACCGGCAGTTCCACCTGACGATCGCCGAGATGAGCGGCAATTCGGTGATGGTGCGCATCGTGGCCGAGCTGTTCGACGAACGCCACAGCCCGATCTCGGCCAAGATCAGTTCGCGCTACGAGAACTCCCGCACCTGGAACCTCGCGCTGAAGGAGCACGAGGCCATCCTTCGCGCCATCGAAGCGCGCGACCCGCTGGCGGCCCAGTCCGCGATGCACACGCACCTCAAGATGTCGGAGGAGCGCTGGGTCGGAGGCTGATGGCAGAGTGCCGCGCGGCCGCGCCGTGCGTTCGTCGTCAGCGCGAGTCCTGGGCCTGCCCGGCGCATGCCACGGTTTCGAGCAGTTGTTCGGCCGATTTCAGCAAGGGCCAGGCGAGCACGGCGTTGCAGCTTTCGCTCGTGCACAGCGCCGCATCGAGCAGCGGCTCGGCACCCAGCCACTGCAGCCACCGCGCGTGTCCGTTGGCCTGCGAGCCATGCGAGAAGACACAACGCTCCAGGAGTGCCGGGGCCAGCCTGGCGGCAACCGCCACGGCGGCCGTCGTGACGAAACCGCCGACGACGATCACGCGGCGTTCGCGCGCAGCCTGAAGCACCGCCCCGACGAGCGCGGCGATCTCCAGGCCGCCCAGTGCCGCAAGGAGGGCCACCGGGTTCGCAAGGTCGACATGCAGATCGAGGGCGGCCTGCAGCGCCGCGCACTCCCTCGCCCGGCCGGAACTGCCGAAGCCCGCGCAGTCGGCGATCCGGATCCCGGTCAGCCGGCTCATCAACAACGCAGCCGCCTCGTTGCCCATGCCGGTCTCGCCCAGCAGCAGCACATTGCCGGGCAGCCGGGTGACCAGGCGTGTGCCGCGCTCGATGGCGGCACGGCATTGCCCGATGGTCATCGCGGGACCCTGGCTGCTGTCCAGGGTGCCCCGCGCCATCTTGATCCGGACCAGTTGCAAGTGCGGCTCGAGGTCGGCGTGCAAGCCGCAGTCGATCACCGTCAACGACAGGCCGTTCCGGCGCGCGAACATCGACGCGGCCGTGCGGCCGGCCAGCAGGTTGCGCACCCGCAGCGCCGCTGCATCGACCCGAGGGGCCGAATCCGTGCGCGCCGCGATGCCGTGGTCGGCAGCGAAGACCACCAGCTGGGGCCTCTCCAGCCGCGGCCGGGCCGAACCTCGGACCTGCGCCAGTCGCTGGGCCAGCAGGCCGACGCTGCCGTGCACGCCGCCCCCGCCGGGCACCTGGCCGATGCCCTGCCGCACCCGTTGCGCCAACGCGGCGTCGTAGAGGCGCGGGATGTCGTCGGCAATGCTCATGCTGGTTCGATTCCTCTGGCGGCAGCGGCTGGTGCGTGCCGCTGGCTTCCTACTTCAGCAACGACAGCGTGCCCACGTTGAAGCTCACTGCACGATCGCGCACCGGTTCCGCCGCGTCGATGATCTCGATGGCGGCGAGCGACTCCAGCGTCGACCTGACGTCGACGCCATCGGCGCCGCAGTACTCTGGCGCTGCGAATTGCGACAGCTCGACGCGGTACTCCGTGACCTGCGGCTTGACCGGCAGCATCACGACCGGATAACAGCCCTTCTGCTGAATGGCCGGGTCCTCCCCCAGGATGCGCAGCCGCAGCTTGCTCACCGTGTGGCCCGCCAGGTGGACCTTCAACGCCTTGTACGAGGTGGCCACCACGGGTCGCTGCGCGATCACCACGATCCCGACACCGGCCCACTGGCTGCCGCCACGCGTGTTGAACTGCCCGGTGACGTTGAGCACACCGTTGTTGCCGACGGAGATGTCGCCCAGGATCGCGTCGCCAGGCTTTTCGGCATAGACCGTCCCCTCGATGGAGCCCCCCTCGACCGCGGCGGTCGCGCCGTTGAATGCGGCCCACAGGCGCTCGATGCCGGACGACGTCGTCGGCGGAAGCGGAACCACCACCGCGGTGCTCGCCGGGGCCAGTGCCAACGACGGGGCCGGCGCGGGGGCCGGTACTTCGTTCGGCGGGCGGGACGTCTGCGCCTTCGGCGCCGGCGCCGCCGCCGCGTGGATGCGGCGCGGCGCGGCGGCCGCGGGGACGGTCGCTTCAGACTCGCGGCGCAGCTTGACCTCGACCCGGCCCGCTTCCAGGATGCGGCGGAACGGGCTGTCGGCCAGCCGCTTGGCCTGTTCGTCGGCCTTGTCCGGACTCGGCATGCTGGCCGGCGCCTGGGCCGCCGCCTCGAAGGCCAGCAGGGCCAGTCCGCTGGCGAGCAACGCGATGGGATTCAGGTGGCGCATGGCTTGCCCCTCTCCACTCAGCGAAGGAGCCCGATGGCACCCACGCCGAAGCTCACGGCCCGGTCGCGCACCGGAGCCGCGACTTCGGTCACCTCGATGCCCGTCAGGTTCTCCAGCGTCGGCTTTGCCGCAACGCCCTTCGTGCCGCAGTAGCCGTCGGGCGCGAAGCGGTCCAGCGCAATCCGGTACTCGGCCACCTCGGGCTTCACGGCTTGCATCACCATCGGGTAGCAGCCGAGCCTCTGCGTGGCCTCGTCCGGACCGACCAGCCGCACGCGCAGGCGAGTGCTGGTGGTCGAGCTGAGCCTGATCGTCAGGACCTTGTAGCTGCCGGCTTTCACCGGCATCGCTCTCGGCGCACCGATGTTGACCCCGACGCCACCCCACTGGCTCGCACCCTTGCCGAAGAATTGCCCGGTCACGACGAGGAGGTCGCCTTGCACGGCCAGCGGCGACATCGACGCATCGCCCTGCTTCTCGGAAAAGGTGAAGGTGGCGATCGGCCCGCCTTCCGGCGTGCGCGACGGGTTCTTGATGGTCGCCCAGGACCGATCCGCCGATTCGGCCTGCACGCCGACCGGCGACGCGGTCGGCACGGCCATGGGCCTGGGTGGAGGCGCGGCAGGCGCGTCGGTCCGGAACGGGGCACAGGCGCCCAGCAGCGCACACGCCGCCGCGGCCAGGAAGGGGCTGAACTTCATGCCATCTCCTTGTGGGTTCGTCGGGCGCCGGTCACTGACCCGACAGCAGGACGGGTTTGCCGATGACCACCGACACCGCATCCAGGCCCGCGGTGCCCTTGAGTTCGCGGATCTGGAACTGCTTGAGCCTGGTCAGCGCCAGCGCGGTGTCGGGACGCGTGGCACTGGACGCGGCGCAGCTGGCATCGGGGTTGTTGGCCAGGCTGAACGACGAGAACGGAATCACGCGGGTCGCGGCGGTGGCGCTCAGGCCGGTAACCACATAGCTCGGAAAGCAGCCGTCGTCGACCGCATCGGCCGACTGCAGCATGACCACGACCTGGCTGTTGCTGGTGGATGCCAGGTTGATGCTCAATGCGGGCCAGCCGGACACGTCGCGCGTGGCGGTCAGCGGCAGCACGGCCACGGTGGCGGCCCAGGATTCGGTGGCCGACGTCCGATTGCCGGTCAGCGTGTACGCCGAGGCGCTTTCGGCGAGCGCACTGCCCGTGGCGCCGGTGCCGTACTCGAACGAGAACGGGCCCGTGATCGACACGGCCGCAGTGGCCGGTGCGGCAGGCTTGGGCGCGAAGGCGATGCTTCCCACATGGATGCCCACGGTGGCGGAACCGCTGGACGGGAAGGCTTCGTCCGACACCTCGAGGGCCCCGATGTTGGCCAGCGTGCCGGCCAGCGCCGGGTTGGTGGCGGTCGGGCCGGTGCAGAAGTCGGGAAGCTTGAAGTTCGCATCGGTCAGCGCCAGCTCGTAGTTCGTCTGGGTGGCCGTGACGGTCACGCTGGCCGCCGGCACGCAACCGTTGGGCGTGGCGCCCAGCGCCTTGATCTTGAACTTGAGCGTCTTGTTGGTACCGGTCGACGCCAGCGAGAACTGCACCTTGGTCGCGCCGGACTGGATCTGGTTGCGATCGGCATCGCGCAGCGGGATGTCGATGCCCACGCCGCCGAAGGTGCTGGCGCCGGCGTTGTTGAAGCTGCTGCTGACGTTGAGGAGGTTGCCGCTGACGCTCAGCGTCGGCGCGCTCGGCAGGTCGCCGACCTTTTCCGAATAGGCGAATGCCGTGGCCGTTCGCCCCTGGTCGGTGCGGCCGTCGGCCGCGGTGAACGATGCAACGACCTGCCCGTCGATGGTGACCGGCACGGCGGGCGCAGGCGCCGGCGCTTGCCCGGCGGGCGGCACCGGGGTGCCTCCGCCGCCGCAGGCGGACAGCAGCAGGAACAGGGTCGAGATGGCGGCCAGGCGATGGGAGTTGTCGATGTTCATGGGGTCATCTTTGCGGTGGGGTGGTAGGCGATTGCCCGCACGTGGCGGGCGGACGGATCGGCGTTGCGCCGCGACGCGGCGAACGCGGGAAATCGATGTCGGGGTGGAGGTGCCGGGCATGTCGGCGCGAACGGCGGGGCGGGATGCTCGCGAACGTCCCGTGGCGACCGCTCATTGGCCGTACAGCGCATCTTTCAGGTCGGCGCGGAAGGCGCCGGCCCCCGACGGGTCGTAGACGCCGAAACCCGAGGCCAGCTCCCAGTAGAGCCAGCTCATGCCGCGCGCTTCGATCAGGTCGCGCATGGCTCGCGAGTAGCGCTGCCGCGCGGCGCTGTCGGCCGCCGAGAAGGCCCCGAACTCGCCGACGAAGACCGGGTAGCCGACCTTCACGCCATAGGCTTTCGCGACGTCCAGGCCCCAGGCCATCTTCGACAACTGGTCCGCCGCGCAACAGTCCTGCCCGACCGGCAGCGGCGGCGTGACCCACGAGGCCCCCTGGTGGGTGAAGCTGAACGGCTCGTAGTTGTGGACGGTGAGGATCAGGTTGGCGTCGTTGGGCAGCACCAGCTTGGACAGGTCGGCCGCGCTGTTCCAGCTGGTCGGCCCGATGACGATCAGGCGCTGCGGGTTGTCGCGCCGGATGACGCCGACCGCCCGCGCCATCAGGTCGTTCCAACGGCCCGTCAGGCTGCCGTGCGGTTCGTTGTAGGGCTCCAGGATCAACCGGTCGCTGCGGTTCTTGTAGCGGGCCGCGATCTGTCGCCACATCGCGAGGAAGCGCACTTCCACGACCGCGGGGTCCACCGACCGCTCGTTGGCGTCCAGCGCATCGCCGTCCAGCTGGCGATAGTGGTGCATGTCGAGCAGCACGTGGACACCCTTGTCCAGCAGGCGGTCGACCACGCTGTCCACGCGCGAGAAGAAGACCGGATCGATCACGGCCGCGGCGTCGGCCGAGGCGTGGTTGCTCCAGCGCACAGGCAGCCGAACGCTGGCGAACGTGCCGCCATCGAGCAGGTCGATGAAGCGTTGCTCCACGGTCAGGCCCCAGTCGCCTTCTCTCGGCGACTCGAGCATGTTGCCGAAGTTCACCCCGCGACCGAGCGCCGCCGCCGCGGCGGTGGCCCGCGCCGAGGCGCCAGGAGGCGTGCCGGTGGCCGCTGCCGGGTAGTCGGCCAGCGATCCCGCGTCGGACGCCGTCGCGCCGCCGGCGCCACCGCACGCCGCCAACCCCGCGGAGAGAAGAACCGTGGTCGCAACGAGTCGTGCAATCGATTGCAAGGCCGGGGAAGAAAAGCCTGGAAAAGTCATGCCAGAGGTGCCGCAAGTCGAGATCACGTCCGTCTTCATCATTCGTACTGCTTCCGGTCAATGGGAGGGGAAAAGATCTGCAATCGATTGCAAGCTGAATGAATGTTGCAGCGAAGTTACTCCTTGTGTCAACTGGTCCGTGCCGTATCATCGGGTTAGCGTGAATTACTCGACGGTCGGCCCTTCTTTTCGCCCGGCCGGCGTCAACCCGCACCACCGAAGCAGCAGCCTGCCGGAAGATGCCCGGCGCAATCGTTTCCACCAGTCGTTTCCACGAGTCGTTTCCACGCATCGCCAAGGAGCGCCCTGTCGGGCCAGCATGTCAATGAGCAGTGCCAGAAAAGCAAGCCCAGGCAGCCCGGCGAACCGAAGCGTGCCGGAGCAAAGCGCGACCCTCCAGGATGTCGCGCGATTGGCGGGGGTGTCGGCCAGCACCGTGTCGCGCATCCTCAACGGGCAGGTCGACTCGTCCCGGCGCGACGCCGTCGAAGCCGCGATCAAGAAGCTGCGCTTCAAGCCCAACCTGGTGGCGAAGAGCTTGCGCAGCGGCGTGAGCATGACCATCGGCGTGCTGATGCAGGACTTCGACAACCCCTATACCTCGCACGCAGCCACCGGCGTGGAAGACGAGCTGAGGAGCAGCGGCTACACCCCGATCCTGGTCTCGGGCCACTGGAGCCGCGAAGGTGACGAAACGGAACGCGTTCGCCTGCTGATGTCGCGCAAGATCGATGGCATCGTGGTGATCGGTGGGCGGCTCAGCGACGCGCAGTTGCTGGACCTCTCCGAGCACCAGCCCATCGTCGTGATCGGACGCGAATGCCATGGCCCTCGCCTGCGCTCGCTCGACATCGACCAGCGCGGGGGCGGCTACATGGCAACCCGTCACCTGATCGAGTTGGGGCATCGGCGAATCGCCCACATCTCGGGGATCGAGTACCAGCCCGACGCGATCGCCCGCATGCAGGGCTACATGGATGCGCATCGCGATGCCGGTCTGTCGGTCGACCAGCGTCTCGTCGTGCGCGGTGACTTCTCCGAGCCGGGGGGCTTGCGAGCGATGCAGGCGCTGCTGGACTCCGGCATCGGATTCACAGCGGTCTTCGCGGCGAATGACCCGACCTTGAACGGCGCCCGACTGGCCTTGTTCAATCGAGGCATCGACGTCCCGGGGCAGGTTTCGCTGGTGGGATTCGACGGCTTGCCTCCTTCCGAGTATTGCGTGCCGCCGACCACCACCGTTCGGCAACCCATCTACGAGATGGGCTGTACCGCCGCCCGCGAACTGCTTCGGTTGCTGGGCGTCAAGCAGCTGAACGACACACCGATCGGGTCGCTGGAATTGCGGCTGGTGGTGCGGGGAACCACGGCGGCGCCGCCGCACTCGGCCGACTGACCTGCCGCGGGAGCGCCTGTTTCGACGGCTGCCTGCGTCGCCTTCCTCACTTGAGCTTGCCGGTTCCGGGCGCGGAACTGAACGTCTCGGTGCGGCCGCATGCCGGCCCGAAGGCCCTGATCTACTTTGGCGGCAACGCGGAGGATGTCTCGGCCAGCCTGGCGTCGTTCTACCGCGCCTTCCCGGACCGCGCCCTCTACCTGCTCGACTACCGCGGCCATGGCAAGTCGTCCCGCGCGCCAGCACCGAACGCCTGAAGGCTCGCTTCGCCCCCGGCGTGGCGTCGCTGGTGGTCGTTCCCGGTACGGGACACAACACGATCTCGACCCCGGCCCCGGCCCAGTACCTGGAGGCGATGCGGGCGCCGTGACGCAGGCCGTCGTCACATCGTCCGCGCTACCCGCCCTGCACCCGGATCTGCGGGTACTTGTCGTCGTAGAAGGCCACCCGCTGGCGCAACGCCAGGTGCTCGTCGTAGGGTGATTCGTAGGTCCACACCGCGCCCTCCAGCGGCTTCGCGCCGGCCTTCAGGTCGAAGTAGGTGGCATGGCCCTTGAACGGACAGTCGCTGGTCACGCTGGAGGGTGCCAGCATTTCCATGCGCACATCGGACCGCGGAAAATAATAGCGTGCCGGCGCCTGGTCTTCGTCGACGCGGATGACGTCGTCGGACTGTGCGACCGTCACGCCGTCGACCTCGACCTTCATCGTGTGCGGCACGCGGGATTCCAACACCTTGTGCTCGGGATGCTGCCGGTGGCCGGGGGACTTGCTCATGATCGCGCTCCTTGTCACCTCGCATGAGGCTCACCCTTGTGCGGGCAAACGCCGTACCCGGCACCGACCTGCGTGGACCTCAGCTCCCGCCGAACCGGTGCTCGAACTCCAGCCAACCTTGCCGGCCATGCGCGCTGTAGAAGCCGACCGGGTAGAACGGCCAGCCGCCGGTGTCGTCGCGCACCGTCTTGTTGGCCACGTTGTTGACGATCACCGTCAGCCGGGTGTGCTTCGCGAACTGGTAGCTGCCGCTCAGGTTGTGCAGCCATTGCGGCGCCACCCAGCCTTCGTCGCCGTCCGGGATGCGGCCGAAGCGGCTGGACGTGAGCGTCGCGCCCCAGTCGCCGAAGCTGCCATCCAGCGTCGCCACCAGCTTGCTCGGCCAGCCGGTGAAATCGCGCGTGCCGACCTGGTTGGACGCGCTGTCGCCGGCGAACTGCTGGTACACGAAGCTTTGCACCCGCGTGTACTTGACCGCCGCCTGATACCGGCCCCAGCCTTCGACAGCCCAGCGGTATCTCACGCCGAGGTCGAAACCGCGCGTGCTCTCCTGCGCGGCGTTGATCGGGTTCACCGCGATCTCGTAGACCTCGCCGGGCCGCACGACTGCATCGGCGGCATTGCGGCGCACGCGCGACAGCGTGTCGATGCAGGTCGGGCTCGTCGCGTCCTTCGCGCCGCTGCGGCAATCGGCCTCGTCGCGCAGCAGCTTGTCGGCATCGAGCGTCGTGACGAGGTTGTCGATCTCGATCTTCCAGAAGTCGATCGAGGCCTCGAACTGCGCGCTCGGCGACCAGAACGCGCCCAGCCCCCAACTGCGGCCGTTCTCCGATTTCAGGTCGGCGCTGCCGTTGCTGACGTAGTTGAAGCCCGGCGACAGGTTGCTGAACTCGCAGCTCGCCACCGGCTGCCCGGCCTGCGCGCAGCGGTAGTAGTCGGTGGACGACGCGTAGTAGCCGCGGCTCTCGGCGGTGTAGATGTAGCTCATGTCCGGCGCCCGGAAGCTGGTCGCGTGGTTGGCGCGCAGCAGCAGTTCCCTGCCCGGCCTGAACTCCAGCCCGGCCTGCCAGGTCAGCTTGTCGTCATGCCGGCCGGCGAAGGCGTAGTCGTCGTAGCGACCGGCCAGCGTCGCCGTCACCTGGCGCGACAGCGGTGCGTTCAGTTCCGCGCCCAGCGCCTGGCGCTGCCGCGTGCCCTTCGCCTCGGCGACTTCCTTGGTGTTGTAGAACACGCCCTGCCCCAGCCGCGGATCCGAGCGGTTGCTGAAGCCCTGCGAGCCGATCTCGGCCACCGCCGCCAGCTGCAGCGGGCCGGCCGCAAGCGCCAGCAACTCGCCACGCACACTGGCGCTCAGGCCGTGGTTCCACGAGCGGTTGTCGCCTTCGCTGGCACCGCTGATCGAGCCGAACTCGGCCGGGGTCAGCGGCGTGTAAAGCCGCGCCGGATCCGGTGCGTAGATCGGGATGCCGTCGGCGTCGGTGCCCTGCTGCGGGCCGAGGAAGAAGCTGTCGACCGAGGCCAGCAGCCGCGGCGTGGCCGTCTTGTTGCGGTAGCCCGAGGCGTTGTAGGCGAGCTCGTAGTTCCAGCCGTCGACCAGTTCGCCGCGCGCGCCCAGTGCGAGGTTGCCGGTGCTGTCGCGCCATTCGCGGTTGAAGCGCGTCACGCCGCCGAGCTCTTCCGGCGCGAGGCGGCGCGTCCAGGTTTCCAGGTCGCCGGTGCTGGCGTTGCGGAAGTAGCTGCTGCTCGCGCCGAGCGAGGTCCAGCTCGGGCCGCGGGTGTTGTTCTCGGTCCTGGCCACGCCCAGCAGCGCTTCGGCGAACAGCGTCGTCTTCGGCGTCAGCGCGATGTCGAACAGGCCCGCGAGGTTCGCGGTCCGGTTGCCGGTCTGCGTGGTCCAGTAGGTCGGCTGGGCTCGTCCGCTCGCGCAGTAGTTGCGGCTGCCGGCCTGGTAGTGGGTGGTGCTGCCGTCGAACAGCCCGCCGAGCGCACCGCAGCCGGCGCCGGGGTCGACGTAGGCGCCGGTGTCGGCATTGCGGCGCGACGCGATCGCGGTCGGCGCTGCGCCGGCCAGCGTGGTGTCGGCCATGAAGTCGCGCTGGCGGCTCCAGATCGGCTGGCGCTTGCCGAGTTCGAGCCCCCACACGCCGGTCACTGCGTCGCTCGCGACGCCGCCGCTCAACTGCACGCGCAGGTTCTCGCCGCCGCCCTGCTGCGTGCTGCCGGCCTTCAGGTTCAGGTGGATGCCGTCGAGCCGCTTCTTCAGGATGATGTTGACGACGCCGGCGATCGCATCGGAGCCGTAGATCGCCGAGGCGCCGCCGTCGAGGATCTCGATGCGCTCGATCAGCGCCGACGGAATGTTGGCGAGGTTCACGAAGTTGACCTCGCCGTCGTAGGCGGTCGGGTAGTCGGCGACACGCCGCCCGTTGACCAGCGTCAGCGTGTGGTTCGGCCCGAGGCCGCGCAGGCTGATCGCATTGGCCGCCGGCGTGAAGGTGTTGCCGAAGTCCTCGCCCTGCGTGAAGCCGGTGTTCTGCGTCAGGCCCGCGAGCGCGTCGAACACGTTCCTGTAGCCCAGGCGCTCGATGTCGCCGCCGTTGATCACGGTGACCGGGCTCGGTCCCTCGGCCTGGGCGCGCAGCAGGCGCGAGCCGGTGACCTGCACCGCAGGGGTGGTCACCGCGTCCTGCGCGGCGGCCGGCCGCGGCGCGAGCCCGGCCAGCAGCAGCGCGGCGGCCAGCGTCGAAAGGCGGGATGTCGAAACGGTTCGTTCTGTCGCGGCGATGGGCATGGTTCGGTCGGGTGGGACGGTGGTGCCGCAGCCTACGCAGCGACATCCGCCGGCACAACGAAGCGAAGCTCAGATGCAAAGGCGAATTGCGATGGCGCGGTGAGGAAATGTGTCGATCGGCGTTCGCATCGATTCGCTTGCCGATGATCCGAACGCGCACGAGCTCCCCTGACCGGTCGACGAGAATGCGGGGCGCCTGCACGACCCGCCCGATGGACATCTCCCTTCAGCCCACCCTCACCCCGATCCAGACCCTGGCCCGCCTGCGCGCCGGCGAACTGCAAGGCTGCACCCGGCTCGACCTGCGCGGCTGCGGCCTGACCGAACTGCCGCCCGAGGTGCTGGCGTTGGCCGACACGCTCGAGGTGCTGGACCTGTCCGGCAACGCGCTGGGCTCGCTGCCCGACGGGCTGGCGCGGCTGGCCAGGCTCCACACGCTGTTTGCGTCCTTCAACCGCTTCGACGCGCTGCCGCCGGTGCTGGGCCGCCTGCCGGCGCTCGACACGATGGGCTTCAAGGCGAACCAGATCGCCGACGTGCCGGCCGCGTCGCTCGCGCCGACGCTGCGCTGGCTGATCCTGACCGACAACCGCATCGCGGACCTGCCGTCGACGCTGGCCGATTGCACGCGCATGCAGAAGCTGATGCTGGCCGGCAACCGGCTCGCGCGGCTGCCGGCCGGCATCGGCCGCCTGCAGCGGCTCGAGCTGCTGCGGCTGTCGGCCAACGCCTTCGAGCGCGCCGACCATGCCCTGCCCGACGAACTGCTGGCGCTGCCGCAACTGGCCTGGCTGGCCCACGCCGGCAACCCGTTCAGCGCCGCGCGCGAACAGGCGGCACAGGCGCTGGCGACCGTCGAGCCGATCGCCTGGCACGACCTGCGGCTGCACGCGCTGCTCGGCGAAGGCGCGTCCGGCCACATCCATGCCGCGCAGTGGCAGCCGGCCCACGGGCCGGCCCGGGACGTGGCGGTGAAGCTGTTCAAGGGGACGGTGACCAGCGACGGGCTGCCCGCCTGCGAGATCGCCGCGACGCTGATGGCCGGCCGCCACCCTCACCTCGTCGGCGTGCTGGGCGCCCTCGCCGGCCATCCGCACGGAACGCCCGGCCTGGTGCTGCCGCGCCTCGGGCCGCAGTGGAGGCCGCTGGCCGGCCCGCCCAGCATGGCCAGCTGCAGCCGCGACGTGTACGGCGCCGACCAGCGCCTGCCTGCCGAGCAGGTCAGGTCGGTGGCCCAGGCGGCGACGGCTGCGCTGGAGCACCTGCATTCATGCGGGCTCAGCCACGGCGATCTCTATGCGCACAACCTGCTGGTCGATGGCGAAGGCCGTGCGGTGCTCAGCGACCTGGGGGCGGCATCGCTGCTGCCGGACGACGGCGCGCAGCGCGCCGCACTGCAGGCGCTCGACCGCCGCGCGCTGGACATCCTGGTCGACGAACTCGCGCTGCTGGTCCGCGCCTGAGCCGTCGCCACGGGGCCCGATCAGGCCGCCGCGCGCGGAAACACCTCCTCCAGGAACGAAATGAACGCCTTGACGTTCGGGCTGCCGCGCCGGCTCTCGGGCCAGACGGCGGTGATCGCCGACCGGTCGACCGAGAACTCGCCGAGCACCGGCACCAGCAGGCCGCGCTCCACGTAGGGCGCCGCGATCCACGACGCCGTCATGCCGATGCCGCCGCCGGCGGCCAGCACCTCGACGACCGCATCGCTGACATCGACCACGATGGCCGCGTCGGGCGTGAACTCGATGGTGCGGCTTCCGACCTGGAACAACCACCGCAGCGGCTGCCCCGACGTCTGGTAGCGGAAGTTCACGCAGTCGTGGTCCCGCAGGTCCTCCGGCTTGCGCGGCGTGCCCCGTGCCGCCAGGTAGCCCGGCGATGCGTACGCGCCGACCCGGTTCGGCGCGAAGCCGCGCGAGATCAGCGTGGAGTCGGCGAGCTGGCCGACGCGGATCGCCACGTCGATGCCCTCCTCGACCAGGTTGACGAACCGGTCGTTGAGCCGCAGGTCGATCTTCAGCTTGGGATGGCGACGCCGGAACTCCGGCAACGCCGGCGCGAGCAGGCGCGTGCCGATCGGCAGCGGCGCCGCGACCTTCAGCGTGCCGGCCGGCTCGGCCCGCGCCGCGGCGGCGGACTGGACGACGTCTTCGGCGGCGCGCAGCAGCTGCAGGGCCCGCTCGTGCAGGTCGCGCCCCTCCGGCGTCAGCACGAGCGAGCGCGTGGTCCGCGTGAACAGGCTCAGGCCCAGCTGCTGCTCCAGGCGCTGGATCGTCTTGCTGACGGCCGACGGCGACACCGACAACGACCGCGCCGCCGCCGTGAAGCTGCCGTACGACGCCGCACGCGCAAACGCGACGATGCCGGTCAGGCGCTCCAGGCTGATTTGTTCCGTCATGGCACTTGATAAGTGAATCCCGGAGGGATTATCAAACGGGCGGCAGAACTCCACAGTCCTTCCATCACAACCATCACGAAGGACATGGCGATGACGGCAACGACGATGAAGGCCGTGCGGATGCACGAATTCGGCGGCCCGCAGGTGCTGCGGTACGAGGATGCCCCGGTGCCCGAACTGAAGCCGGGCGAGGTGCTCGTCCGCGTTCGCGCGGTGGGCATCAATCCGCCCGACTGGTACCTGCGCGACGGCTACCGGAGCCTGCCTGCCGACTGGAGGCCGCCGGTGCCCTTCCCCGCCATTCCGGGCTGGGACGTATCGGGAATCGTCGAGGCCGTCGCGCCCGACGCCACCGGCTTCGCGGTGGGCGACGAGGTGTTCGGCATGGTCCGGTTCCCGAGCTTCGGCGGCGAGAGCGCGGCGTATGCCGAGTACGTCGCCGCGCCGGCGTCGCACCTGGCGCGCAAGCCGGCCGGCATCGACCACCTGCAGGCCGCGGCGGCACCGATGGCCGGCCTCACCGCATGGCAGTACCTGATCGAGCTGGGACACGATCACCCCAACCCGCTTCAAGCGCAGCGTCATCGCCCGGTGCCGCTGGCCGGCCGCAAGGTGCTGGTCAACGGCGCGGCGGGCGGCGTCGGGCACCTCGCGGTGCAGCTGGCCAGGTGGCAAGGCGCGCAGGTCATCGCGGTGGCGTCGGGCGCCCACGAGTCGTTCCTGCGCGACCTCGGGGCCGACGAATTCATCGACTACACCCGGCGCCCGCCGGAGGACGCGGTGCGCGACCTGGACCTCGTCGTCGACACCCTCGGCGGCCCGACCACCGGCCGCTTCCTGCGCACGCTGAAGCGCGGCGGCGCGTTGTTCCCGGTGTTCATCGGCTTCCGCGACGCCGACCAGGCCGAGCAGAGGGGCGTCACCGTGTCGATGACGCAGGTGCGCTCGAACGGAGCGCAGCTCGCAGCCTTCGGGCAGCTGCTCGACGCCGGCACGGTCCGCGTCGCGATCGACAGCACGTTCCCGCTGGCGCAGGCCCGCGAGGCGCACGAGCGGGCCGCCCGCGGGCACATCCAGGGGAAGATCGTGCTGACGGTCGCGTGAGGAACGCTTCAGCTCGACCCGGCATCGGCGTTGGATGGAACAACGCGGGTCGCCACCTGTCGCGGTGTCTGGCCAAGGAACCGCCTGAGCGAATGGGTCAGGTGCGCCTGGTCGGCAAACCCCAGCCCGGCGGCGACCTGCGATGGCGCCTGGCCCTCGCGCAGCAGCCGCGCCGCCTCGTGGGCCCGGGCGATCTGCTGGAAGACCTTCAGGCCGAGGCCGGTGACCTCGGCAAAGTGACGTTGGATGCTGCGCTCGTCGAGCCGCTGCCGCACGCCCTGCAGCGCGCGCGAGACCACCGGATCGCGCTCCAGCAGGCCTTTGCGCGCCAACGCCGCCACGAGGTGTTCGACGTTGTCGAAACTCGGGATCTCGAAGCGTTCCGGGCCGATCCAGAAACGGCGATCGTCCTCGACCGGGCACGCGACACCCTGGTTGAACGTCAGTCGCCCCGGCAGGCGGGGCATGTAGACCTCGGGCTTGAAGGCGATCGTCAGCATCTCGTCGCCGGCCTGCCCGTCCACGGCCAGCGGTGCCGCGATCTGCCCCGTCTGGATGACGATCGGCGGGCCGCCGGCGCGGCGCAGGAACAGCAGGTCCCACGAGCCGTCGGGCACGGCCATGTCGCGTGCATCCGCGTCGTAGCGGGCGTGGCGGACCTTCGCCACCAGGGGCGAGTCCGCCGCGCGCTGTTCCTCAGTGATCGGTCCTTCCATCGGAGCCCTGTTGCGCCTGCAGCCCGCCGAAGAAGCGGCGCAGCTCGTCGGCGACGAGTCGGGGGTCGGTTTCGTTCGCGAAGTGGCCGCCACGCGGCATCTCGGACCACTGTACCAGCCGGGTGTGCGAGCGCGCCGCGAAGGACCGGACCGAGCGGAAGTCGTTCGGGAACACCGCCACCGCGGTCGGCGTGGGGTTCGGCAGCTCGCGATAGCCTGCGCCGCTGGCCGCGTTGGCCAGGTAGAACGCCGCGGCCTGGCCGCCGGTGCCGGTGAACCAGTAGAGCGACAGGTGCGTGAGGAAGCGATCGCGGTCGACCTCCGCGGCGCGCTCGCCTTCGAAGCCGAAGAACAGCTCGGCATTCCACGCCAGCAGCGCGACCGGAGAGTCGACCAGCCCGTAGCCCAGCGTGCCGGGGCGCTTGGACTGGATGTCGACATAGCCGGCGTACTTGCGGAAGTAGTCGAGGTTCTTGAAGCCGTCCATCTCGAACGCAGACAACGCGTCCATCTCGCCGGGGGTGCCCTGCGGGAACGCGAAGATCTGCTGCACGTGGACGCCGGCCAGGCCGTCGGGCGCGAGGATGCCCAGCTCGCGCGCGATCAGCGCGCCCGCATCGCCGCCTTGCGCGCCATAGCGGGTGTAGCCGAGCCGCTTCATCAGCGTGTCCCAGGCCGCCGCGCAGCGGGCTGCATCCCAGCCGGTGGCGGTCAGCGGCGACGACAGCCCCATGCCCGGCACCGAGGGGATCACCAGGTCGAAGGCCGGCGAGGCACCGAGGCCGTGGCCGCGGGGGTCGGTGAGCGGCCCGATCAGGTCCAGGTACTCGGCCGGAGAACTGGGCCAGCCGTGCGTCAGGATCAACGGGAACGCATCGGCCTCCTTCGACTTCACGTGGATGAAATGGATGGTCTGGCCGTCGATCTCGGTCACGAACTGCGGATGGCGGTTCAGCAGCGCCTCCTGGGCACGCCAGTCGAACCCGTCGGCCCAGTAGGCGGCGAGCTCGCGCACCAGCGACAAGGCCTGGCCTTGCCCGAAGCCGGGGTCCACCGGCTGCGGCCAGCGCGTGGCGGCAAGGCGCTGCCGCAGGTCGGCGATCTGTGCTTGCGGGATGTCGATGCGAAACGGGCGGATGGTCGTGTTCATCGTGGCTCCTGGCAGTGATCGGTGGTGAGGGCTTCACTGTCCCGCAAAGGCGCATTCCGATCTTGTAGAAATCCGACACCCGGGCCCGCGGGCGGGACGCTTCAGTCCAGCATCGGCGTCAGGTCCGGATCCCCGTGGGCCATCGCGCGCCGATAGGCCGGCCGCTCGCCGATGCGCTGCAGGTAGCTTCGGATGTTCGGGAACGGCGCGAGATCGACCGGCTGGAAGAGGCGCATCGTGGTCAGCGAGACCACGCTCATGATGTCGGCCGCGCTGAACTCGCTGCCCGCGAACCAGGGCGCCTCCCCGAGCCGGACCTCCACCAGCGCGAAGATCCGCGCCAGCCGCCCCTGCAGCGCCAGCAGCACCGGGTGGTCCGCCGGGAGGTTCACGCGGCGCAGGAAGATCATGCGCACCATCGCCGGCTGCAGGTTGCCGTTGGCGAAATGGAACCAGTAGAGGAAGGACGCGAAGTCGGGATGCGCCGGCCCGGGCTTGAAGCGGCCGCCGCCGTGCTGGACGATCAGGTATTCGACGATGGCCGCCGATTCGGCCAGCCACAGCGCGCCGTCCTGGATCAGCGGCGCCGAGCCGAGCGGATGCAGCGCCTTCAGTTCGGGCGGCGACAGCAGCGACACCGGATCGCGGGCGTAGCGCCGCAGCTCGTACGGCAGGCCCAGTTCTTCGCAGAGCCAGACGATGCGTTCGGATTGGGAATGGCCGAGGTGGTGGATCGTGATCATGGGCGTCGATGGACGTTGGGGGGATGGAGGCTTCAGCCCGCGCGGTCGTGGCCGCGCACGGCCGTCGGCGCGAAGCCGAAGCGGTGCCTGAAACGCACCGCGAAGCGGGAGGGGGATTCGTAGCCGACCGCGAGCGCGATCTGCGCGACGGACTGCGTCGTGGCCTGCAGCATCGTCAGTGCGGTGGCCATGCGGGCGTCGGCCAGCAGGTCGGTCAGCGACGTGCCTTCGGCGGCGAGGCGCCGGCGCAGCGTGGCCTCGGACAGCGCCATTCCGGCGGCCACCCTGCCTGCCGGCCAGGCCTCGTCGAGGCGGCCGGCGATCAACGCACGCAGCTGGATCGAGACGCCGGGATCGGCCGGCGCGCTGCGCAGCACGATGCCGTCTTCCAGCAGCCAGTGCATCACCTCGAGCACGCGCAGGCGCACCACCGCGCCGGGCAACTTGTCGCCCAGCGCCAATGCCTGGCCGGCCCGCTCGAACGCGTCGGCCAGGTTCGCCGGCACCCGCCGCAGCAGCTGCACCGACGCCGTCGGCCTGTCCCGCGATGCAACCTGCGACGCGAGGCCCAGGTAATGGGCATCGGCCAGCAGCGCGTCATCGAACAGCAGCCAGCGCGCTTCATAGTGCGTGCCGTCGGGCACCGAGTTCGTGAAGTCGACGGTCTGGTGGCCGCCGAGAACCACGGCCTGCCCCGGAACGGCCTCGACGCCGGCGCCCCGCTCGGTGCGGATGGCCTTGACGCCGCGGTCGACGAGGATCAGTGCGGGCTGGTCCACGCGCATGCGCAGGATCTTCAGGCCCTGCCCTTGCATCACATGGGCGGCGATCCCCACGCCGGGGCGGACGTGCAGGCTGCGCGCCAGGTCGGCGCCGTCGGGCAACGGGCGCGTGCCGCGGGTCGGGCTTGAAAGCATGTGGTGGACCGGTGGAACGGAAGTTGGAACGCATCCAGTCTAGGGTCCGACGCGGCACGGTTCGGTGCGGCACCCTTCGGCTTCGGTGCCGATCCGATCGAGTTGATGTTTATGCTTGGCGCGATGGACCAGCTGCATTCAATTCGCGTCTTCGTCGCGGTGGCCGAGACCGGCGGTTTCGCAGGCGCCTCGCGCAAGCTCGACCTCTCGCCGGCCAGCGTGACGCGGGCCGTCGCCGACCTGGAGAACCACCTGGGCGTTCCGCTGTTCACGCGAACGACGCGGGTCGTGCGTCTGACCGATGCCGGCGCGACCTACCTGGAGGACGGCCGGCGCCTGCTCTCGGAGCTGGACGACGCCGACAGCGCGGTGACCGGCGTGCACGGCACGCCGCGCGGCCGCGTGACGATCACCGCCCCGGCGATGTTCGGCAACCTGTACGTCACCCCGCTGGTGGCCGACTACCTGGGCCGCTACCCGGACACCCAGGCGGCGTGCCTGTTCGTCGACCGCGTGGTCAACCTGGACGACGAGGCCGTCGACGTGGCGGTGCGCCTGGGCGAGCTGCCCGATTCGTCGCTGCAGGCGGTGCGTGTGGGCACGATCCGCCGCGTGCTGTGCGCGTCGCCGGCGTACCTCGCGCGCCGCGGCATGCCGCAGCACCCGCGCGAGCTGGCGGACCACACCGTCATCTCTTCGACCGGCCTGACCGCGACCACGCGCTGGCGCTTCGCCGACGGCGACGACACGCTGGCCTGCGACCTGCGCCCGACGCTGATGACGACGTCCAACGACGCAGCCATCACGGCCGCGGCCGCCGGCCTCGGCATCGCGCGCCTGATGTCGTACCAGGTGCGCGAGCCGCTGCGCGACGGCCGGCTGCAACTGATCCTCACGGCCTACGAGACCGGGCCGGTCCCGATCCACGTGCTGCATCGGCAGGGCCGGCGCCCGAACGCGAAGGTCCGGGCGCTGCTCGACCTGCTGATCGAGGGACTGCGCGCCGATCCGGCGCTCCATCCATCGGCCTGATCGGCGGACCTCCGTGGGGGGCAGGCACATCGAGTGAAGGCGACCTGGCGACCCCGGCTCACTGCGCGATGTAGCGCCCCGGCGTGGTCCCCATCGCCTTGCGGAACATCGTCACGAAGCTGCCCGGGCTTTCGTAGCCGAGCCCGTCGGCGACCTGCTGGACCGACGCGCCGGTGCCCAGCCATTTCACCGCCAGCATCAGGTGCAGCTGCTGGCGCCAGCGGCCGAAGCTCATGCCGGTTTCGTTGGCGAGCAGGCGCGCCATCGTCCGCTCGCTCAGGCCGGCCCGCCGCGCCCAGCCCTGCATCGTGGTGCGGTCGGCCGGGTCGTCGATGATCATCTCGACGATCCTGCGCAGGCGGGCGTCCGCCGGCATCGGCAGGCGCAGGTGCCCGGTCGGCGTCGCAGCGAGTTCATCCACCAGCAGCGCGGTCACGCGCGCGTCCATGCCCTGCTCCGCATAGAGCGTCGGCAGCGTCGAGGCGCGGATCACCAGCTCGCGCAGCAGCGGCGTCGTCGACAGCGCGCAGCAGTGCGACGGCAGGTTCGACGCGGCCGCCGGGTCGATGAAGACGACGTAGCCCTCCATCCCGCCGGCACCGGTCACCTTGTGCGACATGCCGCCCGGGATCCAGATCGCACCCTGCGGCGGCACGAGCCAGAAACTGCCTTCCACCTCGCAGGTCAGCACGCCGCGCATCAGCAACAGCAGCTCGCCCTTTCGGTGGCTGTGGAAATCGATCTTGCGCCGCTGGCCGGGGTGCTCGGCCACGCCGCCGATGCTCAGCACCGGGCGCGGCACGAGATCGGGATCCGCCCAATCGGCGGCAAGCTCACTCAGCAGGGGCATGGGGTGTCGGACTCGGTGGCGCGGTGTTGCCGTCGCGATTGGCAGGATCTCCGAAGATTCTGGCATTGCCGCCCAATGCGCCCGCCAGCTTCCCTGCCTACGATGCGCCGACACACTCTGGAGCACACGAGACCATGGATTCATTGAGCACCGGCCGCGTTGCGCGGACCTTGGCGCAACTGTTCACCGAAGCGGAGCAGGCCGACCGGCCCTTGATGGCGCAGTTTGCCGACGCCGAGCAACCCGAGCAGCTGATCGCGGACACCATCGCCCACCATGTCGCCGAAGAACGCCGCGACCTGCGCGGCTTCTACCGCGGCTACGCCGACAACTACCTGAACGTGGCGCCGGAGTACGGCCGCTTCCTCTACCAATGCGCCCGGGCGCGCGGCGCGACGAGGATCGTCGAGTTCGGGACGTCGATGGGCATCTCGACGATCCACCTGGCCGCGGCGCTGCGCGACATGGGTGGCGGCCAGCTGATCGGCACCGAGCTGGAGCCCGGCAAGGCCGCACGCGCACGTGCCAACCTCGACGCAGCGGGACTGGCCGACCTGGTCGAGATCCGCGTGGGCGATGCACGCGACACGCTGGCAGGCCTCGGCAGCGAGGACGGCGGCAAGGTCGACCTGGTGCTGCTCGACGGCGCGTTCAGCTTGTACCTGCCGGTGCTGAAGCTGCTCGAACCGCACCTGAAGACCGGCACGCCCATCCTGGCGGAGAACGCCTTCGACCACGACAACGAATACCTGGCCTACGTGCGCGACCCAGCGAACGGCTACCTCTCGCAGCCGATCCCGATCAGCGAGGGGCGGGGCAACGAGTTCAGCGTGTTCACGCGGGTCGCGGCCATCTAAGACCCCGTGTTCCACGGGCGGACGACGAGCCTGATCTTTCCGGTGATGCCCGGCTTCTTCGGGTTGTCGAACGGGATCTCGATCTTCACCGCGTTGCCGACCAGCTCCGAATACCTGAGCTTCTTCGTGGCAACGCCGTCCGACTTGCTGAGCCAGTTGTATTTCACCGCCCATTCGTCACCGGGCGCCTGCGGCGGCGTCATCTCGATGATCGCGGTGTCGCGAAACAGGTTGCCCCCTTCGTAGTGCTGGTCGGGCCAGAAGCGCTTCTCGACCTGGTAGTCGGGCACCCGGGCCGCGAACGTCATCGCATAGGCCAGCGAGGGGCGGTCCGTGTTGACCCGCGCGCGGTTCGACAGGAAGACCGTCGACATGTAGATCGACGCATCCTCCGGCCGTTCGGGGGCCACCAGCTGGCGCTGCGTGCGGCACGCCGGAGAGTCCTCCTCGGCCACCCTGCGGCTCAGGAACCAGCGCTTGCCGCGCGCCGCCGCCAGCAGCTCGAACTGGTACAGCGCATCGACCTTTCCGGCCTGGTCCTCCAGCGCGGCCGGCAGCCTCAACGCCTCGATGTCCACCCAGATGTCGACCCGGAGGTCGCCGAAGAGAAAGCGCACGAGGTTCTGGAAGGCCTCTTCGGAATTGACGATCCCGAAGTGCCCCGAATGCGAGCGGTAGGCGTACGCCGTGGCGACCGGCCGCGTCGGCCGCAGCGTGGTGCGGTCCACCCCCCACAACGACGCGTTGGCAATGCGCACCAGCCCGTCGCTGCCGTGGCCCACGAAGGCCCGCACGACACCCTGGGCCACCTCGTAGTCGCCGCGGTTGGTGCCCACCATGCAGAAGATCCGGTCGGCGCCCAGCACGTCCTCGGGGATGAAGTCGACCCGATCGCCATTGGCCTTCGCGATGTCCGCCATGTCCAGGAAGTCGGCCATGCGCTCGCGGTTGAAGGTGTTCGATTCGGCGGCCGACAGCCACGACGGCACGTTGATGCCGCCGACGTCGATGCCGTTGTGCGGCGTCGCGAAGGTGAACAGCTTGTCGACGCTGCGCCGCGCGTCGGGGTGCCCCAGCTTCGGGTTCTGCAGGAATGCCCGCGCCACCAGGCCCCCCATCGAATGCGCCACCAGGTAGCAGCGGAACCTGTCCGGATCGGGGGTCGTGCCATCGGCGTTGCGCCAGGCGCCCACCAGGGCCTTGATGCGCAGGATCAGGTCGCTCAGGCCTTGCGCGTAGGCCTCGATGCTCTTGGCCTTGCCGTCGCCGAGCACGCCCGATCCGTCGTCGTAGTAGCGGTAGACGACCACCGATTGCGCGGGAATGCCCTCTCGCTTCTCGCCGTTCGGCCCGGGCGCCGGTGCCCAGTCGGGGTCGAGGATGTCCGCGCCGTTCTGGTAGACGTGGCGGTAGCCGTAGTCGGTGACCAGGCGCAGCACCGGCGATTCGAAGACGAACTTGTCGGCGCGGGCGGTCTTGTCCGGCGTGGCCCGGTAGACGGTCGAGCCGACGTTGAACCCGCAGAACGGGTCTGCGGCCGTTTCATTGCGCTCCGCTTCGGTCATCGCATAGCCGCGGATGTAGACGATGGGGTGCAGACTCATGCCCGGCTCCTTGGACTCACGCGGGTGTCCCGGCCGGCGGATCCTGCCGGCCGACGAGGATGCTCTTGATCGTGTCGGACGCAAATCCGATGACGACGAGCTGCCACCAGCTCCCGCCGGTGCTGGCGTCGCTGACGGTCTGCGACGCGAGCGTCGCCAACGGCACCAGCAAGGCCGCACCGATCTGCAGCATCTCGATCCAGAAACGCTGCGAGCCTTCGCGCGACCGGCGACTGCGGTAGACCGGCTCGGACTGGCGGTACCAGACCAGGTCGGCTGCCGTCGCGCCGGGTGGAAGCGCGATGAACCTGCCGCCCGAATCGCTGAACGCGACCGAGATGTCGCTGCGCTTGATGTCGCGTTCGAAGTAGTGGTGGACCGACCAGCCCTGCTCGCCGAGCGGCTTCTCCGGCACCGGCGCCTCGATGCCCACCACCCAGCCGCCGAACCGGTGCAGCTGGCCCCAGACGGCCCGCGCCAGGTTCCACCGCCGCCGGTCGCAGAAGGTCCAGTGGCAGGTCACCCGCTCGCGGGCCGCCGCGGTGTTGAACCGCGCATCGCGGAACCGGACGCTGAAGCGGATGCGCTGGTTCGGGCGCGGAATCGCCGGATCCATCGTGATGTCGGCCATGCCGGCCCGCAGCGCTTCGATGACCTTCGCTTCCGAGACGTTCTCGGCCAGTTCGCGCAGCAAGGACCTGGCCTGGCGAAGGTTGTCCAGCACCGGCGTCGCCAGCAGGTCGGCCAGTTCCTTCTGCTGGTCGATCCAGTGATCGTTCGCCTGGGTCGGCAGCAGGAACTCGAATTCCCACAGCAGGTTCAACGCATAGAGCTGCAGGTCGGCGCGTGTCGGGCCGACGTCCCGGATCCACTGGATGCCGTCGTGGTCGTCCGCGGCGGGCAACAGGCGTGGGTCCGGAACGCAGGCCGACATCGGCCCCTTCAGGTTGTTCGACAGCTGGAATGTCCCCCGGTCGTCGATGCGGAAATGCGCCTTGATCGCCTTCCACCGCCCCGACAGCAGCGCTTCGAAAGCTTCCTTCTCGGCCTGCGTCGGCTCCCTCAGCAGCTTCTGCGCGGCCTCCAGGCGCTGGTTGACGAAGACCCATTCCTCGTCGGACAGGCTGTCCTGCTTCAGCACCTCGGACGCGGAGGCGATGTGCGTCTCGACCTGCTCGATGCGCGTCGGCGCCGGGTTCTGCGTGGTGGCCAGCTTCAGGCGGATCAGCGTCGCGTCGAGCCGCCGCACGGCATCGATGCGGCGTTTGAGCGTGGGCAACGCCTGCTCGACCCGGCGGGCGCACTGGGCATAGCTCGGGCTGATCGGCCATTCGGACTGCCGCAGTTCGTCGAGCGCCAGCCGCTCGACGCGCAGCAGCACCCGCAGCGTGCTGTCGACCTCGCTCGAGATCGTGCCGGTGAGCTTGGCGGCTTCCGACAGCTGGTCCTTCAACAGGTTCTTGCGCTTGATGTTCGGCACCGAGACGTGCAGGAACAACGACAGCAGCGCACCGGCCAGCAACAGGCCTCCGACCCGCGCCAGGGTCTTCGAGAGCGACCAGGTCGACGGCTCGAGCTGCAGCTCGATCGGCAGGTTCTGCTCGTGGATCAGGCCGCCCGCGTCGCCCTCGAAACGCAGCGTCAGCAGGCCGCTGCGCCGGGCGCTGCGCGCGAACCCGGTCGCCGGGTCGACGAACCATTCAGCCGGCGGATCGATCAACCGCAGCGTGATCGCGGCGTAGCGCGGCACCGAGAAGCTGTTCCACGCGAGGTGGGAATTGCAGTCCTCGTTGCGGGCGGGCGACGATGCAGGCGCGGACACGGCGTCCGGCACCGGTGCCGCGCCCGCATGCCCGGCGCCGGGAAAGACGTCGGTTCGGAGATGGCAGGCATCCTTGTCGGCCACCCGCAGGCGCACCCGGACCGTCCGGTACTCGAAGCCCGACGGGTTATCGAGCGACAGCGTCAGGCCCTGGTCCTGCCGCGCGACGTGCGGCGACGGATTCGCGGCCCGGAGCACCAGCCCCGCCTTCGAGAAGCGGAGCACCTCGACCTGGCGTCCCTTGTAGAACAACGGGGCGCTGCTCTCGCCGAACGCGAAGAGGCCCGTCACGCGCAGCGTCACGGCGTAGTCGCTGCGGGTGTCCTTGACCCGCTCCTTGTCGAGCAGCGCGACCTCGGGCCGGACGACCAGGCCCGGCTGGCCGGCTGCGACCAGGAGCCCGGTCGACAGGTCCGCGCTCGACGGCTCCGCGTCGGTGTCGCGCAGCACGACGCGCACGACGGCGTCATTGCCGTTCGCGGCGACGACGGCGACCGGCTGCCCGATCCCCATGCGTGCCTGCGCCGGCGCGCTGGCCGGCTGCGGAACTTCCTGCGCATCGGCTTGCAGGCCCGCCGTCGCCAGCCACATGACGGCGACCCCGATTGCGATTCGCACGTGTGACAAGGCGTCCTCCGTTGCGAGCGGCTCGCGCCCGCGTCACGCCAGTCCGAGCGCCTGCAGTGTCTGCCGCCCGGCCTCGCCGTCGGCCACCATCCCTTGCGTCAACTGGAAGGCATGCACCGCCGCCGCCGTGTGCGGGCCGAAGCTGCCGTCGATGTCGCCCGGCGAGAAGCCGCGTTCGGCCAGCCGTCGCTGCAGCCGCTCGACCAGCGCGCCCTTCATCGGCGGCTGCTTCAGCCGCAGCACCAGGCCAGGCGGCTGCGCGGGGCGCATCAGGTCCGGCTCGTCGTACTGCAGCATCGGCGGCAGCACGCCGATGTCCCAACGCCGGCCATCGACCTGGCCGCGGATCACGCCGGTCTTGCTGGAATGGGCCTCCACCGTGCCGCCGGTGCCGTCGGAGATCGCGATGTGGCCGATCAGGTTGCTGGCCGGAAAGCGCAGCAGGAACGCGCCGGGGATCGACTTCGCCACCACCAGCGCCGTGCCGCGCCCGGTGGCCTCGGCGTCGCGGCGCCAGTAGCCGGTGTAGGCGTCGGCCGTCGCCGGATCGCGGTCCTGGTCGCAGCCGAACAGGCGGCCGCTCGCCTGGAACAGGCACCACGACGCGAACTCGGCGCAGTCCCACGGGCCGGCCCAGCCCGGGTTGTCCTTCGGCACCTTCGCGCCCAGCACATACGCTTCGCCGACATGGCGCGCCGCCAGTGCCAGCAGTTCGTTGCCCGTTGCCATCGTCGCGTCTCCTGTCGTTCAAACCACGGTGGCGATCGCGGCCTTGACGCCGTCGACCAGGGCGCGCTGGAACGCATTGATCGCACGCTGGGCGATTGCCTTGGTGAGCACGGCCACCGCCTGCAATTCCGCTTCGAGCGTCTTCGCTTCGTCGTCCATCTCGGACTCGAAGGTGTCCTCGTCGATGTCGCCGACGGCAAATGCCTCGGCGACGGCCAGGATGGCGGCTTCATGGCCGTGGCCGATCTCGCGCAGGAAGTCTTCCACCTGGGGCGCCGTCTCGCGGACCGCACCGGCGGCCGCCCCCACCGCGCCTTCCAGGATGGCCCCGATGTCGATGCTCATGGACGGGTCTCCTCGGCCTCAATTGCCGTCGAGTTTCGGATTGCTGTCCGGGTCGGCCAGGCGCTTGGCCTTCTCGGCCAGCAGCGCGGCGGTGAACAGACGCTGAAAGCGGTCCCGGTGGATCGGCAGCAGAGCCGCGGCGTAGTCGTCGTTCTTGCGATGCGCCTCGCGGTACTTCTGCCAGAACTCGAGGATCGTGCCGGCAATCCGCTGGGATTCGCTGTTCAGCGGGCGGGATTCCTCGCGGACCATCAACACCCGCAGCCGGGTCTCGATCTTCCCCCAGTCCTCGTTGAAGCCGCTGTAGGCGAGCTTCTGGCTCCTGGCCCGGGCCTTGGCTTCGATCAGGCGATCGTAGAAGGCGAAGACCTCGGCCGAGGTGTCGGTGATCGACCTGGCGGCCTCGGCATCATGGTCGGCGACGAGCTTGACGCCCGAGCACGCGGCCAGCATGCCGGCCAACACACAGGCCAGCACCGCGGCCGCGAACAGTCTCGGCCAGCGAGCGCCCAGGCGCGTGGTTTGCATCGTCTGCCCTCCCTGGAAGATCTCGTTGTCGGGATCCTAGGCAAGGCCGTGCGGGTGCGCATCCCCAGGGTTGGGGAGCGGCGGGGCATACCTTCGCGCTGCGCACTCCGGTATCCGCCCTCGGGGCGTGCCCTTGAGGTCGCAGGACCGGACTCACCCCCGCGCGAAAAACGCCTCCACCAGCCGCACCCAATACGTCGCCCCCACCGGCAGCAACGCATCGTTGAAGTCGTAATTCGGGTTGTGCAGCTCGCACGGCCCCATGCCGTGGTACGTGGCTTCGCGATGCCCGCCCCCGCCGTTGCCGACGAAGAGGTACGTGCCCGGCACCTTCTGCAGGTAGAACGAGAAGTCTTCGGCACCGCCGTGCTGCGGCGTGTTGCCGTCGACCTTGTCGGCGCCGAAGGTGTCCTGCGCCACCTTCATCGCGAAATCGGTCTGCGCATCCCAGTTCACCAGCGGCGGGTAGGCACGGTGGAACTTCAGCTCGCCGCTGCCGCCGTGCACCTGCGGCAGCAGCTCGGCGATGCGGCGCATGTTGGCCTCGATCTCGTCCAGCACCTCGGTGCTGAAGGTGCGCACGGTGCCGCGGATCACCGCCTCGCCCGGCAGCACGTTGTAGGCATCGCCGGCATGGATCTGCGTCACGCTCACCACCGCGACGTCGATCGGGTTCTTGTGGCGCGAGATCAGCGTCTGCAATGCGCCCACCATCTCGGCCGCGATGACGATCGTGTCGACGGCCTTGTGCGGTTGCGCCGCATGCCCGCCGGTGCCTCGCACGACGATGTCGAAGCGGTTGCTCGACGCCATCGTCGGCCCCTTGCGGAACGCAAAGTGCCCGGCCTCGAAGCCCGGCATGTTGTGGATGCCGTAGATCTCCTCGCACGGGAAGCGGTCGAACAGCCCGTCGTCCATCATCGCCTTCGCGCCGGCGTTGCCGCCCTCCTCCGCCGGCTGGAAGATGAAGTTCACCGTGCCTTCGAAATCGCGGTGCGTCGACAGGTAGTGCGCCGCACCCAGCAGCATCGCGGTGTGCCCGTCGTGCCCGCAGCCGTGCATGCGGCCCGGCGCGGTCGACGCATGCAGGAAGCGGTTGTGCTCCGGCATCGGCAGCGCATCCATGTCGGCGCGCAGCCCGATCGCGCGCTCGCCGGGGCCGCGCGCGCCGTGCAGCACGCCCACCACGCCGGTCTTGCCGAGGCCGCGGTGCACTTCGACGCCCCAGGCGGCCAGCCGCTCGGCCACTAGGTTCGAGGTGCGGGTCTCGTGGAACGCGAGCTCCGGGTGCGCGTGGATGTCGCGGCGCAGCGCGGTGAACTCGGCGTGCTGGTCTTCGATCTCGGCGATGAGCGTCATGGGGTCCGATCCTTCAGGTCGTGGGCAAGGTCACGGGGTCGTCCAGGTGGCACGCGCTGGCGTGGCCGGGCCGCAGGCTGCGCAACACCGGCGCTTCCACCTTGCAGCGCGGCATCGCCTGCGGGCAGCGTGGATGGAAGGCACAGCCCGGCGGCGGCGCGAGCGGCGACGGCAGTTCGCCCTGGATCGGCAGGTACGTGCGGCGCGTGCGTTCCAGCGTCGGCAGCTCCGACAGCAGCGCCCGCGTGTAGGGATGGCGGGGCGCGCTGAAGAGGGTCGCGGTCGGCGCCACCTCGACGATGCGGCCCAGGTACATGACCACCACCCGGTCCGACACATGCCCGACCACGCCGAGGTTGTGGCTGATGAACAGGTAGGTCAGCGCCAGTTCGCGCCGCAACGACAGGAACAGGTTCAGCACCTGGGCCTGGATCGACACGTCGAGCGCCGCCACCGCCTCGTCGCAGACGATCAGCCGCGGCTTCAGTGCCAGCGCGCGGGCGATGCCGATGCGCTGCCGCTGCCCGCCCGAGAACTGGTGCGGGTAGCGCTGCGCGTATGCGGGGTCCAGTCCCACCTGGTGCAGCAACGCCTCGACGTAGACTGCCTTCTGCGCCGCCTTCACCAGCCCGTGCACCACCGGCGCTTCGCCGACGATGTCCAGCACCCGCAGGCGCGGGTTCAGCGAGGCCATCGGGTTCTGGAAGATCATCTGCACGCCCAGCCCCCAGGCGCGGCGCTCGGCCGCGTCCATCGCGGCCACCGGCTTGCCGAGGAAGCTGACGCTGCCGTCGGTCGGCGGCGTGATGCCGGCGATCACGCGGCCGAGCGTCGACTTGCCGCAGCCCGATTCGCCGACCACGCCGATCACTTCGCCGGGCAGGATCTCGAGGTCGACGTCGGCCACCGCGTGCACCACCGACGCGCGGTGGCCCGCACCCAGCAGGTTCGCGATGCGCGCGGCCAGGTCGATGTCCTGCACGAAGCGCTTCGAGACGCCGCGCAGCTGCAGCAGCGGCGTGGCGGCAGGCGGGGCGGTCGATGGGGTGGCATTCACCGGCGCGGTCTCGGTCATCAGCTGTTCCAGCATCGCACCACCTTGCCCGCCGGGCCAGGCGCGGCCTGCGGCACCATCAGGCATTCGTCGCTCGCCCGGCCGCAGCGGGGCCGGAACGCGCAGCCGGGCGGCAGGTTCAGCAGCGACGGCGTCATGCCGGGAATCTGCCGCAGCAGCGTGCCGTGCGTCGCCCGCGTCGGGATCGAATCGATCAGCCCCAGCGTGTACGGGTGCGACGGGCTGCCGATCACGGCGGCCGTCGCACCGCTTTCGACGATGCGCCCGGCATACATCACCGCGATGCGGTCGGCCAGGCCCGACACCACCGCCAGGTCGTGCGTGATCCAGATCATCGCGGTGCCGGTCTCGCGGCACAGCTTCTGCACCTCGTGCAGGATCTGCGCCTGGATCGTGACGTCGAGCGCGGTGGTCGGCTCGTCGGCGATCAGCAGCCGCGGGTGGTTCAGCAGCCCGATCGCGATCGCCACCCGCTGGCGCATGCCGCCCGACAGCTGGTGCGGGTAGGCGCGCAGCCGTTCGTCGGGCGACGGGATGCCGACCATCGCGAGCGCATCGCGGGCCCGCGCGAGCGCGGCCTTCGCGGTCGCCTTCTCGTGCGCGTGGATCGCCTCGACCATCTGCGTGTCGACGCGCAGCACCGGGTTCAGCGTCATCATCGGATCCTGGAAGATCATCGCGATCTCCTTGCCGCGCAGCGCCCGCAGCCGGCGCTCCGGCGCCCCCACCAGGTCTTCGCCGAGGTAGCGGATGTGGCCGCCGACGATGCGCCCGGGCGGATCGATCAGCCCGATCACCGAGAAGCCGGTGATGCTCTTGCCCGACCCCGATTCGCCGACCAGCCCGAGGATCTCGCCGGCCTCGACGCGCAGGTCGACGCCGTCGACCGCCTTCACGACGCCGCCGTGCGTGAAGAAATGGGTCTGCAGGCCCTGGACGTCGAGGACAGCCATCGTCAATGCGCGTTGCGGGGGTTCAGGATGTCGCGCAGGTGGTCGCCCACCAGGTTGATGCCGACGATCGCCAGCGCCAGCGCGATGCCGGGGAAGAACGAGATCCAGTAGTTGCCCGACAGCAGGAATTCGTAGCCGTTGGCGATCAGCATGCCGAGCGACGGCTCGGTCACCGGCACGCCGACGCCGAGGAAGGACAGCGTCGATTCCAGCGCAATGGCATGCGCCAGGTCGATGGTGGCGATCACGATCAGCGGCGGCAGGCAGTTGGGGAGCATGTGGCGGAACAGCAGGCGCGGCCAGCCGAGCGACAGGCATTGCGCGGCCTCGATGTATTCCTTCGCGCGCTCGACCAGCGCGGCGCCGCGCGCGGCCCGCGCGAAGTAGGCCCACTGCACGATGACGAGCGCGAGGATCACCTTGTCGACGCCCTTGCCGAGGATGGCCAGCAGGATCAGCGCGACCAGGATCGCCGGGAACGACAGCTGGATGTCGACGATGCGCATCAGCAGCGCGTCGATCCAGCCGCCGAACCAGGCCGCGGCCAGCCCGACCGCGCTGCCGATCGCGAGCGCCGCCGCCACCGAGACGCCGCCGACCAGCAGGCTGGTGCGCATCCCGTGGAGGATGGCCGACAGCAGGTCGCGCGCCTGGCCGTCGGTGCCGAGCCAGTAGGTCATTGTGCCGGCGGCGTCGCGGCTGCCGGGCGGCAGCTTCGAGTCGAAGATGTCGAGCTTGCCGATGTCGTACGGGTTCTGCGGCGAGATCCACGGCGCGAACACCGCGGCCAGCAGCGCGAGCACCAGCAACGCAAGGCCGAACACCGCCAGCCGGTCGGCCAGGAACTCGCGGCGCAGGCGCTGCCAAGGCGTCTCGGGCGGCGGCAACGGCGGCGCGACTTCCAGCAGCGCGTCGTCCGTCATGCGGTCGCCCCTTGCAGCCGCACGCGCGGGTCGAGCACCGAATAGAGCACGTCCACCACCAGGTTCAGCATCACCAGGAAGAACACGATCAGGATCAGGTAGGCGACGACCACCGGCCGGTCGAGCGTGATGATCGAATCGAGCAGCAGCTTGCCCATGCCGGGCCACGCGAAGATCGTTTCGGTGACGACCGCGAAGGCCACCACCTGGCCGAATTCGAGCCCGCCGACCGTGACGATCGGCACCATGATGTTCTTCAGCAGGTGCACGCGCAGGATGCGGCTCCAGCGCAGCCCCTTGGCGCGCGCGAACTTGATGTAGTCCATCGGCAGCGCCTCGCGCGTGGCGGCGCGCGTGACGCGGATGATCAGCGCGGCCTTCGCGAGCGCGATCGTCACGGCCGGCAGCAGCAGGTGCGACCAGCCGTCGAGCGTCAGCACGCTCAGGTCGAGCGCACCGATGTGCCCCGTGGCGCCGCGCCCGCTGGCCGGCAGCCAGCCGAACTGCACCGCGAACACCATGATCAGCATCAGCCCGACCCAGAAGTTCGGCAGCGAGAAGCCCAGCACCGAGCCGGCCATGATGCCGCGCGTGCTGTAGGCCTGAGGCCGCAGGCCGGCCCAGATGCCGAGCGGGATGCCCACGAGCACCGCCAGCCCCATCGACACCAGCGCGAGTTCCAGCGTGGCCGGCATGCGCTCCAGGATCAGCCCCATTGCCGACTGCCCGGTCAGGAAGCTCTTGCCGAAATCGAGCCGCAGCGCATGCGACATGAAGATGCCGTACTGCTGCCACAGCGGCTTGTCGAGGCCGAAGCTGGCGCGGATCTCGGCGCGGTCCTGCTCGGTGGCCTCGGCGCTGGCCATCATCGACACCGGGTCGCCGACCACGTACAGGCCGATGAAGACCAGGCCCGACATGACGGTCATGACGAGCACCGCCTGGAGCAGGCGCCGGATGATGAAAGCCGACATCGCGGTGGGTTCGGGGACTGCGCCGTCGCCGGCCTACTTCACCGGCACGGCGTACTGGACCATCGTCTGCTGGTCGGCGCGGCCCTTGAAGCTGACGTTCTTCTTCATCGCCCACACCGAATGCTCGAAGTGGATCGGCAGCATCGCGAAATCGGCCATCGCCAGTTCGCTGGCCTTCGCGAGCGTCGCGGCGCGCGCGGCGTCGTCCATCTGCGACGACGCCTCGGCCACCAGCTTGTCCATCGCCGGGTTCGAATAGCGGGCCCGGTTGGTGGTGCCCAGCCCCTTGTCCTTGTCCGGCGTGACCAGCAGTGCGATCAGCGTGTTGGACATCTCCCCCGTCGCGGTGCCCCAGCCCGCCAGGTAGGCGCTGTAGGCGTAGCTGTCGCGGTTCTTGAAGAACACCGCCGGCGCGTTGGCGTCGATCGAGGTCTTCACGCCGATGCGCGTCCACATCGCGGCCAGCGTCTGCGCCACCTTGCTGTCGTTGATGTAGCGGCCGTTCGGCGTGCCCAGCACCAGCGTGAAGCCGTCGGGGTAGCCGGCTTCTTTCAACAGCGCCTTGGCCTTCTCGGGATCGGGCTTCGCAGCGTTCACGAGGTTCTTGCTCGCGCCGAACATCGGGTACGGCAGCAGCTGCGCGGCCGGCGTCGCGACGCCGCCCATCGTGCGCGAGACCAGCGCCGTGCGGTCGATCGCAAGCGACATCGCCTCGCGCACGCGTTTGTCGAGCAGCGGGTTCTTGCCGGGCGCCGCACCGGTGATGCCGGGCGTGGCCTCGCCGTTCTGGTCGAGCGCCACGTAGATGACGCGGTTCGACGCCTTGGTCTCCACCGTCAGCTTCGGTTCCTTGCGCAGGCGTTCCAGGTCGTCGGTCGGCGGGTCTTCGGCCAGGTCGACATCGCCCGCCAGCAGCGCCGCGACGCGCGCGGCCGGGTTGCTGATCGGCCGGTAGATGACCTTGTCCCACGCGGGTGCCTTGCCCCAGTAGTGCGGGTTGCGTTCGAAGACGACCTCCGAGCCGCGCTTCCACGAGACGAACTTGTACGGGCCGGTGCCGACCAGGCCGCTGCCGGCGTTCAGCTCGGTGGTGGTCTTGCCTTCAGGGGCAGCGCCGGCGGCGGCCTTGGCCGACATGATCGGCAGCCCCACCATGTTGATCGCCAGCAGCGGGTACGGCTCGGTGGTGGTGATGCGCACCGTCAGCGGATCGGGGGCCTCGATCTTCTCGACCTTCTGCAGGTAGACCTTGAAGGACGACGGGCTGTTCGGCACCTTCGGCACGCGGTCCATCGTGAACAGCACGTCGGCCGAGGTCATCGGGCTGCCGTCGGAGAACTTGACGTTCGGCCGCAGCTTGAAGGTCCAGACCTTGCCGTCGGCCTTCCAGGATTCGGCCAGGCAGGGCTCGGGCTTCAGGTCGGCATCGACGCAGACCAGCGGCTCGAACAGCGTCTGCGACAGCTGGATGTTCGGCGTCAGCGCGTGGTACTGCGGGTCCATCGACGTGGGCTCGGTCTTCAGCGCCACCACCAGGTCGCGTGCCTGCACGATGCCGGACCACGAGACGCCGGCGACGACCGCCGCGCCGGACAACAGGAAGCGAGCGACGGGTCCCAACGGAATGCATGCTGGCATGTGTTTGCTCTGCGGTTCGGGTGAAAATGAAGCGGGCGCCACGAAGCGCCCGGCAGTTCAAGTTGTTCGACGAAGGTGGCAGCAAAGAAGTTAGCAAGAAGCGAACCAGGTGGCAACCGACACCTTCCCTCCCCCTTGATGAATCGAGGAGCCTTGGATGCTGAAGTTTCGCGGGGCCGATGGCCAGACTCTCCAGTTCACCGATGCCGAAGAAGCCTACGCCGCGATCCGCGACAACGTCTCGGGCGGCTTCAAGGTCTTCTTCATCCATGCGAAGCGCGACATCATCCCGATCCTGAAAACCTGGATCACCGCGCTGCCGGGCGACACGCCGACCGACTGGGATGCGCGCAAGGCGGCGGGCCAGCAGCGCCACCTGCTGGCCTTCGGCGACTACACCAACATCGCGCGCGCGGTGATGGGCGAGTTCCTGGCCAGCGAAGCGCTCGACGGCACCGAGACCCGGCTGGCACGCGACACGGTCAACTCGCGCTACATCGCGGCCCACCTGGCCGCGCTGGTCGACAAGCTGCGGCTGAAGATCCGCGGCCCGGCCGGCTCTGCGGCGCTGAAGACACTGCTGGACGAGAAGACCTGCGGCGCCGGACCCTACCAGCCGCTGTTCAGGAAGCCGGGGGCGAACCTCGCGCGGGTGCTGCAGGCACCCGATGCCTACTATTTCCAGGACCTGGTCGTCACGCTGCACGACGTGTCCGACCTGATGAAGAAGAAGCAGGCCGACATCGTGAAGGTGCCCGGCGACAAGCTGTACGGCACCTGGTTCAGCATCAACGATTTCGGCAAGCCGGAGTACGGCCGCCGCCGCATCGAAGGCACCGAGGCCTTCCGCTACAAGGGCGACGAAAGCGACCCCGACCGCTACACGCTGAAGGAGCACAGCGGCTTCGTGATGGCGGCGCGGGTGCAGGGCATCCCGCTGTGGGCCGGGCCGTCGCTGACGACCGGGCGGCTGATGCGGATGGCCGAATGGGCCGGCGCCTCGGCGCAGGAGTACGAGGCGCTGGCCTGGGGCATCTTCGCGTTCTGGAACCAGTGCTACCCGACCTCGTCGACCTGGGTGCACCGCTTCCACGAGGTGATGGACATGGCCGTCAACTGGGGCGTGCCGTTCACGCCGTTCACCTACCCGAAGGACATCCCGCCGAACGCCGGGGCGCTGCGCTCGCGGGTGTGAGCGGTCCGGGCAGCGGGGTGCCCGCCGACGACCGCCCCCGCGTCACTGCACCACCGAAGCGCGCGGTCCCGCCGTGGCCCGCACACGGGCCGGTACGTCGGCCGCGGGATAGGGATCGACCTGGTTCGCGCCGGGCACCGCCTTGAAGGTGTCCAGCACCGCGGAATCCTGCGTGAACCGGTTGGTCTGCGGGGCCGGCTCCACGACGTTGCCGGCACAGTGGCGCTGCAGCGCGGCCCGGCAGCTGCTGTCGGCAGCCGCCGTCGGCGACCCCAGCACGGCAAAGACGTAGCCGGCGCCCTTGTCGTTGCTGATCGGCGTCGTCACGGTCTTGAAGTAGTTCCCTTCGGCCAGCACCCGGGCCGGTGCCGCGGTGGCGAGCGCGTGCCCGGGGCCGTCTTCGAAATAGTTGTTGACCAGCTGGACGGTCGAGTTGCCGTGCTCGGTGCCGATCTTCGGCGCACGCCCGGAGAAGTGGTGCAGCCAGTTGCCGACGATCGTCATGCTGTCGTTGGCGCCGATCAGCAGCAGGTTCCAGTAGTGCGCGCCATTGCAGGTGACGGAGAAGTCGCTGCGCCCGTCGAACTCGTTGTTCGAGATGGTGACGTTCGACGCCTTGCCCCAGCCCGCGACGATCATCTGCCGGCCGATGCGCGAGAAGTAGTTGTGGTCGATCCAGACGCGATCGGTGTCGTCCAGCGTGATGGCATCGCCGCCCCAGACGATGCCGGCATTGATGTCCGAGATCGCCAGGTTGCGGATCGCGATGTTGCTGACGCCGCCCCGCAGCCGGAGCCCGCGACCCTTGATGCCCGAGCTTGCGCCGATGCCGATCACCGTCTTGTTCGAGCCGACCAGCAAGGGCATCGACCCTGCCTTGTCGTAGCTGATGTCGATCTGCGGCTTGCCGGCGCATTGCGCGCTCATGTTGGGGTCCAGGATGCGCTCGCTGCGCATCGGCGCGGGACACACGCTGGTGTAGCAACCGATGCCGGTGGCGGATCCTTCGGTGCCGGTGAAGTCGATGACGCCCGAGACCTCGATGATGCGCGGCGTGGTGTCGGTGCAGCCGGCGCCGGAACTGCTGCTGCACAGCGCTTTCTCGAGCGCATCGGCCGTGCTGACCCGCACGCGCTGGCCGCCGGCGCCTCCGGTGACCGTGCGACCGAACCCGACGGGGCCGCCATCGGCCACGGGGGTGGCCGACGGCAATGTCCAGCGCTGGTGGGTGGCGCCCGACCAGGTCCACTGGATGATGCGGGTGCCATTGACGGTGCCGGCGCCATACACGTCGACGGCCAGGCCGTTGGCCTTCGAGATCAACGCCACCTGCCCGTTCCCCTGGTCGGAGAGGTTCCACTTCTGGTGGTCGCCGCTGCCGCATCCCCATTGCTGGAGATTGGCGCCCCGCTCCTTCGTGGCACCGGGAACGTCCAGGCACATGCCGCTGCCGGCATTCACGACCTGGGCGTAGCCCGCGCTGTCGCGCACCAGCTTCCAGGTCTGGAACGCGCTCTGGTCGCAGTGTTGCGCCTGGATCAATGCGCCGGATGCCGTGCTGCTTCCCTTGATGCCCATGCAAAGACCGGAATGGACGTCCTTCAGCGGTCCGCCGACGTCGCCCGCCACAGCCGCTGCAGACGCCGGATCGGCGAATGAAACGAACGATGCAATCAACAGACCGAGCGCACCCGATACGCTGGATGTAGTCATGAGGCCATCCCGAAGAAGAAGTGAACGAGGCCGACAGATTTGTCCGCGGGCCGATGCTAGGGCAGCAAAAATCGATGGCTTGACCGACTCATGACGACCACGCGACGGATCGTGACAATTCGTTTTGCCGATCGAGACCACGGGATGGACTGCATGCCGACAAGGCCTTCGTGGCCCACAAGGGCGAGCCGGCGAATTCGTGGATCGGCGTGGTCGAGTTTCACGCGTCCAGCCAGCGGCTGACCTCCGGACTCAGGGTGATGTAGCCGTCGGCAGCCACTTTCCGGACAAAGATCCTGGCGTCTGCTTCGCTCATCTTCATCGAGCCCACCTGGTGCCATTCGGTCTTGGGGTTGCTGTGCTTTTTCTCGTCGAACTTCGGGCCCCTGGGGCGGTCGACAGGCCCGTTGACGCCGTCGACCTTGAACCCGAAATGGTCGTAGATCTGCTTGACCTTGTTGTTCAATGCATAGAGTTCGGGTTCGTCGTACTCGAAGTCGGGATCGTCAAGCGCATCACCTTCGACCTGCTGCACCATGATCGTCGCGATGAGCGACTTCGCAGCCCCCGCCACGCGCAGATAGCCATCGTTCGGCGGCACGATGTTGTACGGATGGGTCGCGATGTTGGAGACGTAAGCCGTTCCTGCAATGGTTTCCGCCACCCCTTCGACCACGCCATTGAAACTGGCATAGAAATAGTTTCCAAGCGTGGCGTCACTGCTTCCCTTGATGCCCCTGGACAGCTTGTCGATCTCGGTTGTCGCCCCACCCAGTTGCTCGGCCGCCAGCTTGCTCGACTTGTACTTCCTCCTGTAGTCGACATTGCTTTCTTCGTAATACCCCGGCTTCTTGTCGTCGTAGTCGACGAGCCCGAGACTTCTTCCTTCGCCCTGCACCGCCTCGAACACCTTTGTCGACACCGTCAACGACTGCCGGGCATAGTCGAGCCAGCCATCAAGTGCTGACGTGACACGTCCCTTGTTGTCCCCGCTGACCCTCAGCACATCGAACTTCGGAGCAACGACCTTCGGCTCCGGATCCGGCGTCGTGGCCTGCGATGGCCCCGAGTCGACAGGCTGCTTTTCGGCGAACGGTCCCTGCGGTTTCTCGACTTGCGGGATCGAGCGCTGCAGCATCAAGGCAATGTGGGCCCGATGCACTGCCTCGTCCAGCGCCAGGCCGCCTTCATCCAAACGAACGCGCATTTGTTCGGGGAAGGCCAGCGCGAGCACGATGTCCTGGAGCCTCTTGAAGTCCGAAGTCTCGTTTCCCTCGTTTTGCTCGAGAAGCTCCCTCGCCCGTTCGAGGGACAACTCATACTCGTTGTCGATGACCGTATCGCCGAGCTTCAGCTGGCGCTGGATCGGCGGCGCGCTCGAAGGCCCCGTCCAGGCAGACGAGCCGAACATCGAGGCGATCTGCGCGCGCTGGGCGGTCATCCTCGGACTGGCATCGACGCCCGACCGGCCCGCCCATGTCGGCCTGGCCGATCCGGTTTGCGTCTGAGCAGGTTCGCGCGGGCAAATTCCGACTCGATTCATGCGAGACCTCCAACGTCGTGGGAGCGGTGCGCAGGCAGGCGCCGCGCCGAACGAGTCTATGCAGGGCCGAAGGTTCGTCCATCAGCAAAAAACGTATTCCTGGCTGCCGAAAATCCTGCAACGCGTGCGTGCTGTCGGGCGCGCGAGGGACCCTTCAGTCCAGCATCGGCGTCAGGTCCGGATCAGCATGGGCCATCGCGCGCCGGTAGGCCGGCCGCTCGCCGACGCGCTGCAGGCACGCCCGGATGTTCGGGAAAGGCGCCAGATCGACCGGCTGAAAGAGGCGCATCGTCGTGAGCGAGACCACGCTCATGATGTCGGCCGCGGTGAATTCGCTGCCCGCGAACCACGGCGCGTCGCCGAGCCGGGCTTCCACCAGCGCGAAGATCCGGGCCAGCCGCCCCTGCAGCGCCACCAGCACGGGATTGTCCGCGGGGAGGTTCACGCGGCGCAGGAAGAATCATGCGCACCATCGCCGGCTGCAGGTTGCCGTTGGCGAAATGGAACCAGTACAGGAAGGACGCGAAGTCGGGATGCGCCGGCCCGGGCTTGAAGCGGCCACCGCCGTGCCTGACGATCAGGTATTCGACGATGGCCGCCGATTCGGCCAGCCACAGCGCGCCGTCCTGGATCAGCGGCGCCGAGCCGAGCGGATGCAACGCCTTCAGCTCCGGTGGCGACAGCAGCGAGACCGGCTCGCGGGCATAGCGCCGCAGCTCGTACGGCAGGCCCAGTTCTTCGCAGAGCCAGACGATGCGTTCGGATTGGGAATGGCCGAGGCAGATCGGTCAGCGACGTGCCCTCGGCGGCGAGGCGCCGGCGCAGCGTGGCCTCGGACAGCGCCATGTCGCCAGCCACCCTGCCCGCCGGCCAGGCCTCGTCGAGGCGGCCGGCGATCAACGCACGCAGCTGGATCGAGACGCCGGGATCGGCCGGCGCGCTGCGCAGCACGATGCCGTCTTCCAGCAGCCAGTGCATCACCTCGAGCACGCGCAGGCGCGCCACCGCGCCGGGCAACTTGTCGCCCAGCGCCAATGCCT
The DNA here is from genome assembly GCF_012275445.1 of Rhizobacter sp. SG703. GTDB lineage: Bacteria > Pseudomonadota > Gammaproteobacteria > Burkholderiales > Burkholderiaceae_C > Rhizobacter. Next base: position 129,318 of record NZ_JAAZQK010000001.1, on the reverse strand, counting down.
GGCCGGTCCGCTCGAACGCGTCGGCCAGGTTCGCCGGCACCCGCCGCAGCAGCTGCACCGACGCCGTCGGCTTGTCCCGCGATGCAACCTGCGACGCGAGGCCCAGGTAATGGGCATCGGCCAGCAGCGCGTCATCGAACAGCAGCCAGCGCGCTTCATAGTGCGTGCCGTCGGGCACCGAGTTCGTGAAGTCGACGGTCTGGTTGCCGCCGAGCACCACGGCCTGCCCCGGCAGGGCCGTGACGGAGGCTCCGCGTTCCGTGCGAATGGCCTTGATGCCTCGGCCGACGAGGATCAGCGCGGGCTGGTCCACGCGCATGCGCAGGATCTTCAGGCCCTGCCCCTGCAGCACGTGGGCCGCGATCCCCACCCCGGGGCGGACGTGCAGGCTTCGCGCCAGGTCGGCACCATCGGGCAACGGGCGTGTGCGTCGGGTGCGGCTTGACAGCATGTCGTGGATCGGAAGTTGGAACGCGCCCAGTCCAAGTTTCGAGGCACCGCCGTTCGATGCGGCAACCCTCGGGTTTGGTGCCGATCCGATCGAGTTGACGTTTACCCTTGGCAGCTTGCGACACGTTCCGGCGTCCGCCGAGAAGGCGGCACCATCGAGGAAGCGCCATCGGGCCCTTCCTGGGGCCTGCCGTCACTTGAACGCCGCGGCAATGTCCGCCGCCGGCGCGACGATGGCGCCGCTCGCGTAGTAGTGGTAGCCGCTGCGCGGACCGACGGCCCAGTTCTCCAGATCCGTCTGCTCGATCAATGCGGCGTCGGTCGCGGCCTTGTCCCAGTGCACCTCGACCACCTTGCCGTAGGTGATGAGGGTCATGTGCTGCCCGCCGTGAGCCGACAGCACGCCGAATGGCAGCTTCTTCAGCTTCGCGAGCTGCGTGGTGTCCACCGTGGCCTTGCTCGCCGGCGCGGCGGGATCGGTCGGCTTCTCCGGCGCGTAATTGATCACCCGCTGATCGACGCTGACGCCCGGATAGGCAGGGTGCTGGTTGTAGCCCTTGTAGTAGGTCTTGTCCGACTGCGCGACGCCCGAGGTGTAGTTCGCTTCGTCAGACCGGGCGTGGTCCAGCTCCGCCTTGGGGATCTGGTACGCCGGGTCGGGCGCCCAGAAAACCCCCTTCCAGCCCGCCTCCGACTGCAACGCCGCCTGCACATCGAGCCCGGACAGCCCGGTGCCGCCACGCGCCGTGGTGTTCAACGCGTACTGCTTCTTCACCTTGTCCCAGTCGGCCGCGCGCCCCTGCTGCGCAAACACGTTTCCCAGCACCTCCAGGACGATGGTGGTGCAGTCCGTAGGCGTCGCGCCGGCGGGCGCCACCGCGCACTGGTTGCCGACGTAGACGCCGGTGCCGGTCTCCAGGATGGCCAGCTCGTGCGTCACGTCCTTCAGCCGCGTCGTCGCGGCACCGACCTCGCCGAAGGACTTTCCCGAGCCCTTCTTGACGATCGCCTCCAGCTTTTTCTTCTCGGCGGTGAGCGCCGCGATGTCGGGCGGCTTGCCGCTCGGCTTGGTCGTCCACAGGTAGAAGGTCCGGTCGGCATAGGCCACGCCTTCGCCCGCCTTGTTGCGCCCGATGCAGCGCACCAGGTGGCGCCCTGCCACCGGCGTCCACGGGCTGGGCGCCTTGTTCTGGATCAGGAACGGGGCCGTGGTGGCGTTGGCATCCTTCTCCGCCGTCGCGAACCCTCCGGGCAGCATGGCATCGAACGGGTCGTAGAACTCCCAGGCCAGGCTCACGATGTCTGGATCGGAGAACCTCACGCTGACGGACTGCGCGATCACCGCCGCGCCACCGGTAGCCGGCGGCGAGGCATCGATGTCCGGGATCGCGCCGACGTCGACCACGCTGCGATCGAAGGGGACTTTGTCGGTGCCCTTGGTCGGAGCCGCCGGCGTGCGTCGCAACACCCCGCCGGCGTCCGGCTGCGTGGCGTGCGCCAGTTCGTGGGCCAGCAATTGCTTGCCGGTGGGCGTTGCGGGGGCATATGCGCCGGCGGCGAAGACGATGTCCGAGCCGACGGTGTAGGCGCGGGCGGCGACGTCCCGAGCCGACCGCTGCGCCTGCGGACCGTGGTGCAGGCGCACCGCGCCCAGATCGCGTCCGAACCGCTGCTCCATGTCGGCGCGCACGCCGCCGTCCAGCGGCGTACCCGCCTGGCGCAGCGTGTCGGCCACGCTGTCGGGGGCGCGCGCCCCGGGTTCGGCAACGATTGCAGAGGTGCTGCCGGCCGGTGGAACCGGCATGCCCGACACCGTGCGCGCGGCCATCGCGTCGGCACTGCGCTCGGCCGGGCTGTCCTGGTCGCCGATGACGAGGTCGCGCAACGAACCGCAGCGCGTGCAGCCCCCGCCGCAGGCGCACGCCGACGGCCCCAGGCCCTGGCGCGGCTGCATCGGCGTTGCGGAGGTTCGATGGGCTGCCGCCCGTGCGCCACCCGTCGACGGGGCCTGTCGTGCAGACGGACGCTCGCGCATCAGCGGATCCTCACGTTGATGTCCAGCTCCATCGAGATGCCATCGCAGTTGCTTCGATCGACGTCGATGCGCAGCACCTGGCGGCCGCCTCGCATCGTGACTTGCCGGACACCGCGCGGATGCTGGTCGGTATCGCCGCAGATGTTCGCGCCGACCGGCATGGACCGGGGCGTGCCATTGCGCGTCAGCGTGTAGGTGTCGGCACCGGTACAGCAGTCGACGCCCGGGCCGATCGGCACCCACAGCGCCGAGAAGGTCACCGTGGCAGTGCATCCGGTCGGTACCGTGAACTCGAGGTTGGGGTAGTTGTTGTGGATCAGCAGGTGGAAGTTGCGCTCGGCGTTGCAACCGGCCTTCTGCTCGACGGCCTCCCCGCTGCCGGAATCGACATCGGTCTGTTCGGCTTGTTCGGCCTGCTGAGGCCATTGCGTCGCCTCGCCGCTGCCCTCTTCCACGTCGCGCTGCACTCGTTCACCGCCCTGCCCCTCCTGCTGCACAACGTGCGTCAGCTCGTGGGCCAGCAGGTGGCGACCTTCCGGCGTCTGCGGTTGGTAGCGGCCGCGGTTGAAGTAGACGTCGCGCCCGACGGTGAAAGCCTTGGCCTGCAGCCGATCGCTCAACGCCGCCGCCACACCGTCGTCATGGACGCGAACGGCGCCGAAATCGGTGCCGAACTGGCGTCCCAGCGCCGTGCCGAGCGCGGGGTTCAATGGCTGACCGCCGCCGCGGCTCGCCTGCAGCGCCTGCGCCACCGCGCCGCCCAGGCGCGAGGGCCCGCCGCCGGCGCCGTCGCGTGCGATGCCCGCCGCGCCGCCGCCAGGACGCACTGTGCCCGCCACCGATTCGCCTCGGCCGACACGGTCGGCAATCTGGCGCGCCTGCACCTCGCCCGCATCGCCGGGGCGGCTGATCGACAGCGCGTCGGCCCGCCGCCGGCACTGCGGGCAGGTACCGCCGCAGGCACACGGGGCGGCGGCCGGCGTGTGAACCGGCACCGGTGCGGCCGGCGTGCGCCAGGCTGCCGCCGACCGGCGCGATTCGCCGGAACGCGGTGGGCGTACCGCGCCTTGTCGCATGGCATTCATTGCTCGCTCCCCTTCTTCTCGACTTTCCTGGCCGCCTTCTTCTTTGCTGGCTTGGTGGCCGGCGCGGGCCGTTTGGCGGCGGCTTTGGCGACAGGCGTTGCCGCGACTGTCGTGCGTGCGACGGTCCGCAGCCGCAACTGCAGCTTCTCCAGCTCCGCCGCCTGCAGCCGAGTCTCGGCGACGCTGACCTTGCCGCTCGCCAGCGTGAACGGCTTGGCCGCCGCCGGCACCAGCTGGCCGCCGGTGCTGCCGACCAGCAGCGTGAGCTGCCGCGTCGCGCCGATCGCCTCGACCTGCTGCGGCTGCAGCACGAAGGCGTAGTAGCCCGCGTCGTCGGCTTCCACCGGCGCGACGCCGGCCACCGGCGTGCCCTTCTCGTCGATCAGCGTCAGCGTCACGCGGCCGGCCGCCTTCGCCGACTCGTCGGTGACGCGGCCCTGCAGCAGCGTCTCGGTCTTCGTGACCGGCGGCGTGCGGATGGTGGCGATCTGCTGCTCGACCACCAGCGCCGCGCTGCGCCGTGCCATCGCGTCGCCGGCCGCGCGCAGGCGGCTTGCACGGGGATCGTCCTTGCCGCCCTCGCCGGTTTCGAGCCGGTGCGCCTCGGCCAGCGCCAGAAGGCGCGCCGCCAGCATCGTCTCGCGCGTCAGCACCAACCAGTCGGCGCGCTGCTGCTGCAGCGTCTCGAACAGGTTCTCGACATCGCCCTTGAAGCTCGCGTTCCCGCGGTTGATGATCAGCGGCATGGCTCACCCCTGTGGCTTGAAAAGCAGTGCCGTCACCAGCGCGCGGCTCTGGCACAGCGGTCCCGGGTTCAGCACCTGGTTGCCGACCTGCACCTCGGCCATCGCCGGGTTCATGTCGTCGGCGACGATGCAGTGGTCGCCCTGGTTGAAGCTGGTGTTGTTCAGCCGCACCCCCAGCGTCAGCAGCGACAGCTGCGTCGCCTCGCCGCGCTCGCTCAGCCGGTTGGCCGTCGCGCGCAGCGTGTTGCCGTACAGCAGCGCATTGCTCACCAGGTTGCCGCTGCGCAGGCTGAAGCTCTGGTTCTGCTGCCAGCCCAGGTCGTCCAGCGTCGCCACCGTGTGGCAGGTCGCGCTGGTGTTGCCCGGGCCGGTGCGCGACTGGTTGTCGCCGAACAGCACGTTGCCGGCCGGGAACAGCGTCGCGACCGCCGCGTCGCGCTGCGGCAGCAAGGCGGCCGGTGCCGCATGGAAGCTGCCGAAGGCCGCGGCGCGCGGGGCCGCTGCCGCCGCGGCCTTCGTGTCGTTCGCCTGCGCCAGCACCACGCCCGAGGCATCGACCACGTTGCTCGAACGCAGCAGCGTCATGCCGGCCGGCGCGGTGTTCACGCCGCCCAGGTCGTACAGGTAGACGGTGCCGGCCAGGCCCTCGGCCGCGCTCAGCCCCGACAGCTCGCTGCTGAACGCGTTGTCGGTGCACTGCACCGGCCCGAACGCGATCGCCGACAGCGCCTGCCCGACCGGCTGGTCGACGACGTTCTCGTGGATGCGCGCGGCCGGCCGCTGGCTGAAGGTCTCGCCGGCCGCCTGCCCCCGGGCCTCCAGCAGGTTGAAGTTCGAGACCAGCTTGAACACGATGCCGCCGCGTCGACCATCGACCAGCTGTTTCGGCGTGATGTCCGGCGTCAGCACGCCGTTGTCGACGATGCGGTTGTGCGTGACCTCGGCCTCCTCGGCATAGGCGACGAAGATGCCGCACACCGGGTTGGCGCCGCTGGTGCCGTTGCGCTCGATGGCGTTGTCGGCGATGGCCAGGTTCTGCACCATGCCGAGCGAGATGCCGCCCAGGCCCTGCGTCGCGGCACGCGCGCGCAGCAGGTTGTCGAACAGGTTCAGCAGGCAGCCGCGGATGCGGTTGCCGCGGATCGCGAGGCCGATCACCGGCGTGCCGAGCCGGTCGGCGGCCGCTGCCAGCGCGCTCGCCCGGGTGTTCGGGGCCGGCGCCGCAGCCGTCGCGATGCCGATGCCCGACAGCCCCATCGCCTCGATCGCATTGCGCTCGATCGCGATGTCGTACAGGAAGCCCGCGTCCTCCGGCAGCGGCGCCTCGTCGGCCTTCAGCACCACCGTCAGCTCGAAGAAGCGCTGGTTCGGCAGCTCCTGGACATCGATCTTGTCGATCGCCATCGCCGCCTCGCCTTCGCTGACCCGCAGCGTGCCCGGGTTGCTGCCGAACACGAACTCGCCTTTCGCATCGCTCGGGTCCGGCGTGATCACGACGCCGGTGTCGACATGGGTCAGCGTCACCTGCACGCCGGCCATCGGCTTGCCGTCGGGGCCGATCACGCGGCCTTGCACGCCGGATTCGCGCGGCAGCGTGAAGACCGGGTCGTCCTGCGCCGGCGGCGCGGCCGGCGGCGTGCCGCCCAGCGTGATGCCGTTGCCGGCACCGCCCGTCACCGCGTTCTCCAGCACCGTCACCCGCTCGCTGCCGCCACCCAGCTGGATGCCGCCGAGCGCGCGGTACGGCTGCAGCAGCAGGATCAGCGGCGGCAGCCACAGCGCCCACACCGCGTTCACGTAGGTGACGAACAGCCGCGGGTTGACGTAGACGATCTCCAGCTTCGCGCACGGGTCGTTCGGGTCCAGCGGGTCCGGCTCGGTCGGCACGTCCAGCGGCGGCATCGCCGGGGCCGGCACCAGGCGGATGTCGTTGCGCTCGATCAGCCCGTCGTCGCCGGCCAGGTAGATCGCGACGTCGCTGCCGCACTTGTCGAGCATGCGGATGCGGTTGTCGTGGAGGTGGATGCCGCGCACCTGCCGCGCGCGGATCGCGTTGGTGCAGGCCAGGATGCGGTTGTGCGCGATCTCGATCTCGCTGCACTCGCCGCGCTTCGTCGCGCCGACGACGATCGCGGTGCCGCCGAGCGTCACCAGGTCCATGTGCTCCAGCACCACGTTCTGCGAATCGCGCACCGTGAAGATCGCCAGCGCTGCGCCCTCCTTGCGCGGAATCACCTTGGTCTTGGTGTCGCAGCCCTTGATGCGCACGTTGCGCCGGCCGGCGATCACCGCGTTGGTCGTGTGCAGCCCGGGCAGCAGGCAGATCTCGCCGCCGCTGGCCGGCAGGTGCTGCAGCGCCTCCTCGATCGAATCGAAATCGCCGCGGCTGCTGCGGCCGTCTCCGACGTTGAAGGTGCAGCAGATCTTCTGGTTGGTCAGCGGCCGGAAGATGCGCCGGCAGTCGTCGATCTGGCCGGCCGCAAAGCTGATGTCGACCGGCGGCGGGCCGCTCCAGTCCAGGATGCCGAGCGCGACGCGGTGATGCACGATGCCCTGCGGCGGCGCGTTCACCGGCCACGGCGCGGGTTCGAACGCCGACCCGGCGGCTCGCACCGGGAAGGTCCAGTAATCGCCTGGCAGGTAGTTCGCGTTGCCGGCGCTCGCGGCGTCGAGCTCGACCCGGATGCCGTCCTTCAGCTCGACCGGGTCGGGGCCGCCCGGCGGGAAATCCTGCACCCGCTCGATGCCGTTCCACAGCCGGAAGAAGCCGCTCGCCGGCGCCGCTGCCGGCCACGCGCCCTGCACGTTGCCGAGCGCCAGCACGCCATCCTGCGACAGCGTCGCATCCGCCGTCAATCGCACCGTCCAGCGGCCGAGCGCGCCGTCGAACGCCAGCGCCTCCAGGTAGAAATCCTGCAGCCCGCAGTGGTTGATCATCTGGTCGTTCGCGGTGATCGCGAGCGTTGCGCTGCCGGGCGCGCCGGCGGTGAAGATCCCGCGGCCGACCAGCCCGCCGTTCCACTGCGACCACTTGAAGCGGGCGCGCCCCGCGCCATCGGGGTCGGCGATCTCGATGCGGTACAGGTAATGCTCCAGCCCGGTGTAGCCGCCGCCGGCCTCCAGCGGGCAGTCGCCCGTGATGTTCAGCACCGGCGCCGGCGACACCGTCAGCCGGCCACGCGCGCCGAGGTCGTCCTGCACCCCGGCGGCCGCGCTGCAGTCCTCGTTCGGCCCGAGGCGCAGCAGCTTCAGGCTGACGTACGCCTGCGTGCGCTCGGTGGTGTCCGGCCCGCCGAGCGCGGGTTCGATCAGGTGCAGCGGGTCCTGGAAGCCGCTCAGCGTGTCTTCCCAGGCCTCCAGCACCACCAGGTCGCGCACGCCGTCGGCGATGCTCTTCGCGGTGGCCGCCGGCGCCTGGAACGGCGGCGCGAAGTAGCTCGCGACGAAGCTGGATGGTGTGTCGAGCGTCAGCGACAGGCCGTCGGCCCAGGCGCGGCCGGCGTCCAGCCGGACCTTGACGACCGCACCGTCGGTGCTGGCGTCCAGCACCTTGAACGCCGCGGTGTCCGAGACCGGCACCGCCAGCACGCCGGGGCCGAAGGTGTCGCGCCCGACCGCGCTGCGCCAGGCCGCCGCAATGGCCGCGGCCTCGTTCCAGTCGCGGTCCAGCAGCACGCGGCCCTGCTGGTGCAGCACGCCGCTGTAGTGGGGAGGCGGATCGGCAGAAAGAAAAGAGAAGTCGCCCTTCATGGTGAGGTCCTCAGGTGAACTTCAGGTGATCGGGATCAGGACGGGCCGCACGCCGACCGGCATGAACTCGCGCAGCCGGATGCCGATGTTTTTCCACTTGTGCGTGTCGAGCCGGTAGCCGAACGCGCCCATCTCGTCGCTGGCCGGGCCGTCTTCGAGCACGCGGCGGTCGCAGTCGAGCCGCAGCTGCGCATAGCCCGGCCGGCCATGCCATTCGGCGGTGAAGCGCAGCCGCGCGTCGGCGGCGAACACGCAGCCGACGTGCTGCGGCAGCCGGTCGTGGTCGCCGCGGAACCAGCAGAACTTCAGGCAGCTGCCGGCCCACCCCGGCAAGGCATCGACGGTGTGGCTGTCCTGGTTGTCGTGCACCTCCAGCCGGTGCACGAACAGGCCGCCCTCGCCGCGCGCCGTCTGCACGCGGGTGCGGCCGAAGCAGGTCAGGCCGTGCAGCACCAGGTCGGGCCCCCAGCCGAGTTCGGGATTGCCGCTGGCCGCGCCGATGGCCAGCGCCGGTGCGCTGTCGACGACGCCGCTGCCGGCGTCGACGATGCTGTCGGTGAGCGTCAGCCGGTAGCCGGTGTCGACGGCCAGCGCGCCGCAGATGCTGCGCTCGATGTCGATCTCGGGCACCTGGTCGAAGGCGTCCGCCTCGGCGGCACTCAGCCCGTAGTCGGCCGTCAGGCGCAACGCGGTTCGCAGGTCGGCGCGCGTGCCGTTGACGCTGCCGTCCAGCACCAGGCCACCACCCGGGTCCAGCGTGCAGCCGGCGATGCGCAGCCCACCGAGCGCCGCCTGCATCACCAGCGCGTCGCCGGCCGGGAACGCGGCATCGCGGGTCAGGTACAGGCCTTCGAGCGCCAGCGCGAGCGCGCCGATCTCCGGCGTGCCGGCGCCAGCGACCTGCGTCGGCCGCGCGCGCAGCGGCTGCACCAGCCGGATCACCGGCCGCTCGCCCTGCGCGCTGCGGATCCACAGCCCATGCGCCAGCCGCAGCGACCGCACGCCGGCGTCGTTGCCGATCGCCGCGACCGCGCCGAGGTCGAGCCGGTGCGTCTGGCTGTCGGCGATCTCGATCACCAGCGGGCGCGGCCGCGTCGGCAGGTTGTCGAGTGCGTGCTGCAGCGCGAGCGGGCCGTCGGTGAACCAGTCGATGCGCAGCAGGTCGTAGGCCTGCTCGTCCGGCCACGTTGGCGGCAACGGCGTGCGCAAGGCCGGTGCCGGGTGCGCGCCCGTCGGCCCGGCCAGCCCGTAGGTGGCCGACACCAGCAGCCCGTCGCGCAGCGGCTCGGCCTGCAGCGTCGGGTCGGCGTCGGGCGTGCCGAACACGATGCGGCCGCGCTCCGGATCGATCGCAACTTCCCACTCGCGCAACGGCGGCGCAAGGCCGGTCTCCCAGGCGCACAGGTTCGCGCCGCGCACGCGCCAGGCCCGGCCGACGAACGGCACCTGCGGCAGGTGCAGCACCAAGCCGACCGCGCCGTGGCCGGGGCGCGCGTCCTGCGCGACGGCGTAGGTGCGCAGTTCGACGCAAGCCTCCGGCCGGCCGGCCGGCGTGCCGTCGGTCAGCCGGGCGCGCGGCATCGAGCCGGGCACTTCGTCGTCGCTGCCGAGGCGCGGCGGGTCGCGGTCGGGCTCGAAGCGGTGCGTGTTGAACAGCGGCCACGGCTCGCCCTGCGCCTGCACGTCGAAGCGCACCGCGAGCGCCGCGGTGTCGGGGAACAGCGGCGCGGCCGGCACCGCGGCGATCTGGCGGAAGCGCGGGCGCGACAGCGGCACCTGGAAGTCCTCCAGCCGCCACAGCATCACCGCGAGGTTCGGCAGGTTCCAGCCCGACAGGCCGGCGGTCGGCGGCTTCAGGTCGACGACGCGCGCGAACGGGTCGAACGCGCCGCCGACCAGCGACAACAGCGCCGGGTCGCGCAGCGATGCGGTGCCGCCGCGCACCGCCGACGCGATGTCGCGGCGCAGCGCCAGCGGCGGCGTGCCGCCGGCATCGGGCCGCGGGTGGTTCAGCTGCTGGTTCCAGGCCAGCCGCTCGCGCATCTCGACCGCATGCGCGGCCCAGCCGGACAGCGTGAACACCTGCGATTCGACCGCGCCCAGCGTGCCCTTGCGGCGGCGGTGGAACACGGTGCGGGCCACATCGGCGCGCAGCGTCCACGGGTTGCCGGCGAGCCGCGAGGTGCCGAGCAGGTCGGCCAGGTAGGCCACCACCCAGTCGTCGCAATGCTCGATGAACAGGTCGTGGTACTGCGCATCGGTGCGCGCATGCAGCGCGGCGAAGGTGTCCTCGAGCGCACCGACGAACGCGGCGAGCTGGCCCGGCGGCGACTGTTCGGTGTCGCGCAACCGGTAGATCTCGGGCAGCCGCTCGAACAGCGGCAGGCGCGGCGAGCTCATGAAAGTGCCCCTTCCTTGTCGGCCGTCAACTGCAGTTGAAGCGCTGCACTGTCGAGTGCGAGCACCCGATCGCCGGCGCAGTTCACTGAACGCTGCGTCGCCGGCACATGGGCCACCGCGAACCCCGAGCCGCTCGACAGCCACACCAGCCGCACCCAGACCACCCCGGTCACCTGCTGCACCGCCGCCACCACCTGCGAGCCGTGCACGCCTTCGCCGAAGCGGCGCCGCTGCCAGCTGAACAGGCCGCACGACGCATCGACGCCGTTGCCTTCTTCGCCCGTCGCGCCCAGCGCTTCGAGGATCAGCGGCCGCAGGTCGTCGGCGCGGCGCAGCGGGTCGATGCCGACCACCAGCCGCAGCGCGACCGGCGTGCGCGCGCCCTGCACCACCAGCAGCGGGCAGCGCGCGGCACCGCGCGAGCGCACCGCCGCGCGCAGCGCGTCGGCGGCGGCCGCCGCATCGGCGGTGGCGGCACTCGCGGTCAGCAGCGTCACCCGCACCAGCGGCGAGCCGTCGACCAGCGTCCATGCAGCCCGCGCCTTCAGCACGCCGGGGATCGCCAGCGCCTCGGCCTCGTGGTCGGCCAGGCTGACGACGCGGCCCAGGCTCTGCATCGTGCCGGGCGCGGCGATGCGGGCACCGTCGGCGCTCTCGGGCACGGCGCCGCCGGTCACCGGTTCCAGCAGCAGCGCGGCATCCAGGCCCGGCAGCTTCTTGTCGATCGACGGCTTCGCATCGGCCTTCAGCGGGCCGTGTGCCCCGCTGCCGCTGCGCCACACCGCGACCACGTTGCCGCGTCCCGAGCGCAGCCGCGCGCCGCTCTTGCCGTCGCCGAACTGCACCCAGCTCTTGCCGGCATCGTCCTCGCGCACGATGTACACCCGCTCGCCGGGGCCACGGCCGAACAGGCTGTCGACCGCGGTCCACGCGACGCCGTCGACCCACACCTGCAGCTGCGGCACCTGCGGCGGCGCGCGTGTCGGGTCGAGCAGGTACGTCAGCGGCGGCTTCGGCAGCGCGAAGGTCTGGAACACCGCGCGCGCATCGCCGTCGCCGAGCGTCGCCTGCGCCTCGGTCTTGCCCTGCGTCACCTCGACCAGGTTGCCGTGCACGGTGACCGGCGGGTCGACGTGGCCGAACTCGGCGTAGTCGACCTCCTGGTCGAGGCGCACGCGGTGGAACTGCGGCTGGTCGGCATCGACGCCGCCGCCCTCCACCGACAGCGCGTTGACCGCCCGCACGCGCCCATCCGGCCCGGCGAACAGCAGCGCGCGCTTCGCGAGCGCCGCGGCCTGCTCGGCCGTGCCGTGGAAGTGAAGCTCGGTGCCGCGCGTCGCCAGGGTCGGCACGAACTGGGCGCGCAGCTGGAACGGCTCGCCCTGCACCTCGTGGATGCCGATGCCGCGGATGTCGGCATGGGCCAGCGTGCTCGCGCCTTCGCTGATGGCCAGGTTGTCGTCCAGGCTCAGCACGGTGCTGGCGCCGCTCAGCGGGCCCCAGGCCAGCGACTGGCGGTCGAGCTGCGCGATGCGGCGCGCCAGCAGCCGCTTTCGCCCGGCCCCGCCGCTGCTCGACGGGCTGAGGTTGGCCTCGACCAGCACACGCGTGCCGGCCACCATGCTGCGCACCTCGCCGTCCAGCGGCAGTTGCGCGGCCGACAGCGCCGGCACGGCCGGCGCGTAGGTGCTGCCGTCGAGTCGTCGCACGTAGGTCATGGCTTCGGTGGTCGCGCGGCCCTTCGGATCCACCACCACCACCGTGGCCGGCGCGCTGTGCCCGAAGTGGCGGTGCGTGCCGCCGAGCTTCCAGGCCTGCAGTCGCGGCGTCGACGCGAGCGTCGGCACGCCCAGGCCGGCGCCGAGCAGCGCGAAGCTCAGGTCGAGGCTGGGCGTGAAGACCTGCAGGCTGGTGAACGCGCTGGCGAACAGGCTCGTCGTGGTCGGCGCGAGCGAGAAGGACGGCGAGAACGATGCCGCCACCGACAGCGCCGGCGCACTGAAGAACGCCGACACGGCGAGGCTGAACACCGGCTTCTTCAGGCTCGTCAGCGCGCCCTTCATCGTCAGCACCGTGTCGCCGAAGGCCTGCTCGACCGTGTCGACCACCAGCACCTGCAGGTGATCGAAGGACTGCCCGCCGTCGCGCGCCACGCCCACCATCAGCCGGTCGCCGGCCTTCAGCGCCGGCGGCGGGTTCGCGTCGGGCACCAGCGTGAAGACCGTCGCGCCGTAGCGGATCTCCGGCGCGCGCCGCGGCCGGTAGAGCCGGAAGGCCGACAGCGCCGGGTACGCGGTCAGCGCCTGCGTGGTCTCGAAGACCGCCGGCGGATCGGTGCCGTCGAGCTGCGCCTTCACGCCCAGCCCGGCCGGCAGCAGCACCGGCCGTTCGCCCTTCGCGGTGAATGCGAAGCGCCCTCGCCCGCCCAGCCCCGGCGCGAGCCGGTAGCCCAGCAGCCGCACCAGCGGCGCCACGCTGTCGCGCCATTTCGCGGTGCCGAGGTAGGCCTCGTTGGCGTACAGGTCCTGGTAGAAGCTGAGGATGTCGCCGACCTCGGCGGCCGCCTCGACCAGCGCGATGCCCGGGTCGTCGGTGCCGCGGTGCGTCCAGTCCGCCAGTTCGGGCGCGGCGTCGATCCGGGCCAGCATGTGCGCGCGCAGGTCGGCATAGCTGCCGATGCGGTAGTCGATCGTGCCCAGCCCCGGCCGGTTGCCGATCGGCTTCGGGAACGCCGCCGGCCGCTTGCAGTCGTTGTCGCAGGAGTTGCTCATCGCCGGCCTCCGGTGATCTCGAAGCGGATGCGGCCGGTCTCCAGGTGGTCCGGGTCGTTGGCGACGACCAGGATCTCGAACGGCCCGATCGCCAGCCTGTCGGCATAGGCGGTCGGCAGCGCCGCCGGGTCGATGTCGATCACGGTCAGCCCGCCGCCGCTGCCCGGGTTCCAGCGCCGCATGCCCAGCCGCAGCACGCGGCCGATGCCGGTGACCGCGAGCGCGCGGCCGATCAGCTGGCTGGCGTACAGCGGCTGGCCGAAGGTCCACGCATCGGGATGGAAGAAGCCGCGTTCGCCGCGCGCCGTCCAGCCGTCGCCGAAGGCCTGCTCCAGCTCGGCGCGCAGGTCCTCGGGCCAGTACGCCGGCTGTGCGCACAGCGTCAGCGTGATGTCCAGCGGCACGTAGGTGGCAGGCCGCACCTCCAGGTCTTCGCCGATCAGCCGCACCGCTTCGAGGTGCCCGGCGATGGCCGCGCGCAGCGGCTCGTCGAGCACCGTGCCGCCCATCGGGTCGATGGCCACGCGCACGCAGCGCCAGCTGCCGGTCCAGGCGTAGCGCGCGCGGGCATGCGCCACGCCGGGCAGCTCTTCGGCGCGCTTCGCATAGTCGGCCAGCGTCACCGCGCGCAACTGGCGCTGCCGGTAGGCCTCGGGCACGCGCCGCACGATCTCGGCGGCCGGTTCGGGGTCGCGGCCATTGTCGACGTCGAGCGGGTTCCAGACCCGCAGCACCGCGCCGCCGGGGTCGCGGAAACCGGTCAGGCGGTCGGCGCCGATGTTGCCGGCGCGCCCCTGGCCGACGCGGTAGCGGCAGACCACCACGGCGCCGTCGGCCAGCGCCGCGCCGTTGACGCCGTCGCCGAAGCGCAGCGAGCTGCCGCCCAGCTCGTCGGTCTCGACGATGAAATGCTCGTCGTCGCCTTCGCTTTCGATCAGGTCCGACTGCTCCTGCCAGAACCCCGCCGTGCCCTGCACCCGCACCTGGGCCGTGCTGCGGGTCGGCAGCTCGCCGCCGGGCGGCGTGTCGCGCCAGGCCAGCGGCGCGGCCGGCAGCGGGCACAGCACGCCGCGCCGCACGCGCTCGCTGCCGCGCGGGCGCCACACCACCTCGTACGCCGCCTCGTCGGTCGCGACCAGCGCATGCTCGTCGAGCGGGCCCAGCGGCGCGCCCGGCGCGCGGAAGGTGGTGATGCGCGGCCGGCCCTGCGTCACGAGGACGAGGTTGCCGTGGAACACGCTGACGTCGTGCACCGGCAGCTCGTTGCAGTCGCAGGTGAAGCAGACGGTGCGGCGCAATGCGTCCTCGTCGCGCCAGCGCACGCGCAGCAGCCACTCGCCGGTGTACGGGTCGCGCAGCGCCTCGGCCCGCGGGCGCGGCCCGTCCAGCGGCAGCAGCCGCAGCACCTGGCGCTGCTCCGCGCGAGCGCCGTTCGGCAGGCCGGTCTCCGGGTTCAGCACCTCCTGCACCAGCAGCTGGTCGACCTGCACGTCGACGTCGCCGGCCGCCACCGCCTGGCTGGCATGGGTGCCGAGCAGCAGGTCGCGCAGCGCCTCGGCACCGGCCTGCGTCAGCGGCGCGGGGCCGGTCAGGTCGGCCTCGGTGCTGCCGGCGGCCAGCGCGCGCACGGTGTCGCCCCAGGTGTACAGCCGCAGCCTGTTCAGCAGCGCATGGCAGCGACGGCGCCAGCGCACGCCGTCGCGCGGCATCGCGAACACCACCGCGTCGGCGGCGGCCCAGTCCGTGCCGGTCCAGGCGCCGAACTCGTCGTTGGGGCCGGCCGGCAGGTCGGGCGTGCCGCCGACTTCCAGCGCCAGCCAGGTGCCGGCCTGGTTGCCCTGGTGCACGTGGTAGTCCATCAGCCGCGCATGGCGGGCCAGCGAGACGCGCTTGCGCGCGGTGCCGATCGCACGCTCGGCCAGCACCCGGTCGTGGTAGTCGGCCTGCTCGTCGGCGTCGGCGGCGACCAGGTCGATCAGCACCTGGTCCAGGTCGGCCTCGCTGGTGACCTGCCAGCCCGGCACGCGCCGCATCATCGCGGCGATCAGCACGTGGCGGAAGGAGTCGTAGTCGCGCGCCAGGTAGTCGATCGCCGGCTCGACCGGCGGCGGCTGGAAGGCGGCGTGCGGCGTGCAGCCGAGGTTGAAACAGCCGGGCCGGAACTTGAACGGCAGCGCGTTCAGCAGCGGGTCCATCGCGAGCGGCAGCGCATTCCCGGGCGCGGCCAGGCCGTCGGCGGTGGTCGACAGCAGGTAGGTCGAGTAGTCGCCGACGGGTGCGATCTTCAGGCGCAGCGCGGTCGCGTCGGGCCCGGCCTGCACCTCGGTGACCTCGACCGGCCGCGCCGGGTTGCCGCCGCGCGCCCGCTCGGCACCCCGCACCCGGAACGCGGCCTTCGGCGGCAGCGGGACCAGCGCGCCGTCATTCCAGAACTCGACATCGAGCCACGCGAAGCCCGGTTTCGCGACCGCCTCCAGCGTCACGTAGGCGAGCCGGAATCCGTTCAGCCCCCGGGTGTCGAGGTCGCGGGCACGGTCCTCGAGGCGTTCGTCGTCGTGCAGCACGGCCATCACATGGCTCCCTGGCGCTGGAAGCGCACCTGCTTGACCTCGCCGGTCGCGATCACCTGGTAGCGCAGGTCGACGTTCAGCGTCGCGTCGATCGCGCTGACGTCCAGCGCCTGCACGCTGATGCGCTGCCCGAGCCAGCGCGACAGGTTGCGGCTCAGCAGCGCCTTCGTGATGCCGGCGGTCGCGTCGTCGTTCTGGTGGAACACCAGCCGGCGCAGCCCCGCGCCGAAGCTCGGCAGGAAGGGTCGCTCGCCGGGCGCGGTCAGCAGCAGCTGGATCAGCTCGCCGCGCACGTGCTCCGTCAGGTCGGCCGGCGTCGCGCTGCGCCCGTCCGGCCCGATGTGGAACGGGAACGCCAGGTGGCGGCCGTGCGGTGCGCGGTTCATGGCAGCGGATCCCGGTAGGTGCCGACCGTGAAGGCCATCGCGTGGTGGTGCGTCGTCAGGCCGGAATCGCCGCTGTCATCGGTGGTGACCAGGTCGACCCGGTGGTCTTCGAGGAACTTCAGCATGCCTTGCGCGATGGCCGCGAACAGGATCTGCCGGTCCTGCGCGCCCTCGCCTTTGGGCAAGTCTTCGCCCTTGGTCTTCTTCCATTCGTTCTTCATCGCGGTGTCGATGTACTCCGCGAGGCTGCCGGCGATGTCGTCGGTCCGGCCGGCTTTCAGTTCGTTGGCCATGGCTGCCTCATCCGGTGGTGACGCGCGTCGACAGCAGCGAAGGCGTCGCGGGCGGAAACTGCATGACCGGCACCATCGGCGTGACCGGGATGCCCAGCACCGTCTCGCCGACGTGCAGGTGGGCGTTGAACACGCCGACCAGCTGGTTCAGGTACTGCAGCAGCGAATCGCCGAAGGCCAGCGGGTGGCTGGCGCCGTCGGTCAGCTCGATCAGCGGCGCCTCGACCACCACCTTGGCGGTCGACTTCACGGTGATCAGCCCGTCGTTGACGCTGACGGTCAGCAGGTTGCTGCCGTGGCCGTCGGACAAGGTCAGCGTGTTCGCGTCGTCGTCGAGCGCGACCAGCAGGCCCTGCTCGCTGCGCAGGATCTTCAGCGTCGGCTTGGCGGCCGTGCCCTTCTCGTCGGCCGGCATGTCGGCGGTGCCCCACCAGCCGCCGGACCAGATCGGCCGCGACGGGTCGCCGGCCTCGAACTCGATCCACACACCGGCGCCGACCGGCGGCACCGCATGCAGCCCGACGCCCGGGCCGGCGTACGGCGTGCACGGCGTGGCCCACGGCGTCACGACGTCGGGACCGAACACCTCGGGCACCTGGGCCTTCAGGCGGCCGATCGAGTCCGGGTCGGCGGTGTCGCTGACGATGCCGCGGTACTTGCCCCAGTGGCGTGCGCGCGATTGCGACGCGAGTTCGACCACCAGGCGTTCGAGGCTGCCGGTGTCCATCAGAAGATCCCTCCGGGCAGGCCGCCCGCGCCGCCGCCGCTGCCGGCCGAGCGCGCATTGCGGTGCAGCGAGAAGCGCTGCCGGTAGGCGCTGTCGCTGAGCACATGGGTGACGCGCCCGACCAGGTAGTCGCCCGACAGGAAGCCGCCGACGCCACGCACCCGGATCACCTCGTAGGGCTGCAGCACGCCGGCGTAGTCGTCGACGTCGAGCTCGCCGCTGGCGGCCCAGGCCCAGGACGACAGGTCGACCGCGGCGGCGGTGGCCGCGTCGAGATCGGCCTGCTCCTCGCGCATGCCGCTGAGCAGCGCGACGCCGGGCGTGGCCAGGTCGTGTGCCGCCAGATCGCCGAGCGGCAGCTGGCTGGAGGCATCGGCCTGGGCGGCGAGCACGCTGCGGTCGGCCAGCGTCACGCTGCCGGCCTGGCCGGCCAGCGGGCGCAGCGCGTCGTACTGCGCCGAGAACTTCGCGACGTTGCGCTTGTCCCCCACCAGCAGCAGCTCGGGCAGCGTGCCGGGCGCGAGCTGCAGGCGCTTGAACGCCCCGATGCTCGCCCCTGGCGCGTCGCCGGGCCTGACGTACGCGAACATGCCGAGCCGCCGCGCCAGGTCGCGCAGCAGCTGCATGCCGGTGCCGCGCTGCACCACCACGCGCTGCAGCGCCGCGCCGGCATCCGGGGTGGCGTCGACATCGGGCGTCAGCCCGGCCTCGGCGTACACGCTGCTGACGATGTCCTGCGCCGCCATGTCCTCGAACAGCTGCACCTTTTCGTCGCGGTTCAGCAGCACGCTGTCGTCCTGCACCACCAGCGTCGCGTGGCTCTGGTCGGGCTGCGCGCTCAGCTCGAAGCGGTTGCCGACCACCGGCCCGTCGATCAGCGGCACGAAATCGGCATCGGCCACCTTGACCTCGACGCGCACCCGCGCCCAGTCTTCCTCGGCGCCCTTCCAGACGCCCTGGTCGCTGGTGCCGACCGGCCAGTCGAGCTCGGCCTCGGCGGCCATGCCGATCGCCTGGTCGATGCGGATCTCGGTGAAGCGCGCCAGCTGCTCCACGCTGGCCGGCGCGTTGTCGAAGAAGACCCGGAACTCGGCGGTGGCCATGCTGCTCAGCCTCGCGGCAGGTTGATCGGCCGGCCGACCGGCTGCAGCAGCCTGCCGGCCTCGAGCTCGGTGTTGGCGTCAGCCACGTGCCAGTAGCGGGTGGCATCCGCATAGCGCTGCTCGCCGATCGCGTCGAGCTGGTCGTGCGCGCGCACGCTGGCCGGGTCGCCCGGCGTGTCCGGCAGCGGCCGCAGCGCGACGGCCGCCACCTCGACGCCGGCGCGGTCGGTCGCGGTCACGGTCGGCAGGCCGTGGTAGCGGGAGTTCGGCAGGAACATCGCGGCTCCTTCAGAAGGGAATGATGTCGAGCGCGAACTCGATCACCTTGGCCAGGGTCAGCGTGGCCTGGGTGTCCTTGACCATCTGCGAGTACTGCCAGGCGCCCTCGCCCACCGCGTCGTCGGCCGGCGCCTGGCTGGAAACCTGCATGCCGATCTTCACGTCGGCCTGGATCGGGTTCAGCAGCACGTCGTACTTCTGCTCGGTGATCGTCATCGACGTGATGCTGACCGGCAGCACCCGCGACGGCCCCCAGATGAACAGGATGCGCGGCAGCGGCACGCGCGGGACCGGCTGCGACGGCGGGTCCTTCTTCGGCCCCGACAGCGCCGAGCCGATCGCGTCGATCGCCGCCCCGAGCAGGCCGCCCGGCGTGGTCGGCGGGTAGACCATCTTCTCGAGCGCCGCGAGCTGCGGGCCGACGCCGAACACCCGCGGGATCGCCGACACCACGCCGCCGGCGCCGAGGTCGTCGGCGGCCGAGAACTGCGCGCTGACCTCGAAGCTTTCCGACGGCGGCGCGGCGGTCGAATGCGATTCGGTGCGCGGCTGCGCAGACGCGGTGGCCGGCGGCGGCGGGATCGCGATGGTGCGCGTCATCGACTCCGGGTTGAACTGGAACACGACGATGTTCGGGATCGGCCCGAGCAGGTTGATGCCGTACTCGACCAGCACGCCGCGCAACGGGAACAGTGCCATTCAGCGGCCCTCCCCGCCGAGCGCGAGCAGCCGCGCGGCGATCAGGTCGGCGATCCGGTGGGCGTCCGTCGCGGCACCGGCCGGCGCCTGCAGCACGCCGAGGTCCAGCTGCACCGCATCGGCCAGCCCGTGCAGGCCGGCGTGCCGCGCGAGTGCCTGCCGCAGCGCGCCTTCGATCGCGTCGGACAGGCCGTCGCCGAGCGTGCCCGAGCCACCGTGCAGCGTGATCGACAGCCGCCCGATCTCGAGGCTCATGGCAGGTTCTCCAGCAGCGCGGCGTAGCGGCCGAACTGCTCGCGCCCGGCGACCCGGTTCATCTTCTCCAGCTCGCGCCGCACCGCGCCCAGCACCTGCACCATCTCGACCCGCGCATCGGCCCGCGGCGCGCGCCCGGCGGCGATCAGGCAGGCGTTGAATGCGGCCGAGCGGATGTGCCCGCCGGCCAGCTCGAACTGCTGGCCGAGCCAGCGGCAGTCGAGCGCGCCGATGTCGACGCGCGCCGGGAAGGCCTGGCGCCACAGCCGCTCGCGTTCCGGCGCGCCGGGCATCGGGAACTCGACGATGTGGCGCAACCGCCGCGTGAAGGCTTCGTCCAGGTCCTTGCGCCGGTTGCTGGCCAGCACCGCGAGGCCCTTGAAGCGCTCCATGCGTTCCAGCAGGTAGCTGATCTCGATGTTGGCAAAGCGGTCGTGGGCGTCGCGCACCTCGGTGCGCTTGCCGAAGAGCGCATCGGCCTCGTCGAAGAACATCAGGCAGTCGCTGGTCTCGGCGGCGTCGAAGATGCGGCGCAGGTTCTTCTCGGTCTCGCCGATGTACTTGTTGACGACCTGCGACAGGTCGATGCGGACCATCGGCAGCGCAAGCGTCTGCGCCAGCGCCTCGGCCGCCATCGTCTTGCCGGTGCCCGGCGGGCCGCAGAACAGCACCGACAGCCCGCTCTCGTTCCACGCGCGCGCGGTGCCCCAGTCGTGGTGCACCCGGCCGAGCGCGCCCATCGCATCGACGATCTCGCGCAGCTGGCTGGCCTGGTTGGCGGGCAGCACCAGCTCGTCCAGGCCGAAGCGGGTCGCCACCGGGTTGGCCAGGCCGTCGAGCTCGAGCCGTGCCTCGGCCCGGCAGATGGCGAACAGCTCGCGCGCGCCGGCGTCCGGGCCCAGCCCGCAGGCGGCCGCGGCGACGCGCGCCAGCGGTCGCTCGGCGAGGCGGAAGCGGCGCGCGGCTTCGGGCCCGGCGTCGCGCACCGCCGGGGCTGCGCCGGCGAGACCCTGCACGAGCTGCGCAGTTCGCGCCGGCGTGTCGAGCGGCGCGATCGGCCAGGCCGGCAGCAGCAGGCCGGCCGGCACGCCGCGCAGGCCGGCGCTGCCGTCGCCGAGCGGCAGCATCCAGCGCAGCGGCAGTGCGGCGACCGGCACGGTCCAGGCGCCATCGGCCGCGCCGGCGCAGCAGCGCTCCTGCCAGTGCGCGGGCAGCAGCAGGTCGTGACCCTGCAGCCAGGCCAGCGTCGCGAGCCCGGCCAGGCCGCGTTCGAGCGACACGCCGTCGCCGGCCACCGTCAGCCCGCGGCCGCAGGCGCGGGCCAGCGTCTGCGCCCAGGCCGCGAAGTCGGTGCCGTGCGCGCCCTGCAGCGGCAGCACCTGCATCGCGGCCGGCGGGTCGCTGCGCAGCCGCGCGAGCAGCGGCTGCAGCGCCGGCGGGATCTCGCGCCGCGGTAGCGGGTCGTCGTCCGCGGCCAGCGGTTCGAGCAGCGCCTGCGCGACCCGCGACGGCATCTCCAGCGGCTGCTGCCAGTCGAGCGCGTCGCGCCCCGGCGGCAGGCTCAGCAGCCCGTGGCGGAACAGCGCATGGCCGGCATCGGCACAGGCGGCGATGGCCAGCGGTTCGTCCCACAGGCGCTGCGCCAGCGCGAGCGTCGGCCACGGCCGCGACGCATCGTTCAGGCAGGCGGCGCAGACCGGGCCGAGCGCGGCATCGGCCCGGCCGGCCAGTGCACAGGCCAGCACGAACTGCGCGGCCGGCGTCAACGCGCAGGCGCCGGCGATCCACGCCCAGTCGCCGCGCCGCGCGCTGCGCTGCGGCAGCGGTGCCAGCGCCGCGAGGCAGTCGTCGAGGTAGCGCGCGGTCGGGTCGGCATCGAAGAAGCGCTGCTTGTCGTCGCGAAAGCGAAGCAGGTCGAGGCTGTCCTGTGCCGGGTCGCCGGGGGCCGGCAGCGCGCCTGCCGGCGGCAGGCTGACGCCGCGCTGGTGCCAGCACCAGGCCACCTCGCGCCGCAGCCGCAGGCTGACCTGGGCCAGCCACAGCGCGCACAGCGGGTCGGCCGGGCCGAGCTCGGGGTGCAGGGACGGCGGCATCAGCAGCTGCGGCGCGTTCATCGCGGTCTCAGGTCCAGGCGAGCAGCGGCGTGTCCAGCGCCTGCTCGCCGTTGACGCGCAGGATCACGCGGTAGTTCGGGTCGGGCGGCAGCGCCTGCGCGTCGCCGACGGTGAAGCCCAGCGAGGTCGGCGTGCCGCCGGGCTGCGGCTCCAGCAGCAGCCGGGCCTGGCCGTTCAGGTACAGCGCGGCATAGGCGGCCGACAGCGGCCCGCCGAGCTGGCTGCCGCTGACCGTGAAGCTGCCCGACAGCTTGCCCATCTGCGGCACCAGCGGCCCGTCGAGCGCAACGCCGGTGATGCGCGGCAGCAGGTGGCCGGCCAGCGCGTTGCTGCTGAACAGGTGGCCGTCGGGCAAGGTGCGCGCCGCACACACCGGGTAGGTGCCGGCGGCGGCGGTGTCGGCCAGCGGGATCGTCGCGCTGAGCCCGCCGTCGGCGGTCGGCGTCGCCGGGTACGCGGCCGCGCCGACGAACACCTGGTCGCAGCCGGCGAGGTCGGCGCCGCGCAGCACGAACGGCTGCCCGGCGGCGAAACGCTCGGGTTCGATCGCGCCGAGGCGCGGGCCCATGCCGGGCAGCACGCTGACGCCGGTGTACCGCTGCGGCGGCGGCAGCGCCGGGCCGATCGTCAGCACCGGCAGCGCATAGGCCGGCGCGGCGTCGGTCGACGCCAGCATCACAGGGCGCACCTGGAACGCGGCCGACACGCGGTACTTCTCGTCGCTGCCCTGCATCACCTTCGACAGCATCTCGACATCGGCCTCGTCGAAGCTGATGCGCAGCGGATCGGGGTTGCTCGCGAGCACCGCGTTGGTCGCGGCAGGGCGCAGGATGCTCATCGCGTTCAGCGCGACCATGCCGCGGCTGAGCAGCCTGTGCGCCAGCGCCGAATCGCTGTCGGTGCCGTCGAACGCGGTCAGCAGGTAGTGCAGCACCAGCCACACCGGTGGCGACTGGCCGTCGTCGAGCGCGCGGTTGCGCAGGTTGCCGTCGATGCCGACGCGGTACAGGAACAGGTTGAAGCTGCTGCCGCCGGCGCCGGACGACGCCGCCTTGCTGGCCTCCTCGGGCCGGCCGACCGCCACCGCGTTGATGCCGGTGCGCACCGCGAGCTGCACCTTCAGCAGCTCGCTGACGGCACCGATGGCTTCCTGGCTCGCGGCGAGCGACATGGTTCAGCTCCAGCGCAGGTAGTGGCGCTGCGCGGAGAAGCGCGGCGCGGCGGGGGCCGGTGCCGGGGCCGCGGGTGCGAGGCGTGCAGCCGGTGCCGGGAGTGGCGGCAGGCGGACTTCGAGCGAGACGGTGCCGATGCGGACATCGGGCTGCGCGGATCGGTCGCCGCGGGACGGGGCGGAGGACGGGATCAGCGGCATCGCGGCGACGGCGGTGCGGATGGTGGGGGACGCGGCTGCGTCCACCGTGTCGAAGCCCGAACCGGCGATGGTGGCCGGCATCGCGAGTGTCTCGATGGGCGGCGTGGTGTGTGCAGCCGCCCGCATCGGAAGCACTGCCGGCGCGTCGGGCGACGCCATCGATCGCACGGTGGACGGCATCGACGGACCGGCCTGCGGCGCGCCGCGCGTCTCGGCGGGAATCGTCGGCTGTCCGGCGACCACCGGGTCGATGCCGGGCCGCGTCGACGTCAGCGGCTGCGCATGCGACGGCGTCTCGGGCGCGGGCTTCTCGCTGCGCGCCTGGGTCTCGATGCCGCGCATCGGCGTCGGCCCGTGCGCCTGCAGCGCGCCGCGCGCCGGTGTCGACGCCAACGACCGTGCGGACGGCACCGCCGGCACGGCCGCCGCCGGCGAGAGCGCTTCGCGCTGCACCGTCGGCGCCAGCGCGCTCGGCCGCGGCTGTTCCGCGCCACGCGGCGCCTGCGCCTGCGCCTGCGACAGCGCCGCGGCCGCCGGCTGCGCCACGCCGACCGGCACCGACTCGACCTCCACCACCTGCTCCAGCGGCGCCACCGCCGGCGCAGCACGCGGCACGGCACCGACCGGCGCCGCCTTCGCCACCAGCCGCGCGAAATACCCGCTCATGCCCAGCTCCCCGCCCCGTCGATGCGCCGCAGGTACAGCGTGCGCCGCCAATGCGGCAGCGCCAGGATCTCGGCCTCGCTCCAGTGAAAGGCGCCGGCCAGCCGCGCCACGTCGTCAAGCAGCGCGGCCTGGCGGACCGCGAAGCCAGCCAGCAAGGCGGCTTCCAGGTCGCAGGCCACGTCGTTGACCTGGCCGCAGGCCGGGCAACCGGCCTGCAGCCGCAACGCGGTCAGCGGGTCGTGCGCCTCGAAGGCATCGTCGAGCGCCGGCAACGCGTCGGCACTCCATGGCACGCCCTCCTCCACCGAGCGGTCGTCGATCGCTTCGACCAGCGTGCGCGCGAGCGCCATGGCCGACGGCGGAACCTGGTGCTGCCATTGCCGCAGGTCGCGCCCGCAGGGCAGCCGCAACCGGAACGCGACGCCCTGCGCATCGCGCCATGCAAAGCGCGGCGCGGCCGGCTCGCTGCCGAGGCTCGCGACATCGAGCGGCAGCGCCATCGGCTCGCCGCAGGCCCCGCACGGCGCCTGCAGTTCGAGCGGTTCGTCGCCGGCCGCCCGCCGCACCGCGATCAGCCCGTGCAGGCGCCGGTTCAGCGTCCAGTCCCAGGCCTCGTCGGCCGGCAGCGCACGGCCGTCGCGATCGCTCAGGCAGGCCGCGAGCAGCGCGGTGGTCGCGCCGCCCGCCTCGGCCGCGTCGAACGGGACCGCCACGTCGTCGGCGCCGCTGCCGAACGCGCGCGCCTGCCAGCCTGGGAATGCCGCAGCGTGCATGGCCGCTCAGCCCGCCTCGCTCGGCTCGGGCGTGTCGACATCGCGCACCCACCCTTCGAGCTCGATCTTCAGGTGCTCGATCGCGGTCGCGTTGGCGTTCGCGTCGAGGTCGGGCAGCGTCGTGAACTCGCTGACCCAGCAGCGGAACAGGAAGTAGCGGATCGCGACCTGGCTCTTCTCGTTCAGCACCTCCAGCGTCAGGTCCTTCTTGTAGCCGGCCAGGTCCATCGCCGAATCGCCGGCGTAGCTGGACACCGCATTGGCCCACTTCTCGAATTCGAGGTCGTGCGTGATGCCGCGCTCCAGCGTCACCGCGTCGTACGACGAGCGGCCGGGCGACTTGTGGTCGTAGCTGTTCTGGCCGCCGCTGCGGTGCTTGACGACCTCGGTGGTGCGCTTCAGCGAGCCGACCTTGGACACGCCGAGCACGGTCTTGCCGTCCCACAGCACCCGGAACTTGAAGTTCTTGTAAGGGTCGACGCGCGTGGCGTTGACGACGAAGCCTGTGTTTGCCATGGCCGGTTCTCCGCGCAGGGGTTAGAGATCGCCAGCGATCTGCTGGATGCTGATGACGACGAACTCAGCGGGCTTCAGCGGTGCGAAGCCGACCTGGATGTTCACGATGCCCTTGTTGCGGTCGTCCTCGGTGGTGGTCTCGGCGTCGCACTTGACGAAGAAGGCCTCCTTCGGCGTCGCGCCCTGGAAGGCGCCCTGGCGGAACAGCGAGTTCATGTAGGCGCCGACGTTGAGCCGCACCTTGGCCCACAGCGGTTCGTCGTTCGGCTCGAACACCACCCACTTGGTGCCGCGGAACAGCGACTCTTCCAGCATCAGCGCGAGCCGCCGGATCGGCACGTATTTCCATTCCGACGCCAGCTGGTCGGCGCCGACCAGCGTGCGCGCGCCCCAGGCCACGCCGCCATAGACCGGGAAGGTGCGCAGGCAGTTGATGGCCAGCGGGTTCAGCACGCCGTTCTCGGCATCGGTGAGGCGGATGTCGAGCTGCACCACGCCGTTGAGCACCGCCTCGACGCCGGCCGGCGCCTTCCAGACGCCGCGCTGGTTGTCGGTGCGCGCGAAGATGCCGGCCATCGTGCCGCTGGCGGCCACCGAGCGCAGCCGGAAGTCGTTCACCGGGTCGGGAACCTGCGTGCGCGGGAAGTACAGCGCGGCGTTGCGGTGGCGCAGCGTCGCGTGGGCGTCGAGCCAGTCCTTGGCCTCCTGCACGGTGTCGATCGTGGCCGGCACGTCGATCAGCAGGAACGCCCGCTTCAGCTCGCAGAAGGCAAGCGCGTCGCTGTAGACCTTGCTGGTCGCCGTGTCGTCCAGCGCGACCGCGTGCGGGATGCACAGGATGTTGAAGAGGTCGACGCGGTCGAGCGCGTACAGGCCGGTGAACAGCGCCGGGTTGCCGAGGATGTCGTTGCCGCCGATCAAGCCGCCGTCGGTGCCGGGCGGGCCGATGACCAGCGCGCCGGCACTCGCCGACGCGCCGGAGCCCAGCGGGTACTCCTGCACATTGACCGTGGCCGCCGCGTCGAAGCCGAGGGTGGCCGCCGTGGTGTCGCCGCCGCCGAAGTTGCTGAGGGTCACGCGCTCCATCGGCGAGTAGCCAGCCGCGCCGGTCAGCACGCGCAGGCGATTGCTACCGACGACTTCGACCACGGCGCCTTGCAGCGGCAGCGGCACGTCGAGGCCGGCACCGGAGCTTCGGATCGCCTGCTCGATGTAGCCGCGCAGCTTGACCAGCGTGTCGACGGTCTTGGCCGGCACCTCGGCGGCCCAGTCGGCGAGGATCGCGTCACGCGCCGGCAAGGCACCGAGCGCGACCTTGAACTTCTTGCCCGACAGGCCGTTCAGGAGCCCGAGGTTCGCCACGGTGATCGCGCCGCCGGAGGTGCCGTTGGCCGACGGCCGCTCGGTGGCGAGCACGCCGGCGCCCGGCGCGACGATGACCAGCCGGGAGCTGTCGTTGATCACCTTGACCGCATAGCGCGGGTCCGCCAGGTCCATCGTCAGGTTCAGGTAGCGCTCGGTGGCCAGCGGCTTGGCGGTGGCGGTGGTTCCGTCGTAGCGCGTGATCGACAGGTTGAAGCGGGTGTCGGGCGACGTGGTCGCATGGTCGACCTGCACCCGCAGGTTGTTGCCCCAGGCGCCCGCGCTCGCGGCGCGCACGACCAGCGCTTCGTTCGGCGTCGGCATCTGGTGCAGCACCGCGCTCGCGGCGACCGCGCCGCTGGCGACCCGGATCACGTAGGCCGAGCTGCCGCCGTTCAGGAAGTACTGCGCGATCGCGTAGCTCGCGTCGCTGCGGTCGTCCAGCCCACCGAAGATGCGCTGGAAATCGGCCATGCCGAAGATCTCGACCGCCTGGTCGGTCGGCCCCTCGCGGAAGAAGTCGATGAAGGCGGTGATGGAGGTGCCCACGCTGGTGATCGTGTGCACCCCGCTCGACACTTCCTGGATGTAGACGCCTGGATAAGTCACTTGCACCATGGGGCCTCCTAGGGAATACGCGGTCCGGCAATGAATCGGTCAAGCTGCGCGTCGACGCTCGCGTTCAGCGCGGAACGCCGATAGCGCACCTGGCCGTCGGCCGCCGGCACCGCGGCGACGACGCCGGCATCCACCAGCTGCTGCAGCGCCTGCTGCAACCGGGCTTCGGAGAAATCGTCGACGGTGAGCCACCATTGCGCGATGCCTTCCAGCGTGTCGGACGCGAGCGGGTTCAGGCGCAGGTACCGCGACAAGGCTCGGACAATCTCCTCGACCGGATCGTTGGCGTTCATGGCGGCTGCGGCCTGTTGGGGTGCTTCTTCGCAAGAGCGGTGCCATGCCGCATCGAGGCGCTTCTCCCAGGTGAAGCGCATCGATCGGGTCGCTCCACCGGGATGAATTTGTCCTGGCGGATGGCGGCGCGATCCGGGCGATGGCGCCTTCTGCGCTGCCGGGAACGGGGCGGACAAATTTGTCCGCGCCGACGGGCGCGAATGTCCTGCCCCGGCCCGCCCGTTCAGGCCCTGAAGCGCTCGGTGCAGATCTCGTGCTTCCGGATCAGCTCGAAGAACGCGCGCCGGTTCTTGTGCGCCATCTGCGCGGCCTGCGTGATGTTGCCGCCGCTCGCGGCGAGCAGGCGTTCGATGTAGCCGCGCTCGAACGCATCGACCATGCGCGACTTCGCGGCGCGGAAGGATTCCTCGGCGTCCAGCGGCGCGCCGCAGGCCGGCAGTTCGAGGTCGTCTTCCTGCAGCACGGCGCTGTCGGCGAGCAGCACCGCGCGCTCGATCACGTGCCGCAGCTCGCGCACGTTGCCCGGCCAGTCGTGCGCCAGCAGGCAGCGCGCGGCCTGCGGCGACAGGCTCGGCACCGGCCGGTGGTGCTGCGCCGCGCACTGCTGGATGAAGCGCAGCGCGAGCGTCAGGATGTCTTCGGCGCGCTCGCGCAGCGGCGGCAGCGTGACGCTGAGCACATGCAGCCGGAAGTAGAGGTCGCGCCGGAACAGCCCGCGCTCCACCAGGCCGTGCAGGTCCTGGTTGCTGGCCGCGATCACCCGCACGTCGGCGCTCTGCAGCGTGTCGCCGCCGACCGGGCGGAATTCCATCTCCTGCAGGAAGCGCAGCAGCTTCGACTGCGCCGGGGCGGGCAGCGAATCGACCTCGTCGAGGAACAGCGTGCCGCCCTGCGCTTCGCGCACGAGACCGGCACGTGCGCTGTGCGCATGCGTGAAGGCGCCGCGCACATGGCCGAACAGCTCGCTTTCGAGCAGCTCGGCCGGGATCGCGCCGCAGTTCACCGCCACCAGCGGCCGGGTCGCGCGTGCCGAGCTGTAGTGGATGGCGCGCGCGTAGATCTCCTTGCCGCTGCCGGTCTCGCCGAGGATCAGCACGCCCGCATCGCAACCGGCGATGCCGGGCAGCAGTGCGAGCTGCTTGACGAAGGCCGGGCTGCTGCCGACCAGCTCGCGCAACGCGGGCGACGACAGCAGTGGCGGCGGCACCGGCTGCGGCGCCGCGGGCAGCAGGCCGGCCGCGCGCTGCAGCCGCACCAGCAGCGCGGCGTCGTTGCCGGGCAGGCTGGTGAAGTCGAACGCACCGCTGGCCATCAGGCCGAGCAGCTGCGATTGCGACAGGTCGATGACGGCCGGCACCACGCTCGCATGCGGATGATGCCCGCGCCACAGCGCGATGTCGTCGGCCATGCGGACGGCGTTGCCGGCATCGACGATCGGCACCAGCAGGTCGCATTCGGCATCGCACAGCGGCAGCGCGTGCCGGTCGACGCTGAACAGGTCGGCCGCCGCGATCGCGCCGCTCAGCGACTGCGCGAGCGCGTCATGCGCGCAGCCGGCGGCAACGGTGCAACGCAGCGCAGACATGGAGGCACGGCGGCCGCAGCGGCACGCCAGCGTTTGCCAAGACCAGGACAGTCATGTGTCCTCCCTGAAGTCTCGTGGTGGTCGGGAACCGATTCTTCGGAAGATCTTCGCGCACGGACATCCCTAGCTCAAGCCGTCCGGGCGGCTTGTCCTTCATGTTGGGGATGTCTTGATCGACGCAGCAGACCAGCGAGCGCAACCGACGCACAGGCCTCGGCACAGGCGTTGCCGTCGGGCAGGTCGTCGTCCTGCCGGATTGCCGCTGCCGTCAAGACGAGCGGATGAGCGCTCGCGCTTCTTCCATCATTTCCCGCACGATCTCGCCCGCCGGCTGCACCCGCTTGATGAACTTCACGCTCTCCGAGCCGGCCGGCAACCCCATCTCCTCGAAGTCGCCGGTCGTCTCCGGTGTCGGCACGATCGCGCTGAACTTGGGCATGCTGTAGTTCTGCTTCAGCGTCAACGGGAACAGCAGCGTGCTGCCGATGACGGCGGGCGGCGGTGGCGGGTTCGGCACCTGCCCTTCCCTGCCGGCCCATTCGTCGACGACCCGGTTGCGCAGCACGCGGTACGGCCGCCCGGGGTACTCCGGCCCGAACAGCGTGGTCGTGACGGTGGCATGCCCGCGGGCTTCGACGATGCGGCGCTGGTACTCCGGATGCGCATGCGCCTCGCTCGACGCGACCAGGCGCGTGCCCACCCAGACGCCATCGGCGCCATGGGCCAACGCGTCGACCACGCCCTGTCCATCGGCAATGCCGCCCGAGGCCAGCACCATCAACGGCCGCACCGCCCGGACCACCTGCGGCAGCAGCTGGAGCGTGCGCGTGGTGCTCTTGTTGTGTCCGCCGGCCTGCGAGCCCTGGGCGATCACCGCATCCATGCCGGCGGCTGCCGCCTCCAGCGCCTGCGCCACCGAGGCCACCTGCATCCACACCCGCGCACCCGCCGCATGCAGCTGGTCGATCCAGGCCCGCGGCGGCACGTTCATGTGGAACACCACCAGGCGCACCCGCTCGGCGATGCAGACATCGATGTGCGCCTGCGTCACCAGCGGTCCGAACGCCGAGTCGTCGAAGATGAAATCCACGCCGAAGGGCCGCGCCGTCGTGGCCTTGATCGACTGGATCAGCGCCTGCGTGCCGGGCGGCGGCTCGATGCCGTTGCCCAGCACGCCGATGCCGCCGGCGTTCGACACCGCCGCCACCAGCGACGGCAGCGCGACGAAGCCCATGCCGGCGCCGACGAAGGGATGGCGCACGCCGTAGTGGCGCGTGAGCCGGGTCTCCAGGCTCGGCGGATGGCGGTCGCCGAAGGCCGGTGCCGGCTCGGCCCGGGCCGCCCCGGCCGCCAGCGCCGATCCGCCCAGACCGGACAACAGCAGCAGGCGCCTGCTCTGAGACGCGATGTCATGGCTCATGTGGAGGCTCTCCCTGCAAGCGCCCCATTCTGCTCACGCCTCGGGGCGACGCCATCCACACGAATGACGATGCGCGAACCGGCGTCGATCAGATCCGGATCAGCCACCGATCATGCATTTCGAGGCAGGCCCTGGAACGCCCGATCGCGCGCCTTGCCTGGCAGGACGGACGTCGCTAATATCTACATCTGTATATATTTCCGGGGAACGCTCCCATGAAAGGCGATGCAGCGAGAACGGCCAGGATCTTCATGAACGGCGGCAGCCAGGCCGTTCGATTGCCGGCGGAGTTCCGCTTCGACGTCCCGGAGGTCTACGTCCGGCGCGACCCCCGGACCGGTGATGTCGTCTTGTCCAGTCGACCGGCGAAGAGCTGGGCGAATTTCTTCGCACTGCGAGACAAGCAGGAAGGCGTCGTTCCCGACGATTTCCTCGCCGACCGGTCCGCCGCGCCGCAAGAGCGCGATCCGTTCTCTGACTGGAAAGAGTGACGGATGCTCTACATGCTGGACACGAACATCTGCAGCGCGGTGATCAAGAAGCACTCTGGCGCCGACGGCAAGCTGGCCGACCTCGATCCGGCCGATGTCTGCATCTCGGCCGTCACGTATGCCGAATTGCGCTTCGGCGTCGCGCTGGCGGCACCCGCCCGCCGCCTCGAAGCATTGGTCAACGCGTTTCTGGACTGCGTGCGCTGCGAGCCGTGGGATCAGTCGGCGGCAGACCGCCACGGCAAACTGCGGGCTCGATTGCGCCTGAGCGGACGCCCCATCGGCCAGTTCGACGAAATGATCGCGGCGCATGCGCTGGCTCTGCAAGCCGTGGTCGTCACGACCAACGACAAGCACTTCCGGCAGGTGCCGGGGCTGAAGGTGGTCAACTGGTGCTGATCCTGCTGGTCGAAGACGACCAACCCCTCGCCGCGTCGATCGCCGGCGCCCTCGGTGCCCAGGGCTGGCGGGTCGACACCAGCCCGAACGGAGAACCGGTGCCGGCCTCGCTGCTGCGCGACGACTACGACGCGCTGGTCCTCGACATCGGCCTGCCCGGCATCGACGGGCTGGAGACGCTGCGCCGCGTGCGCGCGCAAGGCTCGCGCCTGCCGGTGCTGATGCTGACCGCGCGCGACACCGTCGAGCAGCGGGTGCACGGGCTCGAGGTCGGCGCCGACGACTACCTGGTCAAGCCGTTCGCGCCGGTCGAGCTGGTGGCGCGGCTGCGCGCCCTCACCCGCCGCCACGAGAACCGCGCGGCCGAGGTGCTGTCGGTCGGCACGCTGCGCTTCGACCCGAAAGCGCTGCGCGCCTGGGTCGGCGACGACCCGGTGAAGCTGTCGCGCCGCGAGTGCGACATCCTGCAGTACCTGATGCTGAAGGCCGGCCGCGTGGTGCAGCGCGAGCAACTGGTGGCGCTGGTGCCGGGCTGGAGCGGCGCCACGTCGGACAACGCGCTCGACCTGCTGGTGTCGCGGCTGCGCACGAAGATCGAACCCGCCGGCGTCCGCTTGCGCACCGTGCGCGGGCTCGGCTACCTGCTCGACGCCGGGGACGACGCGTGACCGACGCGCCGCTGCCCGCCAGCAGCCTGCGCCGCACGCTGCTGCGCTGGCTGATCCTGCCGCTGGTCGCGCTGGTGCCCTTGTCGGCCGCGGTGGTGTACGCGCTCGCGGTGCGGCCGGCGCTCGACGGCCTGGACCGCGCGCTGACCGACACCGCGGTCGCGCTGAACGGCATCCTCGAAGTGCACGACGGCCAGGCGACGCTGCCGCTCAGTGCGCAGACCCTGCGCGCGCTGCGCGCCGACCTGGTCGACGAGGTGGCCTTCGTCGTCGGCGATGCCCGGGGCCAGCCGCTGGGTGGCGACACCGCGTTGCTCGCGCTGGCGCCGCCGTTGGCGCCCGGGCAGTGGCGCTTCTTCAATGCCACGCTGCGCGGCCGGCACGTGCGGGCCGCCGCCTTCGGCGCGCGCTGCGGCGAACCGGCGCAGGTCTGCACGATCCTGGTCGCCGAATCGCTCGGCAAGCGCGAGGACGCCGAACGCGCCGTGGCCTGGGCCGCGCTGGCCGCGGCGGTGCTGCTCGCGCTGTCGCTCGGCCTGTTGTCGGTGCTGGCGGTGCGGCGCGGCCTGCGCCCCCTGCAGCGCGCCTCGGTCGAGATCGGCTCGCGCTCGCTGCAACGGCTCGACCCGATAGCGCCCGGTTCCGTCCCTCGCGAAGTGGCGCCTTTCGTCGTGGCGTTGAACGACCTGTTCGCGCGGCTGCGCCTGGCGGCCTCGGCACAGCGTGCGTTCGTCGAAGACGCCGCGCACCAGCTGCGCACGCCGCTGTCGACCTTGCGCGTCGAGTCGGCCCAGGCGCTGGCGCAGCCCTGCCCGCCCGAGCTGCAGCCGACGCTGCAGCGGCTGCATGCGGCCGCCGAGCGCGGCGCGCACCTGGTGCAGCAACTGCTGACGCTGGCGCGCGCCGACGGCGCGGCGCTCGGCGCCGGCACGCCGCTCGCCCGCATCGACCTCGCCGCGCTGGCCGCCGCGTCCGCCGACGACTGGCTGCGCCCCGCGCTCGCCGCCGGACAGGACCTCGGCTTCGACCTCGAACCCGCATGGGTCGACGGCGACGCGCTGCTGCTGCGCGAGCTGCTCGGCAACCTGATCCACAACGCGGTCGAGCATGCCGGCGCCGGGGCGCGCATCACCGTGCGCACGCGCGCCGAAGCGGCGCAGTCGCTGCTGCAGGTCATCGACGACGGCCGCGGCCTGCCGGCCGACGAGCTGCCGCAGGTGTGGGACCGGTTCCGCCGCGGCGCCGCAGCCGGCGGCCTGGGCACCGGCCTCGGCCTCGCGATCGTGCGCGACATCGCCCGCCTGCATGGCGGCGATGCCGTGCTGCAGCCCGGCACCGACGGCCGTGGCGTGGCCGCCACCGTGACGCTGCCCTGCAGCCCCGAACCTGTCGCCAACCTGTCGTAGGTAGAAACCGATGGCGTGCGCAGAGGGCCCGCTGCCTAGAGTGGGCCTCCTCTCACGGAGCCGCCATGATCGACAGAAACCTTGCACGGGGACTCTTCCTGGCCGCCATCGCGCTGGCCTTCGGACTCGGCGCGCTGCGCTACCCCATCGGTGACTTCAGCCGCGCCGGTGCCGGGCTGTTCCCGCTGATGGTGAGCGGCCTGCTGCTGCTGATCGCCGTCGCCACCGTCGTGCGGTCGCGGCTCGTCAGGAACGGGCCGCCCTTCGGGTTCAACCCGGTCAACATCGCGCTGCTGCTGTCCAGCCTGTGCGCGTTCGCGCTGGTGTCGCGGGTGCTGAACATGACGGCCGGCATCGTCGCGCTGGTGTTCATCTCGGGCTTCGCCGGCACGGCGGGGTACTCGATCGTGCGCAACCTGAAGGTGTCGGTCGGCTTGTTCCTGGTGGCGCTCGCCTTCCAGAAACTGCTCGGCCTCAGCCTGAACCTGTACTGAGGGCCGACGATGATGGACCTCCTCCACAACCTCGCGTTCGGTTTCAGCCACGCGCTGACGATGCAGAACCTGCTGTTCTGCGCCATCGGTTGCACGGTCGGCACGCTGGTCGGCCTGCTGCCGGGCCTCGGCCCGCTGGCCACCATCAGCCTGCTGCTGCCGCTGACGTATTCGATCCCCACCAACGGCGCGCTGATCATGCTGGCCGGCATCTACTACGGCGCGCAGTACGGCGACAGCGTCAGCGCGATCACGATGAAGATCCCGCATGCCAGCAGCATCGTGGCCTGCATCGACGGCTACCAGATGACGCTGAAGGGCAAGACCGGCCTCGCGCTGTTCACCGCCGGCGTGTCGAGCTTCATCGGCGGCACGGTGGCCATCGTGGTGCTGACCTTCCTCGCGCCCAGCCTCGGCGAGGTGGCCTTCCTGTTCGGCCCGGCCGACTACTGCGCGCTGATGCTGGTCGGCTTCGTCTGCGTCAGCTTCGTGACCACCGGCAGCCTGCTCAACGGCATGGCGATGTGCCTGATCGGCGTGCTGCTCGGCCAGATCGGCACCGACGTCAACAGCGGCGTGGCGCGCTACACCTGGGACCTGCCGATGCTGGCCGACGGCGTCGGCCTGGTCAGCGTCGCGCTCGGCTGCTTCGGCATCGCCGAGATCACGAAGAACCTCGATTCGCGCGAGGAGCGCTCGCCGTTCAACGGCACCATCCACCTGATGCCGACCTGGGCCGAGTTCAAGCGGATCATCCCGAGCGCGCTGCGCGGCAGCGTGATCGGATCGTTCCTCGGCATCCTGCCGGGCGGCGGGCCGGTGATCGCGCAGTTCGCCGCCTATGCGGTCGACAAGAAGGTCAGCAAGTACCGCGACGAGATCGGCAACGGTGCGATCGAAGGCGTGGCCGGCCAGGCCGCGGCCGACGAAGCCGCCGCCCGCACCAGCTTCATCCCGCTGATGAGCATCGGCATTCCGGAGAACGCGGTGATGGCGCTGATGATGGCGGCCTTCGTGATCAAGGGCATCCAGCCCGGCCCGAACATGATCGCCGGCCACCCCGACCTGTTCTGGGGCCTGGTGGCCAGCATGTGGGTCGGCAACTGTTTCCTGCTGGTGCTGAACGTGCCGCTGGTGCGCTACTGGCTGTCGGTGTTCAAGATCCCGTACAGCGTGCTGTTCCCGTCGATCCTGTTCTTCTGCTGCATCGGCACCTACAGCGTCAACAACAACCTCGACGACATCTTCGTCACGGCCGCGTTCGGGCTCGGCGGCTACCTGTTCTCGCGCCTCGACATGGATGCGGCGCCGTTGATGCTCGGCTTCATCCTCGGGCCGATGCTGGAAGAGAACTTCCGCCGCGCGATGCTGTTGAGCCGCGGCAGCTTCAGTGCGTTCGTGACCCGGCCGATCAGCGCGACGCTGATCGGGCTGATCGCCGTGTTCATCGCCTGGCAGCTGGCGGCCTTCCTGCTGAAGGCGCGCGCCCAGCCGCAGCCGGCATAGAAAAGATTACTAATTCGTCTTGCGTAATCACACAGGTTGTCTGGTACATATTTACGGATTGTTACCTGATTATTAGTACCGCAGCTCGCCCGGTTCGGATGCAATCCGCTCAGGGCGAGGTCTCGTTGTGGGGTTTGTCGTGGCGATGAGCGCTCTGCCCGCGTTCCGACGAACCACCACAGGAGACAGACATGACCCTCGATCGACGTGATTTCCTGCGCGGCAGTGTTGCCATCGCCGGTGAAGCGGCCGCGGCCGCCACCGCGTTGAGCCCGCTGCCCGGCCAGGCCGCGGTGGCCTCCTACCCGCAGAACCGAAGCCCGCTCGCGCCGGCCGCGTTCCTGCGGCTGCCGCCCGGCGCGGTGCAGGCGCGCGACTGGCTGCAGCTGCAGCTCGAGCGCCAGCTCAACGGGCTGTGCGGGCGCTTCCCGGAGGTGTCGCACTTCCTCGGCTACGACAGCACCGGCTGGATCCACCCCGAGCGCGGCGGCTGGGAAGAAGTGCCGTACTGGCTGCGCGGCTTTGTCGACCTCGCCTACGTGACCGGCAACGCGACGGCGCTGGCCACCGCGCGCCGCTGGATGGACGGCGTGCTCGCGACGCAGGCAGCCGACGGCTTCTTCGGCCCGACCGCGCTGCGCAGCGCGT
Organism: Rhizobacter sp. SG703; assembly: GCF_012275445.1. GTDB lineage: Bacteria > Pseudomonadota > Gammaproteobacteria > Burkholderiales > Burkholderiaceae_C > Rhizobacter. The sequence goes on along the minus strand of NZ_JAAZQK010000001.1, from coordinate 93,437 downwards.
TGAACGGCCATGCCGACGTCTGGCCGCACCTGCCGATGCTGCATGCGCTGCGCTCGCATGCCGAGTACACCGGCGATGCGCGCGTGGCACCGTTCCTGACGCGCTTCTTCCGCTTCCTGACCACGCAGCCGAACGGCGTGTTCAGCGACGGCTGGGGCACCTGGCGCTGGGGCGACGCGATCGATTCGATCTACTGGCTCTACAACCGCAGCGGCGAGGCCTTCCTGCTCGACCTGGTGCGGCGCATCCACGCCAACTCGGCCGACTGGGTCGGCGGGCTGCCGGACCGCCACAACGTCAACATAGCGCAGGGCTTCCGCGAGCCGGCGCAGTTCGGCGTGCTGTCGGGCGATGCAGCGCACCGCAACGCCACTTACGCCCGCTACGACGGCGTGCAGGCCGCGTGGGGCCAGTTCCCCGGCGGCGGTTTCGCGGGCGACGAGAACGCCCGGCCGGGCTTCGGCGACCCGCGCCAGGGCTTCGAGACCTGCGGCATCGTCGAGTACATGATGAGCCACGAGATCCTCGCGCGCATCACCGGCGACGCCACCTGGTGCGACCGCACCGAGGAGCTCGCGTTCAACTCGCTGCCGGCCGCGCTCGACCCGCTGGGCCGCTCGGTGCACTACGTGACCAGCGCGAACAGCATCGACCTCGACAACGCGCCGAAGCGCAGCGGCCAGTTCCAGAACGGCTTCGCGATGCAGTCGTACCGCGCCGGCATCGACCAGTACCGGTGCTGCCCGCACAACTACGGCATGGGCTGGCCGTATTACGTCGAGGAGATGTGGCTCGCGACGCCCGACGGCGGCCTGTGCGCCGCGCTGTACGGGCCTTGCACCGTCAGCGCGTCGGTGGCCGGCGGCACGCGGGTGACGATCACCGAGACCACCTACTACCCGTTCACCGACAGCGTGACGCTGCGGCTGCAACTGCCCGCGGCCGTGACCTTCCCGCTGGTGCTGCGCGTGCCCGGCTGGTGCGCGGCGCCGGAAGTGCGGGTCAATGGCGCGCCGGTCGCCGCCGGCGCCGGGCCGCGCTTCATCACGGTGAACCGGCTGTGGGCGAACGGCGACATGGTGGCGCTGCGCTTTCCGGCGCAGCCGGTGGTCAGGCGCTGGCCGGCGCAGCACAACGCGGTGTCGGTGCACCAAGGCGCCCTCGCGTTCTCTCTGCAGATCAGCGAGAACTGGGTGCAGACCGGCGGCAACGCGCAGTGGCCGGAATGGGACGTGCACCCGGGCTCGGCCTGGAACTACGGGCTGGTGCCGAACACCGCCATCACGGTGACGACCGGCGGCAACCTGGCCGATCCATTCATGACCGGCAACGCGCCGCTGCGGCTGCTGGCGTCGGCGCAGAAGATCGGCGGCTGGCAGGCGGATGCGGAACACGTGGTGACGCCGCTGCAGGACGGGCCGGTCGCGTCGAGCGCCGCGGTCGAGCAGGTCACGCTGATCCCGATGGGCGCGGCGCGGCTGCGCGTCACCTCGTTCCCGCAGACCGGCGGCACGCGACCGTGGCTGCCGCCGGGCGCGTCTCTGCGCATCCAGAACAGGAACTCCGGCAAGGTGCTGGGCGTGGACGGCATGTCGCTCGCCAACTCGGCCAACGTGGTGCAGTTCGACGACAGCGGCACGCAGGACCACCTGTGGCGGCTGATCGATGCCGGCAGCGGCCGCGTCAAGATCCAGAACCTGAACTCCGGCCGGCTGCTCGCGGTGGAGGCAGCGTCGACGGCCGATTCGGCGCGTGTGCAGCAGTACGAAGACAGCGGCACGGCCGATCACCTGTGGCAATTGATCGACCTGGGAGACCTTGGCGGAGGGTGGCTGCGCATCCGCAACGTCAACAGCGGCAAGGTGCTGGGCGTGGCGGGCATGTCGCTGAACAACTCGGCGCAGGTGGTGCAGTTCGCCGACAACGGCTCGGCCGACCACGACTGGCGGCTGGTCCCGAACGGCGAACTGCGCATCCAGAACGTGAACAGCGGCAAGGTGCTGGCGGTGGAGAACATGCAGACCACCGATTCGGCGCGCGTGCAGCAGTTTGCCGACAACGGCACGCCGGACCACGCGTGGACCTTCCTGCCGAATGCCGACGGCAGCTTCCGCATCCGCAACGTCCACAGCGGCAAGGTGCTCGCGGTGGCCGGCATGTCGCTCGCCGACTCGGCCCAGGTGCTGCAGTTCACCGACAACGGCACCGCCGACCACAACTGGCGCATCCGCGTGAACGCGGCGAGCCCCGGCACGCTGCGGCTGCAGAACGTCAACAGCGGCAAGGTGCTGGCGGTGCATGCGATGTCGACGGCGGATTCGGCCAACGTCGAGCAGTTCGCCGACAGCGGCACGGCGGACCACGACTGGCGGCTGTTGTAAGCGCATCGGCGTCGCCTGGGTGGCGAGGCGCGATACCGGAGGTGGAGCATGCCGATACCGCGGGCCCGGTCGGCGGGCCATCGGCATGCTCGCCGCTAGAGTGCATGACCCTTCAACCCACTGCCTCCACCGGGAACACCATGCAACGACGAATCCTGCTGGCCACGATCGCCGCGCTGGCCACCTCGCTCTTGCCGGCGCTGGTGTCGGCGAAGGAAGCGGTGGCCCGGGTGCTGGGCCAGACGATCTACAGCGACGACACGACGAAACCCGCGCGCGGGTTGCAAGGCCAGATCCTCGGGCCGCTGCTGCAACGGTTTGCCGAGCAGCAGCGCGTCACCGTCAACGACGCCGAGGTGACCGAACTCGAAACGGCGCTGAAGCTGCCACCGCCCCCGCCCGGGCTGTCGGAGGCCGACAAGGCGATGCTGCGGCAGGTACCGTTCGAGATGGTGCGGCAGTGGAAGGTCAGCAGGGCGCTGTACCAGCGCTATGGCGGCGAGGTGATCTTCCAGCAGGCCAACCCGATGGAACCAGTGGGCGCGATGCGGCGCTTCCTGGAGGAGCAGGAGAAAGCCGGTGCGTTCCAGATCTACGACGCCGACGAACGCACGCGCTTCTACGAGTACTTCGTCCGGTCGCACCCGATGGTGGTGCCGAAGGAGAAGGTGAACTATGACGTGCCGTGGTGGCGGCAGGCGAAATGAGCCTCCGTGGCCGACGGCTGATCCACCGCGACCGCCCTCACCCCAACAAACTCGCCGGCACCTTCCCGCCGTTCTCCGCCAGCTTCTTCATCACCTGCTTGTGCAGCCAGATGTTCATCGTCGCGGTGTCGCCGGTATCGCCGGTGTAGCCGAGTTCGCCGGCCAGCTGCTTGCGTTCGGCCAGGCTCGATTCCATGCCGACCAGCTTCATCAGGTCGACGATCGAGGTGCGCCAGTTCAGTTTCTGCGACGAGGCCGCGGCCAGTTTCGTCAGCACCGCCTCCACATCCACCTCGCTCATCGCGACGGGTGCCGCAGTGGCCGGCACGGCGGCCGGTGCAGCCTGGGTCGGCGCCTGCGCCACCGCGGGCGCCTCGTCCTTCTTGCCGAAGATCGCGTCCTTGATCTTGCTGAAGATGCTCATCACGGGCTCCTGTTCGGTTGAGGGGTTGCCGACCCAGTCTAGGCGCTGCGTCGCGCCGATCAAAGCGTCACGGCCCGTCAGCGTGTCAGACAGCCTGTCGCCAAGGTGACAGAATCGCCCGTCGCAAAACATGCCCCACCCCATGACCCGAACCAGCGCCACCCGCGCCCTGCCCGCCCTGCTGCTCACGCTGTTGCTCGCCGCCTGCGGCGGCGGCGGTGGTGGCGACAGCCCCAACGACACCGCCCAGAAGCCCGCCCCGCCCGACGCGCCGGCCTCGAGCCCGTCGGCCGCCGACACCCTGCCGCCGGTCGTCTCCGCCTCGGTCACCGTGTCGACCACGGCCGTGACCTTCAACGCGCTCGCCACCGACAACGTCGGCGTCGTCTCGGTCAGCTTCATCGTCGATGGCGGCACCATCGAGGCCAGCGTGCAGGAGTCGCCGAGCGACGGTTCGTACACCTCGTCGCTGCCGATCGGCCTCGTCACCAACGGCACGCACAGCTTCGTCGCGGTCGCGGTCGATGCCGCCGGCAACAGCACCACCTCGGCCTCGGCCGGCTTCACGGTCGGCACGCCGGCCGGTGCGCCGGGCAGCAGCGACACCCTCCCGCCGACGATCACCGCCGCGGTGCAAGGCCACTTCGGCCTGGTCAAGCTGACGGCCATCGCGAAGGACGAGACCCGGCTGTTCGGCGTCGACTTCCTGGTCGACGGCCAGCTCACCGGCACCTGGGCCTCGCTGCACTACAGCAGCAACGATCCGGCCGACCAGTACTACGTGCTGTTCGACACGACGACGCTGTTGCCGGGCGCGCACACCGTCGTCGCCCGCGCGCGCGATCTCGCCAACCACACGACGCTGTCGGACGAGATCGTGCTGAACGTCGACCCGGCCGCCGGCCTCGCCGAGACGGAGCCGAACAACACGCTGGCCACGGCCAACGCGGTGGCCTCGGCGCAGCTGCCGATCTACGGCACGCTGAAGAACGAGACCGAGCTCATCGGCTCCACGAAGATCGTGCACACCGACAGCGACTACTACAAGCTGACCGTGCCCGCCGGCCAGACGCTGACGGTGCGCATGCTGACCCCGCAGCACCAGGGCTTCTTCGTCTCCATCGTCGACGCGAACGGCGACAAGCTCTCCGGCGATGCCGAATTTCCCAGCTCGGGCGAGGTCAGCGTGGCCTACACCAACGGCGCGACGGCGCGCGAGGTGTGGATCCGGCTGTCGAGCAGCCCGTACGACTTCGAGGACCGCAACCAGTACACGCTGTCGCTGAGCCTGCAGTAACGCGGGCGAAACTCAGTCGTCGCCGGCGAGCGCCGCGTCGGCCGCCAGCGCCGAGCGCAGTGCCGTCGTGTTGCGCCAGTCGGACTGCAGCACCTCGTTGCCGGCCGCCTTGGCCGACGCGCCGGCGCTGTTCGCCCGGCGCTGCCACAGCGGGCTGATCCAGCCTTTGCCCATCTGGTCGCCCAGGCCCGGGTCGTTGTCCTTGCCTCCCTGGATGTCGCGGCGCGCGTTCTTCACGTTCACCGCGCTGTACTGCGTCATCGCCGAATAGAGCGCGATGCCGCCGGCGCCGGCCGCGAGCATCACCTGGCCCCACGCCGGCAGGCTGCTGGTGCCGCTGATCGGCTTGTGCGCCTGCGCGGGGTCGTGAGATTGCGCGGCCAGGTGCTTGTTGACCTCGTACACCGCCATGTTCACGCCGCGCCCGAGCAGCAAGGCGCCGGCGCCGCCCAGCACGCCGAAGGTGAACTGCTGCGACAGGCGCTGCCCGACCTGCGCCGAATACTCCAGCGGCGAGCGCAGCTTGGCCCAGCCCTCCGACCACGCAAAAGCCACCGCGGTGTTCTGCATCGCCTTGCCGAACAGCTGGCGTGCGAAGCCGTTCTCCTCCAGCCCGCTCAGGTTGCCGTCGGCGATCTTCTGGAGATCGGCGTCGCAGTCGGCGATCTCCGCGGCGAGGTCGGTGGCCACGCGGTCGCCGGCCTCCGGATCGATGCCCGGTGCCGGCGGCTGCGCCTGGCGCGCCTCCAGCCGCGCCTGCAATTCCTTGCGGTGGCTGTCGACCATCGCGCTCACGCGGCCGGCGATCAGCATCTCGGGCTCGACGACCAGGCCCTGCAGCTTCTTCGGATCGATGCCGGTCGGCCGGATCGGCCGGCCGGCGTTCCAGTCGGCCTGCCCTTCGGCATTGAAGAGGTCGCCATACAGGATGCTCAGCCGCATTTCGTCGGCCTGCGCGGTGCGCTCGTCCTGGCCGGCCCCGACGTGCTGGCCGAGCAGCGCGCCGAGCGCGATCGCGACCGACACGCCGGTGATGGCCGCCGCCGGCACGTGCTTCGCCTGCATCGCCGGCGCCAGGATGCCGCTCAGGCCGCGCAAGGTGCGCCAGAACACCTGTGCGTTCGTCGAGTTCTTCTGGCGCTTCTGCATGCCTTCGAGGCGCAGGCCGTCGAGCACGAGCCCGGCCGCCTGCACGGCGCGAGCGGTCTGGTCGTCCTGGATCTTCTCCAGGCCCCGGTGTTCGTCGGGGGTCAGCGCGCGCAGGAAGTTCCGCAGCTGTTCTTCGGTGGGTGCCGCATCGGTCGGCAGCGCGTGCTCCGGATGCCGGGCCGCCAGGTCGCGCAGCATGTCGCCCATTGCGGCGGCATCCTTCTGCGCCAGGTCTTTCAGCGCCACGAGATCGGCCTCGATCTGCTGCAGGGTCGTGCTGGCCTTGATGTTGCCGGGCATCTTGCCCATCGGCCCGCCCTTCTGCCGCATCACGGTGATGGCCGAGACGATCGGGGTCTGCAGGCCCGCCGTCACGAAGGGCTGCGCCGCCAGCGCCGCGACGCTGCCGCCCAGCACCTTGGTCGGCGTGCTCTCCAGCGCCGCGAACGGGATCGCACCGTACAGCACCGCCTGGAACAGCGAGCCGCTGCTGGGGATGTAGCGCCCGCCCTTCGTCGCCATGTCGTCCATGGCCTGGATCTTCGCGTCGGAGAGTTGCAACGCCTCTTTCTGGAACCGGCGGATCAGCGCGGGCGACAGCAGCCGGGCCAGCTGGTCGTGCGAAGGCGTCGTGCCGTCGCCGGTGCCGGACGCGAGCGGGTTGTGGCGCACCTGGTTGACCAGGGTCGCGGCGGCGCTCAACTGCGCGTCGCCCGGCGTGATCGCGCGCTGCGCGGCGAGCTTGCGTTCGAAATCGGGCAGGTTGCGCGCGAGGCTCACGTCCGCCGGCGGCGGCTGGTCGACGGACGAGGCCGTCGATGTCGACGACCCCGTCGTGCCCAACGCGGCCAGGCTGCCGGCCTGGCGCGGGCGGGTGCCTGCATGGGCGCGCGGTGGACGCGTGACCGGAGGACGGTCGCCGTCGAGCGACCGAGCGGACGACCGTGAGCCGGTGTCGGGTTGACGGGATGGATCGGACTGGGTCCTGACCGAGGGCGCGCGGCTGGGCGTGGCGGTCAGCTTCGGAAGCGTCGGCATCGACATGGTGTGGAACGCGAGAGTGATCGAATGGACGCACTGTCTTCGGGCGTCGCCGTCACATTTCCGGGCGCGCCGAAGCCCCTGTCGCGAATGCGAAGCCCGGTCGGCCGCCGACGGACCGATCCGGGCGTTTGTCATCCAACCGTCACGCCGGGCATCGCTTCAATGCGCCGCCACCACGGCGATGCTGCAGTCGCGTCCCTGGACCTGCACGTTCGATGGCATCGGCCGTGCGCCGCTGTACGCGAGCTGCATCCCGAAGTCGACCGAGCTGCCTGCCGCCACCGTCGAGTTCCAGTCCGCCGGCCGGACGGTGATGGTGCGCGCACTGGACGTCACCGCACTGCTCCAGAAGTTGGTCACCGTGAAGTCGTTCGATTCGGTCCACGACAGCTGCCAGTTGCTCAAGGCCTGCGTGCCGGTGTTGCCCAGGCGGATCGCCACCACCTGCCCCGCGCCCCAGTCGTTGCCGATGTCCAGCGTGACCGCGCACGAGCCGACCGGCGGCGTCGTCCCCTGCTGCGTGGTGGCCGACACGGTGGCGCTGGCGGCGCCCTCCCCGCCGGCATTCGCGGCCGTCACCTGGTACCAGTACGTGGTGTTCGCCGCGAGGCCGGTGTCGGTGTAGGCCGCCGTGGTGGGCGACCCGACGGCACTGAAGCTGCCCGCCGCGCCGGTGACCGAGCGCTTCACCGAGTAGCTCGTCGCATTCGCCACCGCGGTCCACGCGAGCGTCACCGACCCAGCCCCGCCGGTGGCCGCGAGCCCCTGCGGCGCGGCCGGCGGGATGACCGGGCTGCCGCCGCAGGCCTGCGGCTCATTGCCGAACACCTTCACACCATTCGAGTACACCGGGATCGCCAGCGACTTGACCGTGCTGCCGGCCGACAGCCCGGCATACGATGGATCGTTCGCCGGGTTCCAGTACGCCGTGCCCGAGGGCGCCGAAAAGCGGAACTGGATCTCCTTGCGGTGCGCCGACTGGCCGCCCGGGTAGATGTCGGTGCCGCTGAAGTCCGCGACGGCGTAGTAGATGCTGCTCGTGCCGCAGCGGAACAGCCCGCTCGCCGTGCCGCCCTGCGAGTAGTTCGTGCTCAGCGCGATCGCCGAGGCCGGCACGCCGGCGGCGATCACCTCGCCCAGGTCGACGTAGTAGCGCAGCGACAGCTTGTCGCCGTGGCGGGCCGGCCAGCCCGAGCGGTTGTTCAACAGCGCCTTGATCTCGGTGTAGGTGCCGCCCGAGCTGTTGATGCCGGCCTCGACGAAGAACTCGTCCTCGGTGGCCACCTCGCGCGGCGGGAAGTCCGCGAGCGGCGCACCGCCGGGCGCGAGCTCGTTCATCTTCGCGAGCACGCCGGTGAACGCGGCGTTGTAGTCGGTCGCGACCTCGTTCGACACGTAGTTGCCGATGTCGTCGCTGTACGAATCGTCGGCCCCCGGCCCGCCCACCAGCGCGCCGTACAGCAGGTGGCGGTGCTGTGCCGGCGTCGCCTGGCTGTCCAGCCACGAACCGTGCGCCGTGCGGTGGTGCGGGTGCTGCGGCGGGTTGGCGCCGAAGCCGATCAGGTAGCTGCCCTGGCGCGGGTTGTCGCCCAGCGCGTAGTTGACCTGGCGCGTCGCGAAGTCGCGGTAGCGCTGCTGCTTCGCCGCGTCGCCCACCACGTCGGCATAGGCGAGCGCGATGAAGGCCTCGTTCATCGCGTAGCGCAGCGAGCCCCATTGCTCCAGCCACGCCAGGCCGCCCGGCGTGTAGGTCACGCGCTGGCCGTCCGAGGTGCCGGTGGTCCAGTAGTCGAGGTTGCGCTCCAGCGCGTCCTTGTAGAGGGCCTTGCCGGTGCTCTCGGCCAGCATCAGGTAGACGCCGACGTGCTTGCTGTCCCAGCCTTGCGTCCACTTGTACGGCAGGTACGCGGTCTGCCCCTCGGTGCCGAAGCTGCCGACCGCTGCCTCGGCCTTCTGCAGGTAGGCCGCCTCGCCGGTGGCGCGGTACAACCAGGCCGCGCCCCAGGCCAGTTCGTCGGCATAGCCCGACCAGGACTTGTAGTAGTTGGCCGCATCGGTCACGCAATCGGAGTACTTCGCGCGCACGGTGTCGGCGAAGGTGTACAGCTGCCGCGCATGCGTCAGCAGCTGCGCGGCATAGGCCGGGTCGCTGGGCGAGAACAGCATCGAGGCCGCCGCCATCGCCGCGGCCGTTTCGGCGGCCACGTCGGAGCCGCCGCAGCTCGCGGTGATCCGGTAGCTCGGCGCCGCGAGCGGGTAGACCTCGACCGGGCCCCACCAGCTGTGGTCGGCGCCGCCGTTGCCCACCTGCACCACCAGTTCGTTCGGCGCGGTGTGCGCGCGCATGAAGTAGTCGTTGACGAAACGCAGGTTGGCGAGCAGCGCCTCGTACTGGCCGGCAGCCTGGTAGCCGGCCTTGAAGCGCAGCCCGCCCCAGGCAAGCTGGGTCGCGCTGTACGCCATCGGGAAGCCGAACTTCACATGGTCGCCGGCGTCGTACCAGCCGCCGGTCAGGTCGCGGCCGATGTCGCTTCCGTCGGACAGGCGCGAATCGCCGCGCCAGCTGGTGACGCGGTTCCAGGCGGGCAGCTTGCCGGACTGCTGCGCCTCGTAGAACAGCACCGATTTCTGCAGCGCCTCGGCATAGTTGAAGTGCGGCACGGCCGACGGCGCGGCCATCGCGCGGGCATGCAAGCTGTCCCGCGTGGCCGTGTCGTCGGGCGCGGGGGCGTCGCCGCCGCCGCAGGCACTCAAGGCCAGCGCGATCGCGGCCGCGGCGCCGCGGCTCAGGGCCGCGCGCCGCAGGCGCCGGAGGAGGTTCTGGTTCATGGTCGTCTCCCTGGATCAGGTCAGAGGTGGGTGGGCACGCTGGCGTACCCGGCCAGGCGGGCGGCAATGGCATCCGGCATCGACCGGGTCAGCGCGTTGTAGTGGTCGGCGAAGCGGCTGTAGCGCTCGCGCGCCTCGGCCAGCCGGGGTTCCGACTGCAGCAGTTGCCGGTGCAGGCCCTGCACCGCGGCGTCATCGCGCAGCGCCGGCTGCCGCTGCGCCGCGAGCACGAGCCGGAACAGCAGGCCGGTCAGCTCGCCCTGGTTGCGCTTGAAGGCGTCGAGCGCGCGCGGGTCGTCGAGCAGCCCCGGACCGCCGGGCAGTGCCGCGGCACGCGCCAGCGCGCCGCGAGCCGCCTCGACCAGTTGCGGGTCGACGCCGGTCGCGTGGCCGGCCGCCTGCAGCGCCGGCATGGCGAGCCGGTGGCGTTCGGCGTAGATCAGGCCGATCTCGTCCCACGCGGCCGTGCTGGCCGTGCGGGCCTCGCCAAGGCGGATCACCAGGCGCGAGCCCCAGGCCGTGGCGCCGGCCACCAGCGCCAGCCCGAGGGCCAGCGCGGCGAACCGACCCCGGGACAGGCCCGGGGGCGATGCGGTGTGAAGGTGGTTCATCGCATCCCCCTGTCGTCACTTGACGGTGACCGTGCAGCTGTGGCCGGCCAGCGCCAGCCCGGTGGGCAGCGGCTTGGCGCCGCTGTAGCCGATCTGCATGCCGAACTCGACGCTGCCGTTCGGCGACACCGTGCCGTTCCAGCCGACCGGCGTGGCCACCACGCCGCGGCCGTTCTTCGTCACCGTGGCGCTCCAGGAATTCGACAGCGTGAAGTCGTTCGACTCGGTCCAGCTCAGCGACCAGCCGGTGATCGGCGCCGTGCCGGTGTTGCCCAGCTTCACCGTCGGCACCTGGCCCGCGCCCCAGTCGTTGCTGGTGTCGAAGCTGATCGTGCAGTCGGCCACCACCACGTCGTTGTCGACCTCGGTGGCGGCGACGACGGCGCCGGTGTGGCCGGTCGCCGCCAGGTTGAAGCTCGCACTGCCGTTGGCCTGGTCGGCATCCTCGGCGGCGGCGATCACCAGGTTCTGCGGCACGTTGTAGTTGGCCGGCGTGAAGGTCAGCGTGGTGCTCGCGGTGCTCAGGTCGACGTCGCCGCCGGCCGCCTTGCTCACCGTCACCGTGACCGTTCCTGACGGCGCCTGCGACAGGCTGACGCCGACGCTCGCGCTGGCGCCTTCGGCCACGCTCAGCGTGCTGCCGCTCAGCACGATGGCCGGCGTGCCGCCACTGCCGTCGCCGTCGATGTTCGCGTAGTCGTTGAAGGCCATCGCGATGTCGGCCTGCGCCCAGAAGCGGTGGTAGACCCAGTCGGGCGACGCGCCGCCGGCCAGGTAGGCCTGCAGCTTCGGCCACTGCGGGTCCTGCCGGTACTTCGGCCGCAGGCTCAGGAAGGTCGCGTTCGCATCGATGGTCGCCCCCTGCGCGTTGGTGCCGGTCCAGCCGGAGGGCACGTAGACGCCCGAGCCGGTGGCCGCGTCGTAGGTGTCGTCGAAGCGCAGGTAGTCGGTGCGCTTCTCGGCGATGGCGATGCCCTTGCTGTCCTGGTAGCGCGTCCAGGCGCGGTCCAGCAGCTCCTTCGCCAGGGCCCTGGCGGCGGCGTTGCCCGACTTCGCGGCGTAGTGGATCAGCGTGCGCGCGAAGGCCGCGGTGGTGCCGATGTCGGTCGTGCGATCGGCCACCGTGACGCGCAGGTTCGCGTTCGCTCCCGGCGCCGCCGGATTCCAGGTGTCGGGCTGGCCGCTCCACTTCAGCGTGCTCGGGATGGCATAGCTGCCGTCGGCATTCAGCAGCGTCTGCGCCGAGGCCCAGGCCACCCATTTGTCGAGCAGCGACTTCGCCTTCGCATCGCCGCTCGCGCGGTAGTACTCGGCCACCCGCTGCATCGACCACACCTGCATGCCGAACCATTCGTTCGAACCCGGGTCGTGGTAGACCGGGTTCTCGTCGTAGGCCATGCCGTAGAACGTGGCCGTGCCGGCGGGCGGCGCGCCGTAGTTGCCGCCCCAGCTGTTGGTGGCACCGCCGGCGATCGCGCCGTCGGCCGACTGCAGCCAGCGGTAGAACTCGAGCTGGCGTGCGAGGCTCTTGCCCCAGTCGCCGGCCGCCGTCGGCGAGCCCGGCTTGAAGTCGGCCTGCGTCGACAGCGCCCAGGCTGCGAGCGGGTTCTGGTAGCCGAAGTGGTTGTGGCTGGAGCCGATGCGCCAGGCCCAGCCGGCGCTCGTGTCGGTTGCGCCGCCCCAGGCGTAGTACCAGCTCATCAGGTAGGTCTGGTTGTCGCGAAAGCCGTTCGCGTCCGGCTGGCCGGTGCCGGCCGCGCAGGTCTGCGCGCCGACGCAGTTGCCGATCTTCTTGAAGTACTTGTCGAACATCGAATAGCGCAGGTAGTCGCCCATGCGGGCCGCCTTCTTGACGAGGTCGGCCACGTCCGCGCCCCTGCCCTGCGCCTTCGCCCACACCGAGGCCCAGTAGACGGCCTGGATCGCGCGCGCATCCGCATCCGGCGCATTGGTGTAGCGCCACTGCTTCGCATAGCTCTGGTCGCCGATGAACAGGCTCAGGAAGCCCTGCGTGCCGCCGCTGCGGCCCCAGCGGAAGGTCTCGCACGAGGGATGGGGAATCGTCTCCCACACCGATTCCTGCGGCCCGCGCTGGAAGGTGTTGATGTAGGCCGGCTTGGTGCTGCCGTCGCCGCAGCGGCCGTAGCCGTACCAGTTGTCGACGTCGGTCAGCCAATGCATGCCGTAGATGTCGCGCGTGCCGTAGGCCGTCGCGAGCTCGGTGGCGATCGGGTCCTGCCCCGGCGTCGCCGCGTTGTCCAGCGGCGCCGGGTAGTCCTTGGGCAGCGGGAACTCGCCGGCATAGGTGGCCGGCTTGGCGGGGTTGTAGAAGCTGTTGGTGGGCTGGTCGGCCGTGGGCGGGATGATGGTCTGTTCCATCTTCGCCCAGGCGGCCTTCAGCGGTGCCCAGTCGCCGGTGACGCGGCCGTACTGCGCCTCCAGCCAGAGCCAGAAGCTGTAGGCCTCGGAGGTCGTTTCATGGCCGTAGTCCGGCGCCTCGACCATCAGCGTCTCGATCGAGTGGTACGGCACGCCGTCGCTGCTGAAGTAGCCGTTCGCCGGGTCCTTGATCTTGTTGTATTGCGTCAGGAAGCGCTGCGTGTACTCGGCGTCGGCGGCCCGCGCCGGTGCGGCGAGCGACAACGCCAGCACGGCCGCGGCAACGGCCGAGGCAACAGTCGAGAGAGCGTGGGATCGGATCTTCATCGAAAGGTCTCCTGTATTGAAAACGTTTTCATATCAATGAAACTGCGGTCGAGCGCACAGCACCGCCGCGGCGCCAGGGCGCCTGCGGCGGGTACAACGATTCGCGGGTCGTTCGAGCGCGTCAGGACGGGCTTGGGATGCCCGGGCGCTCTGGGATGGCCGATGGCCGGCGGGGGAACTGCAACTGCATCATTCCGTGTCTCCTTTCCCTCGGCGCGGCGGTCTCGCGACGGCGCGCCGTGATGTTCTGGACGGTCTGTCTACAACTGCTGTTGAAATCGATTTCAACGCGACCAGTGTGCGGCGCGTCGCGCAAGCGCGGCAGTCGGGAAAGCCCCGTCAGATGCAAGCTGCCTTTGCGTTTCAGGACGATGACGGCCCCATTGATCGACTGATCCGGTCAGCGCCACGGCGCGACACCGTGCTGTCATGCGGGCCCCCTACGGTGGGCATCCCTTCCAGGAGACCCCCGCATGACCCACATCGATCGACGCCAGGCCCTCAAGCTCATCGGCGCCAGCGGCCTCGGCGGCGCACTGCCCGGCAGCATCGCGAATGCTCTGGCGGTGCCGGCCCATCACCGCACCGGCACCATCGAGGACGTCGAACACATCGTGATCCTGATGCAGGAGAACCGCTCGTTCGACCACCTGTTCGGCACGCTGCGCGGCGTGCGCGGCTTCGCCGATCCGCGGGCGGTGACGCTGCCGTCGGGCAAGCCGGTGTGGTACCAGCCGACCGCGACCGGCACGCTGCTGCCGTTCCGGCCGCCGGTGCCCGATGTCGGGCTGACCTTCCTGCCCGACCCGCCGCACGGCTGGAACGACACGCATGCGGCGTGGAACGGCGGCCGCTTCGACCAGTGGGTGCCGAACAAGGGCTCGGTGACGATGACGTACCACACGCGCCGCGACATCCCGTTCCACTACGCGCTGGCCGATGCATTCACCATCTGCGACGCCTACCACTGCTCGGTGATGGGGCCGACCGATCCGAACCGCTACCACCTGTGGACCGGATGGGTCGGCAACGACGGCCGGCAAGGCGGGCCGGTCATCACCAATGCCGAAGCCGGCTACGACTGGACCACCTTCCCCGAGCGGCTGACGCAGGCCGGCATCGGCTGGAAGGTCTACCAGGACGTCGGCGTCGGGCTGAACGCCGCCGGCTTCTGGGGCTGGACCTCGGACGCCTATATCGGCAACTATGGCGACAACTCGCTGCTGTACTTCCACCAGTACCAGAACGCGCCGGAGGGCTCGCCGCTGGCGCTCGGGGCGCGCACCGGTACGCAGGTCAATGCGCTGAACCGCGACCCGGCGCGCCTGTTCGACGCGCTGCGCGAGGACGTGCGCACCGGCCGCCTGCCGGCGGTGTCGTGGATCGTCGCGCCGGAGGCCTTCAGCGAGCATCCGAACCATGCGGCCGACTTCGGCGCGTGGTACACGTCGCAGGTGATCGACATCCTGGCGTCGAACCCGGACGTCTTCGGCAAGACGGTGCTGTTCGTCAACTACGACGAGGAAGGCGGCTTCTTCGATCACGCGGTGCCGCCGACGCCGCCGTTCGCCGGGCAAGGCGCATCGACGGTCGACACCGTCAACGAGATCTACCCGGCCGGCGACGCGACGCACCCGAGCGCGCCGTACGGGCTGGGCATGCGGGTGCCGATGATCGTGGTGTCGCCGTGGAGCAAGGGCGGCTGGGTCAATTCGCAGGTGTTCGACCACACGTCGGTGATCCGCTTCATCGAGGCTCGCCATGCGAAGGCGCATCCGCAACTCGTCGAGACCAACATCACGCCGTGGCGGCGCGCGGTGGCCGGCGACCTGACGTCGACGCTCGATTTCTCGCGCGCCGACCACGACCGCGTGCGGCTGCCGAGCACCGCCGGGTTGATGCCGGCCGACCTGGTGCGGCACCCGGACTACACGATCGTGCCGCCGGCCTCGCCGGTGCTGCCGGTGCAGGAGCCCGGCGTGCGGCCGGCGCGCGCGCTGCCGTATGTGCTGCATGCCGATGGCGCGGCGAACACCGCGGCGGCGTCGTTCCAGCTGAACTTCGGCAACACCGGCAAGGCGGCCGCGGTGTTCCACGTGCGATCGGGGCTGGCCTCTCAGGCGCCGCGGAACTTCACGGTCGAACCGCAGCGCCTGTTGTCGGCCAGCTGGGCGGCGGCGGCCGATGACGGCTCCTACGACCTCTCGGTCACCGGGCCGAACGGTTTCCTGCGCGCGTTCAAGGGCAAGGTGCGGGCCGACGCCAGCAAGCTGCTGGTCCGCGCGAGCTACGACGAAGGACGGCTCGGCATCACGCTGACGATCACGAACGTCGGTCCGCAGCCGGTGAGCCTGCGGGTGCGCGACGGGTATGCCGGCAGCGACCACCGCGAGCATCGCGACGGCGCCGGCGACGACCGCTGGGGCGACAGGCTCAGGGTCAACCAGTCGACCTCGAAGTACTGGCCGCTGGAGCGCAGCCGCGGCTGGTACGAACTGGAGATCACCGTCGACGGCGACGCGGCATTCGTCGCGCGCTTCGCCGGGCACGTCGAGAACGGCGACGACAGCATCAGCGATCCGCTGATGGGGCGGATCCGGTGGGGTTCACGCCCCTGACGCGGACACCGGGCGGCACCGCGCCCGAACGGCTTGTCTGCATATGCAAACGCGAAATGCTCAGTTCACAGCGTCCATGGGGACTTCGATGATCTCGCATCGATCCCCGCTTCTTCTCCGGACGCTCCATGAACCTGAGACTTGTTCGCCGCTTCGCCACGCTGCTCGCGCTGCTCGCGACCACCGCGACCGCGCTGGCCCAGCCGCCCGCGGTGATCCGCATCGGCATCGCCACCGGCGGTGTCGGCACGCCGCCGCGCACCGGCGGCTCGACCGTCGGCCTCGTCAATTCGCAAGGGCTGCTCGAGCAGGAGTTCGTGAAGGACGGCATCCAGGTCGAGTGGATCTTCTTCAAGGGCGCCGGCCCGGCCGTCAATGAGGCGCTGGTCAACAAGCAGCTCGACTTCGCGTGGCAAGGCGACCTGCCGTCGATCGTTCACCGCGCCGGCGGCGTCAAGACCCGCATCATCGTCGGCAGCGGCGTGCGCAACGGGCTGTACCTCGGCGTGCCGCCCGATTCCACGATCGCGAAGCTCGAAGACCTGAAGGGCAAGCGCGTCGCCGTCTTCAAGGGCACCAACCTGCACCTGGCCGCGGTGCGCGCGCTGGCCGCGAAGGGCCTCAAGGAGAGCGACCTCAGGCTGATCAACCTCGACACCGCCGCCGCGCAGGCCGCGCTGACCACCAAGGACATCGATGCGGCGTTCGGCCATGTCGAGCTCTTCGCGCTGCGCGACAAAGGCGCCGCGAAGGTGGTGTGGTCGGCTGCGCAGGACTCGTTCCGCTACACGCGGCAGACGGTGCTGCTGGTCAGCGACGAGTTCGCGACCCGGCAGCCGCAGATCGTGCAGCGCGTGGTCGACACCGTCGTGAAGACCGCGCGCCGCTACGCCGACGAAGCGCAGCGCCGCGAGCTGTTCGCGCAATGGGGCAAGGCCGAACTGCCCGAGAAGTACTGGCGCGAGGACTTCACCGGCCAGCCGCTGCGGGTGCGCCTGTCGCCGCTGCTCGACCCCTTCCTCGTCGCCCGCTACAAGGATGCGGCCGGTGAAGCGTTCGCGCTGAAGCTGATCCGCAGCCAGCCCGAGATCGACAGCTGGTTCGACCGGCGCTTCCTGGACGCCGCGCTGAAATCGCAGCAGCTCGAAGGCTTCTGGCCCGAGTACGCCGCCGACGGTCGCCTGGTCGGCAGCAGCCTGGCGGCCACGCGATGAGGCCCGTGAGCCTGGCCGATCTGCCGATGCCGCTGGCTGCGCCCGTCGCGCCGCCGACCTCATGGCCGACGTGGCCGGCGCTGCGCGACAGGCTGCTCGCATGGCCGCTGCCGCTGACGGTGCTCGCGCTGTGGACCGTCGCCGCGCATTTCGAATGGATCGCACCGCAGGTGCTGCCGGCCCCCGAGGCGGTCGCCCTCACCTTCAAGGATTCGCTGCTCAGCGGCGAGCTGTGGGCCCACCTGCAGGTCAGCCTGCTGCGCGTGTTGGCGGGCTTCGCGGTCGGCCTGGTCGGCGGGCTGTCGCTCGGCGTCGCGATGGGCCTGTCGCCGACCGTCAAGGACTACGTCTACCCGAGCTTCAAGGTGTTCGCGCAGGTGCCGGTGCTCGGCTGGTTGCCACTGCTGATGCTGCTGGTCGGCATCGACGAGGCGCTGAAGGTCATCCTGGTCAGCAAGGCGGCGCTGGTGCCGATCGCGCTGAACACCTGCAAGGGCATCGAAGGCGTGCCGACCCGCCACATCGAGGTGGCACGGGTGCTGAAGTTCACGCGCTGGCAATTGCTGTCGCGGGTGGTGTTCCCGGCCGCGCTCGCGCCGATCTGGAACGGCGTGCGCTACGGCCTGACGCATGCATGGCTGGCGCTGGTGGTGGTGGAGCTGCTGGCGTCGAGCGAAGGCCTGGGCTTCATGATCGTCTACGGCCGCCAGCTGTTCCAGCTCGACGTGGTGCTGGCCGCGGTGGCGGTGGTCGGCGCCGTCGGCTTCGCGCTCGACACGCTGCTGGCGCTGGTCGAGCACCGGCTGCTGCGCTGGCGCCGGGAGGCCTTCTGATGCTCGTTGCCAGGCTCGTCCCGAAACCGCTGCGCGGCTTCGTGCTGCCGGCGCTGCTGCTGCTCGCGTGGTGGGCCGCGGTGCGCTTCGGCGTGTCGAGTTCGCCGCTGCTGGTGTCGCCGGCGAAGGTGTGGCAGACGGCGGTCGAGCAGGTCGCGTCGGGCCAGGTGTTCGCGGCGCTCGCGGCAAGCCTGCGGCGCGACCTGGTCGGCTTCGCGATCGGCGCGTTCGCCGGCCTCGCGTTCGGCGCGGCGCTCGGCGCGTCGCGGCTGTTCGAGAGGCTGGCGGGCCCAAGCTTCCACACGCTGAAGCAGATCTCGCTGTTCGCGTGGATCCCGCTGCTGTCGGTGTGGTTCGGGCTCGGCGACGCCGCGAAGGTGGCCTTCCTGTCGCTGGCTGCATTTTTCCCGGTGGTGCTGAACACCTTCGAAGGCATCCGCAGCGTGCCCGCCGACCTGCTCGAAGTGGCCCGCGTGCTGCGCTTCGGCCGGTGGCAGACCTGGACCCGCGTGATCCTGCCGTCGGCATCGCCATCGATCTTCGCCGGCATCCACCTGGGGCTGATCTACGCCTGGCTCGCGACGCTCGGCGCCGAGTACCTGCTCGTCTCCGGCCAGGGCATCGGCAACACGATGATCGACGGCCGCGAGCACTTCCGGATGGACCAGGTGCTGTTCGGCGTGATCGTGGTCGGCGCGGTCGGCTTCGCGCTGAACTGGATCGCCGGCCGCATCGAGGCCCGGGCCCTTGCGTGGCGCGGCCGCTCGGTCGCGCAGTTCTGACCCCTTCCGGACATCAACGAGGACCCCACCATGGCGAACGCCGGCACCCTGCAGATCCAGCACCTGAGCAAGCAGTACGACGTGCGCGGCGACCCGCTGCGCGTGCTGGAAGACATCACGCTGACCGTCGACCCGGGCGAGTTCGTCAGCATCGTTGGCAGCAGCGGCTGCGGCAAGTCGACGCTGCTGCGGCTGATCGTCGGGCTGGAAGACGACTACCAGGGCGAGGTGCTGCTGGACGGCGAGCGCATCGTCGGCACCAGCCTCGACCGCGGCATCGTGTTCCAGGAGCACCGGCTGTTCCCGTGGCTGACCGTCGAGCAGAACATCGGGCTCGGGCTGCTGAACGGCGGGCTGGGCGAGGCGCAGAAGGCCGACACCGTGCGCGAGCACATCGCGCTGGTCGGGCTCGAAGGCTTCGAGACGGCCTGGCCGCACCAGCTGTCGGGTGGGATGTCGCAGCGCGTGGCGATTGCGCGCGCGCTCGTCAACCGGCCCGAGGTGCTGCTGCTCGACGAACCGTTCGGCGCGCTCGATGCGCTGACGCGCGCCCACCTGCAGCAGGAGCTGCACCGCATCTGGCAGGCCGAGGGCATCACGATGATCCTGGTGACGCACGACGTCGAAGAGGCGATCTACCTCGGCGACAAGGTGGTGGTGATGGAGCCGCGGCCGGGCCGCATCCGCCGCATCGTGCCGGTAGCACTCGATCACCCGCGCGACCGCGTCGGGCTGGCCTTCTCGCGCGTCAAGGAAGACGTGCTCGCCGAGTTCGCCGGCGAGGCCGAGCAGGCGACGCAGGCCCGCCATGCCGGCCGGCTCGACCCGCGCATCGCGCTGCCGACCGGGCTGCGGTTTGCGCTCTGAACCCGACGACAACCATTCTCGAGGAACGCCCATGTCCGACCGGAAGATGCGCCTCGGCGCCTTCATCATGGCCACCGGCCACCACGTGGCCGCGTGGCGCCACCCGGGTTCGCAGATCGACTCCGGCGTCAACATCGACCACTACATCCAGGTCGCGCAGACCGCCGAGCGCGGCCTGTTCGACCAGGTCTTCGTCGCCGACAGCCCCGGGCTGCAGCACCGCGGCGACGACGAGTCGCTGAGCCGCCAGGGCCGCGTGTCGTACTTCGAGCCGGTGACGCTGTGGGCCGCGTTGTCGGCGGTGACGAAGCACATCGGCTTCGTCGCGACGGCGTCGACCACCTACGAAGACCCGTTCCTGCTGGCGCGCAAGTTCGCATCGCTCGACCACCTGAGCAAGGGCCGCGCGGCCTGGAACGTGGTGACGACCAGCGCCGAGAACGTGTTCGGCAACTTCGGGCTCGAGGCCCACCCCGACCCTGCGTTGCGCTACGAGCGGGCGCACGAGTTCGTCGAGGTCGTCAAGGGGCTGTGGGACAGCTACGACGACGATGCCTTCGTGCGCGATGCGGCGTCGGGCGTGTACTTCGACCCGAAGAAGCTGCATGCGCTGAACCACGTCGGCAAGCATTTCAAGGTGAAGGGGCCGCTGAACATCGAGCGCTCGCCGCAGGGCCACCCGGTGATCGTGCAGGCCGGTTCGTCGGAAGACGGCAAGGAGCTCGCGGCCGCGACCGCCGAGGCGATCTTCACCGCGTGGACCAGCGAGGCCGAGGCGCGTGCGTTCTACCAGGACGTGAAGGGCCGCATGGCGAAGCACGGCCGCCACCCGGGGCAGCTGCTGGTGCTGCCGGGCATCTCGCCGGTGATCGGCCGCACCGAGGCGGAGGCGCAGGCCCGGTGGGCCGAGCTGCAGCGGCTGATCCACCCGGCGGTCGGGCTCGACACGCTCGCGCCGTTCTGGCCGAACGACGACCTGCGCCGCTGGAACCTGGACGCCCCGCCGCCGCACTACCCCGAGCCGCCGAAGGGCATCAACAGCCGCGCCCATGTGGTGATCGAACTCGCGCGCCGCGAGAAGTTCACCGTGCGGCAGCTGTACGAGTACCTGGCCGGCGCGCGCGGCCACTGGGTGGTGGTCGGCACGCCCAAGACCATCGCCGACCGGATGCAGTCGTGGTTCGAGAACGGCGCGGCCGATGGCTTCAACGTGATGCCGCCGGTGCTGCCGCAGTCGCTCGACGAGTTCGTCGAGCTGGTGGTGCCGGAGCTGCAACGCCGCGGGCTGTTCCGCACCGCCTACGAAGGCCGCACGCTGCGCGAGAACCTCGGGCTGGAGCGCCCGGCCAGCCGTTATGCGCAGGCGCCTGCGGCGCGTGCCGCCTGAGTCGCGAATTTGTCCCCCGATCCACCAGGAGAACTCCGATGAGTGCTGTGTTGAACCCGCCCACCGTTGCGGCCGCCCCGGCCGAACTCGACATCGCGCCGGTGTCCGGCCGCATCGGCGCCGAAGTGCGCGGGCTGCGCCTGTCGGGCACGCTGCCGGCCGCGACCTTCGCCGCGATCAGGCAGGCGCTGTACCGCCACAAGGTGCTGTTCTTCCGCGGCCAGCAGCAGCTGGACGATGCCGCGCAGCAGGCCTTCGGGCGGCTGTTCGGCGAGCTGGTCGACCACCCGACAGTGCCGTCGAAGGACGGCACGCAGATCCTCGAGCTCGACTCGCACCATGGCGGCCGAGCGAATTCGTGGCACACCGACGTGACCTTCGAGGTCGACTACCCGCAGGTGTCGATCCTGCGCGCGGTGACGCTGCCGCCGTACGGTGGCGATACCGTCTGGGCCAACACCGCGGCCGCGTACGACGAGCTGACGCCCGCGTTGAAGGCGCTGGCCGAGACCCTGTGGGCGCTGCACGGCAACGACTACGACTATGCCGCCACCCGCGTGGCGCCCGATGCGCACGGCGCGAAGCGCTACCACGAGGTCTTCACGTCGCGCCTGATCCAGGCCGAGCACCCGCTGGTGCGCCTGCACCCGGAGACCGGCGAGCGCACGCTGGTCTCGGGCCATTTCATCAAGAACTTCATCGGCTGCAACACGCAGGACAGCGACCACCTGTTCGCGGTCTTCCAGAACCACATCACGCGGCTGGAGAACACGGTGCGCTGGCGCTGGGCCGAGGGCGATGTCGCGGTCTGGGACAACCGCGCGACGCAGCACTACGCGATCAACGACTATGGCGATGCGCACCGCGTGATGCGCCGCATCACGGTGCGCGGCGACGTGCCGGTGGCGGTCGACGGCCAGCGCAGCCGCGTGCGGCCGACCACGGCGCGCAGCGCGGGCTGAGCGGTCAGGCGATCAGATCGAGAAGCCGAGCAGCATCGCGACGCCGGCTTCCTTGTTCGGCCGCACGAAGCTGTCGCGCGTCAGGCGGCTCATCTTGATCGTCAGCGCATCGGTCAGGAACCACTTGGTGTACAGCGCGTTGATCTCGCCGCTGGCGTAGAGCTGCGACAAGCTGCGATCGACCGAGGCGAGCAGCGCGGTGTCGCCCTTGCGCAGCATCACTGCATAGGGCTCGACCGACAGCGCCAGGTTGCTGACCTGGAAGGTGTCGAGCGCCTTGTCGTTGGAGGCCAGGCCGAGCAGCAGCGAATCGTCCTGCGGGAAGGCGCGCACGCGGCCTTCCTTCAGCGCCTTGTAGGCTTCGCCGTTGCTCGCGAAGGTCTCCAGCTTGGCATGCAGTTCGCCGTTGGCCAGCTGGTTGAAGAGCTTCTCGGAGGTGGTGCCCTTGCTGAGCGCGACCTGCATGCCGTTCAGGTCCTTGACCGACTCGACCTGCACGTTCTTCGGCGTCAGCAGGCGCATCGACGCGACGAAGAAGGTGTAGCTGAAGTCGACCTTCTCCTGGCGCGCGCGGGTGTTGGTGGTCGATCCGCATTCGAGGTCGATCTCGCCGCTCAGCAGTTTCGGGATCCGCTCCGGGCCGCTCACGACCTTGTATTGCACCTTCAGGTCGGGCAGCTTCAGCTCGCGCTTGATGCCTTCGACGGCATTCAGGCACAGGTCGACCGAGTAGCCGACCGGTTGCTTCTGGTCGTTGAGGAACGAGAACGGCCGCGCGGCCTCGCGAACGCCAAGCACGATGACTTTGCTGTCGCGGATCTTGGCCATCGTGTCGGTGTGCGCCTGGGCCCATGCCCCGCCGCTGGCGGCTGCCAGCAGCAGCAGGCCCGTCATGCGGCGCATCGCGCGCTGAGAGAGGGAGAACATCTTGAAGCTCCGACCAAAAGGGCGGAATTATAGGGATTACCCTATACGTAAATCCGTGACACAGGTCGCGATGAACCGGTTCCTGCGTGTTCTTGAGGCCTGTCTCTGCTTCTGATCTCGTTCCTGATCGGCGGTGCTCGACGGCCCCGGACCTGGGTCGCGGCGCAACAGCGTGGCCACCAAGCGCGGCGCCGCGAGGCATCGCCGACAATGCGACCTGCCCGCCCCCGCCCGCCCCTCCGATGTCCACCGAAGATTTCCGCGTCCTGGCCGTGATCCCGCCGATGACGCAGCTCAACACGCCGTACCCGTCGACGGCCTACCTCACGGGCTTCCTGCGCTCGCGTGGCATCCCGGCGGTGCAGGAGGACCTGGCGCTCGCGCTGGTGCTGGACCTGCTGTCGCCGACCGGCCTCGACCAGGTCCGCGAGCGCGCCGAGGTGATCCCCGCAGCGGCGCGCACCGAACCGGTGGCGCACTTCCTCGCCGTGTTCGACCGCTACCGCGCGACCATCGCGCCGACCGTCCGCTTCCTGCAAGGCCGCGACGCCACGCTCGCGCACCGCATCGTCGGCCGCGACTGGCTGCCCGAGGGCACGCGCTTCCGCTCCCTCGACGTCTATGTCGACGACGAGGGCGGCGACCCGCTGGCCTGGGCCTTCGGCGCGCTGGGACTGCAAGACCGCGCCCGCCACCTTGCCACGCTGTACCTGAACGACCTCGCCGACGTGCTGCGCGACGCGATCGACGGCCGCTTCGAGTTCGTGCGCTATGCCGAGCAACTGGCCGCGAGCCAACCCGATTTCGATCCGCTGGCGGCGGCGCTCTCGGCCACCCCCAACCTCGTCGACGAACGCTTGGCCGCGTTGGCGTTGGCCGCGGTCGAACGGCATCGCCCAAACCTGCTGCTGCTGTCGGTGCCCTTCCCCGGTTCGATGTATGCGGCGCTGCGCATTGCGCAGGCGGTGAAAGCGCAGCATCCGCAGATCACCATCGCGCTCGGCGGCGGCTTCGTCAACACCGAGCTGCGCGAGTTGTCGGAGCCGCGGGTGTTCGACTTCGTCGACGTGGTGACGCTCGATGCCGGCGAACGCCCGCTGCTCGCGTTGATCGACCACCTGCAGGGCAGACGCTCTCAGCAGCGGCTGGTGCGCAGCTTCGTGCGCGACGCCGAATCGGGCGCGGTGCGCTACGTCAACGGCTTCGCCGAGCCCGACGTCCCGTTCGACCAGACCGGCACGCCCACCTGGGATGGCCTGCCGCTCGACCGCTACCTGTCGCTGCTCGACATGCTGAACCCGATGAACCGGCTGTGGAGCGACGGCCGCTGGAACAAGCTGACGGTGGCCCATGGCTGCTACTGGAAGAAGTGCAGCTTCTGCGACGTGAGCCTCGATTACATCGCGCGCTTCGAGCAGGCCTCGTCGGCGACGCTGGTCGATCGCATCGAGGCCATCGTGCAGGAGACCGGGCAGACCGGCTTCCATTTCGTCGACGAAGCCGCGCCGCCGAAGGCCCTGCGCGCGCTGGCCGCCGAGCTGCAGCGCCGCAAGGTCGAGATCTCGTGGTGGGGCAACGTGCGCTTCGAGAAGACCTTCGACCGCGAGCTGTGCCTGGAGCTGGCCGCGAGCGGGTGCATCGCGATCTCCGGCGGGCTCGAGGTCGCGTCTGACCGTTTGCTGAAACTGATGAAGAAAGGCGTGTCGGTCGAGCAGGTGGCACGCGTGACGCAGGCCTTCTCCGAGGCCGGCATCCTGGTGCACGCCTACCTGATGTACGGCTTCCCGACGCAGAACGAGCAGGACACGGTGGATGCGCTGGAGTACGTGCGCCAGCTGTTCGAGGAAGGCTGCATCGCGAGCGGCTTCTTCCACCGCTTCGCGTGCACCGTGCATTCGCCGGTCGGCCAGCAGCCGGCGGACTACGGCATCACGCTGCTGCCGCTGCCGCCGGGCCGCTTCGCGAAGAACGACGTCGGCTTCGTCGACCCGACCGGCGCCGACCACGAGGCGATGGGCCGCGCGCTGAAGAAGGCCATCTACAACTACATGCACGGCATCGGGCTGGACGCCGACGTGCGCAGCTGGTTCGACATCCGCATGCCCAAGCCGACCGTCGGGCGGCACCGCATTGCGCGGGCGCTGCAGGAGGTCCGAGGGTCGGGTTGACGAGCAGGGTCGCACGTCCCGGTACATAGCTACCATAGGTCCCAGATCCACCGGCTTTGGCCCGCTATTCGGATCGGTCGGCACCCGACCCGCTCCTAGGATGCGCCTCACTCAGGGCAGCAACACACGCCCGATGGAGCATCCGATGTCCCGACCGCCGTTCTTCAGCATCATCACCGCGACCCACCTGCGACCGGCGCTGCTTGCGCGCAACCTGCGCTCGCTGCGTGCGCAGACGTTCCAGGATTTCGAAGTCATCATCGTCGCCGACGCACTCGACGGCGGCACCGCCGCCATCTGCGCCGAGCTGCTGCGCGAGCAGGACGTGTTCATCAAGCGTGGCGGCCGCCCCGGTCCGGCCGAGAGCCGGAACCTGGGCATGGGTCACGCGCGCGGCGAATGGGTGGTGTTCCTCGACGACGACGATGCCTTCGCGCCCGAGCACCTGCAGCGGGCCCATGCGCACATCGTCTCCCACCCCGACGCCCGGCTGCTGTATTCCGACTACGACGTGCTGACCGAAGACCGCTCGAACGACCTGCCCCCGACGCTCTCGCGCAACCGCGTGAACCTTGGCGGCCAGCGGGTCGAGTCGCTGCACGTGAAGAACTTCATCCCCAACAACGCGTTGCTGTTCCACCGCCTGGTGCTCGAAGGCTGCAGCGTCGACCCGCACCTCGAATCGCTGGAGGACTGGGATTTCCTGCTGTCGGTGTGCCAGAAGGCGATGCCGCAGCACTACGACGGCGGAGGCGCGATCGTGCACAAGGACTTCGTGAACCCGGGCACGCGCCGCGGCAGCTCGACGGCGGCCAACGACAACACCGTCATCGTCGACTTCCTGCACACCTACCGCCGCTGGCGCGCACCGACGCCCGAACTGCAGGCGCAGCGCCAGCAGCTGATGCAATCGGTCGGGCTGGATCTGCCGGTGGCGTGGTTCTGACCGCACGGCAGCATCCGCAGGCCTGCCTGCCTCGCCGGATCGGATTTCGCATTCCAATCGACGCATTCGCATGGCTTCGGACCATCGGACATCACCGCGTCCACCATTGAATTCCTCCCTCATGTCAGTCGAAAGGAATTCGCCATGCCAGACCATCGCGTCGGGTCGCACCACAGCAACCGCTCGGGAGGCGTCAAGCGCCACGCACAGGAACGCCGCGACAGCAGCGACAGCGAAGGCGGGTCGCCGCCACCCACCTCGCGCGCGCGCGTCGCCACCGAACTGAGCGCTCTCGGGCGCCCGCCGCGCATGCCGGTGACCATCGCGTACCGCGACTCGGGCCATGGCACCGGCGCGTTCTGGGACCACTACACGATGCAGCAGACCACCGGACGCGAGAGCATCGCCTCGCATCCGGGCGGTATGGAGCCGACCATCAGCTCCACCGATCCGACGAAGCCGGGCAAGAAAAACTACAGCGGGGACCTGCCGAGGTCGCACACCACCACCACCGGCGGAGGCAGGGGCCTGCTGGTGGTCGCCGGCGGCAACTACGGCCTGGAAAGCGAGAGTCCGCGCCACGCGGCACATACGCCGAAGGGCAGCGCTGCAGAGCGCCACCAGCAACGCCGCGAGCATGAGGAGGCGCTGCTCAAGCAGGCGCAACTGACCGGACGACCGGTGGCCGGCCTGTGCGGCGGCTCCTGGAGCGTGCTCGAAAGCTACGGCGGCACCACGCAGCAGTTGAACTCCGGCACGCACCAGGCGCGCTCCATGCCGTTCATCAAGAAGGACGGCAACATCAGCAACAACTTCGAACCCCACGGCATCGACCTGGAACCCAAGACGATGCTGCACAGCCAATCGGCCTGGCAACGCCAGGATCCGATGGACGTCGACGGCGGCCCGGCGCCCGGACCGCGCTGGGCAAACAACCAGGAGACGACCCGAATCCCCTACGACGTGAACAGCGTGCACTGGGCTGCTGCGCGCGAGGACGCAGGAGGCCTGGTGCCCCGTGATCCGCAGGACGAGGCTCTCGTCGCGAAGCTGGCGAACTTGCAGGTCTCGGCGCGCGACACGACGCACGCGAACCCGTTCATGCAGGCGCCGCCGGGTGCGCCGCAGTACGCGGCCGAAGCCTTCGAATCGCGCTCCGGCGCGCCGGTCATGGGCATGCAGTGGCATCCCGAGGCCTACTCGAGCGGCCACGCCGACAAGCCCGCCGCGGCGATGAGCCAGAACGCACTCAACTACCTGGCGCAGGCCGGCGATGCCTACGAGGCGCGCCGCACCAACACCGGCCAGTTCGAACGCGACATGCAGTCCAGCCGGGCGCACCAGCCCTCCGGCATCGGCGCAGGACCGGCGCCGACGGATTTCTCGATCCCGCCGCAAGGACGCCGCCGGCGCGCCGCGATGGGCGAGAGCGTGCCACCGTACGCGCGCGCGCCGCAGGCGGACGGTTGGGGAGGCGTGCCGAGCGGGTCGAGGCCCACCGTGCCGGACGAGAGGCACCAACCCTACCCGTCCGACGAACGCTGGTGACGCACAGGTCCATCAAAGAATCCGAACACGAATGTCGCGATCCTGCGAGAAAGAGGTCGGATTCGTGGCTTCGGAATCATGAGGTGGGCCTGGCCCGCATTCGAGGTCCCGGGCGCAACCGCCGGCGGACCGCCGAAGCGCACCTCGCCTGCCGACCCGATGGCTGACTCGGCCGGCGGTTTTCGTGGCGATCGCCAACGCCGCAATGAAAACCGACTTCATGGTGGACCCGACTGTCCCGATGAACGGCTACTCCTGGCCGCACATACCTTCGGTGGGTCCGTTGCGCAACTATTGGCTCAAGACCTGACAAACGCCGAAAGACCAGACCGCTTCGGGTTCTGGCAGCGTCAAGTCGTTGGTTTTGGCCTGCCCGGAGGGACTCGAACCCCCGACCTGCTGCTTAGAAGGCAGCTGCTCTATCCAGTTGAGCTACGGGCAGCGAGGGAGCAGGCAGAGTTGCTTGCACGAGAGAAGATGATGGTCGGGGTGAGATGATTCGAACATCCGACCCACTGGTCCCAAACCAGTTGCGCTACCAGGCTGCGCTACACCCCGAACCGGCGCATTGTAACCAGCGCACGCGTCGATTCGGGCCCTTGCCCACCGGAACAGATCGCCCTCGCGCCGAATCGGTCCGCACATGGCCGCCCCTCACACCGTCAGCGCCCCCAGCGCCTTCTCCAGCCGCTTCACGCTGACCGGCTGCGGCGTGCGCAACTCCTGCGCAAACAGGCTGACGCGCAACTCCTCCAGCAGCCAGCGGAATTCCTCCAGCCGCGCGTCGTGCACGCCCTTGCGGTCGGCCAGCAGCCTCAGCCAGCGCTGCTCCAGCGGGCGCAGTTCGGCCAGGCGCTGGGCGTCGCGGACCGGGTCGGCGCGCAGCTTGTCGAGCCGCATCGTCACGCCCTTCAGGTAGCGCGGCAGGTGGGCCAGCTGCGCCCACGGCGTCGCCAGCACGAAGCGCTTGGGCACCAGGCGCGCCAGCTGGGCCTGCACGTCGTCGCCGACCTCCTTCGGTGCCCGCACATCCTTCAACTTGCGCTGCGCCGCGGCGAACTCGGTCAGCACCACCATCACGCTGCGCGCGATCTCGTTGGCGATCAGCGTCAGGCGCCCTCGCCCCTCGTCGATGCGGCGCTTGAAGGCCTGGGCATCGGCCGGCAACGGGTCGGCCAGGAAGGCGCGGTCGAGCGCCAGGTCGATGACCTGCTCGCGCAGCTCTTCGCCGGTGCCCAGCGGCATGTACAGCACCGCCATCTTCTGCAGGTCCGGGATGTTCTTCTCGAGGTATTTCAGCGCATCGCGGATCTGCAGCGCCACCAGCCGGCGCAAGCCCGCCCGGTGCTTGTGCGCCGCCACGTCGGGCTCGTCGAACACCTCGATCTGCACATGGCTGCCGCGGTCGATCAGCGCCGGGAAGCCCACCAGCACCTGGTTGCCGCGCTTCACCTCCATCAATTCGGGCAGCTCGCCGAAGGTCCAGTCGGTGTAGGTCGGATCGGGCACCTCCGCCGCCGGTGCGCTCGCGCGGCCCGGCGCCGTCTTGACGACGATCGTGTTCGCTGCGGCCGCGCCACCCGCCGCCGCAGCTGCAGCCGGTGCCGCCGGCGCCACCGCCAGCGTCGGCCGCAACACCGCCAGCGCCTGGAACGCCGAGCGCGCCTGCACGCCCAGCTCGGCCTTCAGGCTCGCGAGGTTGCGGCCCTGCCCCAGCTGCCGGCCGTTCTCGTCGACGATGCGGAAGTTCATGAACAGGTGCGGCGACAGCTGCTCCAGCTTGAAGTCCGCCCGCTTCACGTCCAGCTGCGTCTTGTCGCGCACCGCCTTCAGCAACGCGTCGACCAGGCTGCCCGCGCCGAAGCCGTGCGCCTCGTGCACCTGGTCGACGAAGCCCTGCGCATAGTCGGGCAAGGGCACCAGCCGCGAGCGCGGGCGCTGGTGCAAGGTCTTCACCAGCGCCAGCACCTTGTCCTTCAACATGCCGGGCACCAGCCATTCGCAGCGCTCGTCGTTGACCTGATTGAGCGCATAGATCGGCACCGTGACGGTCACGCCGTCCTTCGGGTCGCCGGGGTCGTGCAGGTAGCTCGCGCTGCAGTCGACGCCGCCCAGGCGCAGCGTCTTCGGGAACGACGCCGTCGTGATGCCGGCCGCCTCGTGGCGCATCAGCTCCTCGCGCGTCAGGAACAGCAGCTTCGGCTGGCGCTGGCTCTCTTCGCGGTACCAGCGCTCCAGGCTGTGGCCGCTGCACACGTCGGCCGGCAGCTGCTGGTCGTAGAAGGCGTGGATCAGCTCGTCGTCGACCAGCACGTCCTGCCGGCGCGACTTGTGCTCCAGCTCCTCGACCTGCGCGATCAGCTTGCGGTTGGCCGCGAGGAACGGCAGGCGCGTCTCCCACTCGCCGTTCACCAGCGCCTCGCGGATGAAGATCTCGCGCGCTGCCGGCGCATCCACGCGCCCGAAGTTGACGCGCCGGTTGCTGTAGATCACCAGCCCGTACAGCGTCGCCCGTTCGAGCGCGACCACCTCGGCCGCCTTCTTCTCCCAGTGCGGCTCCAGCAGCTGCGTCTTGATCAGGTGGCCGGCGATGCCCGGCAGCCACTGCGGCTCGATGTTGGCGATGCCGCGGCCGAACAGCCGCGTCGTCTCGACCAGTTCGGCCGCGACGATCCAGCGCCCCGGCTTCTTGCCGAGGTGCGATCCCGGGTGCTTGTAGAACTTGATGCCGCGGGCGCCGAGGTACCAGTCGTCCTCGTCGCTCTTCTGGCCGATGTTGCCGAGCAGCCCGGCGAGCATCGCCAGGTGCAGCTGGTCGTAGGTGGCCGGCAGCGTGTTCAGCCGCCAGCCGTGCTCGGCCACCACGGTGTGCAGCTGCGAATGGATGTCGCGCCATTCGCGCACCCGGCGCGGCGAGACGAAGTTGTCGCGCAGCAGCTGCTCCTGCTTGCGGTGCGAAAGCTTGTGCTCCTTGCTGCCGCCGCGCGCGTCTTCGAGCCATTTCCAGAGCTTCAGCGTGCCGACGAATTCCGAGCGGTCGTCGTCGAACTTCTTGTGCGCCGCATCGGCTGCCTGTTGGTGCTCCATCGGCCGGTCGCGCGCGTCCTGCACGCTCAGCGACGACGCGATCACCAGCACCTCGGCCAGCGATTCGCGGTTGCGCGCCTCCAGGATCATGCGGCCGACGCGCGGGTCCAGCGGCAGCCTGGCCAGCTCGCGGCCGGTCGGCGTCAGCTCGTTCTGCTCGTCGACCGCGCCCAGCTCGTGCAGCAGTTGATAGCCGTCGGCGATCGCGCGGCGCGGCGGCGGTTCGAGGAACGGGAAATCCTCCACCAGCCCGAGCCCGAGCGATTTCATGCGCAGGATCACGCCGGCCAGCGACGAACGCAGGATCTCCGGGTCGGTGAAGCGCGGCCGCTCGCTGTAGTCCTTCTCGTCGTAGAGCCGGATGCAGATGCCGTTGCTGACGCGCCCGCAGCGGCCGGCCCGCTGGTTGGCCGCCGCCTGGCTGACCGGCTCGATCTGCAGCTGCTCGACCTTGTTGCGGTAGCTGTAGCGCTTGACCCGCGCCGTGCCGGCATCGATCACGTACTGGATGCCCGGCACAGTCAGCGAGGTCTCGGCCACGTTGGTGGCCAGCACGATGCGGCGCGCGCTGTGCGGCTCGAACACCGCGTCCTGTTCCTGCTGGCTCAGCCGCGCGAACAGCGGCACCACCTCGACGCCCGGCGGGTGGTGCTTGCGCAGGTGCTCGGCGGCCTCGCGGATCTCGCGCTCGCCGGGCAGGAAGACCAGCACGTCGCCGGCACCCTCGCGCCAGAGTTCGTCGACGCCATCGCCGATCGCGTCGTTCAGGCCGTACTCGCGCGATTCTTCGAATGGCCGCCAGCGCTGCTCGACCGGAAACAGCCGCCCCGACACCTGGATCACCGGCGCCGGCCCGTGCCGCGACGCGAAGTGCTGCGCGAAGCGGTCGGCATCGATGGTGGCCGAGGTGACGATGATCTTCAGGTCGGGCCGGCGCGGCAGGATCTGCCGCAGGTAGCCGAGCAGGAAGTCGATGTTCAGGCTGCGCTCGTGGGCCTCGTCGATGATCAGCGTGTCGTAGGCCTTCAGCAGCGGGTCGGTCTGCGTCTCGGCCAGCAGGATGCCGTCCGTCATCAACTTGACGCTGGCACCGGCCGACAGCCGGTCCTGGAAACGCACCTTGAAGCCGACGTGCTCGCCCAGCGGCGTGTTCAGTTCCTGCGCGATGCGCTTGGCCACGCTGGAGGCGGCGATCCGCCGCGGCTGCGTGTGCCCGATCAGCCCCTTGCCGCCGGCGCCCTTGCCGCGGCCGAGCGCGAGCGCGATCTTCGGCAGCTGCGTGGTCTTGCCGGAGCCGGTCTCGCCGCAGACGATGACGACCTGGTTCGCCGCGATCGCCTGCGCGATCTCGTCGCGCCGGGACGACACCGGCAGCGATTCGGGAAAGGTGATCGGCGGAATCGGATTGGCAACAACCGGATTGGCCACCGGCGGTGGGCCGCGGCGCGGGACAGGGGTCACTCGAAGCCTTCGTGCAAAATCGTCGATTATTTCAAACTGCGGCCGGTCGTGCGGCCACGCCATGAACCTCGTCTTTCCTCACACCTTCGTGCCGTGGTTCCGTTCGGTGGCGCCGCACATCCATGCGCACCGCGGCAAGACCTTCGTGGTAGCGATCGCCGGCGAGCTGATCGCCGCCGGCAAGCTGTCGGCCTTCGCGCAAGACCTCGCGATCCTGCATGCGATGGGCATCAAGCTGGTGCTGGTACACGGGTTCCGTCCGCAGGTCGAGGAGCAGCTGCGCGCCAAGGGCCACACCTCGCGCTTCAGCCACGGCATGCGCGTCACCGACCCGCTGGCGCTCGACTGCGCCCAGGAGGCGGCCGGCCAGCTGCGCTACGAGATCGAGGCCGCGTTCTCGCAGGGCCTGCCGAACACGCCGATGGCGCACAGCCAGATCCGCGTCGTCTCCGGCAACTTCATCACCGCGCGCCCGGTCGGCATCGTCGACGGCGTCGACTTCCAGCACACCGGCCTCGTGCGCAAGATCGATGCGGTCGGCATCCGCCGGGTGGTCGAGATCGGCGCGCTCGCGATGCTGTCGCCGTTCGGCTTCTCGCCCACCGGCGAAGCCTTCAACCTCAGCATGGAAGACGTCGCCGCCAGCACCGCCAGCGAGCTGCAGGCCGACAAGCTGATCTACGTCACCGAGGTGCGCGGCATCCCGCTCGACCCGCTCGACCCGGACAGCGAGATCGACCAGGAACTCGGGCTGGCCGACGCCCGCAAGCTGCTGGCCGCCCTGCCCAACCCGATGCAGCCAACCGACACAGCGTTCTACCTGCAGCATGCGGTGAAGGCCTGCGAAGACGGCGTCGAGCGGGTGCACATCGTGCCGTTCTCGGTCGACGGCTCGGTGCTGATGGAATTGTTCACCCACGATGGCGTGGGCACGATGATCGTCGACGAGAAACTCGAAAGCCTGCGCGAAGCCGGTGCCGACGACATCGGCGGCATCCTGCAGCTGATCGAGCCGTTCGAGAAGGACGGCACCCTGGTCAAACGCGACCGGACCGAAATCGAACGCGATATCGACCATTACACCGTCATCGAACACGACGGCGTTATCTTCGGCTGCGCCGCGCTGTATCCGTACCCCGAATCGCATACCGCCGAAATGGCCGCGCTGACGGTGTCCCCGAATGTGCAAGGGCAAGGCGATGGCGAGAAAATACTGAAGCGCATCGAACAGCGCGCGCGTGGTGCCGGGTTCGACAGTATTTTCGTGCTGACCACCCGCACGATGCATTGGTTCATCAAGCGCGGCTTCAAGCAGGTCGATCCCGACTGGCTGCCCGAGGCCCGCAAGCGCAAATACAACTGGGATCGCCGGTCCCAGGTCCTCGTCAAGAAGCTGGCGTGATTCGCCGGTTTCATCTCACAACATCACAAACAGTTCGATTGGAGTTACCTCATGGCCCGAATGGTGCAATGCGTCTACCTGAAGAAAGAGGCTGAAGGCCTGGATTTCGCGCCTTACCCCGGTGAACTCGGCAAGCGCATTTACAACGAGGTCAGCAAGGAAGCCTGGGCCGCC
The DNA here is from genome assembly GCF_012275445.1 of Rhizobacter sp. SG703. Taxonomy (GTDB): domain Bacteria; phylum Pseudomonadota; class Gammaproteobacteria; order Burkholderiales; family Burkholderiaceae_C; genus Rhizobacter. The sequence continues at coordinate 59,913 of NZ_JAAZQK010000001.1, read as the reverse complement.
TGGATGAAGCACCAGACCATGCTGGTCAACGAGAACCGGCTGAACCTGGCCGACCAGCGCGCCCGCCAGTACCTGGCCCGGCAAATGGAGCGATTCTTCTTTGGCGAAGGCGCCGAACAACCCGCGGGATACGTGCCCCCGACGCCTTGAACCCGTCGGCCCTGAAACCGACAGTTTCGAGACCGTGAGTTTCGCGCTTGGCTTTCCGCAGTTTCCTGAATTAGAATCCCGGCGCCGGCAGATATAGCCGGGTTCAACAGGAAACCACCGATGACCACGTTGCAGGATTTGCTCGCCAAGAAGGCTGCCCTCGAGCAGGAAATCGAAGCCACGCAAAAGCGTGAACGCCAGGACGCGATTGCCAAAGTCAAGTCGCTGATGAACGAATACGGTCTGTCGCCTTCCGACCTGACCGGCAAGAGCAGCGCAAAGACCGGCGGCAAAGCCGGCGCCAGCAAAGGCGGGAAAGTCGCGGCCAAGTTCCGCAACAATGCCACCGGTGAAACCTGGAGCGGGCGCGGCCTGCAACCCAAATGGCTGAAGGCAGCCGTTGCCGCGGGCAAGAAACTCGAAGACTTCGCGCTCTGATTCTCGAGCAAGCGAGCCGTCGCGCCGCTTTCGCGGCGCGTTTCCCGGAGATCCGTATCGATTCCATCGGCTGACCGATACCCTGCAGATGCGGGGTATCGCGCAGCGTCTGGCGGAGGCGCCGCGGGGTACATTCAAAAGCTTCCTCGCGACGCCCACGTGCCCGTCATCCGCCTGCCCACCCTCCCCGTCATCCTGCTGCCGTCCACGCGCCTGAGCGTCAGGGCCCTGCAGGCGGTGCTGGCGTCGCTGGCGTGCGTGGCCCTCGCTCGCTGGGGCTTGTCGACGCCGCTGCTGAACCTCGCGCCGCTCGCGATCCCGTTGCCCTGGTTGCCAGGCGGCCTGATGCTGGCCGCGCTGCTGCGCTGGGGCAGCGGCATGCTCCCCGGCCTGTGGCTGGCCGGCTGCATCGCGCTGCTGGGTGCCGACCTGATGCCCTGGCAAGCCGCGGCGCTCTCGGCCGGAACGGTCGGCGGCGCCTGGTTGTCGGCCTTGCTGCTGCGCCGCCTCGGCTTCGTCGGCCGCATCGACGGCTGGAGCGATGCCGCGCTGATGCTGGGTGTCGGCGTGTTGCTGCCCACCTCGATCTCGGTGGCCAACGCCCTCGTCTGTTTCACCGTCGACGGCCCGCTCGATCGGCAGGCGTGGCTGCAACCCGGCGCCATCGCCGCAGCGCGCGACGCGCTGGCATCGACGCTGCTCGCACTGCCGCTGCTGGCCCTGTCGCGCCAGGCGCTGCAACAGGCGTTCGCGCAGTGGCGCTGGCTGGCCAGCGTCGCGCTGGGGGCCGGCGCGGTGGCCGCAGCCTGGGCCGTCGCCCGCCACGGCAACACCCAGTCGATGCTCGCGCTGGCCCCCATCCCGCACCTGCTGCTGGGGGGCATGGCCGCGCGCCGCGGGCTGCTGCCGGCCTCGGCCACGGTCCTGCTGATCGCTGCAGGCCTCGCGGCCTGGGCCGCCGCCGGGCTGGTCGCCACGGGCACGGGGCCGCTGGCCGACGTGGCCACGCTGTCCGGCTGGCTGGCCACCTTGTGCGCCACGCCGCTGCTCGCCAGCGCCGTGGTCGGCCGCACCGCGACCAACGAAACGCGCTGGCAACTGGCGCTCGACGCGGCCGGCGTCGGCACGCTTCAATGGGACCTGCGCAGCGGCCGCATCGGCTATTCGCGCCGCTGGCTGCGCATGCTCGGCTACGGCAGCGTCGAGTTCGGCCACCGCATCGACGGGCTGCTGGCCCGCGCCCATCCGTCCGACAGTGCCCGCCTGCTGAGCGCGCTGCAGCCGCGCGGCCGTGGCACGGTGCCGGCCGGCGAGGCCGACGCGTTCGAATTCCGGCTGCAGGCCAAGGACGGTCGCTGGGTGTGGCTCGAAGGCCATGCCCGCGCCGTCGAGCGCACATCCGACGGCGAGCCGCTGCGCGTGATCGCCACCGCGATCGACATCACCGACCGCCACGCCACCGCGGAGCGCCAGAACGTGACGACGCGGCTCTTCGAGTACCTGCACGAAGGCCTGATCATCACCGACGCGGCCTGCCGCGTGCTCGACGTGAACCCGGCCTTCACGAAGATCACCGGCTTTTCGCGCGAAGAAATGCTCGGCGCGGTGCCGGCCCTGCTGCGCCCGGCCGCCGACGGCGAGCCCGGCGCCGCGCAACGCGCCAGCATGGCGGCGGCGCTCGAATCGACCGGCTCATGGCGCGGCGAGATCATCGACCGGCGGCGCGACGGCGAGCTGTGCGCGCTGCAGGTGACGATCTCCGCGATCCCGGGGCCCGACGCCGAACTGCGCCACCACGTGCTGGTGCTGTCGGACACCACGCAGGCCCGGCTGCACCGCGAACAGCTCGAGCGCCAGGCGCATTTCGACGAGCTGACCCGGCTGCCGAACCGGGCCCGCCTCGCGCAGATGCTGCGCGAGGCCATCCGCGCGAGCGAGCGCGACGGCTACCTGCTGGTGGTCTGCTACCTCGACCTGGACAATTTCAAGCCGGTCAACGACACGCACGGCCACGAGGCCGGCGACCGGCTGCTGGTCGAGCTGGCGCAGCGGCTGCGCAATTCGCTCGGGCGCTGGGACCACTGGACCGACGAGGTCGCGCGCCTCGGCGGCGACGAATTCGTGCTGTTGCTGCGCGCCGCCACGATCGAGGACGCGCAGGCGACCGTCGAGCGCGTGCTGCGCCAGGTCTCGCTGCCGTACAACCTCGGCATGGGGATCGGGCCGGTGATCGTCACTGCCAGCCTGGGCGCCACCGTCTACCCGGTCGACCGCGCCGATGCCGAAACGCTGCTGCGCCACGCCGACCATGCGATGTATGGCGCGAAGCAGGCTGGTCGCAACGGATCGCTGTTCTTCGACACCGAGCTCAACCGCCGCACCGAAGAACGCTTCGAGGCGCTCAGTCGCGTGCAGACCGCGCTCGACGCGCAGGAGTTCTGCCTGTACTACCAGCCCAAGGTCGACCTGCGCAACGGCACGGTGATGGGCGTCGAGGCACTGCTTCGCTGGAAGCATCCGCAGCACGGCGTGATCGCGCCGGCGCACTTCCTGCCGCTGATCGAGCACACCGGCCTCAGCGCGAGCGTCGGCGACTGGGTGCTGCAACAGGGCATCGAGCAGCTCGCGCAATGGCAGCGCCAGGGGCTCGACCTGACGGTCAGCATCAACGTCTCGGCGCGACACCTGCAGGAGCCGCTGTTCGCGCAGCGCCTGGCCGGCCTGCTGTCGCGCTACAACTCGCCGGTGGCGCAGCGCCTGGTGATCGAGGTGCTGGAAACCGCTGCACTGGCCGACGTGGACTACACGGTGCAGCTGATGCAGGAGTGCCGCAAGCTCGGCGTGCGATTCGCGCTCGACGATTTCGGCACCGGCTATTCCACCCTCACCTACCTGAAGCGGCTGCCGCTCGACCTGCTGAAGATCGACCGCTCGTTCGTGCAGAACATGCTGCTCGACCCGCAGGACCATGCGATCGTCGCCGGCGTGATCAGCCTGTCGCGCACCTTCGGCTGCACGGTGGTGGCCGAGGGCGTCGAATCGCGGGCCCAGGCGCAACGCCTGATCGCGATCGGCTGCGACATGGCGCAGGGCAACGGCATCGCGGCTGCGATGCCGTCGACCGAGGTGGTCGACTGGGTGCGGCAGTACCGGGGCGCGATCGCGCCGGAGCGGACCATCGCGGCCTGAACGCTGCAGCCCCCCGGGAGCGGCTCAATCCAGGTTGAAGCCCACTTCGACGATGCCCTCTTGCGCCTCGCGCAACGGTTGGAACTTCCATTGCCCGACGGCGGCCAGCGCTGCGCGGTTCAGCCGCACGCTCGTCGAGGACACGACGGTCTGCCCGGCCACCGTGCCATCAGGCAGCACGTCGAAACGCACCCGCACGGTGCCACGACGGAGGTCGAGCATCACCGCGCGGGGGAACTGAGGCTCCACCTGGGACACCATCACCAGCGGCTCCTGCTCGGGCTCGGGCTCCGGCGCCGCGGCGAGCGCAGGCGGCGCTGCGGCGTCCGGCATGGCCGTGCGGCCGCCGCCGTTGCCGACCGCTGCGCCGTTGCCGACCGCTGCGCCGTTGCCGACCGCTGCGCCGTTCCCGCGAGCCAGCGCCGCAGCGTTGTTCGACATGCGCGCCGCTTCGTTGTCGACCGTGGAGACCGGCATCGCCTGCGCCGCCGCGGGGGGCACCTGGGTCGCAGCCGTTGCCGCCGTGGCTCGAATCGCGGGCGCCGGTGCAGGCGCTGCCACCGCTCCTTCGGCACTGCCCTCACCCGCCTTCGCGACGCGTGCGGCCGGTGCCGGTCTGGGTGCATTGGCGACCGGCGCCGGTGCAGGCGCGGTCGGCTTGTCGTCCTTGCCCTCGCGCGTTTTGCGGGGCTTGTCCGAGTGGATCATGATCCAGCGGAAGACGTTCTCCGCCTCGCGCTTGGCGCGCTCGCTGGGCGCGGACTCTTCCTTCGCCGCGGGTGCGGAGGCGGCCTGCGCCAGGGCCGCCTGCCATGCGCCCATCAACCCCGACGCCAGCAGCGCGAGGCAGAGTGTGCGAGGCGAGAATCGCAAACGCGCCTGTTCCGGCGTTGAGTGGAGATGCACACGATTCCTTCCGAGGGTCTTGACGTGCCCCAACGACACGGCATCGAACTTCACGGTGCAAAAAGTGTACCGAGCATGGTCACCCTTGCGTCAATCGGTAACAGCCCGCAAGACCGGCCCCGTGCGAAGCTGCACAAGTCGCCGCCTCGGGGTCTTCCCCCGGTCGGTTCGATAGACTCGCGGGGTGATCCCGCCGAGCTTCATCCAGGAACTGCTGTCCCGCATCGACGTCGTCGAAGTCGTCGGCCGCCACGTGCAGCTGAAGAAGGCCGGCATCAACCACAAGGGCCTGTGCCCGTTCCACGGCGAGAAGACGCCGAGCTTCACCGTCAGCCCGACCCGCCAGACCTATCACTGCTTCGGCTGCGGCGTGCACGGCAACGCGCTGGGTTTCCTGATGGAGTATTCGGGGATGGGCTTCCTCGATGCGGTGCGCGACCTGGCGCAGCAGGCCGGGCTCACGGTGCCGGAAGACGACCGCTCGCCGCAGGAGCGCGAGCGCGCCGCCGAGCTGAAGGAACGCCAGGCCACGCTCAGCGACGTGCTGGCCAAGGCCAGCGAGAGCTACCGCAAGCAGCTGAAAAGCAGTCCGCGGGCGATCGACTACCTGAAGGGCCGCGGGCTGAGCGGCGAGATCGCCGCGGCGTTCGGGCTGGGCTACGCGCCCGACGGCTGGCGCGCGCTCGCGAGCGTGTTCCCGCGCTACGACGACCCGCTGCTCGAGGAGAGCGGCCTCGTCATCTCGCAGGGCGAGAACGACGAGGAGCGCAAGCGCTACGACCGCTTCCGGGACCGCATCATGTTCCCGATCCGCTCGGTGCAGGGCGACGTGATCGGCTTCGGCGGGCGGGTGCTCGACAAGGGCGAGCCGAAGTACCTGAACTCGCCGGAGACGCCGGTGTTCGTGAAGGGCCGCGAGCTGTACGGCCTGCACGAAGCGCGCGCCGGGCTGCGCAAGCGCGGCTATGCGCTGGTGGTCGAGGGGTACATGGACGTCGTCGCGCTCGCCCAGCACGGCTTCGACAATGCCGTCGCGACGCTCGGCACGGCCTGCACGGCCGAGCACGTGCAGAAGCTGTTCCGCTTCACCGAATCGGTGGTGTTCAGCTTCGACGGCGATGCCGCCGGGCGACGGGCGGCCGGCCGGGCGCTCGAAGCCTCGCTGCCGCACGCGAGCGACACCCGCACCGTCCGCTTCCTGTTCCTGCCGACCGAGCACGATCCGGATTCGTATGTGCGCGAACTCGGCGCCGAGGCCTTCGAGGCCTGTGTCGCCCAGGCGGTGCCGCTGTCGCGCCAGCTGGTCGAAGCCGCGCGCGACGGCGGCGACCTGTCGACCGCCGAGGGCCGCGCCAAGTTCCTCGCCAATGCCAAGCCGCTCTGGTCGGCGCTGCCGGACGGCGCGCTGAAGCTGCAGCTGCTGGCCGAACTGGCGCAGCAAGGCGGCATCGGCGCGGCCGACCTGACGCAGCTGTGGCAGGCCTCGGCGCCGTCGCGCCACGGCGGCGGTTCGGCATCGAACCGCCATGAGCCGCCGAGCGACGACAGCTACGGCCCGCCGGACGATGGCGAGCCCGCCGCACCGCGCGAGCGCTTCCAGCGCCGCGACGGCGGCGTCGGCGGTGGCGGCCGCAAGTGGACCAAGGACTGGAAGGGCAAGCGCGGCGCGCCGGACCGCTACGAGGAAAGCGGCCCGTTCCCTCCGCAGTCGAAGGTGCGGACAGTTCCGACCAGCCCTGCCGACACCGTGCTGCGGCTGCTGTTGCTGCACAGCGACTGGTGGGACCAGCTCGGCACCGACGACCACCAGCTGTTGCACGAGCTGCCCGCGCCGCACGGCTCGCTGATCGCCTGGCTGGAGCGCCACCTGCTCGAACACGGTGCCACGCCCTGGGCCGTGCTCGAACAGGCCTTGCACGGCAGCGAATGGGCCGACGACAGCCGCCGCCTCGTGCCGCCGGGCGTGCTGCAGGACGAAATGCAGTTCGCCGACCTGCGCCGGGTGGTCGACGGCATGTGGGTCGAGCTGCTGTCGGCGCGCCAGGAAATCCTGATCCGGCAGGCCGCGACCGACCCCTCCGCGCTCACGCGATGGCGTGAACTCGACGCGGAGCGCCGGCTTCGCCTGCAGGGAATGAAGCCGCCGGCTTTGACGTAACAGGTTCTTTCGCCGATAATCGAGGGTTTGTTGTAAGGCAAGAGTGATGACCGGCTGGCAAGACAGTCAGCAAAGACGGTTCCAAAGACAGCACCTCCGGGCCCCGGCCACCCTCTGACCCAGGGTCCCCACCTCAAGGCCACCCCTATCCCGCAAGGGCTGTACTCCGTTCGATGGTCACGCGACCTTGCCCAATTGATTGCGGCCCCAAGCTAAGGCTTGATCCGGGCCTCGCTACGTCTTTGGACCTCCGCTGAACAAGGCCCTGCCGAGCCGCCGTCATCCGGCTTCTGGGCGTGGGCCCTGGGGCGTGGTTCGACGTGACGACCACCACCATTCGAGGATTTGCATGACCGCGAAGAAGAGCGCCCCCGCCAAGGCAGCACAACCCGCCGCTGCGTCGAAAGCCGTGAAGGCCGGCAAGGCCGAAGCTGAAGACAAGAAGAAGGCCGTCGCCAAGCCGGCCGCCAAGGCCGTGGCCGACAAGACCGTCGCCGACGCCAAGGGCAAGCCGGGTCGCAAGCCGAAGGCCGGCGCCGCCGCCAAGAAGGAAGAAGTGCCCGAAGAGGACTTCTCCGACGTCGAAGCCGAACTCGAAGGCGAGCCCGAGCCCGAAGCGGCGGGCACCGACGACAAGGCAGCCAAGGTCAAGCCGCTGCGGATGAAGGTGTCGCGCGCGAAGGAGCGCGCGCTGATGCGCGAGTTCGGCCTCGACGAGACCGCGCTCACCGAAGAAGAAGTCGCCAAGCGCCGCCATGAGCTGAAGACGCTCATCAAGATGGGCAAGACGCGCGGCTTCCTGACCCACCAGGAAATCAACGACCACCTTCCCGAGAAGCTGGTCGATGCCGACATCCTCGAAGCCATCGTGTCGATGCTGAACGACATGGGCATCGCGGTGTACGAGCAGGCGCCGGACGCCGCGACGCTGTTGATCGCCGGCGGCGGCACCACCACCGCCACCGAGGAAGAGGCCGAGGAAGCCGCCGAAGCCGCGCTGTCGACCGTCGACTCCGAATTCGGCCGCACCACCGATCCGGTGCGCATGTACATGCGCGAGATGGGCACGGTCGAGCTGTTGACGCGCGAGGGCGAGATCGAGATCGCCAAGCGCATCGAAGGCGGCCTGCAGGCCATGATGCTGGCGATCAGCGCGTCGCCGACCACCATCGCCGAGATCCTGGTCTATGCCGACCGCATCGGCGCCGGCGAGATGACGATCTCCGAGGTCGTCGACGGCTTCGTCTCGGAAGACGAGGCCGACGACTACGTGGCCGAGGAGGACGTCGACTTCTTCGACGAGGAAGACGACGACGACGGCAACGGGGGCAGCAAGGCGCTGACCAAGAAGCTCGAGGAACTGAAGGGCGCGGCGCTGACGAAGCTCGCCAACCTGCGCGAGAACTTCGACAAGATGCGCAAGGCCTTCGAGAAGGACGGCTACCAGTCGGCGCCGTACAACAAGGCCCAGCAGGCCATCAGCGCCGAGCTGATGACGATCCGCTTCACGGTCAAGACCATCGAGAAGCTGTGCGGCATCCTGCGCTCGCAGGTCGACGACGTGCGCCGCTACGAACGCGAGCTGCGCAAGATCCTCGTCGACAAGTGCGGCATGCCGCAAGAGTATTTCATCAAGAACTTCCCGCCCAACATCCTGAACCTGAAGTGGGCGGAGAAGGAAGCGGCAGCGGGCAAGCCCTACAGCGCGGTGCTGGCGCGCAACCTGCCGCCGGTGCAGGAATTGCAGAAGAAGCTGACCGACCAGCAGGCCCGCGCCGTCGTGCCGCTGGAAGACCTGAAGCAGATCAACAAGCGCATGAACGAGGGCGAGAAGGCCTCGCGCGACGCGAAGAAGGAAATGATCGAGGCCAACCTGCGCCTGGTGATCTCGATCGCGAAGAAGTACACCAACCGCGGCCTGCAGTTCCTCGACCTGATCCAGGAAGGCAACATCGGCCTGATGAAGGCGGTCGACAAGTTCGAATACCGCCGGGGCTACAAGTTCTCGACCTACGCGACGTGGTGGATCCGCCAGGCCATCACCCGCTCGATTGCCGACCAGGCGCGCACGATCCGCATCCCGGTCCACATGATCGAGACGATCAACAAGATGAACCGGCTGTCGCGCCAGCACTTGCAGGAATTCGGCTTCGAACCCGATGCCCCGACGCTGGCCGAGAAGATGGAGATCCCGGAAGACAAGATCCGCAAGATCATGAAGATCGCGAAGGAGCCGATCTCGATGGAAACCCCCATCGGCGACGACGACGATTCGCACCTGGGCGACTTCATCGAGGACACCAACAACACCGCGCCGATCGAGGCGGCGATGCAGGCCGGCCTGCGCGATGTGGTGAAGGACATCCTCGACAGCCTGACGCCGCGCGAAGCCAAGGTGCTGCGCATGCGCTTCGGCATCGAGATGAGCACCGACCACACGCTGGAAGAAGTCGGCAAGCAGTTCGACGTGACGCGCGAGCGCATCCGCCAGATCGAAGCCAAGGCGATCCGCAAGCTGAAGCACCCGAGCCGGTCGGACAAGTTGCGCACGTATCTGGACAATCTCTGATCGACAGCCCCTGCTGCAAAGGCCCCGCAAGCACCGCTTTCGGGGCCTTTTTTGCGCCTTCGGTGGCCGCCAAGTTGCCATAAACTTCACGCTTATGACCCAGATCCTGCAGCGCACCGTGTTGTTTGCCGATCTTCGCGGCAGCACTGCGCTGTACGAGACGCTGGGCAACGCCGAGGCCACGACGGTCGTCACGCACAGCGTCGCGCTGCTGGCCCATGTGGTGACCAGTTGCCGCGGCACCGTCGTCAAGACGCTGGGCGACGGCCTGATGGCGGTGTTCGAGAACCCGATCGAGGCGGTGTCCGCCGCCGACGGCATGCACGAGTCGCTCGACCGCATCGTGCCGCCGGCCGCGCCTGCCGCCGGCGTACCGGCCGCGGCGCAGCGCTCGCCGGTGCTGAAGCTGCAGGTCGGGCTGGCGCATGGCGAGGTGGTCGCGATGTCGGGCGATTGCTTCGGCGATGCGGTCAACGTCGCGGCACGCCTGCTCGACCATGCCGGCGACAACGAGACGCTCACCACCGCCACCGTGTTCTCGGCCCAGGACGCCGAGAGCAGCGCGCGCTTTCGCAGCCTCGACCGCGTTCAGCTGCGTGGGCGCGTCGAGCCGGTGCACGTCTACCTGCTCGAAGGCCGGCGCTTCGGCGACACCGCGGCCACCGCCTATGGCGACTTGCTGCCCACCGCGACCGAACCCGAAGGCATCCGCCTCGCGTGGCTCGACCTGAACCGCGTCTATGCCGGCCCGAGCCTGCCGGTGGTGCTGGGCCGCAGTCCGCAGGCCACCTACTGCATCGACGATTCGCGGGTGTCGCGCTCGCATGCCCGCATCGACTGGCATGGCGGCGCCTTCCAGCTGACCGACCTCAGCTACAACGGCACGTATGTGCGCTTCTCCAGCGATTCCGAGATCGTCCAGCTGCGCCGCGGCACCTGCACGTTGCACGGCAGCGGCGCGATCGGGCTGGGGGCCTCGCCGGTCGACCCCACCTCGCCGTGCGTGCGCTTCGAGGTGATGAAGTTCTCCGACACCCAGCCGCAGGCGCCGTTCGAATTCAACCGGTGAGGGATGACCCACCCCCGGAGGCGCCGCGCGCCTCCCCTCAAGGGGGCAACACCAGCGGCCCGGCAAAGCCGGTTCCGCGGTGTTCGCTTGATCAGCACCCCAACAGGTCGGCCAGTTCGATCAACGTGGCGGCTTGGCCGCAGCCGGGGGGCAGCTCCCCCTTCGCATGATCCGGGCGGTGCAGCCACAGCGCCTGCAGCCCGGCGTCGCGAGCGCCGTGTACGTCGAGGCGCAGGTCGTCGCCGACGTGCAGCACCTGCGCCGGCGGCACGCCCAGGCGCTCGCAGGCCAGGTGGAAGATCCGCGCGTCCGGCTTGCCGATGCCGAGTTCGCGTGAGCTCAGGCTGCCCTGGAAGTGGTGCGCGACACCGACCGTCGCGAGGTCGGCATTGCCGTTGGTCACCGCATACAGCGGGAAGCGCGCCGCCAGCCGCGCCAGCCCCGGCAACGCATCGTCGAAGAAGTCCACCCGCTGGCGCGCCGCGAAGAACACGTCGAATGCCGGGCCGGCCAGTTGCGGATCGTGGCCGGTCATCGCCAAGGCCCGCGCGATGCTTTCCTTGCGGATCGCGCTCAGGTTGTGGCGCCAGTGCGGGTGCTCGGCCTCCACCGCGTTGCGCAGCGCGCGCAGCGCCGGCGGGTCGAAGCGCTGCGCGGCGGCCGGCGCATGCTCGTGCAGCCAGCCGTGCAGCTGGTGCTCGGCACGCTCGATCGCGGGCCAGACCGGCCACAGCGTGTCGTCGAGGTCGAGGGTCAAGGCCAACGGCGAACTGACAGGGAAAGCAGGCATGGAAGCTGTGGATTCCAACGCGGCGACAGCGCGTCGACCGCCTGGATTCTCCATTACAGTCGATCGACCCCGGAGCAGCAGACACCCATGGATCACGCCTTCCGCGCTTCATGACGCCGGCCGACCTGCCCGCCGACGAGCCCGAGCGCCTGCGCGTGCTGCGCGAGCTCCGCGTGCTCGACACCGTCGTCGATCCGGCCTTCGCCGCGCTGGCCCGCCAGATCGCCGCCCGAACCGGCTGGCCGATCGCCGCGATCAGTCTCGTCGATGCCGAGCGCCAGTGGTTCCCGGCCGCCGTCGGCCTCGCCGTGCGCGAGACACCGCGCGATCAATCGTTCTGCGGCCACGCGATCCTGCAGCCAGCCGCCTTCGAGGTGGCCGACGCACGGGTCGATCCGCGCTTCGGCGACAACCCGCTGGTCAGCGGCGCCCCCGGCATCCGCGCCTATGCGTCGGTGCCGCTGGTGGTCGATGACCGGCGCATCGGCACGGTCTGCGCGATCCACACCGCCCCGGCACGCCTGGACGCCGCGCAACGGCAGGCGCTGCACGACCTCGCGTTGCTGGCCAGCGCACTGCTCGACGCCCGGCTGCGCGAACAGCGCTGGCGGCTGCAGGAGGCGCGGGTGCGGGCTGCCAGCCAATCCGGCAACAGCTGGCTCTGGGAGACCGACGACCAGGGGCAGCTCAGCTGGCTGTCCGAGAACTTCGAGCACTGCATCGGCCTGCCGCCGCAGAACGACCTGGGCCGCCGCTTCCTCGCGCCGTACCAGCCGCATGGCGGCGAGCATGCGGCCTCGTGGCCGCGGTGCGAGGCGGCGCTCGCGCAGCGCAAGCCGTTCACCGAGCTGGTCGCCGACCGCCCTTCCCCGTCCGGCCTGCTGACGCTGTCGATCAGCGGCGTGCCGGTGTTCAGCAGCACCGGCCGGTTCCGTGGCCACCGCGGCTCGGCCACCACGATCAATGCGCGCCTGCAGGCACAGAGCGCCGCGCGGCGTGCCGAGCAGTTGCTGAGCGATGCGCTCGAGAGCATGCACGTCGGCGTGATGATCAGCGCGCCGGACGGCCGCGTCGTGCAGTCGAATGCGGCCTGGCGGCGCTCGATCGGGCGCACCATCCCGGCCGAGCAGATGACCTGGCCCGAGATGGTGCGCAGCATGGCGGCGCGCGGCGACTACCCCGATGCGGTCGGCAACGAAGAGGCCTTCGTGCAGTGGCGGCTCGGCCTGGTCTCCGAAGAGCGCGCCCAGCACGAGCTGCGCTGGCGCCACCGCTGGCTGATCGTCAACGACCGCCGCCTGCGCGACGGCAGCCTGGTGCACCTGTCGGTCGACATCACCGACCGCAAGCGCGCCGAGCTCGAACTGGCGCGCCAGCAGCTGCAGGCGCAGGAGGCGCAGGCGCGGCTCGGCGCGGTGCTGGCCGCGGTGCCCGACCTGTGGTTCGTGCTCGATGCCGACGGTCGCTACCTCGAATGCAGCGACCCGGACCACCCGCTCCTGGTGCACCGCTGGGAGCGCGTGCGCGGCCGGCCCTTCGTGCAGGGCGTCACGCAGGAGCTGGCGGACCAGGTGCTGCCGGCGATCCGCCGCGCGCTGCGGACCGGCGAGGTGCAGCGCCTCGAGTACGACCTGGTGACGGCCGGCGGCCGCCCCGGCAGCTTCGAGGCGCGACTGTCGCCGATGGCCGGCGAGCGGGTGCTGTACGTGACGCGCGACGTCACGCAGCAGCGCGCCGCGGAGCGCGCGCTGAAGGCCGCCGAAGAGCGCTGGAAATTCGCGCTCGAAGGCGCCGGCGACGGCGTCTGGGACTTCGACGAAGACCGCAACATCGCGTTCTATTCGCCGCGCTGGAAGGAGATGCTCGGCTACCGCGAGGACGAGGTCGGCAACACCATCCAGGAGTGGTCGCGCCGCATCCACCCGGACGACCGGCCGCGCGTGATGCGGGCGATCCAGGCCTACCGGCGCGGCGAGACCGAGGCCTACGAGACCGAGCACCGCCTGCTGCACCGCGACGGCCGCTGGCTGTGGGTGCTCGACCGCGGCAAGATCGTCGAGCGCCATGCCGACGGCAGCCCGCGCCGCGTGGTCGGCACCCATTCAGACATCACGCGCACCAAGCAGGCCGAGCAGGCGCTGCGCGACAAGCAGGCCGCCGAGCTCGCCAACCGGGCGAAGAGCGAGTTCCTGTCGCGCATGAGCCACGAGATGCGCACGCCGCTGAACGCGGTGATCGGTTTTTCACAGCTGATGCGCATGGGCGTCGACCAGGCCGACCTCGCCAAGGTGCACGACTATGCCGACCACGTTCTGGACGCCGGACAACACCTGCTGGCGCTGATCAACGACGTGCTGGACCTGCAGAAGGTGGAGGAAGGCGCCCTGGCGCTGGACATGGGACGGGTGGCGCTGGACGACGTCGTCGAACGCACGATCGACCTGCTGGCGCCGATGGCGCACACGCGCGGCATCCGCTTCGAGAACGCGGTGCCGTCGCCGCTGTGGGTGCAGGCCGATGCGCAGCGGCTGCGCCAGGTGCTGCTGAACGTGGCCTCGAACGCGGTCAAGTACAACCGCCCCGGCGGCGCGGTGCGCTGGACGGTGGTCCAGGACTGCCCCGAGCGGCTCACGCTGCGGATCGAAGACGAAGGCGCCGGCCTGACCCCCGAGCAGATGGGCCGGCTGTTCCAGCCTTTCGAACGGCTCGGCAGGGAGACCTCGGCCATCGAGGGCACCGGGCTCGGGCTGATCATCGCGCGCAGCCTGATGCAGGCGATCGGCGGCGATCTGCAGGTGACCAGCGCACTCGGCCACGGCACCTGCGTGCGGCTCGACATGGTCTGCGACCTGGAACCGGCGGCATCCGCCCCGGCACCGCTGGCCGATGGTCCCGGCGATGCGGAGACCGCGCCCGCGCCCGCCGCGCGCTCTGCGTTGCGGATGATGTACGTCGAGGACAACCGCATCAACGCGATCCTCTTCGAGGAGGCATTGCGGATTCGCCACGGCACCGTCGACCTGCGCATCGCCGAGGATGGCGAGGAAGCACTCGAGATCGCGCGCGACTGGCAGCCCGAGGTGCTGGTGCTCGACGCCCACCTGCCCGGCATGACCGGCTTCGAGGTGCTGCACCAGCTGCGCCAGCTGCCGGGCCTGGCCCGCGCCCCAGCCTACATGTGCTCGGCCGATGCGATGCCCGAGGACGTGCAGCGTGCCTACGAGGCCGGCTTCATCGGCTACTGGACCAAGCCGATCGACATCGCTGCAGTGGTGGCCGACATCGACCAGCTGCTGCAATCGCCCGCGCTGGCCGGCTGAAGCGCCTCGGACTGCTGCGACGCCGGAGGCTGCCGCGATAATCCGGCCGATGCGCTTCTCTGCCGAACCTCCCGCCCCCACCCAGCCGGCCCCTGTCAACGGCACCGCGATCCTGCTGTGCAACTTGGGCACCCCCGATGCGCCAACCGCCAGCGCGGTGCGCCGCTACCTCGCCCAGTTCCTCAGCGACCCGCGGGTCGTCGAGATCCCGAAGGCGCTGTGGTGGCTGATCCTGCACGGCATCATCCTGCGCGTGCGGCCGGCGAAGTCGGCCGCCAAGTACGCGACCGTGTGGATGCCCGAAGGCTCGCCGCTGAAGGTCTGGACGCAAAAACAGGCGAGGCTGCTCGCCGGCTACCTGGGCGAGCGCGGCCACCCGGTGCCGGTGGCGTACGCGATGCGCTACGGCACGCCGGCGATCGGCCGCGAACTCGACGCGCTGAAGGCCGCCGGCGCCACCCGCATCCTGGTGCTGCCGCTGTACCCGCAGTACTGCGCGGCCACGACTGCCAGCGTCAACGACGCGATCTACCAATGGGCACTGAAGGTTCGGGCGCTGCCCGAGCTGCGCTTCGTCAACCGCTACCACGACGACCCGGCCTACATCGCGGCGCTCGCGAAGCGGGTGTCCGACCACTGGATGTCGCACGGCCGGCCCGACAAGCTGGTGATGAGCTTCCACGGCATGCCGCGACGCACGCGCGACCTGGGTGACCCGTACCAGGGCGAGTGCCTGGAGACCGGGCGCCTGCTGGCGCAGCGGCTCGACCTGAAGGATGGCCAGTGGGCGGTGACCTTCCAGAGCCGCTTCGGCAAGGCCGAATGGCTGCAGCCCTACACCGAGCCGACGCTGGTGGCGCTGGCGAAGCAAGGCGTCAAGCGCGTCGACGTGATGTGCCCCGGCTTCACCGCCGACTGCCTGGAGACGCTCGAAGAGATCGCGCAGGAAGCGCGCGAGGCCTTCCTGCATGCGGGCGGGGCGGAGTTCAACTACATCCCGTGCCTGAACGACCAGCATGAGTGGATCGCGGCGCTCACCGGCATCGCGACACGCCACATGCAAGGGTGGTGAGATGACAACCCTCGTCCGGTGGGTACACCGGACGGTCCCCCGAGGGGACGCGGGCCGGCTTGGGGCGGCCGGGCGCCCGGCCCGCTGCGCCTGATCAGGCCGTCTTCAGCTTCAGGATGTAGACGAGCGCGTCGGCCATCGCCTTGTCGAGCTCCATCGACTCGCTGAACTCGGTGCCGACCTGCCAGCTCGGCTGCCAGTCGTTGCGCACCAGCGCGGCCTGCCAGCTCGGGTGCTGGGTCGCCTTCTGCAGCGCGGCGCGCACGTTGGCGACCTGCGCATCGGACATGCCGGCCGGCGCGAAGATGCCGCGCCAGTTCGCCAGGTCGACGTCGAGCCGCTGCTCGCGGAACGACGGGATGCCGAACAGCCCGCGGCGCGAGCTGATCGCCAGCGCCCGCAGCTTGCCCGACGAGATGCCCGACTTCAGCTCGCCGAAGCCCGACACCGCCGCCGCCACCTTGCCGGCCGCCAACGCCTGCATCACCTCGGCGCCGCTGCTCGACGGCACGTAGACCAGCTTGCCCGGATCGGCCCCGGCCGCACGCGCCACCAGCGCGGCACACATGTGGTCGACGCCGCCCGCCCCGCCGCCGGCCAGCGGCACCTCGGCGATGTTCTTCACCAGCGCCGCCTGGAAATCCTTGACCGTCTGGAACTTCGAATCGGCCGGCACCACCAGCGCCAGCACCTCGCTGGTCAGGCGAGCGACCGGCTTCACCTTGGCCAGCGTGATGGCCGGGCGGTTCAGCGCGATCGAGCCGACCATCACGAAACCGCCGACCATCACCGAATCCTGGGAATCCGAGTATTTCTCCACGAATTCGGCCAGCCCGATGATGCCGCCCTTGCCGCCCTTGTTCTCGTAGACGATCTCGCTGGCCTGCCCTGCCGCGACCAGCGCGTCGCCGATCGCGTGGCCGGTGCCGTCCCAGCCGCCTCCGGGGTTGGCCGGGATCATGATGCGCAGTTTGCCGAGCGGCGCTGCGGCGGTGGCGGCCAGGCTGGCCACCGGCAGCGTGGGGGCGATGCCGGCGGCCGTGGAGGCGGCCATCCAGCGGAGAACGGAACGACGGTTCGACTTCATGGGGGATCCTTGCTGCGAGGGAGGGCCGGTCAGGCCAGCGCCACGGTACGTCGGCGTCGGAACCGGGTCAACAGCGGCGGGACGATCAAGACCGCCACGCACACGGCGAGGATAGTCGCCGACAACGGCCGTTCAATGAACACCGTCCATTTGCCCTCTCCAATGGACATCGCATTGCGCATGTGAGCCTCGCCGAGCGGGCCGAGGATCATGCCGACGATCACCGGGGCGGTCGGGAAGTCGAAGCGGCGCATCACGACGCCCAGCAGCCCGATGCCGTACAGCAGGAACAGGTCGAAGGCCGACTGGCGCATGCCGTAGACGCCGACCGTCGCGAAGATCAGGATGCCGGCGTAGAGCGTCGGCTTCGGGATCTTCAGCAGCTTCACCCACAGCCCGACCATCGGCAGGTTGAGCACCAGCAGCATCACGTTGCCGATGTACATCGACGCGATCAGCGCCCACACCAGCGCCGACGAGGTCTGGAACAGTGTCGGGCCGGGCTGGATGCCGTAGTTCTGGAAGGCCGACAGCAGGATCGCCGCGGTGGTCGACGTGGGGATGCCCAGCGTCAACAGCGGCACCAGCGTGCCGGCTGCGGCCGCGTTGTTGGCAGCCTCGGGGCCGGCCACGCCTTCGATCGCGCCGACGGTGCCGAATTCTTCCGGGTGCTTCGACAGCTTGCGCTCGGCAGCGTACGACAGGAAGGTCGGGATCTCGGTGCCGCCGGCCGGGATGGTGCCGAACGGAAAACCGATCAGCGTGCCGCGCAGCCAGGACGGCCACGAGCGCTTCCAGTCGCCCTTCGTCATCCACAGGCTGGACATCTTGTTGCGCGTCTCGTCCTGGCGGCCCTCGTACAGCATCGTGTACATCGCCTCGCCGACGGCGAACAGCCCGACCGCGACCAGCACCACCTCGATGCCGTCGACCAGCTCCGGCACGTTGTTCAGCGTGAAGCGCGCCTGGCCGGAGATCTGGTCGATGCCGATGATCCCGACCGACAGGCCCAGCAGCAGGCTGGTCATGCCGCGCAGCGTGCTCTGGCCGAGCACCGACGACACGGTCGTGAAGGCCAGCAGGATCAGCGCGAAGTATTCCGGCGGGCCGAAGCGCAGCGCGAATTCGGCCAGCCCGGGCGCGAACAGCGTGATCAGCACGGTGGCGATGGTGCCGGCGAAGAACGAGCCGATCGCCGACGTGGCCAGCGCCGCGCCGGCACGGCCGCTCTTGGCCATCAGGTTGCCTTCGAGCGCGGTGACCATGCTGCCGGTCTCGCCCGGCGTGTTCAGCAGGATCGAGGTGGTCGAGCCGCCGTACATCGCCCCGTAGTAGATGCCGGCGAACATGATCATCGACGCGGTCGGCTCGACGTGCGAGGTGATCGGCAGCAGCATCGCGACCGTCAGCGCCGGGCCGATGCCCGGCAGCACGCCGATCGCGGTGCCGATCAGGCAGCCCAGCAGCGCCCACATCAGGTTGATCGGCGAGCCGGCCGTGATGAAGCCCTGCAGCAGCGAATTCCAGATATCCATGGTGATGCTTTTCTTCAGATCCAGCCGGAGCTGGTGAGGCCAGGGAGGGTCAAGCCCAGCAACTTCGTGAACAGCCAGTAGACCGGCGCCGACAGCGCCGCGCCGACCAGCACGTCGCGCATCCAGTCGGCCAGCGTCGCGCGCCCTGCGCCCATCGACAGCCGGAAGCCGCGCGCCGCCAGCACGAACAGCAGCGAGCACGACGGGATGAATCCGATGTGCGTGATCAGCGCCGCATTCAACAGCAGGCCGGCCGACAGCCAAGCCATGCCGACCCAGTACGGCGGGTGCACGTCATCGTGACCCTCGGGCATCGCGCGGAAACCTCCGCTCGCGGCCTGCACGATCAGCAGCACGCCACACAGCGCCATCGCGGCCGCCATCAGCCACGGCAGGAAGCCCGCGCCGACGCCGGCATAGCCCGCTTCGCTCTTGATCTGCGCCGCGCCGATGGCCATCAAGGCCCCCAGCCCGATCGCGCCGGCACCGAGGCCGATCTCGGATCGCCGGGTCGTGTGCTTGGTCATCTTCCACCTCCATCCGTTGGTTCGGTTGCGCCGACAGGCCCTGCGACGCCGCGGGGCTGCAAACGCGGGCTGGCCGGCGCACGGGCGCCGGCCAGCCGGTACTGCAAGGAACTTTGCGTACTGCCTCGAAGCGTCGCTGCCTCAGAGCATGCCCAGCTTCAGCATCAGCGCACGCAGGCGCGCGGTGTCGTCGTCGACGAACTTTCCGAAGTCGTCGCCGGTCATCAGCGCCGAGTTCCACTTGTTGGCGGCCAGCGTCTCGGCCCAGCTCTTGGTCTTGGTGGCCTTGGCGACCGCGTCGACCAGCTTCTGGCGCTGCGCCGGCGTGATGCCGGGCGCGCCGTACACGCCGCGCCAGTTGCCGATCGAGACGTTGATGCCCTGCTCGACCAGCGTCGGGATGTCGGAGCCGCGGATGCGGTTCGGTGCCGTGACGCCGATCGCGCGCATCTTGCCGGTCTTGATGAATTCCTCGAACTCGGCCAGGCCGCTGGTGCCCACCGTGACGTGTCCGCCCAGCACCGCGGCCGTCGCCTCGCCGCCGCCCTTGAACGGCACGTAGTTGATCTTGGTCGCATCGACTCCGGCTTCGCGCGCGATCATCGCGACGCTGACGTGGTCGACCGAGCCCTTCGAGCCGCCGCCCCACTTGACGCTGCCGGGGTCCTTCTTCATCTGCTCGACGACATCCTTCATCGTCTTCAGCGGCGAATTGGCCGGCACGACGAACACGTTGTACTCGGCCAGCAGGCGCGCCACCGGCGTCGCGTCGGCCAGCGTGATCGGCGGCTTGTTCTGAACGATCGCGCCGACCATGATGGCGCCGACGACGATCATCGCGTTGGGGTCGCCCTTCGACGCGTTCGCGAACTGGGCCAGCCCGATCGTGCCGCCGGCACCACCCTTGTTTTCATAGGTGACCGAGCCGGCCACGCCCGCTTCCTGCATGGCCTTGCCGATGCCGCGGCCGGTCTGGTCGTAGCCGCCACCGGGGTTGGCGCCGATCATCACCTTGAAGTTGTCCTGGGCGAACACGGCCACGGAAGCGGTCGCGAGGGCCAGCGGCAACAGCACGGTTTTGAGCAAGAGGCGTCGCATGGATAG
The DNA here is from genome assembly GCF_012275445.1 of Rhizobacter sp. SG703. Lineage (GTDB taxonomy): Bacteria > Pseudomonadota > Gammaproteobacteria > Burkholderiales > Burkholderiaceae_C > Rhizobacter. Next base: position 39,999 of record NZ_JAAZQK010000001.1, on the reverse strand, counting down.
GTCTCCTTGAAGGGTGATGCACGGAACAGAGGCGCCATCCTGAGCGCAGGGTGCGCCCGGTTACATCCGGGCAAGCCCTGGGGTCGCGGCATCAGGCTGTCAGACGCCTGTCATTCCCTGCCGATGGCGCTGTCGTCTGCCTGTCAGGCCGGGTTCGCCCCTGGCGCGACCCCCTTGCGCGGCAAGGCACACTCGCGGCCATGAAACTCCTGCTGGTGGAAGACGACCTCGCGATGGCGCAGGCGCTGCAGCTGGCGCTCGAACGGCGCGGCTTCGACATGGCGGTCGCGCACAACGGCAGCGATGCCCTGCAGCAGCTGCGCAACCAACCGCCCGACCTGGCGCTGCTCGACCTGACGATCCCCGGGCTGGACGGCCTGCAGGTGCTGCACCGGGCGCGTGCCGAGGGCATCCGCGTGCCGATCGTGGTGCTGACGGCGCGCGGCGCGGTCGGCGACCGGGTGCTGGGGCTGAACGCCGGTGCCGACGACTACCTCGCGAAACCGTTCGACCTCGACGAGCTCGAGGCCCGCATCCGCGCGCTGCTGCGGCGCACCGCGGGCAACGAATCGGAAGAACTGGCCTGCGGCGCGCTGACGCTCGAGGTGGCCTCCGGCGCGTTCTACCTCGACGGCCGGGTGTTCGACGTGACGCCGCGCGAGCAGGCCTTGCTGAAGGCACTGATCGCGCGCCCCGGCCATGCGGTGCCGAAGGAGAAGCTGTTCCGCGTCGTGTTTCCGATGGAGACCGACATCCAGTTCGAGGCGATCGAGGTGGTGGCCTACCGGCTGCGCAAGAAGCTGACCGGCTCCGGCGTCTCGCTGATCACGCTGCGCGGCCTGGGCTACCTGCTGCGCTCCGACCCGGCTGAAGGCGCATGAGCCCGCCGGACCGCTCCAAGGGCGAATACCGCGGTGCGCAGCACGAAGGTATTCCAGTGAGCGAATCGCAGCACGAAGGCGGGCCGAGCGCCGGGCCGATCCCGGGCCCGCCCGCCCTCCCCCCGGGGGAGCGGCCGACGTACCCGTCGGTCGAGGGGTCGTCATCCTATTCATTGCGCAGCCGGTTGATGGGTTGGATCGTGCTGCCGATCGCCTGCTTCATCGCGTTCGACACCATCAGCCTGTACCAGCGCGCGCTCGACGCGATCACGCTGGCCTACGACCGCACGCTGCTCAGCTCGGCGCGCAACATCGGCGAGCTGCTGTCGATCAAGGGCGGCGAGCTGCGCGTCGAGCTGCCGTACAACGCGCTCGAGATGCTCGACAACGGCGACGCCCGCATGATGTACCGCGTCAGCGGCTTCAACGGCGAGTTCCTGTCGGGCTATGCCGACTTCCCCGCCTATGAGCGCACACCGCCGCAGCGCTCGGCCTACGACGCGCTGGTCGATTTCTACGACGGCGAGTTCCACGGCGAGCCGGTGCGCATCGCCGCGCTGTACCAGCCCGTCGCGAGCCCCGACGCGCGTGGCGTCGCGCTGGTGCAGGTCGCCGAAACGCTGGAGGTGCGGCGCCGCCTGGCGCGCCAGATCCTGCTGGACACGCTGGTGCGCCAGGCGCTGCTGATCAGCGTGGTCGCGCTGATCACGTGGTTCGTCGTCGCCCATGCGCTGCGGCCGATCGAGGCGCTGCGCGCGCAGCTCGAATCGCGCAGCGACCGCGACCTGTCGCCGGTCAGCGACCCCAACCTGCCGACCGAGCTGTCGCCGCTGCTCGGCGCGGTGAACCAGCTGATGCAGCGGCTGCAGCGGCTGCACGGGCACCAGCGGCAGTTCGTGCGCGACGCGTCGCACCAGCTGCGCACGCCGCTGGCGGTGTTGAAGACGCAGGTGCAGTCGGCGATGTGCGCGCCCGGCAAGGATGCAAGCGCGGCCTTGCCGGCGATGCATGCCACCGTCGACCGGGCGATCCGGCTCGCCAACCAGATGCTCGCGCTGGCCAAGGTCGAGCAGGTGCAAGGCCAGCCCGAGCCGGCCACCGCCGACCTGGGCGCGCTGGCGCGCGAGGTGGCGCTGGACCTGTCGCCGCTGATCGGCGAGCGCAACCTCGACTTCGAGCTGCAGGCCGAATCGACGCTGGTGCACGGCCATGCGTGGATGGTGCGCGAGCTGCTGCGCAACCTGCTGCACAACGCGATCCGCGAGACGCCGAAGCGCGGCGAGCTGCTGCTGCGGGTCGCGAACGCCGAATTGCTGATCAGCGACAGCGGCCCGGGCATCGCGCCCGAACTGCGCGAGCGGCTGTTCGAGCCGTTCCACACCGGCCATCCGACGCAGGGCAGCGGCCTCGGGCTGTCGATCTGCCGCGAGATCTGCAACTCGGTCGGCGCAACCATCGAGCTGGCGAACCGGCAGTACGCCGGACGCCTCGCCGGCCTGGATGCCACGGTGCGCTTCCGGCCGGCAACCGAGCCGCCGCCCGCCTGATTCCTGCCTACACTGGGTGCCCGATCACTGCGCGCCCGCCCCCCCGAACCGTTCATGGCGAAGACACCTTCCAGCACACCCGACGACGCCGGCGTGCGGCTCGACAAATGGTTGTGGGCCGCCCGTTTCTTCAAGACCCGCAGCCTCGCGACGCAGGAGATCGACAAGGGTCGCATCCAGGTGAACGGCCAGGCCGCGAAGCCGGCGCGCGAACTGAAGCCCGGCGACCGCCTCGAGATGCGCCAGGGCCCGGTGACCCGCAGCATCGTCGTGCTGGCGCTCAGCCACCAGCGCGGACCGGCACCGGTCGCGCAGGCGCTGTACGAGGAGACGGCCGAGAGCATCGCCCGGCGCGACGAGGCGGCGCGGCAGCGCAAGCTGGCCGCCGAACCGGCGCTGGCGATCGAGCAAGGACGGCCGACCAAGCGAGACCGCCGCCAGTTGGCGGACTGGGACCGCTGGAGCGCCAGCATCGATCCCTAGTAACCCTCGGCGCGGCACGCCCGCCCTTGCCTTTGCGCCAGCCGCTCCCACGTGCCTTCCAGCGCGGGGGCCTGCATTATTTTGAAAGCCCCTCTTGAAACGCGGGACAAAGCGCCAATATGCGCGCCATTCGACAGGATCCACCCATGCAAAATCCAGAAAATTCATCGCAAGATCAAGGACTTGAGACGCCGGCCGACAACGCTGGCGCTGCCGCCGCGCCAGCGGCCGAGCCGACGCTGGAGGCCCGCCTGGCCGAGATGTCCGACGCCTACCTGCGCGCCAAGGCCGAGACCGAAAACATCCGCCGCCGCTCGGAAGAAGAAATTGCCAAGGCCCGCAAGTTCGCGGTCGAAGGCTTCGCCGACAGCCTGCTGCCGGTGAAGGACAGCCTGGAAGCCGCGATCGCGATCCAGGCGGCGACGCCGGAGCAGCTGCTCGAAGGCGTGCATGCCACGCTGCGCCAGCTGTCGGCGGCCCTCGAGCGCAGCAAGGTGATCGAGATCAACCCGCCGGCCAGCACGAAGTTCGATCCGCACCACCACCAGGCCATCAGCATGGTGCCGGCGGAGCAGGAGGCCAACACCGTCGTGGCCGTGCTGCAGAAGGGCTACCTGATCGCCGACCGCGTGCTGCGCCCGGCGCTGGTCACGGTGGCCGCACCGAAGTAGCGCAAGCCAGGCGGCTGTCCACAAGCCCGGCCCCTTGAAACGGCCCGACTTATCCACAACTCGAACACATCAAGATTTTCGGAATTCAGGAGAACCACATGGCAAAAATCATCGGCATCGACCTCGGCACCACCAACTCGTGCGTCGCCATCATGGAAGGCAACACCACCAAGGTGATCGAGAACAGCGAGGGTGCGCGCACCACGCCGTCGATCATTGCCTACCAGGAAGACGGCGAGATCCTCGTCGGTGCCTCTGCGAAGCGCCAGGCCGTCACGAACCCGCGCAACACGCTGTATGCGGTGAAGCGCCTGATCGGCCGCAAGTTCACCGAGAAGGAAGTGCAGAAGGACATCGACCTGATGCCCTACACGATCGCGAAGGCCGACAACGGCGACGCGTGGGTGGAAGTGCGCGGCCAGAAGCTCGCGCCGCCGCAGGTCAGTGCCGAAGTGCTGCGCAAGATGAAGAAGACCGCCGAGGACTACCTGGGCGAAGCCGTCACCGAAGCGGTCATCACGGTGCCGGCGTACTTCAACGACGCCCAGCGCCAGGCCACGAAGGACGCAGGCCGCATCGCCGGCCTCGACGTCAAGCGCATCATCAACGAGCCGACCGCTGCGGCGCTCGCGTTCGGCCTCGACAAGAACGAGAAGGGCGATCGCAAGATCGCGGTGTATGACCTGGGCGGCGGCACCTTCGACGTGTCGATCATCGAGATCGCCGACGTCGACGGCGAGAAGCAGTTCGAGGTGCTGTCGACCAACGGCGACACCTTCCTGGGCGGCGAAGACTTCGACCAGCGCATCATCGACTACATCATCACCGAGTTCAAGAAGGAGCAAGGCGTCGACCTGTCGAAGGACGTGCTCGCGCTGCAGCGCCTGAAGGAAGCGGCCGAGAAGGCGAAGATCGAACTGTCGAACAGCTCGCAGACCGACATCAACCTGCCGTACGTGACGGCCGATGCCTCGGGCCCGAAGCACCTGAACATCAAGCTGACGCGTGCCAAGCTCGAGTCGCTGGTCGAGGAGCTGATCGAGCGCACCATCGCGCCGTGCCGCACCGCGATCAAGGATGCCGGCGTCGCGGTGAACGCGATCGACGACGTGATCCTGGTCGGCGGCATGACCCGCATGCCCAAGGTGCAGGAGAAGGTCAAGGAGTTCTTCGGCAAGGAACCGCGCAAGGACGTGAACCCTGACGAAGCGGTGGCCGTCGGTGCCGCGATCCAGGGCCAGGTGCTGGCCGGTGACCGCAAGGACGTGCTGCTGCTCGACGTGACCCCGCTGTCGCTGGGCATCGAGACGCTGGGCGGCGTGATGACGAAGATGATCGCGAAGAACACGACCATCCCGACCAAGTTCGCGCAGACCTTCTCGACCGCCGACGACAACCAGCCGGCGGTGACGATCAAGGTCTACCAGGGCGAGCGCGAGATGGCCTCGGGCAACAAGAGCCTGGGCGAGTTCAACCTCGAAGGCATCCCGCCGTCGCCGCGCGGCACGCCGCAGATCGAGGTCAGCTTCGACATCGACGCGAACGGCATCCTGCACGTCGGCGCGAAGGACAAGGGCACCGGCAAGGAAAACAAGATCACCATCAAGGCGAACTCCGGCCTCTCCGAAGCCGAGATCCAGCAGATGGTGAAGGACGCCGAGCTGAACGCCGCCGAGGACAAGAAGAAGCTCGAGCTGGTGCAGGCCCGCAACCAGGCCGACGCGATGGTGCACAGCGTGCGCAAGTCGCTGGCCGAACACGGCGAGAAGCTCGATGCCGGCGAGAAGGAAAAGATCGAGACCGCGCTGAAGGACGCCGAGGAAGCGCTGAAGGGCGAAGACAAGGCGGCCATCGAGGCCAAGAGCGAAGCGCTGATGGCCGCGAGCCAGAAGCTGGGCGAGAAGGTCTATGCCGATGCGCAGGCGGCCCAGGCCGCTGCCGCCGGCGCCGCATCCGGTGGCGAGGCGCATGCCTCGCACGCCGAAGCGGCTTCGTCGAAGCCGGCCGACGACAACGTCGTCGACGCCGAGTTCAAGGAAGTGAAAGACCAGAAGTAAGCCCGGCGGTTCGCTGAGCGGTACCCCCGTGGGCTGTCACAGGCGCACGGGGGATTTGCATTTCAAGCATGAGCACCCATGGCAAAGCGTGACTACTACGAAATCCTCGGCGTCGCGAAGAACGCGTCCGACGAGGACATCAAGAAGGCCTACCGCAAGCTGGCCATGAAGCACCACCCCGATCGCAACCAGGGCGACGGGGCGAAGAAGTCCGAAGAGCAGTTCAAGGAGGTCAAGGAGGCCTACGAGATGCTCTCGGACGCGCAGAAGCGCGCGGCCTACGACCAGTATGGCCATGCCGGCGTCGACCCGAACGCCGGCGGCTTCCGTCCGGGCGGCCAGGGCGGCGAAGGCTTCGGCGGCTTCGCCGAGGCCTTCGGCGACATCTTCGGCGACATCTTCGGCGGCCAGGGCGGCGGCCAGCGCCGCGGCGCCGGCGGCCAGCAGGTGTTCCGCGGCAGCGACCTGAGCTACGCGATGGAGATCACGCTCGAGGAGGCGGCGCGCGGCAAGGAAACGCAGATCCGCATCCCGAGCTGGGAAGAGTGCGAGACCTGCCACGGCAGCGGCGCCAAGCCCGGCACCAGCGCGAAGACCTGCCCGAGCTGCAACGGCGCCGGCACGGTGCACATGCGCCAGGGCTTCTTCAGCATCCAGCAGACCTGCCCGCACTGCCACGGCACCGGCAAGATCATTCCCGAGCCGTGCGTCACCTGCCACGGCCAGGGCAAGATCAAGAAGACCAAGACGCTGGAGGTGAAGATCCCCGCCGGCATCAACGAAGGCATGCGCATCCGCTCGGCCGGCAACGGCGAGCCGGGCACCAACGGCGGGCCGGCCGGCGACCTGTACATCGAGATCCGCATCAAGCAGCACGAGATCTTCGAGCGCGACGGCGACGACCTGCACTGCACCGTGCCGGTCGGGCTGACGCTGGCGGCGCTGGGCGGCGGCATCGAAGTGCCGACGCTGGGCGGCAAGGCCGAGATCGAGCTGCCCGAAGGCACGCAGCACGGCAAGACCTTCCGGCTGCGCGGCAAGGGCATCAAGGGCGTGCGCTCCAGCTACCCGGGCGACCTGTACTGCCACATCAGCGTCGAGACACCGGTCAAGCTGACCGAGCACCAGCGCAAGCTGCTGAAAGAGTTGGACGAGTCCTTCAACAAGTCGGGCGGCAAGCATTCTCCGAATGCCAAGAGCTGGACCGATCACGTGAAAGACCTGTTCAAGTAAAGCGCCCGGCGCGGCCGGCGCTCAAGCGGCCATCCCACCCGACCGATATGGTGGGATGGCCCCGCTCGACCGTGACATTGCGCAGTGCCGGGCCATGGTCATCGACCCGAACCCGACCTCGCGCAGCATTCTTTCCGCCCAGCTGCGCGATTTCGGCGTCGGCACGGTCGTGCAATGCGGCCGCATCGAAGACGCCCGCAAGCAGTTGGAGGCCCGCCCGTTCGACGTGGTGCTGTGCGAGCACAGCTTCAGCGCCACCGGCTACTCCGGCCAGAACCTGCTCGACGACCTGCGGCGCAACCAGCTGCTGCCACTGTCCACCGTCTTCATCATCGTCACCAGCGAAGCCTCGTACGCGCTGGTGGCCGATGCCGCCGAATCGGCGCTCGACAGCTACCTGCTGAAACCCCACACCGCGACCGCGCTCGGCGAACGCCTGATGCAGGCGCGCCGGCGCAAGAAATCGCTCGGCGAGATCTTCCTCGCGATCGAGGAAGGCGACTTCGAGCGCGGCGCGGCGCTGTGCGCCGCCCGCTTCGAGCAGCGCGGGCCGTACTGGCTGTACGCCGCGCGCATCGGCTCGGAACTGCTGCTGCGCGTCGGCAAGCACGCCGAGGCGCGCCAGATGTTCGAGGAAGTGCAGAAGACCGGCGCGATCCCGTGGGCGCGGCTGGGCATCGCGCGCAGCCAGCTCGATGCCGGCCAGACGGGGCCGGCGCTGCGCACGCTGGAAAGCCTGATCGGCGAGCACCCGAGCTTCGTCGACGCGTACGACGTGATGGGCCGCGTGCAGGTCGAGCAAGGCGACCTGCAGAGTGCGCTGGACACCTACAAGCGCGCCACCGCGCTGACGCCCGGCTCGATCAGCCGGCTGCAGAAGCACGGCATGCTGGCCTTCTACATGGGCGACCGCGACGAAGCCGGCCGCATGCTGGAGCGCGCTGCCTCGGTCGGCATCAGCTCGAAGATGTTCGACTACCAGACGCTGGTGCTGCTGGCCTTCACGCGCTTCCACCAGCGCGATTCGAAGGGCCTGCAGCGCTGCCTCGACAACCTGCTGCATGCGCTGCAGAAGGTGCCGCAAAGCCGGCGCCTGCAGCGCTTCGCCGCGGTCGTCGAGGTGTTCAACCTGATGCTGCAGAAGCAGCTCGGCGCGGCCATCGCCGCGGTGCGCGAGATCACGCGCGACCTGCGCGATCCCGGCCTCGACGTCGAGGCGGCCTGCAACATGCTGGCGATGGTGTCGCAGCTCACCGCCGCCGAGCTGAACCTGGACGGTGCCGACGACTGGGTCGACGCGCTGGCGCTGCGCTTCGCGAGCGCGAAAGGCCTGGCCGAGCTGCTGGCGCGCACCGCCTCCAGCCACCCGCCGCACGCACAGCGCGTGCGCGATGCGCAGCAGCGCATCAACGAGATGGCCGAACAGGCGGTGTCGCACACGCTGTCGGGCGACCACCGCGGCGCGGTGCAGCTGCTGCTCGCGCACGGCGAGCGCACGCTGAACGGCAAGCTGATCGAGATGGCGCGCATGACGCTGCAGCGACACCACGAGAAGATCGCCGACGCCGAGCCGCTGCAGCAGCGCGTCGAAGCACTGCGCAGCCGCTACGCCGGCAATGCGATGCCGGCGCTCGGGCAGGCCTCGGGCCGCCAGGCGGGCGCGCTGACGCTGCGCGAACGCGGCGCACCGGCCGAGGCCGAAGTGAAGGTGGAAGCCGAGGATTGACCCAGCCGCGCCCCGCTGAACCCGCCTGGCCGGGCCGCCGGGTGGCGCCCCTTGGGGGCACAATCCCAGGATGCACCTTGGCCGCAACCGGGCACTGTTCCCTCGCACTCCGAACCGCTCCGCCTGGAATCCGCTGACGCTGGCCGTGCTGGCCGGCGTGTGGATCGCGGCCCTCGCGAACTGGCCGCTGTGGCAGTCGCTGCACGCGCTGCCCGAGATGCAGGGCCCGCGCGGCACGCTGTTCATCATCGCGTTCGGCGTCATCGTCGCGTGCCTGACCACGCTGGTGCTCGCGCTGCTGGCCTGGCGCTGGAGCATCAAGCCGGCGATCGGCCTCTTCCTGCTGGCGGCCGCCTTCGGTGCGCATTTCATGGGCACCTACAACGTCGTGATCGACAGCACGATGATGACCAACGTGCTGCAGACCGACCTGCGCGAGACGCGCGACCTGCTGAGCCTGCGCATGGCGGCGAGCGTCATCGTGATCGCGCTGCTGCCGCTGGCCTGGCTGTGGCGCCGGCCCTTGCAGGCGCCGGGCGCGCTGCGGCAGGCGGGTCGCAACCTGGTGGGCGTGGTGGTCGCGGTGGTCGTGATGGTGGCCGTCGCCGGCGCGCTGTTCGCCGACCTCGCGTCGACGATGCGCACCCACAACACGCTGCGCTACAAGATCAATCCGCTGAACTCGTTCTATGCGCTTGGCATGCTGGTGCACGACGCCAACGCGCGCCCGGCCGGACCGCCAGTGGCGATTGGCACCGACGTCGCGCTCGCGCCGCCGGCGCCAGGCGCGAAGCCGCTGCTGCTGGCGCTGGTGGTCGGCGAGACGGCGCGGGCCGATCACTTCGCGCTGAACGGCTACGGCCGGGCGACCACGCCGGCGCTGGCTGCGCATGGCGTCGTCAGCTTCAGCGACGTCACCTCGTGCGGCACCAGCACCGCCACCTCCCTGCCCTGCATGTTCTCGCACCTGGGCAAGCAGGCCTACGAATCGCGCGACCAGGACTTCGAGAACCTGCTCGACGTGCTGCAGCATGCCGGCCTCGCGGTGCTGTGGCTGGACAACCAGGCCGGCTGCAAGGGCCTGTGCGAACGCGTGCCGCATGACGACGCGTACCGCCTGGCGCCCGGCGCCGCGCCGATGCCGGCCGGGTTGTGCGACGGTGGCGAATGCCTCGACGAGGCCTTGCTGCACGGGCTGGACCAGCGGCTGGCCGCGCTGCCGGCCGAACGCCGCGCGCGCGGTGTGGTGCTGGTGCTGCACCAGATGGGCAGCCACGGGCCGGCGTACTCGAAACGCTCGCCGCCGGGCCGCAAGCCGTTCATGCCGGAGTGCACGACCAACGTGCTGCAGCAGTGCGACCGCCAGCAGCTGCTCAATGCCTACGACAACTCCATCGCCTACACCGACAGCGTGCTCGGGCAGGCCATCGACTGGCTCGGACGGCAGTCCGGCGGCTACGACCCGGCGCTGCTGTACCTGTCGGACCATGGCGAATCGCTCGGCGAGAACAACCTCTACCTGCACGGCCTGCCCTACGGCATCGCGCCGCGCGAGCAGAAGCACGTGCCGCTGGTGGTGTGGCTCGCGCCGCAGACCGAGACCGCGACCGGTGTCGCGATGAGCTGCCTGCAAGGCCGGCGCGACGTCGCGCTGAGCCACGACAACCTGGTGCCGAGCGTGCTGGGCTTCATGCGCGCGAAGACGGGCGTCTACCGCGCCGACCTCGACCTGTTCGCTGCCTGCCGGGGCCGACAACCGTAGGGTCCCACAATATTCCCGCGGCACGAACGTCTACCCAGGCATGGACCCGCCAACGCAGCCTGCCGCCACCGTGACCCTCCCGGACCGCGCCGACCCCGACCGTGACATCGCCGCCACGGTCCGGCGCGAGTCCGGCCGGCTGGGCGATTTCATCCGGCGGCGCGTGCGGGACCCCGGCGAGGCCGAGGACATCCTGCAGGACGTGCTCGAAGAATTCGTCGAGGCCTACCGGCTGCCGGCCGCGATCGAGCAGGTCAGCGCGTGGCTCTACCGGGTGGCGCGCTACCGCATCGTCGACCGCTTCCGCAAGAAGCGGGAGCAGCCGCTGCACGACGACGGCGACCCGGACGACGACGAGTCGAGCCTCGACCTGGCCCTGCCGTCGCCCGACGCCGGGCCGGAGGCAGCCTATGCGCGCTCGGTGCTGCTGGACACGCTGCAGCAGGCGCTCGACGACCTGCCGGCGAACCAGCGCGAGGTCTTCGTCGCGCACGAGCTCGAAGGCCACAGCTTCAAGGACATGGCCGCGCGCAGCGGCGTGCCGGTCAACACCTTGCTGGCCCGCAAGCGCTATGCGGTGCTCTACCTGCGCTCGCGCCTGCAACCCATTTATGACGAACTGGACGACTGAAGGAGAAACATGATGAAGGACACGACGAGATTCAAGGCGAGGTTCCTGGGCCGCGCGCTGCTGATGCTGGTCGCGGTGGCCGCGCTCGGCGCGGTGGTGATGGGCCTGTGGAACGCGATCGTCCCGGGGCTGCTGAGCGGTGCCCAGGTCATCGACTACCCGCACGCGCTCGGGCTGCTGGTGCTGTGCCGCATCCTGTTCGGCGGCTTCCGCGGGCACGGCGGCTGGCACGGCCACCGCTTCGGCCACCGCTGGCATTCGATGACGCCCGAAGAGCGCGAGCAATTCCGCCGCGGCCTGCGCTCGAAGATGGAATCGCGCATGGGCCACGGCCCGTTCGGCCGCGACGGAGCCGCTGAATGAGTGCAGCTCCCGCCCCCACCGCAGTCGCCGCCCCGGTCTTCACCGGCTACCAGAAGGTGGTGCTGGGGCTGCTCGCGTTCCTGCAGTTCGCCGTCATCCTCGACTTCATGCTGATGGCGCCGCTCGGCGCGCTGATCATGCCGGCGTTGTCGATCACGCCGAAGCAGTTCGGGCTCGTCGTCTCGGCCTATGCGTTCAGCGCCGGCACGGCCGGCCTGCTGACGGCCGGCTTCGCCGACCGCTTCGACCGCAAGAAGCTGCTGCTGTTCTTCTACGGCGGCTTCGTGCTGGGCACGCTGTGGTGCGGGCTCGCGCCGAACTTCGAAAGCCTGCTCGCGGCGCGCATCGTCACCGGCCTGTTCGGCGGCGTGATCGGCTCGATCGTGCTCGCGATCTCGACCGACCTGTTCCCGGCCTCGATGCGCGGCCGCGTGATGGGGGTGATCCAGACCGCGTTCGCCGCCAGCCAGGTGCTGGGCCTGCCGGCGGGGCTGTACCTGTCGAGCCACTGGGACTGGCACATGCCGTTCTTCGCGATGGCCGCGCTCGGGCTCGTCGGCGGCATGGTGGTGGCCTGGCGCCTGCAGCCGGTGGACGGGCACCTGAAGCTGCCGCAGGAACGCGGCGCCTTCGCCCACCTGCTGCACACGGTGACGGTGCCGCGCCACCTGCTGGCGTTCGCGGCGACAGCGTTGCTGACCACCGGCGGCTTCATGCTGATGCCGTTCAGCAGCGCGTTCACCGTCAACAACCTCGGTATCGACCTGCACAGCCTGCCGGTGGTGTACCTGGCGACAGGCTTGTGCACGATCGTCTTCGGACCGCTGATCGGGCGGGCCGCCGACAGGTTCGGCAAGTTCCGCATGTTCACGGTGGGCACGCTGCTGGCGATGACGATGGTGCAGATCTACACGCACCTCGGCCCGGTGCCGCTGCCGGTGCTGATCGCGGTCAATGCAGTGCTGTTCGTCGGGATCTTCTCGCGGATGATCCCGTTCCAGGCCATGGTGGCCGGCGTGCCCTCGCCGGCGCAACGGGGTGCGTTCAACGCGATCAGCGCGTCGGTGCAGCAGTTGTCGGGCGGCATCGCGTCGGTGGTGGCCGGACACATCGTCACCGCGGGGGCCGATGGGCGGCTGCAGCACTTCGAGTGGGTCGGCCACGTGGTGGTGGCGGCGTCGGTGGCGTCGTTCCTGCTGGTGTGGCGGCTGCAGCGGGCGGACAAGCCGGCGGCCGTGGCTGGGTGATCCCACAGCGAGGTATCGACCGGGATCATGTGTCGTCTCCGCCACGACGGCGGGGAGCGGCTTTCAGTTTCGGTTGCGTGCCGCCGAGCCGAGCCAGGCGCTTGGCACTCTCGCGCTCGATGAGCGCCTTCAATCCGTCGCGCACCATGGCCGAGCGGTCCAACGGACCGGTGAGTTTGGTCGCCTTGGCGAGCAGATCGTCATCGATGTTGATGGTGGTTCGCATGCTTCGACACCCTTGGCTGCCTCTCGACGGGCACCCCATGTAGCTTCGGTTGATGCTGAACTGATTCACGCCACCAGCGCCGCGGCTTCCTCCTCGACCCGTCCCTTCGACATCCGCACCACCCGATCCGCCACGTGGAAGTAGCGGTCGTCGTGCGAGATCACCACCAGCAGGTGCCCCTTCGCGCGCAGCTCGGGCAGCAGCTCGGTGTAGAACAGGTGCCTGAACGCCGGGTCCTGGTCGGCGGCCCATTCGTCGAACACCAGCACCGACCGGCCTTCGAGCCAGGCATGCACCAGCGCCAGCCGCTTGCGCTGGCCGGTCGACAGGTCGGTGGTGCTGAAGGCGCCGTCGCGCACCGACACCTTGTGCGCGATCTCCAGCCGCTCCAGGTAGGGCTGCGCCGCCTGCGGCAGCGGTGCCCCGCCCTCGCCTGCCAGCAGGTCCTCGAACAGGTAGAAGTCGGAGAACACCGTGGTGAACAGTTGCCGGTAGTCGTCGCGCGTCGCGTCGGTCACCGGCTGGCCGTCGAGGCGCAGCTCGCCGTGCTGGGGCGCATACAGCCCGAGCAGCAGCTTGATCAGCGTCGTCTTGCCGGAACCGTTGTCGCCGACGATGAAGACCAGCTCGCCGCGCCGCAGCACCAGGTCGACCGGGCCGAGCACGAACGGTTCGCCGCCGCCCTCGGAGGCGGCGAACGCATAGCGCACGCCGCGCAGCTCGATGGTGTCGACGAACGCGACCTCGCCGGCCGGGCGGTCCAGGTGCAGGTGCGGCTCGGGCGTCGCGAAGCGCAATGACAGATCGCCGATGCGCTGGAACGCCACCTTCGCGCGGCCGACGTTCGGCAGCACGCCGACCAGTTGGTCGATGGGGCCCTTCAGGAACAGCAGCACCAGCACGAAGCCGCTCAGCACCGCCGGCGCCACCGTGCTCGCCGCGGCCCAGCCGAGGATCACCGCGATCAGCAGGAAGAACAGCGCCGAGCCGAACGCGCTGCCGACCACGTAGGTGTTGATCGCGCGCTGGTTGACCGCGCGGATGCCGTCGACCGTCCGCTCGATCTGGCCGGACATCATCCGCGCCCGCCGCCCGCGGTGCATGCGCAGCTCCTTCGCGCCTTCGCTGATGCCCCGGTAGGCCTTGTGCAGCTGCTCCTCGCCGTCGCGAGCGCGCCAGAAGCCGGCCTCGGCGCGCGTCAGCACCACCGCCTGCACCGCGGCGCCGACCGCGAGCGCCACCACCAGCAACCCGAACATCGGCAGCGACAGCCACGCCAGGTAGCCCAGGCAGCCGAGCGCGATCGACAGCGCGATCACGGTGGACGCGAGCACGAAGCCGGCGTCGCTGATCATGTCGACGTCCTGCGTCAGCACCGGCATCAGGCGGTGCGTTCGGTAGCGCTCCAGTGCATCGATCGGCGCCGAGAGGATCTTCTGCGCGAGCGACTTGCGCACCTGCGCCACCAGGCGCTGGCCGACCCGGTTGGTCGACATGTCGGAGGTCACGCGGCCGACCAGCGCCACCGCGCACAGCGACACGAAGGTCAGCAGCAGCCCGCCGGCCATGCCGCCGCTGCGGTTCAGCACCTGGTTGATCGTGCCGAGCAGCGCGACGGTGGCCGCGCCGGCCGCGATGCCGGTGACGACCGACAGCGCGAGCCACGGCAGGAACGGCCGCAGCAGGCGCGCGACCTCCGCGAACGGCCGGTCGACGAAGGGCGGATGGGGAGGAGTCGAGGCAGGAGGGCTCATGCCTTGCATGACGAACCACGCGTGCCGCCGTTCAGCGGCGTGGTCCCGCTGAACACCGCCCTGCCCCGTTCGTCTGCTCAGTCGTGATCCCGATGCTCGAACCTCTTTTCCAGGGCGCCTGGGCGCCGCTCGGCGAGGCGCTGGTGTGCGCGGCGCGGCCACCGGCGGGCGCTGTCGCCGTGCATCGGCTGATCGATGCGCAAGACGATTTGCTGGACAACCTGCTGCGCCGGCATGCGCGCCACCTCGGCGTGAGTGATGCGGAGCAGCACGGCACCGACCTGCGCGCGGCCGCGTCGAGCTGGTGCTTCGCCTACCTCGACGCGCTGCTGCCGCCGGTGGTCGCGGCGGCCAGCGTGCTGCAGCAGGTGTTCCCGACCGCGCCGCACGAGATGCAGGTCGCGTTCGACGACACCGAGGCGGTGCCGCGCCGGTTCTACATCGGGCACATCGGCACGCCGCACCCGGATGCCGACGGCGCGACCCGCCTCGCGCCGTTGATCGACGCCCACCTGGCGCCGCTGTTCGCGCAACTGGCGCGCTGCGCGCGGCTCCCTCCGAAGATCCTGTGGGGCAACCTGGCGCGGCGGCTCGACGGCATCTTCGAGCAGGCGCAGGCGCTGACGGGACACGCGGCCCGGATCGCGCACGACCGAGACACGCTGCTGGACCAGCCGCTGTGGCACGACGGCCGGGCCAACCCGTTGTGGCCGCGGCAGCGCCCGCACCCCGATGCGCCGCGCGACATCCGGCTGCACCGGCAGTGCTGCCTGTTCTACCGGCTGCCGGCGCAGGCGTACTGCAGCGCCTGCCCGCTGGCGCCGCAGCCGTAGCCGGGATGCCCATCCGGGAAATGGTCGGACGAATCCCGGATGGGCCGGCGGGCTACGCGGCCGCGAGCCTTGCGACCGCGCGCGCCGGCTCCGCCTTCAGCGTGTGGTCCGACCACACCTGGCGCCAGCGGCGGGCGCCGGGCAGCCCGTTGCGCAGGCCCAGCATGTGGCGCACCACGCGCGACCACGGCTCGCCGCGCAGGCCGACGCGCTCCATGTAGTCGACCATCTGCTGCTCGATCGCCGCGCGGTCGAGCGCGCGGTGATCGGCGCCGAAGAAGAGCTCGTCCCACTGCGACATCAGCCAGGGGTTGTGATACGCCTCGCGGCCGAGCATCACGCCGTCGAGGTGCTGCAGCTGCTCGGTGATCTGCTCTTGCGTGGTCACGCCGCCGTTCAGCACGATGGTCAGGTGCGGAAAGTCGCGCTTCAGCCGGTGCACCGTCTCGTAGCGCAGCGGCGGCACCTCGCGGTTCTCCTTCGGGCTCAGGCCTTTCAGCCAGGCGTTGCGCGCATGGACGATGAAGACCTCGCAGCCGGCCTCGGCGATCTGGCCAACGAAGTCGCGCACGAATTCATAGCGTTCGTCCTGGTCGATGCCGATGCGGTGCTTCACGGTCACCGGGATGGACACCGCATCGCGCATCGCCTTGACGCTGTCGGCCACCAGCGCCGGCTCGTTCATCAGGCAGGCACCGAAGGCCCCGCGCTGCACGCGTTCGCTGGGGCAGCCGCAGTTCAGGTTGACCTCGTCGTAGCCCCATTGCTCGGCCAGCTTCGCGCAGAACGCCAGATCGGCCGGTTCGCTGCCGCCGAGCTGCAGCGCGACCGGGTGCTCCTCGGCATTGAAGTCCAGGTGCCGCGGGCGGTCGCCATGGATCAGCGCCCCGGTGGTGACCATCTCGGTGTAGAGCCGGGTGCGCCGGGTCAGCAGGCGGTGGAAGTAGCGGCAGTGGCGGTCGGTCCAATCCATCATTGGAGCGACGGACAGGCGCCAGGGGGAAGCGTCGGGGGTGTTCACGTGGGTGGGGTGCCTGGGCTGTTCGAGGGGCGCGCAGGCTCGTGGCTCGCGGGAAGGAGTGCATTGTCCCAAAGAACGGCGAGCGACATGGGCGGTGGGGTCAGCTCCTGCAGATCGCTTGCATCCTGTCTCTCCCGACAAGCCCGCCATCTTGCTTCAAGACAGCGGAATAAAGTGCCCACCGGACGCGTCCACACACGACAGGCGGCCCACCGGTCACGGCCGCCACACCGGAGACACCCCATGCAACGTCGCAGACTTCTTGCCGGCAGCGCCGGCCTGCTGGCCGGTGCCACGCTGGCACGCCATGCCCTCGCACAGGCGCCCATGCCCATCGACCTTCCCTTCGCCAATGGCAGGCGCAACCTCGTCGCCTTCCCCGAGAAGCGCCCGCTGATCGTGCTGACCTCGCGGCCGCCGCAGCTCGAAACGCCCTTCGAGGTCTTCAACGACGGCCTCCTGACACCCAACGATGCCTTCTTCGTGCGCTATCACAACGCCGGCATCCCGACCTCGATCGACGCCGACACGCACGTCATCAAGATCGGTGGCAACGCGCTCGCCAAGCCCTACGAGCTGAGCTTCAGCGCGCTGCGCACGCAGTTCAAGCCGACCGAGATCGTCGCCGTCAACCAGTGCTCGGGCAACAGCCGCGGCTTCTTCAGCCCCCGCGTCACCGGCGGGCAACTCGGCAACGGTGCAATGGGCAATGCGCGCTGGCTGGGCGTGCCGCTGAAGGACGTGCTGGCCCGGGCCGAACCGAAGAACAGCGCACGCCAGGTCAGCTTCAACGGCCTGGACATCGCGCTCTTCGGCGGCGGAGATTTCGTGAAGGCGCTGGACATCGCCCACGCGATGGACGGCGAGGTGATGCTCGCCTACCAGATGAACGGCGCCGACATCCCGCTGCTCAATGGCTACCCGGTCAAGCTCATCGTGCCGGGCCACTATGGCACCTACTGGGTCAAGCACCTGTCGGAGATCGAGGTCGTCGACGACACCTTCGACGGCTTCTGGATGAAGACCGCCTACCGCGTGCCCGACAACGACTGCACCTGCATCGAGCCCGGCACGACCCCGAAGTCGACGCGCCCGATCGGCCGCTTCAACGTGCGCTCCTTCATCACCTCGCTGGCCGATGGTGCGCGCGTGAACGCCGGCCAGCCGATCGCCGTGCGCGGCATCGCGTTCGACGGCGGCCAGGGCATCCGGGAGGTCGCGTACTCGACCGACGGCGGCCAGAGCTGGCGTGGCGCGAAGCTCGGCACCGACATCGGCCGCTACTCGTTCCGCGAGTTCAGCTTCGGCTTCACGCCCGACAGGGGTCCGCACGAGCTGCGCGTGCGGGCCTGGAACCGCTCCGGCCAGAGCCAGCCGATGGAAGCGCTGTGGCAGCCCGCGGGCTACATGCGCAACGTCGTCGAATCGATCCGCGTCCACGCCGCATGAGGAGCCAGGCCATGAAGAATCGTTCGTCCCTGCTTGCGCTCGCGCTGGTCGCCATCGCACTTGCCACCGCGTGGCCGACGCCGGCGCCCGCGGTGCCGAAGAACATCGAACTGCCGCCCGACGGCCTGCAACTCAAGCCGAGCGCGCTGCCCGGCTTCGAGAAGGCGCAGGCCCACTGCACCGCCTGCCACTCAGCCGAGTACATGGCCTACCAGCCGCCGACCGCCGCACGTCCCTACTGGGACGCGATGGTCAAGCGCATGAAGGGCGTCTTCAAGGCGCCTGTCGCCGACGCCGACATGCCGGCCATCATCGACTACCTGGTGAAGACCTATGGCAACGAACAGGTCGCGCCGTGATGCGTTTTGAGGTGCGCGGTCATTGAACCACGTCCTCAAGCCCGGGCGCCGAGGCTGACAGGCTACGTGCCCACGCAGGTCAAAGTGGGAACGCGATGTCTGAAGGTATGGAAGAGCTGGCGCGCCGGCTGGTCGTGGACCACAAGCGCGATGGACGGGTCGTGTACGACGAGCAGGCAAAGGCGAACTGGTCTCCATGTGCACCGCGCCCAGAGCGTCTGGTGTCGCGCTTGGCACGCGAGTGCGGCGTCAACGCCAACCAGCTTGGCCGCTGGATCCGCGAGAGCGCCGAGCGGCGCCAGCGTGCGCTCGTTGTACCGCCGGAGCGTGGCGCGGCGCTCGTCCCGGTCACGATGGAAGCTCCGTCGTCGACCGTGGGGGCCGAGGGGCGCTGTGCTTGCAGGCTCGACTGGGCGCCTGCGGTATCGTTGACCGCAGCCCGACAACGATCCGCCCAAATGAGCAGCGACTTCTACGACCGGCTCGCGCCCTTCTACCACCTGCTCTATGGCGACTGGGATGCCGCCGTGCGAACGCAGGGCGAGGCGCTGGCGCGCCTTCTACACATGCGGGGCGTGGAGCCGGGCGAGCCTGTTCTTGACGCAGCCTGCGGTATTGGCACGCAGGCGCTGGGCTTGCTCGCCCGGGGCTACGCGGTAGACGCCTCGGACCTCTCGCCGGGCGCGGTCGCCCGACTGCGACAAGAACTTGATGCACGTGGCCTGCGGGCCAGCGTTCGCGTCGACGACCTTCGCACACTGCAAGGCACGGCCGACTGCAGCTGCGCCGCTGTCCTCGTCTGCGATAACAGCCTGCCACACCTGCTGACCGATGCTGAGATCCTGCAGGCGCTGCGCAATGCCCATCGCGTCCTACGCCCTGGCGGCTGGCTGGTGCTCTCGGTCCGTGACTACGGCGCCATTGAGCGCCGCTCACCCGACGTTCGCCCGTACGGCCTACACCTCGACCGTGATGGCACGCGCTTCCTTGCCGTCCAGGTGTGGGAGTGGGATCGCGACTGCTATGACTTGCGCATGTACCTCACGACTGAACAGCCTGACGGTCGCTGCACGACGCAGGTCTTAACAAGTCGCTATTACGCGGTGACCACTGACCGGTTGCAGGAGCTAATGAGCGAAGCGGGCCTATTTGAAGTTCAGCGTCTCGACAATGTTCTGTTCCAGCCGGTGCTCGTCGGGCGTCGGGCCGAGACGCCAGCCTGACTGCCCGCGTCCAACAATGGGCTGCGAAGCAAGGACGTAGCTCAAAGCGCGCTTACGTTTTGAGGCACGCAACTGACAGCTGCAGACAGCACTCGGAAATACTGTACGTTCGTACAGTTCATCGCTACGATGCATCGCTCCTCGACTCCGCCGAACGACTGCGATGAACCCCGACATGACTTCCGAAAACTGGGCGCTGAAGTGCGCCGAGCGCCTGCACGAACAATGGCCGCGCGTCGACCGCAGCGATCTTGAGCACCTCGCGTGGGCACTGATCTCGGAGCCCTATTGGCAAGGAATGGACCCCGGCGCGGCCGCGCTCGAATGGCTGCAGCAAGGTGTGTCCGATCAACGCGACGCGCAGCCTGAAGCCAGCAACGACGCAGTGCTGCCGTGCAGCCGCTGACGGCCGCTCAGGCCCGCCCGGCGGCCAGCGCGATGCCTTGTGCGAAACGCGGCAGCAAGGGCATCGGCAGGTCGTGCCCCATGCCGTCGATCAGGTCGAGCTCGGCACCGGCGATCTTGCGGGCCAGGTCGTGCGCCGCACCCACCGGCACCAGCGGGTCGGCCTGGCCGTGGATCACGCGGCATGGCAGCGTCACGCCCGCCAGGCGCCGGCTGCGGTCGCCATCGGCCGCAATCGCCACCAGTTGGCGTGCGGTGCCGGCGGGTCGGTACGCACGGTCGACCGCCGCGCGCAGCTTGGCCTGCATCCACGCCGGATCGGGCCGGTACGCGGGGCTGCCGATCAAATGCATGAAGCGACCCAGGTGCGCCGCGATCGAGGCCGGGTCGCGCGGGTTCTCCGGCCGGCTCAGCAGCGCGCGTCGCACCTCGGGCGTGGCCATCGGCACGCGGCGCGAGCCGGTGCTGGTCATCATCAGCGTCAGGCTCTTCAGGCGCTGCGGATGATGGATGGCCATCAGCTGCGCCACCATGCCGCCCATCGACGCGCCGCACACATGGGCCTTCGCGATGCCCAGCGCGTCGAGCACGCCGATGGCGTCGTCGGCCAGCGCGCGCAGCGGGTACGGCGGGCGGATCGGCAAGTGGAAGGCGAACTTCATCGCCGCCACCGCCACGTTCGGCACGCCCAGCTGGTCGAAGCCCTGGCTCAGGCCGACATCGCGGTTGTCGAAGCGGATCACCCGGAAGCCGCGCGCCACCAGCATGTCCACCAGCTCGTCGGGCCAGGCGGTGAGCTGCATGCCCAGGCCCATCACCAGCAGCAGCGGCTCGCCGGTGGGCGAGCCGTGGTCCTCGACCTCGAGCGAAATGCCGTTGGCCGAGAGCTTCATGCGCCGGCGGTCTTCAAGAACCCGCCCTTGAAAAACCACTTGCGCACGCCGCCGGTCGCAAAGCGGTGCCAGTGCGCCGGGTCCTGCGCGAGCCGGTCGGCGATGGCATAGAGCGCCAGCGGGTTCATGCCCATGCCGATGTGGCTCGCATGCACCTCGATGTTCTCGGCCAGCGGAGATTCGTCGTTGATGCTGCACTGCCACGCGACGACGCCATCGGTGCGCGAGTAGATCGACGTGGTCGGCACCGGCGGCGGCCGGCGCACCTGCTCCAGCAGCGCCGGGTCGTGCACGCTCTGGCCGCTGACCCATTCGTAGAGGCGCCAGGCGTTGGTCGCGCGCGGGTGGCCGGTGAACGGCGTGCCGAGCGTGATCACGCAGCGGGTCTGGTGCGGGCGCTCCTTCGCGACCTCGCGCGCGTAGACGCCGCCCAGGCTCCAGCCGATCAGGCTGACCGGCTTCCGGTGGCGCTGGTGCAGGCCGTCGACGGTCTCGACGCAGCGTTGCAGCACGCCGTCGCGCGGGCCGAAGTTGAAGCCCTGCTCCCACGGGTACGGCACATAGCCGCGGTCGCGCAGGAAATTGCGCAGCGGCACGGTCGTGAAATCGGCGGCGGCGAGGCCGGGGAACACCAGCACCGGGTGGCCGTCGCCGGGCGGCAGCTTGTCGAGCGCGCGGTTCAGCACCGGCGTCGATGCGAGCATCGCCGCGAGCTCCCACGGCGCACGCCCTTCCAGCATCAGGAGCAAGGCGTTGGGGGCTTTCAGGTCGTCACCGGGAAACTGCTGCGCGCCGTCACGGGGCATGGTGGAGGGCCTCGTCGGGCCGTCGTGAACACACCTGCATCTTAGTGGGCAATCAGCGAGCAGCCGCGAGTTTGGCTGGAGCCTTCGCCCTAGGCTCGGCATGGGGCCTGGTGCGGCGCTTGGCAGCAGACGACGGTGTCACCTTCGCGACAGGCGCGACCGGCTTGGCGGTGGCCGGCAACGCCAGCAACTCGGCCAGCGAGGCCTGCAGGTGGTCCGCCAGTTCGGCCACCTCGGGCATCGCCTTCGCGCAGGCCATCAGCCCGAAGTCCAGCGATTCGTCATAGCTCTGCACCGTGATGTTGAGTGCGATGCCATGCACGACGATCGAGGCCGGGTAGTTGGTCAGCATCTTCGCGCCGGCCATGTAGAGCGGAAACGCCGGCCCGGGCACGTTCGAGATCACGACGTTGGCGATCGGCGGGATGCGGTCGGCCACCCTCGCCTTGCCGTACAGCGACGTGACGGTGCTCATCAGCCACGGCACGCCGAGCGACGGAAAGTCGCTCGGCATCAGGCTCTTGACGCTGCCGAGCGTGGATTTCATCGCCGCGCTGGCGGCCTGCACGTAGCGCAGACGCTCCATCGGGTCGGCGATGTGGGTGCCGAGGTTGACGACCGTCATCGAGGCCTGGTTGTTCGCGGTGGTGTCGCCGGCCGCGCGGGTCGACACCGGCACCGCCGCCACCATCGACTTGCGCGGCAGCGGGCCGTGCTGCAGGAAGTGCCGCCGCAGTGCGCCGCCGCACAGCATCAGCACGACGTCGTTCAGCGTCGCGTCGTGCGCGCGGCGCAGCGCCTTGACCTGCGCGATCGGCAGGCTGACGCCGGCGAAGGCTCGGCCGGCGGTCACCGAGGCGTTGAGCCGGGTGCGCGGGGCGAGGCCGATCGACGCTTCGGCGGTGCCGCCGCGCACCTGGGCCACGGCACGGCCGGCGACGCTGCGGGCGCCCTTCTCCGCCATCTGCGACAGGGCCCCCACCGTCGATGGCAAGGCCTTCACGAGCTTGCCGTACTGCTGCAGCTGGTTCGCGAGCACGCCACTCAGCAGGCTGGCGAGGCCGATGTCGAGCTTCTTCGCGGGGCGCGCCTCGTGGTCGATGTTGCGCGGCGTGGCCTGCACATCGAGGATGGCCTGGGCCAGCGCGATCGCGGCCTGGCCGTCGACGGCGGCGTGGTGCAGCTGCGTGTAGAGGGCGACGCGCTTCTCCTTGTCCGGCCCCGACGCGAGCCCTTCGAAGACGTGGAACTTCCACAGCGGGCGTTCGCGGTCGAGCAGCACGGGGTGCAGGCGGCTGACCTGTTCATCGAGTTCGGCGAGGCCGCTGCCGCGGGGCAGCTTGATGCCGACGATGTGCTGCGCAAGATCGGGCTGGGCATCGACCCACACCGGGTTGGCCAGGTTGAACGGCATCCACGCGAGCTTGCGGCACAGCACCTTCGCCAGCGGCAGGCGCGAACCGATGTGGCGCCGCACGTCGGCGACGAAGCTGCCCTTGTAGCTGGCCGGCAGCTCGAACAGGTGCAGCGCGCCGACGTGCATCGGCATCTCGGGCGTCTCCATGTAGAGGAAGGACGCGTCCAGACCGGACAGCTGCTTCATGGGCCTCTCCCTGGGGAATGAGGCTGATGCTAGGGCGGGCCGTCGAACCTGGCCCCTCGGAGAAGCCCTAGCACCCATCCGATGGAGGGGATCACCCCCATGCGTAGGAAGTCAGGATTGGTTGGTGATCCGATGCAAACGCCGGTTCGCTGTCGTGATCGTTGATGTACTTTTTCACCTGGTCTTCGTTGTTGAACGAGGTGATGCCGGACGTGTCGTGGCACGCCGCCGGCAGAAGCTTGCATTTCGTCCTCTCGAATCCTCGCTGAAATACCCGATCCAAGGTGCCGCCCAATGCGGGGCAACGCTGGAACAAGACACTGATCATTGCCTTACGGCATTCAGGCTGCAATGACGCAAGGAACGCGTGTGGATTGAAGGGATGTGAAGCTTTCGATAGCGCGTCATTGGCCTCTTGCCGGTGCTGTTCGGATGCCAGTGAAGCGACAACCTCTCCCATAGTCGATGCTGCTCAGGGAGGTCAAGGTGAACGTTGATTGAATAGAACGGTTCGTCCTCATCGCGATGCTTGAACTTCGTGACCTGCACCCCCCGTTCCCACTCGGATCCGAAGTTGTGATCCTTGATCTGATCGGCCACGGCTTTGGCCTCTTCAGGCGACATACCGCTCGTGTCGGGGCGAACAGTTGGTTGACTCGGCGTTCGGGTGAAATAGCGCATGTAGCTGCCTTCTAGCGTCAGCTTTTGCGGGTCGTATGCCGTGATGAACTTGAACGCCTTGTCGCCGCCTGCCTCGTTGTAGTTGTTCACGAGTGCTTCGTATCCTCGCAACTTGAACTGATCGAGAAGCGGTGTGAGCGAATCCACGGCGTCGCCAAACTTGGTCTCGAACTGGCGACATTCCTGAATGTTGACCACGTCCGGTCGCTTCGCCACCAGGACCGCGTCGAGCGCTTCGACGACCTCGGGAGCGCGCGCATTGGCGCGCCATGCGGGATGGGTCTCCCGCGCGTAGCCCTCTTCCGTACGCGCAATGTTGGTGTCGATGTTGTAGCTCAGCGAGCGGACCTTGGTCATGGGAATTCCTCGTTTGGCGCTGCTCAACAGCAGCTTGTGCCACCCTGAGCAACGCAGCCCAACCGAGGGTTCCGCTCTTCTACAAACAGCTTGGGGCTATGCTGCCCGATTCAGTCCAGCCAACGGATGCGCAAACCCCGGCCACGGGCTCTCGAAGAACGCCGCCACCATCGCCGGCGTCACGTCGTCGATGCGCGCCGGGTTCCAGCGCGGGTTGTGGTCCTTGTCGACCGCCAGTGCGCGGATGCCTTCGACGGTCTCGCTCGCCGCGCCCGGGCGCAGCTGGAAGCAGCGGCGCACCAGATCGCGCTCCATGCGCAGGTCGTCGGCCAGCGTCATCGTGCGGGCACGCCGCACTTGCTCCAGCGTCACCGCCATCATCAGCGGCGAGCGTTTGCCCAGCGTCGCGAGCGTGGCCTGGGCCCACTCGCTCGAATCACCCTTCAGCGATTCGACGATGCCGATCAACGACTCGGCCGCAAAGTGCCGGTCGATGGCCGCACGATCGAGAACGCTCGTGGCCGCCGGCGCCACCGCCCGCGCGCGCACTGCGGCCTGCAGTTGCGCAGCGTTCTCGTGCGGCTGGTCGACCAAGGCCTCGACCAGCGCCGGCAACTCGCCGCTTGCCACGCACACATCCGCCAACCCGCACGCGATCGCATCGCCCGCGCCGAGGATCTGCCCCGTCAGCGCCAGGTACTCACCGAGCCGCCCCGGGCAGCGCGCGAGGAACCAACCACCGCCGACGTCAGGGAACAGCCCGATGTGCGTCTCCGGCATCGCCATCTTCGTGCGCTCGGTCACCACGCGCAGCGAGGCGCCTTGCGAGATGCCCATGCCGCCGCCCATCACAATGCCGTCCATCAGCGCGACATAGGGCTTCGGATAGGTGTGGATCAGGTGGTTGAGCGCGTATTCCTCGGTGAAGAAATCTTCCAGTTCCGGGTTGCCGGCCAGCGCCGCCTGGTGGAAGAAGCGGATGTCGCCGCCGGCGCAGAAGGCCACGCCCTTGCCCTCCAGCGTGGCACCGCGCACCACGACGGCCTGCACCGCCGCATCGTCGCGCCACGCCAGCAGCGCGCGCGTGATGTCGCGGATCATCGACAGCGACAGCGCATTCAGCGCCTGCGGCCGGTTCAGCGTCAGCAGGCCGATGCCGCCCTGCACTTCTGCGATGACGAATGACGAACTGGATGTCGAAGCGCTCATGCCCGTGCCTCCCGCAACCCGACCCATGCATTGACGAACAAGGTGCCCAGCACCAGGCTGCCGCCGACGATCACCGCCATCGACGGCTGCTCGCTGGTGCCCAGCCACGCCCACGCGATGCCGAACACGATCTCCAGCAGCGCCAGCAGCGACATCTCCGGCGCCGGCAGGTGGCGCGCCAGCCGCACCGCCAGCACGCACGGGATCGCCAGTTGCACCAGCCCCAGCAGGCCGAGCAAGCCGACATCGTGCACCGACGCCTGCAGCGGCAGCGACAACGGCAGCGTGACGATGGCCGAGATCAGCGAGCCCAGCAGCAGCGCCGGCACCAGGTCGACGCTGGTGCCGCTGCGCTGCAGCGTGTTCCAGTTGATCGCGCTCGCGATGGGCACGCCCAGCGCGACCAGCGTGCCGATGACGTGCTGCGGCTCCGAGCTGACACCCTGCCCGTACATGTAGGCGATGCCCAACCCGGCCAGCACGATCGCGGCCCAGGTGCGCCGCGCGACCGGGTGGCCGAGCGTGAATCGCGCCAGCACCGCGGTGATCAGCGGCGCGAGCGCCATCGTGATCAGCACGTTGGCCACCGTGGTCAGCGTGAGCGCCACCATGAAGCAGGTGAACATCACGCTCCACATCACGCTCGAGACCCACAGCGGCCGCCCGCCTGCGCGCAGCAGCGCCAGCGTGCTGCGGCCGTGCGCCCAGGCGTAGTAGCCGCCCAGGCACACGAACGTGGCCAGGCTGCGCCAGAACGTCACCTCGAAGCTGCGCGCCGATTCGAGCTGGCGCGTCACCACGCCGGCGATGCTCCACATCAGCGTGACGAGCAGCATGCCCGCCACCGCCCGCCCGTGGGTCATGTCACTCGCTGCGGGAAGCGCGCTTGCGGTCGTGTTCCTTCAGGTGGCGCTTGCGCACGCGGATCGACTTCGGCGTGATCTCGACCAGCTCGTCGTCGGCGATGAACTCCACGCCGTACTCCAGCGTCAGGATGATCGGCGGCGTGATCTTGATCGCGTCTTCCTTGCCGGAGACGCGGAAGTTGGTCAGCTGCTTCGCACGCACCGCGTTGACGATCAGGTCGTTGTCGCGGCTGTGGATGCCGACGATCATGCCTTCGTACACCGGGTCGCCCGGCTTCACGAACATGCGGCCGCGGTCATCGAGCTTGCCGAGCGCGTAGGTCACGATCTCGCCGTCGTCCTGGCTGATCAGCACGCCGTTCTTGCGGCCTTCGATCTCGCCCTTGAAGGCTTCGTAGCCGTCGAAGATGTTGCTGATCAGGCCGGTGCCGCGCGTCAGGTTCAGGAACTCGTTCTGGAAACCGATCAGGCCGCGCGCCGGGATCTTGTACTCGAGGCGCACGCGGCCCATGCCGTCCGGCTCCATGTTGACGAGCTCGCCCTTGCGCTCGCCCATCGCCTGCATCACCGCACCCTGGTGCTGGTCCTCGACGTCGGCCGTCACCATCTCGATCGGCTCGTGGCGCTCGCCGTCGACCTCCTTGAACACCACGCGCGGCTTGCTGACGGCCAGCTCGTAGCCCTCGCGGCGCATGGTTTCCAGCAGGATGGTCAGGTGCAGTTCGCCGCGGCCCGACACCTCGAAGATGCCGTCTTCGTCGGTCTCGCGGACCTTCAGCGCCACGTTGCTCTGCAGCTCGCGCTGCAGGCGGTCCCAGATCTGGCGGCTGGTGACGAACTTGCCTTCGCGGCCGGCCAGCGGCGAGTTGTTGACGCAGAAGTTCATCGTCAGCGTCGGCTCGTCGACCTTCAGCATCGGCAGCGGCTTCGGGTCGTCGATGCTGGTCAGCGTGACGCCGATGCCGATGTCCTCGATGCCGTTGATCAGCACGATGTCGCCGGGGCCGGCTTCAGTGGCTTGCTGGCGCTCCAGGCCTTCGAACTTCAGCACCTGGTTGACGCGGGCGTTGAACGGCGTGCTGTCCGGGCCGCTGAACACGGCCACGTTCTGCATCGGCTTCAGCGTGCCCTGGTTGACCCGGCCGATGCCGATGCGGCCGACATAGGTGGAGTAGTCCAGCGAGCAGATCTGCAGCTGCAGCGGTCCGGCCGGGTCGCCTTCGTGCGCCGGCACGTGCTTCAGGATCGCGTCGAACAGCGGCGCCAGGTCGGTGCCGGTCTCGCCGGCGGTCAGCGTGGCCCAGCCGTTCAGGCCGGAGGCATACACCACCGGGAAATCGAGCTGCTCTTCGGTCGCGCCGAGCTTGTCGAACAGCTCGAAGGTCGCGTTGATCACGTAGTCGATGCGCGAACCGGGGCGGTCGACCTTGTTGACGACGACGATCGGCTTCAGGCCGAGCGCCAGCGCCTTCTTGGTGACGAAGCGGGTCTGCGGCATCGGGCCTTCGACGGCGTCGACCAGCAGCAGCACGCTGTCGACCATCGACAGCACGCGCTCGACCTCGCCGCCGAAGTCGGCGTGCCCCGGGGTGTCGACGATGTTGACGTGCGTGCCCTTCCATTCCACCGCGCAGTTCTTCGCGAGGATGGTGATGCCACGTTCCTTTTCGAGGTCGTTGCTGTCCATCACCCGTTCGGTGACCTTCTCGTTCTGGCGGAAGGTGCCGCTCTGGCGAAGCAGCTGGTCCACCAGCGTGGTCTTGCCATGGTCCACGTGGGCGATGATGGCGATGTTGCGGATCTGTCGGGTCATGACGTGCTCTCTGCGTTCAAGGTGTCTTCAGGAGGCCTTGCACCTCCACCGGGCTCAAGAGCCTCGTCGAAATCAGTTCTCCGGCATTCACCCGGCCGCTGCCGAGGAACGCACGGGGGTCGGGGCCGTACACGCGGACCTGCTCCGCATCTGCCAGCGGCAGGCGGCGGCGCAGGCCGCTCAGGAATCGGCCGGCGTCTTCGTCGCCGAGGCGCACCACCGGCCAGTCGGCCAGCAGCGCATCGGCATCGAGCAACGCGGCTTCGCGCTGTGCTTCGTCCATGCCGGCCAGTTGCTCCAGCGTGAGCGCCTGGCCGAGCGTCAGGCCACCGGTCTCGGTGCGGCGCAGCGCAGCCAGGTGGGCGCCGCAGCCGAGCGCTTCGCCGATGTCTTCGGCCAGCGTGCGGATGTAGGTGCCCTTCGAGCAGCGCACGTCGAGCGTCCAGCGGTTGTTTTCACCGGCAGTCTCGTCCGCATGGTGGTCATCAACGATGGCAATGCGATGAATCGTCACCTCGCGCGCCTCGCGCTCGATCTCGATGCCGGCGCGCGCGTAGTCGTACAGCGCGCGGCCTTCGTGCTTCAGCGCCGAATGCATCGGCGGCACCTGGCGGATCGGGCCGGTGAAGCGCTCGATCGCGGCCTGCAGTTGCGCGCGCGTCACGTCCACCTCGCGCCGCTGCAGCACCTCGCCCTCGGCATCGGCCGTGGTGGTCGTGGTGCCCAGCTGCAGCGTGGCGCGGTAGGTCTTGTCGGCGTCCAGGCTGACCTGCGAGAACTTGGTGGCCGCGCCGAAGCACAGCGGCAGCAGCCCGGTGGCCAGCGGGTCCAGCGTGCCGGTGTGGCCGGCCTTCTCGGCGCGGTACAGGCGCTTGGCTTTCTGCAACGCGTCGTTGCTCGACAGGCCGAGCGGCTTGTCGAGCAACAGCACGCCGTGGACGGCGCGCCGCGGAATGCGCGGGCGTTGTGCGTTCACCGGATCAGTCGTCCTTGGCCTGCGTCGAATTGGCCTGCTGGATCAGCGCGCTCAATTCGGCCGCCCGCTCGGTGGTGCGGTCGAAATAGAAATGCAGCGTCGGCACGGTGTGGATCTGCAGCCGCTTGAACAAGCCGTTGCGCAGGAAGCCGGCGGCCTCGTTCAAGGCCTCCTCGCATTCCTTCACGTCGCCGACCAGCAGCGAGAAGAACACCTTCGCGTGCGCATAGTCGGGCGTGACCTCGACCGCCTGCAGCGTGACCATGCCGATGCGCGGATCCTTCAGGTCGCGGATCAGCTCCGCCAGATCGCGCTGGATCTGGTCGGCGATGCGGAAACCGCGGTTCGGAATGGCTCTTTTGTGTCGCATGTTCAAGGCTCCTGCCGGGGGCGAGGGGGTCTCCCGAGACTCTCTTCAAACACAAACCCCGCCATCTTTCGGAGGGCGGGGTTTGGGGGAGAGACCCACTCCGCTTTACAGCGTTCGTGCCACTTCCTTCACCTCGAAGAACTCCAGCTGGTCGCCTTCGGCGATGTCGTTGTAGTTCTTCAGCTTGATACCGCACTCGAAGCCTTCCTTGACTTCGCGCACGTCGTCCTTCAGGCGGCGCACCGATTCGACTTCACCGGTGTACACCACCACGTTCTCGCGCAGCAGGCGGAAGCGCGCGTTGCGGCGCACCACGCCCGAGGTGACCATCGAGCCGGCCACCGTGCCGATCTTCGAAGCCACGAACACCGTGCGGATCTCGGCGGTGCCGATCACCTCTTCGCGCTGCTCCGGCGCCAGCATGCCGGTCATCGCCTTCTTCACGTCGTCGACCGCGTCGTAGATGATGTTGTAGTAGCGCAGGTCGACGCCGTTGCCTTCGGCCAGCTTGCGCGCACCGGCATCGGCACGCACGTTGAAGCCGACGATCACGGCCTTCGAGGCGATCGCGAGGTTGATGTCGCTCTCGCTGATGCCGCCGACCGCCGCGTGCACGATCTGCACCTTGACCTCGGCGGTGCTCAGCTTGAGCAGCGACTGGGCCAGTGCTTCCTGCGAACCCTGCACGTCGGCCTTGATGATCAGTGCCAGCGTCTGCGCTTCGCCCTGGCCCATGTTCTCGAACATGTTCTCGAGCTTGGCGGCCTGCTGCTTGGCCAGCTTGACGTCGCGGTACTTGCCCGAACGGAAGGTCGCGATCTCGCGCGCCCGGCGTTCGTCGGCCAGCACCATGAACTCGTCGCCGGCCTGCGGCACTTCGGTCAAGCCCTGGATCTCGACCGGCAACGACGGACCGGCTTCGGTCGCCGGCTTGCCGTTTTCATCGAGCATGGCGCGCACGCGGCCGTAGGTCGAGCCGGCCAGCACCACGTCGCCACGCTTCAGCGTGCCCGACTGCACCAGCACCGTCGCGACCGGGCCGCGGCCCTTGTCGAGCTGGGCTTCGATCACCAGGCCCTTGGCCGGCGCATCTTTCGGTGCCTTCAGTTCCAGCACCTCGGCCTGCAGCAGCACCTGCTCCAGCAACTGGTCGATGCCCATCCCGGTCTTGGCCGACACCGGCACGAACGGCGAATCGCCACCGAAGTCTTCCGGCACGACCTGTTCGGCCACCAGCTCCGACTTCAGGCGCTCGACGTTGGCCTCGGGCTTGTCCATCTTGTTCATCGCGACGACGATCGGCACCCCGGCCGCCTTGGCGTGCGAGATGGCTTCCTTGGTCTGCGGCATCACGCCGTCGTCCGCCGCCACCACCAGGATGACGATGTCGGTCGCCTTGGCACCGCGGGCACGCATCGCCGTGAAGGCCGCGTGACCCGGGGTGTCGAGGAAGGTGATCATGCCGCGCGGCGTGTCGACGTGGTACGCGCCGATGTGCTGCGTGATGCCGCCGGCTTCGCCGGCGGCCACGCGGGCACGGCGGATGTAGTCGAGCAGCGAGGTCTTGCCATGGTCGACGTGACCCATGACGGTGACCACCGGTGCGCGCGGCAGTTCTTCGTGCGTCGATTCGGCCTGGGTGTCTTCGAGGAAGGCTTCCGGGTCGTCCAGCTTCGCAGCGAACGCCTTGTGGCCCATTTCCTCGACGAGGATCATGGCCGTTTCCTGGTCCAGCTGCTGATTGATCGTCACCATCTGGCCGAGCTTCATCAACTGCTTGATGACCTCGGACGCCTTCACCGACATCTTGTGCGCGAGGTCGGCGACGCTGATGGTCTCCGGCACGTGCACTTCCTGGATCTGCTGCTCAGGCGGTGCATTGAAGTTGCCGCCCTGCGAATCGTTGCGGTCGCCACGGCGGCCCCCGCGAGGCGCACGCCAGCCCGGCCGGGCCGCGGCGTCGTTGCGGGTCTTCAGCGCGCGCTTCTTCGCGGCGTCATCGGCCCAGCTCGACGACAGCTTCTCGGACTTGACGGACTTCTTGTCGCCCGGCTTGTCGCCCGGCTTCGCGGCGGCGGCCGTGGTCGTCCCCGGCGCGGCAGCCGGCTTGTGGATCGTGCCCTTGATGCCTTCCTTGCCGGCTTCCGGCTTCGGCGGTTCTTCGGGCTTCTTGGCCGTCAGCACCTTCTTCGGCGCGTTCATCATCGCGCGGATCGCGGCGGCTTCGTCCTCGGCGGCCTTGCGGCGCTTGGCGAGGTCGGCGGCGCGCTGCTTCTCTTCGTCGACGACGTCGGCAGCCTTGATCACGCGCAACGCGGGCTTCGGCGGCTCGACAGGCGCAGCCGGCGCCGCGGCAACCGGCGCGGCGGTCGGTGCCGGCGCCGCCTTGGCCGCGGCGGCCGCGGCCTTCGCGGCAGGTGCCGGCGTCGGCGCGGTCGGCGCAGCCGCGGCGGCCTTCGCGGCAGCAGCCGCGGCGGCGGCCGCTTTCGCGGCTTCCTCGGCGGCGGCCTTCGCGGCGGCCTCGGCGGCTTCACGTGCGCGGGCCTCGGCGGCCTCGCGTTCGCGGGCTTCCTGCTCCTCGCGCAGGCGGCGCTTCTCGGCCAGTTCTTCTTCCTGGCGGCGCAGCAGCTCGGCCTGGGCCTGGGCCTCGACCTCGCGGCGCTGCAGTTCGGCGTCGTCGACGACCGGCGCTGCCGGCTCTTCGGACGGCGCCGATTCATCGCGTTTGACGAAGGTGCGCTTCTTGCGCACCTCGACCTGGATCGTGCGCGCCTTGCCGCTCGAATCGGCCTGCTTGATCTCGCTGGTCGACTTGCGGGTCAGCGTGATCTTCTTGCGCTCGCCCCCGCCCGTGCCATGGGCGGTGCGGAGGTAGTCAAGCAGTCGCTCCTTGTCGGACTCGGTCAGCGCGTCGTCGCTCGACGCCTTCGCGACGCCGGCCGACTGGAGCTGCTCGAGCAGCGCAGCCGCCGGGCGATTGAGCTCAGCAGCCAACTGGGCGACGGTGGTCACAGCCATTGTGAATATCCTTGCTTGGTACTTGCAGTGCAGCGTTCGATCGGGCGTTGGGGCATCAGGTCGTTCAATGTCAGGTCGTGAACCAGTGTTCGCGTGCCTTCATGATCAATGCCTTGGCCTGGTCTTCCCCGATGCCGGCAATTTCAGTCAGCTCGTCGACCGCCAGGTCGGCGAGGTCATCGCGTGTGTTGATCCCGCTCTCGGTCAGCTTCGGGATCAGGGCCGGGTCCAGCCCTTCGAGGTCGCGCAGGTTCTGCGAAACGTCTTCCATTTTCTCTTCGCGGGCGATCTCCATCGTCAGCAAAGCGTCTTTGGCCCGCGTGCGCAGCTCGTTGACGGTGTCTTCGTCGAAGCCTTCGATCTCGAGCATTTCCTGCATCGGGACGTAGGCCACTTCCTCGAGGCTGCTGAAGCCTTCGGCGATCAGGATGTCGGCCACTTCGGCGTCGACGTCGAGCTTGTCGACGAACAGCTTGCGAACGCTGTCGGACTCCTCGCTCTGCTTCGCCTGCGACTCTTCAGCCGTCATGATGTTGATGCGCCAGCCGGTCATCTCGGAAGCCAGGCGCACGTTCTGGCCGCCGCGGCCGATCGCGATCGCGAGGTTCTCTTCATCGACGACGACGTCCATCGCATGGCGCTCTTCGTCGACGACGATCGACTGCACGTTGGCCGGGGCCAGAGCGCCGATCACGAACTGCGCCGGGTCTTCGGACCACAGCACGATGTCGACACGCTCGCCGGCGAGTTCGTTGGTGACCGCGTTGACGCGCGAACCGCGCACGCCGACGCAGGTGCCGATCGGATCGACCCGCTTGTCGTGCGAGATCACCGCGATCTTGGCGCGCGAACCCGCATCGCGGGCGCACGACTTGATCTCCAGCAGGCCCTGCTCGATCTCGGGCACTTCCTGGGCGAACAGCTCGATCATGAAGCCGGGCGCGCTGCGCGACAGCACGATCTGCGGGCCGCGCAGCGTCGAATCGACCTCGGCGATGAAGGCGCGGACGCGGTCGCCGGAGCGCAGGTTTTCCTTCGGGATCATCTCGCTGCGCTTCAGGCGTCCTTCGACCCGGCCGGATTCGACGATCACGTCGCCCTTGTCGAGGCGCTTGACGGTGCCGACGAAGATCTTCTCGCCGCGCGACAGGAAGTCGTTGAGCAGCTGCTCGCGCTCGGCGTCGCGGATCTTCTGCAGGATGACCTGCTTGGCCGCCTGGGCGCCGATGCGGCCGATCGACACCGAGTCGACCGGTTCCTCGATGTAGTCGTCGACCTCGATGTCGGGGATCTGCTCGAGCGCCTCGAACAGCAGGATCTCGGAATCGGGCAGTTGCAGGCCGGCCTCGTTCGGCACCACGTGCCAGCGGCGGAAGGTTTCATATTCGCCGCTCTCGCGGTCGACGGTGACGCGCATGTCGACCTCGCCTCCGTGCAGCTTCTTGCTGGCCGAGGCCAGGGCGGCCTCGACCGCGCCGAACACGACTTCGCGATCCACGCTCTTCTCGCGCGAGATGGCATCGACCAGCATCAAGAGTTCACGATTCATTCTTAGGATCTCCGTCAACATCTTCGGCCTGCACGTCGGCGTCGTGCGGCGCAGCAGCCGGCTGCGCAAAGCGCCGGCCCTTGAAATCGAGGACGGGCACCAAGTGGGCGTCCCGCACTTCCTCGAACGAAAATTCCAGGGCCTGGTCGACCTTGCCGTCGTTGAACACCAGGCGCCACTGCTCCCCCAGGGCCTCCAGCACGCCGCGGTACTTCTTGCGGCCCTGGAACGGCATCTTCAGCGTCAGCTCGATTTCCGAGCCGGCGAATCGCTGGTAGTCGGCAGGCTTGTTCAGCGGCCGGTCCAGCCCCGGCGACGACACTTCCAGGCGCTCATAGGCGCACCCTTCGACCTCCAGCACGTGCTGCAGCTGGCGGGTCACCTTCTCGCAATCCTCGACCACGATGAACTCACCGTTCGGATCATTCTGCAACCGGTCGATGAAGACACGCAGCAAACCCTTGGGACTGCGATCGCAGCTCACGAGGTCGTAACCCAGCCCGGTCACGGTGCGTTCAACAACGTCTTGCCAATTCATCCAGCGAGTGTCTTCAGAGGTTATGAAAATGTGGAGAAGCAAAAAAAATGGGCTGGAAGAATCCGCCCATGCAGTTTTCTTGCGAAAGACGCATTGTATCTCGCTGAGCGAGCACGCGGCAAGGGTTGTGACGGGCAAGCCCATGTGCATGCCAGAATGAGCACCCCCTTTTGATGACACCAGACTGGAGACTCCATGGGATTCCTGGCCGGCAAGCGCTTCCTGATCACCGGCGTTCTGTCCAACCGCTCGATCGCCTACGGCATCGCACGTGCCTGCCGGCGCGAAGGCGCCGAACTGGCGTTCAGCTACGTCGGAGAACGCTTCCGGGACCGCGTGGCCGAGTTTGCCGCCGAGTTCGACTCCACGCTGTTGTTCGATTGCGATGTCGCGAGCGACGAACAGATCGACGCGATGTTCAACCAGCTCGGCGAAACCTGGCCACAGTTCGACGGTTTCGTCCATTCGATCGGTTTCGCACCGCGCGAAGCGATTGCCGGCGATTTTCTCGACGGCCTGTCGCGCGAGAGTTTCCGGATCGCCCACGACATCTCCAGCTACAGCTTCCCGGCGATGGCCAAGGCAGCCGCCTCGCGCCTGACCCCGAAGGCCGCGTTGCTGACGCTGAGCTATCTGGGGGCGATCCGCAGCGTTCCCAGCTACAACACGATGGGGCTGGCGAAGGCCTCGCTCGAGGCCTCGGTCCGCTATCTGGCGGCCAGCCTGGGCCCGAAGGGGGTGCGGGTCAACGGCATCTCGGCCGGGCCGATCAAGACGCTGGCCGCATCCGGCATCAAGGGCTTCGGCAAGATACTCGACGTGGTCGAGCAGAACGCGCCGCTGCGCCGCAACGTGACGATCGACGACGTCGGCAACGTCGCGGCCTTCCTGCTGTCCGACCTCGCGGCCGGCGTGACGTCCGAAATCACCTATGTGGACGGCGGCTTCAGCCACGCGATGGGCGGCGCTTCGGAGGCCTGACCCGTCACCCGGATGCCAATCCGGGTGGCATGACAACCCCTCGCCCGGCGGGGCCGCCTGGGATCGGCCCGGCGCTCGATCCGCTCCGGCCGGCTACAGGTCGTCCAGCGCCCGCAGCGCGCCGAGCAAGGCCGGCGAGGTGCTGGCCTGCACCACGAAGGTCGGCATCGCATCCAGGTAGGCCCGGAACCGCCCCTTCGCGATGAAGCGCTCGCGGAAGGTCGATCGGTCGATCCGGTCGCCCAGGCGCGGCACGATGCCGCCGCCGATGTACATCCCGCCGCGCGTGCCGAGCGACAGCGCCAGGTTGCCGGCCACGCTGCCGAGCAGCGCGAAGAACATGTCGAGCGCCTCGACGCAATGCGCGTCGCTCGCCGCCACTGCGCGCTCGCTGACCTCGGCCGCGCTCAACGGATGCGCGGTGGCGCGGTCGACCTGGCACAGCGCCTCGTACAGGCTCACCAGCCCCGGGCCCGACAAGGCCCGCTCGGCTGACGCATGGCCGTAGCGCTGGCGCAACGCCGCAATCACCGCATCCTCGCGCGGCGTCGCGCCGCCGAGCGTCACATGGCCGCCCTCCCCGTTCAGCGGCACCACGCGCTCGCTGCCCGGCACCCGCAACAGGCCCGACACGCCGAGCCCGGTGCCCGGGCCGATCAGCCCGACCGGCGCGCCGTCGACCACCGCCCCGCCGCCCACCTGCCGCAGTTCGGCCGGCTTCAGCGACGGCAGCGACAGCGCGAGCGCCGTGAAGTCGTTGATCAGCAACAGCCGCTCGAGGCCGAGCGTCCGGCGCACCGCCTCGATCGAGAACGACCAGTGGTGGTTGGTCATCTGCACCCGGTCGCCGACGATCGGATTGGCGATGCCGATCGCGCACCAGCGCGGGCGCACCGCCGGCGAATGCGTTTGCAGGTAATGCGCCATCGCATCCTGCAGCGTCGGGTGATCGGCCGCCGGAAGGGTGTCGACGGCGCTCAGCTCGGCGCCAGGCGCCAGCTGCAGCGCGAAACGCGCGTTCGTGCCACCGACGTCACCGACCCACCGCGGATATGAATCTGCCTGCATGTCAACGTTCTCTCGTTCGAGTCACCGCAGGCAAACCCCGTGGCAACGGTCCTCGCCGCAGCGCGACCATTCGCACGCGGCCTCCGACGCGGAGTGCGCCCCCTCGAAGCGCTCCGCCCGGCGCGCCATGCACCCGAACCGTGCGCTCGACTTTGTAGCCAAACTACTTTTCATGATAGCCAAGCCGGCCGCAAAGTATCGGCAGCTGGGCATTCGGGACTTCCCTGATGGGTGTGGTTATTGTGATAAACGACGGGAAAACCCGCGTTTACCGGCTGTAGTCGGATTACTAGAGTCAACCTTGACAAAACATTACAGCCAACGATGTAGCCGTGCTACTCGCTGGCACAAGGAAGACAACGCACGTTTCCAGCCATTCGGGGCGAACTGCGAACCGCTCGCCCCAGCCCGTTTCCCCCAACCGCTGCAGCAATGGGTCCCCCCAGACCAGGCGCTCGGCACATTTCAAAGCAAAACCTCTGAGGAGTCAGTTGATGAAGAGTCAGTTCAAGCTCGCAACCGTTGCCGCCGCGATGGGTCTGTTGAGCGCCACCTCTGCACAAGCCGTCGATTGGGGCGGCTACTTCCGCACCGGCCCGGGTGCCACGTCGAAGGACTCGTCGCGCGCCTGCTACGGGCTGGGCGGAGAAGGCATGAAGTACCGGCTCGGCAACGAGTGCGACTTCTACGGCGAGTTCCTGCTGAGCCAGGGCTTCAAGGCCGATGGCGTGGAATACAAGGCCGCGCTGATGACCAACCTGTACAGCAATGGCACCGACACCGGCGCAGTGGACCGCGGCCTGAGCGGGCAGCCGGCGACGAACCAGTCGCTGGACCACAGCAAGCTGGGCATCAACCAGATGTATGTCGAGGGCAAGGGCTACGACATCGCCCCGAACACGAACTTCTGGATCGGCAAGCGCTTCTACGGCCGCGCGGACGTGCACATCGTCGACACGTTCTTCGTGAACCTGTCGGGCGTGGGCGCCGGTGCGGACAGCATGGACGTCGGCGGCGGCAAGCTGGCGATCGCGGCGTTCCGCTCGGACAGCGCCGACTCGACCAAGCCGGGCTCGCGCGTGAACGTGGACTTCTCGGAGCTGGTGGTGAACCCGGGCGGCAAGCTGCGCATCGTGGGCACGATCACGAAGGGCGACTTCACCGACGGCAAGAACGGCTTCGGGCTGACCGCGCAGCACAACCAGGACAACGCGCTGGGGCTGGGCGGCACCAACATCCTGTGGGTGCAGTACGCGCAGGGCTCGGCCGGGCTGAACGGCAACTTCGGCAACCTGGGTGCGAACTCGGGCAACAAGAGCTACCGCATCGTCGAGAGCCCGGGCTGGCAGGTCGGCCCGTTCGGCGGGCAGGGCATGGTGATGTTCCAACACGACAAGCTGGACGACGGCCTGGGCAACACGACCAACGTGAAGTCGGTGTCGGTGGGCGGGCGCGGCTCGTACGCGCTGACCAAGAACTTCAAGCTGGTGGCCGAAGCGGCGTACGTGCAGAAGAAGCCGGACGACAGCGACACGCAGAAGCTGGCGAAGTTCACCTTCGCGCCGACGCTGGCGACCGGCCCGGGCTTCTGGAACCGTCCGGAACTGCGCCTGTACGTCACCACCGCGAAGTGGAACAACGCCGCCAACGCCGCCTCCGGCGCCAACGGCCTGACCGGCAACGCCGACGGCAAGACCAAGGGCACCTCCTATGGTGCCCAGGCTGAAATCTGGTTTTGAGCCTGACTGCGTAGCGCTGAACGCGCCCGCCGCTGCGAAGCAAGGCACGCGCGGGCGCCGAGGTACTTCGATGAGCTTATGTTCTGATAAGGGACTGTTCACAGCCTGACGACCCGGCTGCGGCCGGGTCCGTGACGCAGTACGGGGCCGGCTGGGAAGCCGGCCCTTTTGACGAGCACTTGACCCAGAGGACTCGCACCCCATGGCCGACCTGCAACTGAAGTCGCTGCGCAAGGCGTTCGACGACGTGGTGATCCTGCCTGGGGTGGACCTTTCGGTGCGCGACGGGGAGTTCCTGGTGTTCGTGGGCCCATCGGGCTGCGGCAAGTCGACGCTGCTGCGCTGCATCGCGGGGCTGGAGGACATCACGTCGGGCGAGCTGTACATCGGCGGCGAGCGGGTCAACGACGTGCCGCCGGCCAAGCGCGGCATCGCGATGGTGTTCCAGAGCTATGCGCTGTACCCGCACATGACGGTCGCCGAGAACATGGCCTTCGGGTTGCGGCTGGCGGGGTATTCGAAGGACGAGATGCGCGCGGCGGTGCAACGCGCCGCGCAGGTGCTGCAGATCGAGCACCTGCTGGAGCGCAAGCCCAAGGCCTTGTCCGGCGGCCAGCGCCAGCGCGTGGCCATCGGCCGCGCGATCGTGCGCAAGCCGGGCGTGTTCCTGTTCGACGAACCGCTGTCGAACCTGGACGCGGCGCTGCGGGTGCAGATGCGGGTGGAGCTGTCGCGGCTGCACCAGGAACTCAAGACCACGATGATCTACGTGACGCACGACCAGGTGGAGGCGATGACGCTGGCCCATCGCATCGTCGTGCTGAACGCCGGGCGCATCGAGCAGGTGGGCACGCCGATGGCGCTGTACCACCGGCCGGTCAACCGCTTCGTCGCCGGCTTCATCGGCTCGCCGCGGATGAACTTCATCGCCGGCACGCTGGTCGGCGTGAACGATGGCCGGAGCGCCGGGCTGGCGCGCATCGCGCTGGCCGACGGCTCGAGCGTGGCGGTCGATGCCGATGTTTCATCGCTGCAGCCGGGCGTCGCGGTCACGGTCGGCCTGCGCCCCGAGCACGTCGACGCGAGCGCGCAGCCGAGCCCGGACGCGCTGCGCGCGCACGTGCAGCTTGCCGAGCACCTGGGCGATATCACGTACCTGCACGTGACGCTGACCGGCGCGACGCAGAGCGGCGCCACCGACGCGATGACGATCCGCACCGCGCCGGAGAACCCGCTGAAGACCGGCGACACCGCGTACCTGAGTTTCCCGCCGCAGCGCGGCTTCCTGTTCGACGAGCAGGGGCGCACGCTGTTTTCCTCTTCCCCACAAGACACACCCGACGGAGACAAGCGATGAACACCAAGCGACATCACCTGAAGCGACTCGCCGCTGCTGCTGCAGTCCTGGCCCTGGCCGGCGCGCTGCCCCTCGCCGCGCAGGCCGCCGAGCCCGGCAAGCTGCTGGTCTGGATCAACGGCGACAAGGGCTACAACGGCCTGGCCAAGGTCGGCGAGGAGTTCACCGCCAAGACCGGCGTGCAGGTGGTGGTCGAGCACCCGGAGGATGCGCCCAACAAGTTCCAGCAGGCGGCCGCCGCCGGCAAGGGCCCCGACATCTGGATCTGGCCGCACGACCGCATCGGCGAATGGATCGCCGGCGG